>CAVZBT010000001.1:0-273340 GCA_963773605.1 uncultured Acidobacteriota bacterium
GCGTAAACCATCGGCGGACGGTTCGGGTCCCCCGAGAAATTTCCGACTACGATGCCGTCGGCGTGATCCTGCAACTCGGCGTCGCGTGACCAGAGGCGGCTCCCGTCGTGGCGCCACAAGGCGTAGCCTATGGCGAACTCCTCTTTACCGTCGTTATCGATGTCGAACCCATACGGATAATGGCCGGTCAGGCCCGTCCCGTGCCAGAGTTGCTTCAAGTCGCTCGAATAAATCCAGAAGTTGAGGTAGCGATCCTTGACCAGAATTTCACGACGTTCCTTTCCCCCGCTCAGGTTAAGGAACGCGATGGAGTCGCCGGGGTGCAGTTTGTAGGGCCGCTCCCTGAGCTCGGGCCCCATCTCGGGCATCCAGACCTGCTTTTTCAGCTTCCCCGTGGCTCCTTCCAGGACCTGGAGCTGGAAGTCGCGTACCAGCACTACCTCGCTCCGCCCGTCGCCGTCGATGTCATGGACCTGGAATGGTGTGTCATTGGTGAGCAGGCCATTGCGGGGATCGGGGCGCCCCGATTGCCACAGCACTTTTCCTTCGAGGGTCACGGCCGTCAGACAGGAGATGTGGTCGAACGCATCGCCGCGTACGCGCGGGATGTTTTGGGCGATCAGCAGGTCGGGGCGCCTGTCGCCGTCAAGATCGCCCAACCGGATGTTGCGCCCGGCACCGAATCCCGGCGTTTCAAATCGTTTCCACAGCTTCGGCTTCGGGTTTCCGGCGCGCAGGGCCTGCAGTTCTTTGTCCCGCGCCGCCACGCTCCGACGGATTCCCGCGACCGCGGCGCGGGGCGCGGACACGACAAATTCGGCAAAGCGGGCCGGAACGTTCGCCGCCACGCCGGCTTTCCCCTTCAGGATCTCGCTGTCGGTGGCGGCGAGCACCAGGCCGTCGTCGACGAAGGCCCGAATGCGGGGCCCGTCGTTTTCAACCCGGAGTGCGTAATAGCGGGTGACGTCATAGGCGTAGGGGACTTCGGCCAGTTCCCGCCACTCGGCGACCCGAAACGACTTCTCGAGGGGGAGGCGCACCGCCAAACGGGCGCGTGACCCGTCCTGCAGTGCGAACAGGTAATAGTGACGGTTGTGGTGGTAGCGGAAAACGAGCCCGCAAAAGTGCTCCAGCGACAATGGCCGCATTTTCACCGCGACGGTGGCGTTCGTCCACTCCGGATCCCCCGTGATCATGAGCGGGTTGTAGTGCGCGGGGCGATCGTTGACGAGGTGCTGCTCGAGATAACTCCTCCCCGCTTCGTCGCCGACGACCCAGGAGTCGTCGTGGATGATCGGATTCGCCCAGGGTCCGAGCGGCACGCCCCGATGTGGCAGGTAGTGGTACTCCTGGATCGCGCCATTGAGTTGCCCCACCGGTTCCGACAGCATCCCGGCCGGGAAGCGCGAGAAGTCCTCCCGGAACAGTTCCTCTTCGTTGGAGCCGACAACGCCCAAGGGCACGCAAAGCAGGGCAACCAGGAATATTCGCATGATCCCTCCGATGTGCTTTGGAGTTCTTATATCACCCTCGGCTCTGAAAGTGTCTCTGAGTCTTTCTGCGGCGCTATGGGAGCCGTAGTGAAATTTGGAGTGCGGCGGCTCGACTGGCTCGACGCCGCTTTCCTGGGCGGCGCCTCGGCGCCGCCCTTCACGGGCGGATCCGCGGCATAGTGACACAGCGCAACCTGGAGTCCGGCAGCACGCATCTTCGGCGGGAAGACATCTATGACAGATCAGAAGTCAAGACACAGTTTTGCTGTCTGACCCTATCTTGACTTTCGAAGGGCGCGGGCGGCGCCCAGGCGCCGCGACCAAAGCGGCGTCGAGCCGCCACACGCCACGGCATATCCGGTAAAAATTCTCTTGCTTCGCACGATACTGTTTAGATATTATGGTGATATCACTAGGAGATCACCCCCATGCTGAGGGAAAAAGAAATCAACGGGCTGTCGGGTTGGCTGATGTTGGTGTTGCTTGTGGCTGCGCTGGGATTGTCTGTCTGGATGCTGGTTGAGGCGATTGCCGCGCAGAGCCTCTGGATCCTGTTCTGGGTGCTGGCACTGGTGTCGATCGGGGTCTGCTTCGTCGGGCTGACGCCGGTCAATCCCAACGAAGCGAAGGTGGTGCAGTTGTTCGGCCGGTACACAGGCACGCTGAAGCAGCAGGGGCTGCGGTGGGTCAATCCGCTTTCGCACCGTCGGCGGGTGTCGATGCGGGTCCGCAACTTCGAAAGCGGCAAGCTGAAGGTGAACGATCACGACGGCAACTTCGATCGAGATCGCGGCCGTGGTGGTCTGGCGTGTCGTGGAGACGGCCGAGGCGGTGTTCCAGGTGGACGATTTCGAGCACTTCGTGCATGTTCAGAGTGAGGCGGCGCTGCGGAACCTGGCGACGTCCTACCCGTACGATACCCACGTGGACGGGGAGCCGTCGCTGCGCATGTCGGCGGGCGAGATTTCGCACAGGCTCAGCCAGGAAATCCAGGACCGGCTGGCCAAGGCCGGGGTTGAGGTGATCGAGGCGCGGATCAGCCACCTGGCGTATGCCCCGGAAATAGCGAGCGCGATGCTGCGGCGGCAGCAGGCGGGCGCGATCATCGCCGCCCGGCAGCGCATCGTGGAAGGGGCGGTCGGGATGGTGCAGATGGCGCTCGAAATGCTGAGCGAGAAGAACGTCGTGCAGCTCGACGAGGAGCGCAAGGCCGCAATGGTGAGCAACCTGCTTGTCGTCCTCTGCAGCGACCGGGATGCGCAGCCCATCGTCAATACGGGCACGCTTTACCAGTAGGCCTGCGCGCCGGACGTGGTGCACGATGGCGGAACGAAAATCATTTCTCCTGCGACTGGATCCTGCGACGCACGAAGCGCTGCAGCGCTGGGCGGATGCCGAGCTGCGCAGTCTGAACGCGCAGATCGAATTTCTCCTGCGCGGCGCGCTTCGTGAGGCGGGCCGGCTGCCCGACCCGGGTGGTCCGGGGAAAACGGGGCGCCGCAAGCCTTCGGGGACGACCACGGAGTGAAACGATGGATCGCCCGTTCGAGAACTCGGATTGGAATCAAGGCTGGACTCCCCCGGACGGACTGGACCGGTCCGCTCCGCGCGCGGTGGGGTGGACGAGTAAGGGGAGGTTTGTGCTGTGCCTCGCGTTCGCGCTCATGGTGGGGGCGGTGGCGGCCGGGGTCGGCCTCGGGCTGGTCGCCGCCCGCGAAGCGAACTCGGCCCGTCGCTTCCGTGAGGACGCGGTATCGACCGACGCGGTGGTGCTCAGAACATGGCAAACGCGCGGTGATGCGCCGAAGCGTTGGGTTTCGTACCGATTCCATGCGGCGGGGCGCGCCTACGACGGGAGCGCCCGGATGCAGCGCGGCGCGTGGCGCGCGCTCAGCCCCGGCTCGGCGGTGCGCGTGGAGTACCTGCCTGACGACCCGCAGGCGAGCCTCCCGGCCGGGGCGGAAACGGGGCGCATGCTGCCTTGGGTCCCGGCGCTGATCTCGATCGAGTTCGTCGCCGTTGGGGGGCTGCTGCTGTGGCAACTCGGGCGGCAGCGCCGCCTGCTCGAAGAAGGGCGAGTCGTGCCGGCGGTGGTGACCGAACACGGCAGACTGGAGCGCGGCTCGCACGGCAGGGGAGCCGGCAAGAAGTACAAGTACCGTTTCGCCGTGCTCAGCGGGGCCGCCGCCGAGGGAAAGAGCGGACCGGTGAAAGAACCTCCGGATGTGGGAAGCTGCATTACGGTGATCTACGACCGGGACAACCCGCGCAGGAACGTGCCCTACCCCCTGTCGCTGGCGACGCCGCGCGGATCGGATTGACACCGGCGCCGCGCGGATCGGACAATAAAGCATGCCCGAACTTCCGGATGTCGTGCTCTATGTCGAGCACCTCGACCGGCGCGTCCGCAACCAATGCCTGAGCGCTGTCCGGGTGCGGAGCCCGTTCCTCGTACGTTCCTTCGAACCGCCCCTGGCCGCCCTGCGCCACAAGCGGGTGTCAGCTGTAAGGAGGATGGGCAAGAGGATCGTCTTTTGCCTCGAGGGCGACCTCTTCATAGTCCTCCACCTGATGATTGCGGGGCGCCTCCACTGGCGGCCGCCCGGTGCGGGCATCCCCGGCAGGATCGGGCTGGCCGCGTTCGATTTCCCTGTCGGGACCCTCGTGGTGACCGAGGCAGGAACGAAGAAGCGGGCATCGCTGCACCTCGTGCGTGGAGCGGATGCGCTCTCGGCCCACGACCCTGGCGGACTCGAGGTGCTGGAGGCCGGGATCGAGCAGTTTCGGCAAGCGCTCCGGTCGGAGGTGCACACCCTGAAACGGGCCCTCACGGATCCGCGTTTGTTCAGCGGGATAGGCAACGCCTATTCCGATGAAATCCTGCATGCGGCCCGGCTGTCGCCGTTCAGGCGGAGCGACCAGTTGACGGACGAGGAGTCGCAGCGGCTTTTCATCAGCACCAGGAGTGTCCTGACGACTTGGCTTGACCGCCTTCGCGACGAGAGTCGCGACAAGTTCCCGGAAAAGGTGACCGCGTTTCGGGAGGGAATGGCCGTGCACGGACGCTACAGGGAACCGTGTCCCGATTGTGGCTCGCCGGTCCAGCGGGTGGTCTATACCGAAAACGAGACCAACTATTGCCCGACATGTCAGACGGGCGGCAGGTTGCTGGCCGACCGGTCACTGTCCCGGCTGCTGAGGTCGGACTGGCCGAAGAGTCTCGAGGATCTGGAGGAACTCCGCCAGGCGGCGGGAAAAACGCCAACGCAGAAAGGCTGAGGACGCGGAGGGTCGCAGGGAGATGTCGACCCCTGCGCCTCCGCGTCTCCGTTCCGGAAATTGCACCAAAGGCGCCCTGTACGGACTTATGGGCGCACCCGCCTCACCGCCGCGGCCAGCGCAAACGGCGAGCCGGCTGGTTTTGCATCAGGGAACCGTAGGTGAGGCCGATGGCGTCCAGGAACTGGCCTGCGCGCCCGGCAAATCCCGTGGCCTGGGTCCCGCCGGGGACCTCGATGTGGAAATCCCGGCCACCGCGACCGCCGAAAACCTCGGATGTGCGTTTGTTGGTGTGTATGCGCAGCGAGTCGACCTGGTCGCCGCAGCGGCCGGACAGGCCGATGATGTACTCGTCGGCATCAAGGCGGAATCGGCCCTCCGTGCCCCCGCGGCCCCCGCGGCGGGCACCCTCGACGGTGTTCCCGTCCGAGGTCAAGTAGACGGCCTGAACCGAATCGATCCGGTCGCCGTAACGGACCCGGACTTCCACTATCCTCGCCCGGAGCGGAACGTCGCTGTCGGCGAATGCGGACCCGCCTCTGCCGCCCGCCAGCGTCGTTTGCTGTCCCTGTACCTGCCGGATGGTTGCGTATGCCAATCCGACCGCGTCAAGGAAATCCCCCGCCCGGCCGGTGAAGCCGACGGCCTGCGTTCCCGCGGGGACGCCGATGACGAAATCGCGGTCTCCGCCGCGCCCCCCGAAAAGTTGCGACGTCCTTCTATTGGTCTGGATGCGGAGCGAATCAATGACGTCGCCGCATCGGCCGGAGAGGCCGGTCACGTACTCGCCGGGGTCCAAACGGAAAATGTCCAGTCTGCCGCCCGAGCCCCCGTGCCGCGGGGTCATGATGGTCCTTCCATCGGGAAGCGCCAGGAGCATCTGAACCGAATCCACGTGGTCACCCGACCTGACGTGCACCTCGGCCACCCGTGTCCCTGGCTGCGGTTCGGGATCGGAAAAGCCGCCGCCGCCTCGTCCGCCCGCGATGTCGGTCAACCCGGACTGGGGGGGAGCCCCGGCCGAAATGCCTGGGATCAGCAACACCAGCATGATGAACGTCACCTGGCAAATTGATCGAGACACTGTAGCCTCCTTAGAATGTGGTAATTTGATGCCCAGCCAGAGAGTAGTACCCTTTGTATGCAATGTTCAAGAACTTGAAGAGAGAAGACGGGAGCCGGCAGCCGGAAGCCAGGACTGCCCTGAAGAGGCTTTCTTTTGGAGGAGGATTGCGGTGAAATTGCGTACACTCTCTCGATTCCAGCCGTATGCCTTGTCGCTGCTGCGCATGGTTGCGGGCTTCACATTCTCGCTGCACGGCCTTCAGAAGCTGTTCGGGTTGTTTGGGGGGATGGGAGGCAAGGGGGCGACCGCCGACCTGTTTTCGTTGGTCTGGGTGGCGGGGGTGCTGGAGGGTTTTGGCGGTTTGCTGATCTTCATCGGTCTTTTTACCAGGCCGACTGCGTTCATCCTGTCGGGCCAGATGGCTGTGGCGTACTTCATGGCGCACGCGCCCCGGAGCTTCTGGCCGCTTGTGAACGGCGGGGAATTGGCGGCTTTGTACAGCTTTGTTTTCCTCTACCTGGTCTTCGCCGGACCCGGGCCCTGGAGTCTCGACAAGACTGCCCGAAATGCCGGGTAAATCCGGGGTCGGACCCGGGGGATCGGGCCGTTACCGCCCCGCCTCGGGCTTTAGTCCAATGGAGCTGCCGACCTGTGCCGCAGGGCCCCCGGCGAAAGTTCGACTGGGGCGCCCCCTCGCGCTGGCCGGCGCCGGTGTGGGGGTGTATCATTTCTGAGGCGTCCCGTACTTCCTCCCGCTCTCATGGACGGGCGGCACGCGCAACGGTACCGCTCGACTCCGCCTGGTCGTCGCGCCGGAACCGAAAATTACTTTAAGGAGAACTCCGTCTCATGACTGTCCGCACCCTTATACGAGTCCTCGGTCTTATGGCAATCCTTGCATCGACTGCGCTGGCGCAGCAGCCGGCGGCGCCTGCTCAGGCGCCTCCAGCCCAGGCGACGCCAGCACCGCCTCCGGCTTCAGACGCCGGGAAGGGCGATCCGGTCGTGGCCCGGGTTCAAGGCGAACCGATTACCGAGAAAGAGGTTTTGATCGTGATCGAGCAGATCACTGCCGGTCAGCCGGCCACGCCCGAGCAGCAGCAGAAAAAGAACGTCCTCTTCTATAAGAACGCCCTCGACAGCCTGATCGCCCAGATCCTCCTCAAGCATGAAGGGCAGGAGAAGAAACTCAGCGTGGATCAGGGCAAGGCCGACGAGCACTTCAAAACGCTCGTGGCGCGGTTCCCTTCGGAGGAGCAGTTCCGGCAGGCACTAGCGAAGCAGGGCCTGACCGAAGCCGACTTGCGCCGCTCAATCAGGGACAGCCTCTTGCTTCAGCAGGTAGTCGACGAAAACGTCAAGGACGTCCCCGCCCCGACCGAGGAGCAGATCAAGCGCTTCTACGACGAGAACCCCAAGTATTTCGAGCAGCCCGAGCAGGTGCATGCGGCCCACATCCTCCTGAAGATTGACGCGCAGACCACTCCCGAGAAGAAAGCCGAAGCCCGGCAGAAGATCGATGCACTCCGTGCCGACATCGAAAGCAAAAAAATGTCGTTCGAGGATGCGGCGAGGCAAAACTCGCAGGATCCGGGAAGCGCACCCAAGGGCGGGGATCTCGGGTTTTTTGCGCGGGGCCAGATGGTCAAGCCCTTTTCAGATGCCGCGTTCGGCGCCCAGCCCGGCACCCTGACCCCGGTGGTCGAGTCCCAGTTCGGCTATCATCTGATCAAGGTCATCGAGAGCAAGCCCGCGGGCAAGAAACCGCTCGAGACGATCAAGGCGGATATTTCGGAGTTCCTCAGCCGCAAGGCCAAGGAAGAAGCCCTGCAGAAGCACGTCCAGGATCTCAAGTCGAAGGCGCCGGTCGAAATGGTCATGTCCGACGACGAGTGGAGCCGCCGCAACTCGAAATAATCATGGTTACCGTGCCGTTCACGGCGCGGCCGAGGCCCGTGTGGAGTGCGGCGGCTCGACGCCGCTTTGTGGGCGGCGCCTGGCCGCCGCCGCTGGCCGGGTCCGCCCGTATCCGTCGTGTCCTCCACCGAGATGGCGCTGCGTTACCGGGCCGCGCTTCCGCGTTGAAGAGGGCGGCGCCGAGCCAGCCGAGCCGCCGCACTCCAGAGCGCTTTCGTGGTGAAAACACGAAAGCGGAACGAGGTGACGGAATCTGTCTCTGAGGGCTAATACCAGATCCACCCCATGGTGTTGAGCCACTGGTGCAGCCACGGCCGCGTCCAGGGATTCCTCGCCGAGTAAAACACCGACATAGCGGACCACAGCAGGAAGACCAGCGCCATGCCGCGGAATGCTCTCGACCCCGTTTGTCGCAACCCGGCGGGAAGGAACAGCAGCCAGAAGGGTATCAGCCAGAACAGCCAGCGGAGCCCGCTGGTGGCCCCGCCGTAGTTCCTTTGCTCCGCGAAAAACAGGTAAAACACCAGCAGCAGCGCCGTCAGTGACAGGGACGCGAGCGCGAAATCGCGCAACGGCGCGGCGCGGTCGCGCGCCGCGCGCCACAACCCGGCAAAGCAGAGCAGGAACACCGGGGAGAGCGAAAAAATCCCATGATGTCCCACCAGCATGTGGAAGAGGTAGACCGGCCACGGCTCGTACAAGCTGTCGATGTTCTTGCGAATTTCGGTCTTGCCGGTAGCGGGATCTGTGCGGGTGCTCGTGAGGCGTCCCGTGTTCGGGTCCACCTTCCAATACGACCCGGGAAACTCGTAGGCTTGTTTGTCGGCGTAGGCCGGCGCGAGGGTGCCGACGGCAAGGTAGTTGGTCGTGAAGTGCGCCGCGACCGGCAGCAGCGCAAATGGCACGAACACGACCAGGGTGAGGCGCGGAGCTTTCCACAGGAGGGCGATGCCGGCCAAGGCCAGGAAGGCCGCCGCCGGGAGTTCGTTCACGGCGGTGAAGGCGGCGAAAAAGCCGGCCAGCGCGAAGTACCGTGGCGACGACAACCGGTTGCACCAGATCCGGTAGAGCGCATACAGCGCGAACAGCGCGCTGAAAGCGGCGACGGTGTGGTTGTTGAGGGTGACGCAGAAACTGGTCAAATAGGTCCCGAGGGCCGCGGCGCAGAGGGAGTACGCGCGCGCCCAGGGATCTGTCGTCAGTTCGTGCAGCAGCTTGCTGTAGAGCACGAGGAAAACGAGAAAGGGGACGAGGTTGACGGTGACGATCAGGACCCGGATCGTGACCTCGGGACTGGAGGCGAAGCTGAGCCGTCCGAAGCTCGCTTTCTTGAGCACGTAGTACTCGGCGGCCAGAAGGGTGGGCAAGAGCGGCGGCTTCGAGGAGTAGAAATGCCCGTCTATCCGGACGCGGTCAATCGTGGGGGGCCACGGGGTTTCGTCGATGTCGTACGTCCCCCGCTCGACGAGGCTGTAAATGGTGGCCCAGCGCGAGAGATCGTTGACGCTGAGGACCGGTGACGGGGTTTTGTGTGCGCCGGGATCGCTGCGCGCCGCAAGGATCAGGCCCAGAACGATGCCGACCGCCAACGCGATGATGATGAAGTCGGCCGCAGGCGGGTGCGCGGGAACCGGTGCGTCGGCCTGGTCTGGATTCATGGCTCTCGTCCGGCGCGCTCGAGCACGCTGTAGCTTTTGACGTTGCGAATATTGAGTGCGAGCAGCAGCTCAGCCAGCAAGCCGATCGATATCAGGTGCAGCCCAAACAGAACCCCGGCTACCGAGTAGCCGAGCAGCGGCGTCTGCCCGATCGGCCCGCAGCCCGGTATGCCGAAGCGCGCCAGGACCCAGCAGATCGACAGGTAGGCGAGGCCGGCTGACCCGAGGGCGGCCGGGACCAGCCCCATGCCCCCCAAAAAGTGGAGTGGTCGCTGGCCAAACACCGTCAGGAACGCGACGGTCATCAGATCGAGGAAGCCCCGTGTGAACCGGCGCACCCCGTACTTGGAGCGGCCCCACCGCCGGGGCCTGTGCTCCACTTCGTGCTCGGTGACGCGAAAGCCGTGCGCGTGGCCGATCACGGGGATGAAGCGATGCATGTCGCCGTAAAGCCGCAGTTCCTTCACCACCTCGGCCCGCGCGCATTTGAACCCGCAGTTGTGGTCGCGCAGCTTCAGGCCGGTGACCGCGCCAACCATCCAGTTGAAGACCCGGCTGGGGTAGACCTTGTGCCAGGGGGCGCACCTGCGCCGCCGCGCGCCGTTGACGATGTCGAAACCGGTCGCGAGCGTGGCCAGGAAACCGGGGATCTCGGCGGGATCGTCCTGGAGGTCGGCGTCCATCTGGAAGACGATTTTGCCGGCGGCTGCCTCGAAGCCGGCTGCAAGCGCTGCCGCCTTCCCGAAGTTCCGGCGGAACCGGATGCCGCGGACGCCCGGAGTCCGCGCGAGCTGCCGGATGATCTCCCAGGAGCCATCACGGCTGCCGTCGTCGACGAAGATCAGCTCGACCCACAGCCCGCGGGCCTTGGCCATCTCTTGCAGTTGGGTGGCAAGTTCGAACAGCGACTCCTGTTCGTCCAGGACTGGGATGACGACACTGATGAGTTTGCGCGCTTCGACAATGTCATCCATGGCACCGCGGGTCACATTAACACAATGCCCTCCTGATGGGAACCGACTGGCTTCATGGTGCAGGTTACGGCTGCGTTGCGCCTGCCACTAGCGGGGGTGCCTCCGCAACGGAGCGGGAAGAGCCGGCACCGTTTTCGCCGATCACACACAGCGGGCTGCCCGGTGCCGAGTCGCGCTGGCTGCGGGAGTCGCCGCCGCTGTTGCCGTGTCCCCTGACGGAGGCACTGCCTGCCGCCGGGTTGCTGATAGGCCCGTTGCCGCCGTCCGGTACGGCAGAATCATCGACGGCCGGGAGCGGCGGCGCGGTTGTCGCGACGGCGGCGGATGCGAACTCCACCGTGTCGAGCCAAATCCAGGAACCGCCCGAGTTGGCGCTGCGCGTCCCCGTCGCCTCGATACTGATGGTATGGCTGCCGGGCGCCAGCCCGGATCTCGCGAAGATCACGCTGCGGAATTTCGCAGGGGTCGCATACGTGTCGACGATCGCCGCAAGGGTGCCGTCCACATAGACCCTGGCGATGCCGGACCACTCGTCCTGGTACCCGGTCCACGTGACCGAATCGCCGGTAAAGGTCACGCGCGCGCGCGCCCCGGCATCCATCGCGAGCCGGGCGCCCCCGCCGTTGTGGCCGCCATTGGCATGTTCATACCAGCTGCCGGCGTACGAGACAGCCGGGTCGGACTCCTGAAGCACGGTCGTGGTTGACGACGGGGTGGGCACACCGGTGCCCGAGCCGGTTGTGCCGTCGCTCCCGGTGGTGTTGCTCGTTGATGACGCGGGCACCGCCATGAGGTACAGGTCGGCATATTCCGTTGGGTAGCCGAGCGTCGACTGCAGGCCGAAGTTGCTGTTGTACACCAGCACGCTCCCGTCCCAGCTCACGGAAACATGAGGCTGGTAATTGTAGCTGTTGAACGGCCGGCTGCGATGGTGTGCGAGCCGGCGCACTTCGGAGCCGTCAAGCTTCACCTGCAACACCTCGTTGGTGTACCGGGTCCAGCCGGGTGTCTCGGTCGGGTCGCCGGGAGCATACGTTTCGACGAAGCACCACCCGCCGCTGTCGGGTGCGGAAACATGAACGGCTAGGCTCCAGTCCAGCGTCGAGGAGACAGGTCTGTTGACCGTCGGCAAGCCTGATTTTAACGACGGCGTTGTCGCATTTCGGCGCGGGGTCGGCCGCATTGCTGAGAATCAGCACCTCCTCGCCGTTGAGGTCGCGGGTCACATCCATGTGGCCGCCGACGCGACTGAGCTGGCGTTGGAATCTCATGTTCCGGTCGAAGAGCTCGATGCCGTTGTAGCGGCTGCTCCCGGCCTGCAGCCAGGTCACGGTGACGTTGTCGTCCGGCGTGATATACACGCTGTCGATTCCGCGGCCCCCGGTGTCCAGCGCGGGGCCCGAGGTGCCCGTACTGATTTGGAAAACGAAAACGGACCAGTTGTCTCCGACCAGGACGAAGTGGTCGCCGTCGAAGCAGATGTCCGATTCGCCCTTGCCGCTCACGGCGGTGTATGCGCCGAAGGTGTGAACCACGGTGGTGGCGCCGCTCCCGGTGTTGTACTGCTTCAACTGGTTGCCCCGCACGTAATACAGGATCGCCGGTGAAGTGCGGGACCAGCGCGGCTCGCTGCGACTGCACCGATCTCCAGCGGCAGGTTACGGATGGACTTGCCGCGTAAGGTCGTACAGGGCGAAGTAGCTCTGGCACAGGACAGCACCCGCGAGTTGTCCATGTTGAATGGGGACATCGTCGAGTATTCGTCGGTGACGAACACCAGGTTGCCGCCCGCGTCCGCGTCGGCCTGTTCGCGCGCGCGTCGAAATCCGTTGAATCGGTGTGCCGAACACCGGGTCCGCATAGGTCTCCCCGGCAACCGGGGGCTGCATCGTCGTATAGTCCGGGGGGACATACACGCCCTATCGATTCAGCTGAGAGAATGCCGGGAGACCCGGCGAGCACGGACCACGCGAGCGTCAAACCGACGTACCTGCCGCATGCAGTGCCATTCATGGTGCGCCCCAGTGTTAAAACGTGAGCAGACAGTATTCGACCCGTATCCCCCGGGGACGCCACTTCAGGACGCACTGCCTTCCGCCCTCGGTTTCTTCGAGCCGACTAGTTGCGCGCGCCGGACAGCATGGTGATGGTAGGCTTCAAATGCCGCACCAGTGCTTCTTCCGCCAGGCAGGCGTCGGCGCCGCACTTGAGCACGTCGCGCGCAAAACCTCCGACGGAACAGAGCATGATCAGCTTCAGCCCCGGGCGCGACCTCTTGATCGCTGCCACGGTGTCCTTCGCGGCGGTCCGGGAAATCCGGGTGTTCGCAACCACCAGGTCGGGCAGGGAGCGGCGTACCGCCTGCGCGAGATCGCCCCGTTTACCGCGTACGAGTCAGGATGTCGATTTCAGGCGTGGTGCTCAGCAGGTGCTGGATCAGGCGCTGCAGCGCGAGCGATTCCACCGCCACGAGGACGCGGGTCTTGCCCAAAAACGTTCTCCGGAAGTACCATTTGCCTCTCTGTGCTACTGCGCTCCGATTCGCGTGCTTTCCCACACGACGACATCTGGGGCGCCGTGGAAGTGCGGATCCTCCGCACCCCCGCGCAAGCGGCGTCGAACCGCCGCATCCATACTCTGGTTGCGGCCATCGGCCGCGCTGTGCTGTCCGGTACGCCGCTTACAATATTGCGAGTAGGAGTCGGGTAGCAATCTGGAAAATACCTTAGAAGGCTCGGAAAACACCTTACGACGGTGGTAACCGAATGAGGCTCTTTGACGTGGAGTCTTCGAGTCTTTGCGTCTCTCGGATCGGGGGCTTCGTTGCGGATCAGGAGCCGAGCGGAACGAGTTTGTGGCGGATGGCGTACTTGACCAGGCTCGCCCGATCGTGCAGGTCGAGCTTGCGCATGAGGCTGTACTTGTGGCTCTCGACGGTCTTGGTGCCCAGCTTCAGCTGTGCGGCAATTTCCTTTGCGGAGCGCCCCTCCGCAAGCAGGGTGAGCACCTCGCGTTCCCGCTCGCTGAGCAAATCATAGGGCGCGGGCTGTTTCTGCCTGGAGCGACGCACGTAGTGGCTCACGATTGTCTTCAGCGGGCCCGGGCTGAGGTACTCGCCTCCCTTCGCGATCTCCTGTATGGCATAAATCAGCTGCGCCGGCGGCGCGTCCTTCAGCACGTACCCCGATGCTCCCGCCTCCAGGCAGCGGGTGACGAGCTCTTCCTCGTCGTACATGGTCAGGATCAACACCCGCACGTGTTTGCTTTCGCGGCGTATGCGCCGTGTAGCCTCGAAGCCGCTGAGTTCGGGCATCGCGATGTCCATGAGGACGACGTCGGGACCCAGGCGTTGAGCCCTCTCGACCGCCTGCTTGCCGTCCTTCGCCTCGCCGATCACTTCGAATGCGGTTTCCTGAGCGAGGATGGCTTTTATCCCTTCGCGAAAGAGCGTGTGGTCGTCGCAGACCAAAATCCTGATTTTTTGCATCACTGGCCTGGCACCGGGAAGACGGGCAACCGGACCTTGATGGCCGTGCCGTGTTTCGCGCGCCCGCGGGTTTTGGGCAGCGAGTCGATGGAGAATTCGCCCCCGAGCAGTTCGACCCGTTCCCTCATCGTCATCACGCCAAAGGCGCGTTTGGCCCCCAGAACCCGCTCGGGCGCGAATCCCACGCCGTTGTCGGAGATGGTCATCCGGACCGAATCTCGCCTGCGCGACAGCCCGATCGCGACGCGGGCCGCCCTGGAGTGCTGCCCCACGTTGGACAGGGCGCTTTGCATGACGCGGTAGAGCGTCATCTCGTGCGTCGAGGGGAGGGGCGGCCCGGGGAATCCCGATGTGCGCAATCGCAGCTTTATGCCCGTTCTCTTGGCGAACTGGCGCACGTACAACTTGAGGGCGGAGGCAAATCCCAGCTCGTTCGATATCGCGGGGCCGAGGTCAAACGACAGCTGCCTTACCCGATCGATCGCTTTGCAGACGAGCTCGATGGCTTCCTGGAGCTTTCGCTGCAGTTTCGCGGTCCTCTGCGGGAGTATATCGCGCCCGATCATCTCCAGGTAGAGCTTCAAGACGATGAGGTCGTGCCCGACCTCGTCGTGAAGGTCGCGTGAGATGCTGCGGCGCTCCTGGTCGTAGACGTCGTTGATAATCCGGGAGAGGCTCTTGAGCCTTTCGCCGGTCGCGGCCAGTTCCTCCTCGAGCCGGTGCAGCCGCGTCGTGCGCTGGGCGGTGTAGCCGGAAATCAGGAACAACTGGGCCACGTATGCCAGGCGCACGAGCGAGAGCGCCATGGCCCTGGTCGACGCGTTGCGCCGGGGCAGGGACTTCAGGCAGAGCTTGAGGAAATCCTGGGATGCCGTGATGGCGTGCTCGAGCGCGACGTCTTGCGCGGCGAGGCGTTCTCCTTCCTCGACGAGGGTCCGCCGGAACCCGGGGAAGTCGTGCCTGGGGAAGTCTTCGAGCCATTTCCGGGGGGTCATGGCCACGAGCGCCCGCAACTCGGCCGGGCTGCGCGCGACCCGTTCGAGGTTGCCGCGCCACGCGGACTCGATCTCGTCGAAATCGGGGGACAGCGCCTTGATTGCCCGTAACAGCGGCCGCGTGGAGCGGATCACCAATCGCCCCAGGCTGCTGGCCGCGGCGTTCTTGTTGCTTTCCACCCTCGTCCTCTTATTCCCGCCGGTTGCTGCGCATTCACTGGCCCCGTCGGCTGCCGGGGCCGGCGGTGTTTGGTCGGGCCGCACGGCTGAGCTTTTTCGCCATGGTGTGCCGCAGCCCATACAGCGCTTGCGGGTCGTGTTCCCAGTCGTACGTTTTTCCGGCAAGACGCGTCGCGCACTCGTCGGCAAAACGCCGCTCGCCAGTGCCGGCGAGCGCGGCCAGGTATTCGTAGTCCTCGAGTCCTTCCCGGATCAATTTCAGGCGTATGCTTTCGATGGGGATGTCGGTGGTACCGCCTATCTTGTCCGGGGTGCCGGGATAGAACAGGGAGCCGTCCCCGTTGCCGCCGTGCAGGTAGACCGCCTGCCAGGGGTCGCCGGGCTGCGTGTAGGATTCATTCATGCTGTAGTACAGGTTTCCCTGGATGCCGTAGGTCCACGTCAGCCACTGGATCACCCGGTTCGAGATCCCGCTGGCGTCGATGGCATAGCTGGGCCATCCGCGGAAGTACTCGTTCTTTGCGGACGTGCAGCTGTGACTTGCGCAGGATTGGTACCACCAGAGGGACTTGGCCTGTTTCAGCAGGGGCGCGTATTGCGCCCTGGGCACGTTGTGCGCGCAGTAGTCGGGGAATCCGGGTTTGGAGTCGAAGCAGTTGATCAGCGGTGCCCAGATGTCGACGACGCCGGCCAGGCGGGGATCGAACGGCATGGTCAGCAGGTTCCTGATGGCGGGGTCGGCCCGGCGCACGAGTTTTCCCTTTGCGAGTACCCGGGGAACCGCCTCGGCCTGCGGCTCATCCCAGAGGTAAAAGTAGAGGCGGTCGCTCCAGCCCTTCTCCCTGAAGTGGTGTCCCCACTCCCGCCAGTACAGTGTGTTCTCGTGTTCGGTCTTTCCCCACGTACGCAAGTCCGCAGAGGTCACTCTGGCCCCGGGGAGGGGATCGTCATTGCCCAAGACCGTGCCATCCAGGAACGGGCCCTCGTAACGGTCGAACGCCGTCCACTCGACGCGCAGCGCATCGCCGTCGACCACGGCGGGCGGGGCGACCATGGTACCGCCGTAGGTGCTCAGCCTGTGCAGGAGCGCGGCCTTTGCATACAGGCCGCTGATTCTATAAAGGTCGTCATCGCTGGTGTACGAGCCGCGGTGTTTCCGGAGAGCCGCCACGCCGCTGAAGCCGAACGCCGTCCTGAGCGAGGAGGTCGACGGGAGGGCGAAATCCCAGACGGTCAGGTGGATCGGAACGGCGATGTCCGCCATGCCGCCGGCGCTGATCCTCAGGCTGCCGGTGTAGCCGCCCGGCCGGGCCGATTGCGGGACGTAGACCTCCGCCCAGATCGTCTGATTGCGCCCGCGCCGCAAGCCGAAGGGGAACGCGTTGCGCCGCTCGCCGGTATAACCGTCCACCCGCGGAATCAGCGGGTCGGGCCAGTCGCCGGCTGTTTCTTCGACGGAAGACGGGGTGTGCAGGGTGACGTACCGCTCCAGGTACACGTTCACCCAGCGGGCAGCGATGACGCTTCCGCCCGGACCTCTCAGGTCCGAAGGGTGGACATCGATTCCCTCGATATCCGCGGCTGCCGATCGAAGGACAACCTGGAACGGCTCGAATTCGTTCCTGGCCGCTTCTATCCGGGCCGCGTGCGCGGCCGACGCGGGAGCGGGATCGGTGGGGCGCACCTTCTCCAGTGCCGTCGCAATCCACCAGGATACGGCGGGGGATGCGGGCGGCCCCGCGCCGAACGATCCCGAAAACCCGGCCAGTGCCAGCGCGGTCACGATCAGTCTCAGGTGCATCGTCCCGTTCCCGCCTGGATGTCCGTCGCAAGCGACGAGGAGACCAGGTCAACCGCGCGTGTGCGTCGGGTGCGTGGTTGCAGGCCGGCGATGATGCGGCTCAATTCCTCCACCTTCTCATCCCACGACTCGCCCTCCATGGACCGCGACCGCGCCAGGTCCGGCCCGGTCCGGCGCCCGGCCAGGAGGCGGTCGATGAAGCCGAGGAACTCTTGCGGCGAGTGGGCCAGGTCGACGAGCCCCTCGAGACGACGGACTTCGGGGAGCGCCGACGCCACCACCGGCAGGCCCGCCGCCAGGTATTCGCGGACCTTGAGCGGGTTGGCCGCGAGCGTGAGCTGATTGATCACGAACGGAAGAATGGCGACGTCCAGCCCCCTGCAGTACGCCGGCAGATCGCGATATTCCCGGCGCCCGAACAGGTGAATGTTCGGCAGGCCTCGCAGCGCCGACGCGTCGGTGGCCAGCTTGCCGATCAGGGCGAACGACCAGTTGGGACGGGAAACCGCCAGGTAGCGGATCAGGCCCAGGTCGACCCAGTCGGCGATGAGACCGTAGAAGCCTATCACCGGGGTGCTCAGCCGGGAGATTTCCCGCGGGATTTCCGTTGCCGGGTCGCAGGCCCTGCGGAAATGCCCCACGTCGACCCCGTGGGTGACCAGATAAGTGTTCGGGTTGTGTCTTCGCTTCGCTTCGTACAGGGGGCTCGAGGAGACGATCTGCAGATCCGCCTTCTCGATGAGACGGCGCTCCATGCGCAGGATCTGGGCTTTGTCCGTGCCTGTGAATTCGGAGAATTCGTCCACGCAGTGGTAGATCAGCAGGTCCTCCCCGAGATTGCCGGCGATGTCGGCGGAACTTGGGAGGAAACTCCAGGTGAGGATGTTTCTGAACCGAAGCCGGTTTGCCACCAGCCGGATGGTCCAGGTGAGGAAGCGGCGGTTCACGGAGCGGGCCGCGCGGAACCCGTGGAACGGGATCGCGAGGGGCGAGAAGACGAAGATGTTCCCGGCGGCGCGTTGGCAGCCGGCGGCAAACCGGCGCAGTTTCTCGCCGACACGCTTCAGATCGTGCACGGACAGCTCCGGGTTCCGGTTGCCGATCGAGTTTACCCACAGGACGCGATTGTGCCGGGCCAGCCGTTCCATGATGTGCTTCTTGCTGAGGGGATCGCTGTGCCAGTCGTTGCTGAAGCAGATGATGTCGCGCCCTTCGATCATGGTCAACCCTCCTGGCTTTGCGTCTGCAGCAGTTGCGCGCCCTGCGCGCGCGGCCGGCGCGTTTCGATGAACATGCGGTGCCAGAACTCGAACACCAGCAGGGTCCAGACGTCCTGGTGTCGGCTGCCCCCCGATTTCTCATTCTCTGCGACGATGTTTTCCACCTCGGAGGGATCGAACCAGGTGCGGCAGGCGGCGTCGCGCGCAAGCAGGGTGTCGCGCGTAAACCCCGCCAGCGGCCCCCCGAGCCACGACCTGGTCGGGACCGGAAACCCCTTCTTCCGGCGGTCGATGATGGCCTGCGGAACGATGCCGGTCATGACGCTGCGCAGGAGACTCTTGCCGCGCCCCTGGTGCAGTTTCAAATGCGCGGGCAATTGGAACGCGAACTCCACGAGCTTCTGATCGAGGAACGGGACCCGCTGTTCCAGCCCCGACGCCATGGTCATCTTGTCCGCCTTCATCAGGAGGTCGTCCGGGAGCCAGATCTTCGTGTCGAGGTACAGCATGCGGTCCAGCGGCGAAGCGTGGCTGGCGTCCCTGAAGTAGGGCGCGAAGAGCTCGTCCAGCAACTCGCCCTGGGTTGTGCCGGTGCCGCCCGGGAAAAGGCGTCGCTGGGCGCCGGGTTCCAGGCCCCGTGCAACGCCCCGGTACCGGGCTTCGAGCGGGAGGCCCGCCAGGCGCAGGTAATGCGCGAGGAGCGGCCCGGGGGCAAGCGGCGCAAGACGAGGCGCGAGCCAGGCGCTGAGGGGAGAAAACCTGGTGTAAACCGCTTCGAGTGCGAGCATGCGCCGGTACATGCCATAGCCCGCGAGGATCTCGTCCGCACCCTCGCCGGAGAGCACCACCGTGATTTGTCTTCGGGCTGCCTGCGATAGGAAGTAGAGTGGGATGCAACTCGGGTCCGCGATCGGCTCGTCCAGGTGCCAGACCAACTGCGGGATGATATCGCGGAACTGGGCGGAGCTCAGTGCGACCCGGTGGTGTTCGGCGCCCTGGGCCAGCGCCGCCTGCCTGGCGTGCTCGATCTCGTTGGAATCCTTCTCGTCGGTGTTGGATTCCCCATAGCCCACGCTGTACGCGGGGATCGGGCCGGCCTTGTGGCGGCGCATCATCGCGAGCACCGTGCTCGAATCCAGCCCGCCGCTCAGGAAGACGCCCACGGGAACCTCCGAGATCATCCGCAGGCGCACGCTTTCCTCCAGCAGGTAGTCGAATTCCTCGAGGGCCGCCGTCTCGGACATCTCCCCCTTCCCGAACTGGATGTCCCAGTATTTCCGGATCCGAATCCCATTTTGGTCGAGGATCAGGAGATGGCCGGGCTGCAGTTTTTGGATGCCGCGAAACAGTGTGCGGGGTCCGGGGACGTAGCGCAGAGCGAGGTAGAGTTCGAGCGCCTGCGTGTCGACCTCCGGCTCGACCTCCGGCACCTCCAGCAGGGCTTTGATCTCGGAGGCGAATGCGAGCCCACGCCGCCCGTCGTGGTAGTAGAGCGGCTTCTTGCCCAGGCGGTCGCGAGCGACCAGGAGTCGCTGGCGCCGGTCGTCCCACAGCGCGAAGGCGAACATGCCGCGGAGTTTCTCGACGCAATCGTCGCCGTATTCCTCGTAGGCGTGGACGATGGTTTCACTGTCGGACCTGGTGCGGAACCTGTGGCCGCGGGCCTGCAATTCCGGCGCAAGGTCGCCGAAGTTGTAGATCTCGCCGTTGAAGACCAGCGCGATGGAGCGGTCCTCGTTGAAAATGGGCTGTTTCCCGCCCGCCACATCGATGATGCTGAGCCGGCGGTGGCCGAACCCTACCTGACGCCGGACAAAGTACCCCTCGTCATCGGGTCCCCGGTGGGTCAGGGTCGCCGTCATGCCCCAGATCAGCGCCGAGTCGACCGGATCGAAAGCATCCCAATTCACGACTCCGCAAATTCCACACATAATTCGTTGGCCTCACGTCCGGGGTCGGTTATGCAGCCCCGGAAAAGTAGACCGGCGCCGGCTTGCCGGTGTTGGTGTCGAAGAGAACCGCGCCGCCTTGCGTGACGCTGCGGACGCCGGTTCCGAAGACCGCCATCGGGTCTGCAGACCCATTCAACCTGATGCGGAAAAATTCGCCGGCCAGGGTGAGGCCGGCCACGCTGTCTTCGGCGCCGGAAGGTGACAGGACGATGATGTCCCGCCAACCGGTCCCCTGGACCTCGCACGCCAGGACGCCTGGACGCGATGGCAGCAACCGCGCAGGCGGGGCGCCGTCGCTGTCGGAGGCGTCGAACGGAATCAGTACCGTCGCCGACAGAGCGGGCAGCGGGGCCGTCATCGTGATTGCCAGTGCCGGCGCGGGTTGCCTGTGGCCGTAGCGCCTGGAGACCCAGCCCTGGATGGGCCGTTCCCGTCCCGTGACCAGTTCGGCCGCCACCGGGGCCGATCCCAGCGCGGTCATCGCCAGGCCGGCCTCCCCGACCGCGCACGATAGTCGGACTTCCCTCGCGCTACCGTCGACGACCGGAGCGGCAACGCGCGCGCCGGGCGCGAAGTGATAGGTGGCTTCCAGGTCGTGCTCGCCGTCCCCGGCCAGTTCGTCCAGCACGGTCCAGTACCCACCCGCGTACAGCAGGCGCCGACGGTGTGTCACCGGGGTGCCGAGGCGCGCATAGCCGTCATGTTCCCCCTCCACATAGTGGAGGCCCCGGGCGTCAAACCGCCGCCGGACGCGGGCGCGGGCCCGCGATTTCCAGCGGAAGGTCCCCCCGGTTTCCGACTGGCACGCGCCGTCGACCGTCACGGTGTTGTGCGCGACGGTCCCGCGGAAGTACTCCCGCCAACGCGGCGCGCCGTTGTAGACGAACGTGCCCGGGTCGACCAGCATCTCCTCTCCCCGTGGGGCCAGGGTGAACGAGAGCGCGTCCGCGTGCCCGTGCCCGCCGCTGGGCTGTCCAAGGCCCCCGCAGTCGAAAATCAGGTGGTCGGCCCGCAGGCCCCAGTCGGAGCGTTGGATGAAGTAACCCGCGGACGGGAACGATGCGGCCGTGGCCGCCGGCGGGGCGCTGTCGAGGCGTGTGAACATGCCGAGGGCGTCCTCGCCCAGCAGCCAGAAGGTGTCTTCACGGAACCCGCCGGCGCGGAACCTGAATTCCGGGCGGCCAAACAGGACGGCGGCCGCACAGAACGCCTCCGGGAAAGCCCGATAGTCGGCGGCCGTCAACTGCAGCGCTCGACCGCCGTCGTCGTCCCCCAGTTGCGGGATGGACCCGTCGGGCAGGGCGGCATGCATCAGGAACTCGATCATGTGCAGCAGCGCGTCGGACATCGCCTGGGGGAGCTCGATGCTGTTGCGCTGCGCAAGCGCTACAGCCTGGAGACCAAAGTCGACCGTGTAGCAGTGGTAGCCGGTGGACAGCTCGACGTGCACGCCGTCCGGCAGGATCTGCCGTTTGAGCTGCTCGAGCAGCAGGGCCAGCCCGCGGCGGCGCCAGCGGCGTGCGCCGCGGTGTTCCTGGAAGAGCACCCCGGCAATGAACAGGGCCGTGGCTTCGCCGATCAGGTGGGTGTTGGGACTGCTGTAGATCGAAGGATAACGGCAGACATGCTCCAGCTGGGCGAATAGGGAAGCGCCGATGATCCGGGCCGAGTCCTCATCCAGCGCGCGCGCCGGCAACATAAAGAACAGGGCCCACACCCACGAAGTGCACCGCAGTGCGATTTCGAGACTGGACTGCCAGTTGATGCCGAACGAGGGAGGGTTCTGGGCTATCCAGCTGCGCAACTGCGCCACCACCTCGCGCGCGTCGGCCTCCTCGCCGGTCAGGAAGAACGCCTTGGCGAGTTTCGGCAGGTGCGCATGGCGATTGAGCTCGTGTATGACCTTCGCGTCTCCGCCGTCGCACTCCCGGACCGGATCGTAGTCGGTCCAGAACTTTCGCGGCCATGACCTCCCCGTCACCGGGTCCCGGTGCCAGTCGATGTCGGGCCCGAGATCGCACTCGCCGAAACCCAGAATGGGGATCCTGTGGCGGCGAAGCTTCTCGGCGTCCGCCGCAGCGGTGTCGATCCAGCGGGGAAACTCACGCGCCATCCACTGGAAGATGCGTACGCGGGCGGAGGGCTGGAAATAGAAGCGCCGCGCGGGTGCGCCGCGCAGGTATTCGAGGAACGACGGCGACCCGGGGCGCAGCCGTTCCAGGTCGACGGTCTTCCTGGGCGCCGGCATCAAGCGCGTGCGGGTGCGCTCGAACTCCGTCCTCATTCTCTCGCCCAGGCGATACAGGGCTTCACGTGCGGGCATGCGCTGCACGCGTCGGAGCTTATCCAGGGCCGTCGAGACGACCCGTTTTTCAGTTTGCAGCCTGGTCATAGATCTCGAGTAAACGGCAAAGACCGCCGGGTTGCTTGGGTTGCGCGCTGCCGCCGACGCCGGGACGGGCGAGCGAAAGGCCCGTTTGAATCTTGGAGGTCAGGTCCGCGAGGTCGCCGGCTCGAAACAGGAGCGCAGCCGCCGGGCGGCCCCCGACATCGCTGGCGACCACCGGTATACCGAGCGAAACCGCTTCCCTCACCGAGACAGCATCCCCGTCGGCGAGCGTGGCCCTGACAAAAAGGTCCGAGCGGGCCATCAGGGCGAGACAGATCGCGTGAGACACGTCACCGGTCAGGAACAGCGTTTCCCCCTGACCCGCGGCCGCAACCGTGCGCTCCGCTTCGACCCGACGTTCGGTGTCCCCCATGACCAGGAGCCCAAGGCCCGGGTGGAGTTGACGCAGCTGCGCTGTCGCCCTGAGCAACAGATCGAACCCGTACTCCGGCCGGAACCAGAGCACGGTCGACAGCAGCGGTCTCTTGGACCGGACCCAGTCGAGGACGCGTGCGGGAAGCGCGCAGTCGGATCTCCGAGAGCCCAGGAATGCAGGCACGATCGCCAGCGCACCGGTGGGGACGCCGAGGGCGCTTACGGCGGCGCCGATGGCAGGGTTGACGCAGATAATTCTCCCGTACAGCCGGCAGGCCGCCGCCGCGACTTGCCGCCCCGCGGCGCCGGCGGCGTCGAGGTAGGCGGGCGTTAACCCCGAATGCAGCGTCAGTACAGACCCCGGCGCCGCCTTCGCCGCCAGGCCGCAGAGCAGGGAGAGCACCCAGCCCCTGGAGTTGTGCCCGCTCGTGTGCACGTGGACCGTCCAGCGACGCACGGCGTGTTGCGCCACTGCGCCCGCGAGTTGGAACCTCCCCCTCATCCGTATGTAGTCGGGGCTGCCCGGCGCTCGCCTGTCGGTATTCAGAACGCGGCAGGGAATGCCCGCCGACAGGACTTCCTGACGGGCCTGCGCGACGTGGACGGACACACCGCCGTGCGGCGGCGGGAACGGGCCGACGAGCAGCAGTTTCACGCGTGGGCCACCTCCGGGGCTCCCGACTCCCGCTTTCTTGCAGACAGCAGCCGCACATAGAGCTTCTCCGTGTCCCCGACCATGCGGTCGAGTGAAAACAGCTCCGATACGCGACGCTTGCCGGCGGCACCGAAGCGGGCGGCGGCGTCGGGGTCCTGCAGGAACCGGCCGATCGCCTCGGCCAGAAGCCCGTCGTTGCGCGGAGGCACCAGCAGCCCGGTAACGTCGTCTTCGACAGCTTCCGGGTTGCCCCCTACCTTCGTCGCCACGACCGGAATACCCATGGCCATCGATTCGAGGATCGTGTTCGACATACCCTCGCTCAGCGAGGGCAGCACCGAGACCGAGACTTCGGACAGGATGGCCCCGATATCGAGCCTGAACCCGGTGAACACGACCTTGTGCCGCAAGCCCAGGCGATGCGCATAGGACTCGAGCTCGGCGCGGTACCCGGGATCGATGCCGTCGCCGACCACCAAAAAGCGGGCCCGCTCGAACACGGCGCCGATGCGCGCAGCCGCCTGCAGAAAGTACTCGATGCCCTTCAGCCGGTTCAGACGCGACACCACGGCGACAATCGGGGCCTCGGGGGGGAGGTTCAGTTCCTGCCGGATGTGGCCGCCGGGAGCGGGATCGGGCGGGACGATCCCGTTGCGGATAACCACTATCTTCCTCGGCGCGTATCCCTGCGCGACGAGGTTCCTCCGGATCGCGTCGGAGTTCGCCAGCACGCAGTCCGCAAACCGGCAGGCCACCCGCTGTATCCGGCGCTGCACAGGCGTCAGCGGGTCGCCCGTGTCCCTCACCGAGGCGATGGCCACCGCGCCGCCCAGCCGGGCCGCCAGGACGGAGAACACATTGGCGTAGAACCCGTACGAGTGCACGACCTGGATCTCATTCCGGCCTATGTACCTGGCAAACCGGAGTTGCTCCCTCAACGTGGAGGGATTCCTCAGGCTGGTGATCCGGTACTCGCAGAAGCCCTTGGGGGCTGGCGCGATGGATTCGAGAAACTGCCCCGTACGCCCGAAGCACGCGAAGGAGAGCTCGAAGCGCTCGCGATCGATGCCACAGGCGAGGTTCAGGACCTGCCTTTCCGTCCCGCCGATGTTGAAGTTCGTGATGAACTCTATGAGCCTGATCTTATCTGACCGCATAACCTCTCGAGTCAATGGGCCCGTTTACAGCCACCCGCAGATGCTGCAACAGGCATGCCATACCAGGGGGGCGTTACAGGGCGCCTGCCGCGCAGCGCGGCCGGCGCGGGGTGGGCGCTCATTCCACCAGTGGAACCGCGGTTCCGCGCGAGGACTGGGGCAGCCCAGCCCGGTTCGGGTCGGCAAAGCTCCCCCGGCACGTGGCGCTCAGCAGGTCACGGGTGATCCACAAAAGGATGCGCGGGTTCTTCCGGAACTGTGAAAACACGTACGGGAGCCACGCGTGCCCGTACGGCACGTAGAAACGTACAGCGACCTGCATCTCGCAAGCCAGCCGGACGGAGCCGGCGTGCGGAAATCCCCACAGCAACTCCAGCTCACAGGAAGTCCCGGCGCGCTGCAGGATACCGAGCGCCATACGGGAGAGGCGTACGTCGTGCGTCGCGACGGCGACATGGCACGCGTGACCCGCCAGACGGTTCACGACGGCAAGAAATCCTGCCGAGGGTTCAGGCTCAGGCTGGATTTCATCCGGCCACTGCCCCTTTACGACCCTGACCCTCAAGCCCAGTCGCGCGGCCGTGTCCGCGTCGGTCTGGCTCCGACGCCAGCGCCCCGGGAGCGTGCACCCCATAGGGGCGGGCACCCCGAGCAGGCGTGGCAGGAGGCGGAGGGTGGCGGCCGCGGTCTCGGGCCCCAATGAATCGAAGTGAACGGCGGTTCCGACGCGCTGCGCCCGCTCCAGCAGCTCCGACAGGAGCCCGACATTCATGCCCAGGGCCGGAGCCTTCACCGAAACATAGCAACAGCCCGCCCCGAGCGACGCGGCGGCCCGCAGCGCCGAGCCGTAGTGGCAGGCGACGTCTTGCGCCGGCTCGCTGCCGCTGTCCCAGTAGGCGATCGCGGTGGCGAACCCATGCGCGGCCAGTCCCCGACATGCGCGGGCGGCATCCGAGAGCTCCGGGCCGGCCACGTAAGCACGGGCCGCGCGCTGGGCGATCTGTGTCCACAACCGAAGCTTCATGTCACCGGCCTCACGAGCTGACCGACTTTTTTCAGCGAGGTCCGGGCCGCCTCCGTCGCGAGCGCCGCAATCCCGGACACGCGTTCTGGGTAGGCGCGGACCGAGACGCAGGGGTGCACCCTGCTGGTCCAGACCCGGGTCCACCTTTCGGCGGTCCCGAGAAACTCGTACGAGCTCAGGTGGTTGGACGCGCGCCTGAGACTCTCGAGCAGGAGCAGGTTACCCGGGGAGCAGCGCGCGAAATCTTCGTCGTAGCTGCTCTTGAGGAGCCAATAGCGGTTGCCGCACTCCGCGCCGATCTGCATGGCCGCAGGGCGTCCTCCGATGCGCATGAAAGACAGCCGTAGAATCCCGCGCTCTGCGGCGAGCGAGGCACAGGCCCGGTAAAACGGCCCGCGGAGCGGGTCGTGCGTCAGATCGGAGCCGATCCGCCCCTTCCAGCTCCTCGATTCGACATCGAACGCCTCCTGCAACGGGGCTTCCAGCGCCCGCGGCGCGGGAGAAAGAAAATCGTAACTGACCGTCCCCATGGCTGAGGCGATGCGCTGGGCGCGCCGGCAGTCCGAAGCCCGGCTCGGCCGGAGTTGAGTTTCCGGCTGGCGCCATGCCGGGTTCAGCGGGATCCATGGACAACCCGCAACCGGCCTGCACATGACCAACCCGCGTTTCTTGTAGGCGTCCCGGAGCGCGGGGACCACCGGCGAGTCGGCCGGCAGCCGCCTCAGGAAGAGCGGCGCCTCCAGGCCGGCGAGCGCCTCCACCAGTTCCGGGATGACGGAATCATCGGAGTAGAGGAAGTCCATCGGTTCGTACAGCTCTGCGACGCCCGCCATTTCCAGGAAATTCCCGCCGTTTCTCCTCATCAGGGGAGCCACGGCCCACGATGACCCGATTCCCGCGGTGACGAGCCTGACCTCGTTGCCCCGGGCGATGGTCCCCAGGCAGGCGCGGAGCCACAGCGGGTGCTGCGTCGGGCTCCCGCGGCGCTCGGCGTGCAACGCGCAGAGCCGTTCCTCCCGGACGCCGAGTGCGCTCGTGACTGCAACCGCGAAGCGTTCGGCGATCATCGTGCGTGGGCCCCCAGTGCCGTGCGCACGCCTTCCGACGGTGCGGCTCCCGTGGCGCGCCGCAACCCCGAGCGGGGGGCGCGTCGATCCAGAAACGTCCGGCACCAGAGCTCAAAGGAAATCAGAGTCCACAGGTGGAGGTCGAGCTCCCGCCCGCTCCGGTGCCGGCGGAGCAGCCGTTCGAGATAATCGGTGTCGAATACGCCCCGGCTTCTGCACGTTTCCGACAGCAGCAAGTCCCGGGCGAAGTCCTCCAGCCGGCCGCGGAACCAGGTGCCGAGCGGGACGGCAAAGCCGTGCTTGCGCCGATGGATGATGGTCTCGGGGAGCAGGCCCCGCAGGCTGCGTTTGAAAATGTACTTGGTCGTGCCGTCGCGCAGCTTGAGCTCCGGGGGAATAGTCGCAGCGAACTCGACGAGCTTGTGGTCGAGCAGCGGCGCGCGCACCTCGACCGAATGGGCCATGCTCATCCGATCTACCTTGGTGAGGATGTCCAACGGAAGAGAGTGATCCAGGTCGAGCGACTGCACGGCCGAAAGCCAATGGCCACCCCCGGAGCGCCGCAGGTGATCGAGAGCGCCGCGCCACGGGTCGTACCCGCGCAGGAAAGCGTAAGCCTCGGGGCGAAAGAGACTCCGCTTGTCGTCGTCGCGAAACAGCGTAGAGCCGTCCAGGTACTGTTCGGGCCCCGCGAGCGCCATGTGGCGCACGAAATTGCGCCCGCGGGCGCCGTCGGGCATTGCGCAGCCGATGCGGCGGAACAGTCCGCGCGCGAGCGCTGGCAGGGCTCCCGCCAGACTCGCGCCGGCGGTCGTGTACTTGTCGTATCCCGCGAAAACCTCGTCGCCGCCATCGCCGGAAAGCAGCACGGTCACGTATTCCGAGGCCAACTGCGAGATCATGTACGTGGGGATGGCGGATGAATCGCCGAACGGCTCGTCGAGGTACCAGGCGAGTTTGTCGAGCATCCCGAGCACGTCGGGTTCCAGGAAGAGTTCGTGGTGTTCGGTGCCGAATTGCCGGGCCACGATCCGGGCGTACTCGAGTTCGTTGTAGCCCGCTTCGCGGAAACCGATGGAGAAGGTTTTGACACTCCCGGGGTGGAGGCGAGCCATCGTGGCGACGATGGCGCTCGAATCGACGCCGCCGCTGAGGAACGCCCCCACGGGCACGTCGCTGACCAGCCGCAAGCGAACCGATTCCGTCAGCAGTTCGCGCAGCTTGTCGACGAAATACTCCTCCGTCCGGCCGTAGTCGGGGTTGAACGCGCAGGTCCAATATCGCTCGGTTGACGGTGCTGCGCCCGGACTCGCCGTCAGGATGTGGGCCGGCTCGAGTTTGTGGATACCTTCGATGATGCTCTCGGAGGAGGGCGTGGACAGGAAGGTGAAGAGGTGGCTGGCCGACTCCCAGTTGATTCTTCGGTCGACCTCGCCCAGCTGGAGGATGGACTTCAGCTCCGACGCAAAAACGAGCCGGCGCCCGAGCCAGCCATAGTAGAGCGGCTTCTTGCCCAGCCGGTCCCGCCCCAAGAGCACCGTCTTCCGGCGTTCGTCCCAGAGGGCGAAGGCGAACATCCCCCTCATTTTGTCCACGCATGACTTCCCGTACTGCTCGTACAGGTGGACGATGACCTCGGTGTCGGTTCCGGTGTAGAAGACGTGACCCGCAGTCTCCAACTCGGCTCGCAATTCGCGGAAGTTGTAGATCTCGCCGTTAAAGACCACCCACACGGAGCGGTCCTCGTTGTGGACCGGCTGCCTCCCGGTGTGCAGGTCGATGATGCTGAGGCGGCGCATCCCCAGCCCGACGGTACCCCTCACGTAGGTTCCTCCGTCGTCGGGCCCGCGGTGCACGAGGGCGGCGCACATGGCCCACACGTCCTCCGGCGCCACCGGCCGCCCTTCGAAATCTATGATCCCTGCAATTCCGCACATGTGCGCGCACCTCTCATTGGGTCTCGGTCTGTCCCGCTTTCAGCGATGGGACCAGCGCTCCCGTCCCGGAGGTCAGCGTCAGGCGCTCTTCTATGCGCAGAATCCCGGCCCGGAACAGCAGCAGAACGTAACACGATGCAAACGCCGCCCCCGCCACGGCCAGGCGCGGGAGTGCCGGCAGCGGCAGCCAGGCGCGGACGGCGAGCGCCAGGGCCGCTGCGGTCGCGGAAGCCGCGAGGATGCCGGCCAGGCTGCGCCACGGCAGGAGCGCGGACAGGGTCGTTCCGACCAGTTTACGGACGACGAGCAGCCCCATTCCGCGAGCGATGAATGCGGCCGCGGCCGTGGCGGCGACGGCTCCCATCAGCTGGAAAACGGGAAGCAGCAGCGCAATCAAAGCGCCCACGGCGACGAGCCTGAGCGCGTGCAGCAGCAGCAGGGTGCGCGTCGCGGCGTACACGCGCAGCACCCCGTCGACCTGGAAGGCGGCGAACAGGATGGTGATCGACCAGACGGCGAAGAGCGGGACGCTCGCCGCGTACCGTGCCGTGAACAGCAGCCGGATTATTTCGGGTGCGGCGACCATCAGGAGCCCGGCGAGCGGGAAGAAGACGAGCGCAAGCTTGCGCGTCGTGTCGTGCCACAGCTCGAGCACGCCCCCGGGACGTCGTTCGCGCAGGCACTCGGACATCGAGACCATCATCACGCTGCTTGCGGGCGTCGCCAGGAAATCGACAATCGGGATCTGCAGGATGCCGACCGAGTAGACGGCAAAGGTCGCCGCGTCGTAGCGGAACGAGACGATGTACTGGTGCAGGTTGGTGTGGATCGTCTCGATGAGCACGGCGAACGCGAAGGGGAGCGCGTAGCGCAGCTGCGCGCGAAGCTGCGCGGCATCGGGCCGCAGCGCTTTTCCGTGGATCCGCCGAAGGTAGCACAGGGTCGCGGCAATTCTCACGATCGAGAAAGCCACCGCCCCGTACAGCAGCCACGACAGCTGTCGGAAGATCAGGACCGGAGCCAGGAAGAACAGGGCGCGGGCGGATTCCGACACGGCGTACGACGCTGCGGCGAGGGCGTGCTGTCTGCGCGTGATCATCGCGATTTCCAACACCGCCGCCATCATGGTGAGAACGAGGTATACCCCTGCCGGCAGCAGGTAGCCGGCCAGCCCCGGGTTGTTCATGGCACGGCCGATGGCGCCGCCCCCCCAAAACAGGATCGCCAGACAGCCCAACCCCGACACGCCGAGCATGAGAATCGAGTTCGCGGCAAGTCTCCCTCCCCGCTTCGGGTCTGAGGGGAGAAAATAGAACAGGCTTTCTGCCATCCCGATCTGCGCGACACCGTAAAACGTCGCATAGACGAGGAAGACCTGCTTGTACGTTCCGAATTCGGCGCGCGTGAACAGCCGGGCAAGCACTACGGGTATGAAGAAGGTGACCAGAAAGCCCAGAGAACGCCCCGCCATCAGCAGCAGCGCCGGTCGGAAACTCGATCGCATGCCCTAACCCTCGTCCCGGAGAGCCGCGGGTGGGCTCGCCTCGTTGATTCTTTGGGCGGCTGCCACCACGCCGATGAGCAGGTAGGGGAACCAGCTCATCATGTAGGGTCCCGCCAGCCCGCACACGATGAAACCGCACAGCGAGACTCCGATGGCGTCCAGGAGAGCTGCGGAGCCGGGCTGGCCGGCGGCGGCCCGGATGCGCGACTGCCCGCGCGCGCTGATCAGGCCGGTGGCGACGAACAGCACAAAACAGGCGCACCCGATGATCCCGACCTCGCTCAGGGACTGGACAAACGTGTTGTGGACGACCAGCGCCTGGCTGAAGTCCAGGTCCGGCGGGGCAAACTGCGGGAAGGCTGCCACCGACCCGCCGAGCCCGACCCCGAGCAGCGGGTGGGCGGCAAACATGGCGAGCCCCGTCCGGATCGTCACCAGCCTCTGGTTGAACGTGAAGTCGGAGAGGTTGGTGAACCCCTCCTGGCGCGACCAGAAATAGAAGGCAAAAACGATGCTGGCACCGACAAGCCCCAATGTCGCCATGCGCACGGTAACGGCACGGTGCCTGAACCCGACGAGCAGCAGGACGGTAAGGAGAGCGACAAAACTTCCCCTCGAGTAGGTGACGTAAATCGTGGCCGTGTACAGCGCGATCGCCGCCCAGAAAAATGGTCGGACCCAAGGGCGCGCAGTCCCGGCGAGGGCGATGGCCAAAGGCACCAGCAGGACCATGCTGTAGGCGAGATCGTTGGAGTTGGCAAAGATGCCGACCCAATGCACCCGCTCCCCCTCATGGATCTCGCCGCGCAGGTAGTTCTGCAGGGTCCCCACGGCCGGAAAGAGACCGGCGACGGCCATGGTCAGCAGGATGCCCCGCACCCGGCTCATGGTGGTGACCGAATTCACCATGATCAGGTAGATCAGGCAGTACTTGGCGAGATCCAGGGTCGCTTCGACCGAGAGGCGCGCCCAGGTGGCGGTGAGACACGACAGCACCGACACGGCGAGGAACCCGAAGAGCAGGTGGCTGTTGGGCCACACCAGCCAGAATCCCTGCCGGTTGCGGACCCGCTCGTACGTCAACCCCAGGAAGGCCAGCCCCCCGACGATTTGTGCGGGCCCGAACGAGGCAAGCGATTTGACCAGCACCGCGGGGCTCGTGTAAATCACCACGATGAAGGCCAGGAGCAGGATGTAGGGGAACCGCCCGGTGTACAGGATCTGTTTCCTGAGCCGTTTCGATCCCGCCCACAACTGCTTTGGGCCGGTCATGGTCTGTTGTATGTATTCGGACATCTCTTCTCGCTTCCCGCGTGGTTTTTGGCCTGCGCCAGTTCAGTCGGGCTCAGCCCGACTCCAGGCGTTCGTAGACTCGGACTCGACCCGGCCGGGCACGGGCCACGGGCGCGACATGGTCCTGAGCGCAGCGGGCAAACCGGTCGAACACGCCCGAGACCTGGCAGTCCATCACACTGCCGCTGAAACGGCCCAGGGAGTCGAGGCAGGACCGCTCCCACAGCATCCGGCGCGGGATGGTCATGAGCGGGTGCGCGGGGTGCCGGTGCCGGCATACGGTGTACCCGAAGTGGTACCCGGCCGCGACCGCCGCTCCCACGACGGCGCTGTTGAATCTCCCATCCGGGTAGGCGAAATGCCGGACCGGCGCGCGCAATTGGGTTTCAAGCCTCTGCCTGGAACTGCTGAGTTCATCGACCACCTTGCCGTGGGCTTCGTTTGTCAGGAGCGCATGGGAGCGGCTGTGCGACCCGATCGTGAACCCGGACGACCGCATCTCATCGATCATGGCCCAGTCCAGGGCAAGCAACCCCTCCAGTTCCTTCTCCGACACGGCGACCGTTTCCGAGAGGTGCCTGACGATGCGCTCGGTTTCGGCCCGAGAGAGTGTGGACAGCAGAATGCCGGTAGACGTGAAGGGCTCGCCGCAGCCGCCGGCCCCTTCGACCGGCGGCAGGTCCAAACGCTGCAGCAGGCGCACCAGTTCGCGGCCGGGCGACCGCCACGCGGCAAAGGCCCGACGGAGGAGCAGGTAGAGGAGATCGTGTGTCTGCGGATTGCGTGTCCCGACGAGATCCGTGACGACAAACACGGCGGCAGGGATCCCTTTCCTGCGGAGCAGCGGCAGCGCGTTGTAATAGACGTCGCGGTAACCATCGTCGAACGTAACCGCGGCCATGGGCTTGCCGCTGCCGACCTGGCCTCCAGCCTGAAGGCACCCGGCGACTTCGTCCAGGGTCGCGAATCGGAAACGGCCGCCGACCCAGTCGAGCTGCTGTTCCAGCATCGCCGGGGTGACGAGCATCGCCGGGATCGAGCGCTTGGCCTCCAGAGTGAAGTCGCCTACCACCCGGTGGTATCCCAGTACCAACGGGGTCGTGCGTGAAATGCCCCGGCGGCGCAGCAGCCTGGTGCCTCCCGATCGGGCGAGTGTTCCGGAGACCGCGGACTTGATCAGCGCGCGCAGCATACGATCCTTTCCAGCTCTGGCCTATGAAACGGCGTCCACCCGCGCCGTGCGGCGTCTGTAAAGCAACGCCCGTGCCGTCTGCCGGGAGATGCGGTTCAGGCGCACGCTGTTGCGGCACAGCCGTCCGAAGGCGTCCGGCGGGTACAGCTCGAGGCGGGTCAGGCTGCGGCTCGCGCCGGCCCAATGGAACTTGTACTGCTCGTCCCCGTGGAGCATGTCGAACTCGACGGCTTCCTCCCGGATGGCGTCTTTTATCGCCAGCCCGAGGGTAACCATGCCGATGCTGCGCCGGGCCCACTCGGGGTCGAACCCGGACTGATAGAATAGGAATTTCCCCTGGTACATCAGCCCGTACAGCGCGGCTGCAGGCGTGTCGTCGAGGAGAAGCAGGTAGAGGCGGAGCCAGCCGCGCTCCAGGGCGAGGCGCGTGAATGCCGAATGAAACGACAGCACGGACGGGCTCCCAAACGCGTCGGACCCGCCGCGCGGAGCCCAGCGCAACCGGTGGAGCGCCCACAGCCGATTCAGCGCTTTCTCGCGCTGTTCCTCGGAAACCACGCGCTCGAGCGTCACCCGGAAACGCTTCTGGAGATTCCGGAATTGCCTGCCGAAGTTGTACCGCTGATTGGCGCTGCGGGTCGCAAGATACGACTCCCAGGAGAGTCCCGTGAGGTCGATGTAGGGACAGACATTTGTCTTCTCGGCAGACACCGACCAACCCTCGCGGCGCGCGACCTCCGCCACGGCGAAGGCCGCTGACCGGGCATTCAGCTGTGAGAGTGTCAGCACCATCTTCCCCCGGCACAGCCAATCAGCGATGAGCGGTACGGCGGACGGCTCGGCGCCGCGCCGCACGACGACGTCGAGATAATCCGATCCCACCGTCCCGCTGCCGAGGAATTCGATGGATCGGGACGGGAGGAAGCGGGCGAGGTTCGGGGCGCGTTGCGCAAAGGGCGCGATTGCCGTCAGCCGGCCGTTCTCCCGTACCGTCAGCAGCGCAAGCCGGCGCCCCGCCGAGAGGTGACGCCACCAGGTGAAGAGCCACTCCCACGTCAGGAAAACGCAATCGGACGCGCTGTCACGCAGGAGTTCGCCCCAGTCCTCCCTGAGCGATGCGAACTGGCCGAGATCGGTGATCTGACGAAGCGTCTGCATGCGATCCTCCTCACAAGCCCGAGCGGAGCACCACGCCGGCCTTCTTGCGGATGGTGCGGGTCATCACGTGTGCCCCCAGATCCCGCAACGAGCGGAGCAGCGGAGACCGGTTCAATGCCGGGATCACCTGGAATTTCGCGCGGTGCAGTAGACGCCCCGTCAACGCCCCGGAAAACACAAATAGCCAGAGGTGGTGCCGGGTTGCGTCAGCCCAATCCATCTTCCAGCGATCGTTGGTGCCCAGGAAGTCGTACTCCTCGAGGCCGCGCGCATGCGCGTCGCGCAGTTTCATCCAGCACAGCGAGTTGTACGGGGAGTACGTCGCGAAATCCGGGTCGTACCCCGTTTTCAGCACGTAGAGCCTGTTCCTGTACTGGAGCGAATAGTCGAAGGCGATCTTGGACCCGTTCGACCTCGAGGAAGTGCAGCCGGAGCCAGCCCGCGCGGGCGGCGGCCCGCGCGAATCTCTCGTAAAACGTGCGCACGTCCGGCCGGCTGAGCACGGCGGTGCCGGCCCTCCCTTTCCACGCTTTCGCCTCGATGGCGAGGCCGGTCTGGAGCGCCCCATCGAGGTCCGCCCCCGACGACACGACTTCCATCTGCACGGGCCCGAGTCGATTCAGGCGGTTGAAACGGTTCCGCATGTTCGCCCGGTGCTTACGGGTGAGCCGGTCAGAGTAGCCTTCCCAACTGCCGCAGATTCGGACGAACGGCGCATCGGCGGCGTGCCATGCCCCGGTGAGAAACCCGTCGCGTCGTGCCAATGCGGCGATCGCCGCCGGGGTTCTCGATTCGGCCGGCAGCTGTGGCAGGATCGCAACCTGCCACTCCGGAGCGCGGGCCAGGTGATCCCAGATAGCGTCGTAGGCCTCGTCCGGCTCACCGTCGAGGATGAAGTCGCAACGGGGCGTATGGGAGTTGGAGATGAACTCGAGCCGGCGCAGGCTGAGCCCGCACGTAGAGCGCCGTGTGAGCATCAGGGGCGCGATTGCCCTCACCTGCCCGTTGTGGCGCACGACCACGATGTGCATCTCCTTGCCGTGGCCGAAGCACTCCCACCAGATGCGGATCCACTCGTGGCGCATGAAGGGGTTGTGCGTGCCGTTGCGGTCGGCGAGCTCGGTCCACTCCGGTTCGAGCGCGAGAAAGGACTCGAAATCCCGCACGACCTCGACGCTGCTTCGCGCCGCAGGACCCGGCAGGCGGATAGGGGCGTGCACCGCGTTCATGCTTCCCAGTTGCGGCTGGGTTGCAGACGCCGGCGCCGGGGGACCCAGAGGTCTCTCCGGCCGCGCGTGAAGTAGTACAGCGCCACGATCGCGGCCCAGTTCATCAGGGTAAAGCTGTAGGGTATCAGAAGTAGACGTCTCACTCATGCCTCCTTGGTTCCCCATGCGCCGGTTGCCTCACCGGCCGGGCTCCGGTAACGGGAGACGGCCATGCCGACGACGACTAGGACGTACCAGAACGCCTGCAGGGCCAGTGTCGCCAGGTAAGGACCGTGCCACAGAAAGAGGTTCGATATGAAAAGTGCGATCAGGAAATAAGGTGCGATCAGACGGCCGAGCTTGTGGGACACGAACTGGAAGAAGACGGGGTTGCGCCAGGGCATCACGAGTTCCGGCATCTGCGCCAGGAGCTGGTAGTTACCTGTCAGGGTGCGCACCTTTCGGCGGTATTCCTCCTCGGGGGACTTGCTCGCCCGGTCGTAGGCGCGCGCGGCGGGGTCGAATACGGAGCGGTATCCGGCCAGGACCGCGCGCATCGGAAAGGCGACATCGTCCAGGATCGTCCCGCGCTCAATCGGCTGGAAAAGCCCGCGGCGCATGGCGTACACCGCCCCCGTAGCCCCGAGCACGGAGTGGATGGCACTTTCCATGCAGCGGAGTTTCTTCTCGTATCGCCAATACAGCCCCGCCCCGTCGTTCGCTTCGGCCTGTTGGTCGTCGAGGAGCACCAGCTCCCCGGAGGCGACGCCGACGGCGGGATCGGCGAAGTTGGCGACGAGTTCCCGGACGACATTGCGCGCGAAGCTCTGACGCGCATCGGCGAAGAGCAGCACGTCGCCCGTCGCATGCAGCACGGCACGGTTGAGGGCCGCCGCCTTCCCCTGGTGCACGGAGCCGTGCACGACCGTAATGCCCCGCTCGATGTACTGTTCAGCCAGCCGGTCGGTGCCGTCCTCAGGGGCGTCCACGGAAACGATGATCTGCATTTTGCCGCGCGGGTAGTCGAGCCCGAGGCAGTTCCGCAGCCGCCGGACGATGTTGCCGCGCTCGTTATGGGCGGCGAGTATCAGGGTGACGGCCGGCTCACAGGGGCCCTTGCGCACGGGTTTCCGCCGGGCGACGCTCCAGCACCACAGCAGCAGAGGGTATCCCACGTACACGTACATGACGACCGACAAGCAAAGCCAGAAAACCGGGTAAGCCAAAACCGCACCCATTCAATAGGGACCAGGAGGGGGAGTCCCGTCGTGTTGATGCCGGCCCGCGCCGGCTACCAGCCTGATCCGCGCACAGGCTGGCGAAGGATGTCGCGCGCTCTCATGGCGCCCATCGTGAGGTCCAGGAGCACGCGGGCCAGTTTCCCGGGATCGTGCCGCACGCTCGAAGCCTGCCGGCTCAAGACGTCGGCGCTCATCGGGATGCTTCCGAGGCGGGCGATTTCCTGTTCGTTCACCTCGACGGGCTGCGAGCCGAGTGCGGAGTACCGTTGCCTCTGCGGGCCGTGGAGCGGCCGCGAGTTGACGATCACGAGGTCGATGGCGCGGGAGGCGATGTACTGCCGCAGGATGCGGACGTGGTCCGCGGCCGTGAGGCCGTCCGTTTCACCCGGTTGCGTCATCAGGTTGCAGGCGTAAACCGTGAGCGCGTCCGACGCGTTGACCGCCTCGACGACGCCCGGAACGAGCAGGGCGGCAATGACGCTCGAGTAGAGGCTCCCCGGACTCAGAACGATCGCATCGGCGGAGGCTATGGCCTGCAACGCTGCCCGGGAGGCGCCGGCGCCGGCGCCGGCGGGTTCCAGCCAGACCCTCCTGACACGCCGCCCGGTCCGGCACATCCCGGCCTGCGAAGTGACTACGGCGCCGTCGTCGTACTCGGCGCACATGTGCACCTGGTCCTCGCTCACCGGCAGCACGCTGCCCCGCGACTGGAAGATCTCCCGGGCCAATTCGACCGCAGTCCCCAGTGCCCCGGTCCTCTGGTAGAGGGCCGTCAGCAGCAGGTTCCCCAGCGCGTGTCCCTCGAGTCCGTCACCCCCGGAGAACCGGTATTGCGACACCTCGGCGAGCGTCGAGTTGTTCGCGGACAGCGCGACGAGGCAGTTGCGGATGTCCCCGACGGCCGGCATGCCGTACGGTTCCCGCAGCATGCTGCTTGAGCCACCCCTGTCGGCCACCGTAACCAGGGCGGTGACGGCGAACTTCGGTTCGCCGCCGCTGGCGGCATCCGCCAGGTTCTTCAGACCGGAAAGGAGGACCGGCAATCCCGTTCCGCCACCGATACAGACCAGACGCACCATAGGCGCACCTAAAGGCCCCGGCCCGGAGGGACGGCCGGGAGCATGTCTACGGGGGGGATTTAGCGATTCGCGCACCCCGACGCCGCGAAGCCCGATGCGTGTTTGACGCTATGGAGCCCGTAAATGGCGTCTCGCGCACACGCCCTCCAAGGCCCACCCGCGGCGGTGCAGAACCTGGGGCCCGCGCGCCATTCCGACGGTTTCCACCGATGAAGACAACTGGGCCTTCCACCCGGGACAGCGGCGGCGCCCAGGCGGCGGCCCCACGGCGTCGCCCTTCAGTGCTGCGCCAGGTAATTCTTCTGGTAGTACCGATAGGCATAGGCGTAGCGCGAACACTGGTAGTCGACATCGTTTAGAACCACTCCGACTAAATTGGCGGCCCCGAGGGTCTCGATGGCCTGTTCGAACAACTCTCGCGGCGTGCGACGCGCGCGCACGATGACGAGCACCTCGTCGGTCAGCCCGGCGATCAGCAGGCTGTCGGCGATCGGGAGAATGGGGGGCGAGTCGACAACGACATAGTCGAACTCCTCCTTCAATGATGCGAATATGTCGCGCGCGAGCGGGGAAGAGAGCAGGCTCACGGCGTCCAAGGGTCTCGCGCTGCCCGGGATGACCCAGATGTCCTTGTAGGTTCGGACATAGGGCCGGATGGCCTTGGAGGCATCCGCGAGCAGCTCGCCGAATCCTCCGCTGCCGCCGCCGTCGATTCCCAGGTACTGATGGATCCGGGGCCGCCGCAGATCGCTGTCTACGAGTGCGACCCGCCCCGCGGCTGACGCCGCCAGCGCGAGCGCCAGATTCACCGCGGTGAGCGTCTTGCCTTCCCCTCCGGCAGAGCTCATCACTGCAATCACCTTCGGCGGGCGGGTGCCGCCTGCCTGCACTTTCGCGGCCAGGACGCGGTACTGTTCCGCGACGACGGAGCGCGGGTCGTCCATCGTGACCAGCGGGGCTCCGGGTTTGCTTCTGCGGGCCTGCGCCCGGGTAATGGTCGGGATGGTCGCTACCACCGGGAGGTCGGACGAACGCTGGAAATCGTCGAGGCTCCCGAAGGCCGTGTCCATGTGCTCCGCAAACAAGGCCAGCGCGACACCCAGCGCGAGGCCGCCGAAGATACCCAACAGCACGAGCCGCTCCCTTTGGGGGCTGAACGGTTTCAAGGGAAGCCGCGCCGGATCGACCACCGAGAAGACGACTTCTCTGCTCATCTTTTCGAAACGCTCGGCGAGGTGCGCGTTCTGCCGCTTCTCGAGCATCTCCTGGTATTGCGTCTGGAGGGTGGTGTAGTCGCGCATCAGTTCCGCTATCGCCGACTCGTGCGCGGGGGCGCTCTCGACTCTCGTCCTGTACGACTGCATCTGGGCCGCGAGCTGCTCCTGCTCACGCCGATAACTCTTGGCTCTCTGCTCGAGCGACTCCAGCTCCCCCTTGAGTTGGAGGTATCGGGAGTAGAAGGGCGACCGGTCGCCGCGCCGTTTTTCAGCCGGTTTCGGGAGGGCCTGCGCCAGGTCGCTGATCTCCTTCTTGAGCCGCCTGAGCTCCGGGTGGTCGGCGGAGTAGCGGGTCTGCATTTCCCCGTACTGGATGCGCAATTCGTCCAACCGCTTCTCGGCGGGCGACGGTTCGAATTTGGGCTCGGTCGTCTCCAGCGCGCCGTGCTTCTCCAGCTCATTCAGCTCGTCGATGATCGCGGCGCGGCGCGCCCCGTCGTTGGCAATCGCGTCGTTCTTCTGCATGTACTGCGTCTGCAGCGTCTCGAGCAGCCTCAGGTTGGTGGCGGACTGCTCGGGCAGCGAATTCACGGCCCCTTCCTTGTAAGTGCGGATCTTCTCGAGCTGCGCGTTCAACTTGCCTTTCAGCGGCCCCAGCTCCGCATCGATGAACCCGGCAACCTCCTGGACGCGGCGTTCGCGGGTTTCAGACGCGCTGGCGATGAACAGCTCCACGAGCCGGTTCGCGATTTTCACGACCTGCTCCCGGTCGCGCCCCTCGAAGCCGATCCGGAACGAAACAAACCGGGGCTCGTTGTGACGGAGCTCGTCCCCGCCGTCCATCTTGATGGTCACCTTCGACCGCATGTCCGCCAGATCGCGGTCGGACACGGCGCCGTTCCTTTGCGGGTAAAGCCCGAACTCCCGGTTGACCTGCGACAGCACCGGCTCACTACGCACGATCTGCTCGATGCTGTGGAACTGCTCGTCGACGTTCAGGACGTGATTTGCGTGGGATGTTCCGGTCGCATCGACGAAGTCGTGCGCCGTCGCCATCGGCTCGGCCCTCAGGAGCGCGTCCGACCGGTATACGTCCGGCAGCCGATACGCGTACACGGAGAACCCGAGGCCCAGCAACAGCGTGGGAATCAGGATGCGAAACTTGCGGCGTCGTGCGGCCTCGAGCACGGAAAAAGCGAGCATTTCCGTCGAAGCGCCTGTCGCGTTCATCAGTGTCCCTCCGTGGGGCCGGTAGCCTGTGCCTGCCCCCCCGGTATCCCGGGCGCCTGCAGCGTCTGGGTGGGACGAGACGAAGGGAACAGACCGACTTCCAGGCCGCCGAAAAACCGCGTTCGGCGCGACGGTATGCCGGGCAACTCATTCAAGGTCTGGGTATAGATTTCCGCTGTGGTGAACAACACCAAACGCTGCGACAGCCGGTAGGCGAGCCTGCCGTGCCCCAGGAAACTGTGGCTGTCGAATTCCGTCAAACGCGCGCTGTTGCGGGCGCCGGTCGCGCGTAACTCCAGCTCGAGCCGGCGGCTGGGCCGGGCCCGTATTCCCGCGCTGCCCATCTGATACAAGTTGCTTGCCAGCAGCCCGTTGGCAAACCGTGGATCCAGGGCCGGGGCCGCCTGCAGCGCCGGACTGCCGTAAAAAGCGATGGAACGGCTGTATCCGGCATCGAGCCAGAGCGGCCCCAAGCGCCTTTCGACGACCCCGGAGAGGGTGTAGGACAGATCCGTGGCCCGGATGATCCCTGTGGTTACCGTGAACATGAAATCCGGGTTGAACGTGTGACTGTACCCTGCCGTGAGAAAGTGCGTGTTGGAACCTCCCGAAGCGAGGTCGAGCGGCAGGTTCTGCGCATCGAGGACATTCAGCCGCAGGAACGCGTACCTCACGGTCAGGCGCCGGTTCGGGGTGAACCGGTGAGCCAGACTCGTGGACCAGGCGTACCCCATCTGGTCCAGGTAACCTCGCCGGAACTCCGATGGGAGCCCGAACAGGGTCACTGTGTGGTCGAACCGGAAGCTCCACTGCGTGGCCGGGTCCAGGCTGTAGGTGAAGTTTGCGTAGAACGAGTTCTCCCGGTAACGCGTGCGGGGCAGCAGGAGAAAGCTGTTGCCCAGCTGCCGGCTCGGGTCCCTTGTCGTGAGGAACGAGTCCCCCAGGTCGTAGGAGAGGCGGGGCGTAATCTTCTTCTCCAGGTAAAACCGGGCGCTGTGGTTCCAGGAGTTGAGCTCGCGGTGACTGCCGAAGAACTCGAATTCCGGCTGGTAATAGAGCGAAATCTGCGTTCTCGGCGTGAATTTGCGCAACCCGAACAGGGACGGGGAAACCAGGTAGACCGTGTCTTCGAGGTTCCCCTGGCCCACGATCGTCTGACTTTCCCGCCCGGCGCTGAACGCCAGGACCGGCGTCACCGTCGTGAGGCGCTGGTCCTGCGCCAGGGCCCCCAGCGGCAGCAGGCAAAACCACAGGGTCCGGGTGATGCTTTTCATCGGGGTATCCACCAGACGTTTATGGGTGTGCTTCCGCAGCCACCCGTGCGGCTATTCGACGTACACGGTGTCGTTCTGCTGCAGGTATATGACCTCGTTGCCGTCGTGTTCGAGGAAACGCTTCAGGTTGATCTTTATCTTCTGCGTCCCCGACGATCCGTTCCTGATGACCAACACCCGGTCGCGCCTGGCGAAATCCGTGAACCCCCCCGCCAATGCGATTGCATCGAGAACCGTGATCTTGTGCTGCATCTTGTAGAGGTCCGGTTTCCTGACATTGCCCAGCACGGAGATTCTCGGTGCGTTGACCTCCTTGAGGATTACGCTGACCACAGGTTCGGACAGGTAGCGCCCCAGACTCGTGGCGACCTCTTTCTGGAGCTGTACGACCGTCTTGCCGGAGGCGTCGAATTCGCTGATAAGAGGGAGAGAGATTTTGCCGTCGGGGCGCACGACCACGGTTGCCGTGAGGTCAGGCTCTTTCCAGACGAACACCTCGATGACGTCCCCGGGTCCGAGCCGGTACTCGCCGTCTCCGAACGCGGGTGGCACCGGCAGCGGTTTGAGATCGTCGGCAAACGCGGCGAAAGCGACCAACGCCGCACAGACCAGCACGGCCGGAATCCTGTAGCCCATCATCTTCTCCTCTGCACCGCCCACATCCGGGGGCCATTAATGCAACCGACGTGCCTGTCTTCGGGGAGCGCAAATCCATGGAAAAGGGGTGGTGCATCGTGGACCCGATGGTATCCGGATTCTCCGAGGTGGAATGCCTGTGCAACGGGTGGGCGGGCGGCGGCGGCCCCTGAGTTGGTGCTCAGCCGGCGGATTGAATGTGAGGGCGCGGCGGCTGTAGCCGAGGATACATGCGCGCACTGGTGCTCAGTTGAGGGATGGGCTGGACTGTACCGTGCCGGTGCGGTTGTCGAGCTGCCACTTCTTGAGTTTGTTCAGCAGCGCTTTGTAGCAGATCCCGAGCTCCCGGGCCGCTTTCTTGCGGTTCCAGTTGGTTTCCTCGAGAGCCCGCAGAACGGCGCTCTTTTCCGCCTGCTCCGCCGCCGAAGCGGCGACGGCTTTGAGGGGCAGAGTCCCGGGAGGGTGCTGCGGGGCGGCGGTTGCGGCACCGCCGCCGATCTTCAGTTCCGACACAATCATGTCAAGGTCGCCGAGGATCAGGAATCGTCTCAGGACGTTTTCGAGCTGGCGCACGTTTCCGGGCCAGTCATACTCGACCAGGGCCTTCATGAGCTCCGTCGGGAAGTGATCGACGGTGCTGTGATATCGGTCGTGGTATTTGCCGAAGAAGTGGCTGCAGAAGAGCGGTATGTCTTCCCTTCGGGCACGCAGGGGTGGTATGGCCAGCTTGATCACATTCAGCCGGAAAAAGAGGTCGGCGCGGAACTGGCTGCCGGCGACGGCTTTCTCCAGGTCCCGATTCGTCGACGCAAGGATGCGCGCGTCGGTCCTGAGGGTACGCCGCCCGCCGAGCCGTGTGAATTCGCCGTCCTGCAGGACGTGCAGCAGCTTCGCCTGGAGTTGCGGGCTCATCTCGCCGATTTCGTCCAGCAGCAAAGTCCCGGTGTGCGCGAGTTCGAACTGGCCCGGCTTGTCGGTCTGAGCGCCCGTGAAAGCGCCGCGTTCGTAGCCAAACAGTTCCGACTCCAGCAGGTCGTGGGGCAGGGCAGCGCAATTCACCTTGATGAACGGGTTGGCGCGGCGTTTGGACTGTCCGTGGATGAAGTGCGCAACGACTTCCTTGCCGACGCCCGACTCGCCCAGGATCAGGACGGGCACGTCGACGTCGGCGACCGAACGGGCGATCTCACGCATCCGGATCATCCCGGGATTGGAGGAAACGATGTCGCCGTTCTGGTATTCGGCGAGCTGCAGCCGCAGCGATTTCACCTCGTCGCGCAGTTTTTTCTTTTCGAGAGCGTTCTCGATGGAGAGTTCGAGTTCGTGATCGACAAACGGTTTCGTGATGTAGTCGGACGCCCCCATCCTCATGGCATCGACCACGGTCTTGGTCTGGTCGACGGCCGACAGCATGATCACCGGCAACCCGGGGTTCAGTTGCTTGGTGCGCCCCAGCACTTCGAGCCCCAGCACCCCGGGGATCATCACGTCCAGAAGGATGAGGTCGGGTGTCCGTCCGACGGCGAGTCGCCCGAGAGCCTCCTCGCCCGAATCCACGCCTTCGACGGAATACCCGCAGCTGCCCAGGAAATCCGCCAGGTACTGCCTGATGCTGCGTTCGTCGTCGACGACCAGAATAGTTGCCTTGCCCACGTGCTCAGCCCGCCTGTCCCGTGTCGACTTTGATGGCCGGCAGCGTGATCGCGAACGTGGAACCTTTGCCCGTCCTGCTGCTGACCGAGATCCTGCCGCCGTGGAGACAGATGATGTCGTGGACGAGCGAGAGGCCGTGCCCGATGCTGTTCGGCAGATCGGTCTGGCCCGCGCTGTCGAAGAGCTTGTCTGCCAGTTCCTTCGGAATGCCGACACCCGTGTCCGACACCTTTATCGTGGCCTCCCCCTGCATGCCGCGATGGAATTCCACCCGTATGTTCCCGCCGGGGGGGGTGTACCTGAGGGCGTTCAGGAGCAGGCTGTCGAGCACCTGCCCCAGTTTCTCCCGATCTCCGATGAGTTCGAAGCGGCCGGGGGGGATCAGGGATGCGAGCTGAATGTCCTTCTGCGCGCACGGGACCTTGATTGCACCGACGCACGCCTTCAGGAGCGCGCACAGGTCCAGAGCTTCCGTCCTGAGTTGCTGCCTGGCGGTGAGACGCGCCATGTTGCCGGACAGGGAGACCACGCGGTCGATGTTCTCCTCGACGACCGAAAGGTACCGACGCTGGGTGTCGTTGATCTCGCCCGCGCGGCCCTCGAGGATCATCTTCGTGTAACCTCGGATAGCGACTAGCGGTGTGCGGAGTTCGTGCGCGATGTTGGACAACAGCAGCGACCTCATCTGATGGTCGATCGCCTCCACGTCGCGCTTTGCCCGTTCCAGCCGGCGCACCCTTGCCTCCAGCTGTGCGGCCCTCTTCTCGAGGCGGGCGTGCACCCGGCGCGCCGGCTTGCCCGGAGCCTCCACACGGCCCGGATCCGGCCCCATCAGTGGCGCCGCCAGGTGACACAACACCTGGAGCAGCTGAATCTCCCGGGACGCAAGCTCTTGCCCTTCACCGAGCGCGACACAGAGCAGGAACACGACATCGGGCCTGTGCACGATCGGGAACAGCACCACGCACGGACGATCCAGGACCACGTGTTCGCCGCGCCCCAACCGTTCGACGAGCGCCGGCTGGCGTTCCAGGGAAAACGTGATCGTCCCATGTGCGGGGTGCGGGTCCGACGAGGACTGAGGGAACACCGCGGTCGCCGGCTCGGCCCCGTGCTTCACCATCACGAACGGCTTGCCGGTGGTCGTGAGAGTCGACGCAATGGTGGCAAGCGCTACCATCATGGTGTTGAGGGCAGCCGCATCCGCGCAGGCGACGCCGTTACGCGCCCCGGCCGCGGGAGCCTGTCCGCCCGCTACCAGACCGTCGGTGGGCCGGCCGATGGAGTCGGGTTGATGCCGCTGGGTCCTGGTCATTCAGACTCTTGCTTCGTGCCGCAGCGTTTCCCGGTCGGCCCTAATCGGGCCCGAAGGGACTTCAGAACGGGCTCGAGCCGGTATTGTCCCGGGGGGACAGGATCAGGATCCCCCCCGCGGGGACCACAACATTTGTGAAGGTGCTGGCGGTCTGACCGTTCATGCCCACCGTCAGCGGCTGACCATTCTCGGCCCAGAAGTCGACCTGGACAGAGTGAGACTCGTTGCTGTAGTTGACGACCACCACCTCCGACGCCCAGCCCTGGCCGATGGCGAACTGCGGCAGGATAAACGTGCCCGCTCCACCCGCTCCGCCGGCAAGCGCAGGAACAGCGGTGATCGGGCCGAGCGGGATCACCGGCAGCGTGCTGAAATTCTCGCCCCGGAAGCGCAGCCCCACGACGGCGAGCGGGAGGCTGGATTCAAAGGTGACGGTGCCGGTGAAGTCCTGAAGTTCGGCCCTGTCGGAGAAAAACTCGCTGATAAACTGGGATTTGTGCTCCAGAGGCTTGAGCGTCATGTTGCGCGGTGCGCCGACGACGGTTCCTTGAGCGTCCCGCAGCGTCAGGATCACGTTCGCATCCCCGCTGTTCGGGTTGTAGGGGTTGACCAACGCGAGTCCGAGGTCACGGCCGACGGCGCGGTTGGTCGTGACGGCCAGCACTCCTTTGGTTGTCATCACGCTCGAGATGACCCCGGCCTGGGTCGTCGCGCCCCCGCGCTGCAGTCCAAACGTCTCGAAAACCGAGAGCCCCGCGGTAGTCGGCGATTCGTGGGTGACGGTTACATAGCCGACCTGGAGCGGGCCGTCGATCGACTGCGCGGAGGCGGTCCACCCCCCCCACGCCGTACAAAGCGCGAGGCAAAAGCATACGGCGGCTGTTTTCTTCATATTTCGCTCTCCTCTGTGAAGTGCAATACAAACCCGCCGGAAGACCCAGTCCCAACGTTGAATGATCGAAAACCCTAACCTCGCGGATGCAAGCCAAGGGCCAGAAAGAAGCTCGACAAGTATTTCGCTGGCGACCAACCAGTTGTGGAAATCGTGCGCCGGCTCAGGAACCGCGCGCTGCAAGCCGGCTGCGGGAAAGTCTCCCCGGTTCGAACCGGGCCGCGCACGGCGGGGCGGGAAAATCCAACCTCGTACGCCGCTGCGGTCAATTTCCCTTGCCGCGGATTTCTGATAATGTGACTTGCGCGTGGTGTGCGTGCTTCACGACCTAAAACCAGGGCCTATGACAACTTCAGCCAGTCGGACGTTCAACGATCGGTTTCGGGAGACGGTCCGGAGATTCCCGGACCGCACGGCTTTCCAGGTCAAGACGCATCAGGGCTATCAGCAAACGACCTATGCCGAGGCCTACCGGCAATGCATCGGGGTCGCCCTGGGGCTGTCGGCCCTCGGGCTGAAACCCGGCGCCCGCGTCGCCATCCTTTCCGAAAACCGCCCTGAGTGGGTGATCGCTTATCTCGGCGTCTATCTTGCCGGCGGGACCGCGGTGCCGCTGGACGCGCAGCTCTCGCCGGCCGAATGGAGAAGGCTGATCGACGATTCGGAAGCGCAGCGTTTGTTCGTGAGCGGCGCCTTGCTGGCCCAAGGCTGCGGGAAATGCCTGCACGATTCCCACCTGATATCGAAAATCGTATGCTTCGATGCGCTCGAGCGGGGACCGCGACGCCCGTGCCGAACTGCCCGGCTTCATCGAGTGGGCGGCCTCGCTGGAGCCGCCGCCGCCGCTCCCGGAAGTGCAGCCGTCCGACGTCGCGGTGATCATCTACACGTCGGGCACCACCGGGAAGCCCAAAGGGGTGATGCTCACGCAGGGGAACATCGTCGCCGAGATCAGCTCGGCGCTCCAGGTCATCCGCGTCGACGAAAACGACAACCTGCTCTGCCTGCTGCCGCTGCAGCACGTTTTCGCCTCGATTATCAACGTCCTCGTCCCGCTGTGGCTCGGCGCCCAGGTCACGTTCATCGACACGCTGAAGCGGGCGGAGATCATGGAAGCGCTGCAGCAGGCCGGGATCACGATCCTCGCGACGGTGCCGCAGTTCTTCTACCTCTTCCACGGCCGCATCTCGGAGGAGTTGGGCCGCAAGCCGGCGCCCATGCGCGCGCCTGTTTCGACTCATGATGCGGCTGAACGGCTTCTGCGTCCGCCGCTTGCATCTGAATCTCGGGAAAGTGTTCTTCGGCCGCATACACCGCAACTTCGGCAGCCGTCTCCGCCTGTTCGTGAGCGGCGGCTCGGCTTTCGATCCGCGGGTGGCCCAGGATTTCCACGATCTCGGCCTGACGATCCTCCAGGGCTACGGGCTCACCGAAACCACCGGAGGCTGCAGCATCACGCCGGTCGAGAACAACGTCATCGGCTCGGTCGGCCGCCCACTCCCGGGACATCGACATCGAGATCGCGGAGCCCAACCCGGACGGGCATCGGGGAGGTCCTCATCCGCGGGCCCGGTGGTCATGAAGGGCTATTACAGGAATCCCGCCGCGACCGCCGAGGCGGTGCGCGACGGCTGGTTCTACTCGGGTGACCTGGGACGTCTCGACGCGGCGGGGAACCTGTTCATCACGGGACGAAAGAAAGAGGTCATCGTGCTCGCCAACGGGAAGAATATCTACCCGGACGAGATCGAGACCCACTACCTGCAGTGCCCGTACATCCAGGAGATCGCCGTCGATCGGCGTCGCCGAAAGCGGCGGGCACGCCAGCAGCGAACGGCTGCACGGCGTGGTCGTGCCGAACTTCGATTATCTGAGGGCGAAAAAGATCGCGAACGCGCGGGAGATCCTGCGCGACGAGATCGGCCGCTGGTCCAACCAGCTGCCGAAATACAAGCGCCTGATGAGCTACCAGATCCAGAAGGACCCGCTCCCCCGCACCACGACGCGCAAGATCAAGCGCGTGGAACTCAAGCGGCTGATCGAGACCGGCCAGCTGCAGGGCATCGAGGCGGCGCAGGAGGAGCGGCAACTCACGCCGCAAGACCAGGCGCTTATGGACTCCCCCGTCGGGCAGGAGGTCGTGGGTGCGATTCGCGAGACTTACCACCGGCCCGGCATCGACCCGGGCATGAACCTGGAACTGGATCTCGGCTTCGACTCCATGCAGCGCGTCGAGCTCCTCGCCAGCCTGGAGCAGTCACTGCAGCTCCAGCTCCCCGACGACTTCGGGGCCGACATCTTCACCGTGCGGGATCTCATCACCCGCCTCGAAATGCAGGTTGGCTCCCCGGCAGGCGGCAGCTCTGCCCCGCGCCAGAACTGGAGTTCGATGCTCTCGCAGGAAGCGTTGGAGGCGGACGACGGCGAGTGGAGGGTCCGCTTCACAGGCCACATCCTGACCCTGGTGAAGTATGCCGGCCTGCGGCTCCTGTACCTGCTCTTCCGCATTTTCCTGCGCATGGAGGTGAAAGGACTCGAAAACCTGCCGCGGAATCCACCCTTCCTGATCTGCCCCAACCACGCCAGCTACCTCGACCCGTTCGTGGTGATGTCGGCGCTCCCCTACCGGGTGTTCCGGAAGGTGTTCTTCGTGGGCGCCAGCGAGTATTTCCAGAGCTGGTACATGAAACTCCTCGCGCGCCTCGCGAACATCGTACCGGTCGACCCGGATGTCCACCTGCTGCGGGCCATGAAGGTCGGGGCCTACGGCTTGCGCCAGGGGCGCGTGCTCTGCATCTTCCCGGAGGGCGCCCGTTCTTTCGAAGGCGACGTGAAAGAGTTCAAGAAAGGCGCCGCCATCCTCGCGCACGAGCTCCGCGCCCCCATCGTGCCGGTGGGTCTGCGAGGCACCAACGAGGTCTGGGCGCGCGACAGCATGCGGATCCGGCTGCACAAGGTCAAGGTGGTCTTCGGCCCCCCCATCGTCTCCACCGCGGGAGAACCCTACCGTGAAGACACCGAGCGATTGCGCGAGACCGTAATCCGCCTCGCCTCCCAGGAGTGACCCAAAGGTGGGCGGGGTTGCCCGACCCGCCCCCAAGTGAGCCACGACCGGCCGGTGTTCGATCAATCCACGGGGCGCGTCGAGCCGCCGTGGCCCACTTGGTGTATGCTGGCGCGCGATAATCCTGCAACCACAGGAGCGCGCCATGACATCCCTCAAGGCATTGTCCGCAGCAGCAGCAATGACGGTCGTTCTTTCGATAACCGGGGCGGGGCAGTACGAAGCGAGTGCGCCCGCCGGCGCCAAGTTTCGCTGGCCCCAGGGGAAGCGGGCGGCGGTAACCATCACGTTCGACGACGCCAGGCCGAGCCAGGTGGACGCCGGGGTGCCGCTGTTCGACCAGCTCGGCGTGAAGGCCACATTCTTCGTGTCGCCCGGGCGCATGCGCGAGAGGCTGGACGCCTGGAAGCGCGTCGCCGCCGCCGGTCACGAAATCGCCAACCATTCCATGAACCACCCTTGCAGCGGGAATTTCCCGTGGTCGAGGGAGCGGGCCCTCGAGGATTTCACCCCGGCGCAAATCCGTGCCGAGCTCGTGCAGGCCAACGCAGCGGTGGAACAGCTCATCGGCGTCGTGCCCGACACGTTTGCCTACCCGTGCGGCCAGAAATTCACGGGGCGGGGGCGCCGTCTGCAGAGCTATGTGCCGCTGGTCGCCGGGATGTTCGTGGCCGGGCGCGGGTGGATGGATGAGGCGCCCAACGACCCATCGTTCTGCGACCTGGCGCAGGTTCTGGCCGTGGAGAGCGACAACAAGGGCTTCGACCGGATCCGGGGCCTCCTGGACCAGGCGTTGGAGCGGGGCTCCTGGCTTGTGCTGGCGGGTCACGACATCGGCAACAGCGATCAGCCTCAGACGACGCAGCTCGCCATGCTCCAGGACCTCTGCCGGTATGCGCAGGACCCGGCGCACGGCCTCTGGATCGACACGTTTCACGCCGTGGCTTCGCACATCGCCCGGGAGCGGGGGGCAACCGCGGCGGGCGCGGACCCAAGAATCGAGCGGCTGCTGCTGCAGATGACGCTCGAGGAGAAGATCGGCCAGATGAACATGCCGTGCGTCTACGAAGAGCAACTCGGCAAGGACGTGGCCGCCAAGACCGAAGCGTGCAGGAAATTTGCGGAGGGAACGTATGAGCCGGGCGTCGGGCCCGGGGGCGGGTTCTTCACACTCGCCAACACCATTCTCCACGAGGGCCCGCGGCAGCAGGCCGAGTACTTCAACTCCCTGCAGAAGATCGCTCTCGAAAAGACCCGTCTGAAGATCCCGCTCCTTCAGACCGAGGAAGGCACGCACGGCCTCATGTGCTCCGGCGCGACCATTTTCCCCGAAGGCCTGGCGCTCGGCAGTACCTGGAATCCCGCGCTGCTCAGGGAGGTCTACGCGCGTGGCCGCGAGAGAAGCGCGCGCCGTCGGCATTCACCAGCTGTTTACACTCGTGATCGAGCCGAACCGCGACCCGAGGCTGGGACGCAACCAGGAAGGGTACGGCGAGGACCCGTACCTGTGCGCCCGCATCGCCGAAGCCATCGCCGCGCGGCGTTCAGGGCGGACGACGTAAACGCGCCCGACAAGGCCGTGGCCGGATTCTGCCACTACCCGGGCCAGAGCCAGCCTGCAGGCGGCCTCGAACGCGGCGCCATGGAGATTTCGCCACGGATGCTGCGCGAGGTGTTCCTACCCCCCTGGGTGGCCGGCATTCGCAAAGGGCATGCGCTGGGCGTCATGGCCACCTATCCGGCCATCGACGGCGTCCCCGTGCACGGTTCCGAGGAGATTCTGACCCGCATCCTGCGCGACGAGCTGAGGTTCGAGGGGCTCGTCCTGAGTGAAGGGGGCGGGCTGTCGACCCTGCGCTACGAGGGGATTGCGGCGACGGACAAAATTGCCGGGGAGCTTGCCCTCAGGGCGGGTCTCGACGTCGGGATTTCGTACGAGAAGGCGTACATGCAGCTTCTGGCGGAGAACGTCAGGGAAGGGAAAGTGCCGGTGGCCCTGATCGACCGGGCCGTCCGCCGGATTCTCGCGCAGAAAGCCAGGCTGGGGTTGTTCGAGAACCCCTATGTGGATCCCGAGGCCGCCGCCCGGACGGCGCATACCCCGGCCCACGCCGATCTGGCCCTGCGGGCAGCGCGCGAGGGGATTGTGCTGCTCAAGAACGAGGGTAATCTCCTTCCCCTGCGCAAGAATCTGAAATCGATCGCCGTCATCGGACCCAATGCGCACGACGCCCGCAACCAGCTTGGCGACTACACCTCGCATACCATATTGCAGAAAATCGTGACGGTTCTGGACGGGATCCGCGCCAAGGTGCCGTCGGCCAGGGTTACCTATGTGAAGGGGTGCGATGTCGTCGGCGCCGCGGTCAACGAAATCGGGCAAGCCCGCGCCGCTGCCCGGAGTGCGGAGGTTGCCATTGTCGTCGTGGGGGAGAACGAGTGGAACGCCCCACGAAAGCAAGGGACCAACGGCGAAGGGTACGACGCCGCGACGCTCGAGTTGACCGGGATGCAGGAAGATCTTGTCAAAGCCGTGTACGAGACCGGCACCCCGACCGTCGTGGTCCTGCTCAACGGCAGGCCGCTGGCCATCCGCTGGATTGCCGAGAAAATCCCCGCGCTCCTGGAGCCGTGGATGTGCGGCGAGCGTGGCGGGGAGGCGGTCGCCGACGTCCTGTTCGGCGACTACAACCCGGGCGGCCGGCTGCCGATCACGGTGCCGCGCCACGTGGGCCAGTACCCTTTTTACTACAACTACAAGCCTTCGAAAGCCTACTGGCTGCAACACGGCTGGGGCAAGCCGTACGCCGACCTGAGCCCAGAGCCGCTGTACGAGTTCGGTTATGGCCTGAGCTACACGGATTTCGTTTACAGCAATCTCGCGATCGACGGGAAGACGATTCGGCCCGACGGGACCACAACCCTACGGCTGGACGTGCGCAACTCCGGGAAGATCCGGGGCGAGGAGGTTGTCCAGCTGTACATTCGCGACGTCGTGGCGTCGGTTACGACGCCGGTGATGCAGTTGAGAGGCTTCGAGCGGATCTCTCTGGCGCCGGGAGAAACGCGCACCGTCCGTTTCACCCTCGGACCGGAAGAACTGGCGGTGCTCGACCGGGAGCTCATATGGGTCGTCGAGCCGGGAACCTTCGACGTGATGATCGGCCATTCGTCGAGGGACATCCGGCTCAGAGGAAGCTTCGAGGTGCAGTGAAACGAGGTTTCCGGAGTCCTGCACTGCACGCGACGGGACTGGCGCTACATGATCTGTCGGATATCGACCTCGCTCCGTCGCTTCAGCTCATAGACGTCCTTGAGGAGCGCAAGAAAGGAATCCTCTGAGAGAGAAAGGGTACGCCTCACCGCCGCCGCAACCTCCTCCTCCAGAAGTGGGTTCAGGGTTTCCCGCGCCAGCGTGGCAATCAGGTTGGAGACGGGTATCACCAGGTAGAGAGGCTGCCTGTCGGTGTCCTCGAGCATTTTCTGAAGATCCGAAAGCTCGTGGGACTCACAGGCCCGTATGATGGGATCCGGCAATGACCAATGCCGGCAGAGAAGCGAGCCGAATGTGACGTGAGACGGCAGATCGAATTGGATCTCGGCGTTGACGAGAAATGTGCCATGTTCTTCGCAATGCTGACGCAGCGCCGTGTAGTGATCAGGGAAAAAGCGCTGGTAGACTAGCTGTCCGATGTCGTGCAGGAGTGCGGATGCATACAGATCGCCGGTATCCCCGGTCTTGCACAGTTCCTTGACCAGGCGCTTCGCGATCAAAGCGGTCAGGTAAGAGTGCTGCCAGAAATGTTCCAGATGCCGGTTGTTCTTGGGCTTGAGATGGCCGATAACCGACAGCGTCAGGCAGATTCGGGACACTTCGCCGAGGCCGAGGTACGCAATGGCATACTGGATGTTCGCTATCGGCTTTGCCAGGGCGTAGTAGGCCGAGTTCACGACCTTCAGAAGGTGCGAGGCCATGGCGGGATCGCGGCTCACCAGCTCGGCCACCTCTGCGGCCCCGCACGTCGCAGACTGAATGGTCTGGAGCACTTGAAGCACAGTGGCGGATAGCGGCGGCAGGACAAACTGCGTCTTCAGAAAAGTGTCCGGATCAATTCGTATCGGCCGCCAGGCCGGCGGGCATCCCATTGAACCCCCCACCTCTCATTTCGGCTCCACCGGCGACGGACCTGCGCTAATTCTTCATTCACAGCAGTTCTTGCCGATTCTGGCGTCCAAAAGGGGCCTTATTTGAGATTCTTGGCCCTTTTTTTGCGAATAAGACATCATGCGGACTCTGAACCGATGCCGAGGATTTGATCCGCACCTCGGCAGCTACCTCTGTGCGTCCGGGTCGCGGTGGTCGTCTTCTGCACGGCATTTGACCGGGGATTGTCCTTGGTCTGAGGGCCGCTGCCGAGCTGACACGCTTCATGTCCTGGCTGATCTGCGGCGTCACAGCAACAGACCCGCGATAGCAAGGAGGACGGATCGCTGATACACCTAGTTCACGGCTTCGGATTGGGTTGGGTGGAGGGCGAATATGCCGGCGGTTGCCAGAGACAGCCAGTGCCCGGTCGGCCGATGCTGATCTGCGATCCTCATTTGCGCGGCGGCCCTCCTCGAGCCGGTCGAAGGCAAGACGTACCATGCTGATCTCGTTCACAGGCGTGATACGATTGCGCGAGGAGGGGAACATGCTTGAACCACTGCGCAAGTTGTTGCTCGCGGGGCTGGGGACCGTCGACCTGACGGAGGAAAAGCTCAAGGCGGTCTTCGATGATCTCGTTGCCCGCGGCGAGGTGAGCGAGAAGGAAGCGCGGGAGCTCGTCTCCGGCTGGGCGAAGCGGGCCGGAGAGCAGCGGACGAAGATCCAGCAACAGGTTGACGAAGCGGTCCACCGTGCATTGGAGAGGATGGGGGTGTCCCACCGCGCGGACGTGGACAAGCTGGAATCGCGCATCGCCGATCTCGAACGACGGGTGCCTCGCGAGCCCGACGCCGGCTAGGCGACCGAGATGGGTACGACCACCGGGCCGGCACCCAGACAGCTCCGGCGCCTTCGCGAGATCGTCACGGTCTTCGTCAGGTACGGTTTCGTCGACGTCGTCGGGCGCCTGCACCTGGCGCCCTACCTGGCGTTCGGGCGCCGGGTATTGTTCCCGTGGCGCAGGCCAGGAGGCGAGGCCGGGGCGGCGACTCCCCCCCAGCGGCTGCGGCTCGCCTTTCAGGATCTGGGGCCCACCTTCATCAAGTTCGGCCAGGCGCTCAGTCTCAGGGCTGACCTGCTGTCGCCTGAGCTCGTCACCGAGCTCGCGCGCCTCCAGGACGAGGTCCCGCCGCTCGCGCCCGGGGAGGCCGAGGCCGCGGTCGAGGCGGAGCTTCGTGCGCCGCTGACGCAGACCTTCTGCCGCTTCGACCAGGCGCCCCTGGCTGCCGCCTCGATCGCCCAGGTGCACCGCGCGACGCTCGTCGGCGGCGAAGAAGTGGCGGTGAAGGTCCGCAGACCCGGCATTGCCGCCGTCATCGAGAGTGACGTCGCCGTGCTCGGCCAGATCGCCCGTCTCGCCGAGCGCTACCTCGCCGACGCAGAACTCTACGGGCCATCCAATCTTGTCGGGCAGTTCGCCCGCTCCATCCGCCGCGAGCTGGACCTCGTCCGGGAAGGCCGGACGATCGACCGCTTCCGGCAGAACTTCGCGGGAGATCCGACCGTCCGCTTCCCGAAGGTCCATTGGCGCCACACGACGTCCGGCGTGCTCACGCTCGAGTACATGCCGGGCATCAAGATCTCCGACGCAGTGTCGGCGGGCCCCGGGTTCGATGTCCCCCTGATCGCGCGGCGGGGCGCCGACGCCGTGTTGAAGCAGGTCCTGCTGCACGGCCTGTTTCACGCCGACCCCCACCCGGCCAACGTCTTCGTTCTTCCAGGCAATGTCATCTGCTTCCTCGATTTCGGCAACGCCGGCCGGCTCGACCGACCGATGCGCGAGGCGCTGGCAGGGCTGGTGGAAGCGCTTGTGCGCCAGGACGCCGACCGCCTGGCCGACGGCCTGCTGGCGATGGGCCGGCCTCTGGTTGAGGTCAACACGCAGGAGTTCAGACGGGACCTCGGCGAGATGCTCGACACCTACAGCAACATGACGCTGCGCGATCTCTCGATCAGTGAACTTCTCCGGGACGCCTTCGCGGCGATGGCCCGGTATCGGCTGCAGTTTCCTTCGGACCTGCTGCTGCTGGTCAAGGCGTTCCTCACGATCGAAAGCGTCGGGCGCCAGCTCGATCCTGCCTTCACGCTCGTTAACCACGCACGGCCGCTCGTGGAACGGGTACTGCGGGAACGCCTGACGCCCTCCGCCGTCGCGGCGCGCGTCAGCGAGCTGGGCCACGAAGCGGCCGGGGCACTGCAGGCGGTGCCCCGCGACCTCGTGGAGATCGTCCGGAAGGCGCGCACCGATCGCCTGCAGATCCAGGTCGTTCATCGCAACCTGGAGCACTTCGTCCAGGAGATGGACCGATCCAGCAATCGTCTCAGCTTCGCCGTCGTCATCGCCGCATTGATCGTCGGCTCTTCGTTCATCTTCCAGTCGAACGCAGGACCCCGCGTGTTCGGCTACCCGGCGCTCGGCCTGGGCGGGTACCTGGTCGCGGCGTTCCTGGGCATCTGGCTCGCCATCGGCATCCTGCGGTCGGGCCGGCTCTAGGCCGCGTGGCGTGAGGAATTGCCTGAAAACTGGTCCTCGAGAGGGACCTCGAACCCGCTTGACATCCGACTTTGTTGCATATACAAATATTGCAGAGGCAAACGCCCCGGGGAGATCATGGACAAGCCCAAACAGAGCAAAGCGGTCGAAGCCATCGCCCGCGACTGCATCGCCGTGCGCCTGCGCCTGCTGAATCGGGTCGTCACCAACCTCTACGACGAAGCCCTGCGCCCGCTGGGTCTGAAGGTGAGCCAGTTGAATATTCTGGTCGTGACGGGGAAGCTTGGACTCGCCCGGCCCGCCGAGGTCTGCGCACTCCTTCAGTTGGACACGTCCACGCTGAGCCGCAACGTCGAGCGGATGCGGGCAAAGGGCTGGCTCGAGGCCGTCCCCGGCGAGGACGCCCGCACGCAGCCGTTCCGCCTAACCCAGAAGGGCACGATGCTGCTGGAGCAGGCGGTCCCGGCGTGGCAGCAGGCTCAGGATAAAGCCGGCGAACTCCTGGGCGAAAACGGCGTCGCCCTGCTCAACCAGGCGGCCCAAAGGCTGCGGGCGCTGCAACGGAACCATTAGACGGGACTTTTTTTGCCCGGATATTTGCATATACAAGTAGTGGGAGGCACATATGAGACGGAACGATCACCCGACGGTGCGGGAGTTTTACGAGAAGGACGCCGCCGCAGTCCCCGCCGGACCTCCGCTCGTTGAGGCCGATTGGCTGCGACGGCTGGCCCGGGAAGCCGGGGCGGACGACGTGGGCGTGGTTCGAGATCGGGCGTCGGGCGCTGGATGACCAGCGGGACGACATCCTGCGTTTTTTCCCCGTCACCCGGACCCTTGTGAGCATCGTGTGCCGGATGAACCGGGAGCCGATCCGGACTCCCGCGCGCTCGGTGGCCAACCTGGAGTTTCACCACGCGGGCGAGAAGGTCAACGAGGTCGCCCGCAAGGTCGTCGCCGCGCTCGAAAAACAGGGCATCCGGGCGATCAATCCCGCGATGGGCTTTCCGATGGAGATGGATCGCTTCCCGGGCAAGATGTGGGTTGTCTCGCACAAGCCGGTGGCGGTCGCCGCGGGGCTGGGACACATGGGCATCCACCGCAACGTCATCCACCCGGAGTTCGGCAGTTTCATTCTGCTCGGAACCGTGCTGATGGATGCCGAGGCGACGGTCTACGACCAGCCGCTTGCCTACAACCCCTGCCTGGAATGCAAGCTGTGCGTGGCCGCATGCCCGACGGGAGCCATCTCACCCGACGGTCATTTCAACTTCTCGGCCTGTTACACGCACAACTACCGGGAGTTCATGGGCGGCTTCACCGATTGGGTCGAGCAGGTGGCCGACAGCAAGAGCGCCCTGGATTACCGGAGCCGGGTCGCCGATTCCGAATCAGCTTCCATGTGGCAGAGCCTCTCGTTCGGGGCGAACTACAAGGCTGCATACTGCCTGGCCGTCTGTCCGGCAGGTGAGGAGGTCATCGGCCCCTATCTCACGGACAAGCCGGGCCACGTGCGCACCACCGTCCGCCCGCTGCAGGAAAAAGAGGAGACCGTTTACGTCGTCCGGGACTCCGACGCCGAAGCACACGTGGCCCGTCGTTTTCCAAGGAAAAAGACCAAGCGGGTCGGCAACGGTTTGCGGCCGCGTTCCATCCGGGGGTTCCTGGCCGGTCTGCCCCTCGCCTTTCAACGGGACCACGCGCGGGGGCTGGACAACACGTACCATTTCGCCTTCACGGGGACGGAGGAATGCCGGGCGACAGTGGTCATCCGGGACATGGCCGTGCGGGTCAGCCCGGACCACACCGGGAAGGCCGGGCTGCGCATAACCGTCGACAGCCAGTGGTGGCTGGGGTTTGTGGCGATGGAGAAGAATCTCCTGTGGGGATTGCTGCGCCGTAAAATCCGTCTCAGCGGCTCTCCGAGGCTGCTGCAGGCGTTCGGCAGGTGTTTCCCGGCATAGGAAGGAACCCCGCAGATCCGTCTCCCGTTGTTCGCAACGCAGCACGACCGTTGGGCGGTGCACAACAGCCCTGTCCCAGGGTGCAAATGCGAATCCAATGAGGTGTGGACGCGCGAGTCGGGCACGGCCTGCAGCACTTCTGATCCGCGATTCAAGAGTGCTTTGATCCTGGAATCCGTGGCAAGGTTTTCTGATTTTGGCGGCGGCACCGACGGGTCAGGACGCGGAAGGAGCGTGCTCGCCCAGAAACCGGGTGACGCGGTGTTGCACCATCGAAGGGATCGTATTGCATTCCTTCGAAGGAAAGGCTCCATTCAGTGGGGAGACTCTTGAAAAGATCAGCGCTCTAAGAAAAGTATTCCATCTGGATCTTGATGCTTCCTCGAGACATGACTTGAAGGATCGAAATGGCGATTGAAATGGGCGATTTGGTGGCGACCAGACTCCGACCGACTTGAGGATCATCCCCGCCTATCGATGGCCGGCATCGAACCAAGACCTACCTTGCGGTCGCGGGATTTTGACCCCCGTGCGTCTCCAGTTCCACCACTTTGGCTCAGGTGCAGGCGGGGGGTGTAGCCCAGATGCCTTGCCAGAGTCGATTGCGGGACGGGTGTGGCGCTGACGAACGGGCTATCCAACGCGCCGGCCGGGGGGCTATCCTGCAATAAGGCAAGGGCCGGTTGATACCGCCCAGCGCCGAGGTGGAAATCCGTCCAACGAATAACATGGCCTGTCGGCCCGGGGCCAAGTGATGGAGTATGTGATTCCGCAGTGTTGAACCTCGAGATGAAACCGTCGGTCTGCCCGATGGACTGTCCTGACCGCTGCAGCCTCGAGGTGGGGGTGCGCGACGGAAAGGTGGCTTCCATCGGCGGCAGTCATGTTCATCCGCTTACCGCGGGGTTTATCTGTTCGAAGGTCAGCCGTTTCGCGCGCCGCCTGTATGGCCCCGACAGGGTGCTCTTCCCGCAGCGGCGTACCGGCCCGAAGGGGAGCGGCCAGTTTGCGCGCATCACCTGGGAGGACGCGATCGGCGAGATTGCGGACCGGTTGCGCCGGATCTCGGCGACAGACGGGGCCGAGGCGATTCTTCCCTTTACCTACGGCGGATCGAACGGCATGCTCACGCACGAATTCGTCGACGCGCATTTCTTCCGCCGCCTCGGTGCCTCGCGTCTCGAGCGCACCCTCTGCGCCGCGTCGACGACCGCCGCCCAGGATGCGCTCTACGGCAAAATGCCGGGCACCGCATTTGAAGATTATGCCGAGTCGAAATTCATCCTGGTCTGGGGAGCGAGTCCCACACACAGCAATATTCATCTGATGCCCCACCTCAAGGCCGCCCGGAAGCGCGGAGCGCAAATCGCCGTGGTCGACTCGCGCCGCGTGCTCGGAGACGATCTGGTGGACTTCTTCATCCAGCCGTACCCGGGCACGGATGTGGCGGTGGCATTGTCGATGATCCACCACCGGGACCGGTACGGGCTCGCAGACGGCCCGTTCCTCCGGGAGAACGCCACCGGGTGGCAGCAGCTGCTCGAATACGCCGCCGGATTCCCGCTGGACCGGGCGGCGCGCATCGCGCGTGTCGAACCGGGCGACATTGCCCGCCTCGCCGAGGCCTATGCCGCCGCGAGCCCGGCAGTGCTGCGCTGCGGCTGGGGGCTGGAGCGCAATCGCAACGGTCTGGCCGCAGTCGCGGCCGTGCTGGCGCTTCCGGCCATCGCGGGCAAGTTCGGCAGGACAGGCGGAGGGTACTCGCTGAGCAACAGCAAGGCGTACGAACTGGACGAGACAAAACTCGCCGGCGCCCCCCCAGCCTCGACCCGCAGGCTGAACATGAGTCGACTGGGGCGATACCTGACCGAGGAACTGAAGCCGCCGCTGCGGGCCCTTTTCGTATACAACTGCAACCCGGCCGCTACGGTGCCGGATCACAACCGTGTGGTCGCGGGACTGCGCCGCGAGGACCTGTTCACCGTCGTTCACGAACAGGTCATGACCGATACCGTCATGTTTGCCGATATTGTCCTTCCGGCCACGACCTTCCTCGAACACCGGGAACTGACCAAGAGCTACGGCGCATACGCGGTGCAGTTCGCGGAGCCCGTCGTTGCCCCACTCGGGGAGTCGAAACCAAATGCGGAGGTTTTCCAGTTGCTGGGCCGGGCCATGGGCTGGAACGACGGCCTGTTCGCCGAAGACGCGGAAACGCTTCTCGGCCGGGCCGTAGGCTCGATCAAGGGCTCGCTCCAATCCTCGTTCGGAGTGCAGACGCTGAAGGAAAAGCGCTTCGTCCAGTTTGATTTCCCCGGCGCCCTCCCGGTCCAGTTCGTGACCGTATTCCCCAACACACCGGATCGGAAGATCCGGCTTTACCCCGCCACGCTGGGACCGGAACCGTTCCGGTACCTGGAGGATGAGGATGCCCAAGGATATCCGTTGGCCCTGATATCTCCCGCCACCGGCAGGAGCATCAGTTCCACGATGGGCGAGTTCAACCTGCTCGATATAAAGCTCGAACTGAACCCGGAGGATGCCGCGGCCCGGCGCCTTTCGGAAGGCGACACCGTGCGCGTGTTCAATCCTCTCGGCGAGGTCCATTGCCGGCTCAAGCTCGATCCCCGATTGAAACGGGGCGTCGCCAGCCTGGCCAAAGGAATCTGGCGCCGCGCCACGCTCAACGGTTCGGTCGGCAATGCCCTGGTCCCGGACTCCGTCACCCCGGTGTCGGGTGGAGCCTGCTTCAACGACGCCCGCGTTCAGGTCGAGAGACTGTTAACTCAAAGACTCAAAGACTCCAAGACTTGAAGAGCATAGTCGCACACCCGGAGGTGCCCTCATGAGGCTGTGCCGATCGCGCCACGTCCTGTTCGCGGTTTTCACCTTCGCCGCCATCGTCAACGCGCAGGAGGTGATCGTCAGAACCAGCCAGGTGCTGGTGCGCTTCGACGACCGGATGCAGCGCCGGCTCGAATGGACCGACGCGGGCAGCCGGAGCATCGTGGCCGGGCACTCGGCACCGTGCAGGGCTCCAAACCCTATTTGCAGATCTCCTTCAAGGACTCTCTCCTCTTGCGGCTGACGCCCAGATGAGAATTGTGTGCGCGGGGCAAAAAGAGGAGATAATGCGAACGGCTCATAACCTTGGAGAAGACCACCCCGGAGGGCCTATGAACAGCCGCCGTTGGCTGCCCTGGTGCGCGCTGCTGCCGCTCGCACTGTTGTGTTCAAGCACTTCCGCACTTACCCAGTCCATCCAGTACCACGTCGTGAGCGCCAACGAGTGGCTGTATCCGGACACTCCGATCCCGGCTGCGCCGGTCCGCTCGGTGGAGCTTCACGCCGCGCGGGGCGGGCGCACGGGATTCCAGGTGCTGCTGCGCGGGCTCAGGCCGGGCGAGCCGCTCACCTGCAGCCTCGAGGGGGGCCTCGCGCCTGAGCTTTATCAGCTCGTCGACGTCAAGGTGCCGGAGAATTCCGGCCCGCCCTGCAGCGCGATCCCGCCGGACAAGCCGACCCCGGACTACGTGACCCGAAAGGCGCCCTACCGGGTGTTCGAGGCCCTCCGCCCGTTGCGCAACGGTGACGCCGTCCGGGGCGAGACCGAGGCGCTGTATGTGTCGTTCAGGGTCCCGCCGGATGCCGCCCCGGGGCAACTGCGGGGACGGCTGCGGGTGCAAACCGGCAGCGGGACGGCCGACATCGCTATTGGACTGAAGGTCTATGCCGCCCGCGTTCCTGGCCAGGGACACCTCCGGGTGACGAACTGGTTCAGCACCGGCCACATGGCGCGGTTGCACGGGGTGCAACCCTGGTCGCAGCAGCACTGGGACCTGCTCCAGGGGTATGCGCGCATGATGCGGCGCGGCCGCCAGACCGACTTCATCCCCGCCGGGCCAGAGGTGAAGAAAGCCGGGCCGGGGTCCTGGGAATTCGATTTCTCGAGAAGCGAGCGGATGATCCGGATGTTTCTCGGCGAGGGCTTCACCCACATCGAGCTCCCGCATATTGCCTCACACGACCGGCGGAAGGATGCGGTGGCCCGATTCGTCGTGAACGTCGACGGCAAGCCGGTACCGGGGACGTCGCACGAGGCGTACGAGTACCTGGCGCAATACCTGCGCGCCTGGGCCGACCTGCTCCGGCGCAACGGCTGGTACGGTCTCGCGACCCAGCACGTGGTGGACGAACCCTCGCCCAAGGATTTCGACGACTATCGCATCATGGCCGGGACCGTGCGCAAGTTCCTGCCGGGCGTGCCGCTGATCGACGCGCTCGGCAACCCGGGGCTGGACGGTGCGGTCGACATCTGGGTTCCCCTGAGCGAGAGCTACGAGAAACAGCAGGAAGCGTTCGAAGCCCACCGCCGCCGCGGCGATTCGATCTGGTTCTACACCTGCTGCGCTCCCAGCGGCCGCAATTTGAACCGCTTCATCGACACGGAGCTCCTGCGCACACGGCTGCTGCACTGGGCCAACTGGCGCTACCGGCTCGACGGTTACCTGCATTGGGGGCTCAACCAGGTTATTCCCGAACAGGACCCGTTCGAGAACACCTGCCCTCCGCACGGGCCTTATCACGACTTTCACCTTCCGCCGGGCGACTCGCACATCCTGTACCCCGGCAAGGACGGCCCCTGGTCCAGCGTTCGCTTCGAGGCCATGGGAGCGGGTATCGAAGACTACGAGTTGTTGCGCCTGGTCGCCGCGCGCGACCCGAAACTCGCGGACGAGATCTGCACTCAGGTCGTCCGCGGATTCACAGACTACGATGCCACCGTGACCGGTTTCGATGCCGTGCACCGGAAGCTGCTCGAGGCGGCCGCGAGGTAACGGGCCGGTTTGGCGGACTCCAAAGCGGCACAGTCGGGCAATGTTATGGAGTGCGGTGCCTCGGCACCGCTGTCTGGGTTTGGCTGGATCGTCAGGCAGCTGCGAAGGTCGGCGCCTGGGCGCCGACCAAAGGGGGGGCTTGACCCCGCCCGCACCTGGTCTTTCGGGCGCCGCGGCGGGCTCACCACGGTCGGCGCCCAGGCGCCGACCCCAAAGCGGCGTCGAGCCGCCGCACTCCAAAACAGCACAGTCGGGCAATGTTATGGAGTGCGGTGCCTCGGCACCGCTGTCTGGGTTTGGCTGGATCGTCAGGCAGCTGCGAAAGGTCGGCGCCTGGGCGCCGACCAAAGGGGGGGCTTCACCCCGCCCGCACTGGTCTTCGGGCGCCGCGGCGGGCTCACCGCGGTCGGCTCCAGGCGCCGACCCCAAAGCGGCGTCGAGCCGCCGCACTCCATAGGGGGACTATCGCCACAGGACTAGGACAAAGCCGGTCACGAATATGTTGAGGACCGACAGGGGCAGCAGGAACTTCCAGCCGAGCTGCATGAGCTGATCGTAGCGGAAGCGCGGCAGCGTCCAGCGGATCAGAAGCAGGAACCAGCAGAAGAAAAATACCTTGATGGCGAAGGCGGCCAACTGGAGCAGCGTGACCAGAAGGTGCGGCAGGCCGACGGAACGATCCCCAGGGGAAATGGAATCCGTCCGACTGCAGGTAGGGGACCTGCCATCCGCCGAAAAACAGGGTGGCAATGAGCGCCGCGATCAGGATCGTCTCTATGAAATCGCGCCATGAAGAACGCGCCGAACTTCATGCTGCTGTATTCGACGAAATAGCCGATGATTTCCGATTCTCCTTCGGGCAGATCGAAGGGGATGCGCTTGGTCTCGGCCATGCCTGCCGTCAGGAAAAGCAGGAATCCGAGCGGCTGCAGGAAGATGCCCCACTTCGGCAGCCAGCCCCAGAGCAGTCCGCCCTGCGCCCTGTTGAGTTCGGCGAGATCCAGGGTGCCGAAAATCATGAGCAGTCCGATCAGCGTGGCGCCCATGGTGATTTCGTAGCTGATCATCTGGCTGGAGGCGCGCAACCCTCCGAGGAAGGCAAATTTGTTGTTGGAGGAGAAACCGGCAAGAAATGTGCCGTAGATCCCCAGCGACATCATGGCGAAAATAAACAGCATCCCGACATTCAGCGGAAGTATCTGCAGCTCGATCGTGCGGCCGGCGATCCGGATGCGTATCTCCGAAGGGAATTGCGGCAAAGCTCATCAGGGCGAAAAACAGCGACGATGAACGGCGCGGCCGTGTGGAGCAGCCTTGTCGCCCCCGGGCGGGACATAGTCCTCCTTGAAAAACATTTTGAGCGCATCGGCAAAAATGTGCATCAGCCCGAACGCGCGGATGCCGAAAATTGGGCGCCGGTTCGCGCCGAGGCGGTCCTGCATGACGGCGGACTGCTTCCGTTCCTTCCAGGTCAGCAGCGAGGTGAGCGTAAGGATGCAGGTGATGAAAAACAGCAGCCTTGATCAATACGATCAGCACATCAATCCACATATCATTTCCCGGATTCCGGCATCAACAGTTGCCCGCCGGTTCCCCACGGATTGCCACGTCATGCCGGCAAAAGCCGCGACGTTCCTGCCGATTTCTCCAGAAACATCCGCAGCGCCGTGAGCGCGGCACGCGAAACCCCGAGCTCCGCCGCCAGCCGCGCAAGGATATCGAGATCGGGCAGCGATTCGCCGATCGGGGGAACGGCCGCACTGGAACCTCTGGACCCGCCCCTGGACATTCGTGAAGGTGCCTTCTTTCTCGGCATAGACCGCGGCAGGCAGCTGGACATCCGCCAGCGCGGCCGTCGCCTGATCCCAGGATCCCTGAAAGACGACGCATTCCACCCTGCCCGAGCGCCTTCACGGACACAGACCGGATCGTAAGCCCGCGTCAGGTCGTGCTGGAAGATATAAAGGAAATGGATGCTGCCCTTCGGCGCAGGCCCGCAGCAGGCGTTCCGCGCCCGGGCCTTCCGGAACAAAGCACGGCGGCGCCCCTGCGAGTTCGGATTCTTGTCGGCCGTGATCAGGAAATCGTCGGAATAGACCTTGGCATCGCGAAGGCACACGGATATTCGATAGTCTCGACGCCCAAGCGAGTCCTGCGAAAAGCTGCCGCGAACCAGAAACAGCTCCTCGTTGGTCATCTGCGGCGAAACGCAGCAGCGCGACCTCCCTGCGGCCCATGCGTCGCCAGGACGCTGCTTCAGCGCCCCGGCGGACTTCCCGATCGCCTCGTCCCACGACGCCTCCTGACAGTCCGTCTCCCTGCTTCACCCGCGGAGCTCTTCAGGCGCGTCCGGCGCATCGATGGCAGTGATACGCATATCGTCCTTCGTCGCACATCCAGTGGCCGTTGACCGCCGCGTTGTACCGCGGCTTCAGCCGGTGCACCGCGCTGGTCGTGATAGCGGGGATTGAAGCGCTCGTTGAAGTGGATTTCGATGTTGCATCCGCGGCTGCATCCGGGACAGATCGACGGCGCGCGGCCCAGGAACCAGACGCGGCATTTGAAGCGGAAATCGCGGTCCGTCAGCGCACCCACCGGGACAGATGTCCACGACATTGCCGGAGTAGGGATTGTTCAGCTCAACGCCCGGGAAGATATCGATCTCGCTGCGATGCCCCCGGTCGATGACTCCCAGCTCCGCCGGTCTTGGAGATCTCGCGCGTGAAGCGGACGCACCGCGTGCACAGGATGCAGCGCTCCTGGTCCAGCATTACGTGCGGCCCGATGGGAGTGGCCTTCTTCCGCTTGGTCTTGTTTTCGTTGAAACGCGCGTCGTAGAGCCCGTGCTCCATGTAGTAGTTCTGCAGCTCGCATTCGCCCGCCTGGTCGCAGACCGGACAGTCCAGCGGATGATTCGAGCAGCAGAAACTCCAGCACCGATCGCCGGTTGCTGCAGCGTTTCGCGGCGTCTGCGTGCGCACCACCATCCCCTCGCGCAACCGGCGTGGCGCAGGACGGCTGCAGCTTCGGGATTCTTTTCGATTTCGACCAGGCACATCCGGCAGCTGCCGACGACCGAAAGCCCGCGGATGATAGCAATAGTGCGGGATGCTGGATCCCGGCCGTTTTGGCCGCTTCGATGATCGATGTTCCCTTCGGAGCGCCGTGACGCTCTGCCCGTCGATCGTGAGGGTGACCAGTTCCTGTTCGGACACAATAACCTCAGTTTTTCGGCCCGATCAGCGGCTGCCGCTTGCGAATCGGATAGTCCTTGCGCAGCGGATGCCCCTGGAACTCCTCATACATCAGGATGCGCTTCAGGTCCGGGTGTCCGGCGAAGCGGATTCCGAACATGTCCCAGACCTCGCGTTCCAGCCAGTTGGCCGATCTCCCAGACCGGGACGAGCGAGTCCACGGCTTCCCCGTCCTCCACCCGCACTTTCATCCGCAGGCGCCGGCCGAACGGAGAGCGAGACCAGATGGTAGACGACGTCGAACCGGGGCTTCCGTCCCAGATAGTCGACCGCCGTCATGTCCATCAGGACGTTGAACTGCAGCCGCGGATCGTTCTTCAGAAACTCCATGACTGCGTGCCAGGGACTCCGGGCGGACGACAGCCGTCGCATCACCCTGCGGCACGGACAGCTCCACGATGTCATCGGCGAAGTCTTCGCGCAGCAATTCGAGCAGCTTCCGACCCGGGCGCGGAAGCTTGTTCAGAGTTGTCTTCTAGTCCCATTCCAGTGCGCCGATCTTCCATGCGTAGATGAATCCCACACCCACAACGACGAAAAAGACCAGCATTTCAATGAACCCGAACAAGCCGAGGTCCCGGAACACGACAGCCCATGGAAACAGGAACGCCAGTTCGACGTCGAAGAGGATGAACAGCATCGCCATCACGTAAAACCGCACCGGAACCGGTTTGCCGCTCAAGACCCTCCGAAGGTATCCCGCACTCGAACGGGCTGTCCTTGACCGTACTGCGCTTCCTGGGTCCAAGAAAGGTAGACGCTGCGATGAACGCGGCGGCAATTCCCCCTACCAGGAGAGCCATCGCGAGCAAAGGAATGATGACTTCCATCGCCGTTTCCTATCCCTCGGTGCAAATTGCAGGCCAATCACTCTAGCATCCCGTCCAGTTGAAAATCAATTCAATTATGGCCATCCGGGTCCTGGCGTGCATGGTGCAAGTAGTTGTGGCAGCGCTGTTTACCCGCTGCAAGGGGGATTCGCCGGCAACGCCTGACCCATTGACGGCCCCCAGGCGAAACACTACACTGGAGGACATTCGGGACAGGTCGGGAAGATCGGTATTTCGAGGTTCTGTTCGTCCTGAAGCTCGGGTTGCTCCCGAACAGTCAACGGTCAGGCACTGACGCCGGCATTTCAGACGCAGGTTGGAGAAAGCGGGTTCTCGTGGCGAAGGCAGGGTATCGATATCGCGTGTTTTCCGTTGTCCCCGCGGCCGCGCTGGGCTTCTGCGTTTGGGCACTTGGGCAGGAGGCCCCCTCGACCCTCCTGAAAACCGCCGATGCCATTATCGAACAGGTGTCGCGCCTGCGCGGGCTGACCCCAAAGCAGCCGATCCAGAAGGGTGTCAAGAGCCGTGCTGAAATCTCGGAATACCTGAACCGGCACGTAAGGGAAAACTACGGCGAGGAACAACTGCAGACCGAGGGGAGGATGCTCAAGACGCTCGGCCTGATCCCGGAGCAGAGCGACTACCGGGACCTCGTCATGAAGCTGCTGACCGAGCAGGTCGGCGGGTATTACGACCCGGACCGGAAGACGTTTTTCATCGCGGGCTGGCTGCCGATCGAACAGCAGCGGCCCGTCATGGTCCACGAACTCACCCACGCCCTGCAGGATCAGTATTTCGACCTGAACACCGTGATCAAGCGGGACCTGAAGAGCCACGACGACGACCGGGTCCTGGCCCACCAGGCAATCTTTGAGGGGGACGCCATGGCCGTGATGATGGACTCCCTCCTCGAACCCCTGGGGCGCAACTTCTCGCAACTGCCCGACCTGGTCTCGGCGATGCGGTCCCAGTTTGCGGGGATGGATTCGCAGTTCGAGGTATTCAGGAGCGCGCCGATGTATCTGAAGGAATCGCTTCTGTTCCCATACGGCTACGGCGCCGCGTTCCTGCAGAAGGTCCGTGCCTCCCAGCCCTGGAGCGCCGTGGACAAGATTTACTCGGATCTGCCCTCGTCGACCGAGCAGATCATCCACCCCGACAAGTACCTCGTCGCGCGGGACGATCCCCGGACCGTAGCCGTGGCCGATCCTTCCGCGGGCCTGGGCGGGACCTGGAAGACCACGTACCAGAATGTCCTGGGCGAGTTCTCGCTCTACATTTTCCTCAAACTGCAGCTCCCGGATGAACAGGCGCGCACGGCGGCCGCCGGCTGGGACGGGGATGAAATCGTGATGGTCGAGGACGGCGCAGGAAAGCGCGCGATCTTCCTCTCCACCGTGTGGGATTCCCCCGAGGATGCGGCAGAGTTTCAGGCTGCCGCCATACAATGGCTGCGGCTGCGCCACCCGGGAGCGAAGGTCCTCAAAGAACTCCCCGACAGCTACGAGCTGGTCGACGCGGGCGAGTATTGCGCCGTGGGTAAGAGCGGCGGCACGGTCCGGCTGATCAACCGGCTGCCGGAATCGCTGGCGGGAAGCGTCAAGGAGTTCTGACCGGTCAGGAGGCGGAAACGCGAACGACTTTCGTCCCCGAAAGCCGGTCGTGCAGGCATTTGGCCTGGCGATCGACGCATCCCCAGAGAAGTCCCAGGCCGACAGCAAGCAACGCCAGCAAATACCAGCCGCACCGCAGCAGGATCCGGGCGACCGGGGGCCGCCCCTCGGCTTCGTCGACGACCCGCAGATCGGTAATCATCATCCCAATGGTCTGATTGGCCGTAAACAGGAAGAACACCGAGTAGATCAGGAACGTGGCGATCAGCAGCGCACCGTAGTGCACCAGGCTGAATCCGTCCAGAATCTCGACCCCTGCGAAGGCGTCGGCGACGATGATGAAGGCGGCGGCGCAGAAAATGGTGATGATCAGGTCGACGAGACCGGACAGGGTGCGGGACAGGAGCAGCCACCTGGACGGTCCGAACGCAGGAGGCGGCGCCGGCCCGAGCGATGTTTGAGGGGCCGTCTGGGGCGTCGCCCCCGCGGCGGGCGATGGCGCTGCCTGCCGTGCAACGGCCCGATCGATGAGTTCCTGGATCGCGTCCGTCTGCGGCGACGATAGTCTTGAATCGACGGCTGGCGGCATCTCGACGGCCGGCCGGGGTGGGGTGGGGCGGAAAAGCAGCAGCGGCTCCTCCTGCTTCGCCGTCTCCAGCTTGGGCACAGCCCTGGGTGTTCTGGGAATCCGGCGCGACCTCCGTTCAGGCCCGGCCTGCGCCGACGACGGTTCGGCGTCCGCATTCCGGCTGCCCGCAGGTGCGGGGAGCCCCGATGGCACGGATTCCGGAGCCTGGGCTGGAGGGGGCGCCGATTCCCGCCTGGTCTTTATTTCCTGCAGCCGCTTGGACAATTCCAGCCGCCACGCCGGAATCTCGACCTTGGCGTCATCTGAAACCGAGTAGTCTATCTCGATCAGCCCTGCGATTCCCTTGTGTTCGTGGGGTTCCGGCGTGTCGGGCGCAGGGGCGTCCGGGGGAATCTGATAACCGCATGCGGGGCAAGCGCCCGCGTCCTGGATCTGGCTGTTATTGCAGTTTGGACAAGGCTTCGCGGATGTCATTGGGCGAGCTTCATAAAACGGTCTATTGGACGGCACCCACGGGGAACGACCGGCCCGGCAGCCGGCTCCCTTGGGTCAGTTCGCTTAACGGGGCGCGGCCCGATTATAGCACAATCGCTTCCGTGCCCGATTTGATATAATCACATTGGCTCCTCCTGGAGATAACCGAAGAGGATGGGTTGAACAGGCGCCTGTGGATCCTGGGGTTGCTGGCTACCCTAACGCTCGCCAGCTACGCTGCGCTACGCCACTACTCGCCCGCGCTGGTCGCTTATGTTGTGGAACAGACCCTGATTCAAAAGGCACCCGATAACGTGGACCCATCCGAGGTCCGAGCCCGCTTCGGCGCCTGGCTCGAGACGATCCCCCAAGGATCCGCGCGGCTCGAGAGGCTCTTCGCTCTCTCTCAGCAGTTGGAGAAGGTGCAGAAACTAAGGACAGCGGAGCTGAATCGGCTGCTAACACAGGAAACGGGGTCCCTACCGACCCCGTAACGATGGGAAAACACCAGACTTCGAGCAAAATTGGAACTTTCCTGGGTGCAAGATGTCTAATACCGGCAAGGACACTTCCCGATAGGCAGTCTATGGGTACTGCAGACGGGTTGGCGCATAAATCCATGTTTCCGGATGAGTTGGCGCTGGGGAGTTATCAGGGTGACAGCGTTCCGGCGGATCAGATATCCGTGTCGGACGGAACCCGTTCGGAAATCAAACTGGAGTTTGAAGACCTGTTCGAGCGGTACCACTCGATGGTTTTTCACCTGACCTATCGGGTTTTGGGTGACCGCGAAGAAGCCCTGGATGTATCCCAGGAGGTCTTTTTAACCGTGTACCGGAAACTGCCCCGTTTCCGGGGCGAGGCTTCGCTCAAGACCTGGATCTATCGTATCGCTGTCAACCGGGCCTCGAACAGGTGCCGCTGGTGGAACCGCCTGCGGCGCCGCGGCACGGTTTCGCTGGACGTCTTGAGCACGGACCAGGGTCGCGCTCTGTCCGAGACCCTGGAAGCAGGGGGAAGGTCTCCGGAGGAAGCGCTCCTCCTGGAAGAGGAGCGCGCCCAAATCGAGCGGTCCCTGCTGAAACTGCCGGTTCAGCAGCGGGTTGCCATCGTGATGAGGGATATCGAGGGATTGTCCTACGAGGAGATTGCCGAATCCATGCAAGTATCGCTTGGTACGGTCAAGTCGCGCATAGCCCGGGGCCGCGAGGAACTGAAGCGGCGGCTGAACGGGGCGCTCGGCTGATGGTATCCGGAGTCGTTGGAGGGGGAGCAATGAAATGCAGACAAGCCTTACCCCAGCTCTCATCGTACCTTGACGAGATGCTCGGCCCAGAGACGGCTGTTCAGGTTGAGGGCCACCTGAACGCCTGCGCCTCGTGTCGGGCGCAACTCGACCGGCTGCTCCTGTTGAAAGCAAAACTGAGCGCGCTGGGGGGTGTAACCACACCGCCCTATCTGCGCCACCTGGTGCAGCTTCGGCTGGAAAGCGCCCGGCAGGACAGTTGGCGTGTCTGGCTGCGGGAGGCCTGGGAGTATCGCTGGTCGAGGATCAAGACGACCGAGAGCATGTGGTTTCTGACCCGGATTGCCGGGACGGTTGCCACCTGCGTGCTTTTCCTGCTGATTTCAACGGCGGCGCTGAGCCCGATCTATCTGCAGTTGACCCCCCCGTCGCACGATCGGGGCGGGCCGCCTCAGAATGTCCGGCAGCAGCTGGGTTGGGGCGTCTTGAAAAACCTCGGGCTCATGCCTGTCGAAGCGCAGAGAAGGCCGATCAGCTCGAGTGAACCCCGCATCAACGACCTTTATTTGCTGAATTTCGGCCAGACCGCTTCGCGGGCCGGTCGCGACGATACGTTTTCGGTGGTCACCGTCGTGGACCGCCGCGGTGCGGCAAAGATTCAGGATGTGCTCGAGTACCCAACCGACAGCGCCCTCCTGTCGGAGTTCAACAGCATGATCATGTCGGCCCGCTACCGCCCGGCCAGCCAGAATGGCAGAGCCGTAGACGCCCACCTGGTCATGACCTTCAGCAAGATTTCCGTATACGACTGAAGCCGGGAGCCAGAAGCCGGAATCCCCTCCTCCTTTGTAACAGTGTGGCGGTCCAGCTAAGGGTGCGCCTCCTGAGATCGCCGATCCGTGGTTTCCGGCTTCAGGCTTCCTTCTCCCGATGTGCAGCGCTGCGCGTTACTCCTCCTGTCCCTCCTCCTGTCGGGCTCGGATCTCTTCGAGTTCGAGCGGGTGTTCCTCTTCCATCTCCGCTTCCGTGATTTTGCCGGTGAGCCACGCCGTGCTCATGGGGTAGACGCTCGGGCTGAAGATGACAAAGTAGAAGTGCCACACGACGATGGCGAGCGTCGCAAGGACCGCCTCATAGAAGTGGATCGTCCGTGCGACGTCCCAGCCGAGCTTCGTGAAAAGGTTGATGAAGAAGTTGTCGAACCACATGACGAAACCGGTGGCGGCCATGACCACGACGCCCCAGACCAGCGCCCAGTACTCGGCCTTTTCGATGTACCCGAAGCGGTGAAACAGGGGCCGGGTCCTGGACCAGTCCCAGGTTGAAGAGCAGCAGTTGTACCGCATCCCGCGCGTCTTTCAACTTCGGGAGCAGGTCGCGCACCAGTTGCCGTCCCCGCGGGGCGAAGGCCAGGTAATACAGGTGATAGAGGCTGACCGCCACCATCGCGAGCCCCGCGACCCGGTGGGTTACGCTGCGGACCTGGAACGCCTTCTCGCTCAGCTGGCGGATCGGGACGACCCACCAGGAGTCGGGGTATTTCAGCATGAAGCCGGTGATGACCAGGACGATGAAGCTGGTGAACATGACGGCGTGCTGCAGCCGTTCGTTGAGCGTCATCCGGACGAACTGTCCGCCGCCGTGATGGGGCTGCGGCAGGAACCCGGCGCGCGTCGCGATGCGCTGTTTCGATTTCTTCACGAAATCGAGGATATTGTGCAGGACCATGCCGCCGACGGTGACGACGATCAACCCGATGTAGAAGGTGCGGATCCAGTACAGGACCGCATCGGTTTCCCTGGCGAGCACGACGTGCACCGCGCCCTTGGTGAAGTTTTCGCTCGCGCCGGGGTGGCACTGGCCGCAGGTGCTGGCCAGGTTGGCCTTGCTGATGGTCGAACTCGCATCGCTCGAAGGCTTGATGTTGTGCACGCCGTGGCAGCTGGCGCAGTTGGCCACCTCCACGGCGCCGCCCCGGGACGCCAGCCCGTGATAGCTGTCGGAGAAGGTGCGGAACCGCTCGGTCGGGATGCCGTACTTTTCGCTGAGCCGGACCGAGTTGTGACAGGTGGCGCAGACCTGGGCCGACACGTTCTTCGGCGCGACCCGCGAACGCGGGTCCTTCGGAGAGAAGATCTGGTGTTCGCCGTGGCAGTCGGTGCACGACGGGGCGTCGGTGTTGCCCCGCTGCAGGGCCGTCCCGTGAATGCTGGCGTCGTACACCTTGGCGATGTCGGCGTGGCACTGGGCGCAGGTGTTCGGGATGTTCCACTTGTTCACCTTCGACGTCGTGTCGCTCGACTTCTTCATGTCGTGCGCGCCGTGACAGTCGCTGCACGTGGCCGCCTTCTCGTTCCCCGACGCAAGCGCCACACCGTGCACGCTCGACTCGTAGTCCTCTATGAAGCCTGCCGAAGGCCCCACCCGGTTGCGCACATCCGGGTTGTTGAGGTGACAGTTCAGGCACACCTTGGCCTCACGGCTTTTGTAAACCTGGGACTCCTTCGACTGCACCGGTTCGACGTTGTGCTCGCCGTGACAGTCGATGCAGCTCGGGGCGCCCTTGACCCCCTGCTTCAGCGCGACCCCGTGGGCGGACCGCGAGAAGTGCGTGTCCTCGTCCTCGTGGCACTTTCCGCACGTGTTTGAAATGTGAGCCGGGTTGGTGCGGGACTTCGGATCCTTCGGCGAGAGCACGTCGTGCGTGCCGTGGCACTCCTTGCACGTGGCGGCGACGACGGGTTTCCGATTCTTGCCGGCCGGGGCGGACTGCGGTTTTCCGTGTACGCTCTTCTCGAAGCCACCGATGTCGTGGCAGGGCTGGCAATCGACGGCCGGCACCACTTTGGCATGCGGCACCTCGGCGGCGTTGAGCCGCTGGTGGCAGTCGCCGCAATCCACCGCAGCGTGAGAGGACTGCTGCAGCCGGGCCTTGTCCACGAAGAGCGACACGGTCCGGCCCCCCTTCTGCATCGTGAGGGTCCGGTCGCCATGACAGGCAAGGCACTCCTCGGCCTTCTGGGCCAGGGCTGCGGCCGGCACCAGGGCGACAACGGACAGCGCGAACAGTAGTCTAACGAAAGCTCTCATAAACCCGTTTGACGGCACTCTCACTGCTCGTTTGGGACACGCGCGGTTCATGCTCTTACTTTTGTACGGCGTCTCAGCGCTCGAACGACGCCGGAACAAATCTGCCGCGCCTATTTGTATGAAAACAACATGGCGCAAACGATCCAGACTACCATGCTGAAGCCGATGGCCAGGGCGAGCCATGCGAAGAAGCGGACCGTACGGATCACGATCGGCGGGTACGGCTCGACCAGGTGATTCTCCAGTTCGCCGCGTTGCACCAGGGCCTCGTACTCGGCCGGCTTGTCGCGCCTGAACTCCTCCAGCGGCATCCGCCCTGTGAACACGACGATGTCCATCGGGAACTTTTCGGGACGGAGGTGGGTATTGAAGAAGTGCACGGTGAAAATAAACCCGGTCGCAAGCAGCGCCTCGTCGCTGTGGATGATGGTCGCCATGTTGATGAACCAGCCGGGCACGAGGCGGGTAAAGAACTCCGGGAACCAGAGCGTCATGCCCGTGGATCCGATCACGGCGATCCCCCAAAACACGGCAAAGTAGTCGAACTTCTCCCAGTACGTCCAACGGCCGAAGCTGGGCCGCGGCCCGAGTCCGAGGAACCACTTGATCGACTCCCAGGCGTCGCGCGCGTCCTTCCAGGTTGGCAGCATCGTGTCGGGCCCGAACAGGAGTTTGCGCCAGGACTTGTAGTGCAGGCGTTTGCGGCGGGTGAGGTCCCAGACGTGGGCGACGAAAACCCCGATCATGAGGGTGGCGGCGAGACGGTGGATGTAACCGGCCGACTCGAAGCCTCCCAGAAAGCGCGACACGGTTGCGGCCCAGGGGTGAAGGAAAACTTCAGGGTCATGCCCGTGAACGCCAGGCTGATGAAGCTGACGATCATGCATATGTGGAGGATCCGGTTCAGCCGGGAGAACCGGCAGGACCTCGCGTCGCGCCCGGCGGCAGCCTCCACCCGCACGTACGCCCGACGCATCTGCACGGCCCGCGGGAAGCCACAGCAGCGTGTGAGCTCCGCCGATCGTAAACGTGCCGATCAGCAGCCCCGTCATGCCCCAGAAGGACCAGAACAGCCAGGGATATTTTTGCGGGTCGTGATGGGTCGCGTGCGTCAGGTACCCCGCGAAGCGCCGCGTCGCGCCCGGGTGGCATTTCTGGCAGGTCGCGACCACATTACCGCCGGCTCAGGTGCGATCGCGGGTTCGATACCTGCAGGATGTCGTGCGCGCCGTGACAGTCGTAGCACTTGGCGGTCTTGGTGTAGCCGAGCTGCGACACCTTACCGTGGTAGGTGTCGAAGTAGGTCCTGGCGATCTGCTCGTGGCAGCGGCCGCACTGGTTCATGATCGTGCAGCTTGAACCCCTCCTCGTCGGTGCGGCGGATCGTGTGCGCGCTGTGGCAGTCGTTGCAGGCCGGGCAGCTTCTCTTTCGTGCGGCTGACCTTGGCCGAGTGAATGCTGCGCTCGAACTGCTCCTGGATGCCGTTGTGGCAGTTGCCGCAGGTCGGCCGGCACGTTCTGCGCGTTGACGCTCGAACGCGGGTCGGTGTGCGGCAGCTCGCGGTGGGCCGTGTGGCAGTTCGTGCACATGGCCGTCACGACCAGCCCCGATCTTCAGCAGCCCCTTGCCGTGGATGCTCTCCGTATAGCGCTCGACGATCTCTGTCTCCGGCCCGTCGTACCGCACCGCCGCCTTCTGCCCCTGCGGTGGCACCGCGCGCACAGGTCGGGACTGCGGTCGGGAAGGTGGCCGATTTCGGGTCGCGTTTCGCCGCGCACGCCGTGCGTTCCGTGGCACTCGCGGCAGGTCGGCGCGTTCGGGTCCCCCTTGGCGAACAGCTGGCCGTGCGTGCTCTCCTGGTACTGCTGCTGCACCTCGGCGTGGCACGAGGCGCAGTTGACCTTCTGGGTGAGCGTTTCGCAGGGCCGCAGCGGACGGGCTCACCCCGACGTGACACTGGCTGCACGCCTGCTTCACGTGTACGGACTGCGGCGAGCTGCGCTGCGTCGACCTTCAGCGAGCGCCCGTCTTTGGACGATTTGACGTCGTCGCGTTCGTGGCAGCGCAGGCAGTCGCGGTTCGCCATCCCCTGGTCGTAGTAGACGCGGCGGGCCTTGTGCGGCTGGTGGCAGTCGACGCAGGCCGGGAGGACGTGCAGTTCCTTCTCCCAGAGCTCCCCCTTGATCACCTTGCGGTGGACGTCCTCGATCTGGCGTGGCACCGTGCGCACGTGGCGGCGATGTTGCGGCGCGCAATCGAAGAGCGCGGGTCGGTGTGGGGCAGGATGTCGTGCGCCGTGTGGCAGGAGACGCAGGTGGCCGTGACCACCAGCCCCTTCTTCAACAGCCCCTCGCCGTGGATGCTCTCGGAATAGTTCTCCGAGAATGTTCGACTGGTGGATCTCCCGCTGGCGCTGGACCGGGGCTCCTTCCTGGTGACATTTCCCGCAGACAAACGGCACGCGCCGCGGCGCGACGGCGGAGCGGGCGTCCTTGATCGCGTAGATCTCATGATAGCCGTGGCAGTCCGGCACCGCGGCGCCAGCGCGTCGCCGCGCGCCACCGCCTTGCCGTGCAGCGATTTCGCGTGCTTCTCCCCCTCTTCGGCGTGGCAGTTGCCGCAGAGACCCGCGCGAGATCCTCGTCGTGCGGCAGCTCTTTCTTTTCCAGGTCGGCGTGGCAGTCGACACACGCCAGTTTGCCGTGGATCGAGCCCATGAACTTGCGCTGATCGACAAAAACCGAGATCGTCCGGCCGCCGCGCTTCCCCTTGAGGGTGGCGTCGCTGTGGCAGGTCGAGACAATCGTCCACGCTCTGCGCCCGGGCAAGCCGCCGGCGCTACCAACATCAACGGCAGGATCCAAACGTACAACCTGATCTTCATCCGTGCGACTTCGACCCGTACGGTCAGTAATTCGGGAAAAACCATCAGAGGGATGCAACCCTTGCGCCACGCGCGATGAAACTTACAGCAGAAACATAGTTGGGTTAAGGAAAATTTCACGAATGCGCCGATTCCTCGGGGAAACGCCGTTTGTCCAGGAAGTTAGCCTAACGCCCACCGGTCGTTTCCGAATGTCCCCATAGCCGTTCTGCTCGTGCACGTTGCATTATTCAGCGCGCTCAGTGCTGAAGTTTCCCACAGTCGTGGGTTATATCCCCCGCGCATGGCGGGCGGGTCATCATTCATTCCAAGCGGCGATTGCTTGACTCGGCAACCCTGATTCTGTACCGTACTGCTTTCATTTTTTCGGTTCGTGCTCCGCGTGCGACTATATCAAGAGATTACTGCTTCAGGCCCCCTCTCTGCCGGGCGATGCCTGGCGCTTCCCGTCCCACGAGGACCGCGCGAAGAAGTTCAGGTGTTTCACATTCAAGTGACACAGTAGATCAGGAGAACCCCTATGCTTTCTTACAAGCGGCTTGCTCTCGCGGCGGCTCTGCTGTGCGTGATGAGTACCCTCGGGCTGGCGCAATCGGCGGTCACCGGCGCGGTTGCCGGGGCCGTCACGGATCCCAGCAGTGCAGTGGTTCCGGGCGCGACGGTGACGTTGCGCAGCGCCGGCACCAACCAGGAGCAGTCGATCGCGACTCAGGGCGACGGCCGGTTCCGTTTCGTCAACCTGCAGCCCGGCAGTTACGTGGCTCAGCGTCAAGGCCGCCGGGTTTGCGGAGTTCAGGCAGGACGCCCTTATCGTCGAAGTCGGCCGCACGACCAACGTCGAGGCGAACCTGAAGCTGGAAGGGACCGCGGCGGTCGTCGAGATCAGTTCGGTCGCTTCGACCGTCAACACCGAGACGCCGGACTTTTCCTCCAACATCAACCAGACCGCGATCAACGAACTGCCGATCAACGGCCGGCGCTGGTCGAATTTCGCCATCCTGGCGGCCGGTTCCGTGCCGGACGGCAGCTTCGGCCTGATCAGTTTTCGGGGCATCTCGGGCCTGCTCAACAACAACACCGTCGACGGCGGCGACAACAACCAGGCGTTCTTCTCCGAGGAACGCGGCCGGACACGCATCAGCTATTCGATCAGCCAGTCCGCCATCCGCGAGTTCCAGGTCAACACCTCGAACTACTCCGCGGAGTACGGGCGTGCCGCCGGCGGTGTCACCAACGCGGTCACCAAGAGCGGCACCAACGAACTGCACGGGGACCTCTTCTACTATCAGCGCAACAACAACTGGGGAGCGCGCAACCCGCTCGCCTTCCAGTCGGTCCTGCAAGACGGCGTGGCCACCCGTGTCGGGATCAAGCCCGACGACGTCCGCCACCAGTTCGGCGGCGCCGTCGGCGGCCCCATCGTCAAGGACAAGGTCTTCTTCTTCTTCAGCTACGACGAGCAGAAGCGAAATTTCCCCGGCCTGGGCATCTTCTCGAACCCCGATTATCTCAACACGGTAAACAAGACCGCCCTCAAGGCGACGTCCCGGAACCTGACCGATCAGAACATCAACGACGCCGTCGGTTTCCTGAACTCGCTGTCCGGCACGGTGCCGCGTCGCGGCGACCAGCGCCTGATCCTGCCCAAGATCGACTGGCAGATCAACTCCAGCCACCTCTTCACGATCAACTACAACCGGCTGCGCTGGGAATCGCCGGCCGGAATCCAGACCCAGGCGACCAACACCTACGGGAATCACAGCTTCGGCAACGATTTCGTGAAGATCGACTGGGGCACCGCGCGCCTGGTCTCGACGATCAGCCCCAGGCTGGTCAACGAGTTCCGCGTCCAGATCGCGCGCGACCTCGAGTATCAGCAGAGCCAGCCGCCCGCAGCCGGCGAACCGAGGACCGCCGTCAACGGGACCGCACCGCTCGTCCAGCTGACCAACGGCTTCAACTTCGGCAAGCCGGACTTCCTGGAACGCGCGAAGTACCCGGACGAGCGCCGCTATCAGTACACGGACAACGTGAGCTGGAACATCGGTGGCAACGTCGCTCAAGTTCGGGTTCGACATCAACCATGTCAGCAACGACCTGAGCAACCTGCGATATGAGAGCGGCGCCTTCACCTACAGCAACATCAACGACTTCATCATCGACTACACCAACTGGAAGGTCGGGCTGCCGTCGACGGTGAACTGCGTCAACAACACGTCGCGGTACCGCGGCAAGTGCTACACCAGCAACTTCCTGCAGGGCTTCGGCCCGCTGGGCGCCCAGCTGGCCACCAACGACTACAACCTGTTCGCGCAGTACGACTGGCGCGTGCGGCCGAGACTGATGGTCAACCTCGGGACTGCGGTACGAGTACGAGAGCATGCCGGAAACGCAGAACCCGTTACCCGACGGCGATGCGGAATCCCCAACCTGAACCTCACCCTCGACCGGGCGACGTCTCAGCTGCCCAGCAACAAGACGAATTTCGGCCCCCGCGCCGGCTTCTCGCTCGACCTCACGGGCGACGCGAAGACTTCGCTGCGCGGCGGCTACGGCATCTACTTCGGCCGCATCATCAACTCGACGATCTACAACGCCCTGGTCAACACGGGCGCCGCCAGCGGCCAGTTCCAGGTCAGCGTTGCGCCGACCTCCTCGACGGCCCCCATCTTCCCGAACGTGCTCGCGTCGGCGCCGGCAGGTACCGGTGCCATCCAGTTCTTCTCGCCCGACTTCAAGAACCCGCTCATTCACCAGGCGGACCTGAGCTTCCAGCGGGAGATCGTGGCGAACACGACCGTGTCGGTGTCCTACCTGCTGAGCCTCGGCCGCAGGTTGCCGACCTTCATCGATCGGAACCTCTACGCGCCGACCCTGAACCAGACCTTCACGGTCGCCGGCGGACCCTATGACGGCCAGTCGGTGACCATCCCGGTGTTCTCGGCGACCGCGTCCGAACACCTCATTCAGCCAGCTGACCGAGATCGAGAGCATCGTCAACTCGACCTATCACGGCCTCGTGCTGCAGGCGGACCGACGCTTCTCGAGCGGGCTCCAGTTCGGGCTCAGCTACACGCTCGCCAAGGCGGAGGACACCGGCCAGACGTCCCAGACCTTCACCACGAACAACGTCCCTTACAACGCTTTCGACATCAGGGGTGAGAACGGCCGCTCGAATTTCGACCGGCGCCACAAGTTCGTGGCCAACGCCGTCTACTCCCCGAGGGTGAAGGTGGACAACGCCGTCCTCAGGGCCGGGCTCGACGGGTGGACCCTGTCGCCCATCCTGCAGTTCTGGACCGGCATCCCGTACAACGGGTTCGTTTCGGGGAGCTTCAGCGGCAATTCCACGGTCGGCACCGGCACCGGCGCGGGCAACCTGAACCGGTCCGGCGGCGCCAATCGTTTCCCGCTGGTCGGGCGCAACGCCTTCTCGGGCCCGAGAGTCGTCAACGTGGACATGCGGCTCTCCCGCCGCGTCTACCTCCGGGAAAAGATGAACGTGGAATTCTTCGTCGAAGCGTTCAATATTTTCAACCGGACCCAGATCACCGGGCTCAACACGACGTTCTACACCTTGAGCGGGACGACCCTGAACTACAACAAGACGTTCGGGACGGTCACCGAGGCCGGCGGCACGCTGTACCGCGAGCGCCAGGTGCAGCTCGCCCTGCGGTTCCAGTTCTAGCCAAGTACGGGGTCAGGTCCTGCCCATGGTCAGGACCTGGCCCCAAAGCGCGGCGGCCGTTTCTGCTGGAAGGCCGCCACCCCTTCCGCGAAATCCTCCGAACGGAAACAGTCCTGCTGGTGGACCGCCTCAAACTCCAGCATCGCCTCCAGGTCCGCCTGCGCGCTCCGGTTCAGTGCCTCCTTGATCTTGGCCAGCGCGACGCCCGGCGCCGCCGCCAGGTTTGCCGCCAGCGCGTGCACAGTCTCGTCGAGGTCGGAGGCCGTGACCACCTGGTTGACCAGGCCCAGGGAGAGCGCGTCGCGCGCGCTCACGAGTGCGCCGGTGGCCATCAGCTCAAAAGCCTTTGCGTACCCGACGAGCCTCGGCAGAAAGAACGTGCCGCCGCCGTCGGGCATCAGCCCGATCCGGATGAAGGCCTGGCTGAAGCCGGCCTCTTCGGATGCGATGCGCAGGTCGCAGGCCAGGGCCAGGTTGCAGCCCATCCCGGCCGCCGGGCCGTGAACCCGCGCGATGAACGGCTTGGCGGACCGGCGCATCAGCAGCACGATCGTGTTCGCATAACTGCGCAACGCGGCTGTGATATCGAAGGCGCGGAGCGCATCCGGCGTGCGCGCCCGCAGGTCCGCCCCGGAGCAGAACGCGTCACCGGCGCCCGTCAGGATGACCACGCGGGAGCTGTCGTGCGCGGCCTGCGCGATTGCGTCGCGCAGCAGCGCGAGGGTTTGCGCGTCCAGCGCATTGCGGCGTTGCGGCCGGTTGATCGTGACCGTCTTGATGCCGGCTTCCTCGGAGACAAGCAGCGTGGGCGTTTCCATCTCTCCCCTCCCCCATCGAAGTATATGGTAAACCTAGTGCATGAAACGCAAGACTGCCATGACGGTCGACCGCGTGCTTTCCAGGTTCGGCATCGCCTCGCGGACCGAGGCGCGGCAGGCGATCGCGGCGGGCCGGGTGAAGGTCAACGGCCGCGTGGTGCGCGACCCGGGCCTCTGGGTCGAGCCGGGCAAAGACGTGCTGCACCTGGACGGCAGTAAAGTGCGCAGGGTCCGAAGCGTGTACCTGGTCGCTGTACAAGCCCAAAGGAGTAATTACGAGCCATGGAGACCCGGACGGCAGAAAAACGGTTTACGACTGCCTGGACCAATCCTGTCGGTGGGTTTCCCCCGTGGGGCGCCTGGACAAGGACACGTCGGGGCTCCTGCTGCTGACCAACGACACCGCATTCGCAAACCTCGTCACTAGCCCCGCGTCCAAGGTGCCGAAGACCTACCTGGTCAAGCTGAATGGCATAATCGATGAGGAGACGCTGAGCAGGCTGCAAGCGGGCGTCCTAATGAAGCGGGGGGATACGGCGCAGCCGCGCAGCGTGTGCCGCATCGGGGACCGCGGGCGAAGCAGCGTGCTGGAGGTTGTCCTTTGCGAGGGTAAGAACAGGGAAGTGCGTCGCATGATGGAAGCCGTGGGCTTCAGCGTACGCAAGCTCGTCCGCACACGCATCGGGCCGATCACACTGGCAGGCCTGCAGGTCGGCCAGTCGCGCGAGCTCACTCCTGCCGAGGTTCGCTCCCTGCGGGACCTCGAGATTCTTTGAGTCCTGGAGCCTTCGAGGTGGACAGGGGCCGCAACGAAATTGATGCGACCAGCCGGATTGTGAAGTGCGGCGGCTCGCCGCCCCCGCATTTCGAGATTGCAGGGCGAGCACCGCAATGTCGCGATTTGGGGCGGCGCCGAGGCGCCGAGCGATTCGATCGTAGGGCCGAAGAGGAAAGCGGCGCCGAGGCGCCGCACTCCAAATTGCCAGCTTTCGTGCTGCGAAAACACGAAACTGGAACGCGGTAATACGGAAAACCAAGGAAGCTAAGCCGAGTGCTTCGTGTCTTCAGTCTCCGTGGCTGGCTTCTGAGTGTCGGCGCACCCAGACCGTATAAAGTTCACGTCGGGCCGCGGCACTTCACACGGTTCTCTTACGGGATCTTCACCACGATCTTCGTGGTCCCCGTGTTGCCGTTGGCGTCGCTGGAGCGCACGCCGATGACGTGCTCGCCCGCGGCGAGCTCGGCCGTCTGGAACTGGAAATCCTCCTGGGCCGAATCCGCGATCCCGTCCGTGGGGAACACCAGGGACCATGGGCCGCCGTCGATCGAAAACTCCCCGGTCGCGATGCGCCCGGTGGTGACATGCGACCGGAACTGCGCTTCCACCCGCTTTCCCTGGACCTTGTGCCCGGTGGCCTCGACAAGCGGGGTCGAGTTGCTGATGACGAACGGCTTCGAGACGAGCTCGCCGATCAGGAATTTTCCGTACGGGTTGGACTCTTCGTCGCTGGCCACCACCTTGAGCGTGTACATCCCGTCCGGAAGCGCGGCGCTGTCGAGAGTGTAAAACGTGTCGGTCAGGCGCTTCTCGAGCAGTTTCCAGTCGGACTCGCCATCGCCCCGGAAGTAGATCGAGTAGACCAGGTCGTCGTCATTGTCGTCGGTGGCTTTCCAGGTGAAGGACTGGGCTCCCGGCTGCAGCACCTGCCGCGGCGAGAGCGGCTGCCGCTCTTTCCCGCGCTCCCGGGGGGAGTTGAGCGAGGCCGGCTCGCTCGAAGTGGTGGACAGGATCAGGGTCCCGGTCTGCAGCGAAGGGGTTTTCTGCAGCGCCACCCCGTACGGGATCGGCGTGATGCTGACGACTTGCGGGCGCAGGTTCTGCTGCAGGTAGGCGATGTTCAGCCGCTCGAGTGCGTCGTAGGCGCCGGGCGCCGCACCGCGTTTGAATGTCGCCCGCCATTGCAGGTAGCGCGCCTTCGGGCTGACGACGTTCTGGCCCGCAGCGCCGGTGTAGGGCGGGCTCCAGTCGCTCCACGACGTGTCAGGCTTGTCGGTGTTGCCGCTGCGGGTCGAGATCTCGACGGCGCCCCCGGAGTTGCCGCCGACGCGCCAGGAAATCTTGCCCCAGGTCGCGACGGTCTTGGCGTCCATCGCCTTGGATTCGTACGTGCCGGTTTGCGCGCGCTGCGATTGCAGCTTGTATACCTTCCCCTGGTTGCTGCCGGCCACCCAGAGGGTATCGCCGCCGGCGACCAGGCGCGTGATCTGCTCCTCGGGCGAGTCCGTGAGGACATTAACCTGCTTGGCGGTATCGATAGACAGGAGGCGACCCTTGCCGCCTGTCGCCACGACGAGCGACCCGTCGTTGCGGGCTACGATGTCATAGAGCATGCTGTCCTTCGACGCATAGATCGTCTCGAGGCTGCCGTCTTTGGACAAGGCGTAGATTGACGACTTCGCCCCGGCCGAGTCCTTCTCGCCCCCCGGGGCCGTCACGCTCCCCTTGGGTTCCTTCGACTTGTCGCCAATAGCGGAAAGCGCCTGGATGGTCAGGATCGGGAGCACGCCGCCGGTGGTCTCGATCGGGCTTTCCGGCTTGGAGGGCGTGGCAACCGTCAGGCCCTTGGAACTCGACGCGAGAACGAAGACCGTGCCGAACCGGTCGACCGCCAGTGCGCGGATTTCCTCCATCGGGCTGTCGAGCAGGGTGAACGCCTTGCCCTGCGGGTTGATCTCGAGCACCAGGCCGCCCGGAGAGGTCCCGGCGAGCAGGTTGCCGCTGCCGCCCCGCGTCAGCGACACGACGTGGTTGTCGTCGCTGTCGTAAAAAGTCGATTTCTTGCCGCCGCGATCGACCTTCAGGACCACCCCGCGCACCCCGGTCCCGACGTAAAGGTTGCCGGAATCATCGAACAACATCGACCAGATGTATTTGTCGTCGGGGTCGCAGAACTCCGACGACTGGCTCGGGCCTGTGATCTTGTAGACCTTCCCGTCGGGCGAGGTCCCGGCATACAGGGTGTCGGAGGCGTCCAGCGCCAGGGCGAACACGTCGAGTTCCTTCGATTGGAAATAGACCGAACCGTTTCCCTGCGGATCGATCTTGTAGACCCTCCCCTCGTGCCCGGTCCCGACGTAGAGATTCCCTGCTTTGTCGCGCACCATGGAAAAAATGTAGGGCTGGCTGGTGTCGTAGACGAGGTCATAGGCGGGCGCGAGGAACAGCTTCCCGTCCGAACTGAGCGAGACGCGGGTAAGGGTCCCCCTCAGCAGGTCTTCCTGCGTGAAATTCTCCCAGAACTGGGGCGTAACGGCCGAAACGGTCAGCGAGAGCGCAAACACCGCCGCAGTGAAGAGAAGGACTCGGTAGCGCATGAATTCACCTGTGTGCTGGTTGTGAACGGCTCCGGCGCCCGCCGCTCCCGCCGGCAAACGCGGACAGCGGAGGGCTTCAGACGCAGAGTGCATGTCCGGAGCTTGTGTCAGGGTTTGACTATGAGATTCAAGGTCTTCATGCCGGAGACGATGTAGTCCGCCGCCGGGAGTTCGTACTCGACGAAAGCCGAGGTGTGGATGGGGCTCATGCCGCCCGTATTGCGTTCCGAGTTCAGGATCGACAGCACCGAAGGAGGCAGGCCTGGCAGCCCCTCCCCCCTGACCACCGCACCCGGTTCCCGCCGGTACATCCGCAGGTAGAGTCTGTCGTTCTTGCGTATGTTGTTGATGAACTTGATGAGCTGCGACAAGTCGCGCGGGATCAAATCGTCCCCCTGCTCGCGGGCGTCGATCGCCATCAGGGTCGTGCCGTCGGCCACCAGGAGGGAAAGCGGCCCGGGGGTGATGTCGGATGGAATTTTCACTGGGTAGGAGTCTTCAACCACCTCGCCGTTGTTCTTCTTGTAGAACACGTCGAGACTGACGGCGTCCCCCGCTTTCATCTCCGAACGATCCAGCCGCAGCGCGTCGAGCAGCGCCGCGCGGTCGTCCTCGACAGCCGAGATTTCGAGATCGATCTGCTCGAACTCGAGGTTCTTGTACCCGGAAGCCAGGAGGAAATTGACCGGGAGCGCAACCGAAAGCGACGCGAACACGGGCGAATTGCTGTCGGACGAAAACCGGTTGTCGATTTCCACCGGCAGCTCGCCCCTGATCCGTATTTTTCCCTTCACCTCCAGGGTCGACACGCCCAACGCGCGCTCGGTCGAGATGATGCTGTTGAACACCGTGAGGTTGACCAGGAAGGGCGTCAGGAAGCGGTCCCGCGCCACCTCGTAGTTGAGCGTCTTGTGGATCCCGCGGCTCGTCGTCATGCTGACGTGCATCGGGATCAGCTTGGTTTTCTGCCCCAGTACCCCGTAGATGCCGGACCCGCGATCCTGACGGAACGTCCCGATAGGATCGGTGGTTTCCAGGATCTTGAATGAGCTCTGCAGGCTGGGGAAGACCGTAATCGCGCGCCCCTTGTGCATCGGCAGTTCGGTGTTGCCCAGGTTAAAGAGCATGTGCCCGAAGGCATAGAGCTTATCGCCGTCGATGTAGGTGACGGTCCCGCCCGCCGAGGCGTCCATGTCTCCCCTGACCAGGGGAACTACGACGTTTGATCCGGGCTCGATCGGCGCACTGTCCGGCGCGAGCTTTGCACCGGGGGCCTGGAAGCCGGAACTTCCCGTCCCCTGCAGCAGGCTCAAGCCCAATGCCCTGAACTGCGGACCGAAGGTGCGAATGGCCTCTGCGGAAAAGCCGCTCAGATTGAGCGGCGTGGCGATCGGGATCAACGCGTGATTGCCGGACATAGATGCGGCGGGCTGCGGGAACGTGCCGGACTCAGGGTACGCGGCAGCCCCGTCTTGCGGCCGTAATTCTGGCAAGCCCAGCGGAAAGAGCCCCGCCCCGCTGTCTGGCTTCAGCAGGTAGTTCCAGAGCATGCTCCGTTTCAGGATGATTCTGGGCCCCGATTGCCCGGATTGGTCGCCTTCCGTGAACGCGTCGACCATCTGGGTGATCGGGGTAATGCCGCCGACCGCCTCTTTAGAAAAGGCAAACGAGAATGCCACCGCCCCGAGCAGTTTGCCGTCGATGAAGACGGGGCTGCCGCTCATCCCCTCAAATACCCCCGTGTTGCCGAGCGGACCGCCACTGAAGCGTGCGAGCACGGCGTTGGCGCCGGGGCTGATCCCTTTCATGACGCCGAGGATTTCCACCTGGAATTCTTCCGGTTTGCTCCCCTGGTAACACGTCTTGCCGATCCCCTTCATCCCCGGTCGTAAGTCTTCAAGCTTGAAGAACTCCGTGCGGGACCAGGAAGTGGTGGACAGGCAGAGCAGCGCGAGGATCGCTGCAGGGAGGCGTCGTCTTGTCATGCGTTGAACCTTTCTCGCGGGATGCGCCTGGCAGAGTTCCGGGCGTAAGGTCAATCATTGATTATAAGATCCGGGCCCGGGGCGGTCAAGACGCCAGAGCTGTATGGGCGTGCCGTGGCTCGGGATGAAGCCACGAAATATACCAACGCGTTGCGGTGCGCGACGCCGGAGCTGTACGGTTGTGCTGTGGCGACCTCGGGAATCGGGAAGCCAGAAGCCTGGAGCCGGAAGCCACGAAACATACGGTGCGCGACGCCGGAGCTGTCCGGTTGCGCCGTGGCGACCTCGGGAATCGGGAAGCCGGAAGCCTGGAGCCGGAAGCCACGAAACATACGGTGCGCGACGCCGGAGCTGTACGGTTGTGCTGTGGCGACCTCGGGAATCGGGAAGCCAGAAGCCTGGAGCCGGGAGCCGGAAGCCGCGAAACATACCGATGCGTTGCGGTGCGCGACGCCGGGGATGTCCGGTTGCGCCGTGGCGACTTCGGGAATGGGGAAGCCGGAAGCCTGGAGCCGCCGGAAGCCAGATTGGCCGGTTGACTCCGGATGGCAACGCTGTTGTCTTCCGTTCGCCGGGGGCATAACTTGGTAACTTGCTGGCAGAGATTAATCCGGGTTGGGCGTTGCCAAGACCCGACACCTGATCCCCTCCCCCCGTCTTTTACGCCATGCCAAAACCTGACCCCCAACTCGCAACCCCCGTCTTCAAGCCCCCGGTTTCCGCCGTCATTCTTGCCGGGGGCACGAGCTCCCGGATGGGCTGCGACAAGGCCTTTCTCGAAATCCACGGCCGCCCGCTGATCGATCTGCAGCTGGAAAAGGCCCGCTGGGTTGCGGGAAACATCTTCATTTCCGCCAACAATCCCGACCGCTTTGAACGATTCAGCGTGGCGGTCGTGCAGGATATCTATCCGGGCCGCGGCCCGCTCGCCGGCCTGCACGCCGGTCTGCGGGCAGCACCGGACCAGATCGTGTTCCTGCTCGCCTGCGACCTGCCCGGCGTTCGGCAGGAACTTGTCCGGGAACTCGTGCTCCGGGCCGGCGTCTGCGACGCGGTCGTGCCACGCGGTGGCGACGGCCGGCTGCATCCCCTCTGTGCCGCCTACCGTCGCATTCCCTGCCTTAGCGCAAGCGAAAAGTGCCTTGAAGCCGGTCGAAACGCGATGGCCGCGTTTCTGGCCGAACCGGGACTGAGGGTGGATGAGATCCGCCCCGGCGACAGAGTGTTCGAGGATGTCGATTTGGCCAACATCAACACCGTCAGCGACTTGAACTCGTTTCTCCTTCCCCTTTAACCTCGAATTGTAGATTGTGCCCAGAGACGCAATATATAGTGGTAGCGGATTCTCATCGGGCCCATATGTTGGGATTTTTGATTGGTTCGGCCTCTGCCGCTGTGCTATATTGGCCCCGCGAACTTCCCGGGTTGAGGGTGGGGAACTGCTGGAGTTGCTGCATGTCGACCCAGATGCCTGCCAAGGTGCAGGTTGGACGATTTTTCCGGACAGTACTGCCGGCGCTCCTACTCCTCTGTGGCGGTGTCCTGCTTGGGTTCGGAGTCCTCGTCTATCGGCTCACCCACCCGGGGCCCGTTGCGGAACTGGTCAACCCGTCCAACTTCCTGCTCCCGTCGGCCGAAGCGACCTGGTCGTTGAGGGACGGCGTGCAACTGAGCGGCTGGTGGATTCCGGGGGCCCGCAACGCGCCCGCAGTAATCCTGGTCCCGGGCATCTTCATGAACCGCTCGGACGCGCTGAGTCTTGCCGTCAGCCTGCACCGGAGGGATTTTGGAGTGCTGACGTTCGACCTGAGGGGGCGTGGCGCGGCTCCGACGCGCGCGAGCGCGCTCGGCTTGAGGGAGACCGCAGACGTGCTGTCGGCCATCGACTATGTCAAATCCAGGGAGAGCGTCGACGCGACGAGGCTGGGGATCTGGGGCGTCGACGTCGGGGCCCGGGCGGCATTGGACGCGGCGGCGCAGCGGCCCGAGGTGCGGGCCGTGGCGGCCGACTCGCCGTTCGAGACCGTTGCCGACTTCGTGCAGTTGCGGCTGGCCGAGGATTTGGGGGGGGCGAGCCGCTTTGTGGAGTTCGGGTGTCTGCATCTTTTCCGCGCTTACATGCTTGCCCCGGCCGCGGCGCTCCGGCAGTCGCTGCCCCTGGGATCCCTGTCGGATCGGAGCATCCTGTTTGTGCAGGGCAACAACCGCAAAGCGCTCGCCCGCACGACCGAGGCGCTCTACAGCCGCCTGGAGCCGCGCAAAGAGATGATCTCCGTTGCGACGTCGCGGGTCCGGGTGATGAGCGGGGAAGATCTGAAGGATTACGACCGCCAGGTGACGAACTTTTTCAACCTCAACCTGCCCGCCGGGCGCGCGGGCGAGCGGAGGACGCCTTTCTGAAGCGGCGAAGGGGCCTGACGGTGGCCCCGTGCCGTTGCGTATCAGCCCGCGTGCTGACAGGCCCGGGCACGATTCCAATGCAGGTTTACGCAAGAGCTGTGAGGCCATGCACCAGATTCAGAAACTCGAGCTAGTGGGCTTCAAATCCTTCTGCGACCGCACCCAGGTCGTCTTCAACGAGGGGACCACCGCGATCGTCGGTCCCAACGGGTGCGGCAAGAGCAACATCGCCGACGCGATCAGCTGGGTCGTGGGGGAGCAGAGCGCGAAGAGCCTGCGCACCGACAAGATGGAAGGTGTTATTTTCAACGGCACCCAGGCCCGCAAGGCGACGAGCCTTGCCGAAGTTGTCCTCACCCTGAAGCTCATGGAGCAGTTCAATGTGCCCGAGGGGCTCGACCTGAACCGTGAGGGGTTCACCGTCGGGCGGCGCCTCTACCGGTCGGGCGAGAGCGAATACTACCTCGACGGCCGCCGCTGCCGCCTCAAGGACATCCAGGCGCTGTTTGAAGGGACGGGGCTCGGCCCGAATTCCTATGCCCTCATCGAGCAGGGACGCATCGGCCAGATCCTCAGCTCGCGGCCGGCCGACCGCCGTGCCCTCATCGAGGAAGCCGCGCGCATCACCCTGTTCAAGAGCCGGCGCTACTCGGCCGAGATGAAACTCGAGATGGCGCAGCAGAACCTGCTGCGGGTCAACGACATCATCCGCGAGGTCGCCCGGCAGCTGAACTCGCTCCGTCGCCAGGCCGCCAAGGCGCGCCGGTACAACCGGCTGCGCGAGGAGTTGCGCATGGTGCAGCGCCTGCGGTTCGCCCTGGAGCATCGCGCGCTCGGGCAACGGCTGGCGGACTGCGGTGTGCGGTTCGACGCCGCGCTGGGGCAGGAGAACCGCATCGCGGAAGACCTTGCCGCGCTCGAACAATCGCGCGCCGCCGCCCAGGAGAGTTTCCGGCTCAGCGAGGAGAGTGTCAGCAGGCTGCGGGACGAGCTGGCCAGCCTCAAAATGCAGGCCGCGGCTGCACACAACCTGCTCCAGAACCAGGAGGGCCAGTGCGTCGGCCTGGCGGCCCGTCTGAGCGATATCGACCGGGATCAGCAGGCCGTCGACGAGCGTGCCCGGGTCGTGGCGCACGAGCAGCAGCGCCTGCTCCACAGCGGTCGCCGCGATCACCGAGGAAATCGCGCGCGAACAGGAGACGCTCACGGTCGAGCAGTCGAAGGGCGAGATGCTGCAGGGAGCCATCCAGGCGGCCGAGCGCGCGATCGACGGACTTCGCGCATCGCTGCTCAACGGCGCCGGGCAGCTCGCGGATCTCCGCAACAGCCAGGCGAGGTGCCAGGAGAACCTGCAGCGCGTCTCCGCCCAGGCGACCCGGATCGAGGGTGAGCGCGCCTCGAAAGCACAGTTGCGCGCCTCCCTGTTCGCCGATCTGGACCGATGCCGCAGCCAGGAGCAGACGCGGGCCGAGCGGCAGCGGGTCGTCCTCGAGCAGCAGGAGCAGTCGGAGGGCCGCCAGAAGCAGATCGGGGCGCACCTGGAAGCGGTCTCGGCCGAACTGATGGCGCGGCAGGAGGAGTACAGCCGCCTGCAGCACCGTCTCTCGTCGCTCGAAGAGGTGGAACGCCGGCGTTCCAACTACTCCGAGGGAGTGCAGAAGTTCCTCTCGACCGTGCTTCCGGGCGAGGAGGCGCGCCCGGTGCAGACTCTGGCCGATCTCGTCGAGACCGATCCCGCATACGAAGCCGCCGTCGAGGACTACCTGAACGACCCGCTGCAGTACATCATGGTCAACCGGATGGACGACGCGCTCCAGGGCGTCGACCGGCTGAAGAGGATCGGGGCGGGCAAGTGCACCTTCATGACCCTGCGCAACGGCCATACCCATGCGCCGGGCCCGGAACGCGGGCAGGTGCGCGGCACAGGCGTGCACGGCTATCTGGACGACCTGCTCCGCATGAGCGACGAGGTGCGGCGCGCGTTTGAACGCGCTTTGCCGGACTATGCCGCCACCGTGATGGTCTCCGACCTGGACACGGCCTTCCGGGTCGCCGAAACGCACCCGGCCGCCAACTACCTGACGGTGTCCGGAGAGGCGTATTCACCGCGCGGCACGCTGTCGGCCGTGGGCGAGAGGAAATCGATGGCCGGTTTTCTCGCGCTGAAGCGTGAAAAGCGCGACCTGCAATCCAAGCTGGGCGCCCTGCGCCATAAGCTCCAGGGCAACCGCGAGGAGCAGGAGCGGCTCAAGGGCGAGCAGGCCGAGGTCTCCGAGTGGCTCAAGTCGCTTTCGGTCGAGGCGCGCAAACTGGAACTCGAAGGGGTCGTCGTCGGCAACCAGCTCGAGCGCCTCGAAGGCGAACTCGGGAAAATCGACCAGACCGAGAAAGTCACCGCGTCGGAACTCGCGCAGCTGGCGGGTGAGCGGACCGGCTTCGAGGCCGGGCTGGCGGCCGCGGCGGCGGGTATCCTCGACCTCGAGGAGCGTAGCCGGTGCGGTAACGACGAACTGCGCAAGGCGACATCGCGGCTGGACTCGCTTAAGTCCGACAACGCGGCCCTCACCCGGTCGCTGGCCGCGACCGAGGCCGCGCACGCGGTGAAACAGGAGCGCCGCTCGGGCATGGAGTCGGAGTTGCGGCGCCTTTCGGGCGAAGCGGAGGACGCGCGGCGCCGGTCGGTTGAGAACGGTCGCGAGAAAGAAACCGCCCTGGCGCGCCTTGCCGAGCTGCGGCTCGGGCAGCGCGACACGGAAGCCCGGATCGTCGAGTGCGGCCGCGCCGTCCGGGGCGCCGAGTCGGAGCTCGACCAGAAACAGAAGGCGCTGGCGCTGGAGCGCGAGTCGTTGACCGGGTCGGAGGGGGCGCTGCGCCAACTGCACGCCGCCCGCGAAGAGGCACTCAAGGCCCGGGGCAGAATCGAAATCGAGAAGACTCGCCTCGAGAGCGGATCTCGAACACCTGGAGCGCAGCTGTGCAGAGGAATTCCATGTCCCGCTGAGCGAACTCGCGTCGCAGATCGAAGAAGCCGAGTGGCACAGGGACCCCGCCGAGGTCTCGGCCGCGTTCGACCAGTTGCGCGAGCGGATCGAGGGCTTCGGCGCGATCAACATGCGGGCGCTTGAGGAGTACCAGGAATTCGACGAGCGCTACCAGTTCCTCGACAAGCAACGCACGGACATCGAGCAGTCGATCGCCGACACCCAGAAGGCGATCGCCGAAATCAACCGCCGGTCGGTCGAGCAGTTCCAGGACGCTTTCAAGCACATCCGGGAGAATTTCATGGACGTGTTTCAGCTCCTGTTCCGCGGCGGGCAGTGCGACCTGCGCCTGATGGACGACGGCGACGTGCTCGAGAGCGGCATCGACATCATCGCGCAACCGCCCGGCAAGCGGCTGCAGAACGTGCTGCTGCTGTCGGGCGGCGAGAAGGCGCTGACCGCGCTGGCGCTGCTGATCGCCATTTTCCGGTACCGCCCGAGCCCGTTCTGCGTGCTCGACGAGGTCGACGCCCCGCTGGACGACGCCAACGTGACCCGGTTCACCGAGCTGCTGTCGGAACTGAGCAAGGAGACGCAGTTCATCGTGATCACCCACAACAAGCGCACTATGGAAATCGCGCAGACGCTCTACGGGGTTACAATGGAGGAGCCGGGCGTCTCCAAGATCGTCGGCGTCGATTTCCGTCGCCAGGCGCTTGCCTCCTAGGCTCGAGCCCCCAAACCGCACCAGCGAGGGACCCATGACTCAGCCCGAATCGAACATCGTCGTGCAGACCGAAATCCCGGACCTGAAGCTGTTTCGCCGCGGCAAGGTCCGGGACGTCTACGAGTACGGCGACCACCTCCTGATGATCGCCACGGATCGGATTTCCGCTTTCGACGTGGTGCTGCCGACCCCGATCCCGCTGGAAGGGCGCCGTCCTGACGCAGCTCTCGCACTTCTGGTTCGCGATGACGCGCGACGTCGTGCCGAACCACGATGGTCAGCGCGGACGTGTCGGAGTTTCCCGCCAGACCTGCAGCGCTACCGCACAGAACTCGACCGGCGCAGCATGCTCCTGCTCAAGGCCGACATGTTCCCCGTCGAGTGCGTGGCGCGCGGGTACCTGGCCGGTTCGGGCTGGAAGGAGTACAAGGAGTCGGGCGCGGTGTGCGGCACGCCGTTGCCGCCCGGGCTGCGCGAGTGCGACCGGCTGCCCGAGCCGATCTTCACCCCGGCGACAAAGGCCGAGACCGGCCATGACATCAATATCCCGTTCGAAGAAATGGAACGGAGGATCGGCGCCGGGCACGCTGCGGCCCTCAGGGATCTCACGCTGGAAATCTACCGCCGGGCGGCTGAGTACGCTCTTCCCCGGGGCATCATCATCGCCGACGTGAAGTTCGAGTTCGGCCTCCACAACGGCGAGATCATGTTGTGCGACGAAGTGCTCACGCCCGATTCCTCCCGCTTCTGGATGCGCTCGAGCTACCGGCCGGGGAGGCCGCAGCCTTCGTTCGACAAGCAGTACGTGCGCGACTACCTGGAAAGTATTCATTTCGACAAACGCCCGCCGGGGCCCGAGCTCCCCGAAGCGGTGGTGCGGGGGACCACGGAAAAGTACCTCGAAGCCTATCGGTTGCTGACCGGCGCGCCGCTGGCGTGACCGGGCTTCCGGCTTCCATTTCCGAGGGCACGACAGCGCAACCGGACCGCTTTGGCGTCGCGCAGCAAGGTCCATGCTTGCATGCCGTTATTGCGCGGCGTAGAATAGTTCACCCCCATGAACCAATGGACTGTTCTCGATTTCGTCTTTGTCCTGATCATCGTCGTCTCGACCGGCGTTCGCGCTGACCAAGGGACTCGCGCGCGAAATCATCAGCCTGGTCGCGCTGGTGGTCGGGTTCGTCCTGGCCGCCTTCTATTACCGGGTTCCGGCAGCCTATTTTTCCGATCTGACCCGGACCCAGTCGATCGCCGACCTGATCGGGTTCATGATCATCTTCGTCGGCACTCTTGCGGTCGGGGCGATCGCGGCGCTGCTGGTCGAACCGGTTCGTCAAGATGGCATCGCTGCAGTGGATCGACCGGCTGCTGGGCGGTCTTTTCGGCTTTCTCCGCGGCTGGGCCGTCGCCTCGATCCTGGTCCTGGCCATGGTCGCGTTTCCCGTTGCGCGACAACGCGCTGCTGGCGCGCTCGTATCTGGCACCGTTTCTTCTGGCCGGTGCACGTGCCGCGGTCGTCATGGTGCCGCAGCAGCTTGAAAGACCGCTTCCAGGACGAGTATCGGAAGGTCGTCGAGAAGCTGAATCACGGCAGGACGTCGACATGAGCGACACGCCGCGCAGGGAGAAGGTGCCGCTCAAGGACCGCCTGGAGGCGCTCTGCATCGAGATGATCGACCGCGGCATCCTGTTTTCCGAGGCCGTCGAGCAGTTCGAGAAATGCTTCATCACGGAGGTCGTGACCCGCAAGCGACCACAGCCTCCTGCGCGCCGCCGGCAGACTCGGCATCCACCGCAACACCCTCTCCAAGCGCCTGGCCCAATACCGGCTCAAAACGGCTGTAGCCGAGGGAGTCGGGCGCGGCGCCGGACCCTGCCCCCCGCGTATCAGACGGATTCAAGATGAAATCCAGCGGTAGAGCTGGATCCCAGGCGTCGCCGCTGACCAATCTGCCGAATCCTGAAGTTCAAATTCCGACGGTTGCGGGTTGACAAACGGAAACGTCGATCTTATAATTACTAGCACTCGCATGAGGTGAGTGCTAATACAGGCGTAAGTTATTCCTTTTTAGTTGTTTAGACTAAAGAGCCAACCAGGAAAGGAGATCAATCCCATGCAAGTAAGACCTTTGCACGATCGAGTTCTCGTGAAGAGGATCGAAGAAAAGGAAGTGGTCAAGGGTGGCATCATCATCCCGGACACCGCGAAAGAGAAGCCGATGGAAGGCGAAGTCGTGGCGGTCGGCCCGGGCAAGTTGCAGGAAGACGGCAAGCGCTCGCCGATGGACGTGCAAGCCGGAGACCGGATCCTGTTCGGGAAGTACGCCGGAACGGAAATCAAGATCGACGACCAGGATTACGTGATCATGCGCGAAGAGGAAATCCTGGCTGTGTTGGAATCGGCCGCGAAGAAGGCAACCAAGTAAGCTTAGATATAGATAAAGGAGCTCTAAGTCTATGGCAAAAGAGATTATTCACGGCGAGCAGTCGCGCCAGGCGATTCTGCGCGGCGTCAATCAGCTCGCCGATGCGGTAAAGATCACGCTCGGGCCCGAAGGGCCGCAACGTCGTTCTGGACAAGAAGTTCGGATCCCCCGTCATCACCAAGGACGGCGTCACGGTCGCCAAGGAGATCGAGCTGAAGGAAGGCGTCGAGAACATGGGCGCCCAGATGGTGCGCGAAGTGGCTTCCAAGACCTCCGACGTCGCCGGCGACGGAACCACGACGGCGACCGTTCTGGCGCAGGCGATCTTCCGCGAAGGCGTGAAGAACGTGGCTGCCGGCGCCAATCCGATGGGCTTGAAGCGCGGGATCGAGAAGGCCGTCGAATGCGGCCATCGAGGAACTGAAGAAGCTCAGCAAGCCGGTCAAGGGCGAGATGATTTCCCAGGTCGGCGTCGGTTTCGGCCAACAACGACAAGACGATCGGCGGGATCATCGCCGAGGCCATGAAGAAGGTCGGCAAGGACGGCGTCATCACGGTCGAAGAAGCCAAGTCGATCGAGACTTCGCTGGAAGTTGTCGAAGGGATGCAGTTCGACCGCGGCTATCTTTCTCCCTACTTCGTGACCGATCCGGAACGGATGGAAGCGGAGCTGAACGACTGCCTGATCCTGCTGCACGAGAAGAAGATCAGCTCGATGAAGGACCTGCTCCCGCTGCTCGAGCAGATCGCCAAGAGCGGCCGTCCGCTGCTGATCATCGCCGAAGACGTCGAAGGCGAGGCCCTGGCGACCCTGGTGGTCAACAAGCTGCGCGGCACGCTGTCGGCTGCGGCCGTCAAGGCGCCCGGCTTCGGCGATCGCCGCAAGGCCATGCTCGAAGACATCGCGATCCTGACCGGCGGCAAGGTGATCTCGGAAGACCTCGGCATCAAGCTCGAAAACGTGCGCCTCGAGGATCTCGGCCGCGCCAAGAAGATCACGATCGACAAGGACAACACCACGATCATCGAGGGCGCCGGCAAGCACGGCGACATCGAGGGCCGCGTGAAGCAGCTGCGCGTCCAGATCGAGGAGACCACTTCGGATTACGACCGCGAGAAACTGCAGGAACGGCTGGCCAAGCTGGTCGGCGGCGTTGCGGTGATCAAGGTCGGGGCCGCGACCGAGACCGAGCTGAAGGAGAAGAAGGCTCGCGTCGAGGATGCCATGCATGCCACCCGCGCCGCGGTCGAGGAAGGCATCGTCCCGGGCGGCGGCGTCGCGCTGGTCCGCTGCGTCCCGGCGCTCGAGAACCTGAAGCTCGAGGGCGACGAGGAGGTCGGCTGCAACATCGTGCGCCGCGCACTGGAAGAGCCGCTTCGCCAGATCGTGTTCAACGCCGGACACGAAGGTGCCGTGGTGGTCGAAAAGGTCCGTGCCGCGAAGGAAGTCAACTACGGCTTCAACGCCGAAACCGAGCAGTACGAAGACCTGGTTGCGGCCGGCGTGATCGACCCGACCAAGGTGACCCGTACGGCGCTGCAGAACGCGGCCTCGATCGCTGCGCTGCTGCTGACGACCGAAGCGCTGGTCAGCGAGATCAAGGAAGAGGAGAAAGACCCCGCCGATGCCTCCCGGCGGCGGCGGCGGCGGCATGTACTGAGTCTCCGAATCCGAAAAAGCAACACACCAAGGGCCCCGGCACAACCGGGGCCCTTTGCATTTTCGACGGGTGGCTGTAACATGAACCGCCATCGTGCACAAAACCGCGCGTAACACCTCCGCCTCAGTCCTGCTGCTGGCCCTCGTTGCGTCGGCCACCCTGCTGTTCCACCTGGGCAGCCTCCCCCTGGTCGGGGCCGACGAGCCGCGCTACGCGCGGATCGCCCAGGAAATGAGCGCGGCACACCGCTGGGTGACACCGGTGCTCGAGGGCCGGCCGTGGCTCGAGAAGCCGCCGCTGTACTACTGGATCACCATCCCCATGGTCCGGCTGCTCGGGCCGACGGAAACCGCGGCCCGGCTCGGTTCGGCACTCATGGCGTTCATCGCGGCGCTCGCGCTGTACGCTCTGGGAAAGACGCTGTGGGGGGGCGCGGCCGGTCTGGCCGGAGCCGCAATCCTGCTGACGAGCGTCGGGTTCGCGGCCTTCGGCCGGAGCGCTTCGACCGACATGCCGTTTACGGCCACCCTGACCGTTGCGCTTGCGCTGCTGATGGCGCGGGCGGTCGGGCGCGGCACGACCGGCACGGCGGCCCTTGGGTATGTCTTCCTCGGGCTGGCCGTGCTCGCCAAGGGCCCCGTGGCTCTCCTCATCGCGGGGGCGATCGTCGCCGCCTTCTGGTGTCTCAGGCCGGCATGGCGCCTCAGGCAGCTGCATCCCGTCGCAGGCGTTCTGATCGTCGCGGCCGTGGCGTGCCCCTGGTTCGTTCTGGCGTTCCGCGAAAACGGTTTCTCCTTCATCGCCTTTTTCCTTATCAACCACAACCTCGCCCGGTACGTCAGCGACCTGCACCACCACAGCGAGCCCTTCTACTACTATGGGCCGGTGCTGCTGGGCCTGGTGTATCCGTGGATCGGGGTGGCTCGTGACGCTGCTGCCGGACGGCGGCGCCTGGCGCCGGATACGCACTCTGCCGGAGCGTGACCCTGCGCGGTTGTTCCTGATCGTCTGGGCGGTCGTCCCGCTGGTATTCTTTTCGCTGTCCCGATCGAAATTGCCGGGCTACATCCTGCCCGTTCTTCCGCCGCTCGCGCTGCTGCTGGGCGCCAGGCTGGCTGAACCGGCCGGGCCGCGTCGTCGATACGCGGCCGCCGCCTGGGCTTACCTGGTGATTTCGGCCGCCGCGGGCATCGCACTCCCGATCCTCCTGCAGCGCAGCTATCACACGGGCAGCGGCGGCGCGGTGCTGCTGGGTGCGGCCGCTTTTCTGCCCGCCGTCGTTTGCCTGTCGCTTCCTGCTGCAGTCCCGTTGGGTACCTGCGGCGACGACGGTCGTCGTGCAGTCGGTGCTCGTGATCGTTGCCATGACGGTGGTGGCCTACCCCGGGATGGCGCTGCGGCACTCGACGCGGGACATTGCCCGGGAGGCCGTCGCGGCGCGGAGTGAAGGCGAACCGATCGTGACGTTCAGGTATTTCCACCACACGCTGCACTACTACACCGGGTACCGGATCGCCCAGGATCTCACCGATACGGCGGCGCTCGACCGGTTCGCCGCCCGGTTCCCGCGGACCCTGGTGGTGACCGAGGAGATCCGCCTGCCGGATTTGCGCCAGCTGCCCCGTGTCTCCACAAGTGTGCTCGGACGGCAGGGAAAGCTGGTCCTCCTCCGCCTCGAGCGCCAGTGAGGGCGAAAAGGTGCGGCCGGCGGGTGTTGGAGTGCGGCGGCTCGGCTGGCTCGACGCCGCTTTCGGGTCGGCCCCTGGGCGCCGACCTCTGGCCCATGCCAATCGATCCGGCACAATCCGGAAAACGGTGCCGAGGCCGTTCATCTCCGCGACCCCGAAGGGATCCGACAGAAAAGCCCATGGGCGTGAGCCCCGGGCACACTGTTGCCTGAGACAAGCGCCGGCAAAGGGCGACACTCGCGTCAAACTCCATGAGCATGCATAGGGGTTAGCTTGACTCCCAGAGACTCCCAATAGTAAGCTGGGACTCCACTTACAGCGCAGGTGATAATGATCAAGCTGCACAACACGCTAACGGGCACCAAGGAGGAATTCCACCCGATCGAGAAGGGGGTGGTCCGCCTCTACACCTGCGGCCCGACGGTCTACGACTACGCCCACATCGGCAACTTCCGCACCTTCTCGTTCCAGGACCTGCTGCGCCGGTATCTCCGGTACCGGGGCTTCCGGGTCATCCACGTCATGAACATCACCGACGTCGACGACAAGACCATCCAGGAACGCCCGCCAGCAGGGCATGACCCTGACGCGATTACACGGCGAAGTACACCGAGGCCTTTCTCGCAGGACAGCCACACGCTCCGCATCGAGCATGCCCGAACTGATGCCCCGCGCCACCGACCACATCCCCGAGATGGTCGAGCTGATCCAGAAGCTGGAAGAGAAGGGCTACACCTACCGCAGGGACGGTTCGGTCTATTACAGCATCGCCCGCTTCCCCGAGTACGGGAAGCTCAGCAAGAAGGACTTCAGCGGCGATGCAAGCCGGCGCGCGCGTCGACAGCGACGAGTACGACAAGGACAACGCGCGCGATTTCGTCGCTCTGGAAGGCGTCAAAGGAGGGCGAGGATTTCTGGGAAACGGAGCTCGGCCCGGGCCGGCCCGGCTGGCACATCGAGTGCTCCGCGATGAGCATGAAGTATCTCGGCGAGACCTTCGACATCCACTGCGGCGGCGTGGACCTGGTCTTCCCGCATCACGAGAACGAGATCGCCCAGAGCGAGGGCGCGACGGGAAAGCCGTTCGTGCACTACTGGGTGCACCCGGAGTTTCTGATGGTCGAAGGCGAGAAGATGTCGAAGTCCAAGGGGAACTAGTTCACCCTGCGGGACCTCCTGGCCCAGGGCCATACCGCCGGAGGCGATCCGGTATCTGCTGCTTTCGGTGCACTACCGCAGGCAGCTGAATTTCACGACCGACGGGTTGCGGCAGGCGCAGGCGTCGATCCAGCGGCTCGAGGATTTCGCGCAGCGCATGAAGGAAGTGGCGGGCGAAGCCCCGCCGGCCGAGGCCTTCGCCGCCGGCGTGGCCGAGGCCCGCCGCCGGTACACCGACGCGATGGACGACGACCTGAACACGTCGGCGGCGCTCGCGGCGGTCTTCGATTTCGTGCGCACGACCTACCAGGACCTCGACCGCGGCGCCGTCACGCCCGGCGACGCGGCGCTGGCGCTCGCGTTCATCCGGGAGGTCGACGCCGTTTTCGCCGTGCTGCCCCCCGAACCGCAGCTGCTCGACGAAGAGATCCTGAGAAAAATCGAGGAGCGGCAGGCGGCACGCCGCAGGCGCGACTTCGCCGAGGCCGACGCGATCCGGCCTGGCTGTCGTCGCAGGGCATCCAGCTGGAAGACACCAGGGACGGCATGCGCTGGAAAAGGACCCGCTGAGTCGATGCCGCCGTGCAGGTCGAGTGCGCCGTCTGATCGTGGCAGATTGTCTTGGGCGGCCTTCCGCCCGAAATAATCCGGCTGCTCGCGAAACATTCCGGTATGGAGGCTGCGCATCTGCGCCAGGGGCGCCTCGGAGAGCGGTGTCGCCTGCCGCCACCTGTGCGCCTCGGGTACGACATCCTCGCCCGGCGTTTCCGCGGCCGCGGCGGGGAGCTCGACATCGTCGCGTTCGACGGTCCCGTGCTGGTGTTTGTCGAGGTGAAGGCCCGCGCGCCGCAGCGCGTTCGGCGAGCCCTGGGAATTTGTCGACTGGCAGAAGAAGCAGAAGCTGCGCCGCACGGCCGAGGAGTTCATCGCGCGTTACGATCTGGGCCGGTACGGCGTGGCGCTTCGACATCGTCTCGGTCATCGCCCCGGGCGAGCCCTCGGAGACCATCGATCACCTCCGCGACGCCTTCTGAATCCCGTCGTCGGCAGCGCGATCTCCGCCTCAGAAGAGGCTCGACAAGATCCAGCAGCCGGAACCGGAACGCGTGCTGATGGTACGTCGGGGCGACCCGCCAGGAGCCTCAGGGGCGAGCAGGCCCAGAGGTCGGTGAAGTACAGGTAGCCGTCGCGGATCAGCAGCGGACGCGGGGCAGGGGCGGCCCGCCCATCATCGACACCGAGTAGCGCTTGACCACCGCGGGCGGCGCCGCCTGCGAGATCGATCGACCGTGAACATCCCCGCGCAGGTTCTCCGCCACATACAGAAACCGCCGGTTCTGGTCCCGCGGGTCGAAGGCCAGCCCGTCCAGCGTGCCCCTGCTGAATGCCCCTTTGATGTTGAGTGACCGTGTCGGGGGGCGCTGCCGGTTCCGCGCACGTCCGACACGCACGATGTTGCCGGAGTAGGTCTCCGCCGACAAACAGCGCGGCGTCGTCTCTTCCCGACGGCGATCCCGTTGGGATGCTGAGTCCTTGGACCACGATGTCCGGCTGCGCCGGGTCCGGCCCGCCCAGCGGATATCGCAGTACACGCCCCGACCGGCTGTCGTCGGATACCCAGAGGTGGCGGTTGTCCCGGCGTGATGCGCGAGCGCGTTCGCAACCCCGATATCGCGGGCGAAGAAGCGCACGTTCTTCGCCGGGTCGACGCTTCAGGATCGAACCCGCGCGCAAAGCCGAAGGCCGCCACGTACAGGTTGCCCTGCGCGTCGAACACCATGCCCCCGGCATGAATCCCGCCGGGGGTTGGAGCAGGTCGAGATTGGCATACACGGCGGGCGGCCCGCCGCGCTCGAATTTCCACACGGTCGCCTGTGCGTCCCCGACGTACAGGTTGCCCTGCGCGTCAAACGCCAGGCCCTCGGGGCCGAGCATCTCGCCGCGCGGGTTCAGGTTCTCGATCTGCACCGGCTGAGCATCGCCGCGCCCCAGCTGGACCGTGCGGTAGACATAGACCGAAAAGAGCGCGACCGCGGCTGCGCCCGCGACGCCGATGTATCTCAACGACGCTTTTCACAGTAACGCCCTTTCGATTTGAACGCTCATTCTAGCACGCGCCCGCCGCGGGCATTGTGACGTGCGCCCCCTAAAGGAAACTGCGCCGGGGGGACATGATCTTCTCGAGCGAAACCAACCGCAGCCGCCTTACGGGCTACGGTGGCTGACCTCGAAGCCGTTCTACCGTTACCAGCTGCTTTCCGCTGTAGTTCCTGTTTCCTGAGTTGCGGAAAAGACTGGAGAATTCGACCGCCAATCCTGCACAATCGGCCGATGACCGAGTTCCGTGTCTCTCGAGTGATCTTTCTCGCATCCGTCATTCGAGGCAGGATTCACCCGCTCGGATCGGCCTTTGGATCCGACCAGCATGCTCTTCAACGGAATGGAAAAATGACAAAGAGACGTGACTTCATCAAGACGAGTGTGGCCGGGGCTGCTGGACTGGCAATTGGAGGCATCGGATTCAGATGCAAGATCCTATGCCTGCGATCATCGGAGCAAATGACCGCATCAACCTGGCCGTCATCGGCATCCGGAACCAGGGCACCGTGCACATCAACAGTTATTGCGACCTCAAGAACAGCAAGAACGTGATCGTGAAGACGCTCTGCGATACGGATGAGCGGCTGTTTCCGCCCGCGGTTGAGATTGTCAATCAAAAGACGGGCATTCAGCCCCTGACGCAATGGGACCTCAAGAGAGTACTGGACGACAAGGAAATCGATGCCGTATCCATCGTCACGCCGAATCACTGGCATGCACTGGCAACGATCTGGGCTTGTCAGGCCGGCAAACACGTTTACGTTGAAAAACCGGCCTCCCACAACGTCTGGGAAGGTCGGAAGATGATCGAAGCGGCGCGCAAGTACGACGTGAGAGTTCAGGTCGGGTTGAATAACCGCTCCTCAGCAAATGTGATCGAGGCCATCAAGTTCCTGCACGACGGCGGCATCGGAGAGGTTTTCATGGCCCGCGCTCTTTGCTTCAAGGCTCGCGATTCGTACGGAATTGCCAAAGACAGCCTGCCGCCCGCCACTTTCCACTACGACCGTTGGCTGGGACCGGCGCCTTATCGCCCGTACAACGAAAAACGGAGTCACTACAACTGGCACTGGTACTGGGATACCGGAAACGGAGACACCGGAAACACGGGGCCGCACCAGCTCGATCTTGCCCGCTGGGGCATGAATCTGAACGAGCACCCGGTTTCGATCCATAGTGCGGGTGGTCTTTACGGGCTTCACCAGGAGGAAGGCAAGACGCGGACTCCCGGCAAAATGGTGTACGGCGGAGTGGAGACGTACGGCCGCGACAAGACCTCCCAGGAGACGCCCAATACTCAGACCGCGGTGTTCAAGTACCGCGACGGGAGGATGCTCGAGTTCGAAGCCCGGGGCCGATACACAAATCACGAAGGAAGCCGTGGACAGGAGGTCGGGAACCTCTTCTTCGGTTCCGAAGGGTGGCTCGAAATCAGCGGGTCCACCTGGAAAGCATTCCGCGAACGCGAACGAGAGCCTTTCGCCGGTTCGAAGGAACGTGACAAGAGACTCGGATGGCAACCATTGGGCCAATTTCCTTGACGCGGTGCGCTCGGGAAGGAATGAGGACCTTCATGGCGACATCAATGAAGGTTTCTATTCATCCGCCCTTCCTCTGCTGGCCAATATCTCGTATCGCCTCGGCCGGTCGCTGAATTTCATGGGTGATTACGAGAAGTTTGCCAACGATCCCGAAGCGGATACCCTGCTCACCCGAGCCTACCGTCGTCCCTATGTCGTCCCGGAGGAAGTGTGAGGGGACTTGATTCGGGAGTGCAGCGCCTGCAATCGAATTGTGGGGTGCTGTTCGGGGAGTCGAACAGGAACGGGTTTGCCGGAATTATGTTCAGCCGTCAGCAAATCCCCGGTGATGCCCCTGGAGTGGTGGCGCTTGACCCATTTGCCGGGCTGGCCAACGGCTAGGAATTACTCCTGCGAAGTCGCGTTTTCGACCAGGACGCCGTATCTCGGGACCGTGGCGGTAAATGCTGCTCTGGCTCGGGCAGCCACCGCTGGTACCCGGCGTCGGCTTCTGTGAAGAGCGTCAACGGCCGACCGTGTTGATGCGCGCGGTCGAGCCCGGATATCTGTCGCCCGCGATCGGCTGGGCGCGTCCGCCAAGATGCTGGGCGAATAGCGCCTCCGTGCGGGCGAAGAAGTCGAGTTGGTTCTCGCGCCTGAAAAAGTGGCCGTCTCCCTCGTAGACGATTGAGATGGCCGTCTGCCCCCTTTTCTCGGCCTCCGCGACGAAAACCTCGAGGTCGTTCTGTGGAAGCGCGCCGTCCTGATCTCCCCGCGCAATGAGCACCGGCTTCGAGAGATGGCCGACCAGGAAGAAAGGGGACACGCTCCTGAGGCGCTCGGCGTCTTCTGGATCTTCGGGAGCGCCAATGGTCTCCCGCACCCAGGCGTTGTCCGCCGTCTTGGGGAAGTTGTTGACGAAAGTAATCAGGTTGGCAACGGTGGATGAAGCGGCTCCGCAGGCGAAGAGGTCGGGAGTCAGCGTGAGCGCGGCCAGCGCGGCGTAGCCCCCATAGGAATGCCCGGCGATGGCCATCCGCCTATGATCGACGACGCCGACCCGCAGGAGGCAATCCACGGCGTCGACGACATCGTTCTGCATCGCCCCTCCCCACTGCTTGAAGCCGGCAAGCCTGAAAGTGCGTCCGAAGCCGCGCGATCCGCGGTAGTTGATCCGCAGGAACGCATAGCCGCGGTTGGCGAACAGCTGCCCGATATAGTCGTAGCCCCAACTGTCCCGGAGATAAGGGCCGCCATGTACCCAGACGACCAGCGGCAATTTCCGAGCCGGCACTCCGGGCGGAAGGATCAGATAGCCTCGGACGATCAGGCCGTCACGCGCCTTGATGGTGAGCGGCTTCATGCGAGCGAGCGGAAGGTCCTTGAGCTGCGGCTGTTCCTCGATCACGAGTGTGGCCCGTCGAGCCGAGCGATCCCACAGATAATACCGACGCGAGGAGCGGTCGTTGCTGATCGAGACGATCCACCGCGAGTCGGACCGATCCCGGCTCACGATCCCCACCTGAACCTGCCCGAACCGCCGAAGGGCACTGAACTCGCGGGTGAGTGATCGGTCGACCACATTCCATCGGCGCGGATCGGTCAAGAACGAGACAGCTTGTACCGTGCTCGTCTGCGGGTGCAGCAGGACGTTCTCGACGTCGAGTTCCCGTGAGGCCGCGATGACCCGTTCCGTGCCATCGCGGATGGCGCGCGCGACCAACCGGGCCGTGTCGAATCCAACATCGGTGCGCAGCAGAAGCGACCCACCGTCGCCGCTGAATGCTTCGACATCGAGACTGTGGCTCGAGTCCACCGACAGCCACACACGCCACGGATCGGCAACTGTGTCACGCACGAGCACCTCGGTGCCTCCGTTGCCGGTGTTCCGCTGTGCGGCGCGTACCCGAAGCCCACTGCCGCCTGTTCACCACTGACAGGTGGGGTGGCAAATTGATCGTATCGAGGAGGATGACAATGGCTCTCAACTCCCGGCGTATTTGGATGAGCCGCCATTCGGACATGAACCTATGCCCAGGCGAAATCGCTCAATCGTTCTATGGGTTCTTCAGTGCTCAGCCTGGCGGACGGATAGACAACGTGCGAGGCTACCCGGGCGATCCCGTTTCCCGGGGGATGACGACGCCTGTTCAAAACCGGAAGGTGTAGTTCAGCTTCACCCGGCGTCGCTCGCGCCGGCGCGAAGCGCTCGAGCGCGTTCTCTTGCCACTCGTGGTTGAACACCAGGTAGATCTCGTTGCCGGGCTTGATGATCCAGTACAAGCGGCTTTGCAGGCCGATGTTCTGGCTGTTGGTGTCATACTGCAGAAAATTCGTCAAGTGAACGGATGGGTTAAAGGAATAATTGAGCCGAAAAATCGCCAGCGACGTGTTGAAATCTCCTTCCTTCAGCCGGACCCAATACTGGCGGAATTCAAACCCTGTGGTAAGGCGGGCGCTCTTCCTCCAGCTCAGAGTGGCGGCGAACTGGTCGCTGTCACCACTGTAGAATGCGCCTGTGTCGTATTGGACGGTATAGGACAAGGGTGCGTTCGAAGGGCTGCGATAGGAGAGCGAGTGCTGGAGAAACGAGTAATCGCCCGCGGGAATCGTGATGCCCTTATTGATCTCGAAAGGCTCGAAAAGCCGCTCGAAGTTGTTGGTCAGACTGTATTGCAGCCGCTGCCCGCCGTGAAAGTTCAGCCCCAGGGGCGTGAAGGTATAGTTCCTTGATTCCAGGGCGTTGTGAATCGTGCTGTAATAGTCGCCGAAGTCAAACCCGAAGGTCAATTGGCGGAGGTTCCACACCTGCGGCCGCGGACCAAGCCTGGCCGATAGTGAGCTGATGCGTACTCCCCGGCGGCGGATGTAGCCCAGTTGTGGGTTGAAATTCTCTCCGACTTCCTGCCAGCTGTATCCCACGTTCACAAGATCGTTCGGATACCTGACTTGAGCTCCGTAGGCAAGGTCGCGGCTGCGGACGCCTGGCGTGTTGGTCCTGGCGCCGAACATCGAAACGTCGAAGTTCTCGCCGGTGCCCAGAAAGTTCGAGGTGGCCAACGCAAGGTCCGCACCGGCCAGGCTGTTGTTGGTATTGCCCGTGGGTTCACCGTGGGTGAATATGCCGCCGATGTAGGACTGATGCCAGAAACCGTACTTGGCGCGGCCGATGGCGAAGTTCTGTCCGGGCGCCACGTCGGAGTCTCGCGTCTTCACGTCCAGGACTCCCACCGCCAGCCTGCCTACGCTGCCGGTCAGCTTCTCTCCGAGCAGTATGGGCGTTGTCTTGCCCCCCACCAGCCCGATTCTCCGGGAAAAGAACGGTATCAACGTGGACGCGTTGGCTGGGAGGCCGAACTGAAAAACACCGGCGTCTTCCAGGAAGAAGTCGCGCTTCTCCGGGAACAACAGCGGAAACCGGGTCAGGTTCACCTGGCGGGTGTCGACCTCGGTCTCGGCGAAGTCCGTGTTGATCGTCGTGCTGGAAAGCAGGTTGGGGGTGATGCGATAGAAAATGTCCGCTCCGGCTTCACGGACCGGCTGCACCCGGTCGGGCCGCGCGATGTCGCGGTTGACACCCAGCAAGCCCGTAGGGCTTGATGTCCAGACCAATGCCCTGGGACAGACCCTCGAGTCCTTCCAGGTCCCCGGCCCGAGCCATCGTATGGATAGTCGGCATCCTGCCTGGCCGCTTCCCAGCGCGACTCTTCATTCATCCGCGACACGGTCCGTTCGACGTTGAATCCCCAGGTACTCACGGCCGGATTGAAGGACAGCGTCTTGAAGGGGATGGCGAACTCCGCGGTCCATCCCTGGTCGTCGATCCTGGTCCTGGCGTTCCAGATGCCGTCCCAACTCGATGTCGACGTTGCGGTTCTCGATCACCCGGCCGTCGGTCATGGCGCCCGCCGCGTTGACGGCGAAAAAGTAGGCATTGCGCCTGTCATGAAAAGTATCGAGATTGATCTCGAAATCGTCGTCGTTCCAGAAAGCGGCATCGCGCGCGGTGGTGGAAGTGAAGATCGTCTTGGGATCGCGGTAGAAGCAGCGAGCGGCGATATACAGGGTGTGGTCGTTGTAGGCTATGCGCACTTCGGTTGGCTCGGTGGGAGGCTGTCCGGCGAACGGATTCGCTTGAACCAGCTCGCCGATGGTCGGGCCGGTTCTCCAGACCTCCTCATCCAGCACCCCGTCAACCCGAATCTCCTCCTCGGTGCGTACGGCGGTGGCGCGCCTCACATCCGCGGACCAGGCTGGCGAAAGTACCAGCAGCCAACCGAGCAGGGCGAAAAGAACCGGGAAAGAGGATTGCATTAGGGAATGGCTCCTGAAATCAGCGCTGCGAGTGCCTGCGCATCCGGCCGCGACGTCCCGAATGGCTCCACCCATCCGCTTGCCTACCACCGCCTCTATGCCGTTGGAAAGCTTGAGGAGCCAACGCTTACTAGTCAGCGGAGAGATATTGCAGACGATCGAGGGCCGAGCCCGTCAGTCCGGTGCTGGCTCGGTGCCCTCAGTTTCATGCATAATTCAGGTAACAAAAAGGCGCGTCCATGACCGGCGCCACCAGCCGCCGCTCAGGCGTACCGAACAAGTCTGAGGATCGTCGCGAGTATCCGCCCGACCCGCTCGGAAAATCAACAAACAAACTCTTGATCTCTCCCGGCTGCGCGAAAGAATGCGCGCACCGGCCAGGTTTCGCGAGCCGATGAGCAAAACCCAGGTCGATCGTGCATGCCGGACCTGTTCCACCCTTCCCTGGGGCGAATCCACCCAGACGCACCCGGCTACAGAAGCGACTTCCACGCAATCGGAGGCAACTCGCTAAATGTGGGGAATTGTTAGGGTGGGATGGAGCGGGAAACGGGATTTGAACCCGCGACTTCAACCTTGGCAAGGTTGCACTCTACCACTGAGTTATTCCCGCTCTCGGCGGCGCTATTCTACCAAAAGCCGCACTTACGAATCAACTGCGAGTTGGGTCCAATCGTCCCCTTGGAGCGGGCTCGAGCGACCATCTATCATTCCAGCGACTACAAGGAGCAGAGATGACCGAGCCGAGCCTCCCGTTTTTCACGCGCCTGTCGCTGGCGTTCGCCGCGTTTTTCCGCACGATCTCGGATCCCGATACGGCCGCCGCCATCGAACGGCAGCTGCGCCCGCCAGCGCCCGGCCCGGTTGCGCCCCCCAAGGCGAAAACTGGCGCCGGCCACCGCTCCCTCCTTTCGCGGCGCCGGCACCGGACGCCGCGCTGCAGCTGCTCGGTCTCCTTGCAGCAGGAGGGGCGGTTGATCGACTTCCTCGAAGAGGACGTATCCGGCGTTCTCCGACGCGGAGATCGGGGCGGCGGCGCGCGTCGTACACGAAGGGTGCCGCAAGGCGGTCCGCGATCACTTCTCGATCGTTCCGCTCCGCAACGAGCGGGAAGGCAGCCGGGTCACGCTGCAGGACGGTTTCGATCCCTCCTCCGTCCGGCTGACCGGCAACGTTGTCGGGAAGGCGCCATTCACCGGGAGCCTGATCCACCGTGGGTGGCGCGCGGCCGAGGTGAAGCTGCCCAAGGTGGCCGGAGCCACGACACCCGCATTCTTGCGCCGGCGGAGGTGGAACTGTGAGCGGGCGCACGCTATGCCGTCGGGATCGACCTCGGCACGACCAATTGTGCCGTTTCCTGCGTGGACCTGGCCCAGCCCGACCAGGATCGAGCCGACGGTCGAGAGCGATGGCCATACCGCAGCTGACGACGCCCGGCACCGTGGAGGAGCGGCTGCTCCTCCCCTCGTTCCTCTATTTACCGCACCCGGACGAGATGTCGGCCGCGGATCTTGCGCTTCCCTGGGACGCTTCCTCCGACGTCCTGGTCGGGGAGCTCGCGCGCAGCCGCGGCGCCGCCACGCCGATCCGTCTCGTGTCGAGCGCGAAGAGCTGGCTCTCGAGCCCGGGCGTCGACCGCCGCGCCGCGATCCTGCCGCCCGACGCCCCCGACGAGGTGCGGCGCGTGTCGCCGCTCGAGGCGTCCGTACGCTACCTGGCCCACATGCGCGACGCGTGGGACCTCGCGCACCCCGATGCGCCGCTGCGCCGAGCAGGACGTCATCCTCACGGTCCCGGCGTCGTTCGACCCGGCCGCGCGGGAGCTGACGGCCGAGGCCGCCGCGCAGGCCGGCCTCGAAAAGCTGGCGCTGCTCGAGGAGCCGCAGGCCGCCTTCTATCACTGGATCCACGCCGGCGGAGACGCGTGGCGCTCGCAGGTGAAGCCCGGGCGACGTCGATCCTCGTGGTCGACGTGGGCGGCGGCACGACCGATTTCTCCCTGATCGCCGTCACCGAGCGCGACGGCTCCGTCGAGTTGCGCCGCATCGCCGTCGGCGACCACATCCTCCTGGGCGGCGACAACATGGACCTCGCGCTGGCGCACGTGGTCAAGGCCAAGCTGGCCAAGGACGGGAAGGAGCTTGACAGCTGGCAGCTCCAGGCGCTGACCCACGGCTGCCGCACGGCCAAGGAGGCCTTGCTGTCCGACGCCGGGGCGAAGTCCTGTCCGATCGCGGTCCCGGGCCGCGGTTCGCGCCTGATCGGCAAGACCCTCCGGACCGAGCTCACGCGAAAGGAGGTTGCGGAGACGTCTGATCGAGGGCTTTTTCCCCGTCGTCGATGTCTCCGCCCGGCCTGCGGCGCGGGCGAGAACCGCCCTGACCCGCGTGGGGCTGCCCTATGCGCAGGACCCCGCGATCACTCGTCACCTGGCGGGGTTCCTCGGGCGGCAGCTCGAGGCGGCGGCGGACCTGCAAGGATTCGCGGTCCCGGCAGCGCCGGCCGGCTTCATCCGCCCCACGGCTGTGCTGTTCAACGGCGGCGTGTTCAAGGCCCGCGTCCTTGCCGAGCGCGTCTCCGGCGTGATCGGCGACTGGCTGCAGCGATGCCGGCGCGGAACCTGCCCGGATGCTGGAAGGGGCGGACCTGGACCTGGCCGTCGCTCGCGGGGCCGCCTACTACGGCTGCGTCCGCCGCGGCCGCGGTGTGCGGATCCGCGGGGGCACCGCGCGCGCCTACTACGTCGGCATCGAAAGCGCCGTGCCGGCCGTCCCCGGCATCGAGCCTCCGCTGCACGCCCTGTGTGTCGCCCCGTTCGGGATGGAAGAGGGCACCGAGGCCGCGCTCCCGGGACGTCAGTTCGGGCTCGTCGTCGGCGAGCCCGTCCGGTTCCGGTTCTTCGGCTCCACGGTGCGCCGGCACGACGAAGTCGGCACGCTGCTCGAGGAATGGGCCGACGGGGAGTTCGAGGAGCTGGAAGCGATCCAGGCGGACCTGCCGGCCGACGGCCGCAGCCCCGGCGAGATCGTGCCCGTGACGCTTCACGCGCGCGTGACCGAGGTCGGCACCCTCAAACTGGAGGCCGTGCCCCGCCAAGGCTCCGAGCGGTGGGCCGTGGAGTTCAACGTGCGCGGTTCCTCGGAAAGCTGATGCGCGATGGCCCGCTACCTGGTCGGCATCGATCTGGGCACGACCCACACGGTGGTGGCCTTGCGCCCGATCGACGGGCCCGGCCCCGCGGTGCCGGCGTTGTTCGAGATCGAGCAGCTGGTCGCGCCCGGCGAAGTCGGCCGCCGCCCGCTGCTCCCGTCGCTGCGCTATCACCCCGGCGCAGAGGAGGTGGCCCCGGACGACGTGGCGCTCCCCTGGCCGAACCCGGATCTTGCACTGCAGCTGCCAGTCGGCGTCATCGGGGAACTCGCGCGCGAGTTCGGGTCGCGCGTGCCCGGCCGCCTGGTCTCGAGCGCAAAGAGCTGGCTGTCGCACCGCTCCGTCGACCGGACCGAACCGATTCTGCCCGTGGGGTGCGCCGGCCGATGTCGCCAAGATCTCGCCGCTGCACGCGAGCGCAAGTTATCTTGCGCACGTGCGCGCCGCATGGAACCACCGGTTTCCCGGCCGACCCGCTGCAGGACCAGGAAATCGTCCTGACCGTTCCCGCGTCTTTCGACGAATCCGCGCGGGCCCTCACGGTGCAGGCCGCGGCCCTGGCGGGCCTCGCGCGCGTGCGCCTGATCGAGGAGCCGCAGGCCGCCTGCTACGACTGGCTGGCGCGCCACGGCGCGGAACTCGAGCGCGCGCTGGGCGGCGTCCGGCTGCTGCTGGTGTGCGACGTCGGCGGCGGGACCACCGACTTCACCCTCATCAAGGTCGAACGGGGCGAAGGCCTGCCGCGTCTGGTTCGAATCGGCGTCGGCGACCACCTGATGCTGGGCGGCGACAACATGGACCTGGCGCTCGCGCACGTGGCTGAGGGGCGCATCGTGAAGTCGGGGGCGAAGCTCGGGGCGGCCGGCCTGTCGCAGCTCATGCAGCAGTGCCGGGCCGCAAAGGAGCGGCTGCTCGGTCCCGGGGAGGCCCCGGAAACCGCCACCGTTACCGTGCTCGGCGCCGGCTCGCGGCTTGTCGCGGGCGCGCGCTCGGCCGTCCTGGCACGGGACGAGGTCCGGCAGGCGCTGGTGGAAGGTTTCTTCCCTCGCGTCGGGCCCGAGGACAGGCCGCAGCGGCTGCGCGGCGGGATAGTCGAGTTCGGGTTACCCTATGTTGCCGACCCTGCGGTGACACGTCACCTGGCTGTCTTTCTCGCCGGCCACGCCCAGGCCTGCGCCGAGGCGCTGGGCGTCGACAGCGCCCCTGCGGTCCCGGACGCCGTGCTGCTTAACGGGGGCGTCTTCCGCAGTGCGCTGCTGTCGCGGCGTCTGCTCGAGGTGCTCCAGGAATGGCGCGGCGGGCCGGTCACCCAGCTCGACAACGAGACCCCGGATCTTGCTGTCGCGCGCGGTGCCGTCGCCTACGGCCTGGCGCGGCGCGGGCACGGCATCCGTATCGGGGGCGGATCGGCGCGCAGCTATTTCCTGCTGCTCGATTCCGAAGCCCCGGGCGTGCAGGAGGCGGTGTGCCTGCTGCCCCGCGGCGCGGAGGAGGGGAGGGAAGTCCTGCTGGCGGATCGCGCCTTTTCGCTGCGCCTCGGGCAGCCGGTGCGGTTTCACCTGGTGTCCTCGACCGGCGACCGGCACGTCAAAGCGGGGGATGTCGTCCAGGTCGAGGATCAGGGCTACACCCCGCTCCCCCCGATCGCGGCGGTGCTGGAGGAGCGGTCGGGGGCGGAAGAAGTGCCGGTCCGGCTTGCAGCGGCGCTGACGGAGGTAGGGACGCTCCAGGTCGGCTGTGTGGCTACAGCGGACCCGTCGCGGCGCTGGCAACTCGAGTTTCAGCTGCGCGGCGGGGCGCAGGCGCCCGTGACGATCGCGGGCGAGCTGCCTCCGGGGTTCGATCAGGCCGCCGCCCTGATCGAGCGGGTCTACGGGTCGCGGGCGCGCGATGTCGAACTGCGCGAAGTGAAGAACCTGCGCCGCGGCCTGGAAGGCGCTCCTCGGCGAGCGCGACCGCTGGGACACGGCGCTGCTGCGCGAGCTTTTCGGCGCGCTCTGGGAGGGCGTGCGCCGGCGGCGCCGCTCGCCCGATCACGAGCGGGTCTGGTTCAGCCTCGCGGGCTATTGCCTGCGACCGGGATTCGGGTACCCGCTCGACGACTGGCGCATCCAGCTGCTCTGGTCGATTCACGAGCAGGGCGTACAGCACACGCGCGAGACCCGCACCTGGTCGGAGTGGTGGACCCTGTGGCGCAGGGTCGCCGGCGGACTGGATCGCCACGCGCAGCAGCAGCTGTTCGAGGAGATCGCGCCCGAGCTGCAGCCGCCGGGTCCGTCCAGGCGCGCCCCGGGCCCAAGGAAGGCCGGCTACGAAGACATGGTGCGGCTCGCCGGCGCGCTCGAGCGACTTCATGCCGATACCAAGGTCGAAGTGGGCGGCTGGCTGATCGAGCGATTGAAGAAGCCCGCCGAATCGGTGGAGACGTGGTGGGCGGTGGGCCGGCTGGGCGCGCGCGTCCCCTTTTACGGCAGCACCCATGCAGTCGTCCCGGCGCACGGTGGCTTCGGATTGGCTCGAACAGCTGCTCCGGCTCGATTGGAAAAGCGTCGTCCCGGCCGCGTTTGCCTCGACCCTCCTGGCGCGCATGAGCGGCGATCGCGAGCGGGACATCGAACCGGAACTGCGCGGCCGGGTGGTCCGGCACCTGGAGGCGGGCGGCGCGCCCGCGGCGTGGGTCCGGATGGTACAGGAGGTCGCGGAACTGGGCGAGGCCGACGAGCAGCGTGTGTTCGGTGAGGCGCTCCCGCCGGGCCTCCGCCTCATCCACTGACAAAGTGGGCGACGCGGTTGGCCCGACCCCATGGGCAACAACCGGCGGCCTGCGATCGAGCCGGAGAACTGGCGCCAGATCCCCGGATCGTCCCGCCACCCGTACACCTTGCGGTTCAGTCGCGAGTTGACTACAATGTCGGTCGCCAGTGCCCGCGTTCGTTAAGGCGCCGTACCCAAGTGGCTAAGGGAGAGGTCTGCAAAACCTTTATGCAGCGGTTCGAATCCGCTCGGCGCCTCCACTTAAATCTTTTAGCGCCATCAGTTTACAAGCTCCCCGCTATTTCGACTTTCATCGAATTTGGGAACATTTGGGAACAATAAGCGGTCCAGGGTCGCAAATCACTAGACATTCATAGATTCGTGCGAGAACTGGTACCGCTCGCACGTCACTTCTTGCGGATCAGCGGTTGGTCCCAGGGAAATGCCTTGTCATCGTCTGCCAGTTTCAGTGCGAGGGACTGCAGTTCTTTCGTAGGCGCCGTGAGGACAATCGCTCCGTCGCCCAGCACCTCGTGCTGAATTCGGATTTTGTTCGCTGCGATGGCCTGTTTCAGCCAGTCCTCGTTTAGCAGCGCCAACTTTATCGAATTCTCTTGCCTCGATAATCGGCCGAACCAGTGCGGACGGATCAAGGCGTACTCGTCCACTTCCACGCCATTCATAAACTTTTCAACTAGAATCGCATCGAAAAACGTGCGGCCGCCAAGTCGGACAACACGAGCCCTAAAAACAGACCGGGCTTTTGTGCTCGTCTCGGTGAATATCACTGTGTAAGCATTGTCGTCAGTTTTTTCAAATTGCCATATTTCCTGGTCTTCCCTAACTCCCTGTTCACCCCACGTTCCAACCAACTCCGGATCGAAAACGGCATCCTTTTCTCCACAGAGCGGATGAAGCGAAGGAGTGCAACTGGAGAAGCCAACGATGGCGGCGATACAAACGACAGCGGCAAATTCCCGCATATGATCCTCCCAATACTTAAAACAGCGTATTGTCCCAATGGGCTGCGTTTCGCATCGCAGCTCACCAGATGCTTTCCCAGCATCTGGTGAGCTGCCGTCGTTTGGGATAGTGGATGACGCAGAACGAGTAGTCCGCGTTGCGAAAGGCTCGTGCCGATCATGGAGAAACCCCTCCACTGGCAATTCGCGCACTGCAATCCGAAACACCTGAAGTTGTCGGCATTATAGTCGGCCCGATGGCGTCCTGGGCAGCTGAATCCGTTGCACTTGCCGTGAATTCCAGGGTCTGCAAACGGGTCACTTGGCCAGATACGCATTATGAAAACGCGCCGCCCGCGGAATTACATGGGTGGTGTAAGGCCGGCTGTCGGGGCGACAACCGAGGGGCTCTGCCCCTGACCCCGGGATTTTCGGAGGCATAGCTTTGCCCGCCTCGGGCTCGGCTCCCGGCGCTCCCGTACCTTTTGTCTCGTCGACGCGGAAGGACTGGTATCCGGCGTACTCACCGGACGGCAGGAGAATCGCTTTCAGCTCGTACCGTTCGGGGACCCTCGAAATCGGGGTGTGTGACCGGGACGGATGGAACCCTGCGCAACTGACAGGTCTCCTACTCGATCGCAGCTTCTCCCGACGGCCGGACAATTCTGTATACTCAAACCGATCAATCCGGCTCCGACCTGATGCTAGTTTAAAACTTCCGTTGAGGAAGCGTTATGCAGCGGTTTGAATCCGCTCTCGGCACCTCCTCCACTGAACCCGAGAGCGACGTGGCGCCGATTTTTGCGTCGGTTGCCAACCGGGTGGGGGATCGGTAATCTGGAGTGCGGCGCCTGGGCGCCCTCGAACTCCAGCCGGATCCGGTCAACGGCGGCGCCCAGGCGCCGCCCACAAAGCGGCGTCGAGCCGCCGCACTCCAGATTACCGGCGGCTGACGGCTCCGACGCGCCCATCGCGGCGAAAGGAGTCAGGAGGTGGCTGTCATGTTGAATCGAAACCGGAATCACGGTTTGTGCGTGGTCAGCGCTCTTTGCCTGTGCCTCGTCTCGCCCACGGCGATCACTGCCGGGCGGGAGCAAAGGGCTCCGGCGCTGACTCTCGTCCATATCTCGGACATCCACGTCTGCAATCTGGCCGGACTCGACAGCCGGTTCATAGAAAAACGCAAACACTTTGGGAAGGGTCAGGAGACGTTGCGAGGGTTCCTGGAGTCGGTACCCGCGAAAGCACAAGCCGATGCTGTGGTGATCACCGGAGACCTGCTCGACTTCTATGAAGCTCAGGCGGGCGACGGAGCCATGCGCTCCGGAGAGGTCGAAGCCTTCGCGCAACTGGTCCGATCCAGCTCAATACCGCTCTGGCCGGTTGTAGGCAACCACGATCTGACCAGCTACTGGTTTGAGGGGGTCGAGTTCCTGAACGGGCAGCATAACGCGCAGCAAGCCCGTGCGGCGTGGATCAGGAACGTGAGGGGATTTGAAAACGGCACCTGGTACAGCCTTGTCCGCCGGGTTGGGAGCACAACCTACCGGTTGATCTTTCTCGACGACGGTTATGGGGACCTCGACGAGGGCGACCTGGCCGACCCCGCCCAGCTGGCCTGGCTCAACTGGCAGCTCGCACACGGGAAGGGAGACACGAACTTGATTTTCATGCACATCCCGGTGACCGTCGGTGACACCAACGGCGACGGAGTTCGGTTCAATGCGCCGCCTCCCGGTTGGCCGTTCCCGGACACCTACCAGCGCGGACTCATGAAAGCCCTGAACGAAAATCCTTCCGTGGCGGCCCTCTTTGTCGGTCACCAGCATCGCAACGTGATCGAGGACATCCCTTTTCCAGCGGGCCACCGGATCACGCAGATTCAAACCGGCAATCTACAGATGGATCCCAACAACTGGCGTGTGGTCAGGCTCACGGAGGAAGAGGTCAGCGTCTCAGCCCCCGGTTCCGGCGACACGAAGGTTTGGGAGGCCCCCAGCCGTCTGCCGGAGAGAAAGCGTTCCGCGCCTTAGCGCGACGCGCCCTGACCGGAGTTACACGGACCCGTGTGCTCCAAAGTAAGGACACCGGGAAACGATTCGTTGTCCGGAAAGCGCTGGTCGACCCGCAGCAACCGAGCTTCAGCCTGAGGAAATGAAAACGCCACATCCGGCGAGGACCCGCTGAGCGGAAGCGTACATGAGCAAACGCCTCGCCCGGCTGCCGGCGGCGATTTCCTGAACCGCCATTGCCTCGGCACCGCTTTCGAGGATTGAACTAAATGGGTTGGCGTTGGCCAGAGGTCGGCGCCCAGGCGCCGACCCCAAAGCGAGCCGCCGCACTCCACAGAAGGTCCCTTCAGCCTTGAATCCCGCGCTTTTACGATAGGTTTACAAAGGACGGCCAGGCAACCGGCTAGAATGGCGGCTTTTAACCATTGGGAGTTTTCATGACATTGCTGTTGTCGTCAGTGTTCGGGCCCTTCGGCGTCGATGATGCTTATGGCAGGAAAGAGAACAAAATGGAGCTCTTTCACAACCAGGTCACGCGCGAGCAGGGGGTGTTTTCCTACCGCTTCAACCACCACAGTTTCGGGTTGTACCTGATGGCCGAGAACGTCCGCGTGCCTGCCACCGTACTCGACTTCCCCTCCCTCGACGAATTCAGGAGGGAACTCCGCAAGGGGTATGACTATGTCGGCATCAGCTTTATCGTGCCGAATATCGCCAAAGCGAAGAAAATGGCCGAGATCGTGCGCGAGGAATCTCCGGGCACGAAAATCATCCTGGGCGGGCACGGGGTGAGCATACCCGGCATCGAGCGACTGATCCCGCACGACCACATCTGCAGAGGAGAGGGCGTGGCGTTTCTGCGCCGGCTGTTCGGGGAGGCCGTGGACGGCCCCGTGCGCCACCCGCTCCTGCACAGCTCTTTCAATCGCAAGCTCATGGGTGTGCCGCTCCCTCAGTCCTCGGGAGTCCTTTTGCCGGGCGTGGGATGCGCGAACAAGTGCCGCTTCTGCTGCACCACTCACTTTTTCGGCGACTACAAGCCTTTCCTCTCCACCGGGCGAGAGATGTTCGAGGTGTGCCGGCGGTACGAGGAGCGCCTCGGCGTGACCGATTTCGGCGTACTCGACGAGAATTTTCTCAAGAGCCGCGACCGGGCCCTCGAGTTGCTCGAGTGGATCGAGCGTGAGGACAAGCTTTACACTTTCGGCATCTTCAGTTCGGCCGAGACCTTGCGGAGCTTGGGCGACCTCGATGCGCTCGTCCGGCTCGGCGTCCAGTTCGTCTGGATCGGGGTCGAATCGAAACGCGACGCTTACCTGAAAAACCGGGGAACCGATTTTCACGAGGTCGTTCGCGAACTCCGGCGGCGCGGGATCAGCGTCATGGCTTCGGCCATCCTCTTTCTCGAACACCACGACCCGGAAAGCATCTGGGAGGACATCGGCTTCGCCGTCTCCCTGGAGCCGGATTACCTGCAGTTCATGCAGCTCGGGCCGATGCCGGGCACGGCCCTGCACGACGCCTATCTCCGGGCGGGCAAGATCCTCGCCGACGTGCCCTACTCCGAACAGCACGGCCAGGACAAGATCTGGTTTCGGCATCCGGAGTTTACCCGCGAGGAATCGCGCGAGCTTCTGAAGGCTGCCTTCGAGCGCGACTACCGGCGCAACGGGGCATCGCTGCTTCGCAGCATCGACACGATGCTGCAGGGCTACCGGTATGCGTCGGGGCACCCGGACCCGCGCGTGAGGCGCCGGGTCGACAGTTTCGTGCTGACGCGGCAGATGCGGTTGTTTCTGCCTGCCGCAAGGCTTCTTGCCGCGAATCGCGTCACTGCGGAGCTGGCCGGGCGGCTCGAATCCGAGTATCAGGCCCTGTTCGGGCGGCGTTCCGCAAGGGAACTGGCGGCTTCCGCGGCGGTGACGGGCATGGCGGCCGCCGAATGGGCCCGGATGCGATTCTTCCACGATGTCCGCCAGCCGGGCCGGAAACTGATGCGTTACCGGTGGCAGGAATCCAGTGCAGGCGCCGCTGGCCGCATCGCCCCGGCGCTCGCCAACGAAGCCTGAAACCCATGGGTTTGGAGCGCCGGCGCTCGAAGGCTCGCCCCAGAAGGAACGATCCCGGAGTGCTGTTGACAGCGCCCGCCGGTCTCTTCAGTATGGTTAGCCATATGAAGACGACCATCAGGATTGCCGACGATGCACGGGTCGCTGCCTTGTGTCTCCACCATGGCGTCAGGAAGCTGCTGACGGGCCGACCGCGATGTCAGCCGGTTTCCTCAATTGAAGACCGAAAACCCCTCTTGAAATAAATCCATTTGGGCAATCCAACGCCTCTGGCGGTGAGACTCGAACAGGGTCGAGCCGCCGCACTTTACGCCTGTGGCGGGGGCCTCAAGCCACCCGTTCTGCGGGTGTGGTAGCTGACTGCAATCCACGCGCATTGCGTCACTGCGAGGAGTTCTAAAGTAGGATGATGTTCCGGCAGTCGTTTAAAATTGGTGACCGAAAACCGCGACGGGGTACTACATGAGTGTGGACCTCGAAGAAGCCGTGCGTGATCTTGCTCCCGGGCTGCTCCGCTACTGTGCAGCGCGGACACGGGACCGCTCGCTCGCCGAGGAAATCGCCCAGGACAGTCTGGCGGCGCTCGTGCAGCGATGGAGCCGCTACGGCGCGCCGGACTCGCCGCAGGCGTTCGTGTTCGCCGTGGCGCGGCGGCGCGCGATGCGGGCGCTCGTCAGCCGCCGGTTGTGGCTCCCGCTGGAGTTGCTGGCCGGCAGACGCCACAACGGCCCCGATCCGGAGGAGGCCGCCCTCAGGAGCTCCGGGCACGCCGCGTTGGCCCATGCCCTCAGGCTCCTGCCCGCGCGCGACCGGGAGGCGCTCCTGATCGTCGCCGTGGGCGGTCTGAGTGTGCCCGAAGCGGCGCGCGTGCTCGGCATCTCGGAATCGGCGCTCAAAATGAGGACACTGAGGGCGCGACAGCGTCTGCACGCCCTTGTGGAGAACGGACATGAAGCACCAGGACGATAGCGACCTCGACCGCGGTCTGCGGGCAGCCTACGAGCCCGCGCCCGAAGTGGTGCGTCAAGTCGCCGCGGGAGCGCTGGCACAACGGCCGCGCAAGCCGGCGTCGCGCAGAATGGCTGCGGTCCTGGCGTCTGCGGCACTGCTGCTTGCCTGCTTCGTCGTCATTCGGAACATGTCCCCGGTGCCGCCGGAAACGTTTCAACTGGAGTATGTGGGTGGGGTCGCCGTGCTCGAATACCCTGACGGGAGCAGCTGGTTAGTCACTCCCGACACCGCCGCTGAAAGCGCGTCGGCAGGCTTGAACCTGATCCTGATTGGAGGAGAACAACCGTGAAACGAATGATATGCGTACTCTGCGGATGGTGGTTTTGCGCCGCCGTCGCCGCCGCGCCACTGGGCGCGCAACCGAACCTGGACCGAAGGACGACCATCGACGTTTCCGCAGTTGCGGCCGGTGACGTGTACGGCTCGATTGCCCGGACCCTCGGATGCGAACTGTCGATGTCCCAAGACAGCCGGCCGCCCGTAACCATGCGGCTCACCAACGTCACGGTGCGCACGGCTCTCAACGCGCTCTCCGAAAGTGTCGGATGCCATTGGACGATCGATGGGAACACCTTGCGCGTTGGACCTGCCACTGGAAGCCGCAAGGCAGGAGCCAGAAGTGGTGGGCGGGGTGCCGGGAGGCGTGGTGGGCGGGGTGCCGGGAGGCGTGGTGGGCGGGGTGCCGGGAGGCGTGGTGGGCGGGGTGCCGGGAGGTGTTTCAGGAGGAGTGGTGGGCGGAGTCCCCGGAGGAGTAAAGGGGGGTGTCGGCGGTGTGGATTTCAAGCAGAGGCTCGAACGCAAGACGCCGGCTGGTTTCCGCTTCAACGATGTGCCTCTTCGGACCGTGATGGATGCGCTCGGAAGGGTCGCGGATCTCGAGGTGCGGTTGGATGAGCCGGACGCGAGCCAGGTGGTTTCGATCGATCTCGGCGACCGCACGGTGCTCTCGGCTTTGACGGCTATCGGGCAGCAGGTTGGATTGAAGAAGGGCGTGGTTTTTGCGGCCACCGTTCCCGGTTCGGACAGAAAGATGCTCCTCAAGGTTGGACCGCGCACGAAGCAGTAAGTCCGCTGTTTTCACCTCCAAGGCTCTGCGGCGCACTTGGGGTGCGGTGCCTCGGCGCAGCTTTCCGCGATTGTATCGGCACTCCTGCCGGCGCAGCGAGCGCAGCATATGGGCCTCAGATCATTCGTGCACTCGATGCGATTAAGGGGCGAACCCGGTCAAAGTTGTTCAGGGATTCCCCAAACCCCGGTTGGGGTCCTTGAGCTGTAATGGCAAGAGCTAAACTCCTGACCTCGCGCCGCCGCTTCATCGGAGACGCAGGCGCGGGTGCGTCTGCCTTCATAACGCGTCGAGATCCGCACGAAGTTCAGGGCTCAACGCTGGTTTGGCCGATGCTCCTGACGCAGCAGAACCACCAAAAGCGTTGCCGAACCGTGGGCACCGGGCCGATGTGAGCAGGGAATCGGTCCCGTCGCAAGAAGCAAAGGCGGGCTGGTGTTAAACAGCCCGCCTTTCTTTAGAACGGCCCCGCCACCGCCGCCGGATGATATGGAGGCGGGGCGAGCAGCCTTACCAGGCTAGTTTCAGCCCCACCGTGATGCGGCGCTGTTCGGTCAGGCCGACGTTTGTGGGATCCTGGTAGTAGGAGCCGAACAGGCTGTTGGTCGGGCTCGTGGTCAGGCTACCCAGTTCGGCGCGGTTGCAGAGATTCTGCGCGTCGGCCTTGAGTTCCAGCCTCATGCCTTCGCGTACGCGGAAGCTCTTCATGACGGACATATCGATGTTGTTGTAACCACGACCGCGCACGCCGCTCAGCCGCGAGGGGAAGGTCCGTATGTTGTTCGAGAGGCTCTTGGACGAGCTCCGCTCGAATCCCGCGTCTATGTTGAAATACCGGTCAATCGTGCGCTCGGAACGCGACAGGTAGATGTCCTTTATGTCTCCGTAGAACAGGATGTTCCCCCAACCGATGGGCGCTCCCGTCTGATACTGATACATCGCCTGCATCGACCAGCCGCCCGCAATCGCGTTCAGCCAGCTGGGCGCCGAATTCAGCAGGGGCCGCCCCTTGCCGAAGGGAAAGTCGAACAGCGCGCTGCCGGTGACCCGGTGTGGGCGATCGCTGCCGGAGATGACCCGCTCCGGCAGCGCGTCGGTGGCATTGAGCTTGGAGGTCATCTCCATCAGCTTGGACCAGGTGTAGTTCATCTGGATGCTGTAGCCCTTGGTAAAACGCTTCTCCACGCCCGTCAGCAGGGAGTGATACCAGGAGATACCGTAGTTGCGCAGCGAGGTTACCGCGTCGAACTCCGGGTACGCCTTGAGCAGTTGGTCACGCCGGATCTTGCTGCTTGCGAGCGTGGTGCCCGCAAATTCGGGCATGCCGTAGAAGGGGTTATTCACCTGGGCGGCAAGGAAGTTTATCGTGGCCTGGTCGCGCACCGGCGATCGGCTCAGGTACTGTGCCGGCACCGGCGAGTACTGCTGGGTCACACCCAGTCCCGTGCCCCGGTTGCCCATGTAGCCCACGTCGAGCAGCCATCTTCCGGGGAGTTCTTTCTGAATGCTCAGACTCCAGCGCTGCATGTATCCCGGTTTGTTGTTCGGGTCGATGAAGGTAATCGCCTGGCCGAGGTTTGTCTTCAACCCCTGGGATTTGCCCGCAGGCTGAATGAAGGCTCCAGGGAAAGGATTGGAGAGCGTCATGGCGTAGGTGAGGCCGTTGTCCAGGCTCGGCACCAGACTCGTTGTCTGGCTGTAGCCGCGCTGGTAGACGCTGACCAGGTCCTGGTTCGAGAGGAAGTAGATGCCATATCCGCCGCGCACGACCATCGCATTTCCGAGCTTGTACGCAAGTCCGAACCGGGGGGAATAGGCGTTCTTTACCGTGTTCCACAACTGCCGGGGAGTGCCGTTGTCGCCGGCAAACAGGATCCCCCCCGGAGTTCTGAACTGGGAGACGGGGACTTCGGGGATCGGGCTCTTGGCATATGCCGTGCGGGCGGCCTCCGAGATCGGATTCGCCACGTCGAGATCAAACCCGCGGTTCATGCGGTCGAATCGCTCCGTCGTGGGGAGTTCCAGCTCGTAGCGCAACCCGATGTTCATGGTCAGGTTGTTGGTCACCTTCCAGTCGTCGTGGAGGTAGAACCCTAAGTACCGGCTCATGATCGCCGAGCTGTCCTGGATGGCGACAGAGCCCGAGGTCGGTATGCCGAGCATGAACGCCGCCAGCCCCTGGCCGAGCGGCGCTGAGGAAGACGTGTCGTTCAGCTTGGTGTAGGTGGTGCCGAAATTGAGCGCCGGAGTCACCTGGCCGGGAGAGTAACTGCCCCGGTGGACCACCCGGAGCTCCGCACCGAAACGCCAGGCATGATTGCCACGCATGTGGGTCGCGTTTCCCGAGACGTATTGCTGGGTCGAGCCGGTCAGGCTGTAATTTCTGTCGCCCAGCGGCGAGTACCCGCCGCCATCGACCGTTATGGTCGGGAACTGCGTGTAGAGCGGACTCAAACGGCTGGTGAAGGACGACGCGAACCCGAGCGCGCCCAGATCGACCGTCGGAACCTGGGACGCGCCGATGCTGGTGCGGCGATTCACGTTGTAGCGGAAGTTGAGGATCGTGTCGGGGCGCAGCGTGATCACGTCGTCCAGCGCCAGGGTGTTCGTCAGGCTGTCGGTCCGCTGGCCGGTGGCGGCGTTGTGAAATGAGTTGTTCCAGCTCTCGATGCTGCGCACATGGCTGTAGCTGCCGTAGAGCCGGTGCCGGTTGCTAAAGTTGTGATCCACCCGCGTAAACCAGGCCCGGTAGTCGACCGTGCGCGGTTTGGGATCGAAGTAGTTCTGTTGCCCGTCGGCCTTGCCCGCCACATTCGGCACGGGATAAAACGCCAGCAGCTTCAGGGCTGTGGAATCCAGCAGGTTTCCGGGGATGATGTTGCCTACGAACGGGTCTCGTTGGTACCGGCTCCCGACGATTTTGGTCGTGAAGGGATTGTAGATCTGGTATTGAGAGCCCCGGGCAAGGAGCTCGGAGAAATCGCCCTGCCGCTGCTTCAGCGTTGGCACGGTGAAGAAGCTCTGCTCCGCCCGCAGGCGATCCAGCCTGTCCCAGCCAAAGGTCCAAAACGTCTTGTTTTTCCCGTTGTAGATTTTGGGGATGTAAACGGGACCATCCATGGCCGCTGTGTAGCGGTTCATCCGCGAGAACGGGAAGGCGAACTTCTTTTTCGCCTCCGTCACCGGACCGCTGCTCGGGTCGTAGATGTACATGTTGGTGTACAGGTGGCGCGTGGTGAGTGGCCGGCTCTGATGGGTGAAGCGGAGATTGCCGTGCATCGTGTTCGTGCCGCTCTTGAGCACCATGTTTACCTGGCCGCCCGCGAACCTGCCCACGGAGGCGTCGAACGGGGCCGTGCTGACGCGAAACTCCTGGATCAGCTCCGGCGGCGGGTTGATGGCCGGGCTGCCCCCGCCGAAGTTGTTGGGGGCGCCGTCGATCGAAAACTGCGTCTGCCCCGAGACGCCCGCAAACACCGCAGACGAGTTGCCCCATCCCGAATAGGGAACCCACTCGTAATTGGGCGAGGCGCCCGAGCTCACCCCCGCGGTGGTCTGCATGAGGTAGAGAACGTTGTTGGCCGGCAAAGGAAGCGTTTCGATGCGGCGATTGTCGATCACCTCGCCGAGACTGGCGTTGGTGGACTCGAGCATCGGCGCTTCGGCACTGACCATTACGCTTTGGGTGATTTGCCCGACTTCCATCGGGATATCGATGCTCAACGCGTCACCGAGCCTCAACTCGATCGGCCCGCGCTCGTAGCGTTTGAAGCCGATCAGTTCCGCCCGGATGGTGTAGTTGCCAGGGATAAGGTTGGAGAATTCGTAGTTACCGCGTTCGTTGCTGACGGTTGAAGCGGCTACGTTGGTGGCGACGTTCGTGGCGGTCACCCCAACACCGGGCATGACCGCGCCGGTGGCGTCATTGACGCGCCCGCCGATGCGGCCGTAGGGGTTTTGCGCCGAGGCGACGAGTGCGCATGATAAGGACACCAGTAGTGCAAACAGCAGTGGCTTCATATCCACCTCTTCGGGGGTTCTGGCACCTGGGTTGGCTGCGAAACACTTTAATTTTTCTCTTAATCGTTTCGTTTCTATTCCTGCGAGTTTTCTAATCTTTGCACTTGGCCGCTTCTAGCACAGCAAGATGGAAGTGTCAAGGGCCGACCTGGGACGAATCGGGCGCAACGGGCCAAAAGGGGCGGAAGCACGGCATCCGGGCCGCGCTTCCGCGGCAGGTCTTGGATATCGGGCGGCCGGTTGGGCTCAAACCGGCACCACCCACCACCTGTTGCTTTAGAGTTCCCAGCCCTTGCGATACTCGCGGGTGAGATATTCGTTCGCCTCCGGTATGTTGGCGAACCTCATGTTCTGGGCGTCCCACTCGAATGGAGGCGTGGAGCGGTCCGCTTTGAAATTCTTCCTCGCGTAGCGAATCGCGGCGCCGGCGACGGCGATGGCCTCGGAGCAGGGCGCGGCATTTAAGAAGTTGCCGGCCGACGGTTTGCCGCCCTTGAAGGCCTGCACCCACTCGTTGTCGGCCCCGCTGTCGCCGCCGGCGGCGCGCTGGCCCGGTTGGGGGGCCGGGATTTGTTTGGCGGACCGGTAGTCCTGCATCTTTTTCTCCGGAATGAGCTGGTCGTTGAGGATGATGCCCTTGTCGCCGACGAACATGGAACCGGTGGCCGGCATCGGTTTCTTGTCCGCCAGCAGTTCATCGGGCGTCCACGGGCGCAACCCTCCGTCGTACCAGTGCAGCGTGATCGGCGGCTTCGACCCCTGGGCCGGGAACCTGAAACGGACCTGGCAGGCATTTGGGAAAGAAAAATCGTTCACGTTGATCCGGCTCACCTGGTCGTGGATCTCGACCGTGGAGCTTACCAGGACCTCGACGCTCGTCGGCACCGGCAGGTCCAACGCCATGAATATGGGCCACAGGCTGTAGTTGCCCATGTCGGCGATGCTGCCGCCGCCGAACTCGTACCACCCGCGGAACACGGCGTTGGTGAAGTGCGGATGATAGGGGCGGTCGACGGACGGACCGAGCCAGAGATCCCAGTCCAGGGTCGCGGGCACCGGCGGCCGGTCCGTCGGGAGACTCTGATACTGCGGCCAGAAAGGCCGGTCTGTCCAGTTGTGGACTTCACGCAGGGTGCCGATGGCGCCGTCGGCGATCATCGTCTTGAGCGTGTCCAGCGGCCGTCTCCACGCCAGGAGGTGTGTCGCTACTCCCGTCTGGCGCGCATTTTCCACGACCAGTCGGACCTCGCGCACCCTGTTGGCCAGCGGCTTGTGCACCATCACATGCTTCCCCTTTTTCATGGCGGCGATCGATATCGTCGCATGCAGGTGGTCGGGCGTGATCACTTTGACGGAATCGAGGTCCTTCTCTTTGTCGAGCAGTTCGCGGAAATCGGCATACGCGGTGCAGCCCTTAAAACTCTCCGAAGAGCGCTTGGTCGAGTAGTAGGTTTCGACCAGTTTCTTGGCGACCTCCCTCCCTCCCCGGATGCCTTTCCCCTCCTGGTCCCAGCTGGGCAACTCCAGCAGTTTACGGATGCTGTTGCGAATTCCGTCCTTGGACCAGTCGACGTAATTCGTGCCGTCCTTCTCGGGATCGCAGACCGCTATGATCTGCACTTCCGGATTGGTAACGAGCCTCAACATCTCCCGCAACCCCTGCGTGCCGCACCCGATGTAGCCCAGGGTCACCTTGTCGTTCGGGGCGACGTACCCCGGGCCTCCGAGGACGTGCCGCGGGACGATCGTGAAAGCCAGCGAAGCGGCGGTTGAACCCAGGAACGTTCGACGATTCATGTTATCGATAGCCGTCATAGGATGTGTGCCCCCCTTGAGGTCTGTGGGTAAAGGTCGCGGAGTTACGACATGGGCGAGCTTCTCGTGAGTCAGCGCAAAAACAAGGCCTCTGCCCGGACGATCCTTGAGCTCCCCGCTACCGGTGCTGTTTTCAATGTCTACTTTTGTTTGCAATGCCGCACTGCTACCAGAGTATCCGGTTTCTGTCAAGGGAGGAAACAATTCGAAAGGGGGTTCCTTGCTGGTGCCTGGAGTTTGGAATTCCCAAACCGGTGACGGCAGCCCCGGGGGCACCTGCGAGATGCTCCGCCTTCGAGAAATCACCGCCCAGACGCAAAGAACGGAGCGAACCAGGCACGAAACCCTGTGCGGCGGTTATGGTATTGGGTTGCCTCGGAACCGCTTCTATGGGGATGGTACTGGATCCGTGGGCATGGGCCAGCAGTCGGCGCCCAGGCCCCGACCCCAAAGCGACGTCGAGCCGCCGCATCCATACCCCCGCACCTTGATTGTGACCGCCGGCCGCGGCCGTGTCCCTCCGCGACCAGGTTTTTCTAGTTGAGAGGGGTCAGCGGGATTGTGCCAGGAGGCCGAGGTATTCCGCGACACGCGGGTCTTCGGGGCTGGTCTCTGCGGCGCGTTGCAGCAGGAGGCGGGCCTTGTCGCGCTGCCCCAGCGCGAGGTGGCAGCCGGCGAGCCGCAGGCCTGCATCCTCATAGTCGGGGTGGAGGCGGAGCGCTTCAGTAAAGGACGCGGCCGCCGTTCCCCAAACCCTCCCGGACTGCGCGGCAACGCCCGTCAAATAGAGGGATTGCGCTCGCCGGACCCTCGCGTAGAAAGCGAGAAGCTCCTCATCCGAGGGAATGGCGTGGAAGACTGCGGGATCGAAGAGCGGGTGATAGCGTCGCGCGGCAAACCCCTCGTAGGGGTGTCCGGTTTCGTAAACCCTTGTCGAATAGGTCTGCCAAACGAGCCTGAAGTGTTTGAGCGCGCTCGGCGCAAACTGCATCCGCCACGCTGCCGAGCCCGGTTGCGGCACGACGGCGGTCGTGCCGTAGAACGAGCCGCTGCCGCGGTCGAGAACCTGGGGGGCGAAATGGACGACGTATCTTATGTTCCACTGCGTGCACAGCGCGTAGAACGCGTCCTCGTCCGCGATGGCCGCGCTGGCGTAGGTGAACGCCTTCCGCCGCACCGACGGCGGCACTTCGAACATGGGATGGAGAGCGGTCGGCCTGCCTGCCAGGTACAGTATCGATGGGCTGAACGAGAAGTCCGCGAGCACGGCCCCTGGTTCGTGCGAAGCCAGCCAGCGGAGCAGGCTTGCGCGCTCCGAGCCGTAAAACCAGGGGACCTCGATCTTCCCGGCGGCAAGGGTTTCGACGGCGCGGCCGTACCACTCCGGACGCCAGAAGCCCTCAATGCCGTTGAGCTGTGCCAGCCAGACGAATGCGACCGGCAGCAGCCAAGCGGCCCTCGCCTTCCGGCTCCCGGCGCGAGCGGCAGGGTAAATGCACAAGGCCGACGCCCAGGGCGCCAGGAAGATTGTCATGCGCATCATGAGCAGATAGAGCAGCGCGAAGCCAGGGGCCGCGAGCGCCGCGAACGCGGCTCCGGCAGCCGCCGCGCGGCGCCGGATAAGATCGTAGAAGAGACAACCCAGCCCCAGGGCGGCGGCTATCCCCACGGGTCCGTACTCCAAGGCGAGGCTCGCGCGCCCCGGGGAATCAAACGGCCCCACCCAGTAGAGCCGCGCGTCGTAAGTCAGTTGCGCCGGTTCCGGCTTGAGGCCCAGGTGGACGATCTTCGCCCAAAGCAGCGCGAAAACATGCCCGTAATCTCGAGCAGGGTCCAAGACGAGGGTGGCCACGAGCAGTACGGCACCCGATCCGAGGGTGCACCAGCGCGCCGCCCCCGGCCGCCGCACCGCTTTGGCGAGCAAATAACCGGCTGCAGGCGTAAGGGCCGCGGCGGCGCTCACGTTCCACATGGCTCCCTTTACCCAGAGCGGCGTATTGGCCAACGCCGCCGCGGCAAGACCGAGCCACAGCGCTATGCCTGCCTGCGCCGCCGCGGCCGTCCGGCCTGCGAGAGCGAAGACGAAAATCAGCGCAGCGAGTATGGTGATGGCGAACTGGGTCATATGCCAGCACGACCCGGCCCAGAAGGTCGCCAGGCTCATCGCAACCAGCGCCAGCCCGCGCCCCTTGCGTGCCCCGGTGAGGACATGCAGTGCCCCGGCGGTCGCGACCAGGAGCCCGGGCAACGCGAAGTCCTCGCGCAGGTAGTTCCCAACAGTCCGGGAGTACGCGCCGAAAGAGCCGGCATAGACAAGTGCCGCCGCGGCGGCGGGCCAGGCCCTCTGGAAAAAAGCGAGGGCAAAAGGGACAAATGCCAGGACCGCGAGGGACGAAAAAAGGAGGATCGTCGCACGCGAGGCGAGGAACGGATCGCCCCCGCCCCGCAGGCGATAAACGAGCCCGGCCGTCTTGTCAGGGAGCGGCAGAATCGTTCGTTGGACGTCGAAGCCCTCCGGCCACTGAGCTTGCGGATCCAGCGGCGGCACCGACCGTCCCATCATCCGCATCTCGGCGTAGCGAAAACGAAAACACGATTCCATGGTATACGAAAATGTGCGCGGGGTCCGGCGGTCGAGTATGGCATAGCGGAGGGCTGCGGCGGCCAGCCCTGCGAAAACGAGCATCCCCCAGGCGAGAATCCGGATTTTCCGTTCGGGGCGGCGGGGCATGCCCCGGCATGCTAGTGGAAAATCCGGGGGCGTGTCACTCGTTTTCGGTGTGCGCCTCGGAACGAAAACGAGTGACACGCCCACGATCCGTACGGTAGCATCGCCCACCGAACCGCAATTCGAAAGGAAATCACATGGACAATCTGACTCGACGGAATTTTGTGGCCAGTTCTCTCGCTCTCGGCGCGGGCCTGACGGCCTCGGCTTCAATGAACCTGCAGACTGCACGGGCGCGTCCCCGACCGATCAAGGACGACATCTCAATCGCGCAGTGGGCCCTGGTGGAGGAGGTCCGGCAGGGCAAGTGGAAGACGGTCGACTTTCCGAAAATTGCGCGCAACGATTTCGACATCAATGGCATTGAATTCGTCAATTCGCTGTTTGAATCCCCCACCGCCGACTACCTCCGCCGACTGAAAAAGAACGCGGCGGACCTCAATGTCTCCATGGTCCTGATCATGGTGGATGGCGAAGGGGAAACCTGCACGCCTTCCAGGGAGGAGCGGAAGCAGACCGTGGTGAACCACAGGAAGTGGATCGACGTTGCGCAGTATCTGGGATGCCATGCGATCCGGACCAACTGCCGGGGGCCGGAAAAGCCGCCGCCTCCGAAGGAGGAGGCCCTGAAATGGGCCGCCGAGACGTACAACATGATGCTCGAATATGCCGTCCCGGCAAGAATCAGCATCCTGATTGAGAACCACGGCGGCATCTCCAACGACGCCGACTGGATGGTTTCGCTGTACAAGGAAGTCGACAATCTGTATTTCGGATCGTACCCGGACTGGCGCTCGCCGAGTCCCGATTTCGACAACTACAACTACCTCGTCAAGATGCTGCCCTATGCCGGAGGCATGTCGTATCGCAACCAGCCGACGGAGGAAGGGACCGCGAAACTGATCCGGCTGTGCCGTGATTCCGGCTATCGCGGCTGGTATGGGGTGGAATCCAGCGGGCGGGACGGCATCGCAAAAGGGAAAGAGCTGTTGAAAAAGTACCTCCTCGCCCCCTCCAGCTAGCGAGTGCGCCCGACCACAAAACGCAAGCGGGTGGCTTTCGAATGGACAAGGAAACGAAAAAATAGTAAAAGGGAGGCAGTTCAGTCCGGATTGATAACCTCGTTGTTCCTATTAGGGCGCCTATGCTTAACGAAGAACGCCGTAGAGCAATCGTGGAAATCGTCAATCAGGAAGGACGGGTCCTGGTCAAGGACCTGGCGAGCCGCTTCGAAACCTCCCATGTCACCATCCGCGGGGACCTCGAGTCGCTGCACAGCCAGGGACTGATCCACCGCACGCACGGCGGTGCGCTGCCGCTGCAGATCGGGGCGCTGCTGGATCCAAGCCTCCACGAAAAGGAAAAGTTTCACCGGGCGGAAAAACAGCGCATCGCCGAAGCGGCCGCCGCCCAGGTGCGCGAGGGGGAATCGGTCGTCATGGATTCGGGCACCACGGTCACGGCCGTGGCCCGCGCCCTGCGCAAGTTCCGCCAGCTCACCGTCATCACCAACGCCGTCAACATCGCGGCCGAACTCGCCGGCACTTCGATCGAGGTGCTCCTGACGGGAGGCATCCTGCGCGAGCGGTCCTTCTCGCTCGTGGGCCCGATGGCCGAGGAGTCGCTGCGCCGCCTCAGCGCCGACGTGTTGTTCCTCGGGGTAGACGGGTTCGATGTGCGCTTCGGTCTGACCACACCGAACCTGCTCGAGGCCAACGTCAACCGCACCATGATGCAGATCGCCCGGCGCACGATCGTGATCTGCGACTCGAGCAAGTTCGGCCGGCGCGGGCTGTCGCTGATTGCGCCGGTCTCCGAAGTGCACAAGGTCATCACCGACAGCCGGCTCGGCAAGTCGGACCAGCGCGCCCTGAAGGAAGCCGGCATCGAGGTGATCCTGGCCTGACCCGACGTGCGCCGCGCCGGTTCCCGGGCCGTGGCTGCGGCTTCATCGGGGCGAGGCCGGACCGGCCCCACCCGGGATTTCTTTATTGTTTTCTTTTCATTCGTTTTGTGTTAGTGCTCGACGACAACACGCTGGGTGTCGCATGGCGCCCTTTACGGAAGGGAGTTTCTTATCGCATGAGCAATCCAAACCATAATCAGAATCCCGACAGCCGGCCCACACGCCGCCAGTTCCTGGGGCAGACCGCCGCTGCCGTAGCATCGACCACTCTCCTGAGCGGCGCCGCCGCGGCGCGGGAGAAAGGCGCCAAGTTCGTGGCGAAGTCTTCCGGACGGGTGCTGGGCGCCAACGACCGCATCAACATCGCCTTCATCGGCAACGGCATGCAGTTCCAGTCACTGCTCCGCATGTTCGGCGCGCGCAAGGAGCGGCAGAAGGACGTCGAGTTCATGGCCGTCTGCGACGTCTGGGAACCGCGGGTGAAGAATGCGCAGGAAAAGACGAAGGCGCCCAAGACCTACGCCGATTACCGCGAGGTCCTGGCCCGCCCCGACATCGACGGCGTCGTCGTCGCGGTGCCGGACCACTGGCATTTCCCGATCGCGCGCGACGCCTGCGCCGCCGGCAAGGATGTCTACCTCGAGAAGCCGATGACCTACACGATCGAGGAAGCCGCCGAGCTCAACGACATCGTCAACCAGTCCAAGCGCATCCTGCAGGTCGGCGGTTCCGGCCCCGCGACGCGTCTCTACTGGAAGGTCAACGACTATATCAAAGCCGGCAAGATGGGCAAGATCTGCTGGGGGCTGATCAGTTACAACCGGAACACCCACAGCGGCATGTGGGATTACCCGATCCCGGGCATCGGCAGCGAGGCATGGCCCAACGCCGAGGTCAGTGCCAAGAACCTCGATTGGAAGACCTGGCTCGGATCCGCTCCCAAACGCCCCTTCAGCAAAGAACGTTACTTCCGCTGGAGAAAGTTCTGGGATTATTCGGGCGGCAATGCCACCGACCTGCTCTTTCACCGCCTGGGCGCCATGTCGTCCATGATCGCCTTCGATTTCCCGACCCAGGTGGTCGGGGCCGGCGGGGTCTACGTGCAGAAGAACCGGGAAGTGCCCGACGTCTACATGACGATGGTCGAGTACCCGGGCGATTACTGCATCAATATGATCTCCTGCATGGCGAACGAGCAGTCGGCGCCCATCAGCGTCTACGGCAACTGGGCCACCCTCCAGATCGTGTCGCCCCAGGCGCAGGCGATGGACTCGATGGGGGACGCCCGTACCGCCGCGCCGCCCCCGGCCGCCCCCGGCGCCGCGGCCCAGCGGTCCCGCGGCCCGCGCGAACAGGCCGTGATCAAGGCCGAGCGTGAATTCCTCAAGGAGTTCAAGGACGCCAACGACGGCAAGAGCGAGGTCGTCATCGAGCCCGAAGAGAGCGACAGCCTCGGCGACAACTGGCTCAACTGCATGCGCAGCCGCGAACTCCCCGTCTACAACGTGATGCGGGGTTACCAGGTCATGACCGCCATCAAGATGGGGGTCGAGTCCTATCGTCAGGGCAGGGCGCTGGCCTTCGACCCGAAAACCCGAAAGCTGCTCTCCAGGCCGGTCCCGCGCAAGGTGTACCTGCCTCCCGAGTCCTAGTCCGCGCTGTGTCACATGGGGGCCAGGCTCGCCGTGCGGGCCTGGCCCCCTTTTCCCGCATCGGAGGGAAACATGGAAGTGAACCGCCGCGATTTCATGAAGACGGCCGCCGCGGGCGCGGTGGCTGCGGCCGGCGCGGGGAGCGCACGCGCCGCCGACGACAAAGGGTTTCCGGTCCGAGTCGGGATGACCGACTGGGACCTCGGCCAGAGGGGGGACCTGTCGAAGTTCGCCCTCGCGCGCACCATCGGGCTCGACGGCATCCAGGTGAGCCTCATCTTCCCCGAGGACGGCAGCCCGCACCTGCGCAGCCCGAAAGTCCAGGAGGAGTTCAAAAAGGCCGCGCTCGACAACGGCATCCAGATCTGCTCGCTCGCGATCGGCTCCCCGGGGAAGCTCCGCATGCCGCTCTGCACGCATCCGGCAGCCGCCATCCTGCTGGTCGAGGCCGTCGACGTGGCCAGCAGCATCGGCACCAACGACATCCTCCTCCCAGTCCTGGGCAACAGCCACATCCACATGGAGGACCAGAAGGAAGTCGACACCTTCGTGGCGATGATGAAGGAAGTGGCGCGGTACGCGGAGAAGGCCGGCGTGGTCGTCTCGCTCGAAGACTGGCTCTCCGCCGAAGACAACATGCGCCTGCTCGACGCGATCGGCTCTGACTACGTCGGCGTGTATTACGATCCGTCGAACGTCAAGGGGAAGGTGCATGACCCGTACGGGGAGATCAAGCTCCTTGGCAAACGCATCCACCAGACGCACGTCAAGAACGGGAAGATGCTGATGCGCCAGCAGAATCTTCTCGACTGGCCGCGGCTCGCGCAGGAGTACTACGACACCGGCTACCGGGGATGGTTCGTGCTGGAGACCACCTCCCCGTCGGGCGATGTCGTGAAGGACACCAAGGACAACCTGGACTACGTGCGCAGTACCTTCCGCATCCCCGCGTAACGTTATGGAGTGCGGCGGCTCGACGCCGCCCCGACAGCCCGCAACCCGGAGTACGGCCCCGTACTTCATACAATCCTCGGCGCAAGATGCGGAAGGACACGGTCGGCGGCGCCGAGGCGCCGCCCAGACAGCGGCGTCGAGCCGCCGCACTCCATATCAGAACTGCAGCATCTGGGTGAACTTGATCGCCAGGATCCGGGTGGCCCGCTCGCGGTCGAGCGTGTCGCGCACGTCGCTGTAGGTCACGTACAGGTTGCTGAGCGGGTGGTGGATCAGATCGAACCGCAGGTTGGTGTTGAACTGGTGCGCCAGCGAGTTGTACTGGATGAAGGCGTTGAAGAACATCCTCGGTGAGAAGCCGTAGTCGACCCGCAGCCCGACCAGGTGGCTGGCGAAACGCCCCCACGGCTGCCACACCCGGTTATGTGCATACGTCAAGCCGGAGGTCAGGTGTTCGTTGGCGTGCACGGTGACCCCCGCCGTCCCGGTCCGCTTCGTCCCCGCATAGAAATCGCCCCATTCCCCTCCCAGGCTGCCGGAAATGCGCCGGCTGATGTCGGACGTGTAAAGGGTCTTCCAGTTTTGGTAGCCGTAATCCCCGCGGGGCACGACGACACGGCCACCGACGGAAAACGGCTTGGCGAGCCGCTCGAACGACCCGTCGCGCGAGACATCCAGGGTGGCGCCACTGCGGAAAATGAAGCCGACCCCGGTGCTGACGAGCCGGGTGGCGAGCGTGTTCCCCTCGTCCGTGATGTAGTCGGTGCGCAGATACGGGGCGTATTCGCGCACGCCGAACCGGTCCAGGCGCGGGTGGACGGAAAAGCCGCCGGTCGACTTCCGGATCCCGCGCCTGGGCACGAATCCCATCGCGGGGCTGAAGTTGTCCTGTATGTCGAGGAAACCGAGATCGCCGTCCCAGAGGGAACTGCGCCAGCTCGCGGCCGCCGAATAGGCGAGGTGCCGGTCTTTTCGGTCCGAGTCCAGGGTCGTCATGACCAGCCCGGACAGGTCGAGGTAACGCGCGAACTGGAAGTGCAGGTCGGTTCCGAAGAGGCGGCTGAACTGGTTCGACCCGCGCGTCTGGCGATCGGTCACGATGAAGCCGGCGTCGGAGTTCGTCAGGAACTTCTTCCGGGCGCGCAGGACCGTGAAATCTTCGCCCGGACCGGCGTCGTTTTCGCGCGTGTGGATGTTCAGCACGCCGAAGTCCACCCCTCCCTGCAGCCGACCTGTCAGGCGCGCGCCGCCCCAGACCGGCAGCGGCGTGCCGTTGGACGCGAGCCCGACCGTCCGGCTGAAAAAAGGGATGAGGTCCAGGGTGGCGTTGCTGCCGTACGCCCCGGCGATGCCGTTGCCGCGGCGTGTGCGGCGGATCTCGAACATCGTCGCATTTTCGAGGAAAAAGGGGCGGCGCTCCGGGAAGAACAGGTCGAAGCGCGTCAGGTTGACCTGCTGCACGTCCGCGCCCACATTGGAGAAATCGGGATTCAGGGTGACGTCGAGCGTCAGCGCGTTGGCGATGCCGTACTTGAGGTCGAGTCCCGCGCCGTGGTCGACTCTCGTTTCCTTGCCCGTGCCAGCCGCCGCGCCCGGGCCGGCCGGCGTCGTGGTGAAGCCGGTTCGGCCGTACGGGGTGAGCTTCAGGTTGCGGGCCTGCGGCAAATCGGTCAGTCCCGCCAGGGTTCCCGCCAGCGAGATCCGCGGCACGCTGAACGGGCGGGGGACGAACGACCAGAACGACTGTTCGTTCCGGTGCCGGATCCGCCTCTGGAAATTGATGCCCCAGACTTGCTCGCCGTCCTGCTGCGGGTAACGCAGGGATCTGAACGGGATCGCCACCTCCAGGAAGTAGCCGTCGTCCCGGATCGCGCCGCGGACTTCCCACACGGCGTCCCAATTCCGGTTGGACGAGCCGCCGTTGTTCGAGTACTCGAGGTCGAGCATCGCGCCGAGCGGGTTGGTCGCGAAAGCAAAGCAGTTCCTCCGGTCGTGAAACGTGTCGAGGGCGATCTCGAACGTGTCGGTGTTGTAGACGCCGAAGTCGCGGAAGTACTCGTAATACCGGATGGTCCCCGGATCCCGGACAAAGCACCAGGCGCCGAAATAGATGCGCTCGGAGTCGTAGACCACGCGCACTTCGGTTTTCTCCGAAGAAGGCTTGCGCGTGTCGGGGACCGACTGCACGAAGCCGGTGGCAGGCTCGGCGAGCCTCCACTCCCCCTCGTCCAGACGCCCGTCGAGCTTCATCGCCCCGTCCGGGACGCGCACCGCCCGCATCGCCGGGCGGTGTTCCTCCTGCGGGAACGCGGCGCACGGGAACGCCAGGATCAGGGCCAGCAGGGCGATCGGGTGGTTCATGTCGGCGCTATACTAAAAAGAAAAGGATCAAAAGAAAACCAAATATAGACCGGGGGCGTGCCGGGCGGGGCGCTGGCCACGACCCGATGGAGCAAGAGCCGTTGGATGAGGGGTAAACCACCGGAACGCGCTAGAGCGCGGGCCGCGTCGAGCCGCCGCGGCCCACTCCATGGATTTGCAATTCTTGTTTTTGTTTTCTTTTGCCGAGCCTCTGTGCTATTAAGGAGCCACGCGACATTATGCTTGGCGTCCGACCCGCACCGTCGGAAACTCAAGGAGATATGATTATGGGCGATAGTTTCGATCGCAGGGATTTCTTGAAAGTCTCGTCTGCTTCTCTGGCCGGGATGGCGATGGCGGGTTACGGGTTGGCGGGTCAGGCCGCCGCGCAATCCGGCAAGGCCGTCAAACTGGGCTTCGTCGGAATCGGCGGGCGCGGCTCGTACCACCTCGACTGCGCGCTCGGCATGGAGGGGGTTGACGTGGTCGCCGTCTGCGACATCGACGACAACGCGCTGTTCAAGGCGAAACGGTGGGTCGAGGAATCGGGCCGCCCGTCCCCGCACACGTACGGCGAGAGCCGGACCGCATTCCAGGCGCTGTGCGAAAAGGAGCAGCTCGACTGCGTGATCTGCTGCACCCCGTGGGAATTCCATGCCCCGGTGGCGCTCGCCGCGATGAAAAACGGCAAGAACTGCGTGAGCGAGGTGCCGATCGTCATCACGGTCGAGGAGGCGTGGCAGCTGGTCGAGATGCACGAGAAGACCGGCAAGTGGGCGACCATCGGGCTCGAGGGCTTCGGCGACCTCACCCTCATGAACATGGTGCGCAAAGGCGTTTTCGGCGACGTCCTGCACCTTGAGGGGGGGTACGTGCACGATCTGCGCATGGTGAAGTTCAATCCGCTCGAGGAGCCGTGGCGCCTGATGCACTCGCTCAACCGCAACGGCAATCTATACCCGGACCACCCGATGGCGCGCATCATGCGGCTGGCCGACATCAACCACGGCGACCGTTTCGACTACCTCGTCTCCATGAGCACCAAGGGGGTCATGCTGCAGAAGTACGCGGCCCTCAAGTTCGGGGAGCAGCACCCGTTCGCGAAGAAGAAGTTCGCCTCCGGGGATGTCAACGTTACCCTGTTGCACACCGAGCAGGGCAAGGTCGTCACCCTCAACCACGACACCAACACACCACACCCGCGCGAGTTCTTCCGCATGCAGGGGACCAAGGGCGTCTACCAGACCGGCGCCAGCCTGCCCCCGGCGGCACCCCCCCCGGGGCAGGCCGCGGCCGCGCGCCCGCAGGAAGGGGGCCGGCGGGGCCGGGGCGGCATGATCTACCTCGAAGGGCGGACCGCCACCGAACACATGTGGGAGGCCGCCGACAAGTACTTCGAGGAATTCGCGCACGCGTACCTGAAGGAATACAAACCGCTGCAGCGCAAGGTGGCCCTGCGCGGCCACGGCGGCGGCTCGTCGACGACGCCCGTCAACTGGGACCGGCTTATCGCTGCCCTGCGCGCCAACAAGATGACGGACTGGGACGTGTACGACTCGGTCACCAGCAGCGCCATTTCGCCCCTCACCGAAAAGTCGGTCGGCGGCGGGAGCGTCCCGGTGCAGTTCCCCGACTTCACGAAGGGAAAGTACAAGACGGCCAAACCGTTCGACGTGGCGACCACACCCATGGCCTAGACGACGGCGGCTCCGCGGGGACGCGCCGCGCCCCCGCGGGCCCGCTCCGGGCCCAACACAACAGAGGTGCACTTATGCGATCATTGACGATGTTGACGTTCGTAGTGCTGTGCGTTCTCGCGCTGTGCCTCCCGTCCGGCACCGCGGCGGGCCCCGACGCGGCCGACGCCTTCCTGGGCCGGTGGGACATCTCGGTCCCTGCGCCCGAAGGGGGACGCGCCCGATTTTGCTGGCTCGAAGTGACCCGGGACGGATCCGCGCTCAAAGGACGCTTCAACAACGGCGGCGGGGCCCAGTTCGATCTGCCCGAGATCAGCGTCGCCAACGGCGAACTGACCTTCGCGTACCCGCAGGGACGTCCCCCCGATCAGACCAAGGCCATCTGGAAAGCTACCGCCAAGGGAGGCAAGCTCGAGGGAACGGCCGCGCTCGGTGGCAAAGAAGGACCCCGCTCATGGACAGCTGTCCACGTGCCGAAGTGGCCCGCGAACCCGCCCAAGCGCAAACCCGGAACGCCCGTAGACGTGTTCAACGGCAAGGATGTGTCCGGATGGCTCGGCCAGGTCCCCAACCGGGCTCTCGGCTGGTCGGTCAAGGACGGCATCCTTCAGAATGAGGACAAGGGCGCGAACAACATCTACAGCGAGAAGAAGTTCAACGACTTCAAGCTCGAGGTCGAGTTCAACGTGGCCGAGAAGAGTAACAGCGGCCTCTACCTCCGCGGACGCTATGAGATCCAGGTGGCGGACGGCTTCGGCCAGAAGGACCTCAACGTGCACAGCCAGGGGGCGCTGTACGGCTACGTGATCCCGCCGGTGAACGCGTGCAAACCCGCCGGCGAATGGCAGACCTACGAAATTACCCTCATCGGCAACCGCGTCACCGTGATCATGAACGGCACCAAGATCATGGAAAACGCGGAAGTCCCCGGGATCACGGGCGGCGCGCTGGACGCCAACGAGGCGGCCCCGGGCCCGATCATGATCCAGGGCGACCACGGCAGGGTGCAGTTCCGCAAGATCCGGGTCACCCCGCTGATATAGATAGACGAAGGCAAAGACCGGCCACGGAAGACACGGTTTCGGTGTCTTCCGTGGCTTTCTTATTTAGGCGAAGGGGCCGAACCCGGTGTCGCCCTGCCGTAAGAAGACCTTGCGGCCCAGCAGGGTCGTCAGCAGCGCGGTCTTCCCGATCTGGAAATCGGCATAGGGCTTCTTGCCTTCGCGGATCCAGCGGAAGAACCCGTTGAACGCGTCCTGCGTGCTGTCGCCGCGCGGGACGTCGAAGGGGCGGACTTCGCCTCCTTTTCGCGCCCGATGAACCCCTTGCCCATCTCGCAGGCGCCCTTCTCCCCGTACACGCGCGTGAAGCTGCCGTCCCCGTCCGGGAAGGCGGCGGCGGCTCGACGCCGCACATCGCCCACGCCGGCAGGATCACCGCCCCCGCCGCCTGTCTAGCGAACTTTATGGAGTGCGGCGGCTCGACGCCGCTTTGGGTGCGGCGCCTGGGCGCCGCACATCGCCCACGCGGCATACTTGATCATCGGTAGGTTCACCTGGATCTTGCCGGGGTACTCGAACAGCACGGTGAAGTTGTCCGACGTGTCTCTGCCGCGCGGCTCGTAAACGATGTTCTGTCCGCCCAACCCCGCCGCCTTGAGTGGCCGGCTGTTCAGCACCCAGTTGATCGCGTCGCGCCGCGACATGTCGGATTTCGTATCGGGACTCATACCGCCTCCTGAAAACACTGGATGATGCCGGTTCACTGCGCCCGGAATCTCGGGATGCATCGGTGCGGACGGCGGCAACCCCTGCGCGAGCCGCACCCGCCGCCTCGGGCCGCATTTGAACCCACCCGGGGGCCGTTGGCCAGTGAAATGAGGAAGGGAAGGTTACGAAGGCATTCGTAGCCCAATGCTCCCGCATCATGATCGGATAGAAGCCCTAGAACTGCCGTCAGACAAGGATTACAGCCTGTCTTCATTTTGTTTTCTTTTCTTTCTTACTGTGCTAGTGTAGCGGACGTTCCAGAGAGTTAGGTGCAATCGAGTTCTGCCAGGAGGTTTTCTCAGATGGCCCGATTTCCCAGAAGCAAGCACGTACGCGTTGCGATCTTCTGCCTCGGCTGCCTTGCTGTGGCGCTGGCCTGTGTTCCGCCCGAAGCGGCGTGGGCCCAGGTGTTGTACGGCACCATGGTGGGCAACATCACCGACCCGACGAAGGCGGTGATCCCCGGGGCGGGGATCACGATTACCAATAAGAACACCAACCAGACTCATGAATCCGTATCGAACGATCGCGGGGCTTACACGTTCACGAACCTGCAGCCCGGGGTCTACACGCTCAAGGTGTCTCTCCAGGGTTTCAAGGAGTACGTCAAGGAGAACATCGAGGTCACGGTCAACAACATCGCCCGGGTGGACGTCGCGCTCGAAGTCGGCTCCCGCAGCGAGATGGTGACCGTGTCGGCGGAAGCGACGCAATTGCAGACCGACAAGGCGGACGTGCACAAGGAGCTGTCCACCAAGGAGGTCACCAATCTTCCGCTGGGTGCCTATCGGAACTACCAGAGCCTGATCGACCTCGTGCCGGGCTCCACGCCGGCGGCTTTCCAGAACGCGAGCGTCGACACGCCGGCGCGGTCTTTGACGACCAACATCAACGGCGTGGGCCGGTTCAACAACAACACGCGGCTGGACGGCGCATTGAACATCATGCCGTGGCTGCCGCATCACGCGGCCTACGTCGCCCCGCAGGAGTCGATCCAGACGGTCAACATCTCGACCAACAGCTTCGACGCCGAGCAGGGGCTGGCCGGCGGCGCGGCCATCACGGTGCAGACCAAGTCGGGGACCAACGAGATCCACGGCGTCGGGTTCCTCTATCACCGCAACAACGTGTTTGACGCCAAGAACTTCTTCACGCCGCAGACCAGCGAGGCGCCGAAGTACCTGCTCAGCATGTACGGCGGCAATGTCGGCGGGCCGATCATAAAGGACAAGCTGTTTTTCTTCGCCAACTACGACGGCATGCGGGATCGCCAGAACTACTCGGCCTTTTACACCGTCGCGGACGAGGCGATGCGGCGAGGCGACTTCAGCGCCACCGGCACGAAAATCTACGACCCGGCGACGGGCGATCCGCTGACGGGCAAAAACCGGACGGCGTTCGCCAATAGCACCATCCCGGACAGCCGGATCAGCAGCGTGGCGCGGCAGATGCTCGCGCTGCAGCCGCTGCCGAACCTCAGCGGGTACACGAACAACTTCTACACGTCGGCCCCCCGGGTCTTCAACCGTGACATGTACGACTTCAAAGGGGACTGGGTGCGTTCGCCGAAGAACACGATCTGGTTCAAGTACAGCCTGATGAACTCCATGGTGCAGTCGCAGTACTCCTTCGGAGACGCGGGCGGTTCGGCACTGTCGCCTGACGGCGGCGCCGGCAAGGGCACGGTGCGGGTGCACGTCGGGACGATCGGCGGCTACTATGCGGTCACGCCGCGGTTCCTCCTCGACGGCACGATCGGGATGACCCGCTACGTCAACTCGGTGCGCCAGCCCGATTTCGGCACGAACTTCGGCCTGGATGTGCTGCACATTCCCGGGACGAACGGTCCGGACCCGCGGCAGAGCGGCAAGCCGTACTTCAGCATCAGCGGGTACAGCTCCCTCGGGATGACCGACACCTGGGTGCCGGTCGACCGTCACGACTACACGTACACGTACACGGCCAACGCGAGCTGGAGCAAAGGGAAGCACGACATCCGCTTCGGCCCCGACATCAGCCGGTACGGGATGAACCACTGGCAGCCGGAGTCGGGCAACGGCCCGCGCGGCACCTTCACGTTCAACGGCGGTGCCACCGCTCTGAACGGCGGCCCATCCACGAACCGGTTCAACGGCATGGCCGATTTCCTGCTCGGGTTGCCGCAGCAGGTGCAGAAGTCGCTGCAGTTCTACGACCCGATGTCCACGCGCGAGTGGCAGATCGCCATGTACTTCCGCGACCGGTGGCAGGTGACGAGCAACCTGACGTTGAGCCTCGGGATCCGCTGGGAGTACTACCCGCTCATGGACCGAGGTTTCCACGGCCTAGAACGGTATGACCCCGACACCAACAAGATGTACATCGGCGGTCTCGGCGGAGTCGACTGGAACGCCGACACCACCGTCAGCAAGAAGCTGTTCGCGCCGCGGTTCGGGCTGGCCTACCGGCTCGGCACGGACGGCGTCATGCGGGCCGGGTACGGGATCACCTACGATCCTTACAACCTCGGCCGGCCGATGCGGTCGCCCTACCCCGCCGTCATCCAGTTTTCGGTGCAGGGCCCGACGACCTACATCCCTTACGGACCCATCATGAACGGGATTCCGACGATCCCGACGCCCGACATCAGCCAGGGCGTCATCGACATCCCGGGCACCATCAGCACCAACACGCTGCCGAAGGGTATGTTCAACAGGGGCTACGTGCAGTCGTGGAACCTGACCTATGAGCGCCCGCTTCCGTTGAACTTCGTCGGCAGCGTCGGCTATGTCGGCACGAAGGCCATCAACATCGTGAGCGGCACGCAGTGGCCGATCAACAACTCCCTGCCGGGCACGGGCCAGGCCGGGCGGCCGCTGTACCAGAAGTTCGGCCGTTCCGTGAACACCAACATCCTGCAGCCCTGGACCGGTTCCAACTACCATTCGCTGCAGACCAGCCTCGAGCGCCGGCTCACCGCGGGCCTGATGCTCAAGACGGTCTACACGTGGTCGCACTCCATCGACAACAACGCGACCGATTACACCTTCTACTTCGCGTTGCCGGAGTACCTGGACCGCAACCGCGGCTCCAGCGGTTTCGACCGCAGGCACAACTTCCGCACGGCCTTCATCTATGAGCTGCCCTGGGGACCGGGCCGCACGTGGGCCAAGAGCGGGATCGTGGGCGCGATCGCCGGCGGCTGGCAGATCAACGGCATCTTCAGTTCGGTTTCGGGCACGCCGTTCACCGTAGGCACCAGCGGCAGCTCGCTCAACGCGGCGGGCAGCAACCAGGTGGCCGACCAGGTGATGGAGAACGTGGAGAAACTGGGCAACATCGGGGTAGGCGTGCCCTTCTTCGATCCCAACGCCTTCCGGCCGGTCACGGCCGTCCGGTTCGGCAATTCCGGGCGCAACACGCTGTATGGCCCCGGGATGGTCAACCTCGATTTCGGCATCTTCCGAGCGTTCAAGATCACGGAAGGGAAGGAACTGCAGTTCCGCGCCGAGTCGTTCAACCTCACCAACACGCCGCACTTCAACAACCCGTCGGCGAGTGCTTCGGACATGAGCTTGAACGCCGACGGCAGCATCAAGTCGACGGGCAACTTCATGTCGATCACCGGCGCCCGCGCCGACCAGCGGACCTTCCGTTTCGGTCTGCGGTTCAGCTTCTAGCGCGCCGTCTCACCTCGTTCTTCCGGGGCGCAGGCACTGCGGTGCCTGCGCCCCTTTTGGGGGTATGGCGAGCATGTGCGACGAAGCGCACGGGCGCTCGGCGTGCTGACCTGGTCGATTCCGGCCGCCGCGGCGGGGCGGGCTGGCAAGGAAAATAAAGCAAATATTCGGAGGTACGAAGAGCATTCGCTCTTTGTCGCTAACCCGTCCATTAGAATAAATCACTTTGTCTTTGCTTTAGTTTCCTTTCCAACTGTGGTACTTTACCGCGGTTTTTCCCATGTTCGCTATTGATCCTGCCAGGAGGATTGCAGATGGCAAGAGAGTTTTACAGGAAGTTAGTCTTTGCGCTTCTCTGCCTTGTTGGCATTGGAGTGGTCCTAACCTGTGTCCAGCCGGAGCTGGCGCGCGCCCAGGTGTTGTACGGCACCATGGTGGGCAATATCACTGACCCGTCCAAGGCGGTCATTCCCGGGGCGGGGATCACGGTTACCAACAAAAACACCAACCAGACTCATGAATCCGTTTCGAACAACTCCGGGGCTTACACGTTCACGAACCTGCAGCCCGGGATCTACACGCTCAAGGTGTCTCTCCAGGGTTTCAAGGAATACGTCAAGGAGAACATCGAAGTCACGGTCAACAACATCACCCGTACCGACGTGGCCCTCGAGGTCGGATCCCGCAGCGAGATGGTGACCGTGTCGGCGGAAGCGACACAATTGCAGACCGACAAGGCGGACGTGCATAAGGAGCTGTCCACCAAGGAAGTCACCAACCTTCCGCTGGGCAATTATCGTAATTACCAGAGCCTGATCGACCTCGTGCCGGGCTCCACGCCGGCGGCTTTCCAGAACGCGAGCGTCGACACGCCCGCGCGGTCTTTGACGACCAACATCAACGGCGTGGGCCGGTTCAACAACAACACGCGGCTGGATGGCGCGTTGAACATCATGCCGTGGCTGCCGCATCACGCGGCCTACGTCGCCCCGCAGGAGTCGATCCAGACGGTCAACATCTCGACCAACAGCTTCGACGCCGAGCAGGGGCTGGCCGGGGGCGCCGCCATCACGGTGCAGACCAAGTCGGGGACCAACGAGATCCACGGCGTCGGGTTCCTCTATCACCGCAACAACGTGTTTGACGCCAAGAACTTTTTCACGCCGCAGACCAGCCAGGCGCCGAAGTACCTGCTCAGCATGTACGGCGGCAATGTCGGCGGGCCGATCATAAAGGACAAGCTGTTTTTCTTCGCCAACTATGACGGGATGCGCGACCGGCAGAACTATTCGAACTTCTACACCGTCGCGGACCGAGGCGATGCGTCGGGGAGATTTCAGCGCCACCGGCACGAAAATCTACGACCCGGCGACGGGCGATCCGCTGACGGGCAAAAACCGGACGGCGTTCGCCGGCAACGTCATCCCGGACAGCCGGATCAACAGCGTGGCCAAGCAGATGCTCGCGCTGCAGCCGATGCCCAACCTCAACGGGTATACCCAGAACTTCTACACGTCGGCCCCCCGGATCTTCAACCGGGACATGTACGACTTCAAAGGAGACTGGGTGCGTTCGCCGAAGAACACGATCTGGTTCAAGTACAGCCTGATGAACTCGCTTGTCCAGTCGCAGTACTCCTTCGGAGACGCGGGCGGTTCGGCCCTGTCGCCTGACGGCGGCGCCGGCAAGGGGACGGTGCGGGTGCATGTCGGGACGATCGGCGGCTACTATGCGGTCACGCCGCGGTTCCTCCTCGACGGCACGATCGGGATGACTCGCTACGTCAACTCGGTGCGCCAGCCCGATTTCGGCACGAACTTCGGCCTGGATGTGCTGCACATTCCCGGGACGAACGGTCCGGACCCGCGGCAGAGCGGCAAGCCGTACTTCAGCATCAGCGGGTACAGCTCCCTCGGGATGACCGACACCTGGGTGCCGGTCGACCGTCACGACTACACGTACACGTACACGGCCAACGCGAGCTGGAGCAAAGGGAAGCACGACATCCGCTTCGGCCCCGACATCAGCCGGTACGGGATGAACCACTGGCAGCCGGAGTCGGGCAACGGCCCGCGCGGCACCTTCACGTTCAACGGCGGCGCCACCGCTCTGAACGGCGGCCCGTCCTCGAACCGGTTCAACGGCATGGCCGATTTCCTGCTCGGGTTGCCGCAAACCATCGAGAAGTCGCTGCAGTTCTACGACCCGATGTCCACGCGCGAGTGGCAGATCGCGTTTTACTTCCGCGACCGGTGGCAGGTGACGAGCAACCTGACGTTGAGCCTCGGGATCCGCTGGGAGTACTACCCGCTCATGGACCGTGGTTTCCACGGCATCGAGCGGTATGATCCCGACACCAACATGATGCTGATCGGCGGGTATGGCGGAGTCGACTGGAACGCCGACACCACCGTCAGCAAGAAGCTGTTTGCGCCGCGGTTCGGGCTGGCTTACCGGCTCGGCACGGGAGGCGTCATCCGCGCCGGGTACGGGATCACCTACGATCCTTACAACCTGGGCCGGCCGATGCGCTCGCCCTACCCCGCCGTCATCCAGTTCTCCGCCAACGGCCCGACCACCTACGTGCCCTATGGTCCGATCCTGAACGGCATCCCCGTGATCGAAACCCCGGACATCACCCAGGGAGCAATCCCGATACCGGGCAAAATCAGCACACGCACCCTCGCCCCGGGACAGTTCCAGAGAGGCTATGTCCAGTCGTGGAACCTCACCTACGAGCGTCCGCTGCCGTTCAGCCTGGTCTCGAACATCGGCTACATCGGAACGAGAGCGCTCGACATCGTCAGCGGCCCGTACTGGCCGATGAACAACTCCCAGCCGGGCACCGGCCAGGCCGGGCGTCCCCTCAACAAGAAGTTCGGCCGGACGGCGTCGACCGACCTGCTGCAGCCCTGGGCCAGTTCCATCTACCATTCGCTGCAGACCAGCCTCGAGCGGAGGTTCACCTCCGGTCTCATGCTGAAGACGGTCTACACCTGGTCGCACTCCATCGACAACAACTCGACCGACTCCACCTTCTACTTTGCCCTGCCCGAGTACATGGACCGCAACCGCGCCTCCAGTGGATTCGACCGCAGGCACAACTTCCGCACGGCGTTCATCTATGAGCTGCCGTGGGGCCCGGGAAGGAAATGGGCCAAGGGCGGATTCGCCAGCGCCATCGTGGGCGGGTGGCAGATCAACGGCATCTTCAGCGCCGTTAGCGGGACCCCGTTCACCGTAGGCACCAGCGGCAGCTCGCTCAACGCGGCGGGCAGCAACCAGGTGGCCGACCAGGTGATGGAGAACGTGGAGAAACTGGGCAACATCGGGGTAGGCGTGCCCTTCTTCGATCCCAACGCCTTCCGGCCGGTCACGGCCGTCCGGTTCGGCAATTCCGGGCGCAACACGCTGTATGGCCCCGGGATGGTCAACCTCGATTTCGGCATCTTCCGCGCGTTCAAGATCACGGAAGGGAAGGAACTGCAGTTCCGCGCCGAGTCGTTCAACCTCACCAACACGCCGCACTTCAACAACCCGTCGGCGAGTGCTTCGGACATGAGCTTGAACGCCGACGGCACGATCAAGTCGACGGGCAACTTCATGTCGATCACCGGCGCCCGCGCCGACCAGCGGACCTTCCGTTTCGGTCTGCGGTTCAGCTTCTAGAGCGCGGGCTCACCTTGTTCTTCCAGGGCGCAGGCACCGCGGTGCCTGCGCCCTTTTTCATTGAAGTGGACTGCGTCGGCCCGCCACGGCCCGATATCGGGCTCAATCAACGATTTTCGCGTCGTCCGGCGTTGGATTGCGTAACCGAAAGAAAGCAATCCAAGCTCCTAGAACCATTACAATCCTTTCATGGGAACAATATAATGTGTCATTTTCTTTAGTTTTCTTTCCGACCTGTGTGCTAGGTTGGAGCAAATCGACCCGTCATTGCGCCAACTGATCCTGCCAGGAGGATTGAATATGGCAAGAGTGTTTCAAAGGAAATTAGCATTTGCGCTTTTCTGCCTCGGTTGCTTCGGAGTCATCGTGGCCTGCGTCCAGCCTGAGCTGGCGCGCGCCCAGGTGCTGTACGGCACCATGGTCGGCAACATTACCGACCCGTCCAAGGCGGTAATTCCCGGAGCGGCGATCAGCGCCCAGAACAGAAACACCAACCAGACTCACGAAACGGTCTCGAATGCCTCGGGATCGTACACGTTCACGAACCTGCAGCCCGGGGTCTACACCCTCAAGGTGGCTCTCCAGGGGTTCAAGGAGTACGTCCAGGAGAACATCGCGGTCACGGTCAACAACATCACCCGCGTCGATGTGAGCCTCGAAGTCGGCTCCCGCAGCGAGATGGTGACCGTGTCCGCGGAAGCCACGCAGCTGCAGACCGACAAGGCGGACGTACACAAGGAGCTGTCCACCAAGGAGGTCACCAACCTCCCGCTCGGCACCTATAGGAACTATCAGAGCCTGATCGACCTCGTCCCGGGCTCCACGCCGTCCGCTTTCCAGAACGCCAGCGTCGACACGCCGGCCCGTTCCTTGACCACCAACATCAACGGTGTCGCCCGCTTCAACAACAACACGCGGCTGGACGGCGCCCTGAACATCATGCCGTGGCTGCCGCACCACTCGGCCTATGTCGCCCCCCAGGAGTCGATCCAGACGGTCAACATCTCGACCAACAGCTTCGACGCCGAACAGGGGCTGGCCGGCGGCGCGGCCATCACGGTGCAGACCAAGTCGGGAACCAACGATTTCCACGGCGTCGGGTTCATCTATCACAGAAACAACGTGTTTGACGCCAAGAACTTTTTCACGCCGCAGACCAGCGAGGCGCCGAAATACCTGCTCACCATGCTGGGCGGCAACTTCGGCGGCCCGGTCATCAAGGACAAGCTCTTCTTCTTTGCCAACTACGACGGCATGAGGGACCGCCAGAACTACTCGGCCTACTACACCGTCGCCACCGACGCAATGAGGAAGGGGGACTTCAGCGCGACCGGGACTAAGATCTTTGATCCATCGACCGGAGATGCCGCGGGCAAGGGTCGGACGCAGTTGGCCAACAACGTGATCCCGGACAGCAGAATCGACGCCGTGGCGCGGCAGATGCTCGCCCTGCAGCCGCTGCCGAACGTTCAAAATGCGACCTTTACTCAGAATTTCTACACTTCGGCGCCACGCATTTTCAACCGTGACATGTACGATTTCAAGGTGGACTGGGTGCGCAGCCCGAAAAACACCATCTGGATGAAGTACAGCCTCATGAACTCGCTCGTGCAGTCCGAATACGCCTTCGGGGACGCGGGCGGGAGCGCGCTTTCTCCGGACGGCGGTGCGGGCAAGGGCACCGTGCGCGTCCACGTAGGGACGATCGGCGGCTACTATGCGATCACCCCCAGGTTCCTTATCGACGGGACCATCGGTATGACGCGCTACGTGAATGCCGTGCGGCAGCCCGATTTCGGAATCAACTTCGGGCTGGATGTCCTGCACATCCCCGGCACCAATGGTCCGGATCCCCGCCAGAGCGGCAAGCCGATGTTTTCCATCAGCGGCTATTCGACTCTCGGGATGACCGATACCTGGGTTCCGGTGGACCGCCACGACTACACTTACACCTATACGGCCAACGCGAGCTGGAGCAAGGGAAAGCACGACATCCGCTTCGGCCCGGACGTCAGCCGGTTCGGCATGAACCACTGGCAGCCGGAGTCGGGCAACGGCCCCCGCGGCACGTTCACTTACAGCGGCGGCGCCACGGCCTTGAACGGGGGCGCTTCGCCGAACCGCTTCAACAGCATGGCGGATTTCCTGCTGGGGACACCGCAGCAGATCCAGAAATCGCTGCAGTTCTACGATCCCATGTCCACGCGCGAATGGCAGATTGCCCTGTATCTGCGCGATCGGTGGCAGGTCACCAGCAACCTGACCCTCAGCCTGGGGATCCGCTGGGAGTACTACCCGATCATGGACCGCGGCTTTCACGGGATCGAGCGGTATGACCCCGACACGAACAAGATGTACATCGGCGGCTACGGCGGCGTCGACTGGAACGCGGACACGACCGCGAGCAAGAGGCTCTTTGCGCCCCGGTTCGGGTTGGCGTACCGTCTGGGCAAGCACGGCGTCATCCGCTCCGGGTACGGGATCACGTTCGATCCCTACAACCTGGGGCGCCCCATGCGATCGCCTTACCCTGCCGTGATCCAGTTCTCCGCCCAGGGGGCCAACAGTTTCACTCCCAACTCACGCACCCTCGACGGTATCCCGGTCATCCCCACACCGGATATCACCCAGGGTGTGCTCAATATCCCCGGCAACATCAGCACCAACACCCTGCCCAAAGGGTTGTTCCACAGAGGCTATGTCCAATCGTGGAACCTCACCTATGAACGGCCGTTGCCGTTCAACCTGGTCGGTAACATCGGGTATGTCGGGACGAAGAGCATCAACATCGTCAGCGGCGCGAGCTGGCCGATCAACAATTCGCCCCTCGGAACGGGAAACGCCGGTCGTCCGCTGTTCAAGAAATTCGGCCGCTCGGTCGGGACCAACATCCTGCAGCCCTGGACGGGAGCCAACTACCATTCGCTCCAGACCAGCCTCGAGCGCCGGTTCGCCGCGGGCGTGATGGTGAAATCCGTCTACACGTGGGCTCATTCCATCGACAACAACAGCACCTACATCGGCATCCCGGAACTGTTCGATCGCAATCGCTCCGCGAGCGACTTCGACCGCAGGCACAACTTCCGCACGGCCTTCATCTACGAAATGCCGTGGGGGCCGGGTAGGAAGTGGGCTAAGTCCGGTCTGGCCAGCGCGCTGATCGGCGGCTGGCAGGTCAACGGCATCTTCAGCGCCGTAACCGGAACGCCATTCACCGTCGGTTCCAGCAGCGCGTCCCTCAATGCGCCCGGCAGCAGCCAGTTCGCCGACCAGGTGGTAGGCGACGTGACCAAGCTCGGCAACATCGGCGTGAACGTCCCGTTCTTTGATCCGAACGCCTTCCGGCCGGTGACCCAGGTCCGTTTTGGCAATTCCGGGCGCAACAGCCTGTACGGCCCCGGGATGGTCAACATGGACTTCGGCATTTTCCGCGCCTTCAAGGTCACGGAGGGCAAGGAAATACAATTCCGCGCCGAGAGCTTCAACATCATGAACACGCCTCACTTCAACAATCCTTCCGCCAGCGCCTCGGACATGACGATGAACGCGGACGGGACGATCTCAAAGGTCAACAACTTCATGAATATCAACAGTGCCCAGGCCGACCAGCGGACCTTCCGCTTCGGCCTGCGCTTCAGCTTCTAGCTCCTCACCTGCCGTTCGGGCGCAGGGACCCCCGGGGGCCCTGCGCCCTTTCAATCATTTCCATTTCTTCTTCTGCAGATGCCAAATGGGCCGCGGCGCCTCGACGCGGCCCGTGGATATGGCTCACCCGGTTGGGCGCCGACCCCAGCCACCTTGCTGCCTTCTTTTGCTGTTCTTGCCGGTTCTCGGCGGCGGGGCCTCACCGTACTACCCGCACGCCGTTTCCCTGCGTTTTATTGGAATTGAATAATAAATTTTCTTTTACTTTATTTTCCTTCCCTGCTAGGTTGGTGGGCAACCAAGCCAATTCATCGGCCAACTGATCCTGCCAGGAGGATTGAAAATGGCAAGAATGTTTCAATGGAAGCCAGTCTTAGCGCTTCTCTGCCTCGGTTGCCTTGGAGTGATTGTGACCTGTGTCCAGCCTGAGCTGGCGCGGGCCCAGGTGCTGTACGGCACCATGGTCGGCAACGTTACCGACCCGTCCAAGGCCGTTATTCCCGGAGCGGCGATCAGCGCCCAGAACATAAACACCAACCAAACTCACGAAACGGTCTCGAATGCTTCGGGATCGTACACGTTCACGAACCTGCAGCCCGGGGTTTACACCCTCAAGGTCTCGCTGCAGGGCTTCAAGGAATTCGTGCAGTCGTCCGTCCTCGTCACGGTCAACAACATCACCCGAATCGACGTCACCCTTGAAATTGGTGCACAGAACGAGACTGTGACCGTATCGGGAGAAGCCGCGCGCCTGCAGACGGACAAATCGGACGTCTCCAAGGAACTGAACACGGTCGAGATCACGAATCTCCCGACCAACATGTACAGGAACTACCAGGCCCTCCTGGACCTGGTTCCTGGCTCGACCCCTTCAGGTTTTCAGAATGCCACCGTCGATACCCCCGACAAGGCTCTGACCACCAACATCAACGGTGTCGTGCGCAGCAACAACAACACACGGCAGGACGGGGCGCTCAGCATCATGCCCTGGCTGCCACATCATGCCGCGTATGTCGCGCCGCAGGAGTCCATTCAGACCGTCAATGTGTCGACGAACAGCTTTGACGCCGAGCAGGGTCTGGCGGGAGGCGCCTCTATTACCGTGCAGACCAAATCTGGAACCAACGAGTTCCACGGCGTTGCGTTCGAGTACCACAGAAACAGCGCCCTGGCGGCCAAGAACTTCTTCACACCGGCAGGCAGCGGTGTGCCGAAGAGCCTCATCAACATGTTCGGCGGTAACCTGGGCGGCCCGGTTATCAAGGACAAACTCTTCTTTTTCGCCAACTACGAAGGTCTGCGGCAGCGCGATAACGCAGCCGCTTATGCCACCGTGGCGACCGAGGCGATGAGGAGGGGCGACTTCAGCGCAACGGGCACGACCATCTACGATCCGCTCACGGGGGACAGCGCGGGCAAAGGGCGCACTGCCTTTGCCGGCGGCATCATCCCGGCCAACCGGCTCGACCCCACCGCGATGAAGATGCTTTCGCTGGTTCCTCTGCCCAACGTTCCCGCAGCGCAGTGGATCAACAACTACTACGGCTCCGCTCCCTGGGTGTTCAATCGGGACCTGTACGACTTCAAGGGCGATTGGGTGCGAACGGCCAAAAATACGATCTGGATGAAGGCAAGTATCATGAGGTCGTATACCGACGGACAGTATCTCCTGAAGGAGGCCGGCGGCCCCGGGTTGCCTTCTTCGAACGGTGTCGGAACGGGCACCGTGCACACCCTCATCGGGACGCTGGGCGGCTATTACGCGATCACACCGAAGCTCCTCGTCGATGGCAATATCGGAGCGATGCGGTATGTGAACCACGTCCGCCAGCCCGACTATGGCGTCAATTTCGGCCTGGACGTTCTTAAACTGCCCGGCACCAACGGTCCGGATATACGCCAGAGCGGCATGCCGCAATTCATCATCGGCAGCAGCTACACTACACTCGGCCTCACCAGCACCTGGATCCCGGTCGACCGTTGGGATTACACCTACACCTTTACCGGCAACGTCAGCTGGAACAAGGGAAAGCACGACATCCGGTTCGGACCCGACGTCAACAGGTTCGGCATGAACCACTGGCAGCCGGAATCGAACAACGGACCCAGGGGCACCTTCAACTTCTCGGGCGACACGACCGCCCTCAACGGCGGCCCTTCTCCGAATCGTTTCAACAACATGGCTGCATTCGTTCTCGGCCAGACGAACTCGGTTAACAAGTCGCTGCAGTTCTACGATCCCATGTCTACGCGCGAGTGGCAGATCGCGATGTACTTCCGCGACCGGTGGCAGGTCACCAACAACCTTACCCTCAACCTCGGCCTCCGCTGGGAGTACTACCCGATCATGGACCGTGGATTCCACGGCATCGAGCGCTATGATCCGGATACCAACAAGGTCTATATCGGAGGCTACGGCGGCGTCGACTGGAACGCCGGCACGACGGCCAGCAAGAAGCTCTTCGCGCCTCGCTTCGGCATCGCATACCGCCTCGGCAAGCAGGGCGTCATCCGCGCAGGTTACGGGATTACCTTCGATCCATACAACCTGGGCCGCCCAATGCGCTCCCCGTATCCTGCTGTGCCGCAGCTGACGGTCGAAGGCCCCAGGAGCTTTATCCCCTATGGGCCAGTCACCAACGGCATTCCGCCCATGCCCGTGCCCGACATCACACAGGGTGTGATCGATATCCTGGGAACGTACAGCGCAACTACGCTGCCCAAGGGTGCATTCCATCGCGGCTACATCCAGTCGTGGAACCTGACCTACGAGCGCCCGCTTCCCTGGAATCTGATCTGGAACGTCGGCTATGTTGCCACGCGGAGCGTCAATATCGTCCAGCGAGGCGGTGTCGCCATCAACAACTCTCCGCCGGGAACCGGAAATGCGGGACGCCCACTGTACATCAAATGGGGACGCACGGCGTCTACCACGATCTACCAGCCTTGGCAGGATTCCTTCTACAACTCCCTCCAGACGTCCCTCGATCGCAGGTTCAGCCAGGGTCTGATGGCGAAAGTGGCTTACACCTGGTCGCATTGCGTAGGTTCCAATACCTCGCCGTTCTGGCTTCCCGAGCTCTACGGCCTCAACCGTGGGCCGTGCCGCGACGACAACAGCACTTACGACCGAAGGCACAACTTTCGGACTGCCTTCATCTACGATTTGCCGTGGGGGCCCGGCCAGCGGTGGGCCAAGGGTGGTGTGCTTGGAGCGATCGCCGGCGGCTGGCAGGTCAACGGGATCTTCACCGCCGTCACCGGCCAGGCCTTTGGCGTCGGCTCCAGCTCTTCGCTGCTGAATGCCGCAGGTGCAAGCCAGACACCCAATCTGGTGAAGCCTAATGTCGAAAAGCTCGGCGGCATCGGTGCTGGCGTTCCGTTCTACGATCCGACTGCCTTCAAGCCGGTAACCACGCCCCTGGTATATGGCAACTGGGGATCCAGCACGCTGACCGGCCCCGGGATGGTCAGCATGGATTTCGGGATTTTCCGCTCGTTCAGGATCTCCGAAACCAAGGACCTGCAGTTCCGGGCCGAAGGGTACAACATCACGAACACGCCGCATTTCAACAACCCTTCGGACACCACTGCCTCGAACATGTCTTTCAACGCCGACGGCTCGATCAAGGCCGTCAACAACTTCATGAATATCACGAGCGCAAGGGACGACCAGCGGACGTTCCGCTTCGGCCTGCGCTTCGGCTTCTAGTTCCTCTCCGGCCGTGCGGGCGCAGGGACCTCCGGGTCCCTGCGCCCCTGTCGTTTCTCCATTCCCTTCAGTCGCAGTTTTACGTTATGGGTGGTCCTGAAAGGCCACTGCCGCTGCATGCCACGGAGGGCACGGCGCGGCTCGCGGCCACAGCCCCATGTGGAGTGCGGCGGCTCGACGCCGCCCTCCGACCGTGTCAGCCGCCGCACTCCAGGTTGTGCTGTGTCACTATGCCGCGATTCCGGGGGTGAAGGGCGGCGCCGAGGCGCCGCCCGGGAAAGCGGCGTCGAGCCGCCGCACTCCAAATTGCGCTGGTCCACCACGGGTGTCCGGCCCCACGTGGGAATGATGACTAGAACGAGAGCGATTCCTGCAGGCGGCGGAACTGCTCGTAAATCTTGCCGTCGTCGGCCTTCCTCATCGCCCGCGCCTTGAGCCGGGAGCAATCCTCCGGGTCCATGGTCGGCCCGGTGTATTTCACGTTTCCTTTGCCCATCTGGCTCGTGTGCTGGCAAGTCGCTTCACCCTTCAGCTCGGCGACTTCAGTGATGTCCACCTTGTAGTTCGGCTCGTTGCTGCTGTAGAAGAACCAGTCGGTCACGGTGAACGGCTGCAGCCCCTCGTTGATCCGGTGATGCGGGAAATAGAGGTGGTACGCGGCGGCGCGGGCGCCGTCGGCCGTCAGCAGCGCGGAGGCGCGGTGGTCGGTCTTGTACCACTTCACCCACTTGTCGCCCGGGTCCATGCTGAACAGTGCGTCGGGCCGGTACTTGCGGATGAACCAGCACGCCTTCTCCACGATCTCCTTCGGCGGCACGTATTCCAGCATGCCGTCGTCGTAGCCGAGCAGGAAGATGTTCTCGGGCGGGATCCCGATGACCTTGTTGGCCGCGAGGTCCTCCTGCCTGCGGATCTGGGCCATCCGCTCGGCCGTCATATCCGGGTCCCTGGACCCCTTGTTGCCGCTGGTGTACAGGACGATATACACGGTGTTCCCGTTCTTCCTCAGGAGCGCCATGGTTCCCGCCGCCGACAGGTCGTCGTCCTCGTGCGGGCCGAAGAACATCACGGTCTTGCCTTTCCAGGTCTTGATGTCCTCGGGGTTGTTCCCCTGCCGCCTGGACTGTCCCCACAGGAGCATGGGCAGGCAGATCAGGAGCGACGCAATCACGATCAGTGTCCGCTTGTTTATCATTCGGGTCTCCTCGACACAGGGTGGTGGTGCAGGAACGACTCGAGAGACGGAGGGCGGGGAGGCCCCCCGCGCCCCAGTCGCTGTCCTAGAACTGAACCCCGGCGCCGGGGATCAGTTTCATGGCATTCTTGTAGTAGACCTTCTGCAGCACTTCCGGCGGCAGGTTCAACGCCGTGACCATCCAGCGCCCCTGGAAGTGATGGCTCTTGGAGACGTCGAAGTACTCGTCGCGGGTCTCCAGGAACTGCCAGTACACCCTGTAGGCCTCGGCTTTGGGGGTCGTGTCCGTGCCGAACATGACCTTGTCCTGGAACTTGATGATCAGGTCACGGGCCGTGTACGGCTGACGCCCGAGCTCGCTGATGCGCGCGTCGACGTCGACATAGAAATTAGGATATTTCGCCAGCTGTTCCCCGACCCACTTCAGGTTCTCGGCGTTGCACCCCATGTGCGCCACGATGAAATTGGTCTTGGGGTGCTTCGCGACGACGTTCATCAGCTGCGACAGGATTCTGTCGAGCGGGGGGAATCCCGGGTAAAAGAGCCAGTTCGGGTGGTCCTGCAGCTCCTCGTAGCGCTCGTTGTTTTTGTCGAGCGGCGTGAAAAACGCCGCGGGGTCCCCAACGTGGATCTCGACGGGGATCCTGAGCTCCGCGCACTTGGCCCAGATCGGGTCCGCGCGCGGGTCGTCGACCGGGATGAACTTGCCGGAACCGTCCTTGGCCAGACCGATGTTGCTCTTGGCGACCTTGAGACCGTGCGCGCCGGCCTTCACGTCGGCCGCGAGCTGGGCGGCCGCATTCTTGCCGAAATCGGCCTCGTCGATCTTCTTCCAGTCGACCCTGGCATAGGTGAGGAACCGGTTGGGAAACCGCTTCTCATACATCTCGATCGTTTTCTTAAGGTCGTCGCCCCATCCGCCATCCAGGTTGACGACCTGGGCGACGCCGGCCGCATCCATCTCCTTGACCAACTCGGCCGGATCCGCCTCGCGGGGCGAATTGACATTCCCGAGGTGATTGTGCACGTCTATGGCCGGGTACTTTGCCTTTTGCAGCGGGTGGTACTCCGCGACCATCATCGATTGGGGATGGTACTCCTGCAGGATCAGGTCGGGAGCCTTTCCCGGCTTATCGCTCTTGGGCGGCGCGGGGGGCTGTTGCTCAGACGTGGCCGGGGGCGGGGCGGAGCACGATGCGGTGATCAGGCCAACCACCAGCAGGAGCGCCGGCAGAATCAGCGCACCGGTCACCTTACGAAATTTTACGGTCATATCCGATTGGCCTCCTTCCGAGGACAGGATTATGGGGCAACAGGGTCGACGCGGCGTTCGAAGCGCCGCCCCCCGTACGGGTCTGGTTGCCTTATTTATTCCCCTCTTGTATCACAATGCCGGGAAAAAGCGCAATTAGAAGTAAATGGAAAGGAAAGAGAGAATACAAAGAAATGATATGAAGCGGACACAAGACCTCTGCGGGCACGCTTTGGAGTCGGTGCCTCGGCCTGATTTCACGCGCATCTTCATGCGAGCCATGGTGCCGCTGCGTGGGGCTTTTTGCGCAGTCCGCCCCTGGACTCACGCGCTGGCGCCCTTTAGGCTGAACCAGCCTCGGTAGCGCGAGTCCAAGGGCGGCGCCCAGGCGCCGCGACCAAAGCGGCGTCGAGCCGCCGCATTCCACGCCTCCCTGGTTCCCGCACGGCAGAAGCGCTGGTACAATAGCGCATCCTGGGAGGCAGCATGAGCCGCAGAGAGCGGGTATTGCGCGCACTTGCCCACCGCGCTCCGGACCGGATCCCGGTGGATTTCGGAGGGACGACGGTGACGGGCCTGCACGTGAGCTGTGTGGCGCGGTTACGGGACTACTACGGTCTCGAGAAGAAGCCCGTCAAGGCCAGCGACTGCGGTCAGATGCTGGGCGACATTGAAGACGATCTCAAGGCCGCGATGGGGATCGATGTCGAGGGCGTTTATCGGCGGAGAAACCGTTTTGGCTTTGCCAACGACGGCTGGAAGCCGTGGCGCATGTACGACGGCCTCGAGATCCTGGTCCCGGGGGATTTCAACCCGACCATCGACGCCAACGGCGACACGCTGCTGCACCCGGCCGGTGACGCCTCCGCCCCGCCGAGTGCGCGCATGCCGCAAGGCGGGTTTTTCTTTGACGCGATTATCCGTCAGCAACCGATCGACGACGCGCGCCTGGACCCGGCCGACAACCTGGAGGAATTCGGGCCCATCCCGGACGACGAGCTCGCGTTCCTCGAGGCGGACGTCAAGAGGGCGGCCTCGACGGGCCGTGCCGTCGTCGCGAGCTTCGGCGGCACCGCTTTCGGCGACATCGCTCACGTTCCGGGCGTGGGCCTGCGGCGCCCGAAGGGCATCCGCGACGTCACCGAGTGGTACATCTCGCTGCGCACGCGCCGGGACTACATCGCGCAGGTCTTCGCGGGGCAGTGCCGGATCGCGCTTGCCAACCTGGAGCGCGTAGCCGCACGCGTGGGGGACCTCGTCGACGTCGTCATGATCTGCGGGACCGATTTTGGGACCCAGACGTCGTCGTTTTGCTCGGTCGAGACCTTCCGCGACTTGTGGCTGCCGGTCTACCGGGAGGTGAACGACTGGATCCACGCGCACACGCGGTGGAAGTCGCTCAAGCACTCCTGCGGCGCCGTGGAGAAATTCATCCCATCCTTCATCGAAGCCGGATTCGACATCCTCAACCCGGTCCAGTGCTCCGCGGTGGGCATGGACGCCGGCCACCTGAAGCGGGCGTACGGTGATCGCATCGTGTTCTGGGGCGGCGGGGTCGACACTCAGCGCGTGCTCCCCTTCGGCACGCCTGACGAGGTGCGCGAGCAGGTGCGGCGCCGCTGCGAGACGTTTTCCCCCGGCGGCGGTTTCGTCTTCAACACTATCCACAACGTCCAGGCCGGTACCCCCGTGGAGAACATCGTCGCCATGATCGATGCGCTCGCCGAATTCCACACACCTTGAGGATTGCCGCAAGGGCTGCCCGGTTCGCCCCGCCAGCCACCCGGACCCCGGGCGTGAGTCCTGCGTACACTGTATCCGGAGACAAGCCCTGGAAGGGCGACACACATTTCAAGATCGTACAGAGTTCAGGTCGAGGCACCGCACTTCCAAGCGCCGCAGGAAATCTCTATCGTGAAAAAAACCCGAGAATGAGCGGAGGTACTAAGGGATTTTGGCTTCGGGGGTGATACAATCCGCCTCGCTATCATGGGCAATCAAGACAACTTCTATCGGGAAATACTGGACAATCTGAGCGACGGCGTGTACTTCACCGATCCGCAGCGGCGCATCACGTTCTGGAACAAGGGGGCCGAGAAGCTCACCGGCTACGCGCGCGATGAAGTGCTGGGCAAGCGGTGCATGGATAACATCCTGATGCACGTCAACAGCTCGGGACGGCTCCTGTGCCAGTCGTCGTGCCCGCTGTCGGACACGCTGGCGGACGGCATGCCGCGCGAGTGCGAGTTGTACCTGCACCACAAGGAGGGACACCGCGTCCCCGTGCTCGTCCGCACGTCGCCGATCATCGACCGGGACGGCGTCGTCGTGGGTGCCGTCGAGATTTTCAGCACCACCCAGTCGAAAGCCGCGCTGGCCGAGAGGCTCGCGTCGATGCAGAAAATGGCCCTCATCGACGCGCTGACCGAATTGCCCAACCGCCGGTTCCTCGAGATGCAGCTCCGCACTAGGCTGGACGACCTGGGCCGCCACCGGATCGAGTTCGGTGTGCTGTTCGCGGACATCGACGGGTTCAAGGAGATCAACGACACCCACGGGCACGAGACCGGGGACAGGGTGCTGAAGATGGTCGCCCGCACCCTGAGCGGCAGCACGCGGCCGTCGGACATCGTGGGGCGGTGGGGCGGGGAAGAGTTTCTGTGCATCATCAGCCGCACGGGGCTGCGCGACCTGGCGGAGATCGGCGAGCGCTTCCGGGCGCTCGTGCAGCAGTGCAGCACGGACGCCCCCGTGCCGGTGCGGGTCACGATCTCCATCGGGGGCGCGTATGCGGCGCCCGAGGACACGCTGGCGACCCTCGTCGACCGCGCCGACAAGATGCTGTACCGAGCCAAGACAGGGGGGCGCAACCGCGTCTGCCTGTGAGCGCCACCCCCGGGGGAAACGCCTGAAGCGGCCGATGTCCGCCGCACCCGGCCGGCCTCGCCTGCCCCACCTCTGGTAGGCGACGGTCTGCCCTGCATCGATGATCGCCAGGACCCTCCTGGCCCAGATACTCCGCTCCGTTCTGCCGTAGCCTTCGATCCTTCGTGTCCCAGAGGGGACCGCGGTTGCACGGGATCGGCCGGCATCCGCCAAAAGGGCGCCGCCCACAAAGCGGCGTCGAGCCGCCGCCTCAATATGCAATATCTTAGTTCCTATTTAGAGTCTTTCGCATCGGGACAAGGAATCCGCCCGCGCGATCTCAGTTCGAATGAGCAAAAGAGGCGCGCTGTCGCGTAACGGCCTTGTTGGAGCCTTTCCGAACAGGATTTGGACAGAGAATATCAGCGACGGGTGCTATACCCCACGCGGCGCTCCTCGGCTGAAATCTCTGCTCATGATGCCGCAAAATGTTTCTCACAAAAACGATTGGAGCCGCCGGCTGGGGCGCGGAGAGCGCGGATTCCGCCCGATTGTGGCGGGTTGCGGGGCGCGGCGCGATTTTTGGGGTTGTCTATCCCCGGGGGATGCAGTAGCATTTCAACCATGCTTGTTGATCGGGAGATCCTACTTCCTATTTGCGCTTCGCAACTCCGTAGATCGTGCTATTTCTCCCCCCGTCCGCTTGCTTTCGCTGAATCGTAAACGGTCCCCATTTTCCGCGGGCCGTGGGCCGTAGTCTTAAGCCAAGGGGGTTCGATGCAGCCAAAGGACAATGCCCGCGCGTGTTTTACGCAGTGGGCGACGAAAACTTTTCTGGCCGGGGCGACCGTCGTCCTGATGTGTCACATCTCGGGCGGCGGCACGCAGGGTCGTGCCGCGGACCCCGAGGGGGCGGAAGGGGTTGTGCCCGGGCCTGCGATGGAGTTCCAGGCGACCGCGTACTGTGAATCGGGGATAACGAGGTCGGGGGTGCCGGCGGCTCCGGGACTGGCGGCCGCCGACCCCGCGGTGCTACCCCTGGGGACCCTCGTGCAGGTGGAAGGCGCGCGCCACCGCGGCATTTACCGGGTGATGGACACCGGGCGCCTGGTCAAAGGGCGCATCATCGACATCTACATGTCCAACCTGCAGCAGGCGATCAACTTCGGACGCCAGAAGGTGACCGTCAGCGTCATACGCTACGGCCGTCCCGGGAGCTACGGAAAGGTCTTCGCCCAGTCGGATTGACCTGGGCCGCGGCGATCTTGCCGGTCTCACGCTGTTCGGCTCTGCTGCGCCGGCGGCGCCTCTCCGGTGGCGCTGTTGAGCCTCAGGAGCACGCAGAATTCAGATCCCCCCCCGGGATTGTCCTGCACCCAGATGGCGCCGCGGTGCGCCTCCACGACGGTCTGTGCGATCGCCAGGCCGAGGCCAACACCCTGGCCCGCGAGTTTGCGCCGGGGGGCGGCCCTCTGAAACTTCTCAAAAATGCTTTCCTTATTGGGATCGGGAACCCCGGGTCCCGAGTCGGCGATCGTGAGTTGGGCGAAGCCGCCGTCGGCGGCCTGGTCCGCGAGCGCTTCGCGCCACCTGGCCGGCATGCGGGTCGGCATGCCCGGCAGCTGCTCGAGCCGCGCCCGGACCGTGCCTGATTTAGGGGTGAATTTGACGGCGTTGCCGATCAGGTTGGCGATGACCTGCACGACGCGGTCCCCGTCGCACTCGACCAGCACGGGCTGTTCAGGGATCTCCGTCTGCAGGCTGATGCGCTTTTCCGCCGCCAGGGTCTCGTATTGGCCCACCGCGGCCTGCACCAGGGGCGCGAGGGGTTGCGGTTTGAGATCGTACTCCATGATGCCCGCCTCCATTTTGGAGATGTCCAGGAGGTTCCCGACGATGGAACTCAGGGTGCGCGCGCTCTGCATGTTCAGTTCGAGCAGCCGCCGTTGCTTGTCCGTGAGTGGGCCGGGAATCTGTTCGAGCAGCAGCTGGGTGGTTTCCCGCATGGAGGCGAGGGGCGCCTTCAGCTCGTGCGACACGTGCGACACGAAGTCCTTCTTCATGATGTCGAGTTCGCCGAGCCGTTCGGTCATGGTGTTGAAGTCGCGGGCGACCTGGGCGAACTCGTCTCTCCGCGACGTGTCCAGCCTGTAGTAGAACTTTCCCGCCGCGATCGCGCGCGTCCCTTCGGTGAGCTGCTTGAGCGGGACCGAAATCGAGCGGACGATCAGGAGCGACACGAAGGCGCCCACCATCAGGGCGGTCAGGGCTGTGAACCAGGACATCAGCTCGGCGCGCTGGCCCGTCTCGCGGGCGAGCTCCGCTTCGCTGGCCATGGACTGCAGGACCTGCTGGTACACCGTGTACGCCTGCGTCCGGAGCGAGTCGAGGCTGTCCTGCAGCTCGGCCGGGAATTCCGGGCGTTTCTGCGCGCCGCGCGCCTGCTCGCGCGCCAGCGTCTCGCGGAACGCGCCCCAGAACCGGGAAAACCGGACGACCTCGTCCCGCTCGCGTGCGGTCACGGCTTTGGTGCGGATCTGCTGCAGGCTGGTCTCGAGATCCTCCGTGAAGCCGCGCAGCTGCTCGCTGTACTCGGGATCGCCGATGACCAGCGCCTTCTTGGCGTATTCCTCGACCAGGTCGCGGTCGCGCATCAACTGCAAGGCGACCAGCGCCGCCTGAAAGTTGACGCGAGCGACCGTGTTTCCGATCGCCTGCATCCGGTGGATGGCCATCACCTGGTAGGCGAGCAACGCCGCCAGCAGGGCGATCAGCACGCCGTATCCGGAGATGATTCGTGTCGCGATCTTCATTCTGCCCACGCGGGCCCGGGGGAAGGGGAATCCGTCAGACGATCCCGTACGCCTTCAGTTTGTTGCGGATGGTTTTGACATCCAGGCCCAGCTGGCGCGCCGCTTCGGCCTTGTTGTTCCCGGTTTTCTTCAGCGTCTTGAGGATGAGCTCTTTCTCTGCGTCTGCCGCCGTCACGCCCATGGGCAGGACGATCTTGGCCACGGAGTCGGTGCGGGCGCTGACGATATAGGCCGGAAGGTGGGACGTTTCGATCCAATTTCCTTTGGACAGGATCACGGCCCGCTCCATGACGTTGCGCAGCTCGCGGACGTTGCCGGGCCACGGGTACGACTTCAGGAGCTCCTGCACATCGTCGCGCATGGCTTCGACGCGGGCGTTGTGCTTGCGGTTGAACTCGCGGATGAAGCTCTGGGCCAGCAAGACGATGTCTGCTTTCTTCTCGCGCAACGGCGGCAGGGCGACGGTGAAGACGTTGAGCCGGTAGAAGAGGTCTTCGCGCAGCCTGCCGGCCTCGACCGCCCCGCGCGGTTCCTGGTTGGTCGCCGCCAGAACCCGGACATCCACCAAGAACTCCTGGTTGCCGCCGAGACGCCGTACGCGCCGGTCCTCCAGGACGCGCAGGAGCTTGGGCTGCAGCGCCAGCGGCATCTCCGCTATTTCGTCCAGAAACAGGGTCCCGCGGTTGGCCAGTTCGAAGCAGCCGGCGCGCACCCCCACGGCCCCCGTGAACGCCCCCTTTTCGTGCCCGAAGATTTCGCTCTCCATCAGGTTTTCGGGGATCGCCGCCGCGTTGATGGCCACAAACGGTCCCTTGGCGCGCGCGCTCAGCTGGTGGATTGTGCGTGCGGCCAGCTCTTTCCCCGTGCCGCTTTCGCCGGTGACGATCACCGAGGCGTCGCTCGAGCTGAGGCTCGAAATCAGATCGTACACCTCGCGCATCGGCTTGCTGGTCCCGATGAACTCGCCGAATCCCGCCCCACGGTCGAGCTGCGAAACCATCTTGCGGGACTCGCGCCGCAGCTCCATGTCTTTCTCGGCCGAGTCGAGGATCGCCTTCAGCTTGAGGTAGTCAATCGGCTTGGTGATGAAATCCTGCGCACCCTCCTTCATCGCTTCGACCGCCACGTCGATGCTCGCCTGGGCCGTCACCAGAATGATCGGCCGGTCGGCGTCCCCCGACTTCAGCGACCGGAGCAGATCGAGACCGGAAATCTGCGGCATCACGACATCCGAGATGACCACGTCCGGGTCAAAGCTCTCCGCCTGCTCCTTCCCCTCGAACCCGTCCGCGGCCAGCCGCACCTCAAACCCCCACTCCTGGAGGCGCATTTCCAGCACCTCCCTCATGGCGGCCTCATCGTCCACGACTAGGATCTTCGTTTTGCGATTGATCATTGGAACCCGTCCTTCGGCTTGGTCGTAACACGCCTCGCTCTGCCGCACTCGTGCGGCGACCAAGGGGGGAGCCCGATGCAAAACATTCCTCGATGCAACATCGAATCCAGCATGCTGCATCACCCGGTTTCCTGCCTTGAGCCCCCGCAGGCCTTATCGACGGGAAATTCTACCGCTTTTCCCGGTAGAGGTTAAGGGAAGAATTCCCCGATAGCGTGGGCCGCCCGCGCGCGAGGCGTGTCCCCTCCGCGCCAGACACGCGTTTTCAGATACAGCAGGGCATCTTTGAGGAAAAATTCCCCGTTTTCACTTTCCGGTCCTACGCGCCAATACCGGGTTGCGGTGGGCAAACCACTGCGTTGGATCATGTTACACCGGATCTCTCCGAATGGTACGCCAATTGCCCACGATCAGGGCGTGGCGTACCGGCACGGGAAAGTCAATGGGTACGGGATAGACCCGGCCGGGTAAGCCGTGGAGACATAGTACTTAATGCACATAGCGGGAAAGGGTTTTACCGGAATCCAGTACCGGTATGGGGAATGCATGTCGGGTAACGGAAGAAAGAAATCCATACTGGTCGTCGATGACGAAGTGACCTTTCGCGAAGTCCTCAAGATGGCTATCGAGCCATGGGGGTACGAGGTGCATCTGGCCGAGGATGGGAGAGCAGCCCTGGAGTTGTACGAAGCCATCCGCCCCGACATCGTCCTCTCCGACATGATTATGCCCAACCTGGACGGGCTTGGCATGCTCAGGGCGCTGAAACTGCAGCACCCTGGTTCCATCGTGATCCTGTTCACGGCGTATGCCAGCCTGGCGAATGCCATCGCCGCGATCCGGGAAGGGGCAGCGGATATGCTGACCAAGCCGGTCGATTTCGTCCGGCTGAGGTCGCAACTCGAGAGCCTGCTGAAGGCACGCGACGAAAACGTCCCGGTAGCCGCAGGTTCCGGGGAGGAAGTATTTCAGCACGTTCCTTCCAATTCCGGTGCCCGCCCGCCGGAATCTGACCTCACAATGCGCGAGCAGCGCCCTCAAGAAACCTTCCAAAACGCCGGTATCTCATCCCTTCCTGGCGGCCGGCTCTCTGCTCCAGGCCCGACGCGCCGTGAGCGCTAAGCTCATAGCCAGTCGGGCCGGGACGCGGTGAACCATCCCGGTCCTGCACCAATATCACGGATGACCTGCTGACCCGATCGGGACTTACGCCACAAGCGCCAAGACAAAACCCGCGCCACCTCTGAAGCCGGCGTGGTACGCAAGAACCTCGGTTTTCCAGGCCTGACTCCGGATTCGGTGGAATATGATAGGCCATGGGCGATCTGCTCTTCTTTTGTCTGGCCGATGATCTGACTGGCGCGCTCGAAATCGGCTCCAGGTTCGCCGGCGAAGGGCTGGCCGCGCTCGTGTCGACGCGGAGCTTTCCAGGATGCGATGTCCCCGATGCGGTGCAGGCGCTCGTCGTCGATACCGAGACACGGCACGTGCTTCCGGGGGAAGCCTGCCTAAAGGTGTTCCAGGCGGCTTCCGCGGCCCCTTCGTCTGCGCTCATCTATAAGAAGACCGACTCGACCCTGCGCGGGAACATCGCCTCCGAGATGCGGGGGCTCGCGGCGGCCTTCCCGGGCATGCCGATCATCTACGTTCCGGCCTATCCCGAGATGGGACGCACGGTCCGGAGCGGGCGCCTGTACGTGGGCGGCATTGCGGTGGAGCACACCGGCTTCGCCGCCGATCCGCTGAATCCCGCGCGCGAAAGTCACATCCCAACTCTTTTGGCCGCGGAGGTCGCCACCGTGGCCGTCGCTCCCGAGGGGATCCGCAACGCGTCGGGATCGGCGGTGCACGTCGTCGATGCGGAGACCGACGACGAGGTGGGGCGCGCGGCCGAGGCATTCTGCTCGAGCGGCCTGCGCCTGGCTGCCGGTCCGGCGGAGTTTGCGGCGCACCTGGCCCGCAGGAGCGGCGGGGCGCGGACCCGGCCCCGTCTGCTCCCGACGATCCGGACCTGCCTCGTCGTCAACGGGAGCCTGAACGAGCGGTCCGCGCTGCAGATCGATGTGGCGCGGGGGTGGTTGCCGGTGTGCCCCCCGGGCCACGCCGCCCAGGCTCTGGCCCGCTCCCCCTGGGTGCTGCTGAACACCGCCGCGCTGGGAAGTTCCGGACTCGAGCGTGCCCGGGATGTCGGGAAAATAGTGCGCGAGGTGCTCGACCGCGCCGAGGTTGATGCTATGGTAGTGTTCGGTGGAGACACCGCTTTCGGCATTCTGCAGGCCCTGGGCGAACCCGCGCTGCATCCCGTCGGGGATGTGGTCCCCGGTGTCCCGCTGTCGTTTATCTCGCGAACCGATCTGCGCCGCGGCGCCACACGGAGCGACCTCTTCCTGATCAGCAAGGCAGGTGGGTTCGGTTCGCGTGATGTTCTGGGTTTAATCCGGGCGCGTATGGCCCGGGAATAATCGGAGACGCCATGCTATTTGGAATCACTGTGGGAGATTCGAGCGGGATTGGCCCGGAGATCCTACTGAAGGCCTGGAGGAGCGGCGAGATCCGTCACCCGGTGGTGGCGTACGGCGACCGCGAGGTGCTGGATTACTACAACTCCCGGTTCGGATATTCGGTGCCCGTGACGACCATCGCCGATCCCGCCGAGCGGCGCGATGGCGCGCTTTGCGTCATCGATTCCGGCATCATGAAGGCCGGGGACGTCACGGTCGGGCAGCTCAACGCCAAGTCGGGACGCGCCGCCCGCGCGTACGTCATCGCTGCCGCCCGCGCCGCGCTGGCCGGACGGATCTCCGCGATGACGACGCTGCCTGTCAACAAAGAGGCCACGCGGCTCTCCGACCCGAAGTTCGTGGGCCACACGGAGCTGATCGGGGAAGTCTGCGGCGTCAAGGACGTCACCATCATGCTGGTTTCCGAACAGCTGATTGCGACGCATGTGAGCACGCACGTCTCGCTGCGGACTGCCATAGAGCGGGTGAAAAAGGAGCGCATCTGCAAAATCCTTCAGATGACGTGGGACGCCGTCCGGCGGATCCGGCCCAACCCGCGCATCGCGGTGGCGGGTCTCAACCCTCACGCGGGCGAAAATGGCCTGTTCGGGGACGAGGACCGCGCGGAAGTCCGGCCCGCGGTGGAGTGGGCGATCGGGCAGGGAATGAGCGTCAGCGGCCCCTATCCGCCCGATACCGTGTTTTACATGGCCGTACGGCGCAAGAAGTTCGATGCAATCGTCTGCATGTACCACGACCAGGGGCACATTCCGCTCAAGCTGCTTGATTTCGAGGCGGGCGTGAACGTCGCGCTCGGGCTGCCGATCGTGCGCACGTCGGTCGATCACGGGACCGCGTTCGACATCGCCGGCCAGGGGGTCGCCGCCACGAGCAGCCTCATCAGTGCGCTGGAGCTCGCGGCCCGGCTCGCCGCTCCCTGATCTGGTTTCTGTTGCGAGATTGGAGACTCGCCCCAAGGTGCAGGACTTCGCCGACGAAAGCGAGCGGCCACAACGTGTAGAGTCTGCGAGGGGCGACACCCGCGTCTGACGCGTCGAGACCGTATAAAGCTTGCGTCGAGCGCCGCCACCTTAGTACTGCCGTTCGTAATTACGGTAACGCGACGCCCGCGGCCCTCTTCGTGGTGTTCAGCGCGCAGCGGTGAACTGCCACGTCATTCACAGCGTCCCCTCGACCTTTGCCTGCGTTCATCCGCGTCCCCTACAAACGTTATCGTATTTACGGAATCCGGTACTTAGTGAGCGGGGGTGGCGGAGCTCGCGTGTTTGGGGGGAGGTTTCATCAGCAGCAGGAGCGGTAGCAACAAGAGGAAGACGATGGCCATGAACTGGAATACGTGTGAGAAGGAAAGGATTGCCGCCTGCTTCTGCAGCATCCCGGCGACGACGGCGTAGGCCCTTTTCGAAGCGGTAGCGGCGTCCGTGCCGCGCGCCATCATGCCCGCGCGCAGGCTGTCGAGCAGCGCGCGCGTCTGCGGGTCGTACGCACTGACATGCGTGCCGAGGAAGCTGAGTTCCCGCTGCTGCTGCCGCGCCAGGATTGTCGTCGCCGTCGCGATCCCGATGCTGCCGCCGAGGTTCCGCATGAGATTGAAGATACTGGCGGCGTTGCCCATCGCCTCCTTGGCGATCGGGGCCATCGTGATGGTCGTGAGCGGCACAAACAGCAGTCCAAGTGCGATCCCCTGGATGAACTGGGGCCAGAAGATGTCCCAGTAGCCGATGTTCAGGTTCAGGCTGCCGAGCCAGAACAACGTCAGACCCGCCGCCCGTCATTCCCAGCGCCAGCAGCTTCCTCGCGCCGGCGCGGGCCAGGATGAGCCCGATGACCGGCATGGCCAGGAACGAACCCATGCCGCGCGGGGCGAGCGCGATGCCGGCCTGCAGCGGCGGGTAATCGAGCAGGGTCTGCATCAGGATGGGCAGCAGTACCAGGCTGCCGAAGAGGACGAATCCGACCATGGTCATCAGGAAGACGCCCGTACTGAAGGTGCGGTCCTTCAGGATCCGAAGGTTGACCACGGGGTCCCGCGTCGTCAGCTCGCGCAGAACAAACAGCGCAAGCCCGAAGGCCGACACGACCGCCAGTGTCACCATGAAACGCGAGGCGAACCAGTCGTCCTCCTGCCCCTTGTCGAGCAGTACCTGCAGCGCGCCGATTCCGACGGTCAGCAGCCCGATGCCCCAGAAGTCGATCCGGGCCGATTTCTTCCCGATGTAGGGCGGGTCGAAAATGAACATCTTGGTCATCACCAGCGAGATGATCCCGATCGGCAGATTGACATAGAAGATCCAGCGCCAGCTGTACCGGTCGGTCAGCCAGCCGCCCAGCACGGGGCCGAGGATCGGCGCGACGACGATGCCGAGGCCCCAGAACGCCATCGCCTTGCCGCGCCCTTCGGGCGGAAACGCCTCCAGCAGCACGGCCTGCGACAGCGGCTGCAGCGCCCCGCCCGTCGCACCCTGGAGCACGCGGAAGGCGACCAGCGACGCGAGGTTCGGGGCCAGCCCGCAGAAGAAAGAGGCGATCGTGAAGCCCGCGACGGACAGCATCAGGAGCCGTTTGCGGCCGAAGTGGTTCGCCAGCCACCCCGTCAGCGGCAGGATTACCGCGTTCGCCACGAGGTACGAAGTGAGCGCCCAGGTCGACTCGTCGATGCTGGCCGAGAGGCTCCCGGCGATGTGCGGCAGCGAGACGTTCACGACGGTGGTGTCGAGCACCTCCATGAAGGTGCTGAACATCACCGAGACCGCGATGATCCAGGGATTGATGCCGGCCGTGTGCGGCTTTGAGTGATCGTCCATCCTCAGCGAACCCGCACGGTCGTGTAGACGGACATGCCGGGGCGCAGCAGGTGTTGCGGGTCCTGCCCCTTGTCGATGGAAATCTTGACCGGGATGCGCTGGACCACCTTTACGTAGTTTCCGGTCGCGTTTTCGGGCGGCAGCAGGCTGAACCGCGCCCCGGTGGCCGCGGCGATGCTCTCGACGCGCCCCTTGTATGCGCGCCCCCCGTAGGCGTCGACGCTGATGACGGCCGGTTGCCCGGGTTTCATGTGCCTCATCTGGGTTTCCTTGAAATTGGCGGTTACCCAGATGTCCTCGAGCGGCACGACGGCCATCAGCGGCTGTCCGGGCTGGACCACCTGTCCGGTCTCGACGTCCTTTTTCGCGACGATGCCCGACACCGACGCCGTGATAAAGGTGTATTCCACGTTGAGCTGTGCCTGCCTCAGGGCAGCCTTCGCCTGTTGCACGCGCGCGACGGCCGCATCCGCGTCCGCGCGGGATATCGTGACCTGCTGGGGTGCTGTTCCGGTCGCCTCCAGCTCGGCCTTCGCCTGGGCGACGGAGCCTTCCGACTGGGTGTGCCGAGCCTGCGCGGATTCAATGCCTTTCTCAGCCTCGCGGATCGCCGCCGTCGGCAGAATCGCGCTGTCCGCTCGCGGCCTCGGCGGCCGCGACGACGGCGTCGTATTGCTGCCTGGAGATCTCGTCCTTCTCCACGAGGGTTTTCATGCGCTCCAGGTCCTGGGCGGCTTTCCTGTAGTTCGCCTCCGCCTGGCGGGCCTGGGCCTGGGCGGATGCGAGGCGCGCCCGCGCCACTTCCACCTCGCGTCCGGCCGAAACGGCGCCCGCCTCCGTCTGCTGCAGGGCGGCGCGCGCCGTGTCAATCTGGCTGCGGCTGGTGGTCGACGTCACCGGGACCCGCGTCGCGGCCGCCCTGGCTGCCGCCTCGGCGTTGGCCAGGTTGGCCTCTGCGTGCTGCAGCGCGACCTCGTAATCCCTCGGATCGATCTGCACCAGCAGCGTGCCGGCGGCGACGTACTGATTGTCGCCGACGTTCACCTTAATGACCGTTCCCCCCACCCGGGCGGCGACCGGGTTCACGTGGGCGTCGATCTGAGCGTCGTCGGTCGATTCGCGCACGGCATAATAGCTCCAGGCCGCGCATCCGCCGGCGGCGAGGAGCGCGACGACGGCGGCGAGTACCAGGACAAGAAAAGGCCGCCGGCGCAGCCGCAGCAGGAAGCCGCCGGGAGGACCTGCCCGGCCGGGGCTTTCGGCCCCCTCCGCCTCGACGGGCGCCGCAATTTCGTGCGACATCACTTCCCCCTGAGAAACTGTTCGAACGAGCTCTCCGCAACTCCCAGTGCCCGGGCCAGGCTGGCCTTGGCGATGTTGAATTCGTACATGCTGGCGATCAGGTCCTCCTGGGCGAGCGCGAGCGACTCCTGCGCCTGTACTACTTCGATGTGGTCGGACACGCCGGCCTGGAAGCGGTCCTGCGCCTGGGCGAACTGCCGCCGGGCCAAGTCCAGCGTGCTCTGCGCCACCTTCACGCGGGCCCCGGACGAGTTCAGCTCGAAGAAGATGGTCCGTACCTCGTAGTAGATCCGCGCGCGTAGGTCTTCGGCCCGGGCGCGCTGCTGCTCCAGGGTTGCCTCGCTCTCCATCACGCGACCGCGCACTCTCCCTCCCTGGAAAATCGGGATGCGGAGGTTAGCCAGGACCGTGTAGGTCCCGTGGGACTGCATCGGGCTGGGGCCGATGTCGCCGTAGTCCGCGTTCACCTCGAGCGATGGGAGACGTTCGGCGGCAGCCGCCCGGCGCTCAAACTCCAGGGAACGCACGTGGGCCTGGGCGGCAAGATAGTCGGCCCGGCTGGCATACGCCTGCTTGAGCGCTTCCTCCAGCGAAGGCGGGCTATACGGGGCGAAGGGGAGGGGATCGGTCAGGGCAAACTCCTGTCCCACCGGCAGCCCGATCGCCCGCGCCAGATTCAGTTTTTCGCGCTCGGCCTCCTCCCCGGCGTGGCTGAACTGCTGTTGCCGGGCCTGCATTTCGACCTGTGCCCGTAACACGTCGATGCCGGCGATGACGCCGGCCTGCTTGCGGTCCACCGCCAGCTCGTAGAGCGCCGCGGCGGTAGTGTATTGCGCCCGCGCGGCCGCGATCCGGCTCTGGCCCGCGACGGCCTGGAGGTAGAGGTTGCCGCACACGAGCACGACCAGCTCGCGCGTGTCGCGGGCCGAGTACTCCGCCGCGGTCACGTTTTCCGACTCCGCCCTGGCCTGGTTCAGGGCCCGGAAATCAAGGACGGGGTGGGTCAGGTAAACGCGCGTGTCGAACACGCCGAAGGGGCCGACGACGGCAGGCATCCCGGGGAATCCGGCGAAACCGAACGCGGCCAGGTTCACCTGACGGCTGCTCTCGTTGGTCGCCGTCGAGAGGTTGGGGAGGAGGTCGCTGAGCGCGCGCAGCCGCGCCCCGCGGGCGGACCGGACACTCTGCCCCTGCAGCAGCATCCCCAGGTTGTGTTTGAGCCCCAGCCGGATTGCGTCGGTCAGCGACAGCGGCATCACCCCGGGGGTCGGGCTCCCCTCCGGCACCCCGCCCATCAGCGGGTTCTGATCGCCGGCCGGGGAGAACCCAGCCGGCGGAGCCGAGCTCTGCGGCATCGCCGAGGTTGTGGCGCCGACCGTGGTCTGAGCGGCCGCGGCCGGCCCGAACAGCGCGCCGAGGAGCAGCGCGAGCCTCCAACTTCCTTTCCGTCTCATTTTCCCGCAAGTCCTTTCCAGGTCAGGTGAACACGGTTGCTGGTGTTAGGGGGGCTGGGGGTGAGTTGGGTTGCCCTGGCCGGCATACCGGCCAGTGAGTCAGAGTGCCAGATCCTCGTGAGTTTTCAATAGCATTCTGCGTGGGGAAGGGACTTCTCGATTCGGTATTTTTGTGGCAGGTTGCGGATCGCCGTTCAGGAACGGCGCAGAAAAACACATGCCGTCACGGAAGGCGTCGGGAAAGGCATCTCAAAATTCCGCCATTTCGGTGGCTTCCGAGGCAGCCAGTTGCAGTAGGCTTACCGTGATGGAAGAAAATCAACTCAGCGCCGACGTCCACCTGCTGGGCGACCTCCTGGGATCAGTCCTGCGCGAGCAGGAAGGGGCAAGCCTCTACGACATCGAGGAAGAACTCCGGGCCATGGCCAAGCGCCTGCGCGCGAGCTACTCCGCCGCCGAGAGCCGCACGATCAGGCGCCTCGTGCGCGGCCTGGACGTGGCCGCCGCCACCAGCATCCTGCGCGCCTTCACCGTCTATTTCCACCTGATCAACGAAGCCGAACAGAAAGAGATCGTCCGGGTCAACCGCGAACGGGAGCTTCATCCCGAGCAGAAACCCCGGCTCGAATCCATCGCCGAGGCGGTCTACTGGGCGAGGGCCAGCGGCATCAGCGCCGCTGGCCTCCGGTCCCTGGTGCGTTCGCTGAGCATCGAGCCGGTGTTTACGGCCCACCCGACCGAGGCGAAGCGGCGGACGGTCCTGATGAAGCTCAAGCGCATCTCGGCACTGCTGTTCGAACTGCGCCGCGACGGGGCGCTGCCGCGCGAGAAGGAGCGCATGACCGCCGAAATCCGGCGCCACATCACGTCCCTCTGGCAGACGGACGAGGTGCGTGCGACCACCCTCACCCCGATGGACGAGGTGGAAAACGGCCTGTTCTTCTTCGGCGAAACCGTCTGGCCGCTGGTCTCCTGGCTACGCGACGACCTCAGCCGCGCCATCCGCCGCTACTACCCGGGATTGCGGCTCGAGGTCCCCGTGTTCCTGCGTTTCGGCTCCTGGATCGGGGGGGACCGCGACGGCAACCCGAACGTCACGCCGGAAGTCACGCGCAGTGCCGTGCGGGCCCACCGGGCGCTCGCCCTGCGACAGCACATCCGGTCGGTGCGCCGCCTGCGCCGCGAATTGAGCCAGTCGGTGCGTTTGGTGCCGATCAGCGGCGCCTTGAAGCGCTCCATCGAGAGCGACCGGGCCGAGATTCCGCCCGACGACATCACCGCCCGCCGGTACCACGTCGAACCCTACCGCCTCAAGCTGTGGATGATGGAACGGCGCCTGCTGAACACGCTGGCGGCCGGCGGCGGGCCCGACGGCCCGGTTTACCCTGGGGCGCGGGAGTTAGTGGCCGACCTGCGCCTCATCCAGGCAGAGCCTGCGGGAGAACCGGGGAGCGGTCATCGCGGGCGACGGCATCCTGAACGATACGATTCTGCAAGCCGAGACCTTCGGGTTTCACATGGCCGAGCTCGACGTCCGCCAGCACCGCGACGAGCACGGCCGCGCGCTCGGAGAGATCCTCGCGGCCCTCCGGATCCTCGACCAGCCGTATGCCCGGATGGACGAGGATGAGAAGGTCGCGCTGCTGACCAGCCTGCTGCAGTCCCCGCGCCCGCTGATCAGCCCCACGGTGCCGCTGCCCGCGGCGGCGGAACGGACCGTCGATCTCTTCCGCGCAATCCGCGAAAGCCACCAGCGGCACGGTACCGGGGTGATCCGTTGCTATGTCGTCAGCTTCACGCGCAACGTGAGCGAGCTGCTCGAGGTCCTGCTGCTCGCGAAGGAAGCCGGCATTTTCCGGTGGCGCCCGCAGCGCGACGCCCTCGTGCCCGAGAGCGACCTCGACATCGTCCCGCTGCTCGAGACCGTCGAAGATCTCCGGGCCGCGGGGAGGTTCCTCCGCAGGCTCTTCGCCAATCCGGTCTATGCGCTGCAGCTGAAGTCGCGCGGAAACACGCAGGAGATCATGCTCGGGTATTCCGACAGCAACAAGGACGGCGGGTACCTGTCGGCGAACTGGGAACTGTACAAGGCGCAAGAAGTGATCGCGGCCGCCTGCCGCGAGCACGGCGTCACCTGGCGGTTCTTTCACGGCCGCGGCGGCAGCATCGGCCGCGGCGGCGGGCGCACCGGCCAGGCCATCCTGTCGCAGCCGCTCGGCAGCGTGGCCGGGCGTTTCCGTTTCACCGAGCAGGGGGAAGTCATCTCGTTCCGGTACTCGCTGCGGGCGCTCGCGCACCGCCACCTCGAACAGATTGTGCACGCGGTCATGCTGACCAGCGCGCCCCCGGCCAAAAAGAGCTGGCATCACCCGGTTCCACCCGAGTGGGCGTCGGAGCTTGAACGGGTTGCGGAGCTGTCGCGTGCCGCCTACCGGCAGTTGGTGTACGATGAACCGGGTTTCTGGGATTTCTACACGCAGGCGACCCCGGTGCGCTACATCAGCCGCCTACCGATCGCCTCGCGTCCAGCGCAACGCAAAGGATTGCAGGAGCTCGAGGACCTCCGGGCGATCCCCTGGGTTTTCAGCTGGACCCAGACGCGCTTCATGATCCCGAGCTGGTACGGGATGGGGAGTGCGCTCGGGTCTTCGCTACCGCAGGAGGAGAAGCTGCGTCAGTACCGCGCCATGTACGGGAACTGGTCGTTTTTCCGCACCCTCATCGACACCTGCTCGATGGGGGTGGCGAAGGCCGACCTGCAAGTGGCGGGGCAGTATGCGGCCTTGGTCAGGCCTGCGGCCCTGCGCCACCGGATTTTCGGGCGGATCACCCGCGAGTTCGCCCTGACGAAAAGGGCGCTGCTCGCCATCAGCAACCAGCGCGAGATCCTCGACAGCGCCCCCGTCATTCAGAGGTCGATCCGGTTGCGCAACCCGTATACCGATGCGCTGAACTACCTCCAGGCGGAACTCCTGCGCCGGGCCCGCACCGCCCGCGCGCCCGACCAGGACCAGCTGAACTCGGCGCTGCTGCTCAGCATCAACGGCATCGCGGCGGCCATGCAGGAAACCGGGTAGTGGATTTGCGGGCGAATCTGCAACTCTTTCTGAGGAGGATTTCATGGGTATGGCTATGGCATTTTTCTTCTGTGCTGCAACGCTGGTTCCACCGCTGCAGGAAGATATCCTGAAGACGTCGGGAGGGGACCTGAAGATGACATTCATCGGGCACGGGACCCTGATGTTCACCTTCGGCGGCCACGTGATCCATGTCGACCCGGTCTCGAGCGCGGTCGATTATGCGACGCTCCCCAGGGCGAACCTGATCCTCGTCACGCACGAGCACGGCGACCACCTGGACGTGAAGGCGATCCGGACGCTGAGCACCCCGTCGACGGTGGTGCTGGCCAGCCCGAGTTGTGCAAAGGCCCTCCCGGCCGCCACCATCATTTCCAACGGGGAAACCCGCACGGTTGCAGGCCTCAAGATCGAGGCCGTGCCGGCGTACAACCTCGTGCACAAGCGTCCCGACGGCGCCCCGTTCCACCCCAAAGGCAGCGGTAACGGGTACATCATCACCTTCGGCGACAAGCGAGTCTATGTCGCGGGCGATACCGAAAACATCCCTGAGATGCAGGCGCTCACCGGCATCGACGTGGCCTTCCTCCCGATGAACCTCCCGTACACGATGACGCCGGAGATGGTCGCCGAAGCCGCGAAGGTCGTCCGGCCGAAGATCCTTTACCCGTACCACTACGGCAATACCGACCCGACGAACCTGGTGAACCTGCTGAAGGGCGAGAAGGGAATCGAAGTGCGGATCCGCGCCCTGAAATAGGCGGGTCGGCGTAGGGGGGAAGTCTGCAAGTGTAACGCCGACGGACGCCGACGAAGTGGGTGGTCGGCGCGAGCCGGCGTACGGGGAAAGTCTGCAGCTGTACGCGCCGCTTTACAGGCCGAGGACAAGCCTGTCGATGCGTTTCCGGACATCCGTGAGGTAGCCCAGGTCCCCCTCGTCGAGTTCCGCCGTGACGGTGCCCGAGTAGCCGACCTCGGCCAGCGCCTTGCGGATTTCCGGCCACGGGACATCCCCTTCGCCGAGGTTGACAAACTCCGCCGTGAAAGGGCTGAAGCCCTTGGATGTCACCTTGAAGTCCTTCAGGTGCACTTTGACGATCCGTTTCCCCAGCGTCCGGATCCAGTCCTGCGAGTAGCCGAAGAGCAGGACATTTCCGACATCGAAGTAGGCCCGGACCCAAGGGCTCTTGAAGCTGTCGACATAGCGGGCAAATTCGATGGGGCTGATCAGGAACTTGTTCCAGACTTCTTCCACCGCGATGATGATTTTGTTCTCCGCGGCGAACGGGATCAGTTCGCGGATGTGCTTCTGCGAACGGTCCCACGCTTCCTGGTAGCGGGTCTGGGGGTTGACGACTCCCGGGACCAGCAGCACTGCGTCCGCTCCCCAGAGCCTGGCGTTGCGGATCGAGGTCCGCATCCCCTCCATGCTTTTCTGGATCGCCGTCGGGTCGCTCGAGGAGAGCGGGAATTCCCAGTGCGCCTGGTTCATCACCGAGGTGATCCGGATTTTGGCGTCATCGGCTCCCTTCTTGATCTCCTCCGCCGTGCGCTGATCCGGTGTGGTATAGGCCTCGACCGTCTCGAAGCCGGCGTCGGCCGCCATTTTGAACCGGTCCGCGATGCTGCTCTTCTCCGGCAGCATGCCCCAGACCAGGCCTTTCAGCAGCTTCCCCCCCGGCGCCTGGGGCGCCGCCACGGCGGGCGCCGACAGGCCCGCGACCGCGGCCACGCCCAACGAGGCTTTCAGAAAATCCCGACGTGTGGCTTCCGAGCTCATCGTTTCCTCCCTGGTGCCGGCCGTAGCCCGCGGGCCGGCATTGCCGCCCGCGGGCACGACCGTGGCCGTTCTAGGTGGTGAGTTTGTTCAGGTCGAGTTTGGGGTCGTAGACTTCTTTCGACTTCAGAAGCTCGTCCCAGGTGATGGCTTTGCCGCTGTAGGCGGCGTTCCTGCCGAGCATGCAGGCCATCGCCGAATCGGCGCCCTGTGCGGTCTCGTTGAGGAACTTGCCACTCGTGATGCTCTCGACAAACGATTTCTGCTTTTCCGCATCGGCCTGATCCAGCGCGCCGGCGAAGGTGCCGGAGGCGGAGAACTGGCCGCCTGCCTGGTTGGACCCGAGCCCTGCATCCCAAGGCTCTTCGCCCGAGATGCTCATCCGGTGGTCGTAGTGGGCTTCGCAGCTGCCGCGGGTGCCGAAGAAGCGCACGGCGGCGTCGAACGCGTGCTTGTCGAACTGCGTGGACCCGAAGCTCACCTGGATGTCGTTCGGGTAGGTGAAGACCAGGTTGAAATTGTCGTAGCAGTCGCCGGTGTCCTGCCGCAGCTTGCGGCTGCCGGACCCGACTGCCTTCACCGGGTGCGTCTTCATGATCCAGTTGCAGATGTCGATGACGTGCACGTTCTGCTCGACGATGATGTCGCCCGACAGCGAACGGTACCAGACCCAATTGCGCAGCCGCTTCTCGTCCGCCGAGGCTTTCGGCCAATCGGGGCGGTCGATGTGCGGACAGTAATAATACGCCAGCCCGCACCCGATCGTGCCGAGCGCTCCGCCCTGGATGCGGCGCACGAGCTCGACATAGGGGGGGGCTTTGCGGATCTGGAACCCGACCGCCATGCTCTGTTTCCCCTCGGCCTTTTTGCCGATCTCGACGACCTTCAGTGCGCCGGGAACATCGACGCCCACGGGCTTTTCGCAGTAGACGTGCTTGCCGGCGGCGACCGCCAACTCGAAGTGACGCGGATGGAAGTACGGCGGGGTCGAGACCAGAACCGCATCGACCGCCTTGGATGCAAGAATCCCCTCGTACGCCTTGGGTCCCTTGTAGAGCTGCGCGCTCGCGATCGCGGGCTTCCCCTTGGCCTGCAGCTTCTCGTTAAACGTCTTTAGCCCTTGTTCGATCCGGTCGGGGAAGAGGTCGGCCAAGGCCACCACCACGGCCGAAGTGTTTTCGACAAATCCCGTCCCTACCGCGGTGCCTCGCCCTCCGCACCCGAGCACGCCCAGGGCCACGGCGGAGTTCGCCGCCGTGCCGCGCACCAGCTCGGGCTTGATGAACATGACACCCGCCGCGGCCGCCGCCGTGCCCAGGAACGCGCGGCGCCCTACTTTGCCGTCATGATGATCCATAAGTATCGTGTCTCCTTTCTAAAGAGAGCATCCTCAACACTCGGAATGAGGCCATCAAGCCTTAACTCTATCAAAAATCAGCCTGTTTTGAGCATATAAACCGTGATCGGCGCGGGCGGCTGAAGCAGTAGCGACCGTCAGACGGGGCGCCGGCGCCGCTGTCCGAGTTCGGGCCGGCCTCTGCGGCGTCGAGCCCGCGCACTCCAGACGGCTCGCTCCTACGAAGTGCGGTTGGATGCTGGGTGTCGGCTGTCGGCCGGTAAGAGGTGCCACCGTCGTGGTAATCCGTTCCCGAACCTTTCGCGTGACCACCCCCGGCCCCGGTCCGGTTCAACGTCGTGCGCCTCAGGGAATACATGCCCCTGGGGCAGCGGGTAGACACCTTCGCGGTCGATGCCTGGCGCGCCGGGACGTGGCGGGAGTTCGCCCGCGGCCCCTCGATCGGCAGCCAGCGCCTGGTGCGCACTGCGGCACCGGTAACCACCGAGCGCCTGCGGCTGCGCACATCACCGACGCCCCCGTCTGCCCGGCCATCTCCGAACTCGCCCTCTTCGTGGAACCGTGACTCCGGCAGATCCTTCGAGGTCCTGGCCGCCTTGGGGGCGAATTCTGCGGGGCTCACCTCCGAGGCTCGAAGCGCTCGAGGAAGCGCCAGGTCGCCGGGGCGGGTCTCTCGGGAAAGTTATCTTAACTTGATCTGTGTCCCTGCCGGCCTTACTGTACAGGAAACTTAACCCGGACCGGAACGGTGCGACGCTAATGAAAATACGGCTTTTCGAAGTGCTCGACGAGAGAGGTCAGAAACAGCGGTGGCTTCTCGCCGCGCTCAGGGAGCGCGGCTACGCGGTCAGCGAGAGTTATCTCTCCCAGATCAAGTCCGGCGTGAAGCAGCCGAATCGCGAGTTTGTCCGGGCCGTCTGCGAAGTCCTGGGCATGTCCGAACAGTCGCTGTTCCCGGTCACAGGAGGCAAGTCGATGATGAGCAGCAAGAGCGGCACCAAGAGAGGCGCCCCGAAGGAGCGCAAAGGCGGGCAAGCGAAGATCAACGTGGCGATCGTGGGGGTGGGCAACTGCGCCTCGTCCCTGGTCCAGGGGGTTCAGTTCTACCAGGACGCGGCCGAGGACCGGTTCATCCCGGGCCTCATGCACGCCAACCTCGGCGGGTACCACGTGCGGGACATCCGCTTCGTCGCGGCGATCGACATCGACGCCAACAAGGTCGGCAAGGACCTTTCCGAGGCGATCTTCACCAGCCCGAACAACACGCTCAAGCTCTGCGACGTGCCGCATCTCGGGGTGCGGGTGGCCCGGGGCATGACCCACGATGGCCTCGGGAAGTATCTCTCGAAGATCATCAAGAAGTCCGCAGGGGGGACCGAGGACATCGTGAAGCTGCTGCGCGAGAGCAAGGCCGACGTGGTGGTCAACTACCTCCCGGTGGGGTCGGAGGAAGCCACGAAGTGGTATGTCGAGCAGGTGCTCGCGGCCGGCTGCGGTTTCGTCAACTGCATCCCGGTCTTCATCGCGCGCGACCAGTACCACTACTGGCCGCGGCGTTTCCAGGAGGCCGGCCTCCCGATCATCGGCGACGACATCAAGTCGCAGGTCGGGGCCACGATCGTGCACCGCGTGCTGACACGGCTTTTCCAGGAACGCGGTGTGCGGTTGGACCGGACGTACCAGCTGAATTTCGGAGGCAACACGGACTTCTTGAACATGCTCGAGCGGGAGAGGCTCGAATCCAAGAAAATCTCCAAGACGAACGCCGTCACCTCGCAGCTCGACTACGGGCTGCCGGCCGACGACGTGCACGTCGGGCCGTCGGACTACGTGCCGTGGCTGAAGGACCGGAAGTTCTGCCACATCCGGATGGAGGGGACGACCTTCGGCGACGTGCCGCTGAACGTGGAGGTGAAGCTCGAGGTCTGGGACAGCCCCAACTCGGCCGGCGTCGTGATCGACGCGATCCGCTGCGCCAAGCTCGCCCTCGACAGGAAAATCGGGGGCCCGCTGCTCGCCCCGTCTTCGTATTTCATGAAATCGCCGCCGGAGCAGTACCCCGACAACATCTGCCGCGAAAAGGTCGAAGCCTTCATCGCCGGCCCGTAGGTCTCAAACGCCCAGGGCGGAGCGGCGCAGGAGGTCGGCGCGGTCGCAGGCGCGCCGGACGGCGTAGCCGCGCAGCGGCAGGATGTGCTCGTGGACCGCGTCGACGATGTCGGCCGGGAAGGGGAAGAAGGCGTCCTCGACCTCGTCGGCCGGCGTGATCCAGTTGCGCGCCCCGACGACCGCCGGCGGGGCGTCCAGGTCGTCGAACCCCAGCAGCGTGACCGTGGCCGCCATCGTCTGCAGGACGCTGCCGCGCGCGCACGCGTCGCTGGCGAGCAGAATCTTGTGGGTCTTGCGTACCGACTCGAGCACTTTGTCGTAGTTCAAGGGCACGATGGAGCGCGCGTCGATCACCTCGCACTCCACCCCGAAGCGCGTTTCGAGTTCCCGGGCCGCCTCCAGCACCCGGTACAGGGTCGCCCCGACGCTGAGGATCGTGAGGTCCCTGCCGGCCTTCTTGACGTCGGGCTCGCCTATCGGGACCTCGAACGCCCCCTCCGGGACGCCTCCCGGGACGAACTCCTCCGGCACGTCGTAGATGCGCTGGCTTTCGAAAAACACCACCGGGTCGCTCCCGAGCAGCGCCGAGTACATGAGACCCTTGGCGTCATAGGGTGTCGCCGGGAAGACCACCTTCAGGCCCGGGACATGGGCGCACATGGCGCTCCAGTCCTGGCTGTGCTGCGCCCCGTACTTGGAGCCGACCGAGACCCGCACGACGACGGGCATCCGCAGCAGCCCGCCCGACATCGCCTGCCACTTCGAGAGCTGGTTGAACAACTCGTCGCCGGCCCTCCCCATGAAGTCGCAGTACATCAGCTCGACCAGCGCGCGCCCGCCCTCCAGCCCGTAGCCGACCGCGGTGCCCACGATAGCCCCCTCCGAGATGGGCGAGTTGAACAGCCGGTGGTAGGGGAGCGCCTCGGTCAGGCCCCGGTAGACCCCGAACGCCCCGCCCCAGTCGCGGTTCTCCTCACCGTAGGCGATCAGGGCGGGGTCGGCGTAAAAGCGGTCCAGGATGGCCTCGAACAGGGCGTCGCGGATCCCGATGCAGCGGCCGTTGGGCAGCCGCGTCCCCTTGCCGTCGAAGGCCGACCGGCTGCGTTTGGCGAGCTGCTGCACGCGCGGGTTCTGCTCTTTCGGGATCAGCACATCGGCGGTCCCCTCGCCCGTGCGCTCCAGCCGGCGGTTGGAAAACATCACCTGCTCCAGGAGGCACCCGGGGCGCATCAGGTCCGCCCGGGCCGAGACGGCGGGGTCGATCGCGTTCCGGTAGGCTTTCAGGACCAGGGCGTCGACCGCGCCGTCGACCCGCTGCAGCTCCTCGCGGCTCGCCACCCCGGCGGCGACGAGGTCGTGGCCGAAGGCCAGGATCGGGTCGATGCGCTGCCACATTTCGATCTCCGACTTCTCGCGGTAGGAACTCGCATCGGACGGCGAGTGGCCGCTGTACCGGTACGTCACGGTGTCGAGCAGGACGGGGCCGTCCCCGCGCTGCAGCAAGGCGCGCTTGCGGACGATGGCGTCGGCCACCGCGAGCGGATTGTAGCCATCGATGCGCTCGGCATGCATCTGCTCCGGGTTCAGCCCCGCGCCGATCCGGGCCAGGACGTGCTGCCCCATGGTCTCGCCCACGGGCTGTCCGCCCATGCCGTAGAAGTTGTTGACGAAGTTCATGACCAGCGGCAGGCCGCCCCGGCGCGGGGGATCCCACAGGGTCCGGAACTGGTCCATGGTCGCAAAACACAACCCTTCCCAGACCGGGCCGCACGCCGAAGACGCGTCCCCGATGTTGCAGATGACGATGCCGGGCGCGCGGTTGACGTGCTTGTACAGGGCCGCCCCGACCGAAATGTCCCCCGACCCGCCCACGATGGCGTTGTTCGGGTAGATCCCGAACGGGGTGAAGAAGACGTGCATCGACCCGCCGAAGCCCTTGTTGAACCCCGGCTCCCGGCCGAAAATCTCCGCCAGGGTGCCGTACACCAGGTACTCGACGGCCAGGTCCCCCACCGAGGCGTGCGACCCGTCATCGACAACCCGAAGGCACGCGCCGTCGAAGTAGCCGCGCATGATGGCCAACAGCCGGTCCCCTTCGAGCTTGGCGGCGGCCGAGAGCCCCTTGGCGAGCACCTCGCCGTGGCTGCGGTGGCTGCCGTAGATGTGGTCGTCGACGCTCAGGGGGAGCGCCTGACCTACCGCCGACGCCTCCTGCCCGATCGAAAGGTGGCCCGGGCCGCGGTGGGTGTACTCGATCCCCTTCCATTTTCCCTGCAGCTTCACCTCGCTCAACATCGTTTCAAAGATGCGGATGATCTGCATGTCGCGGTACACCTGCACCAGCTGCCCAGGACTGTAGCGGTCCAACTCGTCGCGCACGGTGCGGTCGTACCGGTTCAACGGGATCGGCGCAAGCTCGAGCGCGCCCTTCGCCCGGGCTTCCTCGGGCACAATCATGAGGCTCTTGGTCATGGATCACTCCTGGGACTCGTCACCCCGCGGGGCCGCCCGGGACCGGTTCCGGGAAAATCACGTCGATGCCCCGCGCGGTCAGAAACTCCTGCCACTCCGCCGCCGGTTCCTGGTCGGTGACGATGCGCGAGATGTCGTCCAGCTCGCAAATCTTGAACAGCGACGGGGTCATCAACTTGGTGTGGTCTACGAGCAGGATCGTCTCGCGCGCGTTGCGGATCGCCTGCCGGTACAAGTGCGCGCTCTCGATGTCGCTGGCGCTCACGCCGAAATCCCGGCTGAGCCCGTCGGCGCCGACAAATGCGACATACCCGCGCAGCTGCTCGATGGACGTCGTCGCCAGCGGCCCGACCGAGTCCATGCGCTCCGGGCGGTAATGCCCCCCGATCAGGATCACGCTGATCTCGGCGCTGTTGCCGAGTTCGAACGCCAGACGGGTGGAGTTGACGATCGACCCGCAGGCCGCGGCGCCGCTTCAGGTGGTGGCACATCTCGAAGCAGGTCGTGCCGGAGTCGATGAAGATCTGCTCGTTGTCCGAAACCAGCCCGGCCGCCAGCCCCCCGATCACCCGCTTCGCTTCCACGTTGCGCATCGCCTTGGAGCGAAACGAGAAGTCAGTGGCGCGCGGCAGCGTCGCCCCGCCGTAGACCAGCTCGACCTGCGACAAATCCGCCAGCGAACGCAGGTCGCGCCGCACCGTGGCGTCCGACACCGCCATGTCCTGCGCCAGCTTCTTCACCTCCACCCGCCCCTCATCCAGGATCCGACGCAGGATGAAGTCGCGCCTGCGGCCCGTGCTCGCGCTCATAGCATGTTAGAATCGCTCACAATACGACATCGAATCAACAAAAAAGCGTACACATTTGTAATAGAGTGTGCTCAAATGTGTAGATTATGGGTCGATTCTTGGCTATTGGGCGTTCTGATCGCTTCCGGGGCACCTCAGAAATCAATAGTCAAGGCCTGACCCCGGTAGTTTCGAGGAGGCGCGCATGAGCAAGGTCACGATGCCGAAGGCCGGGCAGTCGATGGAGGAGGGGACCATCCTGCAGTGGCGCAAGCGCGAAGGCGACCGCGTCGAGAAGGGAGAGATCCTGCTCGAGATCGACACCGACAAGGCCACCGTCGAGGTCGAGGCGCCCGAATCGGGCGTCCTGCGCAAGATTCTCTGCGCCGAGGGGGAGACGGTGCCGGTGCTGCAGCCGATCGCCATCCTGGCCGGTGCCACCGACGACATTGCCGGCGGAACTGGCCGAGGTGCAATCCCGGCCGGAGGCCCCGGCAGTGCCCGTAGACCGCCCGAAGGCCTCGCCGGCCGCGCGCGGCGCCGCGGCTCGGCTCGGGGTCCGGCTCTCGTCGCTCGGTGCGGGGAGCGGTCCCGGCGGGCGGCTCTTGTCGACCGACGTCGCCGCGGCCGCGCCACGGGCGACGCCGGGGCCGGCGGTTGCGCCGGTCTGCGGCCGTGACGGCGCGCCCGCTGGCCGGCATGCGCCGCGCCATCGCGCGCAGCATGACCGTTTCGAAACAGGGGATACCGCACTTTTATGTGCAAGCTGACGATCGACGCCGGTCCCCTGTACGCGCTTCTATCGCGAGCAAAAGGCGCAGCATGCGTGCACGATTAATGATATCGTGACCTTGGCCTGCGCCCGCGTGATCCGCGATTTTCCGGCGTTCCGCAGCCGCGTGGAAGACGACCAGGTGGTGGAGTACCCGGCCGCCTCGATCGGGGTGGCGGTGGCGGTTGAGGAAGGTCTCGTCGTGCCGGTGGTGCTGGGTGCCGACAGCCTGTCGCTGGTCCAGATGGCGGGTGAGACGCAGCGGATCATCGAAGCGGCGCGCAAGGGGAAAGTGGTGGCCATGGGGCAGGGTGTGTTCACCGTGTCCAACCTCGGCTCTTTCGGGATCGAGGAGTTTACGGCGATCATCAACCCGCCCGAATCGGCGATCCTGGCGGTCGGGGCCATGCGCGAGTCGGTGGTGGTCCGGGACGCGGGGATCCGGCCGGCCCGCGTCATGACGATGACGCTCAGCGCCGACCACCGGCTGATCGACGGTTTGATGGCGGCGCGTTTTCTCTCTGCGCTCAGGCAGCTGCTCGAAGCGCCGGAACAGCTGCTCTGATCGACGTTGGTTTATTGCATGCACGAAGCCATTTGCCGGCTGCGCGGCGTCTTACCGTTGCCGGAACCTGTGAGCCCGGCACGGGACGGATCCCCCTCGTCGAACGCCCACATTCATCTCCCGCCGAACTTCTCTGCCTTCGAGAGCCTCGAACAGGCGGTCGACCTGGCCGCCGCACAGGGAGTGCGCGTCCTGGGGGCCAGCAATTACTACGACTATTCGATGTACGGACGGTTCGCCGCGCGGGCGCTGGCCCACGGCGTCTACCCGGTGTTCGGTCTGGAGATCATCGCCCTGCTCCCGCAACTCCGTGACGCCGGCATCCTGGTCAACGATCCCGGGAACCCCGGCAAGATCTACCTGTGCGGCAAGGGGATCACACGGTTCGAGGAGATGACGCTCGCAGGCGGCGCAATCCCTGCTCGGGCTGATCCGGGAGCGGGACGCGGCCCGCATCCGGGAAGTCGTGGCGCGGGTGTCGCGGTGTTTCCAGGCCGCGGGCGTGCCCGTCGAACTCGACGACGCTGCGATCATCGACCGCGTGGTCCGCCGGCACGGGGTGAGGCGCGAGACTCGTTGTCCTGCAGGAGCGCCACGTGGCCCAGGCGTTCCAGGAGGAGCTGTTCCGCCTCGTCTCCGAGCGCCCGGCGGGCCGCCGCGCTCGGCCGGATCCTGGGCGCATTGTCCAAGGCTGCTCCCGAACGATCACGTGCGGGTCCAGAACGAGTTCCGGGCGCACCTGATGAAGACGGGGAAACCGGCCTACGTGGAAGAGTGTTTCGTTTCGATGGAGGAGGCCTGCCGGCTCGTGCTGGAGCTCGGCGGCATCCCGTGCTACCCCACGTTGGCCGACGGCGCTCACCCGATCTGCGGCTACGAGGACCCGCCGCAGAAGCTGATCGATACCCTGTGCTCGAAACCGGATCTACTGTGCGGAGTTCATCCCGCTGCGCAACCAGCCCGTCGTGCTCGAGCGCTACGTGCGCGCCTTCCGTGCGGCCGGTTTCGTGGTGACGGCCGGCACCGAGCACAACACGCTCGACCTGATCCCCGATGGCGCCGGCGTGCGTCGGCGGCGCACCGATCGCGCCCGGAGCTGAAGGCGATTTTCGCCGAGGGTGCGTGCGTCACGGTCGCCCACCAGTTCCTGGGGCTGCACGGGGAGTGCGGCTATGTCGATCCGACGGGCAACCTCAATCCCGGGCTTCTCGGACCCCGAAGAGCGAATCCGCTATTTCCATCGGCTCGGCGCGGCTGTGCTCTCCAGCCAGACCCATGCGCTCCCGGGCTGAGGAGGACAGAAATGGCCCAATCGACACCCTGGCCCGATTTCGTCCGCAGGCGAAGCCCCGCTGGACGAGGTTGTGAAGCTGTCGCGCTTCTTCGGATCGAACCCCGATTTCGTTATCGCCGGCGGGGGCAACACGTCGGTCAAGGTCGGGGACTCGCTTTTCGTCAAACCGAGCGGCGTCGCCCTGGCTGCGATTGCGGCGGGCGACTTCGTCGAGATGAAGCGGGCCGCCCTCGACTCGCTGCTGACGGAAGAACTGGGCGGCGAACCGGCACAGCGTGAGGAGCGCTTCAAGCAGGCGATTCTCGCCGCGCGCGTCGACCCGCAGAGGGGGCGGCGCCCTTCGGTGGAATGCGTGCTCCACAACCTCCTGCCGCGCCGCTTCGTGGTCCACACGCACTCCACCCGCGTGAATGGGCTCACGTGCGCAGAAGGGGGCGAAGCGGCCGCCTTCCGCCTTTTCGGCGGACGACGCTCTCTGGGTGCCGTACGTGGACCCCGGCTATGTTCTGGCCCGATCCGTGGCCGCGGCCCTGAAGGGTTACGCGCGGCGCACGGGGCGCCCCTGCCCGCCGGCCCTCCTGATGCAGAACCACGGGCTGATCGTCTGCGGCGACACCCCCGCCGAGGTGCGGAGCGTTACGGACCGCCTTGTCGACGCCGTCGCCGTGGCCGCCGGGTCGGCCGCGGAAAACGCCTCTTTCGGTGAAGTCGAGCAGGTCGACCCGCAGTCCGCTCGAGACCTGATCAACCGGATGGCGCCCATGCTGCGCGCGTTGTTGGCGGACGGGGACGAGCTACGCGTGGTGACCTTCGACGACTCGCCCATGATCCTCGGCTATGCCGGGAACGAAGAGGGGCGTGCCGCCGCCCGGGGGGGCCTCTGACCCCCGACCAGATTGTCTACTGCAACTCGTTCCCGCTGCTGTTCGAGGCCGAGGCCGCCGAACCGGAAGAGGCGCTGCTGGAGCGGCTCTCGACCGCCGTCCGGGCCCACACCCGGGAGACCGGCTTCGCGCCGCTCGCGGTGCTGGTCAAAGGCCTGGGCATGTTCACGTCGGGGCGCGATTTCGCCGCTGCGGACACCGTCAGGCTCTGCTATCTCGACGCCGTGCGGGTCGCGGCGGGGGCGCGCTGTTTCGGGGGAGTGCGGCCGCTGGCAGCCCGCGACCGCCGCTTCATTGAGAACTGGGAGGTCGAGGCCTACCGGCGCCAGATCGCATCCGGCACCCGGGACGGGCGCCGCATGAGCGGTAAGGTCGCGTTCGTCACCGGGGCGGCACAGGGCTTCGGCAAGGGCATCGCGGTGGCGCTTGCGGGCGAGGGAGCCCACGTTACCCTGGCCGACCTGAATGCCGAGGCCGCCGGCCGTGCGGCGCAGGAAATCTGCGGCGAGCACGGCGACGGCCGGGCTCTCGCGGTGCGGGTGGACGTCACCAGCAGCGCATCGCTCGCCGATGCCCTGCACGCGCACGTGCGCCGGTATGGCGGGATCGACCTCGTCGTCTCCAACGCCGGCGTCCTGCTCGCGGGCAGCGTCAAGAGCCAGTCCCCGCGCGAATTCGACCTCGTCACCTCGGTCAACTATCGCGGGTACTTCCTGTGTGTCCAGGAGGCGGCCCCGATCATGGCACGGCAGCGGCACGCGTGCCCGTCCTGCTGGGGCGACATCATCCAGATCAACTCGAAGTCGGGCCTGACGGGCTCAAACCGCAACGGCGCCTACGCGGGGAGCAAATTCGGCAGCATCGGGCTGACCCAGTCGTTTGCGCTCGAACTCATCGACGACGGCATCAAGGTCAACGCCGTTTGTCCCGGCAATTTCTTCGAGGGACCGCTCTGGTCGGATCCCGAGACCGGGCTTTTCGTCCAGTATCTGCGCGCCGGGAAGGTGCCCGGGGCGCGCACCATTGAAGACGTGCGCCGGGCCTACGAGGCCAAGGTTCCCATGGGACGGGGGTGCACGACGGCCGATGTCATGAAGGCGATCTACTATTTGGTCGAGCAGAAGTACGAGACCGGCCAGGCGCTGCCGGTCACTGGCGGCCAGGTGATGCTCCGCTAGCGGCTCAACTGAACTTTGTACGCATCTTCGGCAGAAGACACGAAGGACCCGATCGGACCTGGCCTGGGGCGGCACCCAGGCGCCGCCCACTAAGCGGCGTCGAGCCGCCGCACTCCAGACAACGGGGGCAGCCGTGAGTGACCGTTCCTTGCCTCGGAAACAGCATGCGATCCAGCTTGTCGGGCCCGGCGTCCTGACGCACAACAGCGGCAAGGACGTCCCTGCGCCCGGACCGCGCCAGGTCGTGGCCCGGGTGGAGGCGGTCGGGCTCTGTTTTTCCGACCTGAAGCTCCTGAGGCAATTCTCGCGGCACGCGCGCAAGACCGAGATCCTCGAGGGCATGCCGCCCGAAGTTCTTCGGGAGATCCCGAGCTATGTACCCGGCACGCAGCCGACGGTTCCGGGCCACGAGGTGGCTTGCCGCATCGTGGCCGTGGGCGAGGACGTCCGCCACTACCGGCTCGACGAAAGATGCCTGGTCCAGACAGACTACCGCACGCTGCGCACGTCGAGTTCCAACGCGGCGTTCGGCTACAACTTCGAGGGCGGGCTGCAGGAATACGTCCTCATGGACGAGCGCGTCATCGTCGATCCGGACACGCGGGAACGCTTCCTGATTCCAGTGCCCGAGAACCTGGCCGCTTCCGCCGTCGCCCTCGTCGAGCCGTGGGCGTGCGTCGAGGACTCTTACGCCAACCCCGAACGGGGGCAGATCAAGCGCGGGGGAAGGCTTCTGGTGCACGCGGAGCCCGGCCACGGCTGGGCCGATGTGGTCGAGCTGCTGGCGCGCTCGGGACCGGGGGCCGTCCTGACCGCGGGCGAAGCCCGTCACCCGTCCTTCGAGCACGTCGAGGACCTGGCGTCGGTCCCCGATGAGGCGTTTGACGACATCGTCTACTACGGCGCCCGCAGCCGGACCATTGAAATCCTCAACGACAAGCTCGCCGCCGGTGGGCTCATCAACATTGTCACGGGCGGGCGACGCATCGGCGAGCCGGTTTCGGTCGGGGTAGGCCGGGTGCACTACGGGATGACGCGCTGGACCGGCACCCACGAAACGGTCGCGCGCGACGGGTACGATTCAATCCCCCCGAACGGCGAAATCCTGCCGGGCGACCGCATTGCCGTGCTCGGCGCGGGCGGACCCATGGGACAGATGCACGTCATCCGCTGCCTGCGCCAGGGGGTGCAGGGCCTCCGCGTTGTTTGCGCCGACGTCGACGACGGGCGGCTCGGCGCCCTGGAGAAGAAGGCCGCCCCGCTGGCACGCGCGGCGCGCATCGAACTCCAGTTCCTGAACACCGCCCGCAACCCGCTGGGAGGGGAGTTCAGCTATTTTGCATTGCTGGCGCCGCTCGGGGCGCTCGTGGCGGAGGCCGTGGAGCGCAGCCTGGAGGGGGCGCGCATCAACATCTTCGCCGGCATCCCCGCCACGACGTGCCAGCTGCTGGACCTGGACGCGTATATCGGCCGGCGGTGTTACATGTTCGGCACCAGCGGCTCGGTGGTCCGGGATATGAAGATCGTGCTGGAGAAGCTCGAGGCCGGACGGCTGGACACCAACTGCTCCGTCGACGCCGTGTCCGGCATGGCGGGCGCGGCCGAAGCCCTGGCCGCTGTGGAGAATCGTACTCTCGCCGGCAAGATAGTCGTGTACCCTCAGCTGCACGATCTGGGCCTGGTACCGCTTGCGGATTTGGCGCAGCGGTTCCCCGCGGTCGCGCAGCTGCTCGACGCCGGCCAGTGGACCAAAGCCGCCGAGGATAAGCTCCTTTCGGAGTGCGGCGGCCAGGCCGGCGCTGTGAGCGGGGTGGATGGGGCTACACCGATTGCCTGAGAGGGCCGACGCACCGCACTCGGAGGACCGTGATGAACTTGAACCGTTGGATTACAGCCGCCCTGTTTGTCTGTTGCCCTGCTGCCGCCTGGGCGCAGGGCCCCGTCGCGGTCGTGCAAGGTGTGCCGATCAGCGACGACGAGCTGAACCAGGCTGCGGCCGCCGACCTCGACCGGCTCGAAATGCAGCGCCTGCAGGCGGAAGCGAGTTTCGAGCGAAACCGTCACCAGCTGCGCGAGGCGGCGCTGAACCGGCTGATCGAAGACCGCCTCTTCACCCTCGAAGCCGCCAAACAGAACATATCCCGCGCCGAACTGATCGCCCGCGAAATCGACCGCAAGGTCCAGGATCCCACGGACGCGGAGATCAACGCGGTTTACGAGACAAACAAGGCGCGCATCAACGTTTCCAAGGAGCAGGTGCGGCCCCAGATCGTCCAGTTCCTGCGCCAGCAGCGCCTGGCCAAGCTGCGGGCCGATTTCGTCGAGCGCCTCAAGCCCGCCTACGGCGTCACGATCGCGCTCCAGCCGCAGCGTATCGCCGTTTCGACTTCGGACCGGCCCGCCCGCGGCGGCGCAAACGCCCCCGTGACCATCGTCGAATTCTCCGATTTCCAGTGCGATTTCTGCCGCAACTTCAACACGAGCCTGAACCGGATCATGACCGACTACGGTGACAAGGTGCGGCTCGTCTTCCGCCACTTTCCACTCGCCGAGATACACCCGCTGGCCTTCAAGGCGGCGGAAGCCTCCATGTGCGCCTTCGACCAGGGGAAGTTTTGGGAAATGCATAATTTGCTTTTTGAGGCCCCGGCAAAGCTCGGCCCCGACGACATCAAGGCCAAGGCCGCCGGTCTCGGGCTCGATGCGGCGGCTTTTGCTCAATGCCTTGACTCCGGGCGGCACGCGCCCGGCATCCGGCAAGACGTCCGGGATGGGTCCCGCTCCGGCGTCACCGGCACGCCCGCCATCTTCATCAACGGGCGACTCCTTACCGGGGTGCGCCCGTATCCCGACATTGCCAATACGGTAGAAGAGGAACTGAAACGCGCCGCCCGTCGCCCTTGAACGCGGCGGAAATACGGTGACAGGGGGTGGCTGGCACCGGGTGTCAGGAGGATGCGATGAAACCGTGGGTCTGGTGTCTGGTTGCGACGCTGTTGCTTCTGGCATGCGATGCCGCAGTCGCGGCGGATGCGGAGTGGGTTCCGCTGTTCGACGGCAAGACCTTGAACGGCTGGAAGGCCGGCGAAAATCCGGGGTCCTTCCGGGTCACGGATGGCGCCATCGTCGCCCACGGGCCCCGAGCGCACCTCTTCTATGCGGGCCAGGTGCGCCGGGCCGATTTCCGGAACTTCGAGCTGCAAGCCGAAGTGCGCACGAAGCCCGGAGCGAACTCCGGGATCTACTTCCACACGCGGTACCAGGCGTCGCGATTCCCAGTCAAAGGCTTCGAGACCCAGATCAACAACAGCGCCCTCGGCGAGGGCGGCTACCGGGAGCTGAAGCGCACCGGCAGCCTCTACGGGGTCCGCAACATCTACAAGGTCTTGGCACGCGACGACGAGTGGTTTACGGTGCACATTGCCGTCCGCGGCCGCAGGATTCAGATCCGGGTCGGCGACACGCTCCTGGTCGACTATGTGGAGCCGGAGAACCCGGTGCCGGACAAGAACGAGCCGGAGCGCCGCCTTTCGAGCGGGACATTCGCCCTGCAGTGCCACGATCCGGGCAGCACAGTCTCGTTCCGCAACATCAGGGTCAAGCCCCTGCCGGACGACTTGGCCGACGATGCGCCGCGACTGCGCTTCGACGAGATCGACACACGCATCGTCGAGTTGCAGCAATCGAACTTCCCGACCATCGACTTCCACGTGCACATCAAAGGGGGGCTCTCCCTGGAGGATGCCCTCGCGCTGTCCCGGAAAACCGGCATTAATTTCGGTTTGGCGGTCAACTGCGGGGTGGGTTTCCCCATTACGTCCGACGCCGATATCGAGCCCTTCCTTAAAACCATGGCCGGCCAGCCTGTGTTCGTCGGGATGCAGGCGGAGGGCCGGGAGTGGGTGAAACTTTTTTCGAAGGCTGCGGTCGCCCGCTTTGACTACGTGTTCACCGACGCCATGACCTTCACCGACCAGCGCGGCCGGCGCACGCGCCTGTGGATGAAGGACGAGGTCGACGTCCCCGAGCCCCAGGCCTTCATGGATATGCTGGTCGAGAAGATCGTGGGCATCGTGGACAACGAGCCGATCGACATCTATGTCAACCCAACTTTCTTGCCGGAAGTCATCGCCGCGCGTTACGACACCTTGTGGACCGAAGCGCGGATGCGGAAAGTGGTTGACGCGCTTGCGCGCAACAAGGTGGCGCTCGAGATCAATTCGCGGTACCGGATCCCCAGCGCGGCGTTCATCCGCAAGGCCCGGCAAGCCGGGGTCAAGTTCACGCTCGGCACCAACAACGCGGGCAGCCAGGACCTTGGACGGTGCGAGTACGGCCTCCAGATGGTGCGCGAGTGCGGCCTGACGTGGCAGGACATGTGGATGCCCAGGCCCGGCAAAGCCGAACTGAGGACCCGATCGTCGAGGCGCGGCCCAGCCGCGGAAGGACACGGCGCGGTCGGCGGCCGCAACCGGACTGGCGATTCCCGGAGCGCTTCGACGTGTAGACCTCGCCCCCAGGGCTTCGAATACTCAAAGGCTCGAGCCGGGGACCGCGCACCACTTATTCGACGACGGTATTGCGCAGGGTACCGACCCCCTCGATCTCCACTTCCACCTGGTCGCCCGACTTCATCGCCCTTGTGGTCCCCGGCGTGCCGGTGAAGATGAGGTCGCCCGGCAGCAGGGTCACGAACTGGCTGACGTAACTCACGATGCGTGGCACACCGAAAACCAGGTCGCTGGTCCTTTGCGACTGGCGGACTTCGCCGTTCAGCCGCGTCGTGACCTGCAGGTCGTTGTAGTTCAAACCGCGCACAACCGCGGGTCCGATGGGCCCGAAGGTGTCCGACCCCTTGGCCCGGAACCACTGCAAGTCGTTCTTCTGCCACTGCCGCTCGCTGACGTCGTTGCCGGCCGTCACTCCGAAAATGTGGTCCGGAGCCTCGGCTTCGGTCACCCTCGATGTCCTGCGGCCGATCACCACGACGAGTTCGCCCTCATAGTGCACGTCCACCGCCCCGGGCGGAAACCGGATCTCTTCCCCGGGCCCGATAATCGACGTGGGCATTTTTGCGAAGATGCCCGGGTACTCGGGCGAAACCCTGGCGCCGATGTGGCTCCGGTAGTTGAGCCCGACGGCGATCACTTTCGACGGCTCGACGGGCGCGAGCAGGAGCACATCCGCCAGCGCCACGCTCCGGCCCGTCGGTGTCGCGTTCGCGAGAAAGTTACCGTTCAGTTCCGCGACGATTTCGTCGTGCAACATCCCATAGGCGACCTGACCGGCGCGCAGGTAGCGGACGAATCTCGTGATGTCGCTCATCTCGTTCTCCTGAAAGAAACCCGGAAGCCTCAATCAGACACAGCAGCGTCGCCATGGCTTCCGGCTTCTGTCTTCTCAAAACCCGAGTCTTTTATCTACCGCCGCCAGCTTCTTCTGTAAATCGTTGAGCTTCTGCATCGCGACCTTGGCCTCGGACTGGGCCTGCAGCAGGCGGTCGTTCAACATCTCCGTGTTCACCCTCTCGACAGCCGCTTCGGTCTCCCGATAGGGTTCTTTCAGCGCGTTCAGGGCCTTGCCCTTGATACGCCCCGAGCCAAAGAGCTCCTTTGCGGCCGCGAACCGCTGGTTCACGGCACTCTGCAGGGCGCCGATGTCGTTCCGGACACCTTCACGCTTGGCCCGCGCGATGTTGCGGGCTTTCTCGAAACGGCTCTTGGCCCGGGCCAGATGTCCTTTGGCGTCGCTGTAGCTCTGCTGGCCGAGCGCGGCCTGGGCTTCGTCCCAGGCCTCCTGGGCGCTTTTCCAGTCGCCGGGCGCAAAGTCGGCGGCCTGCTCCTGCCTGGCCTCGTCCATTGCCTTCTGCGCTTGCTTGATCGCCTCCTCCGGCCTGGAGGCGCAACCCAGAAAACAGCCGGTCGTCAGCACTACCCAAATTGCCGCACACCGTCGCAGATCTTGCATTGTGCCCTCCGCTTTACCGGCGGGAACTTCGTGCTGGCAAGGGCGCGCGCTTCCCGCCGCAACCAAGGACAGGATCAAACAGCGATCGCAACCCAAGTTGAGTTAAAGGAAACCGAACCTCGGCCTGATTCTAAGACCGCGGGCTGTTCCGGCGATATCAAAAAACGCAGCGGCTGCTCACTGCGCCGCTGCGCGCCAGGACCGCTCGATCTCCTCAAGGGTGCGCCCCTTGGTCTCCGGCACCATGAAGGCTACGAACACGCACGCGAGGAAGCTCGCTGCGGCATAGAGCCAGAATGTTTGTGCGGGCCCGACCGCCGGGCTGTCGTTCAGGACCGGAAATGTCTGGGCGACGATATAGCACGAAGTCCACACGACGAACGTCGCTACCGACATCGCCCGCCCGCGCACCTTGTTGGGGAAAATCTCCGAGCAGATGACCCAGGACATGGGCCCGGTCGACATCGCAAATGCAGCGATGAAGGCCACGATGCAGACGAGCAGAGCGATCCCGCTCTGCCCCGCATGGAACAGCCATCCCACCAGCGCAAGCGCCACCGTCTGGGCGACCGTGCCGATGACGAGCAGCGGCTTGCGCCCCGCCCGGTCCACCAGCGCGATTGCGACGAACGTGAACACCAGGTTCACCAGTCCGATCCAGACCGACGACGTGAACGCCGCGTCCCGGACGGCGCCGGCCGAAGCGAATATCTTGGTCGAGTAGTAGATGACGGCATTAATGCCCGAGAACTGGGAAAAGGCCATCAGGAGCACGGCGATCCGGAGCGGCCGGAAGTAAGCCGGAGTGAACAGCTCGGAGAAACGGCCCTCCTCCTGCTGCATGCCGGCGTGGATGGCGGCCAACTCGCGCCCGGCGTGCTCGTGCCCCCCGACCCTTTCGAGGATGTGGCGGGCTTCGCGATCGCGCCCTTTCTGGGCCAGCCAACGCGGGCTTTCGGGCACCGAGAAAATCAGCAGCATAAAGATCAGGGCGGGAACGGCTTCCATCCCCAGCATCCACCGCCAGCCCGAGGCGATGTTCCACGCCTCGTCGCCCATCCCCTGGATGAGCTTGTTGATGAACAGGGTGACAAAGATGCCCGTGACGATGCCGAGCTGGAAGAGGGTCCCCAGGCGGCCCCGCCATTTCTCAGGCGCGATCTCCGCGATGAAAACCGGGCAGATCATCGACGACGCCCCGATGCCGAGACCGCTGATGAACCGGGCGCCCAGGAATTCCTCGAACGTGCGGGGAAGCGCCGACAGCACGCCGGACGCGGCATACAGCAACGCGCAGAGGAAGAGCAGTTTCTTACGGCCGAACCGGTCGCTGAGGAAACCGGCGCACATCGCCCCCGGGATGCAGCCGAGGATGGCGCTCGCCCCCGCGGCCCCTTCCTGGGCCGAGTTGAGGTTCATGTGCAGCCGGAGATAGGAACTCGCGCCGTTGATGACGGCGGTGTCGTAGCCGAAGAGAAATCCCCCGATCGCCGTTACGGCGGTCGCAAACAGGACGAAGCGCAGAGCCCGCGGCTCGGATGGGGTCATTTCGGGGGATATCTTACATCGCAAATGCCGTTGCCGCGGAAGACAGTGAACGACTATTCATAGCGGAGGGCGCGCATCGGGTCGACTCGCGACGCGCGGTGCGCCGGCACGAGGCCTGCTCCCAGCGCCACCGTGGCGAGAGCCGCGGCCGACGCGACCAGGACGAACGGGTCGGAGCCCTTCAGCTCGTACAGCAGCGACTCACCCAGGCGTCCGAGCCAGACGGCGCCGAAGAGGCCGACCGCGCCCCCCACCAGGATCATCAGCGCGACCTGCCGCAGCACCATCCCTCGGACCTGTGCCGGCGCCGCGCCGAGCGCCATGCGCAGCCCGATCTCGCGCGTGCGCTGGGCCACCGTGTAGGCCAGCACCCCATACAGCCCGACGGCCGCGAGCAGAGTGGCCAGGCACGCGAACGCCGCCGAGAGGACGCTGATCATGCGGTCGAGGAACACATTCTCCCGCACCTGCTGCGGCATCGTCCGCAGGTTTTCCACCGGCAGGTTCGGGTCGAGCCGCTTCACCACCGGCGACACGCTTGTGAGGAAGCGCTCGGGGTCGAGCGAGGTCCGCACGTAGAACGTCAGGTAGCCGGGCAGCTCGCTCTGCCGGTAAGGCCGGAAAAACAGGGGGGGCACGGCATCCTTCACGTCGCTGTACTTGGCGTTCTGGACGAGGCCGACGATCTCGGTGTCGAGCTTGTCGTCGCGCCGGCCTATGTGCTTTCCGACCGCGTCGCGTCCCAGGTTGAACTTCTTGGCGAAGGCTTCGTTGACGATGGCGACCTTGCCCGTCGTAGCGGCGTCGGAACGGGTGAATTCGCGGCCGGAGAGGAGCGTGACCCCCAGGGTCCGGAAGTAGCCGGGGCCAACCTCGTTGAAGCGCGCGTTCATGTCGGTGTCCGGCCCCGACTTGTAGCCCTCGACCGACACATCGCTCCCCCAGTTGCTTCCGGCCAGCAACGCCACCAGCGAGCCGCTGACCGAAGTCACCCCCGGCAGCCTGCCGATTTCGTCCTCGATCCGTTCAAACAGCTGCAGCGAGCGCTCCGACGTGTATCCGTTCAGCGCGGGAGAGACGGCGAACGTGACGACGTTGTCCAGCTTCAACCCGAGATTGACCCGGCTGATGTTGAACAGGCTCCTCGTGAAGAGGCCGGCCCCCACCAGCAGCGCCATCGAGAGCGCGATCTGCGACGTGGCAAGCCCATTGCGAAACCGGGCGGCCGCGCGGGCCCCGGCAGGCTGGCCGGCCTGTCCCTTGAGCGACGAGACGAGGTCGGCGCGCGTGCTGTGCAGTGCCGGGAACAGCCCGAACAGCAGGCCGGTCCCCAGGGTCAGGGCGGCCGAGAAGAGCAGGACCGTCGCGTTGAGCTCGAAGTGCAGGGTGGCCGCGGCCTCGGCGGGCAGCAAGGATGCGATCAGGTCCAGGGTCCACTTGCTTACGAGCAGGCCGGCGGCGCCGCCGAATGCGGCCAGGAGGCACGATTCGACCAGGAGCTGGCCGATCAGGTGCCGGCGGCTCGCGCCGATGGCCAGCCGCACGGCCATCTCGGCCGAACGCGCCGCGGCCCGGGCCAGCAGCAGGTTGGCGATGTTCGCGCACGCGATGATCAGGACGAACGCCGTCACCCCCAGCAACAGCATCAGGGGCCCTTTCGCTTCGCGCGACACCGAGGTCTGACCGTGCGCCCCCGGCTCCAGGAGGATCGGCTTCGCCCGGAACCGGGCCATCGTCTGCTCGCTCATCCCTTTCTGGAGCGGAGCCTCGACGTCGTTGACGATCGCGTGGTACTGGCCGCCCAGCGCTGCGCGCGCCTGATCGAGCGAGACGCCGGGCTTGAGGCGCGCAAACAGGTAGGCCCAGTAGCCCCGGCGGTTTTCGAAATCCTTCGCGAACGACTGCAGGGCGTCCCGCATCGTGATTGGGACGAAGATCTGCGGACGGGCCCCGAGCGTCGTTCCGTCGAAGCCCCGCGGGGCCACGCCGACCACGGTCATGGCCAGGCCGTTGACGATCAGGACCTCATTGAGGATGTTCCGGTCGAGCCCGAAGCGGCTTTCCCAGTAGGCGTGGCTCAACACCACGACGGGCGACTGGCCGACGACGCGGTCGTCCCCGCTGTCAAGCAGGCGGCCGAGCGCCGGCCTTGTGCCAAGCACCGGGAAGTAACTCCCCGACACCAGCAGGCCGTCGCCGTTGAGTGTCTGGCCACGGGCCGCGAGGTTTACGCTGAAGAGGCGATGGGCAGCCACCCCGGTGAACACGGTCTGGACGCGCTCCAGGTCGCGGAACATCGGGTAGCTGAAGACCTGCTCGCAATCCCCCGCCTGGTTGCACGACTGCGATCCCGGTTTGGGTCCCGGCGCGGACAAGTTCACGAGTTGCCCGGGTTGCTGCACCGGCAGCGCGCGCAGGAGCATCTCGTCAAACAGCGAGAATATTGCAGCGTTGGCGCCGATCCCCAGGGCCAGTGAGAGAATGGCGACAATGGTGACGACGGGGGTGCTGAACAGCGTGCGCAGCGCGAGCTTCAGGTTTTTCATGCTCGTAGAACGAAAACCCGTGAAAAATAGTTCCTCCTATCCGCGTCATTTTCGTGTTCTTTCAGCACAAGGACTGCCTCGGTAGCGCTTTTTGTAGTTCACCTCATCGATGGCGCCCCCCGCACCGGCGTCGAGCCGCCGCACTGCACACCTGATACCCTGCGGCGGGCCGGCGCCGCGCCGTGCTTTCACCGTGCTGCGGGGCTGGATTTTGAAAAGCGCACGAGGGGAAACACCCGGGGATGTGCGCATCCCAGACGCCGTGCGGGCTCAAGAGCCATCGGCCTGAATCGCGCGCCGCCGCCCCGAGAACCGCAAGTGCCGTTTCTTGTCGACCCCGATAATAGCGGACGACCCGTCTCAGTTGCAGATGTAGCGCACCAACTGCTCGATCGAGAACTTCTGCTCCGAAATCACTTCCTTGACGACGTCGCCGATCGAGATGACGCCGACCACGCGGGAGTCTTTGAGCACCGGCAGGTGCCGGACGTGCTTGTCGGTCATGATTGCCATGCACTCCTCGACCGTCTGCCCCGGCTCGACCCAGAGCACCCGGGGCGTCATCATCTCGGACACTTGAATCTCCGCGGGCGCCTTGCCGGTGAGGATCACTTTGCGGGCGTAGTCGCGCTCCGAGAAAATCCCGGCCAGCAGTTCGCCGTCCATCACCAGCAGTGCCCCGATGTCGTACACCGCCATGGTTTGCAGGGCTTCGTACACCGTGGCGTCGGGCTTGACGGTCAACAGCGTATGTTTCTTCCCTCGCAGGACTTCCAGTACCGTTTTCATTCCTTCCCTCCGGAGGCAGCGGGCAAGACCCGAAATTGGCCTGAGTTTAACCCAGCAGCCTGCCCCCGCAAAGGGCCGAGTGCAGGCGTTGGAGGCGTAGCCCCAAGGCCGCGCGCCGTGTGCAGGTTGTGCCCGAACAGGTAAACCTTGCCAACCGCCCCGTCCGCCGCGGTGAGGGAGAAGTCGTCGACTGCCATGCGGATCGCTCGCAGGTGTCCCGATTTCGGGACTGCGTGTCGCAAATGTGAACGTATAGATGTCCGGCCCGGCCCGGCCGGCAGGGCGCCAAGTGCTTAATCTGGAATAAATGCAGCTGCTCTACCATCTGGCATGCGATTTGCCCATCGGGTGCTTGGAAGGGGGATAAACGCATGAACGGACTTGCCTGTGAACAGATCGCGCTGCCCGGCGGAGATTTGTCTGTCGTGTCGCGCTGCCTGCAGGGCGACCCGGCGGCATGGGAAACCGTTGTTCGCTCATACACCCGGAAGATCCGCCGCATGGCCGAGCGATACGCGTCCGTGCGCCATGACGCCGAGGACCTGACCCAGGAGGTGTTTTCGCGCGTGTACATCCACCTGGACCAGTTCCGGGCCGAGACCGGCACGCTTCACAACTGGATCGTAAGGATCAGCCGCAATCTCATGATCGACCACCTGCGGCGCTCGCGCCGGTCGCGCTGGTGTGGCGGCACTCAGGAACTGGAGACGCTTAACCTGGAGGACGACCGGCTTTGCGCGCCTGACCGGACCGCAGAGTCCGAGGAAGCCGCGCGCATCGTCACCGCTGCGCTCTGCCGCCTCCCCGGGGAACTCAGGCAGGTGTTGCAGATGCGTTATCTCGAAGACATGTCGTACCTGGAAATCTCCGAACTCCTCGGCGTTCCGGAAGGAACCGTCAAGAGCCGCATTAGCCGTGCCCGCTCACGCCTGGTCGGTATCATCCGCCGCCAGACGGCGCTGAAGGTCGCCTAGTTTTACCCGCTGCCGATTTCGAGTGCGGCGCCGGGCCGGGGCGCCACTTGAAACCACTCGCCCGCTTTCCACGATGTGTTCAGAAAATCGCCGCTGTAAATGATGAAATCCGGCTGCGCCTGACCGACCATCCTCACCGTCGAGGGTATTTGCGGTTTCAGCTGAAGATCGGAGAGAAGCGCGAATTTGACTTTCTTCCCCCCGACGGGCGCGGTCCTGAAGTAGTAGCCCGTCCCGGTCGCTGCGCGGGACGCGCCGGCAGTTACGGTCCGGTAGTAGTAGAGTGTGTCGGGCCGAAGGCCGCGAATGCGAGCGATCTGCTGATAGACGGGCATCTCCGGGTTCGCCTCCGGGTCGGCCAGATAGTCGGCATCGGCGGCTGGGGACTTCTTCAGGCCGCGGATCTGGTACTGAACGGCGTCGACCCGCGACCATACGCGGGGGTCGGCCCGTACTCGACGTATGCGCTCGAGACCCTTTCCGACACGATCCAGCAGACGTTCATTTCGCTCGCGGGGGCGAGCGCCAGCAGGTACGGCTCGGTTAAGGTCAGCGGCGGCTGTGCCTGCAGCGGCAGCGCCGCGCCGAGAACGACCGCAAGAAAGAACCCCCCCCTGGCTCTGCCCATCCGTCCCTCGATTCTGGAGGTGCGGCGGCTCGACGCCGCCCGGCAGAAGCCGCGCCTCCAGTAAACCCTTAAACCCATCTGAAAGCCGTGCCGAGGCGTCGCGCTGCACCGTCACACCCTAATAACACGGGGAGGAGTGTTGCGGAAAGCTTTTCTCGCGGACGTAGTTAACGGTAAGCTGGCGTCCGGTCTGGGTTGTCGGTATTCGGGCCGCCGCGAGCATCGCCTGGGCTTTTCGATCTCGAACAATCGATACTCAAAGACCTGAGCCGTTAGCGAATGGAGGCATGCGGATGATCATCGGGATCGATGTCGGCGGGACCAAGACGTCGGGGGGGCTCGCGTCGGAGGATGGGCGGCTGCTGGCCCGCGTCCGCCACCAAACCGACACGGCGGGCGGGGCGGAGGCGGGTCTCAGCCTCATCTGTGCCATCGTCACCGACCTCCAGCAGCGCGCCGACCGCCATGGCTTGCAGGTCGAGCGTATCGGGGTCGGCTTCGGCGGGCCTGTCGATTTCGAGCGCGGCCTGGTCCTCCGGAGCCACCACGTGGCCGGCTGGGAAGGCGTGCCGCTGCGCGACGAGTTGGGGGGCCGGTTCCAGAGGCCTGTCGTTCTCGACAACGACGCCAATGCGGGGACCCTGGGCGAATGGAGGTTCGGCGCGGGGCGGGGCTTCGACGACCTCGTGTACGTCAACATCGGGACGGGGATCGGCGGCGGTGTCGTGGCCGGAGGCCGACTCGTGCGCGGGGCGGGCAACCTCGCGGGCGAGATTGGTCACACCGTGGTGAGGCGTTCCGGCCCCCTGTGCACCTGCGGCAAACACGGCTGCCTCGAAGCGTGCGCCAGCGGCGAAGCCATCGCCCGGCGCGGGCGCGAGGCGCTCGGGCGGCCCGTCAGAGGCGAAGAGCTTTTTGTGCTGGCGCGCGACGGCGACGCGACCGCGCAGGCCGTACTCGACGACGTGATCGACGACCTCGCCCTCGGGATCGGGACCGCGGTCAGCCTGCTGAACCCGGCCGCCGTCATCATCGGGGGCGGCCTGTCGGAAGCGCCCGAAGCGCTCTTCCTGGAACCGTTGCGGCGCGCCGTCCCGTGCTACTGCCTCGCCGAAGCCGCGGCGCACCTGCGCATCGACGACGCGCAACTGCGCTACGACGCCGGCATCATGGGCGCTATCGCCCTGGCGCTGTAGAGGCCCACGCACCCGCCCAGGGAGCAGGGAATCGTGTGGATCGGTCGATACCCCCCGGATTTTCAACAAATCCGGGCAGGGTCGAGCCAACTCCGCCGACTTTCTGTTACGCGCCGTGAGAGCGGGCGTGGGCGTGGCGGGCGATCTCGATTCCGCCGGGCAGGCTGGCGAGCTTGCGGCCGGTCAGCTCCATATACACCTTCTCTACCTGCGACGGCAGCGGGTCCCACCCCGCCCCGCGCTCCGCGACGAACCGCGCGACCTGCGCGTTCCCTTTCAGCTTCGCCCGGATCGCCTCGACCTGGCCGCGGGCCTCCTGGGGCAAACACCTGGTTCCCGTACGAGTGATCCCCGTGGTGATGCGTGTCGAAGGCGAAGCGGATCGGTTTTCGCGTGATTGCCCGCATTTTTCCGATGATCTCTCTTGCGCCCGCAGGGAAATTGGCGTCGATCACCAGGACGCAGTCCTCCATGATGACCCAGCCGTTGTTGCACACCGCGTCGGTCGTATCCGACAGTGCCCCCTGGTGGAAATGGACGTCCGCCGCAACCAGGTCCGGCTTGCTCTGCCCGGGGGCCGCCGTGGGGGCGCCCTCCACCAACTCCGCTTCTGATGCAACGCTCAGAAACGCCGCACTGCCGATCAGGAACTCCCTCCTCGAACGCATATTACTTTGGAGTGCGGCGGCTCGACGCCGCCCTTCACCACCGGAATCGCGGCATAGTGACACGGCTGGAGTGCGGCAGCTCGCCTGAACGAAGGACACGGTCGGACCCGGATAGGGGCGGCGCCCAGGCGCCGCCCCTAAAGCGGCGTCGAGCCGCCGCACTTCACACTTGGGTTGTGGCCGCGGCCTTCAATGTCCCTCCCGCCGGTACTGCTCTCCTGCCGGGATTGCCACCCCAAGCCGGTTCGGCGGGGGAGGCAGCGGGCACGTGGCATATGGGGTTACGGCACAGGGAGGGTTGTAAGCCCTGTTGAAATCCAGGACTACGGTCCCGTTCGCGACCGGACCGGTATCCAGGAACCGCCCGGGCGGGTACGTCCGGGTCCCCCTCGTCGCGTCCGAAAACACAAAGAAAAGCCCCTCGGCCGCGCTGCCGCCAAGCGCCATCAGGGTGCACTCTTTCCCGCCAAGCCGGAACCGGACCTCGCCCGGAACCGGCGTCGCGGTCACGTCGCCGAGCACGTTGGGCACGTCGACTGTGGTTTTCCCGTCCGACGACACCCACCGGGCGGTTACCCGGTAACGCAAATCCACCGGGTAGAACACCAGCGGCTTGAAATCGCGCAGCGCCGGGCTATCCAGATCCCTGACCCGAATACCGACGCGCTCCCCGCGTCGGATCCCGTGCAGCCGCAGCCGCCCCAGTTCGAGCACCGTCGGCTTCCCGCCGGCATCGGGATTCAGCCTGGCGCCCGTCACCGGCTTGCCCCCCGTCGTGATGCGGACGCCCGGCGCAGCCCGCACCGTCACGTCGCCGCCGCTCCTCTCGAATGCCCCCGCCCTCGCGGGCCCTGTGCCTTCAGGCAGCACGATGTCGTTGGAGGGGGCGCAGCCGAACGAGTGGGTCCCGGCGTCGAGCCAGAAGAGTCCCGCCAGCGGCAGCCAGTTCGTGCGCAAATCTTGCACAAGCTCGGCTTTCCATCTGGCGTAGGAGGCGAGATAAGCCGCATCGGGGGCGACGCTTGCGTCGCCGGCCCCCATCAGGAGCGCAATGGTCAACAAAAACACTGAGGCACCCTCTCATTCTTTTCAGGTTCGGTGGCGGAAACTCCTGTAAACTAGGGCCCGCATGGCGTTCCCGCCGGTCGGGAAAGGACATCATGGCGCGCGGGCAATCTTACCGGGACCTATACGACCAGATGTGCAGGGCCGTCGAGCAGACAGCCGACAGCATCCTCATCACCGACAATTGCGGCATCATTGAGTACGTCAACCCCGCCTTCGAGCAGACGACCGGGTACGCCGCCGCCGAAGTGCTCGGTCACTCTCCGCGCGTGCTGAAATCCGGAAAACACGACGAACGTTTCTACCACGATCTCTGGGCCCAGATCACCGCAGGCCAACCCTTCCGCGGGACGATCGTCAACCGCAAGAAGTCCGGCGAGCTGTACTGGGCCGAGCAGACGATCAGCCCCATCCGCGACGACGCCGGCGTCATCACGCACTTCGTCTCGGTCCTGAAGGACGTGACGGCGCTCAGGGAGCAGCAGCAGCAGCAGGTCTACATGCAGCTGGCCCGCGAGGTTCAGCAGCGCTACTACGACACCACCGTGTCGCTCCCCGGCTTCGACATCGCCGCCGCGGCATACCCGGCCGATGAAACCGGCGGCGACTACTTTGACCTGCTGCCGCAGCCCGACGGCTCGCTCTATATCGTCGTGGCCGACGTCGCAGGCCACGGTTTCGGGTCGGCCTTCGTGATGGCCGAAACCCGAGCTACCCTGCGGGCCTATGCGACCATGATCGACGAGATGCCCGCCCTGCTGAACCACCTCAACCGGACCCTTGTCGGCAGCCTCGGCGGAAACCGGTATGTCACCATGATCCTGGCGCACCTCGATCCGGGCAGCCGCTGCCTCGAATACGCCAGCGCGGGTCACCCGCCCGGCTACCTGTTGAAACGCTCGGGAGCGCTCGGGGCCGTGCTCCACAGTACAGCCCCACCGCTCGGGATCTTCGAGAACCAGGACTTTCCCGCGGCCCCGGCCGTCTCGCTCGACGAGGGGGACACCATCCTCATGCTGACGGACGGGATCATGGACTCGATGGACGTCAAGGGGGCCATCCTCGGCGAAAAGGCCGTCCTCGACTTCATACGAGCGCATCCCCAGGGCCGGGCGAGCGACCTGGTGCGGGGCCTCTATGAGACCGCCCGCGCCTTCTCACGCGGCGATGCGCAGCGCGACGACATCACCGCCATCGTCTGCAGGGTTGAGCACCTGCCCGACCTGCCGGCCGGGAGCTGACCCGGGTTTACCCGAGCACCTCTCCCGTTTTCTTGAGATCGCCGGTCTTCAGGATGAGCAGCGCCGCACCCTGCCCGTTCCCGGACGCGCTGCCATAGGCGTAGTGAATGTTGATGTGTGCGGCGGCGAGCTTCTCCGCCACCTCGCCCAGGCTGCCGGGCTTGTTGTCGATCGGCAACGCCAGCACATCCTCCTCGAGGACAAAACTGCCGGCCTCCTCGAGCAGATGGACCGCGCGCAACGGATCGCTGACCACGCACCGGAACACCGCGTAGTCAATCGAATCCGAAACGCTGTGCGCCACAATATCGATATTCTCCTCGGCAAACGCGCGGCAGACACGCGCCAGCGCCCCAGGGGAGTTCTCGAGAAAAACCGACAGCTGTCTTTGGACTTGCATGGGTTGTGCTCCAAGGTTGCACCCGTTTCCCTTGTTTTATATTGGTTCAGGCGGGAATACAAGCGCACCGGAGGTGGCGGTCGCCCTTGATTTGCTTCAGTGGATGCGCGCGTGCTGGGTCAGCAGGGCGAGCTTCTCGTTGTATCTCAGCTTGGCCGCGTCGTTGGGGGCGTTCTTGGCCGCAAGCTTGAGGTAAACCGCAACGCGGTCCGTTTCGCCCAGCTGCATATACGCTCGCGCGAGCGCCATGTCGAAGTTGTGCTCCGCGGATTTGAGCTTCAGCGCGGTCTTGAAGTGTCCGACCGATGCGTTGTAGTCCCCGGCCTCGTACGAGCGCATGCCGAGATCGAAATGGTAATAGGGGTTCTTGAGTTGCAGCTTCCGCGCCTTGACCTCGCAGCGCGTCGCGTCACGGTCGCGTCCCATCTGCCTGTAGAGGATCGCGAGATTCCCCATGGCCACCAGGTTCCCCGACTCGAGCTCGAGCACGTGGCGGTAGGAAGCCTCCGCGTCGGCGAGGTTTCCCGTGCGGGACTGCGCCACCCCGAGATTCCCCCACGAGCGAGCCAGCTTCGGGTCGCACTGCACCGCCTTGGCGAAATAGGAGAGAGCCTCCTGCGGCCGCCCTGCGATCAGGTGATCCGCGCCCCGGTTGTTGTAGTAGTGGGCGAGCGCCCGCTCATCAGACACCACACTTCCGCCGATCTCGATCCGGGTGACCTGCGGGAACAGGTCGACGATGTAGGGCCGGCCTCCGATGTAGACGGCCACGTTCACGTGCCCACTCATGCTGACCACACTGCCGACGCGCGACCACGTGGGCGAGACATCGACTTCGCGGAACCGGGCGTCCAGGCCGAGGTGGCGCGCCATCGCGATGAGGAGGAAGGTGAACGAGACGCAGTTTCCGCCGCGCTTCTCAAATGTCTCGGCGGCCGTGCGGGTTTCGAGCTGGTAGGTGAAGTGCAACGCGTTCTCCCGGAACACCACCCGCACCAGCGTTTCCAGCTGTTCGAGCGACGAGAGCTTCGGGTCGGTGTGCTCGGCCAGAAACTGCTTGATCCCATCGTTGATCTGAAGCGGATTTTCATCGGTGAGGGCGGCGAGGGGCACTTCTCCGGCCCCCCGGGCGGCGAGAACGAACGCAAGCAAGAGCGTTGTAACCATGATCTGCTCCTGGGAACACGATCCGTCGACACTAATCCCCGGTGTGTTAGACGCCGCCCGCGGGAGAAAAGTTCAAAAATGTCACCTTGTTGCCGGTGCCTCGGCCAGCCGCACTCCGCGGCCGCTGGCGGCAACCGCGAGGTCGAGGTTGATGAGGCGGCGCACTCCCGAAACGCCCTATTTCACGGCCTTGAGGATGGGGATGTCGGGGTCGGCGTCTTTCCAGAGCGTCAGGAATTTCTCGCGGGCGGTGCGGCCGGCCTCGGCGTCGCCGGCAGCCTCGTACGCGCGCGCCAGCTGCAGGTGCGCCAGGGGCCAGAGCGGGCTTTCCGGTTTGATGCCCGGGCGGTCCACAATCTTCCTGAACTCGGCTGTGGCATCCCTGGGTCGGTGCGACCGCAGGAACGCTTTGCCGCGGAGGTAATTGGACCGGTAGCCGGCCATTGATCCGACTTCGTACGGCAGGGTCGTGCGCAGCAGTTCTATGGCTTTGACCGGGTTGTCCCGATTGAATTCGACCTGGGCTCGGATCAGCGGCAGCTCGACATAGTTCAGCTGTGTGTCCTGCGGGTAGGTTTTCGCAAGCTCGTCGGCAATCGCCAGCGCCCGTGCCGAGTCTCCTGTCACGGCCAGCGAGACCGCCGCGTCAGCCTGCGCGGCCTTGCCGCGGCCGGTCTGTGCCTCGCGGGCATGTTGTCGCGCGTGGGCGAGGTCGCCGATTTCCGCCTCGACGAACGCGGCGGAAGCCGCCTGGTGCGCCTGGAATTCCCCCAGACCCTTGCTGGTGGCGAGTTCCAGGGCGCGCGCGTTCAGGATCCTCGCCGTTTTCAATTGCCCCTTCGAAGCGGCTGCGGAAGCCTGGAACGACAGGAACATCTCCTCCCCCGGCTTGCCCCGGAACCACTCGCTTGCGTGCCGCGCCTCCTCTTCGCTCCCCTGCAGATAGCCGATGGCCGCAAGCTGTATGTGGAATCCCCGTGAGTCCAGGCCCAGCCCGCGCACCTGCTCGATCACGCGCCTGGCGTCGTCGAAGCGATTCAGCGCCACGCAGGCCTCGACCAGGTTCTGGCTGGCGAAGAGATCTTTCGGATTCAGCTGTTGAGCCGCCCGCGCGTTCTCGAGGGCCTTGTCGTACTGGCCGAGCATCTGGTACTGCAGCGCTACGTTATCGTAAGGGACCGACTCCCGCGGGTATGTCTGCTTCCAAAGTTCGTAGATCTCGATCGCCTTGTTGAGGTCCCCGACCGCGGTATCGTAGTAGTGCGCCGAGATGTAAAACTTCTCCGGTTCGCTGACCTGCTCCCTCAGCTGGAACGCCTTGGTGTAGTGGCCCGCGGCCGTTTCGATTTCGCCGACATTGAGGTAAGCGGTGCCGAGACTCGCGTAGGCCATCGCGAAGCCGGGGTCGAGCTCGACGGCTCGCTTGAACAGCGGGATCGCCTCTGCGTCCTCGAGCCCCTGGTGCCGGGCGTACCCCAGGCTGAACGCCTTCAGCGCCTCGAGCGACGGCGTCGTGGCCTGCTCGACCGGCATGTCGAACTGCTGGATCGAGCTGAGCGACTCACCGAGCCTGGCCCGCAGCTTCTGGGAGGCGCCGTCGAGGGCCGCCAGGATCTGTTCCTTCCGGTTGGCCTTGGCCTGTTCGCTGGCGATCACCTCTCCCGACGCTGCGTTCACCGCCTCGAGCGTGATGACATACTGGCTCCCGAAGCTCGCGATCGACCCCGTCAGCAGCGCCTTGATCCCTTCCCTCAGGCAGATCTCACGCCCCGTGATCCGATTGACGCGCTCGTCCTGCGGCCGCCCCATGTACCGCAGCGTTTCCCGGACGCGCGCCTCCGGAAAGATGTTCAGGTACGGCGACTGCTCGAGGCCAACGGCCAGCGCCTGCCTCAGGGTGCCATCGAAAATCGCGTCCCCGGTCGTGTTCACGAAGTCCGTCAGCAGGATGACGTCCTTCTCGGTGAATGCGCGGGCGCGGCCGAAGTAATAAAAAGATGCCGCCGCGATGGCCGCCACCAGGACGGCGGCGACGGCGGCCCATTTCCACCCGGAGAGGATACGACTGCCCTTCGCCGGGCCGGTGCTGCCCGGCAGCGGCGAGCCCGCCGCCCGCACCGCCGCCGAGCGGCCGGAGTCCGAGTCGCGCTTCAGGCGCTTGAGGTCGGCCTTCAGATCGGACGCGGTCTGGTAGCGCACCCCCCGGTCTTTCTCGAGAAGCTTGTCGATGATACGCTCGAGATCGGCCGGCAGTTCGGGGTTCAGCCTCACCGGCGACACCGGTACCCGGTTCAGGATCGCGTCGAACACCACCGCGGAGGTCGCCCCCGGGAACGCCATGCGGCCGGTCGCCATCTCGTACAGCACAACCCCGAACGAAAACAGGTCCGTCCGCGCGTCGAGCTCTTCGCCCCGCGCCTGCTCCGGCGACATGTAAGCGACCGTCCCCATCGTCGCACCGGAGCGGGTGAGGGGATTGCCCGATGTCACGGCCGTCGATCCAGACGAATCCCACGGGTGCGCCATTTCGCGTGCCGCTTTCGCCAGTCCGAAATCCAGGATCTTGGCCTGGCCGCGCCGGGTTACGAAGATGTTCGCCGGCTTGATGTCGCGGTGGATGATGCCGCTGGAGTGGGCTGCATCGAGCGCGTCGGCGATCTGGATGCCAATGTCGAGCAGTTCGTCGGACCTGATCGGCTTCCCGCCAATCCGGTGCTTCAGGGTGTCCCCATCGAGGAACTCCATCACGATGAGCGGTCGACCCTCGTACTCGTCGATGTCGTAAACCGTGCAGATGCCCGGGTGGTTCAGGGCCGAAGCTGCGCGTGCCTCGCGCTGGAAACGCTCCAACACCTGCGGATCGGCAGGCACGTCGGCGGGCAGGACCTTGAGCGCGACGTAGCGGCCCAGGCGCGTGTCCTCGGCCTTGTAGACGTCGCCCATGCCGCCGGCGCCGAGCTTCTCGATGATTCGGTAGTGTGAAACCGTGTTATCGACCAGGTCGTGCAATCGGATCCCCGTGCGTTATACCAGAAGCTTAGCCACCCCCTGCGACCATTTCAAGATTGGCAGCCATGACGTGATCCGCCGCGGTGCCACGGCCCCGCATTCGGCCCGACGCAGTCCCGGAACCTCGCCCAAAGGAACCGTATCGGGTTTTCCTCTTATTATTGCGGCCGTGTAACTTGTCCGGATCCTTCCCCATTCCAATTGAGCAGCACGATCATGGGCTGGTCGCCTTCCATGACTTGCTCTGCGAGGAAAAACCTGCTGCCGTCGCCGGTGACGGTGTACTGCTCCATGGTCGCGCCCGGCCTGAGGCGGGTCTGGAACAGTACCCGCGGGGGCGCCGTCTCGATGCGCGACCCGGGGCGCACGTCCACCGCCATCATCCGGCCGTCCGAGCTCAGGTAATAAAGCTCCCTGCCGTCGTTTCTCCAGCGCGGCTGTCCGCCGCCGTTGTTGGAGACCTGCCGCTTGTTCGCCAATCCCGGAAACGACGCGACGTAGATTTCCCACCTCCCGGACTCAATCGAACCGTACGCGACGGTTTTCTGATCGGGCGATACGTGTGGCTCGTCGTGCGTGAATTCCGAGTGCAGTATCTCGACGGGTTTTCGCTCGCCTGTCAGAGGCAGCCGGAAGTACTGCCGCCCTCCCTGGTCGCCATACAGGATGGTGTCATCTTTCAGCCAATCCTCCGGCACTTTCTTGCCCGCCGACCGGACGAGCAGCTCCTCGTCCGTCCCGCCTATATCCTTCCTGTACAGGTCGAACGCGCCGTTCCGGTCGGAGTTGAACGCGATCTGCCGGTTGTCGGGGGACCATACCGGGTCGGAATCGTTCCGCGGATCGAGCGTCAGCCGCGACAGGATCCCGCCGGCCAGCTCGAACAGCCACAGGTCCCACGTGCGGGTCTTCGTGTCGAGCCGCTCCATCACGAGCCGCTTGTCGTCCGGCGACAGCGCGATCTGCCGGATCAGCCCGGGGGCGCCGATGGTGGAGATGAATTGTCCGTCGCGCGTGTAGGCTGCAATCCGCTGCCCCGGCGAGCTGCTGCTCCGGTAGACGACCGTTCCGTTTTGCGACGCGGAATACAACGATCCGTGCATCTCTAAAATCCGGCCCACCCCCTCGGTGACGAGGAACGGCTCCCCGGAAAGCTCCAGCTTACGCGGGTCGAAGGGCTGGGCCAACAGCGTCTCCTGGCGCGTGAACAGCAGGTGCCCGGGCGGGGCGAACCACGGAACGGTCTCGCCTACCATCAGCTGTTTTGTCCCGTTCCTCCCGATTGAACCCGCATAGACCCCCCCCGCGCCCGTTTTGGTGCTCCGCGACACGTAAAGGTAGGACCGTCCGTCCGGCAGAAAGTGAGGCCAGATCTGCGACGTCTCGTTCCGCTCCCTGTCCAGTTTGAGCAGCGGGGCAGCCTCTCCCGAGTCGGTGATGCGCTGCAGCGGCCCACCGTCGATCCCGATGATAATCCCCGACTCACGGCTCCACGTGCCGCCCATCCCCAAAGCCATGAGATCTTCGCACAAAGTCACCGGCGCTCCGCCCGTCACCTGTACCTTCTTCAACTTCGTGCCGGAGAAGAACGCCAGGGTCCGGCTGTCGGGCGACCAGAAAGGGAAGTAGGCGGCTTCGGTGCCGGCCAGCGGGCGCGCTTCGAGCGAGTTCAGCGGACGCAGCCAGATCACGGCCTCTCCGTTGGGGTGTATGGCTGTGAACGCCAGCGTTTGCCCGTCGGGCGAGATCACCGGCATGTCCTGGGCGCGCACGATTACCTTCGGGGGTTGCGGGACAAGAAACCGGGCGGGGTACGAAGCGGCGGCGCGCGGGCGAAACGGGTAAAGCGCCAGGCCAGCCACCCCGATCAGCAGCAGCAGCGCCGCGGCCCACGGCAGGAGGCGCCACCACAGCACCCGATGACCCGGCGGTACCGCGTCTTCCGCCGGGCTGGCCGCCGACGCGGGATCCGCCAGGAAATCGTCAAGGATGATGCGGGCTTCGCCGATGTCGCGCAGACGCGTCTTGACGTTGCGGTCCAGGCAGCGCGTAATCAGAGTCCGCACCCGCGCCGGCGTGTGCCTCGGCAGTTTGCTCATGTCGATATCGGCCCGGAGGATATCGGCAAGCGTGTGAGACACGGTTTCTCCGTTGAACAGTCGCTCCCCGGTCAGCAGTTCCCACAGGAGCACGCCGAACGACCAGATGTCGCTCCGTTTGTCCACCGGGCGCCCACTGGCTTGCTCCGGGCTCATGTACGCAGCCGTTCCCATGATCAGGCCGATGTGGCTGTTCGGGAGCGTGATGGTCGGAGACTTTGCCGGATCCCCCGTCAGCGGAGCGGGTTCGGCGGCCTTCGCCAGCCCGAAGTCGAGCACCTTCACCATCCCCTCGTTGGAGATTTTGACGTTCGCCGGTTTCAGATCGCGATGCACAATCCCACGGTCGTGGGCATATTCGAGCGCCTCCGCGATCTGTGCGGAGATGTCCAGCGCGTCGAGCAGGGGCACCGGGCCGGCCGCGATCCGGTCCGCAAGGGTGGGACCGTCTACCAGTTCCATCGCCAGCGCGCGCGTGCCGCCGGATTCCTCGAGGCCGTAGATAGCGGCGATATTGGGGTGATTCAGGGACGCCAAAATCTGCGCCTCCCGTTCGAAACGGACCATGCGCGCGGGATCGTCCGCGAGCGGGCCGGTAAGGAGTTTCAGGGCCACGTCGCGGTTGAGGCGCGTGTCGGTCGCGCGGAAGACTTCGCCCATCCCGCCCACCCCGACCTTTGCCACGATCAGGTAGTGCGCAAAGGATCGCTGATCCAACATATCTTCCCCGAGAATGCGGAAAGCTTAGCACATGGAACGTTTTCGTGTAACCTAGTGTAATCGGGTGTAAATAACGCAAAAAAGGGAGGGGTAATGAGGGTTTGGCTGGCGGCGCTCACACTGGCGGCGCTCCTGCCCTGCGCCGTGCCCGCGCAGGATGCGGAGCAGGAAATCCGGGCGAAAACGAAGCGGTTCACGACGGCGATCGTATCGAAGGACTTGGCCATTCTCGACGAGATGTTCGAGAAAGACCCGGAGAATATCTACTACGACATCAATGAAGGCCCGCTCCCCGGCTTCGACCGGCTCAAGCGGGTCTGGACTGCGGCAGTGACCAACTTCTCCATCACCAGGTTCGATTTCCTGGACGACATGCGCGTCGTCCTGTTCGGGGACAACGCCCTGCAGACCGGGCGCTGGGTTCAGACCCAGGTGAACAAGGCCGGGGCGAGCCGTGACATCAACGGCCGCGCCTCCATCCTCTGGCGCAGGAAGGACGGCCAGTGGCGCGTCTGGCACTACCACGCATCCATCACCCCGCCCAGACCCCCGCGGTGATTGGTGGGGTCAAGTCTGCGGCCGGTCCAATCCGTGAAAATGAGTGTCCTCATGGTTCTTCAGCCATTACAATGGGGGCATGACGACACGACGCGATTTTCTGCAGGGGGTGGTGGCTGGTTTGACCGCTCCGGGGTTGTTCGGGGCGCAGCAGCCTGGCGTCCCGACGGGGTCATCCGTGGGGTCACTGCTGCCGTTTATCCAGAGCCAGGCGGTGAAAGGGGAACTCCCGCTCTCGTACCTGAATCCCGGGTTTCAGGACCTGGCCGCCTGGAAGAAACGGGCGCGCGGGCAGGTGCTTGACCTCTTGCACTATGCGCCGCCCGCGTGCGACCCGAAAGCCGAGGTGGTGGAGCAAGTCGCGGCCGACGGCTATCTGCGCGAGAAGGTCCTTTTCCACACGACGCCCGACATCCGCGTCCCGGCCTACGTTCTGATCCCGACGAAGGTACCGCTCCCGGTGCCGGCGGTGGTGCTGCTGCACGACCACGGCGGTTTTTATATGTGGGGCAAGGAAAAGCTGGTCCCGCTCGACGACGAGCACCCGGTTCTGACCAAGTTCCGCCAGACCGCCTATGGCGGCATCGGAATCGCGCCCGAACTCGCGCGCCAGGGCTACGTCGTGATCGTCATCGACATGTTCTACTGGGGCGAGCGCCGCATGCTGCTCGACGACGACGCCGTCGACTGGCGCACGCGCCCGCGGACGATCACGCCCGAGCGGATCTCCGAGTTCAACCGCCGCTCCGGCGACAACGAGCAGCTGGCCGCCCGGACGATCTACGCGGCAGGCTTCACCTGGTCGGGCGTCATGTTTTGGGACGACATCCGTACCGTTGACTACCTGCTGACCCGCCCCGAAGTCGACAAGAACCGCATCGCCTGCGTCGGCCTGTCGGTCGGCGCGATCCGTTCGGCGCACCTGGCCGCGCTCGACGAACGCATCAAGGCGGCGGTCGTCGTCTGCTGGATGACGTCGTTCCCGACGCAGCTCAAGACCAAAATCGTGAACACCATCGGGTTCACGAAGCTGGTGCCGGGCCTGTACCAGCACCTCGATTACCCGGATGTCGCATCGCTCGCGATGCCGACGCCGGTGCTGTATATCAACGGGAGCAAAGACCAGCTTTTTGAAATGGACGGGGTCCGCGCCGCATTCGACAAGCTCGCCGCTTGCTACCGCAAGGCCGGCGTGCCTGAGAAGCTCCGCACGCGCCTCTACGACACCCCCCACGAATTCAACCCCGAGATGCAGAAGGAAGCCTGGGCCTGGCTCCGCAAGTGGCTCTAAATACAGGGCCAGGGAACATCCGCACGGTCTGCCGCTGCTGCCACACGGTGGTAGTCGCGCCCGCGCCGACCGGCAGGTTTTGGCGGGAACCGGTTGGCGTGGTCAGGCCCACAATCAATGAGACAGCGAGAGATGCTTGAACAGCATGCGGCAGCCATGTCCTGCGGCAGGCAATCCATACCCCAGTTTGCGGTTCGGTGGCACTTGAAGTTCAGCTAGTATGGGGAAACAGAAAATCAAAACGGGGGCGATATGGAAGAGCTGTATCAACAAAGGTTGCGGCGCTATGTGACGGCGATGAACAACGAGAAGCCGGATTGCGTCCCGATACGCCCCTTCGTCGCCGAGTTCACCGCCCGCTATGCCGGCTATACCGCGCAGCAGGTCACGCACGACTATGAGCTGGCCTTCAGCGCCGCGCGCAAGTGCGCGGCCGATTACGACTGGGATGCCGTCGTCTCGAACATGGTTTATGTCTGGACCGGCCTGACGGAGGCAATCGGGCTCAGGTACTACGGCGTCCCCGGCATCCACATCCCGGCCGACACCGGGTTCCAGTACCGCGAGCCGGCCATGGACGAGTCGTGGATGCGGGCCGACGAGTATGACGAGCTGATAGACGACCCGACCGCGTTTCTACTAAACACCTGGTTGCCGCGCGTCTCCTCCGAGGTCGCCGCCCCCGGCTGTCCGAACACCTATCGCAACAACCTTTCGTTTCTGCGCGGCGGTATGGCCATGATGCAGTACTTCAACGCGTTTGGCACCCAGGCCGCGCGCCTGCGCTCGGAGTCCGGCACCGTCTCCGCCATCTCCGGGATCCTCAAGGCCCCGTTTGACATCATCGGCGACAAGCTGCGTGGCTTTGTCGGGCTGACGATGGACATGGTTGAGCGGCCCCAAAAGGTGCTCGCCGCCTGCGAGGCGCTCGCCCCCCACCTGCTGCACGTCGCGCTGGGCAGCGCCGACCCCGCAAAGCAGGTCCCGATCGGCTTCTGGATGCACCGTGGCTGTGTCCCCTTCATCACGCCCCGCCAGTTCGACTCGCACTACTGGCCGACTCTGAAGCCGATTATCGAGGAGCTCTGGGCGCACGGCCACCAGACGCTCTTCTATGCGGAAGGAGACTGGAACTACCACCTCGACCGTTTCGCCGAACTGCCCGACCGCAGCATCGTGTTCCACGCGGACAAGGCGGACATCTTCGAGATCCACCGCAAGATCGGCGCCAAATTCTGCCTCAGCGGCGGTATCCCGAATGTGCTGCTCAGCTTCGGCACCGCCGATGAGGTGCGCGCCTACTGCCGGAAAGTCATCGACGGGGTTGCGCTCGAGGGCGGCTACATCGTGGACGCCAGCGCCATCATGCAAAACGACACCAATCCCGACAACCTCCGTGCCATGACCGAAGCCGCCCGCGAGTACGGCACCTACTCATCGACGGCGGCTGCCTGGAGCGCCCCCGCCCCGAAAGCGCAGGACGCCGTCTGTCGCCCCGAGCGCCACTCCATCACGGCCGGCGTCTGCATCCCGTGGGAGCAGAAAGCCCGCGAACTCCCCGAGATCCAGGGCGATGTCGACGTCGTGCGCCGCATCTGGCGAAGCACCGACGCGCTGGCCAACATGTACGCCTGGCAGTGCCTGCTGTCGTTCTGAAATCGCCATTCGTTGACGCGCACTCATTTCCGGGCCACTCTCACAGGGTGCGCAGGACGCCGCGCAGGTACCCTATGGATTCGGCTGCCCCCGGGAGCGGGTCCTTGGCGTCTTTTTCGTATTCCAGCGACACCGACCCCGAGTAGTTTATCTTCTGCAGCGTGCGCAGGAACTTGGGAATGTCGATGACGCCACGACCGATCTCGACCGTCGTCCCTTCGGGCGTCGCCGCCGAACAGTCTTTGATGTGGACGTCCATCAGGCGGTCGGCATACTTGAGCGCGGGCTCCGACGGGTCAATCCCGGAGCGCATCGTGTGGCCGACGTCGATGCACAGCCCCAGCCGCCGGTCGAGCGACGCGATCTTCTCATAGGCGCTCTGCGGCGTCGGGTAGACCTTGTCCCCCGGGCCGTGATTGTGGATGGCGACCCGCATGTCATACTCCTGGACCTTGCGGTTCACGAGCGGCAGCAGGTCGTGGTTGGGGACGCCGACGATGATCCGCATCCCCGCCTTCTTCGCGTATTCGAAGGCGTTGTTCACTTCCGCCGCGTTTCTCATGTAAATCACGCCGCCGCCGTAAAGATCGAGTCCCGCAGCCTTCACCTTGGCGACCGTCGCCGCGATCAGGTCCGGGGTGCTGTCGAGTTTCAGGTGAAAATCCTTGAAGGCGATTTTCTTGATCCCCAGCCGGACCGTCATGGCGATCGCCTGCTCGGCCGGGAACTCCCGGAAAGTATACGAAGCCATGCCCAGAGCAAACGCCTGCCCCGCGCCGGCGGCCTTCCCGCGGGCCGCCCAGCCCCCGCCCGCCACAGCCACCGCACCCGTCGCGATCAGAAAGTCCCTACGCTCCATAGTCACCTCCCATTAGCCCCAGTAACTTACAACAGATATCCACGTGAATCCGTCAAAATCGGTATCGCTTCCCCGTCTGGACGGCAGATGTGAAGCGGTATCCGTTCGCAGTAACGGTGCGCCGTGCCCACTGCGAACTGACGTCGCGGGATGCTGTCCTCCGCAAAAACTTGGTCTTTTCGGTGCATTCCGTGGCAATCTCTTGCGGTGAACGTCTTGGCGCGCCTCGATCGCACGCGGCTGGCGGCGATCTGTGTTCTTATTTGCGCGGGCTACGCCGCAGCCGGCTGGTGGCCTTTTGACTTTGTCGCAAGCAACCGCGTGGCATGGCTGTCGCCGGGCCCTGGGATTTCGCTGGCCGGGCAGGCGCTCGTGCGCGGGGAACAGAAGCTCGATCTGTCGGCCGCCGGGGGCGTCACCTTCGAGTTCTACCTCGAGCCCGCCGACGAGCCGTCTCACGACCTCGGTACGTTCCTGTCGCTCTATGACGGGCGCCTCCCCGAGAATCTCATGATCGCGCAGTGGCGCACCGGTTTCCTGGTCCGCACCGCGGCGCTGAACGCTCGTGGACGCCGCCGCTATCGTGAAATGGGGGGCCGCGCGCAGCTGCGCAAAGGCGTGCGCCGCGTTGTCGCCGTGACCTCCGGCGTCGACGGGACGTGCCTCTACGCCGACGGCGACCTGGCCCGCGCCTACCCGAAATGGACCCTGCCAACCGAAGCCCTGCGCGGCGACCTGATCCTCGGCACTGGGGCCCGTGGCGCCACCGACTGGACGGGGAAGCTGTTCGGCGTGGCCCTGTTTGACCGCGCCCTGACCCGCCCGGAAATCATCGAGCACTGCACGCTCTGGGAGAGGAACCTGGGAAGGGACCTCGCCTCGGACCCGTCCATCGCGGGTCTGTACCTGTTCGGGGAAGGGGGCGGCCGAACGGTGCGCGACTGCTCGCCGGCGGCCAGGCCACTGAGGATCCCGGAAGTCTATCGCGCCCCGGCGAAGGAGGTCCTGATGCTGCCGTGGGACGACTGGAGCACCACTTTCTCGCACATCGAAGACATCGTGGTGAACATCGTCGGCTTCGTTCCGTTCGGCCTCTTCTATTACCTCTACGGCGACCGGGTCCGGCCCGGCCGACGGCTGACAAACGCCCTGCAAGCGGTCGTGCTCTCAGCCGCCATAAGCCTGGTCATCGAGCTCGTCCAGGTCTTCCTCCCCAGCCGCTCTTCCTCTATGACCGATGTCCTCTGCAATACCGGAGGTAGCCTCGTGGGCGTTCTCGCGGCCTGCATGCGGCCCCCTGCAAGTAAATCCTGACACGGAAATAACGATGGTCTTGGCGTTCCAGGCTTCGTATGAGCGCAGCTGGTATCGCTCCATTGTCGCCTGTGAGGGAACACCGCCTCACTGACCTTGCGCGATGCTGCAGGGAACTGGGCGCGATGACTGGCGTGAGGTCCCTTTTTGACCCCAATGCGCCCCTTCATCAGATGCGTGTGCAATTCAGATGCTTGGGCAGTTCCGGAGAGGTCAGATAACCCTGCAGCGGCCGCATATTTCCCACCTGTACGGTTCAGGTCCGGATTATCATCGGTACCCGGAGGCACTTCGATGGACGACTATGCAACAAAGTTGGACCTTCGCATCGACTGGAGTGAAATCGATTCCTTCGGACACATCAACAACATCGCGATTATGAAGTACATCCAGGCTGCGAGGGTCAATTACCTGGAAAGCGTCGGTTTAATGCAGCTTCAAATGGAAACCAAGATCGGGCCCATACTGGCGTCGCTGAATTGCCAGTTCCGCAAACCGCTCTTTTATCCCGGCCAGGTCACGGTTTACTCCAGGGTCGACCTGGTCAAAAATACCAGTTTTCGAATCCGGCATACGATTGTGGACGACAAACAGGCGATTGCGGCAGAGGCGCAGGATATTATCGTCCTCTTTGATTTTACGAATGAGTCCAAGCTGCCCATTCCCAACGAACTCAGAGCGAGGATCGAAGGTTCAGGAGCAGCTGCTGCGACGTGTTGACTACCGTGGGTGGGATGTCGGCCGGTCCTCGGCTGCCCTAATTTCCGGGCAAGCCGCCGGATGCACGGCGGAGATGCTGCGGGCGATGTTGCCTAGCTCGGCTGTGTTTTCACTCTTGCTGCGCGCGATCGCCGACTTGAAATTGTAGGTTTTGAGACGGGACTTCAGCGTTAGCCGGTCGCCCGAGATCAGGGCGGTATAGGCCCCCTGCTCGAAACGGAAGCTGTCTTTCTCTTTATCCGAGAAAAAGGAAACGGCATCCGGAGCTACTTGCAGCGTTCCCCGGCAACTGCCGAATGCGTGGTCGTGGACGACCGGGAAGGTATAGGTGAGTGTCTGGCCGGGCGTCGCGGCTTCCTGTTTTTTTTGGGCCGGTTTGGGCGCAGGTGCCTCTCTGCGCACGGGGGGCGCGACCACGACCTCCGCCGCGGTGGCTGCCGGAGCCTGGCGAGCTGCAGCGGGCTGCTGGCCGAGGGACAAGGGTGCCGGGGGCGCCGGCCGGGAGCGCGTGGACAGGTAGCCTGCAGCCGAAATCAAAATGAACGCCGCCGCGGCCAGGCAAGCGAACGCGACCCGGCGCACCTGTTTGCGGGGCCTGTCGGCTTCGGTTCGATGTTCGTCTGCGACCGGTGCGGTAGCAGGATCCTTCGGTCCGGCCGACGTTTCGGCAAACGCCGGGATCCCCTCTGCCAACAACGCCGCAGCCTCGGCGCTGCCGATGGGCTTCGAAAACAGAAATCCCTGCCCATATGCGCAGTTGAGGGACCGTATGAACTTCAGCTGTCCCGTGTTCTCGATTCCCTCCGCAATGACGCGCAGACCGAGCTGATGGGAAAGGGCCGCCACTGTCCGCACGACCTCGGCCGTGTCCTGGCTGCTTGCGGCCCTCCTGACAAAAAAGTGATCGATCTTCAGGTAATCGACCGGAAATCGCCGCAAGTAACTGAGCGAAGAGTACCCCGTGCCGAAATCATCGATGGCGATCTGCACACCCAGCACGCGTAGCTGCATGAGCATGCTGCTGACGGCCTCGGGATTCTGCATGATCGCGCTCTCGGTCAGCTCCAGGATCAAGCAGCGCGGTGCAAGCTCGGCCACCCTCAGGCACTCCTCGATCTCCTCGACGAGCGACGGCTGAAGGAATTGCACTCCCGAGAGATTCACCGAAACCCACAGCTCAGGGCACTTCTCCTGCCACTCCCTGGCCTGCCGGCAGGCCTCGGCCAGCACCCATTGGCCCAGCGGTCCCATCATGCCGGTCTCTTCGGCGACCGGTATGAACTCCAGGGGCGAGACCGGACCCCGCAAGGGATGCTTCCAGCGGATCAGGGCCTCGAATCCTGCAATCCGGTTGGTGGCCAGCGACACGATGGGCTGGTAGGCGAGCACAAATTCATTTCGCGCCAAGGCCTGCCGCAGATCGATCTCCAGTTGCTGGCGGCTCTCGGCCGATTCCAGGATCGCGGTGTCGAACACTTCGCACCGCGCTTTGCCGAGCGATTTGGCCCGGTACATCGCGGTGTCGGCGTCGCGCAGGATCTCTTCGGGGTCGCTGTATCCGGTGGCGCTCAAGGCGATGCCGATGCTTGCTGAAAGGTACACCTCGCGCCCCGCGATGTGGAACGGGTCCGAAAGCTCCTGCAGCAGGCGCTCGGCCACCTTCTTCGCGTCCCCGACCTCGTTCAGACCCTCGAGCAGGATCGTGAATTCGTCCCCTCCGACCCTTGCCAGCACATGGTCGCGGCCCAGCCGGGCTATGGTGTCGCCGGCCCGGAGACAGGTCTCCAGGCGCCGCGCCGTCGCGACCAACAACTGGTCGGCGGCAGTTGCCCCCAGGCGTTCTATGACCGCCTTGAACCTGTCGACATCCAGCAGCAGGAGCGCAAAATAGAAATCGCTGTGCCGCCTGGCGCGTTGAATGGAGTTGGCCAGACGCTCTACGAGCAGGGAGCGGTTGGGAAGCCCGGTCAGCGGATCCGCCACCTTCTCAGCGGTGATGTCGGCGTGCGAGCCAGCCATCCGGACCGCCCGGCCCTGTTCGTCCCACACGGTGAGCCCACGGCACGACATCCACCGGTAGCTCCCATCCTTGTGGAGCATCCGATGTTGGCTTTCCAGATCGGAAGGCTTTCCCGACAGGTGTGCGTCGACCCAGGCCTGGACCTGTTGGCGGTCTTCGGGGTGGATGCGCCGCAGCCACTCCTCCGGGGAATTTCCGACCTCGTGTTCCTCACAGCCCAACATGGAGAGCCAGCGAGGCGAAAAGAACACCCGGTTGGTTTCGAGGTTCCAGTCCCAGAGCCCGTTCTTCTCACCGGAGTCGACAGCCTGGTTCCGGCCCATCGTGCATACCTCCCCGCCGTTTCCTCGGGATTCTTTACTTACTCTTCGGAAAATAGCGGATCAGGCTTGAAGGAAAATGCAAAGCGAGCCGGATTGCAGCGATCCCTCGCGACGAAGCACTTTCGGTTCCTTGCTGTTAAATTCTAATCTGTTGGGAGCAGAGTTCCGATCAAGTTAGAAGGGAGGAATGGCACGGCTTTCTGCGATAAGCCTCAAGAACCTTTTGAAAGGTTCCGCAAGATCTCATAAAATCAGCCCCCATCGTTCCGCATACGATCAAACAGAAACGGAACGACCCCCCCCGTGGATCAGCGATGCCTATGACTTCTCTCGACGGATTGCTTGTTCTTATCGTGGACGATCAGGAGGACAGCCGGTCGCTTGTAACCTATGTACTGGAAGCCTGCGGCGCCAGGGTACATTCCTGCGAATCCGCCTGTGAGGCACTCAAAGCCATAGTCGAATGTCAGCCGGACGTGATTGTCTCCGATATCGGGATGCCGGAGCGTGACGGCTACTGGCTAATCGAAAATGTCAGGCGACTTGAGCCCGAACAGGGCGGTCAGACCCCTGCCATAGCCTTGACGGCGCACACCCGGCCGGAGGACCGGCGCAGAGTTATCGCCGCCGGCTTTCAGATGCACATCGGGAAACCCTTTGAGCCGGAACAGGTGGTCAGTGCGATCGGGGCCGTGGCGGTCCGGATAGACCCTATCGGATCCCAACAAGACGGCATCGAGCCCTGAGCTTGGAAGGCCCGCCACGACCGGACCTTTCCCTGGCGACTCGAGGCAGGCTCTTGATTGACTTCCGCGGAGGTCGAGCTGCCGCACTTCTTGTCTTAGAGGGGTGTCCGGGTTCACTACTCGTACATCAATCGATTCGGGGCGGACTGGGACGGGTTGCGCAGGTACCGGCCGACTCCGTGCGCCTTCACCTCGCCGTAGCGAGGAATGCCGGAACATACGATGCCCCTGTCCGGGTGCTCGTCGGTCCAGCTGGCCATCGTTTGCAGCAGGGAGGATGTGTGCCGTCCGACGCGCACGTCGATGGGCCACCCGGTCGCGTCGATTTTCTCAAACAGGAGCCCGTGCCTGCCCGCCATCATCACGAACTCGTCTTTGCCCGTCAGGAGGAGTTCCTCCGTCGTCTTTCCCCGGGTCGCATCGAGAAAGGGTTCCGGCGCCTCGAAGAGCAGGGAAATTGCGTCGGAATGGTCCCCGACCTCGCGGTGTGAAAGGCCGTGCAAGTTCCGGGGAGAGAACTCCATCCCGATTTTGAACCCCTCGGTGTCGGTGAGCACCATCGATACCATCATGCCCAGTTCCTGCCCCTTGTCGTGCGCGACGATCGTGCTGATGACGGGGTACTGCAGCTCGGCCTCGTGCAGGTCGACGAACAGGTCTGCGTGTTCCGAGCGGATCAGTTGCATGAAGCCGTAGCAGGTTTTCTCCGTGAGAGAACCGTTGGCCCGGCCCGGCCAGGCGCGATTGAGGTTTCTAATGTCGCAGTAGGCGAGAGTCTGCCTGCTCGGGTAGTGGATGTAAACTTCGGGATCGGGCCACTGGTCCAGCGGGTTGGACCAGCGGTCGCCCATTCTGAACTTCTGTTCTCCCCAATCGGTCCTGATTGTGAAGCCGGGCGGATAGGCGCCGCTTGGGCGCGTCGAGGTCGAGGCGCTGCGATTGGCGCTCAGCACAACGATCAGCCGGCCCCTCTCCATGGTCGCGTTTTCCACCAGGAGCCACGCGGCGAGCCGGCCTGCGGGTTCTTCCGGGTGGGTGCCGCCCAGGACGACCATCGTGGCGCCGCGTTCCCGTCCTTCGAGGAAGTAAAGATTGCAGTCGTTGGCGGTGCCGGCGAGGCCGGGGTAGTACTCGCTGAGTTTCTTCACCCCGGTCACCCCCGGCCCCAGTACCACAGGCTCCGCCAGGTGCCGGCTCCGGTAGAAGCTGATTCCCGAGCCTGCGAGCACCACCAGCCCGATGGCCCCGAAAACAAGCTTGCGGATCCTGATCGTCCCGTCGTTCACGTGGACCCTCACTTCAAGAGGAACAACCGCAGCAGGAAGGGAAGAAGCACAACGATATAGAGCAGTTCCTGGTCCCAGCGCCTGCACTTGACAAAGTTGTAGGCCAGGATCACGGCCACCCCAGCCGTCAACGCGTAATAGACCGTCGTGATGACTGCGCCTGCGATATTCATCCCCACTCTCCCGGTTGCTACAATCCCGTCAAGAACGCGAGCTGCCTGCTGTAGACAACCATCAGGGTTCCTATCACGATGATGATGATAGCCGGAAGCGCACAGCATTTCAGGAACGCCGCATAGGACTCCCGGTATCCGACGGCCTCGACGGAGAGCCTGCCGATAATCGCCGTCGGCGGGAGGGCGTCGCCCAGCGGCCACATCAGGCTCATCCCGGCCAGCGCGACTATCGGATTCAGTCCCATGGTGTTGAAAAGCAGCACCAGCGGAACGCCGAGCACGGGAGCCGCCGCATACATGAGCACCGCTTCCGACACGGGAAGAACAATGAACAGGGTGGCCAGGACAGCGAAGACCGGCAAGGTCACCGCCGTCACCGCGAGCAACCCGCGCACGCCCGTCAAGGTCATGATCTGGACCAGTATCCCGGCGCAGGTAAGAGTGGCGATCAGCGGCAGCAGCCGGGCCACGGTCTGTTCGGAAATACTCAGGAAGTCGAGCTTCACCGGCGACAGGACAAACGACACGGCCGCCGCGCACAGGAACATGAGGGGGAGACCGATGACCGGCGTAGAATGAGGCCAACTGCGCCCCGCAAGGACCAGCGCGCCAAATACGAAGAAAGGCGCCGCGATCCGGAGCCACCCCATTCTGTCCGGGGGCGCCGGAAGTTCCTCCAGGGCTTTCGCCAGGTCGGGTTCGGCGCCCTTCCATCCCAGGATGAAACTTGTCGCTACTGCCCCGATTACGCACGGCACCAGCAGGGGCCAGAAGAAACCGACATAGGGCATGTTTACCCCGGCGGCGGTGAGCATGGCCCAGAGGCTCACCGGAGGAGCCGCCGCGCTCAGGCCGGCATTGACGAACACGATTGCGGCGGCTTTGACGCGTGCAATCCCCATGTAGTGGAGTACGGTTGCCACCATGCCTCCCGTTATCAGCACGGTTACGCTTCCGGCACCGGTCAGCGCACCCGGGATGAGCAGCAGGACGCTGAGGAATATCAGGAGGAGCGGGCGGTTTCGGTGAAACCGCTTGAGGATCGCCCGTACCGCAAAGGCTACGCCCCCCGATTCCTTCAGAATCGACATGAAGAGGGTGGCGGTGATGAAGATGAGGTTGATGTCGAGATAGGTGACGGCTCCCTCGGCGAGCTGCCGGAGCGGGATCCCGAACCCCCCGGCTAACCCTCCCGCCACAGCTGAGGCCAGCATCGACACTTCCGTGGATGCGGTCACAAGCCGGGCCAGCAGGTAGACCGTCACCATCACGCCGAGCACGACGCCGGCGTACGTGAACATACTCATGGGGGGGCTGACCTTATTTCGAGAAGAGGTTCTGGAGGACTCCTTCCAACTCCATGTTTTTCTCGAAGAGAATCATCGGGATGCTCCGGTTCCTGGAAATCGTCGTGAAGCGTCCGTCCTCATCCCCATCCTTACGGACGATGAGCAGCGACGACTGGGGACAAACCGCGTCGATCGACATTTCATCGGAGTTGTCGCCTGCCGAGGCGCCCTGGGCGCGGCGGGACATGCCTTCGATGTGCGCCCCGATGACTTTGATGTTCTGCTTCTTCGCCTCGGCGACCAGTGCCTTGATCCGGTCGATCTCGTCGTTGATGGAAACGCCGGCTGCCCCCATCCCTTTCAGGCTCGCCCCGGTGACGATTATGACGGACTGGTACGGCGCCCCCTGTTTCTTCTTCGCGAGCAGGTCGGCGGCAGTGGCCTTCAGTTCATAGCCGTAGTCCAGCTTCAACTTGCCGATGAATACCTTCAGCTTGACCGGCCCCGGGCTTTGCCCGCACGACGTCACCAGCACGGGGAGTCCGGCCTTCTCCGCCCCGGCAGCCTCCGGAACCGAAAGACACGGGAGGATCAGCGGCAGGGCAATGCAGAGCACTCTCAGGCATTTCATGTTCGACTCCCTCTGGCCCGCAACGTGGTGTGCGGGTGTCGACCAACCTTGCGATTCTTCGAGTCCTTCCAGAAGCCTTGGAGGTGAACTGCGGCACTCACCTCGGAGGCTCCGGGGATTCAATGGATCTCGAAGAACCGATGGCGCACTATCGTGGCTCGAACGCCAACTTAATGAACTGTGCGCTCCCGATCAACGAAAATCATTGTCGGCGGTGTCGCGCGGCCGTGCCCCGGGCCACGCCACCAGCAAAGCCAGGAGCGACAGGTATCCGATCGACACGAGCCAGAAGAGGGCGCCGTTTGCCGACGATGAGCCGGGGACGGGGAAGGCCTCGGGCTCAGGCAGCGGCACCGGGTCCCAGGGAAGCCCGTAACGCAGCGTCAGCCCCTTGACGTGAAGGAGATGGATCACCGGGATGCCGCGCGACGCCATCTCGTGCACGAGCCCGCGCTGCCCCCGGGGCGCAGCAGCGACGCCGGTGACCAGGCCCGGGGCCAGATCCAGGACAGCGGCGCTGGTCCCGAGACTGGCGTAACTCCCCCCGCAGTTGATCAGGGCCGCGATCTCTCCCCCCGAGGCCTCCTCGTACACGGCGATGCGCCGGGCGACGTTCGCCTGGAGTTCGGGTTCCTGGATGAACGCAACCCCGCTCGCCTCGACTCGTCGAAACAGTTTGTCCCGGAGTTCAGTCTCGAAATCCAGCCCGACGTCTTTTTCCCCGCCGAGTGACACGGCCGCGGGTGGTTCGCTGCAGATTCCCCCGCGCGCCAACTCGTCATAGATATCCAGCAGGTTGAACTGTGCGCTGGTTGCGCCAAACGAAGACGCGCCCAGCGACAGGATCACGACGGGACGGACCCCGATGGACCGGGCGGCGGCGAGCGCCGCAACCATCAGGGCGGGGAACGATCCGGAGCAGGCCACCCCGATTGTCTGCCCCCGCGATACCCCGGCCTGGTTGAGCAGGTGAACGATCAGCCCCGCCATGTTCGGGTTCGTGGTCGTCCTTTTCGCCTCGAGGTCGCCGACGGTGGTCATGAGCTCGGAGTCTTCCGGTCCGATCAGGCCGGTCCGATTCGGATCGACAGCCGGGTCGACGGGAACCCCGAGCGCGTGCCGCCGCGCCGCCACCAGCTGTAACCCTCTCTGCATTATCTTCCCCGCTTCGCGCATCGGGGCGGAGTAGACCGGCAGGCGCGCATCGAAGCCGGAACCCAGTGCCAGGCATGCGGCGAGGCTTGCGATGCCCGCCACAATCGTCCGCCGGTGGATTGGTCTCGGACTTGCCATGCCGCTACGCCATGAGGTGAAGCATTCTTCCCAGGATATACGCCAAAACCGTCACGGTGGCCAGAGAGGCGGTCGTCGCGAGGATCCCCTGCCTCTCGCTGGCATGCGCAATCAGTCCGGGGATGATCCAGCCGATCACCCGGAACTCCGTCGCACCGGGGATTACCGCTGGGAAGAGTCGGAGCCAGGCGAAGGTCCACAATCCAGCAGTGAGGATCATGAAGACGAACTTCCGTCTCCCGAACAGGATCAGGTGCCGCGAGGCGATCCTGTAACACAGCAGCGTCAGGAGAGCGGCTGCGAGGGTTCCCACGAGTCGCTGCGGGTGATGCAGGAACAGCACCATATAGCTCGGGACTATGATGCCGCCCGGGCTCAGCCCGGTCAGGCTGATGTGAGCGAGCGCCAGCAGCAAGGCGAGAAAGGAGACTTCATAACCCATAGTCCTCACCCACCTCCGCCCAATGCGCGGACAGGAGTTTCCCTGCGCCCGCGAAATTGCCGAACCCGAAAACGACACCGTCTCGGTCTTGCATGGACGACAGGATCGTCTTCGTCATTTCCTGCGGTGGAGGATGTCCAAGGGCAACGGCCGAAGGGAGTCGACGCCTGATCGCCGGCGGATACTTCCCGGCCAGGAAGACCTGGCTGAACCAGCCCGCGGCTGTGCCGTTCAGCGCTTCCACCCATTGAAGGGTTCTGGGAACCCTGTCGTCCCGCAGGTTCAGCACCCCCACGATGTTGCCGGCCGCTGAGGAGAGCAGGTCCCTCACCTTCGAAAGCGCACGCGACGTCGATTCGGGGTCGTTTGCGGCGAAGGCGTTCACCAGATAAAAGGTATGGGGGGAACCCGGTTTCCGGTAAACGGAAATCCTGAGCCGTCCCGCGTCATGCCGGGTTTCCCGGATTCCTTCGAGAATGGTGCGATCGGGAATGCCCAGATGCCGGGCGATTGCGCACACCAGATCCAGGTCTTCGCTGAATTCCGCCCGCCCCAGTTCAGGCGCCGCCGCACACAGGTCCGCAGCTTCACCCGGGAGCACGTCGACCGGTCGGCCTGCGTGCCGACGAACGCGCGCAAGGAAGGGATCGCGAGGCACGTCCCCCGGCAAGAAAACCGCGGTGCCGCGGCAGATCGTCGAGGCAAGTACCGTGGCGATGTCCGCCCTGTTCTCTCCCATGACCTCGATGTGATCCGGGCGCACGTTGGTGACGGCGAGGATGTGCGGCCGCAACAGCAGTTGGGCTTCGACCCGATGCGTCTCCGGCCGGAGGCTCATGATTTCGGCGACCACGCAATCGGCCCGCAGCCGGGCCGCCAGGGTCACAAGCCGTTTCTGTTCGAGGATCGATGCCGCGCCCCTGCGGGGCACGTCTCGCTCGCCGCCGTCGGGCAGAATGTACCGCGCTTCCGACCCCGTGGTTTTTGCCAGAACCGTACGGCCGCTGCGGCGCAGAACGGAGGCGAGCATGCGGGCGACGCTCGATTTGCCGCGGGTGCCGGTGATGCAGATGCGCAGCGGGACCCGCTTCAAACGACGGTCGAGGGCGATGCGTTCCCAGACGAGGCCGGCCAGGCACGCGATGCATACACCGAGCAGAATCGACACAAGTCAACGTCCTGCGGCGGACGGGGCCGCGACTCCCCGGAAACTAGTACGGGCGGGCGAGGGTGCCCCAGAGGGTGTTGCCGAGCTCCGACCATTTGTCCATGGCGGCGCGGGCAAAATCATTCGTGTACTTGGTGAGAAACTCCCTGCAGCGTGACGGCTTCGAGTCCGCGCCGTCGCTGCCGCCGGTCGTGGTTCCCGCGTTGTCGCTGAGGTAGAGGTCCAGCGCGATTTTCTCGATCGCAGGCAGTTCCTGGAACGCCCGGTTTTCGAACTCCGCGACCCCCTCCTCTATCAGTTTGCGGCTTTCGCCCCACCGGACCGTGGCCAGCCGGTTGGCCATGCGGAACGACCAGATCGCGGCATCCGCCCGAAACCGCTGCTGGCCGTCCACCTCGAAGTTCCTCGGCAGGGAAAGGACGCCGGCGAAAATCGGGAACCGCGGGCTTTGGGCGGGGTTGTCGAAGGAAAACCACGCGATGCCTCCGATCTCGTCCGGAAGCCAGGGGCGGATCTGCACGATTTGGGAGTAGGAACAGCCCGCAATCGCGATGGTCCGCTGTCGTTCGACCGTGCCGGGCTTGAGGGTGTTCAAGAGCGTAATGAGGTCGCTGCTCATCCAGGCGCTGGCCATCGGGCTCTTCACCGTTTCCGGCTTTGCGTCCTTGGGCGGCTCCGGTTCCCCGCGCTTGCGCGGCCTGGGCACCATCAGGTTCTTCGTCATGTCGGATTCGGTGCCTTCGTACGTTTCCCGGTAAAACTTCATCACGTCCCGAACCGAGAGCTTCCGGTCCGGTTTGACCGAAAAGGGAAGCTCCTCCGCATCCTTGCTCAAATTCAGGCCCGGGGCGAGCGTGCTCAGGATGAAAAACTCGCGTTCGGCGAAGGGGGGGCGGCCGCTGTAGGCTTTCCAGAACTTGAACGGCTCGCCTTTCTTGGGGTCCCACCACCCCATCTCTTCGGCAACCTTGAAGACGTTGTCCGAAGCCATGTACCGGTCGGGCTGGTCCAGCTTCAGCTCGCTGATTCTCGGCCGGTTCGCGGAGACGCCGACGTGATCGTCGGGGATACGGACCGCCGCCCAGACGGCCCCCTTTTCCGCCGGGCCGGCGCCGAAAATCTCGAGGTGCCACACTTCCTTCTTATCCGCGATCGTGATGCACTCGCCGCTGTCGCCGTAGCCGTATTCCTTGACGAGTTTGCCGATCAGCCGGATCGCGTCGCGCGCCGTGGTGCACCTCTCGAGCGCTATGCGCTCGAGTTCCTCTATGAGGAACAACCCCTCGTCGTTTTCGAGTTCCTGCTTCCCGCCGATGGTCGTTTCACCGATGCCCAGCTGTTTTTCATTCATGGCGGGGTAGGCGACGTTCAAGTAGGCGTAGGTTTCATCGGCTTCCGGGATTTCTCCTTTCAGGATCTTGCCGCGCATGTCCCATGGCGTCTCGGTGTGCAAGTTCCCCCAGTAGACCTTTGATTTGGCTCCGGCCGGGTGTTTTCGATGGGGGACGATGTTCAGCCAGGTGCGGTAGTTCCCATCGCAGGTGTGACAGGTCATGATGGAGCCGTCCGCGGACGCGAGCGGCCCGACCATGATGCTCGTGCACGATTCGGGTTCGTTCCCCGCGTCGGTGGCGGGCAGGTATGCGGAAAACGAACCGATACCGCCCAGCAGAGCAAGGAACAACGCCACGTGTCGGGAAGCCACGGCATGCAGGCTTTTCATGCGCACTACTCCATAGCGGGTATTATCCGGTGGGTTCCGCGGCAAAAATCTTTCTGTTTTCTGTCCAAGGGCGGCAGCACCGATCTCATCGCTGGCCGCTGGCGGATTCGGTTGCGGAGGTGCTCCGCATCTCGGACAGGTTCACGGGGCGATCTTCCTTCCACGAGCGGGTCGCGGCGAGGCTGATGCGCAACGCCGCCACCCCGTCGGCGCCGGTGATCGACGGCTGGCGTCCCAGCTGCGCGTTGTTCACGAAATCCTGGATCTGGGTGAGGTAGGCTCGTTCGAACCGCTGCATGAAGTGAGGCACCACGTCGTGGGTGATCCCCTCCTTCGTCATGACATAGATCGGAGTTTCCCGGAAATAACCGATCTGCAGCGAGCCCTTGGTCCCCCAGATCTCAGCCCGGATGTCGTAACCGAAGACGGCATTGCGGCTCAGATCGACGACCCCCAGGGTGCCGCTCTCGAAAACCATGTTTACGATGGCGTTGTCGATGTCGCCGACGGTCTTGAGCTCCGGGTAGGCCAGCGCCCCGCCGATCGCGTACACGGTCTTGACGTCGCCCATGAACATCCGGGCGACATCGAAGTCATGAATCCCCATGTCGGCAATCAGCCCGCCGCTGACACGCGGGTCGCAGAACTCGAGCGGAGGCGCAAAGGGATCGCGCGAGGTGGATTTCAGCAGAACCGGGGTGCCGATGACCCCTTCCTCGACCTTTTTCCTGGCGCCCAGGTAGCCCGAATCAAAACGTCTCTGGAAACCCATCTGAAAGAAGGCTCCGGTCGCGGCGACCACATCGAGCATCTCCTGCGCGGCTTCGAGCGAGGTTGCGATCGGTTTTTCGCAGAAGATCGCCTTGCCGGCTCGTGCACACTCGATGACGACGTCATGGTGCGTGCTCGTGGAGGTGATCACGGCCACTGCGTCGATTTCCTTGTCGCCAATCAGGTCGCCGTGGGTTGCGTACCACCGGGGGATGCCATACTCCTGGGCAAATGTTTCCGCGAGGCCGGGTTTTTCGTCCGCGACGGCGGCGAGGCGTGCGTTCGGCACCCGGTGCGCCAGGTCTGCGGCATAGACGCGGCCGAGCCTGCCGAGTCCGATGACTCCCACATTCAGTCGCTTGTTCATCGCCTCTCCCTCGTTGGAAAGAACGCGGCTATTTTCTCCCCCGGCACGCTTTTTCATCCGCGAGTGGGGCTACCGACCCATGCGCCCGATGAGGCCGAATCGGATCAGTTTACGGCTCGATTCTCAATCCCTTATTCATCGATGTCAAGGGTTGCGAACCCGTCGGGCGTGCAGCCCGTTCAAGGCGACAGAATCTGCCGTACGCCGGGTCAGGACGGACGTCCGATGGGATGGGGTGTGCCCCGGCGCATCCGACCGGTTTGGATCCAAACGGTGCCCGGCGTGTGCTAGACTCCGGACTCCGAACGAACATCCTTCCGCGGGAGAGCACAAGCCGATGAAAAGCCGGTCCGGTTTCGACAATGGACGGTATCTGCAGGAACAGACGGCTGCGATTCTGGAGCGGGTGCACCGGTTTAATAACAAACTCTATCTCGAGTTCGGCGGGAAACTGCTGTTCGACCACCACGCCGCGCGTGTGCTGCCGGGTTTTGACCCGAACGTGAAGATGAGCCTGCTGCGGGAACTGCGCAACGACGCCGACGTGCTGCTCTGCATCCATGCGGGCGACATAGAGAGGCGCAAGCTCCGTGCGGATTTCGGGATCACCTACGACGTGGACGCACTGAAGCTGATCGACGATTTGCGGAACCGGGGTGTGGAGGTCCTGGCCGTCGTCATCACCCGGTTTGACAACCAGCCCGCCGCTACCATGTTCAAGAACAAGCTCGAGCGGCGCGGAGTCCGGGTCTACACGCACAGGTTCACCCGTGGCTACCCCACGGACGTCGACACGATCGTGAGCGACCAGGGATATGGTGCAAACGAATACATCGAGACGAAAAAGCCCCTGGTCATAGTGACGGGTCCCGGCCCGGGGAGCGGCAAGCTGGCGACGTGTCTTTCGCAGCTCTACCACGACCACCGCAACGGCATCGATTCCGGCTACGCCAAATTCGAGACGTTCCCGATCTGGAACCTCCCGCTCAAGCACCCCGTCAATATCGCTTACGAGGCGGCCACGGCAGACATCGCCGATTTCAACCTCATCGACCCCTTCCACCTGGAGGCGGAGGGCACCGTCGCGATCAACTACAATCGCGACGTGGAGATCTTCCCCGTGCTCAGGCGGATACTCGAGCGCATAACCGGATCCGCCTCGATCTACCGGTCGCCGACCGAAATGGGTGTCAACCGTGTCGGGTTTGCTATTGTCGAGGACGAAGCCGTAAGGGAGGCGTCCAGGCAGGAGGTCATCCGGCGTTATTTCCGGTATAGCTGCGAGTACGCCATGGGTTTCGCCAGCGAAGAGACGGTGCGACGGGTCGAACTGCACATGAGGGAAATGAACGTCGACTGGTCCATGCGGCGCGTCGTTGAACCCGCCCGCGGCGCGGCTGCCCGAGCCCGGAGCCAGAACAAGGGGCACGAGGGCGTGTTTTCCGGGGCCGCATTGGAACTGCCCGACGGCACCATTGTCACCGGCAGGAATTCGCCTCTGATGCACGCCACCTCAGCCCTGATCCTTAACGCAATCAAGAGACTGGGGGGCATACCCGACCAGATCCATCTGCTCTCTCCCACCATCATCGAAAGCGTCGCACGGCTAAAGGAATCGGCGATGGGGAGGAAAACCGTCAGCCTGGACCTCGATGAAGCGCTCATCGCACTGAGCATCGGTGCGGCGACAAACCCGACGGCGCAGCTGGCGATGGAGCAGCTTCGCAGATTACTGGGATGTGAGGTGCACCTTACCCACATCCCGACGCCGGGCGACGAAGCCGGCCTGCGCCGGCTGGGGGTTAACCTGACCAGTGATCCACGCTTCTCGACGAAGGATCTCTTTCAGCAGTGACGAGGGCGGCCCGAACACCCCGGTCGCTCCCGTCTTCCTCCTTGTTCCTGGTCCGCTGCGCTTTGTTCCTTTAACGGGCCGGCCATGCTCCCAAAATTCTGCGTAGGAAAACGAGTTCTCCGAGGTGATATGCGTTGTGGTCTGCGACCAGCAACGCCTCGCGCAGCAGGGTCGTGTCTGCCGCCGCCTCGGGGTGCTGGACCCGGGCAAACATGTCGGTCCTCGAGCTCCCGACCAGTTTCCGCAGCGCGTCGAGATCGATCCGGAAGGCCTTGACGCTCGCCGCCCAAGCGGCGTCATCCTCGGGCGCCCGGGCCTCGGGCCAGTACCCTGACGGCCACTCGGGTGAGACATGCTCCGGGTCGCGGCAGAACTCCAGGATGTCGGACTGCGCGATGCGCATATGTTCCAACAACTCCCACGCGGTATGTGGTGCTCCCGGAGGCGCGATCCCGCGCAGTTCAGGGGGAAGACCCTTGATCGCGTCTTCAAAGGTGGCGTGCGCGCCGCCCCCTTCGAGCAGACGCAGCAGTTGCCGCCGAACATCCGCTTTCGCACGGGTGTTTACGTCTCTTTGGGTTTTCGTTTCATTCTTGCCGGCTTTGGCCATGATTGTCGTTGCCCCCGGATCGATCGATCAAAATGCGTGGAAGGGCGTCGCGATTAGCTAATTGAGAAAAATGGCCCGAAAAATCGGATTTCGGCCCCCTTTTCCGGCTAAATTTCCAGGAAGCTGCTGAAAAAAAACTACTTTCTCTGGTCCGTCCCCTCAGCTGAGGCCTTTGATTTTCCAGCCGCTGCGGTATTTGCGGCGGGTGTGCCGGGTCGCCTCCGGCGAGTTGGTGAACTGCATCCGCGCCGAGTCCCAGGTCAGCGTCGTCTTTGGAAACCGGGTGGCCAGCGGGCCGAGCAGCACGGCCTCGGTCAGCGGGCCGGAGTAGTCAAAGACCGTTGAAGTTTTCGCTTTTCCGAGAATCGCGTTGACGAACTGATGATAGTGGTCGTCGGTCCCTATTTCAGGCAGCGCAAACCCCTCGAACTGCTCCCGGGGGAGCAGCAGCGGCATGGCCACATGGGCGAGCAATAGGGCGCCCTTGGTTCCGATGAAAATGGAACCCTGGCCCGGCATCCTGGCGCCGCCCAGCAGGGCCGCCAGGCTCTCGGGCGGCCGCTGGTCGCCGTCGTACCAGGAGACGCTCACGCTGTCGCCCTCCGTATGAGGGGTGCCGGCGAACACGTAACGGATGACGGAGTTGACCGGCCAGTTGTGCGCCGTGGGGGCCGCGCCTTCGGAACGTACCGAAAGCGGGGCTCTCAGTTGCAGCGAGGCGAAGATCGGATCGTAGATGTGGCACCCCATATCTCCGAAGGTAGCCGTGCCGAAGTCGATCCGTTTGCGCCAGTTCTCCGGGTGATAGTAGCCGCTGATGAAGGGGCGGGGCTCCGCGACGCCCAGCCACTGGTCCCAATCGAGCGACGGCGGAACCGGGTCGGAGCGATCGGGCACCGGGTCCGGATCGCCCCACTTCTTGTTGCTCCAGGCATGGACTTCCTTGACCTTCCCGATGGCGCCGCCCTGAATGACCGCGACGGCCGTTTTGTATTCGGCGCTGGAGTGGCGCTGGATGCCCATCTGCGACACCACGTTTTTCTGCCGCGCCGTCTCGGTCAGCCGCCGGGCTTCGTAGATATCGTGCGTCAGAGGTTTCTGCACGTAGACGTGCAGCCCGGCATCCATGGCCCGCATGGCCATCGGGGCATGCATGTGGTCCGGCGTGCCGACACAGACCGCATCGAGGTTCTTGCGCTCCTTGTCGAGCATGCGGCGCCAGTCGACGTGGATGCGAGCCGCCGGATAGCGCTTCTTGACCTTGTCCACACGGGACGAATCCACTTCGGCCACCGAAACGAGCGCGACGTCGGGATGCGTCGCGATGCCGTCCAGCGTGGAGTACGCCATGCCGTCGGCTCCGAAGCTGGCCAACCGGACGCGGTTTGCGGGCGGGGACGAGATCAGGTTGCGGACGAAGGCCGGCGCGACCGCGCCGACCGCAACCGCCTTTTTCAGGAAAAAGCGGCGGTCAGTCCTGCGGGCTGGGTTCATTGCAGTGCCTCGAAGTTATCGGTTTCAAACGTATTGGGGCGCCAACAGGTCGCGCACCCTCATCAACAGCTTCTTCGTCGCCCGGATCCCATCGGCTTCGCTGAGCCTGGTCCCCTCGTATTCGATGCCGACGAAGCCGCGGAAGCCCGCGTCGAGCACGATCTTCATCACCCTGGGGATGTCGATCGTGGTTTCGTTCCCGTTCGCGTCGAAGTCGTACGTTTTTGCGCTGACCGATTTGGCAAAGCGCATCAGTTCCTGCATGCCGAGGTAGCGGTCGTACATCTCCCCTTCACGGATCTGGAAGTTGCCGAAATCGGGGAGCGTCCCCACACGTTTGTGCGCTGCCAGCTTCATCACGCCGGTCAGCCACTTGCCGTCGCTCGACAAGCCGCCGTGGTTTTCCACCAGTACGTTGATGCCGCGCCCGTCGGCGAATTCTCCCAGACGCTTCAGCCCGTCGGCCACGAGTTTCTGCTGTTCGTGGGGCGGCAGCTTCTCGTCGCTGGCGGCATTGACCCGGATGGCGTGGCAGCCCAGGAAAGCGGCCGCTTCCACCCACGGGTAATGGTTCTCCACCACCTTTGTGCGTGACTGGCCGTCAGGCTCTCCGAGTCGGCCTAGCCCGTCGCACATGATCAGGACGCTGCGGACGCCTTCGGAGTCCGCCCGCTTCTTCAATTCCGCCAAAAAGGCCGAGTCTTTGGCCCGGTCGAAGAAGAAGACGTTGACGTACTCGATCGCATCGATGTCGAACTCCCGCTTGGCCCTGGCGGCGAAGTCCAGCGGCTTCATGGAGCCGCCCAAAAGGCTTCGATATGCGTCGGTGTGCAGCCTCCTCTCGAACTCCGCCCAACCCATCATCTCCCCGGGATCCCCCCCGAACAGCGCGCGGTGAAAGGACCACTGCGCCAGCGAGATCCTGAATGGCAGGGCCTTCGCCTTCTCCTGCCCGGTAACCGCGGACACGGTAGTGGCGGCGATGCCGCCGAGGGCTGACATCTCCAAGAACCGGCGACGGGGCATGTTCTCCATGGCGTGCTTCCTTTCTTGTGTGGAAGGTGAGGATCCCACACTGAGGTCGGCCGCTGCAACCAAATTGGACGCGCGGTGCGGCTCGGTGGTGCAAGGACCTACATCGACGGCAGCGGGACCCCGGGTCACACCCGTTCGCTGTGTCAGAAATGGACGCCCATCTCGCGCAACAGGCCGTCGGCCCGGCCAATTTTGAGCGTGACAAACAAAACGTAACGGATGTCGACGGCAATCGAGCGGCTGTAATCCGGGCTCCATCCGTAGTCGTTGATCGTCGCTTCCCACGCCCGATCGAAATTCACGCCGACCAGTTGGCCCTGCGCATTCAGCACCGGGCTGCCGGAATTGCCGCCGGTCGTGTCCGCGTCGTAGAGAATCGCCACGGGCACATCCTTGAGAACCGGGTGGACGAACGGTCCGAAATCCTTCTTGCGATGCAGCTCGAGCAGCGCCTCCGGCGCGTTGAACGGATCGCGACCCGTGTGTTTCTCGACGACTCCTGTGAGAGTCGTGATCGGGAGGGCGACCAGGGCGTCTGCCGGTTTGTAGGATTTGACGTGTCCATGCGTGAAACGCAGTGTCCCGTTCGCATCGGGAATGAAATCCGCTCCCAAAAACTCTCTCTTCGCGTCGATGTACAACCCGTAGAGCCTGTTCAACTCGCCGGTGCGTCTCTTCTCGGTCTCCTTCAGCGCCTGGCTCTCCGGGTAGAGCGAGATGGCCATGCGCACGAAAGGATCCTCTACCTTGGCCAGGTCTTCCGGACTCTTAGCCAACAGATCCTTGATGAAGCTTTCCTCCGTGATTTTCGTCTGCCGGTATGCGCTGTCAAGGAACGCTTCGACGTCGTCCTTCGGCCCCAGGGTGCTTTCGAGCGCCTTTATGCCCTGCTCGCGTCCGAGGCTGGCTGCGCGAAGAAGAAGACTGCGCAGAACCGATTTGTCCACGGCCAAGTGGATGTTCTTCAGCGACAGCAGGAGCCGGTCGACCGTCTGCTTCCAGTTCCGCTCCATGTACGCGGATTCCCGGTCCACATCGGGCTTGAGTCGCTCTTTGGCGGCATCGTAGACGGTGTAAGCCACGCGGAGCGCATCGGGGCTCCGCGTGAGGTACTGCAGGGTGAACTCGCGCGCGGCAGGTTTCCCCCATGTCGCGATGGACGTCGCGGATCTCGCTCGGCACGGAGCCGTATTTCGCCCTGCGGCCCGGGTCGGCCTGGATGAACCTGGCGAGATCGGCCTCCTCGGCCTCCCATTTCTTCAACATGCCGGTGCGACGGATGCCGGCGAGTTTGCCCCGGTAGTTCTTGAAAGTGTTGCTCAGGGATTTTATGCGCGGGGCCAGCTTGAGATCTGCCGCAGGATCGGCCTTTGCGGCGGCCTCCATCTGCTCGATCTGCCAGCCGTACCAGTCGACGACCATCGGCATCCGAACCCGGTACTCGTAATCGAGATAGGCGGCCGCCTGGTGCCGGAATGTGCGTCCGGGATATCCGAAGATGAAGATGAAGTCTCCTTCGGACACGCCCTCGGGGGCTACCTCGAGGTGTTTTCGGGGATGATACGGGACGTTGGCCTCCGAGTAGGCCGACGGTTTCCGTCCGGACCCACGTAGGCGCGGAAGAAGGAAAAGTCACCCGTGTGACGCGGCCAGACCCAATTGTCGGTCTCGCCGCCGAAATTGCCGATCCCCCGCGGGGGCGCAAACACGAGCCGGACATCCTTCAGGTAGGTGTAGATGAAAAGGACGTAGGATTTGCCGATGAACATCTCCGCCACTTCCGCCCGCTTCCCCGGATTCCTGGCTTCCGTGTCGAGTACCAGTTCTTTCGTGCGTTTCTCGATTGCCCGGGCGCGGCTGGCAGCGTCCGCGCCCGGCTGGACCGCCGACAGGACCTCGCTCGACACGTCGCGGTAGGACTCGGTGATGCGCACCGTGAAGCCCTTGGCCGGCACTTCCTGCCCGCGAGTTGCCGCCAGGAAGCCATTCTCCAGGTAATTCCGCTCCGGGGTGCTGGCGTCCTGGATGGCGTTGAAGGCGCAATGATGATTGGTCAGAATCAGGCCGTCGGGCGAAACGAACGAGCCGGTGCAGCCGCCCAGGCTGCAAATCCCGTCAACGAGGCTCACGTGGTCCGGCTGGTAGATGGCGTCGACCGGAATCTGGAGACCCTTGGACTTGAGGTCCAGGCGGTGAATCTCGCTCATGGGCCACATGCCCTCCTCGGCCATCGCGGAACCGATCGTGCAGAACGCCAGGAGCAAGGAGACAGGAAGGCGGCGCAGGCGGGACATGTCTAGAACTCCTCCACTGGAATAAACGAAGACCTCACCGTCCGGGTTTGGCCGCGTGGCACCTGGTGCAGTTGCCCTTCATCTCGAACGACCTGCCGTCCGCATGATGGCAGGTCTTGCACCCGTCGCTGGAGTCCGGCGGGACTTCGGCCGACTTCGGCCAGAGCCTGTCGTGGCAGATGGCGCAGTTGCCTTGCTCACGCTTCGCATGTTTTTGGTGAGTAAACGTTATGGTCCCAGCCTTGGAGGGGAAGGACAGTTTACGGGACGGTTTTTTGTTCGCGACGGTGGTCCCGGGGGCAAGCAGGACCATGACGACCAACGCAGCTGCCAAGCGCATGGAAACCTCAGCCCGAGCCTTTCGAAGCCGAGAGGCGGCGGCCTCTGAGTCTCGAAGTATCTCTAATTCTTCCGCGGTCGGGAAGTGGATGGAATCGGTGCGGCAGGTTGCCAGAAGCGTCGCAATTTTGCGAACCACATCGGGGTGGCCGGCCGCGACATTGTAGTGCTCTCCCGGGTCGGTCTTCAGGTCGTACAGCTCGATTTCCTTCCCCGGGTCGAGGCTGATTCCCTTCCAGTTGCCGAGCCTCACGGCCCGGTCGAACCCCCCCTCGTGAAACTCCCAGTACAACGGTGGGTGCGCCGGCAGCGGTTTGCCGCGCAGGGCGGCGGCAAACGACACCCCGTCGAGTCCCGAGGGTGGCTGAATGCCTGCCAGTTCGGCCAAGGTAGGAAGGACGTCCCAGAACGCCACGACCTCGTCGCTCACGCGGCCGGCTGGAATCTGTCCCGGCCAGCGGGCGAGCAGCGGGACGCGGATGCCCCCCTCGTACAGGTCGCGTTTGATTCCCCTCAGCGGCCCGCTGCTGGTGAAAAACTCCGGGTTGTGTTCACCTTCCTTGTGGGGGCCGTTGTCGCTGGAAAAGAACACCAGGGTCTCGGAGGCCTGCTTGGTCTCCGTGATCACGTCGAGGACCTTTCCGACGTCTCGATCCATCCGGCTGATCATTGCGGCGAAGTTCTTCTCCTGTTCCGGCCAGGGCTGCTCCGAATACGCGGAGGCGTCGGGCACCTCCATGCCGTTCCCCTTGAGGCGACCCAATTCGTTATCCGCGTGCGGTATCGTGTAAGCCAGGTACAGGAAGAACGGCCGCTTCGGGGGATCTTTCAGGAACTCGAGGGCGCGGTTCGTGAACAGGTCGGGAGCGTATTGCTTCCGCTGGTCGAACCAGTTCCCCGTCAGGAAGGTCTCGACCTGGTCGTCCCAGAGGTGCTCGGGGTAGTAGTTGTGCGCGTGCACCTGGTTGAGGTACCCGTAGAAGTGGTCGAATCCGCGGGTGTTCGGCACGCTGCCCGTGTCCGGTCCCCCGAGGCCCCATTTACCGAACAGCGCCGTGCGGTAGCCCGCTTTCTTGAGCAGGGATGCGACCGTTTGGTCTTGGGGACGCAGTCCCACTTCCGGGTTTTTGTTGCCGCGCACGGTGGCGTGACCGGTGTGCAGTCCGGTCATCAGACAACAGCGCGACGGCGCGCACACGGTGCTGCCGGCATACGCCTGGGTGAAGCGCATGCCCTCGGCGGCGAGCCGGTCGAGGTTGGGTGTGCGGATGCGCCTCTGGCCGTAGCAGCCGAGGTCGCCGTAGCCGAGGTCGTCGGCGAGGATGAATATTATGTTGGGTGCGCCAGGGGGTTTCGCCCGGGCGGTCTCCGGGAGCAGCGCAGCGGCGGAAAGCGCGAGGAAGTCTCGGCGATTCATGGCATGCTAGCCTAACGTAAAAGCGGAAGCTTTGCCACGGAAAGCCAGTGCCAAGGGACCCATGACTTCTTCGGCTAACCAGAAGCGGTGAACGTCTAACAGAAATGAACAGGGGAGGACGATGTGAACTGGGGTGATTTCCGCTACTCGGTGCGCATGGTACTAAAGACGCCGGGTGCCTCGGCAATTGCGATCCTGTCGGTCGCCCTCGGCATCGGCGCCAACACCGCGATTTTCTCCATAATCGATACGCTGCTGCTGAGAAGGCTGCCGGTGAAGTCGCCTCAGGAACTGTACCGGGTCGTGGCAGGCAAAGACAGGTCTTCGTGGAACTATCCCGACTACATCGCGTTCCGGGACCAGAACCAAAGCCTCTCGCTGGCCGCCTGCGGCGGCGGCTCCTCCCGCGTCGGCATGCAGCCGGCTGAAGCGGACCCATCGATGCCCGCCGAGATCGTGCGGGTTTCTGTGGTGTCGGGCAACTATTTCGAAGTGCTTGGAGTCGGACCTCAGTTGGGCCGCGTCCTCAATCCCGAGGACGATCGCACGCCCAGCGCCGCGCCGTATGCAGTGCTGAGCCACGACTATTGGCAGGCGCGCTTTGGCTCGGATCCGGGCGTCATCGGCCGCACGCTGCGACTCAACGGTTACCCGTTCAGCGTCGTGGGCGTCGCGCGCCGCGGGTTCCGGGGGGCCGATCCCACGGCTGCACCGCACCTCTTCATCCCGATCCTCATGTTCGGCGAGGTCTCGGGGGAGCCGTTCAAGCGCTGGAACACCCGCCACTGGTGGTGGCTCCAGACGATTGGACGTCTCAAACCCGCGGCGAACACCGGACAGGCTGAAGCCGAGCTGTTCAACATATACCGCGCGCAGGAGGAGGCCGAGCGGCGGACCTCCCGCGACCCGCGGTTCATAAGCCATGCGGAGCCGATCCGGCTGGAGCCGGGTGCCCGCGGGTACTCCAACCTGCGGAGCCGGCTGGAAAGGCCGTTGATCGTGCTGATGTCGGTGGTCGGGCTGGTGCTCCTGATCGCGTGTGCGAATGTGGCCAACCTCATGCTGGCGCGCGGGGCCGCGCGCCAGCGCGAGATGGCGGTGCGGCTCGCGGTCGGCGCAACGCGGGCGCGGCTCACCGGCCAGCTGCTCACCGAGAGCGTCCTCATTGCCCTGGTGGGCGGAGCCGCCGGGCTTGGGCTGTCCTGTCTCGGCGTCAAGGCGCTGCTGGGATTTGCCCCGGAAGGGGAGCTGGCCCGCGAGGCGATCGCGGTTTCTCCGGATCTGCGCCTGCTCGGTTTCGCGACGGCCGTGTCGCTCCTTACCGCTGTCCTGTTCGGCATGGTTCCGGCGCTGCGCGCAACGCGTCCCGATCTCGTCCCGGCCCTGAAAGACGAGGTCGCGCGCGCCGGCGGCTCCTCCCGGTTCACGCTGCGCAACGCGCTGGTCGTGCTTCAGGTCGCGCTCTCGATACTGCTTCTCATCACGGCCGGGCTGTTTGTCCGCAGCCTCGGCAAGCTCCGCGATCTCGACGCCGGCTTCCGTCCCGAAAATACGCTGGTCATCTCGGTGGACCCGAGCCGGAACGGGTACAAGGGGCAGCGTTTGCGCGAGTTCTACGACCGGGTGCGCACGCAGGCAGAGGCGCTGCCGGGGGTCTATTCCGTCAGCCTCGCGGCTCTTACTCCCCTGAGCGGGATGCAGTGGAACGGGGATTTTACCGTCGAGGGGTATCAGTGGCAGCCTTCCGACGTGAAGTACCTCGACATGAACGCCGTGTCGCACCGGTTTTTCGAAACCATGGGGATTCCGCTGGTGCTCGGCCGCGATTTCCGCGAACAGGATAACCCCGCGCATTACCCCGACCCGCCGGAGGAGTTGACCCCCGGGGTGGAGCCGCCCGAGCCGCCCGGCCCCCGCTACATGATCATCAACGAGAGCATGGCGCGGCGGTTTTTCAACGGGCGCAACCCCATCGGACTGCACGTCTCGCTGTCGGAGAAGTACGATCCGACGCGCGCCTACGAGGTGATCGGCGTCGTCAAGGACGCGCGCTACTTCAACCTGCGCGACGCGCTCGCCCCAATGGCGTACGTGCCGACCTGGCGGGCGCTCTGGGCTTCGCGCACCGTCTGCATCCGTACCACGCGCGAGGCTCCGGAGACCGTCGAGGCGGTGCGACGCCTGGTGGCCCGCATCGACCCGGCGGTTCCCGTGACCGGCTCCGGGACGATGCAGAAGCAGATCGACGACAACATCCTCGAGGACCGGCTGATCGCCACGGTTTCGGGCTTTTTCGGGCTGCTGGCGCTGCTGCTGGCGGGCGTGGGGCTGTACGGCGTCATCTCCTACTCCGTGACGCGCAGGACGCGCGAAATCGGCATTCGTGTGGCGCTTGGGGCGCAGCGCGCCGCGGTGCTGAACCTGATTTTGCGGGACGCGGCGCTGCTGGTCGGCATCGGCGCCGTGATCGGGATCCCCGCCGCGCTGGCGGTGACCCGGTGGGTCAAGTCGCTCCTGTACGGTGTCGGTGCGCAGGATCCGCTGACGATTGTGGCCGGGACCCTGGTGCTCGTCGCGGTCGCCCTGCTGGCAAGCGTGATTCCCGCCCGCCGCGCCACGCAAGTCGATCCCATCGTTGCGTTACGCTACGAGTAATCTGGAGTGCGGCGCCTCGGCGCCGCTTTGCGCTCTTGTCCACGGCCACAATGCTCGGCGCCTCGGCGCCACGCCGGATGGCAGGCAGGCGACGCCACTTCAGCCTCGCGGCAGCGCCCGGACACCGCAAGAGCAAGTGTTTTGCGACCGCTATTGAGTCGGCCAGGGGTACGCGAACAGGTATTTGCCGGAGCTGATCCGCACGGTCACGGCGTCGCCTCCATCCGCGACGTCCGATAGGCCGTTGCCCGACGTGAGCGGGCGGCCGCTCTCCCTGACTTGGGACAGGCGGGCCCCGGGCAGCCGCACCGAGGCGCTGGTATTGGGCGGCAGTTCGAGCGCCAGCGTGAACTGCCCGCCGGCTATCTTCCAGTCGGAGGACACTGTTCCATAGACCGTTTCCAGACTGGCCTTCGCACGATCCAGCCCGCCCCCGGGATGCGGCCGGAAGAGGATGTGTTTGTACGCGGGCTGCTGCGCGTCGATTTCAATCCCGGCGACCGCTTTGTACAACCACTCGCCGATGGCGCCGTAAGCATAGTGGTTGAACGAATTCATCCCCTTGTCCTGGAAGCTCCCGTCGGGCTTCTGCCCGTCCCAGCGCTCCCAAATCGTCGTCGCTCCCTGCGTGACGGGGTAGAGCCACGACGGGTATTCCTTCCGGTTGAGGAGCAGAAACGCCTCGTCCCAATAACCGTGGTCCGCCAGCACCTGGCAGAGCAACGGTGTCCCCAGGAAACCGGTTGTCAGGTGCTTGAAGGTGCGCACGTTTTCGGCGAGGCGTCGCGCCGCGCCCTGCCGCATCGCTTCCGGGAGGATGTCGAACCCGAGCGCGAGCGCATAGGCGGTCTGGGTGTTGGACGCCAGACGCCCGTTCGAGGTCACGAACTCGTCGAGGAAAACCCCCTTTATGCGGGCAAGCAGGTCGGCATACCGGGCGGCGTCGTCGGTTTTCCCCAGAATCGCGGCCGTGCGCTGCAACAGGTCGGTCGACCGCGCGAAATACGCCTGGCAGACCAGGTCCTTGTCGGTGGTGGCGCCTGGATAATCGGAGCGCGTCGTGGCGAACGCCAGCCAGTCGCCATAGGTGAAGTCGGTGTTCCACAGCAGGCTGGAACCCGCGCGGCCAGCCATGTAGTCGACCCACGCCTTCATGCTGGGATACTGCTGTTCGAGCACGCGGGTGTCGCCATAGACGAGATAAACCGTCCATGGGACAACCACCGCCGCATCGGCCCACCCCGCCGAGGCGGCGCTGGCATTCGGGTTCTTGCGGTCGAGGACGTTGGGGATGACGTGGGGGACGGCACCGCTGGCCTTCTGGTCCGCGGCGAGATCCTTCAGCCATTTGGTATAAAACCCCGCCACATCAAAGTTGAACGCCGCGGTACGGGCGAAAGCCTGAGCATCGCCCGTCCAACCCAACCGCTCGTCGCGTTGCGGGCAGTCCGTCGGGACATCCAGGAAATTGCCTTTCTGCCCCCACTGAATATTGCGCTGGAGTTGGTTGACCAGCGCATTTGAACATTCAAACGTTCCCGTTGGGCGCATGTCCGAGTGGATGACTACACCGGTCAGGTCGCCGGTCGCCAAATCCCCCGGAAATCCTTCCACCGCCACGAAGCGGAATCCGTGGAAGGTGAAATGGGGCTCGAAGACTTCCGCGTCGCCTCCCTTGAGGACGTAGGTGTCCGTCTGCCTGGCTGCGCGCAAGTTCTCGGTGTAGAAGTTGCCTGCCTTGTCGAGGACCTCCGTGTGGCGCAGCGTGACCCGGGTTCCGGCGGGCCCCTTCACTTTCAGCCGCACCCATCCCACGAGATTCTGACCCATGTCGACCACGGTTTCGCCCGCGGGAGTGCGGAACACCCTGACCGGCTTGACCTCCTCGATCTTCCGGACCGGCGGACCGGCGGGTGTGATCAGGGTTGCTTTTGGGGCCTCCGCAATCCGGACGGGATGCCAGTTCTGATCCGAAAACCCCGGGCTGCTCCATCCGGGCATTTCGAGCCGCGCGTCGTACAGCTCGCCGTTGTAGATATCCGAAGCCAGGATGGGCCCGGTGGTGGCCTTCCAGCTTCCGTCCGTGGTGACGACGGCCGTGCGACCATCCGAGTAAGTGAGCTGGACTTGCATCAGGAGGGCGGTTTTATCTCCATAGGTATTGCGCTGCCCGCCGAAGGCGAGGTTCCCTCGGTACCAGCCGTCCCCGAGAGTAACACCGATGGCGTTGCGGCCCTGCTTCAGGGCGGCGGTGATGTCATAAGTCTGGTACTGAAGGCGGGCATCGTACGCCGTCCACCCCGGGGTGAAGACCTGGTCCCCGACGCGGCGCCCATTCAATTCCATCTCGTAGAGGCCGAGGCACGTGACGTAGGCGCGAGCTGCCCGGAGTGGCGCGGTGACATCGAACTCCTTCCGGAGGACGGCCGCCGGGCCGGATTTCCGGGGATCCTCTTCAATGCCCGCCTGGATCCATGAAGCCTTCCAGTCCGAAGGGTTCAGAAAGCCCATTTCCCAGAAAGCCGCACCGCTCCACGGGCCCGGCTGGTCGGCGCCCGTCCAGGCGCGCACCTGCCAGTAGTAGCGTTTCCCGCTCTGCAGCGCAGGCCCGCTATACGCCAGCAGGTGAGAAGTGTCCGACTGGATCCTGCCGCTGTCCCACAGCGGGGTCCCGGAAAGGGCCCCGGCGCTTTCCGCTACCCGGATCTGATAGGCGCTCTGGGCCACCCCCCGTTCCGTCGCGCCCAACTGCCAGCTGAGCCGGGGTTGCAGGACGTCGATCCCGACGGGGTTCACCTGGTACTCGCATTTCATGCTGGTGACGCTCGCGGCCGGTGCAACGGCCGCGACACCGACGAAGGCAAGGGACACTGAAGCCATCAGCAAGCCGGCCGCAGCGATGAACGGAACGCGCATAGCTTCCTCCCCCCGGAATTCGGGATGCCGCATTATAGAACAGAAGAGGAGCTGAAGCGTGTGGTGGCGTCAGAGTCCGCACGTCGGGCAGCGTTGGCCCGCCGGTTCGGGTTGTCCAACACAATCCCCGTAAACGGCGCCCCGATGCTTGAGAAGCTCGAGCGCCCGGGCAATCTCGGGAGCGATTGCCCCCGCAGCCGATTTGGCAAAGCCGGTCTGCGGCAATGGGGTGAACGTGTGGGGATGGATGCGGGCTCCGAGCCTGATCAGGGCCGCCATGACGTCCAGTGTGTCGCGCAGGTCCTGCTCTGTTTCTCCCGGCAGGCCGAGGATAAAATCGACAATGACCTTGAGCCCGGACTTGCGCGCCCGCGCGACTGCGGTCAGTACGTCCTCGACCGTGTGGGAGCGGTGGCAGGCCTTCAGCATGCGCGCGCTCCCGGATTGCGCGCCGATGACGATCTCGTCGTTGTCGGCGAATGTCCGGAGCAGTTCGAGAGTTTCGGGAAGCACGTGTTCGGGCCTCACCTCGGAGGGGAAGTACCCGAAGACGATCCTGCCCTCGGGGCCCACGATCCGGCGAACCGAATGCAGCAGCTCGCGCACGGCGGGGAGGTTCAGTTGCCGACCGTCGGGAGAACCGTAAGAGAAGGCGTTGGGGGAGAGGAGCCGCACGACCTTCCGGTGCTTCGAACGGATGACCGCCGCCTGACGCACGATGTTGTCGATGCTGCGATGGCGCGGCTGCACGCCGAAGATGTGCGACGTCTGGCAGAAGCTGCACGCGAACGGACATCCGCGGGTGATTTCGATCGGGCCGATCATGTGCCGCTTCGGCGAAATCGAGGCAAATGCGTCGATGTCGACGGGTACGGCCCGGGCGTTGACCACCAGCTCTTCCTCGCGCCGGCAGCCGAGGCCGGGAAGGTCCCCGGGATCACCCCCCTCTGCGATGCGCTTGAGCGCAAGAGGGAAGGCGTGTTCCGCTTCGCCGCGGAACACGATGTCCATTCCTGCTCCGAGCATGGCGCGGGGATTGGCGATGACGTGCGGACCGCCGGCCAGCGCGACCACGCGAGCCTTGTGCCGCGCGCGCAGCCGGCGGAGCACGCTCCGGATCTCCTCGGCCTGGGAGGTCAGGACGGAGAACGCGACGATCACGCGGTCGTTGCGGCTCAAAATGTCCGCCGCCGCGGTCAGCAGCTCTTCCGGTGTTCTGGCGAGCGCCGCGGGTACCTCGGCGAGTTCAGGGTCGGCGTCCAGCGCGCCGCCCAGCGCGTTAAAACTGTAGCGGTTCAGTCGATGATAGTAGAAGAGCAGGGGAAGCCTGCCGGCCAGGGCTGCCTTGTTCACCTCGATATACTACCAGCAGCCATGTCGGCCCGACCCCGGCCAATTCGCATTTCCGGATCGACCTCAGGGCAGGATGCCGCCGCGGCGTCCGACGAGGCCCCTGTACCTTGCCTCACCGGACTTCGTCGAATCGTGGTATTTTCGATATTCCCAAATGACCGTTATCGCCGGTAGGTGTTCATGAAGCGTGTGCAGCCTGGATTACTCGTCGCGTTGATTTCATCGATGTTGTTCGCCGGCAGCTCCAACGACTGGCCCCGCTGGAGAGGGCCGAAGGCCGACGGGGTCGCCGAGGGCGGCGACCTTCCAGTCCAATGGAATCGGAATGAAAACATCCGGTGGTCGGCGCAGTTGCCCGGGTGGGGTACCAGCTCGCCCGTCGTCTACGGCAGCCGGCTGTTCGTCACATCGCAGACGGAACGCGACGAGAAAAAGTCTCTCCTGACCCTCTGCTTCGACACGCAGCGGGGAAAGGAGTTGTGGCGGCACGACTTCGGATTGGGCGTAGACCAGCGGACTCACGAAAAGTCGAATCTCGCGGTAAACACACCGGCCGTGACTGGCGACGCGGTCTATGTCGCGTTCGGAAACTCCGATGTCGCCCGCTACTCCCATGACGGCAAGCTGGTGTGGGTTACCCGGTACATGACCCTTTTTGGAGATCCGAAAATGGCCTGGGGGTATGGCGTCAGTCCCGTTGTCCTCGAGGACTCCGTCCTGCTTCCGTGGGATCACCACAAAGGGCCCTGTTTTCTGATTGGCCTTGATAAACGGACCGGCGCGATCCTCTGGAAGAAGGACCGCCCCATCGGCACAAGCCACGCCACCCCGCTGGTCGTGGCGCACCACGGCCAGACCGACATCCTGGTGTCGGGGAAGAATCGCCTCACTGCTTTCGATGCGCGGACTCACGAAGAGCTGTGGAAGTACGGCGTGGGGGAAGGCCCGTTTAACGGCGAAATCATTGTGAGCCCGGTCTACGGAGACGGCCTCGTGTTTCTGCAGCTGTGGCGCCAGAGCCCGATCCACGCCATCCGGCTTGCGGGCGACGGCCGGCCGCCCGAGCCCGTCTGGGTCAGCGAAAAGCCGGGACCGCAGGAGCCGTCGCCGGTCTACTATCGCGGGTTGTTGTATTCCCTGATGGATAACGGGGTGCTGGTGTGCCTGGACGGAAAGACCGGCAGGGAGCTTTACCGGCAACGACTGGGCGGCGCATGCAACTCGTCCCCGATTGCCGGCGCCGGGCGCATTTACGTGAGCAACAACGACGGGGCGACTTTCGTGATCAAGGCGGGGAGAGAATTCGAACTGCTCGCGACCAACAGCCTGGGCGAACGCATCACCGCCTCCCCGGCCGTCTCCGGGAATGCCCTTTTTTATCGCACCGACTCCCGCGTGTACTGCATAGGAAAGTAGGGTGGAATATGGGGACCGGGATTTGGGGGCGTCTCGAGCCGGATGAGCCCTCGCCCGGTCCCACCTGACGGCGGGCCCGGAATTCTGCTAGATTGCTTTCGGAGCACAACCGTCGATGAGCCCGCAACGAACCGCAGGGATCTCTAATCGCCGGACGGGGCGCCCGCGCCCTGTCCGGATGGCGCTGGTGTTGCTGGTGGCGTTGGGCAGCGTGTTTGCCGCGACCGCGGTTTTCAGGTCCGTCGTTCCGGTGAACGCAAGCACGGCCGGATTCGCCTATCTCATCGAGGTCCTGGTGACCGCCGCTTACGGCGGATTCTACGAATCCGTCGTGGCGGCATTTGTAGCCGCCGTCTGCTTCAACTACTACTTCTTGCCTCCGATCGGGACGTGGGTGATTACAGACCCGCACAACTGGGTCGCGCTCTTCGCGTTTCTGGCGAGCTCGTTGATCGCCAGCGAACTGTCGGCAAATGCCAGGCGCCGCGCCGCGGAAGCGACGAGCCGCCGGCTGGAAGTGGAGCGGCTTTACGAACTGAGCCGGGTGATCATGCGAATGGATCCGAGCCGGGCGATCGCGGGGCAACTCGCGGAGGAGGTGCGGCGCGTTTTCCAGATCCGCAGCGTGGCGATTTTCGACCTCACGCACCGTGGGGTGTACTCCGCCGGCGACGTCGACATGCCGGATGCGGAGCTCAGGCTGAAGCGGGCGGCGCGCAACGACGCCGCGCTCGCGGAACCGGACGGTGAGGTTCTGATTCGTCCGATCACACTGGGGGGCAAGAGCATGGGCAGTATGATGCTCAGAGGGAGCACCTCGTCTGAGGCCGCCATCCAGGCACTTCTCAACCTGATCGCGATAACGCTTGAGAATGCGCGGAGCCACCAGATCGCCACGAGCGCCGAGGCCGTGCGCCAGAGCGAAGAGTTCAAATCGACGCTGCTCGATGCCCTCGCCCACGAATTCAAGACGCCCTTGACCTCCATCAAAGGGGCAACGACGGCGTTGCTTGCCGGGGGCAATTTGAACGACCGCCAGCGCGAGGAGCTCCTGACCGTGGTGGATCAGGAAGCCGAGCGACTCAACAGGATGGTCACCGAGACGACGCACCTCGCCCGGATAGAAGCCGGGAAAGTTCAGCTCGACAGACACTTGCACTCGGTCTCCACCCTTGTGGGCGGCGCGCTGGACCAGATGGCCCTCGGACGCGACGGGCGTATGGTCGATCTCTCGATCGCTGAGGGCCTCCCACCCGTCCGGGTCGACCTGGTCCTGATGCAGGTCGCCCTCCGTCAGCTGCTCGACAATGCCGTCAAGTATTCCCCCCCGCGTTCCCCGCTCGGAATCAGCGCGAGGATCGCACGTGCGGGAGTCGAAATCGGCGTACACAATTGGGGGGAAGTTCTGTCCGAAGCAGATCAGATGAGAGTTTTCGATAAGTTCTACCGTGGTCAGAACGTTCGACATCATGTGCTGGGTACCGGAATGGGTCTGGCGATTGCCCGCGAAATCCTGGCGGCACACGGGGGCAGCGTCCGGGTCGAGAGCAGTCCCGAACGCGGGACCGAGTTCGTCCTGCGGTTTCCCGCCAACCCCGAGGGAGAAGGCGCATGAGTTCTGCACGGATCCTGGTGGTCGATGACGACCCGCAGATTCGGCGTGTCCTACGCACGGCGCTCATTGCCCAAGGCTACGAGATCGACGATGCCCGGAATGGCGAAGAGGCGCTGGAGCGCCTGAGAGACGAGCGATTCGACCTGGTCCTCCTCGACATGAACATGCCGGGAATCGGCGGCATCGAGACGTGCCGTTCCGTGCGTTCCGGCTCCAACACGGCGATCATCATGCTCACCGTGCGCGACAGCGAGCCGGACAAAGTACAGGCCCTCGACGCCGGGGCCGACGATTATGTGACCAAGCCCTTCAGCTTTCCCGAGTTACTGGCTCGCATCCGGGCCACGTTGAGACGCGTAAGCGCCACGTCCAACATGCCGCAGATCCTCAAGTTCGACGACGTTGAGGTCAATCTCATTACCCGGCGTGTCACGGTGCACGGGGGGGAGGTCAGGCTGACCCCCAAAGAGTTCGATCTGCTGCAATACCTGGTGGCCCATCCGAATGTCCCGATCTCCCATGCCCGGCTGCTGCAAGCGGTGTGGGGTCCGGATTACCGAGACGAGGTCGAGTACCTGCGCGTTCTTGTCAATCAGCTGCGCAAGAAGATCGAGAGGAACCCTTCAACCCCGCAATACCTGCTCACCGAACCCTGGGTGGGCTACCGGCTGCGTCTCCCGGAATAAATAAAATACTGATGCACTCCTTATGACTTCCTTATGCCCGCGCGCATACCATTTGGGCTCGGTGGGCTATGGAACCGTTCGAACCGTCGCACGATCTCGTTCTGCAGGCTGACAGTGTCGGCGGCAAGGAGTTCGATCTTCGGGCCGTCCGCCTCGATGCTTTGCCCGAGTCCCAGCGCCTGCGAGTCAATGTCGTATTCACGACCCGGCGCGCAACCGGCTCGGCCCTCGGCTATGCCAAGGACTTGTCGGCCGGTCTCGATGCGGCCCTCGCCGTCATCGTCCCGCAGACGGTTCCTTTTGCCCTGGCTCTGGACCCCCCGCCCGTATCGCTGGCATCCACGTGCCAATGCCTCTGCGAGCTGGCGGCTTCCGTCGGCGCCAGGCCGCGTCTGTACATCTGCCTCTGTCGTGATCCGCTGGAGGCTCTTTGGCGCATGTTGCCGCTGGGCGCGCTTGCGGTTTTCGGGGTGCCGAAACACCCGTGGACTTTCAGGCATGAAAGGCTCGCCAGGGCACTTCGCCGAGGCGGCCGTGAAGTCATCCAGGTGCCCTGCACGTAGGAATCTCGACATGTCCGGCTCAGATCGGTCCTCTACGACCAAGGTTGTTGTCGCCAGCACAGTGATGCTGTCGTTCATTTCGTTCTGGCGCGCTGCGGCGATCGTCCTGAACGATCTCGGTTCGACTGTCTACTACGTCGGGGGCATTGCGGAGCAAGCGATCGGAAGAAGCGCGCCGTGGTTCATCCTCGGGGTGATGCTCTTCAGCTTTGCCGTCCGTTCCGTGTATATGGAGAGCAGCAGCATGTTCGTGCGAGGCGGCGTCTATGTCGTCATCCGCGACGCCATGGGTTCATTTGTCGCCCGCCTTTCCGTTTCGGCACTGCTGTTTGATTACATCCTGACCGGTCCGATCAGCAGCGTAAGCGCGGGCCAGTATCTGGGGCGCTTGATCAACGAAGCCGCCGCGTCCATGGGGGTGGACGTGAGGATCCCGCCGGGAATGTTCGCGGTCATGTTCGCACTGGCCGTCACGATCTATTTCTGGTGGCTGAACATCAAGGGAATTCCCGAGTCCAGCACGAAGGCCCTCCGGATCATGCAGGTGACGTCCGTGATGATCGCCATGTTCCTCGTCTGGTGCTCAATTACCCTGATCGTCCGCGGGCCGGCCCAGATACCCCCGGCCCCGACTGCGGCAAACCTGCATTTCAGCAGCGAGGGGCTCGGCTGGTTCAAAGGAACCGTATGGCCCACGATTCCCGTAGTGGCCATTATCATTGCCTTCGGCCACTCGCTGCTCTCGATGAGCGGCTTCGAAACGCTGGCACAGGTTTACCGGGAACTCGCGTCCCCAAAGCTGAAGAACCTCAAGATCACGGGAACCATTGTCTGCACCTACGCGGCAGTCTCGACCGGCGTGATCACCATACTGGCGGCGATGATCATTCCCGACGACATCCGACGCAACTATGTCGAGAACCTGCTGGGCGGGCTGGCGATGCACATGGCGGGACCTCAGCTGCTCCGTCTGGTGTTTCACGTTTTTGTGGTCACCGTCGGGATAATGATCCTTTCCGGTGCGGTCAACACCTCGATCATTGGCGCCAATGGAGTCATGAACCGGGTTGCTGAGGACGGGGTGCTGCACAGCGCGTTTCAGAAGCCTCACCGGCGTTTCGGCACGACCTACCGCATCATCAACATGATTACCCTGCTCCAGTGTGCCACCATCATCGCCAGCCGCGGCCAGACCTATCTGCTCGGCGAAGCCTATGCTTTCGGGATTGTGTGGAGCTTCTTTCTGAAGTCGCTGAGCGTCCTCGTGCTGCGCTACCAGCGGCACGATCAGGAATACAAGGTGCCGCTGAACGTAAGGGTCGGCCGGTTCGAAGTTCCCGTCGGGCTGGGGCTGACCATCCTGATCCTGTTTGCGGTTGCGCTGGCCAACCTCTTCTCCAAGAAGATCGCGACGCCTCTCGGGCGTCTCTTTCATGCTGGCGTTGTTTGTCATATTCACGATTTCCGAGCGGATGATGCGCGCCAGGCGCGTCAAGACGGGTCTCGAGCAGTTCAGGCTGGACGTACGGCCCACCGACCTTTCCAACAGCGCCATGCATGTGCGGCCGGGGTGCGTCCTGGTCGCGGTGCGCGACTACACCCGGTTGCTCCACCTGGAATCCGTGCTTCACAAGACCAACACGCTGAAGCATGACATCGTCGTCATGACGGTGCGCGGCGTTTCGGCCGCCGGCGTTTAGGGGAGGACCTGCTGAGCGAAAGCCAGATGTTCACAGGCTATGAGCAGGAGTTGTTTACGCGGGTTGTCGCAATGGCGGAGAAGGAGGGCAAGCCGGTGGAGCTGGTGGTCGTCCCGGGCATCAATCCGTTCGACGCGATGGCGCATACCGCTTCCAAGCTCAAGGGCATCGCGCCTGGTCACCGGCGTGTCCGCGCGCATGGTTTCGGAAGAACTGGCCCGGCGCATTGGTTAGGCCTGGGAGAGGGTGCCGGAGCTTCGGTACCGTTCGCGCTGGAGATCATTTCGCCTGGACGCCCGTCGATATTTGTGAACCTGGGGCCGCACCCGCCGCGCCTCTGGCCGCAGGACATCGAGCTCGTGCACAACATGTGGTCGACCGAGCGAGAAGTTCGGGGCCCGGCTGCACCATCGCGATGTGATCGGGGTCGCCTGCGCCGGACACCCATGAACCTGGGAACTCTGCTTGACAAAGCGCAGCAAGATACTGTCCGACGTCGTTTTGGAATTGTCTCACCGCGACCCGGAATCGCGGTCGATGAGCCGCAGGAGGAACAGACCGGATTGTGACTGAAGCCGGGGCGGGCCCCGGGCTCCGGCCGACTCGCCGACACCAATCGGGCGCTTGTTGGGGCCGCACCCCGGGCGGGGTATGAATGTCGGCGGGTTGCTATAGATTACTCCTGTAACAATCCGGGCCAGGGAGAAGCTATGACGCTGCATTTAAGCGGGCGACCAAAGCCCTTGTCGTTCTGATGGTTCCGCAACGGCGGCCGTGGCCTTGACCACGCGCAGGGTTGGTCGGCAGCCGGAGGGATATCTTATCCCCAGAGGACAGACCCTGACGCCTGCGGGAGACCGACATCGAGGTCAGCGACCGCCCGCTGGGCATGGTCATCAGCCCGGACGGCGGGTTGCTGGCCGTCGCCGACGGCAGGCAATTTCAACCCGCGCAGCCTGGCACCTGGTAGGTACGGCGCGGAAGTTGGTGGTCCAGACTATCGCGATCGGGGAAGTTGTCGGCGTGGCGTTCGACGCGACGGGAAGCTGGTTATCGGCGGCGGCCGCGACAACAATGTCAAGGTTCTGAATCGACAGCCGGACGGTGGTTTTCCGCGAGGCGGAGGCAATCGGTATTCCCGATTCGGCGCCGAGCGGGCTCGCGTTGAGCGCCGACGGCGGTACCCTCTACGTGGCACTGCAACCTGAAGCACGCACTCGCCGCGGTCGATCTCGCCAGCCGCAAGGTGACCCAGATCCCGGTCGGAAGCGATCCTTACGGGGGGTGGTGGTGTCCGGAAGATCTACGTGAGCAACTGGGGAGGGCGGCGGCCGGACCGCGCGACGCGGGGGAAGGCGAGTTCCCGTGTACAGCGACAGACGCGGCATCCCGGCCAGCGGCACCGTTTCCGTGGTTGACGCGGCCACCCACAGAGTCCTGCGCCATATCGAGGTGGGGCTCCACCCGAACGGGCACGGCGCTGAGTCCGCGGGGCCGACCGTCTTACGTCGCCAATGCCAACAGCGATTCTATCTCCGTTGTGACACCGGGACGGACCGGCTGGTACGGACGCTCAACGTGCGCATCTACCAGTCGGCTCCGCTCGGGAGTCCCCCGCGCTTGGGTTCATCACCGGCTGGTATCCCACGGCGGCGGCCCGTACCCGGCTCGGCGCCCAGCGGGAAATCTATATCGCCAGCGGCTACGGTCTCGGTTCCGTCGCCCGGTCGCGGAAGGCAGGAAAGGGCGCAGTCACCCGCGACCGCGTCGGGGTGGTGTCGGCGGTCGACGCCTTCCCGACCCGGCGGCGCTGGTCCCTTTACCCGCCAGGTAATGGCCAACAACAACGCGTGCAAGGGGCCGTCTGGCCGGTCGGCGCCGCGGGGCACCCGATCCCCACGCACTCCCGGGCGCCGTCCCCCATACGGCACGTGTTTTATGTCATCAAAGAGAACCGCACCTATGACCAGGTGTTCGGCGACGCCGCAGGGAAACGGCGATCCCGCCCTGGTCCAGTTCGGCCGCGAAATTACGCCGAACCACCATGCGTTAGCCGAGTAGTACGCGCCGCTGGACAACTACTACTGCCCCGGGGTGAGACCCAGTCGGCGCTCGGGTACTGCTGGCGTACCCTGAGGGGTACGCGAGCGACGGGATTTATAAGTACGGGAATGGGCGTAACGACGCGAACCCTATGCTGCTGCGCCCACCGTATTCTCTGGGGACAACGCGCGTGCGCACCGGGTCTCGCCGCCCGCGCCTATGGGGAGCGCGGGATCGCGACCATCACCCCAGCGGCTGCGGGCTGGGCGGAAATTTACGGCGGATGGAAAAGCGGTGGTGGCAGGACGGCATCAAAGCCCGGCCGATGTCGCGGGTTGCGGGAGATCTACCATCCCCGTATGCCGGCTTCAACATGAAGATCCCCGACCAGGTGCGTCTCGACGAATTCCTGAAAGAGTTCGTCGAGTTCGAGAAAAACGGGTACGCCCCCGCCCGGCCTCGTCCTGACGCTGCTGCCCCAGAACCACACCAATGGGACCGCGCCGGGCTATCGACGCCGCGTGCCTGCGTCGCCGACAACGACCTCGCACTCGGCCGCCTGGTCGAGGCCATTCGACAGCCGCTACTGGAGAGAATCCGCGATTTTCGTCACCGAGGACGATGCGCAAAACGGGCTGGACCACGTCGACGGCCACCGCACCGTCGGCCTGGTGTTAGCTCCGGGCGCGACGCAAGGCGGTCGACAGCACGTTCTATACGACCATCAACATGTACCGCACGATCGAGCAGATCCTGGGCCCGCCGCCGTCGAACGAGTTTGACCTCGCGGCCGAACCTGGCCATTTTTTCCGCGTTCGGTCGGAATCGACTTCCGCACCTCGACCGCGGCACTGCCCAACGCGATCCCCCTTGACGAGATGAATCCGCCGCTGGCGGCGGTGAAAGGCTTGGCCCGGCGCCTCGCGGAGGAGTCCCTGCGCATGGATTTCGCCGAGCCGGACGCGGCACCGGAGCAAGTGTGAACCGCGCGATCTGGCATTCCGTGAAGGGATTCAACACGGTCTTACCCGGGTCCTGATTTTTGTCTTGGCGGGCAGCGCAAGGCGTACTCCCCGACTGAGCTGCAGCCGCGGGACGGTCGAGGAACTCAGGGCACGTACAAGATCCACGCGCGCCGGGCGCGTCCAGGAGTAGGATTGCCGGAACCAATATGAAGATCTGTCCGGAGGTAAAAAGCTATGAACCGCAGGAGCTTCTGCAGAAATCGGCCGGGTTCGGACTCGTGCTGCGGCGCCTTCTTAGCACTTGAAGCTGGCGACAGACAGGTCGCCGGCGAGGAAGCCGAGGCGGCGACGAAGCTGCAACGCGAGAAAGAGTTCACCGACAATTGGCTCTCCGATTTGCTGGACGCGATCGACACCGAACTCGAGTGAAAAGACGCAAGGCTGAAACTGCTCGAGAGTTGCGGCCGGGGCTGCTCTATCGGCGCCATCAGTTCAAGCAGGACATCTCAATACAGGGCCGCGACGACATGGAGAAGCCGCCGGTGGCCTACCGCAAGGTTTTTGGGGGAAGGGGCGTCTGGCGGGAAGGCCGAGTCTGGTCCACATACCGTATTCAATTCGCGCGAACACGGGCCTGCTACTGCCCCGTGCTCCGCAGCCGGCCGTCGAAACCGAACGACATCCACTGCAACTGCACGCGGGCCGACGGCACCAGGCGGACATCCAGAACGCCTTCGGGCGGCCGTTCCGGGTCGACCTCGTGGGAGTGGTCCGCAGGGGCGGCCCGTGCTCGCCACTCCTGCTTGTTCACCTGGCGTGACGAAACGGCGCCGTGCTTTGCCGCTAAAATCCAGAATTACGGGAAACTTGCGATTAGGGGCCGATTTGCAGGTGTTTCCGCATAAATAGCAGGAAAGGGTCATTATTCTAGGTCCGTCCCCTATTTCAAGTATTCGACGGAGGCGGCGCGGGTCTGGTAGGCGCGATAGCGGTTGCGGCAGGCGCGGGGCAATTTGGGCGACGAACGGTCGACGAATTCGTGCACCGTTTCGAAGCGAAGAGGCGAACTCGAGCGAGCAGTGTCCGTTGGCAATGAGCGTGGCGGCCTCGATGGGATTCGACTCCGCGGTAACGAGGGCAACCTGCAGCGGTTCCGCGAGCCGCGGTCCCGGACGACCATGCGGAATGAAAGATTCCTGCTTCATGATCCGGAGCAGGCGGTCCAGGTCGCGGGCGCGCTCCTCGCCGGGCTACCACCTTTTGTTTTTGCGCATAGGCCTGCTCGACGATCTCGAAGAGCCTGCGTGTCGCGCGTCCTGGGACCCACATCGTGGAACACACACCGGGTCATCTCGTTCCCATCGGGATTGGGGGTTGTGCGCACACTGGTCAGCGCTGGATGCGGGCCGAGCCGCCCGCGAACGCGCGGTACCGCACCGTGGCCATCGTGGTGTCGCCTGGAAAATGCGCTCAGCATTGCGCCGTGCGCCCAGTCACGGCCACGCCCTACAGGAGGCCGTGCAAAAGAGCCTGGGACGCGAAAACGCCGTCTGCCTATGCGGTCCAGGATGTGGAGCTCGGCCGTAGGAGCAGGATACATCTTGCGCAGACCCACGACGGCTCCCCAGCGTGGTGATCGGTCGAGCACGTCGCGCAGAGTCGCGGACCCCCTTGGCGTTCGGGTACTTGCCGACGACCTTGTCCATCATGGCGAAGAAGCGCGGGTCAGCTTCGATTTCCGCGGCGACTTCCGGTCCAGGAATGCCGAGCCCCTTCTGGAGGTCTTCTTCGTTCCCGACCAGCACATCGATGTGTTCCACCATACGGTGCACCACCTCGTCTTCTGTTGGCCGCCCCAGATGTTCCAGAGCTTTTCGCCGAAAGTTCAGGCTCCAAACCGGCGGCCGCCGGCTCGTTCCGCCTGCATCGCCTCGACGATCAGTTCGCCTGTCGTGGCCGAGAGCGACGCGAAGATGCCGCTGCTGCTGTGGAACCAGCGCACACCCGCCTTGAAGAGGCCGTTCCAATCGAAATCGCCGGTTTCAGCAGGGTGGCCGCTTCGTTCGAACGGTTGTAGAACACCACCGGCGCCCGCATCCTGCTACCGGTCGCTGTACAGTGGCCATATTGCTGTTTACACGTGTCGCGCTTGAAACGCCTGTAGAAGGGTTTCACCCCCATGGCCCGAACCCGTTCGGCGATGAGGTCGCCGATGGGGACGGTTACCGCGCTGGCGACGGCATTCATCCGAAGTATGTCGGCGAGATTGGCTGCGACGTTGAACCCCCCGCTGTGGAATGCGGATGTCCTGTTGCCTTGCGGAAAGGAGATCCCGGAATTGGAGCCGGTGTACCAGGGCACCCAGGCTCAGAAGGTCCAGCGCTCCATCAGGACGGATGTTCAAGACCTCGCTGACGTCTTGATTGCGAACTGCTGCAGACGCAAGCGATTAGGGGCGCCGGATGGTGCCGGCGGACCCGAGCCGGGTTCCGCGCGGATTGGGTGCGGGCCGGCGCGAGTCGGCGTGCCCCGTGCCGTCTCCGGGACTCGTGATTTCCAATTCCCGCCGCGCCGGAGCACGGAGACGCAGGTGGGTGCACTTCCAGCTCCACAGCGGTCACAGTGCGAGACGTTTGCAGAGCCACCTGGGCTGTCGGGTAACTACTGTCTCCGAAAGTGGGCTTTAACTTTCCACGGCGATGAAATCAACCGGACTCCTTGGCATAGTGATTTCCTGCCTGATCGTGTTGGCGCCGCGCGATGCTGCTGAAAGTGTTGTGCCCAAGTGGGCGGAAGACCGGGTGGGGGACCGCGCCAGAGGACAGCTCCATCCGCTTCTCGCCCGAAACCGTCAGCGGATCGACCGCAAAGGGTCCGGCCCCAGATGATTTTCGTTCCGGAGTCGTCGTCCAGAGACCGGCGCCGTTGCCCACGGGCGTCGTCATCGAACGACCTGCAACTGGCGCGCCACAAGGGAAACGAGACGTCGGACCGACAGGGGATCCTTTCAGATCGGTGGTGCTCTGCAAGCGTGCTGCCGGATGCCAGTGATGAATTCGGGTTCTGCCGCGGACCCCTTCGTGGGGCGGGGGACTCAATCATCGGGGCGGAGCTCGGCAGCCGACTTCGGACCGGCAGGCGCCCATAAACCTGATGGGTTGCGAAGTGCGTGCCCGCCTCAACCGGCGTCCACTCCCGTGATGCTTGATTCGGGCAGTTCGGGTCGGGGACGATGTGGGCACGATCGTGCTCTACCCGCTGTCGAAGGTCCGGGACGACGGTGAGCGCCACCATGGCCCCCAAGCCCGGAAAGTATTTGAGCGTTTCGAGAAGGCATTCCAAAAAAAAAAGTGACTTCGCCGAGGCCGAGAAGAACCTCAAATTCGGCACTCGAGATATACCCAATTATGCCGCAGCCTGGTTCGGGTCGGGGCAGGTCTGTCAAAGCACGCCAAGCGGCGCTGGCGAAAGCGGTGGAGGTCGACCACAATCTACGCAATCTACATCCACCTCGCCCGGCTCGCCGCGGTCGAGCAGAAATGGCAGGTCGCGGCGGAGTTGTCCGATCGCGCCATCGATCTCGATCCCGTGGACTGTCGATGCGTATTATCTGAACGCCGCGGCGAACTTCTACCTGAACCGGCTCGACGCGGCGGAGCGCAGCGGCAGGAAGACCGAACAGATGCAATTCCGCTGCATCGCATACCTCAGGTGCACCTGATCCTCGCCGATATCCTCCACGCAAACAAATGCCGCGGGGGCATCGAGACTGCAGCGCTACCTCGCCGCGGCGCCCGACTCCGCGCAAGCCGGACCCGTAAGGGAGCAGCTGAAGAAACTAATCGAGACCGATTCCACGGCCATGGGCTTAGCACGTGACCGATGTTGAAGCGGCAAGCTCATTATTCGGGCGCCGACAAGAATCCGTAGATCCCGGCGCCAAGCCGCGGGCTGTCCTACCAATCGCTTGCCGGCGCTACCCTTTGGGGATAAGACTGATCGCGGTGCTGGCGACGCCTCGTTAATAATTCCTCGGCCAATCGCCTGTGCGGAGGTCGCTGCAACATGATAAACCGCAGACAGCAATCTCAGCCGGCTCGACTTCATCGGCGGGGCCGCCCGCCGCGGTCGCCGGCATGTCACGATTGTCCCGCGCCATGTCCTGGGCGGCCGACAAGTTTAGTCGCCCCAGCGACAAGGCGACATCGCCGTCATAGGTGCGGCGGCCAGGGGCCCACCAATATGCGCGCCCTTTTCAAGCTCCAGGACGCCCAGATCGTCGCCCTGGAACACCATCGAGTTCCACGATCTGCAGTCCGGACTATGGCGGTACTGCAGGCGCCTGCGGAGGCGGTGAAATCGAGCGGCGGCAGGCGGAAGAGAAGCCGAACTACAAGGTGGCCGACTACGAGGACTTTCGCGTGAGATGCTCTCGAGAAGGGAAAAGTCCGTCGACGTGATCCTCTGCGCCACTCCGGACCACCAGCACGCCTATGTGTGCGTGACGGCCATGAAGCAGGGCAAGCACGTCTATTGCGAGAAGCCGCTTGCCCACAACGTCTGGGAGGCCCGGCGCATGGCGGAGACCGTGGAGGAAACCTGGCGCCGGCGATCCCAGTTGGGGACGATGGTCACTCTGGGATGGGATTCGCCAGACGTGGGAATGGATCCACGCCGGGACTATTGGCGGGATTCGCGAGGTGCATGCCTGGATGTCGCGCGCGCTGGAATCACCAGTACACGGGCGGCCGGTCGCTGGAAGAACCCGGCCCGCAGGGCGCGAACTGGGACCTGTGGCTCGGGCCCCGCGCAAGCGCCCCGTACAGCTCCAACTACTCCCGGTGAGGTGGCGCGATATCTGGGATTTCGGCACGGCGCCGATCGGGGATTTCTTCTGTCACAACTTTCGCTCCCGGCGTTTGGGCGTCGCTCTCTAAAGAGCGCCGCCCAACATCGAGGCGTCGGCGCCGGCGGGGTCGATTCGTAAGGGCGCCCGGTGGGGGGCTGTTCACGTACCACTTCGGCCCGCGCGGGAAGATGCCGCCCGTCCAGTTCACCTGGTATGACGGTGGACCGATGCGCCCGCGCCCGAGAGGGAATGGAGGAGGGAGCTGGGGGCCGACGGCAACGGCACGTTGTTTGTTGGGGACAAGGGGATGATGACCTGCCCGGGTTGGGCGGGCGAACCGAGGCTGTTCCCGGGTTCCCGGATGGCCGCCTACCAGGATCCGCCGAAGACGCTCGCGCGGTCAAAGGGCCATCACCGCGATCTGGTCGACGCGCCCTGCAAGGGGGGGCATGGCCGCCAGCGCGAATTTCGGGTAGGCGCCGGCGCAGAGGAGATCGGCCTGCTCGGGCTCGTGGCCATGCGTTGGGAGAAAAAAGTGTACTGGGACGCGGCCGCGATGGGGAAGTTCACGAATGCGGCTGGAGGCGGACGCAATCCTCAAGGAAAATTCCCGTTCGCGCTGGGAAGTCGCCTAAGGCTCGGGCGGCACATCGGGATTCGGTGGCTTCAGGATCCCGCGCCCCCAGGTTTGACCGCTTCCCCGAGGGCAGCCGGAGCCCCTTTCTCTAGAGGTTCTTCAAAGCTCCGTCAGCAGGTTTCCACCAACCGGGCGCGAGCGAGGGAGGTTTTCGCCGAATAGGTTCGGGGTGCCGAGCAGCGGTTTGGGGTCGGCTCCGCCCAGAAGCGCGCGCTTCCGCAGGATCTCGACCATGGGGTCGACCACGGGAGCTCCCGCCCGTGATCGTCCCTCCCGGCCAGACACCGGAGCCAGCACGCGACGTAAAGCTGGAGGAGTTGCGCACGCGCCGCGACGCTCCAGCGGCTCGACGAAGCACGAACTTGGGCATCCGGGCCCACCTTTGCGATGCGGGAAAGTGGTCATGGGATTGGAAAAGCGTTGCAGGAGCGTTTCTTTGTACGCTCGGAGGCAGTAGGGCCGACCTCTTCGTCCATCAGTCGGCGGAGGAGCGTCCGAATCTGGCGGGTCGGCGACGGCCTGGGCGGGACCGACTCGTAGCCCAGCAGCCGGCCGATGGCAGAGCGTCTGGTGTCCGGCATTGAGCAGGCGGATCTTGATCTTCTCGTAGGGGAGCACATCGGAGGTCACCTGGGCGCCGGCCCGTGCCCCAGGCCTTCCCGTAGGGAATGCTCTTTGATCACCCACTGCGCTGACGACCGGCCACGCGTCGTCGACGCGCATAGCGCTCTCGCGTAACAAAGGCTCGGTGCCGGTCGTCGGTCATGGGGGTGATCCGATACCACTCGCTGTTGGGAAAGGCGCAGTGCTTTTCCATCCACGCGCTCAGCGCCGGATCGCGGAGTGCCGCGAACGCCAGCAGCATTCGCCTGGTCCGTTCTGCTGGAGGTTGTCGCAGGACAGCACGGTGAACGGCGTCAGGCCGAGCCGCCGCCGGCTGGTCCAGCGCCTCGGCCATGTAACCGAAGGAGCAGCGCCGCTGGCTGTGGATGCTCGAGATCCCGACGATGTCGGGATCACGTTCGTCAAAGCCACCTGTCCCGTGATTGAGGTAATAGCCGGACTCGGTGTGCGGTGAGCGAGACGATCCTGGTTTCCGCTGCGGCCATTTTTTTCGAGCACGCGCTCAGGGTCGTCCGGGGCATACAGGCTTTCCATCAGTGACCCGATGACGCGGCGGCTCCCCCCCCATCGCATTCCAGCACTGTATACAGGCAATCCTGGTATTGCAGCGCGTCGCGCATGCGACGGTCGTGCTCGAGCAGCCCGACGCCGCACATGCTCCATCCCCCGCGAACAGCAGATCGTCGAGGAGTACGGCCTGATGCGCGCGGAAAAATCCCCAGCCCCGATGCCACGATGCCCGGCGCGATCCCTGCCCTGTCATATCCCGGGACCCGCACTGCTGCCGGGACGCGCGCCAGGTTGGATACATTGAGCCGCGGATTGGACGGAAGCTACCTCCCCCTCATCCAGGACCAAGTCCAAGCCCACTCAAGGGTCTCGACAGCAAGCTTCGTGGCCCGCAGCCGCAAGCAGGATCAGCATGGCGACTCGCCACGCGATGGTACTAAGCATCCGGACCGCGTTGCCATCCTTGCAGGAGGACGACGGCGAACACGATGATCAACCCCTTGATACCCTGGCCGCGGAAGAGTGGGACATTCATGAGGTTCATGATGTTCCCAATCCACATGGAGCACACCCAGCAGAAACTCGAAGGTGGTGCCTTTGCCCCCGCTCAGGCTTGCTCCTCCGACTAACCACTGCGCAATCGCATCGAGCTGCTCCGTGCCCACGATGGTGAGCCCACCCGGGCTCGACGATACCGGCGACGTCCTAGGCCCCGAGATGCAATAGACGGCGAATTTGTACCACCCGGTCCGAATCCCTGCCCACTTTCATTGCTCCCGATCGCGGGCGCGATCCTCCCGAAAGAGCATGAAATCAGCAGAAATGCCACGAGCGCAAAGACGGCGGCCATCACAAATACGGGCAGCGGAACGCTACTAGCGATCCGAAAACTGTCCAGCGTCGGATCTTCGATCGGAGCAGCCCTTCGAGATGATAAGGTGAAGCCTCTGGCGATCGTCATCATGGCAAGGGTTGCGAGAACCTTATCGCAACCCTTGCCATGATGACGATCGCCAGAGGCTTCGCCTTTATCATCTCGAAGGGCTCCCCGATCATCATCGAAGATCCGACGCTGAACAGCTTCGGATCGGCTTATTGGCTGAGCGTTCCGCTGCCCGTATTTGTGATGGCCGCCGTCTTTGCGCTCGTGGCATTTCTGCTGAGATTCACCGTCTTCGGGAGGATGACCACCGCGATCGGGAGCAATGAAAGCGCGGTGAGATTGGACGGACTGGGTGGTACAAATTCGCCGTCTATTGCATCTCGGGCGCCTTCGGCGGCGTTGCGGATCATCAGCACATCCAGGACCGGGGTGGGCTCGCCCATCGTGGGCACGGGAGCAGAGCTCGATGCCATTGCGGCAGTCGTTATCGGAGGAGCAAGCCTGAGCGGGGGCAAAGGCACCGCCTTCAACACTCTGCTGGGTGTGCTCATCCTGGGAATGATCGGGAACATCATGAACCTCATGAATGTCCCGGGCTACCCGCAGCAGGTTATCAAGGGGTTGATCATCGTGTTCGCCGTCCTCCTGCAAGGATGGCAACGCCGTCCGGATGCTTAGTACATCGCGTGGCGAGTCGCCATGCTGATCCTGCCGCTTGCGGCTCGGGCCTGAACTTTGTCCGGAGTTCGAGACCCCTTGAGTGGGCTTGGACTTGGTCCTGGATGAGGGGGAGGGATGACCAGTCCAATCAGGCTCAATGTATCCAACCTGGCGCGCGTGCCTGTAGCAGTGCGGGTCCCGGGATATGACAGGGCCGGGATCGCGCCGGGCATCGTGCACATCGGGGTCGGGGGATTTTTCCGCGCGCATCAGGCCGTCTACCTCGACGATCTGCTGTTCGCCGGGGCGCCCTGAAGTGGGGCGTGTGCGGCGTCGGGCTGCTCGAGCACGACCGTCGCATGCGCGACGCGCTGCAATCCCAGGATTGCCTGTATACAGTGCTGGAATGCAATGCAGGGGGGAGCAGGCCCGCGTCATCGGGTCACTGATCGAATACCTGTATGCCCCGGACGACCCTGAGCGCGTGCTCAAAAAAATGGCCGCAGCGGAAACCAGGATCGTTCCGCTCACCATCACCGAGTCCGGCTATTACCTCAATCACGGGACGGGTGGCTTTGACGAACATCATCCCGACATCGTCCGGGATCTCGAGCATCCGCACCAGCCGCGCTGCTCCTTCGGTTACATGGCCGAGGCGCTGGACCGCCGGCGGCGGCTCGGCCTGACGCCGTTCACCGTGCTGTCCTGCGACAACCTCCAGCAGAACGGGGACGTGGCCAGGCCAATGCTGCTGGCGTTCGCGGCACTCCGCGATCCGGCGCTGAGCGCGTGGATGGAAAAGCACTGCGCCTTTCCCAACAGCATGGTGGATCGGATCACCCCCATGACCGACGACCGGCACCGGACCTGGTCTACGCGAGCGCTATGGCGTCGACGACGCGTGGCCGGTCGTGACGGAACCCTTCCGGCAGTGGGTGATCGAGGACGACTTCCCCTACGGGAGGCCCGCCTGGGAGCAGGCCTGTGCCCAGGTGACCTCCGATGTGCTCCCCTACGAGAAGATCAAGATCCGCCTGCTCAATGCCGGACACCAGACGCTCTGCCATATCGGCAGGCTGCTGGGCTACGAGTCGGTCCACCAGGCCGTCGCCGACCCGCAGATTCGGACGCTCCTCCGCCGACTGATGGACGAAGAGGTCGGCCCTCTCCTCCCAAGCGTGCCGGGCATGGCACTCCAACCGTACAAAGAAACGCTCCTGCAACGCTTTTCCAATCCCGCCATCAATGACCAGCTTTCCCGCATCGCCATGGAAGGGTCGGCCCGGATGCCCAAGTTCGTGCTTCCCTCGATCGTCGAGCAGCTGGAGCGTGGCGGGCGCGTGCGACTCCTCAGCTTTACGGTCGCATGCTGGTTCCGGTGTCTGGCCGGGAGGGACGATCACGGGCGGGAGCTCCCGGGTGGTCGACCCCATGGTCGAGATCCTGCGGAAGCGCGCGCTTCTGGGCGGAGCCGACCCCAAACCGCTGCTCGGCACCCCGAACCTGTTCGGCGAAAACCTCCGCTCGCGCCGGTTCGTGGACTACCTGACGGAGGCTTTGAAGAACCTCTACGAGAAAGGGGCTCGGGCTGCCCTCGGGGAAGCGGTCAAACCTGGGGGGGCGCGGGATCCTGAAGCCACCGAATCCCGATGCGCCACCCTTTCCCGAGCCTTAGGCGACTTCCCAGCCGGAACGGGAAGTTTCCTTGAGGATTGCGTCCGCCTCCGGCGCATTCGTGAACTTCATCGCGGCCGCGTCCCAGTACACCTTTTTCTGCATACGCAGGGCGACGTGCCCGAGCAGGACGAATTCCGTCAGTCCGGCGCTGTATTCGAAATGCGCGCTGGCGGGCTTGCCCCCTTTGCAGGCCGCGAGCCAGTCGAGGTGATGGCCGTTGGACCGCGGCAGCGTCTTCGCGGGCCGCTGGTAGGCAGCGTCTTTCGAACCGGGGAACAGTCGCGGCGTGCCCGCCCAACCCGGCAGGTGATGATCCCCTTGTCGCCGACGAACAGGATGCCGTTGCCGTCGGCTCCAAGCCGGTCTGCCTCCTCGATGACCTCTGGGCCGGCGGGCATCAGTCCGCCTTCGTACCAGGTGAGCGTGACGGCGGGCATGTCGCCGCGCGGGCCGAAACGATAGGTGTACAGGCCGCCCGCGGGCGCCACGTCGGAATCGAGCCCGCCGGCCGCCGACGCTTCGACGCTGAGGGGCTCTTTCAGGTCGAGCGCCCAGACGGCGGGGTCCAAGTTGTGACAGAAGATGTCGCCGATCGAAGCGGTGCCGAAAGCCCAGCATTCGCGCCAACTCTACGGGGCGTAGATTGGACTGTACGGGCGCGTGCTGCGGGGCCCGAGCCACAGGTCCCAGTTGAGCCCGGCCGGCACCGGCGGCGTCTCGCGGGGCCGGCCGGGGGTCTTGGCCCAGCTCGCCCGTGTCGCTCCACGCATGGACTTCGCGGACTGGGCCGATCGCCCCGTCCCAGATCCATTCGCACGTCTGGCGGATGCCTTCGCCCGAGTGACCGTGGTTGCCCATCTGCGTGGCGACGCCGGTTTCCTTGGCCACCCGGGCGACCAGCCGGGCCTCCCAGACGTTGTGGTCAACGGCTTCTCGCAATAGACGTGCTTGCCCAGCCTTCATGGCGGTGACGGCGACCACGGCGTGCGCGTGATCGGGAGTGGCGCAGAGGATCGCGTCGATGGCCTTCTCCTTCTCCAGCATCACGCGAAAGTCCTCGTATTCGGCGCAGCGGAGGCCGGGCTTTTTTCCGCATACTGCCGCTCGATTTCGGCCTTCACCGGCTGCGGCCTGCCGAGCCGCCATAGTAGAATCGGCCTTCAGATCGTGGACTCTCGGGTCGCAGCGGCGACGATCTGGGCGTCTTCTGGGCTGGAAAGGGCGCGCGTTGGTGCGCCCCTGTCCGCCGCAGCCTACGATGGCGATATTGACCTTGTCGCTCGGCGCGACGAACTTCGGCCGCCCAGCACATGGCGCGGGACGAGGGTAATGCCGGCGACCGCGGCGGCGGCCCCGCCGATGAAGTCGCGCCGGCTAAGATGGGGACTCTGTGGGTTTATCATGTTGCAGCGACCTCCGCACAGGCCGATTGGCCGAGGGAATTATTAACGAGGCGTCACCAGCACCGCGATCAGTTCTATCCCCAAAGGGTAGCGCCGGCAAGCGAATTTGCCGGGTCGAGACAGCCCGCGGGCTTGGCGCCGGATCTGCGGATTCTCTGCGGCACCGAATAATCAGGGAGAAACTGCGCTTCAACATCGGTCAGGGGCGTGGCTGAGTGGTCACCATGGGCCTGGAATCGGTCTCCATTAGTTTCTTCAGCTGCTCCCTTACGGGTCCGGCTTGCGCGGAGTCGGGCGCCGCGGCGAGGTAGCGCTGCAGCTGTTCGACTGCCCCCGCGGCGTCTTGTTTGCGCTGGAGGATATCGGCGAGGATCAGGTGCACCTGAGGTATGCGATGCAGCGGATCCATCTGTTCGGTCTTCCTGCCGCTGCGCTCCGCCGCGTCGAGCCGGTTCAGGTAGAAGTTCGCCGCGGCGTTCAGATAATACGCATCGACGAAGTCCACGGGATCGAGATCGATGGCGCGATCGGACAACTCCACCGCGACCTGCCATTTCTGCTCGACCGCGGCGAGCCGGGCGAGGTGGATGTAGGGTCCCACGTAGTTGTGGTCGACCTCCACCGCTTTCGCCAGCGCCGCTTTGGCTTCGTCCAGGCGCTGCGTGCTTTGACAGACCTGCCCCAACCCGAACCAGGCTGCGGCATAATTGGGGTATATCTCGAGTGCCGATTTGAGGTTCTTCTCGGCCTCGGCGAAGTCACTTTTCCGGAATGCCTTCTCGAAACGCTCAAATGCTTTCCGGGCGGGCTTGGGGGCAGCCATATCGGTGGCGCTCACCGTCGTCCCCCGGACCTTCGACAGCGGGTAGAGCACGATCGTGCCCACATCGATCTGCCCGACCGAACTGCCCGAATCAAGCATCACGGGAGTGGACCGGTAGCCGGCGAGGCGGGCGCGCACTTCGCAACCCATCAGGTTTATGGGCGCCTGCCGGTCGAAGGCGCTCGAGCTCGCCGATGATTGAGTCCCCCGCCCGCCAAGAGGTCCGCGGCAGAACCCGATTCATCACTGGCATCCGGCAGCACGCTTGCAGAGCGGTTGATCCCGCCGATCTGAAAGGAGAAATTGCCTCTGGCGTCGACGTACGTTTCCCTTGTGACACGCCCGTTGCAGTTGCGTTCGATGACGACGCCCGTGGGCAACGGCGCCCCGTTCTCCTGGACGACGACTCCGGAAACGAAAATCATCTGGGGCCGGACCTGCGGTCGATCCGCTGACGGTTTCGGGCGAGAGACGGATGGAGCTGTCCTGCTTGGCGCGGTCCCCCCGCCCCGTCTTCCGCCGGCTTGGGCGGCAAGGTTTCGCGGCGTCGCGGCGCCGAGCACGATCAGGCAGGAAATCACTATGCCAAGGAGTCCGGTTGATTTCATGGCCATTCCCTCTGCTGTGGAAAGTTAAAGCCCGGCTTCGGAGACAGTAGTTACCCGACAGCCCAGGTGGCTCTGCCCGAACATTCGCACTGTGGTTTGTGGAGCTGGAAGTACACCCACCTGCGTCTCACAGTACTCCGGCGCGGCGGGAACGACAATGGAAATCACGAGTCCCGGAGACGGCACGGGGCACGCCGACTCGCGCCGGCCCGCACCCAATCCGCGCGGAACCCGGCTCGGGTCCGCCGGCACACCATCCAGCACCCCTAATCGCTTGCGTCTGCGGCACGATTCGCGATAGAACTGCGCGAATCAAATACGGAGACAGGAGGCATACATGAGCGAGGTCTTGAACATCCGTCCTGATGGAGCGCTGGACCTTCTGAGCCTGGTGCCCTGGTACACCGGCTCGATCCCGGGATTGTCCCTTTCCGCAAGGCGACAGAATGCCGCATTCACGTCAGCGGGGGGGAGTTCAACGTCGCAGCCAATCTCGCCGACTGCTTCCGGATGAATACCGGTATCGCCAGCGCCATGGTCGATTACCCCATCGGCGACCTCATCGCCGAACGGGTTCGGGCCATGGGGGTGAAACCCTTCTACAGGCGTTTCAAGCACAACGGTGTAAACGGGCCGAATATGGCCACGGTCTACAGCGACCGGGGTCACGGGGTGCGGGCACCGGTGGTGTTCTACAACCGTTCGAACGAAGCGGCCGCCCTGCTGAAACCGGGCGATTTCGATTGGAACGGCCTCTTCAAGGCGGGTGTGCGCTGGTTCCACAGCGGCGGCATCTTCGCGTCGCTCTCGGCCACGACAGGCGAACTGATCGTCGAGGCGATGCAGGCGGCAAAACAGGCCGGCACCGTAACCAGTTTCGACCTGAACTTTCGCGAAAAGCTCTGGAACATCTGGGGCGGCCAACAGAAAGCCGTCGAGGTGGTGCACCGTATCGTGGAACACGTCGATGTGCTGGTCGGGAACGAAGAAGACCTCCAGAAGGGGCTCGGCATTCCTGGACCGGAAGTCGCCGCGAAATCGAAGCTCGACCCCAGCACCTTCTTCGCCATGATCGACAAGGTCGTCGGCAAGTACCCGAACGTCAAGGGGGTCGCCACGACTCTGCGCGACGTGCACTCGACCGATCACCACAGCTGGGGAGCCGTCGCGTGGGTCTGCGGCAAGATGTATCAGTCTCCTACGGCCGAGCTCCACATCCTGGACCGCATAGGCGGCGGCGACGGTTTCGCGTCCGGCTTCTTTTACGGCCTCCTGTCGGGCGAGACCCCCGAAGAGGCCGTGAGACTGGGCTGGGCGCACGGCGCGATGCTGACGACATTCCCGGGCGACACCACGATGGCCACGGTCGAACAGGTGCGCGCATTCGCCAAGGGCGGCTCGGCCCGCATCCAGCGCTGACCAGTGTGCGCACAACCCCAATCCCCGATGGGAACGAGATGACCCGGTGTGTGTTCCACGATGTGGGTCCCGGAGCGCGCGACCGCAGGCTCTTCGAGATCGTCGAGCAGGCCTATGCGCAAAAACAAAAGGTGGTGGTTTTTGCCCCGGGCGAGGAGCGCGCCCGCGACCTGGACCGCCTGCTCTGGATCATGAAGCAGGAATCTTTCATTCCGCACATGGTCGTCCGGGAGCCGCAGCTCGCGGAACCGCTGCCGGTTGCCCTCGTTACCGCGGAGTCGAATCCCATCGAGGCCGCCACGCTCATTGCCGACGGACACTGCTCGCTCGAGTTCGCTCTTCGCTTCGAAACGGTGCACGAATTCGTCGACCGTTCGTCGCCCAAGATGCAGCAGGCCTGCCGCAACCGCTATCGCGCCTACCAGACCCGCGCCGCCTCCGTCGAATACTTGAAATAGGGGACGGACCTGGATAAATCTAACCTTTCCTGCTATTTATGCGGGAAACACCTGTCAAATCGGCCCCTAATCGCAAGTTTCCGTAATTCTGGATTTTAGCGGCAAAGCACGGCGCCGTTTCGTCACGCCAGGTGAACAAGCAGGTGGCAGACAGCGCCGCCCCTGCGGACCGACTCCACGAGGTCGACCCGGAACGGCCGCCCGAAGGCGTTCTCGAATATCGCCTGGTGCGTGGCCCGCGTGCAGTTGCAGTGGATGTCGTTCGGTTTCGACGGCCGGCTGCGGAGCACGGGGCAGTAGCAGCCGTGTTCGCGCGAATTGAATCGTATGTGGACCGACTCGCCTTCCCGCCAGACGCCCTTTTCCCCGAAAACCTTGCGGTAGGCCACCAGCAGCTTCTCCATGTCGTCGCGGCCCTGTATTGAGATGTCCTGCTTGAACTGATGGCGCCGATAGCAGCCCCGGCCGCAACTCTCGAGCAGTTTCACCTTCGTCTTTTCATCGAGTTCGGTGTCGATCGCGTCCAGCAAATCGGAGAGCCAATTGTCGGTGAACTCTTTCTCGCGTTGCAGCTTCGTCGCCGCATCGGCTTCCTGGCCGGCGACCTGTCTGTCGCCAGCTTCGAGTGCTAAGAAGGCACCGCAGCACAGTCCGAACCCGGCCGATTTCTGCAGAAACTCCTTCCGGTTCATAGCTTACCTCCGGGACAGATCTTCATATCGGTTCCGGCAATCCTGACTCCCTGGACGCGCCCGGCGCGCGTGGATCTTGTACGTGCCCTGAGTTCCTCGACCGTCCCGCGGCTGCAGCTCAGTCGGGGAGTACGCCTTGCGCTGCCCGCCAAGACTCAAAAATCAGGACCCGGGTAAGCCGTGTTGAATCCCTTCACGGAATGCCAGATCGCGCGGTTCAGCACTTGCTCCGGTGCCGCGTCCGGCTCGGCGAAATCCATGCGCAGGGACTCCTCCGCGAGGCGCCGGGCCAAGCCTTTCACCGCCGCCAGCGGCGGATTCATCTCGTCAAGGGGGATCGCGTTGGGCAGTGCCGCATAGGGGGCGAAATCGGGTTCCGACGCGAACGCGGAAAACACCGGTTTGACCGCGAGGTCGAACTGGTTCGACGGCGGCAGGCCCAGGATCTGCTCGATCGTGCGGTACATGTTGATGGTCGTATAGAACGTGCTGTCGACCGCCTTGCGTCGCGCCCAGGGGCTGATCACCAGGCCGACGGTGCGGTGGCCGTCGACGTGGTCCAGCCCGTTTTGCGCATCGTCCTCGGTGACGAAAATCGCGGATTCTCTCCAGTAGCGGCTGTGCGAGATGGCCTCGACCAGGCGGCCGAGTGCGAGGTCGTTGTCGGCGACGCAGGCACGCGGCGTCGGATAGCCCGGCGCGGTCCCATTGGTGTGGTTCTGGGGCAGCAGCATCAGGACGAGGCCGGGCAGCGTCCCGTTTTTCTCCTCGAACTCGACGAACTCTTTCAGGAATTCGTCGAGACGCACCTGGTCGGGGATCTTCATGTTGAAGCCGGCGTACCGGGAATGGTAGATCTCCCGCAACCCGCGGACGATTCCGGCCGGGCTTTGATGCCGATCCTGCCGCCGCCGCTTTTCCAGTCCGCGTAAATTTCCGCCCAGCCCGCAGCCGCTGGGGTGATGGTCGCGATCCCGCGCTCCCCATAGGCGCGGGCGGCGACCCGGTGCGCACGCGCGTTGTCCCAGAGAAAATCGGTGGGCGCCAGCAGCATAGGGTTCGCGTCGTTGCGCCCATTCCCGTACTTATGAATCCAGTCGCTCGCGTACCCCTGGGTACACCAGCGGTGCCCGAGCGCCGACTGGTCGCCCGGGGCGTAGTAGTTGTCCAGCAGGACATACTGCTCGGCTAACGCGTGGTGGTTCGGCGTGATTTCGCGCCCGAACTGGAGAGGGCGGGCTCGCCGTTTCCCTTCGGGAGGTCGCCGAAGACCTGGTCATAGGTGCGGTTCTCTTTGATGACATAAACGACGTGCCGTATGGGGGACAGCTGCCCGGGATGCATGGGGATCGGGTGCCCCGCGGCGCCGACCGGCGCCACAGGCACCTGCCGCGCGTTGTTGTTGGCCATTACCTGGCGGGTAAAGGAGGCCAGCGCCGCCGGGTCGGGAACATCGACCGCCGACACCACCCCGACGCGGTCGCGGTAACTGCGCCCTTTCCTGCCTTCCGCGACCGGGGCGACGGAACCGAGACCGTAGCCGCTGGCGATATAGATTTGCCGCTCGTCACGGGTCAGGGCCACCGCCGTGGGATACCAGCCGGTGGGTATAAACCCGAGCACAGGGGCGCTCCCGAGCGGAGCCGACTGGTAGATGCGCACGTTGAGCGTCCGTACCAGCCGGTCCGTCCCGGTGTCGACAACGGAGATAGAATCGCTGTTGGCATTGGCGACGTAGAGACGGTCGCCCCGCGGACTCAGCGCCATCCCGCTCGGGCGGAGCCCCACCTCGATATGGCGCAGGACTCTGTGGGTGGCCGCGTCAACCACGGAAACGGTGCCGCTGGCCGGGATGCCGCGTCTGTCCAGTATCACGGGGAACTCGCCTTCCACCGCGTCGCGCGGTCCGGGCCGCCGCCCTCCCCAGTTGCTCACATAGATCTTGCGGGAAACCACCACCCCGTAAGGATAGCTTCCGACCGGGATCTGGGTCACCTTGCGGCTGGCGAGATCGACCGCGGCGAGTGCGTGCTTCAGGTTGAGTGCCACGTAGAGGGTACCGCCGTCGGCGCTCAACGCGAGCCCGCTCGGCGCCGAATCGGGGATGCCGATTGCCTCCGCCTCGCGGAACCCACCGTCCGGCTGTCGATTCAGAACCTTGACATTGTTGTCGCGGCCGCCGCCGACATAGAGCCGGCTTCCCGTCGCGTCGAACGCCACGCCGACAAAGCTGTCCCCGATCGCGATAGTCTGGACCACCGACTTCCGCGCCGTATCTACCAGGTGCAGGCTGCGCGGGCTGAAATTGCTGCCGGTGGCGACGGCCAGCAACCCGCCGTCCGGGCTGATGACCATGCCCAGCGGGCGGTCGCTGACCTCGATGTGGGTACCCGCCGGGGTCAGGGTCTGTCCTGTGGGGATCAGGATACTCCCGTCCGGCTGCCGACCAACCCTGCGCGTGGTCAAGACCGCAGCGGCCGCCGTTGCGAGAACCATCAGAACGACAAGGGCTTTGGTCGCCCGGCTTGAATGCAGCGTCATAGCTTCTCCCTGGCCCGGATTGTTACAGGAGTAATCTATGACAAACCCGCCGACATTCATACCCCGCACCAGGGGTGCGGCGCCCGAACAAGCGCCCGATGTGGTATGCGGCAAGTCGGCCGGAGCCCGGGGCCCGCCGCTTCAGTCACAATCCGGCTTGTTCCTCCTGCGGCTCATCGACCGCGGATTCCGGGTCGCGGTGAGACAATTCCGAAACGACGTCGGACAGTATCTTGCTGCGCTTTGTCGAGCGGAGTTCCCGGTTCATCCGGCGCAGGGCGACCCCGATCACATCGCGATGGTGCAGCCGGGCCCCGAACTTCTCGCTCAGGTCTAGCCACATGTTGTGCACGAGTTCGATGTCCTGCGGCCAGAGGCGCGGCGGGTGCGGCCCCAGGTTCACAAATATCGACGGGCGTCCAGGCGAAATGATCTCCAGCGAGAACGGGTGCCGAAGCTCCGGCACCCTCTCCCAGGCCTGACCAATGCGCCGGGCCAGTTCTTCCGAAACGATGCGCGCGGACACGCCGGTGACCAGGCGCGATGCCTTGAGCTT
>CAVZBT010000002.1:0-722616 GCA_963773605.1 uncultured Acidobacteriota bacterium
GCATCCCATTGCCAAGGTGGCGCCTCGAAGGTAATCTTCTGTCGAATAGTCCCAGTGCCGCGGCGGCCATACCCGGGTGAATGACCTCCGCCAGGCTGATTCAGAAAAAAGAAACGGGCGCCCACGGCGGGAGAAACCCGACCGGCGTCGGACCATTGTTTTGGGGCAAGGGTGATGGAAACTGACAGGCTCGCCAGGTGGACTGGTTTTTTCCTGATCGTGCTCCTGGTGAACACGGCGTACATCGCCGCCTTCGCGTCGCCGACCGTCTTTTACATGGCCAACGTCATGTTTCACCTCGGGCTGGGAACGGCTTTGACGGTCGCCGCTATTTTCTTGCTGACGCGCCATGCAGATCTGCGTCGCGCCCTCCGTTTCGCAACCCCTCCATTCGCCGCTTCGTTCGCCCTTGGGCTGTACCTGGCAGGGGCGGGAAACGTCCTCGAAAACCGCTGGGTGTTGTGGGCCCACATCGTCGCCGCGGCGCTCGGCCTCGTGGGGATGGCCCCTTTTGTGTGGAGATCAGCCTCGCAAAGGGGTTGGCGTCGATTTCAAATCGCGTACCAATACTCGGCCGTGCTTCTTGTGCTGTTCCCGCTGGGCATGGCCGCATACCGCAAGGCAAGCCCCAGCCGCGCCGACGCAATTCGAAACCCGCTCACCGTCCCTGTTTCGATGGACGATGAGGGCGGCGGGCCCAGTTCGCCCTTTTTCCCTTCTTCGGCGAAGACCAACGTGGGTGGGATCATCCCCGCCAATTTCTTTATGGACTCTGCCACCTGCGGTGAGTGCCACAAGGATATCTATGCGCAGTGGCAGGGTTCGGCCCATCACTTCGCGTCCTTCAACAACCAGTTTTACAGGAAATCCGTGGAATACATGCAGGACGTGGTGGGGACCCGGCCGAGCAAGTGGTGCGCCGGCTGCCATGATCACGCCGTATTTTTTAATGGGCGCTTCGAACGCCCCATCAAGGAACAGATCGACACGCCCGAGGCTCACGCGGGTTTGGCCTGTACGTCATGCCACTCCATCGTCCACGTGGACAGTACAATGGGCAATGGCGGCTTCACCATCGAATACCCCCCGCTGCACGAGCTTGCCAACAGCAAGAACAAGTACATCCGGATGATGGACCGGTTCCTCACCTACCTCGACCCCGAGCCGCACCGGCGCACCTTTATGAAGCCTTTTATGCGCGGGCCGGACTCGCCCGAGTACTGCGCGGCCTGTCACAAGGTGCACCTGGATGTGCCGGTGAACAACTACAGGTGGTTCCGCGGCTTCAACGATTACGACAACTGGCAGGCCAGCGGCGTATCGGGTCAGGGGGCGCGGTCGTTCTACTACCCGGGGCAGAGCTCGACGTGCATCGACTGCCATATGCCGCTGGTGAACTCGGGGGATCCGGGCAATCACGGCGGCAAGGTGCACTCGCACCGGTTCCCGGCCGCGAACACGGCATTGCCCTTCGTCAACCGGGACCAGGAACAGATGAAGGCCGTACTCGCCTTCCTTCAGTCCGGTTTCATCTCCGTCGACATTTTTGCCGCAACGCCGGTCGAGGATCAACCGGGGCAGATGCAGATGGTGCGCCGCTCGAATCAGACCCCGCAGCTGATGTCCTCCTTCGCAGTGGGAGAAGAGGCGGAGAGCTCGGGCCCGGTCATGATCCGCGAGGTCGGCAAGGTGGCCGCCCCGCTCGATCGCTCCGGCGCCACCCTGGTCCCGGGCACCACGGTGCGGCTCGACGTCGTGGTCCGGACCCGGAAGATTGGCCACTTCTTCCCCGGCGGTACCGTGGACGCCTTCGATGTCTGGCTCGAACTGCAGGGGACGGACGCCGCCGGCAAGGTCGTGTTCTGGAGCGGCCAGGTGACCGACGAGGGCCGGGGGCCGGTAGAACCCGGAGCCCACTTCTACCGCTCGTATCAGCTCGACGGCGAGGGGAACCCGATCAACAAGCGCAATGCGTGGCAGGCACGGAGCGTCCTGTATGTGCGCATGATCCCCCCGGGGGCCGCCGATGTGGCGCACTACCGCGTGAGGATCCCCAAGGACGCCCGGGGGCCGTTGACCTTCACGGCGCGGCTCAACTACCGCAAATTCGCGCACTACTACACGCAGTTTGCGTACGCCGGACAGCCGAGGCCCGGCCAGGACCCGTCGCTGCTGAGCGACCGGCACAACAGCCTGGAGTACTCCTTCGAAAAAACCAATATCCCCGCGAACGTCTCCGGGAAGATCAAGGACCGGATCCCCGATCTGCCGATCATCGTGCTGGCTCAGGCAACCACCCGGCTCGACCTGGGACCGGAGACCCGATGGCTGCCGCTGGCCACGAAAAAGGATCGCGAGCGCTGGAACGACTGGGGTATAGGGCTGCTGCTGCAGGGCGACCTCAAGGGAGCCGAATACGCGTTTCAAAAAGTCACCGAGGCCGAACCCGGGTATGCGGATGGATGGTTGAACGTGGCGCGGGCGCTGATCCAGGAGGGGGAGACCGATGCCGCGAAGCCCTTCATCCGAAAGGCCCTTGAACTCAATCCCGAACTCGGCCGCATTTTCTTCTTCAAGGCGATGACCGAGAAGGCGGACGGGGACTATGCCGCCGCGCTGGCGTCCCTGGCCCTCGCGGAGAAGAAGTACCCGCGCGACCGCGTCGTGCTCAACCAGACGGCACGCATCCTGTTCCTGAAGCGGCAGTATGCCGAAGCCATCAAGGTCCTCGAACGGGTCTGCGCCGTGGATCCGGAGGACGTGCAGATGCACTACACGGCAATGCTCTGCTATCGCGGCCTGGGCGACACGGAGAAGGCAGATCGGGAGGAGAAACTGTTCCGCAGGTTCAAGGCCGAGGAGTCTTCCCAGTCGATCACGGCGAAACGACGGCTGCTCAGCCCCGAGGATAACAATGAGCGACAGCAGATCCACGATCACGAGGGCACGGTCGGGGGCATGTGAAATCGGGTGCCCGGTGTCAGGTGTCGGGTTCTGGCGTGGGAAGGGGAAATCCGTTGAGAAGTTGGGCGGCGTTGGCGGCGATTGCGGTTTCGCTCGTGGCAGCCACCGGGGCGACCTCTCCGGTGACATTCACCGATATTACGGCGCGTGCCGGTATCAAGTTCGCGCACAACAGCGGGAAAACCGGCAAGAAGTATCTCCCCGAAACCATGGGTTCCGGCTGCGCACTCTTTGACGCCGACGGTGACGGCCGGCTCGACATACTCCTGATCAACAGCAAGGATTGGGTACCCGGACCTCGCCGGTCGCTGCACGCCCTGTATCACAACAACGGCGACGGCACTTTCCGCGACATCACGGCCGGGAGCGGCCTGGACATCGAAATGTACGGGATGGGGGTCGCGGTCGGCGACTACGACAACGACGGCCGCGAGGATGTCTACATCACCGCGCTCGAGGGAGACCGGCTCTTTCACAACGAAGGGGGCGGCAGGTTCCGCGACGTGACGAAAACCGCCGGCATCAACAACGCGAACTTCGGCACGAGCGCCGCGTGGTTCGACTACGACCGGGATGGCAATCTCGATCTGTTTGTCGCCAACTACGTGCAGTGGAACATCAAGGCCGATCTCTGGTGCTCGCTGGACGGGGCGACGAAATCCTATTGCACACCCGAATCGTACAAGGGGACACCGTCGAAGCTTTACCGGAACCTGGGAGGCGGACGGTTCGAGGATGCCGGCCAGCGAGCCGGGATCGCGGACCCGACCAGCAAGTCGCTCGGGGTCGCGGTACTCGACTTCAACGGTGACGGATGGCCCGACCTGTTCGTGGCCAACGACACCCAACCCAACAAGCTCTACCGCAACAACCGCAACGGCACGTTCCGGGACGAAGGGATGCTCGCCGGCGTCGGCTACGGCGAAGACGGCATCGCGCGCGGCGCCATGGGTGTCGACAGCGCCGACTACGATCAATCCGGGCGAGCGCACCTTCTGGTCGGCAACTTCTCCAACCAGATGCTCGGGCTCTATCACAACGAGGGGAACGGGCTGTTCGTCGACGAGGCCCCGTCGTCCACCGTCGGGCGGGCGAGCCTGCTGACGCTGGCCTTCGGCGTCTTCTTCTTCGATTTCGACCTCGACGGGAATCCGGACATCTTCGCGGCCAATGGGCACATCGAGGAGGAGATCGGTCGTGTTCAGCCGAAGGTGCAGTACAAGCAGCCGCCGCTCCTGTTTCGCAACATCGGCAAGGGCAAGTTCGAAAACGCGTCCACGGCTGTCGGCCGGGAGTTCTCGAGGCCCATCGTGGCACGCGGGGCAGCCTACGGGGACCTCGACGGCGACGGCGACCTCGATGTCGTCATCACTTCCAACCATGGCCCTGCATACGTCTTCCGCAACGACGGCGGAAACCGCAACAACTGGCTTCGTGTGAAGGCGGTCGGGACGAAGTCCAATCGCGACGGCATCGGCGCCGTCGTGCGGGTCCAGACAGCCTCGGCGAAGCAGTGGAGTGTCGTTCACAGCGGTTCCAGCTATTGTTCCCAGAGCGACCTCGCCCTCACATTCGGACTCGGACACGACACCGTAGTGCAGACACTGGACATCGAGTGGCCCAGCGGCCTGAAGCAGAGGTTTAACAACCTGCAGCCGAACCAGCACATCACGGTCGAGGAAGGCCGAGGGATGGACGGGTTGACCGCCGCCCCCAGCGATTGACCGTTCACCCCGGGCGGCCTTCAAAACTTCCAACATCCGCATGTAAGAGAGGCTGTACACGGCTCTAGGCGCCGCACTCCATACAAGACGCTTCGCATTCTTGGAGTGCGGTGCCTCGGCACCGCTGTCGCAGGCGCACTGCATCGGCAGGATCGGCTGAAGTGCGGCGTCGAGCCGCCGCACTCCATACAAGACGCTTCGCATTTTTGGAGTGCGGTGCCTCGGCACCGCTGTCGCGGTTGCACTGCAATCGGGCAGGTTCGGCCGAAGTGCGGCGCCTAGGCGCCGCACCCAAAGCGGCGTCGAGCCGCCGCACTCCATACAAGACGCTTCGCATTTTTGGAGTGCGGTGCCTCGGCACCGCTGTCGCAGGCGCACTGCATCGGCAGGATCGGCCGAAGTGCGGCGCCTAGGCGCCGCACCCAAAGCGGCGTCGAGCCGCCGCACTCCATATCACGCCAATTCGCGTTGACGGGAGGCTATGTCACCTCGATGTGTACCTCGGCCGCGGTTCAAATGACCGCTCTGCCGGGCACAGGTCCGGCTTTCGGCGTCGGCGCAGAGGCCGTATAATGGGGGGCCGTGGACGACAGTAGCGCCGACGAACTGGAACCGCAGGTCCAAGAGCCCGTAACGGCCGGGGGAACCGACGCCGAAGGTGAGCAGCTCCAGCTCTCTTCCACCGGGCTCGCCCCCTACGACCCGCTCAGGCGCTACCTCTGGGAAATAAGCAGGTTCGCGACGCTGAGCCGCGACGAGGAGCAGCGTCTGGCGGTTCTTTACCATGAGACCGGCGATCGGGAGGCCGCCTTCCGGCTCGTCACATCCAATCTCAGGCTTGTGGTCAAGATCGCCATGATCTACCACAAGGTCTACCGAAACATACTGGACCTCATCCAGGAGGGGAACCTCGGGTTGATGCAGGCCCTCCGCCGTTTTGATCCCGGCCGCGGCACCCGGCTGCCGACCTACGCGGCCTGGTGGATCAAGGCCTACATTCTCAAGTTTCTCCTCGACAACTCCCGCATGGTGCGCATCGGCACCACCAATGCCCGGCGCAAGATTCTCATGAACCTGAACCGCGAAAAGCGCGAGTTGGAGGCGAAGGGAATCGTTCCAACCTCACAGCTGCTGGCTCAGAATCTCGGGGTGGAAGAAAAGGAGCTGCTCGAGGTCGAGCAGGGCATGACCGGGCCCGACATCTCGCTGGATGCCCCCGTCGGCGACGAGGGCGACATCCGGTTCGAGGACACCCTGAATCTCATGGAACAGAGCGTTGACGAGAAGATCGCCCAGGGCGAGTTCCGGCATTTGCTGGAACGGAAGTTCGAGGAGTTCGGCGGCACCCTTTCCGAGCGCGAGCGAATCATCCTCAACCGGCGCCTTGTCGCCGACCAACCCCAAACCCTGCAACAGATCGCCGACCTCTACGGCATCTCGCGCGAGGCGGTCCGGGTGGCTGAAAAGAAACTGGTTGCGAAGATCAAGAAATACATGGTCGAGTCCTTCGGTGATGTGCGTGAAATCGAGTTCAACCTGCGGGGGTAATCTTGAGAAACTCCGGCGCCCGTATCACGGACCGCTACCGTCTCGACGATCTGCGGACGGTCATCCTCGAAAACGAGCTCTTGCGTGTCACGGTCCTGGCAGACCAGGGCAGCGACATCTTTGAGCTCATTTACAAGCCCAGGGACATCGATCTGCTCTGGCATTCGCCTCAGGGGGTGCGTCGCCGGGCGAATTTCGTCCCCTCGACCCACAACAGTCGCCCCTTTTTCGATTACTACGAGGGCGGATGGCAGGAGCTGTTCCCGCACGCGAGCGCGCCCACACAATATGCCGGGACCGAACTGGGCTTCCACGGCGAAGTTTGGGGCCTCCCGTGGGATCACCAGATCCTGGCCGACGGACCCGACCAGGTCTCGGCCCGGTTCTGGGTGCGCACTGCCCGGACGCCGTTCTATCTTGAGCGCACGATGACGCTCCGGGCGAACGACCCCGTGCTGCGGATCAAAGAAACGGTGGTCAACGAGGGCCGGCGGCCGCTCGAGTTTATGTGGGGCCATCACCCGGCATTCGGCCCACCCTTTCTCGACCGCGGCTGCGTGCTGGACGCGCCCGCACGCCGGATTCAAGTCGGCGACGAATTGCACCCATGGCCTGTGGATCGGGGCGGCAAGGATCACAGCCGCCTGGTGCCCGAGACTTCAGACCAGGAGATCATGAAATACCTGCACGATCTGCGGCAGGGCTGGGTGGCCCTGACCAATCCGGGCATGAACCTCGGGGTCGGGCTGGTCTTCGACCCGGCGGTGTTCGGCTGCGTGTGGCTCTGGCACGAATTCGAATACACGAAGGACTACCCGTGGTGGGGACGGGCGTACGTGCTCGGTCTCGAGCCCCAGAGCAGTCTCCCGGGGGCCCACGAGAAGCAGCTGCGCCTGCTCCAGCTGGCCGCCGGCGCCCGGCTCGAAACGGAGCTCCTCGCCGTCCTTTACGAAGCTGCGGGCGTGCGGCGTATTACGCCGGCCGGGAAGGTCATCCCCAAATAGGTGATGTGGGCCGGCGGCGGCCTGACCGGGATTCTTTTGGTTTTTTGCGGCGATTACTTGACTTTTTCGCCTTTGTCTGCAAAAAGTTGCACCCACCCGATCCTCCTCAGCTGAGCTTTTTGGGGCCCGCGTCCGAGGATGGACGTGAAATCGAGTCAATAGATCGGAAGTCTTCAGGGGAGACGAAATGCGAAAGTGCCGCCCTCTGGTCGTCCTTGCTCTGCTGCTTCTTCCTCCCACGGTGTTCGGGCAGTCCAACCTCGCCTCCGGCGAGCTCAGGGGAACCGTGTCCGACCCGTCCGGGGCGGTGGTGCCGAGCGTGAGCGTGACGGTCACCAATACCAGCACGAACTTGCACCGCGTGGTCATCACCGACGAGCGCGGGGAGTACCGGGTGCTGTCGGTGCAACCCGGCACCTATGACGTGAAAGCCGAGCTCACGGGCTTCGTCACCCAACAGCGGAGCGGGGTGCAGGTGACGGTAGGACAGACGGTGGCCGCCGACTTCCAGCTGCAGGTCGGGTCCTCCGTCGAGACGATCACGGTGACAGGAGAAGCTCCCGTGATCGAAACCGAGCGTGCCCAGCAATCCGAAACGATAAACGAGAATTACATCCGGCATCTCCCGATCGACCGGCGCGATTACCTGAGCTTTACGCTGCTGGCGCCGGGCGTGGTCGATTCCAACGCCATGGCCGACAACACCGATTTCCGTGCCGCGCAGACTCCGCAAAGCGGGCTGTCCTTTTATGGGAGCAACGGCCGCGGCAACAACGTGACCGTCGACGGCGCCGAAGCCAACGACTCCGCGGGCGGCGTACGCGAAACCCTCAGCCAGGAGGCGGTCCAGGAGTTCCAGATCAATCGCAGCAACTACTCGGCCGAGCTCGGCGGCGCCAGCGGCGGCGTCATCAACATCGTCTCGAAATCGGGAGGAAACACGACGCACGGCAGCGTGTTCGGGTTCTTCCGCGACCAGCACCTCGACGCGGCCGACCCGTTCGCCTACTCGCTCGTCGCCGACCAACCCCAGCGCATCAAACCGCCGGCCAATCGTCAGCAGTTCGGCGGCAGGATCAGCACGCCGCTGATCAAGGACAGGACCTTCCTGTTCGGGACCTACGAGGGCCTGAGGAGGCACGAATCTTCGACCGTGTCGGTCCTGACGGACCTCTCCATATTCCAACCGACGCCCCAGCAGAACGCGGTTTTATCCGCTCTGGCCGCCAGCACGAGTTCCACCCCTATCCCGTGCCTGCCATCAGTGGCCGGGGCCGCCGCTCTTCCTGCCGCCGTGTGCGCCAACGTGCTGCGCGGCGCACTGACCAGCAAAGCGAGCACGGTCGACCTGTTCAAGTCCAACAGCGGCGTCTTCCCGTTCACGACCGACTCGAACGCATTCTCCGTCCGCCTCGATCACCGCGCCACCGACAGCAACCAACTCTTCCTGCGCTACAACTTTACGAAAAAGACCGAAGGCAACCAGAGCACCCGGGCGCTGCTCGGCTTTTCACGCTCGAACGACGTGCGCATTCTGGACAGCAACGCCGTACTCGGCTGGACGGGGATAGCCAGCGCCGCCCTGGTCAACGAGGCCCGCTTTCAATGGAATTACCGCAACTTCGACGTGATCCCGAACGATCCCAACGGGCCGGAGTTCAATATCACGGGCTTCGGCTTCTTCAACCGCGACATCTTCCTGCCGAACTACTCCATCGAACGCCGCTATGAGGCCTCCGACAGCCTCTCTTATCTCAAAGGGAATCACCGATTGAAGTTCGGCGGCTCCGTCCTGACCCGCGCGACCCCGACCTACTCCCACACCTTCCTCGGCGGGCGCTTCGGGTTTGGCACCTTGCCGGGCGCCCTCGTCAGCCCCGCGTTGGGAGCCTTGCCGATTACCGCGCTGCAGGCGTTCGACCTGGGATTGCCGCAATCCTACCAGCAGGGGTTCGGCGACCCCGGCGTCACCGCCACCCTGACGTACTTTTCCGTTTACGCACAGGACACCTGGAACGTACGCCGGAACCTGACGCTCAACCTGGGGATACGGTACGAGGTGGATGACCGCCGCGACCCGATTCCGACGGACAGGAACAACTTCGCTCCGCGCATCGGGTTTGCCTGGGACCCTGCGGGAAATAAAAAGACGGTCGTGCGTGGCGGCTTCGGCATTTTCTACTCGCCCGTGTACTTCCAGATCGACCACGTGGTCAATTCCCTGGGCGAAGTCAACGGCTACCGCCAGATCGCGCAGGTGCTCACTACTCTGAACGCCGCCAATCCGCTCGCGGCCTCCGGTCCGATCAACGTCTTCCGGACCCTGCGCGCGCAGGGGATCGTCGGAGTGCCCAAGTCGCAGAGACCGATCGCGCCGTCGGATCTGGCACAGTTCGGGATCCAGGTATCGAACACCGGGCCCCGGCCGCCCCTGACGGTACTCTTCAAAATCGACCCCAATTATCGGAGCGCCTATTCAGAACAGGCGAGCCTGGGGATTGAGCACGAGGTCTCAAAAGGACTGAGCGCCTCGATCAATTACACCTTCGTCCGGACGCTCAAAATCACCCGGGCGCGCGACACCAACATCCTGCCGCGGCCGAAGGGCGCGCGCGGCATTCCCGAGTGGACGGCGGCCGCGGGGTGCGCGGGAGCCGGCCTGTATTCGTGCTTCCGAGACCCGCTGCTCTTCCAGGAGAATGCGTACGAATCTTCCGCGAACGCCTTCTATCACGGGATGATCGTGGAGATGACACGCCGGTTCGGAACCAACTACAGCATCGCGGGCAATTACACGTTCAGCAAAGCCATGGATGAGGTCACCGACTTCAACACGGATTTCCAGGCCAACGATCAGACGCAGCTGCGACTCGAACGCGCCCTCTCCGCTTTCGACCAGCGGCACAAATTCGTTCTGTATGCGTACCTGCAGTCCCCGTCGGCTTCGGCTTCCCGCTCGCCGCTGCTCAGGGCGCTTTCGGATCTTGCGCTCACCCCGATCTTCCGCGCGAACAGCTCCCGGCCTTTCAATCTCCTGGTCGGAGGGGAGCTAAACGGGGACCGGCACTCGACGACGGACCGCCCCGTGATGGCCGGGCGCAACACAGGGAGAGGGCCCGGGTTCTGGACCTTTGACCTGCGCTTGTCACGGCAAATTCGGCTGGGCGCCGAAGACCGGGTGATCGAATTGACGGCGGAGGGATTCAACCTGCTGAATCACCTCAATTTCTCGAGCGTCAACAACACGGTCGGACCCACCTTCCAGGGCCCGTTCCGCGTCGAAGCCAACCCCGGGCTTGGCCCAAGCTCTCCCCTGGGGTTCACGTCGGCGTTCGACGCCCGGCGGTTCCAGCTGGGGGTCCGGTTCAGCTTCTAGGCTGGAGTAGGGACAAGCCGCTGCCAAGGTTGCCGACCAGCAAAGTGGGCCGCGTCGGCTCGCCGCGACCCGTGGATCTTGCTCAACCCGTGGATCTTGCTCAACCCGTGGATTTGCCTGATTGCGCCCGGTTGTTGCCCATTTGGGCACGGCGTCGGGCCGACCCGGCCACCTTCAGACCTGGCTGATTTTCTCGACCGCCTCGCGCTCCAACCGCTGCGTGGTCGCGCTGTCCAGGTCAAGAGCCAGCGCCAGTTGCGCGAGGTAGATCCGCTCCGCCCCCGAAACGCCCTGATCCGCGCGCACAACCGCAAAAGCGAGAGTGTACAGATCCTGTTTTTGCGCCGTGCCGGGAACGCCCGCGACGATTTCCGACAGGGGAACCGTCCGCCTCAACTCCGCCTCGACGATCTGGTCGGCCCCCGCCGCGCGCGCATGCGCCAGAATCATGTCCGTCTCCGCCGCGGAAAAATCGCCATCGGCTCTCGCGGCCGAGATCGTGAGGCGAAGTACGCTGAGCAGGTCTGCGGGTATGGCCGGGACGGCCGCCTCGGCGGGCGCCGCGGATGCGGGCAGCGGCGGAAGCGGCGGCCGGGGGACTTCGGGTGCGGCCGATCTGCCCCCGCCGACCGGTACCGTCGTCTTCGGCCCCGCGGACTCCATCAGCCCCCAGGCGAGGCCGGCCACCGTCAGGAGGCTGCTCGCGTTCAGGAACGATCCGCGCCCCCCTGTAAGGAAGCGCAGGGTACGATCCCCCCGCTTCCTTCGGCTTGAAAAGGCACCCCGGACCAGAGACCCGATAAGCTGCTCAGCATCCATCGCAACCCCCTGGAAAACGAGCGCGTCCACGGCCGCGCGATTTCTGAAAATGAAACTTTACCTGCCCGCAGGAATCTTTTAAAGCACGGGAGGAAAACAGCCATGATGAGAAGAGCCGTCATGTTGTGGGCTGGGCTGCTCGTGATCCTGGGCACGGCGACGCCGTCGGTTTGGGCTCAGTACGGCGAGCGGAGTACCCGGGACCAGACCCTGATCATTGCGGGGGGAACCGCGGCAGGAGCCGTCTTCGGCGGCATGGTCGGGGGGAGCAAGGGAGCTCTGGCCGGGGCCATCGCAGGTGGGGCCGGCGGAGCCGTTTATAACGAGGCTACGAAAGAAGACCGGGAATACAGGACCGAACGATCCACCAGGGACAAACTCACGATTATCGGCGGCAGCGCCGGAGCGGGCGCCGTGGCCGGAGGCATCGCGGGCGGTACGAAAGGCGCCCTGATCGGGGCTGCGATCGGCGGGGCTGGGGGATACATCCTGCACAAGAAAACCGAGAACCGCGACCCCTATTACCGCGACCGCTACTACTATCGGGATCGTTACTACCGCCGGTAGGAATGCCGGGGTCCGTCTTGATGGTTGAGTTTTGGCGTTCGATTTCTGCGGCATGGGCCCGCCCAAACTCCACCCTCAGGAGCTGACCCCGGATCTGTCAACAGCAGCGGCTGGGTCGGCGGTACTTGAGTTCCAGACTGGCCAGGTAGAACTCCCGAGCCGTCATCAGTCGCACCTCGGGGTGGCGGGCCCTCACGTGCGCGCAGTAGCGCGCGTAGGCGTCGTCGCCCATCACCGCGGCAACCGTCATCCACAAGCGTCTCAGAAACTTCATTGGGCCTCGGCTCTATTCGGCCGGCAACGCCGAAACCACGTACTCGGCCTCGCGCAGGACAGATACCTTGCGTCCTTTGAGTATGGCAAGCCACTCCCGCGCGGAATCGAGCACGATCACCAGCACCAGGAACGCAAACATCGCCGTCACCCCGGCATCCAGCTGGTTGTTGAAAATCAGCCGCTCGGTCGCCCCGACCGCGGCCGCAGGCACCAGCCCGGCGTCGAGGGAGCCGCGGAGACGCTCCGCTTCAGCGAGGAAGCCGATGCGGGGATTTGCGTCAAACATCTTCTGGTAGCCGGCCGTCTGGGTCGCCAGCACCAGCCAGAGCATCGGCAGCAGCGTCACCCAGGCATACCGCGCCTTCCCCATTTTTATCAGGATGCGTGGTCGCGACGCAGAGTGCCACGCACGCCAGCAGCTGGTTCGCAATGCCGAAAAGGGGCCAGAGGCTGTTGATGCCGCCCAGCGGGTCCATGACCCCCTGGTAGAGGAAGTAGCCCCACCCGCCGACGATCAGCAGCGCTGGTAAGGATCACGCTCGGGTACCAGCTGGTGCGGCCCAGCGGTTTCCAGAAATGCCCGAGCAGGTCCTGGAGCATGAACCTCCCGACGCGGCTGCCCGCATCCAGCACCGTCAGGATGAACAGGGCTTCGAACATGATGGCGAAGTGGTACCAGATCGCCATCAGACGGTGGCCCCCGAGTGTGCCGGAGAAGATGTGCGCCATCCCGACCGCGAGCGACGGCGCGCCGCCGGTCCGGGAGAACATCGTCTGCTCACCGACCATGTCGGCCAGCGACTGCATGTCCTGAGGGAGTCACCGGGTATCCCCAGGAGGTGATGGTCGCGGTGGCCGCCGCCGGGATCGGCGCCGACGATGCCGGCAGGGCTGTTGATGGCGAAGTAGATCCCGGGCTGCAGCACGCATGCGGCAATCATGGCCATGATCCCGACGAACGACTCCATCAGCATCGAGCCGTAGCCGATCAGGCGCGCCTGCGACTCCTTCGTGATCAGCTTCGGAGTGGTCCCGGACGAGATCAGCGCATGAAAGCCGGAGATCGCGCCGCACGCGATCGTGATGAAGGCAAACGGGAAGATGTTGCCGGCGAAAACGGGCCCGGTACCGTCGATGAAGCGGGTCAGCGCCGGCATTGCCAGGTTCGGGCGGACCGCGAGAATTCCGAGGGCAAGCAGACATGATCGTCCCGAGTTTCACAAACGTGCTCAGGTAGTCGCGCGGGGCCAGCAGCAGCCAGACGGGCAGGACGGACGCGGCGAAGCCGTAGACGATGATCATCCACGCCAGGTGGCGGGCGTCAAAGGTGAACAGGCGCCGCAAGCACGGGGTATCTGGGCGACGTACTGGCCGCCGATCACGGCCGCCATGACGAGCACAAATCCGAGGAGCGAGGCTTCCGTGACCCGTCCGGGGCGCAGGAAGCGCAGGTAGATGCCCATGAGGATGGCAATCGGAATCGTCATCGCCAGCGTAAAGGTCCCCCAGGGGCTCGCCTTGAGAGCATTGGTAACCACCAGCGCAACTCACGGCCAGCAGGATGACCAGGATGGAGATGATCGCGAACAGGGCCGTGAACCCGGCGACCGGACCGACCTCTTCCTTGGCGATCTGGCCCAGCGATTTGCCGTTGCGGCGAATCGAGGCGAACAGGATCACAAAATCCTGCACGCACCCTCCCAGGACCGCGCCGATCATGATCCAGAGCGTGCCCGGCAGATAGCCGAACTGCGCGGCCAGTGTCGGCCCCACCAGCGGCCCCGGGCCCGCGATGGCGGCAAAATGGTGCCCGAGGAGGACCCACTTGTTGGTCGGCACGAAATCGCGACCGTCTTCCAGTCGTTCGGCCGGCGTGGCGCGCCGGTCGTCCAGCTCCATGACCCGAAGCGCGATGAACCGGCTATAGAAACGGTATCCGACGAGATAGACGCAGACGGCCGCGACGATAAGCCACATCGCGTTGATCGGTTCCTGCCGGTAGAAGCAATCGCGCCGAGGGCGCCGGCCCCCAGAACAGGCTGATCAGAGACCACAACGCGACCCTGACGAACCGGCCGGATTCCATGGTGTTTCGCTCCACCCTTATTCGCTGCATCGTCAAAGGTACGAGCTTAGCGGCTTCCACCCGGGAATGCAATCGAGTGTCCCGCGGCGGCCAAGCGGGCCGCGGCCGCTCGACGCGGCCCCAGGATTCCGTTCATCCGGGGGTATCTGGTTTCACCCCATCGGGGCGGGGGCCGGCCGCCCGCCCCCGGTGCCCGGTTTTTGTTTGGCACTCCGGAGCAGGAGTGCTATCTTGGGCTCAGTGAGGTCGCCCCCGCCCGGAGCGCCTTATGCTGTCATGGTTTTCGGCCGAATCGCTTCCTCAGAAGACCCATCAAACAGAAAGAAAGAACGATGAGCAAGATACTCACGCTTTACAACTCTTCTGTCGGACAGAAGTTCATCGTCGGGTTGACGGGCCTTTTCCTCTGCTCGTTCCTGGTAGTCCACCTGTCGGGAAACATGCTGCTGTTCAGGAATGACGGCGGCCAGGCATTCGAGCATTATTCGGAGTTCATGTCCACCAACGTCGGCATCCGGACGATGGAGATCGTGCTCGCCGGCGGTTTCTCGATTCACATCATCGTGGCGGTGCTCGTGTGGGTCGAGAACCGCATGGCCCGCCCGGTGCGCTACGCGGTGAACAGGCCTTCGGAGAACAGCGCCCTCTCGTCGCGGATCATGTTTGTTTCCGGCAGCATCGTCTTTATCTTCCTCGTCGTGCACCTCAGGACGTTCTTCGTGCCGGCCCGGTTCGCGGCCGGGGTGAAGCCATCGATGTACGAACTGGTGCAGGTGGCGTTCAAGAACCCGTGGTACGACGCCTTTTATGTCGTCGCCCTCGTTCTGATGGGCTACCACCTCAAGCACGGGTTCCAGTCGGCCTTTCAGACATTCGGGATCCGCCCCCGCTTCCAGCGGGGCCATCGACCTGGTCGCGGTGTTGTTCTGGCTGATCGATTCCGGCCGCCTACGCGGCCATGCCGCTGTATTTCCTCTGGCAGGCTCACAAGGGGGGCTTCTGATCATGGCAGTGATGAACGCAAAAATCCCGGATGGACGGATCGAGAACAAGTGGGACAATCACCGTTTCAACCTGAAGCTGGTCAATCCCTCCAACAGGCGCAAGTACCACCTCGTGGTGGTCGGGACCGGCCTGGCCGGAGCTTCCGCCGCCGCGTCGCTGGCGGAACTCGGCTATCGGGTGACCTCGCTGTGCTACCACGAATCCGCCGCGGCGCGCCCACAGCATCGCCGCGCAGGGGGGCATCAACGCCCCCAAGAACTACGCCAACGACGGGGACAGCATCTACCGGCTGTTCTACGACACGGTCAAGGGGGGCGACTACCGGGCGCGCGAGGCCAACGTCTACCGGCTGGCGCAGGTCAGCGGCAACATCATCGACCAGTGCGTCGCCCAGGGCGTGCCGTTTGCGCGCGACTACGCGGGTCTGCTCGACAACCGCTCGTTCGGCGGCGCGCAGGTGTCCCGCACCTTCTACGCGCGCGGGCAGACCGGGCAGCAGCTGCTGCTGGGCGCCTACCAGGCGCTCTGCCGGCAGATCGGCGAAGGAAACGTGACCTATTACGGCAGGACGGAGATGCTCGATCTCGTCGTCGTCGACGGTCAGGCCCGCGGCATCGTGGTGCGCGATCTCCGGAGCGGCAGGGTCTCACTCGATCGCCGCCGACGCGGTGATCCTGGCCACCGGCGGTTACGCCAACGTCTTCTTCCTCTCGACCAACGCCAAGATGTCCAACGCGACGGCGATCTGGCGGGCCCACAAGCGGGGGGCGCTGTTCGCCAACCCCTGCTTCACCCAGATCCACCCCACCTGCATCCCGGTGTCGAGCGAGCATCAGTCCAAGCTGACGCTGATGAGCGAGAGCCTGCGCAACGACGGCCGCATCTGGGTGCCCCGGAGCAAGGGGGACAAGCGCCGGCCCGAAGACGATCCCGGAAGCCGAACGGGACTACTACCTGGAACGGCTCTATCCGTCGTTCGGCAACCTCGTCCCGCGCGACGTCGCGTCGCGTCGCGCCAAGGAGATGTGCGATCAGGGCTACGGCGTCGGTGAAACGGGGCTCGCGGTCTATCTCGACTTTGCGGACACGATCAAGCGCCACGGCAAGGAGTGGGTCGACGAGAAGTACGGCAACCTGTTCGACATGTACCGGCAGATCACCGGCGAGAACGCCTACGAGGCCCCGATGCGGATCTACCCGGCCGTCCACTACACGATGGGCGGGCTCTGGGTTGACTACAACCTGATGAGCACTATCCCTGGACTGTACGTGCTGGGGGAGGCCAATTTCTCCGATCACGGCGCCAACCGGCTGGGCGCAAGCGCACTCATGCAGGGGCTGGCGGACGGATACTTCATCATCCCGTACACCATCGGCGACTATCTCGCCTCCACGAAGTTCAAGCCGGTCGACACCTCGCACCCCGCCTTCAAGGAAGCGGAGCAGGGGGTCGAGGAACTCACCGGCAGGCTGCTTTCCGTGAAGGGAACGCGCGCCGTGGACGACATCCACAAGGAACTCGGCAAGATCATGTGGGATTACTGCGGGATGGCAACGCAGCGCCGAGGGCCTCAACCAGGCACTCGCGTTAATCCCCCAGCTGCGCGAGCGGTTCTGGCGCGAGGTGAGCGTGCCCGGGAAATGCGGACAACTTCAACCAGGAGGTCGAAAAAGCCCACCGGTTGGCGGACTTCCTGGAACTCGGCGAACTGATCGCGCTCGACGCCCTGCACCGCAACGAATCATGCGGCGGCCATTTCCGGGAGGAATACCAGACCGAGGAAAACGAGGCCAAGCGCAACGACGAGGAGTTCTCTTACGTGGCGGCCTGGGAGTACGCCGGGCCCGGCAGCCCCTCGCGGCTGCACAAAGAGCCGCTCACATTCGAGTATGTGAAACCTTCCCAGAGAAGCTACAAGTGAGGAGCCCTTTAACATGCGCTTAAGACTTCGGGTGTGGCGCCAGAAGGACGGAAACAGCCGCGGACAGCTGGTCTCCTACAGTCTCGACGGGGTGACGTCGGACATGTCTTTCCTGGAGATGCTCGATCTCCTGAACCTCGAGCTGGCGCGGAAGGGGGAGGAGACCGTCGCGTTCGATCACGACTGCCGCGAGGGGATCTGCGGGTCGTGCAGCCTGTACATCAACGGGCGGGCGCACGGGCCATTGCGCGGGGTGGCGGTATGCCAGCTGCACATGCGCAGCTTCAAGGACGGCGACGAGATCGTGGTCGAACCCTGGCGCGCCCGCGCCTTCCCCGTGATCAAGGACCTGGTGGTCGACCGCTCGGCCCTGGACCGGATCATCGAGGCCGGCGGCTTTGTGTCGATGAAGACGGGCGGGGCTCCCGACGGCAACGCCATCCCCGTCCCCAAACCCATCGCCGACAAGGCGTTCGAAGCGGCTGCCTGCATCGGCTGCGGCGCCTGCGTGGCCGCCTGCAAGAATGCCTCGGCCATGCTCTTTGTCAGCGCAAAGGTGACGCAGCTCGCGCTTCTGCCGCAGGGCCACCCGGAGCGCAAGCAGCGGGTCCAGCGCATGATCGCCCAGATGGACAGGGAAGGATTCGGGAACTGTTCGAACACGTACGCGTGCGAGGCGGAGTGTCCCAAGGAAATCTCGGTCTCGACCATCGCCCGGCTGAACCTGGAACTCCAGAAAGCCAAGCTCTTCTGAAGATCCGAGCTTTGGAGTGCGGCGGCTCGACTGCCTGGGCACCGCTGTCTGGGTTCGGCTGGACCGGCAGGGAGCTCCGCCAGGTCGGCGCCCAGGCGCCGACCCCAAAGCGGCGTCGAGCCGCCGCACTCCAAAATATGGAGTGCGGTGCCTGGGCACCGCTGTCTGGGTTCGGCTGAACCGGCAGGGAGCTCCACCAGGTCGGCGCCTAGGCGCCGACCCCAAAGCGGCGTCGAGCCGCCGCACTCCAGAGTATGGAGTGCGGTGCCTGGGCACCGCTGTCTGGGTTCGGCTGGACCGGCAGGGAGCTCCGCCAGGTCGGCGCTTGGGCGCCGCACATCGCCCCATCTCCAGGACTTGTATAAGGATCACGTCAATCCGCCGCACTTCATGACCTCAGGCGCCGGCCGCCCGGTTCAGCACCGTCACCAGTTCCTGGACCGATGCGGCTGAACGGTTCAGCGCGGCCTGCTCGTCGGGGGTGAGCTTGATCTCGATAATCTGTTCGACCCCGCCCGCTCCCAGTTTGACCGGAACCCCCACATAGAGATCCCGGATGCCGTATTCGCCCTGGAGGTACACCGCGCACGGCAGGATCTTCTTCTTGTCCTTGAGAATCGACTCGACCATCTCGGCGGCAGCAGCCGAAGGCGCGTAATAGGCGCTCCCCGTCTTCAGGTAGTTGACGATCTCCGCCCCGCCGTTGCGTGTGCGCTTGACCAGCCTGTCGAGCTGTTCCTGGCTGAGCAGCTCGGTGATCGGGATGCCCGCGACATTCGAATACCGCGGCAGCGGCACCATGGTGTCGCCGTGGCCGCCGAGCACGAACGCGCTGACGTTTTCGACCGAGACGTTGAGTTCCGCCGCGATGAAGGTGCGGAAGCGGGCGGTGTCGAGCACGCCCGCCATGCCGAAGACGCGCTCCTTGGGAAATCCGCTGGCCTTCAGGGCCACGTGGCACATCGCGTCCAGCGGGTTGCTGACGATGATCAGGATGGCATCGGGCGAGTGCGTCACGATATTCCGCGTCACGTCTCCCACGATCTTCGAGTTGGTGTTGAGCAGGTCGTCGCGGCTCATCCCCGGCTTGCGGGCGATGCCCGCGGTGATCACGACGATGTCCGAGCCTGCCGTGTCCTTGTAGTCGTTGGTGCCCGACGACACGACAGTCGTACCCTTCGATCGGGCCGGCTTCCAGCAGGTCGAGGCCTTTCCCCTGGGGTATCCCCTCCAGGATGTCGATCAGGACGACGTCGGCCAGTTCCTTATCCGCCAGGCGGTGCGCCAGGGTCGCCCCGACGTTGCCCGCACCCACCACGGTTACTTTCTTGCGCATAGATCCCCCCAAGTGAAGGCTGTTGGAAAACTAGGACTTCATGTTCTCAATCACCGCCGTCGCGAATTCCGAAGTCTTCAGCTTCGTCGCCCCCGGCATCTGCCGCTCGAGGTCGTAGGTGACCCGCTTCTGCGCGATGGTCTTCTCGAAGGCCGAGACGATCGTCGTGCCCCGCTTCTTTCCATCCCATGTACTCGAGCATCATCACGCCGGAGAGGATGACGGAACCCGGGTTGACCACGTCCTGCCCGGCGTACTTCGGCGCGGTGCCGTGGGTGGCCTCGAACAGGCCCGACGCGGTCGCCGATGTTGGCGCCCGGCGCCATCCCGAGCCCGCCGACCTGCGCCGCGCAGGCGTCGGAGAGGTAGTCGCCGTTCAGGTTCGGGGTGGCGAGCACCTGGTATTCGTTCGGGCCGGAGCAGCACCTGCTGGAACATGGCGTCGGCGATGCGGTCGTTGATCATCACCTTGCCCGCGGGGACCTTCCCGCCGTGGTTCCTGTAGACCTCGTCCTCGGTGATCGTGACGTCGCCGAATTCCTCGCGGGCACCTCGTAGCCCCAGTCGCGGAACGCGCCTTCGGTGAACTTCATGATGTTTCCCTTGTGCACCAGGGTCACCACCGTCTTGCCGTTGTCGAGCGCGTACTGGATCGCCTTGCGGACCAGGCGCTTGCTGCGCGAACACCGAGATGGGCTTGATCCCGATGCCGGAGTCGGCGCGGACCTTTTGCGCCCATCGGGCCGTTCGAGGAACTCGATGATCCTGGCGCCTCGGGCGTGCCCTGCGCCCACTCGATGCCGGCGTAGACGTCCTCGGTGTTCTCGCGGAAGATGACGACGTCCAGCTTCTCGGGACGCTTCACCGGCGAGGGCACGCCGGCGAAATAGCGCACCGGGCGCACGCAGGCGTAGAGGTCGAGCACCTGCCGCAGGGTGACGTTCAGGCTGCGGATGCCGCCGCCGACCGGCGTCGTCAGCGGCCCCTTGATGGCGACCGAGTACTCGTCGATGGCGTCGCAGCGTCGCCTCGGGCAGCCACTCGCCGGTAGCGTTCTTCGCCTTCTCGCCGGCAAGGACTTCGATCCAGCCGATCCGTCTCCTGCCGCCGTAGGCCGTCTCGACGGCCGCGTCGAACACTCTCCTGCTCGCGCGCCAGATGTCCGGGCCGGTGCCGTCGCCTTCGATGAAGGGGATGATCGGGTTATCGGGCACCACGAGCTTTCCGTCCTGGTACTGGATTTTCTCGCCTCGCGCCGGAGGCGTGCTGGGGAACTCAGAGGACATGGTGCGCCTTTCCTGTTTATCCTTCGACTATGAGTTGGACTGGTGCGTGGACCCGTTCCGACCTATCAGCGGTTTGCGTGGATCGGCAAAACGCGCGGAGTTATATAACATCAGACTAAAAGTGGAATCAAGCAGGAGCACGAGGAAGGGGCCGCCGACAAAAAATACGGTGCCAGGAGGAGACTGGCACCGTATTTCGGAGTGGTACTCTCGCGGAGGCGCTACACGACCTTTTTGAACGATCCCTTTGAGTGCTCCAGCTTCTCGAGCAGGTCGACCGGGAAGTTGATGAGCAGCTTGATCTGCTTCTTGTCCTGGGTCACGCTGATGCCCCTGAGCAGTTCGGAGAACTCGGGGTTGTCGGCACCAGCCAGCTGTCCGAGCGCCACAAGGCCGTTGGTGACATCGGCCAGCTTCTTGGCGGATTCCTCGTCCGCGATATTGGCGATGATCCTGCCGGTGACCTCGTGGGTGAGGTTCAGCGTTCCCACCACGTTCTGTATCTTGGAGATGCTGCCGCCGAGCGGGTTTGTCGTCGGCGCCTTGGACAGTACGCTCCCGGGATCGCCGGCAAACCAGAACATCTCGTCGGGATTGAGCTCCTTCAGCAAGGGCCACAGGGTCGCGTTGTTCTCCAGCCCGAGTTCGGGCTTCTCCCGTACGTCGAGCACGGCCTTGAGCGATTCCAGGTCCCCCAGGGCGATCTCCCCGTCCCGCAGGAAGGCGATCCCCTTCTCCACCTTGTTGCCGTTTTCCTCGGGAACCATGAGCACGGTCGCGTCCTTGTAGTCGACCTTGATCGGCGTCCCCTTGCTGTGGATGAAGGTGGTGATCGAGGCTGCATTGAACTGGCCGATCGCGATGATCACCCCTTTGCCGCTCCCCGGGGTGAGGGACTTGCCGCCGGCGACGATGTAGGTGATGTCGCGGCGCGGGTCGACCCCGGTCTTGGCGATAAACTCGCCCAGATCCTTCCCCACGTCTTGACCGTGTTGCTCCTCGAACTTGGCGTAGATCGGAGATGCAATAAACTTCTGCACGTTCATCCCGAAGACCGCCTGACAGTCCGCCGGCAGATAGGCCACCGCCTCCGGGAGCCCCGGGATGGAGGCCTTGACGGCAAAGCTCGTGTACAGCGCCAGGCCCGCAACGGTCCCGGCTATCAGAAACATCACGACGGTGGATGTGATGACGAATTTTCGGTGGTTCATAAGAATTGCTCCTGACGGCGGTTGCCCTTGTTCTGTTCCCAGCAGCCCTTCGACTCTCTTGCTTCTCCTGTGCTCAGTTAACGCAAACCGGCCAGGAAAGGTTCACGGGATTTCCCTTCCCGTGAATGCGCGCGGCAGCCGCGCTGTATATGCGGGGCGGGAGGAAACTAAAATGGCCGGATGCCTGTTGCTGCCGTTCAAACTCGTCCTGGTGGTGCTGAAGCTCTCTTTCCTGCTCGTGTTCTTCGCTATGTCATTGATACTGCTGCCCTTCCTGATCCTCTTCGGGATAGCCAAGCTGCTGAAAGCGCTGTTCTGACTGCGCGGTTTCGGAGCGGCAGTGACCCGCGGTGGGGGCGGAGCTGGTGTCGGCAGCCGTCCAGCTCCCGACAATACCGGTTCTGATGTCGGGACCCGCCCCGGGGAGATCCGGTACGCCGCTGCCCCCGCTTCGCGCACCGCGTCTGGTACCCGGTTTCCCGCCAGTTTGCCTTGAATGAGATGGGCTTCCCCCGGGGGTCCGCTGTCCTCGCTCCCCATTGCACACCCATATGGTTTGCGGAGTAAGAACGTTGGATTGAGTATAACAGAGCTTTGTTTGGGTGCGCGCCCAACATAAGATGGACGTGGAAGACACCTTTCGGAACCACGGGAGGAGCCGGATGGCCGAGGAATGGATGCCGCGGATACTCGAGGCGAGGCAGCGCATCGCCGCCCACCTGAGACCGACGCCCTTGCACTATTACCCACTGCTTTCCGATCTCGTCGGCGCCGAGGTATACGTCAAACACGAAAACCACCAGCCGATCGGCGCGTTCAAGGTGCGCGGCGGCATCAACCTGATGGCGTGCCTTTCGCCCGAGGACAAAGCGCGAGGAGTCATCACGGCTTCGACCGGCAACCACGGCCAATCCGTCGCCTACGCGGCGCGGCTGTTCGGAGTCAGGGCTATCATCGGCGTCCCGGAGAACAGCAATCCCAGTAAGGTCGCCGCCATGAAGTCGTGGGGCGCGGAAATCCTGGCACACGGGAGAGATTTTGACGAAACCCGGGAGAAGGTTGAAGCCCTTGCGGCAGAGCGTGGTCTGCGCTACATCCATTCGGCCAACGAGCCCCTGCTGATCGCGGGGGTGGCGACCATGGCGTTGGAGGTTCTCGAGCAGCTGCCCCGAACAGATGTGATCATCAGCGCCGTGGGCGGGGGCAGCGGCTGCGCCGGCACGACACTGGTGACCAGTGCCCTGAAACCGTCCACCAGTGTCATCGCCGTTCAGGCCGCCGGCGCCTCTTCGGCCTATGAATCGTGGCGCCGGAAGGAGCTCTTCAGCACGGGCAAGGCCGACACCTTTGCCGAAGGCGTCCAGACCCGCGTCGCCTTCCGCATGACGCAGGAGATCCTGTGGGAAAAACTCGAGCGCTTTGTCCTGGTCGAAGACCAGGACATTCGCGAGGCGATGACTCACTACCTCGAACTCGCGCGCACGTTGGCCGAGGGGGCCGGCGCGGCACCGCTGGCCGCGGCCCTGAAGTGCCGCGACGAGCTGCGCGGCAAGAAGGTGGTGCTCTACTTGAGCGGCGGCAACGTGTCGCGCGCCAACCTGGCGCGCGTCCTGGCTGCCGCCACCCCGCAGAGCGGATAAACTTGTTACACTTACCCTGATGCGTACCAGGCTTGTTCTGATTGCCCTATTGATCCCGCTGTTGCTGGGTTTGCAGGCGCAGCCGCAACCACCGCAGGAAGTGCCGAACTTTTCGGTCTCCGTCAACCTCATCAAGGTCCCGGTCACGGTTTTCGACGAGGCGGGGGGAATCGTCGCGGACTTGCGGCGGGAGGAGTTCCGGCTTTACGAGGACGGGGTGCTGCAGGATATCCGCAGTTTCGGGGTGGACCGCAACCCGGTCTCCATTGTACTTCTCATCGACACCAGCGCGACGGTCGAGAAGGAGTTGAAAAATATTAAGGCCGCCGCCAGCGGATTCATCTCGGCCCTGTCGGATGACGACCGGGTCGCGATCATCACTTTCGGCGATGAGGCCAAGATTGTACAGAACTGGACCGACGACGAGAAGCGGGTGCGCAAGACCTTGCGCAAGCTCGAACCGGGCCTCCGGACTGCGCTCTACGACGGGATGTACATGGCGGCGCACGATCAACTGCACCGGGTCGACGGGCGCAAGGCGATCATCCTCCTGACGGACTGCCTCAACAACCAGAGCACAATCACGTTTCCGGACGCCGCGCTTACCGTCATTCAGTCCCAGGCGGCGCTCTACGTGGTCTCCAAAACCGTCATGGTCCGGCAGGACGCTTACAGGCAGCGGCGGGTGGTCATGCTGTCGGACATCTACCGGCGGCTGTTTGGGGACGAAGACTATATACAGGAATTCTTCAAGAAACGGGAGGACGAGATGACCTCCCTGGCCGAAAAAACCGGCGGGCGCATTTTCTTCCCGTCAGACTACGACCAGATCCCGGCAAATTACGCCGATGTCGCGCGCGAACTCAAGAACCAGTACTTCCTCACGTATGTTTCGAACCTGAGAAAATCCGCCAATACCTACCACGAAATCACGGTGGAATACCTGGGAACCGCAAGCAAGGTGACGTACCGGCGCGGTTACTATTTCGAACCCCGCCCCGTCCACAAGCGCCGTTATTGAGGGGCGCTAGTGGGACGGGCTTCCGTGATTCGCTCCTAAGGGTGCTGCATCCGGCGTCTCGGCCGATGAAGTTTTGGCACTCGATCTTGCACCGCGGGGTGTTCTGTGAAAATATTCTGATGATTTCCACTCAGCTGCCCAGGATCCTGGGTAGTTCAAGATAACTGAACCGTAGCAGGAGGTAACCATGGCTAGATCCGGACATTCCGAGACCAAGCCCAAGAAAGGCTTATCCCGCCGCGCCTTCCTCTCCAGGAGCGCCGGGCTGGCGGTTGCCACGCCCGTGGTCACAGGGATGGGGTTGGCCGCACCTGCGGGCCCTGCGGCGGACGTCAAGATTCTCGGTCCGGGCAAGGTCCCCGTCGCGCTTCGCATCAACGGCAAGCCGTATACCCTGAATCTCGAACCCCGGGTGACCTTGCTCGAAGCGCTCCACAACGAGCTCGATTTTACCGGCGCCAAGAAAGTGTGCGACCGCGGGGCGTGCGGGACTTGCACGGTCCTGTTGGGCGGCAAGCCCGTGTACGCCTGCAGCGTGCTTGCACTCGAGGCCCAGGGGAAGGAAATCGTCACGGTCGAGGGCCTGTCGACCGAAGGCAGATTGCACCCGCTCCAGGCGGCATTTGTGGAGCACGATGCCCAGCAGTGCGGATTCTGCACCCCGGGTTTCGTCGTGGCCGCAAAGGCGTTTCTGGACAAGCACCCGAACCCGACGGCGGAGCAGGTGAACAAGGGCCTGGGAGGCAATCTCTGCCGTTGTGGTACGTATGCGGGAATCCGTCAGGCTGTTCTCGCAGCCTCCAAAGCGACGAAAGGGGGGACGACCAATGCCTGATTACAGGTGGCCTGAAGCATCAAAACGAGCGCTCATGGGCAAGCGGATCTCCCGGCTTGACGGTCCGGACAAGGTCTCGGGCAAAGCCAAGTACACGCAGGACGTCAAGAGGCCGGGCATGCTCTACGGCACCATCGTGCGTTCTCCTCACGCGCACGCGAAAATCGTCTCGGTCGACACGAGCGCCGCGGAAAAGATGCCGGGAGTGAAGGGGGTGTACGTGATTAACGGGCCCGGCACCGAGGTGCAGTGGGCCGGATTCGAAGTCGTCGCGCTCGCCGCCGAAAACGAGCAGCTTGCGGAAGACGCCGCCCGCGCCGTAAAGGTTCAGTACGAAGCGCTGCCGCACATCGTGCAGGAAGAAGACCTCGCGGCCGCCGGGGACCGCGCCAAGGAACCGGAAGAGAAAGGGACCGGAGATACTGCCAAGGGATTCCAGGACGCGGAGGTTGTAGTCGAGGGCTCCTACGGCATTCCCGTCATCACGCACTGCACGCTGGAGCCTCACGGGTCGGTGAACGAATGGGAGGGGGACAACCTCAACGTCTACATCTCCACCCAGGCGGTCTCGAGCATCGCCTCGCAGATGGCCGAGCCGCTCAACATTCCGGCCGCCAATATCCACGTCCACCAGGACCACATTGGCGGCGGTTTCGGCAGCAAGTTCGGCCCGGACGTGTGGGATATCGCCGGGGCGCGGCTCGCGAAGAGCTCGGGCAAGGCGGTCAAGACTCATGAACGACCGGGAATCGGAGCTGGCCATCGCCGGAGCCCGTCCCTCGACGTTCGCCAAGGTCAAGGTGGGGGCGAAGAAGGACGGCACCCTGACGGCCTGGGAATCGAAGTCCTGGGGAACAGGTGGCATGACCGGCGGCGGCGCGCCGCCGATCCCGTATGTGTGGCGGATCCCGCACAAGATGAGCCACACGAGCGTCGAGACCAACATCGGCTCCGCCCGTGCCTGGCGGGCGCCAAATCACCCGCAGGCGTGCTTCGTGACGATGTGCGCGCTCGAGGACCTCGCGGCGCAGCTGCAGATGGACCCGATGGATCTGTTCCTGAAGAACATCGAGTTGGCATCGCCGCGGGCAGCCCTCTACAAAGAGCAGCTGCTGAAGGCCGCCGAACTCAGCGACTGGAAAAAGAAGTGGCACCCGCGCGGGGACAAAACGGCCGGACCGGTCAAGCGGGGCATGGGGCTTTCGCTGCACACCTGGGGCGGCCTCGGGCACGAGAGCGAGTGTCGCGTGACGATCAACTCCGACGGTTCGGTGAGCGCCGAGCTCTGCTCGCAGGACCTCGGGACCGGCACCCGCACCGTGATCGGCATCGTCGCCGCCGAGACCCTCGGGATTCCGCTGAGCGGCGTGCAGGTCAGGATCGGCGATACCCGGTACCCATCCTCCGGATCGTCGGGAGGAAGCACGACGGTCGGCGGCGTCAGCGCCTCGACGCGCCGGGCGGCAGTCGACGCGCGGGACGCCCTGTTCAAGCAGGCAGCCCCCGCCCTGAACGCCGATCCGGCCAACCTCGAATCCGTCGGCGGTAAAATCCAGGTCAAGGGCGACCCAGCGAAAAGCATCGGCTGGAAGCAGGCGTGCGCCAGGATCGGGGTTAACCCGATCTCGGTCATTGGCAAGCGTCTCGAAGGCAAGGACGAACTGATCAGCCAGGGCGTAGGCGGGGTCCAGATCGCCGAGGTCCAGGTCGATACGGAAACCGGCATCGTCAAGGTCGACAAGATGGTCGCCGTCCAGGATGTCGGGCTCATCGTCAACATGAAGACCGCCGAAAGCCAGGTCCGTGGCGCCCTCATCATGGGGATCAGCTACTCGCTTTTCGAGGAGAAGATCATGGACCGGAACACCGGCAGAATGCTCAACCCGAACATGGAGTTCTATCGGACTTGCCGGGTTGGGCGACATCGGCAACCTCGTGGTGCACATGATGACCGGGAAGGCTCAGGACGATCGCGGCGTCATCGGGCTTGGGGAGCCGCCTGTCGTTTCCCCGGGGGCCGCCATCTCCAACGCGGTGGCGAATGCGATCGGAACGTCGTGTCGGCAACCTGCCGCTCACACCTGGTCGCGTCCTGGCAGCTCTGGAGCAGAAAGGAGGGCTCGGCTAATGCGCGCATTCGAATATGCAAGCCCCACAACCAAGGAACAGGCCGTGGCCCTGCTCGGGTCGCAGTGGGGAGAACGGGAAGTGCTCGCCGGGGGCACGGATCTGCTGGCCCTCATGAAGGACTCCGTGGTCGCGCCGAAGCGGGTCGTGAACATCAAGGAGGTGGCCGAATTACGGGGGTTGAGGTACTCGGGCGCCGAGGGATTGCGGCTGGGCGCGCTCGTCACGCTTCCAGGAACTCGTCGACAGCGATGCCATCAAGAAACAGTACCCGGCCCTCGCTGCAGGCGGCCGAAGGCGTCAGCAGCGCCCAGGTCCGCGCCCTGGGTACGGTCGGCGGGGATCTCTGCCAGCGGCCCCGCTGCTGGTACTTTCCGGGGCGGCATGGGTCTTCTGGCACAGGACGCGTCCGGCAAGTCGCTGGTCGTCGGCGGAGAGAATCGCTATCACGCGATTCTGGGCAACTCCGGCCCGGCCTATTTTGTCAACCCGTCCAGCCTGGCGCCGGCGCTTGATTGCGCTGGGCGCCAAGGTGCGCCTCTTCGGCCCCAAAGGTCCAAGAGACGTCGCCGTCGAGAAGTTCTTTTTGACGCCTCAATCGGCCGGGGACCGGGAGTACGCGCTGGCGCCCGATGAGATAGTCACCGAAATACTGGTCCCCGCCGGGACTGCCAGCAACTCCACCTACGAAGTCCGCCAGGGAGAGTCGCTGGATTGGCCACTCGCTGCCGCCGCCGTCAGCCTCAAGCTCTCGGGCAAAACCGTGAGCGCAGCCCGCATCGTTCTCGGGCACGTCGCACCGGTGCCCTGGCCCGCGCCGGAAGCGGAGCGGGTGCTGGCCGGCAAGGCCGTTACCACCAATCTTGCCGACGAGGCCGGGGGCGCGGCCGTTAAGGATGCGAAGGCTCTCAGCCAAAACGGCTACAAAGTCCAGCTGGCCCGCATCGCCGTCAAACGCGCGATCCTGCGTGCCGCCGAAGGGAGGGCATGACATGATGGATAAGCCCTACAGTAACCTGCCCCACGAGCCGTGCCGGCGCCTGCGCTGGAAGGCGATGTTCATCCAGTCGGAGAACGACCCGACTGTCCCTGCGTGCAACGACCAGATCTACTGGTGCGCCCTGACCCAGATCTGCATAGGTCCGGACGGCCGCGTGGCGGCACCGTCCGGCTGCGGCCCCGGTCGCTCGTGCTACGATGAACTGACGTAGGAGCGTCCCTCGGGAAGGCGGCGCCGCTGCGGTGCGGCGCCGCCTTCCCGACATAATCCGTGGGAGCGGAAATGTACTGCAGAATGCGAGTCCTCTTTGCCCTCGTCGTATTGCCGATGGCGTGCGCCATGGCGGCGCCCCAGAACTATAAGGCGGAATCCATCGGCGAGTGTGCCGTCGCGGACCTGGACCCGGCCGTCAAGGCGGCCCTGCAGGCCGAAGGGGTGAGGATTACCGGGCCGGACGGCGCGTTCTGCGAATTGTGGCTGCGCAAGTCCGTGCCGCAGAAGTCCGCCGGGGGCGATTACACAACCCTCGCCAACGGCACCTTCGCAGGGGTTATCACCTACTCCCAGCAGGGGGGCGACTATCGGGGACAGGTCGTCAAACCGGGTAGCTACGTGATGCGCTACCAGGCCCTGCCCCAGGACGGCAACCACATGGGAGTGGCCCCGACCCGGCACTTCTTCCTCCTTTCCCCGGTTTCCGAGGATAAGGATCCGGCTGCGATGCCCGACTACAAAGCCCTGATCGCCCTGAGCCGCAAGGTGTCCGGCACGAATCACCCCGTCACCCTGTACCTCACCAAGCCGTCGGCGGCAGGAAAACCGGCATTCCGCTCTCTCGACGAAGGGCATTGGGCGGTGGAGCCACGACCAAGGCCTCACCGGCCGGCGGCACCGGAGACGGACTTTGCCCGTCGCGATCGTCCTGATCGGAAAGTCCGAAGCCTGACAAATTGGAGTGCGGCGCCCTATGGAGTGCGGCGCCTCGGCGCCGCCCTTCACTACGAGGGTCGGACCCTGCCAACGGCGGCGTCGAGCCGCCGCACTCCAGACAATCCGCTACCTCGCCGCCAGATCCCGGACCCGCATATTTCTGAATTCCACCCGTGCCCCATGCCCGAGGAACCCGATCCGACCTGAACTGCGGGCCAGTCCGGGGTGTTTCTTCAGCACTTCCGGGTCCTTGATGTCGCCCAGGTTGGCATCGACGATCGTGGCGCCGTTCAGTTTCACGGTGATGCGTCGTCCTCGGGCTGTGATCTCTTCGGAGTTCCACTCCCCGACCGGTTTCTGGTGCCCTCGCTGCGCGGGCACGACGTCGTAAATGGACCCGTGGTATTGCGCCGCCCTCAGGCTGGTGTACTGAGACCCCGAGTCGTCGAGCACCTGGATTTCCATCCCCTGGTAAGCCGCGTCCCCCTCCAAGGGCGCCCGGATTCCGATGCCGTTGTTCGCATTCGGCTCCAGCCGGAACTCGAACCGGAAGACAAAATCCGAGTACTCCTTCGCCGTGAAGAGATTGCCACCGTCTTCACGGGTGCAGTATAGGATGCCGTTTTCGACCCGATAGCCCTGTCCCGCCTTGTTCTCTCCCCCCTGCCGCGTGCCGTAAACCCACCCGGTCAGATCCTTGCCGTTGAAGAGTTGAGTGAACCCCGGTTCGGCGCCGGATATCCCTGACACCGCGCCGGCGCAGCACGAGTGCGAGCGCGAGCCCTGCGGTGCAGCATGCGAGTGATCTCATAAGATCTCCCCCGGAAATAAAAAATGCCCCTCCCGCGGGCCAGCCGCGAGAGGGGCGATCTTGTATGACTTCGTTATTCAGCCTTCGTCACGTTCTCTGCCTGCAGACCCTTGGGGCCGCGGGTGACTGTGAAGGCCACCGATTCTCCTTCCGCCAAAGTCCGGAACCCACTCATCTGAATGGCGGTGTGGTGGACGAAAACATCCCCGCCCGTCGCCTCTCTCGATAAAACCGTAGCCCTTCGCGTTATTGAACCACTTCACTTTCCCAATTTCCTTTTCCATGGGAACTTCACTCCTTGCGCGAATGTTTCCACATCTGATCCAGAGTTCGCCCGCGTGACCCTCAAATGAAAAGGCCGCCCTAATTCTGGCGGCCGTCACCCGATGATCCGGCGGTACAGAAATTAACTGGTGGAGCGGTGCCATGCTACTTGTGATTATCGGCGAATGTCAATGCAAATATGAGGTTTCCGCGATTCCAGCAGACTATTTCCTATCGGCAGGCGAACTGTCGCGGTCTCAGTTGATGCGGGAACGCTGCGTTTCGAAGAAAGGCATGAAATTGCGGGTAAAGGCAGCCCAGTAACGGCGGAACATGCGCGGGCTCTTCATCTTCAAGAGGATCTTGACGAACCGTAAACGCGTGAGGAAAAACAGGAAGTACGCCTTGCGCTGCATGTGGCGGAGTTTCCGGTGGTCCCACTCCTCGGACTTGACCTTGACGACCCCTTCCCACTCGTCGTGCAGGTCGTTCCCCTCGTAGGCCCCGGTGGCGCGCACCAGGTCGTTCAGCTCGGTCCCGGCATAAGGGGTCGCAATGGAAAACAGGGCTTCGTCGAAATGGGAGTTGCAGGCAAACCGGATCGTCTGCTCGATTTCCTGGATGGTCTCGCCGGGGAAACCCAGCATGAAGAAGCCGAGCGTCTCGATGCCGTACTTCCGCGCCCAGCCGAGCACCTCGTTGAACCGGTCCAGCTTGAGATGCTTCTTGATCAGTTTCTGGATGCGGTCGTTGGCCGACTCGACCGCGATGGCCATGTGGTGGGTTCCGGCCTGGGCGAGCTTGCGCATCAACTCCTCGTCGAAACGCTCGAGCCGCACCCCGTTGCCGAACTGGAACCCGATCTTGATGCCGCTTGCGATCACGAGATCGCAGATCTCCTTCGCGCGGGCCAAGTCCATGTTGAAGATGTCGTCCTCGATCATGAACTCGCGGATGCCGTAGGTGTCGTACAGGAACTTGATTTCCTGCCAGACCAGTTGCGGCTTCCGCCCGCGGAATCTCTTGCCGAACAGGTCGTGGCAGTAGATGCATCGGTACGGGCACCCGCGGCTCGTGAATATCTGGATGCGCCCTGCGATCGACAGTCGGGAACCGGACGAAGTCGATGTCGAAGTACTTGTCGATCTCCAGCAGGTGGTAGGCCGGCATGGGGACGGAATCGACGTCGACGTAGTCGTTTCGGGGCAGGTTGCGGACCACCTCGCCATCGCGGCGGAACCAGAGGCCGGCCACGCCCGTCAAGGCTGCTGCCGCAGCTCATCCGGTCCAGGAAGTCGGTCCAGACATCCTCACCCTCGCCGATGCAGATGGAGTCGATGCAGTCGACCTTCATCACCTGCTCGGGCATGATCGTCGGGTGCTGACCGCCGAAGATGATGTGGGTTTCCGGGGAGACGCGGCGAATCGACGTTCGCCGTTTCGACGCCGCCGAGGAACTCGACCGACATGCAGCTCAATGCCCGCGATGTCGAAGTGCTCCGCCTGGAGCAGGCGGCTGAGCGAGGCCTCGTCCGTCCTTCTCCAGCCCGATGTCGAGAATACGGGCTTGGTGCCCCCTGCCTTCCGCCACGGCGGCCAGCAGTGTAATCCCTATCGGAATGCCGGCGACCACGTCGGCATACGTCGACTTCGGTCGAATCAGAAGGATGTTCAGTTTCCGGTTCAAGTTACCCACCCTGGTGCGCATTATAGCATCCCTGCCGCGGCACTCCAGTACGAACCTCCTCTTTCCGGCCGTCATCGGGTTCGGATGCCAGGGCCTGATCCGATTCTCGCCAGATTCGAATTTTCAGCGCGGGAGCCGAGGGTTACAATCGCCCACATGAGACACATTTTCGAAATGCCTCTGCAGCAGGCACTCGAGGCGCCGCGCATCAACTCGCTCCATCCCTTCAGCACATTTGATGCTCACTCCGACAGGCCGGGACTCCTGGAGGTCGAAGACCGCGTCGCCCCGGGAGTGCTGCAGGCGCTGCGCGAGAAGGGCCACGTGCTCCAGGTACGCTCCGCCTTCGGGATCTCGACCGGAGTGACCGCCGTCGGCATCGATCCGCGCACGGGCACCCTGCGCGGCGGGAGCGATGTCCGGCGCGAACGCTACATCTTCGGCTGGTAGCTTTCGCTGTCTCCGAGGTGACTGCTCGAGCTGAACTCAAAGACTCAAAGGCGCGGGAGCTTCATTTCGTGCGGGATTTGCGATTCCACCAATAGTAAAACGGTATGCCGGTCGCAACGACGACCGAGCCCGGAGAGCGATTCCTTCGGCTGATCGCGGAACGACACCAGCAAAATCCAGGCGCTGACGACCAGAAACAGCAGGGCAGTCCACGGATACCCCCAGCCCGAGTACGGACGCGCCTTGCCGCGCTCTCCCCGGCGCATGACGAAAACCGCAGTGACGGCGAGCGCCGAAAAGAGGATCATGACCACGCCGGAGAAGGTTAGCAACTGCTCGAACCGGCCGGTGAACAGCAGCACCACCGACCAGGCGCATTGCAGCAGGATCGCATTGGACGGGGTACCGAACCGCGGGTGGACTTTCGCGATCGCCTGCGGGAAGAGGCCGTCCTGCGCCATGGCATAGTAGACGCGGGGCCCGACGATCACCATGGCGCTTATGGACCCGAGGATCGTCCCCATGAAAATGATGTTTAGAAAAGGGGCGACGTTCAGCCCGAAGAGATTCCGGCTCGCCAGTTCCGCGATCCGAATCACGCTGGCCATTTCCGCCAGCGGGACCGCATAGATGTACAGCGCGTTCATCGCGACGTACAAGACAATGACCACGAGGGTACCGTAGATCAGGGCGCGGGGGAGGTTGCGGCGGGGATCCCGGATTTCGCCTCCGATATAGGCCGCCGCATTCCAGCCGCTATAAGAGAACATGACAAAGATCAGGCCGGAGGCCACCGCGGGCAGCAGCTGAGGCCACCGGGACACCTCGAGCGCAGGGGCGAAATGCGCCGGAGTGCCGCGCCCCAGCAGGAAACCGGCGAGAATGAAGACTACGATTACGCCGACCTTGAACGAAGTCAGCGCGACGTGCACCGGCCCGCCGACCCGCACCCTCCGGTAGTGCAGCGACGAGAGCAGGATGATGACGAGCGCAGCGACGAGATGGCCGGGGAGGAACATGCCCCGGGAAGCGTTCGGCCCCTGCGTCGACAGGACGGGGAAATAGAAACTGAGGTACTCCGTGAACCCGACGGATGCAGCCGCGATCGGCGCCGAGAAACCGGCGAACAGCGAGCCCCACCCGCTCAGGAACGCCGGGAGTGGACCATAGGCCTGGCGCAGGAAGGCATACTCCCCCCCGGCACGCGGTATGCGAGCGCCGAGTTCCGCATAGCAAAACGCCCCGGCCAGGGCAAGCACGCCGCCGGCAACCCAGATCCCGAGGAGCACGCGCGGATCGGGCAGCCCCCGCGCCAGCAACCCGGACGTGGTGAATATCCCGACGCCGATCACATTGGAAATGACCAGCGACGTGGCGAGGGCGGGCCCCATCAATCGAGGCAGGACTGCCTGTGGTTTTGCGGTGTCGTCAGTCATGCCGCGGGCGGCCTCCAGACCGAGCTGGCGTTGGTTGTGCACCTCGCGGGTCTGTTCCGGACACCCCGCAGGCACGGCAAAACGGATAGCATCTTAACGGAACCTGCGCCGCTTTTCCACGAATCCCCGTACGGCGCACGAATCTCGTAATCTTTTGAACTTTGGGGACGCCTGACCTATCATATACAACGATTAGACGGGAAAAGACGAGGCAACGGGTCAATCCCGCGTTTTGCACTCAAGGCAGAGAGGATGCATACCTATGGGCACTCCGTCGATGGAATCGTACCTGACCGGCAGGGATCCTAATTCGGCTCCGCCGCCCGCACCCAGAGACAGGCGGCCGGGCGGCATAGTGCCGGAGTGGCTCAAGACCACGGTCCTGGCCCTGCTCGCGCTTGCCGTCGCGTACCTGCTGTACGACAGTCGCCAGTATCAGCAGAAGAATCAGGCCGATCTCGCCAAGATCAACGATGAGCTCAAGCAGCTTGATTCGAGCCACCGGGCCGGGGAGGCCAAGATCATCTCCACCCTGAAGGGGGAGATCAGCCAGGCCCAGGAGGCCGTGGGCCAGACCAAGGCGGAACTGAAGCGGACGGCTCAACAGATCCAGTCGGAAGGACAGAGGACCAAGGCGGAACTGAGCCAGGCCATCTCAACCAAGGCGGACACCTCGCAGATTCAGGCCGTCCGGACGGAAACCGATACGAAAATCGGTCAGGTCAGCTCGGAGGTCGGCGGGGTGAAGAACGACGTGGTCACCGTCAAGACCGACCTGGCCGGCGCCAAGCGCGATCTCGAAGGGACGCAGCGCCAGCTGGTGGACGTCCGTGACAACCTCACGGCCGCGGTTGCCAAGAACTCGTCGGAGCTCTCCGAACTGCGCCGGAAGGGCGAGCGCGACTTTTTCGAATTCGAAATCCCGAAGAAGAATCAGTACACGAAGGTTGAAGATATCCGCCTCATCCTGACCAAGACTGACCCGAAGAAGGGCAAGTATTCCCTGCAGGTCCTGGCTGACGACAGCAAGCTGGAAAAGAGGGACCGGACGATCAACGAGCCGGTGCAGTTCCTCGTGGGCCGGAACCGCGTTCGATACGAGGTTGTGATCAACTGGGTGCAGAAGGACCGCGCCGGCGGCTATCTCTCGATACCCAAGGACAAGAACCTGTCTGCCGAGCGCGCGACAGCGACGAAGTAGCCGGTTCGGGGAACCCCGAGCGGCATAATACAGGCAGGACATTGGGCGCCCGCGGGTGCCCCCCTCACGAGGGGTGACCGCGGGCGCAAGCGTTATCGGGGTGCTTTTTCGGGGGAGTGACGGATGGAGGGATTCACCCGTCGCATTGTTGTGGGGATCTCGGGTTCGAGCAGCCCGATTTACGGTATCCGCACACTCGAGGCGCTACGGCTTGCGGGAGACGTGGAAATCCACCTCGTCCTGACCGATGCCGCGCACCGCACCATCGCACTGGAAACAGACCTCTCCGAGGCCGATGTCACGGCGCTTGCCCACGTCGTTCACCCAAACCGGGACCTGGCCGCCACGATCTCGAGCGGGTCCTTCCGCACCGATGGGATGATCGTCGCGCCCTGCAGCATGCACTCGCTCGGAGAAATCGCGCACTCCATCTCCAGCCAGCTGCTGACACGCGCCGCCGACGTTCACTTGAAAGAGCGGCGCCCCCTGATCCTGATGGTCCGCGAAACGCCGCTTCACCTCGGGCACCTGCGCAATATGGTGCGCGCGGCTGAAATGGGCGCCGTCATCCTCCCCCCGATCCCCGCGTTTTATCACCGCCCCCTTACGGTGGACGACCTCGTCAATCACTCCGTGGGCAAAGCCCTGGATCTCCTCTCCATCCGGCACAACCTGTTTCACCGCTGGGAGGGAGCATAGGAGCAACCCTACACGATGCCCGACAAGCTCGCTCGGAGCGATTACCGGCTGATCGCGGCCTGCCTGCTTGCCTGCGCCGTCAGCCTGTTCATCGGCGTCAGGTACTTTTACAGGGCCTTCCCGGAAGCGTCCATCGACTTCAAGGTGAACCGGGAGAGTTCGCTACCGATCGCCATGAGATTCCTGGCCGGCCACGATGTCCTGACTGCGGGCTACCGCCACGCCGCGTCCTTCCGGTATGACGGCGATGCGAAGGTCTTCCTCGAGCGGGAACTGGGGCTCGAGCGCGCCAATGCCCTAATGGGCAGCCCCATCAAGGTGTGGCGCTGGGGGCATCGCTGGTTCAGACCTTTACAGAAAGAGGAAATCCGGGTCGAGATCACCCCTGGCGGGGAGCTGGCCGGCTTCGACCACACCCTGCCCGAAGATGCACCCGGCGCGGACCTGTCTCTCGAGGCGGCCCGGTCGCTGGCCGAGTCGTTCCTGGTCCTGGAAGTGAACCGCACGATCGACGACCTGGAGTATCTCGACAGCGAGACGCAGAAGCGGCCATACCGCACCGATCACCTCTTCAACTGGAAGGTGGCCGGGCTCGATCTGCGCGGCGCAACCTACCGCGTCACCGTAACCGTCCAGGGAGACCGCGTCGACGGCTACAGCGAGTATCTCAGAGTCCCCGAGGAGTGGAGCCGTGGTTACGCTCGGCTCCGTTCGCTCAACGAAGGCGCCTCACAGGTTGACCTGCTCTTTTTTGCGCTGCTCGGCCTCGGGATGCTGGTGACGCTCGGTGATCGCGTCCGCCTGCGGGACGTGCGCTGGAAAACCGCCTTGAGCTTTGCGCTGATCGCGTGCGCCCTGCAGTTCCTTTCGTCGCTCAACGAATTCCCGGTCGCACAATACGACTTCGACACGACCGGGACTTACGCCAGTTTTGCGGGGCGGACCGTCGTATTCGGCGCACTCGGGGCCCTGAGTTTCGGCGGCATAATACTCATTTTGACCGCGTGCTGCGAGCCGCTGTACCGCGCGTCATTCCCGTCGCACCTTTCCATTTCCAGGATGCTGACCTGGGAGTCCTTCCGGACGCGGCGGTTTCTGCACGCCTCGCTGGTCGGGGTCACCCTGGCGTTTGTCTTCTTCGCCTACGAAATCGGCTTTTATCTGCTGGCCAACCGCTTCGGCGCCTGGGCTCCCGCGGATATCCCCTACACCGACCTGCTCAATACCCGGTTCCCGTGGGTCTCGGTCCTTCTCGGCGGGTTTTTCCCGGCCGTTTCTGAAGAGTGGGTCTTCCGCGCTTTTTCGCTTCCCTTTCTCGGACGCCTGTTGCGCCATCGCTGGCTGGCCATCGGGGTGGCCTCCTTCGTGTGGGGGTTCGGTCACTCCAACTACCCCAACCAGCCATTTTTCATCCGTGGGATCGAAGTCGGCATCGTTGGGCTGGTGCTGTCCTGGGCAATGATCCGGTTCGGCATACTTGCGCCGCTCATCGCGCATTACAGCATCGACGCGTTTTACTCGGCCTTCCTGTTTTTGCGGTCCGGGAACGCGTACCTCATGACCACGGGGGCTGTGACGGCCGGCATCAACCTGATCCCGCTGGCGATCGCCGTCGTCGCTTATCTGGCCACCGGACGCTTCCGGGCTGGCACATCCGTCACGAACGACGCGGAACGCGCACCCACCCCCGTTTTCGATCGGCCGCCTGCGATGGACACAGCGGCGCCTTCCTGGGAGCCGCTCCCCCGCTCCCGCGCCTACATCGCATTCGGGCTGCTTGCGCTCGGCACTCTTCTGCTCGCCTTCAGACCGCCGCTCTTCGGCGATTTCGTCCAGTTCAAAATCCCGGGTGAGGGCGCCGCCAGGGCCGCGCGGGATTTCCTCGCACGGCTGAAGTTCAGTCCGGGCGGTTTCCTCGAAGCCACACAGCCGATCACACGGCTGGACTACACGGCAGCGCAGTACGTGTATCGCGCCGGCGGCATCGAGGCGCTGAACAGGATCTACGGCACCCAGACTCGTCCGATCGCCTGGCAGACGCGCTTCTTCCAGCCGCTGCAAAAGGAAGAGTTTCGTGTCAACGTGGACCCCGCGGACGGGCATGTCATCTCGTTTCGCCACGATTTGCCCGAGAATGCCCCGGGGGCCGACCTGCACGAAATGGAGGCTCGGCCTGTCGCCACTTCCTTTCTCGCCGCCCAGGGGTACGACCTGTCCCGTTTCACGCTGAAAGAGACCAGGTCGGAAAAACCGAAGCAGCGGCGCGATACGACCTTTACGTGGGAGGCGCGGGCCGGCACGGAGGGCGCCATCGGCGAGGCGAGGCTGCGTGTCGAGGCGGGCGTTTTCGGCGACTCGATCGGCCTCTGGACGCACTACATAAAGACGCCCGAAGAGTGGAACCGCGCGCGGGAGCGCGAGGGGATGTACAGTCTGTGCGCCGCCGCCATCCGGATGGTGTTTATCGCCACGATGTTCGCCTTTGCTTTCCTGACGCTATTGCGCGCAACCCGGCACGGCGGCGTTCGCTGGAGGCTGGCCGGGAGCGTTGCCGCGGCAGCGATGTTTCTCGAGGCCTTGAACGCGCTCAATTCGATCCCGGAGTTCTTCTTTGACTACGACACGGAGGTCGGGATGCAGGTGGCGGTCACGTCGGGCCTCATCCAGGGCGTGCTGGTGGTGATCGGCATCGGCCTTGCCGCCGGCCTGGCCACAGCCCTGGTGTTGGCGTGTTACCCCGATGCGCCGGCTGTGCTCCGGCGCGAGAATCGGGCCGCGTGGGGACGCGACGCCGTAACGGCCTCTATCGCGAGCCTCGGGCTCATCATGATCCTGCAGTGGGTCGCGGCCCGCCTGCAGTTTCACGGCAGCCGGCTTGCGCTGGTCCCGTCAATCAGCCCGCCGGATGGCGTCGGCACGTACCTGCCGATCATTTCCAGCCTTCGCGACGCCGCACTCGCCACCCTGTTCTTCAGCGCCGTGCTGGCTTTTGGCGTGCACCTGTGGAGCAGGCTCAGGACTGCTGCCTGGATCAAACTGGCGCTGATCGTGGGTCTGCTCGCCAGCTTCCTCCCCGACAACGCGAGGCGCCTGTCGGAGGCCGCGCTCGACTTGATCCCGTCGGTTCTGCTCGTGGCCTTTGCCTGTACCGTCGTAATCCTCTTCCTCCGCACCAACTATCTCGGTTACATCCTGTCGGCGGCAGTCGTCGCTGTCGCCAGGACCTCGTCGTCCATCCTCGGCCAGGGAAACCTGGCGTTGACGACCCAGGGATGGATTCTCTGGGGCGGTCTGCTGGCTCTGCTGGTAGTGACGGTCCTCCGGGCTCCGGCCCGCGTGCCGGGAGGCGCCGGAATTTCCGGTTGACGTTCCCGCCGCAATCGTAAATCCTGAGCCGCAAACAGCGAGGTCCACCCAGGTGCCGGAGATCGTCAGTTCCCGAAACCAGGCCGTTCCCGTGTTCATGATCGTCCTGCTGTATCTGGCCGCGGCCGCCCTCACGGACCCGCGCGGCGAGTTTCCCCTCAACGACGACTGGGCCTACACACGATCGGCCTTCAAGTTCGGCTCCGGGGCAGGAATGCACGTCGACGAATGGTCCGCCCCCAGCCTGGTCGGCCAAGCCATGTACGGGGGCGCACTCGTCCGCCTTTTCGGCGCGCACTTCACGGTTCTGCGACTCAGCAGCCTGGTGCTCTCATGCGGTGTCGCGCTCTTGCTGTGGTTTACGCTGGCCGCCCTGCAGGTGCGCCGCATCATTTCGTGGGCGGCCGTGCTTTCGTGGATCTTCAACCCCGTCCAGTTCTGCCTCGCGTTCACGTTCATGACGGAGGTCCCGTTCCTGTTCTTCGTCGCGCTGGCCTGCTTCCTCTATGCCCGCCATCTCAAGAGCGGGTCCCGGGGATCCGTTCTGGCATGCGGGCTTGCGCTCGGCTACGCCTTCCTGATCCGCCAGATGGCCCTGCTGTTCATGGGCCCGGTTCTGATCGTGCTGCTTGCCTCACCGCGCCGGCCGTGGCGCCGCAAGCTGCAGGACGGGGCGGTCTTTGCGACCGCGTGCGGGGCGTTCATTGCCGGCTACAGCCTCTGGCTCAGGGTCGCCGGCGGTTCCACGCCCGCCACCCAGAGGAAATATGAGCTTCTGCGGCACCTGAGCGTGGAGCAGATCGCCGCCAATTCCTTTGGGATCGTGTTCTATCTCTCGTTCATGCTGTTTCCTCTGCTCGTGGCGCTGCTGCCGAATCTGTGGCGGTCGCGCGGCGAGTTCTCCGGGAGAGCGCGCCGCTGGTGGCCCCTGGCTTGCGGCCTGACCTCAGCGGCGGGCCTGGCCTGGTTTTCGCGATATGCCCTCGGTGTCTATCTCCCGTCCCGGCCGTTTCACTCCAGGATGCCTTACCTGCTGAACGTGCTGTATGACACCGGCCTGGGGCCGGTCACGCTGGACCCCACCTACTACGGCCCGCCGGAAACACCGACCTACCCCGGCGTGTGGCGGGCGGTTACACTCCTTGCGGCCGCCGCCGTGGTCCCTCTCGGCTCGGCGGTTTTCGTCACCCTCGCGCGCGCGTGGCGGCTCAGGCAGGCGGAGCCGGCCAGGGCCCAGATGGCGGCATGTGCGATGCTGGGCCTGCTGGCGGTGACCGGTTTCGAAATCATCTTCAGCCACACCCAGGAGGGGGGGCTGTTTGACAGGCACATACTGACGGTGGCTCTCCCGGCGATGGTCCTCGTCAGTTCGGCGGCAAGGGACGGCCGGGGAGGAGGACCCGGCAGAAAGGAAGCGCGAGCCGAGCGCACGGCCGCAGCGGCCGCACTCCTCGCGACGGCCCTGCTCGGCGGGTTCTGCGTCGCCGCCACACACGACTACCTGGCCTGGAATCGCATCCGGTGGAATCTGGGACGAGGCCTGCTGGCGACGGGAGTAAACCCCCTGAACGCGTCCTGCGGTTTCGAGTTCAACGCATGGTACAACTACGACACGTTCCGGGCGCGCGGCAATGTGGGGAAAGTGTACTACTGGTGGTACGATAGCGAAGAGTACGTTATCGCCATGGCCCCCCAGGAAGGGTACCGGACCACGCGGGTGCAGTCGTACCACTCATGGGTGCACCGCCGTCCCGTTGCCCTGTTTCTGCTGGCACACGACGAGTAACAGTCGTATCAGGGGTCGAGGGAAGACGCTTGGACTGGGTCGGCCCGAGGGTCGACGACTATGCCGACTCCAAATCAAAGCCCAAGTGCTGCGGAAGAAATGTCTTAGCCCCTTATGGTCCTTGATCCTCGTTCACTTGTCCCCCGAGGTCCCCTATGACATTCAAGGTTCTGGTGACGCGCGTCATTCCTGAAGAGGGATTGCAGGCGATCCGCGAGGTGGCGGACATGAGGCTGTGGGAGGAGGAACTGCCGCCGCCGCGGGCCGTCCTGCTGGACGCCGTCCGTGAGGTCGACGGGCTGCTTTCGCTCCTTACTGACAAAGTCGACGCCGAACTGATGGATCTGAACCCGCGGCTCAAGGTGGTCTCGAACTATGCGGTGGGCTTCGACAACATCGACGTTGCCGAAGCCACAGCCCGCGGCATCCCCGTAGGCAACACCCCTGGCGTCCTGACCGAAACGACCGCAGACCTGGCGTTTGCGCTGCTGATGGCGGCCGCCCGGCGGGTCGTGGAGGGGGCGGAGTTTGTACACGCCGGCCGGTGGCGGACATGGGGACCCAAACTCTTGACAGGAATGGATATCCACCACAATACGCTGGGAATCGTCGGGTTCGGCCGCATCGGCCAGGCTGTCGCGCGCCGCGCGCGCGGCTTCGACATGCGCGTGATCTACAGTGATCGCTTGCGCCGCGAGGACTTGGAGTTGAGCATGGGGGTGCGCTATGCCGAACTCGAGGAACTCTATCGCGAGGCGGATTTCATCTCCATCCACACGGATCTCAACGACAGCACCCGGCACATGTTCAACGCCGCGAGCTTCGCGAGGATGAAAGGGTCGGTGATCCTCGTCAACACGGCACGCGGCCCGATCGTCGACCCGGCGGCGCTGTACGAGGCGCTGGCCGGAGGGAGAATCCGGGCGGCGGCCCTGGACGTCACCGAGCCGGAACCGATCCCTTCCGATTCCCCGTTGCTCACGCTGCCCAATTGCCTGGTCGTCCCGCACATCGCGAGCGCCTCGGTGGCCACCCGGGCTCGCATGGCGGAGATGGCCGCGGCCAACCTGATTGCGGGGCTCCGGGGGGAGCGGCTGCCGACCTGCGTCAACCCAGAGGTGTACGACCGTGGCATCCGCGGGCGATGACCGGGCAGGCCGGCGCACCTCGGCCCCTGCCGACGTACTCGACGGGGCTCGCCACGACAGTTCATGCAGCGTCGGGGAAGAGCATCGAATCGACAAAAACGGACTCGAACTGCGGATCGGCGGCGAGGGGGACGTGTCGAACACGGCTCAGAATGCCGCCATATTCATCTTCGGGGTTGAACAGGGCCAGCTTGGCGCCGAGCAGGGCCGTGTTGCCGGAGGGACACACGCGTTCCTCCGGGAATTCGATCAAACCTATGCGGCGGGCGCTGGCGCGGTTGATGTAATTCCCGAAGGCCCCGGCCAGGAACATGCATTTCAGATCCCCGGGTTGCATGCCCCATCCTCGCAGCAGCAGTTGGATTGCGGCCGCAATCGCCCCTTTGGCGAGCTGCAGCTCGCGAATGTCCGCCTGGACCAGGCAAACCGGCGGGCAGAATTCCCACTTGTCGCCGCAGGTCAGCCTGCCGTTTGGCCGGATGAGGCCCAGATCGAGCCCTGCCGCTATCGCGTCGACCAGGCCGCTGCCGCAGATGCCCCGCGCCGCAACGCCCCCCAAAACCCGGCACTCCGGCCTTCCATCCACGAGACTCACTTCCGCGACGGCACCCGTTGCCGCCTGCATCCCCATGCGGATGCGCGCGCCTTCGAAGGCGGGGCCGGCCGCGGTCGACGCGCAGAGTATGCCATCACGATTCCCCACGACGACCTCGCCGTTGGTCCCAAGGTCGACGAGGGCAACCGGCCGCTCGCTCTCCAGCATCCGGGTCGCCAGAATCCCCGCAAGAATGTCGCTGCCGACGAAACCGCCCAGGCACGGCAGAAACCGCACGGGAGCGTCCCCTGGAATGTCCCATCCGAGGTCAGAGGCATCGAACACCCTGCCCTCCAGGTGAACCGGCTCGAACGGGTAACTTGCCAGCGGCGCTATGTCGATGCCGCAAAACAGGTGATGCATCGCCGTGTTCCCCACGATCGCGATGTCGCGCAGCGTTTCGCGCCGCGGCCTGGCAACGCGGAGGAGGGTTCGGGCGAGTTCCCCGACCCCTTGCCGGATCAGCTGCTGCAGTTTCTCGCGGCCGGCGGGCTGCGACGCAAACTCGATGCGGCTCATGATGTCGCTGCCGTGGACAACCTGAGGGTTGAGGCCCGCCTGCACTCCTAGAACGTTGCCGGTACGAAGGTCGAGGATCTGGCCGACGACAGTCGTGGTCCCCAGATCCACCGCGATCCCGAGACCGTCGCGGGGGACAAAGTCAAAGGACGTGCTGTCGGCCAGGATCGCCGCCTCCCACTGCCGGATTTCCAGCGTGACGTTTTCGGACACGCGGGAGCGGCAGGCCAGGCGCCAGCCTTCCCCGATTTCCTGGGCGGTCAGTATCGCCACATCCTCGGCCGTCGCGGCCAGAGAGCCTTCCAACACGCGAACGCGGCAGCTGCGGCAGCGGCCCCTGCCGCCGCAGGGGAATTCCACGCCGTAGCCGAACAAGACGTCCTGCAGCCTGGCCCCGGCATCGACCTCGAGTGTCTTCCCAAGCGGCTGCAAGTCAATGCGGATTCTGCTCATTCTGCCTTCAGGCCCGAATGGCCGTGATCACCCTCTCGTCGTAGCTCGGCGCAATCGACTCCCCGGGGTTGAGCACTAGAAATTCCTTGTCATCCCAGACGCCGTCGGCCAGGCGCCGGATCATCGACATGTCGCCCGCCACCTTTTCGAAAGCCCAACCTCTGGCGGCCGCATTTTCCCGGGCCCGGCGCTCGAAACTCTCGTCGCGCTCCACACCCATTTCGATAAACGTCATCTGGCCGTAGTTGCGGGCGAACTGCCCGAGCTGCTCGTAGAGGAACCGGGCGTTGTCCTCGCCGTACTTCTCGACAAGTTCCTCGTAGGTCCTGTCCATACCGGACTTATGAGCAATTGAAAGTTGGCGTAACTCGCCTTCGGCCTCCCCCCTTTCGATCCACCCGGTCGTCTGGTAGTACACGCCCGGGTGATTGTCGAAGTAGTCGAGATACCGTTGGGAGCTGCCGAAGAACAGGGTGATGCAATCGTGTGCCCGCGGGATCACGATCGGAATCGACCGGGCGGTCAGCCCCACAACCCCGTTGTTGCAGAGCGCGTAGCCGAGCAGGATGGTGTGATACCGGCCCTCCTCCACCCGGTCTACGGCGGCCTGAAGCCGTTCGATCATGCCGGCGGAACCGATGTCGTGCAGCCCTTTGGGAAGGAACTCGAGATCGATCGTGTGCGGGGAGCCGGCCGCGGCCAGACACATCTCCCGGTAGAACACTTCGCAGCTTATCAGCTTGAAACGCATAGATTGCAGGAGCCGATCCGACAGGACCGATGGCCATCCCGATCGCGCGAGGGAGTCCGCACGCGGCCCGCGCCTAGGGAGCTAAATGCCGGCGAGCTTTCTGGCGATGCTCACGGCGCCGTTTGCATTGTCGCTGAACCCGTCCGCTCCAATCTGATCGGCATACTGCTGGGTGACCGGCGCCCCACCGATGATCACCTTGACGCTGTCGCGCACGCCGGCCCGGACAATCTCGTCGATGGTGGTCTTCATGTTGGGCATCGTCGTCGTCAGCAGGGCGGAGAGCGCCACGACATTGGCCTTCCTGGAATGGATCTCCGACACGAATTTCTGCGGAGGGACGTCGACTCCAAGGTCGATCACGTCGAAACCGGCGCCTTCGAGCATCGAGGCAACCAGGTTCTTGCCGATGTCGTGCAGGTCGCCCTTGACGGTCCCGATGAGGACGCGGCCGGCGGGCTCCCGCCCTTTTTCGGCCAGCAGCGGCCGGACCAGTTCGAGTGCGCTCTTCATCGCGCGCGCCGAAAGCAGGAGCTCCGGGACGAAATACTCCTGGCATTCGAAGCGCCTGCCCACCTCGTCCATCGCCGGAATCATATGGAGGGTCACAAGATCGCCTGGGTCGGTACCCTCCGCGAGAGCTGCGCGCGTCACCGCCACGGAGGCCTTGGCATCACCGTTGAGAATCGCTTCCTGCAACAGCTTCAAATCGGGCATTTAAGTCTCTCCTTTATCGCCTGCCTATCGGTATCCAACAATCTGCTACGGTTGCGCGATGGTGTCAAAGAAAAACGCAGGAACCTCCGTTGCGGCCATCCGGCGTCGCCCTGCGCTGCAATTCCTTCTTGAGATTTCCAAACCAAACAGCCAGGGAGGACAGGGAAAGACTTCGACATTGCGTTGTGTTCCGAGTCCTCCCTGGCACAGCGCTTGCAGTTTCCGCCTCCGGCCCCGGTTTCATACGCGAAAAAGTGCGTCATTTTGCGCGACAGGGGTCAATTTCGCTTTGTTTCGCTTGTGCATGAAAGACCGGATGCAGTATTTGTGGGGCGTTGGCAACAGGGCCGATTCATTCCGGCCATCAGGGGAAATGGCCGGAGTGTTACGGGGGCGGCAGTTCAAGCCGGGTGGGGGGATAGACTCGGCTTGGGCTGCCGCCTTTCCCGTTTCCCCCTCCTGCTCCTGTCTTCCCCGCTTCCGGTTTCCCTGCTTCTTTACCTCTTATCGCTCCCTTGCCTGCGGATGCGTCTCACCGCCGCGTTCGGTGCTGAGTCGGCAAAGGCGTATCGTAACGGTCGGGATCGCGAGGTGTTGCGCGTGACTGCGCATCCGTAGCTCATCGTGGAGTTGTGGCCGCCGACGTTGCGGTATCCGACCGCACAGGCATCCCTACACACCACCGACTGGGTCTAATTCCCCGCCACCGCGTCGGGCCGCCGCCCATTGAGCCTGCTGTCTCACGGCTTCCAGTCGGCGATGAAGATGTTGGTCTCTCCCTCCCGGGTGCCATGCCGGTTGGAGGCAAAAACCAGCTTGTCGCCGGCCCTGCTGAACATCGGGAATCCGTCGAAGGTGTCGTTGAACGTGACCTGCTCAAGTCCGGTACCGTCCCCGTGGATCAGAAACAGGTCGAAGTTGCGGCCGCGCGGATCGTTCATGTTCGAAGCGAAGATGATCCGGCGCCCGTCCGGGTGCCAGTAGGGCGCGAAATTCGCCTTGCCGTTGTGGGTGACCTCTTTCTTGCGGGAGCCGTCGGCCGCCATGATCATGATCTCGAGCGCCCTCGGCTCAATCAAACCGTCGGCGAGCAGTTTTTCATAGCGCTCGACGTCCTTCGGGTCCTTCGGGTGATGCGCGCGGTAGACAATCCAGCGGCTGTCGGCCGAGTAAAACGGACCGCCGTCGTATCCTTTCTCCTGGGTCAGGCGTGTCACACCGGAACCGTCGAGGTTCATCGAATAGATTTCCAGGTCGCCATCGCGCACCGACGTGAAGACGATCTTTTTACCGTCGGGGGACACCGTCGCCTCGGCGTCGTAGCCGGGCGACTGCGTCAGAGGGCGCAGATCGCTCCCGTCGGCCCGGGCCGTGAAGATGTCATAGTCTCTATAGAGCGCCCAAACGTACCCACGGCTCATGTCGGCTTTCGGCGGACACTCGGGGGCGCCCGCATGCGTCGACGAAAACAGAACCCGGCGATCACCTGGCAGGAAATAGCCGCAGGTGGTGCGCCCCTTCCCGGTGCTGACGAGGCGGGCGTCGCCCCCGGCGATACTCATCCTGAACATCTGATCACACTGGTACGGCGGGTGCGTCGACTGGAAGATGAGCTGCTTCTGATCGAATGAGAAGTACGCCTCGGCGTTTTCGCCCCCGGCCGTGAGCTGGCGCAGGCTGCCGAGATGCTTTTCGCCCGGAAGCGGGGCGACGCGCACCTCCGAAGACGACGCGAGACCATAGGCGAGCAACGAAAAGAGCCCTGCAACTCCCAGCTTCATGCATCCTCCTCGAGTAACCCCTTGGCCAGCCGCCAACCCCCTTATCGACTCGATCGGTGCTTGTGAAGTCCTTCACACCTGTAGCACGCCGGTCCGGAACGGCTCCACCTCAGGGCTGTGGGAGGCCACCTCCAGCGCCAGCACGAGCGCCTCGCGGGTCTCGGTAGGAGAGATGATCTTGTCCAGCCACAGCCTGGCCGCGGCATGGCGCGGATCGAGGGCGGTATCGTACTGGGCGGCGATGCTGCGGATGATTTCCTCGCGTTCCGCGGCGGAAAGTTCCCGACCCTTGGCTTCCTCCTGCCGCAGCCGGATGTCGGCGAGGGTCCGGGCCGCCGAAGCCCCGGCCATGACCGCATAGCGGGCGGTGGGCCAGGCGAACACAAAGCGCGGGTCGTAAGCCTTGCCGCACAGCGCGTAGTGTCCCGCCCCGTAGCTTCCGCCCAGGATGACGGTCACTTTGGGAACCACGCTGTTGGCGACGACGTTGACCATCTTGGCGCCGGACTTGATGATGCCCGAAACTTCCGCGTCCCGTCCGACCATGAAGCCGTTGACGTCGTGCAGAAAAACCAGCGGTATGAGGTTCTGGTTGCAGTCCATGATGAAGCGGGCTGCCTTGTCGGCGGATTCCGTGTAGATGACGCCGCCGACCTCGATGGGCCTCCCCGGTTCGCGCACGTGCGTCCTCTGGTTGGCGACGATACCGACCGCCCAGCCGCCGATGCGGGCGTAACCGCACACCAGCGTCCGGCCGAACTCGGCCTTGTACTCCGTGAACTCGCCGGCGTCGACGATGCGGCTGACGATTTCGCGGATGTCGTACTCGCGCGAGGGATTCAGGGGCATCAGGTCGTAAAGATCCTCGGCGGGGTGAATTGGCGGGCGGGACTCGGCGCGGTCGAAGGGGGCGCGCGGCGGGACGCCCATCATGCCGGCGATGGACCGGACACGCCGGAGGCAGGCCGGGTCGTCGGGTTCCCGAAAGTCGATGGTACCGCTCAGCGCGGCGTGCAGCGAGGCGCCACCCAGTTGCTCACTGCTCAGGTCCTGCCCTATGGCCGCCTTCACGAGCGAAGGCCCGGCGATGTAGAGTCCGCTCCCTTCGGTCATCAGGATCGTGTCGGACATGACCGGCAGGTACGCGCCCCCGGCGACGCAGTTGCCCATGATGGCCGCAACCTGGGACACACCCAGCGCCGACAGCCGGCGTTGTTGCGGAAGATGCGGCCGAAGTCGTCCTCGTCCGGGAAGATCTCGTCCTGCAGCGGCAGGAAGACCCCGGCGGAATCGACGAGATAGATCAGCGGCAGGCGGTTGTCCATCGCGATCCGCTGCGCCCGCAGGACTTTCTTGACCGTCATGGGGAAGAACGCACCGGCCTTGACGGTCGCATCGTTGGCGACGATCATGAACAGCCGGCCCTCGACGCGGCCGATGCCGGTGACGACGCCGGCAGCGGGCGCGCCGCCCCACTCTTCGTACATGCCGAAAGCCGCGAAGATCCCCAGCTCGAAAAAGCGGCTCCCCGGATCGATGAGAGCCTGTATCCGTTCGCGCGCGGTAAGGCGGTTTTTCGCGTGCTGTTTCGCGACGTTGTCGGGCCCGCCCCCTCGGCTGAGCACCTCCTCATCGAGGGCGAAGGACAATTGCAGCTCGAGCCAAAGTTCCCGGTTCCGCCGATTCATCCAGGTTGTCCTCCCCGCTGCTGATAAGAAATTGCCACATCGTGCGGGGTTGTGCGAATATTTTCAGAGGCGGGCGCGGACCAACGAGGTGCGGCCGGAGAGGCTGGCGACGACGGCGACGAGTTCTGCGGGCTCGACCGGCTTCGGGATGTGTACCTGGAACCCGGCGGAGAGCGCCCGCATCCTGTCCTCCGACCGCGCGTAGGCGGTCAAAGCGGCGGCCGGTACGCGGCCGCCTCGCTCCTCTTCCAGGGCACGGACCTTGCGGATGAGTGCGTACCCATCCTCGCCGGGCATTTCGATATCGCTGACGAGAACGTCCGGCGTCCGCTCCCCGCGCAGGATTTCGAGGGCCTCCGCCGCAGAGCCGGCGGACATCACCTCCGCGCCGCACTGTCGGAGTGCGATGGTGAGAACCTCGCGGGCATCCTGCTCGTCCTCGACCACGAGCACCCGGACACCTTCGAGCACCGGTCCATCGACGATTCCTGCGGTCGACGCAGCAACCACGCGGGGGCGGGGCCGCTCGTCCTCGGAAACGGGCGCCGCCCAGACAAGCGGCAGGGAAACCGTGAAGGTCGACCCCTTCCCTTTCCCCGGGCTCTCCACCCGGATGCCCCCTCCGTGAAGCTCTACCAGCTGGCTGACGATGGCCAGGCCCAGTCCGAGGCCCCCGTGCTTGCGGGTGCTCGAGCTGTCCAGCTGGCGGAAGCGCTCGAACACATGAGGCAGAAACTCGGGGCTGATCCCCATACCGGTGTCGCTCACGATGATCTCGGCGGTCGAGGCGCCCTTCTCGAGCCGGACCTGTACCCCGCCATTCTTGGGGGTGAACTTGATGGCGTTGGAGAGCAGGTTCCAGACGACCTGCTGGAGCCGGTCCGGGTCGCCCGAAATCAGTTCCACTCCGGAATCGAGCACCCGCTGTATGCGGATGCCCTTGCTCTCCGCGCCGAATCGCACCGCGTCCACGGCCGCCTCGATGACAGACACGAGGTCGACCGAGCGCACGTCCAGCCGCAGCTTGCCACTGATGATCCTCGAGATGTCGAGCAGGTCCTCGATGAGCTGCGCCTGGACTCGGGCGTTCCGCTCGATGATTTCAATCGCCCGACCCGCGTTGGCCTGATCCAGGCGCCCGCTGTTCAGCATTCGGGCCCAGCCGAGAATCGAGTTCAGCGGTGTCCGCAGTTCGTGGGAGACCGTGGCCAGAAACTCGTCCTTTGCGCGGTTGGCCTCCTGCGCATTGACGAGCAGCCGGACATTCTCGACGGCCATCGCCGCGCGGCTAGCCAGATCTCGCGCGAGCCTGAAATCCTCGTCCGTGTAGTGGTAGCCTGACCCGACCGTGACCAGCGTCATCGCGCCGAGTATCTGGCCGCGGGCGAGCAGCGGCACGCACATGTAGGAACAGAGGTCCAGGTCAAGCAACAGCTGCAGGTGCTCTGGGTCCTCCGAGAGCGACTGAAGCCACTCCCGGCCGACGGTAGGGACAAACTCGGGATTCCCGGTCTTGAGCACCCCGCCGGCGCCAAGGGCGACAGACGGGGTGTAACGCTCAACGAGGCGCTCCGCCTGCTCGAAAAAGACAACGTCCCTGTGGGCCGTCGCGACCCGCCGCGGAGATCCTTCCTCGACCACGACGATCGTGCACCAGTCGCCGAAATGGGCCACGGCAAGCTGTGCGACCGACCGCAGAGAGACGTCGTATTCGAGCGAGGACGACAGCACGGCACTCGCCTCGGCAAGGAACGCGGCGCGCCGCTGCGCCGCTTCGGCCTGCGTCAGGAGCTGCTCGCGCTCCTCTTCGGCCCTCCGCCGCTCGGTGATGTCCAGGCATGAGCCGATATAGCCCGCTAAGATACCGTCCGAGGTGAGGCGGGGCACGCCGACGTCGACGATCCAGCGGTATTCACCATCGGCGCGTCGCATCCGGTACTCCGCCTCGAAACTCGTGCGCGCCTCGAACGCCTCGGTGTACGTTTGCCGATAGCGCTCGACATCGTCGGGATGCACCCCTCCGGCCCAGGGTGCGCCAAGCTCTTCGTCGAGGGTCCGGCCCGTGAAATCCAGCCATCCCCTGTTGAAGTAAGTGAACAACTTGTCAGGTCCTGCCAGCCAGATCATGACCGGCGCGTGGTCGGCCATCAGCCGGAACCGCTGCTCGCTCTCGCGCAGGGCATCCTCGGCCTGCTTACGCTCGGTGATGTCGCTGGCGACCGCCAGAAAACAGGGCTCGCCATCGAGCGTAATGCGCTCGAAGGAGAGCAGAAACAGCCGGACTTGGCCCGATTTTCTGCGGAACTTCAACTCGAGATCGCGGGCCCGCACGTTTGCCCGGATAACCTCCGCGAGCCGGGCGGCGTCCTCGGGGGCCACCCAGAGCCCGAATTGCCCGGGCACCCTGCCCAGAACCTCGTCCCGCTCATAACCGGTGGAGCGCAGGAACGCTTCGTTGACGTCGACGATCTCTCCCGTCCGGGATTTGCCGATCCACTTCGGGAGCGGGCTCGAATTGAAGGCCTTGGAGAAGCGCTCTTCGGAGGCGCGCAAGGCATCCTCCGCGTTCTTGCGGTCGGTGATATCCGTACCGATGCCGATCATCCGACCTGCACGCCCTTCCGGACCCAGGAAAACCTGCCCTTTCCCGGCGAGCCATCTGATGCCGCCATCCGGCCTCACCACCCGGAATTCGGCATCGAAGGAGGATTTTTCCCTCAGCGCCTGCTGGATCGTCTCGACCAGACGGTCCCGGTCATCGGGATGGACGACATGCAGGTACGACTGGAAACTGCCGTCGAAACGGTCGGGTGGGAAACCTTGCAGAGTTTCGATATCTCCAGACCAGTTCAGCTTTCCCGTCGAGATGTTCCAGTCCCAGGCCCCCATCCGGCTGGCTTCCTGCGCCAGCCGCAGCCGCTCCTCGCTTTCGAAGAGTTCGTTTTCGCTGCGACGCCGCTCGCTGATATCCCGAAAGACCAGGATGACGCCCAGAATGGTCCCGTCGTCGTCGCGAATCGGCGCCGAGCTGTGGTCGATCGGTATCTCCCTGCCGGTCCGGTTTATCAGGACCGTGCGGCTCGCCCTACCGGCGCCAGCCTTGTTCTGCAGGACAGACTCGACCGGGCTTTCAAGGGCGACGCGGGTATCCTCGTCGATGGTCTTGAAGACCTCAGTCAGCTGGGTACCCACAGCCTCTGCACTTCTCCAGCCGGTGAGGTCCTCGGCCACCGCGTTCAGCAGCAGGATCAGACCGCCGGCGTCCGTCTCGACAACCGCGTCCCCGATACTCGAAATCGTGACTTCGAGCCAGCGCTTCTTGTCCCGCGCCCGGGTTGTCGCACGCCTAGCGGAAGCGGACAGGATGGTAATCAGCGCCGCCACGGCTATGAAGAGAAGCAGCCGCGCTGCGTCCCCAGGTTGCGGACCATGTCGCGGGAGCAGCACGTAAACGTAGCCCAGGACCGCCGCGCACGCGGCGAGGACCGCCGGGCCCACCCCACCCAGAAAAGCGCTCACGGTCACGGCCGCAATGAGCAGCAGGAACGTAGATCCAACGGCCAGAGAAGGGACCGTCATGACCCAGAGAGCCAGAGCAACACCACCCAGGACCGCCGCATACGGAAGGCCGCGGCGGATGCTGCCAGAGATCTTCCCCAATGGGTTCGCACCGGGCATCAAAACTCCTTTCTCACGGTTGTCCATTGTCGGGCAGGTGTAATTGCCGGCAACGAAGCTCTGGACGGAGGTTTGCTCACGGGGGGGCAGTTCTGGACAAACTGGGGAAATGGTACTTCGTGCCGTGCCGCATTTTCAAGGGGCACAGAAGTTTGACTGCGCTCGGACAGATGCGGGCCCCGAAACGGGGCAGGACGGGGTGGGCAGCCGCGTACCGCGGTTTTCACGGGCGGCGAAAAAGGCCTGCCGGCTGACGAGAATCGTCAGTGGGCTATTTGGGGCCAGTAGCGCTCATACTGGAATTTGGGGGAGTTTTCCGGCGTGTGGCACCTCAGGCAGAATTCCTTCTTCACCGGGCGCCGGATCTGCTGAAGCACACCGGGACCGGGGTGGCTAGTCTGGGGTTTGCGCGCGTGGGCTACCGACTCGCCATGGCACGCTTCACACTGCACACCCGCCAGCTTCGGGGTTCTCAACATGTTGACAAAACCGCGATCCGCCCCGAACCCCGTCACGTGGCACGCGACGCAGTCCCGGTTGAACTGCGTCCCGGCGCGCGCGAGCGTCTCGATGGCGTGCGCGTGACGGCTTTTTTGCCAAACGGCGTAAGCCTTTTCATGACATACCTTACACGCACCAGCCCCGGCGAATGCGGATGGGGCGGTGACCGGAGCGCTCTTCCGGGCTTCCTCCTCCTGAGACCGGGTCGCGTCGCGTCTCGCTTTGTCCACGATTTCCACGAGCCCGGGCGCATCCGGCACCAGGGAGGGAAGAAGTATCATGTCGTTTTTCGAGGTCGTGATACGGCCGCTGCCATCCCACCCCACCTCGAGGACCCCGAGTCCGATTCCGGAGTGCGCGGATTCCACCACGACCGCATTACCCACCCGGGGCAATTCCCGACCGTCGCTCACGGAGCTGCCATTTATGACGACATCCACGGCAGGGAAAGCCTGGGCCAGCGCCGTCAATTCCTGATCCTGCAGGCGCGTCAGAACTACGATCAGGTCGGCCCGCTTCTCGACCTCAGGCAGGACACGCCGCAGCGCGGACGTGGGATCCTGGAATGGAATCTCGCCGGCTGCCGTCGACGGCCCGTCGACGCCAAGCACGCCGATACGCACCTGTGCCCCACCCGAGGGCGCCTTAAGCTCAAACACCGAGTAAGGCGTGACCGGGAACCGCAGTGACGACGAACCCTGCAGGCCCGTAGAAACGTACCGGCTGCGGAACTCCGCCGGGATCAACCCGAGTCCCTGCAGGCGCTCCAGACGGCGCAGGTCGGGTTCGGTGACGTTGACCGCGTGTACACCGAGGGCGTTGAACGCCTCCAGCACCCAGCGGTTCGAGGGGTCGTCCAGGTTGTCGGACTGACGCAAAGCGTTCCCAGTCTCCACCACGAGCAGCGGAACGTCCGGCGTTTTGCGCTTCACGTCTGCAAGAGCCGTGGCCCGCCGGGCCACGCCGCCCATGGCGGGCTGGGTTCAGCCACAAGGATCGAGACTGCCCTTGAGGTCCCCCGCATAGGCAATTACCAGCTTGCCGGGCAGGATCGGGTTGTGTCCGCTGGATTCGGAGCCGTCGGCCGGACGGCCGTCCGACTGCATGTACCGGAGATACCCCATGGCAGCAGCGAAGAGTAACGCAACCGCCAGGAACCCATATGCGGCATATTTCATACCCGTCCCATGCCTGTTCAGCCTTTCGGAATCGCGGGATTGTACACCGAACGGCGTCCGGTAAGACAGCTGCAAAAAGCGCTCTTGGAGTGAACAGGCAAGCGTGACTGCGAGCGGGAAAAAGGCGCAGGTCCAATGGGCGCCTAAAGGTCACGGCCATAAGCCCACAGCGCGGGCATGCCCCCCGTGTGCCAGAACAGGATGTGCTGGTTCCGGGAGATCACGCCCCGGCGGACCAGATCGATCATGCCGGCAGCGGCCCGTGCCGTGTACACCGGGTCGAGCAGGATTCCCTCGGTGCGGGCAAACAGCCGGATCGCCTCGCGCTCCGGATCGCCCACAATGCCGTACCCCGCGCCGAGATAGCCGGCGTCGACGCAGACGTCCTGCGGCTTGACTTCCCGGGACAACCCCAGCAGGCGCGCAGTTCCCGTGGCAATCTCCGCGACCATCCGCTGGAGCGACCCGAGCGGCTCATCAATGCTGATGCCGAGCACCTGTCCGGCGAACCCGGTCGCCGCCGCCCCCACAATCAGCCCGGCGTGAGTTCCCCCGGAACTGGAAGCGAAGATGATCCGGTCGAAGGCGACCGGCGCCTGCGCAATCAACTCCTCCATCGCGAGGACATAACCTGCAGCCCCAAGCGGGGTCGAGCCCCCGAGTGGCACAGCATAAGGCTTGGCGCCCGATGCCCGCTCCTGCTCCAGCACTTCGTCCATGACCTCTTCACGCGAGCGGCGCCCCGACCAGCGTACGTCGGCACCGAGCAGCCTGTCCAGGAGCAGATTCCCCGTCTGCTCCGGCGGGGGATCGCCGCGCACGACCAGGATGCAGCGCAGGCCGCACCGCGCGGCTGCGGCTGCCGTCTGCCGGCAGTGGTTGGATTGTGCGGCCCCGACCGTCACGAGCACGTCCGCACCCTGCCCCAGGGCGTCGGCGACCAGCAGCTCGAGCTTGCGCGTCTTGTTCCCGCCTCCCGCGAGGCCGGTCTGATCATCACGTTTAATGAAAATACGTGGACCGTTCAGTGCCGCGGAAAGGCGCGGGAGCGGTTCCACGGGAGTCGGCAAGTGGGCCAGCGCAAGTCGCGGGAAAGGCAGCTGCATCGCATCCTCCAGGGCTGCAATCATACTATGGAAGCCAGGTGCGCGGGGACACGGGCCCGGCCCCGCCCCCAATGCGTCACAGCCACGGGGCAGTCGAGAAATCCACCGGGTGCGTCAAATCCTCGGGCCGCGGCGAGCCGACGCGGCCCACTCCATATTGCTGCTTGACACCGGTGGCACAAAGGGCGACTATTCGTAGTTATCATTAATGATTCTTTAGCTATACAACTATTCTGAAGCAGGATTTCACATGAGCTCGTCCCAACTGGAGTTGACGGCGCGGAAAGAGTGTGTCGCGGCAGCGCGGGCGACCGTTAGGAAGATCGTACTGGTCGGGAACCCGAATGTGGGCAAATCGGTGATCTTCAGGTTGCTGACCGGATCGTACGTTATGGTTTCGAACTTCCCGGGAACGACGGTCGAGATTTCGCGCGGGCGGCTCCAGCTGGGCGGGGTCACGTACGAGGTCGTGGACACGCCGGGGATTTACAGCTGCGTCCCGCAGTCTGAAGATGAAAAGGTCACCTGCGAAATCCTGCTGCGGGAAGCGCCCGACCTGGTGATCCAGGTGGCGGACGCCAAGAACCTGCGACGGACGCTCCTGATCACGTCGCAGCTGGTCGAATTCGGGATCCCGATGGTCCTCGTGCTGAACATGATGGATGAGGCCGAAGAGCGCGGCATCACGATTGATGTGAGCGGGTTGACAGAGCTCTTCGCGGCCCCGGTAGTCGAGACGGTAGCGATTTATTCCAGGGGACGCAAACAGCTGCTGCAGGCGATACAGGAAGCCCGGCCCCCGGTGAACCCACTGAAGCTGACGAACCTGCGGCCCGGAGTCGGACCCCCCGTCGGCGAAGGGGAACGGAGAATCCCGGCAGCCCTGGCGGCAGAGTGGCTGGGCCTGGATGACCGGACCTTCACGCGGCAGGTGGAATCGGCGCTGGGAGAGTCCGTGGTCGGCGAGTTGCTGGAGGCGTGCGCCGCGCACAGGGCAGTGCACAACCGATCGCTGCCGACAGACATCGCGGCCGGCCGGGGCCGGTTTCTGGACGAAACGGTTCAGCGGCTGCGGCTGCGGCGAGAGGCCCGGTATGCAGACGCTTCGGCGGCGCGCTCGCGCCTGTGGCTGGGCCTGCTGATCGCCGGCCTGGTGCTGCTGGGCTGGAACGAGATCGGCGGCCTGTTTGGCGTATGGACGCCGTTCGGCGCCGCGTACGGAGGCGCGCTGGCCGCTCTCGAGCGCCTGCCCGGTCCGGCTCTCGTGCGCGACCTGCTGGTGGGGGATCCCGATGCGACGCGCTACCGCTACGGACTGGTACCGGAATTGATCCACCTGCTGATGTTCGTTTTCCCAGTCGTCGTACCGTTTGGCGTGCTGCTCGCCCGCAACCGCAGCTTCACACACGAAATTGGAATCCTCACGCGGCGCCCGGCGACGGGAATCCCGCTGCTGGTGGTCGTACTCGTCCTTGTCTTCGAGTTTGTCGGCTACACGGGGGCGCAGTCGCTTGTGGGGCTGCTGGAAAAAACGCTCTTCGGCAAGTATCTGGTCCCCGCCCTCCGCCACGTCGCGCCGCCGGGAATCCTCGGGGACATCCTCGTCGGTCGGTACGGCGTGGTGTCGATGGGGTTGACGTATGCGCTGGCCATCGTGCTCCCGGTTGTCGCGACTTTTTTCATTGCGTTCGGGCTGCTCGAGGACAGCGGCTACCTGCCCCGACTCTCCATCCTGTCGGACCGGATCATGCGCTCGATGGGGCTTAACGGAAAGGCCACGCTCCCGATGGTGCTGGGGTTGGGCTGTTGCACCATGGCGACGATGACCACCCGCATCCTGAATTCACCGAAGGAGCGGCTGATTGCCACGCTCCTGCTGGCGCTCGGCATCCCCTGCTCGGCGCAGCTGGGTGTGATTCTCGGGATGTCGGCCGCGTTCTCATTCAGAGCCACGCTGGTCGTGGTCGGGGTGGTTCTGTCCCAGCTCTTCCTGGTAGGCTTTCTGGCCTCGCGCCTGGTGCGCGGCAAGTGCAGCGAGTTCATCTTCGAGATCCCGCCGATCCGCGTTCCGCAGCTGCGCAACGTGGCGCTGAAGACCGGCCACCGGATCCGGTGGTATCTGCAGGAGGCGGTTCCGCTGTTCATCTACGGCACACTGGCGCTGTTCGCGCTCGACCGGATTCACGTGCAGGGAAGCAGCCTCCTGTCCTGGATTCAAACGGGGCTGGAGCCGGTGACCAGCGGCATTCTGCACCTGCCGCCCGAGGCCGCGGGCGTGTTCGTCCTCGGGTTCCTCCGGAGAGATTATGGCGCCGCAGGCTTGTTCGACATGTCGGCCAAGGGATTGCTGTCAGGCCAGCAGGCGGTGGTCAGTCTCATCGTGATCACGTTGTTCGTCCCCTGCCTGGCCAGTTTTCTCGTTATCGCGAAGGAGCACGGGTTGAAACGCGCCCTGGCCATCACGGGCTTCATCGTGCCGTTCGCGATCGGCGTCGGGGGCGTCGTGAGCTGGATCCTGAGGACGTTCGACGTACAGTTCTGATCCGGCTGTCTTGAATCGGAGAGCAACAATGCAGGCCGCGGAAGAGCGTGTTCCGGAAGAGGTCGCCGAGGTACTCGAGACCATGTGGACGCTCGAGGAACGCGCCGAGGTCTCGTTCGCCAACCTGGAGCGGGATGCCGCCACGCGGGTGAGCCCCGAACTGCTGGAGACGCTGCGCCGGCAGCAGTTCGTCGCATTGGAAGGGGACGGGCCGAAACTCCTGCCCCGGGGGCGCAGAATCGCCGAGCAGATTATCCGCAGGCACCGCCTGGCCGAGAGGCTGGTGTGCGACGTGCTCGGGTCACAGGTCGAGGAGAGCGAAGCGGCCGCCTGCGAATTCGAGCACTTGATCGCCGAAGGGATCACGAGCTCCATATGCACGCTGCTGGGACACCCGCGCCTTTGCCCTCACAATCGCCCGATACCGGAGGGGGAATGCTGTAAGGCGGCGAGCGACGCGCTGAAACCTATCGTGATGTCGTGCGACCAGCTGGGAATAGGGGAGTCCGGCCGGGTCGCCTACCTGGCCACCCGGGAGCACGCGCGCCTGCTGCGGCTGACTCTGCCCTCGGGATCACCCCGGGCGTTCAGCTGAAGCTGCTGCAACGATGGCCGAGCTACGTCGTGCAGTGCGACGAAACCGAGATCGCGTTGGAGGCCGAAGTCGCACGTTCGCATCTATCTCTGGCACTGACGCGACGAAATCCGCCCGATGTCGTTGCGGCGGTCGAGGTGCGGCGGCCCGCCGCCCTTTGGCGAACGCCGGCGGATCCGGTACAGCGGATGCTCAGAGCTTCGCGTTGCGCAGGCGGAGCGCGTTGCCGATGACCGAGACCGAGCTGAAGGTCATGGCCGCGCTGGCAATCATCGGGCTCAGGAGCACGCCGAGCACGGGGTAGAGCACCCCGGCCGCCACCGGGATGCCGAGGGCGTTGTAGACAAACGCGAAGAACAGGTTCTGTCGGATGTTGCGCATGGTGGCCCGGCTGAGCCGGCAGGCGCGGGCGATCCCGCGCAGATCGCCCCTGACCAGCGTCACGCCGGCGCTCTGGATCGCCACGTCCGTGCCGGTCCCCATGGCGATGCCGACGTGCGCCTGCGCCAGGGCCGGGGCGTCGTTGATCCCGTCGCCCGCCATCGCGACGATCCGGCCCTCCGACTGCAGCCGCTTTGATCGTCTTCGGCCTTCTGGTGCGGCAGCACCTCCGCGATCACTTCGTCGATGCCGAGTTTGCGCGCCACGATGTCGGCCGTGGTCCGGCCGTCTCCGGTGAGCATGACGATGCGGGTTCCCTGCTCGTGGAGCAAGCGTATCGCGTCGAACGTCGAAGGCTTGATCGGATCCGAAATGCCGAGCAGGCCGGCGGGCACGTCGTCGACGGCCAGCGAACACGACGGTCTCGCCCTGTTGCCGCAGCCGCTCGACCCGGCCGTCGTCGTCTTGCCACGTCGATGGACAGCTCCTGCATCAATGCCCGGTTGCCGAGCGCGACGGAGTGGCCGCCCGACGGTCCCGGTCACTCCCTTGCCGGTTATCGAGTGGAAATCCCGGAGTCGGAGAGCTTGATCCCCCGCTCCGCCGCGATCGCGACGATGGCCGCGGCCAGCGGGTGCTCGCTGCCGCGCTCCAGGCTCGCGGCGAGGCGCAAGCACATCGGCCTCGCTCCAGGGCTCGAGCGCCGCAAGCGACAGAGACGCGCGGCTTTCCCTCCGTCAGGGTGCCCGTCTTGTCGACGACCACCGTGTCGACTTTCTCCAGCGTCTCCAGCGCTTCCGCGTTCTTGATCAGCACGCCGGCCGTCGCGCCTCGCCCGGTGCCGACCATGATCGACATCGGGGTGGCCAGACCGAGCGCGCAGGGGCAGGCGATGATCAGGACGGCGACGGCATTGAGGAGCGCGTAGGCGAAGCGCGGTTCCGGCCCGAGCACCATCCAGAGCGGCGAAAGTCAACGACCGCGACCAGAACGACCGCCGGGACGAAATAACCGGCCACGCGGTCGGCCAGCCGCTGAATCGGCGCACGGCTGCGCTGCGCCTCGCCGACCAGTCGCACGATCTGCGCCAGCAGCGTGTCGGCGCCGACGCGTTCGGCGCGCATGACGAAGCTGCCGGTGCCGTTGACCGTCGCCGCCGGTCACGCGCGCCGGGCTGTCTTCTCGACCGGGATCGGCTCGCCGGTGATCATCGACTCGTCGACCGAGCTTGTCCCTCGACGACCACGCCGTCGACCGGGACCTTCTCGCCGGGACGCACGCGCAGCATGTCGCCGGACGCACCTGGTCGAGCGGGACGTCCGCTTCGCCTCCGTCCGGATCGCAGGAGGCGGGCCGTCGGGGGCACGAGCCCGAGCAGGGCGCGGAGCGCGCCGCTGGTGCGGCTGCGCGCCCGCAGCTCCAGGACCTGCCCCAGCAGGACCAGGGTCGGTGATGACGGCCGCCGCCTCGAAGTACACGTCCGGCATCCCGCCGTGTCCGCCGCAGCGACCGGGAAACAGGCCGGGGAACAGCGTCGCCACGACGCTGTAGCCGTAGGCCGTGCCCGTCCCGATGGCGATCAGGGTGAACATGTTGAGGCTGCGGTTGACGACCGAGGCCCAGCCGCGCACGAAAAACGGCCAGCCGCCCCACAGCACCACCGGGGTCGCCAGCGCGAACTCCAGCCACCGCAGACCACGCGTGGACAGCGAGCGAGTGCAGACGCAACCCCGGGATCATCCCCGCCATCGCCATGAACGAGCACCGGGAGCGAGAGCGCGGCGCTGACCCAGAACCGACGGGTCATGTCGATCAGTTCGGGGTTCGCCTCCTCTTCCGGCACCACGAGCCGCGGGCTCCAGCGCCATCCCGCAGATCGGGCACGACCCGGGCTGGTCCCGGACGATCTCCGGGTGCATCGGGCAGGTCCACTGCGTCTCGGCCGGGCCCGGCAACTCGGGCTCCAGCGCCATCCCGCACTTCGGGCACGCCCCGGGCCCTCGCTGCCGCACGTCCCCGTCCATGGGACAGACGAAGGTCCGAGCCTCCGTCTCTGCAGGCAGCCGGGCAGGCCGCGGCGCCTCGGCCGGAGGAGACGAGGGAAGCACCGGGAAGAGGCTGCCCGTATAGCGCGCCGGGTCGGACCTGAATTTGTCAAGGCACGAGCGGCTGCAGAAGTGATAGAGCTTGCCGGCGTGCTCGTGCATCCCTGCCGCCTTCGACGGCTCGACCGTCATGCCGCAAACGGGGTCCTTCGGTTCGACCGCGGCCCCTGCGCTGGAGCCGGGCGGGTGGGAGGAAACGTACCGGGCGGGCTCCAACGTGAATCTCTCCCGGCACCTGGGATTGCAGAAGTAATAGGTGATGCCTCGGTATTCGGCTGTCCCCGCTGATTTCGCGGGATCTAACGTCATGCCGCAAACGGGGTCCACCGCGCTCCGGGTATTCCCGGCCGCATCGTTCTGCTCACCCATGCGGTCGATTATACCGGGTCGATGTGGAAAAGCAGAGGCAGGACGGTGGATTTGTCTGCCCTGCCGTCCGTTTCGAGAGGGATGTGTTTGAAGGCCGGAGCTAATGGATCCCGGCGGTTCTTAGGGGACCAACGGGAGCCCTTCAGTTGCATCGTGATCGGGGCGGGAGTAGCATGAAGAAAATTCACTCGGGTGAATTCCATCTACGCGAATCAAGAACGAGGAGGGGGTTATGGCTCGTACTATCCTTAGCGGTTTTGTCTTGCTGGTGCTGTCCGTGACGGCAGTTCCCGCTCAGCAACCGGAAGGCTACTTTGATGTCATGACGGTCAAAGTGAAGCCTGAGAAACGAACCGAATTTGACGCAATCTGCAAGAAGATCGTGGATGCTAATCGGCGGCAAGGTGGCGACCTCTGGATCGCATCCGAGATTGCCTACGGGGAGGGAAACACGGTCTATTTCACCACGCCGCGCAGGTCTCTCGCCGATATAGATAAGGGCATGGAGATGTTCATGGGGGCGCTCGGGAAGGCGTACGGTTCGGCGGGGATGGCCAGGCTCTTCCAGGATTTCAACAACTGCATCCTGAGCTCACGAAGTGAAATTCGGCGCCGGCGCATGGACCTGAGCATCAACATGCCCGCGGATCTCGCCGTGCTCGAGAAGATGGTGGCCGAATCGCGGTGGAGTCGAACCACGATGCTCCGGGTACGCCCGGGGCAAATCGCCGCGTTAGAGGCGCAACTCCTGGCGAACAAGGAGGCGCTGGCGAAGGCCGATGCCAAGAACATGACCGGTATCTCCCAGTCGATCGCGGGTACCGACGGAACCGTGTTCTACATTACGACGTTCCGGACGGCTCTCGGGGGATTCGATCAGGAGATGCCGCTCACGCAGAGCCTGGGACCGGAGGGGTACGAGAAACTGCGTAAGACCGTCGCGGAAACCGTTCAATCGGTTGAAGTGATCTTCTCCCGCTTCCTGCCCGAGCTGAGCAATCCCCCGCAGAGCTTCATGACAGCCTCTCCAGACTTCTGGGCGCCCAAGCCAACGGCCCTGGCAAAAGCCTCGCCGGAATCCAGCAAGCCGGAAAAAAAGAAGAAATGAAGAGTCTCACCGGCGTCACGATTCCTCAGCGCGGCCGGAGGCAAGAGGATTTTTCCGGCGCCGGCCGCGCAGAACCGTGAGCCCCCCGCAGCACTGGGCGCGACGGGATAATGTCCGATTGCGATTACTCCGGAGGCCTGTTCCGGCGATGCGTTGTCATCGGCATTGGATTCCCTGTCTCGAGCAGGGTTTTCAGGCTCGAGAGCACGAAAGGCCAGCCTGCGGTGATGCCGTGAAGCATCGCAGAATCCGGCTCGAGCTCATCGTGCGTGACCGTCAGGCGCACGGCATCCATGAACGGCTCGATATCGAAGGCTACCCTGGAGTGTTTCTCGACCCTCTCCGAGTCGGCCGGCATTGCCCACGTTATGACGAGCCGCCGTGGCCGATTGCTCTCGACCACCCTGCCGACAACGTCGACAATGCCCGCATCGTCATAATCCTGGTGTTCCCACGTCGAACCTGGCTTCCAATCCGACACGTTCCGGTGGCGTCCCCAGTATTGTTTGATCATCTCGCTGTCCACCAGAGCGTTCCACAGTTTCTCCGGCGTGGTGGAAATATATGTGACATACACATATTTGGGCTTATTCATCGGTCCCTCCTTCCATAACCCTCTTGAGTTCGTGCATCTTACGCAGGCGCTCCCGCTCGAACTTGCCTATCCACCGTTCGTAGATCTCGTGGATCGGCACGGGATTCAGATAGTGCAGCTTTTCCCGCCCACGCCACACGGTGACGACCAGGTTGGCGGACTCGAGCACGGCCAGGTGCTTCGTCACCGCCTGCCGGGTCATGTCGAGGTTCCGGCAGAGCTCCCCTAGTGTCTGGCCATTTTCCGCACAAAGCCGGTCCAGCAGGTGCCTGCGGATCGGATCGGCGAGCGCCTTGAACACATCCTTCATACCCGTGTATTATGCAACCATACGGTTGCATGTCAAGTGAAATTCAGGTGTCTCGCCAGACAGGTATGATTCAAACTCCACGACGGACCACCCTCCGCGGCGAGGCACCGGGGCCGTCGTTCTGAACAAATCGTGTGGCGATCTCGTATTAAACGGCAGGACTGCAAGTGCGATTGCGAGCAGGGGGAGGTGACATGGGAAAGTGGCTGCTGATAGTTGCATTTACCGTCGTGCTGCTATTCATCTCCGGGTGGAATGGTCCCGCTCCGGCGGAGGACCGAGGGGCGCTCACCAGTGGAGGTGAACGCGCATTTGCCCAGCTGGAGCGTGACCTGGATCGACTGGCCCTAGACTTGGAAGGAGCGGCTCGCTCGGTCGAGGTCATGGCAGATTGCGTGGCGGCCCGGGCCGAGCGTTGGGCGGATCGCAATGAGGAGTCGGCCGATCGCCTTGCCTCGAAGGCGGAGCGGATCAGTGCCCGTGCCGAGTGCCTGGGCAAACGGATGGAACACTTCGGCGAACGCCTGGGGCGCCGGGGCGAGGATTTCGGCGACAGGATGGAACGGTTCGCCGAACGCATGGAACGGTTCGGCGAGCGAATGGAACGCCTGGGTGAACATCTCGCCCCGGCAATTCAGTAAGCCATCATGGGTGGCGGGTTACGGCCCTATGTAACGCTTGCGCCAGTCACCTGGGTCTCCGGCCGCATTCTCCCGCGGCGTAGATATTGCGGGTCCGTACAACCTGAACACCCCTGACGCACCTACGTCCCTACGAAGCGCACGGCTTGGCACGGTCTGAAATATCGCCCCCCGTTCAACGCGGCAACCGCGGCAGAGTTGTTTCCAGCGGCACGCCGAAGTACCTGGCGTTCATCAGCCTGGCCGAGACCTCGTAGCCCGAGGCCTTGAGCTCCCGCATGATCTCCGGCAGAGTTCAGCACCTCAGGCGACGGCTGGGGGGCAGCTGCGACCCGGAGTGGCTGGGGCGCCGGACCATTCAGGAAGACAGGCTTCAGGGCGTGATCATCGCGACGTCTCCCACCGGACAGTCGAAGCGGATCCGCTACCGGATCATTTCAAAAAGAAGAGCAGACCGTGAATTTCGGCGGGATCGTATTTGCTCTTGCGGCGCGGCCCAATGTCGTTGATCAGGGCCCAGGGGTCAGGGACCAGGAAATCCGGGATCAGGATCGCTGTCGCCCCGGGTGGCGGTCGTGTCGGACGGAAAAAACCGATGAGATCAAATAGGCAGGGCCGCAAGCTGAGCGCGCAGAATTGCGACAATCCCGCGTGCTCACCTTGCGGCCCTGCGGATTTCTTCCAACAAAGGGCTCTATCACCGGCGACGCCGTGCTTGCCCCGCTCCTAGGCCGGGAACATGCTCTTCTTTATCCCCGGATACAATTTGAGGGCATTCTGATAATAGATCTTCTTCAGCACGTCATCAGGCAATGAAACGCCGTAAACCATCCACCTCCCCTGGTAGTGGTGCGCTTTCGAAACGTCGAAGTACTCGTCGTTCGTTTCGTACCATCTCCAGTTGGTGCGATACATCTCGGCATTGATCGGCCCGTCTTCACAGCCGTCCGTGCCGAAAGTAAGCCTGTCCGCATGTTTGATGAGGAACTCCCTTGCCGTGAAAGGCTGGCGTCCCATCTCGTGGATTCTCGCCGAAGTGTCGTAGTAGACATTGGGGATATTTGTCGAGCCACTCTCCGGCCAGGGCGAGGTTCTCCGACATGCCGCCGACGTGAGCCACCATGAACTTCGTCTTGGGATGTTTGGCAAACATCCGGTTCCGTTGTTCCATTATTTCTTCTATCTTGTACAGTTCCGGACGGCTGAACATCCAGTCGGGGTGATCGATCACTTCTTCAAGGCGCTCGTTGTCCTTGTCCAGCGGCGTGAAAAACGCCAGTGGATCTCCCACGTGAATCGTCACGGGTATCCCGATACTGGCGCACTTCTCCCACACCGCGTCCAGTTTGGGAGAATCGACGGGCAGGTAGGTCCCGTCGGCCAGCTTGATCTGCAGCCCCAGTTCTTTTCGGATCTTCAGGGCCTGGGCTCCCTTTTCCACGTCTCGTTCGATTTTCTCGGCCATCTGTTTGCCGAAATCCGAGTCGTTCAGATTCGTCCAGTCGAGGCGGGTATAGACCAGGAACCGGTCCGGGTTGCTCTTCTTGAATTTTTCCAGGCTCTTCTCGAACACCCCGCCGGGATAACCGTCCAGATCCACGACTATCCCGACGTTGCAGTCATCCATGATCTTCACGAGATCCGATACGTTCGTCTCGGCATTCACAAGCCTTCTCAGGTGATTGTGAGTGTCGATCGCCGGAAACTTGGCCTTGTCCACTTGGGTTTGTTTGACCTTGAGCATCGTCCGCGGATGATAGTCCAACAGCCGGATATTTTTCAGATCGCCGGAGGTGTCCGCCGGTGCCGGTTTAGGGGTTTCGGCAGGCTTTGAGCAACTCCCCCCGATAGCCGCTAACGATAGAGCAGCGGAACCCGCCGCCGTAGTCTTTATGATTTCCCGTCTCGTCCAGTTCTTCATAACCAGATACCCCCATCGAACAGTTTTGATTCCGTTAAAAAAGGCCGCATGGAAACAGGGTCACGCCAGACCGGGTCTGGAAACAAATGACAGATAATCGAAAGCTTCCGAAAACAGTAGCGGATTATAACCGAACCTCGGAGAAACACCAAAGCGTTTCAAAAGCCCGCAGTTATTGCGCAAACCCGCATCCGGTGGTGAAAATGAATTGTCTTGACAAAAAACATGAGGGAATAGGAAAAGTCAGCCGCCGTCAGGAATCGCTGCCCCTGTTCAGGAATTCATGGCGCCGGGACCGGGGTGTTACCAGCGGGATAAGAGAGACCATTGTCAGCGGAATAGACACCCACTGAGGTAGAGCGCACCCTAAGGCACTCTATAGGCCGATGTTGTCTTTGCGGCAAAACGTCTTCCCTTCCGCGTTTTGTCGAGCTCAGCAGACCTGTTCGTCACCCGCATGTCAGAAGCGCCGGAAAGCCGAATATCACTGCGCCAGATGTAAAACGGATCCGGAGTATCGCGTCGTGGGCCGCGAAGCAATGGGAAGTGGCGCGAGCGCCACATCGATTACCAGGCTCAGTACCGACGGGAATCCTGTTATTGCCGTACTGGCTTTGGGTCTGCTTCGCCCCTGCCGCTCAATTTCGCGATCTGGAGGGCGAACTCATAAGCGAAGCCGCCGGCAGCGGGTAGAGCCGCCTATTCCTGCTTCAGCGCCGACAGCGGGTCGATCCGGCTCGCCCGGAGCGCCGGGATTAAGGAAGCGATTACCGCAATGGCAAATAGGCCGGCAGCAACGCCGGCAAAGCTCATGGGATCCGTCGGGCGCACACCGAAGAGGAGAGACGACATCAACCTCGTTAACCCATAGGCGCCGGCCACCCCGAGCGCGATGCCTGCCGCGGCGAGCTTCAGTCCCGTACCCACAACGAGCAGGATCGTTTCCCGGCGCCCGGCGCCCAGTGCCATCCTTAGGCCGATTTCGTGCGTGCGCTGCTCCACCGTGTAGGATATGAGCCCGTAGATTCCCAGAGCCGCAAGCAGCAGGGCAATAGAGGCGAATGTGGCGAGCAGCAGCATGTTGAAGCTCTCGCGGGCAGTCGAAACGGCGAGCACCTGCTCCATCGTGCGAACCTGGCCGACGGGCAGCTGGCTGTCGACTGCAAGGAACTCTCGCTCGGCTGCGGCGCGCAGCGCCAGCGGATCCCGGTGGGTCCGGACTCCCCAGGACATTGGAATGAGGGAGTGGACCATCTGCATCACGCCGTCGGGAACCTGCCCCACCGGAACGTACATCACCGGCGCCGGCTGGAGGCTCAGTCCGCCTTCGCGCACGTCCCCCACGACTCCGACAATCTGGCGTGTCGCGTCTTCGAACTCCGGTCCGAGTCCCTTACCGATCGTGATCTGCCGGCCGACAGGATTTTCGTCCCCCCAGTATCTCCTGGCCATTGCCTCGTTGATGATCACAACCGGCTGTCCGCTGCTGCCGTCGCGTTCGTCAAAGAGACGTCCACGGCGCAGCGTGATCCTGAACACCGAAAAATAATGAGGTCCGACGTAACGCCAGTATTCGCTTCCGTTGTGTCGCTCTCCACCGGCCGGCGGTCTGCCCTCGATGATGAAGGGCAAGTCCAGGCCCGTGATCCGGAGCGGAAGCACGACCGCTGGGGAAGCTGCCACGACTCCGGGCAGGCTTTCGAGTCTGCGGGTAACCTCCTCCGTCAGCATTTGGATCCGGCTCGAGTCATGGTAAGCCTTGCCGGCGATGGAAACCTGCATTGTAAGGAGATTGCTCGGTTCGAATCCAGGATCGACGCTCCGCAGGCCGGTGAAGGTGCGAATCAACAACGCCGCACCGATGAGGAGTATCAACGCGAGGGCGGTTTCGGCCACGACAAGCAGGTTTCGCGCCCGGGTGTGGCGCCCGACGGTACCAGCGCGGCTTCCCGTCTCTCTGAGGCTCGTTTCCACTCCCGGCCCGGAAAGCTGCAACGCGGGGGCAAGTCCGAATACAACGCCGGTCAGTGACGCCAGCCCCAGAGTAAAGGCAAACACCGCGCCATCGACTACCAGCCGGGATGTGAGATCGCCGACTCGGGGGATTGTGCCGGGGCTCGCCGCCAGCAGGACCGGTACGCCCCAGGCGGCAAGCAGCACGCCCCCAACGGCTCCGAGGAGTGCGAGGGACAAACTTTCGACAAGAAGCTGGCGCATCAGGCGGCCGCGCGCCGCCCCCAATGCTGAACGGATGGCCATTTCCTTGTGACGGCCTACCGCCCGGGCAAGCAGAAGATTTGCGACATTGGCGCAGGCGATCAGTAGGACGAGCGTGACGGAACCCAGCATTACCAGAAGCGCCCGCTTTACATTCCCGACGATCGCGTCGCGCATCGGCACCAGCGCGATGCCTTCACTGGCAGCCTGCCACTCGGGATAAAGCCTCCGGACGTGTTCGGCAACAATCTGCATCTGGGCGCGAGCCTCATCGAGGGACACTCCCGGTCTGAGCCGGCCTGCCACTCTCAGGTAGTTCGCGTGGTTCGTACTGTTGGGATCAGCCCGCAGAGGGATCCATACATCGGTCGAGGGGTCAGGCTGAAATCCCGCCGCGAGAATCCCGACCACGGTATACGGCTCCCCCCCCAGAATCAGGGTTTTGCCCGCTATTTGCGGATCTGCGCCAAAACGCCGTTTCCAGACGCCGTTGCTCAGCACAACCACCTTTGCACCCCCGGGGCGGTCCTCCTCGGGCAAAAAAGTGCGCCCGACCACGGGCGAAGCGCCGAACAGACGGAAATAATTTTCTGAGGCGTGAATGGCCCGGACCTGCTCCGGAGAGTCGCCGCCGGAGAGATTCAGGGTGGGAGCCGTGACATCGTAGGCGCAAATATCGTCGAGCACCCGGCTCTGCTCTTTCCAGGCGTTGAACTTCGGGACGGATGCGGAAATTCCGACACCGTCGCGAAACTGCCGCTGGATTAATAGGATGCGGTCCGGATCCGGATAAGGTAGGGGCTGAAGTAGGACGGCGTTCACCACCGAAAAGATGGCGGTGTTTGCCCCGATACCGAGAGAGAGGGCGCCGACCGCAATTATGGTGAATCCGGGGTTCTTGAGGAATGTCCTGAGCGTATGTCGCAAATCGCGCAGCGTCGTTTCCATGCCCCGAGATACGCAAACGCGGCGGAATTAGTTCCAGGTGAAAATCGGGGACGTCCCACTGTTAACCTATTTTCGAGAGTGGTCACCTGTACGGTCCATGACGTGACTTATGGACTTGGGCCATCGAGCAAGGTGAAATAGGTTAACGGGTGGGTGGGAGGTCCCCGATTTTGTGAGCTGCGCGATCCAGCGCTCGATGAGCTCTACCGCTTCGGTATCGACCAACACCGTGCCAAGCGGCGGCATCTGAGAAGACCGGCGTTGGGACCTCCCTGTGACCCATCTACGCCAAACGCTGCTGGATGGACTCCAGCGCCGTAATTACGCCCAGAATACAGCAGAAGCCTACATCTACGCATTAAGAGAGTTCGCTGCTTACTACCATCGACCGCCCGATAAGTTGGGACCGAAAGAAATCATGCAGCACTGCAACAAAAGCGGGATAATGTCCGATACACAGTCGAATGCGATCGAATAGACAGCGTTCCAGGAAGACCGCGTTCTTGCACATTTCGATCAATTCGAGCGCGAATGTTGTGTCTTGTGGAGGAGCTGTACTGTGGAAAGCCAAATCGAGAAGTCACCTGTATCGACTCGGCTGGTCCGCTGGACCGCAAGAGTCTGGAGTATCTGTAGCATCGGACTGCTGCTCGGTTTCGTAGTGGGAGAAGGCATCAACCCCAAAACTTCGGCAGAAGCCCTCGGTCTTCTGTTTTTCCCACTCGGAATCTCCGTGGGAATGGTTCTGGCATGGTGGAAAGAGGGCCTTGGAGGGAGTGTGACGATAGGAAGCCTGGCAGCCTTCTATGCCATTCATCTTGTTACTTCCGGTTCACTCCCGAGAGGAGCGGCTTGGTTGGTGTTTGCCGCCCCCGGGTTCCTGTTCCTGCTCAGCTGGCATCAATCCCGCAGGGCGCCCGGATCACCCGTTGGGCATTCAGCAGGTTGAAAAGTCCCTGGCTTGAGCTGTCGCCTCGTGCAGGATTTCATCGACCGCAAAGTCGAGTGACCTTCCACGCCAAGGGTACTCAACGCTATGCGGCTCGCTGGACCTCGACCGCGTGCGCCGTAGGCGAGGACTTCGGTGACGCCATCCATAATCCCCCGCAAAAAATTCAAAATGACTCACTACCAAAGCTCTTATGGCGCCATCGGGGGCCAGCCTGTCCATCGGTTTGTAGGTGCTTCCCATATTGCCGCGAGGAGGATGAGGCCTCCGACCTTGGCGTCCCGCGCCTCCTGGGTATATGGAGGAAGCGGCTGAGACACCACCCGCGGCATCTGTGTTACCTCTGCTGCTTCGTAGACGCGGGAATCCCCGTCCTGTGAAGGCGGTTGAGGGGGCGGTGGCAGCGGAGGGGGTGGGGGAGCCTCCTGCTCCGCCTGCATCTCCTGCAGCACCCTCCACTGGCCTGAGTCCATCACGCCACGGATACCCAGCAGCATGCGGGTGTTTTCCCTCTCGACGTTGTTCCGCGCGGCAAGCACCTTCTCGAGTTGCGCCTGGACCTTCGCTGGTGGGGGAGGCTGAATTTCCAGCAGCAGCGCCAGCTGCGCTTCCTCGCGTCTGGGTATCCGGTTGACTCCGGTGACCACAAGATGTGGTGTGGGGGGCCCGAGGTGCTGTCCATGAGATCATGCCCTGTGTCTACCTTCATCGCCTCTTTGCTCAAGCGGTGGCTCCACCGATCAGGGTGCTGTCCGACCCAACCACCTCGGCCACTACTGGACGAGTTCAGCTTCCGCTTGAACAGCCGGCCCTCCGCGCTCCCGCAGCAAGTTCTTCTACGGCGTCGTCCAGCAGGAGGCGCAGGCTGAGCCTGTCCATCGGACCGACTGGCGGACGGAAAGCGGGAGCATGGGCCACAACCTGTTGGGGTAACCGGAGTCAACCGGATACCCAGAAGGAGTAAAATTACATGCCGCAGTTGCAGGTACCCATTCCATCGTACTGGAGTCGCGATGGACACCGTCAATTCAAAATGGAAAAGAATTAGGAGATGGTGGTGGCTAGTCCTGGTAGTCGTGATCGTCCTTTTGATCTTTTACTCGCGACGGTGTGCTCCCGGTGTAATCATTCAGGGAACCAACACGGCCGTTTATGAAAGACGTCCTAGACCGGATCAACGCCTGGCAACTCCACCGGGCACGTCGATCCCTGGTTACAGAAAACTGACGGAATTCCGTCTTTCAGATTACAGCCCCGCAGGAGATTTCGTGATGTCATGACAGAAAATGACAGTCCGCTGCCCGACACTGCGGTGACCTTGTACCGGACTTACTCAATTCGAGCATCGGGCTTCATTGACCCGGTAACAGCAACTGAATCCGACGACGCCGGCCGGTACGAAATATATTTGCCGACGCCATTCCCGGGGTGGATCGGTGCACGCTTGGATGGGTATGCGCCGCTCTATCGCAGAATTGAAGCTATAGCGCCGGGAGTCACGGTCAGCAATTTGAGGCTGATTCGTGCCAGTTCGGAAATTCGAGGGCAGGTCCGGGGACCTGGACTCAGACCTCTGTCGAACGTGCTCATCACGACCATCCCACAGTCCGCGGCGCCACAGTTTGGAGTGGGAGTTTGGGATGGTATTCACACCGATAGCACCGGACGATATCGGGTTGCTTCTCTACCCAGCGGGACTTGGAACATTAGTGCGACATCGAACGGGCATCTCTATCAGGGAAAGACGGTGGATCTGGGTTCCAATGAACGCATACAGGTCGACTTCGATCTGAGCCATGCTGCCAAAACGATTTCGTTCCGAGTGAAAGACCACGCGGGTAGAGTCCTCGTCCCCGTTGCGTCGTGCCGGCATGCGGCCACAACCGACGAGATGGGGATCGTCACGATTTCCTTGCCGGACGATGCGCTACCATTCCAGTGTTCCATGATCGTCGAGGGCTGTCAGGGCGATTCCCGTGACCAACGGTCATGACCAGGATATATGCCTGCATCTTATTCGACTCCGATAGCGCAAGCGGTGTAGGGCATAACCGTCCTGAAACGACCGCCGTTTCGATGTGGGATGTCTGCTGTTTCAGGTCCACATCCCCTACTTACCGTTCACCGTGTAGATTCTGAAGAAGTTCCCCTGTACCGAATCGTACTCGGCTACCTTGACGTATCCAGCAGCCGCGGTCCATCGATCCAGATCCTCGAGGCTGAACTTCATGGACTGGTGATTTTCCGGCCACTCGTCGAGGAAATCGATGATTGCGAAACGGCCGCCGGGTTTGATGCACTTTTTGAGATTCGTCAGGTAGAGCGGACGCTTTTCGATATGGTGGAGCGTGTCGCACATCAGCGCCAGGTCGATGGATGCTGGCCGAAGACCGGGCGAATCCTCCGGTGCGTGAACCGTCGTGATGTTGGTGATGCCTTCGGCCGCAGCCGTCGTGCGGACGTGCTGCAGAAGCTCCGGATCGATGTCCACCGCATACACCCGCCCTCCCGGCAGCACTGTCCGGGCCAGCGGGCGCGTGAAAAGCCCTGAGCCAGAGCCTATGTCGGCGACGACGTCACCGGGCTTGAGACCGAGTGTCCGAATGATCTCGGCCGGTTTGAGCCGCTCGATCCGATGGGGATCTTCGAGGATCTTTATGTACTCTTTCGCCTCGGGCTGGCGCCTGGGCTGCTGCGCGGCCGGCGTGGCTGCAGCCAGCAGAGCGCCGAAACCGAGCAGGAATGCCCGCCGCTGCAGGCGTGCAAGTCGTCCGTCCATCTGCATGGGAGTTCTCCAGGTTGTTTTCAGGCAGTGTTTTTCTGGCCCCGAGTGAAGGCAAACACTAACGTTATCATATAGCTTCGGAGGTAGAAATCGGTGACAGCCGGCGAATGCCCAGAAACTCTTGACGGCAAATGTGGAAAGACTCAAATGGACAGGGCAATCGCCTTCAGCCTAGAATGGGTGCGTCCAGAGTACCCGTTGAACACGGCCAGGCCTCTCAGCATCCAATAGAGTAAGGACGATGAAGTAACAGCGGGACGTCGCGACGGATTGATGCTCACGAAACGGTGCGCAGCGGCGCACCGGACCAGCTGACTGCTTTACTTGGAAGTCCCAGGCAGGGGGAACCATGGTTGGAATCGCTCTGACGCTTGTGGCCGTTCTTCTGGTGATTGTCCTCGCTTTCTGCTATTCCGACGACGATTCCCGGAGTCGCGAGCGCGTTACCGATATGCTTCTCCGCACCTCATCCCGCTCCCCGAGGAAGAAGGACTGACTCCGGAGCGCTGACAAATCCCGTCACTTCAGGCTTTCCGTTCGGGGCAATAGAACGCGGATTCCGCCGGGCGAAACGGCCGCTGGAACCAGAGCGGGCGCCTGCTCCAGCAACGAGCGGACCGCGGATGAGATTTCGTCCAGGACTTGGTTCCATGAGACCCGTTCCCATTTCCCTTCTCCGCGCCATCCGGCGCGCTTGAGGGGGTGCCCTCCATCCGCCGGACCGACCAATCCTCCTTGTCGACATAGGCCAGAAGCCCGCACGCGGCTTCGCTGTTGAAGCAGGTGGTCGGAACGATTGAGTAGTACTTCTCGCTCCTCTTCGGCCAGGCCCTGGCGTCGAACTCGACCCAATCGTCCCACCTCTCTCCGGCAGCGGCACACCTGCCAGCGGTGTAACGTCCATGTCTGTTCCGATCTCCGTCATACTCAGCCCAGTGGGACCGACTGACCGGCCCCGATATAGCAGTAGTCGTAGGCCAACAAGCCCGCCAGCGACAGGAACCCGGAAGCCAGGGCGATTTCGCGTCCGGACAGCGTGCCCGCAAAAAGCAGGCAGAGCAGGCAAATCGGGAGGGAGGTGCCCAGAAAAACGGCGCCGATCCAGAAAGGCGCCGCGAGTGGTCCCGAGGTCATGTATCGTACGGCACGCCCCGCCTCCGGCCGGTGGCGCGGCAGCACGATCTCCAGCAAAACCACCGTGCCGTGCGCGCAGAGTCCGCCTAAGACGCTGCGCAGGAGCAGGGTCGCCATCGACCCCCGCGCGCCCAGAAAGAGGGCCGAGCAGGCCAGCAGGACCGCCCCCGCAAGGAACGCCTGGATGATCAGGTGCGGCGTAAGCAGTCGCGCGGACCACAACTCGCGCCCGCGCGCCTGCGCCAGAAGGGCGCCGGAATAGCCGGCCGTGAGTACGGCCAGGACCAGGCCGCACCAGAGTATCGCGCCGGGAAGGAGGCGCAGCGGGCTCCTCAGACCCAGGGCGAGCCACGCCACCGCGATCGCGGAGTAGGCGATCAGGATGCCGGCCCCCCAGACCAGCCACGAGCGCGGGTTGGGATGCGTCAACACCTTCAGGAAGCGCGCCGGGCGCTCGAGGTCGGCGACAAGCAGCAGCACCGTCGCCAGCGTGAAGCCCAGCGCCAGCGCGGGAGCCATGCGTTCCAACAGGGCTGAAGCCCGCACTAAGCCCGACAGCGACAGCAGCGCCGCGACCAGCAACGGACCCGCCGCAAGCGATTTCATCCAGAGATACAGGGAAACCAGGGTGCCCCAGGGCCTCTCGTGCGCGATGTCGTACGTCGTGCGTGCAGGAAGCGGATCGTCGGGCCGGTGCTCGGCCCGGATCTCGTCCCGCGGCCGTTCCGCCCAAAGACACGCAAAGTCGCGCGGCGCCTCGGACGGCCGCAGTGCGACGGGTTCCCCCTCGACATAAAGCACCTTGGGCCGCGTCTGCATTTCCGGCTTGCGCACCAGGACAGGGAGCGTCGACGTAAGTTGCGCGATGCGGCCCGCAGGGTCAACGGCGTCCCCGGCCACAATGGCCAGTTCGGGACAGACCGTCACACAGGCGGGCTCCAACTCGACTTCGATCCTATGGGCGCAGTAGTTGTAGTTGCACTTCGCAGCCGTGTCCGTAACGGGATCGATGTACAAGGCATCGTATGGGCAGGCCGCCAAGCACGACCGGCACCCGATGCAGTACCCCCGGTCGAAATCGACGATCCCATCGGGCCGGTGGAAAAGGGCCCGCGTGGGGCAGATGTTGATGCAGGGCGCGTCCCCGCAGGGCTTGCAGCGCAGGACAGTGAAGGACCGCCGCACGTCGGGGAAGACCTCATTTTCAACGTATTTCACCCACGGGCGGAAATTGCCCAGCGCCACGTCGTGCTCTGCCTTGCACGCCACCATGCAGGCATGGCAACCGATACAGCGCCGGTTGTCGATGACGAAACCGTAGTCCATCCTGGCCGGGAGTCTAACCGGAGGGAGGTGCAAAAACAAGAACCGGCGTCTCGCTATGTCCTGTCCAACGCCGGCTCAAAGTCTCGAAGGCGCGGACACTCAAAAGGGAGGCGAGGCACTGTGATAGGGAGGCGTCTGCCGGATGATGCCGCCCGTATCTACGACCACGTCTACACGGACAAGATCCCGGTTGATGAGCTTCGCCCTGCCCGGGGAACCGTTACCGCTGGCGGGAACGTTGCCGGTGGGGGTGAAGGCCACGTACCGGCCCCCAAACGTGATCCCGTTCCCCGAGTCCACGTCGTTCCAGGCCACGTTCGGAGGAAGCGAGAAAGGGCCGGCGATCACGTTCCCGCCGCTCGATTCCACCTGGTACAGGTTCCCGGTAGGGAAAGACACACGGAACGATTCGTTGCTGCTCACAGACTTCATGCGCGCAAACTGCATCTGGCTCGTCAACGCCTGGGCGGCCAGGGTGAGCCGGTAGCCGTCCATGACGGTGTTTACCACGGGGACCGCGATCCCCAGCACGATAAACGCCCCGCCCAGCACCATGATGAGTTCGATCAGGGAAAACCCGGCGTCTTTGCCGGATACCAAGGAGCGTCGCCACATGCCTCACCTGCCGTTTCTGCCGCTGGCTGCAGTCGAAGCGAGGCCATGCGGCACTTGAGCATCCCGCGGCTCAGGGCCGCCTCCTCCGCGATCCACGCGACAATCCGACTCCAGCCCTGCGACGTCGGTCGCGGCCCGGCGCGTCTTCGCGGTCACGCCGCGCCGTATCGCTCTCCACTCATCCGGGGGAATTTCCAGAAAAGCAGCCACTACCTCCGGGTCCAGCTGCGTACCCGCCGCAAGCTCGATTTCCTTTCGGGCCGTTTCGAATGTGAAGGCCGCCTGGAAAGGGCGGATCGAGGTTATGCAATCCAGCGTGTCGGCGACGGCGAAAATGCGGGCGCCCAACTCGATGTCCTCGCCCTTGAGCCCGGCGGGGTAGCCGGTGCCATCGAATCGCTCGTGGTGCTGCAGCACCAGGCGCGCCGCGTGCTGAAGGAACTTGATCCCGGAAAGTATGCGGAATCCGATCTCGGGGTGCTTGCGCATGACGACCCACTCGGACTCCGTCAGCGATTCCCCTTTGCGCAAGAGTGCATCGGGCACGCCGATCTTGCCGATGTCGTGCAGGAGCGCCGCCTGCTCGAGGACGCGCAACTCGCCCTCTCTCAAGCCGATCTGGCGGGCGAGCCGGACCGCGTAGATCGTCACCCGCAACGAGTGACGATCGGAGTCGGCGTCGCGACTGTCCAGCGCCGCGCCGAGGGCCAGCAGCGTCGAGTGATAGGTCTGCTGAAGCTCATCGAGCGCTATCCTTGAGTTGCCGGGTCCGGCTGGCGACCTGCTCCTCCAGGCTCTTCTGATAGCGTCGGTTCTCAACCAGCAGGCGCCGCTTCTCGAGCGCCCGCGCCACACTGATGGACACTTCCTCGAGGCTGAAAGGTTTCGTCACATAATCGTATGCGCCGTGTTTCAAGGTTCCGACCGCCGTTTCGATGTCCGTTACCGACGTGACCAGGATGACGGCCAGGTCCGGGCAAAAGCGCTGAGCCTCTTTCATCAGGGCGATGCCGTCTGTCCCAGGCATCGTGAGATCCGTGACCAGAAGATCGTAGTGCGCCTCCCGGAGACGCTTCAGGCCTGTCTCCGCATTTTCTGCGGACGAGCAGCCGTATCCCAGCTGGTTCATCTTGCGTACCAGGATCTCGCGCACGATGACTTCGTCATCGACAACCAGGATGCGGGCGGGCTCGTGCCCGGCGGCGATTCCAGCCACGGGGGACGCCTCGAACGGATTACCTGCCGTAGACATAAACCGCGCTCTGCTCGGACGCAAAGTATGCCGACGCACACACGACACCGGCGGATGTGTGTCCTTCTTATCGGCGCTGCGACCCGAGTTCATGCGTCCTTTTTGGGGGATTTTGGGCACTTGTGTGGCGCGGCAGAAAGGCAATCGGGGCCGGAGCACGTGGGGTATTCCGGCGCTTGCCGGCGAACCCCGGGGCCGGGCCGGAACCAGGAGGAACCCACGGCGGCTCGAGTTGAATTTTGCTCAACCCGCGTCCGGTGTTCTTACGCGACCATCCATACGGTCGGAGAGGTGCGGGGTGTCGCGCGGAGCTTCGCCCATGGCGTCCTGCCACACGATCCGGCTCTCCATGCACAGATACACAAATACCCCGGGCGCGGCTTCCCGGATCCACTCGCTCAGGCGCGCATACATTTCCTCCCGGATCGGCCGGAAATAGCGCAGTTTACCGTGGTGTGCGGGGACGAGTTCCCCGTAGGGAATCTATCGATTTCGGGAACCGCCGTCGGACGATCTCCCTCAGCCTGGGGCGTGAAGCGCAGCGCCCCGAGGCTGACCCATGCGACCCGGGACGGGTCCACAACGGCGAAGATGTCGCCTATCGCCTGCCGGTATTCCTGCTCCCAGCCCTCGTAGTGCACGATCGGATCGAAGTGGAAACCCACCCGGTAACCCCATTGCTGCACCCGGCGGGCCGCCCCGATGCCGTTCCTCGAAGACTCGCCGCTTTCAATTCCTCGGCCGGCGCAGATCCGCCGGGAGTTCACCGACCAGGAAACCACGGTGCGCCCGCGGTGCTCGAGCCCCTCGAGGTTCGCGATCCAGTCCGACTTGGTCTTGAGCTCGAGGACGGCGTTCGGCAGGGAGGCAAAAAGCGGCACCAGCCGCGAGGAATAGCCGGTGAGGTCGTCCAGGGCGAGGGAATCGGCCGTCTCGCCGGTACCGATCCGGAAAAACTCGCGGGCGCGGCCGAGAGCTTGTCACGCACTTCGGCCGCCAGATCCCGGTAGTTGGTGAACACGACGAGCGACGGGTTGTTCAGGAACGCCTGGAGCACGCAGTAGGTGCACTCGATGTGGCAGTTAGACGCGAAGTTCAGGACGTAGTAGTTGCAGCAGATCTCGGCCCCGGAACCGGGGCAGGGTTTCAGGAACTCCCCCTGGTGGCGCGCCAGCACAAGGGTGCGCTTGCCGGAAGCGCGCGGGTCGGAACTGCTGTGCAACTCCGGCAGGATCGATTCAGGGTCCTCGACGGTCTGAACCGGGATGCCGGGGAGCCGTGCCCAGGATTTCCGGCCGTGATCTCGTCGGCCCGGGACTCCTCCTGGACCATGATCCGCTCGGGTCGGTACGTGAGCATCGCTAGCCGGCCTTGAACAGGGCGTCGAGCGCCGGGGTCCGCGCGGCCACCTCCAGGGCGGAGGCGACTTCACGGAGAACCTTCGGACGAGGTCGCATCGAATTCCACGCGCACGCGGGTCGTTTCGAAATAGGGTCCGGAGAAAGCCGCACGGAGCCCGGCAGACCGAGTCGGCTCCGCTCGCAGCGCGAACCGTTCGCGCGCGCGCGTCAGCCGCGGATGGCGCACCCGGTACAGGTACTGGTACACCTCCTCGCCGCGTTGGAACGGCGAGAGGTGCGGCTCCCGGACAGCGGCAGAGTATCTCGGGCCGCTGCAGGATTCCGGCCGGCAGTGCAGTTGTCGGTGACCGCGATCTCCTCGAGGAGGTCCAGGGTCTGCCGCTGCAGGCTGGCGCTCAGCCGGATCCGCTCGCAGCAGCCGACAGCGGCCTGCTGCTGGTCGGCCGGCGTCATCGCCGCGAGCCGCTCCGCCGTTTGAACCGTGATCCGCCCATCTCGCAACGCACTACGGAGCCCGGGCGCGAGGCCATTCAGCCGGAGGTACGACCGCAGCACATTCTTGTGCGCGGGAAGCCCGAACGCGCGGGAGCCAGCCATCCACCAGCTCGGATTGGGGCAGCTGCAGCATGTCCCCTGGAGGGTCGCCAGGATCCGGGCGATCTCCAGACGCCGCGAGCGGACGGTGCGACAGGTTGTCCCAGACCGCGGTGCGGAACAGGGTGAGGGGCGCCGCCGTCGGCGGCATAATGCGCGCCAGGACCTGCCTGCGGCCGATACCCCGCAGGGCGCGCACACGCCGGAACCCAGTCACGATTCTCAGCGCACCCCCGGCAGCTTCAACCAGCAGCGCAGGGTTGAGCTGACCGGCTTCCGAAAGCGAACGCTGCAGGACTCCCGACTCCAGCTCGTCGCTGATGCGGTAGGTCTCGTCGGCACCGTCGACCGACTCCAGCGCGATTTGCTCGAACATCATGCACGGAGCATAACACGCCGCCGCCCGCAATTCGGTCACGGGGCCACGTCGGCAAGATGCGGGTCCGGCCCGCGCAGCAGTCCGACGCGCGGTCACCCTATTTGACTACTGGTTCGGTTGTAGTATATAAGCATTAATGCTCAATCCCGAATCGGGTGTGGTTTGCGGGTGACAGGAGTGTCGTTTGTCAGCGAACGACACGTGCTCAGTAAAGGAGCCCGGCATGAAGTGCAAATCTGGATCTCATATGTGGCTGATCGCCATCGTCCCTGACCTTGACCCTGCTCTGCGCGGTGCAGACCGCAGACCCGTGTTCGGCCAGGATCAGGAACCGAAATACACGCAGGAAGAATACAAGGCCTATGCAGGACATCACCGCCGAGAATGAAACCGCGAAAAAGGTCGGGCTGGCTGTGAGCTTCCTGAAGCAGTACCCGAAATCCGAACTTCGCGCAGCACGTGAGCGCCGCCGTCGCGGCGGCCATGAACCCGCTGCAGAAAAACCAGCAGTGGTCGCAGATCATAAACCTCGCGGAGCCGTATGCGCCGCTCGCCCCGGACGACACGTTCGCCATGTCGCTGCTGACCAGCGCCTATCAGCAGACGAAGGGGTATGCGAAGTTCGTCGTCTTCGGCGAAAAGGTGTACGCCAGGCAGCCGAGCGGCAATCTGGCGTACTACCTGGCCAAGGCCTACCAGGAGCTGGGGAACGACCAGAAGTTCACGTTCTGGGGCGAAAAGACCGTCGCCCAGATGCCCGACAACCATGAAATCCTGGTGGAACTGACGAGGAAGTTCGCCCAGGCGAAGAGAAACGCCGAAGCGGGCAAGTACGCCGGACTGTGCGTCAAGGCGATGGAGCAGGCGGCCAAGCCGGAAGGGCACGCCGACGACGACGTGGGCTCCAGTACAAGAGCGGATCGCTCGCGACCTGCTACGCGGTCGTCGGAAACGTGGCTTACGAGAAGAACGATTACGCGAGCGCCATCGCCAACCTGGAAAAGTCCGTCCGGAACTTCAAGCGCAACGACCTCGCCTACTACTATCTGGGCCTGTCGTACTGGCAGCAGAACAAGGTCGACATCGCGATGCTGAACCTGGCGAAAGGCGTTTCTGCTGAAGGGGAACGCATCCGCCTCGGCGAAGCAGCATCTCGACAACCTGTACAAGTCCATCCACGGACAATCCCTGGTCGGGCAGGACAGGGTGCTTGGCCCGGGCGCAGCAGGATCTGAAGTAGCCGAGTATGCCGGTCCGCACTTACCGCGAGCAGATCAGGACTCAGGGGGAGTGCGACGTACTGGACATCACCGCGGACGGTGGCGTCGGCGTTGAGCCGAAGCGGACTGGACGAGGGCATCGTCAACGTCTTCGTCCCGGGCTCTACGGCAGCCGTAACCACCATCGAGTACGAACCCGGGGCCGTTCACGACCTGCGCGGCCGCCATCGAGCGCCTCGTGCCGCGAACGGCCCGCTACCAGCACGACGCCCGCTGGGGAGACGGAAACGGATACAGCCACGTCCGCGCCGCGCTGCTCAAGGCGGGCCTCTCGGTCCCCTTCCAGCGCGGCGCGCTGCTTTTGGGCACCTGGCAGCAGGTCATCCTGGTCGACTTCGACAACAGGCCGCGCAACCGCGAAGGTCGTCGATACGGGTGGACGGCGGAAGGTGCAGAGGCACACCCAGGGCCTGCCCTGGATGCGGGCGCCGGCCGGAGGCTGCTACTGAGGCTTCACCGGCGCCAGCCGGAACTGCAGCAGGTGGGCGGGTTTGTAAAGCGAGCGCGACCAGCGATACCCGGCGTCGAACGCGATCCCAACCAGGTAGACCGATCCCTGTGCGACGCAATACTTGACGCGTCCGCGGAACTTGCCGGACGGGTAGAAGAGGGTCAGCGGCGTGCCCGGCTGAATGGGTTCCTCCAGCTGCACGCAGGCGCCGGTGCTGGAGATATCCTCCAGGGTGCCGAACTCGTCGCGCAGGACACCCGAGTCAGTTCTTCCACCGCACCTTCAGGAGGTCGGCACACAGGTTTCGGTCTTCTTCGCGTTTCTGCTCCATGCCCTTCCTATCGGCGGGGGGGCAGCTCATGATTATCGAGTTTTGCCAGCCGCGCATATCACGAGGCCGCGGATGCGATTCAATCGCAGGTGTTTTCCGGAAGGTCCACGTTCCCGCCGCTCAGGACGACCCCGGCCCTGAGGCCGGCGACCGGATAGCGGCGCTGCAGGAGTGGTGCGAGACCCAGGACGCCGGTGGGTTCGACCACGAGCTTCAGCCTTGTCCACGCAAAGTGCATGGCGGACACCAGGTCCGAGTCCGTGACCGTGATCATGTCGTCCACGTTCGCGAGCACCAGCGGGAACGTGTATCGGCCCAGCGAGGCCGTGCGGGCGCCGTCCGCGATCGTGTCCGGGTTCTTCACGGCCTGCAGAGTCCCGGTGTGAAACGACCGGGTCGCGTCGTCGCCGGCGGCAGGCTCCACACCGATCACCCTGCAAGCGGGCGCCAGCCGTCGGGCCGCAATCGCGCATCCGCTCAGCAGCCCCCCGCCGCCGCACGGGACAAACAGGTGGTCCAGCGGCCCGGCCTCTTCGAAAAACTCCAGCGCCGCCGTCCCCTGCCCGGCGATGATGTGCGGGTGGTCGAACGGGGGGATCACCGCGTACCCTTCCTCCTGCGCAAGCCGGAGCGCGATGTCCTCGCGTGAGGCCGCGGCCGGGTCGTAGAGGAGCACCTCCGCACCGTACCCGCGCGTCGCCGCCAACTTGGTTGAGGGCGCGTTTTGGGGCATCACCACCGTCGCTTGCACACCGAGGATCTGGCAGACGCGCGCCACCGCCTGGGCGTGATTTCCCGAGGAGTACGTGATCACGCCCCGTCGCTTCGGCTCGTCCGGGAGGCGGCTGATAGCGTTGTAGGCCCCGCGGAACTTGAACGCTCCCACCCGCTGGAGGTTTTCGCATTTCAGAAAAACCTGGCAGCCGCACGCTTCGTCCAGCAGCCGGGAGGTGAACACAGGGGTGCGCCGGGCGACGCCGGCAAGACGTTGGGCAGCATCCGCAATCTCTCCAAAGGTCACCATGCCGGTCCATTAAACCACACCCCGCATCGGAAACGTCCGCGGATTCTGATGTCGCCGTGCCGGCATGCGCGAGGTGTGCGGGCCCGCCATCGTCGGCGGCCCTCAGCGTACCCGCCCGGCATCCCCCGGCGACTACGTCTGGGGCGGATCGGACAGGCGCCCGGCAAGAACCGTTACGAGGGGGGCGACACGAGGGGAATGTTCACCACAGGGGCCATGGTCAACCTCAAGGCCTTCGAGGAGAGCATCCGCAGCGGGAATCTCCTCAACGACGCCGGGGAAAGCACGACCAGTTCTCTCACAACGATCCTGGGACGTAAAGCCGCCTACGAAAACCGGCTTGTCACCTGGGATGAAATGATGAGCGACACCACCCCCCTGAAGGCTGATCTGATCCTCTGATCTCCGTCCCGCGCCCGTTCCGCCTCCAATTGAGGTTTGCCGCGGACGGGCGCGTGTGCCAGAATTCTGATAACCTCCCCTGTGGCATGTGCCGTGCGCCACGAATAGCACGGATTCTGGCAATCTCGTCTATGGAGTGCGGTGCCTCGGCACCGCTGTCTGGGTTTGGCCTGGACCGATAGGCTGCCCGCAAGGTCGGCGCCTAGGCGCCGACCCCAAAGCGGCGTCGAGCCGCCGCACTCCAAAACTAGGCCCGGCAGGGAAGGATTACATATTCATAATCGGTGAAGATGACATCTCCGCCGGCCTGCCGGTGCGTTTCTCCGGCGCACGAGGAGTGGTCGATCACGTTTGAAACGGTCGTCGCGTGGAGTGCGGTGCCTCGGCACCGCTGTCTGGGTTTGGCTGGACCGGTAGGCTGCCCGCAAGGTCGGCGTCGAGCCGCCGCACTCCAAAACTAGGCCCGGCAGGGAAGGATTACATATTCATAATCGCGGTGAAGATGACATCTCCGCCGGCCTGCCGGTGCGTTTCTCCGGCGCACGAGGAGTGGTCGATCACGTTTGAAACGGCCGTCGCGTGGAGTGCGGTGCCTCGGCACCGCTGTCTGGGTTTGGCTGGACCGGTAGGCTGCCCCGCAAGGTCGGCGCCTAGGCGCCGACCCCAAAGCGGCGTCGAGCCGCCGCACTCCAAAACTAGGCCCGGCAGGGAAGGATTACATATTCATAATCGGTGAAGATGACATCTCCGCCGGCCTGCCGGTGCGCTTCTCCGGCGCACGAGGAGTGGTCGATCACGTTTGAAACGGCCGTTCGCGTGGAGTGCGGTGCCTCGGCACCGCTGTCTGGGGTGACATCTCCGCCGGCTGCCGGTGCGGGCGCACGATGTCGATCACGTTTGAAACGGCCGTTCGTGGAGTGCGGTGCCTCGGCACCGCTGTCTGGGTTTGGCTGGACCGGTAGGCTCAGGCGCCGACCCCAAAGCGGCGTCGAGCCACTCCAAAACTAGCCCCGGCAGGGAAGGATTGGCTCGCAGGAATGGCGGATCGAAAACCCAAAGCACTGATTATCGAAGACGACCAATACTCTGGGGAGGCGTATGCTCATCTGCTCGCGGCCGAGGGGTACGATTCCGAGTGGGCGGAAGACGGGCACACAGGCTATCGGAAGGCGAAGGAGATGCGTCCCGACGTGGTGATTCTCGACTTGATCCTGCCGGGGATGGACGGCATAAAGGTGATCGAACTGTTCCGTACTGATGACGCACTGAAAAAGACTCCGATCCTGGTCGTTACGGGGCGTGACGAAGACGCCCGATCGGCCATCGATGCGGGGGCCAACTCGTATCTGATTAAACCGGTGGAGTTCACGGACCTGATCCGGGCCGTGTCCGGGCTGGGCTCCAGGGGTGGAACGCCGGCCGCAACCGATCCCGATTGAAGCGGTTGGGGGCAGCCTGCTCCCGACCCCCATGAACAGCAACGCCTAACTTGCCGGTTCGATTCAGGCCCGCTCAGGGCCGTACGCGGACCTGCTCTCCGTCGAGGCAGCGGGTTCCACCTGATGGACATTTTCCTGGTCTTCACCATCCTGTCGGTCGCGGTCGTGCTGTTCGTCACGGAAGCGCTCAGCATCGACCTGGTTGCGGTCCTGATGCTGCTGGCGCTGGCCGGGACCGGCATCCTGACCGCGCAGGAGGCGCTCTCCGGCTTCAGCGATCCGGCGGTGATCACGATCGCAGGTTTTTTCGTGGTCTCGGCAGCCTTCTTCGACACGGGGGTCGTGGAGGCGATCGGGGCCCGGCTGCAAAGGGTTTCCGGGGAGAGCAAGTCCCGGCTCCTGTTCGCGACCATGCTCACGGCCGCGGCCATCGCCGCCTTCATGTCCAATGTGGTGACGACGGCCGTCCTGATGCCTGCTATCATCAGCCTGGCCCGCCGCATGAAAGAGCCCGCGTCGCAGTTTCTCATGCCATTGTCTTTCGGGGCCGTACTGGGCGGCAAGGTTACGCTGCTCGGGTCCTCAACCAACATCGCGGTCAGCGGGCTGCTTCCCCGCTACAATATGCCGCCCTTCAGCCTGTTCGAGTTCGCCCCCCTGGGGATCCCGCTCGTGGTCGTCGGCGTGCTCTTCATGGTCCTGATTGGAACGCGGCTCTTACCCCGCAACGAGGACGACGACCTGCCTTACGGCAGGGGACACAAGGAGTATGTGAGCGAGGTGGTCGTTCTGCCCGGCTCGCCGCTGGCTGGCAAGACCCTGGCACAGGTCGATTTCCGGCGCACGTATGACCTGCAGGTCCTCGGGATTGTGCGGCGCGGAGAACAGAAGCTGCCCCACAGGGACTCGTCCCTGAAGGAAGGCGATCAGCTGTTGGTAAAAGGCAATCTCGAACGGCTTCTCGGCATCAAGGACGCACAGGGGCTCACGATCAAGTCGGACAGGACCGAGTACAATCCGGAAGCCGTGGCGGACAACGTGATCGTCGAAGCCATCCTGTCGCCGAATTCGGCATTTGCCGGCCGCACTTTGAAGGGGATTCGATTCGGGTCGCGCTACGGCGCCGACGTGCTGGGCGTCTACCGGCACCACAAGGCCTTATACGAGAAACTCAGCGACATAAGGCTGGCGTTCGGCGACGTCCTGGTCATCCAGGGTTCGTCCCGGCGCGTCGCCAGCCTGCGGGAGGACCCGAACTTTCTGACCCTGGACGACGTCGCGCATACCCCGTTGCGCAAAAACAGGGCGGCGCTGGCGCTGGGTATATTCGGGGCGGCGATCCTGGTCGCCGCCTTCCAGCTAATGCCGATCGCTCTGGTTGCGCTGGCAGCGGCGGCAGCCCTGCTGCTGACCGGCTGCATCGGGATAAAACAGGCGTATGGCCGGATCGAGTGGAGCGCCGTGATCCTGGTCGCCGCCACTATCCCGCTGGGCATCGCCATGGAAAAGACCGGGGCCGCAAAGCTCCTTGCGGAGCACGTCACGCAGTATCTCGGCGCGGGGGGACCGTTGCTGGTCCTCGCAGGGTTTCTCCTGTTTACCGTCGTGCTCACGCAGCCGATGGCCAACGCCGCGTGCGCCCTGATCCTCACGCCGATCGCGATCCACACGGCCAACCAGCTGCACTCCAACCCGCGCGCCTTCGCGATCGCCATCTCCATCGCCGCTTCGTGCACGTTTCCGACTCCGCTCGAACCGGTCACCGCCATCGTGTACGGACCGGGGAAGTACCGGTTCAGCGACTATCTGCGCGTGGGAGGCCTGCTCACGATCATCGTACTGGTTGTCACCCTGATCGTCGTGCCCGTGGTCTGGCCGCTTTAGCGGCGGCAACCCGGTTGATCGGGGCCCGGCTTTGCGATACGTTTTCCTATCCACCCTCTTGCGGGACCGCCCATGGCACCTGACCTGATCACGATTGTCGCTCTCTCCGACCCTGCCCGGCCGCAGCTCCAAAGACTGCGGGAACTCCCCTCCGTGAACACCACCGCCGGCCAGCACATCGACGCATTGCGCAGCGCTGCGCCGGATGCCGACATCATCCTGAACTGGCTCGGCAACCGCCCGCTCCTCAGGGAACTGTGGCGCCTCGCGCCCAGGGTGCGCTGGGTACATTACATGTGGGCCGGCCTGGACGGCGTCCTGTTCCCGGAACTGCTGGAGAGCACGGTGCCCGTCACCAACGGCCGCGGGGTGTTCAGCGAGGGTCTCGGCGAGTTCGCCGTCGCGGCCATGCTCTATTTTGCGAAGGACTTCGGCCGCATGCGGCGCAACCAGCAGGCGGGGGTGTGGGACCCGTTCGAAGTGGACTGGGTCAAGGGGCGCATCGTGGGCATTGTCGGCTACGGCGGGATAGGCCGATCCGTCGCCCGGAGAGCGGCCGCGCTGGGAATGTCAGTGCTCGCGCTGCGCCGTCGGCCGGAGCTTTCGCACGGCGACCCGCACGTCGCCGGCGTGTATGGGCCCGAAGACCTGCGCGCCATGCTGGCCCGGACGGACTACCTCGTGGCGGCCGCGCCCCTCACCCCGGATACCCGCGGCCTGATTGGAGCGAGGGAACTGGACGCGCTGCCCCCGGGCGCAGTAGTGATCAACGTCGGCCGCGGCCCCGTCCTCGACGAGGAGGCGCTCGTGCGGGCCCTCGAGGAGAACCGGATCCGCGGAGCCGCCCTCGACGTCTTCGATACCGAGCCTTTGCCCCAGGGACACCCGTTCTTCCGGCTGGAGAATGTCCTGCTTTCGCCGCACTGCGCCGACCGGACGCCGGACTGGCTCGACAACGCCATGGCCTTGTTTCTCGACAATCTCGAGCGCTTCCGCTCCGGCAAACCGCTGCGCAACCTCGTCGACAAGAGTGCCGGCTACTGACGTACAAAAGCGGGCGGGCGCGCACGGCGCGCGACAGGACAGCACGGCGAAGGCGTCGAAGCGGCAGAGACAGCCAAAGTATGGTCAGACCCTGACAGCGGCGGCGGCGAGCCGCCGCACTCCACGACTTGGTTGCGGTCTCCGCGACCGTTGCTCGCACTCGGCTGTTACCTGCCACTGGAACTAGAGCAGCTTGCGACTCGCGGCGCTCTGTTCCAGCCACTCGCGGAACTTGGGATGGGCAATGTCGATCAGCGCGCGGCAGCGCTCACGGATCGTCCTGCCATGCAGGGAGGCGGTGCCGTACTCGGTGATGACATAGTGAACATCGCCGCGCGTCGTCACGACGCCCGCGCCGTCGGCAAGGCGGGGCACGATGCGGCTGATCGTCTCGTTTTTCGCCGTCGACGGAAGAGCGATAATCGGCTTTCCGCCTTTGCTGCGCGCGGAACCCCGGATGAAATCCACCTGCCCGCCGATGCCGCTGTAAAAACTCCACCCCAGGGAATCGGCACACACCTGACCGGTGAGATCCACCTCCAGCGCCGAGTTGATCGCGACCTGCCGGTCGTTGCGGCTGATGATGAACGGGTCGTTCGTGTACTGGCTGGGATGAAATTCAAATATGGGGTTGTTGTCGATAAACTCGTACAGGCGCCGGGTCCCGAGCACAAATCCGAGGATGACCTTTCCCGGGTGCAGCGACTTCCGTTCGTTGTTGATGATGCCCTTCTCGATCAGGTCGATGACTCCGTCGCTGACCATCTCGGTGTGAATGCCCACGTCTTTTTTCCCGCTCAGGAACTTCAGTACCGCGTCGGGTATCTCTCCAATGCCCAGTTGCAGGGTCGACCCGTCCTCGATCAAGTCGCCGATGTTGCGCCCGATCTGGCACGCCACATCGGACACTTCGCCCTGCGGGTACTCCAGAATCTCCTCGGCAGCTTCGACCACGTAATGGATCTTGTTCAGGTGGATGAAAGAGTCGCCCAGCGTGCGCGGCATCTTCGGATTGACCTGGGCGATGACCACGCGCGCACGCTCGGCAGCTGTCTTGGTCGCGTCGACTCCCACCCCGAAGCTGCAGAAGCCGTGCTCGTCCGGCGGCGAGACATGGATGAGGGCCACGTCGATCGGGAACGCGGTTCCGAAAAGCGATTCCACCTCGCTCAGGAACACGGGAATGAAGTCGGCCCGCCCCTCGTTGATCGCCTCCCTGACGTTGGCGCCCGCGAAGAAAGCGACATGGCGAAACCTGCCCTCCATTTCGGGCCGCACGTACTCGGCTTTCCCGCGCGTAAGCAGATGGATGACGTTGACGTTGCGCAGTTCCTCCGCACGGTCCACCATCGCCGCGACCAGTTTCTCCGGCTCGGCGCAGCCGGGGTGGATATAGACCGTCGAGTTGCTCCGGATTTCGCGCACCGCCTCCTGCGCCGTGCACCGTTTCCGGCGATAGCTGTCCAGCCAGGCGGCGACCCGGCCGCCTGCCCGCTTCGTCCCCGTCGTTGGCATTTTGGACACACCCGGTCTCGTGGATACCTGCGTTGCCTGCAGTGGAACTTACGCGTGCAGCGACTCGATGGCCGCATACGGCCAACCGAACAGACCGGCCAGCCCTTCGTGAGTACACCGGCCCCCGAAGAGATAGACGCCCCGGCGCAGCGTCGGATTCTCACCGACGGCATCGGCCCCTTTCTCTCCGACCTCCTCGACAAACGAGAGCACCACGTTGTTGAGCGCGTGGGAAGCGGTGCGCGCCACCGAGGACGGGATGTTGGGCACACAGAAGTGGGTGACGCCGTGCTTCTTGAACACGGGATCGGTCAATCGTGTCGGCCGGCTCGTTTCCACGCACCCCCCCTGGTCGATCGAGATATCCAGGATGACGCTCCCGGGCCGCATCTCGGATACCATCCCCGCGGTGACGACATGGGGACTCTTCCGGCCGTGGATCAGGACGGCCCCAACCACGACGTCCGCCATCCCGACATGCCGCTCCACGTTGTAGGGTGTGGCGAGCACCGTGTTCACCGACTTGTTCAGCAGCGCCTCGAGCAGGCTCAGCCGCCGGAGGTCCACGTCCATGATAGTGACGTTCGCCCCGCAGCCCAGAAAGACACGTGCGGCGGTGGAGCCCACCGTTCCGGCACCGATGATGACCACGTTGGAAGCCGGAATCCCGGCAACCCCGCCCAGGAGAATGCCGCGACCACCATGGGTGGTCTCGAGGAGCTTGCCCGCGATCTGCGGCAGGAGCATCCCGGCGATTTCGCTCATCGCGGTGACCACCGGCAGATACCCGGTGTTGTCCTCGATAAGCTCGTAGCCGACCGCGGTCGTTTCGCGCTCCATCAGTGTCTCGAGCACTTTGGGGTTTGCCGACCCCAGGTGCACCGTGCTGAACAGGATCCGGCGCTCCGGAATCCACGCGCACTCGTCCGGGGTCGGGGGCATGAACTTGACCACCAGGTCGGCGCGCGCGAAGACTTCTTCGGGCGAAAACACGAGCGCCGCGCCGGCGGTCTCGTACTCGTGCCCGGAAAACCCGCTCCCCATGCCGGCTTCCGACTGCACGATGAGCGAGTGCCCCAGCTTCGCCAGGGCGTAAACGCCTGCAGGGGTAAGGGCGACGCGCCGCTCTTCGCCCCAAGTCTCCTTCGGGATCCCGATGATCATGTAACTGGCCCTCGTCACAGGAAGTGGTGCATGGTGAGGCGCAATATGACTTGCCCGGATTGCCAATTCTCGATGAACCCGCGGCCCGTCCGTGTCGAGCGTTGACCCGCATTACGGGTCCCCCATCCGCATCCTGGCCTGCCAGGCTCGGCGCGGACGCTGTGACGGAAGCCACCGGAGCAGGAACTCGTCGTCGGACCGGAGGCGCGAGGTGCGCGAGGGCCGCGTGGATTCCGGCAGCGGCTTCCCCAACCCCGGGCATGGTTGGGCGCATCACCCAGGGGCACCATCGGCCGGCGCGGGCCGATGCGCCTTTCCGGACAGCGCTAATGACCGCCGCCGGAGACTTCCCCAAGCGTATTGAAGCCCGGACCTGACTGGCGGGCAGCCGCGGCAGACCATGGCGGCGGCGAGACTGGAACACAGGCTCGCCCTCCCCCGGGATCTACTCCTCGCGTCATGCGCGAGCCTACCAGAAGTCCTGGGCCAATGCCAATCTGGCTGTGCGAAGCGGTCTCCAAATGGAACCGTGGCCGCAGCCAGGCGGGCCTGCGGGCGCCTACCCGCTCACCGTCAGTGCCGAGACGAGGACGGGCCGGCCCAGCCCCAGAAACCACCGGTCGAGGAGTACCCGGCGGCTAAACCAGCGGTTTTGCAGTAATGCCGCCGCGGCCAGGTTGGTTGCCCGGCCCGGTACGACCCGCGCCAGAAGGCCGGCCAAACCGCCGGCACGCTTCCCTAGGTGCGTGTCCAGTAACGCCCCGTAAACCCGGAGCCGCGACGTCGAATAAACACCCGCGGCTTCGAGGATGACCCGCGCGGCGAGCAGCCCGGATTCGATCGCCGGGCGTATTCCCTCGCCGCTCTGAGGGTAGGCCAGACCCGCCGCGTCACCGACCAGCATCAACCCGTCGCCCAGGCGTCTCCGGAGGCTATGCCCGCCCAGCAGGTAAGCGTGCCCTGGCAGGGCCTCCGGGCTGTCCCGGGGGATCCTGCCACTCTCGCGCAGGAATCCGACGAATGTGCGCACGTGATCTGCGACCTTTTGCCGGTCCATCCGCCCGAGTCCGATATTAATGAAGTCGGATTTGCGGAAGCACCAGCCATATCCCTTCATGTCGTGACAAAAGAAAAGTTCCGGCACGCCCGCACGCACGGAGCATTGCTCCTCCCGGCCGGCGTTCAGGCGGAACTCGACCTCCTGCGCGGCGACGATGGGCTCTGCGCCGAGCCGCGCTCCCATGAAGCGCGCCACGGGGCAGAAGTGCCCCCCGGCCCCGACAACCAGTTTTGCCCGAAAGGCGCCGTTGACGATCCAGGTGTCCCCCCGCCGCTCCATGCGACTCACCGGGCAGTGCTCAAACAGGCGGGTACCGCAGCGCGCGACCAGGTAGTGGTCGAACTGGCAGCGACGCACGCCGTAGCTGACGACCCGGCCATAATCGGTCCCGATCGCTCGGCCGCCTATCCCGGAGGTGCGGAACCCGGTAATCGGCTGCAAGACCCGACCGGCGGAGTAATCACGCAGGTCCAGCGCGAGCTCGTCCACGACGGCCGGCGTAATCCAGCCGCCGCAGATTTTGTCCCGGGGAAAGCCAGCCTTGTCGAGGATGGCGACGTCGAGGCCGGAACCCCGCAGGCCCCACGCGCAACTTGAACCGGCCGGGCCCCCTCCGGCAATCAGGATATCGCAGGAGTACATTGCGGCTCCGGCTGCAGCCCGGGATCGGCGGCGTAGAGGTGTCGCCGGGTCCATGGGATGGCGTTGTTTGTGCCGCGCGCAAAAGTCACCTGGAAAAGCTGCAGCGATCCGGTGCGGAACGCGGCCAGCGATCCCGCAAGGTACAGCCGCCACGCCCGGACGAAGGCGTCGTCGTACATCACCGCGACCCTGGCAGCCGAGTCCTCGAAGCGGGACAACCAGTGTTCCAGCGTGCGGGCATAATGCAGCCGCAGGTTTTCGACATCGAGCACCGAAAAATCGAACCGCTCGAAGATGGTCATGGCGCGGCGCAGGGTCGGGGGTTGCGCCCCTGGGAATATGCGCCTGCGGATCCAGGAATTCAGCGGCAGGTCCCGGTTCCGGCCGATGAAATGCAGGAAACCGCGACCGGACTCGTCGAGCGTCCGGTCGATCACGGCGCCGAGTTCCTCGTAGTTTTCCTGACCGACGTGCTCGAGCATGCCGACCGAAACGAATGCGTCAAATCTGCCGGTGATGTTCCGGTAATCATCCTCGACGAACTCGACCTGTCCGGCCAGCCCTTCCTCCTGCGCCCGGCGGCGCGCGTACGTGACCTGCTCGGAGGAAATGTTGTACGCCTTCACCGACACGCCATAATGACGGGCCATGTGCAGGGCCAGCGTTCCCCAACCGCAGCCCGCCTCGACGACCCTGTCGCCCGGCCGCAGCCCGAGCTTGCGGGAGACGTGCTCCATTTTTGCGGTCTGCGCCGCCTCGAGCGACTCCGAGCCCTGGCCGAAATAGGCGCAGGTGTAGACGAGGCCGGGATCGAGCCACAACCGGTAGAACTCGGTGCCGATGTCGTAGTGCCGGTGAATATTCCGGCGCGACCCCTCCGGCGTGTTGCGCTGGGCCCAGTTCAGGTACCGGGCGAGCGCCCGACGATACCACGGCCTGCTCGCGCGTCCTCTCAGCCCCCGGTAACCCTCCGTCAGCAGCTCGGACAAGTCGCCCAGGACCTCGACTTTTCCTTCGCTATAGGCGTCCCCGAAACAGACCTCGGGATCGAACGCGACGCGCAGGAGGCTGCCGAGCTCGCGCACGACGAGCGTGGCGATCGGGGGCGCGTTGGACGGTGAGACGTCGGTCCCGTCCCAGAGGACTACCCGCAGGGGCGGACTTCCCGACGCCGACAACAGGGTTGCGACGAGGTGTTTTTTGAACGAAGATCCAGTCGAGTGATTGAGCATGGTCTGTGCCTCCGGGCGGTTCCGGGCGGGGGGCCCTTACCCGAGTCACTACGATTGGGCGAATTTTAGCTCAGTTTCCCCCTAAACGGGAGAGCATCAATGAAGCAGCGCGAATTCGACCGCGTGGTGCAAGAGGCACTCGCGAAAATCCCGCAGCAGTTTCGGGACGCGATGGAAAACGTGCAAGTCGTCGTGGAGGATTGGCCGGACCCCGCCCTTATGGAGGAGGTCACCGGCGACCCGGATGCCGTACTGTACGGCCTGTTCACGGGAAGGCCGCTCACGGAACGCCATTTCGACGACTGGGGTGATCTCCCGGCCCTGATCCACATCTACCGGAAACCGCTGGAGGAGGACTTCCCGGAGCGCGAGGAACTCGTCCGCGAAATCGAGGTCACGCTGGTGCACGAGATCGCCCACCTGATGGGCTTCGACGAAGACACTCTCCGCGAATATGGCTACGACTAGCGTCCGCGTGCCTCCGATTCCCCTCGGCCGGTCGCCCGCCACATCGCCTGGTCAAGGTCCCCGATCAGTTCATCGGGATCCTCCAGGCCCACGGAAAGGCGGATCAGGCCATCGGGCAAGCCGCAGGTCGCGGGGCACCGACGCGTGCGTCATCAGGGCCGGGGCCTCGATGAGCGATTCCAAACCGCCCCCTTCATCATCGGGATTTGCCTTTCGATTGCGGGGGGCCTGTCGTCACCCGGGCGACAAGGTTCTACATACACAACCATGTCGAACGCCCGATTTCAATGCGTCAAATGCGTCATTTGTGCGCCCGCGGCTGGAACGGCGCCGGTTTTCGGGTATGATTCCTGCCTGGAGTAAAAACCGGGGGGATACGATGTCGCGCCACGGAAAAGACCGTGCCAATTCGGTGTTCGGCAATCCCGTCGCCGGTTCGCGCGCGCCGATGGCGCCGTGGGCTGCAAGAAGCATTCGTGTGCGGCCCCCCGAGTGGTCTTGACCTTTGCACTCTGCGCCGTTCCGGCTGTGATGCCTCAGGAACAAAGGGTCTCCGTCCGGCTTGCTGCCGCGGGCCAACGAAACCATCCGGTTCCGCATGACGCAGGAGATGGATTTCGTTATTACCGCGCAGGATGCCGACCCCGCCGAGTCTCCGGTTCCCCCCACCACCACAAAAGTGCTCGGCAAGACCGTTTTCGCGTTCACAGAAAAGACCGGGACCCCGGACAAGGACGGGCGGTTGCCGGTCGAGGTCACCTACGACCAGATCACCATCGAGCGGACGGTAAACGGCGTGACCTCCCCTGGTGAAGGTCTCGGCCGCGACCTCGTCGGCCGCACGGTTCTCATGACCTACGACCGGAATGGCAAAATCGTCGATGTGAACGTGCCGGCCGGGCTGGCCCTGAGCGCCGACACGCTCAAGGAGACGATGGGGTCGCTACTCGTCAACCTGCCCCAGACGCCGCTCGCCGTCGGGGAGACGGCCAGAGTGCCATTTTCCGCGCCCCTGCCCGTGCCCACGCCGGCCGGCGATGACCTGAAAATGGCAGGCGAGATGCGCTACACGCTGTTGTCGGTGACCCCGGAAGGGGGTGACCGCATCGCACGCTACGACCAGACAGTCGACGCGAAACTCTCCACCACCACCGAACTGGCGCTCCCGAGCGGTCCCGGGAAAGTGTACATCTCATTCAAGCTGGCAGGCGGGGGCGGGCTGCAGCTGAACCTCGACAAAGGGGTGATCCGCTCCGGGGACGTGCAGAGCACGATCGACGGGAACATGTACATGTCGCCCGCCGGATCAGAGCTCAAGCTCCACAGTCTCGTCCTGCACGGGACGACAAAAACCTCCGCAATCGAGGTGCGCTGACCCTGTCAGGTCCGGCCGCCCAGCTGCCGCAGTCGTCTCCTGAGCTGCGCGGTCTCCGCCTGATGACACCACAGGCACAGTGTGCGCAAATTGTCCAGATCGCACTCTCCTCCGCCCTCGGCCACCGGCACAATGTGGTCGGCATCCCAGAAGCTGCCGCGCCCTGCCGGCATATCCAGACGACGCCGCAGTTCGGATCGTTTTGGGGCGGGGAGCAGGCGGAAGCGTTGATAGAACTCGACCGTGTCGAGCCGGCAGATGCCGCAGATGCCGCGGTCGCGGTCGAAGACCTGCTCACGCAGATAGCCCGGGTCGGTGCGCAGTCGCCACTCGTGCACGCAGTCGTCGCTGCAGAAGGTGCGGCGGCCCGACGGAACCTCGCTGCCGCAGCGCCGGCAAATACCGCGGCCGTTAGGCCCGCGCCGCCCGGTCCTGCGCACCCAGCCGCCTTTGCTCGTCCGATTCGTGCTCAATCCGTATATTCCACTTGGAGTGCCGCCGCAAGTGGGCCGCGTCGGCCCGCCGCGGCCCGGGATCTCCTGCCCGGTGAACCGCGGTTTGCAGCGCATGGGCGGGGGCGAGCCGACCCCGCCCACTTGGGCCGGGGCAGGCGCAGTATATCAACACCCCATAAAAAAGGGGGTGCCCCCGCAAGGGCACCCCCTTGGATGGATAAGCGGCAGTCGTTACCGCGGTGAGAGCTCGATTTCGACGCGCCGGTTTTGTTTGCGCCCGGCCAGCGTCTTGTTGTCGCCGATGGGATTGTTGGTCCCGCCATCCGTGACGGTGAGCCTGGACTCCTCGATGCCTTTGCCCTTCAGGTAATTCGCCACGTTCTGGGCCCGCTTGATGCCCAGTCCGCGATCCCTGCGGGTGGAGTCGGTGTACCCGATGATGTTGGCGCGGAGGCGCGGGTCACTCTGCATCCGGACGGCGATGTCGTCGAGGGCGGCCTTGGCCACGTTGTCGACGCGCGCGCTGCCCGGGGCAAAGCCGCCGGCCGTGCCGCGCTTCCCTTCGCTGGTCAAGCCGACTCGTTCCGAGACATTCACAGTCATGCTGCACGAGGCACGGCCGCCGCGGCCGTCCTCGACGGTCGCAGTCACCGTGAATGTGCCTGCGCGGAGGCCAGTCGCATCGAAGGTGGCTGATTCGCCCGAGCCGGTCACGGTACCACCGGTGGCGGACCAGGTGACGGTAGTCTTGTCACTATCCGGATCGGAAGTGCGCACCTGCAGCTGGACCGTCCCGTTGGAGCGAACGTCCATGCTCGTGGTCAGGCACTCGATCGTCGGCGGCCGGTTCGGCTTCGGCTGAACCGTTACGGTGCTCGAGCAGGTGGCGGTCAACTCGCCGTCGGAAACCGTGACTGTGACCGTGTAGTTCCCCGGTTCGCGTCCTTCGGAACCGAACACGAGTTCGGGGCCGGACGAGGCGACGCGCTGGCCATTGATCGTCCAGGCGTAGGTCAGCGGATCATTGTTCGGATCGGAGGCAGTCGCCCGAACCGTCGCCGATTCGCCGATAACGACCGTACTCGACTCGGGCGCGCAGGTGACGCTGGGCGCCAGATTCTTCTTGATCACGGTAATGTCGGCATTACAGCTCACCGGGTGTTTACCATCGGAAACCGTAACGGTCACGGTGTACTTCCCGGGAGCTACGCCGGTGGCGTCGAACGTGGCCGTCGAGTCGGTCCCGCTGATCTTTCCCCCGGAGGTCGACCAGGAGTACGTGAGCGTGTCCCCGTCCGGATCAACCGCATTGGCGCGCACCGCGGTGGTCTCATCCTGTTTGATCGTCGCATTGGCGACGGCGCAGGTCAGGGTAGGAGGCTCGTTCCGACGCTTCCCGAACGCCAGCTGGGCCACAAGGCCATTGGTCTCCGCCCCGTGGACACCCAGGGTCGTGTCGTCCGGGATATGGCGCAGGCTGCCCCGATAACCGGCGCCCAGCGAGATCCATTCCCTCGGGTAAGCGCGCAGCCCGATGATCAGGTCCAGCGGGCTGCTCGGGTTCAGACCGAAGGTGCGTGACCCGAAATAGGTCTTGCCGTCCACCTCGGCGATCAACTGGAACTTGCCCCTGTTGGGGAAGGCGGCACCGCCGCGATACCAGAATTCGTGCTGGAGGTCGGCCAGCACGACCCCATCCATCTCCGGGTTGCCCACCCAGTTGACCATCGTATTCAGGTGCAGGCGCGCGATCCGTCCGGCGGATTTCGAGAAGAGGGCGCCCCAGCCGCCGTCAATCTCCCCGGTCCCCAGCCCGCGGTTCAGCTTGGTCTTGGAATTTGCGGTCGGGAGCTTCACGAAGCCGACGACGGCAACGCTGAGCGGGTCGTGGCGCCATTCAGAAAAGAGGTTGAACTTGCCGCCGAGCCGGACATCACCCAACCCGGTTGCCCTTTCGACATCCATAAAGGGCGCGTCGTTGGTGAAGAAGGCCGCGCGCGCGGGTGCCCAAGACGGAACCGGCAAGCGCTCCGGCAGCACCCGGTAGAACATCATGTTGTGCGCGGAGACCCGCTTCATCGGCTCGATCGAGCCGAACACCTCGAGGCGGTCGGTGATACCGAATGCGGCCCCGACAGGGATTATGCTGAAGCGCAGGTCACCCGGGTCCCTGAAGAACAGGGTGTACCCGAGGCTGAGGTTCGCCTCGTGTTTCCGCAGCGCTTCCGCGTCCCAGGCACGGAACAGCCCCGTTGTGCCGTCGAGGCTGGCCGCTTTGGGCGGCTTCTTCTCGTCCTGCTGAGCAACTGCCGAACCTGCCAGAAGTAGGATAATCACAATTGCCGCTGAACACCGGCCCAGTTTAGTCACCATGACTCGGCACCTCCTCAAGTGCTCAAGATCAAACCCAAGCCAGGGGATGGGCAGCGGCTCATCCCCTGCATGCGAATCTCAGGGGCGGCGCAAGGCGCCGCCGACGAAACACCTCCCGCGCGGCCCGGCCGCACGCGGACCCGGTTACGGTGTTACGCGGGTCGGGGTGCCGCTTTCGAGTTTGGGATCGTCGCGGTCGCGCACCACGAGCACGAGCGCCACGGTCAGGGCGGCAAGCGCTCCGAGCACAACGACCGCCATCCATTTTTGTCCGCCCGTGGTCCGGTCGACACCGGCCTGCGCCGCAGCGGCCGCCTCGGTGCCGGCGACGGCTGCACCGATCTCGACACTCGAAGCGCCCAGCGCGGTCGCCGTGGTCTCGGCCACACCGCGCTCATCGGTGAACACCGGGGCGTTCGGGGAACCGCCGAAACTGACTCTGCCGCCGGAGGCCTTGGCCGTAAACATCACGGGAACCCCGGCCAGCGGTTCGCCCAGCGCGTCCGTGACGCGCGCCGCAACCGCGGTCGGGCGGCCGTTGAGCAGGCTAAGCCGTTCCGGCGTCGTGGAGATCTCCAGTGCCGCGCCCGTCATGGCCGCATCCTGGCGCCTGCCCGGATCGCCCGAGACCGCGAGCGTCCCGGCGCGCCACGAAAAGCGAGCCTGGTACGCGGAGCCGCCCAGCACATAGCTGCCGTCGAAGGTCTCAACCCTCACGACGGCGCCGGCCGGGCCCTCGACACGCACGGAGCCCCGCAGCAGGCTGACGACCGTTTCGTCGCCCGCAGCCCGGACATCCACGTTGCTGTTTTCCAGGACGGAGATCCTGCCGGCCTGTTTCAGGTCAAGGAGGACCGAACCGGAACCGGTCCGGCAGGCCCAGGCCCCCGGCGCGCCCGGCAGGCTCTTCCAAGCCACCGCTCCCACGCTGCCGGACACCGCCGCCGGCGCCGGCGAGAGACTCGCCACCGCGCCCGGGCGCGGCTGTGCCGCGGCCAGCAACCCCGCAATCGGCGAGGAATAGACCTGCGGGTCGCCCGGAGCCGTTCCGATCTCCCGCGCAAAACCGGCCACCGCGCACAGGTTCCACACGGTGACACACAGGATAATTGCCACAGCCTTCCGCGTCATCTGCACGTCTTTCATACCATGGTCTCCCTGCTCGTCGTTTCTCGAGCGCAACCCACCGTTCATCGCAACACCACCGGCTGACGGACGTCCGGCATGACTATCGGAGCGATCACGCTGTTGCTCGTGTTCCCGGCAGCATCCTTCAGCTGCACGGTCACAAACGACGCTGCGGTGAAGTGATTGGCGTTCTCAAAAGGAACTCGGAACACGAATTGCGGCTGGTTGTTCAGGATGCCGCCCAGGGTGATGTCCGTGAAGGTCCCCAGCAGCTGCCCCGCACCGTCGCGGATGACAAACGACGCGGCCGAAACGTCCCCGTTGGGATCCGCGCCGGATATCGTTACCACGATGCGGGTCCGTGTTTCGAAGATCGCGCTGACCGCCGGGTAGAAGGTCGACCCAATGGTCTGGTCGATGATCACCGGCGACGGGTTAATGGCGATCTGGAAAGGAGCGGATGCCGCGCCGCGCGTGGTCACCACGATGTCGAGCGTCGTTCCGGTCAAGCCCGGAAATGCGGTGACCAAAAGCGTGCCCGGGGTCGACCCGGGCTGGACCGCGACACTCCTGCCGTTAAGCGTGACGGAGTTGTCCGACATGTTCGTGGAGAAGCCGGTTCCGGTGATGGTTATCTGCTCGCCGATCCTCACACTGGCCGGGGTTGCCGACGTGATTGCCGGCAGTACCGTGAAATTGACCGCGCTGCTCGTCCGGCCGTTGACCGTCACGCGCACGGTGTAGGGTCCCCCGACGAGCCCGGCCGGGACGACGCTCTGCATCGACGTGAAGGTCGACGACGTCACGGCCGCGGTGGTCGTGGCGCCGGTCGCCGTGTCGGTGAACGTCACCGCGTTGTCGCCGGGCGTCGGTGAGAACCCGCTGCCCGAAACCGTGACGGTCGCGTCGCCTGGGGCGCTCGCCGGGTCAATCCCGGTAATCGAGGGCAACAGGTCGAACGTCCCCACTGGGGTGGTGACACCGTTTGTGGTGACCTGAACGTTGTAGGCATTGGCCACAAGGTCGGTCGGCACCGTCCCCCGGATCAGGGTATTGGTCGCTTCCGTAATCGTCGCGGCGACGTCGCCGAACCGCACCGTGTTGCCGGCCACGCCGGGCGCGAACCCGCTGCCCACGATGGTGAACTCGGTCCCGCCCGTGCCCGAGCGCGGGGTGAAGGAGGTGATCGTGTGCAGAATCGTGAATGGGAACGTATTGCTGGCCTGGCCCGCCACGGTCACGGTGACGTCGACCCGCCCGGCAACCGCACCCGCCGGAACCACGGTGACGATCGAGGTGGGCGATATGCTGAGAACCTGCGCCAGCAGGCTCCCGAACCGCACCTGGGCCTGCTCGGCGCTCGACGGGAAGTTGGTTCCCGTAATGGTGACCTGGGTCCCGATCGGCCCGGAAGACGGGGTCAGCCCGGTGATCGTCGGAACCGTCGGCGCTGCACCGTTGATCGTCACCGGAATGCGCCCCAGGATGGTCTGCCCGGAAACGAACTGGATCTCAAAGGAACCGGCTTGGCCGTTGCCGGTGATCGTAACCTGAAATTCTGCCGTTTCGCCCGGGCCGACCACCTGCTGGGCCGGTTCGAACGAGAACCCAAACCCCGCGTCGTTCCCGACCGTCCTCAGGGTAACCGCCCGGGGCTGCGTCACCACGGGGCGGATCGCCTCGACGATCTGGTCCGCAACCTCCGGGGCATTGGCGCCGATCAGCTCGAACGTGAGCGGGCTGCGGTTTTCGTCCAGCGCGCCCGTCAGCCGGGCGATGGCCTGCAACAGCGGCTTCGGGTCGATGAAGCTGGACACCGGCCCCGGCTGGCTGACCTGGAAAAAGGAGACCACCTGGATATCCTGATCCGTAAGGGCCTGGAACACCTCCTGAACCGTTGCCGCTCCGGCCGGAGCCACCGCGTTCACGGGTTCGGCCTCGGTGGGCGAAGCACTCACCGGGCCAAATCTCGAATTCGGGAACGTTCCCGTGAAGGGGAAGGCCGAGGGAACTTCCTGGAAAACGTTCGTCGAGACTTGCGCGTTCGCGCCGGTAATGAATTCAGGGAAGTCACGCGCGAGGTCCACTGGGGCGACCGACACCGTGTTGGTCGCCAACAGCACTATTTTTTGGGCACCGGAGCGGAATCCCACCCCTCCGATCGTGCCGGCGCTGGGCACGGATTCGGGCCTGGTCGAGAACGGCGGCACGTCGCCGCTTGTGCCGGGATTCATGTAACCGGCCGCGGTATCGCTCCCCGGGACACCGGCCAGTCCGCTTTCGGTCGCCGTCCCGCTGGCGTTGGCGTCAAACCCTGCACCCTGGGCAATCTGGCCGAGCGCCTCGAGGTAGGTGCCGAAAACGCTCCGCTCGTCGCCACCCGGGAGGGTCGTCTCGAGCGCATTCACCACGGCCTGCACGCTCTCAGCCGAATCGACCGAAGTCATCGGCAACAGCAGGACGAACGGGCGCGCCAGTTCGGCTTCGGTGCTCGAAGGCGAAATCCTGCGGAAAATCTGTCCCGGGCCGCCGAAGTCCTGGAACTTGGTCACCGAAAACGCGAAACTGACGCTCGGAAAGGCCGCTTTCAACCGCGTCACTATTTCCGGGAAGGCCTGTGCCAGGCGCGCGTTGGCGCTGGCAAAGCTGGGCCGCGCGTCGATGGCCAGCGCGACGTCCACCGCGTCGGGGACCGCGTCGGACGGGAGATCAATCGCCACCCGCACGGTGGCCGATTCACCCGCTCCCAGCTGCAGCGCTATTTCGGCAGGCGTCACAGCCTCGTTGCGGTCGCCCGCCCCGAGGACATTGACGCTGAAGGTCACCTCGCCATACGCGTCCGCACTGGCCCGGATGTTGGCCGAACCCGCCTGCAGGGCCACGATTGGCACCGACACGCCCGTGGAACCCGCGGGAATGAGGATGCTCCCCGGCACCTCCGCAACATCGGGGCTGAGACTCGCCAGTGTCACCGCGACATCGGAGCCTACAGTCGCATCCGGACGCGAGAGCTGCACCATGACTTCATGGCCGGGAAGCGCGCTCACGGCCAACGGTGTCGCATCCAGGTAGTAGACGTCTCCCGATGAGTAGAGCCACACGGATGTGAGGACAACGGCAATACTCACCATGGCAATCTTCCGCCGCAAACTCTTACGTACAGCCCGAGAGCTTTTCATAAAATTCACCCCGTCAGATTCCTGGGAGTTTCTCAGTAATCCTTGATCCTTCGGAACGGTTGATCTGAATGGCGAAACGCTGGCTTCGAGGCATCGCGTCTGCACCCCCGGTCTCAAACCACCAATGAGATGCTTCCAACTATTGGCTGGTGACCGATGCGGCACATGGGCGGGGGGGGCGGTTTGAAAGAGCCTAAGTACCTTAAAACACTACCATGCTTCGCCATTCCCGACAACCCTATGCAAGCTCGAACCCCCCACGAACCAATTTATAATGCAAACTTCAATGCATTTCCTATCTATTAGATTACCACATCTAGACTACCATATCCCGCGCCGGTTCTGCAGCGCTTCGCCTTTACAACCACATACCGCCCCAGGTTCCGTCAGCAATATCTCATATCCTTTCAGTCGCTTCCCTGCCTGAGCGCATCCCTTGCCGCGGATGTCGGGTTCCCCCAAATCCCCTTTGCGGATCCCTGGCAAAAGCCTACAATAGCCCTACCTGCTACGGAATCAGCGCGGCGCCCCGCCCCCCGGCAGGCGGGAAATCTTGGGGAGAACAAGTCATGAGTCTCCTGATGCAGCGCACCCTCGGCATCCTGCTTGCCGGTGGCGTCGGCGAGCGGCTGTACCCGCTCACCCGGCACCGGGCCAAACCCGCCGTCCCGTTCGGCGGCAACTACCGGATCGTCGATGTCACGCTCAGCAACTGCATCAACTCGGGGCTCCGCCGGGTCTACATCCTGACCCAATACAAATCCCTGTCGCTGAACCGCCACATCCGCAACGGCTGGTATAACCTGGTCGCCCGAGAACTGGACGAATTCATCGAGGTCATCCCGCCCCAGAAGCGGGTCGGTGAAAACTGGTATCTCGGGACCGCCGACGCCGTCTGGCAGAACTTGTACTCGATCAATGCGGTGGACCAGATCAATTTCGTCATAATCCTGTACGGCGACCATATCTACAAAATGAACTACTCCCGGATGGTCCTCGAACACGTGGAAACGCAGGCCGACGTGACGATCGGCGCGATCGAAGTTCCCATACACGAGGGGCATCGCTTCGGCGTGCTCCGGGTCGACGACTCGGGACGCATCCGAGCGTTCGCGGAAAAACCGCAAGATCCCGAGCCCTCGCCCTGGAACCCGGCTAACGCCTTTGTTTCCATGGGGATTTATATCCTCGACCGCAAGCTGCTGGCAGAGACGGTTGAGCGGGATGCGCAAAACCCGGGCTCCTCGCACGATTTCGGGGCCGACATCCTTCCCTCCCTGATCGACCGCTACGGAGTCTATGCCCACCGTTTTGTCGACGAGAACAAGAAGGAGTCGCAGTACTGGCTGGACGTCGGGACGATCAAGGCCTATTACGAGGCCAATATGGACCTGGTCGCAGTCTCCCCCCAGTTCAACCTCTACGACAAGGAGTGGCCTATTCGGACGTACCAGCGGCAGTACCCGCCGGCCAAGTTCGTCTTCGGCCGGCAGGGCTCGCGCATGGGCGTGGCCATCGATTCGATCGTCTCGGCGGGGTCGATCATCAGCGGCGGCAAGGTGATCAACTCCGTGCTGGGCCCGGACGTGCACATCCACAGCTATTGCGAGGTGGACCAGAGCATCCTTTTCGCCCACGTCGACATAGCGCGCTACTGCCGCATCCGCAACGCCATCATCGATCGCGGCGTCGTCATTCCCGAAAACACCAGCATCGGGTACGACACCGATCAGGATATGGCCAGGTATCACATCAGCGACGGTGGCATCGTCGTGGTTGCCCCGGAGGACTCCGGCGTAGAACGGTGACCGTCCGGCCGGATCGGCCGGATGATGGCGCCGGCGGGAAAGGCAAGAGGATATGAAGTTGAATCCGAACTGGGACAGGGCCGTCGGCATCCTGGCGGCAGCGGTAGGCCTGGGGCTGGCACTGTATGTTTTCTTCGACGTGCGGCGCGTGCTCGTCTACCTGGCGTTGGCACTGGCGGCGGCATACCTTGCGTACAAGCGCATGAACAGGCACGAAACACCCTTCGAGCGCAAGGAACGGGAACTCCGCAGGGGCCGCATGTAGGGTGGGCCGCGCGGCCGAAGGCGGCATAAGGGCAGTGGTCCTCCCGCAGGTCTTCCCTGGTCCGGTCAATCTCGCAAGGTCCGATACGCCCTAGCCGTGACGAGCACCGGTCCGTTCAACCCGACGGGGGAGTCGGGAGAGAAGCACCACATCGGAGCCCCGGCGACTCTCACGGCCAGCAGGCGAAATAGACGTATTTCAGCGCGCCGTCGGACGTGCACTCCATCTGGTGCGCTGTGTTCCTCGGAACGTAGACCACGGTTCCGGCCGAAACCGCGTGGTTTTGGTCCCCAAGCCGGAGCACCCCGCCACCCTCCAGCACGAGGTAGCCTTCCTCCTCGTCCGGATGCGTCTGCAGGCGGCTCTTCTCCCCCTTTCTCAGCGTGACGAGCCCCATTTCGATTTTCTCGGTCTTTGTCCTGGGGAGCAGCAGCTTGTTGCCCACCCTGTCCAGTTCGGCATCCTGTATCGAGCCAACCACCGGGGCTTTGTTCGCGCCGGACTGGCAAAAAACCAGCGGGGGTAATGCACAGGCCAGGGCAGTGAGAACGAACAGATGGGTCGATTTCCTCATTGATGTTCTCCTCGGGAACGAAATGCGGAAATGCGGTGACCAGCACCGTATTTCGACTCAGTTCTGTGGGGGGACGCTGGCCAGCTGGGAGAAGGATTCGGTAAAGAAAAGCTCGAACCCGAGCAAGCCGTATTCCGTGTCGACCTCGATGTGACCGCTGGCCAGCGGCAGCGCCCGGGTGAAAAACCCGGCTCCTTCGACCGGGTGACTCAGCATCCTGGCGACCTTCTCACCCGGCCCGAGCGTCTGCTGCGTCTCGGCAACCTTGACTCCGCCGCCATCATACACGCTCAACGTGTACGCCACGGGGACCCGGAAGGGATTCAAAAGGCCGATCCCGGTCAAATAGCTTTCGCCCGAACCCGCGGGCACCTGGTGGGCGATGTGGGAGAACACCAGGTGCTGTCGCGGCACCGAATCCGACGGGACGGCGGCTGCCGATCGGTTCACGCCGTCGTCATAGACGAATTCCGTGAAACCCTGCACGCCCGGCACGTCGACCTCGGCGACGACGTAGGCCGTGGCCAGCGGCCCCGGGGCGATCCCGAACAGCGAGCTCACCGATTCCAGCAGCTGCGCGCCGGCCGCGAGTGCCGCCTGCGCGGGGGTGCCGAGGATCAGGCCCGCGCTGTCGTAGGCCGTGAGTGTGACGTTCGCTCCCGACCCGCTCGCATTCACGAGCCCGATCAGGCTCGTGAAGCCCTGATTGACGGCGAGGTGCGGAAAGAAGAGGCGCGCCTCGGTTCCCGGGGAGACGGCGTTCAGGGCCGCGATCACGGGCGACCTCCCGAACATCTCGATGCCCGACACCGGGCGGTCGGATTCGACATGGATGTAACCCGACGAGGTGGTCAGGTTCTCGAAACTGAAAACAAACTGTCCTTTCGGAGGCACCGCGGCGGTCGCGGGCACGTCGAGAACCGAGCCTTGCGCGGACACGAGGCTCGCCGCCATGTTGGCCGTATTGACACCGGGGTTGAACACCGCATAGGTTGCCTTCCCGGTCGCGTCGAAGAGGTGTCGCGCGAAATACAGGTCGTCGCTCGTCTGGGCTGTGGCGTTCGCGCCGTCCGCGAACCGGCTGAAGTCTGCGTCGAACAAAAGGAAGAATCCGGACAAGGGCTGCGGGGCGGCGGCCAGCGCCCCGCCGAATAACGTCGCCGAAGGGTCGAACCCGAAGAGCTGGAATCCGAGAATCGGCACCTGCGCACCGGCATCAAGGGACCGGGAAACCGGGTTCGAGCGGCCGGCGAGTAGCGCGCCGGTGGCGTCATAAGCGACAAAACGGGCCGTCGCCGTCGCACGCCCGCCGTTGATCGCGGCGTACCCGGTCGTCACTGAGTCGCCGAATGCGGCCTGCGTGCCGTTCGCCACGACCGGGAAGATCAGAGGGAAGAGCGAGTTGGCCTCCGTGGCCCCCATGTCCACCTGGCCTTCGCCGGGCAGTGCGGCGACCGAGGCGACGCGCAGGTGCCGGTTGAAGTCGAGAAACGGAAGATCGGCGACGGTGTTGCTGCCCGCATCCAGCGCCGGCGAGCCCGAACCGGGCGTGAAATCCCCGGCATTGGGATCGACAAACTTCGGGTCGCCGGTCGAGTTGTTGTTGCTCCCCGCGAAGGTTCCGTCCCCGACCAGCGAGTACTGCACGTTCGCCTGGGGCAAGCCCTGCAGATCGCCGCTGCCGTTCGCCGCCACGATCGAATTCTGTACGATGGCGTCAGCCCCGACACTCACGTTGATCCCGCGCAGCTTGTTCTGGTAGACGGTGTTGTTTACCACTCTGACCGTGCTGCTGCCGGCGGATTGAATGCCGTCGCCGAGGCTCGCGTCCGTCGATCGCACGACGATGTTGTTGGCGAGCAGGGCGGAGGACGACCCGGTGAATCTGAAACCTCGACCGTTGTCTTCGACGAGGTTCCTGTCGAAGACTGTGCCGCGTCCGGGGTTGGCCAGGACCCCATAGGAATTTCCGCGCACGGTATTGCCGGTGACGCGGGTCTCGATGGCCGGATCGCTGAAACCGCTGTCGAAAAATCCCATTCCGGCGCGCTCGTTCCCGTCGAACACGTTGTTGCTGATCTTGAACGTGCCGTCCGAAATCTCGAACCCGTCCCCGAAGCTCCCGCGGTTGCGCGCGAATGTGTTCCCGTCGATCGTTCCGGAGCAGGTGTCGAGGAAGAGCCCCGGCCCGATGTTGTCCGCCAGCGTGGAGTTGAGGACCTGCACGTTCGAGTAGGTGGCGTCGACCCCGTCGCCGGCATTGCCCTGCACGGTCGTGCCGAGCACCGTCAGATACGCTCCGTCAACCATGATCCCGGCTCCGGCCGAGTTCTGCACCGTCGACTTGGTCACATAGACGACTCCCCCGGACTCGGCGTCGATTCCGCCCGAAGACGAATCCGTGCTGTCCGAGACCGTGCACCGGTCAATGTTTGCGGAAGCCGGAATGCTCGTAGAGGGCTGGGTGATCAGGACCCCGGTCGGGGCGCCTTTGATGATTAAACCCTGCAACAGCACGTTCCTCGAACCCAGTATCCGGACGACCGCGTCCTGGGACGAACTCCCCTGGAGAACGGGCGCCTGCCCTTGCGCGGCGCGTATCGTGATCCCGTCCAGCGGCAGACCCTCGTCGTTTGTGTTGATAGTCACCCACGTAGGATACGTCCCGCTGTCGGCAATCTCGACGATATTGCCGGGGCGCGCCGCACGGACTGCGGCTGCCAGCGTGGGGAAGGCATCCGCTCCCGACGCACCTTGCTTCATTGTCAGAATGCGCGACGGGTCATGCGCGTACAGGCCAGCCCAGTACGGGATCCTGTAGACGGCGGATGTCGCCAGGCTCCGCACCAGCACAAAGCCCTGGAATCCGCGCGAGGCCGGTGCCGCGACCTGCAGCGTGAGATCGACGGCGGCCGAACTGCCGGCAGCAACAGGCCCCGTGTCGGTGCGACTGAGGGTCACGGCGGCCCCCCCGATGGCGGGGGCGACCGCGATCGCGAACTGGTCCGTCTGCGAGGAGATATTGGTTATCGTGAACGTGCGGGTCAGTCTCAGCGTGCCCGCGTACGGCTGCACACCGAAATTCAGCGCCGAGGCCGAGAACCAAGCCCTCGCGGACGCGGCGGCGCCCATGTCGAGCAACCCGCTCCCGGTCTGGAGGATATCCGCGGCATTGGACCCGTCGACCGTGAGGTTTTGACTTGCGGAGCTGGTGAGGATCGACTTGATCGCCTGCGGGCCGAGGGTGGGAAACAGCTTCTTCAGCGCCGCCGCCGCACCCGCGACCATCGGGGCGGAGAAGCTGGTCCCTTGCGCACTGGTGAACTGTTGCGTGCTGTAGAGCTCGCCGCTCGGGTTATTCGCCTGGGCGGCGGAATAGATGTTCTCGCCGACGGCAACCATGTCGGGCTTGAGGCTGAAATCCGTTCCGGGACCCACGGCGCTGAAGTCCGAAACGATCCGGGCCTGGGTCGGCACCGCGGACACGGAGGAGACGCTCTCGATCCCGACCATGACCGCACCCGGATGCGCCGCAATGAAATCCTTCAGCTCCAGCCCGTTGGCATGGGTGATCATGACGGCGGGAATCGTGGTCGAGGTGAGCCCCGACATGATGACCGTGTCGCCGGAGGCTACGTTGTTGTAGACGACTACGCCGACTGCACCGGCGTCGAACGCGTTGGTCACTTTCGTCACGAAAGTGCAGGGCGATTCCGCCCCGCCGCGCTGAATGAGGGCCAGGCTGGAAGCAAGGCTGCGACTGGAGAACGAGGAACACCCGTAGCCATTTCCGTCGAGGGCGGCAACGTCCACGATCGGGGTCGCCGGTATGGCCGTCGTGACTTGCGGCCCGTCGCTCGAGGTGTAGGGCATGCTCGCCAGGCCGGTGGGAACCGGCGCCGGCGCGGTGACGTGCAGGGGCGCAGCCAGCTTCCGGGCACTACTGACCGATCCCACGGTGATCACTTCCGGGACAGTCCCCGGGCTGCTGACAGTATGGGTGTCCGGACCATCATTCCCGGCCGCGACGACCACGACCACGCCCGCGGCGACGGCGTTCCTGATCGTATCGTATTCCGCATCCTCCGAGGGGGGGAGATAGTCCAGGGAGCCGAAGCTGAGATTCAGGACATCCATGCCGTCTGCGACGGCATCGTCGATGGCGGTCAGGATCGCGGCGGTCGTGGCGGAATCGTTGATCCCCGGCGTGCCGAAAATCTTGTAGCTTCCGAGGAAGGCCCCGGGGGCCATGCCGGAGATGGTGGCCTCCGGCGCCGTTACCTGTTTACCTGCCGCGACGCCGGCGACAAAGGAGCCATGGCCCCCCTCGTCGATCGCCGTCTGCACCGATTGCCTCCTGGAAAGCAGATAGACGTAGCTGCGCGCGACAATCACCTTGCTGTTCGTGAAGGCGGTCTCACCTTTTGGAAAACCCGGGGGAGCTGCGAGCGAGTTGTCGATGAACATCGGGTTGGTGGTGTCGATCCCGGAATCGACGATCCCGATCTTGATGCCCTTCCCGGCGTTCGCCCGGCCGCCCGCGGCCGTCCACAGTCCCTGTGCGTGCACCAGCCCGGCCGCTGCATCCAGCAGCTTGCGGTACGGGCGGGAGAAATAGACTCTCCGCACGCCGGGCAGTTTCCGCACCTGGCGGTATCTCTCCGCGGGCACCCGCGCGATCACCGAGTTCATGCACGGTGTCGGTGGAACCCTCGATCTCGACCCCGGGGATGTTCGTCAGCGCCTGGATCACCGATTCCCTTTCCCGGGCAAGCCTCGCCCGGTGGGCAATCGCCTGCGCGGCTTGCAGGTTCATCCGGCGCCCTGCCCCAAGGGTCTGGGCTTGCCGGGCCTGGCCGCCGCCCTGCATCCATTCCACGACCGACGGCGATTCCAGCCGTATGATGAGCTGCAAATCGCTTGTCCCGGGGAGCACCATCCGGGCAAGCATCCTGGAGGGGGCCCGCTCCTCGCCCGCCGGCTGCGTGGTCTGAGCCGCCACCGCAAACCCGCACATGCACAGGGCAAAGATCACGACACGGGGCGCAAATGAGCGATACGAGGGCACTGGTTTCATAAGCTCCTTCCCTCCGGAACGAAAGCGCAGCTCCTACCAGATGACATACGAAGCAGCGACCCATTTGCTACGGCGCTTCATACGGCATACGGCTTTAGTGCTGCCCCTGCAGGATGATGCGCCAAACCTGTCAGGGGACGCTGATCAATGATTCTGTGACACCTCGTTCCAATTTCGTGTTTCTCGTCACGAAAGACACATTTGGAGTGCGGCGGCTCGACGCCGCTTTGGTGGCGGCGCCTGGGCGCCGCCCCCCCCGGACCGTGTCAGGCGAGCTGCCGAGGGCTGCGCCGAGGCGCAGCCCGGGAAAGCGCGTCGAGCCGCCGCACTCCAAATGGCGCTGTTTCACTGCGGCTCCCGTTATTGGATTGAGCCGCCGCACTTTCACATGGGCGGCAAGCTTTTTGCAGTTGCTTACCAAATCGGATAGGATTATGCAAAGCGGGCGGCCGCCTTCCAGGGCGCCCCTATGAGTTCGGGTTCAAGAAGCTGCTGATCGAACATCCGCGGGCCGGAGGCTCTATGCTGGTCGGGGTTCCCAAGGAGACGTTTCCCGGTGAACGGCGCGTCGCACTCGTACCCGCGGTTCTCCCCAACCTGAAGAAAGCCGGCGTCGAGGTCGCCGTCCAGTCGGGTGCCGGCGCCGAGGCGGGCTATCCCGACGCCGCCTACGCGGACAAGGGCGCCCGGATAGCTGCCGGAGCGCGCCGACGTGTTCCGGCAGGCGGACGTTGTGCTGCAGGTCCTGGGATACGGATCCAACGACAGGACGGGTCGCGGACGATCTCGCCCTGCTCCGGCCCGGTCAGGCGCTGATCGGGTTCATGCGGCCCCTGGGAGCCGTCGAGACCGTCCAGGAGCTGGCCGCGACGGGCGCGACGGTCTTCTCCATCGAACTGATGCCGCGCATCACCCGCGCCCAGAGCATGGACGCGCTCTCGTCGATGGCCACGATCTGCGGCTACAAGGCGGTGCTGCTCGCCGCCGACACGCTGCCCCGCGTCTTCCCGATGTTCACGACCGCCGCCGGCACGATCACCCCGGCGCGGGTCTTCGTCATCGGCGCCGGCGTCGTCGGGCTCCAGGCGATCGCCACCGCCAGACGCCTCGGTGCGGTCGTGTCGGCCTACGACGTCCGCGCCGCCTCGAAGGAGCAGGTGCAGAGCGTGGGCGGCCGCTTCATCGAACTGCCGATCGAGGCCCAGGACGCCGAAGACCAGCGCGGATACGCAAAAGCCCAGGACGAAAGCTTCTACCAGCGCCAGCGCGAACTGCTCGGCCGCGTCGTCGCCGAGAGCGACGTCGTCATCACCGCCGCGGTCGTGCCCGGCCGAAAGTCGCCCGTGCTGGTCACGCGCGACATGGTCCAAAAGATGGCGCCCGGCTCCGTCATCGTGGACGTGGCCGCGGAGCGCGGGGGCAACTGCGAACTGACGCAACCCGGCGCAGGTCGTCGTCGAGCACGGCGTCACGGTCATCGGCTACATCAACCTGGCCAGCACCGTCCCCTACCACGCCAGCCAGATGTACGCCCGAAACATCACCGCGTTCCTTCTGCACCTGTTCCGCGACGGCAAGCTCAATCTGGACACGCAGGACGAGATCACCCGGGAAACCCTGCTGACGCACGACGGCGAAGTCGTCAACCCGCGGGTGCGAGAGTTCTTCTCCTGCCGCCGCTCCCCCGCGCAGGGCGGAAGCCAATAAGGAGGATTCCCTGTGACATCGGATCTCACCACCAGCCTGTACGTATTCGTGCTGGCCGGGCTTCATCGGCTTCGAGGTGATTCGCCGCGTCTCCCCGCTGCTGCACACGCCGCTGATGTCGCTGACCAACGCCCTGGACGCCATCGCGGTCGTGGGCGCCATCGTGCTGGCCGGCGAAGGGCGAGGAACCCTGGCGACGGTCCTGGGAACCGTCGGCCGTGGTCGCGGCGACCAGCAACGTGGTCGGCGGGTTCCTCATCACGGATCGAATGCTGGGCATGTTCAAGGCAAGCAGAACGAAAAAGCCATGAGCCAGACGCAGATGACGGAACACGTGATCCAGATCGCCTATCTGATCGCCACGGTGCTGTTCATCCTGTCGCTGCGCTGGATGAGCGCGCCGTCCACCGCCCGCCGCGGCGTGCGCGCGGGCGAGCTCGGCATGCTCATCGCCATCGTCGGCCACCCTGCTGCACCACGAACATCGTCGACTACCGATGGATCGCCATCGGCGCTGGTGCTCGGGTCGATCATCGGGGTCCCGCTCGGGCTGGTCCAGATGACCGCCGTGCCGCAGCGGACCGCGCTCAGCCACGCCTTCGGCGCGCTGTGCGTCACGCTGGTCGGCACCGCCGAGTACTACGTTTCCGCCCCGGCGAGTGCCCGCCGTTCACGATGGCGGTGCTCGCCCTGGAGGTCATCCTCGGCAGCCTGACCTTCACCGGCAGCCTGATGGCGGCCGGCAAGCTCCAGGAGGTGCTGCCGCAGCGCCCGATCACCTACAAGGGACAGAACGTCGTCAACCTCTCGCTGCTGGGGATTTCGCTGATTGTCGCCGTCGTCCTCGTGCTCCATCCGGAGCAGACGTTCCTGTTTCCGCTGATCATCGTCATCCCGCTCGCTCTTCGGGGTCATGATGATCGTCCCGATCGGCGGAGCGGACATGCCGACGGTCATGTCCCTGCTGAACTCCTACGCGGGACTCTCGGCGGCGGCCATGGGCTTCGTGCTGGACAGCAAGCTCCTGATCGTCGCGGGGGCGCTCGACGGCTCGTCCGGGTTCATCCTGTCGGTGATCATGTCCAAGGCGATGAACCGCTCGTTCACCAACGTGCTGTTCGGCGCGTTCGGCCAGATCCAGACCGGCCGCCGCCGGAGCCGAACAGGCACGCACGGTTCACACCGCCAGTGCCGAGGAAGCCGCCTCGATCCTGGCCTCCGCCAACACCGTCGCGATCGTTCCCGGCTACGGCATGGCCGTGGCGCAGGCCCAGCACAACGTGCGCGAACTGTTCGACGCCCTGACCAAACGCGGGGTCGACGTGAAGTTCGGCATCCACCCGGTCGCCGGTCGCATGCCGGGGCACATGAACGTGCTGCTCGCCGAAGCCGAACATCCCCTACGACCGGCTGCTCGACATGGACGAGATCAACCCGGATATGCCGCAGACCGACGTGGCGCTGATCATCGGGGCCAACGACGTCACCAACCCCGCGGCCCGCACCGATCAGTCGAGCCCGATCTTCGGCATGCCGATCATCGACGTCGACAAGGCCCGCACCGTGATGGTGATCAAGCGCAGCATGAGCCCCGGGTTCGCGGGCATCGACAACCCGCTCTACTATCTCGACAAGACCCTGATGCTCTTCGGCGACGCCAAGAAATTCGTCGGCGACATCGTCAAGGATCTCTCCGGCTCAGGGCATTGACGCACCCCAATCAACCGGGAGCACCCCGGATTTCCATCGGGCAGGCAGAATCCTCGGGGCCGCGGCGAGCCGCGACCCCCGATTCCTTCCGGCATCATTGCCGCACTTCGATGCCGGTCATCGTCGCGCCGACGTAGTTCTCGGGCAGGCCTGCCCCGGGCAACTCCGTCAGCATGAGGTAGACCTGGCCGCCCGATTCCGACAGCGCACCTTCGAAAACCAGCGTGACCTCTCCGACCTGGATCACCTTGACCCACCCATCTTCACTGACGGTGTAGGTGGTGACGGTTTCCGCCGGGAATACGAAGCCGTTGAAGGACTCGACCGCGGTGGCGTGCCCCGACCCCTGGCAATCCGGCGTCGTGCGGCCGACCATCGCAAAGGGCCCGTTGAGTGTCGCCAAGGGATGGGCGGAAGGCAGCGCGATCGTCCCTGAGTAACTCGCGGAATAGCTGCCGCAAAAATCCGCTTCGGACCAGCCCCATGACTTGGCCTGCCGGGTGAGAGAAGCGGTCGCCGCCATCCCGACATACCCTGGCGGAAGCGGTGGTTGGGTGATCGCGGTCGGAATCAGCCGCACCTGCTTCCCCTCGTCGAACAATACGCCGTCCGCCTCAAACGTAAACTGCCCGTTCGGCGCAGGGTAGGTGAGGACCATCTTCAACGTGCCGTCGCTGGCGACCTCGTACGTCCCGACCCCCGCGTTGCGCCGGATCACGCCGTTGTAGGACTCGATGAACCTGGCGGTGAGGTTCCCGTTCCCGTCCGCGACCACCCGTCCTACGAGTCCATAAGGACCATTCATTGCCGCAAGCGGCCCCCCGGCGAAATTGACGCTTCCCGTCCACTGTGAGGCATAGCTTCCAGAGAAATCGGCGTTCGTATAACCCCAGTTCTTGGCGTAGCCGTCGGGCGACGGCACGAACACCACACACAAAGCCGCGACAACCAAAACCAGAATCCCTCGACGAGACATAGGCCCTCCTCATCATTTCGGTCTGACTTTGTTATCCTGCCTGCTTAGTTGCCCTCCAGGTTGCCACAACGGCGATCGATCGGCCCACGGCAAAAACCCCGAACGGGTCTTCAAGTTCGAACCTTGCGCTCAAAGTACCACTCCGCGACCCCCGGGTCACGCGGCGTTGTTCTCACCGGCTGGTGTGGTTGCCTCAATCGGCCCGATGAGGCCACATGAGCGACGGCCGCGGGGTGATCGAGTAGTCCCCGGGTGAGCAAAATCCCAGGGCCGCGTCGAGCCGCCGCGGGCCGCGTTCTTTACTCCGGCCGGTGTGTGTTTAACCCTGGACTTCGCTTGGCTGTTTGGACTAACTTGCGGACCGTCGTTCGCTGGTGCGACTCCCCTCCGCATCAAGAAAAGGTGAACGCCACATCTTGAGGAGCGCAGTCGGCCGGCATCCGTAACCCTATCCCCCCTGACCTGACAACAGTGTCTGGGCCTCCCGGTTTCCTGGAGACTTCAGATGGAACTATTATCCTCCCCTATACTTACGCACTTGGTTTCCGCCATCCTGATGTTTGTCGCAGGTTTTTATGCCGGTGTTTTCAAGGCTGAACGCCGCAACAGGCGCCTCAGGAGAATTTGGGGCATCTGAGCCGTCCGCAACCGATCATATTTGTTGGTGGCAATCCCAGTTTGGATAGGATACAGGAATGTTTGAAGTCGATTTGCAGAGGTATGTCAGGCAGTGTCAGAGCGTTCTTTCTTCTGCCGGGCTGGGCGTCCCGGAACTGATCGCCGTCACCCTTATCCTGCTGTGCATAACCGCTCCCTGGGTCAGGATATTCAGAAAGGCCGGTTATAACCCCGGCATGGGCATCCTGATGTTCATCCCGCCGGTCAATATCTTCCTGTTTCTGCTGTTCGCCTACCACGAGTGGCCGATCGAGCGGGAACGCATCAGGGGCTCCTCACACCTGTGGCGCTAGAGGCTGGAGAGAGCGCCTGAGCGTCCTGATTGAATGGCCGTGCGAGAAGCAGTGCCTGCGGTGAGATCGGACCGGGCGAGCTTGTGCGGTTTTATTGGGACGCCCGGGTCCTGAATAGTCCTAACCCGCGCTCGTCGCCCACTTTTCCAGGAGTGCCCGGGTTACGCCGGCGCCGCCGCAGACGATCACCAGCACCGGGCCGCGGCCGCGCAGCGGGCCGGCCTGTTCGTAGACTGCGGAAAGCGAGGCGCCGCACGCCGGCTCGACCAGCACCCGGTGATCATCGGCAAAGCGGAGGCAGGACTCGACCGCTGAACGGTCGCTGACCACCCAAGGGATGATTTCCCGGCGTCCGGCCCAGGCGAGCGCCGCGGGCGCGACGGTCCGCGCGCCCAGGGTCGTGGCCAGCGAGGTGATTGCCTCGAGCGTGACGAGTCGGCCTGCGGCAAGCGACGCGGCAAAGGAGTCGGCCCCGCGGGTTTCAGCCGCCAGGATGGGAACCTCGCCCCACCCCACATCGGCCATTCCCTGCGCTACCCCGCAGAGCAGACCGCCTCCGCCGACTGAGACAACGACGGCCCCCGGATTGATCCCGCTCCCGGCCGCCTCGTGCACCATGGTGGCATGTCCGGCCCAGGCGCTCGGGTCGTCGAACGGGTGGATATACGCCGCGTTGAGTCGGCCAGCCAACCCTGTGGCGAACGCGTGGGAGTCGTCCCACGTCTCGCCATGCTCGATCACCTCTGCGCTCTCCCCGAGGATAAGGTCCCGCGAGCGGCCGGAGGTCCGGCTCGGGACGACGATCGTTACCGGGATACGCAGCCGGCACCCGGCATAGGCTACGGCATAGCCGGCGTTTCCTCCCGACGAGGAGACGAGACGCCTGGCGCCTCTGCCGACGGCGTCCTGACAGGCAGCCCCCATGCCCCTGAGCTTGAAGGATCCGACGGGTTGAAGCGCCTCCATTTTCAGATAAACGGGCGCCCCGAGCGCATCCCCCATAGGGCGCGAATCCCACAAAGGTGTGAGGTGATGCAAGGGAGTGCGGGTCATATGCCCCCCGGGCGAAGGTCAAGCTTGTGAAACACGCGACGCAGTGTCATCGTATTGGTTTACTTCATATCCTGCAACGTGCAGATGGGAACTATGTATCGACTGGTCGCTGCAACCGCGCTTTTCATTCTCGCTGCCCTGCCTCTCGCCGGAAGCCCTGGCAGCGCCGAGGAACTCAAGCGCGCGCGGGAAGAACTGATCCAGAAGACTGAAGCCTACCAGGAAGAACTGGGAAAGCTGCTGTCCATCGAAGAGTCTGCACGGCAGGTTATCGGGGTGAGTCTGCCCAAGCGCCGCGAACTCTATGCCGGCGGCCTCATCTCGAGACAGGAGTTGGAGCAGAGCGAGACCAGGCTCCACGAGGCCGATGGCCGGCTGCGGGACGTGAGGCGACAAATTACTGAATCAGCGGAGCTTATAGCGGAAGCCCGGCTGGCGCTCGAAACGCCGGCCGCCGAGGGCCAGGAGCCTGAAGTGATCCGCTTCGCGGGCACGGCGCACTGGTCCCCGGATGCGCTTTCGGACATTCAGGGCTTCTACACCCGGCGCTTCGGCGAGGCCCTGCCGGTCAGCGCCGTCGGCCAGACACCTCTGCACGACAGGTTCGGGTTGCTGCACGCCACCGCCATCGATGTCGCGCTACACCCGGACAGCTCCGAAGGCCAAGCGCTGCTTGAGTTCCTCCGGAAATCGGGGACTCCCTTCATCGCCTTTCGCGCCGCCGTCCCCGGATCCGCCACCGGGGCCCACATTCACATCGGCCCACCATCCCAACGCATCCACACGGCATTGTAAGCGGGGCTGACCAGCGTCCGCGGGGGCCGGGCCCTACCCGATCGCAGTTCCTCTATTTCTTGTCTTTCTTGGCGGTGTAGCCCTTCTTGGTGCGCGCGACAAGACCCGGCTTGTTCAGCTTGACTTCGATCTTGCGGAACTTGCCATCGTGCTTGGGGTTGTTCGAGTAGTAGCCGATGCTGTATTGGCTGGCGAGTTCCTTGGCGACCTCCTCAAAAGCATAGTCGAGGTTCTGGTTGCCGTCAAAGACCAGGCCGCCGCTGGACTCCGCCAGTTTTATCAGGTAATTGTGGCCGGCCATGTAGTCGCCGGTGCTGCCTCCGGGATAGCCGCCCGGGTAACCGCCGATTCTCGGCCGCGAGCCTATGAGCGGGGGCAAGCCGCCGCCGGGGTATGGATACCCCCCGACGGTGGGACCGAGGCCGCCGGTGCGGTACTGGTCCGACTCCGTGTTGTAGTAGACACAATAGATGGTCGCGTAAGTTTCCTTGGCAAGATCGAGCGTTTCGCCCATCGAAGCCTTGCGGCTGCACGTGTCGACCCCGTCGGTAAAAAGTACCAGGGCCTTCCGCTGCTGGACCGGTTTGAGCACTTCGTCGAGTGCCAGCCAGACAGCTTCGTACTCGACCGTGCATCCCCCCGAGCGGGTCTTTTTGATCCCGTACTCATTCTTGTCCCGGTTCATCGTGAAGTCTTCTTGCAGCTTCGTATCCTCGGCAAAGGACAGCACTGCCACTTCGTCGTCCGGGTGGAGCTTGTTGACGAACTCGATGGCCGCATTCTGGATATTGGCCAGCTGCAGTTCCGTGCTGCCGCTCGTGTCGAGCGCCAGGGCAACCGACACCGGCTCGTCCGTGGCGGCGAAACCGGCGACGGTCTGTTCGACCCCGTCTTCGTATACCCGGAAGTCTTCTTTCTTGAGGTCCAGGACCCGCTTTCCCGCCTGCGTCGTCGCGACAACCGGGAGCGACACCATCTCGACGTTCACACGGATCGCCTGGTCGTCGGCCGGCTTTTTCTGGGCCCGGGTCTGCTGCGGCACGGCGCAGAGCAGTGCGGCGAGAGCAACCCCTGCGCACATTCTGATCATCTTAAGAAACATAGCGACGTCGACCTGCCCCGGCTTTATCAATAGATGCGGCCCACCACTCAAAAAGATCAGTCTAACAGAACTACCGCGACAGCGGTGCCGAGGCACCGCAAGTCCATATTTTGGAGTGCGGCGGCTCGACGCCGCTTTGGGGTCGGCGCCTAGGCGCGGACCTGGCGGAGCTCCCTGCCGGTCCAGCCGAACCCAGACAGCGGTGCCCAGGCACCGCACTCCATACTCTGGAGTGCGGCGGCTCGACGCCGCTTTGGGGTCGGCGCCTAGGCGCCGACCTGGCGCAGCTCCCTGCCGGTCCAGCCAAACCCAGACAGCGGTGCCCAGGCACCGCACTCCATATTTTGGAGTGCGGCGGCTCGACGCCGCTTTGCGGTCGGCGCCTAGGCGCCGACCTGGCGGAGTTCACTGCCGGTCCAGCCGAACCCAGACAGCGGTGCCCAGGCACCGCACTCCATATTTTGGAGTGCGGCGGCTCGACGCCGCTTTGGGGTCGGCGCCTAGGCGCCGACCTGGCGCAGCTCCCTGCCGGTCCAGCCAAACCCAGACAGCGGTGCCCAGGCACCGCACTCCATATTTTGGAGTGCGGCGGCTCGACGCCGCTTTGGGGTCGGCGCCTAGGCGCCGACCTGGCGCAGCTCCCTGCCGGTCCAGCCAAACCCAGACAGCGGTGCCCGAGGCACCGCACTCCATATTTTGGAGTGCGGCGGCTCGACGCCGCTTTGCGGTCGGCGCCTAGGCGCCGACCTGGCGGAGTTCACTGCCGGTCCAGCCGAACCCAGACAGCGGTGCCCAGGCACCGCACTCCATATTTTGGAGTGCGGCGGCTCGACGCCGCTTTGGGGTCGGCGCCTAGGCGCCGACCTGGCGCAGCTGCCTGCCGGTCCAGCCAAACCCAGACAGCGGTGCCGAGGCACCGCACTCCACACTTTGGAGTGCGCGGCTCGCGCGGGTCGGCGCCTAGGCGCCGACCTGGCGCAGCTCCCTGCCGGTCCAGCCAAACCCAGACAGCGGTGCCGAGGCACCGCACTCCATATTCTGAGTGCGGCGGCTGGCGCGCCGTCGAGGGCATCCGGCGTACAGATTTTTTCGCTCAAAAACGGGGGGCGGGGTTGGTTCAGGTGACAGGGGGCCACGAACGCGCCATGCTTTTCCGGGTTCAATCCGCTGCGGTCTTCGGCATCAAAGCCTACCTGGTCGCGGTCGAAGTGGACTTGGCCGCCGGGGAGAAGCTGAACTTCATGACCGTAGGGCTGCCCGACACGGCGGTGCGGGAGAGCAGCGAGCGGGTCAGGGCCGCGCTGCGCAACTGCGGCTACCGGCTGCCGCCGCAGCGCATTACGATCAACCTGGCCCCTGCCGACGTGCGCAAGGAAGGTTCGGCCTTCGATCTCCCGATGGCCATCGGCATCCTCGGGGCTGCGGGCTCCGTCCGCACGCAGAACCTGTCCGGTTATCTCTTCCTGGGCGAACTGTCGCTCGACGGTTCGATCCGGCCTGTGAAAGGGACGCTCTCAATGGCCGTGATGGCGCGGGAGAAGGGGCTTGGTCGGCTCGTCGCTGCCCGAAGCGAACGCCGGGGAGGGGGCCGTCGTGGACGGCATCCACGCCTTTCCCGTCCGAACGCTGCCGCAGGTGGTCGAGCTGTTGAACGGGCACGCGCCCTGGATTCCGCTGGTCGTGGACCGGCGGAGCATGCTGGAGCAGAACGGCGTCTACGACGTCGACTTCAGGGATGTCCACGGGCAGTACCAGGCCAAGCGCGCGCTGGAGGTCGCGACGGCCGGGGGACACAACATCATCCTCATCGGGCCGCCCGGCTCCGGCAAAACGATGCTCGCGCGGCGCCTGCCGACCATATTGCCCGCAATGACCTTCGAGGAGGCGATCGAAACGACGAAGATCCACTCGGTCGCGGGCCTGCTGTCGGAGAAAAACGGGCTCGTCGCGATACGGCCCTTTCGCGCGCCGCACCACACCATCTCCGACGGCGGGCTGATCGGCGGCGGCAGCACGCCGCGGCCCGGCGAAGTCAGCCTGGCGCACAACGGGGTCCTGTTTCTGGACGAACTCCCGGAATTCCAGCGCCACGTGCTCGACGTCTTGCGTCAGCCGCTCGAGGACGGCGACGTCACGATCAGCCGGGCGTCGATGTCGTTGACCTTCCCGGCGCGCTTCATGCTGGCGGCGGCGATGAACCCCTGCCAGTGCGGCTGGTCCGGCGACCCGAAACACGAATGCACCTGCACGGTACCGCTGATCCAGCGCTACCTGGCCCGCATCTCCGGGCCGCTGCTGGATCGCATCGACCTGCACATCCGGGTGCCGGCCGTCAAATACAAAGAGCTCGCGCACGACGAGATGGCCGAGGCGTCGGCCGCGATCCGGGAGCGGATCGTCGCCGCCCGGCAAGTCCAGTTTCGCCGGCTGGAAACCTTCGGCCTGTTCTGCAACGCCCAGATGACGCCGCGCACCCTGCGCCGCTTCTGTAAACTCGATGCAGAATCCGAAAAACAGATGGAAAATGCGATCACGCGCCTGGGGCTTTCGGCGCGCGCCTATGACCGGATCCTGCGCGTCTCCCGCACCATTGCAGACCTTGCCGGCGAGGAGAAGATCCTCGCCGGTCACGTCGCCGAAGCCATCCAGTACCGCACCCTCGACCGCACGTACTGGCAGTGACGGGTCGGCGCCCATACCTGGATACCATCGCCGAAAACACCGCGACGGCAGGCCGTAGCCCCGACAGACGCCGCTGTCCTCCTCACCTTCGCCTGGCCTGCCGAAAGACCAGCGTCCGGACCACCCGGATCGTTCCTTATAATGTGCAGATGGTCACGAGCGGCATCGACTTTGACGGGGAACTCGAGCGCGGGCTGGAGAGCTACGACGACGTGCTCGGCCAGTGGTGGTTGTGCCAGTCGCAAAACGCGGCACACCGACGCGCCTACCGGACCATCGCCAGGTACCTCCACGATTCGTTTCGGCGCCCCCTGGAGCTGGTGATCGACTATGGCTGCGGCACCGGCACACTCCTGTCGAAGCTGGTCTGGCGCTATCCGGAGGCACACTTCATGGGAGTGGACGGGTCAGCCTTTATGCTCGACCTCGCGCGCCAGCGGATCGCGCACCTTGGGCGCATCTACACGAGACGTATCCAGCTGCTCCGCTCCCCTTTGCCCAATTTCGCCCTGCCAAGAAACGCGGCGGACTTGATTGTCTATGCGTTTCCCAATATCGTCCCCCGCACCCCGGGCGACGACTTCCGCTCCGAAGCGCACCGGCTCACCGACGCCGAGCGGCACATCCTGCGTCGCCTCGCCGGGCTCCATCCCGCCAATTCCGGATACGCCGACATGCTGCGCGACCGCCTGATCGCGCTGAACCTCCGCTCGCTGCTCAGGCGCGGCGGTTACTGCGTGCGCATAGAGTATGGGGCCGCGCGCCGGGATGATCTCCCGCAGTCGGAAATGGTGCGGATCGGCATGGAGGAAGGCTCACTCGACTGCGCCGTCGGCGGCCGACGACCGAGGCAGTGGTTCCGGGTAGTCGCCTCCACCCGCTTCCGCTCGGGCGTCATCGACGATGTGGGCCACCAGGCTGGCATCCGTCATACCGGCCCCGGCGGCTATGTCATTACGGTCCTGCGGGCCTTGTGATCCCCATCCCTCAGCTCAGAAGTACAATCCCGGCCAGCGGCGTCGAGGCGGTAGTCTCTTCTGGGAACTCAGGTGGAAACGAACCCGGTTCAGAGCACCTTCACCTGCAGGTCGTCAAAGTAGATGACCGAGTCGGCCTTGGTCCACACTCCAACTTTCCCTGGTGTTCTGAACGTGTCGTCCTCCACCTCGTAGAGCTTCCTACCCTCGTGGTAGACTTCGAAGAGACTTCCTTTCGCCACGACACGCAGGATCCCCCACTGTCCCGAGGGGACCTTCTCTTTCATTCCGTAGGTGCGGCCTGCTCCCTTCAATGGAAGATCCGACCGTTTTCCATTCTGGACTTTATAGAGGACAACATTGCCTTCGAGTGCATTGGCACGGACGACGTAATAGTTGTTCTTGTCCATGTAGCGCCAGACAATTCCTGCTCCCTGGTCGACCCGCCCGGAGACGGGTTTGAAAATCACGCTGATGTCGGCGTCCTTTGCGGTTAGGCCATCGTAGACGCAGACCGGAAAGCGGTAGTCCGTAGGGTCGGCATTAATCTGGGCAAGGACGTTCCCGCGATCGGGAGAAGCATCATCTTTCATGACCACCCATTTCCCGGGCTGGCCTCTTCCGGTCAGAGCGGTCGAGAAACCGCTCGGCGGCTGGCCGGCCCTGTCGCTGTTAAAATCGATCGTCGTGTTTTGCGCCGAAGAGGAAGCTGTGACGATCAGGAAACAGAAAGCGCACAACCTCCGCTTGAATCTCATTTGAGTGTCTCCTTCTAAACTAAGAGTCCTTAAATATACTAGCGACGCCGTCCATTGGGCAACTGAGCCCTTCCAGGTCAGGCCCCCTGACGTCTCACTCACGGCGATTAAAACCCGATGAACGCCAGATTTCAGAATAGACGATTTCCGGTCGGAAGTTTGCTCGCTCGTACCGACCCCTCGGGTATCGTCCTGAAGGTCCACTCGAAATGATCGCGAAGCCCGGACGCTTTCTTTCCGCCGTTCAGATCGGGATCACCTTGGTCGGAATTGGCGCAGGGGTCTTCAGCGGAGTTGACCATTGCCGAACGGCTCGAGCGCAGCTACTCGCTTATGGTTTGTCCGTCGCCTGCGCCGATTTCCGGCCGTGGGCGAGAGGTTCCAGTCCGGAGTGGCGTTTTGAAATCGCAGACCTCGACGGACTGCGCATCGACAAAGTTATCGGAATGCGCATTCCGCCTTTGCACCGGAAGCTGCAATAGCCGTCGGCCGCCGAATCCGGTGAGCCGTGGTTATGTTTCCGGATTGCGCTGACCACCAGGCCGACCTCGCCTCATTCGCGACGGCGGCTGACGCGGCTGACTGCCTGCTTGACTTGGCCTGGGCCCACGGTTATATTTCGCGCCTATGCGTCGGACCGCGGGCAGTGCACTTATAGTTTCACTGTTTCTGTTCCTGCTCAGTCTGCCGACGCTTCACCTCCATCCCGCTGCAGAACACGACCATGTGGCTGTGATTCACAGCCACATGCCTCAGAGGGCCGGGGCCGACAGCTCCGGAAGCGCACAAGGCCAAGGCGCAGAAGGGTACGAAGCCAGCGATTTCGAATCCGTGCCCGTCGACGTCTCCGCGCTCTGTCCATCGGGACTGTCGCCGGCTCCTGTGCCCGAGGTTTCTGTTCTGCTGACAGCGGATTTTTCGGTTGAGCCCGATCTGCAGCCTGAATATTTCCAGCCTCCAGATCCCAATGCTCAGGGCCCCCCCGGTGTCCTGATTTATCATCCCCTTCGCAGCCCGCCCGCCTAGATCGCCCCATCCGCCCGTTCCAAGTGTGTCCACTCTGATTCCCTGAAGGTGTTCCCATGCGATTGTCTGTCTGTTTATTGGGCCTCTCCTTCTGCCTTCCGCTTGTTTCCGGGCAGGATCTGAACGAAAGGGAGGCGCTGCAGAAGCTCACCTCCGAAAGTCCGCGGGCCCGAGCATTGGCCGCGCAGGTGGAGCTTGCGCGCGCCTCGGCGCTCACGGAGGGCCTCCACCCCAATGGCACACTAACGCTTTCTCGAGAAGCTGCTGCCGGCGTGCCGGAGACTTATCTGCTGTACGAGCAGCCTCTGTCAGTAACCGGCCGCCGCGGGTACTTGCGCCGCGCCGCAATGGCTGCAGCGGAGAGCGAAGGGATGGGCATCCGGATGCAGCTGCACGAATTGCGCGTGGATGCCCGGCTGGCGTTTCTCGAACTCCTGCTGGCACAGGAGCAGTTGAGCGTTTACGACTCGGAAGAGGCGAGCCTCCAGGAGATTGTGGGAGTTCTCCGGAAGCGGGAGACAGCGGGGGAATCATCCGGGTATGACCTTATCCGGGCCGAGCGGGAGCTGTCCCTGCTCGAAGCGGATCAGGGGAATGCACAGGCTCAGGTCGAGAAGGCCAGGGGATTACTGGCATCATTTTTTGCGACATCCCAGAATGCCCGGGGATTGCGCGCGGTGGGCGCATTGATGCTTCCTGCCGTCCCCGACCTGGCTTCTCTCATCGGCCGGTCCGAGGCTCGGGGCGACATCCAGGCAGAGCGCCAGCTGGCGGAAAGCTCCGCGCTTTCCATGGAAGCGGCCCGCCGCAAGCTGTATCCCGAGCCGGTTGTAACCGGTGGACTGAAATCGCCCTCGGTTAGCGGCCATCGCGAGTCCGGCTACGTGCTTTCCGTCACCGTTCCGCTGCCGCTCTTTGACCGGGGAAAAGCAGAAATGGCACGCGCGGAAATCGCCCGCAGGGCAGCCCTGTCTCGCGCCGATGCGATCAAGGCGGAAGTGCTGCTCAGGCTGAAAGGAGCATGGGAGGAAACGCAAGCCCGCATCCGCGTGGCCGGGATCTATCAGGATAAGGCCGTGGCGGAGACGGGAGACCTCGTCCGGATTGCCCGTGCGGCCTACGAAGGGGGCGAGGTGGGGATACTGGAACTGCTCGACGGATATCGCACGCAGCGGGAGGTGCGGCTTCGGATGCAGGAACTCGCCGCGACTGCCCGGCAATCCGCCCTGGAACTGGAACGACTGGTAGGTGAGGAGGTAATCCCATGAAAGAGAAGATCTGTCTTATCGCGATACTCGCGGGGACGCTGGCATCGTGCAGCACCAGTCAGCCGCAATCCCCGGCACCCGCTGAACCCGAGCTGCCGACGGTCTCCGCGACTTTCTGGAGTGGGCGGACCGAACTATTCATGGAGCATCCCGAACTGGTTCGAGGGGAAACGGCCGCTTTCGCCGTCCACCTGACAGATCTTGTGACCTACCGCCCGCTTGCTGAGGGTTTGGCGACGCTCGAGTTCGAGAACGCGGGCAAAGTGACACGATTCGAAAGCGGTAGGCCGTCGAGGCCCGGGATATTCCGCGCGGACGTGCGGCTCGATGCGGCGGGACGATACCGGGCGGTACTGAAGGTCCAGGCGCCAAAGCTCGAGGACCGGCACGACCTCGGGGAGATGATCGTGCACGAGAGCAAGGCCGCGGCTCTCGCCCAGGCAAAGCCGGAAAGCCCGGCGGAGGGCATCCGCTTTTTGAAAGAGCAGCAGTGGGCGTCCGAATTCGCCACCGAAGTTGCAGCACCCCGCAAGATCGAGGAATCACTGCAGGTACCGGCCGTCGTCCGCGTCCGCGGCGGTGGCGAAGGGAGTGCCATCAGCCCGGTCCGGGGGCACCTGTCGCATGTGCACCGACTCCCGATTCCCGGGCAACGAGTCCGGCAGGGAGAGGTGATTGCGGCCGTCATTCCCTTTACGTCCACTCCTCAAGATCTGGCAGGCCTCAAACTCGAGCTCTCGCAGGCGGAGACCGATATGGCCCAGGCGCGGCGACTGCGCGCGCGGCTTGAGGGTCTGCTTTCCGACCGTGCGATTCCGGCCCGCAGGGTGGAAGAGGCAAAGGCGGATGAGGCCAGGGCGCAGGCGCGAATTCAGGCGGCGCAGGAAAGACTTGCCCAGTTCGAGCGCACCCGGTCCGGTGCCGGGGGAGAGGGCGGTGGCTCGTTCGAAGTCCGGGCTCCCCTGACGGGCATCGTCACTACGCTCTCGGCAGTGACAGGAGGAAGCGTCGAAGCCGGACAGGAGATCCTTCACATAACCGATATCGATCGGGTCTGGGTGACCGCGGAAGTTCCGGAATCGGAATCTGAAATCCTCCGCACCCTGAAGCGTGTAGAACTTCAGATCGGCTCCCGGTCGACCGATATCCCTGGAAAGCGCGGCAGGATCGAACGGATCGGAAGCGTCGTGGATCCCGAGTCGCGGCGCATCCCGGTCGTCCTCGAAGTTTCGAACGAGGATGGGGCATTGAGGATCGGGCAGTCTCTGTTCGCGCGGTTGGGGAAAGGAAAGGCCGAGGAGCGTGTCTCCGTTCCGATCTCCGCGGTTGTGGACGACGGCGGCCGCCCCGTGGTCTTCGTCCAGCGCGATGGAGAGAGTTTTGAGAGAAGACCGGTGCGCACGGGAGGGGCCGCGGGAGATTACGTCCAGGTGGTCGAAGGGCTGCAGGCAGGCGACCGCGTCGTGAGCCGCGGCGCCTATCTCGTCCGCCTCGCGGCTCTGTCCACGCAGATTCCGGCCCACGGCCACGTTCATTGAGGTGATGGCATGATAGACAAACTCATTGGGGCCTCGATCCGCAATCGCGGAATCGTAGTCGCCGTGGCTCTGGGACTCCTCGTCTGGGGCGGTTACGTGGTCACGGTCACCCAGGTGGACGTGTTTCCCGACCTGACGGCGCCCACGGTCACGATCCTGGTGGAAGGCAGAGGGATGGTTCCTACCGAGATGGAATCCCTCGTCACGTTCCCGATCGAGGCCTCCATGAATGGGGCATCGGGGGTGCGCAGAGTCCGCTCCGCAACAGCCGTCGGGGTCGCGATCATCTGGGTCGAGTTCGACTGGAATGTGGACATTCACCGGGCGCGCCAGGTGGTGGCGGAAAAACTGGCGCTGACCGCTGGCGCCCTGCCGCCCGGGGTGGAGCCCGTGCTCGCGCCGATTTCATCCATCATGGGGGAAATTCTGTTTCTGGCCCTGGAATCGGACCGGCACTCGCCACTGGATCTGCGCACCACGGCGGATACAGTTTTGCGCCGGCGGCTCATGGCAGTCCCCGGGTGTCTCCCAGGTGACACCCATCGGGGGCGGCGAGAAGCAGTACCAGATTCTGCTGAACCCGGTCCAGATGTCGGCACACAACATCAGCCTGCAGGAGGTCGAATCGGCGTTGCGCGACGGGAACCGGAACGCGTCGGCGGGCTTCGTTGTGCGAGGCGGAGAGGAAATCCTCATCCAGGGCATCGGCCGTGTCTCAACCTCCGAGCAGATCGCTTCGATCCCGGTTGCCGTGCGCGGCGGGCAACCGGTCAGGATCGGCGCAGATCGCGAAGACTCGCATCGGCGAGGCGATCAAGCGCGGCGAAGGATCCCACAATGGCAAACCCGCGGTGATTCTCGGCGTGCTGAAGCAGCCGGGCGCGAACACACTGGAACTCACCCGGGAACTGGATCGGGTGCTCGATGAACTTCAGACCACACTGCCGGAGGGGATGAAAATCTCGAAACACATATTCCGTCAGGCTGATTTCATCGAAGTGGCGGTCCGCAACGTCATCGCCGCGCTGCGTGACGGAGGTCTGCTCGTTGTCCTGATCGTGGTGCTCTTTCTCGGCAATCTCCGGGCGGCCTTCGTCACCCTCCTCGCGCTCCCCCTTTCGCTCCTGTCCGCAGTCGCGGTGATGAGGTACTTTGGCATCACGGTAAACACCATGACTCTCGGTGGGCTGGCGATCTCCGTGGGAGCACTGGTAGACGACGCCGTCATAGACGTGGAAAACGTCTTCCGCCGGTTGCGCGAGAATGCGCGCAAGCCCGAGGCCGAGCGCCGCCCCGCTCTTGACGTCGTCTACCAGGCCACCCGCGAAGTTTTCGCCCCGATCGTCTATGCCACGATCATCATCGCCCTGGTGTTCCTGCCGCTGTTCTTCCTGTCGGGCGTTGAAGGCCGGCTGCTCCAGCCGCTCGGATTCGCGTACCTTGTCGCGCTGGGAGCATCCCTGGTGGTGGCCCTCACGATTACCCCGGTGCTCTGTTCGCTGCTGCTGCCGAAATCCAAAAGCGTCCTGCGCGACCACGAGGCCCTGCTGGTTCGGATTCTGAAACGGTTTTACCGTCCTTCGCTGAACCTGGCCCTCAACCACCCCTGGCCGGTCATCGCCGCGTCCGTGGTGCTGCTGGCCGGCGCGGTCTTCGGCTTCACGCGCGTGGGCAGCGCCTTCCTGCCGCCTTTCAACGAGGGGATGCTGACCATCAGCGCGGTCACACTGCCCGGAACCAGCCTTGCGGAATCGGACCAGTTGGGGCGGCGGATCGAGGAGATCCTCCATACGGTCCCCGAGGTGACGGAGACGGCCCGAAGAACCGGAAGAGCCGAACTGGACGAGCATGTCCAGGGGGTGGAATCGGCGGAAATCGACGTCGGACTGCAGATGAAGAACCGATCCAAGGAGGAGATGCTGCGCGACATCCGCGACCGGCTGAGCCTGGTTCCCGGCATGAACCTCGACATCGGGCAGCCGCTCAGCCACCGGATCGATCACATGCTGTCGGGCACGCGCTCGAACGTTGCGGTAAAGGTCTTCGGCGACGAGTTGACGACCTTGCGCGAGCTGGCGACAAAAGTGCGCGGTGTCATGGCCGGCGTAAAAGGAGTGGTGGATCTGAACATCGAAGCGCAGGCGGAGATTCCGATGCTGAGGATCCGGTTCGACCAGGACGCACTGGCGCGGTACGGGATGTCGCCCGGACAGGCCGCGGATGCCGTGGAGATGGCGTTCTCCGGCAAGCGTGTCAGCCAGGTGCTGGAAGGGCAGATCGCCTTCGACATGGTGCTGCGCTACGACGACGACGCCCGGCGGGATCTCGAGGCCGTGCGCAACACACTCGATCTCGACTCCGCTCGGTCCCAAGGTGCCGTTGCACGCACTGGCCGACCTGCAGGATGACCGCGGACCCAACTATGTGGCGCGCGAGGCCGTGCAGCGGCGCATCGTTGTGTCCTGCAACGTCGCAGAGAGATCGCTCGTCGATGTTGTGAACGAGGTCCGGCAACGAGTGGCGCAGTCGGTGCAGTTCCCGCGCGGCTACAGGGTCGAGTACGGAGGCCAGTTCGAGAGCGCCGCTTCCGCCTCGCGCATCCTGGTCGCCCTGGGAATCGTGGTGTTCATCGCGATCTTCGGGCTGTTGATCGTGGCATTCCACTCGGCGGCGGATGCGGCGATCGTGATGCTGAATCTGCCGCTTGCGCTGATCGGCGGCGTGGTGGGCGTCTATGCGGGCGGTGGAGTGCTCTCGATCGCGGGCATGATCGGGTTCATTGCACTGTTCGGGATCGCTGTGCGCAATGGGATCCTGCTCGTTGCGCACATCCGCCACTTAAAGGAGGAGGAAGGCATTGTTGACCGGCGCGAGGCGGTCGCGCGCGGGGCGGTGGAGAGGCTGGCCCCGATTCTGATGACCGCGTTGACGGCGAGCCTGGCGCTGCTTCCGCTTGCGTTGGGTACGGGAAAGCCGGGAGACGAGATTCAGGCGCCGATGGCGCTGGTGATCCTGTACGGGCTGCTCAGTTCGACGTTTCTGAACATGGTGGTTCTGCCGGCTATCTATTACCGGTTCCGACGCTTTTGAGGCAAGACTGAATTTTGTATGGGTAGTGGAACTTCACTCAAGGCACATGCTGCTTCAATGGCTTCCATGTCGCAGCGAAGAGGGACGTGCCGTCTTATGCTCCGTTCATGCCTGGCTGCGATGTTTCTGCTGTGCTTTGGAATGATTGCAGGGGTTGCCCAACACAACGGCCCCACGGCGGGAAATTCCGCGGTCGCGCCGGGGCGCGTCAACGGCCCCATCAGGCTCGATGGCATGCTGGATGAACCGGCCTGGGGAGATCCAGGCATAGCCTGTGGGCTTGTGCAGCAAGCGCCAAGGCCCGGTGAACCCACACCATATGAGACGACTGTTCGGATCCTGGTGACCTCCGACAGCCTGTATTTCGGCTTCGAGTGCACGGATCCCGATCCATCGAAGATCGCCGTCCACACAAAGCAGCGGGATGGCACCGTGCGGGGAGATGACACTGTCGCTATAGTGTTGGACACTTACGGCGATCGGCGCACCGGCTATCTATTTGAAATCAATGCCGCAGGCGCGCGCGTCGACGGACTCATCTCCGGGCCGGAGGAGCCGAAACTCGATTGGGACGGCATCTGGGATGCGCGGACGCAGCGATCAGCGCGAGGATGGTCGGCGGAGATAGAAATTCCACTGCGCACACTCAGCTTCGCGCGCGGACTCGCCACTTGGGGGGCCAATTTCGAACGAAAGATAGCCCGGGATCGCACGGTTTTACGCTGGGCATCCCCAAATCTGGATTCCTTTCTGTACGACCTGAGCCGGGCCGGCAACCTGACCGGCATGCAGGAACTCAAACAAGGGCTCGGATTGGATGTGACCCCCTACATCGTAGGGCGAAGGAAGGATTTCTTCCAGAAAGACAGCCTGGAATGGCAAAAAAGCCCAGGCATCGACCTCACGTACCGTATCACTCCCCAGATGGCAGCGGTCTTCACCGCCAACACGGATTTCGCAGAAACCGAGGTGGACTCGCGTCAGTTAAACGTTACCCGCTTTCCGCTCTTCTTTCCGGAACGCCGCGCGTTCTTCCTCGAAGGGGCCAATCAGTACGAATTCGGTCTCGGGCTGAGTGAGTCGTTTATCCCATTCTTCAGCCGGCGTGTGGGCCTCTTCGCGGGAGAACAGATTCCGATTGGTGCGGGATTCAAGCTGAATGGCCGCGCGGGCCGGTGGAACCTCGGCATGCTGGACGTCCAGACCACGGAAACCACACTGCGGGAGACAGACACCGCAGTCCCGGGCACGAATCTTTTTGCCGGGCGTGTGTCTTACGACGTGAATTCGAAACTGCGTCTGGGGACTCTGGTAACGAATGGGCATCCCGACGGCGCCCGCCGGAACAGACTGGCAGGATTTGACGCCGTCTGGCGCACGTCGGAGTTCATGGGCAACAAGAATTTCCTTGTCGGCGGATGGGGCGCCATCAGTTCCGGAGATATTCCTGCAGGCAATCGCGCAGGATGGGGCTTCAAGATCGACTATCCCAACGATCTCTGGGACTGCTCCACCTCGCTAAATGAATTCGGCGAGGCGCTCGATCCCGGGCTCGGTTTTCTGCCACGCCCGGGAACGCGACGGTTGGACCTCTCGTGCGAATACAAGCCGCGCCCCGGCAAAAGCGGACCGTTCCGGTGGGTGCGCCAGCAGTTCATGGAACACCGGTTCTATCGCGTGACCAACTATCGGGGAGATCTCGAGTCCTGGCGGTTCTTCTGGGCTCCGGTCAACGTGCAATTCGAGTCCGGCGATCGTTTTGAATTCAACTGGGTACCCTGGTACGAGTACCTCCCCGAACCGTTCGCGATCGCAGCCGGCATTACCCTGCCCGTCGGAGGTTACCGGTATGATCGGTTCCGGTTCGAATTTCAGACCAGCCCGCACCGGCCGTGGGAGTTCGGCACCACGACCTGGTTCGGCGGCTTCTACAACGGCCGATTGCTGCAGCAGGAGAACTACCTGCGCTACACATCTCCGGCGGGAACATGGCAGGCGGGCCTGACTTCGGATCAGAACTTCGCAACCTTACCGCAGGGAAATTTCGTCCAGCGCCTCTGGCAGCTCAACCTTGCCTATGCCTTCAGCCCGAATCTGGTGCTGACGAGTTTCCTTCAATACGACACGGAATCGCAAAACGTGGGCAACAACATGCGACTTCGCTGGACAATCAAGCCTGGAAATGACCTTTTCATTGTCTGGAACCGGGGGTGGAAGCGATTGATCATGACCCGAGAGGATCTTTCGCTGGTGCCGGAGAACGAGCTGATTGCCGTAAAACTGCGCTGGACCTTCCGGAATTGATGCCGCAGAGGATCTCAAGCTCAATGATCGTGGCGATGGTGCGCGTCCGGGAATTGCACCGGATTATTCATGAAAGCGAAGTCTGAACAACCCACGAGGACGCCGATAAACGCTGGGGGAGCTTGTGCCGCACCGGAGGTGCCAGCGCTGCGCGCTGGTCATCCTGGCCACAAACAGGCTGTGAGCGCCGATGGGATGATCGGATACCGTCAGTGTTTGTCGGCGCTCGTCCGCGTCCCAAAGCCCGTTTGCTCAATTATCCAGGTTAAATCCACGTCGCCTTGCTTCGTTGCGCCAGCCATGACGCAGCCTGACCTTCGGCCTGATTATCGACCGCAATCCAGGATCAAGGGGCAATCGGGATGTAAATCCTTATTCTTCTCATGAAATTTTACAGCATGAGAAAGGCCTCGCACGCCACACGCAAACAATCGAACAAATCACAGCGGGTTATTGGCCGGTCAGTCGGGTTCTCGGATGCATGGGGGCAGCAGCGATCTCTTCAAGCGCATTACATGCCCCAGCGACGCCCTCCTCGGCCCTGATTTTTTGCGCGATCTGAGCTGCCTTCGCAGCACAGTCACAGTCCGACAACAGCCGGGCCAGCTCCGACTGGGCTCGAGCCGCCGTATACGATCTGCGGTCCACGACTCGCGCGACTCCCAGCCGGGCGACACGTTCCGCGTTGTCCGGCTGATCGTTGCCGTAAGGCACCACCAGCATAGGGCGACCGGCAAGCAGAGCTTGTGCCGTGGTGCCGATTCCCCCTTGGTGTACGGTTGCGGCGGCATGGGGCAGAAGATCGGAGTAGGGCGCGTAATCGGCAACCAGCATCGAATCTGGAAGTAAACTCGAGGCTTGGCTTTGCGCAAGCGGACCCATCAGCAGGACCGCACGGCACCCCAGGGCACGCGCCGCTGATACGCTCACCTCAAAGAAATCACCGGCATCCAGAACCGTCGATGCTCCGAGGGTAAACACGAGCGGGGGCTCTCCCTTTTCAAGAAACTCCTCGAGGCGGGAGTCGCGCCCCCTGCCGGCCTCCGACCGATCATAGAAAGGAAACCCGGTGATTCTCGTGTGGTCGGGCCAATCCCTTTGCGGGGACGCCAACAGACGCGAAAACCAGGCCAAGCTTCCGAAGGGCGAGAATTTGCCTTCAAACAAAGGATGGCCCGGGGTCGCCGCCAGCCCCAGGCGGCTGCGGAGCTCATCGACAGGCTTCATCCATACTCTCGTTTTACGCTTCAGCATACAGAACAAGAGGGCGTACTCCCAGTCGGCAAGCCGGCGGGGAGCCTGGTCTGGCTCCCTGGTCCCAGTCAGGACGGGGGGATCGTAGATCGAGAAAAATACGAGGGGTTGCAGTGCGATGGAAATCCACGGGAGCCGCAGCTTCTCGGCCACCAGCGGCAAGGCCACCGACAGAGTATGACTCACCAGAAGGTCCTTTCCACGGCACACCTGGAGGAGATCCTCGTAGTTCTCCTCCAGATGCGGCATCAGGATCTGGCGCATCACATACTCGGTACCGGAGTTCCAGTCGAGGGCACGCCGCGCCGCGTCGGAATCCCCGTAGAGAGACGCTAGATCCGGGCGGACCGGGTGAAATCCAACGCCCTCGGCTTGGATCTTCCTGCGATAAATCTCGCTTGTTGCGATTGTGACTTCGTGCCCCCGCTGTCGGAGTCCGATGGCCACGGCCAGATAGGGGTGCAGATCGCCGAGAGATCCCAAGGCCGTCATGACAATCCGTATACCCATTTTGCTCCCCGCATTGGCTCAAATCATACGCGGTCCCCTTGCCGCAGTGCTACTCAAGCTCACCCCGGATCGACCCGGGTGTGTTCGAAATGTTCCTTCACTGGATGCTGCGCCCACTCTGAGGAATCGTCTTGAGCAGTATAGGAACCGATTCTCGCAACCCGGCTGGCGCGGGCCGGTGATCGCCAACGCAGTGTGTTAGAATGGCATCAAGAATGATTCACAAGCCGAAGTTCAAGAACCATTTCCACGTGGAAATAGTGGATCCGGACTTGGTCCTGCTCCTGTTTGAAGATGATTGCCTCGTCCTCAAAGGGCCTCTCTACGCATTGCTGGCCCCATACCTAGACGGCGAAAGCACGTTCGACCACATTGTGGAAGGATTAGAAGGACGCGCGACCGCCCTGGATGTCTACTACGGCCTTTCCCTGTTGGAAAAGGGAGGATATATCGTTGAAGGGGACGACACGGAAATGCCGGGCATGGCGGCTTTCCGTGATTACTTGAATGTTGATTCCAAGGTGTTCAGGAGCCGATTGGACGGAACCCGCGTTGCGGTCAGATCGATCGGGACAATCCCCCTAGAGCCCTTCGTCCTCGTATTGGAGTCAATCGGCATCCGGGTTTCCGGGAACGGTGACTTCCGGGTAGTGCTCTCCAATGACTATCTTCACACAGAACTGCAGGAGTTCAACCGTCAGGCACTGGCGCTCAATCTGCCCTGGATGCTCGTGAAACCTGCGGGAGCTGTTGTTTGGATCGGGCCGATCTTCAATCCTCGAAGAACGGCTTGTTGGGCCTGTCTTGCCAAGAGGCTCAATGAGCACCGGCTGCTTCGAACACAGGCGGACCCTCGCACAGAGATCAAGGGTGGGGCCTTCCCGCTTTCGAAGTCGCTTCTGCCATCAGCATCCCATCTGGCCATGGATTTTGCTGCCACCGAAGTCCTCAAGTGGATCGTGCAGGGGGAAAGTGAAGCGGCGGAGGGAAGGCTGATCACGTTCGACGTGAAATCGGCCACACTCCAGAAACACGTTCTGGTCCGTCAGGAAAACTGTCCGCACTGCGGAAAGGGACGACAGAATTCCCGGACAGACTGCGAACCATGGGTCCTCAACCGCCAACCAAAAGTGTTTACTTCTGATGGCGGACATCGCGCGGTTTTGCCTCAAGTGGTTTTTCGGAAATACGAGCATCACATCAGCCCGGTCACGGGAATTGTGGACTCACTCGAGGCAAGTCACCCGGATGACTGCGGTCCAGTGCAGGTTTTTGAGGCCGGCTTGAGCTCGGCGATAAGGCGTAATCAGCGTGCATGCTGGGGCCGGAGATTCGGCAGCAGGACCGTGGGAAAGGGAATGACGGAAATTCAGGCCAAAACCAGCGCCCTTTGCGAGGCGCTGGAGCGATACTCGGGCGTATACCAGGGCGATGAGGCCACGGTGAAAGCCAGTTATCTGGCCATCGGGGAGCGTGCCATCCATCCGAACCGGTGCATGAATTTCAGCCGCAAGCAGTATGAGAATCGCGACGAGTGGAATCAGCGCGAGTCAGAATTCAACTGGATCCCCCAGCCGTTTGATGAAGAACGCGAGATCGAGTGGACGGCCGTGTGGTCGCTTACCGAAAAAAGATCCAAGTTCGTCCCCACCGCCTATTGCTATTATGCCTACCCGGCCTCGGACGAGAACGATTTCTGCCGCGCCGATTCGAACGGCAACGCGGCCGGAAGCACACTCGAAGAGGCCATTCTGCAAGGATTTATGGAGCTCGTGGAGCGGGACGCTGTGGCACTGTGGTGGTATAATGGCCTCGGCAGGCCCGCCGTCGACCTCGAAGGATTTAACCAGTCCTATTTCCGAGCCCTCAGGCACTATTATGAAATACTTCAGCGCGAGATCATTGTTCTGGACCTCACCAGCGACTTCCCCATTCCTGCCTTCGCGGCTATCTGCAAACCAATACAGCCTGACAGACGGGATCTGTTTCTCGGCTTCGGAGCTCACTTTGATCCGGAGGTCGGAATATCGCGCGCGCTCACAGAAATGAACCAGTTTTTGCCTTATGCTCTGACCGGAAATCTGTCTCCGGTGTTTGTCAACGAATTGCCCGCCAAGTTTCCGGAGGCATGCATCAGCGGATCGCCGAGGTGCTGCGGAGATTTTCCCCGGCGCTGGAGCGAAGATTTGCGCGAAGATGTGATGACCTGCGTCACGCTCGCCCGGGAGCGCAATCTGGAGGTGCTCGTCCAGGATCAAACGCGTCCTGATATTGGGCTTCGCGTCGTCAAGGTGATCGTGCCGGGAATGCGCCACTTCTGGGCCAGGTTTGGGCCCGGACGGCTCTATGATGTGCCTGTTGCCATGGGCTGGCTTGAGAACCCTCTCGCCGAAAACCAGCTAAATTCATGTCATCTGCTTCTTTAGTGCTTGTTAGTCGAGTGCCAACTGCCTAGAATATCCGCAAGGTCAATCAGGTACCCAGCATTAATGCCAGAGAGAGGAGGGCGCTGTGGACAAGTCTGCGGCAGCGTTTGTCAATCAACTGGACCAGGACCCGGATCTGCAAAAGAAGGTTAAAGAATGCGTCCTGGCAGAGCAGCATATCGCAGCAATGGCCAAACTCTTGGGCTTTGACTTCACCCCCGAGGAACTCGATAAGGCGCTACTAGACAAATGGGGAGCGCATGTTTATCAACCCCTGCTTCTTCGAGTGACTTTCTCCGAAAGGCCTGGATTCTGATGACGGAGCCGGACCAGAGGTCCGGATAATAGTGCACAGTGAATAAATTCTCTCACTACACTGTGCTGGGACAACTCGGTCGCGGTGGCATGGGTGAGGTATGCCTTGCCCACGATACCTCCCTGGATCGTAAGGTCGCACTGAAGTTCCTGCCCGAAGCGACTCGAGAAGACACTGTCGCCCGCCGGCGTCTTCTGGAAGAGGCGAAGGCCGCGGCGGCAATTGATCATCCCTATGTCTGCAAAATCTATGAAATTGGCGAAGCTGAGGGCAAGGTCTTCATCGCCATGGAGTATATCGAAGGCGAAAGCCTGAAACTCCGGCTCAGCCGGGCCCAGCTCCCCCTGAAATTGACAATCCAGATCGCAATGGAAGTGTGTGAAGCCCTGGCAAAAGCCCATGAACTCGGTATTGTGCACCGCGATCTGAAACCCGCCAATATCATGCTCACCTTCGATGGCCACGCCAAGGTCATGGACTTCGGGCTTGCGAAACGGGCGACGACCGGCCTCCGGGACACAACCCTGGGGTCTGACGTTACGAGCTCCGGGGCGGTGGCCGGCACACTCGCCTACATGTCGCCGGAACAACTGCGAGGGCAACCGGTGGATCAGCGCACGGACGTTTTCGCGCTGGGTGTGGTGTTTTACGAAATGCTTACCGGAATTCACCCGTTTGCGCAACAGGCGCCAATGGAGACAGCTGCGGGCATCCTGAGGGACAACCCCGCACCGCTAGGCCGACATCTTAAGGACGGCCCCGAGATGCTCGACCGGATCGGGCAAAAACTGCTTGCGAGAGAGATTTGCGATCGGTACCAGTCGGTGCGTGAGGTTCTAATCGACCTCCGTCGTTTGCAGGAAGAACCGGGCCGAGCCTTGATCGAATCACGACCGGCGCCCATCTCCATTGCCGTTCTCCCTTTCGTGAACCTGAGCTCTCAAAGGGAGAACGAGTATTTTACTGACGGAATTACCGAAGACATTATCGCGCAGCTCTCGAAGATAGCCGGACTGAAGGTCATCGCGCGCACCTCGGTCATGCGGTATAAGAACACGGATAAGCGTCTCTTCGAAATTGGCCGCGAACTGGGTGTGAATACTATCGTCGAAGGCAGTGTCCGGCGCGAAGGAAACCGGGTCCGCATTCTCGGCAGCCTGGTTGATGTGGAAACACAGAGGGAGCTCTGGGCCGAAACCTATGATCGCGAGATGAACGACGTTTTTGCTGTGCAAGGCGAAGTGTCCCGCCACATCGCAACTACCCTGAGGACCGGCTTCACTTCGGCAGAGTTGCAGCAGATCGAATCTTCAAGTGTCGGTGATGTTGAAGCCTACCATCTTTACCTGAAGGGCCGTTACTTCCTCAACAAGCTCACCGCCGAAGGAATTCGCAAAGCGATCCGGTATTTTCATCAAGCATTGGAACGCGATCCCAACCATGCCAGGAGCTACGCCGGGATCTCAACCTGCCACGCAAATTCCGGACACTTCAATTATGTTCCGCCAAGCGAGGCTTTTCCAAAAGCGAAGGCGGCGGCAACCACAGCCCTGGAATTGGACGACAGCCTGGCGGAAGCGCGTGTTTCCATAGCGCTCGTGGAGGTCTTCTTCAACTGGGATTGGGATGCGGCCGAACGAAACTTCAGGCGGGCCATCGAGCTGAACCCGAACTCCGCCGAGGCTCATATCTATTACAGTTGGTACCTGGTCATCGTAAACCGCCTTGACGAGGCGCTGGCGCAGGCCCAACGGGTCGTTGATGTCGACCCGGTTTCACCCTTTGCCACCACCAACCTCGGCTGGGTGCTGAGTATGGCAGATCGTTTGGACGAGGCTATTGAGCAGTTCGACAAGACGCTGGAAATCGACCCCGGCTTTCTACCCGTGAAAACCTGCCTGGCATTTGCCTATCTGGGGAAGCGAATGTACAGGGAGGCAATAGACTGCTTGAGGGATTGGACGTGGAGCCGATGCATTTTAGGCGAAGCCTATGCCCTGGCCGGGCAATACGAGACCGCACGACAACTATTGGCTGAAATCACTCATTTCTCCCAGAAGGAAGTCCACCGCCCCTCCGAGATCGCGTGGCTGTGTATCGTGCTCGGCGAGAGAGAACAAGCCGAGGAGTGGCTCCAAAAGGCATTTCAATCCCACGACTACACATTATCCATGCATGCGCGTGCCCGAGGTGCGCAGTGGGATCGCTTTCGCTCGGATCCGCTGGTTATCGGCTTTATGAAACGCATGGGGCTGGAAGTATGAATGCACTCGGCCAATTCCGATGCCCTCCAGGGGTCTTTCGCCAGACCCTGGAGCGCTTGCGCGACCCGACTGTCCCTTCATGAAACCGGTGCGCATACTCGTTTGTGGTACCAATTACGGACAATCGTATATTCACGCGATCAGGGCGGCGCCCGGGCGATTACGATTGGCCGGAGTCCTTGCATTGGGCAGCCCGCGCTCCCGCGCACTGGCCCGGGAATGTGGAGTTCCTTTCTATCAAAGCGTTGACAGTGTGACAGGAGACGTCGATGTTGCTTGTGCTGCCATGGGAGGCTCAGGCGCTGCCGTCGTTTTCCACCTACTCGAACGGGGGATCCACGTTTTATGCGAGCACCCACAGAAGCCGGACTTTATCGACATGGCACTCAGATTGGCGGCATCGAGCGGTGCCTGCTTTCATGTGAACGGGCATTTCGCATGCTTGAAGGCAGCGTCTGCCTTCATTGAGCGCTGCACCCTTCTGCGTCAGTCCGCCGATCCTTCCTTCCTCGATGCCATGACAACGGACCGGTCATTATACGGTGCGCTCGACATCTTGAGGCGGCTCACGACGACATTCGAGCCATTTGAGCTGGCTTTGCTCAATCGCTTTTCGCCTTTCACCGTGGTTCAGGGAACAGTGGGCGCGGTTCCGGCGACATTTCAAGTGCAAGGTTCTACAAGGGCCGGAGCGGGCATCCTGCAGGATGGAGACCCAGGCTACCTCGTGGACCACCGCATCGCGGTCGGATTTCCGAATGGGATTCTCACGCTGGCCTCAATCGCCGGCCCGGTGATTTGGAACTGCAACTATACCGTCTCTTCGGGTGCAGGAGATCCGATGTGGGCTCATATATATGACACGCCCATTACCCGTATGGATTTGCACAAACAAAGGATTATGGCGAATCTCGATGCGCTTCGGTGTCTCGTCGAAAATGCGCGCACACAGGTGCTTCCTGCGGAGCAGACCCGAAGGCACATGTTGGAGGTAAGTCTTGTCTGGGAGAGGATCGGCACCTGTTTGAATCAAACGATCAACCGTCAGTATCCGTAGAGCCTTGCACCCAAGTACCGGATTCCGCAACTACGGTACCGTCTGTGGGGACGCGGATGAACGCAGGCAAAGGAAACCTGTCGATTATCGCATTGCGGTTTCTCCCGACGGGCGGACGCTTCTCTATCCGCAGTCTGACGAGACCGGCAGCGACCTGATGCTGGTGGAGAACTTCCGATGATCGGTCGGGGGTCCAGGAACTCAAGTAATTCGCGGGTCTGTTCCTGGGAAACCTCCGACCCGCGGCCCAGGCGGCGCCGGGTAAGAATTCCCGTGACCGCAGGCCGAGCCCATTCGCCCCGCCCACCGTCAAGTCCTCTGCTCACGTAAGGAATTGAAGCCGTTTCGTATGGCACAGCTCTTGCGTATGCGGCGGTGGGGGGGTGCATGGACTCAGCTTCGACCGTCGCCACTTCGTCGCAGAACAGTCCCGTGCAGAGGAACATCGAAGCGATCGTACAGCTCGACGAGGAGTCTTTCAATGCGCTCGGGCGAGGCGAGCTCATCAGCAACGCGATTGCGCGCTTCGTCGGGAAAATGCGATTCGCTGTATACCACCTGGTGTGGTTTGCGGCTTGGGTCCTGGTCAACAGCGGAGTTATTCCGGGCATCCCGGGATTCGACCCGTTTCCCTACACTCTCCTCACGACGCTGGTTTCCCTCGAGGCCATCTTCCTTTCGATTTTTCTGCTCATCAACCAGAACGTAATGAGCCGGCAAGCGGATCACCGGGCCCATCTTGATCTGCAGGTGAACCTGCTGGCCGAACAGGAGGCCACGCAGATGCTGCGGATGATGGCGCGCGTCTGCCGCAAACTTGACGTGGAGATCGGCGATCTCTACAGGGAACTTGCGGGCCTCGAAAAGAAGACGGATGTGCATCAGCTCGGGAGCGAGTTGAAGGACAGTCTCCCGTCCGACAGCGAAGGGCAATCGGACCCGCCACGAGGGCGAAAGCGGGCCAAGTAGAAATGACTTCGTATGGCCGGCGGAGATGTCATCTTCACCGATTATGAATATGTAATCCTTCCCTGCCGGGTAGTTTTGGAGTGCCGCGGCTCGACGCCGCTTTGGGGTCGGCGCCTAGGCGCCGACCTTGCGGGGCAGCCTACCGGTCCAGCCAAACCCAGACAGCGGTGCCGAGGCACCGCACTCCACGGAGCTTGCCAGAATCCGTGCTATTCGTGGCGCAGGGCGACAATCGGATCCACGCGCATGGCGCGGCGAGCAGGAACATAGCATGCCGCAAACGTGACCGGGTCGGTCGCTCTTACACCCAAGAGCATTTTCTTCCCTGCCGGGGCTAGTTTTGGAGTGCGGCGGCTCGACGCCGCTTTGGGGTCGGCGCCTAGGCGCCGACCTTGCGGGGCAGCCTACCGGTCCAGCCAAACCCAGACAGCGGTGCCGAGGCACCGCACTCCACGGAGCTTGCCAGAATCCGTGCTATTCGTGGCGCAGGGCGACAATCGGATCCACGCGCATGGCGCGGCGAGCAGGAACATAGCATGCCGCAAGCGCGACGGCCGTTAGCATTACCGCGACGCCCGCAAACGTGACCGGGTCGGTCGCTCTCAGCGCAACACGATCGAAGGAGTGCCGGGATTCGCTTTCGACACCTTTCCGCCATCGTGCCATTACGGCACACGTGTGCCCCACCCGGCACGCCGGACGAAAGAGCCAGTCAATTCAACCTGTTGATGCCACTCACTTTCCCGATTCTGGTGCGTGGTTTGCTCGAGATGCACAAGAACAGGGGTGACTATGGAACTTGTTACTTCGGGGTACGACGTGGCAGCCGGGACTTCCTTTTCCGATCAGAAGGAACTCGTGGCCGGATGCTTGAGAGCAGATTCAACAGCGTGGGAGGCCATGATCAGACACCACGGACCGCGGATTGCCAGTCTGGTGCGTCGCTATGGCTCGCTGCGAGGAGAAGTAGGGGATATAGAGCAGGAAGTCTTTCTCAAAGTTTTCCGCAATTTGAGCACTTTCCGAGTAGACGACGGAAACCTGGGCAGCTGGATCAGCCGGGTCGGCAGAAACCTGATCGTCGACCGTTTGAGGCGGAAAAGGCCTCTGTTGAACTCCTTCGGAAGCGAGGAGTTGGAAACGCTGGCCTTGAGCGATGACCGTGGGCCCAATCCTGAGTCAGCGGCGATCATGAACGAAGCGTCAAGGATGCTCCGAAAGAGCATGCGGTTTCTCTCACGAGAACTGGCAGAAGTACTCACGCTGCGTTATCTGGGAGAAATGAAGTACGACGAGATTGCGGAAGTGTTGCAGGTACCGAGCGGGACCGTCAAGAGCCGCCTCAAACGCGGACGCGATAAACTGGCGTCAGTTTGTCGGTCCGGCCGCCATGTCGTGACCGCAGTTCAGCACTGCAAGTTAGAGCGTGAAACCGCGAGTCGTCGCTGACACACATCCCCATATCGATTTGGATGTGCGTGACGCGATCCGGAGAATCCTCGAGTGTTTGGGCCGCCCTCACGGGCACCCACCGATTGCTGCCGGGTAGACGAAGGGGCGCGACAAGGCGTGCCAGCTCCTGGCAGGGTTTGTTGCTTCCCGCTGAAAAAGGAATGGAACCATGTACTGAATCGGCTTAATCTCTCTCCGTGACCTCTCATTCATGGATCCCTATGCGAACTCTCTCTCGATGTGCGCTTCCAATTTCCTTTTTCTTCTGGATGATTTCCATCGCCTCTCCCCCTGCTATCGCCGGACCCGAGTCCCACACCTCGAAACCGTTTTCGCTCCAGGGAACCTGGCGCATGCAGTCCTCCTGCGTGGATAGATCCGCCGCAGAAACCATCTCCACTGCCGGCTTTGCCGACTCCACGTGGCACGAGGCCGAAGTTCCCGGCACCGTCGTGGCTGCGCTCGTCGCGGACGGTACTCTTCCCGATCCCAACTACGGCATGAACCTCAAGAACTATCCGGGCATGAACTTCACCGGCCGCCTATTCGCCAACGCGGACATCCCCGCCGACAGCCCCTTCCGCTGTTCTCACTGGTTCCGCAGAGAGTTCACCCTACCCGCGGGGTCCGCGAGCGCCAGCCAATATCTTCATTTCCTCGGTATCAACTACCGCGCCAATATCTGGCTCAACGGCAAGAAAATCGCCGACCGAAACGAGGTTGCCGGTGCTTATCGCACCTTTGAATTCCGCGTCGGCGAACTGTTGAAGGAGAGGGCCAGGAACGCTCTCGCCGTCGAAGTTTTCGCGCCGGAAAAGGGTGACCTCGCTCTCGGCTGGGTGGACTGGAACCCCACGCCTCCCGACAAAAACATGGGCATGTGGCGCGAAGTCTTCCTCTCCTCCAGCGGGAAAGTCGCTCTTCGCGCGCCCTTTGTCTCCTCAAAACCCGATTCCCAATACAAGTCCGCCGAGCTGACCCTCAGCGCCGAGCTCCGCAACGCCACCGACCAGTCCGTCAAGGCAGTCCTCCACGCCGAAATCGATGCGATCAGGGTCAGTCAACCTGTCGAACTCGCCGCACGGCAAACTAAAGTCGTCACCTTCACGCCCGACGAGTTCGCCCGACTCAAACTCGCCAAGCCACGCCTCTGGTGGCCTTATCAAATGGGGGAACCCAATCTCTACACTGCAGTTTTCCGCGTCGAAACCGGCAAGGAAGTTTCCGACCATGCCGACGTTACCTTTGGCATCCGCGAAGTCACTTCCGAATTCACCGGCAATGGCCACCGTTTGTTCAAGATCAACGGCAAGCGCGTCCTCATCCGGGGTGCGGCCTGGGCTCCGGACCTTCTCCTCCGCTGGTCAGAGAAGAAAGTCGACGCCGATCTCGCCTACGTCAGGCACATGGGCCTGAACACCATTCGCCTTGAAGGGAAACTGGACCGCAGCGAATTCTTCGAGAAGACCGATCGCCTGGGTATCCTCGTCATGCCCGGTTGGATCTGCTGCGATGCGTGGGAAAGATGGCAGAACTGGACGGACGAAACGAAGAAGATCGCTGGTGCCTCGCTCGTGGATCAGATTACCCGCCTCCGCACCCACCCAAGCGTTTTCGTCTGGCTCAACGGCAGTGATGGCCCGCCGCCCGCCCCCATCGAGACCATGTACCTTGAGATCCTGAAAGATCTGCGCTGGCCAAACCCCTCCGTCTCTTCCGCCGCGGCGGACTCCACGACCGTTACGGGAAAGTCCGGCATGAAAATGACCGGCCCCTACGAATACGTCCCGCCGATGTACTGGCTCGTGGACACCGCCGCAGGCGGGGCCTACGGATACAACACAGAAACGAGCCCAGGCCCGGCGATTCCGCCAAAGGGAAGCCTCCGGCGCTTCATCCCCGAGCAACATCTCTGGCCTATTGACGAGTACTGGAATTACCACGCAGGCGGCGGACGCTTCACCACCGTCAACGTTTTCACCGAAGGGCTCAATCGCCGCTACGGCACCGCGACTTCCCTCGACGATTATGAGCGCAAGGCACAGGCGGTGACCTATGACGGCCAGCGGGCGATGTTCGAGGCCTACGGCCGCAACAAATACACCTCCACGGGGGTTATTCAGTGGATGCTCAACAATGCCTGGCCTTCGCTCATCTGGCATCTCTACGACTACTATCTCGTCCCCGCCGGCGGCTACTTCGGCACCAGGAAGGCCATGGAGCCGATCCACGTCCAGTACGACTACGACAACCATTCCGTCTCCGTCGTAAACAGCAAGGACGAGGATTTCAAGAGCTTGAAGGTCTCCGCGCGGTTGTTGAATATCGACTCAAAGGAGGTCGCCGCGAAAGATGACGTGATTGATCTGCCTGCCGACGCCAGCGTGAAGGCCTTTGAGCTGCCCAAGCCGGAGAATCTCTCCACCACTTATTTCCTGAAGCTCCGGCTTCACGATGCCGCCGGCAAACTCGTCAGCGACAACTTCTACTGGCTCTCCACCAAGCCGGACACAATGGATTGGGCCAAGAGGAGAGGCACCGCGTATACGCCACAGCAGGATTTCGGCGACCTCAGCGGCCTGAACTCCCTGCCTCAGGTAAAACTGGAAATCACAACTGACGCACGCGGGGAGGGCGATCGCAGCATCGTTCGAGTCAAAGTCAAGAACCCCTCCGCCAGCGTCGCGTTCATGGTTCATCCGCGTCTCACGCAGGGTAAGGACGGCTTCGACATCGTTCCCGTTTTCTGGGACGACAACTACTTTTCACTGCTCCCGGGCGAGGAAAAATCGGTCGAGGCCCGCTACGCTCGTTCCAGCGCGGGCGGCAAACCCGCGGTGCTGGAAATCGAGGGATACAACATTGTGCCGGAAACTCTGCGCCCGTAGCACGAAGAACAGTACGTATTCTTGGGATGCGGATGAACGCAGGCAAAGATCGAGGGGACGCACGCGTGCCCGGCGCCGGCCAGAGAGAAGATCCGCAGCGTCCCCTCGACCTTTGCTCGCTGAACACCAGGAAGAGGGGAACGCACTTCCAAACGCGGTTCCTCGTTCCTCCGCCCTCACCGGGTCCAGATTTTCTCGAAATCCTCGATGAACTTGCGAACTACAGGCGAACCCTGAACGAAAAGGGCATTCCCGAAACTGTTCTCCTCGGCGTTTGCCGACCAGTTATAGCTCCCCGTCAGGAGCACCCTGCCATCTATGATCATGTACTTGTTGTACATCATGCCGCCGTCTACGCCGGAAGAACGCTTGAGGCTGAATCCAAGCGATTCAAGATAGCCGACCTCGCTCCCTGTGCCGTCCGCCCGGCTGGAATCGGCCACGATGCGGATCGCCACGCCTCTGTTCCTGGCCGCCACCAAGGCGTCACGGATTTCGTCAGTGGTGAAATTGTAGATGGCAATGTCGATGCTGGACTGAGCCTTGTTGATCTCCGAGATGATCCGGGTGCGGACCGCGCCATTGGGAGAAAACATTGGAGCAACACCGGAAAGTGCGTACCCCGGCTGCCCCACCGACACCGTGCTGAAGACCGACGACGTGTGGAAACGCAAAGCCGTAAAGCACACATACCCCGAGGAGAGGTCGATCTGCGCTCTCCCCGAAGGTGCGCCCGCAATCAGCTGGGAGAGAAATGTCGCCACCTGGTTGCCCGGAGGAAGCGAAATCGGGTACGTGCCAGCCGTCCCGCCACTGCTATTCCTCAGAGTCAGCGTCCCAACTGCAGTGGTGGAGCCGGGGTTGGCCAAGGCCACGCCGGTCATGAACCCGCCCTCCTCATCGGCATAGAAATCCACCGAAGAAACCGGCAATGCAGCCGGAACTGAAGCTTCGGAAAGGAGATCCGATCCCCTGAATAGCTGGAAGATTGCGCTTCCGTTCACGTCAACCGCTGGCGCTGTGGTAATTCTGGCCCATCCGGGTGAAACGTCGGATCCCGTCCCCGAGGTCGTCAGTTTTGCCGAACCCAAGGCAGGGATGGAAAACTGAAAGGAACTGGAACTGCTTCCCCCAATCGTGATTGTCAGAGGCGTCCCGGTCTTCGAGAAAAACGAGACCGTTCCCGTTGTAGCTGTCCCGGTAGCGTTTGTCAGCAACAGAACCGTCTTATACCCTCCACCATCCGCGATGTGGGGGAATATGAACTGAGTGCCCGGCTGGGCAAACGCAGGTGATACTGCTGAGAAGACCACCGCCAACACCAGCACGATCGAGAACACACAAAAAAGGCTTCGATACAAGACCTTGTCCTTCTTACGGGATGCAACCGAGGTGCGTACATCAGGCACAGACCACAACGCCGTCCAAAAATCGGACAGGGCCTGGATTGAACGCGTCAGTTGATACCGGGAATCGCCGTAAGGGCAGTGCTGCTTTTCTATTTCCTATTCCGAACCCGAGTGAAACTTGCCAGAACGTTACCCGACGGCTATTCCGTTGTCAAGGGTGATGATGCGGCATTTCAGTTTCATTGTGGTGCCCTATTGACAGGCGTGCCTTCCTCCTCAGGGGGCTGGGGTCTTGGCAAATCAGCCGACCTCTCCTTCGGTAGCACGAGAACTACCTCCGTTTTGCCCTACCCGTTTGACCTGAGCAACTTCGCAACCGATGGCCATTGAATCCGGTCGAGTCACGACCGCACCTTGAGTTACCCGCACTGGTTCTGAGCCGTGAGCTAGTCTGGGTGCGTCGACCATCCCGTGGGGAGCACGGCTCCCGCAGTTATCGCCGCTTCTGCAGCAGCAACGCCCCGTCCAGCCAGCCCGATCCCGTGTTGCCGCTGGAGATCGAACCCTGCGACGGGACGCATATTCTGTGGGTAAAGCCGAACTCGTCGCACCTGCCGTGCCGGCTGCTCGGGGAGGTGGATCATGCGTTCTATCTGGCCGGCTATGAAGCCAGCCGGGAGCGGAGTCCTTTCAATCAGCGTCTCTATCTGCGGCACAACTGGAATCAAGAACGACGCGAGATTCCCGCCAGTCCAACTCGGCGACCTGACCACCGACGATTGTGACCTCACTCGATGGGGTGCTCCAGGTGGTGTAACCTCCTTCAGGCAGCGCGAGAAAGAGGGCGGCAAACATAGTACGTCCGTTGACCCTCCGTTCAAGGACAGCGCTATGTACCGCTTGGGTAGGATTGTCTTTCAAGCACACCTCGATTTCCTTGCCTCGAAGTTCTTCCGCGGTATAGATGATCAGTGCACCGATGTTTTCCCCAATGTCCAACACAGCGTGTTCGGTGTGAATGCGTTCGTCGACCTGCTCGGCCATGTGCTTGTTCTCCACTCTATCGGTCTTCCAATAAGCACGTTCGGACATCGTGCCGACCGAAACCGCGCTTCCGCGAGCACCGCTTGTGGCCGGAACATCGCAGAGCCTGATGACATGTCTTGACCAGGCTCCGCTGATCTGTTGCAGCAAAATCAGTCTCTACTATGCCGGGACGTGGAAGCCGTCGTACGGCACCCCGAGATACGGGAAACTGGTCAGGAAGGCCGCATTGACACTGTTCGGTGTCGTGCCGTCGGTAATCACGGATGCGGCCCCGTCTGGGGTGAAGCTCGGGTCGACCAGTGGGATAGTAACGCCGGCTATGGCGCGCAGCTCGATCGCAACTGCGTCGTCCTGGACACGGCGGCCGTTCGGGAATCCGGCGAGGTCGCCCCCGACGATGCCAAAGATATTCGGGCTTGACGACGGTGGGATGGCCATGTTCAGCCGCAGCAAATCTGCGAGCCTCGTGCCGGTGAAATTCTGGAAGCCGCCGATGATCCCGGACGGTATACCGGTGAGCAGGATGGCTTGCAGGTCTGCTCGAGATTTTCCATAGGCAGCCAGGTTGGGGAACACCCCTGGATAGAGCACCGGCAGCAGGGCCGCTAATTCCGGGTGTTGCACAAACTGCGCAAACGACTTGTCCTCAGTCGGATCCAACCTGTTCCACAAATCCTTCTGGGCCATGGGGACGATGACTTCATTAAACAGTGGATTGCCGAGCCGCGAGACCTGCACGAAAGGCCCGGCGCCAGTGTCACGGCCCTGGGCGTGGAGGACTGTCGCCTTCTGGCGGTATGCCGCGGTATAGACACCGATAACCGAGCGGGGATCCGACGGATCGGTGGGATCGGATCCATCACTGGTCAGCATGTTCTTGGGTATCTGAATCGCAATGGAGTGAACGTTGAGATTGTTGGTGCCGTTCACACCTAGCGCGGCGGGTAAGGGTATCAAATGCAAATTCTGGAATGGTCGCAAAGCGCCCAGATCGAAGATCGAGCCCAAGTCCACGTAGAAGCCCTCGGCACGCTGTCCGGCAAATACCTTCTCCCCCGTGGGGAGTTCGCGGACGGCGGCCTTGGCGAGCGCGGCGTAGTCGGGAGTGGATCGCACACCGACGTTGCAGGGCGGAGAAGCCACATGGCTTGCCAGGACGGTCGATCGCCCGTTCAAGATCTTTGTCACCGAATAAAACTGGCGCCTGTTCCAATTCGGATCAGTGAGCGAACCGATCGGACCGGTGTTGTACAGGAAGGTGTTGTTGTTGCGGAGTTCTGTCTGGAAACGGAACTGGTAGGTGATGTCGGTTTTGGCATCCGCGTCGTTGTCGATGTTGATTTCATAGAGGACATCATCGCCAAATTCATAGAAGTTTGGCCCGCCATCAGGCTCTTCCAATGGAACGTAGTTGGCAATCAGGGTGACCGTGTCAGACTTGTCCGGGCTCACAAACGCGTAGAGATCGGTGCTGTCCGCAACCGGGTCCTTGGAAATCTCGGGTGCTTCACGATGAGATGACATTTACTTACCTCCCTCTTGCTCAGTAACGGGCCGGCCCTGTACGTAGGGCTTTGAGAAGGCGCATAACCAGATCGGTGTCGCGAAAAATGACCTCCCTTGTGCCAGTCATAATAGAGACCTCACCTGTGGCGAGGTTGCGTACATGGGCTACCAGCGGTCCGGAAAGTGAGCGGGTGGACCGCTCTGTTGCGGCGGCAGGCGCCCGTTGGGGTAAGGCCTCCAGGCCAGGCACTGCAGCCAGGACGCCCATAGTCGCTGCGCCCGCGGTCGTCTGCCCGATGAACCCACGCCGAGTCAGTTTTGCCATCGTGGCCTCCTTTATTGGGATCGACTTAGAATCGTGCAATCTATGGGGGGATTAGCGGTGGCCGCTTTCTTTATGAAGTGGATGCTAGCGGAATTCACAGGCAATACAAGAGGAAACTGGCGGTCAACTTCATTAAGACCATAAACACTGTATGATCATCATTTGTGATCGCACACACAAGGTGCAATTGCGGTCGGCACGCGCATCCTGACGCAAGTTCATGCGTGTGAGCGTCGGCCACAGACCGGCCTAATTCAACTCGCGCTCGTGAAATCCAAGATACGGCATTCCACTGCTGCGCGGGCGATACCCTCGATGGGCGCGACTCGGAGAAAAACAGCGCCTGTTGTTGTCCAGCGGCCAGCGCTCTGGGTGATTCGCCGGCGCTTAAGCCGAGAGAATATCGGCTGGGCTCCATGCGGGCTCCGGCAGGACCCGAATGTTCGACGTCGAGGAGAACTCCGCCCGGACCGCCTCGGGCGCCAGCCGATTGCCGGCTCCGTCGATCGCGCCGGCGAGCGTGACTCCGCCGCGGCGCAAGGGAAATGCTCAGCTCCGGCAGGTCGGTGTGGGCCAGCAGGTTCGGCACGAAATTGCCCAATGGGTATTGATACACTTCCGTCTCGACGATAGACCGGAACGAAATCAGACCCTCCGCCAGATACAGGCTGCCGATCGCAGGTTCCAAAGCGGCGGCAAACAGGGCCGGCACGGTAAGCACGCCGCGCGCGGCGAGTATGACGGGGCGCTGCGCGAATTCCGGGCGCACTCGCAGGCCCTGAGACGATGGACAGAATATCGGTGACCCGCTGCCCCGCAAGCGGCTTTCCGAGGATGAGGCTGGACCACGCATAATCCTCCTCGCTGTTGTGAGGTCTGGCGTGACGCGCGGCCCCGCGGCTGAACTCGGGAGTCATGTCCCCGATGCCGCGCAGGTCCGGCGCGCAGACGACGCAACCCTCGGCCGCCATCCGGTTATAAAGACCGGATTCCTGCCACGCATTCCGGCCGCCGGGCTCCAGCACGATCACCAACGGCTTCGAACGGTCAACGGCCTTCGGCTGGTACAGCCAGGCCGGCACCCACACCTTCGGTGCAGACGGGAACTCAACCGCTTCGACCAGGGTCTGGTGGTACGCGGCGTGGCCTACCGTGTGTGCTCGCACCGGCTCCGGGGCGATCGACATTCAACAGCGTGGCGAGGTCCGCCGGTGTCTTCGACAGCCGTCGCTTCCGGTTGAGCGTGAACGGTGTCTCCCCGTGAAACGACTGCACGACGCTCCCGTTAGCCGACACGAACAGCGTCTCTTCCGACTCCGCCTGGATGACAGGCTCCTCCGCCACCGGTTGGGACTCGCCCTTCAGCCAGCGCGCGAACCAGTTGTACATCTGCATCCGGAGATCGAAACTGAACCCATGGGGAAGCGGCGTGCCGAACCAGGCGATCCGGTCAATATGGCCGAGCGTCCGGTAGACGCCCTGCAGTTTTTCAAACTCTTCGGTTCCGCTGGTGAGGTAGTTGGGCGAATAGGTGCCGAAGAAGTCGCGCTGGCTCACCATGACCAGCAGGGGCTTGGGCGCGATCGGATAGAGCAGATCCCAGCGGTCGAAGCCGACCGGCCCGGAAGCGACCAGGTTTTGTTCTCCATCGTCGGTCGAGCCGGGGGGATTGAAATTCGCACAGGCGACGTTTTCGGTGATACCAGAGGAGACCACCGCCGCCGCGAGGCGATCATCGACCGCGGCGAGCATCATCGTGGTGGTGCCGCCGCCGGATTGTCCGGTCGAGGCGAGCCGTTTGGGATCGACCAGCGGATGCGCCGCCAGATAGTCCAGGCTGCGCACCGCATCCCAAGTCTGAAGGCGGGTACTGGTGATGCCTTTGAGCAGCATCTGGCGGCCGGGGAAGGTATGCTCCTCATCCGCACCGAGCCGGCTGCGGGAAGGCACAGGCCCCGGATAGTAAGTGCGTTCACCCTGACCCATCGGGTCGAAACCGAGCACAAGATAGCCGAGCCCTGCCAGGGTCTGGCAGCAGAGTTGATAGGTGCCGTCACCCTTCCCGTTTGTGGTGTGGCCCATCTGGTACAGCACTCCCGGAAACGGCGGGCGTCCCACGGTGGGGATATACAGAGTCCCTGAGATGTGGAAGTTCGGCTGGCTCTCGTAGACGACCTTCTCGACGCGATACCCGGGCCGTTCAAACGTGCCCACCGTTCGGGCGTTGAGGGGAGTACGCTCCGGCATCCCGCCCACAAGGGTCCAGAAGGTTTCGGTGACCCACCGCTGCCTCTCCCGGATGGCTGACGGCGTGGTCAGACTCGAGATCGCGCGGTTCCGCGACTGATAAGCCCGCTCTGCCAGGTCGCGCAGGTAGTCCGGGAGGCAGCGCGAATAATCGCGATACATGATGGAAGGACCGTCCCGCTGTGCGCCGGCATTCCTGCGCAAAAGGGCGCCCATTGCGGCCATAGCCAGAACTTCTCGCCGACTCATCGTAAGCATCGGGAATTCTCCTCCGGGCGCAGCCCGGTCTCACTTCTCCTGCAACCGCTCCGTGGGGCTGATGTACTGCACGGGATGCTGTTCCAGCCATCTCGAGTAGTGTTCAAAATTGGCCAGCGCGGGAGCAATGACGTCGGCCGACTTGCGGAGCACGTCGACGGCGATGTCTATATCGGAACGTCCATTGAACATCACCCCCGCGTTACCGTGGTTGCCGTGGTTCTTCTCTTCGAAATAGCGAAATCCGACGACTCCCCACTTTCGCATGGCGGCGATATCCGGGGCGATCTCGGCGGGCTGATCGGGGTCCTCGGCGGTTTTGATTTCCTTGGCCCAGTTTTCCAACGGGATCGGCCGCTCGCGGCCCAGTATCCTCAAGCTTGCCAGATCGATCTGCTGCTCTTCGAAATTGCCCGGGTAGCCGCGCCACAACTCCTGGACTTCGGGAAGGTCGAAGGCGCGCCGCGCGGAAATAAAGAAGCACGGCTTCTCGGTCTCATCAAACAACTCGCGCGCTGCGATCATGCCCGCCGTGTCCTCCGGGTTGGTGCCACCGACCAGAACCGTACGCCGGAATCCCTGCTTGTTGAGGGTCGATGCAATACGCTTGAGCACCATGACCTGCTCTTCGTGGGTAAACGATACAGTCCCGCGGAAGGTGCGGGTAGCGCCGGCAAAACAACAATGCGTCGGCGGAAAGACCAACCCATTCGCCTTATCCGCGATCAGCAGGCTGAGGGCGTGCGCCCAATGCGCATGCATGCCCACCGGGATCAGCGCGCCGTGACCGCTGATCGGTCCGAACGGAATCAGAGCCAGGTCGCCGCCGGACTTCAGGTAGAACTCAATCTCACGGCTCGTCATCTCATCCATGCGGCGGCTCGAGAAGGGGATATTGCCCGAACTCTGCGGCGCGGGCGGCACGGTCTGAGCCGCGCCAGCGCGGGCAAGCACGCCGCCAGTCAAGAGGTTCAGGAAGAAACCACGTCGTCCGATCGATTTCATGGATAGCTCCTTCGCTACAGCTTATAGCAAAACCCTAATGCTAATGGAATGGAATGGATTCCCATGAGTCGTTATCACCGCGCCAGTGAAGCATTGCCAAGACGTACTGGTGCGGCTTCGGAATGTCCCGCTTGACCTGCAGGAAAGCCGATGGATCAGCCCGGCTGCCGCATTACCGATCCCGATCGTGTTGGGGAATAGGTCACGAATAGCCTGCGCTCTCCCGAGTCGCAGCACGGATTGTGAATCGAAGAATTCATTGTCTGGCATTTGTACCACGGGGCTTTCTCGATAGAATTGAGAAACTTGCCCCCCGACTCACACTCTCACAATCGAGGCTTCCATGAAGAAACCAGGGGTTGGGATGGGAGCGATTGCCGGCGTGCTGCTGACCGCTCCGCTGATTGCCGTCTTTGTTGTCGGCTGGCAGTGGGCAGGGCTTCCGTTCGTTCCCTTCGATGTCTTTGACGAACTCTCGCGCATGCTCCCGGGGTTAGTGATTACACGCTCAATCGACGCGATGGTGGCTGTTATCGGCGCTCTTCACCTCGGAGCAACCGCCACAGTTGCGAAGGCGGCGGAACAAGGCACGGCCATTATCGTGTTTCTCGCCGCCGGTGTCATAGCCGCAATGCTGTTCTTTGCCGCCCGGTATCGCAAAGAGACTTCCAGCTACTTTCCGGCTCTGGTTCTTGGGGCCGCGGTTGGCGTGCCTGCCTCGGTAGCGGCCGGCATGGGACGCACGGCCACGGTCGCACCAATCCTCGGCGTCTTGTGGATCCTGGGTTTGTCGCTCCTCTGGGGGGCGATGCTCGCCTGGGTCCGTGACCGGCTGGCCGTCGCGGCGCGGCCTCGGCATGAGCCCGCGGGTATGGAAGTGCTCAATCGGCGCCAACTCCTGGTCCGGCTGGGTGGGGTCTCCGCGACAGTTACCGTCGTTGGAGCTGTTGTGGGTACCCTGTCTCGCGAAAAGCCCGGGTCTGCAACAGCGCGAGCCGGTCCGCAGCAGCGCTGGTCGGCGACCCATCCGCTGCCGAACGCCCAGGGCGCCGTCGAGCCGGCTCCCGGCACGCGACCGGAGTTCACGCCGCTCGAGCTGCATTACCGCATCGATATCAACACGGCTCCTCCCGTCATCAAGGAAGACGAGTGGAGACTGAATATCAGCGGCCTCGTTGAACGTCCGCTTACCCTGACCCTCAACGACATCCGGCAGTATGAGCCGATGGACCAATTCGTGACCTTGGCGTGCATCTCCAACCTGGTCGGGGGCGACCTGATCGGCACCACGCGCTGGACCGGCGTCAGCCTGCAGCGCCTCCTGGCGGAGATCCGGCCGCTCCTGAAAGCGACCCACCTGAAGATCAGCTCCGCCGACGGCTTTTACGAGGTGGTTGCACTCGAGACAATTCGCGGCGATGAGCGTGTGATGCTTGCCTACGCGTGGGATGGGGTCCTGCTTTCGACGGAGCACGGCTTCCCGCTGCGCATCTACATCCCCGACCGCTACGGCATGAAGCAACCGAAGTGGATCCAGTCCATCGAAGCGACCGACCACTCGGAGGATGGTTACTGGGTCGAGCGCGGCTGGGATTCCGTTGCCCGTATGCGCGCAACCTCGGTGATTGACACGATGTCCAGCAACATGATGATTGCCAGCGGCAGCACGGTCGTGCCGATCGGAGGCATTGCCCACGCCGGCGCCCGAGGCATTTCGAAAGTGCAGGTGCGCGTGGACGACGGTCCCTGGCGCGAGGCCCGGCTACGGACGCCCCTGTCCGGCACCACCTGGGTGATCTGGCGCTATGACTGGCCGTTCGAAGCCGGACGACACACATTCACGGTGCGCTGCTTCGAGCGCGACGGCACGCCGCAAGTCGATGTGGATGGGCCGCCCCACCCCAGCGGCGCAACCGGTCTTCATACAAAGAGCGCGATGCTATAGCCTGGACTATTCATGAAAGCGACGTCTGAACAACCAATGAGGACGCCGATAAACGCAGGGGGAGCTTGTGCCGCACCGGAGGCACAAGCTCCCCACGCCGACTGAATGATCGGATACCGTCAGTGATGTTTGTCGGCGCTCGTCCGCGTCCCAAGCCGCGGACGGACGTTCCGTTCGCCAACGAACCCATCCAGCTCAGGGTTCGATTGGGCGGTTGAAACGGCTCTTCCGTCCGCAGGTTCCTTCGCGAGCGCAAGATGACTGCGCGAGCCGTGATAGCGGCCGAGGTTGCAGGCCGCTCCTGCCGGTACACTTTGCGCCTGTCGGCCTGGCCACGCTGGCGTGCACCGACTTCCTCCTCGCGGATGACATTGTCGGGATCTAACCTACGGCCGCGTCACGTGGATGTGAAAGTTGAGATAGAAGTCACCGTCGTCCGTAGTCTTATTTCGAACGTCCAGGTTCAGCCTGGCGCGGGCACGTCCCGGGCTGGTGCTGCCGTCCGGGTTGACCACCGGAATCGGATCGATGAACCAGTCTTTGCAGCCACTGGAATCGGCCGAATTGCACGAGACCTGCACATCGTCGGTCTCCGAGTACCAGGTTTTGCCCATGTAGAGGCGGTAGTTCCCGGAACCGGGCCCGGGCAACCGGATGATCATCACACACGGGAACGAATCGCCGGCTTTCATGCTCAGCATGTCATGGTAGTCCTGTGTGCACTTGTTTTCCATCCGCACCGACTCATACTCCGTTCCCCAGAATGGCGGGTTGGCTGGCGCTTGATACCCTGGATCTCCCGGTTGCACTGCATTGGCGGGATCGAAAGTGATTCCGACCGTGCGAACCGTAGAACCGGCGGCGTCCAGCCGCCAGTCGCCGTCGACGATGCGGTTGTAGCCATTGGCCACCAGAATCGAGACCACGCTGTTTACGCCGTCCGGGTAAAAACCACCGCCGTCGCTATGAAGGTAGTACGGCGTTCCCGTGGGATCGAAATCGGCCAGGGTGGTGGTGACCGGAATGTCCGAAGTTATCTGTTTGGCAAACCCAACAGCGGCAAACAAAGAAAACACGATAAGACGCACCTGCATTTTCATCTCCTCCTTGTCAGTGTTTTTCGAAGGTCATTACACAATGGTCAAGCGCACGGAGTCCCGAGTCTCTCCGCCACCGCGATCAGAAGCTGTACCTCACAAAGAACTGCACCCGCCTGGGCCCACTGGTGCGCAGCGCGCGGCCGAAATTGGCATCCGTCACCGAAACTCCCCCGGCTCGATAGAGAACAAACTGGGCATGGTTGAAAACGTTTGTGGTGTCGATTCTCAAGTCGATCGCGTGACGGTCGCGCACGGAAAATCTCTTCAGCAGGTTCATGTCGACATTGGCAACGCCTGGTCCTGTGAAGACATTGCGCCCCAGGTTGCCCGGCCTTGCGTCCGCTGGAGAACCCGGCAACACGGCCCTGAAGACCGTTGGATCGAAGAAGAAGTTGCCCGTCACTATTCTCCCGTTGGGCATTTTGAATGTGTGGATGTCCCTTGGATTCAGTTTGCGGAATGGCCCAGTGATGTCCGGGGTTCCCTGCGGATAGCCTGCCAGCAGCGAATCGACCGGGTTGATGATCTTGATCGGGAGTCCCGAACGAAGCTGCACGATGGCGCCTGCTTGCCATCCGGAGAGCAGCCTGTCAATCACCTTCACACCAGAGATCCCGGGCAACTGAGCAACCCCGTTGAACAGAAAAGCGTGCCGCCGATCGGCATTGGAAGGGCCCCAGGTCGTGACGTTTCGATCTGTAAATCCACCTGGGAAACCGGCTCCAGGCGACGCATTGTCGAGTCCTTTCGACCAGATGTAGTCTGCGTTGAACAGCAGTTGTGAAGCAAAGCGGCGGCTCACTTCGGCCTGCAACGCATGATAGGTGGACACTCCGTCCGAAACGTAACCTGTCACAGCACCGAAGTCCTGATAGCGGCGCCGGCTGTTTACGTTCGAATACGTAGCATCGGCCGTCGGTACTCCCGGATTTGCCTCAAAAGTGCGGTGAAGATGTAGCCCTTTATTCCCCAGGTATGCGACCTGGACGGTGAGATCCCGCGGCAGTTGTCGCTGTAACGAGAGATTCCATTGCTGCTGGTATGGCTCGACCAGGCTTGGATCTGTCTGTGAGAGCGACCCGACCGGAAGTGCAAAGTCCCTGCCCTGAACCAAAGTGGCGAACGGATCCGGGCTGGACCCCCAGGGGTTTGAGAAAGTCCCCCCCGTTTCCGCCAGCTCAGACGCATCGCGCGACACAGAAGTAAACCACGGCGGCACGCTGGCGAGCCCGCCAATGGCCCCACCGCGGCTATATATATAATAGAGGCCATACCCGGCCCGGACGGAACTGTGGCCGTGGTCTCCTGTCAGAAAGCCAAGCCACCCGCCGTCGCTTCCAGGCGACCATGCAATTCCGAAGCGGGGGCCACAATTGTCGTGATCCGGCGGATTCAGATTCCTGCCGAGCTTCTCTCCAGTGGTTGGGTTCAGGTCACTGGGATATATCGCTCCTGCCGGCGCATTCGGAAATACCGACGATCTGACACCCGGCACAAACTGTGCATTGTGGCCCTCGGCGTCGGACCACACCCCGGCGAGTTCGTAACGAATGCCGAGATTGAGCGTGAGATTTGCGCGCAGCTTGAGGTCGTCCTGGAAGTATAACGAGGTATGCAGCCGGCGAGGATCATTGGCGACGTCGGTCGACTGCGCATAGTAATAGGGAATCCCGAGAAGCAAGTCGGCCGCGTCATTCCCTGAACCTCCCGGAGTGAAACTCGTGAAGTAGAACTGCGGAGTGCCATTCCAATTGTCCCAATTCGTTGCCCGGAGCCACCGCATCTCCCCGCCGAATTTCATGAAATGGGAGCGCCTCCCGAATACAAAGTCATCTTTGACAGTCCAGTCGGATTCCCTGCCGGAAGAAGACTGCCCGCCGGGCGTAAAGTAGTCGACGTCGAACAGATAAACTATCGGAAAACCCACCATCCCCCTAGTCTTGGTGGTAATGTTGAACCCCGCCGATTTGGGCTCGATTCCAAGACCAGCGCCGCTCTGAATTCCATCATGAACACCCAAGGTTTGCCCGAGTTTAAAGGAGTTCACTGCACTAGAAGAGAAGCTGTAGCTTGCCTGAACGGCAAAACTGTAGTTATGTCCAGGAGCTTCGACCCGGCCTTGCTGGATTATTGTGTTATCTTCGCTGTACCAGAGATGGTTGTAAAAAAGGCTGGCATTCACCGTGGCTGACGTTGAGAACTGGTGATCCACACGCACGGTGCCTTGTGCTCCGCCAGGTCTCTCGCCATAAGGGCTGACGACTTCATTGCCCGCACTGGCGGGTGCCATTATCTTCTCAGCGAAAAAGCGCGACTGCGGCACGATCCGGGCAGCGGGAATGCGCCCGCCGGGAAAAGGAGATCCCGTCAGCGGATCCGTCGGCCACAGTTCGGCGGGCAGGGAACTGAAGTCTCCCTCCCGTTCCGCTCTGCTGAGGACCGTCCGCCGGTCCGTGTAGGTCAGTAGGGAGGAAGTGGTTTCCTGGTCCAGCAGGAAGAAAGTCTTGCCTCTGGCGCCATGCAATCCTGGGAGGGGCAGAGGTCCCGAAAGCTGAAGGCCTAGAGAATTGATCGAGTAAGCCGATTCCTTGCCGACGTCGAAGAAATCGCGGGCACTCAGATCAGGATTGAGCAGCAGCGCTCGAACCTGACCGTGGAGGTGGTCGCCGCCCTTTTTCGTTTCCAGGTTGACGATCACGGGGAACGTGCCGGACTCGGCCTTGGCGTTTTGAGCGACGACCGAGTATTCGGCGATTGCGTCAGGATTCGGTCCAGGGGTGACCGTCCCTCCGGCGCCCCCGGTGGAAATTCCGTTGATGTTGAAACCGATGGCGTTTGTGGGTGAGCCGTTGATGGAGATGGTTGATGGGTTTGGGGCAAAGGCAGGGTTGAAACTGCTCGATCCCGGAGTCATTAGCAGGAGGCTTGTGAGGGCACTCCGGCTGTCCACACCAGTAAGGATTGGAAGATCGGCCAGCTGCTCTCCCGGAACCGAAAACTTGACCGCTGCATTCGTGGTCTCGATGCGGTTTGAGTCGGCTGTTACGGTAATTCGCTGATCCGGCGCTCCGACTTTCAGCACCACCTGGAGATCGAGCGCCTGTTCGACGGCGATCCGAATTCCCTCAGCCCGGAAAGGGGCAAATCCGGGCAACTCGGCCGTCAGCACGTACCGTCCCGCCGGGAGAAAATCGACCTGGTAATCGCCGGTGCCGGTGCTGACGGTTTGGAAGGTGTGGCCGGTCGTCTCATCCGTGAGGATCACGAGAACACCAGGGAGCACAGCTCCGCTCTGGTCGCTCACGCGTCCGCTGATCTGGGCCACACCGGACTGAGCCAGGCACAGCCGGCTCATCGCACAGACGCACAGCACGTGGCACAGAAGTCTAAAGGCGGGCTTCATCGTTGTCTCCACTGGGGGGGCTTGGGGTTGGGTCGTATTCGAAAGCGTCCCGATCGGTCCGGGAAAATTGTTATAAGACTACCACATTAGTCGAGACGAACGTTCCGATGCAGTTTTTCCTGAAGAGCCTTGGCCTTAGCCAGGCTTGCTCTGGCCCCTTCCTGGTCGCCTTGGCTCGATAACGCCATGCCGCGGTTGTAGTGCGCTTCCGGAAGCTCCGGATCCAGCGCTATTGCCCTGTCGTAGTCGGCGATCGCCTCGTCGATTCTTTTCTGGGCACAAAGTGCGACTCCCCGGTTCATGTACGCATTCGCCAGCCTGGAATTGGACATCACAATCGTGCGCGCATCCGCCTGGAACTTCCCGCATAGTCCGATGGCTTTGTTGAGATCTTCCAGCGCACCAGCCGGATCACCGGCCCGGAGTCTCATATTGCCGCGGTTTGCATGCGCTTCGGCGAGATTGGGCTTGAGTTCAACGGCTCGGTTGAAGTCGGCCATCGCGCCCTGGATATCGCCAACACGGATGCGCGCGATGCCGCGATTGTTATACGACTCGGCGCAGCGAGGCCGCATCTGAACTGCGCGGTCGAAATCCATCATCGCACGCGATAACTCACCTTTGACCAGCAGCGCTTTGCCTCTATCTGCATAAGCCTCGACCAGGTGCGGATCGATGCGGATGGCGGCGGTAAACGCAGCGAGCGCTCCCTCGAGATTCCCGCGCGCCTCCAAAGCCAGGCCATATCTATACTGCACAGCCGCGGGAGTTGGCCTGCTCTCCTGCCCCGCCGCAATTCGTGTCGACGCGATGACCAGAAAACACAATATCCACTCCGTTGCTGCCGTAATCCGAGTCCGCCTGTGCGGATTGACCACACCTCGACCCATTTTGTGCCCGCCTCTCCCGTTTGTTGACCTGCCCCGAGTTGAATCGTCCCTCTGTACCCGATATGGAATTCGAGGCAGAAACATTTCACCGGCGAGGGTCCGAGGCACGGATGAGTGGTAGAATTGGGGGCAGCTTTGAATGGAAGCCCGCCATATCGACGAGAGCTGCGGTGGACAGGAACTGGACACTGACACAGGCTCAGTTTGATGCTCTTCTCTCCTGGCTTGACCCGGACCGGGAACCGGCAGCGACAAAATACGAAGCGATCCGGAAGCGCCTCGTTCGTGTGTTTACGAACCGCGGATCGCTCGATGCCGAGGAACTCGCGGACGAGACTATCGATCGGGTCGCGCGAAAGCTCGCGGATCTGGCCGGGACCTACTCCGGGGATCCGGTCCTCTATTTTTACGGGGTGGCACGCAATGTGTTCCACGAGTCGCACAAGCGGAAGCCGGCGACATTGGTTTCCCGGGACCCGCCTCCGGCTCGGGAAGAGGGACACGAATCTCGCTGCCTGGAACAATGCATGGATGAGCTTCCACCCGAGACACGCAAGCTGATCCTCTCGTACTACGAGGATGCGGGCCGGGGGAAGATCGCAAGTCGCAAGACACTTGCCGGGGAGCTGGGGGTCGATATGAACGCCCTCCGGATCCGGGCATGCCGGGTCCGGGCCCGCTTGGAAGCCTGCGTCCGGCGCTGTGTAAAAGACACCTGGCACGAAGCGAAATGAAACTGGGCATTCTGCCATACTGAATAGAGGCTCTTGCAACGACATGACACGGCAACTGAAATCAGACCGGTTGATGCGAGATTACCTCCTGGGACTCCTTTCGGAGAATGAGCAGGAACAGACAGAGCAGCGCTTGATGACGGAATCCGGATTCGCAGACGAACTGGAGATAACCGAGCAGGAACTCGTGGACGAGTATGCCGACGGCTTGCTCACGGGAAGAGAAAAGGAAGGCTTCGAGCGCCTCTTCCTGTCCCATCCGAAGCGGCGGCAGGACGTGGCCTTTGCGCGGGCTCTGCGGAAGTATGTCTCGTCGCACAGCACAGGGAGGCGGGCCACGACGCGCTGGCAGCTCCTGGCCCTGGCTGCGGCGGCCGCAGTAATTATCGCCGGGTCCTTGCTTTCCTATCGTGCCATCCAACTCAGGCGTCAGGAGGTGGATCTGCGCGCCGGCCGACCGGAGGCATCCCAGCCTCGTCCGGAGGTCGCGCCCCTGCCAAAGCCGCAGCCTCCCGAAAGGACGTTGCCGAAGGCTCCGCCGTTTGTTGCTTTTACCCTCCTGCCTGGCCTCGTGCGAAGCCAGGGGGGGACACCCAAGTTGATCCTTACACCGGGAGAAGATGTCCAACTGCGGCTTGTCCTCGAAGATGGGGAGTACCCGCAGTACACGGCCACGCTGCGCACCGCCGAGGATAGAGATATCTGGAGGCAGGACGGTCTTCGCAGTGCAGCTACATCTGCCGGCAACGCAGTCACAGCTCGTCTCTCTCCCGCTCTCTTGAAACCAGATGACTATGTTCTAAGGCTTACCGGCAAAAAACCGGATGGCTCCTTCGAGAGTGTGGGCTCCTATTACTTCCGAATCGAAACGCGATGAGAGTTGACCGGATTCTGTGAAGCTTCAGCTGAGTGCAAAAGCCCTCGCCTTAGTGGCCGGAGTGTTTGCCACTCTCGGATGGATCGTTCCGCGCGCGCCCGGAGGAATCCAGCAGCAAGAAGAGCCGGTCCGGCTGGCACCCAACCAGCGAATCGAAGCCGAGATCGAAGGCTCCCAGCAGCACCGTTACGTGGTGGAACTGGCGGCCGGCGACTATTTCCACGCTGTTGTAGAGCAACACGGAATCGACGTCACCGTGGAGTTACTTGATCCGGAGGGTTCGAAAGTTACTGACTCCGATCGCGACACCGGCCCCGCGGGACCCGAGCCGATCTACTGGGTGGCGGAAAGATCTGGAACACATCATCTAAGAATCTCTCCCCTCTACCGCCATGCTGTCCCAGGTCGTTATGTCCTCGAGGTCCGGGAATGGCGCAGATCTGTCCCGTTGGACCATCGCCGGGTCGCAGGAGCGCTGGCGTTCATGGATGCCTACCGGTTATACACAGAAGACGGCGTGACTGACAACGTCCTCGCGAAATACGAAGAGGCACTCGCACACTGGAGAGCGACGGGAGAGCTGGAGCGGCAGGCGGAGAGTGTGGATGCAATCCTCCTTTGTCTTGCCGGTCTCGGGGAAGGATCGAGCCGGTTGGATTATGCAGAGGAATCCGTGCGGTTACACGGAATCCTCGGCCAGCGAGCCGAGTTGGCCGAGGCCTACATGCAGCTTGGAACGATCTACCAGATCAGGGGCGATACCTACCGAGCCCTTGAGGTCTTGCATCGAGCCCTCGAAATTCGCCGCGTGATCGGCGAGGCAGCGTGGACGCTGAACCGAATAGGCGATATTTACCTGTGGCTTGGCGAGATCCAAACCGCGCTGGATCATTACCGGGAGGCATTATCGCTGTCCCCGAAGGAGGAGCCGTTCGTTCGTACGGATTCGCTCAATGCCATGGCCAGGGCATACATCCGACTTGGCGACAAGAGTGCGGCGATCGACCTGCTGACCGAAGCGTTGAAAGTCTGGCGTTCCCAGAAGCGCCCCAGACTCGAGGGGCTATCCTTGAAGGATCTCGGCGCATGCCATGCGGCATTCGGAGATTATGAAGCCGCCCTGGACTACTTCGCGCGGGCAAAGGCGCTCTTCGCGCGCTCGCAATACGGTTGGATTGCGGAGACCATGAGGCAGGAAGCCGCAGCATATGACGCTCTCGGGGACAAGCGCAGAGCGCTCGAGATCTATGAACAGGTGCTGGCCCTGACCGGTGAAGGGAAGACGCAGTCACTGATCGGGGCGGCGAGGCTGCATTCTTCATTCGGCGATTTTGAAAAAGCTCTCAACTACCTTACGGAGGCACTCGAGCTGGTTCGCAAAGCAGGCAGTTGGGGAGGTGAGGCCGAGGTGCTGCGGTACATAGCGGATATGGAAATGTCGCGCGATCACCTCGACGAAGCGCGAGCCAAAATGGATGCCGCCCTGCAGATCATCGAATCCGTCCGTGCACGGATCGTTCGTCGCGATCTCAGAGCCGACTATCTCGCCTCCACGCGCCGGTTCTACGAGTCGGAAATGCAGCTGCTGCTCAAAGCCCATCGCCAAAATCCGGGGCAAGGATCTGAGACGGCTGCATTCAACGCAGGCGAGCGTGCCCGAGCCAGGAGCCTCCTGGATCTCCTGGCCGAATCCGGCGCAGACCTGCGCAGGGACGTCGATCCGTCACTGGTCGTTCGTGAGCAGCAGGTTCGCGGCGAAATCAATGCAACTGAACACCAACGGATGCTCCTGGCCTCCGATGCGCGAAGGACGGCTCTGATTGCCCGGAACGAGCAGAAGGTCCGATCGCTCCTGCTTGACTACCAGGAAATCGAGGCCCAGATTGCGTCCAGCAGTCCGCGGTACGCTGCCTTGACCCAGCCGCAGCCTGTCACGGTGCCAGAAGTGCAGCGGATGCTCGATCCGGACACCCTATTGCTGGAATATTTCGTCGCGGATGCGGGGAGTCTTCTCTGGGCAGTGTCACCCTCATCCGTCGAAATGCACGAGCTACCCCCACGAAGCGAGATTGAATCGGCGGCCCGCCGCGTATACAGCCTGCTGACGGCCCGTCAACGGCGTGCGGGGGAAACCGTACCTCAGCGGCAGGTCCGGCTGAAACAGGCAGCCGCCGAGTATCCTCTGGCCGCCCATGCCCTGGCCCGCATGCTGTTTGTCCCGGTATCATCGCGGTTCGGTGCCAGGCGCCTCGTCATCGTTCCCGACGGCGCTCTCCATTACCTTCCGTTCGCTGCCTTGCCGGTCCCCTCTGACACTGTCGACCACGATCGCCCGCTTATCGAGGAGCACGACGTCGTCGTACTTCCATCGGCCTCGACGCTGGCTGTCCTGAGAAAGAGTTACGGAAAACGCCCGGTTCCCAGCGCGACCGTGGCCGTTTTCGCCGATCCCGTATTCGATCGCGAGGACCCGCGCATCCGGCGACGCGATCACGCCGTTCCTCCGAGTCCTTCGACACCGATCAAGGAGGAGCTTACAAGCGGGTTTCGGGATGCGGGCATCCTCACCGAGGGCGGCAGAGTCCCGCGGCTGCCATTTACCAGGGCCGAGGCGGAGGCGATATTGTCAAACACATCGCCGGCTCGTTCCCTCAGGGCACTCGATTTCAGCGCGAGCCGCGCGGCCTTGCTGCACGATGGGCTGGTGAACTACCGCATTTTGCACTTCGCGACGCATGGGCTGGTGAACAACCGGCTTCCCGAGTTATCAGGCCTGGTCTTATCCCTGGTGGATAAGCACGGGGCTCCACAGGACGGCTACCTGCGTCTGACCGATATTTACAGCCTCCGGCTATCTGCCGACCTGGTCGTATTGAGCGCTTGTGGCACGGCGCTCGGGAAGGAAATTGCCGGAGAAGGCCTGGTCGGACTCACGCGTGGCTTCATGTACGCGGGGGCGGCCCGCGTGATGGCAAGCCTCTGGCAGGTGGACGATGAGTCCACCGCCGAACTCATGAAGCTTTTCTACCATAATGTGCTGAGCGAGAAGATGCCCTACGCGGCCGCCCTGCGCCGGGCCCAGCTCGAGATACAGCGGCAGCCTCGCTGGCACGACCCTTACTACTGGGCCGGCTTCATTCTCCAGGGTGATTGGTAGAGGCCAACAGGACCGTTGTGCTGACTTCGGTTTGGGCTCGGCCCTGGACAACCCCGTCGGAGGTGGACCACGCAATGACTCTGTTTCCGTCGCCGGTTGTGCCCCGCCACGCCGACGATGGCCGTTTTCTTCCCTTCGAGGATGTGGGGCAGGCCGCCACTTGCCGTTCTCATCGCGATGGCGTCGCTATAGTCCTGCCCGCTCCTCCCGAGCACAGACCTCGTTAGTCTCCGGCGAAGAGAGACGGGGTCCGTTATACCGCGTCGTGTCTGCGTCTCTATCTTGCGGAGGGCATTGGTGGTTTACGCCTCCTGCCGATCACAACGGAACCCTGCCGCGCGAGGAGCCCCGTGACTAGCGTAATCGCTGCGATTCTCCTCTTCGCGATGCACCCAGCGACCCCTGGTGACATCGAACTTTCCTATGAGCACTACCTTCCGCATATCGCCAACGGCGCCTTCGACGCTGGCAGGTTGCGCACATCTTTCGTGCTTTTCAACAACGGGAACGAAAACGAAACCGTCCGGTTGAAGCTGACTGGCGACGACGGGAAACCCCTCGTGGTGACCATCCCGGGCCTCGGGACGGGGAGTGAATTCACAACCGACCTGGGGGCAGGCGCCACCAGGATCTTCCAGACGGACGGTTCGGGAAGCCTCGTCACCGGGGCTGCGAAGCTGAGTTCGAGCTTTTCTGGTGCCGGCGTGTCCGCAATCTTAATTATCTAAGACACTTACGGCTCACTCACAACCGAAGCCGGGGTGGGGGATCGGCGCTTGCGCGGCCGCTGGATCCTTGGGGTCGTGGCCGGGTGCAAGTGTCGAAGGAGGATCAGCCGTGATTACCCGGGAGCACAATTTATGAAGACCAACCCCCAGATCAAGACCATCGACGAGTACCTTGCTGCCGTGAGCGCGGATAAGCGGGCTGCGCTCGAGAAACTGCGAAGGAACATCAGGGCTGCCGCGCCGAGGGCGGAGGAGTGCATCAGCTATCAGGTCCCCGCCTTCCGCCTTGGCGGACGAATGCTTGTGGCCTTTGGCGCAGCCGCAAAACACTGTGCCTTCTACCCCGGTGCCTTCCCCGTGGAAGCCCACAAGGACGAACTCAAGGCCTACGACACCAGCAAGGGCACCATCCGCTTTCAAGCGGACAAGCCCCTGCCGGCTGCCCTCGTGCGGAAATTGGTCAAGGCCCGGATTGCGGAGAGCGAAAAGCGGGGCAGAAAATCAGAATAGCAGATCGGGATCTGTCTGGAGGGCAACTATCGCTCGGTCATCGGTAACGGGCTTCGGCATTTCCTCTCACTCGCTTCGCAGGGCCTGCACCGGATCCACCGATGCGGCCCGCGCCGCCGGTACAAATGCCGCCACCGAGCTGATAATCGCCATCGCGCCGCACGCACCGGCCAAGATCATGGGAAGGCCCTCCGGAAGGCCGAATGCCGCGTTGTCCAGCAGGCGCCCGACGGCGAACGCGCCGGCCGAACCCAGGATCAGGCCCGCCGTCACCAACAGCGCCGCCCGTCGCCACACGATTCCGATGACCTCTCGGCGCCCCGCGCCGAGCGCGATCCGCACGCCGATCTCACGCCGCCGCTTGGCCACCATGTACGAAAGCACACCGTAGAGCCCGGCCACCGTCAGCAGTAGCGCGATGGCCGCAAAGCTGCCCATCAGCACGGTCAGAAATCGTGCCGGGGCGATCACCGCTGCCGACAGCTCTTCCCCGGTTCGAATCTGGCGCATCGGCACCTGCCGGTCCAGGCTCGCCAGCGCTGCGCGCGCGGCCGATTCAACCCCCAACGGCGGAACCGCGGTCCGCAGAACAATCGTGCCGATGCGCCACGGAAGCTGCTTATAGGGGAAGTAGTAGATCGGGTCGGAATCCGTCCCGAGCCCCGCCTGCTTCGCGTCTCCGACGACCCCGACGATTTCGCGCACTTTGGTCGGCGGTCGCCCGGCCCCCGGCTGAATGCGCTTGCCAATCACGTCCCTCCCGGGAAAGTACTTACGCGCGAACGCCTGATTGACCATCAACACCGGTGGAGCCCCGGCGTCGTCTCGCTCGCTGAAGTCTCGGCCCTTCAAGAGCGGAATCCCCATCGCGGTGAAGTAACCCGGAGTCACGATCGCCACATCGGAGCGCGGCCGGTCGGAAACCGCGGCCCGCCGCTCCTCGATATCGAACGCCACGCGCATTTCGTGCCCCTGTAATGGCAGCGGCGTGCCAGTCGCCGCCACCTGCACTCCCGGAATCGCCTTCATGCGCTCGAGCAGCCGGTCGCAGAACGCGATCTGCTCGGTGACCTTATACTGTGTCTCGGACACGCCGACGTCGAAGGTCAACAGGTGGTCGGCCCTGAAGCCCGGGTCCCTCTGCATGAGGTGCAGAAAACCGGCCATCAGCAGCTCCGCGCCGACGAGCAGCACAAGCCCGAGCGCAATCTGCCCGACGACGAGTGCGCTCTGAAACCGATCGCGGCCCGGCACGATGCAACGGGCACCTTCCCTCAGCCCGCCGGCGGGGTCGGCTGCTGCCGCCTGGAGCGCCGGGGCCAGACCAAACAACACGCTCGTCACCACTGCCAGACCCGCCGAAAAGACCAGGACCCGCCAGTCCACACCTGTCTCAGCAAGGCGAGGGATCCTGTCACCGGCGAGCGGCAGGATCGCCTTTAGGGTTCCCATCGCCAACAGGACTCCGCCCGTGGTCCCGAGCAGTCCCAGCCCGAGGCTCTCGACCAGCAGTTGCCGTACGAGCGCCCCGCGCGAGGCGCCGAGTGCTATCTGCAATGCGAACTCGCGCGCCCGCTCGGTACTGCGGGCCAGCGTCAGGCTCGCCACATTCGCGCACGCAATGAGCAGTACCAGCGCGACCGCCCCCGACAGCATCCACATCGCCGTCTCGCTGCCGCCCGTGAGCCGCTTCAACTCCGGCTGTATCCAGGTCGTGGCGATGCGGCTGTTGCTATCCGGATATTGCCGCGCCAGAGCGCCCGCCACCACGTTCATCTGGGTTCGCGCCTGTTCGGCCGACACGCCCGGCTTCAAGCGGCCGATGGCGTCCAGCATCCGCGCTCCGCGCTGGTCACCGGCCGTGGCGTCGTCGGATAGCGTGACCCACAACTGGACACCGGGGATATCCACCGGGAACTGGAAGCCCTCCGGTGCCACTCCGACGACCGTAAAGCGCACGCCATTGATGGAAACGCCCTTCCCCACGATTTCGCTGTCTCCGCCGAAGCGGTTTGTCCATAACGCATGGCCGAGCACCGCCACGTGCGTTCCAGGCTGTTCCTCTTCCGGCCGGAAACCACGGCCCAGTTGTGGTTGGATCCCCAACAGCGGGAACAGGTCCCAGGACACGATTTCGCCGGTCACCTGGATGGCAGACAGGGAATCGGTGAGCACGAATGGCGCGTCACGATAGGAGACCAGGTGTTCGAATACGCGGTTCTGCCCTCGAAAGTCGAAGAAGTTGGGATAGGAAAGGTGCGTGGGTTGCGACGCGCCGCGCTGGTCCAGTGACCGGAAGGCCATCAGTCGGTCCGGCCCTGCATACGGAAGCGGTCGGAGTACTACCGTGTCAAGAACGGCGAAGACTGCCGTGGTGGCGGCGATCCCCAGCGCCAACGTCAGGGCCGCCGAGGCGGTGAATCGCTTCGATCTTCCAAGCTGGCAAAACGCATGCCGGATGTCCTGCGCCAGCACGTCCATCAGCGGCAGAGCGCGCCGCTCCCGTAAGTCCTGCTTCACTTGAGTCACCCCTCCGAACTGTCGCCGCGCCGCGTAGAAGGCCTCGGCCGGCTCCATGCCATGGCGGATGAACCGCTCCTGGAGCATGTCCAGGTGTGCCCGGAGTTCCTCATCGAACTCCTCGTCAAGCCGGTGTTTGCGGAACGTCCCCCAGATTCGCGAGAGTAGTGCACGCAGCATATGACTACCGCTGATTCTGTAGCCGCAATACCCGTCCGATCACACCGGAGATGCGTTCCCAGCCCTCGGTCGCGCGGGCCAGTTGTTTGCGGCCAGTCTTGGTGATCGAATAGAACTTCGCCTTGCGGTTGCTTTCCGAGGCACCCCACTCCGAGCGGATCCATCCCTTCTGCTGTAAGCGCAGCAAGGAGGCGTATACCGTACCCTCATTCAGGCGCAGGAGATCGTCGCTGAGTTGCTCGATGCGTCGCGCTACGCCATACCCGTGCAGAGGCCCCAGCGCATCGAGCGCTTTGAGCACCATCAGGTCCAGCGTACCCTGCAACACTTCCGAGCGGTCCTTTGACATGGCCATAGGAGTACCCTAGCACGTTTCCTTTGCGATCACCATAGGTCTGACGCCCGTGGCCAGGCAGCTTATCCTCGTCCTCGGCGCGGGCTTCGAATCCCTTAAACCCCGAAAACAGGCCCAAAAAACGCGCTTAAGAGCCGTTTTTCACCCCTGTTTGCCTGCTTATCGTCTGAGCGGATTGAGTTTGCGCCGGTCCGACCCTGTTTCACAATTTCCTTTGGGATTCCCAGAGGAGGTGTGGTACTCTCTTGTGGGAGACCCACAAGGAGACCGTCATGAACGATAGGAGCGACATCTGGCAAGGCACGCTGGCCATCATGGTGCTGAGAACGCTGGACACCATGGGCCCGCAGCATGGGTACGGCCTGGCGAGCCGCATCGAGCAGATCAGCGGCAACCGTCTGAGTGTGAACCATGGCACGCTGTATCCGGTCCTGCTCAAGTTGGAGCAGGAGGGTTCGATCAAATCCACATGGGGTGCCTCGGCCAACAACCGAAGAGCCAGGTTTTACAGAATCACGCCGGCCGGGAGGAAGCAGCTGGCAGCGGAGCAGCGTCACTGGAATCAAACGACGGAGATTCTCGCCCGCTTCTTCGGGCTGGAGGGCGAGTCATGATACGGGCGATCAGACGCGCGTGGAGCCGGCTGGCTGGTACCGTGGCGGGTCGACGCAGGGAAGCCGAACTGGCGGAGGAGTTTGCGGCGCACCTGCAGATGATCACGGAAGAAAACGTCCGCCGGGGCATGGCCCCGGCGGCGGCGCGGCGCGAGGCGCTCCTGACCTTTGGGGGCCTGGAATCCGCCATGGAGAGGTGGCGCGATCAGCGCGGCTTCCCCTGGCTCGAAAACCTGCGGCGCGACGTCGGGTATGCCCTGCGCGGCATGCGGCGCAATCCCGGATTCGCGGCGGTGGCCGTCGCCTGCCTGGCACTCGGGATCGGCGCGAATACCGCGATCTTCAGCGTGGCAAGCGCGGTGATGTTCCGCTCGTTGCCGGTTCGAGATCCCGGGCGACTGGTGCTGTTCCGCTATGAGTCTCCGGGCGACATCAGTGTCGTGCGCCGGACTCAAGTCGGCGACGATCAAACCACGTTCCCCTACGCCGTTTACGAAGCGCTGCGAGAACGCACGAGGACTCTGTCCGGCGTGGTCGCGTTCGCGCCTCTGGGGCTGAATCAGCAGAGTCTGACCGTACAGACGGGCTCTCAATCAACGGTCGCCGCAGGCGAGATGGTGAGCGGCAACTATTTTCAGGTACTGGGCGTCGCGCCGATTCTGGGCCGGCCTATCGTCGACGAGGATCTGAGGCCAGGGGCGCCGGGCGTGGCGGTGATCAGTCACCCGTTCTGGTTGCGCGAATTTGGCGGCGACACGTCGGTCGTGGGCAAGAGCATCACCTTGAACCGCCTGCAGTTCACTGTTTCCGGCGTGACGCCTCCCGGGTTTTTCGGCGTCGATCCCGCGATGCCTCCGGACCTCTGGATTCCCTTGCGCGACATGCCGGTCCTGAAGCCGTGGGGGAGGCTGCGCCCCGGGCCTGGGGGGATCTCGCCCTTTGCCGACCGACGATACTGGTGGTGCATGATGATGGGGCGGCAAAAACCGGGGACCACGCCGCAGGAGGTCTTGGCCGAGGTCGATGTCCTTTTTCGCGAAACCATCACGGAAGGCTTGACGGTGCGGCCCGCGGCTGAGAGGCTGCCGCATCTTGCGCTCTCATCGGCGCGGTACGGGCTGGACAACCTGCGCCGAAGCCTTGGGGAACCCCTGCGCATCCTCCTGGCCGCGGTGACGCTGGTACTCCTCATCGCCTGCGCCAACGTGGCGACGCTGCTGCTTGCGCGCGCCTGGGCGCGGGAGAGAGAGGTTGGGGCGCGTCTGGCGCTGGGGGCTTCCCGCTCGCGACTGGTGTGCCAGTTCCTCACCGAGAGCGTCCTGCTCTCACTCTTCGGCGGCGCGGCTGGACTGGTATTGGCGCTCTGGGGGAGCGAAGCCCTGGTGCCGATGCTGGCTGCGGCGGGCCGGCCGATCCCTCTGGATGTGCGTCCGGATCTCAGGGTGATTGCGTTTGCCGCGGCCATTTCCCTGCTGACGGGGATCCTTTTCGGTCTGGTGCCTGCGCTGCGGGCCACGCGAGTGAACCTGATGCCGCAACTCATCCCGAGTGGCGGCCGGACTTCCGCGCGCCTGATGCTGTCGAAGGTCCTGGTGGGAGGACAGGCCGCACTGTCGGTGTTTCTGCTGTTCGGCGCCTTCCTCTTCGTCCGTACACTGCAGAACCTCGAAAAGCAGGACCTCGGTTTCCGCCCGCACAACCTCCTGCTTTTCGAAATCGACCCGCGGCGGGGCGGCGCGACTGTGGATCAGACTATCGCTATCTATGACCGGGTGCTCGGGAGGATTCAGACTCTGCCCGGCGTGCGGTCCGCGTCGATTTCGGCCGCGGCCTTGCTGTCGGGTTATACCGATAGCGGGCCGGTTTCAACCGACGGTTCTCAGGAGCCGTCGGAGGCGACCAAGGACGTGTACTTCAACATCGTCGGCCCGGATTTTCTCGAAACGATGGGAATCCCAACGCTGGTCGGTCGAGGAATTGACTGGCGCGACATCAGCGCCCGCTACCGGAGCGCCATGGTCAATGACATGCTGGCGCAGATGCTATTCCCGAACCAGAATGCGATCGGCCGCCGCTTCAGTTTCGAAATCCCGTTTGATCCGCAGCATGCCTTCGAGATAGTCGGGGTAGTGAAGAATGCCAAGTATGGCGGCATCCGTTCACAGCCGCCGCCGACGGCGTATCTCCCCTACAGCGCTCTGCCGGAGAGGATCGCCCGGATGTGTTTTGGGGTCCGCACCACCGGGGATCCTCTGTCAATGATCCCGGCCGTGCGCGAGACGATGAAAAACCTCGCCCCGGCATTGCCCGTGATCGACGTCAGGACGCAGACCGACCAGATCAACCGGGCACTCGAGCAGGAGCGCCTGTTTGCCGGGCTGTCCAGCCTGTTCGGGGTGCTGGCGCTGCTCCTGGTGTCCGTGGGTGTCTATGGCACCCTCGCCTACGCGGTAACGAGGCGCACCGTCGAAATTGGCATCCGCATGGCTTTGGGAGCGTCACGGGCTCGGGTGCTGTGGATGGTTCTCAGGGAGTCGGTGTTGCTTGCCGGCTGCGGCCTGGCGATCGGGCTGCCCGCGGCGTTGGGTTTGGCACGCCTCGTGGCAGGCCGGCTGTTCGGTGTGGCGGCTCACGATGGCTGGATCATCGCTGCCACGACGGTTGTTTTGCTGGCGACGGCCATTCTGGCCGGATTCCTCCCGGCCAACCGGGCGGCGCGCATCGATCCGCTCCGCGCGCTGCGTTGCGAATAAATCGGGGTCGGGCCGATAGGCCCATGTCGGAGCCGAGCGTAGCAGTGTGTAATAGAGTGTAATAGGGTCGTAACGCGTCGAGCCATCATAGCTCCGCTCGCACGGACTGTAGCCAGCCGGTACGGGGCTTCGCTCATGGCACTTCTCTTACCGGCGGCCGATGACGGCTGTGCGGAATGAGTGATTGGCTTTAAGTTTTCGCGGTTTCGCGCGACTAATGATTCTGAACACTCCCGCTCCCGGCGGGCAATCTACTTCACGTGGGATCGGCGCGACTGGAGGCAACATGAGACGGGCACATTTTCGAATTCGCGCGGCAGGAGCTGTCTTACTCCTCTTCGTGCTGACGGCGATGCCCGCTCAGCGGCCTGCCGGTTCGCTCGCTTCCCTGCGTCTTCTTCCACCTGTTCTCATCAAAGGGGAAAACGGGTGGACCCTCGAAGAACGCATGCACTATTACAAAATCGAAGGCGTCTCGGTGGCGGTGTTTGGAGACTACCGGATTCTTTGGGAGGAGGCCGCCGGTCTCGCCGACCGCGAAGAACAGAAGCCTGCTACGCCCGAGACATTATTCCAGGCAGGCTCCATCAGCAAACCGGTCGCGACGGCGGGCGTGCTGCGCAAGGTTCAGGATGGGACCTGGGCTCTCGACCGGCCTATCAATGATTATCTGAAGAGCTGGAAAGTGCCCGAGGGCCAATTCACGTTAAGAAAGGTCACTCTCGAGCGGCTCCTGTCCCACACCGCCGGACTCACGGTCCACGGCTTTCCCGGCTACGAGGTGGGCCAACCGGTTCCCACCGTCCCGCAGGTGCTGGACGGGGCTCAGCCGGCAAACACAGCGCCGGTTCGTGTTGATATCGAGCCGGGAACCCGGTACCGCTATTCCGGCGGTGGTTACACGGTAGCGCAACTCGCGATGACCGACACCTTCGGGCGGCCCTTCCCTGAGTTGATGGCGGAACTGGTCCTGAAACCCGCGGGCATGCGCGCCAGCACTTACCAGCAGCCGCTGCCGCCGGACAAGCTGCGTCTCGCGGCGGCCGGCTATCGGTCAAGTGGCATCCCCGTTGCAGGCAAGCGCCATACCTATCCGGAGATGGCAGCCGCTGGTTTGTGGACGACAGCGGGCGATCTGGCGCGATTCGCCATCGCCGTCCAGAAGTCGCTGCGCGGTGCCGATGGAAGTCTCCTTTCAAAGGAAACGGCCGAACGAATGGTGAAGCCAGTGCTGGGAGATTACGCCCTTGGGCTCGGCATTGAAAAGCACGGCGAGAAGTCCTACTTCGGCCACGGTGGCGCTGACGAGGGATTCCAGGCGCTCCTGCTCGCCTCCATGGACGGGAGCTGCGGAGCCGCCGTCATGGTGAACTCCGACAACGGAATCTCGCTCGCCAACGAAATCATCGCAGGAATCGCGCACCAGTACGGCTGGAAGGGCTATCTTCCCGACCCGCTCGACCTCGTTGATGTTTCAGCCGAGCAATTGACCCGACTGTCGGGCCGGTATCAGTTGAATGGCGACGAAGCCCTCAAGCTGGAGGCCCGCGGCAAACGCCTTTTCGGCATTCCTTCCATGGGGGAAGAGTACGAACTCTACCCCATCAAGCAGGACCTCTTCGTGCGAAAGGACCGTGGGACTCGCTGCCAGATCGAGATGGCAGATGGGAAAATCATCGGCCTGGCTCTCCTGAACGAGGGTCAGCGCATCGCGGCAAAGCGCATGGTTCCGGGAGGCCGGCTGCCGATCGACGATCTCTCAGCCGGCCGCATCGAAAAGGCAGTGCAGGCCTACAAGGCGCTCCACGCGGCAAATCCCAAAGACGCGGGTGTAGCGGAGGAACGCCTGAATCGCCTCGGGTACGATCTGCTCGGCCGTAAGGAATACGCGCGCGCTGTGTCCGTTTTAAGGCTGAATGCTGAGCTGTATCCTTCTTCGTCGAACTCGTACGACAGCCTGGGCGAGGCCTATCTCGCGAGCGGGGATCGAACTCGAGCGCTGGAGTCATATCGGCAGGTACTTGTGGTTCTTCCGAAGGACAATAAGGCCGACGCGGGCCTCAAGGACCAACTGCGCCGCAATGCCGATGCGAAGATTCGCGAGCTATCCCGATAGCCTCAACCTTCTGTTCGACCGTCTGGAAGGCTGGGATCTACCTTTGCGAGAAGGCCAGGGCCAGGCTGGAACATGGGTGTGGATTGGCGTCGCCGACGTCAGTGCTCTTTGCGACGAATACAGAATCAGCGGTGCCAGAATCCGCGGTAAACTGCGAAACTACCCTGGGCATATGAAATGCTGGTCGAGGACCCCCGACGGCCACATCCTGCGCTTCGGCTCGGAGCCGCGGACGGACATTCACTTCACCGAGGAACCCGTCCAGCTTTAGCACCGGCCTGCCCTTCGGATCACCGATGACGTTCTCGCCCACCTGGCAAAGCTGCAGAACGATGATCCGATATCGGCGCTGCGTTACGAATGAAGCCAAGTGGGAAGGAGCAAACAGCTGTCGATGGGAAGGTCCGGCAGCCCGGGCCTACCGTACAAGTCCGGAACATTTGGCGGGCATCGTTCGTTAACCCTGTTGCATACATTCGGAGGCCGCGATGCTGCCGTCCCTGCGCCAGGATATTACCTATGCCGTTCGATCTTTCCTGAAGACTCCGGCCCTCACGGCCACCATCATCGTCTCGATCGCTCTCGGCATCGCCGCCAACACGACCGTGTTCAGCATCGTGAACGAACTGCTGATCAGGGACCTGCCGGTCCGCGATCCGGCGCGGCTCTACGTCATGGAACCCGGCGGGCGCCCGAGCACCTCCGATTCCGGCGTACCTCGATTTTCGCGATCAGACGGGCCAGGTTTTCGAAGGGCTGGCGGCGCATTCGCTCATGCCCGTGGCGGCCAATCTCAGCGCCGGCGGGGGCGCGCAGCGCATCTGGGGGTTGCTCGTCTCGGGCAACTACTTCCAGGTGACGGGCGCGCCGCTGCTGTTGGGCCGCGGAATTCTCCCGTCTGAGGACGAGGTTCGGGGGCGGGACGCCGTGGTCGTGCTGGGGTACGGCCTCTGGCGCAGCCTCGGCGCCGACCGGGACATCGTCGGCAAGCGCGTCGTTCTCAGCGGCGCGCCCTACACCGTCGTGGGCGTCGACGGCTCCCGGATTCTTCGGCACCGACCGGGCATCGTCGCCGAGTTCTGGGCGCCGCTCGCCATGCGCACGCACCTGGCGCAGGACATCGCCGCATCGACATGAAGCCGCAACTGCAGTGGCTCGAAATGACCGGGCGGCTGCGCCCGGGCGTTAGCCGCGAGCAGGCCGTGGCCGCGGCCAATGTGGTCTATGCGCGCATGCTCCCGAGCATGAGAAGGAACGTGCCGTTCGAACCGGTCCGTCTCTTCCGGGTCGGCTACCTTCCGATCCTGCAGGAGTTGCTGAACCTGCTCGTGGCGGCCCTGGCGATCGTGGTGGGCCTGCTGTTGCTGATTGCGTGCGCCAATGTCGCCAACCTGCTCCTGGCGCGCGCGGCTTCCAGGCAGCAGGAGATCGGCGTCCGGCTGGCCATGGGCGCCGAGCCGGGGCAGGATCGTGCGCCAGTTGCTCAGCGAAAGCGTCCTGCTTTCCGCGGCCGGCGCGGCGCTTGGATTCGTGCTGGCGGTTCCCGGCACCGCCGCACTGGCGCGGGTTCAGCCGCCGTTGGGCATCCCCATGCCGGTTCGATTTCTCGCCGGATCTTCGCGTGCTCGCCTTCACGACGGCGCTGGCGGTCTTCACCGGGATCCTGTTCGGGCTGGCCCCGGCCTTGACCGGCACCCGCGGGACGGTCTTACCAGCGCCATGCGCCAGGGCGGATGGGGAGGAGGCGGCTTCCGCCGCGGTCGGCTGGCGCAGCACTCTCGTCGGCGTGCAGGTGGCCCTGTCGCTGATCCTGCTGGTCGCCGCCGGACTTTTCCTGAGAAGCCTGCAAAATGCCGCTTCGATCGACGTCGGCTTGAAGGGCGAAGGCGCGCTCATGATGGCGGTCGACCCCAAGGGCCAGGGCTACTCAGCGGAAAAGCCGAAGCGGTTCTTCCGCGATCTGCAGCAGCGGGTCGAGGCGATCCCCGGCGTCGAGGCGATGGGCTACGTCGACCTGCCGCCGCTGAGCCTGGCCGTCAGCAATGCGGATTTCTACGACGCGGACAGCGCCGAAGGCAAGCGCGCCGCCGGCGACACGATGCGGGTCGGCACGCACTACTTCGCCGCCAGCGGCATCTCGCTGCTGCGCGGCCGCGATTTCGATCCGCAGCGCGACGACAAGGCCGCCGTTGCCATCATCAACCAGGCGATGGCACAGCGGCTGTTCGGGACGCAGAACCCGATCGGCCGCCACGTCCGCGAAGGGGACGGCCCCGGCGGGAAGAATCGGTACGAGGTGATCGGTCTGGTGCGGAATGCCAAGGTGGAGACGCTCGGAGAAGGGGACGTGGCCTGCATGTTCCGCTACCTCTCGGACTTCGAAAGCGGGTTTTCCACCTACGGAGTCACCCTCGTAGCAAGGAGCAACGGTGATCTGCAACATCTGGCCACCGTCGTGCAGCGGGAGGTCACCGCGTTGGACAGGGACCTGCCGCTGTTCAACGTGAAGACGCTGGATCAGCACATCAACGATGCGTTGCTGCTTCCCCGGGTCTCCGGCGCCCTCTTCGCGATCTTCGGCTCCGTCGGACTCGCGCTGGCGCTGGTGGGCCTGTACGGTGTCGTGAACTACTCCGTTCGCACGCGCACGCGCGAGATCGGCATCCGCATGGCGCTGGGCGCCTCACCCCTTTCGGTGGCCGGTTCGATTCTGTGTCAGGGTCTCGTACTCGTCGCCGCCGGCCTCGCCCTCGGTCTGGCGGTGGCTTTCGCACTGAGCCGGTTTACCGCCAGCCTGCTCTATGGGATCCCCCCCACAGATCCGGTGACGTTCGTGGGAGTCCCCCTCATTCTGGCCGGGGCTTCGCTCACGGCACTTCTCCTGCCCGCGCGCCGTGCCGCGAGGATCGAGCCCATGACGGCTTTGCGGAACGAGTAGTTGGGTCCGCACGTGAATGCTCAGTCCGCTGCTTTCAAACGACCGGGCATGCTTGCGCCAGTACTCCGAGAATGCTTTCCACGTTCTCGTTCAGGTCGAGTACCCGGGGAGCGATGGTCAGTTTTCGGGCGAACGCCAGTAACTGCCGGGTGATATCCGTGGAGCGCTTTGCGGCATTAACGATCTCTTCAAGGTTGGTATGCAGGGGCTCGGCCGGATCTACCTGATCCAGGGCCACTCCAGCATAACCGAGGATCACGCTAAGCATGTTGTTGAAATCATGGGCTCGCCGCCGGGCCCCCTGGCTCTGTGAATGCCGCGCACGAATCGGCGCGAAGCCCCCCTCCCCGCAAGAACTGATACGGATTTCAGTTCCATGCCGCCCCGGTGGACTTTCGTGTTGAGAGGATCAGGGTCCTGGCAGGGGAGAATACCTTTACTGGCGTTGGCAGTGCACACTTCTTACCGCTGTGCTTCCGTCCGATGCTTCCATGCGCAGAGTGCCTGTCATGAGATCCCCGTTTAGTTCAAGATCGAAGCTGATCACAAAATTAACCCGCGTGGGATCCTCGATGCTGTCTTGCGCGGTAAACCCGACTTTGTTCCCGCTGACGTACCGACTCGCTGCCTGCGATCCATCCGGTAATGCAAGAAGGTAACCTGCGCCGCTCTTGGAGATGCGGAAGCTAAGCTCTTTTTGCGGTGTGAACAGGAAGACGGTTCGGGAAGATTTGCTGAGAACGCTTCCTTTTTGATGGGATGTCAGGGTGCTGTAGCCGTCCCAAACTCCCTCGAAGCCCGCTCCGCCTCCAGCGGGCATGCGTCCCGGAACCTGGACTGGAATTCCTGCGCCTGGAAACTGCGAATTCAAAATGGCCGTCGCAACGCCGTTGATTGCATTTCCAAATGCCCGCCATCTTTCACCCTTCCCCGTACCGGGGCGTGCACTTGGCGAAGGAGTATTCGAAGCACTCTGCGCTGGTTGAGCGGCGGGCGGTGGAGCCTGTTGAACCTGCGCTGCCGCCTGCTGCAGGCGGATCAGTTGGGTCTGCAACTGAATTCGCTCGGCATCGCCGCGTGCGTGGGTGAGCATATCGCGGGCATGGTTGATCGCCTCCTCCGGATCTGTCGTCGGCTTGCTGGTTCCCCCTCCATTGGACAACCACGCCGGCGTGCTTCCCGTGCCGGTTGCTTCTTCCGGCTTGTCCGGCTCTACCAGTTCCAGCCATGCTGGAATCTGTGAGATCTCGCGCTCGAGCAGGTCGATTACGGGCGTAATCAGCTCGGCGAGGCAGGGTGGCGCCGTGGCGAGGGACTGCCTTAACAGGGCCAGGGTGTTCCTGAGGTCTTCGGCGCGGCTGGCATTCTCTGCCGCGCGCAGGAGCGCGAGAGTGTTGGCCTTTCCGCGGATCATCTCCTGCAGGCGGCCCATCCTCCCGTTCAGACAGGCGGCGTCGGGGGCCTGATCTGCGAGATTCTGTGCGAGTTGGAGCGCCGATTCGAAATGGCACGCGGTTTCCTGCGCCTGGATCTCGCGACACACGGCCTCCACACGGATCCCCCTCCGGATGCCGGCCAAGGCTTCGCCGATGCCCGCCTGCTGTCCACATTCCTTGTCCAGCGCCTGAGTGGCAAAGCCCTCAGCCAGCTGCAAGTTGCCCTGCTGCAGCATCGACCGCGCGCTGTTGAGCAGAGCCGCACACTCGACCGATTGTGCAGGGGTTTGTGGCGGCGCGCCCGACGCTGGCGGCTGGCTCGCTGGGTTCTGGGTCGGGGCAGGCTGCGTGGCCGTCTGCCGGACGGGTTCCTGGCGAGGCAGCACCAGGGTAATCTCGGCTGAAGACTTGCCAGACGGCGGCTGTTCCGGTGACGCCGCGTTCAGCGGATCCGCCAACTCCACCTGCGCCTTTGCCGCCTTGTGATATTCATCTCCTTCCCGGGGCTTCACCTCCACCGCGAACGAACCGTCCCGCTTCACTTCGAACCAGGCGGTCCCCCAAAGGTCGGATTTCCGAACCTGATTGTCCAGAGCGACGTCGCCGCCTGCATAAATCGGCCATTCGGACTCCGGCTTTCCCGGAGTTTCCTCTTTTACCGTCACCGTAATAGAACCTTTGAACGGTCCGGGATCCTCGGCAATGTCGTACCAATACACCGTGCCCTTCTCCGAACCCAGCAACTCGCCGTTCCTGGCTTTCACGACGACCTCGACCTCGTCCTCCACGCTGATAATCTTCCGGGCTTTGCCTTCAGGGCCGGGCTTCAATTCCTGTTCGAGTTCGGGAGTCCGGAGCAGGTTCGGCGGCGCGGCGTCGCTGACTGCAACAACCTGCGCCCTCACCTCGGCAGCCCAGTCGTCGTCGTCCGGCTTTGCGCCGGCCGAAAACTCACCGCGTGCTTCCACTTCTATGATTGGTCCCGGACCGCCGATCCTTCTGGCGATAGCAGGCCAGACAATCCGTATCGTCGGCTTCACAGGAGGCAAGGGCTCAGCGTAGAGCTGACTGCTGGTCGCCTCATATTTCTGCAGGAAAGTACCCGAGGCTTTCTCGGTCGCGGCGAGGCGGGATTTCTCGAGTTCCATGAGCCGCTTCAGCTTCGGAAGGAGCTGGCGCACCTGCCGTTCCATTTCCTGGTTTGCCTGCTCGTGCCGGCGATCGATCCACTGATGCAGGATGTAATCGCGGATCAGCATGGTTTTCAGCTGTTTGAACATTTCCTGCCGGTACGAATCCCGGAACAGCAATCTGTCCATCGTGGAGTAGAACTCCATCTGGTACCCATCACTTTGCTGTTTCAGCCAGTTTTCCAGGTACCGGTTGAAGAACGCGTCCAGGACCGGAGACCCCTCCTCAACTGCCGTTGACAGGCAACGAGGAACGGGAGATTCCTTACTGTTGCCATTTGCTTCCATGCAGGCTTCGAAAGCACCGAAGGAGTAATCCGCGAGATCTTTACCCTGGCTCGAGGCGTCGGCGATATACCGTTCGATGAGTGGGTTGAAGTGCTGATACATTCGCTCTGAGCGCTGGTAATACGGGACATCGAAGGCGTAGCGCCGCACCAGCTGGCTCCTGCGCTGAGTCCATTCGGGAGAACCCGGCTTGAGCCCGTAGCGCGCGAGGTCGTCTACTATCGGAGCATCGAACCTGCGCTCGGCCTCGGCAATCTTCTCCTCCTCGCTCCAGTGGTTGGCCGGCACGTCGATTTCATACAGCAGGGGGACATTTGGCGTGTCGCCTGTGAACACGCCGCTCTTGTCTGTGAATGGATTTCTACGAGCGTGTTTACCGGATTCCGGAACCGCCATGAACGCCTGTTGCACCTGATCACTCTCGATGGCTTGCAGCGCATAGCCATAGGTCACATCGAATCCGGTTGTCCCGATCTGGTATACAAAATAAATATGCATGCCCGAGCCGAAGCCCAGGAGCGATGCGGTTCCGAGAGCGAGCGACAGAGTGCCTTCGGAATTGCCTTCATTGATCTGCATCAGTGAAGTCATGGTCAGAAAATAGGAACTGATACGGGGCAGGTAGAAGAAGGCTTCGTGCGCACCTGCGGAAAGGAGCGAACGCGAGCAGTCCCACCCCGACCTACCGCCAAGCAGGCAGTCCTGCTGGTAGGTGCGGACCAGGTTGAGTGCAGAGCTGCCGAGGAGAAGCGGCCCCAGGCCACCGTAGAATTCTTTGAGGTAGCTGCTCGAAAACTGGCGGGCAGCTGATTTCATGTGCTGGTAAGCGTCCACAAAATCACCGCCGCCTTTGGGACCGAGTCGCGCGGCGATGCGTTCGAGCATCCGGGATTCCATCGTTTCTGTACTGACACGCGCTCCGTCCTCTCCGCCGGCGACCGCGCTCTTACGCCGTTCTATCTGTGCCAGAATCTCGTCTGGCGATGGGACCGCACCCCGACGCTTTGCCTCTGTCAGCCATTCGTCGATGCCACCGTCCACGGCGGCGAGAGCCGAAAGCCGCTCGAGCAGAGACCGGATTTCGCCGTTTGGAGCAGCCTCCAGGAGTTCCTGGCGCACCGAGTTCCTCAACCCTGCGTCGTTAATGAGGTCGAGCGACTCAAACAGGACGGCGATTTCGATCTTCCGCTCGAACAGCATCTTTTTCACGGTCGAGCGGTAGTTCTCTCCGAAATCCGCGCGGAACTGCCGCCTGCCTTCGATGGTCAGGTCCCTCCTGAGGGTCTCTTTGAGAACCGGGACAACTCCATTGGCCAGGATTCGGGCATTTTTCGCTACGAAAAGCTGTTCGGCTTTTTCCAGAACCCTCTCCTCGGAAGGTTCTTTGCCGCCTTCGTCTCTGAGAAGGCGCCGCGCCTCCTCCAACTCGCCGCGGTAGTAGAGGTTTCGACGGGTCTTGTAGTCGAACTTTTCGCCCGATGCGCGCTTGCCGGTTTTATCCAGCTCTATGTCGGCCGAGATATCCAGGATCCGCCGAATCTCTTCGTATTCGGGCCCGCTGCGCACGCCATAGATCTGCTCTATGAAGTTTTGCTTCCATTCCTCTGCTGCGATCCGGCTGCCTTTCTCGTCCAGCACAGGCAGTCCGCCATGGACGAGGCTGTAGCTGCCGGACTGACCGGTCATCGGTCCGAAGGCTTCCTCGACAATGCGATTCGCGTACTTCTGTCGCACGATCGACTGAGTGCTGGAGCTGAGGAATTCGCGCAAATTCTGGACGGCGTTGCCCAGGGCCAGGCGCCGCTGATCCATCTTACTGACGCCACGGTACCGTGCCGCCATGTCTCGAGCGGCAAGCTCGTGAATCGAGGCCTTTCCTTCGATGTACGCCTCGATGTCAAAAGGTGTGTCGTTGATCAGCGTACGGCCCGAGACCGGGTCCCAGGAGATGTGGATCGTGCGACCCTCGGAAAGGGCTCGGTTGTAGACCTGCTGTTTGTTCGCGCCTGGTACGAAATAGGCGGCCGAGTTGCGGCGCAGGCGATATACCTTGTCTGAGAGATCGCGTACGAATTCGGCCGATCCCATGTGGGCCGAGCGGTAGTCCGGGAGGAATATGTCGCCATCCATGACCGTGATGTCGGCCTGCTCGGGCGCGATGCCGTGTTCCTTGGCGAAGTAGTCTTCGTGCATTCGGCGCAGTTCGTCGAACGGCCGGCCGCGCTGCATCAGCTCGCCTTTTGGACCGACTAGTGCCCATCCCGTCTCGTCGAGATCGCTTCGGTGCCCGTCTGCTTTTCCCTGATCGGTAAGCTCGATAGTGATTCCCTTGAGGCGGGCCATCCGGCCCCAGAACTGCAGATCGAGCGAGCGCCGGACCCTGCCCATACGTGCGTTCTTGGCTGCCAGGGAGGGATCCGCAAGGATCTCTTTGAGGATATACTTGGCACCCGGAAATCCCCGGTAGATTTCCCGGAGGAATCCGGCATCGATCTTTTCGACAGGAGTGCTGGTGATTTTTTCCTTGAGAGCCGCGTACTCTTGCGCCGAGAAACTCGGCGGTTTGGTACTGGCCGGGAGGACTCGGGCCGTGATTACAAATAACAGGGCAGCAACAAACCAGTACCGTCTCACCATCACCCCCTGTTGGCAGCGTCAGGTCGCAGTTCGCTCTGAGCATGCCACGCGAACATGCGCGGCGAACCGCAGGCTGTGAACCAATGGCGAACTGATGCTTGGAACTGACACTGCTTTACTGCAGTTGCAGCAGCAGTTTCTTGAAATCCCCCTCTTTTTGAATAAGCGAGAGATAGCGGTCCGACGTCAGCCGGGAGCGGTCTTTGTATCCCGCGGCAACTGCCTGCTGGACAAATTGCAGAGTCTGTTTCTTTTTTCCGAGGGCGCCCCAGCAACGGGCAAGGTCAACCGTCAGAGAAGCGTTGCCCGGATGCAGGCTGAGTGCCAGTTCCAGCTGCCGTTTTGCCTCTTCGAATCGGCTGCTTTCCAGGAGTGCGCGTCCCAGGTTTTGGTTGAGCAACAGATGTTTCGGGTCCAGCTTGAGGCCTGCTCTGAAGTCTTCAATCGCCTTGTCGAAGTCGCCGAGTGATTGGTATTCGCGCCCGCGGTTATTGTAGGCAAGAACGAAGGCCGGATCCCTTTGAAGGGCGCGTGTGTAACCTTCGATTGCGGGGGTCGAATCGCCTTTCTTGGCGAGGCAGTAGGCATACCGGAAATGCGTGTCCGCTCTGAAGCGGTCCTTGTATTCCCCAGCGTTCCGGGTTTCAACCCACCGGCTCAGGGCCTCGTAATGGGGCAGTGCCTGGGGGTAGTCTTCCTTCTGGAAGAAGGCGTCGGCAAGAAACAGCCGAGCTCCGATATTGCCGGCGTTGAGCTGTAGCGCCGCGGACATCCGGGCAAGCGCCTCTTCCTTTCGCTTCTGCGCATCGAGAAACGTCCCATAGAGGTAATGGGCTTCATCGAGCTCGGGGGCGATGGAGATCGCCTTTTTGAACTCCACCTCCGCCTTGTCGGCCAGCATCTTGTCGGCCCAGTACAGCGCGCCCAGACGAGCATGAGCCGTGGCACGGACGCGCGACGCGTACTTGGCGTTCGTTCCGGCGATAAACCGGACAATGGCTTCCTCGTTGTTCTTCTGGGATTGATAATAGGTGCCCTGCGCCAGATAACCTCGGGCATAATCCGGGTCGATCAGAACGGCTTTGTCTGCCTCTGTCTGGGCGTCGTCATAGCGTTTCTCGCGCATGAATTCGTCGAACCGTTCGACGTAGAGATCGGCGACATAACGCGGGCTGAGATAGCTGACGGCGGCAAGGGTCGAAGACCGGTCCGCGAAGACGAGCCCATGGATCTTCGGGTAGTAGATTTCCTCGATGCCGCCGCCCATCCTGTCCCGGGTCATGATGCGGTTGCCGAACTGCTGGCGCAGGGCATCGGGCGGTACGGCCGCTTTCAGGAAAACGTCAAGCCGTGAGACCTGTTTGGTATCGGGAAAGAACGTGACCACGACACGCGAGGTATCGTTGACCTCACGCGGGGGGGCGTATTCGTAGACATTGTCTTCCAGTTTTCGTGCCGGTTCGCCCAAATTAAGGTCCACTTCGGCCTTTGTCGAAGAGCCTGGCGTGATATTGAAGTATTTTGGGACGACTACCTGGCCTGCCTGCAACGGCGCGGAACCGACGCATGCAATCAACAACAAAATCAGGAGGCCTGTTCTGATCCTGTCAAAAGGCCAATTCATCGCTTTCTCCTTGTGCGCGAGCGACCTGTCTGCGTCGTCCGGTGGATCCGGCGAACTGAGATCCCGCGGTGCTCGATTCGGCGAGAAGGTACAGAACTCGCTATCGGCGGATATGTCCTGTAGCTTTACGGTGTCCGTGAATGTGATCTGAAACAGGATGCGTGGATGGGTACTGGACATCATCCAGGCCGTCAGGCGTGCGAGCCGCCAGGCCAGGATTGTCGGGCGTGGTTCAGCGCTTGCTCTTCATGCGGCCGTCGGCGCCGATCACCGCCTCTTCGCCATGGCCCTCGGCCTTCACCGTCCCGACCACCTCGCCCGTCTCCGCGTTGATGGCCGTAATGCCGAGTCCCAGCGCCAGGGACAGCACCGAAACCGCGGCGAACCCCGGGTTTCGTCCTAGCGCGCGGAAGGTGAACCGTATATCCTGCGCCAGGTCTCGGAGCAGTAAACGGCGCCGCATGCTGTCCTGATCCGTCACTGTAACCGCCCTTCATTTCCGAAACGCCGATGCGCCTTCGGCTGGCAACTTCCGCGAGTCGCTCCGCGACTGTCGTCTCGGGCGGGGTCGATTATACGCGCGAGCGGCCTCAGCTGTGGCACTATTGGGGTCGGACCCCGGGGTAGTCTTTACAGTTGAGCAGTGTGGGACGATTTCATGGTAAGACGATTTTCATGGTAAGACAGGTCTCCTTCCGGTTTTTGGGCCCCTGGTTTTTGCGATTCGTGCCCGTGGCTGCAACCCACCATGCGGCGGCTTTCCTTAACTCACGAAAATGAGCCCAAAAATCGTAGATAAGGCCCCTTTTAGGGCCGGCTTCAGAGCTATGTTGTTGTGCTGCCTGGCATTCTCCGGGTCCGTCCCCGTTGATATTTTTCGGACGGTGGTGGGGTTGCGGGAGGTGCCGAGGATCGCGGGGTATCTGGCCGGCAGATTCAAGGACGGGGGCTTCCCGGCTGACGACGTGCACATTCTCGATCTCGGCGAGACGGCTTCGCTGGTCGTGCGCTACCGCGGTGCCGGCACGGAACTCGCCGGCAGGGCCCTGAACAAGGGGAAATCCGCAGACGGCCTCAGCGGGACATGGCCCACCGGCAGGAATTGATTGTCATGAGCGGAAAAGAGCAGACACCATTCAGCGGAGGTATTGTGACCATCGTCCGATCGCTCGTGTTGCTCACGACCCTCGCCGCGCCTGGCGCACTCGCCGGCGATTGCGCCGGGCTGGCCAAAATGTCGCTGCCGTACACCACCATTACCAAGGCGGAAACCGTGGATGCCGGCGGGTTCACCCTGCCCGGCGCCAGCCAGCCGCAACCTGCGCTTTACCGAGGGCTGCCCGCATTCTGCCGCGTCGCTGCCACGCTGAAGCCAACGTCGGACTCGGAGATCAAGATCGAGGTGTGGATGCCGCTCGACGGCTGGAACGGCAAATTCATGGGGGTGGGGAACGGCGGATGGTCGGGCGCCATCTCCTACCCGGCACTCGCCACGGCCCTCGGCCGCGGGTACGCCGCGGCGTCCACGAACACCGGCCACGACGGCGGCGACGCCTCGTTCGCCCCCGGCCATCCCGAGAAACTGGTCGACTTCGGCTATCGCGCCGTCCACGAGATGACGGTCAGGGCCAAGGCCGTGACGGAAGCCTTCTACGGCAAGGCGCCGGCGCGCTCCTATTGGGTTGGCTGCTCCTCGGGCGGCAAGCAGGGGCTGAAGGAAGCGCAGAAGTTTCCCCGCGATTACGACGGCATCGTCGCCGGCGCGCCCGCCAACTATTGGACCCACCTGATGGCGGGCGACCTGTGGCCTGCTGTTGTGACGAACAAAAACCCCGCCGCCGCGCTCGGGCCACCGCAGCTTCAAGTCCTTCACAAGGCCGCCCTGCAAGCCTGCGACAAGCTCGACAGCCTCGAGGACGGACTGATCGACAATCCTGTGCAGTGCCGCTTCGATCCCGCCACCGTCCAGTGCAAAGAGGGCGCCGCCGAAGGCTGCCTGACCGCGCCCCAGGCAGAAGCCGCCCGCAAGATCTACGAGGGAGCGAAGAATCCCAGAACAGGCAAGCTGGTCTTCCCCGGCATGGTGCCGGGCAGCGAACTCGTCTGGACCGCGCTGGCCGGGCCCAAGCCTTTCGGCATTCCGCTGTCGCACTTCCAACACGTGGTCTTCAACAACCCCGACTGGGACTATCTGAAGCTCGACTTCGACAACGATGTCGCCCGCGCGGACAAGCTCGACAAGGGCGTGCTGAACGCCACCGACCCGAACCTGAAGCAGTTCTTCGCCCGCGGCGGCAAGCTGATCATGTACCACGGCTGGAACGATCAGCTGATCGCCGCGCTCAATTCCGTCAATTATTACGAGAGCGTGAGGCGCCGCATGGGTGGCATCGCCAAAATCGACGGTTCCTTCCGGCTGTTCATGGCCCCCGGCATGAACCACTGCACGGGCGGCGATGGTCCCTGGCGCGCCGACTGGATCACGCACCTCGAGCAATGGGTGGAGCAGGGGAAGGCGCCGGAGCGGATCGTCGCCGAGCACCCCGCCGGGAACAATGTCGATCGCTCGCGTCCCCTGTGTCCCTACCCGCAGGTAGCGCGTTACCAGGGTACCGGCAGCATCGACGATGCCGCCAATTTCACCTGCTCGGCCGCGAAGTAACACCCCTTCCATCTCCACTCCTGAGGGCTCGCGCGTGAGCAGGCCGTGGCGGGGGAGCTCCGCCGAGCCACAGCCAGCTCGGTGCACCGCAGCAGCGTTTAAAGCAATCCGGAGCCAACCGGCAACTCGCCTGTCTGGCTTCCGGCTTCCATGCCCCGAGGACGCGACGGCACAACCGGACAACTCGGGCGTCGCGCACCCGTACGGGTGTTTCAGCTTTACTCGTATGTCGCCGTTTGGCTATGATCCGTGGATCGGAACCAAAACCGCAGGGGAAACCGCTCGTTTAATCAGAGTTCACCTATGAACGCAAAAATCGATCGGCGGCAGTTCATTCAGGCAGGTGGCCTTCTTCTGGCCGGCGCGGCCACTCCGGCCCTGGTGGGACGCGCCTCAGCACAAGAGCCTGGGGGGCGTATCAGGAAAGCGGTCGGGTGGGGCATGATCGATCGTAAACTTTCGGTCGAAGACAGGTTCCGTCTGGCCAAGGATGTCGGGTTTGAAGGCGTGGAGGTGTCCAGGCACACCAGGGAGGACGAGGCGGAACCGCAGGTCCTGGCCCGGGCCAGTGAAAAGGTGGGCATACCCATCCACGGCGTGTCGAACGGCAGCCACCCGGATCTGGAGGCGGCCATCGACGATGCGGCAATCTACGGCGCCACCACGGTCCTGCACGTCGTTCGCACCGACCCCGAGGTCCCGTATCATGGAGAACTACCGCCGCACGCAGGAACTGATTCGGGCGGCAATTCCCCACGCCGAGAAGAAGAACGTCAAGATCCTCGTCGAGAACGTCTGGGCCACGTTCCTGATCGAGCCGCTGACGATGGCCCGATACATCGACGAACTGGGCAGCCCCTGGGTGAAGGCCTACTTCGACGTGGGCAACGTGATGCGTTGGGGCTTGCCGCAGCACTGGATCGAGGTGCTCGGCAAGCGGATCGACAAGATCCACATCAAGGAATACAGCCTGAAAGTCGCCATGAAGGAGGGGATGGGCAAGGGCTTCGATTTCCCGATCGGGCAAGGCGACATCAACTGGAAGCGGGTTCGCGAGGAGCTGAAGAAGATCCAGTTCCACGGCTGGGCAACCGCCGAGGTGCCCGGCGGAGATCGCCAGAAGCTCGCAGACATCTCCGCACAGATGGATCGCGTTCTCTACGCCTGAGCATGTCCCCGCGCTTCCTGCGGCTTGGTGAGCCTCGCGTTCGTCCAGCAATATGCCCGGACCGGCTCCTCGGATTCCTCCGAGCCGGGCTTCGGCATCTATGGGCTGGGCAGAGCGAACGCCACCACGGACGTGCCCGCCGCTGTGCCGATGAACTGCCTGCCGCGGGCAGTGTAGGTCATGGGCGACGATTTCCATGACTGGTTCGCCGGGAATGCCCAGCACGGGGCGCCGGTGCGTGCGTCGACGGCCACAAAGTCGCCGTTGTCGTGGCCGAAAAACAGGAGGCCGCCCGCCGTGGCCAGCGCTCCGCTCCACGTTCGAGCGGGCCCCTCCATGGGCAGTTCCCACGCGATCCTGCCGGTCTGGAGTTCGATCGCCCGCATCACTTTCCGGCTGCTCTCGCCGGGCATCCTTTTCGAATCGCCGCCATAGTATGACTGTCCCGCCGCCCATACGGCTGCGGACTTGCGGACGATGTTGCAGCCTTCCAGGGCCATCACGTGATAGAGACCGGTCCCCGGATCGTAGGCATGCGACATCCAGTTGGTCGCACCCTCGACAGGCGGACAGACCTTCGTACCCTCTGCCGACGGTTCCACGCCGGGCACGAGCACGGGACGGCCCGAAGCGTCGATCTTCGTCGCCCAGTTCAGCTTGTTCACAAACGGCTCGGCCCGCAGCAGCTTGCCGTTCGTCCGGTCCAGCACGTAAAAGAACCCGTTGCGGTTTGCCTGCACCAGCAGTTTGCACGGCCGGCCTTTCCAGTCCGCGTCGAGCACCATCGGGGTCTGCTGCGCATCCCAGTCCCAGAGATCGTGCGGCGTGAACTGGAAATACCAGCGCAGCTTGCCCGTCGCCCGCTCCAGAGCCAGCACTGAATCCGAGTAGAGATTGTCTCCCAGGCGCTCCTCGCCATTGAAGTCGGGGCAAGGGTTTCCGGTCGGCCAGAACACGAGGTCCAGTTCCGGGTCGAAGGTGCCGGTCAGCCACGTTGAGGCACAGCCGTGCGCGAGCGCCTTCCCCTGCCACGTCTCCGAAAGCGGCTCGCCCGGATTGGGGATGGTCCAGAATTTCCAGACCAATGCGCCGGTCTCCGCCTGATAGGCGGCCACGAAGCCGCGCACGCCCTCATCGCCGCCTGACACTCCCGAGATTACCAGGTCGCCCGCCACCAGGGGCGCCGAGGTCACGCCGTAGTTCTGCCGCCAGTCCGCAATCTCGACCTCCCAGCGGATGCGTCCGGACTCCCGGTCCAGCGCAATAAGGTGGGCGTTGTCGGTCGCGAGAAAGACGCTGTCTCCCAGGATTGCCGCACCTCTATTGATGCCGCCGCCGGCGTCACCGGCGACTCCTTCCGTCCGGTTGCGACGAAAATGCCAGATCTGCCGCCCCGTTTCCGCGTCGAGCGCGAACGCCTCGTTCGGCCCCGTGATGAACATCGTCCCGTCGAAGACCACCGGCGTCATCTCCAGGCGCGCGGAGCCCGGAATCGGGAACATCCACTCCATCCGCAGCTGATGCACGTTCTTGAGATTGATCTGCCGCAGCGGGCTGTAACGGTTCCCACTCGGGCCGCCGTTGTAGTTGGGCCAGGAACCCTCGGGAGGAACCGCAAGCTCCCCGGCCGTCGGCCCGCGGCTCTTCATGGGGGCGCGAACCGGCGCCACGCGGCGCGCGATGCTGCGCAGGTAGGCCACCACCACGTCCAGCTGCGGGTTCGTCAGACGCGTGCCCGGCATGCCACCGCCGGGCAACCCGTTCCGGATCAGCCCCGGCAGATCAGTGCGGCTGTCCAGATTGCTCGCCGTGATGTCCGGGCCACGTTCGCCACCCCTTCCATCGGCGCCGTGACAGGAAGCGCAGTTCCGGCCGAACAAACGACGGCCCTCCTCAATTCTGCCGACTTGCGCTAAGGCCATGCCGGCCGCCATTAATGCAATGGCTATACGCATCGATCCCCCTGCATCCTCGCAATCTGGAGTGCGGCGGCCTCGACGCCGCCTTCCTGGCGGCGCCTCGGCGCCGCCCTTCACTGCCGGATTGGCGGCATCCTGACGCACTGCAATCCATACGCAACTTCGGCGGAAACCACCGAACGGCATGGTCGGACCCTCAGTCGAGCCGCCGCACTCCAGACAAGCGGAAAGTTGACAGCTCGGCGCGGCCGGCCGCCCGTGCGATTCCAACTACTGGTGACTAGTTTGCCTCAGACTCGATTCCCCTGCCAGATGCATTGGACCCACACGAACAAAATGATGGACCGAAAATGCTGCAGGCGGGACACCCAAGGGCGGCGCCCAGGCGCCGACCCCAAAGCGGCGTCGGGCCGCCGCACTCCACGCCCTGGCCGCAAACCATTGCAGCACCGGGGGTGCATTTGGTATAGGATCGTAAGTCATGAGGATGCAGGAACTGCAGTGCCCCGGCACGGATCGGCGGTCATAAACATGAGGTGAACGTTGCAGACTATCACAGAGAATACCCTGCTTGTCCCCACACCTGCCCCGGCGCCCCGGGCACCGGCGCGAAACATCGCGGTGGACGCCTACCGCGGTTTCGTGATGCTCCTGATGATGGCTGAGGTGTTGCGGCTTTCACAGGTTGCGAACGCATTTCCAGGCAGCTGGTTGTGGCGTTTTCTGGCGTTCAACCAGAGCCACGTGGAATGGGCCGGCTGCTCCCTGCACGACACCATCCAGCCGTCCTTCTCGTTTCTTGGTGGGCGTGGCACTGCCGTACTCGATCGCCAGCCGCCTGGCGAAGGGTTCTTCTTTCGGCGGGATGTTCCTGCACACGATGTGGCGCTCACTGCTGCTCGTTGCGCTCGGCATCTTCCTGCGCTCCCAGCGCGGCCCGATCACGAACTTTACGTTCGAAGACACGCTGACGCAGATCGGGCTGGGTTATACCTTTCTGTTCCTGCTCGGCTTCGTTCGGGCACGCGTGGCAGTGGACCGCGCTCGCGGTGGTCCTGGCGGGATATTGGCTCGCCTGGGCCGCCTACCCGATCCCGGGGCCCGGCTTCGACTACCAGGCCACGGGGGTGCCCCCGGATTGGACGCACAACGCCGCCGGGTTCGCCGCACACTGGAACAAGAACGCGAACCTGGGAATCGCGTTTGATCAGTGGTTCCTCAATCTCTTTCCCCGGACCAGGCCATTCGTTTTTAACGGCGGAGGCTACCTGACCCTCAGCTTCATCCCGACGCTGGGCACCATGATCCTTGGGCTGATCGCGGGTCGCTGGCTGCGCGCGGCGGCGCCGCGAATTCCCTTCAGGAACCTGCTCCTCGCTGCGGCGGCTGGATTCGCGGCGAGCATTCTGCTGCACTTCGCCGGCATTTGTCCCATCGTCAAGCGGATCTGGACGCCGGCATGGACGCTGTTCAGCGGCGGGCATCTGCTTCCTGTTCCTCGCCGGTTTCTGTTGGATTATCGAGGTCAAGCACTACAGGAAATGGGCGTTCCCGCTCCTCGTAATCGGCATGAATTCGATTGCCGCATACTTCCTGGCAGACTACTTCGGCCGCCAGATTTCGGAGGCTTTCCGTATCCACCTGGGCGCAGCCCCGTTCCGGATTTTCGGGGCCGAACTCGAGCTCCTGACGCGCGGGGCAGTGCAGCTCGCGACCTACTGGCTGATTCTGTTCTGGATGTACCGGCGCAAGATCTTCCTGCGCATCTGACAGGGATTGCAAACGTCCGCCACCTCGAAGACTCGAAGACTCGAAGGCTCGAAGAAACTTGAAGGTGCGGCGAAATGCCTATAAGCGAAACAAGACAGGAGCTTGAATATGTCCGTGACTGATTCATCCGTGAACCGGAGAACTTTCATAAAGAACGCGGCCGCTGCGGGCTTCACGCTCGGAGTGGCCGGAAACATCTGGCCGCAAGCGCCGGGCAGGGTTATCGGCGCCAACGACAAGATCAACGTTGCCGCGATCGGAGTTGGCTCGCGCGGGTCATTTGACGCCGGCACGGTGGTCAAGGTCGGCGAGACTTCGGGCGCGAAGCTCGTCGCGGTGTGCGATGTTTACGAAAAGCGCAAGAGGGCGGCGGCCGAACGATACAAGTGCGACGGGTATTCGGACTATCGCGAAGTGCTCAACCGATCCGACGTGGACGCGGTGGTGGTCGCCACGCCGGACCACTGGCATGCCCGTATCGCGCTCGAGGCCATGGAGCGAGGGAAGGACGTGTACCTGGAAAAGCCCATGACCCACACCATCGCGGAAGCGAAGCAGCTGGTATCCAAGGCGAAGGAATTGAAACGCGTGATCCAGGTGGGCTCGCAGACCACCTCTGCCACGCACTGGCACGTCACGAAAAAATACATCGCCGATGGGGCGATCGGCCATATGGTCATGAGCCAGGGTTCCTATCACCGCAACTCCCCGCGCGGCGAGTGGAACTACCGTATCGACCCGAACGCCGGCCCTAACGGCAAGGGCGATGACCACATCGATTGGGAAATGTGGCTGGGCAGCGCCTCCAAGCGGCCCTTCGACGCCGACCGCTTTTTCCGTTTCCGCAAGTACTGGGACTATTCCGGCGGAATCGCCACCGACCTGTTCTTCCATGTGGTGGCGCCGCTGAACATCTGCTGGCCCGAACCGGAGTTCCCGACGAAGGTGATGTCGAGCGGCGGGATCTATGGCGGGCCCGCGTCCGAAGAGAAACGAGAAGTGCCGGATACCTTCAACGTCCTGGCCGAGTTCCCCAGCAAGCACTCGCTCGTGCTCAACTCCTCGATGGCGAATGCCAGAAACATTCCGGGCTCCATCCGCGGGCGTCTTGGCACCATCATCATGGTCGACCATGGCATGTACGAGGATGAGCACAACGATCACATCACGCTGCTGCCGGAACGCGAAGCCATCGATGACGCCTACAAGGCCAAATTCGGAGAGAAGGACAAGGTGATCCCCGTCGAGGACACGTTGGACCGGGTGGACGCCATCCACATGACGAACTTCCTGGACTGCGTCCGCTCGCGCCAGAAACCCACGCTCGATGTCGAGACCGCCTACCACGTTCAGGTCACCATCTCGATGTCGGTGCTGGCCTATCGCGAGGGCCGAATCCTCTACTGGGATGCGCGGAATCAAGAGGTTGTGCCCGCGCCGCCTCGGGCTTGATCGAACCCGCGGGATTCAGCAGTGCGGTGCCTCGGCACCGCTTTCCGTGTTTGACTGGGATCGGCAGGCGTTCGACAAGCGGGGCGGCGCCTGGGCGCCGCCCCCAGACCGGCCGGCCGCGCCTCCGGAGATCGAGGGCATCACCGGCGGCGCACTGGATGCCAACGAAGGCGAGCCGGGGCCTTTTTACATCCCAGGGCGACCACACCGGCGGCCTGAAGTTCCGCAACATTGCCGTTTCGGTGCCGAAGCGCTGACCTCGCCGGAGCCCGTCAAGTTGGCAGAGAGGCCGACCCACGAAGAACGCCGAAATAGAGGGCATTTGTTTGAAATACTGCATTAACACAGCGTAACGTTCTTCAAGAAAGAGGATGAAATCATGCAAGAGGGAAAAGAGTCTGAAGGAAAGGTATCCAGGAGACAATTCCTTGGCACGGCGACCGCGGCTTTCTCGATGGTGCCCCTGCATCGCGCGGCCGAAGCCTTCCCCCTCAATCCGATTGTCGAGAGACCCAACTCCAATTTCGGCGGTGTTCAGATCGGAGCGATTACCTACAGCTGGCGAAGTATGCCCAGCACGCCTGAGGACATCGTCAGGTACTGCATCGAGGCAGGCATCAACTCCATAGAATTGATGGGCAATGTCGCCGAGGAATACGCTGGTATTCCGGGGGGGCCGCCCCGGCCGCCGCGGGGCACGACACAGACGGACGAGCAGAGGGCTGCTTTCAAAAAAGCCGCGGCCGAAGCTGCCGAGGCACGACGCAAAGCGCGTATTTCTCTGCCAATGAAAAAATACGAAGATCTCCGCAAGACGTTCAACGATGCAGGGATAAACATTCACATCGCCAAGTTTTCACCGGCGGCGTGGACCGACGAAGAGATCGACTATTCTTTCCAGGCGGCCAGGGCCCTGGGCGCCAAGGGGGTCTGCAATGAAATAGGCGAAGAGGCCTGCAAGCGCCTGGCCCCGTTTGCCGAAAAGCACAAAATGTATGCTATTTTCCACCAGCACACTCAACCGGCCGAACCAGGTTTCAGCTTCGAGAAGTTCCTGGCCTATTCCCCCGCCATCATGCTCAATTTCGACGCAGCACACTACTTCGGATGCACCGGCTTGCATCCCAACGGGGTCATCGAAAGGCTACACGATCGCATCATAAGCCTGCATCTGAAGGATATGACGGGCCCCAAAAGCACGCCGGCCAATACCAATCTGGCCTGGGGCAAAGGGGAGACCCCTATCGCCGATATTCTCAAGCTGATCCAAAGGGAAAAATGGCCCATCCACTGTGACATCGAGCTTGAATATGACGTGCCGGCGGATTCGGATGCCGCGAAAGAAGTCAAAAAGTGTGTTGAATTCACCAAGGCAATCCTGACGTAGAAGACCTTCAAGTGTCCTGGAGTCTTGGAGCCTTCGAGGTGGATTCTAAGAGCTCACCTCAAAGACTCAATCGCGAAGGTCCTCGTTGGGATCGGGGCTTGCCGTTCTCAGCTCAGGTTGGGGTTACAATGGCAACAGGCCAAAGGGGGAGTGACATGGGTACAGAGTCGACAGTTACGCGTCGCGAGTTTCTCAGGACAGGGCTTGAATCCACGGCGGGCGTGGCCGCGTTCAGCGGTATCAGCTTTATTGCGCATCCGGAGCGCGTCTTCGGCGCCAACGACCGGGTCAGAGTGGCGGTCTGCGGAGTCCACGGCCGGGGCATGGATCACGTCGCCGGGTTCCGCGGCTTGAAGAACACGGAGGTTGCGGCCATTTGCGATGTGGATGAAAACGTCCTGGCCCAGCGCCTGCCGCAGATCGAAAAGATGGGGATCCCCAGGCCGCGGACCTTCAGCGACATCCGCAAACTCCTTGACGACAAGTCGATCGACGCCATCTCCGTTGCCACGCCGAACCACTGGCACGCCCTCATGGGCATCTGGGCCTGCCAGGCCGGCAAAGACGCTTATATCGAGAAGCCCTGCTGTCACAACCTGTGGGAAGGAAAGCAGTTGGTCAGGGCGGCAGAGAAGTACCACCGGATCGTACAGCACGGGACCCAGATTCGTTCCGCACCCGCATTGCAGGAGGCCGTGCGCCGGATGCGCGAGGGACTGCTGGGCGAAATCTACCTGGCACGCGGCCTCTGCTTCAAGTGGCGGGACACGATCGGCCGCGCGCCGGAGCAGCCTGTCCCGACCGGAGTTCAGTACGATCTGTGGACCGGCCCGGCGAAACTGCTGCCTTTCACCAAAAACCACTTCCATTACAACTGGCATTGGATCTGGAATTACGGCAACGGGGACCTGGGCAACCAGGGCGTTCACCAGGTGGACGTCGCGCGCTGGGGCCTGGGTGTGAAGTTTCCCAACCGCGTTTCCGCGGCGGGCGGGCATTTCATGTTTGACGACGACCAGGAGACCCCGAACACGCTCAACTGCGCCTTCGAGTACGACATGCCGGACGGCAAACGCAAACTGCTGGAAATCGAGGTCCGTCACTGGATCACCCATCGCGAAGCCGGCATCGGGTCCGCGGCTTTCGGCAAACCCCAGGGACCCGTTCCGACCACGGGTATGGGCGCGATCCAGGGTGATCGGAACACGATCGGCGATACCTTTTACGGTTCCAAGGGCTACCTCGCCACCGGCGACGAAGATCTCTGCGCCTTCCAGACGTGGCTCGGTGAGAAGCAGGAACCAGGCCTGCGCCAGCAGGCCGCGGGCGATCACTATGCGAATTTCATCGACTGCGTCAGAAGCAGGAAGAAGGAGAGCCTGAACGCTCCCATCGAAGAGGGTTACATCTCCGCGGGCCTGGTTCACCTGGCCAACGCGTCCTACAGGCTCAGGCGTTCGCTCAAATTAGATCCCGAGAGCCAGACGGTTATCGGCGACGAAGAAGCCAACCGCCTTCTCACCGACGGAGACCGGGGGTACCGGGCACCCTACCAGGTTCCGATGGAGGTGTAGGCCAGTATCCGTGGCTGAGTCATTGGATTTTTCCAGGGCGGCCCCCCAGCTCGCAACCGGATGCGGCCGACTCCCCTGCTCTTCGCGGTCAAGGGAGCCGGCCGCTTGTTTTGGAGACCAGCGTCCCGGTTTCTATTGAAGGGACTGCATGTCGAGGATTGACCCCAAAATGGCGCCAAGGATGCTGTACCTGCCGTTGGAATAGCGGCCATACTGATAGCGGCTGTAGTACCCATCTTCATAGCCGCGACGAAAACCCTCGCGAAAATAGTAGTTGTATTCGTCCTGGGCTACGTAATAACCACCATAACCGTAGTTCGCGTCCTGATAGCCATAACTGTTTTGGTAGTTGAAACCCCAGCGATCCTGCCGGTCTGCCTGTCCGGCGCGGAAGCCTTCCTGGTACCCGTAGTTCACGGCCTGCCGGAGCATATTGGCGCCGTATCGATTCGTCTCGTAGTAGCGGCCGCCACGATTGTACCGATAGTTCCACGCGGTGTAGAAGTATGGATCACGATCGTAATCGTGGCGCTCGTTCCGGAGACTCATGCCCTGCTGACGTAGACGCGCTATGTACTCTTGCTGATAACGGTACTGCGCCATGCGTCCTTGTCGCTGAAGCTCTGCGATCATGCTGCTGTCCGACACGCTGCTGCTGATCCAGATTTTGACGGTACTGCGTCAGGCGCTGCTGCTGCTGCCCAATAAGCTGCTGCTGACGCTGTTGTGAGAGGCGGTCTTGTTGCAGTCTCTGGTCTTGCTGCTGTTGTTGCTGGACGCGCTGTTGCCAATCCTGGTCGCGCTGCCATTGCTGGGCGCGCTGCTGTCTGTTCTGCTCCTGCTGCTGCTGCTGCTGTCGCTGCTGCTGCCTATTTTGGTCCTGCTGCTGCACCCGCTGTTGTTGCTGTCTGTTTTGGTCCAGCTGCTGCTGTCGCTGCTGGGCGCTTGCCGCTGCGGCTGCCTGTTGCTGCTGCTGCTGCCTATTCTGGTCCAGCTGCTGCTGGGCCCGCTGTTGTTGCTGTCTGTCTTGGTCTAGCTGCTGCTGTCGCTGCTGGGCGCTTGCCGCTGCGGCTGCCTGTTGCTGCTGCTGTTGCCTATTCTGGTCCAGCTGCTGCTGGGCCCGCTGTTGTCGCTGTCTGTCTTGGTCCAGCTGCTGCTGTCGCTGCTGGGCGCTTGCCGCTGCGGCTGCCTGTTGCTGCTGCTGCCTATTTTGGTTCAGCTGCTGCTGCTGAGCGCGCTGCTGCTGTCTGTTCTGATCCAGCTGCTGTTGGGCCCGCGGTTGCTGCTGTGGTTGCTGTTGCGGCTGTTTCTTGTCCTGTTGCTGCTGCGCCTTGCGGTTGCTTCTTTTGTTTCTTGTTTTGCTGTTTCTGGTCTTTCTGGTCTTGCTGCTCTGGCTGCGGTTTTTGCTGTGCGTTGGTCGATAGGCTCATTCCCACCAACGACACCGCACTGATTACAGCCACCGCTACCAATCGGTTCAAGATATTGACTTTCACGGCACACCTCCTTAGGTAATCCGGTCGCTCGGTGGGATGCAGCCCACACGCCAAGCCACGAGGAGCACGATCAACAGGATGAGAACAATAACCACTTTCTTCGTTTGCGATTCGCCTCCCACCAGATCCCGGCTGGCGACTCGGGGCATTCTCCTTATACCTTGAGAGCATTGCGCCTGTCTGTTCAGAATGGCTCACGTGGGTGGTCAGAATTGCTCATGGCCGCCGTGCAGGGTGGCGGAAAGGACCGAGGATTTCACTTCAAGGCTAGCCGTGCAGAACCACACTGAGGAGTCCCCTTTGAGCCGTAAACCTGTCTCCGTCTGCTTGGGTGTCGACAAGTCGGCACGTTGGATAGGAACTCGCGGGAGACCCCTTAAGAGTTGGAGGAACCGTGGGCACGGTTGCAACCTCGCCCACCTCTATGTCCGGACCGATGTGCGTTGCGACGGTGGCAGCCAGGAGCAAGGTTTGCCCGGCCAAGCCTATCGATCTAAGAACGCGGTTCGAAGCGTTCTCTCCCGCTCTGCTTTTTCCGCCTGCTCGAGTTCGTAGCGCTGTCTTTCCAACCCCTGCTTCTCCTTGATCTGTGCTACTACTTCGTCATAGTAGCTCTTCAGGCAGACGTAGTCGTCGCTATAGGTTTGCCGGTTCTTCAGTGTTGCACCCAACGAAAACAAACCGCCAGACCAATACTCAGCGATGGTTGGAGAGAGCAGGTCATTGAAGACCACAATCCGAGATTCCCTGGGCGGGTGTAATGTCAGCTCGAACCTGAAGATTTCCCCAAAGTTATCTATTTTCCCTTGCACGAGGCCGTCTTCGGTTGCCTTGCTGCACTCTATGATTTCATGGGCTCGGAAAAAGCCAGGCTCACCCTCTGCTTTTGGTGCTCTATGCGTGCACTGCCAGTCGGGATCGAGCCTCTTCAGTTTTTCGATGATTCGTTTTAGCTCCCCTGATAAGATAACCCCTCCGTTCCTTTCAACTTACCGGACTAACCAAGATTAACTCGTCGATGCACTCTCCGAGGTGCTCCGCCCGCTCCTGTCGTAGACTTGCGTCACGGTCATGCGCCGGCGACGCAACTGGACCTTTCGGATATCGACGCCGGCGTCGAGGGGCAGGATGGGCATCAGACGTCAATGCTTTTCGCCTTGGTTTCCGCCCCACCCGCCTTGATGGCGACCTTCACCGCATCTTCCATTGGATCTTTGAAAGGCACTTCGATTCGGAGCAATCCGTTCTCGTAGGTCGCTTCGGCTTTGGCTGGTTTCACCGGCCACCCCAAAGCCAGTGCTGAAACGTATTCGATGTCTCTGGCTGGCGCTGTCAGGTGGACGCTGTCTTCCAGGACCTTCACATCGATGGTATCCGTTGGCGCTCCGGGGATGGCGAACTCCACGATCAGCCTGTTGTTCTCCCCGTCCGCATACGCTACTGTATTGGGCGCAACCTTGATCCGGTCTATCTGCATTTTGGTACACTCCTTTGCCCGTCTGTCTCGTTCAACAACAAAGCCTCTCTCTTGGCACAGTTCCTTTATGCTCTGAGACAGTGCGCGCGTCAGTTCAGTATTGCTCACACGTTTGGTCAAAATTGCTCATCCAGGAATCGGCCACACCGGTCTGCAGCGATTTTTCCCCCGAAAAAGATCATGCGCTCCCGGGTGCAGAGCGCATGAAAATTCATCTGACAAATCATGATTTCTTTGGGCACTATCATCATTACTTCGCGTTGGCTGTATGTACTCGCCGCCGCCACGCCGGCCTCTTCGGCGAACAGTGGGATTCTTGGTGGTTTGATATAGATCAGTCGTGCAGGACAACGCTGAGGAGGCCACTATGAACCGTCAAGCCGGTGGCGTCGTAGTCGATAAAGCCAAGCTTCCTGAACTTGTTCATGAAATGACTGACCCGCGACCGGGTCGTGCCGACCATCTGCGCCAAGGTATCCTGATTTACTGTCGGGAACTACGGTTTCGGCCCTGCTCTCCTTGCCGAAATGAGCCAGCAGCAGCAGAATCCGGGCCAGACGCTTTTCGCTCGAGTTGAAAAGCTGGTCGACGAGATCCGCTTCGTAGCGGATGTTGCGTGAAAGCAGATGCTTGACGAACAATTCCGAAACGTCGTGCTGCTCGTGAAGCATGCGCGCCATCAGCGACTTCTCGATCTTGTCCAGGGTGCAATCGGTCATCGCGACAGCCGTCGCCATGCGCAACGGCTGACCTGCGAGGCATCCCTCGCCGAAGAACTCACCGGCGCCCAGGATGGCGACGATCGCTTCCTTGCCCTGCTGGGATACAACGGTGAGCTTCACCTTGCCGCGCCGGAGGTAGAACAAGGAATCCGCAGGTTGTCCCTGCCGGAAGATGTTGCGGTCCGTGCCGTATTCCATGACGGTCTTCCCGCGGAAAATACCGGTGAGTACGGCTCCCCAATCCAAAGGTTGCGTCTTGCTATCCGCCATGACAACCTCCTTCTCTTGCTCGAGGCGAGCCGGGGCATCAAGAAGGGCTGGTTTCACACGTTGCATTCCGACGCTGCGACGATGCAATTCCGACCGATGCTTCAAAGGCATTATGTTGGGCTGGTTTGCCGACATTTGTTCCTCCCTTAATAAACCCACCGTAAAGTCGAGGTGCCACCCGTTTGGTTCCGTCCCGCTCTGCGAAACCGTGAGTGCAGCAGATTCCTGACTGAATATGCCCCGGGATGGGCAGAGACAGTCACCGAGAGGTAGACCCCAGGGGGAGTTTCGGGTCCGAGCCGCCTGAGAGAGTCCCGCAACAAACGCCGGCGTCTCAGGTCCTCCCACGTCCACAGCGTAGCAGGAAGCAGTCTTTACGAGAACTAGGGGAACACCCGGCTTTCGAGGGAAAAAGCCCGGGGCAGGCTCGTCGAAGCAGCAATCGAGAAGACCGGGCCCGGGCTCCTACGGTGCGGCCGACCGGGAGCTCTCAGACTCCGGATGCGCCGAAATGAATCCGGTTTTCAGCGGCAAGGTGAGCTTGAAGGTGGCTCCCTTCCCTTCACCGGAACTCTCGACCCATACTGTGCCGCCATGCTGTTCCACGATTTCGCGAACGATGGCCAGCCCAAGGCCGAGGCCGTCGTGTTCCCGCGTCGTCGTGCAGTCGTCCTGGCTGAACCGTTCGAAAATGTGAGGCTTGAAATCGGCGCGGATTCCCTGGCCCGTGTCCGCGATAGAGATCCGTGCGTCGGAACGGCCGTAGGTGAGGGCAATCCGTATCCGGCCGCCACCTGCGGTAAAACGGATGGCGTTCGACAGCAGGTTCCAGAGCACCTGCCGGAGCCGGTTGGCATTGCCGGCGATGCGGCTTACCGAAGGTTGGAGATCGAGATCCAGCCCCACGCCCCTGTCCTCGGCCGCCGGGCGCAGCGAGTCCACTGCATCCTCTATGAGATACGATAGATCGAGGGCCTCCATCTCGAGCTGGAGCTTGCCTGTCGCGATGCGGGAGGCGTCGAGAAGATCGTTGATGAGCCGCGCCTGTGCCTGTGCATTCCGTTCGATGATGTCGAGCGCGTGGGCGGCTTTCGGGCCATCGAGATTCAGGGTCCGCAGCAGGTGCGCCCAGCCCAGGATCGCGTTGAGCGGAGTGCGCAACTCGTGGGACACCATGGCGAGAGATTCGTCTTTGGCGAGGTTGATCGCCTTTGCCAGCGCCGCTCGTTCCTGGGCGCAGATCCGGGCACGTTTCGCGTCGGCGTGCTTCCGCGCGGTCACGTCGCGGAAGATCAGCACGACGCCGCCGATTTCCCCGTTCTCGCCGAGTATCGGGGCCCCCGAATCGTCGATGGGCCGTTCGGTTCCGTCGCGCGCAATAAGGAGCGACGGGCTCGGGGAACACGACGACGGCGCCTTCCCGCACGACACGTTCTGCAAGGTTGTCGACCGGCTCGCGCGTGGACTCGCTGACGATCGGAAAGACGTCGGCGAGCGGCACGACCAGCCGCCTCAGCCTCGCTCCACCCCGTCAGCGCCTCGGCCACCGGGTTCATGAACGTGACCCGACCTTGCCGGTCCGTCGCGATGACGCCGTCGCCGATGCTCCGGAGCGTGGTCACAAGCCATTCCGCTCGATCCCGCTGATCCTGTGACATACGGCCTCGACTTACTTTGTCCACTGGTCAGGCTTCAGGCGCCTGCGGTCTGGACCTACCGCCGGAAGTGGAACCTTCAAAAACCATCCCTTCTGCGCAAGACTATGGGCAACTCGAGCTTTTGCACGGGTTGCGCGTCAGCCAGACCACCCCCCTGGGGACATTCTCAGGAAAGGAGTACATTGCCTGGTGCCCGTACAGAGACTAAGTTTAGTGGTCGAGAATAGCAGGAAGGGCGCTGCAGCAAAACTAGGCGAAGGCCTAGTTTTGCACCGAAAAGAGCCTAGCCGCTCAGGACGAACGTTCTGCGGTAATGATGCCATGCTCGATGGCATAGCGCGTGAAATCCGCGACGGTCCGCAGGTTCAGCCTTTGCCCGATCGCAGCCTTGTGAAACTCCACTGTCTTTACGGTAATCCTCAAGATAGACGCGATTTCTTTGCGGCTTCGTCCTTCGGCCACCAGCTGCAGGACCTCACGCTGGCGCGGAGTCAAGCCGTGTGGAAACTTGCTTGCCGATTTCGAGGAGGCGATCAGCACTTCCAGGGCATTCCGGGTAACCAGAGGGCTGACATAATAATGGCCCTTCATCACTTCGCGGATTGCGGTGAGCAGCTCCGAGGCGGCCGCCCTCTTCAAGAGATATCCGGCGGCACCCGCCCGAAACGCTTCCTCCACATAGTCGGGATTCGAGTGCATTGTGAGAAAAATCACTCGGGCTGAAGGCAGAAGCTTCCGGAGCCGGTACGCGGCGTCGATTCCATTCATAATCGGCATTGAAATATCGAGAAGAACGACATCGGGCTTCAGATTCTTTGCGGCGGCCAGAAGCGCCTGTCCGTCCTCTACGCTGCCTACCAGCTCAAACTCCGGCTCGAGCATCAGCCGGATGCCCTCGAGCAACAATGTGTGATCGTCGGCGAGCAGCAGGCGCGGTCGTCGCATCCAGGCTCCTTGTTTAATCCAGAGGCACGCGGATCTTAAGGCTCACCCCGCGTCCCGGGAGCGTCTCGAGCGAGAGCTCTCCGCCGAGTAGCCTCGCCCGTTCCTCCATGCTGATCAGCCCCAGTCCGCCTTTACCTTGGACTGCTTGGGCATCGAACCCAATTCCATGATCCCGAATCGACAGCGATACCTCCTTCGGGCCTCCGGTCAGGGTGATTTCCCCGGTCGTCTTGCCGGCGTGCTTGGCGATGTTGCGCAAGGCTTCCTGAGCGATGCGATAAAGAGAGCTCGCAACCCCCGTTGAGATTCGCGCCGGCACTTTGCGAGCTGTGAATGTGAGCGGAATTCCCTCGCGCTCGGAAAACTCGGAACAGAAGGAGCGCAGTGCGACCGAGAGGCCGAGATGATCGAGCGTCGACGGATGGAGTTCGTACGCGATCCTGCGGAGATCGTTGGAAAGGGCGGCGACCTCGTCGCGGATGCTCAACAGCCGCTGCTTTCCGTCTGTCAGATCGGAAGGGAGTTGCCCTTCGAGTGTCTCCACGTCAAACTGCAACTTGGCTACCTTCTGGCTCAAGTCGTCATGCAGCTCCCTGGAAACCCGGCGGCGCTCTTCCTCTTGGGTGTTCAGCAGATTCGCTGTCAAGGCGCGCAGTTCTTCACGGGTCCGGACCAGGACCGCTTCGCTGGAGTTCAGGGCCGATTGGGCCCGCTCTCTCTCCAGCGCTTCCATTCGCAAACTCTCCGCCGTCCTCTCCAGTTCCACAGCGCCTTCCTGCACGGTGTGCTTCAGCCGTTCCTGTTCTTTGAGCTGAACGCGTTCTGCCCGCCTCTGGGCGGTAACGTCCTCGACGGCCAGGAGGATCTGATGCTCCCCATCAGGCTGGACCGGGCGTGCAGTGATCAGGACCGTCCTCCTGCCCAACTCGGGAAACTCCTGCTCGAATTCGAGGGCATCGACGGATCCCTGGTCCGCTGAGAGCCGCTCCAGAGCAGCTCTCAGGCCAGGCAGGTTCCACCGTGCGTCGCTTATCTCGTGCAAAAACCGATTCTCAACGTCGGCGGGCTGCAGGCGATACGAGTGCAAGAAGGCGCGGTTCGCCATGCGGACCTGCAAATTGCTGCTCAGCACCAGATAAGGCGTCTGAACAGACTGTACCACCGACTCGGCAAACTGGCGCGCAGCCTCGGCTGCGATATGCGCGCGCCGCTCCTGGTCGATGTCCACCAGGACCAGGACGGCGCCGTCGATCCGGTTGTCGGTCGTCCGGTAAGGCCGAACACGCAGCATGTGCCAGCGTCCATGGCGATCCTGCAACTCCATTTCTTCGGGATTCAGTGTCTCGAGCACCCGCCGCACCATCGGCTCCAGATCCTCCATACTGAGAGGCGTCCGAATATCCCCCATCGGCCGGCCGATGTCGCTGGGTCGGAAATTCAGGAAGCGCTCGGCCGATGTCGTAAGTCGTTTGATGCAGAGGTCGCGGTCGATCATCAGTATCGGCATCGACGCACTTGTCAGAATATTTGCCAGGTCGTCGCTGAGCCGGCTCAGTTCCCGATTCCGATTCTCCATCTCCTCGTTGATGGTGTTCAGTTCCTCAATGCTGGACTGCAGCTCTTCCTTCGAAGTCTCCAGTTCCTCGTTGATGCTCTGCAGTTCCTCGTTGCTCGATTGTATTTCTTCGCTCGCGGCGGTGAGATCCTGGTTGGCCGCATCACGCTCGTCGATGATGGCTTGGAGCCGTTGACTCGTGAGGATCAGTTCTCGCCGGAGCCGCTCTACCTCGGCCGGGCCGGACTTGGACTCACCACGCACTCGCTTTCTTCCAGGCCGCGCAGGCGATGGGGACACCCCGTTGACCGGGCGATCGAAGAACAGGACGAGAAAGCAACCGTCCTGCTTGGTTGAGCCCGAAATGCGACGTACCTCCAACCCGACACCGTCGATTACGCCGCCTTCCTTCTCTCGCCAGGCCGCTGATCGGACCGGGCCATCCTCGTGCTTTGCCCTTGTCAGGAGTGCACGCAACTCGCTCCGAATGCTCTCCCGCACCATTTTCAGGAGTCCAAGTGTCGCTCGTCCCGGAGCGAGTTGCAGATAGGGACTGGTATCCCCACGCGAGTGGAGGATCTCGAGGCTTTCGTTCACTATCACCCAGGCCGGTCCGTGTTCGGTCAAAACGATGCGCTCGGCCGCTTTTTCAAGTTCCACCTCGAATGGCCTCTCCCTCGGGATTGATGGCATGTAGGCGATACTTGCCTCCTGTTCGCGGGCAACACCGCCGCCCATCAACTCCGTGCCCACCTGGGCACCACCAGCCTTCTTGGCGAAAAGCTTATGCTGTTTGTCTCCGACCGAGAACAGGTCCGGGAAGTCACGCAAGGACTCCGATTGGCCCAGCATCAGGTACCCGTCAGGCTGCAGCGCGTAGTGAAATGTGGTGGCCACCCGCCGCTGCAAAGCAGGCTCGAGATAGATCAGGACGTTCCGGCAGCTGATCAGGTCGAGGCGAGTAAACGGCGGGTCGACGCACACGTTCTGGCGCGCGAAAACGCACATCTCGCGAACCGATTTTACGATCTGCCAGCCGTTCTCTACGTGCATGAAAAAGCGCGCCCGCAGTTCAGGAGAAACATTGGCTAATTGGCTCTCCGAGTAGGTTGCGCTCCGAGCAATCGCAATCGCCCGCTCGCTGAGGTCGGTGCCGAAGATCTGGCAGGGTAACGGGGTGGGAAGCCCGCTCATCGATTCGACCAGGCACATCGCGATCGAGTAGACCTCCTCTCCCGTCGAACATCCGGGTACCCAGACACGCACAGGCCGTTCGCTCGACCGGCCGTGCAGCAGTCGGGGCAGAATTTCGTTTTCGAAGGCCTGGAGAGTTCCGGGATCGCGGAAGAAACCGGTGGTATGGATTAGAATGTCATCATACAAGGCCGGCAGTTCCGAAGGATTTGAATCGAGATAAGAAATGTAGGTCTCGAGATCCTCGTAGCGCTGGAGCATCATCCGACGAGTGATGCGTCGCCAGATGGTGCCGCGCTTGTATCCGCGAAAATCGACTCCAGTGCGCCTTCCGCAAGAGGGCGAAGATCCGGTTCAGTTGAGACTCGTTCCCGGGTTCCTTCCGTTGAACGACCGCAGGAGCGCGTTCGATAGGAGTGAGGTGCCGGCTGATCCTCCCCAACTCACCGGCAATCTCTTCCGGGGAGAGAATCAGGTCCACGGTTCCAGCCGCAATAGCTCCTCGCGGCATGTCAGGATGTTTTGCCGAATTCTCGCTCTGAACGATGGCGATGCCACCCTCCCCTCGAATCGCTTGCAGGCCCAAAGCCCCATCCGAGTCCGCACCGGAAAGGACCACGCCAATCGCCACTCGCCTTCCGGTCCGCTGCCAGGGAGCGGAAGAAATGGTCGATCGGCCGTGGCGCCCCACGCTCCCCCGGGCGAGGCTCGAGTTCCAGGGTGACGCGCGCAATGCTCATGAGAGTATTGGGCGGGATTACATAAACGTGGTTGGGCTGTACCGAGGTGCCGTGCTGGACCTCCGTGACAGGCATCGCAGTCGCGCGCGACAACAACGAGGCCAGCATGCTCGGGTGCTGCGGAGCGAGGTGCTGGACAAAAACAAAGGCCATCCCGGTATCTGCGGGCAGGTGCTGCAGGAGCCGCGTGAACGCCTCGAGCCCTCCGGCAGAGGCGCCGATGCCAACAACGGGGAACGACGGCATTAGCCCCGGGCCATCCTCTTCCGTGTCCGGCGTGCGGTCATCCTGCAAACCCGTTGTCACCCCATCATCCATACTCGAGGGGTCCGGTGTCGGCCCGCAGGCGCGTGCGCCGGACGCACCCGCCGAGCAATCCTTGTTCTCTGTCATCAGAGCCTTGCTCCAGATAAATCCAAATTGGGTCGGGACATAGGCAAATCATGCATCCAGGCCGCGTGGTGAGTCAATCAAAGCGTCGGCACGCGTCCTTTTGAGGGGCCCTTTTCGCGTTTGTAACGCACCAACTCGGTGAGATAAACCGATTGCAGCCAGCCAGATCCCGCCGTGCCGCACCCTCAACAACCGGCGCCAGACTCTGCGATGAGCAATTTTGACCAGACGTTTGAGCACTACTGAACTGACAGGCGAATTTCCCCAAGGGACAATTCCAACCAGTTGCGACGTAAGGCGTTTCTCCGCCACTTGCACCAGATCGTGCTGGCCAACGTCAGCACGGCACGGCAATGGGGCCGAGCTGCACCACCGGACCTTGCGGGGCCTCCCTGCCATGGTCAGAGGCCGGCTGGGCCACTGGGGCCGTAAAGATACCCGGTCGCGAAGCGTTTGAGAGGGGGTTTCATGATGAACCGAGCCGGGACAATTCACGAGTGCCCATCAGAGTAGACAGAGACACACGGCTCGCGTCGAGCTTACCGGGCGGCGCTGACGAATCGGCGCCCTGCACACCGTAAAGAGTGTCCGAAGGAGGACCAAATGTTCAGCACCAGAAGCCTCATGATTGCAGTTTCTTTGGCTGCGCTTTCCCTTCCTCTGATCTATGCGCAAGATCTTTCAAAGTACCGGGAGTTTCAACTTGGCATGGATTTGTCCGCAGTGGCCAAACAGGCAGGTATGAAACCCTCCGACGCGAGGGAGATCCACCAGAGACCGGCGGTGATTCAAGAACTGGAATGGCGGCCGCGGGGCTCGCTCAGTTCCTCGGCTGAAAAGGACCCGGTTAAGGTAATCCTCTTCGGCTTCTACAATGGCCAGCTCTATCGAATTGTGGTCAACTATGATCAGGACCGGACCGAAGGGCTGACCGGTGAGGACATGATCGCGCCCATTTCGGCGAAGTACGGGACGCCCACCATGCCTCTGGCGAAGATCATCAGCTCCTCTTCGTCGCAGGTCTATAGCGACAGCGAAAAGGTCATGGCGCGTTGGGAAGACCCGCAGTACTCGCTCAATCTTTTCCGTTTCTCTTACCAGCCCACGTTTGGCCTGCTGCTCTTTTCCAAACGGCTGGATACCCTGGCCCAAGTGGCCATTGTTGAGGCGATCCGTCTGAACGAGCAAGAGGCACCCCAACGAGAGATTGAACGACAGAAGGTGCAAGATGAGGAGAAGCGTGCGGCGGGACAGAAAGTTCGGCCAGCGAACAAGGCCAATTTTCGCCCCTGATGCATGCGAGGAGGCCAAGGAAGACGATTAGACCCCTGGGCAGACCATTCAACATAGGACATTGCAGATGGGAAACCACCGCAGGCACGCCCACCACGACTTGAGGGAAATCGCCCGCCGGGCAATGGTGCAGAAGGGATTCCTGCCGGAGTTCTCCGCGGAAATATGGGCGGAGGTGGAGGCGATGACCCCGGCCGGCCTGTTCCCTGCCGCACGCGACCTGCGCGACCTGCTGTGGTGCTCGATCGACAACGACGACTCCCGGGACCTGGACCAGCTCACCATCGCCGAGACGATCGAGGGAGACGGGGTAAAAGTGATGGTGGCCATCGCCGATGTGGACGAGACCGTCCGCAGGAGTTCCATCGTAGACGGCCACGCCGCAAACAACACGACGTCCGTCTACACCGCTGCCGGCGTATTCCCGATGCTGCCCCCGAGACTCTCCACCGACCTCACCTCGCTATCTGAGGGCGAGGATCGGGTCGCCTTGGTGATGGAGATGGTCATCGACCGGGAGGGCGCGCTGGATGGTTCCGACATCTATCGAGCGCTGGTGCGCAATCACGCCAAGCTGGCCTACAAGCCGATCGCCGCATGGCTCGAGGGAACGGGGCCGGCACCGGCAAAGCTCGACGCGGTGCCCGGACTGGGCGAGAGGGTGCACTTGCAGGACAGGGCGGCACAGCGGCTGCAGGAGCTGAGATATCGCCACGGCGCCTTGAGCCTGCAAACCGAGGAAGCGCGGCCGGTCTTCGAAGGTGAAACGCTCACTGGGCTCGAGGCCGAGCGTCACAGCCGGGCGAACCAGCTCATCGAGAACCTTATGATTGCCGGCAACGAGGTCGCCGTGCGGTACCTGCGCGAAAAGGGGTTCCCCTCGGTGCGTCGGGTGCTGCGTTCGCCCGACCGATGGGGGAGGATCGTCGAGTTAGCGGCCGGCTACCACGAGGCCCTGCCTCCAGAGCCCGACTCGCGCGCCCTGCAGGAGTTCCTGACAAGAAGGCAGGCCGCCGATCCAACCGGGTTCGCCGACCTTTCGCTGACCATCGTAAAGCTGATGGGCAAGGGGGAGTACGTGCCGGTCTTCCCGGGCGCCGACGTCGGCGGTCACTTCGGTCTGGCCGTCAGCGACTACACCCACTCCACAGCGCCCAACCGACGCTACCCGGATCTCGTCACTCAGCGCCTTCTCAAGGCCGCAATGGCGGGTCAACAGCCGCCCTACACGCGTGAGGAATTGGTAAGCCTCGCACAACACTGCACCACAATGGAGGATGCCGCCAACAAGGTCGAGAGGCAGGTCATGAAGTCGGCGGCGGCGCTCCTGCTGGAGCACCGCCGGGGCGAGAGCTTCGAAGCCCTGGTTACCGGGGCCTCCCCAAAGGGCACGTGGGTTCGCATCTTCGCCCCGCCGGTCGAGGGCCGCTTGGTGCAAGGGTTTGCCGGACTGGACGTGGGCGACCGGGTGAAGGTGAAACTCGTCGGCGCCGACGTGGAGCGAGGCTTCATCGACTTCTCGCGCTAAGTCGCGATACGCATGCGTCGTGGACTATTGGTCGCTGGCCCGCACACTCCGGGCTTGCGTCCGCACCATTTATTCCACACCTTTCGTAGTCCGGCCGGGCGACGCCGGACGATTCACTTGAAAATATTGTCGAACCTTCGCCGCAATCTGACGATCGGTCATCTTGTCTACCGTTTCCACACCGACGATGCGCCCCCCGAGGTTGTTTTTCTCGAGACGCTTCTTCAGCTCGCCCTTGGCCTCGCCGGGACCCAGGATCAGGATAGCTTCGGAATCACGAGTACACGCAATTATCGCATCGTAGTAAATGTTGAGATGCCCCGTAAACTCCCTCTCGCGGCTGTCGTCTGCCGGAACTTGCAGTGCTTCATGCGGCCCCCTGAGAGGTGAACCACCAGACCGGCGAAGCTGTTTTTCCACCTTTGATACTATTAGTTTCATTTCCTCATCTTTGTCCGTGACCACTACGATCACAGCCTTCCTGTGGTCCATCCACAATCCCACTCTTGTGCGCATCGGCTTCTCCTTCGTTATGAGGTCCACTGAGGGCCTGTAGACGTTGTTCATTGACAGGCCTTGCCTTCCCCGCCTTGGCCGCGTTGCCGGGGTCCCCTCGTGTGGCTGGCGCATAAGGCGGTGCCGCACACTCTCGTGCCCCACGAATCGGTCATCCGAAAGGATGGCACACCACACCATTCTTGATATTCAAGTACGTTCCGCAACGGTCGTCTTCGTGATCTTGACTATGGCATCGCACCCCATATACGCACTCGGTGGGCACGATCCTTATTACGCTCCGGGCAGTCCGGGTGTCAGTTCATAATTGCTCGCACGCCTGGTCAATATTGCTCATCCCGGGCGGCGGTCGACGCTTCGTGCCGAATTAATCCCGCAGGGACAGTTGCCTTGTTCCCCTTCGGGTGTTCGAGCCTTAAGTCTTGAAGGCGGCTTTTAATAACTTAACCTCCAGGACTCAAAGGCTCGAAGACTCCAAGCATAATAGACTCCCGGAACTGTCGAACTCTGTGAGTCCTCCGGCAAAGCCGCTTCCCGCTGCGGGCCCGTTATCTATTTGATTACTATGCCCCTTTTAGCATAAAATAACGCCGTCCTTGTACCCCGCGGCAGGTAGACGGAGGTAGTTTTGTCGGATAAGAAGAGCCAGACTGTCGATTGGGAAGCCGTCCTCACCGGCATCTTCCGCGGGAAGACCGTTATGGAATACGGAACGAACCGCAACATCTTCCGGCAAGGCGCAACCCGCGGATTCCGTGTTCTACCTCCGGCGAGGCAAGGTGAAGCTCACGGTTACATCCCAACAGGGCAAGGAAGCGATCGTCGCCATTCTGGGCGCCGGTGAGTTCTTCGGCGAGGGATGCCTCGCCGGTCAAGCCGTTGCGCATGGCGACGGCCGTCGCCATGACCGATTGCACTCTCGACAGGATTGAGAAGTCGCTGATGGCGCGCATGCTTCACGAACAGCACGACGTCTCGGAATTGTTTGTCACGCATCTGCTTTCGCGCAACATCCGATACGAAGCGGATCTCGTCGACCAGCTTTTCAACTCAAGCGAGAAGCGGCTGGCTCGGATTCTCTTGCTGCTTGCCCATTTTGGCAAGGAAAGCAGAGCCGAACCTGTCCTTCCCAGGGTCAGTCAGGATGACCTGGCACAAATGGTCGGCACAACCCGGTCGCGGGTCAGTCATTTCATGAATAAGTTCAGGAAGCTTGGCTTTATCGATTACGACGACGGCGGATTGACGGTCCACAGTGGCCTCCTCAGCGTAGTCCTGCACGATGGGATCGATGTAGAAACCTCGATAATCTCGACAGGCCCCACCCGTAGTTCCCTCAACTGACCTGGATGAGCAATTTCGACCAGACGACTGTGCAGTATTGAACAGACATGCGGATTACTCCAGTGGTACAAGGAGTGCGCCCCTCGAGGTGTAAGTCGCGATCCGGTGGGACGCGGATCCGATGATTCCTGTCTTTGCTGAGTCTCGCTTTTAGTGAGCAGACGGAGGTTGTCATGGCGGGCAAGAAGAGCCAGCCTGTGGATTGGGGAGCCTTGCTCGCCGGAATCTCCCACGGGAAAACCCGTGCAGAATACCCCGGCCACAGCAACATCTTCCGGCAAGGACAACCCGCGGATTCCTTGTTTTACCTTCGGCAGGGCAAGGTGAAACTCACGGTTATTTCCAAACAGGGTAAGGAAGCGACCATCGCCGTCCTGGGGGCCGGCGAGTTCTTCGGCGAGGGATGCCTCGCTGGTCAAGAGTTGCGTATGGCAACGGCTGTCGCCATGACGGAGTGCACTCTCGACAAGATTGACAAGTCGCTGATGGCGCGCATGCTCCACGAACGGCACCACGTCTCGCAATTGTTTGTCGAACATCTGCTTTCACGAAACATCCGATACGAAGCGGATCTCGTCGACCAGTTTTTCGCCTCAAGCGAGAAGCGTCTGGCCCAGATCCTCTTACTGCTCGCGCATTACGGCGAGGAAAGCAGAGCCGAAACCGTACTCCCCAGAGTCAATCGGGATACCTTGGCACAAATGGTCGGCACGACCCGGTCGCGGGTCACTCGTTTTATGACAAAGTTCAGCAAGCTTGGCTTTATCGACTACGACGGCGGCGGGTTGACCGTCCACAATGGGCTCCTCAGCATAGTCCTGCACGATTAGAATCGGTGTCGCACCCCGGTAATTTCCGCAAGCCCCACAACCGTAGTTTTCCCACCTGACCCGAATGAGCAATATTGACCAGACGTGTGAGCAGTACAGAACTGACACGCGTAGTACCAGGCGGTATAAACACTGTGCCTCGAGCTGTCGGCCAGAAGCCGGCTGGTAACGCGGCTCCCTTATGTATCACAAGGGGAGTCGCGGGATCATAACCCAAAGAGATAGCCACGTCCAATGCGGTCGCGAAGCTAATCCTTACTGGCCAGCAACTACACGGCGCTCCAGGCGGCAAAGGGCCGCAAGTTAAGGTTCTTGACTGTGCAGGTCGTGATCTTTAAAGAAAAGGGATGTGAGAAAAATGAAACTTACGAACATGTTTCTGGCGTTATGCGGCTTGTCATGCGGCTTGTTGTGCGCACAGACACCGCAGGCGGGGGACCCGGCACAGCAGTCGGTTCTGAGCCCATCAGGCAATTCGATACCTATTTATCGCGTCACCGTGATAGAGCGGACCATGAAGGCGATAAACTACCAACACCGAAGCGGCGCCACAAAGATCGATTTCCGCGGCACCGATCTCCTGCCGATGGCCCACGGCGAGGCCAAAGTGGAGAGCAAACGAGGCTACATCGAGATCGAAGTGGAATTCGATAAACTGAAGCCGGCCAACAAGTACGGAGCTGAATATCTCACCTACGTGCTATGGGCGATCACCCCGGAAGGCCGAACATCCAACCTGGGCGAGATACTCCTGAACGGAACCAGCGGAAAGCTGAACGTGACCACCGAGTTGCAGGTCTTCGGCCTTGCAGTGACGGCGGAGCCCTACTTCGCGGTGACCATGCCGAGTAACCTGGTCGTCATGGAAAACGTGGTGCGCAGCGACACGAAGGGCAAGATCGAAGAGATCGATGCCAAGTACGAATTGATGCAAAGAGGCCAATACGAGCGTCTGGCGAATCCGCTGGCGCTGAAAAGCGATCCCAAAATTCCCCTGGAACTCTATGAGGCTCGCAACGCCATCCAGATCGCCCGCACCATCGGCGCGGACCGGTACGCTTCCGACACCTTTTTGAAGGCCGAGAACACGCTGAAGCAGGCCGAGGCCTACCAGGTGCGCAGAGCAGGACGCAAGCCGGTGACGATGACCGCGCGTGAAGCAGTGCAGACCGCGGAAGACTCAAGGGCCATAGCGGTCCAACGTCAGGAGGAAGAGCGCATTGCCAGCGAACGCCAGGCGGGCGCGGACCGGGAGGCGCTGGCCAAGGCGGAGACCGATGCCGAGGCGCGCCTGAGAGTGCAAGCCGAAGCCAACCAGAGGCTAGAAGCGGATGGCAGGGCGCGAGCTGAGGCCGAAAGAAACGCTGCCCAGTCTGAAACCGCCGATGTCAAGCGGGACGCAGAGGCGGCACGTGTCGCCGCCCAGACCGAGGCCGAGCGTGTCCAACGCGAGAACGATGCTGCGCGAGCCGCCGCTCAGGAAGAAGCCGATCGGGCAGCCCGCGCGTCAGCGCAAACCGAAGCTGACCGGACGCTGCTGGCCGCGCAGGAAGCCGACCGCATGCGGCAGAAAGCAGAAGCTGAGAAGGCGGAACTGCGCGCCCAGCTGCTGAGCCAGTTTAACTTGATTCTCGAAACGCGCGATACGACCCGCGGCCTCATCGTCAACATGTCGGATGTTCTCTTTGACACGGCCAAGTTTACGCTGCGGCCCGGAGCACGTGAAAAGCTGGCCAAGGTGGCCGGTCTTGTCATGGGACATCCGGGTTTAGAATTGGCGGTCGAAGGCCATACGGATAGTGTAGGTGGTGAGCAGTACAACCAGATTCTCTCCGAACAACGAGCTGGATCGGTGCGCGACTATCTCATCCAACAGGGGATCCCGGCGACAAATTTGGCCGCCGCCAAAGGGTTCGGCAAGGCACAGCCGGTAGCCTCAAACGACAGCGCCACAGGCCGTCAGCGTAATCGTCGCGTAGAACTCATCGTATCCGGTGAGCTCATCGGTACTCAGATCCTCTCGTCAGACGCATCGTCAACCGCGTCCCGGTAAGAAGCACTGACGACTGTCGTGGGTTTGCAGAATATCGTGACCTGCGCTTGGAAAGTGGGGCAGGGCGAGCCCTGCCCCACCATTCCAGGTTCAGTATCTATTGGAGCCGACTGGGGGTGGCTCAGGAGACTTGTTGCCATCGCCGTCTAAATCAGCCTTATTCAAGGCCGCAGGCGGGTCGCTTGATAGGGAGAACACAAATAATGAAAACGATCACTTTGATTGGAATTCTGTTGGTGGTTCTGGGTGTAGTGGCCCTCGCATATCAAGGTATCAGTTATACGCGTCAAGAAACGGTACTTGACATAGGACCAATTCATGCCACGGCGGAGAGGCATAAGCGAATTCCCCTTCCTCCGATACTCGGAGGATTGGTGGTGGTGGGTGGGGTTGCCTTGCTGGTCGTAGGTGCGAGACAAAAGGCATAGCCGGAATCACAGAGCGGGTTGCCTCGAGACTATTCCGTAGAGGATCCTGAAGTCCGTGATCTTCGGGACCCTCGCGGCCCAACCCCTTTACACAGGTCACGGGAGGGGCCGAGCCAACGGCGCCTTGCACTCCACGAGAAATCGGTGCGCCGGCAACCTCTCGGACAACGTCTGCCACGGATTCTCTGGCTGGTTGCTCATGAAACTGCAGTCGCCCCACCTGGAATGAGCACTTTTGACCAGGCGTGTGAGCAGTACTGAACTGACACGCGAATTACGCCCGGCGTATAACGAATGGTGCGTCTTAACCGCCAGATCGGGATCTGGTGGGAAACATGAAGAATGATGATGCATAAATGGGAGCGGATCCATCAGGCCTGCTCCGAACACACATTAGTGGGGGGTGTATCATGCCTTTAGTCCAACTCGTGGTGATCCTGATCGTGGTCGGCGTTCTCCTTTGGCTGGTTAATAGCTACATACCAATGCAGGGGACCATCAAAAGGATCCTGAATGCCGTCGTGGTCATTGCCGTGGTTTTGTGGCTCCTGAACGCTTTTGGACTTCTCGACTCCCTCTCCAGGATTCATGTGGGGAGTTGACTGTCGCCGTCTGGCGAGGGTAACGCTTAGTACTGCCGTTTGTAATTACGGTAACGTAGTTTCTGGACGCGGGAACACGCCGACGGACGCAGCCCTCTTCGTGGTGTCGCCCTTGACCGCGAAGCGCCGAACCGCTTTGAGCAAGCCTCGGGCTTTGCCGGAGATTCTGACCGAGCGCGCAATTTCCCGCGGGGCGGCCAAATGCCGGTGGTGCACCGCCATGCCCGCAAACCCTCCCTAGCCGTGAGATCTGATTCGCCTCCAGCCCGTGTGGGTGGCCGCCGACAGTTTTCAGCCTTCCCACCATCGGTCACGCGACGCAATACGCCCATTAGCTGATGAGCACTTTTGACCACTCGGGTGAGCAGTACTGAACTGACATGCGCATGACCGCGCGGTATAAGCCATATAAGAACTTTGCCTCGAGCCCTCACGCCAGGATCTGGTGGGAGGCTGAGGCCAGGAGGTCCGAACCACCGTGTTCGCCCAAGTGAAGGGGGGTCGTGAGAAGGACAACGCCCCCTCGGCTTCTGTGAGGCGCGGCTGATGTTGTGCAACTGAAATCAACCATTTAGCAAGAGGAGTTCAAAATGAAATTCACAAAAGTAGGGGCGATGATCTTTTGCGCCCTGGTGGCCCTGGCGGTTACATCTGGAGCGAACGCCGATGAGTGGAACAAGAAGACGACTGTGACATTCAGCGCGCCGGTCGAGATTCCCGGTGTGGGTGCTCAGGTCTTGCCGGCCGGCACGTACGTCTTTAAGCTCATGGATTCGTCATCCGACCGCCACATCGTCCAGATATTCAACACGCGCGGGGACCACGTCTATGCGACCATCCTTGCGATACCGAATTTCCGTCTTCACTCAACCGACCAGACGGTCATGACGTTCAGGGAACGGGCGGCCGGCACGCCGGAAGCCATCAGGGCGTGGTTTTATCCTGGGAATAATTGGGGCCAGGAATTTGTGTATCCGAAAACCAGGGCTATCGAGCTGGCGAAGGTAACACATGAGCATGTTCTCGCCCTGCCTGACGAACTGGCAACGAACCTCACGACACCGGCAACATCGGTGGACGAACCGCCCGTAGTCGCTTTGAAGGTGGCGCCTATCGAGGCCGTCACACCTACGGGAGAAGTGGTTGCCATGACCGAGGTCGTTGAGCCCCCACCCGTACAGACAGAGGCTGTGAAAACAGAGGCTGTGCAAACAGCGGATGCGAAAACCTTGCCCAAAACGGCAAGCCCATTGCCCCTCTTTGGCCTAATCGGGCTTTTGGCGCTGGCCGCAGGCCTTGCCATTTCGGTCATTCCGAAGCAGTCGGCTTAAGCAAGAGGGTGTGTGCCTGTGTGAACCACCACGAAGGGGCTTATTGAGCACGCTTAGGGCGCCAATTTCCTGACCCGAGCGAGTTGGACGGGCCTTCCGAGTTGTGAAGGAGGGCAGGTGAGTATGACCTGCCCTCATAGGCGGTAGGGTTCGTAACCACTCGAGTGAACCTCTGGGCCACGCCGCTCAGATGCCAAATAGGACTCGACTGATGAGAGAGCACTCCCGTACCGAGAAATTCCGCACCGGGGGGGAGTGTGCCTCCCATAACCGATGTCTCCTTGCTTTTGTTTTCCTGGTTATTCTACCAATCGTTGCCAAGCCTCAAGCATACTCGCCGTCGCAGGACCTCCCGGGTGACCCATACACGATAAGCGTAAGTGTTGACATGGTGGTTTTGCACGCGACCGTGCGGAATCGCCACGGCACTCTTGTTTCGGGACTCGGCAAAGAAGACTTTCAGGTTTACGAGGACGGAATCCTCCAACAGATTGAATATTTCAGCCACGAGGATATCCCGGTCACGGTCGGCTTGGTTGTCGACAATAGTGGAAGCATGCGGACCGAAGCGCCCTGAAGTCATTTCCGCTGCCTTGGCGTTTGCTCGCTCCAGCAATCCGGATGATCAGATGTTCGTGGTCAGTTTCAACGAGAATGTTTCGTTTGGCCTTCCAGACAACATGCCATTCACGGACAAAGCGGCTCAATTGGAGCTTGCCCTGTCCCGAATTGCCGCCAACGGCATGACGGCCCTTTACGACGCGCGTGGCTGCCGCGCTCGAGCACCTGAAGAAGGGTAATCGGGATAAGAAAGTGCTGATCGTGATCAGCGATGGAGGCGACAACGCCAGCGAAAACAAGTTGGCCAGGATCATGGCCATGGCGGGCCAGTCGGATGCCATCATCTACACCATCGGCATTCTTTGATCCGAACGATCCCGACCGGAACCCCCAGGTGCTTAAGCAGCTGGCCAAGGCCACGGGGGGCGAGGCCTTCTTGCCGGGCTCAGTAAAGGAGGTTGTCCCTATTTGTAAACGAATCGCTCATGATATTCGTAACCAGTACTCCATCATCTATCTACCCACGAATAGAAAGCAAGACGGGACCTATCGGGTCATACAAGTGAAGGCCGGCGCGCCGGATCGTGGACGCCTGTTCGTCCGCACCCGCGCCGGTTACTACGCACCCTTGAAACCTCAACCGGTGCCGGCAGCCAGAGCAACACCATGAAGATCCGAATTGCATGGCGGATATCTCTTCCAGCGCGACACAATTCGTGTCTCCGCTGGAGCCGATACCTCTTCTTTATCATTGGCATCCTTGCGCTGGGCTATGTCGGCTTCGTGCTGCTCGACGCGAGACTTTATCAGGCCCATCAATCCCGGCGATTTCAACAAGAATTGAAAGGTTTGCCGCCGTCTATCGTCAGCAGTGAACACCTGCACCAGTCGCCCCTACCTACAGCCCCAGCGGAAACAAAGTACGCGAGAGCCGAGAGTCTTGACATGACTGGCCTGGGACGCTCTCCGTTGGGGCGAATCGAGATAAGCACAATCGGCCTGACGGCAATGATCCTGGAAGGAACTGACGCAAAGACTTTGCGACGGGCGGTCGGGCATATTCCGGGCACCCCGCTGCCGGGCCAGCAAGGGAACGTCGCAATCACAGGACACCGGGACACGTTTTTCAGACCGCTGCGCAATATCCGTAAGGATGATGAAATCACGCTGACGACGTTAAACGGAACCTACCGCTATCGGGTGGATTCTACCAAAGTGGTCGAGCCCGAGGACACGGAAGTGCTGGACGATTCCGATGACGCGATTCTGACCCTGGTGACCTGTTACCCGTTCTATTTTGTGGGCCCCGCCCCCAAACGATTTGTTGTCCGCGCGCACAGGATGCCCGGATGAGGCTACACCAGCCTCCTTCGGCGATCCCCATCCTCGGCAACCGTGCTACCAATGCGTGTTCCCTTGATCCCGCAGGGACGGCTCCCCTGCTCTTCCTCGACTCTTCGAGCGAGCTCTTGGGTCTTGGAGGTGGCTTTTGATAACTTGACCTGCAGGACTCAAAGGCTCGAGACTCCAGGCAAATAAAGTCCAATGCGATTAGACCGGGATGAGCAGTTTTGACCAGAGGTGTGAGCACTACTGAACTGACACGCGAAATATCCCAGGGTATAAGAGCTGTGTTCTCGAGCTGCGCACGGGCAAAGGGAGGCAAGGCTCGGGACATTGTCCCAACGAGGTCCAAGTATGTCAGCGCCAGGCGGCAGATATGGGGGTGCGGGTTCCCCGTGTGTCCGTGTGTTGGCCATTGTCGTTCTCTCGCTGATGTGCAGCGGCGGGTTGTTCGCTTATTCTGTGCTCACGCACGAGGAAATCGTGGACCTGCTCTGGACCGATGGGATCCGCCCCCTCCTGCTCAAGCGATATCCGGAATCGTCGGAGGACCAGCTCAAGGAGGCGCATGCCTACGCCTATGGAGGCGCCGTCATCCAGGATCTCGGCTACTACCCATTCGGCAGCGCGGAATTCAGCAACCTGGTGCATTACGTTCGCAGCGGAGACTTCGTTCGCGAGTTGCTGCTGGAAAGCCAGGATGTCAACGAGTACGCCTTCGCGCTGGGCGCTCTGTCGCACTATGCGTCGGATATTGCCGGCCACCCGGCTGTCAACCAGGCCGTCGCGATCCATTATCCGAAGCTACGGGCGAAGTTTGGCAAATCGGTCAGGTATGCGCAGGACAAGACGGCCCATTTGAAAACCGAGTTCGGGTTCGACATGGTGCAGGTCGCGAAGAATCGTTATGCGTCGGAGCAGTACCACGATTTCATCGGGTTCAAGGTGTCCAAGTCCCTGCTGGAGCGGGTCTTTCCCATCGTATACGGAGTGGAGTTGAAAGACGTGCTTCCCCACGCGGATCTGGCGATCGGCTCGTATCGTTTCTGCGATCAGCCGGCTGATTCCGGAAATGACCCAGGTCGCGCTGCAGACCCATAAGAAGGACATGATGCGCGAGACGCCTAGTTTCGCGAGACAAAAGTTCCTGTACCGTCTCTCGCGCTCCGATTATGAAAGGGAGTGGGGAAAGGACTACGGGAAGCCCGGATTCGGCATCCGGATCATGGCAACGCTCTTGCGATACATGCCGAAAATTGGCCCCTTCAAGGCGCTGGCGTTCAATAACCCGACCCCGCAAACCGAGGAGCTGTATTTCAAGAGCATCAATACCACCGTCGATCAATACCGGGCCTTTCTCGAAGAAGTGCGCACGGACTCACTCGCTGCTTCCCAATCGTGATTTGGATGATGGCAAAGCGACCAAGGCAGCGGAATACTCGCTGACAGACGACGCCTATGCAAAGTTGCTGGCCACGCTGTCGGAGCGGAAGTTCGATCTGACCACGCCGGACCTGCGCGACGACATCCTGCGCTTCTATTCCGACCTCTCTGCCCCGATCGAGACGAAGAAGGACAAGGTTCGCTGGCAAAACGTGCTGACTGCGCTGGATCAGTTGAAGTCGGTGACTCCGGTTCCGACGCTCGCCGGCGGTCCTGCAAAGTGACCCTCAGCGAGGGCGGCTGCCCCCCGGCACTGTTGGGATTTGGACATCTTCGGAGATGAAAGTTGACGCGATTGTCCCATAAGGCACTTTATCGAAGATGGCTCGGAGTCGCTCCCCTGGTAACGTTAGCGGCGGTCCTTTGCGGCGCGGTTTCGAGCCCTGCGAGTCTCGCGCCGCAGCCTCCCTGCGGGAGCGCGACGTTTCCCCCCTACCCCGATTTGGCTGAGCCGCCCACGACAATGGTGTGGGACCGCGCCGACCTTGGGGGGACTGGACACCGCCTGCCTGCACCGGTTGGACGGCATCGGGCTTCACGACGATGGTGGTCACCGTTGCGCGCTTTCGCCATGCCTCCGGAGTCGAAGACCTGCTCCGCCGTATCGGGGCGATTTCCGAACTCGTGGGGATGCGCTATTGGTCGACCACGCACAAGCGATGGCAGACGCTGATCGTCCGCTCCTACGCCTTGCCCGGGCCGGCCGGCGATCGAAGCCGCAAAGACTTCTCGCCGGACGAGATCGAGGAAGGCAATTGTCTGTACTTTCAACAGGAGGACAACCTGTCCGGGAAGGCGATCTACCGAATGCGCATCCAAAGCGCTTCTCCCGATCGGCTGGTGTTCGATACCGAGAACATCAGCACCGTCCGATACTTTCGGTGGCCTCTTTTCCGCCCGGGCGAAATACAGTCGATTTACTTCCTCGAACGCGAGTCGCAGGACGTCTGGCGCTATTACAGCATCGCGCGCACGGGCAAGAACGCAAGCACCTTGACCGCGGGACACGATGCATCCTCCGTCAACCGGGCAGTGGCTTTTTACCGTTACCTGGCCGGCATTCCGACGGACAAGGAGCCTCCCGCGGCGCCATGAACCCGTGTGGCCTAAACGACGCTCCGAATGTGCCGCAGGTGGTGATCGGCCTGCAGAGGGGCCAGTTCGTCGAAATGAGAGCAACCGGAGTCGTGGACCGACGATGACGAACAAATCGAACCGCACCGGAGGAGCGCACGGGCGCCGAGGGGGAGGTCCACCCCGACGAGGCGACGGCCGCGGGGAGCGCCTTCGCCACCGGATTCGTGGAGGCGAGCGCCGAGGAGCAGATCGCCCCCGAGATCCTCACGCGCCGCATCTGCGACTTCGACCTGAGGATCGAGGGCCGACCCCTCGAGAAGGTGATCGAGCGTTTCCTGCGACGAGCTCACGGTCGCGCGGGATCACGCGCCTGAAGCCCCGCTTCTACCTGACCGACGAATGGGGCGTTCCCGAAGGCACGGTCGCCATCGGAATCCCCTTCTACCTCGCCGACGAGCGGCTGCTCAAGGTGCAGGAGATCAGGGGCGGGATCGTCGAGGGCGCGACGGAAGAGGACATCCTGCGCTACCTGCGCCACGAGATGGGGCACGTCGTCAACTACGCCTACCGGCTGTACGAGGCGGAGGAATGGACGCGGCTCTTCGGTCCCATGTCGCGTCCCTACCCCGAGACCTACCAGACGCTCCCCTTCAGCCCCGACTTCGTCCGCCACCTGCCCGGCGGCTACGCGCAGCGGCACCCCGACGAGGACTGGGCCGAGACCTTCGCCGTCTGGATGGACCCCGCCTCCGGCTGGCGCGAGGTCTACAGCGACTCCCCGGCGGCCTTGAAGAAGCTCGAGTACTGCGACGCCGTGATGCTCGCGCTCCGCGACCGCGACCCGGACGTCACCAACGCCGAGCTCGACCTGGACACGAGCGAGATCCGCGCGACGGTCCAGGAGTACTACGAGCAGGTGGACATCGGCTCGGGCACGATCCCCCACAGCCTGGACGGCGACCTCCGGATGATCTTCGCCCCGCACTCCCCCGCCGCCGCGCAGGAGGGAGCCCGCTCCGGCTCGGCGCCCCAGCTCCTGCGCCGCCAGAAGGACGCCCTCGCCAACGCCGTCTACACGTGGACGGGCGTCGATCCCTCCCTCCTCCAACCCGTGATCCAGCACCTGATCGGCCGCGCCGCCGAGATGAAGCTCACCTACCGCCTCGCCGACCGCGACGCGATCATGGTCTCCCTCACCGGCTTCCTCACCGCCCTCGCGATGAACTACGTCTACAAGGGCAACTTCATCGCGAAGTAACGCGCGCGGACGGGCGCCCCATGAGGGCCTCCGAGCGATCCGCGGACGCTGGGTCGAGGGTCACTTCCCCCAGGGGGGGACGTCGTCGCCGTAAGACCAGGCGGGGCGGCGGGCGAGGTACTCCTCGCGGCGCGCGCGCCAGGCGTCCCAGCTCGCGGGCGACGACGCTGCCGGCGGCGACCTGGTCGTTCTGCTTCTCCAGGGCCGCCCAGAGGAGGGGGTGGATGCGGTGGCGGTGGACCTCCATCGGGTCGCCGCGGTCGCCTCGCGGGTCCACGGAGGCGGCCTGCTCGACGCGCTCCACGAAGCCGGAGATCGCCTCCCTCGCGATCTCCGCCTTCTCCCCGGCCGGCAGGGTGTTCCAGACGGCCCAGAAGAGCGTCTCGGGCTCGATCCAGTCGCTCTTCAACCGCCCGCGGGAGGCCGCGAGGTTCGCCTCGCGCGCCTCGGCGTGGAGGCGGGCCAGCAGGCGTCCTTTCCCAAGGCGCTTGAGCGTGTCCTCGGCGTCGCCGAGGAGCCGGTCCTGGTGAAGCGATGCGACGACCTTCACGTGCGGGTGCTTCTGGTGCCACATCGCGGCGTGGACGTCCAGGAGCAGCGCCTCGGCGAAGTCCCGCGCGCTCGTGCGGCTCATCTGGGCGCGGTCCTCCCAGGAAGCCTCCGTGGCGAGCAGGGGGAAGTCGAGAGGCGTCTCGGCCTCGGGCGCGTCCGTCCACATCGAGGCGTTCGCCGCTCTTCACGTGCCACTCTCCCTTGATCTGGAGGCGGTTCAGGTTGCCTTCGCCGTACCGCATGATCTGGTCCGGCCGGTACCCCTCCTCGTCGGGGTGGGCGCTCTGCCAGTAGCCGGGGTCCACGTTCTGGGCGCGCCAGCGCACGGCGCGGCCGAAAGCGAAGTTCGTCTGGAACACGGTGGCGCGGTCCCCCACGGGCCCGGTCACGGGATCCATGAGGCCGGCGGGCGGGTCGACGGCCGGCTCGAAGCCGCGGTCGAGGAAGGCGTCGAGGGCCGTGGGGACGCCGGCGGCCTTCGGGTGGTAGGCGCCGGCCCAGTACTCGTCCAGGATCTTCCGGAAGGCGGCCGTCCGCGCGCGGGTCGCCCGGAAGGACCGGTCGTCGCAGTTGGGCCAGTCCATCACCCAGGTGGCGAGCTCCGGGTGGTTCAGGCGCGCGGCGATGTCGTCGGCGAGCAGGCTGCCGGTGAGGAAGGTCTTGGCGGAGAGGGAGAACTGGCCGCCGCCGTGGGCGATCGTCGCCGTGAGCCCCAGGGCGTAGGGCACGTCCCAGACGAACGCCTGCAGGAAGTCCACGAACCGGTCGTCGTAGAACCACGCGATGGGGATCGGCTTCACGCTGTACTCGAAGATCTCCGGATCGATGGAGAGCTTCACCTCGAAGTCCTCGAGGCCCTTCTCGCGCCAGCGGAAGTGGAGGTTCTGGCGCTTCGTGCCCCAGGGGTCCTGGTCGGTATCGCGCTCCACGCGGTCGAACATGGCGCAGGCCCGGCCGTCGGCGCGCCATGCGGCGTAGCGCTCCGCGATCTTCTTCCCGATCTTCTTCTCGGTCTTGAGCATCCAGGGGTCCTTGAAGTAGAGGTCCTCCCCCTCCGTCGTCGCGCTCATCTTCGCCCACTTCCGGACGGCCTTCGCGTTGCTGAACGTGGGCTCGATGCCGGCCCAGGCGTTGCCGAAGTCCGCGGCGTCGGGAGCGCGGTACGTGGAGAGCACCGCCGTCATCGGGTCGGGGGCGGCGGCGCGCTTCTTCGCGCCGGACGTTGGGACTTGGACTTCTTCGCCATGACGTCGCCTCCTCCATCGGGAGCCGCGGACCAGGGTCACTGCGCCGTTCTGACGCCTATCCCCATTTCCTGCGCATCAATCAATCCGCCCACAGCGTGGAACATGGCGCAACTGAAAGCCACCTTCCCACTGCTCAGTTCAGAAGCTAGCCCAACGAGCGACGGCCGGTGATTAGATTGAAAAGAAATACAACGATCGCGATGACCAGCAGGGCATGAATCAGTCCGCCGCCCACGTTCATGGAAAATCCCAGAAGCCACAACACGAGTAAGATTCCGATAATGGTATACAGCATAGTGAATCCTCCTTTTTCTCATGCTTATCCTACCCTCGCGAAATTCGCGTGTCAGTTCAGTCCTGCTCAGGGGTCTGGTCAAAATTGCTCACGCAGTTTAATGAGCGGCAACTACGGCGGGGGGACAGCGGCGGTTCCGAGAGGGGATTACGGGCAAGACTAATCCGTGACCGCTAGACGATTCCACCCCTGGCCGGAGTCAGCTACCGGGTGGCTTGAGGAGGCCTCCCGAAGCGAGGCGTTTGGCTCCCAAGGATCTTCGAGTGTCTTTGAAGCGGTGAAAAGAACGGAGTGAGCCAGGCCAAAGCCCTGTGCGGCGCTTAGGAAGTGCGGTCTCCTCGGCAACCGCTTTCCGGGATTGTGCTGGATCGGGAGGCGTTGCCAAAGGGCGGCGTCGAGCCCTGAACTTTATACGCATGCCGAAAAACAAAGCCAGCCACGGAAAACACGCCGCTGCGGACGGCCACAATCCTAGTGTGGAGTGCGGCGGCTGACGGCGCCGCCCGCGCGCCCCCCATCCGGTTCGACCGTGTCCTTCGTGTCTTCCGCCGAAGATGCGTGCTGCCGGACTCCAGGTTGCGCTGTGTCACTATGCCGCGAATCCGCCGGTGAAGGGCTGCGCCGAGGCGCAGCCCTGGAAAGCGGCGTCGAGCCGCCGCACTCCAAATTGCGCTGTTTCAAGACTAATGCCTGCAGACCAGCGCTTACGTCGTTCAGTTCTCCGGCCGCACCTGCAGGTCGAGATCGGTGAGGTTCTTGATACGGATTCACTAATAACGTTGAGGTCAATTCCGGCGCTCGCATTAGCTGCTCGAATTTGTTGCCTCACGGAGTCTGGACGGCTGCACTTGCTTCTCGGCGCCGCAAGAGCGGCTGGATCAGCAGGCGGACCTGTTCTTGCGCCTCCGCCAACGTCGCAACGACATGCGTTGTGGCTTCACCACCGATGCGCGTTTTCGCCTTGCTCAGATCGCCTTGTGCGTCCCACAATCCCACGACCACGGGTACTTCCGGAAATCGACCACGAACGTGCTTGCACAGGTGGCGGGCATGCATCACGGCGGCGGGAGGCGTGGCGGAAATGCACACCACGTCGGGTTTGCGCCTCTCGACAAGATCAACCCACTCGCCGACCGCGGCCGTAAACGAGACGGACTGCACAAGGCATTCGCCCATCCCTGCAATCCCGTCGCCAACAATTGCGCCAGCATCATTCCGGCGATTTCATCCGCCTCGTCGCGAGCGGGCAGGCAGAGGATGCACGGCCGCGGCGAGTTGCCGTCCTCGATGCCCTCTTTCGCCGGCACTATCCTGCTGGCCCTCACCCCTTTCGTGAATCATCTCCTTCAGGCTCTGCAAAATGAACTTGTGCCTGTTCTCGTCCAGTTCGCCGCGATGCCAGTCGGTTTCGGCCAACGCCAGCGCCGGGATGAGCAGCGTGTCGAAGACCTCGACCAACGGCCTGTTCTCGACATCATCGTCGACCAATTCGGCGGCCTCTTCTTGATCTCCGGCCAGAAGCCGCTGATAGACCCGCCGCTTGGGCTCGAACACCGGCTCATTCCCCAGCAGAATGTCCAAGAAGGACAGTTGCGGAACGTGCTTGCCGATCACCAAGAGGCACACGGTCAACGGGGTCGCCAGCAGCAGTCCCACAATTCCCCACAACCATGTCCAGAAGACCGCCGCCACCAGGACCGCCACCGCCGACACGCCGGTGCCCTTGCCATAAAGCCATGGCTCCAGGACATTCCCGCAGAAGAGTTCCAGGACCACAAATAGCCCAAGCGTGAGAATGGGCGCCAGCCAGCCCGTCGAGATGGCCATCGCCAGGCAGATCGGCGCCGCGGCGGCAATCCACGAGCCGATGTAGGGAACGAACCTCAAGGTTGCGGCCAGGATTCCCCACAGGATGGCGTTGGGTACTCCGATCAGGTAAAGCCCGATGCCGACCGCAATGCCAAACGTGAGATTGACGAGAAATAGCATCGAGAGGTATCGGCTGACCCGCTTGGCGGCGTCTCCCAGCATATTGGTGGTCACGGTCACTTGACCTTTTCCCACCAGCCGGATGAAGCGATCGCGCAAGTCCTCGCGGCGGACCAGGAAGAACACTACGAGAACGATGACGATGCCGGCCGAGCCCAACCCTTCGAGCAGTGTGCCGAACGTTCCACCCAGGACTTGCAGGGGGCTTACCGGCGAGGAAAGCACGCGAACCGAGTAGGGCCATTCGTTAGTCCCCTGCGGCGTCTTGGCCTGTTCCGCTTGCGGGAGATTCTGGCCAATGTCCTCGGCGGTTCTTGTTACCTTGCTCAGCGCGGCGATGAAGTAGTCATTCACCGAATGGAGTTTCGCTTGAATGTTGTTTTGGTACTCAGGCATCTTGGGGGCCAGGTCGGTCATTTGAACCACCGCCGTCCATGCCGCGATGCCCAGCACCCCAAAGCCCAGGATTGCCGTAACCAATACCGCCGGGATGCGGCCCAGCCTGCGCCGCTCGAGCCAATCGCACACCGGGCTGAGCAGGAAGCTCAGCAGCACGGCGAGCGTCAAGGGAACCAGCACGCCCTTGGCCAGGTAAAGGGCCGCAACGACCACGGCGATCGACGCCAACATCCACGCCGATTTGACGAACTGGTCCGAGGGCGCCATGCGTTCATCTCCCGTCAGCGGCGTTTCCAAAAGCGACCGAGCAGCCAGCCGATGCCGACCGCTATCAAGACGGACCTCAGCGGCCGCTCGCGGACGAATTGCTTGCAGGCGCACGCGACGTCGTGGACTTTGTCTCGCCCCTGCTCATAGTATTCCGCGGCTTTTTCGCCCACTTGCCCAAGCTTCTCCTGGGCAGCGTCCGGCTGGACCTCCATCATGCTCGAGCCACGCTGGTCCGTATCGTCTCGACCAGGGCATCGGCGGCCCCGCTCTTGATGAGGTAGGCCACCGCGCCGGCGTCCCACATGGCCTGCGCCATCTCGACCTCCTCGAACATCGACAGGCCAATCACGCACACGGTGGGATAGCGGGCATGGATCAGTCGCGTGGCCTCGATGCCGTTCATGACCGGCATGCTGATGTCCATCAACAGCACGTCGGGTCCGAGTTGCTGCGTCAGCTCCACGGCCACCTTCCCATCGACCGCCTCACCCACGATTTCGATGTCGGGCTCAGCCGTGAGCAGTCCGGCCAAGCCCTGCCGCATGACCTCGTGGTCGTCCACCACCAGGACGCGGATCTTCCGCGTCCGGGCGCGAGCCGACGGTATGCGCTCGGGCTGCTCCAGCCGTACCGGGTCAGGCGGGGCGGCTGCCTGCAGCAGGCTCAGGCCTTCGCGGACGCCCTCAGCCGATGTGACCTCGTCCCCTTCTTGCCCCATCACGTTCGACTGCCCCTGTCGTCGTCTCGTCGTCGTAATAATGAGTATGCCACGCAGCCTCCGGGCGGACCAGGACGGTCTTGATTGTCTCGAAGGCGATAATCAAATCCAAAACTATCGACATGTGCTTGATGTAAAACAGGTCGTACTGCAGCTTCTCTACCGAGTCTTCGACCGAGTTGGCGTACTGGTAGTTAATCTGCGCCCACCCGGTCAGCCCAGGCCTCACGGTGTGGCGGATCTTATAATAGGGGATTGTTGCCGAAAGCTCATTCACGAAGCTCGGCCGCTCCGGACGCGGCCCTATGAGACTCATGTCGCCGCGAAGGACATTGTAAAGCTGGGGAACCTCATCCAGACGGGACCGGCGCAGGAATCGGCCGAAGCGTGTGACCCGAGGATCATTTTTTGTCGCCCATACGGGACCCGTCTCGCGCTCTGCATCCCGGCACATGGAGCGAAATTTCCAGAGAGTGAAAGTCTTCCCGTCTCTTCCCGACTCTTTCCTGCTTGAAGAATATCGGGCCCGGCGAGTCCAGCTTGATCAGAACCATCACGATCAGGATAACGGGCAGCAGGATTAAAAGGACCATGAGGGCGAGAATGACCGACACGATCTGCTTTGCCGCCACCTGGCGCTTCGATATATCAAAGCCCGGATTGAAAATCATCCAGCTCGGTTTCAGATTTTCAACAGCGATTTTTCCGGTGACGCGCTCGTAAAGCGAAGTCGCTTCTTCGACGCCGACGCCATTGGTCTTGAACTTCAAAAGCTCATCGATCGGGAGCTGCCCGCGGCGGTCCTGCAACTCCACCACGATCTGATCCACCTTCTTGCCGGAAACGATCTGCGGAAGGTCCTTATAAAGACCGATCACCTTCGGATTGACGATCGAAACACCCACCAGCGCCGGATCATCACCCAGGAACCCGCATACGCCAATCCCCAGTTCGGGCCGGCGGATAATCTCGCGCACCAGGTCGCGCGCCAGCCGCCCTGTTCCCAGCAGGACGATGTTCGAGCGCGGAGGCCGGGTTTTGACGTGGAAGCGCAGCAAGGCCTGCCACACCAGCAGGAAGACCGAACTCACTACCAGAACGCGTGTGAAGGTTCCAGGCCCGATCAGGATGCGTGGAAACAGGAGGTACATGCCCCAGAGCGTCAGGGAGGACAGAAGCAGAGCCACCGCGACGCGCGCCATGTCCACGGCCAGCGATCGGGTCTTCTGAAACTCGTGCGCGTCGCTCAAGTGCAGGAAGACTTGAAAGATCAGGGCAATCAGCAATGCCTTTAAGACGGCGAGGCCGGGATTCGGATGCTGTGAAAAGGAACTCTCGAGGTAAAGAAGCGAGGACCAAAAAACCAGTCCCGCCAACATCAGGTATTCAGTCAGAACCGCGCCAAACTCCCTGACAATAAAGACTCCCAGCATTTAGACCGCCCTTGGGTTTCTGCTTTCGCCTGATACTGCTATCGATCTTGGCTTCGATGGGGTGAATCAGCCGTTCCGCTGCCGATCCGAAATCTCAACTCAGTAAGAACCTCAAGTGGTCGTCCGTTTCACACGTACTCCGGCCTATCGCACTTCCAAACTAGCAGGGATAGTCTGCGGTGAATACTGGGCATGCGCCTAGTTTTGATTGTACGGGGGCCTAGCCGCCGTTCGGATCGAGCGTGCTGCCGGCATCACAAACAAGTGATTTCCGGCAGCCGTGCATGTGCCACAAGTGCAAAACCGGCTGTCCTATCCGGAACGGTCTCAAGCGACGTAGATGACTGACTGAGCAATATTGACCAGGGCTGTGAGCAGTACTGAACTGACACGCAATTGACCTCGGGGTATAAATCGGAATGAGGAGCGGTATCACACGCCGCACTAGTGGGCGACGCACCTCTCGGCAATTGGTAGCCTCCGCACCAGGCCCGAAGTAACGTTTTGAGTCGACGCGCCAGACGTCATGGGCATGCCGGTGAGATTCTCGCATATTGTGACGGCATGTCGAGCATGCCAGCCGGCGGTCAAGACCACGAAATGGCGGCGCGTTATTAACATCACATGCGGAGCGTGATCAACAAGAGTTGATCAGATTTAACAGACTTGGATTCAACAACTAAGGAGAGATTTATGAGACTACAACGACTAAACCGACTCGGAGTGGCCTGCCTCGGCGCAGGAGTGTTGTCCGCGGGGCTATTGTACGGAGCCGAGAGCGCGGCTACCCGATTGACGACGTCGGCGACGGTGTTGAGGGAAATCATGGCGACGCCGGATAAAGGCATCCCGCAGGAGCTCCTTGAGAGTTCGTCGTGCATCGTGATTGTTCCGGGCATGAAGAAAGCCGCGTTTATCGTCGGAGGCCAATACGGCAAGGGCTTCATTCTGTGCCGCCTGCCATCTGGTACGGGGTGGTCCGCGCCGGCAGCCGTGATGATCGAAGGCGGCAGCGTTGGTTTCCAGATCGGAGGCTCGGAGACGGACGTCATAATGCTCGTTATGAACAAACGAGGTGCGGACAAGCTCCTCTCGAGCAAGTTCACTCTTGGGGCAGACGCTTCGGTGGCCGCAGGACCGGTGGGCCGCACCTCGTCGGCCGATACGGATCTCAAAATGCACGCGGAAATACTATCCTATTCCCGCTCGCGCGGGGTGTTTGCGGGTGTTTCACTGGACGGAGCGACACTGCGACCCGACCACGATACCAATGCCGAGCTGTATGGCAGCAAACTGACGAACGAACAAATCACCATGGGTAAAACCAAGGTACCTCGAGCGGGATCCAGACTGGTGGGGGAATTGAATAGATATTCCACTCGAAAGGAAGCCAAGAACGATTAACGGCCCTGCGCCCATCGGGCAATAGTCGCAGCAGCTCAAACACAAGCAAGGACAACTCCATGAACTGGGATCAAGTCGAAGTCAAGTGGAAACAGTTCACAGAATCCGCCCGGGAACGCTGGGGCCGACTCACCGATAATGACTGGCAGATGGTCGCCGGGAAGAAGGAACATCCGGTCGGGCGGATTCAGGAGCGATACGGTGTCGGTGGCGGCCCAAAAGGGGGCCCAAGTAGCGGCGGCGAAGGGGCCACTTTTCGAAGGACACCAAGTAGGCTAACTTGGCACTAGAGAAGGGCTTCTCCTTTGTCAGCTCTCAACCAACCTTAGCGCGAAGACCGCGCTGAAAGCCGCCGGTATCGTACCCGCTCCCTTCAAAGGGGATCCTGCGCTGTGCGACCCCGGATGGAGAGCTTCGCTGCAGGTAGCTCTCCTCGAGCCGCGAGGTCCGTCGAGCGGCCGATGGGCCGCCAACGCCAGGCCCCCCCCCCGCGAAGCACACCAATACTGACGCACACCAGGTAACAAGGAGAACCGACATGTCCACCCTGGGCGTGGACCACAGTTAGCTCTGCCTCGCTGATCGGGATGAGCAATATTGACCAGATGGGTGAGCAGTACTGAACTGACACGCGAATGACCCCCAGGGTATAAGAATTCTGCATCCGGCTGCCGGCGGGATCCGGGCGGAGAGGCATATTCGCCCACGCGCCGATCCGCAGGGGCAACTCATGCCAGTGAACCAGCGGCGGCCGGGAAGGTGGCGTGGGCGCCAGCGCAGATGGAGTGGAAGAGCTCATGGCAGAGAGACTCAACCCGGGTACCATCCTGATCGAGGAGGACGCGTTTTTACCCGCATCCCGCCGGTTCAAAAGCGAGTCCTCTTCGAATGGCTGGCGGTCAGTCCCGGGTCTTGAGGGTTATGGACTGGCTCGACGCTTCTCCGAAGCGGGACGGAATCTTTTCTGTGTGCCTGTGCGGTCACAAAGCTCGTGGTTGCTTTTTCTATGTCTCGTCGCTGTGGTGCCATGTGCATCGGCCCAGACCGGGGATATCGCCCCAACCGTGGAAACCATTGTTGCCCGCATGGCGGGGGCCCGGGCTGAAAACCAGGCCCGCTTTCGTCGTTACACCGTCACGCGCGACTACAAACTGTTTGGCAAGGAACGACAAAATACCAAGTCCCAGGTGATTGCCGATGTCATCTTCGTTCCCCCGGACTTGAAGAACTACACCATTCAGCAGAGCAACGGCACTGGGCTGGGAGAAAGAATCGTGCGCCGAATGTTGGCAAGTGAAGCGGACATTGCAAAAGATGACACTTCAACCGACTTCTCGCCGCGCAATTATGATTTCCGCTTCATCCGCGCAGAAGATGCAGGTGGCCACCGCTGCTACGTACTCGAGCTGCTTCCCAGGCGCCAAGACAAGAATCTGCTGCGCGGGAACATTTGGGTCGATGCCCACACCTTCCTGCTCCGCCGCACCGAGGGCGAGCTGGTGAAGGCTCCCTCCTGGTGGGTGCGGGACGTCCGTATCGCGCTTTTCTACGGCGATGTCGGCGGCATGTGGCTGCAAACGGCTTTGGAAGCCACCGCCACTGTCCGGATACTCGGCCCCTATACGATGGTCTCGCGCGACGTGAAATATGCGATCAGCGAACTCGTCGCTGACACGTCGTCCGGCGAACAGGCTTTTGAAAAATAGGGCTGACGGATCTCTGCGCGGAACGGGACCGCGCCAGGTTCGGTGCGGCCTGGATCGAAGCACAGGACTCACGGAGGAGGAAATTGTGTCGGAAAGACATGGTGACAAAGCGAGGTTTGGCCGGGAACGAAAGAAAAAGAATCTTAGGCGCAAGCGCATTCGAGAATCGCGGCAGGTGCCGGGACTGGAAAACAAAACCAACACGAACAACAAAGGCCGAGTCCACGTAAAGAGAAAACGGCATCGTGTGGTTCGTGATCGAGCGGGACTCACCCGGTCAGGGGGCCGTCCAAACGCGCCACTCTGGCTGCGGTCTGGCTCGCTGAGAGTTCGCTTCCAAACCGAGAGATCAACTTGAAGGTGAGCGAGACGATTTTGGGGAACTTGCAGCATTTCGGCGCGAGCCTCCGCGGAAACGGCCTGGGAAAGGCGTATGGCGACGACGAGCCACCGCTGCGATCGGAACTGTTCAGCCGCGACCAGATGAAGCAGCACGGCAAGACCCTGGCGGGTTCGCACAAGTTGGGTTTCGGGCGCGCTCCGGACCAGCTTCTGACACGGCTGGCCGAGAATGAAGACGTCCTCATCGAAGTCCGCAACCTGCTGATGGAGCCGGTTAAAGCGAACCGCCGGATCACGCCGGCCGGGGAATGGCTGCTCGATAACTTCTATCTGATCGAAGAGCAGATTCGCACGGCCAAGAGACACTTGCCAAAGGGTTACAGCCGGGAACTGCCTCGCTTGCTGAACGGCCCATCGGCCGGACTTCCGCGCGTGTATGACATCGCGCTGGAGACGATCTCGCACGGCGATGGACGGGTGGATCCGGAAGCTCTCAGCAGCTTCGTGGCAGCCTACCAGACGGTCACCGCCCTGAAGTTGGGCGAATTGTGGGCAATCCCGATCATGCTGCGTCTGGCACTGATCGAGAATCTCCGGCGCGTCGGAGCCCGGATCGCCGCCGACAGGATCGACCGAAACCGCGCCGACCATTGGGCGGACCGAGATGACGGAGATCGCCGAGAAGGACCCGAAGAGCCTGATTCTGGTGATCGCGGACATGGCGCGGTCGAACCCGCCGATGGTCGAGCTCGTTTGTTGCGGAATTTGCGCGCCGGTTGCAGGGACAGAGCCCCGCTCTGGCATTGCCGCTTACCTGGATCGAGCAGCGACTCTCCGAGTCCGGCCTGACGATCGAGCAGTTGGTTCAGTCGGAGAACCAGCAACAGGCCGCCGACCAGGTCTCCATCAGCAACAGCATCGGCAGCCTCCGGTTTCTGGGGGCGATGGACTGGCGCGAGTTCGTCGAGACGATGAGCGTTGTCGAGCAGACACTTGCGTGAGGATCCCGGCGGAGTCTACGGCAGGATGGATTTTGCCACCCGTGATCGCTACCGTCACGTCGTGGAGAAGATAGCGAAGAGCAGCCGGCTGTCCGAAGGCGAGGTGGCGCGCAAAGCGATCCAATTGGCCCGCGAAGGCGCGGCCAGGAAAGGCAGCGACGATCGAGCGGCACATGTCGGGTTCTACCTGATCGACAAGGGATTGCCGCAGCTCGAACGAGCGGCGGAGGCGCGCCTGATCTATCACGGAGGCTGCTTCAGCGAATGAGCCGCCGGTTTCCTTTGCTCCTCTATCTCGGCCCGATCACGCTGATGACGGCGATCTTTACCGGAGGCTTACTGGCGAAGGCGCATGCCGGCGGGTTGCATGGTTGGCCGCTCGCGCTGATTGGTATCCTCTCGCTTCTGTGCGCAAGTCATCTGGCGGTCGCGCTGGTGAACTGGCTGGCGACGCTGCTGGCGACGCCGCACCTGCTGCCGCGCATGGACTTCTCCGGAGGAATTCCGCCGGAATCGCGCACCCTGGTGGTGATCCCGACCATGCTCACAAGCGCTCAGAACATCGAGGATCTGGTCGAGGCGCTCGAGGTCCGGTTTCTGGCAAATCGGGACGAGAACCTGCACTTCGGCCTGCTGACTGATTTCCGGGACGCACACGAGGAAACGCTTCCGGAGGACGAGCCGCTGTTGCGGCTTGCCCGGAAGAGAATCGAAGAGCTGAATGAAAAGTACGGCGGACGCAAAAGGCGACACCTTCTTCCTCTTTCATCGCCCGCGCCGATGGAATCCCCGGGAGCGGATCTGGATGGGTTACGAGCGCAAGCGAGGGAAGCTTGCGGATTTGAATTCGCTTCTGCGCGGCGGCTCGAGGGATGGTTTCTCGCTCGTCGTCGGCGAAACCGCAGTCCTGTCGAACGTGAAGTACGTGATCACGCTGGACACGGATACGCAACTGCCGCGCGATTCGGCGCGGCAGTTTGTGGGAGCCATGGCGCACCCGCTGAATCGTGCGCGGTACGACGAAGACAAGCAGCGCGTCTGCGAGGGGTACGGCATTCTTCAGCCGCGCGTGGCCGTGAGCCTGCCGGGCACGAACCGGTCGCGGTATGCGCGGCTGTTCGGGAGCGAGCCGGGCATCGATCCGTATACGCGCGCCGTCTCCGATGTTTACCAGGACCTCTTCCGTGAAGGTTCGTTCATCGGCAAGGGGATCTATGATGTCGATGCGTTCGAGCGGGCGCTCAACGGGCGCTTTCCCGAGAACCGGATTCTCAGCCACGATCTTCTGGAAGGGTGCTACGCGCGGGCAGGGCTGTTGAGCGATGTGCAGTTGTATGAGGAATATCCATCCCGCTACAGCGCGGACGTGAGCCGCCGGCACCGCTGGATTCGCGGGGATTGGCAGATTGCGCGCTGGCTGCTGCCGCGCGTTCCCGGCCTCGGCGGGCGCCGCCAGAAGAATCCGCTCTCCGGACTGTCCCGATGGAAGATCTTCGACAATCTCCGCCGCAGTCTCGTGCCTTCGGCGTTGACGCTGCTGTTGCTGCTGGGCTGGACGGTCTTGTCACCGGCCTGGTTTTGGACCTTGTCGGTGATCGGCATCATCCTGATTCCTTCTTTGATCGCCTGCATCCTGGACCTGCTTCGAAAGCCGGGCGATGTGCTGCTGGGCCAGCATCTCGCCGCCGCAGCGCGCTGCGCCGCCCGGCACTTCGCTCAGGCGGCATTTACGCTCGCCTGCCTTCCTTACGAGGCATTCTTCAGCCTGGATGCGATTGTGCGCACCGCCGTGGCGGATGCTGATCACGCACAGGCGACTTCTCGAATGGAGTCCGTCGGCCGACCCGGATCGCAATCGCCGCACGGACCTCGCCGCCTTCTGCCGGTCGATGTGGATCGCCCCCGCCATTGCGACCGCCGCAGTGATCTATCTGGCGCTTTCGAGACCGGCCGCGTTGGCCGCGGCCGGGCCCATACTGGGCCTCTGGTTTGCCTCCCCCGCGATCGCGTGGTGGATCAGCCGGCCGCTCGCTCGCCGCGCAGCACAGGCTGACGGCCGACCAGACCGTCTTTCTCCGGAAGCTTTCCCGGAAGACCTGGGCATTCTTCGAGACCTTCGTCGGCCCGGAGGATCATTGGCTGCCGCCGGACAACTTTCAGGAGCATCCGGTTGCCGCGGTCGCACATCGCACGTCGCCGACCAACATGGGACTTGCGCTGCTGGCGAATCTGTCCGCCTACGACTTCGGCTACATCCCGGCCGGACAACTCATCGAGCGCACGGCGAATGCACTTCGACACGATGGAAGGCTTGGAACGGCACCGAGGCCACTTCTACAACTGGTACGACACGCAGTCCCTGAAACCGCTGCTGCCCGCCTACATTTCGACGGTGGACAGCGGGAACCTCGCGGGCCATCTGCTGACCTTGCGGCCGGGTCTGCTCGCGCTTCCCGATCACAAGATCCTGGGACCGCGATTGTTCGACGGGCTCGGCGACACGCTGAGGATTCTCGTGGACGCTGCGGCAGGATCCGCTCCGGCCCAGCTCGCTCAACTTCAGAAGGATCTGGCGTCCGCATCCGATTTCCCGCCCGACCACGCTCACGGCGGCGCGGCTCTGCCTCGACCGGCTGGCCAGCTCCGCGGCGAAGGCGGCCGCCAGCCTTCGATGCCGAGCCCGAGAGCCAGGCGCAGTGGTGGGCCACCGCCCTCGCCCGGCAATGCCAGGAGCGCCCTCGATGAGCTGACGTTTCTCGCTCCGTGGACATCGCTGCCGTGCTCTCCGAATAGGCTCTGCGAGTTTCGCGGCATCGACGAGATCCCGACACTGCGCGAACTGGCGAGGCTTGAAGTGGAACTGCTGCCGGCGATCGAGCACCGGCTCGGCCCGGACGCGATCGCCCGAGGACAGCGAGTGGCTCGGCGAGCTTCGGCAGCTCATCACGCTGGCAAGCCGGCGCGCCCGGGCGAGGATTGCGGCCATCGAACGGCTCGCGCTGCACTCGGGCGAACTCGCCGGCATGGAGTATGACTTCCTGTTCGACAAGGCGCGTCATCTGCTGGCGATCGGGTACAACGTTGGCGAGCGCCGGCGGGACTCGAGTTACTACGATCTGCTGGCTTCGGAAGCGCGATTGTGCAGTTTCGTGGCGATCGCGCAGGGACAGCTGCCGCAGGAGAGCTGGTTTGCCCTGGGGCGCCTGCTCACCACCGCCGGCGGAGAGCCGGTTCTCCTTTCGTGGAGCGGTTCGATGTTCGAGTACCTCATGCCGCTGCTGGTGATGCCGACCTACGAAAACACGCTGCTCGACCAGACCTACAAGGCGGCGGTGGAGAGGCAGATCGAGTATGGGAGGACGCGCGGGGTGCCCTGGGGCATTTCGGAATCCGGCTACAACACGATCGACGTCCATCTCAACTACCAGTACCGCGCATTCGGCGTGCCCGGCCTGGGGCTCAAACGCGGGCTGGCCGAGGATCTGGTCGATTGCGCCGTATGCCTCGGCGCTGGCGCTGATGGTGGCGCCCGAGGAGGCGTGCCTGAATCTGCAGCGACTCGCCGCCGAGGGGTTCGAAGGGAAGATACGGCTTCTATGAAGCAATCGACTACACCCCTTCGCGTCTGCCGCGCGGGCAATCGAGCGCCGTGGTCCGGTCGTTCATGGCGCATCACCAGGGCATGAGCCTTCTCTCGCTGGCCTATCTGCTCCTGGACCGTCCGATGCAGAAGCGATTCGAGTCGGATCCGCTGTTCCAGGCGACCACGCTGTTGCTCCAGGAGCGGGTTCCCAAGGCCACGGCGTTCTATTCGCAGACCGCCGAGCTTTCCGACTTGCGCACGGCTCCCAGCGGCCCGGAGACGCCGGTGCGCGTCTTCAGCAGCCCGGACACGCCGATGCCGGAAGTGCAGTTGTTGTCGAACGGCAGATACCACGTGATGGTCACGAACGCGGGCGGCGGCTACAGCCGCTGGAAGGACATCGCCGTCACGCGCTGGCGCGAAGACAGCACCTGCGACAACTGGGGCACGTTCTGTTACATCCGCGACGTGACCAGCGGCGAGTTCTGGTCAACCGCCTATCAGCCGACGCTCAAACGACCGGAGAGCTACGAAGCGATTTTCTCGGAGGCGCGGGCGGAGTTCCGCCGCCGCGACCACGACTTCGACACGCATACCGAGATCGCCGTCTCGCCGGAGGATGACATCGAGCTGCGCCGGATTCACCATCACCAACCGCTCCCGGACGCGCAGAGCGATCGAGGTGACGAGCTACGCGGAAGTCGTTCTCGCATCGCCCGCCGCGGACGCGCTGCATCCGGCGTTCAGCAATCTCTTTGTTCAGACCGAGATCATCCGCCGGCAGCGGGCGATTCTCTGCACCCGCCGGCCCCGCTCCCTCGACGAGCCGGCGCCGTGGATGTTTCACCTGATGGCCGTGCACGGGGCGGAGATCGGGGAGATTTCCTATGAGACCGACCGCATGCGGTTCATCGGCCGCGGAAACACCGTCGCCGATCCGCAGGCGATGAGCGGTTCCGCGGCGCTCTCGGGCAGCGAGGGCTCCGTGCTCGATCCGATTGTCGCGATCCGGCATCGGATCACGCTCGATCCGGAAGAATCGGCGACGATCAATATCGTCTCCGGCATCGGCGAGACCCGCGACGCCTGCCTGGGCCTGGTCGAGAAATACCAGGATCGGCGTCTCGCGGATCGCGTCTTCGATCTGGCCTGGACACACAGCCAGGTGGTCCTGCGGCAGCTCAACGCCACGGAGGCCGACGCGCAACTCTACGGACGCCTGGCCGGCTCCGTCATCTACGCCAATTCCTCGCTGCGCGCCGACCCGAGCGTCCTCATCAAGAACCGCCGCGGGCAATCCGGCCTATGGGGCTACTCCATTTCCGGCGATTTGCCGATCGTGCTGCTGCGGATCGGAGACCCGGCCAATATCGATCTGGTGCGCCAACTCGTCCAGGCCCACGCGTACTGGCGCTTGAAGGGACTGGCGGTGGACCTGGTGATCTGGAACGAAGATCACGCCGGTTACCGGCAGCTGCTCCACGACCAGATCATGGGGCTGATTGCCGCAGGCATCGAAGCCAACGTGACCGATCGACCCGGCGGCATCTTTGTCAGACCCGCGGAGCAGATATCGAACGAGGACCGCATTCTGCTCCAATCGGTCGCTCGCGCCATCATCACCGACAGCCGGGGATCGCTGGCGGACCAGATCAACCGTCGCCGCCCCGTGGAAGTGCCGGTCCCGCGCCTTACGCCGACCCGAACCCGCCGCGCCGAACCCGCGGCGGCCGCCGCGTTGCCTCGCCGCGATCTGATCTTCTTCAACGGGCTGGGCGGATTCACCCCCGATGGGCGCGAGTACGTCATCACGACCGCGCCCGGGCAGGTGACGCCGGCGCCGTGGGTGAATGTGCTGGCGAATCCGCACTTCGGAACCGTCATCTCGGAGAGCGGCTCTGCCTACACCTGGAGCGAGAATGCCCACGAGTTCCGCCTCACTCCCTGGAACAACGACCCCGTGAGCGATTCGAGCGGAGAAGCTTTTTACCTCCGCGACGAAGAGAGCGGCCACTTCTGGTCCCCCACGCCGCTGCCCAGCCGCGGAGCGACGCCTTACGTCAGCCGGCACGGATTCGGCTACAGCGTCTTCGAGCACACGGAGCGCGGCATCCGCTCGGAGCTGTGGGTTTACGTGGCCCTGGACGCGCCGGTCAAGTTCACGGTGTTGAAAGTGCGAAACGAGTCCGGCCGATCCCGCCGGCTCTCCGCCACGGGATACGTGGAATGGGTGCTGGGAGATCTGCGGCCGAAATCGGCCATGCACGTGGTCACCGAAATCGACCCCAACAGCGGCGCGCTCTTCGCGCGGAACCCGTACAACACGGAGTTCGCCGGCCGGGTTGCCTTCTTCGACGTGGACGATGCGACCCGGACCGTCAGCGGCGACCGGACGGAGTTCCTTGGGCGCAACGGCACGCTTCGGAATCCGGCGGCCATGACCCGGGCGCGGCTTTCCGGCAAGAGTGGGGCCGCCCTGGATCCCTGCGCCGCGATCCAGGTTCCATTCGAGCTGGCCGACGGGCAAGAGCGTGAGATCATCTTCAGGCTCGGCGCAGGGCGGGACGCCGATGACGCCGGCAACCTGGTGCATCGCTTCCGGGGATCCGCCGCGGCGCGCGGCGCGCTCGAAGCGGTGTGGCAGTACTGGAACCACACGCTCGGCGCGGTGCAGGTGGAAACACCCGACCCGTCCCTCAACGTCCTGACCAACGGCTGGCTCCTGTACCAGACTCTGGCGTGCCGCCTCTGGGCGCGGAGCGGATACTACCAGCCGGGGGGCGCCTTCGGTTTCCGCGACCAGTTGCAGGACGTGATGGCGCTCATCCACGCCGAGCCGCACCTCGTGCGCGAGCACCTGCTCCGCTGCGCGGCCCGCCAGTTCCGGGAGGGAGATGTCCAGCATTGGTGGCATCCCCCGTCGGGCCGGGGCGTGCGCACGCACTGTTCGGACGATTATCTCTGGCTGCCGTTGGCGACCTGCCGCTACGTTCTGAGCACCGGCGACACCGGGGTGCTGGATGAACCCGTCCACTTCATCGAAGGCCGCCCGGTAAACGCGGAGGAGGACTCGTATTACGATCTGCCCGGCCGGTCCGAAGAAGCGGCCAGTCTGTACGAACACTGTGTGCGGGCCATCCTGAGGGGCCTCAGATTTGGCGAGCACGGCCTGCCGCTCATCGGCTCCGGCGACTGGAACGACGGCATGAACCTGGTGGGCGAACACGGCAAGGGCGAAAGCGTCTGGCTGGGCTTCTTCCTCTATGAAGTGCTCATGCAGTTCACCGAGGTTGCCCGCAGGCATGGCGACGTCCCCTTCGCCGAACGCTGCCGGCAGCGAGGCGGCTCAAGTGCGCCAGAATATCGAGCAGAATGGCTGGGATGGCGAGTGGTACCGCCGCGCCTACTTCGACGACGGCTCGCCGCTCGGATCGGCGAGCAACCCCGAATGCCAGATTGATTCGATTGCGCAAAGCTGGTCTGTTCTCTCCGGGGCGGGCGATGCCGAGCGCTCGCGCATGGCGATGGAAGCGGTGGATCAGCGCCTCGTTCGCCGGGACCATGCGCTGATCCAGCTCCTGGACCCGCCGTTCGACAAGTCGGATTTGAATCCCGGCTACATCAAAGGGTACGTCCCGGGCGTGAGAGAGAATGGCGGGCAGTACACGCATGCGGCGATCTGGGCGGCGATGGCGTTCGCCGCATTGGGCGACAGCCGGCGCGCGTGGGAACTGCTTGCCATGATCAATCCGGTGAACCATGCGAGATCTCCGGAGGCGATTGCCGACCTACAAAGTGGAACCGTACGTCGTCGCGGCCGACGTCTATGCGCTCTCGCCGCACACCGGCCGCGGCGGCTGGACGTGGTACACGGGCTCGGCCGGCTGGATGTACCGGCTGATCGTGGAATCACTCCTGGGGCTGAGGCTGGAGGTGGACAAACTGCGCTTCGCGCCGTGCCTCCCCGCGGATTGGAAGGCGTTCAAGGTGCACTACCGGTATCGGGAGACCGTCTACCACATCGCCGTCCTGCAAACGCACGCCGCGAACGGCGGGATGACCGTGACCGTGGATGGCATCGAGCAAGAGGACGACGCCATTCCCCTGGTCGATGACCGGCAGGAGCATTACGTCGAGGTGAGCATCCACGTTGCACACGGTCAGGATGGGTTGCCGCTTGATCAATATCGGCAATCGGATATTCAACCCACCCGGACGCGCGACCGGCTCAACCCCGTATTATCCCCTCCTTAGGGTTCGCGCTAGAATCCAGCGCGACAAGTAGCTTGCCGCGCCGCAGGCCCAAGTGCCTGGGTGTTTGACATATGCCTCTTGGAGTCCTATATTATTGGCACTCGCCTTCATCGAGTGCTAATAATAACGTTGATGTGATGTGGATTGTACAGGAATGGTACAGACGGATGAGGCTGTCTTGACAACAATGGAGATCTAACGATATGAAAGCAAGACCTTTGCACGATCGGGTACTTCTGAAGCGGATTGAGGAGAAAGAAACGGTCAAGGGCGGAATCATCATTCCGGACACGGCGAAAGAAAAGCCGATGGAAGGAGAGGTGATCTCGGTAGGGCCGGGGAAAATAATGGAAGACGGCAAGCGGTCACCAATGGATGTGAAGGCAGGAGACCGGGTACTGTTTGGGAAATACGCCGGAACGGAGATCAAGATTGATGACGAGGAGTACGTCATCATGCGTGAGGAAGAGATCCTGGCGGTACTGATGAAAGGGAATTAAGCAGTTCCGGCGGCAACCGGAGGATTTCAATCGAAGGAAGATAAGGGGTGAGGACTCATGGCTAAACAGATCGTACATGGCGAACAGTCGCGTCAGGCTTTGTTGCGCGGAGTGAATCAGCTGGCGGATGCGGTAAAGATCACGTTGGGCCCGAGAGGCCGGAACGTGATATTGGACAAGAAGTTCGGGTCTCCGTTGATCACCAAGGACGGCGTGACGGTTGCGAAAGAGATCGAGCTGAAGGACGGCCTCGAGAACATGGGCGCGCAGATGGTGCGCGAAGTGGCGTCGAAGACCTCGGACGTCGCCGGGGACGGAACGACGACCGCGACGGTGCTGGCACAGGCGATTTTCCGTGAAGGCGTGAAGAACGTGGCGGCGGGTGCGAACCCGATGGGCCTGAAGCGCGGGATTGAGCAGGCCGTGGAAGCGGCGGTTGCGGAGCTGAAGAAGCTGAGCAAGCCGGTGAAGGGCGAGATGATCTCGCAGGTAGGATCGGTATCGGCGAACAACGACAAGACCATCGGCGGGATTATCGCCGAGGCGATGAAGAAGGTCGGCAAAGACGGCGTGATTACGGTCGAAGAAGCGAAATCGATTGAGACGTCGCTGGAAGTGGTCGAAGGAATGCAGTTTGACCGCGGGTATTTGTCGCCGTACTTCGTGACGGACGCCGAGCGGATGGAAGTGGAGCTGAACGACTGTTTGATCCTGCTGCAGGAGAAGAAGATCAGCTCGATGAAGGACCTGCTGCCGGTATTGGAGCAGATCGCGAAGAGCGGCCGGCCGCTGTTGATCATTGCGGAAGACATCGAAGGCGAGGCGCTGGCTACGCTGGTGGTGAACAAGCTGCGCGGGACGTTGTCGGCCGCGGCAGTGAAGGCACCCGGATTTGGCGATCGGCGCAAGGCGATGTTGGAAGACATCGCGATCGTGACGGGCGGCAAGGTGATTTCGGAAGACCTGGGGATCAAACTGGAAAACGTGCGCCTGGAGGATCTGGGCCGTCGCGAAGAAGATCACGATCGACAAGGACAACACGACGATCATCGAGGGCGCCGGGAAGCATTCGGACATCGAGGCCCGCGTGAAGCAGCTGCGGGTGCAGATCGAGGAGACGACGTCGGATTACGACCGTGAGAAGCTGCAGGAACGGCTGGCGAAACTGGTGGGCGGCGTGGCGGTGATCAAGGTCGGAGCGGCGACGGAGACCGAGCTGAAGGAGAAGAAGGCGCGCGTGGAGGATGCGATGCATGCGACCCGCGCGGCGGTAGAGGAAGGGATCGTGCCGGGAGGCGGCGTGGCATTACTGCGCTGCGTGCCTGCGGTGGAGAAGCTGAAGCTGGAAGGGGACGAGGCAATCGGGAGCAACATCCTGCGCCGTGCCCTGGAGGAGCCGCTGCGGCAGATCGTAAACAACTCCGGGCATGAAGGAGCGGTGGTGGTGGAGAAGGTGCGCCAAAGCAGCGAGGCGAACTTCGGGTTCAACGCCGAGACCGAAGATATACGAGGATCTGGTGGCCGCAGGGGTCATCGATCCGACGAAGGTGACGCGGACAGCGTTGCAGAATGCGGCGTCGATCGCGGCTCTGCTGCTGACGACGGAAGCCCTGATATCGGAGATCAAGGAAGATCAGAAGGCTCCTGCCATGCCTCAGGGCGGCGGCATGGGCGACATGTACTGAGACGCCGGATTCTTCCGAACTTGCAGAAAGGCTCGTGGCTTCATGCCACGAGCCTTTTTTTATGAGGCGGCAATCCTTAGTACTGCCGTTCGTAATTACGGTAACGTAGTTTCTGCACGCGGGAACACGCCGACGCACGCGGCCCTTTCGTGGTGTTCAGCGGAGCAAAGGTCGAGGGGACGCTGTACCAAGTGCGCTTGCCCGGCGCCGGCCCGGAGAAGAGAACAGCGCGCAGCGCTCACCTGCCAGGTCATTCACAGCGTCCCCTCGACCTTTGCCTGCGTTCATCCGCGTCCCCACAAACGTTATCGTATTTACGGAATCCGGTACTTAGGATTCCCGCTCGGCACGCAGGAGTGCCTTGGCAAAGAGAAACATCAACGCACCGTCCCGAAGGAAATTCAGGAACACCCTTTGGGGGCGAATGATGAAGAACTTCCGGCAGCGCCAGCTTTTCCAGGTCTTGTTCCAGAACTTCTGAATATCCGCCCGCGAGTAGGTTACTCGTCTTGCGAAATCGAGATTGAGGTCCCGGAAAGCCAGCGCCAGCCTTGAGGGTACGCTGCAGCTCCGGAACATGCACCTTGGCCCGGTAATGCGCGACCTGCAGTTCGGCAGTCCGCAGGTTGCGGTTGACCTCCTCGCGCACCCGCTTCAGCTCGAATATGAGACGCAGCTCGGCCTTGCTGCGGTTGCGCGTCTGCAGCCAGAGCTCCTCCATCTCCAGCAGCAGCGCGATCCACTTCCGCACGAGGCGCCGCACCTCGCGAAAACGGCGCGCAAAGTGCCGGAGGCGCGATTCCACAGGGAAACCGGGACGGCGGTCCGTGCGGTCCTTTATGCGGAAGAAACCGTGGATCATGGGATGGCCGCCTTCGATGTGCACGGAATTCTTGTACCAGATGAAATTGCGGAAAATGTTCCAGTAATTCTCGGGATTGGCGTTCGCCAGGACGCTGCCGCATGTATTCAAAGGAGTAGAAGCTCCGCCACGCTTTCCGGTACGTGGCATACCACTCGCCGGGTGCGAAGTTCGGGTGCCGCGTGGTCTCATGAAAGGAATCATACGTGTTCAGATCAGGATCCATGTACTCCCCTGCGCGCACCATGCGCGCATGATCCTGCGAGCCGGGCAGAGGAGTCAGCATGAAGAATGACGCCTGCTCCACCCCGAGGTCCTGCTTCAGGCTGTTGACGTCTTCTTCGACCGATTCGGGAGTGTCGAACGGGAAACCGATGATGTAGGCGATGTGCGTGGCGATCTTTGCCCCATGCCATGCCGCGATCATCTCCCTGTACTCCTGTACCTTGTTCTGTGCCTTTCCAGCGGCTTTCAGGTTCTTCGGATTGATGCTCTCCATCCCGATGAAAACCTGCGTGCAGCCGGCGCGAGAGGCCAGTTCGAACGAAGTCCGGGATCTTGTAGGACTGTGTGTCCACCTGAATCATGAAGCGGATGGAAATACCTTCCTCAGCTCGCAGGCGTGCCAGCATCTCGAAAACATCGCGCCAGCAGGCATTTCGTGCGAAGTTGTCGTCGGTGAAGAAGTAGTAGTCGATGCCGTACCGCTTATAGTTCTCGCGAATGGCGCTGGCCAGTGTCTCAACAGATCGGAAACGCACCTTGCGCCCCTGCACGTTAATGATGGTGCAGAAGCTGCAGTTGTAAGGGCAGCCTCGGCTGCAGTCGATCGTGCCGAAGTTTGACGTGATGAAGAGCCTCAGGTACGCAGCGATGGATCGATCGGTACGGGCTTGTTGTAGAGATCGGGCTTCCTGTCCAGGAAATCGTAGATCGGTTTGAGCCTGTCTTGGAGCGCATCCTCGAGAATGTCCCCCCAAGTCTCCTCCACCTCGCCTTTAACCACGGTGACACCGAGATCCGTCAATTCCTGGATTTCAGGTCTGATTTCCGGAAACAGGGCCAATGCCACTGACGTGAAATCCTCCGATCAAGCACCTGCAGACCTCCCGCGCGAAAGCGGCGCGCAAGGTCGGCGGCGCGAGGAAACTGGTTGGATTGAACACCGACCAGAGCGACGACCGTTCGATTTCGAGGGAGTTTGTTGGAGCGAATGATCCTGTTTGACGGGGATTGCCTGAACCGTGTCGTCGAGGATTCGAATCCGTATCTCGAGATGCTGGCCCAGCATCCCGCGGCGCTTCAGATCCTCGGTGAGGCTATAGAGGCAAGCCAGTGTGTTGCTCGGCAGAACACCGCGAAAATGACGAATGACGTAGCCTTCGTCATCGTACTTGGAAGGCCTGATCAGGACCACGTTCAGGCGCCTGCACGCAACTTTCCTCACAGGGGCTTGCTGCGTCATAGCTTCAGATCCTCTCAAGACGTCGGGGGTTGAGCCAGCTCCAAAGGGGCCCTGATCGGTTGTGCGCCGGGCTTTGAAGACCGCGTGAGGGCGGCCACAGCCATGGCCGATCCCGTTTCGCCTCGCGTGGCAGGAGTCGTCCACGAAGATAATGCCGTTTCGTCGGCATTTTGTTCATTCCGATCAACCCACCGGCACAATCGCGCGCATATTACCAATGGGATCATTCGGGTGTCTGTTCCGTATTGCTCAGGCGTTCGGTCAGAATTGCTCATATCAGCAGATGTCCTCGGCAAAACCGACCTGGCCCAGTTTGTCGTGGCAGCTCATCAGACTCAGAACTCAGGGAATTGAGTCGCGGCGATGGAGACACGTCTATATCCCCAATAGTATCAACATAGTACTGATCGCCCCAACACTTGAGCCCTCTGAGACTAAGATGAGCCGTTTTGACCACACGCGTGAGCAGTATTGAACTGACAGGCGCAGGCCGCCCAGATATAAGAACTGTAACTCGCACTGCCCACCGAGGAGCTGTTGACACGGGAGCAGCTTGTCGAGTGCGGAAATTCGCAGAAACTGGGAGCGCACATGAACAGGGCTGATGAGGTTCGACCGTGGCAACAGCCCTTCTGGAAACCGGCCCGGGGCAAGCAGGGCGTACTCTGTTATCTTCTCTTGATACACATCCTGGCGGTCGTCGGTCTAATCTTGTTTCCGCGCCCCAGTGCGGGGATTCTGAGCCTGGCCTTCCTTCTCACCGCTCTTGGCGGTTTGGGCACGACGATCGGTTACCACCGAATGCTGGCGCACCGCACCCTCAGGGTGAACAAGGTCCTCGAGCATCTGCTCATTTTCTGTGCCATGTTCAACGGCTCTGGAGCACCGGCAAGTTGGGTAGCCTACCACCGGCTGCATCACGCACGCACCGATACGCCCGAGGACATCTCCAGTCCCAAGCAGGGGGGGTTCTGGTGGGCACACCTGCGCTGGCTTTACCAGTCAGCACCGGCGGATTGCAGGACTTGGTGTCCGGACTTGACTCGAGGAGCTTACCGGATTTGGACCTTGGTTCAAGTTCCGGTTATCTTGCTCTCCCTGTTCTGTGGTTTCGCGCTCGGATGGCAGGGCTTGTTCTGGCTGGGCGCAATTCGTCTGGTCTATTCGCTGCACATGCAGTGTTTCGTGAACAGTGTCACGCACCTGGGTCGCTCCCCGGAAGGTGACTCGAGCAAGAACGTCTGGTGGCTGGGGCCGTTGCAATTGACGGCGTGGGGCGAAAACTGGCACAGAAACCATCACACCAACGCCGGCTCCGCGCGCCTTGGTCTACGCTGGTGGCAGACCGACATCGGCTGGTACGTCATCTGCGCGCTTGAGGCGGTCGGCCTCGCCAGCAAGGTAAAGCGACCGAGAGTCCGGTGCTCACGAGATGGGGCCCTGCGAGCATATTCCGAGTTCCGGCACGGGACCGCCAGGATAGCCGCCGGATCACGTCCAGACTAAGGGAGAGAATCGATTATGAAGATCCACACACGTACCGTTGGGGATGTCCATGTTCTGGATATCAGCGGCAAGATCACGCTTGGTGAAGCAACAACGACCATCCGATACACAATCAGCGATATCCTGGAGAACGGTGCGAAGAAGATCGTCCTGAACTTGAACGATGTAAGTTACATCGACAGTTCGGGCATTGGCGAGCTGGTGAGAACCTACAGTACGGTCACCAACAAGGGAAAGCAGCTGATACTCCTGAACCTGACCAGGAAGGTCAAGGAAGTCCTGGTGATTACCAAGCTGCTGACCGTGTTCCAGACCTACGACAGCGAGCAGGCGGCGGTTGCCAGCTTGGCCTGAGGGGCTCGCGCAAAGTCAGTGGCCCCTCCGGCCAATATCGGAGGTTCATCTTGAACCGCTCAGAAGCCTTCGGCGCTGTGCGAGCACCGAACGACCGACCGCGTCCCTTGTGGTTGCGGCCCCGGGCCGCGTCCGGCCGTGAGGGGTCCGCCTTGAATTCCTACAGTGCCTGCCGGACACCAAACGAAAACTGGTGGGATTGCCCGTCGGTGACCACAACGGGGATCTGGGAATCGGGCAGGTATCGGGAGACCTTTTCAATGATCATGGCTCCATAGCCCCTGTCGTCCGGGCCCGCGCTGGTCTGAAGATGTTTCAGGGCGTCGAGTGTCAAGTAGGAGAGATGCACCATCCCCGATGCCCCCGCCTGGGTGAACTTGACTCGGACCAACCCTCGCCCCTTGGCTTTGTGTCCCCTCAGGGCCGATCGGACGATCGAATGCTTGTGTTCGCGGAGAACCCTTCTCCGCATTACATCGAAACTTTCGCTTGCCATAAATCCCCCTGGGCCCCCGGTGGGACCCGGTTCACTGCGGGTTAACCGGCAGACGGACAATACTGGTCTTGTCCCCATATCCCAACTGGATGTGTCCTTTTCCGTTCTCCATCTCGCGCGAGTCCGTTCTACCTTGAGACTCCTGGGTGGGGCTCGCGAGGTTCTCGATACCCACGACCCTGCCCTCGATCTCATGCAGCCTGCGCTCCGCCTCCGTAAGGTTGGTCTGTGCAGTAACGCGCCTCTCATCCGCAATCTCAGAGCGCGCTTCGAGACGTCTGATGCGCCGCTCCAGCGCGGCGCGATCGACCATCCACCAGATGAACACAATCAGCAGAGGAAAGAGAGCGAGCAGCAGCCGCCACGCAACGGCGGATTCGCGGACAATGCCATAGCAGAGGGTGAAGAGCGCTATCGCTCCCCCCAAGGATGCCACACATACTCTCGGTGTTGTCACGGTGTTGCTCCTGATTGATAGCGGTCCCGCTCGTTAACCCAGTCCGGCACGGGGCAGGTTACGTCCTCGATCTGTTCCCCCCTTGCGATCACCACCACGCCCGACTCGCTCACCATAAAGCGCTTTTCATCGTCCTCGTGCCTGTATCCGACGGAGAAACCGGCGGGGATCTTGACATCCTTGTCTATGATGGCTCGACGGATCTTCGCATGCCGTCCCACCTCGACCCGGTCGAAAAGGATTGAGTCTTCCACCCGGGCATAGGAATGGATGCGCACATCCGGAGACAAGATGGAACGCTCCACCCGTCCGCCGCTGATAATGCAGCCATTGCAGATGAGGGAATCCAGGGAGGTACCTACGCGGCCAGTTTCTCCGCCCGCAAATACCATCTTTGCCGGGGGGCGGGGCCGGGTCGAAGAGTGGATGGGGAAAGTCGTATCATAGAGGTTGAAAGCCGGATCAACCTTCACCAGATCCATGCTGGCGTCGTAATAGGAATCCAGCGTCCCGATGTCGCGCCAGTAGTTCTGCTTGTCGTCACGGAATGGGTAGGCGAAAACACGGTCGTTGTGGACAACTCGAGGAAGGATGTCCCGACCGAAATCCTGAGAGGCGCCGTTTTCGGGATTCCCCGAAATCCACTCGACAAGGGCGGCCGTTTCAAACACGTACACGCCCATGTTGACCAAGGCAGAACCGGGTTTTCCGGGGATGGGCTTGGGGTTCTCGGGCTTTTCTTCGAAGGTCAGGATCCGATTGTCCGGGGCGACCTCCAGAACGCCCAACCGCCGCGCCGAATTCAGGTCGCACTCCACCGCGGCGACAGTGGCCACGGCACCGGTGCGAACATGGGCTTCAATCATTTCGCTGTAGTCCATCTTGTATATGTGGTCGCCAGAGAGAACGAGAACCCGACGGGGGAGTCGTTCCCGCAGAATGTAGATATTCTGAAAAATGGCGTCGGCGGTTCCCTGATACCAAGAACTTCCCGTCCTGAGCTGCGGAGGGACCGAAAACAGGAATTCGTCAAACGCGCTGGCGAAAATGTTCCAGCCCAGCCTGAGATGATTGTCCAGCGACTGGCTCTTGTACTGGGTGAGCACGTAGATTCGCTTGAGACCTGAGTTGATGCAGTTCGACAGGGTGAAGTCGATAATGCGATAGTGCCCGCCGAACGGAACTGCGGGTTTCGCCCGATCTCGGGTGAGGGGAAAGAGCCGCTCCCCCTGCCCCCCAGCCAGGATCAAGGTCAGAGTTTCCCTGAGCAGCTTCGCGATCTTCATGGGTCCCTCTCGGAAGGGCGGATGCTCCCTCAGTGGATTCGTTCTGGTGGCCAACCCACCCTGTCTTCCTCCACAACTTCCACGTCCGCCCAATTCTCGCCGCACAGCTCCATCAGGCCGATGAAACGTTCGGCATCCTTGCGACTCTTGAATGGGCCCACGTATGGCCCTCCCTCCTCATGAAGATAGATCATCTTGAGGCCTCCGTTTTGCGTTCAGCCTGGGTAGCGCGAAAGTGCAGCGGGTCCCTGAGATTTTGCAGTTCCCGATAGTAATAAAGCGGGTTAGGCCGCTTCCCCCTGAACCTCAGTCTCCCGAGAAACTCGATTTCTTCCCCAGTCGCATTACGGCTGAGGGAAGCATCCCGGAGGAATTCCCGAAAGCCTGGTTCTTCGGAACCCTGCTCCGCCTCCTTTTCGACAAACTCGAATCTTATGGGCGGTCCCGCGGCCACTCTCCGGTTCAAGCCGATCTCCATGCCGAAGGTCGCAAGGTTGATGTCCCAGAAGTCAATGAGCGGATCGAGAAAAGACACGCAGTTTTCCATGGACACGTCCAGCACATCCGTATCCAGGAATTCGAGAATGGTAACCCTGGTTTCCTCATAGGTCTGGCCGCTAAGCTCGGCCACGAGGTGAAGCCAGTCTTTGCTTTCCAGCTCCTCGCGGGCAACTCGCTTGACGACTTCCAGCAGCGTCTGGGTTGCCAGGCGCTCGAGTTCGCCGAAGGGCTGCTTCTCGAAAATCGCCCTTATTTGTCTTTGCCTGTCGGATTTGCACTTGCGCAGAACCAGCTCTCGCACCTCGCTGAACAAGGGCGCGGGTGGGTCCATCAGTTTTCTCTTCAATTCCTCCTGACGCTCCTGCACAGCCAGCTTCACCAACTCACCCTGCGGAAGCTTCAGGAACCTGCCCATCTTCTCGTAAATATCCGTTCGATTCGGCGCGGGGGGGGCTTTTTTTCGGGTCAGCAATTGCGAAACATAGGACTCGGTGACTTCGGCGGCAGCGGCCAAGTCCCGCTGGTCGAAGCCCAGTTCTTCCAAGCGGTGCTTGATTATCAGGGAAACATCCACTCAGACCCCCACTGCTTAACCTATTATGATTAAGTCATGGGCAGTATCTCAGATTGTACTTTACAAGTAAAGGTAAATACACCGTTTACGGGTTAATCAGGCACATAGGTGCGCCCAGATACACCGCTTTCGGGGTTGTACCGTATCGGCAGGGCGGGCCGAAGGGCGGCGCCCAGGCGCCGCACCCAAAGCGGCGTCGAGCCGCCGCACTCAGGCACACAGCTGCTCCCAGATGCACCCGCTTTCGGGGCTGTCCTGGATCGACAGGGTCGCCCGAAGTGCGGGTCGAGCCGCCGCACTCCATAGCCAGGCGCTCGGGTGCGTTTTGGAAATCATTTGTCCTGAAATCAGGTGTAAACTCGGGGGCTCTTCGGGAGAGGCCTATGGACACCAGGTTCTTTCGTACGCTTTTCCTTGTCGCCTTCATCGCTGCGGGTTCGTGTTCCGCTCTTGCCCAGACAGGGCAGACGATACAACTTCCCCCTCCCAACAAGGAGGGAGGCAAACCGCTGATGCAGGCGCTGAACGAACGCAAGTCCGGCCGGGAGTTCAGCCCGGAGAAGCTCCCGTTACCGGTGCTTTCGAACCTGCTCTGGGCGGCGTGCGGCATCAACCGGACGACAGGCCAGCGGACAGCCCCCTCCGCAAACAACAAACAGGAGATCGACATCTACGTCGCCTTGCCAGAGGGTTTGTATCTGTACGACGCGAAGGCGCACGAACTGAAATTCGTGATGACCGGGGATCTGCGTGCGGCCACCGGGAACCAGGACTTCGTGAAAGATGCGGCGGTCAACCTGATCTACGTCGCAGATCTGCCGAAGGCAGGCCGGGCCAGGCCGGAGGATGTGGAGTTCTACACCGGCGCGAACACGGCGTTCATTGCCCAGAACGTTTACCTCTTCTGTGCGTCGGAGGGCCTGGCGTCGGTAGTGCGGGCCAGCGTGGACCGGGAGGCCTTGGCCCAGGCGATGAAGCTGCGGCCGGACCAGAAGATCGCGCTGGCGCAGTCGGTCGGCTACCCGAAGAAGTAGAGACACCCGACCGCGGCGAGCTATCCGGGCCCACGGCCTGTCGAAGGCCCACACGTAAATCCGTGTGAGTCCGCGCAAATCCGCGTCCCAAGAAGCCTGTATGATTTCCCAGTGTCTGAATCGCAGGCTCCGACACGATTTGCTCGAGGGTCGTATTATAATTGCCGCATGAAGTCCTCGCGTCGCAGATTTCCGGGCTACACATCGATCCTGTTGGGCTCGACGTTGGTGGCGATGCTCGCCACACCCTTCGGGCGGAGAACGGGGACGCCCGCGCTGCTCGCGGTCACCACGGCTGCCGCCGAGGAACCGGCCCCCGTGACCTTTGTCGACATCGCCAGGGAAGCCGGCTTGAACGCGCCGAACGTCTGGGGGGGAATCAAACAAAAGAAATACATCGTGGAAGTCAAGGGCAGCGGCCTTGCCTTCTTCGATTACAACAACGACGGCTGGGTCGACATCTACCTGACCAACGGTATCCGCTTCGAAGAGACCTATACCGCCAAGAACGCGCCCATCCAGCACCTCTACAGGAACAACCGGGACGGTACGTTCACGGACGTGACCGAAAAGGCCGGCCTGGCGCGCACCGGCTGGGGAACCGGCGTCTCCATTGGTGACTACGACAACGATGGCTGGGACGACCTCTTCTGCGGCTACTGGGGCCACAACGTCCTGTGGCACAACAACGGCGACGGCACCTTCGCGGACGTGACCAAGAAAGCCGGCCTGTGGGAAGAACGGGTGCGCTGGGGAACCGGCAGCACCTTTCTCGACTACGACCGCGACGGATTCCTCGACCTGTTTGTCTCGAATTACATCGAGCTCGACATCAAGAAAGTGCCGATGCCCGGCCAGGCAGGCTACTGCCAGTGGAAGGGCATCCCGGTCATGTGCGGCCCGCACGGCCTGCCCGCCGGGATGAACATCCTTTATCACAACAACGGGGACGGAACCTTCACGGACGTTTCGGACAAGGCCGGCATCCTGAAGCCCGGGCCGCGCTACTCCATCACCGCCGTCTCCTACGATTTCGACAACGACGGCTGGCCCGACATCTACGTCGCCGTGGATTCCGAGCCCAGCATCCTCTTCCACAACAATCACGACGGCACCTTCACCGACATCGCCGTCGTGGCCGGCTGTGCTTACAACGAGGACGGCCAGGAGCAGGCCGGCATGGGCCTCGGGGTGGGGGACTACAACTGCGACGGCTGGTTCGATATCTTCAAGACCAATTTCTCGGACGATACGCCCAACCTCTACCGCAACAACGGCGACGGCACCTTCACCGACGTGACCTTCGTCTCCGGCCTCGGTATCAACACCCAGTTCGTCTGCTGGGGCGCGGCCTTCATGGACTACGACAACGACGGCTGGGCCGACATCTTCCACGTCACCGGGCACGTCTATCCCGAAATCGAGTCCTATCACCTGGACGCCCATTTCCTCTCGCCCCGCCTCGTCTACCGCAATCTCGGAAACGGCAAGTTCAAGGATGTCTCGAAAGACATGGGGCCGGGCGTGAATGCGCTTTACTCCAGCCGCGGCTCCGCCTACGGCGACTTCGACAACGACGGCGACATCGACGTGCTGGTTCTGAACATGAACGATTTCCCGTCGCTGCTGCGCAACGATGGCGGCAACAGGAACAACTGGATCACGATCAAGCTCCTGGGAACGAAGTGCAACCGCACGGCGATCGGCGCGCGGGTACGGGTGCGTGACGGGAAAACACGCGCAGACGGATGAAGTCCACTCCGGGGCGAGCGTCATGTCGCAGAGCGATCTGAGGCTGCACTTCGGCCTCGGCGCAGGCCAGGCGGATCGACCTGATCGAGGTGAAGTGGCCCACCACGCAGAAGATCGAAAGATTCACCAACGTCGAAACCAACCAGATTTTGACCATCAAGGAAGGCTCCGGGATCATCAGAACCGGACCCTAGGAGATCTCTTGAGGTTCTTCGAGTCTTTGTGCCTTCGAGGTGGGTTCTTGAAGACTGACCTCAAAGGCTCGAAGGCTCGAAGACTCCAGGTCGCGATTCTGGCGCTGGCTTTTGGGATCCCTGTCCTTCGGGCTCAGACTCCGCTACCCGAATTGCCCCCGGTGGACGTGACGGATTTTCCGTCGGCGGCCAGGGAACAGGTCCAGGAGGCCTTTGACGCCGCACGCGCCGATTCCGGCGACGCCAATGCCAGCGGCAAGCTGGGTATGCTGCTGGACCTCTACAAGCAGCGTGACTCGGCGGCGATCTGTTATAAGCGCGCCCACCAGCTCGATCCCGCGGCGTTCCGGTGGCTGTATTACCTGGGAGGGCTGCAAAGCATTCAGGGGAAGCGTGCCGAGGCGACGACCACACTTCGCGCGGCGCTTGGCCTGAATCCCGACTACCTGCCGGCCCGATTGAAGTTCGCCGAGAATCTCCTCGCCGCCGGAGACTGGGAAGAGGCCGGAAGCATCTATGAGACTATCGTCAAGGAGCATCCTGAGGCGGCTGAGGCCTATTACGGGATTGGCCGGATCCGCGCCGCCAATGGCGACCTGGCTGCCGCAGTAGCATCGTATCAGAGGGCCTGCGAGCTGTTTCCCGCCTACGGCGCTGCACACTATGGGCTTGCCATGGCTTACCGAAAGCTCGGTGAGGGACCGAGGTCGGAGGAGCACCTCAAGCTGCACGCTGCCAACCGAACCCTTGTACCGCCGGTTCCGGACCCGCTGCGCGACGAAATGCGCGCGCTCGACCGGGGAGCTGCGTCTCTCGTGCAGCGCGGGATCGCCTTCGAGGCAGCGGGGCGGATCAACGACGCCATCGGGGACCATGAGAAGGCGCTTGAACTTGACCCGGAATATGTTTTGGCACACGCGAATCTGATCATCCTGTACGGCAAGGCGAACCGCCCTGAAAAGGCCGAGGAGCACTTTCGCGCCGCCGTGCGCCTCAATCCGAACAGCGCCGACAGCTACTACAACTATGGCGTGCTGCTTTCAAAGGAGCGCAAGTACGTCGAGGCGGAAGGGATGTTTCAGAAAGCGGTGGAGATCAACCCCTTTCACTCGCAGGCCTTTCACAATCTCGGCGTCATGCGGGAACAGCAGGGGCGGTTGGAGGAAGCTCTGCAGTTTTACCTCAAAGCTGTCGAGCGGCAGCCGGAATTCCCGCGGGCGCACTTCAATATTGGAAGAATCCTGGCGAACCAAAAGAAGTACGACGAGGCGATAAGCCATTTCCTGATGACGCTCAGCCCCGAAGACGAGAGCACCCCCACCTACCTCTACGCACTGTCAGCCACGTATGCGCGCGCGGGCAACCGGGGGGAAGCGTTGAGATATGGCCGTCAGGCCCATGAGAAGGCAGAAGCCCGCGGCCAGACAGAACTGCTCCGCAGCATCGACAGAGACCTGCGCACCCTGGAAGCAACCGAACCGCACTGATATCCGTCTGACTCAGACCTTCCCGATTTCGTTGAAATTGCCGGTACGCCCCGACGCTCCTTGACCACCGACGTCAACGGCATGGAACGCGACAAGTCCGGCGCTGCTATTTGCGAGCCCGGTCACGTCGCAGCCGCCGCGCAGAACATCTTCGCCCACTCGTCCTCAGGGTCAAATATCTAAGATTCCCCCTATACAAACTCCTCTTGAAATCGCCGGTTCCAAGGACATATGATTCGCCGGTATCGCCTTCCCTGGCATCTGACGCGGGATTTGTTCGTGAGCTGTGGATGAAATGCGCCTCATGAGCTACTCGTTGGTCCGTCTCCAAAACGGTTGTATCTCACCGCAGCAATTCACGTTAAAGAATTCTAGTAAACCGGGAGGTGTCTGCATGTTTCAAAGAGCAAGATACGGGCTCTTGGCCTTTCTGCGTGGGTGCGTTTCTTCTCGCACCCATGTGCGTTCCACGTTTGAATGCTCAGGTCCTTTACGGGTCTGTTATGGGAACCGTTAAGGATCAGACCGGCGCGGTGGTGCCCGGTGCAACGGTCACCATTACGAACACCCAGACCGGACAGACCAAAGAAGGCGCGTCCGACGCTGCCGGCAACTACTTGATTCCGAACGTGCTTGAAGGTACGTACGACCTGAGCGTCGCGATGACCGGGTTTCGCAATTACCTGGAGAAGGGAATCGAAATCTCCATCAACACGGTCAGGCGCGCCGACATCACCCTCCAAGTCGGACAAGTTACCGACACGGTCACGGTGGAAGCCAGCGCGGCTGTCCTCCAGACGACGAAGGCGGACGTCGCGTGAACCTGGAAGCGACGGGCGATGGAGAACCTGCCGCTCGGCAACTACCGCAACTACCAGAGCCTCATCAACCTGGTTCCGGGCGCCACGCCGGCGCAGTTTCAGAACGCCGTCACCGATACACCCGGGCGCTCCTTGACCACGAACGTCAACGGCCAGGACCGCGGCGCCAACAACACCCGCCTGGACGGTTCGGCCGATATCCTGGTCACGATGCCTCACCACGCGGTGTACGTCCCGCCGGTGGAGAGCATTGAGGAGGTCAACATCTCCACCAACAACTTCGATGCCGAACAGGGCATGACGGGCGGCGCCGCCGTCACCGTGACGACGAAGTCCGGGACCAACGAGTTCCACGGCAGCGCTTTTCGGCATGCACGACAACAGCGCCTTGCGGGCCTTCCGGTGGGATGAGAATCGCGCCGGCGTGACAGAAGAAGCCCAATGGCATCCGAAACATCGACGGCGGCAGCCTCGGCGGACCCATCAGTGAAGAACAAGCTGTTCTTCTTCGCCGACTGGGAAGGCACCTTCGAGCGCGTGAGCCGCATCCAGTCTCTTTTCCGTCCCAACGGCCGACTTCCGCACCGGGGATTTCAGCAGAAAGCTGGGGGCGCAGATTCTGGATGCCAGCGGCAACGCCGATTATGGTGCCCACCACGGAGGGCGGCTCCGTACCGCTTCGGGAAGGGATGGTCTTCGATCCCTTCACCGGCAACCTGGATGGCACGGGCCGCGTCGGTGTTCTCCAGCGGCGGGCAGGCTCAACGTCATCCCGCAGCTCGGCTGAACGGCCCCATGATGAAGCTGCTGGCCCTGGTGCCCGACGCCGAACCAGCCCGGGGATATGAACAACTACTTCAACTCCGGCGACACAGCGCTTGAACCGCAACAACTTCGATGCCAAGGTCAACTGGAACCGGAATGACAAGCACCAGGTCTGGGTCAAGTACAGCGTCATGAAGGCGCTGGTTCACGGTGACTTCGGCCTGGGCGAGGCCGGCGGGCGAGTGCTTGTGCGACGGCGGCGGCCTCGGCGACGGCCACACGCTGGTGCAGATCGCGGGCATCGGGCAGACCTACACCGTCTCGCCCAACTTCCTGATTGACGGGACGCTCGGCTGGACCCGATTTGGCCAGAACGTGGAGCCCGCCTGATCTCGGCACCAACTTCGGATTGGACGTGCTGGGGATTCCGGGGACGAACGGCCCCGACCCGCGGGAAAGCGGCATGCCGGCTTTCTACATCTCCGACTATTCAGACCTCGGCAATACGGAAGGCTGGAACCCGCTTTCCGCAACGACCAGTCGTACACCTTCAACCTCAAATGCAAGCTGGATCGAAGGGCAATCACGACATCCGGTTTGGCTTCGACTTCATGCACCACCTGATGAACCACTGGCAGCCGGAACTGGGCGACGGTCCGCGCGGTGCGTTCAGTTTCGATCCTGGCGTTACGGCCCTGAATCCCGACGGCTCTCGATGCCACTGTGGGATTCCAGGGCGGACACTCCATCGTTCGAGAACGGCTGGAACGGCCTGGCGGCGTTTCTGCTCGGTACGCCCACGGCACCGGGAAGAGCAGCCAGTTCATCAAGATGGACAGCCTCGAGAACACAGTGGGCTCTCTACGTTCGCGACCGCTGGCGCGCCACTCCCAAGCTGACCCTCAACCTGGGGTTGCGATGGGAGCTTTACCCCAACCGGACGCGCTCCGCGGGCATGGGCATCGAATCGTATGATCCCGACAACCAACGACGTCCTGATCGGCGGCGGCGGTGGCATCCCGCAGGACAACGGAGTGGGCTACAGCAAGAAGCTGTTTGCACCCCGTGTCGGTTTCGCCTATCAGTTGGCGAACAACACGGTGATCCGAAGCGGCTACGGCATCACCTACCACTCGCATCCCTGGGGCGCTCAGGCATTGCGCGGTTGGTATCCGCTGACGATTGTCGCGGTCCTTTTCCGGGATCAACGGCTACCAACCGGTCACCACGGACCCCAATTACGTGGCGGCGGGCGTCCCGAACGCACCGCTGGGCCCCAATGTCGGTATTCTATCGATCTGCTGCCCGGATATCAGCAAGGGGAGGAGTTCAGCTGCCGTCGTCGGCCGAGATGGGTTACCCGGTGGCCAACCAGCAGTTGAACCGGGGCTACATCCAGTCGTGGAACTTCATCATCGAGCACAAGCTGCCGGGCGAGATGGTGACGTCGGTTGGATACGTCGGGACGGCATCCGTGAACGGCTTCGCGTTCCTGGACATCAATGCCGTCGCAGATCCCCGGTTCCGGCGATGACGGGCGACCGCTCTTCGCCAAGTTCGGACGCACCGCGACACCAGGGAGTGGGATGGCCGCACGCACAGCAACTACCACTCGCTGCAGGCCACCCTCAACCGGCGCTTCGCGCAGCGGCCTGTTCCTCAAGGGTGCTTACACGTACTCGCATGCCATCGATGAGGCCGAGTACAGTGACTGGACGGAGTATACTTGGAACGCGCCGAGCGCGTTCAACCGCAACCACGCCTCGACGGCGTTCAACATCCCCCACATGTTCCAGCTTGCCTATGTGTACGAACTGCCCTTCGGCAACGGCAAGAAGTGGGCTCAGAGCGGTGCTGCCAAGGCGGTCCTGGGCGGCTGGCAGATCAACGGCATCTTCAGCGCCTACCAGGGACGGCAGTTCACGCTGAGCGCTTCCGGCTCCTCGTTGAACATGCCGGGCAACGCGCAGACGCCGGACCAGATCAAGCCGATGGTCGACAATTCTGGGTGGTCGGCGATGACGGCACCTGCTTCGACACCAGCGCATTTGCGCGGGTCACGGAGGTCCGGTTCGGCAACGTGGGCCGGAACACCATGCGCGGGCCCGGCGTGGTGAACATGGACTTCAGCCTGTTCCGCACCTTCAAACTCACGGAGAGGTTCAAGATGCAATTCCGGGCGGAGTCGTTCAACCTCAGCAACACGCCGCACTTCGCCAACCCGAATGGCAATGCCAACAGCTCGAACTTCGGGAAGATCCTCAGCGATGCAAATGACCCGAGGTCTTTCCGGTTCGGACTGCGCTTCTCCTTCTAGCCTCGTTTGACCAATCCTCCGGGGCGCAGGCAGCATTGCCTGCGCCCCTTTTTTTATCCCTGCTTCAAAGAGTCGAAGCGACAGCTTTAGGTGAGCGCGGGCGCCTCGAGCCCGCCCGCGATGAGCTGCAACCGTACTTGATCGCGAAAACCAGCCCGAGCAGGATCTCCCCGGGCCGCGTCGGGCCGCCGCGGCCCACTCGGCCCGGATACGCAAGCTCCCCCGTGTCTGTGGAGTGCGGCGCCTGGGCGCCGCCCTTTGGCCCGTGGCGGCCCGATCCAGCACAACCCCGGAAAGCAGTGCCGCGGCACCGCACTTCCATGAGGGTTGCACGGTCCTTGTGCCTGCAAAGCGCCTCATTCCTCCACATTCGGCTCTCTGAGTTCTTTGCGTCTCACCTGTTCCCTGGGTACCAACCTCGGTCCCACGGGAATGCGAAAGTCGGGCGGTTCGCGTAGCGGGTCATCCGGCATTCGATGCGGGAGCCCGCACCCGGCTCCAGCCGTACCGTGAAGACCGGGCTGCTGAACTCCGTCGTTTGGCTCCGTCCAGCGTCACTCCCTCGAACCGGTGTTCGCCGTAGCCGCCGGCCTGCACGACGATTTCGCGCGGCTCGACGGGGTTCAGATTCACCAGGGTAACGATCGCCGAATCGGCGCCCAGCTTTTCGACGAGCGCCCCGACGTCTTCCGGGAGACCTGCGCGGCGCTTCACCGGGTCAAAGTAGCGGAACCGGCTGTGCAGGACCCAGATCCGTCCGCGCGCGAAATACCCTCCGAGCGCGAGGTTCACGAGGCCGTTCGTGGTCGCCGGATTCAGGTCCAGGAGATAGTCGGCCAGGCGCGCATCGGCCGTGGTTTGATCGGTGCGGATCATCTCCACCTTGCGACGCAGCCGCGCGAGATCCGCCTGCAACGCCTTTTCGGGGAAGTCGGGCAGCTTCCCTTCCAGGAAGCCCAGCCAGGGTGCGCCGCGGTCCGCTTCGCTGTATCCGTCGTCGCTTTCGGATGCGGCGCTCGAAGACGCGGCCGACCGGCACCCGTTCGAGGTCCTTGCGATCCATCGACCAGAGGTAGATCTCCATCAGGCGGTCTGTGTGGAGCTGCCCGGCGTACTGATACCAGGAGGGCGCACCGTTGTACTTGTAGCCGCGCGGGTCGCCGTACATCTGGGGCAGCAGGGCTCTGCCGTTTTCGATCTTCTTCTGCGCGTAGATGTTGTCCATCTGGCGCCGCAGTACCTGGACGAACGACTGGTCGCCGCTCAGCAGCAGGGCGTTGCTGAAGCCCGGCCAGGAGCCGGCCGTGAAGTAGTTCCGGTGGGCGATCTGCCCGAGTTCGCCGTCGAAGATGGTGAAGTTCCAGCCGTACGTTCCTTTCCACCATTGGCCGTTGTATTCGCCGCCCGGCGTGCCGTCGCGCCCGACGTTGCTTGGAATGTTGCCTCCCGTCAGCTCCGTCCGCTGCTTCCAGGCGCCGACGTAGTCGAGCACCCAGTTGCGATACTTTTCTTCGCCGGTCAGCATGTAGGCGTTCAGCCCGAGGATGGTCGAGGCGAGGTTGAGCGAGTTGTCGCCGACACTGTCGAGGTACTCGGCGCAGTGCGAGAGCATCTTTTCGTAATTCGCCTGCAGGTCGAGCATCGTGCCGCGGCCGGCCGGGTTGTGGAGCAGGTGGAACGTGCCGGGCACCGGGTCACCCACCCAGTCATAGGTGGTCGCCTTGCGCATCATCGGTCCCTTGCTGCCGTTCCAGATGCTCTTGATGACCTTGTGCTCGGGATCGTAGTTGGGCGCTTCCGGGTCCTCTCCCATGTACATCGCGGCGAAGCGGCGCGTCCGCTGCCGGTAGAGCTCGTTGTTCGGGTCGGACAAACCCAGCAGCAGGAAGGCGCGCATCCCCTCGGCGGTGTGGAACCAGTCCGACTGCGTGATGAATTCCCTGCTGTACGCCCCGTTGGAGGCCAGATCGGTCAGCTTCGTGCGCAACTCGCCGTACTGCTTCCAGTGCCCTTCCTGCGCCTGTTTGTAAAGATCGAGGACGGCATCCGCGCCGCCGAGCGCGTGCAGAAGCGTCCAGTTCCAGAACGTTTCGATCGCATCGTCGGGGCCGTCGAGCGTGCCCCAGCGCGGCGTGTGCAGCAGGTATCCTCGCGCATCTAGGTACTTCTGCGCGAAGCGTTCCACCGCGACGGAGTTGTAGCGCAGCAGCTCGCGCTCCAGCAGCGCCCAGCCTGGAGGTGCCATCGGGCTTGTGATGTGGACGGTGACTTCCGGGCGCACCGCCTGCGCGTTTCCAAACGCCGGAACAAGGAAGGAAAGGACAAGGGTCGGGACAAGTCGGTTTCTCATTTTCCCCCCGAGCTGTCAATTCAGTCGAGCTGGTATCGGCGAAGCCCGGCGTTCGGCCCATTTCAGGGCCTGTTGCCACTCCTCCGCCGTGATCCGGCGGGACAGTTCCCGGTACTCGGACGCCTTGTGCTCCGGCCGGTACTGGCGCATGAGGTTGACGCAGGTGTCCTTCGACAGTTCCTGCGCCACCCACTTGACGAACCGGTCGGTGCCGGCGAGGTTTTGCGGCATTATCAGATGCCGGATGATCAGGCCCCGCTGGGCGACGCCGCGCCCGTCGACCCTCAATTCCCCGACCTGACGGTGCATCTCGCGGATGACCTTCGAGGCGACCTCGGGACGCAATTGCCGGCACCGGCGAGGCAGCAACGGAGAAAGCTGCGGCGCGACCTCTTCATAACGTTCACCCGGGCCTTACCCGATCGCCCCGATTATCGCCCCGCCGCCCCCGGGCGGCAATATTAGACGTACCGGAGGGAGCCCAATATCGTAAGCGTCGCACGGCTGTCCTCCCTGATTCGGACGGGCGGTATGGTAGGCTTTCTGCGGGGGGCGCGCCAACGATGCCGGCCGATCTCGATTCCATGAAGGCTGCTTTCTTCGAGCTCCCCCCTCGCGAGGAAACCTACCTGCGCAGCTCGCCGCTTGCGCGCCTGGCGCCGGCCTACCACGCCGAGCCCCTGCGAACCGGCAATCTGGAATCGGCGGCGGACGCGCAAGCCATCTCGATATTCATCTACTCACGGGTAGGGCCGGCGGAGCTGGAGCGACTCGCGGCCCTGCGGCTCATCGCGACGCGTTCCACCGGGTTTGACCACATCGATCTGGCCGCATGCCGTGCCCGTGGCGTTACGGTTTCGAATGTGCCGTTTTATGGCGAGAACACGGTTGCAGAGCACACGTTCGGCCTCATCCTGGCTCTTTCGAGAAACATCCATCGGGCGTATGTCCGAACGAGCCGCGGCGATTTCTCGCTCGAGGGGCTGATGGGTTTTGATCTGAAGGGGAAAACCATCGGCGTGATCGGCGCGGGACGGATCGGTTTGCACGTGATTCGCATGGCCAAGGGCTTCGGCATGGAGGTCCTCGCCTCGGACACGCGCCAGGATCGTTTCCTGGCCGAGGTGCTCGGGTTTGCCTATGTGCCCCTCGAGGAGCTGCTTGCCCGATCCGACGTGATTTCGCTGCATGCCCCTTACAACGCCCGGACCCACCACCTGATCAATCGCGAGCGGCTCGCGCTCGTCAAGAGAGGTGCCATACTGATCAACACCTCCCGTGGGGGCCTGATCGACACCGCGGCCCTCGTGTGGGCTCTCGACGAGGGGGTCCTGTGCGGCGCCGGGCTCGACGTCCTGGAAGGCGAGGACATGATCCAGGAAGAGACGCAGCTGCTGGCCAGCCAGCAGTCTGCGGAAAAATTGCGGCTGCTGCTGTCCAACCACATCCTGCGCAATCGGGAAAATGTCGTGCTCACGCCGCACACCGCCTTTAACAGCCGCGAAGCCCTCAACCGCATTCTCGATACCACAGTCGACAACATTCTCTCGTTCGCTTCCGGCCGCCCGGTCAATGTCGTCACCGAGTGAAGGGCGCGAAGAATTGTGAAGCTATGGGGTGTGGCGGCTCGACGCTGACCCCTGGCCGGCTTGGAGCCCACTGCCCTTCACGACAGTCAGAATGCCCAGAAAAGCGGTGCACCGGTTGTCGCGATGCTTCCGGACTAGTTCGAAGCATCGCTTTCGCCGAGAGGGTTGCGCATGAACGTCCGGAGCGCCAGCCCATAGCGGCAGAACATCCCCAACTCGTCGAGCATTCGTAAACCACGGTCCCGCGGCACGGGAAGATCAGGAGAATGTGCACCTGTAACTGGGCGTGAAGTTGCCATTATAGACTGGGTAAACGCGCCGGCGCTCACGATTCGCGGTGCGCCGGCGGAAACACCGTGCTCCACAAACGAAACACCCGACATTCTTACACCCTTCGAAACTTCTCGAAGAATCCCTGACAAAACGTGTCAGGGTGAACCGGGCCATCTCCGGAGGTCGGGAGCCCGGGGGTCAAAACGGGCTGCGTCGTGGGGCGCACTTCGGGCTAAAATCGTCGGGTGGCGTAATTAGGAGGGCAACACAAGTGCAGCCTGCAATCACAAGTGCGGGAGGTGCGGCCTACCCCCAGGTGCGCGGAAATCGTGTGGCGTTTGGAAAACCTGGAATGGAACCCAGGTGGACGCACGGGAACAAAGAGGGCGTCGGCACGGCATATTCGGGAGACAGCAGGGTCTGGTTCACCATTTTCCATGGTGTGGTCACCGAAGTGTTTTATCCGATGGTTGACAGACCGCAAGTCCGCGACCTGCAGTATCTCATTACCGACCAGAAGTATTTTTTTCACGAAGAAAAGCGACATCTGAATCATCTGGTCGAGCGTTCTTCATCCCATGCCTTGTGTTATCGGATCACAAATTCAGATCCGGACCAACGGTACGAAATTGTAAAAGAGGTGATCACCCACCCCCACTTCCCCTGCCTGCTGCAGCACACCAGGATCAATGGCGACGAGAACACGTTGAGGCGACTCCGCTTCTATGTCCTGTGCGCCCCTCACCTGGAAGTGGGCGGGTGGGGGAACAACGGGTTTGTCATGGACATAGGGGGGCGCCCGGTGCTGGCAGCCGAGAAAAACGGCACGTGGCTGGCCATCGCCGCGACCTCGGAATTCACGCGGCTGTCCTGCGGATACGTGGGCCGGAGCGACGGGTGGACCGATCTGGCCGACAACTACAGGATGGACTGGGAGTTCGACCAGGCTCCCGACGGCAACATCGCGCTCACGGGCGAGTTGAACCTGGGGGACCGGAGGGAATTCACGCTTGGGATGGCGTTCGGCGGCAGCCTCTCGAGCGCGGTCACCGCGCTGCTCCAGTCGCTGGCGATCCCGTTCGCGCAGCATCATCAACGCTTTCAGGAACAGTGGACGCGCCCGGCCCGCCGAATTCTTCCACTGGAAAAACATTCCCATGATGGCGGCAATCTGTACCATGGCAGCTACAGCGTCATGCTGTCGCACGAAGACAAGACCTACCCCGGAGCGTTCATCGCCTCTCTGTCCATTCCCTGGGGCGAGGCGAAGGGAGGCCGCGACCAGGGCGGCTACCATCTCGTCTGGACCCGAGACCTGGTGAATACCGCAATGGGATTGCTCGCAGCCGGCAATAAGACGACCCCGCTGCGGGCGCTCATCTACCTCGCCGCAAGCCAGCCCGCGGAAGGGCGGCTGCCACAGAACTTCTGGGTGGATGGCCGGGAATACTGGGGCGGCGTTCAAATGGACGAGGTGGCATTCCCGATTCTGCTCGCCTGGCGCCTCAAACAGGAGAATGCGCTGGAAGACTTCGATCCGTTCGTCCTGGTGAAGCGGGCGGTGGGCTATCTGGTCCGGCACGGCCCCGCCACCGACCAGGAAAGATGGGAGGAGGCGAGCGGCTACTCGCCGTCCACGATGGCCGCGTGCATCGCGGCGCTGATCTGCGCGGCCTGCTTCTTCCGGGAACGCCAGGATGCCACCACCGCACGGTTTCTCGAAGATTTTGCAGACTTTCTCGAAAGCCGCATCGAATCGTGGATGGTTACGGACCGCGGGAGCCTGGTCCCGGCCATCAGGCGTCACTACATCCGGATCCTGCCGCTGGAAGTGGACGATCCTTTCCCGAACGAAGACCCCAACCAGGGGTGGCTGGTACTGGCCAACCGCGCGCCGGGCGAACAGTTCAGCTTCCCCGCCCGAGACATTGTCGATGCGGGTTTTCTCGAGCTGGTCCGCTACGGAATCCGGAAACCCGACGACCCGGTAATCGTCGATTCACTCCGGGTGGTGGATGCTGTCCTGAAGGTCGACACTCCATTCGGGCCATGCTGGCACCGCTACAACCATGACGGGTACGGGCAGGGAGACGATGGCTCGTCCTACGTCGGCTGGGGCCGGGGACGCGCGTGGCCACTGTTGACGGGCGAACGAGGGCATTACGAACTCGCGGCCGGGCACGATGCCGCCTTGTATGTGCACGCGATGGAACGCTTCGCCTCCAACACCGGCCTGCTTCCCGAACAGATCTGGGACCAGCCGGACCGGCCGGAGGTCCACATGTATCTCGGCCGGCCGACGACCGCGGCGATGCCGCTGATGTGGGCTCATGCCGAATACATCAAGTTGCTCCGCTCCCTCCATGACAGGCGCGTGTTCGACTTCATCCCCGAGGTGGCCGCGCGTTACCGGAGTGCCGCCCGACCGCGGAACCTCGAGATTTGGAAACCCAATCGCCAGCCGCGCTCCGTCGAAGCAGGAACCCTCCTGAGGGTGCTGGCAACAAAGGGCTTTACGCTGCACTGGTCGATCGACGACTGGAAATCGGCCAGCGACACGGACTCGTCACCGACCGCGCTTGGCGTCGAGTATGTCGACATTGAAATTCCCGGCTTACAGCGCGCACCGGTGCGGTTCACATTCCGTTGGAAAGCCACGCAGGAATGGGAATGCAGGGACTACGAGGTCGGTGTCCGGCTCAGATGACGAGCGTATGGAGTGCGGTGCCTCGGCACCGCTGTCTGGCGTTGGCTGGATCGGGAGGCGGCTGCGCAAGGTCGGCGCCTAGGCGCCGACCCCATAATGAGTCAGTTCGCCCGACCCAGGGCCGCCTTCCCCATCTGATCAAGCACACGTTCCAGATAGGCCCCGGTCCGGGCGTCGGACGGGTTCAGTGACTTCGATATCTTCAGTTCCGCGAGTGCCTTATCCCACTTTTCATTGACGAGATACAGGTATCCCAGTTTCCTCCGGATCACCGCGTCGTTCGGCCCGATCTCCAGCGCCCGCTTGAAGGCCGCTTCGGCCATGGAGAAATCGTTCAGCCGCGTATAGACCACCCCCATGTTCGTCCAGGCGTCGACGTAATCGGGGTATATCTCGACAGCCTTCCGGAGGGACGCCAGGGACTCCTGCCAATCGTTTTTCTCCGCGTCACGGAGAAAACGATCCAGTTCCTCGCGGGCCCGCCGCGGGACCTTCAAAGCCCTGACCGACACGCTTTTGTCGGAATCGGCGTTGTGGGGCAGCGCTTGTCGCAGGAGCGGCCGCACCACGACAGAAACGCTATCGGGCGGGTCAGAATCCGACATCACCTGCGTGCGGGTCCATTCGTGGCCGGGAGCGAACACTTCGAGCGCATAGCTCCCGCGGCTGACGCCGCAAAAGGCAAACAGCCCGGAGGAGGATGTCCGGGACGTCGAGGAATAGTCGTGGCCACTCAGCGTGACGGTCGCATCGAGACCCTGTGCCGTCGCCGAAGAGATCACGGTTCCCCGGATGCAGCGTCGCGAGGCATCCCGTTCCGACATCTGGCCGCCAAGCGGCGCGGCGGTAACCGCCGGCTGCAACACCAAACACACGAAGCAAAGCAGCAAACCTCGCATTGCCATATCCACCTCCGGCAACCGCCTTACCCGAAAAGGAGCCAGGGGGCCCCCGTGTTATCTGGTAAGACGATGCGGGGCGAGGGAAAGTTACCGAGCGTTCGCCTCGGATTGCTTGAGGTTTCGACGAGGTTTTGCCGAGGAACCGGCCTACCCCAGTTCGTAAGTATTGCTAATGTTACGATTAGCCATTTTGCTTCACATTTCTCCGCGGGCCGGGGCGGCGGTGCTGAGAAGTTTTTGAGGCCGCACGGCAGAATTCTGCAAACAAAACCGTGAGGCCCATCGTCTTAATTAGTAGCCGGGAGGGCACGGCTCTGCCTTCGTGAGCTTCTCGCATCTCCATCCGTGTGCGATGGCGGATGACCCGAGAAGTCGTATTTCCGAGGAGCAAACCAGTGGGCGATGCTTTTCGAATCGGAGAGTGGCTGGTCGAACGAGATCTTAACCTGATTTCCCGCGGTGAGAAACGGATCCAGATCGAACCGAAGGTCATGGAGGTGCTGATCTTCCTTGCCGGGAACTCCGGCCGTGTCATCCCGCGGCAGGACATCCTGCACGCGGTCTGGCCGGGGACCTTCGTCACCGAGGACGTGTTGACGTACTCCGTTTCCGAACTGCGCAAGGCCTTCGGCGACGACGCCAAGCAACCGCACTTCATCCAGACGATCCCGCGGCGCGGCTACCGGCTGATCGCGCCGGTTGAGCGGCTGGGTCTCCCACCGGACATGGCGGCGTCGGAGCCTTCGACCGGCATCCCCCGCCCCCGCAGACGGTGGAGGATCCTGGCACCCGGGGCGATCGCGATCGCCGCAATTGCGCTGCTCCTCTGGGTCTTGCAGTGGCGGAGGCCGGCCCTGACCGAGGCAGACGCCATCCTCCTAGCCGACTTCGTCAATACCACGGGCGACCCGGTCTTTGACGACACTCTAAAGCAGGCGTTGGCGGTGCATCTCTCGCAAACGCCTTTCCTGAATATTTACTCCGACGAACGCGCCCGGGAAACTCTCGCGTACATGGGTCGCTCCACGAACGAGCCCCTGACGCGGGAAGCCGGACGGGAGATTTGCCTGCGCCGCGGGATTAAGGCGTTGCTGGCCGGCTCGATATCGAAGCTGGGCCGGGAGTATGTGATCTCGCTCGAGGCGCTCAATGCGCAAACCGGGGATGTGATTGTCCGCGAGCAGTTTGAAGCGGCCACCAAGGAAGAAGTGCTGCGGACCCTCGGCAGGGTTGCGACGAACATCAGGAAGGGGTTGGGGGAATCGATCAACTCAATCGAAAAGTTCGATATCCCGCTCGAGCAGGCCACCACTTCGTCCCTGGAGGCGTTCAAAGCCTACTCGCTCGGCAGGAAGCGGCTTTTGTCCGGGCACACGGCGGAAGCCCTCCCCTACTATGAACGCGCGATCGAGTCTGATCCCAATTTCGCAAGCGCGTACGACGATATCGCCTGGTGCTACGACTACTTGGGACGCCGCGATCTTGCGGCGCAAAGCGCGACCAGGGCCTACTCCCTGAGAGACAGGGTCAGCGAATACGAAAGGTTGTCGATCGAGGCGATTTACCACACCTTCGCCACGGGAGACGTAAACAAGGCCATCGAAGTCCTGGAGTTGATGCGGGCCATTTATCCCCGCAGCGCCCCCGTCCACAATACGCTCGGCGGCAGATACGCAAGCAGCGGCCAGCTCGAAAAAGCCGTGGACTGCTTCCGCGAAGCGATCCGGATCAGCCGGCACCCGAATGCGTATCCCCAGCTGGCACGCGCTTTTCTTCGACTCAACCGGCTCAAGGAGGCCAAGGAGATCATCGCTCAGGCGCGCGCCCAGGGGCTCGATAACCGGGACCTCCGCGCCCTCTGCTACACGGTCGCGTTTCTGGACGGCGACCGTGCCGGGATGGCGGTGCAGGCGCAGGAGGCTCTAGGACAACCCGACGAGTACTCCATGCTCGCCTTGGAGGCGGCCGCGGCAGCCTCGCGCGGCCACCTTCATGAGGCGCGCCGCTTCCAGCAACAGGCGATCGAGGTCGCTCAAAAGAAGGACAAGCCCGAGATAGCCGCCGGGCTCATCGCCGATGCCGCGCGCAGGGAGGCTCTGTTCGGCGATTGCCGGAAGGCGCAGGAATATATCGGGGCGATCAAGGAGACCAGCAACTGGGTCGTTCTCGTCAAGAATGCCCAGGCCGAAGCGCTTTGCGGAGCAGCGGACGAGGCCCGGCTCCTGGCCGATCGACTCTCCGAAGGCTATCCCGACCACACCCTGATTCAGACCGTTCACCTGCCGGTGATCCGGGCCATGATCCAGATTCGCAGCGGCGATCCGGCGCAGGCGCTGGTATCGTTGAACGCGATCGGCGGAGGGAGCCTGCCTGCCGCGCTTTGGCCGGCTTACCTCGCCGGCGAGGCATACCTCGCGCAAGGCGCCGGCGCAAAAGCCGAGGGGGAGTTCCGGAAGGTGCTCGACCGCGGGACCGGCGAAGACCCGTTCTCTCCGATCTACATCCTCGCGCAACTGGGGATCTCCAAGGCAAGGCGGCTGTCCGGCGAGTTGGCCAAGAGCAAAGAGTCCTACCAGAGATTCTTCGCCCTGTTAAAGGCGGCGGATCCGGACCTCCCGATCCTGCAGCAGGCCCGCATCGAATACTCCAGATTAAAGGGCCCCGCGCCGCCCTCGGCGTATTAACCGGATGGAGTGCGGCGGCTCGACGCCGCCCTTGCGCGAACGCCGCCTATCCCGCCTATCCAGGACAACCCCCAAAAGCGTGCTGCGGCACCGCACTTCCATGAGCACTGCGAGCACTGCGCTTGGTTGACAAACCGAATCGGCCCGATTAGCATCAAGGAAGTTGTCTGCTGAAGTTGCTCGCAGCAGGACGAGCAGCGCGGGGGAACCGTCGGCTTTGCATCGGCAGAGCCTGGGGCGTATCGCAGCCATCGGCTGGGTAGGGTACTTTCAGCCCGAGCCCGTCAGCTAACCTCGCAGGCGCATAGGAAGGGCATTCGCGACACGCAAGCCTCGTTTTGCCGTTAGGCGGATCCCGGTCAACTCCACAAAGGAGAGTTCCAGCTCGCGCGGAGCGCGCAGCGAGAAAGGGGCCATCTATGATCCGGAATATCACGCACAGCGGCACCCGGTTTTCGCGGTTCCCGCTGTGGTTTACCGCCGCGCTTGTCCTGATCATTCCCTCCCTTTTGCTTGCCGGCTGCTCCCGCTCGCGGGATGGCAACTCCGTCACCTTGACACTCGGAGGGTACACGACGCCGCGCGAGGCTTACGGCAAGGCGATCATCCCGGCTTTCCAGAAGTTCTGGAAGGAGAAAACCGGAAAGGACGTCGAATTCCGGGAGTCGTACCAGGGGAGCGGCGCGCAGTCCCGGGCGATCATCGCCGGTTTCGAAGCCGACATTGCCGCGCTCTCCCTTGAGGCCGACATCGACCGGATTGCGGAAGCCGGGCTGATCACGCACGACTGGCGCGCAAACCCGGCGCGTGGCATGGTCAGCACTTCGATTGTGGTCATCGCGGTCCGTCAAGGGAATCCGCTCGGCATTCGCGACTGGCCGGACCTCACCCGACCGGGTCTCAACATCCTCACCCCCGATCCGAAGACTTCGGGGGGCGCGCAGTGGAACATCAACGCTATTTACGGCGCCGCCCTCCGAGGCTACGCGGGCACACCAAAGGAGGACCGCCCCGCGGCGCAGCAACTCCTGAAAACCATCTTTGCCAATGTTTCCATCCTGGACAAGGGCGCGCGCGAGTCGATCACGAACTTCGAAAAGGGCGTCGGCGACGCCGCCATCACGTATGAAAACGAGGTGCTGGTCGGCAGGCAGGCAGGCCAGACTTATGATTACGTGATTCCGCGCTCGACCATCCTGATCGAGAACCCGGTGGCGCTGATCGACAAGTATGTCGACAGCCACGGCAGCCGCGAGGCCGCAGAAGCCTTCGTCGGTTTCCTTTACGGCCAGGATGCCCAGCGCATATATGCAAAATATGGCCTCAGGCCCATAGACCCCAACATCGCCGAGGAGAGCAAGGCCCAGTACCCGCCGGTCGAAGACTTGTGGAAAATCGATTTTTTGGGCGGCTGGAAACAGGTGAGCACGGAGATATACGGACCCGACGGGGCTTACAGCAGGGCGATCGGGGAAATCCGGAGGCCGAAGTGAACGCTGTTGCGGGAAACGTGGGGCGCGCTGGGCCATCCCCGTCGCGCCTGGGGTTGCGCTTCACGGCGGTCGCCTACCTGGGGCTGATCATCGCCCTGCCCCTGGCCGCCATCTTCCACAAGGGGCTGGAGGCGGGCCTGGCAAGTTTCTGGAGCGACTTGATGGAACCGCCAGCCTGGGCGGCGCTCAGGTTGACGGTCGCGGCGGCGCTGACCGTCACGCTCATCAATGCGATCATGGGGACGCTCACGGCATGGGTGCTCGTGCGGTATCAGTTTGCCGGCCGCGGCTTGCTGAATGGTCTGGTCGACGTCCCCTTCGCCATACCCACGATGGTCACGGGAGTGATGCTCGTGGCGCTCTATGGACCCCAGCGGACTGTAGGCGCCTGGCTGGGCGCGCGCGGGATTCAGGTCATCTTCGCCACGCCCGGGATCGTGCTCGCCCTGCTCGTCGTCACGTACCCGTTTGTGGTGCGGGCGGTACAGCCGGTGCTGATGCAAGCCGAGCAGCAACAGGAGGAAGCCGCCTGGACCCTCGGCGCCTCCCGGTGGACAACCTTTCGGCGGATAGTCTTCCCCTGGATCAGGCCGGCGGTGCTGACCGGCTCGCTCTTGAGCTTTGCACGGGCGCTTGGCGAATTCGGCTCGATCGTCGTCGTCGGGGGGAACATCCCCATGAAGACGCTGACGGCGCCGGTGTACGTCTACGGCCAGATCGAATCGCAGAACCCACGCGGCGCGAGCGCGATTTCCGTCGTCCTGCTGCTCATGTCCTTCGCCCTGATGTTGGCGGTCGAGCGACTTCAGCGGGTTGCGGGGAGGAAAGCGTGAGCGGGCATATGCCGGAGAGCATACCTGCGGTCCAGCGCCGGCCGAAGGCTTCGCGAGGGATCTTCGTCCGCGGCGCGCTGATAACGACGGCCGTGTTGTATGCCGGGTGCCTGCTGCTGGGACCGCTCGCGGCAATCCTCTGGGGCGCCCTGTCGCAGGGCCTCGGAGCATTCGCGCGCGAGTTGAAGTCGTACGACGCGGCAAGCTCGTTCCAGCTGACCCTCGTCATAGCCCTCGGCTCCGTGGTGGTCAATACCATCCTGGGGATGTGCGTGGCCTGGGTCCTGGTGCGCGACGATTTTTGGGGCAAGCGTCTGCTCAACGGGCTCGTCGACCTCCCGTTCGCAGTTTCACCGGTCATCGCGGGCTTCATGTTGATCCTGCTTTTCGGCGCCGGTGGCTGGTTCGAGCCTGCTTTGAAAGGCATGGGAATCAAAGTGGTCTTCGCCTGGCCGGGCATCCTGATGGCAACCATCTTCATCTCATTTCCGTTTGTCGTCCGTGAAGTGATGCCCGTGCTCGAGCAGGTGAGTCGTGACCATGAGGATGCGGCGCGCACGCTTGGAGCCAGCTCTTGGCAGACTTTCCGCCGCGTTACCCTGCCCGCCATCCGGTGGGGATTGCTTTACGGCATCTCCCTGACGTTCGCGCGCGCCCTTGGCGAGATCGGCGCCGTACTGGTGGTAAGCGGGGGGGTGAGCCGAAGCACCGAGACTTCGACGCTGTTCATCCTGCGCTCGCTCGACGACCGTAATTACACGGGCGCGTATGCCATGGCCATCGCCCTCGCCGTGCTCTCCTTCGTCCTGCTCATGGCCATCGAGATCATCAGGAAGCGTGCCGAAAGGCTTTGAAACCGGGGATTCGACCAGGAATCTCCAAGTGACACAAGGAGTGGGGCTTGGACTCCAGAGTTTTGTTGTTGGCCGCCGCGATTTCGCTTGTGCCGCAGTTCCCCGCCAAGCCCGTGCAGGCTCAGGAAGGCGGCGCGCGCGACGCCCGCGCAGGCAAAGATTCGGATGGCGCCGCGTTGCTTTCCCTGGTAGAGCAGCTTCGAAGCACCGTGGAGCGGCAGCAGCGCGCCCTCGCCGAAATGCAGAAGCGCATCGATGCGCTTGAAAAGGCGGCGCCTGTGACTTCCACGGCGCCGCGAATGGAGGGCGTACAGACCACCCTAAGCCCAGGGCGCGAGCCAATCCAGGTGCCGCCGGCGCCGAAGTCCGAGAGCGGATTTGCGGGCTGGAACAACAGCCATGCCTTCATTCGGAACGGGGACGGCAGCTTCGAGACCCGAATCGCCGGCTATGCCCAGCTCGATTTCCGCGGCTACCAGGGTGGGGAGCATCCACCGAACACGTTCCTGGTCAGGCGAGCGCGGTTGGGCGTGGAGGGGAGGCTGCAACGGTATTACGACTTCAAGCTCGAAGGTGATTTCGCGGATGCGGCCAGCACGCTGTTGCGCGATTTCTACGTCAACGTGCACCGCGTCGACCAGCTGCAGTTCCGATTCGGTCAGTTCCGCGTGCCGTTCAGCCAGGAGGAGATCCGCGCCGACAACGTTCAGGATTTCGTGGAACGTTCGCTGGTCAACAACCTCGCGCCGAGCCGCAGCCCAGGGATGGCGGTAACCGGCGTGCTCGGCAAGGGAGTGTTCGAGTACCAGGCGGGCCTGTTCAACGGCAAGGGGCTGTTGGCGCCCAACAATAACGGCACGCCGGAGGGCGCGTTGAGACTGCGCTTATCTCCCTGGAAGAACACGAGGTCGTACTGGGCGAGGGGGCTGAGCTTCGGCGGCGCCGGCACGAGCGGCCGCAGCGTCGGCGGAATGGGAGTGCGTGGTCAGACGGAAAGCCGCAGCTTCACGTTCTTCTCCCCCGATGTTCTGAACGGGGCATACACCCGGGCCAACGGCGAACTCACCTGGCTGCTTGGCCCAGCCGCGATTCGCGCAGAGTACGATCAGACGAACCAGCATCGCGACCAACTCGGCCCGGCCGGGACGAATCTGCCCGGGGTCGTGGCCAAAGGCTGGATGGCTCAGGCCACCTGGCTGTTGACGGGCGAACCCAAGCCCGAGGCCGACGCTGTGGTGCCCCGCCGTGAGCTCTTCGCCCGCGACGGCACACGGCACGGCTTCGGGGCGTGGGAGCTGAAAGTCCGCTTTGCCAGTCTGCAGATCTCGGATGGAACCGCCCAAAATAATCGAGCCGAGACGCTATATTTCGGTCCAAACTGGTACCTCAACCGATACGTCCGCTACATGCTCGATTTCGGCTGGGAGCGGTTCGGAGACCCGGCGCGAACGCCACGGAAGGGAGAGCGCGGTTTTGGTGTCATACTAAACCGGATCCAGGTGGCTTTCTAGCTGCGGTCACGGCGCTTGTGACCGATTGACCAATGCCAGGCGGGGACGAAGAGTGTCGATCATCATTGAGAACGTAGCCAAATCCTACGGCAGCCTGTGGGTCATCGATAACGTCTCGCTGGAAGTGCGGGATGGCGAACTGTTCGTCCTGCTGGGCCCGAGCGGCGGGGGCAAGAGCACGATCCTGCGCGTCATCGCTGGATTGACCGAGCCGACCCGGGGCCGGATCCTGCTCCATGGCCGCGACGTCACGGCCCTGCCGCCGCAGGAACGCGGGACCGGGTTCGTGTTCCAGAACTACTCGATCTTCAGGCACATGAGCGTCATCGAGAACATCGAGTTCAGCCTGGCGATTCGCAAGGTCCCGAAGCGGGAGCGCAGAATGCGCTGTGAAGAGCTGCTCGACATGGTCGGGCTGGCGGGTCTCGGCAACCGCTACGCTCACCAGCTGTCCGGCGGGCAGCAGCAGCGCATCGCACTTGCGCGCGCGCTCGCACACAAGCCCAAAGTCCTTCTGCTCGACGAGCCGTTCGGCGCCCTGGACGTGAAGATACGCGGCCAGCTGCGCCGGAACCTGAAGGAGATCCAGCAGCGCCTCGGGGTGACTGCCATCCTGGTCACTCACGATCAGGACGAAGCGTTCGAACTGGCGGATCGCATTGGCGTGCTCGAGCGCGGCCGATTGATTGAAATCGGGTCGGCTGAAGAGCTCTACCGCCGCCCCTCGACCCTCTATACGGCCACTTTCCTGGGGGCGGGGACCGTGATCGTGGGTCGCGCCGAGGCGGGGAAGGCGCGGTTCGGGTCGCTGAGGCTTCCCATCCCGCCGGAAAACCCGCACGAGGACGGAGCGCGGGTCCTGCTCCTTGTCCGGCCCGAGCAGGTCATTGCCAGCCCCGATCCGCCCGCCGATGCGCCTGTCCTGGGCAAGGGAAACATGGTGGAAGAGAGCTTCGCCGGCTCGTACTGGCGCGTCCGACTCAGGCTTCCTCATCTGCCGGGCACGCGCCAGGTTGCGCCCGCCCTCGCGTTCGGCGAGGAAGGGCTCCTCGTCGACGCCACGCTGCCGCCCGAAACAAGGCTGACCGCCGACCCCGTGTGGACGGCCCTCTCCGGCTGGACCATCCTGAAGAAAGCCGCGCGCCAGGTGCTGTACCATCCGGCGGGCGAAGACCCCGCTCCGCTGGCGGTCGCCTGCCTGTTCGCGGAGCGGCTGCAGGCCTCGGTGACGGTGCTCGGGGTTGCGCCCGCCCCCGCAGCCGCCGGGGGGCCGCCGGCCTGGTTCGCAGCGATCCAAAAGGAATCAGCGCTGCGCAGCGCTCATTGGCACGCGCGCTACGGCGATCCCACCGAGCAGGTCGCGGCCGAACTGGCCGAGTCGCTCTACGAAATGGTCATGCTGGCCCTGCCGCAGCGTCACCACGGCGCCGCCGCCCGGATGGCCAAGGTCCCCGGCCTGGAGGTCAGAGCCAAGAGCAGGCAGTTGGGCCCCACCGTGATCTCGGTGCTGCAGCACGCGGACGTTCCCGTGCTGCTGATCAAGGGGAAAAAGACGAAAATCGAGAAGATGATGATCTGCACCGCCGTGGGCGAGCCCGGCAAACGTAACGTGATCGAGGGGGGCAGGATCGCGCGGCGCCTGGGTGCCTCGGTCACACTCTTCCATGCCAGTATCGGGCAGAACGACACCGAGACGTTGATGCGTCAACACCTGGATCGGGCGGTTGCAAGCATGCGGGCCGTCGACATCGAAGCCAATGCCCTGGTCCGTCGCGCCCCGACCGCAGCCGCCGGCATCCTGGACGAGGCGGCGGACTACGACCTGATCGTTATCGGGAGCTACAGCCCGCGTCTGAAATCCTTCCTGGAGCACAACGAAGTGATGCTCGACGTCGCGGCGCGGGCGGACCGACCTGTTCTGGTAATCCCGGCCGACAAGGTTTGAACAGCCAGCGGTCCCGTTACATCCGGCTAGTGTGGAGTGCGGCGGCTCGACGGCTCGACGCCGCTTTGTGGTCGGCGCCTAGCGGGAGTTTACTGCCGAGGAGACCGCTCGTTCCACTCCCTGGCCTACAAAGCACATGCGCTCATAGTTTGAAGCCGGCGATCGTCCATCCAACTGCGTATTACCCTATATCAGGCGTCGACCCGGCCGGGGCTGCCCGCAACGAATATATGCAATAATAGACCTTAACTTATAGCATTTATCACTTGACATTTTGCGCTGATGCCCTTATGTATTACCCTATATGGCATCGCTCATCGCTAAGAAGAAGGCCAACAAGCTTTACTACTACCTCGTCGAAAGCGGCCGTGTCGAAGGCAAGCCGCGCATCATTCACCAGACCTATCTCGGCACTGCCGACAAGATCGCCGCCATGGTTCAGGATCGATCGGCGCCGCTGCCTCTGTCGGCCACTTTCCGGGACTTGGGCCTGCCAGGCGCACTTTGGCTGGCGGCGACCGAGACCGGCGTCTTCGATCTGCTGCAATTGCATTGGCCCGCACCGCGGTCCGGTCCCTCGACTGCCCACTATTTGCTGCTGGCTGCCATGCATCGCATCTGTGAACCGGGGCCCAAGACGGAGGTGGCTGACTGGTATGAGGGAACCGTCCTGCCGTCGCTGTGGCGCTTTCCTGCCGAGCGTTTCACTTCGCAAGCCTTCTGGGATTGCTTCGACGGGATTCGGTTGAATCCGACCGGCGCGGAATCTATCGACAAGGACGATCTGGATCGAGCGCAACTGCAGCTTTTGGCCTTGTGGAAAGACAAGCAGATAGTCAGCCGCCACTTGTTGTCCTACGATGCGACGAACTTCTATACCTTCGTATCGTCAACCAACGACCGCAATACGATCGCTCAGCGCGGCCACAACAAACAGGGGCGCCACAATCTCAGACAGGTCGGATTGTCATACGTTCTGGATGGGATGACGGGTCTGTCGCTCTGCCATCATGTTTATCCCGGGAATGTCTCAGATACCGAGGAGTTCTCGACCTCGCTGCCGCGCTTGCTCTATTTCCTCGATGCCAACCAGATTCCGCGCGACACGGTCACGCTGGTGTTCGACAAGGGCTCGGCCGCGCTCTATAACACGCTCGATCTGGATCAGTCGCACGTGGGCTGGATCTCGGCCCTGCCCTGGAATCAGGCGCCGCCGGATTTCCGGGCGATGCCGTTGGGACAGCTAAAGGCACTCAGCAGCGATCAGCCAGGAATCCAATCTGCGTCCGCGAAGCTCCTGGTTCACGGCAAAGAACGGCTCTGCGTGCTGAAGTATTCCGCACCGTTTCTGAGTGAGCAGATTCACAGTCTGAGCACCAGCCTGGCCAAGACCACGCAATCGTTGCGGCGGCTCTCAGTGGAACTGCTGAAACCGGACTGCGGGCTGAAGGAAATTCACATCCGCAATAAAATCAAGCGTTGGCTATCGGCTCAGTTTCTGGATGAGCTGATCCGCTATGACCTCACGCAGGAACGTGGACGCTGGAGGCTCCAGTTTGACGTCGATTCCTCGGCGTTCAATCTGTTGATGACACAACGACTCGGCCGGACCGTCCTTATGACCAACCGTATGGATTGGACGGAACAACAGGTCATCGATGGCTATGGAGGTCAACAGCAGGTCGAGAAAGTCTTCCGCGGCCTCAAAGACGGCGACTGGCTTGGTTGGGGCCCCATGTATCACTGGACCGATAGCAAGATCCGGGTCCACGCTTTTTATTGTATGCTTGGCATCTCACTGCTCGGATATCTGCATTCACAGGCAAAACGTGTGTGTCCCCAGATCACAGTTGAGCAGATGAAATCCGAACTCGAAGGAATCTACGAATTTGCCCTCCTTTACCCGCCGCAGGGCGAAAAGGGACCGTACCGGACGGCCACTGTCCAAAGCAAGCAAACGCTCACGCAGCAAATGCTCTCCGAAGCACTTGGAATCCGGAAGATCAGCGCCGCCAAGGTGGGTAAGACAAAACACAGCCGCTAATTGGGGCCAGGAGAATCGCTTAGGTGAAACCGCGGTCTCCTCGGCAGTAAACTCCCGCTAGGCGCCGACCTTGCGCAGCCGCCTGCCGGTCCAGCCAACGCCAGACAGCGGTGCCGAGGCACCGCACTCCATACTCTGGAGTGCGGCGGCTCGACGCCGCTTTGGTGGCGGCGCCTGGGCGCCGCCCCTATTCGGCCGAAGATGCGGATAAAGTTCAGGCGTGCTGCCGCACTTGGTTGCGCTGTGTCACTTCGGCCGCGATTCCGGCGGTGAAGGGCGGCGTCGAGCCGCCGCACTCCAAATTGTGCTGTGTCGCGGCCGGCGAGGCTCCGCACGACATTCCGGATCAGCGAGCGCCAGGGCGCGAGATCCTTTCGGGGGTCGCCGGATGCTCAATGGCGAGCCCCGCGTAGACACGGCGCGCCTCGGCGAAGAACGAGAGCATTGCGGCGCGATGCTCCGGGGCCTTGAAACGGGTTTCCTTCCGGTAATAGTCCATCTCCCGGTCGATCCAGCGGAGAAAATAGCGGGCCTCATCGGCGACGACGGGGGATTTTCCGTCGACCTGGACGTAGACGGGGCTGGTGTGGGCAAAGTGGATGGTCGAGGAGGGGCGTTCGAAACAGCGGGCTGCAAGCCAGCCGCTTTCATCGGTGTTCAGGGTGAAGGCAGCCATTAGCCTGCCCGTGGCATCGGGCTCGAGCACGGTCTTTACGACCCTTCCCTTGAAGACAATCTCCAGCCGGTCCTGCGGACCGGCGCTCGCAGCCTCGGCTTCGATCCGCAGCGATCCTGGCCTTCCGGGCTCGATCCTGATGGTGCTGCCGGGTTCGTTTTCATTGACACGCAGGAAGAGCATCGGGCCGTTCGTCCCGAAACTGCGCCCCGCTTTTGCCGCTCGGAACCAGCTCTCATAACTGAACCGGCCTTCGGGTTTCGCGTACATGCGGTTATAGCCGAGCGGCGCGGCTTTGACGCCCGAGGCGCTGCCCGCGGACAGGGCGATGCGGAATCCACAGTTCAGGAGCCGGTAGTACACATCCATGCTCCACAGTGGCATGCCCGCCACCGTGCTGTATTCCGGCTTCTCCTTCGGGATCATGCCCCACGCGTCGGTCTCCAGCTCGACGCCATGACGGTTGAAATGGTTGTGAACGATCCCGGCAAAATCAAGGTGGCCGAGCGCGGCGAGGGCCGCGGCGTCGCGCCAGACGATTTTTTCCGCGTCGACATAGCCTCCCTGCCCGTGTGCCAGTCGGCAGAAATGGTCGTTCGGCGGCCAGAGGCGGTCGCCAACGAAAGGGATGATCGTCTTGAGGGCGAGGAGGTCCACAGCGCCCGGGCCCCATTCGAGGCGCTCCACCTCCTTGTCCAACAGACTGAAGACGTGTGTCGGGTCCACAACGCGGACGGCGTCACCGGTCTGCGGTGGGTGCGATATCGGCTTGTCTTCCCAGATCCAATCGGTCAGGGTCGGCGTCAGGTTCAGATCTTCCGCAAGGAGCAGGGACGGCATTTCTTCGAACTTACGGTGGTTGTGAAGATCCGCCGAATACCAGCCCCGCTGGTTCATCGAGATCCATCGCTCCGGCCTGGCCTCGACTGTTCGGGTGTCCCCTTCCTCCAGGCTCAACGAGGTATTCCAGGGACGGAATTCCGGGCCCTTTTCCACTCCGAGGGAGTACGGACCGGGCGGCAACTCGATGTCGAACTCGCCGAGCGTAATAAAATGATGCTCCTGCTGCTTGTCGTACACGGGACTGCCGGCCGGTACCTGCAGGTTTCCTTTCGCGTCCGTCAGGTAGACCCGTGCCGGAAGGGGCCGGCCCCCCTCCGCGTCGAGAATGCGGACATGCAACCGGCAGGTCCCCTGGGCGGGCGTCCGCGAACGGCCGAGGGGGACGATGAACGCTGCGAAGATGAACAGGACCACACACCTGACGCTACACCACGGTTTGTTCATCGCCGGGAAACCTCCACGTTTTTCACTGAGGCTCGAGGCTATTCCTCAAACTTGAGCTGGTGGGCATCGCACTCTGAACCGGTGGCGATGGCCAGTTCGCCGTAGAGATCGGGGCGGCGAGCGCGCAGCCAGAGCCGTCCGGTCGCCTGGTCCAGCAGCGAGGCGTCAAGATCCGCAACGACCATGTCGTCACCGGCCTTCCCGGTCTCGGCCAGGATCCGCCCATAGGGATCCAGGATCATCGCGTTGCCTGTCCGGATCTCGTCGTCGTCGATCCCCACACCGTTGCTGAAGACCAGGAAGAGGCCGTTGTCGTGCGCGCGGCTCGGCAGCCAGCGCATCAGCCAACCCCTGCCCTTCTCGCCCCGCAGTTCCCGCTCGATCGTCCCCGGGTCGTCATGGCGGTTCTCCCAGACAGCGCGGTCGATAACGCCCATCAGGTGGGGGTTCCGCGTCCGGCAGCCGCCGGTCTGGTGCGGGGCCAGCAGCACCTCGGCGCCGCGCAGCGCGGCAATCCGGACATTCTCGACAATGTTGACGTCGTAGCAGATGAGCAGGCCGGCGCGGAAGCCGTGCGGCGTGTCAAAGACCGTGTACTCGGTCCCGGGGTGGACCGCGGGATGCTCGAACGCGTGGAGCTTGCGGTGGCGCACGAGCGAATTGTCGGGCATGGCCACCACATAGGTGTTGTGAAAGATGCCGTCCCGAGCCGACTCGAGCAGGCCGGCGCCCACGCTGATGCCGTGTCGCACGGCGAGGGCGCGCAACCTGCCGCAGCTCGGGCCATCCGGCACGGGTTCGGCAAGCAGCGTCAGCTGCGGCACCGTCAGGTTGCGCAGGAACCAGTAGCCGGTCACACAGCACTCCGGAAAGACCACCATGGCAGCGCCCCGGCCGGCCGCCTCCCTGGTAAACCGCTCGACCTTTTCAAAATTCGCCTGCTTGTCTCCCGCGGCGCTCTCGAACTGCACGCTGGCAACCCGGACATCCCTCATCACCGTTTCCCCTTCCTGGTGCAGCGCTTGCGCGGCCTAACGCAGGGCGCGCAGCCGGTCCACTTTCGACTTCACGATCAACAACGCCAGATCGGCCGTGCTGAGCTTGCCGCGTGCCCGGGCCAGCTGGATGGCTGTGCGGATCCCGTCTTTCGGTACCTTCGGCTGTTCCGACGCGGGTTTGCGCTCCAGCACGAGCGAACCCGTCGGGCACGTCGAAACGCAGAGGCCGCAACCGATGCAGCGGTCGCGGTTCAGGTCAATCGCCCCGGTCTCGAGCCGCAGCGCATCCATCTGGCAGCGGTCGATGCAGGTACCGCAGCCGCTGCACGAGTCGGCCGAGACCGCAGCCACAAACGGTGACGAGACCAGCGTCGCGGGTTTGGCATAGGCCTTGATGCTGCGGAGCACGCCGCAGCAGCACCCGCAGCAGCAACAGATATTCATGGCCGCCTGGCTGTTGCCGGGCTGAAGCACCAGCCCCGCATCGTCCGCGCGCGCGAGAATCTCGAGCGCCTCGCGGCGATCGATAAGACGTCCCAACCCGTTGCGCTCATAGAGATCGGCTCCCGTGTCGAACACGAGGCACGCTTCTTCGAGAGCGCTGCAAGCCTCTCCCGCGATGCGCCGCTCCCGCCGGCAGATGCAGGGGGCCACGAGAAACTTTTTCGCCTTTCCGATCAACTCTTCCGCCTTCTCATAGGGAAGGACGGTCAGCTGTGGGTCGAGGCTGCGGTTGACCGGGATCGTGCGCAGCTGAGGGAACTTCAGGGCTTCGCGAGCCAGGGTGGGCAGGTATTCGTTGAAGTCGCGGATGAGCTCAGGATCGAGATCGTTCAGATGGAACTCCCAGATCCCGATGACAAACTGGGCGGCGGCGTACTGGACGGCGCCCGACGGCTGCGTCAACGCCATTATGAGACCCTTGCGTCCCATGTCCGACAGGCGTCTGCGGGCATCGTCCCGGCTGATGTCCGCACGCCGGGCGATTACACGCGCCTCCTCGGGAATGAGACTGACATGCAGGGCAAGTTCGGCCTCGTCGGGCGAGAACATTCTCCGCAGGATCCGCAGCTCTACACCGCTGTCGGTCGCGGGGAATCCTCCGGGCAAATTGTCGAGATGCTGGGCGAGTTTCGAGTAAACGTCCGTTTTGTTTTTCATGGTATGGCCCCCACACTCAGGGCATGCTTGCTCCAAGCGGGGCAGAATACCAGAAAAATTTCAGTCGGTGGGCCGCGTCGGCTTAGCGGGCCACGCCGGTGCGCCGCAGCCCGCGGATCCGTTTCATTCCGTGGTTTTCTCCATTCTCTCCGGCTGTAGCTCATTCCCGGCTGGGGCGGGCAGACCCCGCCCACCTGCACGGCCCGCGAAGGTGAAGGGGAGAAGCGTGGCCACCTCGTCAAATTTTCTCTGGAGTTCGTCCCACGTGCCGGCGCACAGGTTCACCAGGGCAAAGCGATAGCTCTCGTCATCCTGCAACTCGTCTGACAGCCGCTCGCCTTCCTTCACCAGGACTTCGACGAACGCACCCGGGAGTTTCGCTCTCAGCCGATCGAGGTCGTCGGGCGTGGGAACGCCCGTGACGAGGCCATCTTCGAAGCGCCGCAGGACAAAGCTCGTCGACACGCCGTTGCAGGCCCGTCCGGCTTGCCAGGCGTCGCGGCCCCCGGGATCGCGCCCCAGGCCCAGCTCGAGTTGCATGGCATACATGTCGATACCGCGCAGCATGCGATACAAGGGGGCGAACTGGGACGCCATGCGGCCGTTGATCTCGATGATCCAAATCGAGTCATCTTCCCGCCGGTAGAAGAACTCGAGGTTGAAGAATGTCCGATCGAGCCCGATGTGCCGGATGACCCGCTCCGCGATCCGGCCCATGCGCTCCTGCACACGGCGGGGCAGGCGGGACGGGTAATCGAACCGCTCAAACGACAGGGTGCCGGGGAAGAAGACGGAATCCACCACTCCGAGAAGCACAACCTTCCCGCCGTGGGCGTAACCGTCTACCGTGACTTGCTGCCCCGCGAGCAACTCTTCCAGGATCAGGGCAGATGCCGGAACACGGCGATACTGTCCGGTGAGTGGCGACGCCTCGACGAGCGCATCGAACATACGGGCGACCTGTCCCAGGCGCCGCGGAGCTTCGAGCCGCACCCGGGTCAAGTCCCGGATGGTGTCCAGGCGACGCGCCAGGATGGAGAGGTAAGACTTCACGGGTTTGACGAACACCGGGAACGGCAAATGGATGTCGACCGGCGCGAGCGGCCGCGCCGTGTCGACCACGAGGAATCGCGGGGTGGCCTCCGGCGCGGCCTCCCGCTGGCGCATCCGCGAATAGTACTTGTGCTGGCACAGAAACAGCGATTCGAAGGAGGGGGCTGAGAAGTCGAAGTCCGCTGCGGCCAGGGCCGCCAGCATACAGGCCGGGAAGTCGTCTATTCCCACGACCCCCTGGAACTCGTTGCGCCGGCTCCGGATCTCGCAGACGGTTTCGTTCAGGAACCGCACTGCGTCGAAGCCCGCGGCGCGCGTGGCTTCGTCCGTTCCCCGAAATTCCAGGGCATACTTCGCCCGGATTTCCGGCCGGGAGAGATGAAACCTGTCCCGGGCGGTCGGGCAAATTACGAGCAGGCTGCGGTCCGGGCCACCGGAACGGCTCTCGGCTGCTCGAGTGCGACGTTCGTCCTCGATACAGGACACTTCAGTGTCGATCGCCGGGCTCTACGGGGACCAGGGAGCCAAACAAGCCGTGCTGCTCGTCGGACGGGCCCGCCGTGAAGAAGAGAACATCCCTCGGTCCGGCGGCGGCGCCGTTGCCAAAGCCGAGGCCCCACAACCCTTCGATCTCAATCGGCGCGCCCCGCTCGCTGTGCAGCGGGCCGCGCTGCTGGAATTCCCCCTGGCCGTTCAGCTTCGTAGGGTCGAAGGCGTGGATGCGGCCGTCGCCGAAATTGCCCACCAGCAGGTCCCCGCTGAACCTCCCGAAGCCATCGGGCGCGAGCGCCAGGCCCCAGGGCGAGTTCAGAGGTCCCTTGGAGGCAACGCGTCCGAGCAGGTTGCCGGCTGTGTCGAAGGCATTGATAAAGCCATGACCTTCGCCCGGCACGTCGTCCTCCTTGTCCGCATCCTGCAGAGCATAGGTGACGAAAATCATCCCTCCGATGTTCTGAATCCCGAACGGCGCGTACCCCTCCGGGATGGAAGGGTCGGCGAAGCCGCCCGGAACCGGGCTGAAAGTGCTGTCGAAAACGTCCACGGTTCCGGCGCGGAAGTTCGTGGCAAAGAGAAAATCGCCGGAAAGCGTCGAGGCCAGCGCCAGCCCCTTGTACACGGCCCCGCCGGGCGAGTTGTCCACGGCCACGAAGGCCATGGTGTTTGTCCCGGAGAACGAGTTCCAGCCCGAGATCGTCCCGTCTTCGCTGGCGAAAATAAACCGGGCCGGGGCTTGAACCGACCCGTTGGAGACGACGAAGCCGCTGCCCCCACTGGAAACGATTCCTGTTGGGGCACCCGGCACCGTCACCGTCAGCGCCAATTTCGCCCCGGTATTGCCGTTGTACAGGGTGGACAGACCCGTGGCGTTGTCGGCAATCCACCACGGCGAAGTAGCGGTCGCCACAAGGCCCCATGAGTTTACCAGCGCCGAGTCGATCAGATCTGCAGGCACGGCTCCGTCGGAGACCAGATTGTGCTGGGTGTAAAAAGGCGTTTCGCCGGGCTGCGAAGCACCCAGCCACACTACGCAGGACATCACTAACGTTGCGGCCATTGCGACCTTGCGCATGACACACTCCTCCCCATGTTCGCGGGTAGCGCATACTACACGCTCCCATTCCGCTGCCGAATTGCGAATCGAGCTCTTCAGGGGGTTAGTGCAAGTTATAGTCCCCGGCTGACCGGCGGTCAAGTTGCTGACCTCGAATACCCGAAGGCGGTCCGCCGGCCGTTGCAGGCCCACCAGGTCGGTGTCCCCCCTCGGCGCATGTCGGCGTGCTCGACGCGACGATGCCAGGCGGGGAGGCTCACGACCGCCGACGATCGCGGGCCGACGGGTTACTTGGACGTGGTGGTCTTGCCGGGCCAGGTGTCGGAGCGGAAAGGCCAGGCGGGCAGGCCGTTCGCGCCTGCGAGGTTGCATACCGGAGAGGCGGCCCAGGCATAACGGACGGCGATCGGGTCGCGCACTTCCGGGCTCTCGACGACGACGGTGTCGCCGTCGATCGTGGCGATCGCCTTGTGGAAAATGCGGTCCTCGCCTGCGACGGAAAACCCGCGCAACGGGCCGCCGTCCCGGGATTTCACGCCCGTCCCTATGTCGGCGAATTGCACCCGCATCCGGTTCCCCTCGACCGCGGCCGAGAGGAACCTGGGGCCGGAGTACTCCACGTCGATGCCGTACGTCCGCGCCAGGGCGATTTGGGACAGCCGTATCCCGACCTCGCTCTTGTTGCGCGGGTGGACGTTCCCCGGCTCACCGAGATCGACCGTGCAGACCAGCCCGGTGTTCGCCAGGCCGAGCGCGGCGGCCTGCGCTTCTCTCATCTCGGCCCATTCGCTTTCCTCCGCGTTCTCACCGACTGGACCGTAGCCGGGCAACTGAACGATGTAAAAAGGGAAATCACCCTGTCCCCAGGCGCGCCTCCAGCCACCGATCAGCGCCGTCAGGAGGCGCCGGTACTGAAACGCACGCCCTGCGTTTCCCTCCCCCTGGTACCAGAGCGCACCGCGAATCCCGTGAGGGAGGACTGGCCTCAACATGGAATTGAAGAGCGACGACGGCTGCTCCGGGACGGGCATGGCCGCTTCGATGCAGATCGCCACGCCGCTGACCTGATCCAGGGTCAGCGGCTTCTGCTCGCCCCAGGACGGCTGACGGAAATCGGCAAGCCGAAGCGTGTACTCGGTCCACTCGGGCCTCGCGAAAAACGCGGGCAGCGCGTGCCAGGCACCATCGACCACGGAGGGCTGGCGCAGCTGCAGAAAAAACGCCCCTTGCCCCCTCGCGCGCAGCCGCAGGGTGGCGTACCCGCTCACGTCGACAGGGCGGCCGGACAGCTCCAGGTCGCGCAGAACGCTTGCGGAACCCGCTATCCCGAGAGTGCCCGAGAAGACACTGCGGGAGCCTGAGCGGATCGCGGCGCGTGAAGAATCGCCGAAGGCGGGCGGGCCCCATCTGGACGTTTTCGCTTCCCGGCCGGTCAGCGCCAGGCGGGAAGCGTCGGAGCGCACCAACTCCATCGCGTCGATCTCGAAGCTGAAGGGTAGGTTGTCCCGCAGCACATCGGGATTGCGCGTGAGCCGTTCGTTCCAGCGGCGCAGGATGGGTGAAAGATCGCCGTCGGCGGCCAGCGACGCCGGATCGGTCCAGACCTCGGCGGTGGTGCCGCCCCAGGCCGCCATGATCAAGCCGACCGGTACCTTCAGCCTGCGGCGCAATTCCCGGCCGAAGTAGTAGCCCACCGCGGAAAATGGCGCGGCACTCGATGGGCCGGACTGCTGCCATCGTGCCTTGAGGTCTTGCACCGGTGATCCGGAGGCAATCCTGGGGATTTTAAAGAGACGGAGTTGCGCATCGCCTGCGCGCTGCAACTCTTCCTCGGCTCCGAGCGACGCAGCCAGGCTCATCTGCATATTGGACTGCCCGGAGCAAACCCAGACTTCCCCGGCCAGCAGGTCTTTGACCGTGATGGCCTGCTTGCCCGCGCGCACAGTCATGTCCCCGAGAGATCCCGCTTCGACGGGGTCAAATGCCAACTGCCATTTCCCGTCGGGCGCCGTGGTCGCGGTCTTCAGCTGATCGGCGAGCCGAGCATCCACTCGAGCCCCCGGCGCTGCCCATCCCCACACGGACACGGGGACGCCGCGTTGAACCACGGCGCCGTCCCCGAGGATGGCGGGGAGCCGCAGGTCGGGCGGCCGCGCAGCGGACGCCGGGCATGGAAGGGCGAATGCAGCCAACAGTCCGATGAGCCGAAGCCGGGTCATGAAAGTTCCTCTCCGGCGCTCAGTAGCGGCACTGCGCCTTGTCGGACTTTACGAAGTAGGACTTGTAGTTGCGGGCCTTGGGATCCATGCAGCCCGCGAGATTCAGAAGCTCGACTTTGCGGAACTCCACCGGGTGGCTTTCGGCCTGCAGCGCGATATACCCTTCGGTCAGCACCGCCCCGTCCCGCTTGACGGCCGGGTCGAAGCCTGTGACGTTTTCGCCCCCGATCTGCGGTTTCGAATATTCGAGGACGGTCTGCCCTTCGACGATGTGCTTTATGTTCTCGTCGCCGAGGACTACGGCTTCCACCCTCACCCATTGGTCTCCGTGGTAAGTCTTCGACTTGGACTGGATGCAGTGGTCGGTGTACAGCTGCCCGTTTATGACGACGTGAGTCCCGGGAGTGCACAGGTTCGCTGTAGAGCGCTCGCCGGAGCCCGGGCCGCCCAGAAGCTGGACCTCGATCGAGATCGGGAAGTCCTGCTCTTTGCGCATACTCTGCGCCGACTGGGAGTGCACCATGATCCCGCTGTTTCGGAATCCCCACTCGGGCGCACCGGGGGTCTGGTCGCCGACGAATCTGTACTCGACCGCAATGACATAGTGCGAGAACTTGCGGTTATAGAAGATGTGGCCGAACCGGTTGCCGAAAGTGTCGTAGTGGTCGTAGGCCATTTTAAGGACGCCGCCCTCGACCCGGAACGTATTACCGAAGTTGTCGTTCAGATCGTAGCCGGTGATCTTGACGTCCCACCCCTTCAGGCTCTTCCCATCGAAGAGCTGGATCCACTCCTTCTTGCCTGGATCGTTCTGCCCAAACGCCGCGGCGCTTGCCCCGAGGGTGGCGAGCGCCAGAAGCACGGTCATCTTCACAAGAGAACGCATCGGTTTCGCTCCTTGGTGGCGCGATGATGATTAGCAGGCGTCGGGCGGCAGACGCCGGTTCACCGGTAATTCCAGAGCAGTTCGACGTCGGCGCCCGCGATGGCATCGGTGTCCTGGTAGGCAAACCGTCCCGACCCGGGCTTGCCCTTTTCGCCCCATCCCCCACCCTGGACGAAGGGAAAGCCCAGGGCGTTCCAGCGGGCGATTTCTTTGTCCATGTCGGCGACATCGAAAGCAATATGGTGGAATCCTTCACCGTGCTTGTCCATGTGGTCCGAGTAAACCGTGGGCCCTTTCAGGGGGAGGATCCACTCATAGGGTACGCGGCCGTGCCGCTGCCAGCCGAGCTGGGCGTCGAATTGGCCCGGCTGGTCGTGGTAGCGCAAATCCCAGAGCTGCGGATGGGTCACCGACCTTTCTGTAAAACCAAGCCGGCTCCAATAGTCGAGCACCGGCTCAAGCCGGCGCACGGTGAAGGCGTACTGGACGACCTTGCGCGCAGGAGGCGCGGCGCGCGGGCGCGCGGCTGCCGGCGCGTAGACCAGCCCGAGCGCATACTTCCCCTGGGGTTCGGTATCGAAATAGACCCGGGTCGAACGGCCGGTTTCGGACTGGAGGACACCGGCCCCAAGCGTCTTCATCCGTCCGACCTCGGCCTGCAGGGCCTCACGGCTGGGCGCCCGGTGCACCAGGCTGAACACGCCGTTGCCGTGGCGCGCGAGAAAATCGGTGTAGGCATTTTGCCCCCCGGTCGGTTGGATCCACTGCACCGCAACATCGCCGAGGTGCCCCTCGGCCAACAGCGCAGTGCACACGGCCGGTTTCTCTCGATAGCGCACGCCATCGAGCGTTAGCTCGCCCAGGACGCGGATGTCTTCAAAGCCGAGCTTCCGCCAGCCCTCAACCGCTGTGCGGACGTCGCGCACGACCCAGGTCAGGCTGTGGACGGACTTGTACATGTCGGGAAGCTGGACCGGCTGGGCCTGCAACAGGATTCCGGCCAGGACGATGGTCAGAGTGGCGATCTTCATGACGGGCTCCAACGGGCCGCGGCGGCCCCACGCGGTCCAGCGACTCAAAGGCTCGAGGACTCGAGCATAATGAACATCCCAATACAATTAGTTGAACCAGTAGGAGATTTTCATCGCGAGGCCGCGGTTTTTGTTCTGAAAATCGCCGGGATAGGAATTGTCGCTGTACACGATAAACAGGTCCGACACGGGCGCGAAGCGCCATTGCAGCCGCACATTCACGTTGAGGTTGTCGATCTGGTTGTTGTACTGCACGTACGTCGTCAGGAAGAGCTTGTCGGTGAACGTCAGATCGAGCCTCGGGCCGATCAGGAACAAGTTTGCGCTGTTGTAAGGGCTGGGCAGCGAGATCTTGTCGTAGGATCCCACCATCGCCAGGTTGCTGTAAGGCTGCACCCGCCAGTACAGGTCGCCGTTGACGTTCCAGCGGGTGCCGTTGTAGTAGCTGCCGTAACGGGTGCCAAGCTCGAAATTGAACAGCTTGCGTGTATCGGAGCCATAGGTGATCCCCGCATCGCGCCAGCCGAACACCGAGCCGGTGTCGAGCTTGCGCCCACCCGTGTTGGTCGGATCGAATGGGGCCCGAAGCTCGACGAGGTAGTCCCGGAAATCGACCGAGATGGAATCGCGGCTCTGCCATTCGACCGAGTATCCCACCTGGACCTGCCGGTCGGTCAGCCTGAAATCGGAATCCCGGAACATATCGAACTTGAGGCTGGGGCCGTGGCTGATCAGCATGCCGGATTTCGGCAAAAACCGGTACGAGACGGTTGGGTTGACTTCGTAGTAGCCCTTTCTTCTGATGTAGCCGACTTCGGCGAGGTAGTCGGACCCGACCCGGGCCTGGTTCAGGCTGGCGGAAAAGGAACGCGTGGCGTACGTCAGGGTCGCGGCCGCCGACGCCGCGTCCCCGGTGGCCCCCGGGTAAAACGACCTGTGGTAGAACGCCTTCCCCGTCCAGTGATTGTCGGCGCTGACGAGGTTGTACTCCAGGCCGGCCACCCTGTTGTGGTCGAGACCGGAATGGGGCTCGCCCTGGTCGGTCACCTGTTTGTTCACCATGAACATGACGAAATTCGAGCGCCTGAAGAGCTTGCGCTGCAGGGCTGCGACGGCGAAATTGGACGCCGGGGCACCGTCGTTCGTCGCCACCTGCATGTCCATCAACCCGAGCCGCCAGTTGTCGCCGAGGTTTCCGCTCAACCGGGCGCCTCCGTCGACACGCCTGTCCAACCCGATCCGCCTCGAAAAGAATGGACGGAGGTTTTCGGCGCCCAGGCTGGCGAACAGATCGCTGTTTTCGAGAAAGAAGCGCCGTTTTTCCGGAAAGAACAGCTCGAAACGGTCCAGGTTGGTTTGCTGGGTATCGACGTCGACCTGCGAGTAATCGGGGTTTACCGTGAGGTCCAGGTTCATGGACGTCGACAGGATGACCTTGGCATCCATGCCGCCGGTGGCATGGTGGTCGCTCGTGCCGGCGACGTTGTCCTGCGTGACCTTGGCCGAGACGTAGGGAATCAGGGAGTAGCGCAGGCCCGCGTCGCCGAGCGGCGCGTCCCAGACGAGGGTTCCTGCGTACCCGAGATTGGCCGTTTGCAGGTTGCGGGGCATCGGGGCCCAGCTCGATTTTTCGTTGGTCTTAAGATCGAGGCGGCTGAAGTTGATGCCCCACTCGGTGGCGCCGCCGCGGTAGCGCATGCTGCGAAACGGGATGCCGAATTCCGCCTCCCAGCGGTCCTCGTAGTTTTTGACCGCCGAGCGCCACTTGATGTCCCAGTCGAGCGACACGAGCCCGCCGTTGGCCTGCGACCCCTCCCACTGAGCGCCCGCGGCGGAAACGCCGAAAGCGAAGCCATTGGTCAGGTCGTTGTAGGTGTCGATGAAGGCGATGAAGTTGTCGTTCTTCCCGAAGGCGAAGTCCCGGCGCAGCGACTCCACCGGGCGCTTTCCGGGTGTGGGGTCATAGCAGACAATGCCAATGTACAGGTTGGCGTCGTCGTAGGTCGCCCTCACATCGGTCTTCGCCACCGCCAGGCCTTTATCGATCGGGGTCACGCGCTGAAAGTCCACCGCGCGTTCGGCCCCCGACCAGGCGTCCTCCTCGAGCAGGCCGTCGACATTTATCGGCGTCTCCGTTTTCCGGACGTGGATCCGGTACTTCTCGCGGTTCACACCTTTGGTCTGCCCAACGAGACTGGGGGACGCTGAAATAGCGATTGCGGAGAGAACCAGGATAGAAAGAGCGCGTTCCGATAGCGATCTGATCATCAAGAAGCCACATCTCCAAGCCGAAGAAATCCGGGGGATTATACCCGGATCGGGTCCCAAATGCATTGGGAGTCCGGAGGAGGTGCGCGGGTCGGCTCGCCCCCTCCCATGGGCTGCAACCCGGCGCGGACGCGAAATCCACCGTTTGAGCGAAATTCATGGGCAGCGTCGCCTTCTGGCCTCCGCCCTCTTGGGTTAGTATGTGCAGGATCAGGAGGAGGATATGGCCGAACTGGAGTTCAACAAGAGCGTGGTGGTCTGCACGGCGCACCCCGACGACGCCGAGATCTTCTGTGCCGGCACCTTGAAGCTGTTGCGGGACCGCGGGTATCGAATAACGATCTGCACCGCGACCGGAGGAGGAATGGGGGGCATCGGCTCGAACGAGGCCACGACGGTCGCGATTCGCCGTCAGGAAGCCGAGAACGCGGCCGCTATCCTCGGAGCCGAGTACTGCTCCCTCGGGGGCCGGGACGGTTTCCTGTTCGATACCGAGGACATGCGGATAGCCGCGCAGGACGTGATTCGCCGGGCGGAGGCGGGCATCGTCATCGGGCACCTCCCCTTCGATTACCACGCGGATCACCGGGCCTCCTCGGCGATAACCGACGCCGCCGCCATGCTCGCAACCCTGCCCAATGTGCCCTCGAAATATCCTCCTCTACCGGTGACGCCGCTGTTGTATCACTCGTCCACCCTCGGACTCTCCGACCCGCTGGGAAATCCGCTTCCGCGGCCGCACTTCTTCGTCGATGTCTCGACGGCCTGGGAGACCAAGACGCGCATGATCGAATGTCACGTGAGCCAGGTCGAACTGATGCGCGTCATGCACAAGATCGAGGACTTCCTCGGAGCCATGCAGGCGCAGGACGTCTACTGGGGGAAGGAGGCCGGGGTGCGCTTTGCCGAGGCCTACTGGCAGCGTCTCGGTGGCGGTTTCCAGAAGGTGCCGCTTATCCAGAGAGAGCTCCGGGAGCACCTCCACACCTGAACGCACCGCGCCGAGTGGGCCGCGTCGGCTCGCCGCGGCCCGCGGATTCCCCTCCCCGGCGGTCGAGCGCAAAACCTCGTACTCGGCTACCCAGAGGCGAGCCGACCCCGCCCACCTTCCGTGGATCTTGCTCAACCGGTGCGATTCCTGATAGCCGACGGTTGCAGCTTATTCGGGGCGGGGGCGAGCCGACCCCGCCCACATGAAGGCGTAGGGCGCAGCCATGAGAAACAAAAACAGGGTCACGACCTCCGAATCGCCGAAGTTGTACTCGAACATCCCGGCTACGAGCAGGGCGACCCAGGCGCCCAGGGCGCCGGTGGAAACGGTCAGGGCCGCCTCGGCGCTGCCTGCCTTGGCGAGTTCCTGCCTGCCGGCTGCACGGAATGCCGAGAGAGCATCGTAACCGAGTCGCACCATCAGCCAGAGCCACAGGATCAGTCCGGGGATCCCGCGTTCGGCTGCGATCTGCAGGAAATTATTGTGCATGTGCTGATAGAGCCAGTCCGGGAATTCGCCGCCGCCCCCGCGGTAACGCAGCGCTTCCACGTTGACGTTCTTTGGACCGACTCCCAGCCACGGATTATCCCGGATCATCCTCGACGACGTGGCAAAGAGTTCCAACCGCATCCGCGTTTCGGGATCCTTCAGATCCCAACCTGACTCCAGCCGGTGTTTCATGCCGATCGGAGAGATCAGAAACAGCGCCAGCAGCACTGCGATGAGCGGGAACAGGGCCCGGCGGCGTTTGAGAACGAACACCGTCGTCAGGCCTGCAACAGAACCAATCCACGAATTTCGCGTCTGCGACAGATACATTCCGGACACGAGGGCGGATCCCAGAAGAAACACCCACCATCGCGTCGGCCCGCGGCGGCATACCGCGTATGCCGAGAGCGCCACGAGCACGAGCATCAGCAGCGCCGAATAGGTCATCCAGTGACTCATGAATCCCGAGACACGGTGCAGCAGATCGAGAGACGGGTTAAGGGCGAATTGCACCAATCCAGCAGCACTGGAGATCGACGAGCCGACAAAGATGGCGCGGTACGTGCGGAGAATTTCGTTGCCGCTCCTCATCAGCCGAGGGGTCAAAAACAGTATCGCATAAAGAAAGAATTTCCTGGATTCCGTCAGGCCGCGGGGAACGTCGTGAGAGGCGACCGCCGCCGCCATGGTCCACGCCATAAAACAAACGAGGGGCCACACGAACGGAGGCCAGGGTCGCAGGGGTCGGCACGCCCGCCTCGCTGCCCACGCCCCTGCCGCGATCGCGCAGGCCAGCAGCAGTTGGGATGCCGCGATCGAGACCAGGACCGCAACGACGGAACCGGCCAGCGCGTACGTCGCCAGCGACGCGGCGCCGCCCGTCAGGGAGGCCGAGCACCTCATGGTCAGGACCTGGAGCGGCTTTCTGAAGCGCGACCACGCGGCCTCGGCATGCGTTGCCGTCGAATTCATCGGACGACTCCCGGGCCCTGGCGCCGGGGCGCTCTCCCCAGTGGTTCTCTGGGCAGTGCGGACGCCGGAGGCGCACCGGCGCCGCTTGCGCCGCTCAGCGGCCGCGCCAGGAACGCCTGGTAGCCGTTCATGGTTTCTCTTGCGACACGATCCCACGAATACCCGGCAGCTCGTCTTTTCCCCTCCGCACCGAAAAACCGTCGCTTGTCCTCCATCATGACCGCTTCCGCCAGGGCCGACTGCCAGGCATCCACGTTCTCCGCCGGCACGAGCCACCCGCCGTCACCCACAAGCGACGCGAGTGGCTCGACGTCGGAAACGACGACCGGTGTGCCCGAGGCCATGGCCTCAAGCACCGGCAGCCCGAATCCCTCCATGAGCGACGGGTAGACGAATGCCAGCGCCGACTGGTAGAGCGCGGGCAGGTCCTCCTCGGCCACGTAGTCCAGGAAATGCACTCTCCCGATGTTGCGAGGGTGGTCCGCCTCGCCTTGAATCCCGCGCCACAGCCATGCCCGCTTCCCCGCAAGAACAAGATCGATGCCCGGAGGATTCAGGCAGCGCCAGGCTTTCAGCAGGCGCGTCAGATTCTTCCTCGGTTCGATGTTCCCGACATAAAGCAGAAACGGCCGGTGAATCGCATATCTCATGCGGACGGCCTCTTTGTGTTCTTCAGGACATGCGACACCAAACTGTTTCCTGGCGGCGAGCGGTACGACGAGGGCCCTCGATCCGTCGATCCGCGCCCATTCCAGCACATCCCGCCGGGTCGCCTCGGAGTCGCACAGGATCCCGGAGGCATGCGCAATGCAGCGGCCGAGAATTCGGGCCATCCACAGCCGGCGCGAGCTCGGGTGCCACTCGGGATGTTTCACCAGGCTCAGATCGTGAACCGTCAGGACATAGGGAATCCGCATCCGGAGGGGCGCGACGCTGTTGGTGAAATGACACAGGTCCGGGTTGTGCCGCGCCAGGATTGCCGGCAGCCAGACCTGCATCCATATCTCCTTTACGGGGAACGAACGTTTCTGAGTGGGGATCAGGTTGGAACGCGAGTGCCCGGAAAAGGCAAGGTGAGAGAGGAAAAGGAACCGGGTTTCGGGGAAGGAAGCGCTCAGCGCCTCGAGCAGGGAGGCCGAATAGTGCCCCACTCCGGACAGGTTCCGGCGTATCGGACTGCCGTCATAGCCGATCTGCACCATCGCACCCCGCCGCGCCGCAACCCTCGGCAGCCCCACGCGTCTTCGCGCACAACAGGCCCAGCATCAGCCAGAAGAGCAGAAATGTCGGTGTGAACTTCAGGAAGTAGTCCACGGCCCCGTGCGATACCAGGCCGGCCAGGTAGGCAACCCCAAAGTAGCCGGCAACCCAGCCGCGCCTGGGTGCGGTGGGGGAAACGCTCGGCACCACGACTTTGGCGGACTCCCACACGAGCCAGAGGAAAGACACCATCCCGAGGAGGCCGCTGCCGGACAGGAGCTCCAGGTACAGGCTGTTCGCCAGGATGGTCTCATCGCCCTTGGGGACTTCCATGTATTCCCACTTGAGAATGCGGAAATTGTCAGGCCCCATGCCCAACCAGGGTCTGCTCCGGAACATCTTGAGCGCGGCCGACCACAATTCCCATCTCCCCGGAACGAACTGCCCGTTCAGATCGCGGCGCTCCTCGTCGATCAGGCCGATATAGCCGCGGGCCTGTTCAGAGAGCACTTGCGGAATGGCCGGCGAGCGGGCGGGGCCGATGACGTGGAGGATACCGGGAGAGAAGGAGTCCTTGATTTCCTCGATACCGTCGTCGCTCCGATAGTACACAAACCAGATGAGCAGGTATTCGCCGGTCTCGCGCGGAGTGGCGAGCTGCACGGAGATTCTGGCCCTCTGGGTGGGGGGGACATCCGCGCCGAAATCCGCTCCTGCCAGCAGGGGGGACTTGCCGCTCGCTCCGAGCCTGTGCCACCGGTAACCCACCCCGTAGTCGCCGCGTCGCCAGTTGAAAGGAGAATCGTTCTGTACCGCGATGGTTTCCTGATAGCTACGCCCGGGGGAAAGGGTTCTGACCTTGTCTGTCGCTTCGAGACCGTAGTGTGCCATGCGCCTCTGTTCGGGTGCGCTCGCCGACTGGGCCTCGAAGCGGACATGGTTTTGATACACGGCGCCTCCGGCCAGCACCGCGAGACAGGCGGCGAGCACCTGGAAGGCGTTCTTCTGCCAGGTCAGCTTACGCGCCAGCCATGTGGCGACCAGGATCGCAACCAGCGTCGCCCCCAACGCGCCCCTGGAATAGGTCAGCGCGAGAGCGACTCCCTGGACACCCAGCATGCCCACCGAGACCGGGGGCCAGAGCGTGCGGTCCGGGCGCAGACCCGGGAGTATCGTGAGGGCCAGGGTGGCGCTCATGGACACGCCCAGAAGGCTCCCGGCCGTATTGGGGTATTCCATCGTCGAGACAAAGCGGACGTGGTTGCCGATCCAGTACTTGTTCGGCTGGAAACTGCTCACCAGGGGGGAAAGACCGCCTAACCCGGCCATCTCGGCGAGTCCGATGAGCGCCACACAACTTCCCGACAACGCCAGGGCCAGCAGTACCGCGCGAGCCTGAGTCCGTTCCCCCTCGCGGACCGAGCCGCCGATCAGATCGGCGCCGGCCGCGCACAATACGGCGCCGAAAGCTCCTTTGACCGCAGACTTGAGCGCATTGTCCCGGAATTCGGGGGCTAGCGCCGCAGCAAGCACTTCCACAACGACGAATGTGGCGATCGCCAGGAGCACCGCCGTCGGCAGCGGCAGGATGGCCGAAAGGCGAGGTTTTCGCGAGGCTGCGGCGAAATCGGCCAGCTTCAGACAGGTCCACGATGCCATCAGCAGCAGCGCCTGGAATTTCAGGTTGGTGTAGAGATAATGATCACGAGCGCCGAAATTGAATTCGAACGGCAGCGCAAACACCAGGGCATAGAGTTGAAGTTCGCAGAATGTGCGCATCCACGCCCAACGCCTCATGGTGGGCTCCATGAGGCGAGTGAGGCTCGCGCCATCTGGTTCAGACGCTGGGCCATGCGCGAAGCGACGGATTTCCATCGCCCTGCGCCGGAGGCTTCATGCCAGGGAGAACGCACGGAATGGAGCAGCATCCCTGCTCTCTCGGGCAGGTTTTGTGCCATATGCCAGTGAAGGAAATAGATGAGGGACCGGTCGCGCCGGTGTACGCTCATGGAGCCCGCATGCGCCAGTCCGTTTGCCGAGAGCCAGCCTGCAATGGCGGGGGAGGATGACCGCCGCAATTCATGTCTGGCTTCCACCGGCAGGCTCAGCCCCCGCAGCGCGCTGGCCAGCTCGAATGCCACGAAACAGAAAGATTGGACCCGACTCTTCTCAATTTCGTTGAGGATCAAGTCCCAGTCCAGGCCGGCGCCGCGGCGCTCGAGCAGCAGGCTCATGTCCACAAGGTGCATCAAGCGTGCGTTCGACTCCAGCAGGTTGCACGTGTAGTGAACGGCAAGGTGTACCAGAAGCTTTTCTTCCGAAGGAACGCGCAGCGGGACGCCTGAGACTGGCTCTATGCGAGCGCCGTCCCAAAGGTCAAGACGGCAGTCCATGTCAAACCCATGCCAACCCGGTTCCCAGGGCCTGGTGTGGAATTCCAGGAAGCAGGGCCGGTTCGGGTCCGAGACGTGTTCCGCATCCCAGAGGTACTCCCGGGGGCGCCAGAGCAGGCGCTGTTCCCGATCTGCGGCAAAGAAGGGAACATACTCGAGTGCGCGGGCGACCTGGAGGGCGCTTGCCCTGTCCGCCGGCCTGATCAGAAAATCAAGATCGTATAAGACTCTCAACCCCAGGTCCCCATAGTAGGCTTGGGCCAATGGCAGACCTTTTGAGACCAGCATCGGAATGCCGTTTTCAAGGAGGGCCCTGCGGAGTTCCTCGAGGATGAGCATGAGACGGCGGTTCCGCTCCGCGTTTTGGGAACTCGCTTCGGCGAAGCGGCCGGCTATGGCCTCGGGAAGTAAGGGCAGGGATCCGGAATTGGCAAAGCGCCGGTACATGTAAGGCGCCAGACAATGATCCCGGGCGGCTATCCAGAACATCTCCCAGTCCTGCGAGTCGAGCTCCGGGATCACGGTCGATCCCGGGCCGAGATGGTCGAGTAAAAGCCGAATTGCGGTCGAGCCACAGGGTTTTGTCATCGGATCAGGCAGGCTCTCGGGTCGGCGCCGAGGAAATCCCCGAGTACGGACACGGCGGAATCCAGGTCCTCATTGTACCGGAGCACATAGGCTCCCTGCTCCGCCAGACGCGCCCACATGAGGCGGTGCTTCTGCATCACATCGCGCTGGTCCTGGAGCAAGTCTCCGGCCAGACGTTGCACCGCTCGGTCCGGATCGAGAGCCTCGCACCTCACAGGACCGGCGCGTCGATCCAGAAAAAACAATGCGACCGGGCGACAGTGGGTCTGAACGCGACCGGGCAGGTACTCCTCCAGTTCGACTTCGGCGACCCCCTGGTCCTCGTGTTTCAGGCGAGCCACTGCGCCGCTCAATTCCGGGAAGAACCGTACGCAGTCCGGAAGAAATCGTAGCCGCCACGGTTTCCCCCAGGCCATCAGGCCGTATCCATGGTCGGCGAGGTAGACGACGTCGTCCGTAACGACGGAGAATCCGTGTCGTGCCATGGCATAGGCCAGCGTGCTTTTGCCGGACTCGGGTGGACCAGCAAATACAAGCCCACGGTCCCCGTGGGCCACCGCGGATGCATGGACGTATGTGTGGGTCGCCCCGGCGCCATGAGTGGCCATGGTTAACATCAGGCACTCCAGGAACCGGCTCCGCAAGAACAGCGGGCTCCGTGCCATGTCAGGGGTGATAAACCCGACCGCGCGCCGCCGGTCGAGGTCGGCCACCGCGGTGTTTTCCCTGCCCACCGAGATGTACAGCAGGTCGCCGCGTCCCCGGACGACCGGATCGGGCCAGGGCGGCGTCTCCGTCAAAGACGGGTCGACCGCCAGGTGTATCGAGAATTCGGCCGGCGGAGTCGCGGGGAGCGCCACACCGTAGCGGCCAAAACTGGCTCGGCAAGCCTGCAGCACATCGGGGCTGTTGCTCTGAAGGTGCAGCTTCACGCCCAGGGGTGCAAAGTCGGCGGCAAGAGTGAGGGCGATGCCCCGCCCCAGCGGATCTCGCGCGGCTATCAATATCTCCTCCAGTTCGAGACCCGGCCCGGCAAGCAGGCGGGGACGGCGTAAATGCGCGCGATCTTGTCGCCGTTGCGTATTTCGCGCTCCGGCGGCCCCTCGACGCAACCGGAGACGATTGACCTCTCTCGTTCCCCGGTAGGGACGTAGTCCGAAAAAACCACGACGTAGTCGATGCGGTTGGCCTGCAGGAACCCTGTTACCTTCTCATCGTCCATATCACGCAGCGTTTCACCGGCGAACAGTCTGTCTTTCCCCATCCGGGAAAACACAAGCACCCGCTGGTAGTCCATTGAACCGGTTTCTGTCTGTTTGAGCAGCTGGCTTGCCCGGTGTCGCCCTGCCGCACCGCCCCATTTCTCAGAGCTCTCCAGATACCGGTCCAATTCTTCGGCCGGAATCGGCGGCGCCAGAATCAAGCCGCCCCCTTGCCTCTCGGTCAGGAAACGGGCTACGTCGTAGTCGGTCTTCAACTCCGGATCCGCGTTCGCCGCTGCAATCCGGTGAATGCCCCTGTTGAGGCTGTACCCCCCGCCGACAAGCACCACGATGACGGCAATCGCCGGAGTAAGGACGCGGCTTGGGAAGCGCAGTCCCGAGAATGCGCCGAGGAGCCAACCGGCGCCGATCCCGCCGTACAGGACCAGGATCGTAATGGGCACGAACGCCTCCCTTTCCGTGACCATGCGCAATGGATCCGGCTGGATGCCGTGCGCCGAAAAGACAAGTGTGATCAGGAGAAGACCGGCAAAGCCCGGAACCGCACGGAGTCGCGCATCGTCGCGTAGATTGCGGTCAAGCCACGAGCAGGCGAATCCGACGAGGGCGAGGAGGGCGACCGCAGACTCCGTCCACCAGAACGCGGTTTTCAGGACGAAGTATGGCCGGTAGAACTTCCCCCACTCGAGCCCGAGGTCCAGCACGTAGGTTCCCGGAGGGCTCAGATCGGCGTTCCAGAAAATCCAGACCGCGGGGGCCCACCCGTACAGCAGAAAGGACCAGGCCACCCGACGATGGCCGATCTTCCCGTCCGCCCCGCGACTGCGCCAGGCGTCGAAAATAGCCGCGATGAGTGCGGCAACCCAACCCTCGTATCTTGTGAAACAGGCTATCCCGAAGAACACGCTGGACAGGAGCCGGTTCCTTGTCGTTCTCGAACGAAACAGAAAATAGAATCCCCACGCGATCCCCGCAATGAGAAGCGGTTCCTGGTAGGGGACGCGCGAGTAATACAGGATGAAGGGGTGCGTCGCATAGAGCAACGCGGCGAAAAGGGCAGCGCGACGGTCCCGGGTGATCTCCCAGGTCAGGGCGTAAAGCCCGCTGCAGGAGAGTGCGGAGATGAGGGCCATGAGGGCGAATATCGCTTCGGGTCGGTGAACCCAAGACATGGTGCAGAAAATCAGCAATTGCAGCAGGGGCAGTTGATGCCCGCTCAGGATTCTGGGGAAGCTCACCAGCCGCAGGATCGTATCCCCGCCGTAGATTATCGGGTAGCGCCGCATCAGCGCGCCGTGGACGGCGAGCAGAAGCACCACGATCAGCGCGTAATGCACGGTTGGGGAGCGAAGCTGGCTGGCAAGCCGTTCCGTGAGTTTCAACTGTGCTTCCGCTGTGATGGATGTGGGAGGGTAGCATGCAGTGTACCGCCTTGCTTCGTTGCCCGCAATAGCCGTGGAGTGCGGTGCCTCGGCACCGCTGTCTGGGTTTCGCTGGACCGCCACGCAGCTGCGCAAGGTCGGCGCCTAGGCGCCGACCCCAAAGCGGCGTCCAGCCGCCGCACTCCAAATTGTGGAGTGCGGTGCCTCGGCACCGCTGTCTGGGTTTCGCTGGACCGCCACGCAGCTGCGCAAGGTCGGCGCCTAGGCGCCGACCCCAAAGCGGCGTCCAGCCGCCGCACTCCAAATTGTGGAGTGCGGTGCCTCGGCACCGCTGTCTGGGTTTCGCTGGACCGCCACGCAGCTGCGCAAGGTCGGCGCCCAGGCGCCGACCCCAAAGCGGCGTCTGAATCGCGGGTGAGGCGATGGGGGGCCGAACGAATCTGCCCTTGCGCCGGCTCGCAGCGGTGCTAACATTTCACTCAGTACCGGCCTGCGCCGGAGAAGCTCGGGGCCCCCCCATTTTTCGGGCAAATTCCGATTTCGTAAGGATTGAATGCGACAAAGGAAAGTCGTTTTCTTCTTTCCGGCATTCTCCAGCCTGGAAGCCACCGCGCCGTTGGGTATCCTGGCGGTTTCGACGCCACTCCTCCGTGCCGGTTACGCCGTCCGCATTGTCGATTCCACAATCACTCCGCAGTTCCAAAAGCGCGTGCTGGAAGAACTCGAGGGTGCTTTGTGCCTGGCGGTATCCCTCGTCACGGGTCCGATGATCCGGGAAACCGTGCAGATAGCCCGCGAGGCGAAGCGGCTGTATCCGAACCTCCCTGTGATTCTCGGCGGATGGCATCCGTCGCTTCTGCCTGACCAGACCCTGGCCGCCGAGTACGTCGATGTCGTAGTGGTTGGGCAGGGCGAGGAAGCGTTGCTCGATGTGGTGCAACGGCTCGAATCGGGAGAGTCCCTGGCAGGGATCCCGGGGGTGGGCTACAAACAGGGGGGCGAACTCGTCTTCAACACCCCGAGGGCGGTGAAGCCGCTCAGTTCGATGCCGCCCAAGGCCTACCACCTCGCCGACTTCGACGCATACGAGAGAGTGTGCGGACGTCGCTGGGCGATGTACATCTCGAGTCTCGCGTGCCCCTACAGCTGCTCGTATTGTACCAATGAAGGGGTATACGGGCGCATGTGGAACGGGCTCGAGGCAAACCAGGTGGTCGAGGAAATGACGGACCTGGTTTTGCGATACCGCCTGCAATTGCTCTGGGTTGTAGACGACAATTTCCTGGTGGACCGCGAGCGCGCCGTGTCCATCGCCGAGGGGCTGGTCCGGCGGGACGTTCCGTTCGACTGGAGCATCCAGGCATCGACGAACCTGGTGAACCGTCTGGATGTGGATCAGCTGAAACTCCTTCGGCGCGCGGGACTCTCGCAGATCTGCCATGGCGCTGAATCGGCGTCGCCCAAGGTGCTCAAGTTGATGAACAAGGATTTTCAGAAGCCCGAGACCATCTACGCCGTGGCTGAAAAATGCGTCCGGGCAGGCATAAGGCCTTCATTCAACGTGATATTCGGATTCCCCGGCGAAGGCGAAAAAGAACGCCGCGAAACGATCCGATTCATCATGGACGTCTGCCGTCACATCCCCGGCGCCGAGTTCTGGACCAATATTTTCACACCCTACCCGGGATCACCGATTGTGCGCAAGGCGGCGGAACTGGGGATCGAGCTGCCGGCGGCCTTCGAAGGGTGGGCGGATTACTTCCCCCGATACACGGTTCTTCCCTGGCTGAAGGGTCGAAAACATCGCCGCGTACAGGTCATGAGGGACTACCTCCGGGTCGCATTTGACCGGATCCCGATTGCCGCCGACCGGACAAGTGCGGCGACGCGGTGGGTCCGTCGGGCGATCAGCGTGCCGGCGCGCTGGCGGCTCGACCATGACGTTTACGCCGTACCATTTGAGATCTGGCTGAACACCGCGATGCGGCGGGTGGCCAGCGCCCCAAAGCCCAAGGTCGATGCCCAGCGCCTTTCCGCGGAACCGGTTTCCTGTTAAACGCCGGGGTGTCGGGTGATGATGATGTCGCCCCTCAAGAGAAGTCGATGAAAAAGGTCGTGCTCTTCCTGCCGCCGTACTCGGGACAACCGTTGGGGCCCCCGGCAGGCTTGTTGGCCATCGCCGCCCCTGTAATTCAGGCGGGGTATGCGGTCGACATCATTGACGCTGCAGTCGTCCGCAACCACCTCGATGCGGTGGAACGGGCGACCAGGGATTCCCTTTGTTGCGGCATATCACTCCTGACCGGCCCCATGATTCGGGCTGCCGTCGAAACGGCACGCCGCCTGAAGGAGATCCGACCACATCTGCCCCTCGTCTTCGGCGGATGGCATCCCAGCCTGTTACCCGGGCAAACCCTGCGCGAACCATTCGTCGACGCCGTTGTCCGGAATCAAGGCGAGATTACGTTTCTGGAATTGGTGCAACGAATCGACCAGGGAAGGGATTTCAACGGGCTGGCAGGCTGCTCGTACAAACACCACGGGGAGATTCATCACAACCCTGATCGACCCGCGGCCCGTCTCAGCTCGTTGCCGACGCCGGCTTACGATCTGGTGGACTTCGATGCGTATGAAGGGGCGGACGGCGGACGCAAACTGCCCTACGCCAGCAGCGTCGGCTGCCCGTACGCGTGCAATTACTGCACGGATACGGTCTTTTACAACCGCCGCTTCAACGCCCTGAGCGCCGCACGCGTCGTGGAAGAAGTAACAACCCTGGCCGCGCGGCACCGCTTGAGCGAAGTCGCGCTGCTCGATTCCAACTTCCTGGTGGATGCGCGGCGCGCCCTGGAAATCGCCCGCGGCTTTCTCGCATCGCGCCTGGGCTTCCGATGGACTTTTCAGGCTTCGACCGACTTGCTCTGCAGGCTCTCCGACGAGGAGGTCGGCCTGCTGGGCGCAAGTGGCGTCAGGCACATCGGATTCGGGGTCGAGTCCGGTTCCGAAGAAGTGCTCTTCAAAATGAACAAGCATCATGAACACGTCGAAGAGATGTTCGAGACCGCGCGCAAGTGCCGGCTGGCCGGCATCAGGCCCACGTTCAACCTCATCCTCGGCTTCCCGGGGGAAACGGAAGGGCACCGCCGGCAGACGCTGCTGACGATGGGCGAGATCGCCTCGAAGTACGACAACGTGACCTTCTCGCCCAATATCTTCACCCCTTACCCTGGCATCCCGATCTGGCCGGAACTCACGAAACTCGGCCTGAAGGAGCCGCAGTCCCTGGAGGAGTGGACCACGTTTGCGCTGGGCGCCAACGTCCTGCCGTGGCTGAAGGGGGAAGAGTATCGGGACGTACAGAGGAGCATGTCCTTTTTCCTGCTCAACAATGAGGTCACCAAGGCCGCCCGGCGCGCGTCCGTGCCCCGGCTGGCGCGCCTGATCCTGCGCGGTCTTCAGAAGCCCCTCCGCTGGCGCATCAAGCACCACTGCTTTCAGTGGCCGCTGGAGCTGTGGCTATTCGGGGCGCGGAACCGGCCGACCGTGCGGCGGTCGCTCCTCACCGGGCAGGGACTGGGACACAGTATGGGAGAGGCCTGTTAGCGTGGTCGACATACTGCTTACACATTGCAATCATCTGTACAACGACCGTAAGCAGGTCAGCAAAATGCAGCCTTACCCGCCCCTGCAAACGATCCTGGCCGCGGCGTTTCTCAGGCAGGAAGGTTTCAGCGTCGCTCTGTTCGATGCCACCCTGAATCCCCCGGAAGAAGGATTTCGCGCCGCGATGCAGCAGCACCGTCCCCGGCTGGTCGCCATCTGTGAGGATAATTTCAACTTCCTCACGAAAATGTGCCTCAAACGGAATCGCCAGCTGGCTTTTGCGTTCGCGCGGTTAGCGAAAGACGAGGGTACCGTTCCCGTCCTGGTCAACAGTTCGGATGCGTCAGACCGGCCCGCGGAATACCTGTCCCAGGGCGTGGACATCGTGATCGTAGGTGAACTGGAACCCACACTGCTGGAGGCGGCGGGCTGCCTGTTGGGCCGGACAAGTGTCGCCCTCGGCGCAATCCGCGGCCTGGCGTATAGGGATCCCGCGACGGGGGAATACAGATACGGCGCGCCTCGAAAACCCGTCCAGGACCTCGACCGCTTTCCGAGCGCGGCCTGGGACATGGTCGACATGGCCCCGTATCGTTCCGCCTGGATGAACGCCCGCGGGTTTTTCTCGCTCAACATGGTGTCGAGCCGGGGTTGCCCTTACCACTGCAATTGGTGCGCAAAGCCGATCTACGGCCAGACCTACCGGTTCGTGCCCCCGCGTCGAGTCGCGGAGGAAATGCACTACCTGAAGCGGACTTTCGCCCCCGACCAGATCTGGTTTGCCGACGACATTTTTGCGCTCTCTTGGCAGTGGACCGATCAGTTTGCCGAGCAGGTCGAGGCGCTGGGCGCCCAAATCCCCTTCAAGATGCAGTCACGCTGCGACTTGATGACCAGGGGCACGGTTGCGGCGCTGAGACGGGCGGGTTGTGCAGAAGTCTGGTTGGGCGCCGAATCCGGTTCCCAAACGATCCTCGATGCCATGGAGAAAGGGATCCGCGTCGAGGAGATATATATGGCTTGCGAGAACCTGCGGAGGCATGACATCCGGGCTTGTTTGTTCCTGCAGTTCGGCTACCCGGGCGAAACCTGGGAACAGATTCGGAGCACTATCCGGATGGTGCGGGAGACGGCGCCGGACGAGATCGGCATCTCGGTCTCCTATCCGCTCCCGGGCACCAAGTTCTATCAGCGGGTTGTCTCGCAACTCGGCCCCAAACGGAACTGGTCCGAAAGCGGCGATCTCTCCATGATGTTTCACGGAACGTACACGAGCGAGTTTTACGCGGCTTTGCATGAGGCCCTCCATCTCGAGGTGGAGTCGAACAAGGAAGCGACCGCCGGCGCGGCCGGGCAACGCCTGCGGGAGCTCTGGTCGCGGGTGGAGAAACTTGAAGCCACGTGTTCAAACCCGGATGCGCTGACGTTATGGACCTCCTCCTGACCCACGGCTACTTCCTACACGAAGATGCGAAGGAGCTGCTGATCGTAAAACCCTATGCTCCTCTCGGGCTGCTCTATTTGTCTTCACACCTGAAAAGCAAAGGTTTCGACGTCGAAATCTACGACACGACGTTCGGTTCGCGCGGAGAGCTCTTCGGGATCCTGCGAGATGGCCCTCCTTCGGTGATCGGCATCTACGGGAATCTCATGACCCGGCAGAATGTGCTGAGCATACTGGTGGCCGCGCGGGAGGCGGGATGGACCGTGGTGCTCGGCGGGCCCGAACCGCCGGCCTACGCCGAAGAGTACCTGAGCGCCGGCGCCGACTTTATCGTCCAGGGCGAAGGAGAAGCCACCCTGGAGGAACTTTTGACGGCGCTCCGTGCGCAGGACACCGAGGCCCTGGACAGGATCCCGGGCCTGATGTTTCGTCGTGCCGGCTCGATCGCGCGCACGCCGGCGCGCCCTCTCATTGCGGATCTCGACCGTCAGCCGTGGCCCGACCGGGAGCACATTCGCATCGAGACCTATATCGAGACGTGGCGCGAGCGCCACGGGCAGGGTTCGCTGTCACTCATAACGGCGCGTGGCTGTCCCTATCGCTGCCGCTGGTGCAGCCACGCGACCTACGGGCACACGCATCGGCGGCGCTCCGTCACAGACGTGGTGAACGAGGTCGAGTGGCTGATCGGCCGCTACCACCCGGACATGCTCTGGATCGCCGATGATGTGTTCACGATCCACCACGGATGGATTCTCAACTATGCGCGCGAGATGAAATCCCGCGGGTTGCGGATCCCCTTTGAGTGCATAACCCGGGGCGATCGTCTGAATGCGCCGGTTGCGGACGCGCTGGCCGACTTGGGTTGTTTCCGTGTCTGGATCGGGTCCGAAAGCGGATCGCAGCGCGTCCTGGATGCCATGGACCGGGGCGTGAAACTGGAGCAGGTCCGCGGCGCGCTCCGTCTGTGCCGGGAAAGGGGAATCCAGACGGGGATGTTCCTGATGTGGGGGTACGAGGGTGAAGAGTTGTCCGATATCGAAGCAACGATCGAGCATGTCAAAACCACTCTCCCGGATGTGTTCCTGACGACCGTCTCCTACCCTATCAAGGGGACACCCTATTTCGACGAAGTGTCTTCGCGCCTGGCCAGCCCTGGAGAGTGGGCCCGGATCACGGACCGGGACTTGACGATTCGCGGGCGGAGGTCGAGAGCCTTCTATGCCTGTGCGGACCAGTTGCTGAGACATGAAGTGGCCCTGCGGAAACTCCCATCCGACGGTGGCCAGCCCGAGGCTGAGGCCAGCGCGTTGCGCAGCCTCATCGACGAAGCAAGGCACGCGCTTCACGCCGCATCGATGTGGACCAGATCATGATCGCATCCGAGCCAGCCCGAACGGATTCGTGCGTCGCACGCGCATTCGACGCGTTGGCCCCTGAATACGACGCCGCATGGACATCCGGACTGATCGGACAGTTTCAGAGACGGTCCGCCTGGGGGGAAATGCTGTCGGTCTTTCGCGCGGGCGACCGGGTTCTCGAACTCGGGTGCGGCACCGGGGCGGATGCCGCACGGCTGGCGGCCGCGGGAGTCCGGGTGCACGCGACCGACATTTCGCCAGAGATGCTGAGGCTGGCGCAGGAGAGGCTGGAATCAAGCGGGCTTTCATCACAGGTGACTTATGAGCTCATCGCGGTCGAGCATCTGGGGACAACGCGAACCCCCGGCCTGTTTGATGGTGCGTTCTCCAACTTCGGCGCCCTCAATTGCGTCGAGGACATGCGCGGTGCCGCAGCCAGCCTGGCCCGGCTGGTGCGACCCGGGGGGAAGGTCCTCCTCTGCTTCATGGGGCGCTTCTGCCTGTGGGAAACGGCCTGGTATCTCTTCCATCTCAGGCCGGCCAAGGCGCTCCGGCGGTTGCGCGCCGGCAGGCACGGGATCCGATCGGATCTGAAGCCCGGGTTCCCGGTTCGTGTCTTTTATCATTCCGTGCGAGAGGTGGTCGCGGCCTTTCGGGGGGAATTCCAACTCGTTTCATGGCGCGGCATCGGGGTGCTTGTCCCCCCCTCGTGCATGGAACGATGGGCCCGGGCCAGACGCGACGGCGTGGCCAGGCTCGCCCTGATCGAGGAGCGCATCTGCGCGTGGCCCGTGTTTCGGGGCTCGGCAGACCACTGCATGCTCCTTTTTTCCAGAAACCCGGATGGGAGTAGCCGCCCGCCGGCTTTCGGGGCAGGTATGACATGACGGTCGCACTGCTGGAGCGGGCCACCGCGGCCGCCTGCATCCGACTTCGCTGCCCGTCGTGCGGCGCCTCTGCGCCGATGCTGCACGACGTGGGCCCGGCAGGATGGAAGTGTCCGGCGTGCGGTTTCCGTTTCGGATTCATGGACGGAATTCTGCGGACGATTCCCGTTGACGCGCAGGAGACTTACGCACGCTTCATCCGGGAGTACTCCGCGATCCGCAGCGCCGAGGGGCGCGGATCCGATGATGCGGCCTGCTATCTGGCCCTGCCCTATCACGATCTGACCGGGAAGAACGTCGGGCAGTGGAGGATGCGTGGCAAAACGTACCGCTACTTCGAGCGCCGGCTGCTGCCGCGCCTGGAATCGAGACGAGAGCTGGATATCCTGGATTTGGGCGCCGGAACGGGATGGCTCTCCTACCGGCTCGCTGCCCGCGGGCATCGCCCGGTCGCGGTAGATCTGATTACCGACGACCGGGACGGGCTCGGGGCGGCGCGTCACTACCGATCGGCGGCGGGCCTGTCGTTCCCGTTGGTCGCAGCCGGGTTTGACAACCTCCCTTTTGATGACGGCCAGTTCGATCTCGTCATATTCAATTCCTCTTTTCACTATTCGACCGATTGCGCGCGCACGCTGGGCGAGACGACGCGGTGCCTCAAATCGGGCGGAAGCGTGGTGATTCTCGACTCGCCCATTTACCGCCGGCGCGCGCACGGGGAGAGGATGCGGCGCGAACGTCACCTTCACTTTCAGGCGACGTACGGCTTCCGTTCCGACAGCATTCCCAGCGTGGAGTTTCTCTATGATGATTTGCTGAACGAACTCGCCGCCCGCTTGCACTTGAGCTGGGCCGTGTATCGCCCGTGGTACGGCTGGGCATGGCATCTGCGCCCGTTGAAGGCCTGGCTGGCAGGAAGACGCCCTCCTTCGCGCTTCAACATACTGGTCGGGAGTTGGACGGAATGATTCTCTTCCTGCATCCTCGGGCCACGAGCCCGCGCAGCCGGCGTTTCCCGCTTTCCGTGCTGGCCCTCGCCGCCGTTATCGACGGCAAGGAGGAATATGAGATCATCGACGGCAACGTGGATCCGGATCCCGCCAGCACGCTGGCAAAACTGCAGGACGAAACGCAGGCAGACCTGCTCGCGGTGTCGGTGATGCCGGGGCCGCAGATGGTCGCAGCGATCCCGCTGTGTGGCTCGTTTCGGAAGCGGTTTCCATCGGTCCCGATCGTCTGGGGAGGGTACTTTCCCTCGCTTTACCCCGATGCCGCTTTGAACGCGGATTATGTCGATTTCGTCGTGCGCGCCCAGGGCGAGGATACGTTTATGGAACTGATCGCTGCCTTGAGGAGTGGCGGCAATTTTTCCGCAATCCGCGGCTTGTCTTACAAGGACGGCTCCGGCCGGCACATCCACAACCCCGACCGGCCGCTGGGATCCCCGAACGACTACCCGTGGTTTCCGTATCACAGGCTCGATCCCTCGAAATACATTCTCCCGACCTTCCTCGGCTCGCGCACCGCGGTCCATCACGCCAGCATCGGATGCCCGTTCCGGTGCAACTTCTGCGGCGTCGTGCCGGTCTTCGACCGGGAGAAAGTGGAAGACCCGGAGCGCACCGCAGCAATCCTCAAGCGGCTCAAGGAACGATACGGGGTCAATGCGATCCAGTTCTATGACAACAATTTCTTTCTCGGCGAAAAACACACGCGGGCTCTGGCCGCGGGCCTGGCTCCTCTCGGGTTGCGCTGGTGGTGCGAGGGACGCATTGACACGATGCTTTCCTACAGCGATGCCACGTTTCAGGCTCTGAGAGAGGCGGGCGCCACCATGATCTTCTTTGGCGCCGAATCCGGCTCGAACTGGGTTCTGGAACAGATGAACAAGAAGCTGAGGACGGAACAGACACTGGCGTTGGCGGAGAGGATCCGGCGGTTCCAGATCGTGCCCGAGTTCTCCTTCGTGTTGGGAAATCCACACGATCCCCAGCGCGATGTGCGCGAGTGCATCGCCTTCATCCGCCGGCTCAAGCGGATCAACCCGGAAGCGGAAATTGTCGTGCAGCACTATATCCCGACCCCCCAGCGCGACGGGATGTACGGCGCGGTCGAAGGGCAGATCCGCTTTCCAACCACCCCTGAGGAATGGGCGACGGAGCGCTGGTACAACTTCACGGTTCGAACCGATCCCCGGCTCCCGTGGCTCCCCGCACGCATCCGGCGGCGGATCGACAACTTCGAACTGGTCGTGAACTCCCGCTGGCCCACGGTCCAGGACACACGCCTGACCGGCTGGGGCCGTGCGCTGCTGCAATCGCTGAGCAGTTGGCGTTATCAGGCCGGTGTCTATGCGGCCCCACTGGAGCTGCAATGGGCCCACAAGGCGGTTGAACTGAGAAAGCCGAAGGTTGAGAGCCTGTGAATACGACGAGGCCGCTCGCAACCCGCGAGCAAAAAAACCCGATCTCGATTCCGGCGGGCGAGGCCTACCGGATCTGGTCGCAGACCTATGACACCGACCCGAATCCCTTGATTGCCCTGGAACTTCGATGCCTGGCGCACAAGCTGGACCACATGGCAGGCAAAACCCTCCTGGATGTCGCGTGCGGCACCGGGCGGTGGATGGTGGCGGCGGCCGAGAGGGGGGCCAGAGCCATCGGCGTCGATCTGAGCTTCGAAATGCTCGCTGTCGCGCGTGCCAAGCCGCAGGCTGCGTTTGCGGTTGTTCAGGGCGATGCAGGCAAACTGCCCTTCACGCAATGCGCGGATATGGTCGTGTGTTCCTTCTCGCTCGGCTACATGCCCGGGTTGTCGCCATTGATGCAGGAACTGGGTCGCGTCGCCCGTCGCGGAGGCAAGGTGCTCGTCACGGATCTGCATCCTGTGGCTCAGTCCCTGGGGTGGAAACGATCGTTCCGGCGCGGGGCCGACGTGTTCGAAATAGAGTGCCGCCGCTATTCGTGCGCGCAGCTGCTGGCGGCCGGCCGCCGCGCGCGTCTCGAGCTGCGCGAGATCGTCGAGCTGCGCCTTGGCGATCCCGAACGGGAAATCCTGCGCCGGGCCGGCAAGGAGCGAATGACGGACGAATTGTCGGCGGTGCCGGCGGTTCTCGGGGTGGAATGGGAGCGCCCGTGAGTATGCCCGAAAGAGCGAAGCCTGCGATGTCCCGCAGGGCGGATTCGTGGCTTCTCGTCGGCGGGCGGGTGGCCTCGGGTCCGTGCAGGGCGGAGCAGCTCGATATCGAGATACGGGCGGGCAAAATAGCGGCAATCGGGCGGCTTCGCGCAATGCCAGCCGACTCCCATCGCCTGGACCTGCGCGGCTGTCTCGTTTTGCCGGGGCTGATCAACGCTCACGACCACCTGGAGTTCAACTTATTCCCGCGTCTTGGGGACGGGCCATATCCGAATGCGGGCGCCTGGGCCCGGGACATCTATCATCCGGAGCGGTCGCCGATCAGAGAACAGTTGAGCATACCGCTCCAGACGCGCCTCCGGTGGGGCGCGGTGAAGAATCTGCTCAGCGGGGTCACCACGGTCTGCCACCACAACCCCTACGATCCCCATGTGTTCACGCGGCAGTTCGGAGTGCGGGTCGCGCGGCGGTACGGGTGGGCTCACTCGCTGGAATTCAGCCCCGATCTCCGCCGCCGCTTCGAGCGCACGCCTGCCGACTGGCCGTTCGTTGTTCATCTCGGCGAGGCCGTGGATCGTGCCGGGAAGCGGGAGATCGCGCGGCTCGACGGGGTGGGAGCCCTCGACGGCCGAACGGTCCTCGTGCACGCCGTCGCGCTCGGCGCGCGCGGGTTGGCACTGGTAAAGGAGAGGGGCGCCTCCCTCGTCTGGTGCCCCAGTTCCAACATGTTCATCCTGGGGCAAACGCTCTCGCCTGCGGCGCTTGATTCCGGGATCCGGATCGCGCTCGGGACCGATTCCGCACTGAGCGGAAGAGGCGACCTGCTGGAAGAAATGCGCTTTGCGCGCAAGTTGGGGCGCGTCTCCGCGGCGCGCCTGTATGAGATGGTGACGCGGGAGGCAGCGCGGGTCATGAGACTTCCCCGCGGCACAGGGGATGTGATTGCGGGCGGCGCGGCGGATCTGCTCGTCGTCAGAGACTCGGGACACACTCCCGCCGCCACTCTCCTGGAACTGGCCACCGGGGGGATGGAGATGGTGTTCGTCGGCGGGCAACTCATGGTGGCTGCTCGTCGCCTGCGTCTTCCCGAAGCCGCGCGCAGACGCTTGCGTCCCGTCGTTGTCGGCACGCGGATCAGGCGGCGGGTATCGGTAGCCATAGACCTGCCCGGGATTTACAGACAGGTGGAGCCGGTGCTCGGAACCGTGTATTTGGCACACAAGATGATGTCGAGGACGGCATGAAGGACATGCACGTCATCGAAAACCTGCCGATCCTGGTCCTGTACCCGCACAACCGGTGCAACTGCCGCTGTGTGATGTGCGACATCTGGAAACTCGACGCCGTCGTGGAAATCGGGATATCCGAGCTGGAGCGGCACGCGAGCGATATCGAAAACCTCCGGGTCCGGTGGGTCGTTTTCTCGGGCGGCGAGCCGCTGATGCATCGGGATCTCTTTCTGTTCAGCGATTTCCTGCGGGCGAGGGGCATCCGTACCACGATACTCAGCACCGGTATACTGCTGGCCCTCAAGGCGCGCGATATCGCGCGCAGTGTCGACGATGTGATTGTCTCGCTCGACGGTCCCGCCGGGATTCACGACAGGATTCGCCGGGTCCCGGGCGCGTTCGGCCAGCTGGCCGACGGGGTGCGGGCAGTCCGGAGTCTGAAGCCCGACCTCCCCGTCGCCGCCCGCACAACGGTGCAGCACGCGAATTTTTCGGTTCTGCGCGAGACCGTCGAAACGGCACAGGCATTGGGACTGCAGTCGATCTCGTTCCTCGCTGCGGACCTGACCTCGAAGGCATTCAACCGTCCCGCAGGATGGCCTCCCGCACGGCAGGCGCAGATCGCCCTGACGGAGCGGGAAACGGCCGTCCTGGAAACCGAGATCGAGGAATTGATCAAGGACTTGCCGAAGCTGCGCGGGTTCGTCCTGGAATCCCCCGAAAAGTTGAGGCGCATCGTGCTTCATTTCCGCGCGCATCTGGGGCTGGCGGAACCACGCCCCCCCCGATGCAACGCCCCCTGGGTGTCGGCCGTCGTCGAGTCGGACGGCAGCGTCCGACCCTGCTTTTTTCACGAGGCGGTTGGGAACCTCAAGGAGGGCTCGCTGCGCGGAATCCTGAATGGTCCCCGAGCCCTCGAATTCCGCCGGGCGCTGGACATCGCCACGAACCCGGTTTGTGCCCGGTGCGTGTGCTCGCTCCACCTGGGGGATGCGGGCGAGCAGTCCCAAATCCGGAGGACAAGCTGATGGATCCGGTGGGACGCGGGAGCGCGACGATGCGGAACCCCCTGCCAACGCTGGCAGGTCGAGGCGTGCTGCTGGCGCTCATCGCTGCGGGCATCGCGTTCCGCCTTCTTGGCCTCGGGTGGGGCATACCAAGACCGCTGCCGCCGGGCTCCACGAACTATCGCAATTCGTTCCACATGGACGAGGACAACTATCTCCAGGGCCTGTCCAGGACCGCGCCGCGCCGGTGGGACTTCGATGTGCGGGACTATCACTGGGGGACTCTGCAGTTCTACCTCGTTGCGGGCGCACTTCACGTGGCTCACCTGGCCGGCTACCTCCCACGCCCCTGGCGAGAGTCGTTCGTCGGCCCTCACCCCGAAGGGATGCCGCGGGTGTACATCGCCGGCCGGGCGGTATCGGCCCTGGCGGGAATCCTGACCCTCGTTGTGGTTTTCGGGATCGGACACCGGCTGAAGGACGCCGACACCGGCCTTGCGGCAGCCGCGTTCGCAGCCGTGGCACCCCTGCACGTCCTCAATTCGCACTTCCTGACCTCCGATGTCACGATGGTGCTGCTGCTGCTCGCATCGTTCTATTTCTTCGTGCTCGGCATCGACGGCGGAGGTGTCCGGTCTCGGGTCGCAGGCCTGTTCTCGCTCGGGTTGGCCATCTCGGCCAAGTACAACGCCGCATTCCTGATTCCCCTGTGGCTTTGCCGCGATCTCGGCCAAAAGGAAATCCCGTTCAGACACAAGCTGCTCGGCTACGGAGCCCTCGCCGCGGGTTTTATCGCCGGCGAGCCTTATGCGCTGGTTCACCCTCGGGAACTGGCAAGCACCCTCTACCGGGCGAATGTGTTGACGACCGACGCGATGCGGCCACTGTTGCTCCCATGGGGGCACATACTGCTGCAGCAGGCCGACTCGCTGCTGCATTTCGGCCTTCAGTGGACCCTGGCCATCCCGGCGCTAATCGGACTGGTCTTTTGCCTGGTGCGCCCCTCCGGGAAGAGAGCGGCTCTGGCCGGTTCCGTCGCCCTGATGACGGCATCCCTGGTTGCGGCGAGATGGCCGATGATCCGGTACACATTGCCGATCATTCCGCTGGCCGCCATTGCGGCAGCCCTGTTTGTTGCCGAAATCCCGGTGCGCAACTCATCCCGGCCCCTGGTGGTTGCCGGCCTGGCCTTATTGCCCGGGCTGGTCAGTTACGCCCAGGTGTGCGTCCTGACAACCGAGCATCCAGCCAATGTCGCCTTCGACTGGGTACAGGCGCACGCCGCCCCCGGGAACCGAGTTGGCCAGATCTGGCCGGAAGTGCCGCCGCTTGATGCGCGCCGTTACCGGGTGGAGCCGCTGGAAGGCCTCTTTGCAGGGGAGGGAGCCCCGCACATGGGTCAAGAGTATCTGATTCTGGACAATCTCCCCATTCAACCGTTCAGCGGGGAGTTCGTCGAGGGGTTGCGGCAGGACTACGTCCTGCTCGCCGAGTTTCGCTCTGATCCGCGCGTCGGGCGCTGGGTGCTCGACGAAGGAGGCGCTCCTCATGACTGGAAGTACACTCATCCCGTGGTGCGGATCTACGGGCGCAGGCTCGGGAAAATCGCGGCCGGAGCCGCCGTCCCGGCCCGCCAGTAAGCTTGGCGTGAATTCCATCCGTTCCCCCCACTTGCGTGACTCGGGTTCACGCGTGTCGTGAAACAAGTGAAGTCCCGTGCGACCTGTCGCAACGGGCACTGATTCCGGAGAGGCCGCTTGATGAAACTCGCCCTGGTGCATGACTGGCTCACGGGAATGCGCGGTGGGGAGCGTGTTCTCGAGGAGCTGTGCGAGATCTTTCCTGAGGCCCCTGTCTACACTCTCTTCCACCAGCCGGGATCGGTCAGCCGGCGCATCGAGTCGATGGCCATACGCGCGTCGTTTCTGAATCGGATCCCGGGCGCGCGCCGTCATTACCGCAACCTGCTTCCCTTCCTGCCGCTGGCGATCTCGACCTTCAACCTGCGCGAGTTCGATCTGATCGTGAGCGTGAGCCATGCCGCGGCGAAAGGAATCAGGAAACCGCTCGGGGCCCTGCATATCTGTTATTGCCTGACTCCCATGCGTTACCTGTGGGACATGCAGAGCGATTACTTCCAATACGCCGACCCGCTTCACATCAAGAGAACCGCGCTGCAGGCCGTGACACGCCCCCTGAGATGGTGGGACCGTGCCACCGCACGCGCGGTCGATCACTTCATCGCCGATTCCCGGCACGTCCAGGATAGGATCTCCAGGTATTACGGCCGCAACGCCGCCCTCATCTACCCGCCGGTGGACACGGAGTACTTCACGCCATCCAGCCGTGAGAACGGCGCCGGATTTTATCTCGTGGTATCGGCCCTCGTTCCCTACAAGCGCGTCGACATCGCGGTCGACGCATTCAATGCTCTAGGTTATCCCCTGCGGGTCGCGGGGAGCGGGCCGGACCTCGACAAGCTGAAACGGAGGGCCGCAGGGAATATCCGGTTCGAGGGATTCGTCACGAACGAAGACCTCCGGGGCCTCTATCGCCGGTGCCGGGCTGTGATCGTCACGGCCCGTGAGGACTTCGGCCTCGTGGCCCTGGAAGCACAGGCTTGCGGCCGGCCGCCCCTGGCCTACGGTCGCGGCGGCTCGCTGGAGTCGATAACCGACGGGGAGACAGGAATACTTTTCGGGCGGCAGACGACCGAAGCATTGATCGAGGGTGTCCGCCGGCTCGAGAACACCAGGTTCAGCCCGGAGAAGCTGCGGGAAAACGCAGCACGTTTTTCCAGGGAAGGGTTCCGGCGTGCCCTGGTCCGGGAAATTCAGGACAGGTTTGACGACCATGTGAGAAGACGTCGCCCTGCCGGGACCGGCAAAACCGAGTCGGGCATTCCCGCAGCCGGCCGCCATTCCTCGATCAGGGGGCTGCGTGGAGCCGCCAAACGCGGCATCGACGTCGCGCTGTCGCTCCTGGGCCTGTCGCTCCTGGGGCTGCCGCTGATCCTGACCGCGCTCGTGATACGGCGCGGTTCGCCGGGGCCGGGCCTCTTTTGCCAGCCCAGGGTTGGGCAGGGGGGACGAGAATTCGTGATGATCAAGCTGCGCACCATGTATCGCGATGCCGAACTGCGCCGCGGGGCCACCTGGGCCGTGAGAGATGATCCCCGGTGCACGCCCTTCGGCTCGGTGTTGCGTCGTTACGGTATCGACGAGCTTCCGCAGCTGTGGAATGTGCTTCGCGGGGACATGAGCCTTGTGGGTCCGAGGCCGGAGCGCCCGGAATTCCGCGCGGTTTTCGAGGCCGCCTTCCCCGATTTCAAGCGGCGCGTCGAAGTCCGCGCCGGGATAACGGGTTTGGCGCAGATACGAGGCTGGAGAGGCGACACCTCGATCGAACAACGCATCAAGTCCGATCTTCAATACATCGAGAACTGGACGTTATGGAAGGACCTGCTCATTCTTTTCCGTACCCCTCTATTCCTGATGCGCCAGGCAGCCCAACCGGACACAACGCGAGAACAGACCCTGACATTCGGTTCTCTCAGGCGCAACGTGGACAGAGGAGGCTCGACGCGGCCCCGGGACCCGGTGCATCCGGCGGTTTGACACCTGTGCCAGGGTTGCAGCTTACTGGGGCAGGGGCGGGCCGTGTGGGCCGCGTCGGCTCGCCGCGGCCCCTTGGATCCTGCTCAACCGGTGGATTTCCTGATCGCCCCCGGTTGTAGCTTATTGGGGCGGGGGCGGGGCCGACCCCCGCCCACCATACTCAGGGGAGCGGGGGTGTCACCATGAAACAGACCGAAGCGCCCGATGAAAACAAGACACGCGGGACAGCAACGCCGGAGCGCGATGCCGGCGACGGGAAAGCCGCGCAGCTTGAGTCTTTTCTCAATGCGCACCGCGGCCAGCGGCACATCGTCGTCCTGCAGAGCTTCCCCGATCCGGACGGCATCTCCTCGGCATTGGCCCATCAGATGATGTCGGCGCGTCACTCCATCGACTGCGACATTGCGTACGACGGCGTGGTCAGCCACCAGGAAAACATCGCGCTGGTGGAACTGCTGGGCATTGAGCTCATGAAGGTGCAGGACCACACCCACCTGAACTATTACAACGGCAGCGTGTTCATCGATAACCAGGGAACGACGACCGGCGGCCTGACCGCCCGGCTGGCGGAGGCCGGGGTCCCGGTCCTGGCCATCGTGGATCACCACGAACCGCAGGGCATTCTCGAGGCGGAGTTCAGCGACATCCGGCCCGCATCCGGGGCCACGGCCACAATCTACACCGAATACATCGAAAACGGCCTGTTGAAGCTTGACCGCTCCGACGCCGACCATGTGCGGCTGGCGACGGCGCTGATGCACGGCATCCGAAGCGAGTCGCTCGGCCTCGTCAACGCCCGCCGTCCCGATTTCCGCGCCGCAGGCTACCTGGCGGATTTCTTCGACCAGGATGTGCTGTCCGCGATCCTCTCCAACCGCCGCTCGCGCAATGCCATGGACGTGATCAGTGCGGCGCTCAAGGCCCGGATCGTGCGCGACAACTGCAGCATCGCGGGCGTGGGTTACCTGCGTTACGAGGACCGCGACGCGATCCCACAGGCGGCGGACTTTCTCCTCACCGAAGAGAACGTGCACACCGCGATCGTCTACGGCATTCTCGTCAAGAAAGGGGAGCAGGAGGTGATCGTCGGCAGCCTCAGGACACAAAAAGCGACCCTCAACCCGGACACGTTCCTGAAGGAAGCCCTGGGAGCCGCGGAACCGGGGCGCCACTACGGGGGCGGGCGCCGCCAAGCCGGGGGATTCGAGATCCCGGTCGGCTTCCTGGCCGGTAACTACGACGACGAGTACATGCGCTCGAAATGGCGGCTCTACGAGGAGCAGGTCCGGCGCAAGCTGTGGGTCAAGCTTGGCATCCCGGAGGCCGTAGAAGCAAGAAGTCTGAAGCCGGAAGCGTAAAAGCGGAAGCCGGGAGCCAGAAGCCGGAAGCCAGGCTTCGGGCTTCTGGCTCCCGACTTTTGGCTTCCGCGGTTAAACCACCTCCATCGTGGATGGGGGTTTGGGCGCGATGTTGTAGGTGACGCTGACCACGCCCGGCACACCAGCCAACAGGCGCGCGCTTAGTCTCTCGAGGGTTTCCCAGGGAAGTCGGGTCGGGGTTGCATGCCGGGCGTCGACGCTGTCCCAGCACCGAATCTCGATCTGCAGACCGAAGTCGCGGCGGCCATCCCTCATCCCGGTGACCCGGTCTTCATGCAGAATCGCCATGCACTGGAACGCCCCCGAGGCGGCCAGTTCGGATTCCGTGATCGCCGTCGCGCCGCGGACCAGTTCCAGCCGCTCCGCCGTCGCCTCGCCGACGATGCGCGCGGCGAGGGCAGGCCCCGGGAAGGGCATCCGGTTGTAGATGCCCGGCGGCAGCCCGAGCGCCTGTGCCACCTTTCGGACACCGTCCTTGCGCAGCTGGATCAGCGGCTCGAGAATCCTGTACCCGAAGGCCTCCTGAGGATCGATGCCGAGCTGCTCGAATACGTTGTGCTGCCTTTTTATGCCGGCGACCGTCTCGTCGACGTCGGTAAGAATCGTCCCCTGGAGGAGGTGCTTGGCCCCGCTCTCTCGCACGAGGCGCCCAAACACGTGCCGGTAGAAAGTCTGGGTGACGGCCTCGCGCTTCTCTTCCGGATCGGTGATCCCCTTGAGGGCGCCGAGGAAATCCGCCCGGGCGTCGTGCAGTTCGACGGGTACCCCAAAGTCCCGGAACATCGAGACCACCTGCTGCGGTTCGCCGGCCCGCATCAGGCCGTTGTCGATGAAGTACGTCTTGAGCCGGCCGCCGAGGGCCCGGTGACCCAGCATCGTCACCGCGGAGGAATCGACGCCTCCCGAGAGGGCGTTCACGGCAAACCCGCTCCCGACCGCGCTCGAAATGGCTTTCACCTGTTGATCGATGAATTGCCCGGGATTCAAACCTGCGCTCGCAATTTCCTGAATGGCCATGTTGCCTCCGCATCCGGTGGAATGTCTGACGATGGTAGGTCCGGCACGGGTTGCTGTCAACAGGCCCTTCCAAACGGATCGCCCGGGCGGCGGCCGTGTGGCGTGTGACGGTTCGACATTTAATCCGCATGGCGCGCGGTTCCAGGAGACTGTGCTAGAATCGCCGCACCCCGGCTTTGACATCCCATCTAGAGGAGAGCGTATGAAGTGGTTACGGGTTTGCTCCGTCCTGCTGCTGGTCCCGATGCTTCTGTCGGCACAGACCTTGCGCACCGACCCCCAACTCGACCAGCTGGTCCGCACCGTGAGTTCCGAGGTCAATCCGAACGAGGCGCTGGATTTCGTACTCCGCGTCCGTGAAAACGACCGGTGGTTCAACTTCCAGAAATTCCACAAGACCGCCGAGTACATTCAAGGCACCATGAACGCGATCGGCCTCAAGAAGACCGAACTGGTCGAGACGCCGGCCGACGGGGTGACGCAGTACGGGTTCTGGACCATGCCGCTGGCCTGGGATGTGAACAAGGCCACGCTCGAAATCGTCGAGCCCGCCGTGCCCGCGGCAACGCGCGTCCTTGCGGATTACAGCCAGGAGCCGACTTCGCTGGTGATGTGGAGCGGCCCGACGCCCCCCGGCGGCATCACGGCGGAGGTGGTGGAGCTGAAATCGTCGGCCCCGGAGGACATCGCCCGGGTCGATGTCAAAGGGAAGATCGTCTTCTTCACGGAAGTGAAGAACCCGAACGCGCGCGACAGCGCCACCATCAAGCTGGGCGAAATCAAGGCCGCGCTCTCGAAACTCGGCGTCGTCGGGATCATCAGCGATTCCACGGAGAACCCGGACCTGGCCAACGACCACTACTGGGTGAACTCCTACGGCGACGGCGGCTGGGGCTTCACCAAGGCGGGCAGTCCCATGCCGGCGTTTTCGATCACGCCAAGGCAGGGCACGTATCTGCGAAACCTGCTCGTCCGTTACGGGAAGGTCCGGGTCAAGGCGCTCGTCGATGCGCGACTCTACTCGGGCTCCTATCCCTACGCCACGGGAGTGATCGAAGGCAGCGGTTCGGACGAGGAGGTCCTCGAGCTGGGCCACACGACCGAGCCGGGCGCCAACGACAACGCCACCGGGGTCGCCTCGATGCTCGAGGCGCTCGCCACCCTGAACCGCGCGATCCAGGCCGGCAAACTCAAACCGCCGCGGCGGAGTATCCGGGTCCTGGCGATGCCGGAGCTGTACGGCTCGATGCACTACGTCGCCAACAACCCGGAGCGAATCAAACGAACCATCGGCGCGATCTGCGTCGACTCGGCGGCGGGCCCCTACGAGCTGTCGGGCACGGAGTATTTCTTCCGGATGAACCCGGACGTCGCCCGCTCCTACCAGGATGCCCTGGTCATGCGCGTCGCAGAAACGTACTACGGCTTCACGGGCGCGCGGCGGCGCTTCCCGCACTGGAGCGCCTGGGGACCCGGCACCGACACGTTCCTCAGCGATCCGCTGATCGGGATCCCGAACGTGGCGGCGAGCGGCAGCGCGGGTGTCAACGTGCACCACAACGGCGCCGACACGGTGGATCGGGTGGACCCCCGTTCGCTGCGCGACGCCAGTGCGATGTTGGCCACCTACCTCTACTACCTGGCGAACGCCGGTGACGCCGAAATCCCGTGGCTGGGCGAAATCACGGCCACGCGCAGCTTCGAGAACATCACCCGTGCGGCGGAGCCCTTCCTGGACAGAATCACCCGGGGCGAGAAACCCGAAGCGCTCGGCCGCGACTTGTACACGGGGCTCGAGAAGGTCGCGTATACGGCTAGCCGCGATCAGGACGCGCTCCTGTCCACGCTCCGGCTGACGGCAGCCGGGCAGCGCGACACGATCCGCCCGGCGCTCGATCCCATGCTGAAGAGCATCCGGCGGTTCGCGGACGACCAGGCCGAGCGACTCCGGCAGGCCGCAGACCGGCGCGCCCGCGAGCTCGGGGCCCCGGCGCCCGTCAAGGCCGTGGCGCCGCCGGCCGACCCCAGGCGCGCCCAGGCTCCACAGCTTGTCGTCAAGCGCAAGCGGATCGGGAGCATCACGTTCGACGACCTCCCGGTCGAGCGGCGCGAGGGCTGGCCCGCAGGGGCGTGGGACAACCTGCTGCAGACCGCGCTGTACTGGTGCGACGGTAAGCGAAGCCTCGCGGAAGTCATCCGCCTGACCGAGCTCGAGCTGGGACCGCAGGATTTCGATTTCGTCGGCTATTTCAAGTTTCTCGGACAGCGCGGGTACGTCGACATCGCCGCAGCGCCGTAGGGCGCCACGACGGCTCCGTGTGCCGCGGCGCTCGACGCGGCCCCGCGATTTCGCGTCATCCCGTGGATTACCCGGGCGGGGGCGAGCCGTCCCCGCCCAACCCGCCTTTATGCTCGTGCATGAAGCCGTGTTGGTGCAGACGGTTGTGCACCGAGCGGTATGCCGCGGTCAGGATGAGGCGCATCCGCCTGTAAGCGGCCGTCTCGGGCCGGGTCGCGAGCGTGTCGAAAAAGACGAGAGTACCTTCGATCTGCTCGAGTATGCTCACGGCGTCGGCAGCGGCGAAAAACGGCAGCCCCTCCACTTCGACCATCACCGGGGAGGAGTGTGCCGCGATGATTTCCGGCTTGTCCGGGTAGTGGCCGCGCACGAGCAGGGCCAACCAGGAACTCCGGTCGATCTTGACCTCCCAGTGGCCGCTTTCCTCGCGCGGGTTCACCTCGCGGCTTTCGCGTATCGCGCCGTTGACGACGAGCTCGACGCGGGACAGCGGGACGGTCACGCTTGCGGCACGCCATTCGACGCTCACGGTTGCGCCGGTGCGGTGGGCGCCGATCCGCGCCCCGGGAGGCTTCCCCTCGACGGAAAACTCCATCAGGGGCCCGTAGGTCACAAACGTGTTCCCGGCCCGGACCGCGTCTTTCCAGGCGTCGTAATCGAATGGCTGGTCCGAAGGGAGCAGGGCATACGTGCGGACGGCGCCCACCGCGGTCGTGGCGGCCATCTTGTCGGTGCCGCCGACGGCCGCGACGAAGTGGCCGTTGTTCAGATAGCGGTACCAGTCCGCCAGCGAATACGGATCGATGCCGCCGTGCAGGTTCTCCCACGACGTCATTTCGATGCCATCGACGTCCCCGCTGACGATCGCGGCCGCGTGTTCCGCGCGCGGGCGCGGGAAGTGGGGGACAATGACGACGCCTCCCTGGCGGCGGCACTGGCGCGCCCACTCCGTGAGCAGTGTTTCAATCGGGTCCCCCAGGGCGGATTCGTCCGGGCCGCCCGTGGTCATGGGGGCGATAATGCCGCCGTTATAGCCGAGCAACGAAATGTGCCCCAGCACATGCTGCCGGTTTTCCGTCCCAACCCGCACGAGGTATTCGCCGTCGCCGCCCGCCGCGCGCGACCCGTATGTGGTGCGGCCGTCGAAGTCGCCCACGTTGGTCATCAGCTCGCCCCATTGGCTGGCAAGCAGGTTGACGACGTTGACGTCCTCGGCTGCGCCTTCGAGGCGGGCGCTGGGGGGCGAAAGGAAGTGGACATGAGTGTCGGCCGTGACCCAGCCTTTCCCGCGCCAGTCCAGGACGCGGTCGAGCGTGAACACCAGCTCGGTTGTGTCCGGGCGGACGTCGACCACACGGCGCACGGGCCGGATTTCGAATCCCTTGCTGATCTCGATGTAGACCGTCCCGGTCGGGAGATCGATGGTCGTCTCACCGGGGATGTAGGTGCAGGCGTGATCGCCGGGCACCACATAGTCGACGCTCCAGTCCTCGTACCAGAACGTGTTCGGGAGCCGGTGGCGGTCGACGGGCGCGAGGTATTCCCCGGCCTCCCCGTGGACGTGCAGCTTCACGGCCACAGGCTTTCCCGATGAGCCATCGAGCACGCGCAGCCGAACCCGCTGCGTCGCCGGCGCCACGGGCGTCAACCGGTCCGCAGTTGCCTGCTCCAGCGCGGCAACCGGGATCGTCGCCCCGCTGGGCAGGTGGAACGCGGCCTCCGGGTGGGAGGCATATTCGACGAGGATTTCGCGCGCGGACAGTTCGGGCGTCTTGTTGTTGTACGTGCTCTCCCACGATTCGGCGGGATAAACCGCCCGCGGCCGGGCCGAGATGACCTGGCCGAGATCGAGTTGCAGGTTCGCGAGCAGCCCCATGTCCGTCAGGCTGGGGTCGAACGCCTCCTCTTCCCCCAACGCCAGCATGACCTTGCGCCGAGGCCCCCAGCGCAGCGGGTGGTTCGAGACGCTGCCGGCCGCCACCGCCGAAAGGACAACGGCGCCCGCCCCGGGTTCGATGCGGATCCCGACAATCCCTTTCCCGGGATGGGGGTTGGGCCAGGCCCACAGCCAGTTCGTCCACTCCAGGAGGTCGGGCTGGACCACCAGCGACTGCGACCCGCCCCAGGTAACTCCCGGCCGGGGCTGTTGCGACAGGGTGCGTGCGGGGGCCGGCTTGCGGTGCGCCACCGCCTCGAAACACGGGAGTCCCCAGCCCTGGCATACGACGCCGATCTGGCGCTGACGCCGGATTGGGACGCGGGCTGCGCTACCGTCATCGTACAGGAACACGTAATCGGCGACCTGCTCCGCCAACGATGCCGGACCCCGGGAGGACTTGACGAGCCCATGGCGGTCGAGCTCGGGTTCCACGATGTCGGTCGTGTGCATGAGCACGAGCCAGCCGGCCAGGACGCGCGGCCATTCCAGTTCGACGGCCTTGTCCTGTACCAGGACCACCCTGTCGATCCGGAAAGGAATGCCCCATCCGACGCACTCCCCGGAAGGCGCGAACCCCACCCGCTCCCGGAGCACCCGGGAGAGGTTGGACGAAACCAGACCGGCCAGGTCGATGGTTCCCCTCAGCGGGACAGGTGCAAAGGCAGCAGAGGCGGGCCCGTCGACCACACGCGTGTGACCTGGCCTTGTCGGCTCAGCATCTCCCATAGCGCCGCTCCCATTGGGCTGCGGCGGCCCGACGCGGCCCTCGGACTGTGCTCAATCCGCGGGGTCTCATCGCCGCCAGGTGGTGGCTCAGCGGGGCGGGGTCGAGCCGCCCCCGCTCACCCCCGCCCGCTCCGACCCGCCTTTACCGGGGCTCCTTGTCCTCGGCAGGGGCAGGGTGCACGAGGCCCCCGTAAGTCTCGTTGCGGCGCTCCTGGGGGTAGAGGTTCTTCCACTCTCCGTAGCTGCCGACGGACAGCCAGCGTTCGAACGTGCGCGCATCCAGGTTGATATCGGCGGTGACGAGCCCTTCCTCCCATGCGGTGTCGGCCAGGATACGGCCATCCGGGTTGACGATGAGGCTCCGTCGGTTGCTGTAGATCGACGCGACCAGAAACACCGCGTTATCGATGGCGCGGGCGCGCGCGACCACGTCCCAGGCATAGTCCTGGTTCCGCAGGTCCCCCCAGATCGGCAACAGTATGATCTCGGCCCCGTTCAGCGCCAGGTTGCGGGCCACCTCGGGGAAGAAGTTGTCGTAACAGATCTCGATCCCGACGGTCCCGAAGTCCGTCTTGAAGACCGGATAGGTGGAGCCCGGGGTGAGGCCCGCGGTGACTTCCGTCTCGGGCAGGTGGGTCTTTCGGTACTTGCCGGCCACTCTCCCTTCGCGGTCGATCAGGAGGGCGGTATTGTAGATCAGCGGGCCCTCACGCTCATAGATGCCGGCGACGACATACATCCGCGATTTGCGAGCCGCTTCCCCCAACGCCTGGCTCGTGGGCCCGGGAACGGTCTCGGCGACCTCGGCATAGTTCTTTCCGGTCGACACGACCGTGATCCCTTCGCCGAGGCAGAGCAAGTCCACGCCCAGTTTGCCGGCCGCCGCGATCTTCTCGGCGTAGAAGATGCGGTTTTTTTCCGGCGTCGACCGCCCGGGCGGCTGATAGCTGACCGTACCGACTTTGATGCGGCGCGGCGCCGGCGCGGGCACCTCTTCGACGCTCACGTCGTCCCACCAGACGGTGCCGCCGGGCGTCCACTGCAGCGCGAGCTGAAGGCTCATGCCGCGCGCGGGTTGCGGCGCGGCCATCACCTGCTCGGCCCGGTACCAGTCGCCTTCCTTGACGAAACGCGAGAGGAGCTGCGTGAAGACTTCGTGATCCTCGCCGTCAAGCCAACTCACGCGGATCCAGACGCTCCGGGAGGGCAATTCAATCCCCTGCGTCTTGAAGAAGCAAGCCACCCGGTAATGCCTCTCGCTCAAAAAGTCATTGCCCCTGACCGTGAGCTGGGTCATCCCGAAGTCGCTGGACGCAGCCCCCTGTTGGATGCCCTTCACCGTTGTCGTCCAGTAGCCAAGGGTCCCGGGACTCCCTTTGGCGACCGTTTTGGCCGAGGAACGGCCCGAATGCGAAACCGTCGCATCGATCGAGAATGCCGGCGCCACCTCCGGGCGGGCCGCGGCCGTGCTCCACGCCGCGGCCAGGCTGCCGGCCCCGCCGGCCGTCTCAAACCCCGGGTTGTCGACCAGGTTGCGGCGCGACTGCTGCAAAGCGGCTGCGCCTTGCACGCCGATCAATGCCATCCAGACGGGCAGTTGCAGAACGAGTGACTTATGCATGGAATTCACCTCGTGACGCCCCGAGTTGTATCGCGGGAGTGAGATGGCTCAAAGCAAATTCGGCCGTCGCGATCAGGGGCGAAACGCTCCTGATCAATATTATAATGCCGCCACCGTGAAAGAGACCGAGCCGGAGATGACGAGTGAGCTCGCGGGCGCGCGACGGGCAGCCCCGGCGAGAGGGTGGGCTTTCCCGCTCCTGCTTGCCGGCCTGATTCTGGTCGCCTATGCACCGGCGTTCAACAACGGCTTCATCTCGGACGACTACGTCATACTCGGCCGGCTCGAGGACCTCAAGCGGGACCCGCTTTACCTGTTCTCCATACCCCCCGAGACATTCAGGGCCACCTGCTATGCCTGTTTTGCACTCCTCAAAACACTGGCCGGGTACCGGCCGGAGGTCTTCTACGCTTTCACCACCGCCTTGCACCTGGCGAACGCATTCATGATGTGGAAGCTGCTGGGCCGGCTCGACGCCGGCCGGCAGGCCGCCGCCCTCGGCGCCGTGCTGTTTGCCGTTTATCAGAACCCACAGGAAGGGGTGATGTGGCTCGCCGGCATGAACGAGGCGCTGATGACGGCAAGCGTCCTTGGAGCGCTGCTGGCGTGGTCAAGGGGACGGTACGTTTGGTTCACTTTGCTGTGCGCAGCGGCCCTCTTCAGCAAGGAGTCGGGATTGGTACTGCTGTTCCTGGTGCCACTCGCGGATTACGCCTCCTCGGGCAGCCTGCGCTTTCGCAAGGAGTATCTGTTGCTGGCCATCCCGGTCATTCCGTTTGCCGCCGTCTACATCGCGACCGGAACAGCGAATGCGCTTTTGAGCCACCGGCTCTACGAGGTGCATGCCCGGGCGGTCTGGGTGTTGATCAACAGCTGCCACCGCATGCTCTTCCCCTGGGGCTACCTGGCCTTCCTGGTTGCCCTGGCCCAGGGCGCGCGGGAGGGGTTCAGGGGATCGATTGTGCCTGGGGCCTGGGTTGCCCTCTGCCTGCTCCCGTACGTTTTTCTCACCTATCAAACGCACGTCCCCAGCAGAAACCAGTACCTGGCTGCCGTAGGCCTCGCCTGGCTTGTGGCATCGCTGATCAGCGCGGGTGCCGGGGCCCGGTGGAGAGCGGCGTACGTGACCGCTTTCGTGTGTGTCAATATCGCCTACCTGTGGCTTGTCAAGGACCCCCAATACGTCGCCAGGGCCGCGCCGACCGTCGAGCTGGTGGCGCAGTTGCGCAGCCTGGAGCCGCAACCCGTGCTGGTCTTGCATTTCCCGGAAAATCCCTGGATAGGCGCAAACACCGCACTCACCGTCCCCGGCTGGCAGCCTTCATTAATTCACGTAAACGAGCCTGCAGGAGCCTGCCCTTCCTGCCCGCAGCTCATTTGGGACCCGGATACCCGTCGCTACCTGTCCCCGGCCCGAAGATAGATGGGCGAGGTAACTGTGAGGCCGGGGGGGGCCGGCTCGCCCACCCAAGCGGTTGTCATTAAATGGTCGCGAGGAAGGCGCAGGCTGCGATACAGGCTCCCACGACCCAGCTGGGCGGGTCCTTTACGACAAACACGAGCGGATCGCTGTCGATTTCGCGGTGCTCGCCGAGCATCCACAGCCGCGTATGCCAGTAGATCAGCAGCGGGCCGATCGCCCACAACCACTGCGGGTGGCGGTAGAGGCTGACCGCCTCGCGGCTGTTCGCGATGTAGAGGAAGAAAATGACGACGCTCATGTAAGCGCTGGCAATGCCGGATATCCGGATGACCTGGATATCCTCGGCGCGGTAGTTTCTTCCCGGGAGCGACCCGCCGGGGGCCGCCTGCCAGTCCCGGAGTTCGACGTAGCGTTTGACGAACGCGATCCCCAGGAAGAAAAAGCTCGAAAATGCCAGAAGCCACTGCGATATCGCCACCCCGGCCGCAACCCCTCCCATGAAAATGCGGAACGCGTACAGCCCGGACAGGGCGAGAACGTCGAGCAGGGGGATGCGTTTGATGCGCAGCGAGTAGGCGAGAGAGAACGCGAGGTAGAGCAGGAGCGCCACCGTGAAGGTGTGGCCGAGCAGTACGGCACCGGCCAGAATCGACACGGCCAGCAGAGCCACCGCGAGCGCCCACGCGCAGGGAACCCGGATCTCCCCCCGCGCGATGGGGCGGTTGCGCTTCACCGGGTGCCGGCGGTCGGATTCGACATCGAGGAGATCGTTGACGATGTATGCGGCCGAAGCGCACAGGCTCAGCGCCCCGAATGCCGCCAGGAGCTTCCCGTAGAGCAGCACATTGTCGAACTCGTGCGCGAGCAGAAGCGGCGCGAACAGCAGCAGGTTTTTTACCCAGTGCAGGGGGCGCAGCGCCGCGAGATACGCCGGAAAGAGCCCGCCTGGCCTGCGGGCCTGGCGCCTGTTCTCCGAGGCTCCGCATTCTGTCACCCGTGCCGCGGATGGTGGTGCGGCGCCGTAAACTCGGGGGCCCGGACGACGCTGGCGCCAAGGACCCGGACAGCCTGGCCGATCAGGTGCAGCGTCCTGGTGCGGTGACGGGGCGACACCGCGCCCACGGAAGCCCAACCGGCCGCTTCGAGTTCCTGCGGCGGCAAGGCCAGAGACTCCCAATTGGCAAAGAGTCTGCCCCACTCGCTGCCGAGCGCCTCTTCGACTCTCCGGCGGTGCAGCGGGTACCAGAACAGGTCGTGATAGATAACGCTGGCGATGTACGACCAGGGGGCAAGAACGGTCTTCAGCGACCATTCCAGCGGTCGTTTGAACGCCCCCCAGTAGATTTTGTGCTGCATGCGGCTGGCAAAGGTCATCTTCCGGAATGGGCCTTCGAAATGCCAGTTCTCCTGCGCCGCACTGCTGTCGCCGACCAGCTCCAACTCCGTCGGGTCGCCGCATCCCAGCCCGGCGTCGTGCGCCAGGCGGATGAACCGGATCTTCATCGGGTCAAAGCCCATCAATTTGGCCGCGACGGCGTCGATCGCCACCTGGTCCGCAGAGGCCAGCAGAACATTCTTGACATGAGGGATCATGCAGCGCGGCCCCGGCCCGTCCCCCGCGAAACGTGCCGTCCATGACGGCAAATATCCCGGGATGGATCTGCTGCTGAATCCTCAGCAGATCGACCAGGGTCTCGTGAATCACCGGGTGAGTCCAGTGCCGCCGTTCGTTCAGCAGCCCGCCAAAGGCGTTTTTCATCGCACCGGTGATGGTCGTGAACACATGGGTCTTCACCGTGGGCAGGTGAATGATGTTTTCACCGATAAGGCGTCGCGGGATGGAAAACCCCTTCGGGTACACGTCGTTCAGGCAGAGGAACTGTTTCGCGAGATCGCCGACGGCGTCCCTGATCGCGACCCACTCGGGCTCTTCGTACAGATGCACATTGCGCAGGCCGTGTGCCTGCAGAACGTTGATCTGCTTGTTCTCCCTCTCGCCCAGGTGTGTGTCGATGACAACGGTGCGGTTGTGGCAGCCGTGGATGCGGGCTTTGTCGTACCCGTCCCTGATCATCGCGCGGACCACACCCTCAAGCTGCCACGGCGTCGTCGAACAGGCGGGGTAAAAGAAGTGCCAGCTGACATTGATCTTGAGCGCGGTGTCGGCGCATTTGGAGATCGTCTCCTGGTAGCCGGCGAGGTTCATCAGCCGGTGATAATCCGCGAGCACCGTGCGCGGCTGGGTGCGCACGATGGCGACCTTCGACCTCTTCATATTCCGATCTTAACATGCGCTGTGAGATTCCGTGTGCCGGTGCTCAGGGCTTTTGGAGTGCGGCGGCTCGATGCCGCTTTGGGGTCGGCGCCTGGGCGCCGTCCTTTCGACCGTGTCAGGTGAGCCGCCGCACTCCAGCTTGCACTGTGTCACTACCGCAATCCCGGCGGTGAAGGGCGGCGCCGAGCCGCCGCACTCCAAATTGCGCTGTTTCACTAAGGCTCCCTTAGCGCCGCAGAACTTTCGTGCCGAGAAAACACGGCTCGCGTGTAGATGCGCCTGGAGTGCGGGTCTCGGCGCCGCTTTCCGCGGTTGCACAGGCGTGGCCGCAGGGTAGCGTCGGGCCGCCTCATCCACCCCTCAGACCCTGGCCTTCACATTTGTGCCGGGAGCCTGTCAAAAAGCGCCTTCGACCGAATCCGGTCTGCTATAATCCCACCAACGGGTGGTGCAGTCGGGCGTCCTCCAGTCGTTTCCCAGGCCCGACATCTTCGTCAAAAATCGGATGCACAGAGGCCGCGGCAGCTCGACGCCGCCCGAGGATTTTGCCGCCCGGCGGTTTGCTCGATTCCCCCCGCTTGTATCTCTCATCGGGGCGCGGTCGAGCCGCCCCCGCCCACTCGGGCCTCCTCGAAGGAGACTGCATGGTCGTGTGTCGGTGTTCCTTCGGTATGATCGCGGGTTTGTGTTTGTCTCTTGGGTTCGGGATGGGGGCGGACGGCAGTGTCCGCATCAGGTTCACGGCATACCCGGTGCCCGTCGCCGTAAGTCCCGGCCGCGTGAGCGTGACCGCCGGGGGGGTACCGGCGCGTGTCCTGCGAGCAGCGAAGTCCCGCCCGCTGCTGCTTGTCCTCGACCCGAATTCGTACGGCCGGCAGGAACTCCGCGCCCGCATCGGCAGGTTTGCACAAGTGCTGGCGTCATCGGGCGCCGGGCAGTGGACGGTGCGGGTCGGCATTCCGGTCCTCGACGGCATCCTCGGTCCCGAAGTCGCCGAGCCGCGCAAAATTGCAGCCGCGCTCGACCAGGCTGTGTTGAGCTATGTTCCGGAGCGGCCCGGAGAGCCGCTTACGGCAGGGCGCACGCTCGACTCCATTTCGGAACTGGTCGCCAGGGCCGAGACTCAAGCCGCGGGTCCGGTGGATTGCCTGCTCCTGTTCCGCGACCGCCTCTTTGAGGGCGAAGGGGGCGCCTACCTGAACGAGGGCATGGCGCACCGGCTGGCCGCCTCCGCATTCGGCGAGGGGAGCACCTTATACGGTTGGCTGGACGGGGAAGGGGTCCTGAAGCGCGCCTGCGCCGGCAGCGGCGGCATGGCGTGGGGAACCGAGACCGCCCCGGCAGAGGTGCTGACCCGTCTGGCAGAGGCGCGCCGTCGCGCCCTGACCGTCGACGTCGAATTCCCCCGGGACGCACAAAACCGCCGGACAGGACTGGATTTGCGCGGCACGACTCCGGACGGAATCGAAATCCGCCTGCGGGCCCCGGAAGCATTCTGGCTGCAGGCGGACGGAAGCGGGCTGCCGGACCACCGGCGGATGCAGCAGGCGCTCGACTGGATCCGCCGCGCGCACGAGGCGCGCGGGGATGGGAATTTCACGCTCGCCCGGCGCTTCGCCGAATCCGCCATCAAAGAAGATAGTTGGAATCCGGAAGGCTATTACCTTGCAGCCGCATCCGCCCTGGAACTGGGGGACTTCCCCTCGGCCCGTGCGCTCGCGGAACAGGGAATCGCCGGCGCGGGGCCCGAGGACCGCACCCTCGCAGTCCTCGCAGCCGCCTCCCGGGGGTTGGGAAAGGCAGCCGAGGCGCTGGCGCGCCTGCAGCCGCTGCTGCCCGTCGACCGCTCACCCGCCCCGGAGCTGGGGCTGGAGTTAGCCCGCCTCCATGCGTCGACGGGTCAACTCGCGGCGGCAGAAGGGTTGTTTTCCGGGGTGCTCGATGCCGGCCACCGGGATGCCGACGTCCTGGTCGACTTCGCCGGCGTCCTCTTTCGTCTCGGGAAGCGCGATGAGGCCCGCGCGCAGCTCACTCTGGCATTGGATACCGACCGGAACAGCGCCCGTGCGATGATACTGCTTGCGCAATCCTTCGCCGCCGACGGCGATGCCGGCCACGCCCGGGCATGGGCGGCGAAGGCCTTGGAGCGTAATCCCGTTGAGGCGGAGACGCTTGCCGGGCTCGCCGCCGTCCACGCTGCGCTCCGGGAGTGGCTCCCCGCAGCAGAAAACCTGCAGAAGGCGTTGATCCTGGCTCCCGGGCGGCAAGATCTCAGAAAGCCGTATGTGGAGGCGCTCTGCCGTGCGGGGCGCGAGCGCGACGCGGTTGCGTTCCTGCGGAAGTCGATCGAATCGGATCCGGCAGATCAGGCCGCCCGTCACTCCCTGGGCGCGATCCTGAGCGATAGCGGGGAGCTGGAAGAGGCGGCCATAGCCTGGGAAACCGCTGCCGCCGCGGGCGGGCCGGACTCGTATGAACTCTACCGAACCGCGGCAGCGCTACGCGAGCGACGGGGCGAGTATGGCCAGGCGCTCCTGGATTACCGGGCCATGGCGCGCTCCGCGCACCCTGGTATTTCAGCCCAGCTCCGGGCTGGGTTGCGCCCTCACCTGTCGGCCATCGCACTCCTTGCCGGCGGAGAACGCCGCCCTGAGCGGGACCCGCTCGCGAAAGAACTTGGCCTCGCGGTTGCGCCCGCGACGACGCCTGCAGGGTCTGTCCAGGACAACGCGCAGCAACCCGTCGGCCCGGGAGCCACCATCGAGGTCCCCGGGGGTCTGGCCCTTCTGGCCCGCACGATCGGGCTCGGGGTACCCGCCACGGGCGAGGCGGACGTGCTCGAGCGCATCTTCACCCTGATCCTCGACAGCGGGTCTGCGCAGAAGGGGAGGTTGCGAGACGACCCCGTCCGCCGCACCGCGGTCTCGGCGTTGCGTACCTATACTGCGTTGATGCGGTATCTGACCGTCGAGGGACTCCTGCCGCCGGGTTTCGATCCGCGTCACCCCCAGGAACTCGTATTCCCTTTATACGGCCCCGCGGAGACCACAAACCGCGCGCGGAAACTGCTGCGCTTCTTCGGCGTGCATCTGGGCATCAAGGAGGCCCGCGACGGCGGGATTCAGCTCACTTTGACCCTCAAGCAGGGCGGAGCTGCCGCAGCGCGGCAGGAACTCCTGCGCAACATGGGCGTAACCCTGACAGACCGAGCCCTGCGCGAACTCCGCTTTACCCCGAAATACGACTCTATCCCGATCCTCCTGGATCCTCAGACGTGGGCCGACAAGATTCTCCCCGAGGCCAAAAAGCAGTACGGTCTGCTGGAGCGCTTCCTGCTGAATCCGCCCGCGATGCGTCTCTATCTGGCGCTGGCAGGATGCTCCAGGGATGCGCGCGCGGGCCTGGTCGAAGCCTACAAGCGCGGCGAGCTGCTGGAACTCGTCGGCCCGCTGTCGGCCTACGGCCGCTACCTCGATTTTCGGGACGGCAGCCTCGTATTCCCCGGCGAACGGGACTCATGGGAAGCCTTGCTCGGCGCGGAGGGGTCTGGCAACCGGCCTGCGCTGGACGCGTTGCTGCGCCGCGACGACGGGCGCGCCCTGCGGATCTACGCTTCCCTCGCACTGGCGCCCCGCTCCGTCCGGCAGTACCTGACGGCTACACCGGAGCGCTTGAAGGAACTGCACCAGGCCTTCCTTTCCGGCGGGCGCGGCGGGAAGGCGGCCTCCCAAATCGGCCAGCCCGACCTCGGCCGGGTGCTGCGACTGATGGAGGCAGACAGCCGCGGTCTGCTCCTGCCGATCGACCGCCGGCTCACACCTGCCGTGCTGCCTGGAGCTCCAGCCGAAGTGAGCGCGGGCGGGCATGGAGCGTTCGAGCCGCTCGCCGTCCGCGACAAGGACCTGGGCAGGTTACTGGATTGGACAGGCACAGCCAGCTCGCAGCTTTCCCTTTCTCCTCTGGAGCCCATCGAACTGATCAGCTGGCTGCAGGCGACCCACCCCGAGATGCTCGACGAAGAGACCGCAGGCGCGATCGTGCGCAGCCCCGCAGCCGCCGCGTCCATGGTGGACATCATCGTCGACCTCTCCCCCGGCGCCCCTGCTGCTGCGGCACATGGCGTTCGCACGCGATCTCGCGGCACTGGGACCGCGCGGAGCGGGCCGGATGCGCACGAGCCAGTCGTTGATCTACCTCGTCTCGCTGCTGGTCCGGCAAGGTGCGCTGAGCCGTCCCGACGGCCTGAAACTGCTCGAGTCCGCTCTCGCACAGTTGAACGTCTCGGGAGAGGGCGCGTCCGCCCGGGCGGCAGCCCAGTTCCTCTCGCGCGAACTGCTACCGCGGCTCGGACAGGCCGACCCCGGGACTGGGGCGGACGAGGCCCTGTTCACCGCATTGGCCGGGCCTGCCGAAACGCGCGAGCTGTCCTATGAAGGAAGGCTGTTGCGCTTCGATGCCGCGGCCTACCAACTGCGGAGGATGAAATCGGCGATCATGCACCAGAACGTCACGCCCCTCGATCGTCTCCTCGAAGCGTTCCGGTTGTCGGGCTCCGCCGCGACGGTCGCAGAGCTCGGCAAGGCCGTGTCCCTGATCCAGCCGGTGGACTTCAGCCGCACGGAACAGGGTCTGGGACGCGAGGGAATCGCCTCCGCCGGCGTCGAAAAACTCGCCGCCCGGCTCGCCTCGTCGCCCCGGGTCGCAGCAGCGGCGCCTGAACCCGTCGCCCTGGAAGTCTCCCAGGCGTTGAGCACCGAATTGGGGGTGACCCTGCTCAGCTTCTGCTACGCCTTTCACGGCGCGCCGGAAGCCGACGTGATGGCCTTCGACCCGAACTTCATCCGCAAGCACGATTTCTTCGCCGGAGAGGCCGGCCGGGGTGGGCCCTGGGCTCCGACGCACCTGGAGCAGAAGCCCGGGACCGGGTCGTATTTCACCGGGTCGCTTTCCGGGCTCGGCTTCGAGCTGAGCCGCCTCGAAACCGCGCAGTGGGCGCAAAACCTGGGTGAGCGCGAGGAACGCAACCTGGTTCCCACGATGCTGGCCGGCATGCGGTCGGTGCGCCGCGCGCAGCGCAGCGATCGCGCACAGGAGTACGTGGCGCTCTCGGTGCGGCTCGGGCGCGAACTGCTCGCAACCGCCGCCTTCGACGCCAACGTGCGCCGGTGGTGCGAAACGTACCTGCACGACAGGCTGCTGCCGCGCAGGCGCGACGAGGCGTTGGAAGCGCTCGCGACGGCCCGGCCGCTGCGGGCCGCCGCGATCCTGTCCGCGTCCGAACTCTTTCTGCTCGGCAGGGAGTGGCTGGCCGAAAGGAAAGACAAGTCCGTGGACGAGAACGAACCCGGAACGCCATCCGCGGCGTCCCTCTCCTCCCCGGTGGTCAGCCGGTTGGAGGCCATCATACCCACGGGCGGTGAATCAGCATCGTTCCGGCGCGAGGTCGACCAGTACGGCATGTTCCTCCGCCGCCGCATAGGGGTCAGCCAGACGACGGCGGCAATCCCGGACAGCTACGAGCAACTGGACCGGGCCGGCGAGGAGGAGGTGCTGTTCGAGCGCATCTGTGACCTGAAGATCCGGCTCGCGGACCTTCACTACAGCCTGGGGATTCCGGCGTTCATCGGCGAAGCCGAGGGGGAACTGGCCGTGCAGGAGATATTGCCGCGCAGCATGGGAACCCCGGCCGGCACCTGGAAGGCCACGCTGGAGCAGATCGGCCGGCTCAGAATCGATGATGCCCGGCGCTGGATCGATGACCTTGTGGCTCGCGGGATCCTGGCCGTCCCCGAGCAAAACGCAGAGGGGAGAGGAGTCGCAAGCGCGCCATGAGAAGACCAGATTCCCGGACCGTCGTCGTGTTTGTCCTGCTTTCGGCCTGGTGGGCGCTGCCGCAGGAATCGCCCACGCCGGGCGGCGACCTCACGATCCAGGTGCAATCGCAGCTGGTCCAGCTGTACGTGAGCGTAACGGAGGGGAACCGCCGGATCACCGACCTGGCGAAGTCGGACTTCATCCTGACCGAAGACGGCAGCCCCAGGGAGTTGCACCGGCTCGATAGCGCGACAGTACCACTCCAGGTCGCGCTCCTGCTCGACACCAGCGGAAGCATGATGGAAACGCTTGCCGCCACCAAGGAAGCGGCAGTCGCGTTCGTCGATTCGCTAAACCCCGAGGACCGGGTCAGTTTCATACCGTTTAACTCCGACATCCGCGTGGTGCCGCAGCTGACCGACGACCGCGCCGCGATCGTGTCGGCGATACGTCAGGCGCAGGCCCGGGGCGGGACCAAGCTGTACGACGCGCTCTTGTTCGCGATGAGGCACCTGGTTGGGACGGAAGGTCGCAAGGTGATCGTCGTGTTTTCGGATGGGGAAGACACGGCGCGCATCTCCTCGCTCGAAACCGTCCTCAATGCCGCCGCCCGCCACGGTTTCCCGATCTACACGATCGCGGCCCGCGGGGCGCTCCGGACCGAATCGCTGGGCCGCGTGCTGCGGCAGCTTGCCGAAATCAACCGCGGCCGGATGTTCGTCGTCGACGATCCCGGCAACCTGAGGAAGACCTTCGTCGACGTGGCTACCGAGCTCCGGTCGATCCTCGTGGTCAACTACTACACCGACGTCCCCCACGACGGCCGGTGGCACGACGTGAGCCTCGCCCTGACGAACCCGAGCTGGAAGGTGCACAGCCGCAAGGGCTTTTTCGCGCGTTCCGGAGGCGCGGGAGGCGCCGCGCCGGAGTCCCTCGATCCCGCCGTGCCGCGTAGTCTCCCGCGCGCCGAACCCGCCGTGCACGATGCGATCGCTCAGACGGCGATCCGGGAGCTTATGCGTTCGCCCGCCATGGATCGGGCCCTGCAGGTCAGGCCCCTGGCGCTGCCCCTTCCCTCCCCTTCCCCGACCGAGCAGGGAGGGCGTGCGGCGCCGCTGTTCCGTGTCGAGACACGCTTCGTCGAGATCCCTGTCCTGGTGGAAGCCCCGCCGGGACGGGAGCCGCCGGAGATGGGGGAGCGCGATTTCCGCATCTACGAAGACGACCAGCTGCGCGAGATCGCTTTCTTCTCCCGCGACGTGGGGTCGCGCAGCCTGGCCGAGCCGCGGGCACGGGCCGTCAGCAAATTGAGCGCACGCAATGGCCCGCCCATTGCGGTCGCGACCGACAGCGCCGCGCTGAGGCTGGGCCGGTATTACCTCGTGCTCGACGACATGATGACCGACTCGGCGGCCTTCCTCCAGATCAAGAAAGCCGCCGAGAAAATCGTGAAAGACTTCCAGGACCCGCTCCGTCCGTTGTCGCTCCATCTCATGAGCGAGGTGAACGCCGAGATCGCACCCGAGCTCCCCGCTGAGAAGATGATCGAGAAGATCCGCAGAATCTCGCCCCAGGGGAATCCGGCGCTGACGAGCAACGACGGCCTGATCAGCGTCTACCAGGCATTTCTGATCGACCGCGGCGACAGGGAGGCCCAGCAGGTCGCCGAGCTGCGGTACGCATCCAGCATCGGGGCCCAGTTCGCCAACGACATGGGCCAGATCGACGGCCAGCCCGGCACGCCCAGGGAAGTGATCGAGACCATGGTGCTCAACCTGGCGCGGCAGCTGCTGATGGAGAACCTGGGGCAGGTCTCCCGCGCCCTCGACGGGCTCCGGGCGATCGTCAACGCCGCGTCCGCCGACGCCGGGAGCTACCCGAAGGACATCATCTTCATCTCGACCGGGTTCACGGTGGGACGCACCAGCGCCCGCGGCGATATGTCGGGCAGGCTGGGGGAGATCATCGCAGAAGCCAGGCGAGGCAAAACGCGTTTCCACACGATCGACGCGGCCGGGCTCGATGTCGATGAAGCGATCGGGTTGCGTGCCAATGGCTCGTTCCTGGTGCGCAATCCTCACCTGATCGCCATCCTTCAGGAACACGCCCGCGCCTGGCGCATGGACCGGCAGGCCCCGCTGTCACAGCTCGCGGTGGAGACGGGGGGCCGCTTCATGAACTCCACCAACGATCTCGCCGGCGCAGCCGACAAGCTGATAGGGTCGAGGGGGCGCGTCTACTATCTGGGCTTCCTCTCCGAGCAGTCGACCGACGGGCGCTTCCACCCCATCCGGGTGACCGTCTCCACCCCGGGCGCGCTGGTCCACGCGCGCAAAGGCTACTTTGCCGGACGACCCTCCGAACCCGAGGCGGGGGACGGCGCCACGGGCGCCACGGGGGAAAGCCGGGCAGAGCTGCTCGCCCGTGCCGTCGCGGCGCAGAAGGCCGGCGACATGCAGGGATTTGCCGCGGCCGTCGAGCCCCTCGCCGCCCGTTATCCCGGCCAGGCCGATCTCTGGTACAACCTGGGAATCGCTTACTTCAAGCTTGGCAACCACCAGCGCGCGGCGGAAGTGCTCCAGCGCGCATTCGCACTCGCACCGGACGAGCGCGCGATCGGCATGCTGCTCTCCCGCGCTTTGACCGCCGCAGGATACCGGCAAGCCGCGGCCGAAACGCTTCAGATCATGGCGCGGCGACAGCCGCAGGACGTGGACCTGATCATCGACCTCGGCCGTGTCTATGAGTCCGACGCGCGTGTGGCCGAAGCGTATCGGCTCTACCGGCAGGTGCTCGACCTGACGGCCGTGCCGCCGATGGAGGTCTACGTGCTGCTCGCCCGCACCTCCACACGGCTCGGACGCCACGTCGAGGCGGGGATCTTTGTCAACGACTTCCTATCGCTCGGCGGGTCACCAGCCGAGATCGAACCGTGGCGAAACAGAACCACGCCGTGAACAGCGATCTTGGGGTGAGCTTTGCAGTCAAACTCGAAGGCTCGGCCGGATTCGGGTGGGCCGCGTCGAGGCCGACGCGGCCCACTGGGGGGTTACCAGGCTAGTTCGAATTCGTAGTCGTCGGCGCCCGGGTCGCTGTCCTCGATCAGGACGCCCGCAGTGTAAGCGTTCTGCGGCGAAGGCTGCTGAATGACCTGAACCCGCCCGCGTCCGCGCAGTCTCCTGAGCTGAACGTTGACAGGGGTCCTCGGCAGCGGAGAGGACAAATCGTAGTTGGTGTTTGTGATCGGCGCGGCCTGCAGGTGGCGGATGTCTACGCGGTTACCACGCAGGTAGATGTAATCCGATCCGTCGACGCGCCCCCGCCATCGCAACACGCCAGACTGAGAACCATAGCCGTCGCCTCCCCGGTAATCGCCATAGCTGCCGGATCTTCGATCATCGCGATAGTAAGGGTCCGAGCGGGCCAGGTTCCGGCTCCCGGAGTACGGGATGCCATAGAACCGGCCCAGGCGGCTGACCTGCAACTCGACGCCATCCCACTGGTCCTGCAACCGGTACATATTCTGGAACCGATCGACCAGCCGGTTGATGTTCTCCGCCTCCCGGATCAGCTGCTGAGCCCCGACCCGGTAGGTATCGCGGTCGGAGGGATTCACGCGTGCCGAGTAATTCCGGGCGTTCCGGGCAAAGTTGCGCAACGCAACATATAGATCGTTCCGATCTTCGTTGCGCGGATTACGGTTTCGCACCGCGGTCCAAAGCTGGTCGGCGCGGTCGCTCAGCTCCGTCGCGATTTCGTCGAGCCGCCCGTTTGACCCGCGGTAATCCCGGTCGCGGTCGCGCCCATTGCGCCAGTCCCGGTCCTGCGCAGCCCCCACGCTGAGCGGCGCGAGCAATGCGACGGCCAGTAACAAGAATTTCGCTGATCTCATAAATCCTCCTGCACTCTTTTTCGAGTCCCGACCGCAGATTACGCAAAACATGCTCCAAGCCCCCATTCAACGCCAAATACGTGTCTTACGCCGGTGAAAGGAATCCAACACGCGTCGCCGACCCGGGCATATTTCCCCGCTCCTGTCAGGGTTGTACGGGGTCCCCCGGAGTGCACGACTCAACCGGCAACTCGACGCCCATTCCGGCTTCCGGCTTCTATCCTGGCTTCCGGCTTCCCCCGTCCCATGGGCGTTCCTCTTCAGCTCTGCTATCCTAATCAGTACTTGAGATCGGGTGGCTTACATTCAATTTCGGCTGACGAGTGTCATGGAGGCGGGAATGGTGCGTCTTAGCGGCGGACGGATGATGTCGACACCGGAAGACTTCGGCGCGCGCAAGGAGTCGCGGCGCGATTGGCTGCAGCGGATGCTGGCGGCGGCGCTGGTCCTCCCTGCTGCCGCGCGAGTGCCCCTGTTCGCGGAATCGACCTATGGAAGATCGCGCAGTACGAAGTGGTCGATGCCGGGCCTGTTTCCCGGACGTGTCGTGTCGGTGCACCACCCGGGGGCCATTGTCGGCGGGCGATACCAGCGCGAACCCGTCACCGCGATGATCCGGCGCGGGATGGCCGAACTGACCGGGGCCCCCGACTGGGTTACGAGCTGGCGCTCCTTTTTCGAGCCCGGCGAGGTCGTGGGGATCAAGCTGAACCCGGCGAGCGTGCCCTGGGTGATTTCGGCCCCCGAGGTCGTCCAGGAGATCATTGCGGGCCTCGAGGCGGCTGGTGTGCGCCGCAAGGACATCGTGATTTATGACCGCTACAAAAGCCAGTTCGTACAGGCCGGTTTTGAAAAGTGGGTGCCGGAAGGGGTGCGGACCTCCTGGGCCACGGATTACGTCGACAACGTGCAACAGCGGATCGACGGCTACGATCCGGATCATTGGATGGACATGCAGCTGACGCTGCCGGGCTTCGGTTTCGACAACGAGAGAGCGCGTCGCTCGTACGCGGCGCTTTTCATCACACGGGACGTGGACAAGCTCGTCAACCTGGCGCTCCTGAAACATCACCAGTCCGCGGGGATCACGTGCGCACTCAAGAACCTCTCGCACGGGCTCGTTAACAACGTCAACCGCAGCCACTCCTCCCCGATGCTGAACGCCTGCGGCGCCTTCATCCCCACATCGGTCTCCATCCCGGTGATCCGGGACAAAACCGTCCTGCACATCTGCGATGCGGTCCAGGGGCTGTACCACGGCGGGCCTGTCATGCGGCAGGAAGCCAGGAAATTCATCTGGGAACCCATGCGCGTGTACTTCGCCACCGACCCGGTCGCGATGGACAAGATCGGGTGGGAAGAACTCGACCGCAAGCGCGTATCCAGATGGGGATGAAGCCCCTGGCGGAGGCCCAGCAAGGACGAGTTCAGCGACTTCGTACGGATGCAGCCCGAACATGTCGACATCGCCGGCGCGCTCGGCCTGGGAATCGCCGACCGCAGCAAGATCGACCTCCGCGAATTCCAGCTCTCCTAGCGGGCCGGGGCGGTGCGCGGGCCGCGACGGCTCGACGCAGCCTGGGATCTTGCTCAACCCGTGGCGGTCGCGATGATGATGGCCGTAGACATGTGGGGCAAGAGAGACCACGAGGCCGAATGGAACCGGTGGATGTCGTGGTTGAACCACATCGCCACGCGCGTGTCGGCCGTCGACGGGGTCAAGACATCGATCGTCCAGCCCGTCGGCCTTTCCAACCGCACCCCGTCGCTCGTGATCGGGTGGGACCGCACGCGACTCGGCATCCGCGGCTCGACCGTCGCCAGGCTCCTGCTCGAGACCGAACCGCGCATCGCCACCCCAGGAGGGCGGGAAGCGGAGGGGAGCACGGAAACCAGCATATCGATCACCCCGTACCAGATGTCGCCCGGGGAAGCGAAGGTGGTCGCCGACAGGCTCTACGCGCTGCTCTCGAACCCGCCGCAACGCGACAGCGACACGGCGGCGGATCCTTCCGTAGACGTCAAGGGACAATGGGACGTGTGCATCGAGTACGCCGCGGGGAACTCGCACCATACGCTGCACTTGAACCAGCAGGGCAGCCGCATCGAAGGAACCCACCAGGGCGATTTCGTCTCCCGCGACCTCACGGGACGGGTCGAGGGGGATACGGTCCGGATGCGCAGCGCATACACCGAAGAGCGTGGCGACAGCCTCGTCTTCAACTTCTCAGGCAGACTCTCCGGCGACGAAATGTCGGGCACGCTCGACATGGGCGAGTATCTCCTGGGCAAATGGACGGCGCGCAGACACCGCTACCCCGCGCCTGACTAGAATTGCGGAGCGCGGCGGCTCGACGCCGCTTTGCGGGCGGCGCCTGGCCGCCGCCCGTTCCGTCCGTATCCTCGGTGTCTTCCGTCCGGTGTCTTACGTCGAAAATACCTGGCGCTGTGTCCTATGCCGTGATTCCGGCGGTAAAGGGCAGCGTCGAGCCGCCGCACTTCATGCGGGGATCATGCTGAAATAATCTGATATGCTGCGTATTGTGAGCATGCCTGCCTCGCGGTACAATGCCACATTTTGCACAGGAGCTTGACATGGCAAAGATTGATTTCGGAGGACTCCTCGAGGACGTGGTCACTCGGGAAGAGTTCCCGCTCGAGAAGGCGCGTCAGGTGTTGAAGGACGAAGTGGTCGCCGTCCTCGGTTATGGCGTCCAGGGTCCGGCCCAGGCCCTCAACATGAAAGACAACGGCATCAACGTCATCGTCGGGCAGTGGGAGGGCGACAAGGTAGCGTGGGAGCGCGCCCTGAAAGACGGGTGGGAACCCGGCAAGACCCTGTTTTCCCTCGAGGAGGCCGCCCGCAGGGGCACGATCATCCAATACCTGGTTTCCGACGCCGCCCAGATGATGACGTGGCCCCGGATCAAGCCCTGCCTCAAAGACGGGGATGCCCTTTACTTCTCGCACGGGTTCTCGGTCGTGTACTCCGACCAGACCGGTGTCGCGGCGCCGGACTTCGTCGACGTTATCATGGTGGCGCCGAAGGGCTCGGGCCGGAGCGTCCGCGCCAACTTTCTCGCCGGCAGCGGCATCAACAGCAGCTATGCGGTGCACCAGGACCACACCGGGCGCGCCCTGGAGCGGACCCTGGCGGTCGGCATTGCGGTCGGATCGGGTTATCTGTTCGCAACCACGTTCCGGCAGGAAGTCTACAGCGACCTCACCGGCGAACGCGGCGTCCTGATGGGCGCCCTGGCCGGCATCATGGAGGCGCAGTACAACATTCTGCGCAAGAACGGGCACAGCCCCAGCGAGGCGTTTAACGAGACCGTCGAGGAACTCACCCAGAGCCTGATCCGTCTGGTCGATCAGAACGGGATGGACTGGATGTATGAAAACTGCAGTGCCACGGCCAGGCGCGGCGCCCTCGATTGGCGTCACGAGTTTCGTGGTGCCGTCGAACCCGTCTTCGATCGGTTGTACCGCAGCGTGGTTGCCGGCGAGGAAACGCGACGGGTGCTCGACAGCAACAGCGCTCCCGACTACAAAGAGAAACTCGACGCCGAACTCCGCGAGATGCGCGAGTCGGAGATGTGGCGCGCCGGGGCGGCCGTCCGCGCCCTGCGTCCCGACCAGTGGAGGAAGTAAGCTGATTTCCGGTGAGGCCGGCCATGCGGTCAACGCGTAGACACGCTCTGGTGGTGGCGCTTGCGGTACTTTCGGCGGCGGCGTGTCTCGTGGCCGCCGAACGGCCTCAGCTCTTTTTCAGGGAAGACTGGAGGGAAACGCCGGCAGAACTCCCCGTCAGCCAGGAGCACGTCTCCAATCCGAGTCTACTGCTTCAGCTCTACGGCCCGGGCATGCACGGGATCAAAAAGAGCAACCATCCCCCGATCCCGAACGACCCCTACTACATCTGGTCGGGGGCCTGCCCCGGCAATTGGGCGGTCACCCTGAAGCACCGCAATAACGACGTCGACCTGCGCGGACCGGCTTCAATCCGCTGGCGCGCGAAGCAGGCCGGTTTCCGCCAGCTGCGCATCATCCTGAAAGCCGCCGACGGCACATGGCTGGTGAGCGACCTCTTCGACGGCGCCGCGGACGACTGGCGCGTGCGCGAGTTCGACATCCCCGCGATACACTGGCGCACCCTCGATATCAGCCGGGTGGCGGAAGGCAAACCTGCGGCGGCCCCGGATTTGAGCCGCATCCAGGAAATCGGGTTCACCGACCTGATGCCCGGCGGCCTGAGCGACGCCTGCTCACGCCTGGACTGGATCGAAGTCTACGGCACCCCGGTACCCAGATAAGTGCACCGGGGTCAGGCCTTGACCCCCGTTTCACCCACAATTGGGGTATATCACACAACAAAATCGGAGTTGACATTTTCGCTCCGACAGCCCCATATTCTGACCGGTCCAAGCCACACACCCCCCTTGGTTTACACCCTCAGATCCCCGGTTTTTTTGTGCTGCTTCTGGCATGTAAATTGCACATTAGATTCTCTTCTATTGTCAGGCTGAGGAGGTATGACATGCCGCTGGCTCTGAAGAAGCCATCGCCGCCGTCCGCGGACAAGCGCTGGAAGATCGTCGATGCCACGATGCGCCGCCACGGGCACGCACCGGACGCGTTGATCGAGACGCTGCACACGGTCCAGGAGTGTTTCGGGTACCTGGACAAGGCCGCCCTCCGTTATGTTGCGGCGTCCCTGCGGGTGGCTTTGAGCCAGGTGTACGGCGCCGCCACCTTCTATCACTTTTTCACCCTGAAGCCGCCCGGGCGGCACACGTGCGTGGTGTGCACCGGGACGGCCTGTTACATCAAGGGCGCGTCCGGACTCATCACCGAACTGGAGAGTGCGTTCAAGGTGAAGGCGGGCGAGACCACCGCCGACGGCAGCCTGTCGCTGATCACGGCACGGTGCCTGGGTTCGTGCAGCCTTGCCCCGGCGGCGGTGTTTGACAACGAAGTGGTCGGGAAAGTATCACCGCAACAAATGGTGCAAAAGGCCCGGGAGGTGGCGCAGCGATGACGCCAGAAGAACTCAACGAAATCGCCGAGACGGAGCGCGAAAAGCAGCAGCAGTACACACATCGACTGCATGTCTGCACGGCGGCCGGGTGCCTTTCCTCGCAAAGCGGCCGGGTGCTCGAAGCGCTCAAGAAGGAAGTCGGCGACCGCGGCCTGGAGAAGACCTGCCAGGTCAAGGGCGTCGGTTGCATGGGGCTCTGCTCGGCCGGGCCGCTGGTGGCCGTCGAACCGGAAGGGATGCTGAACCAGGGCGTTGTGCCCGAGGACGCGGCCGAAATCCTGACGCACGCCATCGAGGGAAACCCGGTGCCGCGCCTGGCCTGCCCGACTTCGGCGCCGTTCTTCCAGCGGCAGGTCAAGATCGTGCTGGAGAACTCCGGCAGGATCGACCCGGAGCGCATCGAGGACTACATCGCCGCGGAAGGTTACTCGGCGCTCATCGACGTGCTGACGTCTTTCACGCCGAAAGAGGTTCTCGAGCAGGTGCTCGGCAGCGGACTGCGCGGCCGCGGCGGCGCCGGCTACCCGACCGGTACAAAGTGGAGCACCGTCGCGAAAGCGGAGGCGGAGCGCAAGTACGTCATCTGCAATGCGGACGAAGGCGATCCGGGAGCCTTCATGGACCGGAGCGTGCTGGAAAGCGACCCGCACCGGGTGCTCGAAGGGATGGCGATTGCCGCGTTCGCCGTCGGCGCAAGCTACGGCTATATCTACGTGAGGGCCGAATACCCGCTGGCAGTCAAGAACCTGAAGACGGCCATCAAACAGGCGGAGCGGATGGGGCTGCTGGGCAACGCCATCTGCGGGACCAAGTTCAGCTTCCACGTCGACATCCGGCTGGGCGCCGGCGCTTTCGTGTGCGGCGAGGAAACGGCGCTGATGGCCTCGATTGAAGGGAAGCGGGGCTCGCCGCGCCCCCGCCCGCCCTATCCCGCGGAAGACGGGTTGTGGGGCTTCCCCACCCTGATCAACAACGTCGAAACGTTCTCGAACGTCCCGACCATCATGCGCAAGGGGGCGGCCTGGTTTCGGAAGATCGGCACGCCCGGAGAGCGCCGGGACCAAGGTGTTTGCGCTGGCCGGCAAGGTCCGGAACACCGGGCTGATCGAGGTGCCAATGGGGATCACACTGCGCGACATCATCTTTGAGATCGGCGGCGGCATCCCGAACGGCGGGCAGTTCAAAGCCGTGCAGACGGGCGGCCCTTCGGGCGGCTGCATCCCGGAAGAGTGCCTGGACGTGCCGGTCGACTATGAATCGCTCGCGAAGGTCGGCTCCATCATGGGCTCGGGCGGCATGATCGTCATGGACTCGGACTCGTGCATGGTGGATGTCGCCAAGTACTTCATGGAGTTCTGCAAGTCGGAATCGTGCGGCAAATGCGTGCCGTGCCGCGTGGGCACGGCCCACCTTTACGAAATGCTGCAGCACATCAGCCGCGGGACCGCGACAAACCTCGAACTGGCGCTGCTCGAGGAACTGTGCGACCTGGTCAGGAAAACCAGCCTGTGCGGACTGGGCCAGACGGCGCCGAACCCCGTGCTCAGCACGCTGCGCTACTTCCGGCATGAATACGCGTCCCATATCGACGACAAGCATTGCCCGGCCGGCACCTGCCGCATCGAAACCGCCAAGGAGGTACTGCTTTGACAACCCCGGTTCGCGTCAAAACACTGCAGATCGGCGGCGTGGTCGTCGGCGCGCGCGAGGACCAGACCATCCTGGAAGTCGCGCGTGAAAATGGGATCTGGATCCCGACACTGTGCTGGCTCGAGGGGCTGTCCAACGTCGGCGCCTGCCGGTTGTGCATGGTCGAGATCAAGGGGTCGCCGCGTCTGTTTCCCGCCTGCGTTGCCCGTATCGAAGAGGGGATGGAGGTGACGATCGAGTCCGAACGGCTGGCGAAGTACCGCCGGATGATTCTGGAGCTGATCTTCTCGGAACGCAACCACGTCTGCTCCGTTTGCGTATCCAACGGGCACTGCGACCTGCAGAGCCTCGCGCAGGCTCTCGGGATGGATCACGTGCGCTACCCGTTCATCTATCCCGGCCTCAGCGTCGACGCCTCGCACGAACGATTCGTGGCGGACCACAACCGCTGCGTGTTGTGCTCGCGTTGCGTCCGCGTGTGCATCGAGATCGAGGGCGCGCACACCTGGGACATCATGGGGCGCGGCATCGACGCGACGGTGATCAGCGACCTGAAGCAGCCCTGGGGCGAATCCGAGACGTGCACCGGCTGCGGCAAGTGCGTCCAGGTCTGCCCGACGGGCGCATTGGTCGAGAAAGGGAAATCGGTGGCCGAAATGTCCAAACAGCGCCGGTTCCTCCCGTACCTGACGGCGATGAGGGAGGGACGGCGGTGAGCAAAGCACGCGTGGCAACAGTCTGGCTGGACGGCTGCTCGGGATGTCACATGTCGATTCTGGACATGGACGAGCGGCTGATCGACATCGCCGCGAAAGCGGAGGTGGTGTTCAGCCCGTTTGTCGACGCCCGGGAGTTATCCGGAGAACGTCGATGTCGCCCTGGTCGAGGGGGCGGTCAGCAGCGAGGAAGATCTGGACAAGATCCGGATGATCCGCGACCGGACCAGGATTCTCGTCGCCCTGGGCGATTGTGCGATCAACGGCAACGTGCCGGCGATGCGCAACCCGTTCGGGATCGACAACGTGTTCGCGCGCGCGTACCTGGAAGAGCCCAACCTGCAGCCGCAGGTGCCCCACGAGGTCGTGCCGAAGCTGCTCCCCGTGGTCCGTCCCATTCACGAGTTCGTCACCGTGGATTTGTTCGTTCCCGGGTGCCCGCCCTCGGCCGACACCATCTATCACGTGCTCGCGGAACTCGCCGAAGGGCGGATGCCCGACCTCGCGGACCGAATCAAGTTCGGTTAATAAGGAAGGATATGAGTCGTCAGATCCTGATTGATCAAGTCACGCGCGCAGAAGGCCACGGCAGAATCACCATCCAGCTGGACGACCAGGGCGCGGTGGCGGACGCCCGGTTCCACGTCACCCAGTTCCGCGGGTTCGAGAAGCTGTGCGAGGGCCGGCCCTTCTACGAGATGCCGTCGCTGATGGCGCGCATCTGCGGCATCTGCCCGGTCGCGCCACCTGATCGCGTCGGCCAAGGCGTGTGACGCGCTGCTCGCGGTGCAGATCCCGCCGGCGGCGGACAAGCTGCGCCGCATCCTGAACCTGGCGCAGGTCGTACAGTCGCACGCGCTGAGTTTCTTCCACCTGTCCTCGCCCGACTTTCTGCTCGGCATGGACGGCGACCCGGCCACCCGCAATATTTTCGGCATGATGGAGTCGCACCCGTCGATTGCGCGCGACGGCATCCGGCTGCGCCGGTTCGGGCAGCAGATCATCGAGTGGTTCGGCGGCAAGCGCATCCACCCCGCCTGGGTCGTTCCGGGCGGCGTCAGCGAGCCGCTGTCGGCCGAGAAGCGCGACCAGATCGTCGAACTGATCCCCGAGGCGAAGAGCATCGTCCTCAGGACACTGGACTGGTTCAAGCGCTCCCTCGAGAACTACCGGGAAGAAATCCAGTGCTTTGCGAACTTCCCTACCCTGTTCCTCGGCCTGGTCAAGCCCGAGGGCGGCATCACCTTCTACACCGGCAAGTTCCGCATCATGGACGCCTCCGGCAAGATCATCGCGGACCAGATCGACCCGTCCCGTTACCAGGAGATCATCGGCGAGGCCGTCGAGCCTTGGTCCTACCTGAAGTTCCCCTACTACAAGCCCATGGGATACCCCGCCGGGATTTACCGGGTGGGGCCACTGGCGCGGATCAACATCGCCGACATGTGCGGCACCCCGCTGGCCGACCAGGAGAAGGCCGAGTTCCACTCGATCCAACGCACACCGGTCCTGAGCTCGTTCTACTTTCACTATGCGCGCCTCATCGAAGCCCTGTACTGCGTCGAGCGCATGGAGATGCTGCTGAACGATCCCGAGATCCTCAGCCAGCACGTGCCGCTCGATCGCCGCGCCCAACAGCCTCGAAGGAATCGGTGTGGCCGAGGCGCCCCGAGGCACCCTGATTCACCACTACAAGATCGACGAGAACGGCCTGATGCGCTGGGCCAATCTGATCATCGCCACGGGCCACAACAACCTGGCGATGAACCGCGGCGTGCTGCAGGTCGCCCGACATTACGTCAACGGGGACAAGATCGAGGAAGGAATGCTGAATCGCGTGGAAGCCGTGATTCGCACCTTCGATCCCTGCCTGAGCTGCTCGACCCACGCATCCGGGAGGATGCCTCTGAGCATCCGGCTGGTCGGGCCCGACGGGACCCTCCTTGATGAGCTGACGCGGGACTAGCCCTGGCCGGGAGGCCCACCGCACTTCAAATAACCAACTTGTGTGGGGGGCGGCGCCTGGGCGCCGCACTATTACCAGGACGCGCGCGCGGCGCGGATCGCGTTCTCGATCGTGCGCTCGACCAGCGGCCCATCGCTGTAAGGCGCAAGCGCTACTTCCGGAAAGGAGCGGAGGCGATCCAGCAGGGAGGCCGACTCGCTTGCAAGCAGCTCGTCGCATTGCTCATAGAGTCCCCCGGGCTGTTCTTCCACGAGGTTGTGAGGAGTCAGCACCGACACGAGTTTTTCCACCACGGCAACGCGGGGCGTCGGCACGAGTAAACTGGCAAGCGCGCCGTGGTCCAGGCGCAGCCGGCGCGCCAGCGGAAGCGGACCTCCTCCGCGGGCACGCCGCGCGGCGGGCAGGAGGACCTTCTCCTCCATGCCGATGTGCTTGAGCAGCCCCGCGCGGAATGCTTCAAAGGGCGGCAGGTCGATGCAGCCGGGCTGTGCGGTTGCCTGGCGGAGCAACTGTTCCAGCCTACGGTGATCGGTGCTGAAGAAACGGAGGACAGGCCCCATCGGAGTTTTCCTCACAGGTTCGCGCTTCTGCCTGCCCTTGGCTGAAACCGGGGAAACCCGTGAAGGCAAGCTCAACGGTGCACGCCCCGCAACGAGACCGTCCTGGTCGGCGCGAAGCCCGGAGTCTATACAGAGACATCTTCTCAGAGCGCGTCCGCCGCGCCGTTCTCCAGCAGGACCGCCTTCGGGAACAGAAGGTTGTTTTCCAGGTGGATATGCTGGTGCAGATCCTGCTCGAATTCCTGGAGCGCCCCATAGAGCGTCTTGTAGCTGACGCAGCCATCGGGCGGGACGGCATAGTTGGCACTCGCGCTGCGCAGCTCGCGCAGCAGATCTCCCGCCGTGTCATGCTCCTTCATCATCATGCTCACCGGATTTCGCACGGTGCCGAAGAAGGGAGTGGGCGCCGGGCGCTGGTTCCGGACCGCGTCTTCCAGCTGTCCGATATACGGAAAGAGCACCTGCTCCTCCTTAAGCATGTGGGGGATCAGGTCTCTCTGGAGCGACTGGAACACGCTCCGCACCTGAAGCAGCTCGGGGTGGTTCTTCCCGTGTACGTCCGCCACTTTGGCGGTGAGCTGGTCGAGCCTGGAGAGTTCCGCCTTGGTGTACACATGGTGCTTTTCGACGATGTGCGCGGCGAGATCGGCGAGGGTGCGGTTCTGCCACTCGGCGTCGTCCGACGGCTGTCCGGCATACCGCTCCTTGCCTCGCTCCAGAGCATCCAGAACTTCACGCAAGGAGACTCCCGCTCCGGCGCAGGCATCGTCGAGCGACTTGCCGCCACCACAGCAGTAATCGATCCCCAGCTTCTCGAAGACCCGCGTCGCCCCCGGCATTGCGACCGCGAGATCCCGAACCGTCTTTTCCACGCTTGTCGACATACGCTAATCCTCCTCAATATTTCCCATTCCCGGCCCCTTTTCCGAGGAGCCGTCAACAGGAAGAATAGGATGTCCCTGCACAACAGTCAGTGACTTAAGTCATGGGGTGATTCCGGGGGGCATCGGCGACCGTCGCGCCCGCCGTGGTGAAGGAGCATTTTGAAGAGACTCCGAACGCGTTCGGCGCGCTGCTATCGCTGGAAAAACGTCCCAGGTTCAGCTTCATCGCCCAATTGCGTACAGGTGCTTTTCGCCGCGAACATACATGACGCCGCCGGACAGGGCCGGGGTAGCGAGGAGCCGTTCTCCCATCGGATTGATCGCGACCAATTGAAATTCGGTTCCGGATTTTACGACGAAAATATCGCCGTCTTCGCTGCTCAGATAAATACGGCCGTCGGCGGCCACGGGGGACGAGCTGAAACCGCCTCCCTGGTGAGGGATCCGTTTGCGGTAGACCTCGTTGCCGCTCCGCAAGTCGTAACAGTCCAGAATACCCTGGTTGGCCAGCACATAGAGACCGCTCCGGTAGATGAGGGGAGTCGGCATGTAAGGGCCGCGTTGCTGCCGGCTCCACGCGACGTGCGCATTCGCAGTCTCCCCACCCCGCAGCGTAATGTCCCCGGACGCCCCGGCGCGGATGACGAAGAGCGGAGCTTCGGGCCGGCGCCCGCTGGCGACGACAATCAGATCGTCCGAGCAAACGGGGGTCGGTGCGGTGATCTTGGAACTGCCTCCCAGGCGCCAACGTTCCTTTCCGGTCTCTGCATCATAGCCGCGGACGAAGTTGGGAGCGTTGGTGACAATTTCCGCGCCGCCCGGGCGCGGGTAGATGGTCGGCGTACTCCAGGAAGGGAGTTCTTCCCGAACCGTTCTCCATACGGGTTCGCCTGTGGCGGCATTGAACGCGAGCAGGAAGTCGTTGTTCTGAGTATCGCACTGGACGATGACACGGTCTCTGTATATGACGGGGGAGCTCGCGTTGCCCCATTCGTATTCGGGGGCATCATACGCACCGGCATTGAGGAATCCGAGATCGCGCTTCCAGAGGAGGTTCCCTTCCAGGTCGTAGCCGTACAGCCCCTGCGAACCGAAAAATGCGACGAGGTGGATTCCATCCGTGGCGGGCGTGGAATTCGCATAAGTCGATTTGACGTGACGCTTCTCTCGCGGGACGCCCTCGAAGGCCACGCGCTCCCACAGGATCTTCCCGGTCCTTCGATCCAGGCAGAAGATCGTCCACCGGTGCACCGACCGGTCGTCGGAAGCGTCCCCCTCGCCGAACAGGCCATGCTTGAATGTTGCACCGGGCCGGCTGCTGATCGCGGATGTCACATAAATCCGCTCTCCCCAGACTATCGGGCTGGAATGCGCAAGCCCGGGGACCAGACGCTTCCAGCGGATGTTCTCACCGGTAGTCCCGTTCCAGTGATCGGGCAAGTCCTGGCCATCGGCCACGCCCGAGGCATACGAACCGCGAAAGGACGGCCACTGCCCGTCCCTCGAAGATGCCGGGCGGAAAGGCGGAGCGGACAGTGATGCGGCAGCCATCGCGGCCAACAGGAGGAGGACGACACCCCCGGTGGCGCGCAGCCGCAAGTAAAGCCACGAATTGCACGGATCAACTCCGCGCAATCCGTGGCGGTTTGGCAGGATCATTTATTTTGCTCTCTTGGCCGTGAACTCCTGGCTCTGATCCGAACCTTCGCGGGTCCGGGTGAACTTGATCTCGTCGCCGGCTACCTTCCCCTTATAAGTCAACTTCACTTCATTGCCGCCGAAAGACATCGTCACGACGAACGAAATGTCGTCCCCGCTTATTTTCCCGTCGGAGATCTGGATGTCGCCCTGCGGGCCCGACATCGTCCCCGTCAGCTTCTCGCCTTCCGCGTTGAAATTGAAAGTAGTCTCTCTCGTCTGTCCCCCACGACCGGGCACCTGGGCCGTCCACTTACCAGTCACGTCGGCAGCCGAGACGATCACCGCGAATACGACAACCATCAGACCGACAAAAGGAATCGCTCTCGCCCTCATCTGTCTCCTCCTGTGTGAGATTTGCGCCTGGATTGATCGTACGCCCAAAACGGGCTGCATAGCTACGCCTATGCATCCGAGCTTCCATACTGTCTGCGATAGATAACGCTGTCCAATGAGGCCCGTTCGAGGAGACCCTGCCTGGAACCACGGGGGTCACGAGCGGAGGAAATCCCGAATTGCCTCGATGTTGCGTTCGATTTCGGCGGTGGGATATCGCGGGTAGGTGGGTAAGAGGATAAGCTCCCGGGCGGCCGCACGTGCGTTGGGGCAGTGGCGGTAAAATTCCCTGAACTCGGGCAGATCTGCGCAGTTTCGTAAGTGCTGAGCGGCGAAATCCCTGCCATGGCGCATCGCATGGCGTAGAAGCGCATCTCTCTCCCGGCAACGGACCGGGTAGTAGGTATACGTATTTGACCCATCGCCCCTCCATTCAGGTTTAACGAAGTGTTCTGACCCGCTCAATCCTCTTTCATAGAGTGCCGCATTAGTGATTCGAGCTCGTGATGCGGCGTCGACTGAATTCAATTGCGCGAGAGCAAGCTGCGCCTGCGCCGCCGTCATTCGATACAGGTAGTCCGCCGGAACGGATGCCACCCGGGTGGCCCCGTGCTCGGGGTCGAGACGGCGATTCACCGACTCGATCCCGTTCATGTAACTATAGCGAAGCATCGGGTGCACGACCGGGCTGAAGAGCGGCGGCCATGTGGCCAGATCGGTAAGCAGCCCCTTCATGGCGATCGGGAGCAAACGCCGGTTTGGTAGCTCAGGCAGTGCATCGATGCGTCGACGAATTCTGCGGATCAGAGCCGGATCCTGGGATACCACCATCCCGCCGCGCCATGCGTTGACGTTCTTATAAAAGCCGAAGCTGTAAACTCCAAGGTCCCCGATGGTACCCAGGCGCCGGCGGTTCTCGGTCGTTCCGAAGGCCTGCGCCGTGTCCTCGATGAGTGGCACGCCATGGCTGCGGCAGATCTCACGGAAGGCATGGGCTCCAGCCGAGTCGCCGTGCAGGTGGGTCAGCAGGACTGCACCTGTCCTATGGTCAATCAGAGCTTCAGTGCTTTCGGGATCCATTCCACACGATATAGTGCGGATATCCGCGAAGCGGGGGATGCCGCCGGCCAGCGCGACCATGTTTACGACATCCACGATGGTCAATGGGGACATGACAACGGTTTGTCCCGGCCGAATCATTTCAAGGAGGCCCAGCCACAGCCCCGTGCGCGCCAGCGGTACGCACGCGGCCGCCGCGACATCGAAACGGCGGCAGATGTCGGCTTCAAGGCGCACCACCATGTCCGCTGTGTGGTGCAGGCGGAGCAGATGCTGAGCCGGCAGGTAATAGCTCGCCATCCGGGTGTAAAGCCTGTACCGGGGATGGGGCGACCATCTACTCTTCATTGGTGAGCGGCACCCCTGACGCGATGCGGTGAGCGTTTGCCATCACGGTGAACGCCGTGGGGGAAGCCGGCACGACGGGCAGCACGCTGGCATCGACAACGTGCACGCCCGGAAGCGACGGCAGCCGCCCCCACCGATCCGTTTCGAGTGGCTTGGGCGTTCGTCGCATCGGGAGTGTTCCGCCGCTGTGATAGCCGCCCCCCGGCAGGTCCAGCCTCAGCTGAGACTGGAGTGGGAACGCTTTGAAGCACATGTGGAGCTGCCGCAGTCTTCGTGCAATGGCCCGGCAGATGCGCAGAGCTTCGGGGTTGATCTTCCCTTCCAGCGTCACCATCGCATTGGCGTTTGCGGATAGGGTCAGCTGAATGCTGGACGAAACTCCAGAGTGAAGATAGCCGAATATCACGAACAGGCGGCTGGTCAGCGATTGCAGTGCGGGCGCGAGCGGTCCTGCGAAAGGGCCGATCCTGGCGGCCAGCAGCTGGCGGTATAGCTCGTTGTAGCCATAGAATTGCAGGTGCACGCGATGTGCGCACACCGACGCATCTTCAATTTCGGCCGTGAGCTGGCAGAGCGTGTGCAGCCTCTCGTGCTGGATGCCGGCCGCCCCACGATATCTCAAGAGGGGAAGCGTAAAGATATCGCTATGATTGACTCGGAGAGGTTTGCCGTACACGCCGAGAGACTCCAGGACGATCCTGGTGCTTTCAAGCAGTCCGGCCGCTACGAACACCCGTTCGGCGACGAAAACCCGGGCGTCGCCTGAGCGTGAACGGGCCTCGATCCGGACCGCACCGTCAGCTCGGGCGACCTTCCGGACCAGTACATCGGGCTCGTACGCAGCACGCCCTTCGCGAACGAGATCGTCCAACGTGCATGCCGCCGTGTATCTGGAGTCGTATGGACAGCCAAACAGACAGAGGCCGCAGTACCGGCACCCCCTGGGACCATTGAGGTCCGTTGTCCGGACCGCAACGCCCGGATAGTCAAAGGAAATGCCCTGCTGTTGCAGCACATTCCGACTTTCCAGAAGATCCGCATAAAGGGCCTGCGCCTGGGAACTGGGACGCAGGTCCGGAGCGGAGTTACGTCCGACCAGACGACTGATCGCCGCATAGTGCGGAGCCATCTCTTTTCCGTTTATGGGCCAGCCATCCAACTCGTCGTCCCGCAGGGGCTGGATTACAGCTCCCCATAGGTTGCTGAATCCTCCGGCCGCAAATGTGCGGAACATCGAAGCGCCGTGGATCCGAAGTGGCACGGCCAGGTCAGTCTCTCGGAATACAAAACCCGAGCCGAAATGAAGCTTGCGTGGAATTCCATTGGCGGCAATAGGCCCCATTCGTTTGATGGGCGCCAGTTCGTCGGAGTTCCAGCATTCGGGTTCCGCTGCGCCGAGTCGCATCTTGAGATCTGCGGCTACCGGCCCTGGTTTGAGGCCCACGTCGAGGATGGTTGGACGAACTCCCCGTCTAACCAGTGCAGCCGCCACCGCCATCGCGCTCAGGCCGGAACCTATTATGCATATCATCGAAGACTAACCTTGGTCAGTCACGGAGCGTCAATTCACGCACATCGATCTGGAACCGGCGCAAGAGGTCCATCACCTCTTTGTTAGACAGACGCTTCGTGCGCTGAATGTAACGCCTTCGGCGCAAAGCGTGCGGCAACAGCCGAATCGCACTGCAATAAGACCAGGCGAGGTTGAGCAGAGCCCGACCCCATCCTTGCTCAGAAACGAAGCGACCCGCCGCCCCCTGTTTTCGCCTCGCGGCATAGGCGTGCCACAAGAACCGCCGCACCGACCAGTACGGGTTCTGCAGCAACAGCGGAAGAGAGAAATTCTTGATCGCAAGGAGCAGGCGGTTGCGTTCCACCAGCATGACCTTGAGCGGGGAATAGGCACCCGCCGTGGCGGAGTGCCGATGGTAGACCACGGCGGTCGGCACGTATCTCGCTTGCCATCCGAGCAGCCTGGCTCTCATCCCCAAATCGGCATCGTCGCCGAATGCAAAGAAGGTTTCGTCGAAGCCGCCGGTTTCCTCAAACAACTTGCGGTGATATAACGCTGCACACGCATCCGGCCAGAGTATCTCTTCCACGTTTTCGTATTGGCCGGTGTCTCGTTCCATCGTGCCGCGCCCACGATTCTGGCCATCCCAGTAGATGAGATGCCCCGCTTTGTCGATCACGCCCCGAGGCTCGACGAAGAGGATCTTGCTGCCCAGCATTCCGACTCGCGACGGCTCATCACCACGGCGCACCAGTTCTTCGAGCCAGGTCGGTTCGGCTATCGCATCGTTATTGAACAGGGCGATCCACTCTCCCCGGGCTTTCGCGAAGCCGATGTTATTCGCCTGGCAGAAGCCGGTGTTTTCGGGCAGGTAGATTGCTTCGGCGCGACCCAGTCGCCGGGTCCAGGTTCCAATGCTCTCTGTGCTACCGTCCGAAGAGCCGTTGTCAATCAGGATGAACTCCCGCTCTCTCCAGGTCTGGCGTTCCAGCGATGCAAGGCAGTCCTCGAGCAGGCGCATGCCGTTCCAATTCACGACGATGATACTGACCAGGGGAGGGGCGGAAATGGTCTGTTCCATAAATGAACTACAGTTCAGGGATGTGCGGAACTCGTAGTGCCGTCGCGATGTAGCCCGGTAAACTCTGCCACCGCGCGATCAATCGAGGTCTGGAAGTGAAGCACGTAATCTCGCAGAAATGACGGAAGCCGCCGCTGAAGTGTGCCGTATCTCATCGCAGGCGTCCCACGATCTCGTCCGGCCACCATACCACGGAGGACGACAACGTTCCCGAGAAATCCTCACCGTGGATTCGTTGTGAACAGCCGGTTCCGTTGCATTCGCCGCGAGCTTGGGGCAGAATGTGGGCCGCGTCACCTGGGTCGTCCTGGGCCGGAAAATTGCGGCGGACTCAGACCGGAAGTAGACTCATGCCTCATGCGCAACCCACTCCGCGGGGCCATAGATTCAGACTCCTCGGCAGCTACCTTCGTCGGTCCCCGATCTGTCCTGGACCGCCGCCGACGGCGATAATTGCTACCACGCACCGCTGTAACATGACGTGCCGGATGTGCCTGCGATCCGTCAGGAAGTTTGACGGCCCCAACATGGAATTCCCCCTTTTCCAACATATTATCGACGGTTCTCTTCCGCACCTCAGGTACATCTCGCTCGACGGGCCCGGCGAAACAACCATGAATCCGGCGGCGTTCCGGATGATTCAATACGCCCGGTCCAACGGCATCCGGGTCATGTTCTCCACGAACGGCACACTCGTAAACCCTGCCATGGCGGACGTCATTCTGGATTCGGGTGTCGATCTGATCATTTTTTCTGTGAACGGCGCTACACCCGACGTATATGAGACCGTTCATGGTCGGGCCTGTTACGACCAGGTGCTCTCAAACATTGACGGGTTCCTCGAACGGAAACGCCAGCGGCGGGCCCCGGTCCTGGTAACAGTTCAAATGGTGATTCTGGATGAAACACGCCTGCAGGTCGGTGCCTTCTACCGCAGGTGGCGCGGCGTTCCGGGTGTGGACCTTGTACGGGTGAAGAAGGATGTTGTCGGCAATGTCAAAGTCGGCGAGGAGCGTTCTCGGCGCGGTACGGTCAGAAGGAATCCATGCTCCCGGCTTTGGCATGGTCCTGCTTTCGTCGACACCGACGGTTCTGTATATGCCTCGCCTGGAGTGTTGTACAAGGCGGGACCGGTCGGCAACGTGAAGGAACAGTCCCTGGCCGATATCTGGAATGGAGACCGCATGCAGTGCATGCGCCGTCGTCATCTCAGCGGGGATGTCTCAGGCCTCGTCGAGTGCGTTGACTGCGCCTATCCTCAACCTCGCCTGCCGCTGATCGTGGCGGGCTTTCTACTGGACCCTTTCACCGCGGGGCGGCTGGTGCCGTGGGTGGAGAAACTGGCGTTCTGGTACCGGCTTCCGCTATTCGAACGATTCGGTCCGGAGTGAGTTCGCTCGCGCGCGACCGGATCTCCGGGCTATGAGAGTCCTTTTCGCCGTAAATGCGACACACCAATGGGAGCGGCTCGGCATCCTTTCCTTGTCGTCCATCCTGAGGGGGGCCGGGCACGAGGTGGCACTGCTTGACGTATATCGAAAACGCGCCGCGGCCATTCTCGAGAGTGCCGCAAAGGTTGAGCCTGACGTGCTCGCGTACAGCGCGATGACCAATGAAATAGGCCCCCTGATCAGCGTCAACCGGCTGCTCAGGCGCAATCTCCCGGCAACGGTGAAGAGCGTCTTCGGCGGCCCTCATCCCACATTCTGCCCGGAGTTGATAGCTGGCGAGTCGATTGATGCCGTTTGCCGGGGAGATGCGGAGGAATCATTTCCCCAATACCTCGAATATCTCGGCTCAGCCCGAAGCCCCGACCGGATCCCGGGATTCCTGGTGCGTCATGGCCGCGATGTGGTGGACAACCCGCTTCAAGCCCGCATATCCGATCTTGATTCGCTTCCGCATCCGGACCGCCGACTCTGGGACGTCATCGACCGCACGCCCGTTCAGAAGTCCTTTTTTGCTTCCAGGGGATGCCCGTACGGCTGCGCGTTCTGCTTTAACCATGCCTATAACGAACTCTATCGGAATTCGCACCCGGTAGTCCGGCGCCGTAGTGTCGGTAACCTGATCTGCGAGATCCGGGAGGTTCTAAGCCTGTACGCGAACGTGCACCCGTTTTTCGATGATGATTCGTTCCTGACGGCACCGCTGGAATGGTTGGACGAGTTCGCATTCCGCTACCGGCAGGAGGTCGGGAAGCCCTTCGGATGCAACATCCGGGCAGATCAGGTGTCAGAGAAAAAGGTCCGTTTGTTGGCGGATGCCGGATGGCACTACTGCTGGTTCGGCGTGGAGTGCGGCGACGAGGGGTTCGCCAACGCGGTGATGCGTCGCGGCCTGACGAATGCTCAAATCATATCGGCAGCACGCCTCTTGCGCTCGCACGGGATATGGTTCGCAACGCAGAACATCAACGCCCTTCCATCGGATCACTCGCTGGAAATGGACGAGCAGACGCTCCAACTCAACCTGGAGTGCAGGCCCGACTTTGCAATGGCTCACGTCTTTTTCCCGTTTCCGGGGACGCGCTTAGCCGAGTACTCCAGAGAAAGCGGCCTGTTCGACGGCGATTATTCCGCCCTCAATGATCCGATGTGCTTTTCCTCGCCTCTGCGGTTCGACCGCAAGGTGAAGAAGGCGCTGGAGCGTCAGAACAGGCTCTTTGGCCCCATAGTGGCGTTCCCGGCGTTGAGGCCATTGCTCCCTCTTCTTAGAAGACTTCCGCTGGGCGGCCTCTACGTAAGCGTCTAATCATCCCCACGTGCGCTGCTCGCGGCCGGTTTTCGGTCGGGTGGGGGGTTCGGCGGACGGAGGCAGGGCGTTACTGTAGCTTCACGTTCCAGGGCAGCAGCTGGTCTAGCGTTTCGCTGCTCCGGGATTCCAGGTTCGGCAGCTTCTCAAACAGGTGGGTGAGGTAGGCGTAGGGGTTCAGCCGGTTCTCCTTCGCCGTCTCCACGATGCTGTAGATGACGGCACTCGCGCGGGCTCCCCTCGGGGTGTTCGCAAAGAGCCAGTTCTTGCGGCCAATGACAAACGGCTTGATCGATCGTTCCGCCCGATTGTTGCTCAGCTCCACTCGGCCGTCCTCGAGGAAGCGAACCAGCTTCTGCCACTGATTGTGGCCGTAGTTCACCGCCTCACCGAACAGTCCCTTGGGCAGTACCGTCGTCCTGATGTCGTCCAGCCACCTGCGGAATCCTTCTACGACCGGCCGACTCCGGAGTTGCCGCGCCTTCAAGCGCTCCTCCGGCGACACCTGCGTCAGCTCCCGTTCGATCATGAACAGGCGGTTGATCTGCTCCAACGCTTCCCGCGCCTTGGTACCCGACGTCCGGTGCTTCGGCAATCCCTTCAGTGCCTCGTCGAACTTCCGCCGAACGTGCGCCCAGCACCCGGCCAGAGTAACTCCAGCAATGTCGTGGTAGCCGGGATAGCCGTCCACATGCAGGTATCCCTTGAATCCTTCCAGGAATCGCCTCGGGTGTTCTCCCTCCCGGGTGGGCTGGTACTCAAACAAGACAATCGGCGGACCAATGCGCCCCGTGCGATAGAGCCACATGAAGGACTTGCTCTCCGCCGCCCGTCCCGGCTCCTTCAGCACCTGAAGCGTCGTCTCGTCCGCATGAAGCACTTCGTGCTCGATGAGCTTCTGCTTCAACCGCCCATAGATAAGCTCCAGCCACTCGCTCCCTTTCAGCATCCAGTTCGAGAGAACTCCTCTCGAAAGCTCGATCCCCATCCGGGCGTAGTGTTGTTCCTGCCGGTAGAGCGGAACCCCTTCGACGAACTTCATCGTCATCACGTAGGCCGCCGCCGAAGGAGACGCCAAGCCTTTTTCGATCACCGGTCGCGGCGCCGGGGCCGTCTTGATCGGAACTTCGGTCCCGTTCTTCTCGCAGTTGCGGCAGCCGTACACGTACCGTGCATGCTGCACGATCTTCACCTGCGCCGGAACCAGCTTCACCTCGTGCCGGAGTTCGGTGCTCATTTCGTGCAGGGCACCACCGCAGCCGTCGCACACCTGTTCGTCTTCCGGCAGCCGGTATTCGATCCGTTCGATCGGCAGGTCCTTCGGGATCGGCTTCCGGCCGGGCTTCTTTCTCTCGTAGGTGATCGTCTGGCGCATCTGCTCTTCGACCGGTCCCGCTTCAGCCACAACCTCCGCCTCGTTGAACAGAGTCGTTTGTTGCGTGACGGTACGCTCGCTTGAAGCTCCGAACTGTTTGTGCTGCGCCAGGTGAAACTGTTCCTCGAACCACCTCACCTTCTCCACCAGCTGCTCGATCTCGGACGCCTGCCGATGGATCAAATCGATCAGTTCCTGGTGCGATTCCGGAAGGGCTGGCAATCTCGACGACATGGCCGCTATTGTACGGATTTGTTCGAACGATGCAAGGGCTGATTGGCGTAGGACCCGCACTATTACAGGACTTTTACACTATTCAACGGTCTTGCACATGCAATGTCCAATCATGCAGTCTCAGACGACAACGCGAGCTTGCACAGCCGTGTGCGCATGTCGTTGTTCGATCGCCAAACCGTCGAGCAGCCACTGTAACTGCCGCCGGCTGATCGCAAGGGTCCGGCCACTGTGCGGCGGCCACTGGAAGGTCCCTCGCTCCAGCCGCCGGTAGTACAGCCAGAATCCATTCTGATCCCAGTGCAGGACTTTCAACTTGTCTCGGCGCCGATTGCAGAAGACAAACCACCGATCCGAGAATGGGTCGAGTTCGAATACTGAGCTGACCACGGCGGCCAGTCCGTCGATCGATTTCCTCAGATCGGTCGCGCCTGGCGCCAAGTGCACTTGTCCCACCGACTCGAGGCTCAGCATACCGGCACAACGACCCGGATCAGGTCGGCCAGGAGCTGCCGGTCAAAACCCGGTCTCACCTCGATCTCAAGTCGGCCGATTCGCACAGCGATACCGCACGGCCGTTCAATGTCTTGTTCATCGTGGATCCGTACCGGGATCCAGGCCTCTGTGGGAGCCTGGGCCACCGGAGTGGACTCCGGAATTTCTTCCGCCAGTAATCCAATTGGTGACCTTTGATCTGCTTGTGGTTGCAGTACTGTTTCCGGCTCATTCCACTGCTTTCAAACGACCGGACATGCTGGCGCCAGTACTCCGAGACTTCCTGGTTGGATTTCATTCGATACCCCCTCGACATTCTGGGGGCGATTATCGCGGAGCGTCAGCACCGATGGAAGGTGGGGATCATTGGACGCTTACGCCTCTACGCTCTCGCTCATTTCCTCTGTGTCGGCTACTGCACCCGGCTGAAACTGGCGCCGGTCAGAAAGGGCATACGAAGTTATCGGACGCTCCTCGCCCTGCTATTCCGGAGGCTGGCGCAAGCCCGATAGCATCGGACCCGGGGTCCTATTCCTCATACCAGGACAGAGGTTCTTCGCCATAATCATCCACTTCACGGGTGACCTCGTAGACGGAGATGGTTTCGAGCACGGCCTGGCTCTCGGAGACCCCAAATGGCAGCAGACCCCACGATGAACTCCAAAAGCCGGCGTGGCCGCGGCTATCCAGCAGCCGCAGCGGGAATCCGAGGCTGTACTGATGGCAACTGCGGAGCACGGTGGCGGGTTCCTGCTCGAGCCAGACGTCCATCGGAAAAACCGGCAAGTTCCGGTCCGTATGATACGTCACTCCGGCTGCCGCTGTGATTTGTGCCTCTTTCATGTGTGCCTGGAAGTCATACACCAACGTCTCCCTATTGCCAGCCCGGAGAGCCACTCTTGCCCGCGCAATGGCCAGCCAATCGGCATTGGCATTGCCGCCGTTCCCAACGCCGGCCTCCAGCACGATCGTCCCGCCCTTTCCGGCAATTGGGGGCAGAGGTACATTCTGGATATGCCAAAGGCGGCCGGCACTCGGTGAAACCTGTTCTTGCGACAGGACGACATGGTTGCCGTTGTCCGATACGAAGCGCACCGTGAACTGCACACCGTCACTGGTCGCATGGAACGGCATCCCAATCGTGTAAACAACGACGCTCCCGGGCGGAATGGGGGGGATTGTGAAACTGATGGACGCGGGCGCGATCAGTATCATCGAATGCAGGCTCAATCGCTCGCCGTACAACGTCGTAAATGGGGTCGCGAGGGTTGGGACGACCAGGAGATCGCCCGGCTTAGCCCGCGCGTCACGACGCCCCAATTCCTGACCTCCTGCCTGCTCCAGATAAGCTCGTAATCCCCATTCGCCCGTAAACCAGGTAGTGCGTGTGGGTAGGGGATAGGAGTGTGCCATCGTTTCTGCAAAATCCCGGTAGATTGCCGCGAAATTGAAATCAGCGACCGATAGCGCAGCAGCGAGCATCGTGCAGAGTATAAGGTTCGCGATGGCCATCCAGCGCGCCAGGCGTTCCCGCTTTTGTTCAATCATGCGGAACAGAATCAATATCAAAGGCGGCATCGCGGGCAGAAGATGCCGGGCAGAACCTGTCATGTGGGCAGCGACGCAAAAGACATACACGCCGATGAACCACACGCCCAGGAAGAGGCCTTCTATGGCTGACTCACGATGCTTGCGCCAACTCAGAAACGAGTGAGCCGTGAGGCCAATGACACGGATCAGCAGATACAGGCCGGCCCAGGAATACAATACCAATAGTGTCTTCTGCCCAGGGCTGTAATGAGAGACCTGCGGGGTCAGCCCGAGGGCAAGCGCGCCCGCGAGTGCACCCAGGATCACCCGATAGCCCTTCAGGAAGACGGCGAACAGCGGTGACACCGTGACAGCCCCAAGCGCCAGGGTAGCGAATGTGAATTTTTCACGTGCCAGATCTGAGGATAACACGCGCTTCGCGAACAGATACGAGCCAAACAGGGTCCCAGGAGTGATGCGGTGATAATGGACATAGTTCGTGGCGCAGAGGACTGTAAACACGCCGGCCGGTACGACGACTATTGCGAATGCCGCGTAGAACTTGCGACGCAAGAGTGCATAGGCCACCAGCAGAATTATCAGGCAGATTCCAGAGTACGTCACCAGACAGGCCAGTGCCGCAAGGATTGAGCCAGTCCATACCGGCCAGACGCTCCCGGACAGGAGACCCCGGCGAAACAGCGCGACCGCAGCGAGCCACAACGCCAGGAGGGGGAGGTCGGTCATGAGTGTATGGCTCAGCACACTTACAACCGGAAGCGTGAGCAACGTTAGCGTCGCCAAACCAGGCTGGCGTGTGAGGCCGGAGGAGAGATTGTACATCGCCCAAGCAAGCAGTACGGGGAATAGCAAGAATCCGAGATGCAGGCAAATTTCCGAGAATCCGCTGATCGCCGCGAAGAGCGCCAGCAGATATGATGTAAGCGGCCAGGGGTGTTCCGTAGAGGCGAGATCGGTTCCGCGCAGGCCCTCGAAGGTCACCGGGACATCTTGCGGAAACCAGGGCTTGTGCTGGACGTTGCGGGCTATCAGGAGGTATATACCATCGTCCATGTGGTACGCCTGATCGACAAAAGGAACATTTGCCGCAATCGCGGACACAAGGACCCAGCCAAGTACCGGGATGCCTAACCAGCGGCGGGAATACCGAGTTGGACAATGGCCAGGCTGCGGGGCAGACAATGTCGAACCCATAAGTGTTCTCTATTCAATTTCTTTTCAGCAGGTCGCAGCACCCTTGGCAATCTGGAAACAGACCTCTGTTTAGGATTTCCTGCCGGAACAGGCGATAGCGTCGGCTATTCCACAGCCCCCGCAGCGACTCCTGCCGCACATTGCCCACGAGGTAATTCAGGCATGGGTAGACGTCACCGTAGGGTGAGATGTATGCCACGGTCCAGGGAGAGACGCAGGTGTAGTCCGCCAGCTGAAGGTTGTTATGGTAGTGGGCGAGAACGGATGTGACAGGCAACCCCGGCAGGAGCCTGACTCCTACCCGGGAAGTGCGGGCTAATCGTTCGATTGTCCGCAACTGCTGATCCAGGGAACCTAGTGGAAACTCTTGGATTATCGGAGGATGCTCGCTAAAGTCGAGGGCTGTCTGGAGCGAGCGACCGCCGAGGCGAACGGTGGTATTGAGCACCTGGAACGTGCAGTAGTCGACGCCCGCATCCTCCGCGATGCGAATAGTCTCCGCAAGCGTGCCGACATTCCCAGCGGTGATGGTGGCTTTCAGGTTTATCAGCGGGAGCCTCTTTCGCCGATGCGCCCTGTAATCGACCAGCAATTTGATCCCGGCAACGGTTCGGGCAAATGTTCCTTCACCGCGCAGCCGATCATGGACCTCCTCGGGCCCTTCTACTGACACGGCAACCGACGACACGCCCAGGTCGACCCATTCCGCAGCCAGTGCGGGTGTGACGAGGGTGCCGTTAGTGAAGATATGGCAGCGACGCCTCTTGACTGCGGTCCGGAGTATTTCGGGGAAGTCGCTTCGGACGGCAACTTCGCCCCCGGACAGAAGAACAAGGGTCCAGGGAGGGGTCTGGTCAAGGACGGATTCGATCTCCGTAGCGGTCAGTTCCCGGTTGCCGGGATCGCTCGGTCCGCTGGGTTCTTCGCCCCGCAGATAGCAGAATGGGCAATGGAGGTTGCAGCGATAGGTCAGTTCGAGGACGAGAAAGAGCGGCGGCAGCGCGCAGCCCCGAATAAGAGGCGTGCAAGCAGGAATTCCGCCGTAGAGACGACCCAGCGATGCTAAGAGGGAGTAAACGTCCACTCTGTCTAATCCGGCTCTTTCCAGGCCACGGCTATTAAGCTGTTTCCATACCTTCCGACGAGGAACTGCATACCCTCGAACACTGCCTTCAGTGCCTGCCTCCCGATCCTGCTGCCCATCACGTGCAACAATGCCGGATGGTTGATCAGGGGGTATACGAACCTTACGGTCGGGAAATGTCTCAGCACGTCACTTCCGAATGGAAGCCATGTCGTGTGAACGCGCCAGCCTGCAACGGTCCGGGTGCTGGAGAATATCTTGTAGAGTTCTCGGCGGCTGAACCGGTAGACATAACCGCCCGCCGGATCCCGGTTTTCCCCAAAACCGAGTCCCGCCAGGACCCGGACCGCGATCGAGTCCTGGCCTTCGAGAATGGCGAAGCCCTCGCGCGACACGCGCTCGAGCTCGTAGAGGCCCTTTATCGGGCGCGCCAGGTGGTGCAATCCGTCGCGCACCACCACCCAGTCGAACGATTGGTCCGCGAAGCAAAGCGCTTCCGCGTCCATCCGGAGGCATCGCAATACCGGGTTTCGGGCCCGCGCGGCCTCCGTGGCCACATCAGACAGATCGATCGTAGTCACGACGGCTCCAAGTCTCTGGAGGAAATCGGCTTCCTCGCCATCGCCACCGCAGACGCATAGCACAGTCTTCTGGGCCAGCGGTGTCCCGATCATCTTGAGCATCTTGCGAAGGCGGTAGTTGTTCAACCAGGCAATAAGCGGGTTGCTGTTGTCCGTTTGCCAAGGCGTGCCCGAGCGGTAGTGCTCGAGGTCGTGGTATTCCACCTGGCAACGCTTCTGGTCTTCCATCTGTGCTCGAGTCGTGGAATGGTGGTTCACGGCCCTCATTGAAGCACACCTGACCGTCAACTTCAGCAAGAACGCTCGCAAAAAGCGACCACGGGAACACCCTATCGCGATAGCTCGCCGACCGGCCGCCGGTTTGGGCGTGGCCATAAGACCACCGGCCACAAGGCCCGAAGGGTCTTCGAACACCACGACAAGGCAGCCGCGGGTGATCAGCGGCGAGGAAGGTGGACGCTCCCTAGATTCATGGGGTCAGCACCCACTAACACCGCTTCGCATAGGCTAGTATAATCAGTGGTTTAGCCCTCTGCCGCATCAACCCATACTCATCTGGGCGTAAGCGCACGTCGGGAGAACGGTCAGAGATGCGAGCCAGTTCGGGTTGCGGGATCGCGGCACCAATTCTCCTCACTCCACCACGCCCGACGGGTTAGATTCCGAGAGGGGGGATACCCCCAAATTTATGCGCGCAACGAACATAGGGCCCCTTTTCCGGCGGCATTAGCCCCGGACATCTATTTCAAGAATCCTTCTCACCGGGCCAAATAAAATGATCTCAAACGAGGTAAACGGGCCGAAATGATAGAGGGACACAAGACGCGACGATGTCTCATTGATTCAGAAGCTGTGAGGACCGAAATGTCCACCTGGCAAATAATCGTTTCGTTTGCGATGGCAGCCTGCGCAATTGGTTGCCTCTTAGGAATTTGCAGAGCTATCGAGAAGTTACTGAAAGGCATTCTCTCTATTAAGGCCGAACTCACTAAGATGAACGCGAAACTGGAGAGGATCGAGGCAATAGATGGAGAGGATACCTCGCTTGAAGCTATTGAAACTGCCTTTTCTAATTTCGAAAAGCTGAAGAGGTTTGACTCAACGAAGCCGTAGGGGTGACACGGGTAACTGGGTGTTCCCGCAGGACCCGCGAAGGTGCACCTGCCTTCGACATTCTCAGACTAGCGTTGAGCCGAGAGCAGACTGGCACCCCCGATGCTGCACCGTGGCTTTGGCTGACTTTGCTCTGTCCGCAACTTATTGATACTTGTGGTGCGCCGCTGGATCATCAGCACTCAAGGGTGAGGAAGCGTCTGGGTCTTCCAGATGGCTAGTGTGTGCCTCAACCTAGTAAGCAACGAGGTTCCGGTTTTATAACAGTTCCGGCGCCAGCAACACAATCTTTCCTGAGACCTGACCGCTTTCCAGCAGTGCGTTGGCCTCCGCTGCTTCCAGAATGGGGAACCGCCTGCCAATGATCGGCTTCAGTTTTCTTTCTTCCAACAGCTTGAATAAGACTGGCAGGTCTTCAAAGAACGGCATTCTGTCTTTGCGATAGAGAGCCGTGATCCCGTAGAATTCCCCGGATTTGCCATTAGGCAGCCAGGACAGCAGCTGCACCTGCGCCAGATCGCGCACGAGAGTGATGAAGCCCGTGTTGCCGTAAGCCACCAGTTTGCCCCCGCGGCGCAGCACAGAGAATGCGCGACGAATGTAACTGCCGCCCAGCCCCTCAAACACGAAATCCAATCCGCCGGGCTCTGCCTGGCGAATAAGATTCACGAAGTTCTGCGTGCGATAGTCAATGGGATGACCGCCTGCTTCTTGCACAAGGTGCTGTTTGTTGTGCGAGGTCGTGCCATACATGACCAGTCCCGCCAGTTGACCTAGCTGCAACAGCGCTGTTCCTATACCGCCGCTCGCACCTGTCAGCAGCGCCTTGTGGCCGGCTTGAACTTTGGCGGATCGATGCAGCATCTGGTAGGCCGTCACATAGTTCAAGATCAACGTGACCGCTTCGGCCGAATCGAGTGCAGCAGGGACGTGAACCAACTCGTCGGACCCACGATACAGATACTCGGCATAGCCACCATGCACGGTTAACGCCGCGACGCGATCGCCCACCTTAACGTGCGAGACACCCGCACCAACTGCCTCGACAACGCCGACTATCTCGTAGCCTGGCACAAACGGGATTTTGGGGGCATAGGGATAGTAACCGTAGCGCATGACAACATCCGTTCGTCCGACGCCGCTTGCTTGAATTCTGATGCGGGCTTCGCCCGTTGCAGGTTCACGGAGGTCGCTTTCAACTACTCGAAGAACTTCGGGGGGGCCGTTGCGGGTAAGCATCACGCTCTTGTACTTGAGCATCTTCTTTGCTCCTCTGCCTCGGGGCACATTCATTCAGCGGCCAAAATCTCTTCGTCCCCTCAACCTTCTACGGTAATGTAGTTTCTGGACGCGGGATCTTCAGCGAGCATTGGTTCTTTGGAGTGCGGTGCCTCGGCACCGCTTTCGCGGTTGTACGGCATCGGTAGCCTCGGCCGAAGTGCGGCGCCCAAGCGCCGCACCCAAAGCGGCGTCGAGCCGCCGCACTCCACACAAGAACCGCTTGGCATCACAGAGCAATGCTCCAGTTTTGCTCGTAGCACACGGTAAGCCAGCATCTATCGCCGGCATTGCGTAAACCGGCGGTTCCGTCTAAGGCACCTGCGTAGCGGCGGGTTCGCTGGCTCATGCACGGAGCTTTTCGCTGTACTGCTTTCTTCATCCCTTATAGGATAGCACCTGCTTGGAAACAGCCGGTGAGTGACGGCAATCAGAGTTCGACGGTGTTCGTATCAACTTTCAACAATGCACGCTTTCAACCCAAGTGGTCTGGCAGATAATCACGGTACCGCGGTATCGAGGTCTGATGGTCTGGGAGCAAGTTGGCCTGACTCGCGCGTCGCTTGGATAGTACTGGTCTATCTCTACCTGATGCCGGTCGTTCTGCCTTCTCTTCGCTGTTACTTTGACGCAGATGACGTAAGCAATCTCTACTATCACCGCTTGCAGCATCCACAGTTAGAAGCAGTCGTCAGGAGCGTCCTTCTTTTCCTGCCTTATCGTCGACCGGTAGGAGGGTGTCTGTATCTTCTGCTATATGGTGTTTTCGGGTTGACCAGCCCCCTTCCGTATCATGTCACCGGTCTGATCGTGTTCACTATTAACATCTTCCTCGTCTTCTGGCTGTTTCTGCGATTGACGGGCAATGTGAGGGTGGGAATCCTTGCCTGTTCCGTTGCTTCCGTTCATGGCGCACTCAGTGATATCTGGTACAACTTCGGCACGATCTACGAGATGCTGGCTCTTGGCCTGATGCTGACAAGTTTCCACCTCTATCTGTTTTATCTCAAGCAGCCGGGGCGGACCCGATGGCCGTGGTACTGTGGGGCGATCGCTTTCTATTGGCTGGCGGTTGGTGGCAAGGAAATGGCAGTGACCCTCCCGGCTCTGTTACTAGCCTACGAATGGACTTACAACATCGGTAAGACAAAGGAACGGTCGTTAATTTACGCTCCGTTACTTCGGCTATCTCCCTTCTTTGTCGTGGCGCTCTTCGCGTTGGTAGGAAGGATGGTAGCCAATCCGTATGGGACCTCCCTCTATGCCTTTCACTTCGATGGCACGATGTTGGACAACCTCTGCCGCTATCTGGAGAAGCTATTCTATGACTCGTTTGTTTTAACCGGGGGGCAGGTTCTCATCGTTCTCATGCTCACTCTTGGTACAGGCATTCTGTTGCGCAATCGCCACATGGTTTTCGGATGGTTCTACTTCCTCATCAGCCTGTCGCCAGTAATTGCGCTGCCACGCGTTTCAAGTTATTTTCTTTATCTTCCCATGGTGGGATTAGGATTGTACTTTGGATCCTTGCTTGTCGATAGTGGCAGCCGTCTATGGCGAGGCCTGTGCCGGGCCACCCCTTCTGCGGTCCGCTTTCGGAGCATCGCAGCGATGTTAGGAATATCGCTTTGTATGTTCGGTATGACTCAAATCCATTATGCTCGAATACGCAGAGTACGAGGGGCCGTATTAGCACGAGGGAACCAGTTGAAGCAGTTCGAACATCAACTTTTCTCGAGGTATCCGGATTTTCCAAATGGCACTGCGCTCCTCTTTCTAAGGAAACCTCACGTTGACTGGACGCTGCACCAGACGGTTCTTCTTCGCTACGGTAAATCAGAATCGGAATTGCACGTTTGGGCGCCCCCCAATCTTGACTTTGAAGCTTTCAAGGCACGCGCCAGGTCAGCGCCTGAAAGCCACGCCTTTGACTATCAACAAGGCCGTCTCGTGGAGCTGAATTGGGAGGTTCTAGACAACGAAAAGATTGAGCAGTTAAGCACACGATGAACCTCTCGATGTGCGGTTGAATTCAAAAAGGGCACATCCGACATGCGAGCACACGATCCGTGACTCGCCTTAGAAATTGGCAAGAAGTCGTAGCCGGTTGTGGATGCCCCGCTTGAGTGAGGTGGAAATGTCAGGTTTGGTTCAAGATATTACGGCTGCTTCATACAAACCCGACCTTTGCAATCACGGCGATGCTCACCCTTGGGATAGGGATTGCGATAAACACCACCGTGTTTGGCTGGATCGACAACCTCTTTCTCCGGCCGATACCAGGAGCGGCCGCAGCTCATGAACTCGTCTCTGTGGAGGAGATCTCAGCGACGGGCCAGGCCACCGGTTGCCCTCACCCGGACTATCGGGACTTCCAGAGGGATGCGAACCTCCTCTCGGAACTTGCGGCCTGGCATTTTCTGCCTTTCACGGTCGGTTCTGACCGGGATGCTCAGAGGGTCTATGGACAAGTGGTTTCGGCGAATTTCTTCAGCGTCCTGGGAATAGAACCTGTCATCGGTCGTACCTTCGCCCCTGGGGAGGACCGTGACATACCGGCAGCGTATCCATACGCAGTCATCAGCGAACGGTTATGGCGAACACGGTTCCAGCCGACCCGGCCTTGTTGGGTCGGCCGATTCGCATTAACGGGCAACAGATTACGATCATCGGTGTTGCGCCCCGCGAATTCTATGGAACGACAACTGGACTGGACCTCACTTTATGGGTCCATTTCGGCATGATCCACGAAGTCGGCGGAGCCGGACGGTCCCGTCGAGGAGCCGCGGCCGTACTTCTTTGCGCCGTTTCAGCAGGCGTTTGCGTCGGGGCATGAAAACTACTTCTTCTTGAGGATTTCCGGCAAGCCGGCCGATGCGCTTAACGCATTTCGGCGTGAGCTGGCATCTCTCGATCCGACTGGTGCCCTGCATCGGCTGCAACCGCTAACTGACTATCTGAACGGAGCACTCTACGCTTACTTTGTGGCAGCCAGCCTCATGGGAGCGCTCGGCGCCTTGTCGCTGGCCCTGTCCGCGGTGGGCCTCTATAGTGTGATGACGTATGCGGCAAATGAGCGAAACCACGAGATCGGAATTCGCATGGCCCTCGGCGCCCCCCATTCGGATGTGCTCGGCATGGTGCTGCGTGACGGCATGGGGATGACTCTAACCGGAATCCTGCTGGGTGCGGTGGCGGCTGCCGTGGTCACGCGCGTCGTAGCGAGCATGCTGGTGGGGGTAGGTTCGGTAGACCCGCTTTCATTCACCGGCGCGGCGTTCTTCGTGTGCATGGTGGCGCTGCTTGCCTGGTATCTTCCCGCTCGCCGCGCTACAAAAGTGGAACCGATGAGCGCACTGCGCTCCCAGTGAAGCCCGCGACCACAGTCTACCCCCCCGATAAGCAGGAAAAAGCGACCCGGACAGTTCTAGCGCAGGCGGAAGTCTTATCGGAAGTGTGGGCAGTGGCATGAGGCGACGTGGGCGGGAAACTGCTCGGCGATGGACACCATATGGACACCACGCCGGCCGGCGTGGTACCTTTCGACTCCGCCAAGAGCTGAAACGACAGAATGTGCGCCTGTAGCTCAGTCGGATAGAGCAACGGTTTCCTAAACCGTAGGTCGCTGGTTCGAGCCCAGCCAGGCGTACCACTTACAGCTGCAAAAACCACAGGGGTGCGCCCAGGGTGCGGCGCCGGACAAAAAATTAGACCCGCTGCTCACGCTCGTCTGCCTCGCTGCCGGCCGGCTTCTTGTTGGGGGAAGGGAGCCGGTTGACGGCCTACTGGTGCGCGCCAGGGTACAAGGTGACCTCGCTGCTGCGGGCACCTCGTTTGATTCGACTGTAGTTTCACAGGTACAGCCTGTAGGTTATCTTGAAGATCTCGGCACGCTGGCCGAGCATCCATCCGGTAGAGTTGTCGATCCGGCGCTCGTTGTAGACGAAGTAGATGTTGGAATCCCTAGCGTATAAGATGCGGAGGACTATGTTGGCTGAGAACTCCTGAGTGGTGCTGTTCCATTGCAGCAGGCCGTTGATGCTGACATCGGGATTGAAGGCATAGTTCACGCGCAGACGCGCCACGCTGGTGCTGAAGTTACCTTGCGGGAGTCTTACCCTGTCGTATTGGTATTCGGCCGTAGTGCGGAGATGACGGGAATAATGTATTGTGTTGGAAAGAACGACCTCTTTCTGATTTCCCCCGTAAAAACTCCCCCGCGAAAAGGAGCTTTTATATGACAGGCGCCGACTGGTTGCCGATTGCCAGTTTATCGTTTGGGTCTGAAAACCATAGGCTGCCAGGGGAATTATGACGGAAGGCATGATCTTGAAGTCTTGCGTGAGTTGCTCAAAAGTGCGGGAGAGGGTGAAGTCCAAGTGAGAACCGGAAGGAAGCACGTTGCTCGCCTGGAGTGATGCGAGGCGGGTCAATAAGCGGCTGTCAGTATCAGTCAGGTAGGTAAAGCCGCCGGTCAGGTCCACGTTCCGGCTCCAATCCCTGTTGAGGCGCCAGCGACGGCGGGCCGTGGCCGTGAGATCCCGGATGTTCTCCCGCTTGACATAGCCGATGCCGGGATCAAAACCCGCACCCACGGTTTTTCCGGAAAGCGTCAGACTCAAGGGATCCGTCTGGTAATCAAGAGCGAGATTGTGCGCTACCGCATTCCCCGTGATACCGGAGCCGCGGGTGGCGGCGATGAAGCCTTTCAACCGCAGGTTGGACGTCAGATAGAGGCTCGTGTCCACTCCGAAGACGTGATTGTCGTATCCCGCACGGCTGGCATTCGTGAAGATCGCTCCGAGAGTCGAGCGGCCTCTCAGGCCGCGGCGGACCCGCACTACGGAGTAATTGGTCGCTTCCTGCACCGGTGAATCCTTGGTCTCCATTGTCATGAAACCGACGTCAAACCTGTCGATCTTGCCCGTGAGTCGCGCGCCGCCCCAAATGGGGACTGCCTGCCCCTCGGCGATCCCAATGCGCCGGCTGAAGAAAATCTGCGTATCTTTTGCCACACCGAAATCGAAGAGGCTGGCTGACTCCAGAAAAAACTCCCGCTTCTCCGGAAAGAACAGGCTGAACCGCGTCAGATTCACCTGGGTGTCATCGGCCTCGACTTGGGCGAAATCCGTGTTGGCGGTCAGATCCAGCGTCATGTTCGAGCCCATGACATACTTGACGTCGAGACTGGGCTCCAGATCATACTTGGGATCGGTCAGCTCTGCGGACTGGAGCCGTGTGGGGACGAGAGCGGGGATCACCTGCAGATTGCGCGGCTGGCGCAGGTCTGCGAATCCCGAGATATCGCCGGAGTAGCCAAGGTGGGAGTGATCGTACTGCTTGGGCACGGGCGACCAGTAATCGTTCTCCTGATTGTACTGGATGCGCCTTTGCACCTGTAATCCCCAAACGTCACGCCCAGGCTGAAAGCGCAGGACGCGGACCGGAATGCGATACTCGGCACACCACCCATCCGGCTGTATAGTTGTGCGCACGTCCCAGACTTCATTCCAGTCGTCGTTGAATCCCTTATAGCCGTCAATCTGGGTGTCGAGCTTGGCGCCGTTGGGATTGGTGAGAAAGACGGAGCCTCGGAGGTGATCGTGAAATGTGTCGAAGATCAGTTCGATCGTGTCGTCCAGAAAGGGACTGTCTTCGTGTCGCAGTTTGTTGTGGGTAATGGTGGCCGGATCCTGCTTCATGTAGGCCGCGGCATAGATGTTGTGATCATCTCGCAAGAGGCGAATTTCTGTAACGGCGGTGGCCGGTACGTCACTGTAGGGAATCCTCTGGACAAAGTCGGTCAGCACTTCCGCTTCTCGCCATACGGGATCATCCAGGAGCCCGTCGATAACCGGCGGTTTGGTTATCTTTACCACGTGAGCGTGACGAGTCTTGGACGGGTCCGCTGCTGCGAGGACAGCCACCGCAAAAATCCCGACAGCCAAAAATGGCAAGACCCCCTGCACTGACGCACGCCGTAACCACATGACTAGCCCGACTTTCGCATTAGGGGACGCCCGTTTCTCATGCCGCAGGCCTCACGCCCGGTCCGGATACACCTGAGTCTGGACAAGTCGGTAGGTTCGGCCGAAGTGCGGCGACGAGCCGCACTCCACACACGTTGGTTGTGGCCGGGCGACGGTATTACGCTCCGCGCTTTTTTTTGGAGTGCGGTGCCCGGCGGCCCCGGCACCGCTTTCGCGGTTGCACTGTATCGGTAGGTTCGGCCGTAGTGCGGCGCCCAGGCGCCGCACCCAAAGCGGCGTCGAGCCGCCGCACTCCACACAAGTTGGTTTGGCTGGGCGACGGTATTACGCTCCGCGCTTTTTTTGGAGTGCGGTGCCCTCGGCACCGCTTTCGCGGTTGCACTGTATCGGTAGGTTCGGCCGTAGTGCGGCGCCCAGGCGCCGCACCCAAAGCGGCGTCGAGCCGCCGCACTCCACACAAGTTGGTTTGGCTGGGCGACGATATTACGCTCCGCGTTTTTTGGAGTGCGGTGCCCCGGCACCGCGTTCGCGGTTGCACTGTATCGGTAGGTTCGGCCGTAGTGCGGCGCCCAGGCGCCGCACCCAAAGCGGCGTCGAGCCGCCGCACTCCACACAAGTTGGTTTGGCTGGGCGACGGTATTACGCTCCGCGTTTTTTGGAGTGCGGTGCCCCGGCACCGCGTTCGCGGTTGCACTGTATCGGTAGGTTCGGCCGTAGTGCGGCGCCCAGGCGCCGCACCCAAAGCGGCGTCGAGCCGCCGCACTCCACACAAGTTGGTTTGGCCGGGCGACGGTATTACGCTCCGCGCTTTTTTTTGGAGTGCGGTGCCTCGGCACCGCGTTCGCGGTTGCACTGTATCGGTAGGTTCGGCCGTAGTGCGGCGCCCAGGCGCCGCACCCAAAGCGGCGTCGAGCCGCCGCACTCCACACAAGTTGGTTTGGCCGGGCGACGGTATTACGCTCCGCGTTTTTTGGAGTGCGGTGCCCCGGCACCGCTTTCGCGGTTGCACTGTATCGGTAGGTTCGGCCGTAGTGCGGCGCCCAGGCGCCGCACCCAAAGCGGCGTCGAGCCGCCGCACTCCACACAAGTTGGTTGTGGCCGGGCGACGGCATTACGCTCCGCGTTTTTTGGAGTGCGGTGCTTCGGCACCGCTTTTGCGGTTCCACTGTAAAGGACTTTCCGCCGATGATTCAGGCAAGAATCAAGCCGAGGAGTGACTTCTTCGCCGGTCCGGGGTTAGGATCTATCGTAGATGCTGTGGCGTTCGTCCCGATCCGCTTCCCGCAATCTCTCCTGCTTAGCTGGATGGTGCCCAAAAACTTCGAGGCCAGAAGCGAAGGCGAGAATATTCTCGCCTTCCTTCTGGCCCCGTTCGAGCAACCTCGAGAAATGCGGCTTCGAAGCTACAACTTCACCCTCCAAGCCTCAAAGCTGCGGACTCGACTTCAGGATGCCCTCCCATTCCTTCCGGTATGGACGCCGGATGAACTGGCTGGCTTCCGGTGCGTTGCGGCAGCGCAAGTTGACGTGGTCCCACTCCAGTTTCTTCCCGGTGCGGTAGGCCACGTTGCCCAGGTGGTTCGACTGAGTGACCCAGCTGGAATACTGGAAGTTCGAGCCGGGCGCCGGGCCCTGGCCCTTGCACGCCTGGATCCACTCGATGTAGTGGCCGGGCGAACGGGGCAGCGTCTCCGGCGGCATCTGGTAGTCCTTGAACTGCTCTTCCGGCAGCAACTTCAGGCCGCCGCCGGTGGACAGCATGCCCTTGTCGCCGATGAACAGCGCCGCGCGGTCAGTCTGAGGAATCTTGCCTTCGCGCCACAGCGGCGGCTTGGCGTCGCCCTGGTACCAGACGAGCTTGACCGGCGGGGCCGAGCCCCGGGCCGGGAACTCATAGGTCACCGTCAATGTTGCCGGCGCCAGATCCGGGTGGGCCTTGCCCATCGGGGACACGGCCTCGACCGTCAGCGGCTGAGTGAGGTCCAGCACGTGGAACGCAGCGTCGTTGTCGTGGCCGCCGAGGTCGCTCATGGTGCCGTTGCCGAAGTCCCACCACCGGTACCAGCGCGGTCCGGGCAGGTAGGTCGCGTGGAACGGCCGCATCGGCGCAGGCCCGATCCACAGGTCCCAGGAGATGTTTGCCGGGACGGGCATCTCTTCCTTGAACCGCTCGGTGATCTGGATGCCGTTGTAGAACCCGTGCGGCTTGTCGAACTTTTCGGCCGACGCGGCGTCCTGCAACCCCCAGGCGCGACCCGCCCAGACGTGGACCTCGCGGACCGGCCCGATGGCGCCGGCCATGATCAGTTCCTTGATCTGGCGGCGGACCGGCGACGCGTGACCCCCGTTGCCCGTCTGCGTGGCGAGCTTCGGGTACTTCGCGGCGGTCTCGCGAATGAACCTCGCCTCCCAGATGTCATGGGTGAGCGGCTTCTCGCAGTAGACGTGCTTGCCGTGGGTCAAGGCAAGGTACGTCGCAAGGGTGTGGGTGTGCTCGCACGTGCTGATCATGACGGCGTCGAAGTCGTTCGGGCTGTCGAAAACCTTGCGGAAATCGTTGTACTTCTTGGCGTTCGGGAACCGCAGGGCGGCGGCGTCCACGGCGTCCTGGTTGACGTCGCAGAGGACCGTGATGTTCTCGGCCGGGATGCCCTTGGGCGGCCCGGGCGGGGGCGCGGCTTCGGCGCCACCTCCGCCAGCCCCACGGCGGGCTCCACCGTCGCCATTCATGTTTGCAGTCGCGCGGCCGCCGCAGGCGATCATCGCGATGTTCAGCTTGTTGTTGAGGTTCTGGCCCCGCAGAAATGCCGGCGCACCAGTGATCACGCCGGCGGCGGCCAGGGCGCCGCCGAATTCGCGTCGGGTCATCTGACGCTGTAGCGTCTTCTTGATGGTTTTTTCCTGCATGGTGTGTTTCCCTTTGGTTAATAGGTGAAATAACTTCGACATCCAGCTTCAGCCGGGATTCCTTGATGAGAGAATTCCACTTCCCGCGAATGATCGCGAGACCATTATGTATGGGTCCGGACGGCCGATACTACTCCAGGACGAGCCCAAAAGGCTATAGAGACGCGGTATTCGACTGCGAATCCTCGTCCGGGTCGGCTCACGGCTCCGCGGTTCGGCCCCGCTGTCTGTTTGAATCCGAGTTGAGCGACGCGCTCTCAGTCGATCCAGGGGAATTGATGGGCCGCGATCGCCACCAACCGCCAGGACGCGTCGAGCCGCCGCGGCCCACACGAGCGATCCTCAAAAGCGAATGCGGGTGGTAGAATCCGAAAAACCTGTCGTCAGGGGGCATGAGATGGAAGACCTGCTGATGTGCCTGTTGCTCGCCGTTTTTGCCCAGTCGCAAGCCCCGGTCATGCTGTTTACGTCTTCGGGAGACGTCGGCAAGGTCGGGTCCCCCGGATCGCTCGCCTACGACCGCCAGGCGAACGCCTACCGCATTACGGCAAGCGGGGCGAACATCTGGGACAACACCGATGGGTTCTACTATGCGCGCAAGGAGGTGCGCGGCGACGTCAGCCTTACCGCCGCCATCGACTGGACCACCCCGGGCGGAAATGAGCACAAGAAGGCCGGACTGATGCTCAGGGCCGGCCTGGGCCCCGACGACCCGCACGCCAGCGTGATGCTCCACGCCGACGGCCTCATCTCCCTGCAGTACCGGCGCGCGAAGGGTGGGCCGACGCTCGAGATCCGCGCGCCCTTGAAGGCAAAGACGGCGCGGGTGCGGTTGGCGCGCCACGGCGACGTCATCTCCCTCGAGGCGGCGCCGGCAGGCGCCGATCTCCAGCCGATGGGCGCTCTCACGGTCCAGCTCCCGGAGAAAGTCCAGGCGGGACTGTCCGTGTGCGCCCACGACGATGCGGACCGCCAGACAGCCGTGTTCAAGGAAGTGGGGCTCGAGGAAATCGGGACGGTGCCGGCCAAAGCGCGCGCCATCGAGAGCACACTCGAAACCGTCGACGTCCAGACCGGCGAGCGCCGGATTGTCTACCGCGCCCTCCAGCACTTCGAGGCGCCGAACTGGACCCGGGACGGCCGGACTCTCTATTTCAACGGCGGCGGCAAGATCTACCGCCTGCCGGCCGCCGGCGGCACGCCCAAGGTCGTCCCGACGGGCGAGGTGATCGTAAACAACGACCACGGCTTGTCCCCGGACGGCAAACTGCTCGCTATCAGCGGCCGCATCGGGAAGGGGGAATCGCAGATCTACATGCTTCCGGCGGAGGGGGGCACGCCGCGGCTCGTGATGCCCAGCATGCCAAGCTACTGGCATGGCTGGTCTCCCGACGGCAACGTGCTCGCGTACTGCGCCAGCCGCAAAGGCGAGTACGATATCTACACCGTTCCGGCGCAAGGCGGGGAGGAGAGCCGCCTCACCACCGCGACGGGCCTTGACGACGGGCCGGAGTACTCGCCCGACGGCCGGTTCATCTATTTCAACTCCGAACGGAGCGGACTCATGCGGATATGGCGGATGCGCCCGGACGGCAGCGCCCAGGAGATGTTCTCGCGCGGGCCGGATTCGGCCGACTGGTTCGCCCACCCCTCCCCGAATGGCAAGTGGATCGTGTACCTGTCCTACGAGCCAACGGTAAAGGGACACCCGGCCAACAAGGATGTGACCCTTCAGCTTGTGCCGGCCGAAGGGGGCGTGCCACGCACGGTGGCAAGCCTGTTCGGCGGCCAGGGCACGATCAATGTGCCGTCATGGTCCCCGGACAGCCGGCGCGTCGCCTTCGTCAGCTACCGCCTCGCCGCCCCGCCCCGCTGACGCCAGGTGGGCGGGGCGGGCCGACCCGCCCAATCAGCGGCAGGTCGATCGGGCTTCCCACCGATTGCGCAACACTCTCGGGGCCGCGCAGGGTGGGCTATAACCGAGGTTATCGGGATATCCTCCGGTTGGGCTAATTCCGGGGCCGCGGCGGGCCGACGCGGCCCACTTGACCCGGATCTTTTTCGGTATCGATACCATGCCGGATGCCCTGTACGGCGATCTTTCGGCAGGAGCGGTTGCGCTGGTGCCCGCGGCCCTCGCGGCCCTCTGGGGACGCACGCTGGTGCGCATGGCGGACGACGCCGCGCTGCCGGAACGTCTGCTGGCCCACCGCGGGCGCGTCGCGCAAGTCATGGCCGTGGCGGGCGCGATCCTGGTCGTGGCACTGCCGCGGACCCTGATCTGGAGCCTGCCGCTGATGATCCTCGCCCGTGCCGTCGCGGCGTTCGGGCCGAGACGCGTGTTGTTTGGCGAATCGTGGACCCTCCGGCAATACCTCGCAACTGGAACCCGGCTGTATGCCGGGCTGTTGGGATTCTGGGTGCTGCTCGCGGCGTCGCCCGCGCTGGTGGACGCCAGACGCTGGTGGGTTGCCGGCGTTTTGGCCGTTATTCTTGGTTCATGGAGTTGGTGGTTCCCCGCCGTCACCCTGGCCCTGCTGAAAGCCCGTCCGCTGTCGTCGCCTGCCCTGGCCGACCGGTTCGCCGGGATAGTCGCCCGCTCGACCGTCCCGCTGCCACGGGTCTGGCGAGCGGGGCCCGCAGGCGCCGGCATCGCCAATGCGCTCGCGCTGCACTCGCACCGTGGCTCCTCGGTCCTGTTTTCGGAAGCGCTGCTCCAGCAGCTCGCCGAGGACGAAGCGGCGGCAATCTTCGCTCACGAGGTGGCGCACCTGGAGATCCAGGGCCGAATCGGGCCGTGGCGCACGCACGGCGCGGCCTTCGGGCTGATTGTCGCCGGGACGATCCTCGTCCCGGCACTCAACGGTGCGCTGCCCTTGCCGGATTGGCCGCTGCACCTTGCCTGGGTCTTATTCGTCCTCCTGTATCTGGGGTTCAGGCTCCGCCGCGGACAGGAGCACGAGTTGGCCAGCGATCGGCGGGCGTCTGAGCTCTGCGGCGCTCCGGAGGCCCTGATACGCGCGCTGGTCAAGCTCCATGCGCTCGGCCGCGTGCCGCGCAGGTGGGAACAGCAACTCGAGGAATCCGCGTCGCACCCGAGCCTGGCGCGCCGCGCCCAGGCGATTCGAGCCGCCGCTCACACGGCGACTGCGACGTTCGGAAGCGCGGAAATCTTCCGGGGAGCGGACCCGGGGCTTTTCGTCATCATCGATAACGATGCCGTGCGCTGGTTCCGCTCCGTCCCGGTAGGCACCGCGGAGAACTCCGAGTCGCTTCAGGCCGCCGCTGGGACCCTCACAGCGGTGCGGTTCGGCAGCATTGCGGAACTCCGAGTCGCCGCGCGGGGCATCTCGGCGCCCGAGCTGATCCTCGTCGAGCGTGACGGGAAGAAGCATAGCGCGCGCATGCGGGCCGACGATCTCCCACGGCTGCAGCGCACGCTGGACCAGGTGGACATACGGGTGCCTCCGGCGCCGAAATCTTCGGCTTATCCGATCCGCCTGATTGCCGTCCTTGCCTCGAGCCTCGCGTCGGTCGCCGCGACCCTGACGCTGCAGGTATTCTCGGTAGTGCTGGTCGCTCTGCTGGCGGCCTTCCGGCCCACACTCGGACTGACCACCGCGGCCGGGATCGTCTCCGCCCTCGGCGCCATCCTGGTCGTGGCCGGTGAACGCCACTGCTCGGTCCGCGAGTTGATGCTTCTGCTGGGTGTGCTTCCACTCGCGGCCACCGCCTTATGGATGCGAGTACGGCTGCGCGGCGAGACTCCCGCGGCGGAACAGTTGCCGCCATGGGCTATCTGGATCACCTCGTTGGCCACGCTCGCCTGGTGGAGCGTGCCGCTCCTTGCTTCCCAAGGGCATCTGCTGCAGCTCAGCGAAAGCTTCAAGGCGGCCACAGGGGTCACACTGCTCCCGCTGGCTTTGGCGATTATGCTCTCGCACTGCCGCACCCGTCGAACGCGCCTGGGGGCAGCGCTGCTGCTGGCCGCGGCAGGGGTGGCCGCGGTGATATCCACGTCCGCGTTTCGGGAGAGGATCGTGTGCGACCCGCTGCTGGGCTCGCTTCCCGCCTTCTCCGTTTCGGAACCACCCCCACAGCGAATTGCCACTTTCGAGGTTGAACCATGGGCCTCCGATCTGCGGATAGCGCCGGGCGGCACGCGAGTGGCGTTGAGGCACGGAGGTCCGGACAGTGACGAGGAGCCCTTATCGCCCTATACGGTTTATGCGCGAGACGGCAGCCACACGAAGGTGGAGGCGATCGATCTCCAGTTTATCGACGACAAGAGCGTACTTCTCCTGAGGATGGCGCGCGGCGAACTGGAACTGGCCGCCGTACCACTCGATGGCGGGCGGCCGGCCTGGCAGACGGCGCTCGCGGGCCATCGCAGCAGCGGCAGGCTCATCCTCTTCCCGGCCGACGGCCGATGGCGCGTTTTGAGCCAGTCACGCGAGGGTGTGTTGACGCGGACCGAAGGACAGATCGGCCGCCAAACGCTGTCCCGCACCGACTGGCGGCCTCCATCGGGCCCCGAGCCCTGGACCGTGCGCGGCATCGCCGGCTCAGGTTCCGCGTCTTTGTGGGTGCGTCAGAGCTGGACGGTACCGAGGTTCGCGTGGGCGACTTCGCTACTTGCCTCGCTTGGGGGCGGATACCCGGTCGAGTCGACTCTCTACGGCGGAAGGACCTCGTCCACTCTGCTCGCGCGCTCGGAGAGCCGCGCGGTTTGTCTCGATCCGCAACCGGGGGAGGACCGGTTCATCTGCCTGGCGTCCAGGGGCCTTCTCACAAATGCTCTTGCCGTCGAACCGGCGTCCGGCGGCATCCAGGCGCTCGGCACGATTCCCGGCAACTTCTGGGTGACCTCCGCGTGCGGCGGCGGCATCGTGGCGGGGTCGTGGAACGGCGTCCCGGCACTGCTGCGGCTGCGCGAGCGGCAAGTCGTCCGGCTGGGAAACTCCTCCGGCGAGGCGGCCTGTGGCGGGGGTCTGGTCGGCGCCGTCCCCTCGCTGCCCGGCAGGTCCGAAGTCGTGATCTGGGGGGCGGGAAAGGCTCAGTCCCGTCCCGAATGACCCTCGGTTGAGCAAGGTTCCCGGGCCGCGGCAAGCCGGCGCGCCGCACCCCATACAAAGTTGGTTTGGCTGGGCGACGGTATTGCGCTCCGCGTTATTTGGAGAGGGTGCGGTGCCTCGGCACCGCTTTCGCGGTTGCACTGTATCGGTAGGTTCAGCCGAAGTGCGGCGTCGAGCCGCCGCACTTCCATGAGAAGGTCAGTATTGTCAATCAATCCCGACGTGGCGGGATTCTCCGATTTGGCGGGCAACGCCCGCCCTTCCGGAGGCGGGGCTGTCGGTGATCTGCACAACAGTCCCGTGTACAGCCTCTCTTACAGGTGCCCCGCGCCCAACCTCCTCTCCCATCCCGCTTTTCCAAGGGCGGCGAAAAAGCCCCCCAATACAGCCAGGGGCTTTTTCGCCGCCCAGTAAAATGCAAGCGATAAGGCCCCTGCAGGGAGTGTGCCAACCCGCTTTTTGGTTGGCGCACTCCCTGCTCGGGCCTTCAGCTTGCCTGCACGTGTCGTAACCATCGCTCGAGGAAGCACGGCCGGGGCCGCCGGCTGGTTCGCACTCCTGTGGTTGTCGATCGCTTCCGCCGGGTATGTTCGAGCCTATTTCCCGCCCGTCCGATTGCCCATGCTTCCATTCGCACTCTGTGTGAGCTTTCTTGTGAGCTCGGTGCATTCTGGGGTCCGTCAATTTTGGTGCTGCTATCTCCACATCGGTCTCAGGGTTGCCCCTGCCTGTGCGGCGTCGCAGTCACCATGTTCGGGATCGGTGGTGATCAGCTCTGTGTTCCCCCTCGGCAGCAATGCGTCAATTCACAATCGTGCGGCTTCCTCAAGCCGGTCAGCAGCTCAGTGCGCCGCCGCGGCTTCTACCAGTTCCAGGCGCTTACTGTTGCGCAACGGTTCGTAGACCTCGGCTGTGGCCCAGAGCCGATGCAACAGCACTCCCAGCTTCCGCGCCACAGCCACGACGGCCCGCTTCTTGGCGTTCTTCCCGCCCCGGGCTGCGAGTCTGAGCCCGTATCGCCGCAGGTCGCAGTCCTCCCCGAACGGTCCCAGAATGTACTGGGCGTTCCCCACCAGCAGACGCCGCAGCATCCGGTCGCCCGTTTTCGTGATCCGCAGTTGCGGCGTACTGTCTCCGGAATCGTACTGCTGCGGCACCAGCCCGAGGTAGGCCCCCACGTCCCGGCTCTTGGCAAATCGTGCCGGGTTTTCCAGCGTCAGCACGTACGCTAACGACGTCACCGCCCCGACCCCCTTCACCTGCCGGCACAGTTGCGTTTCCGGATAGGCCTCCGCGCACAGCCGCTCTACCTGCTTGTCGTACTCCTGGATCTGCTCCGTCATTTTCCCGATCTGCTCAAACATCGGAGCCAGTGCCTCCCGAAGTTCCTCCGGTACCCGCTCCCGCACCCGTTTGTGAAAAACCTCGGCGGAGCAGCTGGGCAACCGCTGCCCCGCCGACTTCACCGACCCCCGTATGCACGTGATCAGCTTCGTCCGCGAGCTCACCAGCGCGTCGCGCAACCGCAAAAACATCAGCCCCTGCCGTGCTTTCGCCCCCCGGTGTTGAATCGGGTACAGCAGTCTCGGATCCGCCTTCACCAGCCGGGCCAGCCTCTGGGCATCTACTTTGTCGTTCTTCCGGCGTCGCCGCTTCTTGCCCCCCTCCATCTTCCGAACGTTGGCGACATAAACTTCATGACCCAGTTCCTTCAATAACGCGTCCAGCCAGGGCGAATGGGTCCCGACTTCCATCGCCAACCGCGACTTCGGGATCAAGCGGAAGTACGCCTCGAACTCCTCCGCTGTCGTGGCCAGCTGCCCCGCTGCCGCTATCTCCCCGCTTTCGTCCAGAATGCAGTAGTGGGTCTGTCGATCACCCAGGTCCAGCCCGATGTAATACGCCGTGCCCCCAACCCCGCACTTGCCCGCTTGCGCCGAGTCCCCGAGCTTTTGCAGCAGTCTCGCCACACTCGATCGCAACAGCTTTGAAGTTCCCTCGGCCTGCTTGATCTCAGTTCCCTTAACGCTTCCCTTTGTCGTTCGAACCTTGGTAGTCTTCTTCATGTCGGTTGGCCTTTCTTCCTGTTAGAGGGTGAAAACATCAAGGTTAGCTTAACGGCGCACCTTGATCGAGAGGCCAACCGACCTTCTCATCTCATCTCCACACAGGTTGGTTTGGCCGGGCGACGGTACTGCTAATCCCCGCGGCGGATTTTTGCAATGACGCGGTCGCGGTCGGCGGTGGCGCGCTCCACGTCCCGCCGGTAGTTGCGCTGCAAGGCCTCCAGCGCTTCCGCGTCCCGGATGCCGGCCAGCTTCGATTTTTGCATGATTTCAAGCTCGGCCAGCTTGGCCTGGCAGGCGCGCTGCGCCTCTGCGATCACTTGTTTCTGCTCTCCGGTCAGGGCCTGCTCGGTGATGCCCTGCTCGGTATCCTGCTTTCGCAGGCGCTCCATCGCCAGTTCGTAGGCGCTTTTCGGTTCGTCTTCAGACATGTAGCCCTCGCATCAAGCCTGTGGTTCCAGAGGCGGGAAGCCGGACGCGCGCCAGGCACGCAGCCGGCAGCGGGCCTCTTCGACCAGCTTCAGGACCGCTGCACGCTCTTCGCGGTCCGGTGAAGAGGCGGCCCACAGCGTGTCCAGAAATGCATCCGCCTCGGGTCCGCAGCCCGCCACGTCCAGGGCCGCCGCCGCGCCCAAGGCGTATCTTACAGGAAGGAGGCCCTGCCGCAACGCCATCCTCATGGTCCCGACCAGGCGGTCATCCCAGCCCAGCTTCCGCGCCGGGTCCCGGCCGACCCGCTCCACCGTGTCCTGCAGGAACGGGTTTGTCATGCGCTGCAGCAGGTCCTCGGCGTACGCGCGGTAGCCGTCGCGGGTAAACAGGGGATCGGCGCCCGCGTATTTCCGGATCAACCCCTCGCCCGATTCCCTGAGGAACGCCGCTTCGAGGAACCGGGTGATTTCGGGGAATTCCGTCAGATCGGCTATGCGCCGCAGTCCCCGGGCCGCGGCGATATAGGCTGCGAGCGCGTGGGTCGCGTTGTGCCCGAACAGTTTCGCTTCTTCGAAGGGAATGAGATCGTCCTTTTCCTCGAACACCTCTATCCCGCGTCGGAACGCCGGTTCCCGAGCCTCCGAACTGAACCGGATCCGCGAAATCAATATCCGGTTGAATGCTTCCACGAGGAATGCGCGCCGCTGCCCGGAAGTGATGGTGGCGAGCGGCGCGCCGCCAGGGTCTGCCGTTCCCACCATCCCGCTCATCTTGCCGATCACGGTGTTAAGGAAACAGACGCGGGAGCGGACGGCGTCGCGCTCGGCGGGCGGGATGGCGTCGAATACGGAGGCCTCCAGGATCTCGGCGGCATGGTTATGGTTCTCGGCCGTGTAGACGACCGCCCGCGGCCCCCCCTGCTCCGCCTTGCGGAGCAACCCTTCGGCCAGCATGCGATCGATCCTGCCCGGGAGCCCGGAGCTATAGTGCCGGACGCTCGGCACGGCGGTGGCGATCTCCTGCGCACCGGCCAGGGCCTCAATCAACAGGATCCTGTCGCGCGCACAGGCCGGGTCGACGATATCGACTGGCCCGATGCGGGAAACCTGCACCCGGTCGGTATGGGCGATATTGACCGACACCCACCCGCGCGCCGCGCGGATGGCCTCGACCAGGTCCGGCAGGACTTCGGCGATCACGATATTCCGGAAGGCCCCGGAAAGGTAGGCCTCGTGCAGGAAAAGCCCTGCCTGGATGGCCCCAAACCCGAATCCGACAAAGGTGCGATTTCCGGTCAGTCCCATGACACGCGTGATCCAGTTCGAACAGTGTGCATCCCTAGAAGGACCTGGTGCCAGGCCAGAGCTCAGGAAGCGGCCGCCTGGGCTCGCGGCACACGAACACCGGGATGGCGTTCTCGTAAAAAATCGCGTACGGGTGCGTGATGGTCGCCGCCTGCCGCACGTCCCCGAAGCACCGTTCGAGGTCGGCCTTGTCCGTCCCGCCCAGCGTGATGACGACCTGCGTATCCGCGGGGCCGGGCCCCCAGTAGTAGTAGTTGAAGTGACCGGACACCGCCCGTGGCAGCCCGTATTTGCGGCCGAAGAGATTGACGGCGCCCGCTTCGCCGTAGTTTTCCGCGTAGATCACCGTCTTCTGCCGCTCGACTTCGGGCAGGTCCCGGTAAACGCGCGCGATGGTTTCGACCTGGTTTTCCCACCCGAACATGTCGGCGAAATACTGCGGCAGGGGTAGCTTCCGCCCCGTTTCGAACGTGAACGCCGCGTCCAGATAGACGACCCTGGAATAAGCCAGGAACCGTTCCACCGGGAGGACAGGCAGCGCATAGGGCAGGAACATGAGGCCGGAGAGTGCCAGAATCGTCACGGTAACCGGCTTCGTGAAGCGCCAGCCCCGACGGGCCGCGAGCCGCTCGGCGCCGACGGCGCCGGCGGCCATCAGGATGGTGTAGGCCGGCGCGGGGTAGTAGGGCTTCGAACCGACCACCATCAGGAGGACGAGGATCGCGGCGAACGCAAAACCGAACATCCGGAAACGTCGCAGCCCGGGCGCGCACATCAGGTACAGGAATCCGGCCAGCGACAGCGCAAAACCCGCCAATCCTATGAAGAACACCTGGAACAGCACGTAGAGGTGCACCGGGATCCACTGCATCATATGTTCGTGGATCTTCTGCGCGTAGGAGAGAAACGGCCACTGGTGTGCCCATTGCCAGACGAGGTTCGGCAGAAACAGCGCGAAGGCCAGGAGCGCGGCCAGCCATGGCCCGCGGCTTGCGGCGAGTTTGCGCTCGCGGGTCAGCAGCAGTCCGACCCCAAGGCCGGCACCGACGAAAGCCATGGCGTACTTGGTCAGCAACCCGGCGCCGAAGACGGCTCCCAGGGCGAGCCAACGGCGCCCGGTCGGGCGCTTCACGATCAAGAGCATCAGGTAGAGCGCCGCAACCCAGAACAGCGTGTTGAGTCCTTCGACGGCGATCATGCCCGAGGTGACCAGGTACACGGGCGCCAGCAGGGCCGCGAGGCCGGCGAGCAACTGCGCGAAACGCCCGCCTCCGAGCTCACGCGCCATCAGGGCAGTAAGCAGGATCACGGCCGTCGAAGCCAGCACCGCGGGAACCCGGATCGCGGCAAGCGAGTCTCCCAGGAGCCAGCGCGTCGGCGCGAGGATGAACTCCAGGAAAGGGGGGTGGTCGACGTAACCAAAGTCGAGATGCGCAGCGCAGTCGAGAAAGTAGAGCTCGTCGCGGTGGTAGCCGTACCGGCCGATGGCCGCCACGTGCATCCCGATGTTCAGGGCCGCCAGGGCCGCCAGCACCCCTGTTTCCCGCGTATTGGACGTGCCCGGCGTGTTGCGCATCCGGTCCCCCCGATTGAACCCTCAGGATAGCGGTGCCGGGCGATCCGCGCAACACGTTGCGGTGAAAACCCCGAGGTCAGTCTCCTCCAACACTCGAAGAATCTCCCTGCGATTCAGACAGTGCGCAACGCCGCAAAAGCATCTTGGACACGGATGAACGCCGGCAAAGCTTGGCGGGGCGCTCTGGATGCCGCCACGGCGACCGGCGCAAAGCGCCGGCGGTTCTCGGGGCCGGCCTTGCGGCAAATGCGGTCATGCCCTGCAAGGAGAGTTGACAGGGGCGGCGGCATTCGTTAGGGTTCTTCGCTATGTCCGATCTCAAACTGCCGTCCCGATCCGAAGATTTCTCCGAATGGTACAACCAGCTCGTGCTGCGCGCCGAGCTGGCCGACTACGCCCCCGTCCGCGGCTGCATGATCGTGCGCCCGTACGGTTGGGCCCTGTGGGAGAACATCCAGCAGGTGCTCGATCGCCGCTTCAAGGAGACCGGCCACTCCAACGCCGCGTTCCCGCTGCTGATTCCCCGCAGTTTCATCGACAAGGAGCGCTCCCACGTCGCGGGCTTCTCCCCCGAACTGGCGGTCGTCACAATCGGCGGGGGCGAGGAGTTGCAGGAGCCCCTGGTCATTCGGCCGACGTCCGAAACCATCATTGGGCACGCCTACGCGAAGTGGATCCAGTCCTACCGCGATCTGCCTGTCCTGATCAACCAGTGGAACAGCGTCGTGCGCTGGGAGCTGCGCACCAAACTGTTTCTGCGCACGCTGGAGTTTTACTGGCAGGAAGGGCACACTGCCCACGCCACGTTCGACGAGGCCGAGGCCGAAACCCGTCAGATGCTCGACATCTACGTCGACTTCGCCCGAAACGAAGCTGCGGTCCCCGTCATCCCGGGTCGCAAGACGGCGTCAGAGCGCTTCGCCGGCGCGGACCAGACGTATTCGATCGAGGCGATGATGGGGGATGGCAAGGCGCTGCAGGCCGGGACCTCGCACAATCTCGGGCAAAATTTCGCGAAGGCCTTCGAGATACGGTACCTCGACCGCCAGGGGGAGCTGCAGTTCTGCTGGACGACGTCCTGGGGCCTGTCGACGCGCTTCATCGGGGCGATCATCATGGTCCACGGCGACGACCAGGGCCTGATCTTACCGCCCCGGCTGGCCCCCATCCAGACCGTCGTGGTCCCCATCTTCAAGACCGACGAGGAGAAGAGCCCTCGTGCTCGAGGCCGGTCACAAAGTCCGCGGCGCCCTCCAGTCCGCCGGGATAAGAACCCGCATCGACGAGCGCGAAGGCCTCAGCCCCGGTTTCAAGTTCAACGACTGGGAGATGCGCGGCGTCCCGCTGCGGGTCGAAATCGGCCCGCGGGATGTCGCCAAGGGGACCCTCGTGCTCGCCCGCCGCGACAAGCCCGGCAAGGAAGGCAAGAGCTTTGTCCCGCAGGAGGGTGTGGGCGAGTCGGCCCGGAAACTGCTGGCCGAGATTCAGCAGGCGCTCTTCGATCGCGCCCTCGCCTTCCGCACCGCGCGCACCGCGGAACCGCGGAATTACGAGGAGCTCAAAGCCGCCGTGGAGACGGGATTCGCCTCCGCGTTCTGGTGCGGAAACCCCCAGTGTGAGGAACACATCAAGCAGGAGACCAGGGCGACCACGCGCTGCATCCCCCTCGAGCAGGAACCGGCCGAAGGGCCCTGTATCTATTGCGGTCAGCCCGCGCGCGAAAAGGCCGTCTTCGCCCGCGCGTATTGAGTTCCCGGGATCAAAGTTTCCATGTTGGGAAACAACGGGAAAAATATGCGGCGCCGCATGTTCAGCGGCCCTGAACGGATATCCTGTGGAAAACTTTTTCACCAGGAAAGTCGATTGACGGTCGCGGGCGTGTCTGACAGAGTGATCGTGGTCGCTGTGATTCGCGCGGCCCTTGAACACCGGCAGATGGGCGACGGACGGGCTTAACAGGTTTGTTCGTTGCGCTAGGAGGTCGAAGCCGGCCGGCGTCGAAGCCGGCAGGTGTCACCGGAAGAAAGCTCCGGTGGCGGCCAGCTACTTTCGACCGTCACTCGATCCCGGGCAGCGGGAAAGAGGATCCCGAAAGGGTCGGGTCAAGGGAACGGAATCATCAGCGACCTTTTTTTGCCCTCCTCAAGAAACTCACCACCCGCCAAGCCCGTGTGGAGTGCGGCGGCTCGACGCCGCTTTGCGGTCGGCGCCTCGGCGCCGACGTTGGGCAGGCCAAGCTCGGGCGCTGAAGTATGTCTGTCGGTCTGCAGCCGAGCTGGGTTATCCTTGGGCGCTTCGTTCAGAAATGGGGGACTCTATGAAACCGTCCGGTCGCCGTACGGCACTTCCTGTGATGGTCCTGGTGTTTCTCTGCGCGGGTTCCGCCTTGGCCCAGCTGGGGATGTGGTCGGCCGAGCAGCGCAGGGAATTCACCCGCGAGTGGCAGGGGGAGCGCTTCCCCGACGGACGTCCCAAGGTTCCGGACGAGCTACTGGGGCGCCTGAAGAACGTCACCGCCGAGGAGGCCTGGGGGGTGCTGCAGGGGGCGGGCTATCGCTACCAGTTCGAGGGAGGATGGCGCGTGGTCAACCCCGGGGCACGCCTCGTGGGACGCGTCGTCACGGCCGCTTTCATGCCGCTGCGCCCTGACGTGAATTCGGTGATCGCCGATTACGGCAAGAAGGAAGGAAGAAACCAGGCGGGCGGCCAGAACTCCTGGGTCATCGACACGCTCGTGCGCAACGACGTTCTCGTGGTGGACCTCTACGGCAAGATCAAGGACGGCACGTTCGCCGGCGACAACCTCTCCACCTCGATTTTCTCTAAGACCGGGACCGGCCTGATTGTCGACGGGGCGGTGCGCGACGTCTCCGGGATATCCGAGATCGCCGGTTTCCGCTGCTTCGTTCGCGGCTTCGATCCTTCCGCGTTACGGGACGCGACCCTCATGGGCATCAATGTGCCGATCCGGATCGGGCAGGTGACGGTCATGCCCGGCGACGTCGTCGTCAGCGACCCCGAGGGCCTGACGTTCATCCCGGCTCACCTCGCCGAAAAGGTCGCGGATTCCTCGGAGCTGGTCCAGCTCAGGGACGAATGGGGGCACCAGATGCTGCGCGAGGGGAAGTACACCCCCGGACAGATCGACAGCCGCTGGACGAAGGAGATGATGCAGGAGTTCAACGGCTGGGCCGAACAGAAGGGCTCCAAAGTCCGTATGAAAGTCCCCGATTAGCCCGGAACCGATCCAGCCTGTATCCGAATCCAGCCGATGTACCCAGGGCGCCGGATTCGGGACAGGCTCGCGCCGGAGCCGCAGCGGCCGCAACTCGCGCGTATCTGGTGTTATGATGAGCCACTCACAGGGATAGCTCGCTGCATGGACCATGTGTTGTTCGCCTTTCTGCTCACAGTCCTCGCCGGGTTGGCGACCGGCATCGGCAGTGCGCTCGCCTTCTTCACGCATCGCACCAACACCCGGTTTCTCTCCATCGCGCTTGGCTTCTCGGCGGGCGTGATGATCTACGTGTCGTTTGTCGAGATACTGGCCGAGGCACGACTGGCGTTGAGCCTTGATCTCGGGGTGCGGACCGGCGCCTGGGCCACCGTCGCGGCCTTTTTCGGCGGCATCGGCCTGACGGCCGCCATCGACCGGCTGGTCCCCTCCTACCAGAACCCGCACGAAACCCGCATGGTCGAGGAAATCGATCGTGAAAACGGCAGGAACCGGCAGCTGATGCGGATGGGAATGTTTTCCGCCGTAGCCATCGCGGTGCACAACTTTCCCGAGGGGCTGGCGACCTTCGTTTCCGCCGTGAGCAACAGAACCCTGGGAATCTCTATCGCGGTCGCCATCAGCCTGCACAACATCCCGGAGGGGATCGCGGTCGCGGTGCCCGTCTTCTACGCAACCAACAGCCGCAGGAAAGCCTTCCTCTATTCTTTCCTGTCGGGCATGGCCGAACCGCTCGGGGCGCTGCTGGGTTACTTCCTGTTCCTGCGCTACTTCAGCAACGGGGTCCGTGGGGTGGTTCTCGGCATAATCGCCGGCATCATGGTTTTCATCTCGCTCGACGAGCTCCTCCCCACGGCGCGCGAGTACGGCGAACACCACCTCGCGGCCTATGGCCTGATCGCCGGCATGGGTGTGATGGCCGTCAGCCTCCTGCTGCTGACCCCCTGAAAGCCGTCAGCCATCACTCAGCGGGCTTACGGGTAGAGGCGCTCTTTGCGCCACGCTGCCCCCTGGCGCGTGTACAGCACGCGATCGTGCAGCCGGTCCAGCCGGCCGTGCCAGAATTCCAGCCGGTCGGGAATCAGGCGATACCCGCCCCAGAACGGCGGGCGCGGCACATCCCCCGCTGCGAACCGCTTCTCCACTTCACGGTAGCGTTCATGCAGCAACTCCCGGGCCGCCAGAGGCGCGCTCTGTTCGGACGCCCATGCTCCAATCTGGCTTCCGCGCGGCCGCGTGGCGAAGTAGGCATCCGACTCGGTTTCGGCCAGGCGCTCGACGGGCCCTTCGACACGGATCTGCTGCTCGATGGCCGGCCAGTGAAAGCACAAGGCCGCCTGAGGATTCGACGCCAGGTCGCGAGCCTTGCGGCTGAGGTAGTTCGTGTGGAAGACGAAGCCGCGCGCGTCGGCGTGGCGGACCAGAACCATCCGGACGGATGGCCGCCCGCGCTCGTCGGTGGTACCCAACGCCGCCGGTGTCGTGTCGACGCCGGCGCCCCGCGCTTGCTTCACCGCCTGAAGAAAGTCGGCAATCGGGTCTGCAATGGCCTTATCCATCTTCCCCGTCCCCCCGCGTGCGTCCGCGGAACCTGTACGACAGGTTGCGATTCGGTTTGATGCCTGCGGCCCCCTGACCAATATTCGACTGCATAAACCATAGCACGTCGCGGGGCGCTCGATGACGCTCACCGGCACGTGCCGGGTCACCCGGATGATACTCCCGGCTGCAACGCTGCTGTCCCCGATCTGCCCGGCTCAGACGGCCGACGGCAGGAACCACCCAGCTGGAACGCGGGCAAGAGTGTCTCGATCTACCGGGAGCTTCTTCTGCTTCTGTCCAACCGGGAGACTCCGTCCTCGGAAAACCAGCAGCCGGTCTACGCTAACGCAACGCCTCGCGCATCGTGTCGGCACCATCTTGATCAGGTGCCAGGTCCAGGCTCCGCCGCAGGTGGGCCCGGCCCTCGGTCGCTTTGCCCAGGAACTGGATGTAGATTCCCCCGAGATTCCGGTGGGCCAGGGCATCGGGCTCGAAAAGTGCCAGGGCTTCTTCGTAAGCCGCCGCAGCCTGGCCCCATGCGCCGAGCCCCATGTGGGCCCGGGCCAACTCGCGCAGCCGGGCCGGCTCGAACTTGCCGCTGCGCCCGGCGAAGCGGTCCAACAGCGACAGCGCCTCCCGGTACCGGGCCTGCGCATCAAGGCTGGCAGCCAGGTTGATCGCCGCCCCGGCATAGTCCGGGTAGAGCTCAAGGGCTTGCCTGTAGCCGTCTTCGGCCGCGCGGTAGTCGCCGCGGCTGAAGCGATAGTCTGCCCGAAGCACGCGCGCTTTGGCGCTCGCCGGCACCGCCCGTACCGCGGCCTCGGACAGAACACCGTCGTCGTGCCAGTCCCGGTTGCGGGCAACCGTCTGCACGCCCCACGGGGCGACGCAGCACAGACAAACGACGACAAACCCGGGGCTGCGCGCCAGAGACGGCAGGCCCATTGAGACCTCGCGACGCGCGAAGGCGCCGAGGTCACCCGCCAGCTGCGAAACAGCCCAGCAGAACGCCAGCGACGGCAGGTACAGGAACCGCTCGGCCATCGTCGCCCCGATCGGCACCGCGATGTTCGACGCCACCGATATGGACACGAAGAAAAAAAGGAGCGCGAACAGGTAAACGGGGCGTTTCCTCCGGACCGCGAGTGCCGCCAGGACCAGGCCCGCCAGGATGGCGGCACTGGCGACAAACCGGGGGGCGAGCACGCTGTGCACGAGCGGAACCGCGTTGTAGGAATAGTCCGCGGAGAGCGTGAACGGCCAGGCGAGCAGCCCGAGGTAGCGCACCAGGACGGTTACGGCCGAGAGCACCCTCGTCCGCCCGTCCACAAAGGCGAGCGGGTTTTCCACGAACGTGATCTCGGGCTGGACCGCAGGCGCGACCGTGCCGAGCACGGCATAGCGCAGGGCGAGATAAACGGCCGAAACACAGAGCAACAGCCAGAGGCCGCGATTTCGCGCGAGTGCGCGGGCGCGTGAGGCGCCGGGCGCCGGGGGGGCGAAGGCACACATCAGCGCCCAGAGCCCCACCCCGACAATGGCGCTCTCCTTGGAAAGCAGCGCCAGCAGGTAGAGCGTCCCGCCCAAAGCCAGAAGCCGGCCGGCCCGGCGCGGCCCCGGCGTGTCGAGGTGGTGCAAGACGAGGAGGCTGCCGGCCAGGAACGCGGAGGCCATGATTTCAGCCCTGCCCACCACATTGGCGACCGCTTCGACGTGGACGGGGTGCGCGGCGAAGAGCAGCGCGGCGACGAAAGCGCCGGGCCGATGCCCAAGCACCACGGATCCCAGGCGGAAGAACAGGATGCAGGCCGCCAGGTGCAGCGCCAGATTCACAAGGTGGAAACCCCCGGCGGACGGACCCGTGACGGCGTGGTTGAGGGCGAGGCTCACGTTTGTCAGCGGCCGGTAGAGGCTGTTCTCCGATGCATGCCGGTACCCGGTCAGCAGCAGCCCCGGGACGCCCGCGAGATCTTTCACCCTGGGGTCTTCCACCACGAGCGTGCGGTCGTCCAGGGTAAACCCGTTCGAGAGTGTGTTCGCGTTCAGAACGACGATGAACACGCCCAGGGTGGCATACCACCAGTACGCATTCCCGGCCCGTGTCGGTCGCGCCCTCTTCGCTTTCTTCAATGGCGGCAACCCGAAGGAATTTTCTGGAGCCGTTGAGGTGAGTCCCGTGCTCACCTCAATGACTCGAAGAGCTCAAAGAATCTCGCAGGATCAGGCGCTGCGCGCCAGGGCCGCCTTGATTCTCTCGGGGGTCAAGGGGAGCCGGAACAACCTCACGCCGGTGGCGTCGAACAGGGCGTTCGCAAGCAGCGCCGCCATGCAGGTGATGGTCGGCTCCCCGCAGCCCTGCGGCGCCAGTTCCGGGTTGTCGACGAGCACCGTCTCGATCTCGGGAACCCACGAAAAACGCGTGATGTCGTAGGTATCGTAATTGCGGTCCTTGATCTCGCCCCCCTTGAACCGGATCTCCTCGCTCAGGACGGAAGACAAGCCCATCTGGACGCACCCTTCCATCTGGATACGCGTCCCTTCAGGGTTGATGACCTGGCCGAGGTCCTGGGCGACGGTGACCCGCTTGACCGTCATGCGCCCGGTGGACCTGTCAACGGTCACTTCGGCCAGCGCCGCCACGCCGGTGTTCAGGTAATCCAGCAGGGCGACGCCGTAGCCGCGCCCGCTGGGCCCTTTGGCCGACGTGTACTTGAACTTCTCCGCGGCGGCGCGCAGCACGCGGACCAGGCGCGCGTTGGTCAGATTTTTCAACCGGAACTCGACCGGGTCTATTCCGGCCCGGGCGGCCATAACGTCGATGTGAGACTCGCGGGCAAAGATGTTGGTGTTGCTCCCAGGTCCCCGCCACGCACCGGTGGACAGCGGGCTGGGTCCCGGGGCTCCACGGGCGGCCCCGCCCGAGATAGTCCTCAGGTGGGGCACGTCGTAGATCATCTGTGAGCTGCGCTCGCCGGCGAAGTACACCTGGTAATCCCAGAAGAGGATGCGGTTCGAACGGTCCAGCCCGGAACTGATCTTCGTGAAGGCCGCGGGCCTGAACGTATCGTAGAAGAACTCCTCTTCGCGGGTCCAGGCGACCTGGACGGGCGCACCCGTCAACTTGGACAGGCGGGCCGCCTCGAGCGCCTGGCGCGCCTGGCTTTTGCCGCCGAAACCGCCGCCGACATAGGGGGTCAGGACGCGCACCTTTTCGGCAGGGAGGCCCAGCGCGCGGGCAAGCTCCTCCTGCACGCCGAACGGCCGCTGGGTCGAGGCCCACACGGTGGCCTCGCCGTCTTCGACGTGGGCGACGGCGGTATGGGTCTCGGTCGCCGCATGGGCGATGTAGGGTGTGAAATAGGTCTCCTCGAAGACGACGGCCGCCTGGGCGCGGCCGGCGGCAACGTCGCCCTTCTGCTCGATCGGCTCGCCGGGCGAGGCCGCCGCCTTCAGGCGCTCGAGGATATTGCCGTCGTCGACCGCCGCTTCGGGAACCGCGAATTCCGCTTTGATGAGGCTGAGTGCGCGTTCCGCGCCGTCCGGCGAGGGATGCAGCACGGCGACCAGATCGCCGTCGCGCACGAGCCGCGCCCCCTTAACGGTTTCCACGCCTGCGCCGTCCACGTTCTTCAGCTGCGCCCCGTGTGCCGGGGGCCTGAGGATCCGGGCGTACAGCATCCCGGGCAGACGAATGTCGCCGGCAAATTTCGCGCCGCCGGTCACTTTCTCGATCCCGTCTTTGCGCGGCAGCGACTTGCCGCAGACCTTGAAATCCGCAGGAAGCTTCAGGGCGGGCTTCTTCTCCAGGTGCTTCTCGATCTTCTGGCCCTTGGCAAGCGAACCATAGGACACGCGCCTTCCGCGATTGCCACGGTCAACGATGAAACCATCCTTCGCCGAGAGCCTGGCTGCCGGAACCTGCAGCCGTTCAGCCGCCACCAGAAGGAGCACTGCACGGGCTTCGGCCGCCGCCGCCCGCAACGCCGGCCCGAAGTACTTGATGCTGCGGGACCCGACGGTGCCTCCGTCCCACGGGCACAACCGGGTGTCGCCCATCACCATGTCGACCGAAGCGAACGGCACCTCGAGCTCCTCGGCCAGCATCTGGGCTAGAGCCGTCGTGTTCCCCTGCCCCTGCTCGATCTTGCCGGAGTAACACGTGACACGCCCGTTCTCGCCGATCTTCAAGTAAGCGTTGAAATCGTCGGGGTACGCGCGCTGCTGCCCCGGGGCGAAGGGTTCGTCGAGCGAAAAGAATACAAACACACCCGGGCCGAGCAGCTTCAGAAATTCCCGGCGCTCCAGCGACCCGCATTCTCCGGGTTCATCGGGATGCCTCATGCCTTACCCCCTTTCACACCGCGGGATGCGGTCTGGACCGCCTTGACGATGCGCAGGTACGAACCGCACCGGCACAGGTTCCCTTCCATGGCCTCGACAATTTCCGGTTTCGTGGGTTTCGGGTTCCTGAGGAGCAACGCATAGGCGTTCATGAGCATCCCCGGGGTGCAGAAACCGCACTGGTATGCGCCTTCGTCCAGGAATGCCTGTTGCAGCGGGTGCGGTTTCCCGGCCTGCGAAAGCCCCTCGATCGTGGTCACTGCCTTGCCGCGCACGTCCTTGACCGTGATCCGGCACGACCGGACGGCCTCGCGGTCGACAACGACGGTACAGGACCCGCACAGGCTCTGGCCGCACCCGTACTTCGTACCGGTGAGGCCGAGCTCCGTGCGCAAGACCCAGAGGAGGCTGCGTTCGCCGTCGACGGTCACCCGCACCGGGCGATTGTTTAACTTGAACTGGATGGTTTCTTCCATGACTTTCCCGTGTGGTATGAACGATCCTGACAACTGTATCGGGGATCGGGCCGACCCCCGCCCAGAGGCTATTCTAGGCCTTAATGCCGAGAGGTGCGTTCAGAAAACGCACCAGTGGCAGCGCGGCGATGAAACCCTCGACGACGAACCGGAAGAGCTCCGCCTCCTGGGCAAGAGCGCCCGGCCTGTCGGCCCAGACCACGTACTGTTTGAAACGCAGCAGGTCCAGCTGCGGGTGGTCGGCAGGGTATCCACGAGGCGGCCGGCTCGTCTGCTCACCCTGGAGGCCTCCATAAAACCTCTTCAGCTGCGGGTCGAGCAGCAGCGCGCGCAACCGGTCGCCGTGCACCGCGACATGGCCGCGGATCTGGCGCAACTCCGCGGACGCCGGCATGTAGCTTCCCCCGGCGACCAGCACCTCCTGGGGCGCGACGTGGAAGTACAGCCCGGCGTAGCTGCGCCGGACCGGGCTCCGAGGCAGGAAGTGGGCCGCAACCTGGGTCTTGTATGGCGTTTTGTCGGGTGTGAAACGCGTGTCTCGATAGATCCGGAACATCGCGCGTTTCGGGTCGGTATTGAGTTCCGGCGCGAGTCGCTGCAGAAGCGTGCCGACCTCCCCGACGAACTGGAGCATCGGCTGTTTGACCTTCTGCTCGTACGTCTCTTTATTCTGGAGAAACCAGTCGCGATTGTTGTGGCGTTTGAGCTGCCGCAGGAACCGGAGCGCCTCCGGTGGGAAACCGGGGAAAAGTGATTTCATGATCGCATCTTAACACCGATCGGGCGACCTGGTATCTTCGAGCCTTCAAGTCTTTGCGGAAGCTACACGGCTCGAAGGACGTAATCGCCCGATTGGGATTGTCCCCCGAGCTGTTTGTTGGTATCCAGTATGCGACCGTGACGGAGGGTCGAGACCGAATGAGCCTGATTCATGAAATCCTCCCCGTTGGCGCCCTGCAGTGCAATTGCTCGATCCTGGGCGACCCGCGGACCGGCGAGGCGATGGTGATCGACCCGGGCGACAACGTCGAGCAGATCTTGCGCGTGATCGGCAAACACGGGCTGCGGGTAAGCCACATCGTCATAACCCACGCCCACATCGACCACGTCGGGGGGGCGATGAGGCTCAAAGCGCACACGGGGGCGCCGATTCTCATGAACCCACAGGACTATCGGCTGCTCCAGGCGCTCGACGAGCAGGCTGCCTGGATCGGGGTCCGCCCGCCCGACCCGGTGATCGTCGACGCGGGACTGGCCGACGGAGACCGCATCGGCGAGGGCGACCTCGCCGCGCAGGTCATCCACACCCCGGGTCACACCGAGGGGAGTGTGTGTCTCCTGCTGGACGCGGAGAAGACGCTGATTGCCGGCGACACGCTCTTCGCCGGCAGCATCGGCAGGACCGACCTGCCCGGCGGGTCGTTCGAAAGGATCATGGCTTCCCTGCACGACCGGCTGCTGCAACTCCCCGACGACACCCGGGTGGTACCGGGCCACGGGCCGCTGACGACGATTGGAAAGGAGCGGCAGAGCAATCCGTTTCTGAGCAAGAAAGACTCCCTGTGACTGCGTGTGGCCGCGTGTGTGGAGGGCGGCGCCGAGGCGCCGCACTCTTCGGGCGAACCTGCCGATACAGTACAACCGCGAAAGCGGTGCCTAGGCACCGCACTTCGGTCGTACCTGTCGATACAGTTCAACCGCGAAAGCGGTGCCTCTGTGGAGTGCGGCGGCTCGACGCCGCTTTGGGTGCGGCGCCTGGGCGCCGCACTCCAGATGCGCCTTCGGCTATTTCTTGCGCTTCTGGAGCACGGGGGCCTGGCTGGGTTTGGCCGACGCAGGGCGCTGCCCCTCTGCGTTCGGGGGAGCCTCCGGGTCCACGCCGAAGTCCCAGACGAACGTGTTGATCCCTTTCTTGCCGAGCAACTCGACCAACGCGTACTCACCCGGTTCGAGCGGGTCCGCCGGCGACACTTTGACCCAGCGCCCGGCCACGGGTACAACCGTGGTTTCGACATAGCCGGCCTGCTGCTTGACGGTGCCGTAGACCGCGACACTGACGACCCCGACGACCCGGTTCCCCTTCTTCTTTTCGCACCGCACAATTCGAAAATGCTCCTGCGCGGTGCGCGGCGAGTAGTCACCTTCCAGGTCGATGGCGACATAAATCGCGGGGTCCGTCAGGTGAGACTGAACCTGGGCGCGCGGGCCCTTCAACTCGATCGTGCGTTTCGAGCCAGCCACCGGGTTGACAATGCCCCTGAGTATATTGGAGCCGGTGTTCTTGTTCACATCCGCCCCATTTTGATGAATCGGAGTCAGTTCCTGCCGATCCTGGTAGACATCCAGCAGGAACACACCGCCCGTGTCCGGCAGCCGAAGCCCGGGGGCCACCGTAGGGGTTGACGACTCCGTCTCCGCACGTTCGCCGGCCGAGCTTTCCGCCAGCTCCCGGAGCCGCGACTGTTTTTCCGCAGCCGCCTCGCTGGCATATCTTTCGGTGGCGGGCCAATCGACGAGCGAGGAGGGCATCTCCTCCCATTCGCGCCGTTCCGCGCTGACGAACCGCACCCGGTCCCCTTTGATCTCGTATCGGCTGACATTCTCGTACGACCCGTCCTTCAGGACCAGGCGCCGGATTTCCGGGTTCTGCGTCTGCGCCTGGGGCGGCGCCGCCTTCTTCCCCGAGCTCTGCGGCGATCCGGCCGGAACCAATCCCAGTAGAGCAATAACAGCCAAGAATTGTGCAATATGCATGGCGTAAGTGTAGCGCCGCCGACGGCGTGTGTCAGCAGCGCTGCGGGCTTCGGGACCGGTTCACAAAGAGTGCCCGCCGCGACCCGATGAGCTGCAGCCGGGCGGTCGAGAAATCCACCGGTTGAGCTGATTCCACGGGCGCGGCGAACCCACGCGGCCCACTGCCCACCTTCCCTTTAGGACATTGCTGGGCTATGATGCTCGCGACTCTAATAACCATTTCCAACGCGCGACTCCAGTGAACATCGGGAAATACCAGATCATCGATACGATCGGCAAAGGGGGCATGGGGGTAGTCTACAAGGCGCTCGACCCCCGCATCGAGCGTACCGTGGCCATCAAGACCCTCTCGGCCCGCTTCGATCCGGATCCTGAGCTGCGCAATCGACTGCTGATGGAAGCCCGCTCAGCCGGCTCCCTCTCGCACAAAAACATCGTCACGATTTACGAGATGGACGAGGCGGACGGCATCGGCTACATCGCGATGGAGTTCCTGGACGGCTTCGAGATGAAAGAGCACATCGCGCAGCGCACCCCGATGTCGCTCGAACAGAAACTCCGCATTATGGTGGAAATCTGCGAAGGGCTGGCCCATGCACACTCCAAGGGCGTCGTGCACGGCGACATAAAGCCCGGAAACATCTTCCTGACCCGTACGGGACAAGTGAAGATCCTCGACTTCGGCCTCGCCCGGATGATCGAGGCAGATGCCGCGCACAGGAGCCTGGCCGGCACGCCCTCATACATGTCGCCCGAAGAGGTGAGGGGGGACGCGCCCGACCACCGGTCCGACATCTTTTCGTTTGGAGTCGTGTGCTACGAGCTTCTCACCCACACGAAGCCGTTCGACGCCGATTCCGATTACGCCGTCACCTACAAAATCATCCAAAGCGAACCCGAAGCGCTCGACAAAGTCGTTCCCGACCTGCCGCCGGAACTCGAGACGGTGATCGCGAAGGCGCTGGCAAAAGACCCCGGCGCTCGCTATCAAAACATCGAAGACATGCTCAACGAGCTGGAGATCTTCCGGCTCACGCTCGATGACCGCAAACAGAGGCTCCGGCAGGAAAACCTGGAGGCGATCGCGGAACTCGAACGCCGCGTCTGTGCCAACCCGGAGCTGCTGTGCGAAGCCGCCCCCCGCCTCGAGGAATTGAAGCGGGCGCCCGAAAACCGCGACGGAAGCCGGTCCGATGGCGGCACCGGCTGGAAACGCACATCGCAGTTCGACTACCTGGCGTTGGCCGAGCAGCGCAACCGCATAGGCCGCGAGCGGGACAAACTAGACGCCCTGCTCGACAAACGCAAACGGTCGTCCTACCTGCTTTTGGAAGTGCAGGACCTGAACAGGAATGGGCAGCTGGAAAACGCACTCCAGCTGCTGAACTACGTCGTCGCGGACGACCCTACATATGGCGAAGCCGCCACCCTGCAGTCCGAGCTGAGTGCCCGGCTGGACCAGGAGCGGGAGGAGCGCGAGAGGCTCGGCCAGGCGCAGGAGCTCTATGCGAAAGCCACCGCGGCGGGCGCCGCGGGAGACCTTGCCGCCTGCGCCAGTCTGTTGACCGAGGCTCTCGGCCTCAACCCAACGTATCCCGAGGCGCTGGCCCTGCTTGGAAGCACCCGCGACCTCCTGCGCCAGCGGGCAGAATTGAACGAAACCCGGAATCGACAGGCGCTCGTGGCGGCGCGTGACCGTCTCGACGCCGGGGATATCGCCGGCGCGCGCATGGAGGTTGCCAGCGCGGTGGAAATCGGGGGACCGAGCCCGGCCGCGGCCGAACTGACCCTCCGGATCGAGCGGGCGGAGCAGGAGGTTGCGCTCCGCGAGCAGCGCCGGGAGGAGCGCCGGGCCCGCATCGCCGCCCTGCTCGAATCGGCGCGCCAATCGCTCTCGACCGCCGCTCACACGGATGCCGTGCGCTTGGCCAACGAGGCGCTGACCCTCGAGCCGGCGTGCGCGGAGGCGGTCGATCTTCGGAAGGAAGCACTGGCGGCCCTGGAAGCCGAACACGCGCGCACCGAACGCAGGACTGCCGGAGAAAAGGAAAAAATCGCCGGGTTCAAGCTGCTGGGCGAGGGGAAGTACAGGGAGAGCCGGGCCGCACTGAACCGCGCGGCCGAATGGCTGGGGGACAACCCGGTCGTCCGGGTCGGGATAGAAGAGGCCGAAACCGGCATGCGCCAGCAGGAGTTGCAGGCGGCGGTCGAAGCGGGCCTCATGGAAGCCCGCCAGCTGTTCATCACGGACGCGCACGACGCCGCGGAAGCGCAGGTGAGCCGGGTGCTCGAACTCTCGCCGCGCAACGAGGAGGCGTCGACCCTCCTCGCCAAGATCCAGGAGGCCCGCCGGTCGAAGCGGGCGGAACCGGCCCTGAACCCGCCGCTATCCCAGGTATCCGGCCAGTTGACCACCCTGAATCTCAGCGGCCTGCCGCCGACCGTGGTTGCGGGGGAAAGGGGGTCGCGCACCTCGGTCGTCGCCGCCGTCCTTATTCTGATTTGCGTAGTCGCGCTTCTGGCCTACTTCTTCCTGATCCGCCCCTGAATGAAATTCCCGGGCCTTCGCGGCCACGGGACATCAGCGCATGCCGGCTGCCGACAGGAGCACGGCCATCAGGGCCGTAATGCCGCGCACGCTCAGAGCCTTTTCCACATCGATCCACTCTTCAAGCGAGTGGCCCCGCCCGCCGCGCCCCCCGGAGCCGATCGTGATGGCGGGAATCCCGAGGCTGATAGGGATGTTGGCATCGGTGCTGCTGATTTCGTACCTGGGCTCGACCCCCTGGGTGCGCAGCACCGCTGCGGTCATCTGCACCAGCGGCGCGCTCAAAGGAGTTTGCCCGGAGGGCCGGTCGCCGATCAGCTTGCATTCGACCGAGATGCTTCCCTGCTGGGTGGAGCGCGTCCGGTTTTCCGCTTCGGCCGCGTCCTGCACGATCTTAAGGAACTCGCCTGCGACCCGCTTCAACTCATCGGGCGATTCCGACCGCATGTCCACTTCCATCCAGATCTCGTGCGGGATGGAGTTGACCGAAGTCCCGCCGCCAAGCACGCCTATGTTGAACGTGGTCCTCGGGTCGGCCGGCACCCGGAGCCGGGAAAACTGGTCGATCGCCTGGCCGAGGGCGAAGGCGGGGCTGACGATGCCGAAGGCGCCGTAGCTGTGCCCGCCCGGCCCGCGAAAGGAAACGCGGTACCTCTTGCTCCCGAGGGCGCCGTTCGTGATCCGGTTCATGCCTGCGCCGTCGACCGAGATGAAGGCCCTGATGCGGTCCTTGTAGCGGCCCGCACCGAAGATGTGGCGCACGCCGCGGAGGTCGCCCTGCCCCTCCTCGCCGACGTTTCCGATAAACAGGATGTCGCTGGCGGTCTGGATGGCCGAGGCGTCGATGGCCCGCAGAATGCCGAGCAGCACGGCCAGGCTGCGCGAGTCGTCTCCGACCCCCGGGGCGGTCAGGATGGTCCCGTCTCTCCTGACCTTTACATCGGTCCCGGCGGGAAAGACGGTGTCGAGATGGGCGGCGATCGCGAGTAGCGGACCGCCGCCGGTGCCCCGCCGCAACCCCATGACGTTCCCCTCCGCGTCCTGCTCGACGTCGCTCAGCCCGTGCTGCCTGAGCATGGTGAGAAACGCCTTCGCACGGCGGTCCTCCTTGAAGGGGGGCGCCGGGATCTCCGTCAGCCGGATGATGTCTTGCACGATCCGTTGATGATCCTTCTCGATAAAGGCGGCGGCGGCCCGGAATTTCGGGTCATTGAGAACACGGGCCACGACGGCGTCGGACGATTGCGCCGGGGCGGATGAACAGAACACCAGCAGCAGCAACAGCGGCATCAGTCTTTTCATGGTCCGCGGATTGTACATCCAGCCTGTATTCGATGTCTTCAGGCGTGTGGTGTGGAGTGCGGCGGCTCGACGCCGCTTTGGGGGCGGCGCCTGGGCACCGCCCCCTGGAAGATAGATGGCGCGGTGTCACTGCACCGATTCCGGCGTTCAGGCGCGGCCCAGCGGTGTCGAGGCAGCCGTGACTTACCCGCCGAGGTCAACCTCCTTGCGGAGCATGCGCTTCAGCACCTTGCCCGTGTTGCTGTAAGGGAGGAGGTTGCGGAAAATGATCCGGCGCGGCACCTTGAAGTTAGCGAGCCGCGGCCGGCAATGCCTGATCAGATCGAGTTCCGTGACCTCCGCCCCCGGCTTCCGGACCACGACGGCCAGGACCTCTTCTCCTTTGAGCGGATCGACAGCGCCGATTACGGCAGCGTCCAATACCCCCGGGTGGGTGACCAGCACGGCTTCGACTTCGCGCGGGTAGACATTGACGCCACCCACGATCAACATGTCCTTCTTGCGGTCGACGATGTAAAAGTATCCGTCTTCGTCCTGCTTTCCGAGGTCTCCCGTATGGTACCAGTCCGATCTCATCGCCTCGGCGGTGGCCTCCGGCTGGTTAAGGTACCCGAGCATCACATTCTCACCACGCACGACGATCTCACCGACCTCGTTGCGCGGCAACTCGCGGTCCTCGTCGTCGAATATGCGCATTTCGACTCCCGGGACCGGAAGCCCGATGCTCCCCACCTTGCGGGGACCGCGCAGCGGATTCACCGATGTCACGGGAGAGCATTCCGTCGGCCCGTCCCCCTCGAGCACTATGGTGCGGAATTTCTTCTCGAACCCTTCCATGACAGGCACCGGCATCGGGGCGCCCCCCGACACGCAGGCCCGCACGCTCGAAAAGGCGTCCGGCTGCTCGCCGGCAAATTGCAGGAGCGCGGCAAACATGGCCGGAACCGCCGGGAAGATCGTCGCCCGGAAGCCGGCGATCGCCTCCAGGGTACGCGCCGGGTGAAACTGCTCGAGTACGGCCATGCGGGCGCCGCAGTGCAGGATGGTGTTCTGGCACACCGTGGCCGCGAACGAGTGAAACAGCGGGAGCACGCAGACGACGGTGTCGTCGGGCGTAAACAGGAACGCCTGAGTGACCTGCCGGGCGTTGGCGAGCAGGTTCCTGTGCGACAACAGGGCGCCCTTGGGCCTCCCGGTCGTGCCGGATGTGTAGATGCAGACGGCGGGATCATCCTCCTGGAGACCCTCGGTTTCGAGCGTAAGCGAGGGTGCTGCCGCCAGAATTTCCTCGAGCGCCACGGTTCCCGCGGGCGCGGCTCCGAAGCCGGTACTCAGTACCGAGCCGAGGTGGGGCAGGTTGTGCCGTGCCTCGAGGACGCCCGGAACGAGCGCGGGGGCCGTCACAACCGTCCGGGCCCGGCAGTCTCCCCAGATGTACTCGAGCTCGGGAGCCTTCAGCAGCGGATTGGCGGGGACGCACAGGGCGCCGAGCGCAGCCGCGGCGTAGTACGCCACGGTAAACTCGGGACAATTCGGCAGCAATAGCGCGACCGCGTCTCCCCGCCGGATCCCGTGGGCGCGCAACCCCGCGGCCATCCGGTTGACCTCGGCCGCGAGCTGGCCGTAAGCGATGGTCCTGTCGCGGTACAGGAGCGCGTCCCTGTCCGGGTAGCGCTCCGCACCCCGTCGAATTACGTCGTGCAGAAGCAAAGGCGTTCCTCCTCGGCTGAATACACTCCTGGGGGAGTTCGGGACGTGCCCCCCCGATAGCAGGGTACACAAGAACGCTGTCGAATTACTTGGCCACCCTCAGCAACTCGATCTCGAAATCGAGTGTCGCATTGCCTGGAATGGCACCCGGGGCCCCGGCGGCGCCGTAACCCAGCTGCGGAGGAATGATCAACTCGCGCTTGCCCCCCACCTTCATGCCCTGGACACCTTCGTCCCAGCCATCGATAACCTCTCCCCGGCCCACTTCGAAAGCGAAAGGTTTGCCCGCGCCGTCGCGCGAGCTGTCGAACTTCGTTCCGCGTTTGCCGTTTTCATATAACCATCCCGTGTAGTGCACCGAAACGGTTGCCCCTTTCACCGCCTCGTCTCCGGTCCCTTTTCTGTGGTCGTAGTACTTCAGACCGGAGGGATTGGTCACGAAGCTGCTTTCGCCGGGAGTGGAGCAGCCCGCGAGCAGTCCGACAATCATCAAGGCCGTCAGTATACGCAACATACCTGTGCTCTCCTTCGCGTGGAAACGCTTTGCCACGACAGCAGTCGATGATAGCACGGCCGTGGTCCCCGGCGCTTTTGCGGCGTGCTACAATTGCGGGAAATGCGCTACTCTCGGGACGAAAAACGGCGCATCCTCCTCGCGCTGCGCGCCGAAATGATGATCTACCTCGACAGGACGGATGAGGACACCCGTTTCTGCCGCCGGTGCCTGCTCCCGCTGCCCGAGGACCGGTTCGAAGAGTACAGCTTCTGCCCGTGGTGCGGCCTGTCCCTGAACGGTATGGAGCCGGATTGCGACGAGTCGAGGAGAATCATCGAAAACGAGTGGGAGGGGGTCACCGACATCCAGTGCGGCAACTGCGGCGCCGATTACCAGCAGCCGGGGCGGCACCGGTTCAGGTTCTGCGCCCACTGCGGCTCCCGCTTCGCCGAGGAAGACGAACTGGTCATCGTCCTGCCCTTCATCGTCTGATTCACCGATGTGGAGTGCGGCGGCTCGACGCCGCTTTTGGGGGCGGCGCCTGGGCGCCGCCTTTCCGACCGTGTCAGGCGAGCTGTCGCACTCCAGGTTGCGGTGTTCGGTGAAGGGCTGCGCCGAGGCGCAGCCCGGGAAAGCGGCGTCGAGCCGCCGCACTCCAGATGGCGCTGTGTGCGTAGGCCGCATTCGAGGGCGTCAGAGTTGATCCAGAAGATCGATAAGCGCCTGATAGCGGGGGTGCGTGCGCAGCGGATCCAGGTTGCTGTCGTGCACCAGCCAGCCCTTCTGGGTCAGACCGGTTCGGACGGCTCGCTCGAGCGAATCCAGAGCCTCATCCAGGCTCCCCGCCAGGCACCGGACGCAGGCTACGTTGTACAGGACCATCGGTTCGTCCGGGTCCAGGGACAGCGCCCGGGACGCCCATTCGAGCCCCTGGTCGTACGCGCCGAGTGCGGCGAGGCCGTTGGCGCCCATGTACCAGGCCCGCGCATCGTCGGGGTTGAGTTTCAAGCGGGCTTCCGCAAGCTCCAGGCCAAAGCGGCGCGTCGCCTCCGCCTCGGCGTGCCGCCCGAGATCCGAGTAGATCTGTCCAATGAGCAGCGGAACCTGGTAGTCCTGCGGGCGTACCTCCATCGCCCTCCGGTAGAGCTCGATGGCTTTCTCGAGTTCCCCACGAGCGAAGGTGAAGCGGCCATAAAAGTAAGCGGCCTCGAAAAGCCTCGGGTCCAGTTTCATGGCCGTCTCGAACGCCTGAGCAGCTTCGACGACGGAGCCGCGCAACGAGAGGGCGACGCCGCGCGCGGCGTGCGCTTCCGCGGAGCGCGGATCGAGCTCGATCGCCGTGCGGCTGGCGGCGTCCGCCTTGTCGCGATGCTCCGCGTGGTTCCCGGCGTACATGAACAGGAACGAACTGCAGTCCGCAATCCCCGCATAGGCCCGGGCATACGTCGGGTCGAGCTCGATCGCCTGGGAAAACATCCTCAGGGCACACTCCATCCCCTTTCTCTTGTATTGGTAGTAAAACTGACGCCCGCGCAGGTAGTACTCGTAAGCCTGGACATGGGACGTGGGGACCCGGCCGATAGAGTCGCTCTCGTGCGTGCTGAGCGTCACCTGGAGGACCGCCGCGATGGTGCGCGAGATTTCGTCCTGGATGGCGAAAACATCCTTCAGTTCCCTGTCGTAGCGCCCCGACCAGAGGTGGCACCCGTCCTCGACCTTTACCAGCTGCGCGGTGATGCGCAGGTGACTTCCCACCTTGCGGACGCTCCCTTCCAGGACCGTGTCGACGCCAAGTTTTTTCCCAATAGTACGGACATCCTCAGGCTGCCCTTTGAACGCGAACGAGGAGGTCCGCGCCGCGACCCGCAGCCCCGCGACGTGCGTCAGGTCGTTGATGATCTCCTCGGCAATTCCCTCGCAGAAATAGTCCTGGTCCTTCTCGAAGCTCATGTCCGCGAAGGCCAGGACGGCGATGGACGGCAGAGGTGTGGCGGGGGGGGCCTTACCGGCGACCGGCGCGATCAGCCGGTATCCCTTGCGCGGTATGGTCTGGATGACACGCGGGTTCTTCGCGTCGTCTCCGAAGGCCTTTCTCAGTTCGGCAATCGAGTACGTCAGGATGCCGTCGCTGACAAACGTCCCCGGCCAAACCGCCCGGATGATCCTCTCTTTCGGGAGCACTTCGCCCGCATGATCCGCGAGGCACTCGAGCACCTGGATGACCTTCGGCTCAATCGATACCTTGTCCTCGCCGCGGACCATGCGATTCAAGTCCGGCTCGATCACCCAGTCCCCTACCTGGAAGGCATGCCCCATCGTTCAGTTCTCCCGAACCTCTGCAGCACTACTTTACCACCACCGGCGACCTCCTTGGTAAACTTCGCAATTTCAGCAGATTGTGGAGGAATGCCTTGACGCGACGGCCGCCTCTCCCGGCCAACGCGATGGCCCAACAGGCGGCCCAAGCTGGCGTTAGGAAATTCCTCGGCCAACCCTCGTAAACGCCTCGCCCCCCTCGCCCGTCTAACTCATCGAAAACAGAAACGATCCTCCACCCGAGGTCGGGACCGGGGGGCGTGGGGATGAACCTGGAGGAGACTATGAAGCGCACTCTGACCGTGATTGTCGTTCTGAGCATCATCGTTCTTGGCCTGGCCCTGACGGCCGCCGCAAGCGACGTGCCCCGGTTGCGGGCGAATGTCCCGTTTTCGTTCTTTGCCGGCAGCCAGCTGATACCCGCCGGGGAATACGTCTTCGAGCTGCAGGGTGCGATGGGCCGGGCTGCGGGTTCAATGATCTTGGTCCGGAACGCGGACGGAGCCGTCGTCCACCTGTTCCCGGCCATGCCTGGTGCGAACGCCGCCACCAACGCGACTTGCCTGGTGTTCAATCGTTACGGCAGTTCTTATTTCCTGTCGAAATTGCAGAACATGAAACTGGAAGCGGAGGTGGCCAAGACTCCTGCCGAGCGCGAAATGGCGCTCGCGTACTCGAAGAAGGCCGAAAAGAGCGTCGTGATCGCGGCCGCAAGGTGAAAAGGGAGATGCAACTTCCTGCGCGGAGGACACTGAAGACACCCCGCCATGTCTTCAGTGTCTTCCGTGGCGAGCCCGCGGTTTCGCGGTTGCACGGCATCGACAGGTTCGGCGAAGTGCGGCGTCGAGCGGCCGCACTCCACACAAGGCGTCGGCACCGGTTTCTGGCGCCCCCAAAAGCAAGTGACACTGCCATACCCCTGGAAAAAATCACCGGAACGGGATAACCTCTTCGTTGACCGCGCACAACCGGGAGAAACGAGAGGCGAGATGGTGAGTGTTCTGACGGCGATCTTGTTGATGCTGCCCTTCGGAGGTCCGGAGGGGATCACGCGCGACAAGATCCTCGGGAACGGGCAGGAATGGCAGGAGAACTACGACGCCTTCAAAGCGGAACCGGAACTGCTCGACCTGCTGAAATCCAAAATGGACGAGCATTTGCGGATTGACGTGTACCTGGGGCTCTGGTGCTCCGATTCCCGCAACACCGTCCCCCCGTTCATCAAGATAATAGATAACCTCAACTCCTCGACCGCCGTCAGATATTACGCGGTGGAGCGGAAGCCCTCGCAGGACATCAAGTACTTCGTTGAAGGACTGCAGGTCGAGCGCGTCCCGACGTTTATCGTCTACCGGGACGACAAAGAGATCGGCAGGATAATCGAAAACCCGAAGGCGACCCTCCTGGACGACCTGATCCAGATCATCATGAGTTCCCAATAGCAGGGCCCCGGGAACCGATCTTCACGGATTCGAACGGACCAGAGCAAGCATGAACGAAGGTAGGAACACGCCGGTGGTGATTGTCGGAGCCGGCATCGCCGGCGCCGCAACCGCATACTTTCTGACCCGCAGGGGCAACCGCGATGTCGTACTCCTCGAGAAGGAAGCCGTTGCCGGACTCCACTCGACCGGCCGGAACGCTGCCATCCTGCGCTCGGTGATCCCGGACCGCGCGCTCTATGCCCTTGCCTCCGCATCGAAAGAGTTCCTGCTTCACCCGCCTCGGGGTTTCGCCGAAACACCCCTGGTCAACACCGTGGGCCTTTACATCGCGGCTCCCGCGGACCTGGTCGGAATACTGCAAAGCTGGGCCGCGGAGGCGCAATGGGCCGATGCCGTTGAGGAGGCCGCCCCCGATCACCTGTATAAGCGTATCCCGCTCCTCGCCCCCGGGATCGCGCGCGTGCTCTACGGTGCCGACGAGGGGGTGGTAGACGTCGATGCACTCCACCAGGGCTTCCTCAGGGCCGCCCGGAACGAGGGGGCGGAGCTGCGTCTGAATTGCCGCGCCCGTCGGATTCTAGTGGAAAACGGTCGCATCACTGCAATCGAAACGACCCAGGGTACACTCGAAACTGAACGCGTCGTGCTGGCGGCGGGAGCTTGGGGCGATGAGCTCGCGGCCGCGGCGGGCTGTCCCCTGCCCCTGGTCCCGCGCCGCCGTCACCTTATGGTCACCAGCCCGCTGCCGGAAGTCGACCCTTCGTGGCCTGTCGTCTGGATCATGGGCGATGAGTTCTACTTCAGGCCCGAAAGCGGCGGCCTGCTCCTCTCTTCCTGCGATACCGAGGGAGTCTCGCCCGAGCAGGGGGAAAACGTGGACCCGGGCGTCGCCGAGCAGATTGCGTCCAAAGCGGCACGCTGGCTCCCCTCGCTCGCCTATGCCGGCGCAGCGCGCCTTTGGGCCGGCATGCGTACCTTTGCCGCCGACCAGCATTTCGTGGTCGGCCCCGACCCCCGGCTCCCGGGACTCTTCTGGGTCGCCGGACTGGGCGGCCACGGTATCACGTGCTCCGCGGCGGTCGGCTCCATCGCCGCCGATTACATCGCCCGCGGGCACTGCGATCATTCTGCAGCTCCACTGCTCGCACCCGCCCGCTTCTTCCGCTCCTAGGCCCGGCCGGCAGTGCGGGTCCGCATATCGGGACGCCGGAGGAGGACCCACACCTGGGCGGTTGAGAACGATTGGGGTTCCGCGCATCCAATCCAATATGAAACGGTTTACCTGGAAGGGCGCCACGGCAGTCCTCGTGCTGCTCCTCGCCGCGGCGGGCCTGTGGCTGGCCGTGAGTCATCGCCGCGCACCGGATGGCGTCGTCTCCCCCAGCGGGGACCGGGCACTAGAGGTAGCGGTGGAATCGGGAAAATCCAGCGTGTGGCTCGTGTCCTACCCCGGCAAGTCCCGGCGCCTGCTGGCCACGCTGGACGAAGGGGAATCCGCGCGCAGCGTGAACTGGTCGCCGGACGGCCGGCTGGCGGCGTTCGAGTCGTTCGACGTGGCGGGGCACAGCCCGATGACCACAACCCACGTGTGGGTGGTCGACTCCACCTCCGGAACGCTCCGCGAGGTGAAACTGCCGCCCCCCAACGACCGGTTTTCCACATACTTCGAGGGTTGGGTCGGCAAGGGGACCCTGAAGCTCCGCGCCACGCTGCTCGAGCGTCCGGAGGATCTGTTTTTCCTTTACAGCTGTGCTGCGGGCGAGATCCAGGGCCCGGTGGGATAGCGGTATGAAGCGTTACTTGCTCCCGATCCTGCTCGCATGCGTCTGGGCCGTGGGATACGGCGCCACAGCCCGGCGATCCTTCATCTTCGATCAGAGCCGGTATGTCGGAAACGTCGTCGGCACAGTCGTCGACTCGAAAAGCGGCCGGGGGTTGGGCGGTGCGACGGTAATCCTCATCGAGAGACCCTGGCCGGTGCGGGCCAACGGTGGATGGACCTCGGAGTTGCGCAACCTGCTGCTGGCCGCCAGCGTGCGGCGGGCGGAATCGAATGCGCGCGGCGAGTTCATCGTCAACCGCGTGCCGACGCCTTACCCGTTCCGCCCCTACACGGTCGTCGCACTCGCTCCGGGATACAAGATCCAGGTTTTCGACCAGGTACCGGTGCTTCCGGGTGCCGTGATGGCGCTCGAGTGCCGGTTCGCCCTGACGCGCGGCAGCGGGGTGGGGCTGATCTTCTCGCGGGATGAGGCGGGCGCACCGTACGATTATGCGCACGAGCAGCGACTCCGGATTCCGCCGCCTCGCGGAGGTCGCAACGGGGCTTCCGGCGCGCGCCGGATCTTCGCCACCCGCGAAGGCCTGGTCGGCCGCACTACCGCCAACGGTCACGTCGTGAGGCGCGATGACCGGTTTGTCGCCCTCCCGTCGCGTCGCGCGCTCTCGAGCGCCGGCGGACGCGAGTTCCAGGTCAAGCTGACCTACCAGGGCAGGTCGGTCGTCGCACCGGTCTGGGACGTGGGGCCGTGGAACATCCGGGACGACCACTGGAACCCCGCCTCGCGCCGCGAGCAGTGGCGCGACCTGCCCCAGGGAGTGCCGCAGGCCCAGGCGGCGTTTCTGGAGGGTTACAACGGGGGGAAAGACGGGTTCGGACGGCGCGTGTCGAACCCGGCAGGGATCGACCTCGCCGACGGAATTTTCACCGGGGCGCTGGCGATGCGGGACAACGACTGGGTCGCCGTCGACTATCTCTGGTCACCCGAGGCAGGACCGGCAACGACCGAGGGGCGGGCGCCGGATCGCTTCCCGACCCGCACGGCCGCGATCGTGTCGGACATCCTCGCCGTCGCCCGCGTCATCCTGAGCCGGTAATATGGAGTGCGGCGGCTCGACGCCGCTTTCGGGGCGGCGCCTAGGCGCCGCCTGTAAGACATTGCGGTCGCAGAAGAATTGTGGAAAAGCGGTGGCGGCCGAGGCACCGCACTCCAAAATCAAGCAAATGCGAGGAGCGATTCCTCGACGGCGCCTTTCACCATCTGGACCTTGTACGCGTTTTCGTCCAGCGGGGTGGCGCCTTCGGCAGCAGCCTGACCTGCGGCAGCCGCTGTCGACGCATCCAGCTTCTTCCCGACGAGCGCCTTCTCCGCGGCCTGCGCGCGCCACGGATAGGGACCGACGCCGCCGAGAACAACCCGTGCCCGGCTGACCGTCCCCTGCTCCGCCTGCAGGACAAGTCCGACGCTCGTCAGCGCGAAATCCCAGGCGCCGCGCCCGCGGACCTTGCGGTAGGAACTCCGCACCGAAGCGGCCGGGGGCGGGAGATGGATCTCGGTCACGATCTCGTTAGGGGCCAGAATGTTCTCCTTTGTTATGTTCTTGTCCGGCCCGACAAAAAATTCGGAGATCCTCACCGCCCGCGACCCGGCCGGCCCGGCGATCATCAACTGGGCCCCGAGCGCCACCAGCGCCACGGCCGTATCCGACGGGTGCACGAAAAAGCACGGGCCCCCGCCGAAAATGGCGTGGTACTGGTTCTCGCCCTGGACGGCGTAACAGGTATCCCCGCCTTTCCTGGCGCACGGGAAGTCGCCGCGGAAATACCAGCAGCGCGGCCGCTGGCAGATGTTCCCGCCGATCGTCCCCTGATTGCGCAGCTGCGGGCTGGCCACGTCGCCCGCCGCCTGCGCCAGCACCGTGAACTTCTGCTTGAGCCCGGGGTGCGCGGCGACCTCGGCGATGGTGGTCAGGGCTCCGATCCGGAACCCGCCGTCGGGCCTGGCCGAAATGCCCTGCAGCTCCTTGACGGCGCTGATGCTCACTACCTTTTCGACCGGCATGACCTCGTCGCGAATGCAGCCGAACAGGTCCGACCCGCCCGCGTGGATCGTCGCGCCCTTCGTTCCCAGAGCCTTGATGGCCTCCGCAACCGAGCCGGCCTTCACGTAAGAGAAGTTCTTCATCATGGCTCAACCTCTTTTCTGTTTGCCGAGCAGATCAAGGATCGTCTTGGGATCGATCGGCCCGTGCGTCGGCCTCACGCCGATGGCGTTGTAGATGGCATTGGCGACCGCCGCGGCGGTCGGAATGGTCGCGGGTTCGCCGGACCCCTTGCACCCGACGATGTTGCACTCGGTATCCTTGGGATCGATGGCCACGACCTGGTGATCCACTGGAACGTCCAGCGCCGTGGGCACCTTGTAGTCGTGCATGTTCAGGTTGCACATCTTCCCGGTCTGCCGGTCCAGGACCCGCTTTTCCATCAGGCCGAAACCGACACCCTGGGCCATGCCGCCAAACACCTGGTTGTCGAAAGTCTTCCGGTTGATGACCCGGCCGCTCTCATTCGCCCCAACAAGCCTCAATACCTTGACCTCTCCGGTCCTGGTGTTGACTTCAACCTCGGCGAAATGCGCGGCAAAGGGCATCGTGGTGGCCTTGGGAGGATTGGGATCGCGGTTTCCGATACCGATGACGTCCATGACGCCTTTGGAGCGGAAGATTTCCTCGATGGTCTTCTTCTTCTCCGGATTGCTGCGGGATAAGATCGAGTTCCCTTTCAGCTCGAGATCGTCCTCGGGGACGCCGAGGGCTTCCGCCGCCCAGCCGAAGACCTGGCGCTTGACGAGCCATGCGCCCTTGCGCACCGCCGGGGCAATCCCGGGCAGCGTCATGCTGCCGCCGCTGTTCTGGCCGTAGGGCGTCACCGCCGTATCGGCATTCTCGATCCGGATGCTGTCGACCGGCACATTCAACTCCTCGGCCGCCACGATGCAGCAGGCGCTCTTGGTGCCGGTGCCGATGTCGGTCGCCCCGGTTCTTACGGTGACGCCGCCGTCGGCGAACATCTTCACCTCGGCGGTGTAGGGCGGGGTGCCGGCGCCCCCCTGCCACATCCCGGCCGCCATGCCGATGCCGCGTTTGACCGGCCCGCCGCTTTTTTGCGCCGCCCGGGCCTGCTGCCAGCCGAACGCTCTGGCGCCCTCCGTCAAACACTCCCGCAACCCGGTGCTCGTGTAGGGCACATTGCGGGTCTGGCTGACGTCGGTGAAGTTCTTGAGGCGGAACGCCACCGGGTCCATTCCGATCTTTTCCGCGAGCATGTCCATCATCTGCTCGAGCGCCCAGGAACATTGCGGGAACCCGGGTGCGCGAAACGCGCGGGCGCGCCCGGCATTGATGTAGAACGAGCTCTCGTCGATCGACACGTTCGGGCACTTGTAGAGTTCCCCGACCTGGAACCCGACATTCGTGCCGCCCGCATACGCTCCCGGGGTACCCAGGTTGGTCAGCTTCAGGGCGGTCAGGGTCCCGTCTTTCTTGACCCCCGCCTTGAGCGTCATCTTCGCGTCGGGGCGGTTGCCGACGCACAGCAGGCTCTCCTCGCGGCTGAGCGCGAGTTTCACCGGGCGGCCGGTCTTCCGCGAGAGGAGCGCAGCGATCATGGCGTGCTTGCCCAACTCCAGCTTCGAGCCAAACGCACCCCCCATGTACTTGCAGATCACCCGGATCTTGTTGAACGGCATGCCGAGCGCTCGCGCTGCCGGGAAGAGGACCGCGTCGTACACACCCTGGGAGGATTCCCAGATGGTGAGTTGATCGCCGTCCCACTTCACCACCGAAGCGTGGGTCTCCATGGGAACGTGGATCTGCACGCTGGTGTAAAATGTTTCTTCCAGCACGACGTCGGCTTCCGCAAAGCCTTTTTCGACGTCGCCTCGCTTCAACCCGCGCGGCTCGCCAAGGGAGTTTCCGCCCTCGTGCACCTTCGGGGCACCCGGCTTGAGCGCGGTGGCCTCGTTGTACACGAACGGGAGCTGCTCGTATTCCACCTTTATCGCCTTCACCGCGTCCCAGGCCTGGTAAGGCGTCTGCGCGGCGACGGCCGCGACTTCCTCGCCCTCGTATCTGCAACGGGGGTCGAACAGCTTGCTCTGCGGCGGCTTCCCGCCGTACCACGGGATGTCGGTCCCGGGGGATTTGCCCGTCAGAACGGCGAGCACGCCCGGCATCTTCTCTGCAGCAGTCGTGTCGACGCTTTTGACCAACGCGCTGGCATGGGGGCAGCGCAGGATCGCCGCATACAGCATGTCGGGCAGGATGACGTCCTGGGTATACTGGGCCGCTCCGGAAACCCGGTTGTAAGCATCGACCCGGGGCAGGCTCCTGCCGACAACCCTCGTCTCACCCCAGGGCTGGATCTTTTCGTCGGGTGCGGGCGAGGCGGGCTCGTAGGCGTGGCGCAACGATTCCTCCAGATTCTCGTAGAAGTCGCTCACAGTTGGCCTCCCTTCTCCTTGCGGAGTTGCGCCGCTTTGAGCCCGGCGTTGAAGATATGCTTGTAGGCCGCGCAGCGGCACAGGTTCCCGCTGACACCGAGCCGGATGTCCTCGACCGTGGGGTTGGGATTCTGCCTTAACAGCCCTTCGACGGCCATGATCTGGCCCGGGGTGCAAAACCCGCACTGAAACGCGTCCTCCTGAGCAAACGCCTGTTGCACGGCTCCGAGTTGCTCTCCGTCCATCAGGCCTTCGAGGGTGGTGATCGCGTGCCCTTCCGCCTCGACGGCCAGCGTCGCACAGGCATAGCGGGGCTTCCCGTCGATGAGAACCGTGCAGGCGCCACACTCGCCGCGCTCGCAGCCGATCTTGGTCCCGGTAAGCCCGAGCATCTCGCGCAACACGAACAGCAGGGACCACCGCGGCTCCACCGCGACTTTGCGCGCAAGCCCGTTGATGCGCAGGTTGACGGTAACACTGTTCCTGACCGTTTCGATCTCCTGCGCCGGAGATGCCGGCGCACCCCCGATCGAAACCGCCACAGCGCCTGTCCCCACTGAGGACAGGAAGCCTCTGCGGCTCATTCCCGGCTGGGAATGACAGCATTTGGTTTCGGGATTATCCGCCATAAGAAGTCCTTTCTGAATTACCTCTATAACAGCCCAAACGGGCCTGGAGAATCAAGCTTTATGGCAAAAAACTTAAGCGAGTGGGCCGCTGCGGCAAAGTGGGCCGCGTCGGCTCGCCGCGGCCCCGCCCCGCTCCCACCCTATTTCAGGGGCTTGATGCGGATGTTCCGATATGCGATGGGGGTCCCGTGGTCTTGCAGCCCGAGGTACCCGACGCGCGCATAGTCTTTCAGCGCCTTCTTGAACTTGTTGGCGGTACCGTCCGGGTTCTTCGCCGTCTCGCTCCACTGGTCCAGATCCATTTCGCTTACAGGTGTCCCGTTCAGCACGACCGAAATCCTGCTCCGTTTGCACGTGATCGCGAAGTGGCTCCATTCGTCCGGCTTCACATCGACCGGTTTGGCCTGGACAAGGTCGTAGATCGAGCCAACAGGGTTTTTCCTGGTGGGAGCACCCACCAGGCTGCCCACCTGGATCTCGATCCCCGTGTAGACGGGGTCTTTCACGTCCGGCGTGCGCAGAAATATACCGCTGTTGGTACCCTGGCCGGGTTTGAAGTCCAGCTCCAGGACGAAATCCCCATACTGTTGCTGCGTCCAAAGGTAATTATCGTTGTGCTCCTGGCGATCGGAGCGGTCCTTGAGAACGATCAGGCCGTCCTCGACCGTCCAATTCGTCGCCGGCTGCCAGCCCTTCAGGTCGCTGCCGTTGAACAGCGGCAGGAATCCATCCTTGTCCTTTCGCTGGGCTGGGGCGGTGGAAAGAAGCAAAGCAAAGACCAGGATCAGGGCCGTCACGAAAACAGGGCACTTCATGTCAAGTCCTTTCTGTATGCCTGATGTGCCCGCGAACACTACTCGCGAGCGGATTTCAAATAATTGCGGCAGGCCGGAGCGAGCACCGACTCAAAAGCCACCGAGATGTAGCGGGCCCCTCGCGCCTTCCATTGTCGTGCCGCATCGATGTTCGGCACCATGACCCCGAGGGCCACGTTCGAATTCTTAAGCGCGTCCGCGCAACGCTGGAACGCGGCCTGCACTTCCGGGTGCTGCGCCTCTCCGGGGTGACCGAGCGAGTTGGAGAGATCGGTCGGGCCGAGGAAGGCGACATCGAGGCCTTCGACGGCCAGGATCTCGGGGAGGCGCTCGACCGAGTCGACCGTTTCGATGTGGGCGACGACCAGGGTCTCGGTATTGGCCTGAGCGATGTATTGGCTGAATGCAAACGGAACCTTTTGCGCATAATCCGCCGCCCGGATCGCCGCCAGCCCGCGTGATCCGCGCGGCTGATACTTCACCGACTGCACGACGGCTTCGGCATCGGCCTGCGACTTGACCATGGGCACATGCAGGCCATGGGCGCCCGTGTCCATGAACCTCAGGATGACGTGCGGCTGATTGACCGGTACCCGGATGATGGGAGTAACACCCTGCAGCTCGGCCGCACGCACCATCTGCTCGCAGTCGGCAGGCTCGATCGTGCCGTGTTCCCCGTCGAAGACGATGAAATCCCACCCGCAGTAACCCAGGACTTCCACCAGGGTGGCGTTGGGGTAACGCACAAAAACACCGTAAACAGTCTCGCCGTTCCTCAGTTTCTCCTTCGTGCTGTTGTGTCGCACGAGAGCCTCCACAGGAATTCGCGTTGCCGCGCATTGAAAGTTGGAGAACGAAAGATATCACAGTTGAGCGCCCGGATTCCGCAACAACGCCGCCGCCGATGTGGAGTGCGGCGGCTCGACGCCGCTTTCACGGGCGGCCCCTCGGCGCCGCCCGTCACCACCGAATCGCGGCATCGTGACGCACGCAATCTGACGTGCGGCACTCTCTGGCATCTTCGGCAGAAGACGCCGAAAGACAGAATCCGACCCGGCCAACGGCGGCGCCCAGGCGCCGCCTCCAAAGCGGCGTCGAGCCGCCGCACCCCAGGGTCCCCACAATTCACTCGCGCTCGAGGAGATCACATGGCAGATTAGGGGGCCATGGCCGCTGGAAATGTTCTGATACTCCTGACGCTGGGATCCATCGCCCTGCTCCTGGTCCTCATCCTGTACTTGAGACTGCACGCTTTCCTCGCCCTCCTCCTGACCAGCATGGCGCTGGGGCTTGCCGCGGGCATGCCGCCGGCCAGGCTGCTCAAATCGATCCAGACGGGATTCGGCGACGCCCTCGGTTTTATCGCGGTCGTGGTCGCGCTCGGGCGCCATCGTGGGGCGGATGCTCGAGCACTCGGGCGGCGGACGCGTGCTGGCAGACTGGTTGTTGCGCCGGTTCGGACGCGAGCGTGCGATCTGGGCCGTCCTGACCTCCGCGTTCCTGGTCGGGCTCCCCATTTTCTTCGAGGTCGGATTCATCATCATGGTGCCGCTGGCCTGGAGCCTTGCCCGCGAATCGAAGAAGTCGCTGCTCTATTTCGGGCTGCCCATCGCGGCCGCGCTCACGGTCACCCACGCCATGGTTCCACCGCACCCGGCCCCGGCGGCGGCGGCGCAACTGCTGGGCGCGGACCTCGGCCGTGCGATCCTTGTACGGGATCGCCGTTTCGATCCCGATGGCCATCGCGGGAGGCATCCTCTACGGGACCTGGATCTCGAAGCGGCTGTTCATACCGGTGCCCGCGCACGCGTCCCAGGACGCAGCACCGGTCGCGGGCGCCGCGGCACCCCGTGTCGGCACCGTGATATTCCACCTGATCCTGCCGGTGCTCCTCATCCTGGCGGCGACGGTCACCGACTTGAGCGGAAGTCCCGGCACGGACGGTGCTCGGGTTCCTCGGCCACCCGTTCACGGCGCTGACCGTGACCGCGCTTTCGTCCATGTGCGTCTTCGGCTTCAGGCTCGGGCTGAGTCGCGGCGACGTCGCGCGCCTGAGCGCCGAGTCGCTGGCGCCGATGGGCGCGCTGCTGGCGATCATGGGGGGCGGCGGAGCGTTCAAGCAGGTCATCGTCGACTGCGGCGTCGGCCCTTACGCGGGGCAGATGCTGGCGGCGTCGAACATTTCCCCGCTCATCGTCGCCTACATCGTGGCCGCGGCGATGCGGGTGGCTCAGGGGTCGGCCACCGTGGCCATCATCACGGCGGCCGGCATTCGTCGCGCCGCTGGTGAAGGACGTCCCGGGGTACACGCCCGAGATGATTCTGCTGGCGCTGTGCTGCGGCGGCACCGTGCTCTCGCACGTGAACGACGCCGGCTTCTGGCTTGTCAACCAGTCTTTCGGCATGTCCGTGCCCCAGACCCTGCGCTCCTGGACGGTCATGAAGGTCGTCACGTCGTTTGCAGGCATCCTGATCGTGCTCGGCATGCAGGCGCTGTTCTGGTGACCCCGTACGCCGACCACCCCGACCACGCCGACCCACGAGATAAAAACACGCGCCAGCCATCTCACCCGATACGTTCGTGCTAGAATTCCCGGCGCGAGCCCATTTTCGAAGGGAGATGCAACCCAATGCAAAACAAGACCTCAGCCGTTGTCGTCGCCTTCCTGACACTTCTCCTGGTTTCGTTCCCCGCGGCCGTGAGCGGGCAGGATTATCAGCCCAGCGTGGGGCAGGAAGGAAAAGATGTGATCTGGGTCCCGACGCCTCCGGAACTCGTCTCCGCGATGCTGGACATGGCGAAGCTGACCCCGAGCGACTACCTGATCGACCTCGGCTCGGGCGACGGACGGATCGTGATCGCGGCGGCCAAGCGCGGCGCGCGCGGCGTCGGCATCGAGTACAATCCCGACATGGTCGAGCTTTCAAAGCAGAATGCCCAGAAAGAGGGGGTCGCCGGCAAGGCGGACTTCATGCGCGCCGACATTTTCGAAGCCGACTTCAGCAAGGCGACCGTCATTACGATGTACCTGCTCCCGGACCTCAACCTGAAGCTGCGGCCGAAAATCCTCGACATGAAGCCCGGCACCAGGGTGGTCACGCACGCCTTTTCGATGGAGGAGTGGGAACCCGACAAGACGATCGAAGTGGAAGGACGGACGGCATATTTCTGGGTTGTGCCCGCAAAAGTCCAGGGCACATGGACCTGGCACACCGACTCCGGCGACGCTGAACTGACCCTCAAGCAGACGTTCCAGAAAATAGACGGCACGCTCAAGGTCGACGGCAAGGCGTTTTCAATACAGGACGGGAAGCTGGAAGGGGACCACATCAGTTTCGTCGCGGGAAACGTCCCGCGCCAGTACGACGGGCGCGTCGTCGGGGAGACGATCGAAGGGACGACGAAACCGGCAAACGGCTCGGGGCAGAAGTGGCAAGCGACGCACAGGGCCGCCCAGTAGCAAAGGGTCAAGGGGCTTCCTTACGGCGCTGAATTCGCTGGAATGAGTTATGAATCGTCGCGCGGAGGCACCGCACTCACAAGATTGGAGTGACTCCAGAGCAGTGAGTTCAGTCTTTCGGTGAAAGGAGCCGGAACATGCCACACTTCTCCCGTCGTGCCTTCCTGAAGCAAACCGCGGCTGCCGCAATGGCGGGCCGCGCTTTGTCGGCTGCCGCCCCGTCCTCGGGACCGGACATAAAGTTCCCGACCGCAATCCGCGACCGGCTGTCGATCGCGTCCTGGCCGTTCCGTGCCTTCATAGAGGCGCCGGGGAACAAGTGGGCTCGCGACCCCAAACTGCCCGGGATGGACCTGAAGGATTTCGGGGCCATGGTGGTTTCAAAGTTCTCGGTACGCAACATCGAGCCGCTCGACCAGCACTTCCGCTCCACGGATGCCGCTTACCTGCGAGAGCTCCGCGCGGCCACGGAGAAAGCCGGGGCCCGGATCATCAACATCCCGGTCGACCCCAAGGCGAGTTACTACGACCCGGCGCAGGCGCAGCGCGACAAGGCCGTGGCCAACAGCCGCAACTGGATTGACATCGCGGTCGCCCTCGGGTGCCCGTCGGTCCGGCTGCATATCGCCGGCGGCAAGGGATTGAAACCGTCCGTCGAGCCCGCGGTGGAGTGCCTGAAGCAGGTCGCAGCGCACGCCGCAGCCCGGAACGTCGTAGCGAACCTGGAGAACGACGACAACTTCACGGAGGACGCGTTCTTCATCATGCAGGTCCTGGAGAAGGTGAACAACCCTTACCTGCGCGCTCTGCCGGATTTCTGCAACTCGATGCTGACCCACGACCAGGAGTTCAACGACCGGGCCATGCGCGCCCTGTTCTCGCGTGCGTACAACATCGCGCACGTGAAAGACTCCGAGGTGGGAGACAAGGGGAAGCTCTTCACCGTGGATGTGGCGCGGTGTTTCCAGATCGCCAAAGCCAGCGGGTATCGCGGTTATTACTCGATGGAGTGGGAAGGCGCGGGGGAGCCGTATGCGGGCACCCGCACCTTGCTCGACCTGACCCTCAAGCACCTGGGCTGAGATCCGGTGCCAGTCAATGCTGGCCCCCGATTCCAGATCAAGGGCGATCCGCGGATCGCGTCGGGGCCCCGCGGCGTGCCCGAAGCTTCATCGCGGTATATTTCGCGGCGCGGCGGACATAATCGTCGGTATCGGAAATCGCCCGCTCGAGGTCCGGTAGCGCCGGCAACGCCCGGTCGCCGATGTTCTCGAACGCATTGGCGGCCTGCAGCCTCACCCGGCTGTTAGTGTGAGCCAGGGCCTCCTCGAGGGCCGCGGTCCCTACATCGGCATGTCCGGCGTAGCACAGCGCCTCTGCCGACGCGACCCTCACCGAGGGGGCCGGGTCGCGCAGCAGGTTCTTCAGCGCGTCGGCCGCCGCGGCCGCCTTGTCCTTCAACATGACGCAGCCCAGCACCGTCCAATACCGGACACACTCGTGATCGTGGGCCATCCAACGGATCAGGCGGGGGATGCCGGCCGGGTCGCGCCGCGTCGCCGCATTGGCGACGACAAGGATTTCCTCGAGGGGATACGCCTTGCGGTCCCGGGTGGGCTCGTATCCCTCGAGGGGCGAACCTTCGGGGATGAATCCATTGTCGCGGATCTCCAGCATGTGGGACTCGAGCGCCTGCCTCATGCGCGCGACGCGGTCCCGGTGGGCGGGATCCGCGGCGAGGTTCCGGACCTCGTCCGGGTCGGCGTGCAGGTCGTACAGTTCTTCCTCGGGCTTTTCTTCCCAGAACCTCCGCTGTGTGGCGTTCAATTTGCCCGCGCGATAGAGTTTCTCCCAAACCGCTACCCCCGCCTGCTGCCACATGTACTCGACATGCTGTCCCCACACCAGGTGGGGCTTGTAGTTCCGGATGTAGCGGAAGCGCCGGTCGCGCACCGTCCGCGACATGTCGTAGCGCTCGTCCATCCGGTCCCGGAACGAGAAGGCATACTCGCCAGAGCCCGCGCCAGGACCCGCGAAGGGCTTTCCCTGGAAATAGGAGGGGGGCTTGACCCCCGCGAGCGACAGGACCGTCGGGGCGAAGTCGACAAACGAAACCGGCGCTGTGACCCGGGATCCTTTGGCAGCCGGGGCCAGGTGCTGCCACTTCGGCGGGAACCGCACGATGAGCGCGACGTGCAGGCCGCTGTCATAGGTAAACCGTTTGGAGCGGGGCAACACGCCGCCGTTGTCGCTGTAATAGAACACGATGGTATCTTCGGCCAGACCGTCCGCGTCGAGTTCCCCCAGCCTCTGGCCGATGAGAGCGTCTAGGCGGGCCATCTGGTCATAGTAATTGGCCCGATCCCGCCGGGTCTCCGGGGCATCGGGAACATAGGCGGGAAGTCGCACGGCGCGCGGATCGGTCGGCTGGGCCAGGGGCGCGTAGCGCGCCTGGGCTTCCGGAAAAACCTGGCTTTCGTGCGTGACCTCATAGTTGAAAACGGCGAAAAACGGGTGCCCCGCCGGTCGTTGGCGCCAATGCGCGCTCCTGCTGGACTCATCCCAGGCGTCTTTGAGCTCGATCGCCGCGTTATAGTCGGTCTTGGCGTTGTTGCTGCAGTAGTAGCCGGCTTCCCGCAAGTACGCGGGAAAGCCGCGCAGGGCGTCCGGCGTCTTGCCGGAAGCGCGCATGTGGCTCGCCGGCCCGCAGCTCGTCGCATACATGCCGCTGATCAACGTAAATCGCGAAGGGGCACAGACGGGCGCCTGCGAAAAACAGTTTTCATAGAGGATCCCGTCCCGGGCCAGGCGGTCGATGACGGGGGTACGGGCCACGGGGTCGCCATAGGCGCCGATGTAGGGGAAGTTGTCTTCACTGACAATCCAGAGAATGTTTGGGCCGGAGGCCCTCGAACGATCCTGACCAAGCCTCCCGGACCCCACTACAGAAGGCGCAACAAGCGCAGTTGTGCCGGCAATGAACTCTCGCCGTGTGGTTCGGTGTTTCATATGCCCTCTCCATGGGCCGCGGCGGGCCACCCCGCCCACCTTGGATCTTATTTAGCTGGTGGATTGCGCGGATTCCCCCTGCTGTAGCTTATTCGGGCGGGGGCGGGCCGACCCCGCCCACTTTCCACTTTTCGGCCCGAATTGCCTTATGGCGGCCAGAGTATTAGACTGTGAGGAAATTTCCTAAAGGAAAAAGGAGGGGTTATGAAACGTAGCGTCGCCTGCATGCTCGTCCTGACCCTCATGTGCTCGATAGTCCTGGTGTCCGCGCTTTATGCTCAGGCCACCAAAGACAGTCAGACCAAGCTGGACCGGATTGAGGGAACGATTCAATCGGTCAACAAAGACAAGTCGATGATTATGGTTCGGCAACGGGGCAGCACCAACACTGTCTGGACGGTGGTTTACTCGGCCGAGACGGCGATCACGTACCGCAACCAGCCGTCGACCATCGACGAGGTGAAGGATGGGCGCCGTGTCATCGTACTCGGCAAGTTCGGCGTGAAGGATCAGATCAACGCGGCAAGAATCGATATTAGAACCGGGAACTAGCCCAAGGGGTCAAGGCGAGAGTCCGCCGTTGCGTGATCAGGACTGGCCGTGATCTTGGCCTCGACGCTTCGCATGAGCGCAGAGTTCGGTCCGTCGGAAGCGGCTCCTTCTCCCTCGACCCCCATTGAAGTCAGCGGATCTGGCGGATCTTGATATTTCGAAACCAGAAAATGCTGCCGTGGTCCTGGAGCGCAATGTGGCCGGTTTTCGCCAGGCCATAGTCGGGAGCTTCCTTCCACTTTCCTGAATCGCGCAGCTTGTTCCACTCGTCGTTCCAGCGCTCGAATTCGAGTATCTTCTTGCCGTTGAGCCAATGCTCGACATGCGGGCCATTGACGACGATCCGGGTATTGTTCCACTCGCCCACGGCCTTCAGTTCCTTCTGGTCGTTCGGCAGGTGCATGGCATAGTTCGCGCCCGCCTTCTGCCACTCCTCCAGCTTGTCGGGAAAGCCGACATCATCGACGAACTGGTATTCGGGGCCGGTCATCCAGGGCGCCTTGTACTTCGGGTCCTCGACGACCCCATACATCAGCCCGCTGTTCCCCCCCTTGGTCGCCTTCCAATCGATGTTGATCTCGAAGTTCTCATACTGCTTGTCCGTAATGAGGTCTGCGCGCGTGTCGCTCCCGTAGTTTCCCTCGGTCCCTGTGGTCTTCAGGGCGCAGTCCTCAATTTTCCAGGCCTCCGTGCTCTGGCCGTTGTAGCCGTGCCACCCGCCGAAACTCCGCCCGTCAAACAACAGTTCCCACCCGGCGGCCCTTTCCTCGCCGGTGAGGACGTTGACACCCTCGCACGCGGAAGTTGATGCGGGCGCCGGTGCTTGTGTTGCCGTGCCGCACGCGATCGAACAGAGAATGGCCGCGACAAGAAAACCCATCCAGATCTTTTTCATGACGATCCTCCCAAGCGTTCGATTGATGAATGACCGGCTTATCTTATTTTCCACTCCTGGATGCCCGCCGAGAAAGCCGCGGGAGACCGCAATTCGAGCCGCACAGCCTTGGTCCGGACGGCAGCGAATCGAACGGTGTTGAACTTGTAGCCGTCCCGGCTCCTGTGCGGCCGCGATCTTCTCGACCCACCCGTCCAACGCTTTCTCCAGCGACGGGTTGGGCTCCAGCATCAGGGTGTAGGAGGCGGCCTCGATCAGCTTGTACACGTCCGAGTCGTCAAAGGCATAGCGGGTGGCGCATTTCGCGCCGGTCTCGCCTTTCAGTGCGGCCGCGGCGAGCTCAAGGTTCTTGGTCCGCCCGGTCTCTTCGCTCTGTCTCATCTGGTGGGCGATCGTCACCCTCACGTCGGTCCGCTGTCGGGGCGCCCAGAACCCGTCGGTGAAGCGGACTGCCGTGAACGGCACGTCCGTTACGGCGTAATCGGAGACCGGTCGCGAGTTGCACGAGGAGAGAACGAACGCAAAGACCACCACAGCGGAGAAGCGGCACACTTGCATAGTCAACGTGCTCCTTTGGACCGGGAGAACTGATTCTACACCGGCTGTGGCACGCGGACCCACGCGATACCGGCGGCGGCCGGATGCCGGGCACACAGAAGCTGGAATGCGAGCTCACGCTTCGCGAAGGCAAAGTCGTCTGGGACCTGAACGGCCTGTCCTACGCGCCTTGGGGGGACCATGGCCCCGAAGTGAGCCAGGACTGCAGGGCCGGGGCGACTTCGCGGCCTCCCCCCTGGTCTTTCCTGTCCCGCGCTTCGGCGCACCGGACCCGCACTCGACATAGATCAGAACAGGAAGAGCGTCGTTTTGGCGCACGGCAAACCTCTCTGACTCAGTTTTGTCCCGTGTCTTCCGTGGCAGGTTCTGGCGTGTGAAAGTTTCGGGTTTGTCGCTTGGGCGGAAAGTGGCATGATGCTTTTTTTTGTGCCCGGGGCTATCGCGGCCCGGCCCGCACGACGGATGATCTATGCTTCTGAAGCCTCTTGGCAGAGTGCGGAACATCGGCATCATTGCGCACATCGACGCGGGAAAGACGACGGCGACGGAACGCTTCCTGTTCTATGCCGGCCTGACGCACAGAATCGGCGAAGTCCACGACGGCGACACGGTCATGGACTTCCGCGACGACGAGCGCGAGCGGGGCATCACGATCTCTGCGGCGGCAACGACGTTTCTCTGGAACGACCACCAGATCAACCTGATCGACACCCCCGGCCACATCGACTTCACGGCCGAGGTGGAGCGTAGCCTCAGGGTGCTCGACGGGGCGGTCGTGATCTTCTCCGGGGTCGAAGGGGTGCAGCCGCAGAGCGAGACCGTGTGGCATCAGGCGGACCGCTACGGGGTGCCGCGCATCGCCTTCATCAACAAGCTCGACCGCGCGGGTGCAGAACCCGAACGGGTGCTCGGCGAGATCGAGAAGCGGCTCGGGGCCCGGGCCACCTTCATCAACCTGCCGCACGGCCTGGAAGACCGGCTCGACGGCGTGATCGACCTGCTCGCGATGAAGTGGCTCGTGTTCGACCCGGCGACCCGGGGCGGCGCGCAGGAGACGCGGGAGATTCCCGCGGAAAGTGCGGCGGCCGCGGCTGTAGCCAGAGACAGGCTGATTCAGCGCGCGGCGGAGGCGGTCGACTGGTTCGCGGACCTGTACCTGAGCGACGAGCCCATCCCGGCCGAAACGCTCAGGAGGGCCATCCGGCAGGCAACCCTCGCCCGCGCGTTCGTGCCGGTGCTGTGCGGGGCGGCGCTGCGCGACCTCGGCATCAGACCGATTCTGGACGCCGTCTGCGATTATCTCCCCTCGCCCGCCGACCGCCCGCCTGCTCGCGGGCACGTCCCCAAGACGGGCGCGCCCATTGAGCTCGAACCGAGCCGCTCGGGCCCGTTCGCGGCGCTCGTGTTCAAGGTGGTGACCGCACCGAGCTCGGATTTGTTCTGGCTGCGCATCTATTCCGGCGCCCTGACCGATGAAGACCGATGCCTGCACCCGCGCACGGGCGCCCTGCTGCGGCTGCGACGCTTCCTGCGCATCTACGCCGACCGCACCGAACCGGTGTCGCGCGCCGAGTGCGGCGACATCGTGGCGGTGGCCGGGCCCAAGACGGTGGTCACCGGCGATACGCTTTGCGATCCCGCCCACCCGGTGACGTTCGAGCCGGTGCACTTCCCCGAGCCCGTCGTTTCCGCGGCCGTGGAAGCACAAACCTCGTCGGACCGCGACCGGCTGCTCGAGGTCGTGGGCCGCCTCACCCGCGAAGATCCGACCTTCTCGTACCACACGGACGAAGAGACCGGGGAACTGATCCTGTCGGGCATGGGGGAGCTTCACCTCGAGATCCTGCAGAATCGTATGCGGAGGCAATTCAACGTCTCGGCCCGCTTCGGCAGACCGCGGGTGAGCTATCGCGAAACCGTCGCCTCTTCGGCCGCCGGCGCGGGCGACTTCGCGAAGAAGATCGGCGACACCACGGTATCGGGCCGGGCCGGCGTAGAAGTGTACCCGAGGCCCCGCCCGCCCGGGGAGCGAGGCTGGCCCCCCGTGGAGATGGAATTCGCGGGCCACGCGCGCTCGCTGTCCGCCGACCTGCAGGCGGAGGCTGCCGAGATCCTGGCAGGGGTATGCACCGGCGGGGGCTCGAACGGCTATCCGGTCGTGGACCTCAAAATCCGGGTGCTCGAGGCGCGCTACAACGATTGCCCGGACCCGGTCATCCCGCTGCGCGCCTCCCTGACCCTCGCGTTGCGCCGAGCCTTCGCCGCGGCAGGCACAATCCTGCTGGAGCCGGTGATGTCGCTGGAAGTGCGCGTGCCCGAGGAATTCCTGGGCGCCGTCGTGCGCGACCTCGGGGCGCGGCGGGCCGAAATCACCGAGAGCAGCATTGCAGGCACCATGGCCATAATCCAGGCCTTCGTGCCGTTGGCGGGGATGTTCGGCTACTCGACCGAAATCCGCTCGATGACCCAGGGGCACGGCAGCTTTTCCATGGAACCGTTCGACTACAAGCCGGTCTGAGACAAGCTCCGTCTGCCGAGACCTTGAGTATATTCGCCTTCAAGCCTGCGACGTGGCTTTTTGACGCGGACCTCGCGGTATTACCCGAAGGGTAGTGAATACCCTCAAACAGCCCCGTAACGCGGGATTCCGGATACAGCGGATTACCTCGATTGCAGCAGGGTCTATTGAATCAAGGGTTAAACAAGTCTAACCTTTAATACTGATGCGTGATCGAGTAATTAACTCAGCCAGAGGAAATCCAATGAATAAACGACTGCTCGAATTGGCCATCGAAGCCCTGGAACACCGCAAGACAGCCATCGACGAGGAAATCAACCGGCTGCGCAGAGGAAACCGCGGCAGGCCCCTGGGGAATACACCGCGTTCCACCACCGGAAGGAAGCGGACCGCAGCCCAGAAGAAGGCTCAGAGCATAGCCATGAAAGCATATTGGGCGAAGAAGCGGGGCGAGTCGCGTGCGTCGGGAGCGGGTCGGAGGAATCGCGCGCGGGCGTCAGCCGCCTGATATTTCCCAATCCAGGGAGCCGGCCCCCCCGGATCCCGCCCCGCTATCCGCAGTCTTCAGGGATACACGATTCCTTCACCTCAATTAAGACAGCTGCCCGTCGTTCATCAACCGGTCGCGCTCAACGACGCGGGCTCAAGGGCTGCTCGCACAGCGGCAAATACACCCGCCGCTGAGGCTCGGAACGAACCGAAACGGTTATTTCCCCATTTTGCGCAGGTTGGCGAGGCAGCGTGCTACGCCCTCCATGGCGGGGACGCCGGCCACCTCGTACTCCACGATGTACCACTCCGTGCCGCCGGTGTTCTCGAGCAGGCCGAACAGGGCCTTCCAGTCCACGTCGCCCTCTCCGACGTACGCTTTCGGGTTGGCTTTCGAGTACTCCTTGACGTGAATCGTGGCGGCGCGGCCGGGGTACTTGCGAATGAATGCCACGGGATCGGCCCCGGCGTCGAGCGCGTTGCCGACGTCGACCTGCATGAGAACTTCTTTGGGTGTATTCCCGAAAAAGGTGTCCCAGGGCATTTCACCGTCGAGCGGTTGGAATTCTATGCTGTGGTTGTGGTATCCGATCCGCATCCCCTCCGGCTTCAGCCTGGCCGAGATCTCGCCGAATATCTTCGCCGTTTCCCGCCAGCTCTGGCGTGACTTGGTGCGCTCCGGGGCGAGACCCGGCACGACCAGAAACTTGTTGCCGAGGGTCCGGTTGAACTCGACCGTGGGCGCGAGCTTGTCACCCATCAGTGTCTCGAGACCGATGTGCGTGCCGCAACACTTCAGGGCATTGTCGTCAAGCAGCTTGCGCAACGCGGCCGCGTCGCGCTCGTAATACCCGGCGAACTCCACTCCCTGGTAACCCATCTTGGAAACAGCCGCGAGGGTGCCGGGCAAATCGCGCCCGCACTCGTGGCGCACCGAGTACAGCTGCAAACCGATCGGGATTCTTGCCGCGCCGAGCGATATGTCGCGCCGCCCCGCGCAAAATCCCGCCAGCCCGGCGGCACCCAACCGGAATAGGTCGCGCCTCGACACGCCCCTGCTCGTTCGTGATTGCATGGATTTCCCCCTGAGTTGACGCGATTCTAAGCCTATCTCATCCGGCATGGCAAGTTATGGGTTGCTTGCGCGCAGGCTCCATGCTGCGGCTCGACAAAGACGCTGCCCGGATCTCGACGCGTACGTCCTTGGACTCTCCTCGGGCCCCCGGGGTCGCGAAATGAGTGCCGCAGGGCGGCACAATGGCTCGCCTGAAGATGCGTGTGCATTTTCGAAGCCGCGGCTAGCCGCCCAGTTCCCAGACGGTCCTGAGGAGATCGCGGCTGAGCGCGAGGTAGCGCCTGTCGGGAGAAAACACCTCGAGCGTGATGGTGCCGTCGTAGCCGCAGCGCTTCAAAATGCGTGCGGAGTCAGCCACATCGATGTTGCCGGTGCCCAGGGGCAGGTGAAGGTCTTCGGATCCGCCCCGGTTGTCGTGCAGGTGCACGTGCCGGAGGCGATCGCCATAAGCGTCGAGGATCTTCTCCGCGTTGTGCGGAATAGTGGAAAGGTTGCAGTGGCCGATGTCCAGGTGCAGGCCGAGTCCGGGCCCCGCATCGAGGAGTGCGCCGAGGTCTTCGGCCGAATTGAAGATGTGGCCGGGAATGTTTTCGACCATCAAGCCGATGCCGGTCTTCCGGGCGTGCGCGAGCAATTCCCCCAGCGACTCGATGTTCCTGTCGATGTAATACTCTCTCGGGTGCAGTGGAGATTTGTTATCCGGGTGAAGGTTCATCCACTGTGCGCCAACCGAGGCGAAGAGCTCAAGACAACGGCAGGCTTCGGCGACCGCGGCCTTGCGCAGCGGCTCGAACGGACTGGCAAACGGCAGGTAATAGGCCGTGTGACCGACGACTTTCAGCCGATACCGCTCCAGGGCCGAAACGACTGTCCTCGGGTCGACCTGCCAGCTCGCGGCGCGCGGCGGCTCGGCCGTAAAGTCGATGAAGTCCAAGCCCATCTCCGCCATCCACTTCATCTCGTCCACTACGTCGAATCCCGGGTGGTTCATGGCGCCGATCTGCATGTGTTCAGGTCTCCTCGGATTCGTGACGTCGGCATCAGTCTGCAGTAATGCGGGACAGGTCGGGACCGAACCAGGGGCGAGTGTCGAGCAGGTGAGAGCACTGGCCGCAGCCGGCGCCTTCCTGCCGTCGGACCCCGATTCTGTCGCAGAGCCAGGTCGGGATGTGCGCTCCTCGTTCGGGGCAAAGCCACAGAAAAACAGAAAGTACGCCGGCAAGCAGGGGCGCATCGTCGCCAAGCCGCCACAGCAGGTGAGCCCAATCCAGCGTGCCGGCCGTATGGTACAGCAGGTTCAGGACGTCGGGCCAATCGCATCGCTCGCGCTGCATGACATACAGCTTTGCCCAGATGAGCTCTTCGGCGGGTACCATGGTGAGCACATGGCCCCGCACTTGCAGGGCCGGCCCGCGGGTAAGCCATTGGAGGTCGACCTCGGCCCGCCGGTTGGGCATGCCCCAGATCACATCGACAAGGGCATCATCGCACGCGCCGCGGTATATCCATCCCCGATCGTACGGGAGCTGCGGATAGTAGTCCTCCAGCCCGCAACGAGTCAGAACATCGATCATTCGCTGACGTTCATGCGGGACGATGTAAATGTCCAGGTCCTTGGTGTTTCGCAGACGCCCCGTGTGGGTCGCGACCGCAAATGCGCCGCCCAGCGCAAACCTCGGGCCGTTGGCTTCCGCTTCGACAAGTACGCGGCGGTACGTTGACCATTGCTCCAGGCCGACTTGCATCTCCCACGCAGCTCTTTGGACTGCCAACGCGTGCCTCCTCCAGGCGGGCGGGCATGGCGAAGCAAACGGACGGCCATCGCGGCAAACGTCCTGCGACAAAGCGTGATGTCGGACGGTGCGCCGGACGCCAGGCGGCGCGCGACCGGGTAAAAGTTCCCTCTCTTTAACGAGGGCGTTGCGCGCAGCGGCGAGGGCGCATTGGCGCAAACGTCGTCGTTATTTCGAACTGGCGCCCAGCGTGAGGGTGGTTTCGCGTACGAAGTTGTGCAGGTGGGAATCCGGCGGCTCCAGAAACTCGGCCGCCTTCAGGTACTCGATGAACGCGCCGATATCGTCCCCGACGGGAAGCGGCAGCTTGATGCCCCGGTGCAGTGCAAAGGGCTTCATCCCCTCAAAAACCAGGCAGGCGCGCCCTTGCCCGTAGATCTTGCTGATCCCCACATCGATCAAGATCACTTTGCCGCCGAATCTCGGCAGCACTATCCCCGGGGTGGGGGTGTGGGCAATCACGATGTAGCTCACGCCGAATCGGGCCAGGACCGAATCCACATGTGCCGCCAGTTCCGGACCCGCCGCTTCGGAGAGGCCCCGGTACCACAGTGGCCCCTGCCCGTCCGTCACCAAACCGCCATTGATTTTGGAGAAATCCTGCAACTCCGCCCGGACCCGGTCGTTGATCTCCTGGAGGCTCAAGGAAGCATATTTCGGACTCAAGCCGCCGTGCATGAAGAGGGCGTTGTTGATCTTAACCACGACGTTTTTCTGTCGGAGCCACTGGCCGTACTTCCCGCTCTTCCCGAACGCCTGACGATGCTCTACCCAGCCAAGGGGGTGCTCGTCCTCCCACTGGCTGCGGTACCAGCGGTCGTCCTTCTTTGAGGGATCGGCCAGCTGCTCGTAAGCCTGCTCGCGTGCGGCCCGGGAATCCGGGGTCCTGAAGGCGTCGTACTCCCCGGGATCCACATACCGCAGATCGCCCAGGATGTTCATGGTTTCGTGATTGCCCAGGAGCGCGTGCACCATGCCGCCGGCCTTGGCCACCTGCCGCTCGAGATTCATGAGCAGGTCCAGCACTTTTCTCGAGTCAGCCCCCCGATCCACGACGTCTCCTGTCTGGACCAGGTGCGCCTTCCCCCCCTTCCACTGGTTCCGCCCGTCGATCAGACCCGTGCTGCGCAAAAGAGAGACAAACTCGTTGAAGCTGCCGTGGACGTCGCCAAGGGCGACCACCCGCTCAGGAGTCTCGAATTCAGACTGAGCCGGCGCGGCCACGCAGACGAGGAGCGCGAAGAAAATGACACCCAGGACAAAGGGGATGCGTGCCCCGCCGAGAGCTTTTTCGTTCATCAGGGTTCCCGACCCGTCAAGGGTTCACGAGGGTGCAACAAACCCTCACAGTAGCAAGAGTTTACCTTACGGGCCCCCGATCTTCCAGCGGCGGGTCGAATTGCCCGCGGCTGCAGCTCACCCGGGGCAAGCGGGCCGCGGCGGCTCGACGCGGCCCGTGATCTTGCTGCTCAACCGCTTGGGGAGGGGTCGGCTCGGCTTGCCCCGAACCGACGGTTGAGTGAACGCGCGGGGTGCGGCGGCGCGACTATTCGAAGGTGTACGCTCCCGGAACAGGCACGGGGGCGATGGGCAGATCGCCGAACTCGTAGCGCGGCGGGGAGAGGTCCTGCTTCGAATTCAAAACCTGCTCCCAGGTCAGAGTTTGCCCGGTATACGCGGAATTGCGGGCCATGATGCCCATGAGGGTGCTTTCAGCGACCGAGCGCGCCTCGTTGAGAGGTTCGCCTGCCCGGATGCTCGCGATAAGATCCGCGTGCTCCACCTCGTAGGGGTTGGGATTGGGCCCGCCGTACCGCCATTCCTGTGAACCCCTGATGAAATCCCGGCAGTTCGTCGCGCCTTTGGTTCCCACCATGGCTTCGCTCACGTTTCCGGAGCAGCCGTCGATCTGCCGGCACTGGCTGAAGAGCCGCATGCCGTTGTCGTACTCGAACTCCGTGGCGAAGTGATCAAAAATGTTGCCGTACTCGGGGGCGGTCCGGACCTGGCGCCCGCCGAGGCTGGTAGCCTTGACCGGCGGCCGCCCCAGGATCCAGTTGATGACATCGTAGTTGTGCAGGTGCTGCTCGACGATATGATCGCCCGAAAGCCACGCGAAGTAGTTCCAGTTGCGGAGTTGCCACTCCATGTCGGACCAGCCGGGCTGGCGCGCGATCACCCACAAGCCGCCGCCGTTCCAGTAGGCGCGGCACTCGACGATCTCGCCGATGGCCCCATCACGGATTCTCCTGGCCGCCTCCACATAGCTCGACTGGTGCCGCCGCTGGGCGCCGCAGGCAATCCCCAGACCCTTTTTCCGGGCGATTTCGGCCGATGCGATGACCGAGCGCACGCCCGGGCCGTCGACGGCAAGCGGCTTCTCCATGAACACATGCTTGCCGCCCTCGATCGACGCGCGCAGGGTCGCAGGCCGAAAGTGCGGCGGGGTGGCGAGGATGACGTAGTTCACATCCGGGAGCGCCGTCAATTTCTTGTAGGCGTCGAACCCCGTGAAACAATGGTCCTCCGCAACGCCGTTGCCGACCTTTTCCAGCTGCGCGCGGCAATGGTCCAGCCGGTCTCGAAACATGTCCGCCAGCGCCGTCACCTTCACGTTTTGCACCTGGATCCGCGCGTTCGGGAGGGCGTCCTCCGTGTGGTAGCCGGTCCGCGGATAGACGACCCGCGTCTGCGCCCCCAGGATGTTGAGCGCAGCGCCCGTGCCGCGCCCGCCGCAGCCGATCACCCCGACCCGGATCGGGTCGTCCGGTTGGGCGCGCCCCGTGATGACGTTTGGAAATTGCGTTACCGCGCCGCCCACCGCCAACAGCGATGTCTTCTTAACGAACTCGCGGCGGGGCATGCTCCCCGCACCTTCAGACGTGGATTTCTCTGCCATGGCACCCCCTCCAGGATGAGCCATTCTCATCCTGGGCGGCGGTAAAAATCCACTACTTTGGCGGGGTCAGCGACCGTCGGGGTGAGTCGGCGTACCGGATTCCCTGGGTTTGTTTTCCATACTTTTTATTGCGATTTCTTGCCCATCTGTAGGAAGATCGGCACCGTCTCATTCATGGACGGGTGCAAGTGGATTGTCTCAAAGGCTTCCTCTGTGCGGGCTCCAAGGCGCTTCTGCTGGCGTTGCTCTGGCAGGACGCCGCGGGGCTGTGCGGCCAGGCCCCGGCCGCCGACGCGCCGGCCCGATCGGCGGCGATTTCCCGCACGTCCCGCTCCCCCGTGATCGACGGCGTGCTCGGCGACGCCGCCTGGCAGGAAGCGACCGTCCTCAAGGATTTCACCCAGCGGGTGCCCTACAGCGGGCAGAAGGCCGCCGACGACACGGTCGTCCAGATCATGCGGGACGACCACTACATCTACGTCGGCGCCTACATGCACCAGGACCCGAAGTCGATCAGCCGAAACAAAATCCGGCGGCACGACAACCTGCCGCAGGATGACACGATCGAGGTGATCTTCGACACCTTTCACGATCACCTGCGCGGGTACATATTCCTCACAAACCCCAACGGCGCCAAACACGACACCCAGGTGGACGGGTTCAAGGGTTTCAACAACAATTGGGACGAGGTCTGGGATGTGCGTGCGTCGCTGCAACCGGACGGCTGGTGCGCCGAGTTTCGGATTCCCGTGCGCGTCCTGCGCTTCCAGCCGGGCCGCGACGTATGGGGCTTCAACGTTCAGCGCCGGATCCAGTACAAGCAGGAGTGGGACTACTGGTCCGCGGTGCCGACCCAGTACGACGTCTCGCACCTCGGCTACGCGGGCAACCTGTCGGGTTTTTCGGACCTTGCCCAGCAGAGAAACCTCCAGGCAATCCCGGCGCTGGTCCCCACGCGGCTGCAGGCGGAAGGGCTCGAGCGCGCCCAGTACGACGTCGAGCCGAGCCTCGACGTCAAGTACGTCCTCGGGTCGAACATGACCCTCGACCTGACCGCCAACACCGATTTCGCGCAGGTCGAGGCCGACGAGACCCAGGTGAACCTGACACGGTTCAGCCTGTTCTTCCCCGAAAAGCGCGAGTTCTTCCTCGAATCGGCCAGCGTCTTTGATTTTGGCGTCGCCGCCGACACCCAACTCTTTTTCAGCCGCAGGATCGGGATCGCGAACGGACACGAGGTGCCCATTTTCGGCGGCGCGCGCCTCACCGGGAAAGCCAGCCGGTTCGACGTCGGGATCATGAACATGCAGACCAAGGAGTCGCCCGACCAGCCGGCCACCAACTACTCGGTGGTCCGGCTGCGCCGCGGCCTGCACGGCCGGTCGACGGTCGGCGCGATCTTCACGAATGCCGACAACTCCGGGTACGAAAACCGCGCCTTCGGGCTGGACACGAGCCTGTGGCTCACCCCGACGCTCCAGTTCAAGGGTTTCGTGGCTTCGGCGCTCAACCGCGGGACGGCTCCCGATGGCACGGCGCACGTCGCGGCGCTCGACTACCAGACGGACCCGTGGGGCCTGACCGTCTCCGAGAAGACCGTCAGCGCCGGCTTCGACCCCGGCATCGGTTACGTGCGGCGCCGCGACATCCGGTCCTTCGAGAGCATCGCCCGACGCCGCCATCGTCTCAATCGGCGCTGGAGCCGGAACATCGATTTCACCGCCGGGTTTTCCTATCTGACCGACACAGACGGGCGGCTGCTGACGCGTTTCGGCCTCCGTGGAAGCCAGCAACGTGCTCCCCTCGGGAGCACACTATGGCGCGACCTACACCCGCCACTTCGAGCAGCTGACCGAGGATTTCCGGATCATGCCCCAAGTGACGATTCCTCTGGCCGCCTACGGCTTCCAGCGAGCCACCCTGGACTTCACGTCCGCCAACAGCCGCCGCGTCTACGGGCGCGCCGAGTACTCCTGGGGGAGCTTCTACAACGGAACCGAGCAGACCGCGCTCCTGTCGAACACGGTCCAGGTTTCACGGCTCAAGACGACCTGGCAGTACGAGTACAACCGCGTGCGGCTGCTGGCGGGGCATTTCTCAACGTCGGTCGCCCGCGTCCGCGTGGGGTACGATCACAACCCCAACATTGGGATCAGCGGCCTGCTGCAGTGGAACAGCATCACGCAGGAGTTCTCGGCCAACATCCTGCTGCGCGTCATCTACGCCAGGGATTCGAACATTTACCTGGTCTTCAACGAGCGCCAGCTCGACCGGGCCGGCGGCTGGATGCTGAGCCAGCGGGCCGCGATCTTCAAGCTCACCTACCGGCTGTACCTCTAGTGGCTTGTAACAACGGACTTGTGGAGTGCGGCGGCTCGACGCCGCCGCGGTCAGGGTCTGACCCTATCTTTGGGGGCTTGTAACTTGTGACCCTCCGGGCCCCAGCCGAGGGCCAGGGCGGCCGCGGCCCTGGGTTGGGGTTTGGGGGATCACAAGCCCTACAGGGGCGCCACAGCCTGTGTCGCCCCCTCGGTCTGCCTCCGGACCCAGGGTTCCGGAGCCCGGTGCCGCCTGCTCCTTCACCCCAATGGGGTCGATACCTACTCGCCGGTTACAGGCCACCAGGTGCCGCGGACAATAGGAACCCACCATCGTCCCCGCACCCGCGCGTGGGCCGCATGCGGGCGGCGCCGGCGACAGAGCCCGTCAGCCACCCCGTTCTTCTTTTGCGGGGCCACCGGTCATTTTCTCCTTGACAGGCGGTATACGTTTGATTTATTCAAACGTATGTTTTATACGATTGTTTTGCCCGAGGGGACGCGATGAGCACCACCAAGGAACGGATTCTCGATGCGGCGGAGAGCCTGTTTGCCGAGCGCGGCTACGACGGCACTTCCCTGCGCGCCATCACGGCCAGGGCCGGGGCCAACCTCGCTGCCGTCAACTATCACTTCAACTCGAAAGAGGCGCTGATCGGCGCCCTGTTCGGCCGCCGCCTCGGGCAGCTGAACCGGGAGCGGCTGGGGCTCCTGGACGAACTCGAGGCCAAGGCAGGGGACGGGGCCGTGCCGGTAGCGAAGCTGGTCCGGGTGCTGCTGGAACCGCCCCTCCGCTTCGCCGGCGGTCCCGGCGCGACGGGGTTCGGCATCCTGCTCGGGAGGATGTACTCCGCCCCCGGCGGGTTTCCCCAGAAGATCCTGGCCGAGCAGCTCCGGGGATTCTCCGACCGGTTTGTCGCCGCGTTCCGGCGCGCGCTGCCGGGCCTTTCGGACGTCGAGCGCTTCTGGCGTCTCTTTTTCTCCATCGGGGCCATGGCGCACACGCTTGCGGCCCCGGACCTGCTCCGGCTGGTTTCCGGCGGCGCCTGCGACCCGCTCGACGTGGAGACGGCCGTGGAGATGCTGGTCGCCTTCATCGAGGGCGGCATGAAGAGCCCGCCCGGCCGGCGCCCGGCGCCAAGGCGGTCGCGCACCTCAAACGCCGGTCGGGGCGCACACAAGCCCCAGGCCTCTGGACGGTAGGCGCCTATGAGTCAGAAAACAGCCACGCTCGTCGTCCTGGCAGCCCTGCTGCCGGGATTCCCGGCTTCCGCGCAACAGCCGACCCTTCCGGGGTCCGCGCCCGGCGGTGCCCTGATGCCGCTGAGCCTGAAGCAGGCGGTCGCCATCGCGCTCGGTCCCGACGGCAACGCCCGGGCCAGGATCGCCGAGGAGTTCATCCGCCAGGCGGAGTCCCGTGCGCAGCAGTCCCGGGCGGCGCTGCTCCCCAATGTCGAAGGTTCCGTGGCCGAGCAGAGCGTCACGCGCAACCTGGCCGCCTTCGGGCTGCGGCTTCAGCTGCCGATCCCGGGGTTCAGCAGCCCGACCTTTGTCGGGCCCTTCAACATTTTCGACGCGCGCGCGACGGCCAGTCAGACCGTTTTCGACCTGGGGGCGATCCGCCGCTACCAGGCGTCGCGCGCCGGGGTCGGCCAGGCGGAAGCGGAGCACGACAGCGCGCACGACCAGGTGCGCGACCAGGTCGCCCGCGCCTACCTCGGGGGGCTGCGTACCGAGGCCACCGTCAAGGCTGCCGCCGCGGACCTGAGCCTCGCGGAGGCGGTCCTGAAAACCGCCGTAGACCAGAAAGAGGCGGGCACGGGCACCGGCATCGAGGTGACCCGGGCGCGCGTCCAGCTGGCCGACGCGCGCCAACGACTGCTCGTCGCCCAAAACGACCGAACCCGGGCGGGGCTCCTGCTCCTGCGCACCATGGGGCTGAGCATGGACACGGCCGTGCAGCTCACCGACGAACTGGCCTTCGTCCCGGTCGATGCGCGCACGACGCCCGAACGGCTTCGGACGGCCCTCGAGTCGCGCTCCGATTACCGGGCCCAGAAGCGACGGGAGGAGATGGCGCGGCTGAACCGCAGTGCGACGACGGCGGAGCGGCTCCCGGCCGTGAGCCTCTTCGGCGATTACGGGACCATCGGGACCTCCGCCGACAACGCGCTCCCGACGCGCACGATCGGCGTCGTCGTGCGCGTCCCCGTCTTCGACGGCGGCCGGCGCGACGCGCGACGCGCCGAATCGGCCTCGCTGCTCCGGCAGGAGCAGGTCCGGACCCGCGACCTCGGCATGCAGATCGAGATGGAGATCCGCGTCGCCGTCGACAGCCTGAGGTCGTCGGAAGAGCAGTTGAAGGCGGCAGACGAGGGACAGGCGCTCGCCGAAGACGAGGTGGCGCACGCGCAACGGCGCTACGCGGCGGGCTTCGGCAGCAGTATCGAGCTGACCGACGCCCAGACGCGGCTGGCGCGGGCGCGCGAGAACCGGATCCTGGCGCTCTACGGTTACAACGTGGCGCGTATCGACCTCCACACCGCCACGGGCACGATCCGCGACATCACTCAGTGACACGGGACAAGGAGATACCATGAAGCCGAAGACGATCCGGGCCCTCCCGCTGCTCGGGCTCGCCCTCCTGGGGAGCACGTTCCCGGCGGGCTGCCGCTGGTGGAAGCGGGACGACGCCGACAGGATAGTCCTCTCCGGGAACATCGAGCTCACCCAGGTCGACATCGCCTTCAAGATGCCGGGCAGGCTGATCGAACTCGCGGTCGAGGAAGGGACGGAGGTGCAGAAGGGGACGCTGCTGGCCCGGCTGGACGCCGACCAACTGCAGAAGCAGCGCGCCCGCAACCAGGCCGGCGTCGCCGTGGCCGAGTCCCAGACGGCGCAGCAGAGCACGGCCATCGATTACCAGCGGGCCACCCTCGAGGCCGACGTCGAGGCACGGAAGGCGTCACTCGCACAGGCCGAAGCGCGGCTGGCGGAGCTGCTGGCCGGCTCCCGCCCGCAGGAGATCCGGCAGGCCACGGCCGCGGCCGACGAGGCGCGCACCCAGCACGCGCTGGCGCGCCAGCGACTGGGAGCGCGCCCAGACGCTCTACAAGAACGACGACATCTCCACCTCCCAGTACGATCAGTTCCGCACGCGCTTCGACGCGACCGGCGCCGCGCTCAAGCAGGCCGAAGAGCAGCTCTCGCTGGTGAAGGCCGGGCCGCGCAAGGAGACGATCGAGGCCGCCCGCGCCCAGGTGCGAGCAGGCCCGGGCCGCCGTGCAGCTCGCCGAGGCCGCGCGCATCGAACTGAAGCGCCGCGAGCAGGAACTCGCCACCCGCCACGCCGAGATCGAGCGGGCCCGCGCCCAGGTGGCCCTCATCGACTCGCAGCTGGCCGACACCGTGATCCGTCCCCCATCGACGGCGTGGTGCTGGTGAAATCCGCCGACCCCGGCGAGGTCGTCGCGGCCGGCACCACCGTGCTCACCCTGGGCGACATCGACCATCCCTGGCTGCGCGGCTACATCCGCGAGCAGGACCTCGGCCGCGTCAAGCTGGGCGCCGAAGGTCCGGGTCACCACCGACTCCTATCCCGGCAAAGATCTACTGCGGGCCGCGTGTCCTTCATCTCCTCGGAGGCCGAGTTCACGCCCAAGCAGATCCAGACCCCCGAAGAGCGCGTGAAGCTGGTCTACCGCATCAAGATCGACGTCGAGAACCCGCAGCACGAGCTGAAGTTGAACATGCCGGTGGACGCCGAGATCCTCGCTGGGCGAGAGCAGGTGAGCGATGCCGCCCATCATGCGAAACCCACGACCTGACGCGCCGCTTCGGCGCGCTGACGGCCGTGGACCGCCTGAACCTCGAGGTCGCGCCCGGCGAGATCTTCGGCCTGGTCGGCCCGGACGGCGCGGCAAGACCACCACGCTGCGCCTGCTGTGCGGCCTGCTCGACCCGACCGACGGCAGGCCTGTCGGTCGCCGGGCTACGACGTCGGCGCGCGAGCTCGAGGCCGTGAAGGACCACATCGGCTACATGGCGCAGCGCTTCGGCCTCTACGGCGACCTCACCGTGCGACGAGAACATGCTCTTCTACGCCGACCTGTTCGGCATCAGCCGCGCCGAGCGCGCAGGAGCTGATGCCGCGCCTGCTGCACATGACCCGCATGGAGCCGTTCCGCGACCGGCCCGCCGGGCAAGCTCTCCGGCGGCATGAAGCAGAAGCTGGCGCTCATGTGCACGCTGCTGCACCGCCCGCAGGTTCTGTTTCTCGACGAGCCGACCAACGGCGTCGACCCGGTCTCGCGCCGCGACTTCTGGGCGATCCTCTACCAGCTGGTGAACGACGGCATGACCGTCCTCATCACCACCGCCTACCTGGACGAGGCCGAGCGCTGCAACCGCGTCGGCCTGATGCACCACGGCCGGCTGATCCGCTGCGACGCGCCCGAGCAGCTGCGGATCCAGCTCGAAGAACCGTGCTACGAGGTGCTCGCGCCGGATCGGCGCGCCGCCAAGGCGCTCCTCGAAACGCTCCCCGGCGTGCTCAGCGTCGAGCCTGCGGGGCCGTCGCTGCACCTGTTCCTGTGCCCGGGCGCACGTCGCCGGAGCAGCTGCAGGCGGCGCTCGACGCGCGGGCTCGGCCCGGCGCAGCTTCGACCCGCATGGTCCCTCGCTCGAGGACGTGTTCATCGCGCTCATCCGAAAGCGGCGTCGAGCGGGCAGGCGGCAGTGAGACGACCATGACCACCGACGGCCGTCGAAGTGCGGAACCTGGTGAAGCGCTTCGGCGACTTCACCGCCGTGGACCACGTTTCGTTCGCAGTGTCGCCGGGGCGAGATCTTCGGCTTCCTGGGCCCCAACGGCGCCGGCAAGTCCACCACCATCCGCATCCTGTGCGGCCTGCTGGGCCCCACCTCGGGCCGGGCGCTGGTGGGCGGCTTCGACGTCGCCGCGCAGCCCGAGACGGTGCGCAGGCAACATCGGCTACATGTCGCAGAAGTTCTCGCTCTACGACGATCTGACCGTCGAGGAGAACATCGACTTCTTCGGCGGCGTCTACGGCGTGCCCCGGCGCGCGCCGCGGCGAGCGCAAGGACGTACGTGCTGCGCATGGCCGGCCTCGGAAGAGCAGCGCGACTTCGCATGACGCGCCTGCTGGCCGGCGGCTGGAAGCAGCGTCTGGCGCTCGGCTGCGCCATCCTGCACGAGCCGCCCATCCTGTTCCTGGACGAGCCGACCTCGGGCGTCGACCCCATCGCGCGCCGCGCCTTCTGGGACCTGATCTACCAGCTCTCCGACGCGGGCCACACCGTCTTCGTCACCACGCACTACATGGACGAGGCCGAGTACTGCCACCGCCTGGCGCTCATGTACCGCGGCCGCATCATCGCGCTCGGCACGCCGGCCGCCCTGAAACGGACCTCGGCGCCGGCAACCTGCATGGGCCTGGAGTCCTCCGATCCGCTCGACAGCATGAGGGCGCTGCGAGGCGTGCCGGGCATCCGCGACGTGGCGGTCTTCGGCGGCGGGCTGCACGTCACCGTCGACGACCCGGAGGCGGCCAGGCCGCTGATCCGCGACGCCCTGGCCCGGCGGGCATCGCCATCCGGCGCCTCGAGCCGATTCCGCCCTCGCATGGAGGACGTCTTCGTCGCCCTGATCGAGGAGGAGGAGCGCAAGGCCTCATGAACCTCCGCCGCACCCGGGCCGTGGCCCGCAAGGAGTTCCTGCACATCCTGCGGGATCGCGCGCAGCCTGATGCATGGCGCTGGCCCTGCCGCTGCTGATGCTGCTGCTGTTCGGCTACGCCCTGACCCTCGACGTGGACCGCATCCCCACCCTGGTCTACGACTCGGACCGGAGCCCCGCAGAGCCGCGAGCTGATCGCGCGCTTCGCCGGCTCGCGCTACTTCCAGATCCTCGGCGTACGCCGGACAGCTACGCGACCATCGAGCAGGAGATCGACCGCGAGCAGCTGCCTGCTGGCCGTGGTCATCCCGCGCGATTACGGCGCGCGACCTGGCCGGCCGGGCGGCGACGCCGCAGGTGCAGCTGCTCCTCGACGGCAGCGACTCGAACACCGCCTCCATCGCGCTCGGCTATGCCGACGCGCTGCTCCAGGCCTACTCGTTCGAGCTGCGCGGCGAAGGCGCTGAACGCGCAGGGCCGGCGCCGCGCATCGACCCCGCCCGTCGACGCCCGGCTGCGCGTCTGGTACAACAGCGAGCTCAAGTCGAAGAACTACATCGTGCCCGGCCTGATCGCCGTGATCCTCATGATCATCGCGCGCGCTGCTCACGTCGCTGACCATCGCGCGCGAGTGGGAGATGGGCACCATGGAGCAGCTGCTCTCGACGCCCGCTGCGCCCGGCCGAGATCGTGCTCGGCAAGATGTCGGCCTACTTCGTCGCTCGGGCATCGTCGACATGGCCGTGACCATCGTGGTCGGGCGTCGGCGTGTTCCAGGTGCCCCTGCGCGGCAGCATCCTCCTGCTGGCCGCTCACCGGCTGCGCTCTTCCTGATCGGCGCGCTGTTCTGGGGCATCTTCCTCTCCGCCGCTCGCGCGCACGCAGTGCTGGCCTACCAGCTGGGCATGCTGACCTCGTTCCTGCCGGCCTTCCTGCTCTCGGGCTTCGTCTTCTCCATCGAGAACATGCCGCTGCCGATCCAGGTCGTCACCTACATGTTTCCCGGCGCGCTACTTCGTCACGATTCTGAAGGGGATCTTCCTGCAAGGGCGTGGGGCTGGAGGTCCTCTGGGTCGAAACTGCCGCTGCTGGCTGGCATACGGCGGCCTCGTTTTCCTGCTGGCGACCCGCAGGCTGAGAGCAGAAGGTGGCGTGACGCATGTGGGGAACGGATCCGGGAAATCATCCGCAAGGAATTCCGGCAGACGCTGCGGGAGCCGCGCATGCGCGCGCTGCTGTTCGTGCCGCCGCTGATCCAGCTGATCATCTTCGGCTACGCCGTCAACCTGGACGTCGAGAACACGCGGCATCGCCTGGATGGACAGGACCGCACCCCCGAGAGCCGCGAGCTGCTGGCCGCCTTCCAGGGCTCGCGGCCACTTCCAGATCGCCGCCGACCCCGCCGCGCGACGAGCGAGGTGCAGGCGCTGCTGGACCACGGCGAGGTGCAGGCCGTCGTGCGCGTGCTGCCCGGCTTCGCGCGCGACATCGCGCGCGGCGAGACCGCCGCCGGTGCAGATCCTCGTGGACGGCACCAACTCGAACACCGCCTCCATCGTCTCGAGCTATGCCGGGCAGGTCGTGGCCGGCTATGCGGCCGAGGCGTGGCGGCGCAGCGGCAGGAGCCCGCGCTGGCGTGGCGCGCCCAGGCCGGCGGCGGGCCCGCGTCCGCCCGGAGCCCCATCCGTCTCGGTGCGCAGCCGCGTCTGGTTCAACCCGGACCTGACGCAGCCGCAACTACTTCGTGCCCGGCGTGGTGGTCAACATCATCACGCTGGTCACCCTCATGCTGACCGCCATGGGCATCGTGCGCGAAAAGGAGATCGGCACCATGGAGCAGTTGATGGTGACGCCGATCCGGCCCATCGAGCTGATGCTCGGCAAGACGCTGCCGTTCGCCGATCATCGGCCTGTTCGACGTGGTCCTGGTGACGGCGGCCGCGCTGCTGGTCTTCCACATTCCGTTCCGCGGCAGCCTCCTGCTGCTGTTCGGCTGCTCCGGTACTCTTCCTGCTGACCACGCTGGGCGTCGGGCCTGTTCATCTCGACCATCTCGCACACGCAGCAGCAGGCCATGATGTCTTCGTTCTTCTTCTTCATGCCCGCCTTCATGCTGAGCGGCTTCACCTTCCCGATCCGCAACATGCCCGCAGCCGGTGCAGTACCTGACCTATCTGAACCCGCTGCGCTACTTCATGGAGATCGTGCGCGGCATCTTCCTGAAGGGCATCGGGGTCGAGTACCTCTGGCCGCAGATGCTGGCCCTGGCCGTCTTCGGCGTCGCGATCCTGACCTTCAGCGTCCTCCGCTTCCACAAGCGCCTCGACTGAGCATCCGGCGCCGCATCTCCACCTGCCTGGCTTCTGGCTTCTCGCTTCTGGCTCCTGGTTTCTTGGCTTCCGTCTTTGTCTTCCGTCTTCTATCTTTAGTTTCGATACCCCGATCATTTCTATCGATTCGCTTCGAATCGTCATATAATCCCTATCCGCGCCGGCACCCGCTGACGGGCGCCGGGCGCGGCCGACTCGCGCAACTCATTCGGGGAGCACCAAATGGAAACGACAAGGCGGGAATTTTTGTCCGCTTCGGCAGCGGCTGCCGCGGCGGCGGTGACCAGCGGCGCATTGGGCGCTGCGGACCGTCCGACAAAGGACGACATTTCACTGGCGGCTTGGTCCATCAATCGCAGCTTCTTCGTGGCGAAGAAGTGGAAGCTGCTCGATCTGCCCAAGATCGTGCGGCAGGAGTTCAACATCAACGGGATTGAACTCGTCAACCAGTTCTTCGAAAACCCGGTGCAGCGCTACCTCCAGCAACTGAAGAACAACGCCAATGCCAACGGGATTACTTTCGTGCTCGTCATGGTCGACGGCGAAGGGGACATGTCGGCAAAGGACAAGGCGGAGCGGCTGCAGGCGGCCGTCCTCCACCGCAAGTGGATCGACATCGGGCACTACCTGGGCTGCCACGCGATCCGCTGCAACCTCGGGGGCGGACGAGGCGACGACTGGAAGCAGGACAAGGATCTCGTCGGCCGCGCGGCTGAGAGCTTCAACCACCTGCTCGACTATGCCAAGCAGGCGGACATGAACGTCGTGATCGAGAATCACGGAGGCGCCTCTTCGGACCCGGGAATCCTGGTCAGCCTCATGAAGACCGTGAACAACCCGAATTTCGGCACGCTCCCGGACTTCGGCAACATCAACCAGGGAGACGACAACGCGGAGGTGCTGCGCAAGATCGTTCCCTATGCCAAGGGGATTTCGGTGAAGGCGGCCTGGAACGCCGACGAAACCCACCCGGGTTGGGACCTCGAGAAGCTGCTGAAGATCTGCCGCGATTCCGGATATCACGGTTTCTATGGCATCGAATCGTCCTATCCCCGGATGGAGCGCAGGGCGCCCGGGGCCGGGGCTCCGCCGCAGCTTCCTCCCGAGCAGATCTGGGAGAACGAACTGAAGGGCATCAAGCTGACGCAGGCCGTCCTGGAACGGACCATTTTGGCAAAGACGTAACTGCGAAGCCCGAAGCCGGAAGCCCGGGACCCGGGCTTCCGTGCGATGCTCTGAACAGCGGAGAGGAGCTGTTCCGGAACTGGGACGGCACGTTCCGATTGCGGACAGGGGACTCGGCCGCTTTCACTCTACAATCTTAACAACTCCAGTCGTTTACCAGAACGCTCGCGCGGGCATGGGTATTGCCTTACCCGAGTTGCGCGTCATAGACTGGAGCCACGATGGATACCCTGCTGCGGGATCTGCGCCACGGATTCAGACTGCTCCTGAAGCATCCCGCATTCAGCCTCGCCGCCGTCCTCTCCCTCGGGTTGGGGATCGGGGCAAACGCCGCCATTTTCAGTGTCGTGGACGCGGTCCTGCTGCGTCCCTTGCCCTTCGCAAATGCGGGACGCCTGGTAATGGCTCACGAAGCCATGCCTAAGATGGGTGCCGCGAAAATGCCTTTTTCCGCGCCGGACTACACGGCGTTCAGCCGGCAGGTGCGCCTGTTTGAGCGCGTGGCGGCATACCAGAACCGTACATACGAGTTGTCCGGCTCAGGGCAGCCGGTCCGCATCATCGGCGTGCGCGCCACAGCGGGGCTGTTCCCGCTGCTCGGCGTCGCGCCGGCGCTCGGACGTATCTACTCCCAGGGCGAAGAAACGGTCAGGGCCAAGGTTGCGGTTCTCAGCAACGGCCTCTGGCGCCGGCAGTTCGGCGGGAATCCCGGGGCCATCGGCCATACGGTCTATCTTGATCGTACCCCGTACACCATCGTGGGAGTCATGCCTGCCGGGTTCGATTTCCCGCTGCGGGGGCCGGTCCACAATGACGACCCGGGCGACGTGTTTGTGCCCATGGCGTTCACCGACCACGAACTCGACGGGTTCGGGATGATGTACAACAACAGCGTCCTGGCTCGCCTCGCCCCGGATGCGACGCTGCGACAAGCCGGGGCCGAAGCCCAGGTGGTGATTCGCGGTTTCCAGGAGCACTACCCGGCATACCTTCGCAATCTGCCGAGTTTCGAGCTGGGGGTTGTGATCGTCCCTTTTCAAAACGAAGTCGTGGGCGAAGTGCAGCGTCTACTCCTGATCCTGCTGGCAGCGGTGGGCGTGGTGTTGCTGATTGCGTGCGCGGACGTGGCCAGCCTGCTGCTCACCCGGGCAGTAGTCCGCCAGCGTGAGATGGCCGTCCGCGGCGCGCTGGGGGCCCCGCGCCGCCGCCTCGTGACTCAGGTCCTGACCGAGACGTGCGCCATCGCCCTGTCCGGTGGGGTGGCGGGGCTGGTCATCGCACAGTGGGCAACCGACGCACTCGTGTCGCTCGCCCCCGTCAGCATCCCACGGACGGGGGAGATCGGCATCGACGGCCGCGTGCTCGTGTTTACCTTCGTGCTCTGCCTGATGACGGCGGTGCTGTCGGGAGTCGCCCCCGCGTTGGGAACCTCCGGCAAGGACGTCGTCGAGATTCTCAAAGGTGGAGGCCCCACCGGGACAGGAAGGAAACGGCCGGGCCGTGTTCTGGGAGCCCTGGTCGCCATTCAATTCGCCCTGGCCGTGACGCTCCTGATAGGCGCGGCGCTGCTGGCGCGCAGTTTTTTCCGACTCGTTTCGACCGATCCGGGGTTCCGTCCTGAGCATGCACTGAGCCTGTCCACGAGCCTCCCCGGCGCGGCGTACACCCGTGGCGACCAGATCCGGTCCTTTTATCGAGGGCTGCTTCAGCGGGCCAGGACCGTGCCGGGAGTCCAGGCGGCGGCGATCGCCTCGGACCTGCCCCTGTCGGCGCACGAGAGGAGGGCCTTTTCCCCCGAGCCCGCGTACGTCAGGGAAGACGGTCCGCCCCAGGTCGTGTCCTGCACCCGCATTCTCGGCGACTACTTCACGGTCCTCGGCATTCCGCTGAAGCGGGGGAGGTACTTGACTGACCGGGACGGCGAGTCCGGAACGGGCGTGGTCGTGATTAACGAAACGATGGCGCGCATGTTCTGGCCCGGGCTGGATCCCGTCGGCCGCCGCATGAAATGGGGCGTCGTCACCTCCTCCACGCCGTGGTTTGACATCGTCGGCGTCGTCGCGGACGTCAAAAACGGTCCCCTGCATGCGGAGACCATCCCCCAGGTATACGAACCTTACCTGCAGGTGCCCGATGGAGAGCTCGCCGAGACCGTAACAGGCTGGCTTCGCGCCCTTGACCTGCTGGTGCGCTCCGACCGCGAGCCGTTGGCTTTGGTCACCCCGCTGCGCAACGCGATAAGGGAAGTCGACGTCGCCCTGCCTGTGACGGCGGTCCAGACCATGGATCAGCTGATTAGCGCTTCGGTCGCGCCGCAGAGGTTTAACACCTACCTGTTGATCGTCTTCGCCGCCGTCGCCCTCCTGCTTGCCGCCGTCGGCATCTGCGGGGTGCTGGCGTATTCGGTGAGCCAGCGCCGGAAGGAGATCGGCATTCGACTGGCACTCGGGGCGAGCCGGCGGGACGTGCTCAAGATGGTCGTGCGGCAGGGATTGGTGCTGGCCGCCGCGGGAATCGCGGCAGGCATGGTCGTGGCGTGGCAGCTCACACGCGCCATCGGATCCCTGCTCTATGACGTGAGCCCGCGCGACCCATGGACGTTTGTCGCGGTACCGCTCCTGCTGATGCTCGTTGCCGCCGGGTCCATTTACTTCCCGGCGCGACGGGCGACACGAGTGGACCCGCTTCTGACATTGAGACAGCAGTAGGGCTTCGGTGGCCGGCGCACCCCGGCCGCGGAAACAGGAGAGATCGGGTTGGGGCGGTCGTGGGCTCACCGCCCTGCGCTGTCGCTTACGGGGCTCAGCACCAGGGCCGCGTGGCCGGGTAAGCGCCAGTTTTCCTCGGTTTCCGCCTCGGGCACGCCGTTGCCGCCGTAGCGCGGATCTTCGCTCGACCACAGGATGCGCCACCGCCTGTCCTCAGGGGGTGCCAGCAGCGGCTCCGGGGCGGGATCGAGATGCAGATCGACCCCGAGGTTCAGGATCAGCAACCGGTCGTTTGCACCGTCGTCGAAGAAGCGCAGGACGAGCGCGCCCGGTCCGAGGACGGCTCCGTCGACCCCCCCCCAACGCTGCGCGCTGAACACGGGGTCCTCGCGCCGAAGCTTCATGAGGTCGCGGTGCAGCGCATACATCGGCGCGTGGAGCACACGCTCGGACAGGTCCAGCTTGGAGCGCATGAAGGTCTCCTCGGAAGCGGGGTCGGCAAATACGGCCTGCATCCCGGGAGACGCCAGGCTGCGGTGTTGCGCGAGGAACTTCGCCCTCCCGGCGCGCACGGCCGAGCTGGGGTCTGCGTCGAGATCGACGAAATAAAGAAACGGGGATGATGCGGCGAACTCCTGCCCCTGGAAAAGCATCGGAGTGCCCGGGGCAAGCAGCATCAACGCCGTCAGGGCGCGGTACAGCCCCGGGCTCGACAGGGCGTGGCCCCGCAGGCCACGGGCCGAGTTGGCAATCTGGTCGTGGTTCTGAATGAACAGGATGAAGGCCGCCGGTTCGATGCCGACCGACGGGCTCCCCCGCCGTTTCTTCTGCCACTTGCAGCGCTGCCCCTGGTACAGGTAACCCCACTTGATCGCGGAAATGAACTCCTGGGGGCGTCCGAGGTAGTCCGTGTAGCAGGCTTCGTTCCGGCCCGTCAGCGCAACCATGGCGCTGTGGTGGAAATCGTCGTTCCAGAGGGCGTCCATACCGTATCCGCCCTGGGCGGCAGGCCGGACCAGCGTCACGTCCTGCCGTTCGTTTTCGCCCACCACGAGCGTCGCCCGACCGCGTGCCGCCTGCCGCACCGTGCGCGTGACCTCGGCAATGATGTGGTCCGGAGAGTGGTCGAAGATCCGGTCGGTGGCATTTAGGCACAGTCCATCGAGGTGGAACTCCTCGACCCAGTAAGCTGCGTTGGCGAGGTAGAACTCCCGGACAGGCCCGGCATCCTCGCCATCGAAGTTTATGGCCCGCCCCCACTCGTTCTCGTACCGTTCGGTGAAATAGGACTCGGAGAATTCTCCCAGGTAATTCCCGTCCGGGCCCAGGTGGTTGTAGACGACGTCCAGGATGACGGCCAGCCCCAGCCCATGGGCTCGGTCGACAAACCGGCGGAAATCGTCGGGCTCGCCATAGAGGCGGGTCGGGGCGAAGAGGTTGACGCCGTCGTACCCCCAGCCGAACCTGCCGGGGAAATCGGTCACGGGCATTACCTGGAGGACGGTGACACCGGTCTCCGCCAATTCGGGCAACTCTCGCAGCGCGCTCTTCCACGTGCCCGGCGCGGTGAAGGTCCCGATATGCATTTCGTACATGATCTGCCCCTTCAGCCCGGCGCCGCGCCACCGGCCGTCGGTCCACTGAAAGCGCCTCGGGTCGATCACCTGCGACAGCCCGTGAGGTCCATCGGGCTGGAAACGGGACGCGGGGTCGGGGTAAAGCGGCTCTCCGCCATCCAGCCGGAACCGGTAGAGGGTCCCATGCGCCGCATCGGGCGCAGGCGCCGAAAAGTAGCCTGACGGTTCCGGTTCGAGTCCAACCACTCTCTGGCCGCCGTTTTCGAGTCCCACCCCTTCCAGCACGACCTCGACGGAGCGGCGCCGCGGCGCCCACACCCGAAAGTGCACACCCCCCTGCGGGAGCACTTCGGCCCCGATCGCACTTCGGCGGCCTGTCTCCCTGCCGACCATAAACAGCACTCCCGGTTTCAATGACATAGATCGCCGATGGACAATTAGTGAGAGGGGCGGCGTACACGGCAGCCGTACCCCGTACCGGAGGGGACCGAGTAAGATTAGTACATCGGTGGGGCAAAGACTACGGTGGGTCTAAATCGGAAGATACTGAAGGGCACCGTCCATTCAAGGCCGGGCCGCTTCGCACCAGGCCCGCGCATTCTGGAACATACGCAGCCATGGGGAGGCGCGCAACGAACGATTCCACGCCTCGGGCATCCAGGGCCACTGCCACTTCAGGAACGAGCGCTCTGGATGCGGCATCATCGCCAGGTGCCGGCCGTCGGCTGAACAGAGAGAGGTTATCCCCAGGGTCGACCCGTTCGGATTGAACGGGTATTCTTCGGTCGCCTCGCCGGCGTCGTCGACGAAGTGCATCGGCGCCAGGGTCCGGCTCCGGATCTCGTCGAGCACCGAGCCGTCCGGGCAGAACAGCTGCCCTTCGCCGTGCGCCACCCAGATGCCGAGCGTGGAGCCTTCCATGCCGCGCAGCATAATTGAGGGACTCTCGACTATCTTCACCGTAGACCAGCGAGACTCAAACCGGCCAGACTTGTTCCTTATGAACCTTGGCTGGCCGTGGTCGGGGATCCCACCCCAGGGGATCCAACCCAGGAGAGCCATCAGCTGGCAGCCGTTGCAGACGCCGAGCGAAAACGTGTCCTGGCGCCGGTAGAAACCGTCGAACATGTGGCGCAACGTTTCGTCGAACCGGATGATGCCAGCCCAGCCCTTGGCGCTGTCGAGCACGTCGGCGTAGGAAAAGCCCCCGACGAAGACGGCGCCCCGGAACTCGTCGAGCTCGACGTCGCCTCTCTGCAAATCCGACATCGTGACGTCCCAGGGCTCGAACCCGGCCGCGAAGAAGGCGGACGTCATTTCCCTGTCGCCGTTGCTCCCCTCTTCCCTGATGATGGCAACCCTCGGCTTCACTTCGCGCAGAAGGACAAGCGAGGGTGTGGGCTCGGGATCGAACCCGAGCCGATAGCCGGGCCCCGGACGGTCGTGAGAACGCGCCTGTTGCAGGGCGCAGTCCACGTTCATCTGCAGGCTCTCGATCCGGTCGCTGGTCTCTTCCCACCATGACAGCAGCAGAGGAGTCGGGAGATCGAGCAGCAGACGACCGCCCCTCCGGATCGTGACGCGTCGCTCCGTCATGGTTTCGCCCAGTATGCGGAAGGGGATGCCACAGCCGCTCAGCAGCGTGCGGATGCGCTCTTCGTGCCGCGGCGCATACTCCAGGACCAACCCCGCCTCCTCGGCAAACAGTTGGGATACGTCGTGGGACGCCTCGTCCAGCCCAAGGGCTATGCCGCAGTTGCCCGACATGGCCATCTCGACTACGGTGGCGACCAGCCCGCCGTCGCTGCGGTCGTGCCCGGCGAGCACCAACCCCTCCCTGATGAAGTCCTGCAGCACGACAAAGGCGCGCTTCAGCAGAGCCGGGTCGTCGATGTCCGGTGATTCGTCCCCGACCTGCCCCAGTGTCTGGGCGAAGGCGGATCCCCCGAGACGTGCTTTCCCCGGAGCCAGATCCAGCAGCATCAGGCGGCTTTCCCCCGGACTCTTGATGTCCGGGGTCACGACGCGGGTCACATCGGGGGTGGACGCGTAGGCCGAGACCACCACCTGGCCGGGCGCTTTGACCAGCTCTGCGCCGACGCGGGCGGCCATCGAGAGACTGTCTTTACCCCCGTCGGCCGCGATGCCGAGCTCGACCATCAAGTCGCGCAGCGCGACGGCGGCGTCGTGCAGCGCCGCACCTTCGCCCGGCGTCTTCGCGGCCCACATCCAGTTGACCGAACACTTGATGTGCGACAGGTCGGAGATGAGGGCCCAGGCCATGTTGGTGAGCGCTTCGGCGACGGCCATCCTGGCCCCGGCCCGCACATCGACAAGGCTCTTGATCGGCTGCTCGCCGATGCTCAGTGCCGCGCCGGTCAGGCCGAAGTGACTCTGAGCCACGACCGACACGTCGCTAACCGGCAGGTGCAGGGGACCGCAGCACTGTTGACGCGCGACCAGGCCCGTGACGCTGCGGTCCACCTTGCGCACGAGAAAGCCCTTCGACCCGACCGAGGGGAGCCGGAACACCTCGCGCACCGCGTCCTCGATCTTCAGATCCGGAGGGTAGCGTAAAGGCGAGCGCTCTTGCGGCAGCCGCTCCAACTCGAACCGCTTCTGGGGTATGTTGGTCAATATCGGGGCGAGCTCCAGAGCGACGGGGGTGGAGCCGTCGAGCTCATCGTGGACGGTGATCCTGCCGTCACCGGTCACCTCTCCCAGGACCTCGCAGGTCACCTTCTCGCGGGTGCAGATCTCCTGGAATTCCGGCAGACGCGGGGGCTGCAGCAGGAGGGCGACTCGCTCCTGGTACTCGGCGCCCCAGATCTCGAGCACCGACATCGTCCGGTCGCCCAGCCTGATGTTCCTGATTTCGATGCGCCCGCCGGCCGGGTCCACGAGTTCGGTTACGACATTGCAGGGCCCGCCAGCGCCCTGGTCGTGAATGCTGACGATCGGGTTGGCCTCTCCCAACTCCACGCAGGCGCGGATGACCCGGTTCATTTTCTGCTCCATCTCGGCGTCGCCGCGCTGGACGGCACTGAAATCGAGCTCTTCCTTGTTCTCGCCCTGCATCATGCTCGATGCGGCCCCGCCGCCGATGCCGATCCGGTACGCGGGACCGCCCACCTGTACGACCAGCATTCCTCGACGAGGCTCCTCCTTATCGATGTGCCGCGCATCGATCTGACCGACGCCGCCGGTAAACATGATCGGCTTGACCCATTCCCGCCGGCTCCCATCCGGCAGTTTCAGCCCGAAGGACCGCGCAAACCCCTGGATGAGAGGCTCACCGAACTTGTTGCCGTAGTCCGACGCGCCGTTGCTTTCCCCGATGAGGATCTGCAGCGGGCTCGCGAGATTGCCCGGATAGGCAAATGCGGGATCCTCCCCGGCGATCTTGTGGCCGGGGATATTCAGGCTGCCCGTGCAGTACCCGGCCGTACCGGCAACGACCAGCGCGCCGCGCCCGGTGGCGTGCACGTCGCGAATCCGGCCGCCGGTTCCCGTCTCGGCGCCGGGAAACGGCGCGACTCCGCTCGGAAAATTGTGGGTCTCCGCGGTGAAGATGATGTCGTAGGCATTTTGTGCGAACTTGAAAGGCGAGCATCGGCCGGGAGTCCGCGGGGCGGTCGTGTAGACGTCGTAGCCGCGGATGGCGCTGGAGTTGTCGTGGAACGCGATGACGCTGTTCGAAGGATTCGCTTTGAGCGTGGACTTGATGATCTGCAGAAGCGTTTCCGGCACGGCTTGGCCGTCGATGACCAGCTTGCCCCTGAAAAACCAGTGGCGGGAATGCTCGCTGTTGGCCTGGGCCAGCTGAAAGCATTCCACGTCGGTGGGGTCGCGACGGAAGTGGTTGCGGAAGAGATCGTAGTAGAAATCCAGATCCCAGGCGTCCATCCCGAGGCCCAATTCCCGGTTGAGGCTGCGCAGGGCGTCGCACCCTTGCTCCAGCAGTGGAATCCGGCGCACCGGCTCCGGCGCCAGCCCGGTTTCAAAACTGGCCAGGGGCGCCGCGTAAGGGCACTCGGTCATGCGGTCATGATGCGCCGCGGCGAATCGGGCCCGATCGATCCCCGCCGGGAGCAGCCACCGTCTCGACTTTTCGACGCGCACGACCTTCCCCAGCCCGCAGGCGCGGCAGATCGACACAGCGTTGGTGGAGAAGGCCGTTTCGAAATTCAGGCGGGGACCGACTTCGACCGCGGCACCGTCGGCCGCGATCAGTGAGGAGGTGGAAAACCCGTCGGGCTCGAAGGTCTCGGCCAGGAGCCACGTCAGGACCCGGAGCTCACGCTCTTCGAGGGGCTCACAAGCCTCGACGTAGAAGCAATTCTCGAAATCGGCACCGGCCATCCGGTAAAAGCGGTGTATGGCTCCCATGCGCACCCCCGGTGGAACCCCCAACTTTACCCTGAAAGCCTTGGGCAGACCAGTAGTATGGCAAGGGGCCCCGGAGGATCGAGGAGGATGGGATCAGTTCGGTATGTATGGGAACGGGAGCGGCGCGCCGGCTGTCGAGGAGGCGGCGCGACGCGGTTTCTTGGCCGATCCCGTCGATCCGGCGTCGGCCTACTCGATGACGGTCCCGCGCGGGACCACGACCAGGCCGCTTTCCGTCACGGTAAAGCGGCGCGCATCGTCCTCGGGGTCGTAGCCGATCTGGAATCCCGGGGGCACATGGACGTCCTTGTCGATGATGGCGCGCCGGATCCTGGCGTGGCGACCGATCTGAACGTAATCGAATAGGATCGAATCCTGCACCAGTGAGTAAGAATTTATCCTCACGTTGGGCGACAATATCGAGCGCTCCACGCGCCCGCCGCTGATGATGCACCCGCTGCAAAGCAGGGAGTCCACCGCCATCCCGACGCGCCCTTCTTCCCGGCCGCTGAAGACCATCTTCACCGGCGGCCTCGGCTCCATGAAGGTCCGGATCGGGAAACTGCGGTCGTACAGGTTGAAAGAAGGGTCAACCCGGACAAGATCCATGCTGGCATCGTAGTAGGCGTCCAGGGTGCCGATGTCTCTCCAATATTTCACCTGCGCGCGGTTCTCGTCCCGGAACGGGTGGGCAAAAAGCCGGCCCGTGCGGATGAGCGAGGGGAGGATGTTCTGACCGAAGTCGTGGGCCGAATCGCGCCGGGAATCCTCCGACACGGCCTGGACCAGCGTCGCCGTCTCGAAGACGTACACCCCCATGTTCACCAGTGCCATTTCCGGTTGACCGGGGATCGGCTTCGGGTCGGAGGGCTTCTCCGAAAAGCTCACGACATGGTTGTCGGCATCGACCTCAACCACCCCCATCCGGCTTGCTGCAGCCCTGTCGTGCTCCACGACCGCTACCGTCGCCAGCGCCTTGTTGCGCGCGTGCGCCTCGATCATCTCGCTGTAATCCATCTTGTAGATGTGATCGCCGGAGAGAATCACGACGTGGGAGGGGCGCTCGTTCTGAAGGATGTAAACATTCTGGAAAACCGCATCGGCCGTTCCGAGGTACCAACGGTTACCCGTCCTGAACTGCGGGGGTATGGTGTACAGGAATTCGTCGAGCGCCGTCGCCAGAATGTTCCACCCGAGCTTCAGGTGCCGGTCGAGGGAGTGGCTCATATACTGGGTGAGCACGTAGATGCGTTTGAGGCCGGAGTTGACGCAGTTTGAAAGGGTGAAGTCGATGATGCGGTACTCCCCCGCAAACGGGACCGCGGGTTTCGCCCGGTCCTTCGTGAGTGGGTAGAGTCGCTCTCCCTGTCCACCGGCCAGTATCAGGGTAAGCGTTTCGTGAAGAAACCGCTGTATGGACACAGGGACTGCACCTCGGTTTCAATCCGAACGTGGCACATCGTGTGGCCCTACTTGGGACAGAGAATACATTTCCGGGCACCCGAAAGGAAGTCCCCGAATGTGCATTCAAATACAGTGGAGGGAGTTTCTGGCAGGACGGCCGGGGTCAGGTCTTGAATATGGATTCCCGGCCGCGCGTCTTGTATGGAGATGAGATGAGAAGGTCGGTTGGCCTCTCGATCAAGGTGCGCCGTTAAGCTAACCTTGATGTTTTCACCCTCTAACAGGAAGAAAGGCCAACCGACATGAAGAAGACTACCAAGGTTCGAACGACAAAGGGAAGCGTTAAGGGAACTGAGATCAAGCAGGCCGAGGGAACTTCAAAGCTGTTGCGATCGAGTGTGGCGAGACTGCTGCAAAAGCTCGGGGACTCGGCGCAAGCGGGCAAGTGCGGGGTTGGGGGCACGGCGTATTACATCGGGCTGGACCTGGGTGATCGACAGACCCACTACTGCATTCTGGACGAAAGCGGGGAGATAGCGGCAGCGGGGCAGCTGGCCACGACAGCGGAGGAGTTCGAGGCGTACTTCCGCTTGATCCCGAAGTCGCGGTTGGCGATGGAAGTCGGGACCCATTCGCCCTGGCTGGACGCGTTATTGAAGGAACTGGGTCATGAAGTTTATGTCGCCAACGTTCGGAAGATGGAGGGGGGCAAGAAGCGGCGACGCCGGAAGAACGACAAAGTAGATGCCCAGAGGCTGGCCCGGCTGGTGAAGGCGGATCCGAGACTGCTGTACCCGATTCAACACCGGGGGGCGAAAGCACGGCAGGGGCTGATGTTTTTGCGGTTGCGCGACGCGCTGGTGAGCTCGCGGACGAAGCTGATCACGTGCATACGGGGGTCGGTGAAGTCGGCGGGGCAGCGGTTGCCCAGCTGCTCCGCCGAGGTTTTTCACAAACGGGTGCGGGAGCGGGTACCGGAGGAACTTCGGGAGGCACTGGCTCCGATGTTTGAGCAGATCGGGAAAATGACGGAGCAGATCCAGGAGTACGACAAGCAGGTAGAGCGGCTGTGCGCGGAGGCCTATCCGGAAACGCAACTGTGCCGGCAGGTGAAGGGGGTCGGGGCGGTGACGTCGTTAGCGTACGTGCTGACGCTGGAAAACCCGGCACGATTTGCCAAGAGCCGGGACGTGGGGGCCTACCTCGGGCTGGTGCCGCAGCAGTACGATTCCGGAGACAGTACGCCGCAACTGCGGATCACGAAAACGGGCGACCGGATGCTGCGGCGTCTGCTGGTGGGGAGCGCCCAGTACATTCTGGGACCGTTCGGGGAGGACTGCGACCTGCGGCGATACGGGCTCAGACTCGCAGCCCGGGGCGGGAAGAACGCCAAGAAGCGGGCCGTCGTGGCTGTGGCGCGGAAGCTGGGAGTGCTGTTGCATCGGCTCTGGGCCACAGCCGAGGTCTACGAACCGTTGCGCAACAGTAAGCGCCTGGAACTGGTAGAAGCCGCGGCGGCGCACTGAGCTGCTGACCGGCTTGAGGAAGCCGCACGATTGTGAATTGACGCATTGCTGCCGAGGGGGAACACAGAGCTGATCACCACCGATCCCGAACATGGTGACTGCGACGCCGCACAGGCAGGGGCAACCCTGAGACCGATGTGGAGATAGCAGCACCAAAATTGACGGACCCCAGAATGCACCGAGCTCACAAGAAAGCTCACACAGAGTGCGAATGGAAGCATGGGCAATCGGACGGGCGGGAAATAGGCTCGAACATACCCGGCGGAAGCGATCGACAACCACAGGAGTGCGAACCAGCCGGCGGCCCCGGCCGTGCTTCCTCGAGCGATGGTTACGACACGTGCAGGCAAGCTGAAGGCCCGAGCAGGGAGTGCGCCAACCAAAAAGCGGGTTGGCACACTCCCTGCAGGGGCCTTATCGCTTGCATTTTACTGGGCGGCGAAAAAGCCCCTGGCTGTATTGGGGGGCTTTTTCGCCGCCCTTGGAAAAGCGGGATGGGAGAGGAGGTTGGGCGCGGGGCACCTGTAAGAGAGGCTGTACACGGGACTGTTGTGCAGATCACCGACAGCCCCGCCTCCGGAAGGGCGGGCGTTGCCCGCCAAATCGGAGAATCCCGCCACGTCGGGATTGATTGACAATACTGACCTTCTCATGGAAGTGCGGCGGCTCGACAGGCTCGACGCCGCTTTGAGTGCGGCGCCTAGGCGCCGCACTTTCGCCGATCCTGCCCGATGCAGTGCAACCACGAAAGCGCTGCCGAGGCACCGCACTCCACGAATGTTCCCGCAACCCCGCAATGCTCGACTACGTGGGGCTGTTTCCGGCGATGATCTTATCCATCCGGGCACTGAGTTCGGTCAAATAGGCTTCATCACCGCCGCGGACTTCCGCCGTGACCCAGCCAGTGTATTTGACTTCGGCCAGCGCTTTCCGGACTTCAGGCCAGCTGATGCCCTGACCGCGCCTGTCGGCCGGATCGTACTTCGGGTGGTCCGTCCCCGGTTCGAATCTCTTGATGTGGATCCGGGAGAGCCTCGGGCCGAGGCTGCGAATCCAGTCCTGCGGCCAGCCGGTCGAAACGATGTTGCCGACGTCGAAGTAGGCCTTGAGCCAAGGACTCTTGAATTCGTCGACGTAGCGGGCGAATTCGAGAGGGCTGAGAAGGAAGCGGTTGCCGACGTTTTCGACGGCGATGATTACCTTCAGATCCTTCGCCACCGGGAGCAGCTGTTCCCTGATGACCTTCTGCGATCTCGTGTATGCGTCCGCGTAGCGGACCTCGGCGGTGACCACCGCAGGCACCAGGAGGATGGCGCTGGCTCCCAGTTCCGCCGCATTTTTCAACGACGTCTTCACGCCGTCGATGCTCTTCTTGACGACTTCGGGGTCGTTGTCCGAAAGCGGAAACTTCCAATGGTCCGAGTTCATGATGGAGAGGATCTTGACCCCGGTGTTCTTGGCCGCCTCCTTGTATTCGGCCACTTCCTCAGGAGTAGTCAGGGTGTTGGGTTCGATACCCTCCACGCCGACCTTCTTGGCCAGCTTGAAGCGGTCCAGGACACTCATCTCCTTCGGGAGGACACCGATGCAGAAGCCCTTCTGTATGCCTGCGCCGGGAGCCTGCGCCGCCGGGACCGCTTCCGAGCGTCCGGCAAAACCGGCGCCGAGCACGGCCCCGCCTACTGCGAAAGACGAGGTGGTTTTCAGGAACTCGCGGCGATTCACGTTAATGGTCATATTTCGTATCTCCTGTGTTCGGTTTGACCCGGGGCCCCCGACGCCGGGGGCCCGGAGCCTTCACAGACTAGGTCGCCACCGGATACGCCTTGCGCTCCAGTTTCTCGTTCTTCTCCCAGAGCTTCTTCCACTCGACCTCTTTCCGGGTATACGCGGCTTCGCGGCCCAGAATCGTGGTGAACGTGCCATCGACGGCGTGCACGGTATCGGCACGAGGCTCGCCGTTCTTGACGCTGTTGACGAACGCCTCCCACTCGTTCTTGTTGGAGTCGCTGTCCCCTTCGTACTTCCACGGGTTCTTCCCTTCGATGCGCATCCCGCCGGTCGTAAAGAAGGTGCCTTCGGTTCCCAGGACCTGCTCGGAACTGTCGTGCAGCGTGGCGAACTGGCCTGACATAAAGGTCAAGTGTACGCCCCCCGGGTATTCATAGGTAATGTTGAAGTGATCGAAGATGTCTCCGATGTACGTGCGCCACTTGCGCCCGCCGTAGCCGACGCAACGGTCCGGATGCGAGCCCAGGACCCAGTTCAGCGCATCCAGGTTATGAATGTTCTGTTCCGTGATCAGGTCGCCCGACAGAGCCCGGAAATAATACCAGTTCCGCGCCATCCAGTGCTGCTCGGAGGGGAAGTCGGCGCGGGGCCACGTTCTCCCCTTCCACACGTCGCCGGTCAGATAGAAGCCGCGCGCCGATGACAATGGTGCCCAACCTTCCACCGGTGATGAGCTTCTGGGCTTGCTGGTAGGAGGTGCTGTAACGCCGCTGCAGGCCGACGACCACGCTCAACTTCTTTGCCTTGGCCTTCTCGCCGTTTGCCAGCACGTCCCGACAGCCCCAGGCGTCCACCGCCAGCGGTTTCTCGGCGAAAATATGCTTGCCTGCCTCGACGGCCGTCCTGAACTCGTCGGGCCGGAATCCCGGCGGGGTCACCAGGATTACGCCGTCGACCTTCTGGTCGCACACCCTCTTATAGGAATCGAAACCGACGAAGCACATGTTGTCTTCGACGGTGAAAAGCTTGCGGGCCGCATCGATCCGCTCCTGGAACACGTCGCCCAGGGCGACTATCCGGGCGCCGGCAGCTCGCGAGTCCCTTGGCATCGGCCGTGCCGCGGCCGCCGAGGCCGACCCATCCGAGGGTTACCGCACTGTTCGCCTGTGTTCCGCGAACCGATTCGGGTTTGACGATGGTGAAAGTGGCAGCGGTCCCTGCCGCTGCTGACGACAGGATGAACTCGCGCCTTGTAAGATCGAAGCGTCGTTTCATGTCCTTACCTTCCTGCCCTGCGCAGAGCGCAACGGCTCATGTGGGGAGCTATCATTACAGAAGTACGCGCCAGCCTGTGCTATTAAACGACGAACCCCCCCCCGAGTCAAACGAATGCTTTCGCTTCCTTTCAGATCCTTTAAAGTAAGCGGCGGGGTCGGTCCGACCCGTCTCCAATGGCCTTCGAGCGAGGTCCGGGACGCCGGCTCACACCCACGGTGCCCCGTGCGGCGTGGCGCTCCGTGCCGCCGTGGGGAGAATTTCCCCGAAAGGGAACTGCAGGAGTGCAGGCGCGCGCCGGATCGATTCCCGGAGTTGTTGCCACTGCTGGCCGTTCTGATTTTGAGTCCCCCGTGGGTCGGAAATTGCACCGCTGCCTGTCAGGGGATTTCTGTGTCACTGTGTCACTCAAGGAGGAACAGCCATGAACCGGAATATCGCACTATTGGGTGGAGTGGGTCTCGGTGCAGGGGTCATGTATTTTCTGGACCCGACGGCGGGGCGGCGCAGGCGAGCGATCGTGCGCGACAAGATGTTCAGCTGGACGAGAAGAGGCCGAAAGGCATGGGACACGACTTCCAGGAGCATCGGCAACCGGGCACAGGGCGCACGCGCCGGCATGGGCGCGTCAACCGGGGATGACACGTGTGCTGGAAGCAAGGGTCCGGTCCCGGCTGGGGCATGTAGTGTCTCGCACCCGTCCGCAATCTCGGTCAACGCGCAGGGGGGTCGCGTAATCCTGGCCGGCGATATCCTGAAGTCGGAGGTAGACGACCTGATGAACGCCGTGGCCCAGGTTCCCGGCGTTACCAGCGCGGAGAACAGGATTTCAGACTGCACGATTCGGCCGAGAACGTCCCGAAGCTGCAGGGGAGAGGGCGCCGTCATGGCGCGGCGAACAGGGATGCCGGGGACTGGACAATTGTCGGGTTGACGGCTGGCGGAATCGGATCGGTACTACGGGATTCGGCACGCGCTGGAGCTCCGCGAACCGATCTCCCGGTTGGGGGCGCGTGATGCGCCGCATGCCCTCTTACGACTTCGGGCGTCTGCGCCGATGGTCCCCGGAAAACCGGGTGCTCGCCGGCGCCGCGGCCGGCACCCTGGCATACTACGGAGCCAGGATGGCGCTTGGACGGCGCGCCCCCGCCTCAAGGTGGCGCAGGATGGTACCGTCCATGCCGGACATGCGTATGTTCACAGGGATGATCCCGGAGATTCCGGCCTCGGCCAGAAAGTCTTTTTCGCGGCTGACGCAAGGAATTGGGCGCTGGGTGCATTAACGGCAGGGGATGGGTGCCGGGCTGGGTGTTGCGGTGCTGACCCCGAACACCCAGAACCCGACACCCGCATTGAACTATTCGGCAGGTGGTACAGCCTTGCTGGTGCCGGGGACCGCGACGGTCGGCTGGATCGTCGGGATCGGGACCCATGACATACTCGGCGGGCCCAAGCTTCAGATCCATCGACATCATCTGCTCCCAGGTCGTTTCCTTCCCGGTGTATGCCGAAACACGAGCCATGATGGCGGTCAGCGTCGACTTGGCCGTGTTCTCGGCCTCGTTGATCGGCTTGTTCGTCCGGATCGCGGTGACCAGGTCCACGTGCTCCTGGTCGTAGGGCGAGATGTCGGATTTTTCCGGATCCAGCATGGTGACCTGTCCCGGCGTCTCCTGTTCCTTCGCGGCCTCCTGGTACTGCCAGACGATCTTGCCTTCCTTGTCCCAGATCGTGCCCCTGCAGTTGGTGGAGCCTTCGGTGCCGACCAGGTACTCCGAGATCTCGTTCTCGCAGCCGTCGATCTGGCGGCACTGGCTGAGCAGGTGCATGCCGTTCTCGAAGGTGAAATCGGTCGAGAAGAAGTCGAACTGGTCGCCGGTCACGCGCCGCATGCGGCCGCCCATCGACACGGCCTTGACCGGGATAGGCGCCCATGAACCAGTCGATGACGTCGATGTTGTGCACGTGCTGCTCGACGATGTGATCGCCGGACAGCCAGGACCAGTTGACCCAGTCGCGCAGCATGGCTTCCATGTCGGTCCAGTCCTTCTGGCGCTGCTTGTACCAGAGCTGACCCTGGTTCCAGTAGCAGCGGGCGGCGACGATCTTGCCGATGGCGCCGTTATTGACGTGGCTGTAGTTCTCGAGGTACTGCCGCTGGTGGCGGCGCTGCGTACCGGTCACGACATTCAGGTTGTAGGCCTTCGCTTTTTCCGCCGGAAGCGAGCAGCGCGCGGATGCTCACCGGGTCGACCCCGACCGGCTTTTCCATGAAGATGTGCTTCTTCGCTTCCACCGCGTAATCGAAGTGGATGGAGCGGAAGTGCGGCGGGGTGGCCATCAGGACGATGTCGACTTCGGAGTCGATCAGCTTCTTGTAGGCGTCGAACCCGAAGGTATGTCCTCTCGGGGGCGATCTTCTGTTGGTATTTGTTCTCCAAGCGCGTCTTGCACTTGTCGATCCGGTCCTGGAACATGTCGGCCAGGGCGACCACCTGGAGGTTGGGGCCGGCCTTGAGAAAATTCTCGGCCGCACCGGTGCCGCTGCCGCCGCACCCGATCAGACCCGGCTTTCAGGACGGGCCCGTCCGGCGCCTTTTCCACGAAGGTCATCTTCGGGAAAGTCTTCTTTTGAGCGCATGAAGCCATGACGAGGCCGGCGCCGGCTACGGCAGCCGCCCCGAAAAAGTCTCGACGACTGAAGTCCTCTTTCATTCTGCCTCCTCGGATAATGACAGACTAATGCACTTTACCGCAGTTCCACGAACCTCGAGACAAAAATCTCGGTTCCGGCGTCAGTTGCCGCGTGCCACGGTCTTGACGGAGGGTGCCTCACGTTCGCCCGGCTCGTACTCGCGCACCACGCGGAAACCGACGTCGGTGCAGTCCGAATACCACCAGATGCTTTTGGGCGACTGCGGGTCCGTGACCATCCACCGGTCGTGGCGCGTGAAGTCCCGCGCCGCCGAGCGGAGGTCCGCGGCGTCGGTCTTGTACGATCCGCCACGGACCACGTGCTCTTTGCCCTCCTCGGGACCGCGCGGATTCTCGACTCCGGAGGCAGGATACCTCGCGTACAACTTCGCGTCATACCAATCCTGGCAGAACTCGCGCACGTTCCCGAGCATGTTGATGACGCCCCACGGGTTGGGCTTGCTCGCGCTCGGGGGGAAAGTCCGCATCCGGCTGGTGCCCGCAAAGCGCGCGTAGTCGCCGATGGGCGTCAGCTTGGCGCCGACCAGGCGGTTCCACCAGGAGTGCGCGGTGAATTTCGACGGGTCGCCTGGGAAGAAATACGGCGTCGTCGTTCCCGCGCGGCAGGCATACTCCCACTCGGCCTCGGTCGGCAGGCGGAATTTCTTGCCGGTCACGGAGGAGAGCCACTCGCAGTAGACGGACGCCGCGTGGTGGGTCATCGTGATGGCCGGCCGCGAGCCGCGCCCCCAACCCTGATCCGGCGAGCCGTAAGGGGGAGTGGGACCGGACATGGCCCGATTGGGGTCGTAGTCCGAATCGTTCTTCCCGGCGACGCCACGCTGCGCGTAGAAGACTTCCCACTCGCGCCAGCGCACTTCCGTGCGCCCGATCCAGAACGGGCTCAGCTTCGCAGTCCGCTGCGGGCCCTCGTCCGCGCGGCGAAACGGTTCCGTGTCGGGACTCCCCATCTGGAACGACCCGCCGGGCACGGCGACCATCTCGAACTTCACCGGGGTTCCCGGGATCACCTCGGTGTAGCCCTTGAACCCTTCGATTTTTTCCGGGTAGGCGGTCAGGTCAAACAGGTCCTCGCCCGCCTCCACCCCTTCGTCGGCTTTCTTGTCCCGGTAGTGCCCCGCAGTCAGATGGCAGCTGATGCAGCGCAGCGACTGTTTCGCGCGCTGATAGTGCAGGTGGCCGTCCACCCCCTTCTTTGTGAGCTTGGCACTGAACAGGTTCTGGTGGCACCGGACGCACGCCGAGTCGTAGGTGAAGTCGGAGGCCGCCTCGATGCTGCGCTTGGAAATCCAGTCGAGTTTGGCGGGGTCTTTGAAGAGCTTGCCGTAGGCGTCGTGCAGGCCCAGGCGCGCCTTCTCGGTGTAATACTCGATGCCGCCGCCCGGCAGGTGGCAGTCCACGCAGTGGGTCACCACGCCGCTTTTCGTCGTGTAGTGGGTTGACTTGATCCAAGTCTGGGTCGCAGCCGGGTGAGAATGGCAGAACTGGTCGCAGAACTTGTCCGTCGAGCTGTAGTCGACGCCTGCATTCGCCCCCAGGATGGCGGCCACGCCGATGACCATGCCCGGTGAGAAGCAGGAAACGGGACTTGCGCCGTGCTTTCTTCTTTTCGGGATCAGAACTCATCGAGGAGAACCTGTACTAGAGCCGGAGGGTGTCACGCGTGCGCGTCCCGAGCCGGTAGTGGATTATGGAATCAGCGCCGCCCGGAGGCGGGGGCGCTCGCGCGCGGTGCGGGTCGAGCACCCGCCGCCTTCGGGAACCGCTTCGAGGAGGTACGCTTCAACCCTCCGTCGCTTCGCCTCACGACGGCAGCGGAAACGCCCTCCATCGACTCAATCAACTTCATTCCTTCCGCGACCGGCATCACGCTCAGCGCGGTGGCCAGGGCATCGGCCGTGGCGCCGTCCGGTGCGATCACGGTGACGCCCGCCGACTCTTGCAAACCCATCCCGTCCGCGGGATTCACGATGTGCGAGTACCGCCGCCCTTCGACTTCGAGGTACTGGTACGCATCCCCGGAAGTCGCAATCCCCACGTCGTGCAGAAACAGGATGCCCGCCTCTCCTGCCCGGGCGGTGTCCGGATTGCGGAGGGCAACCCTCCACCCCGGCGTCACCCGGTGGGGGAGACGCCCAGCATCAAGTCTCCTCCGCCATCCACCAGCGCGCACGCGATGCCGCGCTCACGCAAAAGCGCCAGCGCCTGGTCAGCCGCGTACCCCTTCCCAATGCCGCCGAAGTCCAGCTTCATCCCGGGAAGCTTCAGCCAGACGGTCCTCGCGTCCGGGTTCAGCTCCACGTTGCCATAGCCGACGGCCGAACCGGCCTTCTTCAGCGCCTCGGGATCCGGAACGCGGCCGCTCTTGCGCGCCTGCCGCCAGAGCTGCACCACGGGGCCGACGTGACATCGAAAGCCCCGCCGCTCAGGCGCGAAATCCTCAGGGACTGCTCCAGCACCGAAAACAGTTCCGGACTGACTCCGCGCGGCGCCCTGTTCCCGTCGCGACAGAGGCTCGTCACCTCGCTGTCCTCGCGGTAGTCGCTCAGGACGGCCTCGAGCTCCTCGATACGCTCGAACGCCGCCGTCGCCGCACTCGCCGCCTTGGCCTCGTCGGATCCGTATACCACGATCCGAAACATCGTACCCATGCGGTCAAGGGCGAAGTCGTATGGCTTCAGAGGCGCCTTGCGGCTCTGCGCCCCAAGTCCCGGCACCCCGCCGAGAAACGCTAGGAGAAAAACTAACAGACTGAAAGGCGGCCGGCACACCAATTTCATAACAGTTCGTAGCCCTCTGAAGATAAAGGGTTCCGGCATCCGATGCAATCATTTTGTAGCGCGGCCGCTCAGCCCCCCACCGCCCGCTCGGGCAGGGGCGCACGCGATGCAATGACCCGGTCGGCTGTAAAATCCTCCGCCACTCGGCCCCGCACCGGTCGACGCGTCACGATAGAGCCGCAAGTGGTTCATACGAATTAATTTGCAGCGTACCACCCCAGGCCCCGGGCTCGCGTGTGTCGGAATCCTTTACGACAACTCATGTTCATTCGCTGAATCAGCCATTGGGACCGAAAGACATCAATTTACTGATCTAAAAGGTTTTGCACCGATCTGCGGCAACACGCCCGAACGGCATGCGGGTTGCTCAGTCCCACGTGCCCGAGCCGGGCAGCCTGCTGCTGCTCGGGACCGGGCTCGCTGGCCTTGGCTTTCTTGTCCGTAAGAAAATGGTGAAGTAGCCCACCAGGGGGCCGGGTGTTCGCCCGGCCTCCTTTCTTTTCTCGCCCACCCTCCAGTTCGTCAACAATATGGCGTGCGGCGGCTCGACGCCGCTTTGGGTGTGCGCCCAGGCGCCACACTTCGGCCGAACCTGCCGATACAGTACAACGCAACAGCGGTGGCGAGGCTCCGCACTCCATATGCTGGATCCGAGGGCGCTTCGGACCGCCGCAGCCCGCTTGCACCCCAAATCCAGTTTGAAAGGCACCCGTCGTCGCCTTAGAATGACGCCATTCTCAAACCCGGTCGCTGGAGGTCCCGATGACAGCAGCAGGAACATCCGGTCGAAGGCGGTTTCTCTCGATGACGGGTAGGGGGTCGGGCTGGCGGCTCTCGCTTCCGCGACGGTCGCCTCGCTGCTCGGCGAAATCCGCGCCGCGGCCCGTCGCGTGGAGCATCTGGCCCCGGAGCAGGCCGCGCAGGACGAAGACTTCTGGTTCGACATCCAGCGCGCCTTCACGGTCACGCGCGGCATCACCAACCTCAACAACGGCGGCGTCTCACCGTCGCCCCGCATCGTGACCGAATCGCTGATCCGCTACATCTGGGAACAGGAAGACGTCACCGCCTACACGATGTGGCAGATCCTCGAGCCGCAGTCGGAGACGGTCCGCAGCGGACTGGCCCGGCTGTTCGGCTGCGACCAGGAAGAGATCGCCATCACCCGGAACGCGTCCGAGTCGCTGGAGATCCTGCTCATGGGGATGGACCTCAAGTCCGGCGACGAGATCCTCACCACGACCCAGGACTACCCGCGGATGCTCACGACCCTGAGGCAGCGCGAGGCCCGCGAGGGGATCGCGGTGAAGATGGTCAGGATCCCGGTCCCGCCCAAGAACCTCGACGAGATCACCGACGCCTTCGCGCGCGGGATCACGCCGCGGACCCGCGTCATCCTGATCTCGCACGTCGTCAACATCACCGGCCAGATCACGCCCGTGAAGGCCGTCTGCGATCTGGCGCGGGCGCGCGGCATCGAGGTCATCGTCGACGGCGCGCACTCGTTTGCCCACTTCGATTTCAAGCAGGCCGACCTCGGCTGCGATTACTTCGGCACCAGCCTGCACAAGTGGCTGTACGCACCCAAAGGCACCGGGCTGCTGTACGTGAAACGCGACCGCATCCCGAAAATCTGGCCGCTCATGGCAGCGGAGCAGAAAAACGCCGCCGACATCCGCAAGTTCGAAGAGGTGGGCACCCACTCGGCCGCCCCGCGGCTGGCCATCGGGGAAGCGATTCTGTTCCACGACGGGATCGGGCCGCAACGCAAGGAGGCCCGTTTGCGCTATCTGGCCCGGTACTGGATGAACCGGCTGAAGGACGTGCCGAACGTGCGCTTCAACACCTCGTTCGATAACCGGCAGTCCTGCGGGATCGCAAACATCGAGATCAAGGGGACCGACCCGGTCAGGCTGGTCGGGCACCTGATGGAAAAACACAAGATCTACACCACCCCCATCGTGCACGACGAGTTCAAGGGCATCCGGATCACCCCCAACGTCTATACTACCCTGCACGAACTGGACCGCTTCTGCGAGGCGATGGAGACGGTCGCGCGCCGTGGCATCAGCTGAAATGCGAGGGGTCAAGGGGGCAAGGGCCTGGACTGCAGCGGCTCGGTCTTACCGTAGTCGAGCTCCGACCCGAGCACGCTGTGCGGGATCATGAATACGGCCAGCAGCAGGACCGCCGCCAGCGCGGTCCAGAGGCGGGGCCGTTTGGAGCGGTTCAGGGTAAAGTAGGCCCCCACCCACCCGGCGAGCGCTACGGCCGTCTTGTTGTCCGTGAGGTCGGTGCCGAACGGCCACCCCGTCCAATAAGCATCGAAAGCGTACTTCTGGACGATCGGACCGAGCACGGCCCCCCCGGCGATCAAGAACCCGATGGTCCACAAGGCAAGCCGGCGCAGATGGCCGGTTGGATGCAGAAATTCCAGCCCGGCGCGCGTGGACAGGAGCATGGCCCCGAACATCGCGATGATGTGCAGGATTAGAATCGAGACGGGCACGTTCCCTTTGAAGCGCGTTATGATCGGCCCCGTTTCGGGCACTTCGGCCCGATCTCCCGCCGCGGCGAGTTCCACCCGGTACTCCAGCTTTCCCGCCGGGGGCTGCCACGGCAGTGCGGCGGCGAGAGTGCCATTGCGGTATTCCATCGCCACCCGCGTCCACCCTGCGCCGGCGCGATACCTGCGCCACAACAGGTCTCCCTTCGTTTGCGGGTCGCCGGTTTCAATGGCCACCGGCTGGTCAGTGTCGCCCCCGTGGCTCCTGGCCAGCTTGAATGCGATCGGCTTGCCGGATAGCATCACTCGCCCGGATACCGGATGGGTGGGGCCGGTGACTCTCTGATAGATCGCCGAAGCTGCCGTCAAAAAGAACGATATTGTCCAGAGTAGAATGGGCTTACGCAATTCGATCCCCTCGCCATTGCTCGCTTTCGGATTCCCCGCGGGAATCGCATATTACCACGCGGCCGGGGCCGCCATTGCGTTATGATGGCCAGGTTTCGATACGATTGGAAGCCGCTGGACTGCGGATCGACGAGATCGGCCACAACATGGAAATCGACGAGGCCAGGTTCGCCCGGCCCGCCGCGCAACAACGATCGCGTCGCCCGTCACCCCGGCAGGGAGGCACGGCATGCTCACGGGCCTTAACATAGGATTCCCCCGCCGCGGGGACACAAGGGTCGCGGGATTCCTGACCTCCTTCCTGCGCGGCGCCGCATGGGCCGCCGGAAAGAAGTAGCGCGGGATGATCATCTGTCTGGGCACGACCCCGACCCTCCAGCGGACGCTGGTTTTCCCCCGGCTGACGATCGACGCCGTCAACCGCGCCGTCGACCTCCGCGAAACGGCATCGGGCAAGTCGATCAATGTTGCCCGCGTGCTCCACTCTCTCGGCGAGAACGTCCTCGCCCTGGGCTTTGTCGGCGGCCCAATCGCGGGTTTTCTGAGGGCGGAACTCGACCGCGCGGGCGTCGGGCACGATTTCGTGACCACGGCCGTGACCACCCGCACCTGCACGACCCTGCTCGACCGCAGCACGCGGAACGGCGACCGAGCTGGTGGAAGAGCCGCGGCCCGTTGCGGCGGAAGCGTGGGAAGCGCTCACCGAGAAGCTCTCCGAGCTGCTGCCCGGCGCCCGCGCCCTCGTCCTTTCGGGCTCGCTGGCCCCCGGCGGTCCCCCCGCATTTTACCGGGACTGCGTGGAGCGGGCCAACCGCGCCGCCGTCCCGGTCGTGCTCGACGCCGCACGCGAGCCGCTGAGGCTCGCTCTCGCCGCGCGTCCTTACGTCGCCAAGCCCAACCGCCTGGAACTGCAGGACCTCACCCACTCGGCCGTCGATTCCGATGGCGCGCTGCGCTCGGCCCTCCGGCAACTCGTCGAGGCCGGGGCGCGCTGGGGCTTCGTCACGCTCGGCGCCGAGGGAATCGCCCTGTCGGATGGCGCGCGCTGCTGGCGCGCCGTGTCGCCGCGCATCAGGGCCGTGAACCCGATCGGCTCCGGCGACGCGGTCGCCGCCGGACTGGCCGCCGGCATCGTCCGCGGCACGCCCTTACCGGAAGCCGCCCGCCTCGCGGTGGCCTGCGGGGCCGCCAACGCCATGACCGAGACGTCGGGCAACATCGTCGCCGCCGAAGTCGAACGCCTCCTGCCCCAGGTCTCCGTGTCCCCACTGTAGAGCCGGCCGACTCACGACCCGCCTGTCGGCGCCGGTCCGAGTAGTTTCGTTCTGGCGGCCGGGGTTGACTCTGACCCCGTCACACGGTAATATTTCGCATCTGTAGGTAAATGCTATGAAGGATTCAGCGATGTCCGAACTGGCGCACTTCGTCGAGCGCTGTCGCGCCCGCGGCATCAGGGTGACCCCGCAGCGCCTGGCCGTATACGAGGTGCTCGCCCGCGACAAGAGCCATCCGACGGCCGAGTCGGTGCGCGACCGTGTCCGGAACGGCATGCCGTCGCTGTCGCTGGCGACCGTCTACCGCATTCTCGACGCCCTCGAGCGCGAAGGGCTGGTGCGGCGCGTCAGCACCACCGACAGCGTCAGCCGCTTCGACGCGAACGTCGGCCCGCACCAGCACACCGTCTGCAGGAACTGCGGAACGATGACCGACCTGGAGGATGCGGGATTGTCGCGGATCGGGCTGCCCCGAACCTTGCCCGAAGGGTTCCAGGCCGACGAGCTCGACATCCGCATTCTCGGGGTCTGCGAGTCCTGCCGCGCACCCACATAGGCTGCGGCGGAGTCGCTGACGTCAATAGGATGAGAACCCGGGGAGCCGATCTCCCCACAACCACGGAGAAAGCACAATGGCTGATTTGAAAGGCACCAAGACCCACGATAACCTCAAGGCCGCGTTCGCCGGCGAATCCCAGGCGAACCGCCGCTATCTCTATTTCGCCAAGATCGCCGACGTCGAGGGCTACCCCGAGGTCGCCGGCAATTTCCGCGAGACCGCCGAAGGCGAAACCGGCCACGCCCATGGCCATCTGGACTACCTGCGCAAGGTGGGCGACCCCGCGACCGGCCTGCCGATGGGCAGCACCGAGGACAACCTGAAGGCGGCCATCGAGGGCGAGACCCACGAATACACCGACATGTATCCCGGGATGGCGAAAGCGGCCCGCGCCGAGGGATTTGCCGAGATCGCGGACTGGTTCGAGACGCTGGCCAAAGCGGAGAAATCTCACGCCGGCCGGTTCTCCCACATGCTGCAGACCATCAGCTGACACGCAGGGGAGGGGGCGCGCAGGCTGCGCCTCCTCCCCTGTCAACGGTTCCACCTCAGGAGGTTCTATGGCCGAGGGCGGCAATATCTCATACCAGCCGACGGACGGGCTCTCGTACGATCCGGCGCAAGAGAAGTACTGGGACCCGCGCGCGCTCGACAAGGAAATACGTCGCGTCTTCGAGGTCTGTCACGGCTGCAGGCTGTGCTTTAAGTTCTGCGATACCTTCCCCGACCTGTTCTCGCTCATAGACAACAAGTACGACGGGGACGTGCGCAAAATCAGCGCCGAGGAAACAGGGAAGATCTTCGACACCTGTTTCCAGTGCAAGCTGTGCGAGGTCAACTGCCCGTACACCCCGCGCGACCAGCACCCCTACCAGCTCGATTTCCCCAAGCTGGTTCACCGGCATCGCGCGGGGCGAGACGCGCGCCCACGGGGTGCCCCTGCGCGACCGTGTCCTCGCGGACCCGGACACTACGGCCCGGATGGCGCGGGCCAGCCTCGGGCTGGCCAACGTCGCCAATCGCATCCCCCTGAATCGCTGGCTGATGGAGAAGGCCATCGGCGTCCACCGCCACAAGCTGCTCCCCGGATTCGCTTCCAGCACCTTCGAGCGCTGGGCCCGGCAGACCGGGCGGATGGCGGCGCAGGACGGCGCGTGCGAGGCCGTGCTCTTCCAGACCTGTTTCGTTCAGCACAACGAGCCGGAGATCGGGAGGGACACGATCTCGGTGCTCGAGAAGAACGGCGTCCACGTGCGCTGTGTCGCGGGACTGCGCTGCTGCGGCATGCCGGCGTGGGAAAAGGGCGACCTCTCGTCGCTGCAGGCGCCAGGCACGCGAGAATCTCCGCATCCTGCTGCCGTTCGTCGAGAAAGGGGCCAAGGTGCTCGTCATCAATCCCACCTGCTCGATGATGTTCCGCCGGGAGTACCCCGAACTGGTCGCGCCGGAACTGCGCGACGCCGCCGCGAAACTCGCGGCCGCCACCATGGACCCGAGCGAGTATCCTCTGGTCCATCCGCGACCAACCGCGGTTCAACACCGACTTCAAGAGCGCCCCGGCAGGGCCCGTCGCCTACCACACGCCGTGCCACCTGCGCGCGCAGGCCGTCGGGTTCCGCGCGCGGGACCTGCTGCGCAAGATACCGGGGGTGAAACCCGTGCTGGTGCAGGAGTGCTGCGGTCACAACGGCACGTACGCCATGACGGTCGAAGGATTCGGGCCGTCGCAGCGCATCGGGAAACGGGCGTTCGAGGGGATGAAGGAGGCCAAGGCGGACCTCTGGTCTACGGACTGCCCGCTGGCGGCGCTGCAGTTCCAGCAGCACGCCGGCGTCAAACCCATGCACCCGATGTCCATTCTGGCGCGCGCGTATCGCGAGGACGGCTTCGAGCGCAGGCTGCCGTCCGCCGGCGGGAGGAACAGCGGTCATGAACTGCAGTCCAACGGAGCGAAATCGTCGATTACCAGACGTACGAGGAGACACGCGACGCGTTCCGCGCCAAGGTGCTCGCGCGAGAAGGGGCGCCGCAGGATTCACGTCGGCGCCCACTTCACGTTCCTGTTCGAAAACCGGCTCACCGTCCGCTACCAGGTGCAGGAGATGATGCGGGCCGAGCGTATCGTGCGGGAACGCGAGATCCTTCACGAGCTCGCGACTTACAACGAGCTGCTGGGCCGCGACGGGGAACTCGGGGCGACGCTCCTGATCGAGATCGAGGACGCCGGAGAGCGCCCCTCGAAGCTGCACGACTGGATCGAACTGCCCGCTCACATCTACGCGCTGCTCGAGGACGGCAGCCGCGTGCGCGGGAAGCTCGACGGGCGGCAGCACGAAGGGGGCCGCCTCTCTTCCGTGCAGTACGTCCGTTTCCCCGTCGCGGGCCGCGTTCCGGTCGCCGTGGGCATCGACCTGCCGGGGATCGAGGCCGAAACGCGCCTCACGCCGGATCAGCAGGCCGCGCTGCGCGAAGATCTGGCATAGAGCCGAAGCGGGAAGCCAGATGTCGGAAGCCGTCATCAGGTCCGAGGGTTGCAGTTCATAGCCTGGTCGTGAATATCGGCTCGATGTCGGTTGGGATGGCCTGTAGCTTTTCGAGCGCCCTCCCGACCTCCGGCCGCACGACGGCGAGGCGGGTGAGCATGTCTTTAGCCTTCAGGTAACTCCCTTCCGCCTGCAGGGTCATGATTTCGCGCGTCAACGCGGCAACCCCTTCCTTGATCTTCGCCGGATTGACCGCGAACGTGCCGTCCTGCTCCGCGCGGAACCCGCCGAAATCGAGCAGATAATTCAACTGCAGTGCCGTGCCGCGTCCGTGTGCTTCGTTGATCCCGAACCGGATGGACCGGAACGCCGACGCCAGGAAGGTGTCGTAGATCGAGGCCTCGAGATCCTTCGCCAGCACCCCTTTGTCCACCAGGTATTGGAGCGCGAAAAGGCCGGAGATGTCGGCCTTCGCCTCCTCAATCGTGCTGTAGGTTTCCTTGAGTTCCTGCCGCACCGTGGTGGTACGTCCGCCGGGCCGGATCTGGTGCGGGCCGAGCCCGTGCATCAGCTCGTGCATCACGATGTGGGTGAAGAATGCGTTGAACGTGACATCCTTCTGATCCGGGGCAGCCAGCAGCAGTTTGGAGATCGGCGCCAGCACGATCTTGAACTTGGCCTCCTGGACGTTCTTCAGCATCACGCGCTTGGAGCCCTTCTCGTTGACCACGCGCTCGTCGTTGGGCAGGTTGAACGCGGCGGTCTGGACGGCGCGGTTCCCGTCTCCGGCCGCGAGGACCTCGTTGACCACGCGGATGGGAGCGAGTGCGCCGAGCTTCGGGTTGCGGTGCTTCGGGTCGATCGGGAGGTGGTTCTCGATATCCTGCAGCTGGGCGCTGAGTTTCTGCAGCTTGTCGGTTTCGGCCTGATCCTTGACCGTGATGAACGCCTCGAAGGCCGCCTTCGCATTGAACAACTCATCTTCGTAAACCTCATAGGGGCCGATGGTCGGCTCGATGAGGCCATCGAGTTCCATCCAGGCGACATCGCTGGCGTAGTAGTCGTCGCTCAGGAAGGCGTCGGCGCGCCTGGTGAGAAACTCCTTCAGGGTAGGCTCCTCGGTGCGCGAGGCCGCCTCGCGCAGCAGGCCGGCGGCGATCGTCAACTCGCCCTGGTACTCGACGCTGTACGGCACGATGGTGAATCCCCCGCGCGCGCCCGGCACGCGCCTGATGACGGTAAAAAAGCCGTTGGCCCGCGCGCGCTCCGCCTCGGGGAGCCCTTTGAGCCAGGACTCCAGCTCTTCCTTGGATGTGTCCGGCGGGTAGAAGCCGGCCCCTTCGGGTTTCGCAGGCATTCCGGGTAGAAAGGGGGCATCGTGGTCCAGGCGGGACCACGGTCCCTTGTTGATCAGGAAGTACCGCAGGCGGGCGACGCCGAGCGGGTTGGTGTCGCGCAACAGGTTCAAAAGCGTCGTTTCGTTCCCGGCCCACACCTGCCGGAGGAAGAGCGCATCCATCACCCTGCCCGCCTCGATCATTTTCGCCAGCGCCTGGCGTTCGCGGGGCGAGAGGCCGGACAGGTCGGCCCCGATTTCGACCGGGGCAAACCGCGCCGCCATGGCGCGCAGCCGAGCCGCATCCGGCAGCGCGCCAGTCTGGGAGAACGAGACGAGGCCAATACCGGCCAGAAGCAGCGGTAGCGCCGCAAGAAGGAAGTGAGTTTTCATAACGATAGGTTAGTCGAGCGCACCACCGCAGGCAAGTGGGCCGCGGCGACAAGTGGGCCGCGTCGGCTCGCCGCGGCCCGGGACGTCGAGCCGACGCCGCCCACTATTCCCACCGGAGGGCGGCCATCGGATCGATGCGCGCCGCGCGGCGGGCCGGGAGGTAGCAGGCGACCAGCCTGCCCCGGCCGCCGCCGAGCGAGATCCGGATGGCGAATTCCTTGCGCGGCGCGGTTCCCGGGCAAGCAGCATGTTGGCCAACGGATTCAGGCGGAAGAAGGTTCGGCGGACCGCACGAACCTGATGCCCAATCCATCGAGTGCGGCCAGAAAAGCGGACGGCGGCGCGGCCTCGAAAAAGCGGACCGGCGTCAATCGACTTTCGGGAAGGGCGAGGCGCCACGCGTGCAGCAGGGTGTGAGGGGGGGACAGCAGCGAGCGGATGTGCGGATCCTGGACAGCCTTGTGCCGGGCGCCGGCGTAGAGGTCGTCGCCGACGATCCAGTGCCCGGCGGCGGCAAGGTGGACCCGGATCTGGTGCGTCCTGCCCGTCTCCGGGCGCAATGCGACGAGGGTGACGTGAGGCGCGCCGGCGAGCGTGCGATACCGGGTCCGCGCGGGCCGGCCAGCCGGGTCGACGACCATGCGGCGCCGGTCCCGGCGGTCCGGCCCGATCGGCGCGTCGTATTGGCCCGCCGCCGGGGAAGGGTGTCCCCACACAAGGGCGACGTATACTCGTTCAACCAGGTGGCCGCTGATGGCACGCGCGAGTTCGCGATGCGCCTCCGGATCGCGGGCCAGCAGCACCAGGCCGGAGGTGCCCACATCGAGACGGTGCACCAGCAGCAGATCGCGGGCGTCGAGACCGTACGCCGCGACCTCGTCCTGCGCGAGCGCCCCGAGCAGCCGCCCCACCGCGGCCCGCGGCTCCGCCTTGCGAGTCTGAAGACTGACCCCGGGCGGTTTGTTGAGCACCAGGATGCGCTCGTCGATGTAGACAATCCCTTCGGTCACGTCCCCCAGCATAAAACAGACGCTACCGGTGTATATCGGATAAACGCGGCAGGCTTTATAATGAGTTGTTCCAGCCGCATTCCGTCGATTCGGGGTGGTTTATGGGTCGCATCCGGTCAAGGAGGCCCGCCGGGATTGTCCTCTTCATCCTCGTGTTCCTCGGCTCGGCCGGCGCGGGCCGCGCCCAGCACTACGTCGAACTGCGCGGGGCGGACACGAAGTACCGGTTCGTCGATTGGAACTACACTTTCCCCAATGCGGCGATTGTCGACCTGTTCTACGTCGGGGTGCCAGGCAACAACGAAATCAACATCGGAGGAGGCTACGGGTTCAGAATCCGGCCGTGGCTGACGGTCGCACCGCTCGTCTACGCGACGGTGGCGAAAGAGGACGGGGAGCGCGGCATCAAGGCCGCTCTGCTGGTCACCCTCGACAAGGACGGCTGGAAGCTGAATTCCTTCTTCGGGCACTTCGCTCCGCTATCCGGCGCCGTCGGTCGCTACCAGGTCCTGGATACGCTGGACTTCAGCCGCGCGTTCGGGCGTGGCTGGGAGCTGGGCATTTCCAACGGGCTGTTTCACTCCGGCGGCAAATGGAATCCGCAATCGGGTCCGCTGCTGAAGAGAAGCGACCGGCTGGGTGCCTGGGCGGTGTCCTACCGTTTCGGCCCGCAGCGCGAGTTGCGCGTGACCCGCACCTTCGTGAAGACAGCCGCCCCCACGAACTGAGGGCAACTACCTGCCACGGAAAACACCGATATCACGGAACCTGCATGGTCTTTTTTCGTGTCCTTCCGCCTTCTTCAGTGTCCTCCATGACAAGTTTTTTGTCCTTGTCCCCGGCCCACCCCGCCCGATCAGCGCGCGGCGCCGGCGATCCCCATTTCCTTGAGCAGCCGGCCGGCGCCGTCGACTTCGGTCATGTTCCACAGCAGGTAGCGGCTGTCGACGTGAATCGATCGCGTCTTGACCTTGTCGAAGAGGAAATCGGAGGCGACCGACTCGTACGTGCCGTCAAAAAGCAGCCCGACAAGTTCGCCCTTGCCGTTCAGGGTCGGCGAGCCCGAATTCCCGCCGGTCGTGTCGACCGTGGACAGGAAGTTCACCGGAACGTCCTTGAGCGCCGGGTCGAGATATGGCGTCTTCTCCCCGGCGCGCAACGCCTTGATCGCCTCCAGCTGTTTCGGGGGAGCGTTGAATTCCCCCTCGCCGGTGTTCTTCTCGACGATTCCCTCGAGCGTCGTGTGGGGCTTGTAGAAAAGCCCGTCGCGGGCGGCGACGCCCTTCACCTGGCCGTAGGTCACGCGCAGGGTGCTGTTCGCGTCGGGGGCGACCAGGCCGCCGGCGCGGGCAAGGAGCGCCTCCATGTACCGGGGGCGCAGCCGCGCATAGGCGCCCGCGCGGTCTTTCACCCGCTCCCGCAGAGTCTGGTTCAGCGGGTCGAGCTTGCGGGCCAGCTCGATGAAGGGATCGTGGGTGGCCTCAAGCTCGGCCGTGCTCTTGTCCAGGAGACTCAACCGGAACTCCCGGTCCCCGAGCTTCGTCTCCGGGTACAACCCGTCGAGGAAAGCATTGATGACCTTCTCGGCATCAGCCCGGGCCATTCCGGCCGACAGACCCGCGGCGCTGTCGAGCGGCTCAATCCTCTGGTCCGCCGGGAGGGCGGCGGCCGCCAGCAGCGCCCAGCGCAGCAGCGCCCGGTCCGCGACGGGGTCAATCGTGCGCTGGAGGCGTTCCTGCGCTTCCCGCAGGCGTCCCCAGTCGCGCTCCTGATACCCGGGGTCGCGGTCGAGATCGTTTTTCGGCCGCTGAGTCGAGAGCCGGAAGAGGGTCTGCGCCGCGCTCAGGTACGAGGAAGATGCGGACAGGGTCCCCAGCGCGGCGTCGCGTGCGCGGGTCTTCTCGCCTTCGGCCTGAAGGGCATTGAGCGCCGGCAGGATGTCCCCGTACTTCTTTTGCCGGGCGGGATCCGCCGCTATCCAGGCCGCCAGTTCCTTCTCCTGCGCTTCCTTGAGCGCCAGGCTGCCGCCCTTGACGAGACCTTCGAGCATCCCCTTCTGGTTCGTCAGCCCGTTGTTCAGCCCCTGGATTCGCCCCGCAAGCTTGAGCGCGAGCACCTTGTTGTCCTGGGTCAGGGCATCGATTACCGCCAGTTGCTCCTGGGCAAGGCGTATCGCCCGCGGAAAGGTCCATTCGGTGGTCTCGCGCACCTCGCCGTAGGTCTGGTGGCGCTGCGTGCGTCCGGGGTAGCCGACGACGAACACGAGTTCGCCGGCCTTCGCTCCCTCGGGAGAGATCTTGAGCCAGTGGGCCGGCTTGTAGGGAACGTTGTCCTTGGAGTACGCGGCCGGCTTGCCGTCCCTGCCCACGTAGGCGCGCAGGAAGCTCCAGTCGCCTGTGTGGCGCGGCCAGCGCCAGTTGTCGGTCTCGCCGCCGAACACCCCGATCCCCTCGGCCGGGGCATAGACGAGGCGCACGTCCTTGATTTCCAGCTGGGCGATCTCGAAGTACTTCAGCCCTTCGAAAAACGACGCGACGTTGCAGCGCAGACCGCTCTTTTCGCACGCGGCCACCCGTTCCTTGACGCGTCGTTCGATCGTGTCGTAGCGCTGCCGGTCGGTAGCCTTCGGGTCGATGCCGCCCGCAATCGCGTCCGTGACCTCCTTGACGGAAGTCGTGACGTAGACGCGCGACCCGGGTCCGTTGGAGAGCTCGTCTTCCCGCGTCGCGGCGAGATAGCCGTCGCGCAGCAGGTCGCGCTGCGGTGTGGAGTTGAACTGAAGTCCGCCGGTCACGCAGTGGTGGTTAGTCGCGATTAGCCCGTCGGGCGAGACAAACGAGGCCGTACATCCGCCCAGTGAAACGATCGCGCCCATGGGCTGGCCGGTGAGGTCCGCGAATGCCTTCGGGTCGCCTTTGAACCCCATCGCCTGAAGACGCGACGCCAGCGTAGGGATCTGCTGCGGCATCCACATCCCCTCGTCCGCGTGCAGTGCCGACAGTGGCACCAGCAGAAACCCGACAAGCAGCGACTTACGCAGAAGTATCATGATTGATTTCCCTCCAGGAGGATGAAATCGAAGCGGTAATCGATCACGATAAGACAATCGCCCAGCGTGGGCAATGCGGATTTTGGGACTGGGCCGCGGCGAGCCGACGCGGCCCACTTTGTTCGAAATCGTCAGCTTAAGGTTAGAATGAGGGGGAAATGGTCGACGAAGCACTGCTGCTTAACCTGCGCCGGTACCGGACTGTCGGTGAGCTGCATCGATCTGCATTTTTTGCCGAAGCCGGCCCCGGCATACTCGAGCTGCTCGGCACGCCGCGGCACTTCTTTTCTCCGCAGGCCCGACCGCGCCTGCGGTCGTTTTTGCGCATCGCCAGCTGGAACATCGAAAAGGGGAAGCGCCTGCCCCGCATCGTCGAGACGTTCCGTTCGGACCCGGCACTTCGCTGGGCCGACGCCATCCTCCTGAACGAAGTGGATCTGGGGATGGCGCGGTCCGGAAACCTCGACGTCGCCCGCACCCTGGCGTGCGAACTCGGCATGCACATGACCTTCGCGCCGGCCCACCTGGAGCTGACCAAGGGGACCGACGACGACCTCGACGCCCCCGGCAACAACCGCGAAAGCCTGCAGGGAAACGCGATCCTGAGCCGCTACCCCTTGCGCGAAGCGCGTGTCGTCCCGCTGCCCGTTTGTTTCGAGCCGTTCGAATTCCACGAGAAGCGCTATGGCACGCGCAACTGCCTCTGGGCGCGTCTCGATCTGGGGCCGAAAGCGATTTGGCTGGGCGCCGTCCATTTCGAGGTCCGGAAAACCCCCGCCTGCCGGGCGTCCCAGATGCGCCACGTGCTGGCGCACCTCCCGGGCGGCCGCGACGAACAGCACGTCCTCGCGGGCGACTTCAACACGGGCGGCTTCGCCCGCGGGACGCGCTGGCGCACGCTACGGTCCGTCGCCCTCCTGCTGGCACGCTCTCCCGCGGCCATGCAGGAGCGGATGTGCCATCCCGAACGCGGCCCGGAACCTCTTTTCGGGCTCGCCCGCGCAGCCGGATTTGTGTGGGACGGGCTGAATACCTTCGACCCGACCGCCTGCACGCCCGTGGGATCGCTCGAGGATTCTTCCCTGCTCCCAGGACCGCTGGCGCGCTTCACACAGCGCAGACTGGCCGCCTACCAGGGCTATCTACGGTTCAAGCTCGACTGGATTCTCGGCCGAGGGGTTTCGCCTGCGCACGCGGGCGAAGTGCGCGACGCGGGTTCCGGCGAGGTGTCCCTCGGTGCGGGCTCGCGGGACATCGACATTGCCGGGGCGGGCAGGGTGTCGGATCACCTCCCCATCTTCGCGGATATCAAACTGTAGGGCAATTTGGCGTGCGGCGGCTCGACGCCGCTTAGGGGCGGCGCCTGGGCGCCGCCGTTGACCGGATCCGGATAGATTCGGGCGGCGCCGAGGCGCCGAGCACATCGGCCATAGGACCTGAGTGGAAAGCGGCGCCGAGGCGCCGCACTCCATACTGTAGACGGCCTTGATCGGCAGGTGCCCTTGAAATCGCGGAAATCGAAGATCGGAAACAACTGGGGCGGGCGGGGTGTCGGATCACCTCCCCATCTTCGCGGATATCAAACTGTAGGGCAATTTGGGGGGCGGCGCCGAGGCGCCGCACTCTGTACTACCGGTAGACGGCCTTGACTGGCAGGGCCGTGAACTGGCCGGCGGCACTCCCCAGCTGCAGCCCGGTGACGGAAATCAATGCGTTGGTGCTGACGATCCGCAGGGTGCCCTTGAAACCGCGGAAATCGAAGCTGTTAAACAACTGGAAGAGGAAAGCCGCCTGGTGGCCGTTCGCCGGGACCTCCATCCGGAGGATCCCGTCGCCGCGGCGGCCTACGTTGTCCCACAACTCGAGCCGGACTACCGCGGTTTTCGCCGTCAGATTGCTGATCGCCAGCCCGGTATAGACCTCGACGGGGGTGGTCCCGGTCGGCTGCTGCACGACGGGGATCACAAACCCGCCGGCCACCTCGCTCGGGCTGACCCCGGTCGCCCCGAGCCCGGGCACGAAGAAAATGACATTCCCTGCGATGTTCGCCGAAGAACCGCGCACCGTCACGGTCCCGGATCTCAGGGTGCCCAGACCGTCGGTCGTAAACGTCAGGGTCTGGTTCGCGGGTATGGCACCGGTCGCGAAGGTCGACGCCGCGCCGTATCCGACGATGTTGGGGCTGAAGGGGGCGCCGTTGTCGCCGACGAGCTTGACCGTCGCCACGGACGCCAGGAGATCGGTGTTGGTAAGGTTCAGCGACGAGACGTTGTTCTGACCGTTGGCAAACTGCGGGAACACCAGGTGCGGCGCCGAGGCGGGCGCCGTAGGGTTGCAAAGGAAGGCCACGATGTTCATCATCAGCGCATCGGTCACCGGGACGCTCGGCTCGGACCCGTTGAGGTCGGTCGCCCGGTTGTACGTGGTCAACTGGTCGGTGTCGGACATCAGCAGAACCGCGCCCGAACCAGAACTGAGCACCCCGCGCGGGATGAGCACCATCGTCGGCCCGACGCTGTTGGACGCCAGCACGACGGCCCCTTCCGGCCAACCGCGGAAATGCCCGATCTGACCGGCGCCCCGGAATTCGGTGATGCGCCCGAAAGGCCCCGCAAAAATCGGGTGTTCGGTAGCGACGGCCAAGTTCATCTCCGGCTCGTTGTTCGCCTGGACCAGGGTAGTGTCGAAAAGGTCCGCGATGCTGTGGGCAACGTCGTCCGCGGTGACCACCAGGTTCACTCCCCCCCCGACCGCGCTGAGCAGGGCGCTCCGCTCGGTAGGCGTATAGCTCGAGGTCTCGGTCCACCCCGTGAAAAAAACGTGCGTGCCGCCCAGCGTCCCGTCCGCCGCGGTTTCCATCCCCGACCCGATGAGGACCCCTCGCGCCACCACTCCACTCCCCCCGAAAAACGCCGGGTCGATCAGGTTGGCGCGGGCACGGCTGAACATAGCCCCGTCCACAAACGACCATTCGTTGTCGGTGCGGGCAGTGTTGAAGCCGTTGCAGATGCAAGGGCTCTGGGCGGGAAGCCAGGAAACTGCCGAAACAGAGAACAGCACCAGCAGGGCAAAGCGCATGGTTGAGCGCATAGGATCTCCTCTAGAGGATTGTCCGCTGCCGATACTAGCAGAATTCGGCCGCGCGGTTCATGTGAGATCCGACACGCTTCCTGCGAGATTCTTCTGAGCTCCTTGCAGCCTTCGAGGTGAGCACTAAAACGTGCTAGATTAACGACGTTTCTCTCGAGGAGGCAACATCCGATGGGCCGGAACGACAGATTCCTGGACGCCTGCAGGAGGCGCAAGACGGACTGCACGCCGATCTGGCTGATGCGTCAGGCGGGGCGCTACATGCGGGAGTACCGCGAGATTCGCGCCCGCTATCCCCTCCTCACGATGTTCAAGACTCCCGAAATCGCGACCGAAGTGACCCTGCAGCCCGTCCGGGCCTTCGAAGTGGATGCAGCCATCATTTTCGCGGATATCCTGCTGCCGCTCGAGGGTATGGGGATCCGGCTCGAGTTCGCCGAAGGCGAAGGCCCCTTGATCCGCAATCCCGTCCGCAGGCCGACGGACGCCGAGGCGCTGCGCGTCGCCGACCCGGAGGAGGATCTGGGCTATGTGCTGGCAAGCCTCCGCGCGGTCCGGGCGGAACTCAACGGCCGAGTCCCGCTGATCGGCTTCGCCGGGGCACCCTTCACGCTCGCGAGCTACGTGATCGAGGGCGGCGCATCGAAAAACTACGTGCTCACCAAGAAGATGATGTATCACGAGCGGGGGTCGTGGGACCTCCTGATGACCAGGCTCGCCGAGACCATCCGCGTCTACCTCCTTGCCCAGGCGGCAGCTGGGGCGCAGGCGCTGCAGGTGTTCGACTCGTGGGTCGGATGCCTGAGCCCGGCCGACTACCGGGAGTATGTGCTGCCGCACACCGCGGCGATTTTCCGCAGCCTCCGGGAAGCCGGGGTTCCGTCGATTCACTTCGGCACCGGAACGGGGGACCTGCTGCCGCTCATGCGCGAGGCAGGCGGAGATGTCCTGGGGGTGGACTGGCGGACGCAGCTGGACGACGCCTGGGGCAGGATCGGCGACGGGACCGCGGTCCAGGGTAACCTCGACCCGGTGCTCTTAATGGCCCCGCCGGAGCTGATCAGGGAGCGAGCGCGCGACGTGCTGGACCGCGCCGCCGGGCGCCCCGGCCACATCTTCAACCTTGGCCACGGAATCCTGCCGTCCACCCCTGAGGACGCCGTGCGCGTCGTGATCGACTTCGTGCACGATCAATCGAAAACGACCGTCTGAAGCGTCGTGATCTCGATCGTCTTGCCGCAGCGCGGGTTGTTGCAGCGGATCTTGTCGTCGAGGCGGATGCGGTAGTTGCGCGCCTTTGCAAAGCGCGCCCGGTCGCGCTCGTCGGCGCGCGGCGGCAGAGACGCTTTCTTCGTGCGGCGCCGCCACTTGATCTGGTACTCGGCCGTCGCCCGGCATTTCGGGCAATTGATCTGTGCGGGGACCGACTCGTCCTTTTCAGTGAAAAAATCCCGCTCTTCCATACCGGTAACCCCCGTCCTTTGCGTTCCGGCTGATTATAGGGGGAAATACCGTGCCAGTCACCCCCGGCGCCGCATTTACCGACTGCCGCGGCGCCCGTTGATGTAAGATCAATACGATATGGGATTGATTCGGAAGCTTTTTTCCGCCGAAAGCGGGCCCTCGGAGCGGCAGGTGCGACGCGCGCTGAAGCAGGCCACCCAGCCGCACGGCGACGCCAGCACGCGCGTCGGCGCCATGGAGCGGCTGGCGGCCTGGAAGACCCCGGCGGCCGCGGCGGCGCTGTTGCGGCGTTTCACGATCCAGGTCCCCCAGGCCAGCATGGACCTGGAGGAAAAACAGTACACCACGCGCCTGCTCGTCCAGATGGGACGCGCCGCGGTTGAGCCCATCCTGAAGTACCTGCGCACGGAAAGCGAAGTCACCTGGCCGCTGCGCGCGCTGCGCGAGATCTTGTCGCCGGAGGAGTTCCGGGGCGAACTCGAAGAAGATCATGGAGGAACTGGGCAGCGGGTACACGCGCTGGCCCGAGGCCAAGACCGTCCTGATCAACCACATCCCCGACGACGCCTTCCCGCTGATGCGCGACACGGTCCTGAGATTCCTCAACGACGACGACGACGACGTGTGCATCGCGACGGCCGAGTACCTCGCCCGCAACGGAGAGGAGGAGAGCCGCGAAAAGCTGATCGCAACGTTCCTGGAGGCCGAAGGGCGGCCGAGGGTGCGGGGCCGCATCCTCGATTTGTTCTGCGAGCGCGAATGGCCCGTTAAAGGCTACCGGAAACGAGTGGAGGAGGCGATCGCCGAGCCGTTCTATCTGACCGGCAAGGGCACCGTCAAGCGCCGCCCACAGTAGCCACGTGATACAATGGACACCGAGTGCGAGTGACATTTCGGTCTGCACTCGGTTCCATGGAGGGGAGAGATGAGACGTATTTTGTGCCTGGCTGCGGTGCTTGCGTTCGCGGTCTCGGCTTCCGCGGCTGAAACGTGGAAAGGGGCCATCAGCGACAAGATGTGCGGCGCGGACCACTCGGGACAGGACCCGGTGACCTGCACGCTCAATTGCGTGAAACACGGCAGCCCATTTGTTTTCGTGGTCGGCAAAGACAAGGTCCTCGACATCAATAACCAGAAAGATGCCAAGATCAACGCCGCGCTGACCAAGTACGCCGGCAAGGATGTAACGGTAACCGGCACGATGAGCGAGGACGGCAAGGCCGTCACGATCGAGACCATCAAGGGTCAATAACCCAAGGCGACGCCCATGACCCCGGGGGGCGACTGCCCCCCTTTTTTTTGCACTCGAGGAGCTGAAATGGCGGAACTGCGCAAGGTCGGTGTGCTCTCGGTGATGAAGATCAGCTTTGTAGTGAACCTTATCGTCGGATTTCTGGCCGCACTGGTCATGACTGTCTTCACCATGGTGCTCACGCCGCTTTCGGGAATGGCGGGCGCTGGCCGGCCGTCGATGATGTGGGGCCCGATCGCTATTGTCGCCATCCCCCTCATCTATGGGATCGTCGGATGCCTGATGGTCGGCCTGGCCGCGCTGGTGTACAACATCCTGGCGGCGCGTCTGGGAGGCATCCAGGTGATGATCCTCTTCCCCGTCCGCGGCAACGAGCGCGTTTGAAAGTTCAATTGGATCCGGGCTTGGGTGCCGGCCGCTTGGAGGGCGGCGCCTGGGCGCCGCCGGCACTTCGAGATTGCAGGGCGGCCACCGCAATGTCGCGATTCCGGGTGGCGCCGAGGCACCGAGCATTACGGCCGTAGGTCGTAACGGGAAAGCGGCGCCGAGGCGCCGCACTCCAAGTTGCCGCATCGAGATGTGCGTAACTAGGGCTCCGCGAGGAAGGTCTCCAGAACCTGGTTGAAGGTCTGGGGCTTGTCCAGGAAGACGGCGTGGCCGGCCTCGGGTATTGCCTCCAGCTTCGCGTTCGGGATCTTGGACTGCATGTATTCGCCCAACAGCCGGCTGTCCGGTGAAATCACAACCAGCGTCGGCACCGACACGCGCGGCAGCAGCGGACGACGGTCTCCGGTATACAGGTCGAAGAACAACGAAACCAGGGTACCGGTCGGGGTCTTCAGCGACGCGTCGGCTATTTCCTTGTACAGGAGCTCGGGCTGCTTGTTCTTGAACATGCCGCGAACGAACTTGTCGGTGGCCTTGGCGCGGTTTTCCTGGAACGCCAGCGCGAACGAGCGCGCCTGTTGGGCTGTAAAGCCGCCGGGGTAATCGGCGTCCTTCTGGCCGCAGGGGAAGCCATCGACCAGCACGACCTTGTCGGGCGGCATCGCTTCGGGGCTCGCCAGGAATTCGAGCAGCACCGGGACGGCAGCCGACCAGCCGACGAGGGTCGCGTGCTCGACCTTAAGCGTCTGGAGGAATGCGTGCAGATCTGCGGCATGCTGCTGGTAGGTATTGCCCTCCTCCGTTTTCGTCGTCAACCCCTGGCTGCGGGGGTCGTAGGCCAGGACGCGGCAGTTTCTGGCCGAGAAGTACGACAGCTGCTCTTTCCAGACCTCGGCGGGCATGCTCAGTCCGGGGATCAGGACAAGGGTGCGGTTGCCCGCCCCCGCCTCGATGTAGTGGATCTTGATGTCCCCCACCTGGACGTTGGCATCCTTCCACGGCTTCTTGTCCGCGGCGCCGGCCGACAGGGCCGAGATCAGAGCCACCATCAGAGCAAAACACATTTCGTTGCGTGTCATCGCATCCCCCGTTGCACGAATTGAACTACACTCCACGGCGGCATGCAACCCCGCGCGAGGCGGCGACGCCAATCTGCTATCATGCTGCGATGAAACGAACGTGCGGGGTTCTGCTGCATCCCACGTCGCTTCCCGGCCGGTTCGGGATGGGCGATCTCGGTCCCTGGGCTTACCGCTTTGCCGACTGGCTGGCCGCCGGAGGTCAGGGCCTCTGGCAAATACTTCCGCTCGGCCCACCGGGGTACGGGAATTCGCCTTACCAGGCCTACTCGAGCATGGCCGGAAATCCGCTCCTGATCAGTCTCGAGCGCCTCGCCGACGAAGGGTACATCCCGCGCCAGGCACTGGATGCGCCCCCCGGCTTCCGCTGCGACCGCGTCGATTTTGAAGCCGTGGCGCCCTTCAAGTGGAAACTGCTGCGCCAGGCCGCCGAGACGTTCTTGACCTCGGCCCGGGAAAATGCGCGCCGCGAGTTCGATCGGTTCTGCCAGCAGAAGGAATATTGGCTCGACACGTTTTCGCGTTTCGCCGCCCTTGTGGAGCAGAATCCGGGCACAAACTGGCCCGAGTGGGGCCGCCACCCCGATCCGGACGCGCACGAGGTCGAGGTCCAGAAATTCGTCCAGTTCGAATTCTGGCGGCAGTGGACCGCGCTGCGGCGCTACTGCAACGAGCATGGGATCGCAATCATGGGCGACATCCCCATTTTCGTAGCCCACAACAGCGCCGACGTCTGGGGGCACGCCCGCCTGTTCGACCTCGACGAACACGGCTATCCGCGCACGATAGCCGGGGTCCCACCGGATTATTTCAGCGCCACCGGGCAGTGCTGGGGCAACCCGCTGTACCGCTGGGACGTCATGGCGGAAACCGGCTACGAGTGGTGGCTCCAGAGGGTGAGGTCGATCCTCGAGCAGGTCGACCTCGTGCGACTCGACCACTTCCGCGGGTTCGAGAAGTATTACGAGATACCTGGCGGCTCCACTACCGCCGTGCGCGGCCGCTGGGTCGAAGGCCCGGGGGACGGCTTCTTCGCCCGCCTGAAGGAAGTGTTCGGCGCACTGCCGTTTGTCGCCGAGGACCTCGGGATGATCACCGACGAGGTCCGCGCCCTGCGCGATCGCTGGGGCCTGCCCGGCATGAGGGTGCTGCAGTTCGCGTTCGGCAGTCGGGACGTGGACGACCCGTTCAAACCCTACAACTTCATCCGCAACTGCGTCGTGTACACCGGGACCCACGACAACGACACGACCCAGGGCTGGCTCCACGCGCCCCCCGGCAGTAACAACACCCAGACCGCGGAGCAGCTGCAGGCCGAAAGGGAGTTTGCGCTGCGCTACGTGCAGAGCGACGGGCGCGAGATCCACTGGGATCTCATCAGGCTGGCGGTCTCGTCGGTTGCCGCGACCGCAGTTTATCCGATGCAGGATGTCCTTGGGCTCGGGTCCGACGCACGCATGAACCTGCCCGCCACCATCGGAAACAACTGGGTCTGGAGGTGCCGGGAGAACGACCTGGCGCCGGAATTGAGCGAGAGGCTGAACCTGCTCGCCCGCACCTACGGCCGGGTGGGCCGCGATGGCGCGCCGCGCCGAGTCGACTAACACCCAGGAGTCGGCGCCCGGGCGCCGACCCCAAAGCAGCGTCGAGCCGCCGCATTCCACGGGATTTCCCGGTTACGCCTTCACTTCCGTCCGCTGATAGACGGGGGCGCACAGGTCGCGGTACTTCGTGATGCGGCCGCGCACGACGTTGAAGTACAGCTTGCGCAGATCGGCCGTAAGCGAACCGAGGCGCCCGGTGCCGATTGGCCGGTGGTCGATCTGGGTGATCGCCGCGATCTGGACGCCGGTGCCGCAGAAGAATATTTCATCGGCGAGGTAGAGCTCCGTCCGGTCGATTGAGCGCTCCACCACCTCCACGCCCAGCTCATCCCGCAACAACATGATCACCGTCCGGCGGGTGATCCCTTCGAGGATGTTGTCGGTCACCGGCGGGGTGCAGAGGACCCCCCGGCGCAAAACGAAGATGTTTTCGGCCGAGCCTTCGGCGACGTGGCCGTCCTGGTTGAGCACGATCGCCTCGTCGAAACCGGCGCGCTGGGCGTCGGTTTTGATCAGCGCCGAGTTTACGTATGAGCCAGAGATCTTTCCGCGCGCCGGAACCATGTTGTCATCCACCCGGCGCCAGGACGAGACCGTGACGTGGATCCCTTCCTCGTTGTCGACGTACCCGCCGAACGGGACCGATGCGATCGCAACGTCCGCATGGAGGTCGTGCAGGCGCACTCCGATTATCTCGTCGGCAAAGTACGCGATGGGGCGGATATAGCAGTCCGTGCGGAAGTTCTCGGCCCGGACAAGATCGTACACACCCTGGACGAGATCGTCTTCCGAGTAGGGGAGCTCCATGCAAAGAAGCTTGGCCGAATCCAGAAAGCGCCGGAAGTGATCGTGCGGGCGGAAGACGAACAGCTGCTGCTCCTCCTCGTTCCAATACCCGCGCACACCACCGAAAAGCCCGGTGCCATAGTTGAGGGTATGGGTCAGGATGCCGAGTTTGGCCTCGCTGTACGGAACAACACGTCCTTTGAAGAATGCGAAGTTAGGCAGAGCCACGGTGCGTCCTCCTGTGTTCTAGGTACAGCCACAATGTACCACCACAGCAGAGCGACAGGCTAGTGTAGTCGTCATAGAGGCAACGGCTGCCAAGTGCGGCGGCGCGACGCCGATTTAGAAGCGGCGCCTGGGCGCCGCCGTCTGGCCGATGCCTTCCCATCCAGTGCATCCCGAAAAGCGGTGCCGAGGCACCGCACTCCATAAGAGCCGGTGTATATTCTTACGGATACCGGGAGGGGCTCGAATGAAGGACGAACGGGAATTCACCTTGCGCGCCGTCGTGGTGGGGACCGTGCTCAGCCTCGCGATGGCCGCAGCCAACATGTACCTGGGGCTCAAGGTCGGGATTACGATCTCCGCCAACATCCCGGCGAGCGTCATCGCGCTCATCCTGTTCCACACCATCATGAAGACACGCTCGGTTGCCGAGGTGAACCTCTCGCAGGCGACCGGATCGGTGGGTGAGGGGATGGCCGCCGGCGTGATCTTCGTCTTCCCTGCCCTCGTCCTGTCCGGGGCGATGAGACCTCTGGCGGAGTGGGGCGCGCGCGAATACACCACCGTCACGGTGGCGGTGCTCGCCGGCAGCATTCTCGGCGTGGTCCTGACCGGGTTCCTCCGTCGTCCGATGGTGGTGGAATCGACCGAGCTGAAGTACCCCGAGGGGGTCGCCACCGCCGAGATCCTGAAGACCGGCATGGCCGCATTCGGCGGGGGCCGGCGCGAAGGGATTGCCTCCGTGATCGGGGCGTTCTTCGCCGGCCTGGCGGTGAAGGTGTTCTCGTCCGGGTTCGCCGTGCTCCAGGAGACCGTTTCCGGGGCGTTCCGGGTCGGCGACGCCGCGTTCCGGCTCGGCTCGGATGTTTCGGCGGCCCTGGTCGGGGTCGGGTTCATTATCGAGTTCAACGGCGCGGCGCTGGTCGCGCTGGGCGGGGCCCTGGCATGGCTCGTTTTCATCCCGCTTTTCACGGCGCTCTACCCGGCGCCGGGCACCGCGTCCGAAGTCGCCCAGACGATGTGGGCGGAGCGCGTTCGCTATATCGGGGTCGGTGGCATGACGATCGGCGGGATCTGGTCGATCGTCCAGATCCGCAGGCAGCTCTCGGCGGGAATCAAATCGGCCATTGCCGGGCTGTCGAGCTCGGCCGGGCAGGAGCCCGCCGGATCCGACCCGCGCGACGTCGACCTCTCGCGAGGCCTCATCTGGACCCTGATCATCCTCGGAATGGTTCTGGCCGCGGGCGTGTACTTCTTCAATGTCGGCGTAATCGGCGCTTCGATCGCGACCCTGTACACCGTGCTCGCCGTGTTTTTTTTCGTCGCGATCTCGGTCTATATCGTCGGGTTGATCGGCAGCACCAACCAGCCCGTGTCCGGGATTACGATCTGCACGTTCCTGCTCGCGGCGCTGTTCCTGTTTGCGGGCCGCATCACCGACGCCGAGGCCGTGAGGACCGTGTTGCTGATCTCGGGCGTCGTCTGCCTCGCCGCGTGCCTGTCGGGGACCGCATCGCAGAACTTCAAGACTGCCCTGATCGTCGGCGGCACCCCGAGGTCGGTCCAGGCGGGGCTGATTATTGCGGTGGTGGTGACTTCGCTGCTGGCGGCTCCGCTGATGGCGTTTCTGGATAAAGCGTTCGGGATCGGCTCGGAGAGGCTCCTTGCCCCGCAGGCGAGCATGTTTTCGGCCATGGCCCGCGGTCTGTTCATGCAAGGCTCCAGCCTGCCGTGGGGCATGGTGGGGCTCGGCGCTGGACTGGCGGTGATCCTGATCCTGGTGGGACAGGAACTGAAGCGTCGCGGCTCGAGTTTCGGGATCAGCCCGATGGCCGTCGCCGTCGGGATCTACCTGCCGTTCACGACGACGCTGCCGATCCTGCTGGGCGGGCTTGCCCACCTGGTGATCACCGCCCGGACGCGCGACGAAGCCAGGCTCGCCACCGCGATCCAGACCGGGACCGTGCTCTGCGCCGGGCTCGTCGCGGGCGAGGCACTGACGGGGATTTTCCTCGCGGTGCCGATCGGCTTCGATGTCGCCCTTCCGCTCCCGGCGCTCCCATGGGGCTGGCTGCGCGACCTGCTGTCGGTCGCGGTCCTGATCACCCTCCCGGTCGCTATCTACCGCGCCATCCGGAAGACATAATATGGTGTGCGGCGCCTCGGCGCCGCTTTCCCCTCACACCCAGGGCCGAAATGCTCGGCGCCTCGGCGCCACTTCCGAGCCGCCGCACTCCATATCCTACCTCCGGCCGCGGCCGATGAGTTCGCCCGAGCCTGCCACGCTTTTCGTCAGCTTCGGTTCGCCGTAGTACTCGACGTCACCCGAACCGGCGATGCTCGCCGACAGCGCGTCTGTCACCCAGAGCTTCGAGTTCCCGGAACCGCTGATCGATACCGATGCGGTCCGGCTCTGCAGGTCCGCAGCGTTGTAGTCGCCGGAGCCGGAGATATGGATCTCCTGGCTCTCGACCGTTCCCGGGATCGTTATGTCGCCCGAGCCGCTGATGTGCGAGACCAGCCTGGCGGCGGACAGCTCGTCAAAGCGGATTTCGCCCGACCCGGACAGGTGCACGTCCATGCCGTCGGCATGCAGCGCCGCCGTGCTGATCGTGCCCGACCCCGAGAGTCCGACCTCCCTCAGGTCTTTGACCACCAGCAGGTAGCGGATCGGAACCCTGGGGCGCACCGAATAGCCGCGCTCGAATCCGATTTTGAGCTTGCCCCCTTCGATGTCGCTGCGGATTTTGGAGATGATGTTGTCGTCGGCCTCGATTTTCAGCGACTCCTGGCTGCCCGTTTCGATCCTCAGGTCGCCGGTGCCGGTCAAAATGACCGCGTTGAAACCGGACACGGGCCGCTGCTCCGTCGCCATCTTGCCGGAGCCCTGCAGTTGAACCATATCGAAGTCAATGCCTTCGCAGGCGCAGAACGCCAGAGAAACCAGCGGAAGCAACCAGCGAGTCCACTTTGCCATAGCCAATCCTCCCATTTGACCTCCAGTACGAGACTCGCCCCCCGAAAAGTTCCCGTGAAAGTGGATCGGCGAATCGGGCCAAGGGTGACCGGCACGTATTTGACACCGGGCGGGGGGGCCACTATGATCCCGGGGATGGCACGCTCCCTCTTTGCGATCCTCGCCGCCGCCCTCTCCCTGATGGGCCCCGGGCCGAGAGCGGCGCCGGACACGGTCGAAAACATCGCCGGGCGCGCCGGGCTCAACTTCCGCCAGAACAACTTCGCCACCCCCTCGAAATACCCGTTTGAAACCATGGGCGGTGCGGTTGCCGCGCTCGACTACGACAACGACGGCTACCTGGACCTGCTGTTTCTCAACGGCGCGCCCTCGCGGGCCCACATGAGGACCGAGCCCGCATCATTCAACCGGCTCTACAAAAACAACGGCCCCGGTGCCCTGAGCTTCACCGATGTCACGGCCACGAGCGGCCTCTCGGGCGAAGGGGTCCCGGGGTACCCGCAGGGAATCGCCGTCGGCGATTACGACAACGACGGCTTCGTCGATGTGTACGTCACCAACTTCGGCGACAACGTCCTCTACCGCAACAACGGCGACGGGACGTTCAGCAACGTCACCGGGAAATCCGGCACGGCCATGCCCGGGCCCCCGTTCAAAGCCAGCGCCTGCTGGATCGACGCCGACAACGACGGCTGGCTCGATCTGTTCGTGACCCGCTACTTCGACTGGACGTTCAAAGGGCAGGGCGAGTACCACTGCGGCGACAGCAAGCCCGGCTACCGCACCTACTGCCGCCCGGACGTGTTCAAGCCGCTCGCCAACGCGCTGTTCAGGAATAACCGCGACGGTACCTTCACCGACATCTCCGAATCTGCGGGGCTGGCGAAGGCGCTCGGCAAAGGGATGGGGGTTGCGGCGGCAGACTACGACAACGACGGCTGGATGGACCTGTTCGTCACCAATGACAAGTGGCCTAACTTTCTCTACCACAACAAGCGCGGGGTTTTCGAGGAAGTGGCCCTGTACGCCGGAGTCTGGAGCAACGAAAACGGCACCACGGTCTCGGGCATGGGTTGCGACTTCAACGACTACAACAACGATGGCCTGCCGGACATTTTCTACACCGATCTCGTCACCGAGTGCTTCACCCTGTTCCTGAACCGCGGCAAGGGGCTGTTCTCCGACGTGACCTTCCCCTCCAATGTAGGCCGCATTTCGGCCGAGCACAGCGGCTGGAGCACGAGGTTCGTCGACTGGGACAACGACGGCTGGAAGGACCTCCTCATGGCCGGGTCTCACGTGCTGGACAACCCCGAGATGTACAACCCCGTCAGGCGCTACAAGGAGCCCTGCCTGTTCTACCGCAACCTCGGGAACGGGAAATTCGAAGACCTCTCGGACAAGCTCGGCCGCGACTTCCAGGAATCCGGCGCCTACCGCGGGCTGGCGGTCGGCGACTTCGACAACGACGGCTCGCTCGAGGCGGCGTTCTCGCGCCTGAACGACACATGCGTGCTGTTCAAATGGCAGGGGCCTCCTGCAAACCACTGGCTGATCCTCGCCCTCCAGGGCTCACGCAGCAACCGGGACGCAATCGGCGCCCGCGTCGAGGCCGCCCTGCCGTCGGGGCTCAGACTCTACGAGCGCGTCAGCACCGCAAACGGCATCTATTCGGCGAGCGACAAGAGAATCCACCTGGGTCTAGGCAAAGAGACGCTGATACAATCGCTGCGGATAACGTGGCCCAGCGGAACCGTCCGGACGCTGGAAAACGTGAGGGCCGACCAGGTCTTGCAGGTCGCGGAAGAGAAATGAGACACCTTCTGCTCGAAACGCTGATCGTTCTCTCGCTGGCGCTGACCCCGGTTGCGGCATCGCCGCAACCGGGGTCAGCAGCGAGCCTTCGGGCAGCGATAGAGGCCTACAGGGCCGGCCAACTGGACAAGGCGATTGCCCAGGCCAAGCAGGCCTACGCCGCCGCCCCGCAAGACCCCCAGGTCCGCCTCTATCTCGGCCTCTTTCTGTACGAGAAGTCCCGCGACAGCCTGGAAGCGCAGAAGTTGATGGAATCGGTGGTGGATCGCTTTCCCGTGCACAACGACCTGCAGCTACGGCTGCTCGATTCCTATTTGCTGACGAAGAATGCGACGAAGGCGACGGAACTCGCCGGGCGGCTGAGCAGCCGCATGTCGGCCGATCCGCGGTTTGCCTTCAACGTGATCTACACGTTCATCCATCACAACGCGTTCGCCGCCGCTCAGGAACAGGTCGCCACGGTTTCCCGCGAGCTTCAGGGGGAGATCTCGTTCATGGGCGCCCTGATCTCGCTGGGCTCCGGAGACGAGGCCAAAGGGCTCGAGCTGCTGCAGAATGCGCAGCGGCTCGGCTTCCCTCCACCGGACTCGCGTCAGCTCCTCACGGCGGCCGACGCCCTGTTCCGGCTGCGCGATCTTCCCGGCGCGGCCAAGGCATACCAGGCCTGGTTGGAACACCATCCGGACGAGGATAGTGCGCTGCGTTTCAGGCTTGGGCTGTGCTATTTCGGGTACGGCGATTTCAACCGTGCGCTCGAGCAGATGCAGTTGGTGAAGAAGAAAGCCCCGCAGATGGCGGAGGCCGACTTCTACACGGGCGCGATCCTCATCGAGCTGAAGAAGACTGACGAGGCCAAGCCCCACTTCGAAGCGGAACTCGCGCGCGACCCGCAGTCGTTCAAGGCGATGACTAAGCTGGCCTACCTGGAGTACCTCGCGGGCAACGACGAGCGGTGCCGGGAGTGGCTGGGCAAGTCCCTGGCAATCGATGCGCGGTGGTTCGAGACCCACATGGTGTATGGGTTGCTCTACAACCGGCTGGGGGAGTATCGGAAGGCGATCGAGAGCCTGGAGACATGCCTGCGCGCGGAACCGGAATACCCGAGGGCGCACTACCAGCTGTCGTTTGCCTACCGCCATCTGGGAGACGAGGAAAAAGCGAAGCAGTACCTGGACAGCTTCAACCGCCTGCAGAACGCCGCCACCGCCCGCGCCCAGGAGGCACTGGGCCTGAGCGACAAACAGAAATAATTCTCCAATATGGAGTGCGGCGGCTCGACGCCGCTTTCGGGGCGGCGCCCAGCCGCCGCACTAGCAAAAGTGATCCTTGCAGTAATTACGTGTAGAAGGGAGCACCTGCGTGCCGACCAACCTGGCAATCGACGACCGGTTACCCGAAGAAGCACTGAAGATAGGTGGCCATCGGACCAAACGGGATACGGTCAACGAGTGGCCATGACCCTCGTATGACTACAAGAAGCTGCGCACCCTGCCGAACGTCCGTATTGTCGCTGGCTTTCCGCCGGATGGTGGCGGAAGACCAGCCCATGTCCGTCCCCGGGATGGTTCTGCAGGAATTGCTGTCGGGAGTGCGAACCGAGATCGAATTCCAACGACTGCGGGACCTGATGGAGGGATTAAAAGGGGCAGATCCCCGAAAGGATCTGCCCCGGTGCGTTTGTGGATACCTAATGCCTAGAACGTGATGCGCACGCCGAGCTGGATCGTGCGCCCGCCGCCATACTTGTTAAATACGCGCCGAAGCGCGTCGGATCGCGATATCGGTTTCCGGATCGGAGATCCAGGTCCGGTTAAACGGGTTGGTGATGTCCGCGCGAACTCGAAGTGCGATCTTTCACCGGAACGGGAGCCGCGTGCGCTTTATGAGCGAGATCTGCTCGCCACTTCTGCGCGAACCCACGCAGGTTCGGCTGCCAGCGCACGCCGTTGGCAGTCGCGTGGCCACATTGTTGTCAGTAACCGGAACCGGTCCCCAGGCGGCCGGGTTCAGATACGGGGTCCCCACACCACGATCCGGATCGCTGGGCTTCGGACCGATGATCTTGTTGGTCTCGCGCCAACAGGGTATCGACATAGAAGCCCGGGTTGGATAGCGCGCCCGTATCCGGGCCGCTGCCGTTGGTGATTTGGAGAGGCGCGCCGGAGCGCCAATTGTTGATTCCGCTGATGGTCCATCCGCCCAGCATGTAGCTGAGGGCGCCGGATTTCAACCAGCGTCCCTGGGGACCGAATGGCAGGTCATAGATCCAGGTGACTTTCAGGTCCTGGGGTACGTTCAGGGCGGTGACGGAGTAGTCGAGCCTACGGTTGTAGATCGTCTGTCCGTAGCCGTAATACCCGAGAGCATCATCGTTGGTCGCCAGAGATTCTTGGAGAAGGTGTAGGCAACCAGGAAACTCAAGCCGGTGGACATGCGCTTCGTCGCCGTTATCTGCAGCGAATGGTAGTTGGACCAGCCCGAGTTCGGGCGAGGCGTGGAAATCCCGCGGTATTGCGGGAATGGCAGCAAGGCCTGGCCGACCGTTCCGGAAAAGCTGGGATAGGGCATCTTGATTTCCGGATGATCAGCGATGTCTTCGAGCAGAGTATCGCCGAGTGACAGATACGATGGATCCAACTGCTGGATGTTGTGCTTGTATGCGTCTGGCAAACGGGTTCCTTTGGATCCGACGTAGTTCGCCTCCAACCGTGTTTGCCAGGGAAGCTCAAACTGAATGCCGAAGTTCCAGTTCTGGACCTTGGGGTACCTGTTAAGGTCGTTAGGATAGTACCCGATACTTCCATCGTTCAGCTGGGCGGGGTCGTAGTTCGGCAAGGTGGCCGTATACAAGGGATACGGAGTATCCCAGAAATACGCCGGATCGTTGCCGTTCCCCTTGCGCCCCGTTTTGGATGAGATAAAGTTGCTGCCGTCGAACCCATCGAAAAATTGCGCTCCGAAACCGTCAGCAGTGGCGGGGCATAGTTGATTCCATATCCCCCGCGGAGAATCAGTTTGTTGTTCACCGCGTAGGCGACACCAATCCTTGGTGCCCACTCGCCATAGTAGATATCCGTCCAACGGGTCTTACCGTTGCATTGGGGGCAAGTACCGAGAAAGACCAGCGCACCGGGATAGCCGTCGGCGCCCGGGTTGGGAACGTTGGGATCCAGTCCCGACATGAAATTGTTGGGGTTGGTATATCCGGTCGGAATATCCCACCGTACCCCCAGGTTAAGCGTCAGCTTCTCGCTGACCTTCCAGTCATCCTGGACGTACAACGCGGTCGTCCGGATCCGAGTTCGCCTGGGTTATGCCGTATGATGCCATCGCTCGATTGCGAACGGCTCCCAGGAAAAAACTGGCGAAGGCGAAGCCGGTTTGCCGGTCAAAATTGGAAAGAGCGGTCTGGTTGCTATCGAAGTTGTAGGTGCCGGCAGAGTATCCGTTTGCGTGACGTTATTGTAGTAGCGTCTGTGCTCCACACCCATTCTCAGGCTGTGCTTTCCCTTGATCCAGGTGAAATCGTTCTGCACGATACTGCTGCCGTTAGGTGAGATGCCGTTGTAACTGTATCCCCAGCGCAGGTATCTGCCGCTCTGCCAAACTGTTGGGGCCGTCAAAGCTCACGACGGCAATGTCGCTCCTCCGACATTGGCAGACCCAGTTCCTTCGCCCAGTCCTTGCCGGAGTACAAGGAGTGTTGGATACGTTCGCATTAACGAAGCGGTTGTAGCCAAACCCGAAGTGGTTCAGCATGGTCGGACTGATCGTCCAGTCTTCGGCCACACGGACCAGAGTCCCGGGCGTGCTCTGTTTCTTGTCTCCCGTAGCGGGCGTGTTGGGTATATTGCCCGGCAAGGCATAGTAACTACCACCCCCATAGCGAAGGCGATACCTGTCGTTTCTGGTGTAGCGACGCTGAAAGTCTTGTGCTTCTGCCGAAAGACCTGGTCCACTTTGATACTGTAGTTCTTGATGTACAGCTCCGGGCAGCAACCGCTGATGCGAATGGTGTTTCTTCGCAGTGTCTCGCCAAGCTGACTCGTCAGCGGGAAGGTGGGATCCGGCAGCGCGTAAGCGGGATCCAGGATCCTCTTGGTCACGGCGCTGAACCGGCTCGACGGAATGATGTTGCCGAGGAATGGGTCCCGCACATATGCGCCGTTCGGGAGCTTGACGGGTGGTGAGCGGATCGTAGATCTGTCCGAAAATCACATCACGCCCCAGGGCATCCTGTCCGATGACCTTCCCCGAGTTTGCGTTCTCGGTGAAGGCGGGATTCAGGAGTTGCGAAAAATCGCCCTTCTTCATTTGCGCGGTCGGGGAGTTGTTGTAGGTGGTGCTGGGGTTGTAGTTCGCCTGGCGGTTTTCCTCGAACGAGAAGAAAAAGAACGCTCCTGTCCTTGCGGATCGGCCCGCCGAACGTCGCGCCATAATTGTTGAGCTTGGTCTTGGCCTTGTAGGCCTTGCCGGTTTCGGGATCAAGCCTGCCGTTGTTGTTGGCTGCCCAACTGTTGGCATTGAGGGCCGAATTCTGGTGGAACCAGAAGGCACTGCCGTGGTACTCGTTCGTGCCCGACCTCATGCCGAAGTTAGCCAGGCTGGTCTGGGTGTTGCCATACTGCGCGCCGAGGGCCCCTGTCTGCAGTTTGGACTCGCTGACGGCGTCCATTGTCACGGTAAATTCGCTCGTGCTGCCGCCATTCAGGTCAAACCGGCCGAGCGAAATTCCGTCGATCAGAATCTCGTGGGAAAACTGCTGGCCGCCGTTGATCGAACCTTGCCATTCACCGCCCTCGGTGCCGGGCATGCTGGTGAAGATGAAGGTCTGGATCCCGCGGGTGCCATCGCCAATCTGAATGGGCCAGTTTGCCATCTCCTTTTGAGTGGTCACGGTGCCGATTTCAGCCGACGCCCTCTCGAGCATCGGCGCTTCGCCGGAAACCAGGACCGTCTCCGCGATCTGGCCGACTTCCATGCACGAAGTCGACGGTGACCGTACCGCGTGACGTGGATCTCGACGTTCTCGCTGGACAGCCTGTCTTGAATCCGGTCAGCGAGGCGGCAATCGTGTACTTGCCCGCCGGAACATAGGGGATTCGGTAAACACCGGCTTCCGTGCTCTGCGTGTTCGTTTCGACGCCGGTCTCAATGTTGGTGAGCACTATCTCGGCTCCCGGAACCAGCGCGCCGGTGGAGTCCTTGACCACCCCCGTGATGTTTCCGCGGCCGCTCTGCCCCATCAAGGACAGAGGCAAGAAGCAAAGCGTCAGCACCGCGCTGACGAAGAACGTTACTCGGGCGAGTCTTGTCATATCAACCTTTCTTCGATGAGGATGTATCGAATCAACGATCGGCGTAACTCCCCGTGAGGTGCACGTACCCTGTCGCCAGCAACTCCTGCGAGAGCCGGCGGCAGGAATCCACAAGATGGGCAGCGATGCGCTTCGAGATCTGCGGCGAGTAACGCACCTTCGGCAACCCGACCGAGATGCTCGCGCACACCCGCTCCCTCGAGTCGAACAGGGGCGCTGCCAGGTACACCGCCCCCAGAATCGTCTCCTCGTTGTTGATCGCGTACCCGCGGCGGCGCACCCGTTCCCAATCCCGGGCAATGTCAGAGGGCCTGGTTTTGGTGTGGGCCGTCGGCGCATCGTGATGATTGCTGCACAGAATCGCGGCGCGTTCGTTCTCGCCGAAAAACGCCGCCATCGCTTTCCCCGCGGCGGTCGCGTGAAAGCGCACTTCCTCCCCAAGAGAACTCGTGAGCCGCAGCTCCCCCGGGGCCTCCTCGGAATCGACAAATACAGCCCTGTCCCCTCGCATGACCGCGAGAAAAGCGGTCTCCCTGAACCGGTCGACCAGTTCGTGCAGGCATGGGCGTGCCATTTTGACCAGTCCGATCCTAGAAGTGAGGCCGCTGGCCACAATCAGGAACTGCAGGCCCAGGCGGTAGGTGCCGCCCGTGCTGTCCTGCTCGATATAGCCATGCCGCCTCAGGCTGTGCAGAATTCTGTGGAGCGAACTCTTCGCATATCCCGTGCGACGGGACAGCTCCTTGAGACTCAAACCAGTCGGTTCGTTCTGCAGCGTGTCTGCAACGCGAACGACTTTCCCCACCAACTCTATGTAGTGGTCTTGGGTCACATCATTCCAGTCTTCAGAATGGATTCCGAAACTGACCCATTAATAGGGAGATACCGCCTGTCTGTCAAGCAATTTCCAATTTCAAATTTCTAAGGAAATCGACACGCGATTTCACCGTTGTCGCACATGCTCGGCACGCAACCAGGTGGGCCGCGTCGGCTCGCCGCGGCCGGGGGATCTTGCTCATCCGATGGATTTCACGATTGCCAGTGGCTGTAGCTCATCGGGGCGGAGGCGGGCCGACCCCGCCCACTTCTGCATACCACACAAAAGGGCCGGACCCCAAAACGAAGGGATCCGGCCCTGGTGAGCCCTGAATGTGGCCGGGGTGCTAGAAGGTGATGCGCGCCCCGAGCTGGATGGTGCGGCCGCCGCCGTACTTGTTGAACACGCGTCCGAAACGCTCCGGGTCGCCGATGTCCGTCTCCGGATCACTGATCCAGGTCCGGTTGAACAGGTTGGTGATGTCGGCGCGGAGCTCGAACGTGGCCCCTTCCCGGATAAACGGCAGGGCGCTGCGCTTGATGAGCGAGAACTGCTCGCCGCCGCGCGCGAAGCCGCGCAGGTTCGGCTGGGTGCGGGTTCCGGTGCCGAGCCGCGTCGCCACATTGTTGTCGGTCACCGGCACCGGCCCCCACGCCGCCAGGTTCAGGTACGGCGTTCCCGTCGCCGCGGTTCGGGTCGCTCGGTTTGTCCCCGATGACCTGCTGGTCTCGCGGCAGCAGCGGTGTCGACATAGAACCCGTTGTTGCCGAGGGCGCCTGTATCCGGGCTGGCGCCGTTGTAGATGGACAGCGGGTTGCCGGAACGGTAGTTCTGGATCGCGCTGATGGTCCAGCCCCCGATGACCGAGCTGACCACACCCGATCTCAGCCAGCGCCGGTCCCTGCCGAACGGCAGGTCGTAGATCCAGGTGATGCGCAGGTCCTGCGGCACGTTCAGGCTGCTGACGGCGTAGTCGGCCCGGCGATTGTAGATCGTCTGGCCGTAGCCGCCGTAGTAGCCCAAAACGTCGTCCGTCGTGGCGAGGTTCTTCGAAAAGGTGTAGGCGACCAGGAAGCTCAACCCGTTGGTGACCCTCTTGGTCGCGGTGACCTGCAGCGAGTGGTAGTTCGACCACCCCTCATTGAGGCGGTGGGACGTGACGCCGCGGTACTGCGGCCAGGGCTTGAGGGCCTGCCCGACCGTCCCGGCGAAGCTGGGATACGGTTTGGCGATCTCCGGGTGGAGATCGATATCCTCGAGCAGCGTGTCGCCGAGCGACAGGTATTTCGGGTCGACCGAGTTGAGGTTGAACTTGTACCCGTCGTTGAGGCGGCTCGCCGTGAGTCCCGACATAATTCATCTCCAGCCGGGTAGTCCAGGGGAGCTCGAGTTGCACGCCGAAATTCCAGTTCTGCGTCATGGGGTACTTGTTCGTTCCCGGAGGATAGTACGGGATGCTGTCGTCGTTGAGCTGGGTGGGGTCGTAATTCGGCAGCTGGGCCGTGTAGGGCGGGTACGGATTATCCCAGAAATACGCGGGATCGTTGCCGCCACCCGGTCTGCCGGTCTTCGACACTATGTTGTTTGAACCGCTGAAGCCGGTCCACCAGCCGAAAGCCCAGCCGTCGAGGATCGGGGGCGCGTAGTTGATGCCGTACCCGCCGCGCACGACGACCTTGCTGTTGACCGCATAAGCGGCACCGATGCGGGGCGCCCACTCGCCGTAGTAGTTGTCGGCCCAGCGCGTCTTGCCGTTGCACTGCGCGCAGTCGCCGAGGAAGACCAGCGCGCCGGGATAGCCGTCCGCCCCGGGGTTGGGCGCGTTCGGGTCCAGCCCGGACATCATCGCGTTCGGGTTGGTGTAGCCGGTCGGGATGTCCCAGCGGATCCCCAGGTTCAGCGTCAGCTTGTCGCTCACCTTCCAGTCGTCCTGGAGGTAAAACGCGGTGGTGCGCGTCCGGACCGCCTGGGTCATGCCGTTGATCCCCACACCCGTGTTGCGCGCAGCTCCGAGTATGAAGCTGGAAAACGCAAAACCGGTCTGCTGGGCGAAGTTGGGCAGGGCGGTCTGATCGGAGTTGAAGTTGTAGGATCCCGGCGTGTCCCGGAACGCGGAGTTGATGTAGTAGCGCCGGTGCTCGACCCCGAAACGGAGGCTGTGCTTGTTCTTGATCCAGGTGAAGTCGTTCTGGACGATCGTGCTGCCGTTCGGCTCGTTGCCGGTGCCGCCGTGGCCCCAAGTCAGGAAATTGCCGTTCAGCAGCGCGTTGGGGCCGCCGAAGTTGATCACCGGGAAACTCGCGCCGCCGACGTTCTGGAGCCCGAGTTCGTTGGCCCAGTCCCTGCCGTCCAAAAAGCTGTTGGACACGTTCCGGTTCCGGAACCGGTTGTAGCCGAAACCAAAATGATTCAGCTTGGTCGGGCTGATCGACCAGTCCTCGGCAAACCGGACCATGAAGCCCGGGGTTTCCTGCTTTTTGTCCCCGGCGGCCGGGGTGTTCGGGATCTTGCCGGGCAGGAAGTAACCGGTCCCGCCGTAGCCATAGCGATAGCGGTAGCGGTCGTTTTCGATGAACGAGGCGGACAGCTTGTGCTCGGAGGTGATGACCTGGTCCACCTTGATGCTGTAGTTCTTGATAATCAGCTCGGGGCAGCACCCGTTGATGCGCACCGTGTTGTTCCGGAGCGTCTCCCCCCCGAGTTCGGCGGCCCGGGGAAACGTCGGGTCGGGCAGCGCGAACGCCGGGTTGAGGATCCGCTTCGTCACGGCGCTGAACATGCTCTCGGGAACGATGTTGCCCGGAAACGGGTCGCGCACCCAGGTCCCATCGGTGAGCTGCTGCGTGGTCAACGGGTTGTAGATCTGACCGAACACCACGGGGCGGCCCAGGGCGTCCGTCCCGACGACCGTGCCGGATCTCGGGTCTTTGGTGAATGCGGGGTTAAACAACCGCGAGAAATCGCCCCGCTTCATTTCCGCCGTCGGGGACGCCTGGGTCGACGAACTGGGAACGTAGTTCGCGGCGTTGTTCATCTCGTAGGAGACGAAGAACAGCGTCTTGTCCTTGACGATCGGGCCGCCGAATGTGGCGCCGCCGTTGTTGAGCTTGGTCTTATGCCTTGAACGCCTTCCCGGTCTCCGGGTCGAGCCTGGCGCTGTTGTTCGCGGCCCAGCTGTTGGCGTTCAGGGCCGAGTTCTGGTGGAACCAGAACGCGGTGCCGTGGTACTGGTTGGTGCCCGACTTCAGGCCGAAGTTGGCCAGGCCGGTCTGCGTATTGCCGTACTGCGACGAGATGGCCCCGGTCTGCAGCTTGAACTCGCTGACCGCATCCATCGTGGCCGTGAATTCGGAGCTGCTGCCGCCGTTGAGGTCGAACCGGCCGATCGACACGCCGTCGATCAGGATCTCGTGGGAAAACGACTGGCTGCCGTTGATGGAGCCCTGCCATTCCCCGCCCTCGGTCCCCGGCATGCTGGTAAAGATGAAGGTCTGCAGCCCACGGGTGCCGTCGCCGACGAGGATGGGCCAGGTGTGGACTTCCTTCTCGGTCGAAACCGTGCCGATCTCGGGCGTGGAGGTCTCCAGCAGCGGTGTGGCGGCCGAGACCGTCACGGTATCCGAGAGCTGGCCGACTTCCAGGGTCGCATCGACGGTAACCGTCTGGGCGACATGGACCTCGACCTTTTCGAGCACGGCTTTCTTAAACCCGGTCAGCGAGACGCTCACCGTGTAGGTTCCGGGCGGAACGTAGGGAATCCGATACCCACCCCCTTCGCCGGACTCCGACTTCATCTCCAGACCGGATTCGTTATTGGTGACCACGATTTCGGCCCCCGGCACCACCGCGCCGGTGCTGTCTTTGACCACCCCGGTGATGGTTCCGCGACCGCTTTGACCCATAAGCGGCAGGGCAAAGCACAGCGCCAGCACCAGGCCGGCCCAGATCGTTTTTCGGGCGAGTTTTGTCATATCAACCTTTCTTCGTTGTAAAACGCGTCAACGATCAACGTAACTCCCCGTGAGGTGCGCGTTCCCTGGCCCGCAGGCAGGGATGGTGGGATGGGCCGCGGTGCGCGCCAAGACCGTGCACCGAAACACGCGCCTCCGAAGCGTCACAGGAGCGCTGCCAGGGGTGCGCTCCCCAACCGTGCGGTTTCGGAATACGGCGCGTGCCCTCGACCGTGCACGCGGACCCAATTCGGATGTCTTTGTCGGTGAAGCCGCGTCGGACCGAGACCGCCGGCTTCTGGTTCTCAACTTTCAGAACGCATTTTGCGTATCAGAACTGCAATTATTAAAGTTGCGCGGACACGGCTTGTCAAGTCCCAATCGAGCGAGTGGGCCGCGTCGGCCCGCCGCGGCCCGGGATTCAGCTCACCCTGTGGATTCCCCTGCCATAACCTCTGCTGCAGCACATCGGGGCGCCGGGCCGACCCCACCCACTTGCATTCCAGATGTGTTACGCTTCGTGGCGTATGATCCGCATCCCTGTCCGGCCGCTCGCGTTGCTGGCCTGCGTCTGCTGGGGCGCAGTCGCCGCCCAACAGCCCGGGGACGCTCTCAAACTGGGTCTCGAAGCCTTCAACCGGAAGGACTTTTCAAAGGCGGAGCAACTCTTCCGGCAGGCCGCCGCCGAACAGCCCGGCCGCGCCCTCCCCTACAAGCTGCTCGGCATGACCTTCGCGGCCCGGGAGGACTACCGGCAGGCACTCGCCCCCTTTCAACGCGCCTGCGCACTCGATCCGGCCGAAGAGAACGCCTGTTACTACCTCGGCAGGACCCTGTACAGCCTCAGCCGTTACGAGGACGCCCGGAAAGCCTTTGACCTCGCACTCCAGAGCGGGCACGGCCGGGGCCGCGCGCTGCTCGGGCTCGCCCAGGCGCTCGAGGCGCTCGGGCAGACGGCGGCCGCCGAGCGTCACTACCGCGAGGCGATCGCCGCCGGCGAACGGCGCGCGCGGGTCGACTATGGCCTGTTCCTGCACCGCAACGGGCGGGGGCGCGAGGCCATCGAGGTCCTCAAAGACGCCGGTGCTCCCGAGGAGCTGGAGAAGATCCGCCGCTCCGTTGCGGGCGCGCATCTCGGGGCCGCCCCGGCCCCTCGCCCGTAGACACTGCGCCCGTCCAATTCGAGTCCATCCCGCTCGCCATGGTGGTCCGCAACGGCGCCGCCGGCAAGAAGCACCTGATCGAAACCATGGTGGCGGGCGTCGCGGTCCTGGACTACGACAACGACGGCAGACCGGACATCTTCGTCAGCAACGGCGCCGAGCATCCCCGCGCTCGAAAAGACCGGCCCGGAGTACTGGAACCGGCTGTTCCACAACGACGGGGGCGGACGCTTCAGCGACGTGACCGGAGCGGGCGGGCCTGTCCGGCCGAGGGTACTGCATGGGGGTCGCGGCGGCCGACTTCGACAACGACGGCTGGACCGACCTTTACGTCACCGGAGTCCGCGGCAATGCCCTGTACCGCAACCGCGGCGACGGCACCTTCGCCGACGTCACGCGCGAGGCCGGCGTCGCCGGCAATGGCACCTGGTCCGTCGCCGCCGGGTGGTTCGACTACGACGGCGATGGCCGGCTCGACCTGTTCGTCGTCAACTACGTCCAGTGGGACCCGGGCCGCGAAATCTACTGCGGGGTGAGCCAGGAGGGGCACCGGTCCTACTGCCACCCCAGGTACTACGGGACCCTGCCCAACGCGCTTTACCGCAACCTCGGGAACCGCACGTTCCGCGACGTCTCCGCGGCATCGGGCATCGCCGCACACCGGGGGAAAGGGATGGGACTCGCCTTCGGCGACTACGACCACGACGGCCGACTCGACGTCTTCGTCGCCAACGACACGGTCGCCAACTTCCTGTTTCACAACGAGGGGAACGGCACGTTCCGCGACACGGCCCTGCAGGCTGGGGTCGCCTACAACAATTACGGGGTCGCCATATCGTCGATGGGGGGCGATTTCCGGGACTTCGACAACGACGGGTGGGAAGACCTGTTCGTCACGGCCCTGACCAACGAGATGTTCCCGCTGTTCCGCAACCAGGGGGACGGCACCTTCGTCGACGTCTCGGGCCCCGTCCGTATCGCCGCCGCCAGCATGCCCTGGAGCGGCTGGGGCAACGGCTCCTACGACTTCAACAACGACGGCCGCAAGGACTTCTTCGCCGCCAACGGCCACGCCGTCGACAACATCGACATGATCTCGAGCCGCTCCGCCCGCCAGCCCAACGTCGTTTTCCTGAACCAGGACGACGGCGCCTTCCGCGCGGTCCAGATCGCCGGCGCGGCCCTGCACCGCGGCGCCGCTTTCGCGGACTTCGACGGGGACGGCCGCGTCGACGCCGTCGTGACCCGGCTCAACGAAGCCCCCGTCGTCCTGAGTAACGCTTCCGACCCGGCACCGGCAACTGGATCCGGTTCCGCCTGCGCGGCACCCGCAGCAACCGCGACGGCATCGGCGCATCGGTCGAAATCGAGACCGCCTCCGGCCGCCAGTGGAACCGCGTCACCACCTCCGTCGGCTACGCCGGCTCGAGCGAACCTACCGTGCACTTCGGCCTGGGGAATGCGCCCCGCGTGCGCCAAGCCATCATCCGCTGGCCGTCGGGCACGCTCCAGATCGCTGCGCGACCCGGAACCCGGGCGCGTGCTCCTGGTCGTCGAACCGGAAGCGGAATTGAAAGGCCCAAATGGAAAAAAGGGCAGGCTGGGCCTGCCCCTCGAAGGGCCGGAACGCGATGCGCAATGCGGCGCTCCGCTTTAGAGCACCCCGACGATTCCCGCATCCACGGTCGCGTCCCGATAAAAAACTCGAAAGATCCCGTGATCCAAGCGTGGGCCAGACCCGACCCGGGGGCGCAGCCTTTCCGCCAACGTCCCGCGCACACGGCCACGCCCCGAATCGGCGGCCAACCTAAGCCGCTCATTGTAGCACAAGGCAAAGCAACAGCAAACAAAAATAAACAATAACAAGGCTAGAGTGCGCCGTAACGCAGCCCTTCCCTATTTCGTTTTCTTGTGGAGTGCGGCGCCTCGACGCCGCCCTTTCGCCACCGACCTGCCGATCCGGTGGGCAAGCGTCGCGGAGCGGCGGTGCCGAGGCGTGCCGAGGCACCGCACTCCCAGCAATAAAGCGCGGAGATCATTCTCGGCCATGAGGACCATGGCCAAGGAGGCGAAGACGATCCCGGCGGCGACCACGGGGGTGGGAACGACCTGGTAGAGGATGAGCGACAGGACGACGGTCAGAACAGGGGCGAGCGCCGTCATCGGCACTACGATGATGGCCTTGCCGTAGCGCAGGGCGTAGACAAGCGTCAGGGCGCCGATGGAGTTCAGGGCCTGGATCAGGGCCGCCAGGTACGGGCCGCGGAAGCCCCACTCGATCGGCCGAGAGAAGTCGGTCATCGCGATGGCGACGGGAATGAGCAGGACGGCCGTGGCCATCATATAGAAGAAGACGCTCTCCGCCTTGATCGTGTTGGTGGCGAACTTCATGACGTAAGCCTGCAGCCCCCAGGAGAGCGAGACCAGCGCGGCGAGCACGAGCCAGCCGTAGCCGTGCACGGCGGTGTTTCCCGGGGGGACGTAGGAGAGCATCACGACCGCCGGCAACGCCAGCCCGATGCCGATCCAGGAGCGGCGCGACGCGCGTTCGTGGAGCAGCGTCGTCGACATCAGGACGGTGATGACGGGGTACATCGAGATGATGGGAAACACGAGGTAGGCCGGGCCGGTGCGCAGCGCCTCGAAGAGGATCAACTGACCGCCGGCGCCGAGCAGCCCGACGGCGGACCCGAGCGCCACCGACCGCAAGTCGTACTCCAGCTTGAAACCGATGACTGCCAGGCCGACAAGCGCCGGGGGGATCATGACGAGGGCCCACACGGTGTAACCCAGCGTCGCCGGGAATCCCGCCTTCTCCGGGATCTCGATGAACGCGCCCCAGACGCCCCAGAACACGGTCGTGACCACCGCAAAGATGAGCCAGAGCCGCTTGACGGTAGTGGCTGCCGGGCTCCCGGGTGCGGGGCTTTTCCTGGTTTCATCCACCTTGGGCTTGCTCATCTGGGTGCCACCTCGTCATGAAAAAGGGCGGGGCCCGGCGCGCCGGGCCCCTTACGACACTGCCCCGCAGCCCAATCAGAACGACAGAGATTCCTGCAGTCTGCGGAAGCGCTCGTACACCTTGCCATCGGGGTCCTTACGCACCCGGTTACGCATCTGTTCCCGGGTTTCCGGGTCCATCTCGGGGCCGGTGTACTTCAGGTTCCCCTTCCCGAACTGGCTGGTGTGTTTGGTGGCGGCTTCATACTTCTGTTCGGCCACGCTGGAGATGTCGACCTTGTAGTTCGGCTCGTGGGAGCTCCAGAAGAACCAGTCGCGGACCGTGAAGGGCTGGAGCCCTTCGTTGATCCGGTGGTGCGGGAAATACAGGTGGTAGGCCGCGGCGCGGGCGCCGTCGGCCGTCAGCAGCGCAGAGGCGCGGTGATCAGTCTTGTACCACTTCACCCACTTGTCGCCCGGGTCCATGCTGAACAGGGCGTCGGGCCGGTATTTGCGGATGAACCAGCAGACCTTTTCCACGATTTCCTTCTGGGGGACGTACTCGAGCATCCCGTCGTCATAACCCAGGTAGAAGATGTTCTCCGGCGGAATCCCGATGGCCTTGTTAGCGGCCAGGTCCTCCTGCCTGCGGATCTGGGCGAGCCGCTCGGCGGTCATGTCCAGGTCGCGCGAACCTTTGTTGCCGCTGGTGTACATGACGATGTAAACGGTGTTCCCGTTCTTCCGCAGTATCGCCATCGTACCCGCAGAAGCCAGGTCGTCATCCTCGTGAGGGGCGAACATTATGACCGTCTTGCCGTGCCACGTCGTGATGTCTTCGGGGTTCGCGGGAGTTCCCCGCGGGGCTTGCGCCCAGACCGCCACGGCAATCAGCGTCAGAATGACAAACAGGGCAATTCTGTACCGATTGAGCATATATAGACCTCCATCAATGGCGACCTCTTTAACACAAAAGAAAACATAATCAAAAGGAAAAAATCGGAATGGCGCGGGTTTCGTGACTGCTCTCAAAGACGCGAAAGGCTCACGGGCGGCGGAAGATGGCGCCGTTCTTCATGACAAAGCGGACGTCGCGTGCCGCCTCGATCCGCTGTGCCGGGTCGCCGGCGACGGCGATGATGTCGGCGAGCAGTCCCGGGCGTATCTGGCCGATACGGTCCTGCATCCGCAGGATTTTCGCGTTTACCGAAGTGGCCGCCATCAATCCCTGCACCGGGGTCATCCCGTACCGCACCATCAGCTCGAGCTCCCGGTAGTTGGTGCCGTGGGCAAACACGCCGACGTCGCTTCCCAGCCCGATTGTCACGCCCGCTTTCAGCGCGCGCCGGAAGGCGCCGATGGCCTCCTCCATCGCCGGCGTCGGCGGCTGCCCCTGCCGGTAGCCGTCGAAGTACTCCGCGTAGGCCTCGTCGGCAGCCAGGGTCGGAAGAAAGCCGATCCCCTGCCTGGCCATCAACTGGAACACCTCATCGGTGCCTCCATAACCGTGCTCGATCGTCTCGACCCCCGTGAGGGCGGCGCGGCGCATCCCCTCGGCGGTGGTCGCGTGAGCAGCCACGGGCCTTCCCGACGAGTGCGCCTCATCGACCAGAACACGGAGCTCGTCCAGGCTGAAGGTCGGGGCGGCGCTTCCGCCCGGACCGCGGCGGTAATCCGCGTAGACCTTTATCCAGTCGGCGCCGTGGCCCGCCTGTTCGCGGACCGCTTTGAGAATCTCCACCGGGCCGCTCGCCGGCTGGGCGCCCTGCGGCAGCGCGAGGTCGGGAGCGAACCCGCGCGGCCCCGGCCCGTAGCTCGCCGTGGCGACAATCGCCAGGGTCGCCACCGACAGCCGTGGTCCCGGGATCAGCCCTTCTTCGATGGCTTGCCGGAGCGAAATATCGGCATAGCCCGCCCCTTCGGTGCCCAGGTCGCGCAGCGTCGTAAACCCGGCCATGAGCGTGTCCCGCACGTGCCGCACGGCCTTGACGGTACGATACGCGGGCGCCTCCTTCAGAACCTGGTCGTTCCACAGCGTTTCGTTGTACGGGTGCAGGAAAATGTGCGAGTGGGCGTCTATCAAGCCCGGCAGGAGGGTCATGCCGGGAAGCTCGATCCTCCTGGCGCCGGCGGGAACAGGCGCCTGTCCGGCCGGTCCGACGGTGGTGATGTGGTTCCCCGTCACGACCACAACCCACCCGTCGCGCGTCTTCCCGTCGGTCGCATCGAAGACCCGCGCCGGCCGCAGCACCCAGGAGGCGGGCGCCGCCTCCTGCCCCTGCGCGAAGACGAAGGGGCCCAGCGCGCAGCTAACCAGCAGCATCGATAACAGGCGCACCGCTGTGAGCACGAAATCGTACATGAGCCTGGGTCAATAATACATCATTGGAAGCTGTGAAAAATGCCACCGCTGGCCAGAGGTTGGCGCCCAGGCGCCGACCTCAAAGCGGCGTCGAGCCGCCGCACTGCAGAGAGGATTTAGCGGCGGGCGAGTTCGGCGAGTTGAAAGAGCGCTCCCGGGAGGCTGACCACCTGATCCGGTGAGGCGACCGTCCGAGGCTTCTGCTTGGTGCGCGGAGTGACCGGAGCGCGGCCTTCGCCGCCCACGGGTTCCCCTTGCCCTTCTTCCCACCAGACAGTGGAATCGGCCGCATACCTCGAGAGCACGTCCATGAGGACCCGCACCTTCATCGCTTCGCCTTCGCTGAAGCGGCGCGTTTCGCCGTTGAACGTCATGGTTGCGTCGTCCATGTAAATCTCGTAATGATCGGTGGATACCGGGCGGTACTCCTGCTCGCTGGCCTTGTGTTCTCCCCTGGAGATATCCCATGTCAGCCGGTGCTTGATCGGGTTCCACGAGAACGACTCCAGGCGGCGCGGCGTGTTGTCGGAGTCCTGCACCGTGTCGATGCGCGCGGCCCTGGCCCCCGTCGACTTGGGGTTTGTCCCGGTCGTTCCGTGTTCGCGAGCACAACTCATCATCGTCAGCAGGGTGGCGGAAGTTGCTAAGCAGTAAATTCTGGAGAGTTTCACGCGGTCGTCTCCTGTCTGAGTTTCGGCCCTCTCCTTCTCGGGAGACGGCTTACTTTCGCGAGCAAAATGCTGGCCACAATGAAGGAGAGCCGCTGGCATGGGCGCCAGGCCATCCGCGGACTCGGATCCCGAAGCGCTTTCGGGGAAAATTTCCCGATCTCCTTTATTCTGTCATGCGGCGGCTTGACGCGAGGAGCGCCTGCTCGAAGCGGCCTTCGCCCAGCGGGCCCCGTACCTATTCCACGGCGGGGCCGGGGAGCGCATCTGGGACCAGGGGGTCCGCAGCTTCCAGTGTTCGCGGCGCGCGGACGTGGTGAAACTCTGGGTCGCGCTGGAACGCTACGGCACCGCCGCGTTCGGCACGCTGTACGATCACCTGTGCGCAACGGCCGCGGCGATCCATGAGACGGTCCGGCACCGGCGCGACTTTGAGGCGGGCCCGGAACCCGAGTGCGACATCCTCTGCTTCCGGTATGTCGGAGATCGGAGCCGCGACGACGCCGAACTCGACATCCTCAACGCGGCGCTGCGCCGCCGGCTCAACGACTCCGGCCGCGGCTGGATCACGACCACGCGGCTCGACAGCCGCCAGGTTTTGCGGATGACCGTGATGAATCCGCGCACCTGCCCGGCAGACGGGGAGGCGATCCTGGACCACCTGGCCGAGCTCGCCCGGGCCGCACCCATCTGACCTGCGAGCAAAGTGGGCGGGGGCGGCTGGCTCGGTTGATTTCAGGCTTCCTGTACGGCGTCGGAGCATGGGACCGCACGGTATTTGTCGGCATCCCGCTCCTGCTCGCGGCCGTCGCCCTTGCCGCAGCGTGGCTCCCGGCCCGGCGCGCCAGCCGCGTCGACCCCGTCGTCGCGCTGCGAATAGCGGCACCCGGCCGTGGAAGTGCGGCGGCTCGAGGCCGCTTTCGGGTCGGCGCCTGGACGCCGACCTCTGCATAATCCCGGAAGAAGCGCTGCACAGGGCTTTGTGCCCGGAAAGTGCGTTATTTCCCCGGCATTCGGCTCACCTTCAGAGCCCAGGCGGGCTGACTCATCAATTCTTCCGGCAACTCCGGCAGCTCGATCGAGACCGATCCGCCCTGCGCGTTGAAGCGCACCGGCGCCGTCGACCCGAGTAGGCTTACGGCCTTCACAGGACCGGCCCCCACGTCCCTGACCACGAAGCGCCGGCCCGGCCAGCGCGGCAGGATCACAAACAGGTCGCTTCCCTTCGCGGTGAAAAAGGCCTCGATCGCCGCCTTGCCTTGCGCCGGCTTTTCCGTCAGCCTGGTGACGTCGTAGGCCGACATGTACTCCTTGTTGTAGTCGACCTTCGGAACCTCCCCGGCGCTCCACTGCCGGGTCGCCTTCCATGGTTTCGTACCGTAGATGGCCTCGCCATTGACCTTCAGCCACGCGCCGATCTGGAGCAGCCGGTCTTCCATCACCCCGGGGATCGTGCCGTCGGCCGCGGGCCCGATGTCCAGCAGCAGGTTACCGCCGCGGCTGACGAGGTCCGCGAGCATGATCACCAGATCGCGGCCCGAGCGATAATGCTCGATGCGTTCGGCCCGGTTGAAGCCGTAGGAGAAGCCCATGCCCCGGCTCTCCTCCCAGGGATGGTCCATGCCGCTCATCCCGGGCGTGTATTCGGTCGTCCAGTACCCGCCGTGCCGGTGCCGCGAATCCTTGCCCCAGCGGTCGTTGATGACGACTTCGTCTTTTACGGATGACTCGTTGAACAGCCAGGCCAGCAGCTCCGGGCTCTTCCACTCCGACGACGGGAGATCCCACTCGCCGTCGCTGAAGATGATGGAGGGCCTGTAGCGGGTGACGAGGTCTTTGAACTGAGGGATCATGTGCGCCGCGATGTACCGTGGCTTGTCCGACAGCCAGAGCGGGTTGTACCACTCGTAGAGCGAGTAGTAGAAGCCCATCTTGAGGCCCTTGGCGCGCACCGCCGCGGCGAGGTCGCCTGCCAGGTCGCGACGCGGCCCGATCTCGACGCTGTTCCAGGGACGGCCCCAGGTCCTGGACGCCTCGCGGCTCGGCCACAGGGCGAATCCCTCGTGGTGCTTGGAGGTCAGCGCGACGTACCTGGCGCCCGATCGCTGAAACACGTCGGCCCAGTGATCGGGGTCGAAGAGTTCGGCCCGGAACATCGGGGCGAAGTTCTGGTAGGGGAAGTCCGCGCCGTAGACGCGCTGGTGAAAAGCCCAGGAACCCGCCTGGACGGGGTTGGCGCCGCTCTTCTGCCCGGCCGTTATTGCATTCCAGTACCACTCCGCGTACGCCAGTTTACCCGGCAGCACGGGCGCATAGGACGGCACCGAGTAAACGCCCCAGTGGATGAAGATGCCGAACTTGGCGTCCGTGAACCAGGCCGGCGTGGGCCTGCGGTCCAGCGACGCCCAATTGGGCTCATACGACTGCGCAAACAGCGTGGTTGCTCCGAACAGCAGCGCTACCAGGAGTTTTGGTGACATCGCGCAGGTGCCTCCGAAAGCAATGCGGTTTCAGTATCGTCCGTGGCTGTTTTGGTTTCTGGGGTTACCCGTCATCGCATTTTGCGGTAAATCCGGCCGATCTCTTCGATTTTGACCGGCTGTTGTCGTAGTGCGCCCCAGGCGAAGACCATCACACCCGTCGCGGGTGCTCGAGTGCCGTGGTCGAGGACAGAGGCAAGCTGCGCAGCCGGGACCGCCTCGCCCCAGTCCGAAGCCTGCACGATCGGCCATATTCTCGTGTGCTCTCCCGGTTCTCCGCGGATGCCCAGGTAATTCCCGAGCCAGCTCACCTGCCGGGAGATCCAGCCGGGGTCGGAAATGTGCCCGAAACGCGCGTGGTAAGGCATTGGGCTGAAAACGTCGAAATAAGGCGCCTGCGCTTTCAGATCGAGTGCCAGGCTGGCCTCGAGGGCACCGCCGAAGTCCTTGTCGGTCCAGGGGCAATGAAACGTGCCCAGCAACGCGCCTGGCCGAGTGCGGTCCAGGACGGTCCGGTACTCGCGCACCCAGTCCGTGAAGACGCCGCAGCGCCACCGAACCCAGCGCTCCCTGTGTTGGCCCAGCAGCAACCGCGAGACTTCCCCGGCTGGCAATTCCGGGAGCCGCAGCCCGGTCTGCTCCTGGAAGACTCGGAGGCAGCGCCCGCAGAAACAGGTATTCGGCAGCGCCGGAATCGGCTGTTCCCAGCTGGCGTGGCTGTGATGATAGTCCAGCCAGACGCCGTCGACCGCGTGGTCGGCCAGCACCGCCCGGAAGGCTTCCATGCGATCTTTGCGGTAGCCGGGGTGCGTCGGGCACACGCCTTGCCAGCCGTCCGGCGGCGGCGAGACTTTGCCGTCCTCCTCAACCGGTGCCGCATCCGGGTGGCTTTTCAGATACTCCGCATGATGCATGGAGTTGAATTCGGCGAAAACGCGCGCCCCTGCGGCGTGCAGAGCCTGCACCCGTTCCGGGGTGATGCTGCCCGAGCCAAGGAATATGGCATTAACGCCGTAGCCCCGGAGCGTCTTGCCCCCCTGCATTATTTCGTTCGGCACTCCCCCGTAGATGCCCCGCATTTCGACCCAGGGCCGCTTCCCTGGAAAAGTGCCGGGTGCAGCCGCTACCGCGACGCACACAAGCATCGGCACCCAGAAAACAAGTCTCATGTCCGTCCCGTGTCAGGTTGTGGGTAGGGAAGACTCGGGCATCCAACACCCCCGTGTCAGCGCCCTCCGCGGCTCGTTTTTTTTGTCCCCAAATAACGCCGCATCACCAGTTTACTCCCGGACCGACGCGCCACTACTTCAAACCCCGCGCGCTCGTAGCTGGCGACGAGCCCTGTCCACACGAAGGCATCGGGCAGCCTGCCGTTGACCTGCTGCGGATAGCCTTCAACGATTTCCGCGCCGTGTGTGCGCGCAAACTCGACGGCGGCCTCGAGCAGTTTCACGGACAGGCCCTGGTTTCGATACCCTTTCTTCACAAAGAAGCATGAAACGGACCAGACAGGATTCTCGTCAATGCGCGCCCACACCCGGGACCGTTCCAGGCGGACGAAATCCTCGCGCGGCGCGATGGAGCACCAGCCCACCGCTTCCTCGTTCCGGAACAGAAGGACTCCCGGAGGCCGGGGCCGTGTGGTTAGCGTCTTCAGGGCGCGCTTGTTGCCCCCGTCTTTGCCGGCATCGAAGTCCCTTTTCGTTCGTCGCCATGCCATGCACCAGCAGCTGCCGCAGGCGCCGCGCTCCCCGAACAGCGTCTCGAGATCGTTCCAACGGTTCGGACCGGCAGGGACTGAGTAGAAATCGTCCTTCTGATTGGGCGGGCTCATGATCGACATAGGCTAGCCGAACGCGCGGCCGATGAACAGCGCTTTGCGGTTCCCTTCAGCCTGCTGCCATGATACACGGATCAGGACAGACTGTGACGATCGACAACGTTTGGGAAGCGAGAGCCGCGACCCCGGCCGATGCGAGATCGCGATAAAGCGGTCCGGCCTGAAGCGCTGCACGGGTCGTTGTGCTTGAAATACCCCGACAAAAAACTCTGTGCGTATGGCGTTCTTGCTTTAGAATCGCTCTCTTTGCCATCCGAATCCTACTGCGGAGGAACCGATGCCCGGACCGAGTGAAACCATGAACCCGTTCAACATTGCGCTGCAGAACTTCGATGCGGCCGCGGACCTGCTCGACCTCGACAGCGGGGTGCGCTCGCGCATCCGGCTGCCGGAAAGGGAGCTCATCGTGCACTTTCCGGTCAAGATGCGCACGGGGAAAATCACGGTGTTCACCGGCTACCGGGTGCAGCACAGCACCGCCCGGGGCCCGGCCAAGGGCGGTATCCGTTATCATCCCGAGGTCACTCTCGATGAAGTCAAGGCGCTGGCTTCCTGGATGACCTACAAGTGCGCGACCGTGAACATCCCGTACGGCGGCGCCAAGGGGGGCGTGGTCTGCAACCCGAAGGAGATGGACCTGCACGAGTTGGAGAACCTCACCCGGCGCTTCACCTCCGAGCTCTCCATATTTATCGGACCGAACCGCGACATCCCGGCCCCCGATGTCTACACCAATTCCCGCACCATGGCCTGGATGGTGGACACCTACAACATGCACCGCGGCTGCTATTCCCCCGCGGTCGTCACCGGGAAGCCCGTTGCCATCGGGGGATCACAGGGGAGAACGGAAGCGACGGCCCGGGGGTGTGTGGTCATCATAGCCGAGGCGGCGAAGCACCTCGATTTGAAACTCAAGGACGCAAGGATCGTCATTCAGGGGTTCGGCAACGCCGGTTCGATCGCCGCCAGGCTGATGCATGACGAGCACGACGCCAAAGTCATCGCCGTCAGCGACTCGAAGGGAGCGATCTTCAGCAAAGAGGGGCTCGACCCGCATCGCGTGATCGAACACAAGGAGAGGACGGGGTCCGTCGTGGGTTTCCCCAGCGCCGAGGCGATCGCGCCGGAAGAGTTGCTGGCGCTCGAGTGCGAAATCCTGATCCCGGCCGCCCTGGAAAACGTCATCACGACCGAAGTGGCCGGAAAGATCCGGACCCGCATCATCGCCGAGGCCGCCAACGGTCCGACCATACCCGAAGCGGATGCCGTGCTGGCCGACAAGGGCGTGTGGGTTCTGCCCGACATCCTCGCAAACGCCGGCGGCGTGACGGTCTCCTATTTTGAATGGGTCCAGAACAACCAGGGGTTCTACTGGAAAGAGGACGAGGTCAACTCCCGGCTGAAGGAGATCATGGTAGACGCGTTCAACCAGGTGCTGCTGACCTCAAAACGCTACAAGGTCAGCCTGCGGCGGGCGGCGTATGTCCTGTCGATCGGGCGTGTGGCCGAGGCCGTCTCCTGGCTGGGCATTTACCCGTAGTCGTACGATGATCCCACCTTGCCGCGGCAGCGATCCTGTGGAAGAATTTACCGGGTGGGTACCACGCGGTTGCGCCTTATCTAACGATCAGGAGGTGAGCGGCAGCACACCAAAGGGCTAATGGTTTTTCGCGACGTTCCGATTAATGAGAAAACGAGGCGTGAAACATGAGCACAGGGGCGGCGCGACGGGGGAGCTTCGATCAGAGGGCCTGTTTCCGTTTGGGAGCATGCCTACCGTGCAACATATCCTCGGGCGGCATTTCCACCCAGGCCTATCTCCTGGACATCTCCCTGAGCGGCGCCTCGATTTCATCCAGGCAACCGCTCGGGAACGGTAATTTCGTCTCGATTGTGGTCCACCTGCCCACGTTGAACAAAGATCTCACGCTGCAGGGTTTCATCGTCCACGTCGCGAGCCACAGGTCCGACAAGTCCAAAGAAGTATTCAACTACGGTGTGCGTTTCAACAGCGCGTGTTCCGATTCGCTCGTGCTAATCAAGACCCTGATGCCCAAGAACCACGCCCGGTAGCGGGGACGGACCAAAACAAACCCCTGTTTTTCATTAATTTATGCCAGATTCAGGGTCGGAATCGCCCCTTAATTGCGTTTTTTCCCCGCGTTATTGAGAATACCCGATATCATCATCGTGTCTTCTCTGACTAGATGAGCAATCCGCAACCCCAAGGAAGGTCGGTGCCAAGGCACCGACCTCAAAGCGGCGTCGAGCCGCCGCACTCCAAAGTCTGGAGATGCGGTGCCTCAGCACCGGTGTCCGGGTTTGGCTGGACGGGCAGCAATCCGGCAACTGGTACGTCCGCACGGCAGCGGCGCCATAGGACCATGGGAAATGACATCCAGAAACCCGAGTAAGGGCCATTTCAGGCACCATTTTCGATCCATGACACTGCAAACAGGCTTCTTACTCAGGTCCGTCCCCCGGAGCAGAATTATGCGCGGCCGGATTGGCTTTTTCGTTGTCGTCGTTTCGATCGTTGCGTGCGTGGGATATGGCCTGTCGCCACAGTCCCGCCGGGGCGGCGACCCGCAGTTGGCCGAAAGGAGGCAGTCGATCGAGGAGGCGCTGCAGTCGGTCGCCGTCGTGGATCGGAAACTCCTGGTCCCGATGCGCGACGGCAAGCGGATGGCGACCGACGTCTATCGTCCGAGGAATGCCCCGGGCAAGGTGCCCGCGATTTTCGTTCGCACGCCGTACAACTTCAATTACTGGGACGTTCGCAACGGGGTGCCGCGCGATATGACGACCGAGCTCGAGGCCGTCAAACGCGGGTACGCTTACGTCGAGATGAACGAGAGGGGGCATTTCTTCTCTGAGGGGAACTACGACATCCTCGGGCCCCCGCTGACCGATGGCTGCGACGCGATCTCGTGGATAGCTTCGCAGCCGTGGTGCAACGGCAGGGTCGGCACCGCCGGGTGCTCGTCCACGGCCGAGTGGCAGCTGGGAGTCGCGGCGCAGGGGAATCCGGCATTCGCGACGATGGTGCCGATGGGCTTCGGCGCAGGCGTGGGGAGGGTCGGCCCGTACTACGAGCAGGGGAACTGGTACCGAGGCGGCGCCGTACAGATGCTTTTCATCGCATGGATCTATGGCGAGCAGAACCAGATGCGGCCGATGTTCCCGCCGGACATGTCGCAGCGCGACCTGATCCGTGCTTCAAGGCTCTTTGATCTGGCGCCACAAATGCCGCCGGTCGACTGGTCGAAGGCGCTGCGCCATCTGCCCGTGATGGACATCATCAAGGCCATCGACGGGCCGGACGGGATTTTCGCCGACCGCATGCCGGTCGACACCGGCGGGGCGATGATCAAGCGGGAGCCGAACGACCCGGCGTGGTATCGCGGCGGCCTTTGGCACGACAACATGCCGATCAACATCCCGGGGCTCTGGTTCATGTCGTGGTACGACGTCTCGGTCGGCCCCAACCTGGCCGCATACAACCACGTGCGCAACACGGCGAACCCGGAAACGGCCAACATGCAGTACGCCGTCATTGCACCCACCCTCCACTGCTCGTACGCGAGCGCCTCCGAGAACACGATGATCGGGGAACGCAACGTCGGGAACGCCCGGTTCGATTACGACGCGCTTACTTATGGATGGTTCGACGCCCTTCTCAAGGGCGAGGACAACCACCTGCTGGACACGCTGCCGCATGTCCGCTACTACACGATGGGGATGAACAAGTGGCAGACCTCGGACACGTGGCCGCCCGCGGGAGCGCGGCCGCGGACCTTCTTCCTGTCCAGCGGAGGTAAGGCGAACACGCTCGACGGCGACGGGGTCCTGGCGGCGACCGCGACCGCGGCGGACGCGCCGGACCGGTTCAGCTATGACCCGATGGATCCGGTTCCATCCTACGGCGGAAACGTCTGCTGCTCCGGGAACGCGGTCGCCGGAGGGGCCTTCGATCAGCGCAAGAACGAGGCGAGGCCCGACGTCCTGGTCTATTCCACCGAACCGCTCGCGGAGGGGATCGAGGTGAGCGGGCCGATCGAGGCAACTCTCTTCGTTTCCTCCGACGCGAAAGATACCGACATCACGGTCAAGGTCCTCGACGTCTACCCGGATGGACGCGCCTACAACCTGGACGAGACAATCCAGCGGCTCCGCTATCGCCAGGGGTACGACAAGCCGAAGGTATGGATGGAGCCGGACAAGATCTACAAGGTGACGCTGCAGCCGATGACGACCAGCAACTACTTCGAGGCGGGTCACCGGATCCGTATCGAAGTGTCGAGCAGCAACTTCCCGCGCTTCGATAGGAACCTGAACACCGGCGGGAACAACTACGACGAAACCAGCGGCGTGGTCGCGCACAACGCCGTACACCACTCGAAGCGCTATCCGTCTCAATTGACGGTCATGGCCGTGAAATAGGGGACGGGCCGATGCTGTCCACGCAATTCAAGAAAGCGCTGCAGTACGCCTGCGACATCCATCAGACGCAGGTACGCAAAGGCGGCCAGATCCCGTATATCGCCCATCTGCTGGCCGTCGCCAGCCTCGTGCTGGAACACGGCGGGGGCGAGGACGAGGCGGTTGCCGCCCTGCTGCACGATGCGGTGGAGGACCAGGGGGTTGAGCTCGACTACATCCGCAGCGCATTCTGCGAGAATGTCGCCGGTCTGGTCGAGCATTGCACCGACTCCTTTGCCAGGGACCCGAAGCGAAAGCAACCCTGGCTGGAGCGGAAGCTCGCCTACATTGAAAAATTGAAGACGGCATCGGCGCCCGCGTTGCTGATCTCGGCGGCGGACAAACTGCACAACGCGCGGGCGATACTCGGCGATTATCGTGATTTCGGCAACGCCGTCTGGGACCGGTTCCAGGGGAGCAGGGATCAGGTCCTCTGGTACTACCTCGAGCTGCTGGCCGTCTTCAAGGCCAGCAAATGCCACCCCAGGCTCGTGAGAGAGCTCGACGAAGTGGTTACCCGGCTCTCCGCCCTGGTCGAGGCGGGCGACGGCGACCCGGCGCGGCCCGCATGAGGATTCACAGGAGGTTGCGGCGCGGACCGCGAGCCGGTATTCTTGGCGCAAGTGCAGACGTTGGGCAACGCCACACCCCCCTAATCACCCTCGTGGGAAACTGGACATGCAGGAACTCACAGAAACCAAAATGCGGGACCAGCTGGTTGACCGCAGACGAAGGCTCGAGGACGCCATAAGCGATCTCGGCGAGGCTGGCGACCTGGTCCGTCTGCTTCGGGAAGTGGACTCGGCCCTCGGGCGGCTTGGCAGCGGGACTTTTGGTACATGCCTGGTCTGCCACACAGGCATAGGCGACGAACTCCTGGCCACCAATCCGATGACCCAGTATTGCCTGTGCGATCTTACGCGAGACCAGCAGATCGCGCTGCAGCACGACCTGGACCTCGCGTCCGAGGTCCAGCTTGCGCTGCTGCCCAAACAGGACCTTCGATTTGCAGGCTGGGAGGTCCATTTCCGGTACCTCCCGGCGGGGCCGGTCAGCGGAGACTATTGCGACCTGGTGACCCGCGAAGACAACACGCTCTATTTCCTCCTCGGTGACGTCTCCGGGAAAGGGGTTGCCGCCTCGCTGTTTATGGCCCGCCTGAATGCGCTGTTCAGAAGCCTGCTCGAAACCGAACCGTCGGTGCCGGAAATGGTCGACAAGGCGAACCGGCTCCTGGTGGAAAGCACCATCGCGTCGCACTACGCCACGCTGGTGTGCGCGAAATCCGATGCTTCGGGCCGGGTCGAGCTATGCAACGCAGGTCACTGCGGGCCGCTCCTGTTGTGCGGTCGCGAGGTCACTCAAGTTGACAGTCACGGGATGCCGCTCGGCATGTTCGGCAGCGAACCGTACCATACGCGTACCCTGCATCTGGATCCCGGCAGCGTTCTCTTCCTCTTCACGGACGGGCTCTCGGAGGCGCGGGACGTCCACGACCGGGAGTATGGCACCGACCGGATCGCGCAGGTTCTGCGGGACAATTCAGGGCTGCCCGCCAGGAAACTGGCGGCCGCGGTCCTTTCCGACGTCGGATCGTTTACGGCAGGGGCCCCGCAATACGACGACGTCACCGTGCTGGTGGTACGGAGGCACGGGTAACGGCGCAAGGAGTTGGGACGATGCGATTCATGATGCTGCTCAAAGCCGACAAAAACACAGAGGCGGGGGCTCTGCCCAGCAAGGAGCTCATCGTCGCGATGGGGAAATACAACGAGGAGATGGCGCAGACCGGCGTGCTGCTCGCGGGCGAGGGGCTCCACGCGAGCTCGAAGGGTGCGCGCGTCAGGTTCTCCGGAGCGAAGCGCACCGTGATCGACGGCCCCTTCACCGACGCGAAGGAGCTGATCGCCGGCTTTTGGATGATCCAGGTGAAGTCGAAAGAGGAAGCGATCGAGTGGGCCAAACGCTGCCCAGACGGCCCCACCGGCGGCGCGGCAGGCGAGATCGAGATTCGCCAGGTGTTCGAGGCATCGGACTTCCCTCCCGAGATCTTCCCTCCCGAACTCAGCGCGCGCGAACAGGAATTGCGCCAGGAACTGCAGGGAAAACGCACGAAACCGTAGTCGATATCGGGATGCTGCCGCCCAATGATCCGCTTGAAGCGCGTGTACGACCCACCGTCCCCTGAGGACGGGTTCCGAATCCTGGTCGAACGATTGTGGCCGCGCGGACTCAAGAAGGAAGACGCCAGGGTCGACCTCTGGCTCAAAGAGATCGCCCCCAGCCCCGAATTGAGAAAGTGGTTCGCGCATGATGTGAAGCGCTGGGGGGAGTTTCAAGAACGCTACAGCCGGGAACTGGAGTCCAATCCCGATGCCCTGCGCCTGCTGAGGGACGAGATACGCGCCAGGAAGAATGTGACACTCGTGTACGCGGCACGCGACACGGACCACAACAGCGCCTTCGTTTTGAAGCACTTTCTCGCCGCAAAGCCCCGCGGGGTTTCGGTCCCTCCCTGAAATGCGGATCTTGCTCAACCGTCGGATTTCGCGATCGCCCCCGGTTGCAGCTCATCGGGGTACCTAGCCCAGCCGGGGGTTTGTGCGCTACACCGCCGGTTACGCCAGGCGGAAGGGGCTCGACGCCGGGATGTGTGTGATTTTGGTGCCGGGAAGCAGCGGCCGGAGCCACTCGGCGAGGTACCTCATCCCGGGCTCTTCGCTGGCGGCGTGGCCAAGCACCAGGAATCCCTTGTTCAGCCCGCCCCTGCCGGCGTCGCGCGCGTACTCGCAGCCCTCCCACTCGTTGATATCTCCGGTCACGACGACATCGATGTCGGGCTGCCCCAGGAGCCCTATCTGGGTGCGGCCCGGCGAAGCCCCGACCAGCAGTGCCACCCGGCGGCACGGCATGGTCTCGTTTCCCACCACCTGGACGGCGCCGATGCCCAGCCTCTGCTTGAAGAACCGAGCCAACTCCAGGAGGGGGGTCGAAGGAATCGTACAGAGATTGCGGGCCTGCGCATCGGCGTACTTCTCCCACCCAAGCTCCCGCTGCAGACCGGCCACCACCGGGTCCGGACGGAGCGTGTGCCAATAATCGTGACATCGCAAGATGGCGATACGGTTTTCGTCGATCAGCCGCCGCTTGGACAGGTAGACGGGATCGTTTGCGAGCCAACCCGTGTCGTCGGTGTGCCCCCAGAAGGTCGGCTCATGCGTGATCACGAGGTTGGCGCCGGACTGTATTGCCTTCTCGATCACCTCCCGGGTCGCCATGAAGGTCGTGGCAATCCCCTGGACCTTCTGCGAAGCCACACCCGTCTTCAGCGTGTCGACCGTCTGAGCGAGGGGTTTCCCCGCGCACCTGGCCACGATCAGGTCCATGACCTGCTGAACCGTCGTCTCCGCCGGCGGGGTTGCGTCGACTGGACGCACGGCTTCGGCGCTGCCCAGCGCAATCGCGGAGTACTTCAAAAACTCTCTCCGGTTGTAGGACTCAGGCATGTGGCGCCCTCCTTTCGAAATGCGGTGTCTATGGCGTATCGCCTGTGGCGGTGGGGTAGCCTTTGCGAGCCCAATCCTGCTGGAAGTTGGTCGGCAGGTATAGGACCTTCGCGTTCTTGAATCCCAGCTTCTGCAGGGCTTCCAACGAGGGACGTACATTCGGGCAGTCGCCCCAGGGACAGCAACCGCAGTAGAGAACGATCGCGGTGGTGCGCGGGAGCCTCGTCACTTCGGCAAGCAGCTTCTGTATACCTGCCGGGCTCCAGCCCGGCCCCGCATACTTCGATCCGGGGATGTGGCCGTTCCGGTAAAGGACTTGAACGCCGACCTGCAGGATGACGGGTTTCCCCGCGCCCGGACTTGCGAGATCCCCGGCCAGCTCCTCGGGTTTGATGATGTCGCCCGGCTGCCACGGATCCTCCCCGGCTCGCAGCGTCATCGTGCAGCACCATACGAAAATCACCCACAGTCCCGCTGGTCGCATCAATAGCTCCAATTCAGTCACGTTCCGAACGCATAGAATATAGGCGGCAGTCACCCCCGTGGCAACTCGTCAATTTCGGATGCACAGTGAGCCGCGTCGGCCCGCCGCGGCCCCCGGAATTAGCTCAGCCGGTGGTTTGTGCGCCGCCACTGCGGTTGAAGCTCATCCGGGGCAGGGTCGGCCCGCCCCCGCCCACTTGATTTCAGCGGCAGCGTCGGGTATTTATTTGCGCACGGGTGTATGGGTTCACACTAAATCCCAGAAGTGCGGCGTACGGTCTTGGCCGTTAGCGGAGCCCCTCGGCCGGCGAGAATACAGGAGAGCGGAGGAGGGTCATGTTGGGTGAGAAGCTGTTCGCCCGGTACGAAATCCTTTCTGAGCTGGGCCGGGGCGGAATGGGCGTCGTTTACCGCGCCCGCGATCCCCTGCTGAACCGCGAAGTCGCCGTCAAAGTGATCGCCCCGTCGATGCTCACTCCCGAATCGGAGACGCGATTCCAGACGGAAGCGCAGCTTGTCGCCCAGATGGACCACCCGTCGGTGGTTTCCATCTACGACTTCGGCCGGCATGACGGCTCGCTGTTTTTCGTCATGCCGATCGTACTGGGGAACAGCCTGCGCGACCTGCACCGCAAAGACGAGCTGACGCTCGGGATGGTGGTCGAGATCGGCACCCAGATCGCCGACGCGCTCGACTACAGCCACGCCCGCGGCGTCGTCCACCGCGATATCAAGCCCGAGAACATCATGGTTTCCATCGACTCCGGCGGGGCCGTGCGTGTCCGGGTGATGGATTTCGGCCTCGCCCGCAGCACGGGCGTGTCGAACCTCACCCTGACCCGGACCGGGATGGTCATGGGCACGATGTGGTACATCAGCCCGGAGCAGGTGTCCGGTAAAACCGTGGACGGGCGGTCGGACATCTATTCGCTGGGTTCGGTCCTCTACGAGTGCGTGACAGACGAGGTGCCGTTCAGCGGCGAGATGCAGTCCCTCTTCTACCGGATCGTTCACGAGCTGCCTCAGTCGCCGCGCTCACGGGGCTGTACGATCGACGAAGAACTCGATCAGATCATCCTTTCCTGCCTGGCCAAGGATCCGGCGCAGCGGCCACAGAAGGCGGGCGACCTGGCGCGTGCGCTCCGCCGCTACCGCACGGTTATGCGCGACAGCACGCAGGCGCTCTCCACGATCGCCACCGCCGCGGTGCTGGCGCCCAAGCCCGCCCTGTCCCCGTTCGTCGGGCGGGAGCAGGAAGTCCGTGAACTGCAGCAGCGGTTCAACGCGGCGCTGCGCGGCGAGTGCCAGTTCGTGGTCGTCGCCGGCGAGCCGGGCGTGGGTAAGACGCGGCTCGTCGACGAGCTGGGGAACCTTGCGGCCGCGCGGCAGGTCCGGGTCCTGCACGGGCGGTTCGTCGAGCAGCACGGGGCCTTCCCCTACACGGCTTCTGCGAGGTCATCCAGGAGTTCTTCCGCCAGAAGGAGCGGGAAGCTCGTCCAGCGCGCTGCCCGACATCACCGACCTCGCCGACGACCTGATCGCGCTGTTTCCGATGCTGAGCGAGATTGCCGCGATCCGGGATGCCGCCTCCGAGCTCCTCAATCGCCGGCGCGGCGGAATCACGCTCGACGGAGAACCGCAACCAGGTGTTCGAACTGCTGGCCCGCACCCTGACGCGCCTGGCCGCGGGGAAACCGCTGGTGTTGATTTTCGAGGATCTTCACGCCGCCGAGGTGTCGATCGAGGCGCTGCAGTACATCGTGCGGCGGCTCGGCCCGACGCCGACCCTGATCGTCGGCACCTACCGGTCGACGGAGGTCGACCGGCGCCATCCGGTTATCCAGATGTTGGAGAGCTTCCACGGCGACCGCCGATTTACCTCGCGTTACGCTCGGCCCACTCTCGCCGCCGGATCACCTGTCGTTCCTGTCCACGCTGACCGCGGGCAGCGGCATCTCGCCGGACCTGTCCCGCAGGCTCTACGAGGCGACCGAAGGAAACCCGTTCTTCACGAAGGAACTGGTCCGCTCGCTGCTGGACTCGGGCAGGATCGCCCAGGACGACACCGGGACGTGGTCGCTCTCGGGCGGCGTGGACATTTCGTCCGACGTCCTGCCCGCCACCATCCAGCAGGCGGTCGAGACGCGCATCGGCCGGCTTCCCGACTCCCTGCGCGGGCGTCCTCTCGGTCGCGTCGGTGATCGGGAAGACCTTCGAGTTCGAGGATCTCGAGAGCGCTCGCCGACGAGGCGAAGCGACGTCGACGACGCCGTCGACCGGCTGATCCAGGAAGGACTGCTCGAGGAGGACCGCCAGTCGCGCGGCGATCGGCTCGCGTTCGCGAGCGCCGTCGTGCGCGAGGTGCTTTACGCCGGGCTGGCGCGCCGCAAGCGCCGGCTCCTGCACCGGAAATTCGCCGAGCGGCTCGAGAAGCGACACGCCGGCCGGCTCGAGCGCGTCTACCCGCAGCTGCTCTACCACTTCTCCGAGGCCGACGACCCCGAGAAGACGGTCGAGTACGGGCTGCTGTATGCCAGACGATCGCTCGAGTCGTTCAGCCCGGAGGAGACGATCCGGGCCGCAAGACGGCGCTCGACTTCCTCGACGACGAGTATGACGGCGACCGTTCAATAGAGGGGGAGGCGCGGATGCTGCTGGCGGCCGGCGCACCGGATGGCCGGCGACCTGGCGACGCGCTGAAGGAGACGGTGGCGGCGATCAAGGTGTTCGAGCGCGCGGGCAGCCCGGAGAGACGGTGAAGGCGCTGCTCGCGGCGGCAAGGCTCTCCTGGCAGGTGCGCCAGACCGAGGAGACGCGCCGATGGGTCGAACGCGGCATCGAAAGCGCCCGCGCGTTCGGCGACAACGACAGCCTCGAGCAGTTCCTGTCGCTGGCGCGACGCTGGCCAACCTGCGCGGGGAGTACGAGACCGCCGCCGAGTACCTCGAGGAATCCGAGCGGCTCGCCGAGGGGAGAAGGAAACGCCGGCGCAGGAGGTGCCGGAGGGGGACAGGCTGATCGTGCGGCTGGCAAACCGGATAGCCGCAGAGCACCGGTAGGACTGCAGCTCACCGAGGAGTTCGAGGTGCTCAGCAACGTCTGCGAGACCCTGCTGCAGACCGACGAGGAAGGCAACCTGCACCCTGCCTGGGCACGAGCTGGGAGATGCGCGACGAGGGGCGGACGTTCCGGTTCACGCTGCGGCCCGACGTGCGCTCCCACGACGGGCACCCGCTGACGGCGCAGGTCGTCAAGGCGTCGTTCGAACGGGCGATCCGAGGCGCTGCTTCGACCTGCCGCCGGGGTTCTCGTCCATCCTCGGCGCGCCGGACTTGCGCCGGGGCACCCCGGAACTGGCCGGCATGTCTTCGTCCGACAGCGACTTCGAAATCCGCCTCAAGGACCCCCTGCCGATCTACCCGGCGCTGCTCGACGGACCGCGCACCGCGATCGTGCGCGCGCCGTCCGGGACGGGTGCGCTTCCCGTCGGCACAGGCCCTTTCCGGCTCGGTCTCCAGGAGCGGAGAAGGTCGTCCTGCAGCGCCACGACGACTACTGGAAAGGAACGCCGGCCAAACTCGAGACGATCGAGTTTCGCGCGGGATGAGCGCCGCCGCCCTCGCCGCCGGCTTCAGCGCCGGAGAACTCGACATGGCGCGCGACCTGAATCCGAACGACCTCGAGGAGATGCTGCGCGATCCGCGATACCACGACTGCCTGATCGAGGCGCCGCAGAAATTCACGTATTTCGTGCTGTTCAACACGATATCCGGATCGGTGGCCAGCGCCGCCGCGGTGCGGCGGGCGCTGTCGGGAAGCCTGCGCGCGCGCGACCTGGTCTGGCAGAGCCGGGCCGGTTCGCCGAGCCGGCGACCTGCCTTATTCCGCCCGGGATCCTCGGTCACGACCCCGGGCGCAGGAACAGCCGCCGCTCGTCGCCGAGGAGGCGCGCGAACTGCTGCGCTCGGCCGGGCTCGGCGAAAAGTGCGCCTCAGGGCCTCCGTGCACCCGCTCTTCCAGGATCGTTACGCCTCGCTCCTCGAGGCACTCCTGGCCGCCTGGGCGGAGCTGGGCGTCGAGGTCTGGTCGAGACGTCCGGGACCGAGTCGTACCTGAAGGCATGGCACGACAATGCCGGGCTCGACCTCATCATCACGCGCTGGAAGCCCGACATCGACGACCCCGATTCCTGCACCCACACACTCTTCCATTCCGGCGGCGGACTGATGCGCGCGTACTTCCACTCCGGCGAGACCGACCACCTGCTGGATGCGGCGCGGCGCGAGGACTCCCCGGCGACGCGCCACATCCTGTACCGGAAATTCGAAAGTTGCCTGCTCGACGCGTGCGTCCTGGCGCCGCTGTTCCACGATGTCGGCTACCGGATTTTCAACCGGCGGTAAAGGGCATCAAGCTGCGCAGCATCCAGCCGTGCGTGAATTACTCGGAACTGGGCAAGGCCGACCCGGCTCGGTTGCCGCCGCAGCCTCCCGGCAGTCCGGCGGTGTGATCCGCGTGCCGATGACGCGGCTGGTCCGGAAACTCGACCCGATGCCCAGCTCGCTCGTGGAGGAGACGGAGGTGCAGTCGCCCATTTTCGAGACACTGATGCACGACGTCGGCATGGCGCGCATCGAACCGTGGCTCGCCTCGGAGCTCCGCGTCGAGGACGGCGGCAAAAGGTACCGTTTCCGCCTGCGCAGCGACGTCTCGTTCCACGACGGGCGACGGTTGTCCGCCAGGGATGTCCGTTTCTCGCTCGAACGCCTGCTGCAGCAGAAGGAGAGCGAGGCCCGGTGGTTGTATGCGCCGATCCGCGGCGCCAAGGAAGTGCTGGAACGGGGCGCCGGCGATCTGCGCGGGTTTCAGATCCATTCGGCGACCGAGTTCACGATTGAACTCGAGCAGCCGCTTGCCTTCTTCCCGGTGCTCCTCACCGGGATCAACCTGTGCATCGTCCCGGAGGGAACGGTCCACATCGGGGACTCGCTGCGCAACGGTGCCGTCGGCACCGGACCCTTCCGGGTGGTGCGGTTCGAGCCCGGCGTCGAGCTGGAGCTCGAGCGGAATCCCTTCTACTGGCGCAAGGGGGTCCCTAAATGCGAACGCCTCATCTTCAGGTTCGGGCTGGCTGCGAATGAAATCCTGTCCGAGTTCAAGGCCGGCCGGGTTTCGCTGGCCGCGGATCTGTTTCCCGCCGACGTGGACGCGTTGCGACGCGATCCGAAGTACGCCGCCGGGTACCAGGAGAGCCCGCGCCTTTCCGTCTATGTCGTCGGGTTCAATATCCACCGGGGGCCGTTGCGAGACAAGACTCTGCGCCGGCGACTGCTCCAAGCCGTGGACGCGGCCCGGATCGTGAAACAGACCCTCGGCACTCTTGCGGTGCCCGCCCACGGGCTTATCCCGCCCGGATTGCTCGGTCATGATTCCCTGCGCGTCCCGGCGGAAAGCGCTCCGCCCAAGCCAGTCGTGCGCGAGTCCGGCGGCCAGGAGATAGAACTGACGGCTGCGGTGCATCCGATATTCAATGCCGAGTACGCGGGATTCTTCCAGGAATTTACCCGGGTGTGCCAGGCCGCGGGAGTACGGATCCAGGTGCAGTCCGACACGATCGCCGGCTACATGGAAGCTCGAGTAAGCGGGCAGATAGACATCGTCGTGGGCCGCTGGATCGCCGATTACCCGGATGCGGACACCTTCGCCTACATGCTGCACAGCCCGGACGGCAATTTCGGCCGGCTGTGCGGTACGCCGGAGACAAACAAGATGATCGTCCAGGGTCGTGCGGAAACCGACCCTCAGGCGCGCCATTCCATTTATCGGCAGTTCGAGGAGACCCTCGAGCGGGAGGCGCTGGTGCTTCCGCTCTTCCACGAGCAGGTGTACCGGTTCGCGCGGCCGGAACTGGAAGGGCTCTCCGTATCGTACTGGCAGCCCACCGTCTCCTACGAAAACCTGAGCATCCGCGCCACCGCCCGCGCCGGCCTCTAGATAAACCAACTGCACGGTATGAAGTGCGCCGGCTGGGCGCCGCCCTTTGTCCGACGCTACCGCCCACTCCGGATTATAATGCCCGGCTGTGAGCCCACGAGTTGGATTGGTGCATCGCAGGGAATTCCTGGGACTGGCGGGCGGATCATTCCTGGCCGCCGCGCTGTACGCTCAACCTGCCGGACGACAACCATCGCGGCTGCCCTTCCGCCTCGCCACGGGGTGTCCGGTTGCCGACCCGTTTTGCCTGAAAGTGAAAGAGGGGTGGTATCTGACCGGCACTCAACACGGCCGCGGGATCGAGGACCGGCGTTTCAGCCTCTTTTTTTCCCCGGATCTACGGGCCTGGCGGGACCTGGGCCCGGTTCTCGTGCGCCCGGAGTACGAGGGGAGCCGGAAGGCCAACTACTGGGCGCCGGAGTTCAGCGAGCACGAGGGCACATACTACTTTTACTACACTGCCGATTCCTTCGGCGACCCGGAGCGCCGGTTTGTGCGGGTCGCCACTTCGAGCCGCCTCGGAGGCCCTTACCTGGATTCGGGCGCCAGGCTGGTGCAAAAGCCGTCCATCGACGGGCATCCGCACTTCGTCAACCCCGGCGAGGGCTACCTGTTCTATTGCGGCAACGAGGGGAACCCGCACGTCGGGCAGCTCCTGGTCGACAGATTCCTCTCCCCCGTGAAGCTCGAGAACAGCCCGCGGAAGGTCTTTCCGGACGAGACGGTCGAGTGGGAGGAGGGGCCATTCGCCATCCGGCACCTCGGCGTGTTTTACCTTTTTTCCAGCATGGGGAACTGGCGGGACGGCACTTATCACGTGCGCGTGGCGCGATCCAAGAGCATCTTCGGGCCGTGGGAGCGCCTCGTTGAGAACGGCGCACCGTACAGAGCCATCCAGACCGTGGAGGGTCAGTGGGGGCCGGGGCACAACTCGGTGTTTCGGGGTCCGGACGGGGACTGGTGGATTTGTTACCACGCCTGGGACGCGGGGAAGACGGGGCGCTACCCCTGGGCCGCGCCCATCCGCTGGGATTCCCGCGGCTACCCCATGGTAAAACAAGTAGACCCGGTGGGCCCGCCCCGGCCCCAATGACAGCCGCCGCGCAGGGATCGATGCTCGAGGCCGGCTACCCGGAACCACGGGGGCCCGCTCCGCCCTATGGGTTTTCCCAGCAGATGCGCCGCACCAGCTCGGCGTTCTCGCCGACCTCGTCCTTGAAGCGCGGGTACATCCCGACGATGGCCGCGTCCTGCGGTTTGATGTTCCCGAACGTGAAACGAAGAGCGCGCTCGAGCTGCTCGGGGGATGAGCCGCGCCTTCCTGCCGCGAGGACTTTGAAGGCCAGGCACGGCCTGCGAGCGTGGCGAATTGCGCCACACATACGCGGGGGGTCGCCTTCCAGGAAGACCTCTCCCAGGGGCAGGTCCCCCAGCATCTTCCGCGTCTCCCCTTCCGGCCGGCCGATCTGGAACATGCACGCCATGTAAAAGTCGATGTCCCAGTTCCGCTCCTCGACCCATTCGATCACGCTCGGCAGGTGCGTCGACAACCCGACCAGAACACCGCTGTCGCGGATCGCCTTGAGATAGTCCCGCACCTTGTCCATGCTGCCCGCGCGAAAACGCTCGTCGGTGACCCCGCCGTGATGCGCGATCGCGAGCGGCTTGAGTTTCACAACCTCGGGGATAAGTCCCGGATTCTCCTTCATGTCGCCGCCGGTCAGGAGTATCCACTGCATGCGCCCGCCGGCCGACCGGTGCAGCTTGAGTGCCTCCATCGAGGTGGGGTAATAGCTGAACTGCCACGTGTTGATGCCATTCTGTTGGCACCGGCGCAGCACTTCCGCAATGCGCTCCGGGGTCGACCATTCGCGCATGTGCTGACCCAGGGAAGGGATCCCGTAGGAGAACCCGTTAAAAGGATTTGAGCCCAGGATGAGGCGCGACACCCTGTGCTCCCCCAGCTTTATTTCCGGCAAGGGCGGGATCTGCCCTTCCGACGCGCCAAGGGAAACCGCCGCCGCCCCGCCGGCCAGTCCCATCTGGATAAAGGCGCGCCTTGAGGTCTGTTCGCTCTGCATGGATGCCTCCTTCAGGTGTCCGCATTTCTAACGCGAGCCGGCGCCGAGGAGCAAGCGAATTTGAGGCGTCCCCGGAGACAATTGGCGTGGCGCGGCGAAACCGGATAGACTGTCTGGCCACCGGTTGTGAATCTCGCGGGCCCGGCGACTTTGTCCCGGACTCGGCTGCCCGGAGGGTCGACATGCAGTGCAACAGGTGCGGCAGGGAGTTTCCCTCAGAATACTATTTCAAGGCTCAGGGCATCTGCCTCCAGTGCTATGAGGCGATGACTCCGGAGGAACGCCTCGAGGCGTACCGGCCCTCCGGGATGCGCCGGATGACAACGACCGCCTTTACCATAGACAATTACCGCATCGTCGAAAACCTAGGCGTCGTCCGGGGGGTGACCGTCCGATCGCGCTCCATTCTGGGAACGATCGGCGCGGGTCTGCAAACCCTCGTTGGGGGCAACATCACGCTGTTCTCCGAGTTGTGCGAGAAGACCCGCTCGGAGGCCTTCGACATGATGCTGAGCCACGCCGAAACCATGGGGGCCAATGCAGTCATCGGGGTCCGGTACGATGCCACGGAGGTTATGGACGGCGTGACCGAGGTCCTTTGTTACGGCACGGCGGTCATCGTCCAGCCCGAGCGGCAGACGGCCGGGAACTGAGACTGGCATACGGCCGCTGCACGGGCACGGCCTTGGTGCTTGAACACCTCCTCGACACCATCGGTGAGCAGCCGGAAGACGCCCCGGTAGGAAGCTTCAGCCTCAATTTACGGAGTTTCTTTGTGGTAGTTCGGATACGGCGGGCGCTGGGGGCGCTTCGGCGGGTTCTTCCGCAGCAATTCCAGGGCCGCCTGAACGGCTCGCTCGAGTTGCGGGTCGCCCCCCTCGCGCCAGGCCTTCGGGTCGAACTCGACCTCGATGTCGGGGGAGACGCCCCGGTTTTCCACTTCCCACTGACCCTCGGCGCTGTAAAAAGCAAAGTGCGGCGCGGTGACCGAACCGCCGTCGATCAGGGGCGGATACCCTCCGATGCCGACGAGACCTCCCCAAGTCCGTTTCCCGATCAGCGGTCCGATGCCGAGCTTGCGAAACATCCACGGGAGGGCGTCGCCGCCGGAGCCGGCATACTCGTTCGTGATCATGACCTTCGACCCGGGGATGACGCCAAAGGGTGTCGTCGCCTCGAGCCCCTCACGCACCGCCCAGTAGCTGAGAATCGGTTTCCTCAGGAAATCCACGATGTAGTCCGCGGCCTGTCCGCCGCTGTTGAAGCGCTCGTCGATGACGGCGCCGTCCTTGTCGAGTTGGGCGAAGTAGTAGCGGTTGAAATTCGCGTAGCCTCCGCCCGCGGTGTCCGGCAGGTAGACATAGGCCAGCCGTCCCCCGCTCAGCTGGTCCACCTTGCGCCGGTTTTCCTCGATCCATGCCAGGTTGCGCAGCGTCGTTTCGCTCTCGACAGGGACCACCGTCGCGTCGCGGGAGTTGGAGCCGTCCGGATTGGGCCCCACCCGCAGGACGACCTGTTTCCCTGCCGTGCCTTCGAAGAAGCTGTAGAGGTTGTCGTTCGCCGTCAACGGGCGCCCGTTGACAGAAAGCAGGTATTCCCCGGCGACGACGTTCACACCGGGCTGCGTCAGGGGGGCGCGCAGCTCGGGATTCCAGTTCTCGCCGTTGTAGATGCGGGCGAAGCGGTATCGGCCATTTTCGATCCGATAATCGGCGCCGAGCAGGCCGCCCTTGATGCGTCCCGGAGCAGGCACATCCCCGCCTCCCACATACAGGTGGCCGACGCTCAGTTCCCCCAGCATCTCGTCGAACAGGTAATTCAAATCGGAGCGATGCACGACGCTGTTGAGATAAGGCTCGTATCGCTTCGAGGCGGCGCCGAGATCCAAACCGTGGTAGTTGGGGTCATAGAAAAAGTCGCGCTCGAGGCGCCACACCTCGCGGTACATCTGCTTCCACTCGGCTGTGGGGTCGACATAGACTTCCGCGTCGTCCGTCTTGAGCCTTCCCTCGCCCGGTTTGACCGGTTGCGCCGTCGCCGCAATGAACCAGCTCCTCGCCTGCCGGTACAGCATCTTCTCGCCGTTGGCCGACACCGTGAAGCCGTTCACATTCTCGAGGACCTTGTCCACCTTGCGCTTGTCGAGATCGAACTTGTGCACCACGGCGCCAGTGATGCCGGGGCCCGGGGGGACGCTCTCGACGACGTAGAGAATTCCCGCCTTGCCGGCCGCCAGCCCCGCGTAGCTGCGGGCCGGCACCGGCAGCGCAACGATGCGCTGACCGATGTTGTCCAGATCGATCACGACCCTGGCCGGCTCCTTCTTCGGGCCCGCGGCTGGTGCATCGGCTTTCTTGCCGCCGTCCTGGCCTGCCGGCTTCTCGTCCCCCTTTTCCTCGTCGCTCTCGGGCGCCAGCGGCGACTTCAGCTGTTTGTCCAGCACGACGAGATACAGACTCCGGGTGGGCCGGAGCGGGAACCGCGACATGTCGAGACCAGCCGAAGTGTTGGCCGTATCGGTGCTGGCGCTGAAGTAGATGTACTTGCCGCCCTTGTCGAACAGCGGGAACCGGGCGTCGCTCAGGCCGTCGGTGACCTGGTGGCTCTTCCCCTCTTCCAGGGAGTAGACAAAGACGGCACGCAGCCAGGACTTCAGCGTCTTCGTGTACGCCAGCCAGCGGCTGTCGGGCGACCAGTCGGGGTTCAGGGTAGAGGCGCCCGCAAGCGTCGTGTCCACCTTGATCGGAAGGGGCTTGTCCAGGTCCACGTACCAGAGATTGAGCCGCTTGTCGAAGTAAGCGATCTTCCTGCTGTCGGGCGACCACGCGGGGCTGTAAAAAAACGAGGGCGGCGCCCCCAGGCCGATTTTCCTTACCTCGCCCAACCCGCTCTGGTCGCGGATGTGGAGCGCGTACTCGCCCGACTCATCGGAAAAATACGCGAGCGATTTTCCGTCGGGCGACCACGACGGGTCGCGCTCCGCCACGCCCGGGGTGTTGGTCAGGTTGCGCGTGTCCCCCTTCTCCGCCGGAACGGTGAGGATCTCCCCACGGGTTTCAAAAACCGCCCGCGCCCCGGCGGGCGACAGTTCGGCGTTGACGAGCCCGTCGGCGGCCTTTTCGAATCGAGGCCGGACAGACCCGAGGTCGCCCTTGATGGTCACGTGGAGCGCTGTTGTCCTGCCAGACTTGAGGTCATAGAGGCTCAGCGAGCCGAACTGTTCATAGACGATGGCGTCCGGGCCGGCGCCGGCCGATTTTATGTCAAGCCCGGTGTTCCGGATCAGCTGCGTGACTTTCTTTGTCGCCGTGTCATAGGAAAATAGCGTGACCGGCCCGTTGCGATCCGACAAAAAGAAAACCCTGTTGCCGGCGCAGATCGGGTTGAAGTCGTTCGAGTTTTCCCGGGGGATTCTCTCGACGCTCGAATCGGTCAGCCTGGCGACCCAGATGGGCGTCGTCATGCCCCCGCGGTAGCGTTTCCAGGCTCTGAAGGCGCGCGCGACCGGCACATAGGCGAGTTGAGTCCCGTCGGGCGAGTACGCGCCTTCGTATCCCATAGGCAGCGGCACTTCGGCGGCAGACGCGCCGTCGAGGGGCATCGTGAACAGCCGGCCGAAACGGTTGGAATAACTGTTGCGACCGGAAACGAACAAGACCTGTTTGCCGTCGGGAGTCCACCCCGCCGCCCGGTCGACGCCGGGATGGTATGTCAGCCGTCGCGGGACCCCGCCGGATGCGGGGACGACATACACATCGATATTGCCGTCGTATTCGCCGGTGAAGGCGAGCAACCGGCCGTCGGGCGAGAAGTACGGATCGATCTCCGCCCCCACACCCGTTGTCAGGCGGATCGCCTCACCACCCGTGCGGCTCACCGTCCAGAGGTCGCCGGCATAGCTGAAGGCAATCCGGGTTGTACTGAGCGTCGGGTGCTGCATCAGCAAGGGCGGCGTGTCCACTTGCGCAGCCCCGGTACCGGGCGCGGACAGCAGTATCGTCAGCAACAGAATCGGGTATCTCATCCTGGTCTCCAACAAGTAGCGTCGATTCTAGCGCGGATGGAAGTGCGCATCCGCTGTTTCCGTCGTCAAAATCGAAAACGCGCCAGCCGGGGCGTCGTGCGGCAATGGCATCGATTCCGACCCCGCGACGAAAATACCGCTGCACAAAATGGCCGATTCGTCCAATAATCACCGGAATCCGGAGAAACACAACCATGTCTTACTATAAACTCTCTCTCCTTGCCGCGTTCGCGGCGGTCTGGGTCTGGGCCGCGATCCATCCGTTGTTCCCGCACGACTGGTTGCTCGAGAATTGTCTCGTGTTCATTTTCCTGCCGGTCATCCTGATCTCCGGCCGGTATTTCCGCCTCTCCGACACGTCCTACACGCTCATTACGCTCTTTATGATCCTGCACGTGGTCGGCTCGCACTACACTTACGCGGAGGTGCCTTTCGGCGAGACCCTGAAAGAGTGGCTGGGGGCGGAACGAAACATGTATGACCGCCTGGTCCATTTCATGTTCGGGTTCCTGCTCGCCTATCCCATGCGCGAGATGTTTCTCCGCCTTTCGAAGGTCAAGGGATTCTGGGGATTTTATCTGCCGCTGGATGTGACTCTTTCCTTTTCGGCGCTGTATGAAATCATCGAGTGGTGGATAGCCCGGAATGTGGCCCCCGCGGCGGGAATCGCGTTCCTGGGCGCGCAAGGGGACATCTGGGACGCGCAGAAGGACATGACCATGGCGGGCATCGGCGCGCTTCTGGCCATGATCATCATCGGGCTCATCAATTGGAAGTTGAATCCGGATTTCGTCCGGGAGTTCCGGTCGAGCTTTCGCATAGAGAAAGGGGACAAGCCGTTGGGCGAGCAAAAACTGCAGGAATGGCTGAGAAGGCCCAGGCGTGGCTCACGGTAGCGGGCCGTCCGTGATCGGGTCGGCCGGGGGGCCGTTGCCCCTTCGTCACCCCTCAAATACCGGACGGCGCGGATCAATGAAAGCCCACGACAGGGCGCCGATCAGGAACAGCACGCCCATGAGGTAAAGCGGAAGCGACCAATCGCCGTAGCGTTCGACCAGGTAAACCACGATCAGGGGGCTGAATATGCTTCCCACTTGGCCGGACGTGTTCATGGCCGCGCTGACGACCCCGGCGTGTTTGCCGCCGATGTCGATGCAGGTGCTCCAGGCCGCGCCGAGTGTGAACATGCTCGCGGCCGTGGCCACGGCGATCAGCAACGCGGCCGCGACGGGCCCGGCGGCGGCACCGGCCATGAGCATGGCTACACCCGCCGCCACGTAAGCGGCCCCACCTACGCCCGCCCTGCCCGCGCGCAGGCCGAAGCGCGCCGTGGCCCAATCCGTCGCCATGCCGCCAAACAGGTCGCCCAGAACGCTGAGGAGGAGTGGCAACCCCGCAAAAATACCTAATAGGGCGGCCGAGAATTCGTGTTTTTCCTTGAGATAGGTCGGCAGCCACGTGATGCAGAAGTAGAACGCGTAGCTGTTAGGGAAATACATGAGGCACAAAAAGAGAACGTTCCGGTGACCGAAGAGCCGCCCCCAGTAGGACCAGTTCGCCGCTTGAGCACTGCCGGACTCGCGCCCCGCAGCGATGAGCTGCAATTCCGCCGCATTGACATCGCGATGAGCTTCGGGCTCGTCGCGAAACCAGCGATGCCAGACCGCCGCCCAGATCAACCCGATAAGCCCGAACAGGAGGAAGACGGTCCGCCAGCCGATCGCGTGCCTGAGTGCCATCACGACGACCGGCGTAATGCCGCCGCCGAGGTGCGCGCCCACGAAGAATATCCCCTGGACCGTACCCCGCTCCGTGCGGGGGATCCAGCGGGAGAATGTGCGGGCCACCGAGGGCCAGGCCCCGGCCTCGCCCATACCGAACAGGAAGCGCGTCACCAGCAGCGAGGCATAACTGAACGCGGCCCCGGTCGCCATCGTGAAAGCGGACCACCAGACCACGATCCGGGTGAGGACGTTGCGTGTTCCCACCCGGTCCGCCCACCACGCCGTCGGGATCTCGAACAGGGCATAGGCGAGCGCGAACGCGCTGAAGACGTATCCCATCTGGGTCTTGCCGAGCGAGAGGGCTGAACGAATGTCGTCGGCCAGCACGGCAATGCAGGCGCGGTCCAGGTAGGTCAGCATCGCGAGCACTACGGCCAGGCCAACCACCCGGTAGCGGGCCCTCGTAGCCTGAACCGCGGCGGATCCCACGTTGCGCATGCCGAATACCTTTCGCCCCGATGAGCTGAATTCCTGTGCTGCGTGCGCCCCGCATACCGCCGCTGGGGCCGCCTCGATTTCGTGTACGTCGACGCGAGACCGCGGAGATCCTGTGCCGGTCCGCCCATGAACGGCTGAAACCAGGTGCGATCCGAGTCCCGGTACCCAGTGCCGAACACCCGGTCGCGTTAGCAGTCTACGGGATCAAGAACGACACGTCCCGGACTTTCAGCGATTCGCCCCGATATTCGGTACTTGATGCGACGCCCGGTGTGGACCAGGATGGGATCCGCAGCGGTTTCGCAAAAAACGAATTGCTTGACAGATACCATGAACCCGCAGGGCGCTCCGTTTTCGCTTCCGCCGCAGCGCCCCGGACTGCGCCCACCAGAAGTTTGCGACGCGGGACATGGAATGCGGCGGCACGCCCGCAACGTGAAGGTTCCCTTAAACGGCGAAAATGGCCCCCAAAAATGCGAATAAGGCTGGTTTTGCGGGTTGTTCGCCGCGTTAGTATTGTGGAGAAAAGACTTTTTCAGGTCCGTCCCCGGACTTACAGGAGGGCTGCATGGAGAATATCTCCAGAAGAGAGTTTTTGCGCAACAGTGCCGTGGGAATGGCGGTCGCCGGCGGCGTGACGGGCGCCGCCTCGAAGCTGAGCGCCAACCCGCTGGGCATGCCGATCGGCTTCCAGAGCTGGTCGGTACAGGAGTTGCTGCAGAAGGATTTCGACGGAACGTTGAGGCAGATGGCCGAATCCGGGTTTGAATCGATGGAGCTCTGTTCGCCCCCGAGTTACCGCCAGTACGGATTCGGCGGACTTGTCAACCTGAAAGGCTCCGAGCTGCGCGAGAGGATCAACGGCGTCGGCCTGAAGTGCGAGAGCTGCCACTACCAGTGGGGCGAGCTGAGGACGAGCCTCGACGAGCGCATCGCCTACGCCAAGGACCTCGGCCTGAAGCAGATGATCCTCTCCACATTCAGTCTCCCGGCCCAGGCCACCCTCGACGACTGGAAAAGGAATGCCAACGAACTGAACAGGATGGGTGAGAAAGCGCGCGCCGCCGGCATCCAGCTTGGATTCCACAACCACGATTTCGAGTTCAAGGAAACCGGCGGCAGACTCGTCTACGACGAGCTGCTGAAGGTCTTCGACCCGCAGCTGGTCAAGCTGCAATTTCAGGTGGCGGTCATCAGCCTCGGCTACGAGGCGGATCAGTATTTCACGAAATACCCGGGGCGTTTCGTTTCGCTGCATTTGGTCGACTGGGCTCCCGCCGAGAAGAAACAGGTGGCCGTCGGCCAGGGAGCGATCGACATGAAGAAACTGTTTACCGCCGCAAAAACCGGCGGCATCCAGAACTACTTCCTGGAAATGCCGCTCGACCTGATGAAGCCGAGCGTTCCCGTCCTGAAGCAACTGAAAGTCTAGCGGGCGTCCATGGGAGGGCTCGCCCCGAGTTGAGATCGGGTCGGTCAAGACAGGGGGCGGCGCCTGCCCGACGCCGCCCTGAATTCTGCCCAACGCGTGGATTTGTCGAGTCGTGATCCACTTCCGATTTCTTGTCGCAGAAGAACCTCGAAAACTCAATAGTCAAGACCTGAGCCGCGCAATGGCTGACCCCGGAGGGATGATCATGAAGAGTGTCGGGCGGGTATTAGTGCTCGCGGTTGCGCTGATTGCTTCAAGAGGGCTATCGGCGTGCGCGGCTGCGGAGACGCCCGCGGCGCGCATCGATCAGCTGCTGAGCGGGAAGTTTGCCCCAGACCAGCCGGGCGCGGCCGTCCTGGTCACCCGCAAGGGGCAGACGGTGCTCCGGAAGGGTTATGGGATGGCCGACCTCGAAATGAACATCCCGATCGAACCGGACATGGTCTTTCGGCTGGGCTCGGTGACCAAGCAGTTCACCGCCGTCGCCATCCTCATGCTCGAGGAGCAGGGGAGACTCTCGGTGAAAGACCCGCTGACGAAGTTCCTCCCCGACTACCCGGTCCAGGGCCGAACCATCACGATCGAGCACCTGCTGACCCACACGTCGGGTATCCACAGCTACACCTCGATGCCTGAGTGGCGGTCCCTGTGGCGCAAGGATTTCACCCTTGTCGAGCTGATCGATTTCTTCAAGAACCAGCCGATGGATTTTGCCCCGGACGAGCAGTGGCTCTACAACAACTCCGGCTACATCCTGCTCGGCGCCATCATCGAGAAGGCGTCAGGCCAATCTTACGAAGAGTTCATCCAGACGAAGATCTTCGAACCGCTCGGGATGAAGCACTCCCATTACGACCTCACCCGGAGAATCATCCCCCGCCGGGTGAAGGGCTACCAGCGGGCGGCCGGCGGTTTCGAGAACGCGCCGTACCTGAGCATGTCCCAGCCTTATGCCGCCGGCTCGCTCGCCTCGACCGTCGACGACCTCGCGCTCTGGAACAACACCCTGTGGACCGGCACGCTGCTGAAAAAGGAATCCCTGACCCGCGCGCACACGCCGCACGTCTTGAAGGACGGGCGCAGCACCGGGTACGGTTACGGTTGGGCCTCGGGACATACAACGGGCACCGGACGGTCGAGCACGGCGGCGGCATCCACGGGTTTGCCACATACGTGCTCAGCCTTCCCGATGACGACATCTATGCTGCCATCCTCACGAACGGCTCGGCGGGACTCACTGTTTCGCCTGAGAGACTGGCCCTCCAGATGGCCGCCATCGCGCTCGGCCAGCCCGTCGCCGATCCGACGGAGATCACGCTCAAGCCGGAGCAGCTCGACCGTTGCACGGGTGTCTATGCGATCAGCGACCAGGAGCGTCGGAGCATAACGCGCGAGGGGGGACAGCTCTACTCGCAGCGCAGCGGCGGGAACCGGTACCCCGTGTACCCGCTCTCGGAAACGGAGTTCTTCTTCCGCGACTCGGCAAATCGCCTGGTGTTCCTGCCCGATGCTTCCGGGCGGATCACGCGCGTCCAGCTGCGCCCGCGCGTCGGGATGATTGAAGAGGCGAAACGCACCGAAGAGGCGGTGACGGTGCGCAAAGAGGTGCCGGTGAGCCCCGCGATCCTGGAGAGATACGTCGGGGTTTACGAACTGGCCCCGACCTTCAAGCTGGCCGTCACCCTGGAGGAAGGCAGGCTGATGACACAGGCCACCGGCCAGCCCAAGGTGCAGGTATTCCCGGAATCCGAGACGAAGTTCTTCCTGAAGGCAACCGACGCGCAGATCGAATTCATCAGTGATGACGCGGGAAACATCGGGAGCCTCAAGCTGTATCAGAACGGCCGCACCATGCCTGCGCGCAGGGTCAAAGAGTGAAATCGTCCGCGCCTTCGACATGGATTCTTGAGGCTCACCTCAAGAACTCGATCGCTCGAAGAATCTCGAAGGTCCTCAATTGAGGGCTGCTGCCTCCCGTTCTGGATCTTTCCGGGGTCAACCCCTTGCCTGCGCGAAGGCGGCGAGGGCCGTGTCGCGGTAGACCTTTTTCAAAACCTGGTCGGGCAACCCGAGGCCGTGCATGGGCCAGTGGTAATCGAAGTTGAAGTAGAGGTCCTGCTCGTAGAAGTGTTCGTCGAGCGACTCCAGCACGCGGAACGTGGTGCTGAACATGCGCTGGTTGTACGGCATGTCGGTCCCGTAGCACAGCCGGTGCGCATACTTCTTGTAGAACGCCGCCGCGAACCGCGGGATCGGCGCGGTCTCGGCAAACCGCGCCGAAATGTCGGCGTACAGGTTCGGGTTGCGGTCGAACATCCCGCCCAGCCGGGTCAGGTCGTAGTCGAGGTTGGCGAAGTGGCAGGCGATGAACACGGTCCTGGGGTGCCGCTGCGCGGTGCGCTCCAGGGTCTCGATCAGCTCGTTGTGTCCCATGATGTCGGGCTTGTCGTCCAACCGCCAGCTGAAACCGTTCATCAGGCCGTCGTTGTGCTTGTCCTGCGGCAGGTAGGACCAGTACGGGTCGGACATGTGCAGGTTGACGGGCATGCCGAGGGAGGCGCACTTGTCCCACAGCGCGTCCATGCGCGCGTCGTCCGGGTGCGGGCCGGTCATGGGTGCGCGGTTGCGCGAATCGCCGGGCCAGCCGACCGGCCCGGTGGGGATCACGCCCCCGATGCCCCTGCCCTTGTCCCCGATTTCGCCGACGCCGCGGGCGCCCGCCTTGCGGCAGCGTTCGAGTTCCCTGACCGCCGCCGGCCCGAAACCCGGTTCGTTCATCCCGGTCATGTCGAAGCCGCACCACACGTCGAAGCGCTGCGGGTATTTCGACGTAGAGCCGGTAGATCTCGTCGAACCTCGCCCCGGTGCCGCCGCTGAACACCACGGTCCGCTCGATGCCGGCCGCATCCATGATCTTGACGAGCGCGTCGACGTCGTCCGGGGTTTTCGCGCGCCCGTGATAGTGGACGTCGATGGCCGGGTATTTCGCCTTCCGGATGTCGGAAACGGGAATTTTGTATATGGATTTGGGCCGGTAATCCTCTCAGCAGGAGCTTGTCCGGAAGGACGGCTCCGACGGAGTCTGGGCTGCGGCCTGCCCCGCCCTTGCGACGCGCGGCCCCACGGCAAGCGCGGCACCCGACAGCATCATCCACTCCCTGCGGTTAAGCGTGTGTCTGGTACGTCTCTTGTTTCTTCTCCATTCGGCCCGGTTTCTGCGATGGCGACGGCGGCCGACCGAACGGCGTCCCGGAGCGAGTCGGGGCTCTCCACGCGTGCTCCTGGGCCGAAGCTGAGGATCCAACCGACCAGCTCGGGCGTGTCCGCCACCCGCAGAAGGAGGTGGAGGCAGCCGTCCTTGCCGAACGTCACTTTCTGGCTCGGGTGCCAGATCCGATCCTTCACCCAGGCGGACGTTCTCCGGTCGAAGTGCAGAACCACGTCCAGCAGGGCGCCGCCGCGCATGACGACAAGCGCGTTGCGCACATAGGCGTCCACGTCGAAGCCCAGGGGCATCTGGCAGGGCTTGTTCGTGATGGCAAGCGAACGGATGCGGTCGACGGCAAACATGCGCACATCCCGGCGCATGTGGCAGTAGCCGATCAGGTACAGTCCGCCCCCGGCGTACCAGATGTGGTACGGGTCGACTTTCCGCCGCGAGGTGGTGTCGCGCGCGGCCGTATAGTAGCGCATCTCGACGGTGCGGTGGTTAGCGATCGCGCGCGCGAGCTGCTCGACCGTGTGGCGGTGCTCGCGGTAGCGTTTGTGCGGGCCGAGGCCGACCGAGAAGCCCCCTTGCAGGCTGCGGACATACGAGTCGGCGCCGGACGGGAGCGCACTGGAGGCCTTGGCGACCGCGAGGTCGAACGAAGCCTTGATCGCCGTCCCCTCGAGCGGGCGCATCAGGTCGCCGCTGAAGACGAGCGCGATCAATTCGGTAGCCGAAAACTGCACGGCCGGCACCCGGCTGAACCCCTCCACCAGCTTCCACCGGACGTGGCCGTCGACACGGTCGGTGTAAATGGGGAAGCACGTTTCGAGCGCCTGCAGGTCGCGGCGGATCGTGCGCGGGTGCCGGCTGAAATCCTCGGGGAGCGACGCGGCTAACTCGTCTATTGTGGCGCCGCCCGGTTTTTCCAGCCGCCGGAGCAACAGCCACTGGCGCGTGACCTGTTCGTTGCGGGGCATAGTGTGCCTACCCTAATGCACCAGCGCCCGCAATGCAAGCGTGTGGGCCGAGTGGGCCACGGCGGCCCGACGCGGCCCGTTGACGTCGCATACCCTGTGCGGTTCCTGCTCCCGGTCCCTGCTCATCCGGGCGGGGTCGGGCCGCCCCCCGCATTCGTGTTACGATGAACCGCATGTCGTGGAGACGTGCTCATTGGGTGGCGCTGGGCGCCGTGCTGGCGATCCTTGCCGCCGCCCGCATCCCTGCCCTGACCGGGCCGCCGAACCTGAGCCAGGACGCGACCGAATATATCGACATCGCCCGCAACGTGGCCGCGGGCGAAGGCCTCACCCTGAAGATCCGAGGCTACTTCTTCGGCGACGGCTTCGGCATCCCCTATCCGGCCGAATCGCTCCGCCGCCCTCTGTTCCCCACCCTAATGGCCGCGCCTTACGCCCTGACGCATTCCGACGCGGTCTTCCACTGGTTCAATTTCGGCATCTTCCTTGTCAACGCGTCCCTGTTGGCGCTCCTGCTGCGCCTGTCCCTGCCGCCGTGGGTGGCGCTCTACTCGCTCCTGCTCGCCGGGCTGGCGGAGCCGATGTTGCTCACCTCGATCTTCCCCTGGGCGGAGCAGACGGCTTTATTCGGACTCCTGCTCGCCCTGCTGTGCGCCGGCCGAGCCGCGGACCGGCCGCTCGGAGCTACGGCCGCGTTCGGAGCCGGGCTTGCCTGCGCCCTGGCGGCCCTGAGCCGGCCGGAGTACCTGCTGGTCGGTCTGCTTTTCGCCGCCTGGCTCATCGTGCTGCGCAGCAAATACTGCGCGATGCTCCTGTTCGCCTGCAGCTTCCTTGCGCCCCTGATTGCCCTGTCGGCGGCCAACTACCACGTCTACGGGCGGACCTTTCTGCCCGGCGACTACCTTTTTCTCAGACGCGGCTACGGCTCGTACTTCTCTTGGGAAACTGGGCGCACAAGAGGGGGCGCTGAGTTTCGTGGCCGGCAACGGGCTGTGGATCGCGGGCCGGATCGGTTTGAACTTCGCCAACTACACCGCCAAGCTGTTCGGCTGGAAAAACCTGTTTGTGCTCGGGGCCGCACTGCCGCTCGTGCTGCGGGCGGTCGCCGTCGGGGAGTACGGGTGGCGCCGGCGTCATCTTGCGTTCACCGGCGCGGCTTTCTTGTGCGCCTACTCGCTGGTCTGGGCGGGGATGGACCGGGAGCGCTATCTCCTCGCGGTCACGACCTTCTGGCTGCCGCTCTGCGTCTGCGAAGTCACGCGCCTGACGCGGGAGGCGCCTTCCCGGTGGACGCGGCGCGCCTGCGTCGCCGCCCTCGCGGCCGTGCTGCCGCTGCTGGCGGCCAACGCGATCCATGCGGGACTCGCGATCCAGCGGCGCCAGAGGCCCGCTGAGAGGTTCTACGCCCGGCCGCAACCCGTCCTGGGACAACGCCAGCATGGCCGGCCTGGCGGACTGGATCCGGGCGAACGTCGGCAAGGATGACGTGTTGTGTCTCGAAAACCCCTTTCTGGTGAATTACCTGACCGGCCGGGCAGCCCTGGTGCTGCCGGAGCAGCATTCGCCCGGAGGCGTTCATCCGGCTGCTTTCGGAGTACAATGTGCGCTACTGGGTAAACAATACGGTCGACACCAAGCGGCCGGTCGCCCTGCTGGACGCGCTGCGGCACGCAGCTTTCGCCGCGGGCGCCACCGAGGTGGCCCGCTGCGGGACGTACCAGGTGTGGCGCGTTCCGCGGGCGGGCATTCGAACAACGGAGTGAATTCATGGAGGTACGATGATGGCCAGGAAAATCGCTTGTGCGGCGCTTCTGCTTGCGGCCCTTGGCTGCGTGGGGGCCTTTAGCCAGGGACACCCGAACACGGCCGGCTGGAAGGACCTTTTCGCCCCCGACCTTTCCAACGCCGTAATGGACCCCGGCGCGTGGGTCATGGAGCAGGGGGTGCTCACCGCAAAGGATCATGGCACGCTCTGGACGAAGGACTCTTACGGCAATTTCATACTGGATCTCGAATTCAAGGTGGCCAAGGGGGCCAACAGCGGCGTGTTCCTCCGGGCGGGTGATCCGAAAAACATCTTGTCCGCCCTCGAAATCCAGGTCCACGAAACCACCGATGGCGGAAAGTACGGCATGGTGGGCGCCATTTATGATGCCATGCCTCCGAGCAAGAGCATGGCTAAGCCGGCCGGCGAATGGAATCACTATACGATCACCTGCCGCGACAGCAAGGTTGAACTGGTGTTCAACGGTGCGAAGGTCATCGACGCCGACCTGAACAAATGGACCGAGGCGAAGAAGAATCCCGACGGCACCCCCAACAAGTTCGCGGTGGCCTTGAAGGATTTTTCGCGCAAGGGCCCGATAGGGTTCCAGGGGATTCACGGGACAGCCGGCGCGCCCGTGTGGTTCCGCAATCTCAAGATCAAGACCCTGAACTAGCGCGAGGGCCGCGGCGTCTGCTCACAACCAGCCGTATAAGCTACAAAGCCCGGTGCGGCGCTTATGGAAGTGCGGTGCTTCGGCACCGCTTTCCGGGATTGTACTGGGTCGGTTGGCATTGGCCGGAGGTCGGGGCCCAGGCGCCGACCCCAAAGCGGCGTCGAGCCGCCGCACTCCACAGCCGCAGCCCGCAAGCTCTTTGTTGTGTCGGCGCGCAGCGGGATCTCCTCAGGGGTTCCCGTCGACCTGGAAGACCTGGTTTCCCCATTCGACGGCCTTCAGGTAGCTTTCCGCCATCGACTCCTCGCTGATCGAGAGTATCGCGCTCATGCGGGAGATGCCCTCCCAGTCGCCCTGCTCGGAAGCCGTGGCGGCCTGCAGCGCCTTCCTCAGCAGGTTCTCCTCGCCCGTCAGGGCGGCCCGCAGCTCTTCCGAAAGCGATAGCTGTTGCACCACGGAAGTCATTGGCATTTCCAGGAGCGCGTCGGCCAGGGAAAGCAACCCCACGAGGAAAAAATTCATCAGGTCGCGCAGCCCCAGCGCCGCGCCGATCATCTCGCACTGCTTCGCCCGCGTGACGGAGCAGACGACGAGCACCTTCGGCTTCTCGTCCCCGAGGCCGGAGAGCGCCACAAGCGACGCCCACCGCCGGATCTCATCGATTCCCATCAGCGAGATGGCATGGCGTATGGAGGTGATGTCGCGGACAAACCCGAACAGAGGGCGAATTGAGATAGCGGAGCAGCCGGTAGCAGAGCGCCATTTCGCGCTTGATCCCCTCCTCGATTTGCGCGAAATCCGGGTCGGGGCTGTTGACGGCCCGGATGAGACGCAGGTAGTTTACCCGGGAGGCAGGGATGTCGCGGCCCGCTATTACCTCGGCGCGCCGGTAGAAGAACCCCTGCGCGCAGTGATACCCAACCTCGAGCGCCTCGCGGAACTCATCCCAGGTTTCCACCTTCTCCGCCACAAGCACCCGGCGGCCGTCCGACAACGATTCTGCGAGCTGGGCCCGCTGCGCCGGCGTCGTCAGGCGGAAATCGACTTTGACGAAATCCGCCATGTCCAGCAGTTCCGTGCGCTTGTCCCCCGGCACGAAGTCGTCCAGGGCGAGGCGATATCCATGCCTCTGCAGCCTTTTGCAGGCGTCCCGCACCTCCGGGTCGGGTTCGACGGTTTCCAGGATCTCGTACACCACCTGTTCCTTGGCGGGAACCAGGGCCTGGTCGCCTACAAGCAGGTTGCGCGTGAGGTTGACGAACGCCGGCCGCCCCTGGGTCAGGGTTTGGATGCCGAAGGTCAGGAAGCTGTCGGCGATCACCCTCGACGAAGCCTGGTCGGGGTCCGCGGCGCGGAAATACTCTTCCATGCCCGAACGAAACAGCAGTTCGTAGGCGTATATCTTTTCACGCGCATCGAGGATAGGTTGTCGGGCGATGAAACGGTTCATTGGCGGCTCGCAGGCTGTCCTTATCGGCCGCCGCGGCCCGATACTGTGGCGAAATACGGCGCTGGCGCCGCAACAGGCGTCGGCGTGGATTCAGGGTCTCCGTGGCGCGTTGTTGCCGTTGTCTTCCAGCCAGGGAAGCCCGCTAGCCTGCGGCGTTGTGGGCGGCGTCGATGGCGGTGTGGATGCTGTCCCAGCTGATGTCGGCGGGGAGGGTGCAGTCGGCCCCGAGGACGAACGGGCCCGAGGTCTCGCTCAGGGCCTGCCGGACCGCGTTCCTGATCGTCTCGCTGCTCCCCGAGGTGATGATCCCGTGCCTGTCCATGCCGCCCATGCACGGCCTTTTGAACATCCGGGCGATTTCGCTCCAGGCCAGCTTTTTCGTCGTCAGCTGGGGGTTGCAGTTGACCACATGGCCGGGGTAATCGACATAGGGAGACAGGTCCGCGTAGGGTCCGTTGTAGTCGCAGACGTGCAGGATATTGAAAATGCACGCACGGTCGATTTCGTTCATCAGGATGAGGTCAAAGGGCCTGACGTATTCCCGGAACGTGCGGGGGTCGCGGAAGCGCTCCGCTTCGCCCCCCTGGGTCGAGGCGTAGAACCCGTCGACGCCCGCCCGGATGCACTCCTGGACGAACACCATCAAGCTGCGGGTGATCGTCTCGAGCCCCTCGCGGACGGCCTCCGGGTCCTGTTGGAGATGCGCCGTCAGCAGCGCGAGGTTCGTGGTGTGGCCTGCGCACATGAACGGCGAATAAAGCGTCACCAGCACCAGCGCCTCCTTCTTTGCGGCCCTCACCAACCCTCTCACAGCCTGCAACTGCGGTTCATAGAAGGCCGCCCCGTAAGAGGGCATTTTCTTCCAGTCCGCCGGCCGTTGGATCTCCGGAATGGGCGGAAATGTGCGCTCGTACTGGATTTTGACGAAATCCATGTTGGTGCGGCGGAAGAACTCCAGGTGCTGGTCGACGGCGGGCTGGCCGAAGTGGCGAGCAGGGTCGAAGTGGATGAAAAAGGCAGCGGGAACGTAAGGCCGGCGCGCCGGCGCGTCCCGCAGCGCCAGCATCGTGTCTCTCTTGTTGTTCGCGGCTAACATAGTGTTCCGTCCTGCGATCGCCGCCGTCGCGGCGATCATCGAGTTCAGAAATCCACGGCATCGTGTCCATGACCTACCTTGTACCATCGCTCCGGACCGGAAGGAAGGGTCAATGGGCGGCCGGCATCTCGCAACGGAAGTTACGGCCGCCCGACGCAGAGCGGCCCGGCACCGACAAACCGGGCGGCCGCGGAGGCAGATTGCCGTTTCAAGGCCCGGCGTGGGATCACCCGGGCGGGGCCGGGACGATGTATACTTGAAAATAGTGGAGGGCGTGATGGGTCGGGATGATGAGCAGAGCACACAGCAGCGGAACCGGGAACTCGTGCGCCACTTCATCGAGCGGATGACTACCGATGGGCGGGAGAGCGCGATCGACGAATTCCTGTCGCCCTATTTTATCGACCACAATGCGCCGCCGGATCAGCCCCCGGGGACGGAAGGCGTGAAGCGCACGTTGAAAAAGGTGCAGCACGCGCTCGCCGACGTCCGTGTGCACCTGGACGACCTCCTCGCCGACGGCGACAAGGTGGTGATCCGGCACCGGGCGGAAGCCACCCACGTCGGCAGTTTCATGGGCTACCCCGGGACCGGCAACAGGCTCTCGTGGACCACCATAAGCATTTACCGGATCGAAGACGGGAAGATCGTCGAGCGCTGGGGCCTGATCGACCACGCCGCGCTCCTGCACCAACTCCGCGGCGACAGCTGCCTGACGACTGAGAAGGCCTGAAGCAGAGTCTCTCCAGCACGCGCTACTCCTCCCCGGCCATCAGGCGCACCAGGGAGCCGTGCAGTGCCGGATTGGCGCCGACGACGGAGTAGCTGCGTGCCGCCACCTGCCCGTCAAGCACAAACGAGATCCGTTGCCCGCGCGCGTCCGTGAACAGGCCGCCCGCTTCCGGAAACATCAGGCAGGAGGCCGCGATGTCCCAGATGCGGCTGGCCTGATTGACGCAGGCGCCGAGACGGCCGTCGAGCGTATAGCAGAAGTCCACAAGCGAGTTGGTCGAGCGCACGTTCCGGACACCGCGCACGACCTTTGCAAGCACGCGCACCTCGCGCGCCGTCCTGGCGGGATCGTCGGACGGGTCGAGGGCGTAAGCGCACAGGACCTTAGACAGTTCCGTCGCCCCGGAGACGCCCACCGGCACCCCGTCCCGGAGCACCCCCCCTCCCTTTTCGCACGTGTACAGCGTATCCGAAACCGGGAGGTACATCGCACCGGCTACCGGCTCGTTTCCCTCCAGCAGCGCAAGGATGACGCCGAACCACGGGATCCCCGCCGCATAGTTCGAGGTGCCGTCGAGGGGATCGACGACCCAGGTGAAGTCGCTGGCTCCGGGGGCGAACCCGGATTCTTCCGCGATGATGCCGTGGTCGGGGTGCCGCGCCCGAATTTTCGCCAGGATGGCCCTCTCGGAGGCGAGGTCGGCGTCGGTGACGATGCTGGCCTGGCTCTCCTTGATCCGCACGCTCCCGGCCGCCCCGAAGTGCCGCCGCAGCACCTCTCCGGCTGATTGGACACAATCGACGATCAGGTCAAGCATGTTCGCTCCAGCCAAATGGAAGTGGGCCGCGTCGGCCCGCCGCGGCCCGGGATCTTGCTCAGCCCGCGGATTTCGCGCACGCCCCAAGCTGGAAGTGCGGCGGCTCGACGCCGCTTTCGGGGCGGCGCCCAGGCAGCCGCACTTCATATGCGCTGCTACGCTGCGCCCAAACGAATTTCCTTGATCTCCACTTTCCCGGCTGCCGGCTCAAAGAACGGTTTCCCCTTCCGGACTCCGACGGTGCCGTACCCGGTGGCCGTGGACAGGAACGCGCGGAAATCGCCGGCGACCCTCGGGCGCAGATAGAGGACCTTCTCCACGGCGTCGTAGCGGGCGCCGCCCAGGGCCTGGAGCAAGGCGTACGACGACATGGCCCGCGCGTACCAGTGGCCGCACTCGTACTCATTGAACGGGTTTCGCACCCTCCCGTCGTAGCGGCTGCGGCAGATACGCACGATTTCCAGCCCTTCGTTTACCAGCCCCATCATAATCAGGTGGGCGGCGACCTGGTACTCGATGCCGGTCCACACCTCGTCCGAGTAGACAAACGGGAGCGTCAACTTGCCCCCTTTCGGCCAGGAGCAGAGCAGCAGACCCCCTTCGGCCCCGCACGCATACGAGGGGCGCTGGGGATTGGCGTGGGTCGACAGGTCTTTCCGCAGGTTATACCGGTGGACGGATTTGAGGTGGCTGGCGACCTTGGCGCTGTCCAGCACCTGGCCGACGCCGCAGACGAGCGCGATCCACGACCCGAGAACGCCATCGGAAAGGCAACCGTCGCCGTACTGGTACTTCGGCCCTTCCCGCTCGAGCAGGGCGCGGGCCTCGGGCGAGTACTCCCCGACCATGCTCTTGGTCTCGAGCGGGCTGCTGGCACGCAGGTTCTTCCACTCGATTTTCTGGATGAAGTACTCCCCGTTGTACAAGTTCTGCTCCGCGGCCTGCACACCCTTGTCGAGCAGCGCCTGGTAGCCGGAGACATCCTCGCCGAGGGCTTTCCCCATGGAGACCGCGGCGGTCAGGGCGCCGAGATAGAAGCTGGTGCACATGCCGTCGGGTCCCCAGAACTCGATGTCGTAGGTGTTGTGGTGCGGCTCCTCGACCCAGCCGCGGCGCGCGGGGTCCCACGTTTCGATGCAGTAGTCGAGGCTCTTCCTCACCTTCGGCCACAGCTGCCGGAGCCATCCGGTGTCGCCGCCGATGCGCCATTCGCGGAACACTTTCATGATGCCGCCGAGCTGGCCGTCGGCCGCGGCGTGGAAATCGTGCTCGAGCACCCGGATCGGGAGCGCGCTGCGAAATGCCTGGTGCCCGGCATCATTCTGCGAGGGGCCGAACTCGGTTTCGCGCAGCGACCGCTCGAGCGCCGGGAAAAGGTGCGGGATCGCCTGGGCATAGTTCCAGACGTGCGTGCAGGAACCGTGGCAGCAGCCGGAGCTGTCGCTCGAGCCCTCCCACGACCACAGCCTGCCGTCCGATTGGCGCAGCACGGTCGGCGACTTCAGGATGGCCAGGTTGGCCCCGACGGCCTCGATCGCCTCATCCGGGAGGGTGGTGTCATAGAAGCAGGCGCTGAAGCGCGAGGTTCTCTGCCGCAGCTGGTCGTACTGCGCGCCCCAGTAAGATGTGATTTGATCGATCCCCGGGAAGCGTTCCGCATACCAGGGATGGTAAAACGAGCTGGCGGCGATAACCTCGGGCGAACTGCCCGGCGGGTCCTTGCCGATCCGCATGTTGGTTTTCCCAGCGTACCAGGCCAGCCGAAGCGCGATCGTCCTGGATTCCCCGGGCGCCAGCCGGAACGGCACGAAGAGGGTGGCACCAGGCGACGGGGGGCCGTCCGCCCCGGGGACCCGGTCGAAGCACGCCGCTTCCACGACATCTTTCCAGGCGACCGTGAGGGCGTCCCACCAGCCGCCCCGGAACCACGCATGATTCACCTTCGCGCCGGAGTCGGTCACGGTGAAGGACATCGCGCACTCGTCCCACGGCTTCTCGGCGGGCGCGCCGCCCCAGAGCACAAACCCGCCCGCCGTCGGGCGGACCGCCTGCCGGGCGCGGTCGAGCGCGAGAAAATTCCTGGCGTTGTAGGAAAACACCCCTTCGACCAAGCCCGGTGAAGTGTTGGTGATGGCGTACTCCAGACCGGCGACCGGGAGGCTGGCGTTGTCGTGATCGCCGGGTTCAAATGGGCTCCACCCGGTGATTTCGGCACGGACGGGAAGGCGCGGGTCCGCCAGGGTCACGAAGCCGAACGGAAACCGGAAGCGAAAGTCTGCGCGTGCGAAGCGCGGCAGGCCATACGAGGACCCTCCCGCGCCGTTGCCGGTATCGGGCCGGCCAAAGAGCTTCCAGCCCGGGACCGGGCCCTCGAGCACCCGGGCGGCGGCCGGGTTTCCCTTGATCCCGACGGCGGCGAACACGCAGGGTTCGTTGAAGACCTCGGGCTTGTTTCTGAGCGAGAAGTGGGAGAGCGCACCGGTCCCTTCGAGGCAGATCATGCCGCCCCCCATACCCCCCATCGGGAAGGCTACGCGGCTGAGGCGGTCGCCGGAGTAAACGCCGTTGCCCCGCCCGGCCGGGGGCTTCCTGGTCTTCTTTGGCGGTTGAATCGTCCCCGCCGCCACGCCCGTGGCCGAGAGCTCGAGAAACTTTCGCCGCGGCATTCGACTAGCCATATGGACTCCTCAAAAGTGTGGGCGTGGTCGGCCCGACCTCGCCCCAATGCTCAACACCCACGCATTAGACCGCCAATCGACCGAGTGAGCAATTCCGCCGGCCTCGTCGGGCCGCCGAGGCCCACCCGGATTCCAGGGTCCAACCGCCGCGGAACTGGCGGCGGCGATGATTTGACTGCGGCACCGCTCCTTCCCGCTATTTTCCGAGATATTGCAGCCAAGTATCGCCGGGGTGCAAGCTAAACTGGGGGGGGACATTCAGCCCCGGAGGTTCACCGTGCACGAGGCGCAGACGCTGCTCAACGGACTCATGGCCTTCGCGCTCCCAGGCGGCTCGGATGCCGCCCGCGGGGTGCACCGATTGCGGTTGACCGAGAAGGGGGAGATCCGCTCCGCGCCCGACGCCCGCTGGATCCCGTTCACGGCCGAAGAGACCATCGAGACCCGCCGCAGCGGCTTCGTCTGGGAGGCTCGGCTGCGCGCCGCGAAACTGGTGCCGATGGTTGTCGTCGACGCGTACGAGGAGGGCCGAGGGCGTCTCGTCGTCAAGGTTGGGGGCGCCGTTCCCGTCGTTAACGGCCGCGGGCCCGAATTTGACAAGGGGGAGCTGCAGCGCTACCTCGCTAACCTGATGGCGTGCCCGCCGGCCCTCGCCTTGCACCCCACGCTCGATTGGGCGGCGGCCGGCCCGCGCACCTTGCGGGTCCGCGACACCGCGGCGCCGGCCGGCACTGCGGTGGATATGGAGCTTGCCGAGGACGGCCGTCCGGTTGCCTGTCGCGCCCAACGGCCGCGCACCATCGGGAAGAAGACGGTCGAGACGGCATGGACCGCCATGGCGGGGGACTTCCGCGAGCACGAAGGACTGCGGGTGCCCACACAGCTCGAAGCCGCATGGCTCCTCCCCGAAGGTGAGTTCAAGTACTACAGGGCCGAAGTGACCTCAGTGCGCCCGGAGATGGTCAAGAGCTGACCTCGATAGCTGGAACGCCTTGAAGAATCTCGAAGGCGCCTCGGCTGCCATAGTAGAATGTGGCGCATGCGTCTTGAACCTGCTGCTGTCGCCCTGTCTTTTATTACCCTCATGTTGCCTGCCGCCTTCGCCGAGGACCCCTTGGTCGCGAAGGCCCTGGCAATCCACCGACGCGCGCTCACGATCGACACGCACGTCGATATCGCCGGCGCCGAATATGCCACGCCGGCGCTGGACCCCGGCGCGCCCTCCACCAATATGAAGTGCGACCTCACCAAGATGGAGCAAGGGGGGCTCGACGGCGTGTTTCTGGCCGCGTTTGTTGCCCAGGGGCCCCTCGACGAGGGCGGCTACAGGGGCGCCTACGTCGAGGCCATGGCGAAGTTCGAGGCGCTCCGCCGCCTGACCCGGCAGATGTACCCGAACCGATGCGCCTTCGCAACCACGCCGGACGAAGTGGAACGGATCGCCCGCACCGGCAGGCGCGTCATCATGACCGGGGTGGAAAACGGCTACCCTGTCGGCACAGACCTCGCCAACATCAGGAAGTTCTACGACCTCGGCGCGCGCTACATCACGATCGCCCACAGCGGCAACAACCAGCTGGCCGACTCCTCCAGCGCCCCCGAGCCGTTGCACAACGGCCTGTCGGCCCTGGGCAAGCAGGCGGTCGCGGAGATGAACCGGCTCGGCATAATGGTCGACGTGTCACACATCTCCGAGAAGTCCTTCTGGGATATCCTGGCGATTACGAAGGCGCCGATCATCGCGTCTCACTCCGGGTGCAAAGCGCTCACCGATTCCGACCGCAACCTCACCGACGCGCAGCTCCGGGCGCTGGCCAAGAACGGCGGCGTCATCCAGATGGTCGCGCTCGGCAGCTACCTCAAGACCGAGGATCCCGGCCAGGCGTGCCGCCGTGACCCGGCTCCGCGAGGAGCTCGGGCTCGGCCGCCGGGGGCGGCGCGCGGACACGGTCGCGATGACGGAGGAGGAGCGCGCTGAATTCCAGAAGAAAATCGCGCAGTACCGGGAGCGGATGAAGGACATCGACGCGAAGTTCCCGTCCGCCACCCTGAAGGACTTCGGCGATCACCTCGACCACGCCGTGAAGATCGCGGGGATCGATCACGTCGGCATCGGGACGGACTTCGACGGCGGCGGCGGGATCGCCGGCTTCAACGACGACACCGAGGCGCCGAACGTTACGATCGAGCTGGTCCGGCGCGGCTACACCGAAGCGCAGATCCGGAAGATCTGGGGCCAGAACCTCCTCCGCGTCTGGCGCGGGGTGGAGAAGGTGGGCCGCGGCGGCCCGACGCGGCCCTGAAAGAGTCTTCGAGCCTTCGAAGGAATCTCGAAGCACCTCATGACGGCGGAGGTGGCGGGCAGCGCGTCGTCTGCAGCTCGACCGTGGCCAGGTGCGGGAGGCCCCCGGGAGTGCCTCCGGCAAAAGCCGCACGCAGCCGATCGGCGACGGCGCCCTCGACGGCCGGCAGCGAGTCGTCTCTTTCTTCGACGAAAAGCCTGCCGTGCGGCGAGAGGGCCGACGCTAAGTGCATCGTGAAGTCTGGGCCGGGAGAATCATCCTACACGGTTGCGGCACCGGACAGCGCCCCGGAGTCGGTCGCGCAGAGCTGAAGTATCTCGGAGACCTCCCGGGGCCCGATGTCGGCGTGTTCGCCGAGCTTGGTGCCGCGCTCGGCGAACCGGGCGGGTATGGATTCCCAGCCCGAGACGATGCCGTAGTGCGCCAGGCGCGTCTTGACCCCGACCGAGCGGAAAAACCCTTCCGTGAGAGCGATCGCCGCATCGATCTTCTGCTCATCGTTGCCGTCGCGCACGCCCCAGACGCGCTCGGCGTATTGAATGAGCTTGCCGGCCTTCCGGTTCTTCTGGTGGCGCATGAGGGCGGGCAGGACGACGGCGAGCGTCTGGGCGTGGTCGAGGCCGTAGAGCGCCGTCAGCTCGTGCCCGATCCCGTGAGTCGCCCAGTCCTGGGGCAGCCCGACCGCGATGAACCCGTTGACGGCGGTGGTCGCCGCCCACGTCATGGTCGCGCGGGTATCGTAGTCGTGCGGCGCGGCAAGCACCTTGGGGCCGGTCTCGACGAGGGTCTGCAGGATGCTCTCGGCAAACCTGTCCTGCAGCGGGGCATGCACGTCGTAGGTCAGGTACTGCTCCACGACATGCACAAAGGCATCCACGATGCCGTTGCTGAGCTGCCTTGGGGGCAGCGAAAACATGGTTTCCGGATCGAGGATCGAGAAGACGGGGTAAACGAGCGGGTTGCCGAAGGCGAGCTTTTCGCGCGTCGAGTCGCGGGAGATAACGGCGAAGCAGTTCATCTCGGAACCGGTCGCCGCCAGGGTCAGGACCGAGCCGAACGGCACGGCCCTCGTAAAGGTGGCGCCCGTGGCCAGAATGTCCCAGGGATCGCCGCCTTCATAGGGCGCCGCGGCGGCGATGAATTTGACCCCGTCCAGGACCGAGCCGCCGCCGACGGCGAGAATGAAGGAAACTCCCATGGCCCGGACGACTTCGACGCCCTTCATGAGAGTCTCGTAGCGCGGATTGGGTTCGATGCCGCCGAATTCAAGAACCTGGCGCCCTTGCAGGGCTCGCACGACCTGGTCGTAGACGCCGTTGGACTTGATCGAGCCGCCCCCGTAAGCGAGCAGGATTGTCGCGCCGGTGGGAACAAGTTCGGGGAGCTGCGCGATGGACCCCCTGCCGAAAACAATTTTGACGGGATTGTGATACGTAAAATTCTGCATGGATCTCCCCCAGCGAAGGGAGAATCCTAACATGCCGCCCGCCGGAGGCCACGAGACAAATTGGGCCAGGCAGCGCCTCAACGGTGCGACGTGCGGCGTTGGAGCGCGGCGGCTCGACGACGCCGCTGGTCGGCGTCGGTCAGCGTACCCCGTCCTGCTGCTCCCGTCCGGTACGCCGGCTCACGGCGACGGTCGCTGATCCCGGGCCTGGTCGGCGTGTTCGGGCGGCGCCTGCGCGCCGCCCCCTGGGCTCCTATGCCCTCCCGGAACCGGTCAGTTCCGGTCCTGCCTGTCGTGCTTTTGCCGGTAGATATCGCGGCTGGACCGGTTCAGCTCGCGATTGAGCCGCATCCGTTCACGCGCGGTGAAAGCCCCGTCGGACCTGGCCCGCAGTTCGTGACGACGGATCCGGGCCTGCTCCCGTTCCAGCTTCCTCACTTCCTGCCGGGTCAGTTCGCCGTTCCTCGCCCCCTGCACGATGCGCCTCTGCTGGTTATGCTGGCGTCGGTTGATGCCAGCCTCGGCGGTGGACAGCGCGCCGGTGATGAGCAGGATACCCACAGCACCCACAACAGTCTTCAGCATGTACGTTCTCTCCTTTCGTTGCCCCTCAGCATCTGCTGCAGATACAAACACGCACGGGTCGCAAAAGTTGCGGACGGCAGCGTTTTCGGGCTTGTCTTCCGCTCTTAAGCGGTTTAAGAGAGAGCAATAGAGTGAAATGCCAGACTGGGGGCGAGTATGCACAATAGTCCTCGAATGAACCGGCGGAGGTTTCTGGGAGGGGTGGTCTCGGCTGCGGCGATGGTGGGTAGCCGCCCCGACCTTGCCGCGGAAAAGCGGCCCAACATTCTTTTCTGTCTTGCGGACGACTGGGGGTGGCCGCACGCCGGGGCTTACGGCGACAAGGTGGTCCGCACGCCTGCATTCGACCGGATCGCACGCGCAGGCGCGTTGTTCACGGCCGCATTCTGCGCCGCCCCGTCCTGCACGCCGTCGCGTGCCGCCATGCTCACCGGCCAGGCGCCGCACCGCCTGGAGGAAGGGGGAAACCTGCACGGCTTTCTGCCGCAGAGATTCACCGTATATCCCGACCTGCTCGAGCAGGCCGGGTACCGGATCGGGTTCACCCGGAAAGGCTGGGGGCCGGGGAGGTATCAAGCCGGCGGCCGATCCCGCAACCCGGCAGGCCCCGAGTTCAAAGACTTTGAGGAGTTCCTGGCCGGCACCTCGCAAACCAAACCCTTCGCCTTCTGGTTCGGCAGCCAGGATCCGCACCGCCCTTACGACGCCGGCTCGGGAAGCAAGTCGGGGATGAAGCTCGAGGATGTCTCCGTCCCTCCATTTCTGCCGGATGTACCGCAGGTGCGCAGCGACATCCTCGACTATTACTCCGAGGTCCAGCGCTTCGACTCCGATGTCGGCCGCCTGCTGGAAGTAATCGAAACAAAAGGGCTCGCCTCGAATACCCTGGTCGTGATCACGGGGGACAACGGCTGGCCGTTCCCGCGCTCGAAAGCGAACCTCTACGGCTCAGGGACGCGGCAGCCGCTCGCCCTCCGGTGGCCGGGCAGAATCAAACCCGGGCAGCTCCACGACGATCTCATCAGCCTGACCGACCTCGCCCCCACGTTTCTGGAGGCTGCCGGCCTGAAGCCGCCCCCGGAAATGACCGGACACAGTTTTCTCGGGTTGGTCGAGGGAAAGGAGAGGCCGGGCGGCCGCGATAAGGTCTTCCTCGAGCGCGAACGGCATGCGAATGTCCGCAAAGGAAACCTCAGCTATCCCGCGCGGGCGATCCGGACCCGGGAGTTTCTCTACATCCGCAACCTCCGTCCGGACCGCTGGCCCGCAGGAGACCCCGAGTTCTACTTTTCCGTGGGGTCCTACGGCGATTGCGACGGCTCGCCTTCAAAGGACTATATCCTCGAGCACCAGGAGGATGTCGGGGCGAAGGCAGCGTTCGCCTTGGGATTTGGAAAACGCCCGGCGGAGGAGCTGTATGATCTGCGCAAAGACCCCCACGAACTGAGGAATGTCGCCCACGCGGCCGAGTATTCCGCAGTGAAGTCCAGGTTACGTGCCGAGTTGGATGGATGGATGGCGAAGACCCGGGATCCACGCGCCACCGAAGACGACGATCCGTGGGACCGCTACCCCTATTTCGGCGAACCCGGGCGGCCACCGAAAAAATAAGGGTGCCAGGTGTTGCCCGGCACCCTTCGTTTCAACCGCAATAAGGCCGTTTCCCTTTTCCCGATTAGTTCACGGTGAAGTTGCAAATCTGGTGACTACCCGAAGTGGCATAGTTTGCCAGGTTGGCAAGGCTGGTCACGCCCGAGCTTTCCGAACGGAAGGCGTAGTTGAGTGCGAGGGCCTTTTCCGTGGAACCCGGAGGCGTCACATAGACGTCGTAGCTATGCGAGGCCACGCGCACCACCAACCGGAAGTGGTACCTGGCCCCTGCTGTGTACGCGATGCTGGTAGCGGCGGCATACGTGCCGCCGTTTCGTGCCTCGATCCTGCCGTTCGTGTAAAAGCGCACGATCGCCGCCAGATTGGCATAACTCGAGGCAGATCCGGACGACAGACCCATTACACCGTCCATATTGGCGTTGTTTGGGGTCGCATCGAATTGCACCGAAAAAGTCCCGGTCTTAGCAGCAAAGGCGGTGTTTTTCCACGAATTCGAAATGGCACTGCAGCCACCAGCAGGCGGGGGCGGCGTGGTCCCGCCGCCGGAGACGGTCGTGAACGTCGTATCAGTGGAGACGGCCTGATTCCCGGCCGCATCTTTCGATTTCACCCTGTAGTGGTACAAAGTCCCTGCGGTCAACCCCGTTAGCGAACCGCTGTGGCTGGTGGCGAGACTGGAATTGCAGTTAGTGGAAGCACCATAGGTCGTGCTTTTGCCGTACTCGATCTGGCCGTCCGCAGCCTCGCTCGTGGACCACATAATAGTTGCGCTCGCGGAAGTGACGAGGCTGGCAGCAACCCCGGAGATGCTTGGGGGAGTGGTGTCCCCGGCCGGAGGAGGTGCATAGCCGCCCGAGTGCGTCCAATCCGTCCAACCCACGTTCTTGCCGGGGGTGGTCCCGGCTTTGGCCGGGAAAGAAGTCCCGTAGAAATAATTGATCAGGAAAGGCTCCCAATTGTCGTCCCCGGTGGGCGGAAAGTCGTCCTCCGTGTCCAGCCACTGGAAAGCACGCAGCAGCGCCCGGTTCTCCCACGCAAACGCGTCATAGCCCGCGCGCTTGAGGATGACCGCCTGCATGAGGGCTCCCTGCAGCGCTTCATACACGTAGTTCTCCTGAGGCGCCGGCCATGTGAAACCGCCGCTCCTCCGCTGGTCGTCCGGCAGTACGCCGTCGATCGGGTGGCCGCTCTTTGTGCAACCCGTCGGATTGATCCCTACCGGACGGGAGGAATCGCACTGCCACGACAGATCGCCGTAGGTGAAACCGGCGTACGACGAGCGGTCTCCCAGCCAGCCCTTAAACACCTGCGCCACACGGGCCAGATCCTGCTGATCGCCCAGGTAGGCGTCGACTGCGGCGCGTGCTCCCCCGCAGTGCGCGCCCCAGTTGTTCGGCCTGTCCTCGTGGCAATCAATAATGTTGCTCGGCCCGCCGGACGTGGTCGTCGTCAGCAGGGACTTGATCTTCGCGCGGAACTGAGAGTCGAGAGATGGGTTGTAGTTCCTGAGGTCGATGAGGTCCGCCGAGATCACGTAGGCACCCAGTTCACGGCCCAAGGCAAGCGCCCGGCCGTTGTAGGTCCCCATGTTTACAATGCTTTGCAGTGCCGCAACCGTGTCTGTCCGGTAGGAACTCTGGCCGGTGCGCGCGAATACGAGAGCCTTCGCCATGATACAGACGTTATTGCTCTGGTCCTGGTTTGAGAGATCAACCGCACCGCAGGACTGATCCGCTTTGGCCTTCAGGTTGTCCCAGGCCGCCCCCGAAGTGGGCAAGGCGGCAATCTCAGTCCGGCCGATCCAGATGCCGGAGGTTTGTGCCACACCCTGAATGCAGAGCAGGGTGAGCATGGCTACCAAAAACAAAGAAATTCTTTTCACGTGAACATTCCCCTTCCTTGAAAATATCTAAAACCAAGGTGATCCCATCATGCCCCTGAAGCGCGGTAGGGCCTGTGAGCAAGGGCACAAGAATCAATAAGTCACCCGGGCAGGCGACAGAAAAGGGCTAGAGCGTCGGCTGGGCTGAAAACCTGCGCTGTGGACTATGCGGTCTATCGGGTGGCTGTTTAGATCAGGCGGGGCAGACTTCCGCAGTGCAGTAGTGCGGCGTTAATCTATATAATACAATTGTTTGCCGCTTTACTACCGGGGCGAGGATCCCCGTTGGGGGCGGGCCTAGCCGGAGGGTGGAATGGGGCCAGGGCGGTCCAGCCCATGTTCTGGTAACGAGGTTCAATATCGACCGTCTGTGCGTAAGGGGTGATTCCAGGAACCCGGGCACCAGAGGCGGCGCCCAGGCGCCGCCTCGAAAGCGGCGTTCGAGCCGCCGCACTCCAAATTGCTCAGCTAGTCTATTGTGTAAGTGTGTAACGAACACTCCTGTATGCCTGATAGGGTGCCGTTGATCCGGAAGTCCGCGTCCAGACCTGAATTTCATACGTCCCCGAACCTGTGCTTGCTGTGTTCCACGTCCAGATCGGACTGCTGCTGTAGGCTCGAGCAACGCTCCAGCTATTGGCCGTGGGACTCCAGAGATAATACATGTATTCATAAGGGCCGGAGCCGCCGGTAGCCGCTGCCGTGAACGTTATAACCGCACCTCGGTACTGCGGTGTAATCCTGTCCGTGGTAAGCGCCACACCAGTAGGAGGCCGGAGGGTGGACGACATGATGGTGTAACAAACACCCTTATAGGCTTCATAGGCTGCAGTCGATCCGGAATTGCGTGCCCATACCTGAATCTCGTACGTTCCCGGACCCATTCCTGCTGTGTTCCATGTCCAGTTGGCATTGCCGCTGTAGGCCCGAGCAACGCTCCAGGTATTGTTTGCGGGATTCCAGAGATAGTATGTGTACTCATAGGAGCCGGAGCCGCCGGTAGCCGCTGCCGTGAACGTGACAACTGCGCCTTGGTTCTGCGGCGTAATCCTGTCCGTGGTAAGCGCCACAGCGGTAGCGCGGGGTGAGGGCTGGGTCGAGCCGGACGTCTTGAAGATGCCATCACCCGAAGTTGCCAGGTTCCCGACCGCATCCTTCGATTTCACCCTGAAGTGATACTCAGTCCCAGTTGCCAGTCCCGAGACGGTCCCGCTATGACTGGTCGCAAAGGCCGCGCTGCAGTTGCTGGAGCTGCCGTAAGAGGTGCTTCTGCCGTACTCGATCGTTCCGTCCGACGCCTCGTTCGTCGACCACATGACCGTTGCCGACGTGTTGGTAACAAGACTGGCGGTCACGCCGGAGATGGTTGGCGGAGTGTTGTCCCCAGCCGGAGGAGGTGCATAGGTCCCCGGATGGGTCCAATCGGTCCAACCCACGTTCTTGCCGGGCGTCGTCCCGGCTCTGGCCGGGAAAGAAGTCCCGTAGAAACAATTGATCAGGAAAGGCTCCCAATCGTCGTCCCCTGTAGTCGGGAAGTCGTCCTCCGTGTGCAGCCACTGGAAAGCACGCAGCAGCGCCCGGTTCTCCCACGCAAACGCGTCATAGCCCGCGCGCTTGAGGATGACCGCCTGCATGAGGGCTCCCTGCAGCGCTTCATACACGTAGTTCTCCTGAGGCGCCGGCCATGTGAAACCGCCGCTCCTCCGCTGGTCGTCCGGCAGTACGCCGTCGATCGGGTGGCCGCTCTTTGTGCAACCCGTCGGATTGATCCCTACCGGCCGGGAGGAATCGCACTGCCACGACAGATCGCCGTAGGTGAAACCGGCGTACGACGAGCGGTCTCCCAGCCAGCCCTTAAACACCTGCGCCACACGGGCCAGATCCTGCTGATCGCCCAGGTAGGCGTCGACTGCGGCGCGTGCTCCCCCGCAGTGCGCGCCCCAGTTGTTCGGCCTGTCCTCGTGGCAATCAATAATGTTGCTCGGCCCGCCGGACGTGGTCGTCGTCAGCAGGGACTTGATCTTCGCGCGGAACTGAGAGTCGAGAGATGGGTTGTAGTTCCTGAGGTCGATGAGGTCCGCCGAGATCACGTAGGCACCCAGTTCACGGCCCAAGGCTAGCGCCCGGCCGTTGTAGGTCCCCATGTTTACAATGCTTTGCAGTGCCGCAACCGTGTCTGTCCGGTAGGAACTCTGGCCGGTGCGCGCGAATACGAGAGCCTTCGCCATGATACAGACGTTATTGCTTTGGTCTTGGTTTGACAGATCAACTGCACCGCAGGACTGATCCGCTTTGGCCTTCAGGTTGTCCCAGGCCGGCCCCGAAGTGGGCAAGGCGGCAATCTCAGTCCGGCCGATCCAGATGCCGGAGGTTTGTGCCACACCCTGAATGCAGAGCAGGATGAGCATAGCTGTCAACAACAAAGAGATTCTTTTCACGTGAGAATTCCCCTTCCTTCAAAGTATCTGAGCCAAGGTGACGCCATCATGCCCCGGGGCGGAACGATAAGTCACCTGGGCAGGGGGACAGAAAAGGGCTAGGAGGGAAAACCTGTACTGTCGACTAGGGGTCGCGCTTAGATCGGACCGGTTGTTCGTGACAGGTAAATTAAGACAGGTCAATAGATTGCTGGTGTGCTCCCGGCGCAGGGTGTCGGCTGCGGCCATGGGGAGACCGGCGGGACTTTGCGGCGGGGGAAGAGTGGCCGAACATTCTCTCGCTGTCTTGCGGACGATTGGGGGTGGCATGCCGGGCCTGAGGGTTCGCGCATCACCTGCGTCGCAGCGCCTTGCACTGCCCGCCCGGCGCGCGCGCAGAATACCGAGGAGCGGCAACGCAACGCCGCAGATGACTCGTACCGCGCCCAGAAGGGCTGCGGATTCCAGCCATCGGCACTGCGTGGTCGCCTCTGAGATTCATATTGAGGACCCTCAATGGATCTCACCCCATGGTTCGAGGGACGTGGAAGCTGGCAGCAAAATGTGAAGTGATTTTTGTGCGAGCCCTGCTGAAGGCGACAAGGTGGCCCGCACTCCCGCGTTCGACCGGATCCGCGCGAAGGCGCCTTATCCACGGCCGCATTCTGCGTCGCCCCGTCAACTTCCCTCCCCGGCCGCTGGGCGGCAGGAGAGCCGGAGTTCTACTTCGCGGTCGGGCCATGCGGCAGTTGCCCGAAAGACCCCTTCTTCCGTGGCGGATCGCATCGGTCGGTGGCTGGGGTCGGTATCCCAATTTCGGCTAACCCGCACAACTGCCGAAGCAGTGAAGGGTGCCAAGCGGCTGGCCTGGCACCCTTCGTTACATGCAGAAACGGCCCTCAAGAATCGAGCAATAGACCGCTTTCCCGGGGGATAAACGGAAAGAAAGTCGTGTTACTCAAAGATTTCGTTTGGGCCCTCCTCCCCGTTTAGTCCTAAAGGTGGCATCACCCGAGGTGGCCAGGTTTCCGGCAGTATCTTTCGATTTCACCCTGTAGTGGTACAAAGTCCCTGGCGACAGGGCCGACAGCGAGCCGCTGTGGTTGGTAGCACTCGCACTGCATGACTTGGTGCCACCATAGGAGGTGCTGGTGCCGAACTCGATGAGGCCGTCCGAGGCCTCGTTCGTGGACCACGTGATCGTTGCGCCCGTGGAAGAGGGAGTGGCGGTAACGCCGGAGATGGTTGGGGGGGTCTGGTCCCCGGGCGGTGTCCCGCCGCCGGAGACGGTCGTGAACGTCGTATCACCGGAGACGGCCTGATTCCCGGCCGCATCTTTCGATTTCACTCTGTAGTGGTACAAGGTCCCTGCGGTCAACCCCGTTAGCGAACCGCTGTGGCTGGTGGCGAGACTGGAATTGCAGTTAGTGGAAGCACCATAGGTCGTGCTTTTGCCGTACTCGATCTGGCCGTCCGCAGCCTCGCTCGTGGACCACATAATAGTTGCGCTCGCGGAAGTGACGAGGCTAGCAGCAACCCCGGAGATGCTTGGGGGAGTTGTGTCCCCAGCCGGAGGAGGTTCAGGAGGCACATAGGTGCCCGGGTCCGAGTGCGTCCAATCCGTCCAACCCACGTTCTTACCGGGGGTGGTCCCGGCTTTGGCCGGGAAGGACGTCCCGTAGAAATAATTGATCAGGAACGGCTCCCAATTGTCGTCCCCGGTGGGTGGGAAGTCGTCCTCCGTGTGCAGCCACCGGAAAGCGCGGCGCAGTGCCTGGTCCCCCCAGGCAAACGTGTCATAGCCCGCGCGCTTCAGGATAACCGCCTGCATGAGGGCGCCCTGCAACGCCTCGTATACGTAGTTCTCCTGGGGCGGGGGCCATGTGAAAGAGCTGGCCCGCCGCTGATCGTCCGGCAGCACGCCGTCGATGGAGTAGCCGTTTTTCGTGCAACCGGCCGGATTGATACCTACGGGATTCGAAGGATTGCACTGCCAGGACAGGTCCCCGTAGGTGAAACCGGCGTACGATGAGCGGTCTCCCAGCCAGCCCTTAAACACCTGCGCCACACGGGCCAGATCCTGCTGATCGCCCAGATAGACGTCGACCGCGGCGCGTGCGCCCCCACAGTGCGTGCCCCAATTGTTCGGCCTGTCTTCGTGGCAATCAATGAGATTGCCCGGCCCGCTCGACGTCGGCGTGGTCAGCAGGGACTTGATTTTCGAGCGGAAATCGCTGTTGAGATTCGAATCGTAACTACTCAGCTCGATAAGATCGGCCGCTATTACATAGGCACCCAGTTCGCGGCCCAAGGCAAGCGCCCGTCCGTTGTAGGTCCCCATGTTTACAATACTTCGCAGCGCAGCAGCCGTATCTGTCCGGTAGTGTTCCTCGCGTGTTTTCGCAAATACGAGAGCCTTCGCCATGATACAGACGTTGTTGCTTTGGTCTTGGTTTGAGAGATCAACTGCACCGCAGGACTGATCCGCTTTGGCCTTCAGGTTGTCCCAGGCCGTCCCCGAAGTGGGCAGAGCGGCGATCTCAGCCCGGCCGATCCAGATGCCGGAGGTTTGTGCCACACCCTGAATGCAGAGCAGGGTGAGCATGGCTACCAAAAACAAAGAGATTCTTTTCACGTGAACGTTCCCCTTCCTTCAAAATATCTAAACCAAGGTGACCCCATCATGTTCCGGGGCGGAACGATAAGTCACCTAGGCAGGGGGACAGAAAAGGGCTAGGGGGGGAAACCTGTACTGTCGACTAGGGTCGCGCTCTGATCGGAATTGGCTATCCCGGGAAAGACGGCGCAAAGCTCGGGCGCCGCACTGGTGGAGGGTAAACCTTAATGGGCCAATAGATTGACGATTGCTACCGAGGTGATCTGGGGTCGTCCCTTGGGGCGGTTTTGGATGGAGGGCGGGCGTGAGTCCAGTCGGTCCAGCCCATATTCTTGCCGGCTTTGATCGAAACTTCACAAGGGAAGTTGGTCCCGTAGTAGTAATTGACGAGCGGCATAAGCCACAAGTCGTCTCCCTGGGGCGGGAAGTTGTCCTCGGTGTAGAGCCACTGGAATGCCCGCAAAAGAGCCTGGTCCTGCCACTGGAAGACGTCGTAGCCGGCCCTTTGGAGTATTACCGCCTCCACCATCGCACCCTGCAAGGCTTCGTACACGTAGTTTTCACGGGGCGGGGGCCAAGTGAACCCTCCGGCCCTCCGCTGGTCGTCCGGGAGCACACCGTCGACGGAGTGGCCATTTCTCACGCAGCCCTTCGGATTGATCCCGACCTGAACTGCGGGGCTGCACTGCCACGACAGGTCCGAACCGTACTCGAAGCCCGCATATGACGACCGGTCACCCAGCCAGCCTTTGAAAACGCGGGCTACCCGGGCCAGTTCTCGCTGATCTCCCAGGTAGGCGGCTACCGTGGCGCGGGCGGCCCCGCAGTGAGTTCCCCAATTGTTGGGGCGCCGCTCATGACACTCGATCAGACTGCGCGGACCACTCGTCGTGGGTGTGGTGAGCAGATCTTTGATCCGGGCGCGAAAGGAAGCATCCAGCCCGGGATCGCGCGTTTTGAGGTCCACGATGTCGGCAGCGATCACATAGGTCGGCAACTTGCGGCCCAGGGAGAGCGCGCGGCCCCTGTAGGGAGCCATCGAGGCGATGGCCCGGACCGCAGAGAGTACTTCATCAAGGTAGGAATTCCGCCCAGTACGGGCGTACATGAGCGCCTTGGCCAGAACACAGGCGTTTCCAGTCTCGTTCTGGTTCCCCAAGTCCGGGGGACGGCAGGGCTGGTCGGCAATTCCCTTCACGTTCATGAAGCTCGGTCCACTCAGCGGGAGCATCGCCAGTTCGGCGGGGCTGATCCAGATGCCGGCGCGGACCGCCGCATTTTCGGGAAATGGGGAGAAGGGGACCACCTGCTGCAGTCGAGTTGTGTCCGGGTGCTTGGAACTGCCCTGCAGCTCTGGCCGCGCGAAGCAGGGGACGGCAAGGGCTATGCAAAGCACGTTGATGCCGACAAGCACATAGCGGGTCATGTGAGGTCACCTTGTCTGACCGGAAACCTGCGCGCCGCGCCGGTTGGGTCGCTGTGCCGCGGTTTCCCGGCGGTCATCGGGAATCCTAAGTTGGGCGCCATTTCCTGCCCGGATTCGCTCCAGCAACCTCCCCGCGTTGACCTGCAGATCGAATTCACGCAGCACTTTGCTGCGCCCGGCCTCTCCCATGCTGGCGCGCAAATCCGGTCGGCGCGCCAGCAGCTCGATCGCGTCTGCGAGAGAAACCGAATCGCCGGGCGGGATCAGGATTCCGCTGCGATCCTCGTCGACCAACTCGGGAATGCCGCTGAGCCGGCTGGCCACCACCGGCACGCCGCCGGCCATGGCTTCCATGAGGGCAACGGGGATCCCTTCGCGTTTGCCGTTCCTGGTCGGCACACTCGCAAGCACGGCCACGTGCGCCTCGGACATCAAACGCTGAACTTCCGAACGGGGGAGTCCGCCGTGAAGGTGAAAGGACCGGGTGAGCCCCTCACGGCGAATCTGCCGCTCGATGTCCTCCCGCAGTGGCCCGTCGCCCACCAGATGACACTCGTACTCGACCCCGCGGTCACGCAGAACGCGGCATGCCGAAACCAGGTGCGTGTGGCCTTTAACCTCTTCGAAAGACGCCACGCACAGGATCTGCAAGGGGTTCGGCGGCTTCTTCTGCGCGGGTGGCGCAAATGCGTCACCGTCCACGCCGCAGTGAATGACAACCACTTTCTCCCGCGCGGCCTCCCCGCATTCGCGCACAATCAGCTCCTTGTTGTAATCCGATACCGTCACGACAAACGCGGCCGCCGCAACCTTCTCGCGCAGCATGTGACGGTCGACATGCAGGTCGGACCCGTGAGCGGTGAAACTGAAGGGTATGCCGGTCAGACGCCCGACGATCAGCGCCGCAACCGCCGGGTGGTTGGCAAAGTGGGCGTGCACGTGTGCGATCCCGAGTCGCTGCATCTGATCCGCGAAATGCACGGATTTGGGAAAGATGCCGATAGCGCCCACGAGAAAATTGACGCTCCCCAGCGCGCTGCGCAGCACATCCCGCCACACCCCGAGATATTTCCGCGGAGACCGGCGCAGGAAGGTAAAATTCGAGCGGAGAATCGGCCAGGAAATGAACGGCTCATAATGGGCGCTCCGGGCGAGCCGAACGGCGTCTTCGTGCACTACCCGCGAGGGCTCGCGCAGCAACGGGAAAACCTCGACCTGGACGCCGCGCACCTCCATCGCCAGGATTTCGTTCAACACGAAGGTCTCGGTGAGCTTGGGGAAGCGCGACATTATATAGGCGAGACTTGCACGACGCGTTATCCGGGCCTTCACCGCGAACCCCCCTCCCAGGAGAACGACCAGCGCGGCAGTGGCGTCCCATGGCGCAGCGAGTCGAGGTAACTGGCCCAGCGATGCAGCCTCAGACGAAAAATGGGCACCGATGTCCGGGGCGTGATGTTTGTGCGTCGCAGGCGCAGCGGGTCGGCCACCTTCAGATTGTTCTGCCCGTCGAGTACGGTGAAGGCAAGCACGACACCTTCCTCCTTCAGGATCCGCACGACGGTGTCGTCGTGTGCCCCGGCCGGGTAACAGAACACCGGGAGCGCCCCGCCGGTCTCCCGCAGCAGGTCCTGAGCCGCCCCGCGAACCTCCTCGCGGACCTGTTCCGGCGGCAAGTGCGTCAGCAGAGCGTGACTGCGCGAGTGCGAAGCGAGATCGACCCCGTCGCCGCGGAGGGCTCGCAGTTCTTCCCAGCTAAGGACACTTCCCGGGGAAGGCGCTTCTCCAGAATGGTCAGCGCAGACTGCCTCGATCAAGAGCATCGCCTCCGCATGAGGCAGCGATTTGACCAGTCTCTGGAGCCGCCGCCCTGCCTGCTGGCGCAGCAGTGGAGTGGACAAAGGAAGATTCTCAATGCCGGGGACGGCGATCGTGTCGCCCGGTTGCCAGGCCAAGGCCCGATACAGCCTGTCCCACCAGAAGGATCGCCGGAGATCCCCAGGGTAACCCGTGGGCACGAAGAGGGTTGCAGGGAGCCTGTGTTGCCTGAGAATCGGCCAGGCTATTTCGCCAAAATCACGGTAGGCGTCGTCAAAGGTGATCAAAACAGCCCGGCGCGGCAGTTCCGTCCCGCGCAGGGTCGCGTCGAGCACTTCCTGGAGAGAAAGCACGGCATAGCGTTTGGCCAGGTGTGCCATCTGCTGCTCGAAGACGGCAGGGAGCGCGCTGACGAGCGCCGGGTTTAACCAGGGCGTGGACTGCGGGTCGGCCACGCGATGATAGGTCAGTACACGGAGCATAATCCTCTCAGGCGGCGGCGGTGGCCTGGGCGTCATTGCCCTTGCAGAAGCGCAGGACGTGACCGGCCACTTCGCCGTAAACGCGGTCGACGGGCTGCGCGACATCGACCCGCACAAAATTGCGGCACCGCTGCGCCTCGCTCAGAAGAACGCGGCGGCGTCTGTCGAGCACCTCAGGCGTAAACTCTCCCTTTCGGGCAAAGAGAAGTTCGGCTGGAGCATCCAGGAGGATCACCAGGTCCGGTCGGGGGAAAAAGCGCGCCAGGAGCCAACGATGCAGCCGCTTGGCGGCCGGCTCCTGCGCGGATTCATCGTCCGGGGCGGCGAAGTCGAAGACGAAGTGCCGGTCGTAGAGCACGACGTAACCGCGCCGTTCGTAGTACCACGATACCGCGCCCCTGAACCACTCCTCCCCCAGGAGATGAAACAACCGCAGGGTCGAGCGGAGCGCGCTCGACCGCCGGCGCTGGTGCGGCCGCGCCGCCAACGCGGACGGAGGCGCCGCGGCGACCGTCGCGCCGTGGGAATGCCGGCTCCGCCACCAGTGCAGGAGTCGCGTGGTCGGCAGCGCCACATTGCTGGCCGAGAAGTTTATGCCCATGTATACGTACTTGAACGGAAGCAAGGAGGATTTTTCCAACATGCGGCAGATTGTGGTCTTCCCGGCGCCGTCCGGACCAATCAACGCAATCGTAGCCATATCCCGACACTCCACGACACGCGCGCATCGACTACTCCCAAGTCCGCCGGCAACGCGCATGGACCCAATTCTGCTGCTCCCGGCGGATGACGTACAGCGCAGCCGCGGCCAAAGCCAGCAGAAACCAGTAATACCTCTCAAACGCCAGGTGCAAAAAAACTCCGGTGCCTAGATAGGCAATGATGGCGAAGCAGAACGAGGTGGCCAGCCGGGCGAGCTGGGGCTGGCTCACTGCGCAACTGCGGCGCGTCCGCCACAGTTTTCTCAGCAGCACAATCGGTATCGACATGAAGAGCGTCAGACCCAGCAGGCCTGTCTCCGCGGCCATTTCGAGGTAAAGGTCATGCCCTCGTCTGTGCGTGGCCACCTGCCGCAATTGCACGTCCGGATCCAGCTGATACTGCTGCGAATAAAAGGGCATGTACTGTCCCGGGCCGACCCCCAGGAGGGGGTGATCGAGAAACACGTGCAACGAGGCGAGCATTTCGGTCGCGCGTCCCTTGAAGACGCGGTCCGTCTCGATGCTCGGGTCTTTGGTCACAAGGCCCTCGGCCCCGATCAGCGTCTGGATCCGCTCGTAGTAGCTGGGGGCGACGAACGGAATCGCGACGGCAAGCAGAAGGATGGCCACGGCGACGTGCACCAGCCGGATCGAGCCGAGGACCACGAGAAGCGCGACCATAAGGGCGAGGGTGACAAAGGCGCCCCTGGAATACGATAGCAGCACTCCGCACAACAAAACCCCGCAGCCGCCCAGGATGGCCAGTTTGCGCCAGGGAGAGCGCTCGGCCCAGAACAGGAATGTGGCCAGCGGCAGCACGACGAGCAGTATCTGGGCGTATCGGTTTGGATCGCCGACCGGCCCGGCCGCGCGATCCGACAGGCGCACCCCGGACTTGGGCGGTGTGGCCCCCGGCAACACGGGTTTGTCCTCGTCCAGTTCGAGATCACGCTGGGCCAGCCCGCCGAACTGCCGGTCATAGGAGTGCGTGACGGCCTGGTACAGGCTCAGCGCGCCCAGCAGCGCCGCAGCAAGCAGAGCCGCTCCGATTGCGTTCTTCAGTCCCGTACCGGTCCGGACCGCGTTGATGAGCAGGAAGTACAGCAGAATCCCTTCGGTCAGATACGAAAGGACGTGTTTTGCCGCAATGGTGTAGTCCTTGGCGGCGAACGAAGACAGAAGCAGGGTGACCAGAAACAACAACATCAGCAGTAAGACCGCGTCGAACCTGAGGCCCTCCCGACGCGCAAGCCAGTAATAAGCAACCTGGATTACCAGCGGCACGATCAGGCCCGCGGCAAGCAACTCCGGATACGGAAGCAGCCGCTGAAGGACCACCACGAGGTTGGAGTACAGCAGAAAGACGGCAGTGAAGGTCGCCGCGTGCGGACGGACCAGGATGACACCGATCGCCGCGGCGGCGACGCCGGACGCAAAGATCAAGGGCGCTCCCAAGATCGGGACCAGCAGGATGAGGGTACCGAACAGCAGGGCGCACAAAAGCCACGGGCGGGAAGCTTCTCTGAGTACGGTCATGTCAGGATCACTCGCATCCAGCGGAATCGAAGCACCTCCGGGAAGGTCTCCGCGAGCTTCAGCGTCCGCCTGCACCAGAAAACCACCAAGCCCGATACCACGAGCGCGAGCGCAAGAAGGACCTTGGTCTGCCCGGGGATCACTACTTGCAGCGCCAGCAGACCGAGCGCGCCCAGGGCGATACAGGCATAAGTGCCGGAATACCGGCTGTCGAAGATGCTGACGCCGGTGGCGAGCCGCAAGCCCGCTTGTTTGAGCACGTTGTGGGCAATCAGCGCCCCTGAGGTAGCGATGGCAGCACCCAGGGCGCCGTACAGGGGGATGAGCACGATGCTGGCCGTGATGTGCAGCAGGGCAGCCACGACACTGATTGTCACGATGTACCGGACGCGGTTGAGAACCTTCAGGGTCAGGCCGTTGAAGCCAAGGGCAGCATTGATGTATTGGCCGAGCGAAAGCAGGGCCAGGTAAAGTCCGGCTTCCTTGTACGCCGGACCGTAGAGGAAGACGATGAGAGGTTGCGCGGCGGAAAACGTAAGGGCGAACACAGGGAAGCTCAGGACCGCCAGCCAGACCGCGGTGCGCCAGTACAGGTCGTTTATCGCCGCAAAGTTATCCTTGGCAAACAGCCGGGCCGCGGCGGGAGTGTACAGCAGACCGAAACTGCGCATCACGGCCACGTTAACGGCGGCGAGTGGAACCGCCACGCGGAACATGCCCACCGCGTCAAGGTTGTGGAAGTAGCCCAACAGCATCACGCCGAAGGCCGGCAGAAAATCGCCCAGCAGGTCGGTGGACAGCACCGGGAGGGTGAAGGAGAAAACCTCCCGCGCCGGGACGCGGATGCCCGCCAGCCTGAAATGAGCTAACAGCCCCTGGGTGTGGAACAGCCGGACGGCAAGCAGGGCGTTGATCAGTACGCCCAGCCCGCTAGCAGCCAGATAGCCGTATGCGAGGAAGGTCAGGCCGGCGCCGGACCAGACCAGGACCAGCACCGCCGCCACCTTCAGGGCCGGGCCGAGGATGTACCGGCGAAAAAGGATGGTGCGCGACCGCCCAAAACAGGCGAACACACCGACCAGCAGGGTATCGACGGCCTCCATCGGCACGAGAAAAACCGCGATCAGGAGCAGGGCGACCGGCTGGCGCTCATCGTTGATCAGCCGTGCGATGATCTCCGGGAACAGGTAAAACGCCCCGATGATGAAGGCGCTCAGGCAGAGAATCGCACCCAGCATCAGCAGCGCCGTACCGAACAGCTTGTCGTATTCCTCGCGCTCGTGGTAGATGGAGAAGAAGCGGGTAGCGGCCTTGTCGAGCCCCAGCGCGGCGATCGTTTGGAGGAATGTCACGACGGACAGCGCATACGCCCAGGCGCCGTAGTCCCCCTTGGACAGGTGGCGAACGATCAACACCTGGATAAGGAGGTTGCTGCCGAGCGAGGCAATTCTCCCAAACAGGAGCACCGCGGAACCGCGAATCGGTTTTCGGGCGACGTCGTGCTCCGCCGGGCGGAAGTCTCCTTGCGGGTCGGTTTGCATCATGACCTGGACGCCTCGGCGCTCGGCGCAAAATGGCCCAAAACGGAATTCGGTGCGACAACGGCATCCGCAGAGCCCGCCGCATTCTCGAACGCGCGCGGCCGGGACGCCGCGACCGGGGCCGCAGTCTCACAGAAGGGGCTCATCCGTTCATACAGATCATCGAGCGAACAGGGGTAGGGATGTCGGACGATGTAGGCGTCCTTGCCGGAGAGCGCCCTGCGCAGAAGGTTCCGCTGCAGCTCGTAGGCATGCTCGATGAACTCATTGACCCGGAGGGGAAAGGCAAACCGGTACGCCAGGTAGTTGGAGAAAAACGGGAGCTGTTCGTAACGGATGGATTCGCACATGTGCTCGGCAATCCGCATCGGATCCGTCGGTTCCACCTCGATGGTCGATTCGGCATGGCTCACCATGAAGAAGACCTTTCTCGGCACCATCGAGAACGGACCCAGGGCATCGCCGAAAACGACGCGCGGATCGAACTGGGCATTCAGCTGCCGCCGCAGCGCCGGGACGGCTCCCCGGAGGCGCCGCACGAGCGAAGAGCGCCGCGCCACTTGCTCGGGGAATATCCGCTGAAAGCCCTCAAATAAACGAACCGCCCGGAAAAAGATGCGGTCCGCGGCGCGAACGTGCGCGCGCATTTTAGGGAGCTGCGCCAGGTGCCATTGCTGAAGGCGGATCTGTTCGGGGATGCCGAAGGCGGCGTGGCCGTCCGCGGCGAGCAACACCCATTCGTCGCCCACGTATCGCGCCCCCCGCTGCGCGAAGGCCAGCAGAGCTTCGGTCTTCCCCCCTTTCGCCCAGCCCGTCACGACGACCCCGGTGTCTTTGTGCAGGAAAGCCGAAGCGTGGAGCGGGACGCAGTCTTTCGTGAGAAGCGTCATGTTCAGGATGGCCAACAGCAGCGGCACGGCGGAAATCCCCGTCTCGCAGACGATCTCGCAGGGGCCCCCGATCTGTTGAAAGTCGATGCGGACCTTGGCCGGCTGCTTGCGGCTCTGAAGGATGTAGAAGCCGTCCTCGGTGAAACCGCTTCGTCCCACCTCCACGTGCTGCAAGGAGGTGACCGGCAGGTGGTCCACGAAGCGCACCGTGATGTCGGGCGGACGGGAGAGCCGCCCCTGCAGCGGGCCGAGTTGCCTGCGCACGGCCGCCGCGTCGCCCGGAGAAGGGTTGACGAGCCGTATGCCGGCGAGGCCATGGATGTCGAAATCGACGCCCGGCGGCGGGACCGGTGTTGCAGGCGCACACGCCGCCTGTTCGGGCGCGCTGGCGGCGGGACCCGACGTCTTTGAGCCGCGGCCTTTCAGCACGACACCGATGCCCTTCAGCACGTCGGCGAAAAAGGGCGCCGGGTCTCTCCACGAAAAGAGGGCCTCGACTTTCGGGCCGCGCAGCGACCGCGCCCAATCCCCCAGGGTGAGGCCACCCCGGCGCCACGAGGTCAAAGCCGACTGAAAGTCACGGCGGAGGTAAATCCACTTTACGCCCGTGTATTTCTGGTCGCGGCGTTCGGGCAGAGGCCACCCGAGTGCGTCGCAGTACTGGGTATACAGAAAATCCACCCCCGCCGCCTCCGCGGTCGCGGAACGGCCGGTCGGGCGTCCTATGTTGGGCTCGATCAGGAAGTACTTGCCCCGGCGCGAGTCCAGCTTCATCTCCAGGTATCCGAATCCCCGGTGGCGCGCGGCCTGAAAAAAGCGCACCGTCTCCTGCAGCACAAAATCGTTCCTGCACTCCTGGCCCAAACAACCTGTGCCCGCTTCCGGAGGCCACTCGCGCAGCTTGCGTGTGACGAAGGTGACCAGCGGCTGCCCGTCGGCGCCGAAGTAGCCGTTGCACGTGTACTTGGACGAATCGTCTCCGTACACCCACTCCTGGACCAGGAGGGCTTCGGCATACCCAGCACAACGGGCGTACAGGGCGCGCAGTTCCCCGGCGTCTCTCACCCGGTAGGCTTTTACGGGTATGTACCGCTCCCAGTTCGGCAGCTTTACCGACGGCTTCAGGACTGCGGGAAAATTCAACTGCCGCACGGCCTCCTCGACGTCGCTGCCCGAACGCAACAGGAATGTCGCGGGAACAGGGAACCCGTGTTCCCGCGCAAACCCGTAGAACCCCACCTTGTCGACCAGCGTCTCGACCACTTCGGGCGACGGCAGCAGGATGTGGTACCAGGGCTCCAGCGCACCGCGCGCACGCGAAATCTCGAGGACGCTGAGGTCGGTACAGGGGTAGAGCACGGCACGCGCGGGCAGGCGGGGGCCCAGCTGCCCGAGCACTCCGATCAACTCGCTTCCGCCGGTGTCGGCAAAGAGGATGTCCTCGCAGCTCCTGGTCCGGCAGCAGGGGTGGCGGCGGTTCTTGGCGATTCCGATGACCGGCACGCGGTGCCGGTACGCCAGGACGTGCGCCGCCTGCAGACCTGTCATACAGTCGAGACCAATCACGATGGCGGGCGGCCGGACGCCCGGGCCGGAGGACTTCACTGGGGTCATTTCCACCTACGTCTCCAGCCTCTGCCGGCCTGTTTCCCGGCTCGAACTTGAACTCGGAGTATGGGCCTGCAGGAAGCCGGGTATCGGCGCCTGCGCCGCGGGCTTTTTGCCGCTGCCCGTGGAGGCATGCCGCTGCGGTTCCCAGCGTTCCACGCGCTGGCCCCGGACGAAGCGGAGGAAGGCCACCAGCGAGGCCAGGTTGGCCAGGCAATAGAAGAACGGCACGTACAGGAGCTTCGCGTGTCCCTGCGGGCTCTTCTTAAACAGAAATCCAGCGCACGCGAGACCGTAAAACAGAACCTGCCCTGCAGCCGCAGCGGCATAGAGTCTCCCGGTGGAGCTGAGCAGTAGCGAACTGGCAAAGAGCGCCATCAGTGCCAGTGCCATGAGGCGGCGCAGCACCTTGTGCGTGAACAACACCAGCGAGTAGAAGCCCGATCGGAAGGGATTGAGCAGGCGCCTGCGCAGCAGGACACTGCGAAACCCGCGGGTCATCAAGCCGCACGCGCCTCCAAAACTCCCGATGAGCCTCCTCCACCGTTCCTTCCCAGCCTCGGGCCCGGCTCTCGAAAACAAGGCGCCGGCCGCCCTCGATGACCGCGGTCGAAATAAAGAAGTCGTCCGTAACGGCGGCATCGGTTATGGCGGGGAAGAACTCGCGGCGTATCGCGTACATCCCGCCATGGGCGGATACGACACTCCCGGTAAGGCTCTCCATCTGCTTGAGCCACGTGTCGTAATTCCAGTAGAGGTTCTCTCCTTCGCTCGAGGATTCGCTGCCGCGGCGCAAGGCATAGGAGGTGTGCCCGGCCACGCCGCCGACTTCCGGGTCGGCGAAGTTTTGCGCCAGCGCCCGCAGCGCGTTTCGGTCGTAAATCGTGTTGGCGTCGGAGAACACGAGAATCTCGCCGGTGGCATGGCGCACCGCGTCGGCGAGCGCATGGATTTTTCCCCGGCGCGGCAGAGGCAACACGCACACGCCTCGAGACGCAAATCCCTCGGCGATCTGCTCCGTTGCATCGGTGGAACCGTCGGAGGCCACGATGATCTGCAACTCCGTCTCCGGATAATCCAGCTCCAGCGCGTTTTCAAGTCGCCCGGCGATCGCGTCTTCCTCGTTGTAGGCCGCGATGATCAGAGAAACCGGCGGGGTCATGGGCCGCTTGCGCACCGTCCTCGGAAACAGCCTGCCGGCCAACGCCACGATCACCGGGAACCCGACATAGACGTACGCCAACAACACGAGGGCGCCCCAGAAGAAGATGAGCGAAAGAATCTCGGCCATTTCAGCTTGCCCCCCGCCCGTCCAGTACCGCGTGCACGGTCCGAAACATGATTTTAAGATCGAGCCAGACGGACCGGTTCCGGACATATGCGATGTCGAGCCGCAAACGGTCATCGAAGTCGAGCGAGCTGCGGCCCGAGATCTGCCACAAGCCCGTGAGACCGGGTTTGACCTCGAGGCGGGCGGTGTGCCACAGACTGTAGGTGCCGGCGCTGAACGAAGTGGGGCGCGGCCCGACCAGGCTCATCTCCCCCCGGATCACGTTGAAGAGCTGTGGAAGCTCGTCGAGGCTCGTTTTCCGCAAGAACCAGCCCACGCGGGTGACCCTCGGATCGTTGGTGATCTTGAAGTCGGGATAGGTCAGCTCGTTCAGGTGCATCATTTGGGCTTTGAGCTCTTCTGCGTTACGAACCATGGTGCGCAGCTTGTACATCTTGAAGCGGCGCCCCCCCTTTCCCGTTCTCAGCTGGTGGAAGATCACCGGGCCGGAAGAATTGATCCTGATTGCCAGGGCGCACAGCGCCAGGACAACCAGCACGAAGGGAAGGAGCGCGAGGCTGATCGTCAGATCGATGAGCCGCTTCGTGCGTTCGTACCCGGCTCCATCCACCGCGACGCGCCCCCCGGAACGCTCGTACCAGGGGCCAGCCGGGAGAACGCCGGCCAGAAAGGAACTCCACTGCTCCGGCCAGGTTGCGGCGTTGGTTGCAGAGGGGACAGGCGCCCGAAGCACGGCGCCGCCCGCAAATGAACTTCGACTTGTTGAGGGTTGTGGGGTCATGACTGCGCTCCTTTAGAGACCGAAGCTGCCATTTTCGGCGATCCATGGGAGTCCACAACGGCGCTGGCGACCACCTCTTCGAGCGTGAGGCCGTCGCGCGGGAACTCCGCTACCCCTACGGACGTGGGCGTGGACACCCGCGCACGAAGCAGCTCGTTGAGGCGCCGGACGGCGCGCTCGGCCTGAAACGCCGTCAGCTCGGGCATCAGGATCACGTACCGGCGGTTGGCGGCGTCATAGGCCACGAGGTCGGTTTCCCGGATCGTGTCGGGGAGGATTGCCCCAAGCAGAAGCGAAATCATCTGCGGGTAGCTCGGGTCGATGTGTTCGCCCGAACTGCCGTTTGAGCCGTTGTTCCCGTTGACGCAGCGCATAACCAGCACGCTCAGCGGCCGCTGGTATCGTCGGGCCCTGGTGACCTCGGCATCGAAATCGGGCATCGCCTCCCGGTAAGTAGGTATGCGGGCCAGCTTCGACAGCAGCGGGCCCTCCGTGAGGGCAGCTCCGGCTTTCCTGGAGCGTCTCACACGGGGTTTGAACATCTGGGGAAATCTCATGCCCGTCCTCGGGGGAAAAACTGGTTAATCAGACTTGTTGTGCGGGAGCAGGCCGGCCCGCTCTTGCACTTGCGTAGCTTCCGGGTCGAGCCTTGTCCGGCCCGTAATATTCGCGGTAATAGCCGGGCAGTATGTTGATACGAAGGTCGTTCACAACCACTCCGATGACGTTGTGGGCCTGCTCGAGCGCGCGCAGCGCAACCTCTCGCGGGGTAGCGCCGCTCCGGACAACGAACACCGATCCGTCGACGGCTTCGGAGAGAATGCGCGCATCTGCAAGGTTGATGAACAAAGCCGGGGAATCCACCACGACGAAGTCATACGATTCGGTGGCCTCCGCCATCAGCCGTTTCAACCGGCTGGACGACAGCAGTTCAGTGGAATCGATCGAGGTCGGTCCTGACGTCAGGACTGACATTCCCTCCGTCTGCAGGTTGCGGACATACTTCCCCCAGTACTCGTCCCCGGACAGGTAGGTGGTCAACCCCTCGTGGTTCGGGAGCCCGAATACACGGTGCACGCAAGGCCGGCGCGCATCGCCGTCGATCAGCAGGACACGCCTGCCGAGCTTGGCAAGTGAAAGGGCGAGATTGACCGAAACCGTCGTCTTCCCTTCCCCCGGCCGCGAACTGGTGACCAACAGTGAGCGCGGTGCGGCTTGGGATCCCCTGAACAATACGGAAGTGCGCAGGGCGGCAAATGCATTCGCCAGCACCGACGATTGCTGCACGTCGCGATCGATACGGTACCAATTCGGGGACGATCTGAGCAGACTGCCCGTCGTCGACTCGGCCGTCTGCCGCCCAATCGACATGACCGACGGAATCAAGCCCAAAGCCGGAAGGCCGAGCGCGGTCCCCACCTCGTCCGCCGTTTTCAGTTTCGTATCGAGATGATCCCTCAGGAACGCAATCCCGACGCCCAGCATGAGGCCGAGCATTCCGCCGAGAGCCAGGTTGAGCACCGGCTTCGGCTGATCGGGCTTTGTCGGAGCGTTGGCCTGGTCCACGATGCCGACGTTCGTCGCCTTCAACGCGGTCGAGACGCCCACTTCCTTCAGCTTCTGCTGGAGAACCGTATACAGCTGCTTGTTCGTCTCGACCTCGCGCTTGAGCGTGTTGTAGCCTGAGGTTTTGGCTGACACCCGATAAACCAGCTTCTGCTGGTCTTCCAGAGCCTGACGGAGCAGTTGCTCCCGCTTCACGGCTGCCTGGTACTCTATTGTGATCTTGTCGCCGTGACGCTCCCGCTCGCTCTGCAACTGAGCCTCGAGTTCATCAATCTGGTTTCGGACTTCCTTCGCCTTGGGATACTCCGGGAGGAAAGACGACATCAGCCTGGCATACTCGCGCTTCTGTTCGGCAAGCCGGACACTCAGGCTTTCGATCACCGGGTTTTCAAGAGAGTCCAGCGCCCGGCCCTGGGCGTTGCGAACACCGGCCGCCTCCGACTCCTTGATATAGCGGGCCCCCTCCGCCTGGGTCAGCGCTTCCTGCAACTGCCGGAGGCGGTTGTTGATGAGGTTGTCGGTGTCTCCCTTGTCGCTCTCCAGTAGCTGCAGGCCATTTGACTGGGTGTATTTCCGCAGCTGCTCTTCCGAATCCATGAGCTTCGTCTGGGTGGCCTGGAGCTGCGCCGATAACCAGGTGGACGCCTTGTCTCCCCCTTCGACGCGCAGTCTGACGTAGTTGGACAGGACGGAATTGACAACCCGAGCGGAACGATCGGGGTCCAATGCGTCGAAGCTGACCTGGACAAGCCAGCTCCCCGGTACTGGAGCGACGATCAGGAGCGACTCGAACTTCTCCGCGAGACCCGCCATCTTGGGCGGGGTGACCAGGCCGAGCCACTTGCGCCAGAGAGCGGGCTTGAACTCATCGGCGTCGGCCAGATTCAATTCTTTGATGACACGCTCGGCCAGGGTGGTGCTCGTCAAGATCCCGCACTCGGTCCGCAGGTACTCATCCGATACCGGCAACAGGTTGAACAGTGTCTCGGGCGCGACCGCGTCGGCGCTGTCGCGCCGGATTTCCAGAACTCCGGTGGCTCGATAGACCGGATCCTGCAGCACCGTACCCGCCACCACGCCGAGGAAAACGACGAGAAAGACCACGAGAATGACGCACCGGCGATGCCACATGATCTGCAACAGCTTGCGCAGATCCGGCAGCATCGACAGCTCGGCGACCGGCTCGGCCGCCGGAAGATCGGGGAGCCACCTCTCCCGCATATGCTCGTTTCGCCTGACAAGTTGGGTATCCATACGATTACTCACACTCTTTCTTAGGGAAGCACGGTACGCAGGGTGACCATCCGAACCAGGGCGTCTGCGGTGCCGAGCGCCACGGACTTGCTTCTGCTGTTGGGCACAAACACGATGTCGCGTGCCTGCAGCGGGACGTCGGGCGCTTTTCCGTTGAGAATGTCGCTCAAGTTGACCGGGACTTCGAGCCGAGAACCCGTTTCCAGGGTCCGGATGACCCTCGCGTTCTTGCCGGCCGCCGTCGGCTTCAGCCCCTCACCCAGCGCGAGAGCATGCAAAATCGTGAGCTTCTCGTGATCATGCATCGGGAAAGCTCCCGGCTTGTTGACGTCGCCCACGATATAAACCAATCCGGCCGACATCACTTTCACGATGTCTCCCGGATAGACGAGGACGTTCTGCTTCGGGTCTGTGGCCTGGAGCAGATCTTTCAGCTTCACCTCTACGAAATCGCCCGGCGGCAGAGCCTTGGAACCCTGCAGCGCCTCGAAGGCAACGGGCGTGTCCAGGCCTGCGGGTGTGCCGTTCTGAGCCGTTGCAGACGCGGTGCCTCCCGTCGCCCGCATGACGATCGCGGTGTCTCCCGCGCCCGGCGCCAGCCCTTGAGCCAGCGACAGGACCTCCAGGAGTGTTCGCGCGCCTCGGATCTGAAAGGTCCCCGGTTTGTTCACGGCTCCCATCACCGAAATGGTGTGGCTCTGCATTTCGAGGACTTGCACGCTCACCTGCGGGTTGCGCATGTAGGTCTCGCGCAGACGGTCCTGAACCATGAGCTCGATCGCACGAGGCGCCAAGCCGGCCACCTGGAAGACCCCGATCAGAGGCAGGGAGATCTCACCGCTTGCCGAGACCCTGACCGGACGGCTCAGATCGGGGGCCTCGAGCACGGTGACGGAGAGCAGATCGTCGGGACCCGCGCAATAATCTGCGCCCTTTCCCGGTGCCGAATCAGCCGTTGCGGCAGTCGGAGGCGCCGGCGACGAGGCAGATTGCGCCCCGGCGGCCTGCACGAGTGCCAGCATGGTGAATACGACGGGCCCAACAGGCCCCGCTACTCGGTTCCAGCGCATCATTTTCACTTACTCCCAACTGAAGACACCCGAGAACAGTCTCAAACCCGACGCAAAGAAGGATCCCGCCGGGCGGCCATTTCTGCAATCCGGTGAATGCCCCAATCGCTTTAGGGAGAAGGCAGCAAACATTGATAGGGGAGATTCACACGATTTTCTTCATTTCTTAACCAAACCACCCGGCTGGGCTGGATCCACGGCCCCCTGGCGCCACCGATCTTGTCGCCCGGGTCGGCCGGCGGCGGAGTGCGGCGGCTCGACGCCGCTTGGGCGGTCGGCCTAGCGCCGGCTGCGGCCAACTGGTTCAGTAGCATCACGGAAAGCGGTGCGCGGCACAGCACTTAGTAAGCGCCGCGCCCGCGTGGGGTAACCGGCGTGCGGTGAGTTGTCAACGGGATTCAGGTTTTCCCTGACAGCGGAATACGACAATCAGCCGATTGAGCACCCCACCGCCGGGGACTAACCTTGTCCGCAAGTGGCAGAAGGCTGTCCGACACGGAACATCGGCGGCAAAGACGCGTGGCGTGGATCCCTACGCGTGCGAGTTTGCCGGACGGACCCCCCTTGAATTCGGATTTCCCGAGGCTTTTATCGATTTCCCGAGGCTTTAATGCTCCCTATGAGAACAAAACAATTTGGGCTGGCCCTCCTGGCGGTGGTTCCGGGGTTGCTGGTCATGTTTGCCGCGCCGGCCCAGGGTGCGAGCAGACAAGACGGTTTCGCGGAAGTCCCGTCGCAGAATAGTGATGCACCGTCGCCGGACCCATCGGCACCGGGTCGATCGCAGGGCGCGATTACCGGGCTCCGGCTCGTCGGCCAGATCGGCGGCAGGATCGGCGCTCTGGCCGTCCAGGGATCCTACGGATATCTTGCAGTGGGGCCGCGCATCCTGGTTTTGAATCTCTCGAATCCGGCGACCCCTGTGGTGATCGGCCAGACAGCTATTCTGTCAGGCCTTGTGCAGGGCGTCTCGGTCGGGGACGGCTTTCTGGCGGTCAGCGTGGAACACAGCGGCGTGAGCCTCGTGGACGTCTCGAATCCGGCGGATCCTCGAGAACTCAGCCGATCGGACACGCCGGGAACCGCTGACGGACTGTATGTGCGCGACCACCAGCTTTATGTCGCGGACGGCGAGGCCGGCATTCGGATATTCGACGTCGCCGACCCCGCGCACCCTCTGATGGTGGGAAGCCACAAAACCCCGGGGGTCGCCGCCGGAGTGAGCGTGTCCGGCAACTACGCATTTGTCGCCGACACGGCTTCGGGCCTGCGCATACTCGACGTGTCGGACCCGCGCAGTCCGTTCGAGGTAGCGGCATTTGAAGGCGCCGGCGGAGCGAAAGCCGTTCAGGTGCGCGGCAGTTACGCCTATGTGGGCGACGGGCAGGATCTTCGCGTCCTCGACGTGTCCCGACCGTCTCTGCCGGTAGAGGTGGCCGTCCACCATACGCCCGGCTCGATTCACGAGATATCCCTCACCAGCCTGGGCGCGTACATCGCCGACGGGTGGGCGGGGCTGCGGTTGCTCGACCTCTCGCTACCCACGCAGCCCGTGGAGGCCGGTGCGCACATTCCCTCGGGGCCGGTTACGGGCGTCTCAGGGGCCGGGGCCTACGCCTACGTCATCGACGATCTGTACGGGTTGCGCGTGATTGACGCTTCGAAACCCGACTCGCTCCTGCAGGCAGGCTCTTACCCGGTAGCGCAAACAGTGCAGGATATTCACGTCGTCGGCGACCGCGCCTACGTCGCCGCGGGCGAGGCTGGTCTGAGAGTGTTCGATGTTTCCGACCCGGCGCGACCGGTTGACCTCGGCGGTAACAAAACGGCTGGATTCGCCCGTGGTGTCCACGTTTCTGGTACCGATGCCTTCGTGGCCGCGAGCGAGGCGGGCCTGCGGGTCGTCGATGTTGCCGATCCCGTCCACCCGCGAGAGATTGGCGCGTGCGCCATGCCGGGAGAGGCGGGGGCGGTTTACGCCGAGGGCAACTATGCGTTTGTCGCCGACGGATGGGCGGGGCTGCGGGTGATCGACGTTTCGAACCCTGAAAAGCCCGTCGAACAAGGGGCCTTCGAGTCCGGGCCGGTTGAGCGGATGTGGGTGTCCGCCGATTGCGCCTACGTGACCGCCGGCAAAACGGATCTGCGCATCGTCGACCTTTCGGACCCCCACAAGCCCGTGGAGATCGCCGCGTTCAACATGCCCGAGGACGTCAACGACATCTACATCAGTGGTACGCGCGCCTACATATCCGCCGGGGCGAATCACCTTCGCGTCGTCGACCCGCCCGCGGCCGGACCCCAGGAGCCGAATGCCTTCGAACGCTCATCCGGGGGCCGGATCGCCGCTCAAAACGATTACGCCTTCCTCGCGGCGGAACACGACGGGGTGACCGTAGTATCCACAGCTAACTCCGGGAAGCCGACGACAGTGGCCCGACTCCGCACTTTCGGTTCGGCGGCCCGCCTCCAGGTTATAGGTGATTATGTTTATGTGGCTGATGGAGATGGCGGGCTCGCCATCCTGCGACTCGAGCGGACCAACAGGTAATGCGGGCGGAGCCGGAATCCGTTCCGCACAACCAGGCGCAGGGGGTAACCGGCCGACGGCGAGGCGCGCCCGGCATTCGTCATCCCTGACTAAGCTGTGGCCTGCACTGCTGGCAGGATGGCTTCTCGGCAGCGGCGCCGCGGCCACGGCCACGGCCCAGAGCCTGGTGGGTTTTCGCGATTTCTCTTTCGGGAACACGTGTAACTCGACGCCTACCGGAGAAAAACCGGAAAGCAAACTGTGGATCAACGACGGGCTGTGGTGGGGCAGCCTGTGCAACCCGACGGCGAAGGAATACCGTATTTATCGGCTGGACCTGGCGACCCAGCAGTGGGTCGATACCGGCACCGCACTGGACAACCGCACGGGGAGCAAGGCCGATACCCTCTGGGACGCAGCCAGCCAGAAGCTGTACGTCGTTTCGCACGTCTTCACCACTACTGGGCAACCGGTGTCGTCGAGCGGCCAGTGGGGCCGCCTGTACCGCTACAGCTACAACGCCTCAACCAAGCGATACAGCCTCGATTCCGGTTTTCCCGTCACCGTGACCCGGGGCAAATCGGAGACGCTCGTCCTCGCCAGAGATTCCACGGGGCGATTGTGGGTGACCTACGTCGAAAGCAACAAGGTCATGGTGAATCACAGTGTCGGAAGTGACACGGTCTGGAGGGATCCGTACATCCTGCCGGTGGACCAAACCGCCATCACCAGTTCCAGCGATGACATCTCGTCGGTTCTCGCGTTCCAGGGCGATAAGATCGGCTTAATGTGGAGTAACCAGCAGCAGAAAAAATTCTACTTTGCCGTGCATCTGGATGGTGCGGCCGACACGGCATGGCAGATGGATACGGTCGGGATACCCGGGCCCCCGTGTTCAGGCGATTGCGGCGACGATCACATCAACCTCAAATCGATCCAGGTGGATAGCACCGGGCGAGTGTTTGCCGCCATCAAGACTTCGTTAACCGCGTCCAACGCGCCCCTCGTCATGCTGACCGTGCGGAGTAACTCCGGCAACTGGAGCAGTTATGTCTTTGGGCGGAAAACGGATGGCCACACGAGGCCGGTGGTCCTGCTCGACGAGGAAAACGGGCGCATCTACATGTTCGCCACGTCACCGGAGAGCAGCGGCAAAATCTATTACAAGAGCACAGATATCAATAACATCAGTTTCCCGGTAGGACTTGGCAATGTCTTTATTGGCAGCCCGACGGATGTCAGGATCAACAATGCGACGTCCACGAAGCAGAATCTGAATAGTTCGACCGGGTTAGTTGTGCTGGCGAGCGACCAGGATTCGAATTTCTACCTGCATAACTACCTGGCGTTAAATCCGTCCGGAACGCCCACGGCCGATTTCTCGGGCTCACCGGTTACCGGGCCGGCACCCCTGACCGTCAACTTCACCGATCTCTCGACCGGATCCCCGACGAGCTGGAGCTGGACGTTCGGCGACGGGGGCACATCGACTCAGCAGAATCCGAGCCACATCTACAGCGCGGCCGGGCAATACACCGTGAGCCTGACCGCCACCAACGGCGCCGGCCCGAACACCAAGACCAAAACCAATTACATCAGCGTCTCCGCCGGTGCGCCGGTCGCAGACTTCTCGGGTTCGCCCACCAGTGGCCAAGCTCCACTGACGGTCAACTTCACCGATCTCTCGACCGGATCCCCGACGAGCTGGAGCTGGACGTTCGGCGACGGGGGCACGTCGACTCAGCAAAATCCGAGCCACATTTACAGCGCGGCCGGACAATATACCGTGAGCCTGACCGCCACCAACGGCGACGGCCCGAACACCGCGACCAAGACAAATTACATCACCGTCTCCGCGGGGCCGCAGCCGCCCAGCGCAGATTTCTCGGGCTCGCCCACCAGTGGCCAGGCTCCACTGACGGTCAACTTCACCGACCTCTCGACCGGATCCCCGACGAGCTGGAGCTGGGCCTTCGGGGACGGGGGCACGTCCACCCTGCAGAATCCGAGCCACATCTATAGCGCTGCCGGACAATATACCGTGAGCCTGACCGCCGCCAACGCGGCCGGTCCGAATACGGCGACCAAGACGAATTACATCACCGTCTCCACGGGGCCGCAGCCGCCCAGCGCAGATTTCTCGGGCTCGCCCACCAGTGGCCAGGCTCCACTGACGGTCAACTTCACCGACCTCTCGACCGGATCCCCGACGAGCTGGAGCTGGGCCTTCGGGGACGGGGGCACGTCCACCCTGCAAAATCCGAGCCACATCTATAGCGCCGCCGGACAATATACCGTGAGCCTGACCGCCGCCAACGCGGCCGGCCCGAACACGGCGACCAAGACAAATTACATCACCGTGTCCTCATCGACAGGCTCGATCTCTCACTCGGAGACCCGGACAGGGGGTTCTTCCGGTTCGAACCTGGTGTCGACAAGTACCAGCCTGACGGGGGTGGCCGGCGATCTCTACCTGGCCGCCGTCTCGACCAAGCCGAGGGTCGCGGTGACCGGGGTTTCGGGTATGGGCCTGATTTGGACGCCGGTCAGGGCGCAATGTGCGGGCCGCAACCAGACCGGAATTGAGGTCTGGATGGCCCAGGGCACGCCGAGCGGCAACGGCGGGGTGACCGCAACCTTGGGCTCGGCCCCGCTCAACGCCGTCATTGCCGTGTCGCGCTACTCAGGCGTAAACAGCAGCACGCCAATCGGCAACATCGCCTCGGGGAACACCAACGGCGCCGGTGGACTCTGCTCGGGTGGCGTGGACAGCAACGGCTACTCGTTCGACCTGCCAGCCCCGACAACCGGGGCTGTGGTCTACGGCGCGGCGGCTATGCGAAACAGGACGCACACTCCGGGCGCCGGTTATACGGAGCGGGCCGAAATCGCTCAGGGCGCCAGCGGAGATATTGCCTCCGTCGCTGCTCAGGACAAGGCCGGAAGTTTGACAGCCGTCCTGAATGGCTCATTCAGCGGAGTCGTCGACTGGGCCGTCATAGGGATTGAAATAAAACCCTGAAGCAAGAAGCCGGAATCCCAAATGGCGGGGCGCCAAGCGCTCTTCGTTCTTGTGGCTCCCGGCTTTTTTGCTTTCTTGCCTTAGGGTTCGACCAGCCCGCATCGGATGGCGTAGCGGACCAGGCTGGCAACTTCGTGAATGTCGAGTTTGCGCATCAGCCGCACTCGATGAGATTCCACGGTCTTGATGCTTATCCCAAGGACGGCGGCGATTTCCTTGGTGGACTTGCCCTCCCCGATCAGCTGGATCACCTGCCGTTCGCGCGCGGAAATCGGCTCGGCCTCAGGTTCTTCCTTCGACAGGTAGGCATCGACTACGGCGCGGGAGACGCCGGGGCTGAGATACACTTCTCCCTTGTAGACCTGGCGCACCGCGTGGACCAGGTCCAGGGCCCCCTGAGTCTTCAGCACGTAACCGCGAATCCCCGCCTTCAAGGCACGGGCGACGTACTGGGCTGCGTCGTGAAAAGTAAGCAGGATGGTTCTCGTCTGCGGGGACACCTTGCGTATTTCGGCAGCGGCATCCAAGCCGTTCATGATAGGCATCGAAATATCAAGCACCGCGACGTCCGGCTTCTCGGCCTCCGCGAGTGCCACCGCATCTCGTCCCTGCGTTGCTTCGCCTACGATCTGTATTCCTTCGCTCTCGAGGAGCGCCTTCAAACCCTGTCGGACAATCAGGTGATCATCAGCCAGTAGCGCTCGAATCATGTCATCAACCTCCAACCGGGATATTAATGTGCAGCTGTGTACCTCGATTGGGGTGGGATCGGATATGCACGCCCCCCCCTACCGAGTCGACACGTTCTCGGATTCCAATGAGTCCGAGGCCGCCGGGGTCCGCGCCCTCGAACGCATTGCTGCCGCATCCAACGCCATCGTCGCGAATGCTGCAATGGACCGTCCCATCTTTGTGTTCAAGGACCACCTCGCCTCGGGTGGCCCTTGAGTGCTTCACGACATTTGCCAGCGCCTCATGGATGACTCGATAGAGAACCGTTTCTACCGGCAAGGGAAGGCGGTCCTTCAAAGAAGCCAACACGGTCAGGACTATGCCCGACCGCTGCGAAACGCCGCGGGCTAGGAATTCCAGAGCAGGCACCAGGCCAAGGTCTTCCAGTATCACGGGACGCAGTTCGTGGGACAGCTGGCGGATCCGCTCTTCCATATTCAACGCCAGCTTCGCGATCACCTGCATCTCCGGGTGAAGCGAAGGGTCGACTCTCCGGTTCAGATCGGCCACGGCGGAATGGAGCGCAAAAAGCACCTGCCCGACTTCGTCATGGATGAAATGCGCCATTCGCTTGCTTTCATGTTCGAGCACGTCATTGACGCGCTGGAGGGCATTGTTGGCTTCGTCCCGGTAACCCCGGAAGGCCATTTCAAACGATGCGAGGCTCTCGGCGAGAAAGTCGCCCGAGGCGCGCAGCATGGCGGATCTGTCCTCGGCAAGGCTGGGAAGCACCCTTTCCATCGCGGCGTGGTGCAGAATTGCCATATCGAGCAGTCCAGCGCCGTCCGCGAGGGCCGTTCGACCTATCTCGCGCGCCGCCCGCAGTTCCGATTCCCCTGCGCCGGCCAGATAACCTTCGAGCGCAAGCCGGTAGCGTACGGTCCAGTGATCCGAGTTGCGGGGGACGTCCGCGCCGAGTGCGTCTGTCGTCTCGGCAACACGTTCAGCCATATGTGCTCCTCTTCTACGACACGGCTGCTGCATGGAGCGGAATGCGTTTGCGGCACGCCGTCCTCAGGCGGAAACCGCAGTGCTTTGAGCCACTTTGGGGCCGTAATTACCCGGCCCTGATGGCGAACAACGACGATGTCGCGATTCGAACCAATGTTCACCTGAATTTCACGGAAGGGGGACGGCTATCGCTCAATTCGTTGCCCGCGGGTATCGGGCAAAGACGGGCTGTATGGCAAAAAGATTACAGGAACTCCGGAACAAATCAAGCTTCAACAATGGAAACCACGAGCGGGACTACGCCCCTACGGCCACCGTTCCGATTCAGCGGGCATGTTCTCCCTAAATGCTTGCATTGCAGACGATAGTGTCTTGACAATCATCACTCTAACAACCCCCGGAAAGATTTCATTGTAGTTGAATTCCAATATCCATACAAGGGGACATGGTGAGGAGCCTCCGGGATCAACCTCACGAGGCTTAAGGGTTTATCCGCCGGCCCGGTAAAGCATTTACCTGCTTGTCCGCGCGAATGGGGGATCATATGCTTTTGGCGCCTTGGCGTGCCTTGCCCCAGCTTTTGCCTGTCCAACGTGTCGGCTCAGAATGGGTCCATCCAAATGAAGAGCAAGAGCAAGTCGATGGCGCGATCGGAATCGCGCATCACGGTTTGTCTTTTCTCGACCCACCCGCTGGTGTTGCCCGAGTTGCAGCGTTCTTTGGGTTCCCTGCGCCCTTACAGCACGGCGCGTTTGCTGAGAATTACGTCGGTGACGGACTTGAATCGCGTCCCCTGCCCTGCGGCGCAAACATACGTGATCGACAGTCACAGTACCGGCCCGGTGACGGAGGGCCTGGTCGCCCACATCCGTGGACACCGGCGCAATGCGCGGGTCATCGTTCTCACCGAGGAGGTCGAAGGTTCCCGCAGTTTTCCGCTCCTTCACCTCGGCGTCAAGGGGCTGGTCCGGTATGCGGAAGTCGCACGGCAGTTGCCAAAAGCGATTCGCATGGTCGTCAATGGCGGATTCTGGATTCCGCGCCAGGTCATGTCCGACTATCTCGCGTTGCTTCAGAGCCGTCGCCGGGCTCCCCTGTCCTCGCGCACCGGCGGCAAACTCAGCCGTCGCGAACAGGAGGTTCTCGACCTCCTGCTGAAGAGCCTTTCGAACAAGGAAATTTCGTCAGCCTTGAATATCTCCGAGAGCACTGTTAAGTTCCATATTTCTAATATTTTCCACCGCTATGGCGTGCAGCGCCGGGCAGACCTGATCCTGCAGTCTGTGCAGGGAACCGTCACCGTGCACTAGCCCGCCGACGCTGCGGGCGGAGAAAAAACGAAGCACTTCAAAGGACAGTTTCTGCGATCTCTGCGTCATTTACGACTCTGTGTCAAGTTGTCTTGCTTTGAGGAGGCCAAATGCGGGTTTTGATTACGGGGGGAGCCGGCTTCATAGCGTTTCACCTCGCGTCGCGGCTGCTGGACCGCCAGCATGAGGTTGTTCTGCTGGATAATCTGAATGAGTTCTACGACCCGGAACTCAAGCGCCGCAATGTGCGCGACCTGCAGCTCCGAGCGCCGGTGGCCTTTTACCAAAAAGACATCCTGGATGTCGAGGCATTGGAGCGTGTCTTCCAGCACTCCAAGCCGGATGTCGTCGTGCACCTTGCGGCATGGGCCGGCGTTCGACCTTCGCTCGAGAAACCGCGGGTTTATGCCGACGTCAACGTCACGGGCACGGTGAACGTTCTCGAGCGCGCGCGCGAGCATGGGGTGCGCGGCCTGATTTTCGGATCCTCGTCTTCGGTATACGGCGGCAACGAGAAAGTGCCGTTTTCGGAAGACGATCCCGTGGACCGACCCGTATCGCCCTACGCGGCCACCAAGAAAGCCGGCGAACTGCTCTGCCACACGTACGCGCACAACTACGGCATGCACATCACCTGCCTCCGCTTTTTCACCGTCTACGGCCCCCGGCAACGGCCCGAAATGGCGATCCACAAATTCGCCAACCTGATCTGGGCCGCCCGCGAGGTTCCGGTGTACGGCGACGGCAGCAGCCGCCGCGATTACACCTATGTGGACGACATCGTGTCGGGCATTGAAGCCGCCATAGGCGTCAACCCTCCCTTTGCCGTGTTGAACCTCGGGGAGTCGCACACGATCTCCCTGCTCGACCTGATACGCCACCTGGAGTCGGCGCTCGGGAAGAAGGCCAAGCTCAGGTTCCTGCCCGACCAACCCGGGGACATGGCCATCACCTTTGCCGACATCAGTCGCGCCCGCGCCATGCTCGGCTACAGCCCGGAGACACCCGTGGAGGAAGGGATTCGCAAGTTCGCGCAGTGGTTCCTCCAGGGCCGGTCGGAGCGTGGCTCAGACCTTCGCGCCTTGGAGAGCTAGGTTTTGTAGTTTCCCTTCCCGCTCATTCAGGTTTTCCCCCACCGCAGAATGAGCGGATCATCCGATTGATGCGCCTCCGGCGCACCTCTAATATCTGAGGGAAAAAAGGAGCTTTTCCAGGAGACCTGCATGAACATTTCTGTCATTGGCACCGGCTACGTCGGATTGGTCACAGGTGCCTGCTTCGCCGAATTTGGTCTTAAAGTGACATGCGTCGACAAGGACAAGAAGAAGATCCAGGAACTCTCCCAGGCGAAGATCCCGATATTCGAGCCCGGGCTGGAGGAGATCGTGCGCCGCAATATGGCGACCGGTTTTCTGCGCTTTACCTCCGACATCAACGAGACGATTCAGAACTCGCTGGCCACCTTCATTGCCGTGGGAACGCCCTCCCGGGCGGACGGCAGCGCGGATCTTTCCTATGTTGACGAGGTCGCCGAGGCGATTGCCCGGAACCTGACGGGCTACAAGGTGATTGTCACCAAGAGCACGGTTCCGGTGGGGACGGGCGAAAGAATACGCGCGACGATCGAGAAGGTCCTGGAGAAGAAATCCGTTCCGGCGGCCGCGGCCGGCTCATTTCAGATTTCCTCCAACGGAGGCCGGCGGCCATTGTTCGATGTGGTGTCCAACCCCGAGTTCCTGCGCGAAGGGAGCGCGGTGGAAGATTTCCTGCACCCGGACCGCATCGTCATCGGCGCCGACAGCGAACACGCGGTGGCGATCCTGAAAGACCTGTACAGCCCGCTCTATCTGGGCGGCAAGGCGAAGTTCGTCATCACGGACGTACGCACGGCGGAACTGATCAAGTACGCCACCAACGCCTACCTCGCGACGAAGATAACCTTCATCAACGAAATCGCCAATCTGTGCGACATGATCGGGTCCAACGTGCTGACGATCGCCAGTGCGCTCGGCATGGACGGCCGCATCAGCCCGAAATTCCTGAACCCGGGCCCCGGTTACGGGGGATCGTGTTTCCCGAAGGATACGCGTGCGCTCTGCAAAATCGCCGAGGAAGCCGGGTATCACTTCGAGGTGCTGGACACCGTCATTCGCGTCAACGAGCGCCAGCACAAGCTCATGGTGGAAAAAATCAAACAGGCGGCTGGGGGACTGCGCGGCAAGATCATCGGAGTGCTCGGCCTGTCGTTCAAACCGAACACGGACGACATCAGGGAGTCCCCTGCAATTGCAATTGCCAGGGAACTCAAGAAGGGAGGCGCGGTCGTGCGCGCCTATGACCCGGCAGCGGGGCAGGCCGCCAGGAGCGAACTTCCTGGGGTCGTTATCTGCAATGACGTGGACACCGTGGCACGGGGCGCCGACGCGCTGGTGATCGCCACCGAATGGAACCAGTTTCGCAACCTGGATCTCGCCCGCCTGAAGAAGCTGCTTCGGACGGCGCTCCTGGTTGACCTCCGCAACATCTACCTCCCGTCCCGCGTGAGAGACGCCGGATTCGAGTACGTGGGGATAGGCCAGTCCTGATTGCCACTGGGCCGCGGCGGCTCGCCGCGGCCTCGAGGCTTTGCACAACCCGTGAGTTTCCGAATTCCTCTTTAAAGCGGGATGTCGATCACAACGGAACTTCCGCCGCCGGGCAGGGAACGGACGTGCACCCTCCCACCTAGCGCCGCCGCACGCTCCGTGATGGAAGCGGGAGTAAAGAGAGCGGCCGACTTCGTCCTCGCATCATCGTCGGCAATCTCCAGGCGAAGGGATCCGTTGTAGCAGGCGAGGCGGACTGTGGCGCCGGTGGCCCGCGTGTGTTTTCTGATATTGCTCAGACCCTCGGCCATCATATGGAATGTCTCGGCAGCCAGCCGGTTGTTGGCATGGATGTCCCCTTCGACTTCCAACCGGACGGCGAGACCGGTCGCGACGCTGAATTTCGTGGTAAAGCGTCGCATGGCCGGTAACAAGCCGCCCTCAGGTCCTCCATCATCCTTGAGCCCAGCCACGTATCGGCGCAGATCGTCGATCCCGTATTGGGCCAGGGTCATCAGATGCTCGATTTGCGTCGCCAGCTCGGGATAGTTTTCCCCGGTCTTCTTCCGCATGGCGGTCAGGCCCATCTGGAGCCCGATATAGGGTTGAATCACGCTGTCATGGATGTCCCGCGCGATCCGGCTCCGTTCTTCCTCGGCCGCATGACCGGCCAGCTGCTCGACGAGTTCGATATTCTCGATGATGGGATTGACGTGATCGATCAGCTCAAGCAGAAATTGCATGTCCGAAGAGCGGAAGACGCACTTATCCGATTCCAGGTAGAGCCGCGCCACGGTTTCGTTTCGGTAAGATACAGGCACGGTGACAAAAGACTTCGCATCGAGTATCGCGGCCAGGTTCTCGCATCGCTCGTTTTTGCCGCGGGTCACACGGCCCAGCTCGATGTCCAGCAGCTGGCAGCTCCATCCCAGGTGCCACCATCCCTCGCTAGTTGCGTTGTGGACGGCGGCGTACTCGGGCGGCATGTCCAGCAAACGGAGCCCAAATTCCGGGGGGATCCTGTCGGATTTCGCGGATGCCTCGGGATCGCGCTCGTTGGTGCTGCGCAGCCGGAATCCCTCCGCCTGCTTCATCACCAGCAGGCAGGATCGGGCGCCGTAGAATTCCTTCAGACGCTCCAGAATCGAACCGACCGTCCGGTCAATGCCGAACCGGGGATTGGATGACGAGGTTACCTCCTTGAGCAGCTCGAGACGCCGCTTAAGGGTGATCTCCGCCTGTCCCCAATGCGCCATCATGTAGCCGAGCCCGAACAGCCATGCGGTTTGCGGAATAAATCGATACGGGTCGAACGTCGGTCCGAAAGCTGAAAACCTGATGTAGTTGACCGCCCCCAGGGACACCACCGATACGATCGTTGTGAGCAAACCCGCGGCAAACCCATCTCGGAAGGACGCTACGAAAATGGGGAACAGGCACGCAAAAGAGAAAACGTTGCCCGTATTCCCCATGATCGCAACAAACACTATGCACCACGCGACATCGACCCAGTGAGCGTACGCGTTAAATCTGAGGGTGTAGCGTCCGTGCCGCCGCAGCGCGATGTGGAGCCAAAGTGCATAGAGGCTGTATAGGACAAGGACCGCGGCCACATAGTATCGGTGAGACTCGTGCAGGACAACCAGCAGCAGCTGCCCGGACAGGGTCAGGACGATTCGTGTGAGCGAGATCAGTCTCTCCTCGGGCTCCCGAGCTTCGTGCGCGACCACGATCGACATTTCCGAACTCACCATGCCCGTGTACCTGTCCGCCGCATTGCGTGAGACAAACCAGGCGCCTGCTGCAGCTGCAATCCACCCGTGATGGATCAAAGTCAATGGACCGGGGGGGAGGTTATGGAATCCGATTCACATGCCTGCTACCCGAGGATGTTGCTTATATTCTAGCAGAACTTCAGGATCCGACAAGCCGACCGTTACGCCGAACTCAGGGCCCGGCGGTTGGCGGGATGCGGTGCGCCAAACAAAAAAGGAACCTCGAAAGGCTTGACTCCTGACCGGCGGGAGTAATGGAATTGGCATGCGCCGCGTTGGCATACCCAGCCCGGTCCGTCGCCGATGGAGGAACCGCGCGTACCTTTCGGATTTGTCTGCTGCTGGCCTCGAGCCTTTATCCTGAGGCACCGTCACTTGTACTTGCCGACGAGGTGCGCGCGGTGCGGTTCGAGGTGCCCTCGCTCTTTGAGCAGGCCTCACCGGGACAGATCGTGGAAAACGTCGCCTCGATCCGCTTCAACACCCTCATGTGCACGGTCCAGCCCGCGGGCTTGCACGATGCGCGCCTTGCGGAGATGATAGCGGCGGAAGATCTCGCCAACATTATTAAGGGTACGCGCGGCGCCGGCGCGGCCGGAATCGCCCTGTTCAGCTACATGAGCCTTTTCGACCCGAAGTACCGGGGCCTCGGCTATCTCGAGGCGCTTCGTCCCCTGTTCGAAGGCCCGTAAGATGGGTAATCGCTCAAAAACAGGCCCGAAAAGCCGTTTTAAGGGGCCGTCTTAGCCGATAAATTACGCTAAGGCACTGTCTATACGCGACTTCCCCGGGTCCGTCCCTCAACGGATGAAGTGGATGCGCTCGAGCGCCCAGGTGAGTGATGCGAGGATCGTAGCGAGCACCAGGACTGGTTCCAGGACCAGGCCGTAAACGCGCGCCAGGGCGGTAACGGGTCGCCCGAACCGGGCATGCGCGGCGCCGCGGATTCGGCCTGCCGTCCCCGGATCGACGTCACGGCACGGCAGCAGTGCGAAAAGATCCTCAATTTCCTGGGGCATAACCGTTCCTTCCTTGACGAAGTTCTGCCGCCACCCTCTCCCGCGCGCGCGACAGACGTTTGCGGAAGGCGTCGGGGCGCAGTTCACAGATGAGCGCCCCCTCGTCGTGCGTAAAACCTTCGGCCGTGAGGAGCAGCGCCTCACGGTAGTGCGCCGGCAGGGCAGCGATGGCGCGTTCAAGCCTGAGTTCCGTTTCGGTCGCGGCAGCCGATTCGAAAGGGGAAGCCGCGGAGGAGGAAGGCATCCTGCCGAGTTCGCCGATGCGCTCCGCGTCCAGGAGACGATTGCGGCAGTAGCTGACGACAAGGTTGTGCGCCACGGTATAAAGCCAGGCACACAGGCGCGTGTCGTCGCGCAGCAAGTGACCCCGAGCCGCCAGCCGCAACCAGGTTTCCTGCAGCATCTCCTCCGCTATATCGCGCCGACGTGTCAGACGGACCAGGAAGGAGTAGAGCCTCGCCCGGTACGCCTCGTAGATTTCGTCGAAAGCCGCGACGTCACGTTTCTTGAGCCGCCGGACCAATGAAAGCTCTTCTGCACGCTCCATGACCATATCAACGCACAGATTCGGACGGCGTGACGAGACTTTTTGTCACGCATCCCGGCCTCGAGCGTTGTATCTGCAGAAAAGGAGGCGGTGTCATGCTGGGATTCATACAAGAAGGCGGCTTCTCGATGTGGCTCATCCTCGTCCTGGGGCTTCTCGCGCTGGGGTTGGCGGCATCGTTCGCGGTACGACCGGCTGAACGCAAACTCAACATGCTTCGGCCGCTGTCTCTAGCCACAATCTTCTCCATCCTGGGCGCTATCGCGGCCGACATCGGGGCCGTCATGAAGCATGTGCCGCTGCTGCCGGAATTCGCGAGCAGCCCGGATCTGCGCGTGGCCCTCTACACCCAGGGCATCGCCGAGTCCATGGTGCCCGCCATTTTCGGTTTCACCGTGCTCTCGCTCGCCTGGCTGCTCGCCGCCGTCGGCTTCCGCCGCCAGCTCTAACACCCCCCAGGCGCCAACGGCAGCGCCTTGCCCGGATCCCGCGCGCCGGCGCTTCAGCCGGGTCAACAGGGTCTGCAGGATTCCAGGAACCGCTCGCACGGCATTTACTTCCACGGGGCCCAATGTTACGTTTACGTCAAGGTGTGGGTGATGGCGAGTCTGACACCGGCGTTTCAAGAGGCGCCGGGCGACGATGTTTTTTACCGGGTAGGCAATACGCCGCTGATCCGATTGCGGCGGGTCACCAGTGGTCTGCCCGCCGCCGTCGAAGTTCACGCGAAGGCCGAGTGGTTCAATCCCGGTGGCTCGGTCAAGGACCGCCCCGCGCTCGCCATGATTCGCGAAGGGGAGAGGACGGGAAAGCTCGGACCGGGGAAGGTCATCCTCGACGCGACTTCGGGAAATACCGGAATTTCCTACGCCTTGATCGGCGCGGTCCGAGGCTACCGGGTACGGCTGTGCATGGCCGCCAGCGCCAATCGCGAGCGGCAGGCCGTCCTGCGAGCGTACGGCGCCGAGATCGAACTCACGGACCCGGCCGAAAGCTCCGACGGCGCCATCCGGAGGGCGCGCGCATTGTATGCCGAGTCCCCCAACCTGTATTTCTATCCGGATCAGTACAGCAACGACGCCAACTGGAAGGCCCACTACCGGTCGACGGGACGGGAGATCTTGCGCCAGGTAAGCCGGAGGATCACGCATTTCGTCGCTGCACTCGGGACCAGCGGCACGTTCATGGGCGTCGGCAGGAGGCTCCGCGAGTACGACCCCGGTATCCGGCTGGTCTCCGTCCAGCCGGATTCCGGACTTCACGGCCTGGAGGGTCTCAAACACATGGAGACGGCCATGGTCCCTGAGATCTACGACCCCGGATTCGCCGATCGGAATATCGGGGTCAGCACCGATGAGGCTCACGAGATGGTGCGCCGGCTGGCACGGGAGGAGGGATTGTTTGTGGGGATCTCCTCGGGAGCCGCCGCGGTGGCCGCCCTCAGGGTCGCCTCCGAGCTGGAAGCCGGCGTCGTGGTCACGGTCTTCCCGGATTCGGGGTTCAAGTACCTTTCGAGCGAGATATGGTAGACGATCGAGCTTCATCCACAGACGCACCGCGTGCGCAGGCGGACATCGACGACGCCCGATCCGGGGCATGCACTGTTCTGTCCGTCCCGGCCTTCCTTATCGACGAGATCCGCGCGCACGGACAGGGCGCGTACCCGGAAGAATGCTGCGGCCTGCTGCTCGGGAAAGCAGAACAGGCTGTCAGGCGGATTGTGGCTCTTCGGCGGGTCGTCAACGCACAGGAACGGTCCCGGCGCAACCGCTACGTGATAGCGCCGCGAGAGCTGCTCGAGGCCGAGAAGGAGGCCGCCGGACGCGGGCTCGATATAATCGGAGTCTACCATTCGCACCCGGATCACCCGGCGCGGCCCTCCGAGTACGACCGGGAACACGCTTTGCCCTGGTACTCCTACGTCATCCTCCGCGTGACAAAAGGGCTGCCGCAGGAACTGACGTCGTGGACGCTTCGCGAAGACCGCTCGGGCTTTGATCTGGAGACTATGGACGTCCGCCCGGAATCGCGCACGGGTGCTTGATTCTCGACTTTCGGATGCCGACAGGGAGGTTTATGGCCATTACAATCCATGTGCCGACGCCGTTGATGCAGTACGTCGGCCAGGTTCGCACGCTCTCCGCCGACGGGAAGACCGTCGCTGAAGCCCTGGGAAACATCACCGAGACATACCCGGAACTGCGCCGCCATCTCTTCGGCCCCGATGGGAAGGTGCGCTCCTTCGTCAACCTGTATCTGAACGACGAAGACATCCGTTACCTGCAGCAGGAAGCGACCCCGCTCAAGTCCGGCGACGAGATCCGGATCGTGCCGGCGATTGCGGGAGGAAGCGGCCCCTCCACGACCCTGACCCTGAACCACGACGAAGTCTCCCGGTACAGCCGCCACCTGATCATGCCCGAGGTCGGGATGGAAGGTCAGTTGAAGCTGAAGGCGGGGAAAGTCCTGGCCATAGGCGCCGGCGGCCTCGGCTCGCCACTCGGGCTCTACCTGGCAGCGGCGGGTGTCGGTACGATCGGCCTCGTCGATTTCGACACGGTCGACCTGACCAATCTGCAACGACAAGTACTCCACTCGACGGAGTCGGTCGGCAGCTCCAAACTCGAGTCCGCGCGTGAAAGGCTGCTTGCCTTGAACCCGGAGATTGAGATCAAAACTTACGACACCCGGCTCACCTCCGAGAACGCCCTCGAAATACTGAGAGACTACGACGTGGTCGTCGACGGCACGGACAACTTCGCGACGCGCTATCTGGTCAACGACGCCTGCGTCCTGCTCGGGAAGCTGAACGTCTACGGAAGCATTTTCAGGTTCGAGGGGCAGGCTTCCGTTTTTGGCGCCCCCGACGGGCCGTGCTACCGCTGCCTGTATCCCGAGCCTCCGCCGCCCGGGCTCGTCCCGAGCTGCGCGGAGGGGGGAGTGCTCGGCGTCCTCCCGGGTACGATCGGCCTCATCCAGGCGACCGAGACAGTGAAGCTGCTCCTGGGTATCGGCGAGCCCCTCATCGGACGGCTGCTGCTTTATGACGCGTTGCGGATGACCTTCCGCGAGCTGAAACTGCGCAAGGAGCCGGCCTGTCCTGTCTGCGGGCCGAATCGCACCATCCACCAGCTGATCGACTACGAACAGTTCTGCGGAGTCGCACCGGAAAAGATGGAGGTGCTGCCTCCGGGAGGTGAGATAGAACCGGTCGAACTCAAGCGCATGCTGGACCGCCGCGTGCCGCTGATCGTCCTCGACGTTCGCGAACCCCAGGAGTGGCAGATCTGCAGGATCCCCGGAGCAACACTGATACCCCTCGGCCAGCTTCCTTCCAGGATGAATGAACTGAGCACGGCTGAGGACATGGTCGTCTTCTGCCGCAGCGGCGTTCGGAGTGGCAAAGCCGTCGAATTCCTCAAAAGGAACGGCTTCTCGAGGATCCGCAATCTCAAAGGCGGCATCCTGGCCTGGGCCGACCAGGTCGACCCCTCCGTGCCGAAGTACTGACAAGGAGTCACCGCCGAGGCGACGGCTGTGGAGCGCGGTGGCTCGACGCCGCTTTGAGGTCGGCGCCTGGGCGCCGACCTCGGCCAATACCAACCGGTCGATTACAATCCCGGAAAGCGGTGCCGACGCACCGCGCTTTCCATAAGTCCTGACTACATCCCGCCCTGATTCATAAGTCGTACCGCACTCGCCTGCCGCCGCCCTGGTGTATATTGTTCCAACGTCTCAAGTGTAAACCCTGCCCAGGCAAGGAGGCCATCATGTCAACGGCCATGACAAGACGAGCTCTTGGAATCGGTCTCGGTGTGAGCGTGGTTTTGGGGCTGGCGCGCGCGGCAAGCGCGCAGAATATCGTGGTGGACGCGGCTCCGTCCCACGCCGTGAATTCCTTCAGCCCGCTCAGGGCACTCGGTGGGGGGATTGACCGGTTGCGCGGCGGGACCACCAGGGAGGAGAACGAGAAGCACACGGAAAGGATGCTCACCAACCCGGTCCTGAAGGAACTCCTGGGCGCGGGATGGGGGACTGTGTCCTATCGCCAGAACACGGAGTTGATGATCGAGAACTGGCATTGGAACCCACGCGGCACCTGGAGCGACGCGGCCAGACAGGAGGGCTATTTCGTCGGCAGCCCGGAGCCAGCCAGCGAGCAGATCCGTCACTCGTGGGCGTACCCGCTTCCCCATCGCGGCGCCACCCTGGGTGACGGCAACGGCTGGTCCCGGCTGACCGATGGCGATCTGAAATCCTACTGGAAGAGCAACCCCTACCTGACCAAAGGTTTCACCGGCGACGACGACTCGCTTCATCCGCAATGGGTGATGATCGACCTGGGCGCCAAGGCAGACGTCAATGCCATCAGGATTGCCTGGGCCAACCCCTATGCCAGACGCTATTACGTGCAGTTCTGGACGGGCGAAGAGGAACCCTTCTATGAGGGGATCAACAAGGGCACCTGGCAGACCTTCCCCATGGGCACCGTCACGGATGGCGAGGGAGCCACCCCGACCCTGAGGCTGATGAGCTGGACCATCCCGGTCCGGTATCTGCGCATCTGGATGACGGCATCGTCCAACACCTGCGACACGCATGGCTCTCAGGACAGCCGCAACTGCGTCGGATACGCGATCAACGAGCTCTACATCGGTACTATTTCGGCCGAGGGACAATTTACCGACATCGTCAAGCACCTGCCGAGCCGGCAGCAGACGATCACCTGGCCTTCCTCCGTGGATCCCTGGCATGCCGCCTCCGACCTGGATTACGGGAGAGGGGACCAGATCGGCCTGGATTTCTTCTTCAATTGCGGGGTGACGCGCGGTCTCCCCACGATGGTCCCGGTCGCGATGCTGTACACGACACCGGAGGATGCGGCCAACGAAATCGCGTACCTGTACAAACGTGGGTATCCGATCTCACATATCGAGATGGGAGAGGAGGCGGACGGGCAGCGCATGCTCCCGGAGGACTATGCCACGCTGTACATACAGTTCGCCCAGGCCATCCACAAACTGGTGCCCAAGGCGCCCCTGGGCGGGCCTTCTTATGAGGGGACTCCTGCCGACGTCGATTCCTGGGCGGACGCTGCCGGCAGGGTCTCGTTCACTGGCCGGTTCCTGGACTACCTCAAGGCTCGCGGCCACCTGCAGGACTTCACCTTCTTTTCCTTTGAACACTATCCGTGCTTCAACAGAAGCTGCGCGGAATGGAGCTCTCTGTACGACGAGCCGGAAAACGTCAACCACGTAATTCAAGCCTGGAAGGATAATGGTCTGCCGCCGAATGTGCCGTTTTTCATGACCGAGGGTAACGACCTTCGCGACAGCGGAGCCGGAACCGTCAAACCCGCCCTGTGGCTGGCCGATTATATCGGCTCCATGATGACGGCGGGCGCCGCCGGCACTTACTATTTCCACTACATGGCAGCGCAGAACCGAGGTTCAGGCGGCTTCCTGCCGATCGACGAGAACAATCACGTCACGAGCTATACCCCTCAATACCTGGCGACGCAGGTGATTACCAAGGAATGGGTGCAGCCCGTCGATGCCCCCCACAAGCTCTTCAAAGTCTCGAGCGATCTGAAGGACAACGACGGGCACACCCTGGTAACGGCTTATGCCGTCGAGCGGCCCGACGGGCAATGGTCCGTGATGTTGGTCAACAAGGACCACGACAACGACCGTGCCGTGAAAATAATGTTCGCCGATCCGGTCAGCAAAAGGGATCGATTCTTCTCCGGCACGGTGGACCGGGTAGTCTTCGGCCCGGCCGAGTACCGGTGGCACCCCGATCCGGTTCCACCGGGCGGGGAGCGCCCGGCTGCCGGGCAAGGGCCCGGCGGTCGACGCCCGCAGGGCGGGACCGGTCACGCGGACCCCGACGGGCCACCGTCGAAGTCGACCGTGGCGGCCGCCGCCGCGGATACGCTTTACCAGCTTCCCAAGGCATCGATCATCGTTCTGCGCGGCAAGCTCGCCGGCCTGCAGGCGGCGCAGCGAGTCAGATAAACAATTCGCGCCGCCACCGTCGCATGCGATCAGGAGGACTACAGGCATGAAGAGAGTCGGAACAAGTGTGCTTTCTCTCCTTTCCGTTGCGGTTATGGGGAGCACCGAGCCGCCGCATACCGAGATCACAAGATGGCAGGACGGGAAGCAAGCGTGCGTCTCGATTACCTATGATGACTCCTCGATTAACCAGTTCCGCATCGCGATTCCGCTCATGAATGAGCGCCACCTGCCCGGGACGTTTTTCATCATCACGGGCAACATCCAGGGATCCAAGAACGAACCGACGTTTGCGGGCCGGCCGATCATGAATATCATCCGTGAGAGCGAGACCGTTCCGACCGCAAAAGAAAATCTTCTCGAACGGCTTTCGATGCTGAATTACCTGCAGACGATACAGCGGGTGCCCGAGTTAAAAGGATTCAACGCACAGCGGCTCGAACGGCTCATTCAACGCGGCGATGTCGCCGAAATAGCCAAGGTGATCGACCCTCTCCTGGCCGCGCTCCGTCAGACCCGCGTCAGGTACGCGGTGGGGCCAAGGCAATCGACCGCCGGAGACAAGCGCTATCCCCTCACATGGGATGAGCTGAGGCAACATGCCGCGGAGGGGCATGAGATGGCCAATCACACCATTACGCATCCCTTCATGCCGGCGATCGACGAATCCAACATCATCTACGAGATCGAAAAATCCGGTCAGGATATGTTGGAGCAGCTGGGTCCGAAACATATGTTTTCGGCCGAGGTGCCCTACGGCATCGATGACGAACGGGTGAGCCACATCGTCACCTCACGTTTTCCTTTGACGCGCAATTGGATATCGGACGATTTCATGGAGGGTTTCATGCGGGGCGACCCGCGCGATCCGAGCCGATCGAAGAAGGAATATGTGCAATGGCAACGCGGCGCCGTTTCAAGCACGACTATGGAGATGATAAAGGGATGGATCGACACCTCGATGGAACATGGGGTATGGCTCGTCCTCGTCATCCATGGGATCGAAGGCATCGGCTGGGAGCCGCTTACAACCGAGACGGTGAGGAACTGCTTTGACTACATTGCGGACCATGAACGTGGCCTATGGGTCGCCACCTTCCAGGATGCTGCGAAGTACGCCCGGGAAAAGGTTCACAGCACCGTAAACACCAGGCGGTCCGGCGATGTCATCGAGGTAGCCGTGTCCCACTCGCTCGATCAGAAGCTGTACGATCTGCCGCTGACGGCGCGCACGGCCATACCCGCCGACTGGAAGGTGGTGCAGTTCAAGCAGGGGAGCGATGTCCGCTGGCTTCCCATTCACTGTGAGGGGAACTCTTCGTACGTAATGTACCGGATCACGCCTGACGGCTCGACCGCGACGCTCGAAAAAGGCCTGAACTAGCGGCACGTCGCGAAATGGCATGGGAACCCGGCCCAGCCTGAGCTTTCCGAATGATCCCGGCGCGAGCCAACTCAGAGACGCCGGAGTCGCCAGACCTTGTCCTGAGCTGCGACGAAAGCTTGCCTGCGCCGCCCCTCCTGCCAGTTCGACGTCGCCGATGAGCCGGATCAGCGTAACAACGGCGCCAGTCGAAGCGATAACCCTAGCCGACAGCTACCTTTGTACCTGGTGACAAATAACTCCCGCCGGGTATCGAATCGGGCGCGCGCCGTTCGCTATACTTATGGAGGCAAACGAATGTGGCTTCAGGTGGCGAAGACCGCGGATATCAAAAAGGAGTACGGCATGAGCGGAGTACGGGTACTGGTTGGTACACGCAAGGGCGCGTTCATCCTGACGTCGGACGGCAAAGCGCAAACGGTGGGACGTCAGCGGCCCCCACTTCGCGGGCTGGGAGATCTACCACCTCAAGGGATCTCCCGCTGATCCGAACCGGCTGTATGCGTCGCAGTCCAGCGGCTGGTTCGGGCAGATGATCCAGCGCTCCGACGACGGCGGCAAGACGTGGGAGGCGGTCGGCAACCAGTTCGTGTACGACGGCGTCCCCGGCACCCACCAGTGGTACGACGGCACGCCGCACCCGTGGGAATTCAAGCGAGTCTGGCATCTCGAACCGTCGCTGACCGATCCGGACACGGTCTACGCCGGGGTGGAAGACGCCGCCCTGTTCCGCTCGACCGACGGCGGCCAGACGTGGCAGGAGCTCGCCGGACTGCGCGGCCACGGCTCCGGGCCCACTCTGGCAGCCGGGCGCCGGCGGAATGTGCCTGCACACGATCCTGCTGGATCCGAGCGATCCCCGACGGATCTTCATCGCCATCTCGGCTGCGGGCGCGTTCCGGACCGACGACGCCGGCAAGACGTGGCAGCCGATCAACCGCGGCCTGAGGTCCGAAAACATCCCCGACCCGACTGCCGAGGTCGGCCACTGCGTTCACCGCATCGCGATGCACCGGTCGCGCCCGGGCGTGCTGTTCATGCAGAAGCACTGGGACGTCATGCGCAGCGACGACGCCGGCGAGTCGTGGCACGAGGTCAGCGGCAACCTGCCGACCGACTTCGGATTTCCGATCGACGTTCACGCGCACGAGCCGGACACCATCTACGTCGTTCCGATCAAGAGCGACTCGGAGCACTATCCGCCCGACGGAAAGCTGCGCGTGTACCGCAGCCGGACGGGCGGCAACGAGTGGGAGGCGCTCACGAAGGGTCTGCCGCAGACGCGACTGCTACGTCAACGTGCTGCGCGACGCGATGGCCGTCGACTCGCTCGATCCGTGCGGCGTGTACTTCGGCACCACCGGCGGGCAGGTGTACGCGTCGGCCGACGCCGGCGACAGCTGGGCTCCCATCGTCCGAGATCTTCCGGCCGTGCTGTCCGTCGAGGTCCAGACGCTGCCATGATCCGAGTCATGCTCCCGGCACATCTGCGGACGCTGGCGCACGTCGACGGCGAGGTGCAGCTCGACGTCGAGGGTCCGGTCACGCAGCGCTCGGTCCTCGACGCGCTCGAGGCCCGCTATCCGATGCTGCGCGGGACGATCCGCGACCACGTCACGCAACAGCGCCGGCCGTTCGTGCGGTTCTTCGCCTGCGAGCAGGATCTGTCCCACGAACCGCCGGACGCCCCGCTGCCCGACGCGGTCGCGACGGGGGCGGAGCCTTTCCTGGTCATCGGGGCCATCGCCGGCGGCTAGCTGGGCTGAGCCAGCCGCGACGCCCGGTGCCCTCATGGAGTGCGGTACCCTCTCGGCGGTCGAGCACTCCACAGACGCGAATGCCGTCGCTCGCCTTTCAATGTTTCCGTTTGCCAAAATGCCTGGAGCGGACTACCTTGGGCTGCGGCAAGCCATCGTGAAACACGGCTTCCGGAGCGTTCGGGATCCCCGCACAGGAATCAGAAGTGCCCATCTCCAAGCATGCCCAACCCCCGAGCGGCTCGCGTGCCGGTGACGAATGCGGCTCCGAGGCTCACTCGCCGCCGACGTGTCTATCCGGAGGAAGGCGCCATGAAACGGGTCATCGCGGTTTTCGCGTTGGTTTTGATGATGCTCCATGTGTTCAACTGCACGGTAAGAAAAACGGTCCGGCTGGAACCAGCCAAAGTCGCAAAACCCGCAACAGAGAAGATCGTGGGCATTACCACCAAGGCCGCCGAGGATCTGAAGTTCGATGCGCCGGGCGCTCTGGTTCGTGGCGACATGCTCGAGGCGAACGTGAACAAGAGGCCGTACCAGATCCCAATCGACCGTGTGCAGAGATTCTGGATTGAACGTACGGAGACTTCCTCGGTGCGCACCATAGGGCTGGTCGCCGGTATTGCGGCGGGAACTCTTGCCGTGCTTGCCATCGTTGTCGCCGCGACAAAGGAGTCCTGTCCATTTGTCTACTCGTGGGATGGGGAGCGATTCGTTTTTGACGGCGAACCCTACGGCGGCGCCATCACCAAGGGTTTGGAGCGGGACGACTTCTCGGAGCTGGACCGTCTTGTCGCCGCGAGCGGACGCTACCGGCTGATGATGAAGAACGAGGTGCCGGAAACCCAATACACGAACGTCATGGAGCTTTTCGTGGTGGACCACACGGCGGCTCGCGTGGCAATGGACACGGCAGGCACTCTGCACACGCTTTCATCAATTCAGCCTCCGGTCGCCGCTGCCGACGACGTCGGACACGATTTGCGCCCCTGGCTCGAGACCACGGACAGGCGTATATGGGAAACCGAACCGGAAATCGATCCGTCGGCCTGCATGCGGGAGGAAATACGCTTGACCTTTCCCAAACCGACGGAGGCTTCGAAGGCGAAGCTCGTCGCAAATACGGCGACCTCTCTGTGGGGCTCCTATATGATCAAAGCCATCACGGAACTCAGAGGCAGCGGCCTCCGATCCTGGTATTCCGACATGGACAAGCCGTTCAATGCGGCGGCGCTGCTGGCATGGAACCAGCGGGAAGAACTCTTCGCGCTCAAAATCGAGGTCGAGGAACCGGAAGGGTGGGTGCAGCGCGGCTTGCTCCTCGGCGGAGGTCCTTTCGTCCTCGAAGATCGCGTCGTGGCACTGGACGTCAGCCGTGTTGCGGGCAATCAACTCAAGTTGAGGATCCGCCCGCCAAAGGGCTTTTGGGCGTTCAACTCCTTCGGCGTGGACTATAGCCCCAATCAGCCTGTCGAAATTCAGACGCTCCATCCCGTCGAGGCCCGCGATTCAGCCGGCCGGGATCGGCTTGCCCAGATCGCCGCCGTGGACAGCCTGTACTACGAGATGCCCGATGTCGGAGACCAGGGGTATGTTCATTTCGACGCCCCGCCCGCCAGACCGCATGTCAAGCGCACAATTTTCCTGCACACCAGGGGCTACTACCGGCTCCATCTGGACGAAACCACGCCCGCGGACACGAAAACCGTAACCTCCATCATGACCTTGCCCGACGCGGCAGCGCGGTTTTCGGGGTTGCGCTACGCCGCGTGGCAAGCCGAGCACTCCGGGGCGCACTAGTACCGACCCGCGCTATTTTCCCGAAGTTTTTGGAGTGCGGCGGCTCGACGCCGCCGCTGTCACGGTGTTCTTTCTAACTTGTGATCCTCCGCCCCCAACCCAGGGCAGCGGCCACTTCGAGGCCTTCGCCGTGGGCTGTCCTGTCGCGCGTCTTTCGCGCTCTGGATCGTGGTACGCTGCCGATACCACTACTACCGTTACATGGCACTAGCTAAGCCAGCCGACAAGCTGACGACCAATCTCCCAGTGATGCCCGAAAGGATCGACGACGCGCCCCAATCGCCAGCCGTGTTCCTCCCCTACGGGGAAGACCTCCGATGCGCCAGCCCTCAGCGCCCTCGCGAAGACCGCATCCGGATCCGGGACGGTCAAGATCATTCGAACGGAACCGCCACCGAGAGACTCGGGGCTGAAGTTGCCATGCTCTGGAGACTCGTCGCTCAGCCAAAACTCCGCGCCAGCAACCGAGAGTTTCGCCACCACCCCTCCTCCGGGCATTTCCAGGTGATAGACCTCAGTCGCTCCGAATGCCGATTTGTAGAAGTCGACAGCTTGCGCACTATTCCGAACCGACAACCAGGGTGCGATCGAGCAGGGGAACGAAGCGGACGCTGCTGGATCTAATACCATATACCCCTCCCGGGGGGACCGTCCGGCAGCATGGCTGCCCGGAATGCTACCACACTCCGTTGCTCATCCCCGGTCGTGAGTCCGCGCGCGCGGGCGCCCTTGGGGAAGCCCGGTGGCCGGGCCGCCGGCCTGCGGAGAAAATCACGTGTTTCCCGAACCCGTCTGGTGTACAAAAGCCGGAATTGACTGCGGGATTACCCGCCGGCACCCTGGAGGAGTCTATGCGCCCCTTGATCTGTCTGCTGGTGTTTGCGGCCGTGGCCGCCTCCGAGCCGCGCCCCGGCTATTACCGCTACCCGGCGCTGCACGGCAAGACCCTGGTTTTCACGGCCGAGGGGGACCTCTGGACCGTGCCCGTCGAAGGCGGGGCCGCGCGGCGGCTCACGTCGCACCCGGGCCAGGAAACCGGCGCGGCGATCTCGCCCGACGGCACGACCGTGGCCTTCACCGCCGAGTACGAAGGCCCCTCGGAGGTTTACTCGATGCCGGTCGAAGGGGGACTGCCGCTGCGCAGGACCTGGGACGGCACGAACGCCCGCGTCGCGGGGTGGACCCCCGACGGCCGGCTGCTCTGCTCCACGGCGCGCTATTCGACGCTGCCCGCCACTCAGCTGGTCGCGCTTTCTCCCGACGGGCGGCGCGAGGCGCTGCCGCTCGCGCAGGCGGCCGACGCCGACTTCGACGAGACGGGCAAGACCATCTTCTTCACCCGCCTCCCGTTCCAGGGGAGCTACACGAAACGCTACAAGGGGGGGACGGCGCAGAACATCTGGCGCTTCAGCCCCGGGGCCGAAGCCGTTCCGCTCACCCGCGATTACCCCGGCACCTCCGCCCGCCCGATGTTCTGGAACGGGCGCGTCTACTTCATGTCGGACCGCGACGGCACCATGAACATCTGGTCCATGCGCCCGGATGGCAAGGACGTCCGGCAGCACACGCGGCACCGCGGTCTGGACGTCCAGGCGCCGGCGCACCAAGACGGGCGCATCGTCTACCAGAACGGCGCCGACCTCTGGCTGCTCGACGTCCGCTCGGGGAAGAACGCTGCGATCCCGGTGACCCTGGTCTCGGACTTCGATCATCTGAGAGAACGCTGGATCCGCCAGCCGATGGAGTACCTCACCTCGGCCCACATCTCCCCGGACGGCGAAGCCGTGGTGTTCACCGCGCGCGGCATGGTTTTCGTCGCCCCGGCCAAGGTCGGCAGGCTGGCGACCGTGGCGGCCAAACCGGCGGTGCGCTACCGCGAGGCGCGCTTCCTCCCCGACGGCAAGTCGATCGTCGCCCTTTCGAGCGAAACCGGCGAGCTGGAGTTCTGGAAATTCCCGGCTAACGGCGTCGGCACACCCGAACGGCTGACCACCGATGGGAAGGTGCTGCGCTGGGCCGCCCTCCCCTCGCCCGACGGCGCCTGGATCGCCCACACCGACAAGGAGCAGCAGCTCTGGCTCTACGACACCCGCGCGAAAACCAACAAGCGGGTCGCCGCATCCATCAACGGCGGCTTCGACGACCTCGCCTGGTCCCCCGACAGCCGCTGGCTCGCCTATGCCGAGACGGCCGACAACACCTTCGCGCAGATCAAAATTTACAACCCCGAGGACGGCACGGTGACGCCAGCGACCTCGGACCGCTACAACAGCGGCGACCCGGCGTGGAGCCCCGACGGGAAATGGCTCTACTTCCTCTCCGACCGCAGCCTGCGCAGCTCGGTCCCGGCCCCCTGGGGGCCACGGCAACCCGACCCGTTCTTCGACCGCTCAATGAGAATCTACGCCCTCGCCCTCAAGCGCGGCCTGCGTTCCCCATTCGAGCCCCCCGACGAACTCACCCCGGCCGAGAAGCCGAAGGACGAGAAAGCCAAGACCGAAACGGCCGAAAAGAGCCCGGCCAAAGTGGAGATCGACCGCGAGGGGCTCCTGCTGCGCCTGCACGAGTTGCCGCTCCCGGCAGGCAACTACCGCGGGCTCTCCTCCGCCGGCAAGCGGCTCCTCTGGCTCGACGTCGACCGGTCCGGCGGCTTTCCGCAGAAGCAGGCGTTGCAGGCGGCGGACGTCGCGCACAAGGCCGAGGTCGAAACCCTGCTCGCGGACGTGAACGGCTGCGAAATCTCCCTGGACGGGAAGAAGATGCTCATCCGCAAGGGCGAGGAGTTCTACGTGCTCGACCCCGTCGTGAAGGCCTCGGCCCTGAGTGCGCCCAAGGCGCTCGCCGACGCGCGCGTCAACCTCGCCGAGTGGAGCTTCCCCCTCAAGCCGCGCGACGAGTTCCGCGAGCTCTTCCTGGACGCCTGGCGCCTCGAGCGCGACTACTTCTACGACCGGAACATGCACGGCGTCGACTGGGTTGCGGTCCGGGAGTTCTACCGGCCCCTCGTGGAACGGGTGACGGACCGCCAGGAGCTGAACGACCTGATCGCGCAGATGGTGGGAGAGCTGTCGGCGCTCCACACCTTCGTGCGCGGAGGCGACGCGCGGCGTGGTCCCGACCAGGTCCAGTTGGGATCGCTCGGCGCCCTGCTCGAACGCGACCCGGGCGCCGCCGGCTACCGCGTCGCGCGCATCTACCGCAACGACCCCGACCTGCCCGACCAGCAGTCGCCGCTGCTCCGGCCCGGGGCCGAGGTGGCGGAGGGCGAGATCATCACCCACGTCAACGGCGTCGAGACGCTGCTGGAGGCCGACATCGGCGTGCTCCTGCGCGACCGGGCCGGCAAGCAGGTGCTGCTGCGCGTCAAAAACGCGGCCGGCGCCGCCCGGGATGTCGTGGTCAAGCCGATCACGGCGGGCCAGGAGCGGGACCTGCGCTACTCGGAGTGGGAATACACCCGCCGGCTGAAGGTCGACGAGCTCGCGCAGGCGCGCGTCGGCTACCTGCACCTGCGCGCCATGGGGCCGAACGACATCGCCCAGTGGGTGCGCGACTACTACCCCGTGTTCAACCGGCAGGGGCTCATCCTGGACGTGCGCCACAACAATGGGGGCAACATCGACTCGTGGCTGCTCGGCAAGCTCCTGCGGCAGGCGTGGTTCTACTGGCAGCCGCGCGTGGGGAGCCCCTTTTGGAACATGCCGTACGCTTTCCGCGGCCACATGGCCGTGCTGGTCGACCAGCAGACCGCGAGCGACGGCGAAGCCTTCGCCGAAGGGTTCCGCAGGCTGGGGCTGGGCAAGGTGATCGGCACCCGCACCTGGGGAGGCGAGATCTGGCTGTCGAGCTCGAACGTCCTCGCCGACCGCGGGATCGCCACGGCCTCGGAGATCGGCGTCTACGCGCCGGAACGCGGCTGGCTGATCGAAGGGCACGGCGTCGACCCCGACCTCGTGGTCGACAACCTGCCGCACGAGACCTTCAACGGCCGGGACGCGCAGCTGGAGGCCGCCGTGAGGCACCTCGAGGAGCTGATCCGCAAGGATCCCCGCCCCGTCCCCAAACCGCCCCCGCATCCGGACAAGTCGTACCGGTAGCGCCCGCCGACGGTCCTCCGCGGCTCTTTCGCGCGGCCGCCGGCGGCGGATTGTCGGCGTTGAGTTTCAGCCCCGAGATGGCAGCCAAGCGGATTACGGGGCCCTCATCGAGCGCGTCGGCGTCGAGCCGCCGCACTCCAAATTGCGATCCGATCATTAACTATCCGGGATTCTGGAGTGCGGTGCCTTGGCACCGCTGTCGCAGTTTCACTGAACCGGCGGGTGTGAGCCCAAGGTCGGCGTCGAGCCGCCGCACTCCAAATTGCGATCCGATCGATATTCTGGAGTGCGGTGCCTTGGCACCGCTGTCGCGGTTGCACTTGGCCGGCGGGTGTGAGCCCAAGGTCGGCGCCTAGGCGCCGACCCCAAAGCGGCGTCGAGCCGCCGCACTCCAAATTGCGATCCGATCGATATTCTGGAGTGCGGTGCCTTGGCACCGCTGTCGCGGTTGCGCTAGACCGGCGGGTGTGAGCCCAAGGTCGGCGCCTAGGCGCCGACCCCAAAGCGGCGTCGAGCCGCCGCACTCCAAATCGCGATCCGATCGATATTCTGGAGTGCGGTGCCTTGGCTGCCCGCTGTCGCAGTTGCACTGACCGGCGGGTGTGAGCCCAAGGTCGGCGTCGAGCCGCCGCACTCCAAATTGCGTCCGATCGATAACTATCCGGAATTCTGGAGTGCGGTGCCTTGGCTCCGCTGTCGCGGTTGCACTTGACCGGCGGGTGTGAGCCCGCGGTCGGCGTCGAGCCGCCGCACTCCAAATTGCGATCCGATCGATAACTATCCGGGATTCGGGAGTGCGGTGCCTTGGCACCGCTGTCGCGGTTGCCGCTAAGGTCTGTCAGGGCCACCTCCGGGCGCGCGCGGGGCTTCCGCCGGGTCCGACCGCCTCTGCTCGACTTCGAGCTTCAGGGCCGCGAGCGACTGGTTGATGTCGTGAATGAACGCGACGAGCGAGCCTATCAGGCAGGCCATGCAGGCGATGAATATTGCGCCGATCAGCCACGCGGTCTCGATCTGCCAGAGCGCCGTGAAGAACAGCAGGATGATCAGGATCGCGGCGGCCAGCGCGCTCGTGGCGGCCAGAGCAATCGCCAGCCGGATAAGACGGGCGCGCCGCCAGAGGATGTCGAGCTGCGCCGCCGTCCCGGCTTTCTCCGGCGCGCCGCCCCCGCCGGTCTCGCGGGCCAGGATCCTTGCCCGGTCGATGACGCGTCCAAGACGGTTCGTCATGGAAAGAAGGAGCAGACCGACCCCCGAGATCAGGATCATGGGGCCGATCGCCGTCTGGAGCACCGGGATCACGTTGGCGATGGACGGAACAGGCATGAAAACCCCCGCTTTAGCGAGACCATCGAGTGTGGTTCGTCTTTCCGCTGCGTGTGAGTTGACGCATCGCGATGAGCCCACAAATTCTGTCAGCGGAAGTTGTCGATCATCATGATTTCGGAAGTGCCGATCCCACCGGAGTAGAGAAGCCACTTGCCGTCGGGCGAAACGCTGAGACCCACTCTTACCCCAAATCCCGGATCATCATGAACAGGAGCTAGAGTACTTACGGACCGTGTCGCAAAATCGTAGAAGCATATGGCCATCGGCTTGGCTGTTTCATCGATGAAGTAGATGCCCCGGTCTGACAAATCCCAAACCAGGGAACCTATCTCTTTGTCCAGTACGAGCGTCCCCGAGCCGCCCGAGGCAGGCACCCGCCAAATACCTTTTTTCTGGAGATCGTTGTATCCATGGTAGTACACATACCCGTCGGCTGATTCGCAGGCATCCAGGCCCTCGTCCCTGGTGATCTGAATCGGCTTGCCTCCGTCGGAAGGCATCTTCCAGATCATCCAGCTTCCGCTCCTGTTCGAGCCGAAGTAGATCCAGCGACCGTCCCGTGACCAGCGAGGGACCACCTCTTCCGTCGGATCAGTCGTGATCCGGCGCACGGGTCCTCCTTCCGCGCCGACGACATAGATGTCGCCACTCCCCGATTTTGTCATCTCCAGGGCCGACTGGCAGAGCCGTTCGATCTCCTTCCAGCGTTTCGGATCCATCGTCCTTATCCCCGCTGCAGCTCGCTCAGAAGCCAAAGTTTTGCCATGTTCCAGTCCCGCATCACCGTGATCGGTGCAACCTTCAGCACCTCGGCCGTTTCTTCCACGCTCAATCCACCGAAGTACCGCAGCTCGACCACCCGCGCCTTCCTCTGATCAAATTCCGCCAGCGCGTTCAAGGCATCGTCCAGCCGCACCAGCTCCCCGTCCTGCGCCGGGGATACCACCAGGGCTTCATCCAGCGTCACCTTGCGCACATTGCCGCCCCGCTTCTGGTAGCCGCGCGTGCGCGCGAAATCGACCAGGATCCGGCGCATAAGCTTCGCGGCGATGGCGAAGAAGTGGGCGCGATCCTGCCACCGAACCCGATCTGCATCCACGAGCCGGAGATAAGCCTCGTTGACCAGTGCCGTGGTTTGCAGGGTGTTGTGGCCTGCGCGCTCGCGGGTCATATAGCGATGGGCCAGACGGTGCAGTTCGTCGTAGACGAGCGGCATGAGTTTCTCGAGCGCCGACTCGTCGCCGGCGCTCCATGCTTTAAGCAGTGACGAGAATTCCGGAGGGGAAGAGCTGCGCACCGAACCTCCTTCTGACTCACGAAAGCAATCCGGAGGATGGGGGCGATTATACATCCATCCGAATCCCGTTAGCGCCGCGTTCACACCTTGGCATTCACCCTCGCCGCACTCCGAAAGCCCCCACACAAAACTGCCAATGATATTTGCCGGACCCGGTTCCCGCATTGGGGGGCGTGGGCAGATCAGGCCTGCCCCGAAAGCGAGGCCCCATGGCACCGGGATCGGGATTCCCCAAAATGGCACTGATTGCAAGTCTTCTTGCGACCATCCCCCAGGCGATCGGACAGCAGATGGCAACCCTTGACACTCCCGATGCCGCAATCGCAGTGTCGAGTACCCCGGGAGCAATACGCACCGATCGGCTCTCTCCCAAACAGCTTCGGGAGTGGAATTCGATCCGGGAGATTGTGTTCGCGAAAGACCGCGCCAACCGCTTGCTGCATCCAAAGCTCCATGGACTCTGGCAATCCGTGGAAGGAAGCGGCCATATCATCTTTGTCGAGCTCCGCAAACGTGAGGAACGGGCAACCACCAAAGCGGGCGACATGGTCATCGAAAAAGTGGATCCCGACGGTGGTCAGCACATCGTAAACGTCCGGCTATTTCTCTCAACCATCAATCGGGCTTTTGCTGAAAAAAAACTGCCCCGGGGCGCGGCACAATTCGAGCCGTTTGCCGGACTCAGCAGGAAGGCACGGTACGCAGAAGTCCTGGGGCATGAACTCGCCCACATCGACAGAGTCTTCGCCGACCCGAACTACTTGCGTCTCTATACGGAGCTGGACGGACGGTTAAGTTCCTATGGCTCCAGACGCAATATCCGGAAGGGCCAGGATCTGGATCAGGAGGAGCGGAAACAGCTGGAAAGGATAGACCTCCTGGTGAATGAAATAGAGCGGCCTGCTATGGTAGCCGAGGCGGAAATCTGGCACGAGCTGGCAAACAAATAAAGAACGTCCGCTTCGCCAGCGCGCGCTCCAAGCCCCGGCCGCCTGGAAGGCGCGGACCACCGCCGACAGGAGTCCTGGATCCCCATCGAGTGCTACATTCAGGAGCGAACAGATGCCGAGTTTACTCACGGCTTGTGCCCCCACTGCGCCGATGAACTCTACCCGGAGCTCTCCTTGAAACGGAAATCCTGAACAAGCGCGGGCGTGGATTGAAACAACTGTGAGTCGGCACTGGAATAGGCAGAAGCAGACCAGGATCTCGCGCCGCAATTCCGCGCGGCCGACGTGATATAGTTTTCCCTGATGGCCAACAATTCCAGCTATACACGCGAAGAGGCTCTGCTGCTGCTCTCGCGACAGGGCGAGGCGCGCCGGGAACTCTTCCATAGGGCCGACGAGGCACGGCGCGACATTATGGGGGATGCCGTGCATATACGCGGCATCATCGAGTTCTCCAATATGTGCGGCAACGACTGCTTTTACTGCGGCATCCGCGCCTCAAACCCCAAGGTTAAACGGTACGCGCTCGAGGCCGACGAGGTGCTTCAGGTCGCGCGCCGCATGTACGACTGCGGCCAGACCACGGTCGTGCTTCAGTCGGGCGAGGCACCCTCGCCCCGCCGCGACCGGGAGCTGGGAGACCTGATAAGGCGCATCAAGCGGGAGACCCCGCTTGCGGTCACCCTGTCGGTCGGCAATCGCCCACGCGACACCTATGCCGCCTGGCGCGACTGCGGAATGGATCGCTACCTGCTCAGGTTCGAGACCGGCGATGCGGCACTCTTCCGGCGGTTGCACCCCGACTGCGCTCTGGAAGAGCGCATCGAGTGCCTTCAGGCGTTGAAGCAGCTTGAGGTACAAACCGGGAGCGGGTTCATGATCGGCCTGCCGGGCGAGACGCTCGAGATGTTGGCGGACAACATTCTGCTCTGCCGCAAGATGGATTTCGACATGATCGGCATCGGACCCTTCATCGCCCATCCCGACACCCCGCTCGGCGGCTCCCGTAACGCATATGCGGACGACCCGGAGATGTTCTTCGTGGCTCTGGCAGTGCTGCGGCTGTTTAATCCGGACGCGCACATACCGGCCACAACAGCATTCGACGCCGTGTTCCCCGGTGTCGGTCGCGACCTCGCACTCCGCCGCGGAGCCAATATTTTCATGCCCAACAACACACCCCGCAAATACCGGAAGGATTACCTTCTTTACCCCAACAAGCCCTGCGTTGACGAGGATTCCGGGCAGTGCGCACAGTGCGTCGTCTTCCGCCTGAGGGCCCTCGGCCGAACCGTCGGACAGGATCGCGGGGATTCCGTGAAGGCCCGGAAGAGAAGCATCCCGGCCTGGCAAATTCCTGATTGAAACGTGTGAAGATCGTCGTGCCTGCGTCGCACGTGGTCGTTTGGGGTCTGGAATTAGCGGCAAGTTGGCAACCTGAGATGCATCGAAGGCGCAGAAACAGCGCACATGCGCCATCCGGACGCTCGTACTCGGGCAAGGACACCTGGGAAAAACCCTTGACAGGGTGTCGTGGCGGCCTTATAAATGCCCCCACGTATGAATTCAGCCATTCACACCCTCAACTGCTGTTGTACAAAGGGCGCGATGCGATGCCGTCGCGCCACGCTTCGAATGGCTGATGCAGAGCATTGTGGGAGGTGCAGACCTTCAGGAACACAATGATGGATTTCAGCAGAAATACCTGACCTGAGATCCGAAACGAATCGCTGAAAGCCCTTCGGAGCAAAGACTTCGAAGGGTTTTTTTATTTTCGGCTCTCCTTTTTAAAGCTATTGCAGACGAGAACATACCATGACGCACCTGGAGAAACTGGAGACCATCAGCGTCCACATCCTCCGCGAGGCTTACCGCGAATTCAAAAGCCTCATCATGCTCTGGTCGATCGGGAAGGACAGCACGGTGCTGCTGTGGCTTGCACGCAAGGCCTTCTTCGGGCACCTGCCCCTGCCGCTGCTGCACATCGACACCTGTTTCAAAATCCCCGAAATGATTACCTATCGGGATCGCCTGGTAAGGGACTGGGGTCTGGACATGATCGTCGGACAGAACACGGCTGCAATAGAACAGAAGCTGACCTTCCCCGACGGCCGGCTGACGCGCATCGAATGCTGTCGCAGCCTCAAGAGCGAAGCCCTCAGGCAGACGCTCTCGGGAACCTGGCCGCGCCGGCATTTTGACCCGAGGTGCGGCGCTTACGTGCAAGAGGACCACGGCGAACCTTACACCGGCGTCATCGTCGGCGTGCGCGCCGATGAGGAGGGAAGCCGCTCCAAAGAGCGGTATTTTTCCCCCCGCGACAAGGACAGCGACTGGGACATCGCAGAGCAGCCGCCGGAGCTATGGGACCAGTACAAGACGGACTTCGCCCCCGGCACTCATGTCCGTATCCATCCCCTTCTGGACTGGACGGAACTCGATATCTGGGAGTATGTCGAGCAGGAGGACATTCCTGTCACTCGCCTGTATTTCGATCAAGGAGAAGGCAAACGATATCGCTCCTTAGGGTGCTTTCCGTGCACACGGCCGGTGGACTCGACCGCACGGAACGTGCGCCAGATCATCGAGGAGCTCAAAACCGGCAAATTCGCCAATGTGGCGGAACGTGCGGGGCGGGCTCAGGACCAGGAGGACGGCGGCGGACTCGAGACGTTGCGCCGCGAGGGGTACATGTGAGCGATCCGTCTCAGAGTTGTTTGCACATGAACACTGTTCCACGGCAGCATTCGGCCTTACCGCACATGAACGTCGTTATCCTCGGGCATGTTGATCACGGCAAGAGCACCGTTATCGGCCGACTCCTGGCAGACACGAATTCGCTGCCCCAGGGCAAGCTGGACCACGTGAAGGCTCTCTGCCGCCGCACGGCGCGGCCGTTTGAATATGCGTTTCTACTCGATGCCCTCAAAGATGAACAGGACCAGGGAATCACGATCGATGCGGCTCGCTGCTTCTTCCGGACATTCAAAAGACGCTATCTCGTCTTCGACGCTCCCGGACACGTGGAATTCCTGCGCAACATGATCACCGGCGCGGCCAAAGCCGAGGCGGCATTCCTCGTGATAGACGCTCACGAAGGGGTAAAAGAGAACTCCCGGCGCCACGGATATATCGCTTCCATGCTTGGACTTCGACACCTCTCCGTTTTGGTGAACAAAATGGACCTGGCGCAATATAGCCGGGAGGTCTTCGTTTCGGTTCAGAACGAATACGCAGCATTTCTTGAACGCCTCAACGTTCACCCTGCGAGCTTCATCCCTCTCAGCGCCATGCACGGGGACAACATCGTGCGCCGGTCCGAGCGCATGCCGTGGTACGACGGCCCGACAACGGTCGAACAACTCGACGCGTTCGAAAAGGAACACGGCGGCAGAGGCGGTCCGCTCCGATTGCCGGTTCAGGATATATACAAGTTCAGCGGAAGCGGAGACGAGCGACGGATCTTCGCCGGGACCCTAACCCAAGGGGAACTCCAGGTCGGCGACGAGATCGTTTTCCTTCCTTCCGGCAAGCGATCCCGGGTTGGGTCGATCGAAGCCTTTAATGCTCCGAGCCGCACTACGGCCGTTGCCGGCCGGGCTACCGGGTTTACGGTGGACACCCAGGTTTATGTAAAACCCGGCGAATTGGTGGCGCGATCCGGCGATGCGTTGCCCCAGGTTGGCACGCGTTTTCGCGCGAACCTCTTCTGGATGGGGAGGGCGCCGATGATCCGCGACAAACGCTACAAATTGAAAATCGCAGCGGCTCGGGTTCCCCTCAAGCTCGTCGAGATCATTCACGTGCTCGATGTGGCGGAAATGACCACCGATACCAACAAGCAGCAGATCGAACGACATGACGTGGCGGAGTGCATTCTGGAAGCACTGCGCCCCTTTGCCTTCGACCCGGTCGATGTGGTGCGCGAGACCGGACGTTTCGTGATCGTCGACAATCATGAGATCGCCGGGGCGGGCATGATCCTCGAGAAAATGAACCAGGGGCGTTCAACCGTCAGCGAGCACGTGCGCGAGCGGGAATTCGCCTGGTCCCCGAGCGCCATCACTTCGGCAGAACGGAGTGCGCTGTATGGACACCGCGCGAAGTTTCTCGTGTTCACCGGTGATGACGCGGAGCAAATCGAGAGGTTCGCGGCCGCGGTGGAGAGGCACCTTTTTCGCAGCGGTTTCCAAGCTTACTGCCTCCGCCTTTCAAACGTGGTGGGGGGTCTGGGCGCCGATCTGGCCGTCGAAGCGGATATCCGCGACGAGCACATCCGCCGGCTTGGTGAACTGGCCCGGATCATGACCGATTCCGGCCAAATCTTCATAACGGCCGTTCCAACTGCTGACGACAGCGACATCGAGGTCTTGAAGCTTCTCAACCAGCCGAACGACATTCTAGTTGTGCATGCGGGCGATGCCGATGCGGCGGGAGGTCACGCCGCCGTGCAGCTGGCGGCGAATGTGGATGTCGACAGCTGCATTCGAGCCGTCTGGGATCTGCTTCGAGAGAAGGAAGTCATTGATTTCGCCATATGACGGGGCGTCAAGAGCGTGAACGATGTCTGACAAAGCGTTGCATATACAGACCAAACTGCTGCACGGAGGCTATGCGCCCGAACAGGTGACCGGAGCAACCACGTCCCCGATTTTTCAGAGCACCTCGTTCGCCTACAAATCCGCGGAAGAGCTCGAGGCGGTTTTCGCAGGCCGTGAGGCGGGATACGTTTATAGCCGGATTAACAACCCCACCCTGGATCATTTCGAACGACGGATCACCGAACTGGAAGACGGCCTGGCATCCGTTTCCTGTGCGTCCGGCATGGCAGCGATAAGTACGACCGTCCTGGCACTCGCGGGGAGCGGCGACGAAATTGTCTCCGGCAACAGCATTTTCGGCGGAACCTACTCGCTCTTCACCCTGACATTGCAGCGCTACGGCATAAAGACCCGGTTCGTGGAAACAACCGATGTGGACGCATACCGGGCGGCGGTCACGGACGCGACCAAACTGATTTTTGTCGAAACCGTCGGAAACCCGAAGTTGGATGTACCAGATCTCTCCGCCGTCGCGAAAGTGGCGCGGGAACGCGGCATTGTTCTGGTTGTGGATAATACCGTCACAACGCCAGTCCTCGTCCAGCCCAAACACCTGGGCGCAGATATAGTTATCCACTCGACATCCAAGTACATCAACGGGCATGGAAATGCCGTCGGAGGCATGATCGTCGATTGCGGCACATTCGATTGGTCCAGTCCGCGGTACGGGCACCTAAGGCCCTTTTATGATCGTGTACGCCAATTTGCCTTTGTTGCCTACCTGCGCAACCGAATACACGCGCATTTGGGCTGCTGCTCTTCACCATTCAATGCGTTTCTCATGTCCGTTGGGATTGAGTCGCTCGCCGTGCGCATGGAGCAGCACTGCCTGAATGCCTCGCAAATCGCCGGGTGTTTTGCAGCCGACACGCGGGTCGAGGAAGTCCGCTATCCCGGGCTTCACACACATCCCAACCACGACATCGCGCAGCGCCAGTTTGCGGGCCGATACGGAGCGCTATTAGCCATTCGACTCGGAGCCAAACAACGCTGCTTCAGGTTCATCAACGCGCTGAGGCTTGCACAAAATCTGGCAAACCTCGGGGACGCCAAAACGCTAGTAATCCATCCCGCTTCCACGTTCTGCCGCGAACTGACGGAAGAGGAGCAACAGGCAATGGGAGTGACCAATGATCTCGTGCGGCTTTCTATAGGAATCGAGCACGCTGCAGACCTTTGGGCGGATATCGATCAGGCGCTGGACAAGGCGAAGTCTATTTAGAGGAAAACGAGATGAAGATACACATCAATGGAGAGGCCGCCGAAGTGCGGGACGGTTTGAGCATCGCCGAGTTGCTCAGCGAGCGCCGCGTGAAATCCCCGGACATGGTGGCCGTGGAGCTAAATGGGGAGATTCTCCGCCGCGATACATTTGCCCGCACCGAAATCAGGGCGAACGATGCCATAGAGTTTCTCTATTTCATGGGCGGCGGGAAGTAGGATCTGAGATGAGCCTGACCGAACTGCAAATCGAGCGTTACTCGCGCCATATCCTCCTGCCGGAGGTCGGCGGCAAGGGACAACTGAAGCTTCTTGCGGGCAAAGTCCTTGTTATCGGGGCCGGCGGACTGGGCTCGCCGGCCGCCCTGTACCTTGCCGCAGGCGGAGTGGGGAAAATCGGCGTTATCGATGGGGACACGGTGGATCTGAGCAACCTGCAACGCCAGATCCTCCACTTCACCTCCGACGTCGGTCGCCCAAAGGTGGCATCGGCCGTGGCCAAAATGCGGTCAATGAATCCCGATGTGGAAATCAAGACGTACCAGGAGCACCTCACCGCCGCAAATGCGTTTGAGATTCTCTCCGGATACGACTTCGTTATCGATGGAACGGACAACTTCCCATCCAAGTATCTTGTCGCCGACGCCTGCCACTTCGCCGGAAAGCCATACTCTCACGCCGGGATTCTGCGCTTTGACGGCCAGATAATGACAGTGCTTCCGCAACAGACGACTTGTTATCGGTGCATTTTCAATTCACCGCCACCTCCGGATGCCGTGCCCTCGTGTTCCCAGGCAGGGGTCCTCGGAGTTGTGGCCGGGGTGATCGGAACTCTGCAGGCCGCCGAGGCTTTCAAGTTCATTCTGGGGCAGGGACGGCTCTTGACCGACACGTTGCTTATCTACAATGCCCTGGACGCAAATTTCCGGAAAGTGTCGTTGAAACGCAATCCGGACTGCCCCCTGTGCGGAGTAAGTCCGACGATCAGGGAGCTGAAAGACGAGGCCAGGGCGGTCTGCAGTTTAAGCGAGGCGACAGGCCGATGATTTTGAGAATTGACAAGCATGTGTGTGACGCGATGCTGGCTGCGGCGCGCAAGGCGGCGCCGCTGGAGGCCTGCGGGCTGCTCGCGGGGAGCGTCGATCACGTCACCAGATTTTACGAATTAACGAATGCAGACCGCTCGGCGGAACATTTCAGTATGATCCCTCAAGACCAGTTTGCTGTGGCGAAAGACATCAGGGCAAAGGGGCTCAGGTTGGCCGCCGTATGGCACAGTCATCCCGTAACGCCGGCCAGGATGTCCGCAGAGGACTTGCGGCTCGCCTACATGCCCGACGTCATCTATATCGTCGTTTCTCTCGCCTCTCCATTGAATCCTGATATTCGCGGGTTCGTGGTCCAGGCAGGAGCCGCCGAACAGGTCGCAATGACGGTGTGCGCCTGCGCGCCGAAGGGAGCCAGCATAGAGGAGTCCGAGCCATGACCGAATCCTTCTACAGACTGCCGGCAGACTTGGCCGAGGATATCGAGGCTTATGAGCGGGAAGTCTCTCGATTCCTGTCTAAAGAGTTGGCGGCTCCAATTTTCAAGGCCAGGCGGGTGAGCCGCGGAGTGTATGAACAGCGACAAAACGGGACCTACATGGTTCGCATCCGGGTCGCGGCCGGAAGTTTGACGGCTGAGCAGTGCCGCATACTGGCCGAGTCCAGTCGCGAGTTCGGTAATGGCTTGCTCCACATCACCACCCGACAGGATATACAGCTCCACGACATCGCGATACAGAACACGCCCAAGATTATGCGGCGCGCCATGACCGTAGGTCTCACCACGAAGGGGGGCGGCGGCAACACCGTGCGTAATGTGACGGCCTGCTCATACGCGGGCATGTGCACGCGCGAGCGCTTTGACGCGACCGGATTTGCCCACGCGGTAACGGAATACCTGATAGCGCTGGTCGGCAGCTACAACCTGCCCAGAAAATACAAGATTGCGTTCAGTGGGTGCAGCGCCGACTGCGGCCTGGCCCAAATATCGGACCTCGGGTTCGTCGCGGAAGTCCGCGGCGGTCGCCCAGGATTCCGCGTCTTCGGCGGGGGCGGGATGGGTGCCCATGGCCGAGTCGCCGACCTTCTTCTCGATTGGACGCCGGCAACGGAGGTGATCCGGATTGCGGAGGCGGTACGGCGACTTCTCGACCAGCTCGGTGATAGAACCAACAGAAACCGCGCGCGGCTCCGGTTCGTTGCGGCCAGGCTTGGCAAAGAGGCGTTTCAGAAACGGGTTGCCGACGAGAGCAGGCGCGTAACGGCGGAAGGCGTGCCCCAATGTAAAGTACAAGTCCACATGAACGACCGGCCGGATCAGGCCGAGGTCGGACCGCCGAAAATGCAGAGGAGCGGCGACGTTCGTTATCTTGTGCAGCCACAGGACGGGTGGGTCGCGGTACCTTTGTCTTTGCCTCTGGGATTCCTATCTGCGGATGAGTTCGCCCGAATTGGTGAGCTAGCCTCTCGCTTCAGCGACAAGCGTGAGTTGCGAACAACGCGACGCCAGAGTCTGCTCATTCCGTCTGTAAAACGGGAGAATCTACCAAGCCTGGTTGCCGAAATTCACACGCTCGCCACAGACGTCCTGTCTGCGCGGGCGTTGGAACGCTTCGTGGCGTGCGCCGGGGCTTCGACTTGCCGGCTCGGGCTCTGCCTTGCCCGAAACGCCGCTTCCGCTTCCGCCGAAAAACTAGACCAGGGTGATTTGGCCACGGACACGCTGGACGCACTCGAGGTCCACATCAACGGCTGCCCCAATGCTTGTGGGCATCAGCCGATTGCAATGATCGGGTGCTCGGGCGCCGCCCAGCGCGTTGGGAGACGTCTGGTCCCCTCGTACCGAATAACTTTGGGGGGGCGGTCTGACCTACAGGGAGCACGATTGGGTACTTCTGTCGGCCAGGTTCCCGCAAAAGCACTACCCGATTTTCTGAGCGAATTGGCGGGTGATTTCGAACGCCATCGCAGGGCGGATGAGACTTTTGTCGACTATTTCGACCGCCAGGGGCAGGCACATTTCAGCAGCATCGTTAACCAGCATGCGCGGGTGCCTCCTTACGAGGAGCGACCGGATTATTACCGCGATTTCGGCGAGGAAGAAGATTTCTCTCTCGCCGGCCGCGGCGCAGGTGAATGTGGCGCCGGGATCTTCGAAGTAATCCAGGAGGACCTCGCAATGGCGGCAAGAGCCACGGAACCGTTTGACGTCTTGTTGCCCACCGCCCGCGCACTGCTGATCACACGCGGGATCGACGCGCAGGACCCTGATACCGTCTTCAGGGAATTCGAAAAGCACTTCGTGGGGACGGGCCTGGTCAATGACGATTTCAGGCCCCTTCTGACACGGGCCCGCGGTCATGCTCAGGGCTGGAAAGAAGCCCTCCTCGGATCGGAAGGGGGCGTGAACCGCCTTCTCGAACGAGTGAAGTTGCTCTATGCCACACTCGACGCCAGTCTCGAATTTCACCCGCCGGAGCGAGAAAACTCTTCCCTTTCGCAGGGAGAAAGGGTTCGGCCTGCTCCACCCGCATCGGAGGAGACGGAACTGGACCTGCGCGGGGTCGCGTGCCCCATGAATTTCGTCAAAGCCAAGCTGAGGCTCGAGAGCATGGAAGCCGGCCGAGCCCTGGCAATTATCCTGGACGAAGGCGAATCGATCCGGAATGTGCCCGCAAGCTTGCGCAATGAAGGGCAGGAGGTACAAGCGATCGCGGATCTTGGTGACGGGCACTGGAGGGTGATCGTGCGGAAGAAATGATCGCGGGCGGGCATGGGGCTCGGTCCGAGAAAGTAAATGCATGGAGAAAAAGCATGAGCTATTACCGGGACAACTCGCTATCGATCGGGAGCACACCGCTGGTTCGTCTGGGCAAAGTGGCAGGCAACAAAGCCACCGTGCTCGGCAAGGTCGAGGGTCGTAATCCGTCCTACTCCGTAAAGTGCCGCATCGGAGCGAGCATGGTGTGGGACGCAGAAGAAAGAGGCGATCTCCAACCGGGGATGGAGATCGTCGAGCCCACCAGCGGCAATACCGGCATCGCCCTCGCATACGTCGGCGCAGCGCGAGGTTACAGGGTGACGCTCACAATGCCGGAGACGATGAGCGCAGAACGCCGGAAGATTCTTAAGGCGTTCGGGGCGAATGTCGTATTGACTCCCGGAGAAAAAGGCATGCCCGGGTCGATTCGGAAAGCCGAAGAGATCGTGGCACAGGATCCGAAACACTATTTCATGCCCCAGCAATTCAAGAATCCAGCCAACCCGGCCATTCACTTCAAAACCACCGGCCCGGAAATCTGGGCCGATACAGAAGGCAAAATTGATGTTCTGGTGGCAGGGGTAGGCACGGGGGGAACAATCACCGGTGTGTCGCAGTTCATCAAGCGGCGAACGCGTAGAAAGATTACATCGGTCGCTGTCGAACCGAAACGAAGCCCGGTGCTCTCCCAGTACCTTGCAGGGGAAAAAATAAAGTCGGGACCTCACATGATTCAGGGAATTGGCGCCGGGTTCGTTCCCGACGTTCTCGATCTGTCGCTGGTCGACCGGGTGGAGCAGGTGGAAAACGAAGAAGCGCTGGAGTTTGCCAGGCGTCTGGCCGTCGAAGAGGGTCTCCTCTCGGGCATCTCGAGCGGGGCGGCTGTTGCCGTGGCGGCGCGGCTGGCCCAGGTGCCTGAGTTCGAAGGCAAGACACTGGTCGCCATCCTCCCCGACTCCGGTGAGCGATACCTCTCCACCGGTTTGTTCGACGTGCAATGATATGAGGCGATTTAATCCGCACGTTGATTACCCGACTGACCGCGGGCTGGCGAAACTGGCGGAAAGCGCCGACACCTTGGTCATCTTCATGGGCGGTTCGCGGCTTGGGTCGATTGTGGGGTCGTTTATGGCGTGGTTGCCGTCCGTAATCACGACTGTAACGAAACAGTTTCAACATCACTGAGGCGATGACCAGAGTACACGAAATGAAGAAGCGCATAGACAACATGCAGAGTACGATTGAGGAGTGGAATGCACGGGACGTAATCGGCTGGGCCCTGGCTGAGTTTGGGCAGGATGTGGCGGTGGCCTCCAGCTTTGGTGCCGAAGACGTTGTATTGATCGATCTGGCCACCAGAGCAGATCCGGATGTCCGCGTATTTACCTTGGACACGGATTTTCTGTTTCCCGAAACCTACCGGCTGATCGAACAAATCGAACGGCGTTACGGGGTACGGGTGGAACGGTGCAAATCGGCGCATTCACCCAATCGACAAGCCCGCAACTTTGGAGAAGCGCTGTGGAGCCGCGATCCGAGTCTATGCTGCCGGCTTAGAAAGGTGGCGCCCCTCAAGACTGCACTGAATTCTCTGCGGGCCTGGATTACGGGAATTCGGCGAGATCAAACGCCCACACGCGCGCACGCCCGAAAACTCGAATGGGACCAACAATTCGGCCTGGTAAAGGTAAACCCGTTGGCGGACTGGGCTTCGAAGCAGATTTGGCAATACATTCAAAACCACGATGTCCCCTACAATCCACTGCATGACCGAGGCTATCCGAGCATTGGCTGCACGTATTGCACTCGTCCGGTACGAGCAGACCAGGATTCAAGGGCCGGCCGTTGGGCCGGATTCAGCAAAACCGAATGCGGCTTGCACAGTCTTGATGACTGATCGTCGTTCTACCAGGTCCCAGAGTGCAACCTGAATTCGTTCGGGCGCTTTGCCTTGAGGCGTGCCGAAGTTTCGGCTCCATCGAATCGGATCCGTGTTTTTCGTGGCTGCTTTCTGCGGATCACCTACAACGATTCGACGCCGCAGATTGAATACACTTGGGGGCCGCGAGTCGTGGCGTTAGCGAATGCGTTTGGCGGGTTTGACCGTGAATGGGTTCCATTTGAACCGCAGCACCTTCGGGCCGTCTCCGTATGTATCTCCAGCACCGCGAACAGTGACCAAATCATCGGTCACGCGGTCAATTGTGAAGGCGTAATCTCTCCATCGAGGAGTTGGCACAATACCTAAGGTTTCCTCTATTGTTGTCAGCTTACCGTCGGCCACGAAGAATCCAAATACTTCGTCCCAGAAGTCTCCCTTAAAAGCTGCGTCGCGGCCGGTAATCCCCCAAGCAACCAGCACGTACTTTTCAGCGGGTCCCAGACGACGAAAAGGTGCGATTTCGACCAAAGACACCTCAGAAATTCTCGAATTCTTCCGTTGGAATTCCTTTCTGATCTGAGTAAGGAGCGGATTCTCAACCTCCTGGGCCGTTTGACCGATGCTGTTGCCTATCGTGACAGAGAGAGCTGTGAGGAAACCGAACATGACCAGAATTGCTGTGCTTGTCCTGATGCATTGAATGGCACCGTAGAGGCGCATTCAATCCTCCGACATTGGACGAACGTCCGCCAGACGCTGGAAAAAGAAGCAGGCAGGGAAGGGAAAAGGAACTGGCACGGCTCCTTCGCTGGTCCGGAATGATCGTTAGCTCCAATACCTTACTTCTTTAGGGCCTTGACGACAAATTCATCCAACGCCTTGGTTGCCGGGTCATCAGGCAGGCCGAGATCATCGTTGAGCTTCACATGAGTGGTGTCCTTCGCGCCGAAGACGCTTACCGCCACCCCCGCTTCTCTGAGCACTGAGCCGAGACGAAATGCCTGCGCGGAAGTATCGGGATGACCGGCGACGTGGAGAATGAGGAAAGGCGGGATGCCTTTGCCCTTCGACACATGCGTCACGGCGGAAAACTCTTTGTGCTTTTCGCGATCGTTGCCGAACTTCTCGCGATGACCAAACTTTGCCGGTGGCATGCCGTGAACGCGCCAGCGCGTCTCGGCAGTCTCGATGATGGCCGGCACGTCATAGGTATCGCCATCCACAGGCACGCAGCCGATGATGTCATCGAACGGGACGCCTTCGGCGTTCAGGTAGTGGTCGTCGGTGCAGATGATGGCGGCGAGTTGGGCACCTGCGGAGTGACCGCCGACGAGCACGCGTTTAGGGTCACCGCCGTATTCGGCGATGTGCTGGTGCATCCAGCCGAATGCCTTCGCGACATCGCGGATCAGCGTGCCCATGTCCACACCTGGAAGTAGACGATAATTGGTGGAGACAAAGACAAATCCTTTGTCCATGAACCACTGCGGCTTGAGCTTTACATCCGACTTGTCGCCAGCCTGCCAGCCGCCGCCGTGAATCCAGAACACGACAGGGAGGCTCCTGGCGTTGGGGGGCGCGTAGAGGTCGAGCACCTGGCGCTCGTGGCCGTTTGCGATGTAGGGGATGCTGCGTTTCATTTCCTGCGCGAACGCCGGGGTGAGGCAGGCAGTGCAGGCGAGGAGGGTGATGAGTTTCACATTTCGCGTGGTGTTGGGGTTGATGGTCATGTCACAAGCGAGCGTATCATTTTGGCTGTCTGAGAGGCAAGAAAGGTCAAAATATCAATACACGCGCGACTTCGCGCGGCGCACAGCCCCTGTGCCATCGTGGGGATCAGAGCAAGACATACCAGCGGACATATGTGACCACCCCAAGCACCATCACCAGCCACCAGAGGGCCAGGGCCGTGCGCATCCAGAGCCGGTAGCGGGTGAAGCGCAGGCGCTGTGGCAGAATGTTCGTGCCGGCCACGAGCAGAATGTAGAAGGCAAGCAACTCCGCCATCAATCCTGCCGCTCCGTGGGCAACCGCGAGGATGTAAGCGGAGTCTCCGAGGTCCGCAGGAATTGCAGGAACCACCTGGCGGCGAAACGACGGCAGCATGTAGGCCGCGATCACCACCAGGTTGAGCAGGACCACGATTGACTGGCACCAGCCATGGGCGCGGTACCATCCCCGCCGGGCGAGCATCGAGCCCATGATCAGTGCCAATCCCATCGCAGACTCGGCTAACAGGGTCAAATCCGCCGCCCTGGGGGCCGCGGTTCCCAGGAAGCCCTTACTCATGTGCGCCTCCGCTACTGCACGATTACCTTTGCCTTCATGTGCGGGTGAACGGAACAGTAGTATTCATAGGTGCCCGGGTCTGTGAACGTGTGATCGTACTGGCCGCCCGTATCCATCACACGCGAGGAAAACTTCTTCGTGGTACTGACGACCGTGTGCGGCTCGTCATCCTTGTTGACCCAGGTGACCTTCGTGCCTGCTTTCACTGTCAGGGTTTCCGGGATAAAGCTGAAATTGTCGATCTTGACCTGCCCCTCAGGTTTCGGATCTTCGGCGGCGCCCACCGCCGCGGCCCAGAACACCAGGGCACAGACCGTCAAACAAATCATCGTCCTTTTCATGTTCGTCTTTCCTTTCTTGATGCTACTCAATCACTCGTCTGCAAGTGCTGAATCGATAATGGCCAGGCTGCCTTTTGCCCGGACATAGTCGACGTCGGTGACCCCGAGGAGGCTGCGCAGCTTCTCCGCCGGCACCTTGAGCGGTCCGGGCCCTGGCGCCGTCCCCGGCTGCGGTTGCGGATACGCGGTCGACAGCGCGGTGTGGAAGGTGATGTTTCCTTCCACCTTCCGCATCGTCTGGTGGATATGCCCGTTCAGGACCGTAACGGAGCCAAACCGTTTGAGGTAACTCAAGGCCTGCGCCGCGTCATCGGTGCCCCAGCCCCAGTCGGGGTAGATCGACCAGAGCGGCATGTGCGCAAACACGACAACCGGCGTGCTGCCCGACAGGCCCGACACATCTTTTTCCAGCCACTCGAGCTGATCCCCGCCGAGCAGGCCCAAACCGCCGGGCTTCAAATTCAACACATTGACGAGCCCGATGAAGTGAACGCCCTTATGCTCAAAACTGTACCAACCGTTGCCTGCCGTACCTTCACCGTGGCGGTTCAGGTATTCCTTGCCGTCATCGTTCAGCACGTCGTGCTCGCCGGGTACATAGAAGACCCTGCTCGTCTTGATGCCCGTCAGGACCTGGCTGGCTGTGTCAAACTCCGCCGGCGCCGACAAGTGGGTGATGTCCCCCGTGTGGACGACGAAGTCGGGCTTCTCAGGCATGGCATTGATTTTGTCCACCGCTTCCTGCAGGGTGGCCGTGACGTCATTGTTCGGATCGTGCTTGAAGCCGATGTGGCTGTCGCTGATCTGGACAAAGGTGAACTCACCGGTTCCCCGGTTCGTCAACGAGCGGGGCGTGCTGATGGGCTCCGACTTAAGAACGCCGCCCCCCACAGTGTAGATAATCCCCGTGCCGACCCAGGCCATGCACTCGAGGAATCCACGACGATCGATGCGGTCGCGATTTTGGCCGTTAATGATTCTGCGTGACATACTCTCCAATCCCCTTTCCTTGGAATGTCCGGCATTCCTGTTCACGAATCGACGTTTGGCCAGGTTGCAGGCCGTGATCGAAGTCGTTTTCGAATAAGAATTTGAAGCAAGGTGCCCTGAAGTTCAATGGAAGCGGAGTGAAGCGTTTGTGGCATATGTGTGACACGATAACGGGTTTATTCATTTACACTTGGCGACGGGAGTGACATGCGCTCCGCCCTCCGGCAAGCCCTGCGGGAACGGGCAGGCCGGAGCGCGATTGGCAACGGTGTCGGACTCGATCAAAGTTGACAATGGGGGTCTACTCTGCATATCTCTAAATGCAATGGAACCAGTGGTACCATCCCCGCGTCTGATCCGATTCGGGGTCTTCGAGCTTGATCTGCGCTCGGGCGAGCTTCAGAGGCAGGGTCGAAAAATCCGGCTTGAAGGGCAGCCGGTTCAGGTGCTGATGTGTCTCCTCGAAAACCCCGGTGAGTTGGTTACGCGCGAAGAGCTTCACCGGAAACTATGGCCCGCGGACACCTTCGTCAACTTTGAACAAGGTCTCAACGCGGCCGTCAAAAGGCTCCGTCAGGCCCTCAACGACTCGGCGGACAACCCTCGATTTGTCGAGACTTTGCCGCGGCGCGGCTACCGGTTCATCGCTCCGATGCAGACCATCGCCGTGACCGGAGATGCCTCAGCGGTCCAGGGGGCTGCCGCGGTTACAGAAGTGCCTCCTACTCTGGACCTGCCCGAGGCAAAAGATCTGGATCAGGTTCACCTTTCTGAGAAGACCGTTCCAGTCGTGCGCGAGCGCTGGCCGCGTGCCTGGAAGAGGACCGTCTTCGCCTTGCTCGCGATGCTCGCAATCCTGACCGGGCTGGATACTTCGCCCCGGGAGTCACCCGCCACCCCCCATTCGGTCTCTGGCCGTGCTGCCACTGGAAAACCTGTCCGGCGATGCATCGCAGGATTATTTCTCTGATGGCATGACCGACGAGTTGATCACCGAACTGGGGCAGATCAGCGAATTGCGGGTGATCTCGCGTACCTCGATCATGATCTACAAAGGCGCGCACAAGTCCTTACCGCAGATCGCACGGGATTTGAATGTAGACGCTGTGGTGGAGGGCGCCGTGCTCCGTTCCGGCAACCGGGTTCGAATCACGGCGCAGTTGATCCTGGCGGCTGCCGACAAGCACTTGTGGGCCAGGAGCTATGACGGCGAAATCGGTGATACGTTAGCGCTCCAAAAGCAGGTCGCCCGCTCGATTGCGGCGGAGATCCGGATCGAGTTGACGCCATACGAACAGGCGGTGTTGAAAAACGCGACGCGTGTGAGTCCGGAAGCCTACGATGCCTACCTCAAGGGACGATACTTCTGGAATAAACGGACCGCAGATGGTTTGCGAAAGGCCATCGATTATTTCGACCAGGTCATCGCAACCAACCCGAATTATGCCGAGGCTTACGCAGGGCTGGCCGACTCTTATGCTTTGGCGGGGGATTGGGAGTATGGGCTTCTCCCTCCCAAGGAAGCGTACCCCAGAGCCAAGGCGGCGGCGGCCAAAGCTCTGGAGCTGGACAACACTCTCGGCGAAGCTCATATCTCGCTTGCATTTTGCCTGGATGGCTTCGACTGGGATTGGGAGTCTGCCGGGAGGGAATTCAGGCGCGGAATCGAGCTTAACCCCGGCTATGCGACGGGTCACCACTGGTATGCCTGGCATTTGACCACGTTGGGGCGAAACGACGAGGCCATCTCCGAAATGAAGAAGGCGGAGGACTTAGATCCGCTCTCCCTCATCATCAGCGCCGAGCTGGCCGAAGAATTTCTCATCGCTCATCGCTATGACGAAGCAATAAAGCAAAGCCGAAAAACGATGGCGTTGGACCCTTTCTTTGCCGTTGCACACTTCGAACTAGGCCAGGCGTTTGTGCAAAAGCACATGTACAATGAAGCCATTGCGGAACTTCAAAAAGCGATCGAGCTGTCTGCGGGCAGTACGACATTCAGGTCGAATCTTGCCTACGCCTACGCCGAATCTGGCAAGAGAAATGAAGCCTCAAAGATCCTGAATGATCTGAAGATCAATTCGCATGACGCCTTCTCCAATGCGCCCGAGATTGCCTTGGTCTATGTAGGTCTGGACGAGAGGGATCAAGCAATGGCCTGGCTCGAAAAGGCCTATGCGGAGCGCTTTAACCCTTCGGTCCTCCGGCGGCCGGCCTTCGACCCTCTGCGGTCCGACCCGCGGTTCCAGAACCTGCTGCGCCGCATTGGCCTCAGTCGATGAGCCTCCGGGAATCTGATGACGACACCTCGAACGCAAGTGCCCGGCCTGTGCTTCACCAGAACCGCGGCCGCGTTGAAAGGGACATTCCACCCTTACCTACAGATTTTGGCGAATCACAACGCGGCGCGGCCCCTCGATGACCGGAAACATACGCTCCATTCATGCGGGAATGTTCACGGGCGTGGTTTTTGGGCCGACGGCCGTGGCTCCGGCTCGTCGCGTCCGGTCTGGTTGCGAATGAATTCCCTGCGCTGTCTTATCAGCTCGGGATCGCTCGGGCGGCCGTACAGCTCGCTCGATTTGTACTTGCCGGTGCTCATCATCTTGATCGTCCATTCGTCCCTGGCCATGCTGATCTCGCCGCTTTCGACCACGTCTTTGACCAGGTGTGCCGGGATGAAGTAAACACCCTCGACATCGCCGAACACGACATCGCCGGGCAGCACTGTCGCGTTGCCGATCCGGATCGGGATGTTGACACCGGTCACCATCACGCTGCTGACCAGAGCCGGTTGGGAGCTGCGGAAGTAGGCCTGCAGGTCAAAGTTCGCCATCCGCTCCAGCCAGTAAATCCCGCCGTCGACGACCATCCCGGTGTTGCGGGTCGCCTGCCCGATCGCAAACGCAAGCTTGTTCCCGACGAAATTGAATGTGGAGCCGAAGCAGTCGGCGACGATGACGTCGCCGGGTTGCAGGGTGTCGATCACGCTCTGGTTCCTGGGCCGTCCCTGGCCCCTGGCCTGCGCATCCCTGACATCCACGTCGGCAATATCGGGGCGAGACGGCATATATTGGATGGTCACCGCACGGCCGACCAGCTTCCTTCCGGGATGCAGGACTTTCCAGTTTCCTCCTTCGAACTGGTTCGTGAAACCCTGGCCCGAGAGCACGCCATGGACCTCTTCTGCGCAGAGCGGCTTCAGCCTTTCCAGAAGTGCATCCGGCACTTTGGGCCTTCCATCCGGGAACCGTTCATCGTCATATTTCTCCGTATACTTGATCAGCTGCTCCTTGGTGAGCGTGAAAGTCTGCGCGTTTCCGCACTGCAGGAGAAAAGCGCCCGCGCCCGCCAGGGCCGTACACGACCGGAGAATGCGCAACAAAGACGCTGTGGAAATCACCATGTCGACCTCCAGAAACGAATGGCCGCGTAGAGTGTCCAGTGTGTTCCAATGGCAGCCTTCGGGAAGAAAATCGGGATCGGTCTGATCTATAGGGCTTTTTCCCCTGGGGCACAAGGGAAAAGTGGGATGGAAGAAGTGACATGTGCCCGCGGGATCAGCGTATAATCGCTTTCTCCGAACCGTTGGAATCACAGGTCGCGAAACAAACTACATAATTGGAAATCACAAGGTAAGGAGTGCGGGGGCGGGAACAGGGATCTTTTCTGTTTGACCTACGTCCGAAACAGTTCTGTGCTGGCCGGAACCACCCTGTTCGTTTCGGAGCAATCCGGCCCTCGGAGGCACGATCGAGGACCAGGTAAACGGCATCATGAAGAAACTGCAGGAGACGCTGGCAGCGGCGAAAATGACGATGTCCGACGTGGTGAACGTCAATGTCTATATGAAGGACCTCGCCGATTTCCCAAGGATGAATGCCATTTACCGTAAGCATTTCGCGGAGAAACCGCCTGCCCGAACCACTGTGCAGGTGAAGCCCTCTTCAGCCGACATGCTGGTGAAGATCTCGTGCGTTGCCGTGAAATGAGAACCACCGGGACGGATCAACGCTGAGCGTGGGGTGGCAGGGTGACCTCCTCTATGCCGGCGCAGCGGTCGTCCAGGTTCTGGCGATCTCCGCTCTGTCGGGTAAGATCGGCCCCTATCTGCAGGGTGGCTATTCCGCTCATCAACCGGCCCGCCGTCGTCGGGCCAGTGGCGTATTGCCCCGCGCGGACGGGTATATACTGCGGCCAAAACCCGAGGCATAATGGCGATCTTGGTTTTTCGGCTCCGGATTCCATTCAGCAGATCGCGCGAGACATCGCGTCGGATTTCCGCTTGCGTGTCTTACGTACATCGGAGGAGATATGTCTGACAATGCAGAAAAACAATCGCACTCGGCATCACCCGGTGGGTTGACTCGGCGAGAAATGCTTTCGGCCTCGAGCCTGCTGGCCCTGTCGGCCACCCTGTTCAGCAAGCCCGAAGTTGCCGCCGCCGAAGGCCCTTTGGCCCCCGGACCCGGCATTTACCAATCCATCGGGGTGGAACCCGTCATCAACTGCCGCGGCACGTTCACGATCATTGGTGCCTCGGTGGAGGTGCCCGAGTGCCGGGCCGCGGTCGAATCCGCCGCCCTTCACAACGTGCAGCTCGACGAGCTGGCGGACGCGGTCGGGAGGCGCCTCGCGGAGCTGACTGGAGCGGAGTGGGGCATGGTCTCAGCCGGCTGCGCGGCGGGGCTGAAGCACGTGGCCGCGGCCTGCGTCGCGGGCGGGAATCCTGAAAAACTGATCCGCATCCCGGATCTGACCGATCTCGACAAGACGGAGGTTTTGATCCCCAGGGGGTCGCGTAGCGTTTACGACCACGCCATCCGCAATGTTGGTCTGAGAGTGGTCATGGTGGATACTCTCGAAGAGTTCGAAGCGGCGATCAATCCGAGAACGGCGCTGATTTACATCCAGGGCGGCGGCGAGTCCGTCACTGGACCGCTGTCGCTCGAGGCCATCGCCAGGATCGCGAAACCCAAGAACGTGCCGATCCTGGTGGATGCCGCCGCGGAGAACCTCACGATCCCGTGCGTACACCTGGAGCGCGGCGCCGATGTCGCCGCCTACAGCGGCGGGAAAGCGATCCGCGGGCCACAGTGCGCGGGACTGCTGCTCGGCCGCAAGGATCTCCTGAGGGCAGCCTGGCAGGCGAGTTCCCCGCACCACGGCCCCGGTCGGGACAATAAGGTCGGCCGCGAGGAGACCCTTGGCATGCTGGCGGCCGTCGAGGCCTGGGTCAAACGCGACCACAAGGCTGAATATCAATCCTGGCTGAACTGGCTCGACACAATTTCCAGGAAAGTCACCCAGATCCCGGGCGTCACAGCGGCTGTCCGCGAACCGACCGGACTTTCCAACCACAGTCCATCGCTGACCATCTCCTGGGATCCCGAGAAACTGCACATCACCGGCGAAGAGGCGGCCGAGCTGATGGCCAGAAGCAAGCCGAGAATCGCACTCAGCGCTGGGGGCGGAGGAGGAGGCCGCTCCCGGGAGCAGGCCCCGGGGATGACCAGCATTTCCGTTACGCCCTGGCAGATGCAGGCTGACCAGGTGAAGATCGTCGCGGATCGGATCCACGAGGTCCTGTCCGAGAAGCGCAGCCCGCAACCTCCCCTGAAACCGCCGGTCGCCAATCTCAGCGGCCGATGGGATGCAACGATCGAGTTCTACAGCAGCAAGAGCGAGCACGTGCTGTTCATCGAGCAGAACGGCAACCAGATTCAAGGTACCCACAAGGGAGACTTTCTGACGCGTGACATGTACGGCGTCATCGACGGAGATCAGATCGTTCTCCGCAGCACCACCTCCGAGCGCGGCACCGGCGATACCATCACGTTCACTTTCGCGGGCAAGGTGACCGGCGATACGATTTCGGGACCGATCCACATGGGTGAGTATCTCATGTCGAAATTCACCGCCAGGAGACACACCTATCCGGTGGCGCGCACGATCATGGTGCCCCAGGGCCCCCCGCTGGCCAACTGAGACCTTCGAGCGCTTCGCGTCTTGGAGGTCGTCTTTTCAACTGACCTCCAAGACGCGAAGGCCTCCAGGAAGCTCAAATGAATGCGCATTCTTGCGAGTAGGTGAATATGAAACGAAGAGAATTTCTATCGGTGGCGGCCGTACCGTGCGCGCTGGTGGCAACTCCCGCTTTTTCCCGCCGGGCTCCTGCTTACGATCTCGTTCTCAAAGGCGGGCACGTGATCGATGTGGCGAACGGCATCAGCCGGCAAATGGATGTGGCCGTTCAGGGTGGGAAGATAGCGCGAGTCGATACCAGCATTGCGTCTGACGAGGCAAAGACCGCAATCGACGTCTCCGGCTACTACGTGACACCCGGGTTGATCGACACCCACATATGCTGCTATTACACCAACCTCAGCGTCACCTCCTCGGTGATCGCGGACCATCACTGCCTCCCGTCCGGCGTCACGACGTGCTGCGACGGTGGGACCGCGGGGGCGGAAAACTTCGAGGACTTCAAGAAAATCATCGACCACTCCAGGACGCGCATCCTTGCCTTTCTCAACATTGCGGCGCCGGGAGCGCAGGCGTCCGGGGCAGAGCAGGATCCTTCGCAGTTCAAGGTGCAACTCGCGGCGGACACCGCAAAAAAATATCCTGGCATCATCATCGGGTTCAAAACCGGCCACTACGGCGGGACTTTCGACGATAAGCGCACCCCCTGGGCATCGATCGACAGCAGCCTGGAGGCGGGGCGTCTGACGGGTCTCCCTATCATGGCCGATTTCACTCCTCAACCGGCCCAGGGGAAATTCCCCGAAAGGTCCTACCGTGAATTCCTGCTGCAGAAACTCCGTCCCGGGGACATCGTCACCCACTGTCTTGCAATCCGGTACCCCTTTCTGACGGCGGATGGGAAGCTGAATCCCGACGTGCTGAAGGCGAAAGAGCGGGGTGTGAAGTTCGATCTGGGGCATGCGGGAGCCAGTTTCATGCTCAGGCTGGGAGTCCCGGCACTGAAGCAGGGTTTCATTCCCGACACGATCAGCGCGGATCTGTTTGCCAACACCCCTTACACGACGGGCATCAACCTGGCCAACGTCATGTCCAAATTCCTTTGCCTGGGTGTGCCGCTCGAAGACGTCATCCGGAGAACGACGGTGAATCCCGCCCAGGTCATCAAGCGCCCGGAGTTGGGGAACCTGAGCGTCGGTTCGACGGCCGACATCGCCGTGTTTGAGATGCTGAAGGGGAAATTCGGCTATCTCGGGACGGGCGGCGGGAAAATCGTCGGGGACAGGAAGCTTCAATGCGTGCTCACCCTGGTGGGCGGGGAGGTCGTGTACGACCACCCCTACGGGCTGAGTCAACCCCCGTGGCAGGACATCCCGAAGGACTCCCGCTACTGGGCGAACACGAACAAGCAGAATTGGTGATCCGCACGGAGTCGGGGGGCCTACTCCGCCGCGACACGCTGCCGTCCTCGTGACGGCCCTCGTGCGGCGCTTCCGTTCGGGCAGTCCGGCGCCAAAGCATCTTCCCGTCCGCGCGGTTCAGGCACAGGATGTCGAACCGGTACGCACCTTCCGAGCCGATGCCCTGCCGCCATCCGTTCCCTTCGCTGACAGGTATCGCCGTTGGAACGAAGATCCGGTCGCATCACGCGACAGGCGTGGCATGCCCCAGTCCCCGGTATGCGCGCCTTCCACCGTATGTGGGTCCGCTCGTCCCATCGCACCGGCGGGTCGCCCAGCGGAGCTCGCCGGTCTGGAGCGGACCGCGCCATTGCAGCCAGAAAGCGACGGCAGCGGGGGACTGCGCGCGCGCTCCGATGGACACGGCACTCCCGCACAGCGCCAGCCCGGATGCGAGGAATGTAATCGCCCTCGAGCGAATTGTGGACTGCATTACCGGCCCCCACCGGTTGTGGGTTGAAGGTCTATCTCCTCCAGACCGCCAGGACCGTCCGGGGTGTCCGCATATATAAGCCGTATGATCACATTCCCCTGCTGGAACTCGTCTGCATCGCGTATTTCCCGGATGGGACTCTTCGGCCGGTCGCTGATGCTGATCCCTTCGTTGCTCAGCGTCGGTTGTCCCAGGTGCTTGAGGATTTCACCGCGAGTCTGCCCCCAGTTCAAGGAAAGCGGCAACGAGCCACGAAAGGCGGCGACGGCCCATTCCCGGCCCTGTCCATAAACTTTCCGGGCCTTGCCTGCCAAGGTCACCTGTCCGATCCTCTGCCCCGTGCCGGAGTGGTCGCTTGAATGAAGGATCACTCCGGCAGCGGTAAGGAAGCAGATGCGGGATTCCCCGATGAAAGCGTCGCCTGCGGTGCGAACCACCGGTTCTATGCCCTGGTTCAGACGCAAGATCAGTTTTCGGACGTCGGGGTCGTCGAGGCGTTTTCCCAGGATGTCCTGGAGCATAGCCACGTCCGTAGACACGTCGGCTGCAGGGAACACTCGGCGTGTGGGCGTTGGATAATTTCCGATTGCCAACAAGAGTACACACGCGATGAAAATCTGCACCTAAGTCCCCAGTCAATCCGTGGCTGTCCTCAGCGTTTGAAAATCCTGGTGCTGCTGTCGCGTGCGTTCGTCACCGTGAAGGACCCGTCCCGGCTCGCGGACACCTTGATCCACCTGCCATCGGGGGAATCCCTCAGGTTTGCGATGAACTCATCGGGAGGATTGTCGTCGGGGGCGTTCTCGGACCAGTGCAGCTGGTAGCCTGCCTGCAGCCCTGGCGAAGATTTTATCGTCTGCAACACGCTCGGCGAACCGGTCTTGCGTGCGCCGTTGTCCAGGATCGTCACCCTGGGCCGGAGGGAGTGAATGAGCGCCGGGGAGTTTGCGGCGTCCGCCCCGTGGTAGCTGATCATGAGCAGATCGACGGTCCCGATAGGGTTCTTCGGACAAACGAGCTCGATTTCCTTGTTCCAGCTGAGATCGCCGAGATCGACCATCCGGAAATCCCCGAACGTGAAGAGCAGCCCGATCGACTGGGAGTTCTCGGAATCATCCGGCTCCTTCAACGGCGTGGTGGCGCAAAACGGATTCGGGGTTCCTCCGCCCTTGACGGGATCCCTGATTGCCGCGCCGGCGGATGCCAGAACCAGCACGTCCACTCCTTCGAAAGGAATACGGTCACCGGGTGCAACGACGGTGCGCTTCGCTTTCGCTGCAAGGTCCAGGTATGCCTTGACCGCCGTGATGCTCCGCGGATTTTTCGCTACCGAAGGCCCGTGGTCGATGAAATGCGCGACAGGCAGCCGGGCGGCAATCGCAGGTACGTTGTTCACGTGATCCAGATCGTAATGAGTGACGACCAGGAAATCGAGCTGCTTTACCCCTGCCGCCCTGGCGGCTTCTTCCACCCGTATCGCATCGCGGTCGTTGAAACCCGGGAAACCGCCGTCGATCAGCATGCTGTGCCCGGAAGGCGAAACGAGCAGCAACGCCTTTCCGCCTTCGGTGTCGATCGCATACATCTCCAAAGTGCCATCCGCTGGGAAGGCGGGCGCCAAAACAACGAGAAACAATAAAAGAGACCGGAACCGTTTCATTTCCACCCCCACGCGCGCCTCGAGCCTGCCCAATCGAGTTGAGGCCGACTCGGGACACGTTGGACCTTATACATTATCGGTCCGGAGTATAACAAAATCGTTGCTGCGATTGCCCCTTCCGCGAAAAGCTTCTATTCTGCTGACTCCGGGGTGGCAGCCCCGACTGCGGCGGCGCACATCTGCTGCTTGGCGGAAGGATCGAAAACCCGGTGGACATGGCCGGCAACGGCGAAGCTCGCGGGACGGGAATGGAGGGATCGCGGGAGTACGATCTGAAACCCGGCGACATGGCGCTTGTGCCGAGGGCGGGGGAGCACTATGTCGACCCGAGGCCGGCGGGCAAAATCGGGCACGTCATCGTCAAGGTGTGCGCCGACTGATTTCCAGGTTACACTCAGCACGAAGAATGCCGCCTTCCGCCGTTTCCATCCGGAACGCCGCTTGCGCAGCCGCGGAGCGACTCCTCCGGACCTACGGCTCACGAAAGGGAAAAATGATGAGACTGCTATTTTGCTTGTCGGGTCTGTTCCTCGCCTTAGCCGTTGCGGGCAACGTCGCAGCCCAGAGCTATGATCTCCTTCTGAAGGGCGGGCATGTGATTGATCCAAAGAACCAGATAGACGCGGTGCGCGACGTTGCCATCGCCGGGGGGAAGATCGTGGCAGTGGCCCCACGGCTCGACACGTCGGCAGCTTTGAAGGTTGTCGACGTCACCGGGCTCTATGTCTGTCCGGGCATCATCGATATCCATACCCACCTCTATACCGGCACCGGAGAGCGGGGATCCTATGCCGGGGACAACAGCGTGTATCCCGATGGATTCACTTTCCGGGTGGGGGTCACGACAGCCGTCGACGTCGGCGGGGCCGGCTGGAGGAATTTCGAGGATTTCAAGCAGCGCGTCATCGACCGGTCCAAAACGAGGGTTTTCGCGTTTCTGAATATCGTCGGAAACGGGATGCGGGGCGGAGCCTACGAGCAGGACCTGGCGGACATGGAGGCGCGACCCACGGCGGAGATGGCCCTCCGTCATAAAGGCCTCATTGTCGGGATCAAGACCGCGCACTATACGGGGCCCGAATGGGCGCCGGTGGAGCGCTCGGTAGAGGCCGGAACGATCGCAGGTGTTCCCGTTATGGTCGACTTCGGCAGCAACCGGCCCGAGCGTCCCATAAGCGAACTCCTCACTGTGAAACTCCGCCCCGGAGACATTTACACACACGTGTATTCAGGCCTCCGGAACGAGCTGCTGGAAACCGGGAAACTGAACCCGGCTCTATGGGAAGGGCGGAAACGGGGCGTGATCTTCGATGTCGGGCATGGCGGCGGCAGCTTCGCATGGCGGATCGCAGTCCCGGCGATTCGGGAGAAATTCCTCCCCGATTCCGTATCCACCGATCTGCACATCGGCAGCATGAACTCGGGTATGAAGGACATGCTGAATGTCATGGGCAAATTCCTGGCGATGGGCCTTTCCTTAAACGAAGTGATCCTTCGCTCCACCTGGAATCCGGCGCGGGAAATCAAACATGAGGAGCTGGGACACTTGTCTCCGGGGGCCCCGGCCGACGTCAGCGTTCTGCGACTGGAGCAAGGCAGTCACGGTTTTACCGACATGTACGGAGCCAGACTGCGGAGCAACCAGAAACTCGTTGCCGAGCTGACCCTCCGCGACGGCAAGGTGGTGTACGACCTGAACGGAATCACACGCCCCGACTGGGACACGCTGCCGCCGAACTATCGGCAGACGGGAGATGCGCGGTGGGACGCCATCTCGCCCGCCTCGCCCGCAAGAAATCGATGATGGCAATTTCGGACGACAGCCGGTTCCCGTTCGCGGCTTGCACGGCTGGTGAGGAGCCTGCGCGGAAGGTGCTTGGCGAGCAGTTCGCTCCCGGAATACAATGTTACTGAAACCGGTGATCAACAACATTCCTGAAGTCAGCGCTGCAGCACTGGCCCAGTCCCACTAAGTGCTTCATGAAACGGGAGATAGCATAAGCCTCGAAAGGATTTTCTGATGCTGAACCGAAGGGATTTTCTTAAGTCTTCCTCATTGTTGTATGGCGGGGTTGGGCTTGATGCGCTCCAGTTCCGTTTTTTCCGCCGTATCGAAACCGTCAGGCTATTTTGGCGTGCATCCGTTTGTGGAACAGCACCCCGAAGCGGTCTTCATCATGCGGACGCACGTGGATTACAAGACCAATTCCGAGGCGTGCAAGAACGCCGGACTCGATTTTGGCCGGTCCGTGTTCGTTCCCATGGACAATACCGGCACCCCCGTCACGCACGACATCGCGCACCAAGCCGAATCTTACCGCTCACCAGGCAGTCGACGAAAGAAGAGGATTCACCCTCGAGGATACGATGGGCATCACCACCGATGCGTTCTTCATCGAGGGTCTGTTCGAATCGTTGAAGGAACTCGGCGTCCCCGGCAACAAGATGCATACGCGCGATGTCAACGGCGGCCGGATAGCAGAACCCCGCGGCTACGTCGCGATGGGGCAGCGGGTCGGCGCCAGTGTCGTCGCGCAAGACCCAGATCGCGACGGTGGAGGACGCCAATGATGCCGGCAAATTTGTCTGGAAAGAGGTTCCCGGCGGGGTGGTATACAGGCAAATTCCATACATCTGGCCGTTCAATGCGCCGAACGCATGGAACCTGAATGTGGCGAAATTCAAGGCTCACACCATGGGCCTGACGCTGACCTGCAAGAACTGGCAGGGTTCCAATGCATCCCCTTTTCAGGGGTACTGCGGCAGGTGGCCGGGTGTCGAAGGGATGCAGAAGTTCGAGAAGGTAATCAATAGGGAGTGCATCAATCCGAAGGTCAGCGAACTTGTCGAAGCGGATTTCAAGCGGCACACGAGCACGATTCCCCGATGGGACACCCCGGATTATCCGAGAGAAGCTCCGGGATACGTCCGTGTGTACGGCTACTCCACGATATGTATGGAATTGTGGGCACAGCGGACCATCGACAATCATACGGCATCCCCAATGGGGCTTCACATTGTTGAGGGCATTTACGGGAGAGATGGCGACTTCAACATGGGGCCCAATCCCCTGGGAAGCGAAAACAGCAAAGATCCCTGGCTAAACGCTCCCAGCAGGAACGGCAGGGCTTGGGACTATATGACGAATATTGTCATTTTCGGAAAAGATCCCTATCTCGTCGATATCGTCGGCCATTGGCTTGGAGGTCACGAGCCGGGCAACTTCGGGCTGTTCCACATTGCGATGGAGCGCGGCAAGCTCAACGTGATGAACCCCATGAGTATTCCGGTGTATGAGTGGCAGGATGGCATCGCAGTTCGCAGACCCCTGACCGGCTTCACCCGGACACCATTAAGGACATCGTACCTTCACCAGTATCAGAAGGATGAGCCGCTGTGGCATCTCTGTGACGAGCCGTTCGATTACACCAAGGTGCCCGAGAAAAAGCCCCGCATCCCGGAAAAGCCAACGACGCGTGTGCTCAACCAGCACTGCCCGAACGCGAACAGTCCTCAGCTGGCAATCGAGTACAGTATCCCGGAGAAGGGATGGACGCTGGTCGAAATCCTGGATCAGAACGGCAAAAACCTGGAGGTGATCTCAAACGCCCTGTGTGAGCCCGGGTATCACATGGCTGCATGGAATACGGCAAAATACGAATCCGGCAGCTACAAGTACCGCCTGCGCTACAATGGATACAACGAGGTGCAGGATCTCGTCCTGAAGAAGACTTAGTTATCGAGTCCATAAACACGCTGACACAACCAAAGGCTTGCCACGGAAAACACGAAAAGAAACACTGGAATCCGGCCGGCAGCTGTATCGACCATTTCGCGACGCTCGTTTGCCGTCACCTGGATCTGCGCGGTCCCTAACCCCGGCGCTTTCTTCGCTACCGCTCCACCAATTCACCGGCAGACAACAAAACTGATGGGAACGTTTTGTGAAATCCAGGTCTGCCATTCCGACGCCTCGTCGGCGCAACAGGCAATACGCCGGGCATTTGATGAAATGGAGCGTGTCGACCACCTCCTCAGCAACCACGATCCGGAAAGCGAACTCAGTGCACTAAACAGGGAAGCTTCCAGATCTCCGTTTCGGGTCTCGGATGAGTTACTCGACTTTGTACTACAATGCCGTGCCCTCAATGAGGTCACGGAGAATGCTTTTGACCCGACGGTGGGCCCCCTGGTACGGGCGTGGGGATTTCTCACTTCGCATCCGGGGAAACCCTCAGATAGGGACATCGCGGCCGCTAAAGCCACATCGGGTTTTGACAAGGTACAGGTGAATGAAGCTGCCCGCAGGGTGTCCTTTGCGGTACCGGGAATGGAGATTGATTCCGGCGGCATAGGCAAAGGCTATGCTGTCGACCGGGCGGTCCAGGTCTTGAGAGATTTGGGCATTAGAGCGGCCCTTGTCAGCGCAGGGGGGAGCACACTATACGCGTTGGGATGTCCCCCGGGCCGACCGGGCTGGAGAATTGGAATCAAGAATCCCGCGGATTTGCAGCGACCCCTGGCGCTGGTCGACCTCTGCGGGAGTTCGCTGTCGACGTCGGGGGTCTCCGAAAAATCGGTCCAGGTTGGCTCGCATCGATACAGTCACATCTTCGACCCCCGAACCGGCGAACCTGTGGAGGGGATGTGTCAGGTCACCGTGGTTGCGCCACGCGCAACTGAGTCGGATGCTTTGACAAAGGCGGCCTTCATCCTGCCGCGTGATTCGGTGATGAACCTGTTCAGGCAACGGCCGGGAATTCACGCGCTGCGCCTGGAGGGCCCCTGCGGAGAACGCTCTGTTTGGATCACGCCCTGGTCCTCACCGGTTTTCATCCAAAACCCAAATGCCTCCTGAGGGTGCACGACCCCGAGCCCTGAGTTGACACCTGGGTTCTGCCCCGACAGAATGGGGTGGTCCAGATTAGCGGATCGCGTCAGTGCTGCAGAAACCCTTGCGAAGAGGCGTGTCATGGGAAGAGTAGCAAGATTCTCCTGTCTGTTGATTTTGACTGCGAACATGATCGGGTTTTCCTATGTGCCTGCGGAGACTGTCGCCGGGAAACTGCAGATATCCTACCTGGTAACCTCCGACGACGCCTCTCGCTTTACTGCGGTCTGGCTGGAAAAAGAAGGCGGCGAGCTAGTCAAAACCTTATTCGTGAGCAGTGAGCTTGCGCAGGGAGCATTTACCGTCGAGGGGGATATTTGTCCTGACTGGATCAAAAAATCACATTGGGAGAAGGCAAGCCAAGCTGAAGTCGATGCGGTTTCCGGCCCCACGCCAACCGTCGGTTCCGGTTCGTTGTCTTTCGATCTCAAGAAACTGGGAATATCGCCTGGTGTCTATTTCTTCTGTATGCAGATCCACATCCACGATAACTACAACATTCTCTATAAGGGAGAAATTCGTTTGGGCGAAAAACCCGCCGAGGCCCAAGCTGAAGTGTTTTACAGTCCCGCCAGGTATGCAAGCGCCCAAGATCTACTCCGCGATGTCAGGGCGCGATTCACGCCGGAGATTGACACCAACCCAGCCAACAAATGACAAACCACACCCCAAACATAGTCTCAGCCGATCGCTCGAGCAGAGATGGAACGGTTCATTTTCATTTGTTCTTTTCTATCAGACCTTAAAAGGAAGCTTGCCCGTCGATTAGTAACGTGTTTTCGTCTTTAGGCGACGGCCGGCCGGAACCCTAATCGAAGCCCTCGAAAGCCTCGTGGATGATGCCTTCGATTAAAGTCACTTCCTCCTCGCGCAGCTTCTTGAACTCGCCCTCACGGTGCTTCTTGGACAGAGTGCCATTGTTCTGCCTGATGAACATTACCAGGTTTTCAGCACCGGGTCCGGCATTTCGAGCGTCGGGACGCAGACCGGCGCGTGTCCTCGATAAGTACGCGCTGAAGGCGGATGATCTCATCAAGCGTGAGGCGGTTCTTTCCGGCTTGCAGGACCGCCCTGCCCCATCGCTCCAGCCGGTTGCGCGGCGGGCGCTCGCCCTCGATCTCGAAGCTGGCCCGGCTGTCTGCCAGCAGCATGAAGCTGGGTGGCATTCAAGAAGATGGGAACCGAGTGCATGGTTATGGGCGATCTGGTCCTGACCGAAGACGAGGTGAATCCGGTTTTGGCAAAGCCTCCTCCCGTCTGCAATTCCTTTTGTCGGCGAGGGAAACCTCGCCCACCCTTCCTTGGCATGGACCGAGCGAAAAGCCAGGCCACGAGCCAGCAGAACATGAACTGATAGGGCGCAGTCTCGACCATGTGGCATTCGCACCATCTCTGGCATCAGAGGATTCGGGAACAGAAGGTAAGCCACCGGGACCTTGAAGAGGAGCGAGACGGCCAGTCCCGCTCCCCACCAGTGGCCCTCCATATGCGGATCACCCGGCAGCGCCAGTAGCGCCCAGAGTACGTCCCGCAGCAACTGGAAGGGAACCATCCATGGAGTGTTGCGCACGAGGCCACAAAGTAGCCGAAGATGTCGCAACGCCTCTTGTGCAACCCGAATCGGGCGGCCCGACGCCTGGCCACACTCATCGCGTCGCCGGACGTGTGGGCGCCGGCTCCGGAGGAGCGGCACCGTTCTTTCCGACGAAGGTCGTGTCTCATTCCGGGACACGGTGTAACCGGATGGATTCTCTCATGGGACACCAAGGGCTCCGGGCCTGCCGGGAGTTCGCAGGGCATAGAGAGAAGAGTGCGCCCAGCGTCCTGGGCGGAATCCGTTTTCCGGCATCCGGACCTTTCCTCCTCCTCGCGGTCAAGGCAGAAATTGTGCTGATTCCATGCGCTTATCGGTATGTTTGCCTGCTTTTCAGAAGCCCGGGAAAGGGCGCTGGACCTCTCGCCAATTGGGTGCAGTATCGTTCCGGCATCCGAATGGCATATATCTTGCCCTAGTTCCTGAAGAATTATCGTTGAGTTGCTCTTCGGTAAGGCGTACGGGGCAGTTTGAGCGCATGCATAGCGTGGCGCACCGAAACCCGGAATCATCGCCCGATAGGAGCCTGCCTTTTCCGCCCGGTGCCGGACAATGCCAACGACATTGAGAGACGCTGCGGCTTCAAGCCAATCCTTCCTATCACCATAGCCAACTCCGGCACCATCACCGTCGAGAATACCGCCGATAACAGCGCGGCCATGTGTAACAGCGGGGCAATCACAAATTCCGGTACAATCAACCTCGGCAACAGCGGCTCAAACAGTTTTGGCTTGATAGTTGGCGGCGTTGACCCCGATAGCGGCGCCATTATCGCCGCCACTCTCGCCAACTCCGGCACCATCAATATCCTTAATGGCGGGTCTTACAGTGCGGGCCTCGCCAGCATTGGCACCATAACAAACTCCAGCTCCGGTAACATCACCGTCCAAATCAGCGGCGGATATAGTATGGGCATCGTTAATGCAGGCTTAGACTCATCCCAAGGTAATCCGGGCTATACCCTCGCCAACCTCGCCAACTCCGGCACCATCACACTCCGGAACAGCGGCGATTCCAGTGAAGGGTTCGTCAATTTCGGCTCCGTCACAAACTCCAGCATCATCACTGTCGATTCCGGCCTGGGCACGGGTGCGACCGGCATTCGCAACAATAGCACCTTCACCAACGACGTCTCCGGCACCCTAACCAACAATTTTGGCAACTACAATCCCGTCACTGGTGGAACGATCGGCTTTATTAACAACGATGGCACGATGATCAACCTCGGCACCATCAATAACACAGGCGCAACCGTGACATACGGCAAGATAACCAACTACGGCCTCGTCTACCAGGCGGGCGGCGAGCTGATCAATTACGGCACGTTGGACAATTACGGGAAAATCGGCACCGCGTTCCCCAACGCACCCGACTACCCGCACAACCGCGGCACCTGCACCGACAAATCGGCTGGAGGCGTCACCGGCACCGGCTGCAACTGAGTTCCGGCAAGAGAAGCAAAGAGCATGACCGGGCAGCACGAAAGACGTCGGTGGATCATAAGGGAGGGCTCTAATGCCCTCCCTTCGCAAGCGCCACGAATACGGCTTTCACCGTAGCGCCATAGCCAACGCGCCGCCGAAGCCGGCGTGCGTAGCCGGCCTCCGCAGGCCGCGAGTGAATGATATAATGAGGGTCTTAAAGTGATCACTCAGGTGGATCACGCCGAATGCCCAAAACAAGCTTGCATAACTGTCTTTCTGGTTGATGACCACCCTCTCGTCCGGCAGGGGCTGGCGTTGATGCTCCTGCAGGGCGGTTTCGAGGTAGCCGGCGAGTCTGACAGTTATAACGGCACGCTGGATCATCCGGGCCTCAGCTCCGTGCAGATCGTCGTGCTCGACATCACGTTGGGCCAGGCGAGCGGTGTGGATTTGATCCCGGCGCTCTGTCGCCGGGACATCCGGGTGGTGGTCTATTCCATGCACGAGGATCCTGCCGTTGTGCGGCGCGCGCTGGCGGCCGGGGCCGCCGGATACGTCACGAAACGCGAAACGGCGCAGTCGCTGACTGAGGCCATCCGCACCGTAGCGGCCGGCGGCAGCTACATCAGCCCGCGCGCGGCTGCCGCCTTGGGAGCCATGGGCCAAAGCCTATCTGCGCTCGAACATCAGGTTCGTGACGCGACCCGCCTGGACAAAGGCGCGCCGGACCTTGCCTGAATCGCGCTCGAAACGCACGACGACGCCGTTGGCACCGAGAAAGCGATCCGCTTCGATCGGAGTATATGCGACAGGGCGGCCATTCAGCACCCTTGACGTCAGCCGCTCCCCTTCGGGTTAGCTGACCAGGTCGTTGAAAATGTCGTTGTTAAACGTGATCCCTTCCCGCGCGCAAGCGCATTTTACGTCCTCCCGGAAATCGATCTCCGAGTAATCCGCTCGACCTACGGAATTGTCTCGGATTCTCCGCACGATGTTTCCAAGCTGCTTCTTTTGCCTGGCCCGGTTGCGGGGATCGGGGAGCGCAGTAATTTCTTTGACGAAATATTTGAGCCTGTTGATTTTGACGGGGGATTGCTGACTGACGGCTTCCAGAGCTGAGATTATTCTTTCGACAGGAACCTGGTCAAGCCCGTGTTCCGCATAGGTTTCGGAATCAGACTGGTTCCAGAGGTTCCCCGTCACCTTTTCGTAGATGGCCCGGACAGCCTCAAAATCGTAATTCGATATCTCGTGTTTTTCCCGCGGCGCAGCCGCGCCGCTGTGGTTTTCCGATAATCATCATCATCTTTATTGGTGGCATGGCTTTGGGTGCTACGGAGGCACGACGCGCCATGGTGGCACCTTCTGCCACGGTGGTGTCCTTTGCCACCGCGGAGCCGGGCGCGATGGTGATCCGCCGCTCGCCAATGAGCGTGCGGACCTCCTCGAGAATGCTAGATATCGCCGCACACTGCGCGTCGAGCAGCCAAACGCTCGCGCGACCTCTTTCTGAGTGGCCCAACCCTGTTCGACAAGGCTAACCATCGCGTAGGACTCGGCCATCTGGTCGCTGACGGCGTATTGTGCCATCACGATGCCGGAAACGATCACAATCCGGAAATCCTGCTCGGCACGGATGAGGCATCGATCATTAATCACGGTGCCGGTCGTCGCAGCGGCCGGCTTAGGAAAGAGGTTCCGTTGCCCTTCGTTTGCTCCTGCCATGCCAGGAGCTTGGCACCTGGGAGCTTGCGATGGAGAAGAAAAAAGCGGACAGTTTTGGTCCCCCCCTCCTCTATGCGAAGACCAATATAAATGCGGCCTTCGGATCCCTATGTCAGGAGATCTGGAATCATGGCTCGTCTCGGCAGGTCGCGCTTCCGAGCCTGGCGCTCCGCTGAACGTACCGCTGATTCCCGCATCGAACTTCATCATCGGTAGAGGGCGCGAGTACTCGCGCGATGACGGTACTCCGACCTGGGAAGCGCTCGAGGAAGTCGTCGGCGGTCTTGAGTCGGGTAAGGCCGTAGCATTCGCCTCCGGCATGGCCGCCATTGCCTCGGTGTTGCAGAGACACCGTAGCACCGAAGGCAAGCGGCTGCTGATTCAAGGGCGTGGCGAAGGTGCTGTCTACGGCCACGATCGCGCCGGGCTTGCGTGGTGCTGCGCAGACAGCCTCCAAATCCGCGACAGTCAACAGTGGGTTCGAGGGCGATTCAAGCCAAATCAGGTCAGCGACGCCGCAAGCGAGAATCCAGCCGGCTGTGTCGTCCACTGCCACGCGTTGCACTGCATGTCTCGGAGGCTTAAACGCAGCGGTGGGATCCGCCATCGTGAGGACCGGCTCTTTCCCCGAATCGGGCGCGCCGTTGCGGCGATCCTGCAGCGCGGGAAGGTTGTCGCGCCCGTTGACGCGGAAAGTCGTCGCGCCAACTTGAACGAAGTGGTATAACTGTTATATCGTACGCTCGTGCGATTCAAGTTCAGCAGGGCAAAGAGCGACGCACTGAGAAGGAACCCTAAGCGTGCGATCGGTTTCGAAGAGGCACAAGAAATCTTCACGCACCCTACTATCAAGACCAGCGTAACGACGATCCGGAGCAGTACCGCGCCATCGGATGGGCGAAGGGCCGCCTAATCTCTCTCATCTTCGAAATCCGCGAGGACGGCTTGGGGGAATACTATCACTTGATAACCCTGTGGCGGGCAACGCTGCAGGAGAGGAAGCTTTATGAAGAAAACGAGTAGGACGAAAGCGGCGTCAGCGGAATCCATCGCCACAAAGGCGGAGAGGGGAGAGGACGTTTCGCGCTACTTCACCAATCGGGGCAAAATGATGCAACCCATCCAACGGATCAACCTGGATGTGACGGCGGACATGTTGCAGGAATTGGATCGGGCCGCAACCGAACTGAACGTGAGCCGCCAGGCGGTAATCAAGGTCTTCATCCGCCACGCACTGGATCAACACCACCTGGCTCAGCAGGCACGGCGCCACAAGTGACGGTCTTTTAAGGAGCCGGCGACAGACTCCTGACGAAAAGCAATGGGGGCTTGCATCCATAGAAAGGCCGGCCGATGAACCTCCGAAGCTCCGCAGATCGCGAGAGATCACGCCGCACAATTTTTTCAGATCGTGCTGGCCCTCTTTGCTCCTTACGAATCTTCCCTCGGCAAACAAGGTCCGACAACCTCAAACGTCCGTCGGGACCGCGCTGGAGGCCCTGGAAGTACAGAGAGGAGAGCACGATGAGCAACGAACAGGTGGCACCTGAGACGAAAGGTGTTACGGTGAAGTTACTTGCAACGGTTGACCTTGGCCCTGAGATCGAGGGCATGGCAGGGCGCCAACTTCGAATGCGTATGGTGACCATCGAGCCTGGAGGCGTCTTCGGCCCGATTCACGACCATAAAGACAGACCAGGCACCGTCTACATACTGCAAGGAACGATCACTGACCATCGAAATGGAGTCGCTACGGACTATGGGCCGGGAGTGGGCTGGCCCGAGGATAGGAACACCACACACTGGCTTGAGAACAGAGGAACGATTCCGGCGGTGGAGATCTCGGTCGATATAGTCAGGCAAGAGTAAGCTCAGGCCCGACATCTAACACGGTCGGGCCTAACACGCGGCTCAACCGGACGCGCTTCAGTCGGCTTCGCCTCCTTTCGCGCGCCGGTTAGCCACAACGTTAGGCGTCAGAAAAGCTGGTTCGTTTGGTGCTTCAAGATTGGGGGAGAAATGAAAAGAGTTACAGGCATCGGCGGCATCTTTTTCTTGGCTAAGGACCCCGTCGCGCTGAGGGCCTGGTACAAGAAGCACCTGGGCATAGACGTCCAAGAATGGGGTGGTACTGCGTTCAAGTGGGTAGACGAAGCAGGGCGCCCCACTACGGGCACCACCGTATGGTCCATCGGCGGGCCCAGCGGAGACAACTTTGCGCCCAGCAAGGCCCCCTTCATGATCAACTATCGGGTGGCGGATTTGGCAGCGTTGCTGGACGCGCTCCGGAAGGAAGGCTGCAATGTCCTTGAGAAGGCAGACGACTCAGAGTATGGAAAGTTCGGTTGGGTCATTGATCCAGAAGGGAACAAGGTGGAGCTTTGGCAACCACCTGCCGGACAGTAGCACCGAGGTACAAGCAAAGAGTGCAGCTGGCGCCTAACAGGTCGCTGCAGCCGACACCGTTCTCGTCGCTTTGCTCCTCGCCCGGTGCGGCTGAGCTTCGTCGTTAGGCGTGCGCGACGGCTCGCTACCGGGGTCACGGGGGGATTCAATGCGGAAGCTCATCGTACTGTTGATTGTCGGCGTCCTGCTTCTAGCGGGCTGCAGTTCGGTGCAGACCAAGTCCAGTTCGGTTGACCAAGACATCGCGGATGCCTTCGCCAATCATCAGAGTGGCTTGGCGGTGTCTGACTCGGGTGTTGTCGATCGAGTCCTCTCGGATGACACTGAAGGCGGGCGTCACCAGCGTTTCATCCTGCGTCTCGCATCCGGCCAGACGCTGCTGATAGCTCACAACATCGACATCGCGCCCCGGGTCAGCGGGTTGTCGGTGGGCGATTCGGTCGAGTTCAGCGGGCAGTATGAGTGGAACGACCAGGGCGGCGTCGTCCACTGGACGCATCACGACCCCAGCGGCCAGCATCAAGCGGGGTGGCTTAAGCACGGGGGCGTCACGTACCAGTAGTCTCGGCGTGAAACCTAACAAGCGCATCAAGCGGACGGCGCAAGCGCACTATCACGCCAAGAGAGCGTGTGACGGAAGACAGGCCGCCGTTCATACCTGTACACACGTTAGACATCATTACTCATCCGCAACTCATATTGCGATTCTGTTTCGACGCATTACAGCTAGCTGGAAACAATAGACCAAGAGAGTAGATGACCGAGATCGTTGAACGCATCAACTTATTGCTTTCGATCGCGCGCAAGCACAGCGCCAGAATCGTCGATTCCGACCATGGGGTTTCGATAGGGGAAAGCGTTCGGACGGAGAATGTGCGCGATTATTCGAACACAGTTCCAAGATGGCCGGATGCATTTGAAATCGTAAGGTAGGATTGGTAGCGACGGGTGGAATCGAACCACCGACCTTGGGGTTATGAAGGACTAAACGGTCGCGACACCGTACCACAGGAAACGAAAACCACCAACAAATCCACGAACAGACGAGCACAGTTTTAGGACGGAGTCTGCTCCTGTAAGCAGCAGAACCGTTGCACAACCGTTGCACTCGTTCTGCCCGTAGCTCGCCGCGGACAAATAGTCGCAACCAAGGAGGCCTGCGTTATGGCCCACACGTTTACGCTCACCAATGCGAAAGGCGGTTGCGGCAAGACCACCGTCGCCCTCAACCTCGCCATCTGCTTTTCCCGAGCCGGATACCGGACACTCGCCATAAACCTGGATCAGCAGGGCAATCTCAGCGCCGGCCTCGGCGTCAACCTGAACAAGCTCAGTTTAACGGCGCATCGCCTGATAATCAATGAGTCCCCCGACGTCCGCCGCTACCTCGTTAAGATCCGCCCACAGTTGCACCTCCTTCCGAACACCATCGACATCGAGGCGGACGATCTCCTGGAGGCGAAAAAAGTCAACCGGGAGCTGCTCCTCCGCCGGCAGATAAGACCTGTCCTGTCGGACTTCGACGTCAGCCTGATCGACACGCCGCCGCCGATGCGGGCGGCCACCGTGAACGCTCTGGTTGTCGCGGATTCCGTGATCATGACCATGATTTCTATAACGAACTGGTTGACGGGTGAGCATTCGCCGGGATCAACGGCCAGCGATAGTCTCAGTGTCCCAACGTGCGCCACCCAGAGCAGACGATCCTGTGAGCGATGGGTGAGCAAATGCTGCCCTAGCGGGGCTAATGTCAAGTTTTGTTGCAAAAAAACTTGACACAGGCGCCTCAGGCCGCGAAACTGACACCATGAGAACGGGCACCAATTCGACAGCATCGCGCCGAATCGCCAAGACGATCCGCGAACGCATCAAGCGCAGCGGCGAGCGGCTGTGGCGGTTGCAAGACTTCCAGGGAATGCCTTCGACTGCCGTGGCGCAAGCCCTCTCCCGTTTGACGCGCCAAGGCGTCCTCGAACGTCTGAGCAAAGGGGTCTATTATCGTTTCCGCCAGACGACATTCGGCAAGAGCATTCCCAATCCGACCGCCATCCGGGGACTCGCCTCCCGGCGCAAGAACGTCTTTCCGTCGGGCATCGCTGCCGCCAGCCTGCTCGGGTTCACCACTCAAAGCGCCCGGCGCAGTGAGGTTTCCACCAGCGCTCTCAGTCTGCCACGCAAGCTCATTGGCGCCGACACGGTGATCCACACGAGGCGGCCGGAGGCATGGGCCGGCCTTTCGGAAACTGAGGCGGCGCTGCTGGATTTCCTGAGACGCGGCGGCAGGACGAGCGAGTTGCCGCCGGAAGAAACCGTCCGCAAGACTCTGACGCTTCTTTCGAAAAAAGGCGTCTTCGATCGCCTCCTCAAGGTTGCCGACTCGGAGCCGCCCCGTGTCCGCGCGATGCTTGGCGCGCTCGCCGAGGAGATCGGCAAGCGCGACGCCGTCCTCGCGCGCCTGCGCGCTTCCCTGAATCCGCTCTCGCGCTTCGACTTCGGCTTGCTATCGGGGCTTTCACACGCACGGAGCTGGCAGGCCCGGGAGAAAAGCTCAAATTGAACCTCTTCGAGCATGCTGATTTCGAGCAGTCGATCCTGCGCGCCGCGCAGCATTTTCAGGCCCGCGGCCTGCGGCCGGCCATTATCGAGAAGGATTACTACGTGACCGAGGCCCTGCGTATCCTCGCAGGCAGGGGCGATAGCATCATCTTCAAGGGCGGCACCAGCCTCGCGAAAGGCTGGAACCTCATTCAGAGATTCTCCGAGGACATCGACATCTTCCTTGATCCCGAGTCCTTCCAGCCTGTCCTGGGCAAGAACGGCATCGACCGGGAACTCAAGAAATTGCGCGACGCTGTGGGGAAGCACCCGGCACTGACTTTCGTTCAGGGCGAAAGCCAGACGGTCGGCGGATTCGGGCGCAATGACCGCTTCTCATACAGGCAAATTTTCGGCGGTGCCGGGGAAGTCGCCAATCGCGTGCTGATCGAGGCGGGCACCGCCAGCGGCCGCGAGCCCACAGCCACCGTCGAGTTGCGCTCGTACCTGGGCCAGTTCTGCATGAGACGGACTTCTCCCTGGGGGCTGACGATGAGGGACCGTTTTCGATGCGCCTGCTGCATTTTCGGCGAACTTTTGTCGAGAAAATGTTCGCGACGCCCTCGATTGGTGTTGGCGACGGGTCGATACCTCGGGGAAGGCTTTGATGATGATCGATTGGATACCTTGCTGCTGGCGATGCCTATCTCATGGAAAGGCACCTTGGCCCAGTACGCAGGCAGATTGAACCGAGTTCGCGAAGGAAAGCAACAAGTGACGATTTATGATTACGCCGACCTCGAGGTTCCAATGCTCAAGCGGATGTTCGAACGGCGCCGGCGAGGTTACAGGCAGCTCGGATACGAGATCTGCAACGAACAGCCCGGCACCACGGATGAAGCAGATTCGAAGTAGCCGGAAATGCAAAGACAGCAACCTCCTCTCTCAAGACATCTTCGGATCGAAAGTGAGCGTCAGGAGCCGTCTGGAAAGGGCGATGGTGACCTCACCGCGTCGCGGCCATGTCAGAAATCTCCATCTGAAGTACGGATTCTTGGAATTGCGGGGGGCTCTGGGAGGCTCTTTCGGCCGATGAAGCCCATTGAGCGGTTGTTCCGTTGAACTTACTTGTCATGCACAAATCCCCCTGCCCTTCCAATCGGGCTTGCATTTAGCTTGCCTCCCCGTGAATGGAGCCTGATGGACCTGATGAAGTGACAGAGATGCAGAGATCAGTAGGGACTCCTACGGCCAGTGCTGCCGCCAGCCTGGAGCAAGTAGCCATCACTCTCAACGAACTGATTGCTAAGCGGCGGCCCGTCACTTTCAATAGCTCATGGATCAAACGCCACGCCCCGGTATGCTATCGCTTTATCCGGAAACGGATCAGAAGTGAGGTCGGGGCAATCAACTGGGATAAAGTGACTTACCTTCTTGATCCTGAATATCAGCGACGCTGGGATCCAGGGCCGCGAAGGATGCATAGCGCCGATGCACATTCCGAAGAGGTCGACCTCATCATGAATCGATACCGGGACAAGCTTTATGTCTTCATCTCAGCGGCTGATAACGCTGACAGACGTATCCGGGATGTGATCAGCATCGCACTGGTTCGAGTTGCCCAGACGGGCAACACTCTCGCTACGAAGGAATTGACGAGACTTGTGGGATACACGGTCGATGATTGGTTGGAGAATCATCCCTTTCTTTCTCGCTGGCGAGGCTACGAGGAGAAACTTCGGGAAGAAGTAGTGGGTTGCATTCGACGCTATCGCTATACAGGATCCTTCATCCGATTTCTGCACAAGACGCTTGAGTACGCAGCAAGGGGGATACGGCCATCGATTTCGTTACCACCCGAAGAGGTGTTATTTCGCTGCAGTCTCACGAGAACGGAGAAAGTGCAACGGATTTGAATCTGCTCATTCAACCGTTTAGTCAGACAGAGCGAACGATCCCACGAATCACGAAGTACAATGGATGAATAACATTAGGGCAGGTCTCGGAGGATGCATATCACAATTGCTATTTCCGACCATGGGGTTGGGATTTCGAAAATGGCCAAAATGCCTTTCGCCGACGACGCCAGGAATATAATCACATGTCATTGAATAATCACTGTTTGTGGTTTTGGTAGCGACGGGTGGAATCGAACCACCGACCTTGGGGTTATGAAGGACTAAACGGCCCCTAAGCCCTACCACCACGTACCACAATCACCAACAAAATCGCGGATTCAACGAGGGGAGTTGTAGGACGGAGTCTGCCTGTCTAGGCAGCAGCACCGTTACACAACCGTGACACCTCCTCCGGCGAGTGGCTCGCTCGTGCGGTTACTGGTGTGTACGTCTCGCGATGATCGCATCGCCCCAGGCTCCCCAATTCAGGGCAGTCCATCATGGCACATATTTTCACTCTTACCAACGCAAAGGGCGGCTGCGGCAAGACCACTGTCGCCCTCAACCTCGCCGTTTGCTTCGCCAGGGCGGGCTACCGAACACTCGCGATCGACCTCGATCAGCAGGGAAACCTCAGCGCCGGCCTCGGTGTCGATCTCAACAAGCTGAACTCGACCGCGCATCGTCTGCTGATCAACGAGGTGCCGGAAATCCGCCGCTACCTCGATCGAGATCCGTCCCCAGTTGAAGCTCCTGCCCAATTCCATCGACATCGAAGCCGACGACCTCCTGGAGGCAAAGAAGGTCAATCGTGAGCTCCTTCTCCGCCGGCAGCTGAAGCCGATCCTGACCGATTTCGATGTCGTCCTCATCGACACGCCGCCCGCGATGCGGGCCGCGACGGTAAACGCCCTGGTCGTCGCCGATACCGTCATCATCCCAATCGATTCGTCCAGTTCGTTCGCCCTGCTGGGCATGAATCAGCTGCTCAAGACCATCGCCGCGATCAGCGAGACGCACAACCCCTCGCTGAAGATCCTCGTGCTGACCACCATGTTCAACAAGCGGCAGAACCTGGACAAGATCATCCGCCAGCAGGTTGAGGACTTCTTCGGTCCGAGCCTGGTGCTGGAGTCGGTCATCCATCGTTACGTCGGCGTCGCCGAGGCCACCGCCATGAAAAAGGGGGTCGTGGAGAACTCCACCACGAGTTCCGCCACCTTCGACTTCACGAAACTGTTCAACGAACTCAAACGGGAAATGAACCATGAACAAGAGAGACAGGCAGCAGTTGAAAGCATCCATCGCTAAAGATCTCGTCCAGGGGCAGGGTGAGCACTCGCCCACGAAGGAGCTCCTCAGGCAATATGCCCCCCTGGAAGGAGTCATGACCACGCCACGAAGCAGGCCACGGCCCGCGCGCCTGTGGAAAACTCCCTGGCACCTCATGCCACCGTGGCACGACATGAGCATTCACCATGGCACGATGCCACGGTGGCACCAGATGCTACGGTAGCACCAGATGCCACGGTGGAACGGTATGCCGTTGTGAAAGGAGAATTGCGGGTACCGAACACGGTCAATTTCAGCCTCTTTCCGACGCTCGATCCGTTCGCCAAAGCCGTCTACTACCAGCTGTTTCTGCTGTCGCACGGCTTCAGGCGAGACACCTGCATTGTGGGTCTTGCGAAGCTGGCGAAATCGGTGCTCATGTCGCAGAGAAAGGTCCAGGACACAATCACTTACCTGGAAAAGCGAGGGCTGATAAAACGGCTGCGGGCGATCCTCGGAGGACCCTCAAAAGGCAACGTCTACCAGGTGCTGATTCCGGCCGCCGACACGGCACCAGGTGCCACCGTGGCAGAGGATGCCACCGTGGCACGGAGATGCCACCGTGGCACCAGGTGCCACCGTGGCACCAGAAGCCACCGTGGCACCGCGTGCCACCAATAAAGATGATGATGATGATTTAAAAAACAAATCATCATCAAAGGGCCCGGAAATTCGCACGGCAGATCGAGTCTGTGGAAAACCACAGAGGCGCGGCTGCGCCGCGAGAGAGACAGGAGAGTGTCGGCCCATGATTTTGCGCTTGTCCGGGCGGCATACGAGAAGGCAACCGGCAACCGCTGGACCAATTCAGATTCCGAGGCCTACGACGAAAACGAGATCGGGAGAGTGCCTGTGGCCAGGATCGTTTCCGTCCTGGAGACCGTCCCACGCCGAACTCCCGCCAAAATAAACAGCTTTAAGTATTTTGTGAAGGAAATCCACACGATCCCGGATCCGCGTAACCGCGCCTGGCAAAAGAAACGACTCGAGAAGATCGTCCGGCAAATTCGGGACAACGCGGTCGGCCGTGCCGGATACTCCGCGGGTGATTTCGTGGAGGACGTCAAATTCGCCTGCGCCCGCGAAGCCGTCCTGTTCGATAACGATCTTTTCAACCAGGTGATGAGATGAAGTGGCACCTCCTTCCTTCATGAGCCAGGACGACGAGCACGTACAGGGACCAGGGAAACTAACCATCGGCACCGCGAAGAGTCCACGGACGCAAACTGACTGACATGGTTCTCCAGGGACGTTTGGCCACGTCTGAGATCGAGGCTTCTGGCGCTTCGGGATCCAATTTGAAGCGAGGCTTGCGTCCGTAAAGTCGACGCGAGCCCGGCGAGCACTGAAATTAGCACCTCACGCATGGCTCGTGAGGATAGCTGCACGAAACGGAGGCCGAGAATTCCACCGCCGAGCACGTCACTCCGGAATTGGAAGAGCGCGATAAAGCCGCCGCGATCATGGCCGCGACGAACCAGTCCGGGCCGCGAGAGAATCCGCCCGGCCAGATCACCGCGGCACCGAAAACGAGCGCAGGATTCAGGACCACCACACCCACGACTGCCGCCGTCACTCCCGTGAGCGCGCCCGTGAGGTTCTCATCGACGACGGTTTTTGGGGCGCCAGAGAATATCGCCTTCTTATTCTTCGACTCGACCCTGTTGGTCAGTGTTGCCGATAGGTGCCTTCCTATGGCGGCGTAACGGAAGCACCCTTTCGCGGAGAAATGGGTGAATATCGAAGCCCATGCGATGCCGGAACGAGAGAGGATCTTACCCGAAGTGGCCGGCTCCACCGGATTCCGAAGCCATATCGGGTTTTCGCGGACCACGGGACGGGAAAGCGGAAAAGCCGTAAACTATTGATTCCACTGGAGCCTGCGGTCGGACTTGAACCGACGACCTACTGATTACGAATTCAGCGACACTCGCCCGGAACAATTCTTTAACCTCCTAAGTCCAACACAACACGCTTGATACCGCATGATTACTGTGTTTCAATAAGGCCGCCTCCTTCTCGTCGATTTCGATCCATTCTTCGTCCGAGTTTCGTCGCGTTGGAACCCCTGTGGAACCCACGGAGGACCCACTGATGCCCACCATCGACCTGACAGACCGTACTCAGGGGATTGTCTATAATCGATCCCAAAAGGGAAATTATGCACCGCACGGGTTTCAGCGAGGGCTCCTGTGCCGGAACCTATCGGTGTTTGCCGCGGCTCTGTTGGTTGCCGGATTCTTCACGATCACAGCTGGCAGGGCAGAAAAAGCCCGGGGCCCTCTCCGCGTTCACCCGAAGAATCCGCGTTATTTCACGGACGGCAGCGGCAAAGCGATCTATCTTACCGGCTCGCACACCTGGGCTAGCCTCCAGGAGTATTCGCCCCCTCGGGACCCTGTTCGATTCGACTATAACGCTTACGTGAATTTTCTCAGTTCTCACAATCACAACTTCATGCGGATGTGGGCGTGGGAGAGCCCTCGTGCGGATGACAGCCCGGGGTCGCCCGACGATTATTACGCAGAGCCCATGCCTTTCGAGCGCACCGGTCCCGGGAAGTCCAGCGACGGGGGACTGAAGTTCGATCTGGCAAGACCGAATCAGGCGTACTTCGATCGATTGCGCTCGCGCGTTATCGACGCCCGGGACCGCGGCATCTATGTTTCGGTGATGCTGTTTCAGGGGTGGAGCGTGTGGGATTACCTGAAGACTCGCCGGGTATTCAAGTACCACATGTTCCACATCGACAATAACATTAACGGCATCCACGGCGACCCGAACGGCAACGGAGAAGGCGAGGAAGTGCACAGCCTGGCTATCCCGGCGATTACACGGATCCAGGAGAACTATATTCGGAAGGTGGTCGACACGGTCAACGACCTGGACAACGTGCTGTTTGAAATCGCCAACGAGGACCTATACCTTTCCAAGCCATCGGAGTGGCAATATCATTTCGTCCGCTTCATAAAGGAGTACGAGCGCGGGAAGCCCAAACAGCATCCTGTGGGCATGACTGCCATCAACGAGGGAGATAATTCCTGGCTATTTTCCGGTCCGTCCGACTGGATCTCCCCCCGCAACCTTGCGGGTCGCGGAGAGGCACAGAAACTCGGCCAGGCGGTGCTTGACCCTGTCGCGACGGATGGAAGCAAAGTCATCATCTACGACACAGATCACCTGGGCTGGCTGAACTTTGCGGATGATGCGGATTATTCCAGGACTTGGGTGTGGAAGAGCTTCACGCGTGGCTATAATCCCATCTTGATGGAGATCCATCAGACCGATCCCATGGCGGATCCGCGTGCAGGGTTGGCGGCCGCCCGCAAGGCAATGGGACAAACCCTCAGCTACGCCAAGAGAGTCGATCTGGCCGCCATGGCACCGCGGGCTGATTTGTCCTCTCCACCGTACTGTCTGGCGAATCCTGGTAAGGACTACTTGGTCTACCTGCCCCATGGCGGAGATGTGACGGTGGACCTGTCGGCCGCTTCGGGACCGCTGGTCGCAGAGTGGTTTAATCCACGGACAGGCGTGGCAAGCAAGGGCGGCCGGCTGCAGGGGGGAGCCAGGCGTTCGCTCAAAGCTCCGTTCGTGGGAGATGCGGTGCTCTACCTGGTCGTGCCGAGCGGATCAGATTGACGTACATGGGTAACTACTGCAAGAGGCGGGTGGGCGGCTGCGCAGATGGCGCTCAGCACGCCCGTATCTACCGGGTATCCAGGATCGCTAGGCCGAATGGCATGATCTCGAGCCATGGCTGTTGCAGAATGGCACCGGGTCTGCTCCAGAATTCCTCTGGTTTCTGCAGCGCAGCGGGCATCGATGTTTCGTCAAGGAACTTACAGTAGCCACGGTCAAAGTCCCCGAGCCGCACCTGGTGTGCCGTGGGGCTGACATTCGCGACCAGCATCCGCATGCTTCCGCTTTTTCGCAGAGTCAACGCATCCACGCCCGTTGGCAGGCTCGACCTTGTCTGGAGCACCTCTCCTCCCGTGAAGCCTGCGAGTGCCGCGAAAACATGGTATACGGGGAAGACCGTACCCGGCGTGGATGGGAACAACTCGGGAGGAGATCCCTGTTCTGTTTCCATCACACCCCGCCATCCCGTCGTTTCGTAATAGGTGATCCCTTCCACTTCACCGCCTTCGGCGAGATACTTCACACTCCCGAGCGTCCATCCCGCGCAGAAGAGCGACATCTGACGCGGATCGACTTGCGGCGGCAATATTCCGGGACCTGTGACGGGCGGTGCCAACGCGTAGGGGTTGAAGCGCATCTTGAGGTTAATTGGGCCGATAAGAATCGGCCGTCGCCCCGCGAACAGCCTTGCGGTCCGGGCTGTCAATGCCTGGACGGGAAGGGTCTCGATCAGCGACGCGTTGTCGAACGCGTGCGTCTGGGGATTGAGCGAATAGGTTAGGAACCCGGATCCGTTATGGGCAGGCCGCCGGCTGTTGATCTCGGCAAAATCGGCGTCGGTACCACTGCCGATCAGTGCACCACCTTGCGAAGCACCTAATCTCTCACGCGCGAGCGCAATCCAAGAATCTGAGGGGACGATCTCCTCGACGTGAAACACCATCCAGCGACTCACCGACGCCCGTGCATTCCGGAGCGTGGCGGCAACCTCGTCGAGTTCCGCACCGGCCTTCCCGGACAGGTGGAGGGCTACTTCAATCGGGATTCCCAGAGACCGTGCCTCGGGAATTACGCGCTGCAGGCGGTCCCGCCACCCGGGTTCCGACGGTCTAACATCGACTCTCAGGTGCGACAGGTTCAGGGCGCGAAGCCGGTTCAACTCCCGTTCGGTCGCTGGAGTTCCGTGGGAAGGGGCGCACAGCCCGACGCGGGGGAGAGGAGTTGCGGCGGAGTGATCCACAGAGATCGATATGATCTGGCGGGCAGGCGCTTTGCTGCCGGCGTGCGGCCGCCTGCCGGACAACTGCAGGGTCACCGACTGGTTCACCCTGGCCCCCGATTCGATCGGCCGCGGACTGCCAAGCCTCAAGGGGGTGCAGAACGTCTTGTACGACGCATCGGTCCAATTCCGCTGGTCCTCCATTTCAAACACATCGCCGGTGAACCGCAATTCCACCGTCGTGTCCTCGCCTGCGGGGTACGACAAGGCGGTCATCTCCGCGAAGGGTTCCAGCGGCTGTGCTGATGTGATATAGACCGGGAAAATGCCTGTCCGGACCGGGCCGTCTGCGCGTTCGACGCGGCAGGATTGACCTGCACACTCGAGCATGGGGTGGAGTATGCACAGGCCGATCCGGGACTGGAGAAACGACGTGACCGCCAGACCGTCGAAAGAGAACTGGATCGTGCCCTCACTCGTGCCGGTAATCACTGCGTCCCAGCTGAAGTGAATCTCGTCCCGGCGGTTTTCCGAATGGTAGGAAATCCGAAACCAGTCCTCGCCCGCTTCCACGGCTTCACCGCTGATTTCGTTCCGCACGGTGCCCCAGTCGCGGTCTCGGACAGCCATGTAGATCCGCTTCACGATCTCACGCTCACCCAGGCGGATGCCCCGGAGGTCCCCATTCTCATAATCGAGCGTCAGCGGCCCCGCCTGGAGAGGCCGCGACGAGGGCAAGGGCTCCGGACTGCCGTAGTACAAAATGTTCTGGGATTCCATGCTCTCCCCTTTACGAGTGGCCGCATGCGGATCTTTCCCGGACGGAGCTCTATCTCACTGCTGCGAGGCCGCGGCCTTCCCGGCCAGTTCCTGATCGGCAGACGCAACAATGCGCTCGAGTTCGCGCGAGACTTCCTCCGGCAGTGGGGGTGCACCGTAACCGGCCAGCAGAACGGCCGCCCTTTCGCGCGCCTTCTGTTCCAGCGTTTTGGCCCCCTTGGCTTGCCACGCTTCCAGGCGATCGCGGTCGAAGATCCTGGTTGAGATTAGCTCGCCGCTCCGCAGACGGGCCAACGTGTGATCCTCGGTAATGAAGTGACCCCGTGGCCCGACCTTGCGGATCACGTCAACTGCAAGACTCCCTTCGTCTACCGTGATGCCTTTCGTCCAGCGCCGGGCTATCTGCATGATTTCGTCGTCGATGACGAGCTGGGCCGGGCTGAGCGCCATGCACGAGCCGACAGATCCGGCGCCGATAATCAGCTTGCCCCCTGCCATGCACTGGAAGATCGTGTTTTGCGCTTTCTGGAATAGTGTTTGTTCGGGAATGTATCCGTCACTGTCCAGCCCTATTCCCTGGGGCGCCAGGCCGTAGAGATCGGCTCCGAGTTGCGCGATGGCAGCGACCATCAACCCGACCTCGGGGGCGGCGAACAGGGGGGTGGCCGTGCGCATGTCTGCGACCACCGGATCGGTGAAGTAGGGCATGACGTGGCCCGGCTTGTAGCACTGGGCCAGAGTCATTGTCCCCCAGGTATTCCGCATTGGCAAGCACGAGCGTGCCGGCCAGTGTAATGGGAGCGGTTGATCCTGTGGTCGGCATGATTGGGATGTCGGTCGGGATGCCGTAGTCGCATGCGAGAAGCAGCTGGGCCGTGTCATCCTCGTTCAGGAAGAGCGGGGAAATGGGAGACAACATATGATGATACAACGGCCTCGCCGCGAGCGCCTTCCTGCTCCCGGCCACCGCGATCGCAAGGTCCAGAATGTAATGGTGGTTCTTGATGCTGAACGCATTGTGGACGATACACTTCCGTTGGTTCTCGAGCAGCGTGCGCATGCTGTGCAGGTCAGAGGTCGCCTCGGGCACGTCGCCGCAGTGCAAGGTCGCGACGCAGTGGATGTTGGGAAGGGTGTCGATCAAGCGGGCCATCTCTGCCCAGTCCCGGATGCTCGCGCGCCTGTTTGCTCCCGTCTGAAGATCGATGTAGTTCGTCGCTCCACCGGGCACCCTGGAGTAGATGTCCCCTCCTGCCTCGACCGTGAAATCGAATTCAGGCGTGCGTCCGTGATACGTCACCTGGCGCGGGACCAGCTTCAGTTTCGCTTCCACCAGCGACCGTGGAAATCGGACCATCTTACGGTCGTGGTCGACAACGGCGCCGGAGGCTCGAAGGAGTTCGCGCGCCTGTTCGTGATCGACCTCCATGCCGGTCTCTTCCAGGACAGTCAATGACGCACCGTGAACGCTCCTGAGCTGTTCATCCGACAGGATCCTCAATGAACTCATGACTTCCCCTCGTATCATCCCTTACCGGTATTCGTTCACTGCCCGGTGCCTATCAGGGCTCGCACAGACGCGAGCGCAAGATGAGGGCTGGAGAGCACCGGGATTCCCACACTGCCGTCGGCCAGCACCACCTTGACCCGCGCCATCGAAGCCTGTGCAAGGACCACTGCATCGACCCTCCCGGCGAGGCCGAGCACGGCCTCCCTCACCAGCGAGTCGTGAGTCGCCCCGTCTCCGCGCAGCAGCGAGTCAAGTGCGTAGTCCACACAAATCAACTCCAGCTCGAGTTTCTTCCCGCAAGCCGCCGCGCTTTCGACAAGCATTTGCCTGGTCGGTTCGAGTGTGGTGCGCGCCGTGGCGAGGACCCCGATGCGCGTGCCGGTCCGCACGGCCTCGCTCACCATGGCTTCATCGATCTTGACGACTGGAATCGCCGCACCTCGTCGAACGACGTCGACGCACGGCGAGACCGTCGAACACGTGACCAGTACCGCCGCGGCCCCGACTTGCCCGGCAATCTCGGTGTGCTCCTGCAACCGCTCGGCGTCGTCGGGAGCAAGCGACCCGCGCTGACGGATCCGGGCTAGAAGCGGTTCGTCGAGAATGTGCATCACTTGCACACCGGGTAGCAGCTCGGCGCACAACCGGTCGAATTCCGAGATCAACGGCCGCACAGTGTGCACGAGCACCAGGAGCGTGTTCATAACCCGACCTCGATTCCAAGCAGGTGACGGCCGATGACCTGGAGATCCGGGAGCGGGCCGACATAGCACCAGAGCGTAAGCGTGTCGGTGGAGGAGGTCCGGCCGTTCGACCCGATGGCCTGCCCCATGCATTCGATCTCCCCGAATTCGCCGATCCCTCCGTCGTCGTTGTACACGAATATGGAATCGCCCCGCCGGCTCAAGTCCTGTGAGGGCGCCTCCCGATAGTCCGATGACGGCTGGTTCGGGAAGCTGCGGATGAGCAGGTAGTATCTGCCGTCGCCCAACTGGTTCAGGTAGCCGACCCGGCCGATCACATAGGCGGACTTGTAGCCGGTCTTGAACATCTTCCTGGCTGTGATTGCCAACTTCACGCAGGAAGAGCCGGGCTGAGGCGAACCTCCTGGAGGTGAGCCAAAGTACGTTGTAGCCTCGATCTCAGGCAGGCACGGAATGTGGACAGCGCCCCCGGCGCGCACCTGTGTGACGCTCCAGATCGCACTCTGAACGGCGTTCCCCTGTGTCTCAAGCTTGAGGGTCTGCTCATATCCGCCATAGGCGACACTTGCGGTGATGCGGGGGTAGGCGCTCACCTGGCGCAAAGGGTCGGGGGCCGGCGTGATCCTCCGCTCGAGGCGCAGAGAAGCCACTCCAGTTGCCATGTGCCGCGCTTCCAGATCCGCACTCCAGGCCAGAAGGCAATTCGAGGGAGTGCAGTCCACAAGCCGCCAGTTGCCCGGATCCATCTGAGGAGGAATGACACAACTGTTGACCGGGTCCCGCAAGTCCCGCACGAGGTACTGGATCTCCGGTCCAATCCAGATGCGGTCGCCTCCAAGATTCCAGCCCCCGGGATCGCCGGCCAACCACGAGAAGGACGCCGCATCCCGAAACACGGAAGGAGCCCAGAGTATCGACTCGCCATCCTCGACGAAGGGACCGTATACCCTGCCTCCCCGTTCACTCACAATTACACTGATCCCCTGCCGCAGGGGCATCTCGACAAACGGGATGCTGTTCTCAGCGAGCCGTGCGACGATCTGAGATCTGGTCACCGGAAGCGCTGTCATGACCTGCCCCCTGCGGTTTGAGTGATTCGCCGCATATGTGACAGTGTTGCTTGGGCTGCGCTGTCGGGATCCGGGAAGGGCAGAAGCTCCGCCGAGAGCCAGCCGTCATACCCGGCCGATTGCAGGGTCCGGACTATCGATTCAAAGTCGATGTGGCCCTGTCCGGGGGGACGGCGATTGCTATCTCCCAGGTGGACGTGCCACAGTCTGCCGGCGGCCAGGGCTTCGCGGAAGCACTCGACGATCGACGCTTCCTCGATGTTGACGTGAAAAGTGTCGAGCAGAACCCCGAGGTGATCGTGCCCGGTTTCGGCGATGAAGGCGAGAGCCTCTGCACAGGTGTTGACAACGTCGCTCTCATACCGGTTCAGGGGCTCGAGGACCAGCCGCACGCCGCAGCCGGCACCGTGATCCGCGGCTCTGGACAACACGGATATCAGTGAGGCTCGCGCCGACTCCCCGCCGGCCCAGGCCAGGCGTCCGCGAAAACTGCCCACCGTAACCAGAGGTGCCCCGATAGCGGCGGCCAGGGATATCAGTTCGTGCAGACGCACCTCAGCCTCGCGGGCGCGTTCCGCGGTTTCAGCCAGGAGAGACAATCGATCCAGCATGAATACCGGTCCGCTGGCAACCGCACAGATCTGCAGCCCCGTCGCGCCGATCTCGGCCCGCAGTCGCGGCGGGTCCAGCTCCCGAGGGCGCGCCACCATCAGTTCCACGCCGTCATAGCCGATGCTACGGGCTTTGCTCAGGCGTTGGGGGAAGGTACCGGAGAGTAATGCCACGCCCGGGGCGGTGGACACGTCGGGAGTGTGGGTAGCCAATGCGAGGTTCATCGGCAAACCAGAAATCACGCAAGTGGACGAAAGGTTCTATGCCGATCCGGCCCGCAGTTTTCGATTCGACAACGCGGCGCGGGCCGCGTCGATTATCCGGCCCACGCCCATGCCATAGCGGTCCAGCAGGGCATCATAAGGTCCGGACTCGGCAAACCGGTCTTCTATTCCGACACGCTTTATCGGAGTCGGGCAGGAGTCACCCACCAACTCCGCGACCGCCCCGCCCAGCCCGCCGATGATGCTGTGCTCTTCTGCGGTGACAATCGCGCCTGTCTCGCGGGCCGCTTTGAGCACGGCTTCCGCGTCAAGCGGCTTGATCGTGTGCAATTCGAGGATGCGCGCGCTTATCCCCTGCTGGAGCAGCTGGTCGGCGGCCTCCAGGCAACGGCTGACCATCAGCCCGCAGCCGATCAGGGTAACATCGGTTCCGGGTCGCAGGACAACGCCCTTGCCGATCTGCGGATCGTAGTCGTCGTCGAATACCTTCGGGACCTCGTTTCGATTCAACCGGAAATACACGGGACCGTTCCACGCCGCCACCTGGGGCAGGAGTTTCGCGACGGCCACCGTATCTCCCGGCACGACCACGGTCATGTTCGGGAGCGATCTCATTATGGCGATATCGGTGATGGAGTGATGGGTAGGACCGTCGAAGGAATCCGACAGTCCTGCGTAGGCCGCCATCAATTTCACGTTTGCCTGGCCGTAACAGAGATGCGTCCGGACCATCTCCAGCGCGCGAGTCGCCAGGAATATGCCGAACGTGTTCGCGAACGGTATCTTTCCCGCATAGGCCAGTCCGGCCGCCACGTCAACGAGGCTCTGTTCCGCGATCCCGACGTTGTAAAACCGGTCGGGGTAGGCCTCTCCGAACATGTAACTGAAATCCGAGTTGGCGACGTCGGCGCTCAGGACGACCACGTTCGGATTGGCGGCCCCGAGTGCGACAAGGGCCTCCCCGTAGGCCTTGCGCATGAGGATCAGTTCTGCCATTGACGAAGCCCCCTCTCCAACTCGCACAGCGCTTTTTCGAACTGCTCCGCCTTCGGCACCATCCCGTGCCAGCGGTGATCATACTCAAAGAAGCTGACGCCTTTTCCCTTGACGGTGTGGGCAATGATGATGCCCGGCTTCGCGTGGACTTCGTCGGCCTGGTCCAACGCGTTCAGGATTTCCCCCACGTTGTGACCGTCGATTTCCTGAACGTGCCACCCGAAAGCCCGCCAGATTTCCGCCACATCATCGATGGGCATCACGTCTGCCGTTGCCCCAGTCTGTTGGATCCCGTTGAGGTCCAGAATTGCCGTGAGGTTTCCAAGCCGGAACTTGCGGGCGGCCATGGCCCCCTCCCAGACGACGCCGGCATTGAGCTCGCCGTCTCCGAGCAGGACATAGACCTTACCCGCCGCCGCTCGCGCCGAGGGTGCACTCAGCGAGGACGGTTTACCACCGGCCCTGAGCGCCAACGCCATGCCGACGCCCACCGCAATGCCATGGCCCAGCGGGCCCGCCGGTATCTCCACCCCGGGACACTTCTGTCGCTCCGGGTGCCCCTGCAGACGGCTGTCGAGTTTGCGGAAGGTCCACAATTCGTCTACCGGAAAAAACCCTCGGTGAGCAAGGGCGGCATACAGCAACGCGCATGCATGCCCCTTGGAGAAAAGGAACCTGTCCCGGTCAGGCCAGTCTGGCCTGGAGGGGTCCACCTTGAGGTGGTGCAAGTACAGGGCGGCCACGATCTCCGCACACGAAAATGCGCCACCGATGTGCCCGCTCTGACTCTCGTAAACCATGCGCAGAACCTGGATCCGGAACTCCTGGGCTCTGGCGGAAATATCCCTGATCAGGGACTCGGAGTGGTACGGCATGAGCGCGTTACCTTTCTGATTTCACTGTGCCACAGTGGCGCCGCAGATTCTCCGCATCGCTGCGTCGGTGAGCTCCAGCGTCTTTTCGATGTCCACCTGAGTGAGCGCCCCATTGACGAACCAGCGGCCGCGGAACAGTATCAGGGCGCCGGTCAAGAACAGCTCGGTTCGGAGCCGTTCCTGCTTCGCGTGATCCGATTTCCCCATCCACTCGCCCATGTTGCGGGCGATCGGCAGATCCGTGAACTGGTAGAAAATACAACCGCGCACCTCCTGCAGGAGCATCGGTGTGGAGTACCGGCGGGCGATCTCCCTCAGTCCTGCGGTCAGCTGGGCCTGTCTTTCATCCCACTGCCTGTAGAATACGCCGTCGTCCTTTTCCAGGTAGCCGGATGGTCGCCAGCGCGGCGGCGACCCCGAGCGGGTAGCCGTTGAACGTGCCCGCCCCGATGACCCTGCGGTCGACGCAGCAGGTCCATGATCTCCGCCTTGCCGGCCACGACCGAGATGGGGATCCCGCCGGCGATGCCCTTGCCGAACGTGGTCAGGTCGGGCGTGACGCCGAGCGACCTTCTGGGCCCCGCCGAGGCCGACCCGGAAGCCGGTGATGATCTCGTCGATGCAGCAGCACGATGCCGTACCCGTCGCAGAGCTCGCGGACGCGCTCCAGGTAGCCCGGCTTCGGATAGCACGAGCCGCCGTTGGCGTTGATCCCCTCCATGATGACGAGCGCGACCTGGTCGCCGTACTTCTCGAGGGTCCGCTCGAGGACCTCGATGTCGTTCCAGGGAAGCTTGAACGACTGCTGTGCCGAGGCGACGTCGCGGCCCTTGGACAGGAAGAGGTCGCCCTCCTTGTAGAGCGCGTAGGGCGGGCCCTCCGGGTTCGGATCGACGCCGCCCCCGAGGACGTTGTCGACCCAGCCGTGATAGTGGCCGTCGAAGCGGATGAAGATGTTGCGGCCCGTGTGGGCGCGGGCGAGGCGCAGGACGAGCTGGACGGCCTCGGTGCCCGAGAGCAGGTAGCGGACCTTCTCGGCGGCCGGGACGTGCTGGATGATCTTCTCGGCGAGGAGGATCTCCTCGGGATGCCGCCGGGCCGCGTCGAGGTGCGGCATGCGGTCCAGCTGGTCCTTGACCGCGTCGAGGAGCGCGGGGTTGCCGTAGCCGAGGAGGCCGGCCCCGAGGCCGCACATGTAGTCGAGGTACTCGTTGCCGTCGACGTCCCACAGGTGGGCGCCCTTGCCGTGGGCATGAGCCAGATGGGACGGAAGAGCTCGTAGCCGGGCAGATTGCTGTGCGGCCCCGGCATCAGCTCGAGTGCGCGTTCATTCAGTGCGGCGGATTCGTTCAAAGGGTGCATAATCGATGCTCCTGGTGAAGTTTCATGACGATGTGGGAGGATTTCCGAACCAGGTCTCCATGGCTCTTCGAGATTCTTCGAGTGCCTGGAGCCTTGGAGATGAGCCGTCGAACTCACCTCCAAAACTCGAAGGACTTAGAGGACTCCGAAGTTTGGCAGCGGCCCCCGTAACAACTCGCAGGCTTTCGCTCGTCTCATTCTCCGTTGTTCGCTTCTAACTCTTTGATCAGGAGACGTTGAATCTGCAGAGCATGCTCCAGGTGCGCGCTCATGGCGCGTGCCGCACCGTCCTCGTCATGGGCCGCAATGTACTCCACGATCTTACCGTGATCCGCGATAACCATCTGGCCCAGTCCTTCGTAATCGTGGACACGGCGGCGGATGGTCTGCATGACGTCCCGGGTGGCGTTGATCAGGACAGCAAGGAACGGATTGTGCGTGGTCTGGGCCAGCAGCGTGTGAAAGTCGGTGTCCAGCACGGCAAATTCTTCGCCGTGCGGATCCAACTGCTCCATCTTGCCCACAAGGACGCGCAGCTGGGCCAGGTCTTCGCCGGTGGCCTGACGCGCGGCGAGCCGTACGACGGCCACCTCCAGGATGGACCGGACCTGGTGGATGTGCTCTACGGAAAATCGATCGGCCTGAGTCGCCATCAGCATGGAGAGCGGCTCGGATATCTGATCGCTCGTCATTCGGCATACCACTGTTCCCCTGCCCCGTTGCGTGTCGAGCAGACCCTTGCTGACCAGCATGCGGACCGCCTCCCTCACGACCGTGCGGCTCACGCCGAACTGCTCGCACAGTTCGCGTTCCGAAGGGAGCTTCGTGTCGGGAAGCAGGTCTCGCCGAGATATCAGTTTCTGAATCTCGGCAGCCACTCTGTCCGCCAGCCGTTCCGATGTACCGATTGTGGGAAATAAGCTCGTATGAACCTCCTGTGTGCTTGCATTAGGAAATACAAAGGACTTCTACACCAATCCCGCAGGCGCCTCCAAGAGCTGTTTGATTTCTTTCATCAATCTAGCACCGTGAACACCGTCGAGACTTCTGTGGTCGATGGACAAGGTCAGCGTCATGAGCGTGCGGAGTGCGATCGTCTCGTCGGCTATGGCTACGGGTGTCTTCCTCGCCCGGCCCACGGCCAGGATTGCACTCTCCGGTGGGTTGAGGATGGCAGTGAACTGGTCTATGCCGTACATGCCCAGGTTGGAGATCGTGAATGTGCCTCCGCTGAGCTCCTCAAGGCTGAGCTGCTTCGACTGCGCTCTGGCCCGGCCTCGTTCGAGCTGGGAGACCACTTCCGCCAGTGTCTGCATGTCTGCGTCCTTGATGACCGGAACAACAATGCCCTCGTCGGTACCGATGGCGACGCCAATGTTCACATGGGAGTGCACACGCAGCCGTCCACCCTCGAAAGAGACGTTTGCCCGCGGGTACCGGCGCAGCGCCGCCGCGCAAACTCTCACCAGTACCGCGGTGAGGGTCAGCTTTGATCCGGTTGCGGCGAGAATCTGTTCGGAGACAGTTGCCTGCCAACGCAGCGTCTCGGTGACATCGGCGGTGGCCGTAAGAGCGAAATGCGGCGCAGTCTGAACGCTTTCGACCATCCGGCGGCCAGTCGCGAGTTGCATACGGGAAAGTTCAACCCAATCCGGACTCATCACGGTGGCCGGGGCAGCCCCGGGTTTGGCAGCCGGTGCGCGGGCCCCCCCCTCATGTGCCGCCCGGACGTCCTCTTCTCTGATGCGGCCCTGCGGCCCGCTTCCTTTCAGGAGGCGCAAATCGATCCCGAGTTCGCGGGCGACCCTTCGCGCAACCGGGGTCGCTCTCACCGCTCCGGCCTCGGCCTGGGATGTGGACTCAACAGGCTCGGGCACCCGAACGTCCGAGGCAGACTCCGCGACGGCGGCCCCCAATCCGGGAGCGGCCGAAGGTGCACCGGGGTCCGGCACAGCTTCACCGGGCTGAAGGATGTACGCGATTACGGTCCCCACCGGGACTTCGGCTCCCTCCTCCACTCGAATGCCGGCAAGAATGCCGCTCGCCGGCGCCTCGACTTCCGCAGAAGCCTTGTCGGTCTCCACCTCCAGGATCGGCTGTCCCTGTTGGACATGCTCGCCATCGTGGACCAGCCAGCGGTTGAGGATCGCACCTTCCATGTGGTCGGTCATCTTGGGGATGAACACTTCCGTTGCCATACGATCTCAGTCCTTGGGGATGAACTGCCGAATATGTTCGATACCGGAGCGCGCCGCAACATCTCCGTCCGGCCAGATCCGGATCTCCATCGAAACGAACCCGCAATAGTGGGTTTCCCGCAGAATCCTGAACACGCGCTCGTAATCGATATCGCCGCTACCCGGCCAACAACGGTTGTTGTCCGAGAGGTGGATGTGCCAGATAAGAGGAATGCCCTGGCACAGGCTCGCATAGAGGTCCTTATCCTCCCAGTACATGTGATACGTGTCCACCATAAGCCCGAAATTCGGGTGATTGACGCGGCGCGCCAGATCGAGGCCGTCCTGCGTCGAGTGGACGAAGTTGACTTCGTTCCGCCGGATGGGCTCGAGCACCAACCCTACGCCTCGCGGTCTCGCGTATTCCGCCAGCTCGCGCATCGCCCCGGCGGCCGTGTCCAGCGTCCTGTCCATTCTGTCCGGATCGCCCACACCCCGGGAACGGCCGATGTTCACGAGAGTTCCGGCGCCGAACCACCTCGAGGCGAAGTCGACGAACTCCTCCAGGCGCCTCATCGCGTCGGGATCGACGGTCAGATCCGGGCGCACCAGGCCCATTTGGTCTTCGCCATAAATGTGACCGCTGCACAAGCCGCAGAGACGAAGCCTGTTCTCGGTCAGGCAGCGCTGGATCCACGAACCGTCCAGTTGCGACGGGTCCTTGGTCATCAGTTCCACGCCGTCGTACCCCAGCGCCGCAAGCCGTGCGAAGGCAGCCGGCAGGTCGCTGCTGAAAGGCGCCAGAGTCGGCGACTCCAGATCGGGCGCACCCACCATTGAAGCGATCTTGATTTTGGCTACCATGAAGGTGCTCCGTCGCGCGGTATCAGTACGACACAAGCTGCCGAATGGCGTTTACGACGTCTTCGGTGTCAGGCCAGCAGCCGGTCTCAATGCTGTTGGCAAACGGGACCGGCGTATGACGGCCGGTCACGCGTATGACCGGCGCCTTGAGATAATCAAAAGCTTTCTCGATAGCCACCATGGCCCATTCGTTTGCGGGACCGTACTGACGGCACGCTTCCGCTACAACCACAACGCGGCCGGTTTTGGACGCCGAATTCCCGATGGTCTCCTCGTCGAGAGGGCTGATCGTCCGAACATCGAGGACTTCGACGCTCACCCCCTCCTTTCCCAGAATGCGGGCGGCCATCATCGCGTGCCAAACCATGTAGCCCGAGGCCACGACGGAAACGTCCGTACCGGTCCGTTTTACGTCGCAGCGGCCCAGCGGCAGGACGTAGTCGCCATCCGGCACAAGGCCGCGGAACGCGTACAGGAATTTCTGTTCCAGAAAGATCACCGGGTTGTCATCCCGGATGGCGGCCTTCATGAGTCCCTTGGCGTCGTACGGTGTGGAGGGGAGCACCACCTTCAAACCAGGGATGTGCGCAAACCAGACTTCCAGGCTCTGGGAGTGCTGTGCTGCCGTGGATTTTCCAGCCCCGCCCCCCTGCGGCATGCGCAACACCCAGGGAACCCTGCACTGCCCGCCCGTCATGAAGCGCAGTTTGGCCGCCTGCGTGCAGATCTGATCCATCGCCAGGCCTGAAAAATCAACGAACATGATTTCGGCCACAGGTCGGAGTCCCGCCAGCGCCGCGCCCGTTGCCGCTCCGACAATGGTGTTTTCGGAAATGGGAGTGTTGCGTACTCTGTCGGCGCCGAACTGGTCGAACAGCGTCCGTGTGACACCGAACGCGCCGCCGTGCTTTCCGATATCTTCCCCTAAAAGGAACACCCCCGGATCGCGCACCATCTCTTCTCGCAGCGCTTCGCGGATAGCTTCCTGGTAGGACAACTCCTTTGCAGGGGTGCCCGGCTCAACCTGCACGACGAGGTCGGGTGGCAGTGCCGACTTTACTGCACCTAAAGAAACAGAGTCTCTATCGGCCATCCATGCGCTCCTTCACGCGTAGATGTAATCCATGGCTGTGCCCGGATCGGGCTCGGGGCTCGCCTTCGCGAATTCGACCGCGCCGGCGATCTCTGTCCTGACCTCCTCGTCGATCCGGTCGAGGATATCCGCCGGAACCGACGCATTGTCGACCAGGTACGTGTGAAACCGCGGGAGCGGGTCTTTTCGGCGCCATTCGGCAACTTCCTCGCGGCTCCGGTAAACTTCCGGTTCTCCCGCGTAATGCCCCTCGAAGCGATAGCATTCCGTCACCAGAAGGGTGGGCCCCTGGCCGCGACGGGCCCGCGTCACCGCCTCCGCAGCCGCCTGATACACCGCAGGTCCGTCGAACCCATCGACGCGAACCCCGGGGATGCCGTAGGACTGGGCCCGCAACGAGAGGTCACACACTCGGGACGCATCCTTTATGTTTGTGGAAACACCGTAATGGTTGTTCTCGAGGACGAACACCACCGGAAGACCCCAGACGGCGGCGAGGTTCAGGCCTTCGTGCCAGTTTCCCGTGTTGCACCCGGCGTCTCCGGTGAAAGGAACAGCAACGCGGTCCTCACCGCGCATTTTGAACGCCAGTGCGGCACCGACGGCGAGCGGAATTCCGGATCCGACCACTGCCAGGGCGCCAAGACTCCCGGTCTCGAATGCCGCGATGTGCATCGAACCGCCGCGCCCTTTGCAGTATCCCGTCGCCTTGCCGAGTATCTCCGCCATCATCCTGGCCGGATCGGCCCCCTTCGCGAGGTTGTGCCCGTGGCTGCGGTGAGTGCCGGCGATCAGGTCGTCGCGGCGCAGCGCCATGCACACGCCCACCTCGGCCGCTTCCTGTCCGATGCAGGCGTGAATGGCGCCCTTGACCTGCCCCCGCTTGAACAGGTCGATCGCCGCCAGTTCAAATTCGCGGATGCGGCGCATGCGCCGATACATTTCAATCAGAACCGGCTGCTCCAGCGTCATTCTTCTGCCCCCCTCCAGTTCAGCTCAGACAGCCCCTGCCGCGGACGCATGCCGTCCGCCCAGGGTCTCGCGCGCAACCGTAACCACGTCGTCCGATGTCATCCGGTAACGATGAAGCAGGTCATTCACGTGCCCCGTGTGAATGAAATCGTTCGGGTCAGTGCCGATCGCTCCCACGGGCACTCCGATGCCTCGCTGTGCCAGCGCCTCGGCAACCAGCGAATAGAGCCCGCCACTCACGCAATGATTTTCGAGCGTCACGATCGCCGAGACCCTCTTCGCCATGTCATAGAGGAGGTCGCGGTCAAACGGTTTCAGACTAGGGTGATGATCGATGCACACGCCGAACCCCGCCTGAGCCAGTTTTCCGGCGGCGAGGCGCGCGGTCTTGATCATGTAACCCGTCGTGACCAGTCCCACATCGTTCCCCTGGTCGAGCACGGTTACACCCTTGCCGACCTGGAATCGGTAACCCTCGAACACCTCATTCGGTTCCACTTCGCACCGGACGATACGGAAGTAGAACGGCCCCGGCGTCTCCACTCCAACCCGTAGAGCTTGCGCCAGCTCGAGCGTGCAGCCCGGCTCGATCACAACGAGATTCGGGACACGCAGTAGAAAACCGAGTTCCTTATCGCTCTGGTGAGTGGCACCTGACTTTCCGGTGAACAGGCCGGCGTAGGCACCAAGGACCTTCACGTTGAAGTTGCTATACGCCACGGTGATGTACAGCTGATCCATGAAGCGTCGGCTGAAAGCGTCGAACGTGCACGGGAAGGGAATGTACCCTTCCTGCGAGTAGCCGGCCGCAACGGAAATGAGATTCTGCTCGGCGATACCGACCTTGATCAGGCGCGCCGGGTGAAAATGTTCGAAGATGTGCAGTCCGGTGGAGCTGCGGAGATCCGCGTCCAGGGCGACGATCTTCGGGTATTCGTAAGCCAGATCGGCCAGCGCAAAGCCCATCTGGTATCGCATTTCCTTCGTCCGGTTTCTGTCAGGCAGATAGAACTGGGCCATCTCAGTCTCCTAGGCCTGCCTGTCCAGGATCTGGTCGGGATTGTCGTGCACCGGGGGGACAATCTCGATGGCGCGGGTCAGGGCGCGGTGAAATTCCTCGGGAATACCGAGCCTGCGGCCATCCTGGTCCCAGAGTTCCTCCAGCCACATTCCGGCGGTGGCCGCATCTCGCGGCGCCGAGGTGTGCCAGTTCGGGTTGTACTGGCATTCGCGCACCTTCTTGCCCTTGATCGTGTTCAGGATGAGTGCCTGCGGCTTGCCGCGCCGCTGTGTGTTCATTCGGTCGAATGCCTGAACGAGTTCGGCGACGTCGTGGCCGTTCTGCGTTTCGTACACGTCGAGGTTGAAGGCGCGCAGCTTATCCGCGAGAGGCTCCAGGCCCATGTCCTGACTGAGAAAACCCTTCGCCTCGACCTTGTTGTAATCGATGATGAATGCGAGATTGTCCAGCCTGTAGTGGCCCGCGGCCATGAATGCTTCCCACACCGAACCTTCGTTGCACTCGCCGTCACCGAGGGCCGCGTAGACCATCCGGTCTCCGTGATCCGGTCCGTTCTGGCGGATAGCGAGCGCCCGCCCCACCGCCACACCCGGGATCTGGCCAAGAGACCCTCCGCTGACTTCGATTCCGGGCGTCACCAGGCTGTCCGGATGCGATTCAAGTCCCGAGCCCCAGGCGCCGTAGAGCTTCAGCTTCGAGATCGGAAAGTACCCAAACAATCCCAAAGACGTGTAGAGCGCCGGGGCAGCGTGGCATTTCGAGAGGTAGAACACATCCCGCATCGGCCACTGCGGATCTTTCGCGTCAAAGCGGAGCACGTAATTAAAAAGGACCGCCAGGCACTCGGCTTCAGAAAAGCTTCCTCCCGGGTGTCCAAGCGCCGCGCAGGTCATCTCCCAGGTCGTGTAGCTCCGGATCAGGTAGGCGAGAATCTCCGAGCTGCGCAGCAGTTCGGGGTATTCGGAGTGATGAGGCAGGCAGTCGTAACGTCGTCTCGAATCTCTTCGAAACGGTTTCCAGAATGAACCGCTGTCCAGTGAGTCAATCGCTCCGCTGCTCATCAACATCCCTTTGCTGTGAGGTATGGTCTCTAATATGACATCTTACATATGATGAAATTCTTTGCCACAGAAAAATTCTCGCTATGACATCCAGTCGGTGCTCAAAATCAAAAAACAGCCACGGGAAAACGCCGAGGAATGTCGGACGACCGCGGAAACGAGTCCGACATTTTTCGGTGTCCTCCGTAGCCGATTTTTGTCTGCTCTCTAGAAAATTCAGTTGACTTGTGGCTGCATCTCGCATAGATCATACATTAGACATCTTACAAGCCGGGCTGGCCCATCTATGACGATCCGATGCACGGCGGAAGGGGACAAACCTCTTGCCCCCGGTGTGCGTTCAACCCCCTTTGCTATCGGAAAGTCCCCCGCCTGCCGGGAAAGAACCAGAATCAGGACTGGCGCGAAGGGCCCGGTCCAGATCTCGATCCCAGCATACGCAGCCACGCCAGCCCATGACACGCGGCGGAAACTGCTTTACGTCCAGTGCGGACCAGGCGGTTCGCATCGCGGTACTTTGCCAGGATTCGAACCGGGTCACGGGAGGCCTTGCAGCGAGCGAACCGGAAGGTAGAAAAGGAGAACTATGAAGAGTGTTAGGTGGTCCCCTATCTCTGTGGCGGTTCTGTTATTGATGCTTGTGGCCTGCACGACGGGATTCGCACAGGTCACCGGCGTGATCCAGGGCCGTATCACGGACGCGTCGGGCGCGGTCATCCCCGGCGCTTCGGTCAAAGTCGCGAATGTCGCCACCGGGCTCGGACGGACAGTCCAGTCTGCCGCGGACGGTTACTATCGCGTGCCTGACCTGCTTGCCGGCGTTTACGAGATCCGGGTCGAACAGCCTGGTTTCAAGACGATGGTGCGGAAAGGCATTGAACTGAATGCACAGGCAACACAGCAGATCGACGCCACACTGGAGGTGGGCGCAGCAGAACGAACGGTCGAGGTTTCGGCGGAGGCGCCCCAGATCGAAACGACGGAGTCCAGAATCTCCGAGGTCGTGAGCACGAAGCAGATCGAATCGCTGCCCGCGATGGGGCGCGGTCTCATGTGGCTCACGGCCATGACGCCTGGAGTGCAGTCAAAGGCCGAAGAGGGACGGATGGGCCAATGCTGCGACAGTCTTCAGTCCCTTGCTTCGCCCGCACTTTCCAGTGGCGGAAACGAGAATAAGGCGGCGTTTTTCGTGGACGGCGTAGCCATGCACTACGGCGACGCCACCTCCTGGAACCTGGCCTTTACCCCCAATCCTGATGCCGTTGAAGAAATGCGTGTCTCCACCAACCCCACCTCTGCGGAGGAAGGGATTCTCAGCGGTGTCCAGGTGCAGATGGTGACCAAGAGCGGCACCAACAACATTCACGGCACCGGACATTTCACCTTCCTGGACGACAGCTTCAACGCTCTGCCATTTAACGCGAAGGCCGAAGACGTCGGCCCCTGGTACCAGCGTTTCTTTGGCGGCACGGTTGGCGGCCCCGTCATCAAGGATCGCCTGTTCTTCTTTGGAGCCTATGAAGGCTTGCGCGAACAGAGATCGGCTCCCGGCGGTTCGGATGTCATCGTGGAGACGCAGGCGTTCAAGGACTGGGTGACTTCGAAGAGTCCGAACTCGATTGCCGCCAAAGTGATGGCGAGCGACCCCCCCTTCAAGTATGCGGATCGCAACCTGGTCGATCTCAACAATGACGGAATCATGGACATCGGTACGATCACGATGGATCGCCCGAGCGACCGTCAGGGGAACCAGTACAACGGCCGCGCGGACTACCAGAGCAAAAGCGCAAAAGACAGGATTTACGGCTCGTTCTGGAGGACCCGGAACAATCAGAGCCAGCTGGACGTCCGCCCCGACCATGGATTACGCGCAAAAGACCGGGGCTGACCTGGTCAGCCTCGCCTACGTCCGCACGTTCACAACCAGCGCCCTGAACGAACTCCGGTTCTCGAGAATGCACGGCCCGAACTGGGACTGGCGGTTCAAAAAGGACCGGTACAACGTCCCCTGTATCCAGACCGAAGACGGCATCAGCTTTCCGTCTACGTTCTCCGGTGCGTGCAGCTACTCCTATGAGGTCCAGGATGCGAAAGTATACTCGATCAACGACACCTTCTCGTGGAACCGCGGGGCGCAGACCTGGAAATTCGGCGGCAGCTGGCGTCGCGTCTATCTGACCGACCCGGCTTACCTGTACGGCGACACTCCGGCCTACACGTTTGCGGAGTGCCATCGACTTCGCCAATGACAACCCGTATTCGGAGACCAGGAGTGTCGATGCGGCAACTGGTGAGCTCAGGAACCCGTTCGTGGAAGCCAGGAACATGCAGCTTTCGTTTTTCGCACACGAACTCCTGGCAGGTACGCCACGGCCTGACGCTGAACCTCGGCCTCCGGTGGGATTATTACGCTCCCCACAAACTCGACGGCATGCAGCAGCCGAGACAAACCTACGGCCCGCTCTTTACCAATAGCCAGGTCACTCCGGACGGGGTCGCAACGGTGGCGAACAAGCCCGTTACCACCAGTTTCGACAAAGACCTGAACAACTTCAGCCCGCGGATCAGCGTGGCGTGGGATCCCAAAGGCACGGGTAAGAATGTGATCCGCGCCGGGCTGTTCCTGCTGCATGACGAATTCAACTCCCTTAACCTCTACCGCAACTTCTACGGGAACCCGCCCATCTCGTCGACGCTCAACGCCGGACCCGACTACGGGATCCCCATCGTCTACGGCATCGCACCGGAAGGGACACGGAACTTCCCTGTCAATCCCAACCTTGCTGGACCCGGGATCGACTCCAACTGGGGAGTATTCGAGGGCACGCAGCCGACGATCACCGGCTACGCGAGGGACTTGGCTGCCCCGACCGTATACGACGTAAACGTCGCCTATCAGCGGCAGGTCCTGACGAACCTGGCCGCCACCGTTGCCTATCACTACCGGCGGTCCACGAACGATCTTCTTTCGTATAACACCAACCGGGTATCCGGGGATCTCCTCGACGGCAACATCGATCGAATCAGCCCGCACTACGGATCGATCAACCTTAATTACAATGCCGGCCGGCGAATCTACCACGGCATGGTCTTTGAGCTGAGCAAACGACTGGCCCACGGATGGCAAATGGCTGGTTCCTACAGCTACCACAATGGCCGCACCAACTATGGCGGCGTCACCGAAGTGTTCCGTCCTGAACTGGATTGGGCACGCGACGAGTCCTCTACTCACGGCATCAAGATGAACGCGGTGTGGGATCTCCCCATGTTCCGCGAACGCCATGATGTGGTGGGCACATTCCTTGGGGGATGGCAGCTCTCCGGGATCGCCAACATGGAGTCCGGGCCATACTTCAATCCCACCACGGGTTCGAGATATAGTGCCGGCGGCGACTTCAATGCCGACGGCCAGCGCAGTGACCGCCCCGATCTGCCGACCTCAAATGTGCCCACGGGCTTCAGCAAGTCTGATTGGATGAACGGCGCCATGAGCGCGAGCATCTTCCCGCTTCCCGCGACGGGAGACATCCGCGTCGGCACACTTCCCCGGAACTACTTCCATAGACCGGGTTACACCCGCTTCGACCTGTCTTTCGGGAAGAAATTCCGCATTGGCGAGCGGCTTGCGCTGCAGTACCAGCTGCAGTCATCAAACATCCTGAACCACGTCAATATTTCCGGAGCATCCTCATCGCTGACGTCCGCCTCGTTTGCGCGGGCGAGCGGTTTCTACCCGATGCGCACGGTGCAGATGGTCTTCAAGGCCATCTTCTAGTCCCACCGCCCGGCCGGGTGTTGTTATAGAACCCGGCCGGGCTTTTTTTGCCACGGATCACCCGCATGAACCCTGTTGCACTCTTCATAGCGCTATACGCCGGGCTCGCACTGTCCCATCCCCCGGTCGCCCCGAGGCTGCCGGTGAAGCTGAGTGCCGATCACCGGCATCTCGTCGACAGGAACGGCTCCCCCGTTTTCATCCACGGAGATACGGCCTGGTCCCTGCTGGTGCAACTCAACCAGGCGGATGCGGAGCGGTACCTGGCCGAGAGGGCGAGGTCTGGTTACAACGCTCTGATAGTGAATCTTCTCGAGCACAAATTTACCGACCATCCCCCCAATAACCTGGAAGGCGTGGGGCCGTTTCTCACCCCAGGCGACTTTTCCACGCCCAGCGAACGCTACTTCAAGCATGCGGACTGGGTGCTCCGGAAAGCCGAAGAGAAAGGCATACTCGTCTTTCTCTTCCCCTGCTACTTCGGAGTGGGAGGCGGCGACGAGGGATTCTGGAAAGAACTCAACACGAACGGCGCGCAAACAAGCCGCGAATACGGGCGTTTCCTGGGTAGGCGCTATCGGCATTTCACGAACATCATCTGGGTGCATGGGGGAGACTACAGTCCCCCTGAGAACTCGGACGGCTTGTCCTACGCGCTCGAGATCCTGCTCGGCATCAAAGAGCAGGATCCGGACAAGCTCCACAGCTACCACGGGGTCCGATCGACGACCTCTCTGGATCACGCGAAGTTCGCCCCGTACCTGCAACTCAACGGCGTCTATACGGGAGACGATCTCGGCCGGAAAGGGACGCCGGACGAGCCGTACACGATGTCTCTCAGGGAATACAATCGCCGCGACGCAAAACCCAACTACCTGATCGAGGCCAGATACGAGGACTTGACCGGCTCGACGTACGGCGGAACCTACACGTCTGATCGCGGCCGGCTGCGGCGTCAGGCATACTGGGCCGTTCTCAGCGGTTGTGCCGGTCATTTCTTCGGAAACCACCCTGTCTGGCCCTTCCGCCCCGGCTGGGACGGCCCCACTGGCATCGGCTCTCCCGGGAATGAGGACATGAGCCGCCTGAGGTCGATGTTCGTGTCGCGCGCATGGCACAAGCTGGTTCCGGATCAAAATCACGAAACGGTCACGGCAGGATACGGCGTTTTCGGACAGACAGACTATGTGACAGTGGCGCGTTCCGCCGACGGCAGTCTCGTCATGGCATACGTGCCCCCTGCCAGCGCAGGCGCACGCACGCTCCGCATCGACATGAGCCGGTTGCGTGGGCAAGTCACGGCACAATGGTTCAATCCCGCCAGCGGCAGCTTCACTACAATCACGAATTCGCCTTTGCCGAATGCAGGATCTCGAGAATTCGCCACCCCGGGCGACAATGGCACCGGTTCCAACGATTGGGTCCTGATCCTGGAAGCCCCGAAACGGTAGGTCCCGACCGCCGCATGGGACCTGGAGTCCACAGTTCTTCGCAGTCAGCGGGGAGGAACGGTCATGAAACGACTCGCACTGGTCGCTGCCCTAGTCGCAGGTGGCTTCGGTTGGATGCCCGCGTAAGCAGCTCATAGTCGTCACTAAGCTGTGAGAAACACAAAAGCTCACCGCAGAAACACAGAGCACGCAGGAAGCGCAGAGCAGAAACCGGGGTTCGCCATGCATGAAATGACGCCGCGAGAGAGAGTGATGCGTGCCCTCGACCACCGGGAACCGGACCGCGTGCCCATCGACATCGGCGGGGGCTACAGCACGACGCTCGTCGCCGAAGGCTATGAGCGGCTGAAGCAGCACCTCGGCATTACCGCCCCGACGCAGATGATGGACGACACGTTCCGGCTCGTGCGCGTCGACGAGGCCGTCGCCGTGCGCCTCGGCAGCGATACGCGCGCCCTGACTTCGAAAGGACCCTCGTCCTGGATGCCCCCGCCCTCTCCGCAGGGGACGACCATAGACCCCTGGGGCGTCACCTGGAAGCAGGTGTTTTATTCCGACGACGCGTACTACTGGGAGGCAGTGGGCCACCCGCTCGCGGACGCGACGATCGCAGACATCGACCGCTATCCCTGGCCTGACCCGCTGGATCCCGGCTTCACCGCGGGAGTGGCCGGGGAGGCGCGCGCGCTTTACGAGAACACACCCTATGCGATCATGGCCGACGGCGGATTCAAGAGTTTCTGGGAACTCGCCTTCATCATGCGGGGTTTCGAGCGGATCCTCATCGATGTCGCGGAAAATCCGGAATTCATTAGGGCGCTTATGTCGAAACTGCTCGAGATCAACATCGCCGGCACGGGACGGTTCCTGGAAGCGGCCGGCCGCTACATCCAGGTGTTCCGCACGGCCGACGATCTCGCCGCGCAGCGGGGCCTCCTGATGTCTCCTGCCACGTTTCGACGACTGCTGAAGCCGGTGTACAAGAGTTATTTCGACTTCGTCAAATCGAAGACGGAGGCGAAGATCTTCTATCACAGCTGCGGCAACATCACCGGCCTGCTCGACGATCTGATCGAGATCGGCGTCGACGCGCTCAACCCCGTTCAGGTTTCGGCGATGGGTGATACGGCCGCACTCAAGGCGCGCTTTGGGGGCCGAGTGACGTTCTGGGGCGGTATCGACACCCAGAGAGTGCTCCCCTCGGGGTCGGTCGCCGACGTGGAAGCGGAAGTCCGACGCCGGATAATCGACCTCGGCCCCGGAGGAGGTTTCGTCGTAGCCTCGGTGCACAACATACAGCCGGACGTTCCGCCCGAGAACATTGTGGCGATGGCGGAGGCGGCGCGGCTTCACGGTCGCTACCCATTGGAGAAGAGCGCATGTCAGAACTGAAGTTTGCGATCCTCGGGGCTGGCTTCTGGGCGCAGTTCCAGATAGGAGCGTGGAAGGAGATACCGGGAGCCCGTTGCGTGGCGATTTACAACAGGACGAAATCTAAGGCAGAGGCGCTGGCGGCGCGGTTCGAGGTCCCGGCAGTGTACGACGACGCGGAAGCGATGCTCGACCGCGAACAGGTCGACTTCATCGACATCGTCACCGACAACGCGTCGCACGGCCGCTTCGTCAAGCTCGCGGCGGCGCGCAGGCTGCCCGTCATCTGCCAGAAACCGATGGCGCCGACCCTCGCCGAGTGCGAGGAGATGATGGAGGCGTGCCGGGCCGCAGGCGTTCCGCTGCTCATCCATGAGAACTGGCGTTGGCAGACGCCTATCAGGGCGCTCAAGACCGTTCTGGATTCGGGTGATATCGGCCGCCCTGCGCGGGCCACACTGAGCCTGATCTCGGGCGTGGACGACTACGTGAATCAGCCCTTTCTCAAAGAGTTGGAACGTCTCCTTCTGGCCGACACCGGCGTCCATCTCCTGGATACGGCGCGGTTCCTCTTCGGCGAGGTGGAAACGCTCTACTGCCATGCAACGAAGGTCCAGCCCGACATAAAGGGCGAGGACATGGCGACCATCATGATGCGGATGCGCAGCGGCATGACCGTGGTGATCGAGGTCGCGCTGGCACGGATCCCGGTCGAACACGATCACTACATTCAGACGTCCATTTTTGTCGAAGGGCAGCGCGGGTCGGTCGAACTCGCGCCCGACTACTGGATCCGGGTCACCACGGGCGACGGGACCCATGCGCGCCGCCACCCGCCCGTGCGCTACTCGTGGGGGGATCCGGCGTACGAAGTGAGCACGTCGAGCATCGTAGACTGCCATCGGGACCTGCTGGCAGCCTTGCGGGGCGAAGGAGACGCGGAGACCACCGCGCAGGACAACATAGAGACCCTCAGGCTGCTGGAACTCTGCTACGCATCGTCGGCAGCAGGATCGACCGTGAGGGTGTGAACTGTGGCGGATAGCGGGAAGAACACAGCTTCGACGCAGACCGGCAACCTGGCCTTCCGTCCAGTCCTCGGTCTCGGGGCGCTGACGTTCTTCGGAGTCGCGTTCGTGGGGCCGACGGCCCCCTACGCCATGTTCGGGATCGGGTCGGCGAATTCGCGCGGCCATTTCGCGTTGGTCTACGTGCTCGCCGCCGTCGCGATGGTGTTCACGGCGATCAGTTACGGCAGGATGGTCCGAGCGCATCCGAATGCCGGTTCAGCATACGCCTACGCCTCAGCTGAAGTGCACCCGGTCGCCGGCTATTTTGCGGGCTGGGCCATGGTGCTCGACTATGTCCTGATGCCGATCATCTCGGTCGTGATAATAAGCGCCACCGTGGGACGGCTCGTTCCGTGGGTGCCCCACTGGGCGTGGGTCCTCGGGTGGGCCGCTCTCATCACCGCGATCAACCTGCGCGGAATCGAGGTCACGGCGCGTTTCACGGTCATCTGGACGGTCGTGCTCGCTCTGTCGGTCGTCTGGTTCGTCGTGGCTGCGGTCACCTCCCTGCTGTCGGGCACCGGCGCGGGCACGCTGGTGTCGGTGAAGCCGTTCTTCAATCCGGTGGACTTCGAACTGGGAGCGACGCGCTCGGCCTTCGCAATCGCCGTGCTCTCGTACCTGGGATTCGACGGCATCTCCACGCTGGCGGAGGACGCCAGGAACGCGCCGCGCGACGTCCCGCTCGCGACCATCGCCACCTGCCTGATCTGCGGCGGCACATTCACGCTGCTCACTTACCTCGGGGCGCTCGCCGGCCCGGACTGGCGCCAGATCCCCGCGACCGAAACCGCGTTCAGCGAAATCGGACGGGTCGTGGGCGGCCCGGCACTTTTCGCCGCTATAGCGGCGCTGGTGGTCGGCCAGGCCTTCACAAGCGCCGTCACGAGCCAGGCCAGCGCCTCCAGGCTCCTGTTCGGGATGGCGCGCGAGGGACGGCTCCCACGCCGGATATTCAGCTATATCCATCCGACGCTAAACACACCGTTGTACTCCGTCCTTCTATTGGGCGCTCTTTCGGCGCTCGGGCCTCTGGTGATGAACCTGGACGAGGCGGCCCAGTTCGTTAACTTCGGGGCGTGCCTGGGTTTCATTTTTGTGAACCTTTCGGCTCTCTTGAGCTCCTGGCGGCGATACCGCATGCGGTCGGGGAGAGCGACCTCCCTGCTCGCGCCCGCGGCCGGCCTCGTGGTCTGCACGTACATCTGGTTCAGCCTGTCGCCTGCCGCCTTGAAGCTCGGTTTCGGCTGGTGTTTCCTGGGTCTCGTGTATTTCGTTCTCAAAGGCTTTTCCTTCGGAGTGCGGAATGAATAGCAAAACGAAACTCCTGTTGATGGCGGTCACGCTGTTGGTTCTGCAGTTTTCGATGTCGGCAGCTCCGGCAACATACCCGCTGAAGGTCAGCGAGAACCGTAGGTACTTGGTGGACCAGCGAGGCGTGCCTTTTTTCGTCAATGGTGAAGCCGGCTGGCGGGTCCTGTTTGCGATTTCCATGGACGAACTGCACGCCTACCTCGACGATCGCCAGGCCAAAGGGATCAACACGATCCTTTGCCAGTTCATCCCCGACGCCTATGGCGATACGAACGCGAGGCGCCTGCTCGCAGGGGACCAACCCGATTTCGAGGGGCAGCACGCCTTCATTGACCGGGACGTATCGAAGCCCAACGATGTGTACTGGAAGCGCATCGATCAGATGCTCGCGGAATGCACCCGGCGCGGTTTCGTTCTTTTCGTCTCGACGCATTACCTGGGATGCTGCCGCGACGGCTGGACCGAGATCCTCGAGGCTCCACCCAACACCGACGAAAAGTGCCGTGAATTCGGGCGCTGGATCGGCCGCCGCTACAAAGATGTTCCCCACATCGTCTGGGTCGGAGGCGGCGATCACAACGAAACCCGGCGCAGCATTCTGATCTGCGAGGGGATCGCCGAAACCGATCCCAACCATATCCATACGTACCACACCGCGTCCGACTACTCCGCCCGGGGCCGGCTTCCCGACGCGAAATGGCTCTCGCTCGACATGACGTACACCTACTACCCAGCGATGCCGGGGCGCGAGCGCCACCACGTCTACTTCGCCAATTACCGGGCGTGGTCCGCGCAGCCCGCAATGCCTTTTGTCATGGGCGAAAGCGCCTACGAGATGGAGCGGGATGCGCCGGCGCAGTTCATCCGGCGTCAGGCGTGGTGGAGCTACCTGGGCGGGGCCTGCGGCCACATCTATGGCCACCTTGCGACTTATTCCCACCCGAAAGGCTGGCTGGAGCGTCTCAACGATCCTGGCGCGCAGGCCATGGGAGTGCTGAATCGCGCATTTCTTGGCCGGCCGTGGCACCTTCTGGAACCGGACTGGGGTCACAACGTCGTCATCGCGGGGCGGGGATTTTTCAACGCCGGCAGCACCCCCGGCGGCGAGGATTACGCGGCTGCGGCGCGCTCGAGCGACGGCAAACTGGTGATGGCCTATATGCCCAGCGCGCGCTCGATTACCGTCCAGATGAGCCGTCTCGCCGCTCCCGCTGTGGGGCAGTGGTTTGACCCGACCAGTGGAGATGTCGTCCGTATCGCAGAGGGCCGCCTGCCGAATCAGGGCAACCGCGACTTCGCGCCGCCCGGGAAGAACAAAGGCGGGGACGGCGATTGGGTGCTGATCCTGGAAACTGACCCTCCGGGGACGGAGCGCTAGGACGCGACCTATGCCGAAGTGGTTTGTGTATGCGACGATTTCGATGCTGATCTGGGCTGTCTGGAGCCTGCTGTCGACGCTCGTCAGCCGCGATATTTCCGGCGCCATGATCCAGATCTTGTCGACTGCGGGGCTCGTGCCCGTCGCCGTCGCGCTCCTGTTTTGCCGTAACGTGAGGAAGTATACCCACCTCTGGAAAGGGCTGTTTCTGGCCTCGGCTACCGGACTCATGGGTGGCGTCGGCAACATGCTCCTGTACGACGCGCTGGGGCACGACGGCCCGGCTTCGCTGGTATTCCCGATCATAAGCCTGGCCCCCTTGGTGCCGGTTCTTGCAGCTCCCTTCCTGTTCAACGAGAGGATCCGCGGCATACAGGCTCTCGGCATAGCCGTGGCCTTGGTCGCCATAGTCCTGCTGAACGCGACACCGTCGTCGCCGCAACAGGCCGGTCTTGCGTTCCGGTCCACCTGGATGATGTACACCCTCGCATCGCTCGTCCTGTTCGGACTGACCTTTCTCACCCAGAAGGGCGCCACCTACTTCATTTCCGAAGAGCTCTCGACGGTGGCGTTCACGGGTTCGTTCATCGTACTCGCGGTCGTTCTGTCCTGCACCGACACGAGCCTGAAATGGGACATTCCGGTGCGGGCCGCCTGGCTGAGTCTGTTTATCGGCGCGCTGATGGGAGGAGGAGTCCTGACGATGTTTGCCGCGTATCGGAACGGCAAGGCGAGCATAGTCACTCCGTACTCGCAGCTGTACCCGGTCATCACGGTACTCGCGGCGGTGCCGCTGTTCCAGGAATCCATCGATTTGCTGAGGGGTACCGGGATCGTCGCCGCCATCCTGGCCGGCGTGGTGCTCAGTATGGAGAAGACGACCGCCGGAGTTTGATCTGTTCGTAACGTATTCAGGAGCGACCTATGCCGAAGTGGTTGATGTATTGCACGACCGCGATGCTGATGTTCGGGATCTGGAGCCTTATCGCCCCGATCGCGACCAGGGATCTCTCCCCCTATATGGTCCAGATCCTCTCGAGTGTCGGGCTTGTGCCTTTCGCAATACTTCTGCTGTTCTCCAAGAAGCTGAGAAAGGCGACGAATTATGGAAGGGGCATTCTCTTTGCGACCTGCTGCGGGGTCGCGTCCGCCGTGGGCAATCTGATGTTGTACCGCTCTCTGGCCGAGAATGGGCCTCCAAGCCTGGTCTTCCCGCTGACCGCCATACCGCTGCTGCCCGTCATGGTGGCTCCCTTTCTGTTCAACGAGCGGATCAACAAATTCCAGGGGACAGGCATCGTGCTCGCTCTGGCGGCCATCGTCCTGCTCAACATGGTCTCGGAACCGGGGACCTCTCTAAGAGAGACGAAGTTGATCGCCCCATGGATGCTGTTCACGTTGCTATGCCTGCTCTCATACGGGGTTGCGCTGACCACACAGAAAGCCGCGACCTACCACATCTCCGACGAGCTTTCGACGGTGGTCTACACTGTTTCTTTCATACTTGTGGCTCTATACCTGATACTCACGGAGAAATCGCTGTCGTGGAGCATACCGGCTCTGCCCGGGGTGATCAGCCTTGTGATCGGCGTTTTGATGGGAATCGGGACCCTGACCCTCTACGCCGCCTTCCGGCACGGTAAGGCGACGGTAGTGAGCCCCTTCGTTCAGCTCTATCCGGTCATAACGGTCCTGGCAGCCGTCTTTGTGTATCGCGAGCCCATTGACTGGATAAAAGGGCTTGGCATCGTGTTCGCCCTCGCCGCGGGGGTCATGCTGGCGATCGAGACCGGCCCGGCAAACCAGGGCGCCATTAGTGCGGCAACCGCCCGGGACGTAAACCTATGAACGGGAAATTCCGAATCGGCATCACCCGCGACTTCCTGCGCGACGACGGGTCCTCCGTGTTCGGGGACTTTGGACTGGGTCTGCTCGAGGGCGCCGGCAATGTCGAATGGGATTACCTTTCTCAAAGAGTGCCTGAATTGCGTCCCGAAGACGTCGGCGGTTGCGATGGCCTGTTGGTCGAAGGGCCGCGCGTGACGGCACGATCGCTCGAAGGCGCAGACCGGCTCGTCCTGATAGCGCGCTACGGCGCGGGGTACGATGGCATCGACGTCCAGGCCTGCACTGACGCCGAAATCATGGTCACGAATGCGCCGAACGGCGTCCGGCGACCCATGGCCGCCTCCGCCATGACTTTCGTACTCGCCCTGGCTCACAAGCTGCTCATCAAGGACCGGCTCGCCCGCACCGGGCGCTGGAGCGAGTATGCGGATCATCACGGCATGGGCCTGACCGGAAGGACACTGGGGATTGTCGGGCTGGGCAATATCGGGCAGGAGGTCGTGCGCCTTTCCGCTCCCTTTGAAATGCGTTGCTGTGCTTTCGACCCTTACGCTAGGCCGGAATCTGCGGCCGCGCTCGGAGTTGAATTGCTGCCCCTGGAAAGCCTCATGCGCCGGGCGGATTTCGTGGTGGTCACCTGCGCCCTGACGCCTGAAACCAGAGGGCTGATCGGCGCTGCCCAGATCCGCTGGATGAAGCCGACGGGCTATCTCATCAACATCGCACGCGGCCCGATCGTCGATCAGCAGGCGGTCACCGACGCGCTCCGGGAGCAACGCATCCAGGGTGCGGGGCTGGACGTTTTCGATCCCGAGCCCCTGCCTTCGGATCATCCACTACTGACGCTGGACAACGTGATCCTGACCCCACACGCGATCGGTTGCACGGACGAGTGCCTCCTCGATACAGGGCGCGAAGCGATAACGTGCCTGTTGGATGCGGCGGCCGGTCGTCTCCCCAAAACGATAGTCAATCGGGCCGTGCTCGACCACCCGCGCCTCCGGGAGCGTCTGGCCCACTGGAGCAGCCAGAGATGAGAACGAACTGGGTCAAGAGAAAGCTCCTCGAAGGGCAAACCGTCGTAGGCACCATGATGTGCGAGTTCGCCACCACCGGCATCCCGCGCATCGCCGCGGAAGCCGGAGCCGAGTTCGCCGTCTATGATCTCGAGGTTACAGGCTGGACCATGGAGACGATCCGAATCCTCATGGCCAGTTCCCGTCCCGAGAAGATGGTGCCGCTGGTGCGGATTCCCGTCATCGAAGATCACTTTATCTCCCGGGCGCTCGACCTGGGGGCGATGGGTTTGGCCATCCCGCAGGTGGAAACGGAGGAGGAGGCCCGGGCTGCTGTCGCCTGGGCCAAGTACCCGCCGGATGGCCGCCGCAATGTCTGCTTCGGCATTGCACAGGACGACTACGGCGGGGGCGACATTGTCGAGAAGATGGCAGCATTCAATCGCGAGAGCCTGCTGGTCGCGCACATCGAAAGCGTGCAGGGTCTGGACAACGCAGACCGAATCGCGGCAGTCGACGGCATCGACGTTATCTGGATCGGGCAATACGATCTCACCGCGCTCTGGGGATACCTGGGCAATTCCAGAATCCCGTGTTCCTGCGTGCAGCCGATCGAGTCCTGGACGCCTGCGCCAGGCACGGCAAGGCAGCGGGATTTGGATCTCTCGACCTGGAGGAGTTGGCGGCAGCTCCCGGCAAAGGCTACCGGTTTCTCGTATATGTGGCGGACCTCTGGATCTACCAGCAGGCATTGGCGGACGGTATTACCAGGGTCCGGAGAAGTCTCAAGTCTTGAGAACAGCTGAGTGAACAGCAAGCGGAGGTATCGAATGACTCTTCGCAAGACCCGTTTCGTGCTGGCTGTAATCGCAATCGTCGCGCTTCTGTCGGCGGTTGCGGTCGCGGCGGTACGCCCGGCGTTTCCGCTGAAGATCCATACCAGCGGACGTTATTTCGTCGACAGCAACGCCAAACCGTTCTTCATCAACGGGGATACTCCCTGGTCCCTGACCCATAACCTCACCTACGAAGAATCGGTGCAGTACATGGAGGACAGGCGGGCGCGCGGATTCAACACCCTGCTCGTGTCGGAGCCCGATGCGTACGCTCCCGACGGGAAGCCCAGCTATCCTCCGGACCGCTACGGCAATCACCCGTTTGTCAACGACGACATGACGCAGCCGAACGAGCCGTACTGGGCGAATGTCGACCGGGTGTTGAAAAAAGCGGCGGAACTGGATTTCCTCCTGATGGTCACGCCGGCCTACATCGGCGCCGCCAAGGACGGCTACATCGACCTGATGAGGAAGAACGGGCCCGTAAAGTGCCTCACCTACGGCCGCTGGATCGGCAAACGTTATGCGAAATTCGCCAACATCATCTGGGTGCACGGCGGCGACCGCAATCCGCACGAGGTTCCCGACGAGGTGCGCGCCGTGGCGAAGGGTATCCGCGAATCCGCTCCCGGGCACCTGCACACCGCGCATTGGGCGAGCAACACCTCGGCGCTCGAGCGCTTCGGCGGCGAGGGCTGGCTGGACTTCAACAGCTCCTACACGTACGGCCCGGTGGCCTGGCGCATTCTGTACGACCGCGCGCGCCATCCAAACAAGCCCACCTTCCTTATCGAGACACACTACGAGGAGGACTTCGGGAAGAGAACCGCGGACGACGTGCGGCGCTATCCGTATCGGGCGGTGCTGGCCGGAGCGGCCGGCCACCTGTTCGGGAACAAGCCGCTCTGGTTCTGCGGTTACGGCTGGGAGAAGGCGCTCGACCTCCCCGGATCGCACTACATGACCCACGTCCGCACACTGTTCGAATCGCGGGCATGGTACGAGTTGCAGCCCGATATCGATCACGTTTTCGTCGTGCGCGGCCATGGGGACTTCGGCAACGACGACGGCGTGCAGGCCGCGGCGACTGCGGCGCGGGACACCCTCATCGTCTATATGACCGACAAGCACACGGTCGCCATCGACCTGAACCGGCTGTCGGGACAGAAGGTTCGGGGTTACTGGTTCGATCCGCGGACCGGGAAGTCGACAAACGCAGGGACAATCGATCAGAAGGGCTTCCGCGAATTCAGCACCCCCGGCCCGGGCGACTGGGTCCTGGTACTGGATGATGCCGCAGGAAACCGCCCCGCGCCCGGTGGAGCCCAGAACCCGTAGTTACCAAAAGCCCACCACAGTCTCTCATGCGCCGGAGCGCACCCAAGTGGATGAAATATGGAGTGCGGCGGCTCGACGCCGCTTTCCAGGAACGCACCGTGGGAGCGGGATTCGCGGAAGCGGCGCCTCGGCGCCGCTTGGTCTTTGGGTCTGTCCAAGACTCTCGGCGTGCTCTGCGCCTCTGCGGTGCTTTTTGCTTCTATTTCCGCTTGAGGTAGACCACCCAGTCGTTGGTGTCCGGCAGGGTGAACAAGACCTGGCCGCCGCCGGGCTGATCCGGTAACGAAACGTCTTCGCCCGTGCGCGGGCTGTAGCGGCGGGCAGAATATGTCCCTGGCGCGAGGATAAAATGCCTATAGTTTATAAATGGTTGTAAAACAATTTTTGTGCAGCGTGTTTTAACCCAAATTTTGGGGCAGGAACAACAACCTTAGTTTAGACCGCTTTTTGAACGCCATTTTTGCTGTTATGCAACTCAGATAAACGTAGAAGCGTCTCCTTGTAGACTGCAATCGCATCCAGATATTCACTTACTTCGATGTGTTCATCTAAGGTGTGGTCTAGGTGTGAGTCGCCTGGTCCATAGGTGACTATGGGCAGGTTCATGGCTTTTCCGAGAATGTTCATGTCGCCTGTTCCTGTCTTGTGCAGAAGCGTTGCTGGTTTGTTTAGCACTTTGCGAACAGATGAAGATAACACATGGACAAGCGGTGAAGCCTTGTTTACTTCAAACGGCTCAACAGTGTCAAGAACAGTTGCTTTCACGGAGACCTTTGGGTTGGCAGCTTGGTACTTGGCTATTATCTTCTGTATCTGCTCAAAAACCTTGGATGTGGAGAACTGTATGGGCACTCGAATGTCAAGGTTCATTTCAGCCTCAAACGGAACTACTGAGGTTGCTCTTCCACCGACAACCTTAACTAAACATGCTGTGACAGCATTGTATGGGCTTGCTGAGGGATCCAGCGAGGGATAGGAAGATGCATTTTTGATTTGTTCCCAAAGCTCATAGGCTTTCTCCAAAGCGTTATCGTAGAGCCAAGGTGTTGAAGCATGTCCCGTCTCGGTTTTGAAGACGATTTTTAGTTGGATTTGTCCTTTGTAGCCGATGGTTATGTTTTCAACGCCGCTGGGTTCACCGAAGATGGCGTAGTCAGCTTTGATGCCTTGAGTGATTAGGTGTTTGACGCCTCGGCTGGTGGCTTCTTCTTCTACGACGCTGGCAACCAAAATTTTGCCTTTAAACCCAGGTTCTTTAGCAGCGTCAGCGGCAGCCATAATCATTGCAGCAAGCGGACCTTTCGCGTCTACTGCGCCTCGAGCGTAGATTTTGCCTTCTTCTACGCGAAGCGGCAGGTGCCCAGCCACTGTGTCCATGTGTCCACAGAAGAGAATAACGGGTTCGCCTTCGCCGACAACGCCAATGACGTTGCCGATGTCGTCTATGCCAACTTCAAAACCCATCTTCTTCATTTCAAGAGCTAAAAAGTTGGCTATGTCCTCTTCTTTGCCCGAGGGACTGTAGATGCCAAGAAGGTTAGTTAGGAACCGTACTGCTTGCTCGCTCATTTTCTTCTTCTCCCAAAACTGTCATCTAGAACTTTGATGGCTTTGTCGATTTGTGCTTTCTCAATTACAAGTGGCGGCAAGCAAACGAACCACGGTTCTGCCTGCATCCAGCACTAGAACGCCTTTGTCTTAGCGCTTTTAGAATTACGTTGTAAACGTCAAAGCGAAGTTCCATGCCAAGCATTAAACCTAAGCCGCGGACTTCTTTGATGATTTTGTGTTTAGCCTGCAACTCTTCCAGTTGCGTCTTGAAGTATTTGCCGTTGACTGCTGCTTTGTCAGCGAGTTTCTCTTCCACGAGCGCGTCGATGGCGGCGCATCCAGCAGCACAAACCAAGTGGGCTTCCGCTGAAAGTGGTTGAGTGCTCACCAACTTTGAACGCATGACATGATGTTTTCTTTAGCTACTGTTATGCCGATGGGTAAGCCGCCAGCAAAAGGTTTTGCTAAGCACATAACGTCGGGTGTAACATTCCAGTTTTGGCAGCCGAACAGTTTGCCTGTGCGTCCAAAGCTCGTTTGTACCTCATCAAAGATTAGCAGAACATTTTTTTCGTTGCAGATTTCCCGCACTGCTTGCAGGTAACCGTCTGGTGGAACACGAATGCCGCCTTCGCCGCGAATCGGCTCCATAAGGACCGCGGCGGTTTTCTCGGTTATTGCTTCGCGGATTTTGTCAGGATTGTCTGGGGCAACATGCTTGATTTCTGGGATAAGCGGCATGAAGGGTTCACGGTATTTTTTGTCCCATGTTGCCGATAGGGCACCCATGGTTTTGCCGTGGAACGCACCCATTATGGCGATGATTTCTGGTTTGCCCGTGTATTTGCGGGCGAGTTTTATGGCGCATTCAACTGATTCTGCGCCGCTGTTTGACAGGAACGCTTTGTCTAAGCCTTTGGGTGTTATTTTGACGAGTTTTTCTATGAATTCGGCTCGTTTGTCGTTGTAGTAGCAACTGTGGCAGGTGATTAGTTGTTCTGCTTGCGCTTTTATTGCTGCAACAACTTTTGGGTGACAATGCCCCAGCGCGGCAACGCCGTAGCTGCTTGCGCAGTCAACGTATTCTTTGCCGTTGATATCCCAAAGAAGCGCGCCTTTGCCGCGTGTAATGACTACTGGTTTTTTGGAGAACACGTTTGCCAAGTAGCGGGTTTCAATGTCCATTATTTCTTTGTCATTCACTGGTTATCACTGTACCAACTTGATGATTAAGAACTGAAGTAATAGGCTGCTTTGCCGTGCCTGAAGTAATTAGGACTTCTTTGACGCCTTGGTTTAGCGCTTCCAAGCCAGCGTGGACTTTGGTGCTCATGCCGCCGCCGATTTTGGAAAGGACTTCTTTGACTTCGGTTGCAGCAATTTTGGGAACACGTTCACCTTTGAGCATTAAGCCTTCAACGTCGGTGAGCAGGATTAGTTTGTCTGCTTTTAGGGCGCCTGCGATTATGGCTGCGGTTCGGTCGCCGTCCACGTTGAGCGGCTCACAGTCTTGGCTTAGCGCAATTGGCGTAACAATTGGCACGTAGCCTTTCTCAAGCAGCAGGTTGAGCAGTTCAGTGTTGACTTGGGTGATTTTGCCTGTGTAGCCGCCGTCGATGACTTTTTTTCGTCCGCGTTCGTCAACAGCGATGAGTTTGGTTTTGCGTTCAGCTTGCAGAATTGCCGCGTCAAGCCCGCTTAAGCCGACAGCTTGAATCCCTTGGCTTTGCAGCGCCAAGAACGATTTGTTTGTTGATTTTGCCTGCCATAACCATGGTGTAGATTTCGATGGTTTCTTTGTCGGTGTAGCGGCTGCGGAAACCTTCGGGTGACATGATGAATTTTTGTTCTTTGCCCAGTTTGGAGGCGATTTCGGTGACTTCTACGCCTCCGCCGTGGACAAGGACGATTTTGTTTGTTTTGGCGACTTCTTTTAGGTCGGCGATTAGGTCGGTTGAGGCGCCTTCTTTTAGGATGCTTCCACCCATTTTAATTACAAGCAACATGGCAGATCACATCGGATGGAACCCAGTGCTCTTAAGGCCTGTGGTTTCGTCTATGCCCATCAGTAGGTTGAGGCATTGAACGCCTTGTCCTGCAGCACCCTTAGCCATGTTGTCAATGGCTGAGAACATTATAAGGCGGTTTGCGTGCTCGTCGATTTCGAAGCCGACATCGCAGAAGTTTGTGCCCATGACAATTTTGGGGTCAGGCAGCTGGTAGGGTCCTTTCTGGTATTTGACTAGGCGGATGAAGGGTTCGGTGCCGTACATGCCGCGGAGTGCTTTCCAGAGGTCTTTGCTTGCGATGGGCTGTTTGGGGAAAGCGTGGATGGTTGCCAAGATGCCGCGTACCATGTTTACGGCGTGTGGGGTAAACGAGATTTTGACTGGTTCATTTGCCGAGTGCGGTTAGTTCCTGTTCAACTTCGGCGATGTGGCGGTGCCCAACAACTTGGTAGGGGCGCACTCCGCCGAAACGTTCAGGGTGATGCGAGGCAAGGTTTGGTTTGCTGCCGCCTCCTGAAGAGCCAACTTTGAGGTCAACTACGATTTTGCTGTTATCAACTAAACCAGCTTTCACGATTGGCGCTAAGCCGAGAATTGCGGCTGTTGCCATGCAGCCGGGGCAAGCGACAAGTTTGGCTTTTTTGATTTCTTCACGATGAAGCTCAGGCAAGCCGTAGGCGGCTTCTTTTAGCATTTCGGGGTGAGCATGTTTCCAGCCGTAGTAGGTTTCGTAGTCAGCTGGGTTTTTGAGGCGGAAGTCGGCGCTCATGTCGATGACTTTTAGGCCTGCCTCAAGCAGTTTGGGCACCAAGTTTACTGAGCCGCCATGTGGAGTAGCGGTGAAAATTAGGTCGCAGTTTTTTTGGAGTTCAGCCATGTCTTGGGGTACAAATTTCAGCTGGGTTAATCCCGCAGGTTTGGGTGAACGTTGAAAACGTATTCTCCTGCGCTTTGCCGTGAAGTAACCATCGTTACCTCTACTTGCGGGTGCATAAGCAGTAGTCGTAGGAGTTCACTGCCAACGTATCCTGAACCGCCGATTATTCCAATTCGCATCTTACTTTTTCCTCTCTTTGTTGACTTTAATTAGTCAATTAGGCTTTGAGCGCCCTTTAAGCAGCGGAATTGCCACGTTTAAGCCAGTTGCGAGTCGTGTGTTCTCCCAGAACTCAGGGCAAGAATTCGACTCATGAAACACCAGGGCGTTCTTGTTTTTTTCTACGTTTTCTTCAATTATGTTTTTAATTTTTTCGTAAGCTTCACGTATTCTTGTAAGTCTTGAATGCTTTTTCCAGTTTGCCGTTCCAAGCTTCGAAATCGGTTAGGCGCGTCTCATCAGCTTTAACTTTCTGCACAGGAACAAACGCTTGCGCAGCTAAGTCCAGCTCGACTTTTAGGTAACTCATCAGCGTTCTTGTTATCGCCCACATTTACCATGGCGTCAACGCGAAAATCCATGCGTCACTGCCTTTGCCCAGGGTTTTGCCGCATTTCACTGCCAACTCCTGAATGCTCAGGGGCAGTTTAGCGTGGAAGACCAAGGTTGCCAAGGAAGGTGTTGGTGCGGAAATCTTTGAAGCCTGCTCGCGCCATCGCTGTGTGGTGGCAAACGGGTTGTTTGCCTTTTTCTTTGTAAACTATGATGCGCAGGTCGTAGAACCATTTCTGGATTAGTTCTTGAGCAACTACGCCGATTGGGTTGATTATTGTTGGTTTTGTTTCTTTGATGTTAGCTACCAGTTCTTCACGGTTCTTTGAGAGCATAATCATTTTGCCATGTGTGCCAGCATCCGCTTTAATCACGATGCCCTCGCCAAGGGGGATTTCCTGCTTGAAAAGGTCAGCGATGTCTTTTTCATTGTGGATTTCTCTGCCGTTCTTCATGGTGTCAACGCGTCGCAGGGCACAAAAACGGTTTTGGGAATTGGGAATGCCTGCTTTCCAAAGATGCAGAAGAGTGCGGAATTTGCTGTAGCAGATGAATTCTATTTGGGATGAGTTGATGGTTTTTTTGCCAAGCATCTCCATGATGTAGGAGGCTTGGAGGCGGCGGTTTTTGCTTTGTGCACGGTTGAGCACGACTTTGGTGTTTTGAAGGTTTCTGTGTAGTCTTTGCCTTTGGTTTTGGCGCTAAAGCCGTCTTTGCAGATGGATAAGGCGATTTTGCGGAACGGAATAAACGTTAGGTCTATGCCGAGTTGTTGAGCGGTGAGTTTTATGCCGTTTTCGTCGTTTTCGGAGCGTTCATAAAGAAGTGCAATGCTCATCGCTTTCGCTTCCATAAAAAAATTTTTCTTAAAAGGGTGATTTAATGTAAAAGGATTGGTTTGGTGGATACTGTTTATTCGCCCCAGTCTTCGCCTTCAATAGTTAGCTCTTGAAGGTCAACGCATCCGCCTTTAACCTGTTTAACTTCGAGTTCAAGTCCACATCCAGGGCAACTAACGATTTCGCCTTTTTCTGTGTCTGCTGGAACATCAAGGTCTGCGTCACAATCTGGGCATTTTGCTTTTACCTCTTGGTTGGTTTGAGTTTATGGGTTTAATCATTTCTTATTCTCACTTTTTTTTATCGGAAATATCTTTCTGATTAAATTCACGGTAATCTTTTAAACATTGTGACTTATTTGTTACAGCTTGAACTGCTAATGTTCCATTTGGTACAGTACACTCAGCGCTTAAGACGCCAATGAAAGCGTGACTGTAAATGCGCTAACCACAACGAAATCCGACGATAAACGCACTTCCTAAGACGTTAGTATGGAAATCGTTAAATTTTTCCACGCACAAATAACACTCGGCTGACAAAGATGGATGAAAAAGACAAACAAATCATAAAAATCCTCAAAGACGACGGCAGAGCAGGCTACGTCGACATCGGCAACCAAAGTCGGCTTATCCGAAGGCGCAGTACGCAAAAGAATCAAAACCCTAACCGACGAAGGCGTCATCCGAAAATTCACCGTTAAAATCGGCGTCGCAGAAGGCGCCGAAGCCATCACACTTGCTTGCCATAAATCCCAGCTTACCCAACACAGGAAGTCTCCAAAAAAATCCAAGCAATCCCCAACGTAGAAACCATCTACGAAGTAACAGGCGAATACGACATTGTTGCAGTCATCAGCGGCATGAACGTAGCTAGAAGTCAACGAGTGCATAGAAAAAATCCGCCGCGTAGAAGGCATCATGAAAACCAACACCATGATTGTCCTACGAAGCTGGTAACCAAACTCTCTTGCACTTTTACGCATTAATTTTTATGCCGTGTTTTTGAGCAAACCAGCAGTTACACCTTCTCGCCCGATCAACTTGTCAGAAAGTGAGCCATGAAAAACAGCCGGCATCCATAGAAAGACTTTTTGCGACCGCCACATTAGATATGGAACCAGAACCCTTCCTAGCCAAAATACCTGGTAAGAAGGCAGCTTAAATATGGCTTTTAACTGATTCCATAGTCGAAAAACAAATTAGTAAACGATTGATTAATGAACCTCATGAGTGATGATGCCCTCAATTCAACCGATTTAATGAGAAAAAATCGTTTGGAGAAAAAAAGTGCAGAACAATTCTTGAAAGATTTAGAACTTTTTAAAACTCTTATTTCTCAAGCATATGATTTCAACAAACATATTGAAAAGCAAGAGGAAGTTGATGGGAAACTTCACAAGCAAGTCCACCAAAATATTTGTAACGCCTTGGTTATCTTTGCAGACTTAACAGAGTGGGTATCAGATGCACAAAGATTCAACGTTAAAAATAACGAAGTATTGAAAGCCGAACGGGAGTGGATTCATAATTCCAAAAGTCTGCTCCGCGCATACTAGTCTAACTTCAATGTACACTAAGTATAAAGACTCTCTCGGCATGGTGAACGGTAACCAAGATGTTTATTATCTTTTCCGAGAGGCTGAAATGGACATACCTCAATCGACTGAGTATATATAAGTGAGCAATATGGATTGGACTTCTCTGCACTTTTGATCAAGCAGCTATCATTCTCTTTACAACGACCAACTTGAATTGGCAAGACGATTCGCACTGATCTCAGCTATTAACAATACCTGGAATGGCGAATGGAGAGACGCACTAGATTCACTATCGCTGATTTATATGAAATTCTACCATAATAAGCAATATGACAAAGCCATACCTGAACTCATACGTAATCTCAAATGGTTATATGCCTTGTACGCTGGCTGGCAAAAACAACTGTATACTAACCGCATAATCAATGAACTACAATATGACTTACTTGCCGATTGGGATTTGGTTAGAGACAATACAAAAGCACAAATTGCTGATTTTCTAAAGGTTGAAATTAACAAGGAGCCCTATTTTGACGACAAAGAATACGTTTTGTCTATTGTCGTTGAAAGGCTCGTTGGTAATAGCCAATATGATCAGGCTTTCAAATCAGTCCTTCAACAGATTAATATTTTAAACAGAGAGCCCGTTACCGAACATAACTTTAAACTATTAGGAAAAATGGCCCGCTTAGGTTTTTCCCTAAAGACAAAAACATAGAAACAGTAACAAAGTCCAATGACGATCTTAAGGGCAGCTATTTAGAAAATAAAGTTTGCGAATTAGCTCAATTGCTTGGATACCCTGAGTTTGGAGAAAAAGAATGGAAGTACAAAAATCAACATTTGAAGGATTTCATAAAGGATCCCGCCACCAAAAGTGTGGAAATAGATGTTAATAGGCATAAGATAGTATTCAACAACGGAAAAGAAAAAAGATTAATTTTTCTTGCAGAATGTAAATGGCGAAATAAACAGGCAAATTTGAAGGATATTGAGTTTTTTAAATGGAAAGCCATAGACTTTATCGAACAGCAAAAAGATGAAATTAAGAAATATCCAAAAAAATTAGCCTCTAGTTTAGGAGCTATATGGTTTGTTAGCATCAATGGTTTTGTTCCTGAGGTTCTAAGCAAAAAATTCACTGTTAACGGATTAAAAGTGGATTTAATAAATGGGAATCAATTCAATCAACTGCTGGCAAAGCACAACGTTCATAGGCTAATTTCCTTAGACTCCGCCTCCAGCTTACATTTCAATGTGAGAAATTCAACAAAACGAGTTAACACATTGAAGTAGAATGTATTTATCGGAACGATTATTGCTTCCAATTAAAATTCCACTTATCACTTGAGTACTTGGATAACAGCAGCAAGTAGCTGCTCTTTCTGTGGTCTAACCCAGTTTATTATACACGAATAAATGTAGTCTTTTTTTGTTTAATACTACTATGGATATACCATACTTGATTTTTTGATGAACAGGTAATTGCGATAAATGTGTTGTAACTAAGTGTTGGGGAAACATACAATTGTTTCCATTATCAAGGCATTTGATTGCAGGAACTAATTAGAAGTACTTAGGCAAAAATCCGGAAAGCCCAAACTTTTTCTTCATAATTGAAGTTGTAATGTTGGAGATAGTGAGACTACTAAAGTTAGACCAATCGCTCAAAGTGATTATTTACGACGTTCGATCTGGTAAGTGTTCTTAACCCGCTTAATGGAAAACTGCGTGCACCATTAACACTATTTTGGGCCAAATTATCGGCTGGAGCAATAATTTCCTGCTTAATGAGGTTCTCTGAAAAAACCATATCGCATAGAGGTACCGATGATTTGTTCGGCCAAAAATAGTACAATGTACTAATAACGGACAAAGACTAAACCCTTGGTAAAATCAGAGAATAAACAATAATCAATTAAAGATGCTTATTCTTTAGATTGAATTTTCCCTATTTTTTCGATTATTTCTTTCGGATGTTTGACTATCTCATCATCCCAAAATCTTAGAACGGCATATCCCTCTTTTTCTAATGTCTTGTTAACAATAATATCTCTTTTAACGTTGGCTGAAATGTGTTCTTGCCAATAACCTTTCTTTAGCTGTTTTTTTAGCTTTTCCCAATTCCTTCCATGCCAGAAGGAGCTATCGCAAAAAATCACTATGTTTGGTTTTACAAAGAAATCGGGTTTACCGAAAATCTTTGGCTGATATTCAAAATTTATTTGATTATCTTCTAAAATTTTCTTGAAAGTTAATTCCATTTTTGAACCTGTGCTTCTAATTCTTGACATTACTTCGCTTCTTTTTTCCTTGGAAAAAACATCAGGCATTAAAAATCAACCCAAGATTTAGATGATAACCAAATTAGTTAAATTAGGTTTTTTGTGGTTTTAAGCTAGAAAACTTTTAAATGTTTTATAATATTTATCGTCAATTGATATGTCAGCAAGCATTTTTGTCCACATTCTTTTTCCATAGAAGCTTACAAGCATAACGCAAAATAGCGAAATTGGGTCATTTGCAGGCACTAGTATACACGGAACCTCTTCAGGTATCCATCTTGGGAAAATTGCAAATTTTTCTGAGTTTCGCATAAATGTCCTAGTAAATTGACCATGGCAATAGTTATGATTGGAATTTGAGTGCCCTGTTTCAAACCTAAAGCCAAAAACTTTAGGATTACGTTTTTGACTTAGACTGAACATTCCTACATAAAGTCGCATAACGGATGGAGTGACGCTAAAATCACAATCTAAGGACATTATTGGAATGAAATCGGTATCAAGTTCAAGTGGAGGCAAAAACAAGTTATTGATAGCAATGTGTTGGTTTCCAGCTTTCAGCAAAGCATCTAATTCAGTATCTTTCAAAGGGTAACAAACTTGCCCCGTAATAGAATGATAAGTATCGCTTACTCGTTTGGGATAATGCTGTTTCATTTAGATCACGTTCTGCACGCCTGTATTTATCTTGAAGGCGATGCATACGTTGAAGTATTTGGATAAAAATGGTCAAATCTTTAGACTTTTGCTTGGGCATTATATTACCTATCTTATGCGTTCATATTACATTATCCGTACATTCGAGGTTGATAGTTTACCCCTTCAATTAAAGGTGAATTGACGTACCTTTGGTTATATACCGAATCCACATCTGATCTGAATTCAAGACAATTCTTGCGTTTTTCAAATGACGAGCTGTCTTCACAGAACAAAAACTTGGTGGTTTCGCGTTTCCATGGAGTAGATACTTCCTTTATTCTTGAGTCCTTGCAGATTTCTGCCCAAAGCCATACAGGTCTCGAAAGCCAAAAATCGCCTTTGAATCTGTAATCTTTTATCATTTCATAATTAATACCAAGGTTCGATACTGGTTGAATAAGATCTGTTGTTTTGTTCCATGTTCCTTGAATTTCGTGTGGTCCTTCAAGCAGACTAGGGAGTATCGGGCTACCAAATGAGGTGCATCAACAAGAATATCCTGACCAGGGAGGACTACTTTATCTAGCCAAGTAGCAATTCCAGCTGAAGCAATTCTCGCAAGCATATCATCGTCATGATTAGTATCCTTACCTCTTAATCCCTTGCCTGAATCAAGTGCAAAATCACGAAACGTAACATTTGAGAGGATCGTTCCCTAAAAATTCACTACTATTTCTTGAGAAAAGTGCAAAACAATCATTTAATCCGATTGTTTGAAGAATCTTATCGTTTAGGTGTTTTTTTGTTTCTTCGATTCTTTTTTCAGCGGACAAAGGTATTCAGGCATTATGGGCCAATTCCAAGGTCTAAATTTAACCTTTTTATTACTCCATAGACCTGGATTACATAATTGTGTGCTGCTTATGTTTAAATCACAATATGATTCTGGGTGATCTTTCAAAGTTAAATCAAAATAATTATCATATGGTGGAAATTGATTAAGACCTATTATGAATTTACATTTTCAATAACAACGGGCGATGTACGCAACATTTTCGCCGGTTAAATGATCCACGTTCGGTGTTTTTGAGCAAGTCATAATCTACTATTAGAATTAACGTTTCATCAAATTCTGAAGAAACCTGTTGGCCTTTTCCATTCCGAGAATCTAGTCCAATGTTTTTCCAAAACACTTATTTCTCGTTCAAATTTCTCATTAGGCAAGGCTTCAATGTTGAACTTTTGTTCTAAACCAGGTGTCTTTAACAATTCACTTGCGTACTTTTCATTTATTTTTGCTTCATCATCATACAAAAGTATTTTATTCATTCAACTTCTCTCCATTGCAATAAGAAAGCGGTGTTAAAACCTGATTCCGTTCGTAACGAAGCGGACGGAACACCCAATATTACGGGCAATCATACGAACTATGGTAAGACCTAACCCCATACCCCCATAACCAAGGGCTTTTCTTTCAGAAGAGAGTTGGAGTTTCCGATTAAATGGTTGGAATAACTCGTCCGCACTTGATAGATCTACGCCGCTTCCAGTATCTTGTATTAGTATTTTCCTATCTACCCAATTTGACTCGGAGCTAACTTTTATTAGCTTTTTTTCTGAATCTACTAAAGCGTTAAAAGAATTAATGAGAACATTTTGGAAAATTGCACTCCATTCTGTGAGAGAAGCTTTCGGAAATAGTATTTTTTCGTTAACTTCACTTGTATCGATCACGACATCTCGAGCCAGGGATTTTACTTGATTTTTTATATCCTCTATAACATTCTTCACATTGTATCGCTCTTTATTTTGGAGATTTTCTGAGCTGCTAAGTAGGAAAAGAGCGAATTAGTTACTCGCTTGTTTTATCCAATCCGATAAATTGGTTATTACGTCATTTAGCTTGGTTTGCAACTCAAGGTTAGGTATTTTTATTCCTCCGTAATTGATTTAATATGTCTTCAATCGAATTGAATTGTAGCCGCAACTCATGTTGGGAAGCAAGCGAGGATATTCCAGCGGTTGCTAATGGACCCACCAAACTTACTTGCTCAGCAATTGTCTCAGCTTGCGTTTCAAAAGCCATTGTCGCTTCTTCCACGTCTCTTTTCAGATTCAAGAATACTGCCGGGGAAACGTCATTTTCATATTTTTTAAAAATATCCTGCACTGTTGCTACCTTTGGAACCTCAATCCTCTCAGAAATCTCTTGTCTAACGCAACTTCTTTTTTTCTTCTTCCATTGCATACAAGTCTAATCCGTATCTAACCATATCCTTTAGACTGCTGAATGCTCTGGTTCTGCAATCTATCTCAGTAATAAGTATCTTCAGTTCTTTCTCTTCAGAAGTATTTACGTTGACAACACCAAAAATTCGAGTAAGTGTTGGAAGGAAAGTTAATCCTCTAGATACCTGCAAATTTTCTGGAAGAAGTTGCGACAATGATAACCTGTGTGAATGATCCATTTTCATCCTAAGCCAATCATTTTGTGATTTTCCATAATAGGGCAGGTGGAAACCATTGTTGATAAACATGTACTCCACCGTTTTCGGCAAAATACTCTCTAGCTTGATCAACCTTAATGTTGTTCGGTTGCCTGTTAACCAAGTTATATATCCTGATTTCCCAATCCCCACCCGCAAGCTTGCAATGGTCAATTGAAAATTCATAATTGGTTGGTTCCTCTCCATTATATTCCAACGACAACGATACTTTACCATTAATGTTAGCTCCGACTATGCGTGCTACCCATAGATTTAAAATCGCCTCCATTCCTTCTCTGAAGATTTTGACAAAACTGGGGAAAGGGGAAATGAAGTTTATGTTAAATCCATGCGATCCAGATTCACCAAAAGGGGTCTCACGAAAAGGCGGTTGTAACCACCAAAGTTCACTTGCTAAACCCTTTACTTCTGGCAATGTCCAACCATGTTTAAGAGAACTTAACTCAATTTTTGTTCCTTTTTTAAAACCATTCGCAAATTCTCTTATTTCATATTCAACTTCAGCATCAGTCAAATTTCCGGCATTGACTGCTTTGTCCCATGCTACTGTTGCAACAAGTTGTTTGTTGGTGTCTTTTTCAGAAGTAGTTTTTATAGTCAGATTTCGGGCAAGAAATTGAACAGCCAACCTGCCAACCCCTTTCGATCCCGTCATTGTCCTTTGTATTTTCTAGAAAGCCTTTGTTTCTCCTTATGGGTTGACCCTATGCGCATCCAGAACGCTATGAATTCCTCTTCACTCATTCCTTGACCGTCATCACTAACAACGATCTGATCTTTGACCGGATCTATCTCGATGGTAACTATATTGCCATCGGCATCATAACCATTTTTAACTAATTCAGCTAAAGCTATGTATGGCTTGCCAACAAGTCGCTCACCAAGTTCTTTCAAAAGAGCTGAATCTATGCTGAAATTTACCTTAGGCAATTTAACGGTCCCATTGCTTAATACGCATTTTTGAAATATAAAGTAACTACATTGTAATTACATAAGTGATTCAAGACATAGAATGGATGATAATTTCATCGGTGCGGCATTTCCAATCATTAGACTAAGGGATCGTCTTGAGCTTGCTTTATTGAAATTAAAAAAATCTGGTATTAATTGTAACCTGGCAGCTTCATGCGGCGTAATAGTTCTTGTTTTTAATGGGTGGGTGAAACGTCCTTGACCCGGAGAAGTAAAACCGCTTGTAATAGTTTGGGTAGGTGCATCATTTTTTATTCTACCATACATCGATGTGTAACCGTGAGGCTTTTGATGACATTTTGGGCGTAGATTATTGGGTAATGTGTAAGCGTCATTTTCATGTAAGTAAATCATTCGCTTAATGTTGTCTTCAGAGTGTTTTGTAGGCGAATTAAGAATATTGGAGGGGAATTCATTTGTCAAGTCGGCAGCAGCCCATTTAAAGCTGCGTTTGCAGGTAACACGATAACTGTTAACAGTATTTGCTATGGAAACTCTTTTTTTCTTTGAAGCTATCACTACATGCCTCTTTCTTTCTTGAGGCACGCCTATATCGGCAAGGTTAACGATGCCGCTATCTAAAAAATACTTCTTTTCAGTCAGAAGTTGAATAGTTTTTTGAACAACCATATCCTCGCTGTAAAGAACAGTCGGGACATTTTCAATTAAAACACTTTCAGGGGAAGTCAATTCTATGAATCGAGCAACCCGTTCATAAAGTAAATTGCGATTGTCACTTTGCCTGTGGAAATTATTCAAACTGGAATATCCTTGGCAAGGTGGACCAGCCAGTAACAAAAAAGGCTTTTTATCGCTAAGATATACCTCTTTTAGACGTTTTTCATTAGCTGTTGGCTCAGATCCAAGCAAACCATCGACCAAGTGCAAAATATCTTCTGAAAATGTTTCCAAAGGAGAAAAATTCTCCTCGTATACATTAATAGCATCTTTGTCTTTGTCGACAGCCAAAAGTGGTATAAATCCTTTTCCGATAGCTGTGCAAGCGTCTAGTGCACCTAAGCTTAGGCAACCGCAACCACAAAACAAATCAACTGCGTAGATTGGATTTAAAGTGCTTTCTGAAGGTTTATTCTTTAGCCTCAAGTATGAGTAATCGTAAGCCGAACGAGCATCTTCTCCATAAGGAACTTTAGAGTCAAGAGATAGCGAAGTTGTCACTTCTTTATCGGGCATAGTAACTTTTCGAAGAATGCTATTACCATGAAACTCGTAATTTTCAGAATATGTTTCTGAGTTTATAGTAACATCTAATTGATCTGAGCCTGTCGGCATGTACTCTCAGAAAAGAGAGTTTGATTAACTGAACTCAAAAGCCTTGCGGTATTCTATTCAGTTTCACCTTTTATAAAATGGTGTTTTGTACAGTAGTGTACTTACTTTTTAACACCGTAGCAACCTATTATGCTCCACTAAGTGAGCTACAACTTGGAATTAATTCTATTTTGAGTGAGGTGTTATGTTTTGTGGGTTGTGCCATTCTTGGCTAAAGGAAGAAGGTTAGAGTAAAGATGAAACGTACGCGGAAGTATCGTTGCAGATATAGAATAAACTAAGCTTAGTAGGCACGTCCATTTGGATCCAAATAGTTATTCATTGCAGCAACTATAGAGGGAGATGCTAAAGAGGATAAGTTGGTATTGACCTATAACCAGCGCCTCGGCAAGTTGAAAATAAGGATTTATTTTGTGAGATATATCCAATTGTTACTTTCTTAACTTCTCGATTTTCTCCACCGCGCCGCTTGACCCGATGTAGACTATGTCAGTTAAGCCGATGAAAAAGCCTGTCTCAACCACGCCTGGAATCATCTTCACCTTAATCGCAAGCCCAGCGGGATTCACGATTTCGCCAAAATACGCGTCTATGACTGCGTTGCCGTTGTCGGTTATTGTTGGACCCAGTTTGCCTTTGCCTTCACGCACCACGGGTTTTCCGCCGATGGCAGTGATTGTCGCTTTAACAACGGGAAGGCGAAGGGCAAGACTTCGATGGGAACAACCTGGTTGTTTTCGCCCAGGAGCTTGACTTTTTTCGGTTGGTCAGCGATAATTACGTTTTGTTTGGAGGCTGCGGCAACGATTTTTTCTCTCGCCATCGCTGCACCGCTGCCTTTAATTAGGAATAGTTCAGAGGTTACTTGGTCTGCGCCGTCAATGGTTACGTCGATCACAGGATGCTCATCCAACGTTGTAATCGCAATGCCGCATTCAACTGCCAACAGGAAAGCCTGATACGAAGTTGGAATCCCCAAGATATGCAGCTTTTCCTTCTTAATTCGCTCGCCCAGCGCTTCTATGGCGAAGGCTGCTGTGCTTCCGCTGCCTAAACCCACAACAAAACCATCCTTAACGTGTTTCTGCAGCTTCCAAAGCAGCGTCTTTTTTTGCCTGCTGAATTGGGTCAAGATTAACTTTCAATTTCCATCTGTCCCAGCTTATCTAAAACTTTTTCAACTTCACTTCTTATGGATTCGATGCGTTTTTCAGCTTCGGTTTTTGCGTCAGGTTTCTCTTCGGGTGGTTTGCGTTTTTTCTTGGGTTTTTCTTCGCTGGTTTGGGTTTCCGCTGTGTCAGGCTCTTCTTCTTCCTCAGCGTCTCCATTTGCAGGCATGTTTTTCGGCGGCATCTTTATTGGAATTTCCCGTAATCGGTTTAACGTCGATTCTTGTTCTAACTCTTCAACTTTGCTGGTTAATTCTCCGAAGCGTTCACTGAAAAGCTTCATGAGGTCTTCCTGCATGCCTTCAAGTTCATGCAGCGCCACGATGCTTTCATCTTTAGATATGGATTCTTTAATTGTGTTCATCCGCATCTTGTAGGTGACTAGCTAACTTTTCTCGTTCTTGCTCTGTGATTTTGCCTTCTGCATGAGCCTCGTAGAGTCGGCGAATTGCATCGCCTAAAATTTCCCGTTCCAAATCCAAAATGCGCAACTCATCTTTTGCGCTGCATGCCATGGTTGTTTGGACGCTTTTGGAGATTTTAAACGGTAAGCTGGAGTATTCAGGGTAAATCAGGTTTCTTCGGGTTTTTTTTGGGTTCGGGTTTTTTTCCGTATCTTCGCATGGCGTAAATTACGTGTTCCGACGGCGATGATTACCACTAACACGATTACTGTAACGGTTATTGGGTCATCATACCATGCCAAGCCATCGCCATCCTCGCTATCTTGTTTGTGCACTATGTGTATATTAATCTGATATAATGGCTATGTTTAGCTTTTCAAGTTTAAATAAATATTGCAAGCATAACCGATTTTAGCTTTCTTTTTGCCGAATACGCTCCTTGGGATAGTTGCGATTTTTTTCTCTATTCTTTATAAAAAGGGCAAACCGGTCGCTTAATCTTTTGTGTTAAGCAGAAAAACTGTTAAGTTGGAAAATACAGATATGACTGTGATTTATTTGTCCCGCGTTAGAGTTAAACACAAAGGTCAAGTCACCATCCCCAAAGAACTCCGCAGCAAACTCGGAATAGAAGAAGGCGCAATCCTAGAAATCACTTCAGAAGATGATAAACTCGTACTCAAACCAACTCCGCGCTTGGAGCCTGGCGAACCTGTGGGAGAGCAGGTGCAGAAAAAACTCTTCGAAGAACTTGAAGTGCTTAGGCGAAGATGGCGTTGACAAGCATAACTGATACCAGAATTCTAATTTACTTAGAATTCCCCATTGATCAAAAGGGCGGTGTAAAAACCAGGATTTCTTTGAGCGAGAACTTCGAGGATGGATCTTTGCACCAACAATCATCCTAACCGAATTTGTGGAAGTTGCAGGCACAAAAATAGGTCACGAAGCAGCAAAAAATCGCTTGAGGGTTTTAAAGAAAAAGGATTGCAAATTATAGACTTAGATGAAAAACAAGCACTTATTGCTGGAGAGTTGCTTCTTGCCCACAGAAACGTGTCCATCACAGATGCATTGATCGCTTCATACGTAAAGAGCGGAGTTGCTGAGTATGTTCTAACCGATGATCAGCATTTCAAAGAATTAAACGTCAAGACAAAATGGATACTCTAAAACCAAGCGACCCTATCCAACTGACCCTTACACTAAACTATGGCTTTGGAGCAGCCTGACTCTCAGTTAGACCAGAAAGCCTTTAGATTATTCGATAACGCGTTGGATGTCAGTGAAAATATCAAAGTCTTTGTCAAAGGAATAGATTGTTTGTATGTTTTCTTTTTTCATCAGGATGTAAGCTAAGGCATCATTGGTGCCTACATGATAGTCCTCTGCTAGGGATATTGCTTTGAGGTAATCCTGCTGCGTTACTTCACAGATTACCACGTTCTCTCGGTACAGTAGACCCTTTTCCAAGAGAACTGCTTCTTCGAACGGGAGGTAATCTTCTAAAATGTTGCAGACTTCACTGAAGTGGACAACGGATGTCGCCATTTTTTCTCCTGCACTTATTCGGGCAACTATTTTTTTGGCGGCTTCCTTCATTTTTATCTCGCTTGGCTGCAGTTGCCTCTTGGTTTTTAGGAATGCGTAGATAAAGACGTTTGCATCCACGTAGGCTGGCTGCATTTATTTGCCTCTTAGTTCTTTACGGACTTTATGCCAGTCGGAGAGATCCGCTTTTACGTCTACCTCAATTTTATCAAAGTATTTGGTAAGGTCGATTGAGGTTAACGGCTTAATCTCGATGGTGTCGCCTTTGGTTGATATGATTGCTTTCTTGTTTTTGAGGTATTTCTCTCGCCAGGCTCTGGGTAGAATAATGCGTCCTTGTTCATCTACGCCTTTGACTTCCACTTCCATATTTGAACACCAAAATAGAATATTTCTGGGGAAATAAATAATTTATGGCGATTCCACTAATAAATGGTAAAACATAAGGGGCATTGGGAATATGGCGCTCTTTAGGAAGCGACATCATAACAGGTTGCGGAGCAGAGGGATTAGGTTTAAATCTTAAGGTCTTACATGCAACTAGTTATGAGAATCTTACCTATCCTTGGCGGCGTCGCCGCGGCTGTTCTGTTCTTTTTCGCAGTTATATTTGCATGGTCAATTTCTGCTGTTTCTGACACTCCCAGCTTGGTGCACAAGCAGACTATTCACAAGCCTCATCCTATTCATCGTCGGCATCGCGGTGATTGTAGGCATCTACTATGTCACTCGCAAACCCAAAACCGTTATCCAGCACCTCGAGGTTTCAGGGCAAATGAAGGCCGCACAAATCAAATGTCCCAACTGCGGCGGCAGCATCGATGCCAACCAAATCAAAATCGTCTCAGGTGTACCATACGTTAAATGTCCCTATTGCGGCACTACTTTTGAGGTTACTGAGGAACCAAAATGGTAAAACGCACACCACTTGTTCTGATTGCGTTGCTAGCCTTAATGTTGGCAATTTCTGTTGCTAAGCAGCGTCAGCGCCCAAAACTTAGTTTACAGCGTGGACCATGAGTGGGCACAAATCTTCATCAACCAAGACGGCACCATCGACTTAACCTACAACATCTCCGTAACAGTTACTTCGGGAAGTATGGGTGGATTTTATGTTGGTCAACCAAACCGCGACTTTACCATCGGCGAAGCAGTAGACCAATACGGCAACTCGCTCACCGTTGAAGATGCGAGCAGTGGCGGCGATTACAGAGTAGATGTTCCATTAATCCACGTATACAGGCGGGGCAATCCATCTGGTTCCAAGTTACAACCAACGTTGCAGGCATGATAAGCAACGACACCACAAACCCGGGCAACTATGGCATGCAGTTTATTCCACAGTGGATATCCGACGTTCCCATCAGCGATGTGCGTGTCCAGATTGTTTTGCCGCCAGACGTCACAGTGAGCGATGTAAAAACTACCGAGAACTTCTACAACGGCACCTCAACTGTTGAGGGGCAGATTGGCGGTTTACTGGGAAAAACCAGTCATACAAGCCAACGAACAGTTTTTGGTAGGCGTTTCTTTTCCAGCCAGATTCATGCCAAACTATAATCCTGCCCCAACTGGCGGCGGCTTTGACTTTGGAATCTTCGGCATCGTCCTGGGGGTTGTTGGAGTCTTGTTTGCTATTGTCATTTTAGTCTTAATTATTCAGAGCGGTTAGCAAAAGCTCCTACGCATCGCCCAAAGTTAGCATGGAAACCTTGGGGTTAAACGTGGTTTAACCGCTGTTGAAGCATCATACCTTCTTGATTTGAAACCTCCACAGATCGTTACCGAAATTCTCTACAGTCTTTTGCAGAAGAGGGCGGTTTGGGCAAAAGAAACCAAACCCTCACTTAAACTGCAAGTGCTGGCGCCGTTTGAGAACAAAACAGGCACAAAAGACAATCCCCTGCGGTACTACGAGATTGATTTCCTTAATTCCATAAAAGCTGATGGCACACTGGACGAAGAAAAACTTGCCAAAACCATCATGTTCCTCCGCGACACGGTGGAGCAGAAACTGCAGGGTTACAGCCGAAAAGACACCGTGGACTATTACCGAAAAATCGCGGCTCAAGCTTGGACTCAGGTGGAGCAGGCTGGAACAGTTGAGTTAGCATCAAACGCTTATGATGAGCAACTGCTCTGGCTACTGCTTGATCCTAACCAGCGGGCACGCACCGAAACGGTGTTTCAGAGACCGAGTTATCCAGCCAAATCCACTGTGGTTCTGGTGGTGGTACGGCTACACAATTTATCATCCGCACCCAACGTACACTCCAAACGTTAATGTTCCGTCGCAATCAGGTCCACCGCCAGCAGATTCCAGGCGCAGACTTCGCCAACAACATAGCCACAGCAGTTGAAAAAACTTCAAACAACATAGTCGTTAACCTGGAAAAATTCGCCAACGCCATCGTTCCGCCACCGCCAAAAGCATCCCATGAACCAGCACGTCAAAGGAGCAGACTGCGTTTGCGCTTGTCATGCATGTGCCTGTGCCTGCGCTTGCGTTTCATGCGCTTGTGCATGTGCAGGTGGAGGAGGACACTAAAATGAGTTTTCTGAAAAAAATCGTTAGTAAACCCAAAGTTCCAGTTGGACGCTACACTTACCGTGGCGAAGACAAGTTCGCAGGCATGTCTCTGCAACTACGCATCGAACAATCTGGACAAGGTGTCATGGTAATCAACGCCAACACGGTTCTCCACTTAAACCAGACCGCAACAGCGTTCGCTTACTATTTCATGCAAGGTTTACCCGAAAAAGAAGTTTTAGCCAAGATTCGCCGAATGTACCGAGTGAACGCAGAAACGGCAAAAGCGGATTACGAGAAACTTGTCTACACAATTAGCACTTTGGCGCAGACTGAAAAAATTGACCCAGTTACTTTTCTTGGAAATTGAAAAAGAAGAACCGTTCACTTACCAGTATTCAGCGCCTCTGCGCATGGATTTAGCTTTGACGTTTAGGTGCCAAAACGACTGCGTCCACTGTTACGCTGGCGGACCACATGAAACCCCCGAATTGACAACGGCACAATGGAAAAGTGTAATCGATAAGCTCAGCGAAATCGGCGTTTTCATCTTGACCTTCACAGGCGGCGAACCCACGTTGCGCGACGATTTGCCTGAACTGTTGCTGTATGCTCAAAACAAAGGCATGGTTACGGGGTTAATCAGTAATGGGCGAAAACTCAAAGACAAAGCCTATGTGGACGTGCTTGAGAAATCAGGCTTAGATTTTGTCCAAGTCACTTTGGAATCTCATAAGCCCAAGTTCACGACACAATGACAGGCGCGAAGGGAAGCTGGAAAGAAACCGTGGCGGGAATCCAAAACGCAGTGCAATCGCAAATCTACGTTTCCACCAACACCACCTTAAGCAAACACAACGCCGCCGAGTTTCTTAACAACCGTTGATTACATCAAAGGACTTGGCGTGAACGCTTTCGGATGCAACAGCCTCATCTACTCAGGCAAAGCCACCAAGTGCAAGCGAAGAATTCGCCCTATCTGTCGAAGACCTAAATATGCTTTTGCCAAAAATCCGTGACAAAGCCCAAATGATTGGCTTAAAGTTCCTCTGGTACACGCCCACGCAGTACTGCCAATTTGACCCAGTTGCAGATGGGGTTAGGAGTAAAATCCTGCACCGCCGCCATGATAAACGCTTGTGTAGGACCAAACGGCGACGTTTACCCATGCCAAAGCTACTTTGAAAGCCTCGGAAACATCCTAACTGAACCATGGGAGAAAATTTGGAACAACCCCTTAGCCGAAAAACTACGCAAACGCGAATACGCTGAAGACAAATGCAAGGACTGCGATCAACTGCAGGTTTGCGGTGGCGGATGCCCCTTGGAGCTTCAAAACAAAGAGCACCAATGCAGCCAGACAGGATAATTTTACCTCTTAGCATAAGCCAACTCTTTTAAAGCATAAAAGCGCTAAATTGTGAGGTCAAGATTGAAATGTCTGAAACGGAAAATCCCAGACTTATCGTTTTCGACGTTGAAGGAGTGCTTATTCCTAAGAACCGTTTCATGTTTGAAGTCGGGAAAAGTCAAGGGTTCGGTACACTTATTAAAATGCTTTTCTTGGGTTTTCTCTATGAAGCAGGCATACTAAAGCTTGAATCAGCCCTTAAGCGCATTTTCAAGAGCCTAAAAGGCACATCTCTTGAAGACTTAATGACTATTTTCGGCGGTATTCCAGCAACGCCCTATCTGCATAACTTTTTTTGCCAGCTTAAAGCACGGAACCTTAAGATAGCCCTGATTAGTTCAGGGATACCGACAGTTATGGTAGAGAAAGTAGCGGTTGCCCTTGGCGCGGATCTATGCATATGGAATAGAAGTCGAATCTAAAGAGGGTAAGTTAACGGGAAAAATCTGGGGTGACGCCATAACAAGGAATGGGCAAACTAATAATTTTAAATGAAATTTTAGAAAAGGAAAATTTGTTGCCTAAAGACTGTATTATTGTTGCTGACGACCGAAATAACCGTTGCATTTTCCTTCGTGAGAAGTCCTAAAAATCGGCTATAATCCTGATATGTCTTACGTGTTAAAGCTGACCGGGTTGTTAACGGTCAACTCTCAGGAATTTTGCCTATTATCGATGGAAAAAAACATAAAGGATCTTTTCCGTCGATTAACGATTTAGTTGGAGAAGACATTCACGCTGCAGGCTTTTTTATGCCAGTAATCGCGGGATTTATCACTATTCCAGTAGTTGCCTCAATAATTATTCTTCATAGCCATCGTCTACACAATTTCTGAACTTACGGCGTTTAGAAGGACGTGAATTACGCTTAGTTTCAGCTATAACACGTCATGCGGCTTCACAGTCGGAACTGTATGGTTTTGCTGCAGCACCACTTTATTTGCTGGGATAGTAGCGACATTGCTGCTTTTCCCGATTAGGGCGGGTGGTGCGGCAATAGCAATGTTCTGCTTTGGCGACAGCGCAGCTTCGCTTTTCGGAGGATTAATTTCTACTTCGCTGCCTTTTAACAAAGGAAAGACTTGGGAGGGTACGTTGGCTGGGTTTATTTTCGCTTTTTTGGCCGGGTCGTTCTTTGTTTCCCCATGGTTGGCTTTGGCTGGGGCAGCAATTGCCATGACCATTGAAGTATTGCCTCTGCCAGTCAACGACAATGTACTAATCCCGATAATTACAGGTACAGCATTAACACTGTTGACGGGTCTGTAAAAACTTTCTAAAGCTGCCTCCTGGCATTTTTAATATGTTTGGTTTTTCATTTATTTTAAAAAATTTGGGCTCTTCAGACAGTTGTGGGAATTCGGCAACATCATGTTGCCCGATTAGTTGATGTTAACGAATGTTATGTTTCAACCAAGCACAAAAGGGAAGTAATATAATTGGAGATGTATATTTTTTAGTTCTTTTAACTTCAAAAACGCAATAAAATATATTGTTGCTGTTTATCTGCAGTCACAACTCTTTAAGTATTTTATTAGACAAATGTTGAGTTAATTAGGTCAATTATCATGGATTTTGCTGAAGCTATAGAGTTCTCAAAGAAATTCGACGCCTGTCATCCAAAAATATTCAAAGGGTTCCTTGAGTGGGGTATTTTGGATACTGAAACAGAGGGTTACGTAGTTCTAACTGATGCAGGTTCGAATCAAGAATCATTTTCCAATGAGTTAGATAATTACGTTAAAAGTCACAAATTAAGAACAGACAATGTCAGAGGCTATTTGTTGATTTCCACGAGTTGTTAGTTTCTTGGGATGTATAAAATTAGGATTTTTGAATAGAGCGAAAAACTGTGCGTCCATTTGCAGTTACTGATTCTAAATTGTATTCATCAAGAATGTTGTCTAAGCATCCGTCTTCATCTGGGGAAGGAGTCCAATTAACATTAAGAACCCAGCCTTGTTTCTCCTTGTCCTCGGTTATGTTTACTGCTTGCGCAGTGTAGAATGAAGCGCAAGCTGGCCATACTCTTCTTAATACTACTATAGCGTCTTGTCTGTTCAAGGCTATCACGCAAGGGGAACTCACTTTTGTACGTACAGAAATTTAAGCTTTCTCCAAATCCTTTTTCCTATTAAATTGAAGCGTTGAGCAGTTTACCTAGATATCAATTGACCATTTTTTTCAAAAAAACACGACCAATTCATGATCTCCGTTTCTCTGGAAACAAATAGTCTCAAGTATCCTAATTAGCGGGTATCTCTACTAAACTTGCATTATTTCTTGCTTTGGGAACTAATAAGGTCCTGTTTTTGCTGGTGGCTCAACTTTTTTATTGCTTTTTCCCTTTTCATTGCGTTGCTTCTTGAGCCGAAAACTTCCACGTAAGCTACTTTTTTTGGTCGGTGTGCTTTGGTGTATTTTGCGCCTTTGCCGTTTTCATGCTGTTTGTTCTTTCCTGCAGATCTTTTGTGTAGCCCGTGTAGAAGCTTCCATCCATGCAGAGAAGTATGTAGACGAAAAACGACATTAAGCCTTGTTGCTCCTCACTTTGCGGTATGTAATCGGGACTATGCCTCTCTGAATTGCTCTCTTGAGGTACGCTTCTGGATCGATCTCCTGAACTTTTGCTCGGTCAACGTCAATAATGTAGATTTCTTGTATGCGGGCATTGCGGATTTCTTCAAGTGTTACGGGCGGTTTCTGGTAGTAGGCGTCACAGAGGTTTTTTATTTGTTCAATTTCTTGGTCTGAGCGGTTTCTTGGTGGTTTGGCTAAGGTTCGTGGAAACGGCAAGATGTAATGTGGCGGAACTCCTAAAGCGAATTTTCCTGCAAAGCTGCTGTACCGGATAATTTTGCTTGCCAATCTTGCGGTTGTGTAAGTTAAGGGTGCTAAGGCGTTTTCAGGAGGGATAAAGCCTGTTTCTACTTCAACAATTAGGTTTCCTAAACCCTTTATTCCGTATAAGTCGCAGGTTAAGATTTCGTTAAGGGGATATTCGAGTTGGACTTCGTAGCCTTTTTGGATGAGGTATTTGGCGCATACCAGTTCCATTACGGAGTGGTTGATTTTTACAACGTTCTCTTTTGGAGTTTGATTAGCCAGTCTTTTAGCATGTTAAGTTTGTTTTCAACTTCTGGGGTAGAATCAAAAGTCATCCTGCACAGAAGAGCGGTTAAGTCACGGTCGAATTTTTCTCTGTTACTCATCTTGTTTCCTTGCCAAATCGCTGGCTTGCTAATTGCTGGAATGTTAATTAGTCAGCTTTAGGATATATAAATCCTGAAAAACACAAAAGCCATAGTTACGAGGGGGAACATGAGCTATCTTGCCTTAAGTATTTCCATGCTTACAATGCTCAATTTTTTTATCATGGTTTTTTAGCTAAGTTTATGTTTAACCCCTTAATTTCCACTGGAACAAATTGAACTCACTATGTATAGGCTATCTTATATTAACAAAAAACCCCATTTAATTCTCAAGTTGAGAGATGCCCTGAATCAACTTTTTTCGGAGAAAGATGGAATTCAATATCCATCAATACTTGCGATTGCATCAAAGGCTTTTTCTTTTGTGTTAGCGATAGTCACCCATACCTGACCTGTTTGCGGGTGTTAAAGTTCATATTCTTCCAAATACTTTGGAGCAGTCACTTCCCATCCGCCCTTTGAACGCAGATAGTTCTCCAAGCTCAAGATCGATTCTTCTTCGCCATGAGTTAGGAAAACATGTTTGGGCGGGGATTTGAAGTTGTTGAGCCAGCGGTGCAAATCATTCATGCCTGCATGGGCAGATAAACCATCGATATTCTCGATCTCTCATCTTGCACGGGATAGGATTGTCCAAGAATACGAACAGGAGAAACACCATCTAAGATCTGTCGTCCCAGCGTCCCGACCGCTTGGTATCCCACAAAAAGAAGCGTGGATTCTGGACGAGTTATCTCTCTAACTAGATGATGCTTGATTCGTCCTCCTGTAATCATCCCCGAGCCAGCCATGATGATTGTTGACCCTTTGATCAGGTTAATCGCTTTGGACCCTTCAACGGATTCGACGAGCTTCAATCCTGGAAAGTCAAATGGGGATTGACCATCCTTGAAGAGCTCTGGTGTTTCTTTGTCAAAATACTTCTTGCTTTGTTCAAAGACCTTCGTGACTTCGACAGCCATGGGGCTATCAAGAAAGGTAACAATATACGGAATTCTTTTTGCACGCGCCAAGAGCTAAAATGGTATAAGAGCTCTTGGGCACGCTCAATGGCGAAGGTCGGGATAATGATGTTCCCACCAGCCTTTATTGTATCATTAACGACCTTGCTGAGTTTATCGTCAATATCTTGTGAATTGTCGTGGTTGCGGTCTCCGTAGGTGGACTCCATGACCACGTAATCTGCTCGGTCAAACACAGAGGGATTGTTGAGAAGAGGCTTGTCCCATTGACCGATATCGCCAGAGAAGATAATGTTTCGCGATCCGTTCTCATCTTGGAAAACGACCTCAATCATGGCTGAGCCAAGGATATGGCCAGCATCGTGGAAACAAACCTTGATTTGGTCATTTAGCGGCAAAAACTCTTCATATGGAACAGCCTTCAGGAGAGGAAAGCATTTTTCTGCATCTTGAACTGTATACAAAGGAATTTCCGGGTAGGGTCCCTTTTCGACCTTCTTTATCGTGGCGTCTTTTCTTGAAAGCAGCGTCTTCTTCTTGAATTCGGGCAGAATCCAAAATCACTATCGGGAACAACTCTTTAGACGCAGGGGTCAGCAGGATTTCTCCGGTAAACCCTTCTTTGACAAGTTTAGGAATGAAGTCCGCAGTGGTCTTGGTGAACATGGGTGAGGAGGACATATTGGATCTGGTCTGGAGGAACAGGGAAGGCCTCCCAGTTTCTGTGGGAATAAGTCTCGTTCCTGAAACATTCCGCAATCGACTAGGATCTTAATTCCAGCATCTTCCAGCAAGTAGCTTGATCCTGTCACTTGATGTGTTGCGCCTAAGAATTTTATTTTCATTAACTTTCACTTATTTTCCTTTCACATTTTTACTATATAGCCTAAATGTCGGAATGGTAAAACAATTGAGATATTGGCTCTTAAATGACTTATTTTACTATTTTAGTACAGAAAGTACAAGCCTTGTGTTGGGGACATCTACTTCTACGATTTTGTAGCCTTGAATTCTTTAGCTTCCCCCATGATGTTTTTTACGGTTATGTTTTCGCCGTCGACTTTACTATAGATGACATCCCTGAACTGGATTTTGCCGTCTATTATTACGTTAAATTCACACATAGCCAATCACATTTAAGGAAAAATGGTTTCTTGGTTATAAGGGCTTTGAGCGGAAAAAGCAGTTTACTCGAGAAGTGGAGCAACGGAAGAGTAGATTTGGATGCTGAATTGGGGTAAGGTGAGGGTTAAGCCCTCTTTCTCTTTTATTATTTAATAATTAACTTGTTTTTAGTTATAAAGGATATTTCGTTTTTGGGAATATGTCAAGCGTTTAACTTGGCTTTAAAGCTAAAATTTGTTCGGCCTGATGCTTTCCTATGCTTTTTACAATCAACTGTTTTTCTTTAGATGTAAAACCCGAAGCAATCTCGACCTTAGCATGGAAAAGCTTTGAAAATTCTTTAAGGATTTCCTTGTTCACTTTGCCCCTAACTGGTTCTTCTGTGGAATAAACAACTATCTCGTCGGCGTCGAGTTCTATCTTAAAATTGGGAGAGTTGGGTTTAACAAAAACCCTAATGATTACGCCGTCTTTGGTTTCGACAATGCTCATGGAGTTATGCACTCAGCGTTGCATGACGCTTCAGCTTTCCTCTGCTGCTCCAGTGCCCAACTGAACTTGCTACGCAGGGTTTTGGGATAGAATTTTTCGATGTCGAACTTGACTTTCTTTGCCCACTTCACGTATGCTGTCGGGTCAATGTAGGATTTCAGTGAGGTGCCAAGGTTGTATTCTTTTGTTAGCTTGGTTAATTCTAAGTCGAGTTTGGCGCGTTCAATGCGGGTTTCGATTGATTCGGTTTTTTTGCCTTCTTTTTGTTTGGCTTTGAGCAGTTGTTGGGTGTCTTTGAGTTTTTGTTCTTTATCCGCTACGCGTTGGTCAAATGTTGGTGGGATTTTGCGTTTGTGGTTTGCGACTTCTGCCACTTTGAAATTTGCCATTTTTGCTGCAAACATTTTTTTGTAGTCTGGGTCTTCTTTGGTGACGCCGCTTTTTTCGAGTTCTTCTCGGACGGTTTTGGTGCATCGCCATGTCCTGAAGACTTTGGCGGTGAGTTTAGGCATTTTTTCGGAGAGGAAACGGCTGACGTTTTTACTGTCGATGCCTTGGAAAAGGTATTCTTTGCTTGTGTCTTTTGAGAATTCTTGAATGTTCCGTATCACTGACGGCGGGGCTTTGTACTCTTTTACCCACCGCACGGAGTCTTTGCCTAAGAAATCAAAGTGAAGAGTGTCTCCTACGATTTTAATATGCTCTGAACGAAGGGTAATTGCACCAACGGTATCTGCTTCGTCGGGGTCTTTTTCGTCGCCTACCCTCATGTTGGGAACCAAAATAAGCCACGCTACAGTTGCCACCTTGCGCCTGTTAATGTCTTTGTCGTCAAGGTTCTTGAGGATGTGCGCTTCAATTTGCTTAATCTGCTTGCCCAAGGTTTCGGCTTTCTGAAACTTTTCTTTCTCACGGTTCTGCTTAAGGAAAGCCGTGTCGCTAAACCAAACATACTTGACTTTCCCCGTTAGTTTGTCTATCCATTTAGCCACGTACATCTTGTTGGGTTCCCAGGTAACTTTCCAACCTTCTGGTTTAGGTGCGTCTGGTGAAAGGTTTAATGTTATGTCTTCTTTGGTTGGACCTTCTTTCCATTTACCCCGTTGTGGGTGGTCACCCCTCCCTGCGAAAAGGCATGATGGTTCTGCTGTCCAGTTGGCAACTTCCAAACGCTGCCCATCAACGTCAGCATAGCCGAATTTTTCTTTAAACTCTAATCGTTTGACTTTGCGTTCTTCAGCTAACTGTTTTTTGACCTCTTTGGTCAATGCTTCCTTTGATGCTTTTTCCTGCAAAATAAAGTTTTTAACTGAGAGAAGTCGATTTCTTGGGTCAACTGCGGATTATCAACGTTAGCTAGGTATTTTGTGCAGAACGCAATCCAAAAAGGT
>CAVZBT010000003.1:0-31179 GCA_963773605.1 uncultured Acidobacteriota bacterium
AACGCATCAACGATGCCGCCGCCCCCCATTCGCCGGACAGATATTCGCGGCCTTCAAAGCCGGGGGTGTTGTCGTAGAGCCAGTCGGAATAGCCCGCATCGGTCAGTGTGATGTTCCAGTCTGGGTTGACCACCTGCAATTGTGCTGATGCAGTCGTACAGAACCACGCCAGGACAGCGCCCGCGATCAAACGGGTGATATGTCTATCGATTGGCATTCGACCTCCGGCTCTTCCCCCAATGCGGATTCGCATATTAGCCAATCATTGTGCAAAATCAACACAGAATTTTTCGGGACTATTTGCCGGCATGATCAGCAACCGAGGTCCAGAACTCTCCACCCCGAGGGGACAGTCACAATACTATAACATCCCTATTGACTGTGAAATCGTGACTTGCCGCCAAGGGGCGGGGACTGCACCGGAGACTGTATAATCCCCCGTCTATGTCCAAGACGGCGACAACTCGGCCGCTGACATTTGCGACCACGCTGAAGTACGCCCCGCGCTGAAAGCGCCGGTCACATCAAATTCCAGGATCTGCTACGACCTGTTCATCAACGGGCAAGTTCATCCCGCCCGACCGCGGGCAGAGTATTTCGATACCATCAATCCGGCGACCGAAAAGAAGCTCGCGAGATTGCGCATCGACCGCGAGCGGATGTGGACAACGCCGTGAAGGCGGCCCGCAGTGCGCTATGAGAATGTCTGGTCGCAAATGCCCGCCAGCGAGCGCGGGCAAGTACATCTTCCGCATCGCGCGGATGATCCAGGAGCGGGCGCGGGAACTGGCGGTGCTCGAAACCATGGACGGCGGCAAGCCGATCCGCGAATCGCGCGATGTCGACGTGCCGCTGGCGGCGGCGCATTTCTTCTATTACGCCGGCTGGGCGGACAAGCTGCAGTATGCGTTTCCCGGGCGAACGCCGACGCCGCTCGGCGTTGCGGGCAGATCATCCCGTGGAATTTCCCGCTGCTGATGGCGGCGTGGAAGATCGCGCCGGCGCTGGCGTGCGGCAACACCGTCGTGCTCAAGCCCGCCGAGACCACGCCGCTGACCGCGCTGCAAGCTGGCCGAGATCATCCAGGATGCGGATCTGCCGCCGGGCGTGGTGAACATCGTCACCGGCGCGGGCGAAACCGGGCGCGGCGCTCGTCGAATCATCCCGGACGTCGACAAGATCGCGTTCACCGGCTCCACCGAGGTCGGCAAGCTGATCGCCAAGCGCGTCGGCCGGGCACCGACGAAGAAACGTCACGCTCGAACTCGGCGGCAAAGCGGCGAACATCGTCTTCGACGATGCGGCGATCGACCAGGCGGTCGAAGGCATCATCAACGGGATCTTCTTCAACCAGGGCCACGTCTGCTGCGCCGGCTCGCGGCTGCTTCGTGCAGGAAGCGTGTCCGATGACCGGCTCATCCGCAAGCTGCAGGATCGCATGCAGACGCTGCGCGTCGGCGATCCGCTGGACAAGAACACCGACATCGGCGCGATCAATTCGCAAGATGCAGCTCGAGAAGATCAACGGATACCTCGAGCTCGGCGAGGCCGAGGGCGCGGAGTCTGTACCAGCCGGCTGCGACGCTGCCGCGAAAGGGTTATTGGTGTCGGCCGACGCTGTTTCTGAACTGCTCGCAGTCAGCCATCGCGTGGCGCAGGAGGAGATTTTCGGCCCGGTGCTGGCGGTGCTGACGTTCCGCACGCCGGAGGAAGCGATCGAGAAGGCCAACAACACGCCCTACGGCCTGAGCGCCGGCGTGTGGACGGACAAGGGGAGCGAAGATCTTCAAGATCAGCTCGCAAGCTCCGCGCGGGCGTGGTGTGGGCGAACACCTACAACAAGTTCGACCCGACCAGCCCGTTCGGCGGCTACAAAGAAAGCGGCTTCGGCCGCGAGGGCGGGTTGCATGGGTTGCTGCCGTATGTTGAATGGAGATGAGTGATGAGTGATGAGCCAACGAGTGAGAGGTGTGATTTGCTTCACTTGTCGCTCATCTCGCTCACGATCTGGAAACAAAATGAGCAGACGAAACGGACAACCGACGGTGCGATCAAGCCATACCTCGAGCCGATTGTGCGCGTGGCCGATGACCACGGTGCGCAGCGGCTCCCGGTGCTGAAGACCTACAAGATCTTCGTCGGCGGGAAATTCCCGCGCGGCGGAATCCGGTCGCTACTATGTCGTGAAGATCGCGCCGGCAAACCGATCGCCAATGTCGTGCGAGTGTTCGCGCAAGGATTTCCGCGATGCAGTCGTTGCGGCCCGCTCAGCACGCAGGCCGAGCTGGGCAGCCCGCAGCGCGTACAACCGCGGGCAGATCCTCTATCGCATCGCGGAGATGCTCGAAGGCCGCAGCCAGCAGTTCGTCGATGATGATCGCCACCGGCGCGACGCAGCCTCAGCCGCCGCGAAGTGCGGGCCGCGATCGACCGCTTCGTCTATTACGCCGGCTGGGCGGACAAGTACCAGCAGGTCTTTTCAACGGTCAACCCGGTCAGCAGCTCGCCATTTCAACTTCTCGCTGCTCGAACCGACGGGCGTGGTCGCGATCCTCGCACCGCAGGAATCGGCGCTGCTCGGGCTCGTTCCGTCATCGCCCCCGTCATCTGCGGCGGCAACACCGCCATCGCGCTGGCCTCCACCGCATCCCCGCTCCCCGCGGTCACCCTCGCCGAAGTCCTCGCCACCAGCGACCTCCCCGGCGGCGTGGTCAACCTCCTCACCGGCCAGCGCGCCGACCTGCTCGACCACTTCGCCAGCCACATGGACGTCAACGCCTGCATCTACTGCGGCGCCGATGCCGCGGAACTCACGCGTCTTCGCACCAAGGCCGTGCGATAATGTGAAACGCGTGATCGCGTACGATCGGAAGGACTGGCTCAGCGAAGACGCGCCAGAGCCCGTACTTCATTCTCGATACGCAGGAAGTGAAGACGACGTGGCATCCGGTGGGGGTTTGAAACCATCGGACTTGCACTGATTCGGCGATCAGCCATATCCCAGGTCTTCGATGAACCGCGTCTCGCGCTTGATTTGCTCAGGCTTCAGATTACGACTGTTCCTCACCACCAGCGCGACCACCCGCTTCCATACATGGGCGCTTCCAAGTCGGGACGGGTGTGCGAGTTCTGAGCAGGGCTGCTCGCGTACAAGCCGCAGAACAAGGTCGTAAAATGTGCGACGGTCATCGCCGACTGACCGTAGTCATCGACAGTGTCGATCGTGATGCCGAACTCGTCCTCGGCGTCCATTACCAGTTCGACTTGCTCAAGGCCCATCAATCCTCCAGTGCCACGAGTGAGGAGCCCGGCCGAGTTGCCGTTGACTGCTTCATCCGCTTGATCGCCTGTTGGGCCAGCTCATCGTACTCTGCCCGACTCTCGTAAGACGGCTGGTAGTTGCCTGGAATTCCTTCATCGCCCGCGTAATGTTTTCTGGCCTGCCCGCATCCAACTCCGCCACCACTGTATCCATCAACTCTTTGGTTACGCCGCCAAATGAGGCATTGCATTTCAACCGCTCCAGCGACCCAACGAGGAATGCCACGCCGTAGCTCGTCAGCAATGGCAAGTGTTCCCAGGACAATCCAGTCCCGCGCGATTCGTGAACTCGGAGACGAACCACGCGACGGGTAGAGCGATCGCGACGATCAAGATGCGACTGCGATGGTGGCATGAAGCGGCCCCTTGATCAATGTTTCGCAAGATCGGCGAGCCCAGGAGCATTTCGGACAGGCCCCCGGCAGATCTTTTCAAGCTAAGCGGTTTGGACAACTTGTCAATCTTGCTCCCAGACGCAGCACCTGGTAGTCTAGCTGCAGCAGCAATACGCTGAAGTTAGTAGTTACAAAACATGTCAAAAAAAAAAAACGATTTGTCTGTGGCTGCTTTGGGTGATGGAAGTCATGAGGATAACTGCCAGGGACCAACAGTGGATAAATGACCCATGAGAAACATCTGGCTATTGAAGGGATCCTACCTAGCGCGACCAGTGCCCCAGCCACGGCAAAAGCTATCTCAACGAACATGGATCCCGAGGCCCATCAAAATTTGCCTATTTTTTTCCAATTGGCGGCTCTTGGGCAAAATTCATAAAGAAATGCCGAAGACGACCAGGATCAGGCGGAAATTGCCGATCTCGAATGCCACACTCTGGGCGGTCAAGCTGTGCCGATTTCCTAGCCCAACATCACGCCGACGGCCGGACCGGTCATCAGGTTGGCGTTTAATTAAGCCCATCATCGTGACCATCGAGAAGTGCCGCTCTGGAGGAAGAGCCGTGGCGGCTGTGCGAAACGGCGCTCTTCAGCAGGTTGCCTGTGACCCGGTCAAGCCATTTCTGGATGTTCCGCCTCAGCTTCTCCATGCCCGAGCTGAGCAGATTCGTCCCCGAAGAGAAAACAGCGCCAAACCGCCTAAGATTTGGGACAAATCCTAGCATGGAGCCTCCAAAGTCAATGGATGATGATCGAGGCGATCGTCAGTGAGCCGGCGACTGGCTCGTCGTCGAAGTAGGCGACCGCATCCCCCGCCGCGCCAGAACATGGAGCAGCGGCAGGAAATGCTCGGGGGTGGAACCGCAAGCTGGACGGCTTTGCCGAGCGTGGTATTTGGTGAGCTCCTTGTGGTGCCGCGTCGATCAGGTGCTTGAAGAGGTCGGGCTTCCACCGCCCAATCGAAGGCAGACGGTTGTCGAAGTCGCAGAAGCTGCTGCCCTCGAACTCCAGCAGCCGGCAGGTTGCGTCATGTCGCCGCTTCCCACTAGCCAGTACGCCTTCCTCACGGAGCTGTCTCAACGCTATTGCCATTGCGTAGCGCTCTGAGCCCTTTTTGGTGTAATGAGGCCAAGCTGCACCACCGGTATATCGGCACGCCTGGAACATTCTGCTTCAGCACGCTCCAGAAAGTTCTCGTGATCGAGCCCCAATTCCTGCCCAATCCAGCTGCGCCGAGCTCGAGCAGCTCGCAGACCCGCAGCCAGGTAAGGGGCGCCCGGGGCATCGGGCTCCATAGAGCTCGCGGAAGCCGCCTGAAGTCATGGATGGCGGCGCCTTGCCTTCATGGCGGTAACTGCTGGAGCCCCAGGTCCCCCAGTGGGCGTGACTCACAGGATCGTGGCCGGGCGGGGCAGGAAGGGTCCCGCATCCCGTGCCAGGCACGTGAGAAGCGGTTGTCCTCGATAGCGTTCATCGGGCTGCCGTGACCGATGAAGATCACCGGCATCCGCTGCGAGCTGCCTGGTTCGAACGGGATCTGGTTGAGCCAATCTTGGCCCATATGAGACCTCGTTGAGAGTCAACGAGCGATTATCCGATCAGGGAGAACAACGCGTACAGGCCGACAAGCAGCGCCAGCCAGACCAGCCTGGAGCGGGCTACCGCCGGACGATGGCGAGCAAAGCCAGGAACCCTCCAGCCAGCCCGAGTGGCATCATCAGCAGGCTGTAGATCGGCGGATATGCCGAAGACCCAGGTTTTATCGTCTTCTGATAAGAAAGGACGAGCGAGTTGATGAGGGAGAGTGCCAGAAAGGCGGTGGAAAGCCAGACCGCCCAACCCCCAATTTTGGTGCGGGTGCGACTTGCAATGCCGCATTTTGATCGCCTGCCGCTGTTCTTCGATCGTCATTTCCCTGCTCCAAACCTAATTTGCCTGGAATTCCAAGTTGGCGGCGGTGTCCGCCGCAGCCTGAGACCGACCACGTGGTGATTTCAGCGCTGATTATACAGCAAGCAACCGCTTGTGATAAAGAGATCAAGACATCTGGCAGAGTCAATGCGGATAGAGTAGCTCGCCCAGCAGTACGGCACCACCACAGGGCCGGCATCAGCGGCAGCCAGACCAGCCAGGAGCGCTCGCCGCGGCGCAAGACGGCAAGCAGGCTGGTGACGCCGGAAGCCAGGCCGCATGCCAACATGGCGATGCCGAAGACGAGGAAAACCCGAAAGTGGTCCTTGGGTCCCACGGACGTGGGCATGAAGACAAAGGCGTTGATCAGGAACATCAAGACCAGTTGGGACCCATGTTTCCTGATCAACGCCTTTGTCTTCATGCCCGTGGGTCCTTATCGATTCCGCGCCGCTTCGGGGCTTCCTCATTTTCTTCGGCATCGCCATGTTGGCATGCGGCCTGGCTTCCGGCGTCACCAGCCTGCTTGCCGTCTTGCGCCGCGGCGAGCGCTCCTGGCTGGTCTGGCTGCCGCTGATGCCGGCCCTGTGGGTGATCTTCATGCTGCTGGGCGAGCTACTCTATCCGCATTAAAGGCTTCTCCCAATGTCTTGATCTCTTTATCACAAGCGGTTGCTTGCTGTATAATCAGCGCTGGAATGACACGTCAGACTGGCTGTTCAGGCTGCGGCGGACACCGCCGCCAACTTGGAATTCCAGGCAAATTGGACCTTGGAGCAGGGAAATGACGATCGAAGAACAGCGGCAGGCGATCAAAATGCGGCATTGGACCTGGCGCCCCCGCACCAAAATTGGGGGTTGGGCGGTCTGGCTTTCCACCGCCTTTCTGGCGCTCTATCTCATCAACTCGCTCGTCCTTTTCTTCCTCAAAGACGATAAAACCTGGGTCTTCGGCATATTGCCGATCTACAGCCTGCTGATGATGCCACTCGGGCTGGCTGGAGGGTTCCTGGCTTTGCTCGCCATCGTCCGGCGGGATAACCGCTCCAGGCTGGTCTGGCTGGCGCTGCTTGTCGGCCTGTACGCGTTGTTCTCCCTGATCGGATAATCGCTCGTTAACCTCAACGAGGTCTCATATCGACCAAGATTGGCTCGACCAGATCCATTTCGAACCAGGCAGCTCGCAGCGGTGATGCCGGTGCTGTTCGTCGGTCACGGCAGCCCGATGAACGCCATCGAAGACAACCAGTTCTCGCGCACCTGGCGCCTCCTGGGCGAAGCCCTGCCCCAGACCCAAGGCGATCCTGTGCATCAGCGCCCATTGGGAGACCTGGGGGACGGCGGTCACAGCTATGGAATCCCCGCGCACCATCCATGACTTCGGCGGCTTTCCGCACGAGCTTTACGAAGCCCAATACCCTGCCCCTGGCGCCCCCTGGCTGGCGGAACGGGTGAGCGACCTGGTTTCGAGAGTGATGGTCGGCATGGACCAGGATTGGGGGCTGGATCATGGCTGCTGGAGCGTGCTGAATCAAATGTTCCCGGCAGCCGATATCCCCGTCGTCCAGCTCAGCCTGGATTACACCCAGACGCGGCCCGGAGCACTACGCCCTGGCAAAGGAGCTGCTTCCGCTGCGCAGCGAAGGGGTGCTGATCATCGGCAGCGGCAACATGGTCCACAACCTGCGGCTGGTCGAGTTCAAGAGCGGGACTTTCAGGGATTTCAACGAGCCCTTCGCCTTCGATTGGGCGGTCGAAGCCCAATCGCTCTTCAAGCGCCTGATCGATTCCGACCGGCATGAGGAGCTCTCGAAATATCCCATGCTCGGCAGAGTCGGTCCAGCTGGCGGTGCCCACCCCCGAGCATTACCTGCCTCTGCTCTACGCCCTCGCCCAAAAAACCGACCAGGATCAGATCACCTATTTCAACGACCAGCCGATCGCCGGCTCCCTGACGATGACCTCGCTGATCATCCATTGACTTTGGAGGCTCCATGCTAGGATTTGTCCAAATCTTAGGCGGTTTGGCGCTGTTTCTCTTCGGGATTAATCTGCTCAGCTCGGGCATGGAGAAGCTGGCGGGAGACCAGATCCAGAAATGGCTTGACCGGGTCACAGGCAACCTGCTGAAGAGCGCCATTTTTGGCACAGCCGCAACGGCTCTCCTCCAGAGCAGCGGCTTATTGATGGTCACGATGATGGGCTTGATCAACGCCAACCTGATGACCGTTGCCCAGGCCATCGGCGTGATGTTGGGCCAGGAAATCGGCACCACCTTGACCGCCCAGATTGTGGCATTCGAGATCGGCAATTTCCGCCTGATCCTGGTCATCTTGGGCTGGGTCTTTCTGGAGTTTTTCCCCAGAGCGCGATTGGAAAAAATACGGCGAAATTTTGATGGGCCTCGGGATCATCTTCGTTGGGATGAGCTTCATGGCTGGGGCGCTGGTCGCGCTGGTAGAGATCCCTTGGATCGCCAAATCGCTTTTTCTCATGGGTCAGTATCCGCTGCTTAGGGATCCTGGCAGGTATCCTCATGACTTCCATCACCCAAAGCAGCACAAGACCAAAGTTGACCAGTTAGCCATACATACAAAAAAAAAAAAAAAAAAAAAACACGACGATTGTTAAAAATGTTAACTGTATAACGTAAAAACTGTTAAAAATGTGACGGTCAAAAAACTGCACTTTATTTAGTAGTCAACTGAAAGATCAATCAACTGCCTTCAAGTCAAGTTCGATGGAATCAAGTTTCGGTGATAATTGGAAACACGGCAATGTTGTGCTTTGCCATGGTCTAGAATCATCAATCACCTGCATTCAGATAAACTACTGAGTTAAAAACTGCAACAGTTGATTATTGTGGTGTCTAAATCATCCGTGAATCCGGGCGATTTTGAAGAATATTAATCCCATCATGTTGCTATCGGGATGCATTAATGAAATCCATTGATCCAACGACCGTATCGGTGCTGACAGTACGGGTGGATCTATCTGATGGCAACGGAAGGAATAAATCATTATTTAGACTGAATTAACACTGTAGTGTCCGATGGCAAAGAGAATTAATACTTGTTCTTTTAAACCAACGGGTATATTTGTTCAATGAGTTCCATAAAAATCTAAAGTTCACAAAGACGCGTCACCACACTTTACTGCATAATTATGCCCTCCGTCTTCAGCAAGACCAAACTGAACGAGTAAGGAGACAAAACCAGCAACGCATTGTCTTGTTAGCCGGCACTGACGGCGGCCTCGCCGCCGCCGTCGGGCGGCGTCGGTCCGGCGGGACCGCCGCCGGGGATGAAGCGCACCCAGACCAGAAACACGATCAGGGCATCCAGCATGATCAGCGCCTGCCAGATGTACAGATGCGCCCACTCGAACAGGGTCGCGTTCCACAGGCCGAGGTAATACAGGCTGATGATGCGCGCCAGATTGAGCGCCTGGATGGCGACGAAGACCGGCGAGCAGGCCCTTGAGCTTGTAAAACAGCGGTGCCGGAAACGCGGCGATCGCCGCGAGCAGCACGATCATGGCTTCGACGCCGTTGCAGCCGGGCTCGATGGAAACGCCGAAGGACGAAGTCGTGCTGCGGATCACCTTGCCGGCGACCGCGACCTGCGCGTCGAAGAGCTGCATCAGCCAGCCGCTGACGTCGGCGAGCAGGCTGGTCCAGGGTAGCACCACGGCCTGCTGGACGGGCGCCAGCATCTCCACCGTGAACAGCGTGGCCAGAATGGCCATGAACAACACCAGGAATCGCAGCAAAAGTGTGCACCCTCAGGGCCGGCGGACGCGCGCAGTGTAGCCAAACGTGGATGGCGCACCAAACGGTCTCCGCCGGAGCGCCGTGGGCCTTGAGACAGTGGCGCGAATTTGGCCCGGTGCGGCGTCTGTGGTAAAACTGTGCGCCCGCGACCGGCGGCGGCAATTGAGAAACGCAGCATGAAACTGGTAACCGCAATCATCAAACCGTTCAAGCTCGACGACGTGCGCGAAGCGCTGAACGGAATCGGTGTGCACCTCACGATGGGCGGGGGCCTGAAGTTCCTCGTGTTCGACCTGAACTTCGCAGTCTTCACCCGCGAGCTCGGCGCGCACATCGGTGACAAGCCGCTCTCCGGGATGAGCATGGACGCTGCCATCCGCTGGTGACGGGTCCGTTCCCCGACCACGGCTTTCGTGCTATGGTTCCTGAGAATGTCAGGAGGAGCGCGGCCATGAGATCCCGGCATACCCTGCTTGTCCTGCTCGCCGCCGCCCTGGCGGCGCTCGTCGGGTGCCAGGCCATGTTCACGTACTCTCCCTTGAAGGGGCTGCAGCGCCCGCCGTCCAGCATGACACCCGCGCAGCGGCTGACCTACGCGCAGGATGCGCTTGCCAGCGGCGACACCGCCGCCATGACGGCCGCCTACCAGGCCATCATGAATGACCCCAGCGCCGATGCGCAGTACACGGTGGCCCAGCTCGGGATACTTGCTCGACCCGCACGCAGCCGCGAAAGGTCGGCGCCCAGGCGCCGACCCCAAAGCGACGTCGAGCCGCCGCACTCCACAAAACGCCAGAGCTTATGGAGTGCGGTGCCTCGGCACCGCTGTCGCGGTTTCGCTCGACCTGCACGCAGCGGCGAAAGGTCGGCGCCTAGGCGCCGACCCCAAAGCGGCGTCAAGCCGCCGCAGGCCCGCGAAGGGGCTGCAGGCGTGGGTGCAAGCCGGGCTACAAGCCCAGGTGGGTTGTGCTCGCAGAAAAAAGTGCCGAAAAAGGGCTGTCGGGAGTAAGGTGTTGGCGTATCCGGTTCAGACTATAACCTGACATGGGCCGGGAGCCGGGGTTGCGCGCTGCAGGCCCGCACCCCGTCCCGGCCGTCATCTTGCCCCGCTGCACTTTCATCGAGGTTGAGGAGAAATCAGACCATGGCACCTGACATCAATCGCCGTACGTTCTTAGAAACCGCGGCGGCTTCCGCTGCGGCATTCACCATCGTCCCGAGACATGTGCTCGGAGGGCCAGGATACGTCGCCCCGAGCGACAAGATCACCCTGGCTCACATCGGCTTCGGCACTCAATCCATTCGCGAGGTGGGAGCTCTCCTCGAGAGCCCCGATATCCAGATCGTTGCAGTCTGCGATCCCGAAAAGGACGGCCTCAATTATGTGGAGTGGGGCAAGGGCCAGGTTCGCGAGGTCGTGCGCAGGATGCTCGAGAACAAGTCCTGGCGGGAGGGCGCCGACCATGTCCCGGGCGGCCGTGATGTCGGAAAGGAAGTCGTGGAAACGTACTACGCGAAGAAAAGAGCTTCCGACAACTACAAGGGCTGCAATACCTACGTCGATTTCCGCGAGTTGCTGGAAAAAGAGAAGGACGTCGATGCCGTGAAGGTCATGACCCCCGACCACCTTCATGCCACCGTGGCCATCGCCGCCATGAAAAAGGGGAAACACGTGCTTCTGGCCAAGCCCATCGGCAACCGGCTGGCCGAAGCAAGGCTGGTGATCGAAACCGCCCGCAAGACTAAAGTCGGCACCCACTTTCTGCCGGCGAACGACGGAGCGCAGGTTAAGCTCGCCATGGACTGGATCAAGGACGGCGCCATCGGCACCCTGCGCGAAATCCACAACTGGTCGGCCCGGCCGATGTGGCCCCACTACCCTGTGATTCCGACCGACAGGCCGCCGATCCCCAAAGACTTCGACTGGAACCTGTGGCTCGGCCCCTCGCTCGATCGCCCCTATCACCCCCACTACACCCACACCGTGTTTCGCGGCTGGTACGAGTTCGGCGGCGGCCCCATAGCCGACATGGGCCACTACAGCCTCTGGTCGATCTTCCGCTTCCTGAACCTGGATTCCCCGTACTGCGTCGAAACCAACCCGACGCACGTCTGCGCTGTGGCCGACGGGGTGAGCACCCGGGTCAAGAACGACTACTCCTTCCCGGTGGCGAGCACGATCCGGATGCGGTTCGCGGCCAAGGCGGACAGGCCGGCCATGGACATCGTCTGGTACGACGGCGGGATCAAACCGCAGCCGCCGGAGGAGGTATCGGCGGATAACCAGGACCTCGAACCGGAGGGGATGCTGTACATCGGAGACAAGGGTAAGATACTCGCCGGATTCCGCGGTGAGAACCCGCGCCTCATCCCCGAGGCCAGGATGGCACAGTACCGGACCGCGAAAAACCTGCCCGCACCGCCTGCCCGGGGTGACCGCGGCGCGCGCGCCGCAGGTCAGCCGCCGCGCGAGATACCCTGGGTCACGACGTTCAGGGGCGGACCCCCGACGTACGGGGATTTCCTGTTCGGCATACCCATCTCGGACGCCTTCAACCTGGCATCCATCTCGCTGCGGCTCGGCGGCAAGAAACTGCTTTGGGACGCGGAAAACGTCAAGATCACGAACCTCCCCGAGGCGAACAAGTACCTCGTGCGCGAATACCGCAAGGGCTGGGAGCTGTAAGCGCGTTTGAGGGCCGCGTCGGGAGTCCGGCGCGGCCCGACGCGGCCCCCGGATTTTGCTCGACGATGCGCAGAAACACGTGACCCGCTAAGAGGGATTCGTGGTCTTCAAGGCTGCGAATCTGGCAAAATCGCGGGTCCCCAGCGATCAGATCCCGCACTCCCGTGCTTCGCAGTCTGCCCGTCCGGGCCAAGGTCTCTATTTCTTATTTGGCGACAGGTGAAAGCACAAACACCTGGGACTCGTGCGGTTTCAGGTCTGCCGTGAGCGGTCCGTTCGATTGCCCAAGGGACGCGTGTTTCCAGACATCATGGACAGTGAATTTCGTCTGGGGATCCAATTCCAGTGCTTTCCAGGAAACAGCAGCGGACGTGCCCGTCGAGTTCCGATTCAGGAGCGCAACTGCCACGCGATTGCCCGTAAGGGGTTTCTTCCATGCTTCCAGGCCGTCGTGTCTCATGACGCGGAAACCTTGTTTACCCAACGTATCCTGGTCGATCTCGATGATGTCCTTGTTCAGGAGAACCGTCTTTGTCGCTTCATTCATGTTGCGGACATCGCATCCCACCATTAACGGAGCCGCCAGCATGCACCACATGCTCATCTGGGTGCGGTACTCGATGTCGTTGCAGCCACCCCCTTTGATGTAACCGGTATTGCTGAGGCCGACAACCAGCATGTCCGGATCGTTCCAGCCTCCCGGGCCGGCGAACCGTCCGAGATCCGATGCCACATCCAGCGATGTCAGAATCCCGATCGGGCTCATCTCGTTTCGGGGTTTGTCCCAGAAGTCCGCTACATCATAGGAGGTGCGCCACATATGGCCCCCGACCATCTTGCCCCAGAGCCATGGTGAGCGTGGGCCCCATTCACAGATGCTGAAAACGATAGGCCGCCCCGTCGCTTTCAGGGCATTGCCCATGCGCAGGTAGCGCGCAATCGCCATCATGAAATCGTTGTTGAGCGAGGCGTAATCAGGGCTAAAACAATAATCGTATTTGAGGAAATCGACACCCCACTCCGCGAAGAGCCGCGCATCGTTTTCTTCATAGCCGAAACTCCCCGGCATGCTGCCGCAGGTTTTTGTGCCCGCGTCCGAATAGATGCCAAACTTGAGCCCCTTGCCATGCACGTAGTCGGCAACCGCCTTCATACCGGAGGGAAACCTCTTCGCGTCCGGAAACAGCATTCCTTTTGAGTCTCGGCCCCCATGCCAGAAATCATCGATGACGATGTAGGAAAACCCCACCTCGTTGAGGCCGGAGGCCACCATCGCATCGGCAGTCTCCCTGATGACCGCCTCGCTCACGTTCTTGCCGAAAGGATTCCAGCTGTTCCATCCCATCGGGGGAGTCAAAGCAAGCTCTTGACTGCGCGAGGCCTTCCGGGTTTGCCCTGGGTCGTCCTGCGAGGCGGACGGGCCTCTGAATCCTGCGGTTAAGCAGGTCAACGCCGCTATTAACAAAAACGCCAGCAGATTCCGATTGGGGTGCATCATGTCAGTTCTCTCGTCACTCCTGTTTGGCATACAGCCCGAGTTTCTCGCGAGGACTACTTCGACCGCGAACCGATGCCACATGGGGTCAGTTCAGTACGCTTGCGTGCAATCGGAACGTAGAGGTTGGCCAGGGCGATCGCGGCCGGATGCGTGGCCTTTACTGCCATTGGAGGACAGCTCGCGGTAACTGAAAGAAAACCACTCCTCGATACTGGACGGTTCCTTCAATCCGGATGCGACTGCCAGCAACCTTCCCAGGGACTCTTTCCTGTTCCGCGTCGCGGCAGGCATGAGTGCCATCCAATGCGGCGCTGCCCGGGAACTCTTCAATGGCGCCGCAGCCGGAACCACCTTCTCGGCCCGGACCTGTCGATTGTTCCCGGCTCGGCTGTGCCTGCGACTGTCCCGCCCCGGAGGACGATCAACTGTCCCCGCCGTCGTCCTCTTTGCTAATCTACGCCGAGGGTGGCTATCCTAGCAATTCTAACTTACTCTAGGGGTGCTGCATTACGGCGGTTCTTTCCGGAGGACCTCCACGCACTCCTCCGCAGTCTGCAGTCCTGAGGAGGTGGAGACCCTGCCGTTTCAGCGTCACCTCCACCTCCACCTCAACCGAACCTTGGCATGGATTGTGCAACGCCTCCAGACCGGATTATGCCTATTCCTCAAATTGCATCGGAAGCAGTCCACGGCCGGAAGGGAACCGCGGCGGCGCAGACTTCCGCCCGAACGCTCATTGTCAATCCTCGCGGGGTCGGGATCGGTCCTCTGAGAGGGCGCGAATGAGGCTCTCCGGCAGCTCCTTGATGTAGATGTCGCGTTGCGAATTGGGTATGGCAATTCCGGCGTTCGCCAGGCCTTTGTAAATCGCAGTGTTGACCGCGTCGCGGACCTGCCCGCGCAGAGTCGGATCCTCGATCCAGCAGAGCACCTCAAAATCGAGGGAAGACTCTCCGAACTTTACTAGCCTGGCCCGCGGGGCAGGATCCCGGGAGACATTCGCAACGGATTCCGCAGCCACAACGAGTGTTTCCCGCGCCAGGTCGACATCGGAACCGTAGGCGACTCCGACCGGCAGATGCATGCGTGCCCGGGCCCACGGCCTGCTTTCATTGACAATTTTCGAGTTCGCTATAACTGAGTTCGGAATGGTGATCTCATTCTCGTCGCGCGTAACAATCCGCGTGCTGCGGAGCCCGATTTTGGAAACGCGGCCCCGCTCACCATCGCCCAGCAGGATATAATCGCCTATCCGGTAGGGCGTGTCGGCAATAATGAACACGCCGGCAAACAGATTGGCCAAAGTATCCTTGGCGGCAAATCCGACTGCGATACCCACGATGCCGGCCGAGGCCAGCCATCCCGTGACATCGAAATTCCAGGCGAGCAGAATCAGGTACACCGCCCCGCCGATGAGCACCAGCTTCGCGGCCGTCTCGAATAAAGGCAATGTGACGGGCTGAACGACTTTGAAGCGGCGATCCTTGCGGGTCATCCATTTCAGGATGAAACCCGAGAGGCGCATGCCAAAGCCCAACCAGACCAGTATCACCAAGGACTTCGTTATTGCGAATGCGGCGAATCCGATCTTCCCGGGAGGCGGCACCAGAGCGATTGCCGCCCCTGCTCCGGCAAGCAGAATCGTGTGGAACACCGAGCGCGCCGCGATGTCGGTGACCTTCTCGCCCAGCTCCGCGTGCGCCTGCCGCCCGATCTTAGCCGCAGCAAGCCGCAGCGCCCATTCGGCGAACTTGGCGGCAATGACCGCGCACAGCACGACAAGGAAGGCCAGCAGATGTCGATTCCCCCTGAGTGCAGCGAAATAGAGTTCGATCCCGACTGTTGCCATACCTCCCCCGGCCACCTACGATTGAAGATGTCGGCCACTCCGATCAGTTGCGCGTCTGACTGTTTGGGTGCCAATCTGTATTTCGAGCGACCGCAGCAGTGGGACACCGCAACGGAACCCGGAGGGCCTCTCCTGCGTAAAGACCCAGAGGGGGAGTACGATGCAAAATGTGTTCGGCAATTCTCGTTATGCCTTGAGACAGTTCCGGATGTCGCCGGTTTTCACCGCGGCGGTCGTACTCACTCTGGCCCTGGGAATCGGCGGGACGACCGCCATCTTCACGCTGATTCACGCGGTGATGCTCCGTTCGCTGCCCGTTACCGATCCCGGCAGTCTCTACCGGGTCGGCGAAGGCAACGATTGCTGCGTCGAGGGAGGTCCCCAGGACCGCTGGGGGATGTTTTCATTCCCGTTATACGAGCGGCTGAAGTCAGAAACGCCGGAGTTCGAGGAGGTGGCTGCTTTCCAGGCCGGCCGCGGGCAATTGAGTGTGCGGCGTGAAGGCGTCGAATCGGCGGCCAGGCCGTTACGCTCCGAGTTCGTCACCGGAAATTACTTCTCGATGCTTGGAGTGGGCGCCTTCGGTGGCCGGGTGTTCACACCGGATGACGACAGGCCGGCAGCTCCGCCCGTTGCTGTCGGTCTGTACGGCGTCACGGCCTGTGCGGTGGCGCGACGAACCAACGAAATCGGCATCCGCATGGCGCTGGGCGCGGACCGCGCGAGAGTGGTTCACCTCGTGCTGCGGGGGGCATTGACCCGTGTGCTGGTTGGACTGATTCTGGGCTTGCCGCTCGCGGTCGGTGCCGGGCGGTTGATCGCAGCTCAGCTGTTCGGCGTTTCATCCTGGGACCCGTTCGCCTTGACGGTGGCTGCGAGTGCGCTCGCCCTATGCTCCTTTTTCGCGGCTGTGATCCCTGCGATGCGTGCGGCAGCCATTTCACCCATGAACGCGCTGCGCATCGAGTAGAGATCCAGGGACAGTCACCTGCCTCCGGAGTGCGGCGCCCCGGCGCCGCCCTTCACCAACGAAATCCGGCCTGGTGACACCGCGCCATCTTATCTTCGGCGGAAGACACCCGAGTATGCGGTCGGCCGGACAGGGGCGGCGCCCAGGCGCCGCACTCCACGGCCGCGGGCCTCTCCCTCACCGGGTTTGACGTAAGCGGGCCCGGCTGATATGGTCAGCCATACCGGTTGCGCTCAGGGTTCCAACGGTCCCCGTTTGCAGTTCATCGAGGCGGGGATCGGCTCGACCCCGCCCACGTCCTGGAGAGCGATGCTCAACGGAGTCAGCATCGATTACGTCCTGCTGATCACATCGGTCCTGCTCTTGCTCGGGATCCTGGCCAGCAAGGTCTCCGCACGCCTGTCCGTGCCGGCGCTGGCGCTGTTCCTCGTCGTCGGCATGCTTGCCGGTTCCGACGGGCCCGGAGGCATTCCGTACGACGACCCTCTGAGCGTGTCGTCGACCGAAGATAGATGACGGTGTGTTACTGCGCGCTTCCGGGGGGTGAAGGGCGGCGCCGAGGCGCCGCCCTGGAAAGCGGCGTCGAGCCGCCGCACTCCAGAAAATGAAAAAGGGACAGGTGAGGGTGTCCCTACTGTGACATCCTCACCTGTCCCTGGCTTTCATTCGGTTAGAACGTCAACCGCATCGACAGCTGGACCTGACGGGACGTGCCCGTGCCGATGGTGCGGTTCAGACCGCTGTTGATCAGGCCGAAGCTCGCCGGCGACGTGAAGGTCGTGCCCGGGTTGGCCGGCTGCACGTGGTTGACGATGTTGAACATGTCTCGACGCGGAAGACGATCGCCTTGCCCTCGGAGATGCGGGTCTTCTTCTGCAGCGAAACAGTCCACCTGCAGCAGGCCGGACCGGTGGCGATCGACGCGCCCGGCGTTGCCCCAGGTCCCGCTGGCCGGGATGGCGAACGCCGCCGGGTTCAGCCACTGCGCGTAACGTGGACCCACCCTCCGGGTAGATCGGATACGCCCGGAACCAGGTTGGGGCGCTGGCCCGAGGTGTTGCCGTCGGGCACGGCGCCGGAGCTGCGCGAAATGCCGATGGTCAGCATGCGCCCCGTGCGCGCCGTCCAGATGCCGCTCATTTCCCAGCCGCCGAAGATCTTCGAGAGCCGGCCCGGAGCTGAGCATGCGCTGTGCCCGGGCCGAAGGGAAGCTGCGTACGTCCAGTTGCTGGTGATGGTGTGGCGGACGTCCTGGCCGCTGTTGCCGCGATCGCAGGCCCGGCAGGTTGCGATCTGCGGCTGCGTTCCTTCGCCGCCGCCGAGGCTGTTGTCGTTGATGGCAGTGCGACCACATGTACTCGGTGCCCCAGTTCAGGCCGCGCGCGACGCGCCGGTGCAGCGACACCTGCATCGCGTTGAAGTTGCTGTTGCCCTCAGCCGTTCTTCTCGTCCATGCGGCCGAAGGTCGGCAGCGGGCGCTTCTTGGTGACCGGGTCGAGGTTGTTGATGTAGCTGCGCGAGGTGACATTGTTGCCGAGCTGCCCACGTAGCCGACCTGCATCACGAAACTGGCCGGCAATTCCTGCTGGATCGAGAGGCCCCACTGGGCGCTGTAGAGGTCGCGGATGTCGCGCTGCAGCGAGCGGGGCGTTATGCCACCGTCTCTTGGCCAGGGCCAGAAACGGCGCCACCGGGTAGGAGAGGCCCGGCGCCTCGGCCGCCGTCAGCGAGAAGTTCTGCGGCCATGTTGTCCAGGGCGGCGTTCTTGTCGTCGATCTGGCCGGGACCGTGATAGAGACCGACGCCGGTGCGGATCACCGTCTTGCTCTTGAGCGCCTTGGGCGACCAGGCGATGCCGATGCGCGGATCGAAGTTGTTGCGATCCGGGAAATACCACGGCGTCCCGTGCGGGCAGAAACCCTGGCACTCGTACATGTCGAACACCCGGTAGCGGTCCTTCACTTCGCGGTTGATACCGTAGTACTCGTAGCGCAGGCCGAGGTTCAGGGTGAGTTGGGACGTGACCTTGATAGTCGTCCTGCACGTAGCCGTAGTAGTACCACTTGCGGGTGCCGAGCACGGCGAGTGCCGCCCGTGATGGCGACCCGGTCGACCTTATTGGCGAGCAGGTCGTTGCGGCTGGCGTAGGTGACCGCGAGCGCGTCGAAGACAGGGATCGGCCACGTTGACGTGGGCGCGGCGGATTTCGCCGCCGAACTTGAGGGTGTGCCGTCCGCGGGTGATCACCAGGTTGTCGATGATCGAGTACGATGTGCCGTTCTCGACCAGCAGGTTGGAGTTGTTCAGCGTGGTGAAGCCGGAGACCGCGATCGATTCGTCAAACGGGGCGTAGCTGTAGCGATGGAGCGCCGAACGGTTGAAGCCGGCCTTGACTTCGTTCACCACGGTGGGCGTAGAAGACGCGCTGGAACTGCATGACGAAGTTGGAAGGCCGGAAGAGGCTGTCCTGCCGGTCGCCCGGGAATGATCGTGCGGGGTGCGACGATCGTGCCGTCGTCGATGTTGTAGCGCGCGAAGAAAGTGTTGCTGTCGTTGAATTGATGGTCCATGCGCAGCGCTGAACGAATCCTCCCGCCAGCCCTGGCTGATGATTCCGTAGGCCCGGTCGATATCGGCGTTGGACGTGTGCTCCGTGCCCACCGGGTAGGCATTCAGGATGCTCCTGGACGGCCGGATTCGTGGCGCGGGCGCGAAAGGCCGCGCTGGGCACGTCGTCGCGAGCTTCTCGGATGACGCGCTGGCGCAGACCTTCGTAGTTGGCAAAGAAGAAGGTTTTGTTCTTCAGGATCGGGCCGCCGATATTGCCGCCAAACTGATTCAGACGGAACGGCTGCTTCTCGAGGTCGAACGGGTTGCGCGCGTCCAATGCGTCGTTGCGCAGGAACTCGAAGAGCGCTCCCGTGAAACTCGTTCGAGCCCGACTTGGACACGATGTTGACCTGTCCGCCGGCGCCGCCGCCCGACTCGGCCGAGTAGAGGGTGGAGTTGACCCGGAATTCGGCGATGGAATCGCTGCTGATGACCAGGCGCAGCGCGGCCTCCTGGCGCGGGTCCTTGACGCCGGTCGCGTCCAGGCCGTCCAACGTCCAGTTGTTGTCATCGCGCGCGCGCCCGACAAAGCGGATGCTCTGCTGGTTGCCCTCACCGGTGTTGATCGCGCCCGGCGCGAGCGCCATCAGGCTCGCCCAGTGGCGGCCGTTTACCGGGATGTCGCGTGATCTGCTGCCCGCCGATGACGGTTCCGACCACCGCCGAGCTCTTCTCGAGCGGTGCCAGCACGTCCTCCACGGTGACCTCGACGGCCGCGGCCGTCACTTCCAGAGTGACATTCAGCGTCCGGTTGTCGCCGACGCCCAGCCGCAGGTCTTTCATGGTCGTAGTCTTGAACCCGGTGCTGCTGACGGCGAGGCTATAGGTGCCGATGGGCACCAGCGAGAATGTATACGTGCCGGTGCCGCTGCTGACTGCGTCGCGGCGCAAACCGGTTTCCTGGGAAATCAGCTCCAGCTTCGCGTCCGGGACAACACCCCCGGACGGGTCCGTCACGGTGCCCGCCAGCGAGGCCCGGTCCACCTGGGCCACCAGGGGAATCCCGCTGCAGAGCACGGTCACTAAAATCAAACAAATCATTATTTTGAACATAGTTATCCGCTCCAACTAACGCACTGTCACGGCGCCAGGGGAAGCCCTGAAGTGCTTGACTGTCACTGATTAATGTATTCTAATTAGAATACCCTTCTTCGGCGAATCTCATTGGAAATTTGGAATGATCCTCCCCCAATTCAGACAGCAAAGCAAGGGAATTGTTCTGTGGAAATCGGTGGCCGCTTGAATTCTGAATGTTGTCTTTTACTGCAGAACTCGGCGGGCGGTGTAGGAAATTTCACCGTGGCCGCTGAATTCTGGATGTTGTCTTTTACTGCAGGACTCGGTGGGCGGTGTAGGAAATTTCAACGGGGACGAGCTTCTGGAATTTCACATGAACGACGACCTGGTATCTGTCAGGCAGGGCGCCATGCTGCAATCCCACCCTCCGTACGAGGTCTTTCGCGTGTGCCGGCTGGGTGACATATTCGACGGCCGCCCAGGTCGCCTCCGTCGAGCTCGCCCCCAGTATCATGATTTCGCCGCTGTCGTGCAACCCCCGCAGGCGGGAAATCAGCGCGTAATCCTCCAGCAGATCGACGTGGTTGGGCGCCCATGAATCCTGGTATACCTCAAGTTCCCCCGGCCGCGGGTTCGGGTTTCGGATCGCCCCTTCGCGCAGAACGAAACCTCCTTCCATCGGCATTTCTTTCAAGAGCCGGTTCAGTTTTGGTGGCCCGACGAAAATGAGGTTGTGGTGCAGGACGTCGTCCCACGTCAACGTGGTGCTCTTCTGCATTACCAGGTTCTGCGTGCGTCCATGCAGCAGCTGAGCCAGCAGAAAAACCCCCATGGCCTCCCCGGTGCCGGTATAGGCGTGCGAGGGGACCGCGTAGGTGCTGCCGAACTGCCTGGACAGGAGTTGGAGTTCCCGGGATTCGGCCAGCTGGTCGTCGTCATTAATTCTCGGGTTGCGGACGAACCCCCAGTCGAGCTTGGCGAACAGGGGTGTGCCGAGCGAGATGACCGTGGCGCGGTCGCCTTCCAGAAAAGGCCCCCAGATAAGCGACAGTTCCGGGGTCCACGGCTGCCCCTCGGCCGCCACCGGCCGGTTCACTTCCCGGTAAAGCAAAACGATCCAGGCGAAGACGGCAACAAGAGCGAGAACCAGCGAAGTCAATTTCCAGGTATTGCGGGTGACCTTCACACCCACGCCGACAGGCACTTCGTTTCCCGGATCGACCGGTTTCAGCTCGAGAGCGTAGTGGCCTCTGGGCATGCTCAAGCGGAGAGGATTTTTCGCACCTTCCTTGAAATAGTATTCCTCGAGTTTGCGGCGCAGCTTGCTGGCGAGCACCCGGACCGCGGGATCGTCCTGCGGATCGTAACTGGAAGGCTTGCCGAAACCCTCCACCCCGATCGTGTATTCCTTCAGCCCCTCGGTTTCACTGGATAACCACTTTTCACCCAAGTAGGAGAGGAGCCGCTTCAGGCTGTCGGAATGCCGGAAGGAGCCGCTGTTCAGAATCCGATCGAGTTCGGCCCTAAACTCCTGATGTGGTTCTGGTAGCGGAGCTTCGACTGGGGCCTCGCCACCCTGCGGGCGGGGGTAGCTATACTGTAAGCCACGGTTCCCTTCTTGCGTCGGTTTCGTCATGGCGCGGAGTATAGACAAACAACTACGTGCGTAATAGGTCAAGTATATATTGCTTGGCCGGAGTGCAGCAATCGGAGAATTAACCGTGCGCTTCGGGTCCATCCCTGGGGTCCTGAGTGCTAAACATCAGCGAGGAAGTATGCCGAGAATTCGGTACATTTTGATATTGGGAATCATCCTGGTCAGCAGCAGTCCTTTGCTTGCGCAAATGGACCGTGGCACGCTGACAGGCACCATCACGGACCCGTCGGGCCTCCCGCTATCGGGGGCCAAGGTAACCGCCACGCACCAAGGCACGGGCCTGAACCGGGAGGTCGTGGTCCCGGACAGCGGCGGCTTCGCCATGCCCGCCCTGCCCATAGGCCACTATAGCGTAACCGTCCAGGCGAACGGGTTCAAAACCGTCCGCGTCGACGATGTCGAGTTGCAGGTCGGCACGCACCGAACCCTGGACTTGCAGCTCGAATTGGCCGGCGCCGCCATGGAAGTCGAAGTCCGGGGCGAAGCGGCTCCACTGGAGCGTTCCTCGGCCGAGATCGGCTCTGTCATCCAGGAGAACCAGATCAACACGCTGCCGGTCAACGGCCGTAACTGGGGGGCCCTCATGGTCCTGGCGCCCGGCGCGGTGAACACCGGCGACGGCAGCCAAGGCTCGACGCGCTTCGGCGGACGCGCCAACGACGACAATAACTGGACCTTCGACGGCGTGGACAACACGGCCATCAAGGACCCGACCTATGGCGCCACCGCCCGCCTGGTCGTCAGCATGGATTCCATCGCGGAATTCAAAGTGAGTTCCTCGCTCTATTCGGCCGAATCGGGCGGCGGCGCGGGCGGGCAGGTACACCTGGTATCGAAGAGCGGCTCTAATGAATTTCACGGCGGCGCGTTCGAGTATGTGCGCAACGACATCTTCGATGCCCGGACCGTGTTTGACGGCCCCGAGCTTCCCCCTTTCCGCCTGAACCAGTTCGGCGCCAACCTCGGCGGCCCGATCGTGAAAAGCAAGGTGTTCTTCTTCCTCAACTACGAGGGCCTGCGCCAGCGCCAGGGGTCGACCTACACGTCCCAGGTCCCCAGCCAGCTGCTGCGCACTGAGGTGCTCGCCAAGTCGCCGGCCCTGAGATCGCTGATCGAGCAGTACCCCGCCGGCATGGTGCCGACGAAGGACAAGTACGTCGACGACTTCGTCTCGGACTTCTCGACGACGAGCGACGAAAACAGCGCCACGGTGCGGGTGGACTACAACATTTCCGATCGGACGACGCTCTTCGGCAGGTGGAATTTCAACGACGCGTACGCGGCCAACCCGGCGGGCATGCGCAGGGACTGGTATGACGGGGAGAGCCAGCGGACACAGAACTTTGCGCTCCAGCTGCAGCGGACCTTCAGCCCGACCCTCCTGAACGAGGTCAAGTTCGGCATCAACCGCGTTCCGCGCTACGAAGAGAACTTCGGCGCCTTCGAATCCATCGAATTCGGCATCCCCGGCCTCGGTACCGTGCCGCGCTACGAACAACAGGCCGAGGTCGGGACGACGGCCGCGATCATCGACAACCTGAGCGTGCTCAAGGGCCGGCACAGCCTCAAATTCGGCGGCGAGATCCGCAAGATCTGGATGAACGTGGGCTGGACGCCGTCGATCGGCGTGAGTTTCGCCGACATGTCCGACTTCATCAACAACAACGTGGAGTCGATCGGGATCGATGGCGGGCTGAAGATGCTGGGCGCCCGCCGCACCTATTACTTCGCCTATGCCCAGGATGAGTGGAAGGTGCGTCCGAACCTGACCCTGAGTCTCGGCGCCCGTTACGAGTACTACAGCGTCATAAGGGAAAAATACGACCGCATGTACGTATTCGACACCAACACCGGTGATTTTGCGCCCAAGGGGACCCCTCCCTACTGGCCCGACCGCAACAACATCGCCCCGCGTTTCAGCCTGGCGTGGTCGCCCAAGGTACTCAACGACAAGATGGTCATCCGCGGCGGCTACGGCATGTATTACGGCCCGGGCCAGGTGGACGACGTCATGGCGTCGATGGAGAGCGTCGAGGAGATGTTCGACCTGAACGCTTCCGACGTCTCCAACCTGTCCTATCCCATAGAACCGTTCCTCGGCCAGGCCATTTCCCAGGGAAGGACGCCGCGCCATCTGCTGCCGTGGCGGGAGGACTCGTACTCGCAGCACTGGGGTCTGTCCATCCAGCAGCAACTGCCCGCTCAGTTCGTCGGGCAGATCTCTTATAACGGCGGCAACGCGCACAAGATCCTGTCGCGCACCTACATCAACAATATCAACCCCGCGACGGGCAAGCGCACCTGGACGAAGTACGGCAAGATCGACTCCAAGGAATCCGCGGGCAACGGCAACTTCAATTCCATGCAGCTCTCCCTGAAGCGGCGCCTCTCCGGAGGGGTGCAGCTGCAGAGCGAATACATGTGGTCGCATGCCTTGAACGACGGGATGATCGGCGCCGGCGAATCCACGGCGCCTCAGAACTCCAACGACCGCAGGGGGGGCAAGGGCAACAGCAACTACGACATCCGCCACACCCTGACTTCGAACTTCCTCTGGGAACTGCCATTCGGCCAGGGGCGCCGTTTCCTCAACTCCGGCGGCTTCGCCGGAGCATTGCTGGGCGGATGGGATTTGAGCGGAATCTGGGCCACCCGCACGGGCAGGATGCTGCTCATCACCGTCACCCGGAGCTCGAAAGACCTGATTGACGGCAACTCCAGCAACCAGCGGCCCGACCTGGTATCCGGTGTCTCTTTTTACCCGGAAACGCAGACGCTGGGCCAGTGGCTCAACCGCGCCGCATTCGCGGTTCCGGCCAAGGGCAAGTGGGGGAACCTCGGCCGCAACATCGCCACGGGACCGGGCGTCAACCAGTGGGACATGGCTCTGCAGAAAACGATGAAGGTCAGCGAAGCCCATCGTATTTCCTTCCGGGCCGAGTTCTTCAACATCTTCAACCGTCCCCATTTCGGCAGTCCCGGCACCAACATCTCCTCGTCGTCCTTCGGGCGCATCACTTCGCCCATGAACCGCGAGATCGGGACCGGCACGGCGCGGCAGATCCAGTTCATGCTGCGTTACGCTTTCTGAGCCTTAGCCCTACTGACCGGTGCCAGGCCGCGACACGCCTGCGCCGGTCAGCCCGGGAGGTTCACCGCTCTTGCCTGACGGCGGCCGGGACCACGCGTCCCGGCCGCGTCATACACCGTTCCACGGCCCGGTCTTGCCCGCGGGATTTCAGGGACGCAGCCCTGTCACCGAGGCTATAATCGCTCATCGCCGCGAACAACAGATTAGATGGAGAGGAATCATGCGCATTACCTGGCTACTCCTGCTGGCACTGGCTGCAGGGTGCACCCGAACAACTCCGCCGGATATCCGAGCCACGCTTGCCACCGACCCGGTGACCGACGATCCGGACGATCCTGCGATCTGGCTCAATCCCTCCGATCCGAGCCGCAGCATTCTCGTCGGAACCAACAAGGTCCCGGCCCCCAAAGGCGCGCTCGTGGTGTTTGGCCTGGACGGGAAAATCCGCCAGACCATCGATAACCTCGACCGGCCCAACAACGTCGATATCGAATACGGCCTTCAGCTCGCGGGGCAACCCGTGGATATCGCGGTCACTACCGAGCGCCTGAAGCGGCGCCTGCGCGTGTACAAGATCGAACCCGAAGGCAAGCTGACCGACGTTTCTTCGGAGTCCGGCCTGAACGTGCTCGAAGGCGAACAGGGGGAAAACGGCGCGCCCATGGGCATCAGCCTCTACTGCCGGCCCCAGGATCAAGCCATCTTCGCCATCATCAGCCCGAAGGAAGGACCGAACGACGGGTACCTCTGGCAGTACCGGCTGTCGGACGACGGCACCGGAAAGGTGAAGGCGGAGAAGGTGCGCCGCTTCGGCCGCTACAGCGGCGGTTCCGAAATCGAGGCCGTCGCTGTCGACGACGCCCTCGGCTATGTCTACTACGCGGACGAGGGCGACGGCATCCACAAGCACCATGCCGACCCCGACCACCCTGACGCGGCACGCGAGCTGGCCCACTTCGGCAAGACCGAGTTTCAGGCCGATCGCGAAGGGATCGCGATTTATGCACGCGACGACGGGACCGGGTACATCCTCTGCACCGATCAGCTGAACGGCAATAGCCAGTATCGCATTTACCGGCGTGAAGGCACGCCCGGCAATCCGCACGACCACAGCGAGCTGCTCAAGAACGTCGGGGGCGGGGCCGATCAGACCGACGGGCTCGAGGCGACGTCCGCCGCGCTCGGGCCGTCCTTCCCGAACGGGATCGTGGTCGCGATGAACAGCGGCCCGAAGAACTTCCTCGTGTTCCGTTGGGAGGACTTCGCCGGCTCGGGCACCGTCAAGCTGAAGGTGGGCCGCGGCGCCGCGGCGCCATTCTGAGATCCGGCTCCACGAGGTCGCGCGGGCGGCCGCACGAAGGTGTGCCCCGCGATCGCGCTCGCGTGGGTCTCGGTGGCGACCTTCGGCTCCGCCCGGTATAACGCAAACTCCCTCGCCTTCCCTGCCGACGTCTTTCCCAGGAACATGGTAGGCTCGATCTGGGGGCTCGCCAGCATGGGTGCGGGATTCGGCGGCATGCTCTTCAGCTGGCTGTCGGGAGCCATGATCGACCGCTTCGGCTACTTCCCGGTGTTCATCGGATACGGGATCCTGCCGCTGATCGCGCTGGCGCTCGTGCTCGGCCCGATGGGACCATTGATCCCGGACGCGCGCTTCGAGCCGCGGTTGACCGCCGATTCTTCCCCGCGACGTTGAACGAGGTGGCCGACGCGAAGACCGCCGGTGACGACAGCGGAGCCGGGGATTGTCCGGATGCAATGCCCCGGCCGCCGGAAACCGATGACGGATGGATGGCAATCCGAGGTCATTCCTCAGCGCATTGTCGCTCTGTGGCTCTTTGCGCCCTTCGCGTCTCGGGGGTGAGGTTCCCAAAAGTCACCCCAGGCTCCGAAGCTCACGCGCTGCTGCAAAACCCCGCCGCAGTGTTATGCTGTTTTTTTTGTGAGGGTGGTGACTTGGGAGCCAGAAACAAACCCCGGCGCAAGCCGCCCCGGGACGAACGGCTGGCGTTCTCCGCAACACCGGCGGCGCGCCGGACGTTCCGCGGCATCCTGATCGGGGTGGCGGCCGTCTACCTGCTGGGATTCGGAGCGGAGCCGATCAGCACCATGGACGACCAGGTGATGCTCTCCGCCGCGATGAACCTCGTCCAGACCGGCAAGCTGACGGTCCCCGAACGATTTGCCGAGGCGACTCCCGGGCGGGCCCTTTTCGGGCGCACGGCCGCGACGGGCGAGGTCTACGTGAAGTACCCGCCCGGATACCCCCTCGTTCTGGCCGCCTTCCTGATGCCGGCAAAAGCCGCCGGGCATGTTCTGGGCGGCGTGGCGGCCGACATCATCCTGTGTCTGCCGTCCATGCTGGCACTCCTGGCTGCGTCGATCCTGGTTTGGCGCACGTGCATCCGCCTCGGGTTCCCGGCCCCCGCCGCTCACATCGCCGCCACGGGCATGGCCCTGGGAAGCTATGCCTGGCCATACGCGGGAATCAATTTCGGGGAACCGCTTCAGATGCTCTGTGTCGCCGGGGCCTTCTACGGCCTGCTCGCCGCATTCCAGGAGGAGTCCCGCTGGAGACTTTACGTGCTCGGCGGAGGCCTCGCGCTCGGCTATGGCGTCCTGACGAAGTCCTCCCTGGGATTGCTGATGCCGATCCTGGCGCTGGGCGCGCTTTGGGGATGGACGGCCCGTTCGTCTTTCAGGGACGGCCTGGTGCGGTCGTCTCTCTTTGCCCTCCCCTCGCTGCTGGCCGGGGCCTACCTGCTCCTGGTCAACGCTCTCCTGTTCGGCAGCGCGAAGGATTTCGGGTACTCGGGCGAGACGTTCAGAGCTTCCGCCCTCGTAGGGCTTCGGGAGGTCACCATCGGTTGGGACAAGGGGATCCTGTGGTTCGCCCCTCTTGTCGTGCTCATGCCGGTCGGTGCGTGGAAGCTGCGGAAGCATTCGTGCCGTTGGGCCGCCCCGACGTTGCTCGCCTGTTGTGCGGCGTATGTGGCTTTGATCGCGTGCTGGTGGGCTTACCGCGGCGGGAGTTGCTGGGGGCCGCGGCTCCTTTTGCCTGTGCTGCCGCTTCTGTTTGTCCTTGCGGCAGCGGCCCTGGATTCGGTGCAGTGGCGCTGGGCCGGAATCGGTCTCGTCGGGCTCGGGATCGCAGTGAACCTCCTCGGGGTCGTCGTCAACTACCAGTCGTTTTACATCGCCGTCCGCCTGGCGCCGGGGAAGCCCGACTGGAAGGATCCCGCCTATGCGCAGATCCGCGGCCACCTCTGGCTCGCCCGGGTGCAACTGGCGAAAGAGTCTCTCAGCCAGGCCGAGGAGAGCGTTGCTCTCTGGAATTCCCCGCCCTGGCTCGCCCGCAACCCGGAAGGCAAGCCCGGGCCGTACCGCCGGTTTGACGAGCCCGTGTTGAACCCGTGGCCGCTTCGGATCGGCCTCCACAAACCCTGGCTCCGCCGTGCCGATCTTTGGTACCTGCGCAGCCTCATGGAGGTGGCCATCACGAAGTACCAGGACGGGGACCTGCACGGCGCCCAGCGACTCATGCAGGAGGGGCTCGAGATTGACCCGGCCTATACGCCGCTGATCGCAGCCGAAGGGATGGTATATTACACTTCCCGCACATTCACCCGCGCGCTGGCGCAGTTCGACCGCTCGCTGGCGCTCGACCCGGACTACGAGTTGGGATGGTATGGCCGCGGGCTGACCATGGAGGCGCTGAGGAATCCACGGGAGGCGGCGGTATCTTACAGGAGACTCCTGCAAACAGGGCTACGCAGCCTGAGCCGCAAGGAGATCGAGGGGCGGCTGGCGCGGCTGGCCGAATGAAACCGATGTCGGCACCAGAACCGATGCCTTCCGGGGCAATCCGCATCTCGGTCGTGATCCCTTTCCGTGACGCCTCGGCTCATCTGCAGGCCTGCCTGAACGCGGTGCAGCGTTCGGAGGGTCCGCCCCACGAACTGATCCTGGTCGACGACGGCTCGAACGACGAGTCCCGCGTCATCGCCCGCCGCTCGGGCGCGAAGGTAATAACGCTGCCCGAATCGCGCGGGCCCGCCTTCGCCCGTAACCGCGGCGCGGAGCAAGCGTCCGGCGACGTATTGTTTTTCATCGATGCGGATGTGCTCTGCCGGCACGACACGCTGGCGAAAATTGCCGAGAGCTTTTCCCGCGATCCGGGGCTGAGCGCCGTGATCGGCTCGTACGACGAGGACCCGCCGGCGCGGAATTTCCTGTCGCGTTACAAGAACCTGACGCACCATTTCGTCCACCAGCACGGCTCGTCCGAAGCATCCACCTTCTGGACCGGTTGCGGTGCGGTGCGCCGCTCCGTCTTCCGCGAGTTCGGCGGGTTTGACGAGACCTACCGCCGGCCAAGCATCGAAGACATCGAGCTCGGCTACCGGATGCGCGCCGCCGGCCGACGCATCGGGCTGCGCAAGGACCTGCTGGTGGCCCATGCGAAAGTGTGGGGGCTCGGCAATCTGCTCCGGAGCGATATTCGCGACCGGGCCATTCCCTGGACTGCGCTGCAGTTGCAACACGGATCGCTCCTGAACGATCTGAACGTGACCGTTTCTCAACGGATCGCCTCCTTGATGGCGTGGGTGTTTGTGGCCGGGGCGGCAGGTGGCTTCTTCAACGCTGCCCTGTGGCTGGCCGCCGGCGTCGGGGGGGCTGGCCTGGTCTCGATCAACCGCGACCTGTACCGCTTTTATCTGCGCAAGGGCGGCGGGTTTTTTGCGCTGGGCTGCGCCGGCATGCACGTGCTCTATTACCTCTACAGCACCGCCGCCTTTTCCGCCGGGTGCGTGCGCCACTTGCGCCCTGGGACCGCGCCGGCTGCCGGCGCCCGCGCGAGGCACTCCAATTGACCTCGCCACCGCCTCAACCAACGAAGCGCGTGGTCATCGCCGGCGCCGGCCCGGCCGGCCTGACCGCCGCGTTCGAACTCGTCCGCCGCGGACTTCACCCCGTGGTCCTGGAGATGGACGGTATCGTGGGGGGCATCGCGCGGACGAACCAGCATGCCGGGTTCCGCTTCGACCTGGGGGGGCACCGTTTCTTTACCCGGATCGACCGCGTCAACCGGATCTGGGAGGATCTGCTGCGCGAGCGTTTCCTGCGGGTCCGGCGCCTCTCTCGGATTTACTACCACGGCCGGTTTTTCGACTACCCGCTTCGAATGGGCAACGTGCTGCGCGGCCTCGGGCCCGTGGAAAGCGGGCTGATCGCCGCGAGTTTCCTGCGCTCCCTGGCGGCGCCGAGCGCGCGCGAAGACAACCTGGAGGACTGGGTCAGCAACCGCTTTGGCAAGCGCCTGTACCGGGTTTTCTTCAAGAGCTACACCGAGAAGGTCTGGGGCATGCCGTGCAACCGGATCCCGGCGGAATGGGCCGCACAGCGCATCAAGGGGCTGTCGCTGCGCACCGCAGTCCTCAACGCCGTGTTCGGCAACAGGCGCAACAGGATCAAATCGCTGATCGAAGAGTTCCGCTACCCGGAACTGGGACCCGGCATGATGTGGGAAACGATGCGCGACGCGTCGCGCGCGGCGGCGGCTCGGTGCTCATGCACCGCGAGGTGCGCCGCATCCTGGTGCGTGACCGTCGCGTAACGGCTTTGTGGCTGGACCGCCGGGCGGCGGCGAAGAGATCTTCGAAGGGAGCGACTTCATCGCCAGCATGCCGGTTACGGAGCTGATCGCCCGGATGGATCCGCCACCGCCCGGCGGCTAGTCGTCGAGTCCGCCCGCCGGCTCCGTCACAGGGATTTCCTGACCGTCTGCCTGATCCTGGACCGCCCGGGCCTGTTCCCGGACAACTGGATCTACATCCAGGACGCCGAGCAGCGCATGGGCCGGCTCCAGAACTTCGGGAACTGGAGCGCCCGCATGCTCGCCGACGGGTCGCGCTCGAGCCTGGGGGCCGAGTATTTCGTGAACGAAGGGGACGACCTCTGGACTATGCCGGACGCCGATCTGCTGCGCCTCGCGGAAGCGGAGCTGCGCGGCATCAAGCTGATCGGCAACACCCGCGTTGCAGGACGGCGTCGTCTACCGGCAGAAGAAGGCCTACCCCGTGTACGACCACGACTACCGGGAAAACCTCGGGCGCATCCGCGCACTTCCTCGGGACACTGGGCAACCTCCAGATGGTCGGGCGCAACGGGCTCCACCGCTACAACAACCAGGACCACAGCATGCTGACCGCGCTGCTGGCAGTCGAGAACCTGTTCGGCGCGCCGCACGACGTCTGGAGCGTCAACACCGACGACCGTTACCACGAGGAATCGGATTGACTATGGAGTGCGGCGCCTGGGCGCCGCTTTGACCGGTTGAACTTCCTCCACAGCGCCCTCTACGAGCGGCGCCTAGGCGCCGCTCCGAAAGCGGCTTCGAGC
>CAVZBT010000004.1:0-50701 GCA_963773605.1 uncultured Acidobacteriota bacterium
TGGTATTCCCGGAACTGGATACCCTTAAGGTCCTTGTAGCTGACCACATCCTGGGACAGGACGGGCATGACAGTAACCAGCGCTGCAAACGATATTAGGACTGCTCTGTCATGGCGCATTCTCCTGTTCTCTGAGGCAAGCTTGCGACGACCGCCACGGAGTTCTCGGAAACTCCGAGCCTTCCGTGGCCAGTCTGGTTTCCCCGTTCGTGGTTTTCATCAGTTTTCCGGGGCGACAAAATCGACCGCGACCGGGTCGCCGTCGCGCTCCGGCTCCCCAGGGGTTCGGTGGAACCGGACCACGACCGGAACCGCGGGTTTCCGGGGACCGCACTGGATGCGGGCAACGATCTCCGGCGTGTAGCTCGTGAATGCGATATCGCGCGGGGCATCGGACCGGAAAACGAGGCGGCGCGCCCCGGCCTGGACGATGAGGCTCATCTGCTCATCCCGGCACACGATCTCGACGAGCATCCCCGAGACCTGTTCGGCGGCGTCCGGCTCGGGCGGTTCAACAACGGTGCCGCCGCTGGTGGCCTGCCGGGCGAGCCGGTCTTCGATGCTTGGCACCTGACCTGGGGGATCGCGCGGGAGGGCGACGCCGGTCTGGTGCTCGGCCGCCTCCCTTGCCCGTTCCTGCACTTTCCTGGCTTCTGCGGCAAGTTCGGGCGTCGTGGGCGCCCCCGCGACCCCGTCGGCGATATCCCGCGCCGTCGTCCAGTCGCCGTTGCGCAGCTGCAGCCGGGCCAGGGTCAGGAGAAGCTCCTGCCGGCCGGGAGTGATCCTGAGCGCCCTTTGGACCAGCTCTATGCAAACCGGCGCCGGCACACCGGCATTGGCGTTGTACGTGGCGAGAAGGTTGTAGGACTCGGTAAAGGCCGGGTTGATCTCGATCACCTTCGCCAGCTCGCGGCGGACTGTTTCCGCCTGCTCCAGGTTCGCCGCCCCCCCACCCGGCGCCGCGGCCCCGCTCAGCACGAGTGCCCGATAGTACCCCAGGAGGAAGTTGGCCGACCCGGAGGGCACCTTGTCGATTTCGGCCTTTGCCTCGCCGCTCTTCCCCTGGGAGGCGAGCAGTACGGCCAGAACGGCGCGCGCTTCGGCGAGGCGCGGGTCCAATCGGAGCGATGTCGCGAGGATCGCCTGGGCCTCGGCCGTGCGGTTCATGTGCAGGAGGAGATCCCCCACGTAGAACTGCGCCTGCGCGTCGGACACAGACACGGTCTTGAAATCCCGGTCGGACCCCAGCCGTTCATCGAAAGTGATCACCTGCACCGGGAGATCCGCAGTGCGGACGTACTTCTCGAGTTCGGCGTCCATCTCGCGGTAGCTGGTCTCGAACACGCCCCGGAAGCTGTCGCCGGCCGGCTCTCCCGCGCCGATCTTCTTGATGAAGTGGGCGACCTTCGGCTGGCGGCGCTGGTTCTTTCCGAGCAGCAGGTAGTGTACGAGCGCCCAGGACTCCGCATAGAAAACGCCCTGCTTCTCAGCTTCGTTGTAGCGCGATGAGTCCCGGTTCACCGCGAACAACTCTTCCAGCGGGAGCAGCGGCCGGGCCTTGAGCGCCTCGAGGTGCCGCTCCGACGCGGCTCCGACACGAACCCGCTTCTCCCCGGCCAGCACCTCGAACGTACTGTAGTACTCCGCCAAACCTTCGGCAAACCACAAAGGGACGACCCGGGAATTCTCATGCAGCAGCACATGGACGTACTCGTGCAGCGTGACGGCCCAGGGGTCGGCGTTGGGGGTGTCCAGCGTCAGGGCTATGTAGTGCACATCGCGGCCGGGTTGGAAGAATCCCGTCGCCGGAGACGGCTTGCCGTTCTGAGACGGGCGCACGGGCTCGTAGGAGGCCTGGTTGCGGAACACGAGCACGCGCACCGGGGCTGAGGTGCGCAGGTCCGCCTTTCCAAACAACCGGGAAAGCACTTCCCGGAACTGCTCGAGCTTTAGTGCCGCACGGCGGATATCCTGGTCCGGGGCGTTCCCCGCCACGAAGAAGTTCGGGGTGGCCATACCGGTCCATCGCTCACGTGCCCCCTCGGCCGGGCGCGCAGCAAAGCCCAGGATAAAAAACAGGACGGAAATGGTATGGATCCTGCCCTTCATGAAATACAATCTGCTCACCGGAGTTTCTGCAGGCCTGATGCAGCCTAGCAGAAAACGCCGGCCGGGTGAAGCCCGAGTGGCCGCGAGCGCCCCGGGGATGTCGCAAGGCCCGCGCCACCCCAACCTGAGGACTGGAGGACTGGTACCATGGCCAATGCCGCCGACCGAGAGCAGATGATCCGAAAGATCGAAATGTTGCCCGCGCTGTTGGACGAGGTCCTGCGGGGTCTTTCCGACGCGCAACTCGATACACCGTACCGGGACGGCGGATGGACCGTCAGGCAGGTGGTGCATCATCTCGCCGATTCACACATGAACGCGCTCGTGCGCACGAAGCTCATTCTGACCGAACAGAACCCTACCCTGAAGCCTTACGACCAGGACGCCTGGTCGGGCCTCGCGGACTCCCGGCTGCCGCTATCACCGTCGATCGCAATCCTGCGCGGGTTGCACCTACGCTGGGTGACTCTGCTCAAGAACCTGGCGGAGCCGGACTGGACGCGCACGGCGCTGCACCCCGAAGTGGGGGAGATGACCCCGGAAAAAATCATCGGGATCTACTCCAGACACGGCGAAAACCACGTTGCCCAGATCCGATCGCTGCGGGAGACGAAAGGCTGGTAAACGCACCTGGACCACGGTCATTCGGGAGAGTGGACATGAACGCTGCGAAGCTGGCGTTGACGTTTCTGGCCGCCCACATGGTCTACGCCGGCGTGGCGGAGCCTGCCCGTGTGCTGTTCAACGGCAAGGACCTGACCAACTTCTACACGTGGCTGGCGGACACCAAGTACGCAGACCCCGACAAAGTGTTTTCGGTGGTCGACCAGGTGGACGGCGCGCCTGCCATACGGGTGAGCGGCGCACACTGGGGCGCCTTCATTACGCGCGAGGAATTTTCAAACTACCGGCTGGTTGCCGAGTTCCGCTGGGGCTTGCTCACCTGGGGAGAGCGCAAGACGGGAGCGATGGACAGCGGCATCCTGCTGCACTGCCAGGGGCCCGACGGAAACACGGGCAAGGGCTTCACCGGCCCGTGGATGCGGTCGGTGGAGTGCCAGATCATCCAGGGCGGGGTGGGAGACATCATTTTAGTCGACGGTTACGACGAGCGCGGCAGCCGGCTCGGGCCGAAACTGAGGGCGACCGCGGGCAAAGACAGGGATGGCGAGGATGTCTACGACCTCTCCGCAGCAGCGCGCGAGTTCGCCGCCGGGCGCATCAACTGGTTCGGCCGCGACCCCGACTGGAAGGACGTGCTCGGTTACCGCGGACGCAAGGACGTCGAGAGCGGGCCCGGAGAATGGACGAGGATCGAGGTGGTCTGCGACGGCGACAAGATCACGAACGTAGTCAACGGCACCGTCGTAAACGTAGCTACCGGCTGCACGTATGATCGCGGCAAAATCATTTTCCAGTCTGAGGGCGCGGAGATCTATTTCCGCAAAATCGAAATTCATCCTCTTCCCTGAAGACGGGGATTGGGGGTGTCGGTCACGGTCCACGCTGGCATCCCGGCCCGCCAGCGGATAGATTTCTCTCGATGCCGCGCCCATCTCGGGAAGCGCGGTCCCGACCCCACACCGGTGATGTAAATGAGTCCCGTGGTATCGCCCGACTTCATCGAGACGCCACCCGTCGTCGACGGCGGCATCCGCGGACTGGGTCCAGGTCGGGATTTCCGGCGTCACCATCCTGAACACTGTCACTCCTGTGCAGCAGCGGTTCCTTCGAACTGGCCCTCCGGGCGATGCGTCCCGCGGCCGGGCGGCAGCTACGGACCTGGCTGTGGGCCACCACGGCCCTGGGCGTGGTCTTTTGGCCGGGCAGGCCGCGACCTGGCGAGCCCGAGCTGCTGGAGTGCAAGCCCGATATGGGTCCGTTGCGGATGCACGTGTAGTGAAGACTTTTGGGGGTGCCTTCTAACGTTTTCAACGACTTAGGGGTGCTCCCGAGCCCCAGTTGTCAAAGTCGGGCTAGGGCTCGAACTTGAACGCGGGCCCGAGCTTCTTGGCCACCCGGTCCTGGATCCAGTGCGAGTCCCACCATTCCACCGGGTTGACAGGCATCCCCTGCAGCAGCGTGGTGAAATGGAGGTGATCGCCGCCGGCGAGGCCGGTCTGGCCGGTGGTGCCGAGGACCTCGCCCCGCTCGACCTGCTGACCTTCCTTGACGGCGATACTGGCCAGGTGCCCATACAGGCTCATGAGCCCGTAGCCGTGGTCGAGGACAACGCAGTTCCCGTAAATGCCGAAGAACCTCGCGTGCAGGACGACACCCCGATTGGCGGCAGGGACCGGTGCGTGCGCCGTCACGGCCAGGTCGAACCCCAGGTGGTCCTGCCTGTCGATTTCCTTCCCCTGGTAAAAGTAGGTGCGCCGGTCGGCAAAAGCAGCCATGACTTTACCGTTGGGCACGCCGTAAAAGGTCTTCGTCCAGAGGAAAGCCGGTTGCGACTTTGCCGCCATTTCCCGGATCATCTGCGCATCCTTGATGCGCAGGGTGCGGTTGATCTCGAGATAGTTCTCCAGCAGTTTGCCCTGGTCCTGGATCTCGGGAGACTGGGAGAGGATCTCCGGAACGACCTTCGCGAGGAACGCGTCCGAAATCTCGATCCGGTCCGCTTTGAAAGGCTTGGGGAAGAACTTGTCGATGAAATTGACCTCCGCCAGGTTCCCGGCGCCGTCGTCGGCGACGAGGCGTACCTTGGGCTCAGCCATGTCATAGGGAACGGCGAACAGAGCGAACCGGTCCTGCTTGCCGCCGCCGGGCAACGGGAACCCGGGGAACCACCATGCGCCGGACTGCACGCCGTCTCGAACGCTCGCTTCGCCCACACGGTACACGACGACCTCGGATCCCCCCTGGGCGATGTACGTCTGGGTGGAAAGGAGCTGAACCGCAGGGGGGGCAAGGCGCACGGGCAAAGAGATTTCCTGCACGACCGGTTCCGGGCTGCGGAGCCACGTGCCCACACGGGCAGCGGTCACCCGGATCACAGCCGTGCCCGCCCTCAACCCGGAGATGGTGTCTCTCCCGACCTCCACGTTCAGAATGTCCCGCTCGGTCCGGGCTCCCCACGGTTTCCAGGCAGGCGGGACGGGGTAGGACTTTTCGGCCAGCGCCTCCGTCCTGTCGCCCTGCACGAAATCGACCTTGACGTGCGACAGGCCCCGGCGCGGCTCGGCCAGTTCGATCTTGACCGGTGTACGCTTCCCGATCGCCTGCACGGCGGGCCGGATGTTGATGTCGGGAGCCGAACCGACCCTGAGGAGGCCGAAGGCGAAAAATGCCGCCAGCCCAAGGACAACCGTTATGAGAATGCCAACCGGGAAGAAGCTTCTCTGCTCGAACATGTTGTGACTTTCGTTTCTGGGGGATGGACGTTTGCATGTGCATCCCGGATTGCGGGTGCGGCCCACAATCCGGGATGCCGGTTACTCAGCTCCGGTACGCTTCCCGGCCGATCCCCTGGACCGGGATACCCTGTGCCGCGAGCACTTCGTGCTGCAGAGCATACATGGACCCGGCCGCCTGGTCGATGGCGCGCACGAACGCGATAGATCCCTTCAGCACCGGCAGCAGCCGCTCTCTGTCCTGGGTTCTTGCGGGCGGGTACTCGTGCTCCACCACCAGGTGGGTCTCCGAGACGTCCAAGTCGAGCAACTCGCGCGCCGCCAGCTGATGATCGAGCCAGTCCACCGTCCGGTTCTGCAGATAGGCGAGCGGGTCGTGGCGGGCCGTCCCCGGGAGTTCATGTTCACAGAGCACGACCTGCTTCAGCCATGCCTTGGACTGATCCGCCGGGTTCGCCGCTGGCTTGCCGTCCTTGCGGTCGCCGCGCAGTACGGTCTGTCCGCCATAGCCCCAGGCCGCGACCCCGCGCGCGCTGACCACCTGCCCTTTGACGTGGAAACCGCCGATGAGGAAGGGATAGCCGCTGTCTTTGAGGTACTGAAAGACGGAGCGGGTGTCCTGTCCCATGAGGATTGCGTGGGAAGGGTCGTAGTGAATGCGGAAATTGCCGCCTACCCCCGCTTTCTCGGCGATGTGGTAAAGGGCAATCCACAACCCGGGGGTGTACCCGATGTTGTTGTGGAAATTATCGCCGGTGGTCCACCCCGGCATAGGGCACTGTTCGACGCGGTAGACGAGGCCGCGCTCCTTTGCCGCCTTGAGCAACGGGACGAAGTGCTCCCTGAAATCGTCCAGATTCTGGTCCATGTCGAGCGCCTGGTTCCTCCCGACGAAACCGCAGACCGCGTTGACTCCGAGCATCGCGGCGGCGTCCATAACCCGGAGCATGAAGTCGTGTTTCTTTCCCCGAATGGCGGGATCGTCGTGGAGCAGGTTGTCGAAGTAGGCGATGTCGGATAGCCCGACGCGCTGCGCCCTCATCGCGGCCAGGATGCGGTTGGCCCGCGCCGCGTCGAGCGGGCGGCGCAGGTCCAGCGTGTTGGCCACGGGGTCGAGCATGGCTTCCGCCGGGACGTCCGCCACGGTTGGGTGCAGGGCGGCGGACAGCTCGATGTAGTCGGCGCCGAGCTGGCGCGCATACTCCAGCCAGTCCTCGACCGCGCGGTCGGGGTCCGGGTCCCGGACCTCGCGTGGCGTGAGTTCCTGCAGCGCCGCGGTCAGCACGCCGATTCTCATGAGCTTCGGGGCGAACGGCTTGATGGCGGTCGAGCCGGCGGCCTTCACTTCCATGGCTTCGGCATTGGTCGACATTGGCGTCACCTCCTGGTGGGTGCGGGCTTGCTTCGTGAACCTCGGGACGCTGCGACACGACGCGGGCGCCGGTCGGTGCCACGAAACAGACTCGAATGAAGTCCGCATGGTAGCATAAGCTCGAAAACGGTGATACCGTTCCCGCCGGGAGGACGCACAGTGCTCGCCACCGGAAGCGAGGCTCCGCGCTTCAGCGCACGCAACCAGGATGGCGCGGAGGTGCGGCTCGAGGATTTCCTCGGCCGCAAGCACGTCGTGCTCTATTTCTTCCCGAAAGATGCGACCCCCGGCTGAACCGCGGAAGCGCGCGGGTTCCGCGATCTCCACGCCGAGTTCGGCAGCAAGGATACGGTCATCTTCGGGGTCAGCGCGGATTCGGCCGCGTCTCACCGGAAGTTTCGCGAGAAGGAGGGCCTGCCGTTCGACCTCCTGGTCGACCCCGGCCTCGAGCTGTGCCGCCTGTTCGACGTCGACGTGACGAACCTGCTCGTCTTCAGGATCGTCGAACGCGTCACCTACCTGATCGGGAAAGATGGCCGCATCAGAGAGGCCTTCGAAAGCGTTACCCCCAAGACGCACGCCGGAGACGTGCTCTGTCGCCTTTGAGGTCGCCCCTTTCTTCGCGTCCTTGAATGCGCCGTTTTCCGGGTCTTCCGTGGCCGACCCTGGCGTCGCTCAAAAACACGCGCGCGCCGCCTGCGAAAGGAAATTGCGCATCCACGGCAGCGCGGTAAAATAACTGCTGAATTCAAATCTCGTCCGAGCAGAATCGGTCCCATAGGAGATGCCGATGAATCGAGTGTTGCGCAGTGCCGTTCTGAGCTGTGTTGTGTGTTCGATTGCCGCGTTCCTTTTCGCCCAGGGTCCGAAGACGGAGCGCCCGGCCGAAGCGACCGCGAGCGTGCCGGCGCTGGAGTCGTTTCACACCGTGATCCGGGAAATCTGGCACGACGCATGGCCCAGGAAGGATGTGGCCCTCCTGCGGAAACTCCAACCTGAAGTGGAAAAGGGAATCTCGGAAGTCGCCGCCGCCCCGCTGCCCGGGATCCTGCGCGAAAAGAAGAAAGCCTGGGACGACAACGTGAAGAAGCTCGAGGCCATCGGGGCGGAGTACAGGAGCGCCGCGGCGGCCAACGACGACCCCGGGCTGCTGTCGGCCGCAGAGAAGCTGCACAGCCAGTTCGAGGCTCTTGTGCGGGTCACCCGGCCTGCCCTGACGGAACTGGATGCGTTTCACTCGAGCCTCTACATGCTCTACCATCACTATCTGCCCGACTTCGACAAGGACAAGATCAAGGCTTCCGCGATCGCACTGAAGGAGAAGATGGCTGCCCTCAACCAGGCGAAGCTCCCGGAGAGGCTTCAGGCCAGGGAGGCGGCGTTCACGTCCGCCCGCGCGAAGCTGTCGAAGGCGGTCGACGGCCTGGGGGCCGTCCTGGCGAGTTCAGCCGACCGGAAAAAGATCGAAGACGCCGTCAACACGGTGCATTCGAGCTATGAGACCCTCAACGAGGTTTTCGAGTAGGAGAGCAACTGGGCCGAGGCGGCTCGACGCAGGCATGCGGTGGCTTTCCGGCCGGTCCCCGATTGCAGCTCGCCGGGGCGGGGACGGGCCGACCCCGCCCGCTCACGCGAGGTCGCTGAAGCGGCCGGGGGGACCGGTGAGGGATTCGTCCCAATCGGGGGCCTTGGCCGCGCCAATGAACTCGACGCGCTTGGAGGTCATGACAAATCCCTTCGCGTCGCGGTCGCGCACCGGCAGGCGTCGGACCGCGAACTCCTGCTGCCGGATTTTGCTGCGGCTGTCGGGGGCGTAGCGCACATACAGCAGGGGTGGGTTGTCGTCGGCGAAGAAACGGACGGTCGCGCCCTTGGGCGCCAGCCGGTATTCCCGGTTGGTGACCAGGCCGCCGGCCGCGATCTTCTTGATGTACGTGAAGAATTCCCACTCGAACACGATGGTCAAGACACGCTCCCGGTCCACGACGGCGCAGTAGATCAGCGACGTGTCGACGAACAGCTTCTCCGGCGGGGGCGCCACCTTGCAGCGCCCGTCGTTCCAGACCAGCAGGAGCCTGTCCAGCGGAGAGCACGACAGCAGCGCGGTGCCGCCGACCTTGTGCCCGATGTATCCCTTGTCGCGATCATACGCGAGCGCGAGTTCGTTGGCAGTCAGTTCCCGTCTCGGAGATCTCGCCGAATTCCGCCACCCGCGTACGCCGCGGGTAGTGCTCGGCGTACTTGCGCAGCAGCCCGCGCAGATAGCGGATCGCGTACGGGACCAGTGCGCCGAGGTCCCGCTCCACCTCCGCCATTTCGCCCCTCAGGCGCTCGACATCCCTGCGGCCTTTCTCGAGATCGACGAGTGAGATCCTGCGGATGGGTATGCCGAGGAGACCGTCGGCGTCGTCGCGGGTGACGTCGCGCTGAAGCTGATCGCGGTAGGGCAGCAACCCGTCCAGCACCGCCTGAAGCACCGCCGCGGCGAGAATCGCATGTCTCGATCCGCTTGTAGATCCGGTTTTCGACGAACAGCCGGACCAGGGTCTGGTGGTGGATCTCTTCCGAGAGGCGGCGGCGGTTGCGCATCAGTTCGCGGCGCAGTATCTCGACCAGCCGGCTGGTGTTGTGCCGCAGAATCCGGGGACGTCGAGTTCGACCGGCTTGTTGTCGCGTATGACGACGATGCGGCTGGCGATCTGGGTCTGGCACTGGGTGAAGGCGTAGAGCGCCTCGACGGCGCGGTCCGGCGTCCTGCTCGGGCGGGAGCTGGATCTCGATCTCCACCTGCTCGGCGGTGAAATCGTTGATGCTCCTGATCTTGATCTTGCCCTTGCGCGCGGCGTCCTCGATCGAGGCCATGAGCGAATCGGTGGTGGCGCCGAAGGGGAGCTCGCGGATGACGAGCGTGTGCGGATCCTTGCGTCTCGATGCGCGCCCGCACCCGCACGTGCCCCCGCCCCTCGTCGTAGGCCCGCGGCGTCCATCAGGCCGCCCTGCGGGAAATCGGGGAGCACCTCGAACGGTTTCTTCTGGAGGATCGCGATCTGCGCCTCGAGCAGTTCGCCGAAATTGTGCGGCAGGATGCGGGTGGAGATGCCGACGGCGATGCCGTCCGCGCCGAGCATGAGCAGCAGGGGGAGCTTCGCGGGCAGCGTGACCGGTTCCTTTCTGCGGCCGTCGTAGGTAGGCACGAACTCGGTCAGGTCGTCGTTGAACAGCTCCTGACGCGCCAGTTCGGTCAGGCGGCACTCGATGTAGCGCGCGGCGGCCGGCGGGTCGCCGGTGAGGATGTTGCCGAAGTTGCCCTGGCGCTCGATCAGGTACTGCCGGTTGGCCAGCGTCACCAGCGCCTCCGCGATCGACGCGTCGCCGTGCGGGTGGAACTGCATGCAGTAGCCGACGATGTTGGCCACCTTGATGAACTTGCCGTCGTCGTTTCGCGTGCAGCGAGAACAGGATGCGGCGCTGCACCGGCTTCAGCCCGTCGTCCAGGTGCGGGATGGCGCGGTCGCGGATGACGTAGGAGGCGTAGTGGAGGAAGTTGCCGTCCATCAGGCGCTGGAGCGGCCCGTCGCCGCGCGCCCGGCGGCCCGGCGGACGGCGTCCGCCGAGCACGGGTCGTCTGCCGCGGCGGTTCGTCGCCGAACAGCGGGAGTTCCTTCTGATGCTCGCTCATGGCTCGGCCTCCACGACGAGGTGGTTCATGATGTACTGGCGGCGCTCGGGCGTGTTGCGCCCCATGTAGAAACCGAGCAGGGCCGGCACGCCGTGCCGGTTGGCGACGCCGCACCGGCGTCAGGCGCATCGCCGGGCCGATGAAGTGCTGAATTCCGCCGGGGATATCTCGCCCAGGCCCTTGAAGCGCGTCACCTCGGCCCCGCGCAACTCCTTCACGGCGGCGTCGCGCTCCGCTTCCGAGTAGCAGTACTCCGTCTTCTTCGCGTTGCGCACCCGGAACAGCGGCGTCTCCAGGATGTGCACGTGCCCGTCGTGCACGACGGGCTCGAAGAAGCGCAGGAAGAAGGTGAGCAGCAGGTTGCGGATGTGCAGGCCGTCCACGTCGGCGTCGGTGGCGAGGATCACCTGGTTGTAGCGCAGGCGCTCGGCCGAGTCCTCGATGTCGAGGCTGCGCATGAGGTTGTAGAGTTCCTCGTTCTTGTACATCACGTCGCGCTGCAGGTCGCACACGTTCAGCGGCTTGCCGCGCAGCGTGAAGATCGCCTGGGTGTTGACGTCGCGGCAGCTGACGATCGAGCCGGCGGCGGACTGCCCCTCGGTGATGAAGATCATCGACTCGGCGACCGCCACCGGTGCGCTTGTCGAAATGGACCTTGCAGTCCTTCAGCTGCGGCACGCGGATCGAGGTCGCCCGGGCCCGCTCGCGGGCCATCTTCTTGATGGACTGCAGCTCCTTGCGGAGCTTCACCGTTTCCTCGATCTTGACGAGCGCCTTCTCGGCGGCCTTCGGGTTGCGGTGCAGCAGGTCGGCGACGATCTCCCGCACCTGCGCGACCAGTTCGCCGCGCAGCTCCGTGTTGCCGAGCTTGTTCTTGGTCTGCGACTCGAAAACCGGCTCCTTCAGCCGGACGGCGATGGCACCGGCCATCCCTTCGCGGATGTCGTCTCCCTCGAACTTGCCCTTCGAGTATTCGTTGAAGCCCTTGACGAGGCCCTCGCGGAACGCGCTCAGGTGGACGCCGCCGTCCGCTCGTGTACTGCCCGTTGACAAACGACAGGAAGGTCTCGTCGAAGCGCTGCGTGTGGGTGAAGGCCAGCTCGATCGTCCGGGACCGGTGGTGCAGCGGCGCGTAGAGCGCCTCGTCGCCCACCTCGTCGCGCAGCAGGTCGAGCAGGCCGTCGCGCGAAACAAACACCGTGCCGTTGTACTCGATCCGCAGACCGGCGTTCAGGAACGAGTAGAGCCGCAGACGGCGCACGACGTGGTCGGCATTGAAGGCGACGGCGCCGAAGATTTCGGGGTCCGGCGCGAAACTGACGAACGTGCCGTCCCGTTCGTCCGCCAACCTGCCCTTTTCCTCCTTCTGCAGCCTGCCGCGCTCGAACCGGGCCCCGGCGAACTCGCCGTCGCGGAAGCTGCGCACCAGGAAGCGCTCCGACAGCGCGTTGACCGCCTTCGTGCCGATGCCGTTCAGGCCGACGCTGAACTGGAAGACCTCGTCGCTGTACTTCGCGCCGGTGTTGATGCGGGACACGCACTCGACCACCTTGCCCAGCGGAATGCCGCGCCCATAGTCCCGCACCGTGACGCCCTCGGCGTCGACGGTTACGACGACGCGCTCGCCATAGCCCATGATGAACTCGTCGACCGCGTTGTCGACGACTTCCTTCAGCAGGATGTAGATGCCGTCGTCGTAGTCGGAGCCGTCGCCCACGCGGCCGATGTACATGCCGGTGCGCTTGCGGATGTGCTCCAGCGACGAGAGCGACTTGATCTTGTCTTCGTCGTAGTTATGCTGTTTGTTCGTAGTCATGCAGGGCGGGTGATTCTAACAACTTCAGCGGCCGATTTCACGAACGAAAGAAAACGTGCGCCCCCACCCGCCCGGCGCCTCTACCGGCAGTTCAGAATCAGCGGTTCCGGCGCCGTCACCCCCTCTGCCTCGAAGCGCAGCACCGCCAGGCAATCCGCCCGTCGCTTCCGAACTTTCGCGCCCCAGGTCAAGAGCACGGTGGCCAGGATGAAATAAGGGACGAACAGCCGCGGCTGAGCGAGCAAACGCTGCTCCAGTTCCGTGAGGTGCGTGTGCTCCGCCCCTTGATGCGGTAGAATGCGGCCTGAAATTCCGCCTTCCGGGTGCGGGCCATGAGCGCTTCGGTGAAGTCCATCTTCATGTGGCTGATAATGTTGCCGGCCTTCGGCCCGCGCGCGTTGCCCCAGACCGTCGCGGACCGGGCGACGGGCCTCAGGGCCGGCGTTGCCAGAATCGACATCACGCCCGACATTCCCGTCGCTTTAGAAGGTTACCTGGAGCCGGAAAACCGGGTCTCGACCGGGGTGCACGACCGCCTCTATGTCCGGGCCTTCGGTTTCGAGAACGGAGGGAAGAGGCTCGTCCTGGTCTCGTGTGACCTCGCGACTTTCATGTCTGCGCCGTACTTTCGGGGGGCGATCCAGGCCCGCTTCAACCTCCGGCCGGACGAGCTGTTCCTGTGTGCCGTCCACACGCATAGCGCCCCCCAGCTCGCCCTGAACCGGAGTTACCCACACCCGAGCAACTTCGCCTATACGGAGATCGTGCGCGCCAGGCTGCTCGAGGCCGTCGGGCAGGCGCTGAGCACCCTGGCGCCGGCCCGGATTGCGGTCGGCCGGGGCCGCTTGTCGGTGGGGGTCAACCGACGCAAGAAACGGCCCGACGGACAGGTCGAGATGGCCCCGAATCCGGACGGGCCGGCAGATCCTGAGGTGCTGGCGCTCGCCGTCACCGGAGCTGACGGTGCGTGCGTCGCGTCGCTGTTCAGCTATGCCTGTCACGCGCGCGCCTTGAGAGGCACAAACAGGCTGATCAGCGGCGACATCTTCGGCATCGCGGAGCAGTTTGCCGAAAAACAGATCGGCGCAAAGCACGTAAGCGGTGGATTCGCCGGCGCGTCCGGCGACATCGATCCCGTAGCCGTGGTCTCCGGATTCGGCGAGGGCCCGGGGGACGACAACGCACCGGTGCGCCAGGGCAGCCTGCTCGGCGCCGAAGTGGTCCGGGCGGTCCGGAACGCCCGGGACCACAGGAAGGCCACAGGACAGATCCGGTCGGCAAGCGCGCAGGTTATGCTGCCCTCCAAAACCGAGGGCCAGACCAAGCCGGTCGAGGTGATCGCCGCCAGAATAGGCGAGGTGGCCTTCCTCGGTTTGAATTGCGAGGCTCTTGTCGAGGTGGGCCTGGCGATCAAGGCCGCGTCGCCATACCGGAACACCTTCGTCCTGACGATCTGCAACGGGTGGGCCGGTTATCTTCCCCCGGCACACCGGTACCCGGAAGGGGGCTACGAGGTCGACCGCAGCGGCTTCGGCCCCGCCGCTGCGGACATCCTGGTCCGTCGATCGGTCGCGCTGCTCGACAGCCTGCGCTAGCACCCCACGCGGGGCGTGTGGACGTCGGCTTTCTCGGTGGTGACCTCCGTCAGCCTGCCTGTCTTTACGTCGTAGACGAAACCCCTGATCGGAATCCCCCGCGGAAGCCAGGGGTGAGCCCGCGCCCTTTCCATCTGCAGCCGCACGTCCTCTGCGACATCCGAAAAGGCGTGGAATTGCGTCGGGATGATCGAGGAGACCCCGGAGCTCTTGCGCAGGTTAGAGGCCAGTTCCTCGTCCTTGAATGTGAGCATCCCGCAGTCCGTATGGTGGATGAAGATGAATTCCTCCGTGCCCAGCAGGTAATGGGAAATGATCAAGGACCGCAATGCATCCTCGGTCATTATCCCCCCGGCATTTCGAATGATGTGAGCGTCCCCGGTTTTCAGACCCAACACCTTTTCAACCGAGAGCCGGGCGTCCATGCAGGCCACGACGGCCAGCTTTCGGGCGGGGGGCATCGGCAGATGGCCCAACTTAAAGGTCCGTGCGTAGTCCTCGTTCGCTTTGACGGCTTCGTCGATGGTACTCATAACTCTCCTTTGCGGCGTAAGGTTGACAAAACAAAAAGGGCCCGCCGTCCTGTACCGGAAAGCGGGCCCTGGCAGTCGAATTCAAGCCAAATCAGGTGCCGACCTCCCCAGGGTTACGGCCGCGACAACAGCAGACTGTCCATTCGCCGGAATCGTGAAGGAAGCCAACCATAGTTGTATTCTAACGTAAGGGTTAGATTTTGCCAAGTCATGTGAGGCGAACGACGTGTAACCCTTGGTCTGCACGATAGTTTCAAGGGAAACCCGGGGTCGGAACGACGGCTCATCCCGCCTCGAGGGCATCGTGGCAAGCGTTAGGTTTCTTGCGGGTTTCTCTGCTACCGCCTCGCGTCCCGGAAAGGTGTTTTTGCTTCGTAGAGCGAGAGCCTTGTCTGCAGGTCGGCGATGAGCTGCCGATCGTTGAGCCGGGCGGCGACGGCAAGCGCGCGGCGGGCCGCCTCGATGGCGTCGGCAAACCGCCCGGCCTCGGCGTAAGCCGCGCCGGCAATATCCAGGAGCAAGGGATCGTCACCGCCGGACACTCTGAGCGCCCGCTCGGCAAACTCCACCGCTTGGCGGCCATTCCTGGCCTGCGGAACGGGGCACGTCGCCAGCATCCAGGCCAGGTTGCTCAACACGGGCACCCGGTTGGGTTCCAGTTCGAGCGCCGCGCGCCACTGCGCAGCCGCCTCCTCGAACCGGCCCCGCACCAGAAAGGCATTCCCCAAGTTGAGGCGTGCCTCCGTCGAATCCTCCTTCAGGTCCAGGGCTTTGGACCACTGCCCGATGGCCTCGTCGACCTTTCCCGCCTGGAAAAGCGCCAGCCCGAGATTGTTGCGCGCGCTGACGAACTCCGGGCTCGCGGCAACCACGCTCCGCAGCTGATCCGCCGCCTCGTCGAGTCGGCCCGCCCGCAGGAGCAGGCCTCCGAAGTTGTTCCGGGCCTTGGCATCATCCGGGTCGAGGGCGAGCGCCCGGGTCCATTCGGCGAGTGCGGCGTCGGTCTCGCCTTTTTCGGTCAGCTCCCAGGCACTGTCGTAGAGGCGGTAGAATTCGGTCGCCGGCGCATCGATATGCCGCATGCCCTCCGCGGATATGTTGACGAACTCCGGGATATTCACGGCTCGATTGGCTGCGGCGCTGTTCTCGACCAGGACGGCCGGGCTGTCGTTGCCATTCTCGTCGATATGGGTGAGGAACATCTGGGTGTAGGGGGACCGGCTTTTCGAGGTGAAAACCAGCCAGCGGCCGTTCGGAGAGAAACTGTGCCACGAGTTCATGAGCGGCGTGTTGCATCGCATTCTGCGCGCCTCGCCCCCGGCGGCGGGCACGATAAAAAGCTGGCCGTCGGGACGCATGAGCTGACCATTGCGGCACTGGACGAAGACGATCCAGCGGCCGTCGGGCGAGATCTTCGGGAACGAATTGCTCATGCCGTTTTGCGACGCGCCCGCGATGGCCGTCGCCACCCCGCCCCTCCCCTCGTTGAAGGGAATCCGGTAAAGGTCGTAGCGGATGGGGACCTCGTTGGGATCGTTGGGATACTCGGCCATCGGTCTCCCCGCGGGATAGGGATCCGCGGCAGCCGCCCGGACGAAGATCAGGTAGCGGCCGTCGGGACTCCAGACGGCGTTTGCCTGCACGTAGCGGGGGTCGTCCGCCCCGGGCAGGGCCCGCATGCGCCCGTCCGACCGGCTGTAGTATGCCAGTATTCCGCGCGTCGGATAGAAGACCTGGAGAAAACGGTAGTCCTTGAAGTTCGCGACGTAGTATTCGACCTGCGTGGTCGTCACGACGTGCAGGCCGTCGGGCGAGACCTGCGACATGAAGCCGATTCTCTTGTCGGCCGCGGTCTGATCGCGGAAAGTCTTCCAAGAGATCACGTCGCGATTCCGGATAGACATCTCGGGCCCGACGGGGACGATCGCGTACAGCCCCTTGTCGTTGTGGGGTCCGTCCAGGTCCAGCCCCAGCGTTTTGCCGTCGCGGGAGAACGAGTGGCAGTTGGCACACGTGTGGAGCCCTTCCATGACCACGCGGCTGCGTGGCTCCGCGACATCGCGCAGCCGCCAGGCGATGTACGGCAGGAGTTTCGGGGCCAGCGGCTTGATGACGCCCTTTTCGAGTTCGGAGGGCATCAAAGGCACGTCCCGGTAGAAAATGGGCGCGCCGACCGGGTCGATTGAGGTTCGGATCGCGACGTGGCCGCGTGACACGGCCCGAGTGAGGTCGTGGTCCGCGTAGCCCGTGATCGTGACCGTGGCGTCCCGCTCCGACGAAGCCTGCTTGACGGCCTCCCAGGTTTGCGCGTCCGGCGTCCAGGTGTGGGTCGCCGCCTCCGCCGGAGTCAGCGAGGGGAGCTTGTTTGTGGGACCGACGCACCGCGGGTCGATCGTTCCCACCGTCATCGGCGCGCCGGACGAGCGGACCTGGATCGGCAGCGGTCGGCCGCCGGCGCCGACCTCGATCCGCCAGGCCGTCGCCGCGGCGACGGCGTCGCGCCAGAGAAAGGTCGGGGCCGTCATGTCCGGGGGGAAGAGCGATCCATCCAGCGGATAGTCGACCGTAATGGCGCCGAGCGGCCCCTCCGGCGACCGGCCCGCGCCGGCAATATGGTACCCGGCCAGCCTGAGGGTGCAGGCAAGGATCAGACCTGCCCCGAAAAACCCATTCTTCACGCTCAAACCTCCCACCCGACACTCCTCGCCCCCGTACGTTACCACGGGTCGGGCCCAATTCCGCTCACTTTGGGGTATCATGGCGCCGGCATCAGATCGCCACTTGGGGGTCCCATGAATCGTCGACGGTTCCTGTATTCGATGACCGCGGGCCTGGCCTGTGCCGCGGGTGCCAGTACCCTGGCGCGGCCCGATGACAAAACCAGGCGCGTCGGCCTGATCGGCTCCGGATGGTATGGCAAGTGCGACCTGTTCCGGTTGCTGCAGGTGGCGCCGGTCGAGGTCGTGTCTTTGTGCGATGTCGACCGGCGGCTGCTGGCCCAGGCGGCCGACGCAGTCGCCGCGCGCCAGAAGTCCCGCAGGACGCCGCGGACCTTTTCCGATTATCGCGAAATGCTGAAGGAAAAGGATCTCGACATCGTTTTGATCGATACACCCGACCACTGGCACGCGCTGCCGATGATCGAAGCGGTCCGGGCCGGCGCAGATGTCTATGTGCAGAAACCGATCAGCGTCGACGTCGGCGAAGGGCACGCCATGCTCGCGGCGGCCCGCAAGTACCGGCGGGTCGTGCAGGTAGGGATGCAACGCCGGAGCACGCCGCACCTGGTGGACGCCAGGGAAAACGTCATCCGGGCAGGTCGGCTCGGCAAGATCGCGCTGGTGGAAATCTATTGCTACTACCCGAGCCGCCCCGGCGTTTTCCCCAACATCGAACCGCCCGAGTCGCTCGACTACGAAATGTGGACCGGCCCCGCCCCCATGCGCCCGTTCAACCGGCGCATCCATCCGGGCGGCTGGCGCAGTTTCATGGAGTATGGTAACGGGACCATCGGCGACATGGGCGTCCACATGCTCGACATGGTCCGCTGGATGCTGGGAATCGGGTGGCCCGGGAACATCTCCTCCACGGGTGGCATCCTGGTGCACAAGGGCGCAACGGCGAACATCCCGGACACCCAGACGGCGATCTTCGACTATGACGACCTGAAAATCGTGTGGCAACACCGCAACTGGGGTCAGGCGCCCGATCCGAAATACCCCTGGGGCGCCACCTTCTACGGCGATCGGGGAACGCTGAAAGCCGGGGTCTTCAGCTACGACTTCACACCGGTGGACAAAGGCGACGCCGTGCACAAGAACGTGGGATACGAACTGGAGCAATTTCCGGAGGACAAGACCGAAGAAGGCCTGGAGCGTCACACCGCCCCGGCCATCCGCCGCCACATGATCGATTTCCTCGGCGCCATCGACGCGCGGAGCAGACCCGTAGCGGACGTCGAGGAGGGCTACATCTCAGCCGCCTGCTGCATCCTGGCCAACCTGTCGCTGCAGACCGGGCGCACGCTGGCGTGGGATCCCGTCGCACACCGGGTCAGGAATGACGATGAGGCCAATCGGCTATTGCAGAGGCCCTATCGCAAGCCCTGGGTGCACCCGGTCGCGGAAAACGTCTAGCGACTCACGGGTCGCGTCTGCGAACCCGGACTCAATGTCTGAGCGTCCGGGTGCCGATGGGGCCGAGCAGCTTCCTCTGCGCGCTTTCGCAGATGGCCCGAACCCCGGGGTGCTTCACGGTTCTCTCGGCGGAAATCGCGTAATACCGCCCGCTGACCTCGTCCGTCCGCCCGACCCGCCTGAGGCCGTACTGGTCGGCGAGCTGCTCCTCGAGCACCGACGGAGCTGGAAAGAACCCTGCCCCGGTCTCGCCGAATACCCTGAGCAGGGCATAATCCTCGAACTCTCCCACGATTGCCGGGCGAATCTGCCGCTCCGAGAACCACTGGTCGAGGCTCTGCCGGAGTGCGGTGTTGTCGGTCGGAAGGAGCATCGGGGCCCCGTCCAGGGACCGCGGAAACCGCCCGCGCCGGGCCGCCACCAGCTCGGGCGTGGCGAGAAAGCTGATGCCGCACTCACCCAGCAGATGATTGTAGGCATGGATTCTTATGTTGGGGCCGATCGGGGCGTCCGACAGCACGACATCCAGTTCCCGCAGCGCGAGCGCCGCGAGCAGGTGCTCGGGATTATCCTCCCGGCAAACGATCCGGACCGGCTGGCTCAGTTTGAGCGCCGGCTCGATCAGCCAGTGCGCAATCAGCTTCGGCAGCACGTCGGCGATCCCGATCACCAGGCGGCAGGCGCGACCGCCCGGGTCGCGCACCGAGTCCAGCATTTCCCTCCCGAGCGAGAAAATCTCTTCGGCATAGCGGAACACCATGCGCCCCGTCTCCGTCGGCACGACATTGCGCCCCCGCCGCTCCAGGAGCCTCTCGCCCAGGCTCCGCTCCAGGCACCGAATCTGGGCGCTTACGGTCGGCGGGGCGAGACGCAGCCGCACGCCCGCAGCCGAAACACCCCCGGTCCGCACCGCCATCCAGAAGTAATAAAGATGGTGATAATTGAGCCAATCCATACACCATCATTATAGTTAGATTTTTCCTAATGATCATCGGACAATTTTCTAATTTTTGAGCGAGGCGTCATCACGCATAATTTGGAGTCACAGGGGCTCCCTACCAGCGACGACGACTCGCACCGAGCCCGCAGACCAGGAGAAACGGGACATGATCCTCGTCACCGACAAAGACCTTGCGCGCCTGCAGCGTTTTCTCGAAACCGCCGTGCGGGGCAGGGACAAGCATCATCTGGATATGCTGCAGGACGAACTCGACAATGCCGAGGTCGTGTCGTCCGACGAGATACCGGCGCACGTGATCACGATGAACTCCCGGGTGCGGATCCGCGATCTCGACAGCGGCAACGAGGAGGTCTACACGCTGGTTTTCCCCGGGGACGCCGACATTTCGCGTAACAGGATCTCGGTGCTGGCGCCGCTGGGCGTCGCCCTGCTCGGCTATCGCACCGCGGATCTCATCGAATGGACGGTGCCGGGCGGCACCAGGAGGCTGCGCGTCGAAGAGGTCCTTTATCAGCCCGAAGCCGATGGCGGCGCGGCTTCACAACCCGAGCCGGCGCAAAAACGTCCTGCCGACTCGATCTGACCACCTGTACTGCCGGTTTGGCGGGCCGGCCCGTCCGAGGAGGAATGGTGGATATCCGAGAGCTGAGGCGACACATGGCGGCCCTGAGGGCGCTGACACCCACAGGCGCGCCGGTCGTCAGTTGCTATCTTACGGTCGCAAACGGGGACCGGGGCTACCGGAACGAGATGAACCGGCAGGTCCGGTCGCTTATGGAACCCTTCGATGCGGGTGCGAAACGGGAATTCTGGGAGGCGCTCGGCTACATCGAGGTATTCCTGGACAGAGACCTCAGCCCCGCCACCAAAGGGTTAGCCATCTTCGCGCGCGCCGGGTCCCCGCGGCTGTTCCTGCCCCTGCAGTTTGCCGTGCGCTTCCCCAACCGCGTCTGGGCCGGGCGGGAGCCCTGCCTGGAGCCTCTCGTACAGTATTTGAAGCGCACGAGCGGGGCCGTTGACCTGCCGCAGCCCGAGGCGACCCGGAACTTCGGCCTGTCGAACGAATCGGTCGGGATGCGTCTGTAAGCGTGTGATCCGGCGCTCAATCTCATGCAGAAACTCAACCTTCACAATACCGCCGAAGATCGTCCTGTACGCGGTGCGCAAACAGATTATCTCGTAGCCCGCGCGGACGGCTCATGCCAGGACAAGCCCGGCATGCATCGCGAAATGCCGGAAATCCGAGTTTCTTGTGATGAGTGTCGTCTCGTGATCGAGACATGATTGCGCGATTGGAGCATCCGCCGGAAGGCACCGAGGATTCAGTGCCTTCCGTGGCTTTGCTGTTTACACGTCTACCGGTTTTCGCTCGCCCGGGAACCGAGCGAGGCCTTGACCGGGTTGCTGAAAGCCGCCGCGGCCCCGAGTTCCGCTTCGATTTCCAGGAGCCGGTTGTACTTGGCTATGCGCTCGCTGCGACACGCAGACCCGCTCTTGATCTGGCCGCCGCCCATCGCCACCGCAAAATCCGCCATGAAGGCGTCTTCGGTTTCGCCGGAGCGGTGCGAGATCACAAACCCCCAACCCGCCCTCCGGCACATTTGAATCGACTCGATGGTCTCCGTCACCGACCCGATCTGGTTCAGCTTGATCAGCACGGCATTTGTGGAGTTCTCCGCGATGCCCCGAGCGATGAACTTCGTGTTGGTCACGTACAGATCGTCGCCCACGATCTGGATCCGGGCCCCCAGGGCCGCCGTGTGAGCCTTGAAGCCGGACCAGTCATTCTCCTCCAGGCCGTCTTCGATGGAGACGATCGGGTACTTGGTGATCCACGCTCTGTAGAATTCGGTCATTTCGGCGCTGCTTTTTCTTCCCCTGCCCTGACTTGGACAGGTTGTAGACGCCACCCTCGAAGAACGAACTCGCCGCGGGATCCAGGGCGATGGCGACGTCCTTGCCCGGCGTGTAACCCGCCGCCTGAATGGCCTCCACGATGACCTCGCACGCCTCATCGTTGCTCTTGAGGTCGGGAGCAAAGCCCCCCTCGTCACCCACGGCCGTCGCATAACCCTTCTTCTTCAGAATGCTGCGGAGCGCGTGAAACACCTCGGCGGCATATCTCAGGGCTTCGGCGAAGGTCGGAGCCCCGATGGGCATGACCATGAATTCCTGAAAATCCACGCTGTTGTCGGCGTGTTTTCCGCCGTTGATGATGTTCATCATCGGGACGGGAATCTGAACGGCCCCCGGTCCGCCCAGATACTGATAAAGGGGCACGTTGCAGGAAACAGCTGCGGCTCTCGCCACCGCCATCGAGACGCCGAGAATGGCATTCGCGCCCAGCTTGGTCTTGTTGGGCGTCCCATCGAGCTCGATCATCAGGCGGTCTATCTCGACCTGCCGTCGAGGATCCAGCCCGGCCAGCCGCGGAGCGATGAGCCGGTTGACGTTCTCCACCGCCTTCAGCGTACCCTTGCCGCCGTATCGCTTTTTGTCGCCATCGCGTAGCTCACAGGCCTCGTTTTCACCTGTCGAGGCGCCGGATGGCACCGAGGCACTCACGCAGACGCCGTTGTCCAGCGTCGCGAACACGCGAACCGTCGGATTGCCGCGGGAATCGAGAATTTCCAGTGCACGAATGGATGCGATCTTGGGTTGCATTATTTCTCCTTGGATGCCTGACTCGTCTCGCCGGTCGTTGATCTGGCGAGACCGGTCAGATGAAGTTCAATGAAGATACCGCCGATGGTTGAACCGCCAGCTCTGCGACCGCACTGCGGATTTCGACCCTACGGACCAGAAAAAAGCCCGGCTTCACGTTGCTTCGCCAAGCGGTGTTTCAAAACCTGCAGTATACTCGATTTCCAATACACCAACCGATACCAAAGTTCGTCCAGCGGGGTAGAAAGCTGATGCCTTCCCGTGTCGCCTGCAAAGAGTCGCCAAAGATCCCGAAGTCGAATTTACGAGACTTGTGAAAAAGGAACAGCCGTCCACTTCCCCTGTGGGAAGCTACCGTGGGGACACCGCGGGCGGCTTTTCATCTTCCGTGTCGGGCGTTTCGGTCAACTTGATCTCTACCCACCCTCCGGATGGCGCGTCGCCCAGGACATCGCCGCGTCCGCGTCCTCGATCCCATCCCAACGAACCGAGTTGCGTCGTCTCTTTCGTGAGACGATTCCGGACTGCACACTTCAGTACCGGACCGACGCAGCGAGGTTTGTCAACCTGTCTAGCCAAGCGACCATCGTTGTGCGTCAGCAGCATCCGGCTATACTCGCGCGCTGCCAATATGCGCCATGTAGGTCGGCATCTAATGCGAGCGCCTACCGTGACTGACGTACGCGGGCGCGGAACATTTTCATCCTTCGTTGCGGCACGAAGGACTATGTCCTACTCGTGCCGCAGAGCCGCCAGCGGATCAATTCGGGACGCTCGCCTTGCCGGCGCATAGCCAGCGAGAATCGCGGCGCTTACGAGGACGACACCGGCCAGCGCCAGGGTTCCCGGATCATTGGGCTGGGTCTCGAACAGAAACGATTTGACAAGCTGGGACCCGATCAACGCGGCAGGCACGCTGATCGCGAGTCCCACCGCCGCCAGTAGTAGAACGCGGCGCAGAACCATCCATACTACGGCGCCGCGTTGCGCGCCCAGCGCCATACGGATTCCGATCTCGCCGACCTGCCGCGCGACGTTGTACGACATCGTTCCGTAGAGTCCCACGCACGCGATCAGGAGAGCGAGAACCGCGAAACCCGTACACAATTTCGCGAACATGAGTTCCCGGCTGATCGTCCGATCGATTTCGGCAGCCTGTGTGACCACGTTTGTGACGGGTATGCGGGAATCTGCCTCCCGCACGATCTCATGCACACTCTTGACATACCTCAGCGGATCACCCGCGGTGCGCAGCGCGTAGGTCATTCGGTCCGGAGAAACCTGGCTGACCGCTACGAACACGGTCATTGCACTCTCCTCTTCATTTTTCAGACCACCGTACCGCAGGTTAGCCGACACGCCGACGATTTCGAGATCGCGCTTCTCGTCCGGGAGCGTGATGCGCCTGCCCACCGGATTCTCGTTCCCGAAGTAAGTTCGCGCCAGCCGCTCGCTGATCACTGCAACCGGCCTGGAGCCCGGTTGGTCGCGGTCGTCAATCTCACGCCCGGCCAGGATCGGAATCTGCATCGTCGTGAGGAAACGCGGTCCGGCGGACATGACGCGTGCGCCATCCAAGGTAACAGCGCCGATCTTCATTGGCCCCCTGATTGCCTGCCCGGCGCGGCCGGCGTTGATGATCGAGGATTGCGAAAGCGTCGCGCTGCTCACGCCGGGGATCGATTCGAAGCGCTTGCGCAGGTCCGAGTAAAGAGTGGTGATCTCCGGGTCGCGATGCCCGGCCTGGCGCGCATTCAGCGAGAACAGAAGGATGTTCTCGCGAGCGTATCCCAGTTGGACGGAGTGCAGGTTGTTGAGTGTCCGGACAAACAGACCGGCGGCGACCAGGATGAGAAAAGAGATCGCGATTTGGGCGACCACCAGCACGTGCTGCGCGCGGCGGCGCGGTCCGCCCCCGCGTCCATTCTTGAGCGCGGGCATGACGTCCGGACGCGTCGACTGAATCGCTGGAGCGAGGCCAAATAACAGGCCGCAAACCACAGAGAGCGCCGCCGTCACGCCCAGCACGTTCCAGTTCAATTCCGCGTGCAGCGTAAAGTTCTGCTGCCCGTTGGAGAGCAGAAGCGTCAGCGATCGCACGCCCCAGATTGCAAACAAGACCCCGAATGCTCCGCCGAGCGACGCCAGCATCACACTCTCGGTAAGCAACTGCCGCACGACGCGGAACCGTCCCGCTCCCAGGCTGAGCCGGACAGCCATTTCGCGGCGTCGCGCGGCGGCCCTTGCCAGCAGCAGATTGGCGATGTTCGCGCACGCGATCGCCAGGATCAATCCCACCATCGTCAGGAGCACGTACAGAGGCTGGAATACTGGCGGCGCAAACTGCCCAGACCGGCGGCGCCGGGATTCAGCCAGCGCGGGCAGTTTGGCGCGCTCACCGTCGGTCGTCGCGGTGGCGGCAACCCATTGATGGAAACGAGGAGCCAGCGCTGCCTGCGCCTGGGCGCATGCTTACGCCGGGACGCAGACGGCCCATCATCTCGATCCAGTAGTAGTTTCCGTCGGGATACCTACGAGCCGCTCGGTCACCGTCCACGAGCAGATTCGTGCGCAACGGAAGGTAGAGGTCCGGCGCCGCCGCAGGATCGACTCCGAAGAATTCCGGCGGCGCCACGCCGATCACCGTGAAGGGCACATTATCGACGAGAACCGGTGTCCGATCGCACTCGACGGTCCCCCAAAGCGCTGCTGGCTGGTCGCAAAGCTGATGACCGCGACCGGCGCTGCGCCTGGACGGTCGTCTTCGGAGTCGATCGAGACGTCCCGCAGCCGGCAGACGATTTCGGGGTGCAAGCCGGAGGTGATCCAGTTGGACGAGAAGTCGGCAAACCGGAGAATTGACACTAAGTCAAAAGTGGCACCGATGGCGATTTGGAGGGAAACCCAAGAACTAACTTGTTTTTAACCAAGGGGGTTAGGGGATAGAGGAGAGGATATGGCTGGGAGACAGGGATTCGAACCCCGATTAAGTGGTCCAGAGCCACCCGTCCTACCGTTAGACGATCTCCCAGCGCTCTGAGCGGTGCATATCTTAGAGAATCGGCCCGCCGAATTCAAGGTCAAACGTCCGGCCGGTGCGCGGGGAACTTTCCGGCGGCGAAGGCGTCAAACATTCGGGCGCGCTGCAACTTCGGGGCCGATTGCCGCATCTACACCATCGAACGAGCCCGGTCCCCGACACAGCGCCCGCGCCTTCCTGAAGGCATGACGCTGGAAGTGCGCCCGGAGGGCCGCCGGTGAGATTCGGCACGAGAATTTATATGTTGTTTGAGCTTTCTCAATCTTTTACAATGCGCCGGAATTGCAGAGGACGAAGGGGGTAATCAGCCATGCGCGGTAATCATCTAAAATTTATTCCTGGCACTTCTGGCGGGTGCGTTCCTGTGCGCCCCTGCTTACGGCCAGGCTCCAGCCCAGCCGAAGCAGAAGCCCGCGGCGCAAGCCGCACGGCCGAAGAGCCGCAGGAAGAGTACACGGAAGAGGAATACGACGCCTACGAAAAGGCGGACAAGGAGACCGACCTCGACAAAAAGGTCCAGGCGCTCTACCGCGTTCGCTGGAGAAGTACCCGAAGTCGAAGCTGATGCCCTACATCGACCGCAGCTACCAGGCCTCGATGTACGAGTTCAACAAGAACCAGAACTGGGCCAAGCTGGGACCCATGGCCGAAGCCTGGCTCAAGAATCACCCCGATGACCTGCAGGCAATCGACTACGTGGCGGCCTCCGCCTACAATACCGGGCAGTATCAGAAGTTCGTGGATTACGGCCTCAAGGTGTTTGCCGCAAAACCCACCAAGGAATACGTCTACTTCCTGGCCCAGAGCTACAAGAAGCTCGGCAACGATCCGAAGTATCATGGAGTGGACGGAAAAGTCCTTCTCGTACTTTCCCGGACGACTTCTCGATCCGAATGATGTTCGTCGACAAGTACATGAAGGAAAAGAATTTCGCCAAGGCCGCCGAATACGCCCAGCTGGCGCTGAAAGCGCTGGAGCAGGCGAAGAAGTCCGGACGCGACCAACGAGGCCGAGTGGCAGAAGTATGTGAAGGACACGCAGGCGTTCCGCCCACTACATCATCGGAGTGAACGCGTACGACAAGGACAGGTACCCTCAGGCGATCACGGAACTCGAGGCGGCGCCTTGCGGTCGACAAGCGCTTCGGCCCGGCCTATTACTACATCGGCCTGTCCCAGTGGAAGCTGAACAAGGTCGAGGACAGCGATCGAATCGTTCTGCAAGGCGAGCATCCTGAAGGGCGAGACCCAGGCGCAGGCGAAGGAGCACCTGGAGAAGCTGTACAAGGGTCTGCACAACAACACCACGATCGGGATCGAGAAGGTCTATCGCCGCACCGAAGCCGAGTTGGGCGTGGAGCGCAGCGCCGGCGAACTGAACGCGTTCGCGGCGTGTGGGAATGAAAAAGGGGGCCGGATCCGGCCCCTTTCTTTGTTAGAGCAGGCTCGTTCCGGTCGTGCCCGGGGCGCGTCAGGCGCGCGCGCCCGGCCGGTAGTGGCACGCCGCGTCAATGCGGGAGATCGAGCGCAGCAGCGCCAGTTCCGCCCGGGCGAAGTCCAGGGTCGGATCCTTTGACGCGAGCCGCTTCTCCGCCCGCGTTCTGGCCTGTTCGGCGCGGTTCACGTCGATGTCGGACGCGGGCTCCGCGGTCTGCGCCAGCACCACGACGCGGTCCGGGCAGCACCTCGACGAAACCCCACGAGCAGAACAGGTATTCCGTCCGCTCGCCGATCTTGTAGCTGATTTCGCCGATACCCAGTTCCGCCAGCAGCGGTGCATGCCCCGGCAGGATGCCGAGATAGCCCTGGCTGGAGGGCACCGTCACCTGGTCGACGGGCCCGCTGAACAGCTGTCGTTCGGGCGTGACGATCTCGAGGTGGATTTTCTCCGGTAACGCCATATGCGATCTGCTCTCGCTGCAGCTCCGGTCTATGCGGCTGCCAGCTGCTTGGCTTTTTCGAGGACTTCCTCGATGCCGCCGACCATGAAGAACGCCTGCTCGGGAATCTGGTCGTACTTCCCCTCGCAGATGCCGCGGAAGCTCTCGACGCTCTCCTTGACGGACAGGTACTTCCCCGGGATGCCGGTGAACTGCTCGGCAACGAAGAACGGCTGGGACAGGAACTTCTGGATCTTGCGTGCGCGGCTGACGATGAGCTTGTCATCTTCGCTCAGCTCGTCGATGCCGAGGATGGCGATGATGTCCTGCAGGTCCTTGTAGCGCTGCAGGATCCTCTTCACCTCGCGCGCCACCCGGTAGTGGTCCTCGCCGATGATCTTCGGGTCCAGGATCCGCGAGGTCGACGCCAGCGGGTCGACCGCGGGGTAGATCCCGAGCTCCGCGATCTTGCGCTCGAGGTTCGTCGTGGCATCCAGGTGCGAGAAGGTCGTCGCCGGCGCCGGATCGGTGTAGTCGTCCGCGGGCACGTAGATGGCCTGGATCGATGTGATCGAGCCGTGCTTGGTGGACGTGATGCGCTCCTGCAGTTCGCCCATTTCCGTCGCCAGGTTGGGCTGGTAGCCCACGGCCGACGGCATGCGGCCCAGCAGCGCCGAGACTTCGGATCCGGCCTGGGTGAACCGGAAGATGTTGTCGATGAACAGCAGCACGTCCTGGTGCTCTTCGTCGCGGAAGTACTCGGCCACGGTCAGCCCGGTCAGGCCGACGCGCAGCCGCGCCCCGGGAGGCTCGGTCATCTGGCCGTAGATCAGAGCGGCCTTGTCGATGACGCCCGATTCCTTCATTTCGAGCCAGAGGTCGTTCCCTTCGCGCGTGCGTTCGCCCGACGCCGGCAAACACGGAGAAACCGCCGTGGTGCGTGGCGATGCGGTTGATCAGCTCCATGATGATGACGGTCTTGCCGACGCCGGCGCCGCCGAACAGGCCGATTTTGCCGCCGAGCACGTACGGCTCGAGCAGGTCGATGACCTTGATGCCGGTCTCGAGCATCTTGGTTTCGGTCGACTGCTCGTCGAAGCTGGGGGCGGGCCGGTGGATCGGGTAGCGCTTGGCGGTCTTGATGTCGCCCGAGCTGATCGACCGGGTTGCCCGATGACGTTCATCACGCGTCCGAGCGTCTCGCGCCCGACCGGCACCTCGATCGGCTGGCCCATGTCGATCGCGTCCATGCCGCGGACCATCCCCTCGGTCGGCTGCATGCTCACGCAGCGGACGCGGCTTTCACCGAGGTGCTGCTGCACTTCGGTGCTGACGCGCATGTGCCCGTCCGGGGTGTCGCCCTCGATGATGATGTTGTTGTAGATCGGCGGCAGGTGTCTGTTCGCCGAACTCGCAGTCGACGACCGGCCCGATGATCTGCACTACCTTGCCCACATTTGCCATCTGGCTTCTCCTGATTCAGGCGCAGGAGGCTGCCTCCCCGGACGCCTATGTCCCGGTCGAGGCGGCTCCGCTGACCACCTCGATCAGTTCCTTGGTGATTCCCGCCTGACGCACCTTGTTGGCGTACAGCGTCAGGCTCTCGATCATTTCGGTGGCGTTCTTGGTCGCGGCGTCCATGGCCGTCATGCGCGCGCCCTGTTCCGACGCCGCCGCTTCCAGGAGCGCGCGGAAGATCTGCGCCTCCACGTGCCTCGGCAGCAGGTTGTCGAAAATCTTGGCCGGCGGCTCGTCGTACAGGTACTCGAGCCGGGCGGCGTCGTCGGTGTGCTCGAGCCTCTGGATCGGGAGCAGCGGCTCGACGACGACGCGCTGCTGCACCACCGACTTGAACTCGTTGTACACGAGCCAGACCTGGTCCTGCGCGCCGCTGGCGAACTCGTCGATGATGTCCGCGGCGATCGCGGCCGCGTCGGCGAAGGTCGGCTTCTGCAGGACGTTCACCGCCTCGTGGCGCACGGCGTAGGGGCGCCGCCGGAAGAAATCGCGGCCGCGCCGGCCGAGCACGTTCAGCTCGACCTGCCGGCCCGCGTGCGTGGCGAGGAATTCGACCGCCTGCGCGCAGGATGTTGGTGTTGTATGCGCCGCACAGCCCCTTGTCGGCCGTGATGACGAGCAGCTCGATCTTGTCGTCCGCCCGCTGCGCGAGCAGGGGATGGCTCCGCTCGGGAACGCGCGTCGCCAGGCTGTTCAGGACCGCGACCATCTGCCGCGCGTACGGGCGCGCGGCGATGACGCGGTCCTGGGCCTTGCGCAGGCGCGCCGCGGAGACGAACTTCATCGCGCGCGTGATCTGCTGGATGTTGCGGGCGCTCCTGATGCGCCGCCGTATGTCTCGGACGTTAGCCATGCAACCCCGCCTATGCCGCCGCCTTTTCGGCCGCGAACTTCTCCTTGAATTCCTTCAGCGCCGCGACCAGTTCCGTGCCGGAGCGCGTCGTTGAGCACCTTCTCGGCCGCGATCTTGTGCAGGAGCGACGACTTGGTCGTGTCCATGAACTGGTAGAGCTCGTTTTCGAAGTTGCCGGATCTCCGAGACCTCGAGGTCGTCGGTGAAACCCTGCGTGCCGGCGAAAATCACGACGACCTGCCGGATCACGTCGAGCGGGCTGTACTGGTCCTGCTTGAGGAGCTCCGTCAGGCGCTCTCCGCGCGCCAGCTGCGCCTGGGTCGCCTTGTCGAGGTCCGAGCCGAACTGCGCGAAGGCCGCCAGTTCGCGGAACTGCGCCAGTTCGATGCGCAGCGTGCCGGCGACCTGCTTCATCGCCTTGATCTGGGCGTTGCCGCCGACGCGGCTCACCGAGTTGCCGACGTGGATCGCGGGCCGGATGCCCGCGTGGAACAGGTCGGCTTCGAGGAAGATCTGGCCGTCGGTAATCGAGATGACGTTGGTCGGGATGTAGGCCGAGATGTCGCCGGCCTGGGTTTCGATAACGGGGAGCGCCGTCAGCGAACCGCCGCCGTTCTTGGCGCTGAGCTTGGCCGCGCGTTCCAGCAGGCGCGAGTGCAGGTAGAAGACGTCGCCCGGGAAAGCCTCCCGCCCGGGGGGACGCCTCAGCAGCAGCGAGATCTCGCGGTACGCCGCCGCGTGCTTCGACAGGTCGTCGTAGATCACGAGCGCGTGCTGCCCGCGGTCGCGGAAATACTCGCCCATGGCGCAGCCGCAGTACGGTGCGATGTACTGCATCGTGGCGGGATCGGACGCGGAGGCGGACACGACGATGGTCTTGTCCATCACCTCGTAATCGGTCAGGGTCTTGACCACCTGCGCGACCGTCGAGCGCTTCTGGCCGATGGCGACGTAGATCGAGATGACGTCGGTGTTCTTCTGGTTGATGATCGTGTCGATGGCGATGGCGGTCTTGCCGGTCTGGCGGTCGCCGATGATCAGTTCGCGCTGGCCGCGGCCGATCGGGATCATGGCGTCGATGGCCTTCAGCCCGGTCTGCAGCGGCTCCTTGACGGGCTGCCGGTCGACGACGCCGGGCGCCAGTCTCTCGATCGGCGGAGTATTCCGTGGTGGCGATGGGGCCGCGGTCGTCGATCGGCTCCCCGAGGGCGTTGACGACGCGCCCGACCAGGGCGGGGCCCACCGGGACCGACATGATGCGGCGCGTCCGCTGGACGGTGTCGCCCTTCGCCGATCTTCGTGTACTCGCCGAACAGCACGGCGCCGACGTTGTCTTCTTCCAGGTTGAGCGCGATCCCCTTGACGTCGTGGGGGAAATCCAGCAGCTCGCCCGCCATGACCTTGTCGAGGCCGTGGATGCGGGCGATGCCGTCTCCTACCGAAATCACGGTTCCGACCTCGCTGACGACGACTCCCGACTCGTAGTCCTTGATCTGCTCGCGGAGGATCCTGCTAATCTCATCAGCCTTGATCTGCATACCGAATTCCCTTCTCCCCGGGCAACCCGCGACGCGCTGCCGTCCCGGGGCCCGGACCTGATTCTATCGTTCGGACAGCCGTCGTTTCACTTCGTTCAACTGCGTGCGGATCGAGCCGTCGTAGACCGTGCTGCCGATCTGCACGACCAGACCGCCCACCAGCTCGGCGTCGGTGCTCACGTTCAGCGACACCGACAGGCCGGTCGCCTTCGCCAGGCGATCACGCAGCTGGTGCAATTCCGGATCGTTCAATGGCGCCGCGGTCACGACCTGCGCCGAGACAATCCCTTTCCGTTCGTTCGAGATCTTCACGAACGCCTCGTGGATCTCGCTTGAAGTACCGGATGCGGTTGTGCTCGAGCAGCACCCGGAGGAAGTTGCCCGAGGTCTGTTGCACCGGGTAGCGGACCATGAGTTCTTGCAGGAGCCTTTCCTTGGCATCGCGCGGGATCGCCGGGCTGTCCATCGCCTGCAGCAGGTCGGGGACGGCCTGGAATATGTCCCGGTACAGTGCGAGGTCGCGGCTCGACCTCGTCTTCCTGCCCGGCGGAGAACGCGACGTCGGCCAGGGAGCGGGCGTAGCGCGCGAAGATGGCGGACGAGATCATGCCGGCCCCCCGATCTTAGTGACGAAGCGCAAGAACAGCCGCTGGCGGTCTTCCGGGCCGATCTCCTGGCGGATCCGTTCTTCGGCCAGCTGGACCGCGAGTTCCGCGGCGTGCGCCTTGAGCTCGATCTCGGCCGCCCGGGTCATCCCCTCGATTTCCTGCCGGGCGCGGTCGATCACCTTCTGAGCATCCCGCTCGGCCGCGGCAGCCAGCCTCTCGAACTCCTCCTGCCCCTCCGTCTCGGCGGTCGCCTTCATGGCCCGCAGCTCGTCATCGAGCCGGCTCATGCGCGACTTCGATCTCGGCGAGCTTGGCCTCGGCCTCGAGCCGCGCTTTCTGCGCCTCGGCGAGCTGCTCGCGGATAGTGGCGCTCCGGTTCGCGTAGAAGCTCGCGAGGGGCTTGCGCGCCACCCAGATGAGGACGCCAATCACCAGCGCAAGGTTGAAGAACCGGCCGATGGTCAGCCACGGCCCCCACCGGTCTCCTCCGCTGGAACAGAAGGCCGCCTCCGGGCAGGCAAACAGCGCAGCCGCCACAAGCAGAACCAGAAGCACGCGTGACTCAGTTCGAGGTTTCATGCAAAATCTCTGTGGGACGACTCGCTACCCGGACGTGGGCGCAGGCAGGACCGCTGCAACAGGCTCGCCGCGATGCCGCGCGCAATGTCGTGAGCATCCCGTCCAAGCTGGTCCTTGGCCACGATCCACCTGGCCGCGGATCGTATCCCGGGACTCACCAATCATTTGCTCGGCTTTCTTGCGCGCCTGGTCGAGCACCTGGGCTCGCCGTCGCATCGCTTCTGAACGCAGCTCTTCCTGGCGGCGGTACCCCTCCATGCGACCATTCTTGAGGGCGGCCTGGTACCGGTTGAAGAGGTCCAGATGATGATCGAGCTGCTTGCGGGTGCGGTCCATCAGCCCCGTAGTCTTGCTCTCTCTCTCAGCCTGAACCCTGAGGAGGGGCCGAAACAGCAGATAGTTCAGTGCGGCTAACAAGACACAGAAAAATCAGTATGGCCCAAATAATAGAGCTGTCCAGACTAATCATGCGAATAGAAGCCCGCGCGAGTGACCAGCGCTGAAATCCAAGCCCAACGGGAACTTCACTCGTAAAAAGACTGAGAAAACTACCACAGGGGCCCGCCGTCGGTCAAGCAGATTCCCCGCCCCTGTGCAGCCCTTATCTGCCTAATACTCAATGGATTAGAGCGGCACCGCCCCCGAGGCGCGTGGAAGACTGTTACCAATTCAGGTTCATTTGCTATATTGGGCGCCGTGCTGAAGCACTCCTGGTTGATCTGGCTCTTTGGGGGCGTGCTGGAATCCCTCTGGCTGGCGATCTACCGCATCGGCCCCCTGCGCGAGCACACAGCTGCCTTCCTCTTCCTGATGTTGTCGGCCTTCGCCGGCTGCTTGCTGGCCTATGCCGCGGTCAGACTCCCGGATCGTCGCTCTATTTATCTTGTGCTCGGGTTCGCGTCCTGTTTCGCCTGACGGTGCTGCCCGCCGCGCCGGATCAGAGTGAGGACGTCTACCGCTACCTGTGGGACGGCAAGCTGGCGGCGCACGGCATCGACCCGTTCCGATACCCTCCGAACGCTCCGGAGCTGCTCGGCGTTGCGCGACGCGACGATCTTCCCGATGCTCAACTCGAAGGCCTATGTGACCGCGTACCCACCGTTTTCGCAGCTCCTGTTCCGCGGCACCTTCGCGCTGTTCGGTGATGCCGTCCTTCCCATGAAGGCCGTTTTCAGCGCGTTCGAGTTCCTTGCCCTCATCGTCGCGTGGCGGCTGCTCACGGCGCTGCGCCAGCCGCTCGAACCGCTTCTCCTGGTGGCATGGAACCCGTTTTTCATCTTCGAGTTCTCGCACTCCGGCCACTCCGACAGCGCGATGCTCTTCTTTGTCCTGCTTTCCGTCTTCCTGCTGCACCGCCTGAAGCTCTCCGGGTCCCTGGTCAGCTACGCCGGCGCGGTTTTGTCCAAACTGCACCACGCGCTGTGGTTTCCGCTCTATCTCGGCCGGGCCGGGTGGCGGGCGTGCCTGTCGGGCGTTGCGGCCGGCCTGGCGCTTTCGGCGCTGTATTTCACCCCGCGGACTCTGCTCGACTATGTGCACTCGCTGCGGCTCTACTATCGGCTCTTCGAGTTCAACGCGAGCATCCACTATCTCCTGCGCTATATCGGGCTCGAGCTTTTCGGGGAGTCCTGGGACCAGGCGACGGGCGTCTACCTGGGCGCGGTCCTCCTCGTCGTCTCAGCCCTCATCTGGCGCTATTTCCCGGTGCGTGACGCCCGCTCGCTGCTGCACGCCGGCTTCTGGATCACGACCGCGGACCTATGCCTGGCGACCACCGTCCACCCCTGGTACCTCTCGTGGGCCGCGCTGGCGCTCCCGGTGTTTCCGTACGCATTCATGCTCTATTGGACCGGCGCATCGTTTCTGTCTTACATGGCATACCAGTATCGGCCCGTATTCGAACCCGGCTGGGTGCTTCTCGTGGAATACCTGCCGATGTACGCTTTAATGGTGTGGGAAATTTCCCGGAGGGGTCCCCTGCTCGACCGGTTGCCGTGGCGGAGGAGCGCGTGAAGAAGAAAAAGCGTTACTACCTGAAGCTGCACCTGAAGGGGGAGATTGTCGAGGGGCGGCCGGAACATGGGCTGCTCAGCCGGAAAACGAGAACGGCGCTCCACGACCTCCTCAGGGTCCTGCACAACGCCGCGCGCAGCCCGCGGGTCGCGGCGGCGCTGCTGACGATGGACAACCTGTCCGCGGGATGGGCGCGCCTGAGCGATTTGCGGCGCGCGCTGCTGAAGTTCCGCGAAAGCGGGAAGCCGATCTACGCTTTTGTCGCAAGCGGCGGCAACGCCGAGTACTACGTCGCGAGCGCGTGCGACCGTGTCTACATGCCGCCTGCGGCGAGCCTGCACCTGGTCGGCCTGGCATCGGAGGTGTTCTTCTTTCGCGACGTCCTGGACCGCCTGGGGCTCGAGGCGCAAGTGCAGTCCGTCGGCGAATTCAAGTCGGCCGGCGAGATGCTCACCCGCACGGGAATGTCGGGCCCTGCGCGCGAGCAGCTGGAGGCCCTGCTGGACGATTTCAGCCGTGAGTTTTGCGGTGCCCTGGCTGCAGGGCGTGGGTTTAGCCCGGAGGACATGGCGGCCGCCGTCAATTCGGGCCCGTACGGCGCGCGGGAAGCCGCCAGTCTGAAGCTGCTCGACGGCATCTGCTACGGAGACGAACTGGAAGGCAAACTCAGCGAGACTCTCGGAACCCCCGTCGAGTGTGTCGAATCGGGGCATTACCTGGACCGCGCCGGTTTCGTCAAAAGGCTGCTCACCTGGAGGCGGCCGCGTATCGGGATCATCGATGTGCTCGGAACTATCGCCGGCGGGGAAACCCGCAGGGATCACGCGGGTCGCCAGATTGCGGGCGCGGAGACGCTGCGGGGTTTCATCGAACACGCGCGCAAGTCCCGACGCGTGAGGGCAGTCGTCCTCAGGGTGGATTCCCCCGGCGGCACCGGCGTGGCTTCCGATGAACTGTGGCGCGAGCTCTCTTTGCTGGCCGGGGCCAAACCGCTGGTGGTGAGCTTTGGCGACGTCGCCGCCTCGGGCGGCTACTACATCGCCGCCCCGGGAACGCTGATCCTGGCCGAGCCCACGTCGGTCACCGGTTCTATCGGCGTGCTCGGCGGGAAGGTCATAGCCCGCGACCTCATGGCGAGGCTGTCCGTGCACAGGGAGGCGGTCCGCCGGGGCGAGCACGCGGAATTCGATTCCCTGTTCACCCCGTTTTCGCCGACGGAAATGGAGCGACTGCAACGGCAGTTGGACGAGTTCTATCGCGAGGACTTCGTGAAAAAGGTCGCCGCAGGCCGCAAGATGAGCGAGCAGGACGTCGACCAGGCCGGGCGCGGCCGCGTCTGGAGCGGCCTGCGCGCGCAGAAGCTCGGACTGGTGGACCGGGTCGGGGGAATCTTGGAGGCCGTCGCGGAGGCCCGGCGGCTCGCCGCGATCCCGGACGCGAAAAAAGTCAGGGTCGCGCACTACCAGCGCCGCCGCCGCCTGCGCGAGATGCTCGTGCCGGATTTCGCCCCCCAGCTCTCGGCATGGCTGCCGCAGACATCGATCGACGCGTGCGCCACCCTGAGGCAACTCGCGGAGAGCACCATCCTGCTCTGGATGCCCTTTCACATCCGCATCCGATAGGGCCTTGCGCGTCTTTAGATGAAGGGAGACCCCTGGTGGCTGCTTGATTTATCCGCGAACCGAACCGTCTGGACAGGATAGGGAATGACTATCCCTTCCTTCTCGAACCGCTCGTTCACCTCCGAGTTGATCGCGTCCTTGACAGTCAGTACGCTGCGAAAGCTCTTCGTATAGCAGGTGATGACGAACTGCAGGGCGAAATCCCCAAATGCCTTGAAATAGACCGACGGGGTGGGGTGCTCGAGAACCTCGGGGTGCCTCCGGGCCGCCTCGAGCAGGATCTCTTTGACCCGGGCCGGGTTGGTCCCATAGGCCACCCCCACATCCATGATGATCTGCGCCCTGGCGTCGGGGGAAGACTGGTTGATGATCGCGTTTTTCACCAGCAGCGAGTTGGGGACAACCAGCAGGTTGCTGTCGAGCATCTGGACGGCAGTGCTGCGGATGCCGATTGCCTTGACGTCGCCGACTTCACCCGTCTGAAGCTGGATGCGGTCGCCGACCCGGAACGGCCGGTCGATCATGATGGTGAAGCCGCCGAACATGTTCGCCAACGTGTCCTGCAGCGCAAGGCCGATCGCAAGGCTTCCGACCCCCAGGGTCACCAGGATGGATTTGACATCGATGGCGAAGTGATCGAGCACCATAATCGCGGCGATCACGATGAGGACCACCTTGAGGAACTTCTCCACGATGGGCAACAGGTCGCGGGCCACGTTCTCACCGGGCCGCTCGCGCACCAGTTTCTCGCCCCACCACCGGAGCAACACCCCGAGGACCGCCACGAGACAATAGAAAACGGCCAGCACGGCCAGCACGAACAGGATGCCGTCCAACACCCCCCGGAGCCGAAACTGATACCGGTGAACGGCGGCATAAACGCCGACCAGCACAATCAGGAGGAATCCCGGCCGGCGAACAACCAGGAGAATCTGGTCGTCGAGCGTCGAGGACGTGCGCGCCGCGAGGCGCCGCGCCACGCGGTCGATCGCCAAAACGTACACCTGCGCCGCCAGCCAGGCGACCAGGATGACCAGCCCGGTCAGGAGAGCCTCTCTCCAGGCCATGTCCGTGTTGACCACCAGCTTCCACGCCCAGCCCGTCATCAAGGCCTCCGTCTTATCTCCTGCTCTTGAAAACCAGGTCGAGAAACTCGAGCCGCGTTTCTTCCCGGCGGAAGGTGCCAAGCATAGAACTGGTCACCGCGCGCGAATTCTGCTTTTCGACACCCCGCATCAGCATGCACATGTGCTGGGCTTCGACGACGACCCCGACTCCGTAAGGGCTGATCTTCTGCTGGATGGTTTCGGCAATCTGGGTCGTGAGGCGCTCCTGCACCTGCAGCCTCCGGCTGAACACCTCGACCAACCGCGCGATCTTGCTTAACCCGATCACCTTCTTGTTTGGAAGGTACGCCACATGGCACTTGCCGAAGAAGGGGAGCAGGTGGTGCTCGCACAGGCTGTAGAAATCGATGTCGGAGACGATGACCATCTCGTCGTACTTCACGTCGAACAGGGCATTGTTCAGGACCTTGTCGATGTCCTGCGTATAACCGCCCGTCAGGAAGCGGAACGCCTCCTCAAACCGCTTCGGCGTCCCACGCAGACCATCCCGGTCGGGGTCTTCACCGGCCTGGCTGAGAAGCCTCCGGATAAGATCCTTCATGGACGGCTCGATATCGCCTGCACTGCTCGAGGAAGGATCCGAAAATTCTTCTGGAAAGTTCGTCATAGCCAAAGCTCTTTTCTGGGTGCCACTGCACTCCGAGTACCCACTGTTCCGGCCGTGTGCCCACGACTGCCTCGACAACGCCATCCGGGGCGCGGGCGATTACTTCCAGGCCGTCGCCGATACGTTCCAGACCCTGGTGATGGGTGCTGTTGACCGGAGCGCCGGCGGCCCCGGCCAGTTGGTTCAGGAGCGACCCGGACGCAAAATCGACGGAGTGCGCAAATTGAGACCGGGAATCGCTGTGCCGCACAGCGGTTCCAAGCCGGGACGGGATGTCCTGGATCAGCGACCCGCCACAAAAGACATTCAGCGACTGCATGCCGAAACAGATCGCCAGGACCGGGATGCGGCGTTGCCGCGCGGCCTCGAGCAGGACGAAGTCCGTCTGATCGCGCAGCGGCTGCGCGGGCCCGCACGCCGCCTCTCGCTTCGCCCCATATCGTGCCGGTTCGACGTCCGCGTTGTTGCCCGTGAGAAGGATCCCATCAAAATCACCGGCCAGCGCCGAAAACAACCCGGGGTTCTGCAGCAGGGGAAGCAAAACCGGGGTACCCCCCGACGCCGAGACCGCATCGGCGTAAGACCGGCTCAAATACTGCCTGTCCGTCCCCGGATCCATCCGGACGGGCATTCCGACAACGGGAACCTTGACCAAAGGGAGCTTCATGCGTAAACCATAGAAGAAGGTGCATTTGTTCAGATTGGAACTCATTATGTTAGGCCTCGCGCCACACCTTGTCAAAGACAAGGTGGCCGTCGTGGTGTGGAGTGCGGCAGCTCGACGCCGCTTTCGGGGCGGCGCCTGGGCGCCGCCCGCTTCGGCCGTCCCGGAAACCGTGGCGGACTAGCCGGGGTATTTACTCGAACCCGCACAACCAATAGACTGTTAAGGATGGGGAAACGCAGGCCGAACGTCAGGCGGGCCGGGGTTGCGCTGGTCGAGGCCTCGCGCGCCATGCTGAACACCGCTGGCCCGCGGGATGCCGCGGCGATATCGTATTTCAGCCTGTTTGCCCTATTCCCCGCCATGCTGGTGCTCATCGCCCTGGTGCGCCTGTTCCTGGGCTGGGTCGATCTGCAAGATATGGTGGAGCAGCGCCTCATCGCCCTCTTCCCCGGTTCGCGCGCCCTGCTTGCCCAGAACCTGGCGGAGATCACGGACCTGTCACCCGCCGTGGTGTCCTCCTGCATCCTGGTGGTGGTTTGGTCTTCGACATGGCTGTTCACCTTTATCGAGAATGCTTTAAACCGGGCCTGGGGGGTAGAACGGCGGCGCACGTTCTGGGAGAGCCGAATCCGCAGCACCGGGCTGCTTCTGATCGCCGGGGTTTTCCTCCTGACCTCAACCGGCGTCACGATCGTCGTGGGGACAGCGCGTTCTCATTCCTCGATCCATATTTCTCGGGAGGTCATCGACTGGTTCTGGTCGTCGATCCTCCTCGCGACGGGCTTCGTGGTGGCCGTCCTGGTGTTCACATTTATATTCAAGCTCATACCGGACCGGAGCGTGCTCTGGCTCGAAGCGTTTTCGGGCGGGCTCGTCTCCGCCGCCCTGTGGGACGCCGGGAGCTACGTTTTCGCGAAGCTGGTTCCCTATTTCGATTACCAACGGATGTACGGCAGAACCGGCGCCATCATCGCGCTACTCGCCTGGGTGTATACATCGAGCCTGATCATGCTCTTTGGGGCAAACTTCTCGGCTCAACTACACCGTCCCCTCCCGGACGAGGCGGAAGAGCACCCGGGGGCACGGGTGGACGGTGAAGGGTCCGGCCAAGGGATGCGCCAGTTCCGACGCCCAAATGGATAGGTGTGCCGTGCAGCTCGCCGATTTTGATTTCGTCCTGCCCGAGGCCCTCATTGCGCAGCAGCCAGCGCCCGAGCGCGATCGATCCAAGCTGCTCGTTGTCCGCAGGGAGACCGGGTCCCGTGAGCATCGCGAATTCCACGATCTGCCCGATATTCTGGGCCCCCAACATCTTCTTGTTCTAAACAACACCCGGGTGTTCCCGGCCCGGCTGCGCGCCCGCCGAACGGGGAGGGAAGAACGGATCGAGGTCCTGCTGGTGCGCCAGGAAGCCCCGCGCCTCTGGATCGCGTTGCTGAAGCCGGCAAGGAAGGCGGCCATCGGCCAGGTTCTGGAGATCGACAACTTGAGGGCCCGCGTCGAAGGGGTCCAGCCGGACGGCGCTCGGCTCCTCCATTTCGAGGGAAACGAGGATCTTGCCGCCCGTTTCGAGCAAATCGGGGAGACGCCGCTCCCCCCTTACATCCGACGCCCGGTACCGTGGTCCTCGCCGCGGGATCGGGAACGCTATCAGACCGTGTATGCCGTCCACAGCGGCTCGGTGGCAGCGCCGACGGCGGGGCTACACTTCACCAGAGAAGTTATTAAACGTCTGCAGGTAAATGGGATAGGGCTCTGCGAAATCCTGCTGCATGTCGGATATGGCACCTTTCAGCCGGTACGCACGGAGCGTATCGAATCCCATCGCATGCTCCCCGAGTACTTCCAGGTCGGACCGGCCGCCGCAGACGCGATCGTCGGCCACAAAGCGGCCGGCAAACAACTGATCGCGGTCGGAACGACCACGACCCGGGTCCTGGAATACCTCGCCTCGTCGGGAACCATCCGGGAGAGTTCGGGATTCTGCAACCTTTTCATTTACCCGGGGTTCCAGTTCAAGGCCATCGACGGACTCCTGACGAATTTCCACCTCCCGAAGTCGACTCTCTTCATGCTCGTCTGTGCCCTCGCCGGGCGCGATCTGATGCTCGATTGTTACCGGGAGGCGATGGCCAAAGATTATCGTTTTTTTAGCTATGGGGATTGCATGCTTATATTGTAAAAAGGAACTTGGATGCCGGCCATCAACGGTGCCTCAGCCTAATGAACCTCACCCACGGACCCGGTCAGGATTCTCAGAACGAAATAACCTGCGGTGTTCAGCGTAGTACTGGTCGAGGGACTTGCGCATGGAATGCACCAAGGCGAGAGACTGGTTGTTCCGGTTGATCGACGACGAGTTGACGTCCTCCGAGAGGCAGGAACTCGAAGGGCACCTGTCGGGCTGCCCCGGTTGCACCCGCGAATACCGCATCGTCACGCTGCCGCGGCGGATAACGCAGGCTCTCCCTCCGATTCAGGTCTCCCCGTTTTTCTACAGTTCCCTCCGGGCTCGCCTCCGGGGCGAGGCCCAGGGATTGACGATCTGGCAGATGCTCGTCGGGTTGTCCCACCGGGTGGTGCCGATACTGGCGCTGCTGACCTTGACTCTGCTCGGGGCTTTCGCCTACGAACAGCTCTGGATTCCTTCCGTTGACGTTTACCAGGCCTACGACGGAATCTTCACGACGACCGACCGGGATCACCGGATGGTCATCGCAGACCAGGGAGACATCACCGACGACAGCGTGGTGCGGGCGATAGCCGAGGAAGAACCGGAGCAAGGGCCGTCCATTAACAGCGAACCCGAGGTCAACAGGGCACCGAGATGAAGTCCAAAACCGGCGCGGCTCTGATCCTGGTCGTGACGTTCGCCCTTGGGGCGGTCTCTGGAGGTCTGGGTTATTACGTCTTCCAGAAGCGGGTCGCGGCCGTCGAAGATCGCCGCCCGCGGAATGCCGAGCACCATCTCGCCGACGCTATGGCGGCGGGGCTGAACATGGATGCGGCGCAGAAAGAGAAGCTGAAGGAGATCATCGGCAGCAGCCGCGAGCACTACCGCGCGTTGTCGAAACAGTTCCGCCCGCAGTACGAGGCGATCCGCGACCAGACGAGGCAGGAGATCCGGGAGATCCTGCGCGAAGACCAGAAGGCCCACTTCGAAGAGATCATCACCAAGATCGACGACCGCCACAGGGGCGGCCCTCCCCGCACCCCTCACCCGTAGGCCACGACCCGCATTCACAATCAGGTATGAGGGACCGCGCGTGCGACGGTGACCGCGGCCACCCGGAGCGCGCCTCCGGCGAGCAACGTCTTGGTTGCGCTCCGGAGCGTCGCGCCCGTCGTCATCACATCATCGATCAACAGCACCCTCTTGCCGGCCGCGAGGTCGGGCCGCGCGCACAGAAACGCGCCGCGCACATTGCGCAGCCGCTCCGGGTCGGTCAGCCCCACCTGGGGCGGGGTATGCCGCGACCGGCGCAGGACGCCGACCTCCATCGGTAGGCCGAGAATTCCCGAAACGGACCGGGCCAGAAGCTCGGATTGATTGAACCCGCGTTCGCGCTTCCGCTTCGGGTGCAGCGGAATCGGGCAGAGCAGGTCGATGTGATCCCGTGCCCAGGTCGACGTCACCGCCGAGGCAACCAGGGGGCCCAGAAGGACGGCCAGCTTGCGCCTGCCGTGGAACTTGAACTCCTGGATCACCTGGCTCAGCTCGCCTTCGTAGTACCCGAACGAGCGGGCTCCCGAAAAAGGGGGCGGATCCGCGATGCAGTCCGAGCAGAGGTGGGCGGGGCCGGGATCGAAACCCTGGAAAGGAAGGCCGCACGACGGGCACCAGGGTGCGCAGATCTGCAGCTGCAGGGTCTTGTCCCAGCAGCGCCCGCACACGCCGCAGTCCTGGTGCCGGGCGACCGGGGAACCGCATACAAAACAGGATTCGGGATACAGGAGGTTCAGGAGGGCGTCGGCCAGCTGCCGCGGCCGGCTCGGAGGGCGGTCCCGGGTGGTCGAGATGAAAGGTTGCGCAGTCAACGGAACGCCCCCGGGCGGCCGGTTCAGTTCTCCAGCTGGCCCTTCTCGAGCAGCCCCTGGCACTGAATGCAGTGGCGGGCCCAGGGCACCGCCTCCAGCCGCTTGGGTTGAATCGGGTTTTCGCAGTGGATACAAGTGCCGTAGGAGGCGTCTTTGATGCGATCCAGCGCCTCCCGAATCATCTGAAGAACGCAGCGGTCGCTGGAACTCTTGCCGAAATTGAATTCCTTCGTGTAGGACTCCACGGCCATGTCTGCCACGTCCTGGATGTCGGGCTCCTTCTCGCGCCCGTAGCCTTCCGCCCGCTGGACCATGTCGCGCAGGGAGAGCTGCTTCTGGATGAGCTTCTCTTTGAAATACTCCAGCCTCTTTGCTTCCATCCCCGTGTCTCCACCGTGCCTATTTATGATACGGGATGTTCCGCAGGATGCAGCACGCCCGGTACAGCTGTTCGAGCAAAAGCATGCGGCACATCTCGTGCGTCCATGTCAGCCGCCCCAGCGCCAGCCGCAGTACAGCCCGACCGGCAATTTCCGGGCTCAACCCGTCCGGGCCGCCGATCACGAATGCCAGTTCCCGGGTGCCCTGGTTCTGCTCTTTGTCCAACCAGCGGGCGAATTCGGGGGAGGTCAATTGCTTCCCGTTTTCGTCCAGCACCACGACGCGGCTGCCGTGTTGCAGATACTTGCCGATCTCTGCGGCCTCCGCAGCCAGCAGCTTCGCTCCATCGATGGCCCGGCCTCTCGAAATATCCCGAGTTTCCAATATTTCGCAGGAGGTCAGGTGGCGCAGGCGCTCAAAGTAGTCGGCCTGCAATGCCCGGACATGAAGAGTTCCGTGTTTTTCCAACCCAGATCAGCTTGACGTGCATGCTCCGGGTCCCCGAGGAACCCCAGCAAAGGACGAGATTCTACTAAATCGAAGTAGTCAATTCAACCAGTGGGCCGCGGAGGCTCGACGCGGCCCGTGGATCTTGCCGCCCACCCTCGCCAGCCGTGGCAATTGTGACGGGGTCGGGCCGTCCCCCGTCCACTCGGCCGACGCAGCCCGCTACCCCTTCCTTGCACGCGGCGCCTTTCTGGGCACGACCGGTTTTTCGTGCGCCGCCAGGAGTTTTTCGACGTCCAGGACCTTCGCGTCGCGCCACAGTCTCTCCAGATCATAAAACGCGCGCGCGTTCCGCGAGAAGATGTGGACAACGAGGTCGAAATAGTCCATCAGCACCCACTCGGCATTGCGGTAACCCTCGATGTGGTTCGGCTTGAATCCGCCTTCCTTCATCCGGGTTTCCACCTCGTCGCAAAGGGCCTGAATCTGCCTGGACGAATCCCCCGTGCAAATCAGGAAATACGTGGCAAACGAGGCGATGGCCGAGATGTCGAGAACCGTTATGTCGTGCCCCTTTTGTCGTCTAAAGCCTTGAGTGCAATTTTCAACGCGTCTGTCATCGTTCACCGTAAAGGCCGAGTTTTTTTATGTACAGCGCCACCGGAGCAGGCAGCCAGCGTTTCACGCTTCGCCCCAGGGCCGCCACGTCGCGCACCTGCGAGGCCGAGACATCCGGGGCGTCGACATCGATCAGGTAAATGCGGTTCCCTCCCGGCCCGTTTCCGGAGGCGTGCCGGCGCACCTGTCTGGGCCCGAGGCCGCGCAGGTCTCGTACCCGGTGCGCTATGCTGCCGGGAAGCGCGCGGCGTGGATCGTCGATCTCGACCCCCGGGCGGGTCACGAAAACAAAATTGTAGGTCGCCAGCAACTCCTCGCCTCGATGCCACCCGCTCACTTCGAACAGCGAGTCCCCGCCGGCGATGAAGTAGAGCCCGCGGCGCCCGCCGGGTGAGCGGCGCGCAAATTTCTTCATCGTGTCGATGGAAAACGGGCTCGGGGGCCGCTCAAGTTCCATCAGCGACGGCACCAGGCGCTCCGAACCGGACAGCGCCAGGCTGACCATGGCGTAGCGATGGACAAGGGGCGCAATATCCAGCCCGGGCTTGTGGGGAGGCGTCGATGCCACGACGAAGTGGGTGCGCGCGAGGCCGAAGAGCTGCTGCACGCTGCCGGCGACATGAAGGTGTCCGAGATGTATCGGGTTGAACGTACCGCCGAATACCCCCAGTCTCATTCCGACCAAACTTGTCCTCGTAGATGGGGAGAGCCTAACCCAACACGCCCTTGAAACCAACCCTTATGAAGCCGGCTCGCGTCGCTCGCCAACTCCAAGGGGCGATGAAAAGCTGGGGATCGACGGGAGCAGGATAGGCCTGGGGGGGAATCTCGCGGATTCCAGGTGAAAGTTCCCTCGAGCCATTGATCCCTTCCCGGAGTGGAACGGTGATCCCTTGCCTGCCGCATACCGCCGGTTGACGGCCCAAAGGCTAGCCGCTTGCCTGTCCGAGCAACCCGAGCATGCGCGCCAGGAGCTGCACCAGTTCGGGTACGCCCTGCCCCGTCACCGACGAAATGCTCAAGAAGGGCAGTTTGCGGCGGGCGCACATCAGCTTGAGGCGGGTGATCTTGCGGCGGTCGTCCAGCGCATCGATCTTGGACGCGACAACGACCTGGGCCCGCCCCCCGACGTCTTGGCTGAAGAGCGTGAGCTCGCGCAGTATCGTTTTGAAATCGGCTACCGGGTCGCGGGGCTGTGACACGTCTATCAGGTGCACGAGCACCTTGGTGCGTTCCACGTGTTTCAGGAACTGATCGCCGAGCCCGTGGCCTTCGTGCGCCCCCTCGATCAGGCCGGGAATGTCCGCGACCACAAAACTGCGGAAATCGCCGACCGACACAACTCCGAGATGCGGCACCAGGGTGGTGAACGGGTAATCTGCAATCTTCGGCCGGGCCGCGCTGATACGGGAGATCAGGGTCGATTTGCCGACGTTGGGGAAGCCGACCAGGCCCACGTCGGCGATCAGCTTCAGGCTGAGGGAGAGCTCGACTTCCTCCCCGGGCCGGCCGGGTTCACACCGGCGCGGCGCCTGGTTCGTAGCGGTCGCAAACCGCGCATTGCCGCGCCCGCCGGCTCCCCCGGCCGCCGCGCGCACACGTTCCCCCGGGGTGGCGAAATCGCGCACCAGTTCGTGCTCGGGCTCGCGATACACCTGTGTCCCGGGAGGCACCGGCACGACGAGGTCCTCGCCGTCCCTGCCGTGGCATCGGGATCCTTCCCCGTGCCGGCCGCGGTCCGCCTTGAAAACGCGCTTGTACTGGAAATGCAGGAGCGTGTTCACACGGTCGGTACACTCCAGGTAGACGTCTCCGCCGCGCCCGCCGTCGCCCCCGCTGGGTCCACCTTTCGGGACGAACTTCTCGCGGCGGAAGGCAAGGCAGCCGTTGCCGCCGTCCCCGGCAATCAGCTTTATGCGCGCGCGGTCAATGAACATGGAGGGTACCGACCCTGCGCGCAGCGCGGCGCAGGGGATCGTCAGAAACTAAAAAGGGACCCCGGTTCGGGGTCCCTTTCAGCAGTGCCTTGGCCGAGGTGCGCACGGTCAGGATTGCGCCACCACATGCACGAATTTCCCCATCCGTCCCCGGTCCTGATAGCTGACGGTGCCGGCAATCTTCGCAAACAGCGTATCGTCCCTGCCGATCCCAACATTGAGGCCCGGCTTAATGCGCGTGCCGCGCTGCCGGACCAGGATGGTCCCGCCGAGCACCAGTTCGCCGCCGAAGCGCTTCACCCCCAGCTGTTTCGGCTGGCTGTCGCGGCCGTTTCTGGAACTTCCGACTCCCTTTTTGTGTGCCATGCTGAAACCTCAAACGCTGTATGTCGATGTTGCGCGCGGCCTAGACCGTCACGTTGATCTTTTCGATCCGCACCGCGGAGTACTGCTGGCGATGACCGCGGGTCCGCCTGTATTGCTTCTTTTTCTTGTACTTGAATACCAGGACGGTGTCGGCGTGCCCGTTCTCCTGGACGACTCCCTGGACGGTCGCCCCTTCGACGAGAGGCTGGCCGATGTAGGTCTTTTCGTCGGTCTTCACGAGGAGGACATCCTTGAACTCAACCGAAGCGCCCGAGTCGACACCCAGCTTCTCGAACTGCACGACCTCGCCCTCGGCCACGCGATACTGCTTCCCGCCGTTCATGATGACTGCGTACACAGATCCCACCTCCTGGGCAAAACGGGTATTTTAGGCGTCCACCCCCCGGAAACGCAATAGCAAAGTGATGCGACGCCAATGTTGTCCGGTTGTGCCGTCGCGGACACGGAAGCCTGGAGCCGGAAGCCAGACTGGCTTGTGGAGAACGGTCGAGTTGCCGGTTGGCTCCGGACGGCTTCAAACGCTGCTGCACGATGTGCCGACCGGCCGACAACACCCGACTCAATGGGTAGGTTCCTCGGCGACCCCGGGCGTGTTTCAGGTTCCGGTTCCGGTTGCGGTGCGGGCGACTTGCGGGAACTCGAGCGTGAAGAGCGTGTCGCGGTCCGGCTGGCTGTCGACCGCGATGCGGCCATGATGCGCCTCGACAATCCACTTGACGAACGCGAGCCCGAGCCCGGCCCCCCCGGTGCTGCGGCTGCGCGCGGGATCCGCACGGTACAGCCGGTCGAAGATCCGCGGGAGATCTTCCGGCGCGATGCCAATCCCCTGGTCCCGGACCGCCACCCGCACCGACGCCCCGAGCGACTGCACCTGCACATCGACCCGGCCTCCGATTTTGGAGTACTTGATGGCGTTGTCGAGCAGGTTGAGCAGCGCCCTCCGGATCCACAGCTCGTCACCGAGCATGACCGCTTCGTCGATGCGGTCGATGTTGATTTCGATGCTCCTGTCCGCCGCCAGGAGCCTCATCTGCTCCACGAGGTCGCGCATCAGGGGCGCGAGCCTGATCTCTTGCTCGGCAATGACCTGGGTGCCGGCATCCGCCTCGGCGAGCGTCAGCAAGTCCTTCACGATCCGGCCGAGCCGGTCGAGCTCCTCGAGGTTGCTGCAGAGCACCGCCGTGATTTCGTCGGGCAGCCCGGGCGATTGCAGGGCGATTTCCGTTTCGCCCTGCAGCACCGCGAGGGGTGTGCGGAGCTCGTGCGCCACATCGGCGTTGAAACGGCTCATCTGCCGGAATGAGCCGTCCAGTCGCGTAACCACCAGGTTGAAGGCGTCGACCAGTTTCTGCACCTCCTCTTCGCGGTAATGAGACAGGATCGGGATACTCAGGTTCTTGGACGTGATCTGCTCGACCGCGTGGGCCAGGTCATCGAAGGGTTTGAGCGCCCGACCGGCGAGAAACCACCCGACCGCCACCGACACGACTAAGAGCAGGGGAAGCGAGAGCAGGTACATCTCCCGGTATTGCCCGAGCACGCCCTCCAGGGACTGTGCGTCGCGACCGACATGGACGACGTAGGGGGAGTCAAGGTCCGCTCCGACCGGAAGCGAAACGAAGCGGAACCGGGTGCCGTCGGCCGCAGCCGTCTCGACCGTGCCTCCCCGCATCTGCAGAAGCTCGCTCAGCGCACCTTGTTGCAGCATCTCCCGTACATAGCGGCTGCACATGTCCGGGTTTACGACCTTGCCCTGCCGATCGGTGATGACGGAGTACGCCAGAACCTGTTGCAGGTTGAACGTGTCGTACGCGGTCAGGCCGTCGGAGTGAAGTGCGTAACTTCCCGGCGTCACGACGAGCCGAGAGGAGAGGAAGGTCGCGTCGCCGACCAGGTCCCGATCGAAACGCATGGAGAGGCGGTAGGCAATGGTGGCGTAGCGGGCATAGCCCACGCAGAGAAACGCGACCGCCAGCACCACGCCGTTGGTCAAGCTCAGCCGGAAACGCAGGCTGTGGATCTTCACGGCTCAATCCCGGAGCACGTAACCGACGCCCCGGACCGTGTGGATCAAGCGCGGCTCGAAATCGCGATCCACCTTGTTCCGGAGATAGTTGATGTACACATCGACGACATTGGTGAACTTGTCGAAGCTGGCGTCCCAGACATTCTGGATGATCATGTTGCGCGTGACTTCCTGGTGCTTGTTGCGCAGCAGGTACTCCAGGAGGGCGAACTCCTTGTTGGACAGTTCGATGGTCTTGCCCGCGCGCATCACCTTGCGCTTGAGCGGGTCCAGAGTCAGGTCAGCGGCACGCAATTCCGCGGTGCCCATCACCGTCCCGCGGCGCAACTGCGCCTGTATCCTGGCCTCCAGCTCCTTGAACGAAAATGGCTTGACCAGGTAGTCGTCACAACCGAGATTCAATCCGTGGACGCGGTCTTCGACGGTGACCCGCGCGGAAAGCGCCACGATCGGGAGCGCAGGTTTCGCTTTGCGCATGAGCGGGATCAGGTCCCAGCCGGATAATCCGGGGAGCATCAGATCCAATAGCACAAGGTCATAATCGCCCGACTGGAATTGGGTGAACCCGGCATGGCCGTCGGCGGCGAGATCCACCTGGTAACCCGATTGTTCCAAATCCTTCTTTACAAGGTTCGCCAATTTCGCTTCGTCCTCGATCACGAGAATTCTCATCCGGCACCTACCCTGGCCCACTGTCACGTTCACATGTCCACCGGTCGACGGCGACCCGCGGCTCGTACCGACTCCTGTGTTGGAGACCTTTATTCTACTTTTGTCCGGCTTCGTTGGAAAGGCCTCACCTGAATCTCCTTCGAAAACGGAGATCCAGGCTGAACAAACCGTTCTCATCGCGGGTGGCCACGACCGTGAGGTTCCGGGTGACGTCGTACTCCAGGACGACGATCTGTTCCTCGCTCGTCGTCAGGTTGCGCGAGAAGGTGACGGCGAGGTCCCGCGATATGCGCTCGGTGATGGTCACTCGGGCCGTCGGGTCGTTGTCCGAGCCTGCAAGGAAGGGATCGACACGAAAGCTTTCGAATCCGAAGATGCGCTGGACCCGTTTGCCGATTACGCCGGTCAGGCTCTCCGAGAGTATGCTGGCGGCGCTCAGCCCGGTGATCTCGGCCTGCCGTCTCGAGGTCTCCAAACCCGAGATCGCTGGATTTGCCTGTCGTCAGGAGCGAAACGATGTCCACGGTGGAGAGCGCCGGAACCGAGCTCAGGTTCATCGGTGAGGTGATCGAGGTCCCCGGTCATGTCCAGGATCAGGGTGTAGCTCTTGACGTCGGCTTCGGCCCGGACATCCAGCACCGGGTTGATCCGGTTTCGGTCCACGAAGTCGGCGCCCGCCCGGATGAGCTCGAACCGGTTTCCACGGAAGTTGATCGAACCCTCGACGGCCTCGACGCGCCCGGTCAGCGAAGGATACGCGGGGGTGCCGCGGAGCGTCAGCCGCATGCCGCCGCGCAGCCGGGCCAGTTCGTTGTCGATGAACAGCCCCCCCTCGGAGTGGATGGAAGACGTTGAGCCGCATGCCCCCGAGAAGCGGCTCGGTCGTCAGCGGCCCGGACGGAGTTCGTCCCGCGACCGGCGAACTGCTCCAGCAGGTTGAAATCCCGCAGGTAGTCCGATCGCAGGACGTTGACGTCGCCGGTGAGGAGCTGCGCATCGGGCCCGCCCCGCAGCACGAGATCGGCGTCGATCGTGGAGCGGAAATCCTTCGGGTAGGGGAGGCGGGCTTTTCGGATCGCGACCTGGAGGTTTATCCCGCGCAGCTCGGATGATTGAGTGCTCGACCGCACCCGACAGCTGGATGGTCCCGGTCGCCACCGAGCCTTCGATATTCTCGAGCCGAACGAGGTTGCGGGAAAAGACCATGCCGCCGCGCACCCCGGCGAAGCGGAACGGCAGGTCGCCGTAATCGAGCCGGGCGTCCAGCAGCTGCGACTGGCCGATCACCTGCGGCTCGCGCAGGGATCCGGTGGCCCGGACGTCGATACGGGTGGAACCGGCCAGGTGCAGCCGCTTCTCGATGCGCTCCAGGACGGCCAGGTTCAGAGTCCCGTTGAGCCGCAGGTTGAGGTTGGTGCCATTGTCGAGCGGGATGTCCCCGCTCAGCGCCAGGTCGCTCCCCTCCGCCGAGCATCCGGGCGTCGGCGATCTGCAGCTTCTGCGGCGTCCCGGCAAACCGGATCTTCCCCTCGTTGCGCAGATCGTAGTCATGGATCTTGAAGCGGGCGCCGTCGAGTTCGCCTTTGTAGGCAAGGGTCGAACTATCGCCGAAACGTCCCTCGACGTCGATCCGCCCGCGCAGGGCCGTGCTCAGTTCGCTGAGGAACGGGGGCGTTCGGGCGCAATCAATCGCTGGAGATTCCAGTCGGTGAAGTCGAGCGCGGCCTTGCCGGGGAAACCGGCGTCGGTGGAAAGGGTGACTTCCGCGGCAAACCCCCCGAACTCCGACTCGACACGCGCGCTGCCGCGCAGGCTGCGGTCCTTGAGCTGCACCGTGCCCTGGCCACGACCGAGGTCGAGCGAACCGTAACGCAGCCCGCTCAACTGAAATGTGCCGTCGAAGGCGGGACTATCGGCGGTGCCA
>CAVZBT010000005.1:0-772059 GCA_963773605.1 uncultured Acidobacteriota bacterium
GAAGAGCTCTGGGATCTTTGCGATATCAACAGGGTGAAGTCGATTCATGTGGTTAAATTGACGACGCAAACTGGCGAGATCGCCGGCGGAGAGAGGTTTTGCCAATCTGAGGGGTTCAAGCCCATCAATAGCGACTGTTGACGGACCAAACGGCTTGATCTGCGGCAAAATCTTGTCGATTAACTCTTGAGTCACACGATCCAGTGTGGAAACAAAATCACCAGAAGCAGCAGACTTGGAGGCAGTGGCAAAGCTGGGTGGTCTCGATACCTTCTTGATGCAAATAACATCACAAATCGATTGAAGGACATCGGGCGACTGATCGACGACAGAGAAGAGGGGGCAGTCCCACTTGGTCTGGTTATTGGGCTCTTCGAATCGATCAACCAGCTCACGAACTATTTCATCGGGATAGCGATTTTCACGCAAATTGTTTCTCGCCACAGAACCTTCAACTGATGAAAGAGCATGAACCTACATTATATCAAGTCTGATGAGCTTATGAAACTATCGTACGCAACAGTGAGGTGTGTTCGCAGTTCGAGCTACGCAGTAAAGTTGGTATCTATATCCCTTGATATAGTTCAGACTGTCAGCAATAACAACAGTATCCTTGGAAATAGAACGCTCCACAGCAGACATGAAGGCTGATCTTGCCTTTTTCTCTTCAGCCACATCTAAAAATGGTAAGAACAGTCCTGGTACTCATCGATACTTTGATAGATGATCTTTTTAGACAGCCCTAGGGATTCGTCGTTGATCAAGGACACCTTATAATCCGAAAAGTTCTCCTCGAGGTGGTTTTTGAGAGCTTCAGCAAACTTTGTCTTGCCAGAGGCAGGATATCCGCACAAGATCACTAAAGGCATTTCTGCCCTTGTCGCAAACTTGGTCGTGGTGGTGAAAGTGATTTAATGACAGAAATGTGATGTAAAGATAATGTTACTATTGACTTATTCTTGAGCAGGCGGGTACTTCAACTGGTAATCCTTCTCTCGCCTGAACAGCAGAATGTGTGGCTCTGGTGCATGAATCATGTAATGGACCCATCCGTCAGACTGCATCACTCCCAGCGATCTCCACTCATCTTCAGTCATCAACTGGTTAGCAGGAACATATCTAGCAATCTCTTTGGGAAGAATGACGTGTCTACAGGCATAAACCCATATTGTGCAAAAACATGGTGTTACCGGTATTCCCACTCATCATCGGCATATTTCTTGGAGTAAAAAATATTCTTGCTATATTCAGCGATATCCTTCTTCATCATATCACAATCATCCGAGCTTGCCAAGGAATGACGGTCCCTTTCTGTAACGGACTGCTGCAGCATTTCGATCCCTCGACCGGCTGTTCCAGCAATGCTACCCCTCGCAGGGAAACCGCCAAATTCTCCATTTTATTAATTTTCAAGCAAAACATTTCTAACTTTAATGTGATTAAGTGTGCAATTATTAAATTGTATTTACAGATGTTCTCCATTCTTCACAGGACTTCTTCTCTTCTGAAGTTGCTCTGCTGTGGCCTTTTCATGCTGTCGTTGATTCTGAAACCATATCTGAACCGACCTAGGCGTCATGCCCAGTTTATCGGCCAAGTACTGTCGACATTCAGTATCTGGGAAAGGGTTCTTTGCATAGAAGAGCTTCAAGATGCTGACCTGAGTAGGTGTTGCTCGTTTCCTTTTGGGCTTGACTTTCTGTTGTTGCAAGGTAGCGTGAAGTGCGGCTCATCCCCGACGGGAAGCCCAGCTATCCTCCGGACCGCTACGGCAATCACCCGTTTGTCAACGACGACATGACGCAGCCGAACGAGCCGTACTGGGCGAATGTCGACCGGGTGTTGAAAAAAGCGGCGGAACTGGATTTCCTCCTGATGGTCACGCCGGCCTACATCGGCGCCGCCAAGGACGGCTACATCGACCTGATGAGGAAGAACGGGCCCGTAAAGTGCCTCACCTACGGCCGCTGGATCGGCAAACGTTATGCGAAATTCGCCAACATCATCTGGGTGCACGGCGGCGACCGCAATCCGCACGAGGTTCCCGACGAGGTGCGCGCCGTGGCGAAGGGTATCCGCGAATCCGCTCCGGGCACCTGCACACCGCGCATTGGGCGAGCAACACCTCGGCGCTCGAGCGCTTCGGCGGCGAGGGCTGGCTGGACTTCAACAGCTCCTACACGTACGGCCCGGTGGCCTGGCGCATTCTGTACGACCGCGCGCGCCATCCAAACAAGCCCACCTTCCTTATCGAGACACACTACGAGGAGGACTTCGGGAAGAGAACCGCGGACGACGTGCGGCGCTATCCGTATCGGGCGGTGCTGGCCGGAGCGGCCGGCCACCTGTTCGGGAACAAGCCGCTCTGGTTCTGCGGTTACGGCTGGGAGAAGGCGCTCGACCTCCCCGGATCGCACTACATGACCCACGTCCGCACACTGTTCGAATCGCGGGCATGGTACGAGTTGCAGCCCGATATCGATCACGTTTTCGTCGTGCGCGGCCATGGGGACTTCGGCAACGACGACGGCGTGCAGGCCGCGGCGACTGCGGCGCGGGACACCCTCATCGTCTATATGACCGACAAGCACACGGTCGCCATCGACCTGAACCGGCTGTCGGGACAGAAGGTTCGGGGTTACTGGTTCGATCCGCGGACCGGGAAGTCGACAAACGCAGGGACAATCGATCAGAAGGGCTTCCGCGAATTCAGCACCCCCGGCCCGGGCGACTGGGTCCTGGTACTGGATGATGCCGCAGGAAACCGCCCCGCGCCCGGTGGAGCCCAGAACCCGTAGTTACCAAAAGCCCACCACAGTCTCTCATGCGCCGGAGCGCACCCAAGTGGATGAAATATGGAGTGCGGCGGCTCGACGCCGCTTTCCAGGAACGCACCGTGGGAGCGGGATTCGCGGAAGCGGCGCCTCGGCGCCGCTTGGTCTTTGGGTCTGTCCAAGACTCTCGGCGTGCTCTGCGCCTCTGCGGTGCTTTTTGCTTCTATTTCCGCTTGAGGTAGACCACCCAGTCGTTGGTGTCCGGCAGGGTGAACAAGACCTGGCCGCCGCCGGGCTGATCCGGTAACGAAACGTCTTCGCCCGTGCGCGGGCTGTAGCGGCGGGCAGAATATGTCCCTGGCGCGAGGTTGACGGTGAAGGGGCCGCCCACTGCCGCATAGAACAGGTATTGCCGTGCAGGCTCCGCGAGCACATAGACGCGATCGCCCGCGGTTTTCAGCTCGTTGTGGCTGGCCATCTTCCAGTACTCGAGCCGTTTCGTATCGAAGAACCTCACAACGCGCTGGATGTCGTCGTACTCGGGCGCATCCAGCCAGTCCCCGGTGATCTCGGGATTCCCGGCAGGTGGCCGGCGGAAGTCGCCTACAGATCCATACCCACCCGCCGCCGCGATGCCCCACATCGCCTGGCGATGCTGTGTTTGCGTCAGTTCGATCGGAGTCTTCTCGCCGAGGTAACCGTATTCGTCGTTTACGACGGGCATGTCGCGCCCGAGGTTTACGACGATGCTCGCGTTCCCCCACTCGTCGCCGTTGTAGTACCGGGTCTTCGGCTCCTGCGTGGTTTCGGGGCGGGTGTTCTGCACGTTGTTGCGGACTCCGTACTGGACAATCGAATGCGTCGGCCAGCCGGAGCCGAAGAAATTGAATTCGATGCGGGTCCCCTGGTGGATCGACAGCGCTCGGAGGTTCGATCCCTCTTTCATCCACGGATCTTCATTTCGAATAATCTCTCCCATCCGGTCGAAGTATGACTGAGGCCTGGTGGAGTAGTTCCACTCGTTGCAGACGCACCAGATGACGTGCGGAAACGCCGCATACCGGGCGAGGATGTAGCGGAGATAGCGCTCGTCCTGTTCCGGGGTGCCCCACATGACGTTTTCGCCATACGGGTTGAAAGGAATGAGGTCTGCGATAAGTCCTTTGGAGTCGACATACCTGACGTACTCGTCCAGGCCCTGCCAGTACGCGATGTTCAGCTGGTTGCGATCAAGGTTGGAGAAGGTGCCGCCGAACGGGACCGCCTGCGGATAGGTCATGTCCTCGACGCCGGCTTTATAGTCCTTCTGGGCGAAAACGTGGAGACGGATCTTGTTCATGCCGTGTGCTGCCGTGTTGTCCACCCCCGCTTTCCAGCCGCCGCTTGCCAGCAGGTTAAGTATGACGTCATAGTAGGTCTGCCCCCACATGAAGTAACGTGTGCCGTCGTCCCACACAAAAGAGTGGGGATGGGCTTGATCGCGGCGGAGAATTCCGTGGCGGTCGGGGCTTGGCGCCGTGCATGTGATCTCGCCGGAGCGCTTGTCGAGGCCGGCATCGCGGGAAGCCGTCGACCATGACCATTGTCCCTGGACCGTTGGAGTAAACCGGATTTTGAACGTGGTGCCTCCGTCCCAGAATCCGGGCACGGTGCAGGCGATTCCCCCGGGTCCCCGGAAGACGCCCGTAACGCCGGCCTGAGTGTACGGGTTTGCATATTTTTCGGTAGCGGCCAGAGTGATCTCATGGACGGACCAGCGCGGTACCCGGTCCTGAGAGTACACGTGGGGAGCGAGGCAGACGAACAGCAACGGAAGGACAAGTGGTTTTTTCATGGCTTCCTCAAGGACTCTCAATGCTCTCAGCTCGAAGAATACTCACCCGGCTACCAGCGCCCTGGCGAGCGCGGCGGCGCGGCTGGCGTCGGGCGCGTACGCATGGGCGCCGATTTCGCGGGCGTACTGCTCGGTGACCGGAGCTCCGCCCACCATGACTTTGACTTTGTCGATCAGCCCGGCATTTTGAAGGGCGAGAACGGTGGCGCGCATGTTGGGCATCGTAGTGGTCAGGAGAGCCGATAGGCCGATCACGTCAGCCCCGGCCTGCGCGGCTGCGACGAATTTTTCCGGCGCCACGTCCGTACCCAGGTCTACGACCTCGAAGCCGGCGCCTTCGAGCATCATGCCGACCAGGTTCTTGCCGATGTCGTGCAGGTCGCCGCGAACGGTGCCGAGGGCCACTTTTCCGACCGGCTGGATGTCGGCCTGAAGAAGGAGCGGTTTCAGGAGCGCCATGCCTTCCTTCATGGCACGCGCAGCGATCAGCATCTCCGGGACGAAATATTCGTCGCATTCAAACCGGCGACCCACCTCTGCCATCGCAGCAATCAATCCATTGTTGAGGATGACAGCCGCGTCCATTCCGCCGGCGAGCGCCGTTTGTACCCCGATCCTCACGCTACCGGCATTCCCGCTCAAAACGCCTTCGAAAATTGCCTGCATCGTCTCATTCATGTGCGATCTCCTTCTTTTCAGGCCTGTGCGGAAGCGGCGGGCTGGCCTGCCAGTTCCGCGTCGGCTCGTTTCACTATAGCGGCCAGTTCCCGCAGGACTTCGTCCGGCAGGGCAGGCACCTGGTGCTTCGACAGCAACGCGAGGCCCTTTTCCCGCGCCTTGTCTGTCAGCGTTTTGGAGCCCTTTTCCTGCCAGGCTTCGAACCGGTCTCGATCGAATACTCTCGTCGAAATGAGTTCGCCGGTGCGCAGGTGCGCGAGGGTGTGATCATCGGTGATGAAGTGTCCGCGCGGCCCAACCCGGTGGATCACGTCAACCGCGAGAGTGTCGTCGTCCACCCGGATACCGTTCACCCAGCGGCGTGCGATGTGCATGATCTCGTCGTCGATCACGAGCTGCGCGGGGCTGAGAGCCATGACCCCGGAAATGGAGCCTGCGCCGATGATCAGTTTCCCGCCCGCCATGCACTGGAAAATAGCGTTCTGTGCCTTATGGAAGAGGGTCTGCTCCGGGATGTAACCGTCGGCCGGAAGGCCGATGCCTTCGGGGGCGAGGCCGTAGAACTCGGAGCCGAGTTGCGCGATCGCAGCGACCAGGAGCCCGACTTCAGGGGCGGCAAAGAGCGGCGCCGCGGTGCGCATATCGGCCACGACCGGGTCGGTGAAATAAGGCATCACGTGCCCCGGTTTGTACGTCTCGGCCAGGGTCATCGTGCCCAGGTATTCGGCGTTGGCGAGGACGAGGGTGCCTGCGAGAGTGATGGGAGCCGTCGTCCCCGTCGTGGGCATTATCGGGATGTCCGTCGGGATCCCGTAGTCGCAGGCAAGAAGCAGCTGCGCGGTATCGTCCTCGTTCAGAAACAGCGGCGATATCGGAGACAGCATGTGATGAAAAAGCGGCCGTTTCGCCAACGCCTCGCGGCTGCCTGTTACCGCGATGGCCAGTTCGAGCAGGTAGCCCTGGTTCCTGATGCTGAACGCATTGTGGACTATGCACTTGCGCTGGTTTTCCAGCAGCGTCCGCATCGAGTGAATGTCCGCCGTGGCCAGCGGCACGTCGCCACAGTGAAGGGTTGCCACCGAGTGGATGTTGGGCAGGGCGTCGACAAGCCGGGCGAATTCCGCCCAGTCCGCCAGGCAGGCGCGGCGGTTCTCGCCGGTTGTCAGATCGATATAGTTCGTGGCGCCGCCGGGGACGCGCGAGTAGATGTCCCCGTCCGCCGCCACCGTAAAATCGAATTCCGGCGTGCGGCCGTGATAGGTGACTGTGCGCGGCACCTTTTTTAACTTCTCCTCGACGAGCGAGCGGGGGAACCTGACGATCTTTGTGTCATGGTCGACCTCGGCCCCAGCGGCCTGCAATATCCCACGTGCACGGTCGTGGTCGACGTAGCATCCCGGTTTGTTCGAGGACCTCCAGCGACCCGTTGTGAATGGCCCGGAGTTGTTCCTCGGACAAGAGACGAAGCGGCGCTTTCATCAAGCGTTCCTCCACCGGATCTTCCCGATTTTCTTGTAGGACATATTACGTATGATATGAGATTGACAGTAAGGGATGGTTGATGGTAAAAGCAACGAAAATCGCGTGTTGCGTGTGTGCCCAGCGCTGAAACCAGAGAGGCGCAATGAGCGGCTACGGCCAGGTTCCCTCCGGTACCAAACTCGAGCTGTACAGGACGATGGTCCGTATCCGGAAGTTCGAACAGGCGGTGCTGGACCTGTTTGCACGTGGGAAAATCCCGGGTTTTCTGCACACGTACATCGGCGAGGAAGCGGTCGCGTCGGGCGTGTGCGGTGCGCTGCGGCCCGGCGACAAGATCGTCAGCACGCACCGCGGCCACGGTCATCTGATCGCCAAAGGGGGTTGCTTCGACAAGGCGATGGCCGAGCTGTTCGGCAAGTGCACCGGCTACAACAAGGGTAAGGGCGGGTCGATGCATATCGCCGAGCCGGATCTCGGGATGCTCGGTGCAAACGGCATCGTCGGAGCCGGCCTGGCGATCGTAAACGGGGCTGCGCTCACGGCGCAATACCTGGCGCTGGACTATGTGTCGGTCTGCTTCTTCGGCGACGGCGCGTCCAACACCGGGACGTTCCATGAATCCATGAACCTGGCGTCGGTCTGGAGTCTGCCTGCCGTGTTCGTCTGCGAAAACAACGGTTATGCCGAATCCACCCCGCGCCGCCAGCACCAGAAGGTGAAGGACATCGCCACTCGCGCCCTCTCCTACGACATGCCTGCGGAAATCGTGGACGGGGACGACGTCGGTGCGGTGTATACGGCTGCATCGAGAGCGGCAGCGCGTGCACGTTCCGGTGGCGGCCCAACCCTGATCGAAGCGAAGACGCACCGCTGGAGCGGGCACCACGCCGCCGACACCCAGACCTACCGGCCAAAGGAGGAACTGCAGAGCCTGCAGGGTTTCTGCCCGCTGGCGCGCTGGCGCAAGGTGCTTCTCGGAGACGGCGTACCCGACAGGACGCTGGACGAAATCGAGGCCAGTGTGGTCGACGAACTCAAGGCTGCGGTAGCGTTTGCGGAGCGGAGCCCGGTGCCGGATCCCGCCGAGGCCTGCACCGACATATTCACACCCTTTGTCCTGGAGGCGTGACATGGCTCTGATGACCTATCGTGACGCCGTCCGGCAGGCCCTGCGTGAGGAACTGCAGCACGACGAGCGGGTGTTCCTCCTGGGAGAAGACATAGCCGAGTTCGGCGGGTCGCTGAAGGTGACGCTGGGACTGCTGGAGGAATTCGGCCCCAGGCGCATCCGCAACACGCCGATCTCGGAGATGGCCATTATCGGCGCCGCGATCGGCTCGGCCGCGACCGGGCTGCGGCCGATCGCCGAAATCATGTACAGCGACTTCTTCGGCATGGCCATGGACCAGGTCCTGAACCAGGCCGCCAAGATGCGCTTCATGTTCGGCGGCAAGCTTTCTCTGCCCCTGACGATCCGCACCACCACTGGGGGCCGGCGCTCGGCGGCGGCGCATCACAGCCAGTGCCTCGAGGCGTGGTTCATGCACATCCCGGGGATAAAGGTCGCGCTCCCCTCGAACCCGCGCGACGCCAAGGGGCTGCTCAAGACCGCCGTGCGCGACCCGAATCCGACGATCGTCTTCGAAAACAAGATGCTGTACAACGTCAAGGGCGAGGTCCCGGAGGAGCCGTATTTCGTGCCGTGGGGCAAAGCCGCTGTGGTGCGGCCGGGTACGGACGTCACGGTAATCGCGGTCAGCGATATGGTGGACTTCGCGCTCAAGGCGGCCGCTAGGCTGGAGGGAGAGGGAATCTCCGTCGAAGTGATCGACCCGCGCACGGTCTCCCCGCTCGACGCGGAGACCCTGGCGGAGTCCGCGCGCAAGACCGGGCGCGTCGTGGTGGCGCACGAGGCCAACCTGACGGGCGGCGTCGGCGCTGAAATCGCCGCGCGTGTGGGTTACCTTGCCTTCGATTATCTCCATGCCCCCATCGAGCGGGTCGCGGCAAAGGACACGCCGATTCCTTTCGCGCCCATCCTTGAGCGTGAGGTCCTACCCGACGATGAGGACATCGTCGATGCGGTACGCCGTGTTATGGCCTGAGCGGCGATCCCGGAATCCCAATCGGCTTGCAGGAGGAGAAATGACGAGATACCTGTTCGCGTTTCTGGCCTTCGTTGGATTTGTGCCGTCTCCGGGGATGACTCAGACCGTGGCCCGGTGGGGCACCTGCGAGATCAGCCTGACCGCTGAACGGACGTGCGCGAACCCCTACACTGATCCTGCGGCAACCGTCACGGCTACTTTTACCGGACCAGGAGGCGCGACCAAAACAGTGACCGGATTCTGGGACGGCGAAAATCTCTTCAAGCTCCGCTTCACTCCCACCGTCGAAGGAAGTTGGACCTACCAGACCGGTTCCGCCGACCCGGGCCTGAACGGCAAAACCGGGACGCTCACCTGCGTCGCGCCTGAGCCGGGGAAGCACGGGTACCTTCGTATCGACAAGGATCACCCCTACAGCTTCGTCTGGGATGACGGGACTCGGTACTTCATGTGGGGGCAAACCTATTACGATTGGATCCAGGCTGCGCTCGCCAATGACAACTGGAAGACTTCGGTCGCCAACTCGATCAAGTACGGGATGAACAAGATTCGCATGCACGTCTACGCGCAGAATTCCTACAAGTGCAACGTCGAGTTCAACAACTACCCCGACGCCCAGCCGTACCTGGGCGACGCTCAGAGCCCCGACCGCGACCGCCTGAATCTGCCGTACTGGCGGAAGCTGGACGAAATGGTGCAATACATGGACTCCAGCGGGATGGTAGCGGACCTGATTATCGCGAATCCTTACGCGGCCAACAGGATGTTCGGTCCTCCCGACCAGAACGACCGGTTCGTGCGTTACGCGGTCGCCCGGTACGGCGCCTATTCCAACGTGATCTGGTGCATCTCCAATGAGTGGGATCTCTCGCTGAGGTACAAGGGAGTGCATCCCCAGGCGAAATCCGATTTCGAACGCTTGGGCGCCATCGTTAGACAGACAGATCCGTGGGCGGCGGAGAGCGCATCGCTGCGCGCCCTGTCGATTCACCCGGGACAGGGCGAAGGGCCGATCGGTGCTGGGTTCGCGTTCTTTCAAGTCGAGCTGGCCCAGCTATGCCTGCCTGCAGTACGGCGGCTGGAATCCGAAGTACGACGAAGGCGACTCGTGGGGGAACGCCGGCATCGTCTACAACCTCGGCCACAACATGCCCGTCGTCAACGACGAGTACGGCTATTTCGGCCAGCACAGCCCGCCGCTCCGAATCCGGGTCGATATGAACCGGACGAAGTTGCGGGGGGCCATATGGGGCATCGCGACGGCAGGGGGATACGGCAGCGCCGGGGACATGAGGATTACCCCAGACGGCATGGGCCACGTGGAGATCACCGGGGACTGGTACGACGCTCCGGAGGAGTACGGGGACATCAAGCGAATGGTCGACTTTTTCACGACGAAGGGAATCCGATACTGGACCATGTCCGCTCACAACGAGGTTTTGACCTCGGGGGAGCGAACCTACGTGCTGGCGGAACCGGGCCGTCAGTACGTCGTCTACGCCGCCAAGGGCGGATCCTTTGCCCTCAACCTTCCCTCCGGCAACTACCGCGCCCGCAGGTTCAATCCGCGAACGGGCCGGGAAACCACGCTCGGCACTCTCAAAGGCGGCGCATCCCACTCCTTCAGCATGCCCGACCCCAATGATTGGGTCCTCACTCTCAGGTCAGAAAACTAAATCGGAAAGGCATTCGGACGCGGATTTACGCGGATTTCCCTGATTGGGGTGATTGGGTTCAGCTCAGGATGCGGTTTTCTCGAGCGCGCCCGGTTGTCGCGCATTCGTAGAAACAAGATCCGCGTGCATCCGTGTAAATCCGCGTCCGCGTATTTTTTGGTTCACCCCAAAAGACACTCGATAGGTTTCTTAGTGCGCGGTGGCGGCGTCCTGCCAGGCCTCGGGGAAGCACTGGGTGCCGTGCCGGCCGCTTTCCAACCAGCTCAGATAGGTCTTGGCAAATTGGATCGAGCGCGGCCCCGGCTTGCCGCTGCCGACCTTCCAGCCGTCGATTTCGGTGACGGGCGCGACGCCGGAAACGGTGTTGGTCATGAACACCTCGTCGGCCATCGCGAATTCCATAGCGGAATAGAACCCCGTCTCGACCTCCATCCCGAGATCCCGCGCCATCTCCATCACCGACGCCCGGGTGATCCCCTCCAGCAGTTCGTGCGAGGGCGTGAACAGTTTGTTGCCTCGGATGCCCATGATGTTGTAGCCCGGGCACTCAGCCACCCAGCCGTTCGAGTCGAGCATCACGCCGTCGTTGTAGCCGCTGTCCCACGCTTCGAGCTTGCCCATGACGATGTTCAGGTAGTTCAGGCTCTTTACCTTGGGATCGAGCGCTTCGTGCGATACCCGCCGGGTCGACAGGACTTTTATCCGCATCCCGTGGCTCTCCATCTTGTTCATGTCTTGCTCATAGATAGTCGGGCGGGCGTAGATGACGACGCTCGCCTCCTTGCAGTCCCGCATGTTGATGACCGGCTCGGAACTGATGCCGCGGGTCACCAGCACCTTGATGTAGAAGTCGGTGACCACGTTGCGGTGCACGGTCTCGATGATCGCGTTGAACATTTCGTCGTAGGTCATCTTCAGCCAGCGATCGAGTTTCAACGCACGAATGGACCGGAACAGCCGCTGCGTATGCATCTCATGCTGGAAGATGAACCCGTTCCTGCCGCACCAGGCGTCGAAGCAGCCGTCTCCGTACATCAGGCCGTGATCGAGCACGGAGATGACGGCTTTGCTCTGCGGCAGAAATTCGCCGTTCACGTAGATGATTCGTTCCTTTGGTTCAGGTGGTAAAAGACTTCTGTTAAGCATTGCTGTCTCCTTTTTGTAGATAAGCTCAGATTGCGATGTAGCCGCCGTCCACTACAAAGTAGCCGCCCGTAGTGAACGATGCCTCGTCGGTGCAAAGGAAGAGGTTCATCGGTGCGACCTCTTCAGGCTGCCCGATGCGGCGCATGGGAGTGGCCCGGCAATAGTCCTCCACTCCCTGCGGGTTCTCTCTCATGAAGTTCTCGTTGACCCCGGCCTCAATGAATCCCGGCACGACGATGTTAACCCGGATGTTCTCCGGGGCAACTTCGTTCGCGAGGACCCGGGCGAGGCCGTGACAACCGGCTTTGCTGGCGCTGTAAGCATTTTCGCCGGCCGCAAAGCCGTACAGGCCGGTCGGAGAGCCTGTCACGACGATGGCGCCTCCTCCGCTCTTCAGCATGGCGCGGACCGCGTATTTCAGAGTCAGGAACATCCCGGTCAGATTGATATCGATGATCTCCTGCCAGACCGCGAGCTCCAGCCGGTCGACGCGGTCGTCCCCCTCCGCCCAGCGCTCGATGCCCGCAACCGCTACGCAGGCATCCACGCCGCCCCAGCGTTCCTCGACCGCGGCGAAGGCGCCGGCGACCTGATCTTGTTTCGACACATCGCATGGGAGAACGAGCGATTCCCCGCCTTCGGCCGCGATGACCGACTCCACCTCGCGCAGCATCGACTCGCGCCGGCTGATCAGCCCGACCCTGGCCCCCTCGCGTGCAAACAGAATCGCGGTTGCCCGTCCGATGCCACTGCCCGCTCCTGTAATTATGGCTCGTCTCCCGGCAACCCTGCCAGTTCCCTTACCCATGTCACGTCTCCTTTGCCGTCTGTCACCTCAGTTAAACGCCTGCCGGCGCCGATGCGGCGCTGCCGTCGGCCCCCGCGACCTGTATGTCGGCTTTCTTGAGGATGGCGGCCAGCTCTCTCCGGACTTCATCAGGCAGAGGCGGCACCTCATGGCGTTCGATGATCGACTGCGCCTTCTCTGCTGCCCTCGACTCCAGAGTTTTCTTCCCCGCGGCTTCCCAGACCTGGCGGCGACTCTCCCTTTCGGCGAGGTGCAGAGTGACGAGCTGGCGTGTGCGGATCGCGGAGACGGTGTGCGCATCGGCCAGGTAGCTGCCGCGCGGTCCTACTCGCGCCACCGTGTCGACGGCAAGCGCCTCCTCGTCCACCTTGATCCCCTGCAGCCAGCGGCGGGCAATCGCGATGAGTTCGTCGTCTATGACCAGCTGTATGGGGCTGAGGGCCATGATGCTCTCGACGGTTCCCGCCCCCACGATGAGCTTGCCGCCGGACAGAACCTGAAAAATGAGGTTCTGCGCCTTGTGGAACATGGTCTGTGCCCCGGTGAAGCCGTCGCTGACGAAGCCGATGGCTTCGGTGGGCACCCCGAAAAGCTCGGTGCCGAGCTGGCAGATAGCACCGAGAAGGAGCGCCGATTCCGGCGCTCCACCCAGCGCCTCTGCAGTCCTCATGTTCCCCACCATCGGATCGATGAAAAAGGCCTGCGGGTGTCCCGGACGGACGGTCTGGACAAGGGTGGTGGCGGCGAGTTCTTCGGCCAGGTTTTGGGCGAGTGTGCCGGCCAGTGTTGCAGGGGACGAGACACCCGCGATGGACATCACGGGCATGTCCATCGGCAGCCCGTACTCCACGGCCAGAAGGATCTGTGCGACGAGGTCTTCGTGCAGGAACAGCGGATTATCCGGTGGGACCATGTGGTGAACCATCGGGCGCTCGGCGAGCGCCTCGCGAGTTCCTCGCACGGCAAGCATCATCTCGATCTGGTAACGGAGGTTCGTCACTGTCGCCGCGCCGTGTACCGAGCACTTGCGCTGACATTCCAGCATGGCCCTGAGGCTGTGCAGGTCGGATGTCAGGCCTGGCACATCGCCGCAGTGCTGGTTGGCGGTGGCCGCTATGTTGGGCAACGCGTCCGTGACTTTGCAGAAGTCGCGCCAGTCGGCGATATTGGCCCGCCGCGAAGCGCCGGTCACCGGGTCGATGTAGTAGGGCGGCCCCCCCGAACTCCGGCCGCCGATGTCGCCATCCAGCGCGGCAGTGTAGTCGTACTCCGCCGTCCGGCCGTGATAGGTGAAGCGCTTCGGGATGAGGACCCTCTTCGCTTCGACGAGCTCGGGGGGCATGTACACGCGGTTCGTCGAACGATCGATGCGGGCCCCGGCGCCCTCGAGAAGATCCTGTGCCCCGGTGTGCTCGAGCAGAATCCCGACCTCGTCGAGGATACGTAAAGCCGCCTGATGGATCCGCTCCAGCTCATCGCGGCTCAGCAGACGTAGCGCGGGGAATTGCATGGTCTCTCCTCCTGGGGCGAAAGATGAACTATCTACTGTGTGTCCCGTGCCGGCGGCCAAAATGTTGACCAGCCTGCGTGCCCGGGCCCTCGTGGTGCTACAGGCCAGATTCCGGTCACTACCCCGTTCTCGACGACATGATACACGTCATAGAGATTGACGGTCGTCGGGGCATAGCCTGGAATGAGCTCGACGGTGTCTCCCCGCTTCAGGCTGCACCGGTCATCGACGGTAAACAGCGCGTGCTCCTCATGGAACTCCGCGCGGTAGAAAGGATAGGGGACCATCGTGGGAAGCGCTTCATCGACGCCGACGGATTTCAGGCCCGCATCCAGCACGATCTTGCGATCGTGCCGGATGACCACGGTCGCAAGCACCGTGAGCGACCGCGAGAAGCCCGGCACGAGGCTGCCGTGAAAGTTGTCCATGAACACGTACGACCCTGCCTGAATCTCGGTCACCCGCGGGTCGGCGCCGGTGATGTCGTAGGTCCCGGTGCCCCCGGCGGACACGGTTTCGCACGCGAATCCCGCTCCAGACAACGCCTCAACAACCGCGGCGGCAATGTCCATGGCTTCTGCGGCCCTTCGGGCTCGGACGGCCCGGTCGGGTTCGAGCATGCAGTGTCCTTCGTAGGCCTGAATGCCGCGCAGGCGCAGGCCGGGAAGTCTCGCAACGTGGTCGGCCAGTGTGAGCGCTTCTTTGACCGACCGGACTCCGCCGCGGCCCATGCCGACATCCACCTCGATCAGCACGTCCAGTGTGTTTCCCGCACAACGCGCCGCATCGGAGAACTCCACCGCGTTGCAGGGGTCGTCGACGGCGACACCGATGCGCCGGAACGCGGCCTCGCGCGCCAGGGCGAAAATCTTCTCCCGGCCGCAGACCTCGTTCGCGACGTAGACATCCTCAATGCCGGCCCGGCTCATCGCAATGGCCTCCCATATGGTGGCCGTGCAGATTCCGATCGCCCCGGCCTGAATCTGCCGCCTGGCAAGCTCCGCGCACTTGTGCGCCTTTACGTGCGGACGAAGGTTGACATGCAGGTCGCGAAGGCGCCCCGCCATGTACTGGATGTTCTGCTGTGCCACCTCGAGGTCGAGTACCAGGGCCGGCGTCATCAGGTCGCAGCGCTTGCGACCAAGCGCTGGTTTGTATGCTTCAACGATGGATTCCTGCCGGGAGTAATCCATGTCCTGTTGCGCCTATCGGCTTTTCACTTGGAACACTCAAAGGCTCCAAGACTTGAAGCTATTGCTTCCCTTTCGGGGTTGCGCCGGGGCCCGGGAGCTTCTTTGCGGCATCATCGATGACCAGCACCCAGTCGTTGTTGTCAGGCGTACGGAAGTCTTTCTTGCCGGAAGTCGGGTAGTCGCCGATGGGAGGGCTTTCGCCTGAACGCGGGTTGAACCACCAGCACTTGGCCGCTTTACCTGAAATCTTCGCCATGTCGATGGTCACAGTACGCGAATCGGGAATGAAGGCCATCACCGTCGTGCCGTCGCTTGTCCTGGTGCATGGGGCGTAGGAACTCCCGGAACCGTAACCGGCGGTCATGACCGTATGATCCTGGTCGGGCACGAGGGTGTGCCACGCCCTCGAATTCAATAGCTGCCCTATGAAAAGAACCGACGTGCCCGGATCATTGAGGTGCTCCTTCCAGGGCAGGTCGCAGCCCGGCTGGTAGTCGGGCACGGATTCTATTCCCCAGATCGCATTGTTCCCGTAATGGTGCCCCGTCGAACCGCAGAAGGCGGACTGGTAGGCCTCTTTTCTTATATTCAGCGGGATTCCCTGGATCGTGCCGTTGCCCCAGCTCTTCGCATATTCGTAGTGCGATTCGAATAGGTAGAAAGGCATCACCGGCGTACGGTTGTAGTCGGCGTACGACTTGACGTACATCCAGTCGCTCGGCGCCGCATCGCCTGGATAGTCGTATGTTGCATTTAGCGTCAGCCAGGGACGGGACCGGGCCGAGGAGCCCAAACGGCAGGATCCGCCGAGGACATACCGCTGCGTGAATGATGGGTAAACAGGTGATTCGGGTTCTCGGATCTGATCCCCTTGGCCATCGCGTCGAGCCTGCCGAACAACTCGCCGAGGATTCCGGTCGTTTCCCATGACCCAGACGATGTTCGAAAAATCCCGGTAGCGTTTGCCGACCCAGCGTCCGTACCAGGCGCAGTCCTCAACGGAATTCCTGTTCTCCCAGTCGTCGGTCCACCAGCCGTCCTTGTTCTTCTGGAACCCCGTGTAGCACGGGCAGAGCAGGACCTGGATGCCGTACTCGCCAGCCTTCCTGATGACCCAGTCGGCATGCTTCCAGTAAGCCTCGTTCGGGGTGGTGAAGTCGTTGACTTTTGTGAACGGGCCGTCGCCGTAGAAATTCTGCGGACCGTCCTTGTCCCGGCAATTGCTGCAGTAGTAGACCTCGGGAGAGGTGACGATAATGGAATTGACGCCCCTGGAGGCGCGGTCACGCAAGTAGAGCTCGGCGTCTTCTTTGGAGACCTGCGCGATCAGCGACCACGCCGTATCGCCGTTGAGAAACACCGGGACATTTCGCTGGTCGACCAGGTAACGCTTATTGGCGCTCACCTTTAGGGGAAACGCGGGACCGGCGATCGCCGGCGACGCGGCCAGCAACAGGACGAGCAATTTCCCGAACATGTTCAGCCCTCGTGAATTCATGCGTTTCGTCGCATGCCTGCAAGACACTCTCGTGAGCCGGGATTTAACGGGTTGTACAGAACAGAACGGCGTTCCGGGGAAGGGCGGCTCGAAACGGTTACGGTTACGGTTCCGGCCCCCAGGGCCGCAAGGAAACGTCGTCGATTCATCGGACTGTCTCCCCGTATGCGGATCGCCCCAGCGAAGTTAGTGGATCTGCGAACGGCGTTTATCCTATCATACATCACACGTATTATGACAAGCAGAAGAGGAGCCGTCGAAGGAGTTCATGCTCACTCGGAAATGGCGCGGAAAAACTCCGCCGCCGTTCGGTAAGCGAAGGTCAGACAATCATGAACCCATCGCCTGCGGCCTCCGCAAAACCGCGGATCGACTACCTCGTCGTAGTGCTGTTGAACTGCATACTGTTTGAAACAGGGGTCATCGCGAATGCAGTCGGGGCCCTGCTGCCGGACATGATCCGGGATTTGCGTTTGAGCTACACGCTCGCCGCGCTGCTCCCTTTTTCCTATTTCATCGCCTTCGGTGTAATCTCCATTCCCGCCGGCATCCTTACCGAGAAGCTCTCGGCCAAAAAGGTTGTCATTGCCTCCTTCGTTCTGGCGTTCGCGGGGACTTTTTCGTTCGCAATACGACCCCAATACCCGGTGGTGCTTATTTCATTGTTCCTCGTGGGCTGCTGGCTGGCCGCCGGGCAGATACCGCTCTATCCCCTGCTGAAGAGCGCGTGCGGAGGCGAGAACCTGGCGTTTTTCACGGTGTTGACCAATATGATGTACGGCCTCGGCTCGATGGTCAGCCCTCACATTTACTCCATGGCGGTTCAGAGGCTCGCTGCCCCCGCAAGCGGGGGCCTTGTAGGCAGGGGCCTGAGCAGGCTGGTCCAGGGATCGTTCAACTGGGTTTCCCTGTACTGGATTTTCTCAGCCGTGCTCGCTGTGACTGTTGCCGGGCTGATTTTCGTGAAGTTTCCCCGCGTGCAGTTGACGGAAGAGGAGCGTGCCGGTTCGCTCCCCGTTTATCTCGGGCTGTTGAAGAATCCTACTGTCGTGCTCTTCGTGTGCGGCGTTCTCTGCTATTCGGCTTGCGAGCAGGGTAACGCGAATTGGATATCGCAGTTCCTGAAGGCGTATCACGGCTGCGACCCCGAAACCACGGGCGCAAGAACGCTGTCCTGGTTCTGGACTCTGCTGACGGCCGGTTGCGCGGGGGGAATGCTGGTTATCAAAATATTCGAAAGCCGACGGGTGGTGACGGTCTCCAGCCTGCTTGCGCTGGGATGCTTCTCCTGCGCGCTCCTGGGTAACAGAACGATGGCGCTGATCTTCTTTCCGCTTGTAGGACTCTTTCTTTCCGTGCTCTGGCCCCTCATTGCCGAGCTGGCTCTGAATTCCCTGGACAAGCACCACGGAGCCCTCATGGGAATACTTTTTTCGAGCGCCGTGGGTGGAGCGTTCGGCCCGGTGCTCATAGGAAGGATTGCCGACGTGGCAGGTCTGCGCACCGGAATGCTCGTGCTTTACCTGCCTCTGGCATACATCGCGTTCCTGGGAGTCCGCGCCCGGCCGTTGGTGAAGAACGCGACGATGCGGTCTTAGGACTTCGGAACCCCAACAGTCTACTCTCTGTGTTCTCAGAGTACTCCGAGCCTTTGCGGTGAGCCCTTGTTCTTTTCACAGAACCGAAAGGACAAGGGCGAAGTCGCCGTCCCCGGCGGAGTTCTTCTCGGGGGTGGTGAAGGTGCGGCTGCCTTTGTTTTCAAACGGCGAATTCGCAACCGGCAAGTATTTCCCGCAGGTCGGGTCGAACCAGCGCGCCTCCACTTTGCCGTTGAACCGGGAAAGGTCGACAGTGACGCGCCGCGGCGTCGGCAGGTAACTGACCGCAAGACTGCCGTCGGGTATCCGGGCAGTAGTCGCCACGGTGCTCCCCTCCTCGTTGCCTTCGACGATCACGCTGCGCCCGAAATCAGGGACAAGTTTGTGCCAGGGCAGCGATTGGAAAAACGCACCGAGGTGAGCCATATGGAATGCGCCGGGCGAATCCATCCAGTCCTTCCAGAGCGGTTTCATCGTCCAGGCCGCCGAACCGTAAAGGTGGCCAAACGCCCCGGAGAGAACCGACCAGTAGGCCTGCCGCCGGATGCGGTGGGGGCTGCCCCCTCTCCCGTCCAGGTTCTCACCCTCGTACCCACTTTCTCCAAGGAACGCCGGCTTCACCGGTGTTCTCTTATAGTCCTCGGACACGAAGATGTGCGGATCGCGGTAGCCGTAGGACATGTTCACATCGAACCAATCTACCGGCTGGAAGAAGACGCCGCTCGATTTTGCACCTGCGTGATAGGTGATCAGGTGCTTCGGTGCAGTCTCCCTCAACGCCTTGGCCATCTCCTCAACATGTGCGAACACACCATGCGGGTCGCGATCGCCGCCCAGCACCCAGAGGATGTTGTCGAACCGGCTGAAGCGCCGGCCGAGGAAACGGGCATACTCGCCGCACCTGGCCGGCCCGCTCGAGATGTACTGCGGCCGCCACATCTCGTTGGATCCCAGATCCGCAGCGCAGAGCAGTACCAGCATGCCTTTCCGCGCGGCCGCCTCGACCACCGCATCGAGATCCCTGAAGTAGGCTTCGTTGGGCTTCCCGAGGTCGCCGGAACTCGAAAATGGAGCATGTCCGTAGCGGTTTGTCTGGGTGAGATGTTCGGACCACTCGGTATACGGGACGGTGTCGACGAGTATCGCGTTGAAGCCTTTTTGGCGCCGGTTTTCAAGGTAGGCTTCGGCTTCCTCCTTCGTCAGCTGCCAGCTGATCTCCCACGGACTGTCCCCGTTCATGAAGAACGGGACGCCTCTGCTGTCGACCAGGTGCCTCCTGTCCTCGCTGACTCGCAGCGGAAAAGACACACCCGGCTGGGCGACTGCCGATGTGACCGCGCCCATAAACGCCAGAAACGCGACAGGAACGATGGTGCGGATCCGTCTTGGCGACATTGCTGAGCTCCTTGACCATGTAGTATGATGTATTACATATCATATAACCTTTTGAGAAGGTCTTGGAGTGAATTCTACAGCTCACCTCGAAAACTCGAAGCACTCGAAGACAGCCCATGCGAAGACCTTATTCTGAGACCATGTGCAGCCTCCCGGCTCCCTGGACGGAAGACCTGGTTCCATCGATCCGTGAAGCTTTCGCCGAGGCTAAAACGACGCTGATCGTTATGGACGACGACCCGACCGGATGTCAGACCGTCCACGACATCCCCATCCTTACGGCCTGGCCTGTCGAGGTCCTGACGGCGGAGTTCGAGCGCAGCCCGGTTTTTTTCATCCTCACGAACAGCAGGAGCGTACCCGCCCGCGGGGCCGCCGCGCTGAACCGCGAGGTTGCGCGGAACATCGTGCAGGCCGCATCACGGGCGAACCGGCGATTCATGGTCATGAGCCGCAGCGACTCGACGCTGCGCGGCCACTTCCGAGTCGAGATCAATACTCTGAAGGCGGAATTCCGGTGGCAGAACGCTGTGACGCTCTGCGTACCCGCCTTTTTCGAGGGGGGACGTCTTACTATCGACGATATCCACTACGTGAAGGACGGGGACGTGCTGGTCCCGGCGGCCGACACCCCCTATGCCAGGGATCCCTCGTTTGGTTTCCATTTTTCCAACTTAAAAGACTACGTCTGTGAGAAGACCGAGGGCGCCGTAGCGCGGGAGGAAGTCTGCTCCGTTTCCCTGGACGATATCCGCAAGGGAGGCCCAGCAACCGTTGCGAGGAAACTTGGAGGATTCCCGGACGGCAGCTTCTGCGTCGTCAACGCCTGCGAGCGAAGCGACATGGACGTCGTCGCGCTGGCCGTTTTCCGCGCCATGAAACAGGAGCGACGGTTCCTCTTCCGGACGGCCGCCGCGCTGATACCGGCGCTCATCGGCCTAACGCCCCGCCCGCTTTTGACCGCGTGGGATTTCCCTGCTCAGCAACAAGGACCTGGCCTCGTCGTCGTCGGTTCCTTCGTCCCCATGTCCACGCGGCAGCTTACGCATCTGCTGAGGCATGGCGGCGTTCACGCGGTCGAGATGGACGTCAGGCGGCTCTTCTCCGGTGACGGGAAGCTCGAAATCAAGAGGGTGACAGAAGGGGTGAACCAGGCCATGCACGAGAATCGCGATACGGTGATCTACACAAGCCGCGAGCTAGTGAGGGGGAGACGGCCGAGGAGAGCATCCGGATGCAGGCCGGCGTCGCGGCAGCCCTTATCGAGACCGTGAGCGGTGTTTCTGCCGTGCCCCGCTACATCCTCGCGAAGGGCGGCATCACATCAAACGACATCGCGGCGAAGGCCCTGCGTGTTCAGAGGGCGGTCGTTGCGGGACAGATCATTCCCGGCGTTCCCGTCTGGCGCCTTGGTGCAGGCTCACGTTTCCCAGGGATGAACTACATCGTCTTTCCGGGAAACGTCGGAACGGAATCCTCTATGACCAACGTGGTCCTCGCCTTAAAGGCAACCCGTTCCGGCCGGAACGGACTGCACGATTCTTCGAGTGCTTCGAGTCTTGGAGGTGAGCTGTAGAACTTGCAGACGAGGGTGTCCCTGGCGAATTGCCAATTCGTTGCATAACCCAGTGGGGTAAAAAACCAGCCGGTCTGCAAGTGACTGAAGCGGCGGCTCTTGCCCAAGCCGTCGCGAGCCCTGTTTCGCACGGTTGTCAGGAACCCGCGGATCCCGGATGCTGCGTCTTTTCATGCCGCATTCGGAGAGACATGAAGTTCCTTCTGCAACCCTGGCATCTGTTGCTCCTGATCCTGGCCGGCTGGATCGATCATCGAGAGCAGGAAGTAATCGAGTACCCTTCGAGCCGAGAATCACGTGCTCCGATACAAGCTCGGCAAGAAACGTATGCGTTCGAGAATGTGGCCGATCCCAGAGGGGTCAGGATAGAAACCCGGCGTCTGGGAAAGTCGACCTTCGCTTGCGAGCAAAGAGCTGTCAATAATGACGCAAGGTGAACGCTCTGTGTGTGAAGCTTCTATGGCAGTGCCCCCGTATTCGTCGTCTTCGGGGAGGCGAGTATCTACAGACAATGGCCGACCCGCTCGTCATTCCTCCCAATCGACCGTGGCGCGCGCGCGATCGAAGAGAAGTGTTGGGATCACCAGCTCACTTGATCACAAAAGCACTGTAGCCCCGTCAATTACGATTCCCGGTCGGTGTGTTGCGGCGGAGATTTTCCACTGCGCCGCGTCACGCGCGGATAGGAAACGGTCGGGATGGCGGTGTCGATTCTTTCCACTTGGACCTGATGATACCAGTCGTCCCCGAAGTCGAACAGTAGCCGAAAGCGCGGTGCACTTTCAGATCCAGTTCATCAAGGGTCTTCATTCGGGCGTCCCCGCCCTTGGTCTTCTTGGCTGCTGGCACGGCCACGCCGTAGTTGGGTCCGGCCGGGTCATGGGAGCGGCGCCCAAACTGGAACTCATAGGCATGTTGCTCCCAACGGTCATAGGCTTCGAAGATGGCCTGGTGAAGCTGATCCAGGGTCTGATCCCCGCGTATTTCGATTACCCGGCTGATCTCCTTGCCGCAAAACTTCGGGCCGACCGGGCCACCGACGAGGAAGATCGCCAGCACATACAAGTTCGCTGGCGGCGAAGATGACGCAGCCGGCGCCCAACCGCCCGCGGTTGTCGCCGCAAGTCGGCCGGACAAGGTCGAACGGCCCGCACGTTTGCTACCCCAGGGCGGCAGTTCCGATTCCGGCACCAGGACGCGAATGGAACGCGGCGTTCCGGGCCGGCGGGAGATTAGCCCCTTTTTCTCCAGCATCATGACCATCTGATTGACCGACGGCGGTGACACCAACAGCGCCGCCGCGATTTCCGCTTCCGCGGGAGGAAACCGTGCAACGCCGAGTAAGCGTGAATGAACGCCAGGTATCGGCCTTGAGTAGCAGTGAAATGTGCCATTGTTTTCCGTTCCCGGGTAGATGCCCGACTTGTCACCGTTCTCTGCCTTATCCTTTGCGACCAAATGGACCGAAGCCGCAATTGAATCTCTTTCGCGGCCGCAGGACATCTGCTCTTAGATACGGTCACCGAACCCGCGCCTGGTGGGAATCCTGGACCCTCACCTTCAAAGGTGTCCCGAGGGTGCCTATCGAACCCGCACCCAGGCTGCGCAAGTACGCGCGATCCGTCGTCCGAATGCATAATTCCCCGGCCGGTGCTCGAAGCCGCAAAACACGACGAGCCGCTTGCCTGCGAATTCAGACGCAAGACCCCCCTCATGAACCATCTCTGGCAATCAACGCTCTTCGTGCTCGTGGCCGCAATTGCCGCCGTAGCGCTGCGGAAGAGCGGCGCGCACATTCGTTACCGGCGTGTGGCTGATTGCGTCGCGGAAGTTCCTGGCGCCGTTCTCTTTGTTAGCGTGGGTTCGGCACTGCCGCGTTCACGCGCGGGCGGCGGCCGTCATCGCGGATGCGACGACGGCAGCTGGTCTCCGCTAACGTTCTCGCCGAAACGGATTTGTTCGCACCGGAGTACTTTGATGAATGGCGCCGGGCAAAGTGCCGCCATACTTGGGCGGGTCTCGTTTAAGCGCCCGCTGATCCACCTCCGATCCAAACCGTTGCACAACCGTTGCACTAACCCGATGCACTTTTTCTGATAGTAAGCTCAAGTGATTCTATAATTGACACTTAGCGCACGTTTATTTTCTCAGAACATGGGGTTTTCTGAATCAAATGACCAACCATGCATTATCCGACTCAGCGCGTTCTCGTGTGCCAGTCAGCAACTTAAACAATCACAATATTTGAGGGCAAGAAGTTCCGACGTATCTACGCGTTCGATCATGGGTTTTTGGAAACGGCTTAGTGGGAAAAGCGGCAGTGATTCGGGTTGTTTGAGGAAGTCGCAATATCGCGGTATGCAATTGATGTTGAATGGCTTATCGGTGTGGTAGCGACGGGTGGAATCGAACCACCGACCTTGGGGTTATGAATCCCACGCTCTAACCGACTGAGCTACGTCGCCACTCTGGACGCGAACAAGGCAGCGCAGCATTTTGCGGCCTCAAGCCCACATTTTTCAAGGCCTAATTGAACTGGCGCACGGAGCCGTTTCCGGCCCGGCGCGCAAAATCAGGAAACCGCCGGACGCGTCCGGCGTCTAATAGGTTGCACCTCAACACGGACGATCCCCCTGTCCGACCGGCACCCCCATTCGCGGGAGGACATACCATGAAGATCCTCAAGCGCTTCCTGTGCGGCGCGGGCCTGGTCCTGTTTCTGCTTCCGATCCACGCCCGGGATGGCAAGGTCGAGGTCGTCAATCCCGGGTCGAGGGAGCTCAAGAGAAGCGCTTTCCGGCTGCGCATGCCTGTCGAGCGGCTGAAAAACGCGCGGGCGGCCCTGCAGGAGGCGACGGACATTGCCAGGCTCGCGCGCCCGACCCCCGTGGAGCATTTCTTTCAGCTCGGCGACTTCTGGGTCCAGCTGAACCGACCCAAGGCCGAGGAAGCCATCAACGGCATGCTTTCGACGCTGCGCACGGCGGCACAGGGGGCCACGGCGCCCGGGCAGTACCGCGACGCCACAACCGCCGCCCAGATGCTCATCAGCTCACTTTCCCAGGTCGACCCCGACCAGTCCGTTCAATGGGCGCGGGAGTGGCCCAAGCCCTCTCCCTCGCTCGGGCCGGAAACGCAGGCCAGCAACGATGACCTCGAGCGGCAGCTCCGCCGGTCGGCCCTGCAGCGCCTGGCTTACAGCGATCCCGAGGCTGCGCTCAGGATATGGTCGGCCGGACCCGACCGGGCAGCCGACGACTACGACGTGCGCGGCCCGCTCGCCGCTCAACTGGCGCGGACCGGACGAACGGAAGAGGCCAACAAGATCGTCGATCGGACCCTTGCGGAATTCGCCGCCGCCAACCCCGATCCTTCCGCCTGGAACAGCTATGGGAACTTCCTGTCCTCCCTGTCCCAGGCCGCGCCCGACCGCTTCCTGGAGGCTTTCCGCCTTTGGGCCCGGAATCCTCCTCCCGGAATCCCGGCAACAGGTGGCCCCATGCTCTCCGCCGGCGACCAGGCCATACCCCTCGATTCGAGCGAGGCAGCAGCGCTCAACATCCTGAGGAGTATCGGCTCCCGACCCGAGCTGATGATGAATGCCCTGGACAGCGTGCCGACCCTGAAAGCCAAAATCGACCAGGCCGGTGGGATCGACAGGGCCCTCAACGGCACGAGTGGGATGCGGGGCGGCATGTTTGCACGAAACCCGGATGGTTCGATGCGCGCCGGGGGTCCCGACTCAGATAAACCTGACGCTAAACCTGACGCCCCCACGCTTTTCGGCGCGCTGCGCGGCAAGGCAGCCAGAAACCCTGAACTCGTGCGCAACAGGCTCACGGCGATCACCAACCCGGAACACGTGGACCAGCTGCTGCAGATCGCCATGATGAGTTATGGGCAGGATCCGGACCTGACCTGCCTCGCGGTCGAGATGGCGCGTCCCATCGTGCTTCGCATCGACCCCCCCGCCCGCCGCTTGTCCTATTTTCAGCAGCTGGTGATGACCACAAGGCAATGCGAGGGCGAAGTCGATTCCAGTCTGATCAAAGAAGGGTTTGTTCTGGCCGACGAGCTGCGGGAGAAAGAAAAAGACCGGGGGGGGCCCCCGGCAAGGCCGGGACACTCGGCGGCGGACCAGCTCGAGGCGACTCTCCTCTCCGAGCTGGCGCGCGACAACTTCGATGCCGCGATCCGCTACGTGCGCAGCATGTCCGAAGATCAGCAAAAGCTGGGCGCGCTCATGCGTATCCTGCAGTCCTGCAGGCAGTTCTGAAAGTGCCGGCTATTTCCCGCCGAGTTTTCCGGCGAGGTTTTCGAGCTCGGCGATGAAAAGCCGCCTCTTGCGCCGCCGCGTTTCGTCGTCGGGGGCACGCAGAATCGAAGAGGGGTGGACGGTTGCCATCACGATCGGCGCAACCGGAGACTCAACGAACTCGCCGCGCCGGCGGCTCACCTTGAAGTCCCGTCCCAGCAAGGCCTGCGCAGCGGTCGCCCCCAGACAGACGACCGCCTGCGGCTTCACTACCGCCAGCTCCGCCTCCAGCCACGGACGGCAAGCCGTGATTTCGGCGGCGTTCGGTTTCGCGTGAATGCGCCGCTTCCCTTTCGGCTCCCACTTGAAGTGCTTGACCACATTCGTCACGTAAACCTTGCCGCGATCGATCCCGGCAGCCTCCATCGCCTCGTCCAGGAGGCGGCCCGCCGGGCCCACGAATGGCTTGCCCGACAAATCCTCCTCGTTCCCAGGCTGCTCGCCGATAAACATGATCTTTGAGCTCCCGCTTCCCTCACCGAATACCGTCTGGGTGCCGCGTTCCCAGAGATCGCAGGCCCGGCAACCCGCCGCCGCCGTCCTGAGCAACGGCAACGTCGGCTGCACCGGGATGAGTGGCCCGGCAGCCTCACGCTCGGGCGCCTTTGCGCGCTTTCCCGCTTTTTCCACCCCGGAATCATGCCTTGACACCCGCGCGGCGGACAATGCAGAATTAGGTGAATAAAAGGTGAAAATCTAAGCCGCATGCCCCTGGAATTCGTAATCCATAAAACCCCGGCCGACATCATGGTGGCCTCCCTCGCATTGAACAAGGCACGGCAAAGCTCTCCGGGTTTGAAGACCGTCCCGACCGGGATTGAGGCCGTCGACCGGGTTTGCGCCGGGCTGCCGCGCGGAGCCCTAACCGAGCTGTCCGGGCCGCGGTCCAGCGGCAGGACTACGCTGCTTCACTCCGCGCTGGCCCAAATCACCGCCCGGGGAGAGGTCTGCGCCATAATCGACGCCGGGGACTCGCTCGATCCCCATTCCGCGCAGTCGGCCGGCGTCGATTTGAACCGCCTGCTCTGGGCGTGTTGCGGCGGCAGGCTGGATAAAGCGCTGAAAATTGCCGACATGCTGCTGCAGGGCGGCGGCTTCGGGTTCATTTCGCTCGACTTGGGAGACCTAACGGCGGATGCCGTCCGCAGGATCCCGATGATGTACTGGTTCCGGTTCCGGCGCGCCGTGGAAAATTCCGCTTGCGTGTTCCTCCTGATCTCCCCCCTCCACATTACAGGATCCTGCGCCTCCCTGGCACTGCAGGCGGGAACCGGGGTTCCGCGATGGGGCGGCTCCCCGCATTTTCCGTTTCTGGGCTCGCTCGAATACCGCATGAGCTTCGGCCGGTTGCGGGCAGGCCCGGTTACGGCTGATGGGACCGGGGAAATATGTATGCATGCGTCTATGGACCCGCGCTCGCGGAAGATCAGCTAGAAGTTCTGATCCAGTGTGGGTACGGTTTCTCCCCGAACGTGGAAAAGACACGGGGCGACACGATCGTCCTGGACGTTCGCGGCAGCGCACAGCTTTTCGGGCCACCCGAAAAGCTGTGCGCTCGGATAGGCGTCGAGGCGCGGCGCGCCGGCCTCGCGGTACGAATTGCCGTTGCCGCAGACCCGGATACGGCAGTCCTGGCCGCACACGGCTTTGAGACCGACATCGTGATCCCGCCAGGCAAGGAACCTGAATTCCTTGCCCCTCTGCCCATCGGTTTGTTGGCAACGTATCTACTCGACCAGAACCCGCATCGGGCGCAACGGTCCGGCAAAGTGGTGGAGAACCCTTGTGCCGCCCTGGAATTGTGGGGGGTAAGGACGCTGGGGCAATTTTCGGCGCTGCCGGAGCCGGGGGTCTTTGAGAGGCTCGGACCCGAGGGCATCGAGATGCAGCAACTGGCCCGGGGCCGTCGTTGTCGGCCCCTCCTCCCGGTGCGGCCTGCGCCGGGATTCTCCCAGTCGATCGAACTGGAACATCCGGTCGCCTTGCGGGAAACGCTCCTTTTCACGCTGGGCAGCCTGGTCAACCAGCTCTGCGCCAAGCTCAAAGCGCAGGCGCTCGCAGCGCGCGAACTGCGCATCCGGCTTGGCCTGGAAAAAGGGGGCAATGATGAGCGCGCCATCCGGCTTGCCTCCCCCACCCGGGACCACCGGTTGCTCCTCAAGCTGGCCGATATCGAAATCGAGGTGCACCCGCCCGAGTCGGCGGTTGTGGCGGTGACCGTATCCGCCGATCCGGCCAAACCGCGCACGACACAAAGGGGGCTGTTCTTGCCCCTGTCTCCGGAGCCCGAGAAACTCGAGCTGCACCTGGCCAGGATAGCCAAACTGATCGGCCAGGAGAATGTCGGATCCCCGGAGTTGATCGATAGCCATCGCCCGCAGGCATTTCGGATGAAGCACTTTCATCCTTTGGGGGCGGCGGCGGAGAAGAAGCCAGGCAGGGCCCTGGCGTTCAGGATCTTCCGGCCCCCGCTGAAGGCTTCCATCCGGCTCGAGAGCGACATCCCGGCCCGGTTAACAGCGGCAGGCGGCAAAGCGCAAGCCGGTCTGCGCGGGAGGGTGATCCGGGCGGCGGGCCCCTGGCGCACCTCCGGCGACTGGTGGGCCCCTACCCGCTGGGCGCGCGACGAGTGGGATGTCCAGCTCGAGGATGGCTCGGTCTGCCGTATTTACCGTGACGCGATCACCGGCACCTGGTTTGTCGAAGGGATTTACGACTGATGTACATCGAGCTCCATGCGCGCTCGGCCTTCAGTTTTCTCGAAGGCGCTTCGCTGCCCGAAGAACTGGCCGCGCGCGCAGCGGAACTCGGGATGCCCGCGCTGGCCTTGCTGGACCGCGATGGCGTGTTCGGCGGGCCGCGGTTTCACGGCGCGGCTATGAAAGCGGGCCTGCGGCCGCACATCGGGTCGGAGATCACGCTCACCGACGGTTCCCGGTTGCCGCTGCTTGCCCGCAACCGCACCGGGTATCAAAACCTTTGCAGGCTTATCACACGCATGAAGCTGCGCGCGGCGAAAGGGACCGCTTCCGCCACCCGCGACGACCTCGCCTCCTTTTCCGAGGGCTTGATCTGCCTGACCGGGGGCTCCGATGGGCCGCTCACCCGGGCCTTGAACCAGGGAATCGAAGCAGCCACCCGCGAAACAGTGGACCTCTGCCGTATCTTCGGGCGAAAAAACATCTACGTGGAAATCCAGCGTCACTTCGGCCGGGCGGAAGAGGTACGCACCCAGGCCGTCGCCGAAATCTCCGCGATCACGGGCATCCCATTGCTGGCCACAAACGGCGTCAGGCACTGCAAATCCGAGCAGCGCCGCATCCTGGACGTGCTCACCTGCGTGCGACACAAGAAGACGCTCGAGAACGCAGGAACGCTGCTTGCCCGGAATTCGGAACGGCACCTCAAAGGCGCCGGGGAGATGGCCCGCCTGTTTCCCGACTTCCCGGACGCCGTCGCGCGCACGGCCGAGGTGTCCTCGCGGCTCGAGTTCACCCTAGCCGATCTCGGCTACGAGTTCCCGCGCTATCCCGTACCCGCCGGGGAGAGCATGATGTCCTTCCTGCGCCAACGAACGGAGGAAGGGGCCCGAAACCGGTACCTCCCGTACCACGAACGCGCACGCCGCCAGATCGCGCGCGAACTCGAACTCATCGAGAAGCTCGAACTGGCCGGCTATTTCCTGATCGTCTGGGACATCGTTAATTTCTGTCGCGACCACGGCATTCTCGTCCAGGGGCGGGGATCCGCGGCCAACAGCGCCGTGTGCTACTCGCTCGGGATCACGGCCGTGGACCCGGTGGGTATGGATCTGCTCTTCGAGAGGTTCCTTTCGGAGGAGCGCGGTGAATGGCCCGACATCGACCTCGATCTCCCGAGCGGGAACCAGCGCGAGCGGGCCATCCAGTACGTGTACCAGCGTTACGGCAACCTCGGCGCGGCGATGACGGCAAACGTCATCACCTACCGCGGCCGTTCCGCGGCGCGCGAGGTCGGCAAGGCCCTCGGGTTTGACGGCGCCACACTGAACCAGTTGTGCAGCCTCGTCCGCGCCTGGGAATGGCATGACCCGAAGGATACCGCCGAACGCCAGTTCCGGGATGCCGGTTTGGACCTGCAGGACGCACGCATCCGAACCTTTCTGCGGTTGTACCAATCCGTCCAGGATCTGCCGCGCCACCTCGGCCAGCACTCGGGCGGGATGGTTATCTGCCAGGGACAACTCGACTCGATTGTGCCCGTCGAGCCCGCAACCATGCCGGGGAGGGCCGTGGTCCAATGGGACAAGGACGACTGCGCCGCCATGGGGATCTTGAAGGTCGACCTGCTCGGGCTGGGAATGATGGCAGTCCTGGAGGATACGATCACCCTGATCCGGGATTCCTATGGCGCGGAGGTCGACCTCGCTCACCTCCCGCAGGACGACCCGGAAGTCTACACCACGCTCCGGGATGCCGACACCATCGGGATGTTCCAGGTCGAAAGCCGCGCGCAGATGGCCTGCCTCCCGCGGCTGCAGCCGCGGACTTTTTACGACATCGTCGTCCAGGTTGCCATCATCCGGCCGGGCCCGATCGTCGGCAAAATGGTGCACCCTTACCTCCAGCGCCGGCAGGGGCGCGAACCGCCGGATTGCCTGCACCCCACGCTGGAACCGGTCCTGAGACGCACTCTCGGGGTGCCTCTCTTCCAGGAGCAACTCCTGAAAATGGCGATGATCTGTGCCGGCTTTTCGGGCGGCGAAGCCGAGGAGCTGCGCCGCGCATTCGGATTTAAACGCCCGGAGGCGCGCATGCAGGACGTCGAGGTCAAGCTGCGGAAAGGCATGCAGAAAAACGGGATCACCGGGGCGCAGCAGGATGCGATCGTTCACTCGATCACCTCGTTTGCGCTCTATGGCTTTCCGGAGTCCCACGCGGCCAGCTTCGCCCTGCTGGCGTATGCGAGCGCCTACCTGAAATGCCATTACCCGGCGGCATTCACCGCCGCACTCCTGAATAACCAGCCCATGGGTTTTTACCACCCGGCCACGATCGTCAAGGATGCACAGCGCCATGGCTTGAGGGTGAAGCCGATCGACATTACCCGTTCGGACTGGGGCTGCACGGTCGAACCGGAGGAGGCTGGGAAATCCCTCAGGCTGGGACTGAAGTACGTGAAGGGGTTGCGCGAATCTGCCGGCAGCGCCATCGCCGAGGAAAGGCGGCGCCGGTGTTTCGCCGGCATCGACGATGTGTGGCACCGGGTGCCCGGCTTGCAGAAGGCCGAGGTGCGCGCGCTCGCCGCCGCCGGAGCTCTCAACTTTATTCAGCCGGGCCCGTTGATGCCTCACCGCCGCGACGCCCTGTGGCAGGTCGAACGGCTCGGCCGGGCGAAGGGAGCGCTGTACGAAGGACTGGTCGAGCCGGACTCGGGATCACCGCTGGCAACCATGACGGAAGAGGAGCGCATCTCGGCGGACTTCCGCGTCACCGGCTTGACCACAGGACGGCATCCGATGGCCCTGCGCCGGCCGGAACTGATCCGGCTCGGCGCCTTGCGCGCCGCGGACCTGAAACGGTTGCCAAACGGTTTTCCGGTGCGCGTCGCAGGCTGCGTTATCGTGCGACAGCGCCCGGGGACCGCGAAAGGATTCGTTTTCCTCAGCATGGAGGACGAAACCGGGATCGCCAACATTATCGTCGAGCCCGATCTCTTCGACCTGTACCGGGTGGAACTCGTGCAGCAGCCGTTTCTGTTGATTTCCGGAAAACTTCAGAACGTGGACCGCGTAATCTCGGTCAAAGCCAGCACCATCGAGGTGCTCCCGATGGCGGCTGCCGCCACCCGATCGCATGACTTCCACTGATGTGGGCGGGGCCGGCTCGCCCCGCGCTGCGCAATCCACCGGGTGTGCAAGGCCCGGCTGCGGCGCGCGCGGCCCCTTTCCTTTGCCCACAGGTCAAAATTTCCCGGGGCGGCTTTCCGGGGCAAATTGACACCCGCCCGCAGAAAACCCATAGATTCGGCAGATAAAACTAATACAATTAGTGGTACATGGATTGCTTCCAGTGAAATGACCCAGCAATGCTACGGGTGGGACTGTGAAAATCCTGATAGCCGATGACGACGACGTGTCCCGCCGCGTGTTGCAGGCGACGCTGACCCAGTGGGGGTATGAGGTGTTCATCGCCTGCAACGGTATCGAAGCGTGGCAGATGCTGCAGGACAGCAACGCCCCCAAGCTGGCTATCCTGGACTGGATGATGCCGGGCATGGACGGCATCGAGGTTTGCCGCGAGATACGCAAGCGCGAAGAGTCGCCGTACACTTACATTCTGCTTCTGACCGCCCGGTCCCGCAAACGCGACATCATCGCCGGCCTGCGCGCCGGGGCCGATGACTACCTCACGAAGCCATTCGACTCGCAGGAGTTGAAGGTGAGGCTAAGGGCGGGCAAGCGCGTCCTGGACTTGCAGGCCGAACTCGTCGCCGCCCGGGAGTCGCTGCGCTACCAGGCTACGCACGACAGCCTCACCGGGCTGCTCAACCGCGGCGCTATCCTCGGCACGCTGCGGAACGAACTGGACACCGCCAACCGGCGCGGCCTTCCGATCAGCGTCGTGCTGGCCGACCTGGACCACTTCAAGGATATCAACGACACCTACGGCCACATCATCGGGGACGCCGTTCTGCACGAAGCGGCGCGGCGCATGAAAAACTCGGTGCGCGTCCACGACTCGGTGGGGAGATATGGAGGGGAGGAGTTCCTCTTCATCCTGCCGGGATGCGACGGAAGCGATGCGACCAGCCAGGCGCAGCGCCTGCAGGCCTGCATCAACAGCCGCCCCATGGAACTGCCGCGCTTGACGATCTCGGTGGCGATGAGCCTCGGTCTCGTTTCCAAGGACGACCCGAAGGTCGAGGATCTCGATTCGCTGATTCAGGCGGCCGATGAGGGGCTATACCAGGCCAAAACCCAGGGCCGGAACCGCCTCGTCCTCAAGACCCCTGACTGGAACGACCCGGCCTATGCGACCCGCGTCCCCGTCGCCGGAACTACCGAATCCGAGAACCTCTAGGGAAAGACGCTCGGCGCATTTCGCGACATGGCTTTTGCAGTTGCTTGCGCGCCCGCGCGAGGTTAGCATTTTCGCATGAGTCCCAACCCCACAATCAATATTACCGTCCCTTGTCCCTGCTGCGGCGCCAGCCTCACCATCGACCCGCAACTCCGCAAGGTGGTCGCGCATGAGACGCCCCCGCAGAAGCACCACGATGCTCCCGATCTCGACCATGCCGGAGACGTCCTCCGCCAGCAGAAACTCCGCCGTGAAGCGCTTTTCAAGCAGAGCACAGAAGACGAAATGAGCAAGGCGCAGCTGCTCGAGCGGAAATTCGAGGAGGCGCTCAAGAAAAGCAAGGACGAACCCGTCACCAGGCCGCAGCGCGACATTGACTTATAGAAGACGGAAGCCGGAAGACGGAAGCCAGAAGACGTACGTTTCTCGGCCCGGCTCCTCCTTAGCGAAAATCGGTCGAACCGACCATGGGCTGGTATTCGCGTTCGCGCAGTTCGACGTTGAGGCTGCGAGCCAGCTTCCGGCACTCTTCCAGATTCACGGTGGGGATGTCCACGACCGTCAGCGCCACGCGGGGAACCACCCCGACACACGACTTCGCGAACTCGATCACCGCCTCAAACGTGCCGTCCCCGAAATCGGGCCTCACCAGCTTGCGGTAACCCTCGGGGTCGGGTGCGTCGATGCTGATGGAAACTTCATCCACGCAGGAGGCCAGTTCGGGAGCGATGTTCCTCCCGTGGATGAGATTCCCATGGCCGTTGGTGTTCAGTCGGATTCGGGAACCCTTCTGCTTCAAAGCGTGTGAGATTTCGAGCAGGGCGTCGAGGCGCAGTGTGGGCTCGCCGAAGCCGCAGAAAACGATCTCCGCATATCTGGCGGGTTCACCGATAGCCTCCAGGTATTCTTCGACATCGTGTTCGCGCTCGAGCCGCAGGTTGTAGCCGCTGGCGATCGGGGACGTTTCCCGGCGGCAGAAGACGCAGTGCGCCGTGCACCGGTTGGTCAAATTGATGTACAAGCTGTCACGGATGGGGTAGACAAGGACGTCCCCTTCGGCCCACGCCGGCTCTCCCGTGAGGCGCCGGAAGTTGTGGGCGGTGTTGCGCACGATATCCTCGAACGTCACCTCCATGGCGCCGGCGAGCACGAGCGCTACCGACGCCACCGCCGAGGGCTCGTCGCGCGTGCCGCTTTCGACCAGGACCTCGTCCAGGCGCAGCTCCTGCGCCACTTCGCGCATTTGGGCCGAAGCGTCGGGGGAGGTCAGGAGCGGAGAAAACGACAGCAGGAGGCCGAGGTCGAGGCACTCGCGCGCCTGGTTTGCGGTGCCGGTGAAATTGTGCACGTAGCCGCGGGATTTCGGCTGCTGTTCGAGAATCGAGAGCAGGTCGGGCCAGGCCTCGCGGCAATGAAGGATGACGGGAACGCGGGCCTCGTGCGCCATCCGCAGCTGCTGCCGGAAAAGGTCTCGCTGGACTTGCCGGGGCAAAGCGGGATCGCTGTAGTCGAGCCCGATCTCGCCCCACAGGAGCACTCCCGGATGGAGCATCATCGCGCCGATCCGCTCGAGCAGCGGTTCGGTCGCGGAGGCGGCGTCGTGCGGGTGCACGCCAATGGCGGCGCGCAGTTCCGGGTGTCGTGCCAGCAGTTCCAGGGTCCTCGAAACCGAATCGTCGACCGGGGTTGCGCGCGCCACGGTCAGGATGAGGCCCACACCCGCCGCGCGCGCCCGGTCGATCAGCTCCGCCCGGTTGTGGTCGAAGCGGGGATGGTCCAAATGTGTGTGCGCATCGATCAGCATCAGGCTAATCATATACTACAGCGGCTTCGGAGTGGGCGGCTCGATGCCGCTTCCCGGGGCAGCGCCCACCACAACCGTGAAAAGCGGCGCCGAGGCGCCGCGCTTCCATAAGCGCTGCCGATGTTTGTGGCGGCGGCTCGGCGGTGACAGGTGTCGTATTGTACAATTGAGGTATGGCAAAACAGCGTAACCAGCAGCGTAACCAGGTGAAGAGTGACTCCGGGCTGAATGTGCTTTTTGCGGGCGTCGTCTGTCTGGCGGTCGGCTTGGGCATCGGGTACTATTTCGGGCGCCAGACGGTCCCGCCGGCCCCTGTGGCTTCGGCCACGGCGCCGATGCCCAATCCCCCGCAGGGAACCGTCGCCAACCCTTCGGATTTCCTGGACAACGAGGCGAGCCTGAAGCTCTCCCTCGCCCGGAACCCGAAGGACCTGAACTCGCTGGTGCGCCTGGGCAATCTTTACTACGATCACGGCAAGTTCCGCGAAGCCGTAGATTGGTATGGCCGCGCCCTGGAGATCGAGCCGAATGACGTAAACGTCCGGACGGATCGTGGTACGAGTTATTGGAGCCTGGGCGATGCCGACTCGGCTATCGCGGAATTCAATCGGTCGCTCCAATCGAATCCGACCCATGCCCAGACGTTGTACAATCTTGGGGTCGTCTACCTGCACGGCAAGAACAACACGGCCCAGGCTCGGCTGGCGTGGGAAAAACTCCTCGCCACGAATCCGGACTATCCCGACCGGGTGAAGCTCCAACAGCAGATCGCCCAGCTCTCTTCGAGCCCGGCGGCGTCGAGTCCGGCGCCCTCGCCGGGGGTCCGGGACCTCCTGCAGCAACTCAAAAAACCCTAGTTTCAGCCTGTTGAGAACCGTCCACATGCGGCCGCGTACGGTCGTCTATCACGACGGGCGAGGGGAAAGGTCCGGGCGGTCGCATCGGCCCGGGCGGGTAACTCGATTGCATTCGGCGGAGTAAGGAGGGGTTTTCCAATGGCAACCAAAAACAAGACGGAAACGACTCACGTGGATCCTGTGTGTGGGATGGAAGTGAAGGAAGGCGAATCGGCCGGCACGACTACCTTTGATGGCGCGACCTACTATTTCTGCTCCGCCGACTGCAAAACCGAATTCGACCGGAGCCCGGAGGAATACGTTTGACGGAAGCCGGTGCCGCAGGGCCGCCGCAGCGGCCCTGCGGCCTGTCCCGCTACCTCAACTCGAGTGTAAACGTCGTGCCGTGGCGCCCGTCGCTCTGTACCCGGAGGTCGGCGCCGAGCGCCTCGGCCGCCGTCCTGCAAAAAGCCAGGCCCAGGCCGCTGTCGACCCGCACACCGGCGTTGCGGAGCGCCGAGGCACCGAGGGGGTCGAATAACAGCGACTGAGCCGACAGCGGAACACCGGGGCCGTCATCGATCACACTCAGGCGCGCGGTGCCGGAGTCTGTCCGATCCACACGTATCAAAACCTGGGTGCCCTTGGGCGTGTGGCGAAGCGCGTTGCGGACCAGGTTGTACAGAATCCTCCGGAGCAGCATTTCGTCCGTTTGCGCGGTCAGCGATGCGGGGGCCTCGACCCTGAGGTTTCGGTCGTCGAGCGCCGCTACCAGCTGGAACGCAGCGGCGCCTTCCCGCGCGATTTCCGCAACATTGATCGTGCTCTTTTCGGTATGCAGCTGCCCGCTTTCGGCCCGGCTGACCTGCAGGACGTTGAGGATCATCTCGACCAGGTCGTGACAGCGCCGCAGCGCCTCCTCCAGTGCGTCGCGTTCCGCCTCCTCCAGGCGCTCGGGTTGGCCGCGCATGAGCTCCAGAAAAGCGATGATGCCGGCAAGAGGGTTCTGCAGGTCGTGGACGATCATGTCGCTCAGCTGTTGCTTGGCCGCCTCCAGCTTGCGAAGCTCGCTGTTCTGGCGGTCCAGCGCCTTGTTTTTCTGCTCGAGCTGTTTTTGGGCCTCCATCATGTATGCGTCCAGGGCCAGACCCATGTCCAGGTAGATGATTTTGGTCAGCGAGAGCATCGTCCGAACATACCGCCCGGGCGCGTCGGCAAAGGCGCGTGAGAGGACATCCGAGGTAATCTGCAGGTACTTGTTGTACGCGCCCAGGTACCACTCCGGCGCAAGCCCGATGTGCTCGTGCGTCTGGCCGACGCGCAGCCGGTTTTCGAAATACCCGATGTCGTACTGTCCCGAGGTCAATTCGGCGAAGTATTTCGACTGCAGTGCCTTCAGGCGTTCGATCATTCCCGGGGCGGAAATCATGTGGCGCGTGTGCTCGTGGGAGAACAGGTAGTCGTAGAAGCGATCTGAGATCTCACCCGCGCAACTCTTGAGGTAAGGATGCGCCTCCCGCAGACGTTGTTCGTCCTCCTCGGTGATTTCGAGGTAGCGCTTGCGCTTCGAGACTTCTTCCTCAGTCAGGGTGAACGATCCTATAGTGAACATCTCAAGAGCCGATCTGGGGTAACAGCGTCGTGTTAGTTCGCACCCGATGCTGTGGATGGTAGCAGCCGGTGCCGGCAGCCGCAACGGCAAAGCGCCCAAAACCGCGTGACCGCATTGTGATAGGATTCAGGGCACCTAACCGAAAAGGAGCAAACGGCAATGAAGAGATCCATGCTTGCAGTTGTGCTTGTCCTCGCCATCATGCCGGTCCGGGCACAGCAGTCCCCCGCCACCAAGCCTGCGCCCGCACCCGCCCAGTGGGTGTCGCTGTTCAACGGGAAGGATCTGGCCGGCTGGGTCCAGGTCGGCAACGAGAAATGGGTCGTCCAGGACGGGACGATCTACGGCGAGGGGATTACGGAGAAGTACGGGTACCTGTGCACGGAAAAAGACTACAGGGATTTCGAATTCAGCATCCGGTTCAAATGCGAGGCTGACGGCAACAGCGGCGTATACCTGCGCACGCGCTTCAAGCCGAACACCGTCGACGTTTCCGAGGGCTACCAGGTGGAGATCGATCGAGTGCTCAACCACCACAGCGGCGGCGTGTATGGCGACAACCGCGGGTGGATGGCGTGGCCCGCCCCCGAATTCGAGACGGTGATCCGTCCCTACGACTGGAACGACATGCTGATCCGGGTCGTGGCGAACCGCACGATCGTGTGGCTTAACAGCATCCAGGTGCTCGACTATACCAACCCCTCGCCGAAATCGACCGAAGGGGTCATCGGCCTCCAGCTCCATTCCGGGGGTCAGGGAAAGATGCGGTTCAAAGACATCTTCGTCCGCGACCTGTCCAGGTAAGCGGGCCCGCTCGGCGCGCCCCCCGCCCTCAGGGTAACCCGGGGGAAATCCACGGGTTGAGCATGATCCACGGGCCGCGGCGATCCCACGCGGCCCGCCTGAACTGACATGGCGCGAATTCAACCGATCAGCTTCTCGAGATACGCCTTGGACTGCTTGATATCCTCGATCTGTCGCGGGCCGGAGATCTCGCGTTCGATCGTGATGGCCCCGGTGTAATTCAACGCCTTCAGGCGCTGAATCACCTTCGGGAAATCGACCTTCCCCTTCCCGATCGGCACTTCCTCCCCGAGTTTTCTGGGGTCGGTCGGGAAGAGGCCATCCTTGGCATGCACCCCGCGCACCAGCGTGCCGACGACATCGAGTGCATCGACGGGATTGCCGGTGCCATAAAGGATGAGGTTAGCCGTGTCGAGGTTGACGAACTGGTTGTCGACCCCGACATCCTGGATGCACCGGAGCATGGTCGTGGGCGACTCCTGCCCCGTCTCGTAGAGCACCATCTGTCCGTTTCCCCTGCAATGTGCGGCCACTTCGCGGATTGCGTCCACCGTCTCCTTGTACACGGGATCGTTTGGGTTTTCCGGGATGAACCCGTTGTGGGTATGGAAGGCGGGGATGCCGAACTGCTTGGCGAAATCCGACGCCCGCTTGAAGTGATCGATCCGCTGGCGGCGGAATTTGACCGGCACCAGACCGATCGTGGCGGGACCCTGGTAGAAATCCCAGACGTGCGGGCCCGGGCCGAGCGAATCGAGGGCGGTCACTTCGATTCCGGTCCGTCCGATCGCATCCTTAAGCCCCTTCTGGATCATCGGCGAAAAATCCTCGGTCTGAATCTGGCAGGTCGGAAACCCGAGGTCCCGCACCCTGGCGAGGGCCGCGTCGGGATCCTTCCCGATCCCGACGAACAGCCCCAGCCGCATCGGTTTGCCGGCCGGCCGGGTTTGCCCGGTAGAGGCGAGCAACGCGCCGGCGGCGGCCGAAAGGCGCAGAAACCTTCTTCGATCGAGATGGTTCATGACGATTGCCTCCTGTGATACGACGTCTTACCCGATCTCACGGCCCTGGTGGTTGCAGACCCTGGGGTGCGGCCGCTCGACGCCGTTAAGGGGCGGCGCACTCCAGCAGCGCAGCGGAGCTTCTCCAGGCCTCAGTACCGGAGCCGCAGCAAGGTCGGTTTTTCTTCCTTGCGCGGGACGAGGATGAACAGGCCGTCGTACTCGTCGTGCTCGATCGTGATGGGCTCGAGACAGCCGAACGCCTTGATGATGTTCGGGATGGTGTCGGAATGACCGACCACCAGGACAACCTTGTCGGCGTTGTCGGTCCTGATCTTGAGCGCCAGGTCGGCAATGTCCTGGGCCTGGACTACGGCGGGTTTCACGTTCAGGCGTTCGGCCAGGGGCTGGGCTGTCTGGGCGGTGCGCTGGAACTGGGTGACATAGATGGCCGAGACGCCCGCGTCGACAAGCGTGCGGGCCAGCGCCCTGGCCCGTTCTTCCCCTTTTCCGGAGAGCCTGGTGTCCTGCGACTGGTCGGCCCTTTCCGCATGCCGCACGACGATGAGGGCGCTCTGGGTGTATCCCGGCACAGCCATCGCCGACAGCAGCAGGGCCGCCAAAAGGAAACGGACCTTCACAGGATTTCCCTCGTTCTTTCAAGAATCATGGTTTGGCGCCCCTTCCTTCAGGAGGATCGGCAGGCGCCGGGCCGATGCGTTCAAAAGTGACCTGCTTGATGATCACGGGTTTGACCGGCTTATCGGCTTCCGCAGGGACGTTCGCAATGGACTTCACGACGTCGAGGTCCTGGCACTGGCCAAAGATCGTGTGCTTGTTGTTGAGGTACGGCGTCGGAACCTCCGTGATGAAGAACTGGCTGCCGTTGGTCGCAGGGCCCGCGTTCGCCATCGCCAGCCGGCCGGGCACATCGAATTTGAGCGACGATACGAATTCGTCCTTGAAGGGGAATCCCGGTCCTTCCGGGCTACCCTCGCCCGTGCCGAGCGGGTCGCCCCCCTGGATCATGAACTTGGGAATCACGCGGTGAAAGGTCAGGCCATCATAAAACCGTTTGCCGCTCACCGTCTTCTTCGTCGAGGGGTCCACGTAGGGCTTCCTGCCGGTCGCCAGGCCTACGATCGTGCGCACCGTAAGGGGCGCCTCGTTCTCGAACAACCTGCAATGAACGTTGCCCAGGCTCGTGTACAGGTTCATGTAAAGGCCGGGCTCGCGGGCAGGGGACGCAGCGCCGCCGGAAGCCTGGGGCTCCGCCGCCGCCAGCCCGCCGGGCAGCGACAGGCACAGGATGGCCGCCGCAACATACGCAGACTTCATGGATGTGTGGCTCACGCTCAGCCTCCGGTTAGGTTTCAGAGTCAGTTGTAGGCGGAAGGTCGGCACCGCGGCGCTTCCGCATGTAAATCTCGGTGCCGCCCCGCTCGAAGCGTACCTCGTCCATGAAGCGCGTAATCATATATATGCCGCGCCCGTGGGACGAGTAGAGGTTTTGGCCGATCACGGGGCTGGGCAGCGATTCCGGCGAGAAACCGCGGCCGGGGTCCCGGACGATGACGAGGATGCCTCGGGCCTCCTCGCACATGACGCTGACCTGGACGGACTTGTTCGGGTCGTGACTGCAACCGTGAACGATGGCGTTGGCGAGCGCCTCCCGGAGAGCGGTCTCCACGCTGATCTCGTCTTCCCGGGCGCAGCCCATTTCGCGCACCGATTCCAGCGTGCGGTCGACGACCGGGGTGATGGCCGAGATCTGCGCGGGGAGGGTGACATCCAGACGCAGCTGCAATTTGTCGATCTGAAACTCACATCGTGGAAGATTGTCGTCCGACATCATTACGATTTTAGTTTGCCTCTCCGCCAAGATCAATGCATTCGGCAGTGGGGGCAAGCGGGCCGCGTCGGCTCGCCGCCGTACGGAATCTTGCTCATCCCGTGGGTTTCCCGTGTGCCCCGGTTGCTGCCCATCTGGGTCGGGCGGCCGACCCTGCCCACTCGACTTCATGCGACCGGTTGCAGCTGACCGCTCCTTATGGAGTGGAGCTGCTGCTCCCGCGGGTGTCGTGTGCGACTATCCGGCAGCGGGGTTGGAGCGATGCCCACGACGCGGGCCACTCGACGCGGGCCGTGAACTGGAGCCCGTCGGACCGCAGCGGCACCGCGAGAGGCTGGCCCGCCCCGGCTTCGCAATAGAAGTCCGCCCGCGCGATGCCGTCGGGCGCCGTGATCGTCGGGGCGACGAACAGGGGCGCGCCGGGCGGTGCGGAGCGCAACGGCACCCATCCGATGTGGGGCGCGCGCCGCGTGATGACCAGGCCCGACACCAGCCAGTCGCCGCCCGATCCGGGGACAAACTCGATCTCCAGACGCCCGCCCGAGACCCGGGCGTGCAGCGACTTCTCCCCGGTTTCGGCAGCGGCATATCGAATCGACTGGTTTCCGGCGCGGACTTCGAACCATCCGCCGGCCAGCTCGGGTTGGTTTGTAACGATGCAGGTCACCCGGTAGTCGCCGTCCGCCAGATCGGCCGCAAGCGTGGCTTTGCCGGCGCCGCGCAGATAGGTCGGGAAGAGCGCGGCGTACGGGGCGGGAGCCGACGCGCGCACTGGCGCCGCGCCGCGCCAGCCGAACCCTCGATCGGGCGAGTAGGCGGCCGCAGGGTGCAGCACCTTGAAGCGCCGCCCCCCAGCTGCGGCCGCAGGAGGCCCGAACTCCAGTCCGAGGTCGAACAGTCCGTAACGCTCGAGGGCCCTTTCCGATTGCGCGAGCCGCAAAGCATCGCGGCGTACGACCGGCGCATCCCGCCTGCAGGCGTCCGACTCGGCGGGACCGAACAGGATGCCCGGAGGATCGATGGTCAGGACCAGGCGGTCCCAGACGACCGACGCGGCGGCGGTCGCCCACACGGCGGTCCGCAACGCCGACACGTCCCCGGTCGCGTCGAAAAGCGCCAGCGCGGCGGCCCCCGCAACCCGGTGCGCGTGGTAACGGGCCAGCAGCGCCAGCGCACCCAGATCCGTGCGGCACTTCGGGCATTCCCCGGCCGCGGCGCGGCCGCCCTCGGCCGCGCCGGCCAAACGCAGCAGGGTGCGGACGGCGTCGTCGGGCAGCGTGCCGAGGGGCAGCTGCCCGTTCAGCCGCCAGGACACGTACTCGTCCAGGGAGGCAAACCCCTCTCGGGGCGGCGCGTCAAGATAAGCCTCCAGTGACCCGCCCGAGATGCGCCCAGGCCAGTTGAATGCGCCGTAGCTCTTCAGGAAGGGAAGGATACCGCGCGCAGCCCGGGCCGCCTCGAACAACGCACCCTGCCCCTCCGCGTCGGGAATCTCACCGGACAGATACGCGCTCCAGCGCCGGGCGAATCCCTCTTGCGCGGGCGCGCCGGAGTCCCTGGGGAACCCGATCAGGCACCACAGCATGACCCAAAGGCAGCCAGGGTGTACCGTTTTGCGTGGTCTGTTCTGGTCTCTGCGGCTCAGCGGGTTCTCTCGTATTCGATGACGCCGTCGAGGATGGAATCGAGGTTGACCCTGTTCTCGTACCCGATCAATTCTCTGATCTTGGTGATGTCGGGCACGCGGCGTTCCATGTCTTCAAACCCTTCCTGGTACGCCTGTTCGTAAGGAACGTGCACAATCGGCGATGAGCTGCCGGCGCGGCGCCTGACACGTTCGGCGACGTCGTTGATCGAAATCTCCTCGTCGCCGCCTATATTGAAGATCTCGCCGACGGCGCGGGACTCGTCTATGAGGCCGATCACCCCACGCACGACGTCCTCGACCGACGTGAAGCTCCGGGTCTGGGACCCGTCGCCGAAAACGGTGATAGGTTCGTTGCGCAACGCCTGTCCCACGAACCTCGGGATAACCATCCCGTACCGCCCGGTCTGCCTCGGGCCCACGGTGTTGAAGAACCGCGCCACGACCACGGGCAGCTGCTTGGTGCGGTAATACGCCAGCGCGAGGAACTCGTCCATCGCCTTCGTCGCGGCATAGCTCCAGCGCGCGATCGAGGTCGACCCGTAGATGCGCGCGTCGTCCTCCCGCAGCGGGACGCTGGAGTTCCTGCCGTACACCTCGGAGGTGGAGGCGATGAACGTCTTCTTGCGGAACTTGTTCGCGAGCTCGAGAACGACCTCGGTCCCCACGATGTTGGTGTGAATCGACTTCAGCGGCTCGTCGATGATGAGTTTGACCCCCACCGCCGCCGCGAGGTGAACCACGATGTCGCAGATGCCTGTCAATTCGAGCATGGCGTCGCGGTTGAGGATCGAGTCGTTGACGAAGTGGAACCGGCGATTGGCCGAGCTCTGCCTGAGGTTGTCGAGGCTGCCGGTGGAAAGGTCGTCGATGACATAGACCTCGTCACCGCGTCCGAGGTACTGCTCGGCAAGATAGGAGCCGATGAACCCGGCTCCGCCGGTAATTAGGACCCTCACGGCCTCTCCTCAGGGAATGCGAGCCACGGAGGACGCCGAAAGCACGGCATCGGATGTGCTTTCCCGTGTTCTCCCGCGGCTCTTTTTCTTATCGGACCACCGTAAACATGATTTCGACCAGACCGTCGGGGCTGACGAGACCGGCTTCAACGGTCGCCCGGGCGGGGAAATCGGCGGCAAACACCTCGCGGTACGACTCGTTCATCGCGGCGAAGTTGTTTACGTCCGTGATGTAGACAATGCCGTCCGCGACGTGCCTCCAGTCGAAGCCCGCCGCTTTCAGGGTGCGGCCGACCCGTGCCAGCGTCTCCCCGGTCTGGGCCTTTGTGTCGTTCCGGTTCGTTTCGGTGTTGCCCATCATCCCGGCGACGTACAGCCGGTTGCCGGCGCGGACTGCCGAGCTGAAATTGGGATTGGCTTGCCCGGGTGCGCCGTCCGGCCCGGGCGTGACCAACACTTCGTGGGGGCCGCGCACAGCCGTCAAAGTGATTTCGACGAGGAACTGCGGATCCATCAGGGGAGAACGTACCGTCGCACGCGCAGGCGGTTTCTGCGGGAAGTAGGGGCGATAGGCGGCGTTCATATTCTGAAAATCCGCGACGTCGGCCAAAAACACGCGCGAGGCCACGACGTCGGCGTGTTCCATCCCGGCGGCACGGAGGATTTCGCCTGCGTTGTCCAGGACCGCCCGAGTCTGCACCTGTATATCACCCGCCACGACGGCGTTGTCCCTGCCGTTGCGTGCGACCAGGCCGGACAGGAACAGCGTGTCCCCGGAAAGCACGCCGTAGCTGAACGCGCTGGCCGAGGGCGCCCAACCCGCGGGCAGGATCACCTTGCGCTCGCCACGGGCAGGAATGGCGACCATCGAGATTTCAATCAGCGCGTCCGGGCGGACCAGGTTGGCCTGGACCGTCGTGCGGGCCGGCGGGTCTTTCGGCCAATAGCGCCGGTAGACGTCGTTCATGGCCTGGAAATCGGAGGCGTGCTTCAGGTACACGTTGACCGACGCCACCTGGGCGAGCGACGAGCCCGCCGTTTTAACCAGTTGGCCCATCGAGTCGAGCAGCCGTTTCGTCTGCGCCTGGATATCGCCCTTGATGACGTTGCCCGACGCGTCCGTCGCCAGCGCGCCGGCGATATAGATGAAATCCCCCGCCCGCACCGCCGGGCTGAACGGAAGCTTCATGTCCGGGCCGACGCGGTAGATCTGCCGGGGGGATTGCGCGGCAAGCATGCCGACGGCCGCCAGCAACACGAGCGTCCTGATCGAGTGTCTTCGCATGGGCCGCATTATACGGCAAACGTGCCGCCCTTTGGAGTACGGCAGTGGGCAGAGGGCGGGGGCGGCCCGACCCCGCCCCCGATGAGCTACAGCAGGGAACAAATCAGGAAGTCCACCGGCTGGGCAAGATCCTCGGGCCGCGTCGGGCCGCCGCGACCCACTTCCGCGGATCGCTTGACTTTCGTTATATAATGCCGCTCCGAGGCTGTTGGGATGCTGAAAGAGCACTGAGCCCCCGATCCGGGAACCAGTCGCCGTACGTCTACTCTTGCATCGCACCGCGGATCGTCCCGACAGCCGCCACGATGGGGCTCCACCTGCCTGAACATCCGCTGGATCTTTGCCACCGCGGAGCCCGTAGCCGAACGGAGACTCACATGAACAGGGCGATACGCAAGACCTGCCTTCTGGTTGCAGCAGTGGCGACGCTAGTCATCGGGCGGGGCAGCCCGTCTTTCGGCGCCGTCCGGTTTGACGTGATCGGCTCCCCGACCGAGGTCATCAATACGGGCCGGTCCGAGGTACTGGGGTCCGTCAACCTTGTCGTGCGTGGACCCGGGAACGTCACCGGGACTTCGGCCGGCGGCGCATCCCAGATCGGCATCCTCTTCTCGAATCCTGCGCTGCAGCTCGACAACACGAACGAGTCCGGGATCAAGCTGGTCGCGAGTCCCGGATTCGTGGGCGCGAACCCTGCCCTCGTCGACGTCCGGAATATCGACATCGGCGGGCGCTGCTCGGGACACTTGACCGTTAACCTGGCCCCCGGAATTTCCCTGTCGGATGGGGACTTCATCCGCATCGAGGGCATCCGCGGGCGCATCGACGCGAGCGGCGGCATCATGCCGGGCACCGACCTGTATGCCGATCTGCAGAGTGTGAACGACCCCGCCGCGAACAGCTTCAGCCCCGACCGCGTCCGAGTGGCGAAGTCGCTGAAGGGGATCAGCGTCGATGTGGTCTCCACGGGCACGGGCTACGAGGTGCGCATCAGCGAAGCGTTCGCCCGGGCCTTTGTCGATCGCGACGCCTCCAACGATGGCGTGAATGCGAACGATCGCGTCGACAGCAATGGCGCCTCCCTGGGCGCGCCAACGAATTCCAGCCAGGTGTCGATCCGGCTGGCTCGAATTCCGGAAGGCATATCCGATGTCACCTGGCCTTCGAAGTCCAGCGTCGACGCGACAGGCGCGGCGCTGTACCGGGTCGGGAGCTCTTTCGAAGACGGCGTCTCGACCGCCACCTACAGTTACGAGACGGTTGACCAGGTCGGCACGAGCGACATCGCGGTGGAATCGTTCTCCATCAGCCCTGGATTTGTCTTCGGCGGAGGCCGGTGCAGCTTCGAAGGGTTCTCCACCTCCGTCACGCTGGCGCCCGCGGTTGGCCCGGCCGGCGGATGCGCAGCCCCGGCGGATCTCGCGCGGCCGCGGTTCCTGGAACAGTACGAGTTGACGGTCAACCAGCTGGAACCGTCCACGGCCGTGGTTAACGGGCCGGACTTCACCCTCACCGTGCACGGCACGGGTTTCGTTTCCGGGTCCTCGATTCTCTGGAACGGCGCCGCCCGCGCTACGACCCTGGTCGACAGCACAACTCTGACGGCCACCATCCCGGCGTCCGACATCACCAAGGTTGGAACCGTGACGGTGGCGGTGGCCAACCCCTTGGCGGCCGGCGGTGCGTCCAAGACCCTGGCTTTCTCCGTGGTCCCACCGGCGTTGAGCCTGTACTTCCCGCGGCTGGTCGCCAGCGATGCCCAGAAAGCGGAAGGGAGCGAGTTCACCGGGATTGCCATGGCGAACATCAGCGGAAGAATCGCGACCCTGAAGCTGACCGCGTTCGACCGCGACGGCGACAGGATCGCGGGCGCAGGGATCACGAACCCGGCGACCCTGGTCCTCAAGGCCGGCGAGCAGCGTCCCCTGATCGACAGCCAGATCTTCGGTCACGCATTCCGTCAGACGGACCAGGTCGGCTGGGTAAAAGTGGAAGGTAACGTGTCGCAGGTCGTCGGTTTCTTCCTCGGGTTCAACGGCGGCCTGACGAGGCTTGACGGAACCGACGTCTCGTCGAAGCTCACCACTTCCTTCGTTCTGCCCGAGGTCGAGCACGACGGGCTACACCAGCTCAGCGTGGCCAACCCGGGCGACGATGCCGTAACGGTTGACTTTGAACTCGTGCAGCCCAACGGCGCCCCAAAGGCCGCCGCGACCCGGACCATCAACAGCAACGGCGTCCTGGCGGAAGCGGTCGCCAGCCTTTTCGAAGGTGCGGCCCTCAGCAGCGCGGACTACGTCCGGGCCACGGCTTCCGACGGCGTGGTGGCGCTCGAGTACCTGGGCAGGACGGCCAAAGATGTCGTGGCGCTGAACGGCCAGGACGTAGCCTCCGGCGCCAGGATCCTCTATTCGCCGCAGTTTGTGACCGGCGGGACGGAGTGGCAGGCGGCGCTTTCGGTGGTCAATCTGAGCCCGAGGGCGGGGAGCGTCAGCTTCAAGTTCGTCGGGGACGACGGCGTCCAGATCGGTTCGACGCGCACGCAGCCCATCGCCGCGGGCGGCAAGATCTCGGTCGACGACCCGAACTTCTTCCTGGATGCCGGCAGCGTGCTCCGGCAGGGGTACGTCGTCATCACGAGCGATGGGGTGAAGTTGGCGGGCGACGTGCTGTTCGGGAACCCCGGCAGCACCCCGTTCGCAGCGGCCCTGCCGCTCGTGTCGACCGCGCAGAGCGAGATGGTCTTCGGCCAGGTCGCGTCCAACGACACGTTCTACACGGGGGTTGCGGTTTTCAACCCCAACCAGACCGCGGCCGCGGCGTCGCTTCGCGTTTTCGACAGCGAGGGCAAGCTCATCGCCGCCAGGGGGATCACGATCCCGGCGCTGGGCCGCGTGTCGCAGCTCCTGACCGAGTACTTCCCGGAACTGAAGGGGAGAAACATCGGCTCCGGGTACATCACGGTCAGCTCGAGCCTATCGAATCTCGTCGGCTTCGCGCTGTTTGGGGCCAACAACCTTTCGGTGCTGTCTGCCGTTCCCGCCCAGATCGTGCCGTAGCCCGGTTGGCGCAGTGGGCGGGGTCGGCTCGCCCCCGCCCCAATGAGCTACAACCGGGAGATATCAGGATCCGCTCCCGGTTGAGCAAAATCCACGGGCCGCGGCGCGCCGACGCGGCCCACTCTCCTCACGGCTTCAGCCAGCGGTCCAGCCAGTCGAACGCATCCTCCTGCATCTTGACGCTGAACAGGTGGGGCTGGTCATAAAACCGCCCTGCAAAACTGGCCTCGGCTCCGGCTCTCTTATAGATGGCCTCGATTTTCTTCACCGACTCTTTCATCCCTTCCGCCGGGTAGAGCGCGTCCCGTTCACACTGCTGCACCATGAGCGGCTTGGGCGCCATGGCCCCGATCACGTCCGGCAGGTCCAGGAAACGTGCGAGCCCGGGCAGGAAGTGCATGAAGCTGTGGGTGTTGACGTGGGCCTTGATCATCGGGCGCAGGGTCGACATCCAGCCGACGGACACAGCGCAACGGATGCGATCGTCGAGGGCTGCGAGGTAGTCGGTGCGGTCCCCGCCCATCGATATCCCGACACACCCGATCCTGCCGGGGTCGACCTCGGGGCGCCCGGCGAGGTAGTCGACGGTCCGGATGTCGTCCCAGTGCGCGACCCCCTGCCAGGTCGTGCCAGCCCAGAACAGGCTGCGGGCCAGGATCGCCTCGCCTGCGCCCGACTTCCGGTTCGAGTAAGCCACGTCCTCGGGGGAGTACCTGGTCCTGTCCCACCCATACTTGAGGTCCTCATCGAACAGCGTCCTCCGCTCGCCGAAGTAGAAGCAGTCAATGGAGATGACCACGTACCCGCGTCTGCAGAGCGCCTGCGAGGTCGATCGGCCTTCGTAGTTCTCGACCCGGTAATTGACAATCGGGGCCGGGTCGCCTTCGGGGACCGGCATCACCTTTTCCTTGCCGTACACAAACATGCCTCCGTGCGAGTGCAGGTCGACAATCGCCGGGCGAGGGCGCGCCCCGCTTTTCGGGATCAGGACGTACGCCGGGACTCGGAACCACGGCGTTGTGGAGAACAGGACCTTCTCCTGGATGTAATCCGGAGTCTCCCAACGGCCCACCACCTGCGGCGCGGGCGCGACGGCGGCGGGAGTGTAGTGGAAAAGCTCGAGCACCTTCTCGCGGACGGCTGCCCGGTACGCTTCGACGCCGGCGTAGTCCCTTTCCAGCCAGGAGAGCGGGTAGCGGCACTGGTCGGCGAGGGTCTTGATATCGGTGTAGATGCTGCCCGCGTCACCGGGATAAGGCGCACGATCGGGCGCCGCGGCTTGGCCTGCCGCGGCCGTTCTGTCCTTCTGCAGCAAGCGCGGCCAGCGCCAACCCTCCCACCCCCAGCGCCCCCACAAACGCGCGTCGGTCCAGCTCCTCCATACGCCCTCCCCGGCATGTGCGTACACGTATTCCATACCCGCCCGCCACCGCAGCGTCTGCCTCGTGTCAGTTCAGAGTCACGGCGGGTTCAGCGCACAAGGCGCGGCACCGGAGCACCCACGGCGCACGCCCGCGTACGGGTTCACGCCTGCTTCATCCGGTTGCGGATCGTTTGCACAATCGCTTCGCCATGGAAGCGGCCGTTTTCTATGAAGATGAGGTTGGTTTCGCGGCCCGCGACGATGCTCCCGGCGAGGAATAGCCCCGGCACATTGGTTTCGAATGTCTTCGAATCGTGCTCCGGGACAAGCGTCCGCGGCCGCACCGTCACGCCGGAGCGCTGCAGCAGGCCGGTGTCGCAATGGTACCCGGTCAACAGGAAGACGGCGTCGGCCGGGACCTCGGCGGTGCCGCCGTCGCACTCCAGCACCACGCTGCACGGCCGTATTTCGGCGACGCGCGTCTCAAAGCGCGCCTCGATCGAATGCTCCTTGATCCGGTTTTCGATGTCGGGCCGCACCCAGTACTTGATCGAGTCCGAAAGCCGGCTTCCGCGGTGCACGAGCAGCACCTGTACGCCGGATCTGAACAAGTCCAACGCGGCTTCCGCAGCCGAATTCCGCCCTCCTACGACCACGACGCGTTTGCGGAAAAACGCATGAGGCTCGGAGTAGTAGTGCGAAACGTGGGGCAGATCTTCGCCCGGCACCCCGAGCAGGTTCGGGTTGTCGTAATAGCCGGTGGCCAGGATGACATTCCGGGAGAGGTGGGTTCGCCGCGCTCCCCGCGCGCCGCGGGTCAGGATGCTGAACCTCGGCCCCGGCACAATGGTCTCGACCTCCTCGTTGAAGTCGATCTGCAGGGAATAGTGCTCGGCAACCCGTCGGTAATACCGCAGCGCCTCGACCCGCGTCGGTTTCTCGTAGGGGGTGGTAAATGGGAGGCCGCCGATCTCGAGCAGATCCGGGGTCGTGAAAAAGACCATGTTCCGCGGGTAGTGGTAGATGGAATTGACCAGGGTCCCTTTCTCGAGGATGCGGCAGCTCGCGCCCGCCTGCATTGCGGCGATCGCCGCCGCGAGGCCGGCCGGCCCTGCGCCGACCACGACCATGTCGAGTACTGAGGGTGCCTCCGGCATCGATCACCTCCCGAACGAGGATGCCGCAGAATGCGGTGGTTTTTGAAGAGGAAAAATACGGCGCCGCCAGACACGCCGACTTTCCAGCAAACCAGGGCGGCGGCAGGCGGCCGTGGCGGGCCTCCGGCCGGTCATGTGCGGCCTGTGCGGCGAGGTCCGTTCAGGCCCATTGACCGCAATCCTGTCGGAAATTTCCGACGCATTTCGGGATAGTATAGGGTCATGGCAGAAAAATTCGATGTGGCGATTGTCGGGGCTGGGATCGTCGGGCTCGGCACCGCGCTGGCCCTCACGGAGGCGTATCCGCAGCGCACGGTGGCCCTCCTCGAGAAGGAGAAGGAGCCGGGCACGCACCAGACCGGGCACAACAGCGGCGTGATACACGTGGGCATTTACTACCGCCCGGGGAGCTACAAGGCCAAGTTGTGCGTCGGGGGCGTTCAGCTCATCACCGCCTTCTGCGAATCCCAGGGCGTGCCGATCGAGCGCTGCGGCAAAGTGATCGTGGCGACGTCGGATGCCGAACTGCCGCGCCTGCAGACCCTGCACGAACGCGGCATCGCCAACGGCATCGCGGGGTTGGAGATGATCAGCGGCGAGCGTGTGCGGGAGATCGAGCCCCACGCCCGGGCGGTGCGTGGCCTCTACTCGCCCAACACCGCGATCGTCGACTTCAAACAGGTCTGCGACGCCATGGCGCGGGTTCTGGCGTCGCGGGGCGCCCGCATCTTCACGGGCGCCGGCGTAAGCGCCATCCGGCGCGACGGCGCCGAACTCGTGCTGGAGACGGCAGGCCCGTCCATGGCGGCCCGCAACCTGATCAGCTGTGCCGGCCTGCACTCCGACAGGGTCGCGCGGCTCATGGGCCTCGAGCCGAACGTCATGATCATCCCGTTCCGCGGAGAGTACTACACGCTGCGCGCCGAGCGCCGGCTGGTGCGCGGCTTGATCTACCCGGTGCCGGATCCGGAGTTCCCTTTCCTCGGAGTCCACTTCACGAAACGGATACAGGGGGGATACGAGGCGGGCCCAAACGCGGTTCTCGCCTTCGCGCGAGAGGGGTATCGCAAGAGCGATTTCAGCATGTCCGACCTCGGGCAGATGTTCGGCTACCGCGGGTTCTGGGCCATGGGGCGGCGCTACTGGAAGATGGGGTTTTACGAGTATTATCGGTCGCTGAGCCGCGCCGCGTTCCTGCGCGCCCTGCAGAAGCTCGTGCCGGACCTGCAGGATTCGGACCTGGAACCGGGAGGGTCAGGAGTGCGGGCGCAGGCGGTCACGCCCCAGGGCTCGATGGTGGACGACTTCCTGATCCTGGAAGCGCCGAACGCGATCCACGTCCTGAACGCTCCGTCGCCAGCAGCGACTGCCTCACTGGCTATCGGCCGCCACATCGCGGGTCTCGCCGCCAAGTCGTTCTGGAAATGAGAGCGGGCCGAGTGGGCCGCGGCGGCCCGACGCGGCCCACGGATTTTGGCTCAACCGGGCGGATCCTGCTCTCTCCCGGCTGCAGCTCATTCGGGCGGGGCCGAGCCGACCCCGCCCACTTGTAGAGCCCACACACACTCTGCTAACCGGCGCCCCCCTTCTGATCGGGTGGCGTGGCTGCGGCCGGCTCCGGCCCGACCTTCAGGCTGGCCAGCTGCTGGTAGAGGGAGTAGCGCTGACGCGCATCCTTCTGAGCCAGCTCCAGCAGACGTTTGGCTTCTTCGGGCTGGCTCAGGGCAAGCATCTTGTAGCGCGTTTCCATGTAGGCATAGTCCTTCAGCGGGATGCTGGGCGGCTTGGAATCGAGCGATCAGCGGGTTCTTCCCCTGATCCGCGAGGCGCGGGATCGATAGCGGTACAGCGGCCAGTGGCCGCTGTTGACCGCCGCCTTCTGGTGCTGCATGCCCGTCGGTCATGTTGATCCCGTGCGCGATGCAGTGGCTGTAGGCGATGATGATCGACGGGCCGTCGTAGGATTCGGCCTCGAGGAACGCCTTGACCGTCTGCACGTCGTTGGCGCCCATCGCCACGGTGGCGACGTAGACGTTCCCGTAGTTGATCGGCGTGCAGGCCGAGGTCCTTCTTCCCGCCTGCTTGCCGCCGGCGGCGAACTTCGCGACGGCGGCGCGCGGCGTGCTCTTGGACGCCTGGCCTCCGGTGTTGGAGTACACCTCGGTGTCGAGCACCAGGACGTTGACGTTGCGGCCGGACGCCAGCACGTGATCGAGGCCGCCGTAGCCGATGTCGTAGGCCCAGCCGTCGCCGCCGACGATCCAGACGCTCTTCTTGACCAGGTAGTCGGCGATGCTCAGCAGGTTGAGCGCATCGGCCGACTGGATCGACGCGAGCTTCTCCTTGAGCTGTGCGACGCGCTCCCGCTGATCGTAGATCCCGGCCTCGTCGGACTGGTCGGCGTTCGAGCAAGGCCGTGAGCTCAGCTCGTCGCCGATCTCCGCGGACATCTTCGCCACCAGTTCGCGCGCCATCTCGGTGTGCTTGTCGATGGTCAGCCGGTAGCCCATGCCGAACTCGGCGTTGTCCTCGAACAGCGAGTTGTTCCAGGCCGGGCCCGCGCCCTTCCTTGTTGTAGGTCCACGGCGTGGTCGGCAGGTTGCCGCCGTAGATCGACGAGCAGCCGGTCGCGTTGGCGACGATGGCGCGATCGCCGAACAGCTGGGTCATCAGCTTGACGTAGGGGGTTTCGCCGCAGCCCGAGCAGGCGCCGGAGTACTCGAACAGCGGCTGCAGGAGCTGGTTCGCCTTGATGCTGTTCAGACGCACCAGGCGGCGGTCGTACTCCGGCAGGTCGAGGAAGAACTTGTAGTTCTCCCGTTCCGTCTGCCGGATCGGCAGCTGCGGCACCATGTTGATCGCCTTGAGCCGGGTTTCCTTCTTGTTCTTGGCCGGGCAGACATCGACGCAGACGCCGCAGCCGGTGCAATCTTCGGGCGCCACCTGGACCGTGTAGGCCATGCCGGGCTCAAACTCGCTCCCCTTGGCCTTCATCCACTTGAAGGTGGCGGGGCATCGAGCCGTCAGCTTCTCGTCGTAGGCCTTGATGCGGATGGCCGCGTGCGGGCAGACGATCGCGCACTTGCCGCACTGGATGCAGATCTCGGGATCCCAGGCGGGAATTTCGAGCGCGATGTTGCGCTTCTCCCACTGCGCCGTCCCGGTCGGGAATGTGCCGTCGACGGGGAAGGCGCTGACCGGCAGCGTGTCCCCGAGGTTGGCGATGATGGTCGCCAGCGTGACCTTCTGCACGAAGTCCGGGGCCTCGGACGGCAACCACCGGCGGCCGCTCGCAGCGTGCTGGTGGCCGTCTCGGGCACCTTGACCTCGAACAGGTTCGCCAGCGTCTGCTCGACCGCGTTGAAGTTCTTTTTGACGACCTCTTCGCCCTTGGAGCCGTAGGTCTTCTTGATCGACTGCTTGATGACGTCGATCGCCTCTTCGCGCGGCAGCACGCCGGAGATGGCGAAGAAGCAGGTCTGCATGATCGTGTTGACGCGGGCGCCCATCCCGGTCTCCTTGGCCACCTTGTAGCCGTCGATGACGTAAAAACGGATCTTCTTGTCGATGATCTGCTGCTGCACGCTGCGCGGGAGCTTGTCCCAGACCTCTTCGGCTCCGAAGGGGCTGTTAGCAGGAACGTCGCGCCCGGCACCGCATCCTTGAGCATGTCGTAGCGTTCCAGGAAGACGAACTGGTGGCAGGCGATGAAGTTGGCCTTGTTGATGAGGTAGGTCGAGTGGATCGGCTTGGGCCCGAAGCGCAGGTGCGAGACGGTGACGGCGCCGGCCTTGCGCGAGTCGTAGACGAAGTAGCCCTGGGCGTAGTTCGGGGTGTCCTCACCGATGATCTTGATCGAGTTCTTGTTGGCGCCGACGGTGCCGTCCGCGCCGAGGCCGTAGAACAGGCCGCGGAAGACATCGTCCCCCTCGGTGGAGAAGTCCGGATCGTAGTCGATGCGAGCGTGTGGGTCACGTCGTCGACGATTCCGACGGTAAAGTGATTCTTGGGCTGCGCTTTCTTCAGCTCGTCGAAAACGCCGCTTGACCATGGCGGGCGTGAATTCCTTCGAGGACAGGCCGTAGCGTCCACCGATGATCTTCGGGAAACGATTGCAGGGCGAGACGTTGCCCGAGGAGAAGGTTTCGGCAACCGCGGTGACGACATCCTGGTAGAGCGGCTCGCCCGCGGCGCCCGGTTCCTTGGTGCGATCCAGCACCGCGATGATGCGCGTTGACGGACGCGGAAGCGCCTGCACGAAGGGCTTCGACCGAGAACGGCCGGTAGAGCCGGACCTTGAGCAGCCCGACCTTCTCGCCGCGCGCGGTCAGGTATTCCACGGCTTCCTGCGCCGCCTCGGCGCCCGATCCCATCATGACGATGACGCGCTCCGCATCCGGCGCGCCGACGTAGTCGAACGAGGTGATATTGCCGGCCGACGATGGCGGCGAACTGGTCCATGGCCTTCTGCACGATGGCGGGCGCCGCGAGGTAGTACGGGTTGACAGGTTTCCCGCGCCTGGAAGAAAACGTCCGGGTTCTGCGCCGATGCCGCGCAGGACGGGCTTGTCGGGGGACATGCGGCGCATCCGGTGCGCGCGCACCAGCTCGTCGTCGATCATGGCGCGCATGTCGTCTTCGGTCAGCTGCTCGATCTTCATGACTTCGTGCGAGCTGCGGAAATCCGTCGAAGAAGTGGATGAACGGGACGCGCGCTTCCAGCGTCGCCGCCTGGGCGATCAGGGCGAAGTCCATGATCTCCTGGACGGAGTTGGAGACCAGCAGGCCGAAGCCGGTGGAACGCGTCGCCATCACGTCGCTGTGGTCGCCGAAGATCGAAAGCGCGTGCGTGGCAACCGTGCGGGCCGAGACATGAAACACGGTCGAGGTCAGCTCGCCGGCGATCTTGAACATGTTCGGGATCATCAGGAGCAGGCCCTGGGAGGCCGTGAAGGTCGTCGTCAGCGCGCCGGTCTGCAGTGCTCCGTGAACCGCGCCGGCGGCGCCGCCTTCGCTCTGCATTTCGGTGACGGAGGGAACGGTGCCCCAGATGTTCTTGCTTCCTTCGGCCGCCCAGGCATCGGACCATTCACCCATGTTGGATGAGGGCGTGATCGGATAGATTGCGATGACTTCGTTGGTTCTGATAGGCAACGTACGCGGCTGCCTCGTTGCCGTCGATCGTGACCATTTTTCTGTTCATTTTCACCTATTATGAGAGGAATTCAGGAGCTCGAGGGCAGAATCGGCTGCGAGGAAACAAACCGGGCACCGCTGCGAGTCGTGCGCGTCGTCGCAGAGCTCCGGATCTGATTCCAACTCCTGCGTTTATATCCCGTTTGTCAGTGCATACGACTCCTAGTTGTCGTTGCAGCGTCTGTTGCAGGTATACTCATGGATCGCGCGGGCGGCGGCTCGTCCGTCACCCATGGCGGAAATGACAGTGGCGCCGCCGATGATGTCGCCCCCGGCGAACACGCCCGGGATACTGGTTTGCCGCGTCACGGGATCCACGCAAATGCGGCCCCACTTGTCCGTCTTCGAGGCTCCGGCGTGGTCTGAGCCAGCATCGGGTTCGGGCTCTGCCCGATGGCGATCACAAAGATGTCGGCTTCGATCTGGAATTCTGACCCCGGTTTCGGCACCGGGCGCGGCCGGCCGGACGAATCGGGTGCCCGAGTGCCATTTCCAGGCACTCCACTCTCGTTCAGGTTGTTCTCGCCGTCGCCGAGAAGCCGGACGGGTGTGGCGAGGAAGTGGAACTTGATCCCTTCCTGCTCCGCGTGCTCGATCTCCTCGTGCCGCGCCGGCAGCTCCTGGCGCGAGCGCCGGTAAACGATCGTCACCTCGCCGGCCCCCATGCGCAGACGCCGTGCGCGCGCAGTCCATGGCGACATTTCCGCCGCCGGTCACGACGACGCGGCGTGGCCGGCAGCAGCGGCGTCGGGGCTTCCGGGAACAGGTACGCCTTCATCAGGTTGATGCGGGTCAGGAACTCGTTGGCGCTGTAGACGCCCCTGAGGTTCTTGTCCCGGGATGTCCATCATCAGCGGCAGCCCGGCGCCGGTCCCGATGAAGACCGCCTGGAAGCCGTGCTTCTCCATCAGGCTCCTCGATGGTGAAGAGCCGGCCGACGATCGCATTGTAGTAGAACTTCACGCCGAGGCGGCTAATGTTATCGACCTCCTGCTTGATGATCGCGCTTGGGCAGCCGGAACTCCGGGATGCCGTAGATCAGGACCCCGCCCGGCTGCGTGCAGCGCTTCAAACACGGTCACGTCGTACTTGAGGCGGGCGAGGTCGGCGGCGCAGGTCAGTCCCGCAGGCCCGCTGCCGATGACCGCCACCTTGGGCGCGTCGTCCGGGATGGGGTCCGCGGATCGGGGGGCTCGCTCTGCGCGCTGTGCCAGTCGCCGATGAACCGCTCCAGTCGCCCGACCGAAACCGGGTCCCCTTTCACGGCCGCGATGCATTGGATCTGGCACTGCGTTTCCTGGGGGCAGACTCGGCCGCAGATGCTCGGCAGCAGGTTGTCCCGGCTGATCGTTTCGTAGGCGCCACGGAAATTCCCCGTCGCCATCTGCGAAATGAACCTGGGGATATCGATGCCCACCGGGCAGTTCGGGATGCACTTGGCCTTCTCCGACCTTGCACTCGTAGCAGCGCAGCGCTTCGGCGATGGCGGCCTCCGGCGCTGTAGCCGAGCGGCACTTCGGCGAAATTGCGGATCCTCTCGTCCGCGGGCTGCTCGGGCATCGGGACGGCCTTTTTTTCGCGCACCCGCTTTGGGGCCCGAAGGACCGCCTGGTCTGTCTCACTCATCAGTTCATCTCCCGAGGCCGATGTTGCAGGTGTGGTCCTGGACGACTTTTTCCTGGGGCCGGTAGGTGTTCAGCCGGGACATCAATTCGTCCCAGTTGACGCGGCTCCCGTCGAAATCGGGGCCGTCGACGCAGGCGAAGTAGGTCTTGTCGCCGATCGTCACACGGCACCCGCCGCACATCCCTGTGCCGTCGACCATCACCGGGTTCAGGCTGGCCATGACGGGGAAACCGCGCCGGACCGCCAGTTCGCAGGTCGCCTTCATCATGATCGGCGGGCCGATCGCGATGATCAGCGACGGCTGGACGCCCTGGTCGAGGAGGTCGAGGAGGACATCCGTGACCAGACCCTTGGCGCGCGTGGCTCCCGTCGTCGGTCGTGAGGTGCAGCACGTGGGCCGTCTTCTGGAATTCCTCGATCAGCATCATCTGATCGCGCGTGCGCGCGCCCACGATCGCGATGACCTCGTTCCCCGCCGCGCGGTAGGCCGCCAGCTGCGGCAGGAGCGGTGCGGCCCCGAGACCCCCGCCGACGCCGAGCACGGGGCCGGGGTAGCGGTGGATTTCGATCGGGCGCCCGAGCGGCCCGACGACGTCGAGCAGGCTGTCGAAGGCATTGAGCCGGCTCATCGCCCGCGTCGTGTGCCCCACGACCTGGACCACCAGGCGGATCCGGGTGCGCTCCCCGTCCACCTCCGCGATGGTCAGCGGGATACGTTCGCCCAGCTCACCAATGCGTACGATCACGAACTGGCCGGGGCGAAATGCGGCCGCGATGTCCGCCGCCTCGACCCACATCGAAAAGACGCGGTCGCTCAACCAGCGTTTGTCGGCTATCCGAAAATTCTTCCCTAATTCAATAGCCTGGTGCACGGAACAGTCCTCGATGTTTGACCTGGATACCGCGATAGTCGGCGACGGGCCTGAATACCGAGCCGCCCCTCAGGAGGAAACGAGGGGCGGGTACGAAACTCATCTGCGCTCGTTGAAACGACACGCTCCCACAACGCTACTGCCGACTCACCTTTCGCTGCGCTTCTTACCTCTGTGAGCCCTGTATAAGGTACTTGCCGATGTGCATCGTGAACTCCTGCCCCTTGGGTGCCAGCGACACGGCGGACGCGGGTGCGGCACCATCGAACTGCAGGGTGAGGCGATCGATGACCGACCCGTTGAAGTCCCGTGCCGTCAGGACCTTGGTCGGTGTTTCCTTGTCGCCGTCGAGCGAAAGCCCCACCATTCCGGCCGGTAATATCCACCGGCCAAATTTCAGTTTGGTTTCGGACACGAGCACATACTGGTACTTCTGTTTCATGTCCCCGGCGAGGCCGGCCGTGACGAGCCCGGCGACGCCCGCCCGCGTCTTGTCCGGAAACTGGAGGACCGCATAGTTCTTCATATCCACCGGGATCATCTCGGCCTCCATCGGCACGCGGTCCGGGAGAAACCTGCGGCCGGCTTCCGGGTCGAGGACGAGAAGTCCTTCTCCCTGGGCCGGCAGAGAGCCATGCGCGCACGCCAGAATGACCACGAGCAGCAGCCCGTGTGCCGCGATGCCTCGTACCATCGCGAATTCCCCCTGACCGGACGACGCCGGGCTGCCCCGCGCACACCCCGGAGCCGGCAACGCAACGAACGCTAAATGGCGAGCATTGAACCACAAATTTTACCACAAACCGCCCCGGTCTGAAGCGGGCTTTCCCGCGGGACCCGGGCAAATCCGCCGCAGACCAGCGCATGCCGCCTATGGGATTCCGTATTACCACGTTCCAGTTTCGTGTTTCCGCAGGACGAAAGTTGGCAATTTGGAGTGCGGCGCCTCGGCGCCGCTTTCCCCTTCGGCCCTGCGATCGAAACGCTCGGCGCCTCGGCGCCACCCCAAATCGCGGGATTTAGGTGCTCGCCCTGCAGTCTCGAAATGCGCGGCGGCGCCCAGGGGCCGCCCCCAGAGCGGCGTCGAGCCGCCGCACTCCACAGTCCGCGTAGTCGCATCAATTTGATTGCGGCCCCTGGCCGCCCCGTGTTCTTCCGTGTGCTCCGTGGCTGGCTTTTGAACGTATTCCGCTCTCTCCTTCGAGATGTGTGCAAAGTTCAGACCGAGGCACCGCACTCCCGGAGTCTCACGACGAGGCAATCAGCCCTCGGCCCACCTGCAGGGCGAGCCGGTTCACCTGTAACAACTCCGGGCGCATCCCGTGTTCCACAAGGGCCGAGAGGATCGATTCCGGGTCGAGCGCGCGGGTCTCCTGCAGAAACGCGCCTAGCATGACCATGTTGCCGACCTTCGGATTGCCTATATCCTTGGCGGCCTCCGTTGCCGGCACCCAGACGATCTTGATGTCGCTCCGCTGCGGGCGCGTCTTGATCATGGACGAGTTGAGCATCATGAGACCCCCGGGGAGGATCTCAGGCTCGAACCGCTCCACCGACGGCTCGTTGAAGGCCATCACCATGGTAGGGCGGTTAATCAGGGGCGAGGCAATCGCCTCAGGCGACAGGCGCACATGGCAGTGGGCGGTGCCGCCCCGCATCTCGGGTCCGTAGGACGGGATCCACGAAACCTGCAGACCTTCGCGCATCCCGGCCTCCGCCAGCGCGATGCCGGCGAAGAGGACCCCCTGCCCGCCGAATCCGCTGATCTTCAAGGCCATGGGCGTCATGGTGGCGGCGCGGCGGAACGACGGGCACCGCCGTTTCGACGGCGGAGGGACCCCGGCGGGCGCGGCGATCCATAACCGGGGGGACGCCATTCCCCGCGCGCTCCTTGTACAGGCCCGGCGGAAATACCGGGAACATATTCTTTTCCACCCACTTGATGGCATCGGGCGGGGACAACTTCCAGCCGGTCGGGCAGGCGCTCAGCACCTCGACAAACGAGAAGCCCTTTCCCTGCGCCTGTGTCTGCAGCGCACGGCGCACGGCCTTGCGCGCCCGCATGTGCTGCTTGGCGTCCGTGAGCGCCACCCGCTCGATATAGACCGGGGCCTCCAGGGTCGCCAGCAACTCGCACATGCGGAGCGGATACCCGTCGACGGCACCGGCACGTCCATAGGGGGAGGTGATCGTGCGGAGACCAAGGGGCGTCGTGGGGGCCATCTGGCCGCCGGTCATCCCGTAGATGCCGTTGTTGACAAAGAAAACCGTGATGTTTTCGCCGCGGTTCGCGGCGTGCAGGATCTCGTTGCCGCCGATTGCGGCCAGATCGCCGTCTCCCTGGTAGCACAGGACGAGGCTGTCGGGCCGGACGCGCTTGATCCCGGTCGCCACGGCGGGCGCGCGCCCGTGCGACGCCTGCACGTGGCCCACATCCATGTAGTAGTAGGCGAAAACGGAGCAACCGACAGGATTCACCCACACGGCCCGGTCCTGCAGCCCGAGGTCGGTCATCGCTTCGGCGACCAGCTTGTGCAGCACGCCGTGTCCGCAACCCGGACAGTAGTGCGTCGTTTCGAGGTCCCCGCCCTTGCGCTCGAACAACGGGTAGAACGCCTCCGGCTTGCTATGCGTAGTTTCCCACACACTCGCTCTCCATCTCTTTCAGAACCGCCAGGACATCCTCCGCAGTCGGCATCATGCCGCCCATCCGGCTGGATAAGCGGCACGGGGGCGATCCCGTTTACCGAAAGCTGCACATCCTCGAGAAGCTGGCCGAAGCTGAGTTCCACCACCAGCACCGCAGAGGCGTTCCTCGCGAGCTCGTGCAGACGCTTCGTGGGAAATGGGTAGAGGGTGGTCGGGCGCAGCAGGCCGGCGCGGATGCCCTGCCGCGCGGGCCATTTCCACCGCCGCGTGGGCCACGCGGCTCGTGATGCCATAGCTCACGACCAGGATCGCGGCGTCCGCCGTTGCGTATTCCTGCCAGGAGCACTCCTTGGCTGCGAGTTCCTCGGTATTTCCTTTCGAGCTTGAGAAGGTGCTGTTCCTGCATCTCGTGCTGGAGGAAAATCGAGCTGACCAGGTTCTGCCGGGTTGCGGCCTCGCCGGTCACGGCCCACGGCTTTGCGGGAGCTTTGGCCGTCGTTTTCGGGAACTACCACCGGTTCCATCATCTGGCCCAGAGCGCCGTCGGCCAGCACAACCGCCGGGTTGCGGTAGCGGTCGGCGAGTTCGAAATGCCCGGATGGTGAGGTCGCACATCTCCTGCACGCTGTTGGGCGCCAGCACGATGGTGCGGTAGTTGCCGTGGCCGCCGCCCTTGACGACCTGGAAATAGTCCCCCTGCTCCGGCCCGATATTCCCGAGACCGGGGCCAGCCCTCATGATGTCGACGATCACGCACGGCAGTTCGGCGCCGGCGATGTAGGACATGCCTTCCTGCATCAGGCTGATGCCCGGGCCCGATGAAGCGGTCATCGCCCGGACACCGGCCGACGAAGCCCCGTACACCATCTGGATGGCGCCTATTTCACTCTCGGCCTGCAGGAAGACGCCACCGGCCCTGGGGAACAGCAGCGCCGCGCTCTCGGCTATTTCACTCGCGGGCGTGATCGGGTACCCGAAGTAGGCGCCGCATCCTGCCGCGATCGCGGCCTCGATGACGGCTTCGTTGCCCTTCAGCAAGCGGCGCATTGAAACGCCCCCCTCTTTCTCCAGACCGCTGGCGCAATTTACGCGGGCTCCTTTTTTCTTCCCTGTAGACCCGCACCGTTATGGCGCCCGGCTCGGGACAGACATAGAAGCAGATGCCGCAACCGGTGCATCCCGAACCCGTGTAGGAAATCGCATAGTAGCCCTGCCGGTTCAGGAAACTGCTCTGAACCAACACTCCGGGCGGACAGGCCACGGTACAGAGGCAGCACCCTTTGCAGAGATGAGCCGCTATCTGTACGTCGCCGCGACCAGCGTTGCCCATAGCTCCTCCAGCGAAAACCTGACACATCGCACCAGTCCAACAGAGGCAATCGGCGTTCCCGTGCAGCCTGCGGCACGGGTTCCGGACGGCAACTCGTTTTCCTTGTGTTTCAATATATTACCTGATCACCCTCCCTGAAATCCAGATCCCCCGGGCACCCGGCTGAGTCAAATGACCCAACAGTGCGCCGGGTCGCATAGGCGCCGGGCACGGGGCCGGAAACATTCGACGCTGCGCCACGGGCTTCAGTTCCTTCCGTGGCAGGGTTTTGCTGCCCGATGCCGTTCACCGCACACCGCTGGCCAGCTTGGCAAGCGAGTTGCATCCGTCCCCAACAGGGTTTGCGGGCAATATGACTAAGACAAGCGTGCTCGTCGTCGAAGACGAGAAGCTCCTCAATTGGTCACTGGCCAAATCACTGGCCAAGTGGGGCTTCGAGGTGGTGCCGGTTTTTAGCGGCAACGACGCCGTCGCGCAGCTCGACAAGAGCGGTTACGACATCGTCCTGCTGGACTACCAGCTCCCCGATCTGGACGGCCTGGAGATCGCTCGCAAAGTTCGTGGAGTACTGCCGAAGGCGACAATCTTCCTGCTCACCGCCTTCCAGCTGAACGAGCTCACCGTCGAGGCGGGGCTGATCGATGCCTATTTCAACAAACCCATCGATCTGCAGCAGCTGCGCCTGGCCCTCAACAAGGTCCCGCACCGGCCCGGGGCCGAAGCGCAGATCACCTCTCACTAAGAGCTTCCCCCTCGCATCGGCATCCGCGGACAGCCAGCGTCACGATATCGGCCCACCGCCTCAAATCTGCTACAATAGCGGGCTTCCGTCAGCTTTTGCTTCCGGCTCTCTTATGGTGCCCGGCCCGCAGTTAAACGGGCAGGGGGACAGGGTTTCATGGACAAGACGAAATCGGTTTGGCAGAACCGGATCACGGAAACCGGCGTCATCCTGGCCGCGCTCTCCGTACTTTTCTTCATCAGCTTCCAACTGATCGAGCTGGTGCAGCCCACCAGCAACCCGTACACCGGGTTGTGGTCGTTCCTGGTGCTTCCCGCGATTCTGGTCACGGGGCTGGCCCTGATCCCCTTGGGCGCGATGCTCGAGCGCAGGAAAAGACGGCGGCTCTACCCGGAAGTCGCCGAATGGCCGCGGCTGCCGCACTTTGATCCCAACGACCCGCACCATCGCCGGCTGTTCATGATCTTCGCGCTCGGGACTCTCGTTATCCTGCCCCTGATTGCGATCAGCAGTTACGAGGGGTACCACTACACCGACTCGACGCAGTTTTGCGGGCAGGTCTGCCACTCGGTCATGCACCCCGAGTACACCAGCTACCTGAACTCGCCGCACGCCCGCGTCAGCTGCGCCGCCTGCCACATCGGCCCGGGCGCCAACTGGTACGTGAAGTCGAAGATCAGCGGCGTGCGCCAGGTGCTGGCCGTGACGTTCAACACCTTCAGTCGGCCGATCCATACGCCGATCAAGGACCTGCGCCCGGCGCGGGAAACCTGCGAGCAGTGCCACTGGCCGGAGAAGTTCTTCGGAGCGCAGCTGCGGACCCGCACCCATTTTTACGCGGACGAGAAGAACACCCGCGACGAGATCCAGCTGCTCGTCAAAACGGGCGGTGCCGAATCGGCGATGGGCCCCGCCTCCGGGATCCACTGGCACATGGCCCTGAGCCAGAAGATCGACTACGTGGCCGTCGACCCGTCCCGCCAGGTGATTCCCTGGGTCCGTGCGGCAGACAATACCGGAAACGTCAGCGATCTATCGATCCGACGGGAAGGGGCCCCAGGATCCACCCCCTGCCGGGGAACTGCGGCGGGTGGACTGCATGGACTGCCACAACCGCCCGACCCATGTCATCCAGCCCCCGGACCGGGCGATCAACATCAGCATCGAAACGGGACGGCTCGACCGCTCGCTCCCTTACATCAAGAAGGTCGCCGTGGACGCGCTCGTGCAGCCCTATTCGGTGGAGTCCGAGGCCGACGCCAAGATCGAGACTTTCATCCGCGACTTCTACGCGAAGCTCGACCCGAGCGTGGCCGAGACGCGCAAGAACTCGATCGCCCAGGCGGTCGACGAGGTCCGCGCCGTCTATCACAAGAACTTCTTCCCGCGCATGAAGGTCAGTTGGAGGACTTACCCTGACAGCATCGGGCACATGGTGTTCGACGGCTGCTTCCGCTGCCATGACGGGCGCCATGTCGACGCCAAGGGAACCGCCATCACCAAGGAGTGCCACGTCTGCCACGACTTTCTGCAGCCGGCCCAGGCCGGCCAGGTGCGGGCGTATGCCCAGGCGATCCCGCCGCATCCGCTCAAGCTCGAGGGGAAACATGCCGAGTTGAACTGCTCAGCCTGCCACACCGGCGGACCCGCCCCCGAACGGACGTGCGCCGGCTGCCACACCAACCAGACGCTCTTCAGGCAGGGGAAGAGCCCCGTGCTGCCCGGCCTGAAGGGCACCCCGGCCAGCGTGATGGCCGACCTCGACTGCGACGCCTGCCATGACCTGAGCAAGCCGCAGACGCAGGCCAACATCGGCGCCCAGTGCGCCGGCTGCCACGACAAGGCTTACGTGGACATGATCCAGATGTGGAAGGACGATGCGGCTGCGGCCCGATCGAAAGCTGCCGCCGCCATCCAGGGGGTGCAGGGCAACGCCGAACTCGTGGCGCAACTCCAGGGCGCGCTTACCCAGGCGGACAAGGCCGGCGCCGTCCACAACACGGATTTCGCCGACGCGATCTTCCAGCAGATCGTCCGACTCGCCTCGGAGAAGAAATAGCCGGTGCCGGCAGCGTTCTCTACTTTTCCGCCACCAGCGCGATGAGGTAGCCGAAGAAGCCGGGCCAGGCCCAGCGGGTCTCGATGAAATCGAACGGCCAGAGGAACACCGGCGAAAGGCGATGGAGCGGAATGCCGCGGCTGTAGAAGAACAGGTCCGCCATCCGAACGATCCCCGGGATGCTGAGTATCCCGGTGCGCCGGCTGACCCGCAGCCCACTGCGGGCCACGACGTCGCGCAGTTCGCGGGCGCTGAAACTCAACTCGGGTGAGTACGCGTATTTCCCGAACCGATCGAGCAGGGAGACCAGCACCGGGCGAAGGAACACGTTCCACTTGTGCGGCACCCCGACGATCGCCTTGCCCCCCGGCCGCAGGACCCGGCAGATCTCGCCCACGGCCTGCTGGTACTCGCTGATGTGTTCGATCGTCCCCATGGTGTACACAAAGTCGAAGCTGTCGGACAGGAAGGGCAGATCGCGGATGTCGCACTGGGCGATATGCAGCGGGCCGCTGGCGTATCTGGCGTTGTCGCGCGCCCGGGACGCCACGACCCGACTGACGTCGATCCCGTAGGCTTCTGCACCCTGGTCCCGCATCCAGTGAAGGATGCGGGTGTTGATCGCCTCGTTCCAGAGATCCAGCTTCAGGACCCGTTTGCCCCGGAGCTGGCCGAAACACCGTTGCAGCAGGGCGATCTCGCACCGGCGATAGTACTGGGTGGAAGAGGCCTCGAAAAAGTCGGGCACGTTGCCCGCGACGGCATCCCATCTCTGACGCTGGTCCCGCCTCATCCGCTCATCCACGCTCATGCATGCTCGCTTTCAGGAATTGAACCGTGCGCCGGATCCCTTCGCGGACCGGCATCGATCGGTACCCCAGCGCGTCGACCGCCTTGCGCGAATCGAAGCACCAGTCCCGCGCCAGGGTGTCGACCGCCTGCTCGTACCCGCCCGCGCGCGGAAACCCGCGCACGCGATCGGCCGCTCGCGCCGCCAGCCGCGCACACACCAACGGGATCGAAGCGCGGAGCACTGCTGTTGTGCCCGCAGCCTCCAGGGCCGCCCTATTGAAATCGCGGTGCGACCAGTCCTCGCCGCCGAGGATATACCCGTCACCGCTCCTCCCCGCCTTTTCGGCCAGGAGGATGCCTTCGACGACATCGGAGACGTAAACGAGGTTGCGCCGACGTCCGCCGCCGCCCACGACAACGTCGATCCTGGTGCGCAACAGCGTGCGCACGTGGCTCGTGACGCGGTTCGGGTGGCTTCTCTCGTCGGGGCCGAACACGATGGTGGGGAACACCGTTACCGCCCGCATCCCCGAGCCGGCGAGTTCCTGGACGCGCCGGCACCCCTCCTGTTTTGACCACTCGTAGCCGGTGTCGGGGGCATCGGTCGAAAACCCGTCCGCCTCCGTTCGTGGCCGTTCGCCCCCGCCAAACACCAGGGCGCTGGACACGTGCACAAACACGGCCACCCGCGCCCGCGCGCAGGCCCCAGCCAGCGCGGCACAGCCGGAGACATTCGTGTCCCGGAACCCTTCCAGCGACGCGGACGGCTGGTTCCGCACCGCGGCCAAATGAAAGACCGCCAGCTCCCCGCAGAGGCGGGGCTGATAGCTGAGCGGATCTTCGAGGCAACCAGTCAGGACCTGCAACCGCGGGCCGGCCAGGTCGCGCAACTCGCCCGGGGACCGGGTCAGGGCCAGGACCTCCCGGTCCTTTCGCAGGAGCGCCCGGACCAGGTGCCTGCCGATGAAACCCGTCGCCCCGGTCACAAGTGCGGGGCCTTCGATCCCGGAGGCTTCATCGCGCACCGATACCGGGCTCCTTCCGTTCGAGGATCATGGGCGCCTGGAGGTCCCGCGCGTCCTCCCGGCGACGAATCATCCGCAAAGCCCCGTCTTCCTCCAGCAGGTAGACAGCCGGGCACAGCCCGGCGTACCGGCTCGAGCGGGAGATCGAGTAGGCGCCCGCATCGCAGAACACCAGCAGGTCCCCGCGCCGGGATACGGGGAGCCGCCGCCGCAGGTCGACCACATCCGCCGTGTTCAGGGTGTTGCCCGAAAGGTGGTAATAGCGCTGCTCGCAGCCGCCGGGGACCTCACCATGCACGATCCGGCGCGAGAACAGCAGCGACGATTCCGGGAGAAAGTTGTGGCTGGCGTCGAGAAAGAGCCAGTGCCCGTCGACCGCGAGGACACGCGTAACAAGAAAACCGGCATTCCCCGCGATTGATCGCCCCGGCTCCAGCCCGATGGCCGGGAGAGTCTCGACGCCCGCCTCTTGCATCTGTTGCCTGAACTGCGCGGCGAGGCCTGTCGCAAACGCGCGCAGTGCCTCCGCGCTGCCGACCGCTGGCGCTGCGTCGCGGAGCCGCGCGGCCAGCGTTCTAATCCCATTTCTGCGCAACGACGGCGATGGGACGCCGCCGCCGAGGTTGATCTCCTCCAACCGGGTGCCGAAGCGCGTGCGAAGCTGCAGCGCCAGGGCGCCACATTTGCGCAGCAGGTCCCGGTAGTTCTCCGGGGAACCCTGCTGGGTCCCCCGGTAGAAGTTGATCGAGGCCAGCTTCAGCCGGCGCGACCGCTGAATGAACTCGGCGGCAGCAGGGACGGCGCGGGCATCAAATCCGAGCCTCCGGGACATGAAATTCACCGGCGAAAACCTCAATCTCACCGAGTCGTTCCGCAACCGCAACGAGACGCGCACATCGACCCGTTCCCGCTCCGCCTCCCCTTCCAGGACGTGCAGGTCGGAGAGGCGGTACGCGTGAAAGAAGCGGACTCCCCCGGCAAGGGCGCTCCGGACTTCGTGATCGACCAACACCGGGCGTTGGTAGGCCACCTTTTCCGGCGTAAACCCGCACTTGAGGGCCAACTCCAATTCTTCGGGGTTCGATGCGAGGATACCGCTGCCCAGCCGCGCCAGGACCGAGAAAACACCCGATTCGTTGTTGGTCTTGCCGCAGTAGCGCACCCGGACCTCGGCGCCGGCGGAGGCCAGCCCTGCGCAGATGGCCGCATAGTTGCGCTTGAGACGCGCCTCGTCCAGCAGAAAAAACGGGGTACCGAGGCGCTCGGCAAGGTCTGCCACGGGCGTGTCCGAAAGCAACAGCCGTCCGTCCTTATAGCGGAACGGCTCAATCGCCGCGACAGTGTTCTCTGACGACACTCTGCCCTCGCCGTCCGACCCGCAGGGGTCACCCATACCAGTTGGCTGCAGTGCGGGAGATCTTACCCTAGTGCCCACCCCGGGACAATCGTCACGCTTTCGGCCCCCCCGTTTGGAGTGCGGCGGCTCGACGCCGCTTTGGGGGCGGCGCCTGGGCGCCGCCCCTCCGCCCCTGTCAGGCGAGCTGCCGCACTGCAGGTTGCGCTGTGTCACTATGCCGCGATTCTGGCGGTGAAGGGCTGCGCCGAGGCGCAGCCCGGGAAAGCGGCGTCGAGCCGCCGCACTCCAAATTGCGCTGTTTCACTACGGCTCCAGTCTTCCGCGGCTCTCCCGGGCGCCGCCCCTCCGCCCCTGTCAGGCGAGCTGCCGCACTGCAGGTTGCGCTGTGTCACTATGCCGCGATTCTGGCGGTGAAGGGCTGCGCCGAGGCGCAGCCCGGGAAAGCGGCGTCGAGCCGCCGCACTCCAAATTGCGCTGTTTCACTACGGCTCCAGTCTTCCGTGGCTCTCCGAGGCGCCGCACGTGACATGGCCCCGGCGCAAAGGTAGAATCACGCAAACTCACCTTGAAAAGGGGGACAGGATGCGAACTGGCGCTTGGTCGAGACGCCGTTTTCTCTCCACGACCGCGGCAGGCATCGGAGCGGCGGCGGTTCCTCCGCGGACGCGCGGCCAGGTTGCGGTCGCAGTCGCACGCACGTGAGCGCTTTCGCGTGCGTTTCCCATCTCACGGCTTCTCGACCAAGGAGTGGCCCCTTGATGAAATCTCACTTGCGTCCGTACGTGATTACCGCAGTCGTCCTGGTCTCGGCGCTCCTCTCGATTGCGCAGCAGCCGCTCGCACCGCCGGTGGCCCCATGCATCGAGCACAAGAATGTCTGGCACGGCGAGACCGTGGTCGACCCGTACTTCTGGCTACGGGAAAAGGCCAACCCCGAGGTGGTGAAATATCTCGAGGCCGAAAACGGCTACACCCGGGGAATGACCCAGGCGCTCGTGCCTTTCCAGGAATCCCTCTACAGGGAAATGCTCGGTCGGATCAAGCAGACCGACCTGAGCGTCCCCGTGCGGGACGGGAAGTTCTACTACTACACCCGCACCGAGGAGGGGAAGCAGTACCCGATTTTCTGCCGCAAGGCCGCCGCCGCGGACGGCTCCTGGAATCCCCATGCCGCCGAGTTCGTCATGCTGGACCAGAACGAGATGGCCAAAGGGCTCCCCTTCCTGAGCATCGGGGATACTCAGGTCAGCGACGACGACAACCTCCTGGCCTACACCACCGACACGACCGGTTTCCGCCAGTTCGCCCTGCACATCAAGGATCTCAGGAACGGCCGGATACTGCCCGACACGGCCGAGAGGGTCACGTCGGCGGCGTGGGCGAGCGACAGCAAGACGCTCTTTTTCGTCACCGAGGACGAAGTCACGAAGCGGTCCAACCAGTTCTGGCGTCTCGTGCCCGGGGGCAGGCCCCAGCTGTTGTACGAGGAGAAGGACGAGTTGTTTGGGATCGACGTGGGCCGGACCAAGGATAAGAAGTACCTGCTCCTCCAGGCCGACAGCACCGACACGTGGGAGACAAGGTACCTCGATGCAGCCACCCCGTCCGGGGATTTCGCGATCGTCCTGCCGCGGGAAAAAGGACACAAGTACAGCGTGGAACATAGGAACGGGCTGTTCTACCTCCGCACCAACAAGGACGCCAAAAACTTCAGGGTCGTCACGACGCCGGTCTCGAACCCCGGCGCTGCCGGTTGGAAGGAGTTCATCCCGCACCGTGCGGACGTGCTGGTCCAGGAGGTCGAACTCTTCAAAGACTACGCGGTCGCGCACGAGCAGTCACAGGCCTTGAACCGGTTCCGGGTGTACAGCTTCAAGAGCTCGGCATGGCACGACGTGAGATTCCCGGAAAAGGTGTACTCCGCCTTCGGCGGCAGGACGCCGGAGTTCGACGGCGGCACATTCCGGTTCAGCTATCAGTCGCTGGTCACGCCCTCGAGCGTTTACGACTATGACATGGCCGCTCGCAAGCAGAAACTGCTGAAGCGCCGGGAAGTGCTGGGCGGTTACGATCCGGCGCGCTACCGGACCGAGCGCCTGTGGGCGACGGCACGGGACGGCGTGAGGGTGCCGATTTCCATCGTGTATCGGATAGGATTCAAACGGGACGGCTCCGCTCCCCTGTTCCTGTATGCCTACGGTTCGTACGGCTACGGCACCCCGGCGGTCTTCGACAGCAACAGGCTCAGCCTGCTGGACCGCGGGCTCGCCTACGCCGTCGCTCACATCCGCGGCGGAGACGAAATGGGCGAAGCCTGGCACGACGACGGCATGCTGATGAAGAAGAAAAATACGTTTACCGACTTCATCGATGCCGCCGAGTTCCTGATCGCCCGGAAGTGGACGTCGAAGGACCGGCTCGTGATCGAGGGAGGGAGTGCCGGCGGCCTGCTGATGGGCGCCGTGACCAACATGCGCCCGGACCTTTTCAAGGCAGTCCATGCCGCAGTCCCGTTCATGGATGTCATGAACACCATGATGGACGCGACACTCCCCCTCACCGTGGGTGAATATCTCGAGTGGGGCAACCCCAACGAGAAAGCCGCGTACGACTATATGAAGTCGTACAGCCCGTACGACAACCTGGAGAAGAAGCCGTATCCCTCAATCCTGGTCACCACGAGCTTCAACGACAGCCAGGTCATGTACTGGGAACCGGCCAAGTACGTCGCGAAGCTGCGCGCGGTGAAAACCGACCAGAACGAGCTGCTGCTGAAGTGCAGGATGGAGCCGGCCGGTCACGGCGGCGCCTCGGGCCGATACGACAAGCTGAAAGACACAGCGTTCGAATACTCCTGGCTGCTCAACCAGCTCGGGATAAGGAAATGAACCCTCAACCAAGGTGCGAGGTGTAGAGTGCGGCGGCTCGACGCCGCCTTGAGGGTGGCGCCGAGGCGCCGCACTCCAAACGCGCCGTAGAAATCTCGATCCCCAGGGGCTTGCGCCCCCTTGTCCTTGTCTCCGGCCGGGAGCATTCTTAGATTTAGGAACTTGGAAGGGAGGATGTGATTTGAAAGTGCTCCGATTCACCATCACCGCATCACTGCTGCTGACGCTTTTCGCCGTGTGCGCCGAGGCTCAGGGGCGCCTCGATGCCTATTTTGGCATGGGCACCGCCAGGGTGGGCTCAACCAATCAGCTGATCGACATCGGCACCGGTACCCTGCTCCCTACCCCGTCGATGGGGGGCGTCTTCGGCACCGTCGGCGGGGGCCTGATGCTCACCCCCACCCTGGGGGTCGGGGCGGAGGTGGCGTTCCGTTTCGCCCAGGGAGACTACGCGGGGCTGAACTACCGTCCGATCTTCTACGACTTCAACGGGATCTTCACCCCGACGCTGGGCAGCAAACGGATCATGCCTGAACTCCAGGGCGGCCTGGGAGGCACCAGCCTGCGTTTTTACGGCGGCGGTGCGCAGACCTGCGACTACTACACGGGGCGCTGCAGCGATTTCGCCGGAAGCAGCAATCATTTCCAGCTGCATGCGGGCGTCGGGCTGCGCTTCTACGTCAAAGAAAACATCTTCGTGCGCCCGCAGGTCGATTATCACTGGGTGCACAACCTCAACCAGGAATTCAAGAGCAACTCGGTACCGGCGTTCAGCATTGCGATCGGGGTGAGCTCAACCCGCTGACTCCGGCTAACGACTGAGGACCACGCGACGGCCGTCATAGGCCGGGTACAACGTCCCCTTGGCCCGGATGTACTCCGCCAGCACCTCCATCCGGACTCTGCCGCTGTCCTGCACCGCCAGTGCCTTGAGCGCCTGGCCGGCGAAGTATGAGTTGGTGACGCCGCTGTAGGTGCGGTCTGCCACGATCGGTTTACCCGCGATCGTGACCTCCGTCAACTCGCCCTGTTGCATCCGGTACCGGATGCCCGACACGGAGGGCGCGTACCTTTTCAGCAGCGCCAGTAGGTCGCGCCCCGTGGCCTTGAAGGTCACGACCGTGTTGTTGAACGGGTCGAGGGTGACCAGGTCCCCGCGGGTGATGTCGCCCCGCAGCAGGGGAGCCCGGATGCCCCCGAGGTTTCCCACCGCGAAATCGGCCCCCGTCGTTTCGCGCAGCGCGTCATCCACGAGATGGTACTCGGCCAGATCGACTCCCCGGCTGCTGAACTCGCCTGCCGCCCGACCGAGCACCTCGCCGTATCTCGGTGCGATTCCCTGCCAGAACTTCTGCACGACGGTGGCGACGCCCGGGTCCTCCGGGATCTCGGCGGTAATCGGGAGGAGGCGCGACCGGTAGCGGTCCACGCGCCAGGAGCCCTTGTCGTTGCGGGTGAAAAGCAGATCGAGTCGCCCGAGTTCTCCCCCCATTGGTGCGCCTGGACGAGGACGGTGCCGTTGACGTCGGTCGCGAGCAGGTCCTCCGAATGCCAGACCAGGTTGCCCGACGGGAGCCGCGAGTGCGAATGCCCCCCGATGATCACGTCGATCGCCGGGATCTGCGCGCCGAGCATCTCGTCCGCGCGCGCCCCGGCATGGGAGATCGCGACGATGATGTCCACCTTGGGGTGCAGCTCAGCGACCACCTGCCGCGCCGCAGCAAAGTCATCGGTGACGTCGATCCCTTCCTTGCCGGCGCGGTACGTCGCCGCTTCGCGCGTCAGCAGACCGAAGACGCCGACCCTGATGCCCCCCACGTTCTTGATGACGTACGGCGGCACTAAAGGCTGCCCGGCGGACCGGTCGACGGCGTTGGCGCACACCAGCTGGTACCGGGTGAGCGAAACCAGTTTCTTGAGCTGCGCCACCGAGTAGTTGAATTCGTGGTTGCCGAACGTGCCGAAGTCGTATCCCGTCGCGTTCATGGCCGCGACGTCGGCCTCGCCCTGGTATTCGATAGAGAACGGGGTGCCGTCGGAGTAGTCGCCCGCATCGACCAGCCACACCGTCGTGCCCCGCTGCCGCATCTCTTCCCGGATCTTCTTCACGAGTGTCGCCCGGCGGGCGATCCCGCCGATATTCCGGTGCTCCCGCAGCCCCTGGATGTCGGCGGCTGCCGAATCCGGATAGCTGAACGGCTGCAGGTGGCTGTGGGTGTCGTTGGTGTGCAGGATGGTCAGGGCGACCTGCCCGTCGGCCGCCCCCAGGGCGGCGGACAGACAGAACACGAGTAGGGCAATGAAACACATGCGGCTCTTCACTACAGGACCTCGCGGGGAAAACGTGAGACGACATGGTACCAAATGGGCCGGGAGATTCGAAAGGCCGCATCTTGGAGTTGTCGAGGAAACTCAAAGGCTCCAAGACGCCAAGGCTTCGAAGGTATAATCTCAGTGACAAGTGCGAAGGCAGTATTAGGGGATTCCATGATTTTCCAAGGAGCACACCAGTGAAACTTCCGGGCAACCTCCAGCAGATGATGCAGCAGGCGCAGAAGATGCAGGAAGTCCTGCAGCAGGAGATCGAGAAGATCAAAGTGGACGCCAGCGTCGGCGGAGGCGTGGTGTCGGTAGAGATGGACGGTAAGAAAAACTTGCTGAGCGTCCGGATCAACCCCGAAGTCGCGGGCGACGTCGAAGCGCTGCAGGACCTGATCCTGTCCGCCGTGCGTGAGGCGTCCAGAAAAGTGGACGAGGAGATCCAGGGGAAGATGCAGGACAAGATGGGCGGTTTGGGCCTCCCCGCCGGGCTGTTCTGATTCCGGGGGGCAAGTTTTGAAAATGGAGTTCTCGAGTGGCGCCTTCGCCTGAGGCCGTTGCTGGCGCCACTCGACGAAGTCGCAAAACAACCGTACGCCGACCACCGCCGGGCAGCCCCACCTGCCGGGTCAACCACCTCGCAAACGGCGCCGAGGCGCGCGCGCTCCAAAAGTAGTACTAACTCTAAAACGGCCTGCGGGCCTACAATACCCTTCATCCAAAGCACCCACGATCAGGTCGCCTTGGCGGTCGAACGCAGCGCACGGTCATTGGAGCGCGGGCGTGATCATCTCAACGGCAAATCCGAACAGCGCTCCTTCCCCGGCATTGCGCCGTCCTATACACCTAATCCTTCCCACGGAGACTGCAAAATGGAATCGAAACAACGCATAGATCGCCGCGAATTCCTGGAGTCGGCAGCCGTGCCGCTTGCCTTCACCATCGTCCCGAGACATGTCCTGGGGGGGCCCCGGTATGTCGCCCCGAGCGACAAGGTCACGCTCGGCTACATCGGCTGCGGCACCCAGGGCTTCAGGGAACTGTTCCGTCTGGTGGCCAATCCGGAGATCCAGATCGTCGCGGTTTGCGATCCCGAGAAGGACAACACCAACTATGTGGAATGGGCCAAGAACGATTTGCGCGACAGCATCCGGAAGCTGTTGGACAAACCCAAGTGGGGTGAAGGGGTCCAGGGGGTCCGATGCGGCCGAGACGCGGCCAAGGAGATCATCGAAAGCTACTACGCCCAGAAGAGGGCCGCGGAGCAGTTCAAGGCCTGCAGCAGCTACGCGGACTACCGGGAGCTGCTGGACAAGGAAAAGGACCTCGACGCGGTAAAAATCGTTACGCCCGACCATCACCATGCCGGCATTTCGATTGCGGCTATGATGAAGCGCAAGCATGTGATCTGTCAGAAGCCGATCGCCAACAGGCTGGCCGAAGTCCGAATGGTGGTCGAAACGGCGCGAAAAACCGGCGTCGCGACGCACTGCTCAGCCTGGCGCAGCGGTCAGGACATCGAGACGGTGCGAGAGATGATCCGCAACGGCGCCATTGGAACCCTCAGGGAAGTCCATAACTGGACGGACCGGCCGTTCTGGCCGCAGTACCAGACGGTCCCGACAGACCGGCCTCCGGTGCCGAATACGTTCGACTGGAACCTGTGGCTCGGTCCCGCCGTCGACCGCCCCTACCATCCGCATTACACCCACACCGTGTTTCGCGGCTGGTACGACTTCGGCGGAGGAAGCATTGCGGACATGGGGAACTACAGTCTCTGGCCGATCTTCATGACGCTCGACCTCCCGGTCCCGAACAACGTCGAGGCTCTGGTGAGTTCTTGCGTCGAGATCAACGACCAGATCAGCGAAGTGAAGATGAACGACTTCTCCTTCCCGAATGCCTGCCAGGTCTGCTTCAGGTTCCCCGCCCGGGGAGACCGGCCGATGCCGGTCCTGTACTGGTATGACGGCGGCTTCCGGCCCTATACGCCCGAGGCGCTGCGCAGCCTGGAGAAGAAACCGAACCTGGCCACCGGGACGATGTACGTCGGCGACAAGGGGTTCATTCTGGGCAACCAGGTCTACCCCGAAAAACGCAGGGCGGAGTACCTGGCGGGCAAGGAGGCGCCCAAATCCGGCGCGTCCCAAGCGGATGCGCGGCGCGGAGACGGCGAGTGGATCTCGGCCTTCAAAGGCGGACCGCCTTCGGCCGGAAACTTCCTCAACGCCGCCAACTGTTCGGAGACGATCGCACTGGGCGGTGCCGCCATCCGGATCGCCCGCAAGAACTTCAACGAGAGCCGTACTACGGGTCCCCTGGAGTACGACGCTCAAGCCATGCGTTTCACGAATATGCCCGAGGCGAATCCCTACCTCGTGCGCGAATACAGAAAAGGTTGGGAACTCGGACAGGCGTAAAGGGGGTCGGCCCCCAACATTAATAGGAGAGGCTAAGATGAACAAATTTCTCTTGTGCTGTCTTCTGTGCTTTAGTCTGCTGATGTCCATGGGATGGAGCCAGACCTACACCGCTTCTTTACGAGGCACCGTGACGGACGTCTCCAAGGCTGTCATACCCGGGGCCTCGGTCGTCGTCACGGAAACCAGCCGCAACCTGAAATACACCGCACAAACCGACACGACCGGCCGGTATATGCTAACCGCTCTTCCCCCGGGAAGCTACGCGCTTACGGTTGAGGCGCCGGGCTTCCGGACCCACACCCAGTCTGCCTTTGAATTGAATGTGCAGCAACAGGCGACTGTTGATGTGGAGCTGGCGGTGGGTGGCGTAACCACCGCAATCGAAATCGTGGGAAATGCAGCACTACTCAATACTGCCGCGCCGACCATGGGGCAGGTAATTGAGAACAAATTCATTCAGACAGCCCCCCTGTCGGGCCGCAACCCGCTCTCGCTGGTCATGCTGACTCCCGGACTGGTACCGACGGAGACCGAGGCCGGGGGAACGGCAAGCACCAACTTTGTCGCTGGCGGAACGCGCAACTCGACGGCGGAGGTGGTGCTCGACGGCGCCGCCATCAGCGGCGTTGAACAGAACAGCAGCATCACCGATGTGAAGTACCAGCCGTCCGTCGACATGATCGAGGAATTCAAGGTCCAGACGAGCTACTTCAGCGCCGAGTTCGGCAACACCGGCGGCGCCATCGTCAATATGGTTTCGAAAAGCGGCACCAACGAATTCCACGGCGTCGGTTACGAGTTTCATCGCAACTCGGTGCTCAACGCCAACAGCTTCTTTTCCAACCGGCAGGGCCTGAGCATTCCGGAAACCAAGCGCAATGTCTTCGGCATCACCATGGGCGGCCCCCTGATCGTCCCGGGGTTGTATAACGGAAAAAGCAAGACGTTCTTTTTCGCCGACTACGAAGGGCAGCGTGCCGACAGCGCCACCACCATGACGGGTACGGTTCCGACGCCGCTGCAATTAGCCGGCGACTTTTCGCAAACCTTCCGTACCAATGGCCAGCTCTACACGATCTACAATCCCTACGACACCTATGAAACCTCCGACGGCAGCACCCTGCGCCGGCCTTTCGCCGGGAACAAAATCCCAGCCTCGCTGATGAATCCGATTTCGCTGAAGATGATCAAGTATTTCCCGGCGCCCACTTCCGAAGGGGACCCGATGACCCACGCGAATAACTTTTTCGCGCAGGGCACCAATGGAAGCGCCTACAACAAGATGGATATCAAGATCGACCATCATATGGGCGAAAAACAGCGCTTTTCGGGTCGCTATAGCTCGAATTGGTCCACCTCCACCCCGTTCAACCGGTATGGCAACATCGCCGATAGCATCAATCCCGGTCATGAACACGACACCAATTTCGTCCTCGACTATACGCGGATGCACAGCCCCACGACCATCGTCACCACGCGTTTCAGCATCATGCGGGTCAGCTCGATTCGTGACCCGATCAGCACGGGCTTCGACTCCGCCACGGAATTTGGTCTTTCGCCCCTGTTCCAGTATGTCGGCGTCAAGCAGTTCCCGAGTATTTCGGCGCAGACTTACAGGGCGCTGGGAGCGAATGGCTGGGCCATCATCCACCGGGGCGAGCTGGTGGGTCTCCTCAACGGAAGCCTCACGAAGATCATCGGCAGCCACACGCTCAAGACCGGCGCCGAGGGCCGAAGGTACTATGAGAATTACTATCAGCCCGGCTACCCGGCGGGCCGGCTCGTTTTCAACCGCAACATGACCGGCCGGGATCCGCTCACCAGCAGTTCCAGCCAGGGTAACGGGCTCGCCACGATGTTGCTCGGCTGGGGAAGCAGTGGAACGATGGACATCGACTACCCGACGGCGACCTCTTCCGGCTACTTCGGAGTCTATGTTCAGGACGACTGGAGAGTCAGCTCCAAGCTGACCCTGAACCTCGGGTTCCGCTACGATTTCGACATCCCCCGCACGGAACGGTTCGACCGGCTGAACTGGTTCGACTTCGATGCGGTTTCTCCGATTGCGGGCCAGGTGCCGGGGTATCCGGATCTGAAAGGTCTGATGCGTTACGCCGACAGCTCCCAACGCACCCCATATGACGGCGATTACAACAACATCCAGCCGCGCATCGGTATCGCTTACGCTCTCGGCAAGAAGATGTCCGTGCGCGCGGGGTACGGCATCTACTACTCGGTATCGCGCGCCTCGATCAAGGGCGAAATCGGGTCCGCCTTCCGGTCCGGTTCCAGCTTACAGTTCAGCCGCGACAGCAACTTCACCCAGTACGCGACCCTGCAAAACCCGTTTCCGAACGGTCTGACCATGCCGCCGGGTCCGACAAAGGATCCGCTGTCGTACATCGGCCTCGGTTTTGACTCCTATGACCCGAAGACCGTCAACCCGCAGATTCAACAGTGGAACCTCTCCATCCAGCGCGAACTGCCAGGCAATGGCGTGCTGGAAGTCAGCTATGGAGGCAGCAAAGGCACTTACCTGTCCTTCGGCACGGCCGACCTCCTGGGGAATCGCAATAAGCTGGATCCCAGTTACTGGACGCTGGGCCGTGATGCGCTCACCGAGCAGGTGCCCAACCCGTTCTACGGCGTCATTAAAGATCCCAATTCCGTGTTGAGCCTGGCCACCGTTGAACGCCAGCAACTCCTGCTCCCCTACCCGCAGTACGAGTCCTACCTCGGCGGGTATACAGCCCCGCCCTACATCGGAAATTCGATCTATCACTCGGCCCAGTTCAAGTACGAGAGACGATTTTCTCGCGGACTGAGCCTGCTTGCACACTACACCATATCCAAGCTGATTACCGATTCCGACTCGCCCGGCACCGATATCGACTGGCTGGGCGGCTCCACGGGGCTCCAGAACTGGAAGAATCTCCGCCTGGAGCGCTCGCTTGCCACCTTCGACATACCACAGAGACTTGTCTTCAGCTTTAATTACCAGTTCCCGTTCGGCCGGGGAAAGGCGTTTGGCGCGAACATGAACAAGGCGGTTGACGCTTTCATCGGCGGCTGGGAAGTCAGCTCGATCCTCACTTTCAGTGCCGGCTACCCGATCGTCCCCCAACTGGACTCCCCGGATCTGCTGTCGGGAGACCAGCGCCCAGACATCGTCGGCGACCCGCGCACCACCGGCTCGCCGAACCAACGCATCAACCAGTACTTCAATGTCGATGCCTTCTCGCAACCGGATACCGATGTGTACGGCAACGCCCCACGGACGCTGCCCAATTACCGCACTTTCGGAGTCCGTAACGGCGACTTCACATTGATGAAGAACTTCCGCTTCACGGAAAGCAAGTATGCACAGTTCCGGATCGAGGCGTTCAACCTGACCAACACCACGATCTTTGGAAGGCCCAACGAGGCATACGGCAGCGATACTTTCGGGCAGATAACCGGTTACGCCTCGGGTTGCGGTCCACGTCAGCTCCAGCTGGCCATAAAGTTCTACTACTAAGGCCGTCCGTTCAATGTGGGCGGGGTCGGCTCGACCCCGCCCAATTGGGCTGCAGCCGGTGCACGATCGGCAAACCACCGGGTCAGCAACATCCACGGGCCGCGACGAGCCGCCGCGGCCCACCCACTTCATCCTGGGACGCATCATGTTGCACACAAGACTCCTGCTCCTGTCCGTCGCTGTCTTTGCCGCCTCCTTCCTCGTTTCCCAGACGAACGAGTCGCCGCGGCCCGGCGTCAAGTTTGCCGGCGCCCGATCGTCTGCCTACGGCATCAGGCCGTTCCCATCGACGGAAGGCTGGACCAGGGGCCTCAAAACGATGGCATCCTACTTCCCGGGCTCGATCCCCGTCGGGATCTGGATCGTCGGCCGGCTGCACGGGGCCAGCAAGGGCATGTCGCTGGAGTTCCCGCGTCCCGACGACGGCGCGGATTACGGCTCCTCGATCATTTTCGCCGACACCGACAAGCACGAGCCTTTTCTCGCCGCATTTGATGCCAGCGGCATCAAGGTTTTCCTCCAGATCGAGCCGGGCTTCGCCGAAGTCGAAACCGGCATCGACGTGGTCCTCAGGCGGTACAAGCACCACCCGAGCGTGATCGGTTTCGGCATCGACGTGGAGTGGTTCAAGAACGCCAAGACCGACAGCCCCAACGCGGTCGTCACGGATGATCTGGCCAAAGCCTGGGAGACGAAGGTGAAGGCGCACAACCCCAACTACCGGCTCTTCGTCAAACACTTCCGCAAAGAGGACCTGCCGCCCACCTATCGGGGGGACGTGGTCTTCGTCGACGACAGCCAGCAGTTCACCGGCCTCGATAATTTCCTGTCCGAATACAAGGAATTCGCGGACTGGTTCTATCCGAACACGGTCATGTACCAGATCGGATACCGCGCGGACAAATCATGGTGGGGCGGCATCACGGCGCCGATTCCCAAGACCCTGGGCGAAAAATTGGCCGGGCAGACGCGGCAGGACTGCGGCATAGTGTGGGTGGATTTCACGCTCCGGGATGTCGTCGACGTGAACTAGCGAGCAGTTCGCAGTTGGCAATATCAGTTCGCAGTAAGGCTGACACTGTGAACTGACACTGCCAATGCAAACATCCGCCTACGCGCGCTTCAGATTGGCCAGTGCCTCCTTCGCCCAGGTGGCGTATTCGGGGCGCTGCTGCAGGTTTTCGACCCGGAAGATTCTCAGGCCGCACAGCTTCCCCTCGTTGATGTCCTGAACAAAGAAATTCAACAGCTGCTTGTATTCCTGCTCGGTCAACCAGCGGCGTTCGCTCCCCGCATTCAGGTAAACCGATCCCATGAGCGGTTTGCCCTCGAACTTCTTCAGCGCCTGGTCGAGGAGCTTCGCATGGTCCTGCAGCACTTTCGTATTGTAGAAACTGAAGATGATCGCGTCTATGTCGTAATCAAAGGTCCTTTCCAGCTCCTTGGGCGGGTAACAGGGAACCCAGATAGGCAGGCGCGGGTTTATCGACTTGACCTTGGCGATGATCTGCCGGAACTCCTTCTCCGAGTGTCCGCCCTTTTGCACTTCATCCATTTCCTCGATGAAGTCATTGAGGTACAACCCGATGATCTCGTTGCGGGTCCGCGCCAGGTCGGCTATCCACTCGGCGTGCGCCATGGCCTGGTCGAACTTCCAGCCCCAGATACCCCGTTCGATCTTGGCGATGACGTACTTCACGCCCGGCGTGCGCATGTGAGTGTACATCAACGTTTCTTCGAGCTTCTGGCCCGTGTAGGGCTTGTCGTGCGTCCACACGGTGTTGAACCCGACGTCTTTGATGGTGGGGGCGATGTCCACTTTCGCGCTGTGCTCCCAGACGGAAATCAAGGGCTCCGACGGGATTTTCGCCGACTGGGGCGCGGCGGTGACGCGCTCGAGCGGGCAGAGCGGCGCCATGAGGGCGCCGCCCGCAAGCTGCAAGACGCTGCGCCGGCTGAGGGATCTCTGCGCGCGTTCGGATGAACTCATGGATGGTTTCTCCTTATTCGATTCGGATCACGGTTGATTGGGCGGGGCGGGTATGAGGTGATGCCCAAACCCGTCCAGCGAACGTTGCATACCGGAAGTTTCACGAGACCTCCCGGGGCGGTCGGGGTAACAAGCGCCTCATTCTAACAGCGGGACAATTGGGCGACCCGAGTATACACCCGCCACGAGCGGGCGCGTCCCGATTGTCGGCGGGGCCAGAAGACGACCGTAAGGGCGGGGCCGGCCGTCAGCCTACCCGCCAGATTCTCGCTTCGACTCTACGACGCCGCACGCTTTTTGTACGCCGGGGTCATTCGAGTCGGTATGATGGTCCGTGTTTGCGTCCGCCCTGGCGGAGCGCGTAACATGGTGCTGCGCTGCGGAAGGATGTGGGGATGAGCGACCCAACGGAGAGGTTTTCGGACCGGGTGGACGCCTACCTGCGGGGCCGTCCCTCGTATCCCCCCGGAATCGTCAAACTGCTCCGGTCGGAATGCGGACTGAGTCGCGGATCGGTGGTCGTGGACGCGGGATCCGGAACCGGGATCTTCACGGGACTGCTGCTCGCAGCAGGGTGCACCGTGTTCGCGGTCGAACCGAACGCGGCGATGCGTCAGGCCGCCGAACGTCTGCTCGGCGCGGAGCCCGCGTTCCACTCCGTGGAGGGCACTGCGGAAAACACCGGCCTTCATCCGGCGAGCGCCGATACTGTCACCGCCACCCAGGCATTCCACTGGTTTGACCGGGACCGCGCGCGAAGCGAGTTCAGCCGGATTTTACGACTTGGAGGCTGGGTAGTGGTGGTATGGAACCAGCGGTTGAAGGATGCCGACCGGTTCCACACCGGTTACGAACGGCTCCTGCAGAAGTGGGGGACCGACTACGCCCGAGTCGACCACACCCGCATCGGCGAGAAGGACCTCACGCGGTTCTTCCTGCCGCGTCCCTGCCGAGCGGAGACATTCGAAAATGCGCAGGCCCTCGACTGGGAGGGGCTGCAGCACCGGCTATTGTCGTCGTCGTTCGCCCCAAACCTCGGCTCGCCCGACTGCGCTCCCATGCTGGCCGACTTGGACGCCCTCTTCCGGGAGCACGCCAGCGACGACAGGGTGGTCATGCGCTACCGCACCGTCGTCTACTATGGCCAGCTTTGAACTTCCTCCGCTTCAAAACCAGCGCCGTCGATTGCGCGAATAATCGCGGCCGCGGTAGCCGGCGTCATAGCCTTCGCGATAGCCGGCCTGGTATCCCTTGTTGTAGTCCCCTGGACGACCGTAACCCCGGTAGTGGAATGCGTCTCTCCGATTGGAGCTTCGGATCCTGGGGTGATAGTTCAAACCTGCACGGTAGTCGCGGTTGCCCTGTCGCAGCCCGTCGCGGTAGCCGTCGTCATGCCCGGCGCGGTAAGCCGAGTACCGGCTTTCGTCACGCCGGGAGCGATCGGGATACTGCGCCGCTGCCGGAAGCACGGCGATAAGGACAAGCATTGCAGCCTTGATCGTGGCCCGCATAGCGCCCTCCAAGTTTGAAGTCCTGATAGTTAGATTTCCGCGGGCTGGACATGTTTCAACTACCGATGCCGCGCAAGGAGCTGCCGGGCCGCGAGTCCCCGTTCGATCCGGTTCCGGTCACCGGAAGGCGACGCCGGCACGAAAAAGGAAGGTATGGGGGCTGTCGCTGGAGAAGATGAAGTCGCGGAACTCCAGGCGCACCGCGACCCGGTCGCGCAGCCAGTATTGGACTCCGCCACCGAAGTTGCCGCCGCCCGCGTTGCCTCGGCTGCGGAACGCTACGGAACCCCCGCCGCTCACAAACGGCACCAACTTCCGTCGAGCATCGCGCCCGGCGAAGTGGTACGAGAGGTCGACCGAAGCCAAACCAACGCCGTCGACACCCGAATGCCCCAGGTAGCCGAGCTCGCCGCCGAATCCGAGTCCGCGGCCCACCAGCAACTCCCCGCCCCCTCCGGCATTGAAGGCAGCCGGGCCCCCGTCGGAGAGAAATCCTGCGCCTGCGAAAGCATACATCCAACCGTGACGATCCCCCTGGCCCTGCGCAGCGGCCAGGCAGGGGAGAGCCACAACAGCCAGAACGATGAGCGCGGCTTTGCGCATGCCATCACCTCCGGCCATGCTCTAGCAACACGTGCGCCAAAACAGACCCGGTGCACCAAACACCTGTTCCGACTGAGGAGTCCGGCGCCGCGCGGATTGCCGCGGCATACCAGTGAGAATGTGGGCGATAATTATCCCATCAGCTGTAGAAGATTTCGTCACTCGCGACGGAGCGCGATGACCGGGGCCTGTGCGCTTGGGATGGGCACCAGAGAGCGGCCCGTAGGTCCATTTTGGAAGTGGAAGTCCGAAAGGCTATTTAGGGGTGCCGGGCCGCGGCTCGCGGTGCCGGTCAATCCAATAGGCCCAGACGGCGAAAAGCCATGCCGCGTTGCCGACCAGCGCGAGAACCTGCGTGTTCGGCGGGGGCGCGCCGCGCGCGTTCAGGGCATAGATGAGGGTGAGTGCGCCCACCAGGGCCCGGAATCCATAAACTCCCGCCCGGTCCTTTGCCCGCGTCGCACCCGCATACAAAGCGACGCCGGCGATGAAGAGCGAGGACTCGAAGAGCAGCGTTCCTGCGATCGAGTTCCACAGCCCGAGCCCCAACCTCGGGCCACCGGGCCAGAGCGGCAGATCGGGCCGGTGCGTCAACCAATCGAGTACCCAGTGGCTGAAGACGCAGAGGACGATCAGCTGTGCCCCGCGCTGGTCCCGTCGAAGCGAATAGTACAAAGCGCCGAACAGGAGCGCCCAGATGATCACTGCCATCAGGCTGTGCGAGATCGGGTAATCATAAAAATCGAGGGGGGTGAACGCCGTGTTGCCCGGATCGATCCTAACATGCTCTATGGCTGCAATCAGCAGGATGGGCCAGAGCAGATCGACGAACTGAGCCGCAATGAAGAGCGTGCCGAGCGAGACCCGCGGCGCCACTTTCTTCGCCGCCAGCGCCACAGCATAGTGCCCGAGGAACATTACGGAACCTCATGTCACGGCCTGCTCCGCCATGTACAGCCGCCAGCCGGCACCCCAGAACCCGACCCGGCCTAAGGGCGTCGAGCGCGCTGCAAGCGCGCGGTTCCGCTCACCCTTCGGCGTTGTCGAATCGGCCCTGGTCGATATAGAGACCTTCGCCAGGTAGAACGCTCCCAGACAAGTTCCGGATCGAGATCGAGGGTCTGCTGCAAGCTCCGCTTTGGCTTCGGCGATCATGCTCACCGAACGCAGGGCGAGGTAAGCCTGGCCCAGGAGTCGCGCGCGGCGCCTTTCATACGAAGGCGGAACTGGTGTCCGGGGCCCCGCCGGCGTGGGAGCGACGGCCTTCTCTGTCGAGATCGCTCGCAACCATCTCCTCGATCAGTTCCCCCAGGGTATGATCGTAGCGCCAGCCCAGCACTCGACTCGCTTTCGCCGCATCCCCCAGCAGTATGTCGACCTCTGCGGGCCGGAAGAGCCGATCGTCGCGCACCACGTGGTCGCGATAATCCAGCCCCACCAGCGAGAAGGCCTCGTCGCAGAACTCGCGCACCGAGTGGCATTGCCCGGTGGCGACGACGTAGTCGTCGGCAGTTTCCTGCTGCAGCATCAGCCACATCGCGCGAACGTACTCGCGAGCGTGGCCCCAGTCGCGCTGCGCGTCCAGATTCCCGAGCGCCAGCTGCTGCGCAAGGCCGAGCTTGATCCGCGCGACGCCGCGGCTGATCTTGCGCGTCACGAATTCGTACCCGCGCCGGGGAGACTCGTGGTTGTACAGGATTCCGGACGAGGCATGAAGACCGTAGGCCTCCCGGTAGTTGCGCGTGAGTTCGAACCCGGCCACCTTGGAGATGCCGTACGCCGAGCGCGGGTGAAATGTAGTGAGCTCGTTCTGCGGAGTCTGCTGCACCCTCCCGAACATCTCGCTCGAGGCGGCGAAATAGAACCGGCACTCGGGGATTACCTCGCGCACCGCGGACAGGACATAGTGAGTGCCGTTGATATTGGCGTTGAAGGTGGAGTACTCGTCTTCGAAGGAGTAGCTGACAAAACTCTGGGCCGCGAGGTGATAACACTCGTCGGGCCGCACCGACTGGAAGACGCGGAATATACTCGCGAAACTCTCCAACGAAGCCGCATGCACGTGGATTTTGTCCAGGAGGTGCTGGATGCGCCACATCCGGTGCTCCGGGTCCTCCAAGGCGACCCGCCGCACGATGCCGTGCACTTCGTACCCTTTGCCCAGCAGGAACTCGGTCAGGTAGCTGCCGTCCTGCCCCGTAATACCGGTGATCAGAGCCTTCTTCATCGGCGTTTCCACTCCCGAAGACATGCGACGGATTCGCCACTGGCGACGATTGTGTCCGAACGCGCAGTCAACCGCAAATCTTAATGGTGCCGCACAAACGTGCGGCTTACAATCGAGGGAAACGGGACTACCTGATCGGGCTCGCGCAAGAACTGCCTGCGGCCGGGACTGTGGGTCAGGGGTCCCTTGAGTCAGGCGGTCCCCATCAAGACGACGACCTCATGCTGCTTGCCGTCATCCACGAGAGGAATCTCGTTCCCACCCAGTTGTTGTCCGTCGAGCGTGATGTGCCGGACGCCTCGGTTGACGCGGTCCGGGTTGTCGACCCGAATGTGGTACCCGGCGCTGTTTTCACGCCAGGTCACGGAATACCCGGGCCACTGGCTCGGTATGCAGGGGTTGACCTGCAATGAACTCCCCTGGCGGCGCAGCCCCAGGATGGCCTCCACACCCAGGCGCCACATCCAGCTGGCCGAGCCGGTGTACCAGGTCCAGCCGCCGCGTCCCTCGTGCGGCGGCACACTATAGACATCGGCCGCCACGACGTAAGGCTCGACCACGTACTTCAGCGCACCCTGTCGCTGGTCGCTGTGACCTATCGGGTTGAGAAGGCGGAAAAGCTCCCCGGCGCGGTCGCCCTGTCCCAACTCGACAAACGCCCAGGCTACCCATATCGCCGCGTGGGTATATTGGCCACCGTTCTCACGGATTCCCGGCGGGTACCCTTTGATATAACCCGGATTACGGGACGTCCGGTCGAAGGGTGGAGTGAAGAGCATGACCAGCTGGCTCTCCTGGCGCACGAGCCGCTCGGCGACTGCCTGCATCGCCTGCGCGGCGCGTTGCGGATCGCCCGCGCCCGACAGAACCGCCCAAGACTGCGCAACGGAGTCAATCCGACACTCCCGGTTCTGCGCCGAGCCGAGCGGTGAGTGGTCATCGTAGTAGGCCCGGAGGTACCAGCTCCCGTCCCAGGCCTTTGATTCCAAGGCCTTGCGTAACTCACGGGCCCGCTTCCGGCAGGTGGCAGCCAGCTCAGGGTCGGCCATGAAATCGCACAGCGGAACGAACCGGGTCAAGGTGGCATAGAGAAACCACCCCAACCACACGCTCTCTCCCCTGCCTCCGATGCCCACGAGGTTCAGGCCGTCGTTCCAGTCCCCGGAACCGATGAGCGGCAGACGGTGCAGTCCGGCAGTCTGTCCCTTCCGGATCGCCCGCCGGCAGTGTTCGTAAACCGTATAGCTCTCGCTGGTGGACGACCAGGAGCCATAGCGTTCGCTCTCACCGGGCTTGAGGGGGTCGCCTTTGAGAAAGGGCGCGCGTTCGGCCAGGACAGACGTGTCGCCTGTGGCGGTTACGTAATGCGCGGCCACAAAGGGGAGCCAGAGCAGATCGTCCGAACAGCGCGTCCGCACGCCTCGTCCGGTGGGAGGATGCCACCAGTGGAGAGCGTCCCCGTCCTCGAACTGGTGTCGCGCGGCTTCGATAATGTGACTCCGCGCGGTGTCCGGCAGGGCGTGCGTCAGCGCCATGACGTCCTGCAGTTGGTCCCGGTAACCGAACGCTCCGCCGGACTGGTAAAGCGCCGATCGGCCCCACATGCGGCAGGACAGCGCCTGGTAGAGAAGCCAGCGATTCAGCATGATATCCATGGCCCGGTCGGGGGTCCGGACCGTAATCGCGCCCAATACCCGGTCCCAGAGCGCCGTCGTCGCCTGCCAGGCGGCTTCGACCTGCGCGGGGTCCCGGTAGTTCCTGATCAGCTGCAGCGTACGTTCCCGGTCGCTCCCCTGGCCTAACAGGAAATAGATCTCTTCGGTCTGCCCGGCGGCGAGGTCGACATGAAGCTGGAGGGCCGCGCAGGCGTCTTGTCCTGCACGAATGCTCGAGGTCAGCCCGATGCGATAGAGGGCGGCCGGATGGCTCAGGCTGCCCATCCGGCCGAGGAACTCCGCCCGATCCGCGGTTATGCCGTGGGGTTCCTTATTCGCTGCGAGGAAGGCAACACGCTGCCCGAATTCGATGCTGTACGGGTTGCGGGCCAGCAATGTACCTGTCTCCGAATCAAATTCCGGCACGATAAACTGCTGGGTGGCATCGCGCGTCGTACCGAGTACCCAGTCGGCATAATAGGTGGCCGTGATGCGCCTGGGCCGTTGCCAAAGGTTCTGGAGCCGCAGCTGCACGATCTTGATCGGCGCGTCAGGAGCGGCAAAACAGCGCATGCGCTGGTAAAGGCCGTGGCTCTGGTGCTCGATGACGGTGTAACCCGCCCCGTGGCGGATCAGGTGCGGGAGGGGCGCCCGGGCGGGCAGCGGTGCAGGGGACCAGATCCTGGCGGACTCTTCATCCCTCAAATAAAGGGCTTCTCCCGCGCCATCGCTCACGGGGTCGTTCCGCCACGGTGTGAGCCGGTTTTCGCCACTGTTCCCGGCCCAGGTGAAACCGGTTCCCGACTCGGAGATCAGGAACCCGAATTCCGGATTGGCAATGACGTTGATCCAGGGCGCGGGCGTCCACTGACCCGGTTTCAGGTAGATCACGTATTCCCGGGCATCCGCGCTGAATCCGCCGAATTCATTGTCGTACAGCAGGTCATCCGGGCGACTGATCGGGGGCGTCGTTTCCTCCGTCGCTGCGCCGGCCGCAAGGCTCGAAGTAAAGGCCGGCAGCCGGATGGGGGCCTCAAACAGCCGGCCCAATTGGCTGGCCAGCGTACCCTTGCCGCAGTCGAGCACCACCCGCGCGGCGGTTTCCAGGAGGACGCGGTCGGCCTGCGGCAACTGGTCCGAACGCAGCACGAAGATGCCGTCGTGCCGGTTCAGCCAGATCTCGTTGCCGGTCTGAACGAACAAGCGCCTCAGTTGCTCGGCAAGGTCCTGCTGGTAACTCGTATCCCACTCGTTGAGGATGACGAGCGTGGTTTTGATTTGCCGGTTGCGCCAGTAGGTGTGGGCCTGCAGCAACTCCTGCAGCAAGGTCAATTCGTGCGGATGTGCCGCCCGCACCAGCAAAATCGGGAAATCCCCCGAGATGCCAAAGGCCCACAGCCCGGGTTGTCCCTTGCTGTTGGCGGCGAGAAGAGCGGGGTCCGCCCGCAGGGCGGGGTGCGGGTAAAGGAGTGCGGAAAGCAATTGCTGAATGAGTTCCAGCTGTCGGGAGCCGAGACCCAGTTGCCGCAGCTCGACCTCGCCCTGGTGCCGAGCCTGTTGGAACGCTCGTTCGATGGGCAGCCATGAATGGTAGCTTTGCATCAGGTCGAGCACCTGCTGCCGTGATCGGCCGGCGCTGGTCAGAAAAGCGATCTCGATTGTTTCGTGGGCTTCGAGCACAAACGTCCGGCCGACGGAAAAAATCGGGTCGAGGGTCGCCCCCGTTGCGCCGGAAACTGGGGGCTGCCCGGCGGTCAGGGATCCCGGCGCGCGTGTCGTTCCACCCCTGCCGAGGAATCGGGTCCGGCTGCTTTCGAAGTGGGCCGTACCCGCCAGCCCCCCCCGGAAGATGAGCGCGTGAGCCAGGTAAATCCGTTGTTCGTCCTCGGCGCGCGGCCGGCGGCGGAAGAGCAGGGTATTCCATTCCGGCAGGTACTCGCTCTCGATAAACAGTTTGTTGAAGGCCGGGTGGCGCAGGTCGTCCCGGGAGGCCAGCACCGGTTCGCCGTAACTCGTTACGACGAGACGCCGGAGCGAATCGCTGTCATTGATCAGGGTGACGCGCCGGATTTCGATATCCTCGTCCGGCGGCACGACTATTTCGGTGCGGCACAGCAGCCCTTGCACCCGCCGGCGGAATTCGACACTGTGGCCACCGAAAAAGGTTTCCTGGCTTTCGACAGGCGCGCCGGTGGGCTGGGACGTCACCGACCAGAGGGCGTTCGTATCCAGGTTTTGAACATAAATCCAGGTGCCCCAGTCATCCAGTGTGGAGTCGGCACGCCAGCGCGTGAGATCGAGGTCCTGCCAGAAGCTGAAGCCGCCGCCCGCACTGGTCACCACGACCCCATAGCGCCCATTAGACAGCACATGCACCAGGGGCAACGGCGCATCCTCCGGAACGCGCCAGGGCATTACGGAGGGAACCGGGCGTTTGGGGCGTACGTCGTGCACTTCTTCGGACGGAGGGCCTTGACCGTCGGCGTCCCGTGGTACCTGCTCTTGCAGGAGGAATTCGTTGCCCTGCATCCGGGGATCGTCGTGGAAGCGGCGGACCATCGCGGCGTTGCCGAGATAATTCGCCAGCGAGATCAGGATCATTCCCTGGTGATGCGACATGTACGAGAGGATTGGCATCTGCTTTTTGCCCGCAGGCAGGCGGGCAGAGGTAAAATCGATCGCTTCGTAGAGGCCATAGCGGCCCATCATGTCGAGCTTCGAGAAAAGCGCCAGATTTTCCATTACGGCCCGGGGGCGCCGCGCCAGGGCCAGCAGCGAGGCGTAGGGTGCCACCACCCTGTCTTCGGCGAGGCCGCGTTTAAACCCGAGCCCTGCCGTGCCAAACCCACGGTACTGATAGGCTTGGCCCGCATCGAACCGATAGTAACCCGATTCGGACATGCCCCAGGGCAGGTTACGTTTCCGGCCATACTTCACCTGATAGTCCACGACGGCACGGGTGCTCTCGTCCAGAAGCGTGCGGGGGCAGCTTTGCATCCAGAGGTCGGGCATGAGGTACTCGAACATCGTGCCGCTCCATGAGACGAGTGCCCATTGGCCGTCGAGCCTCGTAAGGGGTCGGCCGAGATGCATCCAATGGCTCTGCGGCACGTCTTTCCTGGCGATCGCAATGTAGCTGGCAATACGCGACTCGGAAGCGAGAAGGTCATAGTAGTTTGCGTCCAGTCCACCGGCGTCGACGTTGTATCCGATGTGAAACAGCTGCCGCTGCTCGTCGAAGAGGAAGCGGAAATCGGTCTCCTGAAACAGGGCGTCGGCCCGCCCGGCGAGATCCCGATACTCGCCGAGGAGGCCTTCAGCGGTGAGTGCGGCTGTCTTGAGCCGTTCATCCAGCTGCCGGCACCAGTCGTGCGCCTGATGCCCCTGATCTGCTGCATCGCGCTCATCACCGAGCAGGTCCTGCAACCGGGCGAGGATCCGCTGCGCCTCGTGACAGGTTTCGGGCAGGGCGGCCATGGCCGGTACGCCGGACAGGGTATCCAGGAGAGTCTGCCAGGTCTCGAAAAGGCCGGGCGTCCGGCGGCTCGGCTCGGCAAACAGAGCCGGAGGCTCTGTGAAAGCGGCCAGCCAGGGGAGCAAGCGGCTCATCCGGCGCTGCATCCGGTGCAGATGCTGCCGCACCCCCTCCGCGTAGACGCGCACGTCTCGCAGGAGGGCCGCGTCGAACGTGTGCGAGTGCGATTCCACCAGCTGGATCAGCCGCTGATCCAGCTGCTGCCAACGCTCGCCCTTGAGGCGGAGCAATGTAGCAGCCCAGCGCCGGGTGTCATCTCTAACCGTCCCGGCGTCTTCCCGCATTTGTGCCAGATGCGACGCCACGGGGGCGGTCTCGACCTCGCTGTGGGCGGCGTGCAGTTTGTTGATCGACTGGGCCAGCAGATCGAGTGCGTCGATCAGGCCGTCCCACCGTTGCCGGCGCATGGCCGGCTCGTTCCCCAGGCCCAGGCAGGTCCGGTGCAGGATGATCAGGCAGGCGGCCAGATTCCCGCTGTCGACCGTCGACGTGTAGCGTGGATGAAGAGGCTGCAGGCTTCTCGTGTCATACCAGTTCAATAGGTGACCGCGGTAGCGCTCGAGCCGGTCGAGGGTGTCGAACACTGACCGCAAACGCAAGGTGAGGTCGGACGTGCCGACGTAGCCCAAGTCGAAGGCTGCGATGCTCGACACCAGGTAGAGGCCGATGTTTGTCGGCGAAGTCCGATGGGCCACAACCCCGAGCGGGGCCTCCTGAAAATGATCCGGCGGCAGCCAGTGATCCTCTGGACCGACGAAGCGCTCGAAAAACAGCCAGGTGCGGCACGCCAGTCGCCGTAAGTCGCAGCGCTGACTCTCGGTGAGCGGCTCCCGGCGTTCGACGGGCCGGCTGATCCAATAGGCGATCTGCGGCGAAACCAGCCATCCCATCACAAACGGCGCGACCACCGGCAGGGCAGCGTGATTTCTCAATCCCACCAGGACCCCGCTCACGCCTGCCAACAGCAGGGCACCCCCCATTTGGTTCCAGGCGAGCTGCCGCCTGACCTCGGGTCCGAACAGGTTGAGGGTATGGGCGGCGGTCGTCCACCGCAATAGCCCCTTGCGGGTGATGAAGAGTCGCACCAGAGTGGACAAGATGGCGTCGAGAGCAATCAGGGCGTGGTAAGGGAGAAACACAAGCGCCAGCAACCAGCGGAGCGTTTCCCGCCGAGGCGGTTCGAGAATACGGAATCCCAAGGTGCCGGCGCCTTGGCCGAGCCGGTTGAACAGACTGGTGAGCAGCGGGACGCCTGGGGTGAACAAGGCAATCAGGGTCCATACCCAGGCAGACCCGGGCAGCCACAACCAGGCGGCGAAGAGCCACGCCAGGAGGGACGGCGCAACGAAGCTCCGGCGCAGATTATCGGCAATCTTCCATCGGGCCAGCGCCGGGAGGTCGTTGCGCCTGTGGCCCGGGCCATCATGGGGTACCGACGGGAGCAGCCAGGGGAGCAGTTGCCAGTCACCCCGGATCCAGCGGTGGGCGCGCCGCATGTAGGCCAGATAGTGCGGCGGAAAGTCCTCCAGCAGCATGATGTCCGTGACCAGGCCTACGCGGCCATGAATTCCCTCGAAGAGGTCGTGGCTGAGGAGGGCATTTTCGGGTACCCTCCCGGCCAGCGTACGCTCAAAGGCGTCGACATCGTAGATACCCTTCCCCACGAAGATGCCGTCGCCAAACAAATCCTGATACACGTCGGACACGGCTCGCGTGTAAAGGTCGAGACCGGTATCCCCGGCATAAGTACGCGCAAATTGGGATTGGTTGGCACTGGTCGGTTTTATTTCGACGCGTGGCTGGAGGACCGTATAGCCCGCGCTCAGCGCCCCGCTCCCGGGATCGAATTCGGGGCGGTTCAGGGGGTGTATCAGGGTGGCGATGAGACGGTGGGCGCTCCGGTCGGGCAGGACCGTGTCGGCGTCCAGCGTTATGACGTATCGGACGCCGGACAGAACCTCGAGATCGCCGATCCTTACGTCATACGAAGTGTCGCAGGCTCCGCGCAGCAACCGATTGAATTCGTGCAGCTTGCCGCGTTTGCGTTCCAGGCCCATCCAGCAACCTTCAACGGGGTTCCAGAGCCGGCGACGGTGAAAAAGGTAGAACGGCTCACCACCCGCCGTGCGGTACCGTTCGTTCAGCGCCTGGATCGCGCTCCTGGCAAGCTCGAGGAGCGGGGCGTCCCCCGGCATGCTTTCTTCGGGCGCATCGGCAAAATCGCTGAGCAAGGCAAACCCCAGGTGCGGGTCGGCGTTGCTCAGGTAGTGGCCCTCCAGTTGTTGCAGCAGCGCATTTACCTCGGGCGGATCGGTCAGCAGCGCGGGGATCACGACCATGCCACGATGCTCGACGGGGATGCCTCCGCGAAGATCCATTTTCGGCAGAACGCTGGGGCGCACCATGCGCGTGACAGACCAATTGACCAGGCTCGCTCCAATCGTGGTCGCCGGTACCAGGAGCAGCACACCTGCTGCGATCAGCTGGGCCCGGCTGCCCCCGACGGTCGAGAGGTACAACAGCGGAGCAGCGAGAAGGAGCGTCGTGATCATCGCGATGCTGCCGAGGTAAAGCCCCGTGGCATGCTCGCGCAGGCGGTTCCGCAGGCGTTCGGCAGGTCCAGCATGATAGCCGATGCGCTGCTCCAGGAGCGGGCGGCCGGAGCGCAGGATGTAGAAGCCGATATGATTGTCCGTGCCGGTCGCCGTAGCCTGCCGAACGCTCTCGGGTCGCCCCGGGACTTCGGTCACCGCGCACCCGGCCAGGAGCACTGCCTCACGAGCCACACTTTCCTCGTCCAGGTTCGAGCCACGCGCCAGCCGTTCGATCTCCTTGCGATAGCGATCGCGTGTCTCAAACTCCATGTCCGCATAAACTCGCGCGGGATCCTCCCGCAACGTGCGTTCCACACGGCTGACGCTTTCAAAGAACTCTTTCCAGTCCTGCGCACCCAGAGTGCGCAATCCCGTTACGCTTGTGGCGACGATTCGGTCTTCCGCTTCGTGGGGCGCGGCCGCAGGGACCTCGCCTTCCTCTGATGGGGCAATCGTGGCCACCGCGTTGGCCAGATTCTCCAGGGAGGCCATTCGGAGCATGGTAGGGAAAGCCCACAGTTCGCCCATCGTCAGCGGCGCGACATCCTGGTAGGCTTCGATGTAGCCTCGGATCTGATCGGGCGCGAGCTCGCCCCTGGTGTGCCGGATGAGTTCTTGCGCGATGAGGTAAACCCGCGGGTAGCCGGAGGGTGCGTCGGCCTCGGGGTTCGGTTCCAGCCTGGGCAGCTCTCGATAATAGCTTCTGGGCAGGTCTTCGCGCACCTGCAGGATGGCCTGTTGGATCAGGTAGAAGTTGTCCAGGATCCATTCGGCGGCAGCCGAGAAAACCAAGTCCTCCCTGGCGGCGCCCGCAAAGTACCGATAAGCCTCAGCCAGCCGTTTGTGGTGCCGCTCGAGTCGCTTCAGCAGCACCGGCTCAAACCGCTGACCGCTCAACCTGTGGCCGGTGGCCAGTTGGCGAGCCGCCTCTCGCAATCCATCCGCAATAGGGCTTTTGCCGGGCTCCAGGTCCTTTATGATCATTCCGGATCAGGTCAGGTGTCTCGTTGTTGCCAGGTTTTGCGCCTCCCGGCGGCTCTCTCTGCCCGTCTGCTCGGTTGTGCCCTGAGGCACATCCTGGACAATCAGCAACGGACTGGTCCCATAGGCAATAAAGCTGATTACCGTGCTCCCGTAGGGCCACCTCGTCTCGCCCGAATACCCGTGTGCGCACATCACTACGAGGTCTACCTGCTCCTCGCTTGCCAATTCGTGCAGCGAAATGGTCACCGTGTCGCTCACGAGCAGCCTGGTTTCCAAGTTGACCGACAGGCGGCCCTTGATTTGTTCCAGGTACTTCGATCCCTCCTCGCAGTTGCGTTCCGTGATCCGTTCGGCCAGTTTCAGGTCCGTTTGCGACAATGGAGCACGGCGAGGCATTTCCGGTCTGCGCACGATGTGAGGCAGGATCAGGACCGACTCGTGCAGCCGGCTTAGATTGGCCACCAGGGGCAGCACGCATTCGGCACGCTGCGATCCATCCAGCGGGACCATGATCCGGCGATATCTGAGAGGCCCCATGCCCTCGGAAACGGGCTGATACGCCCGCACGATCATGGTGGATGTGGGGGTGTGCAGGATTATCTTCTGGACCACGCCGCTGACATTCCAGCCGGTCAGGCCGCCGCGTCCATGGCTGCTTAGCACAATCAGGTCCCCGCCGTTGTTCTGGGCAAATTCAAGGATGCGTACCTCGGCGTCGCCCTCCAGAACCGCCTTTTCCACGCTCAGTCCTGTGTCCTGCCAGTGAGCGGCAACACTGTCCAGGTAAGCTTCGGTCTCCACTTTTCGAATGTGCCAATCTACCAGGTCAATCCCCCGGCTGGCTTCCGCCCGCTCCAACACGCGCAGCAGTGTGATCCGGGATCCGCAGGCACGCGCCACAGCTTCCAGATGCGGGAGCACACATTCGGCGAGCCGGGATCCGTCCAGTGGTGCGAGTATGTGGTTGAACATGGCCCCCCCTTTCATCGGCAGGTTAAAGTAGGGGGGAAGGTGTGTTCCTCGTATCCGCGGCGTCTCTTCCTAATCGACTCTAAGGTACTACGAGGAACCGATCACGTGACAGACGGAATCGATGACAGCCAGTCGCAGGACAACTAACATTATAGCATCGGTTGCAGCCCTTCGGAAGGACGACCGGCAGCGGACAGACGGGTGGCGGCCGGTGTCCCGGCGGTATCGGCACGCCTGAGCGACACGAGGCGACGCTCCCAGGCGCGTGCCGTCGCCGCGTCACGCTGCACCACTCTCCCATTCGGCCTGCAGGAACGCCAAAGAGGTCTCGGTAGCAAGGCCCCTTGGTGATTGGGCGCCCCGCAGGTAATATGGTGTTCGGGGATCGCTCGGGTGGTCGTGCCGGACAAAATAGGTCACTACAGGATCGTGCGCAAACTGGGAGAGGGGGGCATGGGCGTAGTCTATGCCGCCGAGGACGAGCATCTCGGCCGCTCGGTCGCTCTGAAGTTGATCCAGAGGGCGCGCGGCAGTGAGCAGGCTCGACAGCGTTTCTGGCGCGAGGCGCGGGCTGCCGCGCGGGTCAGCCACCCGAATATCTGCCACGTCTACGATGTCGGCGAGCACGATGGCGAGCTTTTCCTGGCCATGGAGTTTCTGCAGGGGGAGTCGCTCGGCTCGGTAATTGCCCGGTCGCCGCTCCCGGTCGCCGAGGCGCTGCGGATGATGCTTCAGATCCTGGAAGCGCTCGAGGCGATACATGCGTGCGGCCTGGTGCACAGGGATCTCAAGCCCTCCAACATCTTCATCACACCCACCGGCCCGAAGATACTCGACTTCGGCCTGGCCCGCCTCGACGAACGCGGCGCCGACCTGACCCAGACGGAGCTGACGTTGCCGGGGGTCATGCTCGGCACCCCGCAGTACATGGCGCCGGAGCGGCTCGAGGGAGCCCCGGCGGATGCGCGGGCGGACATCTTTGCCGCGGGCGCCGTCCTGTTCGAGATGCTCTCCGGGAAACCCGCCTTCGGCGAGGGGAGCGTGGTGGAGGTCCTGCACGCCGTCATGTATGAGCGGCCGGCGGTCCTGGGCGGATCCCCGGCCATCGCGGCGGCGGATCGCATCATTCACCGCGCGCTCAGCCGGAAACCCGCAGACCGGTATGCCACGGCGCGGGCCATGGCCGACGATGTGCGCCAGGCGCTGCAGCTCACGGATAGCGGGGAAACCGTGCGGGCCCGCCCGATGAGCCGGTTGATCGTGTTGCCCTTCCGGACACTCCGCTCGGACCCGGAGACGGATTTTCTCGCCTTCAGCCTTGCGGATGCCGTCACGAGCTCGCTTTCCGGGCTCGAGTCCCTCATCGTCCGTTCGAGCGTGTCGGCTTCCCGATATTCGGCCGAGACTCCCGATCTGGACGCGCTGGCCCAGCACGCCGACGTGGACATCGTGCTGACGGGCACGCTGCTCCGCGCTGGCAGCCAGGTACGCGTCAACGCCCAGCTCGTGGAGGCGCCGGGGGGCGCAGTCCTCTGGTCGATGACTTCCCAGATCGAGCTCGGCGATGTCTTCCAGCTGCAGGATACGCTCACCCAGCGGATCGTGGACTCGCTCGCCGTCCCGCTTTCGGCTCGGGACCAGCGCACGCTGCGCAGCGACGTGCCCGGGACGGCGAAGGCGTACGAATTTTATCTTCGGGCCAACCAGCTCGGCTACGAGCCGAAAAACTGGTCACTGGCGCGGGACCTGTACCTGCAGTGCCTGGAGGAGGATCCGGGATATGCTCCGGCATGGGCCCGGCTGGGACGCATCTACCGTGTGCTGGGCATGTATTCGGAGACCGACTCGGCCGAGTGCTACCGGCAGGCGGATGCCGCCTTCAAACGAGCCCTGGCGTTGAACCCCGAACTGCCGCTCGCCCACAACCTCTACACGAACCTCGAAGTCGAACTGGGGAACGCGCGCGAGGCGATGCTCCGGCTGCTCAAAAGGGCGCAGACCCGTGCGGGGGACGCGGAACTCTTCGCCGGGCTCGTGCAGGCCTGCCGCTACTGCGGTCTCCTGAAGGCGTCGGTCGCAGCCTACGAGCGCGCCCGGCGGCTGGATCCGGAAATCCGCACCAGCGTCAACCACGCCTACCTCATGCTGGGAGACTACGCCCGAGCGATCGAGAGCAACGTGGAGGATCCGCCGACCCTCAATTCGCTCGCACTCTGGCTGATGGGGCGGCAAGCCGACGCGATCGCCCTCCTGCGCAAAATCGAAGAGGGTACGCTCACCTCGGGCCACCGCCTCTTCCTGGTTGCCCTGCGCTCGCTGCTCGAGGGGAACCGCGCCGTATGCGCGGACGCCACCGCGCGTCTGCTCGAGGGCTGGCGGCTGCGCGATCCCTGCCCGCTGTTCTACCTGGCGCGGCACCTGTCCTTTCTGGGGGACAAGGAACGGGCCCTGGCACTCCTCAACCAGGCGGTCGAAGGCGGCTTCTACCCCTACCGCTTTCTGGCACGCGATCCCTGGCTCGACGCGCTGCGTGGCGAAGCCCGGTTTACACGCATCGTACGCCGAGCCGAAGCCCGCTACCGCGAAGCCCTGACCGCTTTCGTCCAGTCCGGCGGGGACCGGGTGCTGGGGCTCGGCAAGGCCGTTGAGGCGCCCTCCTTCTGAATTCCACCCATTAATCGCGGCTATCGCCGGATCCGGTTGGAACACCGCGCCGGAGCCCGCCCGAAGCAGGCGTTCTGAGTTCATCCTGCTCGGCCGCCCTGGAGCGGATCGGTCGGAATACCATTCGCAGCAGATCCGGTCGTGCCGCACGACGAGCAGGCCGTCGGTCGAGTGCCGGCCGAGGTTCTCCTGCAACCGGTGGATCCCGTCGTCCGAAAGGCCCACCTCAACCGGTGAAGCGGTGGACCATTCGAATTGCCCGGCAGCGACAGTTGGACCGGACCAGAAGGCAGGGATGAGCAAACCGGAGATAAAGACCTTTGCGATCATGAGTGAGTCCTCCATCGGGAACTCGAGCACGGGCCAGTATTCCAGAAACCTCCACCAGAGGAAATCTTCATCCCCGTGAATCTGCGTCAAATGGCCGGTCCGGCCCTGCTTGTGATGTTCGTCGCCGTGATGCTTCATTCCGGACGCGGCGCGCCGGAACGGGCGCTACTGCCTCCATACCCGCCCAGCCCGCGTATCGAGCGAATCGAGTGGGCCCCCGCTGCCGAAATCCTCCGGCTGGCGCCGTCGTTGCTTGTCTCTCATGGCCGGTGGCAAGAGCTCGATGGCGTCGTTCAGCATGTAGAACGCGTGCTCGTCATCGAGCTTGCGGAGCGCTACGCGCAGCTTGTCCCGGTCGATCTCGATCGGCTGGCGTGCCATGGTTACCTCCCGCTTGCCCATCGGCGATATGCATCGATCCACTCCCAGCCCCTGCGCGGCGTGTCCGGAAGGGGCAGATCGGCGAGGGTCCTATTCGCCTTAATCCGGGAAAACGGGGCCAAAAATCCGGAATACGGGCTGTTTGGGGCGCCATTTTCGCTCTATCAGATTCTCGATTCGTTAGTTATGCTGGTGCGTCCCCGCTTTAGAGACATGATCCGGCCGACGACGAATCCTGCTATGCTGTCGGACCATGAACCCGCTCGACATCCGCCCGGCCGACGACCAGGACAGGGAATGGGTGGCGGCGCTTCTCGCCGGATCGGAACCGTGGACGACGTTGGGGGCCACGATTGACAAGTGCCGCGCCACCTGCCGCCATCCCGAGTACCTGGTCTATGTGGCGCGCAGCGACGGGCGGCGGTGCGGGGCGATCGTCCTGCACCCCCGCGGGCTGGCGAGTTCTCCCTACATAAAATCCATCGCCATCGCCGAGGGCTTTCGCAGCCGCGGTTTTGGAGCACTGTTGATGGACTTCGCGGAGGACCTGTTCCGCGGCGAATCGCGTCATGTCTTTCTCTGCGTCTCCTCCTTCAACACCCGCGCTAGGGCGTTTTACGAACGCCGCGGCTACAGGGCCGTCGGCGAGTTCGTGGACTACGTCATTGAGGGCGCCTCGGAAACGCTCCTGTGCAAAAGGCTGGGATGATGCGCGAGCCGAGTCCGCGCCGGATTGTCGCGCTCCTGTGCGCCACCGCCACGGCGGGCTACATCTGCCGGGTCAACGTGTCGACCGCAGGTGCGCTGATAATGAGGGAGTTCGGCCTGGATCAGCCTGCGATGGGTCGTATCTTCAGCGCGTTTCTGCTCGGATACGCGCTTTGCCAGGTCCCGGGAGGCGCGGCGGCCGACCGGTGGGGGGCCCGCCGGACTCTCCGGGTGGCCGCCTGGCTGTGGGCCGCGATCACCGTCGCGCACGCCCTGATCGGTTGGGGACCCTTTGCCACGGTGGCCCTGTCGGCATCCGGCGCCCTGATGGCCGCCCGGTTCGTTCTGGGCATTTCGGCGGCGCCGACCTACCCGGCGTCGGCGCAGGGCGTGGCGCGCTGGGTCCTGCCGTCGCACCAGGGCCGGGCCAGCGGCGTGGTGATCGCGTCGGTGGGGCTGGGGTCGGCACTCGCGTCGCCGCTCGTTTCGAGCGTCATGGTCCGCTGGGGCTGGCGCACCGCGATCGTCGTTTCGGCGCTCCCAGCCCTCCTGGCCGCTGTCGTCTGGCTGTGGGTCCGCGAGCCGCGCTCCCCTGCCCTCCAGGCCGCATCCCAGCCCGCCCGGGGACTTCCGGCTCCAGCGCGGCGCGGTTCCTTCTGGAACCGCAGCTTTGCCTTGCTGACCCTGAGTTACTCGCTTCAGGGATATGTCGGCTACATTTTCGTGTCCTGGTTCTATCTCTACCTGGTCCAGGAGCGAGGCTTCGGCATGCTCGCGGGTGCATGGGTCAACAGCATGTCCTGGCTACTCTCGATAATCTCGATTCCAGCCGGAGGGATGATCTCGGACCGGCTGGCGGCGGGCGCCCTGGGCTCGACCTGGGGCCCGCGCCTGGTGCCGGTTGCGGGAATGGCCGTTTCCGGGATCCTGATTTCGATCGGCGCCCACACGAGCAGCCCGGCGCTTGCGGCCGTGACCCTCGCGCTGGCAACCGCCGCAGTGCTCTCGGTCGAAGGCCCGTTCTGGGCCATGATGATGAGGATTGCCGGGCCCGCCAGCGGGACCGCGGGGGGCGTCATGAACATGGGATGCAACCTCGGCGGTCTGATATCCCCGGCTTTGACTCCGTTGCTCGCGTCCTGGATCGGCTGGGAGAATGCGCTCCATGTCGCCGCCGGCCTCGCACTCGTCGCGGCTGCGCTCTGGCTGGGCATTTCCCCGGACGCCCGCGACCGATAGATCCAGCAGCCGAAGCCCGTCATGGGCAGAGAGCTTCCAGTGCAAGGGCGGCCGTCTTCCGATCCGCCCGGCAGAAGACACGGATTGCTCCGCGCAACCGGCGGCCACATGCCGTGAATCCACCTGCGGCCGGGCGCTATTCGGGCGCGCCCCGCCCTTGATGGCCGCATTATTGGTGTTGACGCCCGTTGCCAGGTTCGGCCAGCATAGGAAACACAGACCCTCAGATCCTGAGACCCCGGAGGACCGCATGATTCGTGTGCCGGCAGTTGGTATGATCGTTACAGCCGCGATGTTGATAGCCTTTTCCGCAGCGGCCCAGGAGCAGGTCGGCAGCATCGAGGGTGTCGTGCGCGACCAGCAGAGCGGGGTTGTTCCGGGCAGCATCGTCGAGGCGCACAGCCTGGCAGTGGGCGCCACGGTCACCACGATCACCGATACGGCAGGCGTGTTTCGCTTCGCCGCGATGCCGCCGGGATACTATGACGTCTCCACCACCGTTCCCGGCTTTCGCACGATCAAGTTCGAGCGCGTCGAGGTTCTGCTCGGCCAGATCAAGCGCTTGGATTTTTCGTTGCGGGTGGCGGGCATCACCGAGCAGATGGAGGTCGTGGCCGCCGTTTCGCCCCTGATCGACGTCAAGCAGAGCGCGCGTGGATACAGCATCCGCCAGGACCAGATCGAGGTCCTGCCGCGCGGCGCCGACTACACCAGCATCATCTCGGTGGTTCCCGGCGCGAATACGGAGCCGAAACTGGGCGGGCTTTCGATCGACGGGGCAAGCGCCGCGGAGAACCGCTACATCATCGACGGGATCGACACGACCCACCTGCAATATGGCTTGCCCGATCAGCCCCTGAATATCGACACAGTGGACGAACTCCAGGTAAAGTCGAGCGGCTATGCCGCCGAGTACGGGGGCGCCACCGGAGGGGTCATCAACGTGCTGACCAAGAGCGGCACGAACGACTGGCACGGCGACGCCCGGTTCTATTTCCAGAACAGCGGATTGGACGCAGGGCCGCGGCCGACGCTCCGTCGGAAGCTCGACGACGAAACACAGGCGGAGTACGTCACCTACCCGAAAGACACGTACAACGCGCCGGAGCCTGGATTCTCGCTCGGCGGGCCGATCGCACGGGACACAGCCTGGTTGTACGTGTCGTATCAGCCGCAGCTGCGCTACACCCGGAGAACAGTCCCCTTTGTGTTCGATGACTCGACAGGGACTTTCAACCAGAATTACACGAAGCATTTTCTGACGGCCAGCCAGTCGCTCCAGCTCGGGTCGAAGCTGCACACGCGTGTCGCCGCCAACATAGGGTCTTCTGTGACCGACGGGGTTCTTCCGCCACAAGACGGAAGCGGCACGCCCGGCGGGCATTACGACATCATCATGAACGAACCTCGCTGGACCGGCTCGGTAAGTGCCGACTATATGGTTTCCTCGCACCTTTTCCTGACAGGGAGGGTCGGTTACTACTACGCCAACCAGCACACCGAAAACGTCTGGGGACAGCCGCGTTTCGTTTTCTCCCGGTCGAACATTGGCCTGCTGGACGTGCCAGCCGAGTTCCAGCGCATCAGGGGCTTTGCGACCGATACGAGTACGACGGAATGGGTCCGCAACCGCAATCACAGGCTGAGTACGCAAGTGGACGGGACCTGGTACGTCAACGGTTGGGGAACTCATGCGTTGAAGGCCGGCATCCAGATGGATTGGCCCGGGAACGACCAGTTCCGAGGGGGGAAGGCAAACACCGTCGGTCTCCAGTGGAATCGGCCGTACGGGACGAAGCGCGGCAACTACGGGTACTACACCGTCTCGAGCAACAGCCGCGAACCGCGCAAGGGCGCCCTCTGGGTCGGCAAGGCTGACGGGAGCACGTCGGGGCTTTTTGTCCAGGACAACTGGACGATCCGGCACCGGTTGAGCCTGAGCCTCGGTCTGCGAACGGAACGGGAAAGGCTCCCCGGATACAACCCCGAGCTCGCAGCCCCCGTGGTCCAGTTCGGGTTCACCGAAAAGGTCGCCCCGCGCGTGGGGGCCTCTTTCGACTTGTTCGGGGATGGAAAATGGAAGCTTTACGGAAGCTGGGGAATTTTCTACGACATCTTCAAGTACCAATTGTCGGCGATGTTCGGTGGGACAGACGCCATCAGTTATGCCTACACGCTGGACACATATGACTGGGCGAATCTGCTCAACAGCACCGCGTGTCCCCCGGCCTGTCCAGGGACGCTGATCGGAAGAACCGCCATTACCGATACGGACATGGCTTATCTCGACCCCGACCTGAAACCCATACGGCTGCGGGAAGCCACCGCCGGTGTGGAGCACCAGTTCCGGCCGAACCTCTCGATCGCGGCCCGGTACATCCATAAGCAGATCGACCGGGCCATCGAGGACATCGGCTCCGTAAAAACAAGCAACGGAATCGATTATGAGGAAGAGTACTCGATCGGCAACCCTGGATTTGGCAGATCCACGCTCGCGTACCCGGGCGTCCCAATGCCGAAAGCGGTCCGGGATTACGACGCGTTCGAATTGTCTGCCCGACGCCTCATGAGCCGGGGCTGGGCGTTAAACGCAAGCTATACGTACAGCCGGCTATGGGGCAACTACTCCGGCCTGTCGGAGTCAGACGAGGAGGGGAGGGTCTCACCGTACGTCGGCCGTGGCTATGACAATCCGATCATGATGTTCGACCAAAAAGGAAGCCCCGTTTACGGCCCGCTTGCCACGGACCGTCCACACCAGGTCAAGATCACCGGCACCTATGCCGGCCCGTTCAGGACTCACTTCAGCCTGTTTCAGACTCTCGCGTCCGGCGTTCCTGTGAGCCGTCTCGCCTTCATCATGCCGGTCAGTTATGGCGTGATGTATCTGGGGCGCATGAGCGACAGCCGCACCCCCGTTCTGTCCCAGAGTGACATGTACGTGCAGAAAGAGTTCCTGCTGCGGGACCGTTACCGCCTCGCCTTCGGTTTCACCGTGACCAACCTTCTCAACCAGGCCACCGTGATTTCGAAGTACCCTTTCCAGACGGATGACAACATCGACCTGAGCCAGGCGGATTATTACGCCGGCCGCCTGAACCTCGAGCAGCTGATCGCAAACCAGAACATCCCGTTGGATCCCGGCTTTTTGAAGTCGTGGGCGTTCCAGCCCCCGCGCTCACTGCGCCTGATGCTGAAGTGGACCTTCTAACAGCACCCCCTCTTCATCCGCGCTTTTCGGCGAGCATCCGCGTCCCAAAATCATTACCGGAGGCCCTCGGCGACGTAGAGGGTCGAGAGCCTGTTGCCGTAGGTGAATGCGTAGCTCTCGCCGTCGGCGCTGAAGGCGAGGCGAATGCCTCTAGAGAGGTTAGTGGTCAGGCCAGCCCGGGGTACCTCTGCGCCGATTTCTTTCCAGGGCTCGACTTTGCCGGACTTCAGATCGAGCAGGTAAACGGGCACGGGAAGCCGTATCGCTTCGACACCGAGCGGCTGAAACGGGACGACCCGCACCCGCGTGGCGTCGTGAAATCCGACAGGTTCCCATTTAGCAAGGTCGAGAGCAGGGTAGTGCACCTTCTCGCGACCGTCCAACGAGAATGAGTACATCGTACTGTCCTCGTTCGGCGGCGATGCCAGGACATGTTTTCCGTCCGGCGAAACCAGATAGGTGCCTACCCAACCCTCCGGTGTTACTGGCGCCGGCGGCCGGCCGTCCACAGGCGCCAGCCACGTGCGCTTGCCGTCGCAGTAGAGAACGGCGGAACTGTCCGGCAGCCACCCGATCACGCCATGACGCACGCCGTTGTTGTGGGTGACCGGTCTCTGTTCGTCCGCCCCGGTCGGAATAAGCATCACCTGATCGCCGCCCTTTCCGAAAGGCACATTCCTGTCTACGACGAGGGTGGCGACCCATTTCCCGTCCGGCGACATTTTGCCGTAAAACCCGCGCCCGAGCCGCTGAGGGGGCGAGCCGTCGGTTCCGCGCAGGAACACGCTCCAGTCGTTGGTGTTGTCGGACTCGCCCCCCTCGGTGAACATAATTGTCCGGCCATCGGGAGAGATGTCGTCGAGCAGCGACCAGCCATAATAAGTCAGGTTCCGTTCGGCGGTGTCTCCGGCCGTCTTCCCATTCATGCTAAAGACGTAGTCGTCGGTGCTCAGAAGCACACGCCCGTCCCGGCTGATGTCCTTGAGGAGAAGCAAGGGGTCGCGAAGTACGCTGCGTTCCCGGCCGGCCAGATTCAGGGCGCGGATAGACTCCTTGCCCGAAAGGGTGGTGGCCGAGAACCAGACTTCCTCGCCCGCCGGCGTCCAGGACGGCGGGTGTACACCATCGTAGTAGGACGACTCGGTCTTGATTTTTCCGGCCGTGTCTATGACCACGATCTTGCCGTGGCCGATGTCGTGTTCCTGGAAGGCCAGGAGATCACCGCGCGGCGACACCCGCACATTGCTGATTCGGAGAAACTCCTGCCGCGCTTTGTAAATCACCTTGCCAGCCGGGTATTCGAGCGCACCACGCCGGGCCACGGCAAGCTGCGACCCGTCAGGGTTCCAGTCGGCGCTGGTGACGCCCCTGAGAATGTCGCGCGGAGCCCCCGAAGCGAGAGGAGCCGTGGAAAGCGTCGCTCTATGCGTGAGAGCCAGCTCGTTTTTCGACGAGATCGCAGAGGCTTCGAATCCCTTTGTGCCGTCGCGGGGCACCGAATCGACTCCGTCGGCGCGCACCGTGAAGATCTCTTTGGGCTGACCGTCCCATTGCGCCGTGTAAACCACGCTCTGCCCGTCGGGGGTGAAGAATGCATTCCCCACCGTGCCGCGGCGGAACGTGAGCCGATGGAACGTCGGGAGCGGCCGGTCGGAGGCGCGCTTGCCGATAAGAAAAGCCGCGCCGGCGAGCGCCGCCACGACAAGCCCACCGACGGAGAGGAACGCGATGCGCCTCGTGCGCGATTGCGGCGGGGCTGCTATGACAGCGGTCCCGGTGCCGGACAACGGGAGATGCAGTTCCTCCAGTATGCCCTCGAGGTGGCGAGCGATGTCGCCGGCCGACTGCCAGCGTTTGTCCGGGTCCTTGATAAGGCACTGCCGTACGAGGCGCTCGACCGAAGGGGGCGCGACCGTCTGGCGCTCGGCCAAGGATGGGGGATCGGCCGTCATGATGCTTGCGATGACGCTGGCCTGACTGGCGCCGTCGAAGGCGCGGCGGCCGGAGAGCATCTCGTAGAGCATGGCGCCGAAGGCGAAGATGTCGGTGCGGGCGTCGGCTTCGTGCCCTTCGAGCTGCTCGGGGGCCATATAGGGCACGGTACCGACGACAACCCCGGCCTGGGTCACCGGGAACGAGGTGACCGACTGGGTGGCTGTGGCATCGACGGCGCTGAGGACGGGGCGGGCCTTGGCGAGGCCGAAGTCCAGGAGCTTGGCTCCCTCCTTTGTGAGGATCACGTTGCCGGGCTTGATGTCGCGGTGCACGACCCCCTGACGGTGGGCCTTACTGAGAGCGTCGGCGACCTGGGCGGCGCACTCGAGGGCTTCGCGCAACGGCATGGGACCCTTCGCAATGCGATTGGCGAGGCTCTGGCCGTCGAGGAATTCCATCACCAGGTAGTCGAACCGGGGCGTGCCGGGGAGGCTGGCGGAACCGATATCGTAAAGGGCGCAGATATTGGGGTGGTTCAGGGCGGAGACGGCGCGGGCCTCCTGCTCGAAGCGGCGCTTGCGTTCGGGGTCGGCGGCGAGGTCCGGGGGGAGGACCTTGATCGCGACGGAGCGCCCGAGGCGAGTGTCCTTGGCGCGGTAGACTTCACCCATGCCGCCGGCACCCAGGGAGCCTGAAACCTCGTAAGGACCGAGCCGCGTACCTGTAGCCAGAGCCATCCCGTCACCTCACCGTTTTAACACGGACATGGATCCGCGCTTTTGCGCAATGATTCGCGTCCCCAAAGCCTCCTCATACGATTTACCGCAGTCCCTCGGCAACGTAGAGGGTGGAGAACCTGTTACCATACGAATATGCGTAACCCTCGCCGTCGGCGCTGAAGCAGAGACGCCCCGCGTAAATCCCGCTCGGGCTTATCAGCCCTGCGCGGGGCAACTGCGCGCCGATTTCTTTCCAGGGCTCGACTTTGCCGGATTGGAGATCGAGCAGGTAGACGGGCACGGGAAGCCTGATCGCGTCGACTCCCACCGGCTGAAACGGGACGACCCGCACCCGGGTGGCGTCGTGGAATCCCACGGGTTGCCATTTAGCAAGGTCGAGAGCAGGGCAGTGCACCTTCTCACCGCCGTCCAACGAGAATAAGTACATCGTACTGTCCTCGCTGGCCGGCGTTGCCAGGACGTGTTTCCCGTCCGGCGATACCAGGTATGTTCCCCAACCCTCCGGTGTTACGGGTGTCGGCGGCCGGCCGGCCACTGACGCCAGCCATGCGCGCTTGTCGTCTGTGTAGACGATGGCGGAACTGTCGGGGAGCCAGCCCACAACCGTATGCTCCATGGAATCATTCGTCACCTGTTTGCGTCGGCCCGCCCCGGTCGGCAGCAGCACGATCTGGGGTCCGCCTTCTCCCGGGCCCCTGTAGTCATCGTGGGTGGCAACCCATTTCCCGTCCGGAGATAATTTGCCGTAGAAAAAGTCACCCATCCGCTGGGGGGGTGAGCCGTCGGTGCCGCGAACGTAGATGCACCACGAGTTGGAGTTGTCCGACTCCCCTCCTTCGGTGAACAGAACCTTTCGACCGTCGGGCGAGATGTCGTCGACGAGCGACCAGCCGTAGTACGTAAGGTTCCGTTCGGCTGTCTCTCCGGGCGCCTTGCCGTTCATGCTGACGACCGTGTTGTCGGTACTGAGGAGTACTCGCCCGTCCCGGCTGATGTCTTTGAGTATCAGCGAGGGGTGCCGGAGCACGCTGCGCTCCTGGCCGGCCAGATTCAGGGCATGAACCGCCTTGCCGGTTGGGGCGGCGGCCGAGAACCACACTTCGTCGCCGGCCGGTGTCCAGCAGGGCCCCGTCAATCCGTCGTGTTTGGAGGACTCGGTCTTCCTGTCTCCGGCCGTATCGACGACCACGATCTTGCCGTGACTGCCTCCTTCCCGGAATGCCAGGAGGTCGCCGCGCGGCGAGAGGCGCACGTTACTTATTGCCGAATAGGAGTAAGCCTGTTGCCGCGCTCTGTAGATAACCTTGCCCACCGGGTATTCGAGCGCCCCAGGCCGGGTTACGGCAAGCTGGGCCCCGTCGGGGCTCCAGTCCGCACTCGTGACGGGCCTGAGGACGTCACGGGGAGCCCCCGAGGCGAGTGCCGCAGTGGAAAGAGTCGCCCTCCGCAAAAGAGCCAGTTCGTTTTTCGAGGAAATGGCGACGGCGTCGAAACCTTTCAGCCCCTCGCGCGGCACGGAATCCACCGCGTCGGCACGCACCATGAAGGTTTCCCTGGGCCCGCCGTCCCAGCGCGCGGTGTATACGACACTCTGCCCATCAGGCGTGAAGACGGCACTCTCGACCACGCCGCGGCGGAAGGTCAGCCGGTGGAACGTGGGAAGCGGGCGGTCATAGACGCGCTTGGCCACAATATAGGCAGCGACAGACAACACGGCCAGGCCAACCACCGCGAGGGACAGGTAGACAGCACGTTTAACACGTGACTTCGGTGTGGCCGCTATGGCCGGGATGTGGCTGGACGACGAGGGGAGACGCAGCTCCTCCAGGATGCCCTCGAGGTGGCGGGCAATATCGCCGGCCGACTGCCAGCGTTTGTCTGGGTCCTTGGCGAGGCACTGTCGCACGAGCCGCTCGACGGCGGGTGGCGTGACCGGCTGGCGCTCGGTCAGGGGCGGTGGATCTGCTGTCATGATGCTTGCGATGACGCTGGCCTGGCTGGCGCCATCGAAGGCGCGCCGTCCGGAGAGCATCTCGTAGAGCATGGCTCCGAAGGCGAAAATGTCGGTGCGGGCGTCGGTTTCGCGCCCCTCTAGTTGCTCGGGGGCCATGTAGGGGACGGTGCCGACTACAATGCCGGCCTGGGTGACCGGGGATGAGGGGATCGACTGGGTGGCCGCGGCCTCGACCGCGCGGCGTGCGGGGCGGGCCTTGGCGAGACCGAAGTCGAGGACCTTGGCTCCTTCCTTGGTAATGATGACATTGCCGGGTTTGATATCGCGGTGCACGACGCCCTGGCGGTGAGCCTTGCTGAGCGCGTCGGCGACCTGGGCGGCGCATTCGAGGGCTTCGCGCAGCGGCATGGGGCCTTTCGCGACGCGTTCCGCGACGCTCTGCCCGTCGAGATACTCCATGACAAGGTAATCGACTTGTGCTGCGCCTGGGATGCCGGTGGAACCGATGTCGTAAAGGGCGCAGATGTTGGGGTGGTTCAGGGCGGAGACGGCGCGGGCCTCCTGCTCGAAGCGACGTTTGCGTTCGGGGTCGGCGGCGAGGTCGGGGGGGAGGACCTTGATGGCGACGGAGCGCCCGAGGCGGGTGTCCTTCGCGCGGTAGACTTCGCCCATGCCGCCGGCGCCGAGCGGTCCTAAAACCTCATAAGGACCGAGCCGGGCACCTTGACCAAGAAGCATCCGTCACCTCTCGTGGGATTTCGAATGAACCGCATTCTATCACGCAATACAGGACTGGAGCGCTGATAGCGGGGGAGCCCTGCGCTCATGTGAACCGCTGGGATCGGGAAGTGCAGAACCCTGTCGCCGCGTCGATGTCGGGAGCGCCAAAGCCGCGCGGCCGCCGAACTGGTTTCGTGGCTGGCTTCAATTTTCACTTACCGCGGCACAAGTTCGAAGTTGTCGTCGCGCGACCGGGCGGTTTTTGTTGTTACAGTGGCGGCAGGCGGTTACAGGATTTTTCACGCTACTCCGTCCGCCCCAGAACCATCACGGGGTCCATGCATCGGGCAAAGGTAAACGGGAGGCATTTCCTTTTCGATTGTGGAACCTGCGAAGGGCCACGGCGAGTAGGCCGCCCCTTTTGTTCCGACGCCTGAACAGCGGAAAGCGTAATTTGCGTTGGCGGCATGAGTTCGGCTAGAATCCGGCGGAATCAGGAGCTCCGAAAACCGGTCCAAACAATCGTCGCCCGGAAAAAGTTGCATCCCGGCCAGAAACGGAAAATATGAGCAACACTGTTCAGCTGAATCAGGAGCAGAACCGGGTTCTCTCGATCGACTTCTTCCGTGGGTTCACCATGTTCATGCTGGTAACGGGAATTGCCAGCCTGTTCAGAGGACTCGTTGCACAAGGTCAGGGCGGAACTATTATCACTTTTATCGATCAACAACTGGAACATGCCCCATGGAGCGGACTGAATGCATGGGACCTTATCCAACCGTTCTTCATGTTCATAGTTGGTGTCGCCATGCCGTTTTCGCTGGCAAAACGGCTGGCGCGAGGGGATAGCTGGAAAAAAGCATTTACTCATGCGTTGACCCGTTCGTTCTGGCTGCTTGTACTCGGTTTCATGCTGGGTGCCGGCGAGAAGTCCTATGATCTGACCAATGTCCTGGCTCAGTTAGCGGTAACGTATCTCATTGCCTTTCTGCTGCTGCAAGCGGATGTCAAATGGCAGTTACTGGTTTCCTTTGCCATGATCCTTTTGAACGACCTTCTTTATCGATACTGGAACGTACCGGGATACAATCAGCCGTTTACCCCGGATCATAACTTCGGCACCTGGGTCGACCTTACCATGACCGGCTATCTGAATTCCGATCATTGGGTCTCATTTAATGCCATCCCGACGACCGCTCACACTATTTGGGGCGTCGTTGTCGGCAATTTACTTTTGAAGGATTGGCCTCAAAGAAAAAAGATATTCGGCCTGCTTATAACCGGGTTGATTGGCGTCATCGTCGGATATTCCATGAACCCGTTCATCCCGATAATCAAGAGGATCTGCACCAGCTCTTTCATCATAGTGAGCGGAGGCTGGTGTCTGATAGCCATGGCATTTTCGTATTGGCTGATCGATGTGATGAAATTCCGGAAGGTCGGCCTGTTCTTTGCCATCGTCGGCATGAATCCTATATTCATCTACCTCTTTTCCAATCTGGGCGGAAAGAGGTTGCTTGCCCGCATGGTCCGACCGTTTACTGCGAGGCTTCTCTCCTGGAGCGGCGAGATCGCCATCAACATGATCACCATAGTTATCGTGGCCGCCTTCGTCTGGTACATCTGCTATTTCCTCTATAAGCGAAAGATATTCATCAAGATTTAGCAGCCGGCCAAATGAAGGCGGGCTGGCGGCCGAGCCGGTTACGGGGGGTAGTCCTTCCGCTTTTCTTCCGTGTTTTCCGTGACTGGTTTTTTGGCCGGGCTCACCTGCAGGTCGATATCCGTATATCCAGCTTTAATGGACCTTTTGAACCGGTACGGCCCTGACGGTTATAGTTTGCTTGAATGGCAAACTGATCAAACGTGCCACCCCCACGGTTGGAACCGGTAAGGTCGACAAACTGGGTTTACATGCTTCACTACCTCCCGACTGTCCCTTTCCCGAGCAAGCGCCGCATCGTTTCCGTGATGACGCCCTCGACTCCGGCTGCGACAAGGGATGCATCAGGACCCGCTTCGTAACCTCCCTGCTCGTAGGCAATATCGGTGCAGATGTAGCCGGGGGCGTAATCACCGTAAGCGGCCATCGCAACGAACAGGTCCGGCCGCATCTTCTGAGCCGCGAGCTGGTACTCGACGAACAGCTCTCCGGGCATGTGCAGGACACGAGCGTCGCCCAGCCGCAGCGATGCGATGTCCACCGTGTCGCCCTTACGGCAGCGGCGCAGCCACGCCAGGTGGTCTGCAGCCGTGGCTCGTGAAAGGACAGGGGCCTTTTCATCCTTCAACTGATCCAGGAGTTTCGATTCGTCCAGGTGAGTCGAGACGGGCAGCGCTGTCGGTATCGAGTCCCAACCCACGTCGTCGGCTGTGATCGGCTTCTTCCTTGTTGCCCGCCACGCGAGCTCCATCCCCGCAGCGACACGGTCTGCCAGGATCTGACGATTGGCCGGGGAGCCGTCGTTCCACTTCCCGGCGCCGATATTCCCCCCAGCTCCGTTGAAATGGATATGGGCGACTCCTGTGGCCTCCTGGCGCTGGTCCCGCGCCATGCCGGGGAAATCGGGATTGGCCCCTCCGGTCCGGTAGTAGCTTTGGGGATGTGTCGCGTAGTACGTCAGAACGGCCAGTGCCCGGTCGCCGTTCCAGAAACTGATCATTCTGAGGGTGGGATCGATCAGCCCAGTCGGTTTGGCTCGCAACTCCGGATCCGGGCAGGCGGTATAGCGGGTGTATTGCACCTTTCCGTCCGGGCCCAGGATGCGGCGGTTTGAGGCTACCTGCATTACCTCTGCCGCTCCCAATCCTAGCTGCGTCACCTGCCGGGCGTTCTTCAGGGCGTCACTCAGTGCGGCGGCGGCGCGCCTCATCACGTCACGGGCGAAGGGCGAATCGAATACCTGTTGTGCGATGCCGTAAGGGGCCAGCAACTCCTCGGCTGAGAAGTCGCAATGGGGAGCATCGTGCTGGTGAATCGCATGGACCGCGACGCGCTCGGGTGCGGTACCCGCAGCTTCCGCCAGCAGCTTGCGAAACTCTTTGTGCCCGTCGTTGGCGACGCCGATCCAGTCGATGGCGCAGAGGACGATCGGCTTACCCTGCCCGACAAGGACGATCCCCCGGCAACTGAGAGGCAAGGTCACTTCCCTGGTGGAAACATAGGCGAGCGGACTGCCGACCCGTGGAGAGGCGTCGACAGAGAAGACGCCGACCTTCAACGGTTCGCCTCCGACGACGCTGGGGCACAATACAAGCCCGAACACTGCGATCAGAAGGAATGCCCTTTTCGTCACGCCTTGCCTCCGATGCAGAGGAGTTGATGTAACAACTGCTATGCTTTTGATCCGTTGCTCCGCGGCAATTACAGGTTGCGGCGGTTCAGGGTTTCGCGGCGGTCCCCTCCCCGGCGAAGAGATATTCGTGCTGCGCGTTGCGCGGCGGCCACTTTGAGCATTTTCTCTGCCTCCGGCTTCCCATCTAAAGTGACCTCGAGGAGTCTGGCGAGCGCGGTGAGGTGTCGGTCGCGCGCCTCAGCTGCTTCTCGCTCACGGCGTGCTTGCTCGCGGGTTGCGCGCTCTGTCTCCCGGCGCGCCCGTTCCTCCGCTCGCGCCGCCCCTGCCTCGAGGATTTCGCCGACTGTGCGGGTTTTTGCCTCGGCGAGCCGAGTCCTGGAGGTGGGTCGCGACTCGCGGAAACGAAGGAGCAACTCGGCACGAACGTGGGCCTCGGCGCCGCCGGCCAGGCGTACGAGCAATGCCGTCTTCTCCTCCTCGGGCAGGGCTGAGACCCATCGCCGGAGCGCCTCGTCATTGATTGCAGTCAGGTCGGGACTCGTGGCTGCCGCAGCGTCGATCAGGTCGGGATCGATCCGCAGGAAATTGGCGAACGCTTCGAGCGCAGGGCTCAGCTTGCCGAGTCCGGGCGGACAAGGGGGTTCACTGTCGTCATCATCGACTTCGCCGTTCTGGACACAGCCGAGCCAGGCGATGTAGAGCGCACGCAGATCGCCGCTGGCGAGCTCCGCGCGCACCGGCACGAGCGCGGCCAACGTATCGTTGTCCTCGTCGACCCACTCGCTGCCCTCGTCCTCTGAGCGGAATGAAAGAACGATGTGGTCACCCTTGGCGCGCGCGGAGGCGCAGTCACCCGCGCAGTACCGCTTCGCCGTCTCGAGGGGCAGCACTCGTCGCGGCACCCTCAGCATCAGCTCGTGAGTGCCCCAGTTGGCGAGGTAGAGGAACGCGTCGAAGTACTTCTCCATCCATTCGGACGAGTTCCCCTTGAAATCGCCCCAGGAGTAGTCGACCACGAACCGGCTGGACGTGATCGTGGCGCGTGACGAGTACTTGCGCAGCGTGGCCCGCTCTCGCTCCGTGAGCAACCGGTCGATGGCCTGGAACTCGTAGTACTGGTACTCGCTCATCAGGTGCTCCTCGCTGTTGCTGCCGCTTCGAGATTGGAGAGCGCTTGCCGCTGCGCCGGCGTCGCCGTCTTCCTTGCCACGCCGAGCATCCTGGCGCTTCCGTAGTCGTAGTGGTGCTTCAGCAGACGGATTATCCGCTGCCCGTACTCTTCCGGTTCCGCCGTCGCCGCCAGGACCTTGAACCACGGCGGCAGCACCTTTTCCCAGTCGACCCCGACCTGCCAGGCCCCCGCCTCGTCTGCGAAGAAAATGATGTCGTCCCGGCACTCGTCAATGCGGTCCAGGAGCCCGAAGATGATGTCGAAGGACTGGCGGACCTCGGCAGCGTCTGCCGTCTTAGCCTGCGACACGCAGCGATCGAGGAGTCGGCAGCAATCGGCGATCCAGGCCCTCGTGCCCTTGGACGTCTCCATAAAGTTCCTGGAGTTCACAGTGAAGGCCTCGTAGTACTCGCCGACCAGGCTCGCCTTTTCGAAGGTCTGCACCCCCGCCAGCAGGCCCGCCTTCGTCGCATTCTCGCCGTCAAGACGCAGCCCCTTCACGTCGAGGTACTTCCTGACGATCTTGTGGAGCTTGGCCGGTGGCAAGAGCTCGATGGCGTCGTTCAGCATGTAGAACGCGTGCTCGTCATCGAGCTTGCGGAGCGCTACGCGCAGCTTGTCCCGGTCGATCTCGATCGGCTGGCGTGCCATGGTTACCTCCTGCTTGCCCATCGGCGATATGCATCGATCCACTCGCAGCCCCTGGGCGGCGGGTTCGGAAGGGGTAGATCGGCGAGCTGTATGCGCTGGCGTGACTTGTTCCGCTCGCATACCGCGACGATCCGATCGTCGTCGGTTATATCGATACGCTCGACAGTGACTTCCACGCCGAGCACCTCGGTCTTGAACGGCACGGCGAGGTGCTCTTCGAGCATCGTGCAAAAGCCAACCGCCTGCTCGGATTCGCCGTAGGCATCAACCGTCGCTTCCTCGATGAGCTCGTCCAGTCTGGCGGCCGGCAGCTCCTTTCGTTGGGATCCCTTCCTGCTCGCCACCGGTCTCGTCTTGCGCGTCATGGTTCCCCTCATTCACCAAGTATAAGGTCGTCCAGTTCCAGAACCCGTCCTTGCCGGGTCTCTTCCGCTACGAAACTTGCAGAAGCCGCACGCGTCCGGGTCGGGAGAATCACATTAATCGACAACGCCGCAGGGCTATCCAGGGTTCAAACCAAGCTTCCTGCCGGCGTCAATCCTTGGGATGCCCTTCCGAAGCGTGCCCCCGTCAACAGTCCTGACTCCCGAACCAGGCTCGAGCCATCAGGTGCGCCCTGGACCATGCTGCGAATGAATCGAGCCCTTTGCGGCAGCGACTGCGCTTCTTCGGGCGGGATCACGGCAGAGAGAGCTTCGGGAGCATCGCCGTCGTTCTCAAATTCCAATTTAGTTGTCTGTGCAACATTTAGACCCTTAGCGAGCCACGGAACCCCCTGGCAGCATAGTAAGATTCTGCACCGTTGTGATAGACGAAGACATGGCCGTAGCGACGATCACAGAAGAGGGCGCCGCCGAGTTTTCTAATATCAGACGGTGTTTTCACCCAGCTCGATGTTTTCGTATCGAAATTTCCAAGTTTCTGCAGTTCTCGGTATTGCTTCTTCCGTTAAAATTTCAATGCCCATGGCGGCAGCCATGTCAATGGCGCTATTTTCCGGTTTATGTTCTTTCCTTGACTCCAGCGCTTCGCGGTCGTAACAAAGACTTCTGCGGCCTTTAGGACTTTCCGCTGAACAATCATAGAAAATGTATTCGTCCGTCTTCTTATCGTGGCCGACAACATCCGGTTCACCGCCCGTTCTTTCCATCTCATTGAGTGACCACAGTTTTTCAGTCTTAGCTTCCAGCTTTGCTTGTACTTTAGCCCATTCAAGACCTTTATGGCGGTTCATGTTCTTCTCAAAACGGGCTTTCAATGCCCTGAGCAGTTCTTCACGCTGGTCTGGTGATAACGCTTTCTTCCTGCTATTGATGTTCTTCATACTTCTATATTCCTTGTTCAGCTCTTTAAGTTATCGTCTCAACTTTACGGCCGCTTGAAGCAAGGTCAAGTCGCGCATCGCAATGAACCTGGCGTCATACTCTTCCTGGTTTATCGCGCCCTCGATCGTCTTTATGGCATCCTCGATGTCCATCCATTCCAGCCGGAATCCGTGCTCGATCTCGTAATCGACCAAAGCGGGCGAGCCTTTGTCGCCTGCAACATCGGCGACAAGACAGTAGGAAATCTGGTGCATTCCGAAATCATTCCGGTACTCTTCGACCGTCCCGAGCTGGCGAAGTTTGTCGATCGCGCATCCGGTCTCCTCCAGAACTTCCCTCCGCAATGCCAGAGGGCTACCTTCCCTTCTTGGTCAAGAACGACCGCCCGACAGGTGCCTGACGAGATGTTTCTGCGGCTCCGGGAAATCCGCCCCGATGTCGGCGTCTCGGATGGTCTTCAGAAGATTCATGATAGTCCTCGATGGGCGCCCTTGGAATGCTCGGACGTTCGCAGGAAGTTCTCGAAGTCTTCGTAGGCGGATTTGCCCCAGAGAGACCGGTCCTTGTCGCGCAGGGTTTTCGCGTAGGGTCCTGAGCCGTAAAGCGCCACTGCAGGTAGCGGCTTTCCCATATCCTCTGTCGTCTCAGCGACGGAGGATACAGGTGCCGAACTACTTGAAAACGTCAAAGCTACAGCAAGTTACTGCTCTTCTTGAACTCGGTTGGACCTACCGGCGCATCGAAGCTGAAACCGGAGTCCGGCGCGAAACCATTTCCCGATACGATCGCCTCCGGCAAGCAAAACCGGCCAAAGTGTTCCCCGGCTCCGGGGCGCAAGTCGATGGTCCAAACGGCGAGTTTGATGGATCCGACCCGGCAAAAGCGGCCAAAGCGACCGCCGGCTCGGATTCAAATCCGGCCAAAGTGTTCCCCGGCTCAAGTCTGCCGCCGCGATCTTCAGCGGCTCTCTTCCTAACTGACAATGAGTTTCGTGATGTCCGAGAGGAACACCGGAAGATAGGTTTTTCCCAAATACTGGCGGTCGTCCGACAGCGCTTTGTCAAATCCCGCCCGTTCGATAGATGGGCGAACCTCGGTCATCAGTTGCCGAACCTCAGATGACTGCAACAGCGGATCGAGGGTAAGTACTTTCGGGTCGTTGAGCTTCAACCAGATGCGCTCCAGCGCGCTGAACAGCGGCGGCCAGGTGACCCATTTCGGAAACTGCTCATCCCGGTTCAGGAGCACCGCCCAGTGCTCCGCCTTAAGCCAATAGTGTTTCTCCCGTCCGGAGCTGCGCAAATGGACAATACCGGAACGGCTCATTTCCACAAGCGTGTTCTGGACGGCGCGGGCAAAGAAGTATGCATCGCGTGCAATCCGCGATGGGTGCGCGGCCTCATGGGTGAGCAGGTACAGGACGATTTCGCACCGGACGTTGATGCCGAACAGCGCGCGCAGTTGCAGCAGGAGATTCGTTCGCTCGGTGGGACGGAATGGTTGCGAGTAGCCGCGCAGGCGCAACGGGCCGCGTTTGAGCCCATAACGGGCAAAGTGCGGGTCAGGGTCGCCGAGGATCGGCAGAGCGTGGCCGTCTTTCGCGAAGAACAATCCTTCGGGTGAGACGGCGGGTTCCTCAGACTCGGCCAGTTTTTTCCACTTCAGCACTTCCGCGCCCCTGCTCATCAGGCCCGCCACGGCAGCGAGGATGCCGCCGCCGGCAAACTTCTCCGTGCGCAGAATGCGCCTGAGGCGGAGGATGTTGATGAACGCGCCGTTCGCCTGCAGCCAGTCGATGACCTCGTCAAACAGGCGCGGCTCATGGCGGCCCAGCGTGCAGGTGAGCACGAGCAGCGCCTCCGGGTCGATGATCCATTGATCGTCGCTTCGGGAATGGCCCGCCACGCCCAGGGCAGACCACTGGCGCCACAGGAAGCTCAGAAGCAATTCCCGGTAGTTGTCCCTAAATTCTGTCAGCGACGGATTCATGGCCGATCTGCCTCAGCATATCCTTCAGGATCGTTTTAAATCCCGCCGACACGTCGTGCGTCATCGCCCAAAGCGCAGCAGCCTCGAGCTCCGCTGCGGCAGGTTTCAGCAGAAGAAGATCGTCGAGATGGGTGCCATCCCTCCTGTCGGCGGCGGCATACAGCTTGAAATGGATCTGATCGAGGCGCCCGACGAAGAAGACGGTCAGACACGGGCCGTAGACGCGCTCATCCAGGCGGTCCTCAATACCTTCGGGAAGGCCTAGTCGGAACAGCCCGCCTTCGTCGCTGCTCGGTCCGTTGTTCAGCCAGTTGTCGGGAAGCCCCATATCCCGCGCGGCTTCCTTCACCGCCTTGAGGAGAGACTCCGGCAACGGCGCCGGGCTCACCAGACGACGCTCGGAATCCATCAGCGCCACCACGTCCACATCTTTGGTGGCGCGCTAAATCAAACCCTGGGCGATCAATGCCGAACCGCCGCAGACAAACCAGTCTAATACGTTCCGATTGCGCAAGATCCAGCCGTGCGGCCAAGAAGCCTCATGGCGCTCTCGAGGTTTTCATGGGCTATCATTTCGCCCCATATAGCTATCTATAGTACGTAATTTGCGCACTATAGGAACCGTTAGTCAAATCTAAGCTTCTTGAGATACTTCGCCATTTCGCGCCGGACATCACCTAGCTGCGCCTCGAGGGATTTGATTTCGGCTTGGACGGCCTTCACGTCCACCTCCGCCTCTTCCTCGAAAGTATCCACGTAGCGCGGGATGTTCAGGTTGAATTCGTTTTCCCGAATTTCTCCCAGCGTGGCCCGATAGGCGTACTTTTCGACGGTAGGCGGTCGTCTCCAAAAGGGTCGATGTCGGCAGGGGTGATCTCCGCAACCGGAGTGCCAGGCTTGAAGACTGGTGCAGGCGGCGCGTTGACGTTTTAGCGTGTTGGGCCGTCGCTTCTTGCAGACGAAGTCAAGGTAGTAGGCGATGGCTGTGTCGAACGTACCAGCAATTACCAAGCAAATAAAGAATTTTCTGTCGTTGTTCTGAGCGGCGAACCACGTGGGCAGAAACGACGACCTGCGAAACGCCCGTCCTGATCTTCTGGATTTGCCGAAACTCAGTCAGCTTTGATCGCTGCATCCTTTAGCATAGGCACAGAGCTTTGTTCGAGACCCTTGAGGGCAGGCGAGAAATTTAGCTCCAGCCGGGAGATCTTCAGTCGGTATCGCGCCCGGTTCTACGCGGCTCGGAAAGAGAATTTCGTAGCCCTCAATTTGAATTCAAAAAATCAGCTTATTCGGGAAGTGCTGATTTCTGTGGGTAGCCTGAGCACCAGCGTCGTGCATCCGAGGGAGGTATTTGCCCCGGCTGTTCGCGACAGTAGTGCCGCTATTCTGTTCATGCACAATCATCCTTCCGGCGATCCAGCGCCGAGCCGGGAAGACCGGGAATGCACTTCCAGGCTCTGTCAGGCTGGGAAGATTCTCGGGATTCGCTGTCTCGATCATCTCGTCCTCGGATTTGATGACTACTTCTCTTTTGCAGACGCTGGCCTCCTTCAACAACCCGAATGATCAGATCTGTCAAACCATGGAAAGACCGTACGACGATCCAAAACCGGGAGATGAAGATGATCCTGAATACAAGGCGGAGCTATTCAGGAGTTTTAAAGAATTGGGCTGGAAACCGACGGATTTGAGGGAAAAGACGGATCGGGATGAATATACAGCATGGTTGGAGGACCCTTGCAACGAGAAGTCCTGATAGTGATTATCATGTGCAGTGTCAACCAGCTGCAATCAATTGCACAGATTCATTCCAGCAAAAAGCGCGATTCTGTGACCACTGGTGGACATTTCTTCATGGCCAAACATACAATCGTGATCGCGCCTCTGGCATACCAGAGATATAGCGAAATGCCAGCTTCCAAGGTCACTCCAAAGAAATATTCAAGAAAGAGGGTCGCTATGAATGTTTTGTACCTAGGGTGTTTTTCGTGTTTGTTTTTCTGTACCACGGGATTCCCGCAGGATCGCGGCATAATTCAATGTGAATCCGGTATGGATAAGATTCCCGCCTGGACTGGCACAGAGGCGTTCAGAAATATCGTTGTAGACCTATCGTGCGGCCAAAAGGTCAGCCTACTCTCGTTGGAGCGTGGCTTCTGGAGAGTGGACATTGGAGGCACTACCGTACTGCCTGAAGAAGGCACGAAGGACCTTTCGGTCCCGCTGCTGCTTGCCGCCGCCGGGAGCGTCGGGCGTGAGCCAGCTCCGCCAGCCCCGACGCAGCTTCCCACGTCGTTCACATGCACGTCCAATGCGATGGCGTGGAGAGACTTCGATTCGTCTTCTTTCGCGCAAAGGTGGGAAGGTCCCATGCGGTCCAAGAGCACCTTCGGCGTCATCCCTGACAACGCGACGGGAGAACGCCCGCTATCGGACAAGGTATTTTCGGGACTGAGTACCGAGCAACCTCTGGTGCGCTCGATCCGGCGCGCTGAGAAGGACGTTCCTGAGCAATCTGCGGAATTCAAAGCTGCGGTCCTCGGCAGGACCAAAAGCGCCGTGTTCCTTGTCTGGACCAACCGTTACAACAAGGCGTGGCTGGCGGTGGTTGATCTGGAGGCAAAGAAAGCCATGGTCACTCACGTGAATCAGGGCGGAGCCAGCATCGGCTCCGATGTCGAGACGCTGGATTGCAGGTAACCGCGCATGTTCCGTTTTGCCGAACCACCTCCAGTCCGCTGACGATGCTCGCGGCTGATGATCCTTACCAGACTCGACGGATGATCACTTGGACCGAGACGGGACAACGTTGGACATGGATTTGCCGGGTGCGTACGTCACAAGCAAAGATCTTCGAGGCAAGGTGGACTTTTAGTTGATCCTCAATTATGTGGGTTAACATCGCCGGTTACAGAGTGGTGATACCTATAAGTTGCTGATTACAAATGGCTTGAATATAAGTCTGGCGGAGAGGAGGATTGCACTCCATTGCGTACCAAAAGTAATGACCAGTTCGGAAGGCATTTCATTGCCGTGACCGCTTCGCTGCGGGGGATTTCCCGCCGTCATCAATGACCTTTTGCGCTCGGATTCGCGGATCATCGTCCAAGAGCCGACTTTGATCGTCCCGTTTTATCGTGTGAATTATGTGGGGTAATCTGGTGGGCCAACCGCACCAAACATTTATAAGTACTTATGCTACAGTATTTTAGCTAAACTAGTGGCGGAGAGGGAGGGATTCGAACCCTCGGTAAGGTTACCCCTACACACGCTTTCCAAGCGTGCTCCTTCAACCACTCGGACACCTCTCCATTGGGTAAACCGAGCAGAGACGCAAGATTGTACGCTTACGGCCAAGCACTCTGCAAGACCGCTTCGCGTGGTAACGCGGAGCGCGGCCACTTGTCGGGGGAAATGGGGTACAATCGGCGGCCTTATGAGCGACGATCCGGTTTTCTCCGAAAGCGCGCTGCGCCGGGGGGCGGCCCGCATCCTCGAGGCGGCCGGCGTCCCCGGCCCCAAAGCCAGTCTTGTGGCCGACTCGCTGGTCTCCGCCAGCCTGCGCGGCGTCGATTCCCACGGAGTGCAGCTGATTCCCTACTACGTCGCGCAGTTGCGCGCCGGCAACATCGACCCGGCCGTCGACGGCGCCGTCCTTTCCGAATCCGGCGCCTGCATGACCTACGACGCCCGGCATGGGCTGGGGCAGATCGTCGCGGACATCTGCTGCGGCCACGCCGCGCGCCTGGCCCGCGCACACGGGCTTGGCATCGTCGTCGCGCGCCACTCGAACCACTTCGGCGCGGCCGCCTACTGGGGCCAGCGCATCGCCGCCCACGGCATGATCGGGATCGTCCTCTGCAACGCCTCCCCCTCGGTTGCCCCGTGGCAGGGGCGCGAGGGAAGGATCGGGACCAACCCGATCTGCATGGCCGTGCCCAGTTCGGGCCGTGGGGCCTGGCTCCTGGACATGGCCACCACCACCGTCGCGATGAACAAAATCATCCAGGCGTCCGCAAACCGCCAAAGCTCGATTCCGGCCGGTTGGGCCATGGATTCCGGCGGCGTCCCGACCACCGACACGGAAGTCGCCATGCAGGGGCTGCTCATGCCGCTGGGCGGCTACAAGGGGAGCGGCCTCGGCCTGATGGTCGAAATCCTCTGTGGGGTCCTGGGCGGGGGGGCGATGAATCGGGAGGTGGGCGGTCTTCACATCCTCACCAGACCGATGGGAACCAGCCAGTTCTTTCTTGCACTCGATATCTCGCGCTTCCTCGCTCCCGAGGTCTTCCAGGCGCGCATGGAGCAGCTGGTCGCGTCGATGAAATCCGCCGCACCCGCCGCAGGCTACGACGAAGTAATGGTGGCGGGCGACCCGGAATGGCGCAGCGAGGCGCAGCGGAAGCGGAAAGGGATCCCGCTGAAGCGAGCCGCACTGGACCGGATCAATGCCACGGCCCGCGAACTGGGGGTAACGGAACTGTAGCCGAGGGGCCGCGGCGCGGCCCGTGGATCCTGGTCAAACGGTGGGATTTCCCGAGTGCGCCCGGTGCAATTCAGGGGGCGGGGACGGCCGCCCCCGCCCACTTTGCACACTGGAACTAGACGCTTGTCGCCTTGGACTTCCGCGTCCGGATGGGGGCAACGTCGCGCACGACGTAGCCGGTGTAGATCTGGCGCGGCCGCGCGATCTTCTGCTCGGCATCCACCAGCAACTCCTGCCACTGCGACAGCCAGCCGACAACGCGCGGGATCGCGAACATGACCGTGAACATTTCCGGCTTGAAACCCATCGCCTGGTACATGATCCCCGAGTAGAAATCGACGTTCGGGTAGAGCTTCCGCTTGATGAAGTACTCGTCCTCGAGAGCGATTTTCTCCAGCTCGATGGCGATGTCGAGTTTCGGGTTGCGGCCCGTGACGGCGAAGACATCCTCGGCCGCCTTCTTGATGATCTTGGCCCTCGGGTCGTAATTCTTGTAGACGCGGTGACCGAAGCCCATCAGGCGCCCCTTGCCGGCCTTGACCTGGTCGATGAACGCCGGGATCCGGTCTTTCGTTCCGATCTCGTCGAGCATCTTCAGCACTTCCTCGTTTGCGCCGCCGTGCAGCGGCCCGGACAAAGCCGCCGCGGCGCCGGCCGTCGCGACGTACGGGTCCGCCTGCGAGCTCCCGATGGCGCGCATCGCATTGGTGCCGCAGTTCTGCTCGTGATCGGCATGCAGGATGAAGAGGATATCGAGCGCGCGCGCCACCACCGGGTTGGCCACGAATTTCGGCTCGACCATCTTCCAGAGCATGTTCATGAAGTTTTCGGTATAGGTCAGGTCGTTGTCCGGATACACGTACGGCAGCCCGAGGCTGTGCCGGTAGGCATACGCCGCGATGGTCGGCACCTTGCCGATCAGCCTGAAGATCTGCAGCCGGCGGATTTCGGGATCCTGGATGTTCTTGGCCTCCGGGTAAAACGTCGACAGCGCCGCGACGGTGCTGATCAGCATGCCCATCGGGTGGGCATCGTAGTGAAACCCGTCCATGAACTTCTTGATGTTCTCATGGAGCATGGTGTGGTGCTTGACCTCGTCCACCCACTGATCCAGCTGCTCCTGTGTGGGAAGCTCGCCCGACATGATCAGGTAGGCAACCTCGAGGAAGGTGCACTTCTCCGCAAGCTGCTCGATGGGGTACCCGCGGTAGCGCAGGATTCCTTTGTCGCCGTCGATGAAGGTGATTGCGCTCCTGCAGGAAGCCGTGTTCATGAACGCCGGGTCGTAGCTCATCATGCCGAAGTCTTCGGCGTCCGTCTTGATCTGCCGAAGGTCCATGGCCCGGATGGTGCCGTCCTTGATCGGGATGGTGTAGGATTTCCCGTTTCGATTGTCGACTATAGTAAACGTATCGTTAGCCATCTCCCTCTCCTGTGTGGCGTGTAAAAGCAAGTAACGGACCCGAAGCTCTGAGGGTATGGTAAGCAACCGGGGCACCAGAAAGAAAGGGCAAAAACTCCGGAGTGGGCCGCGGCCCGTAGATCTTGCCCCATGGGTGGATTTCTCGCTGGCCCCCGGTTGCAGCTTGTTGGGACGGGTCGGCCCCATTTGGGGGATTGGACCCAGCGGCGGGTTATCTGCGTGGGGGGGCGACCACGTAGGCGGTTGCGGGGCTCTCGTGACCGTCCCGGTCGACGGCTTTCACGCCGAAGGCCAGCTGGTCGATGGGCGTGTTCGCCATCGTGAACTCGCCGACGTTTCCTGCCCAGATCTCGCGTTCCCAATCGGGGGCGGTCGTTCCCCGCACGACGACCATGAAACCGGCGAGGTCCTGGGCCGGGTAAGGATAGGTCCAGCGCAGCACGGCGTCGTAGCCTGAACCCCGGCCCAATCCCGCGGGCCCGGGGGCCGTCACCGGCGGACGCGGCGCCAGGGCCAGTGCCGCCGCCGCCGCGGCGTTCAGCCGGGTCACCTTCGCGATGTACGGTACCGAGGTGTTGGCGAACGTATCGGCAGTGGAGTGCTGGTTCGCGTAGTGTTCTACCGGCGAAGTGAGTCGCACGCCCGCGTACCCGGCCTGGTTGAACGGGGTGTGGTCCCCGCCGCGGCCGAAGCGGTCGTACCTGAAGACCATGTCGACCCCGAACTCCGGGTAATACAGCTCCGCCGCGCGTTTGATGAAGCGGGCCAGCTGGCGGGACGGCGAGTCGTCCGGGTCCTCCGAGAAGACGAGGATGCGCCGGTTTTCCATGACCCCGTTGCCGGCCCGGTCGCTCCCGATGATGTCGTTATTCAGGATGCCTTCGAGGGCGCGGTCCGAGGCCTTCAGCTCCTGCGCAAGCGCGCGGGCGCCGACGAGGCCCTGCTCCTCACCGGCGAACGCGGCAAACACGAGCGTCGCGTCGAACTCGTACTCGCTGAGCACGCGGGCGCACTCCATCGCGCACGCCGTGCCGCTGCCGTTGTCGGTCACCCCCGGGGCGGGGGCCTCGGCCGCCTTCGCCGGGTCGTCGCGCAGCCCGGGCGGGAGGCGCAGGTTGAGCGAATCGTAATGCCCCGCCACCAGGATCCACCGGTCGGGGTCCGACTTGCCGGGCAACACCGCGAGCACGTTGCGAATCTCGACTTCTTTCCAGAGGCGCCCCTCTTTGGGGAGCAGGTGGGTATCGAAGCGGACCTGCAGCCGTGGGCTGTAGCCTTTCAGTTCATCGAAGATCCACTGCCGCGCGGCCCCCACGCCCCGGCCCGGCTGGTTCGGGTCCGACATCGTGTTGCGGGTCTCGAAGCTCTCCAGCTTCTTCAGGGTCGCCGCGATCCGGTCCTCGGAGATGGCGCGCACGACGTTCTGGATGGTGCGATCCGGCCGCCGGAGCGGCAGCGGGACAGACGGGTCCTGGCGGCCCAGGGCCGATCCGGCGAGCACGGCGACGAGCGCTATGGCGGCGAGCTTTGGCATGGCATCCCTCTTGGAGAACTGCTTCCGGGAGTGTAATCGAAATTCCTGATCGCCTGCTACGTTTATGGTAGGCTTTTTGAGCTTTGGATATTGCATTCCTCGGGAGGGCGCTTGTCTTCAAATCTTACTGTCCCCAGACTTGATTTCGAAAAATACAGGCTCAAGAACGGCCTGGAGGTGATCATCGTGGAGGATCACCGCCTGCCGCTGGTGGCAGTCAACCTCTGGTATCACGTGGGGCCCGCGAACGAGAGACCCGGCCTGACCGGGTTCGCCCACCTGTTCGAGCACATGATGTTCGAGGGCTCGCGGCACGTCCCCGAGGAGGGCCACTTCAGGCTGCTGGAAGCCGCCGGGGCCAGCGACATCAACGGCACCACGGACTTCGATCGGACGAACTATTTCGAGACGCTCCCGTCCAACCAGCTCGAGCTTGCCCTGTGGCTCGAGAGCGACCGCATGGGTTTTTTGCTGGACAGGCTCGATGCGGCGAACCTGGAAAACCAGCGCGACGTCGTGCGCAACGAGAGACGGCAGAGCGTGGAGGGGACGCCGTACGGGCTGGTCCAGGAGGGGCTGTTCCACCTCCTGTACCCAAGCGACCACCCCTATCACGCGTCGGTGATCGGGTCCCATGCCGACATCGAGGCCGCCCGGCTCGCGGACATCCGCGAGTTCTTCAAGCTGTATTACGCTCCGAACAACGCGAGCCTGGCGGTCGTGGGCGACCTGGACCGGGGAACCGCCAAAGATCTCATCGAAAAGTATTTTGACCCGATCCCCGCGGGCCCGCCCGTCCCGCCGGTCGAGTTGCGCACACCGCCGATCACCTCGGAGCGTCGGGCGGTCATTACGGACCGGGTCGAGCTGCCGCGCGTTTACATGGCCTGGATCACCGACCCGATCTTCAAGCCGGGCGACGCCGAATGCGACCTGATCGCACGCATCCTGGGCGGCGGCAAATCCAGCCGGCTTTACAAACGCCTGGTGTACGACGACCGGATCGCGCAGGACGCCACCGCCATGCAGTACTCGCTCGCGCTCGGGTCCCTGTTCACCATCGAGGTGACCGCAAAGCCCGGCGTCACCCCCGAGCAAATCGAACGGACCACCGATGAGGAACTCGACAGGTTCGCCGCCGAGGGCCCCACCGAGCCGGAACTCGCCGGAGCCCGCAATACGATCCAGTCGGGCATAATCCGCGCCCTGGAGACGCTGGGCGGTTTCGGGGGCGTCGCGGACCGGCTGAACCAGTACAACCACTACCTGGGAAACCCCGGCTATCTCGCCACGGACATGGCGAGGTATGAGCAGGCAACCCCGGCGCGGTTGTCGGAGGTTGCGCGGGCGCGGTTGCGGCGCGAGAACCGCGTCGTCGTCTACGGGGTGCCGGGGGAGAAGGTCGTGGACGACGTGCCCAGGTCGGGGGAAGCCGACCGGACCGCGGGCGCCGAGCCTGCAAACGTACCCGGCCAGGAGTGGCGCGCCTCGACACCGGCGGCCGCACCGCCCTCCCCGCTCGTGCTCCCTGTTCCCGTTTCGTTCCTGCTCGACAACGGCTTGACGGTCCTGCTGGTCGAGCAGCACGGGCTGCCCATCGTTTCCGCCAACCTGGTGGTCCTCAGCGGCAGCGAGCGCAACCCGCCCGGGCGCCCCGGGCTCGCCGCCTTCGCGGCGGACATGCTCGACGAGGGGACGAAACGCCGGTCGGCGCTGCAGATCGCCAACGACGCCGACCAGCTGGGCGTCATCCTGTCGAGCGGCTCGTCCACGGACGTGTCCTACGTGGCAATCCGGAGTTTGAAAAGGAATGTCCGCGCCGCCTTCGAGCTGCTCGCCGACGTGTCGCTCCGGCCCGAGTTCCCCGCCAGCGAGATCGAACGTGTGCGCCACGACCGCATCACCCACATCCTGCAACAGCGCGACAACCCCGGCGCGGTCGCCTCGAAGGTCTTCTTTAGCGCTGTGTACGGCCGGCAGCACCCATACGGCCACACCGAGATCGGGTCGGAATCCTCGGTGCAGGCCATCTCCCGGGAGGAGCTTGTCCGGTTCTGGGAGCTCGGCTACGTCCCGGGTCGATCGGCGCTTGTCGTCGCCGGGGACATCACGGTGGAAGACTTGCGGGACATCGCGCAGGAGCTGCTTGGGGGCTGGCGCGGCTCCGGGACCGCCGCCGAACTCCCGACCGGCGCCGGCGGCCGCGGCCGGCGTGTCGTGATCGTCGACAAGCCCAACGCCCCGCAGACGAGCCTGCGGATCGGCCACGTCGGGATTTCGCGATCGCACCCCGACTACATCCCCGTCGACGTGATGAACACGGCGCTGGGCGGCCTCTTTTCGAGCCGGATCAACATGAACCTGCGCGAGGCACACGGCTACACCTACGGCGCTTCCTCCGGGTTCGCCTTCCGCCGGGGACCCGGGCCTTTCGTCGTCTCCACCAACGTACGGACGGACGTGACGGCGGCGGCGGTGTCGGAGGTGCTGCGCGAAATCGAGCGGATGCGCGGCAGCGAGCCCACGGAGGAGGAACTCTCGACCGCGAAAGACTCCATCTCCCGTTCGCTCGCGGCGTATTTCGAGACGACCCCCCAATCGGCATCGACCGCAGGACAGCTGTACGTGCACGACCTGCCGCTGGACTTCTATCGCACACTGCCAGAGCGTATCGCCGCCGTCAGCGCCGGCGAAACACGGCGCGCGGCGGAGATGCACCTTCACCCGGACGACCTGGTCATCGTCGCCGTGGGCGACCGGAGCCGCATGCAGCCGCAGTTCGAGCGTGCGGCGTTCGGCCCCATGGAGTACCGGGGGCTGGACGGAGAAACCGTGAACGACTGACACCCCATGAAAAAACTCCTCTCCGCGACGAACTGGCTCAACTACCTGCTCGTTTTCGTGCCCGTCGCGATTGTGCTGGAATACGTCGTGCATCCCAGCCCGGTCTACGTTTTTGCGGTGTCGGCCCTGGCCATCGTCCCCCTCGCGGGCATCATGGGGGACGCCACCGAGAAGCTGGCGGGGAAACTGGGCGAAGGGCTCGGCGGGCTGCTCAACGCCACGTTCGGAAACGCGGCGGAGCTCATTATCGCCATCCTGGCGCTGCGCGCGGGGCTGCACGACCTCGTGAAGGCCTCGATCACCGGCTCGATTATCGGCAACGTCCTGCTGGTGTTCGGTCTGAGTGTGGTCGTGGGCGGGACGAGGTACAGCACGCAGAAGTTCAACAAGACGGCGGCGAGCGTGGGCACGACCATGCTCGTCCTCAGCGCCGTCAGCCTGGTTGTGCCGGCCATATTCCACCTGATCGCGCCCAGCGAGGTCAGGGTCGAACGCGAGCTCAGCTTTGAAATTGCGGTAGTCCTGACCGTCACCTACGCGCTGAGCCTGCTCTTCACGCTCAGGACCCACCGTTTCCTGTATACCGGCGGTCACGCCGAGCACCGGGACGGGGCGGCGCCTCGGCCCGCCGCCCGGGCGCTCCTCCACCTGCTGGGCGCGACGGCACTGGTCGCCCTGATGAGCGAGTTCCTGATCGGGGCGGTGGACGAAACCGCCCGCAGCCTGGGAATGAACGAGGTTTTCGTCGGGGTCATTCTCGTCGCGATTATCGGGAACGCCGCCGAGCATTCGACGGCCGTTATCGCGGCGATGAAGAACAAGATGGACCTGGCGATCAACATCGCCGTGGGGTCCTCGATCCAGATTGCGCTTTTTGTCGCGCCCGTGATCCTGTTCCTGAGCTATCTCGTGGGGCCCTCCCCGATGGATCTGCACTTCACGACGTTCGAGGTGATGGCCGTGGTCCTGGCGGTCGCGATCATGGCGCTGATCTCGCAGGACGGCGAGTCGAACTGGATGGAGGGGGTTCAGCTCCTGGCCGTCTACACGATCCTCGGCATCGCCTTCTTCTTCCTTCCGGCCGGCCACTGACAAAGCGGGCGCGGGCCCGACCTGAACTTCGTAAGCCCGAAATCCGGAGTGCGGCGGCTCGACGCCGCTTTCCCGGCCGCAATGTCGCGATTCGGGATGGCGCCGAGGCGCCGAGCATTTCGGCAGTAGGGAGTAAGGAGAGAGCGGCGTCGAGCCGAGGCTCGACGCCGCTTTGGGGTCGGCGCCTAGGCGCCGACCTTGGGCTCACACCCGCCGGCCAAGTGCAACCGCGACAGCGGTGCCAAGGCACCGCACTCCAGAATATCGATCGGATCGCAATTTGGAGTGCGGCGGCTCGACGCCGCTTTGGGGTCGGCGCCTAGGCGCCGACCTTGGGCTCACACCCGCCGGTTCAGTGCAACTGCGACAGCGGTGCCAAGGCACCGCACTCCAGAATATCGATCGGATCGCAATTTGGAGTGCGGCGGCTCGACGCCGCTTTGGGGTCGGCGCCTAGGCGCCGACCTTGGGCTCACACCCGCCGGTCTAGCGCAACCGCGACAGCGGTGCCAAGGCACCGTACTCCAGAATTCCGGATAGTTATCGATCGGATCGCAATTTGGAGTGCGGCGGCTCGACGTCGAGCCGCCGCACTCCAGATCCCGGCTTGGTGCGTCTGGGGGCGGCGTGGTACGTCGCGATCATGGCGCTGATCTCGCAGGACGGCGAGTCGAACTGGATGGAGGGGGTTCAGCTCCTGGCCGTCTACACGATCCTCGGCATCGCCTTCTTCTTGCCGCTTTCCCGGCCGCAATGTCGCGATTCGGGATGGCGCCGAGGCGCCGAGCATTTCGGCAGCAGGGAGTAAGGAGAGAGCGGCGTCGAGCCGCCGCACTCCAGATCCCGGCTTGGTGCGTCTGGGGGCGGCGTGGTACGTCGCGATCATGGCGCTGATCTCGCAGGACGGCGAGTCGAACTGGATGGAGGGGGTTCAGCTCCTGGCCGTCTACACGATCCTCGGCATCGCCTTCTTCTTGTCGCTTTCCCGGCCGCAATGTCGCGATTCGGGATGGCGCCGAGGCGCCGAGCATTTCGGCAGCAGGGAGTAAGGAGAGAGCGGCGTCGAGCCGCCGCACTCCAGATCCCGGCTTGGTGCGTCTGGGGGCGGCGTGGTACGTTTAATTTTTATGCCCAACGAATCGCTGAACATCAATCTTCAGAGCGAGACGCTGAACGTCACGGGAGAAATCCTCGACCGCTACAACGTCCCCGGGCCGCGCTATACCAGTTACCCGACCGCGCCCGAGTGGCTCGACAGTTTCGGCCCGGACGACTACGACGAAGTCGTCCGCGGTTCGAACGGCGCGCGCCCGGCCGCCCCCGTCTCCCTCTACATGCATCTCCCTTTCTGCGAGCGGCTGTGCCTCTTCTGCGGCTGCAACGTCGTCATCAACAGGGATCACGACGTCGCACTCGCCTACCTGGAGAAGCTCCGGTGGGAAATAGACCAGCTCGCCCGGAGGCTGGACCGGGAGCGGCCCGTCGTCCAGCTGCACTGGGGAGGCGGGACCCCGACCTACCTGGACGCCGCGCAGCTCGAGCAGCTCTTCCAGTACACGCGCGAACGGTTCACGTTGGCGCCCGACGCCGAAATCGGGATCGAGGTCGACCCGCGCGTCACCCGCGCGGACCAGCTGCGCACGCTGCGCCGCCTGGGGTTCAACAGGATCTCGATGGGGATCCAGGATTTCAACCCCCAGGTGCAGGAAACGGTGCACCGGATCCAGCCGTACGAGATGACGCGCGGGCTGTACGACCTTTGCCGCGCGCTGAAATTCGATTCGATCAACGTCGACCTGATCTACGGGCTTCCCCACCAGACGCCCGAATCGTTCGTCGACTCTGTGGACAAGGTCATCGCTGATGCGACCGGACCGGGTCGCGATGTTCAGCTACGCGCACGTCCCGTGGCTGAAGAAGCAGCAGGGGTCGTTTGCGCGCCACATACCGCAGGGGATGGACAAGTTCAGGATCTTCCGCGCCGGCATCGAGCGGTTCACCGAGGCTGGGTACAAGTATATCGGGATGGACCATTTCGCGTCGCCGGACGACGAGCTCTGCCTGGCCCAGCAGAACCGCACCCTGCACCGGAATTTCCAGGGATACACGACCAAGGCCGGCGCAGACCTGTTCGGTGTCGGTGTCAGCTCCATCAGCGGCGTGGGCCGCTCGTATGCCCAGAACCAGCGCGACCTGAAACAGTACTACGGCGCCGTCGAGCAGAAGACGCTTCCGACCATGCGCGGGTTCCGACTCGATGCAGACGACGCGCTCCGGCGGGAAGTGATCAGTCGCATTCTGTGCCACTGCGTGCTGCACAAAGCGGAGATCGAGTCGCAGTTCGGCATCCGGTTCGACGATTACTTCCATGACGAGCTCCAGCGCCTGCGCCGGCTCGAGGACGATGGCCTGATCACGCTGTCCGCCGACCAGGTCGCCGTCACCTCGCTCGGCCGCATCTTCATCCGTAATGTCGGGATGGTGTTCGACCGGTACCTGCAAACACCCAAGGACCGGCCGGTCTTCTCCAAAACCCTCTGATCGGTCGAAAAATGCCCCTCGCTCGGAAATCCGGCGGCGCAGACCGCAGGGGAGTGCTGCTGTTCAACCTGGGAGGCCCGGAAACCCTGGCCGACGTGCGGCCCTTTCTGTTCAACCTCTTCTCGGATCCCGACATCATCCGGATCCGGAACGCGGTTGCCCGCAAGGCGCTCGCGTGGCTGATCGCAGCCACCCGGCAGCGCAAGTCGCGCGACCTGTACCGCCAGATCGGCGGGGGTTCGCCGCTGCGGCGGATCACCGAGCAGCAGGCGGCGGCGCTCGAACAAGAGCTCGCGTCGCAGGGAATGCCGGCCAGGGTCTACGTCGGGATGCGATGCTGGAAGCCGTCCATCGACGAAGCGGTGGACCGAATCCGGCAAGAGGGCGTCACCCACCTGGTAGCGCTCCCGCTGTTCCCGCAGTTTTCGTTTACCACCACGGGGTCGTGTTTCAACTACCTCCGGCCCCTGCTGGAAAAATCGGGGCTGGCGCGCACGATTGCGGTGTCTTACGTGCAATCCTGGTTTGATAACCCGCACTACATCGAATGCATGGCCGAGTTGGTCGCGGAAGCGCGGGCAAAGTTCACAGGCACCGACCCCGGCGCCGTCCAGCTGCTTTACAGCGCACATTCCATCCCGGCGCGCTACGTGGACCAGGGAGACCCCTACCTGGAACAGACGCGCCGCACGGTGGAACTCATCGACGAGCGGCTGGGCCGCAAGTCACCTTCGACGCTGGCGTTTCAGAGCAAAGTCGGGCCGGTGAAATGGCTGGAGCCGGCTACCAACAAGGTGCTGCAAGACATGGGGAGGAACGGAATCGAGAAGGTGCTGGCCATCCCGGTGAGCTTCGTTTCGGACCACATCGAAACGCTGCAGGAGATCGACATCCTTTACCGCGACCTGGCTGCCGCCGCGGGGATCCGGGAGTTCCACAGGGCCGCCTCGCCGAACCTCCGCCCCAAATTCATCGAAGCCCTGGCCGCAGTGGCTCTCGCCGCATCCTGAGCTGGCACAGCGCGGCCGCCGTGAGGAATGGAGGGCGGCGAAAGCGGTGCCGAGTTCAAGGGTTCCGGAGCTGATCGATCTGCTCCCGCAGCTGCTCGCCCATCCTGGGGCTGAACCCGAGCTGGACGTGGCGGATGACCCCCTCTTTGTCGATCAGAACCTGCATGGGAATGGAGCTGCTGCGGTAGACGCGGCCGACCTCCCCCTCCTCGTCGAGCAGCACCCTGGAGTGGAGGTTTTGCGTCCTGACGTAGCTCGCGACGAGGTCCCGAGGCTCCTGGAGGTTGATCGCGAGCAGCGCCAGGTCGGCGGTGTACTGCGACTGCAGTTTCTCGAGGAGCGGCATGCTCATGCGGCACGGGCCGCACCACGTCGCCCAGAAGTCGAGGAGCACGACCTTGCCTTTGAACTGATCAAGGGAGACCTGGTTGCCATTCAGGTCGGCCAGCTTGAACGTCGGCGCCGGCTGCCCGATTTCCAATTCCCCCGTAGGGACGGGCCCCGAACAGCCCTGCTGCCAGGCCACCAGCGCCAGGCAAGCGGCCAACACGATTTTCCTCATGATCAGGACTCCTGATTATCAGAACTCCCCGCAGCAAAGCCGGGTTCCATAACTCTAATATCCGGCCCCCAGTATACCAGCGGCGAGGGTATACTGGGGGTTGTTCAGGCACTTTTCCTGGGGGATAGACATGCCAGACGCCAAGCACCAGTCCGTTACATCCGCTGAGCTTCCGAGACCGGCCGGGCCGTACTCCCCCGGCGTGACTTTTGAGAAGCTGATCTTCGTCTCCGGCCAGGGCGCGGTCGACCCGGTCACGGGGGAGCTGTCCGGGCCAGACGTCGAGAGCCAGACCGCGCAGGTTCTGGAAAACATCGCGTCGATTCTCGAGGCCGCCGGGAGCAGCCTGCAGCACGTGCTGCGCTGCGGCGTCTTTCTGACCGACATCGGCGAGTTCCCCAAAATGAACGACGTCTACGCACGCATGTTCGGCGACAACCGGCCGGCGCGCACCACCGTCCAGGTCTCGGCACTCCCGCGGGCGGGTCTCAAGGTCGAGATCGATGCCGTCGCCTACATCCCCTGAGACGATCCCATGATCCGCCAGTTCCAGCCTGCAGATGCCGGGGCGTGCAGCGAGCTGGTGCGCGCCTCCCTGGAGCAGGACCCGGCCATGAACCCGGAGTTGCGCCGTCATCTGCTGCGGCTGGAGTCGCCGCAGGCGATGCTGGAGAGGGCACGCCAGTTCTATGTGGCCGTGTTCGTGGACGGATCCGCCGTGGTCGCGGTCGGCGGCGTCGAAATGAACGAGATACGGCTTCTGTATGTTGCGCCGGGGTGGCAGCGCAGGCACATCGGGCAGAAGTTGCTCCGGCACCTGGAAGAATGGGTTCCCGCCGCGCTGTTCCCCGATGTTTTCGTCTACTCGGCGACGTCCGCAACCCCTTTTTATCAGGCCCAGGGCTACAGCCCCGCGGGAGAGCACATCGTCGAGGTCGACGGCCACCCGCTCCCGACCGTGTTCATGCGCAAGTCTCTGGAGAGCGGCGGCCGGACCTGAACTTCGTACGGATCTACGCTGGCTCACGCCGCATTCCAGATTAGATCTCGGATAGGCCCGTTCCGATCCGATCCACAGCGCAGCGGATATTGTCCATAGAGGCCGCGAACGAGAGGCGCAGGTACCCCTCCCCGAAACTGCCGAACGCGGTTCCCGCCAGGCAGGCGACGCCCGCCTGGTCGAGCAAGTACTCCGAAATCTCCTTCGATGTTTTTCCGAAAGAGCGCACGTTCGGGAAGGCATAGAAGGTGCCGTGCGGCATGACGCAGCGCACTCCGGGAACGGCGTTGAGCCCGTCCACGATCACCTGCCGCCTGCGCCGGTATTCCTCGATCATCACGGGGATGGTCTCTTGGCTGGATTGCATGGCCCCCAGGCCCGCCTTTTGAGTGAACCCCGGGGTGCAGGAGACGGAATTGACCAGCAGGCGGTTGATGTGGGGCGCGATTTCGCGCGGCACGATCCCGAACCCGAGCCTCCAGCCCGTCATGCTGTAGGTCTTGGAGAAGCCGTCCAGGATGATGGTTCTCTCCCCCATACCCTCGAGGTTCGCGATCGAGTGGTGGCTTCCCTCGAAAATGAAATGGCTGTAGATCTCGTCCGAGAGCACCCAGGCGTTTCCGCCGTGCAAGAGGCGGGCGAGGCTTTCGATGCTTTCCCGCGTTTCCACCGCGCCGGTCGGGTTGTTGGGCGAATTGACGATGAACAGGCGGGTGCGGCTCGACAGGCGGCCGGCGATGTAGTCCAGGTCGTAACGGAACTCGTTCTCTTCCAGCAGCGGGTAGGGGACGGGCGTGCCGCCGGCAAACCGGATCATCGATTCGTAGATCGGGAACCCGGGGTCGGGGTAGAGGACTTCGTCCCCCTCCTGCACCAGCGCGAGGATGGTGTAGAACATGATCGGCTTGCCCCCGGGGGTGACAATGACCTGGTCCGGGGTGAGATTCAGGCCGCGGCGCGCGCCTTCCACCTCCGCGATCCGGGTGCGAAACTCGAGCACGCCGGCCGAATTCGTGTATTTCGTCAGGCCGCCGCGCATACCGGCGATGCCGGCCTCGATGGCCGATTCCGGCGACGCGAAATCGGGCTCGCCGATCTCGAGGTGAATGATGTGCTTCCCTTGCGCTTCGAGGGCCTGCGCCCTGGCGAAGACTTCGAAGGCTGTTTCGGTTCCGAGCCGGCTCATCCGGTCTGAAAGTCTCATCATCACCCTCGCTCAGAAACGATAATGCTAGGGCCCAACCGCTGATTAGTCTAGTGCCGTATCAGTCGGGTTCACGGCGGCCATGGGCCGCGGCGGCTCGACGCGGCCCCGGGATCCTGCTCAGCGCGCGGGCTTCCTGATATTTCCTGGTTGTTGCTCATCCGGTCGGGGGTCCAGGAGACGGTCGAGGACGGGGCGCTCGTCGGCGGCGATGCCGGCCAGGATGCGGGTGCTGCCGGCTTCGACGGCGGCCACCGGGACGCCGTCCCGGTAGATCACGCGGTTGCCCAGCGCCGCGGGCACCCGGGCGCCCGGGGTGAGGATCCCGACCAGGTTGAGCGGGTCGCACGCGGACACGCGCACGAAGTGCCCCGGCGGCTCTTTCCGGCGGACAAGGCGCAGCGCGTCGACCGCCTCTGGCAGCGCGAACTGCTCCCCGGTGAATCCCGCCACGAAACGGCCGCCGCGGATCTCGCCGCGCGCCTCGCTGCGGCGCAGCGCCGGGGCCAGATCGCGCCAGGGCGGCGCGGCCGGCTCGCGCGCCAGCAGTTCCCGGCAGAGCACGCCGTAGCGCCGCAGGTATTGGCGCGCCTTGAGCTCGACGGAGTTTTCGGGGACCGGGCCGGCGATGTCCAGCAGCGACCAGCGCCCCTCCCGCACCCGCCGCGGCTGTCGTCGCCGCCGCGGCGAGCGGTCGGACCGCTTTGAATCGCCTTTGACGAGCGCGCGCAGGGCCGCGAAGGCATCGGCCGTCACGAACCCCGCGGCGACGAGCTGCCACAGGGCCTCCTCCACCTCTGAGGGCAGGTGCCGTGTTCCCGCGACGATTTCAGGGAAGAACAGGGCACCCCTGCGGCGCAGCAGCTCCAGCACGGCACGGGCCGCCACCGACAGGGCGGTCTCGTCCGGCGGCGCCGGGTCGAGAAGCCAGCTTATGTCTTCCCTCACGGCCAGCCCCAGGGAAGCCGTGCGGGTCAACCCGGGACGGCGCGCCGGCACTTCCGCCTGGGTCGCCCGGTGCGTCCACCTGCCCCAGAGGACCTCGCCACCGAGGCAGAGCGCGTCGAGGAGGGCAGGCTCATAGTCGAGGATGCGGGCCGGCAGGATCTCGGCCTCCCATGCGCCAGCAGCCGTCTCGAAACCCTGCAGCTGTTCCACGACCTCGAGCACACCGGCGTCCCCCTCCACCTTCGACGCGGGGGCAACGCGCTGCCACTCAAACAGGAAGCGCAGAAATGTCGCCGCGCTGACGGGTTCGATTTCGCGGCGCAGGTGCGCGATCGTGGCGCGGTGAATCCGGGCAAGGATGCGCCGGTCGCAGAATTCCTGCGCGCCCGACCCGGTGAAGGAGCCCCGCAACAGTAGCCCTTCCCCTTCGAGCTGCGTGAGTGCGTGCTCCACCTCGTCCCGTTCAAACCCGAGGATCCCGGAGAGCTCGTCCGGGGTGCGCGGCCCACTCACCTCCACCCAGCCGCGCACAACCTGAACAATCGCTGCGGGGTCGGGGTGCTCCAGGAGCGAGACGGCCAGGTCGCGCCTCTCCGAGGCGCACCAGTAGGTCCGCCCTCCCCGGTCCACGCGGAACACCCTCCCGTCCCGCTCGAGCGATTCGAACCAGGCGGGAGCCGCGTCGGGAAGATGCCGGGACTCCATTTCGGAGAAGACGACCAGCCCGAGCAGCATGTCGTGCAGTTCCTCGCGGTCGCGCACCTCGGGCCAGGCATCCGCGGCGGCGCTGCGGATGGCCTCCGGATCGAGTCGCCCCAGCTCGTCGGCCTGCTCAGGAAGGGCCCGCCTGAGGATCACGGCCCGGGCGCGCCGCTCCTCGAGCGGGGCGTTGTCGAGGAACCCGTAAGGCATGACATTCAGGATCTGGTGCGAGAATGCCGAGGGCATCGGCGTGTCCTTGGCGCGGAACTCGATATGTCCCTGCTCGAGCCCCTGGAGCACCGCGCGGAGGCCGACCACGTCGAGCGCCTCCGTCAGGCAGTCGCGCAGGGTTTCGAACACGAGCGGGTGGTCGGGGGTCTCGACGTCCTCCGCCGCCCGGTTGTCCTGGCACTGGGTCTGGGCCGGAAAAACGGCGGCCAGGAGGTCGTCGGCGCGCATCCGCTGGAGCGGCGCAGGCACACGCTTTCCCCCGGTGAACCGGAGCATGGCAAGAGAACGCGTCAGCGTCCAGCGCCAGCGGGTCGTGAACAGCGGCGAGGCAAGCACCGCCTGGGTGAGCGCCTCTTCGACCTTCTGGGACCGGAGGAAGCTGAAAAAATCCTCCATCGGGAAAGAGTGCTGCGGGGAAAGCGAGAGGTTGATGCCGTCGTCGTTGGCCGATGCCTGCAGTTCGAAATCGAAGCTGCGGCAGAAGCGCTTGCGGAGCGCGAGTCCCCAGGCGCGCGTGATGCGGGCGCCGCACGGGGCGTGCAGGACCAGCTGCATGCCGCCGCTTTCGTCGAAGAACCGCTCGGCGACGACACGTTGGGCCAGCGGTACGCAACCCAGGACCCGCTTCCCTTCGGCGATGTAGGCCGCCGCCTGCTCCGCGGCCCCAGGCGACATACCGACCGTGCCGGTCAGCCACTCCCGGCAGACCGCCGGGTCGCCGAGCCTCTCGTCGATCCCCGCCCTGACCTCCGAAACGACCGTCGAGAGCTCGTGCGTGCGCGACGGGGCTTCGCCCAGCCAGAATGGGATGGAGGGAGCCTGGCCGCGTGCGTCCTCGACCCGCACCCTCCCCTTTTCGATCCGCCGGATGCGCCAGGACGTGTTCCCCAGCAGGAAGACATCGCCGGCCATGCTCTCCGTGGCGAAATCTTCGTTCACGCTGCCGACGCGGGTCCCGTCCGGATCGGACACGACTTCGAAGTCGGCGTTATCCGGTATGGCCCCGCCGCTGGTGAGGGCCGCCAGGCGCGCCGCACGCCGGCCGCGGAGCACACCGTTGATGCGATCGTGGTGCAGAAACGCCGAACGGTACCCGAGACGGGGAGCGACCCCCTCGGACAGCATCTCGATGACGCGGTCGAAGCGGTCGCGCGGCAGATCGCGGTAGGGGTAGGCCCGCCGGACCACCTCGAAGAGCTCGTCGGTCCTCCATTCCTCGGCGCTGCACATCGCGACGATCTGCTGTGACAGGATGTCGAGCGGCCACGGCGGGATGCTCAGGCGGTCGAGCTCGCCCCGACGGGTCGCCCACACCAGGGCGGCGCATTCGATCAGCTCGTCGCGGGTGAGCGGAAACAGCCGGCCCTTCGGAGTGCCCCCGAGCCAGTGCCCGGAACGCCCCACGCGCTGCACCAGCACCCCGATCGAGCGCGGCGATCCGATCTGGCAGACCAGTTCCACCGTGCCCACGTCGATGCCGAGCTCGAGCGAAGCGGTCGCGACGCACACCTTCACTTCCGCGCGCTTCAGCCGTTCCTCCGCCCGCAGCCGCGTCTGGCGGGAGAGGCTGCCGTGGTGGGCGACAACCGCATCCTCGCCGAGCTTCTCCGACAGGATGTGCGAGACCCGCTCCACGAGCCGCCGGGTATTGACGAAGACGAGAGTGGTCCTGTGATTGTTGGCCAACTCGGCGATGCGGGCGACGGTTTCGTCCCAGAGATCCAGGGTTACGATCGGACCAAGCTCGTTCCCGGGAATCTCGATCTGCAGGTCGAGCTGGCGCCGGCTGCCCGTGTCGATGATCGCGCACCGCGGTGCACCGTCGGCCGCGATGTTGGCGCTCCCCGACGAGAAAGCGGCCTACCTCCTCGATGGGTCGCTGCGTGGCACTGAGCCCGATCCGGGTGACCGGTTGCCCCGACAGGGCGCACAACCGCTCGACTGAGAGCGCCAGGTGCGATCCGCGCTTGTTGCCGGCGACCGCGTGGATTTCGTCCAGGATAAGGGTGTGGACGCCCGCAAGCCCGCGACGGCCCCCGGCCGAGGTCAGCAGGATATAGAGCGATTCCGGGGTGGTGATCCAGATGTGGGGCGGGCGGCGCGCCATGACCTGGCGCTCGTATGCCGGGGTGTCGCCCGTGCGGACGGCGACCCGGATTTCCGAAGGGGTCAGCCCTTTGTCGGCCGCGAGCTGCGAGATTTCCTGAAGCGGGACCGAGAGATTGCGGTGCACATCGTTCGACAGCGCCTTCAACGGGGAGACGTACAGGACCTGGGCGCCGTCGGCGAGCTCGCCGCGGAAACCAGCGCGCAGCAGACGATCGAGGCAGATCAGGAAGGCGGCGAGCGTCTTGCCCGAGCCGGTCGGCGCGGAAATCAGCGTGGGGCGGCCCGCGGCAATCGCGGGCCACCCTTCGGCCTGCGCCGTCGTCGGCCCGGCGAACCTCCGCTCGAACCACTCCTGCACGATCGGATGAAAGAACTCCCGCATCCGTTAACTATACCCGAAAGTCAGTGCCTCCCTGGGGGTGCGCGACGCCGAGGTTGTCCGGGTGTGCCGTCGCGACCTCGGGGTGTGGAAGCCGGAAGCCTGGAGCCGGAAGCCAGAATGGCCTGCCGAACGGACATCGACCCGCGCTATCTTCCCGAAGTTTTGGAGTGCGGCGGCTCGACGCCGCTGTCAGGCTCCGACGACCCTTTGGCTGTTCTTTGTAACTTGTGATCCTCCGCCCCCAACCCAGGGCAGCGGCCGCTTCGAGGCCTTCGCCGTGGGCTGTCCTGTCGCGCGCCTTTCGTGTTCTGGATCGTGGTACGCGCCAATACCAATACTACCGTTACATGCCACTAGTCGGCGGACTCTTACGTTTCCATCCAGCTCTTCCAGTAATCCTGCCACTCGACGGCTTCCGCGGCGGGCAGCACGCGGATCGGGTTAAGACCGTCCAGCATCACCGCGTACTCGTCCGTTTCCGTGCGGGTGTGCTGGTTGCGGAGCGCCTTGGGGTGGGGTCCGTGGTGGAGGCCGCGCGGGTGCAGCGTCGCCATCCCCGGGTAGACGTTGTCTTTGCTGAAGAAACTTCCGTCGTGGTAGAAGATGAACTCGTCGTAGTCCGTGTTGCGGTGGAAGAAGGGGACCTTCTGGGCCCCGGGTGCCTGCTCCAGGGGGCGGGGAACGAAACTGCAGAGCACCGCCCCCTCGGTCACGAGTGTCGTGTGGGCGCTGGGCGGGATATGGGCCCGGTGGCTCATGATGGGGCAGATGTCACGCAGGTTCAGCTTCCACGGGGTCAAGTCCCCTTTCCACCCGACCACATCGATCGGGTTGAAGGGGTAGAACACCGAGGAAAACTCCCGGTCGGCCTGGATGCGCACCTCCCACTCGCGCTGGTCCTCGAGCGCCGGCGCGGGGTCGGGCGTGGTCACCACGGCGGGGTCGTAGAGCGCGTGTTGCCCGACAAGGCCGCGCTCGGGCGGGTTGAACTCCCGCTGCGACTGAAAAATCAGGAAGAAATTGTCTGCCGTGCGGGGAACGACGCGGTAGGTCATGGCGCGCGGCAGCACGAGGTAATCCCCCTTCTCGAATTCCAGCGGGCCGAAATCCGTCTCCACGACTCCTTCGCCGCGGTGCACGAAATAGACTTCGTCGGCGTCGGCATTGCGGAAATAGAACGGCATCGGCAGCGTGCGGCGCGACACGGCTATCGCGATATCCGTGTTGGCGAGGAAGGCCACCGGTGCGCCCTGCGGGTCGGTGCGGTCGCTCGGTTCCAGTTTGTTGCAGTCGAAGCAGTGCGGCCGGAGCTTCCCCTCGATGCGCGTCCAGCCGGTCGGAGCGTGAGTGTGGTAGAGGTGCGCCGACTTGCCGTAAAAGCCGCGCCGCCCGTGCTCTTCCTCGTAGGTGCCCTCCGGGATGCCGACGTGCGCCTGCCGGGCGATCTTCCCTTTTTTCAATGGATGCATGCCCGCCTCACAGATTGCCCCGCAGCGCCTGCTCGCGCTCGATGGCTTCGAACAGCGCCTTGAAGTTGCCCTTGCCGAAGCTGCGGCTGCCCTTGCGCTGGATGATCTCGAAGAACAGCGTGGGCCGGTCCTCGACCGGCCGGGTGAAGATCTGCAGCATGTAGCCTTCGTCGTCGCGGTCCACCAGGATGCCCAGTTCGGCGAGCTCGCTCGATGGGCTCGTCGATGCGGCCCACACGCGCGCCTGCAGACTCGTCGTAGTACGCGCCGGGCACGCGCAGGAACTCGACGCCCTGGCTGCGCATCCTCGACACGGTGTCGATGATGTCGTCCGTCGCCAGGGCGATGTGCTGCACGCCGGGGCCGCGGTAAAACTCGAGGTACTCCTCGATCTGCGACTTGCGCTTGCCGGCGGCGGGCTCGTTGATCGGGAACTTCACGCGCTCGTTGCCGTTGGCCATCACCTTGGACATGAGCGCGGAGTACTCGGTGCTGATGTCCTTGTCGTCGAAGTGCTGGTAGAGCCGGAAGCCCATCACGTCGCTGGTAGAACTTCACCCAGTCGTCCATCTCGCCCCAGCCCACGTTGCCGACGATGTGGTCGATGTAGCTGCAGCCCGACGGGGCGGGCCAGCCGGGTCCTCGGCTCGGCCGCTGCGCGAAGCCGGGCAGGAAGGCGCCGCGGTAATTGCGCGCGTTCGACAAAGGTGTGGATGGTGTCGCCGTAGGTCGCGATCGCGGAGGCGCACGCACTTCGTCCGGACTCGTCCCGGAGGCTCGCGGCTCGGCGACGCTGCGCGCGCCGCGCCGCGTGGTCTCGCGGAACGCCGGCGCGGCGTCGTCCACCCGCAGCGCGATGTCGCGCACGCCGTCGCCGTGCAGCGCGGATGTGCTCGGCGAGCGGTGAGTCCGGGACGCAGCGGGGTGGTGAGGACGAAGCGGATCTTGTCCCTGCTCCAGCACGTAGGAGGCCCGGTCGCGCGTGCCCGTTTCCGGGCCGCGGTACGCGACCAGCCGCATGCCGAAGGCGGCGCGGTAGAAATAGGCCGCCTGCTTGGCGTTGCCGACGTAGAACTCGACGTAGTCGGTGCCGTTGCAGCGGCAGGAAATCCGCGCTCAGCCGCCTCGGCAGCTCTTCCGCTTGTCGCATGACTCGACTCCTGCCATCAACCGTGCGGGCGGGAGGGCTCTGCGAGGCATCCACGCACAGGTGGTTGTCTTCGTCCGTGCCGGTCGAGATGCGCAGGCAGTGCGGCAGGCCGAACGCCCGCAGCGGACGCACGATGACTCCCTGCGCGCAGCAGTCTCTCGAACATGCTCCGCGGCTTCGGCTCTCGTCGGGCAGCACCACCATGACGAAATTCGCCTCCGACGGCACCACCTCGAGCCCCAGCTCCGCGCAGCGCCCTCGGTGAGGTAGCCGCAGCCCGCGCGCGTTCAGCTCGAGCGAGCGGTGCAGGAATTCCTTGTCGGCAAGCGCCGCGATGCCGGCGGCCTGCGCCAGGCGTGCTCGGCTCGAACGGGCAGCTTCACCTTGAGCAGGTTGGCGATCAGTTCCTCGTGCGCGAAGCCGTAGCCGATGCGGATGCCCGCCAGCCCGTAGATCTTCGAAAACGTGCGCAGCGTGATGACGTTGTCGTAGCGGTAGTGCATGGAGTCGGGGTAGCGCGGGTTGTCCTTGGCGTATTCGAAATAGGCCTCGTCCAGGATGATCAGGACGCGCTCCGGCACGTGCCGGTAGAACGCGTCGAATTCCTGCCTGGTGAAGATGGTGCCGGTGGGGTTGTTCGGGTTGGCCAGGTAGATGATCTTGGTGCGTTCCGTTGATCGCCGCGGCCAGCGCCTCCAGGTCGTAGTGCCAGCGCCGGTAGGGCACCGTCCGGTATGTGACGCCGCGCGATTTCGCGAGCACCTGGAAGCCGATGAAGGCCGCTTCGGTGGTGAGCACCTCGTCGTCGTCGCACAGGAAGGTCCGGATGATGTTGGACATGATGCCCTTCCGAACCGCTGCCGGCGATCACGTTCTCCAGCTTGAGGTCGAACTTCGCGCGCCAGCACGCGACGCAGCTCAAGCCCGCCGTTGGGGTAGAGGTGCAGGCGGCCCATTTCCTTCCGCATGGCCTCGATCGCCAGCGGCGAGGATCCGAGCGGATTCTCGTTCGAGGCGAGCTTGGCGACGCGTGCCAGCCCGTACTGCCGCTGGATTTCTTCGATGGTGCGTCCGGCTTCGTAAGGAACCAGCGATTCGATGTATGGAGGGACGAGTCTCATCGGCGAATTATAACAAAGCGGCCCCGAAGGACTCGAATTCGGTCACGATGGAGGGGCTGAAGACGGTGAGCCGGCGGCGTTTGCGCCTGACAAGCTCGCTCGCCACAATCGCCCGGGCCGCCTCTTGGATGTTCTGGCCTACGGACGCCTTCCCGAAGCCGGGCAGGTTCTCTAAAACTCAATTTTCGCTTCCGAAAAACTGCGGCGCGCCGCCGCACTCCAAATTGCACACGAAATCGGATATTTTTAACAGCAACAGGAGGATTAAAATGGTCGCAACGCCGTCCGTAATGCTGCCGCTGGGTACGCCGGCACCCGATTTCCAGCTGCCGGACGTGGTTTCGGGCGCATCGATTTCGCTCGACACCTTCACCGGGAAACCCGGCCTGCTGGTGATCTTCGTCTCACGCCATTGCCCCTACGTGCAGCACATCAAAGGGGAGCTCGCCCGCATCGGCAGGGAGTACGGCTCCCGCGTGGGGATCGTGGCCATCTCCGCCAACGACGTCGAAAACTTCCCGGACGACGCGCCCGACGGGCTGAGAGAGATGGCCAGCGAAACCGGCTTCAGGTTCCCGATGTGCTATGACGAGAGCCAGCGCGTCGCGCTTTCGTACTCCGCGGCGTGCACGCCCGACTTCTTTCTCTTCGACGCCGACAGAAAGTTGGTCTACCGGGGGCAGATGGACGACAGCCGGCCGGGCAACGGCAAGCCCGTCACCGGCGCGGATCTGCGGGCGGCGCTCGACGCGGTCGTCGCCGGCCGCGAGGTCGGTGGCCACCAGAAGGCGAGCATCGGCTGCAACATCAAATGGAAGGCCGGCAACGAACCACCCTATTTCCGGTGAGGCGTCTACTGTCGCGCGACGGTCGCCGGTATCGCGGCGGGAGTGGCGTCGGGCTCCTTCGGCTTGCGGGCCGGCACCCCCTTGGTGTGGCAGTCGGCGCACCCGACGGTGTGGATGTTGTGGGCGCTCGACGTCGATTTGAAGCTCGTGTCCATCTTTTCCACATCCAGGCCGCAGTTGGAGAGGCGCGGGTGGCACGACGCGCAGGAGCGCCTGGCGTCCAGCGAGTGCGTGGCATGACAGGCGAAACAGCTTAGCCCCTCGTGCACGCCCAGCGGCGTGTGATCGTCGCCGGAGGCGGCCTGGAGCATCGCGTTCGGGGCGTGGCACTGGTAGCAGAGGCGCTGGCGCATATCGGGTGACACGTCGACGGCCCGCTCGCCCTCCACGATTCTGGGATGCGGCAGGAGCGTGGTTTCCCGGTGCGCCTTCTCCTGCCGCACGAACAGGCTCACGAACGGCATGCGCGGCGGCCGCGCCGCTGCGATCGCCTTCGGGTCCGAGTACCGCGGCCTCACCGACGGCGCCCCTTTGAAGTGAACCTCGTGGCAGGCAAGGCACGGGATCGCGTGGCGCTTCGACAGTTCGGGTTTCACCAGCCGCCACGGCCCCGTCGTGCTGATCGGCGCGACGATGTCCTGAATTTTCCCTTCGAAGAACATGGCGTGGCAGCGGAGGCAGTCCTCGTTCAGTTGTTCCGTGCGGTTGTGCTTTTCGTTCAGAAAGAGGTCCGCGTAGGTGAGCGAATGGCCGCTGGCCAGCCACGCGGCGTATTCGCGTTCGTGGCACTCTTTGCAGCGGCCGGTCATCTCCATGACCTGGTCTTCTTTGAGGAGGATCGTCTCCGGCCGGTCTGCGGTAAAGTGCATGTTGACCCGGCGGCCGTTTTCCCAGAGGCTGTGCAGGCCGTTGCTGACGGCCGAGCCGTGGCAGTCGGCGCAGGGCACTTCCCGGTGGGCCGACTGCGACCACAATTCCTGGGCAGGCTCGATCTCGTGGCACGAGGAGCACGTCCGTTCCGGCGAGGAGAAATGCCAGGCCGAGGCGAAACCGAGTACGCCCAGAACGGCCACCCCTGTCAGGACGGTCGTCAATAGCTTTGCACGCATCAATCGCATATCCGTTTCAGGAGCGGAAGCGCGTCCCTGCCCATTCTCTCTTGACGTAAGCCGAAACCCGGCAGGACCGGATCGAAGCCGCCGTGATCCTCGAAACGGGGCGCCCGGCGTCGCTGAGCTCCTTGGCGACCCGGCCCCGCCGGCTCCCACACCGACGACGGCGACCCACATGCGTCAAAATCACGGTGCCTGGATTCAACTGCGGTACCGGTTCTGTCCGATGATCTGGGGGAAGTCGATCCCGATCACCCGGTAGCTGACATAGTCCCGGTTCCCCCCATGGCGCGGGCTGCCATAAAAACCCTGCATTACGTGGTCGCGTATCATTTCGAAAAATGCGGCCGAGGAATGGTTTTGCCACGTGGTGCCGGGCGCCTTCGCGGCCTCGAGTGCCTTGAGGACCTCCGTCTGCTTATCCCAGGCGAGCGCCTCGAAAGGCCCGCCGAACATGGCGGCGCTGGTCTCCTGGACACCCGCGATCCCCGTCCTGTACGCGCTCTGGAAGCGCCGGTAGGGACCGACCAGCTGCTTGTCGATGAAGTTCGTGCACCCGGCGTACGTCGCACCCGGATCCTGGTCCGCCGGGATGATCTGTTCGCCGACGGCCATAACGGTCCTGGCCTCCGCGTCGGTCAGGAAGCGCCACGCACGCGGAGCCTGCCGGCACCCGGTCAGAACGGACGTGCCGCCCGCGACCACGCCGACCGTCTTGAGGAACCGCCTTCGAGGGAAGCGCTTATTCGGCAAGGAGACCTCCGCGGGTAAGGAATGCGGCCCCCAATTTATGCGGAGCCGCCCGAGATTGCAACGCAAACTCTGGAGGGCGAACTCAGTAGTGCTACGCTCCACGTTCGTGTCGTTTCAGCGCGAGGGTTTCTGGGCACTCCTGGAGCCTGGTGCCTCGGCACCGTTTTCGGCGGTTCTGCTGCACGGGTAGCGTCGGCCGGATGGGCGGCGTCGAGCTGGCCGCGCTCCACAGTTGCTTTTGGGGACGCAGGGAAGTGATAAAATGGGCCGCCGTCGCAACCGGACGTGTTGAACGATGAAGGTCGGTATCACCTCCGCGCTGCCTCTGGCCATTCTTGCCGCCGTTCAAACCGGGAGCGGCGGCCACACAACGCCGCGGATGAGATGTGTATAGGGGTTAGTCCGAGGTGCCGTATTCCAGAGAGGGGGATTTGGATGCAACTGAACCGTCGAGAATTTATCGGCGCCGCGATGGCGGCGGCCTGCGCCGGGGCCACCGGCGGCGCCACACCGGCACGCGAGCGGAGGATGAAATTTCAGTTGTCCTGGGGCTCCGTCGGGGTCCGCGCCACCCAGGTCGAGGCCATTGCGCTGGCGCAACGCTTCGGGTTCGAGGCGGTCGAGGTCAACCAGGAATTCCTGGCCGGCCTCCCCGAAGAAGAACTCACTAAACTTCTCGCGGACATGAGGCAGAAGAATCTCGTCTGGGGTACCGCCGGCCTGGCGGTCGATTTCCGAGGCGACGACGCGAAGTTCGTCAACGGCATGAAAGGGCTGCCCCGCAGCGCAGCAGGACTGCAGCGCGCCGGGGTGAAGCGGGTCGGCACGTGGATCATGCCCTGCGACGACAAGGCCACCTACATGCAGAATTTCAAATCCCATGCGACGAGGCTCCGCGAAATCGCCAAGGTGCTCGTGGACCACGAGCTACGCCTCGGGCTCGAGTACGTCGGGACCCAGTCGCTGAGGGACAGCAAGCGCTTCCCCTTTCTCCACACCATGGCCGAGGGGAAGGAGCTGATCGCGGAGATCGGCACGGGCAACGTCGGGTTTGTGCTGGACACCTGGCACTGGTGGACGGCAGGCGAGACGGGCGCAGACCTCCTTTCCCTCACGAACGACCAGATCGTCTCGGTGGACTTGAACGACGCGCCCGCCGGCATCCCCAAGGAGCAGCAGGTCGACACCAGGCGCGAGTTGCCGGCATCTACGGGTGTGATAGACGTGGCGACCTTCCTCAACGCGCTTGCGCAGGTGGGCTATGACGGGCCGGTCCGCGCCGAACCCTTCAACAAACCGTTAAACGACCTGGAAAACGACGCGGCCTGTGCCGCGGTCATCGATTCGCTGAAGAAAGCCTTCGCGCTCGCCGAGGCGAAAGCATAAGGGGAAACGTGTATGGCTCATACCCTGAACGGTCGCGCAATGCTGTTCGTGTTCCTGTTACCCGTCCTTTCCCTGTCCGCCGGGGCCCAAACCCCGCGGCGCATCAGCCTCGCGTCGCTGGAGGACAAAATCCGGGGCGGCTGGGCCGGGCAGATGATCGGCGTCTCCTATGGCGCACCGACGGAGTTCCGTTCCAACGGCAAGATCAACGAAGCGGAACTCAAGTGGTCGCCGGCGATGGTATCCAACGCGATCCAGCAGGACGACCTGTACGTCGAGATGACGTTCGCCGAAGTCATGGACAAGGTGGGACTGGAGGCGACCTCGGAGCAGTACGGCGAAATGTTCAAGCACTCGAAATACTCGCTATGGCATGCCAACGCCGCCGCCCGCAGGCTCTTGAACAACGGCATCAAGGCGCCGCTCTCCGGAGACCCCCGGTACAACTCCCACGCGAACGACATCGATTTCCAGATCGAGTCCGATTTCATCGGGCTGATGACGCCGGGGCTCCCGCAGGAGGCCAACAAGTACTGCGATCGCGTCGGCAGGGTCATGAACTACGGTGACGGGCTCTACGGCGGCATGTTCTTCGGCGGCATGTACTCGGCGGCGTTTTTCGAGACCGACCCGCGCCGGGTCGTCGAGGCCGGGCTGGCGTGCATCCCGGGGAAGAGCGGGTACGGCCAGGTCATCCGCGACGTGCTGGACTGGTCGGCCAGGTACCCGCGAGACTGGCGCAAGACCTGGCAACTGCTCCAGGAGAAGTGGGACAAAGACGATCCTTGCCCGGACGGGGCGCTGCTTCCCTTCAACATCGATGCCCGGCTTAACGGCGCTTACGTGGCCCTGGGCGTGCTGTACGGGCAGAAGGACTTCGCCAGGACTCTCGAGGTCTCCACCCGTAGCGGGCAGGACTCCGACTGCAACCCGTCGAGTGCTGCGGGTATTCTCGGGGTGATGCTCGGGTACCGGGGTATACCGGAGACGTACAAATCGGGGATCCCGGCCCTTGCCGACACCAAGTTCCAGTACACGAACTACTCGTTCCACGAGATCAGCAAGTCGACGCTCGACCGCGCGCTGAAAGTAATCCGCGCCGCCGGGGGCACTGTCGGGCCGCAGGAAGTCACGATCCCCCTGCAACCGGCAAAGGCGGCGAAGCTGGAGCAGTGGGATCCCGGGAAGCCCGACAGGCGGCTGGGTACGGATGACCCGGCCTGGACCTGGCAGGGGGACTGGAAGGAAGCAAAAGGGAAAGGGGACCGTGACCGGTTCGTCTCCAGGAGCACCGCGGCAGGCGGAGCCGAGGCGACCCTGAAGTTCACCGGGTGCGCCGTCCAGATCGTCGGGCCGTGCTCCCAGGCCGGCGGTCGCGCCGATGTCTACCTCGACGGCGCGAAAGCTGGAGAGATCAACGCGTATATCGTCGAGAGGACCAACGACGACGACCTGTGGCACACCTACGGTCTCAAACAGGGGCCGCACACCGTCCGCATCGTCACGCGCGACGACGCCGACCCACGCGCGCAGGGGAAAACCCTGGCGCTCCACTGGGCCATCACATACCGCGCCAGATAGGTGACCGTCCCCGCGGAGCGACGATATCCCCGTCACCGGCTTTCGCGCACGCCATGCGGAAGCATTGATTGCATGGCGATGTCATACTTGCTAATCTCGGCGCGTCTACATTAAAGAGCTAACATGCACCAGGAAGCCACGGCCGACACGCGCAAACGTGTCTCGCCGCGATGGAAGTCTGGGCTGAGCATAGGTGCGGCGGGCGCGGTTGCGCTGGCATTGTGGCTGGGGCTGCCATCGCTCGCCCCGCACGCGCGCAACGTGATCTCGATCAGCGGGCTCGTGCTTGTCCTCTGGATTGGCCAACCCTTTCCTCACGCCCTTTCAGGCCTGATCGGCTGTTATCTCTTCTGGAGCGCGGCCGGGATGCCCTTTTCGACCGCATTCGGCGGGTTTGCCAACGCCACGTCGTGGTTTGTGCTCGCGGCCGGGCTGTTCGGCATCATGGCCACCAGGACGGGTTTGGCCCATCGCCTCGCGCGCCGGATCCTGGGGCTGGCGGGAACATCCTACAGCCGCCTGCTGTTGAGCTTTCTGGTGACCAGCCTGGCGCTGAACCTGCTGGTGCCGTCCGGCATCGCCCGCGTGATCATCCTTGGCGGGATCGCGCTCGGGGTGACCAAATCGCTCGGCTGGGGTCCGATGAGTGTGCCGGCGCGCGGCTTGTTCGTCACCCTGACGGTCGCTTCCTCCCTGTTCGACAAGATGATGATTACCGGCGGGAGCACCATCGTCGCCCAGGGCTTCATCGAAAAAATGGGGCAGAGCCGCGTGTACTGGAGCCAGTGGCTGTTCGCGCACATCCCGACCATCCTGGTGAGCCTCCCGGCATGCTGGGTCGCTGCGCTCCTGCTGTTTCCCTACCGCGCAAGCGGCGTTGCGCCCGCTGTGGCTCCGGGCGGCGAACCGCGCGCGTGGAGCCCCGCCGAGCGCCGTTGTGCCGTTATCCTCGGGCTTGCCGTCGGCCTCTGGATGACCGATTTCGTCCACCACATCCACCCGGCCATGGTGGCCCTCGGTATCGGGTTGGCGGCCATGCTGCCGGGGGTAGGGGTTCTGAAACCTGGAGAACTCAAGGAATTCGATTTTCTTCCCTTCCTGTTTACCGCCTCCGCCCTGAGCCTCGGGATGGGGCTCATGGAAAGCGGGGCGCTCGATACCCTAACCCAGGCGCTGCGCTCGTGGAGTTTGCTGGGCGGCGATTTCGTGCCGTCCGCAATCGTCTTGTACTGGACAGGGGTCGCGTACCACATGCTGGTCCCGAGCGACCCGACCACCTTGGCCACCTCGATGCCGGCACTGATGAGACTCGCGGTCGCGCGCAACTGGAGCCCCGTCGCCATCGGCCTCACCTGGACGCTGGCGCTGGTAGGAAAGATATTCGTGTACCAGTCCGGTGTCGCCATCGCCGGATATTCGTTCGGTTATTTCAAGGCCCGCGACTTCCTCAAAATGGGGCTGAGCCTGATGGTGATCGAGTTCCTGATCTTGCTGCTGCTGCTCCTATGGTACTGGCCTCTCATCGGGTTGACTCGATGAATGCGCATAGAAACCACCGGTCGAGCCCGATCCCCGGGGCCACGTCGGGCTGCCGCGGGCCATTTCGGCATGATTGACGATCTGAAGATGTTCTGCCGGTATTTTGCCGGTCTGCCGCGTTTTCTGAACTCGACCCTCTCGCTCGAGGAGGCGCGCCGCATCGTGCAGCGGCAGTTTCAGCTCCGCGCCGACTGCTTCCTTAAGATACTGCGGCGCGCGATCTACGACCGCCCTGGCAGCCCGTATCTCCGCCTCCTGCAGCACGCCGGGATCGAATACGGCTGGGTGGTGGAGCACGTCCGGCGAGCGGGTGTCGAATCCACCCTCGAGCAGCTTTACGGAGCCGGCGTCTGTCTCTCGTTCGAGGAATTCAAGGGACGACGCCCCGTGCAGCGGCCCGGGCTCACCTTCCAGGTGCGCCCCGCAGACTTTGACAACCCGCTGCTGGCAAAGCACTATGAGCTCCGCACCGGCGGGTCCCGCGGCGCCGGCACCAGGATCATCCTCGATTTCGACCTGCTCACACACGAATCCGCCTACAACTTTCTCACTTCCGTCAATCTCGGGGTCGCCGACAGGCCGGTGGCCATCTGGTACTCGGTTCCGCCGACCGTCAGCGGGATGAAGCATGTCTTGCGAAACGCGAAAATCGGCCATCCCATTCAGCGTTGGTTTGCTCAAAACCGCCTGCCTCTTCGCCCCGGCACCTTCAAATTCTTCGTGTTCACCCACTACGCGGTGTGGGCCAGCCGGCTGACGCGCAACCCCCTTCCGGCGCCGGAATACACGCCCATGCAGGAGGCCGCTCGCGTGGCCGGCTGGCTCGCCGACCGCGTGCGCGAAGGAACCCCGGCCGAGATACACACGCAGGCCGAGCTCGGCCGTGCGGGTGTGCCTCGCTGCCAGAGAGCACGCCTACGACATCTCGGGCACCTCATTCCGGTTGAACTCGGAACCCTATACCGCCGGCGAAAGCCGCGGTAATCGCTGCGGCCGGCGCCCGGGCTGCCGTTCAGTACTCGCTGGCCGAAATCGGCAACATCGGCATCGCCTGCAGCGCGCCCGCCGCGCTCGACGATGTCCACGTCGCAACCGACAAGCTCGCGGTGATCCAGCACGAAAAGTACTTGCCCAATGCCGCCGCTTCGGTCCCGGCGCTGTACTACACCACCTTGCTGCCGAGCAGCCCCAAGCTGATGCTGAACGTCGAGAGTGACGACTATGGCATTCTGGAAAAGCGGCGCTGCGGCTGTCTGCTCGGGGAGCTCGGTTTCGACCTGCACCTGCACGAAATACGGAGTTACGATAAACTGACGAGCGAAGGGATGACATTCCTGGGCAGCGAGTTGATTTCGCTCGTAGACGAACTGCTCCCGTCCCGCTATGGCGGGAATCCGACAGACTACCAGTTTGTCGAGGAGGAGGAGGGCGGGTTGCCCAGGATCAGCCTTGTCATCAGCCCAAGGGTGGGGGTCGTGGACGAGGCGAAAATCGTGGACGCGGTGCTCGCGTTGCTGAAGTCGTATCCTTCGAGCAAGAAGCTGATGTCCGACGTCTGGCGGGACAGCCGGACACTCCGGGTGGTGCGCCGCGAACCTTACGTGACCAGCGCGGCAAAGATCCTGCCGCTGCACCTGGTTCGCAAGACCGGGGTCGGCAAAGTGGCCCGCGCCGGCCAGTCACGGTACTGAGCCGGGCGCGGCGGTTCAGCCGATACACCGCGGCTGTGGCATGTTGCGGGCGGGTCCGGTCGACCCCGCCAATTTCGACTCCGAACAGAATGGTTAACGGCCGCACCTTTGTCCAGAATCTCACCTGGCTGTCCGCGGGCGATGTGGCCGCGAAGATCCTGGCGTTTTTCGCCTTCGCCCACATCGCGCGAGTCCTCGGGACGGACGGCTTTGGCGCCATCGGATTCGCCGCCGCCTTCACCCTGTATTTCTCCCTCATCGTGAGCCAGGGGCTGGACGTGTATGCCATCCAGGAGGTCGCACGCGACTTCAGCGTCCTGCACCGGCGCGCCGCGTCGATCCTCGGGCTGCGGCTGGTTTCGACCCTGATCGCCTACCCCACCCTGGTGCTCGTCGCATTCCAGATCGGCAAGCCGGCGGCCGTCAGGAACCTCGTGCTGCTGTACGGGCTCAGCTTCATTCCCACGGCGCTGTCGCTGCAGTGGGTGTTCCAGGTGACGGAGCGGATGAAGTACGTCGCCGGGGCGAATGTGCTCGGCCAGATGGTTTTCGCCTCGCTGGTGCTCCTGTGTGTCGGGAAGCCCTCGCGCATATTCCTGGTGCCGGTGTTCCAGTGCGCCGGGGAGCTGGCCGGGACGATCTTCTTCATCGGCCTTTATCGCAAGCTCTTCGGACCGGTACGGATCACGTTCCGGGCGGGGGGCTGGTCCCACATGCTGCGCGAGTCGCTCCCGATGGGCTTCTCGGGAGCCCTGAGCCTGATCATGATCAATTTCGACATGGTCCTGCTCGGGTTTATGAAACCGGCGTCGGAGGTGGGCCAGTACAGCGCCGCCTACAAAGTGATCTCGTTCTTCTCATCGTTGATCCTGCTGTACAACCGAAACCTCTTCCCCGCCGTCTCGCGCTCACGGGGGCGGCCCGACTTGTGCTGCGCCAGATATCCGAGAAGACGCAGAAGTACTGCCTCCTCCTTTCGCTACCGCTCGCACTCGGGGGGACCTTGCTTGCCGGACCGCTGATGCGCATGATCTTCGGCCCCGACTACAGCGGGGGCGCTGCGGCGCTGTCGATTCTGATCTGGATAATCCCCACGGCGTCTCTCAGGGTCCTGTATCGCGTCACGTTGATGTCGCACGGCCTGCAGAAACTCAACCTGTACCTGGCCCTCTGCGCGGTTGCGCTCAATATCGGGTTGAACGTGGCGCTGATCCCCAGGTTCAGCATTCTCGGATCGGCCGCGGCTTCCATCATTTCCGAGATCGCGCTGCTGCTGATCTCGTTCGGTGCCGTGACGCGCAAGGTGGCTCCGCTGCCGCTTGCGAAGCACCTGCTCAATCCGGCGCTCACGTGCATCCCCATGGCGCTTTTTCTCATTCGGTTTTCCGGGCTCCACGTCGCCGTCTGCGTCGCGGCCGGTTTCCTGATCTACGTGGCCTCCGGTGTGGTGTTCAGGACCCTTGACCTGCGCGAGATATCCGCCCTTGCGGGTATCACCGGCAGGGCGAAGGGCGATGCGGACCGTGATCGATGACCCGCGTACCCGTTTCGATCATCACCGGGTTCCTCGGCAGCGGCAAGACGACGCTGCTGAATCACCTGTTGCGCTCCGGCACTGGGCTCCGGCTGGCCGTGGTGGTCAACGAGTTCGGCGCCGTGGGGGTCGACGGCGCCCTGGTCTCCGGTGGCGAGCTGTTCGTCGAACTCGACAACGGCTGCCTGTGCTGCGCTTTGAACCAGGACCTCGAAGGGCTCTTGAACGGGCTGATGCGCCGCGGCGGCTTCGACCACCTCGTCATCGAAACCACAGGGCTGGCCGACCCGCTCGGTGTGGCCTGGACCTTCGAGCGTCCCGGCCTGATCTCGTATTTCCGGATGGACGCCATCGTCACGGTCGTGGATGCGGCCAATGTCGGCCTGGCGCTGGATCAGGCGATCGAGGCCCAGGTCCAGATCGAGCGTGCGGACCTGCTCGTGCTCAACAAGCTCGACCTGGTGTTCGACGACGGCGCGGCCGCGCAGCGGGCCGTCCGCCGCCTGAATGCCCAGGCCCGAATCCTGCCCGCATCGCACGGGATCGTCCCCTGGTCGATCGTGCTCGATCCCGGCAGAAAAGCTCCGGGCGCATCCGCACTCCCGGCCACTGGGCACTCGCACAGCCCATTCGAATCCTGGTCGTGGGAAACGGACGCGACCGTCCGCGCCGAGGATTTGGAGGACCTGTTTTACGATCTGCCGGCCGGCGTCTACCGGGTCAAAGGCATCCTGCGCACCGAGGGGGAGACCGGCTGGACTGCCGCTCACTGCGTAGCCGGGCGGTTCGACATCTACCCCGCTACCCCCCGGGAGCCGCTTCGTCGAGGCGCCCTGGTCTTCATCGGCAAAGACCTCGACCGCCCCGCGCTTGCCGCCCTGTGCGCGCGTATGGAGCGCGGCTAACCCTCGCCCAAAAGGGGCGATGGCGACCTCGAATTCGGCACAAGCGTCTAACTTCATCCTGGCCCGTCAAAACAGTCGGAGCTGGGGATGGAGGGCAGTGGCGGCTTCGAAGTCGATGCCGAGCAGCAGGAACACCGGCTCCGCCACGGCACGCAGCTGCTTGTCGACGTAGTGCTCGTAATCGATCGCGGAGGTGCGCGCCTCGGCGGGTTCCGGCCCGTTCCTGGTCATGATATACGCGATGACCTGTCCCGCCTTGCCTGCCCCCTTGCGAGCCGCGGAAACGTGCGGCGGGGTCGATGCGACGTACTCGGCCAGTCCCTTCCGCAGCGCCTTGCGATAGACGAGCATGGCGTCCAATTGTCCGGCGCGCAGCTGCGTGACGATCTGCCGGATGTACTCCTCGACGGGCTGCTCGCAGAACAGGCGCAGATAGAGCTCGCGCTGGGTGCGCCGCGCCAGCTCTGTCCAATCGCTGCGCACAGCCTCCATGCCGGTAAAGACCACCGTGGGCTTGCCGTCCTCCTCCACGAGCCCCGCATAGCGCTTCCGGGCCCCGACCGCGCTGTGTCGCGCCGCCGGCAGCAGAAAGCGCAGGTAGAGCCGCTCGAACTTCATTTCGAGCTTGCTCTCGACGCGCCAACGCCGGGCCACGTGCTCGCCCAGATCCCGGTTCAGGCGGGCGGCGAGTGTGGGGCCCAGCGCGCGAGCCTCGTCCGGACTGCCTGCGCCCGAGACGACAAACAGGCTGTCGGTGTCGCCGTACAGCACGTCGTAACCGTAACCCTCGATCGCGTCCTTGGACCAGAGCAGGATTTCACGCCCGAAACCCGTGATCGCGTTGGCCAACTCGGGGGAGGCAAACCGGCACGCAGGGGTGCCCAGGACGCCGTAAAAAGAGTTCATGAGGATCTTGATCGCGTGACTGGCGATCTTGTCTCCCGCCGCCCGGGCCTTCTCGCGGCGCGGGAAGAGATGGTCCAGAATCCGCGGGAGAATGCCCGGCTCGCGCCGGAACGCGGCGCCGTTCGGGGCCACGATCGGGTCGTCCTCCGGCCGCGGCGCTGGCAGGTACCCGCAGGGATCGATCTGGAAGGTCCGAATGAGGCTGGGGTAGAGGCTCTTGAAATCGAGGACCAGGACGTTGCGGTACAGCCCGGGGCGCGGCTCCAGGACATGGCCTCCCGCCGTGGCCCCCCATCCCGCAGCCCCCGCCTGAACGGTCGGGGCGACGATACGCCGCCTCGACAGTTCGCCCAGGTACAGAAAATCGAACGACGCGATGCTGGCGCCCACCCGGTCCAGGGCCATGCCAGTCAGGCGGCTCCGCTCGACGGCGAGATCGATGAGCCGCAGTTTGTCGAAGATCTCAAGGACCAGGCGCGAGTCGTTCAGGTTGTATTCGACAAGCCGGGGGCGGTCCTCCTTGAAGATCCGCAAGATTTCGCCTGCCCGCCGGGGACCCGTGATGCGTCTTGGACTTGCCGAGAATCTCGCGTGCCGCCGACTCGAGGGAGTAGCTCTCCAGCCGCACGAAGGAGCTGCGCAGAGTGTGGATGCCGTCGAGAACTACGCGCCCCTGGACGAAAGCCTGGCTCGAACCCCGTCCGTAAGACCGGCGCGCGCGGATTCTCACCGGCTCGGAGCCCCGTCCCAACGCGAGCGGAACACCGCACCTCTCTGCGATCCGGGTCAGCGTCGCGATGTCGAAATCCACCACGTTCCAGCCGGTGAGGATATCGGGGTCGAGGCCGCGCACCCGTTCAACGAACGCCTCGAGGAGTTCCTTCTCGCTGCGAAAACAGGCAGCCGCGCTCACGCAGTCGTACCCGCGCGGAGTGAAGAGCAGAACCTCCTCGACGCCGCAGCCGGCCAGCGAGATCGAAAAGAGGCGGCGCGCCGAGGGATCGGTCTCGATGTCGAAGGCAAGCACCGTGAGCCGGGGGGTCCAATCGCAGGGGCGCACCGAAGGGTTGTCGAACACGCGCAGGCCGCGTTCGGTGCGGGGGCGCGCGTGCTCGATGAGCATGGACCCGCGGATTCCGCGGTCGATCAGATAGCGCGCCGCGAAGCCGACGTCCGCCTCGTAACAGCAGACCCCCCGGGCGACAAGCGCGTCGCGCAGCGGCGGGACATCGGGCGGGGTCCGCACGCGCACGCGCACGACGGGGCCGCCGGCCATGTTGGTCTTGGGAGGATGGTCTTCCTCGATGCCGGAGATGGAACTGCCCAGGCGGACGGCATCGCCGCTGCCGATATAGAAAAACGGTGTCTGGCGGTCCTCGCGGACGAGGAACGGCTGGCCGGTGTCGAGCTTGCCATAGAGCATAACGACAGGCCGACCCGACTCGATCCGGTAGGTGCTCTCGAGGATGAAACCCCGGGAGGTCCCGTCAGCAACCGCCCCCATGGAAACATTATAGCGGAGCGGCGCGAGAGCGCTGCCCCGCAGTGCGCCATCAGTGTTCCCGGTGGCCGGTAGTGGCAATTCTCTCCGCGAGCCTCAAACCAGAGCTCCGAAGCTTACGGGAAACGGGCCTAATCCTCCCGGAAAAGCAGGGGGACGAAGTCGGCAAGGTAGCGCCTCCACACCCTCCACGTGTGCGCCCCGGGCGTTTCGGTCCAGGAGAAGCGCACGCCTTTCGATTTGAGCCAGTCGAGGAACTTCCGGTTGTCGGCGATGAGGCGGTCGTCCTTGCCGCACGCGACCCAGAGCAGGCGCAGGCGGTTGTTCGCCTTCGCATCGAGGCCGGGGAACGCCTTGTCGAAATCGTCGCCCAAACCGCCCGAGCTAAAGGCCCCGACCCAGGCGAAACGGTCGAGCGCGTTGAGTCCGGTGAACAGGGATTCGGCGCCGCCCATCGACAGCCCGGCAATCGCGCGCCGGCTCCTCTCCCTGCCGACGTTGTACAAGCGCTCGACCTGGGGGAGGACCTCTGTCAACGTGGCGTCCCGGAACCCTTCCATGTTGCGCCGCCACAGGGAAGCGTCGCGCGGGCCGCGCGCGGCAAGCACCTCCGGTGCGCCGTAGCCGAGCGGCATGACGACCAGCATGGGCCGCGCCTTTCGGGCGGCGATCAGGTTGTCGAGAATGACATGGGCCCGGCCCACCGCCGTCCAGCCGGAGGCGTCGTCGCTGAAGCCGTGCAGCAGATACAGGACGGGATAGCCGCCCCGCGCCCGCGGGTCATAGTTGGGCGGCGTGTACACATAGAAATCCCGATCGTCCCCGACGACCCCGGACCTGTAAAAGTGCCGGTGCAGCGTGCCGTGCGGCACGTCTCTGATCTCCCAGGCCAGCGTCCCGGGGCCGGGCACGTGCAACAGGCTCTGCATGTTCAGAAGGTTCGGTTTGACGACAGGGTTCGCCGGGTCGACGATGACGAACCCGTCCGCGACGAAGGAGTAGGCGTAGAGGTCCGGCTCGAGCGCCTCGGTCGTCAGTGACCAGACGCCCTGCTCATCCTTCTGCATGGCAACCCTCTGTGCACCCTCCCGCGCCAGGAGGACTTCCCTGGTGTGAGGCGCGCGCAACCGGAACGTCACGCGGCTGTCGGGGTGGACTTCGGGCGAAACCACCGGCGGCGGTGCCTGGGCATGGGCGTCGAGCGAGAGAAGCGGGACGAGGAGAACGGCAGGAAATCGCATAGTCACCTCAAAGGTAAGGGCGCGGCAGTCCGATCCTGCCGCGGGCCCGCCTCAGCCTAACCGGGCGGAGTCGGGGCGGACCCGCCCGTTTTTTGCAGCTCCCGCAGCACGTCGGCGGGGGTCCACTCGTTCCCTGGGTAAAGGCGGACGAGCCTGCCGTCGGGCCCGATCAGGGCCGTCCGCAGCGAGTGAACGATTTGACCCTGCTCCGGCCAATAGGCCAGTCCGAAGTAGCGGGTGATCGCCTTCACCTCGTCAACGGTGCCGGAGGCAAACTCCCAGTCGCGGAAGGTGTCGGGGCTGCCTTCCCCGATGAACCCCTTGCCGTAACCCCGCAATACTTCCCCCGTGTCGAACTCCGGGTCGAAGCTGACCGTCAGCAGGTGGAGGTCACCTCGCAGGGCGGCGTCGTTTCGCATCGCTTTGTGAATCTGCGCGAAGTTGTTGCTCATGCGCGGGCAGAAGTCCGGCAACGGGCAGCGCGTGTAGACGAAAGTCAGCAGCAGGGCCTTGCCGCGGTACTGGTGCAGATGGATTCGTCTGCCTCCCTGGTTGGTGAGGGCGAAGTCCGGCACCTCCACGCCCGTCTCGGGCAGCGTCGATGCTGGAATCGCGGAGGACGCACCCGCGGGCGCCTGCTGAACAACGGTGATTTCCTCGAGCCATGACCTCCCCGCTTCGACCACCAGTGTCGCGCTAATCTGCTGGCCTGGAGCCAGGATGCGGAAGGGCCATTCGTCCCGGATGGCAAACGGCATAGTCATGGCCGCCATAAATCCCGGGATCTCCTCATGTGCGATGGTTACGCGCCGGGCCTCCTTGTCCACCGAAACCACTTTGCCCTTTACCGCGTAGCGGAGGGTCGGCTCCTGCGGGCGGGTGCCGCAGGACACCAGCAGCCACAGCGTCGTGGCCATTGCAACGATCAGGAGCTTATGTCGATGCATGGGGATGTTCCGGATGAAGGCACTGCACGCCAGCACGCGGCCCATTGTAGCACCGCACGGCCCAAGCCACGAATCGCTTGCAAGGCGGCCTTTCTGCCCTTATAGTGGTGGGCGGTGTCAGTGCTTCTCGTTCGACGATTTTGGTAATGCGGCTGCGGCTTCGGGACACCCGGGTGCAGCCTTTTTTTGTGCCTTTTGCGAGGCCGGCGAAGGAACATGCCAGGCAGAATTTTTTTGGGTAACTTGTCGTTTAATCTGACCGACACGGATGTGCAGGAAATCTTCGAGAGCCAGAACATCCCTGTGGCCAGCGTAAAAATCATGCGGGACCGCGAGACGGGGAAGTCGCGCGGTTTCGGTTTTGTTGAACTCGCCCCCGAAGCCGACATGGAAGCCGTCATCAAGGAGATGAACGGCAAAGTGGTCGACGGACGGGCGCTCACCGTCAACGAAGCGCGGCCGCAGACACGGCGCGATTCGCCCGGGTACCGCGACCGGGAGTTCGGCCACTGACGAGCCGAACCCGGAGCGGCAAAATGGGCCGCGGCGGCTCGACGCGGCCCGGATGCAGCTCCGCCGGCACGGTGTGACCCATGCCCTCGGGCGTGGCTTGCCAGCGCGGCGCGGACCGCCCCCGCGCCCACACGCCGGTTTTGATTGAATTGTTGCGGCGCGCAGTAGTAGTTTTGCTGCATCTGGGATTGATGCTTTGCAGAACACGAACTTACCGAGCGACGCAACGGCGCACGCCCGTCCTCCCGACCGCAAACAAACTTCCTTCGATCTCCGCTGGTACGAAATGCCGAGCAAGGCCTCACAGCTGTCTCGCGTGGTGTTCCTGTGTCTGGCGGCCTTTCCCGCGCTTGCCCAGCAACAGGCGCGGGTAGACCAGTTCTCGCCCCAGGGCACCGTCAAGAACGTGCGCCAGGCACATGCGCGTTTTTCCGAACCGATGGTCCCGCTCGGGGATCCGCGCCCGCCGGAAAACCCTTTTGTCATGCAGTGTCCGGAAAAGGGTACCGGGCGATGGGTCGACGGCCGTAACTGGGTCTTCGACTTCGACCGCAATCTCCCGGCCGGGATTCGGTGCGAGTTCAGGCTGCGCGACGGCCTGAAGACCCTCGCGGGCAACAGTGTCGGCGGCCCACAGCAGTTCGTGTTTTCCACCGGCGGCCCGGCCATCCTCTCGTCGCGGCCCTTCGAGGGATCGGATTCTGTCGACGACGAACAGATCTTTCTCCTCGAACTCGACAGTGAGACTGTCGAACGAAGCGTCCTTGCGAACACGTCCTTTACGGTCGAGAAGGTCCCCGACCGCATCGGGGTACGGATCGTCACCGGGGAACCGCGCGACGCCATCCTCAGGGCCGAGTATCCGCGGGCCGAGTATCGGCCGCCCCATACGCTGCTGATCCAGGCCGTGAGGCGGTTTCCCGCCGGTGCCCGCGTCAGCCTTGTCTGGGGCCGCGGCATCAGTGCGCCCGGCGGCGTGGCCACCGAAACCGACCAGGTGCTCCCGTTCATCGTGCGCACCCCTTTCACCGCCAGCTTCCATTGCCAGCGCGAGAACTCCCAGGCCGAGTGTGTCCCCGTCTCCCCCATGCGCCTCTACTTTTCGGCCCCAGTTCTCTGGATCGACGTCCGGGGTTCCGTTCTGAAGGGCTCCGGCGGCAAGCGTTGGTCGCCAAAGCGTCCGGGCTCCGACGAGGAGGAGGATGCCCGCTTCGTCACCGATCTCCGCTTCGAGGGGCCATTCCCCGAGAGGTCCGCATTCACCATCGAGATCCCCGCCGGGCTCAAAGACGACGCCGGGCGCAGCCTGTCGAACGCCGGGGCTTTCCCGATAACGGTCCGGACGGACGAGTATCCGCCGCTGGCAAAATTTTCGGCGGATTTCGGCATCCTCGAATGGAAAGGCAACCCGCTGCTCCCGGTGACCCTGAGAAATGTCGAAGCCACGATGGCAGCCCGGTCTCTGCAGGTTACCGGCGGCGAGCGGGATGTCGATCCTCCCGAGCCGGTCGCAGGCATGCGGCCGGTCGAGGGAAGCATGCGCGGCCGGGTCGTGCGGGTGCCCTCGGATCAGGCCGGCCAGATGCTGCACTGGATGGCCAAGGTGCGACGCCGCGGCTGGGAAGACCGCGAAAAGTCGGTGTTCGGCCCGGTGACGAAAGACAAAGCCGGCTCCTTCACCATCCCGAAGCCGGGGGGTGGAAAGCCGTTCGAAGTTGTCGGTATCCCGATGAAGGCCCCCGGGTTCTATGTGGTCGAGATCGAGAGCGAGATCCTCGGTGCTGCGTTGCTCGGGCAGCCCAAGCCTATGTACGTCCCGACCACGGTACTGGTCACGAATCTTTCCGTCCACTTCAAACGGGGCATCGAATCATCGCTCGTCTGGGTGACGACGCTGGACAAGGCGCGCCCGGTGGCGGGCGCAGCGGTGGAAGTCATCGACTGCACGGGCACGCGTCTCTGGCAGGGCAAGACTGACCGCGACGGCGTCGCCCGTCCTGCCGGGATCCCCGGACAGGAGCGTGGCCACCCGGAGTGCGCCGCGGACGGCGAGGAGCCGGGACTCACGGTGACGGCCCGGCTCGGGTCCGACATGGCGTTCGTCCACACAAGCTGGAACGAGGGGATCGAGCCATGGAGATTTCAGATCCCCACCGAGTACGACGGCAGCCTCGCGGCCGCGCACACGGTTTTCGATCGGCCGCTTTTCCGGGCCGGCGAAACGGTGCACATGAAACACTTCCTGCGCAGGCACGGCACCGCCGGTTTCTCCCTGATGCGTCCGGAGCAGATGCCCGGGCGCGGGCACATACGCCACCTCGGCACCAACCAGCAGTATCCCCTCGAGCTCAAGTGGGACGCTGCCGGGACAGCGGAGTCCGCGTGGGCCATTCCCCGAGAGGCCCGGCTGGGCATGTACCAGGTCGTGTTGGGGGAGGACCGGACCCGCAACGAGAACCGTCCGGCACCCGTCTATTATGCCGGCCTGTTCCGGGTGGAGGAGTACCGCGTCCCGCTGATGCGAGGCACCATCCGGACCCCGTCCGTCCCGCTCGTGGCGCCGGCCTCTGTTCCCATCGACCTGACGGTGGCCTACCTGGCGGGGGCACCGCCGGGAACCTGCCGGTGAAATTCAGGTACGACGTGCGCCCCGGTGGCGTGCGGTCTTTCGAGGGCTTCGAGGACTTCGTGTTTTCGAACGGCAAGGCGCGCGAAGGCCTGCAGCGCGGGGACCAGGAGCCGGAAGAGGAGACCCGGTTCGAGCTGAAGAGCACGGACTTTGTGCTCGACCCCTCCGGGTCAGCCCGGACCGTGATTTCGAACCTGCCCCGCATCGAAGCCCCCCGGGAAATTCAGGCCGAGCTCGAGTTCCGGGATCCCAACGGCGAGGTGCAGACCGTCGCGTCCCGCATCGCCCTGCTCCCCGCCGACCGACACATCGGCATCCGGCCCGACTCGTGGGCCCTGAATCGGGAGGCGCTCAAATTCCAAGTCGCGGTAACAGACCTCGCGGGCAAGCCGGTGGCGGGGGCGTCCGTGCAAGTCGACCTGCTGCAGAGCAAGACCTACTCCCACCGCAAGCGCCTGGTGGGAGGCTTCTACGCGTACGAACACGCGACGGAGACCAAGCGCCTGCAGACCCTGTGCGAGGGCAAGACAAACGCCAAGGGGCTCCTCCTGTGCGACAAGATCTCTGCGGCCTCGGGGAACCTGATCCTGCAGGCGGTCACCCGGGACTCGGCGGGACGCGAAGCGGCAGCAAACTGCCCCGTGTGGGTCGCCGGCAAGGAAGACTGGTGGTTCCGCGCCGAGGACAGCGACCGCATCGACGTGATTCCGGAGGCGCGCCGATACGAGCCCGGCGAAAAAGCACGGCTGCAGGTCCGGATGCCGTTCCGGAAAGCGACCGCCCTGATCAGCGTCGAGCGCGAGGGCGTGGCCGAGGCCTTTGTCCGGGAACTCTCGGGCAAGGAACCGGTGATCGAAATCCCGGTCAAAGGCGAGTTCGCACCCAACATCTTCATTTCAGTCCTGGTCGTCCGCGGTCGCGTCGGCGACGTCCGGCCCACCGCGACCGTGGACTTGGGCCGTCCCGGGTACAAGCTGGGCATCGCGCAGTTCAAAGTCGGGTGGCGGGCCCACGAGCTGCGGGTCAAGGTCGCCGCCGACAGACCCGTGTACAAGGTGCGCGAGAAGGCACGCGTTTCGATCGCCGTCACGACGCCGGAGGCGAAGGCCCTGCCGCGCGGCGCCGAAGTGGCCGTGGCCGCAGTCGACGAGGGCCTGCTCGACCTGATGCCCAACCAGAGCTGGCAGCTGCTCGAAGCAATGATGGGGACCCGCGGCTATGGGGTGCAGACATCCACAGCCCAGATGCACATCATCGGGAAAAGGCATTTCGGGCTCAAGGCGCTGCCCCAGGGGGGCGGGGGTGGGGCACAACCTACCCGTGAACTATTCGACACGCTGCTGCTCTGGAAAGCCCGCGTACCCCTTGACGCCAAAGGAGAAGCGACCGTCGAGGTTCCGCTCAACGACTCGATCACGAGCTTCCGGATCGTGGCAGTCGCCAGTTCGGGGCTGGACCGTTTCGGTACCGGGTCGACCTCGATCCGCGCGACGCAGGACTTGATGATTTTCTCCGGGATCGCGCCGGTCGTCCGCGAAGGGGACCGGTTCCGCTCCGAGTTCACCGTGCGTAACGCGACCGATCGTGCGCTCGAGGTGCGGGTCTCCGCTCGCGTGCCGCAGCACAAGGAACCCCTGCCCGCCGAATCGCTGAATCTCGCCGCCGGCGAGTCCAGGGTGGTCGGCTGGAACCTGACGGCCCCCGCCGGAATCGACTCGCTCCGGTATGAGGTCGAGGCCGCGGGGCCGGCCGGCACCGGAGACCGCCTGGCGGTTACCCAGAAAGTAGTCCCCGCCATTCCCGTCCGGACCTTTCAGGCGAGCCTGACACAACTCGAAGCCCCACTCCGCACCGACGTGGCGCGGCCGTCGGACGCCGCCCCGGGCCGGGGAGGAGTGCAGGTGTCCTTCCGGCCCAAGCTGGTAAGCAGCCTGACCGGGGTGACCGAGTTCATGCGCTGGTACCGGTACACGTGCCTGGAGCAGAGCATTTCCAGGGCGGTCGCGCTACGCGATCGCGAGGCCTGGAACCGGATCATGGAACGCCTGCCCTCGTATACCGACCGCGACGGCCTGCTGAGATACTTCCCCTCCATGACGTATGGCAGCGAAGTGTTGACATCCTACGTGCTGGCGATCGCCGACGAAGCAGGCTGGCCCATCCCGGCGGACTCCCAGCAGAGGATGATCTCCGGGCTGCAGGGGTTCGTCCAGGGTAAGGTGTACCGCGGGTCGAGTCTGCCGACGGTGGATCTGGCGCTCAGGAAACTGTCTGCGGTGGAGGCTCTGGCGCGCTTCACCAAGGCCGACCCGGCCCTGCTCTCGACCATCGCGATCGAGCCGAATCTCTGGCCCACCTCCGCCGTGATCGACTGGGCGAACATCCTCCGCCGCGTCCCGGTGCGCAACCGCGACGAGCGTTCCCTGGAAGTCCAGCAGGTCCTGCGCTCGCGCTTGAACCTGCAGGGGACCACGATGGGGTTTTCCACCGAAAGGTCCGATTACCTCTGGTGGCTGATGATCTCGACCGACACGAACGCGCTCCGGTTCATCTTGAGCCAGCTCGATGCGCCCGCTTGGAGAGAAGACCTGCCGCGGCTGGTGCGCGGGGCGCTTGGCCGCCAGCGCCGGGGCCACTGGGACACCACGGTCGCCAACGCCTGGGGTGTCGTCGCGATGCAGAAATTCGTCGAGGCTTTCGAGAAGGCTCCCGTCACCGGTTCATCAACGGCGACCCTGTCGGGGAAAACCCAGGCGGTCGACTGGGGCGCCGAACCGCAGGGCAAGACCGTCTCGTTCCCCTGGCCCGCCGGCACCGGTGCACTCGAATTGCGCGGTAACGGTTCGGGCAGGCCCTGGGTGACCATCCAGAGCCTGGCGGCAATCCCGCTGCGCGAGCCGCTGTCCAGCGGGTTCAAAATAAAGAAGACGCTCACCCCGGTGCAGCAGAAAGAAAAGGGAGCATGGAGCAAAGGGGACATCGCGCGGGTGAGGCTCGAGCTCGAAGCGCAGTCGGACATGACGTGGGTGGTCGTCGACGACCCGATTCCGGCAGGAGGGTCCGTGCTCGGGACCGGGCTCGGCCGGGATTCCTCGCTCGCCACCCGCGGTGAAAAGAACGAGGGTTGGGTGTGGCCGGTCTTTGAAGAGAGATCGTTCGAAGCGTTCCGGGCCTATTACCATTTCGTCCCCAAGGGAACGTGGACGGTCGAGTACACGGTGCGGTTCAACAGCGAGGGGACGATGAACCTTCCGCCGACGCGCGTCGAGGCGCTCTACTCCCCCGAGATGTTCGGCGAATCCCCGAACCCTCCGCTCCGGGTACAATAAGCGCGTTGGAGGTGCGGCGGCCCGACGCCGCTTTGAGGGCGGCGCCTGGGGCGCCGACCTCCACATACCTATGCGGACGATGGCAAAGCTGGGGCTTGGTGTCTTGGTGCTCGCCGGCATCGCCCTGCTTGCCGCTACCGCACCGGGGACCCTCCCGGGCTTTGACGAGGTCCGGACGGCCTGCGCCGCTTCCGACGCCGTCCTGGTCGACCGCAACGGCCAGGTCATCCACGAAATCCGTCTGGACCACACCGTGCGCCGGCTGAGCTGGGCGCGGCTGCAGGACGTCTCGCCCGCGCTCCAGGCCGCCGTGATCGCCGCGGAGGACAAGCGTTTCTTCAGCCACGGAGGAGCCGACTGGGCTTCGATGGCCGCGGCGCTGTCCGGGGTGTTCACGACACCGCGCGGCGCCAGTACGATAACGATGCAGCTGGTCTCCAGACTCAGGCCGGAGGTGCGGCCGGCGGCCGGCCGGCGCTCGCCGTTACAGAAACTGCGCCAAATCAGGGCCGCGCGCGCGCTCGAGCGGGGCTGGTCCAAGGCGCAGATCCTCGAAGCCTACCTGAACCTCATAAGCTTCAGGGGCGAGCTGCAGGGTGTTTCTGCGGCTGCGGCGGGGCTTTTCGGCAAGCGTCCTCACGGCCTGGACGAACTCGAGGCGGTGACCCTGGCGGCGCTGATCCGATCGCCGAATGCCCGCCCTGCGCAGGTGGCTGCGCGTGCGACCCTGCTGGCCCGATCGATGCAACTGCCGTACGACGCGGGCCGCATTGCAGCGCAGGCCAGCGGGGCCTTGACGCGCCCCTACGCGATCCAGCCCGACGTGGCCCTGGCGGCGCATGTGGCCCTGCGGATGGCCCGCGACGCCGGTGGCGGCCGCGCGCCACGACGCCTGGAGTGCACGCTCGACGGCGCACTGCAGTGGTTTGCCGCCGAGTCTCTCCGCCACCAGCTCGCCTCGCTCGCCTCTCAGAACGTGCGCGACGGCGCCGTGCTGGTCGTCGACAACACCACGCGCGAGGTGCTGGCGTATGTCGGCAACACCGGCGCACCCGGTCCGGCCCAGCAGGTCGACGGCGTGCGGGCGCCGCGCCAGGCCGGGTCCACCCTGAAGCCCATCGTTTACGCGGTCGCATTTGAAAAACGACTGCTCACCCCGGCATCGCTGCTCGACGACAGCCCGCTGGAGGTGCCCCTACCGGGGGGTGTATACCGGCCCCGGAATTACGACAACCAGTTCCGCGGGCTGGTCACTGCCCGAACCGCACTCGCGTCTTCGCTGAACGTGCCGGCCGTCAAGACGCTGGCGCTGGCGGGCATCGATACGGTGGTCGAGCGGCTGGGCCTGCTGGGGTTCGGGGGGTTGCGGACGGCCGACTATTACGGCCCGTCGCTCGCGCTCGGCTCCGTCGATGTCACCCTGTGGGACCTCGTCAGCGCCTACGGGGCGCTGGCCGCCGGCGGCATGGCATCGCCCCTGAGGCTCTCCCCCAAAGAGGCCCCGGGGGAGGGCCGGCCGGCGCTGTCGCCCGAAGCGGTGTTTCTCGTCTCGGACATTCTCTCCGACCGGGAGAGCCGCAGCGCCACGTTCACGCTGGAGAGCCCATTGGCGACGCGTTTCTGGTCCGCCGTGAAGACAGGCACGAGCAAAGACATGCGCGACAACTGGTGCGTCGGCTACTCGGATCGCTACACGGTCGGGGTCTGGGTGGGAAACTTCAACGGCGACCCGATGTGGAACGTCAGCGGCGTGGCCGGCGCCGCGCCGGTCTGGGTGGAGGTGATGAACCGGCTGCACCGGGACCGGATGGTTTCGCCCCCGCCAAGGCCCCCCGGGGTGGTCGGGCAGGACGTGAGACTGGCTTCGGGTCAGAGTCGCCACGAGTGGTTTATCCGCGGGACGGAGACCGAGTCGGTGCGGCAGGCGAGGAACGCCGCGCCGGCACGCATCGTCCAGCCGGCGGCCGGGACGGTGATCGCGCTCGATCCCGACATCCCGACCGGGCAGCAAAGGGTTTTCTTTGAGGCCAATACCAGGGACAATGGTTCCCGATGGTTGCTTGATGGGCGGGCGCTGGGGCCCGCGTCCCCGGTTTACCTCTGGGCGCCGTGGGCCGGGAAGCACGAACTGGCACTGGTGGGCGGCGACAACCGGATTCAGGACACAGTCCTGTTCGAGGTCCGCGGCAACGACACAAGGCAGGTCCCATGAACAGACGGGCATGGCTGAAGGGCGCAGGCGCGTTTTCCGCGTTAGCCCTCGAGGAGAAGGCGTTGACACTGTCGGCGGGGGCAACGGCAAGCGGCCCGGCATCGATCGAAACCCGGGTCGTCCGGCTGAACCTCAGGCACACCTGGACCACGACGATGTCGTCGAGCGAGTACCGCGACAACCTGCACTTGCGATACTCGCGTGACGGCATCACGGGTCTGGGCGAAGGGGCCTCGATCGTGCGGTACTCGGAGAATGCCGAATCGGCCGGGCGCGCCGTCGCTGCGGTCTCCGATTACGTTCGCAACGCCGATCCGTGGCACTTCGAGACGATCATGGGCGAGGTGTTCCGCCGCATCAAAGGCGAATACGCCGCGAAGGCCGCGCTCGACATCGCCCTCATGGACTGGGTCGGGCGCAAGCTGGGGGTACCGCTGTACCGCCACTTCGGCCTGGATCCCGCGGACACGCCGGTCACGACGTTTTCGATCGGCATCGACACCCCCGAGGTCACACGCCGTAAAGTGGCCGAGGCTGCGCAATTCCCAGTCCTGAAGATCAAGGTCGGGCTGAAGACCGACGAGGCCACCATCGAAGCGGTGCGCAGCGTGACGAAGAAGCCGCTCCGCGTCGATGCCAACGAAGGCTGGAGGGATAAGCAGGAGGCGGTGCGCAAGATCAACTGGCTGGAGAGCCAGGGGGTCGAGTTCGTCGAGCAGCCGATGCCCGCCTCGATGCTGGAAGAAACACGCTGGGTCCGTTCCCGTGTGCACATCCCGATTATCGCCGACGAAGCCTGCCTCCACCCGTCCGACATCCCACGCCTGGTCGAGTCCTTCGATGGCGTGAACATCAAGCTGATGAAGGCGGGAGGGATGCTCGAGGCGATGCGGATGATCCAGATTGCGCGGGCTCTGGGGCTCAAGACCATGCTCGGCTGCATGATCGAGAGCTCGATCGGGGTCACCGCGGCCGCGCACCTGTCGCCGCTGGTCGACTACGCGGACCTGGATGGCAACCTGTTGATTGCAAACGACCCGTACTCCGGCGTCCGTGTGCGGGAAGGCAAGCTGGTATTGTCCGATGCGCCTGGCCTTGGGCTGCAAGGAGCATGAGCGGGGAACAACTGCCGTTGTCCTGAGAGTGTCTGCCTGGAGAACCTATGGAGCTGCGTCGCAGTCCGCGTTTCGAATTGGATCAGCCGGTCACCGTCACGAACCTGGAAGACAAAACCGCCATGCCGGCTCGGCTCGCCAACTTCTCCACCAACGGCGTGCGCCTGCTGATCGGGGTAGCGGTCCCCTCCGGCGCGCTGTTGAAAGTAGAGTGGGGGACCACCCTTCTGCTGGGCGAAGTGATCTACTGCCGCCCAGAAGAAAACGGGTTTTCGGTCGGCATGGAGCTGGAACATGCCTTGTATGACACGACGGCGCTCGCCAACCAGATGGGCGCTCGGACCACCCAGCTCAAGGTCCCCGAGTAGCGCACGCGGCCGCCGCCCCCCTACCGGTTCGCTTCGCGGGGAGAGGCGCGCACCGCCCGGTCGTAGGCCCACGAACGTATGTGGTCGACCTGCTCGCGCATTGTTTTTGAGAGCGGGATCACGTTCAAGGCCGCCGCGTGCAGGTCCTCGAACGCGAGGCGCCTGTCCTCCAGCCGCACCGTCGTGATCGCCGACACGACGCACTGTTCGATCTCGGCCCCCGTCCAACCCTGCGTGATCCTGCGCAACCGGCTCAGCTGCATCGACTCGGGGTCGATGCCCCGCTTTCCGAGGTGGATGCGGAAAATCTCGACCCGTTCCTCCTCGCCGGGAAGGTCGATGAAGAACACCTCGTCAAATCGCCCCTTGCGGATCATTTCGGCCGGCAGCAGGTCGATGCGGTTGGCCGTCGCCGCGACAAAAAGCCCGCGCGCCTTCTCCTGCATCCAGGTGAGGAAGAAGGCAAAAATGCGCCCGAGATTGGTGGCCTCCTGCCCCGCCTGCCCGGTGAGCCCCATCTCGATCTCGTCAAACCAGACCACCGCGGGCGCCATGGCTTCGACCACGCGGCACGCCTCGACAAAGGCCGCATCCGGGTTTCCGTGCCGCCCGGAGAAGACTTCGATCATGTCGATCCGGTACAGCGGCAGCCCGAAACAGGCGGCGATCGCCTTTACCGACAGGCTCTTGCCGCACCCGGACACGCCCATGACCAGAAGGCCTTTGGGCACAATTTCAGCCGAGAGGCTGTCGCGTTCGACGAACAGCTTCCGGCGCTCGAGCAGCCACTTCTTGAGGTACTCGAGCCCCCCGACGTGTTCGATCCGGGTCCCGTCCGCGACATACTGGATGAGCCCCGACTTGTTCACGATGAGTTTCTTCTCCTCCAGCAGGTGCGGGAGGACGCTGTCGTCCAGCTTGCCCCCCAGCGCGAGGGCGCGCTTCAGCGCGTGGTGGCCTTCTTCGATCGTGAGCCCCTGGAGGGCGCGCGCCATGCTGAATACGGCGTCGCTTGCCGAATCGACCTCGATCCCGCGCCCCTTCAACCGCTCGGTTTCGCCCCGGACGTAGGCGAGCATCTCTTCCAGATCGGGGGTTTGCAGGTCCATCAGGGCCAGCTGGCGGGAGAGCTCCTCCGGGATGACGCGCAGAGGCGAGGTGACCACCACGAACTTGTCGCGGTCCAGGCAGAGCTCGTACAGGTCGCGCAACCGGCGCCGGATCTCCGGATCGGCGTTCAGGAACTCGTGAAAATCCTTGAGATGAAAGAACGCCGGCCCGGGGTGCTCGGCGATGTGATCGAGCACGGCGCGCGGGCCCAGAGGCCGGCCTTCGGCGATTCCGGGGCCGTTCAGGCCGCCGGTGGCGCTCCAGGCGTACACCGGGAGCGGCCGGGGGAAAAGCCGGCCGGCGGCCTCCTTCAGGAGTTCGTGGGCGCGCCGCTCCTCGGGCGTGCAGATGTAGATCAGCGGGCGACCGCCCTGGATCAGTTCCGCCAGGGCGGCGAAAGCCCGTCCGGCAGGCCGGGCCGCGGGTTCCTTTCGGACTTTTTGAGTGCTCATGGCGATGGGGAATGTTACATGATCCGCGCCACTTTTCTCTATACAATGATCGAGGGCCATGGAATCTCCGCCCCGCAGAGGAACCCGATGATCACACGACCCACACGCGCTGCGGCGGCCCTGTGCGCCGCGCTCCTGTTCCCGTTGCTCCCGGCACAAGGACCGGACGACGTCAGCAGCCACTATGCGAAGTCCGAGCACGAGATCCGCATGCGCGACGGCACGAAACTGTTCACCGCGGTATACGCGCCCAGGGACTCGAGCCGGCCCTACCCGATCCTGCTCACCCGGACCCCGTACGGCGTCGCACCGTATGGCGCGGACAAATACCCCGCCAACCTGGGACCGTCGGAGCGCTTCGCCAGGGACGGCTTCATCTTCGCCTATCAGGACGTGCGCGGGCGGCTGATGTCCGACGGACGGTTCGTCGACCTGCGGCCGTACAATCCCGACAAGCGGGGCCCAGACGATTTCGACGAATCGACCGACGCGTACGACACGATCGAGTGGCTCGTCCGCAATGTTCCCAACAACACCGGCAAGGTCGGGATGTGGGGCATTTCGTACCCCGGCTTCTATACGGCACTGGGCGCCGTCGATGCTCACCCGGCCCTGGTAGCCGCGTCTCCCCAGGCCCCCATCGCCGACTGGTTCGTCGGAGACGATTTCCACCACAACGGCGCGCTGTACTTGGCCCATGCCTTCAATTTTTTCGCCGACTTCGGGCAGCCCACGCCGCGGCACAGCACCGAGCCGCCGCCCCACTTCGAGTACGGCACGACCGACGGTTACAGCTTTTTTTTGAACATGGGGCCACTGCCGAACGCGAACGAGGAGTACCTCCACGGGCGCGTGCGGTTCTGGAATGACCTCATGAACCACGGCACCTACGATGACTTCTGGCGGGCGCGCAACACCCGGCCGTACCTCAAGAACATGAAGCCGGCCATGATGACCGTGGGCGGATGGTTCGACGCCGAGGACCTGTTCGGGGCCCTGAACACCTACCGGGCCATCGAGAGGGCGAGTCCCGGCGCCTACAACGTTCTCGTGATGGGGCCGTGGTATCACGGCGGCTGGTCCCGTGCAGACGGGGACTCGCTGGGCAGTGTGCAGTTCGGCTCCAAGACCAGCGTCTTTTACCGCGACGAGATCGAGTTTCCCTTTTTCAGCCATTTCCTGAAGGGGGGAGGTGCACTGAAGCTGCCGGAGGCCTATGTTTTCGAAACCGGCCGCGACGAGTGGAAGCGGTACGATTCCTGGCCGCCCCGCGGCACCGCGGAGCGCCGGCTCTACTTCGACGCGGGCGGCAAGCTTTCGTTCGACCCGCCGCAGGCCGGTTCGCCCGCCTTTGACGAGTACATCAGCGACCCGGCAAAGCCCGTCCCTTACATCAACGGGATCGCCCTCGGGATGACCCGCGAGCACATGGTCGAGGACCAGCGTTTCGCATCGAGGCGCCCCGATGTGGTTGTGTTTCAGACCGAGGAATTGAAGGAGGACCTTACGGTGGCCGGCCCGGTGGTCGCGGCGTTGCAGGTGTCCACGAGCGGAACGGATTCGGACTGGGTCGTGAAACTGATCGACGCCTACCCGGAGAACCCGGCACAGACCGAACCGCGCATGGCCGGCTTCCAACAACTCGTGCGGGGCGAGCCGATGCGCGGGAAGTTCCGCAACAGCTATGAGAAGCCTGAACCGTTCGTCCCCGGCCAGGTCACCCGTGTGGAGTTCACGATGCCCGACGTGAACCACACCTTCCTGCGCGGGCACCGGATCATGGTCCAGGTGCAGAGCAGCTGGTTCCCGCTGACGGACCGGAACCCGCAGCAGTTCATGGATATCTACAAGGCGGGCCGGGGGGACTTTCGGAAGGCGGTCCAGCGCGTTTACCACGCGCAGGACGCCGCCTCCTACGTGCAGATAAATGTCGTGAAATGAAGTGAAGTGGGCGGCGCCGGGCCAAGTGCCGCTCATCCGGCGGATTTTCTGACGTCCTCCGGCTGCAGCTCATTGGGACGGGGGCGCGCCGTCGCCGCCCCCCTCCCGCTGAAGAAGGTCGCCTTCACGGTGGCGACGAAGCCCCGCGCCGAGCCGAACGTGTCGTTGACCGCGGTCGCCTCGTAGCCGCTGTGCACCATGCAGTTGGCGCACTTCGGATTGCCCGATCTCGGCGCCGTACTGCTCCCATTCGGTCGCCGCCATCAGTTCCGCGAAGGTCTCGGCATAGCCGTCCTGCAGCAGGTAGCAGGGCTTCTGCCAGCCGAAGATGTTGTAGGTCGGCATGCCCCAGGGCGTGCAGGCGTAGTCGCGCTGGCCCATGAGGAACTCCAGGAACAGCGGGCTCAGGTTGAAGCGCCAGCGCCGTCTTGCGATTGCTGAGGAGCGTGCGGAACAGTGCCCGGGTGCGCGGCCCGGCCCAGAAAGTGCTGCCTGGTCGGGCGCCTTTTCGTAGCTGTAGCCGGGCGAGAGCATCATGCCTTCGACGCCGAGGTCCATCATCTCGTCGAAGAAGGCGCGCACGCTCTCGGGATCGGCGCCGTCGAACAGCGTCGTGTTGGTCGTGACGCGGAAGCCGCGCTGCACGGCTTCGCGGATGCCTTCGACCGCGATGTCGTAGCCGCCCTCGCGGCAGACGGCGAAGTCGTGGTGCTCCCGCTGCCCGTCCATGTGGACGCTGAAGGTGAGGTACTTGCTCGGGCGTGAACAGGTCGAGCTTCTCCTTCAGCAGCAGGGCGTTGGTGCAGAGGTAGACGTACTTCCTGCGCCGCACCAGGCCCTCGACGATCTCGTCGATCTGCGGGATGCAGCAGCGGTTCGCCGCCGGGGATGCTGACCACCGGGGCACCGCATTCGTCGACCGCCGCGAAAGCACTGCTCGGGAGTCAGCTGCTGCTTCAGGATGTGGGCCGGGTACTGGATCTTGCCGCAACCGGCGCAGGCCAGGTTGCAGCGGAACAGCGGCTCCAGCATCAGCACGAGCGGGTAGCGCTTCCGGCCCGACCAGCTTCTGCCGCAGCACGTAGCTGGCCACGGTCCACATCTGTGAGATCGGCACGCCCATGGGAAATATCCTACCATGTCCCACCGGGGTGGCGGAGTAGACAGTCCGGGTGGGGCAGGGGCGACTATCCGGCGCGCTCGAGCAGAATTTCGAGGACGATGTCGCTCATCGCCTTGCGGCTGCCGCTGTCTGCGGGAGCGATCCCGAGGGTGCCGCAGAAGCCCAGGTTGGCGACCGCCAGCTTCATATTGATGTAATCCAGTGGGAGGAGGTATTGCGGATCAAGCTCGCCGTAGGCGCCGGGGGATGAGAAATTCACGGGGCAGAAATCGACGGCGTCAGTCCCGTCCTCCGTCTTGATCAGCAGCGGCAACCCCTGGGTGCGGCATATCACAGGGCGCATTGGGTAAATCGAACAACAGTCATTCACGAGGAGCGGGCAGTGGTGGTGCTGGCCCAGGGCCTTGCGGGCCCGCACCTCCTCGGCCTGACCGACGATCCGCGACTGGGTTTCCCGGGGCAGAGCCGTAAATGCCGCCCGCACCGAGGCCGCCTCGATCTTGAACACGGTCAGGTCGTGACGGCAGCACGAGGTGCAGCCCGGCCTGCATTCGAGGTGCGCGTCGTAGCGGGCGGCCAACTCCAGCGCAATGCGGTCGACCTCTGTGAGCAGACCCGCGTAGTGGCCAAGCATGCGGAGATTCTACCGTGTTTCTACGTATCTACAAGGCGGTAAATCGGTCCACCCCCGAACTAACGGCGCTTGTTGAATTTCGTGAGCAGATCCTGAACCGTCGAGGTTTTGGTCTGCGGCTCTTTCGGTGGTTTCTCGCGGCCCTTCGGCGGCCGTGGCGTACGCATCGAGAGCGCGATCCGCTTGAGCGCTTCGTTCACCTCGAGCACCCGCACCGTGACAATCTGGCCCACCTTCACCACCGTCTTGGGATCGTCCACGAAACGGTCGGCGAGCTGCGAGACATGCACCAGCCCGTCCTGGTGCACCCCGATATCGACGAACGCGCCGAAGTTCGCGACGTTCGTCACGACGCCCTCCAGGACCATGCCCGGGCGCTAGATCCTTGATTTCCGTGACGCCTTCGCCTGAACTCCGCGTAGCGGAACTCCGCGCGCGGGTCGCGCCCGGGTTTTTCAAGCTCCGCCAGGATGTCGCGCAGGGTCGGCTCGCCGACCTCGGCGCGTGACGTACTTCCGGAGGTCCAGCGACTTGAGCCGGTCGGCGCTCCGGGTGACGGCCTCGGGCGGCAGATCCAGGTCGCGCGCCATCTTCTCCACGACCGGGTAGCTCTCCGGGTGGACGGCCGTGTTGTCGAGCGGGTTGTCCCCGTCACGAATGCGCAGAAAGCCGGCCGCCTGCTCGAAGGTTTTGGGGCCGAACCTGGGCACGTCCATCAGGCTGCGCCGGTTGCGAAAGGCCCCGTGCTGGTTGCGAAAGGCGACCACGTTCCGCGCGACCACGGCCGACACACCGGAAACGAAGCCCAGCAGCTCTTTGGACGCGAGGTTGAGATCGACACCGACGTAGTTGACGCAACTTTCGACGGTCTCGTCGAGCTTCTCGCGCAGGAGCTTCTGGTCCACGTCGTGCTGGTACTGCCCCACCCCGATCGACTTGGGATCGATTTTGACCAGCTCGGCGAGCGGATCTTGCAGCCGGCGCGCGATGCTGATTGCACCGCGGACCGTCACGTCGAGGCGGGGAACTCCTCGATCGCGGTCTCCCTCGCCGAGTACACCGACGCCCCGGCCTCGCTCACCATCACCTTGATCGGCTTGCGGGGCAGACCGGACAGCGCTTCGGCGACAAACTCGTCCGTCTCCCGGCCGGCCGTCCCGTTACCGATCGCGATCAGCTCGATCTGGTGTTTCTCGACCATCCGGCGGAGACTGGCGGCCGCGTGCGTGCGTTCCGCTGCGGACTTGTGCGGGTGAATGGTCTCGTGCTCCAGCAATTTGCCGGTCCGGTCGATGGCCGCCACCTTGCACCCGGTGCGGAAGCCCGGGTCGATCCCCAGGGTCGGCTTCATGCCCGCCGGGCTGGCCAGCAGGAGGTTGCGCAGGTTGGCCTCGAAGGTCTTGATGGATTCCCGGTCCGAGTGGACCTTTTTCTCGAGGCGCACGTCGCCCACGATCGCGTTCTTCAGCAGCCGGTCGAAGGCGTCCGCCAGCATGCTGCGGTAGAATTCGACGAGGTTCTTTTCCCTGGTGTGGATCTCGGCCGTCTCGAGATAGGACAGAATTGCCCGCTCTTCGAAGTCGACCGCGAGGGCGACAATGCCCTCCGCTTCGCCGCGGCGCAGCGCCAGCATGCTGTGCGGAGCGATGTCCTTGACCTTCGCCTTGAACTCCCGGTACATCTCGAACTTCGTGGTGCCGGGCGCGTGCTCCTCCTTGATGCGCGACACGAACCAGCCTTCGTTGAGCAGGAACTCCCGCAAATGGCGCCGGATTTCGGCCTTTTCCGAAATCTCCTCGGCCAGGATGTCGGAGGCGCCCTGCAGCGCCTCCTCGGACGTGGCGACCGCCCGCTCTTCCGAGAGATACCTTGCGGCTTCGGCGTCGAGGTCGAGCGGGGCGGCGCCCGGGGCATTGTGACCGGAGATCAGCCGCGCCAGCGGCTCGAGGCCCTTCTCGCGCGCCACCGTGGCCCGCGTCCGTTTCTTCGGTTTGAAGGGGAGGTAGAGGTCTTCGAGTTCCGACTTCTGCAGGCAGGCTTCGATTGCGGCCTTCAGCTCGTCGGTCAGCTTTCCCTGCTCGGCAATGGACTGGAGAACGACGCTCTTGCGTTCTTCCAGCTCCGTCAGGTACGAAAACCGCTCCATGACCGAGCGCAGCTGCGTCTCGTTCATCTCACCGGTCCGCTCCTTCCGGTAGCGGGCCACGAAGGGGACCGTGGCCCCTTCGGCAAACAGCTCCAACGCACTGCGGACGTGCTTCTCGTCCAGCGACAGTTCACGGGCAATGACTTTCGGTATATCGAGCATAGGTTCGTAAATTTAGCACACCGGTAAAGGCTAGGCCTTCCGCGTTTCCTGGCGGCCGGCCTCTTGGGAAAGGCGCGTCATCCTGCCCAGGGTGAGCCCTTCATAGTTGAGGAAAAACAACCCGAGGAGCAGCGCCGGTACCATCGAGGCGAGATAGATGCCGTTGCTGATTCCGGCGGCCTGCGACTGCGGGTCCTGCGGGGAAAGGTGTTGGGAAAACAGATTGACGAGCGCAAGGTTCATGAAAAACTGGAACCCGCCCACGCCTGCCGGGGTCGGGATCGCCACTCCCACTACGGTCAGGACCATGAGGAGCAGCGTGCCCGAAAACGGAAAGTTGTCGAGGTAGGCGCGGGTAAAGAACCAGAGCTGGGTCACGATCGACATCCAGATGGCAAGCGACAGCAGCGCCGCCTTCACGGCGCCCCCGCGGCTCGCCAGGCCGCGGAAGCCCTCGAGGAAAGGAAGCAGATGCCGGCGGATTTTCCAGGGAATCCGGTCGAACGTGCGCGGCGTGCGCAAAACGAACACGAGCGCCGCAAACCCGAGGCAGACCACGACGAAGCTCTTGATCGAGTAGTCCTGGACGCGGAGGAGGATGTCGCGGCCGCGTTCCGAAGCCGGGGTGTACAGGTCGCCGAAAGCGACAACGTACACGCCGAACAGGACCACGACCGCCAGCAGGTCCAGGATCCGCTCCAGCAGCGAGGCCGCGATCACCGAGGCGGCAGGGACCCCTTCCTTCCGGGCGAGCACGATGGACGCGGCCACCTCGCCGGTGCGGGGCGGGATGACGTTCACGACGTACTTGACGACGGTCAGGGAAAACAGGTTGCGGAAGGAGACTGTGCTCTTCACAGGCGTAAGCAGCACACCCCAGCGCGCAGCGCGCAGCACCATGTGGACTACCACAAATGCCACGCCCGCCAGCAGCATCAGGGGCCGCCCCTGGACCATCACCCTCATCGCCTCCCCCCAGTCGGGGACGCCCCGGTAGACGAGGTAGCCGATCAACAGGGTCAAAAACAGGCTGACGCCGATTTGGGCGGCCCTCTTCATGAGCATGGGGCTTGAGTATAGCCGATGTGCGGCATTTGTACTAAGCTGTCGCCGTCCTTCGCCCGAGGTGAAGTTATGCTCCAGTCTGCTCTCGTCACCCTGGTCCTGACCCTTATGCAACCACCTGCGCACTACACGGCTGAAAAAGTCATGGTCGACGGCACCGGCGTGATCCGGCTCAGCGACGCCGTCCGCAAGACCGAGGTCTTCATCGCCCCGTCGCTCGGCAACAATGCCTATGAAATGCGGGTGAACGGGAGCAGCGTCTTGTGGTCCCCCTATCGGAGCCTGGGGGAACTCAGACAGAAACCGGTGCAACTCGGCAACCCGCTGCTCTCCCCCTGGGCGAACCGGATCGACGGGCCGGCCTACTGGGCCAACGGCAAGCGCTATCTGCTGGACGCCGACCTGAAGAACTTTCGCAGCGACGCCAACGGCAAGCCGATTCACGGGCTGCTCGTCTTCTCGGACAAGTGGATGGTCACCGCCGTGAAGGCGGACAACTCGTCCGCGAGCGTCACGTCGCGCCTGGAGTTCTGGCGCTACCCCGATCTGATGGCGCAGTTCCCGTTCGCGTACAACATCGAGATGACCTATCGGCTCGCCGATGGCGCGCTCGAGGTGGAAACCGTGATCGAGAACCTGTCGTCCGAGCCGATGCCGCTCTCCCTGGGCTATCACACGTATTACCGGCTGGACGATTCCCCCCGAGACGACTGGAAGGTCCACGTCGGCGCCCGTGAGGAAGTGCTGATGTCGGAGGCGCTGATGCCCACCGGCAAGACGAAGCCGGCCAGCCTGACGGACCCTCACCCGCTGCGCGGCTCGTCAATCGACAACGGCTTCACAAACCTGGTGCGCGACGCCTCCGGCCGGGCCGAGTTCTGGGTTGCGGGACGGAGTCAGAAACTGCGGGTCCTGTTCGGGCCGAAATACGACGTCGGGATCGTGTACGCCCCGCCGGGGCGCGACTTCATCTGCTTCGAACCGATGGTCGGGGTCACAAACGTCTTCAACCTGGCCCACGACGGCCTGTACGACAAGTTGCAGAGCGTCCCGCCCGGCGGCCGCTGGAAGGAGAGCTTCTGGGTGATCCCGGAGAACTTCTAAAGCGTGTGCTGCGGTGCTCGCGTTTGCGGGCGGGCTGGCCTTATCGCCCCTGGTGCCCATCGTCAAGAGGATCTGGACCGCGTCGTTCACGCTTTACGGCACCGGCTGGGTCCTTGCAATGATGATCGGGTTCATCCTCCTGATCGACGTCTGGGGGCTGCGCAAGCTGGCATTCCCGCTGGTGGTGGGGATGAATCGATCTTGATTTACCCCTGCGGTTTCCGCATCCGGGATTCCGTGGAGCATTGGGTAACCGCGTTCAGCGGCGGCTTCAAGTTTGCTGGGTCACTCGCGCCCCCAATATGAAAGGTTACTTTGGTCCGTCCCGACGGCGACACTGAGCAGGGCGATGACGGCAACTGCCACGCAAACGCACCGGGATCTCATGATCGTGTTCCCCTCTTTTCTGTTATCTGGCCGCCTGCGCCGCACGCACCTCGTAGCGCACGGCGCCACCGAACAGCGGAATCTCCCACGCCGCGCGGGGGGCGTCCGCGCCGCGGCTCAGCTGCCGCTCACCGACCTGTTTGCCGGCCGCGTCATAGCCGCGCACCGAGATCGAGGGGGCCGCGGCGGTCCGTGCCATGCGGTTGCGCACGTCACTTGCACCGAAAGCGCCCTTGGGCGCCGACACGGCCAGCCGGCCGGCGCCGGCGGCCACGATGATCGAGAGACCGTCCTGCCCTTCGGCGGAGCGCACGGCCACGCTCCCGGCGGTCTCGACGCCATCGAAGTTGCGCGCCGTGTCGCGACCGTCGACAAACACGCAGTCGGGCGCAGCGAGCCGGTCGAAGCGCTTCCCATCGGCCTCCAGCGCCGACATGGTCACGAAATCCCTCCCCTGCGCCGCAAGCCATCCGAAAGGAGGCAGCAGGCACTTCCCGCCCGCATACGCGACAGTCCACGGAGTCTTCCCGTTCCCATTCACCCAGACCTGGAGCCCGTTGGCGTACTTGAGGTACAGCTGGTTCTGCTTCCACGCGCCGGTCCGCAGGGCCTCGGACGAGGTCGCCAGGCCCTTGCCCGCGCCGTAGCGGATCTCGGCAACCGGTTCCATGAGGTAGCGGCTCTGCAGCTGCTGCAGCATGTAGTAGGACCTGCAGGTCTGGCGCATGCCATGCGTCTCCTCGACGAGCCAGCCCATGTGCCCGTACGCGATGGTCGCGGCCAGGAACTGGTCGATGCTCCCGACGATGTTTTCCGGCTTCTGCCAGCCCTCCTTGCCGGAGAAGAACTGCGCGGTCCACGGCATCCCGATGTCGACGGTGAGCGGGTGCATGCTCAGCAGATCGAAGTGCGGCAGGTACGGGTATTGCCACAGCCGCAGATCGCTGTAGGTCAGGCCGTAGTTCCCGGTCGTCAGACCGGCATAGAGCCACTGGTGGTGTCCTTCCGACCAGCAGTGTCCGTCGTACACATCCTGGTCGTGGAGCAGGAGTTCGCCGTAGGCGTAGAACGTCGCGGCGAACGTCCCCGCGCCCGGGACGCGGGCGTCGTAGTCGCAGCGCTCCCAGGGGCTGACGGACGTGTGGACGTCCGTGTAGGCGGCATTGGAGCCGAATTTCTGCACGATCGCGGGCGCGAGCTTACGGTCCATTTCGACCGCGAAGAGCGCCTTGGGCGAATAGCACCGGGCCCAGGCGCGGATCATTTCACCTCTGGAGTCCCGCATCACCATGTCGGGATCCCAGTACTCGTTGACCGGGGCGAAATCGCAGTAGTTGGTGTACAAGCCGGAGCGCCACCCGAGCGCCCGTCTGCGCGGCGACATACGCGCGCAGCGCCTCGTCGCCGCCCTTCTTCGGCGCCGCTTCCGTCCGAAACGTGAAGCTCTCGCCCGAATCGCGCCAGGTGATCTCGTGATTGCACTGGGTGAGCCGCTCGATGCCGTACGCGCGCAGCTTGCCCGAGCGTTCGCGCTCCTTGCGCGTAGTCCTGCGGGCCCCACGTCTCCTGCCAGAGCCTGGTCCCCGCCTCCTTGCCGCGCTTGGCGGGCGGGTTCGGGATCGTGGGGAGCGTTTCCTCGAAGACGGGCGAAAAGGTGAGGAAGGCGCGTTCGAAAAGCGCGTTGCGGGTGCCGTCGGTCTTCGGGAGATAGCGCACTCCGCCGTTCAGCAGCACGCGTCCCTCTTCGATCTTGTCGATCGCGTAGGGTTCCGACGCGTTCGAGCGGTACCAGTCCATCCAGATGCCGGCGAAGAACGGGGCCGCGCCTGTCGACATCAGGACGTTCAGATGATGCCCCCCATAGTTCAGGTAAGGCAGAAGGATCAGCTCGGGATTGGGGACTTCCCGGATCGAGCCGTAGGCGAGCTCCTGCGCCCCTTCGGCGCAGAACGTGTCGAGCACAAGGGACTTCTGCCAGAGCCGCGCCGCCATTTCGACCCGCCTCTCGGCCCCGGGCAGACTTACCTTCCAGGCGCCGCGGACGACGCCGCCCTCTTCCTTGAATTCAATCAGTTCGGCGCGCTCCGCGGACGCCCCGAAACGCGGCCCGGCGTCGACCCACGCGGTCGCCACGTCCTTCCCGTTGAGCCGCACCTTGATATTCCTGAAGAACGCTTCGGGCCCGACCAGGTATTCGAGCTTCGCTTCCGGCCCCGAGTAACGCAGGGCATACCGATCGCCGGAGCGGGCGACGCTCGTCTTGAATCCGGCGGCGAAGTTGCGGGGTAGTATGGTTTCCGGACGCGTGGGGAAGGGGAGCCGCCCGGGACCGGTGTTGGCGCCGGCGCTCTGGCCCGGGAAGGGATCCACGCCGCGTTGCGGGCGCGCCTGAAACGAGATGGGTCGGCGCTGTTCGTCGAAAAAAACCAGGTCCTCGAAAAAGAGCTCGCGCGCCTCTTGGTTCGCGCAACCCTTGATCAGCAGCCCGGCGAAGCTTACCGGTTTCTTTTCGAAGAGCCCGGCCGGGAGCAGCCTGTGGATGAGCCACCACTCCTTCCACCGCACTTTCTCCAGCGGCAGCATATGGAGCTGCCCCGCCCCGTCGCGCAGCAGCAGCTCGAGCCCGACCCGCGGAGTGGCCGGGTCGTTTTCCCATTGCCAGTTGTTGCCGTATACCCAGAGCGTCACCGCGGAACTGGACTCCGGCACGGGGACAAGGCGCGGAGGCAGGATGCGGACCTCGCTCTCCGCAGACGTGCCGCGGTAGACGAGCCGGGCGACGCGCGAGTCCCACACCCGCTCGCGCTGCGACTCGATGAGGTCCGCTTCGGCGCCGTTGCGCGTTTCCACCGACCACCCGCCCAGCGCATCGAAGCTCGACCAGCGGCGGGTGCGGTTGGGTGCGCGCCGCCCGCACCATTTCGTACGGGGGCTTCCCCGCCGCCTCGCCGGTGGGGAGCGGCTGCGCCGGCTTCTGCACCACCGTCTGACCACTCAGCAGCAATGCCCCGGCGGTCACAACGATTGCACAACAGGCACACGGTCGCTTCATGACTCCCTCCGGTTCCGCAGAGGTTTATCTTCGAACGTCTTGACGGCGATGAGAGCCACAATCTCGTCCACATCGGCCGCCTTCCGGACGGTGAGCCGCACGGAGCGTCCTTCGACGTAAGGCCTGGCAGCGTCGATGGCGGAGATCGTGGAGGGCCGGAGCGCCGCGGCTCGTGCCCGCTGCACGGCCTTCGCCCCAAGCCCCACAGCGGCGGAAAAGAAGCCCTCGTCCGGGAGCAGGTAAACGAGCGTGCGCGTTTTCTGCTTCAAGAGCAGAGTCCAGCCGGATTTTGCGCTGTAGCATTTCCATGCGGCGGAGGACGGCGGGTACTTGGCGGCGACCGAGTGGCAGAGCGCGTTCCACAACGCGCCGGCGCCGCCCAGCGCGGCCATCAGCTGTTCGGTGGTCGGCGGGTTCTTCGTATCGGAAAAAACAGGCGAGGCCATGGGGGTAAGGACCTCCGAGGAAGTCGACGCCGCATCAGCCGACGCGCGCCAGGGCGGCGGCGACCCGCTCCAGCTTGGCCCGGGCTTCGGCGGCAACTTCCCGGAGTGCGGGTTGGGCGACGACCGACAACATGATCAAAGGGTCGACGATCGACACTTCCGACACCCCTGCGCCGATCTGCCGGACGACGACGTTGCACGGCAGCAGCAGGCCGACTTCAGGCGCCGCGGTCAAAGCACGGTGCGCGAGCGGGGCATTGCAGGCGCCGAGAATCCGGTACGGACCGAACTCCACCCCGAGTTTCTTCCTCATCGTCTGGGCCACGTCGATCTCGGTGAGGACGCCAAAACCCTCCGCCTGGAGCGCTTCGGTGGCCTGCCGGACGGCAGTGTCGAAATCGCTGTTTAGCCGCACGGTCAATCCAAGGCTGGTATCCATCGAACCCTTCCTTGCGTTTTTTGCGACTCGCAGGTTATGAAAAGCGGGTGCGCTTCCAGAGAACCCTGCCGCAGAAAAACAGGAACGCCAGGGTGGCGGCAAGGAGTACAGCAGCCCAAATCCAGTTCATGGCCAGGGACTGCGCTTCTGCTCCATAGGCCAGCCAGATGAATATCGCCAGCGCCCCCGCAAACACCGCCACCTCCCACCAGGAGCGCGAGCGCTGCTCCTGGCCGAGCGGATCCTCCCCGGACACTGCGGCTGAGACACGTTTCTCATCGAGGCTGTAGCGCCTGCATTCGCGCAACAGCGCCGTGCGCCACGAAGCCTGCTCGGAGGCGGGCGCTTCGGCACGGCTGATCGCGATCGCGCCGGCGATCATGACCGCGGATCCGCCGATGATCAGACTCTGGTGCAGGCTCCCCTTCCCGGACAGCTCGCCGAAGACCAGCACCCCCCAGGCAAGTCCCCACAGCTGATTCGTGTTCGACAGCGGGATGCCCCGGCCGATCCCGATGTACTTGGCCGCATACTGCTGGAACAGGTCGCCCACCACCCAGCAGAACCCGCCCAGGAACAGCCAGAAGAGGGCCGGCCGGATCTTCGAGATCTCCTGCATCGAAGCCGACCACCCGCCGAGGAAGGACAGCGCGAGGATCCCCATCGTGAGCAGCTCGCCGACGGTGAAGATGGTGACGAACGACAGCGGGTTTGCGCCGCTGATGTAGGCCTTGCGATAGGGGATGTACATCGTTCCCCACAGGAGGCCCGCGCCCAGGGCAGCCGCGATCCCGGCGCCCGAACGCACGGCCGCGCCGGCCGGCGCATGAGCGGACGCCAACCCGATGATGCAGGCACCGCAGACGATGGCGCCAGCGCCGCCCAGCACCTTGACCCACTGCTCCCTTCCCGCCCCGCGCAACTCGTTGAACAGCAGCCAGCCCCAGAAGAGGCCGACCAGGCTGTTGACGTTCCACAGCGGGAACGCCACCGAGATGCCGACGTCACGAATGGCAAAGATCGTGAGCGTGTTCGCCACCGCCCACAGGGCTCCGGCCAGGATCGCCCAGACGACCAGGTGGGGCTTTTCCTTCAGGTCCCAAAACACGTAGGAACTCCCCTTCAAGGCCATCGGCAGCGTCCAGCGCGCGACGAACACGCCCGTGACCATCCCGAGCGATATCAGGAACGGGGAAAAACCCAGGGTGACCAGTTTCGTGGGCGCTTCCGCGGCCCCGAGCCATGCGCCCGCGGCGAGGCCGCACAGCACGCCGAGGCCATGAAGGGAACGAGTCTGCTTTTCGGGGGCGGGTTTGGATTTTGCGGACAAGCAGGCCTCCTTTTCAGCTGGGCGGTTCAGTGCAGCAGGATGAGGAGCGTGAAGCCCGCGAGCAGCACGATCGCGGGAATCCAGAAGTGGCTGTCGGTGAGGATCCGGTTCAAGAGTGAGGGCATGGTGCCTCCGCAGGCGATGTCGCCGTCGAGGATACCAGATTCGACCTTCGCTCGCGACATCGTTGCGGGTGAGCCCCGCTCCCCCTCACCCCGCCGCTGCAGCTCACCCGCGGGCGGGGTCGGGCCGAACCTGCCCGCCATTCGCACCCGACATGAAGGAGATGATCCGGGGCACGTCGGTCAGATCGGGGACGAGGAGGTCCGGCGCATGGGCGGCAAGGTCCGTCAACGTGTAGCGGGCGCTCGCGACGGCGATCACCGACGCACCGGCGGCCCGGCCGTGGATGATGTCGAGCGGCGTATCGCCGATGACGATGGCCGAGTCCACCGGTGCCGGGGCGACCGCCTGCGCACCACGTTCCATCCCGGTCCGGATCAGTACCGTGCGGTTGTCGGAATCGGAACCGTACCCCCCGAAGGCGAAGTAGTGGTCGAGCCCGGCGCGTGTCAGCTTAATGCGGGCCCCGGCCTCCAGGTTCCCGGTGACCAGTCCGAGCGCGTAATCGGGCCGGGCCGCAATCTCCTCCAGCAGGTCGGCGACGCCGGGCAGCACGCGGATGTCCCCGCGCCCCTGGGCCAGCGCCATCTCCTGGTCCAGGCAGGACAGGTAGGACGCAAACAGGCATTCCCTCGACTGATCGGTCCACCGGCCCTCCAGGCCGAAGTGGCGCAACAACTCCAGGGCGATGACCGGGTCGGTTTTGCCGTCGGGGCGGATGACTTCGCTCTCCACGGCTACGGCAAACACGTGGTGCAGCGCGCGGTAAAAGGCGCGCATGCCCGCCCCGCCCGTGAGAATGAGGGTCCCATCGATATCGAAGAGTGCGAGTCGCATAGGTGCGCAGTATGTCAGAAGCGCCCGGCTGCGCCAAGGGTATGGGCCGCGGCCCGGCGAGCTGAAAGAGGGCACCGCAGCCGAGTGGCGGTCAGGCGCTCGAATGGTTGTCGCCGCGGGATCGGCCCTCCCCGGGATTGCCGCGCCCCGGCACGCGCGCGTAGAATGACGTCGCGCCCCACGAGCGACATCCCGGGCGGCGTCTAGCCCCGCAGCCGATCGGGCCGGCCCCGTCCTCGGTAGCAACCGCCATGAGCTTCGTTCCTTTCGGCCGGGACCACGCCATCGCACTGCTTGCGATCGCGGTGCTGGCCTGCGCCGTCTGGCGCACGGGCCGCCGCGACCGTCAGGCGCGGTGGCTCGGTCGCGCGCTTGCCTTGGTCCTGGCGTCCTACGCCGCCGCTGTTTACATCCAGAAGGGACTGGCGGGCGATTTAAGCTGGGAGTACTCGCTTCCTTTGGAGCTGTGCCACTGGGTCATGGTCGCATGCCTCGTGTCGCTGTTGCATCCATCCCGGATGGCCGGTGAAATCGCCTATTTCTGGGGATTCGGCGGGACTGTCCAAGCCCTGGTCACACCCGATCTCGGCTCCGGCTTCCCTAGTTGGGACTTCATCCAGTTTTTCTGGAGCCACGGTGCTGTCGTGCTGGCAATTGTCTTTGTACTTTCACGCAGGAGCTTCCAGCCGCACCCCGGCAGTGTCGCGCGCATGATGCTGGCCTTGAATGTGTATGCTGTCGTAACGGGGTTGTTGGATCTGGCCTTCGGGTGGAATTATGGCTACCTCTGCCGCAAACCCGCGCAAGCTTCACTGCTTGACTACTTCGGCCCGTGGCCTTGGTACCTTGCTTCCCTGGAAGTGGTGGCACTGATCAGCTTTGGGTTGCTCTACCTCCCCTGGACTCTGGCGGCGCGGCAAACTCCACGATCGAAATAGTCCCAAGACGGGAGTAAACGGGGGCCAGCGCTCCCGGGCGCGGTGAATGCCCGGGAGCGTCAGTTCGCCCAACTACCGGTCGCTCTTCTGGATCTCGATCCTGCGGGCAAGTTTCTTGTCGGCTGACTCCGTGTACTGAACCGTAACCCGTGTTCCGGTCTGAGTGGCAAGCCCCTGAACACTTGTCTGGCTCCCCTGCACTTCGGTGGTCGCGTCGTACTGGAACTGCATCTCCTCGCCGTTCTCCTGCTTAATCGTGAACATGTGATTGTCGGCATCGACCTTCACAAGTTCTCCCTGGGCCGTCTTTGCTTCCGCCGATTGCGCCGGGGCCGGGGTATCCTGAATTGCTGTGGCACCCGCAAATCCAGCAACTAATAGTGTCAGCGCAAAAATCCCAAGGGTCATACGCAATTGTCGCATAGTCTAAGCTCCTTTCTCCGGTGAGAGATGCTCACACCCACTCTCTGGTGTGAGCGGCTCACACCCACCCGATCAACAGGACGCACCGGGTTTTCGCTTATTAGCGATGCAAAATAAGGTCCAAGCCCGCGGGAGATCCCCATAACCAGCCGATTTCATAGAAATCGCAGTATTGATGTTTTGGCAATCGATTTCTCCTGATATAATCGGCCTCGCTCACAAACACGCAGTACGTGGTTGCCCATACATGAAGCCCGTGCACACCCTTGGTTTCACCCGTCTCGGGACATACTTCGTTTTTCTTCTCGCGGCAGCGGTACCTCTGAAGGCCCAGTCCGCGGCCCGCAGCGAGGTGCGCGCGCGCGCGGAGCGGGAGATCAACCGGATAGTCCAGCGTCTGGCCGGGCCTCTGGGCATCGAGCAACAGGTCACGATCTCGATTGGGAATGGCAACTCGCGTCTTGTCTCGGTGGAACAGGTGGCGCGGGAACCGGTTCTGTTCCGCATCTCGTTCGAGGAGGAATTCCTCTATATGCTGGATGCCGGGGACCTGAGCGCCGCCATCGCGCACGAGCTGGGGCACATCTGGATATTCACGCACTTCCCCTATCTTCAGACGGAGTCGCTGGCCAATCAGCACGCGCTGAAGGTCGTCTCGCGCGAGGACCTCGATGGCGTCTACGAGAAAGTGCGCAGGTGGAAGCGGGGGAATCCGGCGGGCCCGGGCGCCAAGCCTGGCTCGTCCACGCCCGCAGCGCTCGAGGGGAATACGCATCGCTGAAAACCCGCCGCGCGGCGGAGGCTCGCTGCATCTCGCGGCACCGCCCCAGGCAATTTCCGTCCTGAAACTCAAGACAAGGCGACTCCGTGGGGCCGGCTTCAACGGGCCGCGGCCCGTGAACGTCAGGTCGTGGTTGTGTAGTGGGCGGGCCGAAGCCCGCCCCCACCTGCCTTAACGGGCGCAGCTAGTTCAGGCCGCGGCGGGCGAGCAGTGGGGCGACACTGGGCTCGGCGCCGCGGAAAGCCTTGTACAGGTTCATTGCCTCGTCGGTTCCGCCGCGCTCCAGGATGTTGGTTCTGAATGAACGCGCCGTCGCCGGATCGAAAATCCCTTTCTCCTTGAACACCTGAAAGGCGTCGGCGTCGAGGACTTCGCTCCAGATGTAGCTGTAATATCCGGCGGAGTAGCCGCCGCCCGGCCCGAAGATATGGTTGAAATAGGGGCTGCGGTACCGGACGACGATCTCGGGAAGCATGCGGATCTTCTGCATCGACTGCCGTTCGAACTCGGTCGCGTCGGGCGCCGGGCCGGCAGGCAGGGTGTGCCAGTCCATATCCAGGATAGAGGCGGCCAGGTACTCAACGGTCGCGAAGCCCTGGTCGAATTTCTCTGATTGCCTGATCTCTTCGATCAGTGTGCCCGGGATCGGCTCGTTTGTTTGGTAATGCCGCGCGTACACCTTCAAAACAGCGGGTTCGAGCGCCCAATTCTCCATGATCTGCGACGGGAGCTCGACGAAGTCGCGCGGCACTGACGAGAGACCGCGGTACGGAATGCGGGCCAGCAGCGAGTGCAGCGCATGCCCGAACTCGTGGAACAGGGTGGAGGTCTCTTCCAGGCTGAGCAACGCGGGCGTGTTGCCGCTCGGGCGGGTGAAATTGCAGACGTTGATCACGACGGGGCGGATGTCGCGCCCATTCTTGATCCACTGCTCCCGGAACCGGCTGCTCCAGGCGCCGACGCGCTTCCCCGGGCGCGGATGATAGTCGGCGTAGAAGACGCCGAGGTGCGACCCGTCCGCGTCCTTGACCTCGAACGCCTTGACCTCGGACTGGTAGACAGGGAGGTCGGGCCGGGGCACAAAGCTCAGTCCGTACAGCTTACCGGCCACATAGAATGCGCCGTCGCGCACGCGGTCGAGCTGGAAGTACGGCCGCAGTTCCTGTTCGTCGAGATTGTACCGCTGCTTGCGCAGCTTTTCCGTGTAGTACCGCCAGTCCCACGGCTCGAGCGGGAACGCGTTCCCCTCCTGGCGAATCATCTCCTGCAGTGCGGCGGCCTCCTTGAGCGCAACCGCACGGGCCGGCGCCCACAACTGCTTTAGCAGCCCGAAAACGCGGTCCGGCGTCTTGGCCATATTCTCTTCGAGAACGAAATCGGCATGCGACTTGTACCCGAGGAGCTGGGCCTTTTCGGCGCGCAGGCCGGCGACGCGCGCCAGGATCGACTTGTTGTCGGAGCTGTCGCCATGGTCACACCGGGTCGTATACGCGGTGAGGATCTGCCGGCGCAGTTCGCGGCGCTCCGAGTATTGCAGGAAGGGCCAGATGCTGGGGGCCTGGAGCGTGAAAACCCACTTCCCTTCCATGCGGGCCGCGCGGGCGGCGTCCGCCGCAGCGGCGCACACGGACGCCGGCAGACCGGCGAGGTCCTCCTGCCTGTCGATGACGAGCCGGTAGGCGTTCGTCTCGCGCAAAAGGTTGTCGCCGAACTGTATGCCGAGCGCGGAAAGGTCCTGGTTGATTTTGCGGAGCCGCTCCTTCTGAGCGCTGTCCAGCTTGGCGCCCCCCCGGACAAAGCTGCGGTAGGTGTCTTCCAGGAGCCGCGCCTGGGCCGGTTTCAGACCGAGCGCAGCCTTCTTCGCCCACAGGTTGTCGATCCGCTTGAAAAGCCCGTCGTTCAGCCGGATGTCGTCACGCAGGGCGCTGACCGTCGGCGCCACCTCGCGGTTGATGGCCTGCAGCCGGGAGTTTGTCTCCGCAGAGCTCAGGTTGGAGAAAACCGAGCCCACCTTCGACAGCAGCTCGCCCGATGCGTCCAGGGCCTCGATCGTGTTGGCAAAGGAGGGTGCGGCCTGGTCGTTCGCAATGGCGTCCACCTCGACCCGCTGCCGGGCGATCGCCTCTTTGAAGGCGGGAACGAAGTGCTCCTCACGGATCAAGGGGAATGGGGGCACCCCGAAGGGTGTGGTCCACTCCTGCAGCAACGGATTTTCCGTCGGCCGCTGCGAAAGGGCGATGGGTGTCGTCAACAGGATCAGGGCAAGGGTGACTTTGGCCACGGTATTGGTTCCTCCGGTAATCGGGGACGGACCCAGATAACTCTTTTGGCAACAATGGGTAGACCACAAAACGACCCGAAAAACGCCCTTAAACGCGATTTTTCACCGCATTTTCCCAAATTTAGCGCGTGCGGCTGAAATGCGCCCGGGAACTCGGGTCAGCGTCGATCGCCCTCCAGTTGATCGAGGGCGCGCCCGGTCGCCGCCAGCAGCGCCTCGGGTCCGACCGGTGCGCCGGTCGCGTTTTTCATCCACAGGTCGGGGGCGACGCTCCCCGACTTGACCATCCGCTCGAACTCCGGTCCCATCTTCCCCGCCCTTCTGATCTGCTCCTCGATCTGGTGCGCGATCAGGTGACCGATCGGGTAATCAGGCAGGTACAGGAACGCATCGATCATGTGCGAATAGATGCCAAGCAGAACGACGTCCTTGCGGTTGAACACGGGAGCGCAGTACTTGTTCCAGGTATCCCTGGAGATCTGGATGACGGCGTCCTTCAGCTGCGCGGCGGTGGCGTCGGGGTGGTCGTACATCCAGTGCCAGACGGCCATGTCCACCAGCGCGACCGCCGGAAATTTCGTAGGTTCCCCAGAAATCGTTCAGGGTCTTGAGCGCCTCTCCTCTGGGGTCTGTGGGGGCAAGCCCCAGCAATTCGAGGTCGCGCCCCTGGAACACGAACGCGAGCGCTTCGGTGAAAGCCGTGTTGGGCACCCCGTTCAGGAGGTAGTGGTCGATGGCGTTGAGCGACAGCGTCTGTTCGACGTTGTGACCCATTTCGTGGACGGCGATATTGAAGCCCTTGTAGTTCATCCCGCTCTTTCTCGACGCGCGTGCGCAGATGGGCCTTGCGCCGAGCGCATCGCCGCGCCCATGGCATGCCCGGATCCGCGGGCGGGATCCACGACGATGTTGGCGGCGATCTGCCCGGCGCGCTCGTGCTCGAAAGCCGAGCATCTCGAGCATGCGGGGGATGTCGGCCCGGTACGCCTCGGCGGTCGGATAGCGTTTTGCGACGATCTTGTCGAGCTCCGCCTGGGACTGTTGTGTCTCGGCGCGGAAGCCGTTGTACCAGATGTCGAAGGGCTCCAGCGGTCGGCCGAGCCGCGTCTCGATGAGCCTTGCCGTGCGGCGCACCGCGGGGGAGAGCAGGACCTCTCGAGCATCGCCTGGACCCGCGCTTCCGGGAGTTCGCGGTTTTCGTCGAAGCGCCGCGCGATCAGCGTGGGGGCTGTGGGCGAGTACGGGTCGGCCTTCCTCGCCGCCAGGAACGTGTCCGAGGAGTTTTTCGTACCGCCTGTCCCCTCCGGCGTGGGCGGACACGTTTGCGGTCGCGGCGGCGCGCGCGCCCTCGTCGTCCTTGACGGCGGCGGGCCGCACTTCGTTCGCGAACGGGATTCCAGTCGACATCGGGGTTGTCGATGACGGCGGCCGGGATGGTCTGGGTCACGATCCGTTCCATGACCTGCTGGATCATGCGCTGTTTGGCCGGCCCGTCCTGCGGTCGGCGTAGTCGGCCTTGATTTCGTCGCGCAGGTTCCAGTGCGACAGCAGCCGCATTCCGGGCGGGAACAAGCGCGCTTCCCTGGTCGTCGATCAGGTGGTGCATCCAGATGTTGTATTCGGAGATATAGCGGTCTGCCTCGGCCGCGGCGGCCGCGATCGCCAGGTTCACCTCGGCGGGAACACGCTTCGAGAACATCTGGGCCAGCCGTGCCTCGGCCCACTGCCGGCGCGTCCAGCCGTCTCCTTGGGCCAGGCGCTGCTCGAGCGTCGTCAGGGGGAAATTGAGCAGAACGGTGAACGCGATCTTGTTCTTGAAGAAGTCGTCGATCACGTGGGCCGAAGGGTCGTAGCCGGCAAACAGCTCGTCGTAGGGCTGAATCGGGCCGAGGTCGAGGTCGACCTGCTGGCGGAACTCGCGCGTGATCTCCTGCATGTGGCCGAAGAGCTGTTCGACCAGGTACTCGTAGCGGTTGAACATCGTGTCGAGCGCCGCCTGGTCGGCTGCGAAATTCGCGACGACGAATTCCTCGAACGCCTTCCGGTCGCCGTCCTCGGCGCGCCACAGGCGCGATACCTGGCCGATTCCGCGCGCGGCGCGTCCCCGGACACTCTCCCCGTGGCGTCGCACCAGTTCGGCCTCGGCGTTTGTCCCCGCATCCTTCAACCATGGTGCCTGTGCATCTTCAGCCATAGCCACCCCTGCAATCAGGATGAACAGCGCCCCAACAATCTTGCGGAAAATCGACATACCGTCTCTCCAAGGGGGCGGCCCGATCCCGCCCCAAAACCCTGATTGATGGAAAAAACCACCAGCAGAGCGGCGGCGAGATGACGCAGCCCACCCGGTTTCGCCCCTCAATCGATATCGAGCTGCCGCCGCCGCAGCTTCTTCCCCACCCGGACCGGGCAGCCCCTTCATGAATATCTTGCAGCCCCCGGGTTGAGGAGCCGCATCTCCAACCTGTACGGCGGCCGGACAGGAGGGTAACCTTTAGTACATATGTCCAGTTTACGTCAAACACGGAACGGAGAAACCCGCATGAAACGCAGCTTAGGCTTCTGTCTGATACTCTCCCTCGTCCTGATCTCGGCCGCGCCCCTGGTTGCGCAAGACCAGAACGCACCCGCCACCAAAGAGGAGCGGGCGCGTTACAGCGGAACGGTGGCCAATCTCAACAAGGATGCTTCGTCCTTCACGCTGCAGGGCGACAACAACAAAATCCAGATCTATTTCGACGCCAACACCAAAATCACCAACCACAACGAGGCCGGCACCAGCGCCGACCTGAAAGACGGACAAAGGGTGATCTGTCTGGTCGACGCGAAAGACACCAGCAAGCTGACCGCCAGGCGCATCGACATCAGGGAGAATAAATAACCGAAATCCTGCGCGGCAGCTCAGGGCGCCGGCGGTGCGCCGCCGCCCCTGAGGCGCTGGTAAGCGGGCGGATGCCGGTTTGCCGGACCATAGACCTGGTTGAAGGCGGAACGCACCTTCCGGAGTGCGGTCAGGTTCAGGTCGCCGACCAGCACGTTCTCCGCGCGGTCCAGCTCGTCCACCGTCGATCCTTCGAAATCGATGATCGAGCTCGTCCCCGAATTGTGCGGCGCGCGCGAAGTTCACGCGCACGAGGTAGACGCGGTTTTCCAGCGCGCGTGTCTGGAAGAGGTGCACCAGCAGGGGACGCGAAAAATCGCTCGTGCAGTACGGGGAGAACACGATCTCGGCCCCGCCCAGCGCCAGCTCCCGGGTGGATTCCGGGTGCTGGATGTCGTAGCAGATCTGAATTCCTACACTGGTCCGGATGCCGTCGACCTCGATCTCCCAAACCGGGAAGCCGTCTGCCGCGGTTGACCCCCGACGCGACCATCCAGTTCTGCAGGTGGACCTTGCTGTATTTTCCGACGATCTCGCCGGCAGGGTTGATCAGGACGGCGGTGTTGAACAGCTTCCCGCGCGGTTTTCGTCCATGCCGAAGATCATCCAGACGCGGAGCTCGCGGGCCAGCGCCCCGAGTCGTGCGGTCGCCGGTCCCGGGATCGGCTCCGCCGCGTCAGAATCTTCCGGCGCATCTCGACGAGTTTGGGATCGTCCACCGGGGTGTCCGGCTGCAGCCGGACCCGGGGGTAGCCCTGCAGGGCCACCTCAGGGGAGCACAGGATGCGGGCGCCGCGGGCGGCCGCCTTTCGCATCAGCGCCTCCGCCCGCTGCAGGTTGTACTCTTTGTCGAACTCGCGACCGTCCATCTGGATGAGCCCCACCCGGACCAGTGTCGTCGGCGCTGAGCGCGGCACAAGGAAGGAAAACCGCAGTGGCCAGCCAGACCGCCCAAAATGCGCGCATCATCGCTCCTCCCGCGGGCCCTCGCCCGCCCTCATTCGCCGCGCACGGCGTGGTGCATCGAGGTGCCGGCTGAGGAAGACCATGACCTTCTCAAACGCCTGCACCGTCCGGGCGTCATCCATGTCATGGTCGAACCCGTGCTCCCCGCCGGCGATGGGAATGAACTCGTGCGCCACGCCCGCCCGTGTCAACTCGCGCTCCATCCCCACCGACTGCTGGAACGGGACGTCGGTATCCCTGTCCCCGTGCAGCAGCACGGTCGGCGGATATTGTCCGTTCACGTTGCGGATTGGGCAGAACGGGTCGAATGCGCGGGGCTCGACCGCGGGATCGATGCCGGCGACCTCCTTAGGCCATAGCCCTTGTTGGCGGCAGTAAAGGTAAAACGACCAGCGGCTCTCTTCGGCGGAATCCCCGCATCCGGGTTGCTTCCCCACGCCCGAGAGGGCCTGCGCCCGGGACACGGCCGGTTCGCGCAGGTAGAACGGGTCCGGCCGGCTGTACCAGTCCCCGACGATGTCTCCGTAGCCGTAGAACGACACGATCGCGCGCGGTCTGGGGCTCAGTCGATAACCGCACGTGAGCGCCAGGTATCCGCCCGCCGAGTGGCCTATGACGGCGATGCGGCCCGGATCGATGCCGGCGAGCGAGGGCCCCTGCGCGCGCATCCAGCCGTAGGCGTCGGACACATCCTCGAGATATGGCCGGGAGCTTGGTTTCGGGGGCGAGCCGGTAATCGATCGAGCACGACCACGAAGCCAGCTTCGAGATAGCGCGCCAGCTGGCGCCGGTTGATTTTTTCCCGGTCGCCGAAAATGAGCGCCCCGCCGTGGATCCAGAGGAGCGCCGGGCGCGCTCCGGCTGCGCCGGTCCGGTAAACATCCGCCTTGATGCGGCAGTCGCCGACGGTCTTGTACACGAAGGTCTGCGCCGGCGGAACCTCCTGCCCCCCCGCCGCCGATCCGGGCGCGACGGTGAACAGAACCAGCACCGCCGCGATCTGTGCCCGTGTCATGGGAACCCTCCGCTACTTTTTGAGCAGCCCGTGGAGCATCCTGCGCACGTCCCCGAGGCCTTTGACGCTGGCGATAACCGACAGTACCACAAACAGAATCAGCGCCAGCGCGAATACCAGTGGCCAGACGAGGCGCCATGTGCCGGTGCCGATGACCCCTGCGTGGAGGTGGTAGCCCGCGAAGGGGACAAGGGCACCCAGGAGGCAAAGCAACACACCCCGGGCGATCCCCGACGGAATATAAGGCCCGATCAGTGATCCCGCCCACATCCCGATGAGAGCGGCGGCAAAGCTGATGACGCCGATAGAGCCGGTCCAGGCCTGGGGGTTGGGAATGACGAAATAGATCGAGGTGGCCGCCCCGCCCAGCACGAGGGAGCACAGCGCACCGAACCGGTGGGCCCGTTTCCAGTAGAGCCCGCCCACGACGGCCCAGAACGTCCCCGCCAGGAAGAGGTTTGCCGTCATCTGCAGGTAGAAGTACGTCGCGGTCGGCACGATGTAGAACAGCCCCCAGCCGACGATGAACACGGTCAGGACCACGATGGTGAGCTGGTTGATGACGAGCTGGGTTTTGCCGCTGAGCGGCCGCCGCACCATGGGGATGAGGACGTCCTGGGAAATCACCGAGCTCCAGGCAAGCAGGTAGCCGCTGTAGGTGGACATCGAAGCGGCCAGCATGCCGGCGATGACAAGGCCGAGCACACCGGGAGGCAGAACGTCGCGCAGAAAGGTCGGCATCGCCTCGATGGGCTTGCCCATCCGGTTGCCGAGATAGGCCAGCGCCGCAATCCCCCAGATGAACGGCAGGATCGCGCGCGCCAGCGCAATGTAACCGGTCCAGCTGAAGATTTTCCGGCTTGTGTCGGCGCTTTCCGAGGAAAACGTGCGCGAAGCGATCGGCGCCCAGGTGGACAGCAGCGCAAGCCAGGAGAACACCTGCCATATGATGAACTTCCATCCGAGGTCGGGATTGACCATGGGGTTGAAACCCTTGTCCCCGAGGTTGGCCTGCACCGCGTTGACCATCGACGTCCAGCCCACCGCATAGAAGCAGTAGAACGTAATGACGAGCATGCTCACCGCGAGGACGATGTATTGGACGTAGTTGGTGACAATCACCGAGACCATGCCGCCCAGGACCGTGTACAGGAGCACAATAGCCATCAGGAACACCATCGTCCACACGATGTACTGCTGCGGCACCCCGGTGACGATATTGAGGAATGTCGCTTCGATGATCGGGAAGACACCGAAATTGAGCGCTCCTCCGACGGCCATGAGAACGCCGGCCAGGACCCGGACGTCCCGTCCATACTTCGTCTCGAAGAAGTGCGAAATCGTGACCAGTTCGAGTTCGCGGTAGCGGCGGATGACGAACCCCGTCCGCCCGACCAGCACGTAGACCGCCGCCGTGATGACGCCGGACAGGAAGGCGGCGAACCCGAACACGACCCCCATCTCCGCGTAATACATGTAAGTGATGATCCCGATCTCGGTCGCGACGAGCGAGATCATGCCCGCGTACAAACCCATGCTGCGTCCGGCGATCAGGAAGTCTGCCGAGTCCTTGACGTACCGTTTGCCGAGGATCCCCACGTAGAAGACGACGCCGAGATACACGGCCAGAATGATCCAGTCGATTGGAGTGAAGTTCATGTTCGATTACCTGGCACCGTTCGGATGCATCTGGTTGAAAGACCGGGAAAGAAGCCCGGAATCAGCATAACCACTACGGCTCGCGGCGGGGGGGCCAGGCGATCTGGACTCCCTCGCCCTGGATGCGGGTTTGGAAATCCGCGAGCAGCTTCTTGTCGTTGCGGATGCGCCTCGGCGCGGTTCGCCGCCGGAGGCTCTCCACGGCCAGCAGCGCCGCCGACTCCCCGATGTTCCACTCCACCGGATGCAGCCGGTAGCAGCCGTTGGTGATGTGAGTTACGCCGAGGTTTTTCGCCGCCGCCAGCAGGTTTTCCACCCTCCGCGGAATCAGCGATCCGAGGGGAATCTGAAACGGAAGGGAATCGACGTCGATGTAGTTGTCGCCCGCGCTGCTGGGGTGCAGATCGATGCGATAGCTGCCGACCCCGACCGAGAGCCATTGCGGCAGCATCGCGGATACCGCCGACGACGCCAGAAACCGCCGCCTTGATATGTGCCTGCTCATGGCACCCCCGATCTTTGCGGGACGCGGTGGCCCGCCGCGGCCCGCGGTATCTTGTACAGCCCTTGAATTGATGGCGCCCCCTCTATTATTGGTCCTTGCGGGCGGGGTCGGGCCCACTCAGGCTCGCGGCGGCCTTGGCGGCCCACTCCGGGTCTTCGAGCATGGCGCGGCCTACCCCGACCAGGTCCGCCTGTCCCTGCCGCACGATGCAGTCCGCCAGCGCAGCCTCCCGGATCCCGCCCGTCACCATGACCGGGACATGCACCCCCGCCTTTATGGCGGCCGCGTACGGAACAAAATAGCCCGTTTCGGAGCCGCCGCCGCGCGAGCCTTGCAGACCGCCGGAGACGTCGATCATGTCTGCGCCCCGCCCCTCGAGCCACTGCGCGACTCGGGACGACTCGCTCACCTCCAGGCCTCCGGACATTTCGTCATCGGCGCCGAGCCGGACGAAGACCGCCATGGCGGGGCCGAGCCGGTGGCGGATTCCCGACAGCACCTCGAGGTGCAGCCTGCTGCGGTTGTCGAGCCCGCCGCCGTACTCATCCGTTCTCCGGTTCGTGAGGGGGGAGAGAAACTCGGAAAGCAGGAAGCCATGGGCCGCGTGGATCTCGACGGCGTCGAACCCGGCCGCACGCGCCCGGACGGCCGCGTCGCCGAAGGCCCGCACGATGTCCCCGATTTGCCCTGCGCCCAACTCGTCCGGCAAGTCGCCGTTGGGCTCGTTCGGGTGGCGTACCGCCGAGGGGGCGACGGGCTTGTGCCCGAGGATAGCCGAACGCCCGCGCGACCCTGCATGCGTGATCTGCAGCGCGACGGCGGCGCCTTCGTCCCGCACCGCCGCAGCGAGCCGGGCCAGCCCCTCGACGTGGTCGTCGGAGCAAATACTGAGCTGGGTCGGCGTGTGCCTGCCCGACGGGTGCACAAACGTGTGCTCCACGATCACCAGCGCGCACCCGCCCGCTGCCCGCCTCCGGTGATAGTCGATGATGACGTCGGTGACGAAACCTTCGGGTGTGGCCTGGCCGGACCACATGGGAGGCATCACGATCCGGTTGCGCAACCGGAGTCCGGCGAACGACAAAGGGGTCAGCAGACTGGCCATGACAATATCCTCTCGGGTGAGACCCGACCTTTTCAAAACGCGACTTCCCTGCGAAAAACCCGGGTGCGGTAACCGCGATGATCCACGACCTGGTAGACCGGGGCAAAGCCCGGTATGCCGTAATCGAATACCGGCTGCAGTTCGGCGTTGGCGTACCGCACAAAGCGCTCATAGATTATGATCCAGCGGGCGCATCTCCCGGAGGCGAACGCCGAGAGTTCCCGCGGATCTTCGGTCCAGATCCGTGGGACCGTCCGATGATCAGCCAGGAACCCGGTCGTGGACACGTAACCGTACCCGCACCCGACTACCGTCTCGTCGACAGGAATGTGCTCCCTCATCCATTGCGCCAGCGGCTCGTGGAAGTCGTAATTGTGCCTCACGTCGTAGGCCCGCCACGCGGCAAGGCATGCCGTAAGCAGGACCACCCCGCCCCCTGTCAGCGCCATCACCCTGCGCACGTTGTAGCCGGTTTGCACATAGCTCGCGAAGGCGGCCAGTCCGGCGGCGCCGAAAATCTGCCATGGAACCAGCATCGGGTAAAGGAGCCTCGGTTCGACCTGCACGAGCGGATTGAATACAAGCGGGAAGGTCAGCATCAGGAGAAGCGGGCCTTCCCTGGTCCCCGGGCGCCCCGCAAAAAACGGGAGCATCAAAGCAAACAAGGGTATCGGCGAGATGAGAATACCCGGTAGCCTCTCGAGGCTATAGATGAGATTGCGCGGCAAGCGGCTTCCCAGCAGCACGATTTTTTCGCCGATGAGGGGTGCCGGGCGGGGTGGTCCGTACAGCACACCCTGTGCCCCGTACGTCTCACGGGCCGCTTCCCGCATGTCGAGCTGCTCGGAAAACTGTTTCGCGAGGTTCGGATTCTTCTGAAAGAGGCCCGGCGTGCCTACCGTCGCCATCGACAGGAACACGTACCCGCCAATCACAGCCGCATAACCGGCGGTCGCCGCCGCGATGGCTGCGGTCACGCCGGTGCTTGGGCGGGGGCCGGGGGACGTCACCGGCGGTCGGCGACTTCGGCGCAGCCCGGCGGTCGCCACAAGGACCATGGCCAGGCCGAACACCAGCACCCCTTCGTTGCGGACGCAGGTAAAGGCGCCGAAGGCAATTCCGGAGCACGCCGCCGCGACCCACCCGCCGCCCTGAACGACCCGGGTCAGGAACGCGATCGCCACCGAGAAGGCAAGCGTGTAGAACGTCTCCGGATAGCCGTTGCAGGAATACTCGACAAAGCGCGGGTGGGCGACGCAAAGCGCGCCGGCAAGCCAGGCCACCGATGAGCCGTACAGTGAGCGGGCCATCGCTACCGCCGGGACCACGATGAGCACGCCCGGAATGAACGACGCGAGAACGGCTGCAGTCACCGGGGTCGCGTCCCCTTTCCGGAGCAGGGCTTCCCACCAGGAGAACAGGCTGGTCCAGAAGGCGTCGGCGTTGGCGAAATCGCCCTTCGACAGCGCGCCCGACGCCCACCCGTAGCTGGCCGCATCGCCATAGACCGCGTGCGTCAGCAGAAGGTAACCCGCCCGAACCGCGCCCGCCGCCAGCAGCAGCACAATCAACTGCGTGGAGAGCGCCCCAGCCGAAGGGAGAGGGAACCGGAAAGACATGCGAAAGCGCCGGACCGCCTCAGTCTCAAACACGCCGAACCGGTATCCGAGAAACGAGACGCTAAACGCGGCGGCCACCCCGGCGAGCTTCGAAACGTTGATTGTGGCCAGCGCGTTCAAGGCCAGCAGGTCAGGGAGGTACTTCATGAAAAACAGGAACGTGGAGGTGTTGACCGCCATCGACAGGAGCGCGACGGCAAAGAACTTGGCGACCGCGCGATCGGGCACTTCGCCCGTAGGGTGGCGAAACGTCCAGCGACGGTTCAAGGCGTAGCTGTTGAGCGTCGCCAGGGCGCAGGCGGCCACCGAGATGAGCATCAGGGTGACCCCGCTCTGCGGGCGGACCAGCAGGACAAGCGCGTTTGTCGCGGCGACGTCGACGAGCGTGTTGCTCGCCCCCACCATCGAGAAGCGCAGGAACTGGGCTCCCGTGCGTCGAAGGCGGGCGTAGCTCTCCGCTGGGGGCATCAGACGACCTCGCCGTTCCGGAACCATGTGCAGTGAAACGCAACGACCATGTTTCTCCCGAAACCGTGGCTTTTTCCTCGGCGCGCCGTGAACACAAGCTGCAGTCCGCCTAGCTTACGGGAATCGCCCCGGTGCGCCAAAGGAAATACGTTGGCACCGGCACCGCGCTCAACGTTGGTCTCCGTACGCCCTGCACACATGTCTCTGCTTGGAAAGCGCGTTATTCCTTGCCTTTCGGCGCAGTTTCGGGTTGCGTCGCGCTGCCGTCGTCTTTAATCTCTGCCGGGGGGATCGGGACTGATGAATCCATGGCATGCAGCGGTGATTTTCGGGGCGGCGTTCGCGGCCGGCATGATCAATTCGGTGGCGGGCGGCGGAACCCTGATTTCCTTTCCCGCACTCGTCTGGCTCGGGCGCGACGCCGTCATGGCCAACGCGACCAACTCCATCGCCCTCTGGCCCGGCTCTTTCGCCAGCATGCTCGGTTATCGCCGCGAACTGGCCGGGAGCCGTACGTGGGTCCTGGCTTTTACGGCGCCCTCGGTGTTGGGCGGCGCGCTGGGCGCCGTCCTGCTGCTGAAAACACCCCCGGATGCCTTCAGGGTCATCGTGCCATACCTGATCCTCGCAGCGACAATCCTCGTCGCCGTCCAGGATCAGGTTTCCAAGCGCTTTCTCCGGCTGTCGTCCGCGGGCCCGACCCGCCGGTGGTGGGTCGGGGCGATTATTTTCCAGTTCTTCGTCGGGGTGTACGGCGGCTATTTCGGAGCCGGGATGGGGATCCTCATGCTGGCGGCCCTCGGCTTGCTCGGGTGCCGGGACATTCACCAGATGAACGGGATGAAGAATTTCTTCGCCACCTGCATCAACGGGATCGCCGCGGTGTATTTTGCCGTCTCGGGCGCCGTGCTGTGGATCGATGGGGCGATCATGGCCCTGGGCGCCATCGCTGGGGGCTATGGCGGGGCCGGACTCGCCCGCCGGCTGGGCCGTACCTTCGTGCGGCGCGCGGTCATCGCGATCGGATTCGGCATGGCCGCGGCCCTGTTCCTAGTGCGAAAGTAGGTTCCGGCGGAGGTCGGGACCCCGCTGACCGGCGTCGCCGAGCAGAAAGCGGGTTTCTTTTACTTCCGGCGGGAGAGCGACCCCGGCACGGGTCCGACCAAGGGCCGGGCCCTGGCTGCGGGGGGCGACCTGCGTGGATGCGGCCAGCATGGCGGCGACGGGGGTGCCGAAGTCCAACGGCGAGGTTCCGCAACACAAGTTGTAACGCACGAAGCAGGGGGGATTGCCACGCTCGGGATCCTGTTCAATGCAGCGGTGCCGTGGTGGGAACCGTTGAAGACGATCGGCATTGCGGCTAGCATATGGGGGAGATCCGCGCTCATTGCCCTCGTGGAAAGGTACTCTTCCAACGGCCGCAAGGAACCACCAATCCCCGGGGAGCCCGCAAGGGCTCGGTGTCTGCGCGATTCATCTTTCCACTGCCCTATGAACACGAGGACAATTAGAGAACTCACGGCGACGGTATGGGCCATAACGGTGGCATGTATCCCCGGACTGGGGCAGGCCCCCGGGCCTGCGGCGCCCCGGCCCGATCTCAGCCGCATCCCGGTGCGGATCGTCGAAACCGACGCCCGCGCCAACCTCGAGCTGTGGGAGACGAGCCTTGGCCGGTTCTGGATCCCCGTGCCGGGCCGCGACGTGATGCCGCACCTGCAGTGGGAACAGCTGGACCAGAAGGTCTATGCCCATCCGGATGCGCACGTGCAGGCAGGCGACGTCGTTCTTGATTGCGGCGCCCATATCGGGTTTTTCACCCGGGTGGCCCTCGGCGCCGGGGCACGCCTGGTCGTGGCGGTCGAACCCGAAGCGGCCAACGTCGCGTCCTTTAGAAGAAACTTTCAAAAGGAGCTGCGGGCCGGCACCGTGAAACTGGTCGCGAAGGGAGTCTGGAGCCGTACCGGAAGCCTGCCATTGAACCTCTCCGGCAACAGCAACGACTCTCACACGCTGCTCGATGGCGCCAAGGGGGGCGGCAAGGAAACCATCGAGGTGATCGACATCGACCGGCTGGCCCGCGAGCTCGGGTTGCCGAAGATAGACTTCATCAAGATGGATATCGAGGGGGCGGAACTCCAGGCGCTGAAGGGTGCGCGCGCCGCCATCAGCCGGTGGCGGCCCCGGCTGGCAATTTCCGCCTACCACGTCAAGGGAGATCCGGCGAACATTACCCGGGCGGTGTGGGAAATGCGTACCGACTACCGGGTGGGCAGCAAGGACGTGACCCGGGGAGCGGCCGGGGTCGTCCCCAAGGTCCTGTTCTTTTTCTGATCGCAGCTCACCGGGCGGGTGGGCCGCGGCGGGCCGACCCCGCCCACGGCGTGGATTTTCTACCCCTGATCAGTCGGCGGCCAGCCCTTCGGGAACGCGGACGAGTGCCCGCGTTCCCTCCCTGCCGAGGCCCCGTGTCTCGCCCCAAACGAACTATGCCCGGCGCATGCTGCGGGAGAGACCTGCGTCGCGCCTGCGGATGCGCAGGATCGCGATAACCATGTTGACGGCGTCTCTGACCGGATGCACTTTCGAGCCCTCGACCGCCGTCCAGTCCACCGGCACTTCCGCGATGGCCAATCCGTATTTTTGCGCCAGGAACAGGACCTCGACGTCGAAGGCCCAGCCCTGCTCCCGCACCAGCGGAAAGAGCCTTCGCGCGGCGAGCCGGCGAAAGAGCTTGAACCCGCACTGCGTGTCCGTGACCCCCGGCACCGCCAGCAGATTGGTGAGCCGGTAGAACACCGCGCCCATGAGCCCGCGCAGGTACGATCGGTCCACGCGCCCTCCGGCCTTGCGGGACGCGATGACGACTTCGATGCCGGCGCGCGCGACCGAGATGAGCTTCGAGGCTTCCCGGATCGGCGTGGCTCCGTCGGCGTCTGCGAAAAGGACGTAGCGCCCCCTCGCCTCCATCATGCCCCGGCAGACCGCGGCGCCTTTTCCCTGGTTCGCGGGCTGCCGGAGCAGCCGGACTCCCGGGTGGCACGCCGCCACGGACTCCACATAGGGGACGGTGCCGTCCGTGCTGCCGTCGTCGACGACGAGCACCTCCGTCCCCCCGGACAGCGCTTCTCCGAACGCGACCACGTCCGGCAGGTAGTGCGGCAGCCGCCTCTCTTCGTTGTACGCGGGGATCACGACCGACAGGGTCGGTGCGCCCGGTTCCACCTCTTCCTCCCATCCCCCCGCCGGCCGGCGGGTGCGCGCCAGGGCCAGCGCGAGGCCGGGATCAAACAGGTCCAGCAGCGATAGCTTGTAGCGCGGCAAGTAGAAAAGCGTGAGCAAGACAATTGGGACGCCACGCCAGAATCGATACGCAACAGGGACCAGGAGCCCGGGCAGCGGGAGTCCGCCAATCAGCAACAGCCCCAGGTACGCCGCCTCCAGCACGCCGAGGGCAAGCGGCACGGGCGACAACTCGAATCCGGCGAGAGTCACCAGGTAAAGGAGCATGCCCGACCAGACCGGCAGGGCGGGCTGCAGAGCCCTGGAGGCGGCAACGAACGCCAGTCCCTCCACCGCAGCGGCGCCGATCCCGAGAACGACGGCGGTCGTAAACCTCGCGCGGCTCACGCCGGTTCCCTTCTTCCCTGTCCCCGACCAGACGACGACCGCCGCAGCAGCCAGGGAGAGCGCGAGCGCAGGTGCCCACAGGCACGCGGCCGCGGTGATCATCGTCCCCAGGGTGAGCGGAATGGCCGAGGCGGAGATCGTCCGAATGCGGAACCATCCGACTTCCGCGGGCTCCCCCGTCTCGCGGCGCAGGAATTCGGCCTCGACCGAGGGGTACGGCAATTGCGGATGGAGAAGGATGGCCCCCTGGAAAATGGCCTCGAAAGACGCGCTTTCGTGGCGAGTCAAACGAGGGCTGAAGAACACCATCCGGCGCGCGACGCGGCCGGCAAACCCGAGGGCGATCCCAGCCGACAGCCAACCGGAGAACGCCGCAAACGCCCCCGAACCGGGCGGGACCTCGAGCTCGAGAATGCGAAAGCCTATCGCCATCGATGCCGCAAGCCCGGCCAGCCCGAACAGAACCGTCGTCCGCAGACGGCGATCCCGCGCCGCCTCTTCCCTGTCGGACGAACTGCCCGCCGGTTCCGGCGCTACCGGCGTCCCGGTTTTCTTTCCCACAGTCGTGTCGCTCACCTGTACCATTATCGTCGACTAAGTCCGGGGTCAGGTCTCGAAAATTGATTTTTCAGGGCAAGAGTCAATTCTCCAGACCTGACCCCGCATTTTTGAAACGAGACGATGATCGACTACCGACTCAAACGCAAAACGATTGAGCATCGATCGCTCCAGGCGATGATGACCTACGGCCGGATCCGGTTTTACCTCGAGGATTTTGAGCCGCTCGGACCCATACTCAAGCTGCTTTTGTTTCTGACCGGCACCCTCGGGCGGGGCTACCGCAATGCCCTGGACCTCCGGCTCCGCACCATGGAAATGGCCTTTTGCGACCTGCCTGCGGCGTTTTCCGGTTACCGGATCCTGTTCCTTTCCGACATCCACGCCGACGGCCTCCCCGAAATTCCCGAGACGGCCGCGCGGCTCGTGCGGGACCTGGAGGTCGACCTCTGCGTTTTCGGCGGCGACTACCGGTTCGAGGTCTTCGGCTCATGCGACAAGGTCCTCAGCGGCATGGAGAAGATTGTTCGCGCCGTCAAAGCGCGCGACGGGATGATCGGGGTTCTCGGGAACCACGATTTTGCCGACATCGGGGCCGGGCTCGAACAACTCGGTGTCCGGATGCTGCTCAACGAGGCGCTGGAACTGCGGCGAGGAAACGACAGTATCTGGGTAGCCGGGCTCGACGACCCCCATTTCTACCGGTGCGACGACCTTCCCGGCGCGTCGGCCGGGGTGCCCCCCGACGCCGCCTTCAAGATGATCGTCGTCCACACACCGGAACTGTACCGGGAGGCCGAGGCCCGCGGCTACCGCCTCTACCTGACAGGGCACACCCACGGCGGGCAGATCTGCACCCCGGGCGGCACCCCGATCATCGTCCACGCACGCTGCCCGCGGCGGTACGCGCGCGGGAACTGGGAATACGGCAGGCTCAAGGGGTACACGACGTCGGGCGTCGGGGCCTCGCTGCTCCCGGTGCGCTTCAACTGCCCGCCGGAGGCGGTCGTCATAGAACTGCGCAGGAAAGGGGCATGCGGCTCCTAAGCGGTTCGTACTTGGAGGTGGACTATGAGCTCACCTCAACGGCGCGAGAAATTGCACTTCGAAGGCCGCAGTTGCCGGGTGGGCATGCCCGTCTCATTTTCTGGTTTACAACCGGCCGGTGCCGCGCAGAAACTCAAGAGGGGGTTCCTTATCTCAGATGGCATGGAGGGGGAAATGCGCAAGGGTTCCTTATTCTGTATGACCCTGCTGGCGACGGCGTGTGTCTTCGCCCAGCCCGGGGCCGGGGATTGGAAGCAGCTTTTTGACGGGAAGGACCTGACAGGCTGGAAACATGTCGGCCCGGGGGCGATGTCGGTCGAGAACGGCCTTATCAAGACCGCGGGCGGCATGGGCCTGCTCTACTGGACGGGAGGCAAGATCGGCAACTGCGTGGTGAAGGTGGTCTACCAAATGCGAGACCGGAACTGCAATTCGGGTGTCTTCATCCGCATCCCGATCGAACCGCGCGAAGAGTGGATGCCCGTTAACTATGGGTACGAGGTGCAGATCGACAACGAGCCGGAGACCTCGAACGAGGACGAATACCACGTCACCGGCACGCTGTACTCGCTGACCAAGCCTCTTGCCAAACCCGGCAAGCCCGGCCCACAGTGGAACACCATGGAGATCACCCTCGACGGGCCCCGCACGGTGGTTTCCGTCAACGGTGTGAAGGTGACGGACTACACGGAAGGGCAACCGGTGCCCCCGAGGAAATTCGACTTCGAACCGCAACGCGGATTGAGGCCCGTGGAAGGTTTCTTCGGCCTGCAGAACCACAGCGCCAAAGACATCGTTTATTTCAAGGAAGTCGCCCTACGCCCGTTGTCGAAAACCCGGTAGAATTCCCGACACAGCATCCCATTCCTGAACGGGAGAAAGCGCGTGGCTGTTAAGAGGGACGTCATCGTGGGCGTCGATCTGGGCGGGACCAGCCTCCGGGCGCTGGTCCTGGATCGCAGCAACCGGATCCTGGCGATCGAGAAGATCCCGACAAAAGCGAAAAATCCCGCCGCGGGCCTGATCCGGGACATCGCCGCAAGCGTGCGCAAAGCGGTGACCGTCGCGGAAGTCCAATGGTCCCGCGTGGGCGCGGTCAGCGTCGGAGCGCCGGGCGCAGTCGACCCGTCCAGCGGGGTCGTGTACAAGGCCCCGAACCTCGGCTGGGAAAACGTGGCTCTCGGCGCGAAGCTCGAGTCCACCCTGAAGGTGCCGGTTTTCGTCGAGAACGACGTCAATGCCGGCGCCATCGGGGAACACGTGCTCGGAGCCGGCAAGGGCACCAGCGACATGGTGGGCGTCTTCGTCGGGACCGGGATCGGGGGCGGACTGATCCTGCGGGGTCAGCTGTTCGGCGGGTTCCGCGGCGCGGCCGGGGAAATCGGCCACATCATCGTGGAAAAGGACGGGCCGCGCTGCGGCTGCGGGAAACGGGGGTGCGTCGAGGCGCTGGCCAGCAGGACCGCCCTGGAGCGGGACGTCCGCCGCGCCATCCGGGCGGGGGCCAAGAGCGTCGTGCCGCGGCTCCTGAAGGAACGCGGGCGGACGCGCATGACCAGCAGCATCATCGTGCGCGCCCTGAAGAAGAGGGATCGCGTCGTCGGCCAGGCAATGCGACGCGCGCAGTTCTACCTGGGACTCCTGGTCGCCAACCTCGTGAACACGCTCGATCCCGAGGCCGTCGTCATCGGCGGCGGTATCGCCGAACGGCTGCAGGAGCGGTTTGTGGGGCCAATCCGGACCACCGCGTGGAAATACTTCCTCAGGCAGGACGGCCGCGAACGCATCCGGATCGTCCCGGGGATTCTCGGGGACAACGCCGGAGCGCTCGGCGCCGCCGTGCTCGCCCGCCGGCGTCTGCAGAAGCGCTGACCTGACTGACGTGCGCCGCCGCCGCCCGACGCGGCCCCAACAACGATCCAGCGAAATCCAGACGGCAGTGCCGAGGCACCGCACTCCATAATTTGGAGTGCGGCGGCTGGACACCCCTTTGGGGTCGGCGCCTAGGCGCCGACCTTGCGCAGCTGCGTGGCGATCCAGCGAAACCCAGACAGCGGTGCCGAGGCACCGCACTCCATAATTTGGAGTGCGGCGGCTCGACGCCCCTTTGGGGTCGGCGCCTAGGCGCCGACCTTGCGCAGCTGCGTGGCGATCCAGCGAAACCCAGACAGCGGTGCCGAGGCGCCGCACTCCATAATTTGGAGTGCGGCGGCTCGACGCCCCTTTGGGGTCGGCGCCTAGGCGCCGACCTTGCGCAGCTGCGTGGCGATCCAGCGAAATCCAGACGGCAGTGCCGAGGCGCCGCACTCCATAATTTGGAGTGCGGCGGCTGGACACCCCTTTGGGGTCGGCGCCTAGGCGCCGACCTTGCGCAGCTGCGTGGCGATCCAGCGAAACCCAGACAGCGGTGCCGAGGCACCGCACTCCATAATTTGGAGTGCGGCGGCTGGACACCCCTTTGGGGTCGGCGCCTAGGCGCCGACCTTGCGCAGCTGCGTGGCGATCCAGCGAATCCAGACGGCAGTGCACGAAATCGGCCTATTGGATAACTATATCTGCGCCCAGGTGTTTTGGCTGGACGAGGTTGTTCCTCGTCTGGGCGCGGCCGAGCCACTCGCATGCCCATCTCCCTGGATCGAGTGCTCCCCTAGAAGTCCAAGGACCCATTGCCAACGCAATTCTCCCGCAATGACCCGGGAAGTCAGCTAGAATGCGGGCACGCCGAAACGCCGGTCCCATACGCGAGGCAAACCTCATGCACCGAAGAATTATCCCGGCCATTTGCGTATTGAGCCTTTCGCTGCTCGCACTCTCGCAGTCGCGCCGCGATCTTGCCCCGAGGCCGCTTCCGCCCTTCCCGGCGGATCCCGCGCGGAAACACGACCGCGACTTCCGCCCCTCCGGGACGATGAAGAAGCTCAGCGATCACCTCGCGGTCTACGAGGACACCTGCAACGTCTACGTGATCCGGGAGGGGCGGCGCGCGCTGCTGGTCGGCTTCGGCTCCGGGGATGTCCTGAAGCAACTCTCGACCCTGGGGATCGACGAGGTCGACCAGGTTCTCCTGACACATCACCACCGCGATCAGGCCCAGGGGTTGTGCGATCTGCAGGACTACCCATTCAAGGTGGGGGTCCCGGCGCAGGAGGCAGGGTACTTCGAACGGGTCGAACAATTCTGGGATGAGCTGAAACTCTACATCAACTACAACTGCCGCTCCCACTGGAACACGCTCCGGAAGAGCGTCCGGGTCGACCGCGAGCTGAATCCGGGCGACGTGATTTCCTGGCTGGGTTATGAATTGAAGGTTCTCGAGACGGCGGGGCCCACCGACCACGCCGTTTCATTCGTCACCCGGATCGACGGTCGGAAAACGGCGTTCACGGGAAATTTGATTTCGGGGGCCGGAAAGGTCCCCAACTGGTTTGACTTGCACTGGGATTATTACGGGTTCACCCAGGGCATCGACGCGTCCGAGCGGGCGTTCGCACTCCTCGAGCAGGAAGATCCGGACTGGCTTCTGCCGGCGCAGGGCGACCCGGTTGCGGACCCCGCGGCGGCGATGGCGGCCAACCGGCGCGCCTACGCCGTTCTGCGGGAGATGCTCGTGCCGAACGAACTGCACCGGGTGCATCAGGAAGTGCGGCAGATCCTGCCCCACCTCGTCTTCGTCGGCGCGAACTGTTACGCGATCCTGTCCGACAGCGGCGGCGCCTTTCTCTACGACTACGGCTATGTCGACCGCCCCCGGATAGAGGAGCTCAAGAGCCGTTTTGGCGTGAAGAAGATCGACGCGGTCTCGTTCAGCCACTATCACGACGACCACATCATCCGCACGCACGAACTGCTGGCGGAAGACACGCGGGTATGGGTGTTCGAAAACATGCGCGATGTCCTCGAGCACCCCTCGCGTTACCGGCTGCCCTGCCTGGTCCCCTTCCCCATCGTGGCCGACCGCGTGCTGCACGACGGAGAGAAGGTGCGGTGGCAGGAGTACACGCTGGAATTCCTTCACCTCCCGGGCCAGACCGAATTCCACCAGGGGCTCCAGGCAACCATCGACGGCAAGAAGGTGCTGTTCACCGGCGACAACACCTGGAACAAGAAGTACCCCGAGAAGGTTCGCAACGGGCCGTTGGTGCCGCAGAACGAGTACTTCCTGGACGGCGGCTTCATTCGGTGCGCCCGAACGATGCTCGATAGAATGCCCGATCTCGTCTGCCCTGCCCACACCGAGGAGTACTCGCCTACCCGCGAAGACCTCCAGGACTTTCTCGGCTGGGCCCAAAAGCTCAGGGATGCCCTGACCTCGCTTGTCGACCAGCCCGATCCGAATTTCGGCGTCGATTACCGCTGGTGCCACTTCTACCCCTATCGGGCAATCTCAGAACCAGGGCGGGCCATCGGCGTAGAGCTGCGGGTGCGGAACCACCTGTTCAGGCAGGCTCAAGTGCGGATTCAGCTCAAGCTCCCCGAGGGCGTAGCCTGCGACGCGGCTGAACGAACCGTGATCATACCGGCCAAATCGGCGGTGGCGGTTCCTTTCGAACTGCGCAGCACGGGGGCCGGCCGTCGCGTGATCACGGCCGATATCACGATCAATGGCCGCCGCATCGGCGAATACGCGGAGGCCCTGATTGAAACGGGGTCACCGTGAATCTGGTCCCAGCGCCTCCACGACGGCGGAAGGGCCCCAGAGGCGGCGGACGACGGGGGTGACCGTCGCGGCATCCCCGCTGGTCCAGAAGCGCTCGCGGCCCGGCCGCGCACCCGGGTTACGCAGGTTGTGCTCGTCGAGGATGCGGCGCAGCTGCTGTGCGACCGCGTCACCTGTATCGATAAGGGCGACGTCCGTGCCCACCACGGCGGAGATCAGAGGCCGGATAAAAGGGTAGTGCGTGCAGCCAAGCACGATGACGTCGGCGCCGCCCGCCAGCAGGGGCGCCGTGTACCGCTCGACCAGGCCCCGGGTCTCGGGGCCCTCGAGGATGCCGGACTCGATTTGCTCGACCAGACCGGGGCACGCCTGAACGATGACCTTGACGTCCCGTCCGAAGCGCTCCAGCAGCGCCGCAAAACGCGCGCTCGCCACGGTCCCGACGGTCGCAAGCACCCCGACGATGCCGGACCGGGTCGCCGCCGCCGCGGGCTTCACCGCCGGCTCCATGGCCACGACCGGCATTCGCAGCCGGCGCCGGAGCACCTCCGCCGCCGCTGCCGTCGCCGTATTGCAGGCGACCACGATCACCTTGGCCCCCTCGCCGCACAGGAACCGGGCCAACAGGAGCGCCCGGTTTTCGATAAACTCCCTGGGCTTGTTTCCGTAGGGGATGTGCGCCGAGTCCGCGACGTAAAGGAGATCCTCGCGGGGCAGCAAGGCCCGGATGGCGTGCAACACCGAAAGGCCGCCTACCCCCGAGTCGAAAACGCCCAGCGGGCCCGCATTGCCGCAGTCTTCCATTTCATTCTTACCCAGTTGCCCGATACTCGAGCGACTGCGCGCCCCGGCCGCCGGCGCATTCACTGCCGGAAACCGACCTGCGCCGCGGCGGCCAGCGCCTCGCGCGCCTCGCGCACATCACGGGCAACCGTGCTGCCGCTCGTGCCCCGCACCTGCTCCCAGGTAAACGGGATCAGCGCCCGGTCGAGTCTCCCGGCGGCGTCCCGCGCCGCAGCATCGGGGCGGGAGGCGAGTTGGCCGCGCACGATGCGGAGTTTCTCGAAATCGACGAACCCCTCGCGCAACCGCTCCATCCGGATCGAGGACAGAGGGCCGGGGTAGACGAGAAATGTGTCCCCGGCCGGGAACCGGAAGTGGCGCGCGTCGCGCATCGGGTCGGCCGGCCAGCTGTCCCATGCCCAGCGCAGGAAACCGTCCAGCCCCAGGGCCGCCGCGTGCCAGCCCATCCACACGTTCTCGGCCGGCGGGGAAAACGGGAAGTTGTTCGGAAACGCCGGGGCGCAGCAGACATAGAAGGTGCTGGTCTGACGCCTGGCGCGGCGCGCCGCGATCTCGGGACGCGGCGTCTCGGTTTCGATAAGGGTGCAGAGGTCGTCGATGACGGCGTCCAGCTCGCGGTGATAACCGCCGGCATAGGTCAGTTTCCACTCGGGGGAATCGGCCCGGGCGATCCGCACAGCCCGGAGCGTATCCTCGAGGGACCTTTCGTTGACTTCCAGGTAGGTCTTGCCGAACCAGTTGCGGTCGACCAGGTGCTTGCGCAGGTCGCGCAGAAACGCCCGCCAGAACCGTTCGTACCGGGGCGAGTCCGTGGCCCACGATTCCCAGCGGTGCTCGCCGGAAGCCTTGTCCAGGTAGCGGACGCGGCCCCCCCAGGGGAGCAGGGTAAAGCAGCTGATGGCGTCGTCGATGCCGCAGGACATCGCCAGTTCGACATACGTGTCGAAGATGCGGTAGTCGAAGGAAAACGAACCATCGGCTTCCTGGGTCCACTCGACCATGCTGCCGTCCGGAATGTAGGTGTCATCGTTCCACGGAGAGTGGGTGATGTAAGCCGAAACGTAGGTCTGGCCCATGTCGGCAAGCGCGCGCAAGTGGCGGCGCAGGATGGCGAGGTGGGCCTCACTCCACGGGGCGACACGGTGCTGGTGCGCGACGGCCCATGGGTTCTGCCAGAAATCCACGCGGAAGTGCCAGTCCGCCGGGGCGGGTACAGTCCCCCCTTCTACCGCAAGGCTCAATCGCAACGGCAGATTCACCCCGTTTTCCGCCTTCAGATGCACGGTGCCGGAGTAGGCCCCGGGGGGAGCCGCGCGGGGAACCTCGACCGTGATCCAGATAGGCTGGGCGGTCGAGCCGGGCAGATCGATACGGGGTGCGGGATCGAGAAGATCGGGCAACGAGTAGACGCTCTTCGGGTCGATGACGTCGCAGTTCACCTGCCGGCTCGCGGGCGGCCGCTCCGACAGGACGTATCGGACGAATCGCACCGACATGGCGCTTGCCGGGATGTGCGCCGCGGGCCCCGTGAGGTCCACGGGTTCTGCCCGCAGTTGGCCGAGGGGAGTCTTCGACCAAACCAGGACCTGGGCGTGCACCCTTTCGCCGCGCCAGGCCACCCCCGACCACGCCCGCTCCTCCCGTGTGACCCCCGGCACCCGGTGCCGCTCGAAGGTATCATCCGTCGATACAAACGAGACGTGCGGCTGCCCGTCGAGGGCCGCCCATGACCCATCGGGCGCGACAGGGGCTTCCAGCTCGGCGACCGGGTGCGGGGCGACCCGCGGGACGTCGGACTGCGCGGCCCAACCAAGCGGCGCAAGAAACAGTGCGGCGACCAGTCGGAGTCTGGATTTCATGGCCTTCTCCTGAGGAAGCATACCTGCCCACGCCGAACGGACCAGAAAACTGGGCGTGCGGCTAGGCCAACCGCTGCTCGATCCACTCCCGGTTGCGCTTTGCCGAGTCGAAGGGATTGCGGTCCTCGGGCTCGTCCTCCCAGGAATACCAGCCTGTGTAGTTCAGAGAACGCAGCGTCTTGAGGCAGTCGGCGACTCCCACGACCCCCTCACCCAGAGGGCATGTTTCGTGCCGGCCGGCGGCCTTGACGTCTTTGATGTGGGTGTGACGGACCAGCGCGCCGCATCTCCTGATCATTTCGGATGCCGACACACCCTGGGTGCCGAACCAGCCCGTGTCGATGCAGACACCCAGCCACTGGTTGCCTCCGCCGATCTTGTTGAGAAGCTCCTCGGCGCTCTTCTCCGGGTGGTTCTCTATGTTCAGCCCGATCTTGTACTCGGCACACAGCGCGGTCGCCTGATCGGGTTTCAGATTCCCCAACCCGCCGTCGATGTGCGGAATCTCCAGCCAGCGGCAGATTTCGAGGGTCTCCCGACGCAGGGTGCCCGCGTATGCGACCGGATGCAAACCGGTCTCCTTCAAGATCGCCTTCCACTGCATCGCCTTCGGCTGGTCCAGAACGTCCGGGGAGGCGTGTGCCTCCCAGACTTCGACGGCCTTATACCCATCTGCCGCGATCTCGCGGCAGATGGCCCGCCAGGCCGCCGCATCCGTTTCCGCCACGGTCTTTTTGTGCTGGTCCATCCAATTCTTGAGTGCAAAACGGTAATTCGTCACCCGCGCCACCAGGTTCGCCGTGTTGAACGCCACCCGGGACGCAGCGGCCGCGCGCGCCGTCAGGGGGGCGAGGGCGCCGGAGTGTATGGCCGCGGCCGCCAAGGCGCCCCGGGCCGTGCGGATGAAATCCCTGCGGCTCACATCCCGGACCCATCGTCGTCCCTGCCGCTCTCGCATAGTTGCGCCTCCCAAAATGCGTCAGCCGACGGAATGCGTCTATTCCCTGAAAATCCTCATCCAGCATGATGCGGCCCGCCCGGGCTGCGCAATCACCGCGCTTATCCGTCGGTTTTCCGGCGACAGTGTACTATGATTAGGTCTTCGGAAATGCGGTGAAAAAGCAGGGCCATGGATCCCTCCAGTGCAGGTTCCACTTCAAGCTAGCCCGAAACTACCGCCCCGGTCGTGCGTAAGAGTATAAGACTGGAATTGTATGGAGTAGATCGGCCCTGGCATTGTGCGGCGGTTTCCCTCTTCGTTGTACAGTCTGCGGGACCCCGACACCTGTCGCGCAGCACCTGTAAAGCATGAGCAGCAGGAGGTTTCCTGGCATGAAGGTTCGCCCCCATATCGTCGTTTTCTCAATCGCCGTCTGCATTCGTGCGCTCGCTCCGAACGCGCTGGTTTTCTCCCAGGAGCCGCGGAATGACCCGCAGCAGGCACCCGCGGGCCGCAATGGGAACTGGTTCACCAACATTCTTGACACCTACCGCGACAAGCCTGTGGCGCGCATGGAACTCGAAAACTCGTCCCGCGTCGAGGGTCTGATCGTGGACGGGAAAATCGAATTGACCCTGTCCGACGCGCTGGCACTCGCGCTGGAAAACAACCTCGACATCGCGGTGCAGCGGTTCATCCCCAGCTTTTCGCAGACAGACCTGCTGCGCAGCCAGGCCGGCCAGTCGCCCCGCGGGTTCTCCGGGGCCACCATCCCGGGCGGCCTGACCTCGGGCGCCATCGGCGCCGGCATCAGCGGGTCGGGCGCGGGTTCGGGTGTCGGCAGCGCGGGCGGGATCACCGGTGGCGGAGGCGCGGTGCAAGTCGGGGCGGCAGGTAACTTCGACCCCATATTCAATCTGAATTTCAGCTGGGACCGCGTTACCTCGCCGCTCAACACCATCCAGGTATCGGGCATCCCCACCGTCATCGGCCAGACGTCGGCTTTTACCGCCACATACGCCCAGCTGTTCGGGCTCGGCACGAGCTACTCGCTCACCCTCAACGGTCAGCGGCAGAGCTCGACGCAGAGAAACCTGATCTTTAACCCGGCGTCCGTCAGCCGTTTCGCATTCGGTTTCAACCAGCCTCTGCTCAACGGGTTTGGCCGCTTGAGCAACGAGCGCTACATCTGGGTGGCGCGCAACAACACCAGGGTTTCCGAACAGGTTTTCCGTCTGCAGGTCATCAACACGGTCGTCGCGGTCGAAAACGCCTACTGGGAACTGGCTGCGTTGCAGGAAAATATCCGGGTGGCGGAACAGTCGCTCTCCGTCTCGCAACAGCTCTACAAGGACAACCAGATGCGGGTCGAGATCGGCACCATGTCGCCGCTGGACGTGACCTCCGCCGAGTCCGAGGTCGCCGCGCGCACGCGCGACCTGACCCTGGCACGGACCAACGCGCAGTTCCAGGAGGCCACCCTGAAGAACATGCTGGCCAAGAGGGTGGGCCCGGAACTGGACGCGGCACATGTGATCATCAAGGATCCGATGCCGGTGCCACAAGACTCCGACATTCCCGATCTGCAGACCACGCTCGCGGGCGCCCTTGAGAGCCGTCCCGAGTTGCTGCAGGCCCAGGTGAACCTGCAGAATCAGGACATCGCCGTCCGGTTCACGGAAAGCGCATTGAAACCATCGTTTGCGGCATTCGGCTTTTATGCGGGCTCCGGCCTTCAGGGGGAGCCGACCGCCGACGCTACCATCCGTTCAGGGCTGACCGATGCCCTGGGGCAGAGTTTCAAGGCCGATTTCCCCGAGTATGCCGGGGGGTTCAGCATGACGGTTCCGGTCCGAAACCGCACCGCGCAGGCCGACAGCCTGCGCGCGCAGCTCGAGATGAACCAGCTGCGGATGACCCAGCAACGCTCGAAGAACACGGTTTCCCTCGAAGTCCGGAAGGCGATGATCGGGCTGATCCAAGGGAAGGCTCAGGTCGAAGCCGCCCGCCAGGCGACTCGGTTGGCCCGTGAAATCTGGGAGGGGGAAAAAGAGAGGCTCCTGGCCGGCGTCTCCACCTCGTACCAAGTCATCCTCCGCGAACGCGACCACACGACGGCGCAGCAGGCCGAGGTGAGCGCCGTCGCGGCGTATGCCAAGGCGCTCGTCGAGCTTGACCGCGCACGCGGCAGCACGCTTGACCGGAACCGCATCGAGTACAACGATGCCCTCACGGGTAAAATCTCCAGCCTGCCGGTGACCCCGTTCAGTCTTCGCGGCGGAAGCAAGGGGGTCCAGTAATGCGCTGGCCTGAAAGTTCCAACAGGATAAGCCGGCGGGCCCGACTGCTCGTGTGCGGCGCCTTTCTCCTTGGTGCCGCCGCGGCCGCGGCGCAGGAGGCCCCTGCGATTCCGGACTACGGCAAAAACCCGGAGTGGTTCCCGCGCATTCAGAAGCCGTATGTGAAACGGGTGATTCCGGCGGTCGAGCTGACGAACTCTTCCAGGCTCCAGAAAGCGGTCATCAACGGCACCCTGGTGCTGTCGCTCGAGCAGCTGAAAACGGTCGTGCGCGAAAACAACCTCGATGTCCTGATCGCGCGCAACAACACCTTTTACTCCCAGACGGACTCGCTGCGCGCCCGGGGAGGTGGCGCGCCCCGAGGCGCCCCGGGGGTTTCGATTCCCAGCAGCCTCTTTGCCGGAGCGATCGGCGCAGGAGTCGGGAGCGCCGGCGGCCTGGGCGGATTCGGGTCGGCGGGGGGCATCACCGGCGGCGCACGCCAGGTCAGCGCAAACCCGCGCGGGAGTTTCGACCCGAGCCTGCTGTTCGGGTTTTCCGTGGACCGGACCAGGAGTCCCCTGAATACGGTGCGGGTATCGGGTTTGCCCGAGACCACGACGTCGAGCACTGCCCTGCAGGCGCGCTTCTCCCAGGCATTCACGACCGGCACGAGCGTGAGCGTCGCGTTCAACAACATGCGGCAGAGCTCGACCCAGCGGTTCCTGCTGTACAACCCGGATTTCGTCTCGACCCTCTCGATAACGGTCACCCACCAGCTTCTGAGCGGGGGAGGTGCCGTCAACCGACGTTTCATGGAAGTTACGAAGAAGCAGTCGGAGATCGAGCAGCAGATCTTCCGGTCGCAGCTCAACACCACGCTCGCCCTCGCCCAGAATACGTATTGGGACATCGCCGCCGCGCGCGAGAACGTCCGGGTGGCGGCGCAGTCGCTCGAGGTCGCACGACGACTGTACGAGGACAACAAGATGCGCGAGGAGTTCGGCAAGATCTCCTCGATGGAGGTCGTGACCGCACAATCCGAGGTTGCCGCCAGGCAACGCGACCTGATCAACGCCCAGACCACCCTGCAGATGAGGGAAGTCGACCTGAAGAACATCATCAGCAAGGAGATCGACACCGCTCTCGGCGAAGCCAGGATCGAGACGACCGATCCGCTGCCGGAGGCCAAAGACAGCGACATCCCCCGCGTGGAAGACGCGCTCGCCCTGGCGATCCGGAACAGGCCCGAAATCCGGCAGGCCGAGATGAACCTGCAGGTCCAGGATATCGCGATCCGGTACGAAAAGAACCTTCTCAAGCCCAGCCTGGTTCTGTTCGCGATGTACAACACCTCGGGCTTGTATGGAACCCGCACCGTGGACAACGGGGATGGGACCATCACCGTCCTGCCCGGCAGCATGTTCCAGGCGTGGCGACGCGTGTTCGGGGCCGATTACCCGGAATACGCGGCCGGATTCTCCCTTTCGATAAACCTGCGCAACCGGAGTCCGCAGGCGGACAACTACCGGGCCAAGCTCGAGCAGCGGCAGACCGAAACGGCGCTGCAGCGCACGCGCAACAGCATCGCGCTCGAGGTGCGGAAATCGATCGTGGGCTTGATCCAGAACAAGGCGCAAATCGAGGCGGCGCGGAAGGCGGTCGCGCTGACGCGCGAGCTCGCCACGGCGGAGCAGACGAGGATGCTGGAGGGCGTATCCACGCCCTACGAGGTGATCACAAGGCAGCGCGACCTGAGGGCAGCCGAGTTCGCCGAAGTCCAGGCCCGGTCGAACTATGCCAAGGCGCTCGTGGAACTGGGCCGGTCCACGGGCAGTCTGGACGAGACCAGGTGACACCGTCGTCCCGGGGTCCTGCCAGGGATGTGGATTTCCTTCGGGCTCCCGGTTTCAGCTTGGGGTGGGCGGAGTCGCCCCGCCCACCGGGTTGATGGAAAGCGGAGTGGATAGATGAACATCACGGAAATCTTCATCCGGCGCCCGGTGATGACCACGCTGGTGATGCTGGCAATCCTCATTTTCGGGGTGGTCGGATATCGCACCCTGCCCGTGAGCGATCTTCCCAACGTGGACTTCCCCACGGTCATGGTGAATGCCAGCCTTCCCGGCGCCAGCCCCGAGATGATGGCCGCCTCGGTCGCGAGCCCGCTGGAGCGCCAGTTCTCGACCATTCCCGGGGTCGATTCGATGTCGTCGTCGAGCTCCCTCGGATCGACCAGCATCACGATCCAGTTCGCCCTGGATCGCGAGCTCGACGCCGCAGCCCAGGATGTGCAGACCGCCATCGCCACCGCCCAGCGGATGCTGCCGCCGGGCATGCCGAGCCCGCCGACGTTCCGCAAGGTCAACCCGGCGGACATGCCCATCCTGATGCTGTCGCTCAACTCGCCGACGCTGCCGTTTTCGGAGGTGGACAATTACGCCGAGAACATGCTTGCGCAGCGCATCTCCATGGTCTCGGGCGTCGCGCAGGTGAATGTCTACGGCAGCATGAAGTACGCGGTGCGCGCGCAGCTGGACCCGACCATCCTGGCCAGCCGCGGCATCACGATCAGCGAGGTCGGCAACGCCATCAGCCAGCATAACGTCAACATGCCGAGCGGCACGCTCTGGGGCCCCAGGCAGGCCTACACGCGTGCAGGCTACGGGACAACTCACCAGCGCCGAGGCGTACCGTCCGCTCGTGGTCGCGTACCGCAACGGCGCGCCCGTGCGCCTGCAGGAACTGGGCCGGGTGATCGACAGCGTGCAGAACGACAAGGCGGCGGCGTGGTTCAACGACGCGCGCTCCGTCACCCTGGCCATCCAGCGGCAGCCGGGCACGAACACCGTGGAGGTCGTCGACTCGGTCAAAGAGCTGCTGCCCTACGTTCCGCTCCTTCCTCCCGCCTTCGGTGAACATGGACATCCTGATCGACCGCTCGGAGGCGATCCGCGAGTCGGTGAACGACGTAAAATTCACCCTTCTCCTGACCGTGATTCTTGTCGTTCTGGTCATTTTCATCTTCCTGCGGAACGTCACCGCAACCCTGATCCCCAGCCTGGCGCTGCCGATGTCGATCGTCGGCACGTTCGCCGCCATGGCGTTGCTGGGTTACACGCTCGACAACCTGTCCCTGATGGCCCTTACACTTTCGGTGGCGTTCGTCGCCGACGACGCGATTGTCATGCTCGAGAACATCTTCCGGCACCTCGAGATGGGCAAGCCGCGGCTGCAGGCGGCGCTCGACGGGGCCAGGGAAGTCGGTTTCACCATCCTGTCGATGACCCTCTCGCTGGCGGCCGTGTTCATCCCGGTCCTGTTCATGAGCGGGATCATGGGGAGGCTGTTTCACGAGTTCGCCGTCGTGATCAGCGTGGCGATCCTGATCTCGGGCCTCGTCGCCCTGAGCCTTACCCCCATGCTTGCCAGCCGCATGATCAAGTCGGAACACGGGCGACGACACAATTGGCTGTACCGCGTGACCGAGCGCGGATTCGATGCGATCCGCGACGCATACGGGTGGAGCTTGCGGGGCGTGCTGCGCCAGCGCGTGCTCACGTTGCTCGTGGCCGTGGGCACCCTTGTCGCTACCGTCTATCTCTACGGGTTCGTACCGAAGGGATTCATACCCAGCCAGGACACCGGCACGCTTTCCGGGTCCACCGAAGCGCCGCAGGATATCTCGTTCGAAGGCATGACCAGGATGCAGCGGCAGGTCGCGGCCGTGATCGCCGCCGACCCGAACGTCGCCGCGTATTCCTCCAATATCGGGTCGGGTTTCGGCGGCAGCGGCAACGCCGGCCGCTTCAACATCCGGTTGAAGCCGCGCACGGAGCGCATCCTGACGCCCGAACAGGTGATCGAGGGGCTGCGGCCGAAACTGAACGCGATCCCGGGAATCCGGACGTACCTGCAGAATCCGCCCCTGGTGCGCATCGGCGGGATGGCGAGCCGCAGCCTGTACCAGTTCACGCTGCAGGGTCCCGACATCGCGGAGCTTTACCGGGCCGGGGGGCGATTTCGAGAAACGGATGCGCACCCTCCCGATGCTGGTGGATGTCACGAGCGACCTCCAGCTCAACAACCCGCAGGTCACGGTCAAAATCGACCGCGACATGGCTTCGCGACTGAACGTGACCGCAGATGTGATCGAATCGGCGCTCTACAACGCCTACGGGTCGCGCCAGGTCTCCACCATTTACACGGCGACCGATGCGTATTACGTCATCCTCGAACTGCTCCCCGAATACCAGAGGGACCCGAACGCACTCGGCCTGCTCTACGTCAAGTCGTCCACCGGCAAGCTGGTGCCGCTGAACCAGGTCGCCAGCCTGAGCTCCGGGGTCGGCCCGCTCACCGTCGCGCACTATGGACTGATGCCTGCCGTCACCCTGTCGTTCAACCTGCAGCCCGGTGTTTCGCTCGGCCAGGCGGTCGAAGCGATACAGCAGGCCGCCGTCGAGAACCTGCCGGCCAACATCAACACGACATTTCTCGGAACGGCCGCGGCGTTTCAGTCGTCGCTGCAGGGCATGGGCGTGCTGCTGGTCCTGGCCATCTTCGTGATCTACATGGTGCTCGGAATCCTGTACGAGAGCTTCATTCATCCCGTGACGATTCTTTCGGGACTGCCGTCGGCCGGATTGGGCGCCCTGGCCACACTTCTCCTTTTCAGACAGGAGCTGAACATCTACTCGTTCGTCGGGATCATCATGCTGATCGGCATCGTCAAGAAAAACGCGATCATGATGATCGACTTTGCGCTCGAAGCGCAGCGGCAGCAGGGGAGTGCGCCGGGGGACGCCATCTACCAGGCCTGCCTCGTGCGGTTCCGCCCCATCATGATGACCACGATGGCCGCACTGATGGGTACCCTGCCGATCGCCTTGGGGATGGGGGCCGGCTCGGAAGCCCGGCGCCCGCTCGGGCTCGCGGTCGTCGGAGGACTGGTGGTCTCCCAGTTGCTGACGCTTTACATCACTCCGGTCGTCTACGTCTGGCTTGAGAAGGCGCGCGAAACGGTACACAGCATGCGGACGGCACGCGTGGCCGTCGCGCAGGAGATGGGCGCCGGCAAGTAACAGCGCACTTGCCGGGCAAGAGTCCTGGGCGCAAGGAGGTTCTTACTGGTATGCATTCAAAATCTCAGGGTAAAACCCGCCCCTGGCTTCGTCGTCTGTGGGCGCTTTGGCTCTTCTGTCCTCCTTGCTGTTTTCGGGGTGCGCGGGAAAGGAGACTCCGGTGCGCGCCGCGAAAAAAGGGCCGGTCCCGGCGGCGGCGCCGCCGTTCCGGTGACGGTGGCGAAGGTCTCCCGCAAGGACGTGCCCGTCGACATCGAAGCCGTCGGCAACGTCGAATCCTACCTGACGGTCGCGGTCAAGTCCCAGGTGAGCGGCGAAATCACCCAGGTGTTCTTCCACGAAGGCGATTTCGTCAAGAAGGGCGATCAGCTCTTCACCATCGACTCGCGCACCTACCAGGGCCAGGTGAACCAGGTTCAGGCGAACCTGGCGCGCGACCAGGCCGTGCTGGCTCAGATCGAGTCGAACCTCGTCCGGGACCAGGCGCAGGAAAAATACGCCCAATCCACGGCGGCGCGTTACGCCAGCCTGTTCGAACGCAACCTCATTTCGAGGGAGATGATGGAGCAGGCCCGCACCAACGCCGAGGCGGTCTCGGCAGCGGTGCGCGCCAGCTCGTCGGCGATTCAGAGCGCCCGCGCCACCGTCGAAGCGACCAGGGCCGCCCTGGAAAACGCGAAGGTGATGCTCGGGTACACCGTCATCCGCTCGCCGCTCAACGGCCGCACCGGCAACCTGGAAGCCAAGCAGGGAAACGTGGTGAGCTCGAATACGACCCTCATGACGATCAACCAGGTCGAGCCGATTTATGTGACCTTCTCGGTTCCGGAAGCGCGACTGAAAGCGGTGCGCAAGTCCCAGATGGTCACGGCCGCGACACAGGACAATCCGTCCGCGCCCCAATCAGGGCACGTGACGTTCATCGACAACGCGGTCGACCCCACCACCGGGATGATCCGGGTTAAGGGAACGTTCCCGAACCCGGACCACAATCTGTGGCCCGGCCAGTTCGTGCGCGTCACCCTCAGGCTCGCGACCATGCCGAACGCCCTGGTCGTGCCGAACCAGGTGGTCCAGACAGGGCAGGAGGGCCCGTACGTGTTCGTGGTGAAGGCGGACGGCACGGTCGAATCCCGTCCGGTCGTTACGGGACAGCGGGTACAAGAAGAGGTGGTCATTCAGAGCGGACTGAGCGACGGCGAAATCGTGGTCGCCGAAGGCCAGCTTCGTCTGACGTCCGGCAGCCGGGTGCAGACCGCCGAGACCCCGTAAGAACCGTTGGAGTGCGCCGGCTCAACGCCGCCTTCGTTTGCGCGCCACAGCTACTCTTGCGTTCTCCGCGTTCTTCACCAGAACTGCCCGTCAACGTCACGCCTGCGGACCCGGTGCCGAACCGGCTTCTCTGCCGGCGTCTCCTCCTTCGATTTGCGCTATAGTAAATACAACTGTCGAAACCGGGGTGTCCCCTCATGAATGCCTCCCGGTTGCGCCAAGGCATGGCAATCCGTCAAAGCCAGATGCTATAACCGACAGTCGATAAGCAACTTAGCTGGGTCCATCCCCGACGAGAGGAAAAAGCATGGGATCGCAGATCTTCGACCTTTCCAGCGATTACCCGCTGACAGACGCACATATCGCGGATTTCCGCGCAAATGGGCACCTCCTGCTGCGCAATGTGTGCACGACGGAGGAAATCGCCGCGCATCGGGAAGTGTTTCGCGGCGTCATTCGGAAGCATTTCCCGAACCCTTCCGCGTTCGAGGACAGGGATATCTTCGGGCGGGCCTTTCTGGCGCTGACGAACACCTTCCTGACGGACCCTGAGACTTGTCCCTTCATCTTTGCCCGCCGCTTCGCGAAGATGGCGGCGCGACTCGCGGGCGTTGACGCGGTGCGCATCTATCACAACCAGGTTTTCTTCAAGGAACCGGGCGGCGGCCCCACCCCCTGGCACCAGGACCACTATTACTGGCCCTTGGACACCGACCGAATGCTCACCATCTGGGTTCCCCTGGTGGACGTCACTCGGGAGATGGGAGCCCTCCGGTTTGCGACCGGATCCCACCGCTTTCCATTCACCGACGAGCTGGGCATCTCCGATGAGGCAATGGCGCACTTCGATCGCTTCATCGACGCACATCAACTCCCTGTCGTAACCAGCTCCATGAAGGCTGGAGACGCCACGTTTCACGCCGGCTGGACGCTCCATTCGGCTCCGGGAAACGCCAGCTGCCTGACGAGGGAAGCCGCCGCCGTGTCCTATTACCCCGACGGCGTGCATGTCTGGAAGGATTTGACCCCGATTCGTCTGAACGACTTGCGCATCTGCATGCCGGGCGTAGAACCCGGCGCTCTCGCGGTCGGCGAGAAGAACCCACTGGTCTATCGCGCGGAGCGCCTATCATGAGTCCTCAGGATCGGATCAGTCGGGGGGTCATCTCGGCTGTGGGCTGTCTGTGCGTTACTCCCGGGAAGCGGTCCAGAGCAGGGCATTGTGGACGAGCCTCCGGTAGCCGGGGTGGCGGATAGTGCTGTCGCCGTGGCCCATCTGGATGTAGACGACGCGCGCCTTGTCGGAGGGCCCCACATAAACCATCGCGCGGTCGTTCTCGGGGCTGTCGGTCTCCATCAGGACCGTCGCCTTCGGTGATAACCACATCCCGCGGTACGCTTCGTCCTCCAGCGCGAGCGGGGCAACGCCGCGGATGACCGGGTGGCCTGAACCCGTCGGGGCGCGCCGCACCACCATCTGGACGTCGTCTTTGTACTGCGACTTCGGGTGCTCGCCGAGTGCCTGCTCAAAGTATTTTCCGCCGATCACCTGCTCGTGCCACCATGGCCAGGATGCATAGTCCACGATCGCGTGGTGGATGGACACGACGCCCCCGCCCGCCTCGACGTACGCCTGCAGGTTCGACCGCTCCTTCTCCCCGATGCTCTCATACATGTCGTGCAAAACGACGACGTCGAACCGCTCCCGCATCCGCGGCGTGAACGCCTCCGTCTGCGAACCCGCATGGGTCCAGCGCACGTCGTCATACCCCTCGAAGAGGGTGAAAAACGATGTGGGGAACGCGTGCCCGCCGGTCACAACGAGCACCCGCACGGCATCGCGGCGCAGGGCCGGGGACGAGTCGAGCGCCACCGGCAGGGTTACCTCGCCACCGGTGGCGGCCCATTCGACCGACCGGCAAAAGGCGGTGACGAAGCCCGGCAGGTACATCGACGCGATGTCGTGGCCCATGGTCGTATGCACTACTCGACCCTGGCCGAAGGGCACAGTCCACAGCACGGGCTCGTCCCTCCCGCTGCCGCCTGTCTTTGCATCGCTGAAAGCGCTGAGCAGGACGCGCGTGCCGGGCTTCAGGTCCATCTTGTGGTACAGCTCGTCGTCGGCGATGAACGACTCCGCGAGGCCTCGGCTGATCGGGTGTTCGCGATCGACCCAGCGTGCGGTGTACAGGCCGCGTATGCCATGGCCGATGTTCTCGGGTTTCCAGCTCGAACCGAGGATGTCGGGATACGCCACCCATCCGGGATCGTTGGCGGAGGCGACCCACCGGGTCCGGTTGTATTCCATCCCGAAGAACCGGCCATAGCTCACCGAGTGGAGTGCCACCATGCCCTTGCCGCCGCGCAGATACCCCTCCACCGCGCTCTCGGCCACCGTTCCCCAGCGCGGTCCGTTGTAGTTGAGCACCAGCACGTCGTACCCGGCGAGGGTCGCAGGCGTGATCCCGCGCATCTCCTCTGCCACCTTGACCTCGAACCGCCCCGTCTTGTCGAGCATGCGCCGCAGCGCCGGAGTCGTCGCGCGCCAGTCGTGATTGGGATAGTCGCTCTCGCCCGTGAGAATAAGCACCCGGATCTTGGGGAGTTCCGCTGCCAGGCTGTTCGCCGCAACCATCAGAAGCAGTCCCCACGCCGCCGCAAATCGCATCACGCTCATGCCGGCTCCCTCCCTTCAAATCGAATTCTGAATTGTGGACGCGGTGTTAAACGCGTCGGTATGAAATCCAATCTCGATCATGCCCCTCGCCTCGCTTACCGGACCCGCGCCGCGCTCTCTGCTACACCAGAGCCGACACACCCGGAGTGAATACCGGGTAGCTCCCGTTCGCATCCAGCTTGACGGGCGGCTCCATGTCGATCCGGCATTCTTCGGGCCGCGGCGGGAAATAGAAATCGGATGTGGAAATCTGGTCCCAGGTGACCTCTTTCCCCGTGTAGCAGCTGATCTGGCCCATAATCCCGATCAAGGTGCTGCGTGCCATGTAATCGCCGTTGTTGATCGGCTTCCCGGCGCGGATCGATTTGTAGAGCTCGGCGTGTTCGACGACGTACGGGTCTTCTCTGCCGCCGTCGTAGGTCCAGTTGGTCTCACCTTCGATCTGCAGTCGGAGTATGTTGCACCGCCCCTTGGTCCCGAGCAGGATGCTGGACGTCTCGTTGTAGCATGACGGGATGGTGCGGCAGAACGCGTACAGGCGCACGCCGTTTTCGAACTGGTAGACGACGGAGTGGTGGTCGAAAACGCTGCCGTAGATCTCGCCTTTGAGCGTGGCCCGCCCGCCCAGGCCGTGCGCTTTGATGGGCGCCTTGCCGCCCATGACCCAACTCGCGCGGTCGAGGTTGTGGACGAGCGATTGCGGGATGTCGTCGCCGCTCAGCCAGTGGAAGTGGTACTGGTTGCTCGCCTGGTACTGGACCTCGTTGATCCCGGGGACGCGCGGGTACAGCACGTAGGGCGCGCGCAGGAAATTCTCTTCAATCGCGACGATTTCGCCGATCGCACCGTCGTGCACACGGCGGATGGTTTCCCTATAGCCGGGGTGATACCGGCTCTGCAACCCGGACACGACCGACAGGTTTTTCTGCCGCGCCAGCGCGCAGGCCTCCTGAACCGTCTTGATCCCGGCAGGATCGATGGCGTGCGGCTTTTCGACGAAAACGTGCTTGCCGGCCTCGACCGCGGATTTCAAGTGGAACGGGTGAAACTTGGCGGCATTCGCGATCAGGACGACATCGCAGCTCTCGATCACACCCTTGTAGCCGTCGAAACCAGCGAAGCAGTGGTCGTCGTCGACGAGCACCTGATCGGGTTTCCGCTCCTTGAGACGGCTGCGTTTCTGCTGAAGGCGGTCCATCAGCATGTCCGCCATCGCGACGAGCCGCACGCCGCTGTCCGCGGTTGTCGCGTTCAACACGGCCTCGAACCCACGGCCCCCGCAGCCGATCAAGCCGATGCGAATCGTCTCGCTCCCGGCCACATACCCCGGCCGCGGCAAACCCGTGCCGCCCAGGCGTGCGGCAGCGACGGCGGCTGTCGAGCTTTTCAGAAATTCACGGCGGGAAGTTCCGCGATCACTGTCATTGTCGCTCATGGCGGGAATCTCCAAGATGGTGCACAGCGCAAAAAACCACGGCTGCATTGCCAGTTCTGGAGCGCGGCGGCTGGAGGGTTCTTACCGCATCAGCAAGCGGTGCCGAGGCACCGCATCTCCAAACCCTGCTCCGCTAGTATAAGCCGAAACCGGGGAAACAAGTGCCTGAGGCGTTATGCGCGAGTGCACCAGGCCTCGCAGAGGTCGGCCTTCATGAGTTATGCACTGGAAGCCGTGGTGCACGGTTGCTCGGCGCCGGATTTTCAGCTTGCTCTTGCAGGGCCAACGCGCGTACAAAGCTCGGTTCGCCTTGGAGCCTTCTACTCCATCACCACAGAAAGCAGCAGGGATCGAAGGGCTGGATTCGGCTGCGTTTCCGGCTTCCGGCTTCTAACTGAAGGCGCAGCCGCCCGGATCGGAGGATTTGAGCGCGATGGCCCCGGTCGGGCAGACTTCGGCGGCGCGGCGGGCCGCGACGGGGATCCCTTCGGCCAGGGTGCCTCGAAGGGGGACCGCGACGGTCGCGTCGAAGCCGCGCCCGACGATGGCGAGCCCGAGCTTTTCGCCGGCCTGGGCAGCCGCCGTCACGCAGGCGCCGCACAGGATGCACTTCCCCGGCTCGTAGACGACCTCGGGGTGCGACACGTCGCGCTGAAACCGCCGACGCGCGCCTGCGAAGCGGAGCGGATCGGCGCCGTACTCCGTTGCCCACTGGCGCAGCTGGCAGGTGGTCGCCTTCCAGCAGCCGCAGCTGATGCAGCGGCCGGACTCGCGACGCACGTCGTCGTCCGGGAAGCCGAGCTCGACCTCGTCGAAGGTCCTTACTCTTTGCTCCAGCGGGATCTCCGGCATTGCGGCGCGCGGCGCGGACTCGATCGCGCGGAACAGCTCGGCCAGCTCCGACTCGTCGAGCTTCCCCATGAGGACGTTCAGCATCTCGGGGTCGCCCTGGACCCGTCGGCCCCAGAGGTACTGGTCGATGGAAACAGCGGCGAGCTTTCCCGCCGCGACCGCGCGCACCGCGAGGTCGGCGCCGGTCACGCCATCCCCGCCGGCAAACACGCCGTCGAGGTTGGTGGCGAGTGTCTGCGGGTTCGCGGCGATCCCGCGTCCCGACAGCGTGAGACCCGTCCCTTCCAGCGCGTCGACGGCAACGCTCTGGCCGATGGCCGCGATGACGCAGGTTGCCTCGAGGCAGAATTCCGAGCCGGGCACCGGCACCGGGCGCGCGCGACCGCTGTCGTCCGGGGCCCCCAACTCCATCCGGATGCACGTCAGCCGCAGCTGTCCGCCCGGGCGCTCGAGCCGGACGGGCGCGACCAGCGTGTCCAGCCGGACCCCCTCGGCCTCGGCGGCCTCGACTTCGGCCATCAGGCACGGCATCTCGCGGCGCGTCCGGCGGTACATCACGGTCACGGCGCCGGCCCCGAGCCGCACCGCGGTACGGGCCGCGTCCATCGCCGTGTTTCCGCCGCCCAGCACGAGCACGTCGCTACCGGGCGCCGGCCGTCCCCCGCCGGCAACTTCAGCCAGGAGATCGACGGCGGCGGTGGCCAGCTCTTCGCCGGGGCAGCCCAGCGCCCTCGAGCCCTGCGCGCCGACCGCGAGGAAGACGGCATCGAAGTCGCGCCGCAGTTCGTCGAGCGTGAAGTCCCGCCCCATGCGCGCCCGCATTCTGAACGCGCCGCCGAGTACACGTATGGCATCGATCTCGGCGGCGAGCACGTGACGTGGCAGACGGAATTCGGGGATGCCCCAGCGCAGCATCCCGCCGGGCTCCGGGTGCGCATCGAACACGGTCGTCCCGTGGCCGCGCCGGAGCAGGTTGTAGGCGGCCGCCAGTCCGGCAGGGCCTGCGCCGACGATCGCGACCCGCTTGCCCGTCGCTTTCTCCCGGCGCGGGATGTATCTCGCGGCGGACGTCAGATCGCGGTCGGCGCTGAACCGGTGGACGCTCCCGATGGAGAGCGGCTCGCCCTGGTCGCAGCGCCGGCAGCGCTGTTCGCAGAGGCGCGGGCAGATTCGCCCCAGCGAGGCGGGCAAGGCGAGGAAATCGAAGACGACCTCGGCCGATCGCGCGAAGTCGCCGGCGGTGACCAGCGACATGAACCCCGGGATGTCCAGCCGCGCCGGGCACCCCGTCCGGCACGGGCCGATGCAGTCGCCCACGTGGTCGGAGAGCAGCAACTCCAGCGACATCTTCCTGGAGGCGCGGACCTCGTCGGATTCCGTCCGGACCTTCATCCCCTCCGAAACCGGCATCGCGCACGCAGGCGACAGCGTCGGGCGGCCTTCGACCTGGACGGCGCAGAGGAAGCACGATGCGGACGGCGGGAAGCCCTCGACGTGGCACAGCGTGGGGACACGGATGCCGAGCCCGCGCGCCGCCTGCAGAATGGTCGTCCCTTCCTCGACGGAAGTCTCCCGGTTGTCAATCGTCAGTCGAATCATTCTCTTGTAGTCCGAGGCTGTGGAGTGCGGCGGCTGGACGCCGACACAATGCCGGGCGATCCAATACAATCCCGGAAAGCGGCGTCAAGGCTTCAAGACTCCGCATCTAAGCCACCTCGATGGCCGCTTCGGGGCAGGCCGTCACGCACATGCCGCAGCGCGTGCAGCGGTCGTCGATCACCTCGTGGCGCTCGTAGGGCCGCGGCAGGATCGCCTGGACCGGGCACGCCTGGGCGCACAGCGTGCAGCCGGTGCACGATTCGAGAACCCGGTAGTGGATGAGCGGCTTGCACTGTGCCGCCGGGCAACGCCGGTCGCGGATGTGCGCCTCGTATTCCTCCCGGAAATAGCGCAGCGTCGTCAGAACCGGGTTGGGCGCCGTCTGGCCGAGCCCGCACAGGCTCCCTCGTTTGGTGCCCCGGCTGAGGTCCTCGAGCGTGCGCAGGTCCGCCTCGATCCCCTTCCCGGCGCAGATACGCTCCAGGATCTCCAGCATGCGCTTCGTGCCGATGCGGCAGAAGGTGCACTTGCCGCACGATTCGTTCTGGGTGAACTGGAGAAAGTAGCGCGCGATCTCGACCGCGCAGTCGCGCTCGTCGAGCACGACCAGGCCGCCGGACCCCATGATCGAGCCGGTCGAGTCCAGCTCCTCGTAGTCGACCCGGGTGTCGGCGAGCCGCGCCGGGATGCAGCCGCCCGAGGGGCCGCCCACGAGCACGGCCTTGAACTCGCTGCCCATCCTTGATGCCGCCGCCGATTTCGTCGACGATCTCCCGGATCGTGATCCCCATGGGGACCTCGATCAGGCCGCCGCGGTTGATCTTGCCCGCCAGCGAAAACACCTTCGTCCCCTTCGATTTCGCCGTGCCCAGCGCCGCGAACGCTTCGGGGCCGCGCCGGAGGATCCACGGCACGCAGGCAAGCGTTTCGACGTTGTTGATCAGGGTGGGTTTGCCCCACAGTCCCGACTGCGCGGGGTAGGGCGGGCGAAGCCGCGGCATGCCGCGCTCCCCTTCGATCGACTGGATGAGCGCCGTTTCCTCGCCGCAGACAAAGGCCCCGGCCCCCTCGCGCACCTGCAGCCTGAAGCTGAACTCCCCTCCGAAAATGCTGTCGCCGAGGCAGCCCTGTTCCTCAGCCTTCCGGATCGCCTCCCGGACGTGCCGCACGGCGACGGGGTACTCGCGCCGCACGTACACAAAACCCTCGGAGGCACCTATCGCGTACGCGGCGATGGTCAGGCCCTCAATGACGCGGAACGGATCGGCCTCGAGTACAGCGCGGTCCATGAAGGCGCCCGGGTCACCCTCGTCGCCGTTGCAGATGACGTACTTGGTGTCGCCGGCAGCGCGGCGCGTGATGTCCCACTTGACCGCGGTCGGGAATCCGGCGCCGCCCCGGCCTCTCAGGCCAGCCGCCCGCACCTTCTCGATCACGTCCTGCGGCGCCAGCCGCTCGATGCACTGCCGCAGCGCCTGCATGCCGCCCCGCGCCTCGTACTCTTCGAGCGAGAGCGGCGCGATCTCTCCGCAGTTCTCCAGCACGATACGAACCTGCTTGGCGAGGTAGGGTCCCGGATCGATTTTCCTGTCCGCGACCGGCACCCACTCCGAGTCCTCAAGCAGCCGGGCCCGGGCGCCCCGGATCCCCTCGCGCAACCTGACCGTCATACCGCGCGGCCTGAGGTGTGCGCGCACCACCTTGCGCGCGTCTTCCGGCCGCACGTTGCCGTACAGGGTGCGCCTGCCGCCCTCGATGACTTCGACGAGCGGCTCGCGGTGGCAGAGGCCGCTGCAACCCACCGGCTTCACCCGCGCGCCTCTCCCGATGGACCCGACAGCTTGTTCGAGTGCCGCGTGCACTTCGCGCGCCCCGCTGGCGATCCCGCAGGAACCGAGCCCGATTCGTATCTCGACCGTGCCCTGGGCGTGCGGCGCCGACCGGCTCCCGTTCCTGTTGCGGCCGTAACCGCCCCGTCGCGCGCCTGCGGCGAGGGTGCGCGCGGCGTCGAGATGCTCCTGCAGCACCCGGCCCGCATACAGCGCCTTGACGTGGCCATAAATCTTGTCGTCGACCGTGATCACCGGCGCCAGGCTGCACGATCCCAGGCAGGCGACCGGCTCGATCGTGAAGCGGCCCGACGGGTCGGTGTCCGAACCGTGGGCGATGCCAAGGGAGCGCCGCAGCTCGCTTCTCACCTCAACTGCGCCGGACACGTGGCACGCCGTCCCCTCGCAGACCCGCACCGTGTGCTCGCCCATGGGACGCCGGCGGAACTGTCCGTAGAATGAGGCCACGCCGGCGATCTGCGCCGGAGTGATCGACGTCGTCTCGGACACGCGCCGCAGCGCGGCATCCGGGAGATAGCGGTAGCGCGCCTGAATGGCCTGCATGATCGGGATCGCCGTGTCGCGGCCGCCCCCTTCGACGCGGATGATGTCGTCGACGTGCGAAATATCGATCGCAGGCTCCCTCCCCGCGCCGGCAAAGTGCACCATGGGTGGCGGCGCAGGCGTCGGTGCCCGGAACCCCCGGCGCGGTTTTGGGACGGGGCCCCACTTTCGCCCCGTCATTCGGCTGCGCCGCGCGCAGCCACTTCGCCCAAACGAGAAAGACGGCGGACGCAAACAGCAGGACAAGGCCGCCGCGCCGGTAGGCGTTCCTGCGGGCGACCGCCGCTTCGTGCTGGCGGTCAGTTTCAGGCTGGAGGACCTTCTGGACTTCAGCGTCGGTCTTCGCCTTCTCCTTCAGCGATTCCACGAACGCTTTTTCGACGGGGAGAACGCGCCCGGCGTGGAGGTAAACCGACAGGAGCCACACCGCAGCGATCGCGGCGGTCAGGGCCGCGGTCACGCCGAGCCACTTCGACGCACTCGATCCCAGGCGCCCGGCTTTCATCGCGTCTCCACCTGCACCAGCGTCTCGCGCCCGCCGCGGTGCTCCAGCTCGCGCGGGCACGATTCATAACACCGGGCACAGCTGACGCACGCGCCGCGGTCGGCCCGCAGCCTTTCGATCGCGCCGTACGGGCACGCCTGCGCGCACAGCCCGCAATCCAGCTCCTTGTCCGGCGTGATGGTCACGTTTTTCCATGCGACCCGGGAGAGAATGGACAGGATCCCGCCGTACGGGCATAGCCAGCGGCAGTACGGCCTTCCGATGAACATCCCGGCCACGACGAAGACGGCCCCGATCGCGAGCATGTGGAACGGACCCGTGATCCGGAAAAGCCCGATGAACGGGTCCCATTCGCAGATCAGGAAGCGGCGCCCTGTCTGCAGATTCAAGCCGGCGAGTTTCAGGTGCAGGCCCCAGCCCGCGGCGACGACGGCCAGCGCCAGGTAGATGTAGGGGAGCCACCCGAGCGCCCGGTCGAGCTTCCGGGGCACCTGGACCGGGCGCAGCACGACGAGGTCCTGCACGGCCCCGAGCGGGCATACGCCTCCGCAGAATACGCGCCCGAACAGAAGGGCCGCGGCGAGTGGGAGAAAAAAGAAAGCGACCACCCCCAGCGAGATCATGTAGCGCGGGTCGACAAGCGACAGGGTCACGTTCTGAATGGCGCCGATCGGGCAGATACACCCCTTCCGGTAGAAACCGAAATAGGCGAGCGCGCCGATGCTGAGCAACATGACGCCGTTCCGGCTGCGCCGCTTCAGCGCGAGCCACGCGGACAGGCCCAGCCCCGCCGCCAGCAGGGCGACATCGAGCGCGCGCACCCATGCGGCGCGCGGCTCGGGATGGGTCGGGGTGGGGAAGGCGTAGGTGCCGCCGAAATCGGGCGGAGCCTTCTGGTACTGGGCAAACAACACGCTCGAGGCGAGGGCAACCAGGATGAGGGCCGGGAGCCAGATGCGCCGCGCCACGGCCAACCGCTCTGAACCGCTAGGCATGGGCCTGACTTTCCTTCGGCGCCACACCGGGGGTGGAGGTTCGTACGATTGCGGCATCGGGACAGGCCACCTGGATGGCGCAAGTGTTGCACTCCAGGCAGCGGCTGAAGCGGATCTCGAGCCGCAGCGAGCCGTTCCCGGCAGGTGGCTTGCAGGCCTTGACACATTTGCCGCAGCCGTCGCAACGGGACTCGTCGATGAAATACTCGTAGTAGTTGTTGTTCGGGTCGTCCGGGTCCACCTTCCCCACGACCCGCCGCTTGAGCGCGTCCTGCGGGCAAACCTTGCCCATCGGAATTCCGCGTTCGTCCGGCCGGCTCATGACGTCGAAATACGCCGGGCAGAGCATGCAGTAGCCGCACTTGTCGAAATCGTTGACCGCCTTGACGGCCGACAGGCTCAGGACGCACGAGGTGCGGCACAGGTCGCACGCGGTGCAGCGGAATGGGTCGACCTGGTAGACGGAATCCGCTGTCGCGCGGCGGACGAGGAGGCCGGCGGCTCCCCCGATCCCGGCGAAACCGAGAATCCGGAAGGACCGATCGAAAAACTGCCTGCGGGTGGACTCCTCGCTCATAAACCTGTGCGCCTCACTGCTTCTGGGTCACGGGGGTGAACATCTTGATCTCTCGGCGAACGGGGTCCGCGGCGGCTATCCGTCCCTTGGAATCGACGGCCAGACGAATCGATGTGCAGGCCGGGTCGAAGTGCTCCGGGCCGATGACGGCCAGCAGCTTCCCGCCCGGCTCGTAAACCTTGACCCGGGCCACCATCTTCTCGGCGGTCACAATTGTGCCGTCGGGTGCGAACGCGACGTTTACCGGATTGCAGCAGCCGACAAAGTCTTCGGGATGGCTCATCCCGAACTTGCCGAAGGCGCCACGAGGCGAGCCGTCGAGCGCCCAAAGCGTCACGCGGTGACGCCCCGAATCCCCGGCGACCACCGTCCCGTCCGAACCGACGTCGAAGTCGAGCGACCGGTTCGGCAGGATAAACGACCCCGTCTTCGTGCGGCTCCCGATGTCTCCGAGAGGATGGCCGTCCATCGTGTAACGCCGGATCAGGCGCCCGGCGGCGTCCGCCACCAGCACTTCCTTGCCGTAGACCTTGATGGCGGTGATCGCCGCCGGGTGGCCTTGCGCTCCGGCCGTAAAACCCCCGCTGCGGGCCCCGGTGCCCTCGTACACTTCGACCCGGTCCGCGGCGCCGATAAACACACGACCGTCAGGAGCGACCGCGAGGCACGCAGCGGAATCGGGCGCTTTCCAGCTTCTCACCCGCGCGGCTGCCGGGCCGAAGGCGCGGACTTCCGTGTCCCCGAGCGCGTAAAGGACGTCCTGCGGACCGATCGCGATGGCGGGAAGCGACGTGCGGAATGGGTGGGTGGAATCGGCGCCGCCGAGCACCGACGTGAGGGCATACTCTCGCCCTCCCTCGGGAGCCGCATACACGACCGGCTGCAAGACCGTGAACGGGTTGCGAGGGGAGGCAGCGGGGACGGATTGCACCCCCGGCTCGGGCCGCACCCGGAGCAGCGCCGCCGCAAACGCGCCGACAGCCCCGACAACCGCCGCCGGCGGGAACCACGATTTGCGGAACCGCTCCAGCAGCCTGGCCGCGGCAGTCTCCTTCTCATCCGACCCCATCAGCCCTCGCTACTTGCCCGCTCCCCCGACCTGCAGACACACCATCTGGTGCATGTCCCGGATGACGAGCTTTCCGTTGGAAAGGGCCGGGGGGCCCCAGACCTCGTCCCCGCCGAGGATCTGGGCGCTCCCCAGTTCCTTGTATTGCTTCGTGTTCGCCTCGACCAGCCGGAGCATGCCGGTCCGCCCGTCCAGCAGGAAGAACATGCCGTCGGCGAGGAAATATCCGCCCAGTTCGAAGGTGCGTGGACCGCCGGGATCGGTGGCCGTGACCGGGCTCTGCCACACGACCTTGCCATCGAGCCCGACACACATGAAGCGTCCGCGGGTCTTGCTCCCCACCGCGAACAGGTGGTTCTGAAAAAGGATGGGGGTGTGCACTTCGGAATTGAACTGGGTGCTTGCCAGATCATACAGTTTCCTGGCGGTGAAGCCGGCGGCCGACTTCTCGACCTGGTACATCACGCTCCCGGCTTCGTAGCCGCTCGTGACAAAAACCCTTCCGTCGCCGACCGACACTGGGGAGGGCACCGCAGCCATCTTGGCGGTAAACGGCGCGCTCCATAGGAACTTGCCATCCGCGGCAGCGACCCCGACTACGCTCTTCATGGTCAGGTACAGGTACTGCTTCACACCGCCGATGGTCGCCGGCATCAGCGACGAGTGGCTCATCAGGTCATTTTCGACGTTCGGCGTCCGCCAAATCTCTTTGCCGGTCGCCTGGTCGAACGCTACCGCCAGCGCGGCGCCACCCGTGGCCACGACGACGCGATCGCCGTCCAGAAGCGGGTTCTGGCCTGCATACCAGCCGGGGATCGTCGCCTTGTATTCCTGCACGAGGTTCTTCTGCCAGATCAGCTTGCCGGTCCGGGCGTCCAAGGCATGGAAGCGGCACTTGGGATCGAGCGCGAAGACCATCCTGGGGCCGACCGAGGGCACGGTGCGGGTGATCCCGTGGTTTGGGCGGATCTCTACCGCATAACTCCAACGCCACAGGTCCTTGCCGTCGGCAAGGGCGATACAACGCACCACGTGCTCTTTTTTTGCCGCGTCGTAGTCGTTGAGATAGATGCGGCCGTCACGGATGGCTGCCCCGGCATACCCTTCACAGACGGGAATCTTCCAAAGGACCTTGGGCCCGCCCGCGGGCCAGGACCGCAACAGGCCGGTTTCGGTGGAGATGTTGTCGCGTGCCGCCCCGCGAAACTGCGGCCAATCGCCGCCGGAAACTGTGATTACAGAAAGACTTATGGTGATAACTATCAAGCCCGAAAGGCGACTGAACATACGATCGTTCCCTCGCGACAGTCCAGCCCCCATCCGCACAAAACCCGAGGCTTTCATCTTTCCATTGATGAAAACCGGGTTCAAGTAGAAAAAACAGCGCCCCCGCCCCGATTTCCGTGTACCTTAAGGGCGGGGTTGGGGTTCAGTGTCGGGCTTTGGGATCAACACTCAACCCCAACGGCGACTGGCATCGTATTTCGAATGGTGCCGGGGAAATCCCCGGCTGAAAAGGGGGCACAATGAAGCTGAATGTGCGCGGTTGGATTGGATTGGCCGCCGTGCTGGCGAGCGCGGCGCTGGTTGCGGCGCATCCGCATTTCAACAAGACGATTACCGTAAAGCTGCCGAGCGGAGTCGAGGCTGTCATCACATACAACACCACACCTGCGAACGAGGCAAACGCCACGAAAGCGGCTGTCGGCGCCTTCGTTACGCCCCGGCGCCCGATGCTGAAGCTTTCGGCCGAAGTGAAAGCGGGCGGGGTGACCATACCGGCAGGCGAATACACAATCGGCGTGATCAAGAATTCGGAAGACGACTGGACGATGGCCCTGTTCCCCGGCCAGGTCCCCCGGGGTCAGGAACCGGACGCGTCCAAGCTGGTCAAGCTCGAATCGATGTACGCCAAAGGGGCCGAGGGCGCGGCGCCCCACATGCTTATCGACATCTCCCCGGGATCCGGAAAATTCGAGGGGCGCGCGGTGCTCACGATACACTTCGGCACCCTCTTCCTCGCCGGCGCTCTTTCCTGAGCCACCGCAGCTGCAGCCGATTCGGGCCGCGCCGGCTCGGCCGGCCCGCCCGTGGAGCTCAACCAGTGGTTTTCTCGAGCGCGCGGACGCTGCAAGTCATCTGGGCGGGGACGAGTCGACCCCGCCCACTTTGGATAACTCATTCGGGGCGGGGTTGGACCGGCCCTGCGCACTCCTCGCGACCGCATCGCCCCGGACGCGGGGGGCGGAGCACGCCCTCAAAAGCAGGAACCCGAGCTGGCCCAATGAGAGGACTACGACGGCGATGCCGGCGACGATGCCGTAGTAGGTGCCGAATTCGTCGTTGCGCATCCTGGGGGAGATCCCCCGCATCACCGGGGGCCGGGACGCGTGCAGCAGCACGGCAATGACCGCAAGGACCAGCCCGGCGCTGGCCAGTGCGGAGACGCGGAATGCCGACTGGCCCGTCCCCGCAGGCGAGGGCCGGAAGGCGCGCGCCCATTTCCACCACACAACAAAGGCGAGGGCGGTGCAGGCCCACCAGAGCCATCCCGGCACCCCCTGCTCGCGCGCGGGATTCGGCGGCAGGCTGATTCGCGTCCAGAGGCCGCAGACCTCCAGGTGGGCGGCCACCAGCCCGGAACTGAGCAGCGCCGCACCGAGGGCAAGCACCCAGGGTGAGATGACCGACGCGGGCACGCGTGTGAAGTCCGACGACCGACACAGCAGAGCGGTTCCGAAGGTGATCAGGAACAAACAGGCGGTAAAAAGGGCCAGCACGACCGTGTCGAAACTGTACCAGGGGCTGGACTCCGAAAACATCCGGCCGGACAGAATGAAAACCGTCCAACGACTCGAGAGCATCCACCCGGGGAGCTGCCAATTGAGCGAATCCGCCAGGTGCAGGACGGAGCGGCCGGTCTTGAGCGCCAACAGAAAATGGCTCGCGAAAAAGACGAAGAGGCCAGCCAGGACCAGCCAGGAGATCGCGATCCACGGGTTGCAGTAGTCGCGGGTCTGCACGCGCCGGTTGTTCATACCCCCAAAACCTCGGTTTCGCGGCGCCGGGTGTCCCCGAGCGGGGACACCGATGCGCACGAACCTTCGTCACGAATGGCGCCGCGAGCCCCGTCGCGAACGGCATCCGAGGGAAATCCCGGCGGCGGGAGAGGATCAAACCTGCGCCCAAATGCGGGACCGCCACTGTAATCGCCGCTGAGCCAATGTACTCCCAACCTAGTACCGGTTGAGCCGAAGTTCAATAACTTTGTTGAAAGCTCGTATGCCCCCGCTGGTCGACCCGGATGCCACATGGTATGGTTCACTGGAGGCTGGTTCCGGATCCCTGCCCCCCTGGGAGTCCCAAGAAGAGGAGCATCTTCTGCAGACTCGAGACATATTGCGCGCTTGGGGGCTGATTCTCGCCGGCAGGACTCCGTCCCTTTCAATCGAAATCACCCGCGAATGCCCGCTCTCCTGCCCCGGCTGCTATGCCTACGGAGAGAACCACCTCGGAAACTCGGTGCTTCTCCGCGAACTGCGGGATTTCAAGGGCCGGGAACTGACCGACGGCATCTTGCGTCTGGTGGACACCCACCGTCCGATCCATGTTTCTATTGTGGGAGGGGAGCCGCTGGTGCGGTACCGCGAGCTTGGGGAAGTGCTCTCCGCGCTCGAGGCGAGGGGTATCCATGTCCAGGTCGTCACTAGCGCCGTGCGCCCTATTCCGCTCGAATGGCGTCACCTTCGCCTCCTGAACATCGTCGTTTCGATCGATGGTCTGCAGCCCGAGCACGATGCACGCCGCAAGCCCGCGACGTACGACCGCATCCTGAAGCACATCGAAGGGCACCGCATCACCGTGCACTGCACCGTCACGCGGCAGATGACCGCGGACCCGGACTATCTGTGGAAGTTCGTCGATTTCTGGAGCCGGCGGGAGGAGGTGCGCAAGATCTGGATGAGCCTGTTTACGCCGCAAAAGGGGGATTCGAATGCTGAAATCCTGCCGCCGGCGGCCCGGGAGTGGGTGATCGACACCATCTTGGAATTGCGCGGCAGATTCCCGAAGATCGACATGCCCAAGGGGTTGCTCGAAGTATACCGCAGGCCCCCCGCGAACCCGAACGACTGCATCTTTGCTCGGACGACACGCACGATCTCGGCGGACTTGATGCGGGTCATCACGCCCTGCCAGTTCGGCGGAACGCCGGACTGTGCGCAGTGCGGCTGCGTCGCTTCGGCAGCGATGGGGGCGGTCGGTCGCCATCGCCTTCCGCTCGGAATCCGGGTGGGGACCATCTACCGAGCATCTTACCGGATCGGCCAGTGGTGGAACCGGGTGCGGCTTTCGAGCGGCCCGGAACTCCGGCCGACGCGCAGCCCGCAAGGGCTGCGCGTCCTGGGCGACTCCGCCAAGTGAGTTGGGTTGCCGGGTGTCTTGCCCGAAAGGATTCAGCCGCCGGAAATTCTCGATCGAGTTTTCGGCGCAACCGCGTTTCACGCGGGTGGTGGCGTCAGTAAGGTAACCGCCGGCACCGTAGCACTGGGTCAGGACGACGGTGCGGTTACCACAGGCTGCCGAAGCTGCCCGAGCGGCGCGACGGGTAGGAACTTCGGACCAGGTTGCGCTCTGCGATGGGCGCATACGCCAGAAGAACGACGAAAATGATGGTCAGGCCCAGACGCCACCGGGAATCGAGCATGAGGGGAGACAGCGCCCACACCTCGCCAATCAGGAACACAAACGGGAACAGCCTCCGGTACTGCACTCCGGTCTCCGGATCATCGAAGCCGACGGAAGCGATCAGGTACATCCGGACGGCGATCCCGCACACGCCGGTGACCATCATCACGGTCGTCAGATAGCGGGCGATGGAGGACGCGCGCGCATAGTCGGTCGTGACCCACTCCCGGGTCAGCCCAAGGAGCGCGTTGACCGCGTCGCCCAGGTAGAAGAGGGTCACGCCGTAGATCGCCAGATACATGACCTGCATCAGGATCATCAACACCTTCGACATCGACCTGGGAATCACCGCCAGGTCGCGGTCGGGTGCCGGCGTCCGGCCCGAACCCTGCGGGGAACGCAGCCGCTCGAGGTCTTCGGCGAGCATCCGGGCACTCGGGTAGCGATCCTCCCTCCGCTTCTGCATGCACTTCCTGATGATGAACTGCAGCTCGGGGGAGACGCTTACCGAGCCCGGCGGAATGGCCGGCGTGTCCGGGGACATGATCCGCGCGATCGTGGAAGTCGTGCTGTCGGTCTGGAACGGATTGATTCCGGCCACCATCTCATAGAGCACCAGCCCGAGCGAAAACAGGTCGGTCCGCTCGTCCACGGGGCCCCCGGCAATCTGCTCCTGTGACATGTACTGCACCGTGCCGACAATCGTCCCTTCCTTCGTCTCGAAGAACGATTGGGACTTGGTCGAGCCGGTCTTCGACACGAAGCCCGCGCCGAGCCGCTTGGCCAGCCCGAAATCGAGTATCTTGGCCCGGCCCTCGGGCGTGACCATGATGTTCTGTGGCTTGATGTCCCGATGCAGGATGCCCTTTTCATGGGCGTGAGCCAGCGCGCCCGCCAGCTGGCACCCAATGTCGAGGACCGTGCTTTCGCAGATACCCCCTTCCGCGATCAACCTATCGAGCCGCTTCCCCTCGACAAACTCATAAACGATAAAGTCCTTCCCATCGTGCTGCGCATAGTCGAGCACGCTCACGATGGAGGGGTGGTTCAGCGACGCGGCAGCCCTCGCCTCCTGCCGGAAGCGGGCCTTCCCGTCGCCGGAAAGTGCCACCTCTTTGAGAAACTTGACCGCGACGGTCTTGCCGAGGGAGTTATCGCGCGCGCGGTAGACATCAGCCATGCCCCCGCTGCCAACCAGTTGCTCGAGGGTGTATCGTCCCAGGCGCTCTTTCATGGAGGAGACAACTCCGGCACTCCCGTCGAGGTCCGGGTCAGGGAACGGGGCCGGGTCAGGGACTGTCCCGATGCGCTTGTTCCCGCGCATCCTGAACAGCCCGGAGATCCACCGGCCCGACCGGACAGACCATGTTTGCAGCGCCATTGGCCCAGCCCTCGTTCAATCAACTGTCTGACGGCCGGGGTGGGCTTCGCTTCCGGACACCTTCCTGGAGCGGCCCGGCGCGTGAGTCCATCCTAACACTTCGAGGCGGGATTCCCTGCCGTGATATCCGAGGATCACCTCGACGGGCAGCGCCCATCCCCCATCTGCGCGCCTTCCCTCAATAATCACGCGCGCCACGGGACCACGCCCGTAGCGGTCGGGTTTAGCACGCGCGGCGGGAAGCGCCGCGGCCGTTTCCCCAAGGTCCAGCTCGCGCGCACCTGGGGCCGAGAGGATGTCCGGCGCCAGCTTCCGGCCACGCAGGTCCGTGACCACAAAGCGATATGTCTGGGCCGGCGGGCCATATCCGCGTTCGGCGGCCAGGTCCCTGACCAGCAGCCGCCAGCGCGGGCCGGCCTGTTCCAACCTGAAGTCCTCGAGCGCCGTGATGCCGCCCAGCCAATGCCGGCCGACCAGGTCCCGCCGGAGCCTGAGAGTCTCGCTCATGTACCGGGTGATTTCGGGGCGGGAGTATCCCCCCGCTTCGGCCAGCTTCGCGATGACCGGGTCGGTGAAGGCGGTCACGATTTTCGCGCCCCAATAGGCGTCTGCCGCATCCATGCGCTCGAAGGAAAGATTCGGATAATTCGGCTTCCAGCTGCCCGGCACGAACAGGTCGCTGTCATAGTAGCCGACCTCGGGATACCGGATTTTGCCGTGGACGTCCCAGGGCCGGCGCCAAACCCCGAGGGTGACCAGGGATCTTCCCATGGCTGAGCCGTCAAAAATATACTCGTGCCCGACCCGGTACGGGCCGTTGATGAAATCACCACTGCCCAGGGCAGAGCCGAAATCGAGCAGGTAGTGCCGGACGAATCCACCGCCGTCGTGTCCGGGCAGATATACGTCGAGAGCATTCTTGTCGCCCACATCGACATGGTTGATCCAGGACGCAATGACGTACATGCCGCGCAGCTCGCGGCGCAATTCGTGCGGGACGATGTCGTTGGGATCGTCCTTCCTCGTCCCGGTATAGACGAATCGTCCCACCGGTTTCCCGGGCAGGTACAGGCTCGCCATCCCGCGGTAACGGCCGTCGGGCATGGGCGCCAGCTTCGCCAGCATGGCGTCCAGGTCCGCCGGCGTCAGCTGGCGGCGTTTGTTGGTGGAGTCCCGGTAATACGAATCCGGTCCGAGCTGCAGGTCCTCTCGCCGAAAATACACGATGGTGTTGTGCGGGACGTTATACCCGGCGGCGTGCATGATCAGCGTGCAGATGCGCTCGGCGCCCGAGTTCCTTTCCGGCGCAGTCCGGAGATCGAACTTCAGCACGTATTTCCGGCCGGCCGGGTCGAGAATGTCCAGCTTCGGTGTGTATCCCTCGTCGTTGACCCGGATGATCGTCCACTTGCCCGACCGGGGCGGCTCCCCCTCCAATCCGCCCAGGATATCCTCGAACGTGATCGAGGCCGTCCCCATCCGGTTGGAGAACCATGCCGAGTCGGGCACCTCGTCCCACGCATTGACGTTCAAGGCGCCGTGGTCGGCGGCGCCAAGCGCCTTGTACTCCGGGCTGAGGTGCCGGCACCACGAGTTGTAGACAATCGCAAACAGCTCGGAAACCGGGCGCTCCTTCGGCTGCGGCACCGGACGATCATCCGCGTCGGCGCGCAGGGGCGGCCGCACCCGGACTTCGGGGCCTGCCGAGGCGGCGGACGCGGGCAAAAGCATCAGGCCCAGGAGGATGCATGCGCGCTTCATCGCTTGTACGCTCCATACCGTATCGGCCCTCGCAGGGGCGGGCGCTGCCGGTCCCCGAACAGGATGTGGAACTGGAGCCCCTCGCTGCTGTGCCCAAGTTCGATGCGCACCACGGTGCCGGTCTCCGTGTGGTAACGGAACCCGAACCCGTAGTTTCGGTGCCAGTTGAGCCACGTCAGGTCGTCGGTCCGGTCAAAGATCTGCCCCTCGTCGAAAAACGGGATCGCTTCGATGTTCGGGTGTAGGTGATAGCGGTACTCGAGCGAGAGCAGCAGAAGGTTCGTTCCGTAGAAGCGGTCGATCCTGAAGCCCCTGAGCGTGGACGACCCGCCGATGTGCGGCAGGAGGAAGAAGGGAATGGGGTCGCTCCCGCCGCGCCGGCGGTTGAACTCAAAGGTGGCCTGCCCCACGAAAGCGCTCCGCTGCCGCAGGATCGGCAGCCGCCCCTCGATCTGCGCCTCGTATGTGAAATAACTCAGCCGGCTTTGCGCCCCAAGGCCATCCTGGTAGCTCGCACCCAGCTGCAGGGCGCCACCCAATTGATATTCCTTCCTGATCCCGTCCAGGCTCAGGTACGAACCCACGCTCCGGAGCCTCGTCTGGCGCCCATAGCCGGGCAGATCCGGAAAGAACGCCTCCGGCGACGCCAGCGCCGGGTTGTTCCCGGCGAGCGCCTCGAGCCACGCGATCCGGTATTCACCACCCCAGTGGATCCCCGGGTGAGGGGTGATTTCGTAGCGGACACCGGCCCACGTCTGGCGCAACGCAAAATTGGTGCGCTGCTCTTTCACGGACTTCTGCCCGACACCGTAGAAATTTTCGCGCGGGCGCCACTGGTAAGATCCTTCCACGATCAACCGGCTGAAACCGATCGAACTGGTCCAGGCAGCGTCGAATTCCTGGTACTTCGCGCTCGTCATGCGGCCGACGAGACTTAGCGAGGTTTTCTTTCCCCCCGCCGTGTACCCGGCGCCGCCGCCGAACCCGGTCCCCTCGCCCGTGCCGCCGAAATAAAGACCGATACCCCGGTTGCGCAGCGCTGCGAACCAGACAGCGCTCCGTTGTCTCTGATACGTCGTTTCGTACTTGATGAGGCCCTTTTCCATCCCGGCGGCCATCAGCCGATGGGGCACCGATACGGCACGCAGCAGGAAGAAACCGGGAGGGTGTGTGGCGCGCCTGACCTCTTCGGGCGTCACGATCCGCTCTTCCTGGGCGGGGGAGGGAGCTGCGGCCACGGCCATGGCGATTACGGTCAGGAGGAAAATCAGAACCGCGCCCAGTCGATTCTTCATGGGCGAATCCTCGACGGAGACGATGGCACCGAATTGCGGGTGTGTAACGTTGATCGGCTTGGGCGACTATATCATAAAATCGACGCCGCGCCGAAAGCAGGAACTTTGCCGGGGCAGAGCCCCGCGCAGCTGCGGTGCTTCGGCGACCGCTTTCCCGGGATTATCTGGATCGGTTCACATTGCTCAAAGGTGCGTGCGCACGCCCCAAAAGCGGCGGCGAGGCCCCGCGCCCCTCAGCCGTCGGGATCTCATTGGATGAAGTGGTCATGGAGCAGGCGGACGGTTTCCGCCAGGCGGGAACGATCGGTGATGAGGCTTATCCTGAAGGAAGACGTGTGCAGCCCCAACACCGGGATATCTCTGCCCTGCAGCAGCGACAGCGCGCGCTGGAGGTACCCGTATCGGTCGGTGATTCCGGTGCCGATCAGCGACACGGCGGAGTAGTTGTGACAGATGCGCACCGAGGACGAGAACTCCTCTTGAATGCGCACGAGGACGGACTCGAGATGATAGTTCTCCTTCTCGGGGACGATGAGGCTCCCGCAGAGCGCGCCGCGCAACCCGGGGTGAAACGACACCTGCTTGCTCCGCACCGAGTCCAGCTCGAACCGGTCCAGCAGCCGATGCAGCGTCACCAGGTCGCCGGCCCGGCTCTCTTCGACCTCGAGCAGGACAACTTTCTCCTCCGAAGCGACGCCGACTACCCGCGGTTTGATTCTCCCCTCGAGGTTGCGGATGATGCTCCCGGCCCCCTCGGGCGACCAGGTGCACTTGGCGTGAATGACCGTGTCGCGCAGCTTCGCGAACTCGACAGAACCGGGGTGCAGCACACGGGCCCCCGCTTCCCCCATCTCCTGCATCTCCTGGTACGAGAGCTCGTCGAGGTGCCGCGCGCCCTCGACGATATTAGGATCGGCAGAATAGACGCCGTCGACATCGGAGTAGATCTCGCAGACTTGCGCACCCAGCGCCGAGGCAAGCGCGACGGCGGTCACATCGGAGCCGCCGCGCCCCAGCGTGGTAATCTCTTTGGCGAAGCTGACCCCCTGAAAGCCGCCGACCACGGCGACACAGCCGTCGTCCAGGGCCTGCAACACCCGGGAGGGGCGCATCTCGATGATCCGCGCGTTGGTGTGATTGTCGTCGGTGATGATGCCGGCCTGCGAGCCGCTCAGGGCGAGCGCCCGGCACCCCCGTGCGCCAAGCGCGATGGACAGGAGCGCGGCGCTGATGCGCTCGCCGCTGCTGAGCAGCATGTCCATTTCACGAGGGCAGGGGTTCGGGGCAAGACCCCTCGCCTCGTCGATGAAGCCGTCGGTCTGCTTCGCCCGGGCCGAGACGACCACGACGATGCGAAACCCGGAGGCCTTCTTCCGCAGCACGATCGACGCCACGTGCCCGATCCGCGCCGCATCCGCCAGCGACGTCCCGCCGAACTTGAGCACGACAATGGGGGAGTTTTCCGGTTCCATCACCAGGCTCGGACGCCTCTAAAGGCTGATCTCATACACTCCAAGACCCTCAAAATCAGCGGATGACCACCGTGGCCGTGCTCCAGTCGAAGGAGCCGTTATACGCGGTCGCCAGCTCGTCCAGGTCCCGGCGGAGCGTGGCCCAGTCGGTCTGGGCGCGCGCGGTCATCGTGTTGGTCCGCATGAACCCGTCGATTTTCGCACCACGGCGCAGGACATCCGTAACGGTTTCGACGGCCGCATTCCTGTCGCTGTAACGGTCTTTCAGCCGGTCGGTCGCTTCTTCGAAGTCCTTGACGTACCCCTTAATGCTACCTTCGGCGTTGGTGTCGTCAAAGCGCGAGTGGTCCAGCGCGTCCTTGAGAGAATTCTCGTACGAATCCGCGTCCTTCTCGAGTCGCTTCAGGAGCGCCTCCATCTGTTCATGGCTTAGCCGGTAGGGCACATCCACGATGACGGCCCGGGGTTGCTCCAGGGCTACCGCCGCCGGCTCGACAACGATCACCGGCCATGTCCAGGCCACGTTGTAGGCCCGGGCCAACTCGTCCAGGTTTCCGCGCAGATTGCGCCAGTCCTGCTGAGCCCGTGGCGTCAACGGGTGTCGCGTCATGAAAGCGTCGATGGCGGCGCCGCTGCGCAGCACCGACTCCGCTGCCGGCGAAGCCGCGTTGTCTTTGTCGTAGTTGTGCTTCAGGATGTCGGAAGCATCCTCAAATTCCTTCACCAGGTGAACTGCGCTGTCCTGCGTCGCGGAATCGATTCCGCTGTGATGGACCGCGTGCTTGAAACTGTCCTTGAACCGGTCGGCTTGTTTCTCTACGCGCTCGATGACGCGCTTAGACTCATGGTAGCTGATCTGATCTGCCGCCTGCCCCAGTGTCGGTGCCGAAAGCAACAGCATTGCAACACTTGCGAGGAAAATCAAATATTTGGATGTAATCATCGCTCTCCTCCCTTGTCCCTGCCGGCACTCAAAAGCTTCCGGGGAGGCAAGCGATCGGTGCCGGCGGCCACCATGGCAGAAAGCAACATTCGTTCCGGCACACATCGATACGGGGTGAACTGTAGCACAGGCTGGTGAATGCGGGAATGAACGCCCTGAGGCTAACGGCCTCCGTGGCGCGCTGAAATACACTATTTCCTACCCCGTGCGAGCGGGAAGAGTCCGTCGGCCTACTGGAGTCTGAGGGACCAGGAGACGAGGGCGGTCTGGCCCTCAAACGTAGCCTTGAGGAGCCCTTCGCGCACCGATTGCTCCACGCGCAGCGATTTGCCGCCGGACTCCGCCTTTAGCGTGGCCGCACCCGGCACCCGGAACCACAGCGTGTATGGCTCTCCGGCGACGGCCTGCGACGCGCCGGTCAGTCCCTTCCCGTCCCCGTCGGCATCGACGCTGACGATGGAGTAGGCTCCGCTGATGTGACGGGAAGTCGCAAGGTACTGCGGGTAGCCCTGTGCCGGATGAATCAGCAGGACCCGAGTCTCGTGGGGCTCGATGCCCAACGTAATGGTGGGCTCGCCCGCCGCGTTTTTCCCGACCGGCACAAGTGTTTCTCTCCAGAAGTCGAACGCCACAAACTGCGACTCTCCGGGCAGCCCGAGCTTCTCAGGCAGCGAAATTTCCCGGGTCACCGGCCGGCTCGACCAGTTGGTAAAACCGGAGACGTCGTATGCCCCGGACGGCCCGGCGACTTTCAGGTCCAGAATTTCCGGGTAGTTGTGAATGTAGCGATCGGGCGCAGTGGTCTTGAATTTCGACCAATTCATGTCAGTGCCCCGGCTGAAGAGATCCGACGGGAAGATCGGCAGGGTCGGCAGCGTGGCCTTCAGCAGCTTGACGCGCTCCTCCGGCAGTTCCGGAAGCACGCTGGCCAGCGCATACACAACCCCGGTCAGGGAGGCATAGGTGACCAGGGTCCTCGCCTCGTGCAGGGTGGTCCCGAAACCCGCCATGGGCGCTTCCCTGGTCTTCGCAACCGCGACGACCGAAGGAGACCGCCGCACCGTCGCCTCCTCGACCGTCATCCGGGGGGCGACGTCGATCCCCTCGCCCGGCATGACATACACGAGGATATGGTTCAGGAACGCGTTCGCGTTTATCGAGCTGAAGAACGGGTACATGCCCTGCCAGCTGTTGTAGACATCGTCCCCGGTGAAATACGAATTGAAATAGCCGACACCGTTGAGCGGAGTCCCTGCCGGGCAGCCCTCGATGAAGGTGCGCGGACCGACCGCCGCGCGGATCACTTCGAGGCGCTTACGATAAAGCACCAGGGGATCCGTCTTGCCGTCGTAGATCCTGGCAAGGTCCACGTCAGGGACGTACTTCGCCAGCGCATGTTCACCGTCAAACTTGTAGTACTCGAAGCCCCAATCGCCGAGCGTCTTGAACAGCGTCCCGAGAAACTGCAGAACCTCGGGATTGGACGAGTCGAGCGCCGGGGTCCTGTAATCCCGGACCAGCTCGCCGTTGCGGTAGCGCAGGTACCACTCCGGGTGAGTCTCGAGCGCGCCCGCATAGGCGTTGGGCACGAGCCAGAGCCCTGCGCGCAACCCCATCGATTTTATGAACCCGGTCAGCCACGCGGGGCCGTGCGGAAACTTGGTTTTGTTCCAGTGCTCGATCCAGTAGTGCTCGCCAGCGGGGCCGCGGTCGTACCCGTCGTCGAGCTGGACATATTGGAAGCCGTAGTTCTTCAAGTTTCGTGAAAGCCACTCGGCGTTGCGCACGATGTCGTCTTCCGTGATCTCGGCATAATAGCCGGTCCAGCTGCACCACACGCTCGGGGCAGTCCGGAAGTAGCTGTCGTCGTACGGCACGTGGTAGGGTGCGCCGAGCACCTTCGTATAGTAGTCGGGGATGCACCGCACGAGGGCGTTGCCGGGCACAGGCAAGACGAGTTCGAGTACGTCGCGCTCGCCCCGCTTCATCCGGGCGTTTCGAGGAAAATCGACCGCGTTGTCGGTCATCCGGTCGTAAAGGCTGTGAAAGTTCAGTCCCGACGTCTGCCCGAGGCTGAAGTAAATGCACTCCGGGTTGACCTGGGGCAGGTGGGACCGGTTCGAGGTTTCTTTTCCCCCGAACGAGCTCTTGACTTCGGCCGTGCCGAGCCAATCGACCGGGGCGCCGGCCGTGTCCATCAGCCTGGCCACCATTCGGTCGCGGCCCGCCGGAATGCTGCCGGTCAACACGCCGGACGAGCGGTTGCACGAGACGCGCACCAGGTTGTCTTGCAGGTCGAAGAGCCAGCCGGTCGGCGGGTCGGCGGAGACAATGCTCAACCTCCCCTCTCCCGCTGGCGCCGCCGACCACGAGGTCAGCGTTTCGATGCGCCCGCTTTCCCGGACGCCCGGCCGGAGATCGCGCAGCAGCGGCCCCAGGCGGGCGTGCTCCACCTGGATCGTTCCGCGGTCCGGCTGCGCGGTAACCGTCCAGCCATGGGCGCTGGCTGTGATCGTTTGCGCCGCCGTGGCCGGGACAACGAGCAGGGCGAGAATACAAAACACGATACTTCGGGCCGGCATGTTCCCTCCCCAGGGAATCACAAGGCTGCGGAATTCCCGAACCAGTGTAAAGCAGAGGGCCCTCTCCATTTTCCTGTTTTTTCAAGACAAGAGCTGTTTGGGAGTGCGGTGCCTCAATTTGGAGTGCGGCGGCTCGACGCCGCTTTCCCGGGCTGCGCCTCGGCGCAGCCCTTCACCGCCCGAATCGCGGCATGGTGACACAGCGCAACCTGGAGTGCGGCAGCTCGCCTGACACGGTCGGAGGCGCGGCGTCGAGCCGCCGCACTTCCACATTTGGATTGGGGCCGCCGGCCGTGTTTTCCGGGGGCCGCTGGGTCTTGTTTTTTCGCTGGACCAGCGTCAAGCCTGGGTGACTCAGGGCCGACCCGTGCCATAATGGGTGTTCATCCCTTACAGCACCCGTCGGTGAACAGTGAGCCCAGACCAGTGGTTCGAGATTGCCCGAAACATCCCCCTGCTGCGAGAAATCAATGCCCCGGCTTTTGAGATTCTGCGGAAGGAAGCCTTGTCTGTTTCCCTCGACCCGGAGGAATTGCTTTTCCGCATCGGCGACACCGCGGACTCGCTCTACATCGTGATCGACGGCCGCCTCCAGGTGGCGTTGCCGAGGGCCGATCCCGAACCCGCCGAAATCCTGGCTGAGTTGGGTCCCGCCGAATGCGTCGGGGAACTGGCGTTGCTCCGGGGAACCCCGCGCTCGGTCCAGGTGCGCGCGACGGTGCGGACCCGTCTCGTCCAGATACGCAGGATCACTCTGGACGGCATGCAGGCACGGGACGCCGAGTTCGGGAAAAAGCTCCGGGATCTGGCCTCGCGGCGCATGGCCGGCGTCCAGTTTGCCTCTGTTCCCCTTCTGGCCGGCACCGGGCGGTCCTTCGGCACTTCGGCGGACCTCGAGTCGAACTGGCTGAGGCTCGACGCCGGAGCAATTCTCTTCCGGGAGGGGGATCCTCCGAATTATCTGTACGTGGTCGTCAGCGGACGGCTCGAAGTCGTCCGGGCGGGCCCCGGGCAGGAGGAGGAGATCCTCGACCACCTGTCGCCGGGCACCAATGTCGGCGAGATGGCGTTGCTCGCCGGCAGCCCTCATCCCGCAACGGTGCGGGCCGTGCGCCGTTCGGAGGTGGTGCGTATCTCCCGGGCCCAATATGAATCGGTTCTGGACAGCCAACCGCATGCGGCCGGACAGATCGTGCAGAGGCTGGCCCCGCGCATCCGCCCGCAGGAATTCCCCCGCGCGCGCGGCGGGGCCAGCATTTCCGTGATCGCCTGCGTGCCCGCGCGCCCGGGCAAGCCCTATGAGCGTTTTACAGGCATGCTCGTGGAGTCGTTGTCCCGTTTCGGGACAACTGCCGCTCTCAGCGGCCGCATGCTGGAGGCGCAACGGGGCGCCGATCTGGCCGTTGGCTCCCGGTCCGAAACAGCGCGCCGCTGGCTGACGGAATGGATCGAGGAGCATGAGCGGAGGAACCGCTACGTCGTGGTCGACTGCAACACGCCCCACGCGCTCTGGAACGAGACCGGTCTGGTGCAAGCCGACCTCATCCTCCTCATCGCAGACGCGGACGACGACCCGGAGCCGGGGAAACTCGAGCGGGCGCTGCACGCAGGCGAGCTGGCACCCCGGACCCGGCGCGAACTCGTGCTGTTGCACCCGAATCGCAGCAGGCTCCCGGACGATACTCGGCGCCGTCTGGCCTCGCGGCACGTGAGCGCTCATCACCACCTTGCGGCAGCCGATCCGGCGGATGCCGGCCGGCTCGCGCGCATGCTGACCGGAAACGCCGTCGGCGTCGTGCTGGGCGGAGGCGGTGCCCGGGGTTACGCGCAAATAGGCGTGCTCAAGGCGATGCGCGAGCTGCGTATCCCCGTGGATATGGCCGGCGGCACCGGCTTCGGTGCATTGATCGCGGCCCAATTGGGGATGGGCCGGGACCCGGAAAAGATCCTCGAAACGTTTGGCGGCCCGTTCTCGAAGGGCCTTCCGGGACCCGGGGTCCTGCGCCACCTGACACCGCCGCTGGCCTCGCTCACCTCCGGCCGAAGCTACGTCAGGGCGCTGAAATCGTTGTTCGGCGAAATCGACATCGAGGACCTCTGGCTTCCGTTCTTCAGTGTCTCGGCCAGCCTCACCAAACGGCGACCGGTGGTCAACGACCAGGGCCCCCTCTGGCTGGCGATGCGCAGCACCAGTTCTGTCCCCGGGATCCTGCCGCCCGTGCGGACCGGGGGTGAACTGCTCGTCGACGGCTGCGTGTTGAACAACCTGCCCGCCGATCTGATGAAGGCCCGCTGCAGCGGGTTTGTGATTGCGGTAGACGTCGCCGAGGCAGCCCCGCCCGCGGCGCAGAAGAGCCGAGAACCCCGGGCGGCCGTCTCGGGGTGGAACCTGCTCTGGAGGCGTTGCACCCGCCGCCGGCCGCAGGTGCCCGGCATTCTCGAGACGCTCTGGAGCACCGCCGTGCTGGCAAGCATCCGCAACACGGAGGCGGGCCGGGCGGATGCGGACGTGTACCTTCATCCGCCGGCCGGTCACATCGGAACCTTCGACTGGCACCGCGCCAGCGAGGGAGTCGAGATCGGGTACCGCTACGCCATGGAGAATCTCGCCGACCGGCAGGAGTTACCCCGCATCCGGTGACGCAATGTGGGCCGCGGCGGCTCGACGCGGCCTGGGGATTTTGATCAACCTGCAAGATCTTCAATAGCCCCCAGGCTGTATCCCCTCCAACTTGGACCGCGGGGGCCAGCCGGCCCATTTCTTCGGAATCTACTTCTCGATCAGCGCGTTAAACAGGATCTTGAAGGTGCCGTGGGTCTGAGCGCGGTGCTGGGTGCGGAACCCGATGAGAACCACCTTCCCTTTCCCTTGCCTGACGGAGACGAGCGCGGCCTTCCTGGCGAGGTTTGGCTCGCCGACCAGCCAACCGCTCTCGAGCACGTTGCGGTCCGCGTACAGCACCGGGGTTTCGCAGCGCTCGTTGTAGTCGCCCTGGTTGATCTCGAAGACCGGGCCGTTGAAGAACAAGACCAGGCCGCGCTCCGGCATGCCGTAGGCCAGGGGGTTCCCGTTGTCGTAGCTCACCCGCAAGGTGGAACCCGGGCAGAAGAACTCCCTGGCAGGCTTGCCGGCCAAGGCGTTCCGGACCGGGACGCCGAGCTTCTCGATGGCAAACGTGGAGGCTCCGCCGAGCGTCACGAGGGTCCCGCCCTTGTTCACGAACTCCTTCAGCGCCTCGATCCCCTCGTTCCCGATCCCGCTCCTGTATTCCGGCGGAATCGATTCCACGGGGCGGTTGCGCTCGCCGCTGCGATCGCCCGTAATGGCAGCGGTCGAGTCTTCGGGCAGGATGATGACGTCGAACCGGTCGGTGAGCGCACCCTTTTTGATGTCGCCGTCCATGATGCTGGTGTAGGGGAACGAGAACTGCTCGAGCAACAGGCGCGTCCACCCCTCGTCGATGTTGCCGCCGCCGTAGCGCTGGTACATCCCGCTCCGCAGCCGTTTCAGCACATGGCTCCCCTCGCCTGCGTCGTCGGAGAAGGCCCGGAACTCGACTCCGGTCTCCTTGGCGATGTCGGCCAGGACGGATCCCTCGACCCGGGGCACGATGAAGTCCCCGGTCCGCAGGCCGCCTCGCGGCCGGTCCAGGCGCCGCACCGCGACGCCCTTGTCCAGGAGGAGATTCACGGCCCTGAAGCTGTCGTTGAACCGGCCATCCAGGCCGTGGCCGGAGGCGCTTGCGGCGACCTTGCCTGACGCCGGAACGGGGCCGGTGAGCTTCGGCAGGTCGCCCGCGGGCATTTCGTCGACCGGGTCCACCCGGACCCCCATGAATTCAAACATCGTATCGGTGGCCATGTCGTAGGGGCGAATGGGCGATCCCTCACGGTCCCGCGTATAGGAGTTGTCCGGATAGGATGTCCTCCCCAACAGGTAGCGGATCACCCCCATTTTCGGCTGTCCCAGCGGGACGACGTAGGAACCGGCCGCGTAGGTCATGCCCATCGCGGTGGTGAACGGTGCGCCGGCCCGCCGGATTTCTATGCCTTGGAGCAGCAGTTTGTCGATCAGCTTGGCCGCGGTCAGTGGGTCGTGTTGCACGGTGGGGACCACGTAGGCGGCCGGCTTCCCCCGGGCCCCCCGCTCCGTTTGCCGCAGGGCTTTCAGATAGGCGTTCCAAAGAACGGTTTCCCTGTTCCGCGCCGCCAGATCGAGTACCGACCAGGCCGATACCTTCTGCCGGTCCAGGATGTCGCGCAGCCTCCACCAGCCGCCGGGCCAGGGGGAAGGGAATGTCGTCTGTTCCTCGTATTCGGGCAGCCCGCGTGTGCCGCCCCTCAGCTGATCGGGATGAATGAAGATGGGGCTGGCGAGCTTCGCGCTCGCCGACTCGGTCAGCATCCCCGCGATGTTATGAAACGGGGTGATCCAGTGAAACCCGAAGTGCCCCCAGCCGGAGTACTGCGCCATGTTGAGGACGCCCGACAAGCCGGCCTGCTCCTCCTTGTAGGCGATGTGGGCGCCATACCAGCTGTGCTCGCGCCACACCAGCGGGTCGGCATACGGACGCACCGGCTCGGCATAAGGCGGGACGTAGATGCGGGCCCCGTAGCTGCCCATGTGGTGGTGGTCGACGTAGGCCTGGGGGATCCAGTCGGTGAAGAGGATCTTGGCCATGTACCGGGATTCCGCCAGGTTCGTCTGAAACGCATCCCGATTGTTGTCGTGCCCGGCATACTTGTGATACAGCCACGGCAGCCCCGCCCCTTCGTATTCGGTGCCCAGCGTCTTCTGATACCAGTCGGCCACCATGATTGCCCCGTCCGGGTTGAACGACGGGATCATCAGGAAAATGACGTTGTCCAGAATCACGTTGGTCTCGGGGTCGTTCCTGGAAACGAGGTCGTACGCCAGTTCAGGAGCCATCTGGGTGCCGCCGATTTCGCTCGCATGCAGGCTCATCGACTGGCATACGAACGCCTTCCCCTCCGAAATCAGTCTCCTGACCTCCGGCTCAGTCAGTCCTCGAGGATCGCTGACCTTCAGGTTCACCTGCCTCAGACGCTCGAGCTTCCCGAGGTTCGCCGGGGACGAGACGAGCGCCAGGAGAAACGGGTTGCCCATGGTGGTCGGCCCCATGTCGACGACCTTCAGCTTCCCCGCCGCTTCCTTTTCCAGGACCCTGAAATAGTCGACGATTTTGTCCCAGCGGGCGATCTTTCGGTCGGCGCCGAGCTGGAACCCGAAGAACTTCTCGGGTGAGGTGGGGCTCTGGGCGCCGGCAATGCGGGCGCCCGTCCAGGCAAGAACCAGCGCTAGAAAAACGTGAGTGGTGGAGAAGTCTTTACCTCGCATCGGGTCCTCCCATTGTCGCTGCAGCGCATTTCTATCGCACGACGACGGCGCCCGGCAAGCAGGAACGGATCGCCGCCCCGGTGTTTGCCTTCGCGAATCGAGTTGGGCTATGCTGCGCACCGGGCGGCGGGAGTCGTCCGTATGACATCGCGGATCACGGAAATCGGAAGTCCACATGGATAATCGGGAATTGAGCCGGCGGCTCCAGGGTCTCTCGAGGCTCGTCGGCAACACCCCCTTGCTCGCGCTCGAGTTCACCTATCGCGGCGATCCGAGGGTCATCTACGCCAAATCGGAAAACCTGAACATGACCGGCAGCATCAAGGACCGCATGGCGCTGCACATACTGAGAAGCGGCTATGCCAAGGGGACCTTGCGGCCCGGCGACACCATAGTGGAAGCCACCAGCGGCAATACCGGGATCTCATTCTCGGGCCTGGGCCGCGCGCTAGGCCACCCGGTGAAGATCTTCATGCCCGACTGGATGAGCCGGGAGAGGATCGAACTGATCCGCAGCCTGGGAGCGGACATCACCTTGATAAGCAGCGAGGGGGGCGGCTTTCTGGGGTCCATCGCGCGCGCAGAAGCGTATGCGGCCACTCACGAGCACGTGTTTCTGCCTCGGCAGTTTTCGAACCAGGACAACGTCGCGGCCCACTACCGGAGCACGGGTCCCGAGATCTGGTGCCAGTTGCAGGCCCAGTCGACAAAGCCCGATGCCTTCGTCGCAGGCGTCGGAACCGGCGGCACCGTCATGGGAGTAGGCCGGTTTTTGAAGGAGAAAAACCCGGCGGCGAAGATCCATCCGCTGGAACCTTCGGGCTCACCCACCCTCTCCACGGGCCACAAGGTGGGCAGACACCGCATCCAGGGCATCTCGGACGAGTTCATCCCACCCATCGTGGACTTGGGCTCGCTCGAACCGGTCGTGAGCGTCGACGACGGCGACTCGATCATCATGGCCCAGAAATTGGCTTTCGAGCTCGGCGTCGGCGTAGGAATTTCGTCGGGAGCAAACTTTCTGGGCGCCGTCATGATCCAGGAGCAACTTGGCCCCGGAGCTGTGGTTGTGACCGTGTTCTCTGATGACAACAAGAAGTACCTGAGCACCGACTTGCTGCGCAGTGAGCCCGTCAGAACAGGATTCCTCTCGCCCGGCATCCACCTGTGTGGTTTCCGCGCATTCCGGCGCGTGTGCGCCATGTGCCGCGAGGATGGCGAACGCTGCGACGAATACCCTGAATGCACAGCCTCCGGTTCATAGCCGGTGACACCTGCGGGTCTTATAACCAGACGCAGCCGGGATCAGCGAGGGCGGGACCAGGCGCCTTACAGATACCTTCGGACCCGCCTGCGATAGGCGTCATACGCGCTGAAGCGGGAAACGAGGAACTTCTCTTCCGCTCGGGTGATGCGATCGTGCAGGACCGCCGAAACGATCACGGCCGCCAGGTTCAGCCACGAGAAGGCATAAACGAGCGAGGCCCCCATCAGGAGGAACAGCCCCACATAGATGGGATTGCGTGAGATCCGGTAGATGCCGGAAGTGACCAGTGCCGTCGGGTCGGCCGGAAGCCCCATCCGTAGGCTGGCGCCAAGCCGGCGGAAGGCAAGCGCCATGAACACGCATCCCGGGAGAAACAGCGCGAGGAAGACAACCGCCTCGAGCGGCGTCAGGAGCGAGCCGCGGGTAAGCCCGCGCCAGACCAGGCAGACGAACGAAATCGCGATTCCGATCTTGGCCAGGTAGAACAGAGCCCGGTGAATCGGCGGCGAGCCGGCAAGGTTGACGGGGCGGGCGCGCGCCACAAGCAAGGCGAACTGCACGCCGAGCACGGCGAAGCCGGCGAAAAGCACGACTCTGACCAGGTCGGAAAGGAAAGGCATAGACCTCGATGGCCAAGAACTGTCGAACGCACCCCCTCAACGCTCAACTCCGCCCTTCACATTACACCAACCCGCGCACCGGCGAAACAGGGAGTGGGCTCCCGGTCAGGGTTTAACCAGGTCGAGACGAAACGTGCGCCCGTTCTCCGCAGCGCGCGCGACCCGGAAGCCCGCTCCGCGCGCCAGATCCTCGAAATACGCCCTGCCGTGAATCCGGTCGGGCCAAAGCGTCCCGTAGCCTGTTGTGATCTCACGCCCGGGCAGCTTCACGACCAGGGGGTACACGGCGATGTCCCGGCTGCGGTCGATACGCTCCGGGATGACCACGTCCCAGAGCAACAGGCGGCCTCCGGGGGCCAGCACGCGAAAGATCTCCGCGACCGCCTTCGCCTGATCCGCGGGTTTCATATACATCAGGGTGAAAAAGCAGGTGGCCGTCTTGAAGCTGCCATCGAGAAACTTCATATCGGTGGCGTCCATGACGATCTTAAGCGGGCCGGCGGGCGCATCCTGCAGTTCGCGCCGGTTGATGTCGATCGCGACGACTTGCGCGGGCTTGAGCAGCCCGATGATGCCCTCGCCACCTCCGCCGATATCGAGCACATGCCCGTCGGCGGCGAAATCTTCGACAGTTACCGTCTGCTGTTCGAACCGGAAGATGCGATTTTCGGAAGGCCTGTTGGGGTGAGAGTCCTGAGCAATCAGAGACGAGGTCAATACGCAGGCTGCAACGAGGAACCAAACGAGTGTTCTCACGATCGCGGTGTACATATGGCGTTCTCCGCACACAAGTACGATCGGGTCGACCTCAAAGTTCACCGCGCGGGGCCCCCGGAAGTTTCTGTGATAGCGTCGCGGATCGTTGGACCTCTCCGGCTGCTGGTGGCGGACGTGGCGATCCCCCAACGCCCCATCGACCGCCCCGCTTTCAGCGCTCCGAACGAGATAGCTCGTCCACTGTCCATTAAACTGACGAAGCGTTTTTTTGGTGACCCGAGTCACCTCTTTCCGCCTCACGACGGCTGGTATACTCCGCACGCATTCTCGCTTGCTCCCGTGCCGCACAGCAATACCGGGAGGCAACGGTGAGCTGGGCAAGGGCTTGGGATCGGCGCGGTTGTGGTTCCCAGCGGATATTGTCGCCTGGGTTGCAGGCGTACGCAGCATCATGGTCGCCGTCCCAGCGCCGAACCGCTGCCATCTGCGTCACTGGCTGAGGAAGAAATTTCTCCACCCCGCTTCGATCCCCGAAGACCTTCCTCGCAAAACGCTGCCGTGAGTACCCGCCCCATGCCTGAACGCATCGGGGGCCTGCCGCAAGGCTCTGGCTGAGCGACTGTCTGCGCATCCCTGGTGGCGGAGACCGTTCGTTGAGGTTTGCACGCTAATCGAGTCATCGTTCTTACAACGAGGTATCCCTCCTATGAGAATGCCCCACCTTCCAGTGCGGTCCGCCGTCCAGGCGCACCGATTGAACCGGATTGTCCTGCTGGTCTCCTTCCTGATCGTCCCATACGGTCTGGCGTGCGCACAGTCGGTCACTCTTTCCTGGGACGCGAACACGGAAACGAGCCTGGCGGGCTACAAGGTATATACAGGGACAACCTCGCGCGCCTATGGGGCACCCGAGACGGTGGGAAAGGTCACGACCTTCGTCAAGTCGAGCCTCGCCCCCGGGACCTACTATTTTGCCGTGACCGCATACGACACGTCGGGGATCGAGAGCGGCTACTCCAACGAAGTCACCGCAATCGTGGGGTCGTCGGCCGATAACACCCCGCCAGCCATCTCCGACATCACAACCACCGGCGCAACCACGACCGGAGTGACCGTTGCCTGGAGCACGAACGAGACTTCCGACACACAGGTCGAATACGGCACCTCGGCCTCCTATGGCAGCCTGTCGGCGCTGAACAGTGCCATGGTCACGGCTCACACGCAGTCTCTGGGCGGCCTCGCCGCTGATACCATCTACTACTACCGGGTAAGATCGCGTGACGCCGAGGGCAACCTGGCCCTCTCCGTCGGGTCGAGCTTCCGGACCGCATCCGCAACGAGTCCGGCAACGCTCACGGTGTCCCTGTCGACTCCGCCGGCGGGCGCCACCCTCTCCGGCGTCGTCACCGCCACCGCCACCGCCACCACCGGTATCGCCGGTGTGCAGTTCCTGATCAACGGATCGTTGCTTGGCGTCGAGGACACCACGGCGCCGTATGCCGTGCTCTGGAGCACCGCGTCGTTCGCCGACGGCATCTACACTCTGGCCGCCAGAGCCAAGGACACGACCGGCAACACCGCCGTTTCTGCGGGGGTGCCGGTCATCATCCGGAACACTTCACCGGCAACCGGGCCGCGGGCCGCGCTTCCCTTCAGTGAAGGGAAAGGTCTCATGTCCAGCGACGTGTCGGGCAACGGAAACACCGCAGTTTTAGCGGACGCGACCTGGACTGCGGGCCGTTTCGGCAATGCCCTCTCGTTCAACGGCTCGACAAGCTATGTCAGGGCGGGAGCGAACAACTTACCCGCGCCCAACGCCCAGCAGACGCTTTGCGTGTACTACTTCGTATCCAGCAACCCGTCATCGACGCGAGTAATGCTCAGAACAGGCAACACGACCGAGCACAAGGACCTGATGGTCGGGTTCAGAAAGTCGCGCCTGGGGGTCTGGAACAGCGCCAATGTCTGGCTCGTCTCGGCCACGATGCCGGCCACCAACGTCTGGCACCACATTGCCTACCTGTTCAACGGAAGGACCCACTCACTCTATGTCGACGGCGTCCTTTCCGCCACCTCGACCGTGTCCCCGGGCACCAAACCGACCACGGGGTTCGAAGTCGGGAGGGGCCCCGGCGGGACGGGATATTTCAGAGGCAAACTGGACGAGGTGATGATCTACGACCGCGCCCTGTCCAGCAACGAGATCAATAGCCTCCGGACATCCTCGAGCAGCCCCGGGACATTGCAGGACGCTGCAACCGAGAGCGCGGCGGCAGCCCCGGATTCTGCGGATCACGAGGAGGGGGCTCGGGCCAAATGGAGAGGAAGGCGAAATGCGCAGGCGGAGCCGACCCCTGCAGTGCGTTTCGAGCTCTCCAAGGCGTCGTTCAGCAGCGAGGAGCCGCTCGAACTGACGCAGTTCACGGTAACCAACCCAGGATCGAGCGACAAGCCGGTCGAACTGAAAACCTGGCTCGCTTCCTCCGCTATGCCGCCGACCACCCTCGGCACTACGGGCGAAGAGGGCAGCTATGTCCTGCCGGCCGGAACGGTTTCGGAGTTTGGCCCGGTCAAGGTCCTGGACTCATCCGATATGCCCCACGGCGACGTCTATGAGGTTGGCTCGCGCATGATCGAGCCGGTCACAGGCGATCTCGTCTCTGAAAAAGTGTCTTCGTTCGCGGTTTCGTCCGGGATGGGCGCGGCTGAACCTGGCGGTCTGGAGCACGCAGCGGCTCCGGGCATCACCGTCGATGCGGAGATGAGCGTCCCGGCGTACTCCGAGGGGGACATCATCTCCGTCTCGGATCTCGCGGTGCGCAACACCGCGGACCGGGAGGTTTCGGTGCAACTCAAGGTGTGGCTGGAAGCGCGGGGGATAGAGCCCGTACCCCTCATGCGGGTCGGGGCCGACGGATCCCTGCTGGTGCCTGCCGGCGCCGAATTGCACTTCTACCGGCCGCGCGACCTTGCCGTCACGGCCAGCCTGCCGCGAGGGGACTATGCCCTGCGGTGCCGCGTACTCGACCCGGCAACCGGCCAGATCCTGGCGGAGCGCTCCGTGTACTTCAGGGTGCAATAACGGCCGCGTGGATTTTGTTCATCCCGTGGTCTTCTCGATGAACCGCCGTTGCAGCGCATCGGGGCGAGGCGAGCCTACCCCCGCCCCGATGCGGTCTTGCGTTGCGCACGGCCGGGCACCCGGAATAGAATCGCCTCCGCATTCTCTCAAGGAGATCTCATGCCCACACGGACCTTTAGCCTGACCCTCGCCCTCGGTTTCCTTCTTGTGACACCCGCCCTGGCCCAAAGTGGAAGCGCCCCCCAGGGTTTCGTCTCGCTGTTCAACGGGCGGGACCTGACCGGCTGGAAGATACCAGCGGGGGATAACGGTCACTGGAAGGTGGTCGACGGGGTCATCGACTATGACGCCCGCAGCGAAGCCGAACAGAAGCACCTCTGGACGGAAAAGGAATACAAGGACCTTGTCCTCAGGCTCGAGTGGCGGCTGAAGGACACTCCGTTCATTTACAGGAACGGCCGCGTCCTTCTACCCGACGGCAACGAAAAACTCGATGCGGCGGGCAAGCCGTTCGCCGTGTCGTTTCCGGATGCGGACTCCGGGGTTCTTATGCGCGGACAGTCGCAATCCCAGGTGAACATCTGGGCGTGGCCGGCGGGTTCGGGAGAACTCTGGAGCGTGCGCCGGAACATGAAGCTGCCGGCGGCGGTGCGCGCGGCTGCCACCCCCCGTCTCCATGCCGACAAAAACATCGGCGAGTGGAACAGCATGGAGATCACGATGAAGGGCGACCGGATTTCGGTCGTGCTCAATGGCCAGAAGGTGATCGACAACGCGCTCTTCGATGGAGTGGCGGAGAAGGGAGCCATCGGGCTGCAGCACCACGGCGAGTGGAAGGACGGCCAGTGGGCCGGACCGCCCAGCCTGGTCCAGTTCCGCAACATCTACATCAGGGAGCAATGAGACCCTCGACCGCGCAAGTGGGCCGCGGCCGCTCGACGCGGCACGGGATCTGCTCAATTCACGGGTGGGCGGGCCGCCCCCGCCCCTGCTCGACTACAGAATCTCGTGGCGCCTCAGCGCCCTGAGGAAATCGTAGGAAAGCACGAAATCGAACCGCGCCGCGTTGTTGACCGGGAAGTTGGTCAAGAAAGCCTTGCCGGCAAAAAAGTTCGCACTGAACTCCCGCCAGAAATTGTAGCTGGCCATGACGTAGAAGCGCTTCCCACGCCCCAGCCGGTCGGAGTTCCAGTTCAGGTAATACCGATCGATGTCCACGAACCCGCCGTTCAGGGCCAGCCGCCGCACGGGGTTCTTGTACACGGAAATCGAACAGCCCCACGCGGGACGAATCTCCGTCCGTTCGTAATTGTCGAAGACCACCGAATCCACGATGCGGTTTACCGGAAGGTGGATCTTCACCGCCTGCCGAAGGGTCGTCACCCCGTCATGCATCGTGTAATCGGCGGAAACGGATGTGTATTTTCCGATCCGTTTGGAGACCAGGAATTGGTGATAGTTCATCCGGGAAATACGCTTGAACCGGCCGTACACCCCGGGACTGTCCGGGTCGCCGACATAGGCGCCGGTCGCCGAGATCTCGTCGAAAAACAGCTTGTCCGGCCGGTGCAGGCTGATCCTCTCGCCCATCAGATAGCCGTTGTTGGAATAGCTGGTCACCTCGGTCGACTCGCCCCGGTTGAACCCTATCCCGCCAAGCTGGACTTCGAGAGCGCGCCAGGGGCTCGCCGAAACGTAGAGCTCCTTCAGGAAGACTTTCGAAACAGGCTCGCCGGCGCCCCACCCGGTCGAATTCCAGGAGTGGGTGAAGGAATCCCCCGTCCCGAACCGGAATCCCAGGTTGTAGCGACCCTGGCGATCGAACTTCACCCGTCCGCGGGTGGCCACCTGGTATTGGAATTGGTACGTCCAGGGGCTCAGGGTAACGGCCGTCCTTTTATAACGCGCCGCCACCGTCCCGGTCTGCAGCTCGAGCCAGCGCGCGAGCGGGGGCACCGGGGCTGGCGCGATCACGCCCGCAGCCCCGCCATCGGACCCCGCGTCGCCGGAGACCTGCCCGGGGAGCGTTCCCGCCGATATGACCGTGAGAAATACGAGTAACCGCACACGTCCCGATTGCATTTCTTCCTTGTACCCTGCGTTACGATCGAAACAAAGCGTACATAATGCCATGAAAACGCAAGTGCCGCAATTCTATCGTCACCTCGATGCGGGCCCCTTGGGAAACCCGGGTGCCGCACCAGGTGCGTGGAGGGCGAATTCGATTTTTGACTTCGGTTGGGGCTGAGGTTTAGGCTACACCCGTGCGGTTCGGAAGAGACTTTGACCGGGGCCGGACCTGAGGCATAATCGGCTGCTCGGGTTGCGACGCCTCCGGCTCCGGAGATCTGAGCAGTTATGGAAGACGCCCTCTTCATCCATCGGCTCCACTTCGCGTTCACGGTTACGTACCACTACATCTTCCCGCAGCTCACGATGGGGCTGGCGCCGCTTATCGTGGTTCTCAAGACGCTGGCGCTGCGCACCAACAATCCCGCGTACGACGACTCCGCGCGTTTCTGGGCCAGGATCTTCGGGATCAACTTCCTGGCCGGGGTCGTCACCGGCATCCCGATGGAATTCCAGTTCGGGACCAACTGGGCCAGATTCTCGCAGTTGACGGGCGGGGTGATTGCGCAGCCGCTGGCGATGGAAGGCGTGTTCTCTTTCTTCCTGGAATCCGCCTTTGTCGGGCTGTTCCTGTTCGGAGAGAAACGCCTTTCGCGCCTCGGGCACTGGTGGGTCGGGTTCCTCGTCTTCGTGGGGACGTGGCTGTCCGGATTCTTCATCGTCGCGGCGGATGCCTGGATGCAGCACCCGGTGGCCTACACCCGGCTCGCGGACGGCTCGTACGAAGTGACCGGGTTCTGGGGCGTGCTGACCAATCCCTGGGCGCTGATCCAGTATGCGCACACGATGAGCGGCGCCGGCGATCACCGGCGCGTTCGCCATGGCCGGGACGGGCGCATATTACCTGCTCAGCGGCCGGCACCGGGCACACGGCCAGATCTTTCTGCGCGTCGGCACCATCGCGGGCCTGCTTTTCAGCGTGGCGCAGGTGTTCCCGACCGGCGACATCCACGGCAAGTACCTGGCCCACTATCAACCCGTGACCACCGCGGCGATGGAGGGAGTGTTCAACACCGAACGAGGCGCGCCGCTGATCATCATGGGCCAGCCGGACGTCGAGCGGCAGCGCATCGACAACCCGGTCCGGCTGAACCGGGTCCTGAGCTTTCTGATCTATGGCACCACCTCCGCCGAAGTCCGCGGCCTGAATGAATTTCCCCGGGAGAACTGGCCGACGAACATTCCGCTGCTCTATTTCGCCTATCACATCATGGCCGGCCTGGGCACGTGCTTCGTCGCGATCATGGTCGTGTCCGCCATTCTGCTCCAGCGCCGCAGGCTGGCCGAGACGCGCTGGATGCTATGGGTTCTGCTGCTGTCGGTCCCTTTCCCGTACATCGCCAACACCGCCGGGTGGATGGCCGCGGAGGTCGGGAGGCAACCGTGGCTCGTGTACGGCCTGCTGCGCACGAGCGAAGGGTTCTCGCACACGGTATCGGCTGCCAACGGCCTTTTCACCCTGCTGGGGTTCATGGGGCTGTATGCCCTGCTCTCGATCCTCGTCCTGTATCTCGTTCAGCTGACGGTAACGCGCGGTCCCGAGCCGCCGCCCCCCGAACCCTCCCCGGCGCCCGTTACCGGGGGCAACGCCTAGGAGATTGTCGTGGCCACAGTCTGGTACGTGCTCGTCGCCCTGATGCTGATCGGCTACGTGGTCCTCGACGGCTTCGACCTGGGGGCCGGCGCGCTGCACCTGGTCGGCGCCAGAACGGACGATGAGCGCCGGACCGTCCTGAGCGCCGTCGGCCCGGTCTGGGACGGCAACGAGGTTTGGCTGCTCGCGGCGGGGGGTACGCTCTTCTACGCCTTCCCCCTGCTGTATGCGTCGAGTTTCAGCGGCTTCTACCTGCCGCTCATGATCGTACTCTGGCTGCTTGTGCTGCGCGCCCTGGGCATCGAGTTCCGGGCGCACCTGGAAAATCGGCTCTGGCGCGATTTCTTTGACGGCGTGTTTTCGCTTTCCAGCGCGTTGCTGATCATCTTTTTCGGGGCCGCGTTCGGCAACGTCATCCGGGGAGTGCCGCTGGATGAGAGCCACTACTTCTTTTCGCCGTTGTGGACGAATTTCCGGCCGAGCGGACCGGAGCCCGGGGTGCTGGACTGGTACACGGTGTTGTCGGCCGTAGTAACCCTTGCGGCCCTGATGCTGCACGGCGCCCTTTTCGTCACGCTGAAATCCGAAGGGAGCCTGAATGCGCGGATGCGGCAGATTTCGGGACTGCTCTTGCCGGCGGTCGTAGGGCTGACGGCGCTGAGCCTGATCGCGACCATCGGGGTCCGTCCCGGCGTGCTGGACAACTATGCCGCGTTCCCGCCGGGCTGGATCATCCCGGCGGGGGTGGCCGCATCGCTTCTGGGCCTGTACCGCTTTCTTCGGTCGGGCAACGAACGGAATGCGTTCCTGTGCTCGTGCGGATACCTCGTGGCCATGGTGGCCGGGGCCGCATTCGCGCTTTACCCGAACCTGCTTCCGGCCACGACATCCCCCTCGAACAGCCTGACCATTTACAACGCCGCGGCTGGGGAGCGGTCGCTGTTCCTCGGCCTGTTCTGGTGGAGCGGCGGCATGCTGATCGCGCTCGGCTATTTCGTCTTCCTCTACCGCATGTTCCGCGGCAAGGTTCGGGCCGGGGCGGGCGGGCATTACTAATTCACGGCTTTGATGGAACTGAAGGGGCGGGGGGAGCAGGGTTGGGGCGCCAGCGTCAACCTGGCGCCCCAACTGGCAACCGACGAAGAACAGGGTGCGCTACATGCTCGACGCGATTTGTTTCTTCGCTTCGGCAATCACGCCCCTCATGTATTCGGCCGCAAGCTGCGCATTCTTGTCGACGAAGTCGACGCCCACGGTTTGACCGTTCACCTTGGGCAGAGGATGGCACAGTTCGAAGCCGGCATAGCCGCGATAGCCGATCTCCAGCAGGCCGAGCATCTCGGCGAGGCAATGCTCATCCCCTTTCAGGGTGATCTTGCCGTCGGGCGTTTTGTCAAACTCGCCGCCGAAGTGCCATAGCGTCTGCAGCGGACCGACTTCTATGGCGGCCTTCCGGATGGCCTCGTCGTCCAGTGTATGTTCCAGACGGGCGTCGAAGCAGACCTTGAGGTGCGGCGAGCCCACGTCTTTCACCATCCGCAGGCAGTCCTTGTATCCCTTGATGACCGGCACGTGGTTTTGCAGCGCGAGCGTCACGCCCGCCTCCCCGGCGTAACGGGCTGCCTCCGCCATCGTCTGGCGGCACCATGCCCAGGTCTGTTCCTCCGAGAACTCCTGGTGGACGTGCTTCCATGTGGACTGCGCGATGTCGTAGCGTGAGCCGCCTTCCGGCACCATGGTCACGCCCGGCCAGGCGAGGAACACGCGCATGACCTTCGCCCCGAGGTCTGCCGTCATCCGGATCAACTCCCTCGCGTAGACCAGCTGGGATTCGCGATGCTCGGGTATCGGGCTGCTGAAGTCGTTGTTGCCGGCCACGGCGTAAATCTCGATGCCCTGGTCAGCCGCCATCTTGCGCAGTTGCTGGCAGCGGCTCTTCGGCATGTCGAGCGGGTTGCCGTGCGGCCGCTTTCCGTCGATTTCGACACCCTGGTAGCCGAATTTCCTGGCTCGCTGAATCACCTGTTCGACGGTCAGGGCGTCGCCACGGTACCAGACTCCCAGGTAAGTAATGCTGTACAGGCCGATTCTTACGTCTGCGGCCGGTGCGGCGGCACGGATCATGTCGGCTGCGCCCAGCGCCCCGGCCGTAAGAACGGCGGTTCGCGCAAAATCGCGCCGGCTCATGAGATTGGTTGTTGGTTGCATCGTCCCTTTACCCCCTCGTCGGAAACATCGGGTGAAGACCAAAGATCACCTCTTCGATTCTTCGGCCGTCGAGGCGCGGATGTCAATACAGATTCGCGTGGTACGCCATCGTGCGCTTCTCGTGGATGACCCGAAGTGCTGGATGAGTTTTTCGTGGCCGTTCCGGGCAGGGGAGCGCAACAGGCGGCATCCGAGTGTACGCCCGGTAACTCCCGGCCCGGATCTGGTCCCGTCCTCCCGAACGCGGCACTCCCGACACCCCAAATAAAGAGCGGGCGAGAGTCGTTTTCGGGGTATCTTTGGCCTGCGGAAGCCAAAGCGGCGCAGGTCAGGAATGGGAAGACCAATTGGTTCCAGCTGGCCCCGCAGCCGCTCGGGGCGCCGCGTGAAGCGACTGTCACGCAGCAACGGCGCGGCGATCAGCGTGTGGCGAAGGTGAGCTGGCACACGGCGTATGCGGCGGAAAACCCGATCCGTCAGTACGAAGTCCTGCGCGACGGGCAGAAAATCTGCGAGGTCCCCCACCGTCCGCAGACCGGCAAGGTCCCGTTCAGCTTCGAGGACAACCTGAAGGACCAGGCAGCCCATGGTTACCGTATGGTTTCCGTCGACAGCGCGGGCCGAAGGGCAGAAACGCAAGAACTGAGGATTGCCGGCACCTAGTCGCAGGGTGGCTTCTGGTGGGTGTCCCTGAAGGGTTGAGATTCTTCGGGGCTTCAGATTGGAGTTAGCTCGAAGTCTCGAAGACTCCAGGACTCAAAGAGACCGATGAAGTCGCGGCGGCTAATCCTTACGCTTCGCGCCGGGTCTGGTTCTCCCCTTGGTGTTCGGGTGGCCGTCCCGGTACTGGACGATATCTGAAGTGCTCACCGAAACGTGCGCCGGTATGCGCGCCCCGCCCGTCTCGCTCCGCAGGTCCGTCAGGAGCTTCTGGTAGCAGAGATCGGGGGCCTCCTGAAACATCAATTCTCTTCTGAGGAAGATCCCGTCCTCGATGGTCAGGATCACGATGCGGTCCCCGATCTCCTTGTCCTCGATGTGGAATCCGTATTCGCGGTACCCGGATTGGGGGATCACACCGATGTACCGAAGCTGCAACACGAGATTGTTCATGCTATCTCCTTCCCGAAAAGACCCCGTTCGGCGGAGTCGGACCCTGTGCTGGCAAGATCCTGCGTGGTTGGCAGGGAAACCGGCCGGGGGGCATTCGAGGCCGCAGACTTCGCGATGGACGCTTCCGGTCCGGCGCCGCAGCGCGGGCCGGACCGAGGCAGCATTCAGGCTCCCGCAGCCAACAGGGAGCCACTACGTCAGTAGAGTTCCGGCCCGCGGCGCCGCGGGCGATCACGGTCGGCAGAACCGCGGCGGCCGGACTTGCCGCCCCGGTTGAAACCACCACCGCCACCGCCGCCACCAAATTCCCTCTTCTTCTGCGGGCGGGCTTCGTTCACGGTGAGGGGACGGCCTTCGATCACCTTCCCGTTGAGCTGCTTAATGGCAGATTCCATATCGGCCTCGGGAGCGAGCTCCACGAAAGCGAAACCCCTGGAACGGCCGGTGTCCATGTCGCGCATCACCTTGACGCTCTCCACGGGGATACTGAGGCTGGTAAAAAGCTCGTTCAACTGGGCATCCGCCATGTTGAAGGACAGGTTTCCTACAAACAGCTTGATCGGCATATTCTTCCTTTGTTGCAGTGAAGCGCGCCCTTCAGATGTTCGGAACGGTTGTCGGAGGACTCGCGAATTCAATACCCCTTAAAGCAAAAAAGGCTGCTTCCCCACGTCAGGAGTTGCAGCCGTCGTCAACATCGATTCTTACAAAAACCTGATCAGACCACCATTAGTATACACGATTCGGCTGTGACTCACAAGACAAGCTTGCCACGGAGGACACCGACACCCGGACCGATGGTTCCCGGTTCCGTGTCGTCCGTGGCGTTGCTTCTGCTAATGCGACACCGAGCCCCAGTTGCGGCGTTCGACGAACGTGGGGGGCTCGTATGTCCAGCCGCGGCGCAGCCGGCGCTCTTCGCGCCAGATCCTGAACCTGAGGAACCCGCCGGAGACGACCGCCAGGACCCGCGCCTTGAGCCGGAACTCGGCATTAATATCGCGGCGCACTCCCCGGATTTTTTGCGCCAGCGCGCGGTTCCGACCGCGGAAATATCTCTCCATGGCCCAGACGGCGCCGCCGAAAGTGATCGAGAAGTGGCGGGCTTCGCGGCGGAACCGGTTGCGTACCCGCGACTCGGGGTGGTTCCGATAACGCTTCCAGCCCTGCAGCAGCGTCCGGGTCATCCGGAGAAGGCTCGGCCCGTTTGTCTCGAAATCCCGCCGGAAAGCCCGCAACAGGAATTCCCCCGACTGCTCGCGCGAAATCGCGTGGTGCCGGAAATTGAAGTGGAACTGGCCGTGGTAATCCGCGACATCGACGTCCGGGTCCAGGGTGCCGGCCGCCTTGTGTTCGGCGTACAGCGGCGTTCCCGGGATCGGGGTGTACAGCATGAACTGGTGGAAGTCGGCGTCGTGACTTACCGCGTAGTCGATCGCCTGGTCGATGTTCTCCGGCGTGTGGTTTTCCAGGCCGATGATGGTGGACCCGAGCACGCGTATCCCGTGAGACTGCAGCTCCTTCACGAGCCGCCGGGTCTTCGTGCCGTTCAGCTTCGAGTACCGGCTCTCCTCCCCTTCCAGCCCCATCCACAGCCAGGAAACCCCGAGGCCGACCAATTCGTCCATCGAGTACTTGCGCAGGGCGTTGGCGGACGAGAACAGGTATAGCGACCAGGCCTTCCCGTGCCGCCGCATGAGCTCGAGCAGCTCGCATCGCGCGTTCGCGGTAGAGCAGGAAATTTTCGTCCATCACGAAAAACGAACTCACCTTCAGGCGCTCTTCCATGCTGTTCATGATCTCGAACAGCTCCGCCCCGGATTCGTAGAAGTTGACGAAATTCCCCTTGCCGCCAAAGAGGGCGGAGGTCGAGCAGAAGTTACACCCCATCGGGCAACCCGACCGACGGGATCAGTACGGCAGCGACGTCGCCCTGCGCCTCCCGCAGCGGCACCCCCATGATGCGGCCGCCAAAGCCGGAGATGATGTCCGGGTGCTCGATGGGCCGCCGGGTCGTCTTCCCCGAGGTAGCGCCGCATCCAGTTCACGCCCTCGCCACGCACGATGAAATCCGCGTCAATCATCGACTCCAGGCCGGGCAGGTTCGAAATGTGCCCTCCGATCACGATCCGGCAACCCGGCCGGTAGTGCCGGATCAGGTCGCACATCTTCTTGACCTTCCCCACGTTCATGACAATGGAGCTGATCCCGATGATGTCGTAGTCGTGCTCGCGGATCTCCTCGGTAAAACGCTCGAGCGTCGGGAAATCCAGCAGGGTCGACGGGGCCGCGATGTTCGTCTGGATCATCATCAGTCCCCAGGAACGATGGAACATGCGCAGGGAAAACGCACCCTGAACGCGCGTCACCTGATTGTGATAAAGCTCCATCGGATTCATGCTGCGGCTGCCGTATTCGTCGTCTTGCGCGTACGGCCCGAACACGGAGGTCAAGAGCACGCGCGCCTGCGTGCCCTTTGGATGCTGCGTTTCGCTAAGCAATTCTGCACTCCTGAAAATACCTACACCCGCAGGAAATTATCCCCCCGGACCGAAACAGCCCCGTGTAAAAGAAATGTAATGTGTCTGGCGCGTCGTCTCGGCGTTTACGTGCGGTGCCCTCGGCACCGCTGCTCCGGAAATGTAGTGGATCGGTTCGCACTGGCCACTCCACAGCCGCGGGCTTCTGTTCTATGATCAGAGACTCGAATAACCTCGGAGGGCCTTGCCCACTTGATGGGCATCCCTTTAAAAGCCACTATTAGGGTCAGGACCCGGGAATTGAACTGCTCCTCTTGGACCACTTACTCGCGAGGCATGCATGAGCGCACCGAGACACCGGGCGGCGGTCGCCGCCTTCTTTCTCTCCTCCTTGCTGTTGGCCGAGGTTACGGCTTTTGCTGAAGTCGACGCCCGCATGCTACGCTACCCGGCCGTGTCGGCGGATCGCATCGCCTTCGTCTACGCGGGCGACATCTGGCTGGTCCCCAAGAAAGGGGGAACGGCCGTGCGCCTGAGTTCCCCGGCCGGGGAAGAGTCGTTTCCACGCTTTTCGCCCGACGGCTCCAGGATCGCCTACAGCGCCGCCTACGACGGCAACACCGACGTGTACGTCGTCGCCGGTCGCCGGCGGCGAACCGGTTCGGCTAACCTACCACCCGATGCCGGACCGCGTGATCGGATGGACACCCGACGGCAAGCGCGTGCTCTTCGCCTCGGGCCGCGAAAGCGGCAGGCAGCGCTACAGCCAGTTCTTCACCGTGGGGCTCGATGGCGGCCTCCCCGAGAAACTGCCGGTGCCCTACGGCGAGTTCGGCACGTATTCGCCGGACGGCACCCAGTTCGTCTACATGCCGCAGTCGCAGGACTTCCGCACGTGGAAGCGCTACCGCGGCGGCTGGGCGCCGGACCTGTGGCTCTTCGATCTCAAGACCTTCGCATCGCGCAACCTCACGAACGACCCCGCAAACGACGCGCAGCCGATGTGGCACGGGAAGACCCTCTATTTCCTGTCGGACCGCGGCGCGCAACCAGCGCAACAACATCTGGGCGTACGACCTCGCCGGCGGCAAGACCCGGCAGGTCACACAGTTCAACGACTTCGACATCACCTTCCCGTCCATCGGGCCCGACTCGATCGTGTTCCAGGCCGGAGGCCGGCTCTACCTCCTCGATCTCGCCTCCGAGAAGTCGACTGAGGTCCCGGTTCGGGTCGTCACCGACGAGTCCACCTTGAGGCCCAGGAGCGCGAAGGCCGACGCGCTGATCGGAGGGGGATCGGCCTCGCCGTCGGGCAAGCGCGCGGCCTTCGAGGCACGCGGCGACGTGTTCACCGTCCCGGCCGAAGACGGGGCCGTCGTCAACGTGACGCGCTCTTCCGGGGTGGCCGAGCGTTACCCCCGCTGGTCTCCGGACGGCAAGACGCTCGCCTACTGGAGCGATCGTAGCGGCGAGTACGAGCTGACGCTCTCGCCCGCCGAAATTGCCGGTCAGGAGACAAAGCACACGTCGCTCGGCGCCGGTTTCCGCTACGCGCCGCACTGGTCGCCGGACAGCCGCAAGATCGCCTTCATCGACCAGGCCATGCGCATCCGCATCCTCGACCTGGACGGGGACCGGATCACCGAAATCGACCAGAGCCCGCAGTGGATCGCAGCACGGCGGCCTCGAGGGATTCGTCATGAACTGGTCGCCCGATTCCCGCTGGCTGACCTACGCGCGCCCCACCGACTCGGGCAACAACGCGATCTTCCTCTATGACACCGGGAACGCAAAGCTGCACCAGGCGACCGCCGGGTATCTGAACGACGGGCAGCCGGTGTTCGACCCCGAGGGAAAGTATCTTTTCTACGCTTCGGACCGCGAATTCGAGCCGGTCTACGGCAGCTTCGACAACAGCTGGACATATCCGAACCCGACGCGCCTCGTCGCCGTGCCGCTGCGCAAGGATGTGAAATCGCCGCTCGCGGCGCGCAACAACGCGGAAAACCCGGCGCTCGACACCGGCAAAAAGGATGAGCAGAAGCCGGACCAGGGGAAGGAAAAGGAGAAAGACGGCGAGAAGAAAGACCAGGCCGCGGCCAAGCCGGCCACACCTGCCCCGGTCGAGATCGACCTCGACGGCTTCGAGGCACGCGCGGTCGTGCTCCCGCCCAAGGCCGGCAACTATGCCGATCTGTCGGCCATCAAGGGCAAGCTGCTTTACCGCCGGCTGCCCCGGACCGGCTCGGGAGACGAGAAGAACCCTATCCTGTACTTCGATCTCGAGGCGCGCGAGGAAAAGAAGGTCCTCGACGACGCCGACGGCTTCGAAAGCACGTTCGACGGCAAGAAGCTGTTTGTCGCGAGCAAACAGAAATTCGCGATGGTGGACATCAAGCCGGACCAGAAATTCGAAAAGCCGATGCCCACCGCCGACATGGAGGTCCCGGTAGACCCGCGCGCCGAGTGGAAACAGATGTTCACCGACACCTTCCGGTTCGAACGCGATTTCTTCTACGACCCCAACATGCACGGCGTCGACTGGGCGGGGCTGCGCGGGCGGTACGCCAAGCTGCTCGAGGACGCGGTCACGCGCTGGGATGTAAACTTCGTGCTCGGCGAGTTTATCGGCGAGCTGAACGCCTCGCATACCTACCGCGGCGGCGGCGACGAGGAAAATCCGCCCGCGCGCTCGGTCGGGATGCTCGGGGTGGATTGGGAGGCCGCCGGCAGCGCCTACCGTGTGAAACGGATCATCCGGAGCGGTCCGTGGGACGTTTCGCTGCGCTCGCCCCTGGACGAGCCCGGCGTAAACGTCGGGGAAGGGGAATACATCCTCGCCGTCAACGGCGTTCCCATCGATGCGCAAAAGGACCCCTGGGCGGCGTTTCAGGGCCTGGGCGAAAAAACCATCGTCCTCACGGTCAACTCCACACCGTCACAGGTCGGCGCCCGCCAGGTCGTGGTGAAGACGCTGAGCGACGAGACCGAGCTTCGCTTCCGGGCCTGGGTCGAAGAGCGCCGGCAGCGGGTCGACCGGGCGACCGGCGGCAAGGTCGGCTACATTTACGTCCAGAGTACGGGCCGGGACGCACAGAATGAGCTGATGAAACAGTTCATGGCGCAGTGGAAAAAGGACGGATTGGTCATCGACGAACGATTCAACAGCGGAGGGCAGATCCCGGACCGGTTCATCGAGCTGCTCAACCGGCCGATACTCTCCTACTGGGCCGTCCGGGACGGCCCGAGCCAGCAGTGGCCGCCGGTCGCACACCGCGGTCCCCAGGTCATGCTGATCAATGGTTGGAGCGGTTCGGGAGGGGACGCCTTCCCCTTCTATTTTCGTGAAGCCGGCCTGGGGCCGCTGATCGGCACGCGCACCTGGGGTGGGCTGATCGGCATCAGCGGCTCACCCGCACTGACCGACGGCGGCGGCGTGACGGTCCCAACCTTCCGCATGTACGACCCGAAAGGCCGGTGGTTCGCGGAAGGCCACGGCGTTGACCCCGACATCAAGGTCGAAGACGACCCGGTGCAGCTGGCCAAGGGCACGGACCCGCAACTCGAGCGGGCGATCAAGGAAGTAACCGACAGGATCGCCAAGCAGGCCCCCCCACCGCCGCGCCCACCCTACGAAAAGCGCGTCCCCGGCATCGGGCCGTAGCAACGTGGGCCGCGGCGGCTCGACGCGGCCCCAGGATCCGTACCCGTTGGATTTTCCAGATACCCCCCGGGTGTTGCTCACTGGGGCGGCGGCGGGCCGCCCCACCCACCAACTCACATGGGCTTCAGGGCGATAACCGCCACCACGGCACCGGTCGGGTCCTGAAGCACCGAAAAGCGCCCGGTGCCCGGCACGTCTTGCGGCGGCACCAGCACCTTCCCGCCAAGGGCCTGGGCACGGGCGACCGACGCGTCGCAGGCGGCTACGGACAGGTAGGATGTCCAGTTCGGCGGAACCCCCTGCATCTGCGGCCCTTCGATCTTCATCATGCCGGCGGCGGGTTTGCCGTCGATCTGGAACACGGTGTACGTCATGCCCGGGCCCATCGGCATCTCTGTGTGGGTCCAGCCCAGCAGCGCCTCATAGAAGCTCCGCGCACCCTCGACGCTGGTGGTCATGAGTTCGGTCCAGGCGAAGGCGCCCGGCTTGGGCGACAGGCGCGCGGCGCCCTGGTGCTCCCCGCCCATGAACACGGCGAAATACGCGCCCTGCGGATCCTGCAGGAACGCCATGCGCCCGACGTTGGGGACGTCCATTGGGGGCGCGCAGACCTTTCCCCCCAACCCGGCTGCCTTGGCGGCCGCGGCATCCACGTCATCCACCCACACGTAGGCCATCCAGTGCGGGGGCACCCCTTCGAACTGCGGGCCGCCCATCTGGTAACCCCCGCCGACATCCTTGCCCTCCAGCTGGAAAATGTAGTAGATCCCGTGCTCGCCCATGTCATGTTCCTGGGTTCCCCAGCCCATCAGCTGCGTGTAGAACTGACGCGCCGCCTTGATGTCGCGCGTCCCGAGTTCGTACCAGCAAAACTCCCCTTGCCTGTAGTCCGCCATGACTCCCCTCCCTCAGCAACTTGAGCTGCTTGGCATGCTTCGTTCGCAAAACTTTAGGTCGCAGCGGTCAGTGGGTCAAGGGTCAAAGGGGAGCGGAGGGCTGGGCAACCCACTTCTGTCCGAACAGGTCCTTTGCCCCTCTTCCGGTTCGAGGCTAATATCGGGTCATCCTGTCTTTCTGGGAGGAGCGGCATGAGGGTTGCGGAACTGGCGCGCTTCGCGCTCCGCATAAGTCAGCGTGGGGCGGAAGATCGGGTGCGGGCGGCCCTGCGGTCCGGCCACCCCGTGTCGTGCCGGAAGGGGTGCGCGGCCTGCTGCCGCCACGCGGTGCCGGTCTCCCCGCCCGAAGCCTGGATGCTCGCCGACTTGGTGCGGGGTTTGCCGGACGCGCAAAGGTGCGATATTCTTGCGCGGTTTGGCGCGGCTGCATCCGCGCTCGAGTCGGCCGGCATGAGCGAAGCGCCCTTGCTGTCCCGCGCGGACGACTATTTCAGCCTGAGCATCGCCTGCCCCTTTCTGGCCGAAGAGGCGTGCCGCATCCACCGGCAACGCCCCGCCGTCTGCCGCGACTACCTGGTCATCTCCCCCGCTTACATGTGCGCCCAGCCGCGCCTGTACACAATATCGACCCTGCCGCCGCAGATCCGGATTTCCGAGTGCCTGTCGAAGGTCGCCGGGGATTTGTTTGGCTGGGGACTGATCATGGTACCTCTCGTGCGGGCACTGGACTGGGCCGCGCAGCACGAGAGAGAGGGCGACTGCAGCTGGGATGCGGGCTACCTGAAGGGCCTGCTCCTGACCTATGTGACAGGCGCGGCCGGGAAGCCGTAGTTGTACAGGGCAATCTGGGCCCGGCGGCTCTGGTTGAGGCTCAAGGCTGCGGGCGTGGTCCGGGGGCCCGACCGTCTCCGGGAGACCGCCAGCGCCCCATCCTCCGGTCCATCTCGCGTACGAGCTCTCCAAACTTCTTTTTCTGCGCTTCGTCGAGAATGGCCAGGATGCGGGCGTCGGTCTCGGCACGGATGGCTTTGAACTTCGGCGCGTTTTCAGCCTGCAGCGCATCCATCCGGCTCCGGGACTCCTCCATGATGGCATCGAAGCTCTTCTGCTGCTCGGGCGAGAGCTGGAGCGCGTCGAGCATCCTCGGCCTGCCGCCCCTGCCGGGCGGGCCGAAACCGCGGCCGCTGGCCGAAGCCCCGAGAGTGTACAAATGATACCCCGCAGCCCCGATCACGCTTCCCAGGAAAAACACCGCAACCAGCACGGTCAAGGCTCGAGCGCGCTCAGTCATACTTTTCCCCACGCAGTGACACCAGGGCACGGAACTCGTCGTAACCCTGGATCTTTTCCCCTTGAACCAGCTTTTCGCTCTCTTCGACCAGTGTCTCGTACTTGCCGTAGGTCTGGGAGGCCGGGCGGGAAGAGACCCACACGAGGGCGGCGAAAATCCAGACGGCGAGCGCGGCGGCTACCCAGGCATGGCGCAACGGCAGCCACGACAGCAGGATGCGGTCCCACGACTGGGCGCCGGCGAAGGCCTGCGCGGCGACCCGCGTTGCGAACGCCGCCGGTATCCTGGGTTCTCCCTCTTCCAGCGCCCGGGCCAGGTTGTCGAGCAGGCGCATGCGCGGCAGGCACTCGTCGCAGCCCGGAAGATGCGCCTCAAACGAGGCCCGCCGCCCGGCGTCCAACTCCCCATCGCGATACTGGTCGAACTGAGTGCAGATCCCTGTCATCCTTTTCTCTTCAGCAGCCCGTCGAGGTGAAGCCGGAATCGCCGTTGCACTTCCGCGCGCGCCCGGCAGACCCGGCCGCGCGCCCCCGCCTCGGCAATGCCGAGCTGTCTCGCAATATCAGGATAAGCCCACCCGTCAATTTCCCGCAACACAAATGCCGAGCGGTACTTAGGTTTCAATTCGTCGATCAGGGCAAGGGCGATGCGCTGGTATTCCTCCGCCTCGCCGGTGATCAGCGATTCGAAGTCCCCGTTCCGCGACATGCCCTGGAGCAGGCGCTCCTGTTCGCTTTCCTCCAGCTCGGACCACAGGCGGCAGGGGCGCGCCTTCCTGCTGCGCAACTGGTCGATGCAATGATTCGCGGCGATTCGCTTGATCCAGGGGCCGAACGGGTACGCCGGGTTGAACCGCTTCAGCGAAACGAATGTCTTCAGGAACACTTCCTGGACGGCATCCTCTATTTCCGCCGAGTTGCCCAGGATGCGCCGCGCCGTGCGCCAGACCTGACCCTGGTAGCGACCGACCAATTCAGCAAAGGCCCCCTCATCCTTCTGCAGGGTGCGTTCGATCAGAACCGCATCTTCGGGTGCCGCCGTCACTTCATTCATACGTAGGAGATCGGGAATGTAACAATTGTACGATGGTCTCCCCGCACAAATAGTTCATTGGCTCTGTGCGGCAGCTCGAAGCCTCACTTGCCGAACGAGGGCGGCCCGACCCCGTCCCCGGCGAGCTGCAATCGGGCGCACCGTGAAATCCACCGGCGCGGCAAAACCCGACCCACTCAGCTGCAACCGGGGGCGACCGACGCAATTCTCTCCAGTACCCGCGCCACGACGCGGTCGCAGCGGTCGAGGTGGAGCTGGAACGCCGAACTCGCGGCGGCGCCGGCCCGGGTGTAGAGTTGGTCCCGTAACCTGGCCCGGGCGCGGTGCAGGCGCGTCTTGGTTGCGGTGCGCCCGCGCTTCGCGGCGTACATCGTCGCGGCATGGCTCTGGGGCATCATCATCAATCTGCTGCTGATCCCCGGGTACTTCGACATCGCCCTACGCGATTTCGGGTTATCCCTGGGCGCCCCGGCGCTGGCGCGCCTGGCCCAGGAGTACGACCGCTGAGCCGCCCAGTGGGCGGGGGCGGCCCGCCCCCGCCCCAATGAGCTGCGGCCGGGGGTGACCGTGAAATCCACGGGTGCGGCAGGATCCACGGGGGCCGCGCGAGCCGCCGTGGCCCACTCGGCAAAAAACCCGATTTTCAACGGCTGACCCCGTTGTAGAATCGTCCGGCATGACTGCGAAGGAGCCCCGATGACGGACTATCCGAACTTCGACCTCACCGGACAGGTGGCGGTCGTGACGGGCGCCGCGCGCGGACTGGGCCGCGCCATTGCGCTGGCGCTGGCTCACGCCGGGGCTGACGTCGTCCTCGGGCTGCGTGACGTGCACACCGGGGGCGATTTGGCCCGGGAGATCGACGCGATGGGCCGCCGCGCCCTCCCCCTCCAGATGGACATGATGCGGCTGGACCAGATCTCCAGCGCCGTTGACGCCGCGGCCGCGCACTTCGGCAAGCTCGATATCCTGGTCAACAACGCCGGGATCGCACCCGACAACCCCGCCGAAGACGTGCGGGAAGACGACTTCGACCGGACGCTCGGGGTCAACCTGAAGGGCACGTTCTTCGCCAGCCAGGCGGCGGGGCGGATCATGATCCGCCAGCGCTATGGCCGTATCATTAACATGAGTTCGCAGGCGGGTTTTGCGGCGTTGCCCACCGAGTCGGTCTACTGCATGACCAAGGCCGCCATCGCGCACCTGACAAAATGCCTGGCCGTGGAGTGGGGGAAATACAACATCCTGGTCAATGCGGTCGCGCCGACGTTCATCCACACTCCCGGAACGCAGGAGTGCCTGTCGGATCCCCGCTTCCGGGCCGACACGGTTGAGCGCATCGCGGCCCTGCACCGCATCGGCGAGCCGATGGAGGTGGCCGGCGCCGTCGTGTTCCTCGCCTCGCCGGCCGCGTCGCTGATCACCGGTCACACCCTCCTGATCGACGGCGGCTGGACCGCCCGGTGAAAGGCAAGACGCCGTAGCCGGAAGGCCGCAGCGGGAGCGGCCCATGGCCGGCGTTTTCCTGCCCGAGCGACTCGCTTCGCGCCACATCCGCGACACCGGGCTTCCCGGCTTCCGGCTTCCAACTCATTTTGGGTGTTGACTTGTTTCGTATTTCTGCTAGTATGGAAATATATTTCTATTGATATGGAAGTGAACGAGATGACGACGCACCACATCACGGATGAGCAGATCGCGCGGCACGCCGACCGGTTCGCGGCCATGGGCAACGACGCCCGGCTGCGCATCATGCGGCTGCTCCTGTCGGCCCACCCGGACGGGATGATCGTCGGCGATATCCAGGCTGAGCTGGGCATCCCGAACTCCACCCTGTCGCACCACCTCGAGAAACTGAGGACGGAGGGCCTGGTGCAGGTCAGGCGCAATGGCACTTTTCTCAGGTACTCCGCCAACGCCGAGGCGCTGCAGGAAATCCTGACGTTCCTCTATGCGGAGTGCTGCACCCGGAACAAAGCGATAAAACCGCAGTCCGTCGTGCGGATTTCCGAATAGCGCACCGGGCTGCGAACGGCATGACTAAGGAGAGAACAGATGGATGTCAAAGAAGTGGTAAAAGAGAAATACGGGGAAGCCGCCCTGCGGGTGATCTCGGGAGCGGGGGCCGCCTGCTGCGGCAGCAGCCCCTCGTCCTGCTCCTCGAGCGACCCGATCACGACCAACCTCTACGACGAGAGCCAGAAAGGGGAACTGCCGGACACCGCCGTACTGGCGTCCCTCGGCTGCGGCAACCCCACCGCCCTGGCCGAATTGAAACCGGGCGAGACGGTCCTCGACCTGGGGAGCGGCGGCGGGATCGACGTGCTGCTTTCGGCCCGCAGGGTGGCGCCCGGGGGCAAAGCGTACGGCCTGGACATGACGGACGAGATGTTGGCCCTGGCCCGCGCCAACCACGAAAAGTCCGGGGTGAAGAATGTCGAATTCCTCAAGGGGGAAATCGAAGACATCCCGTTGCCCGATAACTCGGTGGACGTGATAATCTCGAACTGCGTCATCAATCTGTCGGCCGACAAGGACCGGGTCCTGCGGGAAGCGTTCCGGGTCCTGAAACCGGGCGGCAGGTTTGCGGTATCCGACGTGGTCACGAAGGGCTCCATCCCGGAGGAGATCCGGAAAAGCGTTCTGCTCTGGGCGGGGTGCGTGGCCGGCGCGCTCGAGGAGAACGAGTACCGGGCCAAGCTGGCGTCGGCCGGGTTCGCGGGCATCGACATCGAGCCCACTCGGGTCTATGGGCTCGAGGACGCGACGTCGTTTCTCCGCGACCAGAACATCGATGCGGAGAGTGTCGGCCCGCAGGTCGAGGGGATGTTCATGAGCGCGTTCATCCGCGCGCGCAAGCCCGAGTAGCCGGCCGCGGGTGCACGATTCAGGAGCGACATTGCGAAATCGTCGCAACTATTATCGCCTGCTCCAGGTTCAGCCGGACGCGCCGGTCGAGGTGATCCACGCGAGTTACCGCGCCCTGATGCGGGATTTGAAGCAGCATCCCGACTTGGGCGGATCCACCTCGGCCGCCGCGCTGTTGAACGAGGCGCACCGGGTCTTGAGCAACCCGGCGCTCCGGGCCGAGTACGACCGGTCGGTGTCTGCCCGCTACCCGAGACGACCGGTCGCTGGTGCGGAGCCCTCGCCTGCAAGCGGGGCGGCCGCGGGCTGCTGTACCTTCTGCGGCACGCCGCTGGACCGCGAGCCCAACCCCGGGCAGCGCTGCCCGACCTGCCTGTGCCCGCTGCGATCGCACCCCGACGCCGAGCTCGAACGGCTCTCGCGGCGGGCCGTGGCGCGGATGAGCCGCCACGATCCTGTCTTCTATCGCTCCCGGTGGCCGCAGGAGCTGCGCGCGGCGACCATGGTCGATCTCTCCCCCACCGGCATCCAGTTCCTGTGCCCGGAGGAATTCCCCCGGGGCGCCGTCCTGAAACTCGAAGGTGCCGGCTTCGAAGCCACGGCCGTGGTGAAGAATTCACGGAAGAGCGGCAAGCTTCACGCGGTGGGCGCCGCCTTCATCGCCGTCGAATTCGACAACCCGCGCGGCTCCTTTCTCTCGACCTCCGCATAAGACCGATCCGGCTCCCGGGGTTTGGCTCGACCCGGGGCTTTCTCGATGGCCGCCCACGGCAGCTCTTTGGGGCCGCAGCACACACGCGCCCGGGTTCACTCGTTACCCCCGGGGCTTCCGCGCAGTTCCATTTTCACGGTATAGTGTCGGGCTCGCGCACACGCAGGAAGGCAAAGGCTCGGCGCATGGAACTCGATGTCTGGCAGTGGGTCGCGCTGGCCGCCGGGTCGGTCGCTGGTCGGAATCTCCAAGACCGGGCATCGCCGGTCTCGGGATTCTCACGGTGGCCATTTTCGCGGCCGTCCTCCCGGCGCGCGCCTCGACGGGGGTGCTGCTTCCGCTGCTCATCTGCGGCGACATCGTCGCGGTCACCGCCTACCGGCGCCACGCCGTCTGGTCCCACCTGGTCCGGCTCTGCCCGTGGGTCGCGGCGGGCGTCGTCGCCGGGTACCTGGCAATGGGGCGGTTGCAGGGAGACCGGAAGTTCCAGAACCTGATCGGGTGGATCCTGCTCGCCATGATCGGTTTGCACATCTGGCGCCAGTGGCGGCTGTCGCATGCGAATTCCGCCGTCGACGCGATGCCCCACTCGCACCGGTTTGCGGCAATCATGGGGATCCTGGCCGGCTTCACGACCATGATCGCCAACGCCGCCGGACCCGTGATGATCCTGTATCTGCTCGCCATGCAGCTTCCGAAAATGGAATTCCTCGGCACGGGCGCATGGTTCTTCCTGGGGGTGAACCTATTCAAAGTCCCGTTCAGTTGGCGCCTCGGCCTGATTACGGCTCCGTCGCTGCTGACGGATCTATGGCTGGCCGCAGCCGTCGTCGTGGGCGCCCTCGCCGGCCGGGTTCTCGTCCGCCACATCAACCAGCGGCTGTTCGAAGCGCTGGCCCTCGTGCTGTCGGCACTCGCCGCGCTGCGGATGGTCGTGTAAGGGCCCGGCGGCGCCGTGGCGGGAACAAGCAAAAAGGCCGCTTCCGAACTCAAACCCGGGAACTTCACCGGCCTACCCTGACGTGCAGCCGTGCGGTGGCCTTTTCCCGGCGCGAGTTTGAGCGCTCCACGGAGACGAGGTAGTCGCCGGGCTTTGCGTAAGCATGCTCGGTGCGGGCATATCCGTGGTCGCCTTGCGGGTCCGCGCAGCCGTCGGAGGTAACCGTGACCAGGGGACTGCCGTCGCCGAAATCCCAGGTCTCCTGGCCCTCGATGGTGCGGCAGGTGCGGACCAGGAAAGCGATTGGCTGGCCGGGCCGCAGGTCCTCGGTTGGGGCAAATGCGGCGTGGATGGTGGGCGGCATGTCCTGTTCTTCAACGCCCCCGGTCAGACGTGCCGAGACCTGGACGACGGCGAAATCGTAGGCGGTATGGCCGCGCGCGTCGCGGACCTTGAGAATCTCGCTGTAGGTCCCGGGGCGGTCGTAGGTCGTTCGGGCCGTCGCGCCCCGCATCTTCGAACCCTCGCTCAGGGTCCATTCGTAGGATTGGATGCGACCGGAGCGGGCCCACGACCGGGAGCCGTCGAGCGTGACGGTTTCGCCCGCGGCCGCGAACACGTGCGGACGCGCGACCGCGACGATCTCGGGCGCGTACTGGTTCCGGTAGGCCTCCCAGAAAAAGGCGTAGCCTTCGACGATCCCCGCCCGGCCCGACGGCTGCATGGCGCGGATCTCGTAGTGCAGGTGAGACCAGCAGCCGGCGCTTCCCTCTTTGCCGAGCAGGCCGATCTTTTCGTTCTTGCGGATCTTCTCGCCGAGCTTCACCCCGGCATCGATCGAATACAGGTGGAAATACCAGTGGAACCAGCCGCGGGCGTCGAGGACGATCACCCCGTCGCGCGCAAGTTCGGTGAAGGGGCTCTTGGCGTACTCGGGCAGCGCCTCTCGGCCGCGCACCACCACAAGCCCGTCGGTGGCCGAGACAATGGGGACGAGTTTCTCGGCCCCGCCCGTGTCGAGGCCGTAATGGTAGTAGATGGTCCGACGGCCGGGCATCTCGGAGCCGTCGACGAAGGAGGGCTCGTTGCTCATCTGGGTGCTGGAGGCAAACCAGCGCTGCCGGACAGGATAGACGTAGGTTCCCGGCTCCAGCCAGGGAGATCCTGCGGGCCACAGCCGCAAGCGGGCGTCTTTGTCGAGAGCCCAGACGTTGGCGCGCGCGTTGTCCATCAACCCCCGGGTTACCGCGCAATCGAGCTGCACCCCGCCTGCAGCCACCGGCAGATTGTAGGTCCCGCAATGAAGCATAATTTCCCGGCCGTTGACGCTGACCCGGGCTGTCGCGGTGCGCACCGCGTGCGTGACCGTGTCCCGGACATCCTCGCGCCCGATGAGGCGTACCCGGACTCCCGTGCCGTCGCGGAGCTTCAAATCGCGGGTCTCGCCATCGCTGAGGTCGACCACGTTCATCCATGTCACCCTCGCGGGTTCCCCCGTCCGGGCGAATGCCGCCTGCACCAAAAGGATTACTACCAGAACCTGGTTGCGAACGATCACGATTTCCGTTCCACCTGGCAAACCATCATCATAACCGACGATCTTGATTTGGAGTGCGGCGGCTCGACGCCGCTTTCGGGGCGGCGCCTGGGCGCCGCCCTGGGGCCGATGCTACCGATCCTAATCGCTCCGGGCCAATGGAGGCGCATTTCAACGAAAATGGCACCAAAAAACTCGAATAAGGGCCATTTTGGATGCCGTTGTCGATTCTACAACACTGCAACAAAAGCCGGTTACCTAGGTCCGTCCCCTTGGAGTTCTTCCAGCTTCCTGACTCTGCGGCGGAAATCTTCATCGGTGCTGAAGCGGGCGCCCAGGAAGGCGCGCAGGATTTCCTCGGCGAGTTTGATGCCGATGATCCAGCCACCCAGGCAGAGCAGGTTTACGTCGTCGTGCTCGACGCACTGGTGAGCGCAGAAGGTGTCGTGACAGAGTGCCGCGCGGATGCCCCTGATTTTGTTGCCGGCAATCGCGGCACCCACGCCGGTGCCGCAGACCATGATGCCGCGCTCGGCGCCGCCCGTGAGAATCTGCGCGGTCACCTTGCGGGCGATATCGGGGAAATCGACCGGAGCCGCCGAAAACGTCCCGACGTCATTCACTGCATGCCCCCACGAGCGCAAAAGCTCGAGCACCGGTCCCTTCATGGGAAAACCGGCGTGATCGCTCCCGATCACAAGCCTCATCGGCTGCGGCGCATTCGCCCGCCCCTGCGGTGCCGATGGCGTCATAACCGCGCCGGCGGCCAGCACTCCCCCCGAAACGAATGCTCTCCGATCCATGGCTGATCTCCTCGGCGTGTCGCGCGATCCATGCGACGGTCTCGTGAAACGCGATTATACGCCCGTCCATTGGATCGGAGATGCCTCGTGTCTCGCCTGCATGGCCGGGCGCAAAGCCCACCGCTACGGTATCGCGATGCGCAGTACATCGTAAATCAGCGCGGTCCTGGTATTCATGAGGATGACATTGCCACCCAAAATCACGCGACGATACCCTGTGGGGAGGACCCGGAGCCGTCGCTCCAGGACTGGGGGCACGGGTTGGACTTTCTTCTGCAATCCCGGCGGCAATGTGCCTCGCCTGCGAAGCTGTTTCTCGAGTCCGGGCGGCAATTGATCGCGCTTCGCGAGCCCCGGGGGAAGTCCGCGGCCATTATCTTGAACCCAACGGCGGATGACCAATCGTTCTTCATGGGTGAAGACCGCCTCCGACTCGGGCAGGGTCTCGCGGATCCTGTCCCCTGGAGACTTGCCTTTTTCATGTCCCTTCTGCGGGTTTTCAAGAGCAGCAGCGGAACCGTCGCTCAAACCCATTAAGACTGCGACTACAGTTACCAGTAAGAAACGGGCTTTCATGGAGCTTCCTTTCCGGGCGGGACATCCAGACCGGCCCCTCTCGTCTCAATCTCAGGATTTCGGCCGTTTCCGGACGGTTGTTTGTAACCCTTGTCACGATAACAACGGAAGTGCAGAAGCAAGGGGCGCGCGGGGGACGGCACGTGGAGGCACCCGCAGGGGTTGCCCTCGCGACAAGGGCGGGGCACTGCCGATGGCGATGGCCCCTTCTTCGGTTGCGATACCGCTTTCCCCGCCCGGCGAGGACTGTTACCATTGCCCGCATAGGATTCTCGTTGCGAATGTGCCTGCGTTGCTGGGGATAGCTGTGCGCCGCAGCGAGAGCGCGTGTATTCATGATTCTCAATGCCGTTGCCGACATGCGGAGTCGCATGACGAGATACTTGGCCGGATTGGTGCTCCTGGCACTTGCCGTGATCGTCAGGGCTGCCATCGATCCGTGGCTCGGGCCTACGCTCTCTCATCCAACGGTCTTCACCGCGGTTTTGCTCACGACATGGTACTTCGGGGAAGGTCCCGCCATCCTGAGTGCGCTGGTTGGATACCCGGTCGTGGAACTGCTTGTTCTCGACAACCCGGTCGACCAGTGGCATCTCCGCTACCTCATTCCCAGCCTCGGTCTTTACCTTGGACTGAACGTGATCATCATCGCTTTCGTAACGCGATTCCGGCAAGAGCGCGACAGGCTGCAGAGGGCGGAGGTGACCCTCCGAGACAGTGAACAGCGGATTCGTGCCTGCTTCGACAATGCCGCCCTTGGGATCGTCGAGACGGATGGCCACGACCGCCTCGTGGCCGTCAATGCGCGCATGTGCCAGATCCTCGGATACGGCTATGAAGAGCTGCTCGGGATGACCGTCCACGACCTCACAGCCCCTGAGGACCGGTCGCTGAGCGATGACCTCAACGCAAGACTCCACGCCGGGTTGCTGGATCGGCTCGATTACGAGAAGCGCTATGTGAGCAGGGATGGCTCTCCCGCCTGGGTCCACGTCACCGTCGCCACCATTCGCGACGGCGCCGGTCAACGCCTTGGTTCCATCGGCACCGTCGAGGATATCAGCGAGCGCAAACAGGCCGACGAGGCGCTTCGGGAGAGCGAGCTGAGGCTGCGCCTCGCGCAGGATGCGGCGGGTATCGGCGTCTTCGACTGGAACATCCAAACCGGGGTAAACGTCTGGAGTCCGCAGCTTGAAGCGATGTACGGTCTGCCGCCGGGGGGCTTTGCCAGGACGCAGCCCGCATGGGTGGAACTTGTCCATCCCGACGACCGGGCTGAGGCTCTGTGCAACGTGCAGGCCGCCTTCGAGACCGGAGAGCAGGGACAGGCCGAATGGCGCATCGTATGGCCTGACGGGAGCGTGCACTGGATCGCCGGGTTGTTCCAGGTGTTTCAGGACCAGGCCGGCAAACCGCTGCGGCTGACCGGTGTCAACATCGACATCACCGGGCGTAAGCGGCTGGAGCATGAGCTGCGCGCGGCGATGACGAGCACGGAGCGAGCCAAAGAGGCCGCCGAGGACGCAAACAGCGCAAAAGACCAGTTCCTCGCGGTCCTGTCGCATGAACTTCGGACTCCCCTCACGCCGGTTCTCGCCGCCATCGAGCTCATGCAGCGTAAAAGCACCCTCGATGCGGAATCGCAGCATCACCTGGAAATCATTCACCGAAATCTCGAGCTCGAAGCCCGGCTTATCGATGATCTGCTGGACCTGACCCGAATAGTCCGCGGGAAGATCACGCTCGATCGAAAGCGCATAGACATCCGTGCCATACTTGAGCGGGTCGTGGAGGTCTGCCGGCCCGATATCGAGGCTCGAAAACTCCATTTCGGCGTCGAGATAAAAGGTGCCGCACACCTCATCAACGGGGATGCCTCGCGGTTACAGCAGGTGTTTTGGAACGTCCTCAAGAATGCCATCAAGTTCACCCCGGATGGCGGATGCGTAGGCATCCGCTGCTGCCAGGAAGACGATCACGTCCTCATCGAGATCAGCGACAGCGGCATCGGGATAGAGCCGGAGTCGATCGTCCGGATATTTAACGCCTTTGAACAAGGCGGGCAGCGGGTGACCCGTCAGTTCGGAGGTCTCGGGCTTGGCCTGGCGATCACAAAGCGAATTCTGGAGCTGCACGACGGCACAATCTCCGCGCACAGTGAGGGCAAGGACAAAGGCTCAGTGTTCAGGATTCTGCTGCCCCAGGCCTCCGCGGAAGCAGAGGTCGGCGCGGAGCGGAAAGCGGCACATCCGGTCCCGGCTTCAGAGCCGACCAGCCGCCGCATTCTGCTGGTTGAAGACCACGGGGACACGGCCTTGATGATGCATATGCTGCTGAAGTCCGCAGGATACGAGGTCGAGACCGCCGGTGATGTGCAGCAGGCTCTGGAGATTGTGGGCTCCAGAGAAATTGACCTGCTGATCAGCGATCTCGGGCTCCCCGACAGAAGTGGTCTCGATCTCATCCGGGAGCTGCGGCTTCGGGGGAGCACGCTCAAAGCCATTGCGTTGAGCGGCTTCGGACGGGAAGATGACATACGGCGAAGCAAAGAAGCCGGTTTCGCGATCCATCTAACCAAGCCCGTCGATTTTGAGACTCTCATTCAGGCGGTGAAGAGCGTCAGTTGTAGCTAACTACCCGCTGCGAACGCGCGCGGAAAAGACCATGAGCGGGGCGTCCGGGCCTTCGCCGCCATCGCGCCGGCGCCGCATTCAGTCGGACGCCTCAGACCATCCACCAGGTCCTGAGTCGCGACGGTCGCACCGCCGGCCGTGTTTTGCCGCCAGCACCACAAAAATCGGATGCCCAGCGACGCTGGCCGCCCTGCGCGGAATGGCCCCAAGGGGCAGGCGAACCCGCCGTTTCAGGGTGTGCGGCTTTGCGCATGGTGCGTTCATTTGCGTGTTCCTCAAGCGCGATTGGGTTCGCGTCAGTCTTCCAGGGTAAGATCTTGCCACACAGTCGGCCCGATGATGAGGGTCAGCCGCGTTCGCGCCGTGCCCTAACCTGGATTATTCATGAAAGCGAAGTCTGAACAACCAATGAGAACGCCGACAAACGCTGGGGGAGCTTGTGCCGCACCGGAGGTGGCGGCCCGTAACCCGGGACCACCCGATCGGTGCGCGCCGGAAGACCGATAGGACAAAGGACAATAGCGCATGCCCGGCCGCCGTGATAGACTCCCTCGCCATGCTGACGAAACTCGCGATTTCAGGGCTCACGGTCTCGCTCGCAATAGTTCTTCTGCTGGCGGCACTGCCCATGAGCGTTGCCCAGAATCAGCCGGGTGACGGGCTGAAGTTGCCGTCCGACTTCCCGAAGGACATACCGGTCTACAAGAATGCCAGATTGACCAAGTCCGGGTACTGGATGGACAACCCAAAAGCGGGCAAGGACTTCTGGTTTGAGACGGCGGATACGGTCGAAGCGGCGATCGCTTTCTACAAGGCGCAGTTGCCCGCAAACGGATGGACCATCACCAAGAACAGCTTCGTCGCCAATCCGAATACCATCTCGGTCATGAAAGGCGCGAAGATGATCATGGTCAGCCCCAACAGTGTTCTCGGCAAGAACGGCAGCCAGGTTACGCGCATCGAGATCATCCTTCCGGGGCAGTAGCCGCATTGGTGGTCGGCACGCTTCAATGAGTCCGGTGTATCGCGCGCAAGCGGCAATGAAGCGCACCCGCCTGACAACTCGGAAAGTCTTGTTCGGTCGGCGGGGGCTGTCGGGAGTGCCCGATCCCAACCGTCCCCGCAGGCTGGTCGCTCCCACCTTGTCAATTGTCTGAATGGGCGGAGCATATGGACATCTCGCGCTCGCCAGGACCTGATCGACCGCGTCCTTTACAGCCGAGATCGTCTCCTTCTCGTCCAGGAGTTCCCGGCCGTCACCGCGCCGGCTGAGCAGCCTCCATGCGAGTCTGGGCGCATTTGTCCCCGAGAGCCAGGGCCAGCAGGTTCAGCGCCCACGGCATCCTGGGGGCAAGGTAGTTCAGATCGCGTAGCACGGCCCCGCTCGGCCGGATGGCTCATGTGTGCGGCCAGCCGGTCGCGGACTGCGGGGTACACCCACCGGGGGGCACGTCCACAGGCACTGGCGTCTCGGTGTGATGCTTAATGCTATGAATCTTCTTGCCTACGTCTCTTTTCGTCGCCTTCTGACATCGGCCGCCGCCGTCTTGTTTTGTGTGCCCTTGTGGGCTGCCGACGTTCCTGACGCCGTAGCTCGCCGCCTTAACGGCAGAATCCACGTCGATGGAGGACTCAGCGAACCGGAGTGGCAGGGCAATCCTGCCATCAGCGACTTTGTGCAGGTCGAGCCGCGTTCCGGAAAGCAGCCGACCGAAGCCACTCAGGTCTGGATCGCTTATAGCAGGGATGCTCTGTACCTTGCCGTGCGCTGCCAGGACCGCAGCATCCGGCAGATCGTGGCGACCGAAATGCGACGCGACGCGGAACTCCGCGAAAACGACAACATCGAAATCGTTCTCGACACGTACCACGACCACCGCAACGCCTACTACTTCGCCACAAACGCGGCAGGCGCCCTGGTGGACGGACGGGTGACGGAGAACCAGGAACCTGCGCTGGAGTGGGACGGCATCTGGATGGTGCGCACCCACATCGACGACAGCGGCTGGACGGCCGAATTCGAGATTCCGTTCAAGACCATCGGCTTCAGCCCGGGCCTTCAGGATTGGGGCTTCAACATCTCGCGTTACCTCGCCCGCGCCCGGGAGACCTCCCGGTGGGCTTCTCCCTCGCTGGATGTGAAGCTCAACCAGACGGTGAGGGCCGGCCACATCTCCGGCCTGGAGGGGCTGTCGCAGGGCGTCGGCCTCGACGTGAAACCCTACGGCATTCGTTGGCTTCACCCGCGACATCGGCCGCGCCGACCAGGTTCAGGCCACCGGCAACGGCGGCGCGGACATATTCTATCGGATCACCTCGAACCTCGTTTCCAGCACGACGTTCAATACGGATTTCGCGGAGACGGAGGTCGACACCCGCCAGGTCAACCTCACGCGCTTTCCCCTGTTCTTTCCGGAGAAACGCGGTTTCTTCCTGGAAGACGCAGGCATTTTCGAGTTTGCGGGAGGTGGAGCGAACCAGGGGGGGCCGGAAGACCAGCACGGGAGCGATCTGCTCCCCTTCTTTTCGCGCCGCATCGGACTGGTGGCCGGGGATGAAGTCCCCTTGCACGCGGGCGAGAAACTGACCGGCAAGATCGGTCGCTTTGACGTGGGCCTCATGGACGTGCAGACCGGAGATCTCACGCGGGACGAAAAACTCCTTGTGCCCGGCAAGAACCTCGCGGTCGGCCGGGTCAAAGCCAATTTTCTGAGCCAGTCTTATTTCGGGGCGCTCTTTACCAACGGCGATCCTACCGGAGAGACCAGCAACCAGGTTGGAGGCATCGACCTCAAGCTGGCAACCTCGAACTTTCTGAAGAGCGAAAAGAACCTCGGCTTCACGCTTTTTGGATCGAAAAGCCGCACCAGCGGCGTCGAAGGGCGGGACACCGCCTACGGAGGCACGCTTTCCTACCCCAACGACCTGGTGGATTTGCAGTACAAGTGGCTGAAGATCGGCGAGAACTACAATCCGGCACTCGGTTTTGTCCCGCGCCGGGGAGTACGGATCTCGTCGGCTGAGCGCTGAATTCCGCCCGCGCCCCAGGTTTTGGAACATTCGCCAGATGTCTTTCGAGTTCGAATATTCGGATTACTACAACCTGCGCGAGCAATCCCTGGAGACGCGGGAATTGAAGGTGACCCCCTTGCAGTGGAGGTTCAACGGCGGGGAGTTTCTCAACTACGAGTACGCGCGCAACACCGAACGGCTCTATGAACCGTGGGAGATCCGGGACGGGGTGGTTCTGCCCGCAGGCGCGTACACCTTTGCCTCCCACGGCATGGGATTTCGCAGTTCCGAGACGAGACCGTTCTTCGCGGACGTGGAATTCAGCACCGGCTCATTTTTCAGCGGGACTCGCCGGCAGGCCAGAATCGAGGGCACCTGGAGGAAGAATCGCCACCTCACCACGGCGTTCACCCTGGAGCAGAACTGGCTTCGGCTGGAGCAGGGGGATTTCAACACGAGCCTGCTGATGTACCGTCTGGACTATTCCTTCACTCCGTTCATCACCCTGGCGAACTTCGTGCAGTACGACACCGAGAGCCGCAACATCGGGCTGCAGAGCCGCCTGCGCTGGATTGTGACGCCGGGTACCGAGTTCTTCGTCGTGCTGAATCATGCCTGGGAGGAGAACGAGTTCGACCGTTTCGAAGCCGCGCAGACGCGCTTCCGGGTCAAGTTCAACTACACTTTCAGGTTCTGAGATCGGCGCGGTTGGGGCATGAGAGGCCCGACGGCGCCTGATTCGACCAGCCCATGTACCTCATCATGAACATTGCCTGTGGCGGACCGGACGAACCCGCACCGGACGACAGCAAGCTGCCGCAGTTCATGACGGTGGACTATGTCCGTGTTTACCAGAAGAAGTGACGCGCGGGAGTAGCCCCTAAGGCGTATTCGGCTTGGCGGCAACGACGCGAGTGCCTGCGCGCAGCTCGTCGGTGCCGCGGCGGACGACGAGGTCTCCCGGCTTGAGAGGGCCGAGCACTTCCAGCAGGTCTCCCGCGCCGGCGCCGCGCGTGACGTCAACCCACTCCGCGACCCCATCGTTCAGGCGAATGACGAACATGCGCTCCGACGTGGTCACGACGGCCGTCGCAGGCACCAGGAGTGCCGGCCGCGAAGACCGGACGGGCCATGCGATCTCGGGGTACATCCCCGGTGCGAGTCGCAGTCCGGGATTCTCGACATCAAGCTCGACCGGCATCGAGCGGCTCTTCTGGTCCAGTGAGTGAGCAACGCGGCTCACCACGCCGCGGAATTGCTCGGCCGGGAATGCGGGGACGGCAAACGAAACCCACGCACCCCTGGCGATGCCACCCACGAGCGCCTCCGGGACCGCCACCACCAGTCGCAAGCGGGCGACCTGCTCCAGCTTGAGCAGCGGCATCTGCGCCGACCCGGACCCGGGGCCCACGAGGGCGCCCGGATGGACATTGCGCTCGACCACCACGCCGTCGAAAGGCGCGTCGATGCTGAGATAGTTGGAGAGGTCTTTAACCGCTTGCGCGGCGGACCGGGCGGCCGCGATGGACCCCGCAGTCGCCTGCACGAGCGCGCGGGCCGCATCGACATTCTTCTCGGCAACGGTCACGTCGTTGCCCGCTACCGCCCCTGGGGTCGATGACGCAGCCTTGAGCCGGTCATAGGTACTCTGTGCCGAGGCGAGTTTTGCCTCGGCTTCGGCCTTCTGCAGCTCGACGGCCTGGACCCTGGCTTCCGCCTCGGCCACCTGCGCCATCAGTTCCGGCGCTTCCAGCCTGGCCAGCAGCTGTCCCTTCTTTACCGCGGTCCCCCGATCGACATCGATCCTGCTCACGAAGGCAGTAACCCGTGCGTACACCGGGACGCTCAAATACGGCTGGAACTCGCCTGGAAGCTTTGCCGTCTGCTGCACGATTCGGGAAACCACCGGCGCAACCTCTATGGAGATCTGGGCCAGCAGGGGTGCGGCACCGAGGAGGAAGAGCGAGTACCTAAGCGCGATCATAGTATTTGCTCGTCGGATCGTCCGGATCCAGGGAAGGGGCATGGGGCTGGGTACGCCCCTGCAGGATGGCATAGACTGCGGGAAGAATCGTCAGTGTCGCGACGGTGGCCATCAGCAGGCCGCCGATCACCGCCCGGCCGAGCGGCGCTGTCTGGGCTCGCTCGCCCGAGGCGACGGCCATCGGGACCATACCGGCAATCATCGCAATGGCCGTCATGAGGATGGCGCGCATGCGGCCGCTGCCGCCCTGGATAGCCGCCTCTCGCACGGAGGCGCCTTCACGGCGGGCGGATTCCGCGAAAGTGATCAGGAGAATCGAATTGGCGACCGAGATGCCCATGGCCATGATGGCGCCCATGAAAGACTGCACGTTCAGCGTGGTTCTCGTCGAAAGGAGCATCAGGAGGACACCGCAAATCACGGCCGGAAGCGCCGAAATCACGGCGATCGAGAGCCGCAGCGATTGGAAACTGGCGGCAAGCAGCAGAAAGATCGCTGCCATGGCAAGCAGCAATCCCGTGCGCAGTCCCGCCAGGGTCTCCTCAAATGCCGGCACCTGCCCGCGATTGAAGACCAGAACGCCCCGGGGCGGCTGCCCAACGCGCGCGATCGCTTTCTTGACCTCGTCGGATGCCGCTCCGAGCGGCGCGCCGTGAACATTGGCGGTGAGGCTGACCACGCGCTGCATGTTATAGCGGTCCACCTCCCCGGAGGCCGTGCCGTAACCGACTTTCGCGATATCCGAAACCCACGGGCGATCGGAGGCCGGCCCATTCATGACCGGGAGCTGGCCCAGGTCCTGCGCCGAGGCCATCCTGTACTGCGGTATTTCGATCTGTATCTGAAACGCGTTTCCGCTCTTCGGATCGCGCCAGTAATTCGGATCGGTGAACCGGCTCGAGGACGTGGCGGCGACGAGAGACCGCGCAACATCCGCCACATCGACTCCGAACTGCCCGGCCCTTGCCCGGTCCACGTCAACGCGGATGGTCGGGTAATCCAGCGGCTGGGCGAATTGAAGATCACGCAGGAAAGGGATCTTCATCAATTCGCGCTTCAGTTTCTCGGCAAAGGCCCGTCCGGCCTGCAAGTCGGGACTCTGCACCGCCACCTCGATCGGTGTCGGCGAGCCGAAGCTCATCACCTGGCTGACGATGTCGGCCGCCTCGAATGAGATCGACACCTCGGGCAGGCTCTCTTTCAGGCGGCGACGCAACTCTTCCCGGAACGCTTCGGTGACGGCCGGCGCGGCCGGGGTGAATGCCACGCGGAGCACCGCTTCGTGCTGGCCGCTCGTAAACAGGTAAATCGTATTGATCGGGTAGCTCGGCGCCTGGACGCCTACGAAATCGGTGGTGATCGCCACATTCTCCGGGCCCGCGGCCTGCCGGATGATCTCGAGAGCCTTCAGTGCAAGCGGTTCGGTGCGTTCTATGCGCGTTCCGGCCGGCGCGCGCAGCCGGATCTGCACTTGCCGCGACTCCGCCGAGGGAAAGATCTCGGCCCCCACCCGGGGGTAAACCAGGTAGATGAAAAGCGCCGCCGTGACCCCGTACACACCGACCAGCGGCCAGCGGAACCGGAGAACCCAGGCCAGGTACTTTCGATAGAAAGCCCGGAGCCCGTCGAGGATGCCCTGGCGCCGGCCGCGGTGTGCCTTGATGAGCCAGGCCGAGAGCACCGGCACCTGCGTGCTCGACAGCACATACGAGGAGAGCATCGCAAAACCCACGGCAAGGGACAGCGGGACAAAGAGCTGCCTGCCGATTCCGGTCATGAAGAATGAAGGGATGAATACCGCCAGCACGCACAGCATCGACAGCAGGCGCGGCAAAGCGGTTTTTCTCGAGGCTTCGATGACGGCGCGGGCGGGCGGCATTCCCGCATCGGCGTGAGAGTGAATGCTCTCGATCGAAACGGTTGCCTCGTCCACCAGTATGCCGACCGCCAGCGCGAGACCGCCGAGCGTCATTATGTTGATCGTGCCGCCGCTGAGCCAGAGCAGCACAAGCGCCGAGAGCAGGGCAAACGGGATGGTGGCGACGACGATAAAAGCGCTGCGGAAATCCCGCAGAAACAGCAGCACCATGAGCCCGGTCAGCAATGCGCCCAGCAATCCCTCCTGGATGAGGTTCTCGAGCGCATTGACCACGTACCCGGACTGGTCGAAGACGAGATCGATGGCCACATCCTCGGGAGCGACCGCACGCATACGCGGCAGCGCCTCCTTCACGCGCCGGATAACATCCAGGGTGGAGGCGTCGGCCCGCTTGGTCACCGGGATGTAGACCGTGCGCCTGCCGTTCACGTGGGCATACCCGACGATGATGTCGGTGCTGTCGGTAATGGAGCCGATGTCTCGCAGATAAACCGTCGGCCCGGCGCCCAGGCGCATCGGGGCATCCAGCAGTTCCTGGATGTTGGCGCCGAGGGCCGCGTTGGTCGATGCGATACGTATCAGCTCGCCGGTGCGGACATTTCCAGACGGGAGCACCGTAGTGGACCGGTTCACGGCGCGGATCACTTCTTCAGGGGAGAGCCGGTATTGCCTCAGCTTCTCGGGATTGACCCGGATGACGATCGTCCGCTGGTTCCCTCCGAAAGGGGGCGGAGCCGAGACGCCGGGCAGAGTGGCAAAGATCGGCCGTACCCGGTTCAAAGCGATGTCCTGCATTTCGCCGGGGGTCCGGGTGGGGCTGGAAAACACCAACTGCGCGACGGGGACGCTGCCCGCGTCGTAACGCATGATGAAGGGCGGAACGGCGCCCGGAGGCATGAATGCCCGGGCGCGGTTCACGTAACCCACCACTTCCGCCATCGCCTGGCTCATGTCCGTTTCGGGATGGAAGACGAGCTTCATCAGGGCCACACCCTGGATGTTTTTCGACTCGACGTGCTCGATCCCGGTGATGTACAGGAAGTGATACTCGTAGTAGTAGGTCAGGTAGCCTTCCATTTGCGACGGGTCCATCCCGCCATACGGCTGTGCGACATAAATCGCGGGCGCGCCGAGTTTCGGGAAGATGTCGGCCTTCATGCGCCCGATCGCGACGACGGCAACCAGCGCAATGGTGAGAAGCCCCACCAGGATAGTTATGGGGCGCCTCATAGCAGCCAGTACGAGCCACATGGGATCCTCCGCCTACCTTCGGACCTGGTCCAGAAACGGCGACAGGTCGCCGCCGGCGGCGGCGACCCCTAAGAGCGCGCGCCAGATTCCCAGCCGCGCCAGTGCGTCGTCCACCTCCGCCTGGGTCAGGATCCGCTCGGCCTCGGCCAGTTCCGCGATGCTCCCCAGCCCGGACTTGTACCGCGCGGTCGCCTGCTGCTCCCCGGTCCTTGCGGCCTGCAGTTCGACAGGCGTGTTCCGTGCGATGCGCCGCGCGCCCTCGAGTGCCGCCCGCGCCTTCTGCATCTGCCCGCCCAGGTCCTGCAAAACCTGGTCGTACCGAGCCGACTCGCGGCGTTCGTTATGATACTCGACGCTCCTGCGGGCGTGGATGGCAGCAAGATCGAATGCCGGGAAATAGACGGTCATGGCGATTCCCCAGTTTTGGATATTCGGTCCGAGCCCGCTGCCGGCGCCTCCCGAGCTTCCGTCCGGGTTGATGCCAGTGCCGCGGGCATACGTGGTGCCCTGGAGCGTAAACCGGGGGAAATAGGATCGATCCAGCACCTTCTCCCTCGACTTCACCTCGGCGACCGCCGCCAGCTGAGCGAGCGCAAGCGGGTGCCGGGCGGGCTCGAAACTCGCGATGTCCTGTTCCGCAGGCCATTGAAGCAGGCGCCCGGAATCGAGGTTCGTTTGCCGCGAGTCGATTCCTGTCAGCTGCGCAAGAGCGGCGCGCGCGATTTCCACCGCCTGCTCCGCCTGGACGAGCTGATTGGCGGCCAGTGCGGCCTCCGCTTCGGAACGGGAAAGATCAGCGCCTGGACGCAACTCGTTTTGCACAAGAGCGCCCACCACCTCCCCTATCCGCCGGGCACGATCGACCGCCGCCTGCGCCGCCGTCACTGCCTGCTGGGCCGCGAGGATGGTCAGGAAAGCATCGGCGGCTCCCGCGCCAACCTGCAGCCGGGTCACGTTCACCTGCGTCCCGGCGCGGTCGCGTTCCGACTCGGCGACCGCCACTTCGGCACGGCGCAGTCCGAAATCGAAAGGCTCCCAGGACGCCAGGATACCGACCGCGGAACCCCAGACGCTGCCGAGCGAATTCGTGCCGAGCACCGGGCCCGAGATCGGAGAGATGACGGGCTGTGCGGGCAGCATGCCAAAGACATTGTTGTGGGTCGCGCGATTCATCTGCCCCACGAAGTCCGCACGCGGCAGATAGCGGGTGCGCGCCAGATCAATGGCCGCGGCGGCGGCGGAAACCTGCTCGAGGGCAGCCTTCACCGAGGGGTACCGGTCGGTCGCCTGCTGGACGGCATCCGCCAGCGTGAGCGGCGCCGGCTGGGCGAGTGCGCGGCTGCAGAAGAGGACGAGGATGGTCGAGGCCCGCAGTACCTTGCTCATCGCGTTTCCTTTGGTGGTTGGGTAGAGGTTTCCGGGGCATGTACGTGCAAATCATGTCCCCCGGAGAAGTTGAATGCAACCCGGGCCGCAGGCCGATAGGAAAGGGCACCCTGCGTTTCCGCTCCACACCGCCCCGACCACCAGCGTCAAGGCGCTTCGGCGCGCCAATCCGGCCAGATCAACGAGGACGGCAACTGCATGTTCGAATCCTTGACAGAACCGTACGCGGGACTTAGGCTCGGGACCATCATCGAACCGTTTCTGCAGGAGCGAAGGGCGAACCTATGCCCGGCTATTCGACTTGGTTTTTGGTTTTCGTGCTGAGCCTCCTGAACGGCATCGGCGGGCCGGCAGACCTGGCCGTGAACACCTGGACCCGCCTCGCCCAGGATTCTCAGGGTGCGCGGCGCAGCAGTGCCTTTCGCTATGTCGACGATGGCAGCGGGTATTTCCTGCTCTGGGGTTACATGGGCCACGTGACCGAGTTCTACGGGAATCCCGACGAACCCTGGCGCGGCAACGAGGAGTACGACGTGGTCGCCTTCGACCCGCACGTGGGAAAGTGGGTCAGCCAGTATCCGTTCGAAAAAGAGAACGAGTGGCGCAATCAGCCACCGCCTGTGCACGAGTGCGATGCCTACCAGGGAATCACGACCGGGAGCTATCGCCCGCAGCTCAAAATGCGCGCGGGCGTGCTGCGCCCCGATCTGAACATCGTGTTCGACCAGGTGGCCTATGACGCCAAGCGTGCGCGCATGGTCTATTTCACGGGCGGCAGGACGTTCTCCTACGACGTGCGCGCCCGCAAGTGGGCGGATGCGGCCCCGGGAAGGGAAAGCCCGCCGCCGGTGAGCGCGGCGACGCTGGCCTACGACCCGCTGAATGATGAAGTGGTGCTGGCCGGCGGAGGGCATATTGCCGAAAAAGGCCCCCGCGGCGAGCTGGTCGGCTACACCGGCACATGGCTCTTCGACTGTGCGCGCTCACGCTGGAGCGCGCTGGAATCGGGCGTCGAGCCTCCCCCGCGGATGAGCACGCGGCTGGTCTGCGACACCAATAACCAAGTGATGGTGATGTTCGGGGGCGACGGGCAGAGCCAGTATCTGGCCGATACCTGGATCTACGACATGCGCTCCCGGCGGTGGAGGCAGTCCGAAGTCCGCGGGGAGTCCGCCGCCGCGCGCCGGGCATTTCGCCGTCTTCGATCCCGGCACCGGATGGGTGATCATCGGCGGTGGATACAACCGCGAGAACCTCGCCGACCTGTGGGCCTACGACGCGGCGGCGGACCGATGGATGAAACTGAAAGGGGAGGTCCCCACGGGGTGGCACATCACCGCCGACCTCATGCCGCGGGATAACCTGATTATCCTCACGACCGCCGAAAAGCCCAAAGGCGACCGGATGACGTGCAACGAGATCTACCCCGTGCGCACGACCTGGGGATTCAGGGTGCGGCGCGAGGGTCTCCTCGACGAAGCCGTCCAGCCGCAACCGCAGCAAAACATGCTGAAACGCAGCCTCGGAGGAGGCTACCGCGGGCGCCCAGCCGGACGCCGAGCGGCGCGCCCAGGCAGGCCGAGCTTATCCGCAGCATGCCCGTGAACCGCTGGGTTCCGTTCGACGAACCCGGCCGCGCCGGGACGTTGCGGACGTGGGGGTCCTGTTCGTTCGACACGGACAAGGGCCGGATCGTCTACTGGGGCGGCGGCCACTGCGGCTACGGCGGGTCCGATTACGACCTTTATGATGTCGAGCAGAATACCTGGATCGCCAGTCCCGGTCGTCGCCGAGTACCCGGAGCGTGCCTGGGATTCGCGGCGTCAACGCTGCGGGAGTGACGTTCAGCGGCGTCCCGTTCGTGCGCCACGGCCGCAAAGTCTACGGCTACGATCCCGTGAGCAAGCTCATCGTCAACACCAAGACCATCCTGCTGACCGCCGGCTACGAGCCGGAGCCGCTGCGCGCCTATCGAGCCCCGGAGCCCGAATCTGGGCGCGGGCGAGGCTTTCACGAAGTCGTCCTATCGCAAGTGGGTGACGACGACCTACGATCCCTCGACGGAGCGGACCGAAGTGCTCTGCTCCGGCGTGCCCGGACTCGACCTGACCGTCACCACGCCCCACGGGGTGATGGGGGTCGATCACTACTGGGACACCGTCGAAGCTAAGGTGAAGACGAACGCCCCGAACTCCGTGTACCTCCTCGACGTCGCGCGCCGGGAGTGGCACAAGCTCCCGAATCCCGGGCCGTGGCCGCAGAACCTGTACGAGATGACCGCGCTCGTGTATGACTCCAGGCGCGACCAGTTGATACTGCACGGTGGCGGGCCGCAGCGCGACGAGCTCTGGGTGTACAAACTGCCCGGCAGCAGGTGGGAGAAGATTCAGCCCGGGTTCGCCGGAAGTACCGGCGGGCAGACCGCCCGTCTGCCTGAGGGAAGCCGTTTACCTGCCGAAGTGGGACGTGCTGCTCACCGCGGGCTCCCCCGCCGGGGGCCAGGCACCGTCACTGTACGCCTATCACGTGGGCGAAAACCGCTGGCACAGGCTGCAGATCGCCGCACCGCCGGGCAGGCAGGCGTCCGATCTGGTCAGCCAGAACCGGGCCTGGACTTACGATCCCGGGCACGACCTGGTGCTCATGGTGCTGGGTGGAACGCGCACCGACCGGGGCAGGGCGGAGGTGTTCGGGCTCCGCTACGACCATGAGAAGGCCGGACCGGCGCAATAGCGTGTATGAACAACGTGATCGACCGGCCCGAGGCTGAGGAGGCGCTCCAGCGGATGCAGCAGCAGTTGGAGAGACGGGCGCGAAGACGTGGAAGCACAGGGCGGCGGCGTGCCGCCTCGTTCTATTTAACATACCCATCGGAGGAGATTATGCGAAAGACGGTTGTTTATGCGGCTCTGGCCTGCCTGGTGTTGGGGCTGCTCGTTTCGTTTACCGCGAGCCAGGAAAGGAAGCTCAACGTCATCGTCTTCGGCGCGCATCCGGACGACGCCGACGGCCGCGCGGGCGGCGTGGCGGCGAAGTGGGCGGCGCTGGGGCACAAGGTGCAGCTGGTGTCGGTCACCAACGGCGACGCGGGCCACCAGAGCGAGGGGGGCGGGGCGCTCGCCAAGAGGCGGAGAGCCGAAGCGGCCGAATGCGGGCGGCGTCTGGGCGTCGAGTACGTCACCTACGACAACCATGACGGCGAACTGCTTCCCACCCTGGAGGTGCGGCAGCAGATTATCCGGGCCATCCGCAAGTGGAACGCGGACCTGGTCATCGGGCCGCGCCCCAACGACTATCATCCGGACCACCGCTACACGGGCGTGCTGCTGCAGGATGCCGCCTACATGGTAACGGTGCCCAACGTCTGCCCCGATACTCCCGCCCTGCGCAAGAATCCTGTTTTCATGTACAGCCAGGACGGCTTCCAGAAGCCCAACCCCTTCAGCCCCGACGTGGCCGTTTCCATCGACGACGTCGCCGAGAAGAAGCTGTCTGCGTCCGATGCTCACGTATCGCAAATGTACGAGTGGCTGGCATGGCATGCGGGCCGGCTCGAGAGCGTTCCGAAAGACCCGGCCGCCCGGCTGGAGTGGCTGCGGAACAGTCGCGGCCGGGGAGGCGTGAACCCGGCGGTGCGCGCTTCGCTGGAGAAGTGGTATGGCAAGGAGGCGGCGCAGAGCATCAAATTCGTCGAAGCATTCGAGCTGTGCGAGTACGGCAGCCGCCCGAACGACACGGAGCTGCGGCGGCTCTTCCCGTTCTTCCCGGCGCAGCCGAAATAACGGCGGCCTCTTTTTCGGGTCCCGGCTTCATGGGCCGGGACCCGCGACCACGCCCGCTGCGGCCACAGACGTCGCTGGGCAGGGCGGCAGCGCTCCGAGCCCAGGCCAGGCACTGTCGTGTCGTCAGTACGGGGTTCATGGCAGAGCATCGGATGCGGCCTGCGGGTGGTCAGGTGCGCGGGCGGCGAGGGCCCTGTCCAAACAGGCTCGGATGACCCCGGCGGCAGCTGCGGCGTGAGTCCGCTGCGCTGCCGGCGAGAAGATCGAGGAGCGTCTCGGGCCTCTCGCCGATTCGGCGGGTGTTATCGTCGTGCATACTTGCCCATGTGGTGAAGAGTCGCCCGGCCCTCAAGTGCGCGACCATTTGCCGGCTGCGATAGGCAACGAGCCGCTATCCCGGTGGGCGACAACCACACGGGAATCCTGGCCCGTTCACCAGCTGCGTATGTTCCCGGCTTCTCGGCCCGGTGGTGAGAGAAGGGAGCCTTCACCGGCAAACGCCCCATGCCGCGACGCGACACGGATCCGGTGGCACGAGGCCTCACCTGCGGTGCGGCCCGCTTCTTCTCCCGGCTCAACTGCCGAGCCCTTGATGGTTGCGCTCCGCACGATAATAGTCCAGGAATTCAGCCACGGCAACCTGCACCGAGCTCTCCCCGAAGGAGATCATACGCTCCAGGCATTCCCCCTTGACCGAGCACACTAAGTACGGCCGTTCGTAATTACCGGGGTTTCTGGACGCGGGAACAGGCCGACGTGCGCGGCCCCTCGACCTGGACGGCGGTTTCCTGAGAGAGGTCCAGCAGAGCTCACACACCCGGCAGGCAGAGGCAAGCCGACTTGATCCGGATGTCGGCCTTGTTCCACACCGCGTCGAATCGCTTCTCGATCCCCGCTGCCTCGTCAGTCTTGTTCTGCAGCTGGAGGGAGCGCATAAGGCCATAGAGAGCCCAGCCATTCTCCGGTAGTCTCTCGAGGTCCTGGCGGAAGGCGGTCTCCGCCTCCGAGAGGCGGCCGGACTCCATGAGGGCGGCGCCAAGCGCATGGCGCACCGGTTGGATCCAGTCGGGCGGCTCGTTGTAGCGGAGCTTGTCCTCGCGGGCCGCTGCTTCTCGCAAGGCGGCCAGGCCCTCCTCTGTCTTGCCGAACCGGACGAGGATCTCTCCCCGCATGAAGCTCTCGGCCACGTCGAGGACTTCCGAGCCCGAATTGTTCCCGAAGAAGGCCTCCTTCGGGACGCGCTGGCGGGCCTCAAGGAAGGCCGCCTGCTCCTTCAGGGCGGAAGGCACATCGTCCTTGGCCGCGTACGCGACGGCCCGAGCGTAGTGCTGGAGCGCGCGAGAGATCGGCACGAAGTCCGGGAACGCAGACTCGGCCAGGATTTCGTCCCACCGTCCGAAACGCATCATGACTTCGAGCGGCATGGCCTTGAACCCATCCGCGAAGGGATTCGCGCGGAAAAACTCGAGCGGGATGTCGGCGACCATCTTGCGGACCGTCTTGAGGGCGAGGTCACTCTGGCCGGTCATCATGGCGCCGTAAGCCAGCATGTGGTAGTTGTGGGCCATGTAGACGCGGTAGAAGCCCTGCTCCGGCGAGCGCGCCGTGTAACGGCGGTCGGCCTCAATGGCCTTGGCATTGGCAGTGATTGCCTGCTGCCAGCGGCCGCGCCGCACGTCGATGTGCGACGGCATGTGGACCATGTGCCCGAGGCCGGGCTGGAGGTCGCGGAGGATGTCGGCAGCCCGGTCGGCCTTCCCGGGGTCGGGCGAAGCCTCGAGCGCGTGGATCATCAGATGGTTGGCGAGGGGGTGCCTTGGGTCGAGCGCGAGGACGGACTCGAGCGTTGTGATCAGCTCCTCCGTGCCGGGCTGCGGTTTCCCGTCCGGGGTCCAGAGGTCCCACGGGCGAAGGTTGGCAAGGGACTCCGCGAAGAGTGCGCCGACGTCGGGGTCCTTCGGGAAGGTGTCCCAGAGCCGGCGCATCGCGTCGGCGTAGGCCTGGTCGAGCCCCTTGCGGTCCGTTGGCTGAGGATCTGCGTAGCGGAGCGCGAGGGCGTCGATCAGGGCGCGCTCGACGGGGCTCGCGTGATCGCTGAGCTGCCTCGCCATGGTGAGCGCCTCCCACGCCGCCCGCGCCCGCTCCTCGGGTACCACCGGGTTGTTGATGTGCGGGCCGTGCGCGACCGCGACCCCCCAAAAGGCCATCGCGCACTTCGGGTCGAGCTGTCCCACTCGCCGAAACGCACGGATCGCCTCGTCGTGGTTGAAGGCGTACATGAAGGCGAGGCCCTGGTCGAAGTAGCGCTGCGCTTCCGGCGACGTTGTCGCGACCTTGCGGGCAAGGCTGCCCAGCCCATCGTAGAATGGCACAGGTGCATTCTCCGTTACGAACCCTCCCTCGCCCAAAACGAGCAGCAGAAACGGAACGACCACGACCGCGCGTAAGTGCGCCACGGGACACCTCCACCTGGGATTCTTTCCGCAGAGTCCCCGCTCCCCCGAGACCGCGGGCATCGGCGACTCTGCTGAGGATTCTGACTGCTTTCAGGATAACCCGCCGGAAGCCCCGTGACCACCCTGCCCCTTCGCCGCGGTTCGTGACAGCGGTAGTTCTCGTGAAGACGATGACGTACAGTCTTTTTTACATTACGTACACTTAACTTGACATTATGTAAAGAACGCTTTAGATGTCTCACAGAACCGAAACCACGGATTGCCGGAAATCGAGAGGGTTCATGAAGACCCATCTGCGAAAGTTCAGATTTGACCGAGGCGAACTCAGCCAGCAGCAACTCGCCGAACGGGTTCTGGTCTCACGCCAGACCATTGTTTCAATTGAACGCGGAGATTACTCACCGTCGGTCAGACTCGCGTTGCTCCTGGCCAAGAGTCTCGATACGACGGTCGAGGAGTTGTTTGAATTGGAGGGGAAAGACTATGCCTGAGAGATCCCATCTTCTGGCGGGCAACGGGCATCTTCGTATGGGCTCTTGGCCTTTTGCCAGATGAATTCCCTTTGACTCCACAGGAAGACGTCATGTGGTTCAATCCGATAATGAAATGGCTCATTCGGTCGCCGCTGCACGGACTGGTCAGCCGAAGCATGATGTTGATCACCTACCGGGGGCGCAAGAGCGGCCGGGAGTATGCCACTCCCGTCAACTATGTACGGGTTGAAGATTTACTGTTGACCGTTAGCTTCAAACACCGCACGTGGTGGCGCAACCTGCGCGGGGCGGTTCCAGTGACTCTGCGCCTGCAGGGTCGGGATGTGAAGGCTACCTCTGAAGTTCTCGAGGAAACTGGGGTCGTGGCGGAGGGTCTCTCGAGAATCTTCGCGAAAGCCCCGGAGTACGCCCGTTACCTCCAGGTGAAACGCGGCTCGACGGGCCCGTTCGATATTGAACAGGTTAAGCAGGCCGCGCAAAGCCGGGTACTCATTCGCACCCGTCTGTTGTGATGCCGGTTGCGAAATCCAACTCGGCACTCGTGCGCGGGGCCGGGCTGTTTCTCACACCGCGAGGGACGTGATACGCCAAGCCACGGTCACTTTGATGCATCGAGTACCGGCCTGATCACATCCGCAACTCACCCTGTCCCGGTGCCGCTGATCAGGCGTTGCCTTTCTTCGCAGCTCCTGCTTGCTCGGCTTTCCGCTTTGCCCAGTATGCTTTCATTCGCTTGCTGACCGCCTTTTTGGCGGCTGCCGACTGCGGCCCCGGCTTACGTACGACGCCTGTCGCCTTGGCGGGCTGGGACGCCTTCGCCGCATCGGCCTTTCTCGCCCCGTAGGCCTTCATCCTGTCGCTCTGCGCTTTGCGGGCGGCGGCCGACCGTTTTGGCGGCCTCGGACCGGCGCTCCTGGTGCCCCTGATAGCATCGATTTCTGCCTGGATTGCTTCCTTCCGCCGTTCAAGTGCGTCGATCGCCAGCGCTATAATCGCTTCGTCCATTAGGTCTCCTATGCAGGCACCAGATTTCGGTTCTGTAGTTCTTACCGGCTCAGTATAGGCTATCCCGTGCCCAACTTCGAACTCACAATGAGTGGTGCAGAAACGGATCGCACAGGATCGGTTATCGCGCATTTGCAGCGAAGGGATGCCTGAATACGCAGCACAAAAGATTCCGCATGCGGTCCTGGTGTTTGAGAGTGAACAGGCGGACTTGGGAGAGCTATGCCATTGCGAAGGTGGTTATTGGGTTTTCGATGAACAGATCGATGCCACCAATGGCATTACCTTCGCTCACGAACTCCTGCTCGCAGCGTAGTGCGGCCAACGGATCGACGCGCTCCGCCCGACGCGCCGGCAGATAACCGGCGAGCAACGCGGCGACCGAAAGCGTGAGGAGCCCTACCGACACGGCAACCGGGTCGTTCGCCACCTCGTAGAGTTGGCTTCCGAGTAGTCGGGCGGCGGCCGTTCATCGACGGGCGGCATCACCTGGAAGAGAAGGACACGATCGGGATCGAATCCCGTGTCGATATCTTTGAGCTTCAGCAGGCTGCGGACGAAGAGCCCCGCAGCGACCAGGAGCACCAGCGAAATCGCGATTTGGGTAACCCTCAGCGCGCGGCCCAGAGGGATGCGCGTCGAGACAGCGTTGCGTGTCACCGTTTTCCGTATGCATGCTTCTTATTTCTCATCTCCCCCGCCTGTCATCGGGATAGAATGCCCGCGAGGGGCGCAACCGGAGGAGACAATGGAAGTTCTGCTCCTTTACTTTCTGCTTGTGATACTGGTCCTCGCTTCTCTGTTCTTCGTTCCGCTTGTCGCGCTCTTCAGGTCCAGGCGGAACGCGGCAGAAATCGAGATGCTGCTCGGTGCGTACCGGCTTCTCGAAAACAAATACGCCGAATTGCAGCGCGACTTGCGGAGCCTCCAGGAACGATTCGAGTCGGGGAAGGCAAAGGCTGCTGCGCCGCCCGAACCCGGGGTTTCCGCTACTCCGGCGGGGCCTCGGGCCACTATTCCGGAACCGGTTTTCCAGCCGGAACCGGTGCCCGCCGGCGAAATAGCGCCCCCGGCTTTCCCCACTCCTCCGGCACCCGAGCCTCAGTCGCCCGTCGCGCCTCCAAAAGCTGCCGAGGCGCCCCCGGCGTGGCAGTCGGCTCCTCCGCCCCCGCCTATACGGGAACCTGCCCCACGGCCCGCTGGCGCTCCCGCCAGACCCGTCGCCCAGAGGCCTGCCTTCGACTGGGAAGGCCTCGTCGGGGTGAAACTGTTCTCCTGGATTGCCGGCGTCGCTCTTCTGCTCGCTGCGGTTTTCTTTCTCCGCTACTCGATCGACCGTGGCTGGCTGATGCCGCCGGTCCGGGTGGCGATCGGCGTTCTCGTCGGTATCGGATTGCTGGTGCTTTGCGAACTCAGGGCTGCGCGCAAGTACCCGACGACGGCGAATGCGATGGATGCCTCGGCGATCGCCATACTCTTCGCCACGTTTTTCGCGGCGCATGCGCTCTGGAATCTGATCGGCACGGCGACGGACTTCGTGCTGCTCGTGGCCGTCACCGCCGTCGCGGTTTTCCTCTCCATCAGGCGCGATTCCGTATTCATCGCCCTGCTCGGACTGTTGGGCGGGTTTTCGACGCCGGCCCTGCTTTCGACGGGTGAAAATCAGCCGGTTCCACTGTTCGGGTACCTGCTCCTGCTGAATGCCGGTCTGGCCTGGATCTCCGTGCGCAAGAACTGGGCCGTGCTGAGCGCGCTGAGCCTTGTCCTCACGACGTTGTACCAGTGGGTTTGGGTTGCGAAGTTTCTCACTTCCGGACAGTTGCCGCTTGCGGGCGGAATCTTTCTGGTTTTCCCCGTCCTGTCATTTTCGTTTGTGGCCGGCGGGAGCCGGCGCCAGCCGTTGTACGCTCAGACAGCCACTCTGAGCGCAGCTCTTCCGTTGCTGTTTGCCGTCTATATGGCCGGCGTGCCGGGTTATGGTGCCCATTACGCAATCCTGTTCGGATTCCTTTTCCTCGTCGACGCCGGTCTGTTTGCGATCGCCGCTGCGCGCGGTTCCGAGCTGTTGCACCTTGCCGGCGGGGTTTCGACCCTGCTGGTGTGCGCGATCTGGCTCATGCAGTCTTATGAAAGCGGCGCGTGGCCGGCAGTTCTGGGCGTCGTCAGCGTTTTTGTTCTTTTCTACCTCGTCGCGCCGCTGATCGCCCGGCGCTTCGGACGCGCATTTACGCTCGGCAGTAAGGGGGCGTTCACTGCTCCGCTGCTGCTTTTTACCTTCACTGCCCTGCTGTTTGTCGAGCCGCGCTCCGCGGCTCCGGAATTGCTGTTTGGTGTGCTCTTCCTGCTTGTGGCGGCAATTGCCCTGTCCGCGCTCCTGCAGGAGTCCGGAGCGCTCTACGTTATCGCCGCCATGGTCACGCTCACAGCCGAAGCCGTATGGTCCTCGATTTACCTGACGCCGGCTCGCCTGGTTGCAGCTGTCGTCATGTACGGTGCATTCGGATTGTTGTACCTCGGCGTGCCTGTAGCGGCACGCCGCTGGAACCGGAAGATACAACCGGGCGCCGGTGCGGGCGTACTCGTGCTGCTCAGCCTGGCCGGCCACCTGTTTCTGTTTGTGGTTGCTTCACAAAGTGCTCTTGCGCTTCCCCCCTGGCCTTTGTTGATCACACTTCTCGTGCTCGATCTCGCTGCCGGAGGCGCCGCACTCTACACCCGGCGGCATGAGGTGCATCTGGCTGCGCTGGCAGCCTCGCTGGTTCTGCTGATGGTCTGGGTGGTCGTCGCCGCGGCCGCACCATGGCCGAAAGTGGCGATCCTCTCGGGAGGCGCCGCCGTTGTGTTGAGCCTGGCCTGGATCAGCCTCGGGAGGCAGTTCGGCATCCCGGCGGCGCCTTGCGCAAGAACATCAGCCGTGACCCTGGTTCTTGCTCAGTTCCTCACGATTATCGCATCGCAGGCACCGGGCTCACCCGGTCTCCTGTTTATCCTCTCGGCACAGATGGCCTTTTTGGCAGCCCTTCTGGCTTTGGCCTGGGGGCGCGGCTGGCACGCCCTCGCGGTCGTCGCGGTGGCGCCCGCGGCGGCTGCGGTATCGATATGGCAGTGGAGTAATCCGGGGGCGGAATTCTGGCGCGAGCAACTCCTGTTTGCCACACCCGTTTACCTGGCTTTCGTCTGTTACCCACTCCTTCTCGGACGCCGTGCCGGGCGGGCGCAGGGTCCGTATCTCGCGGCGGTTCTGGCGAGCGTCGCATTCTTTTTCCAGGCCAGACATGCCCTGATGATCGCGGGATTCGAGAGCGTCATCGGCGCGTTGCCGGCAATGCAGGCGATCGTGACGTCTTTGCTGCTGGTGAGGCTCCAAGGGATGGAGCCGCCGGGGGAGCGAACTTTGGGGCGGCTGGCGCTGGTCGCCGGCACGGCGCTTGCTTTTGTGACGGTCGCGATCCCGCTGCAGCTCGAAAAGGAATGGATCACGGTGGGCTGGGCGCTCGAGGGAGCTGCGCTGGCATGGCTGTACGGGAAGGTTCCGCACCGCGGTCTTCTATATGCTGCCAGCGGGCTGCTGGCAGCGGTTTTTGTCAGGTTGGCGCTGAATCCTTCGGTGCTCGTCTACGAATCCCGGGGCGATGTCCGTATCTGGAACTGGTATCTGTACACGTACCTCGTTTGCGCGGCGGCTTTCATTCTTGCGGGACGGTTGCTCTCGAAGACCGGGGACGAGCTCATTCCCGGGGTGCGCGCGTCCGCGCTGCTGCCGGCCGGCGCCACCGTGCTGCTCTTCCTGCTCCTCAACATCGAAATTGCCGATTACTATTCGGTCGGACCGACCATCACCTTCAATTTTTCGGCAACGCTGGCACAGGATCTGACGTACACCCTCGGCTGGGCGGTATTCGCGGTTGGACTGCTCGCAACCGGGATAGCCGTGAAGAGCCAGGCCGCCCGGGTGGCTGCGATCAGTCTTCTGGTTGTGACGGTTCTGAAATGCTTCATGCATGACCTGTCCAGGTTGGGCGGGCTCTACCGGGTCGGCTCGTTCGTCGGGCTTGCGCTTTGCCTTGCACTGGTGGCTTTGGGTCTGCAGAAGTTTGTCTTGTCCGCGCGCAAGGAGATACGCTGACCAATCAGGTCTCACTCGCTCCGCAGCGCGAGGATGGGATCGACCTTCGAGGCCCTCAGCGCGGGCAAGAACCCGGCGAGGATCGTGACAGCGATAATCGCCGCTGTGACGGTCAGGATCGTGCTCGGATCGTGTGGCGCAATCCCAAAGAGCTGGCTCTCCAGCAACTGTGCGCCGACCCAGGCGAGCGGCAACCCAACGGCCATCCCAGCCAGAACAACCCACAGCGTCTCTCGCAAGACCATGCCGAGGATCGCCTCGCGGCGCGCCCCAAGTGCCAGGCGGATGCCGATCTCGTTGGTGCGCCGCGAGACCGTGTAGGACATGGTTCCATAGAGTCCGACGCACGCCAGCAGCAGTGCCAGGGATCCAAACGACCCACCGAGAATGGCGAACGTTCTTTCGAGGAAGAGGGACTGATTGATTACCTCGGCCTCGGTCCTCATTTTCACAACGGGGATGTCCTTGTCGATCGCGGCCGCCGCGCTTTGAATTGCCGAGGGGACAGCACCGACGTCTCCTCCGATGCGCACTTCGAAGGTCATGGAAGCGGGGTAGTCCCGCGGGCCTTGCAGATAAGAAAAGTAGGCGGTCGGCGGCGCGTCATGGCGCAGGCTGCCGTATCTGGCGTCTCCAACCACCCCGACGATCTCAGCCTTGACACTGCCTGCGTCAAAGCGGTGGCCGATTGGGTTTTGACCGCGGAAGTAATCTCGCACGAACCTCTGATTCACAACGACGGCACGGGGCGCCGACGAAACATCCTGAGTGGCAATGAAGCGTCCCATAAGAAGGGGAATGTCGAGCGTCTCGAAAAATCCGGGACTCACCCAGTGCCGGTAAAAGGGCACGCCTCGCCCGGGAGGCGTATATCCGGGAATCGTCACTCTTCCCTGAGACGAGCCGTCCCCAATAGGGCCACGCTGTGAAAGTCCTGCGGAAAGTACGCCGGGAATGGCGCCGATGCGGCGCTGCAGGTCCTGGTAATAAGCCGCCAGGCGAGCCGCCTTATATCCATTCCGCCCCGGCGCAACCTCAAACACCAGGAGATGCTGCCGGTTGAAGCCCAGGTCAACCCCCTGCAAGCGCTGCAGCGTCTGAACCAGCAGCCCGGCACCGATGAGCAGCAGCAGGCATAGCGCCACCTGCGCCCCAACCAGGATCTTTCCCGAAAGGAATCGATGTCCGGAGGATCGGGCGGTCCCGGCAGCCTGCCTCAGCCTGTCGTAAAAATCTGTCCGGCTGGCGGACACTGCGGGGGCCAAGCCGAAGAGAATCCCGCCGGCGATCGAGACCACGGCGGTGAAGGCGAGCACCTTCACATCGAGCTCAACTGACAACACGATCGGTTGGCGTGGTGCGCTGGCGAACAGCGACGCCACGAACGCTCCGATCCATCGCGCGAGCAGCAACCCCACGGCGCCGCCCAGCACGCCGAGCAGCACACTCTCCGTCAACAGCTGGCGCACGATTCTCAATCTCGGCGCTCCCAGGCTCAGGCGCACCGAGATCTCCCGCTGCCGGGCTGTTGCCCTGGCCAGCAGCAGGCCCGCGACGTTGGCGCAAGCGATAAACAGTACCAGGCCCACCATGGCCATCAGCAACAACAGGGAGGAGGAAAATTGCTCGCGCAGGCTGTTGAGGCCGCGGCTCGCGGGTGTGAGTTGCAGGGAGGGGATGATGGCATCCCGCGGAGCTGTCGCCCCGCCGATGCCGAGGCTCCGCCCGAACAGGATCTTCAGCTCTGTGCCGGCCTGTTGTTCGGACACACCCGGTTTCAATCGTCCTATGATCGTCAGCCACCACACTTTGGGTTGCCGTAAGTCGGAGGCGAATGCCCGCTTGTATTGCTCCACGTGAAAGTTCAGGGGCACGAACAGATCGGGCGACAGGCCCGGTTCCACGCCGAAAAACTCGCGCGGCGCAACTCCGACGATGGTTGCCGATGTCCCATTGATCGCGATGACTTTGCCGGCCACGGACGCGTCCCCGCCGAACTTGCGCCGCCAGTAGGCATACGACAGCACGGCGGCGGGCGGCGCCTCGGCCCGGTCGTCGCCCGGCTGCAAAGCGCGGCCGACCATGGCGGGAATTCCCAGCGTGTGGAAGTAGTCCCCCGATACGGCCTGCATCACGGCGTTTTCGGCGCCGTCGCCCAATCCTACGTTGACCGGGCTGTCATTGCTGGAGGATGCAAGCATGGCCGAGAACACGCTGTTATTCCGGCTCAGGTACCGGTATCCCTCATATGAAAACGAAGGGCTGACCGACAGGCCGGTCCGTTTGTCGGTGTCTACGCTCCCCTCCACGTCGTCCACGAAATTCTCCGGCCACGCTCGTGCCGACCAGTTCAACAGCATCAGCCGTTCAGGCTGCCGAACCGGCAGCATGCGGAGCATCACCGCGTTGACCACGCTGAACAATGCGGTGTTGGCGCCGATGCCGAGTGCGAGTGAGAGCACCGCTGCACCGGTGAGAACCGGGCTCCGTGCCAGCATGCGCAGGCCGTAGCGCAGATCCTGGAGCAATGTCTCCAGGATGTAAAACGCCCAGCTTTCGCAGGCGTACTCATGGATCAGCGTCGTATTGCCGAAATGCCGCCCTGCTGCCTGCCGAGCTTGCTCAGCCGTCATGCCGTTGGAGAGATTTTCCTGAATCTCACATTCCAGATGGGATTCGATTTCTTCGCGCAATTCGTCGGCGAGTCCCCGCCTGCCGCCGAGCGACTTGACCAGCTTGGACCAGAACTCGCGCATCGCTTCAATCCCCTGGAGCCAGCACCCGCCCCATCGCTTCGGCGAATCGCCGCCACTTGGACGTCGCAGTGACCAACTGATTGCGGCCCGAGGGAGTCAGGCTGTAATACTTCGCCCTCCGGGCATTCGGCGAAGTCCGCCACTGACCCCTTATCCAACCCCGCTGTAACAACCTCTGCAAGGCAGGGTAGAGAGAGCCGTTATCGACAACGAACTCGTGGTCCGACTGCTGCTTGAGGAATTGCGTAATGCCGTAAGCGTGATTTGAGCCAAGCTGCAAGCTTCGCAGGATGAGCACTTCAAGCGTTCCCTGGAGGAGTTCGAGCCTCTCAGATAGATCCTCTACCCTAGACATGCTACCTATAGTCCCACCGGCTCACGCCGTTGTCAAGCACCCGAGGGAGCACGAACCGCCGCGTCCCCTACTCCACAATTACCTTTGCCTTCATGTGCGGGTGAACGGAACAATAATATTCATATGAGCCCGGGGCAGTGAACGTGTGGGTGTACTTACCGTCGGTGTCCATCACACGCGAGGAGAGTTCCTTCGCCGTGCTGACGACCGTGTGCGGTTCGTGGTCCTTGTTGAACCAGGTGACCGTCGTGCCCACTTTCATTGTCAGGGTTTCCGGAACGAAACTGAAATTCTCGATTTTGACCTGCTGCCCAGGATTCAGATGTTCGCCGGCCCCGGGCCATTCAGTTCCACTTGTGGCAACCTCGTCACTCATGACGGCCCCGTTCCGTCGCCAATTTTCGTTTTGCTCAGAGGTCCGGCTGACGACGGGCCGCTCACCGGCGCGCTGTCGTTCGGCGGGAGCAGATCGGCGCGGACGCGAAAGACCGGGTATTGCGCAGCGATCTGTTCAAAATCCGCGAGCGGAGACCGCCGATCCACGGGAATATGAGGGCGGGCCCCCGGTGCGACTTGCAGGTAACGCCGCAGGATTCGGGCGCAGACGCGCGGATCGACTTCCTCGAGGCGCACCGCTTCACGGCGGCGATGGCGGAGCACTGCCAACCCTCCGGCTGCCCTGACGTTGGCCACCCAATTCGTACCTTCACCCAGCATCGCCACGAGATAGCGCTCGCCCTGGTAGTCGGCCACCATCAACGGGAATGAAGTGAGACGACCGGACCGGCGGCCCGGCACTTCGAGGGTGACCATGCGGTTCGGACCCAGCCCCGCCGCCGCGAAGACCGCCCAGCAACGATTCAGCAGTGCCGCCACGCGATTTGGGCGCCCGCTTCTGTACATCCATCGCTTTACAGCACTCAGACGACCCACGGTCTCTTCCCCTTCCGCTGCGGCACCGATACGTTCGAGGATAGATGTGTCAGAGGATACCTCACCATGCGGCGCAGATACAGTAAGTGGGTCCGCCCAACTTATGCGCCGACAAGGGGCCGAGGGGGGTTGATGAGAGGCCCCCAGGGCGGCCCTCGGTAACGAATGGGGCTAACCTTCGGACAGCAGGAGAAATGGAACGCTATGTTCCCTGGCCACGGCGCTGGACACCGTTCGCGCGGTCATCTATAACGACTGCATGTCGCTCTCAGCCCTCTCGTTCATCACCCTTGCGTTTGTCCTTGCCGCACCTGGCGCCGCGCAGGCGCACCAGCCTGCCGCACCTCGATTCGAGCTTGCCGCGTGCCCCGTCGAAGTCGCTGCCGACGAGCGGATCGACTGTGGCGTGCTGCTTGTGCCGGAGAACCGGCGCAGGACGGGGAGCCGGACGGTCCGGCTGCCGGTGATGATCTTCCGGAGCCGCTCCTCCTCTCCGGCGCCGGACCCGATCCTCTTCCTGACCGGCGGTCCCGGCAACAGCGGCTTAGCCGGGAGGCGCTCGGCCCGCGGCATCCCCTTCCTCGATGAGCGCGACTACGTCGTGATGGAACAGCGTGGCACACGGTACGCCCGTCCGGCGCTCGAGTGCCCGGCCATCAACGCGATCAAAGGGGAGATCGCCGCGGGACGTTTGCGTGGAAACGCGGCGAACACCGAACTGGTGAAGGCGGCGGCCGCATGCCGCGAGAAGCTGACGGCGGCGGGAACGGACCTCGACGCCTACACGACGGAGGCCAGCGCCGACGACATCGAAGATCTGCGCAAGGCGCTGGGCTACTCGAAGTGGAACCTCTATGGGCTCTCGTATGGCACCCGCCTCGCGCTGACGGTGCTCCGCAGGCATCCGTCCGGCATTCGCAGCGTGGTACTCGATTCGGTGCTGCCGCCCGAGGTGAACTTTGACGAGGTGGCCACCAGCAACCTGCTGCGCGCCCTGAACGCGGTGTTCGACGGGTGCGCGAGCGATCGCGAGTGCGGCGCCGCCTATCCGGACCTGCGACAGCGCTTTGCGGATCTTGTGGCCAGCGCCGACCGACGGCCGCTCGAGCTGCCGATTGATCCGGCGGATGCCGGGGGACGTCCCGGCGAGATACGCGGCGCGCAGGTCGTGGATGCAATCTACAACGCACTGCACAAGCCGCAGGCGATCCCGCAGATCCCGCGGATCATCAGCGCCGCCGCGGCCGGTGAGCTATGCCGGATTGCTGCCGCTGGTGAAAGAGAACCAAGGCCCCTCGTTTTCGAGTTGGGGAATGCGGTACTCGGTCTGGTGCTCAGAGGAGTCGCCGTTCGAGAACGCCGACACGATCGCCGCCCAGCTCTCGCCCGCCCTGGGACTGGGTGGTATTGACGAAACAACGGCATCGCCAGATGTGTGTCGAGCCTGGAAGGTTGCTCCGGCCCCGTCGGTCGAGAACGAGCCGGTGAAGAGTGACGTTCCCACCTTGATTTTCGCCGGCGAGTTCGATCCCGACACACCGCCCGACTGGGGACGCCAGCTCCTGGAGTCGATGCCCAACGCGCGCTACGTGGAGTTCCGCGGGCGCAGCCACGGGGCGGGGTTCGGCGCGTGCGGCGGTGACCTCGTAATGGCGTTCCTGCGCTCCCCGGGCTCCCCGCTTCCTGCGGACTGCGCGCTCAAACTTCGCGGCGCGGACTTCGGCTCGAGCGCGCGGGGAGACAAACGCTTGCCCGCCGGTCCGGTCGGCACGCCCCCGGCCGGGGCGAACCGCGCCCCCTGACACGGGCAGCACCCGCCCTGCGATTCCAGACGAAAAGGTGCCTCAAGCAGCACTACGGCATTCTGGGTGAACACGTCGATCCGTGCTGGCCGGAACGACCTTGGTTCTGATCAGCCGCTTATGGACGCCACCCAGGGGGTCCTCCTTGCCACCGCAAGCACCGCGGATACTTCGTCCGGAGAGTGTTCCACTCGGTATGGCAGTCGACCAGGCTCATGCGGCCCCGACTTGCCCCTCTGGTTGGTGGATTCAGTTTGAAATGCGATCTGGAAAGAGCCCACCGGGAACTCTATCGTGTTTAAGGGTGAAGCATGTGAAAGGTAGCCGCAGCGTGGAGGAATGATGATGCACGGATTGAGAATGATGTGTGTTCTGGCCCACCCGGACGACGAATCCCTCGGCGTGGGCGGCACGCTTGCGAAATATGCTGCCGAGGGTGTCGAACTGTGCGTCGTGACGGCGACTCGCGGAGAAAGAGGCCGGTGGGGAGAAGGGCAGGATCCGGGCCTGGAGGCGGTGGGGCGGATCCGCGAAACCGAGCTCAGGGAAGCCGCAAAAATCCTCGGCGTGGGAGAACTGCATCTGCTCGGCTACGTCGACGGAGACCTGGATCAGGCAGAATCCGGAGAATCTGTTCTGCGCATTGTCGAGCACATTCGGTGCTTCAAGCCTCACGTGGTGGTGACCTTCGGTCCGGATGGCGCTTACGGACACCCGGACCATGTTGCCATCTGCCAGCTGGCGACCGCGGCGGTGGCCGCAGCCGCGGATCCCGATCTGGGACGGGTTCGCTCATCGGCCCCGCACCATGTGTCGAAGCTGTACTACATCGCGTGGTCGCACGGGAAATGGGAGGCCTACCAGTCGGCATTCCGCAAACTGACGGTCAGTGTCGACGGCGTGGAGCGCCGAGCCGCACCGTGGCCGGATTGGGCCATCACCACCGTCATCGACACGGAACCGTACTGGCCGGTTGTCTGGAAGGCCGTATGCTGCCACAAGACGCAGTTGGCGCTCTATGAACGCCTCGACCGTCTCGCGCCCGAACATCACCGGCAGCTGTGGGGAGTTCAGGAATTCTACCGCGTATTCAGCCTGGTCAATGGGAGCCGAAAGCGTGAGACGGACCTGTTTGAGGGATTGCGCGAGAGAGGCTCTCATGCAGGTCCACCCGCCTCGCTGAACACCCGGCATGCGCCGCTGGACATGGATCCCGCGCACTTTCGCGAGCTGGGCCACGCCCTGGTGGAGCAGATCGCCGCATTTCTGGGTTCGATTGCAGCCCGCCCCGTCACCCGGGCATCGACGCCGGACCAGGTCCGTTCGCTCCTGTCCTTGACGGGAGCGGTGCCGCAGAAGGGAACGGACCCGCGCTCCTGGCTGCCGGAGGTTGCGGAACGGCTGTTTGAACATTCCCTTCACAACGGGCACCCGCGGTTCTGGGGTTACATCACCGCCTCCGCCGCCCCCATCGGAATTCTTGGAGATCTGCTCGCTGCCGCGGTCAACCCGAACGTCGGGGCCTGGACGCTGTCGCCCCTGGCCAGCGAGATCGAGAGGGAAACCGTCGGTTGGATCTCCGATCTTCTCGGTTACCGGGCCGATTGCGGAGGGTTGCTGGTAAGCGGTGGGAATGTGGCGAACCTGGTCTGCTTCCTGGCGGCGCGGCGGGCCAAAGCAGGCAGCGAGGTCCGGGAACAGGGGATTGCCGGGGACGGCTCCGGGCGGCTTCGGGTATACGCTTCAACCGAGACTCACACGTGGATCCAGAAAGCGGCCGATATCTCCGGCCTGGGAACGAGCGCCATCCGCTGGATTCCGGTAGACGAGGAACTCCGGGCGAAACCGTCCGTACTCGAGGAGCAGATTCGGCACGACTTGGACCATGGCGACCGTCCTTTTGTCGTGGTCGGCACCGCCGGCACGGTCGGCACCGGCGCGGTCGATCCCCTGCGAGAGATGGCCTCCATCTGCCGCGAATATGGGCTCTGGTTCCACGTCGACGGGGCGTACGGCGCTCCCGCCGCGATGGTGCCGGGCATTAGCGAGGATCTGGAGGCGCTTCGGGAAGCCGATTCGGTTGCGGTAGACCCGCACAAGTGGATGTATCTGCCGCTGGAAGCAGGCTGCGCGCTGGTTTCCCGGCGCGAAGCCCTGCGTGACGCATTCTCTTATCATCCGCCGTACTACCATTTCGACGAAGAGGTCACGAACTACTTCGATTTCGGCATCCAGAACTCGCGCGGCTTCCGTGCGCTGAAGGTCTGGCTGGCAATCCGGCAGGTCGGGCGCGAAGGATACCGGCAGATGATCGCGGAGGACATTCGCCTGGCTCGGGAGTTTGATCGGGAACTGCAGGCGCGCGCGACGCTCGAACCCCTGTCGCAAGGGCTGAGCATCTGCACGTTCCGCTACATCCCGCGGGATCTGCGGCCGATCGCCGCCTCGCCCCGCGTCCGGGAGTATCTCGACGAGTTGAACCGGCAGACGCTCACCCGAATCGAGGAGAGCGGGGAGGCATTTCTCTCGAACGCAATCGTGCACGGCAAGTTTGCGCTGCGCCTGTGCATCGTCAACTTCAGAACCACGCTCGAAGACATCCTGTCGCTGCCGGACATCGTCGAGCGGCACGGGCGGGAACTGGATCGCAGTCTGAGATCCAGCGCACTGGGTGCCGGGAGCGGGGCCGACGGTCCGGAATCCGCATCCTCTCGGTGACCGGTGCGCTGGCTCAGTACCGGATTCCGTGGATACGATAACGTTTGTGGGGACGCCGATGAACGCAGGCAAGAGGGCCGCGTGCGTCGGCGTGTTCCCGCGTCCAGAAACTACGTTTACCGTAATTACGAAAGGCAATACTTCACGATGATTCCCGGGTACAATGCCCTCTTCCGGTTGGCGCACTCCGCCCGCACGCCCTGTACGTTCGTGAAATTCGTTCACGGCTGGCAAATTGTGTGACTTCGCTGTACATACTGCTACAGTGGGGTTTGTGTAGCGTACGCCGTCGCTGTTGTTTTGAGTCTCCAGACATGTCCAGCTCGTTTAATCCTGCGCTCTCGCTGAATGGTTGTGCCTGCGGAGCCACCAAGGTGTCCGACGAAGAGTTGATCTGCGCCGTAGCCGCTGGACGTCACGAAGAAATCGCGGTCTTATTCGATCGCCTTGGCCGTCTGGTCTTCAGCGTGGCCAAAAGAATCTTGCGCGACGAAACCGAAGCCGAGGACGTCGTGCAGCTGGTCTTCCTTGACGTCCTTCGCTTCGCCGACAAGTTCGACGCCACGCGCGGGACGGCTCGCGTCTGGCTCCTGCAGTACACGTATCATCGCAGCATGAGGCGGAAGAGTCAGTTGCGCCGTCTCAACGGGACCGAGCAACTTGACGGGGTGATCTCCGAAATCATGCGTTATTCGCCCCCGCACGCCAATTTCAATCTTTCCAGGGAGGAGGCGGTCCGCTTCGTCCAGCAAGCGCTGGCGCTGCTGAACGAGAAGCAGCGCACCACCATCGAGTTGACGTTCTTCGAAGGCTGGACTGCGGAAGAAATTGCGCGCCAGACCGAGCAATCCGCGGTGACGGTTCGGCACCACCTCTATCGCGGGTTGGCAAAGATACGCACGCTTATGGAGTCGCGTGTCGCGTTTGCCCGCGCGGCTGGCCGCCGCCAGTCACGGAAGGAGACCTGAGCCATGCAAGAACATGAGCTTTTCGAAGAGTTGTGCGCCCTGGCCGCAGCCGGGCAAATCTCCGAGGGCGATTGGATGTTGCTCCAGACGCACCTGGCCGCTTGCGAGTCATGCCAGCAGTTGCTTGGCAGCTTCGGCCGCATCACGAGCGAACTCATCGACGCCGGAGCGCTAAGAGGCAAGCGCGCTCCGAGTGTCAGCTTGAAACCCAGGATTCTTTCGCGTGCTCACGGCTTGGGATTCAACATCTCCTGTCCCAGTCTCAAGGCTCGACCGGCGGGCCGTTTTCTGCCACGGATAGCTGTGGCAGCCGCGCTCCTTGCGGCGATTGGTGTCGGCTACATTGCCGGAGCAGGTAACTCTCTGGCGGGACCAACAGCGCATGTTCTTCCCGGTCCCCCAATACTCATTTCTATCCCCAGACCCGCTACCGAACTCCTCGAACTCCAGGCGTTGAACGACGAGCGCCGCCATCTGCTCGCCACCGTCGAAGCCCTTACCCAGGAACGCGACAGCTTGCGGGCGGCAGCAGAAAAAGAATCGGTCCTTGGCGCCGAACTTCAGTCCCGTGTTTCTGATCTCTCGTCCCAACTGACCTCCAAAACCCGCGAGACGGGCACCCTCCAGGCCGACCGCGACGCCATGTTGAACCGTATTGCGGAACTCGACGTCGCGCTCGGCAAACTCAAGAACGAACAGATCGCCTGCCAGGTCGAGTCAGACACTCAGCAGAACGGAATCAGGCAGCTCACGGACCGGCTGGCGTTGGAACGGGCCTCGTGCCAGCGTGAAAAAGCGTTGGTGGCGGTGGGCAACGAAGGCAAGAGCATCATCGCCTCGCGCAACCTGCACATCGTCGATGTTTACGACGCCGACGGGCGCGGCGACCGCCGGAAGTCCTTTGGGCGCGTGTTCTATATCGAAGGCAAGGATCTCATTTTCTACGCTTACGACCTGCCCACGAACCTCAAGGCCACCGAGAGTTTCCACGTTTGGGGCCGCGACGCCGGCGAGCGCGGCCGCGTCGCCCGCCTGGGAATTTTTCATTACGATGGCTCCGACGAAAAGCGCTGGGTGTTGAAGGTAAACGATGCCGACGCGCTGGCCAAACTCGATTCCGTGTTCGTTACCCTCGAGCGGGGCGACAAATCCACCCGGCCCAGCGGTAAAACGCTCCTGTTCGCGGTGCTGGGCGGCCAACCGAACCACTCGTAGTGGAAGTAACAGGGGACAGGGGACACGTCTAACGACGAGGAGAGGTTGGTCATCCTGTCATCCCGAAGTGGCCCATGGACCTTTGGCCTACCCTGCCAGGCTTGAGGCGCATTGAGCCGCGTCAGGACACACTGACCAGCGTCCCTTCCGGGGACGAATAATTATGATGTCAGCCCGCCAATTTATGCGCCTGGCGGCAGAGGGGATGCCGGGGCTCACAGAGGACGCACAGAACCGGCGACGTGGTCACCTGTCTTAGGTCTTGCCACTGCCCCAACGCCCCGTCAAAGAAACGTTCAAGTACTGGCAAATTCGACCGCTCGCCTGAACATACTGATGCAAAGGAGAATCCTCAATGCATAACTACCCGTTCCCCCTGAGGGCTTGGCTTACCGTGGCGCTGCTGACTTGCCTGTCCGCGCCCACACTGCTGTGCCAGACGGAAGCCGCACGCGTTTCGGGCCGCATTACCGACCCCACCGGTGCGGTCGTCCCCGAGGCTTCCGTGACCGTAATCAATCTTGCGACCAACGTGTCTGTAACGGGCACCACCAACAACGAGGGCATTTACGCTTTCCCGAGCCTGGTGCCCGGCCGCTACCGGATTCGGGTCCAGAAGCAGGGTTTCCGCGAGGTGGTTCTCGACGGTCTCGTCCTGAACGTCCAAGCCATCGTTGATCAGAATTTCAGCCTGGACATCGGCTCCACAGCCGAATCCGTCACCGTCGTTGCCGATGCCGTTCAGATTCAGGCTAGTGGCGCCGTCGGTACCGTGGTGGACCGGCAGTTGGTGGCCAACGTGCCGCTGAACGGTCGCAGCTTCAACACGCTGGTTCAGCTGACGCCCGGGGTCGTGCTGGCTCAGACGGATTGGTCATCGCAAGGGCAGTTCAGCGTGAACGGGCAGCGGACCGACTCCAACTACTACATGGTGGACGGCGTCAGCGCGAACATCGGCGTCAAGGGAGGCTTTTCCCTCGGCCAGGAAGCCGCGGGCACACAACCGGCGCTCACGGCGGGTGGCGGCACCAATACGCTGGTATCCGTCGACGCGTTGCAGGAATTTCGTATTCAGACTTCGACCTTTGCTCCCGAGTTCGGGCGAGTGCCCGGCGCGCAGATTTCTCTCCTGACTCGTTCCGGGGCCAACGACTTCCACGGCAACCTGTTTGAATATTTCAGAAATGACGCGCTGGATGCCGCCGACTGGTTCGTCAATTACTCCAATGCAAAAAAGCCGGCGCTCAGGCATAACGATTTCGGCGGCACCTTTGGCGGACCGATCAAGAAAGACCGAGCCTTCTTTTTCTTCTCCTACGAGGGTGCCCGGCTCCTGCGGCCCCAGGCCGAAACCGTGCCAGTTCCCTCGACCCAGGTCAGAGGCGTCGCGACCGGGGCGATAAAATCAGTGCTCAACGCCTTCCCGCTGCCGAATGGTCCCGATCTTGGATCCGGTTTCGCGGAATTCACCGGCAGCTACTCCGAACCCTCGAACCTGAACTCCTCGAGTCTGCGGCTGGATTACACGCCCAGTTCCAGGCTCACCCTCTTTGGCAGGTACAGCCTCGCGACTTCTGACCAGATTACCCGCGGGATGGACAATCTCACCCTGAGCACATTTACTCCCATGGAGCTGAAGACCCAGACCGTGACGTTCGGCGCGACCTGGAACTTGAATTCGACGATGGTCAACGATCTGCGCCTGAACTGGAGTCAGAGCAATGCGGGCAGCCGTATGGACGCCGACAACTTCGGCGGCGCAGTGCCGGTGCCGGACTCGATCCTGTTTCCTCCCTCCGTCTCTGCGGCCAACGGCTACGTCAACCTGATGTTCATGAAATCGGGATGGCCTGGCTGGAGCTATGGCGCGAATGTCGCCAACCACACGCGGCAAATCAATCTCGTCGACACTATCGCCATTACCCGCGGCCTGCATCAATTCAAGGTAGGCCTGGATTATCGCCGGCTGAGCCCTTTCTTCGGCCCCCGCGACTACAGTCTGGACACGTACTTCTCCGATCCGTTGACGGCCCTCGGTGGCGTAAGCACGTTCGGATACATCATGCGGACCGACCCGATCGGGCTTATCTACAACAACTTTTCGATCTTCGGTCAGGACACCTGGTCCGTGACACCCAACCTCAACGTCACCTACGGACTCCGCTGGGAAGTGAACCCGGCGCCGCACGGTGCCCGAGGCAAATCACTGTATACGGTGACGACGGTGGACGACCCTGCCAGGATGGCGCTGGCGCCTGCCGGCACCCCCCTGTACGAGACGACTTACGGAAACATCGCCCCGCGGCTTGGCGCCAGTTACCGGCTGATCCGGTCCAAGGGGTGGCAATCCCTGCTCCGCGGAGGATTCGGCTATTTCTACGACCTGGGCAGTTCCAGAGCCGACCTGGCAATTCTCTTTCCCTGGATGGGCATGAAGGATGTCCCGCCCAGCCCGTACCCGCTTGATCCGGCTGCCGCCGCGGCTCCGCCTTTTTCCGTCCAGACCCCCATCGGAAACATGGGAGTCAACGACCCGCACCTCAAGCTTCCCCGCACATACCAGTGGAATGTTTCACTGGAACAGACCCTGGGCGGGGACCAGAGTATTACGCTGAGTTATGTCGGAGCAGTGGGACGCCGCCTCTTGAAGTATCAGTACCTGCTGGGGCCCAATCCTGATTTCGGCCAGGTGCAGGTGATTCGTAATGCTGCAACCTCCGACTATCACGCGATGCAGGCACAGTTCAACCGGCGTCTTGCGAAGCGGTTTCAGGCCCTGCTTTCTTATACGTGGGCCCACTCGATTGACACGGCTTCCGACGATGCGCTGGACATGTCCAATCCCACGCGTGGATCTTCCAGCTTCGACGTCCGCCACTCGCTGAGCTCGGCCCTGACATACGAGCTGCCCGCGCCGGCACGCAATGCCGTGCTGCAGGGTGTTCTCGGGAACTGGAGTATCGACGGCCTGGTGCAGGCGCGATCGGCCCCGCCGGTGAATATCGTCGCCAGCAGTTATGCCGTGATGGCCGGCGCGTTCGAAAACATCCGGCCGGATGTCGTTCCGGGTGTTCCCTTCTATATCGACGACTCGAAAGCACCCGGTGGCCGGTTGATAAACAAGGCGGCATTTGTCACCCCTCCCGGAGGTCGGCAGGGGATGTTGGGTCGCAACGTTCTGCGCGGTTTCGGTGCGTACCAGATCGACCTTGGGGTCCGCCGGCAATTCTCCGTCCGGGGGGATCAGATGAAGCTGCAGTTGCGCGCCGACTTTTTCAACATCTTCAATCATCCGAATTTCGGCAGTCCGAGCGGCAACCTGTCGAGTGGGATGTTCGGCAAGCCGACCAGGACGCTGGCAGCTTCTTTGGGGAGCGGCGGCATCAACGGCGGCTTCAATCCTCTGTTTCAGATGGGCGGCCCGAGGTCGATTCAACTCGCCCTGAAACTGCTGTTCTAGCCGGGCGCAGGGTAAAGGAGATCAACCATGAACGAACTCAGGCGCTCAGTTCTGTCGGTTATGCTTGCTGCCTGTTTTTGCAGCCCGGTGCCCGGACAGACCCGACAGGCGCCCGGAACGGACACGATGTTGGCGCCGGTTACGCCGGAAGTCGTCATCAAAGAGGATGGAGCGGGCGGAGTCTCATTTTCTGCCTTCTCCTGGATGCCCGATTCGCGGCGAGTGATCTTCTCCGCGAATCCCCGCTCGCTGCAGGTGCTGTGCCGTCCCGGAACCGCCTTGCCCGTCGCGAAGGGTGCGGACGCCGGCAAGGCCGAGGGTTCCTGGATTTCGATTCTCGATGTCGAGACGCGCGCATGCACCTTCGTGCATGAAGGTGCCCATCCCAAGCCATCTCCGGACGGAAAGCAGGTGGCGTTCATCTATGGAGAGACCGAGCGCCCACAAATCTGGGTCAGCTCGATCGACGGCGGCAATGCCCGCGCGCTCACCTCGGGTACGGTCTTCAATCCGTATCCACGTTGGCCCAGCGCCGACATCTATTACCGTCGCGCGTGGTCGCCGGATTCGCGGTTCATCGCATATGCGATGCGTCCCCAAGCGCAGACCGCACCCGCCGGCGACCAGGCCGCCGGCGCCGACGCCACCGTTGTCGTCATTGGCGGGAAGGGGGATGTGGGCAGTGATTCCGAGTTGTGGGTGGTCGAGCCGGCAACGGGCGCTGCGCGCAAGCTCACTTCCGGCCCCTACCACGTCTGGGATGAGCTTTCATGGTCACCGGACGGCAAGACCATCCTCTTTGACACCGTTTCCCAGGTCGATGCCCGGACCGACGACATTCGTGGGGAGGTGCGGACGGTCAGCCTGGCTTCCGGCGAGGTGCGCACCATAGTCAAGGACCACGGTGTCCAGATGCTGCGGGCCTCGTTTTCCCCCGATGGCAGCACGATTGCTTTCACGGCCGATCCCGACAACGTGTACTACCCGGACCACTGGAACATTGCGCTGGTGCCCGCGCAGGGTGGAGAGATCCGTCCTGTTGACCCGGGATCTGTTTGTCAGCTCAGATCCTGTCTGGTCTCCGAATGGTGATGGGGTCTTCTTTCGTGTGAAGAAACGTGCCTTCAGCCAGGTCTTCTTTGCGGGGAAGAATGGTGAGGTAAAGCAACTGACCGATCGGGCGCGTGATTCGTCGCGGCCGGTGCCGTCCCCCGATGGGCGCCGGATGCTTCTGACCACCGTCGACCCCGTATCAAACCGGAATCTCTGCCTCATGAATGTGGATGGTTCGGGCGAGAAGATCATCGCCGAGCTGAGCTCTCCCAACAGGAACCTGAGGCTGGGGCAGGTCGAGGAATTGAACTGGAAAAGCCGGGATGGTCTGTCTATCGCCGGGTTTCTGGTCAAGCCGGTCGGCTTCGATCCAAAGCGGAAGTACCCGATGATTGTTGATCTGCACGGCGGCCCGATCGGCGGTGTCGGCCCCGGCGGTTCAATCCTGCTCAGCAGATTAGAGCTCCACATGTGGGCGAACAAGGGATTCCTTGCCTTTGTGCCGGACTATCGGAGCAGTGGCGTCTACGGATGGGATCAGATCGCGAAAGCCCGCGAGCGGCAGGACGCAAACGAGCGCGATTCCGACGACATTCTGTCCGGCGTGGAAAACCTGGTGCGTCAGGGCTTTGTGGACGTGGACAGGATGGCGCTCATCGGTCACAGTTACGGAGCGTTTCTGACGAATTGGATTATCACTCACGATCACCGTTTCCACGCGGCGGTATCCTACGAGGGTTACCTCGATACCTTCCTCGTGTACGGCACCGGTTTCCGGGTCGGCGGGAACGCAGCCTTCGAATGGTTGTTCAAAGGAACGCCCTGGGACGTACCGGAAAACTATCGCAGGAATTCCCCGCTGGAGTTTCTCAAGGGAGTCAAAACTCCAACCTTGTTGATAAGCGGCGAAAAGGGGATGGCGCTTTACAACAACGAGTTCCTCTACACAGCCCTCAAGAAACAGAAAGTTGATGTCAGGTTCCTGGTTTACAAGGGGGAAGGCCATGTGATTTCGGCACCGGCCAATCGACGCGATCTTCTGGCCCAGGTGGTCGAATGGATCGAGACACAGCTCACACCAAGAACTGATTGACGACAGAATGACTGGAAGCGGGCACGGTTCCGTGCGGCCCGCTCGATGCGATTTGTCGATGCTCTTCAGCCACCCGATTCCGGCCGTTGCGGAGCAAAGGGCTTGGTTTATTCCGTACGGAGCGGGAGAACCGGGTCAACTCTGGCCGCGCGCCGGGCCGGAATGAAGCTCGATATCAGCGAGACCCCGAGGAGACCGACTGCCGTCGACGCAAAGATAGCCGGATCGCATGGAGCAACTCCGAAGAGCAGGCTCGTTTGGCGCGTGTGACGTGTGACTTCATAGCTTAGAACGCCTTTTCAGCCTACCAACGCGAATCTGCGTAAGTCCTTCGACTTGAGGACGGGCGCAGCACTCGGCATAAGACCGAGATCCCGCGACCGCAAGGTCATAGGGTTCCCCCTTCCGCACCCTTCATAATGATTCTCGGGGTCAGGTTGTGTCCGAGTTGCATCGCAATTGGTTGGTAGTTGATGATGCACGCATCTCTCCGGCCTCTCATGCCCGTATGGCCGACATTTCATCTTCAGCAACCGGTCCTCGGCGCAACAGGAACTCCCGCCCGCAGATCCCTTTTCGTCCACGTCGCCGTCCTCACGGGGGTGACTCTCTTCTGCTCGTTCCTTGCTGTCCGACGCCTCGCCCCCGGGTCGGCTGAGCGATTCCCTCGGCGCGGCAGAGAAACGCGGCAGGGAGTCCTTCAGCCAGCGAGCCCCCCAGATGCAAGTTAATACGTCACAATACGTTATCCACGCCCCGCCCTGTGCCCATTGGGTACACTTTCGTGGGTTTGGATAGATCCCACAGCCGCCACATTATTATTACTAGTTTTATCGAAAAGAGACGTCTAGATTGTGACGCTCAAGACAATTCCTGGCCGTTCACCGCTGACTCTTGCCGAGAGGTACCCGGCGTGAGCTTTACATCTATCCGTTACGTTTTGATCCTTCCAATCCTCACTGCTGCCGCCATTGTGTTTTCCACGGCGGCACTGGCGGGAGACGTCACACTCCAATGGGACCCCGCGGTCGGTCCGGGCCTCGCCGGCTACAAGCTCTACAGTGGAACGGCTTCCCGCCAGTACACACATTCGATCGATGCGGGCAACGTCACCAAGGTCTTGGTTACGGATCTCACGCCGGCCACGTACTACTTCGCGGTCACCGCCTACAATTCCGGTGGAACGGAAACCGGCTACTCGAACGAGGTCTCGGTGGTTATTTCGGCTGGGGACAACACTGCGCCCATCATCTCCGGTGTGGCCGCCTCTGTTGTCACTGCCACCTCGGCGACGATCAGGTGGGACACCAACGAGGCGTCGGACGGAACAGTCGACTACGGCACAAGCACCTTTTACGGCAGTTCCACTATCTTCAATACGACCCCTGCGACCCGTCACAGCGGGACCGTCTCAGGACTGACGCCGGGAACTGATTATCACTTCAGGGTGAGGTCGAAGGATGCGGCTGGGAACCTGGCAACTTCGGGTGATAGCACCTTTAAGACCGTCGCCGGCCCGACCCAGCCTCAACCGCCCGTTACCGCTGTGGCGCTCACCACGGATAAGATTGCGCCGCAGAACCCAGGTGCCGTTATCACGTTCACGGCAGCGGCTGCCGGTGGATCTGGTTCCTATCAGTACGTATACTATCTCAGGAATCCCCAAACGAATACCTGGAGCCTTGCTCAGGCCTACAGCGGCAATGCCCAGTGGACGTGGAACACACAAGGAACCGCTCTCGGAACGTATGAGATTCAGGCGTGGGCACGGAATTCCGAATCGACTGCACCCTATGAAGCCTATAAGAGTGTGCCTTACACCATCACCTCGTCCATCCTCCAGCCTGCTACTGGTGTGGCGCTTACAACGGACAGGATTGCGCCGCAGAACCCAGGTGCCGTTATCACGTTCACGGCGGCGGCTACCGGCGGCTCCGGCCCTTATGAGTACATCTATTATCTCTGGAATCCCAAGACCAATACCTGGAGCCTTGCTCGAGCCTACAGCAGCAGCTCGATCTGGACGTGGAACACTGCAGGCACAGATACGGGGATGTATGAAATTCAGGTCTGGACGCGGACTTCCGGATCAACGGCACCCTATCAGGCATACAGGAGTGTCTATTACACACTGAAACAATAGACTCGTTTCTGTCGCGAAATCGGGTCAAAGCGAACTTTTGAGCTCCGCAGGGGCGGCACGCGATTGCACCGCAAGGGTTTGTGCCGCCCCTGCGGGGCTCGTCCTACTCATGAAGACTCTGGAGACGACTGATCTCAACAAATGGCCCGGACTGAACGCAAGGCAGTTCCGGGAGGACGTCGACGGGGACTACATAGGCCGGCGCGAAAGCTTGTGTGCATTGGCAATCATGACACGGGCAAACCCCACGCAGCTGCACTTGGCCACTCGCCCACCTTCTTTGCTGCGAGACACCGGAGAAGGGCCTCAGTCGCCACCGGCTCGTCCCCTGAACCGACCATCCATGGACTCGATCACCATGCCGATGATAGGATCACCTCGCGATGCTCACGACCATCAAGGCTCTCCACACGGCCATCTACGCCGTGATGGTGGCCGCGATATTCTACGTCATCTATTGCGGTGTTACTGGGACGCTGAACGTCCTGTTGGCGGTGTCGATCGGGCTCGTCGGGTTGGAGGGAGCGGTATTCTTTGGGAACGGGCGGAAGTGCCCGCTTACTGCTCTAGCTCAGCGCCATGGCGATCCGAAAGGCTACGTCGGCGATATCTTCTGTCCCGAGTGGCTGGCCCGTCGAACGTTCTTGATCTTCACATCGCTGTTTGTCCTCGGGCTGCTGCTGGTTGCGATCAGATTGCTGTCTGCGTGGTGATGCCGAAGCCGAAGTCAGGAAGGTTTTATTGGTTTCCAGGGGGCTTTTACGTTTGGCGGCACTCCCAGTGGATTCCTTGCGGCTTGTTTGATGCTGGACAAGTAATCAATCCTCACAACGCCAGCAGCTTCTTCACTAAGCGGTCTTTCCAGACATCCATCGCCCGGTCGCTCCTGGCCCGCTCCCAGAAATCATCCAGCGTGCTGGTACCGCCCTGGCCTCGTCCGGCGGTCACCTCGCCGAACAGCGTGGTGAGGAACCCGCTCAGGTCCACGCCCTTTTCGGCGGCGCGGGCTTTCAGGGTTTCGAGCAGGCGACGGTCATCCCAGGCCTCGCGCAGGCCCGTCATGAACGGAGCGGGCAGCATACCGAACGGGGTCTGCCAGGCATACATCCAGTTCTCGCCGTCCAGAGTGTCGAAACGGTTGCCCCAGTTGTAGGCCCAGACCAACGAGCCGCGGCTGTCGTGTCCCGCGAAATACCAGCCGAACGTGTAGCGCGCTACCCCGGGAAGGCCTTTGTCGCTGGTGCCGGAGTACTGCCAGAGAGTCTTGCCGCCCGCGCGCACCTCGCTCGGCAGGTTCCAGTTCTCGGCCACGGCGTTGGTGCAGAAGATGTCCACATCCTCCAGGAACTCGATCCCGCCGTAGTAGTGGTGGATCGAACCGTAGATCTGCACTTTCGGGTCGCCCTGACGCAGAAGGGCCACCTGCTGCTTGAACTGCGGCTTGATGAAATACAGCATGCCCTTGTCCGAGGTGTACTGGTGCCACTTGGCCGGCTCATCGAACGGGGTGAGGATCACGTTCGGCCAGCCGGTGGAGTCGGCGTGCGAGCGGAAGCGGCGCACCCACTCGACGATGTACGGAGCGACCTCTTTCGGCACGTTATAGGGGTCGCGGAAAGACAGCTCGCGCCAGCCGCGATCATCCAACCCCAGCATCGTAGCAGCCAGCTTGCGCGGCAGGTGCATGGTCTGCGGGAAACCGTAGGGGTTGCCGCCCAGGAAATACACCATGTCGGTCATTCCGGCGCGTCGGGCCGAGAGCATGAACTCATCCATCAGACGGAAATCCAGGTCGAAACTGTCGCCGTTCTTTTTCATCCCGGGACGGTCCGACTGGAACCAGATGTTGACCATGTTGTGGTTGTTCTCTTTCAGCCACTCCATCTCGAACTCAGGTATCAGGCCGGTGGTGCAGCCGCCCAGCTTCAGGCCCGCCTCGTCCATCGTCAGCAGCCGACGGTCCAGGATTTCGAGTGCCAGCGGCACGGACGGCCTCCTCGACCCCGTCGTCCTTGTTCGCCCTGATCCGCACGGCGGTCCTGTACTTGCCAGCCCGGCTGAATTCCTCGCTCGTGTGCAGGGTGATCAGCAGCATGTGGCTGCGCCCCGCCGGAACGTCGAACGAGTAGGCGGGCCAGAGACGCTGCGGGAACGGCTCGACGAAATAGCTGCGGACATTCCAGCCCTTGACCAGCGAATACTCGGCCACGCGCAGCTCGGCCTCGGCCACCACCTTGCCCGCGCTGTCGCGCACGGGTCCACGCTGACGGTCACGCCCTTGAGGTCCGTGCCGTTGGCGTAGACCCCGAGCTGAAGCGGCTCGATACTCGTTCAGGAACATGCGGGCGGAAAGTGCAGTCCCGACCTCGCCCGCACGCGGGGCGCTGATCGGCAGGACCAGATCCATGTAATTCCGGGCGAACGGCACCAAGCGGCGGCCGGTCCATCTTTCGGGCAGCACCGGAGCCTGGGCCAGCTCCCAGTAGGTGGGGTCGATTCCGCGCGCGCTTCTGCGCCCGGGCCACCCACTCGCGGCAGGCGGCCTCGTAACGGGCCTGCTCATCCGGCAGGGGAGCGACCAGCCGGGCCGAGCGGATTCTGAGCGCGCCGCCGGGCGAGGCGAGCCGGAAGCGGACGGTTCTGGAGGGCAGGTGCAGGTAAATCATGTCCGCCGGGGCAGGAGCGCGGACAGTCCGCCACTGCCCGTCGCCTAAGCCGCCGAACCGGTGCACCTCGTCGAACGGACGGTCGGTGCTTAGACCGGAGTAGACCTCGACGGTCGCCATCTCCTTCGACATTGTCCAGGTACTCCAGCTCCAGTACCACCATCTCATCGCGCGGCGGACGGTTGCCGGCGAACCAGGCCGGGGCCTCGAGCAACCCGCCCTGACGGGCAGCCAGTACGAGGTCCGCGCCCGCGCCGCTCCAGGCGTCGCCGCCCAGAACCGGAGTCATGACCAGGGGCAGCTTCACCCCGGCGGGGGCTTTGAACGTAAGCGCCGCGGCGGGTGCAGCCGACAGCGCGACCAGCAGGCAGAGCCGTGTGGCAGAAAACATCGGACATTTCATAGGTGCCCCTTGGGTAGGCTACTGCATCCCGCAAGATTTTAGAGAGATCGCATTCTGTACTTGTTAAATCCCTTGACAGAAGCACGGACATTTTCTTCGGGATACGTCGGCCGGTGCCAGCGCATTACCGTGCACATGAATCCGCCATCCGGCGAATGAAAGGCTTCATGCAGACGGTCCGTTTCTGCTTCTATCTCGGCGGGTGTTCCGTTCGGCAGGGTATGCTCTGCATATCTACCGAAGCGTTGATGCATATCTTGCCCTTTAGCTTGTCTCGGATGAGCTCTATGCCCGTTGCCTTGTGATCAACAACGGAAAACACATCGACACCCAGTTTCCCAAGGTCATCCAGCGGCTTTCAGACGCACGGGCGGATCGGTCGAATAGGCTGTTGATCTGTGGCGCACCCTGGGCACTCCGGCACAGATTGTTCTCCCGATAAGGGAGTGGCGTTATGTCCACTTCCCGCTGCTCCGCTGACGGTACACGCGAGAATTATATACCGAAAAATGACATGAAAAACCCGGCGGAGTCCGCTTGCGTCGTCTGCCCCTGCCCCGAACAATCTTAGAGTCCTGAAATTCCCATGAGGGCCCTGCCGTGTCCCGCTCAAAGCGGACGCAGAAGGTCGATCAGTTCCTCTCGAGTGAAAACCTTGTCCAGGTGCGGATCGTCGGATTGAACTACCGAATCCATCAAGCGGCGCTTGCGTTCGATGATGGCCGAGATCTTTTCCTCAAGCGTACCGGCGGTCATCAGCTTGAACACCTGCACCGCGCGCTTCTGGCCGATGCGGTGCACCCGGTCGGTTGCCTGGTCTTCCCGGGCCGCATTCCACCAGCGGTCATAGTGAATCACCACGGATCCGGCGACCAGGTCAATGCCGGCACCTCCTGCTTTCAGGCTGCCCAGAAACACGCGGCAGCCCGGACTCCTCGTTGAACCTGCGCACGATCTCTCCGCGATTCACGCTGGCGCCGGTCAGAGTTACGAATCCGATTCCAAGATCCGTAGAGCAGCCGCTCCATCATCGAGATCATTCCGAGATACTGGCTGAAAACCACCACCTTCTGGCCGTTGTCGAGACTTTCGAATAAGCAGCTCCTGGAAAAGCTCCCACTTGCCGGACTCATACTTCTGGATAATCTCCGACCGTGTTGAGTGCCAGAGCGGGGTGATCGCAGATCCGCTTGAGCAGGTTCAGCAGGGCAAAAATGTGAATGTAAGGCAGCCGGCGGGAGCTGGAGCGGAGTTGCTCGACCAGGGCTGGGCCTTTCGTAGCCAGGGCATCGCGATATAGCTTCACCTGAGCTTCGCTCAACTCGCATGTGCGCAGGTCTTCGATCTTCTCCGGCAGTTCCTCGAGCACGGCGCCCTTCAGCCTCCGCAGAATGAAGGGCGAGATCAATCTTCGAAGCTCGGCGGAGGCGCTTGCCGGAGCGTCTGCGGCTTCCGCGGCTCCGTATCGTTTTGCAAACTCCTCGTCGGTACCCAGATACCCCGGCAGCACCAGATCAAAAAGCGACTTCAGGTCGCCGAGTGAATTTTCTATCGGCGTTCCGGTCAATCCGATCCGCATCCGGGCCTGAAGAGAAGTCGCTGCCAGGTAGTTCTGGGTTTCGCGATTTTTCAAGTTCTGGATTTCATCGAACACGGCGAGCGGGAATCGGAACCCTGCTGAGCGGAGCGATGTCGTTGCGCAGGATTCCGTAGGAAGTCACCAGCACCCTGGCCTGCTTCAGTGCGCTCCTCAGATCCCGCTCACCGCCGTGATAGGCGGTCGGCTTCAGGCCGGGAGCGTGTTCCAGAATCTTGTTCATCCAGTGGCTGATCACGGTGGTCGGGCAGACGACCAGGAACGGATCTTTGATTTTGTTGCGTTCCCGAAGCGAGATCATCAGCGCCAATTGCCTGGTGCGTCTTGCCGAGCCCCATGTCGTCGCAGAGCAGGCCCGAGAGCCCGTTTTCGAACAGGAATCGGAGCCAGTCGACTCCTTTCACCTGGTAAGGCCGTAAGGACGTGACCATTCCTTTCAGTCTGCCGGCGGGGTGAACGGGCGTAAGCGCGAGCAAGCGTTTCATGATTTCCGCGCGCTGGTTATCTTTCCTGATCCGGACTGGCTTGGAGCTGGCCGAGACCAGGCGAAGGAGATCGACTCCCGAAAAGCGCACCCTCTCCTTCTCGATTTTCAGCCCGTCGCTGCTTTGCCAGCAGATCAAGTGCATGGAATGCGTGAGCATTCACATCGACCCAGCCGCGACGGAGCTGGATGTAGGCCTGTCGCCCGCGCGCTCTTGCCCGCAGAACGTCGGCCAAGTGAAACCGATTCGTCTCCGAACCCGTAGCGGATCGACAGCCAGTACCAGCTGCGTTCGAGCGCCTCGGGTACTATCTCGATGCCGTCATGTTCCCGCAGGATGGAAAGATGGCGCAGCGGCTCGTCGAGCACCATCAGGCCGTCTTCCAGATCGCGCCGGTGCTCGTCGAGAAACGCGGGGAGCAAGCTCTTCTTGAGCTTCATATCCACTGGACCGGTAAATTTCCTTCCCGATCCCGGCGTTTCCAACTCGGCCAGGATGTTCATTTCGTGCAGGTACACGAGGTCGCCATAACGAAATTTGGCGAAATCCTCGCCCGCGACAAATCGGCGCTCTCCACCAGCCTGCAGCGTCTCGATCATGGGGCGCACCTCAAGATCGAGCTTTGTCCTCTGCTTGACGAGAAATATGGATTTCAAAGGCACGGGATGGATAGGAGATCGGGCTGCTTTGGAAATTCCGCAGCGAGGAGCCCGAGTGCTTTGCGCACCTGGCGCCGAGGCAGGACGAGTTCCAGCAGAGGGTCCCTGCCGCCCGGATGGCATTTGATAACAAAATCGCCGCTGGACTGCTCGATGGCGGGGCGAAAGGTACACTGGACGCCATATTCCCGATAGCAGTGATAGGCGAGAACTCCCCAGAAACTCTGTTCCGTTCTTTGGCGGAAGGTAAGGACCCCGGCTTGGTTGATCCTCCTTTCCTCATCGCCGCACAAAGCAGCGGAGAGCTGGCGAATGAGGCTGGCGCGGTCCCGGAAGCGATTGGGTTCCGGCACCTTCCCGGCCCGCTCAAGAAACCTCAGGGAAATTTCAGAATTATCCAGAAGCCTCGCCAGCAGGCTATCGCGCGGCGAAAAAAACCCCCACGTTCCGTCCTGCTGGCGACGAGCGACCTGAATGGTCGAGCAGAGGACGCCATCCCCCTCACTCAGGATGGACGCTAGCCTGGACCAGAGACTCGCAGAAAAATCATCTCCCCAGGAACGGCCGCCATGTCGCTTTTTGATCTGGGAGGTAGCCCGCAGCAATCTTTCAAAATGGGCGCATCCTTTGCCGCGCCTGCTTTCCCGGCAATCGCATTTGCCGGTGAAGATCGGGCCACCGGCGTTGCGCGGGAAGCAGACCGACAACCCGGGATCCTTGTCCCCCATGTCGGGGAGCATCCCATACCCGGAACGATGAAATTCGATATTTTCAAACTCCGCCACTCTAAGCCAGCTCCAACAGAGTCGCTCAATTTACCACGGCCACGCGATGTACGGCGATAGCGAACGTTCAAAAACAGGGCACAGTGAGCGGTGCATTCTGGAAGGCCAAAGACCAGGGTTAGGAGCTAAAGTCAGACACTGGTCGCTGGATCTCACCGGGGGGAGGTGACATATTAGATCAACTCTGTTAGGAAATGTGCATGAACAACTTCCTATCCGTGTGAGGAACGATCTATCCGGCAGCATCATTTCGGCATAATATCTCGGCTGTGGTCTGAGTAATGGCAAAGTGAAACACCCCATATCAGCAGCTGGTTCCGTACCTGAGCATGCGAGAAAACTCGCAGCTTATTCGGACTATCAGCGTATGATCCTCGGATAGACCGGAGGGAACGACTACCTGAAATGAAAAATGGGAGAAATCGTCCATGTTTGGAAAATCCAGGCATATGAACAGTGTGCTGCTGGCAGCAGCTATCTCGCTGCTCTGCCCGGCCGGCACGAAAGCGCAGCGCTCACCGTTGATCCCCAACGAAGTGTTGATCACAGCTTGGGAACACAGCGACAAGGTCGACATTGCGCCCACCGTGAAGGAAGTGGGCTTCAACACGATATGGACGCACGACAAGGCTTACGACGGCACGTACAAACTGGAAGACACCCTGATGTATCGCCACCTGAATACGCCGGGAGTCAAATACGTCATTGCCAAGATCGAGAGGTCGGTCTGGGGATGGAAGCACGACCAGTCCATGGCACATGCCGAGTGGATCGCCAAACAGGCACTCACCGAAAAACGAATCATCGGAATCTACTTGAACGATTTCTATGGTGAAATGGACGCGGTGAAGAGACCGGAGGCAGAGAAAGACCCACGAAGTCAGGGGGGAAGAACTGACGCGCAATGGCGCGAGATCATTGCCAAAATCCGCGCCACGAATCCGAAATTGCCCATCTGGCTTCCGTGCTACCCGCGCATGGAAATGGACCGGGCATTCGACTACGACTTCGACGGAGTCGTCGCCAGTTTCTACGGTGAACGTTTGCTCCCATACGCCGACGAAGTGTTGTCCATCATCTCAAAAAAATTCAAGGGCAAGACCATCATAGCGGGGCTCTACCTCAACTCCGGAACGGTACCGGGATGGCAGAATCCGGAAGAGTACAACCAGACGTTGGCCACCTTCGTCCGATACATCAATGAAAACAAAATCCACGGCCTGAGAATTTTTCGCGTAGCGGACCTGCAGCAGCGTCCCGAATACGCCACCTGGGCCAAAGAGGCCATAGCGAAGATCAATCGCTGATATACAAGCCGAATACGACGGCCTCAAGCACACTGTCCCAGGGATTCTCCCTGCCGCGCATGGTCGTTGGCGGCCATCACGACCCGGCATGATGAATCCCGAGACGGCATTTTTGACATTGAGCGCCCTTATCGGCCTGGCTGTCCCGCTTCGAAGCCAGCGGCCTGCACACGGAGGGGTTCGAGCTTTCGATGGTCGACGGGAAGCGTGTCTTCGACATCCTGTTCGGCCTGCTCGATCGAAGCTGGTCAAGTTCCAGTTCCAGATGTCCACGATCACGAACGGCCTCATAGCTGCCGACTATTTCGTGCAGCACCCCGGACGCAGCGAAACCGGTATCCTTCTTTCACGCTCATGGCGATGATTTCCTCATCGATGATCACGGTGGGGCAGGCTGTGCAGAAGTAGCCGGCGGGTACAAGCATGACGCGCGGCGCGATGCCGGTGGCATAAATGAAGTGCGCGTTGCGCTGTCGTGTCGCCGCCCTGCAGCGGGGGGCATTGTCGGGTGGATCCAACAGTACGGCTGGCATAACCGAGGATCTCAGATGGCTGAAAGTCGTGCGGAATAGTCTGAAGACAGAATCTGTTTCAGTTTTGCAGCGATCTCGCGTGCGTGCCAAGGAATTCCTTCCGGCTACAAGAATCGCTTCAAGCACTTGCAGGTGGACGTCGGCTCGATATCCGCGCTCTGTCCATGATCGCCGACGCCTTTCTCAGGATGCCGGCCCGATGGCTCCGATTTGTGCTGAGCACTTGACACGTGGCGACTCTCAGGGTCATCTTTCGATCATACCCACCCGCATGAACGGAGACCCCATTATGAAGTCGAAACAGCTGCAAACCCAGATGAGTCCGGACTTGGTTAGATTCGGTGGCCTCTGTGCAGCAAGAAGGCCGGGAGTGAGATGGAAGGTCGCGGAGCCCTCGATCATTCGCCGTTCGGCAATGGTGCTGGCGGGGGCGCTCATGGTCTCGATTGTCCTGGCCTCCGGTGCCGTCGTCCTTGCCTCCGCTGCACCGGTTCAACTGCCGCCGCAGGCCGGGCAGCCCGAAGGGGACGAAGCGGGGATATCGGGGGCGCAGGCGGCAGATGCCGCGCTTCCGGCCTGCGGCCAATCGGATGCGCCGCCGCTCTCCGTCATCCCGTTTCGGTTTCACGAGGACTCGAGCATTCAGACTCGCATCGACTTGAACGCGCTCAACGTCGAGGACTACGCTTCGCTGGCCGTCCAGGTCGCCCGGGAGGATGGAGTCGACTACCGCCCGTTGGGTCCCTCCTTCAGTGTGGGCGCGCAATTGCAGACCTTGACACCTGGCGGCTGCTTTGACCGTGCGTTTTCCCAGCTGACGCCGGGCAAGACCTACGACATCTGCCTGATCGGGCTGCGGTCGGACTTCACGAGCACCGGTCTCTTTGCTTGCGTTTCGGTGCCGACCGCTTCGAAGAAACGCGAGACGGCGCTGCTGATCACAAACCCGAACACCCGGAGCATCGCTCGGACCATCGATGCCTGGGAACGGGAAGTGACGTCTGAGAACCCCGACCTCGACCTTCGCAGGGTCCACGTCTCCCCCCAAGTTTCGGTTCGCAAGCTGTGGGACACCATCCGCGCTCATTACCTCAGATCGAATCTCACGACGGTAATCCTGGGGAGCTCCGGCCTGCCCTTGCCGGTGGTCGACAACTTCGGCGCGCAGGTCCCCTACTCCGGAGTTTACACGTCGCTCTCGCGGGGGTTCATGGTGGATGATGGTTTCCTCAACCCGACGAATCCTCTTGGCGAGGTGTCGATTGCCACCTGGAACGCACCTCCCACGACCATCGGAAATTATCTCAGCCGCGTGATTGAGTTCTACCGTGGGTCCATCGCATACGACCAACGCCTGCTGGTCGGCAATGCGATGATCCCGTCGGAAGGGCCGCTCGTCGAGAGCGACTTCGTTGATGACCGGTACCCGGCGGACAGGATCGACTATGTCGGCGGCATCACCGCTTACCTCGATGATACCGAAGGTCCCCTCTGGCGAGATCGCTACCTCCAGCTCTTGGCGACCAGGAGCTACGAGCTCGTGCTGCTCAACGCTCACGGAGCGCCGACATTTCACTATCCCTGCGACTCTGCGGGCTGCGTCGATTTCCCGCTGATCCGCGACGCCAGTCCCCAGGCACAGTTCGTGGTGGCGGTGAGCTGCAATATCGGGAATCTCGGCAGTCTTAGCACACCCATGACCGCATACGTGTTCGAGAGTCAGTCGCTGGGTGGTCTGGCCAGTGAAGTCACGTTCTTCTCCGGGGGCTCGGAGCTGCTCGACATCAAGTCACGCTTGAGCGAAGGGGCGTCCATCGGCCAGGCCGGCCGCCGTTTTGGGCTCACAGCCTTCGGGGATCCCTTCCTGCGGCTGCGGTGAGGCTCTGCAGGGGAGTGAGCCTAGTTCGATTGCTCCCGAGATGGTCGGGTTGTTCTCCACGCGTCATCGGTGGGGCGATACTGCGCTCGCCCCGACGGGAGAATCCCGTGGAGTAGGTGCTGTTTGGTTTTATCGGCGGTCTGCGCACCGACGATCTCCTCGCATCCGGTCGACGGGTGGCCGGATCACCCGCTGTGCCGCTCCCCCAGAATACCGGTGGGCATCCGTCAGGAAGACTTTGCAGTCGAAACGCTGGAAGGTTGGAAAGAACTGGAAAAAGAGCATGCGCGAGTAGCACAGGACCGCCGAGGCGGTCTGGACCTTGCGGCGCCTGCCTCGACCGCCGACATCGAGAGGTTCATCCTGACGAGGCAGGAGGCTCCCGCAAAAAACGCCGAGATTAACCGCGAGTTGGCGATACTTAAACGGGCATTCTCTCTCGGAGCCAGGGCGGGCAAAATTCTGGTTAAGCCCTACATACCTATGCTGAAGGAAAACAACGTGCGAACCGGCTTCTTTGAGCCCGCTCAGTTTCAAGCCGTTCTTCGTTATCTCAGTTTACCGCTTCGCGCACTAATAACCTTCTTCAATATCACAGGGTGGCGGAAGAGCGATGTGTTGCCCCTACAGTGGCGTCAAGTTGATTTTCAGATTGGTACCGTCACCCTTGATCCTGGAACCACGAAGAACGATGAGGGGCGCGTGTTCCCCTTCACTACAGAGCTAAGGGACTTGCTGGAGGCTCAGCGGGTAGCTACCGATCAACTTCAGCGCAAGCGGGGGAGTGTCTGCGCGTGGGTTTTTCACCGAGACGGAAAGCAGATCAAATCCTACGACAAAGCATGGCGGTCTGCCTGCGAAAAAGCAGGGATTCCTAGTCGTCGTGTCCATGACTTCCGCCGCACCACGGTTCGCAGGCTGGAACACGCCGGTGTTTCACGTTCGGTTGGGAAAAAGTTGACCGGCCACAAAACGGATTCCGTCTACGACCGGTACGCAATCGTTTCCAAGAGTGACCTCGAAGATGCGGTGCGGCGGTTGGATGAATTCGCGGAAGCCGCCGCCTCAAAACTAAGCCGCTCCGACCGGAAATGTTCTCTCATAAGTAAGGTGCGCGAACGCCCTGCCGGTTGCCCGCTCCGACTGGCATGGCGCTCGCGCATTGCTTTCCACCAGCCTATAATCTCTCCAGTTATGTCAAACATCACTTGCAGAGGGTGTGGGTCACCATTGGCCGACGGCAAGAGCGGCCCTTGTCCCATTTGCGGCGACAGTATCGGCAACATTTCTGTTTCCTTTGGCGAGGCGCTTATGTGGGAGGATTCGGTCGAGTTAAGCCTGTGGGGCTTGGCCAGCTTTGCGGAGGCTTGGTTCGACGATGCGCTCCATGAAGCTAGGGAGGGACAGGGACGTGATGCGATGCGCCGAGAGATCGTGTTTGCAGTCTGTTTTTGCCGAGAGCTACCTCTTTGAATTTGTACGCGATCATTTATTCAGTGGTCACTACGAGGCACTCTTGGAATACTTCCCCCACGATGATAGGCGCGGCATTCGTGATCGATGGAAAGAGGTCCTCAAGGAGCTGTTCGAAGACAGCTTGATAAAGGCCGTCCCTGATTTCTGCCGAGATCCGAGTTGGCAGCGTTTTGTGGTACTCGTCAAATATCGTGATGGGCTGATCCATGCAAAGGCCAGCCGCCCAGCCACATCAGATCAGAAGGACGAAGAGAAACCTCTGCCTTCCCCCGAAGATCTCGACAGGTTGCCCGCAGGTTGGGCGGTGAAGGTTGTAGTCGAGCTGGTCAAGAACCTTCATCGCCACGCCGAGATTCCCACGCCCGCGTGGCTCGTCGAGCCATAATCGGTCGGTCATCCCAAGCTACAACTATTAGGCTCATTCGATCCTCACTTGCCATGCGGGGAAAGCACGGGCAAAGTCATACTGTTTTTGAGGCTTTGTTCAAAAGGTGGATTATGTAAGTCTAATAGAATGAATGCCGAAGGGGGGGGTCGAACCCCCATGACCTTGCAGGGTCGCGGGATTTTGAGTCCCGTGCGTCTGCCAGTTCCGCCACTTCGGCCCGGTGCAGGCGGGAAATGTAGCCCAGATGGGTTGTTGGAGTCAATCGGGCGGCATCACGGCCATGACGGCGCGCCGACCCCTTCCCCCGACACCCCGCGGTGGCCGGTGGGCCCGTGGGCAGCCATTTCGGAACACGGCATGCCGCTTTCCTGACAAAGCCTGAGTAGGCCGGACTTCCCGCCCCGATAGGCTCCCGTCCGTAGTTGCTTCTATTTTCGCATTCAGTGCAAAGGATTGCTTTTGTGGGCATCGGCATGTAATAATACAATCCGATGAACCGAGAACCCAAAGGACCCCAGGCGGCTCGAATCCGTCAACGCAAGTTCGAACTGATACGCCGATTCCAGATTCCGGAGGATCTGTTGCCGGGTTCGCTCTCGCTTCAATACCACCGCTGTGGCCGGCCGAACTGTCATTGCGCCGAAGGCGAGGGTCACCCGAAGTGGTCGCTCACCTACATGGCGGACGGCAAGAAGCACGTCCAGTACATCCCGCAGCATCTGGCGGACGAAGTCCGAGAGAAGGTGGGAGCGGGGCGGGCTTACCAGGATGCGGTGCGCGAGGTCTTGGCGGCGAACGCGAAACTTCTGGCGTTGGCACGCAGGCAACGGCTGATTTGAAGCGCCCGGGGATACGACAGTGTCTGCGCTATGCGGCCCGGTATCGGGGATGGGCGAGCTATCTGCGGGGGCCGGGGGACGGCAGGCTTCGCCCGGAGATTGCGGCGGGTGTGTTGTTGCGCGCTCTGCTGGCAGCGCGGCTGCTGGTGAGGCAGGCGAAGCGGAACAAAGCGTTTGAGGGCAGCCGGTGGATTGGACTGGCGCTGGATGGAACTGTAGCGGGAAGGAGCGAGAAGAACAGGTGTGCATGGTGCCGCCCGGTACGAAACCAGAAGGATGAGATTGTGGGGCACCATCACAAGTTGGTGATGGTCAGCGTGGCGGGGACCGGGCTGTCGCTTCCGGTTGACGTGGAGCCGTACGGGCCGGGCGACAGTGAGTACTCGGGCGGACAACGGCTACTACGTCGCGCGGTGAAGGCGCTGGGAGTTCGGTTTGCCGACTACGTGGTCGCGGACGGAGAGTTTGCTACGGTGCCGTTTCTGCATACGGCCGGGGACTTGGGACTGAAGGTTGTCGCACGACTGAAGCAGAACCTGCCGGAGTTGTGCGAAGCTGCCCGGCGGCGATTCGACTCCCGAGTTCCGGATGGAGAGTTTCAACACGGATCGGACCGGGTGGAGATCTGGGACGCCGACGACTTCGATCCCTGGGAGCATCTGCGCTGGAAGACCGTCCGGGTGATCTGCTACCGGCAACATAAACCGGATGGTACGGTGGTGGAGGCCAGCTGGCTGACGGACTTCTCCAGGAAGCAGGCCGGCAGCAAGGCCCTTTATGCGATGGCCAAGAGCCGGTGGGAGATTGAGAACCAGGGATTCAACGATGCTAAGAACCGCTACGGGTTCGAACACGTTTGCCATCACCATCCGAACAGCCTGCTGGTCAACTGGCTGCTGACAGTTCTCACGCTGACGCTGGAGCGGCTCTACCGGATCCGGCACCTGCACCGGGGAAATCACACGGTCTTAGAACCCATCGCGCTGTTACGCAGCTTCCGGCTGAGTCTTCTGCAGCCAGCCGACAGCGGTTGAGTTGCCAGGAATCCTCTCCGCGCCCCCGCCTGTCGAACCCACTTCGCGCTCAGGGACCAGTGTCGCCACAGGGCCGAAATCACTGCTTCCGAATACCCCCCACCTCGATACAAACAAGCGATCCCCTTCATCCACGCATGTTCAGCGGGCGTCATAGCGTTACTCTCAGGCCAAGTTCCGAAACTGCTGGCCCGTGGGGGGTTCTTTTGACTGGGGGGCCGCGATCCTGTATAATAACGAGATCCGGAGGTGGTATGGAATTTCGTATTGGCGACAAGGTTGTATACCCCAACCACGGCGTGGGCATCATCGAGCAGGTGACCAGCCGGGCGGTTGATGGGGGTATTCCCGAAGAATTCTACCTGCTCAGGATCCACTCCAATGCCTCCGTGGTGATGGTCCCCACCGCAAACGTCAAAAGCGTCGGCCTGCGCCGCATCATCAAACGCGGCGACGTCGAAGGCCTCTTCAAGCTCCTCCAGGGCGATTTCTTCGAGCCCGAATCCGACTGGAAAGGCCGCTACAAGGACCACTCCGAGAAAATGAGGACCGGCTCCATCTTCCAGGTCGCGGAAGTGCTCCGGAACCTCGTCTACCTCAGCTTCAAAAAGAGTCTGTCCTTCCGGGAGAAGCGGATGCTGGACCGGGCCAAGCAGCTCATCGTCAGCGAGGTGGCTACCGTCCGCGGTCTGAACGAGAAGTCCGTCGAGGATCAGATCGACCGCGCCCTCGCCGCCGCCTACGAGCGCTCGGCCAAGGCCTCGGCGTGACGCTGTAAACGCAACTGGGCCTCTATTTCGCTCTGCTTGTCCTGTTCCTCCTGCTGTCGATCTTCTTCTCGGGGTCGGAGACCGCCTACACGGCCGTTGACCGCCTGCGGCTCAAGTACCTCGCCGAGTCGGGCGACAGGGGCGCCGAAGCGGTCAAGCGCATCGTCGCCAACCCCGACCGCCTCCTCGGCGTCCTGCTGCTCGGCAACACCATTTCGAATATCGCCGCGGCCACGCTCGTCACCTATCTCGTCGCCGAGTACGCTCCTCAGGACAGGATCGAGACCTTCAGCATCGCCGCCTCCGTCGTCCTGACCCTGGTCGTCCTCATCTTCTGCGAGCTGACCCCCAAGATCATCGCCGCCACCAACTCCGAGCTGGTGACGCGACGGCTGTTGTGGCCGATCCGTGCCGCCCTCTGGGTACTCTCCCCTTTCGCCCGGATGGCCGCGAAGGTGTCCAACGGCCTCGTGCGTCTCCTGCGCCTTTCGCCCGCGGGCAGCCCGTTCGCCCAGCCGCTGACCGAAGACGAGATCCGGGCCATCATCGCCGACTCGACCGAAGCCACCCTGGCCGACCAGAAAAAGGAGTTGCTCGCCAACATCTTCGCCATCGGCGCCACCCAGGTGCGCGGCGTCATGATCCCGCGCATCGAGGTCACCGCCGTCGAGATCAGCGAGCCGCTCCCGAACATCCTCGCCGTCGTGAGCCGCACCAACTACTCCCGGATCCCCGTCTACCGCGGCAATTTCGAGAACATCGTCGGCATCCTCAACGTCAAGGACCTGCTGCAGCATCTGCAGCGCCCCGGCGACATCAACCTCCAGGTGCTGCTCCGCCCCGTCCACTTCGTCCCCGACGTCGCCCCGATCGAGACCGTCCTGCGCCAGCTCCAGTCGATGCACCTGCACATGGCCATCGTGGTCGACGAGTTCGGCGGGGTCGAGGGGATCGTCACGCTCGAAGACCTCCTCGAGGAGATCGTCGGCGAAATCCGCGACGAACACGACACCGAAGTGGAATCCGTGCGCGAGCTGGCACCGAATGTCTTCTCCATCGCCGGCAACCTGCCGGTGAAGGACTTCAACCGCATGTTCACCAACAAGCTCCCCGAGTCGCGCGCCTACACGACCATCGTCGGGTTCCTCGAGGCGCGGACCGGGAGACTCCTGCAGGAAGGGGAAACCGTGCGGTACCAGGACCTGACGTTTTCAATCGAGAAGACCAAAGGATTCCAGATCGTGTCGATCCGGCTGCGCCTGCCGGCAAAGCGCGACGAGAAGCAAGAGGTCAAGGCGTGAGTGGACAGGGGCGGGCCGACGCGGCCCGTGGATCGTGCCCATCCCGTGGATCTCCCGATTAATCGCGGTTGCAGCTCATCGGGCCGTGGGCGGGTCGACCCCGCCCACGGTTCACTTCAGGGCCTGGCGCGCGGCGCGGATTGTGGCGGCGACATCGCGCCGGGTGTGGGCCAATGAAATAAAGCAGGCTTCGAACTGCGACGGGGCGAAGTAGACGCCCGACCGCAGCAGCGCGTGGAAGAAACGGGCGTGCCGGGCCGTGTCGCTGGTGCGGGCGGACTCGTAGTCGCGGACCGGGGTGGCCGTGAAAAACATGGTGAACATCGACCCGACGCGGTTGATCTGAACCGCGGCGCCGGACTCGGCGGCGGCGCGCCCCAGCCCCTCGGCCAACTCCTCGCCGAGGCGCTCCAGCTTCTGGTAGGTTCCCGGGCGGCGCAGATAATCCAGGGTGGCGATCCCGGCCGAAACGGCCAGCGGGTTGCCCGACAGGGTCCCCGCCTGGTAGACGGGTCCTTCCGGCGCGACCCACTTCATGATCTCGCTGGTGCCGCCGTAGGCGCCCACCGGAAGCCCTCCCCCGATGATTTTGCCGAGGCAGGTGAGGTCGGGCTTCACCCCGAACAACTCCTGGGCTCCGCCATAGGCGACCCGGAAGCCGGTCATCACCTCGTCGAACACCAGCAGCGCGCCGTGCTCGCGGGTGAGCTTGCGCACGCGCTGCAGAAAACCCTTCGCCGGCGGCACCGTCCCCATGTTGCCGGCCACCGGTTCCACGATGATGGCCGCCACCTGGGACCGATGGACGTGGAGCGCGCGCTCCACCGCCTCCGGGTCGTTGAAGGGAACCGAGACGGTCAGCGCCGAGTTCTCGGGCGGTACGCCGGGGCTGTCGGGAAGCCCCAGGGTCGCGACCCCGGAACCCGCCTTCACGAGAAAGGAGTCGCCGTGCCCGTGATAGCACCCGTCGAACTTGATGATCTTGTACCGCCCGGTGAACGCCCGGGCGAGCCGGATGGCGCTCATGGTCGCCTCGGTCCCCGAGTTCACCAGCCGGACCTTCTCGATCGAGGGCACCGCCGCGCAGATCATCTCGGCCAGGCGGATTTCCTGCTCCGTCGGCGCGCCGAAACTCGTCCCCATCGCGATCTGGCGCTTCAGGGCCAGCCGGACCGGCGCGGCGGAGTGGCCCAGAATCAACGGCCCCCACGAACCGACGTAGTCGATGTACGACGCACCGTCCTCGTCGACGATGCGGCTGCCCCGCCCCGACTTGATGAAGACGGGGTTCCCGCCGACGCTGCGAAACGCGCGCACCGGGCTGTTGACGCCTCCGGGAATGAGCTGCTGCGCCCGGGCAAACAGAGCTTTCGACCGTCGATTCACGTTCTCTCTACTCCCGAATTCCGCGGTTTGCAGTGTCAGAGCGCCTTCGCCGCGTCCTTGGCGAAGTAGGTCAGGATCATGTCCGCGCCGGCGCGCCGGATCCCGATCAGCGACTCCATCATGACGCGCGGCAGGTCGAGCCAGTTCATCCGGCCCGCCGCCATCAGCGCCGAGTATTCGCCGCTGACCTGGTAGGCCGCCAGCGGGTGCGGGTAGCGGTCGCGTATCGTCCGGATGACGTCCAGGTACGGGCCCGCGGGCTTGACCATGAGGATGTCCGCGCCTTCTTCGATGTCGAGGTCCACCTCGCGCAGCGCCTCGCGCGCGTTCGCGGGATCCATCTGGTGGCTGCGGCGGTCGCCGAACGCGGGGGCCGATTCGGCCGCCTCGCGGAACGGGCCGTAATAGCCGGAGGCGTACTTGACGGCGTACGAAAGGATCGGGGTGTTCTACGTGCCCGGACCGCTCCAGCGTCGCCCGGATCGCCGCCACACGCCCGTCCATCATGTCGGAAGGCGCGACGATGTCCGCGCCGGCCTTCGCATGCGACAGCGCCATGTTCGCCAGCAGGTCCAGCGTGATGTCGTTGGCCACCTCCCCGTCCTGCACCACCCCGCAGTGACCGTGGCTGGTGTACTCGCAAAGGCACACGTCCGTGATGACGACGATTCCCGGCACTTCCCGTTTCAACGCGCGCACGGCCCGCTGGACGATGCCGTCATCGTCGTAGCCGGAGCTCCCCAGCTCGTCCTTCGTTTCGGGTATACCGAACAGGATGATGCCCCCCGACCCCGAGCGACTTGACGGTCCGGACCTCCTCGACCAGCGCGTCGACCGACATCTGGTAGTTGCCCGGCATGGACGAGATCTCGTTGCGAACCCCCTCGCCGGGACAGACGAAAAGAGGGTAAACGAGCTGCCCGGGCGAGAGGCGCGTTTCGCGCACCAGGTCGCGGACCGAGGGCTTCATGCGCAGGCGCCTGGGGCGTGTGACAGGGAAAGTCATGAGGCTCACCTCGAGTGGCGTTGCATAAAAACAGCAAGTATATCAATCTATCGACCGGGCAGCCAATGGCCAGTGGGCGGCGGCCCGACGCGGCCCGTGGATTTTGCTGCGCCTGTGGATTTCCCGGTTGCACCCTGTTGTTGCTCATTTGGGGCGGGGGCGGGCCGACCCCGCCCACCTGGACTGCTGGATAGGATGAAGCACGCGAGACTCGAAGGACTAGTGGGACAAACGCTGCGTCGGCACCGGATGCTGCGGGCGGGGGAGCACGTCCTGGTCGCGGTGTCCGGCGGGGCGGACTCCGTCGCGCTGCTGCACTGCCTCGGCCGGCTTGGTCCGAGCTGGGGGCTGCGGCTCACGGCGGCGCACCTGAACCACAGGCTCCGCGGGCCGGAATCGGACGAGGACGAGCGGTTCGTCCGCAGGCTCGGCCAGGAACTCGGGGTGCAGGTGGTCACCGAGTCGTGGGCACCGGCCCGCCGTGTGCCGCAACCTGGAGGAGAGCGCGCGGCGGGCGCGATACGACTTTCTGCGACGGGCGGCGGCGGCGGCAGGGGCGACGAAGATCGCCGTCGGCCACACGGTCGACGACCAGGCCGAAACCGTGCTGCTGCGTCTGCTCCGCGGCAGCGGGACCCGCGGGATGGGGGGCATCTACCCCGTACTGGACGGCCTCGTCGTCCGGCCGCTGATCGAGGTTTCCGGCGACGAGATCCGGCGCTATCTCCAACATGCCGGAGTCGCCTGGCGCGAGGATTCGAGCAACCTGGACCTCCGCTACCGGCGCAACCGTGTCCGACACGAGCTTCTGCCGTATCTCCGCGGCACGTTCAACCCCAACATTGCCGAGGTCCTGGCACGCGAGGCGGCGATCGCCCGCGACGTCACGGCTTACCTGGACGACCTCTCGCGCGCGCAGTACGACGCGCTGCGCCGGCCGGCGCCCGGCGGCGTCGCCCTGGGCGCGACCGCCCTCGCTGAACTCCACCCCGCCCTGCAGCGGGGCCTGCTGCAATGCGTCCTGCGCGAGTGCCGGGGATCGCTGAAGGGCATCACCGCCGCTCATATCGACGCCGTCCTGGCCCTCGCGCTGGAGGGCGCGAGCGGCAGGACGGTCGCTTTCCCCGGCGGGGCCGCCTCGCGGCAATTCGACGAATTGCTGGTCGTCGCTGCCGGCGACAGGCCCAGGATCGAGCGGAGCTACGCGCTGCCGCTGCCGGGGTGCTGTTTCATCGAGGAGACCGGCATGACGGTCACGGCGCGCGTCGACGTGGCGTGGGAAGAGGCACGGACGCACCCGGACCACAGGGCCGGGGCGGTGCTCGCCGCCGACCGGCTGCCGGCGAGCCTGCTGGTGCGCGGGCGGATGCCCGGGGACCGGTATGGCGGGACCGGGCACCGGAAAGTGAAGAAGATGCTGATCGACGCGCGCATTCCCCTCGCCGAGCGCGCCATGCTGCCGATGGTCGTGGCCGGCGACGCCGTCGTCTGGGTCCCCGGGTTTCCCCCGGCGCAGCCTTTCGCCCCCGGCAAGGATGCCTCCCGCTGCGTCTTCCTCGAGATCCGTACAAATTGCGGTGGGTCGATTTGAACCGCACTCCATATCTTGGAGTGCGGCGGCTCGACGCCGGTTTGTGGTCGGCGCCCAGGCGCTGACCTTGCGTACCTACCTGCCGATCCAGCCAAACCCAGACAGCGGTGCCGAGGCACCGCACTCCATATTTTGGAGTGCGGTGGCTCGACGGGCTCGACGCCGCTTTGGGATCGGATCTTATGCAAAATCGTCGGGCGGGATGGAAACTATGGTGGGGGTTTAGCGTCTAAATAAGCGATGGCTCAGCATTGCGCGCACGACCTGGATAGGCGGGGAAACGGGAACCCCGAAATCCATTGTGGTTTATGGAGTTAGGTTAGAGATGTTGCGCGACTCTGCTATAATAGCCAATGGATTCCGCAGCTAGATCGCGACATGGGAGGTCGGGTAATTTGAGTACCAATTTGAAAAACATCCTGGTCTGGCTGGCCGTGGTTGTCTCGCTGGTACTGCTGTGGCAGCTGTTCTACAGCGTTCAGGGATGCCAACGTCGAGGAAAAGGACTTCACGACCTTCTACCAGGAAATGACGGCCAAGAAGATCAAGTCCGTCAAGATCATGGGCGAGGACCTGGAGGGCGAGGACACCAGCGGCAAGAAGTTCAAGACCGTGGTCCCCGCCGACCCGGGTTGCGATCTGGCCAAGGAGCTGCAGCAGAACGGCGTCGACGTGAAGCTCGAAAAATCCTCGAACTCCTCGCTGATGTACGTGTTCCTGTCCTCCTGGCTGCCGTTCATCCTGCTGATCGGATTCTGGATCTTCCTGATGCGGCAGATGCAGAGCGGCGGCAACAAGGCGCTGTCGTTCGGCAAGAGCCGGCGCACGACTGATGTCGAGCCAGCAGAAAAAGGTGACCTTCAAGGACGTCGCCGGGGTCGAGGAAGCCAAGGAAGAGCTGACCGAGATCATCGAGTTCCTCAAGGAACCGCAGAAATTCCAGAAGCTCGGCGGCCGCATCCCCAAGGGCGTCCTGCTGATGGGACCTCCGGGAACCGGCAAGACCCTGCTGGCGCGCGCCATCGCCGGCGAGGCCAACGTGCCGTTCTTCTCCATCAGCGGGTCCGATTTCGTCGAGATGTTCGTCGGCGTCGGCGCGAGCCGGGTGCGCGATCTGTTCGAGCAGGGGAAGAAAAACGCCCCCTGCATCATCTTCATCGATGAAATCGATGCCGTCGGACGCCATCGCGGCGCCGGCCTGGGCGGCGGGCACGACGAGCGGGAGCAGACCCTGAACCAGCTGCTGGTCGAGATGGACGGTTTCGAATCCAACGACGGCGTCATCCTGATCGCGGCCAGCAACCGGCCCGACGTCCTCGATCCCGGCGCTGCTGCGCCCGGGACGATTCGACCGGCAGGTCGTGGTGCCGCTGCCGGACATCCGCGGACGCGAAGGGCATCCTCAAGGTGCACACGCGCAAGATCCCGCTTGCGGACGACGTCGACGTGTACGGTGATCGCGCGCGGCACCCCGGGTTTCTCCGGGGCGGCGCTGGCCAACCTGGTCAACGAGGCCGCGCTCAACGCGGCGCGCTACAGCCGCAAGCTCGTGGTGATGGCGGATTTCGAAGGGGCCAAGGACAAGGTGCTCATGGGCAAGGAGCGCAAGTCCATGGTGATCACCGAAGGCCGAAAAGAAGGTCACCGCCTATCACGAGGCCGGCCACGCCATGGTCGCCTTCATGGTGCCCGGGCAGCGATCCGCTGCACAAGGTCACGATCATTCCGCGCGGCATGGCGCTCGGCCTGACCCAGCAGCTGCCGGAAACCGACAAGCACAACTACACCAAGGAGTTCGTCGAGGGACAGATCGCGATCCTGATGGGCGGCCGATGCGCGGAGAAGATGTTCCTCAACACCGAGACCACCGGGGCCGCCAACGACATCGAAGTCGCCACCGAGCGCGCCCGCAAGATGGTCACCGAGTGGGGCATGAGCGCCATGGGGCCGCTCACCTTCGGCAAGAAGGAGGAGCAGATCTTCCTCGGACGCGAAATCTCACAGCACCGCGACTACAGCGAAGACACGGCGATCCGCATCGACCACGAAGTCAAGCGCATCGTGGAGGAGGGTTACAACCGCGCCTGGACGCTGCTCGAGGCCAACAACGACGGGCTCGTGCGGCTTGCCGAGGCGCTGCTCGAGTACGAGACGCTGGACAGCTGGGAAATCGAGGCCCTCATCAAGGGGCAGCCCCTGGTAAAGACAAACCGGCGCCGACCGATGGCGATTCCGAGGGTCGCGTCAAGGAAAAGATCGCCCGGCCACTCGCCGCTACCGCAGCTGATCAACCCGAAGGGGAAGCCCGCGCCGGCCTGATCGCTGAAGTGCGGCGGCTCGGCGCCGCCGTGAACCGACGGAATCGGCTCGCCTGAATCTATACGGCGGCGCCCAGTTCGCCGCTCACAAAGCGTGCGTCGAGCCGCCGTACTCCATACCATGCCTCCCTCGCTCAGCGCAGGCACTACCGGATCAAGGTCAGGGACAAGGTCCTCGAGCTCGGGTCGAGGACCTTGATCATGGGCATTCTGAACGTCACCCCCGATTCCTTTTCCGATGGCGGCCGTTACCTCGACCCGCAACACGCGGTGCAGCGCGCCTGGCAGATCTGCGGAGGAGGGCGCCGATATTCTCGACATCGGCGGGGAATCCACCGGCCCGGGAGCGCGGGCCGTCAGCGCCGACGAGGAGTTGCGCCGGGTCCTGCCCGTGCTCGACGCGCTTGCGGCCGGCTACCCTCTTCCCATTTCCATCGACACCTCCAAACCGCAGGTCGCCCGGGCCGCCCTGGAACGGGGCGCCGCCATCGTCAACGATGTCCCGGCGCTGCGGGACGACCGTGAACTGGCGCGCCGAGGCGCGCGAAGTTCGGGGCAGGTCTGATCCTCATGCACATGCGCGGGCGAGCCCCGGAACATGCAATCGATCCCACGCAGCCCTGACATTCTGGCGGAATTGGAGTTATGGGCCGAGGAAGCGGTTGCGCGCGCGCGAAACTGTGGTGTATCCTCGGAAAAGATCATCCTCGATCCGGGGATCGGTTTCGGCAAGTCGGTCGCGCAGAACCTGGAGATCCTCCGTAACCTGGATCGCCTGGCCGCCACCGGTTTTCCCCTCCTGGTCGGAACCTCGCGAAAATCCTTCATCGGAGCCATCCTGGAAAACCCGGAGGCAGACCGAATCTGGGGAACCGCGGCGACGGTGGCCGCATCTATCATCTGTGGGGCCCACATCGTCCGGGTGCACGATGTCGGGCCGATGCGGGACATCGCCCGTGTTGCGGATGCGTTGACAGCAGGGGGAATCGGCGAGTGAATGAAGTCCTGGCAACGACCAACACGTTCCTGTTCGCGGCGGGGTTTCTCGCCTGGGTAGGGATGTGGCAGCAGTACATCCGGGACGTCATCGACATCGCGCTGGTCGCATACATCCTTTACCGCTTCCTGCTGCTCGTGCGGGGCACGCGCGGGGCGCAGATGACGTTCGGGATGGTGGTCCTGCTCGGGTTTTACTACGCGACCCGCTTCTACCGCCTCACCACCGTCCAGTGGCTGCTGACCAACCTCCTGACCTACATCGTGTTCGGCATCATCGTGCTCTACCAGAGCGAGATCCGGCGCGGCCTCGCCGGCCTCGGGATGACGTCCTTCTTCGGCCGGCACGCACGTCGGACAAGAAGTCGGGTTTCGAGGAGATCATCCTGGCGGCGACCACGCTGGCGTCGAAGAAAATCGGTGCCCTCGTCGTGGTCGAGCGGGACATCGGACTGCGCAACTACGCCGAAAGCGGGATCGCCCTGGACGCGGTCCTCACCTACGACCTGCTGGTGACCATCTTCAGCCCGAACACGCCGCTGCACGACGGCGCCGTCATCGTGCAGCACAACCGGATCATCGCCGCCGGCTGCTTCCTCCCGCTGACGCTGGACCCGCACCTCAGCAAGGAACTGGGCACCCGACACCGCGCGGCGATCGGGATCACGGAGGAAACCGACGCGGTCGCCGTCATCGTTTCGGAGGAAACGGGCATCATCTCCGCCGCCATCGGCGGCAACATCACCCGCAACCTGGACGGCACCGGGCTGCGGACCATCCTGCAGAGCGCCATGGAAAACCGCACGGCGCGCATCCCCGAATCGCTGGGAGAACGGCAGGAAGTCGTATGAGGGAGTGGCTCAGGAACTTGTTCCTCGAGAACTGGAGCCTGAAGGTCGCCGCCCTCGCCATATCCTGTTTCCTGTGGTTCGTCGTGCGGGGCGACTCAGGCTCCGAGCGGGTCATCACGGTGCCGCTGGAGGTCCGCATCCCGAGGAACATGGAAATCACCAACGAGCGCCCCAGCACGGTCGACGTCACGATCCGGGGCCCGGCCGGGAACATGCTGTGGTTCGGCCAGTCGGTCCCGGTCTGCAGCGTCGATCTGCAGGACGCCGAGGAGGGCGAGCACACGGTCCCGCTCTCGGAGCGCAACGTGCAGATGCCGCGCGGGCTCGAGATGGTCGCCATCCGGCCCGCCCGTGTGCGCCTGGTGCTGGAGCGCACAACCTCCAAGGAGGTCCCGGTGCGGGCCCTCCTGGGCGATCCCGACCCGGAACTGGATGTCTACAGCGTTATGCTCAACCCCTCCCGGGTCTTGATCACCGGGCCGCGCAACCACGTCCAGAGCGTCCGCGACGTTCCTACCGAGAGCATTCCTCTGGCGGGCCAGCAGGGGTCTTTCCGGAGCTTCGTGAACCTCAATATCCGGGATATGGCCCTCCACTCGATCCCGGTCGGCCCGATCGAGGTCGCGGTGGAGCTGGGGCCGCACCGGACGCTCCGGACCGTTGCGCGCATCCCGGTGCTCGTCGACGACGGGTCGGTCACGGTGTCGCCCCCGCATATTTCGGTGAGCATCCTGGCCCCACCGTCGCTGGCGGCCGCCTTGAAACCCGAGGACTTCGTGGCCACCGTCAGCGCCGGCGCCCTGGACGCGTCCAGACGCCTCGCCCGGGCGAAGCCGGTTGTAAAGCTGAAGGAACCCCGCGACCCGGCGGTCATAGTAAAGAGCGTGCCCGAAGTGACGCTCCGCCGCGGAACCAGGCCCCGGTGAAACCCGGAGGGGCTCGGAAGGCTGCAAGACACCGCACACGATATGGAACTGACCAGCCTGAGCCAACGGCTTAGCGAATTCGCGCGCCGGTTCGACGAGCGCACCGGCGCGATCGGCGGCGTTCGCGGTTTCTTCACCGAAGGGGTGACGCGCGACGGCATCCGGGACCTCGTCCAACGGGATCCGCGCGAAACCTTCCGTTTCTTCACCCGGGGCATCGACTTCGAGGCCTTCCGCCATCTCCCCTGGTACCGCCGCTACCCGCTCGGGGTGTGGAAAGTCTTCGTATCGGCCGCCTACAAGCTCAGCCCCGCCCGCAGGGTCGCATTTGCCGGCGCCATTGCCGCGTTCGTCATCGGTTGGCTCCAGTTCCTCCTCTCGGGTGCGGCGGTCCGGACAGGCACCGGCTTCGGCTGGTGCCTCGTGTCGATGCTGCTCTTCTTCGCCCTGCTCATGATGGAGTTGCGCGACAAGCTGAACCTCAAAGGGGATCTCGAAGTCGCCCGCGAGATTCAATTCGGGCTCGTTCCATCCGGCGTCTTCGAGCGCGAAGGCATCACGATCTGCTCGCGCATGCGGCCCGCCAACACCGTCGGCGGCGACTACTACGACATCATCGAACTTCCCGACGGCACCGTCGTCTTCGTGGTGGGAGACGTGGCCGGAAAAGGGATGCCCGCGGCGCTTCTCATGGCCATGCTCCAGGGAAGCATCCGGACCCTGATCTCGGCCGGATTCCGAGGGTCCGAGGTCCTGCGCAAGCTCAACGAGTACCTGTGCGCCAACATCCCGGCCAACAGGCTGGTTACCCTGTTCTATGGCGAACTCGCCCCCTCGACCGGGGCGATCCGGTACGTCAACGCCGGCCACAACGCCCCGTGCCTCACCCGCAGTGCAGGCTGCGAACGTCTCGATTCCACCACCACCGTCCTGGGTTTTTCCCCTGCGCTGGAGTTCGAGATGCAAAGCGTGTCGTTCGGTCCCGGCGAGCGGCTGCTGCTCTTTACCGACGGCCTGACGGAGGCATTCAACACGGCCGAGGAGGAATACGGCGAAGAAAGGCTCAAGGCGTTCTTGCGGGCGCACGAGGACCTGGCGCCGGGTCCGCTCATCGACGGGCTGATCTCCGACGTGATCGGGTTCTGCGGCGCCGCGCGCCCCAGCGACGACATAACCGTGATGTCCATAAGCCGCCAGTCGTAACCCCGTAATGTGGAGTGCGACGGCTCGACGCCTCGGCACCGCTGTCTGGGTTTGGCTGGATTGGCAAGCAGGCGCCGAGCATTGCGGCCATCGGGGCGCAAACGGAAAGCGGCCGGCCGAGGCGCCGCACTCCATAATTCTTGGCGTTTTTCCGGCGACCGGTGATAAAAAGGCCGGTGAAAGGAATGACGGCCATGAACAGCAGGGAGAGAGTCCTGGCGGCGCTGTCCCACCTGGCGCCCGACAGGGTTCCCATAGACTTCGGCAGCACCGCCGTCACCGGCATGCATGTCAGCTGCGTGGCCGCGCTGCGCGACTATTACGGCCTGGAGAAGCGCCTGGTCAAGGCGCATGAGCCGTACCAGATGCTCGGCCTGATCGAAGACGACCTTAAAGAGGCGCTCGGCCTCGACGTCGACGGCGTCTCCGCCCCGAAAACGATGTTCGGGTTCCCCAACCGCGACTGGAAGCCCTGGCGCATGCCGGACGGGCTGGAGATTCTCGTCTCCGGAGACTTTCGCGTGACGACCGCAGAAAACGGCGACACCCTGATCTACCCCGAGGGCGACCTGAGCGCCCCACCCAGCGGACGCATGCCCGGCGACGGGTACTTTTTCGACGCCATCATCCGCCAGGAACCGATCGACGAGGAGCGGCTCCGTCCCGAGGACAACCTCGAAGAGTTCACCCCGATGCCGGAGCAGGACGTGCGGGACCTCGCCGCCGCGGCGCGCGACTGCGCCGCCGGCGGGCGCGCCGTGATGGTGAACACCGGCGGGACCGCATTCGGGGACATCGCGCTGGTTCCCGCCCCTTTCCTCAAGCACCCGCGGGGCATACGCGACATCACCGAGTGGTACATCTCCACCCGCACGCGCCGCGACCTGATCCACCGCATCTTCTCGCACCAAAGCGAAGTGGCGCTCGCCAATCTGGAGCGTTTCAACAAGGCCGCGGGGGAGGCGGTGGACGCGATATTCCTGTGCGGCACCGATTTCGGCACCCAGACCTCGACGTTCTGCTCGGTGACCACCTTCAACGACCTGTATCTTCCTTATTACAGAAAGCTGAACGACTGGATTCACGCGAACACCGGGTGGAAGACCTTCAAGCACTCGTGCGGGTCCGTCGAGCGCTTCCTCCCGGGGTTTATCGAATCCGGTTTCGACATCCTGAACCCGGTACAGTGTTCGGCTGCCGGCATGGATCCCGACCACCTGAAGGACGACTTCGGCGACCGGCTCGTCTTCTGGGGCGGCGGGATCGACACGCAGCGCGTGCTGCCGTTCGGGACCCCGGAAGACGTGCGCCGGCAGGTGTTGGACCGCTGCCGCATCTTTTCCCGCCGCGGCGGATTCGTTTTCAACGCGATCCACAACGTGCAGGCGAAGACACCCGTCGAAAACATCGTCGCCATGCTCGACGCCGTCCACGAATTCAACGGCACGGCAACATAGTCCGGCGGCAAAGACAGCCGGGGAGGCTCATTCATGAAAGCGCTGGTTTTACGCGAATACAACCGCCTCACCTACGAAGACGTGCCGGTACCCGACCCCGGACCGGAAGAGGTATTGATCCGGGTGAAGGCGTGCGGCATCTGCGGGAGCGACGTCCACGGCATGGACGGGAGCACCGGGAGGCGCGTCCCTCCCGTGATCATGGGACACGAGGCGTCGGGGGTCGTGGCCGCGCTCGGCCCGGGAGTGGAAGAATGGAAGCCCGGGGACGGCGTGACGTTCGATTCGACGATCTACTGCGGCCGCTGCGATTTCTGCCGGAGGGGCTTGATCAACCTGTGCGACAACCGGCGCGTCCTCGGGGTGTCCTGCGGCGATTACCGGCAGAACGGCGCTTTCGCAGAGTATGTCGTCGTCCCGCGGAGGATCCTGTACCGGATCCCGGAAGGGGTTTCGTTCGTCAGGGCCGCCACGATCGAGGCGATCTCCATCGCGTTTCACGCGGTCGGGAGGGTGCCGGTGACGCTCAACGACACGGCGGTCGTGGTGGGCGCGGGCATGATCGGGCTGCTCATCGTGCAGTCGCTGCGGGTCGCGGGCTGCGGCAGGATCGTCGCGGTCGACCTCGACGCCTCCCGGCTCGAGCTCGCCCGCAAGCTCGGGGCCGACACGGTCTTGAACCCCTCCGCGTGCGACATCCGGCAGGCCGTGCGCGAGCTGACCGGAGGGAAAGGGGCCGACCTCGCCTTTGAGGCCGTCGGGCTCGGCGCGACGCTGCAGGCGGCGATCAGCTCGCTTCGAAAGGGTGGCGCGCTCAGCCTGGTGGGCAATGTGGTGCCGACCGTCGAGTTCCCCCTGCAGGAGGTAGTCACCCGGCAAATCTCGCTGTACGGCTCCTGCGCCTCGTGCGGAGAGTATCCCGCCTGCCTCGACATGCTCGCCCGCGGGGCGCTCGACATCGACAGCATGATCAGCGCGACGGCCCCGCTGTCCGAAGGTGCCGCCTGGTTCGACAGGCTCTACCGGCGCGAGCCCGGCCTCATGAAAATCATCCTCGAGCCGTAGGGCCTGTCAATGTATAACGTTTGCAGTGGGCCGCGTCGGCCCGCCGCGGCCCCGGGATCCTGCTCATCCGGTTCCTGCTATCTCCCGGTTGTAGCTCATCGGGGCGGGGGCGGGCCGACCCCGCCCACCTCAACGGAGAGCCAAGAATGAGCGACAGGCTTTTTGACCTGACGGGAAAAACAGCGATCGTCACCGGCACGAGCCGAGGGCTCGGCCAGTACTTCGGCCGCGCCCTCGCGCGCGCCGGCGCGGACCTGGTCATCACGGCACGCAACGCGGCGTCGCTCGAGCCATTTCGGGCGGAAATCGAGGCGCTGGGCAGGAGGGCGGTGCCCCTGGAGCTCGACGTGCGCGACTACCACAGCATCCAGCGCATGGTCGAGCGGGCGGTCGGGGCGTACGGGAAAATCGACATCCTCGTCAACAACGCCGGCTGCAACGTGCGCAAGCCCGCCGTCGACATCACCTGGGACGATTGGAACCTGGTGCTCGACACGAACCTGCGCGGCACGTTTTTCGTCGCCCAGGCCGTTGCCCGCACCATGATCCCGCGCCGGTACGGGCGCATCGTCAACGTCGGGTCGGTGACGAGCGTCTTCGGCTACGCGGGGCTGGGTCCCTACACGGCCAGCCGCGGCGGCGTAAAACAGCTGACCATGAGCCTGGCCGACGACTGGGGCGCACACGGAATCACGGTCAATTGCCTGGCGCCCGGCTGGTTCCGGACGGCTCAGAACGCGGTGATGTACGAAGACAAGGAGTGGGTCAGCTACCTGACGGATCGGATCCCGCTGAAGCGTCCCGGCAAGCCGGCAGATCTGGAGGGGGCGGTGGTGTTCCTGGCCTCCGACGCCAGCGAATACATCACCGGCCAGACTCTGCTCGTCGACGGCGGCATCACGACCGGGTCCACCCGCGCGCTGCCGAAGAAATGACTGAGTGTTGATCTCAGAGGCAGAAATTGAAGAACTCCACCGCAATTTCCAATGAGCGGCCGTGGAGTGCGGCGGCTCGACGCCGCTTTGCGGGGGCGGTGCGGAGGGACCGCACTCCACAAGTTCCCCGTCCATCCAGGAGGGCTATGAAACACTATCTCCGACTCACAGGCGTGGTGGTGGCGCTGCTGGGCGCAGTCTCCTGCGGGCCGCAGGGACCCGCGTACGATCTGGTCATCGTCAACGGCCGCGTCATCGACGGGTCCGGGGCCGCGGCCGTCGATGCGGATGTCGCGATCGCCGGCGACACGATCGCCAAGATCGGACGCCTTGAACCGGCCGACCGCACCCGGGCCCGCAAGGTGATCGACGCGCAGGGCCTGACCGTGACTCCCGGGTTCATCGACATCCACACTCATTCCGACTACCCGCTCCTGGCCGACGGCACCGCCCAGAGCGCGATCCGCCAGGGAGTCACCACCGACATCCTGGGCGAATCGGATTCCGCCGGCCCGATCCAGGGGAAGGTCAGGAAGTCCGCGCCCTACGGCCTCGAGGTCGACTGGCGCACGCTGGGCGAATACTTCAACCGGCTCGAGAGCCGCGGCGTGTCCGTGAACGTCGGTTCCTTCGTCGGCGCCACCCAGGTGAGGCGCTGCGTGCTCGGCGAGGAGAGCCGCGAGCCCACACCGGCCGAGATGGCCGAGATGAAGCACCTGGTCGAGGAAGCCATGCGCGACGGGGCGCTCGGGCTGTCGTGCGCGCTGCTGGTGCCGCCGAACACCTACCACACGACGCCACAGCTGATCGAGCTCGCCTCGGCGGTGAAGCCGTTCGGGGGACTGTTCCTCATCCACATCCGGACCGAGGGCGAAGGCATCGACACGGCGGTCCGGGAGGCGCTCGAGGTCGGCGAGAAGGCGCAGGTCCCGGTCGAAATCCTGCACCTCAAGATCGCCGACCGCCGCCTCTGGGGCAAGATGAAGGAGGTCTGCGACCTGATCGAGGACGCGCGCAGCCGCGGGATCAAGGCCGCCGCCGACCAGTACCCGTACATCGCCGGGCAGAACAACCTCGTGGCGCTCGTGCCGCCGTGGGCGATGGAAGGCGGCCGCGACCGCATGCTGCGCCGGCTGAAAACTCCGGCCGACCGCCGCCGGATCGAAAAGGACCTGTACGCCGGCATTCCGGGCTGGTACAACCACTACCTCGCGATGAGCGGCTGGGAAGGGTGCCTGGTCGCCTCCGTCAAGACGGCCGCGAACAAGCCGTACGAGGGCAAGTCGGTGGCGGAGATCGCTAAGATAACGGGCAAGAAGCCGGCCGACGCCGTATTCGACCTGCTCGTCGACGAGGGCGGTTCCGTTCCGGCCGTCTACTTCCTGATGAGCGAGGAAGACGTGCGCTATGCGATGAAGATCCCGTGGGTCTCGGTCGGGTCCGACGGCTCGGCCGTCCGCCCCGACGGGCCGCTCGGGAGCGGCAAGCCGCACCCGCGCTGGTACGGGACCTTTCCGCGAGTGCTCGGCAAGTACGTGCGCGAGGAGCGCGTGCTGACCGCTCGAGGAAGCGGTGCGCAAGATGACGTCGCTCAACGCGGAGAAGCTCGGCATCGCCGACCGCGGCCTGCTGCGCGAGGGGAAGAAGGCCGACATCACGGTGTTCGACGCCGCCCGCGTCATCGATCGGGCGACGTTCGAGAACCCGCATCAGTACCCGGCCGGCATCGAGTACGTCGTGGTCAACGGCGTCCCGGTACTCGAGAAAGGGGAGCACTCTGGGAGTCAAGCCGGGCAAGATCCTGAGGAAGAACCAGCAGCGCTCCTGAGCGTCCCAGCTCCCGAGCGCGACCGGAGGTCCCTTTGGCTGAATCGCCTGTGCACGGCTCTCCACCCGCGCCGGCCACCGAGGACGGGCTCACCCGGGCCCTCGGGCTGGTCGACTGTGTCCTGCTTGTGGTCGGCGCCATCATCGGCTCCGGCATCTTCCTCACGCCCAGCAGCATCGCCCGGCTGACCGGGAGCGTCCCGGGCCTGCTGTTTGTGTGGGTGCTGGGGGGCGTGCTCACGTTCTGCGGGGCCCTGGCCTATGCGGAACTGGGGACGGCGTTCCCACGGGCGGGCGGCATTTACGTCTTCCTCCGCGAGGCGTACGGGCCGCTGACGGCGTTCCTCTATGGGTGGTGCCTGTTTTTCGTGATCGTCGCCGGTTCGATCGCCACACTGGCGTCGGCCTTCGCGATCTACCTCAGCTACCTGCTTCCCATGAGCCGCCTCGCCGCGACTCTCCTTTCGGTCGCGCTGATCACGGCCCTTTCGTTCGCCAACTGCCTCGGGGTCCGGGCCGGGGCGCGGGTGCAGAACCTGCTCACCGTCATCAAGATAGGATCTTTGATCGGCATCGCCGTCGTGCTGTTTCTCTCCGGCAAAGGCTCCGCCCCGCACGTGCCGTACCCGGAAACCACCGGGGTGCCGTGGAGCGCGCTGGGGATCGCGATGATCGCGGTGCTGTGGGCGTACGACGGATGGCACCTGCTGACCTATGCCGCCGGCGAGGTGCGCAACCCGCAACGCAACCTCACGGTGGGGCTGCTCGTGGGGACGCTGCTCGTTATGGTCCTTTACCTCACGGTGAATCTGGCCTACCTGTACGTGCTCCCGCTGCCTGTGCTCGCCGCATCCTCCCGGGTCGCCAGCGACGCGCTGGAAGCGGCAATCGGTCCTCTGGGCGGAACCCTCGTGGCCGTCGCGATCCTGATCTCGATCACGGGCGCCATCAACAGCAACGTGCTGGGCGGGCCGCGCGTGTTCTACGCGATGGCGCGCGAGGGGCTCTTTTTCAAGCGGGTCGCCTACATTCACCCGAAATACCACGTCCCCACGGTGTCGATCCTGCTGAACGGCGTCTGGGCCGCGTTCCTGACCATGGTGGGCAGCTTTGAGCGCCTCTTCAGCTACGTGATTTTCGTCGCGTGGATCTTCTATGCTCTCGGGGCCGCCGCCGTCATCGTGCTGCGGCGGACGCGGCCGGAGGTGCCGCGGCCGTACAAGGTGTGGGGTTATCCGTGGGTGCCGGTCCTATTCTGCATCATCGCCGCCGCGATCGTGGCCAACACGGTCGTGAACGACTTCAAGAACTCCTTCTGGGGACTGCTCGTCGTCCTTACCGGGCTCCCGGCCTACCGTTTCTGGTCCCGCCGCTGACAGGTGCGACGCGGTGGACCGACTCGGACCGTGGATTTCGCTGATCCGGTGGATTCCTCGGTTGGCCCCGGTTGTAACTCATTGAGGGCGGGGGCGAGCCGACCCCACCCACTTGCCCTGGATAAGCGCCTATCACCGCATCGAGACGGCGCGGGCGTAAATGTCCATAACCTCAAGGATACGGTGGCGGATGAGGTCTTCGGGATGGTTGCGCAGGGCCCGCTGGCGGACCGCGGCGTACTGCGCGGGCATGAACTGGCTCAGCAGGGTCAGCGGCGGGGGGTTTTCCGTGAGATTCCGCAAGAGCACGCCCAGCGCGCGCCGCACGTCCGGGCGAGGCCAGTAGTAGCGAGACCGGTCGCTGTAGCTGTATTTCCGGGCGAAGGCGAGCACCTGTTCCTCCCCGGCGTAATAGCTGCGCCAGTGTGCCGGGTCCTGCACCATTACCGCCTCGAGAGTCTCCCGCACCCCGGACAACGGCCGCTTCCCCGAACCCAGCCACTCTCGCTCCATTTCGGCAAGTGCGAACACCGCCTCGCGGAAAGCGAACGTGAGCCACGGCCCGACCTTGAGGATGGCGAAGTGATCCTCGACCATCTGTTTCAAGCCCTCGGGCTTCTGGTAATCGGTCGAGTGCGCCTCGTAGACGAGCTGCCAGTTCTTCCCGATGTAGGTCGAGAGCGGGCGGGCCTTTTCGCGGTCGTAGTCGAATATGGTGCTGTCGCCGAACTCGACCCCCGGCTGCACCACGACCCCGATCGTCCGCTCCCACGCGTCCTCGAGACCGCGCGCGCGGAAGGCCGCGCGTGCGAGCTCGAGGGTACGCTCGACGTCTTCCGTGCGGGTGACCGAGGGGGGCTCCCCGGCAATCTGTTCGCCGCCGGGCTTGGGCACTTCGGTCCCGACCACGTATAGGGGCCTGGGCGAGCCGGCCGGGAGCGCGGCATGGGCCGCCTCGGCGGCGGCGCACAACTCCGCCGCCCTTGCGGTCACGATCTCATCCGGGAGCGGGGAGGCGCTGTCGCCGGGATCGTCGGCGCAGCGCATGCTGGTGTCGAGGTGAATTTTGACGTACCCCGCGCGCACGCAGGCGTCGACTAGCGCACAGGCCTTGGGCAGAGCCGAGTCCGCCGCCTCCCCCTGCCAGACGTGCGGGCCGAGGTGGTCGCCCCCGAGGATCACACGCCCGGGCGGCAGCCCGACGCCCGCGGCGACCTCTTGCACGAACCGCGCGAAGTCCGCCGGGGTCATCCCGATGTAGCCGCCGAACTGGTTTACCTGGTTGGAGGTCGACTCGATGCAGACGACCGTGTCGTCGGCCCCGGCCTGCAGCATCCCCGCTTCGAGCACGTGCCGGTTGGCGGAGCAGACCGAGTAGATCCCGACCGGCTCGCCCGCCTTGTTCGATTGCACGGCGTCCAGCAAAAGTTCGGTCACGGTTCCGCGCCGCGCCGACACCCCTCGCATGCTCTTCATGACACCACGCTCCGATCCCGCACTCCACGTGGCGGTCCGGAGTGCGGCGGCTCGACGCCGCCCTTTGACCCACGCCTGTCGATCCAGCGCAACCGCCCCACACCTTTACCGGGCGCGCTTGTCGGTGAAGACGATCTCGCCGAACCGCTCGGGCCTGTGATAATCCCGCCCTGTGGCGGACCACGCCAGGCCTGCGCGCTCGGGCAACTTCTCCACGCGGTAGAAGTTCATGCGCCAGCGGTCGCCGGGCTTAGGGGGGATGTTCGGGGCGGTCACGACGTCTTCGAGCGGCAAGGCCATCTCGCAGGTCCACTCCTTGTCGCCGGGCTTGCCGTCGACAGTCCCGTCGACCTGGATGGCCCACTGCAGCTTCTCGCTGTTCCAGCTCTCGTAATGCAGCGGGACGCGGATGTCGAGCAGGTAGATGTCGATCATGGTGTTGAGCGGGTTGACTTCGAGCTCGATGTAGTTGCGCTTGGCGGGGTCCGCCTGGACGAACACTTCGACGACCTCCTCGGTCCAGAGGTGTTCGTCCCTTTTCTTGAAGGTCGCCCAGATATTGTCGTCGACGAACCTCGAGCTGAAGTAGATGAACTTGTCGTCGTACAGGACCTTCGCTTCCGACTTGAGGGGGCCCGGTGAGCCGTCGCGGTTGTTGACGAGCGGGCCAATGAGCGGCGTCTTCGCCCATGCCGGGTCGTCGAGCTTGCCGTCGACGACGATCGGCTTGTCCGTGCGCAGGACCTCGTAGACCGGGGTCGGCGGCAATGCGACGGCGGGTTGCGGTTGCTGGGACTGCTGCGGCTGCTGCGCCGCGACGGCGATGGCGACGGCAAGAACGATTCCCGACAACAACAGAAGGTTATGCGTTTTCATGTACGCTCCCGGCCGGAAAGATGGATGAGAAAGCCCGCCCCCGTTCGATATACAAACGGCCCGCGGTGATCGGCGGACGGCGTCGTACCCGCATGCCGCCCTGCTGCCGGAGGGGGGACAGGATCACCGCGGGCCGCACTGCAACTCTGCGCGGCCCGTTTACAGCCCCGGCCGGGCAGACGCCCCGGCCGGCCAGTTCGCCGCGAAAAACCGGTGGAAGTACTCGCGGTCTCGAAACGCCTCCGTCCCCCCGGGTCGCGTGGTGGAGAAGCCGCCGGCGAGGTTGCCGTACGCCACGCAGGTTTCGAGGCTGGCGCCCCTGATGTACTGGTGAAGAAAACCGGCGTCGAAACTGTCGCCGGCTCCGACCGGGTCTATCGCGTCCACCTTAAACGGCGGCAGCGTGATCCGCTCGGCGCCGCGCCGGGCCGTCGCCCCGAGCCGCCCGAGTTTCACGGCCAGCACCGGCACGAGCCGCGCCACCTGGTCGATCGCCTGCTCGAGATCCTCGGTTCCCGCGAACTTTTTGACCTCGCGCTCGTTCGGGAGGAGGATGTCCACGTCGCGCAGGACCTCGGCGGGATCGATGTCCCAGCGGTCCTCCGGATCGTCGTTGGTGTCGAGCGACGTGGTCAGGCCCGCCTCTTTCATCCGGCGGAACAGCTCCGGGATGCGGGGGCGCAGCGCCCGGTGCAGGAAATAGGAGGACAGGTGGAAGTGCTTCGCCGAGGCCAGGTACTCCAGGTCGAGATCTTCGAAGCACATCTCCAGCATGGTGCCGGGGTAGGTCAGGATGTTTCGGTAGGCGGGTCTGGGGAGGATGACGGTCAGGCCGGTGCTGGTCGGGCCGCTGACGCGCCGCACCCGCGTAGACATCGACCCCTCCGACGGCGAGCCGGTCGAGCGCCCCCTGGCCCAGTGCATCGATGCCGATGCGCGAGATGAACCCGACGCTGCTCCCGATGACAGAGAGGTTGTGGGCGAAGATCGCCGAAGAACTCCCCAGCGTCAGGGCCAGGCCGTCGGCCAGCAGCTCGCGCTCGGGCTCGAGCACGTCGGGCAGCCCGTAAAGGATCAGGTCGAGGTTCAACTCGCCGACTACGGTAAGGTCGAACGCCGGCATCGGGTACCTTTCCTATTGATTGAGGATGACGACACGACTGAGATTCCGCGGGTGGTCCGGGTCGAGCCCCTTCTTGAGCCCCGTGTACTGGCCCAGGAGCTGCCCCGCGAAAGCGTACGCGGGAACGCGGGCGAACTCGGGTATGTCCATGTTCAGCTCGTAGAGCACGTCGGCCGCCCGGCGCACGCGGTCGTCGGCCTCGTTGACCACCACCAGGGTCGTGGCGCCCAGTTCCTTCATTTCCTCGAGCACTTCGCGCTCCGCCTCGTACCCGGTCTCAGACATCAGGAGGGTCAGCAGCATCTCCGGGCCCACGACCGATTTCGGGCCGTGCCTGAACTCGAGCGCGTGGTAGGCCTGCGCCGAGGAACACGACATTTCCTTCACCTTAAGGTGCCCTTCGGACGCCAGCCCGAAGAGCGGACCCTGGGCGAGGAAAGCGTACTCGGAGAACTCGCCGGACGAGACGAGCTTGGCGATGCCCGGCTGCATCGTTTCCAGGACGCGCTGGGCGGCAAGCGGCAGGCGGTCGAGCGCGCCGCGGAACTCCGTCTTGCCCGCGGCGCAGGCGCCCAGGGCCTGCACCCCCAGCAGCATGGAGGTGAACGACCGCGTCATTACCGTGCTCTTTTCGTCGGCAGCCGGCAGCAGCAACGTCGCCGACGCCATCGCCTCCAGCGGCTGCCCTTTGGCGCAGCTGACGGCCAGCGTGCGGATGCCGCGCCTCGACTCGAGGTATTCCGCCGCCCTGAGGACTTCCGATGTGGAGCCGGAACGGGAAATCAGCACCGGCTGGCAAGGCCCGGTCAAGAGCAGGTCGGGGAACAGCAGGACCTCGGAAGCCGGCACGGCCCTCGCCGGCAGGCCCGTGAGGTGCGTCCAACTGGCCGCCGCCGCCATGGCGACGTAGTGGCTCGAACCGCAGCCGATAAACAGCCATTCGCCGCCGCCGCTCAGGGGGAACTGTTCGCAGATTCTTTCAAGCGCGCGCTCCGCCTGAAGGGAGGCAAATGATTCTGCCCAGCAGCGTGGCTGTGACAGTATTTCGCCCAGGGTTTGATTTCCCGGAGCCGGTTTGGGATAAGTCATGAGTCAATTCCTCCCGGTTGTTCGGCCGTCCTCACCTGGCGCCTTCCAGGCAGCGATCAGACCAGTGTCACCTCAATGCCCGCTTCCTTCAGCGCGCGGAGGTCGGATTTCGAGACGCGGTTGTCGGTGATCGTTTGATGCACCGCCGACGGGGGCGCGATCTGCGACAGGCTGCGCCGCCCGAACTTGCTGGAATCACAAACCACCACCGTCCGCCGCGCGATCTCGATCATTACCCGGTTCACCTTCGCTTCGAGCAGATTCGGAGTCGTCAGGCCAAACCGCACATCAAACCCGTCCACCCCGAGAAACAGAAAGTCTGCGCTCAGACGACGCAGCGTGTCCTCCGCCAGCGGCCCCACCAGTGAAAACGATTTCTCCCGGAGGATACCGCCCGTGAGAATCACCTCGATGGACGTGCCGGCCAGCTCGGCCGCGATGTTCACGGCGTTCGTGATCACGGTCAGGTGCCGGAACTTGCGCAACGCCCGGGCGACGGCGGTGGTCGTGGTGCCGGAATCCAGGATGACCGACTCGCCTTCTTCCACGACGCCCGCCGCCGCCTCGGCGACCCGCTGCTTCTCCGCCCGGTGCAGCTTCTCCTTCTCCCTCAGGCTCGGGTCGAGCAGCGCCCCAACCTGCAGCGGCAGCGCGCCCCCATGGGTGCGGTGCACCAACCCCTGGCTGTGCAGGATCTCCAGATCACTGCGGATGGTCACGTGCGATGTGTCAAACCGCTCCGCAAGGTCCTTCACCACAACACGTCCTTCACGGTTTATCAGGTCAAGTATGGCCCTGCGACGCTCCTCGTTCAGCATGGGTTCACCGGTGAAAGTAGTTGTGCGACCCCCCTCATTATACTTTTTTTCTTCTTCTCTTTACTATTATTTCTTTCGTTTGTCAAAAGACTTTTTCGAGGTGGGTGGGGTCGGGCCGACCCCGCCCCATCAAACTGCAGTCGGGTTGCTATCCGTCAAGTCCCCGGATGAGCTGGATCCGGGGACCGCGTCGGGCGGCCGCGGCCCACTGCACAGTCACGGGGTGAAGCGCAGCACGCGCAGGCCGGATTCGCCGTCGGCCAGGAAAACCAGGGTGCTGCCGTCAGGCTGGAGTTCCGCGGCGACCCCGAGGGAGGTGCCCGGGGTCGGGTGCCGCAAGATGACTTCCGGGTGGAGCGCGTCGGAGGCATCGAGCACGGCGAGTCCGGACTTCCAGTTGGCCACGAAGACGCAGGGGCCGGCCCAGGCCACCCCGTGTGCCCAGCCGCCGCTTTCCGGGTGCGGCCGGTCAACCGCGTTCAGCCCCAGGCTGTTGTGGGCCACCCGGCGTGGACGGCCGCGCCCATCGACGGAGATGATGGATACGCCGCTGTGCCCTTCGGCGACCGCGACCAGCCCGCGGCTCTCGTCGCCGAAGGCGACGGAGATGCATGTGGCGGCGGTCGGCACGACCCCGGTGTCGACGGGGCGCGCCGGGTTACGCACGTCGATTACGCGCAGCCCGTTGTTCCAGTCCGCCAGGTAGGCGTAGTCCCCGCGCAGCTTGACGTCATGAGCCCAACCCGGGGACGGGAGCCCGGCGATCTCCGACAGCCGGTCGCGCTCGGCCCGCGCCACCACCAGGCCGTGGAGGCCGTAGGCCGCAAACGCCAGGCCGCCGCGGGTGACGACGGCGTTGGCGATGTCGCCGTTGGAAAGCCGCGCGCGCACTTCCCCCTGTTCGGAGACGAGGACGAGCCCCTCGAAGCGGGAGGCCAGCAACGGGTTGGTCGCCATTGGGCGCCAGCGAGATGACGTCCGCGACCGGCGCGTGAACCGCGGGCGAGGTCCAGCCGCGGCCGCGGTCGAAAACCGCGTAGCCACCCTGCCGGTCGGCGACAAAGACCCGCTCCCGCTCTACCAGGACGTCGTGGGCCCACCCACGCGTGTCGCAAACGGCCACCTCCGTCAACGAGGCGGGTCTCGTGCGGGAGCAGCCGGGGAGAGAGGCAGCCGCGAGGAGAATCAGGGTGGGGAAAAACGTCGGTCTCATGAGTCCGCTCTTGCGCGCCTGGGCGGGCGGGGTTGTCCGCCCATACCGCATCTGCTATTCTCCACGGGCCATGCCGGTTCAGAAACTAAAATCCCTCGACGAGATGATCCGGATCCGGGGCGACTGCGGGCGCAGGCGCGCAAGCTCGTCTTCACCAACGGCTGCTTCGACATCCTGCACCTCGGCCACATACGCTACCTGAATGCCGCCCGTGCCCTGGGCGACTGTCTGGCGGTGGCGCTCAACTCGGACCGATCGGTGCGGCAGATCAAGGGGGAGAACCGCCCCGTCATTCCGGAGCTCGAGAGGGCGGAGATACTGGCGGCGCTGGCCTGTGTCGACTTCGTCCTGATTTTCGACGAGCCGACCCCCCAGTCGCTGATCGACAGCAATCGTGCCGGACGTGCTGGTCAAGGGGGCCGACTGGGCCCTGACCGAAATTGTCGGCCGGGAGACGGTGGAGCGCGCCGGCGGCGTGGTCCGCAACATCCCGATTGTCGAGGGGTGCTCGACGACCGACATCATCCGCACCGTGCTTGACCGCTTTGCCCGGTAGCCCGGCGACACGGCACCCCACCACCGGCACCGTATTAAGGGAGACCGTGCGGGGGCGTGTTAAAATGTGGGGTTTTGGCGGGTGCCCTTCGACCCGGGTAAACTGTGATCCAGCTCAAAAAGAGTTTTGAGGCAGCGCTGGCGAGCGACGCGTTCCGGCAGATCGCGTCGCGTCTGCGGGAATCGTGCCCGGTCCTGGCCGTGTCCGGCCCGACCGGCGGAGCCCGGGCGCTCGTCATCGCGCACGCCGTCCTCACCGAGAACCGCTCGGCTGCCGTCCTGACCCCTACGGGCCCGGAGGCGCAAAACCTGGTTCAGGAGCTCCGGTTTCTCCTGGGGTTGCTCAGCCCGTCTCCGCCGCGAGTCGCACACCTGCCGGGTCTCGAAGTCGACCCCTACCGCGGCCTTTCGCCGCACCCCGAGATCGCCGCCGCCCGGGCGCACGCGATCTGGCAGATGATCGCAGGACGGGCCGACCGTGGTGGTCGCCTCCGTGCGCGCGGCCGCCGTCCGGATGCACGGCCCGCGCCGTTTCCTGGCCAACTGCCTGGAGCTGAAAACAGGGGACGACTACTCCCCGGAGCTCGCCCGCGAGTTCCTGCGCGAGGCTGGGTACGTCGAAGACGACCCGGTCACCGAGCCGGGCGAATTCTCCGTGCGCGGCGGCATCCTCGACGTGTTCCCTCCCCACCTCGACAATCCGGTGCGACTCGAGTTTTTCGGCGACCAGCTCGAATCGCTGCGCGCCTTCGACGTGGAAACCCAGCGTTCGGTCGCGACGGCCGAGCGCGCTCCAGATCATGCCCGATGCGCGAGCAGACCGCGAGCCCGCGGGATTCTGAAGCGCTGGGCGGAGGACGGCCCCGGGACACTGGGGCGAGCCGTTCATGCCGCATCTGCGCGAGGAGCTGACGCTGGCGCAACAAGGGCGAGCCCTTCCCCGGCTTCGAGTTCCTTCTTCCCGCGGTCGATCCGCTGGAACATACGCTGTTCGACTATCTGACAGGGCTATCGCCTGATCGTCTGCGACCTGGAGGTGATGGACGCCGGGCTGCGCAGACACCACGCCGAGCTGTACGAACGCTACGTCGACCGGGTCGAGGCGCACAAACCGGTGCTCGCCCCGGACAGGATCTACGTGAGCGCCGATGAGTTCCAGGCGGCGCTGCAGCGCATGCCCCGCATCCACGTCGACGAGCTCAGCGTCGAGCACGACGGCGAGCGGCCCGATCTACGTGGCGTCGCAGACGACACGGAAATATCACGGCAACATCCGCGACCTGACGGCCGACCTCGCGAAGTTCCGCGAAGCGGGCGAACAGCATCGTCTTCCTGTTCTCGAATCTCGGGCGCGCGGAACGCGTGAACGACATCCTGCGCGAGTACGAGATCCCGGCCCACCTGGTCCGCGGCGACGACGCGGCGCCGGGCGCGTCGGACGGGCACTCCATCCTGCTCGGAGTCGGTTTCCTGCACGCCGGCTTCTTCCTGCCCGCGGCCGAACCTGCGCGTCCTCGTCGGGCCAGGAGGTTTTCGACGAAGCCGAGGTGGTCGGGACGCGGCGTCACAAGGCGCGCGCAGCGCAACGTATTCCTCTCCGACTTCCGGGACCTCAAGCCCGGCGATTACGTCGTGCACATCGACCACGGCATCGGCCAGTTCCACGGGCTGCGGACACATCGACCTTCAGGACGGCTCGAAGGAGTTCGTGCTGCTCACCTACCAGGACGACGCCCGGCTGTACGTCCCGGTGGAGCGCCTCGACCTCATCCAGAAGTACAGCAACCTCGGGGGCTCGCGCCCGACGCTCGACCGGCTGGGCGGCACGAGCTGGGAGAGGACCAAGACGCGCATCAAGAAATCGATGCGCGACATGGCCGGCGAGCTGCTCAAGCTCTACGCCGAACGCCAGCTGGTCCCGGGCTTCGGCTTCTCCACGGACAGCGCCTGGCAGCAGGAGTTCGAGGATTCGTTCGAGTTCGACCTGACGACGCGACCAGGTCGACGCGGTTTCCGCCGTCAAGCTCGACATGGAGGCGCCCCGCCCGATGGACCGGCTGCTGTGCGGGGACGTCGGGTACGGCAAGACCGAGGTGGCGATGCGGGCCGCCTTCAAGGCCGTGATCGACGGCAAGCAGGTGGCGGTCCTGGCGCCGACGACCGTGCTGGCCTTCCAGCACTTCAACACCTTCCGGCAGCGCTTCACCGCCTTCCCCGTGCGCATCCAGCTGCTGTCGCGCTTCCGCAGCCCCAAGGAGCAGAAGCAGGTGCATCGAGGAACTCGAGGCGGGCCGAGTCGACATCGTCATCGGCACCCACCGGCTCCTGTCGAAGGACGTCGCAGTTCAAGGACCTCGGGCTGGTGATCGTCGACGAGGAACAGCGGTTCGGCGTCACCCACAAGGAGCGGCTCAAGGCGCTGAAGACCCGTGTGGACGTGCTGACCCTGACCGCCACCCCGATCCCGCGCACGTTGAACATGGCGCTCCTCGGGCTGCGGGACATGTCGACCATCGAGACGCCGCCCAAGAACCGGCTCGCCATCCAGACCTCGGTGGTGAAATACAGCGGCGACGTCATCCGCTCGGCCATCGAGCTGGAGCTGGCCCGCAACGGCCAGGTCTACTTCGTGCACAACCGCGTGGAGACGATCCACTCGATCGCCGCCATGGTGCAGCAGCTCGTGCCGCGGGCGCGCATCGGCGTGGCCCACGGCCAGATGTCCGAGCGGGACCTGGAACAGCGTCATGCTGCGGTTCGTGCAGGACGAGCTCGACGTGCTGGTCGCGACCACCATCATCGAAAACGGCCTCGACATCCCGCGCGTCAACACGATCATCATCAACCGCGCGGACCTGTACGGCCTGTCGCAGCTGTACCAGCTGCGCGGCCGCGTCGGCCGCAGCGACCGCCGGGCCTACGCCTACCTCCTCGTCCCCTCCGACGAGGTCCTGTCGGAAGTGGCGCGCAAGCGCCTGGCGGCCATCCGCGAGTTCAGCGACCTGGGCACCGGATTCCGGGTCGCCGCACTCGATCTGGAGATCCGCGGCGCCGGCAACCTGCTCGGCGGCGAGCAGCACGGGCACGTCGACGCGGTCGGGTTCGATCTCTACTGCCAGCTGCTCGAGCACACGGTGGAGGAACTGCGCGGCCAGAAACCCGAGGAGGAGATCTCGACCAGCATCAACCTCAACCTCGACATCCGGATCCCGGAGGCGTACATCCCGGACTCGAGCCAGCGGCTGCGGATGTACAAGCGCATTTCGTCCGCCGCGCGACGCCTCCGAGCTGGACGGGCTGCGCCAGGAGCTGGTCGACCGCTTCGGCCAGTACCCGGAGCCGGTCGAGAACCTGTTCCGGTACGCGCGCCTGCGGCTGGACAGCCGCGAGCTGCAGATCCAGGGAATCGAGCGGAACCGCAACCAGGTCCATTTCCGCTTTGCCGACCAGTCGAAAGTCAGCGCCCAGAAGCTGCTGAACCTGATCTCGCGCAACAAGGGCGCGACGTTTTCACCCCAGGGGCTCCTCACCCTCGAGGTCGCCGACCCGACCCCCGCCCCCCTGTTCGAATCCATCCACCGGGTCCTGAACCAGATCCGCGCATAGCAAGCCTGGGACACCGTTCGGGGAACTCGCGATGCAGTTCCCGCAGACAAACCGCGGGATATCGGCCACGGTCAGGCCCTGCTTGCCGCGGGGGATCGGGGTCCTGCTGATCGTCTGCGTGAATGTAGCCAACGTGCTGCTGGCACGGAACACGAGTCGAAGCCGGGAATTCGCAATTCGGATCGCACTAGGAGGTTCTCGTTCCCGGGTTTTGATGCAGCTGATGGCCGAAGCCCTGGTGCTTGCGACGGCTGGGGGCGCTCTCGGACTCGGGTTCAGCGTTGCCGCAATGGGGTGGTTCGTTTCTGTTCTTGCACCGCGGGACTCCTACCCTCGGCCAAGTTCGCTTGACGGGGCGGGAGTCGGCGCTGGAGGATCTGTGCTGAGTCCGGTGCCTTCCCCTAATTGTGTTATCATATCAAATTGCAGTTTTTTCCACCGGCACCCTGGGAGGCCCGATATCCGTTCAGCGTGGCGCTTGGCAGCAAAGGCTACACTCGTATTCCTCGTGTGCGTGAGCACGGGATGCGGCCCAGGTGATAGATTGCGCGGCTTGCTGCGGGGGGAGAAGCCGGAGACTGCGGCGGTGCGCATCGGCGGCAGCGTCTACAGCAAGGCCGAGCTCGACCGTTTCTTCGACAACCGGCTCAGTGAGTTCCGCGATCCCGCCGAGGCCGACAAGGTCAAGTCGAACCTGCTCGAGACGTTTATCGAGGAGAAGCTTCTGCTGGAGAAGGCCCAGCAACTGAAGATCGCAGCCGAATCCCGAGACGGTGCGGACGATGCTGGAAAAGATGGCGGAGCCCTCCGAAGAGCACGCGGCCGCGCAGACCGAAACCGGACGGGACGCCGAACTCGAACGGAGCGTGTCGGACAACCTCAAGATTCAGCAATACCTGCACGACCACCTGCTCAGGGACGTTTCCGTCAGCGAGTCGGAGGGCGAAGCTTATTACAGGCAACACCTTTCCGAATACGTGCGCAACGATGTCGTGCGGCTCAGGGAAATCCTCCTGGACGACCCGGTGCAGGCGCAGAAGATCCAGGCGCTGCTCGCGGCCAAGCGCCACAAGAATTTCGGCGAACTGGCGCGCATCTACTCGAAGGCGAACAGCGCCGCCGAGGGGGGCGATCTCGGGACCTTTCAGCGCGGCGACCTGCCCGGAGGAGTTCGAAAAGGTTGTTTTTGCGCTGCCGCCGGGAACGGCCAGCAAGATTGTCCGTACTAGGTACGGCTACCACATGTTCCTGGTGGAAGAGAAGATTCTGGCCCACCAGTTGAAGTTCTGGGAAGTCAGAGACGAGATCAACGAGAAGTTGCTCGGCGAGCGTGAACGCGAGATCATCAAGAAGGAGCTCGAATGCGCTGGCGAAACAGTTTGCGATCGAGATTCACCGGGACCAGCTTGGTTTCAAGTACATCGGAACCCGATTCTCTTCCCGATAGGAACAGACATCGATGAACAAAGTGCTTTATACCATCCCCCTTCTCCTGCTCCTGGGCGGTCGACGCCGACGCGAAGATCGTCGACCGCATCGTCGCCCAGGTCAACGACGACATCATCACCCTTTCGGACCTCAACCGGGAAATGGCGGATATCCGCCAGGAACTGGCCACCAAGTTCACCGGTACCCAGCTGGAACAGGAAACGAAGAAGGCCGAAAAGGACGTCCTGGACCAGCTGATCCGCCAGAAGCTGCTGCTGCAGAAGGCCAACGAGCTCGGTTTCAGCGCCAACATCGACGTCGCAGGTCTCCGCCACGATCGAGCGTATCCGCAAAGAGAACAAGATCAAGGACATGGCTGATTTCGAGCGCGCGCTCGCCCAGCAGGGGATGACCCTGGCCGTGTTCCGCGATCGGATCAAGAAGCAGATCATCACCAACAGCCTTGTCAGCGAATTCGTCGGTTCCAGGATCACCCTGCTCAGCCAGGAACTCGAAAAATACTACCAGGAGCACATCAAGGAATTTTCGAGCGCCGAAGAGGTGACGCTCAGCGAAATCATCATCCCGACCGCGGGAGACCCGGCCGAGGCGGCGGCCAAAGCCGACGAGATCGTCAAGAAGCTCGCCCAGGGCGAAGCGTTTGCCACCCTGGCAAGCCAGTACTCCAAGGGCCCGACCGCCGGCAAAGGCGGGAGCATCGGAACCTATCTCACCGCGAAACTGAACCCGGAAATAGCCGCCGCCATCACCAAGGTGAAGGAAGGAGACCTCTCCGCCGTGATCAAGGGAGCCGACACGTTCGCCCTCTACCGCGTCGACAACCGTAAACCCGCCCAGGCTCGGCCGCTTGACGAGGTGCGGGACGAAATCCGCTCCCGCATCTACGAGCAGAAGTTCAACCCGGAGCTCGAGCGTTTCATCGCCCAGCTAAAAGAAGACGCTTATATCCAGATCTTCGCCGATAAGTAAGGCAAAGGCTCGCAGGCTTGTCTGATCTGTGGAATTTGAATCGGCTGGGTGTGTTTGCCAAGCTCGGTCTCGGATTAGTGCTACATCGCTTCAGAGATCCCTGGCATCGCGGGAAGGGACCGCGAAAAACTCTTTTGCGATGTAACCCCAACTCGAGACCCGAGCTTGGATCACGGGAAATTACGTTTTGTAATAATGCACTTCTCATGCCACTCGAACGCTCCTCCCGCATCATAGCTGTAAGCCTATAATTTACAGAAAATAGAGCAGAATAGCGGCACCCCGCCGCACGACTCCGGGTCGAAATGAACAATATTTTGGATATTGGTCGTGGGCTTTTTTGGAGTCGGCGCTTATCTCCGGCTTTGTGAATCTGGAGGGGCCCGGAACCCGCAGGCCGCAGAGCCAACCACGGAAGGCGGGCGCATCACAGGAAATCCGCATTCAGGACCGAGGCCAGGTCCAAGTCACGTCGTGGTCGGAACGTCAGAGAATCTCGTCCAGGTGGGTCGTGAGGATATGGCTGAGTTCAAAAAGGCGGCAGAATCCGTTCCGGACTTTTAGCATCGGGTCCAGGGCGTTGTCTTCTTCTTCGAAACGGGCGGCGATCTGGTCGACCTGGCCGCGCAGATCGGGGTCCGACAGGACGGTGAGAATCTGGGCCATCTCCACGATCCGATAGAGCGCGTTGACGAATTGCGGCCAGGCGGCCGCAGATGCACCGGCGCCGGCGGCAAAGCGCTGATCGATCTGGCGAATCGCCGTCGTCATCGAGCCATCCTGGTCGAGCGCCATGGTCATGAGGCTGAGCAGCGGGAACGTGGCGCGCATGGCCGACGCCGAGCGGGTGACCTGGTTCGGGTCATGGGTCGCGATCCGGACCCGGTCGTCGATTCCGCGGATCAGGGCTTCCGCCGCCTCGTTGCCGACCGTGAACTGGTGGGCCAGCGTATTGGCATGGTTGTAGAGGGTGAAGGTGGCGTTCACGAGCCGGTCGTCGAAGGACTGCGCCCGCTCGCTCGCCTCGACAAAGTACCCGATGCGCTGTTCGATGAGCGCGCCGGTACTTGCCCTCGCGGTCCAGGATCAGGGTGAGGGCGCCGATCACTTCGGCGGCATGGTAGGCACCCACGACGATCTGCTCCTCGACGACTCCCCTCGTGCTCCGCATACTGCTCGAGGTATTGGCGCCAGAGATGCATAAGGTGCGCCCCCGATTTTCCCTGCCCCGGCGGAAAGACCATGGGCGGATTATCCCTGCAACACGGTCCAGCCACAACTGCTATAATCTTTTCCCCATGTTCAGGATCCGCCGCGTCGAGATCGACCCCCCGCTGGTCCTTGCGCCCGTGGCCGGTCACACGGACACGCTCTTCCGTCAGGCCGTCAAGGCGCTCGGCGGGTGCGGGCTGGTGGTCTCGGAACTGGTCAGCACGGAAGGGATGACCCGCAACCATGGGCGGACGCTGCACCTGACCCGCTTCGAGGAATCCGAACGTCCCGTTTCCATCCAGATTTTTGGCTCTGACCCCGCCCGGATGGCGGAATCGGCCCGGATAGTCGAGGAGATGGGGGCGGACATCGTCGACATCAATCTTGGCTGCCCGGTCAAGAAAGTCGTGAAGCAGGGCGGAGGGAGCAATTTGCTCCGGGATCTGCCGCTGCTGGAGGGGATCTTCAAAGCCGTGCGCTCCGCCGTCACGATCCCGCTGACCGTCAAGATCCGCAGCGGCTGGGATCGGAGCAGCGTCAACGCCGTCGAGGTGCTGAAGCTGGCCGAGGCGTGCGGCGTCGAAGCTCTTGCGATTCACGGCCGTGCGCGCTGCGATCTGTTCGCGGGACGGGCCGATTGGTCGGTGATCGCGCGGGTCAAGGAGCAGGCGAAGATCCCGATTATGGGTAACGGCGACGTCTTCTCGCCGGCCGATGCGGCACGGATGTTCCGCGAAACCGGGGTCGACGGGGTAATGATGGGGCGGGGGGTCCTGGCCAACCCGTGGCTGATCCGCCAATGCCACGATTACCTGGGGGGGAGCGCGGTCACCGCGGTGACGGTCGCGCAGAAGGGGCGCTTCATCCTCGACTTTCTCCGCCGGGTGGAGCGCGAGGTGCCACCGCCGGTCGCGCTCGGCAAAATGAAGAAGATGGGCGGATACCTCACCAAGGGTATACCGGAGGGCGCGCAGCTGCGCGACCGCATCCACGGCGCCCACAGCACCGCCGAACTCCTCGGCGCCCTGGAGCACTACTTCCTGACTACACCCTGCGACTGACAGCGCTGTGAAGTGCGGCGGCTTTTGGGTCGGCGCCTGGGCGCCGACCTTCGGCCAGTGACAGGATATCTGCTATTCGAGGCCCTGGGCGCGGCGGCGCCAGCCGAAAATGGCGGCGATCCCGATACTGATGAGATAGAGGACAACCATCGGGGCGGCCCAGATCACAAGATTGAAGGCATCGCCCGTGGGGGAGAGCATGGCGGCGGCGGCAACGATGATCACTATGGCGTACGAAAACTTCGACCACAGGAACTTCGCCGACACCAGCCCGAACAACGACAGGAACGCCACGACCACCGGCATCTCGAAGACGAGCCCGAAACCGAGAATCATGGTGTTGGTCAGATCCAGGTACTCATCGATCTTGATCACCGGCATGAAGTCCTGGCCGATTTTCAGCAGAAACCCGTAGGCCTGCGGCAGGACGATGTAATAGCAGAACGCGCCCCCCCCGACAAACAGCAGAACCGACGAGACCAGGAACGGGACGACGTATCGTTTCTCTTTTCTGTAGAGGCCCGGTGCGATGAACTTCCACACCTCATACAGGGTGAACGGGATCGTCAGAAAGATCCCCGCCAGCATGGCGACCTTGATATAGAGCGTGAAAGGGTCGGTGGGGTTCGTATAGGCGAGCTTGGTACCCGCGGGGAGAACCTGGGCGATCGGCGCCGAGAGAAACCGGTAGATCTCCTTGCAGAAATAAAACGAAGCGACGAATCCTATGCCTACGTAGGTGGCGACCCTGACCAGGCGTTTGCGCAGCTCGTCCAGGTGCTCCAGGAAAGACATCTTGCCGGATTCTTCTTCCGGCTCGGGCGCTCCCGCCGCCTCCTCCAGCTCTGTAGTCGTACTGGTCATTGAATCTCGTGGGTGCTGACGGAGGCGTCTTTAAGGGTGTCCGAAGTGTCTTTGAGGACTTCGGACATGGCCTCTTTTTCCTTCTCCAGGCGCACTTCTTCTTCCCAGGTCTGCTTCAGCTCGTTGGACGCCTTCTTGAACTCGGCGAGGCCCTTCCCCAGGGATTTCCCCAGTTCGGGGAGCTTTCGAGGACCGAATACTATGAGAGCCAACACGAAAATAACTATGATCTCCTGCATTCCCAAGGAACCCATAACCCTACCTCGCTGGTCCTGTGCGAACCATTGTGATTAAATCAAAGTCTAAAATAGGGTGGGGGGGGAAGTCAAGCAAGCCTGCCTCGAGGGCCTCGAGGCAGGTTGCCGGGATTGTTATTGTTGTGACTGCCGTCGCTTGTGTGCTGTTTTGCCCCATGATATACTCCCTTAGCTTTAATGTAATCTCGGATGGAGTCAACTCCTTATGAAACATCGTTTTGCGCTGATGGTAGCCCTTGTCGTCGTGATGTCCTCCCTGGTGGGTGGCTTCATGGGCGGCAGCGCCGCTGCCGTTCCCGAATCAGCCCCGTCGCAGTCGACACCGAATCAATTCTTGAGCGACTTCACCGAAGCTCTCGATATCATCCAGAACAATCACGTCGACAAGGTTGGGCCGGACAAGCTCGTCTACAGCGCCATCAAGGGGATGCTCCGCGCCCTGGACCCGCATTCCAGCTTTTTCGAGCCGAAGGAGTTTTCCCGCCTGACGGAAGAGCAGCACAGCAAGTATTACGGTCTGGGCATCCGGGTGCGGCCTCTTTTCCGCGACCGCGGCCGGGTCGTGATCGTCGAACCTCCTGCCTTGGGATCGCCGGCCGAACGCCGGGGACTGCGCGCGGGTGATGTCATCACCAAGATCGAAGGGGAATCGATCGACGACTGGACCTCCGACGAAGTCGTCAACCATCTGCGCGGACCGCGCGGCACAACCGTCAACATCGTCGTCGAGCGGCCCGGCATCCGGGATCCGCTCCAGCTGAAGGTTGAGCGGGACGAGATCCCGCTGATCACGGTGCCCTACGCTTTCGAGGTGAAGCCGGGTGTCGGCTACATCAAGATCGACCGCTTCTCCGAATCGACTGCCGACGAACTCGGGAAGAAGCTGAAGGACCTCGACGCTTCGCGCCTTACCGGCCTTGTTCTGGACCTGCGCGACAATCCCGGGGGCCTGTTGAACCAGGCCATCGAGGTCGCGGACTTCTTCGTCCCCCGCGGCAACATGATCGTGTCGACCAAGGGGCGGACGGAGGGTTCGGCGCGACCCTACAAGGCACGCAGCCTCGAGAAGGTGCGCGTCCCTCTCGTCGTACTGATCAACCGGCACAGCGCCAGCGCGTCGGAGATCGTCGCGGGGGCGCTGCAGGATCACGACTGCGCTTTGATCGTGGGGGAGACTAGTTTCGGCAAGGGCCTGGTGCAGTCGGTCTACAGGCTGGAGAACGAAACCGGGATGGCGCTGACGACGGCCAAGTACTACACTCCCAGCGGCCGCCTCATCCAGCGGGATTACTCGGGGTCGAGCTTCGAGTACTACTACATGAACGGCGGCAATACCGTTGCGTCCGGCAAGGACCGCGAAACCAAGTACACAGACAGCGGGCGCAAAGTGCTCGGCGGCGGGGGCATCTCCCCTGATGTCGTTATCCCGATGCGCGAGCTCAACCGGTTCGAAGCCCTGCTGGCCTCGAAGGATATCTTTTTCGAATATGCCCGGAGGCTTACCTCCGGGCAGGTGCCGGCCGCCAGCAACATCCAGGTTCCGGTCAAGAGCGACGAGGTGAACACGCCGCCGAGGAACGCCAAGTCGGCGACCCGTTTCGAGATTACCGACGCGATCATGGAGGATTTCAAACAGTTCCTAAAATCCAAACGTATCGATTTTAAAGACGAAGATGTTCAGAACAACGTCGATTACATCAGGCGGCGCATCAAGCAGGAAGTCTTCACGTCGTCCTTCGGGCTCCAGGAGGGTTTCAAGGTAGCCATCCAGGGGGACACGCAGGTGATGAAGGCCCTTGAGGTCATGCCCGAGGCCAAGTCCCTGATGACGACCGGCCGGGTCACGCCGTCTGCACAAAACCCTGATGTGAAGTAGCTTAGTCATACTACGGCTATGAAGCGGTCCTGGCCCGTTTTCCCGTCCGCAGTTCTTTGCCTGGCGTTGGGCTGTAGCTTTATCTACGGGCAGTCCGATCCCCCGGCCGTTGCCGCCGTGGCCTCGGGCTCCGCTGAGCGAACCGCCTACCCACGGGCTTCCGGATCCTCTCCTTACATACCCGACACTCCCGACGTGCCGCTTGCAATGCTCGAGCTCATGCGCAATGCCCAGCAACGCTATACGGAAGGGTCGAACCTCATCCGGCTGGGGGAGTCCGCCAAGGCCCGGGCGGCCTTCAACAGCGCGGTCGATCTTCTGCTGCTGGGGGAATGGGATATCGATACCACCCCCGCCCTGAACCAGTTCTTCCAGGACTTGATTCGCCGCATCCAGGAAGACGAGTCGCGCTACATCACGATCCCGGAATCGACCGAGGAAAAAGCCGAAAACGCCGTGGTCGATGAACTGGACGAGCTCGACCTGATCCCGATCAAGGTCGATCCTTCGCTCCAGGACGTCGTCGAGGAGGACCTGAAGAATACCCGGTACGACATCCCGGTGACGTTGAACGACAAAGTGCTGAAATCGTTGGATTTCTGGCTCACCAACGGACGTAAGTTGTTCAACGACGGCCTGATGCGCTCCGGCCGCTACCGGGACATGATTCAGCGGATCTTCCGCGAGGAATCGATTCCGCTGGATGTGATGTACCTGGCGCAGGTTGAGAGCCTTTTTAAAACCAATGCCCTGTCCAGGGCGCAGGCGAAGGGGATCTGGCAGTTCGGGAAGTGGACCGCCATCCGGTACGGCCTGAAGGTAAACGCCTACGTCGACGAGCGCTCCGACCCGGAGAAATCGACCCGTGCGGCCGCCCGCTACTTGAACGACCTGTATGCGATGTTCAAGGACTGGAACCTTGTGCTCGCCGCCTACAACTGGGGCGAAGGCAAGGTCCAGAAGCTCATCGACAGGAGCGGGATCAACGATTTCTGGGATTTGATGGACCTGCGGCGCAATTTCCCGCAGGAAACGAAAAACCATGTCCCGCTGATCATGGCCAGCGTCATCCTCGCCCGCAACCCGGCCAAGTACGGGTTCCCGGTCGCGCTCGAGGAGCCGCTCGAGTATGGCCTGGTAACCGTTTCCAAATCCATTGACCTGCGCGCTGCCGCAAAGATCCTCAACACGAGCCTCGATCATTTGAAGCAGTTGAACCCGGCGCTGAGAGGGCTCACGACCCCCGCCGATTACCCCGATTTTGCGCTCAAGGTCCCGGCCGGAACTCCAGCGGATGCCTCGAGTCAGATCGCCGCCCTGCCTCCGGTGAAGCTCAGGCCGCCGCCGGAGTATGGAACCGCCAGGCATCGCGTCCGGCCGGGAGAGACCCTGGCCCGGATCGCTTCCCGGTACCGCGTCTCCGTGGCGGAGCTGCAGCGGCTCAACAACCTGCGCAGCGCCAAGTCGGTGCGGGCGGGCACCTACCTCACGGTGCCGCGGCAGACCGCACGAGCCAGAGTCAGCAGTTCAGGCCGGTCCCGCACAAGACTCGCCTCGACCCGGCTCGGGAGCAAGATCAAGAGCACACCGATTCGCAGCACCAGGGTCTCCTCCGTCAAATCCCCCAAGTCCGCAAGCCCCCCGCCCAAGTCGGCCGCAAAGTCAAAAAACCTGAGCCGCGCCGGCGCGAAAAGCGTCAAAGCATCTGAGGACGCAAAAAAAGCGGGCGAGGCTACCGCGAAAACACCCCCAGCGAAAAGAAGCGCCGGGCGCGCCGCCTCCCGTTGATCCATCCGAGAATACCGGAGCGAGAGGTCGCCTGCCGGCGACGGGGGCGAATCGATTATTGGTGAATCTCTGCAGAACTTTCCGGCCGGGATAATCGTATTAAGTTGAGTGCAAAGGACAATCTCTATCCGGTTTGCAGAGAAGGCCCGGAAATGAATGCCACGGTAAGAGAACTCGACCTCATCGCGCTTGACGAGCGCGCGGAGGCGGCGCCTTCAAGACCGAAGAGTCATGCGGCGGCCTGGGAAGCCCTGGTGATCGCCGTGGACTCCATCTGGACGCATAAGCTTCGCTCTGTCCTGACGCTCCTGGGCATCATTATCGGGGTGGCGTCGGTCGTCACGGTGGGCGCCGCGATCGAGGGTTTGGGGTCTTACGTCAGAGACAGGTTGGTGACGGTGTTCGGCAGTAACACCTTCATCGTCGCCCGGGTCGCGCGCATGAACATCACCTACGAGGAGTGGGAGAAGCTGAACAAGCGCAACAAGCGGATTTACGCAGACGACCTGCGCTCGATCCAGGAGCGCTGCGACGGCTGCGAGGCGGTTTCGCCCATGCTCCGCAACCAGGATGACGCCAAGGTCGGCAACCGCACTTTCTACGATGCGAACGTGGTCGGGGTCAACACCGACCTGCCCAAAATCCAGCAGCTCAAGATCGCATCGGGCCGTTTCCTCAGCAATTTCGAGGTGGAGCATGCCCGCCCGTACGCCGTCATTGGGGCGGACCTGCAGGAGGAACTCTTCGGCGCGGCCGAGCCGATCGGCAAGGACATCAAGATTGGCGGCGACGTGTACACCGTCCTCGGGATCGAGGAGCGTAACGGCAGCTTTTTCGGCCGCTCGATGGACACGAACGTCTACATCCCCTACACGGCCTTCCTGAAAAAGTACGGGGCGCGGCGCTCCATCGAGGTCCGGGTAAAGGCGCCTTCGGCCGAGGCGCTGGAACCGTCGCAGGACGAGGTGCGGGTCATCATGAGGTCGCGCCACAAGCTGCGGCCGAACCAGGAAGACGACTTCGACATCTTGGCCAGCCAGGCGATACAGGAATCGGTCAACCAGTTCACGGGCGCCATCGCCGCCGTAGTTACCCCGATCACCTTGATATCGTTGGTGGTCGGAGGCATCGTCATCATGAACATCATGCTGGTCACCGTGACCGAACGGACCACGGAGGTCGGAATGCGCAAGGCGGTGGGCGCGCGCCGCCGCGACATCATGATGCAGTTCCTGATCGAGTCGGCCCTGCTGGCCTCGCTCGGGGGAGTTATCGGGCTGCTGCTCGCCTACGGTCTGGGCATCGTGATCCGCAACACCACTCCGGTCCCGATGACCATCACGTTCGGCTACATCGTTCTGGCGCTGGTGACGTCGGGGGGTATCGGTATCATCTCCGGCATCTACCCGGCTCACAAGGCTGCGAAACTCGACCCCATCGTGGCGCTTTCCAGGGACTGACATGCGGCTTGCTTCCAATCACCGCGAGAATCTGACCATGGCCATGCAGACCATCATGGCCCACAAGTTCCGGTCGTTTCTCACGGTGCTCGGCATCATCATCGGGGTCCTGACCGTCATCGTGATCGCCTCGATTCTGACCGGCATGCGGCAGAACATCATCACGTTCGTGGAGGAGTTCGGGACAAACAACATCTTCGCGTTCCACCTCGGGATGGGGCCCAATTTCGGACGACGCCCCCGTGAGGAGTGGCTGCGGAAGCCGCTAAGCGTCGAAGACGCCATGGCCCTGCGAGAGCAATGCCCGTCGGTGCAGGACACGACGTGGGAGGGGATGCCGTGGGAGACGCGGGTGAAGATCCAGTACCAGAGCAACGTCCTGCGCCAGTTCAATTTTAACGGCGTCCCCGCCAACTATGCCGGCGTGACCAATATCAGGATCGCCGAGGGGCGTTTTTTCACCGAACTGGAGGACCTGCACCGGATGAACGTGGTCGTTATCGGCCCGGATGCGCGGCAGGCGCTGTTTCCCATCGTCGACCCGATCGGCAAACAGGTGCTCATCAACGGTCATCCCTTCACCGTCGTCGGGCACGACCGAAAAGAGCAAGGGCGGGTTCATGGGTGAAGGGAACGAGCGGGACAGCCAGGTCCTGATACCCTACCAGGCCTTCCACAAGATGATGCCGTGGGAGGACAAGCACTTCATCATGATCCAGGCCAGGGCGGGCATGCTCAAGCTGGCCCTGGACGAGTCGGAGGGGCTGCTGCGGCGCCGGCGGGGCGTGAAACCGAACGAGACGAGCAATTTCGACCTGAGCACCGCGGACCGTTTCATCCAGCAGTTCGACGCCATCACGGCCCAGGTCGGCCTGATCGCGATTGCGATCTCCTCGATCGGCCTGCTGGTGGGCGGCATCGGGGTGATGAACATCATGCTGGTGTCGGTCACGGAGCGCACGCGCGAGATCGGGGTGCGCAAGGCCATCGGCGCGACACGCCGCGACATCGTGCTCCAGTTCCTGTTCGAGGCGATGACCCTGACGGGGGTGGGCGGGGTCTTCGGGGTCGTGCTGGCGGTCATCACAAGCTATATCGTCATGGCCCTCGTCCCCTCGCTGCCGGCGGCCATCCCGGCCTGGGCCGTCATCACGGGGTTCAGCGTTTCGGTCGCCATCGGGCTGCTCTTCGGAGTCTGGCCTGCGCGGAAGGCGGCGCACCTCGATCCCATCGAAGCCCTGCGCTACGAATAGGAACTCGGATAGCCGTTGCGGAACCCCGCTCCGCGGACCGATAATTCCCCCGTGACCATTAGCCCCCGCCGGAGCCAGACTCACGTTCTGCCCCCCGCGCCCTACCTCGCCGGCGCCGCCGCGATCATCGCCTATGTCGCCCTTATGTATGGGTGGGGGAAGCTCGGCTGGCAACATCTCGGGCTGGCGGCGGTCGTCTGGGCGTGCCTGACATCGATGCCGGGGCCGCGGCGCTTCGTGCGGGACTGGTGGCCCATGATCGGGTTCTGGCTGAGCTACGACCTCATGCGGGTCTACTCGCCCCAGATGCTCCCGCGGGTCGCCGTCGAGAAGCCCTTTGCCTGGGAGTCGTCCCTTTTCCGTGCCCCGGACGGCGTGATCTGGCCGTACTACTTCACCCACTGGTCGGCGCGGCACCGGGGCCGGCTCTGGCCCGGGCTCCTCGAGCAGTACCTCAACCTCGTCTACCTGTCGCAGGTGTTCGCGGTGCCGCTGCTGATGCTCGGTATCTGGGCGCGGCGGCGGCAACTGCTCTTCAGAAGGCTCCTCTGGGGATTCACGGCGCTGCACGTCCTGGCGCTTTCCATCTACCTCGCCTACCCGGCGGCGCCGCCGTGGTGGGTGTACGAGAACGGCTTCACCCAACCCTCGGCCGCGCACTCGACGCCGCTGGCCTTCGACAGCGGCTCCGTGCTGGCCGGACTGTTCCACATGAGCCCGAACCGGTTCGCGGCGATACCGTCAGTCCACGCCGCCTACCCCCTGCTCCTCACCCTGGTGCTGGCGCTGCACGGTGTCGCGGTGCGCTGGATCGTGCTCGCCGCCGTCTACACCGCCAGCATGTGGTTTGCCTGCGTCTACCTGAACCAGCACTACATCATCGACCTGCTCCTGGGCGCCGCCCTGATCCCCCTGGCCCTGGTCGCGGCAAAGCAGCCCCGTTACCCCCCCCCGACGGGTTTTCACGCGCTCTGTTTCGTTATATCACTGGGCGGCGCGGTGCGGATTCTCCCCTGTGTGGTTTTCCTGGCCGCGTATCAAGGCGAGGATTTCGCTGCAGCCTTTGAGCCGGGCGAAGAACAGGGCGTAGCGGCGCCCCCCGGCCAGCCGCAGGTTCGGCGCGCGGTTCAGCAGCAGCTTCACAATCTCGGTGTTGCAGTCCCCGAGCAGCGGCCTGTCGATGTCCGACATGGCCCCTCCGGAAACCGCCATCGTGAGTGCGTTCACCCCATCTTCGCCGAGCGCCGCGGGATCCGCACCGGACGCCAGCAGGGCACGCACGGCTTCGACATTCCCGTTTCCCGCGGCCATCATCAGGGCGGTCTGCCCCCGCCCGGCGCGTTTGTTCGGGTCCGCCCCGAGGGACAGCAACGCGATGGCCGCTTCCGTCTGGTTTTTGTGGAGCGCATGCATCAACGGCGTCCAGGAGTTGACGCCCCCCGCCCTGTCGATGGCGGCCCCCTGGTTGACCAGCGCCTGGATAGCCGCGACGTCGCCTCTGCGCGCCGCCCCGATCAGCCCGTCATCCCCCCCGCCCCGAACCAGGCAACCCGCAGACAACAGCCACATTCCCGTCAGCCACACGCATCCAAGGTCTCTCATCCGTTTCCCCTCCCCGACACGGCCTTGGTATATCACAGAGTACTTTATGCTGTAAAGCACAAAGACAGAAGCCAATCGCGGAGGATACGGAAAAACGTGGCCTCCAATGGGCGGCGTGCGGCCGGCCTCGTCGGTTGAGCGGGATCCCCAGGGCGGCGTCGAGCCGCCGCGGCCCCGCGTCCTGCTATGTGGCGCGGACGCCCGCCTCGGTCAGGTACTCCCGCATGATCTTTGCGTAGTGCGGGAAGGCAACCTCAGGCTCCTCGATCTCGGGGTGCCACGCCTTCTCCCACTCGTAGCAGTAATAGCCCCGGTAGCCTTGGGTCGCGAGCAGCCTCACCGTCTCGCGCACCGGGACTCTCCCGGTGCCGACCAGCACGTAGTGGATGTTGTCCTCCGTGCCGGTGGAGTCCTTCAGGTGGGTGTGCCGGATGTACGGTCTGAGTATCTTCAAGGTGTCGGCAGGCTGCTCGTGCCCCGCGACGAACGTGTGGTGCGCATCCCACAGCAGCCCGACCTCGGGCATCGCCACCGCCTTGAGCATCTGCTCCAGGGTGCGCGCATCGGTGAAGTCGCCGTGGGATTCGATGATGACCTGCACACCGGCCCCCTTGGCATGGCGCCCGAGGTCGCTCAGGCCGGCAACGACCCGGTCCATCACGGCCTGCTTCGGCTCCGTCGGCGGCAGCTTGTCGCCAAAAACGCGCACATAGGGCGCCTTGAGCTTGTGGGCCAGGTCGATGAAGCGCTTGCCTTCGTCGAGCTGGGCCGCGCGCACGGACGCCTCGGACTCGTGCATGCGGGCCGACGCGCCGAGGTCCGAGACACGCAGCCCGAGGGCGGCCAGGTCCTGCAGAGAAGCCTTGAGCTGCCCCGCGCTGAATTGGGGCACCTTGGTCAAGTCCATCTCGCCTTTGATTCCACGCAGCTCGATGGCCGCGTAGCCCCATTCCGCGGCGTGCTCGAGGATCGTCTTCCATTCCCACTTCGGGCACCCCAGAGTAGAGAATGCGATCGGGAAGCGCGCCGGCTGGGGCGACGCCTTGATGACGGCCGGTGCGCCCGCAAGACAACCGAGCGCTTTCACCATTTCTCGACGTGTGACATTCATCATTGCCTCCTTTATTCGGCCGTGCGGCTGAGCTTCAGCCCCTGGGTGGTGACGTAGTACTTGGCCAGCATGTTCGGCCGTTCCCACGCCGGGACCGAAGCGGGATTTTCCAGGTAGCCCAGGTACTTGGCCGTAACCTGCGCAAAGTGGGCTTCATGTCCGACGCGGTATTTGTCCGGGATCTCGAGGTGCAGCTCCCTCCCGGCGTCTTTCACCGCGACACCGGCGAACTCGCCTTGCAGCGCCTCGATTCTCTTGCGCGCGGCCTCGAGCACCGCAGCTTTGTCCGAAGCCTCGTTGGGAATCACGAACAGTTCGGGGCGGTACTTCTCCTCTTTCCCCTGGCGGATCTCGATCCTCGACCTGGAGCCCTTGAACCAGGCGAAGTGCGTGTCCCCGGACCCCGGCGCAGACTCATAGTTCCACAGCACGTTCAGCTTCACGTGCACTCCGCGCAGCGCATAGGACACCAGGGTGTTGCAGTAGTACTGCAGGCCGCTGTCTTTCAGCTGCGGGCGCAGGAACTCCGGGAAATCGGGTTCGCCCGTCACCCTCTGAAATTCCGCCTTGGTGAGAACCGTGGGCCAGCGCCTGGCGGCCTGGACGGCGATGTCTTTGCGGTAGTCCAGCGCCTTATCGGGAAACAGGATCCACTGGACGAGGTCGACGAGGTGGGTGCCCACGTCCGGGAGTCCCTCGCCCTGCTGCTGCACATCGAAAAACCACGCGGGCCTCCGGTTGGGCAAGCCCGCGACCATCTTCAGCAGGTAGTGCACGCTCTCCATAAAAACGGCGGGGTCCTGCACGGTCCCGGGCTGCTGAGTGCCGTAGACATCCCTGTCGTTGACGAGTGCGCGCTGCAGCATGGTCGTGACCTCGTAACGCTCGGTCATGATGTCATAGGCGACCAGTTTTTTCTGTTGCGCCGCGGCCAGCGTGGCATCGAGCTTCGGGAAGTCAGCCGGGTCGATAATCCAGGGTTTGTCCGCAAGCACGTTCAGACCGCCTTCGACGGAAGCCTTGATCCGGTCGATCTTGCCGCGGTTACGGCCGGAGATCACGACCACGTTGCCGGGTCTTTCCTTGAGCATGCGGGCCATGAAGTCCGGACTCGTGTGCACCTCGAGGTTCCATGCGGTGGGATTCTCCTTCCGGGTGTTAAACCCGACGATGCGGTTAAGGTGCTCGAGCAGATCGGGGCCGAGCGGCGCGTAGACGTCGACACGGCGCGCGACGTTCGGGTACATCTCCTTCTGGACGAGCCCGGCGTGGAAGTGCCCGGGGTCCAGGGTCATGAAGTGGACTTGCATGGCGGCATTCCCCTGCGGTTGGGCGGTTGTGGCGGGCTTGAGGCCAAGGGCCAGGATGACGGGCAGGATAATCGCGATGGTGCGGACGCGGAGGTTTCTCATAGGGCTCCTAGCTGACCGTACGGTCTTCACCCGCGATACTATACAAAAACGGGGGCGTCCGGGAGCCGTATTTCTTTGAAGTGCGGCGTCACACCGCTTGTGGACGGCGCCAGGCCGCCGCACTCCATGCGCCTAGAACATGCCGAGCTGAAGCTTGGCGGCGTCGGACATGAGGCTCGGGTCCCAGGGCGGGTCCCAGATGAGCTCGACGCGGGCGGAGGCCACGCCGGGGAGGGCGAGCACCTTGTTCTCGACCTCCGCGGGAAGCGACGCCGCGACCGGGCACCCGGGCGATGTGAGGGTCATCCGTACGACGACATCTCCCTGCGGGGTCTGGTCGACGCCGTAGACGAGGCCCAGCTCATAGATGTTGACCGGGATCTCCGGGTCGTAGATGGTCCGCAGCACGTCGACGACCTGTTCTTCGAGGCTGCCGGGATTCTGGGCGTCCATAGCAGTAGGTTCCCTGAGGCGGTTCGGGCCCGCCTCCGTTGTTGGTTGTGGCCGCCGCCGCGCCGCTATTCCGTCGCGACCGTTTCTTTTGCCTGCCGCAGGGCGGCCCGCAAGGTGTGCCAGGCCAGCGTGGCGCACTTGACCCGCACCGGGTAGTCGCGCACGCCGGAAAAGACCGCAAGCTTGCCGAGCGAATCCGGCCCCGGGTCGGACTTGCCGGTGACGAGGTCGTGGAACCGGTTGAAGAGCTCCTCGATTTGCGCCTCGGTCTTCCCCTTGAGGCTCTCGGTCATCATCGAGGCCGACGCGGTGGAAATTGCACAGCCCGTCGCCCTCGAAACCGATGTCGCGCACGACACCGTCCTCGAGCTTCAGGTAGAGGGTGATGCGGTCGCCGCACAGCGGGTTGAAACCCTCGGCCTTACGGTTGCCGTTCTCCAGCTTGTGGAAGTTGCGCGGCTTCTTGTGGTGGTCGAGGATCACCTGCTGGTAGAGCTCTCTCAGGTCGGCCATTAGCTGAACACCTCGGTTACCTTCCGCATCCCCGCAACGAGGGCGTCGATGTCTGCCCGGGTATTGTAGAAGGCCAGCGAGGCGCGGGCGGTCGCGGGGATCTTGAAGAAGTCCATCACCGGCTGCGCGCAGTGGTGCCCCGTCCGGATGGCGATCCCTTCCTGGTCGAGAATCGTCCCGATGTCGTGCGGGTGAATCCCCTCGATCACGAACGAGAGCACGCTGGCCTTGTTTTCCGCGGTGCCGATGATGCGCACGCCCGGCAGGCGGGACAACTCCACCCCGGCGTAGTCGAGGAGCTCGCCTTCATACGCGGCGATCCGGTCGAGGCCGATGGCCTCGAGGTAGTCGACCGCGGCGCCCAGACCTATGACACCCGCGATATTCGGTGTCCCCGCCTCGAACTTGTAAGGCACCCGGTTGTAGGTGGTCTTCGCGAATGTCACGGAGCTGATCATGTCGCCGCCCCCCTGGTACGGGGGCATCGCCTCGAGCAGTGCCGCCTTCCCGTAAAGCACGCCGACGCCTGTCGGCCCGTACATCTTGTGGCCTGAGAAAACATAGAAGTCACAATCGAGCGCACGGACGTCGACCTTGAGGTGTTGCACGGCCTGCGCCCCGTCGACGAGCACGGGGACGCCGAGGGCGTGTGCGCGCTGGATGATTTCGCGGATGGGGGTAATCGTTCCGAGGGCGTTCGACACCTGGGTCGCCGCCACCATCCGGGTGCGCGGCCCCAGCATCCGCGCGTACTCCTCCATCCTGACTTCCCCCCGCATGTCGATGGGGATCACCCGCAGGGTCGCCCCCTTTTCTTCGCAGAGCATCTGCCAGGGCACGATGTTGGAGTGGTGTTCGAGGCCGGTAATGATCACTTCGTCGCCAGCGCCGACGTGTTTGCGCCCATAGGTCTGCGCGACCAGGTTGATTCCTTCCGTGGCGCCGCGCACGAAGATGATCTCACGGTCCTCCGCGGCGCCGATAAAGCGGCGCAGCCGCCCGCGCACGGCTTCATAGTGCCGCGTCGCCTCCTCGCTGAGCCGGTGCACGCCGCGATGGATGTTGGAGCACTCTGTCGTGTAGAAGCCGACGACGGCATCGATGACCGATTGGGGTTTCTGGCTGGTCGCGGCATTGTCGAGATACACCAGCGGCTTGCCGTATACCCGCCGTGAGAGAATCGGGAAGTCGTCCCGAAGCCTGAGCGCGTCCAGGGTCATGCCGGCCTGTTGTGGCGTTGCCATCTTCATCGTTCCACCCTCCCTGCGAAGTCCGACGCCGCCGGCGACTCCAGATCGACGAAACGGCCCTGACGCGAAAGCCGGTTGAGCAGGACCAGGTCTATCTGGCACTGGATGGGCTTGACCCTCAGGGCCCCGACGATCTCGCTCGCGAAGGCGTAGGTCAGGAGCGTCCGGGCGGACTCCTCACCCATGCCGCGCGACCGCAGGTAGAACAGCTCCTCCTGGTTGAGCCGGCCGATGGTCGCGCCGTGCGTGCACTTGACGTCGTCCGCGAAAATTTCCAGCTGCGGCTGGGTATTTACCAGCGCGTCCTCGGACAGCAGCAGGTTTCTGTTTGTCTGCCGGGCGTTGGTTTTCTGCGCGTCTTTCCGGACGACGATACTGCCATTGAACACGCCGGTCGACGAGTCGTCGAGAATGCCCTTGTACAACTCGCGGCTGGTGCAGTGCGGCCGGGCATGCACGATCCGGGTGTGATTGTCGACGTGCTGCCGGCCGCGGGTGACGTACAGGCCATTCAGGGTGCAGTCGCCCCCCGGGGCGCCGAGGTTGACTTCGATGTCGTGGCGCACGAGCGCGCCCCCGAGCGAAATCGCATTCGAGTTGAAAGTGCTGTCCCGGTCCTGCAAGACGTGGAGCGATCCGATGTGGTAGGCGGTCTCGCTCTCGCGCTGAATCTTGCAGTGCTCGACGGCCGAGCCGCTGCCGGCGACGATTTCGGTCACGGCATTGGTAAAGTAGGCGCCGTCGGACAGCCCCCCATGGGTCTCCACCACGCCGACCCGGCTTCCCTCTCCCGCCACGATCAGGGTTCGGGGATGCGAGACGGTTTCGTGCCCGCCCGTCGAAAGATACAGCAGGTGGATGACGTTGTTGAAGGAAAGGCCCGCGGGGACGTGAACGTAGGCGCCGTCCTTCATGAAGGCGGTGTTGAACGCCAGGAACGGATTCGCCTCCGCGACCGCGCAGCGCGCCAGGTGGGGCTCGATCCGGTCGCGGTCGGTCTTGAAGGCGGACTGCAGGCTGCGCACCCGCATGCCGCGGGGCAGCTGGGGCACGGTCGAAAGCGCGTCGACATAGCCGCCGTTGATGAACACCAGCTGGCAGCCGACTTCGCCGAACGTGAAGCTCGCCAGATCCGCGGCGGTGAGCCCGTCGGGCCGGTAGGTCGCCGGTCGAAAATGTGTCCGGGCAATCGGCGCGACATTCGTGTAGCGCCACTGCTCGTTGCGCGTCGTCGGGAAGCCGAGCCCGGCAAAACGGGCCATCGCGGCCGTGCGAATCCCGTGAACCCAGCTCCGTTTCCCGGCGGGCGTCTTCTCAAACGCGCCGAAGTCGGACTCGTAAGCGTCCTTCAGTCCCATGCCTTCCGCCATCGACGATGCCCCTTCAAGAGGTCAGTGCCTGCTTCTGTTCCGCTTCGAGCCAGCCGTAGCCCCGCTCCTCCAGCTCCAGCGCCAGCTCTTTGCCGCCGGACTTCACGATGCGGCCGTCGAGCAGGACGTGCACCCGGTCGGGGACGATGTAGTTGAGCAGCCGCTGGTAGTGCGTCACCAGGATCATTGCCCGGTCTGCGCGGCGCAGGGCGTTGACGCCCCCGGCGACGGTCTTCAGCGCGTCGATGTCCAGGCCGGAATCGGTCTCGTCCAGGATGGCGAGCTTCGGCTCGAGGATCGCCATCTGGAAGATCTCGTTGCGTTTCTTCTCGCCGCCGGAGAAACCTTCGTTCACCGCGCGGTTCATGAGCCCCTCGTCCATGTCGACGAGCTTCATCTTGTTCTTGGCCAGGGCCAGGAAATCCATCGCATCGAGCTCCTCCAGGCCGCGGTACTTCCGGATCTCGTTCAGCGCCGTCTTGAGGAAATACATGTTGCTGACGCCCGGGATCTCGACCGGGTATTGAAAGCCGAGGAAGATCCCCTCGCGCGCGCGGTCCTCCGGCAGCATCGCCAGCAGGTCCTGCCCCTCGTAGAGGACCTCTCCCCGGCTCACCTCGTACCCTTCGCGGCCGGCCAGCACTTTGGCCAGCGTGCTCTTGCCCGACCCGTTCGGGCCCATGATCGCGTGGACTTCGCCGGCATCGACCTTCAGGTCGATCCCGTGCAGAATCTCGTTCCCTTCCACTCTCGCGTGCAGGTTCCTGATTTCCAGCATTGTGCTCTCCGGTCGTGCCAACGATCTGTAACGTGCGGATCAGCCCACGCTTCCCTCGAGGCTCACACCCAGCAGCTTCTGGGCTTCGACGGCAAACTCCATCGGCAGCTCGCGGAAGACCTCCTTGCAGAAGCCGTTGACGATCATCGAAACGGCGGCTTCGGCCGAGATCCCGCGCTGCTGGCAGTAGAAGATCTGGTCTTCGCCGATTTTCGAAGTGGAGGCCTCGTGCTCCATCTGGGCGGTCGAGTTCTTCACCTCGATATAGGGAAAAGTGTGCGCGCCGCATTTGTCGCCCAGCAGCAGCGAATCGCAGCGCGAGTAGTTCCGGGCGTTCTGTGCGCCCTTCAGGATCTTGACCATCCCGCGGTAGGTGTTCTGCCCGTGGCCGGCGGAGATGCCCTTCGACACGATCGTGCTTCGGGTGTTCTTGCCGATGTGGATCATCTTGGTCCCGGTGTCGGCCTGCTGGTAATTGTTGGTCAGGGCCACCGAGTAGAATTCGCCGATCGAGTTGTCCCCCTGCAGGATGCAGCTCGGGTACTTCCAGGTGATCGCCGAGCCGGTCTCCACCTGGGTCCAGGATATCTTCGAGTTGACCCCCAGGCACTTCCCGCGCTTGGTCACGAAGTTGTAGATGCCGCCTTTGCCTTCCTTGTCGCCGGGATACCAGTTCTGGACCGTCGAGTACTTGATCCGCGCGTTGTCCAGCGCGATCAGCTCGACGACGGCCGCGTGCAGCTGGTTTTCGTCGCGCATCGGGGCCGTGCAGCCTTCGAGGTAGCTCACGTGGCTCCCTTCATCCGCAACGATCAGCGTGCGCTCGAACTGCCCGGTCTGCGCCGCGTTGATGCGGAAGTAGGTCGACAGCTCCATCGGGCAGCGGACACCCTTGGGGATGTAGCAGAACGAGCCGTCGGAAAAGACGGCGGAGTTCAGGGCCGCGAAGAAGTTGTCGGTGTACGGGCACCACCGATCCGAGGTACTTCCGGACCAGGTCCGGGTGCTTTTCGACGGCCTCGGAAAACGCGCAGAAGATGATCCCGAGTTCGGCGAGCTTCTCCTTGAAGGTCGTGGCCACCGAGACGCTGTCGAACACCGCGTCGACCGCGACCCCGGCCAGCAGTTCCCGCTCGCGCAGCGGGATGCCCAGCTTTTCGTAGGTGGCCAGCAGCTCCGGATCGACCTCGTCCAGGCTCTTCGGTTTCGACTTTGATCTTCGGGGCGGAGTAGTAGCTGATGTCCTGGTAATCGATCGGCGGATAGTGCACGTTCGCCCATTTCGGCTCCTCCATCGTCAGCCAGTGCCGGTAAGGCTTTCAGGCGCCATTCCAGCATGAACTCCGGCTCGTTCTTCTTGGCCGAGATCAGCCGGATCACGTCCTCGTTCAGACCGCACGGGACGGTATCGGTCTCGATCTCGGTGACAAAGCCGTACTTGTACTCCCGGTTGGCAAGTTCCTGGATGTTGGTACCCATAAAACCTTTCCGACGCAGGGCTTCGGAACTGCTCGGCGCCTTGACCGCTCCCAGCTCAGGAAACCTGCGCGGGCCGGATTTCCGGACTGCTGAGATTGACGAGCGGTTGATACAGCGGTTGGGCCATTTCCGCCAGCGTGATCTTTTCGAGCGCCTCGAAAATCGCCCGGTTGATGCAGGTGCCAGTTCGTGCGGACCGGGCAGCCGGTCTCCAGGCCGCAGTCGCCGTTCAACGTGTCCGTACACTCCGTGACCGCGATCGGACCTTCGAGCGCCCGGATGATCTGCGGCAACCGTGATGTCCTGCGGCGGCCGCGCCAGTCCGTAGCCCCCCTTGGTGCCGCGCTGCGAGACCAGCAGCCCTTCGCGCGCCAGCATCTTGAGGACTTTGCTGGCGACGGGGAGCGGCAAGCGCACCTCTTTGGAGATGTCGCGTGCGTCGTGCGTCACCCCGGCGTGGTTCAGCGATGTGGGTCAGCATGACAATGCCGTAGTCCGCCAACTTCGTTACCCTGAGCATGACCGGTACCGCGCGCTCCTTATACAGTACTGATTCAGTCCGAAATGCAGATGCAGGATAGCAATCCGGAATCGAATTGTCAACAGAATATGGCGATCCTAATTCAAGTGTAATGTTATACTTATGACGACTCGACGATCGTCGCGGCGGCCGTGGCCCTGGTCGGGAGCGATCGTTGGGAACCTCGCCCGGGTTGTTGCAATTGAGGGTGCAATCGGCCTATAGTTCCAACGCCGCGGCGCGCGCATCACGCGCGCAGGTCTGCGCGCGGCAGCGCCATTAACATCACGGGTTCGGGGGCCCTTCCGACTGCAGGGGCCTTGCCGTACCGCGAAACGGAGACTCATCGGACACATGGACGCCAGCACTCAGTCGGTCATACTTTCCGGCATTCAGCCCTCCGGCAACCTGCACCTCGGGAACTACTTCGGGGCTGTCCAGCAATACCTCGAGTTCATCGCCAGCGGACAGCGCTGTTACTTTTTTCTGGCGAACTATCACGCTCTGACATCGATCCGGGACCGGGACAAGCTGCTCGAGCTGACCCGCAACACGGCGGCCACCTACCTGGCCCTTGGACTCGACCCGGAAAAGTGCTCCGATCTACCGGCAGAGCGACCTGCCGGAGGTGTGCGAGCTGCAGTGGATCCTCTCGACGGTGACCCCGATGGGGCTGCTGGAGCGCTGCCACGCCTACAAGGACAAGGTGGCACAGGGGCTTACCGGCGGAACACGGCCTGTTTGCCTATCCGGTGCTGCAGGCGGCGGACATCCTGATCGTGCGGTCCAACCGGGTGCCGGTCGGACAGGACCAGAAGCAGCACATCGAGGTCACACGCGACATCGCGCAGTACTTCAACAACACCTACGGCGAGGTGTCTGACGCTGCCGGAGCCTTACATACCCGACAGCGTGGCGGTCGTGCCCGGGCGCGACGGCCGGAAGATGTCGAAGTCCTACAACAATACGATCGAGCTGTTTGCCGCCGACGACGAGGTGCGGCGCCAGGTGTTTTCGATCGAAACCGATTCGGCGAAGGTGGCGGACCCCAAGGATCCCGGACAAGAGCAACCTGTTCGCGATCCTGAAGCTGTTCTGCAGCCCGGAGACGACGGCCGAATGGGCGGAGACGGTTCCGCCGGGGAGGGCTCGGCTACCGCGAGGTCAAGCAGGCGATCTTCGACAACTTCATCGCGCTGTTCAGCGAGGCGCGGCGCAAGCGCAGGGAACTCGACAGCCGGCCGGAGTATGTCGAGCAGATGTCCTGCGCCGGGGGGCGGAGCAGGCGCGGGAGGTCGCCCTGCCGCTGCTGCGCCAGGTCCGCGACGCCGTGGGGATCCGAATCCGAATGACACGGTGATGCCGCGGGGTTCGAAGCAGCGCGACGATCTTGCAGCCGGTCGAGTCCGATACCACGTCGGCGTAGCTACTTCGTGGGCGGGGCCGAGGCCGCCGCTCACTGCCGGCTACTCCATTGCGTTTTCCACTTCGCTGCACCGTTTTGGGGATGCCGGGGCCGAGAACGCGGGCTCCCTCGGCGGTGACCACGACGTTGTCTTCGATCCGGATCCCGCCAAAGCCCCGAAACGACTCCAGCTTGTCGTAGTTGATGAACTCCCTGTGCAGCTTCTCCTGCTGCCAGCGGTCGATCAGCGCCGGGATGAAGTAGATGCCGGGCTCGACGGTCAGGACGAAGCCCTCCAGGAGGGCTCGGCTGAGCCTGAGGAAATTCAGGCCGAACTGCGAGCTCCGGGGCTGCCCGGGTGGGTAGCCGACGACGTCGCCCAAGTCCTCCATGTCGTGCACGTCGAGGCCGAGCATGTGACCCAGGCCGTGGGGGAAAAACAGGGCGTGGGCTCCCGCCTCCACGGCGTCGGCCGGGTTGCCCTTCATGAGCCCTACATCGCACAGCCCCTCGGCGAGGACCCTGGACGCGTGTACGTGCACGTCTTTGTATGTCACGCCCGGCTTTGATCATCTCGATGCCGGCAAGCTGGCCGCGCAGCACGGTCTCGTAGACGTCCTGCTGGACCGGGGTGAACTTGCCGCTGACGGGGAACGTCCGGGTGATGTCGGACGCGTAGAGATGGGGCGACTCCGCCCCGGAGTCGTTCAGGAGCAGTTGGCCCTCGCTGCAGGACGTTGCGATACGAGTGGTTGTGCAGGACTTCGCCGTGCACGGTGACGATGGGGTTGTAGGCCTGCGCAGCGGTCGGACGAGAGCGCGATGCCCTGGATGAGGCCCGCGATGTCCGCCTCGGTCTTGCCGGGTTTCGCGGCTGCCATGGCGGCACGGTGCATCCGGTCGGTGATCTCGAGCGCATCCTCGATTTCCGCGATTTCGCTGTCGGACTTGACGGAGCGCTGGAGCGCCACGGCGTCGCGCAGTTTCGCCGAGATCCCCGCGTTCACCTCGCTCGGCTCGATGACCAGGAGCTCGGCCATGCGGAAGATGCGACGAAGCCTGGTACTGCGGCAGGTAGTGGATCTGCATCCCCTGGCTCCTGGCCTTCGTGAGATAGACGCCGAGTCGCCCCAGGTCCTCGACCGTCTCGATGCCGGCGTGACGCGCCATGTCCAGCCGGGCGTGGCCCGCGCCGCTCCAGACGACGTCGTCCATGGTGGTCGGCCGGGCGAACAAGCACGTCGTAATCCGGCTCCGGGTAGGACAGCACGGCCAGGTCGGGCTCCCGCAGCCCGGTGTAATAGAGGAAGTTCGAATTCTGCCGGAACGGGAAGGTGTTGTCCGTGTAGTTGCGCGGCTGGAGCATGTGCCCGAGCCACAGGATGACGCCGCCCCCCAACGCTTCCCGCACCTGGTTGCGTCGCGCGCTGTAGATCTCCGCCCAATTTGCTTCCATCATCGTCGGCTCCCTGCAATCAGGAAAACTCGATTACAAATGGGATACAGCCACCCGGAGAGGCAATCTTTTCGAGCCCGAATGCGGCTGCTTCGGCTTCTACCCGGCGAGCGCCGCGGGCTGCAGGTTCAGCCGGCGCAAACTCGGCCAGGAACTCCTCCACGGCCCGCGCGTACCGCCGGGGATCGTGCGAGAACAGGTCCTCGTGTCCGGCCCCGGGGAAGAGCACCATGCGCTTCGGCTCGGGGATGCAGCCGTAGAGGTATTCGATCTCGACGAGCTTCAGGACGCGCTCCGAGTCGCCGGCCAGCAGCAGCACGGGACAGCGGCAGCTTTCCATGGCCTTCCCCGGGTCGAGTTCTTCGGCCCGCAGCTGCACCATCTGCTCCACGATCTGCTCGACGGGCCACGCCAGCCACGGCGTCAGGCGAGTGAGGCAGCCGCAGCGAGAGACGGTTCGCGAGCGCGTGCCGGATGTTGTCGTAGCAGGATTCGAGGATCATCCAGTTCGGGACGCACGCTCGCCGCGGCCGACCGCGTACGCCGCCGCCGCCGCGCCCATCGAGATCCCGTCGATGCCGATGTGGACGGGCGCGCCCGGGTTGAGCGAGCGGATGAACTCGAATGCGGCCATCACGTCCTTGCGCTCGTGATAGCCGTAGGAGATCCGCGACGGGTCGCTGCTGCCGTGCCCGCGGAAATGCAGCAGCAGGACGTTGAAGCCGCGGCGCGCGAAGAACCGGGCCCGGACGTAAAGGATCGACCGGTCCGACCTGTACCCGTGCAGCACCAGCACCCACCGGTCGGGCGGCGCCGTGCGGGACAGCAGCACCCAGGCGTGCAGCGACAGCCCGTCGGACGATTTCAGCGACAGCGGCTCGAGCTTGCCGTAGCGGATCGCCGGGATGCAGTCGTAGTCACGGCGCCTGCCCGGGCGCACCAGCAGCCACGCCATGAGTGTGCTCGGCCAGCGCGGAGGCCACGGCCAACGCCCCCGGCGGCGAACATCGACGACTTTGGAAACGCGGCCGAGCGACGCACCTTCATGCATCTATTCTAGCAGGTGTGGAGTGTGGAGGCTCGATCCGAACGTCGCTTCGGGGTCCCGGAAAAGCGAGTCATGGGGCTTCTGCTGTCACGTGGCTTCCCGCTTCCGGCTTCTGCCTCGGCTAGCGCTTCTCGATCAGCTGCTTGAGGCGCTCGACCTCCTGGCGCAGCCGTTTTTCGCGCGCATGGATCGAGTACAGGTAGATCGCCAGGATGATCCAGATGACGGTGTAGGCCGCGAAAAGGTAGTTCATCGTGTTCATAGGACACGTTCTCCTGCAGCCATGTTGCGTCTCGTCCAGGACCTGTTTCCTGGTCTTCAGCGTCTCCCTGCAATCCCCCCGACGGGCATCACCGACCGAGGTCTGCCCGACGCTCCAGCATATCGACGTCGAGACGGGCCTGTTCGAGGAAGAAGCGGCGCCGCAGCAGGTACACGAACAGGATCATGAAGACGACCAGGCAGGTCCACAGCGCCGGTCTCATCGCGGGGGACAGCCCGCCCGTCTCCACCATCGGGGACGGGTGGATGTCGCGCCACCACCGGATCGAGAACCACACGATCGGCGCGTCGACGAACGCCACGATGCCGAAGACGGCCGACATCATCGCCCTCCGCTCCGGATCGGGGACGTAGTTGCGGACGAGCAGGTAGGCGACGTACAGCATCCAGAGGACGAGCGACGACGTCAGCCGCGGCGACCAGGTCCACCAGACGAACCAGACCGGCTTGGCCCAGATCGGGCCGGTGACCAGCACGATGGTCAGGAACATCACGCCGATCTCGGCCGCGGAAAGCGCGACGCTGTCCCACCAGCGGTCCTTCTTGACCACGTACATCAGGGAGGCGACAAAGTTCACCGCGAAGGCGATGAGGCCCGACCATCCCGGCCGGCACGTGGAAATAAAAGATCCTCTGCAGGTCGCCCATGGTGCGCTCCCGCGGCGCCTGCAGGAACGCCATATAGAGCGCCAGGACCATGCCGACCAGGAGCAGCACCCCGAGCACCGTGTCCAACCGGGATTGCTCTTTGCGGATCATCGTCAATCCTCCAGCACGAATTCAAACAGCAGATAGGCGAGGGTCGCAAACACGATCGTAAACACCGACATGATCGTCAGGGGCAGCTTCAGCGCCCTGTAGTCGGCCGTGTTCAGGATGATGCTCGTGGCCTCCACCGCATTGATCAGGATGGGCAGGACCACCGGGAACAGGATCAGCGGGAGCAGGACTTCGCGCATCCGGGTGTTGGCCGACACCGCCGCGAGCAGGGTGCCCACCGCCGTGAAACCGAGTGTACCGATCAAGAATACCAGAACCAGGTACGGGATCTCCCGCCAGACCGTGAGATTGAAGAAGACGAGGGCGAAGACGAAAATGACGGCTTCGGAAATGAGCATGAACACGGTCGCAGCCATCATCTTGCCGAGGAACAGGATGCCGCGGTCCATCGGCGACCATCAGCAGTCCCTGCAGGCAGCTGTTTTCCTTTTCGGCCGCGAACATGCGGTTGAGCCCGAGGGTGCCGGAGAAGGCGAACGCGACCCAGAGCACGCCGGGCACGGCCATCCGGATCGAATCCCGCACCGACTCGAGCGCGAAATTGAACACGACCAGGACGACGATGCCGAAGAAGAGCATGGCGTTCAGGGAGTCCTTGGTCCGGAGTTCGATCAGCAGGTCCTTGCGGAAAATCGCCCAGATCTTGGCCGGCCATCGTCATCGCTCTTCCGAGAGAGCCCGGTATCGTTCCCTGAAATCCTCCGAGGCTCAGCGAGGACTTGGGGAAATCGAGCGCCACGACGCCGCGGTCGATGACGACGATCCGGTCGGCGAGCTCGTACCCGAGCGGGGCGTCGTGGATGGCCATCAGGCACGTCTTCCCGCGCGCGTGCGCGTCGGCGAGGTACTGTTTCAGGAAATCCGACCCGTCCTGATCCAGCCCGGTGAACGGCTCGTCGAGCAGCAGGATGTCGGGGTCGTGCAGGAACGCCCGCGCGATCGCGAGCCGCTGCTGCATGCCGCGCGAGTAGTTCCGCACCGGGCTCCCGCTCCCGGCCCGCGAGCCCGACACGCGCGATCTCCCGCTCGAGGTCGCCGTCGGCGGCCGGGAGGTCCAGCAGCCGCGCGTAGAAGCGCAGGTTCTCCAGGGCGGTCAGATCGCCGTAGAGCGCGGTGTTGTGCGAGAGGTAGCCGATCATGCCGCGCGCCCGGCGGGCGGGCCGGGGGCCGGCGCGTCGATCGCGACCGAACCGGATGAAGGGCGCGAGAGCCCCGCCAGGATGCGGAGAAAAGTCGTCTTGCCCGCGCCGTTGCGGCCGAACAGGGCGATAAACTCGCCCCGGCCCACGCGGAGGCGCAGGTCGCGCAGTGCCGTGAACTCTCCCGAAGTACTTGGCCAGCCCCTGCACTTCAATCATCGGTGTGGTGTACTGGAATCGGCGTGCTACTTCCTGCCGAGAAGCATCGCAATGCGGCGCAGCTGGCGCTTGCCCATCTCCCGCTGCCGTGTGTACTCGCGGCGGTCCAGTGTTTCCGCTTCGAACCGCTTGTCCAGGCCGGCGAGGTGATCCAGGAGCTGATCCCTCCGGGCCCGCAACTCCTTCAAACGTGGATCCTGGGCACCCGGGGCGCTCTGCGGGATCCGGTTGAAGGCATACCAGAGCACGACGACGAAGCCGAGCAGGATAAGAGGCCCGACGACGAGGGCGTTCTGCGAGACTCTGTTCCCCATCGGCTGTATGCGCGGCTGCCCGGACGCCGCTTCCGTTTCCGGCCGCGGGGGCACCGGGAGTTCCGCCCGAGAAGGTCCAGGCCAGCTCGGTGCCCGCCTTAACGGGTCCGCCGGAGTAGACGGCGAAATTGCGCTGGGCATCGGTCTGCACCTTGACGAGGCCCTGCGCCTGAAACCGTCATGTCCTGCGGAATAACGCCGAACTGGAACGAGTCGACGTCATTGTAGAACTTCTTTCGCAGGGTGTAGGTTTTATCTTTGTACGGCAGGACCTGCTCGACCTCGAACGTGGTCACTCCGGGACGGATCGGGTACAGGCTGTAGTAGCTCTGGCCGTCCGGGCTTTCGAGCGGCGACTGCGTCAGCGGCATGCTCGAGCCCGGGGACGTTACGTCCAGCCTGCGGCGGTTCGAGAATACCGGGAGCCTTCGCGAACCGGAAGTTCCCGTCCATATTCATGTAGGTCTGCGGCGGTTTCGTCTCGTTGTTGAAGGCGTACGACTCCAGGCAGCGCAGCTGGTCTCCGGTCAGCTGAAAGGCCATCTGCAGCCCCTGGAGCGTTATCCCTTTCAGCGATGTCGTAGGCTCGAACACCTCGACGTCGACCCGGGCCTTGCCCGCCGCGTCGAAATTGACCCTTCCGTGGTAGTTGACCGACTTGTAGTTGGCCCGGACCATCAGGGGGGAATCGGTGGGGAGGCCGTCGACACGGAATCGCCCTGCGGCGTCGGTCGTGGACGACTTCAGCACGCTCATGCCGCCACCGAGGCCGACGACGTCGATATCCACGCCGGCGGAAATTTTGGCGGCGCTGGTTCCGTTGACGAGCCTGCCTTCGATCATGCCGCGCCCTTGCTGTGCCCTGAGCGGCGCAGCGGGGCACGCGGCAAGCATGAAGAGGGCCGCGGCCGCCAGCAGGGATGTCCGGGGTGCAGACCCGAGCCCGGGTAGTGCTTGACGCATTATCATGTTCATCGGGATGATTGCCCTGGGATCAGATTTGCCGGCCGCAATCGCCGCAGAATTTCTTGCCTGAAATCACTTCCGACCCGCAAGCCGGACACTTCACGGTCGCCCCTGGGCGGCCGGCGCCGGAGGAGCGAAGACCGCCCTTGCGCGTCGCCACCTGTGTTTCGATGGCTTCGTCGAGGTCCTTGTCGACGCCGAGTTGGTCGAGCTTTTGCAGGATCGCCGCCGCTTCCAGCTTGTACCCGGACTCGAGGCGGCGGAAATCCGCGTCGCCCGAGCCTGCCCATTTTGTACTCGAATTCAAGGTCCTTGAGATTGCCGTATACGACGGCCTTGCGGTTCAGGAGCCGATCCAGCTCGGTTTCCGCCAGAAGCTCCACCTCCAGATTGCCCTTCGGCTCCTGGAACAAAGGGGCGAGCACGTAGACGCCCGCCAGGGCCACCACTGCCGTGCACGCGACGATGAGCATCAGTTCTCCTGTTCGAAATCTCTAAGCTCTTTTTCGATCCTGGGGTCCAGGGCCGCGGCGCTGACCTGTTCGGGTTCCGGGCGCCGCCGCGCCATGCGGATTACGATCCAGGTTACAACGACCACCCCCAGGCACAGCATGAAGAAAGGCATGATCCAGGCGGTCAGGTCGAAGCCTTTCATGGTCGGGGCGGAAAGCACCTGCTTGCCCATCCGGTCGACGAAACTCTGCACGATCACGTCCACAGACTCTCCGTTCTGCAGGCGTTGCCGGATCTCCGCGCGCATGGGCGTAGCCGAACTGCAGTTCTGCATGGCGCAGACGCTCAGCTGCTCGTTGCAGCCGCACTGGCAGACGAGCCGGTCACATGCGGCCTTGTAGTCTTTGCTGATATCCCTTTGGGCGCGCAGCGCCACCGGGGCCGCGAGCACTCCGGCCAGCAGCAGCAGGGTAAACTTCGAGTTCATCGGGCCGCCTCAGCTTTCTAGACCAATTTCGCCGTGTCTTCGACGGCGGCAGCCTCGCCCATGGTGAGCCCGGCAGAGGCGAATCCGAGCCTGCGGTCGGGCAGCAGGGTGACCAGGGTGCCGAGAAACATCAGTCCTGCGCCGGCCCAGACCCACCAGACCAGCGGATTGACGTGGGCGGTGACTTCGTACCGTCGCCCGTCGTTCGACATGCCGGCGAAAATGACGTAGAGGTCCTCGCGCGGCGTGCTATAGAGGGCCACTTCCGTGGACGACTGCCCCTCGCCCGTCGTGTACATCCGTTTCTCGGGGCGCATCGTGCGCATCAGCTTGCCGTTCTTCGAAGCCTCCAGTGTGACCGTGCCGTACTGGTAGTTGGCGGTCTCCCCTTCACGGTAATCGGTCATCTTCAGCGTGTAGGAACCGATCTTGAGCTCGTCGCCCCGGGCCATCTGCATCGTCGCCTCGCGGTTGAACGCGTTGCCGGTCAGGCCGATAAAGATCAGCACTATCGCGAAATGGACGATGTAGCCGCCGTAGCGCCGCTTGTTTTTGAGGGTCAGGTTGAGCAGGGCGCGGGCGAAGTTCTCTCCGCTGTTCTTCGCGCGCACCCTGGCCCCCTTGTAAAACTCCTGCACGATCGTCCCGGTGACGAACATGCACAACGTGAACGACATGACGGCGTACGGATTGCGCATCCCGGCGGCGAGCAGCCCCGCGCACAGCGCGACCGCCAGCAGGGCTGACCCGGTGAACGCCTTCCTGAGGCTCTCCACCGAGGTCTTGCGCCAGGCAAACAGCGGGCCCACACCGGTAAGAAACAGCAGGAACATCCCGATCGGAATGTTGACGCTGTTGAAGAAAGGCGGGCCGACCGTGATTTTGCTCCCCTGCACCATTTCGGACAGCACCGGGAACATCGTGCCCCACAGCACGGCGAAGCACGCGACCAGCAGGATCAGGTTGTTGAACAGGAAGGCGCTCTCGCGCGAAAGCACGGAGTCGAGCGGCCGCTCGCTCTTGAGGTACGGGAGCCGGTCGATGATCAGGTAAAGGCTCGCGGCCAGGACCAGGAGCATGTAGATCAGGAAGAACTCGCCCAGAGACGAATCCGCGAACGCATGCACGGAATTCACGATGCCGCTGCGCGTGATAAACGTGCCGAAAATCCCGAGCAGATAGGTGAGGACGACCAGCAGGACGTTCCACACCTTCAGCATTCCCTTGCGTTCCTGGATGATCACCGAGTGCAGAAAAGCGGTGCCGGTCAGCCAGGGCATCAGGGAAGAGTTTTCGACCGGGTCCCAGCCCCAGTAGCCGCCCCACCCCAGCTCCACGTAAGCCCATTTCCCGCCGAGGATCAGGCCCGTGCCGAGGAAAAGCCAGGCGATCAGCGTCCAGCGCCGCGTCGTGCGGATCCAGGTGTCGCCGAGCTGTTTGGTGATCAGGGCGGCCATCGCGAACGAAAACGGCACCACGAACCCGATGAACCCCAGGTACAGGATCGGCGGGTGGATCACCATCGCCCAGTACTGCAGCAGCGGATTCAGTCCGCGGCCGTCTTGCGGGGCAAACGCCTGCATGGAACCGTCGGCTTGCACCTGGACGAGCCGGTTGAAAGGATTCGACAGGAACACGTTCAGCCCGACGAAAGAAGGCCAGGTTGACCATGAGGACCGCGACCACGTACGGCATCATGTCGCGGTAGCGGTAACGGTTCTGGTAGATCACGACCCCGCTGAAGACCGAAGTCATGAACACCCACAACAGCATCGACCCGTCGTGGGCGCCCCAAAGCGCGGCTATTTTGTAGTAAAACGGCAGCGCGCGGTTTGTGGCATTCGCGACGTGGGTCACAGAAAAATCGCTCGTGACCAGGAGGTAGACGAGGCTCAGGGTCGAAACCAGGATCGCTACGCACGCCGCCAGCGCCGCCCGCTCCGCGCTGCGGACGATCCGGTGCTGCTTCTGCGTCGCCCCGACGAGTGCCGCGAAAATCGCATACACGCACAGACACAGCGCAAGCAGAAGACAGAAATTACCAAAGTTACTCATACACAACTCTCTTCGGGGGCCTGATTGGATTTCCGAGGCTTGCCGGACCGAACCGGACCGCGCAAAGGCTTGGTAACAGGAGATCGGGACGGGAGCACGGGTGCGCCGGAGCGGGAACGGGGACTGGCTGCGTTACGTTCCGCGTTTGTCGTACTCCGCTTCGTATTTCGAGGCGCACTTGGCTTCGATGTGCCGGGCCACGAGCACCCCGTCTTCCGCGATACTCCCCTCGACCACGGCTTTGCACCCGTCTTTGAACGTGTCGGGTATGACGTCCTTGCCGACGTACCGCACCCTGAGATTCTTGCCGTTCTGCGAGATGACGAACTCGAGCTGCTGCTTCGTCCGGTCGATCGATCCGTCCATGACGTCGCCGGCCACTTTGAGCGTCTTGCCGTGAAAGTCGGCCTTCATGGCGCTGTACTCTTCGACGGTGATGTAGTAGGACTTGCTTTCCTGGAAGCCCACGAACCCGAGCCAGCCGAGGGCGGCCACCATCACCGCCGTGCCCACGATCACTTTCGCTTTTGCTCCACCCATATCCCTCCCCCCCGACCGAACCGTCAGTTCCCTGCCCGTGACGCCGGGCGGGAGCCTTGCGGCAGCCTTCCCACATTTACGAATATATCATTTTAGCTGGTCGCGACTTGGGCATCAAGGACAGGGAGTGCAATCGGCGTCGGGCCACCGCACTCCCCAGCCGCGGGCAGCAGCCTCGAGGTCGGGATTTCGTTGGCAATTCGGATACGGCAAAACTTGGGTCAAGTTTTTCCGGCATATACCGAAATGACTATAGGATGCAAAACAACAGGACACGGCAAACCGGAAACTAATATTTTTTAAACGGCATATAAGCTTTCCTCTCCCGGCCTGCTGCGCCCCCGCGCCACTCTGGGTTGCTCTTTCGCGCGCGAAATGCGGTAGAATCAGGCACCTTGGCCCTGTTTTCACAACGGTAGCGGGATGGAGTCTCAGGATAAGCCTAAAAGCCGGCTTACGGAGGAGCTGGAATCGCTCCGCCGGCAGATTTCGGAGCTTCAGAAGCTCGTAATCGAGCCTGCGCTTGCGCAGACGCCGACGGGGCTTGCCGCGCAGCCTTCCCCTGCCAGCGGCCGGGACGCCTATGCGGCCGTCCAGGGGAAGCTCGGCTTCGTGCCGCCATTCCTGCTTCCCGGTCTGCACATCCCGCCGCTGCTCGAGACGCTCTCGCAGCAGATGCTGTCCGACTACCTGGACAATCCGATACCCGGCCTGACCAAGGAGAAGCTTTTCGTGCGGTTGTCGCGCAGTTGCCCGGTGATCTATGCCACCGTGTCGCACAGCTGTATCCTGAAGCACCTCGGGATGAGCGCGGCCGGCATTCTCGAGTGGCTCGAGCAGCCCCTGCCCGCGCCCCAGCCCGATCTCACCCGCTGCTCGGCCCTGTTTGCCTCGACGTCCAGCCCGATACCGGATTGGCCTGAAAGCGGGACCGAACTCGAGGGCGCCATCCTGCGCTCTGCGCTCGCGGTGTTCCTGGAACTGGAAGGCGCCGGGCGATGCCGAAACGAGTTGAGAGACCTGCTGGGGCCGCTGAACTACGCCCGTTTGCTCGCATTTCTCGGCTACGTCCGCACCCACTTCTTGTGGCTTCAGGCCTATCCCGAACTCCCCTATGAGAGCGACGAGTACATCCGCTCGCACCTCACGTCGCTCCTTGCGGACGAGCCACGCCTGAGCGCGCTCTGGAGGGCGGTCGAGATCGCCCGTCCGCCCGAGGAGACCGGCGCCGGAACCGGCCCTCCCTCGCGCGCCGCGGCGCTCCGTGAGTTTCTGGAGTTTCTGCCGCTCGGCGCCGCCTTGATCGACCGGGAGTACCGCCTGGTGCAGTCCAACGCGGCGTTGCGGGCCATCCTGGGCGACTCCGCCACGGCTCCCGGCAGCCTCCTCGAATTCGTGCACGGCGACGACATCCAGCGTTGGACGGCGGCGGTGCAGCTGGCGCTCTCGGGGACAACCCCGCCGGCTAGTGAAGGGCGCATCCGGAAGGCAGACGGGGCACCGGGGTGGATGAAGCTCACCACCGCTCCCCTGGGCGATACGGGGGCCGTCCCATGCTGCCTGGCGCTTTTCGAAGACGTGTCGCCGCAACTCAAGGAGCAGGAGCGGCTGCTCACACGGAAACGGTTTGCCGAGCGCCTGCTGGTCAGCAGCCGCGACGGGGTCTTCGGCTTCGACCCGGAAGGGGTCCTCAGCGCCTGGAACGGGACGATGGAAGCTCTGTTCAACCTGCCCGAGGCCGAAGCGCTCGGGAAACGGGCGATCGACGCCGTTCCGTTCCTCGTGCGGGCGGGAGGCGACCGGTGCGTCGCACAGGCCCTCCTGGGCGAGAACGTCGCGTTTCGAGACGCGCATCGGGTGGCGCCGAACCTGCCCGACCTGTACCTGGACGTGCGGCTGGGTCCTGTGCGCGACGAAGCCGGGCAGATCCTGGGCGGATTCGGGGTGATCAGCGACATTTCCGAGCTCAGGGAGGCGGCAGACGCCCGAAGGACTACCGAGGAGCGTTATCGGGAGTTGTTCGAGAGCGCCCACGACATGATGTACACCCAGGACCTGCAGGGCAACCTGACTTCGATCAACCAGGCCGGGGAAAGAATCACGGGCTACTCGCGTGCCGAAGCGCTCCGTCTGAAATTTACGGACCTCGTGGCCCCGAATGTCTCGATGCCGCCCGCCGCATGCTCGAACGGCAGGCTGCCGGGGAGACGCCGCCGACGTACGAACTGGAGATCGTCGCCCGGAACGCCAACCGCGTTGCGCTGGAAATCAGCAGCCGCCCGATTTTCCGCGAAGGCAGGCTGGTATCGATCCAGGGGATCGTGCGCGACGTCACCGAGCGCAAAAGAACCGAGGAGGAGCTGCAGCAGGCCAATCAGAAGCTGGAAGCCTGGGTGAGCGAGTTGCAGCAGCGCACGCGCGAGATGACCCTCCTGAGCGAGATGGGCGACATGCTGCGCGCCTGCCTGACAACGGAAGAGGCGTACACGGTCATCGTGCGGGTTGCGCAGCAGATTTTCCCAGTGCAGGTGGGCGCGCTCTATGTGATCACGTCATCCCGAAACCTCGTCGAAGCCGTGGCGCTGTGGGGCGAGGCTTCCCTGACCGAGCGCGTTTTCGCCCCCGACGACTGTTGGGCGCTGCGCCGGGGTCGCGTGCACTGGGTCGAAAACGCCAAGGTGGGTCTGCTGTGCAGACACCTGCGGCATCCGGCGCCCGCGCGGGTATCTCTGCGTCCCCATGATGGCGCAGAGCGAAGCGCTCGGGAGTGCTGCACCTGACGGAACCCGACCACTCCCGCATCACCGAAGCCAGGCAGCGGCTCGCCGTCACGATGGCCGAGCACATCGCGATGGCGCTGTCGAACCTCAAGCTCCACGAGACGTTGCGCAGCCAGTCCATCCGGGACCCGTTGACCGGGCTCTTCAACCGGCACTTCATGGAGGAATCGCTGGAACTCGAGCTGCGCCGTGCAGCCCGGAGCCAGCGTCCGCTTGGCATGATCATGCTGGAAATCGACAACTTCAAGGCGCTCTGCAACAAGGCAGGCCGGGAGGCCGGCGACACCGCCATCCGCGAGACCGGCAACCTGCTCCAGAGCGTCGTGCGCAAAGAGGATGTCGCCTGCCGTTTCGCCGGCGACAGATTCGTGGTCCTGCTGCCGCAGGGCAGCGTCGAAGTCACCCAGCAGCGCGCGGATAATCTCCGTGAGATGGTGAAACTCCTGGAAATCAAATACCGCAACCAACCGATCGGCCGTGTGACCGCGTCGCTCGGGATCGCCGTGTTCCCGGACAACGGCCGGACCGTGGAGGTGCTCCTGCGAGCCACCGAAGGGGCGCTGCACCGGGCCAGAGAGGAAGGAGGCGACCGCGTCGTCGTCGCGAGGTAAAGGCCCGGTGGCTTCGAGAGCTTGAGGCAGGTCCGCTTAACCCCTTAGACCCCTCTTTTGGGGTCGGCGCCAGGCAGTACAATTCGGGAAAGCCGATGCCGAGGCACCGCACTTCCAACGTATTCCCCGGCCTGGTGGCTTCCAAAAGCTCTCGTAAGGAATTGACTTATGACCGCAGGTCTTTCTATACTCGTTCGACGGTCAAGGCTTGCGCGTAGTCATTTACTCAAGACGTGCTGTTTTTTGCAAAGTCCCACTTTTTCTTTGCGTCTCTTGAATTATAACTCGATTCTTTGCCGCAAGCTGCAGCCCGGAAGGGCAGGTGAGTTTGAGGCCGGTTCCGAAGACTAAGAAGCCCGAGGACCAGCTCCGGTGCAGGGACCGCATCAGCCAGGAATTAGCATCTCTGCGGCAGCGTATCGTCGATCTCGAGCTCCTCGAATCGGAGCTCGGCCAGGCTGAAGAGGTTCTTAAGGCGCAGGAAGAGGAGTCCGCTGGGCAGCGTCCGGTGGAGCACGTCTGCGCCGAGATACAGGAGACGCTCGGGTACATACCGGCTTTTCTGGCGCCGGCGTTCGATACGCCGGCGGTGCTCGAGACCCTCTGGGCGCAGACGCGGCCTATCTTCTCGGAGGGGAGCGTCCCCGAGCTCCTGCGGGAGAAGCTTTTCGCCCAGTTGGCCCGGTACTGCACTTCCCCCTATGCCATCGTGACGGCCGCCTGCCGTCTGCGCAGGCTTGCGGTTCCCCCGCGTGACATCCTGGTCCTGCTGACCCAGACCGCACCGGAGCTCGCTTCCGATCAGGCGGACAGCGTCGTTTCGCTGCCTGGGCTGGACCAAGCCTGGCCGGACCCCGGCTCGGCGGCGGAAGCCGGCCTCCTGGCATGCTGCTCGGCTCTATATGTGACCCCCGCGCGCCGGCTCGCCTGCTCGACCGAAATGCGGCGGGCGCTCGGTGCGGCGGCGTTCGAGTACGTGATCAGCCTGGTCTCCAACATCCGCGCCCTGCACCTTTGGCTGGAGTCTCACCCGGAGCTCTCCTATGACGCGGATCCTCTCGTGCGGGACAGCCTCCTGGGACTGCTGCGCGAGGAGCCCCGGTTTGGCGAGCTCTTCCGGAATTACTACGAGGAGTACGGCCACGACCGTAAAAGGGTGCAGGCCGAGCGGGCCCTTCAGGCAAGCGAGGAACGCTACCGCGACCTGTTCGAGAACGCCATCGACATGGTCTACACCCACGACCTCGAGGGGACCCTGACGTCCCTCAACAAGGCGGCGGAGCGCATCACGGGATATGGCCGGGCGGAAGCTCTGAAGATGAAGCTGGGCGATTTCGTGGCGCCAGAGTATGCCGAGGTTGCCCGCCGCATGATCGACCGGCAAGCCTCGGGGGAAACCAAGGCGGCCTACGAACTCGAAATTCTGGCGAAGGACGGGCACAGGGTGGCGCTCGACATCAGCACGCGACTGATCTTCCGCGAGGGCAAACCGGTTGCCGTCCAGGGAATCGCCCGTGACGTGACCGAGCGCAAACGTACCGAGGCGGCCCTTCAACACGCAAACCAGAAGCTCGAGGCCTGGGTGAGCGAACTCGAGCAACGTACCCGCGAGATGACCCTGCTCAACGAGATGGGCGACATGCTGCGCGCCTGCCTGACGACGGAGGAGGCGTACACGGTCATCGTGCGGGTCGCGCAGCAGGTTTTCCCGGTGCAGATCGGGGCGCTGTACGTCATCACCCCCTCGCGCAACCTCGTCGAATCCGTGGCCCTGTGGGGAAACACCGAACTTGCGGAACGGATCTTCGCTCCGGACGAGTGCTGGGCGCTGCGGCGCGGGCGTACCCACTGGGTGGAAAACACCAAGGTGGGTCTGCTCTGCAAACACCTGCACCAGCCGGCGCCGGAGGGTTATCTCTGCGTCCCGATGATGGCGCAGAGCGAAGCGTTGGGAGTGCTGCACCTGACGCAGACGCCCAACGCGCCGATGACCGAGGCCAAACAGCGCCTGGCCATCACCATGGCCGAACACATCGCGATGGCCCTGTCCAACCTGAAGCTGCACGAGACGTTGCGCAGCCAGTCGATTCGCGATCCGCTCACCGGGCTGTTCAACCGGCGCTTCATGGAAGAGTCGCTGGAACTTGAACTGAGGAGGGCGGGGCGCAATCAGCGGCCGCTCGGTGTCATCATGCTGGACCTGGACCAGTTCAAGCACTTCAACGACACCTACGGACATGAAGCGGGCGACACGCTGCTGCGCGAACTGGGGACGCTGCTGCAGAGCAACATCCGGGGCGAGGACATCGCCTGCCGCTACGGCGGCGAGGAATTCACCCTGATCCTGCCCGAGGGGAATGCCGAGATCGTGCAGCAGCGCGCGAACGCCCTGCGCGAGGCAATCAAGCACCTCGACGTCGAGCACCGGAACCTGCCGATTGGGCGCGTCACGGCCTCCATGGGGGTCGCCCTTTTCCCCGAACACGGGCGTACCGGGCAGGCTCTGCTCCAGGCGGCCGATGCCGCGCTCTACCGCAGCAAGGACCTTGGCCGCGACCGCGTCACCGTGGCGAAATAGCGCCCCGACCTCAGCGCCGCGCAACCTTGTCAGTCGGGAAACGCGTTTGCGAGTGTCCGGACAAAGGCATCGCGATAATCGTAGGGAACCGCCAGGTACCGCACCTTCGTGCGGATACTGAGCTGCGGGACGCCGGTCTCGCCGTCGTACGAGTATGGGACGCCGGTCGGATCCAGCGGCAGCTGCCTCAAGAGACCGGCTCGCACCAGGTCCTGGTAGTCCGCCGGCGCCTTTCCTGTGCGGCGCTTGTATCGTTCGATAAAGAACTCGAGCGTCCACAGGTCCTCGTTGATCTGCAGGCTGTCCAGGTGGTTTTTGGCGTTTGCCCTCAGGTCGGCGCGGCTCGAGTCCTCGTACTGCCGCCGCCACAGGACTCGCGCCGTCTCCACCGCCCCGCCCTGGGTCATGGCCGTCGCGGACAGGCCCTCCATCCAGGGGGGCGAGTCCGGTTGCCGGCTCGCCATCAGCCACACCTCCCCGGCGCTCTTGAAGTCTTTGAGGAACCAGAAATAGACGAATCCCTTGTCGAAGTAGAGACGCCAGTCGCGCGGGTGCTGAGCGATGCCTTTGTCCAGGAGCTTGAGCGCCTCCTCGGGCTGGCCCGCCCCGATCGGTTCCGGCTCCGCCAAAAAGCAGCTCCCCGACCGGTAAGCGTCCACCAGCATCGGGTCCAGGGTCGTTGTGATATCCAGCAACGTCGCAAGGTTCTTGTAGCGCACCGGGCGGCGGTCGGCTTCGTCGCGGCGGCCGTAGTACTGGATGACGCGCATCCAGTAGGCGTCGGCCACGAGGGTGGGATACCCGAGCGCAATCATCTTCACGACCGCCGGGGAACCGAAGTAAAGCTGGTCGGGGAGGATCTCTGCGCCGGTCCTGCGGCCGTCGATCCGGTCCTGGACGGGTTTGATCAGCAGCGCCGCCGCGACCCAGGCCAGGCAGGCCAGTGGAACGGCCAGGCGGGTTATCCCGGTGCGCATCCGGTTCATTTGAAATCCCTGCGCGCGAAAACGGCCGACGCGATACACACGAGCGCGGCGGAATACAACACCCCGTATGCACTGACCCACGCCAGCGCCCCAGGATCGATTGCCTGATAGTACGCGGCGCTCTGGATGACGTTGCGACTATCGATGCTGGAAAAATTCGACAGGTTTGGCAGGAGGTAATAGAGGACACGCGCCGCCTGCTCGACGGCTGCCGACTTCGTCAACCGTCCGAAGTTGAGCAGGTCGGTGTTGAAGTGGCCGATCACCCACAGGAACAGGGTGAATACCGCTGAGAGCGCCGGGGTCGAGAATGTCGAGAACACCAGCGCAACCGCGGTGGTCAGCGCCAGCGCCAGGAAGATGAGGTACACCGCCGGGAGCAGGTGAAGCATCTCGCCCGGCTTTACTCCGCCATGGTAAAGAAGCGTCAAGACGAGGAAACCGGTCATAACCAGAACGTTTACGCCCAACGTGATCAGCAGCCCGGCGTACTTGCCCACGATGAACTCGCTGCGGTGGACCGGCTTGGCCAGCAGCGTGTAGACCGTTTTTCGCTCGATTTCCTTGTAGACCAGGCTGATCCCTATGAAGATCGCGATCAGGGTGCCGAATATCGATATCGCTGAAAGCCCGAGGTCCACTATGACTTTCGCCTCGTGACCGAGTGTCAACTGGCCGAGCGCGACCGAGCTCAGGATCATGATCAGGGCGAATAGGATCAGGTTGTAGAGGACCTTGTCCCGGATGTTTTCGCGAAAGGTGTTGAGCGCGATCGCGAGAATGCGTCCCATGATGCTGCACTCCGGCTCAAGAACCCGCCGCGCGGGCAGGCGGATCGCTGCGATCCCATCGGTCCCGTGCGTTGCAGCGCACTCACGGCGCTTCGAACTCAGGCGCCGATGCTTTGCGATGCGGCAGCCTGCCCGCCGCGGTCTCTGTTTTGATCCGTCACCTCCCGGAAGAAATGCTCTTCCAGGGAAGCGCGGATCGGGTTGACGGAAATCAACTCCGCGTCGTGCGCGAACGCATGACGGAGGATGGCCTGCAACTGATCCTCCGTCGCGGCGCGCAGCCTCAGCCGGTCCCCCACTGGGACCACCGATTCCGCCATCGCAGCCATGCGGTCGGTCAGCGCGGGCTCCACGTGCGCGAGTATGACCTCGTGGCCCGAAATGGCGACGTTGAGGATGTCGTGCAGGGCGCCCGATTGCTGGAGGCGGCCCCGGTTCAGGATCGCGACCCGATCACACAGTGCTTCGACATCGGGGAGGATGTGCGAACTGAAAAATACCGTGACCCCCCGGGCCTTCAGGGAGGCGATCACCTCGCGCACCTCACGCCGGCCGAGCGGGTCGAGGCCGGACATGGGCTCATCCAGGAACACGACCTCGGGATCGTTGATAATCGCCTGTGCGATGCCGATCCGCTGGACCATGCCTTTGGAAAACCTGCGCAGCTGCTGGTTGCGAGCCTGCGCCAACCCCACCCGTTCCAGCAACGCGTCGACCCTGCGCCCGAGCTCGGGCGCACGCAGCCCGAACAGGCGGCCGACGTAGACCAGCAACTCCTGCGCGGTGAGGTAATCGTAGAAGTAGGGGTGCTCGGGCAGGAAACCGATCCGCCGGCGCATCGCGACGCGGTCGACCGGTTGTCCCAGGATCGAAGCCGAACCCGAGGTGGGACCAAGGAGACCCATCAGTATCTTGAGCGTCGTCGTCTTGCCGGCGCCGTTCGGTCCGAGAAAACCGAAGACCTCCCCCCGTTCAACGTCCAGGCTCAGCCCGTCGACGGCGCGGAAGGCGCGCCTCTTCCAGACCCCCCCCGGAAAATCCTTCACCAGGTCTCTGATCTCGATGACGCTCACGGCTCAATCTCATCCCGCGTATTCGTGCCATGGCGGGGCACTGAATCAGATCGGCCGTTTTTTGTGAAACTTGAACATTCGCATCAGATTGAGCTATTGATCCTGCAGCAAAACCGGCGAGTTCGAGCGGTCCCCGGCAGCCGATTGTGTCGGCGCGAGTTGACCGTGGGCGAGCCTGTCGTCCGGGGCACTGAAAACGCGCGGCAGGAAAGCCCAGGCTGACCGCGCAGTGAATCACTCTGGGCCAGCTGAAGCGTCTCGGCACGGATTTGAGCGCTGGCGGAGGACTTCGTAGAGGGCTATCCCGGCGGCGACGCTGACGTTGTGCGACGAGACCTTGCCGCGCACCGGGATCGAGACAAGAAAGTCGCACTTCTCGCGGACGAGCCGGTGCAGCCCGCTCCCTTCGTTCCCGAGCACGAGAGCCGTCGGGGCCTTGAAGTCGGCCTCCCAGAGCGGTCGCCCTGATTCGGCATCCAGCCCCGCGACCCAGTATCCGTTCTTCTTCAGGAGCTCGATCAGTCGCGCCAGATTCGGGATCCGTGCGATCTTCAGGTGGGAGGCGGCCCCGGCGCTCGAGCGCGCCACCGTCGGGCTCAGCCCCGCACTGCGTCGCTGGGGCAAAAACAGGCCGTCGGCACCTGCCACCTCGGCGGATCGAATGATCGCCCCGAGATTGTGCGGGTCCTCGATGCCGTCCAGCACGATCACCAGCCCCGGGGACGACGCCTGTTCCAGCACCTCTTCGGGTTCGAGCGCGGCGATTTCCGAGACGTAGCAAAGCACGCCCTGGTGGCGCTCCCCCTCGGACTTGCGGTCGAGCCAGGCGCGTTGTTCAAACGAGACCGGCACGTGAGCCTGGCGGCTCGCATCGACGATCTCCTGCACACGAGGGTTATGCTGATCTCTCAGGATGCAGACCCGCTCGATCTTGCCGGCGCCGGCCCGCAGGGCTTCCAGAACCGCATTTATCCCGTACACGATAGCCATGGCCGCCGTTCACGATTCCCGTTGCAGGAGCGCGACCGCCTGGGCGGAAATCCCCTCGCCGCGCCCCTCGGCGTTCATCCCCTCGGTCGTGGTTGCCTTGATGTTCACCTCATCGGCGGCCAGCCCGAGGCTTGCGGCGATGTTGCGCTTCATTTCCTCGATGAACGGAGCCAGTCGCGGCCGCTGTGCCAGAATGGTCGCATCGACGTTGCGGGGCTTCCAGCCGACGCCTGCTATTTTCTCCCGCACCTCGCGCAGGAACTCCAGGGAGGAGCGATTGCGGTGGGCCGGGTCGCTGTCGGGGAAATGCCGTCCGATATCACCCAGGGCGGCTGCCCCGAGCAAGGCGTCGCAGATGGCATGGCTGAGCGCGTCGGCGTCCGAATGCCCCTCCAGACCCATTTCGTACGGTATTTCCACGCCTCCCAGAACGAGTTTGCGCCCCGCCACGAGACGGTGATAGTCCGTCCCCTGTCCGATCCGGATCATGAGGTCATTCTCCTGGCCTGCAGCCGAACGACCCGCCGAGAGAAGCGCCTCGCCGAGCAGCAGGTCGACACGCCGGGTGATCTTGATGTTTTCAGGCGATCCCGGGACAACAACCACCGGGTGGCCCGCCCAGCGCACGACCGACGATTCGTCGGTTCCCAGGAACCCGGCCGCCTCCGCTTTCTCGAGCGCCCCGCGCAGGACTGCGGCCCTGAAGCACTGCGGCGTCTGGATGGCATACAGTTCCTCGCGCGGCGGGGTCCGCAAGACCCTCCCGCCACGAGAGACCCTCTGGATGGTCTCGGTTGCGGGGAGCGCCGGGACGGCGCCCCCTTTCCGCCATGCCGCATCCACGACCCGTTTGATGGTCTCGATATCGCAGAAGGGGCGCACCGCATCGTGGACCAGGATGATGTCGGCTCCCGAGTCCGTGCGTTCAACGCCCAGCCGCACCGATGCCTGACGGTTCGAACCGCCACAGATGCATTCGACCGGGATATCCAGGGGGATTCCGGCGACGAGGGCCTGCGCGGCAGCGATGTGTTCAGCCGGAAGCGCGATGACGATCTGAGCGACCTCCTCAAAGGCGGCGATGCGCTCAACCGTGCGCAGGAGTATCGGGCGGCCGGCGAGCTCGAGGAATTGCTTGGGGACACCGGCACTGATGCGCGTGCCCGTCCCCCCCGCGGCGACGACCGCGGCGACGCGGCGCACGCCTGTCCTAAAGCGCTTGCGGATTGCGGATCGTCTTATCATCGGCCTGATATTCTAATCCGCAACCCGCATTCTGCCACACGCAATCTCGTCAGCGGTTCTTCATCTTGTCTTCGTCGAACGTGCCGCCCCCGGAGGTGCCGCCCCCGGACTTCTCAAAGGTGCGCCGTTCCTGCCTGGACTGCGGCGGTCCGCCCCCCTCCGCTTCCTCGGGGAACCGCCCGAAAATCATCTTGCCGGCAGTGGTCTGCAGTACGGAGGTCACCTGGGTCGCAATGGTCTTGCCGATCATGCGCCGGGCGTTGTCCACGACGACCATCGTGCCGTCGTCGAGGTACGCCACCCCCTGGTTGTATTCCTTCCCCTCTTTGAGGATGAAGACTTTCATCGTTTCGCCGGGTAGCACGACGGGCTTCAGGGCGTTGGCCAGCTCGTTGATGTTCAGAACCTCGACGCCTCTCAATTGTGAGACTTTATTGAGGTTGAAATCGTTTGTGACGATCTTGGCCCTCAATTCCTTGGCGAGCTCGATAAGCTTCAGGTCGACTTCTTTGACGTCGGGGTAGTCCTTTTCGACGATCTGGACGGTAATGCCGGGAACGCTTTTGACTTTCTCGAGGATGTCCAGGCCGCGGCGCCCCCGGTTCCGCTTGATCGAATCGGCGCTGTCGGCAATCTGCTGCAGCTCGCGCAGCACGAAATGCGGCACGACTAGGGTGCCTTCGAGGAAGCCGGTCTTACAGATGTCGGCGACGCGGCCGTCAATGATGACGCTCGTGTCGAGCACTTTGTACGCTTTCCTGCCGCCCCGGTCGCTGAAGATCCCCCCCAGGGCCGACAGATCCAGGTACTCGCCTTTGCTGGCACCCGATAGCAGGCCTACGTACGACATGAGCACCAGGACCATAACCTGAACGAATGTCATGGTTCCCGGCTCGAGCCGCATCCGTCCGATTATGATGCTGACGAGACTGGCGCCGACGATGCCGAGAATGGACCCGAGGGCTGCGCCTATGAGGGTCTTAAGCGAGCACTTGCGAACCCGAAGCTCGACCAGTACGACAAGGCAACCCAGGGCCGCACTGATCGCCAGGGTGTAGGAAGTGTTGAGGTTGAACGGGCGGACCGAGTAACCACTAACAAGAATTGCGACAAACAACAGGATACGAATAATCCAGAGATCCATTTATCAGCTCCTCCGGAATAATCCAACATATGAATCGGTAACCTGGATTTCCAGCCGGGTCTGGAAAAGTCCGCATCGAGTCCAGGGCTAAACGCTACCAGGAAGGTCTGGTTCAGAATTCCGAGCATCCAGCTGCCTATCCGCGACATGAGGCACACAAATTAACGCCGATGGGATTCGCTACGTGGTCGGCCAGCCCCCCGGCTGGTGGAACGTCAAATACTTGAACAGACTGTAGCACACGCCACAAACGATTGGGATCATTAAAATGAACCGCGCGTGGGCCGCGGCGGCTCGACGCGGCCCGCGATTTCGCTCATTCCGTGGTTTTTTCCTGATGCACGCCCTGTCGTCGCTCATTCGGGGCGGGGTCGGGCCGCCCCCGCCCGCACTCAGCTTTACCTACACCTCGAAAATCAGCTCGGATAGCTCAGTAACTTCAAGTAGTGGAACAAGTTCCAGTCCACCAACCGGGTCCGCCAGCGGCAGGTTCCCCGAGGGCAAGATGCAACGGCGGAACCCCATCAACCCGGCCTCTTTGATCCGTTGGGAGATCTGGGTCACCGGCCTGACTTCGCCCGACAGGCCGAGCTCGCCGACCAGCACCGTGTCCGGCCGAATAGGGCGGTTCCGGAAACTGCTCAAGATCGCCGAGCAGATCCCCAGGTCCGAGGCCGGCTCGTTGATCTCGAGTCCGCCGGCGGCATTGAGATAGATGTCGCAACCTACGAGCGGGATTCCAAGCCGCTTCTCGAGCATGGCCACAAGCACCGACACGCGGTTATAGTCGACACCGGTCGAGGTGCGCCGGGCCGTGCCATACTGTGTCGAGATGACCAGCGCCTGCACCTCGACGAGCATCGGCCGGGTGCCCTCGAGGGCGCATACGACCGCGCTGCCCGGCGACGACGCCTGGCGCTCGCGCAGGAAGAGGCCGGAGGCGTTCTGGACCGGGATCAGGCCACGGGACGTCATCTCGAATATGCCGACCTCGTTCGCGGCGCCGAACCGGTTCTTTACGGCGCGGACAATCCGGTGGTTGTGGTGGCGTTCCCCCTCGAAATAGAGGACTGCATCGACGATGTGCTCCAGCGCCTTCGGGCCCGCAATCGAGCCGTCTTTGGTCACATGGCCGATCAGGAACACCGACATACCCCCCGCCTTGGCCAGGTTCATCAACTGGGTGGCGACGTGGCGGACCTGGCTGATGCTTCCAGGGGCAGAATCCAGCCCCTCCGAGAAGGTCGTCTGGACGGAGTCGACAATCAGTTCTGTCGGGCGCACATCCTCGATGGCGGCCAGGATCCTCTCGAAAGACGACTCGGCCACGAGAAAGACGTCCTGGAAATCCGGCCCCGCCGGGACGGATGGCTCGCCCTCCGCCGCCCCCTGGAGACGGTCCGCGCGCATCTTGATCTGTTGGGGCGACTCCTCGCCCGAAACATAGAGGACCCGGCGCCGGTCCCCCTGGAGGCTTCGGGCAATCTGCAGCAGAAGTGTCGATTTACCGACGCCCGGCTCGCCGCCCAGCAGCACGACGGAGCCCGGCACAAGGCCGCCGCCGAGAACACGGTCGAACTCGGCGTTGCCCGTCTGGACGCGCGGGGACTCTTCCGTGGAGACGTCCGCAAGGCGGGAAATGGCGGCCGCAGCCGACGGCAGGCGCACCACCCCCCGTGGCGCAGCGCTCCGTTTCTCCTCCGCAAAAGAGTTCCAACTGCCGCAGTCGGGGCAGCGCCCCAGCCACTTGGCCGAAGAATACCCGCAGGACTGGCACTCAAACGACGTCGTCGATTTGGTCATATCTCCCGGCCCGCCGAATCATCTCAATCCATCACACGATTGCATCATGGAGCGCTCGCTCACAAAAGTCGCCGATCGCGCCCCTTTATTTCGGCGGCACCCACTAAAAAGAAAGCCCCCAAGCGGGGGCTTTCTCCAAACGGGTTACGCATGAGCTTCAGAACTCGAACCGGGCACCGATCTGCATCACGCGCGGTGCGCCTTGGATCCCGGTAAAATTTGACCAGTTGGCCGGGGCGCTCAGGTTGTTGAGCGCTGGGTCCAGCCGGATTCCCATGCCGGTTCGGCTTGTGTCCTGATTGTCCTGGTTACCGAAGTGCTGGGTGTTCGTTACGTTAAATACCTCCCAGCGGATTTGGAGTTTGTGGCCTTCCTTCCACGGCATGCGAAAGGACTTGGCAAGTCCCATATCCAAGGAGACATAGCCGGGTAGGCGGAAGATGTTTCTCGCACCTCCTTCGCCCGGATACGCGTTGCGGAAGCTGCGATAAACCTCGTCGGTATTGCGACCGAAGAGTTTCGGCGAGTTGTCCGCGTCTCCCCTCGTTATGGAGGTTTCCACGTGCTGGGTAGGGGTCGCGAAACTCTGGGCATTCCAGTTGGTCGCCCAGCGCGCATCGTCGTACGGTCCGATTGCCGGTAAACCGGTATTCCATCGGAAAATTCCCGACAGCTGCCAGTTCCCCGTGATCGCATCGGCCCAACGCGGCATACCGGATCCGAAATAACGACCGCGCCCGAACGGCAAGCCGTAGATGCCGTTGACATTGATCAAGTGACGGATGTCAAAATCCGAACTTGAATAATTCTCGCGCTGTCGCAATGGACTAATCAGGAACGCGCTGGTCGCATAATCCGACTCTGCCTGCAGGCCGGAGGCATCGTCTAAAGAGTGGGAAAGCGTGTAGTTGAAATCCCACTGGAGATTGTTGCCAAATCGCTGGCGTAACGAGAGGGTCATGGCGTTGTAGTTCGAGTTGGCTATGGTCGCCCATGACGAGAGAGCGCCGTATTGGGGCTGGAAGAAGTAGGATTTTTCATACGCGTGGTCGATTTCGTCTTGCAGATAGGTCCAGTCATTGCCGAACTCCCAATCGTGCATGAGGTAATACACGGTCTCGGTCGGTGTCAGGCCGGTCGGCAATTGATCGCCTCCGTAGTACGCGTCCATGACATCGCGAAGGTCGGGGAACGTGTTATCGAAGAAAGCCTGTTTCGGAACCGCACCGGAATGCCCCTGTTGCCGCAGCTTTTCGAGGGCTGTGCCTGCCGTGAAGAAGTCCTGTCCGGACTTGGGGTCACGCAAGTTGTTCGGCGTAACAGGATCGCGCTGGGCCAGCAGGTTGCGCCCGGCGCGGCCGATATACGAGGCCTGCACCACCAGACCGGCGGGCAACTGCCGCTCTATCGTTAGGTTCCACATATAGTTAGTCGGGGCCCTCAGACCTCCGTCCAGACCGGTCTCAATCCGGCGCTGTTGATCCGAGGGCTGCTCCAGTGGCATTGTGGCCGGCACCGTGATCCTCGGCAGCGATCTGACCGTCTGCCCGTACCCCTCGAAGAGCGGCGCGGGTCGTGACGTGACATTGTAGGTATTCGCCGAGATCGTGTCGCTGGAACTGAACCCGAGGGCCGTGTTCAGATCGAAATTGACCGCGAGCGCCTGGCCGAAATAGTCGTTGGTCATGGTGAGCCCGCCGCGGATTACCGATTTGTCGTTGCCGCCGAAGATCTTCCGCAGGAGGCCGCCGTCGAAACTGGGCGCCCAGGAAAATGCTGCCCGCGGCTGGAAGTTGTTCTTGTCCCAGTTGTACAGAGGCGGCTTGCCGTTGGCCGGGCCTGATCTCGCCAGCACGATCGGCTCGGCATAAGGAACTCCTGTTTCCATTCCCTTGATCCGACGAGTGAAGTACTCGTCCAGAGTGACCGTCGGCGCGACCTCGTATCCCTGGGTTTCATACACCGGGCGGCTCAGACCGTAGCGAAGTCCATACGTGACGGTCAAGCTGCGTCCCAGCCTCCAGGCATCCTGGAAATACCAGTCGTATTCCTCGGTGGCGAAGTTGCGGTGCGTCGGCGTGCCGGAAGGCAGCAGGCTTCCGTCAAGCGCGAAGGTGAAATTGGCGGTGTACTGCGAATAGCGCCCGATCAGGGCAGTCGCGGCGTTCTGCGCCTCGGACACCGAGGTCATATCCGGGAGACCTTGATCCGCGAGGTAGGAATCGATCGCACGGGATACCACCGCGCCGCTGCTCGCATAAAAGGATGGGTTGGTGACGGCATTATCAAAGGCATTGGCATAGCTGAGGCGCCTGTTCCTCGTCATCCGTATATTGGTGCCGAACTGGATGGTGTGGTTTCCCTTGATCCAGGAGACATCGTCGACAAAGTTGTGCACCGGGGTGGTCCGGTCGAATGTGCGGTCAAAGGCGAACGGTTCAAAGACGAATCGGAAACGGATCTGGTTGTCGGTGCTGTCGCCGAACCGGGTGCTTCCCTGCCGCGTAAAGCCGTATCTGAAGTTATTCACGAGGTGCGAACTCGCGGTCCACGTGTGGCTGGCCACGAGTCCCCACGGGTGCGACCAGGTACGCGGCTGAGGTGTATCCGGAAATTGCGGCGCCGCACTGGACAAATCGTAAATCGCGCTGGTCCTTAAGAAGACGGACTGCGTGTCGTTGATATTCCAGTCGATCTTTGCCACGTTGGAGTTGAGGTCGACCTTGGTAGCGGCGTTGAAACGGAATCCCGCGGTATTCATCGGCTGGCCTGGCCTGCTGTCGCCGACCGTGAAGTCGTTTGCGGGATATTTCCTCGCTGCATCCGCGAGGGCAGCCACGGCCGTCGGATTGATGCCCACGCGTGAGAATGCCTGGTTCAACTGGGAGAGGGTCAGGATATTGGTCGAGTCGTCGCTCGATGTATAACGCATCGAGCCCTGTCCAAGGATCGCCAGTGGCACTGTCCTGACCACGGTCTGCTCGCTCGTGTCCGACCGCCCCTCATAGCTGTAGAAAAAGAAAACCTTGTCTTGCTTGATCGGGCCCCCGATGGTGCCCCCGTAGGTATTGCGCCGCAGCTTGGGACGAGGAATGGTCTGTTTCGTAAATTCGTCGACGGTGCGATTGTTGAAGAAATCATTGGCCGTGAAATTGGTGTCCCGCAGGTATTCGAAGACGCTACCATGAAAGTTGTTCGTTCCGCTCTTCGTCACCAGATTGACTTGCGCGGCAGAAGAGCGCCCCTGGTTTGCGTTCGGGTTGACCGTGGTGACGCGGAATTCCTCGATCGCTTCGGAGTTGAGCCGCAACACAGTACTGTTCAGCGAGCTCGTCTGCGCATCGTTGATGTCCACGCCGTCGAGCGTCACATTCGATTGATCGCTGCGGGCGCCTGCAACATAACCGTCGCGGGTGACGCCGGGTTGGAGCGTCAGGAGGGACGTCACGTTTCGAGCTTCCATCGGGAGCTGTACGATCTGCTGGGTAACAAAGTTGTTCCCCAGAGTGGCATCCTGGGTATTCACGGCCACCATTCCGGCAGCGACACTTACCTGGACTACCTCCGATACGCTCCCGATTTCCAGCTTGATATTGACTTCGACCGACTGGTTCACGAGGGCGTGCACAGGGCTGACGATGGATTTTCGGAAGCCCTTGGCTTCAGCTTCGAGGCTGTAGTCTCCGACGGGGATCAAGTCAAAACTAAACCGGCCCATGTCCGTGGAAATCTGGGTGCGCGTGAGGTTCGTATTGAGATTGGTGATAGTCACCGTCGCGCCCGGGATAACGGCCCCCTGGGGGTCCCTCACCTCACCGCGCAACGTGGAAGTGGCACCCTGCCCCCAGGCGGTACCCAATGCTGCAGACAGGAATGCACCGAATAAAATCAATATTACAGTCCCGCGTTTCATTTTTGCTCCCTCGTAGCCTCTGCCGATTTGACGGGCTATCCGATCGATCTTTACGCATTCGATAAATCAGCTGTCCAGTCGTTTACTTACCTCGTCGTGCATTTTATGCACTCGAGTCTCGGGCTAACCTGCACCCAGGCAGGAAATACGTCCGACTCACTGGTGTCAGGTAACGAAACAGCCAGTACGTGACACTCGATGCAATCAGGGATCTTTATCGCGCAATGTATTTATAGGCACAGCTATTGTCAACTGCATTCTGGGGAGTGAGAGCGAGCAGCACCGGAGGGGATTTCAGGGCAGAGGAGACGTCGCTTGAGACGCCGGCTGCGTGCCGGGGCGGCACGGAATACTTGTTCTGTCGCGTGAAGGACTATACGGGACTTCCAGAGTACACGCGCGGCACGCGGGGGCTGATGCCGCAGAGGACCTCGTAGCATATCGTGTCGAGCGCACGGGCCCAGGACTCCGCGTCGAATCGGCAACGGGGGCTTGAGCCAAGGAGAATGACCTCGTCCCCCTCCCGCAGGTCGGGAAGGTGGGTTACGTCGGCCACAATCATGTCCATCGAGACCGTGCCGATCACGTCGGCGAGGGTGTCACGCACGATGACTTTAGCCTTGCCCGAAAGGCCGCGCCGGTAACCGTCGGCGTAGCCCGCCGGGATGGTGGCAGCCAGGGTCTCGCGGGCGGCGCGGAAACGCCGGTTGTAGCCGACGCTATCCCCCGCTGCAACGCGGTGAAGGCGGCCCACCCGGCTCTTGAGCGTCAGGACGGGTTTAAACGCGTCGGGAGAGCCGGTTGCGACGGGAGGGTAGCCGTACAGCGCGATGCCGGGCCGGGCGCTCAACCAGGAAAAATCCGGGAAATGCAGAAGCCCGGCGCTGTTGGCCAGGTGCGTCTCCCCGGGTTCCAGTCCGGAGGAGCGGATATCGCGGAGTGCGTGACGGAAACGGAGGGCCTGGTCGCGCGTGAATGCGGCGTCTTCGTCGGCGGCCGCCAGATGCGTGAACACTCCGGCGACCCGGACATGTGGAGCGGCGTGCAGGGCGGTAAGGAGGGGAGCGAGGTCCTTCCAGGACACCCCCAGACGCGACATCCCGGTGTCTACTTTTATGTGCACCCGAGCCGCGGCATCCCGCTTCGCCGCCTCTTTTTCGAGGCGCGTCACGGCACCCGGAGAGAAGGCCGCCAGGGTCAGGCCGTGCTCGAGGGCGTCCCCCTCCTGACCCGGCCAAGCCCCCTCCAACACCACGATCTCCTCCCGGAGGCCTCCCCGGCGCAGTTCCGCGGCCTCCTCGACGATGGCGACGGCAAAGGCGGTGGCTCCTGCGCGCGCGAGGGCCCGCGCTATCGGGACGGCACCGTGGCCGTACGCATCTCCTTTGAGGGCAGGGATGAGGCGTGGCGCGGGGGTGACGAGTTCAGGGGCCGCGCCGCGCCGCAGCAACGCGGCGAGCCTGCGGTAATTCGCCGCCAGCGCGTCGAGGTCGATCTCGGCCCAGGTCGGCCGGGTTCCCAATGTGAGGCTCATGACGTTGTTGGAAGCTCACCTCAAAATCTCAACGGCCTCGGAGAGCCCCAAAGATGTCAGCCTTCCTGCCACAGGTTGGCGAACTTGGTGTACTGCTTGATGAAGGCGAGCTGGAAGGAGCCGGTGGGTCCGTTGCGCTGTTTGCCGATGATCAGCTCGGCGACCCCGCTGTTGTCGTCGGTCGGGTTGAACACCTCCTCGCGGTAGATGAAGAGGACGACGTCGGCGTCCTGCTCGATCGAGCCCGACTCCCTCAGGTCCGACAGCTGCGGCCGATGGTCGCCCTGGCGCGATTCGACGGCCCGGTTGAGCTGGGAAATCGCGATGACCGGGACATCCAGTTCCTTGGCGAGCCCCTTGAGGCCGCGCGAGATCTGCGAGATTTCCTGGGTGCGGTTCTCGTAGCGCTGGTTGGAGCCGGACATGAGCTGGAGGTAGTCGACGATCAGCAGGTCGAGCCCGTGTTCGACCAGCAACCGCCGGGCCTTGGAACGCATCTCCATCATGGAGAGCCCGGCCGTGTCGTCGATGAAGATCTTCGCCTGCGACAGCGCGCCGGCCGCTTGGCCCGAGCCGGCTCCAGTCTTCCTTGTTCAGGAACCCGGTGTTGACCTTGTGCGCATCGATTTCCGCCTCGGCGCAGAGCAGCCTCTTGACGAGCTGCTCCTTGCTCATTTCCAGGCTGAAGATGCCGACGGTCTGTCGCTTCTTCAGCGCGGCGTGCTGCGCGATGTTAAGGCAGAGGCTGGTCTTGCCCAGGCCGGGGCGCGCGGCGACGATGATCAGGTCGGACGGATGGAGGCCGGCGGTCATCTTGTCGAGCTCCGTGAAACCGGTCTCGAGCCCGGTGACCAGGGACTTGCGGTTGGAGACCTCTTCGATCTGCTTGTAGACGGCGCTGACCAGAGGCTCTATGGGCGTGAACCCGGAGCGGAATTGCTGGTTGGCGAGGTCGAAGATCGCCTTTTCGACATGCTCCAGGATCTCCTCCGACGACTCCTCGCTCTGGTAAGCTGCGCGCCATGATCTCGTTCGAGATCTGGATCAGGCGCCGCAGCGTCGCCTTTTCCTTGACGATCTGCGCGTAGTGCTCGATGTTGACGGCCCGCGGCAGCCCGTCGGTGAGGCTGGCGAGATAGGCGGCACCGCCGGCGCTTTCGAGTTCGTCGCTGCGCTGCAGCTCGTTTTTCAGCGTGATGAGGTCGATGGGGCGGGCGCTGGCGGCAAGCGCGTACATCTTGTCGAAGATGCGTGCGGTGGCTCTCGAGGTAGAAGTCCTCTTTGCGCAGCTTCTCGATGACGGTGAAAAGGGCCTTGTCGTCCAGCAGGATTGCCCCGAGGATGGAACGTTCCGCTTCCAGGTTGCTCGGCAGAGTTTTTTCGAGGCTGATGTCCGCAGGCATGGGCATGAGCGCGATTTTTCAGTGCTGAGAATGCAGCAATTCTACACAACGGGAGAGCGGAGGAAAGGAGTATTTTGCGCCGGCGGAAGCGCGGCCGGCGTGCGACGGCCGGCCGCGCCCGGTATCTATTCGGCGGATTCGGGTTCGGCCTCGACGACCACCCGGATGGGGACCGTGACTTCGCGGTGCAGGCGGATCGGGACCTGGTATTCACCCACGGTCTTGATCGGATCTTCCAGCTGGATCTTGCGCTTGTCGATATCGATTTTGTGCGTGACCAGGAAATCGGCGATGTCGATCGCGGTGACGGAACCGTACAGGGCGCCTTCCTCGCCGGCCTTGCGGCGCGATCGTGACGACCAGCTTGACGATGTCGCGTGGCCAGCAGGCTGGCGGCCGTCTTGTCGCGCTGGTCGCGCCGGGCGTGGGCCAGCCTTTCGATTTCCATGATCTTCACGTTGCCCGGGGTGGCCTCGATGGCGATCTTCATCGGAATCAGGAAATTCCGGCCGTAGCCCGGGGCCACCTTGACGATCGTCGCCCGTCTTGCCGAGCTTGTCAACGTCCTGTTTCAAAATGACCTTCATGGTTCACCCTCTCAGAAAGACGTTCAGTCCGCAACGAACGGGATAATGGCCAGGTGCCGGGCGCGCTTGATCGCTTCCGACAGCTGACGCTGGTGCGTCGAACAGACGCCGCTGATCCTGCGGGGCAGGATCTTGCCCCGTTCGGGGATGAAGTGTGACAGCAGCTTGCCGTCCTTGAAATCGATGTAGGTGATCTTCTCTGCACAAAACTTGCAGATCCTCTTGCGTCGGATCGAAAATCTCTTTGGCGCTGGCATGTGTTGACCTTTCTGTCGAGATTCGCACTCGGGAAGCCGGGGTCGCCCGCCTTCCGTGGATTCAGTTGCCGGCGGCTGCCCCTTTACACGGCAGGCGCGGCCTCGGGCCCGGGTCCGGCCTGCGGCGCCGCGGTGGCCTTGGTGGAGGACTTCCTCTGGCGGGCCGCCTTCAGCTTCTCGGAGCGCTTCAGATCCTCGTCGATCCGCACCGACAGGAAGCGGATCACGTGATCCGTCACGCGGAACCGACGCTCCAACTCGGCAATGGCCGCCCCGTCCGCCTCGAGCGTCAGGACGACGTAGTAGCCGTCCCGGAACTTCTTGATCTTGTAGGCCAGGGACTTTTTGCCCCAGTTGTCGACTTTCACCACCTTGCCGTTGCGCCCTTCGACCACGGACTGCATCAGGTTGATGAAGGCGTCCAGCTCCTCCGTCGAAGTCGTCGGAACGGCGATGAAAACGACCTCGTAAGTTCTCACGGTTCGTTTCTCCTTTTGCTCTCTACGCGTTAAAAACTGACATCGCCCGCTCCACCCCCGAATTCAGGATCGTTCCGACGGCGGCGACGGCGTTGGCCATCATGTCGTTCAGACTCCGGGGCACTCGTTTCCGGAAAATCCGCGAGGACGAATTCGGCCCTTTCCGCGGGCATGTTTTCTTCACCGACCCCAAGCCGCACGCGAGGAACGTCCTCGCGTGGCCAGCGCGGCCAAAACCGATTCCAACCCGCGATGCCCGCCGGCGGAACCCCGGGCCCGCACCCGGATGCGACCGAAGGGGAGGTGGACATCGTCGAGCACGACCAGCGATGTCCTGCGGAACGATCCCGAGGTCCCCCGCCAGCGCGGCGACGGATGCGCCGCTGAGGTTCATGTAGGTCTGCGGCTTGACCAGAAGCGCCGGCCGGCTCTCGATCGAAACCCGGGTCACCAGCGCCCGCCAGCGCGCTTGCCACACGACGGCGCCCGCAACGCGGGCAAGTCGGTCGACCATCATGAACCCTGCGTTGTGCCGGGTCCGGGCAGTATCTCTCGCCCGGGTTCCCCAACCCGACGACTACCCCGGGGTTCACGGCCCTCCCGTCCGGGTTCACTTCTTCTCTTCTGTTGTCGCCTCGCCCTCCTCGGCGGCCTTGCCCTTCTTGATGACCTCAGGCTCCGCAGTTTCCGCGGGCGCCTCGACGACCGGCACCTCTTCCTTGATCGGAGGCACGATCGTGACGATGACCACCTCGGGGTCGGTCAGGATTTTCACCTTCGGGTCGGAGGGAAGGTTCTTGACCCGGATATAGTCGTTGATCTTCAGCGCCGTCACGTCCACTTTGATCGAATCCGGGATGTCGGACGGCAGACACTCGACGTCGATGCGAGCGGGTGACGATGTCCATCAGGCCGCCGTCGAGCTTCACCCCTTCGGCTTCTCCCACGATCTCGACGTTGACGCTCAGCTGGAGCAGCCGGTCCATGGCGATCTCCAGCAGGTCCGAGTGGATCAAATTCCCTTTGACCGGATCGAGCTGGTACTCCTTCACCATCGCGTTCACCGGTGGGTGCCCCTCGACGGTGACCGTGAAGATCGTGTTCTGCCCGCTGTCGGAGTGCAGTATGTCGCCCAGGGCCTCGGGATCGACGCTGACGGCACGGGATCCTTGCCGGGGCCGTAGATGACGGCCGGGATCCTGCCGGCCTTGCGCATGCGCCGGTTCGCGTTCTTCCCCTCCGGGGTTCGCGCGTTGAGCCTGCGATCTCAGTTTGCGCCATGGAAAAGATACTCCTTCCTTACACAAAGAGGTTGCTGACGCTCGTTTCGTCGTGAATGCTCCGGATCGCCTGGGCCAGCAGATCCGCCACGCTCAGCACTTTCATGTTGGGCAGAGATCTGCGACGCGTTCAGCGGCACCGTGTTGGTCAGGATGATCTCGTCTATCGGGGTGTCCTTGCAGCCGCTCGACCGCCGGCCCACTCAGCACGCCGTGGGTGGCGCAGGCGAACATCTGCTTGGCTTTCTGTCTTCCGGAGCGCCTGGACCGTGCTGACCAGCGTTCCGGCCGTATCGATCATGTCGTCGCAGATGATGACGTTCCGGCCGCCCACGTGGCCGATGACGTGCATGACCTCGGCCTCGTTCGGCGCGGTGCGGCGCTTGTCGACGACGGCCAGATCGGCGTTGAGCCGCTTGGCGAAGGCACGGGCCCGCTCCACCCCTCCGGCGTCGGGGGAGACGATCGTCAGGTCGGGGAGTTTCGAGCTTCTGGAGGTACTCGATCAGCACCGGTGCCGCATACAGGTGATCGACGGGAATGTCGAAGAAGCCCTGGATCTGACCGGCGTGCAGGTCCATCGCCAGGATCCGGTTCGTGCCCTGCGGCCGTGAGCAGATCCGCGACCAGCTTCGACGATATCGGGACGCGCGGCTTGTCTTTGCGGTCCTGCCGCGCATACCCGTAGTACGGGATGACCGCCGTGATCCGCGCCGCCGAGGAGCGCTTGAACGCGTCGATCATGATCAGCAGCTCCATCAGGTTGTTGTTCACCGGGCAGCACGTCGGCTGGATGACGAAAACGTCCTTGCCCCGCACGTTCTCGAGGATCTGGAAGTAGAGCTCGCCGTCGCTGAATGTCGTCAGGTTGACCTTGCCCAGGGCAATTTCGAGGTGCTCGCAGATTTCGTCGGCCAGCGGCGGGATTGGCATTGCCGGAAAAGACCTTCAGTTCGCGATCAGATCTGTCGTGCTCATGGTTCCGGTACTGACTCCCTGGAGTTAGACGCGTTGGCTGGGGCGGGAGGATTCGAACCTCCGAATGCAGGTTCCAAAGACCTGTGTCTTACCGCTTGACGACGCCCCAGCAATAACCGTTCTGTGCCGTACGGGCGGGCGAACCGGGCTGCGGAAAATCCCCGCATCCCGAAAACCGCGACCCGAACCCCACGGCTGGCGCGGCGGCTACCCAAACATCTGTCTGAAGATAATCAGAGCGTGAAAGGGTCTTCGCCGGAAACACCCGCCAGCCCTCCCGCGCTACGGCACGGGAAGCTGCGAGAGCTGACTCCTCATCCAAGAAGAATCCGAAGACAGATGATCCGCTGCCGGACATCACGGGCCGCTGCGCCCCCTGCTCTAGCAGGAGCTTCCTTGGCTTCCCTGATCGCCGGACAGGCAGGGAGGATCGAAGTCTCGAAATCGTTAAAGATCCCGGTCGCACAGGCGCTGACTCCTGCAAGCGGCCGCAGAAACTTGCATTCTATGGGCGCCGACTGGGAAGTCAATCCAAATCTCAAGGACTCGTATGCCTCGGCGGTCGACACCCCCTCGCCGGGATAGATGACCAGCAGGTTCGAGGGCGCAATTTCGGGCAGGGGATAGATCTCATCGCCCCGGCCGATGCCGAGCGCCGTCCCGCCCTGCAGGAAGAACGGCACGTCCGGCGCCGAGGCCCGAAGCCACGCGCCCTGAGCTCCGATTCGGGCAGCTCCGATGCCCCACAGCCGCTGCAGCCCAAGCAACGTCGCCGCCGCATTGCTGCTGCCGCCGCCCGAGTCCCGCACCTGCGGGGATGTTCTTGTGCAGCGATGATATGCGCCCCCTGGCGGACCGATACGGTCTTCTGGAGCGCGCACGGCGGCCTTCCAGACCAAGTTCTGCTCGACAGGCACGCCGGCCAGCCCGGGGCACTCGAGACGCAGGGAGGGGGCGGGCCTCAGTTCCAGGACGTCGTGCAGATCGATCGACTGAAAGACGGTCCGGATCTCGTGATAGCCGTCCGGCCGCTTGCCGAGCACCGCCAGGGCAAGATTGACCTTCGCGAATGAACGAACGTGCAATGGGATCACGGGTTGTAGGAATTGCTCTTTACCGGCGCTTCTGTTTCCGGAGCGAGTCCTGGAGTTTGTCCAGCTTCTCCCGCACTTTCTGCGTGTCCTCGGGCTCGGTTCCGATATCGACGGACTTCGACCAGAACTCGACCGCCTTTTCGTAGTTGCCGGTCTTGTAGTACACGTCGCCGAGGTGGTCGTGGATAACGGGATCGTTTTTCACCAGTTCCACAGCCCGGAGCAGGTACTCCTCGGCCTTGCGCATCTCGTTCAGCTTGTAGAACGCCCAGCCGAGCGAGTCCAGATAGGCGCCGTTGTTCGGGTCCAGGGCGAGCGCCTCTTCCACGTACTTCACCGCCTCCTCCAGGCGAACGCCTCGGTCGGCCAGCATGTAGCCGATGTAGTTCAGCGCGGTGGCGTTCTTGGGGTTGGCCTTGAGCACTTCCTTGAAGAGCACCTCGGCTTTCTCGAAGTCTCTCTGCCGTTCATAGACCGTCGCCAGCTGAAACTTGAGCCGCTCGCTGTCGAGCTGCCGGTCCTCGGCCCGCCGCAGGACTTTCTCCGCTTCTGAGAAACGCTTACCCTGCAGATAGACCTGGCTGAGGTTCACATAGATGTCGATGTTGGAGGGGTCGGACTGGAGCATCTTGAGCAGGAGGTCGGCACCCTCGCGGGTCTTGCCTGCGTCGGCCAAGGCGCGCGCGTATACGAGCCCGATGTTGACGTCTTGGGGATTCTGCTCGTAGTACTGCTTCCCGACGCTCAAGGCCTTGTCGAGCTGCCGGTTCACACGGTAGGCGTTGATCAGCATGAACACGAGGCCCGGCCGGGGCTCGGTCTGGCTCTTGAGCATTTCCTCATAGAGTGCGATCGCCTTGGTATGCTCGCCCATGTCCTGGTACACGGCGGCGAGGTGCTGCTGGAACACGGGACGGTTTGCCTTTTGCTCTTCGGAAGCGTTGGCGCTTTCGAGCAGTCGGGTGAAAATACGGGCGGCCTCCGGCGCGTTTCCGCTCTGTTCGTAGGCGGTCGCCAGGTAGAACTCGGCCTCCAGGTCCGCGGACGAGTCCCCGAGCAGAGATTTAAGCAGTTGGATCGCCTCGGGAAACTGCCGCGCGCCGACCTGCGCGCGGCCGAGCAGGATTTTGGCGTCCCGGTCGCCGGGCGCGGCGCCGGTCATCTCCTTGAGCACCTCGACGGCGTCGTTGTACTGTTCGGCGTCGACCATCGAACTCGCCAGCTGTCGCTTGATCCCGGGGTTATCGCCCGTGAGTTCCAGGATCTTTTTATAGAGTGGAACGGCTTCCGCGTTGCGCTTCAGCCGGCCGTAGATCGTCGCGAGCATCATGAGGCTCTCGGGCGAGTCGGGCTGGCTCTCGAGGGCCCGCTTAAGGTAGTCGATTGCCTTGTCGTAGTTCTTGGCGCGCTCGTAATACTTGGCGATGGCCACGTAACCGGCATCCATCGCGGGCGCGAGTGACTGGAATTTCTCGAAGGCCTGGATCGCCTTCTCCGGCTGGTCGAGCTCGAAGTAGGCGCCGCCCAGCGCATAGTAGGCGCGCTCGTCCTGCGGGGCGGCCTCACGCATGGCCTCGAGCTCCTTGACCGCGTTGCCCAGGGATTCGCGTGAGGACGCCCGGTCGCGACCCTGCGACCGGAAATAGATATTGGCCAGCAGCCAGTGCGGTTCCGGCGATTTCGGGTCCAGGCGCGCCGCCTCCCGGGCCTCCTCGATGGCCTCCTTCAGGTTGCCGGCTTTTTCCAGTATGGCGGCCAGTTCGACGCGCACGCTGCCGCTCGAGTCGTTGTACTTCAGGGCATTGCGCATCTCGGCGGTCGCCCGCGTGAGATCGCCCTTGTCTTCGTACCACTTGGCCAGGGAGTAATAGTAGTAGCTCCGGCCGCGGTTTTGCGGTTCACCCCGGCGCAATTCCCGATCGAGGTCAATGGACTTGCTGCCGGCGGCAGGTCTTTCCTGGGCGTGGACGGCGCCCGCAAGACAGCCCAACACAAGTGTCAGGGCCAGCAGGGCGGGCCCGCTGAGGCGGTGGGAGCACTGTTTCATAAGGTGATGAATTCCTTGTCTCCAGAGAGTTACAAACCCGTCAGGAATTATGACATACGCCAAATGCAATTGCCATGGTGGCCGCGGCCCCGGATGTCATCAACCGGTGGGGGTTTTCGAGTGAAAGGCAGTCGGTTCGGGCGGGCTGACCCCGCCCACCCATCTCATGGGAACTCGCTCGACTCATCCAGATTTTGTGGCTCAACCCGCACGGACGGTGGTTAGAGAGGGTGTTCGCGGGCAGGCGCGCGGCCTGCTCGCAGAAACCACTAGATCAGGAGGAACCATGATAGCGCGCACAACGACCCTGGCCTGGGTCCTGGTTTTGTGCCTGGGCCTGGCCCTTTCACCCGCCGCAGCATTGGCCCAGAAGGGCAAAGTCCAATCGACCGAGAAGGTCAACATCAATACGGCCACAATCGAGCAGCTCCAGACCCTTCCGGGTGTCGGGCCGGCGATGGCCAAGAGCATCGTCGATTACCGCAGCAAGGTCGGCAAGTTCACCAAGACCGAGGAGCTGATCAACGTTAAAGGGATTGGTGAGAAGAAGTTCCAGAAGCTGAAGGACCGGCTGATTCTCTAGCCCACCGCGATGGAAAGACGGCGCGGCCTCGAGCCGCGCCGGACATCTCACGCCGGGGCGAAAGTGATGCGCGGATGCACCCGCACCCACTGCACCGGCTGGGCGACGGGGGACATGAACGTCTGGAGGCGTTCGGCCACGGCAAGCAGGTCCCCGGATTCGTCGACAAGTCGGTATTCGCCGGCCTGGTAGGCAGACGTGAGCAGGTTGAGATCCGAGCCGTGCAGCAGCTTGTTGCGGTCCCCCGCGGAGATCACGACGGCTGGGAGTTCCGACAGCAGCTCCCGCATCGGGATGACCCGGCCGAGGAAATACTCCCGCGGGCGGAAATCTTCCCCCTCGGTCAGGCTGACGGCCGCATCGATGGGGAACTCGCCACTGCGCACGCGGCGCAGCCGGTTCAGGTGGGCGCCGCAGCCGTAGTCGCGCCCGACGTCGTGGGCGAGGCTGCGGGCGTACGTTCCGGCCGCGCACCCGAGCTCGAAATCCACTTCGGACCCGCCGACGGAGATGATCTTGAGCGATTTGATCGTCACCTCCTTGGTGGCCGGCTCCAGCTCTACCCCCTTGCGCGCGTAGGCATACATCGGCTTGCCCTGTATTTTTTTCGCGGAGTAGGGGGGGAGCGTCTGATGGACGGTCCCGAGATACCTGGCAAAAATCTCCTCGACGCGCGCGCGCTCAAGCACCGGGGCGGTGTCTTCGCCCGTGGCCTCGCCGTCGATGTCGAACGTCGTGGTGGCGAAGCCGAAACGCATGACCCCGCGATAGAGCTTGTCCGACGAGAGGAAGTAATTGGTCAGGCGGGTCGCGCGCCCGAGGGTCAGTGGCAGGACTCCGGTGGCGAATGGGTCGAGGGTGCCGGTGTGGCCGACCTTCTTGATTTTGGTGAGATTGCGGATCTTGGCGACGACGTCGTGCGAAGTCCACCCCGCCGGCTTGTCGATGACCAGGACTCCGTCCATAGCGCTCAATGCTCCCTCAGCTTGTCGAGCAGGGAATCGATGTGTTCGCCGTATTCCTGTGATGTGTCGGCCCGGAACACGATCTCGGGCAAAAACTTCATCCGTATGCGCTGGCCGAGTTCGTGCCGGATCCAGCCGGCGGCGTGGTTGAGGGCCTCGAGGCTGTCGCTCTTCTGCTGGTCGGTCCCCATGACGGAGACGTGGACGCGGGCGTGCCGCAGGTCGGGGCTCATGTCCACCCCGGTGATGGTCACGAACCCGATGCGTGGGTCTTTGATGTTCCTGGACAGCATGATGCTGATTTCCTGCTGGATCTGCAGGCCCAGCCGCTGTGGACGTCGGGATTGGCTCATCTGATCAGGGCTCGATGTAGGACACCTGGCAATCGACCAGCAGTTCCTCGAGGATGTTCTCGGCCTCGCGGACGAACTGCTGGGTCACGCGTTCCAGGACGGCATTGTCGGCGCTCACCGTGACCGCCGCCAGCTTGGCGCGCTGCCAGAGATCCTGGAACTCCACTTCCGCAATCGAAAAGTTGGTGCGCGCGCGCAACCTGTCCTGCGCCTTTCTGAGCACCATCCGCTTTTCTTTCAGAGACTGAGAGAAAGGGAGGAACAGTTCCAGAGTGCAGTAGGCTATCGGCATGGTACAGCTTCTGCGGCGGGCGGGGCGGCCCGAACCGGTCCCCAGGCCCGCTGTGTTCTGTCAAACCGCCGGCCGAGCCGGATCACAGGGCCGACGCGGTTTGCTTTGCCCTTACAGGGTCGTGGGCTGCACTTTTTCTATCGTGTAGGCCTCGATGATGTCGCCCACCTTGACGTCCGAAAAGCGCTCGAAGCCGATGCCGCACTCGAACCCGGACTTCACTTCCGAGACGTCGTCCTTGAACCGGCGCAGGGACCCGATCTTGCCCTCGTGGATGACGACGTTGTCGCGGAGCAGCCGGACCTCGGAATTGCGGCGGATTATCCCGTCCAGGATGTACGAGCCGGCGACGAAGCCGAACTTCGGCACCTTGAACGTGTCGCGAACTTCGGCCCGGCCGAGGTATTTCTCGTGGGTGGTGTACTCGAGCATCCCGATCATGGCGTTCTTGATGTCGTTCGCGACGTTGTAGATGACGGTGTAGAGCCGGATTTCGACGCCTTCGGCGTCCGCAAGGTCCTGTGCCTTGCGCTCGGGCCGGACATTGAACCCGATAATGATGGCGTTGGATGCCGACGCCAGCAGCACGTCGGTCTCGGTGACTGCGCCGGCGCCGCTGTGCAGGATCCGGACCTTCACCTTGTCGGTGCTGAGCTTGTTCAGCACGTCGGTCAGCACCTCGACCGATCCCTGCACGTCGCACTTGAGAATGAGCGGGAGTTCCTTGACCGTGCCTTCCCGCATCTGGTCGTAGAGCGCCTGCAGCGAGAGCCGCGCCGAGGTGCGCAGCGATTGTCTCCCTGGCCTTGGCCTGCCGGTATTCGGCCACCTGTCGTGCCTTGGTGGCGTCTTCGAACACCTGGAAGGTGTCGCCGGCCCGGGGCAGATCCTGCAAGCCCGAGGATCTCCACCGGCATGGACGGGCCCGCCTCGGCGATGTTCGCGGCCCGGTCGTTCGATGAGGGCGCGCACTCTGCCGTGTACGGCGCCGGCGACAAACGGGATCGCCCACCCTGAGGGTCCCGTTCTGCACCAGGATCGTGGCAACCGGGCCGCGCCCCTTGTCGACCTTGGCTTCCAGCACGACGCCGGACGCGAGCCGCCTGCGGATTGGCCTTGAGATCCGCATGTCGGCGACCAGCAGGATCATCTCGAGCAGCAGGTCGATGTTGGTCTTCTGCTTGGCCGACACCGGCACCATGACGACGTCGCCGCCCCAGTCCTCGGCCAGCAGCCCCTGGTCGGACAGCGCCTGCTTGACCCGGTCGAGCTGCGCCCCGGGCTTGTCGATCTTGTTGATGGCGACGACGATCGGCACGTTGGCGGCCTTGGCGTGGTGAATGGCTTCGATCGTCTGCGGCATGACGCCGTCGTCGGCGGCCACGACGAGCACGACGATGTCGGTCGCCTGCGCGCCGCGGGCGCGCATCAGGGTGAACGCTTCGTGGCCCGGGGTGTCCAGGAAGACGATGCTGCGCCCCTTGATGTCGACCTGGTAGGCGCCGATGTGCTGCGTGATGCCGCCCGCCTCCGTTGTCGGTGACATTGGTCTCGCGGATCGCATCCAGCAGCGACGTCTTGCCGTGATCGACGTGGCCCATGATGGTGACGACCGGCGGGCGCGTGAGGTAGTCCTGCGGCCTGTCGGCCACTTCCTGCTTGGCTTCGGCCTCCTGCTCGAAACTGATGACTTCGGCGCGGAAACCGAACTCGGCGCACACTTCCTTGGCGACGTCGAGGTCCAGCGCCTGGTTGATGGAGGCCAGGATCCCCTTGGTGATGAGCTTCTGGATGATGTACTTCGACTTGATCTCCATCTTTTCCGCGAGCTCTTTCAGGGTCACGCCTTCGGTGATCGCGATCGGCTTGAAATCTTCGGGAGACGCGGGCGGACGCGGGAGTTCGACCACCTTGGCGACCCGTTCGACCGGCGCCTCGGGCCGGCGCCCGGCTTCTTCTTCCGGACGAAGCGCATGGGCGTGGCGCAACCGGGCCGGACCGCCGGGCTTGACATCGCCCAGCGTCTTCAGGATGCGATCCGTCACCCCGGGAGCGACCACCTTGTCCGCGGCTGGTGCGCATCAGGATCTTGGTCTTGGCCTTCGGGATGACGATCTTCTTGGATACCGCCGGGTGCGCTGCGGCCTCCGGGGCGGCTTGGGCGGCTGCTTCCGGGGGTGCGAGCGGCGCCTTCAGGGGCCGGCGGCGCTCCGGGCTGCGTCCCGGCGCGGGGGCCGCTTCGGCCGCCGGACTTCCGCCGGAGCTTCCGGGAGGCGGCCTCGACGGCTTCGGGTTCCGACCGGGGGCGCTTCGGCGGCGACGCCCGGCCGTTTCGGCCGAAGAACTCGCGCGCGATCTCGACCGGGCTCAGTTCCGGCGGCTTCGGCGGGGCCTGCGGCGCCGCCTCGACCAGGCTCGGCCGCTTCGCGGTCGTAATGCTTGCGCCCCTTGCGCGGCGCCAGCGAGACTTTGGGCTGTTCCTCCTCCGGTTTCTTGACCTCGACGGGCTTTTCCGGCTTTGGCCGCCTTGCGCCCCTTCCGGGGTGCAGGCGCTGCTTCGACCGCGGAGCGGCTTCCGGCTGCGGCGGGCTTTTTGGCCGCCTTCTTTTCCCGCTCTTTCAGCTTCTTGGCCGCTTCGCTTCTTTCTTCTTCTCGGCTTCGGCCAGCTCGGGCCTCTTCGGCCTCCCGCTGCGACAGGATCTTCTTGCGGATCGTGTCCGCAAAACTGAGCATCAATCGTCGCGGTCGGCGAGAACACGTACAGTCCCAGCCGTTTGAGTTCAGAAAGCACGACCTGGTTCTGAACTGAACATTCTGTCGCCAGTTCCGCGACTGTGATTTTATCCATTGCGATACTACCTCTGTGTCTGTATTGGGCCCGGCTCGGCGTGCCGGAACCAACCAGGAATCCTAAATCAAGACCACGGGCGTTTGCAACCGAGGCGCGGTTTACTGCGGCCCGGGCCCTTTGTCCTCGTCGCCGGTTTCGTCTGCAGAATCCTCCGCAGGCGCAGCTTCGGGCGGTTCGCGGCTGCCGCTTCTTCGCGGCCTGCTCTGTCGCGTCCCCGGCGACGGCTGCTTTCGTCCGCGGCCGCCTCCGCTTCGGGCTGTGCCTCCGCCTCGGGCTGTGCTTCGGTCTCGGGCTGCGCTTCGGCAGCGGGCTCCGTGTCCTCGGGCTGATCCGCTTCCTGCGGCTCGGGTCCGCCTCGATGGCGGTCGGGATGTCCATCCCTTCGGGGACTTCGATCTCCACTTCTTCGAACAGATCGCGCGCCGCTTCCATGATCTTGGCAGCTGTCTTTTCGCCCACTCCCGGAATTTCCTTCAGCTTCTCCTCGCCCAGCTCGAGGATGCGTCTCGACATTTTCGATCCCGGCCTCGCGCAGCTTTTCGATCACGCGGTCGCTGACGCCCTCCAGTTCGCTGAGCGAAGTGGACGACGACGTGAGCGACTCCATGACGCTGAGCACTTCCTGCTTCTTCTGCTCCTCGCTCTTGACGTCGATCTGCCAGCCGATCAGCTTGGAGGCCAGTCGCACATTCTGGCCCTTCTTGCCGATGGCCAGCGACTGCTGCTTTTCCTCGACGATGACTTCCATCCGCTTTTCCGCGGGATCGATGATCAGCACCTTGGAGATCTTGGCCGGATTCAGCGCGTTGGCCGCGTACTGGGCCGCGTCATCCGACCACTGGACGATGTCGATCTTCTCGCCGCGGAGCTCGCGGATGATCGAGTTGATGCGCGATCCTTTCATGCCCGACGCAGGCCCCCACGGGATCGACATCGCGGTCGAGTCGACGCCACGGCCACCTTGGCCCGGTCCCCGGGCTCATGCACGGCGTTTTTCACCACGATCGTGCCGTCGTAGATCTCGGGGATTTCCATCTCGAACAGCCGGATCGAGAATCTGCGGATCGGTGCGCGACAGGATGACCTGCGGCCCTTTGGCCACCGGGAGAACCTTGACGATGACGGCGCGGACGCGCTCGCCCTGCTTGTAGGTTTCCACCCGGGACTGTTCCCGCAACGGCAGCAGGGCTTCGGTCTTGCCGATATCGACGATGATGTCCGGGCCCTCGAAACGCTTCACCACGCCGTTGACCATCTCGCCGATCTTCTGCGAGTAATCGTTGTAGATGTTCTGCCGTTCGGCTTCGCGGACCTTCTGCAGGATCACCTGCTTGGCGGTCTGTGCGGCGATCCGGCCCAGCACGTCCGTGGGCTTGGGAATCTCCACCGTATCATCGACTTCCAGGGTCTCGTCGATCTGCTTGGCTTCTTCGAGGGATATCTCGAGACTGGGATTCTCCACAGTCTCGACGACGCGCTTCACGGCGAAGATCTCCACCGGTCCCGGTCTCGGGGTCGAAACGGGCGTTGATCTCCTCGTTGGTCTTGTAGAACTTCCGCGACGCGGCCACCATGGCGTCTTCGAGCGCGCCGATGATGACCTTGGGATCGATGTTCTTTTCCTTGCTGATTTGCTCGATCGTCTGGGTGATGATGTTGGACATAATCAAGAACCCCTGCAGCCTGCTGCTAAATCTCGATCACGAGATTGGCCTTTTCGATATCGTTCAGGACAATCTCGACCGTGCTTCCCCGGCAGCGATCTCCAGCATCAACCTGGCCGTCGGCTCACGCCCAGGATCCTGCCCCGTGAAATTTTTCTGTCCCTCGACCGGCGATCCGCGTGCGCACCTTCGCACTTTGCGCCGAAAACCGCGCTGAAATCGCGCTTCCTTGACCAGCGGCCGATCCAGTCCCGGGGACGAGACCTCCAGGACGTAGCTGAACGGAATCCAGTCCTCCACGTCCAGCAGGACCGAAAGACGTTTGCTGAAACGCTCGCAGTCGCTCAGCGAAATGCCGCCAGGTTGATCGATGAAAGTCCGAACAATGGAACGATTGCCGCCCCCCTTGATCTCGACCAGGACAACTTCCATTCCCATCGAAGCGGCAACCTGCTCGGCCAGGGCCGTCATCCTGGTTTCCAGGGACTCGCGCCGATTCGTCCGCGTCGGCCATTTTTCAGACCCCGCAAAATAAAAAAGTGGGCAACCCGCCCACTTTTTCAAAGCTAGCGTAAGGGAGTATATAGAACGGACTCAGAAATATCAAGCAGTCACGCGGGGCACCTCGAAGGGGCCCCCAGGGGTCATAAAGAACGCCTGGTTTATCGCTGGGTCCACTCGAGTCCTTGACTCCGGCCTCTTACTGCTTTCCGGGAGCCGGCGCGGGCGGCGGGCGGCTCCACGAAATCCGCTTCGGCCTTGTTCAGCTTTTCGAGGCTCTCCTTGTCGGCGATTTTGACGGCGGATTCGCCCTTGACCTGGGCGTACACCCCGTCCTTGGCTTCCTTGCCGAAGGCACAGTCGACCTTGACGTCCGCGCCCTGCTTGAGAACGACCCGGACGGCCGGGCTTGTCGAGCCCGTAGTCGGCGGGGCCGCGGGATTGTCCACGAACTCCTTGCACGGGCTTCTCGAGGGCGTCGAGGATGCCATTGACCGCGTCCCACTTGGTCTTTTTCTTGGCGTCGCCGAGCACCCAGTCCCCGCCCGTGCCGGACTTGGTGAACGTGAAGGTTCCCTTGGAATTGGTCAGCGCGATGGAATCGATATCCCAGCGCTGGAAGGCCGCAAGCGCCTTGTCCCTGCAGGTCCGCCGGGGATTTCAGCAGCTTGTCGACGAGGTCCTTCTCGACGAAGAACAACTCCTTGCGGGACTCGTCCCTCGCGATGAAAAGCACGGCCGCGGCGTCCGCCGGCGGCTTTCTCCGTCGCTTCTCCGTCTTGCCCGGCGCAGCCGTCGGGGTCTTTTCACCCTTTTCTGACCAGCTTCGACTTTTTCGCGCCCGACGACCAGGTGCTTGATGGCCTTGTCCTTGCCCGACGGTGAGCCGGACATCGACGGTAGGCTTGTCGAAGCCGAGATCGGCGTACTCGTCGGGATTGCCGTCGAAGAATTCCTTGATCCGGGCCCCCGCCAGCGTGCTCAGCAGGCCGCTGACGGCGGACGAGTCGGCGGCCGATCTTTTCCTTGCCCTGAGCCACCAGCGATCGTTTTCCTTCACGAGCTGAACCGTCCCCTTTTCGCTCTGCAGATCGAGGGACTGGGTTTCGAACTGCTCGAAGCTGAGGACCGAGTGGTTACGGAGTTCGTCGACGGTTTTGTCGAAAGGTGGAGGCCAGATAGCTGGCGACCAGCATCACCTCGTTCTTGCCTTCGAGCGCGGCATAGGTGGAATTTCCGGTCGGATTATTGTTGCCGAAACGGATCTTGTACTCCTTGCCGTCCTTCGTTTTGAGCTGCAGGCGTGAGCTGGGGCGGATTCAGACCGAACCGGGCCAGATCCGCGGCATTCGGCTTCCACGACGCTTTCGCGGCTGACGTCGGCAGCCGAACTGGCCATGCGGTTCAGCTCCTCCGAATCCGCGTCCAGCGGCCGCGGCGCCGTGATCTTCCACTCCTTGTCGCCGCTCCGCACCGCGGTGATGTGCTGGGCCGGCGTGATCGAGGTCGATCTGCTGGATGGTGTTGCTTTCGAACTTCCAGACCCGGTTTTCCTCCTGTTTGGCCTCTTCGCGCTTGGCCGCCGCCCTTGATTTCATAGAAATAGAGGTAAGCACCCAGCGCGGCGCCGAGCACGAGCAGGACCAGCGTACCGCGGAATCGCATTTATCTCCTCCGCCGCGTCCAGACGACGATGCCCGCCACCAGCACGATGCCCGGCAGCAGGAACACGGTGACCAGCCGCAGCATGCTCTGTTGGCTCTGCGACAGGATGATGCGCCTGTCCTCGGGGGCTTTGGGGCGGATGGAAATCAGATCCTCGTCCTGTGCCAGCCAGCGACACCATGTTCAGGAACAGGTTCCCGTTGCCCTGGGCGGCGAAGTAGGCATTGACGGCGAAGTCGGAATCTCCGACGACCACCATTCGGCCCTTGACTGCCAGGCTCCTTGTCGGTGGCGGTTTGACTTCCTTCGTGACCGCCACCGCCAGCGTCAGCGGCCCCTTCAGATCCGACTTTTCGTCGAAGCTGGCCTCCTGGTTCTTGGTGTCGGTTTCACCCCAGCTGTTCTCGTTGCTCTTGAAGAGCGGCTCGACGGTTACGCCGGCGACGGTCTCTTTGCCGGCTCGACCGAGCGCACCAGCGGGAAGAACGTCATCGCCCGGAAACGGTCGGTGATCTTGTGGTTCTCGTAGCGCAACACCAGCGGAATGCTCGGCCCCGCCCCCATCAGACGTCCGGCGCCGCTGACGTCGAGCACGATATCCTTGTCCGGGACCACGCCCCAGTTTTTCAGAAAACTCTCGAGCCCCGGGGCGGGCGGAGGATCGATCATTACCAGCAGGCCGCCTCCTGCGTTCACGAAGCTGTTCAGAAATTCGAGCTCCTGCGGGAACGGTTCGGTCGTCGGACCCGCGAGAACGAGGACCTTCGCGTCGGCCGGGACCTTCCCCTGCGTGGCGAGATTCACGGTCTCGACCTTGTATCCCTGGTCCTCGAGGGCCTTTTTGGCGCGGCCGAGTAGCCGCCACGCTCGGTGTCGGCGGGATCTTTCTCGCCGTGTCCCTGGACTAAGTAGACCTTTTTCGCCTCGGAGCGCTGCACCTTGATGATCGCGTTGGTGAGGTCCTCCTCGCGGACCTCTTCCGACCGTTTCTCGATCTTTTCCTTGCGGCCGCCGTAGAGGAGCACGACGGTCCCGGATTTCATCTGGGACCCGGTAAACGGGTTGCTGAAAGTGCCGTAGACGGTGACATCGTATTGCTTGGCGACGTCCGGCTGCTTGTCGGGGTCGATGAACTCGTAACGCACGTGGTGGTTGCGCGTGCGGTACCCGATCAGCAGTTCCTTCAGGGGAGCGTAGTCGCCGCCCGGGAAGAAGGCCTTGATGTCCAGGTCCTGGTTCAGTTTGTCGAGGATCTGCAGCGTCTGCGGCGCCAGCGTGAAGCGGCCGGCCGCCGTCAGGTCGAAACGCTTGGTGTGCCGCTGCCCAAGGTAGTTCAGGGCCGCGACGATGGCGATGACCAGCACGACCGAGACGATGTAGTTGGTGGCGTATTTCGTCGAGCGCCGTCCGAGGGTCTTCAGGATCTGCCGGTAGTTCGCGACGATCCCGACCACGATCAGGACTGCCCCGGCGACCGCCAGCCCGATCGTCCACCTGTTCCAGAGGTTGGTAACCGAGTAGTAGATCGCTGCCGCCACGAGCAGCAACAGCCCGAGTGTGTCGAGCTTCTGGAGATATCTGTTCATCAGCTTCTCCACCTCATGGATTCAAGCGACCGGTAGGTCAGGAAAAGTCCCACGAACGCAAACGTGAGGTAGAAGATCACGTTGCTCGTATCGATCACGCCCTTGATGAAATCGTCCAGGTGGCCGATCACCGAAAGATAGCTGAGCACGTCGCGCGCGACGCCCTGCGCCCCGGCCGAGAACGATTCGATCAGCCACAGGACCAGGATCACGCCGAAGGTGATGACCACGGCAATGATCTGGTTTTCCGTCAGGGTGGAAATGAAGAGGCCGACGGCCAGCAGCGCCGCGCCATACAGCAGCAGCCCGAGATATCCGCCCAGGATCGGCTTCCACTCCGGCTGCCCGTAAATGAAGAGGGCGGAGATCGTGATCCCGCTCGCCAGGAACATCAGGACCAGGAACGAGAGGCTGGCGAGGTACTTGCCCATCATGGCCTGGAAGTTGCCGACCGGAGTGGTCAGCAGCAACTCGATGGTGCCGCGCTTCTTCTCCTCGGCGAAACAGCCCCATGGTCAGCATCGGGATCATGAACAGCAGGACGACGCTCATGGTCCCGAAGAAGCTGCGGCTGACGATCCCCGGGACGTCCACCGGCTGCGCTCCCTGCCCGAACTGGGACTGCATCATGGTGGACTGCACGACGGCCGTGAGGATGGAATAGAAGAAGAATCCCGACAGGAAGAGGTACACCGTCAGGACGACGTAGGCTATGGGTGAGACAAAATAGCCCTTCAGCTCTCGCTGCCAGATGGCCAGGATATTCTGCATAGGAGATCCTTACAGAGACAGAGTTTTGCGCAGCCCGTCGGGCGCCTACTCCTTGGTGACAAGGTTGATGAAGACGTCTTCGAGGCTGACCGATACGCCGCGCAGCTCGAGCAGCCCCCATCCCTGGGACACGATTGCGGTGGCGAGATCCGCGTCGGATGTCGGTGTCGAGCTTGCATTCCACGGTGTAGCTCGACGGCTTGCCGTCGCCGCCGGCGCCGGAACCTGCACGGCCGAGCACCCCGCTCACCGAGTGAAGCTTCGCCTGCGACCTGCTCAGGCGGCCCGTCCACCAGCAAGCGACACCCGCTCGGCCCCCTTCACCTGGTGTGCCAGCCCTTCCGGGGTGTCGATGGCCACGAGCTTGCCGTTGTTAATGATGACCACGCGGTTGCAGGTCATGCTCACTTCGGGAAGGATGTGGGTGGAAAGGATGACCGTGTGCTCGCCCGCCAGCGCTTTGATCAGCGAGCGAACTTCGGAGATCTGGCTTGCGGGTCCAGCCCGATGGTTGGCTCGTCCAGGATCAGGACTTCGGGGTTGTTCAGCAGCGACTGCGCCAGCCCGACCCTCTGCTTGTATCCCTTGGACAGCTTGCCGATGATCCGGTTGCGCACGTCGCCGATGCTGCATTTCTGCATCACTTCGTCGACGTTCGATTTCCGCTGGTTACCCTGGGCCCCCTTGATCTTGGCCACGAAATCGAGGTACGACTGGACGGTCATCTCGGGGTAGAGCGGCGGGCTTTCGGGGAGGTAGCCGATGCGCCTGCGCACCTCCAGGCTCTCGTCAAAAACGTCGTAGCCCGCGATGCGCGCGGTGCCGTCCGTGGCGGGCATGTAGCAGGTCAGGATGCGCATCGTGGTGGTTTTGCCTGCCCCGTTGGGCCCGAGAAAGCCCAGTATTTCGCCCTTCTCGACCTTGAAGGAGATGTCATCCACCGCCCTGCGGCCGCCGTACACTTTGGTGAGATGTTCTACCTCGATCACGATTGCTCCTCCCCGGTTTTGGCAAGAAAACGGTAGATTTTAGTGAACAGCCGCTGGTGAGTCAACATTTTGCGTCTGATGCGTCGATCGTTAAACGTAAGGTGCGACGATTTTTTCCATTTTTTTTGGAAGAAAGCCCCTCCTTCTACGTCTAAGCGGTAGGGAGCCAAGACAAGATCCCCTGATCCGCAGGAGAAGGCGAATTTTGGGAACGCCATACCGAGCTCGCCGTATTAGTGCAGAGAGCCACAAGTCGAGAGGAAAGCGGGGTCGTCAGCTTTGAACCACCACCAAAGGTTAAATCCCCAAAAAAAGGCCCGCCCGCTGAAACTATTTCTCGCCATTAACTATCTATAGTTCTGAAGTTTCTCGGGTGTGGGGGCAATCCAGCCCGGTGATTGCCGGCCTCAAAACGAAAGCAGATAGAGCTTTCTCGAGGACAAACTCTTCTCGGATTGGAAAGACTCATGATCGAACTGGAACAGGAAGAATTGCTTGAAGGATCGGATCTCTATGATACGGATGACGATGGCGAATCCGGGTCCGGCGAATTCACCGGGTTAACGCGCGCAAACTACGTCGACCGGGTGCGCTTCGACAGGGTCCCGGATGAAACCCGTCGGTCGGGGAGGGAAGAGCCGGCTTCGTCGGCGGATCCCCTTTACATCTATTACCGCAGCATGAGCAAGATCCGACTCCTGACGCGTGAGGAGGAGGTCTACCTGGCCAAGAAGATCGAGTCGGCCAAGCTGAACACGCTGCGGCTCCTTTCGCTCACGACGATCAGCTCGCTGAAGTTGGGCGAAATCGCCGAGGATCTGCAGCCTTCCGTGCCCGGCGGGAACACGCAGGAGAGTATCGACGCGAAACGCGAGGCGGACAGTGAGATCCCGCTTGAAGAGCGCAACCGCATGCGCGACAAAGAAGTGCGGAAGATCCTGTTGCGCGTCGAGAAGCTCGAGGCGAAGTACCGCACCCTGAAACTGGACCTGGCCAAGGCCAGGGGCCGGGACAAAGCCCGCGAGCTGGTGAAAATCCGCAACATCAGGGAGGCGATCTACCAGACGCTGCTGCGGTTCGATTTCAGCGAGCACCAGATCAATGCGCTCGTGAGCAGCCTCGACGGCATCGCACGGCACCTGGACGAGGGGCAGAGGGTAATCGAGCGCAGTGCGCGGGCCGACCAGGCTCGCGCGGCGCGTGAAGCGCGCGCCCGTGCCCGGGAGCTCGAATCCAGATACTTGACCAACTCCGCCGAGTTGCGCAGGATTCTTTCGCTCATCAGCGAGAACAAGACGGAAATGGCGCGGGCAAAGGATGAGTTCGTGCGCGCCAACCTCCGGCTCGTCCTGAGTATCGCGAAAAACTACTCTTATCCGGGGCTGGATCTGCTCGACCTGGTCCAGGAAGGCAACATCGGGCTCATGAAGGCGGTCGACAAATTCAACTACCGCCTCGGCCACAAATTTTCGACCTATGCCACGTGGTGGATCCGCCAGAGCATCACCCGGGCCATCGCCGATCAGGGGCGCACGATCCGGATCCCCGTGCACATGGTGGAAGCCATGAACCGAGTCCTGAAGACCTCCAACGAGCTCACCAAGCGGCTCGGCCGGGAACCCACCGTGCACGAACTGGCCAAGGAACTGAAGACGCCGGTGGTCGAAGGTTACCCAGATCCTGAAGGCCGCGCAGGAGCCGATCTCGCTCGAAGCGAGCATAGCGGACAACAAGGACGCCGTCCTCAACAAGTTCATCGAGGACAAGAACGCCGTGTCCCCAGACGAGGACGTGATGCGTCACAACCTGAGGGAGGCGACGGACTCGGCGCTCGAGACCCTGTCGCCGCGCGAGCAGGAGATCGTGCGGATGCGTTACGGCCTGAACGAAGCCGGCAAGGAATACACCCTGCAGGAAGTCGGGGAAATGTTCCAAGTCACCCGGGAGCGCATCCGGCAGATCGAGGAAAAGGCCCTTCTGAAGCTGCGCAGCCCGTACCGCTCGAGCAAGCTGCGCGAATTCGCGGATTTCGTGAGCAAGAACTGAGTCAATCCGGTCCCGGAAATGAAAAAGCCCCCCGCGCTATGGGGGGCTTTTTCATTTCCAGCGGTCTTGTCTACTTAACCGCCTTCTTCAGGTCGCTCCCCGCTGTAAACTTAGGAACCTTCCGCGCGGCGATCTTGATGGGAACACCGGTCTGCGGGTTGCGCCCCGTGCGGGCTTTCCGCTTCGTAACCGAGAACGTACCGAAGCCGACAATGGTCACTTTCTGACCCTTCTTCAGCGAAGCGGTGATCGTGCCGATCAGCGAATTGAAGACGCCTTCGGCCTGACTCTTCGTGATGTCGGTATCATTGGCGATTTTAGCTACCAGGTCTCCCTTATTCAAAGAATTGCCCTCCTTGTCGAGTCTCTGGTGTTGGATCGGGAACGGCCGCAACTAATAGCACCGTGGGTCCCGGGGAGTCAAGGTAAATCCGCGTCGGAAGCGGACTTGAAGGCTTCCCGGCCCTGAGGCTCCAGGGAATTACGGCGCATCCTCCGGCTTTGTCAACGGGGAGTTCGTCCCTGTCCCGGATGGCCATGTTTCGGCGGGTTGTCTTCACTTTCGAGTCGGTACTCTGGTATTGTCTTTTCCTTTGGAATTTTCCGTTCAGAATCTTCCGCAGAGGTCGCAGAATGCAGCCGACGGCACCCGCAGCCGAAATCGTCCAGGTAATCGAGGGCAGACACTCCGACCCGTTCCACATCCTCGGCGCTCACGTGGTCATCAGCGGGGGAAGCCCCGCGGTGGTCGTGCGTGCCTTTACCCCAGAGGCTTCCGGCGTCGCCGTGAATGCCCCTTTCGAACGCCGGGAGATGACCCTGGTGCACCCGGACGGGTTCTACGAAGTCGTCTTCGAGGGCCGGGACCAGCTCTTCACCTACACGCTCGAGCTCGACGTTTCCGGACGGTGACCGCCGGGAGATCCTCGACCCTTATTCCTTCTGGCCCGTCCTGACGGACTACGACCTTTACCTTTTCGGAGAGGGGACGCACCTGAAGGCCTACGAAAAGCTGGGCGCCCATGTCCGGGAATTCGGGGGGGTGTCCGGCGTATTGTTCGCCGTGTGGGCGCCCAATGCGAGCCGGGTCAGCGTCGTCGGCGATTTCAATTCCTGGAACGGCCTGCGCCACCCGATGCGCTCGCGTCCGACATCCGGCACCTGGGAGCTGTTCATCCCTGCCCTGGGACTGGGCGACATCTACAAGTTCGAGGTCCGGTCGAAGTCCGGAGACTACCTCGTTCAAAAGGCTGATCCTTTCGCGTTCGGCGCGGAGCTGCGGCCCAGGACGGCGTCGGTCGTCTGCGATATAGACCAGTACACCTGGGGAGATCACGATTGGGTTGGGGGCAGACACCGGGCGAACGGGTTGGACCGGCCGATCTCCATCTACGAAGTCCACCCCGGATCCTGGAAGCGGCACTTGGACGGGTCCTGGCTGAGTTATCGTGAGCTTGCGGCGGACCTGGTCGGGTATGTCAAAGGCATGGGGTTCACTCACATCGAACTCATGCCGGTCAGCGAGCACCCGTTCGACGCGTCGTGGGGCTACCAGACCACCGGGTATTTCGCCGTCACGAGCCGCTACGGGACCCCGGAGGATTTTCAGCACTTCGTGGACACCTGCCATCAGAACGGGATCGGGGTGATCCTGGACTGGGTCCCCGCTCATTTTCCCATGGACGAGCACGGCTTGCGCTACTTCGACGGGACCTACCTGTACGAGCACGAGGACCCGCGGATGGGTCAGCACCAGGACTGGGGCACCGCTATTTTCAATTTCGGCAGGACGGAGGTGCGCAACTTCTTGATCTCGAACGCCCTGTTCTGGATCGACAAGTACCATATCGACGGCCTGCGGGTAGACGCGGTGGCCTCGATGCTTTACCTGGACTATTCGCGCAGACCCGGCGAATGGCTGCCCAACAAGTTCGGCGGCAATCAAAACCTCGAGGCGGTCGAGTTCATCAAGGACTTGAACAGGATCGTGCACGGCCGGCACCCCGGCGTGTTGACCATCGCCGAGGAATCGACAGCCTGGCCGGGAGTGACCCTTCCGGTGCACCTGGGCGGGCTGGGGTTCTCGCTGAAGTGGAACATGGGGTGGATGCACGACATCCTGACTTACTTTTCGCAAGGACCCCGTTCACCGGAAGTTCCATCACAACAACCTGACGTTCGCCCTTATGTACGCCTTCACGGAGAACTTCGTCCTGGTGTTTTCGCATGACGAGGTCGTCCACATGAAGGGCTCCATGCTCCGGAAGATGCCGGGGGACGACTGGCAGAAATTCGCCAATCTCCGGTCGCTCTATGCGCTGATGTTCGCATTTCCCGGGAAGAAGCTCCTGTTCATGGGCAACGAGATCGGGCAGTGGGACGAGTGGAGCCACGATCGCAGCCTCGACTGGCACCTGCTGGAGTACGCCCCGCACCGCGAGTTGCAGACCTGCCTGAGGGACCTGAACCGCCTCTACGACGGTTTGCCGCAGCTGCACACGATCGATTTCCAGTACACCGGTTTCGAGTGGATCGATTTTGCCGACGTGGAGAGTTCCATCATATCTTTTATTCGCAAGTCGTCCCACGAGGACGATCCGCTGGTGGTGGTAGGCAACTTCACCCCGGTCCCCAGGCCGGGATACCGTGTCGGGGTGCCGTACGGAGGGCCCTACAGGGTGATATTCAACAGCGACTCGACCGCATACGGGGGGGAGACTTGGGCAACATCGGCGTCATGGCGGAGGACATCGCCTGCCAGGGCAAGCCGAATTCGGTTGTCCTAACGTTGCCCCCGCTCGCGGTCATGTATCTCCGCCGTGAAGCCGGCGTCGGTCGTTAGCAGGACAATGCGAAAAAAACCCCTGTGCGTGGCCCTGCTGTGGCACATGCACCAGCCCGATTACGGAAACATACAGACGGGAGAGATCTACCTCCCGTGGACGCGCTTTCATGCCGTGAAAGACTACTACGACATGGGAGCGATGGTTGAGCAGTGCACCCGGGCTGCGACTGACCATCAACGTCGTCCCGTCGCTCATCGATCAGCTCGTCGCCTATGGCAACGGCACCGCCCGGGAAACCTATGCCGCGCTGACCGTAAAGAATGCCGCGGAGTTGGACCGCTACGAGCAGGAGTTCCTGCTGCGCAGCTTCTTCCAGCTCACGTGGAAAGAGATGGTATTCCCCTACCCGCGTTACCGGGAGCTGCTCGACAGACGCGGCAGCATCAATGCGCGCGGCGACTACGCCGAGGCCGCGCGCCGTTTTGGGACGCAGGATTTCCGGGATCTCCAGGTCTGGTTCAACCTGGCCTGGTGCGGACGCGAGCTCCGGCAGGATCCGGAGATCGCGGCCTTGCTGCAAAAAGGGAGACAGTTCACGGAGGACGAGAAGAAACGGCTGCTCGAGATTCAATTTGCTTTCATACGGCGCATCCTCCCTTTCTATCGCCGCCTGATGGAAGAGCGCGGCATCGAGATCTCGGTTTCTCCTTATTACCACCCGATCCTGCCCTTGCTGTGCGACAACCGTTCGGCCCGGGAGGCTCTCCCCTCGATCACGCTGCCCGAACACCCGTTCTCCTTCCCATCGGATGCGCGCGAGCACATCACCTCTGCCGTGCATCGGTACGTCGAAATCTTCGGGAAGGAGCCGCAGGGCATGTGGCCCTCGGAAGGCTCCGTCAGCAACGCCGCACTCCAGCTGGCCGGCGCGAGCGGCCTGCGCTGGCTGGCCACGGACGAGGCGGTGCTGCTGAACTCGCTCCAGAGGCAGGGGATGGCTTCCGGAGGCCTGACGGCCGAGAAACGTTACCGCGCCTACCGTGTTGGAAGCGGCCCGGCCGCGCCTTGCCTCTTCTTTCGCGACCACGGACTGTCCGATCTCATAGGCTTCACCTACTCCCACTGGAGTGCGACGGATGCCGCCGGCGACTTCCTGCACCGGCTGCGCCTGATTCACCGGAATTTGCCCGACGACGGCCGGTACTATGTCGTCCCCGTGATCCTGGACGGAGAGAACGCCTGGGAGCACTACCCGGAAAACGGGGCGGAATTCCTGTTGCTGCTCTATCGCCACCTGACGCAGTCCGAAGAAATCCGCACCGTCGACATTTTCGGAATACCTCGAACTGGAACCGACGCCCGACACCCTCCACTCGGTCGTGGCGGGGTCGTGGATTTACGGCAACCTCGCGACCTGGATCGGCCACCCGGAGAAAAACCGTGCCTGGCAGGCGCTCAGCGCCGCGCGCAGCTTCATCGGCCCCCACATGCACGGCGGCAGGGCGGGCGGGGGGGAGGCGTTCCGGGAGCTGCTGATCGCTGAGGGGAGCGACTGGTTCTGGTGGTACGGCGACGACCATCAGACGGAGAACGCGGCCGAGTTCGATTCGCTTTTCCGGACGCACGTCAAGAACGTCTACCGCCTGCTGGGCCAGCCCTATCCGCTCGACCTGGACAGCCCGATAAAAAGGACGGAGAGCAAGACCCAGTACCGCGACCCCGTGCACACGGTTACGCCGCGCATCGACGGGCGGGTGACCGACTACTTCGAGTGGATCGCGGCCGGATTCGCCGTCCCGGCGGGGGCGAGTCCATGCATCGCACGGACCGGTATTTCGAAAAGGTGTATTTCGGCTACGACGCGCGGCACTTTTACGTCCGGCTCGACCTTTTGGCGGACCGGGGGCGCGCGGTCCCGTCGCCGGGCTCCTACCAGCTGCACTTCGTGGCGCCCAACGAGTGCCTCTACGCCATGGAATGGGACGGGAAGGGTGCCTGGATCCTTCGCACGCTGCGCTCGTCGAAGCCGGACCTCGTCCCCGGATTCGCAGGCGACCGCATCCTCGAGATGGCGGTTCCGCTGGAAGCTCTCGGCGTGCAAAAACCCGCTCACGTCCGGTTTTTCGTGGCGGCATTCGATCGCGGCATCGAGCTCGAGCGGTTTCCCCGCAGCGACTTTATCACGGTCGCCGTGGACCCCTGGGGGCTCGATCACCGGGAGTGGATCGTGTGAAGCGTTCCGAACTGTGAGTTGCCTCGCCCAGGATTCGTACTTTTGTGCCGTCTCTGATAATTTGCTGGTGCCGTGCGACCGTCACAACCGACGGGTTACCGCTACGGCTTGACGCATGCGGTTGTGGCTCCGGGCCCCTCCGAGCTTTCCGCGCCGTATCCGGAACAGGCGGCGCCGCACAGTAGGGTTTATGACAAAGGCTTCGCTGTCCCCCGCCGAAGTGTCTGGCCTGATCGTGGGTCTGAAACGCCTCGCGGCCAACCTGTGGTGGACCTGGAATCAGGAGTCGCAGGAGATCTTTCACGAGCTGTCGCCGCGCAGCTGGCAGAACCTGTACCACAACGCCGTCGCGGTCCTCCAGGAGGTCTCGGACTACGAACTGAGCGTGCGACTGCAGGACCCCGCTTTTGCGGAGCGCGTCCTCAGCGTCGTCGCGGCCTTCGATGCGTACCTGGCCGACACAAACACCTGGGCACGGGACAACGCGGCGCCGCTGCTGAAAAATCCCGTGGCTTATTTCACGGCCGAAATCGGCTTCCACGAAACGCTGCCGATCGCGGCAGGCGGGCTCGGGATACTCGCCGGCGATCACGCCCGCTCGGCCAGCGACCTTGGAATCGGTTTCGTCGGGGTCAGCATCTTCTACCGCGAGGGGTATTTTCAGCAGGCGATCAACCAGGACAGCTGGCAGACCGAGTACTATACGCGGCTCAACCCGAAGACGCTGCCGCTCGAGCCCGTGCTGGGCGCCGACGGCAAGCCCGTCGTTTCCTATGTCGACATCAACCTGAACCGGGTCTACTTCCAGGCCTGGCGCGCGAACGTGGGGCGATGCCCGGTCTACCTGCTCGACAGCAACCGCCCGGAAAACGAACAGCTCTACCGCGACCTCACGTTGCGGGTCTACGGCGGCGACACCTCCACCCGCATCATGCAGGAGATGCTGCTCGGCTTCGGCGGCGTGCGGCTGCTGCGCGCGCTCGGCGTCGAGCCCTCCGTTTTCCACATGAACGAAGGGCACGTCGCCTTCCTGGCGCTCGAGTTGCTGCGCGAGAAGCGGCAGCAGGGCATGTCCTTCGAGGACGCGCTGGCGAGCGACGCGCGCACAATGCATCTTCACGACCCACACACCGGTCGAGGCCGGTCACGACCGCTTCAGCCCGGAGCTGATGCGGTATGCGATGCACGAGCTCCAGCCGCAGATCACATCTTCTTTTTCCGACCTGATGGCCCTGGGGCGGGTCCGTCCTGCAGACGAGGACGAAACCTTCTGCATGACGGTCCTCGCGCTGAAGACGACCCGCGCGGCCAACGCGGTGAGCGAACTGCACGGGCGGGTCAGCCGGAAGATGTGGCAGGCGTTGTATCCCGGGGTTCCGGTCGACGACGTCCCGATCGGCCACATCACCAACGGCATCCACCTGGTCGGGTGGATGAAAGGCCCGGTGCGCAGCTTCTGGAAGCGCAAGCTCGGCCCGCTCTGGGATCAGAACATCAACTCGCCGGAGTACTGGCAGCGGATGACCGATCCGGCGTTCGTCTCGGACGAGGAACTCTGGGCCCTGCGCTACCGGTTGCGGCGCGCACTGATCGAATTCGCCCGCCGGCGCCTCGTGCAGCAGGTGCACTCCCGCGAGGTGGATTTCATCTCCTTCGACCGGCTGCTCAATCCCGACGCCCTGACCATCGGGTTCGCCCGGCGCTTCGCCACCTACAAGCGGGCGCCTCTCGTGTTTCAGGACCTCGACCGCATCATACAGCTCGTGCTCGACGCCGAGCGGCCGATCCAGTTCATCTTCGCGGGCAAGGCGCACCCGCTGGACGCGGAGGGAAAGCGTTACATCCAGCGCATCATCGAACTCAGCAAGAAGAGCGACCTGAAGGGGCAGCTCGTGTTCCTCGAGAATTACGACGTCCACGTCGCCCGCCAGATGGTCTCCGGGTGCGACGTCTGGCTGAACAACCCGCGCCGCCCGCTGGAAGCTTCCGGTACCAGCGGGCAGAAGATCAGCTGCAACGGCGGGCTGAACTTCAGCATCCTGGACGGTTGGTGGCGCGAGGGATACGACGGCACCAACGGGTTCGCCATCGGCGAAGATTCCCATCCGGACTCGGTCGAGGAGCAGGACCGCCAGGACGCGGAGACCTTGTACCGGGTGTTGACCCGTCAGGTGATCCCCTGTTTCTACGAACGGGATGCGAATGGCATACCGCGCCGGTGGATCGGCATGATCCGCCGGGCGATGGCGACGCTCGTCCCGGCGTTCAACACCTGGCGCATGGTGCAGGAATACACCCGACGCTACTATCTTCCGCGGGATTGACCACCGGGTCAGGATTTTGGAGCGCACCAACCGTCGAAGCAGAATGGGGCCGGCCCAGGACCACAATCAGGACCTGCCCGCAGCGCCGCGGCACGCCAAAGTTTTCCTGTTGGCCGGGTTCATCATGTCGAAATGTTGTACATGCCGCGCTTCGGTGGTAGCATCATCGTCGTTTTAAGCCCGCCAGCAGCCGGCCCGATGCGGAGCCAGGTTTAGGCTCGGCTCTGCGACACGAAACACTGTATGCCAGAACTACGCCACGATCCGATATCCAGACGCTGGGTCATCATCGCTTCCGAACGGGGGCGGCGCCCGGACGATTTCCCGAAACAGCACGAAACCACTCCCGCCGGGTTCTGCCCGTTTTGCGAGGGGAACGAGAGCAAGACGCCCCCGGAGATCACCGCCGTGCGCCTCAACGGCAGCGGGCCGAACCAGCGCGGCTGGGAGGTCCGGGTTGTCCCGAACAAATTCCCCGCGCTCCGCATCGAGGGAAACCTGGACCGCAAAGGGTTTGGGGTGCACGACCGCATGAACGGGGTCGGGGCGCACGAGGTCATCATCGAAACGCCGCGACACGATGAGAAGATGTGCGAGATGGCCGTCGGCCATCTCGAAAAAGTGATCCGGGTCTGGCGCGACCGGCTCGTCGACCTCACCCGGGACCAGCGCTTCAAGTACATCCTGATATTCAAGAATTACGGCGCTGCCGCCGGGGCCTCGCTATCGCACCCGCATAGCCAGCTTATCGCCACACCGGTGACACCCCTGACGCTCGCCGGGGAGTTGACGTCGTCCAAGGAGCACTACCAAGACAAGGAACGATGCCTGTTCTGCGACATGATCCAGCAGGAACTCGAAAGCGGCGAGCGCATCGTGCTGTGCAACGACCAGTTTGTCGCGATGACGCCCTTCGCCTCGCGGTTCCCGTTCGAGATCTTTCTGGCGCCTCGATACCACCACCACAGCTTTGCCGAGATCAGCGACTCGGTGATCCACCATCTTGCGCTCGCGCTCAGGGAGGTGCTGCTCAGAATCAGGACGTGCCTGAACGATCCACCCTACAACTTCCTTATCCACACGATCCCGAACGTGAAAGCCAGGCCCAAGAGGAATGCGTACTGGGACACTGTCGAAGTCGACTATCACTGGCACATCGAGATCATGCCGCGGCTGACCGGCATCGCCGGCTTCGAGTGGGGGACGGGATTCTACATCAACCCGACGGCCCCCGAAGAAGCAGCGAAGTACCTGCGCGACGTCGAGCTGTAGTCGCCCGGAGGCGCCGCCGGACGTGCGTGGCAGGACCCTTATGGCCGGAAGCGACAGACTGCGCGTCGTGATGTTTTCCGCGGAAGCCTACCCCTACGTTCAGGTCGGGGGTCTGGGTGACGTGATGGGGGCGCTGCCGAAGGTGCTCGACACCATGGGGGCGCGCGTCACCGTCGTCCTGCCCGCCTATCAAACCATCCCATATCGTCGGTTCAACATCGTCCCGTACGCGGTCGCCGCCGGGTTCCCCGTCCCCATGGGTCCCGGCTTGGCGCAGGCCGAGGTGTTCCAGACACGGATGCCGGAATCCGAGGTCGAGGTCCTGTTTATCGGTTGCCCGGAGTATTTTTCTCGCGCGGGCGTCTATGACGACCCGATCACCCGCGAGGGCTACTTCGACAACATGGAACGCTTCGTGTTTTTCATGAAGGCCGGGATTGAACTGCTGTCCAGGATCGGCGAGCCGGTCGACATCCTGCACTGCCACGACTCGCAGACGGCGCTGATCCCCGGGATGCTCCGCACCAGCTACCAGTTCGATCCGTTCTTTGCGGCCTCGGGCACCCTGTTGACCATTCACAACGTCGCCTACCAGGGGCTCTACCCGCGCGAAACGCTGTATTGGGCGGGTATCGACCACCGCTACTTCTACCCGACCTCGCCATTCGAGTTCTGGGGACGAGTGAATTTCATGAAGGTCGGGATCGAGTATTCGGACCTCATCAATACCGTCAGCAAGACGTATGCGGCCGAGATCCAGTCGGGTCCCGAATACGGCTATGGACTGGAAGGGGTGTTGCGGACCAGAAAGGCCGACCTGACCGGCATCGTGAACGGGATCGATTACCATGTCTGGGACCCGCGTGCCGACCCGATACTCCCCGCTCGCTTCTCGGCCGACGACCTATCAGGCAAATCGGTGTGCAAAGCCGAGTTGCGGAGGACTTTCGGCCTGCCGGCGCCCGCGGGACGCGTGCCGCTGATGGGGATCGTCTCCCGGCTGACGGACCAGAAAGGATTCGACCTGATCGAGCAGGGCATCGATGCGCTGGCCGAGCTGGACCTCCAATTGGTCGTGCTGGGAACCGGGCAGCACAGGTACCAGGATCTGTTGCAGCAAATCGAAGCGCGCTACCCCGACAAGGTCGCGGTCCGGCTGGACTTCGACAACCGGCTTTCGCACCTGATCGAGGCCGGCTGCGACATGTTCCTGATGCCCTCCAAGTACGAGCCTTGCGGCCTCAACCAATTGTACAGCCTCCGTTACGGGACGGTGCCGATCGTGCGGGCGACCGGCGGGCTGACCGACACCGTCATCGATTACGACGCCGAACGGAAACACGGCACCGGGTTCAGTTTCAAAAACTACTCCGCGCGCGAAATGCTGGTTGCCATCCAGAGAGCGCTTGTGGTTTACTCCAATACAGAGCTTTGGGAAGACCTGATCCGCCGCGATATGGCACAAGACTGGTCCTGGGAAGAATCAGCCCGTCAATACATGCACTTGTACCGAAAGATCCAAGAAAGGCGCCAGGGTCCGGGCGCAAAGCCGCCGTACGCCTGATCTGGTTCCGGGCTCCAGGCCCGGCACCCGCTCGTTCTCCCGTTGATACCACCCACGCCGCGTCAGGTTTTTCCGTCTAATCACGTCGCCCCGGTGCGTCCTCTTACTAAGGACAGCTATGAGCGTTCAGGATTCACCCCAGCCGCTCTTCGCGGCGGTTTCACTCGAACGCCGGATCGTCGAACTCACGATTCTGTACGAGGTCAGCCAGGCGCTTCAGAACACGCTGGATGAAGAGAAGGCGCTCTACACGATTCTCGTCGGTGTAACGGCGGGCCGCGGACTCGGTTTCAACCGGGCCTTCATCCTGCTGGTGGATCACGAAGAGCAGTTCTTAAGCGGCCGCCTTGCCGTCGGCCCATCGAGCCCCGAGGAAGCCGCCTCGATCTGGTACGAGTTGCGCGGCAAACAGGAGTCGCTCGGCCAGCTGCTCGGGTCCATCGACAAAACCGGCATCAACAAACAGACGCGCGTCAACGAAATAGCCGCGCGTTTCCATATCCCGTTGTCGGACAGCGGCAACGCCTTGGTCCGGGCAATGCGTTCGCGGCAGGCGTGCCTGGCTTCGCGGAGCCGGCTCGAGCCGCACGCTTGCCGCGTAGACCGCTCGATTGTCGAAATCCTGGGCACCGACACCTTCGCGATCGCACCGCTGTATCTGGCCGACCGCGAGCTGGGGCTTTTGATCGCCGACAACGCCATCACCGGCAAGCCGGTGGATCTTACCAACGTCAAGTTGCTGCAGATTTACGCACAGGAGGCGAGCGCGGCAATTCAAAACACACGCCTCTACAGGGAACTGATGGAGAAGGTGGAGCTGTGCGAAAACACGAACGTCACGCTCCGGGAAAACCAATACCACCTGCTGCAAGCGGAAAGACTGTCGACCATCGGGAAGATGGCGGCGCTGCTCGCTCACGAGATCCGCACGCCGCTGGTCTCCATCGGCGGCTTCGCGCGGCGGCTGATGCGCTCGACCCCGGATGATGACCCGCGCAAAGAGGAGATGGAGATCATCATATCCGAGGTCGCACGGCTGGAGCGCCTGGTCCAGGAAGTATTGGGGTACAGCAAGATCACGAAACCGGAGTACGAAGAGACGGACGTGAACGAGCTCATAAAAAACGTCGTGGCCATGCTGCAGGGCGGTCTCGAAAAAAAAGAGTCCATCCGGTTTGTCCTCGACCTGCAAAAGGATCTCCACAAGGCAGCCGTGGACAAGTCCCAGCTGCGACAGGCTTTGTTGAACCTCCTCATCAACGGGATGGACGCGATGCCTTCGGGCGGCACCCTGACCGTCACCAGCGAAAGCGACGCCGATCACCTCGAGATCATGGTGAAAGACACCGGGATGGGGATCGCGCGCGAGCACTGGAGCAAGCTGTTCAGCCCTTTTTTCACAACAAAGATGACTGGGACCGGTTTGGGTCTTGCCATCGTCTCCCAGGTGGTGGACAATCACAGAGGATCTCTTCGGTTCGAAAGCATACCCGGCCAGGGTACTTCGTTTCATATAAAACTCGCGCTGCGCCCCCAGGCGAACACCGCGGCCCCTCCCCCCTTCGGGATCGCGAAATCACGGGAGGTACCCCCATGAAGACTGTTTTGGTTGTCGATGACGATAGAAACGTGCGTCGTCTCTATAAGGCCGAGCTGGAGGCCGAAGGCTACCAGACCATACTCGCCGAAAACGGCTGGGAGGCGACTGCCCTGGTCGGCCGCAAACTCCCCGACGCGGTCATTCTGGATATCAGGATGCCCGAGATGGACGGCCTTGAAGCGATGGCACGGATCCTGGGAGAGAACCGCAAAGTGCCGATCATCCTCAACACCGCCTACTCCTGTTACCAGGAGAACTTCCTTGCCTGGGCCGCCGACGGCTACTTGATCAAATCGGCCGATCTGGAGCCGCTCAAAACCAAGCTGCGGGAAATCCTGAACCCGGGGCCCGAAGTCGAGGCCGCGCAGGTGGGCCCCTGAGCTCAAGAAAACAGAAGCCAGGAGCCGGAGGCCGGAATTCTCAGGGCTTCCCACGATGGCCGAAGGTCCGCTGCCGTTCCGTCTTCCACCTTCTTCAAGCGAAGGCGTTCAGGCCGGTGATGGCCTGCCCCAGGATCAGGGTCTGGATGTCGTGTGTTCCCTCGTAGGTCTTGACGGACTCCAGGTTGCACATGTGGCGGATTACCGGGAACTCGAGCGAGATGCCGTTGGCGCCAAGGATTTCGCGGGCGAGGCGCGCGATCTCGAGGGCGATCGCGACGTTGTTCCGCTTGGCGAGCGACGTCTGCGTGTGGTGCATTTTTCCGGCATCCTTCAGCCTTCCCAGCTGCAATGCAAGCAGCTGCCCCTTGGTTATTTCCGTGAGCATGTAGACGAGCTTCTCCTGGACCATCTGAAATGACGCGATGGGGCGTCCGAACTGCACCCGGGTCCGGGCGTACTCCAGCGCCGCGTGGTAGCAGGCCATGGCCGCCCCGAGGCCGCCCCACGCGATGCCGTATCGCGCCTGGTTGAGGCACTGCAGGGGCGACTTCAGCCCTGCCCCGCGCGGCAGCGCGTTGCGCTGCGGGATCGCGCAATCCTCAAATATCAGCTGCGAGGTCACCGAGGCGCGGAGCGACATCTTGTGTCTGATCTCGGGAGCCGCGAACCCGGACGTGCCCTTCTCAACGAGAAAGCCCCGCACCTCGCCGTCGACCTTCGCCCAGACGACCGCCACGTCCGCGATGCTGCCGTTGGTGATCCAGGACTTCGTGCCGTTCAGGACCCAGCAGTCGCCCCGTTTCGTTGCCCGGGTGATCATGCCGCCGGGATCGGAGCCGTGGTCCGGTTCGGTCAGGCCGAAGCACCCGATCTTCTCGCCGCGGGCGAGCCTGGGGAGCCAATAGCCTTTCTGTTCTTCGGAGCCGAACTGATAGATCGGGTACATGACGAGGGCACCCTGGACCGAGACGAAGCTCCGGATGCCGCTGTCTCCCCGCTCGATTTCCTGCATGATCAACCCGTAGGCGACGTTGTTCATGCCCGCGCAACCGTACTCTTCGGGGAGGTTGGCACCGAACAGCCCGAGCTCGGCCATCTCGGGGATCAGCTGCGTCGGAAACGTCGCGTCTTCGAAGTGCCGGTCCATGATCGGAACGATCTTGTCGGTGACGAAAGCGCGCACCGTTTCCCGCACCATCTTCTCCTCCTGGGAGAGAAGATCGTCGATCTGGTAAAAGTCCACGCCTCTGAATTCTTCCATGCTGTACTCCCCAGCCGGTTTCCGCGCACTCCAAATTATCGGAAGGTCTGATTTGGAGTGCGGCGGCTCGACGCCGACCGTAGCGCATGCCTGTCGATCCATCGCAACCGCGACAGCGGTGCCGAGGCACCGCCCGGCACTTCACCGGTGCAGGCCCCCCCCAGATACTATCCGGTGCGGGCGATAAATTGTCCATCCCCATTCTGGCGCTGCTATAATCGCGCCTGCACTCGCGTCGCGGGACCCTGGAATCAGCGAAAGACATCGGGACACAACATGAGGAAACGCATATACACGCCGCTGCTGGCATGGTTAGTGCTCCTGCCGGTTTCGCTGCGCAGCGGGCCCGCGGAGAAGAGCGGGCTGGGGGGCCTGGCTTCGGCCGCCCCCGAGAGCGTCGGCCTGTCGGGTGCGCGGCTGCGCCTGATCGAAGCGGCGGTGCAGGCGGCAATTGAGGCGAAGGAGGTCCCGGGGGTCGTTGTCCTGGTCGCGCGCCACGGCAGGATCGCTTACCTGAAGGCTTTCGGCCACAGGGCGCTCGTGCCTGCGGCCGAGCCCATGACGGTCGACACCATCTTCGACATGGCATCGCTGACCAAGGTCATGGCCACATCTCCCTCGATCATGCTGCTCGTCGAAGCCGGCCGCATCAGGCTGGACGACCGGGTCAAGCGCTATCTGCCCAGATTCACCGGCGGGGGAAAAGACGCCATCACGGTGCGGCAGCTGACGACCCACTATTCCGGGCTGCGGCCCGATTTCGACCTGTCCCGGTCATGGGAGGGGTACGATGCGGCCCTCGAGGAGCTCTGGCTGGAAAATACCCGGTCCGATCCCGGCAAGGAGTTTGTTTACAGCGACCTGAACTTCATCGCGCTCGGAGAGATCGTCCGCACGGTAAGCGGCAAGAAGTTGGACGTTTTCGCTCAGGAGAATATCTATGCGCCGCTGCGCATGAAAGACACGGCGTTCACGCCGCCCGCTCAGTGGCGTCCGCGGATCGCGCCGACCGAGTCCCGCAACCGGTCGCTTGAGTACCTCAAGGGCGAGCCCAGGGCAGGCGAGTTCGAGCAGGCGCTGCGCGGCACGGTCCACGACCCGACGGCCTGGCGCATGGGCGGCGTCGCAGGCCACGCCGGCCTCTTCTCGTCGGCGCACGACGTCGCCATCTATGCCCAGATGCTGCTCGGCAGTGGGAAGAGCCAGGGGCGGCGCTTCCTTGGGCCGCTCACGGTCAAGGCGATGACCAGCCCGCAGTCCCCCCGCCAGGCAATCGGGGTGCGCGGTTACGGGTGGGACATCGACACGGCGTACTCCGCGCCCCGGGGAGACCTCTTCGACGGCGGCTTCGGACACACCGGGTTCACCGGGACATCTCTCTGGGTCCACCCTCCCTCGGGCACCTTTGTCGTCGTGCTCTCCAGCCGCCTGCACCCGGACGGCAAGGGAGACGCGGCACACCTGCGGGGAGTCGTGGCCAACATCGTCGCCGGCGCGATCTCCGCCACACGCTGAGTTTTTTGGTCGGCGCCGACCAGGGATGCGCTATCATGCTGCGATGGGCGGCTTTTGTGACTACCTCCTGGCCAAGGGCAGGATCACGGAGCTGCAGCTCTTCCGGGCCCGTTCAAAGTGCGCCACCCTGAACCTGAACACCGGGCACTGCGCCTTCGCGTTCGGATTTGTCAGCCGCGGCCAGATCCAGAATATCCTGGGTATCCAGCAACGCACGGGTCAGCGATTCGGGGAAATTGCCATCGCGCTCGGCTACATGACATCGGGGCAGGTGCACACCATCCTGAGGCTCCAGAGCAAGTACCGTGTCACCATGGAGGAAGCTCTCGTCCGAGACGGGGTGTTGACGGCGGAAGACCTGGACACGGAGCGGCGGCTGTTCGAGGACGCGCAGAGAACGGCGCTTTAGGCTGAATCCAAAAGGGGGATGCGGCGCGTGAGCACGGGGCGGCCGCCGCTGACGGCGCCGTCAGCGTTTTTCGAAAGAGTAGCAGGCGCGACGAAACTTGAGGAAAGCGTGCGAGTGATGGGGGCAGGTCCCCCAATGGCTTTCGGAGTCGAGGAACTCTTCCTCCGACGTGAATCGCTTGCAGTTTCCGCACTCGAACTGCTTGTCCTCGATCTTGAAATCGCAAGCCTCTTTAAACGTGGCGAATTGCTGCTGAGGCATCTGATCTCCTTCCAGCCTGCGAAAATGGTGCAGAAAAGGTTACCGGCTGTCAACCCAATGATGTCCCGAACGCGGAACGTATTCTATGGAAAAGACGCGCATCCTGGTGGCCGACGACGAGGTCTACATCCAGGAAATCCTCCGATCGACCCTGCTCGAAGCGGGGCATGAGTGTATCACGACTGCCCACGCCGAGCAGGCGCTCGGGCACCTGAACCACCAGCTGTTCGATCTGGCGTTCGTCAGTTCCTGCCTCCCCGGACGGGAATCCGGCGGGCTGCTGAAGGAAATTCACAGCAGCTACCCGGACGTGGTGCTGATTGCAATGACGCCCCCGGACGGCTCCGATGCCGCGCTCGGCACCATCCGCGCAGGCGCCTTCGACTGCCTCATCAAACCGTTCCAGCTCGAGGAGGTCGTCGCGGCCGCCAATCGGGCCGTGGAAAAGCGCCGTGTGGACACCGCCGGACGCGAATACCAGAAGTACCTGGAGCATCTGGCCGAGGAGCGCGCTGCCGAAACGCGCCGGCTTTTCTATGCGACGATCCAGGTGCTGATCCGGCTCTTGGAACTTAAAGTGCCCTTCAACGCAGGGCATGCCGCCCGGGTCGCCGAGATGTGCCGCTACGTCGCGCGCGAGCTCAAGATGACGGTCGACGGAGTGCGCAAGGTCTACCTCGCCGCGCTTCTGCACGACGTCGGTCTGTTTGTCGTGACCGACCTCCTTCTGAACAAAGAGGACGTGCTGACGCCCGAGGAGTATCGCCAGCTCCGCGCGCACGCTTCGGCCGCCGAAGACGTCCTCAAGCCGATTCTCGCCGACGACGAGGTGCTCAAGTACATCCGGCACCATCACGAGCGCTATGACGGGAACGGTTACCCGGACAGCCTCAAGGGAAACTTCATTCCGTTGGGAGCGCGCATCATAGCTGTCGTCGAAGCTTTTGAGTCGATGACGCGGGACCGCCCATACCGCAACGCCTTTTCTCCCGAGGAAGCGCTGGCCGAGCTGAAACGGTGCGCCGAAACGCAGTTTGACCCGCAGGTCGTCGGCGTCTTCACGGACCTGCACAACCACGTGTTCAACAACCTGGACAAGCCGATGGGGAAGGTGTGAAGTCACAACGCCGGATTCGCACAGACGCCGCCCGCATCTGGACGGCCGCCCTGAAATCGGTGGATCCTGAGGTTGCGGTCAGGAACCTCGTATCGCGCGCGGGTGCGCGGCTCAAAGTGGCCGGGCAGTCCTACGATCTGGAGGCGGTGGAAAATCTCTGGGTGTTCGGCATCGGCAAGGCCGCGGCGTCGATGGCCCGGAGCCTGGAGAAAACGCTCGGCCGGCATCTGTCCGGCGGCATCCTCGTCACCAAGTACGGCCACGGGCTCCCTCAGAAAAAGCTCGAGCAGGTGGAGGCGGGGCACCCGCTTCCGGACGAAAACGGCATCGCCGCCGGGCGGAAGATCGCCGAGTTTGCCCAAACCCGACTCGGCCCGCGCGACCTCGTGTTTTGTCTGCTTTCGGGCGGGGGTTCCGCTCTTGTGGTGGCTCCCCCGGAAGGCATCTCGCTCCAGGACAAGCTGTCCTGCACCCGGGTGCTCCTGAAGGCGGGCGCCACGATCCACGAGATGAATGCCCTCCGGAAGCACCTCTCGACCCTCAAAGGGGGAGGCCTCGCGCGGCTCCTTGCGCCGGCGCGCGTCGTATCCCTGATCCTGTCGGACGTGGTGGGTGACGACCTGGACACGATCGCCTCCGGACCTCTCGTCGCCGACTCGACCACCTACGGGCAGTGCCTGGAGATCCTCGACCGCCTCAATATTGCCGGCGAAGTGCCTCAATCGATCCGGCGGCGGCTCGAAGCCGGCGTGGACGGCAGGATACCCGAGACTCCCAAACCGGGAGATCCAGCGTTCCTCAATACGCAAAACGTCATCGTGGGAAGCAATGCGCAGGCCTGCACCGCAGCCGCCCGGGAGGCGGTCCGGTTGGGATACCGCACGCTCGTCCTGACAACCCGTCTCGACGGAGACACGGGCGAAGCGGCCCGGTTTCACATGCGCGTTCTGGAAGAGATCGTGGCATCGGGGCGGCCCGTCCGCAGGCCGGCCTGCATCCTGACCGGCGGCGAAACCACCGTCCAGGTCCGCGGCTCCGGAACGGGCGGCCGAAACCAGGAGTTCGCCCTGCACTGTGCGCGGACGCTGGCGCGGTTGCAGGCGCCGTGCGTCGTCGCCAGCATCGGGACCGACGGCACCGACGGGCCGACGGACGCGGCCGGGGCACTCGTCGACGGCACGACGCTGGCCCGTTCGATGAAGTTCGGCGCGCAATTCCTCGACGAGTGCCTGCGGCAAAACAATTCCTACGAGTTCTTCAAGCGCACGGGCGATCTGATCGTCACCGGCCCCACCCGGACCAACGTCATGGACGTGCACGTGGTCCTGGCCGGCTGATCACTTCAGCCGGAGCGTTTCCGCGTACTCCACCCGGTAGAAGTTCAGAAAAGACAGGAATAGGGCGACAACCAGCGGCCCGAGCAGGACGCCGAGGAAGCCGAACACGTTCATGCCGCCGAGTACGCTGAGAAAAACCAGCAGCGGGTGCATGTCCGTCCGGCCGCGGATGATCATCGGCTTCAGGACGTTGTCGATCGAGCTGACGACGAGGCCGCCGACGGCCAGCAGGATGATCGCGCGGGCCGTGTCCCCCAGGAGCAGCAGATAGACAAACATCGGGATCCACACCAGGAATGCCCCCCCAATCGGCACCAGCGACACGAACGCGACCACGGCACCCCAGAAGACCGGCGCGGACATCCCCAGCGCCAGGAACAGCACGGCAGCGGCCCCACCTTGCACCACGGCGGTGAGGAGTGTGCCGAAGAACGTCGCGTAGCTGACGGCCTCGAATTTTTGCAGGATCTCCGACTCATACGCCGCAGGCAGGGGATTGGAGGCCTTGACCGCCTCGATCATCTTCGGCCCGTCGCGGAACAGGAAAAACATTGTGATGAAGATCATGAAGAAGCTGAAGAGCATCTCTCCCACGCCTGCAATGAACGAAGGGCTCCGGGCAACCAGCCAGCGGCTGACACCGCCGAGGACCCGCTGTACCGAATCCTCGATGTCCACGGGACCCGAGCCGAGAACGCGCTGCGTCTGCGCGATGGTCCAGCGAACCCAGGGCCGGCCCTCATACTGGTGGAGCTTGACGAGGTAGTCCCCGTTTGCGCTGCCCAGTTCGCTCTGCAGCGCGTGGTAGATCGAGACGGACTGCTGCGTGACCACCACGCCCAGGAGCGATATGGGGAGGACGATCAGCAGCAGGATGAGCATGCAGGTGGCGAGTGAAGCCAGGGTTCTGCGGCCGCGGCAGTACCGCAGCAGCTGGCGGAACAGCGGCCAGAACACTACCGCAAGCACCGAAGCCCACACGAGTATCGAGAAGAAGGGGCGGAAGACAAGGAAGAGGAAATACCCGATAAGCAGAAAACAGACAATGAAGAAGATCAGGGCGAGACGGGACAAACCCTGCGGTTCTGTACTGGTCATCTGGTTCGTACCCCTGTTCCGCGGTTGGCCGGCTGCGAGGCGAACGTCTTGTCGGGCGAGCGGCAATCCTTTTCCACCGGGCACAACGGGCACAGGGGCTTCCTGGCCTTGCACGTCCTCCGCCCGTGGTAGATCGCCTGGTGCGAGAACGAGATCCAGCGCTCCCGCGGAATCAGCGCCATCAGGTCCTGTTCGACTCTTTCCGGAGTGTCGGCAGCCGTAAGCTCGAGCCTGCGGCTCACGCGGTACACGTGGGTGTCGACGACCACCCCCTCGGCTTTGCCGAACGCGACGCCCAGCACGACGTTGGCCGTTTTCCGGGCGACACCGGGGAGTTGCAGCAGCTCGTCCATCGTCTGGGGCACCCTGCCGCCAAACCGCTCCAGCATCATTCGGCACGCGCCTTGAACGCTCTTGGCCTTGTTGCGGAAGAACCCTGTCGGCCGGATGTCCGCTTGGAGCTCCTCCGGGGAAACGGCTCCGTAATCCTCCGGGGAGCGGTATTTCCCAAAGAGCTCGCGTGTGACCTGGTTGACCCGTTCGTCGGTGCATTGCGCCGACAGAATCGTGGCGACGAGCAACTCGAGCGCATTGCGGTGGTCAAGGGCGCAGCGGGCGTCGGGGTAGGATTGATCGAAAGCGCGGAGTATGCGCGACAGCCTCCTGCTCTGCTCCTGTGCGGTGAAGCGGCTTCGCTGGGGCATAGTGGTGAGGCATTATAACACCCTCCCCCCGAACGGCAGAACCCGTCGTCCCGCTTCAGGTCCGTGTCCGTCACCACCCGCCTGTGCCGCGGGCCGAGGGGTTCTTTGGGATTTGACATTTGCATCCTGAAGTGTTAAATAACGTATTCACAAAGGTTTACTGAATACAGGGGGAGCGTATGGGCGAAGAGACAGCTACTGGCGAAAAAGCGTTGTACTTCGTGCTCGGCGCATTCGTGGGCGCGGCGACCGCGCTTCTGCTGGCCCCGCGATCGGGCGAAGAGACTCGGCGTATGATCGTTTCGAAGGCACGTGAAGGGGCGGACATTGTGACGACCCGGGGCCGGGACGTGGCCGACAAGACGTCCGGCTACATCGATCGCGGCAAGGAACTGCTGCAGCAACAGCGTGACCAGCTGTCCGCGGCGCTCGATGCGGGCAAGCAGGCCTACCGGGAAGAAAAGGACAAGGGCAAGGTCTAACTCTAAATGGAGACCCTAGTCGCGGTTTTCATCGGGGTCGCGGCGTTCGCGTTTTTGCTGCAGGGCATAGCCCTCTGGGGTTTGACGCGTTCGACGAAAACCCTTGCCGCGCGGCTGGAAGGAATCAGCCGCGACTTGGCGCGCAACGTCGACGCCCTGTCCGGCAAAGCGGACCATTTGCTGACGACGGTCACCGGGGTGGCCGAAAAAATCGGCATGTTGCAGGAGAGCTTTTCCGCTACGACGGCGATCATACACAAGCGGGTCGTCAGCGTAGATGCGTTCCTGAACGAGACCACCAACGCCGCCCGTCTTCAGATGATCCGCATCCAGGACATGGTGGACACGACCGCCCGGAGAGTCGAGGAGACGGTCGACACAATTCACCACGGAGTTGTGGCGCCCGTCACGGAAGCGCACGCCGTCATGGCGGGCGTCAGGGTCGCTCTGAGCCATCTGTTCCGCCGGCGCAAGAGTCCCTCCAGCCGATCCCACCAGGACGAAGAGATGTTCATCTGACGCGAACGACCGGGGCTCATTCGCCCCCGGCCGTTCCGCCAGGCGGGCGGTCCCTGCCCTCACGCCTGTTCCGCGTGGGCGCGCGGTGGTGCTTGATTCTTCGGGGAAGCCGCCGATGTTCTTGCTCGCAGTCCTGGCATCGCTCCTGATCCCGGTCCTGCTCGTCTGCGGCATGCTCGCCCTCTTCTGGAAGGCGAGGCGCCGCTCCATTGCGCGCTGGGGAGCGGTCAGCTATCTCGCGCTCGTGGCGGTCGTGTTGATCGGCGTGGGTCCTTACCTGATGGCGTGGGCCATCGTTCACGCGGGCACGCGGCCGCTCGATCGGGCCCTTAAAGAGACGCCAGGCACGCACGGGGTGATCTTCGAAGACGTGGTTTTCGAAGCGCGCGATTCCGTGCGGCTGAGCGGCTGGTTTATACCCCCTTTTGGCAGAAACGCGATCATCGTCTGTACCCACGGACTCTTCCGGAACCGGGTCGAAACCCTGTCCAGGGTCGTGCCGCTCGCGCATGCCGGTTATGGAGCGCTGCTTTACGATTCCCGGTCCCACGGCACCAGCGACAAGGCACCGGTATCGCTCGGGTACGGCGAAAAGAGCGACGTGCTCGGCGCCGTGGACTACGTGCGGCGCCGCTACCAGGACGCGCCGAACCGCCCCGCCATCGTGCTGCTGGGCGTGTCGATGGGGGCGGTGGCCACCCTGGAGGCGGCAGCCGATACGAAAGGCTATGCCGCCATTGTGCTGGACAGCCCTTTCCTGAGCCTGAGGGACACGGTGGTGCGCCACGCCTGGCTGTTCCTGAGAATGCCGCGTTATCCATTCCCGTCTTTGTTCCTGTTCTGGTTCCACCGCCTGACTGGGGTCGATCCGGATCGCATCGACTCCCGGGATGCCCTCAGGAAGGCGGAACCGGTGCCCCTGCTGATCATCGCCAGCGAGGGGGACGAGAGGATGGGGACGGAACCGGCGCGGGCGCTTTACGCCGATGCGCAGGCGCGCCTTAAGAAGCTGGAGTTGTTCGGAAAGGAAGTGCCGCACGGCGCCGCCGCGCGGGTTCACCCCGACGAGTATGCGGCCCGGCTGGCCGGATTCCTCAACCGGGCGCTGCTCAATGCCGAGGCAACGAGTCCCGCACCCGTCCCGTCAAAGTGACCAGCGCAGGAGCAGGCTGCCGGAGGTGAATCCCGCCCCGAAAGTGGCCATCAGGACCAGGTCGCCGCGACGCAGCGCACCGTTGTCCCAGGCTTCGGCGAGCCCGATCGGGATGGTCGCGGCGGTAGTGTTGGCGAACCGTTCGATGTTGCGCGCGACGCGTCCGGGATCGAGCCCCAGCTTTTCAACCGCCGCATCGATGATGCGCATGTTCGCCTGGTGGGGGGCATAGAGGGCGACGTCGGAGACGTCGACGCCGTTGCGGGCGAGAATCTCCGCCGAGATCGCGGTCATCCCCTGGATCGCGTACTTGAACACCGCGCGTCCGTCCTGGTGGACGACGTGCAGCTTCCTGCGCACCGTCTCCTCCGTCGCGGGGTGCCGGCTTCCGCCGCCGGGCATGCACAGGTACTTTCCTCCCGAGCCATCACAGCGCAGAATGAAGTCGAGCACACCCTCTTCGCCCGGGCCGGTCGGTTCGAGCAATACGGCTCCCGCGGCGTCGCCAAACAGGATGAAGGTGTTCCGATCGGTCGGGTCAAGGATCGCGCTCATCACGTCGGCGCCCACCACCAGGACTTTCCGATACGCGCCCGAGTGGACGAACTGCGTCGCCGTGCTCAACGCGAAGACAAACCCGGCGCAGGCCCCCGAGAGGTCGAAACCCCATGCGTTGCGCGCGCCGATCTTGTCTTGCAGGATACACGCGGTAGACGGGAAAAACATGTCGGGCGTCACCGTGGCGACGATGAGGCATTCGATTTCGAGCGGGTCGATGCCGCGCCGTTTCAGGAGTTTGAGCGTCGCCTCAGCCGCGAGGTCCGACGTGGCCTCCCCGTCCGAAACGAAGCGCCGCTCCCGGATGCCCGTGCGCGTGCGTATCCACTCGTCCGACGTATCCAGGGTGCGTTCGAGATCCCGGTTGGTGACGACACGGTCGGGGACATGGAAGGCAGCGGCGGTAATCTTCGCGTTGTACAAAAAAGGTCTCCGGTCGGTTAGAAAGCGGACTTAAGTACCATCTGGCCCGCATGAAGTCAACGGCGAGTGCGCGGCAGGAGCGGGTCGCGGCCCTCCAGGCCCGTGTTGCGGGTTCCGTTACGAGGGGTTCATGACGGCGTCAACCCGGGCCAGCACGGCTTGCGCCTCGAGGGCCAGCCGCCGGGCCTCGGTGCGGCTGCCTTCTGCAAATGCGGCATCTTTGAGGCCGTCGAGGTTGATCAGCACGTTGTACTGCCCTGCTTTCAAAGCCGCGAAGGCGAGCTGCGCGCCTGCGGCCGCGTCGCTGCGGGCGTTTGGGTTCCCGATCCGCACCAGGAGTTCGAGGCGCTCGAGCACGGCCGCGGCCAGCCTGACGGTGCGCAGCGGGGTCTCGGTCGCCAGCCGGGTCGCGGCCTCGAGCGCGTCGGCGCGGGCCCTCTTCTGCTGATCGGAGTCCTTGGGCAGCCTGAGCGCGGCGACCACGGCGCGGTAGGCGTCCGCGTCGTCCTGCACGAGCCGCTCGAGCTCCTGCCTCGCCTGGGACAGGGCAGTCCGGGCAGCGCGGACGCTCTCCTGCACGGCTTCGTACTTCTTCCGCCCTTCCGTCAGCCCGGACACCATCTCACCGAGCGCAGCCGCGAGCGACCCGGCCAGGGCGGCGACGCTGCCGCCACCGGGCGCCGGGTCCGGGGCGGCCACGCGTGCGACAAACTCGCCGATCCCGGCGTCGCCCGGTGCCAGGGCATCCCCGAGGCGGTTCTCCAGTATCTGGCCGGCGCTGAAATTCTCGAGCCGAAGGTAAAACTCGGCGCAGGCGTCCAGAGCCTTGCGTGGCACAAGTCCGACGATCTCGCTCGAGACCACCGCGACGCCGTAACGGCGCGCTTCGCTGGCCACCATCTCGAAGGCGCGGAACAGGGGCGTGGCCTCATAGTTGGTGAGATTCATCGAGACCTGCACCTGGTGGCGCTCTTTGATCTCGAAGCCGAGCGCTTTGATGAAGCGCAACCCTCCCGTCGAGAAGCGGACCGCCCGGGCGACGGCCTGTGCCACCTTCACGTCCGCAGTGCCGAGGTAGACGTTGTAGGCGATCAGCGGGAAACGGGCACCGACGGCTGTCGCGCCCCCCGAGGGGTGAACCTCCGCCGGTCCGAAATCGGGCTTGCGCGCGGGATTGCGGCCGATCTCGTCCCGTATCGTTTCGAACTCCCCCTTGCGGATGTAGGCAAGGTCCTGCCGTTCCGGGATCCGGGCGGACTGTTCGTACAGGTAGACCGGCAATCCATAACGCGACGCCAGCCGCTCGGCGACCCGCATCGAGAGCGCGACACACTCCTCCATCCCGATGCCCGAAATGGGAATGAACGGGATGACGTCGGCGGCGCCCATCCGCGGGTGCGCGCCCTGGTGCTCGCGCAGGTCGATCAGCTCGAGGGCTTTTCCCACCGCCGCCTCGACCCCGGCGGCGACCGCCTCAGGATCGCCCGCAACCGTAATGACGCATCGGTTGTGCGCAGCGTCCATTTCGGAGTCGAGCAGCGCCACGCCTGCGGGGCTTTTCAGAGCGGCCGCCAGCGCATCCACGACCTCCTGTCGTCTTCCCTCGCTGAAATTGGGTACGCACTCGACGATTTTCCTCACGCCTTCTCCAGTCGGTCGATCACGATGTTCCCCTTCTTGATCGTGACGACGCAGTGGTTGATCCCCATGAAGTACGGCAGTTCGCGATAATCTGAGACGTCCATGAGCACAATGTCCGCCTGCTTCCCGTCCTCGATGCTCCCGAGGAGCCCCGAGACGCCGGCGGCGTAAGCGCCGTTGAGCGTCGCCGCCGTGATCGCCTCGGCCGGGGTCATTTTCATCTGACTGCAGGCCATCGACAGGACGAGCTGCATGTTCATGGTGAAACACGAGCCGGGGTTGAAATCGGTCGCCAGCGCCACGGGGACACCGGCGGCAATCAGCTTGCGCGCGGGCGGGTAACGCGACAGCCCCAGGTTGAAGGTCGTCCCGGGAAGAAGCGTGGCGACGGTACCGGCATCCCTCAAGGCCTCGATGTCGGAATCGTCGACCCACTCGAGGTGGTCCGCGCTGACCGCACCGAGCTCGGCGGCGAGCTTTGCCCCTCCGGTGTGGCCCAGTTCCTCCGCATGCACGCGCAGCCCGAGGCCCGCGTCGCGTGCCGCCACCAGCACCTGCCGTGCCTCGTCCACCGCGAAGTACCCGGCATCGCAGAACACGTCGCAAAACTGGGCCAGTTTGCGCTGCGCTACCGTCGGGATCATCTCGTCGACCAGGAGCCGGATGTATTGCGCGCGCGCGTCGCGATACTCCTCCGGGAAGGCATGGGCGCCGAGAAAGGTCGGGATGATCTCCAGACGGCTGCGTCCCTGGAGCGTCGCGAGTGCTTCCAGGCTCTTGATCTCGTCCTCGAGGCTGAGGCCGTAGCCGCTCTTCGCCTCGATCGTCGTGGTGCCGTGCGAGAGGAATTGCCAGAAATACCGTTCCGCCCGCTCGACCAGCTGATTGTGCGAGGCCCCCCGCAGCTGGCGCACGCTCTTCTGGATGCCGCCCCCCGACGCCGCAATCTCCTGGTACGTTTTCCCGCGGGAGCGCAGTTCGTACTCGTCGGCGCGCGTTCCCGCGAAAATGGGGTGGGTGTGAGCATCTACAAACCCCGGGAGGGCGACCAGACCGAGCCCGACGCCGTCGACGGTCTGGTAGCGCACTCCGGGCTCGCGCACCGGGATGTCGCGGGTCGTCCCGACCCACACGATACGCTGGGCGCGGATCAGGATGGCCCCGTTCTCGATGATGCCGAGGCGGGCCATCTCGTCACCCCGGCGGGGTGCCGGCCCTCCCCGCAGCGTGACGACTTGAGCGATGTTCTTCAACAGAAGCATGCAGATTACCTGTCGTGCCGCCGCAGCGCCAGCATCGTGACATCATCCGCCAACTCGGCGCCCACGGCAAAATCGAGAATGCTGCGGTACAGATCGTTCAACAGGCCGGCAAGATCCGCCGAGGCACTCCGGCGCACCGACTCGAGGAAACGCCTGGTGTCGTAGATCTCGCCCTCGCCGTCGACGGCGTCGGTGGTGCCGTCGGTGGTGAGCAGAAGCGTCTCGCCGGCTTCGACTCGGAAGGGGACTTCGTCGTACGCCGCATCCTCCAGCAACCCGAGCGGTACGCCCGGGACACAGATCCTCGACACGTCCCCGGCGCGCACCACGTAAGGATACGGCATCCCGGCGTTGGCCAGCAGGCCCGAACCGGTCGCGAGCTCGATCCGGAGGCACGCGACCGCGATGTAGTTCGACGCCGGGCGCGCCGTCAGGGCCCCGTTCAGAAAGGCCAGCATGCGCGCGGGCGACAGCGACTGCGTGAAGACCGTCCGAAGCTGGCCGCTGAAAACGGCGCCGTACAGCGCTGCGGGAATCGATTTGCCCGAGACGTCCCCGACGACGGCCTGCAGGACGCCGGCATCCGGATCATAACTGAAATCGTAAAGATCGCCCCCGACTTCGCGCGCCGGGTGGTACTCGACGGCCATGTCCCAGCCGTTCAGCGGCGGGCACTCCGCCGGGAGGATGTAGCGCTGGATTTCGCGCGCGATCTCCAGGTCGCGCGCCATACGTTCGCGCCGGATGAGCTCCTTGCGGATCCGCGCGTTTTCGGCCGCAAGCCGGTGCGCCTCGAGCCCCCGTTCGACGCTCATCAGCAGGTCCGGCGGGTCCCAGGGCTTGACCATGTACCGGAAAACCTTGCAGCTGTTGATCGCCTCCATAAGAACTTCGACGTCAGTGAACCCGGTCAGGATGATGCGCACCGCGTGCGGCAGCGGCTCGAGGGTCCGGCGCAGCAGCTCAATCCCCGTCATATCCGGCATTCTCTGGTCCGCAACGATGACGGCGATGTTGTTGTGCTTCCCGATCAGCTCGAGCGCTTCGCGGCCGCTGCCGGCCGTGAGAACGGGATAACGGTTGATGAATGTGCGCCGCAGCTTCTGCAGATTGGCCAGCTCGTCGTCGACAACCAGGATCGTTTCGTCGGACATCGCGGAATCAGGGGAACATGGCGCGTGTTCACTCTACCGCAAAACAACCCGCCCATCCAATCCCGTGTTTCGTTTTGCTCAGAGAGCTCGGGAGTGGGCACGGGGCTGCCGCTGTGGTCCGTTCGCGCAGGACTACAGGCCGGGTGAGAAGCGGACGTATGGGAAATCGAAGGGACGGCCGTCGATGCCCCGGTCGGGCGGGGCGATCCAGTTCGCAATTTTCCCCGGCTCGAATGTGGGTTGCATGAGGCTCTGGACGTACTCGCGGTCCCGGGGGCCGGGGAGCCACTCCGCGCGGCGCCGCTCCCATTGTGCGGCGGGGACGAGGTTTCCCTCCGGGTCGAAGTGGTGCCCGGCGTAGATGCCCACGTGCCGGTGGAACCGGCGCGATGGGATCTTCAGGCGGAGCGGTACCGACTCGGATTCCAGCACCCGGTTCCACCTGTCGCATCCACGCCGGCAATCTTCGATGTAATTGTCGCGCAGCACTTCGTTCATCGCGTTGCGCAGCGGGATCTCCCTATCGGCGAGGGTGCCGTCTTCGGGAATGGCCATCCGGTAGGTGGCCTCGAGCGCCCGGTGATCGCCGTGAGACGTTTCGCGGTCGCGCCCCTTGAGGCTGGCGCCGAAGTAGTTTGCGGCATTGGTCGACACCTCGCCGCCGAAGAGATCGGCGCTGACGCTGTACCAGAGATTGATGTAGCGCTGGATGGTGAACAGGTCAACGCCTCCCTGCCGGCGCGCGTCCTCGTCCGGGTCCTGCTTCATGAGGGTGCAGGTGCGCTGGACCAGGCGCCGGATCGCCGACTCGCCCACGAACATGTGGTGCGCCTCCTCGGTGAGCATGAAGCGGGTGGTGCGTGCCAGCGGGTCGAACGCGCTCTCGCTGAGCGCGAGCAACTGGTACTTCCCGTCCCGGTCGGCGAACATCGTGAACATGAAGTAATCGAGCCAGTTTTCGATCGGCTGGTTGAACGCCCCCAGGATGCGCGGCTTGTCGGGATCGCCGCTGCGCCGGCGCAGCAGCTCTTCGGCTTCATCGCGCCCGTCACGTCCGAAGTAGCGGTGCAGCAGGTACACCATCGCCCACAGGTGACGCCCCTCCTCCACGTTCACCTGGAACAGGTTGCGCAGGTCGTAGAGGCTCGGGGCCGTGTGGCCCAGCATGCGCTGCTGCTCCACACTGGCGGGCTCCGTGTCGCCCTGCGTCACGATGATGCGCCGGAGCCAGTTCCGAAACTCCCCCGGCACCTCCGTCCAGACCGGCTTCCCTTCGAAGTCGCCGAACCCGATTGTCCTTTCGCCCGAGTGCGGGACCAGGAATATGCCCCAGCGGTATTCCGGCATGCGCACGTAGTCGAAGTGGGCCCAGCCGCTCGGCTCGACGGAAACCGCCGTCCGCAGGTAGACTTGGTCCTGCTGGAATCCCGACGGCCCCATGTCCATCCACCAGGAGAGGAAGTTCGGCTGCCACGTTTCCAGGGCCCGCTGCAGCCTGCGGTCGTCGCGCAGGTTCACATTGTTGGGTATCTTTCCCGTGTAGTCCATCCCGCCACCTCCGCTTCGTAACGCGGCACTCAGGTCCGTTTCCAGTCAAACACGGGGCGCTGCGGCTTCCCGTACAGCGTGAGGGCGCCCTGAGGGCCGACGGCATTGGGGCGTGTGAAGATCCAGTTCTGCCACCCCGAGAGCCGGCCGAAAATCCTGGTCTCCATCGTTTCCGGCCCGGGAAAGCGCAGGCTTGCCTCCATTCCGGTGAGTGCGTCGGGCGACAGGCTGACGCGCTCCTCGACCGCGACGCGGATGTCGTCCTCGTAATCCAGTTCATCGACCGCGAATGTGACCAGGCCCAGCGCCTCGGCCTCGCGCGCCCCGACGGGGCCGGGAAGCGATAGGACCTCGGTGGCACGCTGCGGATCCGCAAGAAAGCGGCTCTGCAGCCGCGACAGGCCGTTGCCCGACGGCAGCAGGCCCCCGTTCATGGCGGTCACCGCGACCCGGGTGTCGCCGGCGCCGCCGTCGAGCATGTAGGACCGGTCGGCCGCGAGTGCGATCTCAAGCAGCGCTCCCGCAAAGCACGATCCCGGCTCGATGAGGGCCATGAAGGTGCGCGCGGTCTGATCGAGACGTTTCAGTGCCCGTTTCATCAGCAGCACGATTTCACGCGCCAGCCGGTCTTGTGGAGCCAGGCCGGCGAGCACGGCGTCACACCCGCGCACCTCCTCGAGGTCGCCGGCGGTCCGGATCAGCACCAGCCCGATTTCCGGCTCGTTGAACCGGAGGTGGAGCAGGGCCGCATCGAGTTCGCGAAAAGCGCGCAGCGGCCAGTAGTCCGATCCGGCGGCGCGGATGCCCTCCGCCGTGGCCGGCTGGGGCGACGCGGGACCGGTCACGGTCAGGTGCGCCACGCGGAGTTTCCGGTCGATCTCGAGCGACACGTGACGGTACCGCACCCCCGATGCGGTGAACTCCGGGCCCAGCGGGTGAAGCGTCGTGCCTGCCGCCTGGGGCCCGGCGCGCCGGGCCGTGACCGCAGCGCGCGCCCGCTCGAGCACGACCTCGTCGAAACGGCTACGCGGCGCCAGCGCATCCACCAGACCCCACTCGAGCGCGCGCTTCCCCTTGATCCCTTCCGCCCGCGTGCAGAAGACGTCGGCGCGGTCGCGCCGGACTTTTCTCTTGTCGACGAGCCGGATCAGGCCGCCCGTTCCGGGGAGCACGCCGAGCAGAGCCGTTTCAGGCAGGCTGACCGAGCTGTTGCCGTCGTCGGCCAGCACAATCTCATCGCATGCCAGTGCCAGCTCGTATCCTCCGCCGGCCGTCGTGCCGTTGCACGCGGCGATGTAACGCTGGCCGCTGAACGAGGAAGCGTCCTCGATCGCCAGCCGGGTTTCGTTCGTGAATTTGCAGAAGTTCACCTTGAAGGTGTGGCTGCTGGCGCCCAGCATGAAAATGTTGGCGCCGGCGCAGAACACGTCCGGCCGCCCGCTGCGCAAAACGACGCCGCCTACCTCGGGGTGCTCGAACCGCAACCGCTCGACCGCGTCGGCCAGTTCGATGTCCACGCCGAGGTCGTACGAGTTAAGTTTGAGCGCGTAGCCGGGCACCAGGGGCTCGTCCTCGCGCACCCGCATGTTCAGATAGGCGACCGACCCCTCGATCTTGAGCTGCCAATGCCTGTAATTTTCGGGACAGGTCTCAAAGCGGATCATGGCAGCACCCCGGTTCACCCGGACAACAATTGAAGTTTATTGCCCGGGACCAGGCTTGTCTATGCCTGGCCGCGCAGTTCGCGCGCGATTTGCTGCGCGACCGCGCGTGCCTTTGGGAGTTCCTGGGGGGCGAAGGAAATCGCGCCCACCACCGGATGGCCGCCGCCGCCATGGCGTTCGCACAAGGCCGCGAGGTTGAAGGTGCGAGGGATCGGGCTCCATGGGTTGGAGCCGACGGAAACCTTGGAGCGGAAACTCGACAGGCTCACGCCGACGCAGTAGGTCGCCTGGGGGAAAAGGTAGTACGGAATGAACTTGTTGTACCCCTCGAGCTCGAACTCGCTCACATCGAAGTACACGGTCCCGTCCGTGCATTGCGCTTTCCGGCGAATGATGTCGATCGACCTGAGATGCCGTTCGTAGAGCGGCTGGAATTCGGATTGGACCCAGTCCTGCGCGATGATGTCGTCGAGCGGCATGCGCTGAAAGTCGGCGATCAGCTTGTGAATGCGGCTGGAGTCGCGCACCCCTTCAATCACCATCATGAGTTTCATCGCGGGCTCGCGCAGCTCGACGGCCGCGCGCGCGTCGGCGAATTGGGCGCCGTCGATGATGTCGGCCCAACGGATCAGTTGCTCCAGCCTGTCGCAGCGGAAGCCGAAGTGGCGCTGCACCATCTCGGTGATGAACTTGGTGCAGGAGCGGTAGGTCGGATCGTGGAACTTCTTGCCGCTCGTGTCGGCGCGGAAATGAGATTCGTCGTCGTGCGACAGGAACGCGCTCTGGTGGTGGTCGAACCACCAGGTCAGGCGCGGATCGCTGGAGTACTTGAAATCGACGATGGCGTTCTCGTCCCCGTCGAACTTCACATCGAGAAACAGCTGCCCGGCGCGGTGCGCCAGCCCCTCATACTCGAAATCGGCCGTGCCGCAAAGCGTTTCCCGGTAGAACTCCGTAAACACGGCCGCGGACGCGAGCCCGTCAAAACAGTTGTCGTGATAATAGATCTTTATTCTCATACGCTCTTGCGGTCAAAACAGTCCGGCAAGCTCATCGTGATGAGAGGCTCTTAAGATCAGAGACCAGAGGCAAGAACCGGAAACACTACCACATGCCCCTAAACAGCGCAAGAACGCCGGAATCGAGACAAAATGGAGCCGACCGGGAACGGATGGGCGCCGCGGACACCGGTTGTGGGAGAAACAGGACTGCGCCGCTGCCTTCCATCAGCCGGGGGCACACCGGGCGCATTCGGGCGCTGATGGGATTTTTCCGAGGTCGGCATTGACATGAACGTCGTCAGCGGCACGCCTTCTCTCCCGACGCCGACCCCGACGGTGCGACCGGCGGGCGTGACGTGCGGGGGCCCGGGCGCCGCACTTTGGTTCACCCGCCGAGGATGATCTTGGCGATGGTTTGCAGCTGCATGTTGGAGGTCCCTTCGTAGATCTTCCCTATCTTTGCGTCGCGGTAATATTTTTCGGCGGGGTATTCGCGCGTGTACCCATAGCCGCCGAAGATCTCCAGGCTGCGGCTAGTGACGCGTTCGGCGACCTGCGACGAGTGGAGCTTGGCCATGGCGGCCTCCTTCACGAAGTTCTTGCCCGCCATCTTCAGTCGCGCCGCGTTGTACACCATGAGCCTGGCCGACTCGAGTTCGGTCGCCATCCCGGCCAACTCGAACTGCACGGCCTGGAAGGCCGAGAGGGTGCGGCCGAACTGCCGGCGTTCGCGTGCGTACCGGATCGCGTGCTCCAGGGCGCCCTGCGCCACCCCGACCATCTGGGCGCCGATCCCGATCCTCCCTTCGTTCAAGGTCTCGATCGAAACCTTGTAGCCGTTCCCGACGTGGCCCAGGACGCGGTCCGCCGCGACGAAGCAGTCCTCCAGGATCAGTTCGCAGGTGGAACTGGCCCGAATGCCGAGCTTGTCTTCCTTCTTTCCGACCGAGAAACCGGGCGTATCCCGTTCCACGAGGAACGCTGTTATGCCGCGGTACCCCGCTTCGGGGCGCGCGTTGGCGAACACGACAAAAATCCCTGCCTCGGCCGCGTTGGTTATCCAAAGCTTGCGGCCCGTCAGCACGAACCCGCCGTCGCGCTCCCGCGCCCGCGTCGAGAGGGCGAACGCATCGCTGCCTGAGCCGGCCTCGGAAAGGGCATAGGCTCCGACAGTGTCCCGTGAGAGGCGCGGGAGGTAATGCTCCTTCTGCGCGCGGGTGCCCCAGCGCATGATGGCGTTGTTGACCAGCGTGTTCTGCACATCGACGACCACGCCCGCAGAGGCATCGACGCGCGACAATTCCTCGACGGCCTGGACAGCCATGAAGAACGTGCCCCCGGATCCGCCCAATTCTTCCGGAACCCCGATCCCCATCAGCCCAAGCCCGAAGAACTGATGGACCAGATCCGGAGCCATGACGCCCTCGCGGTCCATCTCCGAAACCCGGGGTAGGACCTGCTCCTCGGTGAACTCCCGCACGGTCGAGCGAAACAGCTCCTCCTCTTCGCTGAATACGGTGAGCGGCACGCCGCAGCCCCGTTCGGTCGTGATTTCGCTACCCATCGCCCCCCCCTTGAGTCGGGAAGTTTCCTTTGTCAGGCCCCGAGGTTTTTCCGGAAGAACGCGAGCGTCCGTTTCCAGGCATCTTCTGCCGCGGTGCGGTTGTACACCTCTGGGCGCTCGTCGTTGAAAAAGGCGTGGTCGGCATCCGGGTAAGTGTGAAAGTCGTGCGGTTTTCGTAGCTCGGTCAATTTGCGATCAAGATCCCGGACGGAATCGGGCGTGACGAACCCGTCCCGGCCGGCATACAGGCCGAGCACCGGAGCCGTCAGGGCCTGCAGGTCGGGTTTGATTTTCGGATGCCCGCCGTAGAAGACGACGCAAGCGCTCAAATCCCGGTTTTTGGACGCCGCATAAAGCGAGAGCGCGCCCCCCATGCAGAAACCGACCGACCCCACCTTCCGGGTCAGGTTGGCCGGGTGATCTTTCAGATAGGTGACCGCGCCGGACAGATCGCGCTCTGCCTGGTCGACGTTTAAAGCCATCATCAACTTGCCGGCTTCGTCCGGGGACCGGGTCGATTTGCCGTGATACAAGTCCGGGGCCAGAGCCAGAAACCCTTCGGCCGAGAAGCGGTCTGCAATCGCCTTGATGTGCGGCACCAACCCCCACCACTCCTGGATCACCACGATCCCCGGCCCTATGGCTTCGGGCGGGGCGGACAGGTAGCCGGATGCGGTCCGCGAGTTGCTGGGAAATGTAACAATTTCACCGGCCATGTATCCTCCTCTATGGGCTGAGTAAAAACCTCCGGTAGCTTCTCGAGCGCGAGGGGGGTACGCCAGGCCGAGCGAATCGTTTTTGTTTTATACCATTTAGCCGGTTATCCCATCCAGTGCGAACTCGGCGCTCACTGGGGGGCTCTCTTGCCGGCCGGCCATCCTCGCACTCCCCCGGCTCGACCCCGATGTGAGCACTTTTGACCGGACGTGTGAGCAGTACTGAACTGACTCGCACTTAGCCCCGGAGTACAAATGGAATAGGAGCACCCGTAATGTCGAGTTGCGCGGCGCGTACATACGGGTGAGACCGGTGGAGATCGGCACGGAGTCACTTCAGGATCGGAGTAAAGGAAATGGCACGGAGTCCCTGGTACCGCAGCACCAAGTACATATGGCTCGCGCTCCTGGTCACGGCGATCGTGCTCGGGTTCGGAGCCTACAAATTCTTCCCCGTCAAGGCGGATAAGCCGAATTACCTGTATGCCACGGTCGAGCGGGGCGACATCGTCACTCAGGTGGGAGCCACCGGCACCCTGGCGGCCGTCACCACGGTCCAGGTGGGGACGCAGGTCTCGGGGACCATCGCCGAGCTCCATGCAGATTACAACAGCGAGGTCCAAAAGGGGCAGCTGCTGGCGAAGCTCGACCCTCAACTCCTGCAGGCACAGGTGCAGCAGCAGGAGGCGAACGTGCGCTCGGTGGAGGCAACCCTCAATGACGACACTGCCGGGATCGCGAGCAGCCGGGCCAATCTTGAAAAGGCCAAGGTCGACGTGCTCGACAAGCAACGTAAACTAAAGCGGCAGAATGAATTGTTTGCCGAAAACCTCATCGCCCGGGACGATCTGGACACCGCACAGGCTGCGCTCGGTGCCGCGGTCGCCACCCAGAACGCGGCCCAGGCGCAGCTGGAGTCCTCGGAAGCGCGCTACAAGGCCGACCAGGCCCGCCTCGGCCAGGCACGGGCATCTCTGGATTCGGCGAAGGTCAACCTGGACCACACCGTCATCGTCAGCCCGATCTCCGGCACGATCATCTCGCGCAGTGTCGATGTCGGCCAGACAGTCGCGGCCAGCTTCTCCTCCCCAACGCTGTTCACGATCGCGGCGGATCTGACCAAGATGCAGGTGAACACGAATATCGACGAGGCGGACGTCGGGCGGATCGCGCAGGGCATGCGGGCCACTTTTACGGTGGACGCCTATCCGGGCGAAACATTCGGCGGCACCATCAGCCAGATTCGCCTGGCCGCAACCACGGTCCAAAATGTCGTCACCTACAACGCGATGATTGATGTGCCCAACCCTCAGCTCAAACTGAAGCCGGGCATGACCACGAACGTGAAGATCCTGATCAACAAGGCGGAGAACGTGCTGAAAATCCCCAACTCCGCGCTCAGGTTCCGGCCCGGCATTACGGAGCAGGAGATGGAGGCTGCCTTCAAAACGGCCGGGGAAGAGAAGTTCTGGTCTTTCTACAAGAACACACTCGGGCAGCCGGGTCAGGCAACCGCCACGAACCGTCCCGCCGGCAACACCGGCCAGGGCGGTGGAAACCGGACGGGGGCGGGTTCTGGCTCTTCGGGTGGACGGGGGCGTGCCGCCACCGCCGCAGGCTCAGGCCGAGATCAGTCTGCGAACCGTGGGGCGCTGCGTGGCCGTCGGGTCCCGATCTGGGTTGTTAATCCCGACAAATCGCTCCGACCGGTGGTGGTCCGGCTCGGGCTCACCGATGGTGTCCAGACGCAGGTCGAGGAGGGGAAGCTGAAGGAAAGGGACCAGATCGTTACCGGTTCGGACGAAGTCGCGAACCGCTCGGCCTCCTCGGCGACCACCCGGGCGCCAGGATTCGGCGGGTTCGGCATGGGCGGAGGTCAACGTCGCTAGGGGAGGGAGTTCTCATGAAGCAAGCGGTTGGCCAGATGCAGCCCGAGGCCGTCGAGGCCCGGCCTGTTGGGATCCCGATCATCAAGGTAGTCAACCTGCATAAACTCTATGAGATGGGAGAAACGCGGGTTCATGCGCTCCGTGGCATTTCGCTGGAGATCGAGCGCGGCGAGTTTGTCGCCATCATGGGCGCCTCGGGCTCGGGCAAATCCACGTTCATGAACCTGCTTGGGTGCCTGGACAAGCCGACCGACGGCATTTATGAGCTGGAGGGCACTAATGTCGCCGAACTTTCCCGCGTTGAACTGGCGAGAATCCGCAACGAGCGGGTTGGTTTTGTTTTCCAGGGATTTAACCTTCTGAGCAGGACGAGCGCGATCGAAAACGTCGAACTCCCGCTGATTTACGCCGGAGTGGGTTCCCGCGCGCGCCGCGGCCGCTCCCTGGAGGCGCTCTCCAGGGTCGGGTTGAGTGACCGGAGCCACCATGTCCCCGCGCAGCTCTCGGGAGGCCAGCAGCAGCGTGTCGCCATCGCGCGCGCTCTGGTCAACAACCCTTCGATCCTGCTGGCCGACGAACCGACGGGAAATCTCGACAGCCGCACGAGTGTGGAGATCATGCAGATCTTCCAGGAATTGAACGAACGGGACAGCCTGACGATCATTCTGGTAACCCACGAGCCCGACATCGCCAGGTTTGCGAAGCGGAATATCACATTCCGCGACGGGAATATCACGCGCGACCATGAGGTCCGGGATCGGCTGATTGCCTCGGACGTCCTGGCCGACATGCCCCAGTTGGAGGACTGATGCTATTCCTGCTGACCATCACCCGCGTCGCGCTGCAGGCGCTCGCGCGGAACAAAATGCGATCGATCCTGACCATGCTCGGGATCATTATCGGGGTGGGGGCCGTCATCGCGATGGTGAGCATCGGGCAGGGGGCCCAGGCGACGATCTCGGAGCAGATCGCCAGCGCCGGGAGCAACATGCTGTTTGTGCAAGCCGGCTCGTGGAACCGCGGAGGGGTGCGCTCGGGGCAGGGCACGTCCAGCACCCTCACGGTAGAAGACTATCTGGCCATTCAGAGGGAGTGCCCGGCCGTGCGATTGGCGTCGCCGCTCGTGCGTACGAGCGCCGGCGTAGTTTTCGGCAACCAGAACTGGTCCACCAGTATCCAGGGCGTCAACATCAACTTTCCCGCAATCAAGCTCTGGGAAGTCGCAAGCGGCTCGTTCTTCACGGAGCAGGAGGAATCCTCGGCCCAGCGTGTCTGCGTTCTGGGCAAAACCGTCGTCGACAACCTCTTCGCCGGGCAGGACCCTGTCGGCCAGGAAATAAGGATCCGCAACGCCCCGTGGCGCGTGATTGGCGTGCTGAAGTCCAAAGGGCAGAGCGGGATGGGGCAGGACCAGGATGATACGATCGTCGCTCCTTACACAACCGTTCAGAAGAAGCTGCTGGGCATCACCTTTATCCACAGCGTAATGGTATCGGCGGTATCGGAAAATGCCACGGCCGCCGCCGAGGAGGAGGTCACCGAACTGCTCCGGCAGCGGCACCGGATCCCGGCGAGCGAGGAGCCGGACTTTTTCGTGCGCAACCTCTCGGACATCGCCGAGCTGGCCAGCAGCTCGAACCGTGTGATGACGCTTCTGCTTGCGAGCATCGCGTTTGTCAGCCTCGTCGTCGGGGGCATCGGGGTGATGAACATCATGCTCGTATCGGTCACCGAACGGACCCGTGAAATCGGCATCCGGATGTCGGTGGGAGCTACGGGTGGGGACATACAGCTGCAGTTCCTGACGGAAGCAGTAGTGTTGGCGGTTCTGGGCGGGCTAGTCGGAGTTGCGGCCGGGGTTGCCACATCCACGGTCATCTCGGACTCCCTGGGGTGGCCGACGCTCGTGTCGACCGCGGCGATAGGGATGGCGTTCACCTTCGCAGGGGCGATCGGGATCGGCGCGGGCTGGTACCCGGCCCTGAAAGCGTCCCGCATGGACCCGATCGAGGCACTGCGCTACGAATGACGGAACACATGCCAAGGTGACCCCTATTCCCGGGCAACGGCGCGCGTTGACACCCGGACCGCGAACAACCTATAATCTCGTAGTAAAGCGCCCCTCACTACGGAGTAGTCCATGCGCAGCAAAGCCGGTACCCTGTTCTTCCTACTTATCCTCGGTCTTGGCGTCGGGATTGCCTACTCGGGCCCAAGCCCGTCTCCCCAGAAAGAAACCAAGAAGCCGGAGAAGAAGGGAGGCTCCGAAGGGAGTCGAACCCAGTACTACAAGAAGTGGCTGGACGAGGATGTCCTCTACATCATCTCCGAGGACGAAAAAAAGGTCTTTAAGGACCTCAAGACCGAAGAGGAGCGCGAAAGCTTCATCGAGCAGTTCTGGGCACGGCGCGACCCGGACCCGCGCACACCGGAGAACGAGTTCAAGGAGGAGCACTACCTGCGCATCGCGTACGCGAACGACCATTACGCCTCGGGGATTCCGGGCTGGAAGACGGACCGGGGGCGTATTTACATAACGTTCGGCAAGCCTGCCGAGATCGAGTCCCACCCCTCGGGCGGGAGCTACAACCGCGAGGTCTGGGAAGGCGGGGGCACGACGTCCACCTTCCCGTTTGAGCGCTGGCGCTACCGCCACATCGACGGCATCGGTGACGACATCGAAATCGAATTCGTCGACAAATCCATGAGCGGCGAATACCGCATGGCCATGAGTCCCGACGAGAAGGACGCCCTCATGATGGTCCCGGGAGCCGGGCTGACATGGGCCGAGGAAATGGGCATGTCCAAGAAAGAAGACCGGCCCTATTTCAACCCAAGCGCCGCCAACGATCCAACCGCGGCCGGCGGTTTCATGCGCGCAAAGGACATGCCGTTCGCCCGCATGGAGCAATACTTCAACCTGCAGCGCCCCCCGCAGGTCAAGTTTGAGGACCTGAAGAGCATCGTCACCACACACGTGAGCTATAACCAGCTGCCGTACGAAATGCGCGCGGACTTCATCCGCCTCTCGTCGGACAAGGTGCTGGTCCCGATCACGATCGAGCTGCAGAACCGCGACCTGGAGTTCAAGAAAGAGCTCGACTTCAACCGCGCCGCCGTGAATGTCTATGGCATTGTCACCGGGCTGAACAACCGGATACTGGCCGAGTTTGAGCACGTGATCACGAGCGAGTACACGGACCAGTTCTTCGAGCAGGGGAAACAGAACCGGTCGATGTACCAGAAGATCGTCGCCTTGCCACCCGGTCAGCGCTTTAAGCTGGACTTGGTCCTGAAAGACATCAACAGCGGCAACGTCGGTGTCCTCAGCCGCGGGCTGGTGGTGCCGAAATTCGACCCCGAGACCCTCCAGGCCAGCACCATCATTCTGGCGAACAAGGTGGAGCAGGTCTCAAACAACTCCGACCAACTCGAGCAGTATGTCATCGGCGACCTCAAGATCCAGCCGAACGTGAAGTCCGAGTATGTCGATGGCCAGTTCCTGATCCCGTACATGCAGGTCTACAACGCCACCCTCGACCAGACCAGCCTGAAGCCTTCGCTGGAAATCACCTACACGCTGAAATCCGGGGGAAAGGTGATTGAGGCTCTCCAGGATCTTGCCGGGGATTCCATCCAGTTCTTCTCGGGACAACGCGTGGTCGTCATCGGCAAGATCCCGCTGAAATCGGTCGCGCCCGGTAAGTACGAACTCGAGATGAAAGTCGTGGACCGGATATCCAACCGCACCCTCCTGAGTTCGGCGGACTTCAGGGTCAGGGAACCCGCGGTGCGGGCCGCGTCGGCGGTGAATTGACTACCCACGCGCCATCCAGTGGGGCCGGCAGCGAAACACCTCATTTAAGAACCCAGGCGCGTCACGGGGCAGCCCCGGAGTTCCGGGAGGTGTCGCCAGTCGCCCGGTTCTGCTGCATCAAGGCCGCTGACTCGTCGACTATTGCGAGCCTTTGACGCGCATGCGGAGCGAGTAGAGTGCGGTGCTGGCGGTGATGAACAGGGTGCGGCGATCTTTACCGCCGAAGGTGGCGTTCGCCGCCCAGCGCTGATCCACATCAATGTGCTCGATCTGCTTGCCCCCCCGGTCGAAGACGGTCACACCCTTGCCGGTCAGGTAAAGGTTGCCTCTCTCGTCCAGCGTCATCCCGTCGGACCCAAGTTCGCAGAAGAGCCGCTTGCCGGCTAGCGAACCGTCGCGCCGGATCTCGTACGCCCAGGTTTTGCCGGCGCCGATGTCTGAGACGTAGAGCGTCTTGCCGTCAGGGGTTCCCACGATGCCGTTAGGCTGCTTCATGTCGTCAATGACCCGAGTGACGGATCTGCGGTCGGGCGACAGCCGATACACGTGCTGCCCATCCTGCTCCATCGGGCCCCGGATCCAGTAGGGGCGCTTGTACAGGGGGTCTGTGAAGTAAGCCGCGTTGTTGGGGGCCACCCAGACATCGTTGGGACCGTTGAGCAGCTTGCCGCCGTAATCCTTGACCAGCACGGTGACCTTGCCGGCGCGGTCGATGGCCCACAGTTCGTTTCTCTCGTCGGCACAGGAGAGCAGGGCACCGCGGCGGTCGAACTCGAGTCCGTTTGAGCGCCCGGAGGGCGCCAGGAACGTGCTCAGCTTGCCCTCGACGCTCCACTTTAGAATGCAATCGTTGGGCTGATCGGTGAAAAAGACGTTGCCGTGCTTGTCGGCGGCGGGCCCCTCGGTAAACTTGAACCCATCCGCCAGCTTTTCCAGCTTTGCCCCAGGGGCTACGACGCCGTCGGCGGCCGTCGCCAGCGCGCACGCCAGTACAAACGCCGTGCAGCTCAGGAGTCTCATCGCGGTTCCTCCGGTACGGAATGCCAGCACATTCGCACAATACGGAAAAACGCGCCACGGAAAAGACGGCGCTGCGGACAGCCTCAGTCAAAGTACGGAAGCGGGCAGCCGAGGCGGCCGCACTCTGGCCGACGCTACCGATGCAGTACAACCGCGGAAGGCGGTGCACCGGAAATCTCCGTGCTGGAAACCCACGAAGCTGGAGCGTGGTACTGTGGCGATGATAAGATACGGATTTTATCGGGGCGGGGCAATGACCGAACACATCAGACCCGATCGGCGGTGGCGTGCCGTCGCGCTTGCGGCCGTCTTCGCTGCGGCTTTCTCAGCCTGCGGGCGCGTACCGGTCAAAAAGGTGGACGAGCAGGTTGTCGTCCTGGGCTTCGACGGCGCCGACCCCAAACTGCTGGCGCGGTGGGTCGCGGAAGGGAAGCTCCCCAACATCGAGAAGCTCGGCCACACCGGCACGAACCAGCCCCTGGGCACTACCGAGCCTCCGGAATCGCCGGTCGCGTGGGCGTCTTTTGCCACCGGGACAAACCCGGGGAAACACGGCATTTTTGACTTCCTGAAGGTGAACCGGACGAACTACATCCCCGACATCGGGCTGGTCGACGCTCAGAAGCCGAAGTTCCTCCTGCACACAATCCCGATCAAGCGGCCGGTAATCACGAACAACCGCAAGGGAAAACCCTTCTACAAGACGATCGCGGAACAGGGCATCGTCACCTCCGTGTTGCGCATGCCGCTGTCGCTACCGCCCGAGGAACTGCCCAACGGCAACCTGCTGGCTGGGCTGGGCGTCCCTGACATACGCAAGACATGGGGCACTTTTTTCTATTTCGCGACGGACCTCACCCAGTGGGACGTGGGCAATACCGAGTTCGGCGGCGTTCTCGTCCGTCTGGAACGCAGCGACGCCAGGATCAGCACCAAAATCGAGGGGCCTTACGATCCGCGTTACGACGATTACCGCCGGCTCGTGCTCCCGCTGGAACTCGATCCCACCCCGGACAGGCGTGCCTTGAAAATCGCGGTCGGTGGGCAGACGCAGACGGTTCCGGAAGGGAGCTGGAGCGACTGGTTCGACATGCGTTTCCGCGGGGGCATATTTGTCGACGTCCGCGGTATCAGCCGCTTCTATGTGCTCGAAGTCTACCCGGAGATCCGCCTTTACCTGGAACCTATCAGCATGGACCCCAGGAATCCGCCGGTGCCCATCTCGAGCCCGCCCGGGTTCTCCTCGGAACTTGTGCGGCGCATCGGGCTCTTCAAGACGATGGGGTGGGTACACGAGACCTGGGGGCTGAACGAGGAGAAGATCGACGAGAAGGTATTCCTGGAAGACACATTCCGGAACATGGATGCGCTCGAAGCCGCCGTGATGGACCAACTGGCTACCAAACCGCCGCTGCTGGTGGCCGTTTTTACCGCCACCGACAGCGTTTCCCACACATTCTTCCGCTTCCTCGACCCTGAGCATCCCAGGTACGACGCGGCGCTGGTACCGCAGTTCGGCGACGCGGTGCTGCGCACCTACCAGCGGATGGACTCGATTATCGGGAAGGTGCGCGAGCGAATCGGGGAGCGCGCGACTTTGATCGTGGTCAGCGATCACGGGTTCCACACGTGGCGCCGCGAATTCAACACGAACACCTGGCTGGCCCGCAACGGATTCATCGTTATGAAGAATGAGCCGGCCGACTCGTCGACCAAGAAGATGGACGACATGTTCAGCGGCGGCAGCTTCTTCCCGAACGTCGACTGGAGCCGCACAAAGGCGTACAGCCTGGGGCTGGGAGGCATTTTTATCAACGTCAGGGGGCGCGAAGGCCACGGCTCGGTAGCACCAGGCGACGAGTATGAAGCGGTGCGCCGCCAGATCATGACGAAGATCAAGCAGTTCCAGGATCCCGATACGGGCGCCCCCGTGATCCAGGGCGTCTACCGCCGGGAGGATATCTTCCACGGTCCCGAAACCGGACACGCTCCGGACCTGCAGCTGTCTTTCTTCGACGGGTACCGCACCTCGTGGCAGACCGCGCTTGGGGCGATCCCCGAAAATATCGTGGTCGCAAACCTGAAAAAATGGAGCGGGGACCACTGCGCCTCCGACAGTTCGGATACGGAGGGAATCCTGCTGTCGAACCGCAGGATCGCGCCTGAGAAGTATTCCATCATCGATATCGGGCCCACGGTGATCCGGCTCTTTGGGCTGCAGGTGCCGGCCGAAATGGACGGCCGCCCCATCTCGTTCGTGCCTTGATCCGCCATTCCAGGATGCACACATTGTCCACCCTGATGGATCTCTCAATCGTAATCCCGACCTGGCGGGGGCGGGACCTGCTGGAGGCGTACCTCCCTTCCGTGCTGGCCGCGGCCGGGCGATACCGTGACCAGACCGCGAGGGAGTTCGAGATCGTCGTCGTGGACGACGCGGGAGGCGACGACACGGCGGACTGGATCCGCAACGCGTACGGCGACCCGGGTGGTGTTTGTGCAGCACGGGCGCAACCGGGGATTTCCCGCGGCCTGCCAGACCGGTTTCGAAACCGCGCACTTCCCGCTCGTGCTGCTGCTCAACAACGACGTCCGCCTCGCACCCGATTGCATCGCTCCCATGGCCCGGCACTTCCTGCGACCCGGCCGTTTTCGCCGTGACCGGCAAGATGTTCAACCAGGGTGAAGACCGGTTCTGCAACGGCGGCAAGGTAGCCCGCTTCCGCCGCGGCATGTGGACCACCTACGAAAACTACGACGTGCGTCCCGGGGCGCCGCCGGACACGTCGCTCCTTTCCTTCACGGCGATCGGAGCGTTTTCTGCCTTCGACCGTGCCCGGTTCCTGGAGCTCGGCGGCTTCGATCCGCTTGCAGCCATGGTGGAGGACGTGGAGTTGTCGTACCGGGGGTGGAAACGCGGTTGGACGATCAAGTACGAGCCGCGCAGCATCGCCTACCACGACGCGAGCAGGACGATGGACCGCCGCTACAAGCGACGTCAGCTCGACAAGCTGTCGCGACGAAACCGGATCCTGATGCACTGGATGCTCCTGCACGACCGCGCTATGTTCACCAGCCACGTCCTCGTGATCGCGGCACGGTTTCTGATCGAGCTGGCTTATACTGGACTGGCGCTTCTACTGGGCCGTGTTCACCGGGCTAGGCCACCTGCCGGCCATCGCCAGAAAGCGCCGTCGAACCCGTAGGACTATGGCCCGGACCGATCGCGAGCTGCTGCGCACCCTGGAGCACTTCTATCGCACGGCGCCTATCGCGCTGCGCAAGGCCTGATGCCGCCCCCCATGGAACCGGTTTCGGCAACCCTGATAACCTACAACGAGCGGGCCAACATTCGGGCGGCGCTCGAATCCGTCCACTGGTGTCACGACATCGTCGTGGTCGACTCCGGCAGCTCCGATGAAACGGTGGAGATCTGCCGCGGGTTTACCGACAAGGTCTTCCACCGGGACTGGACCGGCTACGTGGACCAGAAGCGCTTCGCGGTCGAAAACGCGAGCCACGACTGGATTTTCTCCCTCGACGCCGACGAGAGGACCAGCCCGGAACTCAAGACCGAAATCCTCGACCGCCTGAAGCGCGAACCGCCGGAAGCGGGTTATCGCATCCCGCGCATCACATGGTTCATGGGACGCTGGATCCGGCACGGCGACTGGTACCCGGATTATCAGCTGCGGCTGTTTGACCGCCGGCGCGGCGGCTGGCAGGGGGGAAGGGTCCACGAATCGGTCCGCGTCCGCGGCGCCGTCGGGCTTCTGAAAGGCGAAATACGCCACTACACGTACCGGACCCTCTCGGATTATCTGCGCCGCCTGGAATCCTATTCGACCCTGGCAGCAGCGGACTATGAGCAGCGCGGCAAACAGTCGGGCGCCCTCCACATGCTCGGCGACCCCTTCGCGACTTTCCTGAAGGCCTACATTCTGAAGCGCGGATTTCTCGACGGCGTTCCGGGCCTGATGGTCGCGATCATGGGCGCGGTTTCGGTGTACTTCAAATACGCCAAACTTTATGAACGGCAGCTCGGCACGCGCGCCCGCGGGGACTCCTGACGGCCCCCGCTCCGCCCGTTCAGCCTGGCTGTGCTATAGTTCTGGCTTCAACCGACGCACCGGGAAAGGACAAGCGGCTGATGAAAGGTGTTGTTCTCGCAGGAGGGCTGGGATCCAGGCTGTATCCCCTGACCAAGGTCACCAACAAACATCTGCTGCCGATCTACGACAAGCCGATGATCTACTACCCGATCGAGACCCTGGTCGGCGCGGGCATTCGCGACATCCTGATCGTCACGGGGGGCAAGAACGCCGGGCGACTTTCTGCGCCTGCTCGGCAACGGCAAGGAATTCGGCCTGCACCACATCAACTACACCTACCAGGAGGGCGAAGGCGGCATCGCAGCCGCGCTGTCACTGGCCGAGTACTTTGCCGACGGCGAACCGATCTGCGTCATTCTGGGCGACAACATCATCGAAGGGTCCATCGCGCCGCTACGTGGAGAATTTCGTCCGCAGGGCGCCGGCGCCCGCATCCTGCTGAAGGAAGTGCGATGATCCGCAACGCTTCGGCGTCGCGGAGATCCGGGGGCACCGGATCGTCGGCATCGAGGAAAAGCCCGCAGTCCCGGCGTCCAACTACGCCGTGACGGGCATCTACATGTACGACGCCGAGGTGTTCGACATAGTCCGCAGACCTTGCAGCCTTCCAGGCCGCGGCGAACTGGAAATCACGGACGTGAACAACGCCTACATCGCAAAGGGTCGCATGGCGTACGACATTCTCGACGGCTGGTGGACCGATGCCGGGACGTTCGATTCGCTGCTGCGCGCCTCCAATCTGGTGTCGCAGAAGGCGACGCGAGAGACACAGCCGGGCGGCCGCTCTCTGGCCACAAACAGCTGAGCCTTTTTCGGGCAAGCGCAAGGAGGGCGCCGGCGCCCGCATCCGAAACCACAGGTGCGTGCGCGAACTCTCCTCCGGAAATATGAAAATCCTCATCGTGGGTTCGCGCGGCATGCTCGGCACCGAGCTGGCCGGGCAGTTCAACAAGACAAACGAGGTGGTGGGGTTCGACGTGGATGAGCTCGACTTCACCGACCCGTCCCAGTGCCGCGCGCGCCTGCACGAAGTCCGTCCCGACGTCACCCTTTGTGCGGCGGCCTTGACGGCTGTCGACTATTGTGAGACGCACGAGGATGAAGCCGCCCGTGTCAACGGCGCAGGGCCCGGTTTTCTTGCGGCGGCCGCGGCCGAGGTCGGATCGTTCCTGGTGCACTACAGCACGGACTACGTCTATGACGGCCGGAAGAACGAGCCCTATGTCGAGGGGGACCCGCCCAACCCGCTCAGCGCATACGGCAGGTCCAAGTGGCTCGGGGATCGGAATGTGCAGCGGCTCTGCCCGCGGCACCTGATCCTGCGTACGTCGTGGCTGTTTGGCCCGAACGGGAAGAACTTCATTCGCACGATCCTCGGTGCCGCCCGGCAGGGTCAGGCGCTTCGGGTTGTGAGCGATCAGTTCGGTTGCCCGACCTACACCCGCGACCTCGCCGTGCACACGGCGCTCCTGCTCGACGCCGAATGCACCGGCGTATACCATTTGACCAATGACGGGCAGTGCTCCTGGTACGATCTCGCCCGTTACACCTTGGACAGCGCCGGTCTGGTCGATGTCCAGGTGATGCCGGTCTCCAGCGCGGAATTCCCGCGGCCCGCCCCCCGGCCGGCCAACTCGGTCCTGGCCAACGCCAGGCTCCGGCGTGAAGCTTTCCCCCCAATGCGGCACTGGCAGCAGGCCGTTCAACAGTATGTCACCGAGTTCGGGGCTGGTCCCGAATCCAGGATCGAACGATGACCGGAGAAAAGAAAGACGCCCCGGAAAAGCTGATCGCCGCGAACCGCAAGGCGCTGCACGACTACTTCATTCTGGACCGGCTTGAAGCCGGTGTTGCGCTGCTCGGCACGGAAGTGAAGTCCGTCCGCGCCGGACGGATCAACCTCAAAGAAAGCTACGCGGCCGTGCGGGACGCGGAGGCGTACCTGTTTGACTGCCACATCAGCCCGTACACCCACGGCAACCGTGAGAACCACGATCCGACGCGGACCCGGAAGTTGCTGCTGCATGCCCGGGAGATTCGCAAACTCATTGGGAAAACACAGGAAAAGGGATTGACCCTCGTACCCCTGCGCGTGTATCTAAAGCGCGGCAGGATAAAGGTCGAGCTGGGTGTCGCACGCGGCAAAAAGCTGTATGACAAGCGCGAGACCGAACGTCGCAAGGAAGTAGACCGGGAAGCCAAGGCGGCTATGTCACGGCGCCGCTGATTTCAGGGGGGGTTTTGATGCAGATAGAATTCCAAGCCGGAAACTATGCCGAGATCGCGTGTGATCTGATTGCATTTCCCGTGTACGAGGACGAAACCGCCGACGCGCCGGAGATCAAGACCCTGGACAAGGCCGCGCGCGGTCTTGTGGCAGCCATGCTCGCTTCCGGGGAGTTCAAGCCCGAACTGCATCGTACCGCGATGCTGCACACCCCCCCCGGCCTCAAAGCCAGGCGCCTCCTCCTTGTGGGGGGCGGAAAAAAGAAGGAGCTGACTCTGGCGCGTGCGAGGGAGATGGCCGGGACCGCCCTGCGCCAGGCCCGCACTGCACTCTCCACCCACGTCGCGTTCGTGTGCCGCAGCGAGTACGGGGCCGGCGATGCCGCCAGGGTTGTCACCGAAGGGGCGCTGTATGGTAACTACGAATCCGATATTTACAAAACCCGTGACAAAGAAGGGCGGGATGTCGAGCGCTTTGTCATCGCCGGCATAAGCCCGAAAAACTCGGAAGAGGCGGCCGAAGCGATTCGCCGCGGGACCGTGCTCGGGGACGCCACGAACTTCGCCCGGACGCTGGCCAACGAGCCGTCAAACGTCATGACCCCCTCTCAGCTCGCCCAGCGAACCGCGGAGGTGGGCGCACGCGCTGGCCTGGAAGTCCAGACTCTCGACCGCGACGAAATGGAGAAGCTCGGGATGAACACGCTGCTTGCCGTCGCGCGCGGCAGCGAGGAGCCCCCCAAGATGATCATCCTGCGCATCAAGGGCCGTTCGGGCCGGAAAGCCGGGAAAGGGCCGCTCTATGCCCTGGTCGGAAAGGGGGTCACCTTCGACAGCGGCGGCATCTCGATTAAGCCTGCGGAGAAGATGGAGGACATGAAGGCCGACATGGCGGGGGGCGCCGCCGTTGTGGGCGCCATGGTCGCCCTGGCCCAACTCAAGCCGCGGCGCGAGGTCATCGGCATTGTCCCTGCCGTCGAAAACCTACCGAGCGGCAAGGCCTCCCGGCCGGGAGACGTCGTCAAATCCTATCTCGGCAAGACTGTTGAAATTATCAACACCGACGCCGAGGGGCGCCTCATCCTGGCGGACGCTCTGGCCTATGCCCGAACCCTGGGCGCGACCAACCTCGTCGATATCGCCACCCTTACGGGAGCGTGCGTCGTCGCGCTCGGGATGGTCAACGCCGGAGTCATGGGCACGGATCAGAACACCATTGACCGCCTCCGAAACAACTGCGGCGTCACCGGCGAGAAACTCTGGCAGCTGCCTATCGACGAGGAGTACCGCAAGGCTATCAAAAGCGAAATCGCGGATATGAAAAACGTGGGCAACCGCTGGGGCGGCGCCATTACCGCCGCGAAGTTCCTGCAGGAGTTTGCCGAGGACACTCCCTGGGTGCACCTGGACATCGCGGGAGTGGAACTGGATCACGACGGGCGTCCGTTCGCGGCCAAAGGCGCCACCGGTTTCGGAGTCCGCACCCTCGTACAGCTGCTGGTCTGATTGGCGACTGGAAGTGGAACCCGCCGGCACGACGCGGTGCTGTTGGTTGCTCACCGGGGCGGTCCGGGCCCGCCCACCCTATTCAAGGTCGACTTCGTCCGGTTCCTGGTCCTCGTTCTGCTTATACATGTACTTTATCACGCTTTTCAGGATGAGCAGATTCGGACCATCCTGCCGATGAACCTTGATGCAGTGCTTGTCGTACCACTCGATTACGCCCCGTATCTCCTCGTCGTCGACCAGCTTGACAACCATCGGAGTCTTTGCGGCCATCTGCTTGATGTAATAATAGTTCTCAGCATTCGTCACGTCGGGAGGTACCCGCTTCCGAGGCGCAGCACCGTAACGGGGCATCTGATCCTTAATCTCCGACAAGCTCGGCCGGATCAGCTTACGATTTACCATGAAGACACTCCTTCTCCCCGGGCATAATCACATTGGCATCGGCTGTTGATGATTGTGTGAGTGTTACTCTACCAAGACACATAAGCCATCGTCAGTTGGAATACAGTACGCGATAGGGTCTGCCGAAAGCCAGATTGTGTAAAATATTAGCGTAGGACGCTTTCTTTGACAAGCGAAAAGTAATTAGCTAAAGTTCTAGTGAACAGTGAGTTATAAGCAGGGCGCAAGCCCCCGGCCGGTCTTCCCGAGCCGGGCTTCCGGATAGGTCGATGTATATTGTTGGAACCGTTCTTCTCGCTCTGTCGGCATTGCTGAGCCTCGAGCCGGCGGTCTTCCCACAGTCCAATCCCAAGAAACCCGCGCTCATCCGCGATACGGACACGGCCGAGGGCAAAGAAGCGGCGGAACCAGCAAAACCCAAGGAATACAGCCCGATGGAGGCTGAGAGGAGCTTGCAGGTCGGGAATTATTATTACAAGGGCAAGAACTACGACGCCGCCATCATGCGTTACCTCGAAGCGCTGGAGTACCAGCCCGATTTCGTCAAGGCCTTCGACGCGCTCGCCCGCGCCTATGAGAAGAATAAGCAATACGACAAGGCGGCGGCGGTATGCCGGGATTTTATCCGCAAAAACCCGGATTCGCCCAAGGTCGCGGATTTTCGGTCCAGGCTGGCCAAACTCGAAAGCAAGTAGGACACAACTCAGGGGCCGAGGCGAAGGGAGCAAGTGACGCGAACACGCCTCGGCGGTGGCTGCCCTGAGACACCCAGGCCAGGCCGGTGAGCAGGCCCCGCGAGCCCCGGCCCACTGGCTTCTCCGTCAACTGCTGGTGCAATCTCCGAAACGGAGCGACAGAAACAGCGACTCCACCGCGAGCTGCTTGTTGATCTTGGTCCGGCTCAAGGTCGACCTGAGCGACCGGATCGCCCGAACCGCGGCCGCGACGACCTCGGGCGGAACATCGGCGGCCAGGCTTTCGAGCTCCGTCCGGATGTCGACCTGCGCTATGCGCCCCGGGGCCAGCCGGGCAAAATACACATCCTGCAACAGCAACGCGACCGAATCGAGCCACAGGGTGAAACGATCAGGGTCTTTGTCCTTGCTCAGATCGGCAACAAGGGCGCTCACGCCGGCGAAACTGCGCCGCTGCAGCAACAGTTCGACAAAACGCAGCGCGCTGGCGCGTGTGGCCGGGTATGTGCCGGCATCGAAGGATTCGGCCGCGGACAGGCTCCCGTTGCTGAAAAGCGCCGCCATGCGGGCTTCGTCCGGCGCTCGGCCGCACTTGCGCACCAGATAGCGCGCGATGTCTTCCCGCGGGATCGCGCCGAATGTCAGCAGGCGGGAACGCGACAGAATCGTCCCGAGCAGGGCATACGGGTTGGTTGTGACCAGGACAAGGACCGACGGACTGGCGGGTTCTTCGAGCGTCTTCAGAATGCTGTTCGCGGCCTGAAGCGCAATCTGTTCCGCCGGGTCCAGGATGGCAACGTGGTATCGGCCCTCGAACGGCTGGAAAGCCACCTCCGTGATAAGGTTCCGGATCTGCTCGATCTTGATGAATGTCCCCTCGGGCCGGATCTCGTGAAGGTCCGGGTGCAGCCCCTGCCGGATTTTCCGGCAACTCAGGCACGTGCCGCAAGGCCGGTCGGCGGTGGTGCCCAAGCAGTTCACAAGCTGCGCCAGGAGGCGGGCCAACGTGTGCTTGCCGATCCCCGGGGGGCCGGCGAAAATCAGTGCGTGCGGCAAACGGTTCTGTGCGACGGCGCACCGCAGGATCTCGACGACCCGCGCATTCCCGACGAAATCAGCAAAACGGGACGGCGTATCCATTTTCAGGGCTCCCCAGAAATCCAACGATCCAGCAGCGGGGCGATCCGCGCGAACACGTCGTCGGGGGTTCCTGTGCCGGGTACCACGACCATACGGTCCGGCCGGCGTCGGGCAAGGTCCAGGTAGGCGTCGCGCACCCGTCCGTGAAAGGACAGTTCCTCGGCTTCGAATCGGCCCTCGTCCTGCCCGGCGCTCTCGATGTCGCGTTTGCGGGCCCGCTCAAGACCCGTCCGCGCGTCGAGATCGAGGAGTATTGTCCGATCCGGGTCCGGAATGCCGAGGATGCGCGCGAGCGCGTCGATTTTCTCCAGAGGAATCCCCCGCGCTCTGCCCTGGTAGGCCCGGGTGGCATCGTGGTAACGATCCGACAGCACGGTCACACCGTGGGCCAGCGCAGGCTCGACGACCTCCTTCAGGTGTTGGACTCTGTCGGCAAGGTACAGGAGCAACTCCCCGATGGGCTCGCGCTGCGCTCCACTGCTGCACAGCAGCACCTGCCGCAGGGCTACCCCGAACCGCGTCCCCCCGGGCTCCCGGGTGACCAGGGTCGGCACGCCCCTGCCCTGCAGATGCGCTTCGGCGCGTCTGATCTGCAGCGTCTTGCCCGATCCTTCGATCCCTTCGAAAGTGATGAACATCGCCTCTGTTCCTTGCCTCCAACCGGAAAGGCATCTAGAATTCCAACCCGGCACTGGAAATTCGGGGATAATGACCGAGAGTAGCAAAGGACCCTCTTCAACTCAAATGCGATTCTGCGGTCGCGGCTGCCAGAAGCGTTGAGGCATACCGTGGGCACCATCCAACAGAACCTGGAGGCGGTTCGCGAGCGCATCGAGCGCGCCGCAGCCGCGGCCGGACGCGATGCCGGCGAAATCGCGCTGGTGGCGATCAGCAAGACTTTCCCCGCTGAAGCGGTCGCCGAAGCGGCCGACGCCGGTCAACGCCTGTTCGGGGAGAATCGTGTGCAGGAAGCCGAGACGAAAATCGGCCGGATTGCGCTGCAGTACCCCGCAGTCCAATGGCACCTCGTGGGCCACCTGCAGTCCAACAAAACCCGCCGCGCTGCGGAACTGTTCCACATGGTTCATTCGATCGACAACGCCCGGTTGGCGGCGCGGCTCGGCGAGGCCGCCTCGGCGCGAGATGCGTGCATGCCCGTCCTGATCCAGGTGGATATCGGGCAGGAGCCCACCAAGTTCGGGGCTGACCCGAACGACCTCCCGGCCATTCTGGTGGAGATCAGCCCACTTCGGGGAATCCGGGTGGAGGGCCTCATGGTGATCCCGCCTTTTCTTACCGATCCCGAGCGAGTCCGCCCCTATTTTGCCCGCCTGCGCGGGCTGCGCGACGCGCTCCAGGATCAACAGCCGGGATGCCTGGGCAAAGGGCACCTTTCGATGGGGATGAGCCACGATTTCGAAGCGGCGATCAAGGAGGGCGCGACGATCATCAGGGTCGGAACCGCAATCTTCGGGGAGCGGGCGTGACTCACAGCCGGTGGAGCGCACGGGAGAAAAACGGCGCCGTCGAACTTGTCGTCTATGTGCAGCCGCGCGCAAAAAAAACCGAAATCGCCGGGCTGCACAGCGGGATTCTCAAAGTCAAAGTGGCGGCGCCGCCGGTGGACAATGCGGCGAACGCGGCCGTGGTTGAGTTTTTTGCCTTGCTCCTCGATGTGCCCAAGTCGCGCATAAGAATCGTCGCCGGCGAGAAGTCGCGCGAAAAAACCGTGCGCGTCGAAGGAATCCAGCTCGTGGCATTGAGTCGCCGTCTGCCCGCACTATGACCTGAACCGCCCATGCCGAAACCTGTGGAAAAACCTGTGCAAAGAAATCGGCGTCATATTCGACAAATACCTGAAACCGAAAGGCTTCTGTCCTAATTAGGACGGTGTCGCGAGCCTGTGAAAATCCATTGGGCAAGAACGGCCAAGCACCTCAGCCATGGAGTGCGCGACTCCACGATGCAGTGCGCGGAAACAAGGGCCGAGGCCTGATTGGTTATACGCATCTTCGGACGAGCCCGCGAGCCTGGATACACGTGCTGAAGGTCACTCAGTCATTTCCGTGGCGGGTCGTTGGGACGTCTTCCACGAGGTGCAGGTGGGCGTGGTGGGTGCGGCGATGCTCGTCAAGTATCCGGCGAGCTTCCTCAGCCAGGGCAGCCGGCACAAAAACCCGGATTTCGGCCAGTCCATCGACCGAAACCGGGTAGATGCCGTGGGGCAACCCCGAAGAGTAGTGGCACGGGATGCTGTAACTCTCCAGCAGACTCTTAATTACGGATGCCTCGGTGTGCTTCCATGTGATCGCGACGATGACGGGAGCTCGCTGTTCCATGCCTTCGGGCCTACTTTACTTCCTGAACAGGTCCTCGAAGCGGGCTTTTGCCTGGTCTTTTTCAGACTTGAAGCCGGCATTGCCCGATCCTCCGCGTCGCGCCGCGAAATAGTCGCAGTAATTGGCGCGGTCTTTTTCGCGTACCCAGTCGGCCTGGGTTTCGGCGCACTCGTTGTGCGCGTGAGGGCTGTACAATCGGCAATTGTGGCAAGTGTGCAGATCGGCATCGCACCTGGGACAAACCTCTTTTCGCCCCAATCTTCCCGACAGGGGGTATGGCGCGCCGCATTTGACGCAGCAAAACGGTTCCTCAGGAGGTGGCTTCAACATTCCCCACAGCTTGCCTTGTGGTTACCGCAGGCGTTGCTGCCGGCGGGCGATTTTGACATTACCGGACGGTTGTCGGATTCCGGTTCCTGTTGAATGCCTGCAGGTCGATCGTGACCCCCAGCGCAACCCCGGTGTCCGCATCGTATTTGCCGAGTCCGGCGATGCCGGCCAGATCCCAGACGAGACGGCCGGCACGGATCTGCAGGCCCATGCGGGCTTGAGCCCGGCTCTCGCTACCCAGGCGCTCGGGCCCCCGGCGACCGTGCAAGTCGCCGATGAGGCTTATGTTCCGATGCATCGGGACAATGATACCAAAACCGTAGCTCAGCTGATCGGACTGCGTGTTCGGCTGCACCGCCGACCCCAAAATAGCCAGCCCGACATTGCCGAGCAGTTGCGTTTCGCCCAGGTGCTTCGAGAACAGGAGCGCCGCGAAAAAATCCGTTTCGTCCGTTCCCAGCCCGCTTTCGTTGGATGCATTCGGGAGCTGCACGGCAAACTTGAAACCGATTGCCGGGCGCGCCCCTTTTTCTCTGGCGAAACGGAACTTGCTTCCCAGCACGAGGTCCCCGAAATCACTAGTCGCGTTCCCGGCAAAATCCGGCGGAAGAGCCGCCTCGGTGCGCCGCGTGACGGAAAGGAAGTTCTGAAGGACGCCCGAGATCTGGAATTCGGCAAATTCGCCTACCCCCACCTGCACATTAGCGACCCCAACCCGTGTGAGGTCTCCCTCCAGGCCCGAAAGCGGAAAGCGCTGCCCCTGCATGAACTCGATGCCGAGGCCCGTCCGGACCAGACCCAGCGCGACGGGGTTGGGATCGTCGGTGAGGAACGGCCGCTGCTGGGCACGGAGCGGCAATACTGCGAACGTGACCAATAAACCTGAAAGCAGCAGGCGTTTCCGCACGAAATACCCCTCTTCTCCGATGATTCAGCAGGCAAGCGGAGCAGTGATTATACTGCAGACCTGCGCCGTGAGCGGGAGCCATCCGTGCGAACCCGCTTCTCTTCACCTCCCCGGCACCGGCTTGGCCGTGGGGGTCTCCTGGCGCCACAGAAAGCACAGGAGCTGGCGGGGGCAGGGCTGGAACCGGCGCAATTCGGTGAAACCGACGGTCGAGCCGGACCCTGCATGGCCAGGCAGAACCCCGCACTGTGGATCGGCCCGCCTCTCTGCGCCGGCGTGCAGATCGACCTTCCTTCAGAGATGCACCCCCCGCTGCGCAAGGCGCAGCTGAAACAACGTAATGGCCACGACAGCGGCGGTCTCCGCCCTCAGGATGCGTGGTCCGAGGCTGAAGGCGCGGTACCCCGATTCAGCAGCGGCCCGCACTTCGGCTTCGTCCCATCCTCCTTCGGGACCTATGCAGAGCACGATGCGGGAGTATCCGAGCAGTCCCTGGTGCCATGCAGCGTCACCCTTTTCGTAGCACAGGTACTTCGCGTGCCCATCGAAGGGATCGCGGGCGAGAAAATCACGGAAACTCATCGCTTCGTGGACCCGAGGCAATGTGTTCCGGCAGCTCTGACGGGCGGCCTCCTGCGCGATGCGCCTCCATCGTTCAAGGCGCGACGCCATCTTGGACTCGGGAATCCGGATACTGCTGTGGCGCGTCTGGAGGGGGACGAAATCGTCTATGCCGAGTTCGGTGGCCTTTTGGATGATCCAGTCGAACCGGTCAGGTTTCACAAGGGCGGCAGCCAGCACAATGGAGGGCGAGTCGCAACGATCCTGCGCAGGGGAAGCCGCCAGATGGACGAGTCTCACCTCCGTTCCACAGATCTCGATCTCACCCCGGTAAGCGGAACCTTCGCCGTCAAACACCTCAACGGCCTGTCCCGCGTTCAGACGCAGCACATGCCGGAGGTAGTGCGCCTGGTCCGGCGCAAGGGTCGCGGTGCCGTTGCGGATCGCATCGCGCGGAACGAAGAACCGCCTGAGCGGCATGGGGGTCCTTCGAGGCCTTTCCGGAAAGCGGAAGGGGCTCCTAACCGAAGATATCCTTGACCTTGTCGAAGAGATTTCTTTCCTGCGAGAGCTCTTCTTCCTTGCTCACCTTGGCAAGCGATTCGAACAGTTGACGCTGTTCCTTCGTGAGCTTGGCCGGGATCACGACGTTCACGGTGACAAACTGGTCGCCCCTGCCGCGTTCGCCGAGGCTGACGATCCCCTTGTTGCGCAGGCGAAATACCGACCCACCCTGCGTCCCCTCGGGAATTTTGAGCTTCTCTTCTCCCTCGAGTGTCGGAACCATGATCTCGGCCCCCAGGACGGCCTGGGTGACGCCGATTGGGATCTGGCAGTAGATGTTATTCCCCTGGCGCTGGAAGAAGGGGTGCTCCTCGACAAAAATGACCACATAGAGGTCCCCATAGAGCCCGCCGTGGTTCCCGGCTTCGCCCTCGCCCTGGATGCGCAAGCGGGCGCCGTTGTCTACTCCGGCAGGGATCTTGACCTCGAGGACTTTCTCCTTGCGCACCCGTCCGCGCCCCTGGCAGGTGCCGCACGGGTCCCGGATGATCTTGCCGGCGCCGTTGCACTGGCTGCAGGTCCGGCTTATCGAGAAAAACCCTTGCTGGTAACGTACCTGCCCGGCCCCCTGGCAGGCGGTGCAGACGACGGGGGCTTTACCCTTGGCCGTACCGTGCCCTTCGCATGCCCCACACACGTCCTGGCGCGGAATCTTGATCTTGGTCTTGAGGCCGAACGCGGCCTCGCGGAACGAGATCTTCAGATCGTAGCGAAGATCGGCGCCCCGGTCCGGCCCACTCCTGCGTCGGTTACCGAAGATATCGCCGAACCCGAAAAACTCGCCCAGGATGTCCCCGAAGTCCCCAAAGGTTGCCGGGTCGAAACCGCTGAAGCCTCCGCCCTGTAACCCGCTGTGGCCATAACGGTCATAGCGCGCCCGCTTTTCCGAGTCGCTCAGGACACTATAAGCCTCGGCAGCTTCCTTGAAATTCTCCTCGGCGACCTTGTTGCCGGGATTCTTGTCAGGGTGATGCTTGAGCGCCATCTTGCGGTAGGCGCTCTTGATTTCCTGGTCCGAAGCCCCCTGCGCAATCCCGAGCACTTCGTAGTAGTCACGTTTCTGGTTCAAACACCCGCTCCCATTTCTATCGGGGCTTATTCTTAGCCCCCAAATCGTCCAACGCGGATTTCATCAAATTGTTCAGGTCCCCCGGACTCTGGGGCTCACGGCCGGTGTCCGGCACGGCGCCGGCCGGGGCGCTGAACATGGCGGAAGCCAGCAATGCCGCCCCTCGCTCCAATTCGCCCTGCATCTCTTGCAGGAGCGGCAGCCTGTCTTCATCAGCCGAGACCGCTTTGGCTTTTTGGATCGAGTTTTTTACCACTTCCTGTTCGGAGGAGTCAAGGAGCCACCCAAACTCGGCATACGTTCGCACCAGGGAAGTCCCCCGCCCCATGATTTGGTTTCTCAGCTCCGCAATATCTCGCAGCTTCCGGTCACTGTCGCCAAACTGCCTGGCCTCGAGAACCATAAGATCGATTTCGTCCTTTGTCAGCCCGGTCGACGGTGTGATGCGCATGGCCTGCTCTTTCCCGGAGAGCTTGTCCTTGGCCGATACGCTCACGATGCCGTTTGCATCGATGTCGAATATGACTTCGATCTGGGGGGCGCCGCGCGGCGCGGGGGCGATGCCCACCAGATCAAACCGGCCGAGGGACCGGTTGAATTTCGCCAACTCGCGCTCGCCCTGCAGTACGTGCACGTCGACCACCGACTGATTGTCGGCCACCGTGGTGAACATGGTGGTCTTTTTCAGCGGGATCGTCGAGTTGTGCTCGACGATGCGGGTAAAGAGGCCACCCTGCGTTTCGACGCCAAGGGAGAGCGGGAGGACATCGAGCAGGACGATTTCCTTGAGTTCCCCTTCAAGCACTCCCCCCTGCAGTGCGGCGCCGACGGCAACCACCTCGTCCGGATTGACTTCGACGGAAGGCTGCTTGCCGAAGACCTTGGCAACGTGCCGCTGGACGGCCGGCGTTCGAGTCTGCCCCCCCACCAGGATGACCTTGTCGACCTCGGCCGAGGTCAGCTTGGCATCATTCAGCGCCTTTTGGCAGTGTGTTGTGGTCCGTTCGATCAGATCCTGAACCAATCCCTCGAAATCGGTCCGCCTGAGCGTGCGATTGAAGTGTTTGGGCCCGTGGGCGTCGCTGGAGATGAATGGGAGGTTTATGCGCGTCTCGACGGCTTGGGAGAGCTCGCATTTCGCCTTTTCAGCCGCCTCTTTCAGCCGCTGGCGGGCCAGTACATCGTTGGCCAGGTTGATGCCGTTCTCTTTCTGGAATTCAGCGGTCATCCAGTCGATGATCCGCTGATCGAAGTCTTCACCGCCGAGGAAGCTGTCCCCGCAGGTCGACAGCACCTCAAAAACCCCGTTGTTCAACTCCAGGATCGACACATCGAAGGTGCCGCCGCCCAGGTCGAAGATGGCTACTCGTTCGCGTTCCTTCTTTCCGACGCCGTAGGCAAGGGCGGCCGCGGTCGGTTCGTTGATTATGCGCCGGACTTCGAGTCCGGCGATGCGGCCCGCGTCCTTGGTCGCCTGGCGCTGCGAGTCGTCGAAATAGGCCGGCACCGTGATGATGGCTTCCCTGACTTCCTGGTTGAGGAATTCCTCGGCGCCGCTCTTGAGGAACTGCAGCAGCATGGCCGAGATCTCCGGAGGACTGTACTGTCTGCCGCGGCTGGTCACGCGGACGTCGCCGTTATCGGAGGGATCCAGCTGATAGCCGAGATAGCCGCGCAGCTTGACGATGTCCGGCGCATCGAATCGGCGGCCCATCAGGCGCTTCACCGCGTAGATCGTGTTGGCCGCGTTGGTAACGGCCTGGCGCTTGGCAATCTGTCCGATCAGCCGGTCGCCTTTTTCGGTGAAAGCGACGATCGACGGAGTGGTCCGGCCGCCGATGCTGTTGGGGATGATTTGAACGGAAGTACCCTCAAGGACGGCTACGCATGAGTTCGTAGTCCCCAGGTCGATCCCAATTATCTTGCCCATAGGCTAGTGGGTCGGCTCGGGATCCTGCGGGCGGGTGGACACGATGACCTGAGCCGGGCGAAGAAGGCGACCATGGAAAAGGTAACCGCGCCGGAGCACCAGCGTAATCGTGTTTTCTTCATGCGTGCCGTTTACCTCCCTGGACAACGCCTCATGTAGGTGCGGGTCGAACTCTTCCCCCTCGGCGTGGATGGGTTCCACACCAAGACGGGCAAGGGTATCGCCCAGCTGCTTGTACAGCAGCTGAACCCCTTCCCGGTAATGGTCGAGGGATTGGCTGTCCGCTTTGGCGCTGTTCAGGCTTTCCAGGGCGCGCTCGCATGCGTCGGCAATGGGAAGGAATTCCATCACGACGGAACCTTTGGCCAGCAGGCTCGAGTCGAGCTTCTCCTTTTCGGTTCGTTTCCGGAAGTTTTCAAACTCCGCGGCTTTGCGGAGAAAACGGTCTCGCCATTGCTCGGATTCGGCCTTGACGGTCTCCAGTTCGGCTTGCAGACGGGCCACGGGCTCTTGCGGTGGGGCGGTGTCCTCGCCCTCCCGTTTTTCGCCGTTCAGGTTCTCGGTTTCGTCCGCAGCCGGGCCGGCAGGGTCTGAGGGGTGTCCATACATTTTCCAGGTCATGATTTCATTCCTTTGTTTCCGAGGACCCGCCCAAAGAGCCTGGCTACGTACTCGACCAGCGAGATGGCCCGCCCGTACTCCATTCGGGTCGGGCCCAGTATGCCCAGGGAGCCCTGGGTCTTACAGTCGAGCGTATATGGCGACGTTATGAGGGTGCAGTCTTCGATCCCCGGCAGGGCGTTTTCGGTACCGATGGTAATCCGGACCTCCTGCGTATCCCCCTCGATACACTGCGAGAGGAGCGATACCAGGCGCGACTTCTGCTCGATGGTCTCAAAGAGCGTCCTCATCCGGTTAATATCGGAGAACTCCGGACTCTTCATTAGGTTGCTGGCGCCGTCGAGATAAATCTCGGCTTGTCCCGCGTCCTCGGTCCCCGCGAAAGTGCGGGTACTTAGGAGGATAACATGCTGCATGAATTTGTCGTATAGCGCCCGCTGCTGTTGGATCAGGCCGAGAATGAGCGCCTTGATTTCGAGGAGCGTCTTGTCCTTGAAATTTTCGGTGATGTAGCGGGCGGCATTGTCCAGCTCGGTTTTGGACAGGCTCTGATCGCACTGAAAGACGCGATTCTGGACGATACCCGAGCGTGACACGAGCACCACGAGGATGCGCCCTTCCGTAAGCTGGATAAACTGCAGATGCTGCAGGGCAACGCTGCTGATCGGCGGCGACACGACGATGCCGATGTTGTTGGAGACCCGCGACAGCAGCTGGCTGGTCCGCGCCATCAGGTGCTCCGCGCTGTCGTCCGGCCGCAGGTTGCGGTCGATAAGGTCCCGGTCACCAGGCGAGATCTCGTGGCGTTGGAGCATGTAATCCACGTAGAGGCGATAGCCCTTGTCGGTTGGGATGCGCCCGGCCGACGCGTGCGGCTGGCGCAAATACCCCATCTCCTCAAGATCCGCCATTATGTTGCGGACGGTGGCAGGACTGAGATGTTCCTTGCTGTGACGGGCGATCATCGTCGACCCGACCGGTTTCCCGGTGGCGACAAAGGTCGAAATGGCCCATTGCAGGATTTCGCGGGACCGCTCGTCCAACATCAAATTCTCATGAGGTCGCATTTTCGTACGTCTCGGGCCATCCCTCAAAAGGGGCTGACTAAGGAATTATAATATGCGGCAAGTCGATAGGTGGAGCTTAGCACACCAGTCCAGCCGCGTCGAACCGCACGAGCCTCCGGCCCGCATATCAGAGGAGCGTCTTCAGCGCCACCGCCTGGACCCCGACTGCATCGGCAACCGGGGCGTAGGTAACGTGGCCAGCATAGGTGTTAACCCCTTCACGGAGGGCGGGATCGCGCCGCACCGCTTCCGTCAGCCCGAACCTGGCCAGCCGGCGGGCGTAGGGGAGCGTCACATTGGTCAAGGCGAAAGTCGAGGTCCTCGGCACCGCCCCCGGCATGTTCGCGACGCAGTAATGCACGACGTCGTCGACGACGAATGTCGGCTGGCTGTGGGTTGTCGGGCGCGTGGTCTCAAAGCACCCCCCCTGGTCGACCGACACATCCACCGCCACCGCCCCTTTCTTCATGCTGGATATCATCCTGCGGGAGACCAGTTTCGGGGCTTCCGCCCCGACGACCAGCACCGCCCCGACCAGGAGGTCGGCCTTGCTCACGGAGTCCTGGATGTTGAAGGGGTTCGACATCAAGGTCTCGATCTGACCGAAGAAGATGTCATCCAGGTAACGCAGACGGTCGGCGTCCAAGTCTATGATGGTGACGCGGGCGCCCAACCCGACTGCCATTTTGGCCGCATTCGTCCCGACGATTCCGCCGCCGAGAATCACGACGTTGGCCGGCGGCACACCCGGGACGCCGCCCAACAGTTCACCCCGGCCGCCGTTCGGCTTCTGCAGGTAAAACGCGCCCACCTGGACGGACATCCTGCCCGCCACTTCGCTCATCGGAGTCAGAAGCGGTAGAGAACCGTTCGGGAGCCGAATGGTCTCGTAGGCGACGCCCGCGATCCTTCGGTCCACCAGCATCCGGGTCAGTTCCGGGGCGGGGGCGAGGTGCAGGTAGGTGAAAAGGATCTGCCCCTCTCGCAGGAGGCCATACTCAGGCCCGACCGGCTCTTTCACCTTAATGATCATGTCCGCCTGGCCGTAAACCTCGACCGCCCCGGGGACGATTTCGGCGCCCGCCGCAGTAAACTCCTCATCCCCGATGCCGCTGGCGGCGCCCGCCGTTCGTTGCACCAATACCCTGTGGCCGTCCTGTACGAGCGCATGCGCTCCTGCAGGCACCAGCCCTACACGCGATTCGTTGTCTTTGATTTCCTTCGGCAGCCCAATGATCATTGCAGCGGTCCTCCTTCATGCACCGTGAACCTGCCGTGATGGGGGCCTATTATAAACCAGCAGGCGAAAAACCCCGGATACGGATCAACGCGACCGGGCCGCGCGGCTTGAGCCCACCTTGGTGGAGACTTCGAATGGTCACTGTCTTGCTGACGCGGGTCAGATCAGCTCTTTGAGGAGATGCAGGAACATACCGACGTCTGTCACGATCCCGACGGCCTGAGACGATCCGCGGTCGGAGAGCTTCGTCACCACGGCCGGGTTGATGTCCACGCAGATGGTACGCACCCAGGCGGGTATCATGTTGCCGGAACCGATCCCATGGAGCATGGTGCCGAGGATCATCACCAGGTCTGCGCCCTTGAGGAGTTCCGCATATTGCTTCTGTGCCTGGATCATGTCGGAGATCGTGTCCGGGAGCGGGCCGTCGTCGCGTATGCTGCCGGCCAGCGCAAATGGAACGCCGTTTTTCACGAGTTCGTACATGATCCCGGACTGCAGGCCGTCCGCTTCGACTGCGCGCACGATGCTCCCGTACCGGTTGATGAAGTTGATGGCGCGCATGTGGTTCTTGTGCCCTTCGCGTGCGGGCATACCGGTGTCGAGCTGGACTCCCAGTGAGGTGCGGAACAGCGCGTGTTCTATATCGTGAACCGCGATGGCGTTGCCGCCCAGAAACGCCTGAACGTAACCGTTGCGGATCAGTTTCGACAGTCCTTCGACCCCGCCGGTGTGCACGACGACGGGCCCGCACACAATTACGATTTTGCCTTTCGCGCCGCGGGTCTGCCGGAGGAGTTCGGCCAGCTGGCGCACCGCCACTTCGACCCTCCGTTCCGAGGAGATGTCGCTGGCCATGAAAATGAAATCTTTGCGGTCGCGGTCCTTGAATTCCGGGACCACCCGGATGCCGGCATGGCCGCAGACGACCGGGTCACCCGTGTGGATATCCCGCAGCTTGGCGCAACGGGGGCCGTCGGCATCGATCCGGATGACGGCGTCCATACGCTGGTCCTGCACGAGTTGCCACTGCCCGGAGAGGCGGACATAAGTGTGGTAGTTCGTCGTGGAGTAGAAATCATCGGGCACCCGCCCTGCGCCCAGCGCGGGCGCCAGGCGGGCGTCCTCCGCCTCGGTGAGGTAGCAGCCGAGCGGTACGAGCACATCGAGAAGCGCCCGGAGTGTCCCCGGGTCGGGCGACTGGACCCGGATCCGGGCGAAAGACTCGTCGGTGTTGGTTTTGCCGACTTCGAACGTATCGATCTTAAATGAGCACTTCCCCTCGATGATTCGGTCCAGAATCCGAGACATCAGCCCCGAATCGATCAGGTGGCCCCTGGCTTCCACGGTCTGCTCAAATCCCGCCACACTGCCTCCCTTAACATGGGCAGGGGTGGCCCATCCCCCGCCCCCATCAGCAGAAACCGCCGCGTTTGTCGACAAACCCTCAGATTGAGCAGGATCCAGGGGCCGCGTCGAGCCGCCGCGGCCGACACGCGTTCCCCCTCAGGGCTTCGTGATACTCGTGTAGAACGTGGAAGGAACCACCCGGCCCGTCTGGCTGCGGCTCACCCGGATGAACTTCACGATGACCGGCTCGCCGAGCTTCAGGTTCTTCACCATGTTGAGCAGGTCTTGGGCCACCGTGATCGTCTTCCCGTTGGCCGCCACGATGATGTCGGCGCCACCCTGCTCCTGTCCTTCGAGCCCCGCGTCTTCCGCGAGACTGCCGGCCTTGACCGACAGCACGAGCGCGCCCCCGGGGATGTCGAGTTCCTGGGCCATACGTGGAGGAACGTTGTCAAAACTGAGCCCGATCTCGGGCTTGGGCTGCTCTTCCTTGTCTTCGAAGCTCAGAGAGCCCTGGTCATCCTCACGCGTTTCCAGCAGCCTTTCGGCCACGGTGACCTCGACCGTCTTCTCCGTACCGTGACGCACAAGCTTAACCGGGACTGTCCGGCCCGGCGGGGTGTTGGCGACCGCCAGCCTCAGATCCTGTACGCTCATGATCCGCTTGCCTTCGAACGAGACGATGACATCCTCGGGCTTTACGCCCGCCTTGGCTGCCGGCCCCGTTTCCGAAGAATCGCCCTTCTCGTCGCTCAAGCCGGTGATCAGCACGCCGCTCCCCTGCTTGACGCCGAAGTAGCGGGCCATCTCCGATGTAAACGGCAGCGTGTTCATGTTGACGCCCAGCCAGCCACGGGAGAATTTGCCCTTTTCGAGGATCTGGTTATAGACATTGACGAAGATGTGCGAGGGGACCGCAAACCCGACCCCGGCGTTGGAACGCGACGTCGTGGAGATGAAGCTGTTGATGCCCACGACCTCGCCGTTCATGTTGACCAGCGGCCCGCCGCTATTGCCCGGATTAATGGCAGCGTCGGTCTGCAAGTAATCGTTGAACAGCATGTTGAGGGATTCGGTCCCGGAGTCGAAAACGCGCCCCGTCGCCGACACGATGCCGGCTGTCACCGTCTGGTCGAGGCCGAACGGGCTCCCGACCGCGAGTACCCAGTCGCCGACCTTCATGGTCTTGGCGTCGCCGACTTTCACGAACGGGAAATCTTTCGGGCCGTCGATCTTAATGACGGCGATATCGGACAGGGGATCGGTTGCGATCACCTTGGCCGCGTACTCTTTCCCGCCCTCGACGTTTACCTTGACCTTCGACGCACCCTCCACGACGTGGTTATTGGTGATGATGTAGCCCTTGGGGTCGACGATGACCCCCGATCCCAGGCTGCGTCGGGTAAACTGTTCCGGCTGGTTCGGATTGTTTGGATTGTTAAAGAAACGGTGGAAGAAATCTTCCATCGGATCGTCGCCGGGGGGGTTGTTGCGCTGTCTCCGGTTGGGGCGGACTACTTCCTCCGTATTGATGTTCACCACCGCCGGTTCGACCAGCTTTGCCACTTCCTCAAATGCCTGCGACAGCGCCAGGACTGCCGACCCAACCGCCGGCTTCCCGTCGGTTTGAATTTTCAGCTGGCTATCACCCGGGCCGACGGCACCCACCCGGTAAGTGATCAGTGTCCCGATCCCGATGCCCAGCGTCAGGATGAACAGGACTACCAGGAAATTTACCAGACGCTTTCCCGGCCTCCAGCCTGCGATGTTCCTCATAGCTCCTCCCCAGTTAAGTTGCCATAATTCTACGCGATAGGAAGGCTGGAGTTCCAGAATTTGGCGACGGGCCGGACCTGCCCGAGCCCCGGAAACAAGCGGCAACGGCAGTATATCCACAAGCCCGCGCGGTTTGCGGGATATCAGGACCGCATGGGCCGACGCGGCGCAGCGAGCATTATCGCCGGCGGAGTTCGGACATCAGGATGCCTGCCAGAACGAGCACGCCGCCGAACCATTCCTTCCCTGTCAGGGCGTGTCCCAGAAACCAGTACGCGACGAGGGCGGCAAAGAAGGGCTCGAGGCTGAAAATCAGGGCGGCTCGGTTTGCGGTCGTGTACTGCTGCGCCCTGTTCTGGACGTAGAAGGCAAAAGCGGTGGCGAGCACGCCCGTGAAGAAGAAGTAAAAAGCGAACAGGGAATCCCAAACGAGGAACGGGGCCTCGAGCAGCGGCACCAGAAAGGTTCCGATCGCGGCGCTGCCGGCCAGCTGGATAATCACGAGCTGACGGAAATCACTAAGCTTCAAATAGCGGGCCAGCAGGAGGATGTGGAGCCCGAAAAACAGCGCACAGAGGAGAGTCAGGGTATCGCCACGACTGAACTTGAACTCGAGTGTCGTCAGCGTGAGGAAGCCGAGGCCGACGGTGGCCAGCGCCACGCCGGCCAGCGTCCGCGGCCTGGGGCGGTGGCCGTACAGCAGCATGCCCAGAAGCGGCACCAGCAGGACCGAGAGGCTGGTGATAAAGGCGGAACGTGATGGGGTCGTGGTACGCAATCCAATGGTCTGGGAGACAAAGCCACCCACGAGCGCGGCGGCAAGGACCAGGCCGCGGCGCAGCGTATCGCGCGAGATCCCCCGGATCGAACCGGGCATAAATGCCAGCACCACCGCCGTCGCCACCCAAAAGCGCAGCGCGATGAAAAGAACGGGTGAAACTTGCGCGAGGCTTTTCTTGACGATGGTGAAGGCGCTTCCCCAGATCAGCGTGATCAGGATCAAGGCCAGATCTGCGTTCAGCAGCTTCGGGACTTTCATAGCAGCCGGCGCATCTTAGCACAGCGTGCTATACTCGCGGGGATGTCATGAAATGCGCGACCGTCTTTTTCGCTACCTCCAGAATGCCGGCCAGCCGCTCGCGGCGGATCAGATCCTGCGCGACGTCCTTCGCATCGTGTCCCCGAACGCGCTCGCCGCGCACCGGGTCCTGAAGAGCTTCCTTGATGATGATCCGCGATTCCGCTGCGCGCGCGGGCTGTGGCGCGTGTGCGCGGAAGCGGCCCCCCTCGAGCCGCTCGCGGCGGCGGCGCTCGTGGCGGAGCCGGCCCGTGGCTCTCCCGATGCGCTGCTCGTGCGTGGCGCGGTGCATAGCGGCGGCGACGTGCTCGAGTTCGGGACTCGGGAGTCGGTCCTCCGTGCCCGACTGGGCGAGCTACGCCGGGCGGTGCGGATGCTGGAGGGGAGGCTCGTGATCGCGTGGGACGCGCGCTCGTTGCGCACATGGCAACATGTCCTCCAGGCTGCCGGCATGCCGCCATGGGAGGGAACCACGGTGTTGTTGGTCCGACTGACCCGGCGCCTCTTCCCGGCGCTCCCCGGCGCGCTGCTTGCGGAAGACCTGGCCGCGCAGCTCGCCCTCACGCCTCCCGACCCGGAAAGCGTCGGCGGGTTGGCGCGCTTCGCCTTCGACGCCTTCTCGGCCTGCCTCAGCCGCGTCCCCCTTGAACACCGCCGCGATGCCGCAGCCCTCGACCGCTGGATCGCGTCAGCGGACCTGCCGGTAGATTTCAGCCGGTTCGCGTTCGGCCCCGACCTGCTCTCGGAACTGCCCGACGCCCCGGGTGTCTACGTCATGAGGGACCACGCCGGCGAGGTGTTGTACGTCGGGAAAGCCGCCAACTTGAGGCGCCGTGTCCGCTCCTATTTTGCGCGGGGCGCACTCGGCTCCAAGAAGACCCGGGCGTTGCACGCGCAGCTGCACACCCTCGAGGTGTTCCCCACGGACTCCGAGATTGAGGCGTTGATGATGGAGATGCGGCTGATCCGCGAGCTGCGTCCCCGCGTGAACATACAGGCCGAGGTTCACGAGCGCAGCCCCGGATACGGCAAGGAGCGAAACCTGCTGTTGCTCGTTCCCCAGCCATCCGGGCACCGCGCCGAAATCTACTTCCTCAAGGCCGGAGTTTTCGTGGCCCAGCTCGGGGTACTGCTGGGACGCGCGCCGTCCAGGCTTTTGAAAGATCGCGTCCGCAAAATTTACTACGGGAGGAAGCGGCCGGCCTCTCCCGACGACGATCCGAGGGACAGGGAGATCATTTTCCGCTGGCTCGCCCGGAATCGCCGAAACCTCAATTTCGTTGACCTGGACGAGGCCGGCGGCTACGACGCTGCCGTGCAGCGCGTGTCCGACTATCTCCTCGATCCAGGGAAGCTCGCGCAGAAAGTGTTTTATCGCTGAGGTGAATACGCTTTACTCCACCGGGCATTTTGAGTAAGTTGACCTTATCGTTGCGTGAGGCTCTTCCGGTAATCCCGGATCTCTCCGACCGGCCAAACCACCCCCGGCGTTCGTGGAGGAACGAAATGAAGCCCTCAAACGCTTCCCTGATCAGAGTCATTGCCGCTGGACTCAGCATGCCGGCTCTTGCCGCCGTGCTGATCGCTCAGGACGCGCCTGTCCAGTCGAACTTCTTCGAAGTCCAGCTCGCCAAAGACGAAGTCTACAAATATCAGAGCCTGAAGGTCACGGGAGACTACACGTCTCTGCAGTCTCCTTCGGGGCTCGCGGTGCTCGGCAAGACCGAAGCAGGCGTTACGGTCGTCGTGCTTATCGGCGACGGAGAGGTGAGTATCGAAGCGCCCGAGCCGGCACGCGACAAATTCAAGACCGTGTTCGGCCAGTACCCGCTGAAGACGGCGTTCACCACCGTCTACATGCGGCTGAGCCCGAAAGAGTACGACGAGATTTTCGGGAAAATGTCGCTGACCCGGGCGCCGGACGAGGCCGCACTCGCGAAGGCAAAGGAGTTGTACAACCTGAAATTCCTGGCCTCGTACCACGCCGGGCCCAAGGCAATCCTGCCGCCGTACAAAACCCGGGTTTTCGAGTTCGACACGGCGGAAATGGGCCAGATCTCAAACGAAGAGGGGTATTGGATCACGCTGCGCAGGCTATCTCCTTACGGAAGCGTCTACCCCGCGCGATTCGTCAACCCTAAACAGAAGTAGGCGGCCCCGGCGACCCGAAGCATCCGTCAATCCCGGGTAATCTCGAGTGCTTTGCCGGGAACGGCGATTTTGTAGAGCACGTGCTGATTGTCCACCCACAACTGCATCACTATCGCCCCCGAGTCGACCTGCAGTTTGCGGGTGTCGATTTTTTTGCCGCGCACCCGAATCGTTTCCCGTCCCGTTTGCCGGATGCTGAGCACCCCGGAATCGGTCTCCTGCGGGATGACGACGTCGAACTTCTGGGCCGTATTCTTGTCAAAATCGTACAGGCGGGCCAGGAAAATGAAGTGATGAAATATGTTTGAGTCCAGGAGCGTGAACTCTTTGCCCACCAGGACGCCGGCTCTGCGCGGCGGGGCGCCAGGTTCGCCGTACTGGAAAATGGCCTGGTTGGGGCTGAATTCAGCGGTGATCGTTCCCTTTTTGCCGTCCACATCGCTCTTCAGCTGGTAGCTGGCCGGCACGTAGTGCGCGTTCATCTCGCACCGGGTCTCCATCTGCACCTTCTGTCGCTTGTCCCCTGGGTTCCGGAACTCCAGGAAGGAGGTGCTGCTGGCCGCGTCGCCGGCAGTCACGATGACGAACTTTTCCGTACCGATCTCCCCGCCCGACACATAGATCCGAAATTCGCCCTCTTCGCGCGCAGGCTTCTTGTCGGCCGCGCGCATCTGCAGCGAGCACGCCAGCAGCACCGCTAGCGCTATCCTCACTCTCGTATCCATGGATTGCACGGATGCCCTTTCCCAAATAGCCGATCCACGAGCCCAGAATCTCCCGGAATTCTAGTATATCGGGGGAGCGGGATTGGGAATTTTTCCTGCAAGTTCCGCCGGGCGTGCCGTCCACCTGTCATGAGCTGCAAACAACCGCCAGCCGGAGAGACCTCCATGAAACGCACCGTCGCTTCTATTGTCGTCGCAGTCGCATTTGTCGCTGCCGCTCCCTTGGCCTCGGCCCAGGGTATCCTCATTCCGCAAAACTCCCGCATAGCGCCGTTTCCGCGACCGGTCCCGGGACCTCACCCGCTCCGTGTGAAGTCCCTGCGGATCGACACGCGCGTGCAGGGGCAGGTGGCCACCACGCGGGTTCAGCAGGTCTTTGCCAACGACCTCAACTTCCCCGTCGACGGAACCTATTTTTACCCGCTTCCCGAGGACGCCACGTTCCTCGAGTTTGCGACCTGGGACGGGGACAAGAAACTCCGCGGCGAGGTCCTGGAAAGGGAAGAGGCCCGCAACCGCTACGAGTCGATAGTGCGCCGGTGCTGGGACCCGGGCCTGCTCGAGTATGCCGGGGCCAACCTGTTTCAGGCGCGCGTTTTCCCGGTGCCGGCGCGCGGCGATAAACGCGTGGAGTTCGCCTACACGCAGGTATTGAAGGCCGACAACGGCCTGGTGTCGTATGTCTACCCGTTGCAGAGCGGCACGCGAGCCAACCCACAGAACATCGGGGAAGCGGTACTCACCGTGCAGATCGAATCCGATCAGGGGATTCGGACCGTCTACTCGCCCACCCACGCGGTCGACCTGCAGCGTAACGGCGAGCGTCGCGCGCGGCTGAGCTACGAGGCGAAAGACGTCCTGCCCGATCGCAATTTTCAGCTCTTCTATGCGCTGTCCAACGCCGAGTTTGGGATCAGCGTACTCACCTACCGGGAGGCAGCCGAGGACGGATACTTCATGATCCTGGTCTCGCCGCGTCTCGAGCAGAACCCGGGGGTCGTTCTCCCGAAGGATATCCTGTTCGTCCTCGACACCTCCGGGTCCATGCAGGACAAGGGCAAGCTGGAGAAGGCGCTGGCCGCCCTGAAGTTCGGAGTCCGCTCGCTGAACGCCGGGGACCGGTTCAACGTCATCACGTTCAGCACCGACACCCGGAGGTTTCGTGAGGGTCTGATCCAGGCGACCGACGAAGCCCGCGCTGCGGCCGGTCAATTCATCGAGCGCCAGTCGGCGACGGGTGGCACGAACATACGGGACGCCCTGAAAGAGGCGTTCGGCAGCTTCCAGCCGGGAGACCGCCCCGCTTACGTCGTGTTCCTCACCGACGGGCTGCCGACCGTCGGTGAAACCGATCCCGGCCGCATCCTGAAAGAGGCGGCCGGCTGGAATGGGCGCGGCGCGCGCCTGTTCACCTTCGGGGTGGGCTACGACGTGAACACCTTTCTGCTCGACCAGCTTGCCGCGCGCAATTCCGGGAGCGCCGACTACGTCGCCCCCGATGAGGACCTTGAAGTGAAACTTTCGAACTTCTTCGCCCGCCTCGCCAACCCGGTGATGGCCGGTCTGCAGCTGGAACTGGCCGCCGTGGGCGCCGGAGACATCTACCCGCGTCAGCTGCCGGATCTGTTTCGCGGCTCGCAGCTCACGATTCTCGGGCGCTATGCCAAACCGGGCCGGGGCCCGGTGGCGCTGCGCGGCAACGTGCGCGGCGAAACCCGCACCGTGAGAAACGATCAGTGCGACTTCCCGAACCTCGCAGGCATCAACGATTTCCTGCCGCGGCTCTGGGCCATGCGCAAGGTCGGCTATCTCCTCGAACAGATCCGGATGTCGGGCGAGAACTCCGAACTGAAGAACGAGATCGTGAGGCTGGCAAAGAAGTATGGCTTCGTCACGCCCTACACGTCGTACCTCGCGGCGGAGGATACCGACCTGATCAGCCGGAACCGCCCCATCCCCACGCCTGCCCGCCTCGCTATGTCTTTGCCGGCGGGGGGCGTTGCGCCTCCGGCAGCCGAAGCCGTCGCGGCGAGCATCGCCCTGAAGGACATGAAAACATCCGATGTCGTGCACCCGCAGGTCCCGTCGGGCGCCCGGCGGGTGGGGCCGAAGACGTTCACGCTGCGGAACAATGCCTGGACAGATGACTCCTACGACCCCGCCGTGAACGTCAGGGTCGTGGATCTGGCGTTCGGCTCGGACGCTTTGCTGGCTGCGCTGACATCCGACCGGCAACTTGCCGCGTACGCCGCCCTCGGTAAGAATGTCGTGGTCATGCACAGGGGGCGTGTCTACCGCATTCACGGTTGAGAATGGCGCGGCGGCGTGCGGCTACACGAGGTGCGGCGCGTTCCTTCTTCCGTCCGGGACGCGCCGCGCCCCGAACGGCCGTGCCTCGCGCTCCTTGAATGCCCGCTTCCACGCCCCGAAGCCGCCGCCGGCGCGCCACGCGTCCAGCGCGGCAAGGCCCGCCGCGGGTCCGCCCTGCGACAGCATGTACTCCACCCAGGCCCAGCGCGGAGACGTGGGCCGGATCTCGACTTTCCCCCGCAGCGCCGCGCGCAACCGCGCCAGCTTGGCTTCTTGCGAGGCGATCGGCTCGAAGGGGGCGCCGTCCAGGGGGGTGTTGCGTTTGGCCACGAAGGGCGAGATGCCGAGCGAGACCGGGACGATGCGGGACAGCTCGAGCGCGAAGCGCGCGAGCTCATCGATGTCCGCCTCGGTTTCGCCCGGAAGCCCGATCATCTCGTACAGCTTGAGGCGCTGAAGCCCGAATTTTCGCGCCAGTTCAGCGGCGCGCGTAAGGTGCATTTCCGTGGTCTTGCGGTCGATCAGCGCGCGGAGGCGCTGCGAGGCCCCGTCCGAAGCGGTGGTCAGGGTGCGGTACCCGCCCCGCGCCAGCAGCTGAACGATCTCGTCGTCGAGCCGGTCGGCGCGCAGGCTGGAGATGCCGACCTCCCGGCCCGCGTCGACGATGCCGCGCACGATCTCCTTGATGCGCGGGTGGTCCGTTACGGCCGCGCCCACGAGCCCAACCCTGCGCGCCGCTTCCGGGATGAGCGACAGCACCCTGTCCGGCGAGACAAGCCGCATGCCGCCGTTGGTCGTGCGCCGCATGACGCAGTAGGTGCAGCCGCGGGAGCAGCCGCGCTCCGGTTCGATCAGGAACATGCCGGAGAGCACGGTGTCGGCCGTGATTATCTGGGAGTGCGCCGGCAGGCGCCCCACCGGCGCCTTGGCGAGCTCGGAAATCGCGGCGCTCCGTCCGGGGACATGGCAGCCCGGCAGGCCCGCGCAGCAGGCAAGCAGATCGGAGCGCGCCATGGAGGCCACCGCGTCCAGCACGGTGTGGATCAGTTCCTCACCCTCGCCGAGGACGATCATGTCGACGAACGGGGCGAGCGGCTCCGGATTCGAGTTGGTCAACGGGCCCCCCACGATGACGAGCGGGTGCCTCGAGTTCCGGTCTTCCCGCAGCAGCGGGATCCCCCCCAGATCGAGCACATCCAGGAGTCCGGGAAGCTCCAGTTCGTAGGAGACGCTGAAGGCAATGGCGCCGAACTGCGCCAGCGGTTTTTCCCCTTCGTAGGAGATCAGCGGCATACGCGCCGCCCGGTACTCGGCCACCCGGTCCGGCAGGAAGACACGCTCGGCGGAGGCGTCCGGGTGCGCATGGATCTCCCGGTAGATGGACTGGAACCCGAGCGAGCTCATGCCCACGGAGTATGGGCTCGGATAGCAGAGGGCCACGCGCAGGGGCGCCTGCTTGTGCAGGGTCCCCGTCTCCGCGGCCACCCTGCGCCGGATCCCGTCGGTGATTTCCCAGGTATTCATTGTTCCAGCTGCGCTCACACCCCGCGCGATATCCCGGGCCAGATGATCTTGTGCAGTTGAAGCTGCATCCGGGCCTGCAAGCCCGAGTCGAGGAGCCAACGGGCGAGGACGTCGTACGGGAGCTTGCCGTACACGGGCGAGAACAGGACGCTGCCGACGCGGGAGGGAAGGTCATACAGCCGTACCTTGTCCGAGGCCCAATCGAAATCGGCCCGGTCGCCGACAACGAGCTTCACCTCGTCGAGGCGGGTCAGGCACTCGATATTCTCGAAACAGTTGCGGCGCTCCATGCCGCTCGAGGGACACTTCAAGTCCATGATCTTGCGCACGCGAGGGTCGACACCGCGGAGCGGAACGTGCCCTCCGGTTTCGAGGCACACCGTGTAGTCCCGCGCCAGCAGCGCCGCAAGGAGTCCGTGAATGCCGGGCTGGATCATCGGCTCGCCCCCCGTCACGAGCACGAGCCTGGTCGGATACGGGGCGATGGCCTCCATGATCGCATCGACGGAGATTTCGCGCCCCTCGAAGAAGGCATATTCCGTATCGCAATACGAACAACGCAGGTCGCAGGCGCTGAGCCGGATGAAGGCGCAGGGGCAGCCCGCGAAGCTGGATTCCCCCTGGATACTGAAAAAAACCTCGTTCAGTTTCATAGCGGTGTCACGGGTCGAAGTCGAAGGACGGGAGGCGGGGCGGTTACCGAACCTGCTGGACGAGGACTTTGCCGCTTTCCGGCTCGGCCTTGATCAGATAATGCCCCTTCTCCTGGACGGAGACAACCGAGTTGGCCTGTTTGCCCGCATACGGCCCTGTGGTCCAGCGGAACACGACGCGGTTGTCCCCGGCGGCGAGCTTCGGGACCTGGGCAGGGTAAGGCGGGGGGAGCATTTTACCGTTCAGCAGGATTTCGCAGCCGTCGTAGGCGTCGTTGGGAACCTCCAGGTAAGCGCTCCCGAGCCCGGGAAGCTCGATGGCGTGCGTCTCGCCCGCCTTCAGCCGGACGGTCTCGAGGGGACGGTCGAGGAACACCTCTTCGGCAACCGCGCGAAACCGGTGTTCGCCGGCCGTAACCGGCACCGCGGCGCCGCCGGCCTTGATCCCTTCGATACGGCGTCCGCCGTCCATTATCCGTGCCGAGTACGGGGCGCCCGGAGCGATGGTGAGGAAAGCAAGCGCGGGCTTTTCGGGCGGCGGAGCCGCTTTCTCGGGTACGGGTTCCGGCGCAAGCGCGGCCTTTCGCGTCTCGGCTGGGGATTCCAGGGCCTTGGACGCGCCCGGGGCGGGACCGGGTGCGCTCGCGACGGGCTCGCTCACCTCGGCGGATGCCGGATGCGCGGGCGCGGCCACCGGTTTCCGGGTAAAGACGAACCAGCCCAAGCCGGCCGCCGCAACCACAAACAGGAGGACGAAGGTGGGCAGCAGATAGCTGCGCTTGGGGAGTACCAGGGTTGCCTTGGATTTCTCTTTCGTTTCCGGGGCGTCAACCACGGGCGCAGAGGTCGTGACCGGTCCCAGTGCGGCATAGTTCTTCAAGTCTGCGATGAACTCGCCGCAGGTCTGGTAGCGGGCGGCCGGATCCTTTGCCAGCATCCGGCCCACGATGTGGTCGAACCCCGGATGCAGGGTGACGTTCAGGCGGTGCGGCGGCACCGGATGCTCGTGCAGGATCTTGTAGATGATCGTGGTGGGGTTTGTCCCGACAAAGGGCCGCTCCCCGGTCAGCATCTGGTAGAAAATCACACCCAGGGAGAAAATGTCGGATCGGCCATCGATCTCGTGCCCCATCGCCTGCTCGGGGGACATATAGGACGGCGTACCCATCACCATCCCGGTCATCGTGAGCTTCGACATCGAGAACTTGGCGATGCCGAAGTCCGCTATTTTGGCCCGGAGATCCTGGGTCAGGAGGATGTTTCCCGGTTTGATGTCGCGGTGGATGATTCCTTTGGAAGCGGCATAGTCCAGCCCCGAGGCGATCTGCTCGACAATCGAGGTCGTCACGTCGAGCGGGGGTACGGGGTGGGTCGCGAGCCAGGTCTCGAGCGTTTCCCCCTCGATGTGCTCCATCGCGATGTAGGCGACTTCCCCTTCTTCGCCTATGTCGTAGATGGTCACGATGTTGGGGTGGTTCAGGACGCCGGCGGAGCGTGCCTCGCGGTACAGGCGCGTCTTTAGCTCCGCCTGTTCCATGCCCGCGCCGTGCTCCAGCCGGATGGTCTTGATGGCCACGATGCGGCCAATCAGCGGATCGAGGGCCTTGTGCACGACAGCCATGGCCCCACGACCGATCTCCCTTTCAATCTCGTACCGACCGATCCTCGAGAGACTCATCTGGCCAAGAACTTCCCTGTATCCTCGTCCTCGGCATTCCCCGGCTGGAGCTTCACCACGACCACCGTGATGTTGTCTGGCCCGCCGCCTTGGTTTGCCGCGTTTACCAGCGCCTCACCCAGTTGCTGCGCGCTCCCCTGGTTGTCGGACAGGACGTCCCGGATGTGCTCGTCGGAGAGAACGTCGGTGAGGCCGTCGGAGCAGAGGAGGTAAATATCGCCTTCCCGCGCCTCCCCCTGCTCCAGATCCACCTCCACCTGCGGGTGTGGCCCGATGGAGCGCGTGATCAGGTTTTTCTGCGGGTGAGCCGACAGCTCCTCCTTGTGCAGCACCCCGCTTTCGAAAAGGTGCCACACGAGCGAGTGGTCGCGCGTGAGCTGATCGAGGTTCCCTTCCCTCAGCAGATAGGCCCGGGAGTCGCCGACGTGGGCGATGTAGTACATCTTGTCGCGGAAGGAGAGTATCGTGAGGGTGCTGCCCATCCCCGCGAATTCCGCGCGCTTGCGCTGGGTTTCGTAAATCCGGGAGTTGGCTTCCTGCGCCGCGGCCCGGAGTGTGTCTTCGAGCCGATCGCCGGCGTGCTGCCGCGAGGCAACCCATTCTTCCACGGTCGAGGCGGCGATCTGACTCGCGATCTCCCCGGCCGCGTGGCCGCCCATCCCGTCGGCTACTACGAAAATCCTGTTCTTAGAGTTGGCGGCGTAAGAGTCTTCGTTAGAGGTCCGCACCCGTCCCTGGTGGCTGTGGGTCCCGAATTCGATATGCAAAAGTCACCCTGTACAGGCTCTCTCGATCAGAATGGTTCCGCTTCAACCCTGCCGGAAACGGTGAAGAAGCTATTCTGCCCAGCTTCCCCGGCACAAGCGCGATCCGGAGGAACGTATCCTGCCGGCGTTCCACGGCCGTTCTTCAAACGCCTAAACGGGCGATCGTCAGAATGTTGAGGTTATAGCACGGTCGAACTTCCGCATCAAGCAAAGCGGGGCGAGGGATGGGTATTGGAGTCGAGAGGCGGAGCACCCCGGCCTGATAAGGCAACTTCGACTGAAGTTGCCTTTCACATTCCGTGGTGTCCTGGGTACATTGCAAACCCTCCGGGTTTATGCACCGATGCACTTGGACAGCGACGGCCGCAAGCCTGGAGCTGCCGCTCCCGTCGCCGGGCACGCATTCTATCCGTCATCGCGCGCCGGGCATTCAGGAAAGAATCGAACATCTTCCCCTCGAAAAGGTACAGGTCTCCGCCCACCTTCTCGATTCGGGCCACAATTCTCATCGCCTTCTTCCTCCTCTACCTGGCGGTTACCGTAAAGGTATCCAAGCCTTTTTCATCGGCGGTGGGCCCACCCGACATCCCGATGGAATGCAATTCGCGACCCATTTGCCGGCACAAAACGAGCACTGAGGCAATCCGTTGCCCATCAGACATTTGCAGCTTCACTCGACCCGAGTTTCGGGGCTATTTTCCCTGCCTCCCTGCAGAATATTTTCCCTTGCAGCGCATCTCCGTATTTCGTCGAGGTGTGTGTTATGATTTCTCTGATTCGCTTTCAGCAAGAGCTTTTCCGATCACTCGAAGGTCAGTGCATATGCAGTCCGGTTATGCCCGATCGTTACCCGCAGTCATGATCCTGAGCGCGGCCATCCTGACCGCGCATTTCGCCTTCGCCGGCGTCTCCCGCGTGATACAGGACCGGTATCGGCGCGATTACGAACAGAAGGCCTTTTTTCTTAAAATCCCGCTCTATTCCGAAAGACAGGTCGTCTCAATCTCCGGTGCGAGCGTCAAGCCCGAACAGGGGCTGGGGGCGGCCCGGATCAAGGTGGGGGAACAGGTGCGCGTGACCGCCATCGACTTTGGCGGTGATGAGATTAAGTTCAAACTCACCCCCATAACTACGGCGGGGCTCTTTGAAGTCGTTTTTAAGTTCGACACCGGACTGCAGGACAACTTTCCCAACAGTGGCACGTTCGACAACGCCCTGCAGATGACGTTCACCGAGGGGCTGAAGTACGCCGACATCGAAGAAGCCAAGAAGACCTACGTCGACGACCAGTTCGAACGGATCGTGCGCGACATCGCGACTACGACCGGCACGAGTCGCGAGGCGGTGATGAAGGGCATCGCGCCGCACCTCCCTGCTTACCAGGACGCGCTGCGCGACATCGAGAACCTCAAGAGCCGCGGACAGGAACTTTCTGCGCAGGTCGCGCAGCACCAATCGGACAACCGCAGGCTTGAAGCGGAACTCAAGTCGCAGCAGGGCGAAGTTGCGCGCCTGCGCACTGCGAACGCGAGCCTGCAGGAGAAGATCGATAATTCCGCCTCGCAGCTTTCCCGGCTCGGGGATGACCTGCGCAATGCTCGCGGCGTCACCCAGGGGTATCAGAAGGAACTCGCCAACCTGCAGCGCAGCCTGAACCTGAAGATCGACTCGAACCGCGACATCGGCTCGCAGATTTCCGAGCTTGCCCTTGCCATGCGCAGGCTCCAGGCGGCCAACGAGACCCTGGAAGGACAGACCACCTCCCTGCGCGCGAACGTCGAACAGATGCAGACTGCCAACGCGAAGCTCTCCGGGGATCTGGAGGACGCGAAAACGTCCAACCGCAAGATGCGCGAGACGATCGACACCCTCACGTCGAAGGAAGACTCGCTTGCCCGGCAGTATATTCAGCTGAAGAACACGAAGGAAAACCTTGAAACGGTCGCGCGCTCGATCGACAGCCTGAGCAGCCGCATCGCCGAAGAGAAGAGCGAAGGGGGTTACCGCTCCGGCAGGATCAACGTCTTCGTGAAGAACATCCTGCTCGGTACCGTGGACTACAGGCTGCCGGAGTATCTCGGCGCAAACGAGGAAAAACAGGCCGAGGGGCGGTTTTCCAGCGAATCGATCGATTACGTGCAGGTGTCTCCCGAGGAACGGGCATTGCTCCGTTCCTTCGGCGATCGGCTCAAGCTCCAGCTGAGACTCTCGTCTCCGGTACCGACGGTCGTCATCGCGCAGGGGTCAAAGGAGCAGCTGCAGGAAGTGGCGGAGCGGGACCAGGCGACCTGGCGCTGGATCGTCACCAACCGCGGCACGCAGGACGCGCGGCTACAGTTTGAGATGCGCCTGGTCAACAGGAACTCCGACGAGATCCCCGTACTAAACCGGGAATACCTGCTCGTCTCCTCAAACGTCGTGCGCCAGATCCGCACTTATCTTCAGCCCGTCCCGATCGGGCTCGGCGCCCTGTTCGGCTTCGTGCTGTTCGGCATCGTCGGGATCTTCCGGCGGGCCCGGACCCCGAAGCCGGGCCGCAGTCGAGGCGTGCCGGACAGCAACCAGCCGACGCCATACGCCGGGAGGAAACAGCTCTAGCGCGGCAATCCAGGCCGGTTGATCGCCGGCCCCGGACTTTAGTCGGTGATCTGGACGTGGGCGGCCGCCAGGCGACGCAGCTTTGCGCCGTCGCCGGCGTTGACCAGCTGGAAGTTGTACTTCTTGTTGTTGCGGGTCCGAATCGAGATCTGGTCGCCGTCGATGGACAGGCTCCGCAGCCCGGTGTAGCTCTCGAAAAAGCTGTGGTCCCCCTCGGTCGTCTTGTATTCGATCCCTTCCTCGCTCACCCTCAGGGTCCCGCGGCAGCTTGAGAACATGTGTTTGTGCTCGGCTGCGAACGGCGTCTTCTGCATCGCGTTGAGTTGCGTGCGATCCTGGATGTCCTGGATCATGGACTGGAGGCGCTCGGGACCGTACTTCTCCACTCCCCCAAGCTCCCTGACCTTGCGCAGGTGCTCGGTCGCGAGCTTCAAGTCGTTGCGATGGCGGTCATACAGGATGCCGAGGTTGAGGTGGGCAAGCCCGTTGTTAGGGTTGAGCGAGACCGCCTTTTCGAAATTCAGGATCGCGGTATCGAACTGCTTCTGCTCCAGGTTGCTCGCCCCGATGTAGAAGTACGCCTCGTCGCTGTTGGGCTCGATCTTAAGGTACTCCTGCCACTCGGCGATCGCCTTGGCGTAAGCGCCGGACCGGTACGCCCCCAGCGCCGACTGCCGCAGCACGGCGGTCTTCTGCTTGAACTGCTGCTCTTCCTGCGTGCGCAGCACGCGCTGCTGTTCGAGCTGCGCGACCTCGGCCAGTTTCGAGTCCACCACCGCCATGCGGGACTTGCTGTAGGGATCCTCAGGAAAATACTGGAGCACGAGACGGAAGTCGGTCTTGGCACCCAGGTAATCGCCACCGGCGAGCTTCGTGTCGCCCCGGTTCTGCAGCAGCTCTTTCACCCGTGCCATGGTTGTGCGTGCGTATTCGTTCCTCTTGTCCAGGCGCTGGATGTTTTTCAGCGCCTCCATCGCGTTGTCCTTCTCAGGGGGGACCAGGCTTCCCGACTTGAGAGCAGCCTCCGCCTTGGTTTTCCAGTCCTCGATCTGCTTCTCGCGATCTTTGATGCTGGCGTCAATCTTGGCGGATATGTCGGCGAGTCGTTCGTTAATCGAGATGTCGTCGGGGAAGAGGAGTGCCAGGTTTTTGTACTGCTTTTCCGCCTCGAGCCAGTCCTCCCGGGCATACGCGACCCCGGCGGTTTGCCGCACCGCTTCGGCCAGTTTGGCCTTCGCCTCGATGGCGTAAGCGTTGGCCGGGTCTATGGCGAGGATTTTGTTCGCGAAGAACAGCACGTTGTAATCGTCCGGCGGGGGCAGCAGGATGTTTTCCTTCTGGGCGTTTTCGAGCTTCTTTCTCCACCCCTCTACTTCGGCGAGCTGTTCGTTGGTCAGGTGCGGGACGAGTGGCTCCATCGGCCAATGGACATTCTCGGCTGCATACGGCATGACTTCGACCTGCTGCAAGAGATCCTTGTACCCCTCCTTGGTCGCCTTGATCTGGTGTCCACCGGAACGCAAGTCGGCGAGAGTCAGCGGCGAGACGCCGCGCTGCTTGCCGTCGAGCCAGATCGTCGCACCCGGCGGCGTCGTTTTGACCACGAGCGAGCCGTACTTCGGTTTCCAGTACTGATAGAGAAAAACGGTCGCGAAGGCTGCCCCCCCCACCAGGACGAGGACGGCGATCCCCAGCATCAGTGCCTTGATGGAGATGGACGCCGGCTGCGGCGCGGACTCAACCGGGGCCGGTGGTTTGACGCCCGGCCAGGTCCCGACGCCTTCTCCGGCGTCGCCGGACGCGGTGGCCTCGTCCGGGTCCAGCTTGCCGCCATCGACGGGGCAGAATTGAAACGCCTCAGGGTAGGTATTGCCGCATTGAGAACATTTTTTCATCGGAGTAGTTACCATAGCATAAACCCGGTTGCCCTTTGAAGCCGTGCCCCCAGGTGGGGGCGGGGGCGACCCGTCTCCCGCCCCTGCACTCATTTCCAGGTTCCGTGTCTCCGTGCCCTCGATGGCAGTTTTTTGGCCTGCCCGGCGCCACTGTGACTAAAATAGCGGCTTCCAAAGGTGGCAAGATGACCCAAAAACCAGTCGTAACGCTTGGCATCGCGGGGGGAACCGGCTCGGGCAAGACGACAATCTCGCAGGAGGTCTGCCGGGTCCTCGGGGGCGACTGCGCCGCGCTGGTCCACCAGGACTCCTACTATCTGGACCGGAGCCTCCTGCCGTCGGACGACCGGGACCGGATCAATTTCGACCATCCCAGGGCATTCGACTGGAAACTGCTGAAGAAGCAGGTTAAGACGCTGCGCGACGGCCGCGCCGTCAACAAGCCGATGTACGACTTTCACACCCATTCGCGCATGCCGGAGACCGTCCGGGTCGAACCCCGGCCGGTTTTGATCATCGAGGGTATCCTGGTGTTTGACGACCCCGAACTGCGCTCGATGATCGACATCAAGGTCTACGTGGACGCTGACGCCGACGTGCGCTTTATCCGGCGCCTGGAGCGCGACGTGCGCGAACGGGGCCGGTCTCTGGAATCGATCGTGGACCAGTACATGGTCACGGTGCGCCCGATGCACCTGCAGTTTGTCGAGCCCACCAAGCGCTACGCGGACGTCATCATCCCCGAGGGTGGCCACAACCGCGTGGCGCTGGACATGATCATCGCCCGCGTCCGCGCCATGCTCTGAGAACCCGTGTTCAGTGTGTTCCGGGGCTGGTCGTGTTTCGGAGCCTTCCTTTACCGTTTCGAGGCGGCCTCGGAAACGATCTTCACACCGGCGGAAGCCCCGATCCGGGAGGCGCCCGCCTCGATCATCTGCAGGCACGCCGCCAGATCCCGGATCCCCCCAGCCGCCTTGACCCCCAGCGCCGTCCCGACCACGCGTCGCATCAGGGCAACGTCGGCCGCGGTGGCGCCGGCCGGTCCGAATCCGGTGGACGTCTTGACAAAGTCGGCCCCGGCGTCGCGCGCGATGGTGCAGGCGGCCACTTTTTCCGCCTCGCTCAGGAACGCCGTTTCGATGATCACCTTCAGACGCGCTCCGCCCGGGTGGACGGCGCCGCCCACCTCCCGGATGTCATCGTAGACCGCGGCCGTGTCGCCCGATTTGAGCCGGCCGACATTGATCACCATGTCGACTTCGGTCGCCCCGTCGAAGACCGCGCGCCGCGCTTCATAGGCTTTGACATCCGCGGGCGTCGCGCCCAGCGGGAACCCCGCCACCGTGCACACCCCGACGCCGCTCCCTTTCAGGAGCGCCGCACAGAGCCGCACCCAGTCGGGATTGACGCAGACGGCGGCGAACCGATGCCGCGCCGCTTCGTCGCAGAGTTGGCGGATCTGCGCCTCGGTGGCGTCGGCCTTGAGCAACGTGTGGTCTATGTATGCAGCGAGCTCGATGTCCATCCCGGCATCATACAGGCTGCGGCTCAGCCACGATAGTGCCTCGAGTGCACGGCCGCCCCGGGCCACGCCCGCACCTGGGGCTTGACAGGCCAAATACGTTGACACGCACGCGGGCGGGGAATACCTTTCGGTACCTTGGAGCGGTCATGAAGAAACTGATTGCGTTGATGCTGTTGGCCTCCTCGCTTGCCGTGGCCGCCGAAACCAAACCCAAGCTCATCCTGGTCATCGTTGTGGACCAGTTCCGCTACGATTACCTCACCCGCTTCCAGTCCGACTACTCCGGCGGGCTGGCGCGGTTGCTCAAGGACGGGGCGGTCTTCACCAACGCGCGCTACGAGCACTTCCCAACCGTGACCGCCATCGGGCACGCCACCGTCCTCACCGGGGCTACTCCCTCCATCAGCGGCATCGTCGGCAACGATTGGTTTGACCGCGCCACGGGCCGGCAGGTAACCTCGGTGTCCGATCCCGCCTGCAAGGTACTCGGTGGCACCGGAGAAGGAAGCGCATCGCCCCATCGGCTGCTGGTGAGCACCGTGGGGGACGAGCTGAAAATCGCCAACGGCGGCAAGTCCCGGGCGATCGGCATCAGCTTGAAGGACCGGGCCGCGATCCTGCTGGCCGGGCGCTCCGCCAACGCTGCCTACTGGTTTGACGGACGGGAAGGCAAGTTCGTGTCCAGCACGTGGTACATGGCGCAGCTCCCCGCGTGGGTCGACGGGTTCAACGCGCGCGCAGCCGCAGGTTACAAGGGCGCGACGTGGCTCAACCACAAGCTCCCCAACGACGACAGCGCCTACGCGGCAATGGCCGGTTCGCCTTTCGGGAACGAAATCGTGGAAGCCTTCGCCGAACAGGCGCTGCGGGAGGAGGGGCTGGGCAGAGGCCCCGCGACGGACGTGCTGAGCGTCAGTTTTTCCTCGAATGACTATATCGGGCACGAATACGGGCCGGATTCGCCCGACGTACGGGAAATCTCGATCCGCACCGACCGGATGCTCGACAAGTTCTTCGGGTATGTGGATTCGGCCGTCGGGCTGCAGAATGTGCTGGTGGTCTTCACCGCGGATCACGGCGTGGCGCCGCTCCCGGAGGCAAACGCGCAGCGTCACATGCCGGGAGGCCGCATGCCCGCCGGACTCATTCAGAACACGGTGCAGGCCGAATTGACGAAACACTACGGCGAGGGGAACTGGATCGTCAGCCCGTCGGAGCACTCCCTCTATTTCAACGACGCGCTGATCCGCGACAAAAAGATCGGAGCCAACGAAGTGGCGCGGACCGCACGCGAGGCGCTGCTCAGGGTCCCGCACGTGTTCCGCGTCTACACGCGCGAGCAACTCATGGACGGCCACACCCTCGAAGACCAGGTCGGCAGGCGCGTCATGAACGGGTTTTACGGACGCCGCAGCGCCGACATCTATGTCCTGCTGGAGCCCTACTGGATGTTTGGCAAGACGGGAACGACGCACGGGACGACGTTCAGCTACGACTCGCACGTCCCGGTGATTTTCATGGGTCCCTGGGTCAAACCGGGCAAGTACCACGGCTCGATCGCCGTCAACGACATCGCCCCTACGCTGGCGACGTTGCTGGAGATTGAAACGCCGAGCGGCTCGGTGGGCCGTGCCCTCAGCGAAATGTTCGCCCGCTGACAGGGCTGTCCTGTGCCGCGCTCAGCCGCGCTCGGGATGGCCGTGACCTGGCACGGCCACTCCGACTGGTGCCTGCCCCTAGATGGCGCTGTACCGCGCACGCGGGAGGAACTCGCCGCCGCCGGGGCGTCCCATTACCTTTCCTTCCCGGGCGATCACGCGGCCGCGCTGCAGCACCAGCCACGGGGTCCCGCGCACCCTCATCCCCTCGTAGGCGCAATAATCCGAGCGGGAAAGCGCGATGGACTTCGACAGGGTCTGGTCCCCCTTCGGGTCGAAGATCACCATGTCGGCATCGCTCCCGACCGCGACGGTGCCCTTGCGCGGGAATAGCCCGAACAGCTTCGCCGGCGTGGTGCAGACCAGGTCGACGAAACGGTTCGGCGTGATCTTGCCTGGGTGCACGCCGGCGGAGCAGATCAGCGAGACTCGCTCCTGGATGCCCGGCAACCCGCGCGGCGCGAGGCTGAAGTTCTCCTTTCCCACGTCCTTCTGACCGGCGAAATTGAAGGCTGTGTGGTCGCTGGCGACCACCTGGAGATCGCCATAGGCCAGCCCGCGCCAAAGGATCTCGTGATGCCAAGCCGGGCGCAGCGGGGGGGTGGCATAGAGCTTGACACCGTCGAGCTCGTCGTACCGCTCGCTCCCGAGCGCGAGGTAGTGCGGGCTGGTTTCCCCGTAGACCGCTTGCCCCCTGTCGCGCGCGGCCTTGATCTTCTCGAGGGCATGCGCACAGGAGACGTTGGTGAAATAAACCGGCACCCTGGCCAGCTCCGCGAGGGCGATGACCCGTGCCGTGGCTTCGGCTTCCAGTTCGGCGGGCCGGACCAGCGTGACCGATTTTGCCGGCAGCTTCCCGTCGGACTGGAGGCGCCGGAGCAGCAGGTCGATCATTTCGCCGTTTTCGGCGTGAATGCACGCCAGCGCCCCGGCGGCACTCACCCGCTGCAGGAATTCGAATATGCCCGCGTCGCCGATGCGCTGCGCTCCGGCACCGTCGAGCGAAATCTTGAAGCTGGTGACCCCCGCTTCGACCATTTCGGGGATCTGGCCCAGGGTCGAGTCGCTCACTTCAGAGAGTGCGATGTGAAAACCGTAATCGACGATGGCACGCGGGCCTGCTTTCGATTTCCATTCGTCGAGGGTCAGGGCCAGCGCCGCACCGGGGGCCTGTTGCGCGTAATCCACCACCGTCGTGGTCCCGCCTGCCGCGGCGGCAGCGGAGCCCGTCTCGAAATCATCGACGGTCGTCATCCCGTCGCACTGCGCGTCCAGATGCGTATGCACATCGACGGCCCCGGGGAGCACCCATTTGTCGGCGGCGTCGATGATCTCGCTCGCGATTTTCGAAATTTCCCGTCCGATTTCGGAGACGACGCCGTTCTTCACGAGGACGTCGGCTTTGTACATGTCGGTCGCTGTGATGATGGTTCCGTTCTTGATCAGGGTCGTCATACGTTCTCCGGCAGTGATCCGCAGTTAGAAATGTGTAGTTGGCATGAGCCGCAGTGGCGTCCTGTTGTGCGCCGCAGCCGGCCGCCTCGGCTCCGCAAGACGGCGGCGTGCCGGTGGGAGCGGCGTGAATTCTCCATTCTGCTGGACTCTTCCGAAAGGATCTCCGATCCCGATTCCGACCCCGACGTTGCGGCCGGCGGGTGGAGCGCGGCGGCTCGACGCCGCCCGGGCCAATGCCTACCGATCCAGTACAACCGCGGAAAGCGGTGCCGAGGCACCGCACTTCCAAAAGCACTGAGCCCATCGGGTCCGGCCAGGCGATCCGCTTCGTCCACATCGGCCCGGCGGGGTTTCGGGTCTTGCAGCACGTCCCCTCAAGCGCCAAGCGGTTCGAATCTGCCCTCTCGCTTTCCAGATCTCAAAATTCCCGATCGGCTCAGATGGCCGCATTATAGCAAACAACGTTCGCGGGCGTGGAACGAAGCCCGCGCCCCGAACCACGATTGCCGTTGCGCGCCGGGGCGCGGGCGTTCAAGAATGGTTTATGGCCTTGAGGCGACCTCATCCGCGCCCTGAAAGCGGCGGCCCGCCCGCTATATCCGCCTGGGCATTCGCCGTACTGGTGCTGGCCGTGTACGTGCCGCTGCTGCGCAGCGACCTTACCGTATTCGACCTGAACGCGGCGTCTCGGGATGCCGCCGCCGGGTTCCGGAGCCCGGTTGCCACGGTGCCGGCCACGCCCTTTCCCGCGATCGTGCCCCGCATCGCGGGCATTCTGCTGCACGGACTGAATGCCGCCCTTGTCTACCTTGCGGGCCGGAGACTTCTGGGTGAAGGGACTTCGGCCTTCCTGGCCGCCGCGCTTTTCGCCCTGCACCCGGTCCATGTCGATGCCGTCGCCCGGGTCCGGGCCATCCCCGAGCTGCTCGGCTCAGCGTGCCTGCTTGCCGGCATCTGGGCTGCCCTCCGGTTTTGCCGCTTGCTCGGGGGCCGGGCCGCGTGGCTCACGGCGGCGGGCCTCGTGTCGAGCGTGCTCACCTATACCCTAGCGCGCGCGGAGTGGCAGGATCCCTCTTTGGTCGGCAATCCCCTGCTGGACGCGCCGGCCGGCGTCCGGTTCATGACGGCGGTCGATGTGTTCGGCCGCTATCTCAAGCTCATGATCTGGCCGTACCGCTTGTCTCCCGATTATTCCTACAACTCCGTACCGGTGGTCTCGAATCCGCTCTCCCAGGCATTCTTGCTCCCACTGGCCGCGGTGGTCGCCTGTGCGGCCGCCGCTGCCCTGCAGAGTCGGCGACGGCCCCTTTATGGGCTGGCCGGCCTGTTCTTTCTCGTTTCGGCATTCCCGGTATGGCACCTGATCGACCCGCGCGTGCCGATCATGGCCGAGCGGTTTGTGTACCTGCCGTCCGCCGCGTTCTGCTGGTCCGTGGCGCAGTTGTTTCGGGATGCGGGGTGGCTTGCGCGACCGGACTGGCGCAGCGCCCGATCGGTCAAGTCGCTGGCCTTGCTCGCCGTCTGCCTTCTCGTCCCCTGGGCGACAAAGACGTTCATTCGAGCGCGCCAGTGGAGCGACGAGAAGACGCTGCTCGTTGCGGCGGCCAAGACGGTGCCCGACAGCGCGCAGGTGCAACTGCTGCTCGGCAATGTCCACCTGCGGGAGGGGAATTGGCCCGCGGCGCAGAGGGCGTACCGCCGGGCCCTGGGGATCTACCCTCAGTACGGGGCCGCGGCGGTTCACCTCGCGGCCGCATATCGCGAGTCGGGTCAGTACGCGGATGCGCTTGCCGCACTGCAGAAGGCCGCCCCATTGGATGCGCGCCTGCAGGCGGAGCGTTTTGCGGAACTCGGCCGCGTGCATCTGGCCCAGAACGACTTGTCCGCCGCCGCGGCGGACTACGAGAGCGCCCTGGCGCGCGACGACTCGGACGCGCGCGTGCACCTGGAGCTCGGCACCCTGTACCTGCAATTGCTCGGTCAGCCGGACCGTGGTCGCCTGCACCTGCGCCGCAGCCTGGACCTGGATCCTGCCCAACCGCGCGCCGGCGAGATCCGCGAGGTCCTCAACCGCCGGTGAAGCGGACCGCGCGCCGGCCGACCCGACGTCCCGGCTTGCGCGGGGACTTCGATAGCAGTACATTGGCCAGGCAGCGAGGACGACAACCATGACGACACGATTGAACCGAAGGAATTTCATCCGCAACACGACGGCCGGCGCCGTCGCCGCTTCCATGGCGACCGCCGCATCCTACGGCAGAATTCCCGGCGCCAACGACCGGATCAACATCGGGTTCCTCGGTTGCGGCGGACGCAGCGGAGGCCATCGCCGCATGGTCGAGATGTCGGCCAAGGGAAAAAACCTGGGCGTTGTGGCCGTGTGCGACCTGTGGTCGGTCAACCGCGCGAAGGCGGCCGCCGACTGCAAGAAGAGGTTCAACGCGGACGTCAGGCCATTCAAGTACTCGGAAGAGATGCTGAAGATGCCCGAGCTGGACGCGGTCATGATCGCGACCGGTGATCACCAGCATGGCCGGCTTCTCGCAGAGGTCGTGGCCGCCGGCAAGGACTGCTATGTCGAGAAGCCACTGGCCATCGACGTGGACGAGGCCAAGTTCGCCCGATCCGCGGTCCTGCAATCCAAACAGATCGTGCAAAACGGCGTCCAGTGGCTCAGCGACCCTCACCAGATCAAGGTGCGCGAACTGATCCGGGCAGGGAAGCTGGGGCACATCACCAAGATCGAGCAAGTCTGGGGAGATAACAACCACCGCTGGCACGACCCCAAAGATCCGGATGTGGCCGCCATACGCGAGGAGGACACCGATTGGACGCGCTGGCTGCTGGGCAAGCCTTATCGGCCGTTCAATCCGTGGATGTACTTCGAGTTCCGCATTTTTCGCGATTTTTCCGGAGGGATCACGAGCCAGTGGGTGAGCCACGGCATAGACCTCGTCCATTTCTACACCGATACTTCCATACCCGATTCGATGATGGCCAGCGGCGGCATCTTCCATTGGCACGATATCCGGCAAAACCCCGACACGTTCCATGCGCTCGCGGTCTACGATGATCCGCAATTTCTCTATTCCTACTCCTCGACGTACGCGAACCGCTTCGGCGACTACACCTGCATCCGCGGGAACGAAGCGACGCTCTATGCGGAGGGCGGAGAAGGGAGTCCGCGGTGGTTCCTGATCCCGGAGTTGAACAACGAGCGGGTCGAGCTGTACGGAGGTTTTGAGAGCCTGGTGCGCCAGGGGCGCGCCCAGCGCGTCACGCTCGACGACGCGAACGAAAAGCTGCCCCCCACCTCGCTGAGCGACGACAGCAAGGTCCACCTCGACAACTGGATCGACTGCATGCGGGCGCGCAACACCGCGACCAACGGCAACATTCACCGGGGGTTCTGGCATGCCGTCGGGGCCGCTATGGCGACCCAGGCTTACAGGCAGGGGAGAAAGCTCTACTGGGACCGCACGAGCGAGCTCATCGTCGATCACCCGGTCGGGGTCTGAGCGCTTCGACTTCGTCACAAACAAAGGGACCGTTGCGGCCGCGCAAAACGGCATTTGACAGGCACGGCCCCTTCTCTGCAATAGTACGTCCTGTCGATGGGACCTCACATAATCGAAATCCAGGGGCTGAAAAAGTCGTTTCACGGCCACGCCGTCCTGCGCGGGGTCGAGCTGGCGGTCGCCAGCAGCCAGCTTACCGTGCTGATCGGCCCGTCGGGATGCGGCAAGTCGACGCTGTTGCGCTGCCTCAACGGCCTCGAAGTCTTCGACGAGGGGCGCATCTCGGTCAACGGCCTGTCGCTGCGGAGGGAGCCTGGATTAGCCCCCCTCAACCGCGAGTATCACCAGGTGACGCACGCGCTGCGCGGCATGATGGGGATGGTCTTCCAGTCATTCAACCTGTTCCCCCACATGACGACGCTCGACAACGTGGCGCGCCCCCCGCCATCGTGCGCGGCATCCCGTTGGCCGAGGCGCGGGACCAGGCTTTCCGCCTGCTCGAAAAAGTGGGGCTCGGGGATAAGGCGATGCTCTACCCTGCCCAGCTTTCCGGGGGTCAGCAGCAGCGCGCTGCGATCGCCAGGGCCCTGGCGATGAAACCGAAGGTGCTGCTGTACGACGAACCGACCTCGGCGCTCGACCCGGGCCTGGTCGACGAAGTGCTCGAGGTCATGAAGGAACTCGACCGCGAAGGGATTACGCAGGTGGTGGTCACACACGAGATGCGCTTCGCCCGCGACGTTGCGGAGAAGATCGTCTTCATGTCGGAGGGGCAGGTCGTTGAAGAGGGCGAACCCGAGCACATTTTCACCGAACCGCGCGACCCCCGGACCCGCCAGTTCTTGCGCCGATATCTCTGAGGCGTCGTGCGCCGCTGCCTCCCGGAGGAGACGGCGGAGGCGGCGCGTGGCGGTGGCGTTCCTGCTGCTGATCGGGCTCGGCTGGGGGGCGTCCGCGCGGGGCCAGGCCGCGCGCGGCGTCCCGCTCAGCTGGGGAAGCGACGCCGAAGGGGGCGCGCCGTACGAATTCCAGGACCCGCGCGACCCCGACCGGGTCATCGGGTTCGAGGTGGACCTCGTGGAGGCCATTGGCCGCTTTCTGGGGCGGCCTACGCGCTTTGTCCAGAACCAGTGGGACGGCCTCATACCCGGCCTGCAGCGAGGGAATTACGACATCGTGATCTCGGGCCTGGAGATCACCCCCGACCGCGCCCAGGTCATCAGCTTCAGCCGCCCCTATTACACCACCTTCGAGCAACTCGCGGTGCGCTCGGACGACGCCCGGATCCGGTCCCTGGACGACTGTCGCGGCAGGAGCGTGGGGACCCTGAAGGGGAGCCTCGCACAGCGGATCCTGGAGGCGCGCGGCTCGCTGGATTGCGTCAGCTACGACGGCCAGGTGAACGCGTATGAAGACCTGGGCAACGGCCGCCTCGATGCGGTCCTGATGGACCACATCATCGCGATGTACAACGTCGTCCCGACGCCCCGGCTGAAAATGGTGGGGCCTCCCGTGGGACGACTCGAGTACGGGATCGGGGTCCGCAAGGACAGACCCGGAGTTGCTGGCCGACATCAGACCGGGCCCTCGGCCAGATCATCTCCTCCGGAGAGCTGCGGCGCATCCTGGACAACTGGAACCTGTGGACGCCCGTCTGCGCCGAGGCCTTTGCCGACCGCAGCCCGCCGTCGGCGCGGGCCGATGCCTATCACGCCTACCTCGCCGGCAAGGTCCAGCGCCGCACGGCCTGGGAACGCGCGCAGCAGTACCTTCGTTATATCCCGCTACTCGGACGCGGCGCCGTCGTCACCCTGGAACTGTCGATCCTCGCCATGATCCTGGCGGTCTCGCTCGGGTTGCTGCTGGCGCTGGTCCGGCTCCACGGCCCGCGCCCCGCCCGCGTGGCGGCCGGGTTGTACGTGGAGTCGGTGCGCGGCACGCCGCTGCTGATCCAGCTGTTCCTGATCTTCTACGGCCTCCCACACATCGGCATCCGGTTCTCGCCGATGCTGGCCGCCGTGCTTGGCCTCGGTCTCAACTACAGCGCCTACGAAGCCGAGAACTATCGCGCCGGGATCCAGTCGATCCCGCGCACCCAGATGGAGGCGGCGCTCGCCCTCGGGATGACGCGCCTGCAGGCGCTGAGGCACGTGATCGTCCCGCAGGCAATGCGGCTCGTGATCCCGCCGGTGACGAACGATTTCATCGCCCTGCTGAAGGATTCTTCCCTGGTTTCGGTTATCACGATGGTCGAGCTGACCAAGGCGTACAGCCAGCTCGCGAGCATCCACTACGACTACCTGGGAATCGGGCTGCTCGCCGCGGCCATGTACTTCCTCATCGGCCTGCCTTTCGTGAGGCTGGCGCGCCTGGCCGAGCGCCGTTTCAGCCCGGAGCACCGCGCGCAGACCTTCGGCGCCAAACAGCCCCAGTGGGCGGCTTCGGCCCGCCCCGCCCAATCAGCCGCGACCGTGACTGAACGGGCACACCGGTGAGCAAACCGGTCGCGGCCGCGCCTTGCCTCGCCAAACGACGATGTACTACCATGGGACCCGGCAGGGGGGGACCTCCATGATCGAAACGAATGTGCACCACGGAATCCAGGCGCCGCGCGGCCCAAGGCTGCGCTGCAAAGGATGGCACCAGGAAGCCGCCCTCCGCATGCTGATGAACAACCTCGATCCCGAGGTCGCCGAGCGGCCCGACGAGCTGATCGTCTACGGCGGCAGCGGAAAGGCCGCCCGCAACTGGGAGTGCTACGACGCCATCGTGCGGTCGCTTACGGCGCTGGAAAACGACGAAACCCTGCTGGTGCAATCGGGCAAACCCGTAGGCGTCTTCCGGACGCATGAATACTGCGCCCCGCGTCCTGATCGCCAATTCGAACCTCGTGGGGAACTGGTCGAACTGGGACGAGTTCAGGAGGCTCGAGGCGCTCGGCCTGATGATGTACGGGCAGATGACGGCGGGCAGCTGGATCTATATCGGCAGCCAGGGGATCATCCAGGGCACCTACGAGACCTTTTCTGCCGTGGCGCGACAGCACTTCGGCGGCGACCTGCGCGGCCGGGTTCTGGTCTCGGGCGGGCTCGGCGGCATGGGCGGAGCGCAGCCGCTGGCGGCGACCATGGCCGGAGCGGCTTTCCTCGGGATCGAGGTGGATCCCCAGAGGATCGAAAAGCGCCTCAGAACCGGGTACTGCGATCGGATCTCGCGCGATCTCGACGAAGCCCTCGCAATCGGTCAAGGGGGCGGCGCGCCGGCGCGAGGCGGTTTCCGTCGGGCTCGTCGGCAACTGCGCCGAAGTGCTCCCGGAACTGGTGCGCCGCGGCTTCACCCCGGACGTCCTCACCGACCAGACCAGCGCCCACGACCCGCTCAACGGCTACATCCCCGCCGGACTGTCGGTGGAAGACGCGGCCACCCTGCGCCGGCGAGATCCCGGGGGCATACCAGCGCCGGAGCATGGACTCGATCGCCGCGCACGTCCGCGCCATGCTCGAGATGCAGGCCCGCGGGGCGGTGACGTTCGACTACGGCAACAACATCCGCGGCCAGGCGCTGAAGGCCGGCGTATCGAACGCGCTCGACTTTCCCGGGTTCGTGCCCGCCTACATCCGGCCGCTGTTCTGCGAGGGGCGCGGCCCGTTCCGCTGGGTGGCGCTCTCGGGCGACCCGGCCGATATCGCCGTCACCGACGAGCTGGTGCTCGAGATGTTTCCACGCGACGAGGCCCTGTCCCGCTGGATCCGGCTCGCGCGCGAACGGGTTCGTTTCCAGGGGCTGCCGGCGCGCATCTGCTGGCTGGGGTACGGCGAACGCGCGGCGTTCGGGCTCCGCATCAACGACCTGGTCCGACGCGGAACCCTCAAGGCCCCGATCGTCATCGGCCGCGATCACCTGGACTGCGGCTCGGTCGCCTCTCCCTACCGCGAAACCGAGAGCATGAAGGACACCTCCGACGCCGTGGCGGACTGGCCGATACTCAACGCCCTGCTCAACACCGCGGGGGGCGCCTCGTGGGTATCGTTCCACAACGGCGGGGGGGTGGGGATCGGATATTCGCTGCACGCCGGCCAGGTCACCGTCGCCGACGGCACGGGCGGGATGGACGCGCGGATCGAGCGGGTGCTGACGAATGACCCGGGTCTCGGCGTCGCACGCCATGTCGATGCGGGCTACGACGAAGCCGTCGCCTGCGCCCACCGCACAGGCATCCGGATCCCCATGCGGTAGACCGTTCTCACCCGCCTCGGCCGAGGCGTCCGTGGCAGTTTATTTTCACTGGACCGTGGTGGCGTCCGACGGCCTTCCCGACTGTTTGTCGCGCTGCGCCTGCAGGGCCTGGATCAGTCCGTCCACAATCTGGTTGGGTATGACCAGCACCACCTTGACCGGGGCGGGGAGCGTCGAAGTCTGCTGCATGCGCAGCGCCTCTTCCTCGCTCTGCGGCCCGATGACGTCGCAAAAGGTCAGCGTGCAGTCGACGGGCGAGACGCTGACCTGCACGTAGTTAGCGTAAACCCTGGGTGACTTCAGACTGTGGTCCGCCACAATCTGTACTGGTCTTTCCTCTGCAGCCATTGTTGTCTCCTGTGTCCTGCAGTGCGGCATCCCGGGCGCCGCGAAAAGGCCCGCCCCTGTCCTCAACGGAGTGCACAGCCGAGGTGCAACCCAGCCCGCGCGTTCAACCCCTCCCGGCGGCGCTATCCGGGGGGCCAGCGCAGGAGGCGGCCGCCGAGCAGTGGAGGTGGAGGTGGAAAACGCTCTGACCGGCCTCAGCATTGGTATTGATCACGGTCCGGTACCCGGAGCCGTCGATCGCGTTTTCGCGCGCGAGCCGGGCCGCCACCGCCAGCAGGTGGCCCAACAGCGGCTCGTCCTCCGTCGCCATGTCGTTCAGCGACGCGATGTGCCGGCGGGGGATGACCAGCAGGTGCACGGGCGCCTTCGGGTGTATGTCCCGGAACGCGACACACTGCGTCGTCTTCGTACACGACGGTCCCGGGCCGTTCGCGGCCGGCAATCTGGCAGAACAGGCACCCGAACATCGCAACCCTCCGCTCCCGGTTCCCGTGGCGTCACTGGAGACGCTCGATATCGGCGCCAAGCGCCGCCAGCTTCTCCTCGATGCGGTAATAGCCGCGGTCGAGATGGTACACCCGATCGATGATCGTCTCGCCCGCGGCGACGAGCCCGGCGAGCACCAGCGAGGCGCTGGCCCTCAGGTCGGAGGCCAGGACGGCGGCGCCGGTCAGCGGGTGGCCGCCGCGCACGACCGCACGCCTGCCGTTGATCGTGATGTCGGCGCCCATCCGGATCATTTCCTGCGCGTGCATGAACCGGTTCTCGAAGATGTTCTCGGTGATGACGGCCGTGCCGTTTCCCTGCGTCATGAGCGCCATGTACTGCGCCTGCATATCGGTCGGGAACCCCGGGTAGGGTTGCGTGACGATGTCCTGCGACTGGATCGGGTCGCGCCCGAGCACGCGTATGCTGTCGTGATCGATCTGGATTTCGGCGCCCGTTCTGGAGAGCTGGGTCAGCACCGAGATCAGGTGGTCCGGCCGGCAGTGGGTGATCTCGACATCCCCGCGCGTGGCGGCGGCGGCGACGGCGAAGGTCCCGGCCTCGATCCGGTCTGGGATGACCCGGTGCCGGCAGCCGTGCAGTTCCTGGACGCCGCGCACCCGGACGGTCCGGGTCCCGTCCCCCTCGATGCACGCGCCCATCTTGCGCAACAGGTGCGCCAAGTCCTGGACCTCGGGCTCCGACGCGGCGTTGTCCAGCACGGTCTCACCGTCGGCCAGACAGGCGGCCATCATCAGGTTCTCCGTCCCGGTGACCGTGACGCTATCCATGAGGATGTGGGCCCCCTTCAGCCCGTCGGACACCGCTTCGACATAGCCGTGCACGACGTTGCACCTCGCCCCCATCTTTTCCAGGCCGGCCAGGTGAAGGTTCACCGGGCGCGCCCCGATGGCGCAGCCGCCCGGAAGCGAGACGCGCGCGTTGCCAAAGCGAGCCAGCAGCGGCCCGAGCACCAGGATCGAGGCGCGCATCGTCTTGACCAGTTCATAGGGAGCTTCACACGACGAAATCCGACCGCCGTTGAGCGAGGCGGTCCCGTCCTCGCGCACCTCGGCGGAGACCCCCATCTCCGCGAGAAGCCTCCGGGCCGTCAGGATGTCGCGCACGTAGGGGATGTTGTCCAACTCGAGGGTGCCGGCCGTGAGGAGCGACGCCACGAGGTCCGGCAGCGCGGCGTTCTTGGCACCGCTAATCGCCACGCGCCCCGAAAGAGACTTGCCGCCGACCACCCGTATCTTGTCCATGTTCCCTCCGCGCGATTATGCATCGCGGAATGGCCTGCAGGTCGTCAACGACCTCCTCGACCGAAAGCGCCTCGCGTCGCAGCAGCCCGGAATACGGCCCGCAAGCATCCCGGCCCCGATCTCGAGCACGAGGCGCCCGCCGGCCTTCAGTCTGAGCGCCGCCTGCGGGATGAGCCGCTCGTAGACTTCGAGGCCCGTTTCCCCGCCGAACAGGGCCACGTCCGGTTCCTGATCGCGGACCATCCTCGGCAGGCTCTCCGCGTCGCGCCGCGAAACATAGGGCGGGTTGCTGAGCACGAGGTCGAACACCGGCCGGGCCGAAAAACTCTCCAGGAGGTCCCCGCGCGCGAAGGCGACCCGCCCGGCCAACCCCGTGCCGGACGGCGTTCCGACTGCGCAACCGCCAGAGCTGCGGACGAGATGTCGACCCCCCAGCCGCGGGCCGCGGGCGCCGCGTGCGCGACACAGACAGCGATGCAGCCCGACCCGGTGCCCACGTCCGCGAAAACGACCGGGCCGGGAGCCACACTATGGGACAGTTTCGCCGCTTTTTCTACCAGGATTTCCGTCTCGGGGCGGGGGATCAGCACGGCGGGGCCGACCTCGAAATCCAGGCCGTAGAATTCCTGTCTGCCGGTGAGGTGTTGCAGCGGCACGGAGCCACAGCGGCGCCGCACGAGAGCGGCGATCGCGTCCGCCGCCTCCGGGTCGACGGGTGCCTCGCCATGGCTCAGGACCCGCACCCGGTCCCACCCCAGCACGTGCCCGACCAGCAGCTCCGCCGTCAGTCGGGGAGATTCGACCCCCGCCTGGCGCAGGTCATGCACGGCGCGCTGCAGCACGGACCCGACCGTCGGCGGGCCCTGCGGTGCCTGGATGGCCATGTCCGTTGGGCGCCTCTTCCCGTCAGGAAACCGCCGGGCTCCCGGCGACGGGAGCGGACGATGCGAAGCTCTGTTTGAGTCTTCTCCGCCTGGAAATGGGTTCCCAAAGCGTCGAGGACGCCGCCGATATCCCCATCGATGACATCGCCGAGGTTGTAAAGCGTCAGCCCGATGCGGTGATCGGTCACGCGGTTCTGCGGGAAATTGTAGGTCCGGATCTTTTCGCTGCGGTCTCCGGAACCGACCTGGCTGCGACGGTTCTCCGCAATCGAATTCTGCTGCTCCTGCAGGGCGATGTCGTACAGGCGCGAGCGGAGGACGCGCATAGCCTTGGCGCGGTTCTTGATCTGCGACTTCTCGTCCTGGCAGGAAACCACCAGCCCCGTCGGCAGGTGCGTGATGCGGACGGCGGAGTAGGTCGTGTTGACCGATTGGCCGCCCGGGCCCGGAAGAACAGAAAGTGTCGATGCGGATGTCTTTGGGGTCCACCACGACTTCGACCTCGTCCGCCTCGGGCAGAACGGCCACCGTGACCGCCGACGTGTGGACGCGGCCGCTCGCCTCCGTTTCCGGCACCCGCTGCACCCGGTGCACGCCGCTTTCGTACTTGAGCTTCGAATAGACGCGCTGGCCCTCGACCATGGCGATGATTTCCTTGTAGCCGCCCACTTCGGAAGCGTGGTCCTCCATGATTTCGACTCTCCAGCCGCAGCGTTCGGCGAAGCGCCCGTACATCCGGAAGAGCTCCGCGGCAAACAGCGTCGCCTCGTTCCCGCCGGTGCCGGCGCGGATCTCGAGCAGGACGTTCTTCTCGTCGTTCGGGTCCTTCGGCATCAGCAGCACCTGGAGCTCCTTCTGGCAGCTGTCCGCCCGGCCCTGCGAGCACGGCCAGCTCCTCTTCGGCGAGCTGACGCATTTCCGGGTCGGTCTCGCTCTCGAGCAGCCCCTTGGTCTGCTCGATCGCGCCGAGGATTTCCTTGTACTCCCGAAACTTGTCGACGATGCCGCTCAGCTCGGCATGGGCCTTGGCATGTTTCTGGTACGTCGCGGCATTGGCCAGGACGCCAGGGTCCGCGAGGAACCGATTCAGCTCTTCGAATTTCTGTTCAAGCGCGTTCAGTTTGTCAATCATACGATCGGTCCGGCCGGAGTTGGATGGAGAGGCTTGCGACGAAGTGGCTGCGGGAAGACCCGCTAAGCGGCGGCCTGCGCCTCGCGGGACTTCGCAAGGTCGAGCTCGAGCGCTTCCTTGAGCGCCAGGATGGCAACTTCCAGTTGGTCGTCCGACGGCTCCTTGGTGGTGATGCGCTGCAGCGCAAGGCCCGGCATGACGATGGCCTTGAAGATACCCCGTCGGCAGCGGGGAGCCGACAACCGGATGAGCTCGTACGAGATGCCCGAGATCACCGGGATCAGCACGACCCTCGAGAGGAAGATCGCCAGGAAGGCCTGGAACTTGAAGATGGAAAACACGACGATGCTGACCACCATGACGAAGAGCAGAAAACTGGTGCCGCAGCGCGGGTGCAGCGTCGAATGCGGGCGGGCATTCTCGACCGTCAGTTCCTCCCCCGCCTCCCATGTGTAGACGACCTTGTGCTCCGCACCGTGATACTGGAACACGCGCCTGATGTCCTTCATCAGGCTGATCGCGAGGATGTAAGCCAGGAAGAAAACGACCCGGATGAGCCCGTCGACCAGGTTGAAGATCACCCAGTTATGGACGGCGGCAAAGTAGCCCTTCAGCCAGGTCGTGATCCAGAGCGGCGCGAGGATAAACAGGAATACCGCCACCGCCCCCGCCGAGACCATCGAGAACAGGACGGGCCAGAACTCGCCCCTTTTTTTCGAGGCGGCGACCTTGGCCTTGTCCGGTTCCGCGTCCTGCATGGCCGCGGTGAAGGAGTAGTTCAGCGTGCGAATCCCCAGCGCCAGCGACTGCACCAGGACGGCGAACCCCCGGACGACGGGCCAGGACAGCGGCTTCCAGAGCTCAGACAACCGGCGCACCGGCTCTTTCTTGACCTGCAGGCTCCCGTCGGCGCGCCGCACCGCCACCGCATACGCGTGCGGCGTGCGCATCATGACCCCTTCGATGACCGCCTGGCCGCCGACGAGGATATCTTCGGGGGAGGATTTCGCTTCGGTTCGCGGCATGAGGACCCTCAAGCGCCCGGCGCTTTACCCGGCTCCAGCTTGTACTTCTTCTGGAACTTCTCGATGCGTCCCGCCGTATCGATCAGCTTCTGCTTGCCGGTGAAGAACGGGTGGCATGCCGAGCATATGTCCATGCGGATCTCGGACTTGGTCGAACGGGTTTCGAACTTGTTCCCGCAGGCACAGCTGACCATCACTTTGTGGTACTTCGGGTGAATTCCCTCTTTCATTGTCAACCTCTGGGGTACGGGTAGATGATGGCTTTGCCCGTAAAGTTAAACGGTTAGCATACCCCAAGGCGCCCCGACCGCCAAGGGCTAAGAGAAGGGCGCCGCGGTTCAGATCTGCGCGGGTCATGTGTTCGGGAGCGCGGCATGGGCCGACTTCAGGGGCGGCCCGGAAGCGCCTTCCCGTAATAGATGGCGTTGAACAGGAACTTGAAAGTCCCGTGCGGTTGGGCGCGAAAGGTGATCTCGGGGCCGAACAGGAACACCTTGCCTTTGCCGATGCCGGCCTCCACGACGGCGATGCCCTGATCGAGATAGCCCTGCCCCCAGGCCCAGCCGCTGCGCAGCGGCTGGGGCGTGTCAAACCAGGCGACCGGTCTCATGCCGGCAAGGGAGGCGGCCGGGCCAAGTCGAAAAACCGGGCTGTTGTCGAAAAAGAAGTCGACATATTCCCCGAGTCCGTAGGCCAACGGGCTGGAGGTGTCGACGCGCGCCCGCAGCAACGAACCGGGCACGTAGAATTTTTCCCGCGGCAGCGGGCGATCCGCGCCGCCGGCCAGCTTCTCGCTCAGTCCGTTCGCCAGCGGCAAACCCGCGGCGGAGGCGAATGCCGTCGAGGTCCCGATGGCCAGCAGCGTCCCGCCCTCCTCGACGAACTTCTTCAGTTCCGGCACGGTCTTGGCGAGCGTTACGGTGCCGAGGCGGTCCTGATACTCGCTGGGCACTTGCGCGCGCTCCGGGTCGGTCGGCCTCGAGGCGTAATCCGGCTCGCCTGCCCGGGAAGATGGGATGGCGCCGGTGACGAAGATGAGGACGTCGAACCGGGCCGCGAGACTCCCGCGATCGAGTTGCTGCGGATAAACCACCTCGAACGGGAACTCGAACTGCTCCAGCAGCCAGCGGAGCCAGCCCGAGGGCATGGAACCTCCATAGCGGTCCCAGAGCCCGATGCGCACGGGGCGGAGCTTCAGTGCATCGCCGGCCGGCGCGGCGGCCACCGCTTCGAAGTTCAGGGACAAGTCCGCCGCCAGTTGACGGACCCGGGAGGCCGTCGCGGTCTTCTCCGGGATGAATATCGTCCCCGGGGGCTGCGGCTTGCCGTCGAGGGGCACCGGGCTCTTGAGCCAGTACGCCTCCTCCCCGGCGGCGAGCAGGCGGTTGATTGCAATGAAGGAGTCATTCACCCTGTGGCTCAGAAGATATCCCCCGCCGGGCGTTCCCGTCACCCGCCCCGGCGGCGGTTTGGCGAACCCGCGCAGCCTCTCGAAGGGCCCGTCAAAGCCCTCGAGCACCCGGTCGAAGTGCACCCCCATCTGCAGCGCCAGGGTCCATCCGGCGCTGTCGTACGGCGGCTTGGGGGGCCCGCCCGGATACGGGAAATCGTCGGGGTGGTCCTGCGGCTCGAACATGTCCAGCACGTGGGGCCGGAATGCCTGGGCCGTTTTGACCACGAACGACCCGGCCGGATAGGTTTTGCCGGCGACCAGGAAAGGCCGCGCCGCCTGGTGCACGACAATCCCGGTCTTGATCAGGGCGTTTACGAATTTCGTCGCGGTCAGGAAGTCCGGCTGATCGGAAGGGATGACGTATCCGCGCGGGTCGCGGTTGGCCGGGTCCCTCAGCGCCTCGTAATACTTCAGCGGCGCCTGGGCCGCCCCGCGCCCCGGCCCGGCCCGGCGACCTTCGCGCTCCCCTTCACGGGCGAGGGCCTCCTGTGCCGCCGCGATCATGCGCGGCCGGAACGTCCACGTGTCCCGGCTCCCCCGGTCGATGGAATTCCTGCCCATCGCGAAGATGTTGAACAGGAACTCTTCCCGGTATTTCGACGCGACATCGAGTACGGCGCGGTCGGCCGTCACCGAGTAATCGATCGACTGGCGGAAGTGCCAGGTCTGTGGCGCGATGGGGGCCGGCAGGTCGCCGCGGGCGAGCTGATTCTGGAGGACCAGCGGGATGGCGCCGGGGGTCGGGTTGCCGATCGCTTCCGTGAGCAGACCGATCATGTTGTGAAAATAGACGGTGGTGCGCAGCCCGCCGTTCCACCAAGTGGAATAGTTCGAGCCCGACCGCATCGTGGCCCCGGGCTTCCCCTCCGCCACGAAGCGGTTGTGCATGGCGGCCGCGACGAGGTCGATGCCCAGCGGCACCAGCGGATCGAAATAGTAGTTGAAGGGATCACGAAAGGGCGGGGCGAACAGGACGGTTCCGTCCGGGCCGGACTGGTGGTGGTTGTAGACGATCTGCGGGAACCAGTCCATGTAGAAGACCCGGTTGATCGCCTCCGTCTCCGGCTGGTTCGAGATGTAGAAGTCGCGGTTGTTGTCGTGCCCGATGTACTTGTGGTACAGCCGGGGAAGGCCGGCCGTCGTACGTTTCAGCGGATCCGGCTCCCGCATGTACCAGTCGGCGACCAGCTCCAGCCCGTCCGGGTTGACGCATGTCGCGAGCAGGATGTCGTCGTTCAACAGGCGCAGCGTCTCGGGGTCGTTCATGCTCACCAACTGGTACACAAGCTCGATCAGGTGCTGCGCGCCGAGCACCTCCGTCGCGTGGAGCCCCCCGTCCACCCAGACCACCGCCTTCCCCTCGCGCGCCAGGGCGCGGGCGTCCGGTTCGGCGAGGTCTTCGGCCAGGGCCAGCCTCTTTGAGATTTCGCGGTAGCGGGCCAGCTTCTTGTGGTTCTCGGGCGCGGTGACGATCGCCATCGCGATCGGGCGCCCCTCGGCTGTTTTACCGATGTCCACCACGGTGAGGCGATCGGATTCCCGGTCGAGCTTCTTCCAGTACTCGAGCAATCGAGTGTAGTTAACCAGGCGGTAGTCGTCTCCCACGTTGAACCCGAACTGCTCCAGGGGACTGGTCAACTTCGGCTGTGCGGGCGCGGCGCTTGCGAGCAGCGCCGTCAGGACCGGGACTATGAGGCTACGTTGCGGCCAGGTGCTCACGGGGTCTCCTCGGTTCGGGCTAGGGATTGTACGGGACGGGGCAGCGTAGCTTACCGGGGATGCGAAAGGCAAGAATGCTCACCAGCGCCACCAGCGCGGCGGCGAGATTGAAGGGCATGGAGTGCCCGAAGTACTGATAGGCGAAGGTGGCGATGACCGGGGCGGCCATCCGGGCGATACCGCCGTAGGTCTGCGCAATCCCCATAGTCGCGCCCAGCTCGGTCCCGGCGGACTCCCGCGACAAAAGCGCGGTCGTGGATGGGAACAGGAGGGCAGTGCCGATGGGCACAAACGGCATGAGGGCCAACAGCAGCCAGAGACTGTGTGCGAACGGATAGGCCACCAGCCCGACTACGAGCGACAGGGTGCCGAGGCGCATCGCCCAGGTTTCGCCGAAGCGATCTACGATCGGGCCGAGGCACAGGGAGCGCATCACCAGCGAGAGGAGCCCCACATAGAGGAACACGTAGCCGATCGTCTTTTCCGTGAAGCCGAATTCCGCTCCAAGATAGAGGGACAGGACAGACGTGAAGGCCGAGAAGGCCAGCATGCCGACCGCATAGATCCAGATCAGGCGGGGCACGGCGCCGCGCGGGCGCACGACGATATCGCAGGCCGCGTGCCACACCGAGCGCGCCCCGCGCCCGGGCGCCGCGCCCGCCGGGGGAAGCACGCGCGACTCGGGGAGCCACCGCCAGGCGAACCCGACGTTGATCAGGCAGAGCGCCGCCGCAACCAGGCCCGGCGCCTGCCGTCCAAGGGCCGCGGCGAAGGATCCGATCACCGGCCCGACCATGATGCCGGCCGAGGTGGCGGCGGAGAGCCAGCCGAGGGCCCGGGCCCGGTCCTCGGGCCGCACCGTGTCGGCCACGTACGCCTGGGCCACGCCGGTCGTACCGCCCCCGGCACCCTGGATGACGCGCGACGCGAAGAGCAGCCAGACGCTCGTGGCGAGACCGAAGACCGTGTACGCCAGCGCGGACGCCCCCAGCCCGATCAGCAGCGCCGGGCGCCGGCCATACCGATCCGAGACGCGGCCCCAGAACGGCGCCGAAATGAGTTGCGCAAGCGAGAACGACGCGAAGATCAGGCCAATGATCACCGGCGAGGCCTTCAGGTCGAGCGCGTAGAACGGCAGCAGCGGCAAGATCATGGCGAACCCGATCATGTCGACGCAGCTTGCCGCGATCAGGATCGACAGCCTGCGAAGTTGCGTGCGCGATTCATCCACCGGTGCGGCTCCAGGCAAAATTCCGGGGCCGGCTGCCGGAAGCCACCCGCGGAGGTCACGTGTGCAGCGGCCGCCCGGCGGCGGCCATGGCCATTCATTCCCTGACCCAGAGGGCCCCTGCGCCGGGCGACGGCCGGACGCCGGGCGACACCAGGATCCAGGCTGTCGACAGCAGCAGGACGGCGGTGCATGCCAGGCCGCCTTCCGGGCCGTACGCTCCCCCGGTGAGCCACTCCGGCCCCCCCTGCTCGAGCCGCATCACGGGGTGTGAAACACGCAAACCGCTGACCGCAAAACCGAACAGGTAGGCCATAAAGAAATTCCACGACAGGTGCAGGGCCGTCGGCAGCCAGAGCGAGCGTGTCTTCAGGTACGCGGCGGCGAGCCACGCGCCGGCGAGCACGGCATTCACCAGGCTGAACACCCCGGCGTGCGGGTTCATGACGTGCCCCAGGCCGAACAGCGCGGAGCTCGCCGCCACGGCCCCGCCCCGCCCGATGCCGTCAATGAGCGCCTGGAAAATGTACCCTCGTGCCAGGACCTCTTCCAGGGTCGCCGCGCATGCGAAGGTGACCAGGTAGAGGCCGCCGTCGCGCAGCAGCGTCCGCCACGCGCCCGCGGAAAACCCGAATCGCGCCCAGCCGGCGGCCGCCTCGACCGCCCACAGGGCCCCCAGCATGACCAAGCCGGCGCCCAGCCCCTGCGCGATCTCGACAGGAACCCGATCGTGCAGGGCAAACCCCAGGTCGCGGAAGGGGCGCTTGTCCACAAACCGTATCACGACGAAGGCGCCGCCCAGCGTGGCGGCACAGAGGAGCGCGTTGAGGAGGAGCAGATAGCCGACCTCGCCCCTGGAGAGGCTGGCGGAAATGGCGCTGCCCGCGAGGGAGTAGTACAGCAGCAGGGCGAGCTGGGCGAGGACCGCCGTCACGGCCGCGTAGAGGGCAATGCGCCAACCCGCCCGCAGCCTGCCCCCGGGCTGGAGGAATACGGGACGTGTCTTCATGCGCGCGCGGCTTTCTCCATCTTACCGCCGGGCATGGATCCGTGCCGAAACCGCGCGGGCGCGCGCGGTTTCGGAATCGCAGGAAATGATGAGCAGCACTTGACTTGGGCCCTCGGCTCGCGTATAAATAGACGTTTATATCTCTAGTGATCTAAGGAATGTGGACCTTTGGATTCAATCCCAGTCGTTGTTCAGAGCGCCTCGAGTAAGCTTTCCCCACCCCACCCGGTTCACACCGCCATTATAAGAGTTTTTGAGAAGATCCCGCAGACCGGTTTCATTCGCCGGCTCGGGTAAAACCAGGAGGAATGAATGTCATTCGATGTCAACAATACGCACCCGTCCGACGACAAAACCGCACCGGCGTCGGCTGCCGGCCAGGACGAAGATTTTCAGTTGATGCTGGCGGCGTATGAAGGAAGAACCCAGAGCTTCTCCGAAGGAGAAGTCATCAAGGGCAGAGTCATCGCCATCACCGGCGGCGGCGTCATTGTCGATGTCGGGTTCAAGTCGGAAGGGATCATTCCGATCGAGCAGTTCAAGGACGAGCAGGGACGCGTCAGCATCAAGGTCGGCGATCGAGTCGATGTGTTCCTGGAACAGACCGAGGACTCGCACGGCTACGTCGTCCTGTCGCGCGAAAAGGCCGAGCGGATGAAGATCTGGGACGAGATCGAGCGCGCCTACCGCGACGGCTCGGTGGTCAAGGGCCGGGTGATCGAGCGCATCAAGGGCGGGCTTGCCGTCGATATCGGCGTGCGCGCCTTCCTGCCCGGCTCGCAGATCGACCTGCGCCCGGTGCGCAATCTCGACAGCCTGCGCGGCGAAGAGTTCGAGATGCGCGTCATCAAGGTCAACAAGAAGCGCGGCAACATCGTGCTGTCCCGCAAGGCGGTGCTCGAGGAATCGATGAAGGAAGAGAAGGCCAAGACCATGGAGGTCCTCGAGGACGGCAAGGTCATGGACGGCGTGGTCAAGAACATCACCGATTACGGCGCCTTCATCGACCTGGGCGGCGTCGACGGCCTGCTGCACATCACCGACATGTCGTGGGGCCGCGTCAATCACCCCTCGGAGCTTTTCGCCGTCGGCGACAAGGTCAAGGTGAAGGTGATCAAGTTCAACCGCGAAGACGGCCGCGTCTCGCTCGGCTACAAGCAGCTGACCGAAGACCCGTGGCTGCACGCCGACATGCGCTATCCGAAGAACATGCGCGTCCAGGGCAAGGTGGTCAGCCTGACCGACTACGGCGCCTTTGTCGAGCTGGAACCGGGCATCGAGGGGCTCATCCACATCTCCGAGATGACCTGGAACAAGCGCGTCAAGCACCCGTCGAAGATCGTCAGCGTCGGCCGATCCGGTCGAAGTCGTGGTGCTGGACATCGACATCGAAGCGCGCCGGATTTCGCTCGGGCTGAAGCAGACCGAGCCCAATCCCTGGGATGTCATCGAGAGCCGCTATGCCCCCGGCACCGTCATCACGGGCAAGGTGCGCAACGTCACCGACTTCGGCGCCTTCATCGAAGTCGAGGACGGCATCGACGGCCTGGTTCACGTCTCCGACATGTCCTGGACCAAGCGCATCAAGCACCCGTCGGAGGTCCTCAAGAAGGGGGACGACGTCCAGGCGGTCATCCTCAGCATCGACGCCGCCAACCAGAAGCTCTCTCTCGGGATCAAGCAGCTCGAGCCGGACCGCTGGGAAGACTGGTTCAGCCGTCACAACGTCGGCGAGGTCGTCAAGCGGCAAGCGTCGTGCGCATGACCAACTTCGGCGCCTTCGTCGAACTCGAGGAAGGGATCGAAGGGCTCTGCCACGTGTCCGAGCTCGACGAGAAGCACGTCGAGAAACCGACCGAGTTCCTCAACATCGGCCAGGAAGTCGACATGAAGATCATCAAGCTCAACCTGGCGGAGAAAAAAATCGGGCTCAGCCTGAAGGCCATGAAGGAGGACGAGCCGCGGCTGGAGTTCACCTCCTACATGGCGTCGGCCGACTCGGGCAACATCTCGCTGGGGGACCGCTTCGGAGACCAGCTGCAGCGCTTCAAAAAGACGGATTGACCGGCGCCGGGCTCGAACATGCCGGACAAACGTTCGAATTCTCTGCTTTGGATTGTCGTGGGAGGGGGCGCCGCACTGCTGGTGGCCCTCTCGCTGATCGCCCTACTCGTATCGCTGTCGGGCGACCGCCATCGGAGGTTCGCCTTCGGTTCAAACCAGATCGCCCTGCTGAACATCGAGGGGATCATCCTGGATTCGAAGGATTTCACCGACGAGCTCAAGGAATTCGGGGCACGCCCGGGCGTGAGGGCCGTCGTGCTGCGTCTGAACACGCCCGGGGGCGGGGTGGCCGCCTCGCAGGAGATGTATGAGGCCGTGCGCAAGTTCCGCGCCGACACCCGGAAAAAGGTCATCGTCAGCATGTCTTCCGTCGCCGCCTCGGGAGGCTACTACGTCGCCTGCGCGGCCGACAAGGTATTCGCCAACCCGGGCACGATCACCGGGAGCATCGGCGTGATCGCCGAGTGGTTCAATTACGGCGACCTGCTCCGCTGGGCGAAGACGGAGAGCATCGTCGTCAAGAGCGGCGCCCTGAAGGACGCCGGCTCCCCCACCCGCCCACTGACCGAAGCGGAGAGGCTGTACTTCCAAAGCCTCATCGACAACATGTACAATCAGTTCGTGGCCGCCGTGGCCGCCGGGCGCAAGATGGATCCGGCGGTGATCCGGCGGCTGGCGGACGGCCGCGTCTACACCGGGCAGGAAGCCAAGGCCAACGGCTTGATCGACCAGTTGGGCACCCTGCAGGACGCCGTCGCCGAAGCCGCCAGGATGGCCGGAATCAGCGGGGAACCGGATGTCGTGACCCCGCCGGAGAAGAGATTCTCCGTTTTGGACCTGCTGTTGGGCAACTCCCGCTCGGTCCTGAGCTTGAACTCGGACCGGTCGGAGTCTCACATACGGTTTCAATACCTCTGGAGATAGACGGCAATGACCAAAGCTGAGTTGGTGGAAGAAGTCGCCAATCAATCCGACTTGACCAAGAAGGACGCCGAAGTGATCGTCCAGACGGTGCTCGACAGCATCACCGACTCGCTGCAGCGCGGCGAGAAGATCGAGCTGCGGGGCTTCGGGTCTTTCCGGATCCGCAACCGCTCGTCCCGCCAGGGCCGCAACCCCAAGACCGGGAGCGGAGTCTCGGTACCCGCCAAGAAAGTGCCTTATTTCAAGCCAGGCAAGGAGATCAAGGACCTGATCAACCTCTGATGGACCACCTCTGGACGCCGTGGCGCTTTAACTACATAAGCAAAATCGGCTCCGAGGAGGGGTGCGTCTTCTGCCGCATACTCTCGGAGCCGGGCGACGAGCAAAATTACGTCCTCAGGCGCGGCCAGTACTGCTTTGCCATCCTGAACCTGTTCCCCTACACTTCCGGGCACATCCTGGTCGTGGCCAACCGTCACATCCCCTGCCTCGTCGATGCCTGCGGCGACGAGCTGATCGAAATGATCGTTACGGCCCAGATGTGCGAAGGGGCGCTGCGCCGCGAATACCAGCCCGACGGTCTCAACCTCGGGTTCAATATCGGACGGGCGGCCGGCGCGGGCGTCGAGCACCACCTGCACATGCACGTCCTGCCCCGTTGGACCGGCGATTCGAACTTTGTTTCCGTCATATCGGAGACCCGTGTCCTGCCTGAGGAATTGCCCCGCACCTACAAGCGGCTCCGCCCTCATTTTGCCGCCCAGTCCCGGGAAGGGGGCCTGTTTTAGGGCGTATTCCGGGAGCCATCAACCCCTGTCCCGGCGCCCGTTCGCCCGGGCCGTCCCCCCGCTGCGCCCCCGTTCGACCCGGGTCCGGCGCCGACGCGCGCGGCAGGCACGGGCCCGACGCGGGCACCCGTCCCGGGAGCCCAAAAACGATATATAATTTCCTATTTTCTGTCCGCGTCCGCGCCGCGTTTCCGGGCCCCTTTTTCGAACCGCACCCTGCCTGCACTCCGGGGTGGTTGTGGCCGTGAAACCCTTTATTGGCGCGGGTTTCATGCCACAGCCCCCGTCGGACAGATTTTGTTTTTTTTTATTGCATGTGCGGAACTCGGTATGCTACTTTCTCGCGCGTTGTTGAGAGCAGAGGCTTCGCGCACAGAATGAATCCACAGAACGTGACATGCGCGGCCAGCAGGACGGAGCAGGACCTGCTGTTCAGGGTGCTACGTGTCTTTTTTTCCACAGCTGTGCAAAAACCTGTGGAAAATTCCGGAGCGCACCGAAAAGAATAGCCCTCACACAGACAGCGAACTCTTCGGCACCGTAGGGCATCTTCCGGTATGAGCGTCTGGGCGCAGGTACTAGCTTGTGTTGGGAAGAAGGTCAGCCGGCAATGCTTTGAGACCTGGTTTCAGCCCATTTCGTTCGCCGGTTCCGACGCCGGCTCCCTTTACCTCCTGGTCCCGAATGACAATTTCAAGAAGTGGTTTATCGAAAACCACGCCGAAACGCTCCGGGCGGCCGTCCACGAAGTGACGCGGGCGCCGCTCGCGATCCACATCTCGGCGGAAAAAACAGCCCCGGGCGACCCGGGGCCGAAATCGGCGGCCAAACAGGACGACGACGCGCCCGCCTTGAACCCCAAATACACCTTTAACTCGTTTGTAGTCGGCTCCAGCAACCAGTTCGCGCGGGCGGCAGCCTTCGCTGTGGCCGAGCAACCGTCGAAGGCGTACAACCCCCTGTACATTTACGGAGGCGTAGGGCTCGGGAAGACGCACCTGATGCACGCCGTGGGTCACTTCATCCAGCAGAAAAACCCCCGGCTGCGTCAGTCCTACATGTCGTCCGAGCGGTTCATGAACGAGCTGATCAACAGCATCCGCTACGATCGGACGATCCAGTTCCGCGAGAAGTACCGCAACATCGACGTCCTCCTGATCGACGACATCCAGTTCATCGCCGGGAAGGAACGGACCCAGGAAGAGTTCTTCCACACCTTCAACGCGCTCTACGATGCCCAGAAGCAGATCGTCCTCACGAGCGACTGCCCGCCCAGGGAGATCCCGACCATAGAGGAACGGCTCCATTCCCGGTTCGAGTGGGGCCTCATCGCCGACATCCAGCCGCCCGACCTCGAGACCAAGATCGCCATCCTGCGCAAGAAGGCGGAAAGCGAGATCGGCCCGCTGTCCGATGCCGTATCGATGTTCATCGCCGGGAGCATGCGCTCGAACGTCCGCGAACTGGAAGGCGCGCTGGTCCGGCTCGCCGCGCGCGCCTCCCTCGAGGGCATCCACGCCTCGGACATCGATGTCGACTACGCGCGGCTCGTCCTGAAGGACCTGCTCAGCGAAGACCGCCGCGCCGTGTCGGTCGACATGGTCATCCGCGCCGTGTCCACCTACTACGGGCTCCGGCCGGCGCAGCTGAAGGCCAAGAACAATGCCCGCCCCATCGCGCAGCCGCGTCAAATCGCCATGTATGTCTGCAAGCAGATGACCGGGCTCTCGTTGCCGCGGATCGGCAAGGATTTCGGCGGCAAACACCACACCACCGTGCTTCACTCCATCCGCAAAATCGATTCGCTTCGGAAAAAAGACTCCGATATTTCCGAAGCCATCTCGAAAATCATCCAGTCCTTCCGGTAAGGTCCTCCGCCTGCCCGCCGCCGCGTCCCGCGATCAGGGATATCCTCTCTGGTTTCAACAGCCGAAACTCGCGGGCACACTGTATTTCAAGAGTTTCGCACAGCCGCTGCGCGCGCGGCTTCTGTGGATTTGCACCTCCCTGGCTTTTTCCACCGTCTTCGCGCCTTTTGCACGCGCACCCGCACTCTTTTCAACGCGCCATCGCCTTCACCCCATGCTCCTTACCAGGGTTTTCCACAAATTCACCGCACCTTCTACTGCTACTAGGAGAGAAACATCTCTGTTTTATTCTTCAGTAGAAGAACACGAGCGCTTCAAAGACATTGCAGCTTGGATGCCTGAGTTCGGCGGCGCATCTCCCGCCTATGCCGGTCCTCGAACCGGTCAGCCAGCCCCCGCGCTTGATGGAGGTCTGCACGGACCAAGCCTCTGCAAAAAGCCTCGGATGCGGTGCGGCGAATTTGTGTATAATCGCGCCGGTCTCGATTCTTCACCCACACTTCCAAGGAGCGCGGATTCATGGAATTCACCGTAAAGAGGAGCGACCTGTTCGGCGAGTTGACCCTGGTCCAGGGCGTGATCGAGAAGAAGAGCACGATCCCGATACTCTCCAACATCCTGCTGGAGGCCGCGGGCAGCACCCTTGGAATTACCGCGACGGACCTCGACGTGAGCATTTGCTGCGGTTGTCCCGCGGAGGTACAGGCCGAAGGGACGACGACCGTATCGGCGCGGCGCCTGCATGAAATCGTGCGGTTGTTGCCCGAAGATGCGGAGATCCGATTCACGCTCATGGAGAACGAGTGGATCGGGATCCACTCCGGCAACGCCGATTACAAGATCGTCGGGCTGCCGAAAGAAAACTTTCCCTCGATACCGGAGGCGGTGCAGTCCGGGATCGCCATTCCCGGGAACCTGCTCCGTGCCATGATCCAGCGCACCATGTTCGCCATCACCCAGGAAGAATCGCGCTACTCCCTCAACGGCGCGCAGATGCTGCTCGACCCTCAGCAGATCCGGATGGTCTCCACCGACGGCCACCGGCTCGCACTGGTCACCAAGCAGGTGGACCTGCCGGGGCTTTCTTCCGAATTGAAGGTGCTCATCCCGCGTAAGACCCTGGTGGAAATCCAGAAACTGCTCGGAGACCAGGACACGATCGTCGAATTCGGACGCGACGACAACCACCTCTTCTTCGGCGTCGGAGGCAAGAGGCTCGTGTCCCGCATTCTGGCAGGGCAGTTTCCGAACTTACGAGATGGTGATCCCGCACGACAACGACAAGAAGGTCACGGCGTCGACGCGGTTGCTGGCCGACGGCATCCGCCGCGCGGCCGTCATGTCCGACGAGAAGCTCAAGGCGGTCCGGATCTCGATTTCGCCGGGGACCATCGAACTGACTGCGAGCAGCGCCGAAGCCGGGGAGGCCCGTGATGTCGTGCCGGTGCAGTACGAAGGGGCTTCGATGGACATCGGGTTCAATCCCAACTACCTCCTCGATTTTCTCGGTGCGTGCGGCACGGAAAACGTTACGTTGTCGGTGCGGGATTCCGAGACCCAGGGGTTGCTCGCCCCCGAAGGGCCTGCCGACCTGGATTACCGCTATGTCGTCATGCCCATGAAGTTCTAGGCGGCTGCCGGATTACGGACAGGCTCCCAGGCGTGCGGGTACTCAAGCTCCAGGTGTTTCAGTATCGCAATCTACACGACGCGCAGACGGAGTTCTCTCCCCGGCGCCAACGTCTTCGTCGGACGCAACGGCCAGGGTAAGACGAACCTCCTCGAAGCGATCTACCTGCTCGGGTACGGCAAGAGCTTCCGCACGGCAAATCCGCGCGAGTGCATCCGCCACGGCCAGGACGAATGTCTCGTCGAGGGGTATGGTCGAACATGGCGCCGTCGTCCGCGCACCTTGCAGGTCCGCATTACCAGGACCGACAAAAAGCTGCTGATCTACGGCAAGACCGCTCCGCTCGATGAATTTCTCGGGAACCTTCATGTGTCGGCCTTCACAAGCGAGCACCTGGACATCGTCCGCGGTGCGCCCGCCGAACGCAGGGCGTTCCTGGACCGCGCCATGATTACGCTCTATCCCGGCCACGTGCGCCACCTCGCGGCCTACGGGCGCGCGCTGAAGCAACGCAACCGGCTGCTGGCCGGCCGCGACCCACGTCCACCTCGTCGACGAAGAACTGCTCGGCACCTGGGACGAAACCCTCGTGCGCGAAGGCGCGCCCGTCATCCGCGACCGCGGCGCGTACGTGCGCCGGATGAAGGGAGAACTCCCGGAGGGCCTGTTCGGCGCGGAGACCCTGAAATTCCATTATGTGTCCGTGCCGCGGGACGAAGACGCGGGCATCGCCGAAATCGAGGAACAGTTCCGCGCACGGCTCCTGGAGGCGCGCGCGCAGGACCTGCGGCTGGGGTTCACAACCATCGGGCCACATCGCGACGACCTGAAACTGTTTCTCGATGGCAAGCCGCTGGCGCGAGTTCGGCTCTGCCGGCCAGCAGCGCAGCAGCCTGCTGTCGCTCTATTTCGCCCAGATGGAGATCCACCGCAAGGTGCACGAGTTCTACCCGGTGTTCCTCGTCGACGACGTGGAGGCGGAACTCGACGATGCGCGCCTGCGTGCATTCATTCAATACCTCTCCGACAGGACCCAGACGTTCCTGACCACCGCAAAAGAGAGCCTGCTTCCGGTGGTGGACGGCCGGATGCGGCGCTATGAGATCGCCGGCGGGACTGTCTCCGGATGACGCTATCCCCAACGAAATTCGCTCCTTCTAACTCCTGCCCCAACCCGTCGGCCCAACCGATTTTTGGGAACAGCCCCGGAGATTCCCGGCACAGTCACTGTAAGTAACACATTTTAAAAGATATGTATCGCCGTGCCGGCGCAAGAAAGTCCTCAGGTTTGACGCCGGCTTATGCTATAATTTCCGGGTTGTTTAATGGCAAATAAACCCTTGGAAATAAGACGCTTATTTCCGTTCTGTTGAGGTGGGCGGGCGAAGGAAAAACGCACCGTCGCGATAGGTCTCTTTTATGGAAGAAAACCTGCCGATTCCGGCCGACCAGAATGTGGTTTCCCCCCCGGTCGGAGACCTGGCCGAGGAGGAGTACGGGGCAGACAAGATCAAGGTGCTGGAGGGCCTGGAGGCCGTGCGGTTGCGTCCGGCGATGTACATCGGTTCGACGTCGGTGGACGGGTTGCACCACCTGATCTACGAAGTGGTCGACAACTCGGTCGACGAGGCGCTGAACGGGTTCTGCACGCGGATCGAGGTGACCATCCACATCGACAACAGCGTCACCGTCATCGACAACGGGCGCGGGATCCCGACCGACTTGTCACGAGCAGACGGGAAAATCGGCCGCCGAAGTCGTTATGACCGTGCTGCACGCCGGGGGCAAGTTCGACAACGATTCCTACAAGGTTTCGGGCGGTCTGCACGGGGTCGGCGTTTCGGTGGTCAACGCGCTCAGCCGGCGGCTCGATCTGGAGATCTGGCGCGGGGGCAAGGTCTACGAGCAGAGTTACGAGCGCGGACAGGCCGGTGACGGAGTTCCGCCGGACGGGCACGACCAAGCGGCGCGGCACCAAGATCACATTCAAGCCGGACGAGACAATCTTCGAGACCCTGGAGTTCAGCTACGACACGATCGCGGGCAGGCTTGCGCGAATTGTCTTTTCTGAACAAGGGACTGGAGATCGTGCTTGAGGACGTCCGCTCGGACCGGCGCGTCGAGTTCAAGTACGAAGGCGGGATCGTCTCGTTTGTCGAGCACCTCAACCAGAACAAGAATGTACTCCACCCGAAGCCGATCTATTTCGAGACACGCAAGGAGGATGTCGTCGTCGAAGTGGCGATGCAGTACAACGACGGCTACAGCGAGACCATCTTCACCTTCGCCAACAACATCAACACGCACGAAGGGGGTACGCACCTGAGCGGGTTCAAGTCCGCGCTGACCCGGACGATCAACGCCTACGCCCAGTCGAACGATCTGCTCAAGGACCTGAAGGAAAACCCCACGGGCGAGGACGTGCGTGAGGGCCTCGTCGCCGTCGTGAGCGTGAAGCTGCGGAATCCGCAGTTCGAAGGCCAGACCAAGACGAAGCTGGGCAACAGCGAGATCAAGGGGATCGTCGAGAACGCCGTCAACGAGAGCCTCGGCGCCTTCCTCGAGGAGAATCCGCCGGTGGCGCGGCGCATCCTTGCGAAGGCCGTCGAGGCCGCGCGGGCGCGCGAAGCCGCCCGGAAGGCCCGGGACCTGACCCGGCGCAAAGGGGCGCTCGATACGGCCCTCCTGCCGGGAAAACTGGCCGATTGCCAGGAGCGCGACCCGAAGTTCTGCGAGATCTTCATCGTCGAGGGGGACAGCGCCGGCGGCTCGGCCAAGCAGGGGCGCGACCGCAAGTTCCAGGCGATCCTCCCGATCAAAGGGAAGATCCTCAACGTCGAAAAGGCGCGCTTCGACAAGATGCTGAGCAACCAGGAAATCGCGACCATGATCTCCGCCATCGGCACGGGCATCGGGAAAGAGGAGTTCGCACTCGACAAGCTGCGCTACGACCGCATCATCATCATGACCGACGCGGACGTGGACGGGTCGCACATCCGGACGCTGCTGCTGACGTTTTTCTACCGGCAGATGCCGGAGCTTGATGGAAGGGGGCCACATCTACATCGCGCAGCCGCCGCTTTACGGCGTCAAGCACGGCACGCAAGATCCGGTACCTGAAAACCGACCGCGAGATGGAAGAGTACCTGATGCAGCGCGCGACGGCCGGACGTGGTCGTCACGGTGGAAAAGAGCGGCCTGCAGTTCAGCGGTCCGCGATCTGGCGCAACTGCTGCGCGTCGTGCACGAGCACTCGACCGTGTACGACAAGCTCAACCGGCAGGCTGGAAAACCCCGAACTGCTCGACCGGCTGCTGCAGTTCGTGGCGGGAGAAGGCGGGCTTGCTCCAGAACGGGTTTACCCTCAAGCAGCTGTTCGAAGACGCGGAGATCATCTGCGAAGCTCGGGCAGATCCTGGAGGAGATCGGCTATACGGCGACGATCCGCAGGACGAGGAGCATGGGCTGCACTCGCTGCGGCTGGAGCGCGAAGGCAGCGGGGCGCACGGATCACCGTCAACTGGGAGCTGCTGTCCTCGGCCGAGTGGCAGCGCCTGTTCCAGCTCTACGCCGAGATGGCGCCCTTCGAGAAGCCGCCCGTTCCTGGTGAAAGAGAACGGCTCCAGCCAGAGCATCGGCTCGAGCCGCGAGCTGCTCAACTACGTGCTGGCGCTCGGCCGGAAGGACCTGTCCATCCAGCGCTACAAGGGGTTGGGCGAGATGAACCCCGAGCAGCTGTGGGAGACCACGATGAATCCGGAATCGCGCACCCTGCTGAAGGTCTCCATCGACGACGCCGTGCAGACCGACGCGATCTTCACGATCCTGATGGGCGACGCGGTCGAGCCGCGCCGCCGCTTCATCGAGGACAACGCCCTCAACGTCCGGAACCTGGATATCTGATCCGCACCATGAACGAAGCCCTAGAACAGATCCCGGTCAACATCATCGACGAGATGCGCAAGTCCTACCTGGACTATGCGATGAGCGTCATCATCGGCCGGGCGCTGCCCGATGCCCGCGACGGCCTGAAGCCCGTCCACCGGCGCGTGCTGTTCGCGATGAACGACCTCGGGCAACACCTACAACAAGGCCTACAAGAAATCGGCGCGCATCGTCGGCGACGTCATCGGCAAGTACCATCCGCACGGCGAGAGCGCGGTCTACGACACGATCGTGCGGCTGGTGCAGGACTTCTCGATCCGCTACCCGCTGGTCGACGGGCAGGGGAATTTCGGCTCGGTCGACGGCGACAACGCCGCGGCCATGCGGTACACCGAAGTCCGCATGGCGCGCCTGGCCGACGAACTGCTGGCCGACATCGACAAGGAGACCGTCGACTTCGGGCCCAACTACGACGATTCGCTGAAGGAGCCGCTGGTCCTGCCGGCGAAGTTCCCCAACCTGCTGGTGAACGGCTCGTCCGGGATCGCCGTCGGGATGGCGACCAACATCCCGCCGCACAACCTGCGCGAGATCATCGACGCCACCATCCTGCTGATCGAAAATCCCGAGGCAACGCTCGACGACTTGATGGCCCTGGTGCCGGGCCCGGATTTCCCGACGGCCGGGTTCATCTACGGCCGCGGCGGCATCCGCGCGGCCTACCAGACCGGCCGCGGCATCGTCATCATGCGCGCGCGGGCCGCGATCGAGAAGATGTCGCGCGACCGCGAAGCCATCATCGTCACGGAAATCCCGTACCAGATCAACAAGGCCAAGCTGATCGAGCGCATCGCCGAGCTGGTGCGGGATAAGAAGCTCGAGGGGATCTCGCGACCTGCGCGACGAATCCGACCGCGAGGGGATGCGCATCGTCATCGAGCTGAAGAAGGACGAGCCGGCCCAGGTGGTCCTGAACAATCTCTACAAGCTCACTCCGATGCAGGCGAGCTTCGGCATCATCCTGCTGGCGATCGTCAACAACCAGCCGCGCGTCCTGAACGCTGCGCGAAGCGCTCGACTGCTTCATCGACGCACCGCAAGGACGTCGTGCGCCGCCGCACGATGTTCGAACTGCGCAAGGCCGAGGCCCGCGCGCACATCCTCGAAGGGCTGAAGCGCGCGCTCGACATGCTCGACGCGATCATCGCGCTGATCCGCGCCTCCAAGGAGCCCGCCGTCGCCAAGCAGGGTCTGATGGCGCAGTTCCAGTTCAGCGCCGAACAGGCGCAGGCCATTCTCGACATGCGGCTGCAGCGCCTGACCGGCCTCGAGCGCGAGAAGATCATCGCAGGAATACGAAGAGATCCTCAAGCTGATCGCGCGGCTGAAGGAAATCCTGGCCAGCGAGAAGGTGCTCGAAGGGGTGATCATCGGGGAGCTGCGCGAGCTGGACAAGAACTACGGCGACGAGCGCCGCACCGAGATCGTCGACGAAGAAGTCGAAATCACCCTCGAAGACCTCATCGCCGACGAGGATGTTGTCATCACGGTCACCCACTCGGGCTACATCAAGCGGACCGGCGCCTCGACTTACCGCACGCCAGGGACGCGGCGGCAAGGGACGGATCGGGATGACGACGCGCGACGAGGATTTCATCGACCACGTCTTTGTCGCCTCCACCCACAGCTACCTGCTGATCTTCACCAACCGCGGCCAGGTCTACTGGCTCAAGGTGTACGAAATCCCGGACGTCGGCACGGCGGGCAAAGGGAAGGCCATCGTCAACCTGGTCAACATGTCGAAGGACGAGAAGATCGCGGACATCATCTCGGTCAAGGATTTCGAGAGCGAGCGCTACGTCGTGATGGCCACGCGCAACGGCATCGTGAAGAAAACCGCGCTGACCGAGTATTCCAATCCGCGCAGCGCCGGGCATCATCGCCATCCACGTCCCGGACGACGACGAGCTGATCGGGTGCGAGCTGACCGATGGCTCCTACGATGTGCTGCTGGCGACCCACATGGGCAAGGCGATCCGCTTCTCCGAAACCGACGTGCGCGACATGGGCCGCACCGCGCGCGGCGTCATCGGCATCCGGCTGGCGAAGGACGACCACGTGGTCGCGATGTCGCGCTGTCAAGGGGATGGGCCATTTCCTGACGGTCACCGAGAAAGGCTTCGGCAAGCGCACCGCCGTCGACGAATACCCGCGCCAGGGCCGCGGCGGCATCGGGAGTCATCAACGTCCGGGTCGGCGCGAAGAACGGGGCAACGTCGTCAACACCTGCCACGTGCGCGAAGACTCGTCCGTCATGCTCATCACGGGGCAGGGGAAGCTCATCCAGATCAACGTCGAAGACATCCGCAACACGCAAACGCGGGCCGCCGTCGGGGTCAAGTGCATCGATCTCGAGGAAGGCGATTACGTCGCCAGCGTCACGGTGGTCGCGGCCGAGGAGACGGCTCCCGAAGGAGAAGCCGGCGAGTGAGGCGCGCGGGCGGCGGCGCTTCTGCTCGGGCTTGTGCTCGGGCTGACCGGGTGCAACTCCAGCTCGCGCCAGATGCTCGAACTCGCGGAGGCGCGGTGGCGCGAGGGGAATTACGACGACGCCATCCGCCTCAACACGCTGCTGTACAAGCGCGACCGCGAGGGGAAGTTCGGCGCGCAGGCACTCCTGAACATCGGCAACATCTACTACCTGAACCTGAGGCAGCTCAAGGACGCCGTCGAAAACTACACAAGGCTGGTCGAGGAGTTCCCGGACCGGCCGGAAGCCTACAAAGCGCGCCTGCAGCTGGCGGCCATCTACGCGAACGAAATCGGAGACCTCAACCAGGCCATCTCGGAGTATGACAGGATCCTTGACGTGGCCACAGCTGGAGAACCGGCAGGAGATCGAGTTTAAGCGGGCCAACACCTACTTCCGCAAAGACGACTACATCGGCGCGCTCCGCGAACTGCGCCGCATCGAGGAGGCCGGCGTCACCGGCCACCTCGCCGATCAGGTCGCTCTGAAGATCGGCAACATCTACCAGATCCAGAACCGCTACGACGATGCTGTGGCCATGTTCCAGAAGGTCTCGGTCTCCCCGTGCATCGAATGCCGGCGCCGGGCGATCGTTCACCTCATGGAAAGCTATGAAGCGCAGCGCGATTTCGACCGCGCCATTGAGGCCATCCGCAAGCTGGATTCGCCGGAAAACGACGCGCGGATCGCCCGCGAAGTGACGCGGCTGAGCGAGCGCCGCGACCAGGTCGGGTCCGGGACGGTCCTGGATTGGGCGGCCGCGCGCGGGACGCCGGCGCGGCGCGCCCGGCAGCCCCGTGCCCGCACGCCTAAATAACTGAAGTGTTTGACCTTGACTCCGGTGAACCAGAGGCGTAATTTATCCGCTTGTCCCTAAGGGAGGTGTTAAGCTTGGCGGAAGTCATTCTGAACGAAGGTGAGTCGCTCGAAAGCGCGCTGCGGCGCTTCAAGCGCAAAGTTCAGCAGGAAGACATCATCAAGGATGTCAAGAAGCATTCCTTCTATCTGAAACCCGGCGAGAAGAAGCGCATCAAGCAGGCCCTGGCGCGCAAACGCCTCCGCAAGAAGATGCGGAACCTGCGCGGGTAATTCCGAAAACAGCCTGTCCCTGGTATCGAGTGCGGTGTTTCGGCACCGCGTTCCGCGGGGGTACCGGATCGGTAAGGCTGCAACTGGGGAGAACGCTGCAAGCTATCGAAGCCGTCACCCCGGCGAGGGGAGGCGGGCGACGATAGCTTTTCTCTTTTAAGGCCCATTCGATGCGCGCCGTTGACCTGATTCGGAAAAAGCGCGACGGCGGCGAACTCTCGCCGGATGAGATCGCTTTCCTCATCACCGGGTGCTGCGCAGGCCACATCCCCGACTACCAGGTCTCCGCATTCCTGATGGCCGTATTTTTCCGCGGCATGACCGATCGGGAAATGGTCGCGCTCACGGAGGAGATGCGGGCGTCGGGTGGGACCGTGGACCTCGGCGGGCTTCCCGGCCTGAAGGTCGACAAACACTCGACCGGCGGCGTGGGCGACAAGACGTCCCTCGTGCTGGCGCCCGCCGTTGCAGCCGCCGGCCTGGTGGTCCCGATGATCTCCGGCCGCGGACTGGGCCACACCGGCGGGACCCTGGACAAGCTCGAGTCCATCCCCGGTTTCAACGTGGCGCTGAGCGTCTCCAGATTCAAGGAGGTGCTGGCGGCCGTCGGAGTCGCCGTGATCGGCCAGACCGCCGACCTGGTGCCGGCCGACCGTAAGCTGTACGCGCTGCGCGATGTGACGTCTACCGTCGACAGCCGTCCGCTGATCACCGCCAGCATCATGAGCAAGAAGCTGGCGGAAGGAATCGACGGACTGGTGCTCGATGTCAAGACGGGCAGCGGCGCGTTCATGAAGACGGAAGAAGAGGCCGAGGCGCTCGCGCAGGCGATGGTCGCGGTCGGCCGGTCCTGCGGCAAGAAGGTGACGGCGCTGGTCACCGATATGAACCAGCCGCTGGGGGAGTTTGTCGGGAACGCGGTGGAAGTGATCGAGGCGCTCGAAGTCCTGAAGGGGAGTGGCCCTGAGGACACGCGCGTGCTGTGCGAAGAACTGTCGGCCCACTGCCTCGTCCTGGGTGAGGCTGCTTCGTCGCTGGCCGCCGGCCGGGCCCTGTACCGCGACGTGATCCGTTCCGGGCGCGCCCTCGACCGTTTCCGCGAGATGGTGGCGGCGCAGGGCGGAAACTCCTCGGTGGTCAACGACTACTCGGTTTTGCCACGGGCGCGCAAGACCCTGGAGGTGCCGTCGCCCGCGTCCGGGTTCGTCGAAGCCATCGACACGGAGTCTCTGGGCCGGGCCGCCGGCGTCCTCGGCGCAGGCCGCGCGACGGTCCGGTCGCAGATCGATCCCGCCGTCGGAGTGCAGGTCCACAAGAAAATCGGCGACGCCGTCGCACCCGGCGAAGCGCTCTGCACGCTCCTGTACAACGACGATGACCTCGGCCGGGAGGCCCACCGGCGTGTGCTCGAGTGCTACCGGTTCTCCCCGGTGCAGACGGCCCGGCCGGCGCTCATCAAAAAGACCGTGTCCTAGCGAGGTAAGCCCCGTGTACGCGAAGCTGCAGGAGACCGTATCCGCAATCGTGATGCGTCACGCCCAACCGCCTGCCGTCGGATTGATTCTCGGCTCGGGTCTGGGCGCTTATGCCGACACCCTCGAAAACCGCACCGTCATTCCCTTTGAGGACTTGCCTCATTTCCCCCACTCGACCGTGTTGGGCCATCCCGGCAAGCTGGTGCTCGGCACAGCCGCGGGTGTCCCCGTTGCGGCGCTGCAGGGGAGGGTCCATTATTACGAGGGACACACGATGCGGGACGTCACCTACCCGGCACGTGTGCTGGGTTGCCTGGGGATCCGGCAGTTGATCGTCACCAACGCCGCCGGCGGGGTCAATGCATCGTTCCGCCCCGGCGACCTGATGCTGATCACCGATCACATCAACCTCATGGGCGGCAATCCCCTGATCGGGCCGAACGTCGAAGAGTTGGGCGTGCGTTTCCCCGACATGAGCGAGGCGTACAATACGCAGATGCGCGAGGTCGCGCTGCGGGCCGCCGGGCGGCTCGGCATCGCGATGCGCCAGGGCGTCTACGTGGGGTTCGCGGGACCGAGCTATGAAACGCCGGCCGAAATCCGCATGTGCCGCACCCTCGGCGCCGACGCCGTGGGGATGTCGACGATACCCGAGGTGATCGTGGCTAATCACATGGGCGTGCGGGTGGTGGGTATTTCCTGCATCACCAACATGGCCGCGGGCATACTCCCCCGGAAGCTGACACACGGCGAAGTGATCGAGACGACCGAGCGGGTCGAAAACCAGTTCATCGCGCTGCTGCAGGAGATCGTTCCGGAACTCCCTGCGCTGGTCAGCGCCAGGTCAGGCGAGCGGCCATGAGAATTACCGAACTGATGCAGGAGGCGCGGCGGTACCGGGAAAATGCGCGGGCGCCGCATTCGCGGTTTCTGGTCGGGGCTGCGTTGGAGACCCGCGGCGGCAAGGTGTACGGCGGGTGCAATATCGAAAACTCCACGTACGGGCTGACGGTTTGCGCGGAGCGCGTCGCGGTGTGGAAAGCCGTGTCGGAGGGGGAGGCGGAATTCCGGCGCATCGCGATCGTGGCCGACACCGAAACCCTGACGCCGCCGTGCGGGCCCTGCAGGCAGATCCTGTGGGAGTATTGCGGCGACCTGGAGGTGATCCTGTCCAACCTGCAGGGGCGCAAGGCCAAGTACAGGCTCCGGGATCTTTTTCCCGTGCCGTTCGACAGCCGTTTCCTCGATGACGGCGCCCGGAAGAGCGCCCCTAAACCCCGGGTATGACCTTGCATCCAGAACCTCAACCCGGCCTGTCGTGCGGCCGGGAGCGCACCCCAGCGCCTGAAAGTGGTTGTCGACGATTGCCGTCGGTGGGGTTGGCGCCCCCGGCGCTCCGGCGCACGCCGATCGATCCGGTACCATCGCCGAAAGCGGTGGCGAGACACCGCACGGCACGCGCCCTGAACAGGTCTTTGTTCCCGACAAAACACGCCGCGGCTGCGCTCGATCGCGGGGACTGTCTGGCCGCGGGGCTTTTTCGCGGTTTCCGCCGCTCCCTTCCGATTGTCCTGGGTTCGCTCGTCCTCCTGCTGGGGGCCGCGCGCGCGGCGTCGGGCAAGGAGAAGGCGGACCTTCTCGTCAGTGGAGCAACCGTCGTCACCCTCGACGGTGCGGGCCGGATCCTGAAGGACGGTGCAATCGCGGTCTCCGGCCAACGCATCGTCGCGCTCGGCCCCTCGGCCGAGCTGCGGGCGCGCTACGCACCTTCCCGCACGATCGACGGTCGAGGGCAGATCGCGATGCCCGGGCTCGTCAACGGGCACAACCATGCGCCGATGGTGCTCCTCCGGGGAGTCGGGGACGATCTCGCCCTGATGGAGTGGCTGCGGAAGTACATCTTCCCCGCCGAGGCGAAAAACGTCACGCGCGAGTTCGTGGAGTGGGGGACGCTTCTGGCCTGCCTGGAGATGATCCGGTCGGGCACCACCACCTATGCCGACATGTACTACTTCGAGGATCAGGTCGCGGAAGCTACGGCACGGGCAGGCCTGCGCGCCCTTCTCGGGGAAACCATCATCCAGTTCCCCGCCCCCGACCACAAGACGCCCGAGGAGGCGCTTGCCTACACGGAGACTTTCATCCGTCGCTGGAAGGGTCACCCGCGGATCGTCCCGGCCGTGGCTCCTCACGCCCCGTACACCAATTCGGCGGAATCCCTGAAGGCGTGCAAAGCGCTCGCCGACAGGTACGGCGTCTCCCTCACCATCCATGTCTCCGAGACGCAGGAGGAGGTCGACGAAATGCGCCGGAAGTACGACGCAACCTCGACCGAGTGGCTCGAGCAAATCGGCGTCCTTGGCCCCGGCGTGATCTTCAACCATGGCGTCTGGCTCACCGAAGCGGATATGGCGATCCTGCGCCGGCACGGCGTCAGCGTCACCCACAACCCGGAAAGCAACATGAAGCTCGCCTCGGGCGTCGCCCCGGTCGCGCGTCTGATGGCGCTCGGCATCGATGTCGGGCTCGGTACGGACGGCGCGGCCAGCAACAACGATCTCGACATGTTCGAGGCGATGGATTTCGCGGCCAAACTGCAGAAGCTCGCCGGAAAAGACCCCACGCTGCTGCCGGCCCGCCAGGTGGTCGAGATGGCGACGATCGGCGGGGCACGTGCTTTGAAGATGGACAAGGAAACGGGGTCGCTCGAACCAGGCAAAAGAGCCGATTTCATCCTCGTGGACACCCTGGCCGCCCACGCCACCCCCATGTACGACGTCTACTCGCACCTGGTTTACGCGCTCAAGGCCGCTGATGTCCGGACGACGGTCGTCGACGGCAAAATCCTGATGCTTCAAGGCCGCGTCCTGACCCTGGACGAGGCGCGCATCCGGGCGAAGGCGCGCGAGCTCCAGGCGCAGATCCAATCGACTTTGACGAAATGAGCAGCCATGCCCCGATTTGACAGAGTGATCCTGATCGTCCTCGACAGCGTCGGGATCGGGGAGATGCCTGATGCGGAGGCATGGGGGGACGCCGGAAGCGACACGCTTGGCCACGTGATCGATCGTGAAAAGCCGGCGCTGCCGAACCTCCAGCGGCTAGGGCTGGCCAACATCCGCCCGTTCCGGGAACTGCTGGCGTCGCCGCACCCGAGCGGGTCCTATGGAAAGGCGGCGATTCTCTCCAACGGGAAGGACACCACGGTAGGCCACTGGGAAATGGCCGGCCTGATCACGCCCGTCCCATTCCCGACCTATCCGCAAGGCTTTCCTGCCCGCATTCTCGACCCGTTCCGGCAGGCCGTCGGCCGCGACGTCCTCGGCAACAAGACGGCGTCGGGCACCGAGATCATCAAGGAACTGGGCGAGGAGCACATGCGGACCGGAAGACCGATCCTGTACACGTCGGCGGATTCGGTTTTCCAGGTCGCGGCCCACGAAGAAGTGATCGCTCTCGAAGAGCAGTACCGCATCTGCCGCATCGCCCGGGACCTGCTCCAGGGCCCCGACCGGGTCGCGCGAGTCATCGCGCGGCCTTTCATCGGTGCGCCCGGGGCCTTCAGACGCACCGGCAACCGCAAGGACTTCGCGATCCCTCCGCCCAGCAGCACGCTGCTCGACGACCTGAAGGAGCGCGGGCTGGCTTCGGTCGGGGTAGGCAAGATCGCCTCGATTTTTGATTACCGCGGGTTCACCCGGATTCTCGAAGCGCACGACAACCGCGAGTCGCTGGACCAGACCCTGTGCGCGCTCGCCGGACATTACCGCGGGCTGATCTTCGCCAACCTGGTCGATTTCGATATGCTTTGGGGCCATCGCAACGATCCGGGCGGGTATGCGAAAGGCTTGGAGGAGTTCGACCGCCGGCTGCCGGAAGTGATGGATGCGCTCGGGAAAAACGACTGCCTGATGGTGAGCGCCGACCACGGCTGCGACCCAACGACGGCCAGCACCGATCACTCCCGCGAGTATGTGCCCCTGATCGTCTACAGCCCCTGCCTCCGCGGCGGCCTTGAGCTTGGCACCCGCGAATCCATGGCCGACATCGGCCAGACCATCGCCGACAACTTCGGTTTCCGCCTCCCGCACGGCACGTCCTTCCTCTCCGAGCTGCCCTGGCGGTATTCCTGACGCCTGGTCAATTAACCCGCCGGATCGCAGCGGAATTGTCTGGCACGTCCGCGCTGAGTTAGTTAGCGCGAAGCCGCCGCGGGTGAGGCGGTGGACGGCCAGCCGGGGTGCTGGGGAGAAGCTTTGTCGTCCCGGTCACGGAGAGTGAGAAAGGCCTGGCTCCGCGGCGGAATACACGCGGATCTTTGAAGAAGCGAAATGTTTCCGCTTATTTGCCCGTGCAACCGAGATTCAAGACGCAGATGTCCGGCAGGTTGCGGTAGCGCTGGTCGTAATCGAGGCCGTAGCCGATGACGAACCGGTCGGGGATCTCGAAGCCCACGTATCGCACCGCAACCTCGATCCGGCGCCGCGATGGCTTGTTTAGCAACGCGGCGACCGTCAGCGACCTCGGTCCCCTGGACTCCAGGTTCTGGATCAGGTAATGGAGGGTCAGGCCCGTATCGAGGATGTCTTCGACAAGCAGCACGTCCCTTCCCTCGAGACTCTCATCCAAGTCCTTCAGGATCCGCACTTCGCCGCTGCTGAGCGTCGACGCCCCATAGCTCCCGACTGCGATGAAATCCAGGGTGACGCCGAGGTCGATGGCCCGGACCAGGTCCGCGTGAAAGATGCTTGCCCCTTTCAGGATGGCGACGACGTGCGGTGTTTTCCCATGATAATCCCGTGTGATGCTCGCGGCCAGCTCCCGGACGCGGGCCTGTATTGTCCGGGCGTCGATCAGGACCTCGCCCACACTCTCGTTCAGATGGTTGTACCAGTTGGGTGCCACGCTATTCTCCTGAGCAGAGGCCGTCATCTTTACCACAAACAGCGAGAGGAGAAAACCAGGACGTGGCGTCCGCGCCCTAAAGCGCTTGATGGGCCACTCGCGATGCACTACATTTCAGTCTCGGCTATGGCTATCGCGCCACGCAGGGAATCGGTGGGGGTTTGGGTCGGCAGCGTCCGGGTGGGCGGAGGTGCGCCCATCGTCGTGCAGTCGATGACCAACACCGACACGGAAGACGCCGCCTCCACGGCGCGCCAGGTCGGCGCGCTTGCCGCGGCCGGTTCCGAACTGGTGCGCATCACGGTCAACACGCGCGCGGCCGCCGGAGCCGTCCCTGAAATCGTCCACCGCGTGCGGGACCTCGGGTTCGAAGTCCCCGTGATAGGGGATTTTCACTACAACGGCCACATCCTCCTGACGGAATTCCCCGAGTGTGCCCGCGCCCTGGCCAAGTACCGGATCAACCCCGGCAACGTGGGAGCGGGAAAGCACCACGACGAAAACTTCCGACGGATGATCGATGTCGCCGTCGATAACGGCCGGCCGGTACGCATCGGTGTGAACTGGGGCTCGCTCGATCAGTCGCTGCTCACCCGCCTCATGGATGAGAATACCCGGGGCCCCGAGCCGAAAGACGCGCGCGAGGTCCTGCTCGAGGCGATGAACGTGAGCGCGCTCGACTCCGCCCGGCGGGCCGAGGAATACGGGCTGGGCGCGGACAAAATCATCCTCAGCGCGAAGGTCTCCGGCGTCCAGGACCTCGTCCACGTGTACCGCTCCCTGGCTGCGCGCTGCCGCTACGCCCTTCACCTGGGGTTGACGGAAGCGGGCATGGGGACCCGCGGGGTTGTCGCATCTGCGGCAGGGCTCGCCGTCCTCCTGCAGGAAGGCATCGGGGACACGATCCGGGTGTCGCTCACCCCCTCCCCCGACGGCGATCGCACCGAGGAAGTCCGGGTCGCCCAGCAGATCCTGCAGTCGCTCGAGATCCGCAGTTTCATGCCGCAGGTGTCGGCCTGCCCCGGCTGCGGACGCACCACATCGACGTTGTTTCAGGAAATGGCGGACCGGATTCAGCGATACCTGCGTGACCGCATGCCGGAATGGCGTCAGACCTACCGAGGGGTCGAAGGACTCAAGGTGGCGGTCATGGGGTGTGTGGTCAACGGCCCCGGGGAATCCAAGCACGCCAACATCGGCATCTCGCTTCCGGGCACGGGCGAAGAGCCCCGGGCGCCCGTGTTCGTGGACGGCAGGCTCGTGACCACCCTCCGGGGCGAAGGACTCGTGCAGGAGTTCCTCGTCATCCTCGACGACTACGTCCGCAGCCGCTATTCTCCCAAACACGATGCCGGGGTCGGGTCTTGATGGTTGATTTTGGGCAGGCAAGTGGCGCTCCCATGACTGCCGAAAAATCAACCATCCACACCTGATACCGGGGGCCGCAGTACACGATTGCACCGGTCGGGAGGCTCTATTCCACGTGGACGAAACCGGGCGGGGACTGGTCGTGCGCGCGCAACTCGGCGATGTCGAGGCGTTCTCGTCCCTCGTCGAACTCCACTGGTGCGCGCTGGTGCGTTTCGCCCGTTCCGTCATCGGGGACGCCGAAGCGGAGGACTGCGTTCAGGATGCGTTTGTCGCGGCCTGGCGGAAGCTGAAGGGCCTGCGGCAGCCGGAGGCGTTCCCGGGCTGGATGATGCGCATCGTCGCGCGGAAGTGTTTCCGGAGCGGCCGGCGCGCCGCACGGCTGCTACCATTCGCTGCGGCACCTCTGATGCTCGTGTCAGCCGGAACGGAAGACGTCGACGTTCAGCAGATCCTCGGCCTGCTCGCCCCGAGACAGCGCGCCGTGATGCATCTGACCGTCGTGGAAGGACTCAGCGATTCTGAAATCGGTCGCGGACTGGGGATCACCGCGGCCTCCGTCCGCTCGCACCGGAGAAAAGCCCGTGAAAACCTGCGCCTCGCCTTGCGTGCGCCGGCTTCCGGCAAAGGAGAAAACTCATGACTGGGATCGGGGGACCTGACCGGGAACGAGACTTCGAGGACCGGTGGCGGACATGGGCCGCACGGCCGCCGCGCACGAGTCCGGCGGCCGCCGCCGCCGCGGTGCGGGAGCGCCTGCGCCGGCCGGCTCCGCACCGCTGGTGGCTGCCCGCCGCCGCCGCCGCTGCCCTCACGGTGACCGCTCTCCTTTCGGTACGCTCCCTGGGCCCGCCCAGGCCCGCCTCGACTCCTTCGTCCCCTGCCGGTGCGGAGACGACGATGCCGCTCGGTGAAGGGGAGGTACTGCTCTGGCTCGACGAGGACACCCCGCTGTATATGACATACCAGCAGCCCTCTGGAGGGAGACAATGACCCGCTCATGGTGCGCACCGCTCCTGTGCCTCCTCCTGGCATCCCCGGCCCGCGCCGCTTCGGGAGCCCCGGACGAGGCCATTCGCACGAGCTTTACCCTGTTGGTCGGATTCCCGGTAGGCCCCGAAGCGGGCAGAGGGGCGGCCCTTCTGGTGCCCGGCACCCTGATTCCGCTCGACGGGTCGCCGCCGGGATCGGAGGACAGCATCCGGCGCCAGGTGCTGGACAGGAGTCTCGCTTTCAGCAGGGCGGCCGAGAAGCTGTGGGATACGTTCCGCCTGGATCCGGGCCGCCGCCCCCAGAAATCCCGGGTGGAAGAGGCGCTGCCGGGCCGACAAATCGAGCTGCTTCCCCTGGAGGAAGCGGGGGTGCGCGCCTTCGCCACCCTCCTCAGTTTCACCGACAAGACGGCGACCTTTCGTGTCGTGTTCAGGCAGGGTGATAAATCCCTGGCCGACTCCACGGTCATCGCAGCACGCGGCGGCCGGGCCGTAGTGGGCGCGATGGACGGGGGGGCGGCCCCGTATATGTTCCTGTTTGTCGAGCCGGACCTTCCCCGCGCGGCCCTCCCGAAGAGTGCGGACATCACCCAGCCCGTCGTCATAAGCAAAATCGACCCGGCCTACCCCCCGGATGCCAAGGAAGAAAAGGTCATGGGCACCGTCGTGCTCGAGGCGGCCGTTGGAATCGACGGGAGCGTTACCGACATCGTCGCACTCCAAGACCCAGACCCGCGCCTTACCCGGGCCGCCGCAGACGCGCTCAAGCAGTGGCGTTTTCGGCCGGCAGAGCTCAAAGACGGGACCCCGGTGGCTGCGCGGGTGGCGATCACCGTAAATTTCCGGCTGCGTTGAGTGCACGATGTCGCACCCCTCGGGGCTCCTTCCACCGGAAACCTTTTCCAGGGGAGGAAATATGATTCGATGTGCAACCATAGTCGTGTTGGCCGGGGTGCTGTCATTGGGCTTGGTTCGGTCGGCGGCCGCGTCCACAGAGGAAAAAGGCGCCCAGCCGGTCCTGCTGCAGAAAGTGGATCCGAAATACCCCGCCGATGCCAAGACCGAAAAAGTGCAAGGGACCGTTAAAGTGCAGGCCACGGTCGACGCGCAGGGGAATGTCATCGAGGCGACGGCGTCCGAATCGCCCGATCCGCGCCTCTCGCAGGCGGCAGTAGACGCGGTCAAGCAATGGAAGTTCAAGCCCGCCCGGACCGACGCCGGCAAACCCGTCAAGGTCAAGACCACGATCACCGTCAACTTCCGCCTCAAATAACGAAGGCGGGTCCCGGGTGTTGGGTTCTGGGTTTTGCGGCGGATCCGCCTGATCCGGACGTCGCTCCCCGGAACCCGGCACCCGAAACCCAGCACCCCACAGCTGTCTGGCTTCCCGGCGCCGAGTTCTGTATCATCCCGCCTACGCGAGGGCCTGCGGGTATGCGGGAGTGTGCTATCCTGCGGAACCCTGAACTCGAGACCACGGGATACGACGACGATGCTCAAGACGCACGAGTGTGGCGGTTTGCGATTGGCCGACGCGGGCAGGACCGTAATCCTTGCCGGCTGGCTCCACAGAAGACGGGATCACGGCGGGGTCATCTTCATCGACCTGCGGGACCGCTCGGGCCTCGTCCAAGTCACGGTTAATCCCGACGCCGGCGAGGCGTATGCGCCCGCCGAGAAAGCCCGCAACGAGTACGTCCTGAGGATCACGGGGGAGGTCCGCCCCCGCCCCGCCGGCGCAGTCAATCCCAGCCTGGAGACGGGTGATATCGAGGTGGTCGCCCGCACCATCGAGATACTCAACCCATCTAAACCCCTGCCGATGCCTATCGACGACGAGGGCTACAAGACCGACGAATCGCTCCGCCTCAAATACCGTTACCTGGACCTGCGCCGCGCCCGCATGCAGAAGAACGTCATCCTGCGGCACAAGACGATTCAGTTCATCCGCGACTACCTGGACAAGCAGGGTTTTCTTGAGATCGAGACCCCCATCATGATCAAGTCCACGCCCGAGGGGGCGCGAGATTACGTGGTCCCGAGCCGGGTGTGGCCCGGAAAGTTCTTTGCCCTGCCGCAGAGCCCGCAGCAGCTGAAACAGCTCCTGATGGTGGCCGGCTTCGAGAAGTATTTCCAGATCGCGCGGTGCATGCGCGACGAGGACCTGCGCGGGGACCGCCAACCGGAATTCACGCAGCTGGACCTGGAGATGTCCTTCGTCCAGCGGGACGATGTGCTGAACGTGGTCGAGGGGCTCGTCACGGCGCTCGTCCCCGCCGTCGTGCCGCACAAGCGCAGCTTCACCCCGTTCCCGAGGCTGAGCTACGCGGAGGCGATGGCCCGCTACGGCAGCGACAAGCCGGACCTCCGTTTCGGGATGGAGATCGCGGATCTGACCCCGATGTTTCGCACCTCCGGCTTCCGGGCTTTCTCGGACACGATTGGGGCGGGGGGCGTCGTGCGCGGACTGGTCGTGCCCGGCGGCGCGGCGTACTCCAGGAAGGACCTCGATGTCCTGACCGAGATGGTGAAGGCCTCGGGGGCGCGCGGCCTCGCCACCATTGCGTGGGCCGAGGAGGGGCTGAAAGGGAGCATCGCGAGATTCGTGACGCCGGATGAGGGCGCGAGCGCGGCCGCGGCGCTGAAGGCGGGTCCGGGCGACTTGGCGTGCATCGTAGCCGACAAGCCCGCGGTGGTCTCCAAGGCGCTGGGCGCGCTGCGCCTGGAATTCCGGGACCGGTTGAAGCTCGCCCCTGCGGACCTGCTGGCCTTTGCGTGGGTCATCGACTTCCCCATGTTCGAGTGGAGCGACGAGGAGCAGCGGTGGAGTTTCGCCCACCACCCGTTCACCATGCCGAACGAAGAACACCTCGACAAGCTCGAGAGCGACCCCAGCTCTGTCCTGTGCAATGCGTACGACCTGGTGTGCAATGGGTACGAACTGTCGAGCGGCAGCATCCGGATCCACAGGCGCGACATCCAGGCCAAGATCTTCCGCAGCCTGGGGTATAGCGACGAGGAGGCCTATCGGCGTTTCGGGCACATGCTCGAGGCGTTCGAGTACGGCGCGCCCCCGCATGGCGGGATGGCGCCGGGGATTGACCGGCTGGTCATGCTGCTCGCGGACGAGCCGAATATCCGGGAGGTGATCGCGTTCCCCAAAACCGCCAGCGCGAGCGACCTGATGTTTGACGCCCCCTCGGAGCTCGACCCGAAGCACCTGAAGGAACTCCACCTCAAAATCACGGAGTAGTGCCCCACACCCGCCACGGAGGACATTGAAACCGCCCATCCTGGCCTGTTGTGTTCCGTGCCCCTCCGTGGCTTGGCTCTTATTTTCTCCGCGGTTTTTTTGCGGGCCGGGCCGGCACGGGAGGCGGCTCTTCGGCTTTCTCCACCAGCTTCACCGAGCCCATCTTTTCCAGCGCCCGCAGGTACGCGAGCACGTCCGAAACCGGCACGGGCTCGAATTCCCCGGAGATGAAATCCCGGATTTCCAGTGCGGTTTTCTTCTGCCCCAGCACGGCATTGAATTCGCCGCTCATGTGGGCCGGGATTTTCCTCGTCGCCGCCTGCAGCGCCGCTCGCTCCTCCGGCGGAAACCGCTCCATCGCCGCTTGCCCGCCGGACCGTCCGAATCCGCCCATGCCACCCGGTCCCGTCCTCTCCACGACCAGGCGGGACGCGAGTTTTTCTTCGTCGGTCGGGCCGGGCTCGGCTGCGGCGACACCCGCGCGTTGCGCCTGGAGTTCGTAAAAGGCCTTGATCTCGCCGTACAGCACGCCGGCCCTTTGATCGATGAGGCTCGCAAACGCGCCGAGTTTTTTCTCGGCGTCCGCACGGTCTCTGAACAGAACGGCGGAAGAGCGCAGCGCGATTTTTTCCACCTCGGCCTGGTGGCGCACCGCGTTGCGGGCCTCCCGGTATGGGGCCGAGAGGCCATCCCCGACGGCGTCGGCGAGGTACGCGAGTCCCTTACGCTGGGCTTCCCCCATCCGTTCGGTGCCGCGCGCCAGCACCTCGGCCGCCACCTTGGACGCGGCGGCATCATCCGCGGTGGCCAGCACGGTCATCGCGGCGGCACCCACGACGGCGGCGCGTTTGAACTGGGTCGGGTCGAGCTTGTCCGGCGTGTCCTCGGACGAGTGATAGTACATGTCCGGCCACGTGCTGAACATTGCGGCCGGAATCCCCTGGTTGAGGTAGATCACGTGGTCGCTCGCGCCGTAGTGTTTCTCGATCAGGTAGTAGAACGGGTCCTGGCTTCCGTTTGGAGCCACGACCGGCAGGGTGAAGCCATAGCCGTTGTGGCGGTAGCGCAGCCTCTCGCGGTTCAAATGTCCTATGAACTCCAACACGCTGGCGCACAGGTCGTTCAGGAAAGACGGGAACGTGTCGGGCGTACGGTGCATCACCCAGGAGCTGAAACCCTGCCGCAGGCCGAGCCCCTCCATGTCGAAGTTGAGGTCGGCGACGAGCTTCTTGCGGACGTCCTGGTGCTTGTTGAGCCAGGCCATCGTCCCGCTGATTTCGGGGAGCCAGAGGAAGTGGATCGTCCGCTTCGGGGGGGCAGCTTGCCTTCCCGCACCAGCCGCACGAACGCGCGCCCCATCTCCAGGGTGGCGGCGCACCCGGAGTTGTCGTCGTTGGCGCCCTGCTTCGTGTACCCCTCGTAGAGGTGCCCCGAGACCATGATCTCCTGGTCGGACGTGCCGTCGCCGGGTATGGTGGCGTGTACGAGTTCCATTTCACCGGCAAAACTTTCGGCCCTGATGATCGAGCGCAGCGTGATGTTGCCCCCTTGGCCGAGGCGCCGGGCCAGGTCACGGCCGAGCCGCGGGGAAACCGACCAGCCGAAGCCGGGCTTCTTGCCCTGCGGCCCCTGCGGCGAGATGCTCTGTGACAGGATCTGGTCCGGGTAGGAATCGGGCCGCATCGAGTTGTAGCTCAGGAGCCCCACGGCACCCCGCTCGAACACCGCCTGGCGTTGCAGGGCGGCTGCCCCGGCGGAACCGAGCACGATCTTCCCCGCCACGTCTTTGCCGGCGTAGTCCTCGGGTCGCGCGCCGATGCCGACGTCGATCAGCGGCGCCTCCGACTCGCCCGATTGGCTACCGGGGCAGGCCGTGATTACGACGTCGTTGACGTCGTAGAGCTTGCGCAGTTCCGGCGCTGTCAGCCAGAGCTCACCCTGCGAGGCGTACCACGATGGCTGCGGGCTCGGGAACGATTCGACCTCGACATCCTGAAATCCATACTCGCGGGCGAGACGCTCCAGGACTTCGGTTTCACGGAAGCGCCCCTGGTACTCGGCCGGCGTGCGCACCCGCGGGTACGGCACCATCTCCAGCACCGTGTGCAGAGGCCGCTCCCCCGAAACCTCGTTGATAATGGCGCGCATCTGCGTCCAGTCAAGCAGGGTGCGGTCCTCCCGCTCCTGGGTGCGGCTTACGGTCGAGCTGAGACAGGCGAGCAGGAGCAAACAGGCAGACAAACGTGCGCTGGGCATGCGACACACCTCCGGCATCGAACGGCGAACCGGAGAACCCGGCGGGCTGCGGGGGATCCGCTTCGCGATCAGGTCGTGAGAGGCGATTCTAGAGGGTTCAGGCGGCGTCTGTCCCGAGAAATGTGAACCGGCCCGCGCGGATCAATCGACGCACGGCTTCGATGTCGGGGGAAGCCGGGCGGTCGCGCTGGAGCGCGGGGACGACCTCGCGCACGAGCGCGTAGGCCAGGCGCGTGCCTTCCCCGGGCTCGAGCGGTTTGCGGAATTCGAGGGCCTGGCAGGCGGCGAGGATCTCGCCGGCGAGCGCGATTTCCGCGTTGTCGACGACGCTGCGGAGCTTGAGGGCCGCGGTCATCCCCATGCTGACGTGGTCCTCCTTGTTGGCCGACGTCGGCACGCTGTCGACCGATGCCGGGTGCGCCAGGATCTTGTTTTCCGAAACAAGCGCCGCGACGGTCACCTGGAGCATCATGTAACCCGACGACACCCCCGGCTCGGGGATGAGGAAGGCAGGCAGACCGCTGAGGTCGGGATTCACGAGGCGCTCGAGGCGGCGCTCGGAGATGCTCGCGAGGTCCGCGATCGCCATCGCCACATAATCGTAGACGTAGCCCAGCGGCGCCCCGTGAAAATTGCCGCCGGAGAGGATCGCGTCCTGTTCCGGGAACACGAGCGGGTTGTCGGTAGCGCTGTTCATCTCGCACGCGAGCACGGTCAGCGCGTGTTCGAGCGCGTCGCGCACCGCGCCGTGCACCTGGGGCATGCAGCGCAGAGAATAGGCGTCCTGCAGGCGGGCGCAGTCTTTGTGAGACGCCACGATCTCGCTGGAGCGCAGCAGTGCCCTCAGGTTCGCGGCGGTCTTCTGCTGTCCCGGGTGCGGCCGGACGTCCTGGATCCGGGCATCGGCCGCCGCCGGGGTGCCAAGGAGCGCATCGAGCGACAGGGCTCCGGCCACGTCGGCGGTCTCGGCCAGGCAGCGCGCCCGCGCCAGGGCCAGGCCGCCGGTGGCGAGCATGAACTGGGTGCCGTTCAGGAGCGAAAGTCCCTCTTTAGCCTCGAGCCGAAGCGGGGTCAAACCCGCCCGCCGCAGCGCCTCGGCGCCCGGGAGCCGCTCGGCTTGGTAATCCGCCTCCCCCTCCCCGATCACGACCAGCGCCATGTGGGCCGAGGGCGCGAGGTCGCCGCTCGCCCCGCAGGAACCGCGCGAGGGCACGACGGGGTGGACGCCCCGGTTGAGCAGTTCGAGCAGGAACTCGATCGTCTCGGGCCGCACACCGGAGAAACCTTTTGCCAGCGAGTTGGCCCGCATCAGCAGGGCGGCGCGGACCTCGTGCTCCGGCAGCGGTTCTCCGACGCCGCACGCGTGGCTGCGGAGCAAGTTGACCTGCAGCTCCCGCAGCTTCTCGTGCGGGATTCGGACGTCGCTGAGCTTGCCGAAGCCGGTCGTCACCCCGTAAATCACGGTGTCGGTGCTGAGCGCCCGCTCGATCACGCCCCGACACGCGCTCACACGCGCACGGGCATCGGGCGAAAGCTCGACCGTCTCGCTCTCGAGCGCGACACGGGTCACGGCATCGAGCGACAGGGACTCACCATCGATCAGAATCGGACTCAAGCTGGACCTCCATTCCGCCCGGGGAGTGCGGTGCCCAGGCGGCCCAGGCGCCGCCGCCAACGCGGGGTCGAGCCGCCGTCACGCCAAAGCTTCAGGGGCCCGGCAGGGTCGTCAGCCGGATGTCGCCCGAGGCAGTCTTCAAGCGGATGGGCGATCCCCCAGCGCCGACCGTGGCGCTGAGGGAGCGCGCCTTTTTCTTCGTAACGGCCGTCAGCGGTACCGACTCCCCCTCGACCAGCTGCTCGGGGTAGTCGATCGAGACGCTGCCGTCACCCGTCTCCAGCTGAAGGGCGGCGGAGTATGCGCGGGGAAGCATCAGCGCGACCGATCCGCGTTGAGTCACCGCGGTGCAGCTGTGCCCCGTCCAGTGCCGCCCGGTCATTCTGACGTCCAGGTCCCCCTGCTGCGTAATGACCGAAAAATAGCCACTGAGGGCATTCGCCTCGACCGACCCCTCCGTCAGGGTCGCTTCGATCCAGCCCGTGACGTCGCTGACGGCAAGATCGCCTCTGATCATCCGGACGTTGAGGTCCGTCCTGAGCTTCGGGACGTGCACGGTGAAGTTGATCTCCATCTCGGCGTCGTCCTTCGGCGGGCCGAGGGTCCGAATGGTTCCCAACGTCTGGGTCCAGCGCACCTGGATCGGGAACCGGGCGGCCAGCTCGCGCGCCTCCGCTTCCGGCCGCCGGTAGATCACGCGTTCGTAATCGACGACCACGATCGCGCGGTCCCAGCCGACCACCTCGAGGTTCCCCGGCACCCCCGCCTCGATCTGCAGCTTGCCCCCGGGATAGAAATTGAACTGCTTCTGGTTGCGTTCGACAAATGGCTCAGAGGGCGCCGGGTCCTGTCCGGCGGCGTGCTGCGGCGCAGCCTGCGACTGCGCAAACGCGAGGATCAGAGAGAGAATCAGCCCAGGAACCATAGCTCAGGGCCCCCAACCGGATCTCCGGCGAACCGGACGACCGTGTTTTTGTCGATGCCGTAGAACATGAAAACGCAAAACAGCAGGATCGCCCCCCACAGCCCGACGCGGGCCGGGGCCGAGCGGCACCGGGCCAGCAGCGCGCGCAGCAGATGATACAGGATCCAGCATTCGAGCGCGAACGGGGGAAAGCCGAGGAAACCGAGCACCGGCATCTCGAAGACCTTCCAGGACCCGAAAAACGGGATCGAGTAGACCCACTTGGACCCGGCCCAGAAGTTCCAGAACTCCCACACCAGGCCGCAGGCGAGGCCTCCGATCAGCAGGCTCCATGCGCGACGGCGCCGCCCCGACGCGATGGACGAGCGAAAGGCTCTCCACGCCGAATTTCTCCAACAGCGGATCGAGCAGGAAAATCGGGCCTATCCATACCGCCGGGAAGAAAAACCGCGGCCACATCAACGGGGCCAGCGACAGGAAGCCCCCGATCGAGGCGAGTGCCGCGGATGGCGCGGTGCGCGGCTGGGCGGCGAGCGGTGCAGCCTCCGAGGCCGACCGCTCGCCGCGCCCGAAGAGAACGCGTTCGACGAGGTCGCTGGTAACGAAGACGCCGGGCAACACCGTGGCGAAGGCCAGCGCGTAGCCGGGCCAGCGCACCCAGGTTTCGGCCGGTACCCCCGCGTAGCCCCAGTTTCGCAGCGCAAGGTTGTATCCCTCGAACAGGAGCCAGACGAAAACCGACAGCGGGAGCATCGAGGCCAGCTCACGGCGCCGCCCCGTCAAGAGCGAGCTCCCCGTCAGCCTGAGCAGCAGGTTGTCCGCGAGCAGGATGTACGACCACCAGGCGAAGCAGTAAAACCAGGAGTAGAACGGCTCGATCCGCAGAAAGAGGCAGATTTCGGAGACGATCAGGAGCAGGAGCCCCGCCCAGCCGTAGGCTTTCATTTCACTTCCCGAAGCGCATTGTACTTCCGGCAGATCTCGAGCACCTTATCGACCGGCAGCGCTTCCACCGTGTGGCCTGCGAAGCCCGAAACTGTTTTCGCCGCCATCAGGGAATTGTACACGGCTTCTTCGGTGGCTTCCTTAACCGCCTGAAACAGCGGCGAGACCGCCTCGTTGTGCAATACGGGCGGCGTAAGCACGCTCCCTGTCCCCGCTGCGGCGGGAACACGGCCGTCGGGGTTGGAGGAGAAGGCGACGGCGTAGTCGCCGCTGCCGTTGCTGCCGGATGAGCCCGTGGCGGCGAGTCCCATAAGCGCGCGCGCCGCGAGGCGCTTGAGATTGCGGGCGTCCAGCGGCGCGTCGGTCGCGACCACGATCATGCACGAGCCATCGGGAGAGTAGCGCAGGTTCTCCTTCAAGTAGTACGTCCCCAGTTCCTGGCCGACCGGCGCGCCGTTGACCCGAAGAATGCCGCCGTAGTTGGTCTGGACCAGGACGCCCACCAAGTAGCCGCCGAGGCCCGGCGGGAGGCGCCGCGACGACGTGCCTATCCCGCCCTTGAAGCCGAAACAGACAGTACCGGTGCCGGCGCCCACGGAGCCTTCTTCCACAGCCCCCGCCCTGGCGGAGCGGAGTGCCGCCAGCACGTGCGCCTTCGTGACGTGGCGGCCGCGGATGTCGTTGAGGTAGCCGTCGTTGGTTTCTCCCACGAGCGCGTTGACCGAGCGCACCTGCTCGTTTCCGGGTTCCGTGAGCGTGTACTCGACAATCCCGGCGATCCCTTCCGCCACGTTGAGGGTATTGGTCAGAACAATCGGGGTTTCCAGGTTGCCCAGTTCCTCGACTTGCGTGCTCCCGGCCAGCTTGCCGAAACCGTTGCCGACGTACACGGCGGCCGGCACCTTTTGCTGGAAGAGGTTGCCGGGCGCCGGGATCACGGCGGTCACCCCGGTACGCACCCCTTCCCCCTCGACCAGGGTAACCTGGCCCACTGCAACGCCCGCGACATCGGTAATCGCGTTGAGCGGGCCAGGCCGCAGCACGCCGGGAGCTATCCCGAGATCACGAGCGCGCTTCTGCGGGGGCGCCTGGAGCGAGGAGGCTTGCAGCACGAAGGCGAGGCCGACCCCTGCGGCGAACGACAGTGGACACATCAATGTCATCTGCACCCCCGAGAAATAGTACCGGCCACGAACCACCAGTGTAGTGCGTCGGCGGGTTTCTTGACATTCGGATTGTTAGATCATGGAGCGGAGCGTACTTCGAGGCTCTGAAGTCTGTGAAGCTGTGAAAAAGTCACCGCCGAGACACGAAGAACCGAGTGAGCACAAAGCCCCGCGCGGCGCCTGTGGAAATGCGGTGCCCCGGCACCCCTGGCCCGAGCCGCTGCACTCCGCAGCCTTGTCACAGCCAGCTGATCCTGAACCCGCCGACGCCGGTCTCGACCCGGACCAGGGCCCGGCGCTTGGCCTTGTCGAAGTTTTCGCTGAAGTAGAAACCGTCGCGGTGCGTGAATCCATCCAGGTGGAGCCCGCTCAGGAAGTGCTTTTCCGCCTCGACTCGGACGCCCACATCGCGCGGTATCCGCATCGTGACGCCGCCGACTCCCACCTGTATCCGGATGTCCGCATCCTGCTTCCACTCGCCGCTGAAGTCGAGGTTGGCGCCCCCGACCCCGCCTTCGAAAGCGAGTTCGCGCAAATTGAGGTTGGCCAGCCCGACGGCGTCCATGCTGCCGACCCCGTTCTTTATCCGCACGCGCTCGCACGAGACGGGGTTGGGTTCATAGGAGGAAAGCCTGCATCCTCCGACGCCGGATTCCAGCTCGAGCCCCGATATCTTGAGCCCGGACAGCGCGAGCCGCGCATCGCCGACGCCGGTGTTGATGTTGAGTTCTACGGGGAGGGTGCCGGTCAGGCCCAGTCGCAGCCGGTTCTGCTGGCGTTCGCTGCGAAGCCCGAGACGGTGGGTGCTCTCCAGGATGAACGACAGCTGCCCTTCGTCCCCGGGCTGGTAGTGCACCGACGGCTGGTAGCTGGACTTGTCATACTCCAGGTCCATCGAGTAGAGCTGAGCCGCCCGGTCGCCGGAAACCTCCAGCGACCCGATGTCGAAACGGATGTCCGCACGCAACGATTTTTCCGCGCCGACCGGCTGGCTCTGGGTCATCGACACCATCTCGGCCGGAACGCGATCCTCGATCCGGCAACCGGCGCCCGGCAGCAGCGCGAAACCGATCAGGACGCAGCGGGCGTATCGCATGAACATCCCCCTTCCTACAGGGTGTTGGCTTTGTGTTTCGGTTCCGGCTGCCGGTCCCCGGCCGCGTCGGGTTCCCGGGTGCCGAGCCGGATGTTGTTGTATTCGGTTTCCAGGACGATGATGGTTCCGCCGCTCTTGACCTTGCCGCTCAGCCGGCCGTTGTCACCTGTGTTCGCGACGGGCTCGAGCCCGTGGAATTCGGATTCGACGCGTCCGTTGCGTGCGCTGGCCTCGATCTGGAACGCCGCGTTTTCGGGAACGAACAGCTCGACGGCGCCGTTGCGGTTCTTCACCGTGACGTCCCCGCCGCCCAGCTTCCCGGTCGACAGCCTGACGTCGCCGTACTCGTTGGTGACCCTGCAGGCCCCGGAAAAGTCGTCGACCACGACGTCCTTGAGACTGGTCTGAATTTCGACGGGGCCCTGCACGCCGTCGGCGCGGACCGAGGTGGCGCTGGAGATCAGCTTGAGATGCCCCCGGATGTCCTCCAGGTTGTAGCGGTCCGAGTTCGACAGCACGTCGACGTTGCCCTTGATGTCCTTCAGGTCGACGCTCTGGTAGCGGCTTTCCACCTGCACGTCCGAGGCGACATCGCTGATCTGGACGCGCCGGTGGCTGGTCGTCACTTTCAGTGTGCTGCCGAGTTCGGAGATGTCGAGCGCCGTTCCCCGCGCGTCGATGACGACCGGCTTGGTGACCTTGTTCAGCGTGACGCTGCTCTCGGTGTTGGCAACCGTGACTTTCCCGTCGACGCCGCTGATCTCGACCGGGGAATACTCGTCGCGGACGGTGAGATCACCCTTGAGGGTCTCGACATACACCCTGCCGCGCGCGTCGACGTTGACGTTGCCGGTCAGGTTGACGAGCCGGGTTTCCGAGTAACGGTTGCTGACGGTGAACTCCCCGGTGCAGTCCCGAATGTCTATCGGATGGTGGGTCGTGCCGGCGTCCAGCTTCCCTTCTGAGGCCGGCAGCCCGGACCTCCCCGAAGGAGTTGCGGATCTGCACCTGCGCCGTTTTCGGGACGAACACCTCGAGGTCGGTGTTGAAGCGGTAGTCCTTGGAGCTGAGGCTCTCCCGGTTGGTGGTGACGACGAATACCTTCGTGTGCGACGGTTCGGCTTCCGCTTGCCGCGGGGTCGCTTCCGCCTGTGCCGTCTGCCCCTCGGGGCCTCCCTCGAGCCGGATCTCGTCGGCGATCTGTTTCGCCCGGGTTTCCTCGTCCTGGAAGACGATCTTGCGCAGCCGCACCTTCACCTCTCGTTCGCTGCCTGGCGCGACCGTGACGAGCCCATAGGAATTGTCTATGCGGATCGTGGTCTGCGCCGCGACCGGGTAGGTGGCCTCCTGGCTGTACGTGTGCGAGTTGCCGAACCACTGGCCCGGCCGCACCTCGGTTCCCCGTGATGTGGATCGGCATTTCCCGGAAGATGCGGGTGAAGCCGCTGTCGTACATCCGGGTGATCGCGGAGCCGATGACCACCAGGATAAGGACGCTGACGACTTCGCCGACCCGGAGCGACACCCCTTCGGACTGGCGGTAGTAGTCGATGACCTTGCCGAGGCCGAACAGGATCAGGAGGATCGGCCAGTAGCGTTGCGCCATCGACCAGAAATCGGGGCCGATCCCGAAGTTACGCAGCAGGAACAGGACGCCGACCGTGGTCCAGAGCAGCCCACCGAGTAACGACGGGCGCCGATGGCGTGCGGGCATAGGTCTACTCCTTCGGCCGGGGAACCGGGATCGGGAGGTATTTCCTGCCACGTGAAGTAATCGTAGATCTTCCTGAGCCCGACCACGATCAGGATCAGCGGCCAGTACTCGGACGATGATGCGCCAGGCCGACCACGGAGCCCAGTCGTCGAACAGGAAGATCAGGCCGATCACGATCAGGATGATGCCGGCGGTAAGCGCGCCACTACGAGTGCGGGGTGCCATGTCCTTCCTCCTAGAATTGCTTGTCTCTCCGTCAACGCCGGGCCGGACGGGGCCGCGATAGCCGTCGCTGTCCTTGAGGGCGCGATACACCAGATAGCCGCCCAGGAAGATGAACACCAGCGGCCAGAGCCGGTTGAGGAAGTGGTACGGGATGATGTTCTGGAGCAGGAAGACCACTCCCAGCACCATCAGGAAAATGCCCCAGGCGGCCACGTTGTGCTCCTCTCGCAGGTGGCGCGACGGCGGCGCCGGCGAGCTGTGCGCGGCTACGCGCTTCCGCCGTGCGGTAGGAGTCGAACATGGTGAAGATCAGGAAGGCGAAGGCGCCGAAGCCGAAGATCCCGTGCACGTCCCCCAGGACCACCAGCGCGGCAAACACGGCGAAGAAGGTGATGGCCTTCAGGTATTCGTTGTTGTAGACAGCCCCCATCCCGGGGATGAGCGAGCAGCAGCGCCGCGCGTTTGGGGGAGTCGGCCGGCATTCGCAGGTCCTTTACGGTGGCAGCCCATTCCGCGCCGCGCACGAGACAGTCCTGGCAGTAGACACTTGCCTTTGATCTGGTGGGCGCACTCTACGCACAGCGGCGTGTTGCAGGTCGTGCAGAAGTCCTGTGATTCGGCCGCCGGATGGTATGAGCATTTCATGAGGTCTCTCCTTGTGTTCTCCAGAACTGTGAGATCGCTTCCCCAGCTCTAAGCAGGCAACAGCAGCAAACTGCTCTTATCGCTGGGGGCTTTCTCCTGCTGTTGCCTTGGTTCCCCCGATTTCTTCTTATTCCCCTCGACCGGGACATCCAGTTGCTCGATCATGAAACCGAGCTTGTTGAAGACGTTGTTCTTGATGAAACCGAACTGGGCCTGCCACTCGTTTTTCTTGTCGTACGCCTTCAGGCCCTCGCTGTAGATGCTCTGAACACCCCATGTCCATCTGCGCGGACCATCTCCTCGGGGACAGGACCGATGCGACGACCGACATGCGCGGGAGCATCAGGTTCGGGCGCCAGCGCCAGGAACAGGATCGAGAGCGCCGGCGCCGACGGCGAAGCGCGGCGTGAGCATCGGGCTGCACGAAGTACAGCGTTCAGCAGCTCCCGCCACGGAGCGCGTGCGCGGGTTTGCCCGAGGTCCGCAGCAGTATCCTCTCGAGCAGGGCGATATCCGGCTCGAGCGTCGGGAAGGATTTGCAGGTCAGCACGATCGAACGCATTTCGTCCAGAAGGTCTGCGCACTGAACGCACTCGTGAAGGTGCTCGGCCACCCGCGCCATATCCTGGGCGGGGAGACTCCGCTCCAGATACTCGCTCAGTTTTTCCTCACTTCTCTGAGCATTCCATGATACCTCCTACACCTGCAAACCCAACTGGGCGCGACGTTTGGTCAGCAGCTTCGCCAGTTCCAGCCGTCCCCGGTTGATCCGGCTCTTCACCGTTCCTTCCGGGATGCCCAGCAGCTCGGCGATCTCCTGGTACGCCATCCCTTCCAGGTCGCGCAGCACGATCGCCTCCTTGAGTTCCGGCGACAGCGCCTGCAGCCCGTCCCGCAGGAAACGCGCGGCTTCAGACTGTTCGGCGACCCGCTGCGGATTCGGCACGTGCTCGTCCTTCAAGATTCAAGGTCTCCAATTCCTCCGTTCCGCCGGACTGCTGAAAGCGGCGGGTCTGCCGGTAATGATCTATGATCAGGTTGCGCCCGATCTTCAGGATCCAGCTCTGAAACGAGCCGGCATCCGAGCGGAAGCTCTTCAGGTTCTGATAAACCCGGATGAAAATGTCCTGCGTCAGGTCTTCCGCCTCGTCTTTGCGGCTCGTGTACCGATAGCTCAGGTTATAGACACGGCGACCGTACGAGTTCACAATACGTTCCCAGGCGGCGTCGTCTCCTTGGAGACAGCGCTCTACGAGTTTTCTCATCGCCTGAGAGCACCCTCTAACTCCTTGTCTCCGACCCCGTTTCCCACTCCCGGAAACGGAAGAGGACGGGCCAAAGTTCAAACAATCTGATTTCACGCGCCTGCGGACCATCTCGGAATCCTGGCCCGCGTGTGGGACACCGGTCGACTTCCCTGATTCTCCTACTGTTGCAGGTTTTCCGCAACAGGTACGGCCGAGCGGCCCCCGCGCACGCGGCCGCGGCGTGCCGCAAATGAGGTCTTGACCTTTCCCGGGAATTCCTATTTAGTTCTCTAAGATCTTTGGAATCGCGCACTTGGGCGCTCCGCGATTGTTGAGGCGCGCAACAGCAAGGTGCTTTTCCGCCAATCTCGTGCAGGATCGCGCAATGAAATGTCCCTACTGTGGATACGTGAAGGACCGCGTAGTGGATTCCCGGGAGACCCGCGACGGCGACTCCATCCGCCGCCGCCGGCAATGCCTGAACTGTGCGCGGCGCTTCACCAGCTACGAGCGGATCGACGAGATCCCGTACATGGTGATCAAGAAGGACGGGGGCAGGGAGAAGTTCGATCGCGGCAAAATCCTGAACGGGATCCTGAAGGCTTGCGAAAAGCGTCCGGTCAGCCTGACCCAGCTCGAGAAGATCGTCGACACGGTGGAGGCGCGGGTGCAGGAGAGCCCCGATCATGAGCTCGAAACCGTGGCAATAGGCAAGATCCTGCTCTCCGAGTTGCGGCGACTCGACAAGGTGGCCTATTTGCGTTTTGCGTCCGTTTACCTCGAGTTCGAAGATGTCGGCGAGTTCATGACGGAGATCAACGAGCTGTTTGAAAAAAAGCAATAAGGCTCTCCCCTGAGGGTTCTACCAGCTTCTACTATGTCCAGACCGAAGAAAAGATTTGTGGCGCAGCAGGAAACGGCAAGCGAACTGTCAGGCGAGACCGGGAAGACTCCTGGCGTTCGGCACCTGGCTGCCGAACGTCGACGTGTGCGAGACTCCCGACAAGGTCCTTGCTCGGGTTGAACTTCCCGGCGTCGACCCCGCCGATGTCTCCATCGTCATTCAGAACGGCGTCTTGCGCATCAGCGGCCTGAAACGCGAGCCCGCGCTTTCGGGGAAACTGCTCTGCTACTACTGCGTCGAGCGTCGGTACGGCAAGTTCGACCGGGAAATTCAGCTGCGCTGCGTGGTGGATGTGAAGCGTGCGCGCGCCACAATGCGCGCCGGAATCCTGACCGTGGAACTCCCCCGGATGGAGGAGCGCCGGGGCGCCGCAGTGCGCATCGGCATATTTAAGGACGAGGATTGAAACTTTCTGTGGCCATTCCGAATCGAGTCTTATGGAAAGGTTTGGGTGCCCATGTCGGTTGCCGAACTGAAACAAAGAGAGCGCAAGAAAAAGGAAGAGGAGCCCAGGGAAGAGAAAGTTGAGATTCCCGAGACCCTGCCGGTGCTCCCGCTGCGGGATGTCGTCACATTCCCGTACATGATAATCCCCCTGCTGATCTCGCACGACAAAGCGATCAGCGCGGTGGACCACGCCCTGGCACAGAACCGGATGATATTCCTCGCCGCGCAGCGGGATCAGGACATCGATAATCCCACATCCAAGGACATGTACGACGTCGGGACCGTCGGCATGGTGATCCGGATGCTCAAGATGCCGGACCAGAAGGTCCGCGTTCTGGTGCAGGGCATCGCCCGTGCCCACGCCGAGCGTTGGGAGGAAACCCGGCCGTACATGCAGGCCAACATCGAACTGCTGGAGGAAGTCGCCCCGGAGATGACGGGCCTGCAGGTCGAAGCCCTGATCCGCAACGTGAATGCAGCCCTGGAAAAGGCGGCCGCGCTGGGCAAGAACATTTCTCAGGAAATGATGGTCATCGCCGCCAGTCTCGAGGATCCCGGGCGTTTGGCCGACCTGACCGCCTCGAACGTGTCGCTCAAAGTGGATGAGGCTCAGGAGATTCTGTCCATCCTGGATCCGTCCAGGAGGCTGCGGCGCATCCACGAACTGCTCACCCGCGAAGTCGAACTGCTCACGGTCCAGCAGGAGATCAATTCGCAGGCAAAAGGCGAGATCGACAAGGGGCAGCGGGAGTACTACCTCAGGCAGCAGCTCAAGGCCATCCAGACGGAACTCGGCGAAGGGAACGACTTTGCCGAGGACATCCAGCGCTACATTCGCAAGGCCGACGAGATCAAGATGCCGCGCGAGGCGCGCGAGGAATTCGACCGGCAGGTGCGCCGGCTCGAGCGGATGCACCCGGATTCCTCGGAAACGGCGACCCTGCGCACCTATCTGGACTGGATGGTATCGCTTCCCTGGACCGCCGAGACGAAGGACAACCTCGACCTGCGCAAGGCGCGGAAGATCCTCAACGAGGATCATTACGGGCTGGAAAAAATCAAGGAGCGGATCCTCGAACATCTGGCCGTTCGCAAACTGAAACAGGACAGCAAGGGGCCGATCCTCTGTTTCGTCGGTCCGCCGGGGACTGGGAAAACTTCGCTCGGCAAGTCGATTGCCCGGGCGCTCGGACGCCGCTTCGTGCGCGTGAGCCTGGGAGGCGTGCACGATGAAGCCGAAATCCGCGGGCATCGGCGCACCTATGTCGGAGCCATGCCGGGACGCGTCATCCAGGGGCTGCAGCAGGCATCATCGAACAATCCGGTGTTCATGCTGGATGAGGTCGACAAAATCGGCGCCGATTTCCGCGGCGACCCTTCGTCCGCACTGCTCGAAGTGCTCGATCCGGAACAGAACAACACGTTCCGCGACAATTACCTGCAGGTCCCGTTCGACCTGTCGCGCGTTCTCTTCATCACGACCGCCAACGTCCTCGACACCATTCAGCCCGCCTTCCGGGACCGCATGGAGGTGATTCGGCTGTCCGGTTACACGGAGGAGGAGAAAATCCAGATCGCCAGGCGGCACCTGATTCCCAAGCAGCTCGACGCTCACGGCCTGAAGCCAGACGATCTCACCATCCCGGATGAGGTGGTGCGGGCGATTATTCGCGGCTACACCAGCGAGGCCGGGTTGCGCAACCTGGAACGGGAGATCGCAGCCATCTGCCGCAAGGTGGCGATGCGCTTCGCCATGGGCAAACGGAAGCCCGTAGTGGTGAACAAGGCGCGGCTCTCCCAGCTGCTCGGACCGGCGCGCAAGCTGCCGGAGGAGCAGCTTACCCGCGACCAGGTCGGCGTCGCCACCGGACTCGCCTGGACGCCGGTCGGAGGCGAGATCCTCTTTGTCGAGGCGCAGGCCATGCGGGGCAAAGGGGGCCTGATCCTGACCGGCCAGATGGGCGATGTCATGAAAGAGTCCGCCCAGGCGGCCCTCAGCTATGCGCGGGCTCATGCCAGCCAGTATGGCATCCGCACCGATTTCTTCGGCTCGCACGACTTCCACATCCATATTCCGGAAGGCGCGATCCCGAAGGACGGGCCGTCGGCCGGGGTGACGCTTGCTTCGGCACTGATTTCCGCATGCACCGGGCGCCCCATCCACCGGAACATCGCGATGACGGGCGAGATCACGCTCCGCGGAGAAGTGCTGCCGGTCGGCGGCATCAAAGAAAAGGTGCTGGCCGCCCACCGCAACCAGTTGCGCACCGTGATGCTGCCGCGCCCGAACAATCAGGACCTCCGCGAGATTCCACGGGAACTGCGGCGCGAGATCAAGGTAATACTCGTCGACAAGGTCAACGATGTTCTGAAACGCGCGCTCATCTGATCATTGGGCGGGGCCGGTTCGCCGGCGCCCCCCCGGTGCCGCTGCAACCGCGGGTCATTCGTGAACCCATCGGTTGAGCGAGATCCGCGGGCGCGTCGAGCCGGTGCGGCCCACAGGTTCCTTCCGTGCCCATCAAGAACGAAGACGCGATCATCCGGTCTCTGCGCTCCCGGTTCCGGACAAGGGGCCCCGGTGTGCGCCTGGGAATCGGCGACGACGCCGCTGTCGTGCGGTTGAAGGGGTCGGCGGAGGACCTCGTCATCACGACCGACATGCTCGTGGAAAAGGTCGACTTCCGGCGTTCCTGGATGCGACCCGATCAGCTCGGCCGCAAATCGCTGGCCGTGAACCTGAGCGACCTCGCGGCAATGGGTGCGCGCCCGCGCTATTACCTGGTTGCGCTCGCGCTGCCGCGCGAAATCGACGACCGGTGGATCCGCTCGTTTTATGCCGGCATGAAGAGGTTGGGCGACGCGGCCGGGGCTGAGTTGCTGGGGGGCGATCTCTCCGGTTCCCCAGCGGGCATCCAGGTCACGGTGGTCGCCGTCGGCGAGACCCGCGGGCGCAGGTCGGTGCCACGCCGGGGTGGCAGACCGGGCGACGCGATCTTCGTGACGGGGACGCTGGGCAGAGCGGCGGCCGGGTTGAAGCTCCTGCAGCAAGGTATTATGAAGGGCCGGACCAGGGCCGAACGCGAAGCCCTGGTCGCGCAAAGGTCTCCTTCCCCGCGGTGCGAAGTCGGCCTCTGGTTGGCGGCAAGCGGGCTGGCTTCGGCCATGATGGATCTGAGCGACGGGCTTTCGGCCGACCTGCCCAGGCTCTGCGCTGCGTCCCACACCGGGGCGGTGGTCCAGGCGGGGCAATTGCCCGTTTTCCTCCAGTCGGCCCGCTGGGGGTGCGACCCCGTCGCGCTGGCACTCCACGGCGGCGAGGATTTCGAGCTTCTGTTCACCGTGCCCGCCGCCAAAGTCGGCCGTCTGCGCAAGAAGTATCCGGCCGATTTCCCCCCGGCGACCGCCGTGGGCCGGTTGGTCGCCGGCCGCACCGTCTCCTGGGTGCGGCAGCCGGGCGGGGCCCCCGAACCCCTCCCACACCTGGGATTCGATCACTTCAGGCCCCCGCCTGATTCCTCGAACTTTTCCGGTCCGAACTTCATCTAAAATTCACCTGAGGAGCAGGAGCAGGTGCGGCCGATAAGGTGTTATTATGACCCATGTGTTGTCTGGGTCCGCGGCCAGGCTGCAGGCCGGGGATCGGCTCGATGTGGATCGTCACGGACTGAGTAGCGGAGAAGATTGGTTTGACCTTGAACGGTTCCGCGCGTTTTCTTCTTCCCTGATTCGCCCAACCCCAGGCGTTTTGAGCTCGGCGCATCACGAACTGTCCAGGTGTCTCAGGTATGGGGCGTAAACGAATGCTGAAGTTCTTGACCCGGCTGCTCAATTTAAACGACACGCCCCGGCGCATCGCGCTGGCATTTGCCGTAGGTGTGTTCCTCGCGTTCAGTCCGTTGCTCGGCCTGCACACCCTGCTCGGGCTCATACTTGCCTTTCTTTTTGGCCTGAACCGGGTCGCCGTTCTGGTCGGCCTTTTCGTGAACAACCCGTGGACTCTCGTGCCGATCTACGGCGCCGCCGTTTATGTCGGCGGGATGCTGGTCGGGTTTCCGGCTGCATCGACCCTGCCCGATTTCGGCTGGCGGCAGGTCTGGCAGAGCAGTTTCTGGCTGCAACTCATCCGGGATTGGAGGGTCGTTAAGCCCCTTGTCCTCGGCTCCGTGATACTGTCGGTTCTGGCATCGGTACTCTCGTATCCGCTTGCGCTGTTCATCATCCAAAAGGGCAAAACCCGAAGGGCGCGACACGGCGCCTGAGCTTCGCCCGCCCTTGCACAAATCCCTGCATGCCGGCAAAATCCGTGTCTAATGCTGTGGAGACTACGCATGAAGGTTCCGTTCGGTTTGACGGTCCTCGGCGCCGCCCTGGTGTGCGCCGTGGCCCTCCCCGCCTCGGCGCAGGTGATCGTCGAGGACCTCGTCAACGTGCGCTTCCAGCCCGACGCACGGGTCTTCGCCGTGATGGCGGCGCTCAACGCCGCCGGCTTCGATGCCGACGCGGATGCGAACGCGCTGGCGCAAAACGCCACGCGGCGGCTGGTGCGTGAACACCTGGCCGCGGTCCCGCCCGAACTGCGGGGGCGCCTGCGCGACTTCTATGCCTCGGCCGGGACTGAAATGGATCCCACGCTCCGGCAGGCCATGTTTGTCTCCTATGCCCTTCTCCTGAACGGTCCGCCCGCCTTCAGCCTGCCGTTCAGGCCCGACGAAGTTCCGGAAGAGGCGCAGGCTGTGATCGGCTTCGAAAAGCTCGTAGCCGAGCTTTGGCGCCAGGCAGGGCTGGCAGCGGTATGGAAGCAGGTTACCCCTCAATATATCGAGGAAATCGAATCCTACCGGCCCATCATCCGGGACATGATCATCGAGGTCCTTCGCTATGCGCGCACCGAGGCGCGCATAGCGCTGGACAGGCAAGTGACGTTCATCCCGGATCTGCTCAATGCGTATGGCGTCGTCAACGGGCGCAACATTTCCAGCACCTATGTCGTCGTGGTCGGCCCGAGCCGCACTCGCGAAGTGCCGCTCCGCTCCGTGCGGCACGAGTATCTCCACTTCCTGCTCGATCCGCTCATTGCAAAGTACCGGAGCCGCCTCCCGGACCCGGCCCCCTTCCTGGCTCGCGTGGGGGAACTCCCCGCGGCCTGGCCGCGGTACCGGTCCGATTTCGACATGGTGCTGACCGAATCGCTGATCCGCGGACTGGAGTTGCGCCTCGCACCGGACAAGGGTAAAGACACGTCGGCCCGCCTGGTCGAGCTGTACGATCAGGGGCTGATTCTCGCGCCCTACTTCTCCGAGAGCTTCCGCCAATTCGAGACGCGCTCGGACCCGCTGAATGCCGATTTCCCGGAACTCATTGCCGGCCTGACCTGGGAACGGGAAGGCGGCCGCGCGCAAGCCATGGCGCAGCTGCGCACCGAGGTCGCCGCGCGCCGGTCTCGGGAAAACGCCCCGACGCCGGCCGAAGATCCGGCCCGCAAGGACGTCCGGACCCTGCTGGTCGAAGGCAACCGTCTGCTGCAGGCGCGGGCGTTTGAACAGGCGGCCGAAGTGCTCCACAAGGCGCTTGCCCTCGATCCGGGCAATGCCGGCGCCCTGTTTGGACTCGGCCAGGCCTCCATGCAGCTGCAGGACTTCGAGCACGCCCTCGACTTCTACCGCCAGGCCGCCGGCGCCGCCCTCCCGGGCGAATCCTGGATCGCGGCGTGGTCGTACGTGTACCGCGGGAACGTATTTCGGTTTCTCGACGAGCCGGATAAGGCCAGGGCGGAATGGAATCGGGTCCTGCAGCTGTCCGGAGACCTGCACGGCGCCGCCGATGCGGCCACCAAGGCGCTCGCCTCAAAATGACGCAGGTCGCATTTTCGAAAATCCCGGGGCGGGGATACAATGCTCCCGCACGGCGAGGTTCACATGAGCGGAACGCCCGACGTCGACGCTTCAGCCGGAGAGATCCCCGTCCTGGAGTCTCTGCTTGGCTACGCTTTCCGCGACCGCAACCTGCTGGTAACCGCCCTCACACACCGCTCCTACGTCAACGAACACGAGGGCGAGGCGCTACGGCACAACGAGTCGCTCGAGTTCCTGGGCGACTCGGTGCTCGGGTTCCTCGTCAGCTCCCGCATCTACACGAGCTTCCCGGGCCTCACCGAAGGGGAGCTCAGCAAGATCAAGGCGTACCTCGTCAGCGCGACCAGCCTGGTCGGCCTGGCCGAAAAGATTCGGCTCGGCGAATACCTGCGGTTGAGCCACGGAGAGGAGAAGACCGGCGGGCGCAGCAAGAAAGCCATTTTGGCCGACGCCTATGAGGCGCTCGTCGCCGCAATCTACCTCGACGGCGGCATCGAGGCGTGCGCAGCGGTATTCGAGGCGCAGGTGGCCGATACGATCCGGCATCTGGACCTGAGCCAGTTTACCTATGGCGATTTCAAATCCGCCCTGCAGGAGCAGCTGCACGAACTGGGCCGCTCCGAACCCGGCTACCGCGTCGTGGACGAGATCGGCCCGGACCACCGGAAGGTTTTTGTCGTACAGGTCGAGGTCGACGGCCAGATCATCTCCGAGGGAAAAGGCCGGACCAAGAAGGAAGCGCAGCAGGAAGCCGCCCGCCTCGCGCTCGACAACCTTAAGCAATGAGGTATTTCGAGCCTTGGCGTCGTCGGTCCCGGAGCCCAGCCGCGGAGATCATTTGAGCTCCGAAAGGCGGCGCTGGGCTTCGGTATTGCGGGCATCCCAGCGCAGCACCTGCATGTACTGGGCCTCGGCCCTCCGCGGCAGCTTCACCTTCAAGTAAAGCGCTCCCAGCGCGAGCCGGCTCTCAATGTTCATCGGGTCGAGTTCGATCGCCTTCAGCAGGTGCTGCTCGGCGTCCTTCCTGAACTTCGGGAGCTCGGATTGCACCACCCCGAGCAGGAGCTGATATCTGGCCACATCCGGTCTGAGGAAGACGCACTCGCTCAGCGTCATCGCCGCTTTTTCGTAATCCTTGTCGCGCAGGGCGTCCCGACCGACCCGGAACAGCGCGCGCGCTGTTTTGTCCTTGTCGAGATCCACGCCCGCGCGCGCCTGCAAAGCCGCCTCCACCTGGCTGTCCGTTGTCCGTCTCTGCTCGTCGTACACCGCCCGGGAAACCGGATCGCTCAGCGTCCTGTAGGCCGCGGTGACATACGTAAATACCCTCTCGGCCGCCCGGCGCAGCGTGGGGCTGAACCGGTCGGACTGGAAAAGGTCCGGGTGATGTCGCTTGGCAAGCAGATGGTAGGCGTTCTTGATGTCGCCATCGGCTGCGTCGGTGGCGACCGAGAGAATTTCGTAGTGGTTGGCGACCTCAAAACGGCGCTCCATCTCCTCGAGTTGCTGCGCGGCCGCGCAGGCCTCGCTCTCCTGCTCCGCGACATTGTCGGACGGGGCACGCTCGGCCTTGACGTTCACAAAACCGAGCAGAACCAGCCGCCGCAGAATCTCGTGGGGCGACGTATCCCCTTCGGGCAGGAGCTGCAGAAATTCCTGAACCGGGATAGGACGTTCCGCGAGCGAGCAGCCATAAGCTTCGGCGGGTTCCAGCGGGATCTCCGAGAGCAACACCCGGCTCCCCTCAACCATCGAGACCACCCCCGGCAGGTGCGCAGTCGCGCTTCGCCGCGCGGCTGCGCGCCGCGCCGCAGCGACGAGCAACGCGGGGACGGCCATTTCCAAATCGAAATTGCGCCGGATGAGGTCTTCGCACCCGAAGTACCGGATCGTAACCTGCTCACAGTCGAGCACCGAGGCCACGACCGTCACCGCCTGATCGCTCGCCGACTGGCGCAAAACCCCGGGGTCGACGTCGGTTCCCGCCAGTATCGCCTCATCGACGCTCTTCCCGGACTTCATCCGATCGGCGATGATCGGGACCGCCAGGCGCGGCAGCGCGTTCGCTTTCACCATCATGCGCACCAGGTGCTCCTCGGGCTGGTTGCTTTCGGCGAACGCTACGTGCCCGGAGCGCAAGACGATCTGCTTCTTTACTTTTCCCCATTCCGCCCGGACGATCCCGCCGCCGCCCGTTTCGTGCAGCTGCAATAGCGTGGTGTTCAGCTTCGGAGTCCCATTCGCGGACACGTGTCTCTCCGCCGGAACATATCGGCCGGCAACGGCTCAAACTGAAAGGAAGTCGGCGCGGCTGATTGGGCGACCGCGATTCAGCCGCGCGCCGGTCAGTGGCCCGGCCGCATGAAGAACCAGTAACCGATCAGCACGATGGTGTCATAGGCTGCGTGGGAGACGATGGGGGCGACCAGGCTCTGCCTCACGAGGTACAGGATCCCGAAAAGCAGGCCCAACACCCCGGCAATCACGACCCCCTGCATTCCCTGCAGGTAGTGTCCGGCGGCGAATGCCGCGCTCCAGAGCACAAGCCCGAGCCAGGCCCCGCCAAGGTGCTGGCGGAACCGCGTGAGGATGAAGGCGCGCTGCAACTCTTCCTTCACCCCCCCCGCCGCGATACCGGACAGCAGAAATAGGGCAAGGTCCCGCGGCGTTCGTATCAGATCGATGAGCGGGTTGCGGTCGATGTAAAACCCAGGCAGAAACCGACGGAAGAGCTCCGACACGACTGCATTGGTCAGAAAAAAGGCCGGCAGGATGGCCAGCCCGATGAGGGCGTTTGCGGCCCAGCGCCTCCCGTTGAGGCCGATATCCGAGAGCACCTCGCCGTGCGCTTTGAGCAATGCGAGCAGGAAGACCAGGGTGATTGAGGCTTCCAGCAGGATGAAGCTGGCGATAAGCCGTGCATCGTGCATCAGCGGCGGCCCCGCTTTCTTCAGCGAGAAGGGTAGTGCGGCGAAAAAACTCGAAACGATGCCTGAAACAAGCAGTATTTCGAGCAGCGCCTGGGCCCGGTCGAGCCAGCTGCTGCGTGGGGCGACACCGACCGGAGGCGATTCATCCATTGGTAGACCCTAGCAGCAGCCCCGGGGGCCAGTCAACCCCGCCGCCAAAACGGGTCAGGTCCGGAGTGTCGATTTCCGGGGAAGGAATAAAGCGAGGCGTAGCGGGTCGATCGCCTCCGAAATCGATAATCAAGACCTGGCGCCGCTGGTTTTCCCGTATAATATAGTTCGCAATGCGTTTGAACCCTCCGGACACGGGAGGCGTCTACTCTTGTGACCAGGGAGATTCCTACCTGGATCCGGGAGTTTGAAATGAAAACTGCAGGCCCTTGGGGACTCATACTTCTAATCGCAATGCTGGTCGCCGCCGACCCCGTAGCGGCGCAGGGCAATGCAGATATGACCCTGCCCGAGGGAACCCGGATCGTCCTCCAACTCAACGATTATCTCAGCACGAAACTCAGCACTGAAGGCGACCGCTTCACCGCCACCGTTATAGTTCCGGTCTACCAGGGCGATCACCTGGTCATCCCCAAAGGAAGCACCATCAGCGGAAGCGTTTCGCGCATCGTCCGGCCGGGCCGCTTCAAGGGGAAAGCTGTTATGAACCTGCTGTTCCAGAGCGTTCGGCTTCCGGGGCGGGGACAATTCCCGATCGTCGCATCGCTGGCGAGCGTCGAGGCCGAAGGGCACGCCGGGGTGCGGGCCGAAAGCACGGTCGAAGGGGAGGGGTCTCTGGGTCGGGACGCGGGGCGGGTGGCCAAGCCGGGTTTGACCGGGGCCGGTATCGGGGCGCTGGCGGGCGGCGGTAAAGGAGCCGCCATCGGCAGCGGTGTCGGCGCCGTGGTCGGGCTGGCTACCGTTTTCGCTACGCGCGGCAAAGACCTCGAAGTGCGCCGCGGCTCCACCATGGAAATCGCACTGGACCGCCCGTTGAGCGTGGCACCGGAGACGGAAAACGGCGCGGTCCGGACCCGGTGACCTTCAACCCTCTCCCCGTATCCGCTCCATGCCGTCCATATATGGGCGCAGGGCTATGGGAATCGCCACGCTGCCGTCGTTCTGCTGATAATTCTCCAGAATAGCCACCCACGTGCGGCCGATCGCGAGGCCGGAACCGTTCAACGTGTGAACAAAGCCGCGCTTCCCGTCGCCGCTGCGGTACCGGATGTTCGCCCTCCGGGCCTGAAACGCCTCGAAGTTGCTGCAGGACGAGATTTCCCGGAACCTGTTCTGGCTGGGGAGCCATACCTCGATGTCGTAGGTCTTGGCGCTCGAAAAGCCCATATCGGCGGTGCACAGCACGACAACGCGATAGTGCAAGCCCAAACGCTGCAGGATGTCCTCCGCGTCGCGCGTGAGCGCCTCCAGTTCGTCGTAGGACGTGGCCGGGTCGGCGAACTTCACCAGCTCGACTTTGTTGAACTGGTGCTGCCGGATCAGGCCGCGAGTGTCCTTCCCGTAGGAGCCCGCCTCGCTGCGGAAACAGGGGGTGTAGGCGACGAATTTCTGCGGCAGCGAAGCCGCGTCGAGCACCTCTCCCTGGTAGATGTTGGTGACCGGAACTTCCGCGGTAGGAATCAGATAGTAGTCGGTGCCTTCAATCCTGAACAGGTCCGCGGCGAACTTGGGCAGGTTGCCCGTGCCGAACAGGCTGGTGCTGTTGGCCATGAATGGGGGGAGGACCTCCTTGTACCCGTGGGCCCGGGTGTGGACGTCCAGCATGAAGTTGATCAAGGCGCGCTCCATGCGAGCCCCGGCACCCGCCAGCAGCGAAAAGCGGGCCCCGGTGATTTTCGCCGCCCGGTCCATGTCCAGGATCCCGAGCGCCGTCCCCAGGTCGACGTGGTCCAGCGGCGCGAAATCGAAGCGGGGGGCCTCACCCCAGCGGCGCACCTCGCGGTTGGCCGTCTCATCGGCGCCCACGGGGACCGAAGCGTGCGGCAGGTTGGGGATGCCGTGCAGGAGCGCATTGAGCCGCTCCTCGGCTTGACGCACCCCCTCCTCGGCAGACTTGATTTCGGACGAAACCTCCTTCATCTGTGCCTGTTCCGCGGCGGTGTCGCGCCCTTCTCTCCTGAGCTGCCCGATCTGCTCAGATGCCTGGTTGCGACGGCGGCGCAACTCCTCTACCCGCAGGTTGAGCCTTTTCCACTCGCCGTCGAGCGTGACCAGCTCTTCAATCGCATAGTTGCCGCCCCGGGCGGAGAGGCGTTCCCGTACGAGGTCCAGGTTTTCTCTGACGAAGTTCTTGTCGAGCATGGCGCTTCCGTTCCGTTGGTCTCGCGTTAAACATCTACGACCCGCGCGCGATCGTTCCATCGTAGATGGTAATTTCACATTGTCAAGCGGCCCACGGAATACGGGCCGATCGCCCAGTTGCCGTATTCAACCGTGGTCCTGCTTAGACCAGGGCGTGGATGCCCGGCGCTTCGAGAGCATCGCCATGCTGTTCAGAAAAGCACAACCCGAGGCGGCGCACTTCCATATTGTCCATTGACTTTCGCAGACACCATTGTTTCAATCCCATACGGGATTATTCCGTGGCATTCGGAGCACGCAGAGCGAAAGAAGGGGAGGCGCATGGCACGAGTTCGAATGGCGGTGTTTCCCGCAGCGGGGCTGGGCACGAGATTCCTGCCGGCGACGAAAGCGCAGCCCAAGGAGATGCTCCCGCTCGTCGACAAGCCCATAATCCAGTACGCGGTCGAGGAAGCGGTGAATTCCGGGCTGGAGAAACCTCGTCATCATCACGGGCCGGGGCAAAAACGCCATCGAAGACCACTTCGACGTGTCGTTCGAGCTGGAGAAGATACTGGAAGAACGCGGCAAGTCGGAACTGCTGAGCCTTGTGCGCGCCGTTTCCGACATGGTGCACCTCGCCTACGTCCGTCAGAAAGAGGCGCTTGGGCTCGGCCACGCGATCCTGGTCGCCCAGGACCTCGTGCGCGACGAACCGTTTGCCGTGCTGCTCGGCGACGATGTCGTGGAGGCGGAAGTGCCGTGCATCCGGCAGATGATCGACGTCTTCGACAAGTACCAGTCCAGCGTCGTCGCCATCATGGAGGTTCCTCCCGAAGAGGTGAAACGCTACGGCGTGATCCAGGCCAAACCCCTCCCGGACGGCGATGAGGGTAGGCTCTTCGAGATTGAAGACATGGTCGAGAAGCCGACCGTCGAGTCGGCCCCCTCGAACCTGGCGATCATCGGGCGCTATATCCTCACGCCCGGCGTTTTCGATGCCCTGGCGACGACCAACCGCGGGAGCGGCGGCGAGATCCAGCTGACCGACGGGCTTCGGCGGCTGCTGGAGAAAGAGCGCATCCTCGCCTACCGGTTTCGCGGCAAGAGGCACGACGCCGGCGAAAAGCTCGGGTTTCCTGCAGGCGACCGTCGAATTTGCACTGAAGAACGAAGAGCTCGGTCCGGCGTTCCGCGCTTATCTGAAATCGCTCAACCTGAACGGGACCTCCCAAGGATGAAACGATGCGCATACTGGTGATCGGGTCGGGGGGCCGGGAACACGCTCTGGTTTGGAAGCTGAAACAGAGCGCCCGGACCGAGGGCGCTGTTCTGCGCCCCCGGCAACGGCGGGATCGCGCAGCATGCCCGGTGCCTTGCGGCGCCGCCGCACGACTCGGCCGCCATCCTGTCGCTGGTCCGCGAGCACCGGATCGACATGGTCGTCGTCGGTCCGGAGGTCCCGCTGGCCGGCGGTCTCGTGGACAAGCTGTCGGCCGAGGGGGTGCCAGCACTCGGGCCCGGTGCCCAGGCGGCGCGGCTCGAGTCGAGCAAGGTGTTCTGCCAAGGAGTTCATGGCGCGAAACCGGATTCCGACCGCAGGCTTCAGCGTCCACGACACCGCCGAATCGGCGCTGGCCCGGCTGGACTCCGCGGAAACGAGTTACCCCATCGTGGTCAAAGCCGACGGCCTGGCCGCCGGAAAAGGCGTGGTCGTGGCGCGCGACCGCGACGAGGCGCGCGACGCCGTGCGGCGCATGCTCGTGCGCGCGCGAGTTCGGCACCGCCGGCGACCGCGTCATCCTCGAGGAGTTTCTCGCCGGTACCGAGGCGTCCTACATCGTCTTCACCGACGGCGAGCACGATAGTACCCGGCCGTCGCGGCCCGGGATCACAAGGCCGCGTTCGACGGCGACACCGGCCCGAACACGGGGGGCATGGGCGCCTATTCCTGCGACACGATCCTCGATCCCGGCCTCGAGCAGACCATTCTCGAAACCGTCGTCCGGCCCACGATCGACGGCATGCGCGCCGAGGGCGCGCCGTTCCGGGGGATGCTCTACACCGGGCTGATGCTCACCGACTCCGGCCCCAGCGTGCTGGAGTTCAACGTTCGTATGGGCGATCCCGAGGGACAGGTCGATCCTGCCGCGGCTGGAGAGCGATTTCGCGCTACTGTGCCAGGCCGTGTGCGGCGGCACGCTCGAGGGCTACCCCGCAAAATGGAAGAGCGACGCGGCGGTCTGCGTTGTGCTCGCATCCGGCGGCTACCCGGGTTCCTACGCCAAGGGGAAGGTGATCTCGGGACTGGCGATGGCCGAAGAGGATCCGCGCGTCACGGTGTTCCACGCAGGAACGCGCCGCGACGGGGACCGGATGCTGTCACCGACGGCGGCCGCGTGCTCGGCGTGACCGCGGTCGACCCCGAGATTTCCGTAGGCGATCGTCGCGGCCTACGAGGCGGTGAACAAGATACAGTTCGACGGCATGCAGTACCGCCGCGACATCGGCGCCAGGGCAGCCCGCCAGGGCGGGACCCATGCTTGAGGTTTCATGCCCCGCTTTCCACGTTGCGGGGAACGTGAGAGGATAACCGCGTGCTCAAACCCAAAGTGGCCGTCGTGCTCGGGAGCGAATCCGATCTTCCCGTCATCCAGGACATGCTGCAGACCTTGAAGGACTTCGAGGTGCAGCACGAAGTCACCGTGACGAGCGCCCACCGGTCCCCTGAGCGAACCTACCGCTACGCGGCGACGCTGGAAGAACGCGGGGTCCAGGTGATCATCGCCTGCGCGGGCGCGGCGGCTCACCTGGCCGGTGTGCTGGCCGCGCACACGATCCTGCCCGTCATCGGCGTACCCGTCGATTCGTCGCCCCTGCAGGGTCTTGACGCGCTCCTTTCCACGTCCATGATGCCGGCCGGCGTCCCGTCGCGACCATGGGGATCGGCAAAGCCGGCGCCACCAACGCCGCCGTCCTGGCCGTTCAGATCCTGGCCCGAAGCGACGCCGACCCTCGCGCAGAAGCTCAAGGACTACAAGAAACAGCTCGCCGAACGCGTCGAGGAACGCGACCGCGAGCTAAAGAAGAAACGAGAGTCGTGATGCCGCGGGCGATGGGTCATGGCCCGGGCCCCGTTTCGTTGAGTGATGCATGAACGGTAGGGCCAAGGTTTTTCGTCCAGACTTTCGGGTGCCGCTGCAATCAGGCCGACAGCGCGGGTTTCCGCCACTCGCTCTGCGGCGAAGTCGCTCGCAGGAAACACGCACACCCACCGATGCGGACCTGCTCGTGGTCAATACCTGCACCGTCACCCACCGGACGGACCAGCAGGTGCGCCAGGCCCTGCGCAAGCTGCACCGCGAGAACCCGGAGGCGCGGCTCGTCGTGACCGGCTGCTACGCCGAGCGCGATCCGGAGACCCTCGCTGCTATTCCCGGCGTCGATCTCGTCATCGGCAACGCCGACCGTGACCGGCTGGCGGAGATCGTGTCGGACGGGACGATCCCGGACAAAGTGATGCATCGTGCGTTCGACGCTGCACGCGATTTCCTCATCCCCAGAATGTCCTCGACCGGGGGTAAGACGCGCCCTTTCGTGAAACTGCAGGATGGGTGCGACGCCCGCTGCTCCTATTGCATCGTCCCCTCCGTGCGCGGTCCGGGACGCAGCGCGCATCCCGGACGGCGTCGTCGCGGAGGTCCGGGCCCTGGTCGAGAGCGGATTACCAGGAGATCGTCCTGACCGGAGTGCACCTGGGCACCTACGGCAGGAAACTGAGCGAGCCCGGTGAAGCTGCTGGATCTGCTGCGGCGCATCGTCGAGGTGCCGGGGCTGGGCCGGCTGCGGCTCAGCAGCGTCGAGCCGATGCGCTTCGACCGGGAGATCGTGCGGCTCGCCGTCGGAGCATCCGGTGATCGCGCGGCACTTCCACATCCCGCTGCAGAGCGGCAGCGACCGCGTGCTGCGTCGCATGCGCCGGCCCTACACGGCCGCCCGTTTCCGCGACCTGCTCGAGCACCTCCACGACCGCATCCCGCCGGCTGCGCTGGGAACCGACGTGCTCGTCGGATTCCCCGGTGAGACCGAGGAGGACTTTGCTCGACTTGCGCGCTTGTCCGCGAATCGCCGCTGACGTATCTGCACGTCTTCCCCTTCTCGGCGCGCGCGGGGACCGACGCGTTCAACCTCGTCGACCAGGTGCCGGCCCGGATCGTGCAGGAGCGCGCCCGGATTCTCCGGGCACTCTCCGTCGAGAAGAACCTCGCGTTCCGGCGCGCCTTCGCCGGCCAGGTGCTGCCCGCGCTCACTCTCGCGCGCGAAGAGGAACTGGGCGAGTCCGTGGTCCTGACCGACAACTACATCCACGCGCGCGTCGCAGCGCACGATCGGCGGCCCCAACCGCCTGGTCCAGGGTCGGATCGACGAGGTGCGCCGCAACGGCACCTGGGCTTCGCTCGTCTGACCTCGTGCTCCTTCGAAGTGAATGGCTGCGGCGCGCGGCTAGCGCAGCGGCTCGATGCCCGCCCGACGCAATCCCGGGAGAGGCGCCGCGTTCCGCAAAGCTCACGATTCCAGGATCACGACCGCGACTGCCGAATCGTCGCCGTGCGAGACGCTGAGGTGGGCCCTGCGGACCTGGAGGGAACCGGCCACGCGCTGCGCCTCGCCCTGCAGGCGCAACCGCGGCGCCCCCGCGTCGTTCCGTTCCACCTCGACGTCGCAGCCACGTGACGCCCTTGGCCCACCCGGTGCCCAGCGCCTTGAACATCGCCTCCTTGGCCGCAAAGCGGGCCGCGTAGTGCGGGGCCGGATCGCGGTGGGCCCGGCAGTACTCCTGCTCGCGCGCCGTGAAGACGCGGCGCAGAAAGCGGCTCCCTGCCGGTCGAGGACCGATCGGATCCTGCGGATCTCGACGACGTCTATCCCCATTCCGACGATCATCTCCGGCTCCGGCGCATTGACATTTCGGGCATGGGCGCACCCACTATTTCAGCATGAGCGACAACGGGTTCATCCGTCGGGAAGTCGGACGGCATCCCCTTCTACGTGTGCCGCACCCTGGAAAGCGTGACCGGGGTGCGCCACTGTTTTTCCACGCGCTCCGGCGGCGTCAGCGCCCTCCCGGCGAATTCGCTCAACCTCAGCTACGTCGACTGGGATTCGATTGCCGCGGTCGACGAAAACCGGCGCCGCCTTATGTCGTCCCTGAACCTCGAGTCGATGCCGCTCGCCACCCTGTCCCAAATCCATTCGGATCGGGTCCATATGCATAGAGGAAAAACCGAACCAAGGGAACGACCGGCCCCGTGCGGACGCCCTCGCGACACAGGCTGCGCGGGGTGGCCCTGGGAGTGCAGGTGGCGGATTGCTTTCCGGTCCTCATCGCCGATCGCGCCGGCGGGCGGCATCGCCGCGGTGCACGCGGGCTGGCGTGGCTCCGTCCAGCGGATCGCGGCGCGAGACGGTCGCGGCGCTCCGGTCGCGCTTCGGGGCCAGGCCGCAGGAACTACTGGCCGCCATCGGCCCGGGCATCCGCGGCTGCTGTTTCGAAGTGGGCCCTGAGGTGTCGGCCCGATTCGAGGAACAGTATCCCGGGATGCCGCTGCAAAGGCCGAACCCTGCGAACCCGTCCCGCGCGCTTCTCGACCTGCCGCGCGCGCTCCGGCTGCAGCTCGCCGAGGCCGGGCGTCCGGGCAGCCACATCTTCGACGCCGGGCCTGTGCACGAAGTGCAACGCCGCCGAGTTCTTTTCCTACCGCGGCGAGGGTCCCCGCTCCGGCCGCCTGATGGCGGTCATCGCCAGGCACAAAGGGATTTCATCGCAGCGTCGCACCTCGCAAGCACCGGGATCTGTGCGGCGTTTGTGGAGTGCGGCGTCCTCGGCGCCGCGCATCGCGCCGCCGCACGGTCTTGTCAGGACCGGACGGTGCAGCGGGAGGTTGGGCGGAGGATGCTCGCATCGCCCTGCGGCTGCTCGCGGCCGGCCAGCATGCCGCAGGCCGCCGAGACGTCGTCCCCGCGCGGGCCGGCGGATGTAGGCGGTGACGTGGTGGTCGAGCAGGATTTTCTGAAACGCGAGGATGCGCTCCTCGGCCGGCGTCTTCAGCGGGACCCACGGGTCGGCGTTCAGCGGGATCAGGTTCACCTTCTGCTTCATGCCCGCGCAGCAGCCGCACGAGCCGGAGCGCATCTGCGTCGCTGTCGTTCACCCCGCCGATCAGGACGTATTCGAACGTGATGCGGCGCCGGCGCTCGAGCGGGAAGTCGCGGCACGCCTGCAGGAGCGTCGCGATGTTCCACTTGCGGTTGATCGGGATCAGGACGTCCCGGACCTCGTCGGTGGTGGCGTTCAGCGAAATCGGCGAGATTCGGGATTACCGGTTCGGTCGCCAGGCGCTGCAGCCCGGGGACGACTCCGGAGGTCGACAGGGTGATGCGGCGCGGCGACAGGGCCATGCCCTCCGTTGTCGACCATCAGCGTGATGGCGCGCATCACGTTGTCGTAGTTGTGCAGCGGCTCGCCCATCCCCATGATCACCACGTTCAGGCGCTTGGGAAGGGTGCCGCGGTCGGTCTGCAGCGCCAGCACCTGGCCGACGATTTCGCCCGCCGACAGGTTGCGGCGCATCGGCAGCTTCCCGGTGACGCAGAACAGGCACTCGACTGCGCAGCCCGACCTGGGTCGAGATGCAGAAGGTGTCGCGTCGCTCTTCGGGGATGAAAACCGACTCGATCTTCTGTCCTGGGGAGACGTCGAACAGGTAACGGCGCGTCCCGTCGGCCGAAACGAACACGCGTTCGACCGGGGGATAGGCGATACGAGTACGCTCCTGCCAGTTTCTGACGCAGGGCTTTCCCCGAGCTCGGTGAAGGCATCCCACGAGACCAGCCGCCGGCGGTACATGCCGGCGTAAATCTGACGGGCGCGGTATGCCGGTTCGTCCAAGTCCCGCCGCGACGGCCGCGATCTCGTCCAGGGTCGCACCGACCAGGTTGGTTTTGGGGTCAGGCATCATGTCGAAAAGGCGCACCGGCGCCCACGTTCCACAGCATATCATTTCGCCGCGCTGCGCGCAGGTTGCGGGTCACCGCGGCCTGTGGTAGTAATACCACTGAATTCGACCACGACGCTCTGGGGCCCGGATGGACGTCCAGAAATACGAGATGAAGAACGGCCTTGTGGTGGCCACCGAGGCCATGCCGCATCTCCGCTCGGTGTCGATCGGCGTCTGGATCAAGGGCGGATCCCGCTTCGAAGCCCCCGACGCCTCGGGCATTTCCCACTTCATCGAGCACCTGCTCTTCAAAGGCACGATGACGCGCTCGGCCGTGGAGATCGCGGAGGCGATCGACTCCGTCGGCGGCCAGCTCAACGCATTCACCGACAAGGAGTACGTCGGTTTCTACGCCAAGGTCCTCGACCGGCACCTCCCGCTCGCTTTCGAGCTCCTGTCGGATATCGTGCTGAACCCGACCTTCCCGGCGCACGAGATGAGGCGCGAGCGCAACGTGATCTTCGAAGAGATCAACATGGTCGAGGACTCGCCCCAGGAACTTATCCAGGACCTCTTCATGGAGAACTTCTGGAAGGCGCACCCGCTGGGCCGCGCCGTATCGGGCACCAAGGAGTCGGTGGCCGCCATCACCCGCGCGCAGGTCACACGCTACTTCAGGAAGAACTACAACGCCATCAACACGATCGTCTCGGTGCCGGAAACATCGCCACGGCGAGGTGTGCGCATGGCGCGGCGGTACTTCTCGGATCTGCCGCCGGGCGTGCCGGCCAATCCCGGGCCCGCCGCCCTCGGGCGGGGCCGACGCGCGTGCTGCGCCGCAAGCCCAATCTCGAGCAGACGCACCTCTGCCTTGGGACGCCCTCCCCTGTCGATCGTTTCGCAGGATCGCTACGCCGCCCACGTGCTGTGCGGCGTGCTGGGCGGCGGCATGAGTTCGCGCCTGTTTCAGAAGATCCGCGAGAAGCGCGGGCTCGTCTACTCTATCTACTCGAGCCTGAACCTATACCGCGATGCCGGCACGCTGCTGGTCTATGCGGGCATGGCGCCGGGGGCGGCGCACGCGGTCGTCGATCTCACCATCGAAGGAGATGCGCGACCTGCGCCAGAAGCTCGTCTCGCACGACGAGCTGAAACGCGCCAAGGAGAGCATAAAGGGGGCCGTCGTGCTGAGCCTCGAGAGCTCGAGCAGCCGGATGACCCACCTGGCCCAGCGAGCAGCTGTACTTCGGGAAATTCCACACCATGCAGGAGGTCTTCGACGGTTTCGAAGCCGTCCGTGCGAAGGATGTTCGCAGGCTGGCCAACGAAATGTTCGACTCGTCGTACCTGACCCTGACCGCGCTGGGCAGCGAGAACAGCCAGGAACTCGAGTCGGTAGCGCTGAAAGTCTGAAGCCGATGGGACTCGGGTTCACGTTGCTGGGAAGCGGTAGTTCGGGGAACGCGACGCTCGTCAGCGACGGCGAGACCCATGTCCTGCTCGATGTCGGGCTGAGCGGCCGCGAGACGGCGCGGCGGCTGCGCGAGTGCGGCGTCGAACCGGAGCAGGTTGCCGCCATCGTGGTCTCCCACGAGCACGGGGACCACAGTCGCGGCGTGTCGCCGTTTGCGCAGGATCTCGAAATCCCGGTTTTCGTGACCGAGGCGTACGCTGGCCGCCGCGGAGATGAAACTCGACCCGCACAAGGTGCGGCGCATCGAGGCGGGCGTCGGTTTCGAGATCTGCGGCATCGGGTTCACCCCGTTCGCGGTGCCGCACGACGCGGCCGATCCGGTCGCTTTCCACATCGAGAAGGACGGCAGTCAAGCTGGCGATCGTGCTGGATCTCGGCTACCTCACCCAGCTGGTGATCGAACGCTTGAAAGGGTGCGATGCCATCGTTCTCGAGTCGAATCACGACGTGAATATGCTGAAGGTGGGGCCCTATCCCTGGGCCCTGAAGCAGAGAGTGATGAGCCGGCGCGGCCACCTGTCCAACGACTCCGTCGCGCAGTTCCTGTCCGACGGTTTCGACGGGAAGGCGCGCGACGTCATCCTGGCCCACTTGAGCAAGAAGAACAATCTGCCGGATCTGGCGCTCCTGTCGGCCCGGAAAGCCCTGCAGGCCCGCTGCGGGCTCTTCACGCCGCAGACGCGCCTGGAACTGGCCGACGCGGACCGAATCGGCGCGACGCACTGGTATTGAAAGGAGTCGAGGGGTCGACGGTAACCCTTCGGTGGCCCGAATCCTTGGTAGGTCTGGGCCCTGATGATACTCGAACCCGTTCCGGGCCCCAACTGTTTGAGGACAGTGCAAGTCCAACTGGGCCGGACACACATCCGTCGGGGCATGGGGCTGACGCGGGACAGAACCGGACAGGCGCCGTGACCGTTGCCATCGGTCCCCCTTTGACCGACGCAAAAAACCGTGGTCCTAAGGATTTCGTTGTTATCCATCATTGCGACGGGGTTGCCCGATGATCGACCGCTATTTTCCTGCAGACGTGGCCGAGATATGGTCGGAAGAGAGCAAGTTCCGCGCGTGGCTCCGGGTTGAAGTCGAAACCTGCAGGGTCCTCGCCGAGAAGGGTTGGATCCCGGCCGAGTCGTTCGCGCACATCGAGAGGACGGCGAATTTCTCCCTCGAACGCATCCAGCAGATCGAGAAGGTCACGCACCACGACCTGATCGCCTTCACGACCAGTGTCGCCGAATTCGTCGGGCCCGACTCGAGGTACATCCACTGGGGGCTGACGTCGACGGACGTGGTCGATACCGCGCAGGCCCTGCAACTCCGGGAGGTCAACGGCATTCTCCTCGTCGAAATCGACCGCCTCATGGAGGCGATTGGCCGGAGGGCGCAGGAGCACCGCCGCACCCTGACGATGGGGCGCACGCACGGCGTGCACGCGGAGGTCACCACGTTCGGGCTGAAGCTCGCCGTGTGGTACGACGAAATGCGCCGGAACCGGGAGCGCATGACGCGGGCGGCAGAGCGGATGCGGGTCGGCAAGCTGTCCGGGGCCGTGGGGACGTTCGGCCACCTCGACCCGGATGTCGAGGCGCAGGTGTGCGAGCGGCTCGGTCTGAGGGCGGCGCGGATTTCGACTCAGACCCTGCAGCGCGACCGGCACGCGGAATACGTCGCCACGCTGGCCGTCGTCGGGGCGTCGCTCGACAAATTCGCCACCGAAATCCGCCACCTGCAGCGGACGGAGGTGCGGGAGGTCGAGGAGCCGTTTGCCGCCGGCCAGAAAGGCTCCTCGGCGATGCCGCACAAACGCAATCCCGTCAAGTGCGAGCAGGTCTGCGGCCTGTCGCGGCTGCTGCGCGGCTACGCCACGACCGCGCTGGAAGACTGCGCGCTCTGGCACGAGCGCGACATCTCGCACTCGTCGGTCGAGCGCGTGATCCTGCCCGACTCGACCGGGGTGCTCTGCTACATGCTCCGCGCCATGACCTTCATCGTCTCCGGTCTGCTGGTTTACCCGGAGAGGATGCTGCGCAACATGGAACTGACGCGTGGGCTGGCCTACTCCGGGCAGTTGCTGCTTGATCTGACGCGCAAAGGGGTGCTGCGCGAGGACGCCTATGCCTGGGTGCAGCGCTGCTCGATGAAGGTCTGGAACGAGAACAGGGACTTCGTACAGGCGGTGCAGGAGGACGCCGATATCGCGCGCGTGCTGACGATGGAGGAGATCCGCGCCGCCGTAAACCCGGAGCTGCAGCTGCGCAACGTGAACGCCATCTTCGGGCGTGTCTTCAACCAGGACTGACCCCCCCCGGGGGGGCTTTTAATCATTGCATTTCCGGCCCCCAGTTCCTATCATACTGGTTTTCACATTTTCAGCCGGAGACGTGCGTGGCAAAGAGGACGTTCCAGCCCAACAACAGCAAAAGAAAGAAAACCCACGGCTTCAAGTCCAGAATGGCGACCAAAGGCGGCCGGCTCGTATTGAAGAGACGCCGGGCCAAAGGGCGCAAGAGGCTTACGGTGAGTGGCTAGTACGGCCAACGAGGGGTTTCCCCGGCGGCACCGCATCGTGCACGGGGCGCACTACCGGGCGGTGTACGACGCGGGCGTGAAACTCCATTCTGAAAGGTTCGTGCTCTTCGGCTGCGAAAACAGCCTGGGTCATCATCGCCTCGGAATAACGGTCTCGCGGAAAGTCGGGGGTGCCGTGGTGCGCAACCGCGTCAAGCGGCTTTTCCGTGAGATTTTTCGCAAGTCCTTCGCCGACATTCCTGGCCACTTCGACTTCGTGGTGAACGCCAAGCGCAGCTGTGCTGCGGCACGCCATTTTGAACTCCAGGAAGAGTTTACGTCTGCGGCTCAGAGGATCTGCGGGCGCGGGGACCACCCGTCCCCGCCGGGCGCTGGAGGCGGCAATGAAGGCAATGATCCTTCTGGTCCTCCGGGGCTATAAGCGGTACCTGTCCCCCCTGATGCCCCAGGCATGCCGCTTCGAGCCGACGTGCTCGGTTTATATGCATCAGGCCATAGAAAGGAAAGGAGTCCTCAAGGGACTCTGGCTGGGGATCCGGCGCCTCGCGCGGTGTCACCCGTTTTGCGCCGGAGGGTACGACCCGGTTCCCTAGTGTCCCTGGATTGACCCATGGAAAAAAGAGCTCTGGCCGCCATCGCACTGTCGATCCTGGTCCTGCTTGCGTTCCGGTACGTCGAGGAGCGACGGACGGGGAATGCGGGCCCGCGCCGGCCTGCGCCGGCCAGTCAAGCCCCCGCGGCGCCCGCCCCGGCCCCCCCCGCTGGGTCAGAGGCCGCCCCGGCGAACGCCGAGCAGCCTCCGCAGGCCGCTCCGGCGGGTGCGGGGGACACGACTGCCGCCCCGCAGGCCGTGACCGTGGAATCCGACCTGTACCGGGCCGTGGTGGACAACCGCGGGGCCGTGGTCACGAGCTGGCAGCTGAAGCAGTACAAGGCGGCGCGTGGCGAACCGTTCGAGATGGTGGCGGGAGGAACCGGCGCCGAAGCGCGCTTCCCCGGTACGATCGTTTTTGAAGACGCCGCCGCCTCGGCCACTGCCGCGCGCGAAAACTATGCGGTCGAGATCGAAGGGGGCGGCGGCCCCGGCGCCCTCACGCCGCCCGCGACGGTGACGATGCGGCTGCGCCGCGGAGACCTCACCGTCGAGAAGACGTTCCACTTCCTGAGGGAGAACTACATCGTTCAGCTCTCCCTGCTCACCGAAAAGGGGGGGCGCCCGCTCCCGGGACGGCTCATCGTCGGGCAGGATATCGGGCCCGAGCACGAACATCTCCTCAACCCTTCGATTCAACTCTCCGCCGTCTACAGCCTCGCCGGGAAGGTGAGCCGCGAAGCGCCGCCCAAGGACGAGAATCAAATCAAGCCGGTCGCCGGGGATGTGCGGTGGGCCGGGCTGGAGATGCAGTACTTCGCCATGCTCGCGATCCCCGCGCAGCCGATTCAGCTTTTCGAGGTGCAGAAGCGGCCGATGCAGGCGGTCGGCCTGGACGGAAAGGAGTTCACGCGGCAGCTGGTGCGGGTGACCGTCCCCGAGAACGGCAAGGCGGATTTCCGGTTGTACGTCGGCCCCAAGGAGCAGTCGTTCCTCGAAAAAGTGCCGGGCGTCGATCTGTCCGGGGTCATCGATTACGGCATGTTCTCGTTCCTGGTGCGCCCGCTGCTGTTTGCGCTGAAGTGGATAGAGCAGTACGTGCACAACTGGGGCGTCGCCATTATTATCCTTACGCTTTTGCTGACGCTGCTGCTGTTCCCTTTCCGCCTCAAGCAGATGGCATCGATGAAGCGGATGCAGGTGATCCAGCCCAAGATCAAGGAGATCCAGGAACGGTACAAGAAGTACAAAAAGACCGACCCGAAGCGCGCCGAAATGAACACGGAGATGATGGCGCTCTACAAGCAGCACAACGTGAACCCGCTGGGCGGCTGCGTCCCGCTCCTGCTGCAGATGCCGCTCCTGTTTGCCTTCTATCAGCTCCTGGCCGCGTCCATCGAGCTGCGGCACGCCCCGTTCATGCTCTGGATTCAGGACCTTGCGGTCAAGGACCCCTACTATGTCCTCCCGGTCGTCATGGGGGTCACGATGCTGATTTCGCAGAAAATGACGCCCATGACCCCCGGCACCGACCCGACGCAGGCCAAGATGATGATGTTCATGCCGGTGGTCTTTACCGTCATGTTCTTCAATATTTCCAGCGGCTTGAACCTGTATTTCCTGTGCAGTAATATCTTCCAGATCGCATTCCAGAAAATGGCGGAGAGGTGGGTAGGTGACAGACAGGCCCCTCACAAATCCCGAGCCTGAGCGGCGCGGCCCCGAGGCGACCGTTCAGGATGTGGAAGCGGCCTGCGGCCGGCTCGTGGATGCGATGCGGCTCGAACTCGACGCCGCAGCCTCCGAGGAGGACGGCATAATCCGGGTCAATTTTTCCGGCCCCGACAGGCCGATTCTCCTTTCCGGCAACGCGCAGGTGCTCAACTGCATGGAATACCTGGTCGGCCGCATGTTCCGGACCGGCAAGGGGGCGCGGATCGCCTCGATCCTGCTCGATTCCGACAGCTACCGTCAGCACCGCGAGGCCGAGCTCGTCCTGTTGGCGCAGATGGCCTCCCAGAAGGTCATGGCGCAGAAGAAACCGCTCACCTTGCAGCCGATGACCCCGCGGGAGCGCCGCATCGTCCACCTGGCGCTCGCCTCCGTCCCCGGGGTTCGTTCCGAGAGCGAGGGGGAGGGCGACAACCGGAGCATCACCATCTTCCCCGGATAGGAGCGCCGGGTCCGGGAGCCCGGAGGGGGAGCACCCCAGGAAACAGCGTCGCGGACTCCGGGTTTCCGGTCCCGCGCCGCCGGCCCGCGTCCGCCGCCTGCAGCCCCGACCCGCGTGAAATGCACGACCTGAACGACACGATCTGCGCCCTTTCGACGGCGCCCGGACGCGCGGGCATCGCGGTGGTGCGCCTGAGCGGCGACCGTTGCTTTGCCTTCCTCGAGCGGGTATTCGCTCCCGAGCACGGGAGCGGAGTGGGGACGCCCCGCACGGCCGTGCTCGGCCGCATGGTCGACCCGAATTCGGGCGAACCTCTGGACCAGGTGCTCGCCACGCGTTTTCCGGCGCCCCACTCCTACACGGGCGAGGATATCGCCGAGATCTCGCTGCACGGCAGCCCGGTGCTGGTCGCCGCCGTGCTGGACGTGCTGTGCGGCTGCGGCGCGCGCCTGGCTGCGCCCGGGGAGTTCACGATGCGGGCGTTCCTGCACGGGCGGCTGGACCTGACGCAGGCTGAGGCGGTGCGGGACATCGTCGACGCGACGACACTCTACCAGGCGCGGGTCGCGTCGCGGCAGCGCAACGGGGAGCTCTCGAAAGCCCTGGATCCGCTGAAGGCCCTCCTGGTCGACATTATCGTTCAACTCGAATCCGCCGTGGAGTTTGTCGAGGAGGATCTCGTCACCGATGCCCGCGAGACCCTGGCGGCAGGGCTCGAGGAAGTACGCGTGCGGACGTCGGGCTGGATCGAGTCGTTCCGGCGCGGCCGGATCGTGCGCGACGGTTTCCGCCTGGCCGTGGCCGGGCGCCCGAACGTCGGAAAAAGCAGCGTGTTCAATCGACTGCTGTCGCGGGACCGGTCGATCGTGACCGACGTCCCGGGCACGACGCGGGACCTCGTGTCGGACGACATAAGCCTGCAGGGGATCCCTGTCCGGCTGCTCGACACGGCGGGCGTACGGGATTCCGACGACAGGATCGAGCGGCTCGGGGTGGATCGGAGTTACCAGGCGATGTCCGACGCGGATGCCATCCTGCACGTCGTGGACGCCAGCGCGGCGGCGGCCGGGGAAGACGAGCGGTTGCGGGTGCACCTTTCGGGGCTGCCGTGCATCGTGGTATTCAACAAGGCCGATCTGCCGTGCGTGTGGCCGGATCCCGAGAAGCTCCGGTTCGCGCACCCGCACCCCTGGGTCACGGTTTCGGCGTTGAGCGGCGCCGGAATCGAAGTATTGCGGGAGACGATACTGCGGCGCCTCTTCGGCGACGGCGGGCCGGCGCAGGAAGGGCTGCTGGTCACAAATCTCCGGCATTGCCGCTGCCTGGAGGCTGTGCTGGACGGGGTGACGCGCGCGCAGGAGGCTCTGCGCGCGGCTCTTTCCGAAGAGTTTGTCCTGGTCGACCTGCACTGTGCCCTGAAGGAACTCGGCGCCATCACCGGCGAGACGACCGCGGACGACCTGCTCGGGGAGATATTCTCGCGGTTCTGCGTCGGGAAATAGATTCGATATGGGGAGCAGCCGTTTTCATGAGTCCTTCGACGTCGTAGTCGTCGGTGCGGGTCACGCCGGGTGCGAGGCGGCCGTGGCGGCGGCGCGCATGGGGGCAGACACAGCCCTGTTCACCCTCAACCTAGATCTCGTGGCGCAGATGTCGTGCAACCCGGCCGTTGGCGGGATCGCCAAAGGGCACCTCGTCCGGGAAATTGACGCCCTCGGGGGCGTGATGGGGGAGGTCGCCGACCGGACGGGAATTCAGTTCCGGCTGCTGAATCGCAGCCGCGGCCCCGCCGTCCAAGCTCCCCGGTGTCAATCTGATAAGTCTAGGTATCGCAGTGAGATGCGCAAATATCTCGAGTCGCAGGCCAACCTCCGGCTGCGCCAATCGGAGGTGGTCGGGCTGGTCGTGGAGGGCGGGGGCGTGACGGGGGTCGAGGTGCTCGACGGCAGGCTGATCGGGGCGCAGTCGGTCGTCATCACGACAGGCACTTTTCTGAACGGGCTCGTGCATGTCGGAGACCGGTGCTATCCCGCCGGGCGCAACGGCGAGTCACCGTCGATTCTGCTGGGGGAGTTTCTGCGGCGGGCTGGCTTCCGGGTGGGCCGGCTGAAGACGGGGACGCCGCCGCGGATCGATGGGAGGACGATCGACTACAGCCGTTTCGAGGAGCAGGCCGGGGATCCCGAGCCGACCTTCTTCTCGTTCCGGAGCGAGGCGCCAGTATTGCCTCAAGTGTCGTGTTTTGTAGGATATACGGGAGACAAGCTGCACGACGTGCTCCGGCGCAACCTGAGTCGTTCCCCCTTGTATGGCGGCGCGATCACCGGGATTGGGCCGAGGTATTGTCCGAGTATCGAAGACAAGGTGGTGAAGTTTGCCGACAAGGAGCGCCACCAGGTTTTTCTGGAGCCGGAGGGGTTGGACACGCACGAGGTGTATCTGAACGGACTTTCGACCAGCATGCCGGCGGAGGTGCAGCAGGAGATGCTCGAGGCGCTGCCCGGATTGGAGAGGGCGAAGATGATCCGGCCGGGATACGCGATCGAGTACGACTTCATCGACCCCACGGAGCTGATGCCGTCGCTGGAGACCAAGCGGGTGGCGGGGCTCTTCCACGCGGGCCAGATCAACGGGACGACCGGATACGAGGAGGCGGCGGCGCAGGGGATGGTGGCGGGCATCAACGCGGCGCGCAAAGCCGGGGGGGAGGAGGCGATCATTTTGCCGCGCGAGGGGAGTTACATCGGGACCCTGATGGACGACCTCGTGACGCGCGGGGTGGACGAGCCCTACCGGATGTTCACGTCGCGTTCCGAGGTGCGGCTGTTGCTGCGGATCGACAACGCCGACCGGCGGCTGACCCCGACGGGGCACGCGCTCGGGCTGGTGCCCGAGGCGCACTTCCGGGGGTTCGCCGAGAAGTATGCGCGGGTCGAGGCGGCGCTTCATTTCCTGCGCGGCCACCGCTACGACCCGGCCGAAGTCCCCTGCGCGGCGCTGGCGGCGAAAATCGACGCCGGGGCGAAAGGAACGACGCTCGAGCAGCTGCTGCGGCGCCCGGGGGTGGCGCTCGACGATTTCGAGCCGGTGCTGCGCAGGCATGCGGTTGTACTTTGCGGGGCAGCCCGCCGGGCGGTGGAGATCGAGGTGCGTTACGGCGGCTACATCGCGCAGCAGCGGCGGGACGCCGATAAGCTGGGGCGGCTCGGCGCGCGGCGGATCCCGGAAGATCTGGACTACGGGAAAATCGAGGGGCTCAGCCGCGAGATGCGGGAGAAGCTGGCGCGGGTGCGGCCGCGAGATCTTGGGATGGCGGGGCGGATCCCCGGGGTGACCCCGGCCGCCGTCTCGATCATCAACGTGCAGATCGAGATGCGCCGACGCGGTCGGGACTGACGGAGCAGCGCGTGGATGCGGCATCGGGGCTGGACCGGCTGATTGCGCGTGCCCGGGTGGACGCGGCCTCGGGGGAGCGGCTGCGGACCTACCTGCGGCTGCTGGAGAAGTGGAATGGCCGGATCAACCTGACGGCCGGGACGGACTGGCAGGCGCTCGGCCCGCTCTTTGAGGAGGCGGTGTGGGCCGCGGGACTGGCCCGGGGGACCCCCGCGCTCCACCTCGACGTCGGCAGCGGGGCGGGTTTTCCGGCCGTGCCGATGGCGGCGCTGCAGCCGGGCGTGCGCTTTGACCTGGTGGAGGCGCGCACCCGGCGCGCTGTCTTCCTCGAGGTGGTGGCGGGCGCACTCGGGCTCACCGCGGTGCGGGTGTGCGACCGGACGCTTGCCGAGTACCTGCGCATCGATGCGGCGGCGCGGGGGTGGGACCGCATCTCCTGGAAGGGGGTGCGGCTCGCTCGGGCGGACGTGGCGGGCTTGCTCGAACGCGCGGCGCCGCATGGGGAATTCTGGCTGTTTCACGCCCGGGAACTCCCGGTCGAGGACCCGGAGGGGTGGCTGCGGCACACCCGGCTGGTGCGCCGCGCGCCGTTTCCCGGCAAGGCCGGTTGGTTCGTCTCCATCTTCACCAGGAAGGCGGAAGCCGGAAGTGGGGAGCCGGAAATGGGAAGCCGGAATGAATGACGTCGATACCGGCCATGTGCGGCGCCTTTTGCCTTGAGGGAGGGGCCGGACCGCGGCACTTACGACCGCCGGTTACTTCTTGTAGTGTTTCACGTGAAACAGGGGATGCCCGTCCTGGCTGCTTCCCGGTTTCCGGCCTTCCGGCTCCATCTCCAGCCAGAAGCCAAGCAGTCGAACCCGCACCGCGGTTACTCCGTGCCGGTGTTTCACGTGAAACTTCGGCTTCCGACTTCGGCTTCCGACTTCCTGCTTCTGGCTTCTGACCGATTGTGCTATTCTCCGGCCGATCGCGCGACGCCATGGCCAAAGTCATCTCCATCACCAACCAGAAGGGGGGCGTGGGCAAGACCACGACGGCCATTAACCTCGGGGCCGCCCTGGCGGTCGCCGACATGCGCGTGCTCGTGGTCGACACGGACGCCCAGGCCAACTGCACCAGCGGGCTCGGCTTTGCCAAGGGGGCGCCCCGCAAGAGCATCTACGACGCGATCATCGGGGACGAGCCGCTCGACCGCCTGCTGGTCGATACCGAACTCGACAACCTGAAACTCGTCCCCGCCGACCGGGGCCTGACGGGGGCCGCCATCGAGATGATCGAGCTCCCCAGCCGCGAGCTGATCCTGAAACGGCTGCTCCAGCCGCTCCTCCCCCGTTTCGATTTCATCCTGATCGACACCCCCCCCTCGCTCAACATCCTCACGCTCAACGGACTGGTCGCGGCCCACTCGGTCCTGATCCCGATCCAGTGCGAGTACTTCGCGCTCGAGGGGATCTCCGACCTGATGGACACGCTCGCGCGTGTGCGCCGCACCCTCAACCCCCCGCTCGCCGTCCAGGGTATTCTCCTGACGATGTTCGACGAACGGACCAACCTCAGCGCGCAGGTCCGGGCCGATCTGCGCAAGTTCTTCCCGAACCAGCTGCTGAACACCGTGATCCCCCGCAACGTGCGGCTGGCCGAGGCTCCGAGTTTCGGTAAACCTATCATGTTGTATGATATCCGCTCCAAGGGGGCCGACAGCTACATCACGTTGGCCAAGGAAATCCTGAACCATGAAAAAAAGGGTCTTGGGTAGAGGGCTGGAAGCGCTGATCCCTGAAGTCCAAGGGGCCGAACCCGCGACCTCGGACATCGACATCGACCGGATCGCCCTTAACCCGCAACAACCGCGCCTGCAGATGGATGAGGCGCGCCTCGAAGGGCTCGCGGCCTCCATCCGGGAAAACGGCGTCCTGCAGCCGGTCCTCGTCCGCCCCAAGGGGGACGGCTTTCAACTCGTCGCCGGCGAACGCCGCGTCGCCGCCGCGCAGCGGGCCGGGCTCCTTAAAATACCGGCCGTCGTGCGCCGCATCCCCGACGAGCGGCTGCTCGAGCTCGCCCTGGTCGAAAACATCCAGCGCGAGCAGCTCAACCCCATCGAGGAGGCGCAGGCCTACCAGCGGCTGGCCGAAGAGCTCGCCATGACCCAGGAAGAGCTGGCCGCCCGTCTCGGCAAGGAACGGAGCACCGTCGCCAACGCCCTGCGGCTCCTGAAACTCCCCCGGGCGGTCAAGGAGCTCGTCGCCGCCGGCCAGCTCTCCGCCGGTCACGCCCGCGCCCTCCTGGCCGCCGACCTGCCCGCCACCGACATCAGCAAGGCCGCCGCCCTCATGGTCCAGCAGGGGTGGTCCGTGCGCGACGCCGAACGCTGGGCCCAAAGCCAGCCGCGCAAGGCGAAAGCCGCGCGCCCCCGTGATCCCAACGAGGCCGCCGCGGAGGACCGCCTCCGGACCTTCATGGGCACCAAGGTCGAAATCCGCAAGGGGGGCAAACCCGACGCGCCCGGACACATCCGGATCTACTTCTACAGCGAAGAGGACTTGGTCCGTATCTACAGCATGCTCACGAAGTGATGCTTTCAACGGAGCGAACTATGAAATTCAGACAGGGAACGTCCGACGGGATCCTCAGCCTCCTCGGCGAGGGGGTCGAGGTCGTCGGTGAAATCTCCTTCAGCCAGGGGCTGCGCGTCGATGGCGCCGTCAAGGGGAGGATCCGCTCGGAAGCCACCCTCGTCGTGGGCGGCAGCGGTCGCGTCGAGGCCGAGGTCCACGTGCGCAGGGTCTCCATCAACGGCGAGTTTCGCGGTATCATCCACGCATCGGATCGCGTCGAGATCCACAAGGACGGCAAGGTCTACGGCGAGATCTTCGCGCCCTGCCTCATCATCGAAGCGGGCGCGCTGTTTGAAGGGAAGTGCAACATGGCCGAGAGCCGGGCTCCCAAGCCCGACCCCGCGGCCGCCCGGGAAGCCGAGCCGGCCGAGACCCCCGTCGGGCTGTCTCAGTCTGCAGGCGGCGAAAAGACATGGACGAACTGAAGAGGCTTACGGAACTGGTCTCCTGTGCCGGTTGAGCCAGCAAGCTGAGCGCAACCAGCCTGGCCCAGGTCCTGGGTCAATTGCCCGTTTACCCCGATCCCAATGTGCTGGTCGGCTACGATACCGCCGACGACGCCGGAGTATTCCGCCTCGACGACGGGCACGCCCTCGTCCAGACGCTCGACTTCTTCACCCCCGTCGTCGACGACCCGTACGCCTACGGCGCCATCGCCGCCGCAAACTCGCTCAGCGACGTCTACGCCATGGGCGGGACGCCCATGACCGCGCTGGCCATCGCCTGTTTCCCCGAACAGGGGGTCGACCTCGGCATCCTCACCCGCATCATGGCCGGCGGGCTCGAGAAGCTGCGCGAGGCCGGCGTCGCCCTCCTGGGCGGCCATACCGTCGCCGACCTGGAGATCAAGTTCGGCTACTCGGTGACCGGCTCGATCCACCCCGACCGCATCCTGACCAATGCAGGCGCCCGCCCGGGCGATCAGCTCGTGCTGACCAAGCCCCTGGGACTCGGCATCCTGACGAGCGGCATCAAGTTCAACAAAACCAGCCCCGCCGCCGCACGCGAGGCCATCCGGGTCATGTCCACCCTCAACCGGGACGCCGCCGCAGCCATGCTCCGCCACCGGTGCCACGCCGCCACCGACATCACCGGCAACGGCCTGCTCGGCCACGGCTTCGAAATGGCGCAGGCGAGCGGCGTTGCCCTCCGGTTCTGGTCCGCCGCGATCCCGGTGCTCCCGGAAGCGCTCGAACTCACGAGCCAGGGACTCCTGCCCCGGACCGCCCGCACGACGTGGACCATGATCCAGGCTTCGACCGCCATCGGGCCGCATGTCCGGGAACCCGTCAAGAACGCGCTGCTCGATCCGCAAACCTCCGGCGGGCTGCTCATCGCCGTCGACGGGGCGGAACTCGAGAGCCTGATGGCGGATCTTACCCGGAATCAGGTGCAGGCAACCCACGTGGGAGCGGTGGAGGAGAGTCGGAACGTGCGGATTATCGTGGATTGAAAAAATCCGAGTCTGGTTAAACCTCGGCGTCTACTGCTATCTTGAGCGATTTAAGGAACTTAGCGTCTTCGCTGGTGATGCGCAGGCGCACCGGGTCCTCGGCTTTGACCGGCGTCGAAATCGTTTCGTTGTCGCCCTTTCCTTTGCGGTTGTAGCCGATCTTCGCTTCAATAATCAGGAATACTTCGTAGCCGGAGTCCCGGATGTTCTGGATCGATTCGTTAATCTTGGGGGACTCGCTCAAGGTTTCGTTGATGGCCTCTCCCAGGGTTTTCATGAGACGTTTGATTTCTGCGTCAGGCATGCGCCTCTCCTAAAACGGTCCTTCCTAGCGGCGAGCTGTGAGGAAGAAATCGCTGATTCGGAATTATAACGGTAAAAATATCTTAGATAACTCGCGAATCGCTGTCAAGATTGAACTTAGAATGCGTGGCTGCAGTTTACCTTGAAACCTGTGCAGACAGCGGGATCCGGGCCTCTTACTCATTATAGGAGATTTGATCAGATGGAGCAGAAAGCGCTGTACCCACCCCGGGAGACCCCGCCCGAGGAGCCGGGTGCGTACCCCTTCACCCGGGGGATTTACCGGAACATGTACCGGGGACGGCTGTGGACCATGCGGCAGTACGCCGGCTTCGCCAGCGCCCGCGAGTCCAACCGCCGCTACCGCTATCTGCTCGAGCAGGGGCAGACCGGCCTCAGCGTCGCCTTCGATCTCCCCACCCAGATGGGGATCGACCCCGACAGCCCCGTCGCTTCGGGCGAGGTGGGCAAGGTCGGGGTCTCCATCGCCTCGCTCGACGACATGGAGGTGCTCCTCGACGGCCTGCCGCTCGACCGCGTCTCCATCTCGATGACCATCAACAGCACCGCGGCTATCCTGATCGCCATGGTGCTGTCGGTCGCGCGCCGCCGCGGGGTCCCCTGGAGCGCGCTGCGGGGCACCATTCAGAACGATATTCTCAAAGAATACATCGCGCGCGGCACCTACATCTTTCCCCCCGCGCCGTCGCTCCGCATCACCACCGACATCTTCGCCTTCTGCCGCGAGCACGTCCCGTCGTGGAACACGATATCCATCAGCGGCTATCACATCCGCGAGGCGGGCTCGACCGCCGTCCAGGAAGTCGCCTTCACCCTCGCCGACGGCATTACCTACGTCCAGAGCGCGCTCGACGCCGGCCTGCAGGTCGACGAGTTCGCCGGGCAGCTGTCGTTTTTCTTCAACGCTCACAACAATTTCCTCGAAGAGATCGCCAAGTACCGCGCCGCCCGGCGCCTCTGGGCACGCATCATGCGGGAACGCTTCGGCGCCGCCAGCCCGCGCTCGTGGGCTTTGCGCTTCCACACCCAGACCGCCGGGAGCACCCTGACCGCCCAGCAGCCGGAAAACAACATCGTGCGGGTCGCGCTGCAGGCTCTCGCCGCCGTACTGGGGGGCACACAGTCGCTGCACACCAACTCGCTCGACGAAGCGCTGGCCTTGCCGAGCGCCGAGGCCGTCCGCATCGCACTGCGGACCCAACAGATCATCGCCTTCGAAAGCGGCGTCGCCAACACCGCGGACCCGCTCGGAGGCTCCTATGCCCTCGAGACGATGACCGACGAGATCGAGGCCGAGGCCGATGAATACCTGCGCAAGATCGATGCGCTCGGCGGCATGCTCCGGGCCATCGAGCAGGGCTATGTGCAGCGGGAAATCCAGGACGCCGCCTACAAGTCTCAGCTCAAGTCCGAGAGCGGCGAATCGGTGATCGTCGGGGTGAACCGGTTCACCACGGAGGAAAAGAGCCGCATCGACCTGCTTGTGGTGGACGAGGAGGTTGCCGCCAGCCGCAGCCGTGAAATCGCCGCCCTGCGGTCCCGGCGCGATGCCGCCGCGGCGGCCGACGCGCTCGAGGCGCTCAGCCGCGCCGCGCAAGGGAAGGGAAATCTCCTCCCGCCGGTCATCGACTGCGTCGAGGCGCTCGCGACCGTCGGCGAAATCGCCGACTGCCTCCGGGCGGTCTTCGGTCAGTACCGCGAGTCCGTCATCCTGTAGCGCAGCGAGACTCGACCCGCGCCGGCCGACCGCCGACCTGCCCGGGTCAGCGAGGTCGAGCCGGCGTGCTCGACGGCCTCAGGGTGTCGGGCGGGGGACGGCATAGACGATAGCGAGGCCCGCATAGGCAAGAATGGCCATGATGTAGATGAGCTTCCAGGAAATGTGGTTCTCGCTGCGGCTCAGTTCCTCTGGGCGGCGCAGGATCACGAAATCGATGTAAGCGCCGAGCGCCGCGAGCGCCCCCGACAGGACATACAGTCCCGGGGCCCAGCCGCTTAGCCGCCCCGAGCGCGCCATTGCCGCCCAGAGAAAGAACGGCAGCACGAAAAACGGGGCGATAATCAGGGCCGTTTTCCGGATCCCGTACCGGACCGGAAGGGTATTGCAGCCGCCGGCCCGGTCCCCCGGAATGTCGGAGAAGTCCTTCGTCGAGCTCGCTCCCAGTATGAACAGCCCCAGCGGCAAGGAGAGCAGCCACGGCTCCGCCGTGGCCACGCTCTTGACCGCGGACCATCCCGCCACCGGCAGCAGAAACCCCCGCGGGAGCGCCACCGTGAGACTGGCCAGGGGCCCCCAGCGTTTCGTCCGGGCCGGGGGCACAGAGTAGCACGCGGTCAGAATGGCCGCCGCCAGTGCCATCGCCAGGCATTGCCAGTTCACCAGCCACGCCAGCGCCAGCCCGACCGAGAGGGTCAGCCCGGTGAACCCCCAGGCCTGCCTTAGGCGGAGACGCCCCGAGGGGAGCGGCCGCGCGGGCTTGTTGATGCGGTCGATCTCCAGATCGTAAATCTGGTTCAAGCCGTTCGACCCGGCGTTCATGATGGCCGCCATGATCGCCCCCAGCCCGATCCTGAGCCAGACGCCCGCCCCTGGGTTTCCCCAGTCGGTCTGAAAGCGGGGATCGGCTCCCCATGCGACGATCCCGCCCGCGGCCATGCCGACGGCCGGCATCAGCAGCGTAAACGGCCGGGCGAATTCCCAATAAACCTGCAGTTTGTTCATGCATCAATCCAGGTGAAACGGGTTGTGGGGGTTAGGTTTCGGGTTTTGGCCGACACCCCGCACCCATCATCCGAAACCCGCTTTCAGGCCGAGTGCGATCAGGAGCGCCGCGAGCGTGTGAAAGGCGTTCATGACGGGACCGCTTGCGGCGGCGCCCGCGCGGCGGGCCGAGATCCAGCTCTCGACATGGGTCGCGACCGCCGCTGCCGCCGCCGCCCACAAGGCTCCTTTGGCGCTGACCAGCCCGAACCGATAGCCTGACCCCGCAATGACGACGGCCGCCAGCAGGCCAGACACACTCCCCGCAGCCGACACCGCTCCCCTGGTCCCGGGCGCGACCCGCCTGAGAGTGGTCAGCAGGAACGGCCGCCCGCCCGCCAGCAGTCCCAACTCGGTCGCCGTCGTGTCGTAAAGCGATGCCGATAGGGCCGCAACGAAACCGAGTTGTGCCATGGTCTTGTCTTCTAGAAAGATGCACGCGGCCGCCGCGAGGAATGCGGCCACACCCTTACCCCAGACTTGCCGGGCGGAACGCCGGGACTGATCCGGCTGGGCGGCTCCCATCTCGGCCTTGCGGCGGTATCCGATTTTCGTGAACAGGGTTCCCAGGATAAAAAACGCGGCCAGCAGCGCAAATCCCCGGATACCGAGCGCGTAGTAGACCACGCTGCCGATTACCGCCCCGGAGGCAAATCCGGCCCGGGAGACGCCGCGCAGCGCAAGCGCGACCGCCCCAAGACCCGCCGCCAGCAGGACCCCCTCCCCCATCGCCCTGGCGGAAAAGGACTCCGGGACGGTGGCCTCCGTCAGCCACGACAGAAATACCCCACCGGCCACGCAGATGGCCAGGTTGTCGTCGATCGGCAGCGGCAGCGTTTCCACGACCGAGCAGACCAGGGACGTCGCGGCCGCATACCACAGGGCGGCTCCGGCGGGGATCGGAAGGCCTTCCCGGGCAGCCCTGTCCAGGTGATCAGGACAAATGCAGCCAGGGTGGAGGCGAAAAAGGCCGCGACCGCCCCCAGCCAGGTTTTCGAACGGTTCCAAGGGAGCGTTCTCCGGCCGAAGTTTCTGCCGACAACGTTGGAGACGGAGTCGCCGACCGAGAGATTCGCCCAGGCGGCGACGACGATGAACGGGGGGAAGAGCAGGATCAGAAGGAATACCGCAATACCGTACCAGACCTTGCCGGGTGACGGCGCCCCCAAGGCTTCCGCCTGCCGGCGCGTGCCCGGCCACAGGCGCGCAGAAAACGCACCGTAGACCACGGCCGCGGCCGCCATGGCGAGCGCCTGCGGCCAGCTCAGGTAACGCATAAGCAATGCAAACCCTACCGGCAGAAAGTGCTCGAGCTGGCGCAGGTCTTCGTTAGGGGGGACGGTGGGCGGCTCGCTCATGCCTGGGGCAGTGGCGACACGCATTTTTGCCTGCGCCGATCCGACGAGACTGAACCCTCACGGCAGACGCAATTGTGTAAACCGGAAATTCTATCATGGGCTGGTTCCAATTCCGGTCGAGATTCGGTAAAATATGGGCGCTTCTGTCGCCGCAGCTTTGGCGTTGCCCCGCAATTTGGTCGAAATTGGTGAAACTTTTCCGGTCCGGGGCTCGTAGTATCTGGCGTTCCTTGCAACCGGAGGTATGCATCATGGCCCTGACCAGGAAGAAGAAGATCTGGATTGCCTGCGGCGGCGTCGTCCTCCTGGGCGCCATCATATATTTCAGCATCAACGCGACCCGCAAAGACGAAGTCCAGGTGCAGACCGCCAAAGCGCAGCGCAAGGATGTCCTGAAATCCAAGGTCGCCGCCAGCGGGGAGATCCGGGCGAAGGAGTTCGTCGATCTCCAGGCGGAAATCACGGGCGTCATCACCGATTTGGCCGTCCACGAGGGGGACGTCCGTAAAGAAGGGGGATATCCTGTTGCGGATCGACCCGCTGCAGACCCAGGCGGACACCAACTCCACCAAGGCGCAGTTCGAGGCGGCCGCGTCCGAGGCGCGCGCCCAGGAATTTCAGCTCATGAACGCCGAAGTCGGACCTGGCGCGCGATGAAGCGGCCCTGCGCTCGTCCCGGGCGGAGTTCGAGCAGGCGCAGAACAGCGACGTCGCGCGCCCAGACGCAGCTTCAAGCGGAAGCAGCAACTGCACGAGGACGGGCTGATTTCGCGCGAAGAGTACGAAATGGCGCAGAACGACGCCAGAGCCGCCCAGGTCGCAGCTCGAGGTCGCCAGGGCCCGCGTCTCCCAGCAGGAGACCCAGATCCAGGTCTCGAAGAACACGATCCAGCAGATGAAGACGTCGCTGAACGCCGCCCAGAGCCGGGCCAAGTCCTACTCGGCCAACCTGGTGCGCGCCAACGACCAGCTCGAGAAGACGGTCATCCGATCGCCCCTCTCCGGCGTGATCACCAACCTGGCCGTGGAAAAGGGTGAGCGCGCCGTCCCGGGCATGATGTTCAATCCGCAGGCGACCCTCATGACGATCGCCGATCTGAGCGTGATCCAGGCGGAGCTCAAGGTGGACGAGACCGACATCGTCAACCTCAAGCTGAAGGACGCGGCGTCCAGTCAAGGTCGATGCGCTGCCCGACATCGTCTTCGAGGGCGAGGTCACCGAGATCGGCAACAGCCCGATCAAGGCTCGACCACCGGGTCCACCAGCAGGAAGCCAAGGACTTCAAGGTCATCGTCACCCTGAAGGATCCCTCGGCCAAGCTGCGGCCCGGCATGTCGTGCACGGGCGACATCATCACCAACACGAAGCAGAACGTGCTCGTCGTCCCCATCCAGGCGCTGACGATCCGCGAGGTCGAGATCGACAAGGACGGCAAGTACATCCGAGCCGGACCTGAAGAAGAAGAAGGCCGGACTCCTCGGTCGCCAAGGCGGACACTTCCAAGGACGCAGCCGAAGAAGAAGGAACTCGAAGGGCTGTTCGTCGTCAACGCCGACAAGGTCGCTCGCTTCCGCCCCGTCAAGACCGGCATCACCGGGGAATCGGAGATCGAGATTCTCGAGAATCTGAAGGAAGGGGAAGAAGTCGTTTCGGGCAGCTTCCAGACTCTGCAGGACGATCAAGGACGGAGCCGCGGTGAAGATCGACAACAGCGTCAAAGCTCAGCCCGAGAAGAAGAGCTAGGCAGCCCACAGTCTTATGCAGAGGGAACCATGACCGGAGGCAATGGCAGCGACGGCAAGGCGGATATTCTGATCAAGACGGAAGACCTCTGGAAGAGCTACCAGATGGGTGCGGAGGAGATCCACGCCCTGCGCGGGGTTTCGTTCGAGATCCACCGGGGGGAGTACGTGGCGATCATGGGGCCGTCCGGGTCGGGCAAGTCGACCATGATGAACCTGATCGGCTGCCTCGACACGCCGTCCAAGGGGAACTACTTCCTGAACAGCCGTCTCGTGTCGGAGATGAACGACGACGAGCTGGCGCACATCCGCAACAAGGAAATCGGATTCGTGTTCCAGACCTTCAACCTGCTGGCGCGCGCCACGGCGCTGCACAACGTCGAACTGCCGCTGATCTACAACGGCACGCCGGCGCACGAGCGGAAGGAACGCGCCATCAAGGCGCTGCAGGCGGTGGAACTGGGCGAGCGCATGTACCACAAGCCGAACGAACTCTCGGGAGGCCAGCGGCAGCGCGTCGCGATTGCGCGGGCGCTGGTGAACAATCCGTCGATCATTCTGGCCGACGAGCCCACGGGCAACCTCGATTCGGCGACCAGCAAGGACATCATGAACCTGTTCGACGCGCTGTACCGGCGCGGCAACACGATCATCCTGGTCACCCACGAACTCGACATCGCGCTGCACGCCTACCGGGTCATCCGCCTGCTCGACGGCAAGGTCGCCGCAGACGAAGATCGTCAAGCGTTAAGAAAAAGGGGGCGGGGTCGGCCCGGCGCCCCGGATAAGCTGACACCAGGGGGCACATCGAGTAATCCACGAGTGGGGCGAGATCCACGGGCCGCGTCGCGCTGCCGCGGCCCTCGGTCAATCAGGAAAACAGCGCGACGAATCCTGCTTTGCCCAGCACCCAGATCAGCCAGCGGGATGATGACGCCGACGGCCGCTTTCCCGGTCGTCAGCTTGCCCGTGCGAGATCGTCGAAAACCCGATCGCCAGCAGCGCGATCGTCCAGGCCGAGAACACGTCCATCGAGCCGAGCAGGCTCGCAAGCACCGGGTGCGCCTGTCCGAGACCAGCAGCCCCAGGTTGCTGGCGATGTTCTTGCTCGGGTCAAGTTCGAGAGCGTGTCCGGGTCCTTCACGTACATGAAGACGATCCCGAGCACGCGTCATGACCAGCCCGGGCGGGGCGAGCCCCCAGATGGTCGACGGCAAGGGACTTCTTGAACGTGACCGCAGGCTCCCATGATCAGGAAAACAACGAGGAGCGCCGCCGCCATGACCAGGTAGGAGACCAGCATGCCGATCGGCGCAAACACGAAGCTCGCGAGTACCGCTGAAAGGCCGACTGCGGCCGGTTGAGCACCTGCTGGATCTGCTCGTCGGAGAGGTTCTTGGTCATCGGATTCATCTGCAGCGCCTTGCGCATGTACGTCTCGTGGTCCATGCGGGACGTGAGAACGTACATGCGAGGCCAGCGCAAACGCGCAGATCAGTAGGAAGATGCCGAAAGCCAGCCCGCCCCGCCGGTCGATGTCCGGAAAGGTGGCTCGCGGTTCCATGATACATGCCGGCCAGCCGCTGCGCCGAAATTCATGCCGGCCTCCTGCCGGCGGGCGTGGCCTGGCTTAATGCCGATAGCGTTCCGTCCATGCTTCCTCCTTGGTCTACGGTTACCGTATTGATACGCCAACTGCGTTCAGGTATACAGAAAACAGGCGACCTTGTCCCCGTGTCCGCCTGGGCGAAGCCCGGGCGACTGCGGATGCGCAGCGCGGCATTCGCTCGGACAGCGTGGCGGAAAAGGCAGCACGCCCGGCTGGCGGCGTCCGGGCTGAAGCATCCTCACTGTGGAGCCGGCGCCTGACGCCGGCGGGGCGGCCCGGGCCTAGCGGCATGCTGTCCAGGAGCAGCCGGGTGTAGGGGTGCAGCGGGTTGACAAACAGTTCCTCGGTCTCGCGCTCCTCGACGACGCGTCCCAGGTACATGACGACGACCCCTCGAACAGGCGTAGCGGACCACGCCGAGGTCATGTGAGATCAGGACGAGGGAAAGTCCGAGCCGCTTCGCCGGATGTCGTCGAGCAGGTTCAGGACCTGCGCCTGTACCGAGGTGTCGAGTGCCGAAACCGGTTCGTCCGCAATCACCAGCCGGGGCTGCGAGCGCGAGTGCGCGCGCGATTGCGACACGCTGCCTCTCGCCCCCGCTGAGGTCGCACGGGAGCCGCGCCGCGAGATCCGGGCTCGAGCCCGACCTCGCGAGCAGCGGCCGGCACCTCGCTTCACGTTCCGGGCGCGTGCCCCGAGAGTGGGCTTCCATGGGCTCCAGCAGGTGCGCCGCACCGTCATCCTCGGGTCGAGTGACTCCGAAGGGGTCCTGGAATATGATCTGGAATTCGCTGCGCTTGCGGCGCAGCGCTTCCGGGCGAAGTGCCGCCAGATCGATGCCGTCGAACCTCACGCTCCCGGACGTCGGAACGAGCAGGCGCACGGCGCACCGCGCCAGCGTGCTCTTGCCGCAACCGGACTCGCCGACGATCGCCCAGGGCCTCGCCCGCGGAAACCTCCAGGCTGCACCCCGTCGAGCGCCCGGATCGCGCGCCCTCCCGCGGAGAAGTCTTCACAGATTCCTCGATCTTAAGCAGTGGGAGCATCTCACTCCCCCCGTCGCCGGAAACAGGCGACGTCGTGCCCGGCGGACCGGGCCCGGAGGCGCGGTTCCAGAACGGCACGCATCCTCCGCGGCAAGCGGCAGCGCGGCGCGAATGCACACCCAGGGGCTCGACGAGCCGCGCCGGGCGGCGTCCCCGGAATGGCTTCCAGACGCTGCCCCGGGGGCCGGCGAATCCGGGTATCGCCCGCACCAGACCGCTGCGTGTAAGGGTGCAGGGGAGACTCGAGGATACTCCGGGTCGGCCCCATTTCCACGATGCGGCCGTGGTACATGACGGCGATGCGGGGGCGTACTGCGCGACGAGGTCGAGGTCGTGGCTGATAAGGAGGATCGGCCATGCCGTCGAACAGTTCATTTCCTGCAGCAGCCTAGGATCTGAGCCTGGATCGTCGGATCGAGAGCGCTGGTCGGTTCGTCGGCGACCAGGAGCACCGGGTCGGTTGCAGACGGCCAGCGCCATCGCCTACGCGCTGGCACATCCCGCCCGAAAGCTCGTAGGGGTAGCGCCGCATCCAGAACGCCGGGTCGGGCAGACCGACCCGCGCTGAGCAGGTCGGCAGCGCCGACGCGGGCCTCGCGTCGCGGTACCGGGCGGGCGCGCGCATCGCGTCGACGAGCTGGGCGCCGACCGTGAGGACTGGATTCAGCGAGCCGCGCGGATCCTGAAAGACCATCCCGACCGAGGCGCCGCGCAGAGAGCGCCAGGCCCGTTCATCCCCGGGAGCCGGGGAAGAGCGCTGCCGCGCAACCGGAATTCGCCCTGCTGTCGGTGCGGCACCGGATTCAGCAGTCCGACCAGGGCGAGGGCGAGGGTCGACTTGCCGCATCCGGTCTCTCCCGACGAGCGCGAGTATCTCCCTTGCGCGCGATGTCGAGCGAGATGTCCCGCACCGCGCGGATCGTGCTCCCGCTGCCACGATAGGACACCGAGAGGTTGCGCACTTCGAACCAGCGGAGGGGCGGGGACGGTTGATCAGCGGTCTGCGACGACAGGCGCGGGGGAGCGACAGGACAAGCCCCCTTTAAGGCGAGAGTACGCCGGCGCATGCTGCGCGCTCTGGCGATCTCCCGCCACGCGGGGTCCTTTCGATGTCAAATTCCTAGAAGAGCTGAACCCCCAGGAACCGGGCCTGCTCCGTGCAGCTCCTCCTCGATGCGGAGCAGCTGGTTGTACTTCGCGACGCGGTCGGTGCGGCTGGCGACCCGGTCTTGATCTGGCCGGCGTTGGTCGCCACCGCGAGATCGGCGATGAACGCGTCCTCGGTCTCGCCGGAGCGGTGCGAGATCACGGTCGTGTAGCCGTCGGTCTTGGCCAGCTCGATCGTGTCCATGGTTTCGCTGACGGTCCCGACCTGGTTCAGCTTGATCAGGATGCTGTTGGCCACGCCGTCGGCGATGCCGTTCTCCAGCCGCTTGGAATTGGTGACGAACACATCGTCGCCGACCAGCTGTATCTTGTCGCCGATCGCCTCGGTCAGCGCGATCCAGCCCTGCCAGTCGTCTTCGGCCATGCCGTCCTCGATCGACACGATCGGGTACTGCTTCGTCCAGCGTTCGTACAGCTGGATCATCTGGTCGGCCCCGAGCCGCGCGCCGCTCGATTTCTTGAAGTGGTACTTGCCGTTTTCGTAGAACTCGCTGGCCGCAACGTCGAGCGCCAGGTAGATCTGGCTGCCGGGTTTGTAGCCGGCCTTTTCGATGGCCTCGATGATCAGGTCCAGCGCCTCTTCGCTGGACTTCAGGTTGGGCGCGAATCCGCCCTCGTCGCCGACGCTGGTGGCGTAGTTCTGTTTCTTGAGGACCGACTTAAGCGCGTGGAAGGTCTCGACACCCATGCGCAGGCTTTCGGAGAAGGATTTCGCCCCGGCCGGCACGATCATGAATTCCTGCGGGTCGAGGTTGTTGTCGGCATGGGCGCCGCCGTTGAGGATGTTCATCATCGGCACCGGCAGGATGCAGGCGTTGGTGCCCGCCGAGGTAGCGGTAGAGCGGCATGCCGCAGCGCAGTGGACGCCGCCGCGCGCGCGGCCGCCATCGACACCGAGAGGATCGCGTTGGCGCCGAGCCGCATCTTGTTGGGCGAACCGTCCAGATTGATGCAGGATCTGGTCGATCGCGCGCTGCTGGAACACGCTCTCGCCCAGCGAGCGCCGGCGCGATCTGCGTGTTGACGTTTTCGACCGCGCGCAGCACGCCTTTGCCGACGAAGCGGCGCCCGTCGCCGTCGCGCAGCTCGACGGCTTCGTGCGACCCGGTGGACGCGCCGGACGGAACCGCCGCCCGCCCCCGAACCCCGTCTTCGAGGATCACTTCCGCTTCAACCGTCGGGTTCCCGCGGGAATCCAGGATCTCTCGTGCAACCACCGAACGAATAGTGCTGGCCATGGCGACTCCGACAATGCAGCGGCTAAGCGCTGTTGGACCGGACTGCGCGAACGAGATGTATAGCACAAACAGGAAAGCGCGACACGCGAGAAATGCGGCGTCCCGGCCGCGGCGCGCCGGGGCCGCGGGCTCGCCCTGGCGGGGGCCGTACTGCTGGCCATCCGGACCGAATACACCTATGCGGCCGGGTCTTGCTTATTACGAGCTCCGCATCCCTGCAGTGGCCCGTCTGTCCTGTCAGTAAGGAGGAGGATTGCGGCGGTGGTCTTTCTTCCAGGAGGGAATGCGTTCTTCGAATCGCCGCACCAGGGACTGGAACTCCTTTTTCTGACCATCTATCCAGGATCGTGATCAGTTTCCGATTCATCTCTGCCCGGATCGCTTCCATTTTCGGCGCGTTTTCCTCCATCACCGCGTCGATCTTCAGCCGCGATTCGTTCATGACATCCCTGAATCTTGTTTCCTGCCCAGGACTCAGTTTCAATGCTGCCGTCCAGTTCTGCGGAGAGGGCGGCCCGACGAACGGGCCGGACTCGCGAGCAAGGAATCTGGACGACCACGCATAAAAGAGTCCGCCGCTGACGAGGCATCCCAGCAGAAATACGGCTGCCAGAACAGTGAGTGCGCGTAACCGTTCGTTCATTGCAGTCTCCCACCGTACTGGACCCAGCGTACGAACTCGTCCTCGGTCTGGAGGAAATATCCTTCCGTGCTTTTTCTCCAGAGGTGTTCGTACAGACTGTACACTTCGCTACGCCTGCGTCCTGCCGGGCCACGCTAGTACTCCCGAGAGGAGCAAGGATGGAGAGTGCGACCGCCGCCCAGGCCGGTTTCGGTCTCAGCCACCCGATGATGTAGGTCTCCCACGTCGACTTCTGCTGGAATGCGCGGGCATGCAATGCGCTCCGCAAAGCCGTAGGGGACCGCCGGCTCGCCAGTCCGGATGGAGCTGACGATGTTGTCGAGAAGTGACTGTGCGAGCCGGCACTTCGGGCACGACCGCAGGTGAAGCTCGAACTCGTTGCGCTGCGGCGGTGCGAGTTCACCATCCCGGTAAGAATCCAGCAATTTACACGTATTCATGGCTGAGTGACCAGATCTTCTCCTGAGAGATATCCCTCGAATTTCCTTCGAATCTCCGCCCGCGCCCTGGAGACACGTACTCTTGCGGTTACCTGTGTGGTACCCAGCACCGCGGCGATTTCAGGGTAGCTGCGTTTTTCGAGTTCCCTAATGACGAAAGCCATTTTGTATTTTGGGTCCAGATTGTCCAGGAATGCCTCGGCGACTTTCTCGTACGTTTCCGGGGCCTTGCCCAGGCGTGCGTGAAAGTCGCCGTTCTTCGAAAAATCCGCCAGCACTCTCTCCTGTTCGGCGTCGGAAAGGTCCAGGAGTAAGTGACAACGCTGTTTCTGACGGCGTCGCAATTGATCTATGCAGTAGTTGGTGGCGATCCTCACTATCCAGGGGCCGAAGGGGAGGCTGCGGTCGAACGTGGTGAGAGCTCTGAACGTGCGGAGGAAGGTCTCCTGGACAGCATCCTCTGTGTCGGCGCAATGCCCGAGTGTCCGATAGACTGTTTTCCAGACAGCCGACTGGTACCGGTTCACCAATTCGGCGAAACCGGACTCGTCTCCCAGCAGGGTCCTTTCGATGAGAGCTCACATCCTCCTGATTTGACATTCCGTGTCCTGATACGAAATTGGCGACGGATGTTACCGATAGCGTCTGCCTCAAGCTTGCGCAGACAGAACTTTTTCTGCCCCACACGTAACACCACCTCACTCGTTCGTACTCAGGAGGCACAGGTATCAACAGGAGGAGCTTTCATGCCTGCAAGATTATTGTCCGTGGTCGTGTTCTCATGCCTTGCCGATCACTCTGCTCTCTTTGCCGCTTCATTCTCAGAACTCCGTCGGACGCCTGGAGGGTGCGGTCCTCGACCCGTCGGGTGAGGGAATTCCAGAGTTGCCGGATCCAGGCAGCACGCGAGGACATGAAGAAACCCATCGAGGTGACAGGAGATAAAGGAGGGATCTTTCTTTTTCCGGGCCTCACGCCGGGGGAGTACACGATCACGGTCCAGGCCGGGAATTTTCGCTCGGAGGTGCGCAGCGGTGTCATCGTTGAGTCGGGGATGACCGCCTTTCAGCGTTTTCATCTGGAGCCGGGCAACCCGGGAGCCTCCATATCTACGACCGTAAGGCCGATCCTGACCGACCCGCAGCCGGTGATGGGCGGACGAATGGACTCTCAGGAAATGATCGCCTTGCCTCAGCTCGAACGCCGGCCTACTAGCCTTGCTGCATACGAGCCGGGCGTGCAGGTTGAAGGCGGGGATGAGACCCACTCTCGCGTCAACGGGACCCGCGAGTCGACTTCGAACCTGCGGATCGACGGCCTCGATGCGAATGATCCGCTCACGCCCGGATTCGGGCTGTCCGCGATTGCACTCAACCCGGACGCGATCTCCTCGTTTCAGGTTGTGTACGGCGTTTCGAGCCCGATTTCGGGACCCGGCACCGGCGCGCACGTGGAGATGGTCACCCGTTCCGGCGCCAGCCGCTGGTCGGGCAACGCGTTTGAGTACTTCCGAAACAAGTCGTTCAACGCGAACAACTTCTTTAACAACGCAGACGACGTCGATCAACCTTCCTTCGACCAGCACCTGTTCGGTGCGTCGCTCGGCGGAGCTGTGATCCCCGGCAAAACCTTCGTTTTCGCCAACTACCAGGGAAGGAAGACCAGGCAGGACGTGGTCCGCAACCGGACCGTGCTGACTTCGGAGGCGAAGTCGGGTCTCTTCAGGTGGTATACGCCGAATACGGGCAATCTTCAGAGCTACAACATCGCCAAAAACGACAGGCGCAGGCTCGGTATCAATCCCGACATCGGGAATCTCCTGGCAAAATTGCCGGAGGCCAACAACGACGACATCGGCGATGAACTGAACACGGCGGGATATCAATTCAACAGCCCGATCAACAGTTATGACCATCAGGCCACCGTGCGGCTTGATCACTCTCTTACGAAAAGACATCAGCTCTTCTATCGCGTGAACTGGGACAAAAACTCCTCCGTAGACTGGTTCAACGGAAACGAGCCCGTTACCCGGGTGAGACGGGCGGAACCGACGACGTGCGCAGTTACTCGCACGCGGTCGGGTCTGACTGGATTCTTTCGCCGCAATGGACGAATTCCCTTCGTGTGGGCCTGCGGAGGGGGTGGCTGGATTCGTTGCGCCCGGGGCGGCAGAGCAGCGCGATGTTCCTCTCCAACAGCTGGACCGATCCTCTGAATCCGGCGTTCGCGAAGGCGAGGGATAACCGTGTGATCCAGGCGAACGACTTCGCCGCCTCGCCGCGCGGCCGCCACTTTTTCAGAGCGGGTGCGGAGTTCACCTGGACTACGCTGAACTCATCAACCGATGAAGGGACCTATCCAAACGTAACCTTCGCGCGTGACAATGGAAACACGCCCACCGGCAATATCGGCCCGGTGGGAACCGCCGTGATCAGCTCCGCCGACAGGCAGCGGTTCGAGAACCTTTACAACGACCTCCTTGGCCGCATGGACAAGGTCACCCAGACGTTCTATAGCGATCTCGAGGAATTCAAGGATGCCGGAACCAGGCGGAAACGGACCTATAACGGACGGGCCTACGGCGCATTCCTCCAGGACGACTGGCGTGTCCGATCGAATCTGTCCGTCATTCTCGGTTTGAGATACGAATTGGGTGCGGTGCCCACCGAGCGCAACGGCCTGCAGGCCACCCTCGATCAAGCGTCCGCTATCGATACGGCTGCGCAGATCTCCGACTTCAAGATCGAGACGACGAAGAGCTGGTATACGCGGGATGTCAACAATATCGCCCCGAGATTTGGTTTCGCGTGGAATCCCAGGAACAGCGGCAGGACGGTTTTGCGCGGCGGCTACGGGCTCTATTACGAGCATCTTTCGGGAGCCGTGACAAGTACCGTCGATGCTTACACGACCGGCTTCTCCCAGACGGTGACCTCCAATCCCAACACTGGCGGCAAAGACGTGCGGGTGAGCGACGGAATCCCCACGCTGTCGCCCCGATCGTCTCCGGACATGACCCCGTCGGTAACTCGCTCCGATTCCGTCGCCGTGATGAATCCGAAGCTGCGCACAGGCTATGTGCATCAGCTCACACTCACCCTGCAGCGGCAGATCCGGAAGGACACTGTTCTCGAAGCCGGCTATGTGGGGACGCGCGGCATCAAGCTCTACATGAATGTCGATCTGAACCAGCCCAGGATAGAGGAGGACTTCCTGAAGTCCTTCCGCGAATTGAAGGCGTTTCGCTCCTCCGGCACCCCGATCAGCTCGACAAACACACTGGTCAAGATGTTCGGTTCGGCCAGTACGGCCATAAACGCGATCGGCGGAAGTATCATCGATCAGGGCCAGGCCGGCACGGCCGCGGACACGATCGACAAGAGCTATTACAGCCGTTACAGGGGTGCGGGCCTTTCGACTTTCTACCTCAGGAACTTCCCCCAGTTTGACCAACTGATCTACGGCACGAACGCCGGCCGGTCCTGGTACGACTCCCTGCAGGTCAACCTGCGGCACAGACGCGAGGGTCTGCTGCTGGATGCACATTACATCTGGGGCAAATCCATGGACAACACCTCGGCCGAGGGAAACGGATTTTCCAGCCCGATCGACAACTTCAATGTGGGGCTGAACAAGGCGCGGAGCGATTTCCACCGGCCGCACGCGTTCAACGTCAGCGCCGTCTACTCGCTCCCGGTCGGCAAGAACCGCTGGCTCCTGAGCGGAGGCCCGAGGTGGATGGACGCCCTGTTCGGTGGCTGGGACGCGGGTGTGTTGCTGGTTTATGAGATGGGGAAGCCGTTCTCGATCAGTTCCGGACACCGCACCGCGGGAGCCACGACGACGACGTACGCGGACTATGACGGCAGCGGTGCCAGAGGGAAGACCTACAGGACTTCGGATGGAGTGTATTACTTCTCAGCCGATTCGATGGCCGAGTTCACGTTCCCCGAGGCAGGCACCATCGGTACCTCCGGGCGGAATTCATTCCTCGGGCCCAGGTACTTCAACATCGACGTGGCACTCACGAAGCGTATCCGCCTCGGCGAAACGAGGCGCCTCGCGTTGCGTGCCGAAGCCTACAACGTCATGAACCACACGAATTTCGGAATGCCAGAAACGAACCTGGTGACACCTGCGAGTTTCGGCCAGATCTCAACTATTCAGGGCACTCCTCGGAACCTCCAGGCGGCCCTCCGCTTCGAGTTTTAACACCTTCAACGCCGGCGCGCTCTCCATGGGACGCGGATTCCCGCAGATCAAAACTGCGGTCCAACTCCACGTCCAGGCCGAGGTCCAAGTCCAGGTGTCGGCATGAATCGGGGTATGCAAGTTGCACAGCCAATGGATCTCTGGCGGTGGTCACCTTCAGGTGGGGCGCGAGAAACCGGGGCCGCGTTAGCGACCCCGCATAGCCGCTTCGAGCGGCTCGCAGGGTAAAGCCCCCGGCTCTGCCGGGGGATGCTTACTGTCGCTGTGAGGTCACGTGCCGCGCAACTTCCTGCGACAGTCTAACGGCGACAGTTTCCGTGAGAGCCGGATGCGGGAAATCCGCACGTCCGGTTCGACGAGGGGAGAGGATCGCAAGCTCTGCTTCGCCCCTCCCCTACTCTACCGTCCCAACGATCTTCTAAAACGTGCGGCCGATCGTGAACTTGATGTCATGGCGCGGTTCGCGCGCATGCAGGATGTTGGTACCGAGCGCGATGTCTCCGTCCCACCGGTTCGGGTTGAACGCGAAAATCAGGCGGAAGGGCGCGTTTACCATCGGGAGCATGAATTGAAATTCGAGTCCGGTCGAACTGCGCAGGACGGTGTTGGTGGATCCGACGAGGCTGACCGTAGTGGTGCCGAAACTTCCGATTCCCCGGACGTGCGAAACGCTGTTCATCCCGATATCGCAGAACAATGACATCGAGAGCGGCCCGGCAACTGGCATCCGGTATTCCCCGCTGCCGATTGCGAGCGCGTCGCCCCCGATCGAGATGATGCTGCGGTTGATTTTGAGCAATCCCGTGATCGGGTCGATCGAAGTGCTGCCGTAGAGGTCGTTCTTTGCGCTCGAGGAGATGGCGATAGGGCTGATCGAGCGAAGGTCGAAGCCGCGCAACGTCGTCTCCCCGCCGACGAAGAACCGTTCGTAGAACGGGATCGTCGAGCCGCCGTAGGATCGGATGTATTGGCCCAGCGCGCGGAATCCGAAGGTATTTCGACCATGGCTGATCCAGCGGTCTGGGACGAACTGGCGATATTCAACCGAGGGGCGGAGAATCTTGTAGTCGCCTCCGAGGATTCCCCCCGCGATTCCCATGGCCAGATTCAGGCTCTTGCCACGGGTCGGCATGAAGTAGCTGTTGGTGGTGTTGAAAGAGAGGCTCGGACGGATCTCACTCCGGATGATTCCGGAAAGCGCTTTCGTCGTGTCGCCGTTAGGAGTGCTGCCGACGAGTTGTCCGAGAGCAAAGGACTCATACCCGGTCGCGATGCCGCCGATCCCGATGCTCTGGTAGGTGTAGCTGGCTCCCAAGCGCCAGAAAGTGTTTCCGATCGGGCGCCCTATGTTCAAAGTCGTGCCCGTCGTGTGCTGCGTGAACAGGGATACGGGATTTCCGCTCGACGAACTTGTGAGACCGTACATCGTGTAGGTGTCATAGCGGTATCTCATCTTGTAGGCTGATAAGCCCATCGTCCAGCGGGTGTTGAGGAAATAGGGTTGCGTATACGACAGCATCAGGTCAGACGAGCGTGTCCCACCTGTAACGCTGATCTCAAGGCTCTCTCCCCGCCCCCTGAAGTTGTTGGTCCCGTAGTTCACACCCAGGAAGCTCCCCGAGATACCGCTGACGCCACCCGTCAAACCGATCGATTGCTGGCTTTTCTCCTTCACCTTCAGATTTATATCGACCGTCGCATCCTTGTCGTTTGTCTTGAGCTCGTAGTCCTTTTCCTCGATCTTATCGAAAAAGCCCAGCTGGTTCAGCCGCAGGACCGATATGTCCAGCGCCCGGCTGCTGAAAGGTTTTCCCTCCTCGAGCAGGAACTCGCGCCGCATGACGCGGTCGCGCGTCTTTGTGTTTCCGCTGAAGTTGATCCGGTGCACGAAGAACATCTTGTCCGGCTGGAACGTGAACGTCAGGTTCGTCACCTTAGTGGCCTGGTCGAAATCCTGTTCCGGGATATAGGACCAGTTGATGTAGCCGACGGAGCCGTAGATTTTCTTTATTTCTTCCAGAGTATCTTTGATGCGTTTGAAATTGACCACATCCCCCTTGTGCAACCCGAAAAGATTGGCTAGGGATTCGCACTTTAACGCGCCGCAATCCTTGAGGGTCAGATTCCCGAGACGGAACTGGTCACCGGCATCGATCGGGAGTTCGATGAGGTACTGAAGCTGCGTCTTGCGCAGCATCGGCGTGAATCCTCGCGGCCCTTCATGGATCCGGATAATCGGCTGCCCGACCTGGACCTGCATGTAGCCGTTCTCTTTGTAGAAGGCCTTGAGGTTCATCTCGATGTCGGCTTCGAGTTTCCCCGCATGGTACTTGTCGTTACCCTTGAACAGGCTTATCAGGTTGCGCTCTTTTGTCAGCTTGAGCGCGTCCTTCAGGACCCCCTCACTCAATTTCGTGTTCCCGGTGAACCGGATGGACCCGATGCGCACTTTCGGCCCTTCGTTCAGGACGAAGCGGACGCGGACGCCCGAAGGGGGCACGCTGGTCATTTCACTATGCACGGTACCGAGCGGCTTCCCGTTCAATTGCATCAGGTCGCGCAGCGATTTCTCGGCGGTGCGTATCTTCGCAGGATCGTACTGGCTGTCGACCGTCAGACCGACCTTTTGCGTCTTGAAGTGCTCGAGGATGTTGGATTCTGTAAACGACTTGGCCCCTGCGTACTCGATCGACCGGATCAGAGGTTTTTCCCGGAGAATGAACGTAACGATCTTGCCCGTCTCGCCGTCCTTTTCGTCGATCTCGATGTATTCAAAAAAATTTGATTTGTATAGAGCGCGGAGGTCGAGCTCCAGCCTTCCTTCGTCATACCGTTCGCCGGGTCTGGACTGAATGTAGAAACGGATAGTGTCCTCCGGAATGCGCCTGTTTCCCCGAACGTCGACTCGTTCCACCAGAACGTCGTCAGTTCGCCCCTGGAGCGGCACGGGCGCCAGCAGCAGGCACATCAAGAGCAATCGCATAGATCCTCCAGAAACGAACCTAACTACGCGCGCCGCCGCCTTTGTTACGGTCGCCTGTAACAAACGCGCCGGCCCGCGTATTCAAGCTGTTCTGAAGATGCCGGCTGTGTATTCGACTGGACAGTCGCGGGAGGTTTGTGTGCCTAGCAGGAACGCACTGAGAGTCTTTATTGCTTTTGTATTCGTCCTTTTATCCGTCTGCGGTTACGCACAACAGCGGTTTCTTGCCCGTGTGGCGCCGAACCGGGAGATTGCCGGGACGACGGCAGAACTCTATTCCCCCGATGCCGGCACATTCCGCGTCCTGGGAACCATGACGGAAGGCCGCGAACGGCATACGGCAACTCTTCTGCCGAACGGCAAAGTGCTTATCGCGGGGGGATTCAACGGCAGCTACCTCGATAGCGCCGAACTCTACAACCCCGCTGCGAACACGTTCACCTCGACCGGGGACATGAACGAGCAGCGCCGTTCGCACACGGCCACGCTTCTGCCGAATGGCAAGGTGCTGATTGCGGGCGGGACAAACGGGAAGACCCTGAATACCGCCGAGATCTACGACCCCGGCACCGGAGAGTTCAAGACGACCGCATCTAGCATGATTACCTACAGGACGGGGCACACAGCGACACTCCTCAAGGACGGAACCGTGTTCATCGTCGGCGGCTCCGACGGCACGGACTATTCGGCAACGGCTGAAATATACGACCCGGTATCCGGGAAGTTCACTGCAACCGACGGTTCGCTCGCCGTGGGCCGCCAGGACCACGCCGCATCGCTCCTGCAGGATGGCAAGGTCCTCATCACCGGCGGACGCGATGTAAGCTCGGTACTGGATCTGGCCGAAACCTTCGAACCCGACAGCGACCGCACCGACGACACCGACGACAGCACCTTCACCTCCACCGCCAACGATCTCACAGTCGCACGGCTCGGTCACACTTCAACCCTTCTCCCCAGCGGCAAGGTTCTGATAGCTGGGGGGCGAAGCGAGGATGCGTTCCTCGGCAGTGCCGAACTCTACGACCCTGCGTCCCGGGAATTCTCCGTCACTGCGTCGATGAGCACCGCCCGCTGCATGCACGCCGCGGTGGCGCTGCCTGACGGATGCATCCTCGTGACCGGAGGAAACAGCGGCGGCGGCGCCCTGGCCACAACCGAAATCTTCGACCCGGCAACCAATACGTTTTCTCCGGCCCGAACCATGACCGCTGCCCGGATCGGGCACACCATTACCGTTTTTGGCAACGGAACGCTCTTGTTCGCCGGCGGTCAGGACGCGCTTCCGCTCGAGTTCGATCTCAACCTGGATCAGACGGACAACATATCCCCCAACATCATCTTCTCCGCCGATTCCCGGCGAGGCTTCGTGCCTTACACGGGATCCGGCGCCGTGCTTGTGTTTTCGGCCGAAACCGGGGCAACCCTGCAGCGGATCGTTACGGGAGGCAGACCCGCCCTGATGACCTTGCTGAACGACGCAAAAACCCTTGCCATCGTGTCGGCGCTCGAGAACCGGATATTCATCGTAGACACCGGGAGCTACGAGGTGAAGGCCACCTACAGCTTCGCCGGCGCCACGTTCGGATTCGGCAGCTGGTTGACGCTCTCCCCGGACGGATCGGTGGGATATATCTCGTCAACCGGATCAGGTGAAGTGATCAAGTTCGCAGTCGATACCGGGAAAGAGCTGGGGCGAATGACCGGGTTCCAGGCTCCGGCTCAAGTCACCACCTCGCGCGACGGCTCGCTCCTCTTCCTGCTGGACACGAACGCGAATGAGATGGTGTGCATCGACGCGGGCGGTCTCACGAAGAAGTACACCATCAAGGTGCGTGATGAAGTGAAGAAAGCCAGCGGAACGGACAACACGTCTTATGCCACGTTCTCCATATTCAACCGTGTAGTCCTGTCCAGGGAAGGGGATGTCGCAATCGTGGCTAGCCGTGACGGGAGCGACAGTACCGCTGCCGGCAAGTTCATGATCTTCAGGACTTCGACCGGGGAGGTCCTCGACGTCAGGGGAACAGGAACCCAGCCCGGTGTTACCGGCCTCACGCCCAACGGGCTGAACTGGGTGATTCACAACGAATCTACCCTGACTGTCGTCCCGACTTACGATCCGGGAGCGTCTTTCGAGGCCCCGACCGCAGGGACGAATGCAGTCGGGTCCGCGAACGTCGAGTTCGCCCCCGATTCGTCATACGCATACTATGCCTCTTCGGACGACGACAGTGCCTACCAGCAGAGCCTGACCAGTTTTGCCGTATGCGGCAAGGTGCTGGTCGGCGACGATCCGAACTACGCCGTCGATCAGCCATCGACGGTTGCACTGGCCCCGAGCGGCAAGGTGCTCGCCGTCCTGGATTTCGTTGCCGGCGAGATCGAGCTGTTGAGGAGCACGACGCGGATCTCCGGAACGAAATACATCAGTTCGACGGACCGGTTTACCGGGCTGACCCTGATCAATCTCTCTTCCCAGCCCGCCGCCGTCAAAGTGTATGCCTACGATAACTACGGATCCGAGCTGGAAGGCGACGACATCACAGACCCGGTGGAAATCACGCTGCCGGCGCACGGACAGTACTCCTCGACGGTCGACCTGATGTTCGGGATCGATCCCTACACCGAACAGACCGGCTGGCTCGCAGTCAGCACGGACGAAGCGAAGATCGTCGGGTACATCTCGACCGGCCGCGTGAAGGCGACCTGGCTCGGGTACGTCATGGACGAGATGGACGGATTCCCGCTTTTCCGGACGCCGCTCTACGAGTGGATCGGGCCGGAAGTGTCGAGGGAAGGGAAAGACCTCGACGGCGACGGCGACAAGGACGAAAAGGACTACACCGCCGAGTTCGATTTCGTGAATCCCGCCTACAACCAGCTCACCTATGACTCGACGCGCAAGGCGATGCAGGGTGTTTCCATCAAGACCAGCGAGGACACCGTATCGTACCCGACCAACCGTGTGTCCGAGACGGTGGCGGCTGCGACTACGGGCTCGGCGTCAGGAAACGTGCTCATCGTGGGCGGGCGCCGGTCTGCCGCGACGCTGGACTCCGCAGAGCTCTTCTCTCCCAGCGGGAACTCGTTTTCCAGCGCATCAGGCACGATGAACGCGAGGAGGGAAGGTCACACGGCAACGTCGCTGCTGGACGGCAGGCTGCTCATCGTCGGTGGAAAAGACGCGAACGATATCCTGTCCAGCGCCGAGACCTATGATCCCGACGACAAAGAAGGCGACAGCGAGTTGTTCACGACGACCCCGGGGTCCCTGAACGTCGAACGGGTGCGCCACACCGCAACCCTGCTGTCAAACGGACGCGTTCTGATCGCGGGAGGACAGAGCTCCGACGGCACTAACGACACGGCGGAGATTTTCGATCCCGACAATGATGTTTTTACCCTCACCTCCGGCCTGATGACCGCGGGGCGGGACTCGCACACGGCGACCCTGCTGGTCAACGGCAAGGTCCTGCTCGCCGGCGGAACGGACGGAAACGCCGTCACGACTGCGGCGGAGCTGTACGACCCATCTCGCGACAGTTTCTCGCTCACCGGTTCCATGAGCACTGCCCGTTCCCTTCATACCGCAACGCGTCTCAGCAACGGCAAGGTCCTGATCGTGGGCGGCTACAACGGAGAGTACCTCTCCTCGGCCGAACTCTACGACCCGATGGCGGGGGCTTTCACGACGGTCGGCAGCATGACGGATGCGCGTGCTTCCCACACGGCAACCCTGCTCGACAGCGGCCGCGTGCTGATCACCGGCGGCACCAATGGTTCCGTCTCCCTCGATTCCGTCGAGAGTTTCAATCCAGCCACGAACGCCTTCGAACCGGCCGGTACCATGAACTCTCCACGCACTGACCACACGGCCACACTTCTTAAGGACGGAAAGGTGCTCATTGCCGGAGGCGTCGACGAAGGGGACGACCTGGACACGGCGGAGGTTTACGATCCGGATTACGGGACCTTCACGGAAACCGAGGAACTCACGGACGTGCGCAGTTTCCACACTGCGACTCTGCTGCAGGCGGAGTCTTCGGATACAGGGTATTACCGCATGTCTTCCACGGGCGGCCTGCTCATGACCGAGTTCTACGGCACACAGGGCGCACTCGCGGCGCTCAACGGCGTCGACCTTCAGAAGTGGGGCATCAAGCACCTCTACTCCCCGCAGTTCGCCATCGCTCCGGGGTTCGTGACGGTCCTGAACCTCATCAATGCCAACGGAGAGGGGGCTGACTTCACGATCACACTTCACAAGCCGGACGGGTCGGTACTATTGCAGCCTTATGTTCAGTATCTCGCCCCCGGCGAACAGCTGAAACAGGACCTCGCTTCGCTGTTCGGCGTCACCTCGGCGCTGAATGCGACCGGTTGGTTTGAGATCGAAAGCAGCGTGGACTACTTCGGAGGCACCGTCTCGTTCAGCAACGAACGGCTGCTCAAAGTGGGGGCAACAGACACTTTTCTGACGAGTTTCCAGCTCTCGGGCGAACCGCTGCAGGAGTTCGTCATACCGTCCGCGGCCAATGCGAGCAGCTTCAACACGGCGATCGCGTTGTTGAACGTCAATGCCGACACGGCGAGCTACACCGTCGAACTGTGGAACGCCGACGGCACGCTGGACCGGTCGGTTACCCGGACCCTCGCGCCTGGCGTCCGGACAGCAGAGTACCTGGGCGGATTCCTCCCCGGGCTCCCGGGCCGTCTCGACGGGTACATCCGGATCCGGTCGGACCGCCCGCTGCACGCTTTCGGCCTGATGCACGACGACGGCTACAACTACATGGCGGCCCTTCCCCCCAATGCCATCCCCGATTAGCCGAACGCTGGTACTCGTATTCGTAATTACGGCAGGGTCTGCTGGTGGGCCCCCGATATGAAACTTTACAATTCTTAACGTTTTCCGGGTAATCACGCAGCCACACGTTCGTATCTAACTGTTGGGGAGTCTTGTTCCCCGATGGAGAGCTGGATTGCTCGAAGCTGTTGAACGGATGTGGATCGTGGGGCTGCAATTGCTGCGGCGTGAAGGGCGCCGCGCGACTGCCCGGCCCGCCACAGCCCCGTCCGAACTGGAGATAGTCCCGCGAGGCCTGGCGAAGCAGTATGGGAGCCGCACGGTTGTCAGCGGGGTGGATCTGAGTTTTTCGTCGGAGAGGATAGTGGGCCTGCTGGGCCCGAACGGTGCGGGAAAGACGACGATTCTCCACATGGTGATCGGCCTGATTCCTCTCACGGCCGGGCGTGTGATTCTCAACGGCGTCGATATCACGGACCTTCCGATGTATCAGCGGGCGCGGGCAGGCGTCCCCTCAACGCGTCGTACTTGTTGCTGAAGTAGTTCACCGCCTGGAGCGGCCAGTTCGAGCCATACTGGGGAACTTCGGCAGGGTAACGTCTACAACTTGGCGTCGCGCGCCGGGCCGTTTGACAGGATTGTGGGGCTGTGTTAGGTTCTCAGTTCAACGCGGGAGGCGTCCATGAAGTTCTCGTCTCGACAGGTTGACGGCGTGGTCGTCTTGGACATCGAGGGCAAGATTCTGCTCGGCGATGGAGACGTCGAAATCAAGCAGGCAGTGGACGATCTCCTCAACCGGGGGCAGAAGCATATCCTCCTGAACCTTGCCAGGGTCCCCTACATCGACAGCGCCGGGCTGGGCGAAATCATCCGCTGCTTCACCGCCATCAGGAAAAAGGGGGGCAACCTGAAGCTCCTGGCCCCGAACCAGAGGTTGATCGATCTCCTCAGCATCACGAAGCTCGTGAACGTGTTCGACTGGTACAATGACGAATCTTCCGCGGTGATGAGTTTTTCCTCCTGAACCTCCGATTTACCCAGAGCCGAGCTGCACAACGCCGGTGAGTGCCGAATGTGTCGCCTGATCGTATCGATGATGCTTGCCCTGGCTTCGCTCGCGGCGGCCCCCAGGGGTGCCGCGGCGGCCCAGGCGCTCGACAGCAGCGTCGTTTCGGAGCATGTGCGCATCAGTATCCCGCCCGAGCGCGCCTGGCTGGGCCGCGACGTGATCATGGATCTGGAGCGCTGCTGGCGGTTTGTCAACCCGGCGACCGGAGGGAGCCTGCCCCGCCGCATCCTGGTCGAAGTGGACTGGGGTGGGACAACGAGCTCATCAAGCCCGCGGGACGGCACCATCAAAGTAGGGCTCGACCAGCCCGCTGCGGCTGCCGACGTGCCGGGATTCCTCCTGCGCGAGGCCGCGCGCGAGATGGCCCGCCTCGGGCTGCTGAATCTCGCGCGGCAGACCGCTCCGGTCGAACGGACCGCCTTTCTGTTCCAGGGCATGGCCGAACTGCTGGGTCGCGAGTTCAATCACTCCACCCGCGGCCTGGCGAGTGCCTGGGTTGTCGCGCAGCTGCTCGACCGCATGAAGCTGCTGGGGATCTCTGCGCAGTCTTCGTGGGAGGCGTTCTCCGAAGGTCGCAACGACCTGCGCGCCGCCGCCCCCGGGGTCACTTTCCTGATGACCTGCCGCGAAACCTACGGCCGTGAGAAGACCCTGAAACTCTTTGAAGGGCTGCGCAGGGGGAGCCTGGACGAGAGCGTCGCGTCGCATTTCCGGACCTCGCTCTCCGCCCTGGAGAGCGCCTGGCTGAAGAAGGTCCGGGAGCAGCCGCGGTGGGGCGACGTGACGATCACGTCGGAAGAAGACGCGCCCGTGCTGGAACAATCCGAAGTGCCCCGGTCCCTGCACCCGGGTGAGACTGTGCGGCTCCGCCTGCTTCTCCGCGACCGTGCGCGCGACCTGTTGCCGAGTGGAGTTTTCGCCGTGCAGACCGACTCCGGGGCCGTGGTGCAGGCGCAACCGGGACCGGCCGGAGCGCCCTATGTCGCCATCGACTTGCCGGCAGAAAATGAACGCCGGGCCGGCAGCTACGGCTACCGGGTGACCGCCGTGGACGAGTCGGGGAACATCAGGAACTGGGAAGGGCACTACTCGATTCCGCCTTAGCGGGCTTCAGCGCTTTTTCAGCTCCTGCACGCGGGCAATCGCTTCCTTGAGCCCGGGCGAGGGATTGAGCTCCGAAGCCTTCTGGTAGGCGTTCAGGGACAGGTCCCACTTCTTCTGCTTTTCGTAGACCAGCCCCAGCCGCTGAAACACCTCGGCGCTGCGGGGCATCAGGTCTAGGGCCTGGTTCAACGCCCTCTCGGCTTCCCCGTAGTTTTTTTGGAACAGAGAAGCTTCCGCCAGGTTGTAGTAGACGAAACCGTCGCGCGGGTTGTATTCGCGCGCCTTGCGGAGGTATTCCACCGCCTGATCGTACTGCTTGGCCGACAGCGCGGAGACCCCCCGCTTGAAATAGGACTTGCCGAGGTATTCGGCCGTCGCGGTGTGCCCGGGCTTCATCGCGAGGGCCCGGGTCAGTGCCTGAACGGCGTCGTCCTGCCGGCTCACATTGTAGTAGGCGATCCCGAGCTGCGAAAAATCTGTCCAATCCGCCGAAGAGAGCCGTATGGCGGCGGTCAGGTCGGTGACAGCGTTCTGCCAGCGCTCCGACTGGTACTCTGCCGAGCCGCGCAAGTGATACAGCTTGTATTTCTCCCTGTCCCCCTCCTTGGCTGCGAGCGCCTCACCCTGGTTGAGCGCCTGCACGGCCTGTTCGTACTTCTGCATGTTGAAGTAGGCCTGCCCGAGCCCGAGATAGGTGGAAAACGCCGTCGACTTCAGCTGCGCCGCGCGGGTGAGCGAGGAAACGGCGAGGGCGTTGTTTTTCAGGTTGAGGTAGCACAGGCCGACAAGGCGATGGCCGAATTCCCAGTCGGGGCTCTGGTCGAGGTCGGGTTTGAGCTCCTGGATGGCTTTGTCGAAACGCCCCTGGTTGTAAAACATCACCGCCTGTTTGTAGTCGGCCCAGGCGGGCATCGCGCACAGGGCAGCCAGCAGCGCCAGGAAGGGCACCGTGGCGATCGCTCTCTTCATTTCGCGACGCCTCCCACCCCGCCGGCGAAGCCCGACCACATGGCGACCTCGGCGTTGGTCGGGATCGACACGTTTTCCACCTTCAACTGCTTGCACATGTCGAGCACATCGACCGTCGCGAAGTAGGGCACATTGGGGTCCGTTTGGACGATCACCGGTTTCTTCGGGTTCTGTTTGAGCTTCGCGTCGATGTAGCCCGCCATCTGCGGCAGGGTTGCCGGCTTGCGGTCGATGGTGTACTGGCCGGGGCCCATGATGTGAATGTGCATGGATTCGAGCGGCTGCACGTTCACGATGTCTTCGTTCTTGGGCAGCCCGTACTCGAGGCCGAAATTGCTGCTGTACACCGAAGTCAGCATGAAAAAGATGATGAGCAGGAATGCGATGTCCGCCATCGATGCGGTCGGTATTTCGGCGGGTACCTTGTTGCGAATCTGGATCGCCATCTCGGGACTCTCTGTTACGGGGCCGTGTTCGGCTTCGCCTCGGTCAGAAGCGCTATACGCCGGCAGTTGTTCGCGCGCAGTTTTTCGTACACCGCGTTGAACATGTCGTAGCGCAGGCTCTTGTCGGCCTTGATGATGAACTGCTTCGTCGGATCGCTGCTGACGACTTCCTTCACGAACATGTCCAGCTCTTCCAGCGTGTTCAGCCTCGTGCCCGGCTGGATGCCGTTGGAAATCTCCATGTCGCCGCTGGGGGCCACGGCGATTATGGCCGCATCCTTCTCCACTTCTTCCCGGTTTGCGGCTTCAGCCAGGTCGACGGACATCTTGACCGGGCTGAACGACGTGGTGAGCATGAAGAATATGATGAGCAGGAAGGCGATGTCCGCCATCGATGCCGTTGGGATGACGGCGGTCACCTTGTTGACGCGCAGATGCTTCATGAAACGACCTGCGGCTGAGGCACCGGGGCCGGAGTAGACGCGCCCGGCGCCGCCCCGGGCTGGTCCTCCAGCTCATTGAAAGTCTCCAGCAGCATGGCGGAGCTGGTTTCCATGTCGAGCGCGAAATTGGTGATGCGGCTGGTAAAGTAGTTGTAGGCCGCCTGCACCGGCAGCGCGATGAACAACCCGTACGCGGTCGTGATAAGCGCTTCGGAGATACCGGCCGCGACGAGCTTGGGGTTTCCCAGACCGGCTTCCGCCAGCACCGCAAAGGACTTGATCATTCCCGTAACCGTTCCGAGGAACCCGAACAGCGGGGCGATGTTGGCGACGGTGGCGAGAATCCAGAGCCCCCTTTCCAGCTTCGAGATCTCGTGCAACGCCACGCTCTCCATCGCCTTCTCGATGTCGGGGACAGGCTTCCCGAACCGGAGCAGGCCGGCCCGCATGGTGTCGGATATGGGACTCGGGTTTTGGTCGCACACTTCGATTGCGCCCTTCAAGTCGCGGCGAATCAGCGCGGCGCGCACGGCCCCGAAGACCTGGGCGGTGTTCACCTTGACACGATGCAGAACGATGCCCCGCTCGATGATGACGATGAGCCCCACGATCGAGCAGAGCAGCATGGGGTGCATTGTGACTCCACCCCTGACGTAATAGTCGACCAGGCTGCCTGCGATTGAACTTGACAATTCTCGTCTTCCCCCCGTGATAGATTCCGTTTGCCGCCTTGGTACTAGATCCCGGGAACCCTTGAAGGTTTCAGCGGAAAATAGCTAGAAGGGGTCTTTCCAGGAGCCCCCGACTTGGGCGGGAACCCTCTCTAGAATCTAGCGACAAGAGTGCGGCAAGTCAAGGTAACACGCTTGAAGGCCGGAGGTTATTGGCGTCTGGTGGCGAGAGGCGCGACGGGGCGGTCAGCGGGTCTTAATCTTGAGCCTTTTCAGCTTCTCGCTGAGGGTCGTGGCGTTGACACCCAGCAGTTGCGCGGCCTTTTTCTGATTCCAGTCGGTATTGTCCAGGGCTGCCAATATCAGGCTCCGCTCGAAGTTGCCGACCCGCTCTTTGAGCGGTAGGCCGTCTCCGGGCAGGCGGTTCTGGGATGCCGCCGACGAGGTCGGCAGCGTGAGATTCCTGGGGAACAGGTCGGCGCTGATCGTGTTCCCGGGCGCCAGCACGACGGCCCGCTCCATGACATTCTCCAGCTCGCGCACGTTGCCCGGCCAGTCGTAATCCATGAGGACTTTCAGGGCCGCCGGTTCGAAGGTGCAGCGCTCGCGGTCGTTTTCCTCGCAGTATTTTCTGATGAAATGTTCAGCCAGCAGCGGAATGTCTTCCGCGCGCTCGCGCAGCGCGGGGAGCTTGATGACGATGACGTTGAGCCTGTAATAAAGGTCGTCGCGGAAGGTGCCCGCCTGCACCGCGGCCTGCAGGTCGGTATTGGTGGCGGCGATGATCCGGACGTCGATCTTGATGTTCTCCAGGCCGCCGAGCCGCCGGAATTCCCGTTCCTGGATGACGCGCAGGAGTTTCGCCTGCATCTCCATCGAGATGGTCGCCACCTCGTCCAGGAACAGGGTGCCGCCGTCGGCAACCTCGAACAGCCCTTTCTTCGAGCTGGTCGCCCCCGTGTAGGCGCCGCGGACGTGTCCGAAGATCTCGCTCTCGAGCAGGTCGGAGGGTATGTTGCCGCAGTTGATGGCGACGAAGGGGGCCTCGGACCGGCTGCCGCTCGATGAGTGGATCGCTTTCGCCACCAGTTCTTTGCCGGTGCCGCTCTCGCCCTGCAGCAGGATCGTGCTCCGGCGCGGCGCCACCTGCGTGATCAGATCGTAGATCTGCTGCATGGCGGCGCTTTTCCCGATGATGTTCCTGAAGCTGTAGCGCTGCTTCAGCGACTCCTTGAGACGGAGGTTTTCCTCCCGCAACCTCCGGTTTTCCGCGGCGTTCTTGACCGCCAGCAGGATCTCGTCGTTCTTGAACGGCTTGGTGATGAAATCGAAGGCACCGAGCTTGGTGGCCTTGACGGCCTTTTCGATCGAGCCAAACGCAGTCAGGATCACGGTCACCGGGCTGGGCTCCAGCTTGACGAACTCCTCGAGCACCTGCAGCCCGTCCATGTCGGGCATCATCAGGTCGAGGAGCACGACGCTGTAGTCCTTGTCGCGGACGAGTTGCAGCGCTTCGGAGCCGTTGTGCGCCAGGTCGACGGCATAGTTCTCCGAAACCAGCAGGGTGGACAGCACATCCCTGATGATCTCCTCGTCATCGACTACCAGGATTTTTCCGTTGCTGGTCATTGTGAGGCGTGCCGGGTCGGCAGCTTGAGCCTGAAGTGAGTCCCCTGTCCGGGAGTGCTGTCGACGAAGATCCTGCCACCGTGCTCCTGGATGATTCCGTAGGTGACCGCCAGGCCGAGCCCCGTGCCTCTCCCGGTGCTCTTGGTCGTGAAGAACGGATCGTAGATCTTCTTGATGTTTTCCTCGGAGATGCCCACCCCGGTGTCCCGGATGTCGACCATGACCATGGTGTCGTTCATCGAGGTCCGGATGACCAGGTCGCCGCCGGAGGTCATCGCGTCCCGGGCGTTCAGGAAGAGGTTGATGAACACCTGCTGCAGCTTGCCGCTGTTGCCGTACACGAGCGGGATCGTCTCGTCCAGGTGCGGGTCGATATGGACGTGGCCCTGCCGCAGCTGGTGCTCGAGCAGCGACAGGCTTTCGTGGATGAGCTGGTTCAGGTCGAGGTCCTTGAATTCGCTGCCGTTCAGGCGTGCGAAGTTGAGCAGTCCGTTCACGATCTCCGCGGCCCGGAACGTCTGCTTCTCGATCTTCTCCAGGATCGGCTTGCGGATGTCGGTTTCCGCGGTCTGCTTCAGCAGCATCTGCGTGTAGCTCGAGATACCCGTGATCGGGGTGTTGACTTCGTGCGCGATCCCGGCCGCCAGCAGTCCGATGGAGGAGAGCTTCTCGACCTGCAGCAGCTGGTCTTCGAGCCGGACTTTGGCCGTGATGTCGTCCATCACGATGAGGCAGCCGGAATTCATGTCCATCGAGTCGAGCAGCGGGATGATGCTCAGGTTGACGATCAGCTTTTCGCCGCGCCGGTTTTCCAGGAAGAGCTTGAAAATGTTTGCGGTCGACTTCAGATCCCAGCCCGTGCTGCCGGCCGCGTTGTGCATCGACTCGATGACGTCGCGCGCCAGCAACGTCTCGATGCCCACGCCGCGCACCTGGTCGCGCCGCACATGGTAGAGTTCCTCGAAGGCCCGGTTGCAGGAGGTGACGTTCCCGTTCAGATCCAGGGCGAGCACGGCGACGTTGATGCTCTCGATGATGTTTTCGGTGTAGATCTTCAGGCGCTCCAGCTCGTGGGCCTTCGTCTCGACCGAGCGATAGAGGTTGGCGTTTTCCAGCGCGATGGCGGCGTAGCCCGACAGCGCCGAGAGCAGGTCGATGTCCTCGCTGGAAAAGTGCTTGTCCCCCGGCAGCTGGCCGAGTGCGATGATTCCGATGCGCCGGCCCCGCAGCCTCAACTCCTGCGCATAGTGCAGGCCAGAACCCGCCAGCCTGGGGTTGATCCGGTGCAGCCGGTTCCCGGGCTCCGCATCGAACGGGTTTCGCGGGGAGCTCGCGGTCCAGCACGTCGTCTTCACCGTACAGGGGATCTCCGCCTTCGGGGATCTCGAGGCCCAAAGCGTCGGCAAGCCGGAAGACCCCGGGATGGACCGGGTCGGTCAGGAACATCGCCGCCTTACGCAACTGGAATGTCTTCGAGACCCTGTCCAGGATGCTGCGGGCAAGGCGGCCGAGGCTGATTTCACTGCTGAGGGTGCGGGCAAATTCGAGCAGGCTCGCGCGGTCGTCAAACTGGTCCTTGTAGAACGAACGGTCCAACCTGCGCTGCACGTTGTTGCGCAGGGGCGCGAACAGCAGCGCGATAACGAGCGTCGCGACGCAGATCACGACGAAGTTCGCCTCCGGGGCCGCATACTGCAGCGTGCGCCCGACGACCAGGACGAAGAACAGATAGACCGCCAGCAAAACCGTACTGGCGATGAAGTAGGCCGCCCCCCTGCGGACGATCATTTCGACATCGAGCAGGCGATAGTGGACGATCGCGTACGCGAAACTCAGCGGGATGATCCCCAGGAAGAGTTGCGACGCTTCCATGGCAAAAGTCGGCCGCACGCCCAAAAGCCACGGCAGCGCGTAAATGAGGCTGAAGGGAAGCACGCCGGCCAGCGTTCCGTAACTCACCCACTTCATCTGCTGCCGGGTCGTAAACTCCCGGGAGCGCGCCCGGCGGACCAGCAACAAGACGCCCCCAGCGATGAACCCGGCGCAGAAATACACCAATTCGATCCCGTCGAGGATCATGCTGGCATTCGCCGTGCGCGGCAACCCGACACGCGCCAAACGGCCGGCCATCCACAGCAACTGCACGAGGCCGAGCGCGAGCGCAGGCATGTAGATCAGAGGCGCCCGGCTGCGCCCTTGGGCCGAATCGACCGGGAACCGCATGCAGAAGTGGACGAACAGTGCCGGCAGCAGCAGAAAGGCCGCCAGCGAGAGACCGTAAACCGTCCAGTCGAAGGCCCCGAGCCGAGGCGTGTAGCTGTAGAGGTAAACGACAAATGCCGCGACGGAAATGAGATAGAAATGAAAGGCCCGCGGCAGCCGAAGGCCGCGCGCCAGGACAAACAGCCCGATACCGAGGTGCAGAAACGCCAGGAGCGAGCGCAGCCCGTCGCGCGAGGCCAGCAGGTTCTTCCCGGCGAGCTGGAGGCTGACCGTCCTGGGTCCCGACGCGCCCGCAATTTCGTAGGTCACCGAGGCGTTGGGCCCGAGCTGGTCAAGGACGGTGAAGTACTGCCCGAGGTCGCTCGTCCGTCGGCCATTTATCGATAGCAGCCCGTCACCGACCCGAATCCCCGCCGAACTCCCCGGCCAACCAGCGTTCACTTCCTGCGCGACAAGACCCGAGGTCCCGTCCACCCAGTACACGCCGTCGGTCGGGTCCACCCACGCCGCTCGATCCCGCAGGTTCAAAACACCCACGACAACGAGCACTGCCGTCAGCAGAACTGTACTTATGATCTTGAACGAGACAGGAAAAGAGTTCATCGCACAAATCGTCCACTGGGGCGACGTCAAATCTGAAGATGCAATCGACATGCCAATGGGCGGTGTGGCGGCGAATCTATAAGTCATTTAAGCCCAGCGCCTTATGGCGCTCAATCGGTGCTGCCAACGGTCGTGCGGCGCCTTAATTCATGCCATTGGATAGCCGCTGTGCAATATTTTGAACCGGGCCTTTATCTTATTCAAGGTTAAAGACAAAGCAGCACGGACAGCTGTAGAGGAAAATCGCGCGGCGCAGGGCGGGGGAAATGACCTAGAACAGGTTGAGGTTAAGGCCGAATCGCAAAGAGCGCGGGTTGCGGGTGAGCAGGATATCGCCGTCCGCCGTTTGAACCCGCTGGAGATTCTGGTCGAACAGGTTTCGTACGTCCACAAGGGCTTCCCAGCGGCGGGTGCTGCCCATGAACTCCGGCAGTGGAATCGGCTGGCGTATGACGAAGTTCGTCCCTTTGGACATCATGTCGGACTTGTCGCCAAAGAGGTCGACGGGTGTCAGGGTACTACCGGGGTACCAGCGCACGACCGCCGTTATGTCAGTCTTCGTCCGGGGGACGACGGCATTCAGCCTTGTCGTAAAGGCATGGTAGTACGAGCGCTGGACGTACTCCAGCAGGTTGCGGGCCAGGGCATCGCTGGACAGCCGCGCGTCCTGGTCCGTCAAGCTTGCGCCGGAACCGTAGACGTAAGCAATCGAGCCGGTCAGGCAGTCGAGGAACCGGCGATTCATCGCGACCCTCACACCGCGTTGTGCCGACTGGGCCTCGGTGAGCTGTGCCACCCTCCCCTGCCACCCCGGCCGGTTAGACGATATGAACAGCGGCATGCCGGGACCATTCATGTGGTCTTCGTACACGCCCACCTCGACATGGGTCGAGTCGCCCAATTCCCTGCCTACCGAGACTTCCGAGTGCTTGAACTCGCTGACATGAACCTGCCCGTCGATTTTCGCGATGTAGGTAGGCTCAATCAGGTTGAGCACCTCGCCGTCCGGCAGCGCGACGGAGTTGTTGTCGCTGAGGCGACGCGAGGCAATCCCGGTCTTGATCATCCAGCTGGCGCTCGGGGTGACGATGATCTGGAAAAACGGGCTGACGAAACTCCTGGTCGGGCCGTAGTAGACGCGTGACAGGTCGAATCCGTATTCCAGCGCAAGTGTGTCCAGAACCTTGTTCCGGGACTCGAAACCGAACCCGACGGTCTGAATGCCTGATTCCCGCAACTGCGGGTCCCCGTCGAAAAAGTCGACTGGGCGCGCGATTGTCCCGAGCGTCGGGCCGTTCATCGTCGTGCGGCCGTAGCCGAACGAGAACTTCATGTCTCGGTCGGGGCTGGAGCGGTAGTTGTACGTGTTGCGCACCTGCCAGTAAGAGTCGTAGCCGGAGTTCAGTTGCCCGGACAAGATCATCCGGCCATGTTCGCTGACCGGCTCGGTAAAGGCGAAGTTCGAGACGATGCCGGTCTGACCCGTCACGGGGGAGAGCTCGTAGCTGTCGCTGCTCAGGCCTGAGGTAGAGGTGACGTTGAGCGTTGCACCCCTGGAGAACTGTCCGTCGCTTTCAAACGGCGCGGCGGACGGAAGATCCCGGAAAATCAGGCGCCGGTCCGAGGTGCTGCGCACGACGCTCCTAAGATCCCAGTTGCGCGGGTCGGGATCGCCCGAAACGAAATCCAGGAACTCCTGGAGGATGACGTTCAGGGTCGTCGTCCTGCCCGGATCAATCTTGATGGACGAACTCGTCAAGGGGTGATAACCCTCTCGGCTGACCTGCAGGTAGTACGAGCCCGGCGTGAGATTCGCCAGCGTATAGACGCCCTGGCGGTCGGAACGGGTGAACGAGATGGTTCCCCCTTCCTGGTCCTGTTTGAATACGGTGACGACTGCGCCGAGCAGGCTATCTCCCGTGCTCGACGTCACCTTACCCGAGATTCTGCCGGCTGTCTTAGCCTCGACGACGAGGGTAGGCGTGCAAACGCAAAGAAGGAGCATCCCGAGGATGCGCACGAAGGGCTTCATCGTAGTTCGTCCCTTTGGGTCCTGCAGACACGTCCAGCTGAACCCTCTGTTGTTTTGGAGGCTACCACACGCCCTGATGGGTGTCAATTTCGGAAAACACAGCGCTGCCGTGCCAAACCGTAGCCCACGGGAACTCCGTGAATTCCGCGAACCGCGATGCCGACGGTGTGGCGGGCCGGGGTGACTGCCGATGCCTTCCGGATCCGGTACGCCTTCGGAGAGGGGCACGGTGCGCGGTCCCGCATTTCACTCGATATCGGCGTACAGGACTTGGGCCGTGCAGCGCGCGGCTCCCGCCGGCAGATCCTGAAGCTGGATACCGCTCGCAGAGATCATACCGCCTCCCGGGACGGTGTCGCGCACCAGCTGTTTACGGGTGCCCAGGGGCGAGTTGTTCTTAGCCAAGAACGACAACTGCAGCATGATGTTGTGGTAACTGCTCCGGCCGCCGTTACGGATCTGCACTTCGATTCCCGAGCCGCTGACCCTGCACATACCGGCGCTCAGGTCGGCCGGGGCGATGGCGCGGGTAGCGCTGGGGCGCGACGTGCGCACGATCTCAACGGGGCCCGGGCTGATGACCCGCCTTTCGGCCCGGCGCGACTGCACGACAAGATACACAAACACCGCGCCGAGCATCGCGGTCAAGCCGAGGAACAGGTATTTTCTAAACATAGGGAGCCCAGGCCTCACTCGCGACGCCAAACGATTTCACCGCAGACTACGGTGGCCAGGCAATCCCCGGCGCCTTCGAGGATCTGGCTGATCAGGTTGCGCTCGCTTACGTTGCCCGGCAGCCGAAGCACGGTCAGGTCGGCCCAATAGCCGCGTCGCAGACGGCCCAACACGCCGCCGAAACCCAGTGCGCTCGCGCCGTTCAGGGTAGCCATCCGGAGGATCTCCTCGGATTTCAGGTCCTTGCGCCCGCCGAAGAGATAACGCACCTCGTCCAGCATACTGAGAGAAGCGTTGCTGGCAAGGGAATCCGTGCCGAGGGCCACGTTGATTCCGAGATCCAGCATCTGTCGCACCGGGTGCTGTCGGTGGCCGAAGTAGGCGTGGCTGCGCGGGCAGTACACGACGGAACTGCGGGTCTGCAGGATTCTCGACATGGAGTGTTCATCGACGTAGTTGCAGTGGATGAGAACCGGGGAGACGTTCAGGATACCGAGAGCGTCAAGCCAAACCACGGGAGCCATGCCCGGCGCAGACCAACCGGGGGGCATCGCACCCAGGCTCTCGAGCAGCTCCATCAAATCGCCCGTCCCCGATTGGAGCAACGCGAGCTCTTCTTCCGTTTCCGCGACGTGGGTGGCCAGCGGCAGGCTCAGGCGCTCCGCGATCCCGGCGACATCCCGGTAGAGCTGGGGCGACACGGTGTACGGTGCGTGAGGCGAGACCCCTGGGGTAAGGAGGGTGTCCGCGCTGTTGCGATCCGCTTCGACGCGAGCCTCCAGGAGCGTCAGGCGTGTGGCGCCGAGGGCGGGGTCGAGGCCGAGCGTTTCCTCGAACACGACCTTCCGCAGCTTCTCGCCCCGAAGCGCCTGGACGCCGACACCGGCGGCCGAGATATCTCCGACCAGCGTGGTTCCCGACGCAATCGACATGCGCAGGCCGGCGCGGGTTGATTCGATGAAGCGTTCGCGGCACCATGTGCGCCGCAGGCTGATCAACTGGCGCAGCCAGTCAGAAAAGGAGCGCGGCGCGGTGATCTGCCCGTGCAGATCCGTCAGCTCAAGGTGCGTGTGGGCATTGACGAGGCCGGGTAGGATGACCGCGTCGCCCCAGTCGATCAGCTCGGTCTCCAGCGTGGCGGGCGGGCTGGTCCATGGCTCCACTCGCGAAATCCTACCCGGCGCAGCCACGTGCACGGCGGAGTTGCCCAGCACGTGGTCGGCTTCCGCGACGACAAACCGGGCCCGATGAATTGTCCGAATCATGGCCGTATCAGGGAGAGCGGTCCACTAAGAGGCATAGAATAGAAAGGAAAGACCCGAGCGAGGTGCAAGGAGAAGGGGCTCCAGCATAGCTGGATATTAGGCTCGAAGCCTGTCACCACCCCCCCGCTGCTTTTCTCTCCTGAGCGGGTATTCGGGCACGCACTCTCACTCGGGCCAACTTGAAATATATGTCCCGCGTGTTTCCTTTTCAATCCAATTCTGTCGAAGCGCCGCCCGAGCCCCAACCCCACGTTGGCTACGGTGTTGCTCCGTGAGGGCTCCAATTGTCCCTTGGCGCGGCCGCGGCCCTTCGGTATATTGACTCGGGCGAACTGGATTGGATGTTGCTAACGCACTGCGCTGAGGGAAGTTCATGGCTATCCTGTTGAGGGAATCGGATGTTGAAAAACTTGCCGGCATGAAAATGGCGCTGGATGCGGTAGAGGAGGCCTTCCGACTGCAGGGGCAAAAGGAGGCCGACAATGCCCCGCGGCGCCGCTGCCGGCTCGACGACAAGGGCCTCCTGCACGTGATGAGCGCCTCGCTGCCGAGCCTGGGGTATGCCGGGCTGAAGAGCTATACGAGCATCGGGGGCAAGGTGCGCTTCTTTGTTCATCTCTACAGCGCGTCGACGGGCGAACTCCTCGCCATCATCGAAGCCGACCTCCTGGGGCAGATCCGGACCGGTGCGGCGAGCGGTGTGGCCACGAAATACATGGCGCGCGACAATGCCGCGCGTGTCGGCATCTTCGGCACCGGCTGGCAGGCGCGGTCGCAGGTAGAGGCGGTCTGTGCCGTGCGGCCTGTCGAATCTGTCATCGCGTTCAGCCCCAACCCGCAGCACCGGGAGAGGTTCTGCAGCGACATGTCCGCCAAGCTCGGCATATCGGTGTGCGCCGCGGCCGAGGCCGAGGAGACGGCCCGTGGGGCGGATATCGTCATAACCGCGACGACTTCCAGGGAACCCGTCCTGCAGTCCGGGTGGATCGCCCCGGGGACCCATATCAACGCGGTCGGCGCGAACCAGCTCTCGCGGCAGGAGCTCGACGTCGAAACGGTCCGCCGAAGCGCCTGCGTGGTCGTCGATTCCCTGGAGCAGTCCATGCTCGAGTCGGGCGACCTGGCGCGCGCTGCGGAGGCTGAAGCCTTCTACTGGGAAGACGCCCGCGACCTGGGCCTTGTGGTGGTCGGGGAGTTTCCCGGCCGGGAAGATGCCAGCGAAATCACGATATTCAAGTCCAACGGGATCGCACTCGAGGATATCGCGCTGGCGGGACGCGTCTATGAAGCAGCTCGCAAGACCGGCGCCGGCGAGAAGTTGCCCATTCAGTAGCGACCGAAAGGCAGAAACCGGTCACGGAAGCCACGGCTCCGGGCGTCGTCGAACGGCCGCACTTCAGGCCTGATGTCTTACCTTGCGGCCACCGGTCGCGCCGTGTTCTTCCAGCAACCCCGACACCTCGGCCCGGTTTGGGAACGCGGGGATGGCCCCGGGTCGGGTTGTGGCCAAGGCGCCGACGGCATTGGCAAATGCCACCCAGCGAGCCAGCGTCGCGCGGCCGAGACGCAGCTTCCGCACGTCCCCGCGGTTTTGCAGCAGGCACGTGAGAAAGCCCGCGACAAACCCGTCTCCCGCCCCGGTGCTGTCGACGGCCCTGACCGGGAATCCGGGCACTTCCCCTTCTGAGCGCTGCCAGCGGTAGGCGGCCCCGCGTGCCCCCCGGGTCACCAGGATCAGGGCATCGCAATACCCGGCCAGCGACTGCATACCCCTGGAAAGGTCCGCGTGCCCGCTCAGGAAGACCAACTCCTCCTCGTTTACCTTAAGGAGGTGGACGGGGGCGATGGCCGAAAGCACGGTCCGGCGGGCGACAGCCGCCGACGGCCACAGGCGCATGCGCAGGTTCGGGTCGCAGGAGATATAGACCTCCGATTGCACGGCCGCGCGGATCGCGTTGCGGGCGACCGTTCGGGTGGCCCGGTGGATCAGGCTGATGCTCCCGAAGTGAAAGACCCGGCAATTCCGGATCAGCCCGAGAGGCAAGTCGCCTGTCTTGAGCGACTGATCGGCGGTCCCCCTCCAGTAGAACAGGAAGTCCCGTTCCGCGTCCTCCCTCAACGAGACGAACGCGATCGGCGTGCTCCCGCTCGAGGAATGGGCGAGGCCGCTCACATCGACGCCGTGCGCCTCGAGTTCATGCGCCAGGAACCGGCCGAACTCGTCGTCTCCGACAGCCCCGAGAAACGCGGCACGCACGCCCAGGCGCGCCGCGGCGACCGCCACGTTGGCCGGCGCCCCCCCCGCAGCCTTCAGGAAGCCTGGGGCGTCACGGAGCGGGCCCGTCGCGGTGGAGACGAAGTCGACTAAGAGTTCTCCGAAACAGGCGAGGTCAATGTGGGATGATGCCGGCGCGACCATTTCGGTAATCTATGCCGAGCATCGATCAAAAGAGAATAATTATTTTGAGTCTGCGCGTCTTCGAGCTGCAGAACTTAACCCCAAGACGCGAAGCCCAAAAATAAGCGATTTGATGTAGACTCGGTGGGTCTATCGCCATGCGTGTGGAAACCAAGCCGTACCTGGTCCTCGAAGGCGTTTCCAAATCCTTTCCGGGGGTTCAGGCCCTGGACGCGGTTCATCTGTCGGTTGCGGCGGGCGCATGCCACGCCCTCGTCGGCGAGAACGGCGCCGGCAAATCGACGCTCATGAAGGTGCTGTCGGGCGCGGTGCTTCCCGAATCGGGTTCGATCTATCTGGCTGGCGCAAAAGTCGAGATCGATTCCCCGGCGACGGCCCGTCAACTGGGGATCAGCATGATCTACCAGGAGCTGAACCTGCTGCCGGAGTTGACCGTCGCCGAAAACATCTTTCTCGGGCGGGAGCCGCGCGGCCGGTTCGGCCTGCTGGACCGGCGGAAGATGATCAACCAGGGCCGGGTCTGGCTCGAGCGCCTGCACCAGAGCATCGATCCCGGCGCTCTGACCCGCACGCTCCCGCTCGCGCAGCAGCAGATGGTCGAGATCGTCAAAGCCCTTTCGCTCCAGGCGAAGGTCATGATTATGGACGAGCCTTCGTCGATACTTACCGACCGGGAACTGGACGAGTTGTTCGCGTTGATCTCCCGGCTGAAGACCGAGGGGCTGGCCATCATTTATATATCGCATCGGCTGGAGGAGATTTTCCGAGCCTGCGACCATGTGACGGTCATGCGCGACGGCCGCACCATCTCAACCCGGGCCGTCTCTGCGTCCGATCAGGCGACCCTGGTCCGGGAGATGGTCGGCCGCGAAGTGGCCGGCGTTTTCCCGCCCCGCCGCGAGCCGGCCGAGGACGTGGTGCTGGAACTCAGGGACGTAACCCGCGCGCCGCGGTTGCGTAAGGTGTCGCTCCGGGTGCGGCGCGGCGAGATCGTGGGATTGTCGGGACTCGTGGGGGCCGGTCGCACCGATCTGGCGCGCGTCATTTTCGGCGCCGACACGGCCGACGCGGGCGAAATCCGGTTTGAAGGCGAGACGCTCAAAAACCACGAGCCGCACGACGCCATCCGACGGGGGATCGGCTTCCTGACCGAAGATCGCAAATCGCTGGGCCTGCTCCTCAACATGACGGTGCGTGAAAACGTGACCCTCGCCAACCTGGCACGGGTCGCCCGCGCGGGCTTCATCTCCCGCGGCAAAGAGCGGGAACGGATCGCTCCCCTGGTCCGGGATCTGCGGGTAAAGACGCCGTCGCTGGAGCAGGGCATCGCCAACCTCTCCGGGGGCAACCAGCAGAAAGCCATCCTGGCTCGATGGCTGTTCACGGAAAGCCGCTTCCTGATTTTCGACGAGCCCACGAGGGGCATCGATGTCGGGGCCAAGGCCGAGCTCTACCAGCTCATCGTCGACCTGGCCGGCGCCGGCAGAAGCATCCTGGTCATCTCGTCGGAACTGCCGGAAATCCTGGGGCTGTGCCATCGCGTGTACGTGATGCGCGAAGGCGAGATCGCCGGGGAGTTCGCCGCCGCGGGCGCGACCCAGGAGCAACTGCTCGCCACCGCCATGGGAGTTTCCATCGCCAGCTGAGGTCCAAATGGAAGTCAGTCGCCGACTGCGCACGACCGAGGTCGCGATCTTCGCGGCCGTGCTCCTGGAATGCATCGTCTTCGCCTTCCTCTCGCCGAGTTTTCTCACCCTCAACAACTTCGTGAACGTGACCCTGCAGATTGCGATCTACGGCATGCTGGCCGTCGGGATGACCTTGATCATGATCACCGGCGGAATCGACCTCTCCATCGGCTCCGTGGTCGCGCTCGTCGGCGTCGTCGCCGCCATCCTGTCGAAAAAGGACGCGCTGCCGGCCGATGTCATGGTCCTGACCGCGATGCTCGCGGGCATTGCGCTCGGGACCGCCATTGGGGCCGCTTCCGGGTCGCTGATCGCCCGGTTCGGAATCCCCCCGTTTATCGTGACGCTCGCGCTGATGACCATCTGCCGCGGGGTCGTGTTCATCATCACCGGCGGGTTCACCGAAGGGGAGCTCCCGGCGCATTTCGGCTGGCTCGGGCGCGGGCACCTCTGGTTCCTCCCCATCCCTGTCGTCATCATGGTGCTTCTGTTCGCGGCGGGTTACGTGCTGCTGGACATGACGGCGTTCGGCCGGCACATTTACGCTCTGGGCGGCAACGAGGAAGCGAGCCGGCTCTCCGGCATAAGGGTGCGCCGGACCAAGGTCCTCGTCTACTCGCTCAGCGGGCTGCTTACCGGACTGGCCGGGGTCACGCTGGCCGCGCGGCTTGGGGCCGGAGCGCCCAACTCGGGTCTCGGCTACGAGCTCGATGTCATCGCCGCCGTGGTGGTCGGCGGCACCAGCCTGAGCGGCGGGCGCGGGAGCATGATCGGCACCCTGGCCGGAACGATGTTCATCGGGGTGCTCAACAACGGCCTCAACCTCGCCAACGTCGACCCGTATACTCAGAAGGTAGCCCTGGGCCTCGTGATCCTCGCCGCCGTCTGGTTCGATCAGCTGCAAAAAAAGCAGTAGTGGCGGGGTCGCGAGATATCGTGTCGCGCCGGGGACGCTGACCAACGGTGAGAAACGCTGACAGGGGTGCTCTGGGCCAGCGTAAGTCAGTGCGTCAGCGTCCCACCGGCTGAGCCAAGATTCCAGGGCCGCGTCGGGCCGCCGCGGCACACGCCCCGCCCACGCAACTGGCAGGTGCGCCCTGCGCAGTGTACGATTCCACGTACACCGTGATGGAGGTGCCTGCTTCATGAAAGCGCGACTTGTCGTCATCCTCGCCCTGCTGTGTGGTTCCGGAGCCGCCGGCGCATACGCCGAGCAACAGTATTACCTGCCCCAAGTCGTCGACGGCCGCTTCGAGCGGGGGAGCTACAGGACTACCTTTGTCCTCTTCAACAACACCGACGCCAATGTCACCCTTTCGCTGAAGCTGACCAGCGACGCGGGCGCGCCGCTCACGGTCGGGATCGACCACCTCGGGCGAGCAAGCGCATTCGACGTCTTCCTCGCGGCAGGGGCCACCGAGATCCTGCAGACCGACGGCACCGGCCCCATTGTCACAGGGGCCGCTTCCGTGACCGCGTCCGCGAACATCGGCGTCTCTGCCATTTTCACCAATTTCGACGCCGACGGCAGATACCTGGCCGAGGCGGGGGTGGGCAGCTCAGAAGCGCAGACGGACTTTGTGCTGCCGGTGGACACCACAGGGCTGTTCAACACCGGGCTGGCGCTCTTCAACCCCGGGACGGGCTCCGCGTCCATCACCGCGGAGCTCCGCGACACGGACGGACAAACCGTGGCGTCCGCGAACATCGACCTCGCCGGCAAGGCTCACGTGGCGCAATTCGTCGCTGGGGCCAACCAGCTCTTTCCCTCCGTCGCTGCGTTCCAGGGAACCCTCCGGGTGCAGAGCAGCGCTCCGGTGTCTGCCCTGGTTCTGCGGCAGAACGAGGCGCCCCTCTCGTACACGTCCCTGCCCGTCGTTCCGGCGGGGGCGTCGACCCTGACGCGCACCCTGGCGCACGTGGCGAACGGGTCTTTCGACGGTGGGGCGTTCAAGACCTCGTTCCTGCTGTTCAATCTCTCGCCCGGCGCGGGTAGCGCCGTCCTTACCCTGACCAGGAACGACGGCACACCGCTCGCTGTGAGCATTCCCGGGAAAGGCACGGCCAGCACCTTCAACATCACGCTTCCCGCGCGCGGCTCCGCGTTTCTGCAGACCGACGGAACCGGGGCGCTCGAGCAGGGCGCCGCGACGATCACGTCGAGCGCGCCACTGGGCGCTTCCGGCATATTCACCGTGTTCAGCCCGCAGGGGGCCTTTCAGACCGAAGCCGGGGTGAGCGACTCCCCGGTCCTGTCCACCCTCACGTTCCCGGTCGATATGACGGGCACGTTCCAGACCGGGTTCGCCTTCTTCAACCCAGGGACCGCCGCCGCTTCGGTCACGCTGAAGCTGCTGGACGCCAACGGCGTGCCGACCGGCGCGCGGTCGGTGTTCCCGATTGACCCGAAAAAGCACACGGCAAAGTTCGTCGCGGAGCTCTTCGATACCGCGCCGAATTTCAAAGGGACAGTCTCGGTGTCGTCGACCGCTCCGGTGGCGGCGTTGACGTTGCGCCAAAACCTGACCCCCCTCTCCTACACCACCTTGCCCACGGCGGCGGGGATTTCGGCCGGCAGCACGTCGGCCCCGCTGCTGCTGTCGAAGACCGAATCCGGGTTGTCGATCACGGGCAACTCGACGTTCGACGAGACCCTGGCGGCAGGTTTCAGGCTTGCCGGGCAGGCCGGCGGGCCAGGACAGCTGCACGACATCGTCGCCGTGCGTGCCGACGGCGCCGTCTACGCCGGCGAGGTGAACTCAGAGACCACGCGGTACATGATCGCGGTGCCCGCGGGTACGTACCGGCTGAAGGCCTGTTTTGAGCCGGAGGGGTCCGGCGCGGCGGGTAGCCTCATGATGGTCTATACCGACGCGGCCTCCTTCCAGGTTTCCGCCGACACCGAGCACAACATCACGCTCCTGTCAGTTCCGCTGTACAGCGTCTCGGGCGCGATCACCGGCTTCTCTGGACTGCCTTCCGGTTCCGCGCCGAAGATCGTGTTCACGTCCGGCGACAGCACGGTCCAGGGCTCCTTCGATGTGGGCGCCGACGGGACTTATCGGGGCTTGCTCCCCGATGGCAACTACGCCGCCGGATTCTCGGAGGGCGCGGTCGAATTCACCCAGTTCCAGCACGAGGAACTCGCGGTCTACAGTCTCGGGACCACCACGGTCTCCGGGGGACCCGTGACGGTCTCTTTCCCCAGTCCTTCAACGGCCAAGGTCTCGGGCACCGTGCGCGCCGCGTGGCTGGGCCAGTTTGCCTTCGGCATCAACGTGAGCGCTACCGACAGGGCGGCGTCTCGGCCGGATCTCTGCATCGTTCCGCCGGCGCAAAGCGGCGCGACCGCCGACCCGGCCGGCCAGTACCAGATGATCCTGGCGCGCGACCGGAGTTATGGGATCCAAGCCGCCGTCCCCCTGTTTCAGGGCTCGCGGCGGCTCGGCACCGTCGACTTCCCGGTCAACCCGGCCGTTTTGAACCTGGGCTCCGACGCGACGTACGATTTCAACCTCCCGCCCCTGCCGGCCCAGGTCACCCTTGCCGGCCGCGTGACCGACAGGCTCGGCCGGGGAGTGGCGGGCGTCACCGTCGCCGCGTACACGGAGACGATCTCCGACACCCCGAACGCCAGCTACTCGGCGACCGCGGTTACCGACGCCGAAGGCAAGTACACCGTCACCGTACTTAGCGGCTCCAACTATCAACTGACGTTCTTTCCGCCCCAGCAATAGTTCCAGTTCGCGGAGCACTTCGAGATTCTTCGAGAGCTTTGACAAGCCTTTCGCGGTGGGTTCCGGGCTCACCGGCTCGAGGAATCTCCAAGACGTGAGGGTGTTGGGGCGCATGGCCGAGGTGCCAGGGCGCTTTCAGCGGTCAGATTTGTATACGGGTTTACACCGCCGCCGATATGATCTATACTTTCTGTTTTTTCAGTTCAGGTGGCATATCGGCTAGGAGGTGGTCCCTATGAACAAAAGGGAACTCAAGAAGTTCAAATCCATACTGGAGCAGAAGCGCGATGCGATAGTCAACGCGACGGGTAAGAAGACCCACTGGGACAATATGGAGAACACCCGACGGGGCGATTTCGTGGACCAGGCGAGCGACGATAACGAGGTCCACGTCAACATTCGGCTGCTGCAGACCGACGCCAAGCTGCTGCGCGCCATCGAGGCCGCCATCACCCGAATCGACAACGGCAATTTCGGTGTCTGCACGATGTGCGAGGAGGAGATCAGCGAGGCTCGTCTCAACGCCGTCCCCTGGACCTCGGTTTGTATCGCGTGCAAGGAGAAAAAGACCGCCTGAGATTGCAGGCCTGAACTCGAGATCAATGAAAGGCGTCCCGCAAGGGACGCCTTTCACGTTTTGACCGGCTCATTCGGGCGGGACCGAGTCTCGGAGATCAGGATAAGTCCGCCGGCTGAGGCGCATCCTCGGGCCGAGGCGAGCCACCGCGGCCGTCCACCTGGCCCGGCGCCGCCCCGCCCGAACCCCGAGTTGCGATATAAATCCCCAAAAGAATGATGGCCCCGCCGGCAAGCTTGGCCGTGGTCAAGCGCTCGTCGAGAAAAATCCGGGCAAGGGCGCTGGCGCCGACCGGCTCGGCGAGCGCGATCAGCGCCACAACGCCGGGGGAAAGCCAGCGCAGCGACCAGTTGAAAGCCGTGTGGCCGACGCACTGAGGGATAAGTCCCAGCAGAAACAGGAAAATGCAGGCGGAACCCGGGAAGCCGCGCAGTTGAGCCCCCGACACCAGCGAGGCGGCCGCGAGCACTGCCGCGGCGACCGCGTAAACGGGCCACACGTAGGCGATCAGCGACAGCCCGGGGCGCAGGCGGGCGCCGGCCAGCAGGTAAACCGCCATCGCGACGGCCCCCCCCACGGCCAGCAGGTTCCCCTGCAGCGTGGCGCTGGAGGCTGCCCAATCGCCGCGGAAAACCACCGTGCAGCCGACGAACGCCGTGGCCAGCCCGGCCCAGAAGGAGCCGGGACTGGGTCGGCGCATGAAAAAGGTCGTCGCCAGCCCGATGAAGAATGGTGTCGTATCGACAAGCAGCACGGAGCTGGCCACCGACGTGTAGCTCAGCGATGCGATCCAGAGCGCAAAATGCAGGGCGAGTGCCGTCCCGGCCAAAATGAATCTTGGCCAGTCCGCGCGGACCGCGCGGGCGAGCTCCCGGGCCGGACCCCGGGCCAGAAACGGCGAGAGGATCAGGGTCGCCCACGCCATCCGGTACGCGGCGATCGTGAGGGCAGGGACCGACGGCGACGCCATCCGCACCAGCAGCGAGCCACAGGATACGGCAAGCACCCCGATCATCAGGAACAACGCGACGCGAATGCCGCTGGGCCGGCCCAACTCAGGTCCTTTCGTGGTCTCAGATTCCGCCGCCAATTATAGTCGCAAGTCTCTGCGCACCCTGTATCGTTTAGAATGAGGGGCAGGGGAGCGAATTCCCTCCGGCTCCCGGGAGGCTGCCTTGGCGCGCATCTATACGAAAACCGGTGACGACGGGACAACGGGCCTGATCGGCGGGAAGAGGGTTCCCAAAGACGATTTGCGGATCCAGGCGTACGGGTCGGTCGACGAGTTGAACTCCGTCCTTGGACTCGTTCGCAGCTATGCCCCGCCGGCCCCGGTTGAGGAGATCTTGCGGCGCGTCCAGGATGATCTGTTCACGATCGGGGCGCACCTCGCAACCCCGGCCGCCGCGGGCCAAATCCGGCCGTTATCTGTGACCCTGAACGACGATGCGGTCTCTGCCCTGGAAGAAGCGATCGATCGCTGCGAGGCGGGACTCCCGCCGCTGCGCCAGTTTATACTGCCCGGAGGGACGGCTTGCGGCGCCCTGCTGCACCTCGCCCGCACGGTGGCGCGTCGGGCGGAGCGGTGCTGCGTCAGCCTGGCCCGCGACGAGAAGGGTGCCTCGGCCCTTCTGAGCTACCTGAACCGGCTTTCGGACCTGCTGTTTGTGCTTGCCCGCTTCGTCAACCTCGAGGCGGGCGCCCCCGAGACGCACCCCACGTTCGGCCGCACGTCAAAGGTGTGAGCGCAAATGCGGCAGCCGCTCATTGCGGCTCGCGCGCCGCGCAGCAATATGGCATATTGCACCTTCAGCCGATAAGCAAAGGGCGGCGCGGACACGCAGGTACGTAGCCACAGCCGTGCCGGGCAGCCGCAGGAGGCAGTAATGGAAAAGCAGTACGTAATCGATGCGATCGGCGTAGCCGAATCGTGGCGCCTGTTCCGAATCATGGCGGAGTTCGTCGACGGGTTCGAGACGCTGTCCCGCTTGAAACCGGGAGTCTCTTTCTTCGGCTCCGCGCGCATCCCGCGCGAGGGCCCGGAGTACCGGACCACCTACGAGCTCGCCAAAGCCGTCTCGACCGCCGGATACCCTATCATCACGGGCGGCGGCCCGGGCGTAATGGAGGCCGCCAACAAGGGTGCATACGAAGCGGGGGGGGAGTCGGTCGGGATGAACATCGCGCTGCCGATGGAACAGCGTGCCAACCCGTACATAAAGACGTTTCTGAATTTCCGCTACTTCTTCGTCCGGAAGGTCATGTTCGTAAAGTACTCCCAGGCCTTTGTCATCATGCCGGGGGGATTCGGCACCCTGGATGAATTGTTTGAGTCGGTGACCCTGATCCAGACGCACAAGATCCAACCGTTCCCGGTGATAATGGTCGGCACGGCCTTCTGGTCGCCGCTGATCCGCTGGATCGAGGACAAGCTGATTGCCGAGGGGCTGATTTCTCCGGTCGACCGCAGGATACTCAATGTCGTGGACACGCCCGAGGAGGTGCTGCACATTTTGAACAACACCAAAATCCCGGAGTGCGTCGCCTGACAGGGCCGATGCTCATCATCGCGGGCGCCCTTTCGACCGCCGTCGGACTCTTCCTGTTCCTGTGGTGCAGGACGCTCGCCGGCTTGCCTCAGAAACTGCAACCGCGTTTCGTCCGCTTCGGTCTGTTCAAGTGGGGCGTCCCCTCAGCGGGTGCGACGGTCTTTGCCGCCGGGCTGTTCCTGCTGGCGCAGGCCGGTCCGGCCCCCGTATCGGTGGGTGCGGTCCTTTCTGTCCTGGCCGCGCTCGCCCTCGTGCGGTTCGACCGCTATTCGGCGACCATGCGGATCATCCACGATCACTACGTCCGGATCCGCCGGGTCCACGGCGGGATGACCGAGCCCGAAGCCCTGTTCCTCACGGCGCGCTGGCGCTACCCGGACTGGTCCGAGGACCGCGTCCTGGAACTGATTGCGGGGAAGAACATCGAAAGTGTTATCCTTCTAATGATCATACAGGAAAACGGCATCCACCCCATTTCGGACTGGGAGCTCTATCGATCCCTGCGCGCCAAGGCGGCGCGGATCGTGCGCGCCGCCCGGTGAGGCCTCTATGAGAATGTCAGCCTTCTGCCTGTCAGGCTTGCTTTTCTGCGCCGGGCTCACGGCAGCAACCCGCACTTCCGCGCCGCAGGATGCCCCGGCCAAGCCACAGGAGCCGGCCCCGGCCCCGGAGCTGCCTAAGTACCTGGAAGTAACCCCGCTGCTTGGAACCGGCGGGCAGCCGACCGACGCGGGGCTGAAGTCATTGCGTGATAAAGGCTACCAGGCGGTGGTGAACCTGCGGACCCCGCAGGAGAAGGTGGACTTGGTTGCAGAAGAGAAGCTCGTCCGCGAACTCGGCCTGAGGTACTACTCGGTGCCCCTGGTGGGAACCGCGCCTGAAGAGCAGAGCGCTTTCGAGTTCATGCGAGTCATGGACGAACTGAAGGGCCAGAAGGTCTTCGTCCATTGCGCTGCCGCCAACCGGGTCGGCTCGGTGGTCATGATCGAGCGCGTGCTGCGCGACGGCCTTACGGTCGAGAAGGCAGAGCAGGAGGCAACGCGCATCGGGCTGTACACGGAGGTCCTGCGCAAGTTCGCCCGCGCCTTCGTCCAGAAACACGACAACACCGGGCTGCGGTAAACCTTTTCGTTTCCTGGGCGTATCAAGCCGGTGCCGTTGGGACAACAGGCCTGCGTATGCAATTTGTCGAAGGCATCCTGATTGCGCTCGAAGCGCTCTGGGCCAACAAGCTGCGGACCATTCTGACCCTTCTGGGCAACATCGTCGGGGTGATGTCGGTCATCGCCGTCGTCAGCATCATCGATGGCATGAATATGTTCATTCGCAACGAGGTGGCCAGCGAGGGTTCCGGGGTGTTCAGGGTCCAGCAGGTGAACGAACTCGACATCCTCTCGGATTTCGAGAAGTTTCTTAAGTCGCTGCACAACCCGAAAATCACGCTCTCCGATCTCGACGCCCTGCGCGAACGCGTGACGCTCGCGCAGTACATCGACGCCAACCAGTCCAACCAGAGCGAGGTGCGCTACCAGCGCCGCTACATCAAGTCGGTGCAGATCGAGGGGCGGTCCGAATACTACCCGTTGCTGGGGAACTTCGAGCTGAAAGACGGCCGACACTTCTCTCCCCAGGAGGTCCAGCACAACGAGTACGTCGCGGTCGTCGGGTCGGATATCGGCGAGCGCATGTACCCCGGCCAGGACCCGATTGGCCAGGACATCAAGATCGCGGGGATTTCACACCGGATCATCGGCGTGTTCGAAAAAAAGGCGGGGTTCCTCGGCGGCAATCCCAACCTGAACGTCACGGTCCCGATCACCTCGTTTCAAAAAACCTTCGGCGCGCACAACAGCCTGCGCATCGCCATCAAGGTTGCGGACCTCGACAGGGTCGAGGAGTGCGTCGACCAGACGCGGCTCGTGATGCGCGGGCTGCGCCACCTCGGGCCGCGGCGGGAGGATAACTTCGCCATCGTCACGTCCGATAACCTGCTGAAGATCTGGGCCGGGATCAGTCAGGGCATCTTCGCCGCTCTGATCGGCATCGTGTCCATAAGCCTCGTGGTCGGCGGGATCGTGATCATGAACATCATGCTCGTTTCGGTCACCGAGCGGACCCGCGAGATCGGCATCCGCAAGGCGGTAGGCGCCACCCGCACCAATATCCTGTGGCAGTTCCTCGTGGAATCGATCACGCTGTCGAGCGTCGGCGGGGTGCTCGGCATTCTCCTGGGGTTTGCCGCGGCTTCGGCCATAGCGTATTTCTCCCCCTTGCCGTATGCGATCAAGGCCTGGTCGATCGCGCTCGGGCTGGGCGTGACGTTCGCCGTCGGGGTGTTCTTCGGCATCTACCCGGCGATGCAGGCTGCGCGCCTGGACCCGATCGAGGCACTTCGTTATGAATAAGCCGCGCAGGACAGATCTGGTCCAGGAAAACCTCTGGATTGCCACCGACGTGTTGTGGGCGCACAAGCTGCGTAGTTCCCTCATCATCCTCGGAGTCGCCATCGGGGTTGCGGCGCTGATGGGGATGGTGTCGATCCTGCTCGGCCTCGGGGATAAGATTCGCCGCGACATCCACACCTCGGAGCAGACGATCGTGATCCTGGACAAGTTCGACTTCTTCGTCGGTGGGTTCGACGAGGCGATGCTGCACCGGAAGGACATCACCGCAGACGACGCCGCGGCTATCCGCGAACGGTGCACCAGCCTGCAGCACGTCACCTACATCGTGGAACCGCAGGGAAGGCCCCCCTACACGCTCTACTACGGCAACGAGAAAAGCCGGATGATCCAGATCGTGGGTTCACAGCCGTCCCTGTTTCAGATCTGGAGCCTGGATCTCGAGGTCGGCCGGATGTTCACCGAGGAAGAGGTGTTGCACCGGGCCAAGGTGGTGGTCCTCGGTTTCAGCCCGCGGCGCGACCTGTTTCCGAACCGGGACCCGATAGGTAAGAGGGTCAAAATCGGCAACGACGATTACCAGGTCATCGGCGCCTTTGTCGAGCGGAAAACGCTGTTCGGCGCCATGGGGGAAAACTTCGCCATCGTCCCGTACACCACCTACAAGGCGAACCTGTGGCAGGAGCGGGACATCCAGCGCGCCTTCGGGGCGGTGCGCGACGGCGTGTCGGTCGAAGCCGCGAAGGACGACGTCACCAGAGTCATGCGGGTACGGCGGAAGCTGAGGGCAAACCAGGAAAACGATTTTGCCGTGACCAGCTCCGATGCCGCGCTGGAGTTCATCAGCCGGATCACGGCCCCGATCGCCGGCATACTGGCGGCGATCTCGTCAATCGCGCTGCTGGTCGGGGGCATCGGGGTGATGAACATGATGCTCGTTTCCGTCACCGAGAGGACGGGCGAGATCGGCATTCGCAAGGCGGTTGGCGCAACCCGGCAGGACATCCAGTGGCAGTTCCTGATCGAAGCCGGGCTGCTGACGGGGGCCGGCGGGGTGATCGGGATTTCGATGGGCCTCGGGGCGGCGCTGATCGTGTCGGCCCTGACGGGTCTGCCGAGTCGCGTGTCGCTGCCGTACATCCTCGTCGCGGTCTGCCTCTCGGTGGCGATAGGAGTTTTCTTCGGACTCTACCCCGCCAATCGCGCCTCCAAGCTCGATCCTGTCAACGCCATGGGCTACGCCAAGTAAACCGGACCGGTTGGAGTGGGCGGGGTCGGGCCCGGTCCAGCCCCCCATATACCGTCTCAAAGCCCTCGAGTCTTTGAGATGAGCTCACAGACTCGAAGGCTCCAAGTCCCGGCTATTCTTTTACGCGCTTAGCCACGATTTCGCGGGCCGGCGTGTCGGGGCCGAACTGGACCGTCAACTTGATCTCGTCGCCGGAGACCTTGCCCTTGTACTCCATCTTCCGTTCCTGTCCGCCGAAATTCCGCACGACCACGAACGAGATGTCGTCGCCGGTGATTTTCCCGTCGGTAATGGGGGTGTCCCCCTGGCGGCCGCTGATGGTGCCGGTCAGCTTGTCGCCATCTGCCTTGAAGGTGTAATTCGTCGTCCGCGTCTGACCGTCGGGGCTGGTCATCTCGGATTTCCACTTGCCGTCGATCGTCGCCGCGGTGGCGGCCATGGCCAGCAACCCGATCAGGGCGAGGGCAACCAGCAGTTCTCTTGTGCGCATGTGATTTCCTTTCGCAGGATGGGTTATCGTCAGGGTATCCCGCATATAGATAGAGAATACGCCGTTCCCGGCGCCCTGTTACATGCCAAACCGTTGTGGGAGCGGCCCGCCCCCGCGCGAACGACCCGCAACCGGGGTCGATCGCGCAACCGGGCGGGTCCTCAGCGGCGAGCCGGCGCGATCCTATTCCGGGGTTGAACAAGATTCACGGGCCGCGCGGGTTCTGGTGTACACTCCCCCGGTGTCCATCAACAGAATCAGCCTTTAATAGGGAAAGCCATGTCAAGCACTCGTCCGGCGGCTCAAGCCGCCCCCACTTTGAGGCGCGCCCTGACGCTGTGGAACCTCGTCATCATCGGGATCATCATGATCCAGCCCATTGCGCCGATGGGCATCTACGGAGTGATCAGCAACAAGGCGCAAGGCCACGTCGTCACGACCATTTTGATCGCGATGGTGGCCATGCTCTTCACCGCGATCAGCTACGGCCGGATGGCGCGCGTCTACCCGAGCGCCGGGTCTGCCTACACCTATGTCGGCCAGGAGATTCACCCGGCCCTGGGTTATATCACCGGCTGGAGCATGGTGATGGATTACATCCTGAACCCGCTCGTGTGCGTCGCCATCTGCTCCAAGCTGACCATGAACGTGCTGCCGATTTTCCCCTTCTACATCTGGATCATCATCTTCGCCACATTCTTCACGACCATGAACCTGCGGGGCATCAGGACTTCCGCGCAGTTCAACCAGTGGTTGTGCGCCGGAATGGTGCTGGTCGTGGTGATCTTCTTCGGTGTGGTGATCCGCTACCTCTGGGGGCTGCACACGTACGGGCCGCGTTTTTTCACCTTGCCGTTTTATAACCCGGAGACGTTCGACATCTGGAAGATCTTCACGGGGACCTCCGTTGCGGTTTTGACCTACATCGGGTTCGACGGGATCTCGACCCTCTCCGAAGAGGCGGAAAACCCGCGGCGCAACGTTTTGTTCGCCACGGTGCTGGTCTGCGTTATCACGGGCGTGTTGTCGAGCCTCGAGGTCTATGCGGCACAGTTGGTGTGGGGTTCGGAGCCGTTTGCGAGTGACAAGGTGGAGTCGGCATTCGTCCTGATCTCGCAGAAGGCCGGCGGAATCGTCCTGTTTCACATCATCAACTTCACCATCCTTGTCGCCAGCATCGGGTCCGGGATGGCCTCACAGCTGGCGGCAGGGCGGCTGCTCTACGGGATGGGGCGCGGTAACGCCTTGCCCAAGTCGTTTTTCGGGGTTATCGAGCCGAAACGCCGCATCCCCCGCAACAATATCATCGCCGTCGGCGTGTTTGCGCTCTTTGGGGCGGCGCTGCTGGAGTTTCTCTCGGGCAAACTGGGGGGGGGCGCTTACGAAATCGGCGCCCAGGCGCTGAACTTCGGCGCGTTCATCGCTTTCATGGGAGTCAATGCCTCGGCCTTCGTCCGGCACTGGCTGAGAGCCGACCGGAAAACCCTGGGCAACCTGCTGCCGCCCGTGTTGGGGTTTTTGATCTGCGCCTTCATCTGGTGGCAGCTCAGCGTGCCGGCCAAAATTGTGGGTGCGATCTGGATGGCCGCCGGCATCCTTTACGGCGCCATCAAGACCAGAGGGTTCCGCGGCGAATTGGTGAACTTCGATCTCCCGCCGGAAGAGGGAGAAGAGCGATAAGGCGACAGGGCGGCGAGCAGGCCGGCCGAGCCGATCACCAGGGCCAGCAGTGCGGCCGTGCTGCGGGCGAGCCCGATAATCCAGCGCTCCAGGACCTCGAAGAACCCGGACAGCTCCAGGTCCGCGATCAGGATCATCATCCCGAGCAGGAACAGCAGGGTGTCCAGGGCGATGGCCCGGTAGGCCTGCTCGAGGGTCAGGACGCCAAGCGCGACCATCCCGGTGGCGCCGAGCAGGGCCCCCGACGGCCGGTCTATGTGGATCCGGGGTATCCCCTGGATGCCGAGGATGGCATATGTGACCGCGAAAACAAGGGCGGCCGGCCACAGCGGTGAGGTCGCCATGGCCACAATATATATCATCGCTCCGGAGAAACTCCTTGCTGCCGCCTGGATCTATTGGTACATAGAGTGGCTTTTCAAAGGAGACCCGGGAGAAGCCGATGATCACGCATGAACTGATGCGCGAACTGTTGCAGGATGATTTGAAGGACATCCGGGACATTGCGGAATATGTTCCGAACGAAATCGTCTACAAGGCGCTGATCATCCGCGAGTACATGAAAGAGCACGGCATCGAAGACCCGCGGGTGGGCATCCGCGAGTTCCACGCCTACGAACGCGAGCGCCTGCAGAAGCTCGGCCTCGGCCGGAACGCCCGTGGGCTGCGGCGGCTCGACGCGGCCCGAAGCTCCTGCCAAGCCGGCTGATTGCCCGATGGCGGTGGCTGCGGCTCATTGGGCCGCCCTGCCCACTTTTTCCCCTTAACCAAACCTTAACGCAACGCTTGCCGGAGCCTCACACGGCCGCGATAGATTCTTGCCGGGAGGATTCTATGTTGCGGAAGGCAAGCGTCGGTGTGTTGGTTCTCTTGACTGGGCTCGCGCTCTCCGGCTGCGGTGGATCCGATGCCGGCGGAAACGCCGCCGTGGTGACCCTAAAAGGCTCCGACACGATGGTCATTCTCGGCCAGCGCTGGGCGGAAGCCTACATGGGCGCTCATCCAGCGGCGCGAATTCAGGTTACCGGGGGCGGGTCGGGTACGGGTATCGCGGCGCTGATCAACGGCGGCACCGATATCTGTGAAGCGTCCCGCCCCATGAAGGAAAAGGAAAAAGAGCAGGCGCGGGCCCGGCGCGGCAAGGACGTGCATGAGATACCGGTGGCCCTGGACGGCGTAGCGATCTACGTGCATCACTCCTCGACCATCAAAGATCTTTCCCCGGCCCAGCTGAAGGGGATTTACACCGGGAAGATCACCAACTGGCGCGATATCGGCGGACCGGATCAACGGATCGTTGCCTACAGCCGCGAGAATAATTCCGGTACCTACGTCTTCTTCAAGGAACACGTCCTCGGGAACGAGGATTTCGCGCGCGAAATCCAGACCCTTCCAGGCACCGCCGCCGTCGTGAATGCGGTTTCGAAAGACCCGGCGTCGATCGGCTACGGCGGCATCGCCTATGCCAAGGACATCCGGGCCGTCCCGGTCAAGAGCGACGAGAACTCCGCGCCGGTCGAGGCGTCGCTCGCAACCGTTCAGAATGGTAAATACCCGCTCTCGCGCAACCTGTATTTCTACACGGTCGGCGAGCCGCAGGGCGAAGAAAAGAAGTTCATCGATTGGGTGCTGAGCCCGGAGGGTCAGAAGATATGCGAAGCAGTGGGGTACTATCCGCTGGTCAGGAATTGACGGCCGGGTCGACTCCCTCATCCCGGGCCAGTGGCGCACTCGCCGATCGGATCGCCGCACTTCTGATCAAAGGAAGCGCTTTTATCGCGATCCTGTCGCTCGTTCTCATTTTCGTGTTTATCGGCAAGGAAGCACTGCCCATGTTCACCTCGGCGGAGGTGCGCCAGGAAGCCGACCTGCACAAGTTGTTCATGCCTCAGACCTCGCGGCAAGAGGGCCCGGCTGAGTACACCTGGCAACCGGTTTCGGATGTCCCGAAGTACTCCCTGCTGCCGCTCCTGGCGGGGACCCTTAAAGTGACGGTCATCGCGATAGGGCTGGCAATTCCTCTCGCGGTCGCCGGCGCGCTCTACACCTCGGAGTTTGCGCACTCGTGGGCGCGCGAACTGATCAAGCCGTCCATCGAGATCCTTGCTGGCATACCGAGCGTGGTCGTGGGCTTCTTCTGTCTGATGGTGCTGGCCGGCTGGCTGCAGAGCGTTTTCGGGTGGACGTATCGCCTGAATGCCGTCACGGCCGGGATCGGGCTGGCCTGGCGGTGATACCGATCGTGTACACCGTCTCCGAAGACGCGTTTTCCTCGGTGCCCCAGACCTTCCGCGAGGGATCGCTGGCGATGGGGGCGTCCAACTGGCAGACCGCCTCGCGCGTGGTGCTGCCTGCGGCGATGCCGGGCGTTCTGGCTGCCTGTGTGCTCGGGTTTGGCAGGGCGATCGGCGAGACGATGATCGTGCTGATGGCGTCCGGCAACGCGGCGGTGCTGTCGCTGTCGCCGATGGATTCCATCCGCACCTTCTCCGCGACGATCGCGGCCGAGCTGGGCGAAGTGGTGGTGGGCAGCGCGCACTATCACGTGCTGTTTTTTATCGGCGCTTTTCTGTTCCTCCTGACCTTCGCGATCAACCTGTTCGGCCACTGGTGGGTCGGGCGGCTGCAGAAGAAGCTGCAGGGGGCGGCGTAGATGCTGAACCGGACGAGGCTTGCAGGCGTGCTGCTGCAATCGCTGTCGGCCATGGCGTGCATCATCATCGTGGCGATGGTCGCGATCATCCTGGGCAACATCCTCATCCACGGCGTGCAGCGCCTGAGTCTCGATTTCCTGACCAAGCCGCCGGCGGAAGGAATGACCGAGGGCGGCATTTTCCCGGCCATCTTCGGGACATTCGCCCTGGTTCTCCTGATGACGATCGCGGTGATCCCGCTCGGGGTCGCGACCGCGATTTACATGCACGAATACGCCCCGAAGCGGTCCCGCATGGTGCATCTCGTGCGCCTGGCGATCCAGAACCTCGCCGGCGTGCCGGCGATCGTGTTCGGCTTGTTCGGCCTCGGCTTCTTCATCGAGTTCATAGGACGGGGCATCGACCGGGCTTTCTACGGCGGCCGGCTGCTCTATGGGCAGCCGGCGATCATCTGGGCCGCGCTGACGATGGCGCTGCTGACGCTGCCCACCGTGGTGGTCGCCACCGAGGAGGCGCTGCGCGCCATCCCGCAGAGCTACCGCGAGGTGGCCTATTCGTTGGGCGCGACCCGCTGGCAGATGATCCGGCGCGTCGTGCTGCCGCAGGCCGTCGGCGGCATCCTCACCGGGGGGATCCTCGCGGTCAGCCGCGGTTCGGGCGAAGTCGCGCCCGGTGATGTTCACGGGCGCCGCGTATTTCCTGCCCGATCTTCCGACACGGCTGCACAACCAGTTCATGGAACTGGGCTATCACGTGTACGTCATGACCACCCAGTCCCCCGATGTCGAGGCGACCAAGCCGATGCTCTACTCGACGGTGCTGGTGCTGCTGATGCTGACGTTCCTGCTGAACTTCACCGCGATCATCATCCGCGCCCATATCCGCAAGAGGCTGCGCTATGCGCGGTGAAGCGCCGCGCCGAATCGCCGTTGCTTCAGCCGCCGCGCGCTCGTCCGCGCGGAGGAAGTCTGCGCGTCCGTGCCGACGGCCAGGAAATACTCAAGGGCATCACCCTGGAGGCGCACCGCGGTGAGATCCTGTCGATCATCGGCCCGGCGGGCGCCGGCAAGACGACGTTCCTGCGCTGCCTGAACCGCATGGCCGAGCTGGACCCGGACCTGGAGATCTCCGGCACGATCCTGCTCGACGGGCGCTCGATCTACGACCGCGAGACGGATGTCGCGGCGCTGCGGCGCCAGGTAGGAATGGTCTTTTCGGTGCCGATCCCGCTGCCGATGTCGATCCGGGACAACCTGACGTTTGGACTGAACCTGTCGGGCTTCTCCGCGAGACCGTCAGGCGGAGCGGGTCGAGAAGGCACTGCGCGCGGCCTACCTGTGGGACGAAGTGAAGGACCGCCTGGACGAGCCGGCGCGCAACCTCTCCGGCGGCCAGCAGCAGCGGCTGTGCCTGGCCCGCACCCTGACGCTGGAGCCGAAGGTGCTGCTGCTCGACGAGCCGACGTCCGGGCTCGACCCGATCTCGACGGCCAGGATCGAGGAGGCGCTGCAGCAGCTCAAGCTCGATCTGGCGGTCATCCTCGTGACCAACAACGTCAAGCAGGCGGCGCGCGCCTCGGACAGGACGGCGTTCTTCCTGTTCGGCGAGCTGATCGAGTACCGGCGACACCGAGGATTTGTTCACCCTGCCGCGCGACAAGCGCACGGCAGATTACATCTCCGGGCGGTTCGGGTAACGAGCATGGCAGCCTGCGAAACGGCAACGCGGTATCAGAACCGAAACTGGAGACACGGTCGCTCAACCTGTGGTACGGGACCTTCCACGCGCTGAAAGGGATCAGCCTCGAGCGTCCGGCCCCGGGCGATCACGGCGATCATCGGTCCGTCCGGGTGCGGGAAATCGACGCTGCTCCGCGTCTTCAATCGGATGAACGAAACCATCCCGGGCGTGCGGATCGCCGGGGAGGTGCTCCTCGACGGCGCCGTCGATCTACGGCCCCGGGGTCGATCTGCAGCGGCTGCGCAAGCGGGTCGGCATGGTCTTCCAGCGGCCGAACCCGTTCCCGCTGTCGGTCTTCGAAAATGTGGCCTACGGCCCGAAGATCCACGACCTTCGGGGAACGGACGGCCTTACGGCCCGGGTGGAGAAGGCACTGCGCCAGACAGGGCTTTGGGACGCGCTGAAGGACCGGCTGGACACGTCGGCGCTGTCGCTCTCGCCCGAGCAGCAGCAGCGCATCTGCATTTCGCGGCTGCTGGCGGTCGAGCCGGAGGTGCTGCTGATGGACGAGCCGTGCTCGGCGCTGGACCCGATCGCCACGGCGCGCATCGAAGAGCTGATGATCCGGCTCAAGGCGCAGTACACCATCGTCATCGTCACCCACAACATGCAGCAGGCGGCCCGCGTCTCGGACGACACGGCGTTCATGCTGCTCGGCGATCTGATCGAAGTCGGCGAGACGCAGGCGATCTTCACGCGACCGTCCGACCGCGGACGGAGCAGTACATCTCGGGGAGATTCGGATAAGATGCAACGTCATTTCGACGAACAGATGCAGGAACTGCTGCAGACGGCTTATTGCTCATGGGGCGCCATGCGGAATCGATGATTCGAGACCGCGATGCGCGCGCTGATCGAGCGCAACGAGTCGCTCGCGGACGAGGTGCACCGGCAAGGAACACGAGGTCAACGCGCTGCAGATCGAGATCGACGACCGCGCGGTGAAGCTGACGGCTTTGCAGCAGCCGGTGGCGAGCGACGTCCGGTTTCTCTTCATGGCCTCGCGCATCCGCACGGAACTCGAGCGCATCGCGGACCAGGCGGTCAACATCTGCCAGAACACGCACCACGTCCTGAAGGCGCCGCCGCTCAAGCCGCTGGTCGACCTGCCGCTGATGGGCGAGATGGCCGAGAAGATGGTGCGCGACGCCCTCGAGGCGCTCGTCCAGCGGGACTGCGCACTCGCCGAGCAGGTGCTCGAGGAAGAAGAGCATGGTCGACGCGTTCCGCGACCAGATCTTCCGCGTGCTGCTGACCTACATGATGGCCGATCCGGGCACCATCGAGCGGGCCCTGTCGCTGATCCTGATTTCCCGCAACCTCGAGCGCATCGGCGACCACGCGACCAATATCGCCGAGGAGGTGATCTATCTCGTCGAGGGTCGCGAGGTCCGCCACCGGCGCGAGAGCATGACCCGCATGGATCGCCGGCGACGCACGACGCCTGCCGGACCGAGCTGACAGGATCGATTATGCCCCGCGGAACGGTCCTGGTCATCGACGACGAGAGGGACCTGATCGAGCTGGTCCGGTACAACCTCGAAAAGGAGGGTTTCCGGGTCATTTCGGCGCTCGACGGGGAGGCGGGGGTCTCCCTCGCCATCCGGGAGCAGCCGGACGTCGTGCTGGTCGATCTGATGCTCCCCGGCATCGACGGGCTGGAGGTCTGCGGGCGTCTGCGCGCCGACCAGCGCACGGCCGGCATTCCGCTCATCATGCTGACCGCCAAGTCGTCTGAATCCGACCGCGTCGTCGGCCTCGAGATGGGCGCCGACGACTATGTGACGAAGCCGTTCAGCCCGCGCGAGCTGGCGGCCCGGGTCAAGGCCGATCCTCCGCCGCACCTCCCCGCAAAAGCCCGCCCCCGAGCTGCTCCGCCGCGGCGCCCTGACGGTCGACCTTGCGCGCCACGAAGTCACCTGCGACGGCGAGGCGGTCACCCTCACGGCCACCGAGTTCCGGCTGCTGCAGTTTCTCGCCGGCCGCCCCGGCCGCGTTTTCTCACGCGCCGAGATCATCGACGGCGCGCTCGGGACGCGACGTCGTCGTCCTCGACCGCACCGTCGACGTGCACGTCATGTCGTTGCGCCGGAAACTCGGACGCCTGCGGCGACTGGATCGAAACCGTGCGCGGCTTCGGCTACAAGTTCCGCGAAGAGGACGAGCAGTAACGGCCTGTCTTCACCAAATCCCAACCCCAATCCTACAAACTCTTGATCCCCCGATAATCAGTACTTAACACGCAGGCCGCATCCTGGAGTGGCCGGGGTCGGCCCGAATGAGCTACAGCAGTGGGCTAACGAGAAACCCACAATTTGAGCAAGATCGACGGACCGCGTCGAGCCGCCGCGGCCACTTTGCCGCCGCGGCCCACAGAGACTTGGAGGATTCAGATGCTACGACGACGACAAGTGTACGGAGTTTTCCTGCTTGCCCTGCTGGTGATGGACCCTCGGGAGGGTTCCGCGCAAGGTGGGGGGCAGATCAGCGGAACCATCAGGGACAGCAGTGGCGGCGTGATTCCCGGGGCTGCCGTCGAGGCCATCAATGAGCGCACCGGCGCGATACGTGCGTCATTGGCCAATGAACATGGCTATTTTGTGATTCCCGCCCTGCAGGCTTCAGCCTACACGGTGAGGGCGAGTGCGCAAGCGTTCAGCCCCTCCGACGCGCGAGGCATCAACCTGGGCACGGCAGAGTCTCTTTCGGTGAACCTGGTGCTTAAACCGGCCGGGATCTCCGAGAGCATCGTCGTCAACGCCACCCGGGAGCAGTCGATTGATACCAGTTCCGCGCGCATAGGCGCGACGGTGAACGAGCGCGAAGTCGCCGGCCTGCCCCTGAACGGGCGCCAACTGTCGCAGCTCTACCTGCAGGCCCCCGGATCCGTAAACACGGGCTCGGGAACGTTCTTTGATATTCGTTTCAGCGGCCGGTCCAATGAGCAGAATGCGATCCGATTCGACGGCATCGAGGGATCTTCGATCATCGACGCCAGCCCCGGCAACCTGAACGGCGAAATTTCTTCACCCTTCCGGCTGCAGACGAGCCTGGAGAGCGTCCAGGAGTTCCGGGTCGAATCGAACAGTTACCCTGCTGAGTACGGTACGGGAACCGGCGGCCAGATCAGCGTAAACACCAGATCTGGATCCAATCAGCTTCACGGGTCGATTTTTGAGTACCTTCGCAACGACGTCCTCGACTCCCGCAACTTCTTTGATCGGGTTTCGAAATCGCCGCTCCGGCTGAACCAGTTCGGCGCCTCTATCGGAGGGCCAATCGCGCAAGGACCGGTTCTTCTTCTTCGGCAGTTACGAAGGATACCGGCTCCGCTCCGGCATCAACCTCGTCGAAGCGGTCCCCAGCGAAGCCGCGCGGGCACGCGCCGTTCCTGCAATCAAGCCGCTGATAGACGTCTTCCGCGGCCCTGGCTCATTCATCCTCCCGGGGGCGTCGACGAATCCCGACTTCGACATCGCCCAGCTTCAGTCGGGCGTGATCGTGAATGAGAATTCCGGCGCCGCCCGGTTCGACTTCAAGGTCAACCAGAGGAACACTCTGTACGCTCGCTATTTCCGCGACCAGGGCACCGCGAGCCAACCGGAAGGGGTCACCGGCCGACGAGCGGTTTATCGCTCCGTGCCGCAGAACGGGGTGGTTTCATTGCAGAGCACCCTCACGCAGCGGTTGATCAACGAATTCAAGTTCGGGTTTAACGGCGCGCTTACACGGGTTCAGGGATCGGCCCCGACCATCAACGGCGTTGATCTCTCCACCCTCACCCTGAATCTCTCCGGGAGCGTCGCCAATACCGGCATTGCCGGCCAGGGGGCCTCGTCCGGAATCGCGATCCCCGGCGGTCTCATCCGCGGAAGCAGCGCCTTCAACGGCCGCGGTTTCCCCTACACGCCCTATTCGCTGTCGTTCGTCGACAGCCTCAGCATGGTTCGCGGCAATCACAACGCGAAGTTCGGAGTGGAGATCCGCGCGATCCGGCTGTACACCGACCGGTTCGGCGGCACAACCTACTCCTTCTCGAATCTGAACGACTTCCTGGCCAACAAAGCGCTCCAGATCCAGTACGTGGGCGACCTGAGCGACCCGAGCCCGTTTAACGCTGGCGCCACCGGGCAGCGGCTGGCAAAGCAGGAGTACTACATTGGTTGGGCGCAGGATGAGTGGAAACTGCGGCCGAGTCTCACACTGAACTACGGCCTGCGATACGAGTACTACTCCCCGTTGCGCGAGGCGCGTAACCTGGCAGCCGTTTTCGACATCACCAACGGCACGATGCTCTCCCCGGACAGGGCCTACGCGAGCTATCTCAAGACCAATTTCGGGCCTCGCATCGGCCTGGCATGGTCTCCAAACTCGTCCGGCAAGGGATGGTTCGGCGGCGGCAAGACGGTCCTGCGCGGCGGATTCGGACTCTACTACGGCCCCGGCCAGACCGAGGATCAGATCCAGCCAATCGAAAGCGACCGGATCCAGCTGACCCAGTCCGGTGGCACGTACCCTGTAGATGCTGCGGCCTTGAGGGCGAACTTCCTTAACGACCCCTCGAACCGCCAGTACCAGCCGCGCGCCTACTCGCCGGATTACAGGATTCCCGAGCGCGTCTACCAGTACAGCCTTTCGGTCCAGCAGGAGCTGCCGTACCGGATGAACCTCACAGGCGCCTACGTAGGCAGTCAGGGCCGCAACCTGTTCCTGCGAGCTTGGTCGAACAAGATCGTCAGCGTGATCACAAACTCCGATCCGACCAAGGCTGCCACGGTCGTCCGTGAGTTCGATGTGGTGCAGGCCAACGGCACCGTGCTGAAGCCGTACGCGGAAGTTGACTACAAGACCAGCGGCGGCAGGGATAGCTACAACGCTCTGCAGATGGGCTTGGGGCGGCGCTTCAGCTCCGGTCTGACGCTCAATTCCCAGTACACCTTCGGGAAGAGCTACGGCAACACCTCCGGCTCCAACGATGCGCTCACGACCGGCAATCCATTCGACTTCGACTACGACAAAGGCTACAACAACTTCGACGTGCGGCACTCGTTCAACCTCAGCGCCGTGTATTCGCTCCCGCTCGGACTGAAGGCGGGTGCGCTCGGAAGGGCGCTCCTGCGTGGTTGGGATGTCGGGACGATTGTCAATGCGCGCAGCGGGCTCCCGATCGACGTGAGGTTGCAGCGCAACGATGTTGTCTATGTTGATGCGGCCGGGTTGACATACAACAGCCCGGGGGCGGGCCGGAGCGCGATCATCAACACCCCGGGCGGCGGTGCCTCGCGCAACGTGCGTCGTCCCGACCTGGTTGCGGGAGTCAATCCTTACCTGGACTCGGATCGCCAGTTCCTGAATCCGGCAGCCTTCGCCATACCAGAGCCCGGAACGTTCGGCAACCTGATGCGCGGCTCCCTGCACGGACCGAACTTCCGCCAGGTCGACCTCATCGTGAACAAGCGGTTCCGGGTGACCGAGACCTCCAGCGTGGTCTTCCGCGCCGAATTCTTCTCAGCACGGCGAGTTCCGGCCGCGTAAAGGGCTGGCCGCGCCGGGTGCGCTCGGCGATCGCCACATCGTCCGGCAGGAACTCCACGGCGCGGTCAAGGAGGCCGCGCTGCTCGAGCGATTGCATCAGGCGGGTGAGGAAGCCGGTCTCGGCCACGCCCTTGCGTTCGGCCAGCGAAAGCGCCAGCGTCTGCAGATAATTGTTGCGCAGAACCAGCGTGCCGACCTCGTCGGTCATGGCGGCAAGCAGGCTGTTGCGGTCACTCTGGCTGAGGCGTCCATCGCGTTCGGGGCGCGCCAGCGCGATCTTGAGATTGACCTCGACGTCGGAGGTGTTGACCCCGGCCGAATTGTCGATGGCGTCGGTGTTGAGCTTGATGCCTTTCTGCGCCGCTTCGACGCGGCCGCGCTGAGTCAAGCCGAGATTGGCGCCTTCGCCAATCACCCGGGCGCGCACAGCCGCGCCCGCGATACGGATCGGATCATTGGCGCGATCGCCAACATGATCGTCACTTTCCCCCGATGCGCGGATATAAGTGCCGATGCCGCCAAACCAGAGGAGGTCGACGCGCGCCTTCAGGATTGCCATCATCACCTCGAACGGCGTGGCTTGCGGCTTGTCGAGATCGAGCAAGGCCCGCACTTCCGGCGCGAGCGGGATTGCCTTGAGCGAACGCGAGAACACGCCGCCGCCCTGCGAGATCAGCGACTTGTCGTAATCCTGCCAGCTCGACCGCGGCAGGTTGAACATGCGCAGGCGCTCGGCATGGCTGATGGCCGGGTCGGGCGAGGGATCGATGAAGATGTCGCGGTGATCGAAAGCCGCGACGAGCTTGGTCGACCGGCGAGAGCAGCATGCCATTGCCGAAGACGTCGCCGGACATGTCGCCCACACCGGCAGCGGTGAAGGGCACGGTCTGGATATCGGTGCCGAGCTCGCGGAAATGGCGCTTGACGGCTTCCCACGCTCCGCGCGCGGTGATGCCCATCTTCTTGTGGTCATAGCCCTGGCTGCCGCCGGAGGCGAAAGCATCGCCGAGCCAATGGCCCTTCTCGGCCGAGATCGCGTTGGCGATGTCGGAAAAGGTGGCAGTGCCCTTGTCGGCGGCGACGACGAGATAGGGGTCATCGCCATCGTGCCGCACGGTGTCGTCGGGCGGCACGATCGTGTCGCCATCGAGATTATCGGTGAGTTCGAGCAGCGAGCGAATGAAGATGCGATAGGCTTCGGTGCCTTCCGCCATCCAGGCATCGCGATTGGAGGGCGGCGGCAGGCGTTTGGGCACGAAGCCGCCTTTGGCGCCGACCGGCACGATGACGGCGTTCTTGACCTGCTGTGCCTTGACCAGGCCGAGGATCTCGGTGCGGAAATCCTGCGGCCGGTCGGACCAGCGCAGGCCGCCGCGCGCCACCTTGCCGAAGCGCAGATGAATGCCTTCGACGCGCGGCGAATAGACGAAAATCTCGTAGAGCGGTCGCGGCGCCGGCAGGTCCTCGATCTTGCGCGCTTCGAATTTGAAAGAGATCACCGGACGCGGATGCCCGTCCTGGCCGATCTGCCACAGATTGGTGCGGATGGTGGCCTGCACCAGATTGGTGAAAAGGCGCAGGATGCGGTCTTCGTCGAGCGAGGCGACGGATTTGAGCTGCTCCTCGATCTCGGCGAGGATGGCCGTCTCGCGTGCCGAGCGCTCGGCATCGGTGGCGGCGAGGCGCGGGTCGAAGCGGGCCTGGAACAGCGCGACAATGTTGGTGGTGATCGCGGCGTTCTTGCGCAAGGTCTCCCACATATAGTCCTGGCTGAACGGCGCGCGGATCTGGCGCAGGTAGCGCGACAGCGCCCGGATGGTCGAAACTTCCCGCCAGCCCAGGGCTGTGCGCAGGATCAGGGCGTTATAGCCGTCGGATTCGGCGCGATCGCCGACCACCGCCATGATCGAGGCTTCCAGGCGATGGTTGAATTCCGGGCTGATCGCGATCGGCTTGCCGTCGTTGGTCTCGATCGTCATATCGTGCAGCCAGACCGGCGCCGACGTGGTGCGGGGCACGATCTGATAGGTGCGTTCGTTGACCACGCGCAGGCCGTGATTTTCGATCACCGGCACGCGATAGGACAGCGACAGCGGTGCGGCGTCCGAGAAGACCTTCAGGCCGAAGCGCCTGGGATCGTCCTCGCCCTCGTCGCGGTGAACCGAAATCGCCACCGGACGCGCTGGCGTGAGCTTTTCGATGGTGGCGATATCGGCGATCGCCTGTTCCGCGCCGAAAACCTCGGTATAGCCGCCGGTGAAGGCCCGGGCATAACGGTTGGCGAGCATGCGGGCCCGCATGCCGTCGGTGGATGGTGGCGAGCGCGGCTTTCAGCTTGTCGCCCCAGGTCGCGGCGATGGCGCTGATCTCGGCTTCCAGCGTGGCGCGCTCGATGACAGGCGTTTCGCCTTCATAGCGCCCGATGATGTAGTGGACGCGGGCAAGCGACCCTTCGGGGAAGGAAACGTAGGAGGCCGACAGGCGCCCCTTATAGACCTGCGCCAGGAAGGCCGCGACGCGCGTACGCACATCGGTGTCATATTTCTCGCGCGGAATGAAGACGAGGATGGAGACGAAGCGGTCGAACTTGTCGGCCCGTGCCAGCGCCCGCACGCGGGGGCGCTCATAGAGCATCAGGATTTCCATGACGAAATTGTAGAGCGTCTCGGCATCGACCTGGAACAGTTCGTCGCGCGGATATTCTTCGAGGATATGCTGGACGGCCTTGCCCGAATGGCTGTCCGGGTCGAAGCCGGCGCGCTCCAGCACCTGCGCCACCTTGTGGCGGACATAGGGGATCTGCCGGACCGAGCGGGTATAGGCGCCTGAGGTGAACAGGCCGACGAGGCGCAATTCGCCCTCGAGCCGGCCGTCGGGCGTATAGAGCTTGATGCCGACATAATCCATGCGGACGCGGCGATGAACACGGCTGTTCACATTGGCCTTGATGACGATGAGGACGGTCGGCTCGCGCATGAATTCGCGGATTTCCGGCGTCATCACCACCATTTCGGTGCCGCGGCGCAGGATCTTCACATCGGGATCGCGCAGGATGCCGAGGCCTTCGCCCGTCGCTGATTTCGTCCGACGCATCGGTGTCGGACGAGAAGCGATATTCGCGCAGGCCCAGGAAGGTGAAATTGTCGGCGCACAGCCATTGCAGGAACTGGTTGGCTTCGGCGACCTCGTCGATCGGCAGCGGCGGCGGATTGGAATTGAAGGTCTTGATCGCCTCTTCGACACGGGCGCGCATGGCCCGCCAGTCGGTGACGCAGGCGCGCACGTCGTTGAGCGTCTTGGTGAGGCCCTCGATCAGCTTCTGGCGGTCGGCATCGGCGTCCAGACGCGCGATGTGGAAATGGATCAGGCTTTCGCGCTCGCCCTTTGCCCCCTCTGGCAGCGTTTCGCCGTAGAAACGCAGGAGTTTGCCTTGCTCATCGCGCTCCACGGCGATGATCGGGTGGGCGACCAGCGTGACTTCGATGCCCTGCTCGGCGAGCTCCGCCATGGTGGAATCGAACAGGAAGGGCATGTTGTCGTTGAGAACTTCGAGCACGGAAATCTCGCGCCCGTCCGGCATCATCGGATTGATAACGCGGATATCGGCACTGCCCGCCGTGCGTCGCTGCACATGTTCCCAGGCCTGTTCTGCCAGGAAGGCCAGGGAAGCGGCATCGTAGTTGACGAGGTCCTCGATATTGGTGTGGTCGAACAGAAGCTCGGCAAAGGCCCGGGGCGTCTTGCCCGGCTGCATGCTTCCCGCTGCCTCGCGGATCAGGGTTGCCCGGGCCTTGTCGTCACGCCACGCCATAACGTCCTCCGTTTCGCCGCGCCGTCCGACCGCAGATCACTATCGTCTGCTTGATTTTGGAGTGCATCTCTTCGAGCGCCATTGTTTTGACCGCGATTGATCGCGTAAGCGAAATCCTCGGTCTCGGAGCGTCAGTAGCGCCTGATGACAATACCATGCCAGAGCGAACTAGGCGCGAGCTGTCGTTAGGCGTGCCAAAATGCTTTACGGTGAGCGTGAGGCGACCGTCGAACCGTCAGCTGTCTGACAAAATCACAAGTGATTTCAATTACGTATGGGTTCGCATTTTTGTTCTGAGTGGCGCGCCATTCGGCATATGCGATCAACGCCAACGCTGACCATCGCGTATCGGTATTCCCTGGGCGAACGAGCCGATGCCGGCATCGGCGCATTCCAACGTGCCTTTCCAATGAATTCCGAATTCCCTGGACTTTGGCCACGTGCCTCACGACAAGAGTGGCCAGCGTGCGCCTGCTGAAGAAGCTCATGGTCGTCCTGGGCATGCTCGCCATGGGGTTTACAGGCGGAGGCCTTGTCGGTTTCGCCCTAGGCTACGTCATCGCGGGAGAGGGGCGCAGCAACCCGCATGGCGGCCTGATCCTTGTCGCTTTGCTGATGTTCGGGGGCGCGATCCTGGGTTTGATCGTGGGCGCAGTAGCCGCATATCGCGGCGGCCGGCGCGTGACGTGACCGGCTTGAGGCGAACGCTGCGCGCACGTCAGCCGCGCCTGCGTGATATGACCTCGTCGTTCGGTCGCCGAATTTGAAATGTTCCCGTGACGGTGTTTGGAAAGTCGATGTCGGAAGAAAAAGCTGATGTCGTGGTGCTCGGCGCGGGCATCGTCGGCGTATCAACGGCCTATGCCGCGCGGCAGCGCGGGATGTCGGTCGTTCTGGTCGACCGGCGCGAGCCGGGCAGCGAGACCTCCTATGGCAATGCCGGCATCATCAGCAGCGGCTCGATATCGCCGCTCAACAATCCGTCGCTGTGGAAGGCGCTGCCGAAATACCTGACCAACCGCCACGCCGCATTGCGCTGGAATCCGGTTTGGGCAATTCAAAACGCGGGATGGGTCGTGCGTTTTCTGGCCAATTCGGCCGCGTCGCGTCATGGGCCGCGCGCGACCGCGCTGCACGGATTGATCGGCGCATCGCGCAAAACTGCACCGGGAATGGATCGTGAAAGCGGAAGCGGGGCATCGCATTCGCGAGACCGGCTGGCTCAGGGCGTGGCGGAGCGATGCGGTCGCGGCGGCGAAGCAGGAGCAGGCCCTTCTTGTCCGAGTACGGCATCGCCAGCGAATTGCTCGACCGCCAGGCGATCTCCGCGCTCGAGCCTGATATCGTGCCCGTCTACAAAGTGGGCCTGCTGCACACCCAGACCGCCTCGGTCGATTCGCCGGGCGCGGTGGTCAAGGCCTATGCGCGGATGTTCGCGGGTGCCGGCGGCGATGTCAGGCAGTCGGACGTGCAGGCGATCGTGCCTGACGGCGATCGCTGGCGCGTGGCGCTGGCCGGTGGCGAGATTTCGGCGCGCCATGTCGTGGTCGCGCTGGGACCATGGTCCGCTGATATTTTGCGGCCGCTCGGCTACCGCGTTCCGCTCGCCTTCGAGCGTGGCTACCATCGCGAATTCAAGCCGAACCCGGCACGTCCGTTGCGGCGTCCGATCTATGACATCGACGGCAGCTTTATCATGACGCCGATGGAGCAGGGCATCCGCGTCACCTCGGGCGTCGAACTGACCGGCCGCGATGCGCCTTCTTCGTTCGCCCAGCTCGATCAGGTGGTCCCGCTCGCGCGCGGCGTGGCCGAATTCGGCGACGCCGTCGGCGATGCATGGCGAGGGTCGCGGCCGACACTGCCCGACGGCCTGCCGATGATCGGTCCGGCGCCCCGGCATGCCGGACTGTGGCTTGCCTTCGGCAACCAGCACATCGGCTTCACGACGGGGCCTGCGACCGGCGCCGCCATCGCTGCCATGATTGGCGGCGCGCCGCCTTCGTTCGATGTCACGCCGTTCGCGCCGCGGCGCTACATTTCTTGATCTAAGTACCGCAACGGGATGCTGCGGTAGGCCGGCTCAAGTCGCTCGAAAAATGGGCGTCGAGCTTTGCAAAGGCCCGGCAGGAGGGCGCTGAAGCCATGCGGCGTCTCGAGCCGTGGACTCCCGTGTTCAATTTGGTCCGGGAATGGCCCAAATTCTTTAATCAAGAAAGGTCGGGGATTGCATTCAGCGTTGGCGGCAGCTGGGGCAGCTATTCGATCAACGACGTCTCGGCGATCCTTCCCAACTACTTCGACGGCGGCGCCGACGACTATGCGCGCGATCCCGACGTACAGAAATGGCTGCTGCAAGGCGGATCATCCATCAACCCCGAGGTGCGCAAGGAGGCCTATTCGGCGGCGATCAAGAAGATCACCGAGCAGGCCTACTGGGCGCCGCTGCACACCTATGTGACGACCTACGGTCACTCCAAGCAGCTCGATTTCACGCCGTAACCGGACGAACTGCCGCGCTTCTATCTGGCGAAGTGGAAGTAAAGCCGGACCTCATTTGCGGTCGTTCGTCATGTGCACTGCGCGGGGCTTTGGCCCCGCGACCGAATGCCGTGGGGCTCACCTCTCCCGGCATGCCGAAAATTCCCGAATATTTAATCTTTCGGCTGCATAGTACCCTCTTTGGATACTGTCTCCTTTCGCCCGAGTTTTTCGCGATGGTCGAAACCCGGATTGCACCACGTGTCCGTGTCATGAAGGCCGCCAAAATCGAGTATGGCGGCGACAAATATGCCTGTACCGTTCGCGATCTTTCCGCCACGGGCGCAGCGCTGGATTTTCCGGACCTGATCCGTATTCCCGATGAATTCACATTGATCCTCCCAGAGGACGGATTGAAGCTGCCTTGCCATGTCGTTTGGCGCAGGGAGTACAGGGTCGGCGTAGCATTCGACTAGCCTGATGCGATTGCCGCGTGCGTGACCTCACTCGCCGAACCGCTCGATGACATCCGCGAGCGGAACATGGCCGACACAAACGCCTGTTCCCGAACCGATGTCGCCGTTCTCCAACGCCGTTGCATAGATCACGGCGGGGTCGGCCTCGATGCGTCGGCGCAGGGCGGCGAGTTTTGGCCAGCGTGCGGGATCGGCGACCTGATGGAAGTCGAGCCATCGCGCGACGCCGATCAGAAGGCCGTCGGCGAGCGTCGGGCGCTCACCGATGAGAAAAGGCTGATCTCCGATCATGGCCTCGAGCCTGTCATGCCGCTCGATCACCCGCGCGGCGCCGAACTCACGCAGCGATGCCTGCATTTGCGGGTTCGGTTTCGCCATCTCCATCGCGACCCATAGCGGCGAGAAGGCGCCGGTGAAGCCCGTGTTAACAAAGCCCATCAGTTGATGCATCCGGTCTGCTCCGGCGAAAGCGGTTCGAAGCTGATGCGCCGCTCGCTGTCTCTTGCCTCGAGCCAGGCGGCGATCGCCATCGTCTCGGTCAGCACCCGCCCTGCATCCGTAATCAAGACCGGCGTTTCATGCCGGGCATTGATGCGGGCATAGGAAGGGCCGCGCATCTCGCCGAGCATGTCGACACGGCAGAGCGAATAGGGTTTGCCAAGCCATTCGAGGGCGGCGACAAGCCCCATCGAGCTTCCGGCCGGGAAGCCATAAACAAGAATCGGTTCCATTGCTTTGTTCTCCGTGATTTCTGCTGATCACGCTGCGCAGCGTGACTGGAATCTTACGGATCGCGCTGCCCAAGTAAATGACGCACCTTTTTGTAACCACGAGTGATCGGATGAAAGATCTCGTCTCCCGCTGTCCCATCGAAGAAGTGATGCAGGTCATCAGCGGCCGCTGGCCCGGTCTGCTGATCTACTATCTGAAGCAGGGCACGAAACGCTTCAGCGACCTGCGCAGGGACAATCCCACGATTTCGCACAAGATGCTCACTCTGGAGCTTCGCAAGCTGGAGGACGCCGGCATTGTCGCGCGCAGTGAATTCGAGGGATATCCGTTGCGCGTGGAATATGATCTGACGCCGGCTGGTCTCACGCTCGTGCCGTTGCTTGACGCACTGGGCAGCTGGTGGGATGCAACTGCCGCTGGCCGCAGTCAGGCCGGCACGTTGCCGGTCCAGGTGACAGACTAATCCCGGGCGCGGTACGTCAGCTCTCCGGCAACCCCGCCGCGACCATCAACTGCATGATCCGTTCGGACGCATCGAGATAAGCCGGGCTGGAATTCTTCTGCGGCGGCGGGACGTTGCGATAGGTCGAGCCGGGGCGCAATTCGCGCGCCTTTTCCATTGCCTCTCTGGCTTCGCTCGGTCTTGCCCAGTTGCTGATAGGCCGCCGCCAGCAGCATATGCGTGCGTCCGCTGGCGGAGGTGATCGCGATCGACTTCTGCAGCCACGGCACGGCGTCTTCGGCACGGCCCATCAGCATGTTGGCCCAGCCCGCGCCGATCATCCATGTCCAGCGCGACACCTGCGGGGTGTCGAACCGGTCCGCCTGCTTGAACGTCGCCAGCGCGTCCTCGAAGCGCCCGGTTCGGATCTGGGCAAGGCCGACATGAAACAGCGCGATGCCGTTCCACGGATCGAAGCTCAGGGCTCGCGCGCATGCCACGAGACTCGCGCGGAACTGGTTGGTGGCGTTGAGGAAGCGGCAATAGGCCTCGTGCGCCGGAATATGACTTGGGTTTTGCGCGCAGCGTCTGCTGCAGCAGCGCCTCGGCCTTGGTCTCCGCCGCCTCGCGCTCGGCCGCGCTCAGCCAGACCATCTGCACGCCGCGCATCAGCAGCGCGGCCAGCGCGACCTGAACCTCGACATTGTCAGGGTCTTCGGCGAGCGCTTTCTCCAGCATGGCCTGCGCCGCCTGAAAACGCTCCGGCGAGGTCTGGTTGATATGGGCGGTGGCCTGTTCGATCACGACCTTGTTCTTCGCGGATCGCGTGTCGGCATTCAGCAGTTCGTTGATGCGCAGCGCCAGTGCGTGACCGACGCCCGCCGCGAGCCGGGACTGCTGCATCTGCAGGTCCGTGTCCGCCGGGTTGACCTGATATGACGCGGTCCACGTCGACCTCGCCGGTTGCCGTGTCTGGTCATGCGCGTCCGTATCGTCCAGGCCTGCTCGCTCTTCTGCAGTTCGCCCTTCACCACGAAGTCGGCCTTCGGTGCGCCCGTTTCCGGAGCCAGCACGCGGATGTTTTCGATCTTCGCCAGCCCGTCGGTGAGACGCCCGCTTACATCGGCCGCCATCTGGGCGACGAGCGGATCGTTGCTCGCGTCCGCGATCGGCATCACGGCGACGGTCGCGGGCCCGCGCGCAAAGATCAGGCCGGGGCGCAACATCCACACGGCGATCGCCGTGCCCAGAATGGCGAGCCCCGCGACCGAAGCGAAGGCGCGCCGCGACGCCGGCTGAAGTCGAAAAAGCGTTTCGCGGGTTCAACGGCCGTCTCGGTTGCCGCCTTCGTGCCCGATGCGGCGGGCACAGGCCCGCTGACGGGCGTAATTTCCGGCGCGGCCGGGACGGCGACCTCGGTCGACCTCGGCCTGGAACAGATAGCCGCGTCCGGAAATGACCCGGACCACCTGGCGCTTGTCGTCGCCGAGCGCGGTGCGGATTTCGCGGATGCACTGGAACAGGCTGTCCTCGCCGACATGGACGTTCGGCCAGACGGCTTCCATCAACTGCTGCTTGCTCAGGACGCGGCCGGCATTGCCGGCGAGCAGCCGCAGTATCTCCAGGGTCTTGGGCCGGAGCTTGATCGATCTCGCCATCGGGCCGGCGCAGCTCGGCGCGCTCCGAATCGAGCTCAAAACCAGAAAAGCGCAGCACGTCCCCTCCCGCCGGCAACTGTCCCTATTTAGCCCCCGGATCGACCTCAAAAATGTGCCCAAACCCACAGGCGCGCCGAATATCAGAAAAATTTCAGAATGTCTCGGGTGCAATCTCAGGACGCTCCGGACGCGAAATGACAGGAAGGGGGAGTTGAACGGGAGCGTGCCGAATGGGGACTGTGATGCCGGGCAGGCGCCGCGGACCTCTGGGGCTAGGGCGCCACCTTCGAGGGCGAGTTCTCCAACGTCACCCGCAGCTACGCAGGCAAGGAGTTTCGTGCGCCATGTGTGGTGAATTTCACAATCGGACCGGTATCTGCATGCTAAAATCAATTCGCCCCGCCCACGACCAGGCCTTTGAAGAAGCCGATCAGCCCGCAGAGCAAGGATCGAACAGCATGGACGATGTCCTGAACCTCGCCCAGGTCAAGGCTGAACTGTCCTATCTCAATCGTCTGGACGAAAGACGCGAGACCAATGTGGCGAGTTTGAAGCGCCTGAAGGAAGCCCGTGACGCTCTGCTTGGCAAGGGAAGCGAAGTCGCGGGGGTCTCAACCTCACGAAGATTCTAGGGCAGGCGAAAACCACGCCTGCGGACAACGGCGGGCGGTGGTGATGCATTCCGCGTCATTGCGAGCGCAGCGAAGCAATCGCACCTCTCCGACTTGCCGGCGCCGTGGATTGCTTCGCTGCGCTCGCAATGACGGTTGAGATCGCCGCCGTTCACTCCTTCGTCACATGCACGCCGGGCCTCTCGCCCGCATTCCACTTGCCGTCGATCGCCCGCTCGATCTGCGCCGCCAGTTGCAGCAGCAGCCCGTCATTGGCCTGCTTTGCCGATCGCCTGAATGCCGAGCGGCAAGCCGTTCTCGTGGTGCGCCAGCGGCAGCGAGATCGCGGGAATGCCGCAGAGATTGGCGAGCGGCGTGAAGGCAAAGTTGCGCCAGAGATTGCCGAACCAGTCCAGCACCGATCGGATTGTCCGCTGATCGTCAGGTATTCCGTGGTGCCGACCTTCGGCGTCGGCAGCGCGGTGATCGGCGTCAGGATGATGTCCCATTCCTCGAAGAACGCGCCGAAGCCGCGTGACGTCGTGTTGAAGACCGCCTGCATGCGCGCCCGCTCGGCAAAGGTCGTGTGCCGGCCTGCTCCCAGATCCGGATGTTGACCGGCTCGACCAGATCTGCCGGCGGCCTGTCCAGCCCGCGCGCCGCGAGCATGTTGCCGATCACGACGGCAAAATTGCTGATGTAGCAGGTGGTCTGCGGCGTCAAAGGCGGCGCGATAGTCGATCGCGGGCAACGCGTAGTCGACGTGATGGCCGAGGCCTTCGAGGAATCGTCCGACCTTTCGAGCTCGGCTGCGATCTGCGGCGTCGCCCGATAGTCGCCCCATTGGTGCGACAGCGCGATTTTGAGCGGTCCCGGATCGCGCTTGATCATTCGCGTGTAGGGCTCCGGCGAGGTCCAGAACGGCATGAATTCGCCGGGCGCCGGACCGCGGCAGGCGTCGACGAAGGCCGCGGTATCGCGCACCGAGCGCGACTGGCAGCCCTGGATCGATACCAGCCCGGTCAGGTCGGACAGGTGCGGCGCCAGCGAGAACACGCCGCGCGAGACCTTGAGCCCGATATTGCCGTTGACGCCCGGCCGGAATGCGGATCGAGCCGCCGCCGTCGGTGGCATGCGCGATCGGGACGGCGCCCGCCGCGACCATCGCGGCGCTGCCGGCCGACGAGCCGCAGGTGGTGTAGTCGGTGTTCCAGGGGTTGCGCGTGACGTAGACGGCGGGATTGTCCGCCGAGCTGCAGACTCCGAATTCCGGCGTGGTCGTCCGGCCGATCAGGTTGAGTCCGGCCTCGCGCATCTTCGCTGTCAGGAACGTATCGGCGGTGGCGCGATTGCCGCGCATCAGCAGCGAGCCCATTTCCTGCAGGCGGCCCTTCATCGTCGGGCCGAGATCCTTCATCAGGAACGGCAGGCCGGCAAAGGGCCCGTCGAGATTGGTGCCGTCCTTGCCGGGATCGGCGATCGCGTCCTCGAAGACTTCGACCACGCCCGACAGCGCCGGATCGACCTTGGCGATGCCGGCGGCCGCCTGCGCTGGCCAGTTCCGCGGCCGTCAGTTCGCCCTTCGCGACGCGCGCGGCCAGCGCCACGCCGTCGTGGTGCAGCCCATTCGTCCCAGCTCATCGGCAAGTTCATGCAATCGGTCCCTCCGAAAATAGTTCGGACCTTAAAACATGATCGGGGAGGAGGCGGAACTGCTTTTTCGCCGGGCCGCAGGCCGGTTCATCGTGACGTCAGTGACGGCCGCTGAGCGGCAGCGTCTTCAGGAACGGAAATCGATGCCGCGCACGATGATGCCGGGGGGAGTGCCTTCGAACTCCCGCGCCTGGAATTTGCGGGACGCGCACGCCTCGATCCGGTCCCGCAATCGCGAGAACTGTTCCTCGCGCCGGTCGGCCGGCGTCCGCGGCACGTGTTCCAGTTCATCCATCGCCGCAGCGCTGACGGCGCAGGGCACTTCCCTGCCGTCGTCCATCATGGAAAACAGCAGGACCATCCGGTCGTCGTCATAGCCCCGGATGTTGCCGCGCGCGAACGTCATCAGGCATTTCTCCCGGAGCGAAACGATCCTCTCATCCGGCTACTCTCTTTTTGCGACCGGCGGCGGATTGATTTCAGCGATCCTGCGCAGGCAATCGGCTTCGGAAGAATGCGGCCCCGAGACGAAGGTTCCGCTGACCTTGGTCGAGTACCAGCCGGACTCCACACCGAGACGAAGCAATTCTTCCGTCATGACGTGACGTGGCGAGAGATTTTGCATCAGGTGCTTTCGGTTTACGCCGTTCGATCCTGGTCGGAACGGCTGGATGAAGTGTGCAGTTGTTCCGGCCGAACATCGGCTTGTTCAGGTCTCTTCCCCGGAGAGCCGGGTAAGGTCCGCAAGCACCGCCGCGACCGAGGTCGCGGTGATGGGTGTCGGTCGGCGGCAGACCGGCCGAATACAGATTGAGCACGTAACGCGCCTTGGCCACCGCCTCGGGCCACGAGGTGGCCGGCGCGGCAAGGATCTCGATTTCGACGACGCCCTGCTTGTCGCGCAGCAGCTTCGCGTTGGCCTCGACATCGGCAATCACACGACGGATATCGGTGGCCTTCTGCGCCGCCATGCCGCGATGCTTGTCGAGCTCGATCGGGATCTCACTCACGCGGCGCGCTCGCGTCGATGCGTTGCGCGTCGGACAGATCGATCGAACTGATCGAGATCATTTCCATCGCGGAACGTTGCGGCGGCGCACGCCGGGCACCATGATCATGGTGGCGACACGCCGAAAGCACGGAAACGAAAGGCCCTCGATCATCTCCTCGTCGGTGACGACTTCGTAAGCCCCCGGCGCGAGCTGCCGGTCGATACCCTTGATGCGGAACGGATGCCTGAAATGAACCGTTTCCCGTCGCGAGCGCGTGGTCATGCCAGCAGCCGCGCGTATCTGCGCGCGAAGACATCGATGTTTTCGGACATCGTGCGCACCGTGCGCGCTTTTGCGGCAATTAGCTATCGTTTTCTCGCCGCATGCGTCGCATTTGATCGAATAAGGCAGCCAGCGCCTTGTATTCGCTGGTTTCGTAGCCATTTCGAGCACTTAGCAGCCGGAAAGGCATTTCGAATGAAGATTCGCGTCGGATTCGAAATGCTCTACGATTTTCCGCAGCCGACGCCGATGATCATGGTGCTGGGCACACACTTCACGCGCGCGTCCGACGTCATCGTGCCGGACTTCCTCACCACCGACCCTGTCGTCGGATCACGCCCTATCGCGACATGTTCGGCAACTGGTGCAGCCGCATGGTTGCGCCGGCCGGCCGCATGCGCCTTGCGGCCGACGGCGTGGTTCGCGACAGCGGGCTGCCCGATCCGGTGTGTTGCTTCCGCCGTTCAGCATGCGGTCGAGGATCTGCCGGCGGATACGCTGGTCTATCTGCTCGGCAGCCGCTATTGCGAGACCGACCGGCTTTCGGACATCGCCTGGCAAGCTGTTCGAGAAGACGCCGCCGGGCTGGGCGCGGGTCCAGGCGATCTGCGATTTCGTGCATCGTCACATCGCCTTCGGATATGAGCACGCCCGCGCCACCAAGACGGCGTGGGAGGCTTACAAGGAAGGCAAGGGCGTCTGCCGCGACTATGCCCATCTGGCCATCGCGTTCTGCCGCTGCATGAACATTCCGGCGCGCTATTGCACCGGCTATCTCAGCGACATCGGCACGCCGAAGCCCTGGGCCGCGGGCGATTTCGCCGGCTGGTTCGAGGCCTATATCGGCGGGCACTGGCACACCTTCGATCCGCGCAACAACGTGCCGCGGATCGGCCGCATCCTGATCGCGCAGGGCCGCGATGCCTCCGATGTGCCGATCACCCAGACGTTCGGGCCGAACACGCTGGTCAGCTTCAAGGTCTGGACCGACGAGATCGCGTGACGGCGGAATCGTCCCGCGTCGACCTGCTTGATTTGAAACCGCGAACAACCGCGAAGGAACTCGGATGAAAACGACTCTCGCCGTGCTGGCCCTGTGCGTGTGTGCGACGGGCGCTCTTGCCGCGGTGCCTGAGTGCCGCGTGATCGAAAACGCCAATGCGCGGCTGTCGTGCTACGATGCCGTGTACCCTCCGAAAATCGGAAAAGTCCGCAGTCTCCGAAACAGACCCGTCGCGAGCCGCCTACAAGGATCCTTTCAGCACAGAAGACGCCAGGACCAGTGCCAAGCTGAAGAATATCTGCCGCGGCTGCTGAGATGGCGGCGCCCGGCCGGTGGGAGTCTTTCTCCGCCCGGACGACAACGGCGCGACAGCCGGTTGTGCTAGCTCAGCAAGGTGCGCACCTTCATGGCGGCATCGTAGACCTGGACCTGAAGCATCGGATAGGCGGTCTTCAGCTTTCGGCCGGAGACTTCGGCAGCCTCGGCCGTGTCGAACTCCGACTTGAAATGGCCGTCGACAATCGTCGCGAACCCTTCGGTCGGAGGCCTGTCGGCCCGCACCGCCTTCTTCGGCTCCGGCTCTTCAATGGAAAGCAGGGGTTTCCTCATCGTCATTCCTTTCGCGTTCACCGCGATTATTCGATCTGCGTGGAAGCTGGTTTCAAAAGCCGCGGCTGGCGCATCGTGGCGCGCGTCCTCCGTCACTGCGGAGTTACCACCGGACAATGACTGCTGCAGCGATCAGGAGACCAAGAACAACCGGCGCCAGGATCGGAGGTGCGAGCCACTCTCGCAGATTGAACGGTTGGCTGGTGGATACAACCGCCGTCGTGTGGCGGGAGCAGAATTCTCAGTCACCGATAGCAGCCAATGAAGTGCGGTGATGCGCACAGCAGACGCTCTTTTGGTCACGATGTCGAGGGAAATCCCCAAAGCGAAGGCAAGGGTCAGCGTCATGCCGCATCTGATCCGATCGCGATAGCAACGTGATGGTTGCTATTGGGTGCGGCAGTATCCATATGAGCAACAGCGTGCCCGGTTTCGCAACAAGGCGTGTCCGGCAGACGCGACGCTTAGCCACACAATATTCATGGACGATATCGACCAACGGCATGTCGCTTCGGCGTGCGCGTCACGGGTCAGGAGATCCTATGCCCATCGAACACGCCTCCGTGCGGGCCATGCACAAGCCCTGGGGCGTCAGCGATCTCCAGCCATGGAGCAGCATCGACGGTGCCGGGGATGCCGTAGGAGAGCTCTGGTTCGAGCGCGCCGACAAAAATGCTCCGACTCCCTGCCTTGCTGCTCAAGCTGCTGTTCACCAGCGCGCCGTTGTCGATCCAGGTCCATCCGGACGATACGTTTGCGCGCGCGATGGGGATGCCGAACGGCAAGAGCGAAGCATGGTACATCATCTCGGCGGAACCGGACGCGCAGATCGGCGTCGGTCTGAACCGACGGGTCACGCCACAGGAATTGCGCGCGTCGATCACGAATGGTTCGATCGTTGATCTGGTTCAATGGCGCCCGGTTGCGAAAGGCGATGTCATCTTCATTCCGGCCGGCACCATCCACGCGCTCGGCGCCGGCATCGTGCTCGCCGAGATTCAGCAGCGCAGCGACACGACATTCCGCCTGTTCGACTACGGCCGAGACGCGTGAACTGCACATCGACAATGGCGTGGCCGTTGCCAACGTCTGGCCGCTTCGGCCGCCACGTGATCCCGTCAGCCTCACTCTCGAGCGGACGGTTCTGGTCGCGAGCCAGCATTTCGTGCTCGAGCGGCTTGAGCTGCCCGCGGGTTCAAGCTGGGCGCTGCTCGCCGATTCGGAAACCTGGGTTCTCGCTCTCGACGGCCATGCGGCGATCGGATTGGCCGCGCTATCCATCGGGCAGGCGATCTTCGTCGGCGGCGGTCGCGCCAGCATCGAAGTCGGCGCCAACGGGTTGACCGCCCTGATCGCGTATCCCGCAAGCGGTCCGATCGGCTCCCTTTTGCACAGGCTTTCCGGGCAATCGACCAAACCTGTTCAGCCCGTTGCTGCCGACGCTGGCGAAACTCGCCGGCCTGGCCGAGGCGCACACATGACGCCGCTCCGCAGGATCGCGGTGATCGGCAATTCGTTGCCTCGCCGCTGCGGGATCGCAACATTTTCGACCGACCTGCAACGCGCGATCTCGAATTCACGGCCAAACCTGCAAACCTGCATCGTGGCGATGACCGACCACGACCAGACCTATGACTATCCTGCTTCGGTCGCGTTGCAGATCAAGGATGACAGCATCGAGGAGTATGTCGGCGCCGCGGCGTTTCTCAACGCCGGCCGGTTCGACATCGTCTGCCTGCAGCACGAATTCGGAATTTTCGGTGGCGAAGCCGGCGGCCCATATCCTGGAGCTGCTGTCGCGCCTGACCATGCCGGTCGTCACGACGCTGCACACGGTGCTGGCCGACGCCGACGGCGGCTCAGCGCGCGGTGATGGAGCGCATCGTCGAGTCGTCCTCGAAGGTCGTCGTGATGGCCAACAAGGGCCGCGAACTGCTGCGCAACGTCTATCGCGTGCCGGACGACAAGATCGAGGTCATCGCCCATGGCATTCCCGACTTTCCGTTCGTCGCGCCGGACGCGGCAAAGGCCAAACTCGGATTCAGCGACCGGTCGGTCATTCTGACGTTCGGCCTGCTGTCCCCCAGCAAGGGCATCGAGGTCATGATCGACGCCATGCCCTCGATCCTGCAAAGGCGGCCCGACGCGGTCTATGTGGTGCTCGGTGCGACGCATCCCAATCTGGTTCGCGACCAGGGCGAAGCCTATCGCGGCAGCCTGATGGCACGCGTGCGCAAGCTTGGCGTCGAGGATCACGTCGTATTCCTCGACCAGTTCGTGGATCAGGCCACGCTGCTCGAATTCATTTCAATGTGCGACGTCTACGTCACGCCCTATCTCAACGAGGCGCAGATGACGTCGGGCACGCTGGCCTACAGCTTCGGCCTCGGCAAGCCGGTGGTCTCGACGCCTTACTGGCATGCGCGCGAACTGCTGGCCGACGGCCGCGGCGTTCTCGTTTCCTTTGGCGACCCGATGGAGACCGGCAACGAAATAGCGGATTGCTGACCGACGGCCCTCGCCGGCAGGCGATGCGCGAGCGCGCCTACGCTGCCAGCCGGTCGATGACATGGGAGCGCACGGCCGAGCGTTACATGACCGCCTTCGAAAATGCACGGCACGGCCACCGGCTGAAGGTGATCGCGCGTGCCGCGCCGGACGCGATCGCGCCGCACGGCCCCGCGGTGCCCGACATGCAACTGGGCCACTTCCTGTCGATGTGCGACGATACCGGACTGTTCCAGCACGCCGTGCATTCGGTGCCCGATCGCGCGCACGGCTACTGCGTGGACGACAACGCCCGCGCGTTGCTGTTGGCTTGCGCGCTCAATGAACCGGGCGAGCACCCGCTTTCCGGAAAGCCAGACCGGCCGCTTTGCCGCCTTTGTGCAGCATGCCTGGAATCCCGATACCAGGCGCTTTCGCAACTTCATGGGTTTCAACCGGACCTGGCTCGAAGATCAAGGCTCCGAGGACAGTCACGGGCGAACCCTGTGGGCCCTGGGTGAATGCGCGCGGAAGGATGCCAGCCGGTCACGTCGTCGATGGGCGGCGGCCTTGTTCGCCGAGGCCCTGTCGACCGCCGCAGCCTTTCGCTCGCCTCGCGCCATGGCCTTCACGCTGCTCGGTCTGGACGCCTATTGCGCCGCAGCTCCGGATGATCAGCGCGCCCGTGAGATCAGGCATTCTCTTGCCGACACGCTGGTGTCCGCGCTCGCGTTGGTCGAGACGCCGGACTGGGTGTGGTTCGAGGAAGGCCTGGCGTATGACAATGCGCGCCTGCCGCAGGCCCTGATCGCGACCGGCCTCGCAACGCAAACGCCCGCCTATGTCGATGCCGGTTTGAGAACCCTGCGCTGGTTGATGACGCTGCAAACGACGTCGACCGGGCATTTCCGTCCGGTGGGTACGACGAGCTTCGGCGAACTTCGAAAGCCTCCCGGGGCCTTCGATCAGCAGCCGGTGGAAGCCACCGCAACGATTGCGGCGTGCCTGACCGCGTGGCGCGCGGACGGCGATGCCGAATGGAAGGCCATCGCGGCCGGGGTTTTCTTCTGGTTCTTCGGCGGCAACGACCTGTCGGTTGCCGCTCGTCGATCCCGAGACCGGCAGTTGTCGCGATGGACTGCATCCCGATCGTGCCAATGAAAATCGCGGCGGCGAATCGGTCGTGTCCTATCTGCTGGCGCTGGCCGAGATGCGCCAGCTTGCGCGCGCCAATATCAATCCGACGAACCCCGTGGCGCTTCGCGCCATCGGTGCTTGAGTTAAGCGTCCACTCACGCAAACGCGAACCGAGGGCACCTTGTTACAAGCCACTTTTCTCAATCGGCAGGCGCTCTATCTGCGGCCCGATCCCGCGCGCGTGATCGTGCGTCCGTTCAAGCCGGCGACCGAACCGCGCGATCTCAACCCGACCGACAAGACGCGCGCCAACCATATCGTCGAGCGCGTTCTCAATCTCGATCCGCAGGCCGCGGCCGGCCAACTGGCCGACGTGCTGGAGAATTTCCAGGGCCGGCATCGCAACCTGCTGGAGACGTTCGAGCGCCGGGCCGACGAAATGGAGGAGGCGCTGCTGGCGCACTGCACGTTTTCCGAAGTGCAGCGCCAGCTGATCGGCGCCTACTTCCTGCACGAATATTCGTTCGAAGCGTCGGCACTGTTCAATCCCAGCATCGTGCCGCACCCCGACCAGTCGGGAATCGCCGAAGGCAGCCTGCGCTTCATTCTGAGCCTGCGTGCCGTCGGCGAAGGGCACGTCTCGTCGCTGACGTTTCGCGCCGGCACCATCGCGGCGGACGGCAGCATTAGCAGTCGATCCGACGGCCCGGCTCGCTACGAGCCCCCGGATCAGCGCATCGGACGGCCGGACCGATCGGCGACGAAGTCGAGGTCGACTTTCAAGCCGGACAGGACATCAGCGAACGCGTGATCTTTCCGGTGACGAAGTCGCAGTCGAACGGCATCGAAGACGCGCGCTTCGTCGCAGTTCAGCGATGACGGCCGGACGACCTATTACGCGACCTATACCGCCTACAAGCGGCACCGCGATCCGATCGGAATTGATCGAGACCGACCGACTTCTCTCGTTTCGAATGACGCCGCTGCACGGCGCCGCCGCGCGCAACAAGGGCATGGCGCTGTTCCCGCGCAAGATCGACGGCAAGTACGCCATGATCGCGCGACAGGACAACGAGAACCTCTATCTGATCTATTCGGACGACCTCTACAGATGGGACGGCGGCCAGGCGATCCTGAAGCCGCAATTTCCCTGGGAGTTCGTGCAGATCGGCAACTGCGGATCGCCGATCGAACTGGACGAGGGCTGGCTGATGCTGACGCACGGCGTCGGCCCGGTGCGAAAATATTCGATCGGCGCGGCACTGCTCGACAAGCGCGATCCGTCCAGGGTGCTGGCGCGTTCGAGCGAACCGTTGTTGCGGCCCGAACCATCCGAACGCGAGGGCTACGTTCCCAATGTCGTCTATACCTGCGGGGCGATGACGCACGATGATCAGCTCATTTTGCCCTACGCCGTATCGGATACGTACTCCAACTTTGCGACGATCCAGATTTCCGCGCTGTTGCGATCGATGTCCTGAATCCGAAATCGCGCGGTGCGGCTTGCATCCTCAAAGGAGAGCGCCATGGCTCGCGAAACAAGTTACTTCGTTCAGGCATTCAATGCCGGCCGGGGAGGAAACCTGAAAGCCGACGCCCCGATTGCCTGCAAGACGGAAACGGGTGCGCTTCGCACGGCGGAGCGGCTGGCCTTGAGCAGGCTGGGGGTTGTTGCCTTTTCATCCACCGGCGATCCCGAGATGGGCGACTATGACGACGAGCCGACGGTCATCTTCCGCAAGGGAGAGCTGCCATCGGCCTTCGATTGAGATAGGCCCGGCAACTCGCCGCGGATCGGGCCTGGTTTCGGACCGAGCACGTCGATCCGCCTCTGGTCGGAAGCGACGGGATTGCGTCAGCGACCCTTCCGTAGTCGCGATTGAGGTTGGGATAGGTCAAGTGCGGGCATTGCCGCCGGAAGGGCGCTCGCGATTGTCTCCGCGGCGTTTTAGCGCTCGCTATTCCCGCGACGCGAGCCTAGGGTTGGTCATCACCGCGTTTCCCACGGCGTCTATCGGTGACTGAGGGTCAGGAACGCTCCCGCCGCGACGGACGGAGCTTCTGTTGTCCCAGTTTTGCTTGGCCGGCCGGATCGCTTCGCCGCTAATCGTCCCGCGGTTTCTTCCCTTGTCGGTGGTGGCCGTGGCATTCCTGCATGAATAGGACGAGCGAACTGCAATACCTGATCAGCGGCAACAATCAATTTGGCCGGGTCAATCTTAGCCGTGCGGCGGCGGGGGCGGCCGTCAAGAAGGCAAAGGAGCTGCTGCAGGAAGGCTATTTGGACGTGAGGATATCCACGCCCCGAGGCCGGATCCTGCTGTCCGATGAGTTCGATCAGCTTGAAGGATAGCGCAGCGCCCACAAGAGGTGCGGGAGGCAAGCCATGAGCGTCAGAGCCTTCAAGACCGCCGATGAACTCCAGGACATGATTGTCGCGCAGGCGAGGACCCTCCATGGTCCCTGGCCTTCGGGGATGACGATGTTTGTTTTCGACGATGCTTACGGATGGAGCGCCAGCATCAGCCGGCCAATGTCGGAGGCCGACAATTTCTATCGCACCCGGACGCTCGATCTGATCAGGACGTTGAAGGTCAGTTATGATCTCGACGCGCCTCACCTCTAGTCGACGATATCTAGCCGGATCTGCATGAGTTCCGGCATCACCATCAACCCAGGGAGATTGACATGGCCAAAGGCGAGCAAAGAAGCAATCGGGAAACCAAGAAACCCAAGAAAGACAAGATCAAGGTGATTGCCGCAGCACCAAGTCAGAAGGCCGGAGGCTGGCAGCCGACCGTGGGTTCCGGCAAGAAGAAATAATGTTCGATGCCCCCTTGCCGGGACGGACCTCACTCCGTCCCGCGCTCGCCTGGTCCATGGGGCCTGCCGCAGAGGGCTAATCGACGATTGCTGCCGGTATCAGACTTTGATCAGCCGCAGCTTCGTGCCCCAGGGGTCGAGGTCTCGATGCCGTTCGCGATCGCCGCGACCGGCGCGCCCGCCTGCCGCAGGCGCTGCTCCTGCGCCTGCAGAATTTCCGGCGTCGCGATCTCCAGCGAAAACCACGCCAGCCCGGTGGCCGTGTCGTCGCGCGGGCCGGCGCCGGCGCTCTGCCAGACGTTGATCCCGAGGTGATGGTGATAGCGGCCTGAGGAAAGGAACGCGGCGCCGCTTGCGCTTGCGGGTCGGGTCGAAGCCGATGGCGCCGCCGTAGAAACGGTCGGCCTGTTCGAGGTCGCCGACGCGCAGGTGCATGTGGCCGATGCGCAAGTTATCGGGGGCCTTGGCATAGTTGGTCGTGCGCGTATCCGTCAGCGCCAGCAGGCCGTCGATGTCGAGCTGGTCGGTTGCCATCGCGACCGAGCCGCCATCCCATTTCCAGGTCTCGGGATCGCGGTCGGCATAGACCTCGATGCCGTTGCCTTCGGGGTCGTCGAGATAGACGGATTCGCTGACGAGGTGATCGGCGAAGCCGGACAGCGGGACCTTGTTGTTCGCCGCGTGCACCAGCCAGCGCGCCAGATCCTTGCGCGTCGGCATCAGGAACGCGGTGTGATAGAGCCCCGCCGCGTTGCGCGCTTCGCGCGCGGCGCTCCGCGCGCGCTTCGAGATCCAGCAGCGGCACGCCGCCCGAGCCGAGGCGCACCCGTCGCCGAGCGCTCCATCACGGTCAGACCGATCACGTCGCGATAATAATCGGCGACGAGATCGAGATCGCGCACGCGCAACGTCACCATGCCGATCCGCATCGGCGTCCGGTTGGCGAAGGTCGGCCCTCCGCCGCCCGCCGTGCCCTCGGCGCCTGCGCCGCGGCAACCGCCGCCGCGGACAACGAGGAGGCGCCGGCGAGGTGCAGCAGGGTGCGTCGGGTCAGGTCGATGGTCATCAAGTCTCCCTTGATGATCGGCTCAGCAAAGCAATATCGCGCCGGTGATCTCCGTGACGGCCGCATCGCAATGTCGCGATGGTCAGTCCCGGAACCATCGTTGCGGCAGGACGTTTGCTCCGGGCAAGCCATTTTCAGCGATGGAGATGACCATGACGCGCGTCGCGGCAGCGATCGTCGCTGGGCTGTTGAGCGTGAGTGCGGCAGCGGCCCAGTCCACCGGCGACATCGGACGCAAAGCCGGAGACGGCCTGTACGACGTCGCCGGCGGCGACATCGGGAAGCGGCGAGGAGAAGACCGCGAATTCGATGGCCGTCGAGAAGAGCGCGATGCTGCCCGACGCCGGCGGCGCCAACTCGGCCGCGCCGACGGTGCAGAGCGGCGACAAGCCGCTGAAGGTCAGCCCGGATTGCCCGCCGGATTCCAAGCCGAAGTAAGGATCAATTCATCCTGCGCCACTCCTGCTCCGTCATTCCACGGTGCGCAAATCACACATCAGAGAATTCATTTCGCCGTGGACCACCTCCTCCTCAGGAGGAGGTGAACAGAGGCGGGCGACGGATTTCACCAGCCGTAATAGCGCCGGCGTAGCCGCCATAGGGCGGGCAATAGCTGCCGCCGCCATAACCATATCCGTAGCCGCCGCCATAGCCGTACGGGACGGCCGCGTAGCTGTAGAGGGATCGCCCATAGTAGCCGCCGTAGCCGCCGTAATAGCCGCGCTGGCGATCGCGCCACCGACGAGTGGCGCCGGCTGCGAGGCCGTAGCCGAGGCCGCGATAGCCCCAGCCCCGCCGCGATATCCATAGCCGCCACGATAGCCCCATCCGCCTCCGCGGAATCCGACGCCGCGATAGCCAAAGCCGCCGCCGCGCCAGCCGCCCGCCCAACGCACTTCGGTCGTGCTTTGGTCGACCATCGATTTCATCGCCGCCACATTGGTCGGCATCGGCCCGGCCTGCGCGCCCGCACTGAGCAGGGCGGCAGTTGCAGCGAGAATGGCGGTACGCAGTGAACTCAACAACCTCATGATCATCTCCATGCTGTGCGGCAGCGCGTGGCGCGCGGGCCGGACAGGCTATTCCAGGGTGACGCTGCTGCGGCTGGCTTGATCTAGATCAAACCGCTGCCGTGTCGCGCCGGCGCGGCGGACACGACAAGCGCAAGACGAGTGTGCATGATGCGCAACGCGAAGTCGCGAGCTAGCTAAGCAATCGATCTATCCCCGCATTGCGGTATGGTTGCTTTCGCTGCGCTCGCAATGACGGTGAGAGAGCGAAGTCACGATCCTTCAAGATGGTGCTTTCGAGGCCCCGGCAACTACCGCATCCCACCCCAGCCTTTCAATTTCGCGATACAAGCCATGCTCACATTCAAATTCCTTGTCCGCTGGGCCGCAATCTATTGTCTGCGCCAATCAACCCGGAATCGCAGAGGAAATTGAGCCCGATGGCGGAAGCAGCAAAATCACGGAGCGAGGCGGCCGGCGCTGCCGACGTGGCCGGACGAGATCTACCGCGTGCTCAAGGACGCCGGCATTCGCCAGGTCGCGATGGTGCCGGACGCCGGCCACAGCCGCCTGATCCGCTCGCTTCGAGGCCGATCCCGAAACCCGCGTCGTGACGCTGACGACGGAAGAAGAGGGCGTGGCGATGCTGGCCGGCGCATGGCTCGGCGGCGAGCGCGGCGTTCTGCTGCTGCAGTCGAGCGGCGTCGGCAACTGCATCAACATGCTGTCGCTGCCGGTGATCTGCCACATGCCGCTGTTGATGATCGTCACCATGCGCGGCGATTGGGGCGAGTTCAATCCCTGGCAGATCCCGATGGGGCAGGGCACGCGGCCCTCGCTGGAGGCCATGGGCGTGATCGTGAACAAGGTGGACGAGCCTGAATCTCGTCGCCTCCGACCGTGCAGGGCGCGGCGCACCTCGCCTTCAACACCTGGAAGCCGGTGGCGGTCCTGATCGGACAGCGCGTGCTCGGCGCCAAGAACTTCAAGGAGCTTGCCCGCAAATGACCCAATCCCAACGCACTGCTGCATCGCCGCGACGTCGTCAACGAATTGGTGCGCGACCGCGCCGATCTCCTCGTCATCGCCGGCCTCGGCGCGCCGAACTGGGATGTCTCCGCCGCCGGCGATCATCCGAATCAATTTTCCGCTCTGGGGCGCGATGGGCGGCGCCTCGATGATCGGGCTCGGGCTGGCGCTGGCGCAGCCGAAGCGAAAAGTGCTCGTCATCACCGGCGACGGCGAGATGCTGATGAATGTCGGCTCGCTCGCGTCGATCGCGGTGGAGGCGCCGAAGAATCTGACGATCGCCGTCCTCGACAATGAGCGTTTTGGCGAGACCGGCATGCAGAAGACGCCCGACCGCTTTCGGCGTCGACCTCGCCGCCATCGCCACCGCCTGCGGCATCCGCACCTCGCGCATCGTCCGCACGATGGCCGAAGTCACCGAGCTGCGCGACCTCGCGCATGAGGGAAGGGGAACGGCCTTCGCGCAGATCAAGATCAATCCCGAGGCACTGGCCTTCGTGATGCCGCCGGCGGACGGCGTCATCCTGACGACGCGCTTCCGGCAATCGGTGTTGGGAGACGAGGCGCTGTTTAATTGAGGAGCGCTACCTAGACGACGTCGTCATGCCCGGCCTTGTGCCGGGCATCCACGTCCTTGGTGGACCATGCGCAGCAAAGACGTGGATGGCCGGGACAAGCCCGGCCATGACGAACGAGGGAGCACTGCATCGCTACGCCGTCATGTTGATCTTCCACAGCCCTTCCTTCGAAAGCTGTTGAATCTCGGACACGATCAGCGTCGCAATCGTCGTCGTTGCGATCGACGGCGGATGGGCGATCGGCGACGCCAGGATCAGTTCGCGCGACACCGAGGGGCTGACGGCGCGCCATCTCCAGGCGCTTCGCCGCCACTTCGGTGCGGATGGCGGAGGGCGGCAGCAGCGTGTAGCCGAGCCCTTCCTCCATCAGGCTGATCTGCGCGCGGTAGGAATCGACCTCGATCATCGCGTCGAGCTTCAATTTCTCGCGCGCCAGCGCCTTCTCCAGCAGCGCCCGCAAGCCGTGCGAGATGCTCGGCAGGATCAGCTTCTGCTTCACCAGCCATTTGAGGTCGACCTGCTTCCGCTTGCTCAGCCCCGACCCCGGCGGCCCAACGGCAACGATATCCTCGCGGCCGATGGACTGGACCTGAAGATGCAGGTCCACCGCGGGGCCGTAGATGATCGCGAGATCCATTTCGCCGCGGTGCAGCCACTCGACCAGATGCCCGCCATAGCTCTCCACGATGCGCAGCGAGACATCGGGAAACTCGTTGATGACGCGGCGGGCGAATCGTCCGGACAGGACCGCGCTCACCGTCGGCACCAGCCCGAGGATGACGCGGCCCGACGGATTGCCGTTGGCCGATTTGAGGTCGTCGCTGACCTGTTCGATCTGGCGGATCAGGCCCGTGGTGCGGTCGAGCAGCATCCGGCCGGCGCTGGTCAGGAGCATGCCGCGGCCGTTGCGGACGAACAGCTCGACGCGCAGCTCGTGCTCGAGCAGCTTGATGTGCCGGCTCAGCGCCGGCTGGGCGGCGCGCAGCCGGTCCGCCGCCTTGCTGAGGCTGCCGAGCTCCGCCACGGCGCGGAAGGTGCGCAATTGTTTGAGGTCCATCGGATGCCTAAACGCTCATTCGGCGGGCATCATACGCGGTTTCGGGCAAGTCCGTGCAATTAGATCAATGCTCCCATGACATGAGAGTTAATGGCGTTGCCGGGCGTGACGGGCCGCGCGCGATGCTGTTAGTCATGGAAGTAAGATCCTCACCCGGAATTCCCGATTCATGACCATATGCCGTCCGTCACCCCCTCGCAAAGTCCGCACCGCGCTGCTGCTGCGCGACGAAATCGCGCTGCTCGATGTCAGGCACGAGGCCGCCTTCGCCACCGGCCATCCGCTGTTTGCCGCCAACATGGCGGCCGACCGGATCGGGCTGGAAGCCGAAGCGCGGCTGCCGCGCAAGGACGTGCCGATCGTGCTCTATGATGCCGGCGAAGGCCTCGTGCCGTGGCAGCGGACCGGCTCGACGGCGCTGGGCTACAGCAACGTCCGCCAGCTCGATGGCGGGCTGCAGGGCTGGAAACAGGCCGGCTATGAACTGTTCCAGGACGTCAATTCCTATGCCAAGGCCTTTGGCGAACTGGTGGAGCATCGCCGCCACACGCCGTCGCTGGCCGCGGAGGAAGTCAGCGCCCTGATCGCTGAGCGGTGCCAACATTCAAATCCTCGATGTCCGCCGGTTCGACGAATACGCGACCATGAATATCCCGGGCTCGATCAGCGTACCCGGCGCGGAGCTGGTGCTGCGCGCGGGCCGCGCTGCGCCGGATCCCGAGACCACCATCATCGTCAACTGCGCCGGCCGCACCCGCTCGATCATCGGCACCCAGTCGCTGATCAATGCCGGCGTCACCAACAAGGTGCGGGCGCTGCGCAACGGAACGATCGGCTGGACCTTGGCCAAACAGAATCTCGAACATGGCTCCGGCAGGCGCGGCGAGATCGGCGCCATCGAGGGCGGTGAGAGCCAATGCGCGCGACGTCGCCTATCGCGCCGGCGTCCGTCACATCGGGCTTGCGGAGATGGCGGCGCTGCAGGCGCAGGCCGATCGCACGCTGTATCGCTTCGACGTGCGCTCGGAGGAGGAATACACCGCCGGCCATCTCGCGGGCTTCCGCCATTACCCCGGCGGGCAATTGGTGCAGGAGATCGACATGGCTGCGCCGGTGCGCGGCGCGCGCATCGTGCTGACGGACAATTTGCGTGTCCGCGCCGACATGACCGCGTCCTGGCTCGCGCAGATGGGATGGGAAACCTATGTGCTCGAAGGCGGCTATGACGGCGCGCTCGAGATCGGCCCGCCGCATGTGATCCCAAAGCCCGATCCGTCACACCGCTATCGCCGTCCCTATGAGGGCACCGATATCAAGGAAAGCGCGATGCAGGCCTATCTCGACTGGGAATACGGCCTCGTCGAGCAACTCCGCCGCGACGCCACGCATGGATTTTTCGTGATCTGAGGCGAGTCGGGTGGAGGCGTCGCGCGATACCCATCATTCGCGCGCCGACCATGCTCTCGAGCTTCTCCGCCGCATAATTCTCGCCGATCGACAGCGCGCAGATCCGCGAGATCTGCACGTAGGCAAGCCCGCTCTCCTCGGCCCATGCATTGAACTGCGCCTGCACCTTGGCGAGGTCGCGCTTGGAGGTGACGGTCTCCGCGATGTCGAGCCCGGCATCGCGCAGGCACAGCACGACGTCCCTCGACGTGACGAATCCGTCCCAGCCGAGGAAGCGCAGCATCATCTGCCCGGTATTGCCGCCGAGCCGGCTGCCGCGCTTGGCCAGCAGTTCGAGCAGCCCGGCCTCGTCGGACGAGGGCCAGTTCGCGAGGAACTTGCCGAAGCTGCCGTGCTCCTTGGCGATGTCCCTGACGAAGCTGGCATTGGCGCGCACCGACATGATCTTGGCGCCGTTGCGGACGATGCGCGTGTCCTTCATCAGATCGTCCCAGAACTCGTCCGGCTTCAGCGACAGCGGGCCCGGCTTGAAGCCGAGAAACGCCTTCTCGAAGCCCGGCCATTTGCTCTCGATCACGCTCCAGGCAAAGCCGGCGCGAAAACACCCGCTTGGTCATTTCGGCGAGAATCCGGTCGTCGCCGAGCTTGGCGAGCGCCTTCGGGTCGGGCTTGGGCGGCAGCAGCCTGGCGAGCGCCTTGGGGCCGCCCTTGCGCTTCTCGGCCCGGGCGCGAATGGTCTTGAACGCGGTCACGGTGTACGGCCCCCTTGAACGACGGCTGATGTGAAAAACAGGCGCAAAACGCCTCAAAACCGCAGTGTAGCCGATCATTCCCTGATTCCCAGCGTCGCTGCATGCCGCGTGAAAGGTTAACCGTCGCAGAAGTGATCGGCTGATCTGCAAAGAATGGATGGCGTATTGGCTGGTTTTCGCCTAAAGCATCCCGCAACCTCAGTGAAATCGGTCAGGCCGCACGGCTGCGCTTCGTGAAACGCGCAAGCTTCGAGCCATTTCGGTTCGAGGCGGTATTCAACATTTCCGGCTGATAGAGCCAACCTAAGGTCTGACATCTCGTGACATTATTGCCCACCCATCCGCCGCTCGCCCGAGCTTTGGCGGAACGCAACTTCGATCGGCTGACACAGGTCCAGACCGCGGTGCTGGCCGACGACGCCGCCGGCCGCGATCTGCTGGTTTCGGCGCAGACCGGTTCCGGCAAGACGGTCGCCTATGGTCTGGCGATCGCCAACAATCTGCTCGATGGCGCCGAGCGGTTCGAGCGGGCCGCGGCGCCCTTGGCGTTGATCGTCGCGCCGACCCGCGAACTGGCGCTTCAGGTGCATCGCGAACTCGCCTGGCTCTATCAATATGCCGATGCGCGCGTGGTTTCCTGCGTCGGCGGCATGGACCCGCGCCGCGAGCAGCGTGAGCTGGCCGCGGGCGCGCATATCGTGGTCGGCACGCCGGGGCGGCTCTGCGACCATCTGCGGCGCGGCCGGCTCGACGTTTCGGAATTGAAGGCGATCGTGCTCGACGAGGCCGACGAGATGCTCGATCTCGGCTTTCGCGAGGACATGGAATTCATCCTCGAGGCGACGCCGGAGGACCGCCGCACGCTGTTGTTTTCGGCGACATTGCCGCGCGGCATCGTCGCGCTGGCGAAGGAGTATCAGCAATCGGCCTTTCGCGTCGAAGTCGCGGGCGACGAGGGCGGCCATGCCGACATCGAGTACCGCGCGATCCGGATCGCGGCCGGCGATGTCGAACACGCGGTCGTCAACATTTTGCGATTCTACGAATCGCCGAGCGCGCTGGTGTTCTGCAACACGCGCGAAGCCGTCCGGCATCTGCAGGCGACGCTGCTGGAGCGCGGCTTCTCCGTGGTCGCGCTGTCGGGCGAATTGACGCAGAACGAGCGAACCGATGGCGCTGCAGGCGTTGCGGGATGGCCGTGCCCGCGTCTGCGTCGCCACCGACGTGGCGGCGCGCGGCATCGACTTGCCGAACCTCGATCTCGTCATCCACGCCGATATTCCGAACGATCCGGAAGTCATGCAGCATCGCTCCGGCCGTACCGGCCGCGCGGGCCGCAAGGGCGTCAGCATCATTTTGGTGCCGCCGGCGCGCAAGCGCCGCGCCGAGGTGCTGCTGAACCTGGCCGGCATCGATACGGTCTGGGGCACGGCGCCGCAGCCGGATGAAATTCGCAAGCTCGATCAGGAGCGCATGCTGAAAGATGCGCTGTTTTCGGAGGAGACGACGCCTGAGGATCTGGCGCTGGCGCAGGCCTTGCTCGCCGAGCGTTCGGCGGAGGACATCGCCGCGGCGCTGGCGCGGCTTTATCGCGCGCGGCTGCCTTCGCCCGAGGACATTCTCGATCCCGGGCAGGGCAGTGGCCGGTCCCGCGAGGATCGCGGCCGGGAAAGGGAAGGCCGTCCGCCGCGCGGCGACGATCGCAGCGCCGGGCCGCGATCGAAGAAGGGGAAATCATCGCCGCGTCACGCCATGGGCGAAGGCAGCGTCTGGTTCCGCGCCTCCATCGGCAGCCGGAAGAATGCCGAAGCGCGCTGGCTGTTGCCGATGATCTGCCGCCGCGGCGGCATCGACAAGTCCGACATCGGCGCCATTCGCATCATGGACACCAGCTCTGAATTCGAGATTTCCGCGCGTGCCGCGGAATCCTTTGCCGTCAAGATCCGTCGTCCCGACAAGGAAGACAACATCCGGATCGAGGCGCTCGCAGGTCCCTCGCCGCGCGAGGAGGTTCACGAACAGGCGTGGACACCGAAGCCGCATGGGAAAAACGCAAAGAGCCCTGATAAGCCAGGGTTTGACAGGAAAGCGCGTTACGATACGAAGAAACCGCATCGGGACAGAGCCGGCTCACGCCGGAAAGCCGCGGCATGAAAGTGGCGCGCCTGCGAAGGCCGCCTTCGGCAAGAAGAAAAAGAAGAAGTTTCGCGACTGACCGGCGGGGCCGTGATCTGAAGGCGCCGTCTGACACGTGAGATCAGGAGCCGTCATGAGCGTCTACATTATCGCTCAGTTGAAGTTCACCCGTCGCGAACTCTATGACCGCTATCAGTCGCGCTTCATGGGCGTGTTCAAGAAGTTCAAGGGGAAGCTGCTGGTGGCGGACGCGCATCCGGTCGTGCTGGAAGGCGAATGGCCGCGCGACAAGGTCGTGATCATGGAATTCCCGGATGACGCCGCGGCGCAGGAATTCCAGAACTCTCCCGAATATCAGGAGATATCGGTGGATCGGAAAGCGGGCGCCGACGCCATTGTGCTCACCGTGCGCGGGCTGAGCTGAGCGCAACGCGCCGCCTCATGGTCTTGAAATCGGCCAGAGGCGTCGTCAACCATCCTGCATCTGGAGGACATCAGCGCGCCTCGCCTCAAGCGCGTGTCAAGGGTTCATCAAGCTTCCTCACATCCATTTGTCTCGCGCGACGAAGCTCCTGTGAACTATCTCACAGCGCTTCCTCGCGCCCGCTGACATTTTGTCCCGCGCGAACCACACACCAGCACGCGGGGCATCAGCGATGCGTACTTCCTCCGAAGGCGAGCCCAGGCCGCGCACGAAGCGCAAGGGCTTCTTTACGCGCCTGCTCGAAGCGCTTCACCGCTCGCGGCGCCGCGATGCGATACGGGTGCTGCGCCGTTACCGTCATTTGATTGCCGGGCAGGCTCAGATCCGTCCCGCGAGGCATGTGCCGGAATCCCGACAAACCGAAAAGAGCAGCCGAAATGCCCACGGAAATAACACGCTTGCCTGCGCCATCCGCCGAGCGCGCCAGAATGCCGGGAATGAATTCGCGTGACGTAGCGCCGCTCAGCATCACCGCGCTCGCCATCATCGCCATCCTCATACTCGTCCTCCATGTCGCAGGCCGCGACCTGCTCGGTCGTTCGCAGGCGCATGCGTCGATTGCTGCGCCGGACGATGAGGCGACGTGCCCAGCGGATGCGAGGCCCTCAGCACCGTCACTGCCATACGACTAGCCCGACTTCCAGGTTCCGCGCTCGGCATTGTTGCATCCCGGAACATCAACGAGATCGGGTTTCGCCGGACCATTCTTGTGCTATTGCTGTTGTCAGGCGCTTCGCTCGCTTTGGCTTGATGGTGTGATCATGGCCGGAGGCTGCGAAGCCTTCAAAATCCAAGAGCATTGGCCAAAGAGAATCATGACCGCACATCAGCGCAACGTTTCCGCCTCGATCGATCCCGTGAAACTCGACCGCCTCGCCGAAGTCGCCGTCAAGGTCGGCCTGCGGCTGCAGCCGGGGCAGGATCTGCTGTTGACCGCGCCCTCGGTCGCGCTGCCGCTGGTGCGCCGGATCGCCGAGCATGCCTACAAGGCCGGCGCCGGAATCGTGACCCCGTTCCTGTCGGACGAGGAGATGACGCTGGCGCGCTATCGCTACGGCCACGACGAGAGTTTCGATCGCGCCGCCGGCTGGCTCTATGAGGGCATGGCGAAGGCGTTCGCCGCCAACACCGCGCGGCTGGCCATCGTCGGCGACAATCCGATGCTGCTGTCGGGCGAGGATCCGGCAAAGGTGGCGCGCGCCAGCAAGGCCAATTCGATCGCCTATCAGCCGGCGCTGGAGAAGATCGTCAATTTCGACACCAACTGGAACATCATCGCCTATCCGAGCCCGTCCTGGGCGAAGCAGGTTTTCCCCGATGTTCCGCGAGGACGTCGCGGTGGCAAAGCTGGCGGACGCGATCTTTGCCGCGTCGCGCGTCGATCAGGACGGCGCCGTCGCGGCCTGGGAGAAGCACAACGCCGTGCTGCGCGAGCGGACCGACTGGCTGAACGGCCAGCGCTTCCACGCGCTGAAATATTCCGGACCCGGCACCGACCTGACCATCGGGCTTGCCGACGGCCACGAATGGGAAGGCGGCGCCTCGACCGCCAGGAACGGCATCACCTGCAACGCCAACATCCCGACCGAGGAGGTCTTCACCACGCCGCATTGCCGGCGCGTCGAGCGGCCATGTCGTCAGCTCAAAGCCGCTGTCCTATCAGGGCACGCTGATCGACAACATCGCGGTGCGGTTCGAGGAAGGCCGCATCGTCGAGGCAAAGGCCTCGCGCGGCGAGGAGGTGCTGAACAAGGTGCTCGACACCGACGAGGGCGCGCGCGCGTCTCGGCGAAGTGGCGCTGGTGCCGCATTCCTCGCCGATCTCCAAAAGCGGGCTGTTGTTCTTCAACACGCTGTTCGACGAGAACGCCGCCTCCCATATCGCGCTCGGCCAGTGCTACTCGAAATGCTTCGTCGGCGGCGACAAGCTGACCCCGGAGCAGATCGCGGCGCAAGGCGGCAACAAGAGCCTCATTCACATCGACTGGATGATCGGTTCGGCCGAGACCGACATCGACGGCGTTCACGCCGACGGAAGCCGCGTGCCGGTGTTCCGCAAGGGCGAGTGGGCGTGAGACGATTGCAGGCGCGCAGCGACGGATAGGCGTTGATCGCGCGAATGTGCGAGCGGCACGCCGTCGCGGCCGAAAGCAGAAAACAGGCGGTTGTGTGAGAGATGCTTCACACGCCGCGACAGGCTCTTGCGATATGTTTCCGAGGCAATCTCAAGTTGTCGGATTCATTCGCAAGGGAGGTTGATATGCTTCAGACCGTTACCGGTGACGCAACATTCGGGCCCGGGCCCACATTCAACACGGATGTCGGCTTCGATATCGCCCTCAGTCCGGACAAGAAAGCCTTCACGGCCATGTTCAGTGGCCTCGAGGCCATTATCGACGGCAAATCGGCGCCGCCGATCGTGACACGCGTCTTCTCCTTCTCCATTCCGTTGGCTCACGCCGAGCCCGGTCAGGAAATCCCGTTCTTCGTGTCGGGCTTCGCCGTCGCCGAAAAGGGAGCGAACGCTCACCTGATGTTCACCGTCAACGACCAGTCGACGACGGCTTGTTTGCCGACCGAGTCGAACGAGGGCTTCGTCCATCAGCTCAGGTACAAGGCTACGGACGCGACCGAGGCCAGAATTACCGTTTTCCTTCTCGCAAACCGGGATTCGAATTCAGACGCGGCCGTCCATCTGAATGTCAGTACGATCGATACCGACATCGTCAAACACACGAACTAGTCCGCCGCCGATGGCGACGCGCTGAACAAGCGCCGCATGGATGCCGCGGTGATGCGGCATCCGTCTGCTTTCAAGAGAGCTCACTCAAGTTTGAGCTTGTAAAATTCGGTCGCCGTCCCGGAGAACAGCGCGGTCTTCTCCGCTTCGCCGTATTGCGCGGCCAGCCGCTTGAAGGCGTTGAAGATCACCTGATAGCTGCACTGGCCTTTGTCCGGCGGGAAGTTGCTCTCGAACATGCATCGGTTGGGCCCGAACGCCTCGATGCAGGTTTCGATGTAGGGACGCCATGCGGCTGCGGCTTCCTCGGAAGAGGGCGGTTTCGGGCGCTGGTGGAAGTCATAGCCGAGCAGGCACATCGCCAGCCCGCCAAGCTTGACGACGACGTTTTCACATTTGGCGATTTCCTGGATCGAGGCTTTCCACACCGGGAAGATTTCCTCGCGCCGCCCGGCATAGCGGCCGATGCCGATCGGGCCGCCGCAATGATCGAGCACGATTTTGGTGTCGGGAAAGGCGCGCGCGAGGTCGGCGAGTTCGCCGATCTGCGGATGAAACAGCCAGGCATCGAAGCTCAGGCCCAGTGGCGCGAGGCAGGCAAAGCCCTTGCGGAAGGTGCTGTCGAGCAGCAGTCCTTGCGGCCGTGTGGCGTACATGCCGGCGACGTTGGGATCGGCATCCCACGCCGACGAGTGGCGGATGCCGCGGAAGCGGCCGTTGCCGGCAACGATCTCCGCCTCCAGCACCGCCTTCGCGCCGTCGCCGAGCAGCAGGTTGACGTGGCTGACGATGCCGGCGCAGATCGCGGCCTTGCCGTAGCCGCCGCTCGCGGCCATCGCCGCCACGCCATTGGCGAACTCGACCTCGCCGACGGGCCGGAACGCCTCGGGGCCGTGCGCGCGGTACATCGAGCGGCAATCGACATAGACGGTGGCGATGATGTTGTGGCCGGAGGCGATGTCGGCCGCCATCTCCTCGATCATGTAGCGCAGGCCGCCGCGGTCCCAGAGGTGGTGATGCGGATCGACGATCGGGCGGGCGGGATCGATGATCTCCTCGGTGTACTGCGCCAGCCAGTCTTCGCGTGGATCGGCGTAGAGCCCGCTCTTGGAGGCGGGTGCAGTGCTGGCGGCCATGGATGTTGCTCCCTTGGATTATTGTTGGCGTGACCTTGCGAAACCTTCAGTCCGGCAGGCCACGGATGAAATCGATGATCGCGGCGCTGACTTCGCTCGGGCGCTCCTGCTGGGTCCAGTGTCCGCAGCCGGGCAGAATTCGCACGTCACGCAGCGTCGTGACGAATTGCCTGAGGTTGGCGAGATTCTGGTCGATGCCAGGGGGAGCAGCCATCACCAAATCGTGGTCGCCTGCGACGAACAGCGACGGGACCGTCAACTTTACATCTGCAAACGCAGCCGTCAGCTCCCAATTGCGATCGATGTTGCGATAATAGTTGAGCGGACCGCGGAAGCCGCTGCGCCTGAATTCGCCGGCATAGAACTCGATATCAGCTTCGCTGAGCCACGCCGGCAGCGTCGTCGTCGATCCTTGCAACATGCCTCCGCCGCGCGGAACCATGCCGGGCGGTCGCGTGATGTCGCCGCGGGCTGCGGCGTCCCGGAACGCCGCCGCGCCTTCGCCCGACGCGCCGTAGAGCATGCTCAGCACGGTGACCCGTGGATCCCGCTCCATCTCGGCCTCAGCTACACCCGGCTGCTGGAAATACAGCTGGTAGAATTGCGCGTCCGCAGTCTGCGGCATCACGCTGGTCGGGCGCACCGGCCCGCGAGGCCGGAATGGCACGCTGAGGCAGGCCACGGCGCGGAAGCGGTCGGGGCGCAGGCGTGCCGCCTGCCAGGCGATAGCCGCGCCCCAGTCATGGCCGACGATAACAGCGGTTGGCGCTTCGATTGCATCGAGCAGCCCCACCAGGTCACCGATCAGGTGGAAGATCGTGTATTGATCGATTGCCTCCGGCCGGTCGCTCTTGCCGTAGCCCCGCATATCAGGAGCGACGGCGTGGAAGCCGGCAGCGGCAAGCGCCGTGAGCTGATGGCGCCAGGAATACCAGGACTCCGGGAATCCGTGACACAGGATCACCGGCGGCCCCTTGCCCTGCTCGGCGATGTTGAGGTGGATGCCGTTGCTCGCGATGACTCGCTGCACAGGTCCGCTCAAGCTTCCCTCCCTTTGCATCGGCGCTGAGCGCGAGTTTCCGCTGCGTCAGACCCCTTCGAGAATAATCACCGTCGGCGTGCCCGGCAGCGTGTCGCGTGAAATCTTCAACGTTCGCTCGCTCCGCTGGTCGATGACGAATTGCTGGCCGATCAGGCGCATGAATTCGTCGAGCGGGGTAGCGAAACGGTGCATCGGCAGCACCACGGAGGCCCGCAGGCGCTTGGTGATCTCGGAGACGCCGTCCAGCGACATCGTATAGGTGCCGTCGATCGGGACCATGACGATGTCGAGCCGGCCGATCGCCGCGAAATGCGTATCGTCGAGCTTGTGGTGCAGATGTCCGAGATGGCCGATGCAGAGGCCGGCCACCTCGAAGATGAAGATCGAGTTGCCGTCCTTGAGCATCGCCCCACTGGAGCCCTCGCCATAGTAGCGGCGGATGTCGGTGGGGACGTTGCGGATATAGACGTCGCCGACGCGCGTTGAGACCTGCGCCGCCTGTCCGTTCTCACCCCAGCCATGCAGGACGTGCGGAATTTTTGGATCGGGAAACAAGGTATAGTGGGTCGAGTGCGCGCGGTTCATGGTGATGACATCGGGCAGCCGCCCGGTCCGGTAGGCGCCGTTGAAGTCGGTCGCGATCCGCACGCCGCCGGGCGTATCGATGTAATAGGTGGAATGTCCGACATAGGTGATCGCGACGTCTTCGGCCTTGGCGGCAGTCCGGCGAAGGCTGACCGGCACGGCGAGCGGCGGGGCGTTCGCCATCGCCAGGCACTCGCTGCGCAAGGGCTGCTGCTGCGCGGCTGCTGGGACGACCAGCAAACCGAGGAAGGCAAGGGCTGCGGCAAGGGATACGTTGAGCGATCGCAACATGGCATGACCCATCCGCGGCAAAGGCCGCGGGCCGCAGTGTATCGCCGAATTCCGCGGACGTCATGATGGCATTCGCGCACGGCAGCGCGCCGGAATTGCTTCATCGGAGGGCGGACAAATGCCGTATTGTAAAATTCACCCAAGGAGTTCGCCGTGACTGAAAAGACCGCCGCCTCGGCCCCGCATGCCCCGTCATCGAAGCGGCTGGAGCCGTTGCGCCAGGTCGATGCCGGCGTGCTGAGCATCGCCTATTATGAGGCGGGTCCCGCCGACGGACCGGCCGTGATGCTCATGCATGGCTTCCCCTACGACATTCACAGCTACGTCGACGTCGCGCCGCAACTGGCCGCGCAAGGCTGCCGCGTCATCGTTCCCTATTTGCGCGGCTACGGCCCGACCCGGTTTCGCAGCCCTGCGACGCCGCGCTCGGGCGAGCAGGCGGCGGTCGGCGCCGACATGATGGCGCTGATGGATGCGCTTGGGATTAAGCGCGCGGTGTTCGCGGGCTACGACTGGGGTGGCCGCGCGGCCTGCGTCGGCGCGGCGCTATGGCCGGAGCGCTGCATCGGCCTTGTCTGCGTCAATTCCTATCTGATCCAGGATATCGCCAACGCCATGGCGCCGCTGCGTCCCGAGCGCGAGGTGGCGCTGTGGTACCAGTATTACTTCCAGCTCGAGCGCGGCCGGGCGGGCCTTGCCGCCAACCGGCGCGAGATCGCCAAAATATTGTGGACGCAATGGTCGCCGAACTGGCCGATTTCGACGATGCCTGCTTCGAGCGGACGGCGATTGCCCACGACAATCCCGATTACGTCGATGTGGTGATCCACAGCTATCGCCACCGTTTTGGTCTGGCCGAAGGCGATCCGCAATATGCAGATATCCAGCGCAGGCTGGCGGCGCTGCCTCCCATCACCGTACCAACGATTACATTGGACGGCGCAGGCGATGGCGTTGCGCCCGCAACCGATGGCACCGCCAGCGCGTCGAAATTCACCGGCCGCCGCGTTCATCGCGTGGTGCCGCGCGCCGGGCATAATCTGCCGCAGGAAGCGCCCGAGGCGTTTGCAGCGGCGGTGATGGAGCTGGTCAAGGCATAGCCGATGTCCGATTCCGTCGACCGCGCGCGCCGTCTGCTGCTCGGCGCGGCCTTGTCGGGAGTAGCAAGCAGGGCGTTTGCCCAAGCTGAGGCGCCCGCGCGCCCGGCACACGCGCCGCCGTCGCGGCGGATGGAGCCGTTGAAGCATATCGATGCCGGTGTTCTCAATATCGCCTATTATGAAGAGGGCCCCGCGGACGGACCGGTCGCGATCCTCCTGCACGGCTTTCCCTACGACATTCACACTTATGTAGATGTCGCCCCGCAACTGGCGGCGCAGGGCTGTCGCGTCATCGTCCCCTACTTGCGCGGCTTCGGCGCGACACGCTTTCGCGACCCGGCGACGCTCCGGTCCGGCGAGCAGGCCGCGATCGGCGCCGATGTCATCGCGCTGATGGACGCACTTGGTATCCAGCGCGCCGTCTTCGCCGGGCACAATTGGGGTGGCCGCGCGGCTTGCGTCGCCGCGGCGCTATGGCCGGAACGTTGCCGTGGCATGGTGACCGTGAACAGCTACCTGATCCAGGACCTTGCGCGCGCTATGGTGCCGATCAGCCCGAAATATGAAGTCGCGCTCTGGTACGAGTATTACTTTCAGACCGAGCGCGGGCGGGCCGGACTTGCAGCCCATCGGCGCGAGATCGCGCGGATGCTCTGGCAAGAATGGTCGCCCGAGTGGGATTTCGATGACGCGACCTTCGAGCGCTCTGCGGTTGCCCACGACAATCCCGACTATGTCGACGTCGTGATCCACAGCTATCGCCATCGCTTCGGCCTTGCCGCGGGCGATCCGCACTATGCCGATTTGCAGCGGCGACTGGCGTCATTGCCTCCGATCTCCGTGCTGTCAGTGACGCTGGATGGCGACAAGGACGGCGTGCTGCCCGCGAGCGACGGCAGCGCAAGCGCGTCCAAATTCACCGGCCGCCGCATTCATCGCGTGGTGCCGGGCGCGGGACATAATGTGCCGCAGGAAGCGCCGGAAGCGTTCGCTGCAGCGGTGATGGAGTTGATCAGCGCCTAGGTCGAGTTTGCCGCATGGCAAGCCGCTTCCGAAAACCGTCATCCTCCCTGCGCAAGTTCTCCGAGAAGGACAGAATTTTACGGGGCGGAATTCCATGGCGAAGCGTCACGTCTTGCTTGCGGTCTGGCTGGTGTCCTTTGCCGCGATCCCATCGGCTTCGGCCGAGGAATTCCCCAGCCGTCCGATCACCTGGGTCGTGCCCTTCGCGCCGGGCGGCATTACCGATACGACATCGCGCATCGTCGCCGAGGAAATGTCGAGGACGCTGGGCCAGTCGGTCGTGATCGACAACCGTGCCGGCGGCGGCGGAGCCGTCGGCACCGAACAGGTGGCGCGCGCCAGGCCCGATGGCTACACGATGATCTACGGCACGCAGGGCACGATGGCGGCCAACGTCACGTTGCGCAAAAACCTGTCCTACGATCCGCTGACGAGTTTTCTGCCGGTGCATCTGGTCGGCGAAAGCCCAAACCTGTTCGTCGCCTATCACGGCGCGTCCTATCATTCGGTGCCGGAGTTCATCGCCTACGCCAAACAGAATCCGGGCAAGGTGACGTTCTCCTCTTCCGGCGTCGGCACCGCAACGCATCTGGTCGCCGAGTTGTTCAAGACGGTCACCGGCATCGAGATGCAGCACGTGCCTTACCGGGGCAGCGCGCCGGCACTGAACGACATGATCGCCGGCCGCGTCGATGTCATGTTCGATTACCCGGTCTCGGTCGGCCCGCATGTCGAGGCCGGCAAGCTGAAGGTGCTGGCGACGACCGCGCCGGAACGGTTGCGCGCGTTCCCTGACGTGCCGACCATGGCCGAACTCGGCATGAAGGACATGACCACCCAGAGCTGGTCCTCGATCATGGTGCCGGCAGGAACGCCGGCGCCGGTGGTCGACCGGCTGGCGGCGGCCGCGCACGCGGCGCTGTCGTCGGAACGCGTGCGCACGCATTTCGAAAAGGTCGGCACCCGCCCGATGATGCTGCAAAAGGCCGAGATGATCCCGTTCATCGAAAAGGAGATCAAGCGCTGGGGCGATGTGATCGAGCGGGCAGGGCTGGAGAAGCAGTAGCTCATAGCGTTTTCGAGCGAAGTGGATCCCGGTTCGCGTGAAGAAAACGCGTCGAAATGAGGATCTATTCCCGCCGCGGGCTGATCTTCCACGTCGCCGCGAGAATGGCCGCGGTCATCGCGCCGCTGATCACAGCGGCGACCGGGATCGATGACGGCGAGCGCTGCGGTCGCGGCCCAGCCGATCGAACAGAAGGCTTCCGCGAACGTCGCCAGCCGCGACGAGGTCTGGCGGCGGCGAAACTGGCTGCGCTTGGCCTGGACGCGGAACCAGAGCTGGATCGCAGTCGCCGAGACGGTCGCGACGATGACGCCGAGCGCGGTGACGATCGCCTGCGTCACGGAGGCAAAGGCAAGCGCTGCGATCAGCGGCGCGAAGACGGCGCCGATTGCGATCAGCACCACCTCGATCTTGGCGCGGATCACGCGGGACGGCGGCAGCGGTGCGGTCGCGACCAGGTCGGCGGCATCTTCTCCTGATATCGTCAGCCAGGCGAGGCCGCCGGCAAGCTGCCCCGCCGCCATCACGATCACGGGCGTGATCAGCACGATCGCGGCCGAGCTATCGGAAAAACTTCGCCATAGCATCAGGGCTGGCGGCACCAGATAGAGCAGCTGCATCAGGCTTTGCGACAACAGCCACGGGATCGCGCCGCAGCAGCAGGAACTCCTTGGTGCGCAGCGCCTGTTGCCGCGAACCGCCGCGAAATGCGGTCGCGCGCGGTCCGCGGCGGACGGTGCGGGCGGTTGCGGCGACACTGACGACGGTATCGGCAAATCTCGGCGAGAACACCGCCATCACGACGCCGAGCAGCACGAGCCCGCCGGCCATCAGCCACGACAGCACCATGCCATCGCCGATCGCCGCGCGCGCCGGCCACCACAGCGGGCTGTCGAGCCCAGGCGCATAGGCTGCGGCGGCATCGGAGGTCAGCACCGTAAAGCGAGATAGCGTACCGTAGGAAAGAATGGCTGCGACCTGGAGCGCGATGACGAAGCCGGCGCCGATGATGGCGGCCACGATCTGCGCGACGAGGCGGGTGCGGCTCGGGCCGATCAATCGGAACAGCGCGATCGTGATCGCGATCGCAACGGCCGCGGCCGAGAGGCCGATGGCGACGACGACGCCGAACGCCGAAAGCCATCGGATGCCGCCACCGATCACGAGAACATCGATGAAGGGTGTCGAAAACAGCAGCGCCATCCCGATCACGGATAGCCCGATCGCGGCGATCCGTACCGAGAACACGTTGGCGAGGTTCGCGGGCGACGACATGATGAGATCGAGATCGGCGCGGGCGTAGAACACCCGCGTCACGGATTCGATGGCCTGCGACAGCATCAAGGCCCAGGCCAGAAAGATGGTCGACGTGATGACGATCAATTCAGGCTTGCCGAGCGGGGCCTGCAGATCGGCGAAGCGGCCGATCACCGCATAGGCCGGCAGGTGCATGATGGCGACGAACACGGTCAGGGCGATGACCGCGCGCTTTCGCTTTCCGCGTCTGCCGGCGATCATCGCCAGCCATTCGCGCCAGGCCAGACGGATCTCGTGCCGGGCAAACCAGGTGAGCGCCGCGGCCGAACTCATGCGGCGGCTGCCTCGGTGTCGACCAGAGCGATGAACATGTCTTCGAGGCTGGTGTCGTTGCGGCCGTTCTGCTGGCGCAGCTCAGTGAGCGTGCCCTCGGCCACCAGCCGGCCTTTGGCGATGACGCCGATGCGGTCGGCCATCCGCTCGGCGACTTCGAGAATATGCGTCGTCATGATCACGGTGCAGCCGGCACGGACGCGGTCCTGCAGCAGTCCCTTGACGTGACGCGCCGACAGCGCATCGAGGCCGGTCAACGGCTCGTCCAGGATGATCAGCCGGGGATCGTGAACCAGCGCGCCGGCCAGCGCGACCTTCTGGCGCATGCCCTTCGAGAAGCCCTCGCAGCGTTCGTGCAGGTGCGGCTCAAGGCCAAGCGACACCAGAAGCTGCTGCGCCGAGGGGCCGGAAACCGCGGGATCGATGCCCCAGAGGCCGGCGACGAATTCGAGATATTCCAGCGGCGTCAGCTTGTCGTAGATCATCGGCTCGTCGGAGACCCATGCCATGATCTGCTTGGCGGCGACGGGATCGGCGAGTGCGTCGATGCCTAAAATGGAGACAGAGCCGGCATCGGGCCGCAGCAGGCCGGCGACCATCCGCAAGGTCGTGGTCTTGCCGGCGCCATTGGGGCCGAGCAGGGCGTAAAATTCGCCTGCGCGAACGGTCAGGTCGAGGGCGTCGACCGCGGGGCGGTCAAAACGCTTCGTTAACCCTCGCACTTCGAGCGCCGATACATCTGGCTGCATGATGACGGGACGGTCCGGTTTCGTTGTTGTCCGGAACATGCACCGAAGAACTTTCGGCACGGTGAATCGGGCGGCCCAAATCGTGCCGAACCCCGCAACTTCCCGGGCTGCGGCATTTCTGCGCAATTCTTAACAACACGGCGGCCAGCGCTTTGTTGACAGGGCTCGGCGCTTTGGGCTCAATGCAGCGGGACATATGCGGCTACGGGCATCGTGGATGCCTGGCAGCGTGTAGACACAAGATGCGGAAAAGGCGATCGACAGAATCGCCTGGCATCGGGGAGGGAAATGATGCTGGACTTCGTTCAGCAGCTGGTGAGTGGCATCGCGCTCGGCTGCGTCTACGGCCTGATCGCGCTCGGTTTCGTGCTCGTTTACAAGGCAACCGAGGTCGTCAATTTCGCCCAGGGCGATTTGATGATGCTGGGCGGGTTCTTCGCCTTCACCTTCATCGGCATGCTCGGCCTCAATTACTGGCTCGGATTCGCCGGCGCGGTCATCTGCCATGGCGGCGTTCGGCATGCTGGCCGAGCGCGTCGTGGTGCGCCCGATTCTCGGCTATCCGCAGTTTTCCATCATCATGGCGACGATCGGGCTCGGATATTTCCTGCGCTCCGTGGTCGGCATGATCTGGGGCACCGACGATTTCAAGATCGAGACGCCGTTCAGCGACGGCGTGTTGCGGATCGGCAGCCTGGTGCTGGCCTACGACAAGCTCTCGGTGATCGCCGCGACCGTCATCCTCTGCGCGCTGCTTTATTTGTTCTTCAACCGCACCACGCTCGGCACCGCGATGCGCGCCAGCTCGGAGAACATGCTGGCCGCCTACTACATGGGCATCCCGGTCAAGCGCGTGGTGTCGATCGTGTGGGCGATCTCTGCGGCGGTCGCGACTGCCGCCGGTGTGCTGCTGGCGCCGATCACGTTCATTCATTCCAATGTCGGTCTCGTGCTCGGCCTGAAGGCGTTTCCCGCCGCGGTGCTCGGCGGCTTCGGCTCCATTCCCGGCGCCGTGGTGGGCGGCGTGCTGATCGGCGTGATCGAGAGCATGGCCGGCTTCTACCTGCCGCAGGGCTGGAAGGATGTTGCGCCCTACATCGTTCTTCTGGTGGTGCTGTTGCTCAAGCCCGAAGGCCTGTTCGGTATTCATACGCGGAAGAAGGTCTAATGCGGTTCCTCTTCAAGACGGATTACGAAGACGACATCAGACTGTTTCCGCACAGCGGCTACGTCGTTTCCTACGGTATCCTGCTGGCGCTACTTGTGATCGCGCCGTTCGTGCTGTCGAGCTATCTGGTCAGCCAGCTGGTGTTCGTCTGCATCTATGCCACGGTGGGTGTAGGCTTGATGATCCTCACCGGCTTCACCGGGCAGGCCTCGCTCGGCCACGCCGCCTTTCTGGCGATCGGCGCCTATACGGCGGCCTATCTGCAGCAATACAACGTACCGTTTCCGGTCTACTTCCTGGCCGGCGGCCTGTTGACCGGCGTGGTCGGTGCGCTGGTCGGATTCCCGGCGCTGCGGCTGACGGGCATCTATCTCGTCATCGCGACGATTTCCTTTGCCTTCATCGTCGAGGAAGTGCTGGCCCGCTGGGAAAGCGTGACCCACGGCAACGAGGGCATGCGCGTCAAGACCTTGAGCCTGTTCGGGCAGGCGGTGCCGCAGAACGGAGCGACCTTCTATTTCCTCTGTCTTGGCGTATTGATCCTCACCATCGTCGGCACGCTCAACCTGCTGCGCTCGCCGACCGGCCGCGCCTTCGTCGCGATCCGCGACAGCGAAACGGCGGCGCGCAGCATGGGCGTCAACGTTTCGCTCTACAAGGTGAAGTCGTTTGCGATCAGCGCAGCGATCACCGGCTTGGCCGGGGTGCTGTTCGCGCACAAGCTCTCCTTCATCAGCCCGGAAATGTTCACGCTGCAGCTCTCGATCGAGTTCATCATCGTGATCCTGATCGGCGGCACCTTCAGCCTGCATGGCGCGGTGCTCGGCGCGATCTTCCTGGTCATGATCGATCCGTTCCTGACCTATCTGAAGGATGACCTGCCCGGCATCATCTCAGGGCTGGCCGCCATGTTCGGCGCTGACAGCGTGACGGCGGGGAAAGTTCACGGCAACGTCGCCGCCATTGCCTCCGCCAACGGCCTCAAGGGCGCGATCTACGGCGTGATCATCGTGCTGTTCGTGCTGTTCGAGCCGCTCGGTCTGTACGGGCGCTGGCTGAAGATAAAACTCTTCTTCCAGCTGTTCCCGCTCTACAAGCGCGCCACCTTCAAGCGTCAAAAAATCTACGTGAAATCGGAGCGGAACCGATGAGCTATTTCCGTGCGGAAAACCTGTCCCTGCACTTCGGCGGCCTCAAGGCGGTCGATTCCGTCAGTTTCGCGCGTGGAGAAGGGCGAGATCCTCTCGATCATCGGCCCCAACGGCGCCGGCAAGAGTTCGATCTTCAACCTGATCTCGCGGATCTATCCGCCGACCTCAGGCAGGATCTTTTTCGAAGACCAGGACATCACCGAACAGCCGGCCTACGAGATTGCCGGCCTCGGCATCGCCCGCACTTTCCAGAACATCGAATTGTTCGAGAATGCGACCATGCTGAGCAATCTCCTGGTCGGCCGTCATAGGCACTCCGCCACGCAGCTCTGGCAGGAATTGTTGTACCTGCCGAGCGTGCGCGCCGGCGAAAAGGTCCATCGCCGCCGCGTCGAGCAGGTGATCGAGTTCCTCGATCTCGAAGCCTATCGCGACAAGCTGATCTCGGGGCTGCCCTACGGCGTCCGCAAGGTGATCGAGCTCGCGCGTGCGCTGTGCTCGGAGCCGAAACTGATCCTGCTCGACGAGCCGTCGTCCGGGTTGAACGTCGAGGAGACCGGCGACATGTCGTTCTGGATCCGCGACATGAAGACCGAACTCGGCATCACCGTCCTGATGGTCGAGCACGACATGACGCTGGTCAACCGCGTCTCCGACCGCGTGATCGCGCTCAACTACGGCCGCGTGCTCGCGATGGGCTCGCCGTCCGAGGTGCAGCGCCATCCCGACGTCGTCGCCGCCTATCTCGGCGCATGAGGATGATGCCATGAGCGCTTCCGACATCATCCTCAAGCTCAGCAATATCGAGAGCTATTACGGGCCGATCATGGCCATCAGGGGCATCAGCCTCGAGGTGCCGCGCGGCCGGATCGTCACGTTGCTCGGCGCCAACGGCGCCGGCAAGACCACCGTGCTCAAGACCATTTCCGGCATTCTCGATCCCCAGAAGGGCTCGATCGAATTTCTGGGCAAGCCGATCCAGCGCATGGAGGCCGACAGGATCGTGCGGCTCGGGCTTGAGCCACGTGCCGGAGGGGCGCGAGGTGTTTCCGTTCCTTTCGGTGCGCGAAAACCTGATGATGGGCGCCTATCCGCGCAAGGACCGCGACGGCGTCGCCGAGGATCTCGAGCGCGTCTACGGCTATTTCCCGCGCCTGAAGGAGCGCATCAACCAGCCGGCCGGACAGCTTTCCGGCGGCGAGCAGCAGATGCTGGCGATCGGGCGGGCGCTGATGAACCGGCCGACCCTGCTGCTTCTGGACGAGCCGTCGCTCGGGCTGTCGCCGATCCTGGTGAAGGAGATCTTTACCATCATCAAGCGCGTCAACGAGGAGCAGGGCATGTCGATCCTGCTGGTCGAGCAGAACGCCAAGGTGGCGCTGGAGACGGCGCATTACGGCTATGTGCTGGAAATCGGCCGGGTGGTGATGAACGACACCTGCGAGCGGCTGATGAATTCAAAGGACATCCAGGAATTCTATCTCGGCGCCAAGGAAGAGGGCGCCCGCGGCGAACGGCGCTGGAAAAAGAAGAAGACCTGGCGTTAACCGTCGCAGTCAAAAGCATGGCGTTCAGAACGAGTTAGAGCTAAATTCAGGCCCTGCTTCGAGAAACAAGACCGGCTGCACAAGACCGGCGCGAAGCAGGCGACAGAGGGAGGAAGAGAGCATGGCCAGACCGGCAGTGCTGACGGTCGCCGACACGATCGCGAAGAGTTTTCTGAAGTCCGTGGAAACCCGCGGCGACCGGCCGGCGATCCGCGAAAAGAAATTCGGCATCTGGCAGCCGACCAGTTGGCGCGAGTGGCTGCAGATCTCCAAGGACATCGCCTACGCGCCTGCATGCCAGCGGCTTCCGGCCCGGCGACGTCGCCTCGATCATCGCCAACGCGGTGCCGGAATGGGTCTATGCCGACATGGGCATCCTGTGCGCCGGCGGCGTCTCTTCCGGAATCTATCCGACCGACTCCTCGGTGCAGGTCGAATATCTGATCAACGATTCCTCGACCAAGGTGATCTTCGCCGAGGACGAGGAGCAGCTCGACAAGATCCTGTCGTGCCGTTCGCGGTGTCCGACGCTGCAGAAGATCGTCGTGTTCGACATGGAAGGCCTGAGCGGCTTTATCGACCCGATGGTGCTGTCGCTGGCCGAGTTCATGGCGCTCGGGCGCAACCACGCGCCAGGGCAACGAAGCGCTGTGGGACGAGATGATCGGAAGCCGCACAGCCGACGATCTCGCCATCCTCGTCTACACGTCGGGCACCACGGGCCCGCCCAAGGGCGCCATGCATTCCAACCGCAGCGTGACGCATCAGATGCGCCACGCCAACGATCTGTTTCCGTCGACCGACAACGAAGAGCGGCTGGTGTTCCTGCCGCTCTGCCACGTCGCCGAGCGGATCGGCGGCTACTACGTCTCGCTGGCGCTGGGATCGGTGATGAATTTCGCCGAGAGCCCGGAAACCGTGCCGGACAATCTGCGCGAGGTGCAGCCGACCGCGTTCCTCGCGGTGCCCCGGGTCTGGGAAAAGTTCTATTCCGGAATCACGATCGCGTTGAAGGACGCGACCGCGTTCCAGAACTGGATGTACCGCAACGCGCTTGCGATCGGCAATCGCGTGACCGAGTACAAGCTGCAGGGCGATACACCGCCATTGTCGCTGCGGCTCGCCAACGCGCCGCCTACTGGCTGGTGTTCCGCAACATCCGCCGCATGCTCGGGCTCGACCGTTGCCGGCTGGCCTTTACCGGCGCCGCCCCGATCGCGCCCGATCTGATCCGCTGGTATCTCGCGCTCGGCATCGACATGCGCGAGGTCTACGGCCAGACCGAAAATTGCGGCGTCGCGACCGTGATGCCGCCCGAGCGCATCAAGCTCGGCTCGGTCGGCAAGGCCGCGCCCTGGGGCGAGGTCGCGATTTCGCCGCAGGGCGAGATCCTGATCCGCGGCGATTTCCTGTTCATGGGCTACCTGAACCAGCCGGAAAAGACCGCGGAGACCATCGACGCCAAGGGATGGCTGCACACCGGCGACGTCGGCTCGATCGACAATGAAGGCTTCGTCAAGATCACCGACCGGATGAAGGACATCATCATCACCTCCGGCGGCAAGAACATCACGCCGTCGGAAATCGAGAACCAGTTGAAGTTCTCGCCTTACGTCTCGCGACGCCGTGGTGATCGGCGACAAGCGGCCGTATCTGACGTGCCTGCTCATGATCGACCAGGAGAATGTCGAGAAGTTCGCGCAGGACCACGACATTCCCTTCACCAACTACGCCAGCCTGTGCCGCGCGCCCGAGATCCAGGACCTGATCCAGTCGCGAGATCGAGGCGGTCAACGTCAACTTCGCGCGCGTCGAGACCATCAAGAAGTTCTACCTGATCGAACGTCAGCTCACGCCCGAGGACGAGGAGCTGACGCCGACCATGAAGTTGAAGCGCAGTTTCGTGAACAAGCGTTATGCCGCCGAGATCGACGCCATGTATGGCGAGCGGGCGGTGGCGTGAGGCAAAACGGAAGTTCGCAGCGAGAATCAACTAAGCGGCGAAGGACAAGAAGGCCCTACCCTTCGCTCAACACGGGCCAACAAGGAGGATATTGCAATGTCGAAATCGTTTAGGGCGTTGGGCCTTGCGGTGAGCGCCCTTGCGCTGACCGCACTGCCGGCCGCAGCCCAGACCAAGGTTACCAATCAGGGCATCTCGGCGACCGAGATCGTCATCGGCACCCATCAGGATCTGTCCGGCCCGATCAAGGTCTGGGGCGTTCCGGTTTCCAACGGCATGAAGATGGCGGTCGAGGAGATCAACGCCGCCGGCGGCATCAACGGCCGCAAGATCAAGCTGATCCTCGAGGACAGCGGCTACGATCCGAAGACGGCCGTGCTCGCCGTCGCAGAAGATGGTCGAGACGCGACAAGGTCTTCGCCATGATCGGCGCCGATGGGCTCGCCCACCGTGCTCGCCGCGCAGGACATCCTGTTCGATGCCGGCGTGCTGCAGCTCTTCCCGCTGACGGCCGCCGAGTTCACCTTCAAGTTCGATCCGGCCAAGCCGCAGGAGCGGCTGAAGTTCAGCAACCTGCTGCCCTATGTCGAGAGCACGCGCGCGGCCGTCAAATACATGATCGAGTGGAAGAAGCTTCAAGAAGCCCTGCATCATGTACCAGGACGACGAGTACGGCAAGAACGTGCTCGACGGCTTCACCCAGCAGCTCGACGCGATGAAGCTGACGCCCGCCTCGATCACGAGCTACAAGCGCGGCGCGTCCGACTTCAGCGCGCAGGTCGCCAAGATGAAGTCCGACGGCTGCGACATGGTCGTGCTCGGCACGGTCATTCGCGAGACCATCGGCGCGATGGGCGAGGCCAAGAAGCTCGGCTGGGACGTCACCTTCCTCGGCGCCACGCCGACCAACGTGCTCGAAGTGCCGGCGCTCGGCAAGGACGCGGTCGAAGGCCTCTATGCGGCCTCGGGCTTCGAAATCCCGTACGAGGACACGGCCAAGGGCAAGGTCAAGGACTGGCTCGCCAACTACAAGAAGATGTTCGGCACCGACGCCAACACGCAGGCGATCATCGGCTACAACGCCATCGATGACCTTTGCCTTCTACGCCAACAAGGCGGGCAAGGACCTGACCGGCCAGAAGATGATGGACGCGCTGGAGTCCGGCGACAAGTTCCTCGACATCTTCAACTCGCCGCCGACCAAGTTCTCCAAGACCGACCATCTCGCCAACACGATCACCCAGGTCCAGCAGATCAAGAACGGCCGCTGGGTGCTGGTCAAGGAAGGCCTGATGTTCTGAGGGAGCGTTTCGCTCCCAACGGCAACAGGCTCAACGACAAAGGGCTGCGCGAGACGATCGCGCAGCCCTTCTGTTTGAGCTCTGTCATGGCCGGAGCGTACGCGAAGCGGCGAAGCCGGCATCCATTCTCGTTCGCCAGATGTAGCCGCTCAATGAGCGATCCGTCGCGTCGACTTGCGCATCGCGATGACGCGATCGCTCTGCTTGTGATCGTCCCGGGATGACTTCGTCACTTCGGCCGGATCGCGTCCGCGGTGCCCTGGATGAAGGCCTGCAGCTTCGGGATATCCTCTTCCTTCAGCTTGCCGGTGAAGTCGGGCATGCCCTGGTCGCGGAACGGGCCCTTGAACACGAAGTCCTTCAGGTTGGCGATGGTCTCGGTCGGGACGTAGCCGAGGTTCCTGACATTGCCGCCCTTGTCGACGCCGGGCACGCCGTGGCAGGAGGCGCAGGCGGTGACATAGATGCAGCGGTGCCTTCGGCGACGTCCTTCGGGTCGTACTTCACGCCCTTCGAGCAGCCCTTCGGTCTGGTACTTCACGAAGGCCGGCAGCGGCGCCTTGCCGTCGATCGCGAAGGTGTAGACCGTGCCGGGGCTCTGCAGTTCGGTGGCGCGATCGCATGATCCCGAACACGCCGCCCCAGCCGACCGCGATCGAGACATATTGCTTGCCGTCGATGCATGTAGGTCGAGGCCGCCGCGACCACGCCGGTGCCGGTCGGGCTTTCCCAGAGCTTCTCGCCCGTGGTGGCGTTGTAGGCGACGAAGCGCCCGTCGGCCGTGCCCTGGAACACCAGATTGCCGGCGGTGGTGAGCGTGCCGCCATTCCACGGCGCCACATACTCCGCGCGCCAGGCTTCCTTCTGCTTGACCGGGTCCCAGGCCAGCAGGCGTCCGAACGCCGGGCTCTTCGGCGGGTCTGCATTCAGCATGAAGCCGAGATTCCAGCCCGGCGCGGACGAAGTTGCCGGGCGTCTTGGCATTGTGCGTCGCAGGTCTTTTCCGGCGTCAGGTTCATCGGAACGTCCTGCGCCGGCAATGTAGACGAGACCGGTCTGCGGATTGAACGACATCGGATGCCAGTTGTGCGCGCCGTACGGGCCCGGGAATGCTGTCATACGGCTTCGTCGCCGCGCGCCTCCTTGACCTCGATCGGCCGGCCGTTGGCGTCGTAGCCGGTCGCCCAGTTCACATCGACGAAGTTCTTCGCCGAGATGAACTTGCCGTTGGTGCGGTCGATGACGAAGAAGAAGCCGTTCTTCGGCGCGTGCAGGATCACCTTGCGCGGCGCGCCGTCGATGTTGATGTCGGCCAGGATCATCGGCTGGGTCGAGGTGTAGTCCCAGTGATCGCCGGGCGTTTCCTGATAGTGCCAGACATATTTTCCGGTGTCGGCATTCAGCGCGACGATCGAGGCGAGATAGAGATTGTCGCCGCCGGACGGACTGCGGATTTTGCGATTCCAGGGCGAGCCGTTGCCGGTGCCGATATAGACGAGGTTCAGGTCGGGATCGAAGGTGATGGTGTCCCACGCCGTGCCGCCGCCGCCGTTGATCCAGTATTTGCCGGCGGGATCCCAGGTCTTGGCCGCGGCCGCCATCGATTCGTCCTCGAACGGCTTTGACGGATCGCCGGGCACGGTGAACCAGCGCCATGCCTGGTTGCCGGTCTCCGCGTCGTAGGCGGTGACATAGCCGCGCGCGCCGTATTCGGCGCCGCCATTGCCGATCACCACCTTGCCGTTGAACACGCGCGGCGCGCCGGTGATGGTGTAGGAATGCTCCTTGCTCGATCACGGTGTCCTTTTCCCAGACCACCTTGCCGGTGGCGGCGTCGAGCGCGATCAGCCGGCCGTCATAGGCGCCGACAAAGACCTTGCCCTTCCAGAGCGCGACGCCGCGATTGACCACGTCGCAGCAGCCCTTGTAGCCCTTCTCGCGATCGATCTTCGGATCGTAGGTCCAGAGCTGCTTGCCGGTGCGGGCGTCGATGGCGTGCACCACGCTCCATGACGCGGTCTGGTACATGATGCCGTCGACCACGACCGGCGTCGCCTCGACGCCGCGGGAGGATTCGCAGCGGATAGCTCCACACCAGCCCGAGTTGCTTGACGTTGTCGGCATTGATCTGGTTGAGCTTGCTGAAAAGCGCGTCTCGGCATAGTCGAGGCCGATGGTCGGCCAGTCGTTCGAGGTCGCGGTGTTGGCCTTGATCGATGCGCCATCGACCGCCGAGGTGACGGCCTTGATGTGCTCGGGCGATCCCTTGGCGGGGCTCTGCGCGAGTGCGCCGCTGCAGGATAGCGTCAGGCCCAGCCCGATGGCGATCGCGGCCTGCGCAAGGCGCGCCGATCGATGGGAAGTAGCGGCAATTTCAGGAAAAAAACGGCAAGCGGAATCAACGCGCGGCAAACGTGTCATCTCATTCCCTCCCAGTGATCTCTAGCGGATCTGCCGGAATGCTATGCCGGTGAGAAGGATCGCGTCAATCAATGCGGGGCGCGAAATGCAAAAAGAGAAAATTTGTCTCGCCATGTTTTCACCGAACGAATGCAGGCTGGTATACCGGCTGCAGCGCACCATCGGCCATGACTGAAAGGAAGATCAGGCAAGGAAAGCAGTTTGTTGTCAGCCGCCGCCGCGCAACAATTGCACGCCGTCATTCGTCAGTCGGCACGTTCAGATGACCGGTCCGCGGCGGCGGCCAGAGAACTCACGACGAGCGGAGCCGACAGGGCTGATTGCCCGAGGCGTCGGCGAGCAGGGGAGAATCGGCGTATCGCATCACGCCGTGCTGGCCGATCACGAATGTCGGCCGGAAATTTCTGACGTCGGCATCCTCGACCATCGCCATGCGGCGGTTGTCGAGCGTCAGCCAGCGGCCGTCCAGCCGCGCGGCAGCCACCGCATGGTCCTCGCCATGGATGGTATCGTGCAGGACCACGATCCTGAGATCGTCGGGCGCGAGGCCGGCGCGGCGCAAGGCGACGAATTTTGCAATCGCATAATCCTCGCAGTCGCCGCCGCCACGCGCGAGCGTCGCGAGCGGCGACGTCCAGACGTCGATCTGGCCGTGCTGGGCGAGGTCGCTGATCGGACGGATGGCGAGATTGATGGCGCGGTTGATTTCGCCGAGCCGGGCGCGGCCTTCGCGCGACCTGGCGGCATCGACGATGTCGAGGAATTTCAGCGCGGCCGGAGACACGCAGCCGTCACGGTCGCCTTCGCAGAGCGCAAGCTGCACCATTTCGTCGTCGAGCCGGCGCTGCACGCCGAGCCATTTGTCGCGCAGTCCGCCGCTGGTGAGCGAGGAGGCGGCAAGCCCGAACGGCTCGGTCGATCGCTGCCATTGATTCCGTCGAATCGGGCAGACGGCTGCGTTTCGGCGCGCAGATCGCCTGGACCGAACCAGGCCATGCCGCACGCAATGATGCCCGCGCGCCATGCGCGCGAAAACACTGACAACCCCATCTGACGCCCCTTGTCCGGGCATCGGCTGGCTTGTTCTGCCTGCTCGTGACCGGATCATTTCGCAGGGGGAAAGGATGGGCGAGGGGGCTTTTGATCTGCTTAAAACGGGGTCCTCCCAGCCGCAAAGGGCGAAACAGCATGAACGTGGCGTTGCTGGTCCGTAGACAATCTTATTGGTCCGCTCAGATTGGCGCTCATGAAAGCCGTCACGGCGCCGCTCGGTTATCCGAGAAAGGCTGCGGGATACGGTGCAATATTTACGGTTGCGAAAGGGTCACAGGTCTCCGAATTAACCTTGCCCGCGGGCTCCCTCGGGCAATTGCAGCCGTCTCGGATGCCCTGAAGGGATGACGGCTTCTAATGCATCCCGCGAAGTGATCAGCCTCAGCTAGTATGTCGCTTCCCTTCAGGAGACGGCACTCGCCGCGCTGCGACATAGATAAAGTATTATGACTGCTTATCTTTATGACTTAGGAAGGGAACGCCCATTTTTCGATCAGTCCGAGTTAAATCCGGCCTTTTCCTCGCCACACTTTCGCCCGACACTTTTCCCGGACCTTTTTGGTCCTGTTGCAGACTTACCCCATATCGGGGGTATTCGCGGCATACCATGCTTTTGTGTTCCTTACCTGCATGGTATCAAAGACCTCGCAGGGAAATTCATAATTATTAACCTATTTAGATATGGTGCCCCATTGAACTTCGCCGGCAAATTCGGATCGGGCGGCCTCGGCCCTGATTCCGGCGTGGATATTGACCTGGGCTGCTGTCATCGCACGGCCATCTTTCGTCTCCGGCAATTTCCATGTCGACAAGGTTTCGACACATGCGCCGTCGGACGCCATAATCGTTCCTGATGCTCATCTGCTGTTTCACGGGCGACTTCAAGCGGTCGGGCGTCGACCTGATCCTCTCCAGTGACGACCACGAACTCGTGCTGCACGATTACTTCAAGGGCGAGAAGCGCGCCGCGCTGGCCTCGCCCGATGGCGCCCACCTCACCGGCGACATCGTCAACGCGCTGACCGGGCACGCCCAGTTCGCGCAGGCCGACGGCAGCGCCAGCGTCGGCCCAGGTCATCGGCCATGTCACCAAGCTGGCGGGCAACGCGACCGCGATCCGCAACGGCGTGTCGATCATCCTGAACCAGGGCGACACCGTCCACAAAGGCGACGTCGTCCAGTCCGGATCGGATTCGACGCTCGGCATCACCTTCATCGACGGCACCGTGTTCGGCCTCGCGTCGAACGCCAAGATGGTGCTGAACGAAATGATCTACGACCCGAACGGGTCGGACAACAAATCGCTGCTCAGCCTGGTGCAGGGCACGATCTCGTTCGTCGCCGGCGCCACCGCCAAGAAAGGCGACATGAAGGTCGACACGCCGGTCGCGACCATGGGCATCCGCGGCACCGCGGTGCTGGTCGAGATCGATTTCGAGGTGCCGGCGCAGGGCGGTGCGCCGCCGGCGAAATTCCAGGTGCTGGTCGAGCCGGACGGCACCACCGGCTCCTACATCCTGTTCGACAAGACCACGCTGACGCCGATCGCGACCGTCAACCAGGCCGGCACGCAGACCATCATCAATGGCCAGGGCGTCGTCAGCTTCCAGTCGTCGGTGCAACTGTCGCCCGATGCGCAGAAGATCATCAGCGACGTGTTCTCGCTGAAGTTCACCGACCTCACAATCCGAACACCAAGCTGACGACCAACTTCACCGATCGATCGTCCGGAGACGTTGTTCGTCAAGCTGGCCGACGACGAGTCGTCCGGTCACGCTGTCAGATCCTGTCAACGTCCCGGACCGGCCCGCGGCGTCCACCGCCGGGTCCGAGCGGCGGAAATCATCGCATTCCATCTCGACATGCCGCCGGAGCTCGTCGCGTTCGGCAGCGCTTCACCGAGCGGCATCGACACCACCGGCAATACCGCGCTGGACACGCGTGTCCGGCACAGTCAGCTATGCCGACATCAATCCCGGCGACCTTCCGAGCGGTGACGGCCAGTTTCATTCCTTCGCCTACAAGGACGCGCAGCAGGCCGACGTCACCGCGACGCTGACGGCGGAGCAACTGGCGGCGATCAAGGCGGTCGAAGTGCCGCTCTCCGTGGTGCAGGACCCCAACGGCAAGAATACCGGCGAGGCGACCTGGACCTACAGCATTGCCGACGGCGCGTTCGACTTCCTCGCCGCCGGCGAGACGCTGACGCTGACCTATCTGGCGCGGGTCGACAACAACTACGCGCCGAACAACGAGACGGACGTTCGTGCCGTTCACGATCGTGATCACCGGCACCAACGACAAGCCGACGGTCTCGGCGACCGGCGGCGCGATCACCGAGCGGATCGGCACCGGCAATACGGCGGTCGATACCGTGACCGGGCACCGTCACCTTCGCCGACGTCGACCTGACCGACCGGCCCGTCGTCAGCGCCGCGATCTCCGCGACCGATCCGTTCCGCTACTACGATGCGCAGGGCAACGACATCACCGCTGACGCTGACGCCGGCGCAACTGGCGGCGATCCGCCGTCGAGGTGCCGCTCAGCCGTGGTGCAGGCGGCCGGAAACACCCACAACGGCTCGGCGACTGGACCTACAGCGTCGCCGACAGCAAGTTCGACTTCATCGCCAAGGGCGAGACGCTGACCCTCAACTACGTCGCCCAGGTCGATGACGGCCATGGCGGCGTCGTCTCCACGCCGATCACCGTCTCGATCGCGGCGCCGACGTCGTCGTCACCGGCACCAACGACCTTCCGACCATCGCCACGACCAGCGACTGCCTTTGCCGAACTTTCGAACCTCGACCAGCCGAACCCGACGGGTCTACCGCGCTCCATACGGCCTCCGGCACCATCAGCTTCACCGACGTCGACCTGACCGACCGGCCGGTGGCGAGCGCCGCCTTCACGTGCGTTCAGCTACCTGAACGCCTATGGCGTCGACGTCACCTCGCAGCTCACGGCCAAGCAACTCGCGGCGATATCAGCGGTGGATGAGCCGCTGACGGTGCTGCAGTCCCCCGGCAATACCAATGACGGTTCGGCGAGCTGGAGTTACAGCGCGCCCGACGGTGCGTTCGATTTCCTGGCCGACGGCGAGATCCTGACGCTGACCTATACCGCGACCGTCGATGACGGGCATGGCGGCGTGGTGACCAAGCCGATCACCGTCACCGTCACCGGCAGCAACGACACGGCTAAAATCACCAGCGACCCGCAGACCGCCGCCATCGCGGAACGCGCCGGCATCCACGGTTCGGCGACGCCGGATACCGCGAGCGGCGCGATCACGTTCGTCGACGCCGATCTGACCGATACGCATGAGGTCAAGCTCACCGGCGTCAAGGCCTCCGGCGTGATGACGGGCCTCGCCGACGGCGCGGTCCAGCTCAGTTGGCTGTCGCTGGGGCCGCTGAGCCAATTCCACCGACGGCGTGCCGGGCTCGAAGAGCTGGTCGTTCTCGGCGCCGGACAGTTATTTCGATTACCTCGCCGATGGCGAGACCGTCACGCTGACCTACACGGTGGAGGTCGATGACCACCATGGCGGCGTCACCTCGCAGGACATTCTCGTCACCGTCAATGGCAGCAACGATGCGCCCGACATCGGCGCGATCGCGCAGCAGAATCTCACCGAGCAGACCGATACCGCGCGCTGACGTCGACGATTGCAGTCGCCTTCACCGATCTCGACCTGTCGGATGTCGGCCACAGCGCAAGCATCACGCACGCGGTGGCGTCCGGCACCACCAACGGTCTGGCGCTCAACGAGACGGCGCTGATCGCGTTGATCACGCCCGAGGATGTGACCAAGGCCGCCGGCTCCACGTCCGGCTCGGTCGAGCTGTCATTCTCGGCGGCGTCGACCGCGTTCGATTATCTGGGCAGGGCCAGGTTCTCACGCTGAAATACACCGTTGCGATCGACGACGGCGATGGCGGCGTAACGCCGGAGACTTCGTCGTCACCGTCACCGGCACCGACGACGCGCCTGTTATCGCCAACATCGCGCAGCAGGACCTGACCGAGCAGGCCGACACCTCGGCGCTGACCACGACGATCCCGGTCGCCTTCACCGACGTCGACCTGACCGATATTGGCCACGCCGCTGACATCACCGGCGTGGTGGCGACGGGCACCACGACCGGCCTTGCGCTCAGCCAGGCAGAGCTGATGGCGCTGGTGACGCCGGGTGCCGTGACCAAGAATATTGGCTCATCGTCCGGCTCGGTCACACTGTCGTTCTCCGCCGCTTCGACGGTGTTCGACTATCTGGCCAAGGACGAGGTGCTGACGCTCACCTACACGGTGGCGATCGACGATGGCGACGGCGGCGTGACGGCGCAGACTTTCGACGTCACCATCACCGGCACCAACGATGCCCCGGTGGTGGCGACGGCGGATGTCACCGGCGCGGTCACCGAGCAGGTCACGCCGGCCGGCAACCTGACCGACAGCGGCACCATCGCGCTTCACCGACGTCGACCTCACCGATACCCACCAGCATCGGCCCGACCATCACGGCCTCCGTCGGGGCGCTCGGCTCGCTGAGCGCGTCCGTGAACACCGACACCACCGGCACCGGCATCGGCGGCGTCGTCACCTGGAACTACACCGTTGCGGCCTCGCGCGTCGAGTATCTCGCCAAGGACCAGACCAAGGTCGAGAGCTTCACCATCACGCTCGACGACGGCAACGGCGGCACCGTCGACCGCACGATCGACGTCACCATCACCGGCACCAACGACGCGCCGGTCGTTGCTGACGTCGCGCAGAAGCTCACCGGCGACCGGTCACCGAGCCGGTCACCCCGGCCGGCAACCTCACCGACAGCGGCACCATCGACCTTCACCGACGTCGACCTGCACCGACGGCCGTGTCGCGACCGGCACCACGACCGGCCTTGCGCTCGGCCAGGCAGAGCTGAGGCGCTGCTGACGCCGGGTGCCGTGACCACCGACACCACCGGCTCGGCATCGGCGGCTCGGTCACCTGGACCTACACCGTCGCGCCGACGGCGTTCGAGTATCTGGCCAAGGACGAGACCAAGGTCGAGCCTTCACCATCACGCTCGACGACGGCAACGGCGGCATGATCGATCGCAGCAGTCGACGTCACCATCACCGGCACCAACGATGCGCCGGTGGTGGCGACGGCGGATGTCGACCGGCGCGGTCACCGAGCAGGTCACCCCGGCCGGCAACCTGACCGACAGCGGCACCATCACCTTCACCGACGTCGACCTCACCGAACACCAGCATCGGCCCGACCATCACGGCCTCCGCCGGGGCGCTCGGCACGCTGACCGCGTCCGTGAACACCGACACCACCGGCACGGCATCGGCGGCCATCACCTGGAACTACAGCGTTGCGGCCTCCGCGGTCGAGTATCTGGCCAAGGACCAGACCAAGGTCGAGAGCTTCACCATCACGCTCGACGACGGCAACGGCGGCACCGTCGACCGCACGATCGACGTCACCATCACCGGCACCAACGACGCGCCGGTGATGACCGTCTCGAACCCATCCCTCACGACGATTGCGGAGGACGACACCGCGAACGCCGGCCAGACCGTTGCTTCGTTCGTCGGCACCAGCATTTCCGATGTCGATAGCGGCGCGTTGCATGGCATCGCGATCACTGCCACGACCGGCGCGCATGGCCACTGGGAATATTCGACGGACGGCAGCAGCTATTTTGCTTTCCCTGCGGTATCGACGACGTCGGCCCTGCTGTTGGCCGCGACCGCCGTGGTCAAGTTCGTCCCCGACGGAGGGGACGGCGGCGCGGCGACGCTCACTTACGTGGCGTGGGATCAAACGACGGGAGCCAGCGGGACGACGGCCGATGCATCAGTATCTGGGCGGCTCTACCGCTTTTTCCGCGACTTCGGATACGGCAACTCTGACGGTGGTGGCCACCAACGACGCGCCGGTCGTGCAGTCCGGTGTGTCCACGAAACAGGCGCAGCTCGCGAACCACAATGGCGTCGCCGTCTTCGATGGCGAGTTCTTCTTCGGCAACGACAAGCTCACCGTCAGCGATCCCGACGGCGATCTGTTTGGCATCGCCATTACCGGCGTTGACAACGGTAGCGCAGGGGGAAGCTGGGAATATCAGATCGGCGGCGGGGATTGGGTCGCGGTCAACCTGGCAACCGGTAAGGCATTATTGCTGTCCGCAGATGCGAAAGTGCGCTTCAGCGGTTCCGGAAGCGGCGATACCGAGCACCTAACCTTCGTGGCCTGGGACGGCACCGATGGCTCGACCTCCGGCTCGATCATTGCAATGCCGTCGACGACAGGCGGTACGACGGCATTCAGCAGCGGAGTTTACAGCATTGGCGCCAAGAACGACGCGCCGGTCAACAACACCAGTCTATTCACCGTGGTCGAAGATCAGTTCAACGGGACGATGGACCTTTCGACGTTCGCGACTTCCGGCGATGACGTGATCTTCTCGACCGTGCACGACGATATCCTGAAGGGCGGGGCAGGCGCCGACCAATTCGTGTTCGCCGAACACATGGGCAACGACACGATCACCGATTTCTTGCCCGGGCAGGACAAGATCGATCTGCTGACAAATCTCCCGTTCACTCCCGACAATGTGGCTTCCTTCCATTCCTGGCTCAACAGCAGCGCGGTCGCGCAGGCCGGCGCGGACACGTTGATACAGTTCGATGGCAACAACAGTATCCTGCTGTCGAACGTCGCCAAGGCGAACCTGCATATGAGCGATTTCATTCTTCATCCGGGCGGCAGCGGCAATATCTGATCCGCGGCAGTCGGTAGAGCGGCCTTTCGCGCGAATCCAGCATGCCTGATCCGTCAATGCGTGATATCCAGACAGCATGAAACGACTGCGGGTATGGCGGAGATGGTTCACGCGGCGCATCGGCTATGCCCGGCTGCTGTGCCTTGCGCTGCTGATCGGGTTCGCCGCGCTGCGCGTCGCCGATCCGGCGCCGGTCGAGGAAATTCGCGTCAGGACCTTCGATTTCTTCCAGCGCATCGATCCCGCGCAAGAAGACCGCACAGGCCGGTCACCATCGTCGATATCGACGACAAGAGCCTGGAAAAGCTCGGGCAGTGGCCGTGGCCGCGGACGCGGATCGCCGATCTCGTCACCGAACTGACCCGGCTCGGCGCCGTCGTGATCGCGTTCGACGCGGTGTTTTCGGAGCCCGACCGGCTCAACCCTGCCGTTGCGGCCGACACCTTCCGCAATCTCGACGAGGAAACCCGCGCCAAGCTGCGCGCGCTGCCGAGCAACGACCAGGTCTTCGCCGACGCCATCAGGAACTCGCGCGTCGTGCTCGGCGAATCCGGCGCTGCCGGAGGAGATCGCGCGCGCTCGACAAGACGCTGCCGGTGACCGGGCTCGCGATGCTGGGCGAGGAGCCGCAGCGCTTCATGTTCGAATTTCCCGGGCCTGCTGCGCAACGTGCCGGTGCTGGAGCAGGCCGCCGCCGGGCGCGGCCTGTTCACGATCAAGCCCGAGCGCGACGGCATCGTGCGGCGCGTGCCGATGATCATGCAGGCGCAGGGCCAGACCATGCCGTCGCTGACGTTCGAGATGCTGCGGGTCGCCACCGGCTCGGGCACGATCCTGATCAAGGCCGAAAAGGCCGGCATCAAGAGCCTCGGCATCAAGGGCTTTCAGATTCCGACCGACCATAACGGCCAGCTCTGGGTTCACTATCGCCCGCCACGATCCCTCGCTCTACGTCTCCGGCGATCAACGTGCTGGAGAAGACACGTCGCGCCCGACATGATCGCCGGCAAGCTGGTGCTGATCGGCACCTCGGCGGTCGGTCTCAACGACATCAAGACCACGCCGGTGTCGCGCGCCATGCCCGGCGTGGAGATCCACGCCCAGGTGCTGGAGAGCACCCTGACCGGCGACGGTGATCTCGCAGCCGATCTACGGCATCGCCGTCGAATTCGCGACCGCGCTGCTGTTCGGGCTTCTGGTGATCGCGTTCGCGCCGCTGTTCGGGCCGGTCACGCTGGTTGCCCTCGGTGCTGCGTTCGCACCGCGCTGCTGGTCGGAACGTCCGTGGTATTTCTACACGCAGCACCGTCTGCTGATCGATTTCACCTATCCCCTGATGTCGACCACGGCGATCTATCTCACGCTGATCTTTTCGAGCTTCGTGCGCGAGCAGGCGCAGCGCCGGCAGATCCGCTCGGCCTTCGGCCAGTATCTGTCGCCGGCGCTGGTCGAGCAACTCGCGCAGTCGCCGGAGAAGCTCGTGCTCGGCGGCGAGGAGCGCGAGATGACCATCATGTTCTGCGACGTGCGCGGCTTCACCTCGATCTCGGAGACCTACAAGAACGACCCGCAGGGCCTCACCGCGCTGATGAACCGTTTCCTCACGCCGCTGACCAACGCCATCCTCGACCGCAAGGGCACCATCGACAAATATATGGGCGACGCCATCATGGCGTTCTGGAACGCGCCGCTCGACGACAAGGATCACGAGCTCAACGCCTGCGAGGCGGCGCTCGACATGCTGGAGCGCGTCGACGAGCTCAACCAGGCGCGCGAGCAGGAGGCAAAGGACGAGGCGGCGTCCGTTCATTCCGCTCAATGTCGGCGTCGGCCTCAACACCGGCATCTGCGTGGTCGGCAACATGGGCTCCGACCAGCGCTTCGACTATTCGGTGCTCGGCGACAGCGTCAACCTGGCCTCGCGCCTCGAAGGGCCAGTCCAAGGAATACGGCTTTCCGATCATCGTCGGCTCCAGGACCGCGCTGGCGGTCAAGGACAAGTTCGCGATTCTCGAACTCGACTTCATCATGGTGAAGGGCAAGAAGGAGCCGGAGGTGATCTACGCCATCGCCGGCCGCGAGGACACCGCGCAGTCCGGCCGCTTCCAGCGCCTGCGCAACCTGACGATCGAGATGCTCGCCTGCTATCGCAACCGCGACTGGGAAGGCGCGCTCGCGGCCATCGAGCGCGGCCGCAAGACCGACGAGGCAAATTCGCTGGAGCTGCTCTACGATCTCTACGAAGCCCGCATCCGCGGCTATCTCGAAAATCCGCCGCCGCAAGACTGGAACGGCGCCTTCGCGCTGCTGACGAAGTGAGCAGGGCGTAGGAAGTGAGAACGTAGGATGGGTGCGAGCTGAAGGCAGATACCCGTGAATCCCTGCGCGGAAGCGTGATGAAGTTGCGCTGCGCTGCTACCCAGTCCTGCCAAACTCCCCTGTGGTTATAAGTCTCGGGTCGCGCTTCGCTTGCCCGGGACGACAGCGGATATCGCGAGACCGCCAACCCCAAGCGCGCGCTAACTACTCCGACGACAGGCGGACCATCTGGCGTCCGCCATTCATTTCCTTGAGGCTGTTGACGTAGTTCTCGGGACGCTGCCAGCGGAGAGGCACTTTCAGTCCCATAAAACTTGCGATGCTGCCGATAAACGCCGTGCAATTGGATGTTTCCGCGTTCCAGACCGGTGAACTCGTCTGCAATTTCTTGATGTAAGCGAACACCCTTTTTGCGTCCGGCTCACTCAGGTAAACCCGGTAGCTCGCGGTCAGGTACTCCGGATCAAGATCGCCATAGCTCGCCCCGGTCTCGGACGGGACCCACGTCAAATGCCCCAGCACGTAGGCAAAGGTGTCTCCCGCAGGCGTGAGGCCCGCGACCTCAACTGCTCGCTCGCTCGTCTTCCCGTACCAGACGAAAGCATGTCCCCAGCTCGCCGCCGTCCTGGCTCTGAAATCGACGTAGTACGGGCCCTTGGCTGTGCCCTGCTTTCGAGCCGCCTGTGCCGCCGGTCTTGGCTGGATAGGCGCGTCACCAGACACAAGCGCATTCGCGTCAGCTAAGCGCTTGCGTGCCTCGTGTGCAGAAGCCGATGGGATTGTGCCTGGGAGCGAAGCTGCGAGTGTGAAGTCCCGCAAGCAACCATGGTCCCAATCTGTTAGGTCGACTTGCCACGCTTCGCCCCTCAACCGTCGACGACAAAGGCAGGTTCAACGACCCCTCGGTCAATGCCGTGCGCTAGTAGCGCGACACGACGGGCCCGGGCGCCTTGCCGATTGGGCTCTTCCCGATCGGGGTCTTGCCAATCGGCATCTTGCCGACGGGAGCTTGCTGATAGACGGGCTGTCGGCGTGGAATGTCGGCAGCGCCGGCGGCAGTCACCACGGCAAGCGTTGCACCCACTACAATCGCAATCTTGATCACGGCAGTTCCCCATGACGTTAGACGAAACAAAACATGCCTGCTGAGCGCTGCCCAGCAGGCATGCCGTGCACATGATCGTCGGAATACGACTACAGTACGGCGGACACGTTCGGCGAGCATGACTGCTGTGCGGCAATTGTGAGACGGGCAAAATTCTCGAGCCCTATTCGTGCGGACCCGTTGGTTTGCCAGGGGCGACATTGGTTATGCTGAGGCGCCGCCTTGCCTTGTTTTCAAATGGGGTCATGGCTGTCTCCTTCAGACCAGGACAGCCAAGCCTGTACAGGCTGGAGCGCGCTCTAGATCAAGCCCCTTTCACTCCAGCCCGATCTGCGTCAGATCCTGAAACCAGTGCTGCGCCTGCACGAACTTCTTCACCTTCGGCGACAGCGCGTGCGGGTTGGTGTCGTGCACCACCCAGACCAGCGTGGCGTCGTCGACGATCTAGCGCATGCGCCTGCGCCAGCAGTTCGTCCTGCTTGGCGACATCGAAGGTCTGCTTGGCCTCGTCGATCAGCGCGTCGACCTTCGGGATTCTTGTAGCCGCCCCAGTTGACGCCGACCGGCGCGATCTGGCCGGAGTGGAAGAAGCGGACGATCGCGTAGAGCGGATCCGACGTGACATAGGCGATGTTGTTGGAGGTGATGCCGGCGTTCATCTCGTCGGCCGCGCCCTTGCGCCACGCCGTATAGAGCGTCTCGAGCTCGACCACCTTGAAGTCGATCTCGATGCCGATTTCCTTGAAGCTCTGCTGCAGGAATTCGTTCATCGGCAGCGACAGCATCTGTCCGGTGCCGCCTTGCGCGATGATGAAGGTCGCCTTCAGCGGCTTCTCCTTGCGAATAGCCGGCTTCCTGCACCAGCTTCTTCGCCGCGGCGACATCGTATTTCAGCTCGAAGGCCGGCTTGCCGAACCAGGGGCTCGACGGGTCGACCTGGCCCTTGGCGGGTTTTGCGAGACCGTTCATCAGCCCGACCACGGCTTCGCGGTCGATCGCGAGGTTGAGCGCCTTGCGCAGGCGGATGTCGGTCCAGGGCGAGCCGGGCAGCACGCTCAGATGATAATTCCAGACATGCGGCGTGACGTTGTCGACGATCTTCATGCCGGCGGATTTGAGCTGCGGCACCGCATCCGGCGCCGGCGTCTCGATCAGATCGACCTGGCCGGCCAGCAGCGCATTGGTGCGCGTCAGCGCTTCCGGCATCGGGATCAGCACGATCTTGTCGGCCTTGGGAATCCGCTTCTTGTCCCAGTAGTCGGCGTTCTTGGTCAGCTCGGCGAGTTCGCGCGGCACGAGCTTGGTCAGCTTGAACGGCCCGGTGCCGGAGGGCTGGCTGGCGAACTTGTCCCAGTCCTTGCCGAGCTTTTCATATTGCGCGGGGCTCGAGACCAGGAACCAGAGCATCTGATACGGGAAGAACGAATCGACGGTCTTGGTGGTGATCTCGACCGTGTCGTCGTCGATCTTGGCGTAGCTCGCGACCGAGGGCAGGCGGGTTTTCACCTGCGCGCTCTGGCGCTTGTCGAACTGCGGTGCCTTGTCGTTGAGCACCTTGTCGAGATTCCAGATCACGGCGTCGGCGTTGAATTCGCTGCCGTCGTGAAACTTGACGCCCTTGCGCAGGGTGAAGCGCCATTTCTTCTTGTCGGCGTCGTCGACCTTCCATTCGGTGGCGAGGCCCGGCACCAGTTTGCCGGGCCGGTCGGAGACGTCCATCTCCCAGGCGACCAGCGGATCGTAGATCGTGTAGGCCGAGAACTGGTAGGCGCCGGCGCCACGGTCCGGCTGGCCGGTGGTCAGCGGGATGTCCGCCATCGAAATGCCGTAGCGCACAACGGTCTCGGCCTGCGCCGAAATCGTAGGCAAGCCAAGGGGGAATCCGAGGACGAGTGCTGTGGCAGCAAGAAGCATCGAATTTCGGATGCGCATGAATTAAGCTCCTTCGGGCGGGGTTTGGAGCTAAAAAATGCAAGCTTGATGCCAGATGGAGCATAGAACCTGCGCCTGTATGCGCACTCACAGGGAGTTGTGCGGCTAAAGGCCTCCAGCGAAGCGCCTTCCTTGGCACAGGCGTTGCATACCGTTGCATAAGAATTAGTCACCTAGTCGAGAAGGGATTGCTGCATATGCGTAACGAAAAATCGAAGAAGACGGCCACCGCGTGGCTGCTGGCGACGGCGCTGGTGGTGGGACTGCCGCAACTCGCGAGCGCCGAAACGGTGCTGCGGATCGGCATGACCGCTGCCGATATTCCGCGCACGCTCGGCCAGCCCGATCAGGGTTTTGAGGGCAACCGCTTCACCGGCCTCACCATGTACGACGCGCTGACGATGTGGGACCTGTCGTCGGCCGACAAGGCCGAGCGTGATGATCCCCGGGCTCGCGACCGAATGGAAGGTCGACGATGCCGACAAGAAGAAGTGGACCTTCAAGCTGCGTCCCGGCGTCACCTTCCACGACGGCTCGCCGTTCAATGCCGACGCCGTGGTCTGGAACGTCGAAAAGGTGCTGAAGCAGGACGCGCCGCATTTCGACGCCAGCCAGGTCGGCGTCACCGCCTCGCGCATGCCGACGCTGGCTTCCGCCAAGCAAGATCGACGACCTGACGGTGGAACTGACCACCAAGGAGCCGGACAGCTTCCTGCCGATCAACCTGACCAATCTGTTCATGGCCAGCCCGACCAAGTGGCAGGCGTTCTATGACAAGGCCGAAGGCGCCGACGCCAAGGCGAAGTCGCAGGCCGCGTGGGCGGCGTTTGCCAAGGAAGCCTCGGGCACCGGCCCGTGGAAGATGTCGAAGTTCACGCCGCGCGAGCGGCTCGAACTGGTCGAAGAACGACGGCTATTGGGACAAGGCCCGCGTGCCCAAGGTCGACAAGATGGTGCTGCTGCCGATGCCGGAGGCCAACGCCCGCACCGCGGCGTTGCTGTCCGGCCAGGTCGACTGGGTCGAGGCGCCGGCGCCTGACGCGGTCAAGGAGATCAAGCAGCGCGGCTTCACGATTGCAGTCCAACGAGCAGCCGCATGTCTGGCCGTGGCAGTTCTCGCGCGATCGAAGGTTCGCCGTGGAACGACATCCGTGTCCGCAAGGCCGCCAATCTCTGCGTCGATCGCGAGGGCCTGCGGGACGGCCTGCTCGCCGGCCTGATGGTGCCGGCGACCGGCACCTTCGAGCCCGGCCATCCCTGGCGCGGCAAGCCGACCTTCGAGATCAAGTATGACCTGAAGGCCGCGCAGAAGCTGATGCAGGAAGCCGGCTACGGCCCGAGCAAGAAGCTGACGGTGAAGACCCAGACCTCGGCGTCGGGATCGGGCCAGATGCTGCCGCTGCCGATGAACGAATATCTGCAGCAGGCGCTGGCCGAATGCTACTTCGACGTCCAGCTCGACGTCATCGAGTGGAACACGCTGTTCACCAACTGGCGCCGCGGCGCCAAGGATCCGACCGCCAACGGCGCCAACGCCACCAACGTCACCTATGCGGCGATGGATCCGTTCTTCGCGCTGGTGCGCTTCCTGCAGTCGTCGATGGCGCCGCCGTCGTCGAACAATTGGGGTTACATCAACAATCCCAAGTTCGACGAACTGGTGACCAAGGCGCGCCAGACCTTCGATCCCGCCGCGCGTGACGCGGCGCTGGCCGAACTGCACGCGGCCTCGGTCGACGACGCGGCGTTCCTCTACGTCGCCCACGACGTCGCGCCCGCGCGCCATGAGCCCGAAGGTCAAGGGCTTTGTGCAGCCGAAGAGCTGGTTCGTCGACTTCTCGCCGGTGTCGATGGCGCCGTAAGGCATCGGCAGCGCGCTCGCTTCCCCTCTCCCCTTGTGGGAGAGGGTGGCATCGAATGAGCGAAGCCATTCGAGACGGGTGAGGGGTTCTCTCCGCGGATACACGTCCCTCATCCGAAAGACTTGCGTCCGCGGATAGAACCCCTCATCCGGCGCGCATGAATGCGCGCCACCTTCTCCCACAAGGGGAGAAGGAAGAAGAAGAAGTGACTCGTGTTCGCTTACATCGCCCGACGTATCGTCTACGTCATCCCGATCGTGCTCAGCGTCGCGCTGGTGTGCTTCCTGCTGGTGCACATCACGCCGGGCGATCCGCTGGTCGCCGTGCTGCCGGCGGATGCGTCGCAGGAACTCGCGGCGCAACTGCGCACGGCCTACGGCTTCGACCGGCCGCTGCCGGTGCAGTTCGGGCTCTGGCTGTGGCGCGCGCTCCATGGCGATCTCGGCAGCTCGATCGCCACCGGCCGCCCGGTGCTGTCGGAAGTGTTGCGCGCGGTCGGCAACACCGTGACGCTTGCGATTGCCGCGGCGCTGATCGGCTTCACGCTCGGGCTGCTGTTCGGCCTGATCGCCGGCTATTTCCGCGACACCTGGGTCGACAAGGTCGCGACCTCGATCGCGATCGCCGGCGTGTCGGTGCCGCATTACTGGCTCGGCATGGTGCTGGTCATCATCTTCTCGGTGCAGCTCAACTGGCTGCCCGCGGTCGGCGCCGGTCCCGGCGGTTCCGGTTCGCTGGGGCTGGGACTGGGAGCACATGAAATATCTGATCCTGCCGGCGATCACGACCTCGGTGATTCCGATGGGCATCGTCACCCGCACCGTGCGGGCGCTGACCGGCGACATCCTTTCGCAGGATTTCGTCGAGGCGCTGCGCGCCAAGGGCCTGCGCGAGCTCGACGTGTTCAAGCACGTCATCAAGAACGCCGCGCCGACCGCGCTCGCGGTGATGGGGCTGCAACTCGGCTACATGCTCGGCGGCTCGATCCTGATCGAGACCGTGTTCTCCTGGCCCGGCTCCGGCCTGCTGCTCAATTCGGCGATCTTCCAGCGCGACCTGCCGCTGCTGCAGGGCACGATCCTGGTGCTGGCGCTGTTCTTCGTCGCCCTCAATCTGCTGGTCGATATCGCGCAGGCCGCGATCGATCCGCGCATCAAGCGGGGCTGATCCATGAGCCGTGATGTCGGATACCGCCCTGCAGGCCGCACCCGCCACCAAGGCGCGCGGCTATTGGGCCACCGTCGGCCGCCGCATCGCGCGCGACAAGGTCAGCATGGTCTGCGCCTTCGTGCTGGTGCTGATCTTCCTTTCCGCGCTGTTCGCGCCGTGGCTCGGCCTCGCCGATCCCTACCAGGGCTCGATGATCCGCCGGCTTCGCCACATCGGCACGCCGAACTATCCGCTCGGCACCGACGAACTCGGCCGCGACATGCTGGCGCGGCTGATCTATGGCGGCCGGCTGTCGCTGATCATCGGCATCCTGCCGGTGATCCTCGCCTTCATGATCGGCACCTCGCTCGGGCTCGTCGCCGGCTATGTCGGCGGCAAGCTCAACACCGCGATCATGCGCACCATCGACGTGTTCTACGCCTTCCCGTCGGTGCTGCTGGCGATCGCGATCTCGGGCGCGCTGGGCGCGGGCATCGTCAACTCCATCGTGTCGCTGACGATCGTGTTCGTGCCGCAGATCACCCGCGTCGCGGAAAGCGTCACGACCGGCGTGCGCAACATGGATTTCGTCGAGGCCGCGCGCGCCTCCGGCGCCGGACCCTTCACCATCATGCGCGTGCATATGCTCGGCAACGTGCTCGGCCCGATCTTCGTCTACGCCACCGGGCTGATCTCGGTGTCGATGATCCTCGCCGCCGGCCTGTCGTTCCTCGGCCTCGGCACCAAGCCGCCGGAGCCGGAATGGGGCCTGATGCTGAACACGCTGCGCACCGCGATCTATGTCAATCCCTGGGTGGCGGCGCTGCCGGGCGTCATGATCTTTGCGGTGTCGATCTGCTTCAACCTGCTCAGCGACGGCATGCGCAGCGCCATGGACATCAGGAACTGACGCGATGAGTGAGACGAGCCCGTCAGTCGAGCTACTGGAGCCGGTCGCGGACGTCGGCGGCGCGGCGCAGCCGCTGCTGCAGGTCACCGGCCTGACCAAGCATTTCCCGGTGCGGGGCGATCTGTTCAGCCCTCGCAAAACCGTGCGCGCGGTCGATGATGTTTCCTTCTCCATCGCCAAGGGCGAAACCGTCGGCATCGTCGGCAAATCCGGCTGCGGCAAGTCGACCACCGCGCGGCTGCTTGATGCACCTGATGAAGCGCGACGCCGGCGACATCGTCTATGACGGCATGCAGGTCGGCCGCGCGCTGTCGCTGCGTGAACTGCGCCGCGGCATGCAGATGGTGTTTCAGGACAGCTACGCCTCGCTCAATCCGCGCCTGACGATCGAGGAATCGATCGCGTTCGGCCCCAAGGTCCACGGCATGGCTGATGGCGCCGCGCGCACGCTGGCGCGCGAGCTGCTCGGCAAGGTGGGCCTGCGGCCCGAAACCTTCGCCAACCGCTATCCGCACGAGATTTCCGGCGGCCAGCGCCAGCGCGTCAACATCGCGCGTGCGCTCGCATTGTCGCCGCGGCTGGTGATCCTCGACGAAGCGGTCTCGGCGCTGGACAAATCGGTCGAAGCCCAGGTGCTCAATCTGCTCGCTGATCTCAAGCGCGAATTCGGCCTCACCTACTTGTTCATCAGCCACGACCTCAACGTGGTGCGCTACATCTCGGACCGCGTGCTGGTGATGTATCTCGGCGAGGTGGTCGAACTCGGCCCGGTCGACAAGGTCTGGGATGCGCCGGCGCATCCCTATACGCGGGCGCTGCTGGCAGCGATGCCGTCGTCCGATCCGGACAACCGCACCGAGACGCCGCCGATCTCGGGCGATCCGCCCAATCCGATCGATCCGCCGCCCGGTTGCCGGTTTCACACCCGCTGCCCGTTTGCGGAGCCGCTCTGCGCAAATGCGACGCCAAAACTCAGCGATGTCGATACAATGGGCCATCAGGCGGCGTGCTACATGGCCATTGCCGGCTCCGGGCACAGCCGCGCACCGGCCAAACAAAACGACAAGGGAGCAACCGCCGCATGACAAGACCCGATCCCAAACAGGTCAAGGCAATGACCGAAATCGCCGGCGTGCCGCAGGATTCTGAAGTTGCCGCGCGCATCGCCAATTCCATCGGCCCGGCGTTCGATGGCTTTGCGCCCGTTAGCGGCACGCTGCCGATGGATCTCGAGCCCGCGAGCTTTTCTGCTGGTGCAGCGCGCGAAGGTGTCGACATGAGCGGCGAACCGGCCCTGATGTCGCTGGTCGCGGTTGCGAAAGCGATCGCCGGCGAAGAAATTTTCCTCGCGCGAGGTCACGCAGTCCTGTCTCGACCGGATCGCGCAATGGCAGCCGCGCGTCAACGCCTTCATGGCGATCGAGGCGGAGGAGGCGCTCGCCGCCGCTGACGCCGCCGATGCGGCGCTCGCCAAGGGCAAAAATCTGCGGCGTGCTGCACGGCGTGCCGCTGGCGCACAAGGACATGTATTACGACGCCGGCAAGGTCGTGACCTGCGGCTCGAAGATCCGCCGCGATTTCGTCGCGACGACCACCTCGACCGCGTTGCAGCGGCTGAAGGACGCCGGCTCCGTCCGGCTCGGCTCGCTGCAGATGGTCGAGTTCGCCTACGGCCCGACCGGCCACAACGTGCACTACGGCGCGGTGCGCAACCCCTGGAACGTCGATCACATCACCGGCGGCTCGTCGTCCGGCTCGGGCTCGGCGGTCGCGGCCCGGCTGACCTTTGCGGCGCTCGGCTCCGATACCGGCGGCTCGATCCGGATGCCCGCGCATTTCTGCGGCGTCACCGGCTTCAAGACCACGGTCGGCCTGATCAGCCGCGCCGGCGCGATGCCGCTGTCGCAATCGCTCGATACGGTCGGGCCGCTGGCGCAAACGGTCGAAGACTGCGCGCTGCTGGTCGGGCTGATGGCGGGCGCCGATCCCGAGGATCCGACCACCTCGACGCTGCCGGTGCCGAACTACATGGCCGCGACCACAGGCTCGCTCAAGGGCCTGAAGATCGGCGTGCCGACCGCCTTCTATGTCGACGATCTCGATTCCGAGGTGGCGCGGGTGCTGGACGAGACCATCGCCACCCTCACGAAACGAGGGCGCCGAAATCGTCAAGGTCGAACTGCCGGACCAGCGCCAGCTCACCGCCGCCTGCCAGATCGTGCTCGCCACCGAAGCCGCCGCCTTCCACAAGCGCTGGATGATCGAGCGGCCGCAGGATTACGGCGCGCAGGTCCTGATGCGGCTGCAGAACGGGCTCGCAATTCCCGGCGTGACCTATCTCGAAGCGATGCGCTGGCGCGGTCCGGCGCTCGCCGCCTACCTCGCGGCGGTCACCGGCACCGATGCCGTGATCGCGCCGGTCGCGCCGATGCCGGCGGTGACCATTGCCGAGAGCGATGTCGGCAACAGCCTCGACGCGGAAGCCGTGATCCAGCGGATCACGAAATTCACCCGCCCGATCAACTATCTCGGCCTGCCGTCGCTCTCGATTCCCACGGGCTTCACCAAAAGCGGCTTGCCGGTCGGCATGCAGCTGATCGGCCGCCCCTTCGATGAGGCCGGGCTGTCGCGGATCGGCGCGGCGTTCCAGCGCGCCACGGATTATCACCAGCAGGTACCCGAAAGCTGGCATGAGCAACCTCGTCGAAATCCGCGACCTCAACATCCGCTTCACCGGCGAGCGCACGGTTCATGCCGTCAACGACATCTCGCTCTCGCTGGGCGAGGGCGAGGTGCTCGGCCTGCTCGGCGAATCCGGCTCCGGCAAGAGCGTGACCCTGCGCGCGCTGATGCGGCTGTTGCCGAAGAAGCGGACGCAGATTTCGGGCACCGTGAAGGTTCTGGGCCGCGACGTGCTGGCGATGAACGACGAAGAGCTTTCGGCGTTTCGCGGCCAGACCGTCTCCATGATCTTCCAGGAGCCGGCGCTGGCGCTCGATCCGGTCTACACGATCGGCCACCAGATCGCGGAAAGCGTGATGCGCCACGAAGGCAAGAGCCAGAAGGAGGCGATGGCGCGCGCGCTGGAAATGCTGGAGGTGGTGCGGATTCCCTCCGCCAAGCGCCGGCTCGAGGCCTATCCGCACGAAATGAGCGGCGGCATGCGGCAGCGCGCGATGATCGCGCTGGCGCTGGCCTGCAAGCCGAAAATTCTGCTGGCCGACGAGCCGACCACGGCGCTGGACGCCACCGTGCAGATCCAGATCCTGCTGCTGTTGCGCGAATTGCAGCGCGAGTTCGGCATGTCCGTGATTTTCGTGACCCACGATATCGGCGTCGCGATCGAAATCTGCGACCGTGTCGCCGTCATGTATGCCGGCCAGATCGTGGAGCAGGGCAGACTGCGCGACATCGTGCGCACGCCGGTTCATCCCTATGCCAAGGGGCTTGCTGGCCTCGACCGTCCACGGCGCCAAACGCGGCCAGCGGCTGGAGACCATCCCGGGCACGCCGCCCTCGCTCGACAAGGCGCCCGCGAGTTGTTCGTTCGCGCCGCGCTGCAGTTACGCGCAGCCGCGCTGCAGCGAACGCTTGCCGCCCAATGTGCAGGTGTCGCCGGATCGGACCGCGCGCTGTGTGCTGGCCGAGCCGGCGGAAGTTACCGCTGCGAATTGATTGCCTAAATCAGGTCTCCGACCGCGTTGCCCGGATGCTGCGCAGCGCGCCGCGTTGGCGGCGTGTTGCGCTGCTGGTCCGGGGTCCATGCGGCGGTAGGTCCCGGCTCTGCGGTGCATCGCTTCGCGCTGCACCGCGTCCGGGACACGAGATCTACCCACCCAGTCCCGGATCGGCCCAACTCTCGATCTGCGCCGGTCCCACGATCTGCTTGGGCTGATGGGGATTGAGTGTGCCCGCGCTCGCCGTCAGTCCCTTGGACAGGATCTGCATCGCGAACAGCTTGGCGTCGACCTCCGACTTGAAGGTACGGGTCGAGCGGGCCATGCTCGTCGCGCTGTCGTCCGCTTTGTCCGGACCAAAAGTGACATACCAAATATCGCCATTCTTCATGCCGACATAACGCATGTGACGTAAAAAAGTTTCACTTCGCGGCGCAGTTGGACGGCGCGCGGATTGCGGCTCGTCACATCGGACAATAATGCGATAGGCTGTCACCCGGCCGCGCGGCAAACCCCGGGGGACGTCAGATGCATATTTCCAACGAAGGCATTCTCGTTGTTCTGTTTGTCGGACTGGTTGCCGGCTGGCTGGCCGGCAAGATCGTTCGCGGCACCGGCTTCGGCATTATCGGCGACATCCTGGTCGGCATCGCCGGCGCGCTGCTCGCCAGCCTGCTGTTTCCCAAGCTCGGCATTCGTATCGGCAGCGGACTGGTGTCGGAGATCGTCTACTCCACCATCGGCGCCGTGATATTGCTGCTGATCGTGCGCCTGATCCGGACCGGCGGAAGGCTGTAGGCACCGCACGGTGGCTGAACGCCGCGCGGCGAAAGCTCAGTTGCGAAGCAGCGCGCTCGAACGCCAGCAGCGCAGGCAAAGGAGGAATCGCGCGAAGCGACGCGCCTGAGGCATTCCGAGAGGTGAATTATGCTCATCTGAGGTGAGAAAATCCCTTTTGTTGCAGGCTTCGGTTTCCAGCCAGATTAGGCTGACACCCAATCTTGCTCACCTCATGGGAATCCTGTCCATGGCCATCTTCGAGCCCGCCGGCCCCAATCGCTGGCAACCCACGGCGCTCGCCGCCGGCCCCTTTGCGGGCCTGCAGGGCGGCGCGGTGGCAAGCCTGTTGACGGCGGAAGTCGAGGCGCTGGCGGAGCAGCGTAAATGGGGCACGGCGATCTCCGTCGTCGGCCTGGTTCCTGCGCCCGACGCCGATGACAGTTTTGCGAACTGGGCCGTCTGTCGTGGCCGAAGGCGGCCGCGTCAGTGTGATCGACAACACGCTCTGGCCTGACGGCGAGGATCAGCCCTGCGCGACCGTGCGGGTGACCCTGTCGCGCGAACGCGCGGTCGAAGTGCCCGGCTTTGCCGAGCCCGCGGGCGAGGCCGCCGATCCCACCCGGTTTCCGGTGCGCACAAGGCGGGCGGCGCATGGCCGGCCCTGGTTCATGGATGCCATGGAGGCCCGCGAGGGTGACGGCGTCGCCTGGTTTCGCATGAACCAAGCGATCGTCGACGGCGCAGGGTCCTTATCGAAGGTGCCGCTGTCCTCGGTGCTGGGACCGGCGGACTGGACCCATGGCATTGCCCGGCCTTTTAGGGATGTGGTGGCGGATCCGAACCCCAATCTCACGGTTCAGTTGTACCGCCAGCCGGAAGGCGAATGGGTTGGCATTCGCGCGCAGGCCAAATGGCGGCCGGCGGGCGGCTTGGGCGTGGGAAGCGGCGTCCTGCTCGATATCAACGGCGAGATCGGCCGGGTCTCGATGTCGGTGATTTTGGTGCCGTTTCCGCCCAGCCCGAAGCCCGAATCCGCCGTAGGGCTGGCGCCGGCGTCAAATTAGCTGCCTAAAACACGCGACTTCGGTCTCCACCCGCTTCATGGGGGTGAACTGGATACAGGTTAACGTGACTTAAAATAGACGGTGTCCGAAAACATCGGTAGATACCTGCACGTACCTTATCCGTTTGAAGAGATACGCATTAATGGCAGCCGCTCCCGCGTCCGGCGTTCCGAGCTCGGTGAAGCGCTGCGCGCCTGCCGCAGCGCCTTTATCGGCGTCGGCGTCATGAGTTGCATGATCAATCTGTTGTACCTCACCGGCTCGATCTTCATGCTGGAGGTCTACGACCGCGTGCTGCCGAGCCGCAGCGTGCCGACCCTGGTCGGCCTGGTCGATTCTCGCCGGCGGCCTGTACGTCGCCCAGGGCGTCCTCGACCTGATCCGCGGCCGCATCCTCGGCCGCATCGGCACCGCGCTCGACGAAGCCCTCAGCACGCGCGTGTTCGAAACCGTGGTGCGGCTGCCGCTGATGGTCGGCAACCGCAACGACGGCCTGCAGCCGCTGCGCGATCTCGACAATGTCCGCTCGTTTCTCGGCAGCATGGGGCCGGGCGCGTTCTTCGACCTGCCGTGGCTGCCGTTCTATCTCGCGATCTGCTTCGCGTTCCACTGGCTGCTCGGCGTCACCGCGCTGGTCGGCGCCGTCATCCTGGTGGCGCTGACGCTGGTCACCGAGTTCCTGTCGCGCACGCCGGCCAAGCGAGGCGATGACGCTGGCGGCGCGGCGCAACGATCTGGCCGCGACCAGCCGGCGCAACGCCGAAGTGCTGGTCGCGATGGGCATGTCCGGACGCGCTGACCAGGCGCTGGAGCGAGGCCAACGAGACCTATCTGGCGGGCAATCAGCGCGCCAGCGACGTCGCCGGCGGCCTCGGCGCCGTCGCCAAGGTCCTGCGCATGATGCTGCAATCGGCCGTGCTCGCGGTCGGCGCCTATCTCGTGATCCACCAGGAGGCCACCGCCGGCATCATCATCGCCGGCTCGATCCTGAGCGCCCGCGCGCTGGCGCCGGTCGATCTCGCGATCGCCCACTGGAAGGGCTTTGTCGCCGCGCGCCAGAGCTGGGATCGCCTGAACAAGCTCCTGGCAGCAGATGCCGGCGGCGAATGAGCAGACGCTGCTGCCGGCGCCGTCGAAGCGGCTGTCGGTCGAGGCCGTCAGCATCGTGCCGCCGGGCGACCAGCGCGTCGATCGTGCAGGACGTCAACTTCGCGCGTCGAGGCCGGCAGCGGCGTCGGCGTCATCGGCCCGAGCGGCTCGGGCAAGTCGTCGCTGGTGCGCGCGCTGGTCGGCGTCTGGACGCCGGCCCGCGGCAAGGTGCGGCTCGACGGCGCGGCGCTCGACCAATGGTCGTCGGACGTGCTCGGCCGCCACATCGGCTATCTGCCGCAGGACGTCGAGCTGTTCGCCGGCACCGTGGCGCAGAACATCTGCCGCTTCGATCCCGAAGCCGAAGTCGGAAGCGATCATCGCCGCCGCCAAGGCGGCCGGCGTGCACGAGCTGATCATCAAGATGCGCGAGGGCTACGACACCCAGATCGGCGAGCAGGGCACGGCGCTCTCGGCCGGCCAGGCGCAGCGCATCGCGCTGGCGCGCGCGCTCTACGGCGATCCGTTCCTGGTCGTGCTCGACGAGCCGAACTCCAATCTCGACAGCGAGGGCGACGAGGCGCTGACCCGCGCGATGCGCGGCGTGCGCGAGCGCGGCGGCATCGTCGTCGTGGTGGCGCACCGGCCGATCGGCATCGAGGCGGTCGATCAGTTGCTGGTGCTGAAGGACGGCCGCATGCAGGCGTTCGGGCCGAAGGAGACCGTGCTCGGCCAGGTGCTGCAGCGCGTCGCCGCCGCCGACGCCGCTCAAGATCGTGTCCGAAGCGGGAGCCGCGAAAAAATCATGACCGCCGAGCTGAAAGGCGCGCAGCCGCTCGATCCGCGCGCATCTGATCGTCGGCCTCGTCGCTGGTGCTGGTGCTGGCCGGCGGGTTCGGCGGCTGGGCCTCGACGGCGCAGATCTCGGGCGCGGTGATCGCGCCGGGCTCGGTGGTCGTCGACTCCAACGTCAAGAAGGTGCAGCACCCGACCGGCGGCGTGGTCGGCGAGGTGCGCGTGCGCGACGGCGACAGCGTCAAGGCCGGCGACATCGTGGTGCGGCTCGACGAGACCGTGGTCAAGGCGAGCCTCGCCATCGTCGTCAAGACGCTGAACGGATTGTGGGCGCGCGCGGCGCGGCTGGAGGCCGAGCAGCGCGGCCTCGACACGATCAAGTTTCCGCCGATGCTGACCGATCGCGCCGACGATCCCGATGTCCGGGACGTCATGGCGAGCGAAACCAAGCTGTTCGAGGTCCGCGTCATCGGCCGCGCCGGGCAGAAGTCGCAGTTGCGCGAGCGGGTCGTCGCAGCTCAACGAGGAGATCGCCGGCCTCACCGCGCAGGACCAGGCCAAGGACAAGGAAATCGCGCTGGTCGAGAAGGAGCTGATCGGCGTGCGCGAGCTCTACGAGCAGCACCTGATCCAGATCTCGCGCCTGACGACGCTGGAGCGCGACGCCGCCCGCCTGTCGGGCGAGCGCGCGCAATACATCGCCGCGCGCGCGCAGGCCAAGGGCAAGATCACCGAAACCGAACTGCAGATCATCCAGGTCGACAAGGACCTGGTCAGCGAGGTCTCCAAGGATCTGCGCGAGACCAACGACAAGATCGGCGAGTTCGTCGAGCGCAAGGTCACCGCCGAGGATCAGCTGCGCCGCATCGACATCCGCGCGCCGCAGGACGGCGTCGTGCTGCAGTCGACGGTGCACACCGTCGGCGGCGTGATCACCGCCGGCGACGCCATCATGATGATCGTGCCGCAGGCCGACGATCTCTCGGTCGAGGCCAAGGTCAATCCGCAGGACATCGACAAGCTGCAGATCGGCCAGAAGACGCTGCTGCGGCTATCCGCCTTCAACCAGCGCACCACGCCGGAACTCAACGGCGTGGTGACCCGCGTCTCCGCCGACGTCACCACCGACCAGCGCACCGGCCAGAGCTACTACACCATCCGCGTCTCGCTGCCGCCGGCGGAAGTCGCCCGGCTCGGCGACGACGTCAAGATCATCCCGGGCATGCCGGTCGAAGCCTTCGTGCAGACCGGCGACCGCACCATGTTGTCCTATCTGATGAAGCCGTTCAGCGACCAGCTGATGCGCTCGTTCCGGGAGCGGTGAGTTCAGGCGGCGCTGCGCGACCGTCGGCCACATGGTTCGAGACGCCGCTTCGCGGCTCCATCACCACGCGGGTCTCTGGCCTCGTCTGAGACGAGAGCCGTCGAACAGCGTCTCTCAGCACATCTGACACGGCGATGGGTCCGTGCCGCTCGCACCGTTGCCGGATATCGCTACGAACTGTGCCCCTACCTCCTGTCATACTCATCCGGCCCCATCGCGTAAGCCCACTGCTCATGGCCGGGCGCGTAGGTGCGGTTGGTCTCGGCCGGGTTGCGGTTGACCAGCGGCCGCATGAACATCGGGTGCGTGGCGCTGCGGACCTCGTGCTCGACGGTGAACAGATGCCTGCCGCCGTCGAGGTCGATGATGTCGCGAAAGCGGTATTGATACTGGTTGTCTTCCTGCGAGATCAGGCCGCGCTCCCGCAGGCGACGGTAGGGACCTGAGAAATCCGTGATGTAGATCTGCACGTGATGACCGTCGAACTCCGGCTGCGCGCGGTCGGTTTCGCGGAACTGCAGAACCTGATCCTTGCCGACCTTGACCCGCGCCACGGCGTCGTCGCCGTTCAAGAACTCGGCCTGCATTCCCATGATCGCGGGATAGAAGGCGCAGATCGCTTTCGCGGTGCCCGACCGGCACGTCGAACTCGACATAGGGAATGCCGAGCGTGATGCGCCCGAAGCGCGCGGCGTCCGGCTCGTAGCAGCGCACGCGGTTGCCCCAGGGGCAGATCGCCTCGACATGGTCGTTATGCTCGGTGAATGCGAACGCCGTGCCTTCCAGCTTCTTCGCGACCGACGCCAGCCGCTCCAGCAGCGCCTCGCGGCCGGCGATGACGATGCCGGTATGGCCGCGCAGCACCTGCGGCGCGCCGTCAGGCAGATGAAACTGGCTCCTGCCGACATTGACCCACATGTTGGTGTCCGACACCATCAGATAGGGATCGCGGGTCAGCCCGAGGCCGGCGACATAGAACAGCGTCGCCAGCCGCTGGTCGGGGATGGTGACGTTGACGTGCTCGAAATGGATCGAGTTGCCGAGATCCTCTGCGGCGCGGTCGAATGGCTGTTGCATGGATGCGATCCTCGATGGTCTACACTTGTAGGGTGGGCAAAGCGCAGCGTGCCCACCATTCATTGAACGGGATCAAGATGGTGGGCACGCTTCGCTTTGCCCACCCTACAAATTCTACTTCGACAAATTCTCCAGCAGCAGATTCAGCGCCGTCTTCGCAAACGCCTGCATGTTGGCCTGCCGGTCGGCGCTCCCGGTCTCCAGCGTGAACACGCGATTGCGCGGCCCCGCCACCGCCATGCAGCTATGGCCGGCGGCGTCGCCGTAGCGGTTGCCGGTCGGTCCCGTCGCGCCGGTTTCCGACAATCCCCAGTCGGTCGCAAAACGCTGGCGGACCTGGCTCGCCAGCAGTTTCGCGTAGGGCTCGGAGGCCGAGCGGATGCCCTTCATCGCCTCGTCCGGAATGTCCATCAGCAGCCGCCGCGCGTCGCGGGTATAGACCACGGCGCCGCCGAGGAAATAGGCGGATGCGCCGGGCACCGACAGCAGCGCCGCCGAGATCAGGCCGCCGGTTGAGGATTCCGCAACCGCAATCGTCTGTTTCCGCTCGATCAGTTTGAGCGGCGATCTTTTCGGCTATGGTCACGAGCTCTTTCATGTTCTCTCAACCCCGGCGCAGCATTCGTTTCAGCAACGACTTCTTGTCAGTTTTGTCCGCGAGCGAATGATAGACGACGCGAATAAAATTCTTGGAGGCCAACTCCGTCGGCGCCCATTTCTTGTCGAGATCGGCGAAGGGCTTGGCCGCCACCACATCGTCTTCGCTCTTGCCTTGCTTCACCAGCGCCGCCATGCGGTCGCGCGCGGTGACGAGCATGGCGCGATATTCGGTCAGCGCCGCCTTGTCGGCGATCGGGCCGTGGCCCGGCACGATGCGGCTCTTGGCGTTGGTCAGCTTGAGATAGGCGTCGGTCGCCGCGATCATGCCCTTGATGTTGCCGCCATTGGCGAAGTCGATGTTGGGATAGCGGCCGTTGGTGAAGGTGTCGCCGGTCGCCAGCACATTGGCGGTCTTGAACCAGACGTAAGTGTCGCCGTCGGTATGCGCGTTGGCGATGTGCTGGAGATCGGCGACGCGGCCGGGAAGCCTGATCTTGAACATCTTGCCGGCATAGGTCTTGGTCGGCAGCGCGCCCCCTGTGGCCGGTGGCGTCTTGACGCCGGTCAGGCCGTTGGTGGTTCCCTCCGCCAGGCGATTCTTGACGTTGACGTCGGAAACCACGATGGCGCCGTCCTTGGCAAAGCCTTCATTCCCGCCGGTGTGGTCGCCGTGATAATGCGTGTTGATCAGATATTTGATCGGCAGGTTGGAGATGGTCGATATCGCGGCCTTGATCTTGTCGTGCAGCGGCGCGAACTGGCCGTCGACCATGATGATGCCGGTTCTCCCCACCGCCACCGTGATGTTCCCACCCTGGCCCTCGAGCATGTAGACGTTGTCGCCGAGGTCGGTGGTCTTGATCTCGACCTTGGAGAAATCGACCGGCGGGGGTGCTGCGGGTGGGGCAGGGGGTTGTTGCTGCGCGAATGCGCTGCCGGCCAGCAACAGGGTTATGGCAATCGCCGTGCGTCCAATCCGAATCATCGAAAATCTCCCCAAAGCCTTACCCATGTTTAAGCCCTCTTACCCATGGTTAAGGCCGCTTACCCATGTTTTCCTAGCACAGGGGGCCAGCGTTTGCCGAGTTGCGGCGCTGCCGGTCGCCCTGATTGAATACGTCGAAACAACCGCGGCCCGACGCGGAGCGGGCGAACGAGGAAACACCATGACGTCGCCGCTTCCCGGCGGCGTGGATTGCGATCTGCATCCCGCCGTTCCTCATCTGACCAGCCTGCTGCCCTACATGAACGACTACTGGCGCGACCAGGTGACGACGCGCGGCATGACCGATCTGGTCTCGCAATCCTATCCGACCAATTCGCCGATCTCGTCGCGGCCGGACTGGCGGCCGGGGCAGGGCAAGCCGGGCTCAGACCTCGCCGACATGCAGAAGCAGGCGCTCGACCGGTTCGGCACAGCTTACGGCATCTGCAATCCCCTGTACGGCGTGCAGATGGTGTTCTCCGAGGACATGCAGGACGCGTTCTGCCGCGCGCTGAACGACTGGCTGGCCAAGGAATGGCTCGACAAGGATGCGCGGCTGCGCGGCTCGATCGTGATTCCCGACGCAAAGCGTCGAAAAATCCGTCGCCGAGATCGAGCGCTGCGCCAAGGACAAGCGCTTCGTCCAGGTGCTGATGCTGGTCATGGGCGACATGCCGCTCGGCAAGCGCGCCTACTGGCCGATCTATGCGGCGGCCGAACGGCTGGGCCTCACCGATCGGCGTCCACGCCGGCAGCGCCTATCACAACCCGCCGACCTCGGTCGGCTGGGGCTCCTACCATATCGAGGACTACGTCGCGCAGGCCACCGCGTTCCAGACCCAGCTGACCAGCCTGATCGTGGAGGGCGTGTTCGCCCGCCACCCGAGTCTGAAGATGGTGATGCTGGAACGTGGCTTCACCTGGCTGCCGGCCTATCTGTGGCGGCTGCACAAGTTCTGGCGCGGCATACGGATGGAAACGCCGTGGGTCGATCGCGCGCCGCTGGAGATTGTGCGCAGCAACATCCGTTTCTCGCTGCAGCCGGTCGATGCGCCGCCCGATCCGGCAACCCTGAACCGCCTGTTTGACCATATGCAGTCGGACGAATTGCTCCTATTCTCGACCGACTATCCGCACTGGCAATTCGACGGCGACGAGGTGCTGCCGCCGGGGTTGTCGCCCGATCTTGTTCGCAAGATCATGATCGACAATCCGCTCGCGACCTATGGCCGTCTGGAATCTGCGAAGGAGACGACGCCATGAACATCCAGTTCCGCGACCGTCCGGAGCCGTCAGCGTCCGTCAACGTCAAGACCGCGATCGCCGATTGCGACATCCATCCGGCGCGCGCCACCCGCGGACGAACTCTATCCCTTCCTGGAAAAGCGCTGGCACGAACACCTCGAGGCCTACGGCAAGCAGGCCTATCACGGCATGATGGAAGGCCCGCCCTATCCGAAGGCGCAGCCGAACGCCTCGCGCCGCGACGCCTGGCCGCCGGAAGGCGGGCCGCAGGGCTCCTCGCTGTCCTTCATGCAGAAGCAGCTTCTCGATCCCTACAACGTAGCCCTCGGCGTGCTCAATCCGCTCAGCCAGCGGGCAGGGCCTGCGCAACCAGGATCTGGCCGGCGCGATCTGCACCGCGATCAACGACTGGCAGATCGAGAAATGGACAGCCAAGGATTCTCGCCTGAAGGGCTCGATCGTCGTCGCCAATGAAGACGGCGTTTCCGCCGCCGCCGAAATCCGCAAGCGCGCCGGCGATCCGAATTTCGTCCAGGTGCTGCTGCTCTCGCGCAACGTCGAGCCGCTCGGCCAGCGCCGCTACTGGCCGATCTACGAGGCGGCGCAGGAGATCGGCCTGCCGGTCGGCGTCCATGCCTTCGGCTTCGGCGGCAATCCGCTCACCCCGTCCGGCTGGCCGAGCTTCTACATCGAGGAGATGGTCGGCCATGCGCAGTGCCAGCAGACCGTGCTCGCGAGCCTCGTGCTCGAAGGCGTGTTCGAGCGCTATCCGAAACTGAAGATGGTCATGATCGAGGCCGGCTTCGGCTGGGCGCCGTCGCTGGCTGGCGGCTCGACAAGACTTTCGAGCGGCTGCACAGCGAGGTGCCGCATCTCAAGCGCAAGCCGTCGGAATACATCCGCGACCACATCTGGTGGACCACGCAGCCGATGGAAGACCCGGAGCGCCGCGACCATCTGTTCGAGACGATCGAATGGATCGGCTGGGACAAGCTGCTGTTCGCGACCGATTACCCGCATTGGGATTTCGACGAGCCGTCGCGCGTGTTGCCGGCCGGCGTCAGCGACGCCAACCGCGAAGCGTTCTATCTCGGCAACGCGAAGAAGCTGTACGGGATATCTTGATGGTTCGACACGTCATTGCCCCGGTGGACGAGTTGCCGCCGGGGACACGAAAATTCCTCACCATCGACGAGCGGCCGATCGCGATCTTCAACATCAAGGGCGAGTTCTTCGGCCTGTTGAACCGCTGCCCGCATCAGGGCGCGGCCTTGTGCGAGGGCCCGCTGATCGGGCTCGCGCAATCCTCCGATCCCGGCGAGATCGAATACACCAGGCTGCGGCGAGATCATCCGCTGCCCCTGGCACGGCTGGGAATTCGACATCCGCACCGGCCAATCCTATTGCGACCCCAAACGCTTTCGCGCCCGCGCCTATCCGGTCAATGTCGAGCCGGGATCGAGCGGTGGTGAAGGGGCCGTATGTGGCGGAGACGCTCGCCGTGTCGGTCGAAAGCGACTACGTCGTGGTGGATCTGTAGCCGGGCGTCATTGCAAGATTCGTAAGGTGGGCAAAGGCGCGTCAGCGCCGTGCCCACCATCTATCCCGATCGCGCTTGCTGAGGGTGGGCACGCTGTCGCTTTGCCCACCCTACGTCCGATGCCATTTTAGTGTGCGTCGGTCATTGCTCCGAACTCAACTCATCCATAACGGAACCTCGAGACGGATCACCCGGAGTTGTGACCAAGTTCACATGGAACGCTCGACTTCTGGCGCAGTGTATTGGCGTTATTGATATCCGTTGAGGTCCGGATGCACTGCACGAATTGCGCAGCCGAAGTCCCGGAGCAAAGGAAATTTTGCGGGCACTGCGGAGCGGCGGTAGTGCGGCGCTGTCTGGCCTGCGGCGCGGCAAACCCGGCCCTAAACAAGTTTTGCGGCGACTGCGGAACCAAATTGCGCGTGGATTCTCCCGCGGTGGTGCCGACGGCACCGGACTCGCGACCGATCGAGCGCCGGCAGCTTACGGTACTGTTTTGCGACCTGGTCGGATCGATTGCGCTCTCCGCGAGGCTCGATCCCGAAGACTTCGGCGCAATCATCGCCGGCTACCGGCGCTGCATTACTGAAACCGTTGGCCGCTTCGACGGCTTTGTCGCGCGACATCATGGCGACGGTGCGGTGGTATATTTTGGCTATCCTCACGCGCACGAAGACGACGCGGAGCGCGCCGTTCAAGCCAGCCTCGCATTGGTGCAGGCGGTCGCGGCCTTGCCCGCGAAAGAAAAATTGAGCGCGCGTGTCGGGGTTGCAACGGGCGTCGCGCTTGTCGGCGATATGTCGGACAGCGCGATTTCCGAGGAGCATGGCATCCTCGGCGACACCCCGAAATCTTGCCGCCCGGCTGCAATCGCTCGCACAACCCGGCGGCGTTATTATCTCGGATCGCACAAAGACGATCGCGGGACCGCAATTCGAGTATCTCGATCTCGGTAAAGTCGAGATCAAGGGATTCGCAAAACCAGTCGCTGCCTGGCAAGTCGCAGGCAAGACAGCCGTGACCAGCCGATCGCACGCTCTCCAAAGCTGCGATTTACTGCCGCTGATCGGTCGTGATGAAGAAATGGAGCTACTTCTGCGCCGATGGTAGCGGGCCAAGAGTGGCGAAGGTCAGGTGGTGCTGCTTTCTGGTGAAGCGGGGATCGGCAAATCACGGCTCACCGTCGCGCTGCTGGAACAGCTTGCTCGCGAGCCGCACATACGCCTGCGTTACTTCTGCTCGCCGCAGCATACCGACAGCATGCTCTATCCGGTGATCGGCGAGATGTTGCGCGCCGCTCGCTTTGCTCACGATGACAGCCCGCAAGTGAAAACGGACAAGCTTGACGCGCTGCTGGCGCAAAGCTCGACGCCGCCCCAGGATGCGGCGCTGTTTGCCGAAATGCTGTCGCTGCCCAACGATGGACGCTACCCTCCGGTTGAAGTTGAGCCGCAGCTCCGTCGTCAGAAAACGCTGAAAGCTCTTGGTTCGCAAATCGAGGCGCTGGCGCGGATCAATCCCGTGCTGATGATTTTCGAAGATGCGCATTGGACCGATCCAACCAGCCTCGAATTGTTCGCCCGGACGGTGGACCTGGCCGTGAGCCACCGGCTCTTGATACTTGTTACTTTCAGGCCGGAATTCAGCCCGCCCTGGATCGGACGGCCGCACGTGACTGAGCTGACCCTCCATCGGCTGGCGCCGCGCGACATCGATTTCCTGATCGAGGGAGTCGTCGGCAGCCGATCGTTGCCGGCGGGCATCCGCCAGGACATCATCGAGCGCACCGACGGCATTCCACTGTTCGCCGAGGAGATGACCAAGGCGGTGCTGGACGCGGAGGGTGAGAGTGATGCGCAGCGGGCCTTCGCAGGGGGACCAACGCCTGTCGTGGCGGTTCCGGCAAGCCTGCAGGCTTCGCTGATGTCGCGGCTCGATCGGCTCGGGCCGGCGAAGAACGTGGCGCAGGTCGGCGCGGCGATCGGCCGGGCATTTCCCCACATGTTGCTGGCCGCGCTCGTGCGAAAGCCAAAGGAAGAATTGGACTCCGACCTCGACCGGCTCATTGCGGCGGGTTTGTTGTTTCGACACGGCACCCCGCCGCATGCGAACTACCTGTTCAAGCATGCGCTGGTGCAGGACGTAGCCTACAGTACGCTGCTGCGGGAGCCGAGGCGCGTGCTGCATGCGCGCATCGCCGAAATCCTCGAAAGCCAGTTCGCAGAAATCGCCGAGAGCCAGCCCGAGCTGCTGGCGCGTCACTACACAAAGGCCGACCTGATCGAGAAGTCAGCGCGCCTGTGGGGCAAGGCGGGACAGCGGTCACAGGAGCGTTCGGCGCTGGTCGAAGCCGCAGAACAACTTGGCCAGGCTCTGGCGCAAATCGCAACCTTGCCCAGCTACGTCCGACCTGCGGCGCGAGCAGATCATTTTACAAGTCGCGCTCTTGAACACGCTCATGCATGTCAAAGGATATGGCGCGCCCGAAACGAAGGCTGCCGTGGCTCAGGTGAGAGCGTTGATCGAGCAAGCGGAACGGCTCGGAGAACCGCCCGATGACCCTTCGTTGCTGCTCTCAGCTCTCTTTGGCCAGTGGATCGTCAATTTCATAAACTTCAATGGTGACGTTGCGCGAGAGCTCGCAGCGCGGTTTCTGGCGCTTGGCGAGAAGGAGGGAGCGGCGGTACCGCGCATGATTGGACATCGCACCATGGCGAGTACGCTCGCGCTGATGGGGGACCTCGTTGAGGCCAAAGCGCACTACGATGAAGCGCTCGCCCTTTACCGCCCCGCCGAGCACCGGCGATTGATGACGCGATTTGGCCAGGACCTTCGGGTAACGTGCCTGGCCTTTCGTTCAATGGCCTTGTGGCTGCTCGGTTATCCCCAGGCTGCGCTCAACGATGCAGACTGCGCGCTAATGGAAGCGCGCCAGATTGAGCATGCTGCCACTTTGATGTTTACGCTGAATTTCCCCATTCTTGTTAATACCTATTGCGGGAATTACCACTCGGCAAACGAGCATCTCAAGGAGCTTGTCGCGTTGGCGGAGGAGAAAGGTGCCACGTTCCGAAAAGCGGAAGGGGTGTTACGGCGAGGCTATATCCTGACCCTCACGGGGAAAGCCACGAAGGCGGTCGAGATCGTCACGTCGGGTATCGATTTGTGGCGATCGGCCGGATCGACGATATTTACGCCGGAGCAGGAGTTCATGTTGGCAATCGCCCATGCAGATTCGGGCCAATTCGATGATGCCTGGCGCTGCATCGGCGAGGCAATGACGGCGATGCAGGCAACCAAGGAAAGATGGTGCGAGGCTGAGGCTCATCGCGTTGCCGGTGAAATCGCGCTCAAGTCGCCGCAGCGGGACGTGGCGAAGGCGCAAGCGTATTTCGAGCATTCCCTGAGCCTTGCGCGAGCACAGCAGGCAAAGTCGTGGGAATTGCGCGCGGCCATGAGCCTGGCGCGGCTCTTGAGCGATCAGGGAAAACGGCAAACGGCACGTGACCTTCTCGCGCCCATCTACGATTGGTTCACCGAAGGTTTTGACACAAGCGACCTTCGAAAGGCCAAGGCGTTGCTCGGCGAGCTTCATTGATAAGGCCATCCGGCGACGACGTTCCGGTCCTGGCACATCGCGTCATTTCGCTGCACTCTGGAATTTGGTCGCTATCGGGGCATGGCGGACACAAGGATCAGACAGCGAGACCAATGATTTTGGCTTCGACTGAGGTAATATGATTTGAAAAATGGCCCCATGCGGACTAGCTGGGGAAACAGAAAGTTGGCCTCCATGGCGCTCGATAATCATCGTAAATAGCTAATCCCAACCCCATTCCGTCAGATTTTGTTGTAAAGAAAGCCTCAAATATCTCGCCCGATTTCTTTGGGTCAATGCCAGGTCCTGTGTTGCCGCTATTGCGACGCTGATAGCGTCACCGCTCCGGCGCTCAGTTTTCGCCCAATTTTCGTTGTTCATCGTCCACCACTTCCATTGCTTCGATCGCGTTCTTGATCAAATTGATGAGGACCTCCTGAAGTTGACCACCGTGCCCCATCACGGGCGGCAATTCCGATGTCAACTCGACGCGGGTGGCAACCTTATGAACCGTTAATTCCCTGTCCAAAATACGTAGCGTTTCGATAGCCAGGTCATTCACATAAATGGGGCTTGGCTCCCACTTTAGTCCTTCCAAACAGGTTGCCAATGTCTTCGAGGATTTTACGGATGCGATAACCTGCAGTGGCATCTCCTCTTTGCCGCCGAGCGTGCCTCGTCCAGCTGGGGCGGCATTTCTCTTAAGGGATGCCTGAGAGTAATTCACCATTTAAGATAAAGTTGCTGCTCGGCTGGTTCACTTCATGTCTTATCGCGGCGGTCCACTCCAAGTTCATCAATGTGTTGTTGCGCTCGTGCAGCAGCATGGCGTGTGAGCGAGCCATGCGTCCGTACAGCACTACAATTTATTGACAAAGTTACCAGCCAAAACAATCGTCGACGTCACAATTGCAAACAAACGACTGACGTACCAACCGACAGTGAAGCGTGCACTGATGAGTAGGCCATTAATAATGAGTTCAGAAATGAACGCCAAAGCCACGACCATAAGCCATTGATCAAGTACCAGCGCATTTGCCTTCCATAAAATCAGAAAAGCGGCCACACAAATCAGAAGGGTGAATGTGAGGAAATAGTGGGCCAGCGGTGCGAGGTGCGTAGCATCCAGAAAAACAGGCAAAATCCGCTCTCCTGCAGTAACGAGCAATGTGAAGACGCAAACCACGCTGACTACGATGGCTACGCTCCAGGCCACCTCGTCGGCCGTGGATATCTTTGTGATCAAGTCGTTGAGCCTTTCATCCTTCAGACATGCATAAGCGATCAGGCTGGCGGGCA
>CAVZBT010000006.1:0-566799 GCA_963773605.1 uncultured Acidobacteriota bacterium
AACTGAGCCGCTGCGCGGCGGACGCTTCGCGTACGCAGCGATTCGCGTGAGCGCCTTGTGCGGTAGTGTGTGGGTCATCAGGAGGTGTCCTATGACCCACTTACGAAAGATCATGCTCGAGGAACTCGCGCGTCGCAACTACTCTGCGTCAACTACGGAGTGCTACATCCACGCGGTTGAGGATTTCGCCCAGTATTTCCACCGTCCTCCCGACCAGCTGGGTCCCGAACATATTCGGGAATTCCAGGCACATCTGTTCACGGCGAGGAAGATGGCCCCGAATACGGTGAACCAGCGGCTGGCCGCCCTGCGTTTTTTCTTCGTCAAGACACTGAGGCGGCCCTGGAACGCCGACGAGACGCCCTACCCCAGGAAGGTGGTTAATCTGCCCGTGATATTGAGTCGGGAGGAAGTCGCACACCTCATCGACTCGGCTCTCACACCCTTTCACCGAATCATCCTGATGACGCTCTATGGTACCGGCGTGCGTCGCGCCGAGCTGACACATCTGAAGGTGAGCGATATCGACAGTCAACGGATGGTCGTCCATGTCAAGGGAGGCAAGGGCCGCAAGGATCGCGACGTCATGCTCAGCATGAAGTTGCTCGAAGCCCTACGCGAGCACTGGCGCACCTATAAACCGAAGGAGTGGCTTTTCCCGGGTGGGATAAATCACAAGCTGAACAGCCCCATCACGACGAAAGTCGTCTGGTACGCATGCCGGGAAGCAGCGCAACGCGCGGGGCTTGGGAAAAAAGTGCACCCGCACCTTCTGAGGCACTGCTTCGCCACGCATCTGCTGGAAGCCGGCACCGATCTGCGCAAGATCCAGATCTTGCTCGGCCACAGCGATCTGGAAGAAACTACGATTTATCTTCACGTCTCTCAGCTGCACGTCAGCAAGACAATAAGTCCGCTGGACGAGCTGCCCCTGTCAGACACGGTTAAACCAGCAGTACCACCGACGAAAGCACCATAGATGAGCCGGCCACCGCTGGAGGTGGCCGATATCATCCGGGCGGCGGGACAGGCATTCGTCGAACGCAGCGCTCGATGGCTCACGGCGCAGCACCGCAAAGTGTTGAGGCACATCGAGAGCTGCCGGACGGCTGCTCTTGGCGGCCATCTGGATCAGTGTTCCCGGTGCGGGTATCGCGTCATCTCGTTCAACTCATGCCGCGACAGGCATTGCCCAAAGTGTCAGGCCAATGCCAGAAAGCGCTGGATCAGGGCGCGTGAAGCCGAACTCCTGCCCACCTCTTACGCTCACATCGTCTTTACGCTGCCCCGCCGCCTGGCTCCTCTCGCACTGCAAAACAAAAGACTCATCTACAACATCCTCTTTCGACTCAGTGCGGAAACGCTGCTCGAGGTCGCTCGCAATCCCAAACGCCTCGGCGCCGAGATCGGCTTCTTCAGCGTGCTCCACACCTGGAGTCAGAAGCTGGACCATCATCCGCATGTCCATTGCGTCGCTCCCGCCGGTGGACTCTCGCTCGATCACAAGAGCTGGGTCCATCCGCGTCACCGCTTCTTTCTTCCGGATAAAGCACTCGGGCTCGTATTCCGAGGCAAAATCAGGGAAGCTCTCGAGGACGCTTTCGCACAAGGCAAGCTCGGCTTCCACGGCGAGCTTCAAAATCTGGCGGACCCGAAGGCCTTCCACTCCTTTGTCCGGCAGCTGTTCCGTCACGAATGGGTTGTACACTGCAAAGCCCCGTTCGGCGGTCCGGAACATGTTCTCCGCTACCTTGGCCGCTACACCCATCGGGTGGCCATTTCCAACCATCGCCTGGTTTCCCTCGCGGATGGCAAGGTCACATTCCTCTGGAGGGACCGGGCCCACGGGAACCGGCAGCTACCCATGACGCTCACTGCGCATGAGTTTCTGCGCCGCTTCCTCCTGCACCTGCTTCCAAAGCGATTCGTCCGCATCCGCAACTTCGGCTTTCTCGCCAACCGCAAACGCGCGATGCTGCTCCCGGTCTGCTTGCGTCTGCTCGGATGTGTCCACGAGGCCTCGTACGACCAGGAACAAGCCGCCACCGATGGCGTCGAGTCACTGGGGACGTGCCCTAAATGCGGCGGACCGATGATCATGATTATGCTGATAACCCCGGCGGATGTGCTGTTGCGCTCGCCTCGCCGGCATTCATGTCTGTGGACTGTCACCCCGGTGCGCAGGTATGACACTTACCCGTCTTCGGGCGGGATCAGTTATCCGTATGCCTCGCCTGGATGGAAATGCGAAGAGAGAGGACCTGAGGCGTTGAAACAAGACCGAAATGAACTATCTCTTTACCATGTAAAACTGCGCAAAAGCTCTCTGAAAATCTCCGCGCAAGTGCACTTCATATCGCCGCTCCGATTGAAAACCCATTAGCACGATCTGTGCCACCGCTCCGCGGCTCCCTTCAAGTCGGTGTATCGGGAGCGCACCCCGATGCATCCGCACGCGGCTCCGGCTTTTTGCTCGTGGGTGCGCCCCCCGATACACCTCTAGGACTTCGGGACAACGAAGGCGGATGTCATAGCTGTTCGTGAGTGCAAGGTATCTGACCGTTGCTGGAAATTTATCCACATCCAACCGCTCGAATTCGGGATCGCCCGGGACAAACATTAGCAGGCGGCGCGCGCTGGGCGTGCCGCCTGCGCTCTCGACCTACCGCAACGACTTGAACGCCGCGCGCATCTCCGACGCGAAGAGCAGCGGCTCTTCCCACGCCGCGAAGTGCCCGCCCTTGTCCACCTCGTGGAAGTAGGAGAGGTTCGAGTAGCCGCGCTCCGCCCAGCGCCGGGAGGGCTGGTAGATCTCGCCGGGGAAGACGGTGACCGCCGCCGGGATGGAGAAGTTCTTGGGGCCGAAGTACGGGAGCTTGTTCTCCCAGTAGCTGCGGGCCGAGGAGACCCCGGTGTTGGTCAGCCAGTAGAGGGTGATGTTGTCGAGCACGTCGTCCCGCGTCAGCCGCTCCGGGGGCTGTCCCTTGGTCGGCGTGCGCATCGCCACGAGGACCGTCGCCGCCGGCTGGTCGTCGCCGTCGCCGTGGTCGATCAGCCAGGCCGCGAGGCCGACCGGCGAATCGGCGAGTCCGTAGAGCGTCTGCGGACGCGTCGCCATCTCGATCGCGTAGGCCGCGTTCTTGGCGAAGAAGCCCTGCAGCTTGTCGAACGCGCGTCGCTCCAGGTCGGAGAGATCGGACGGCGCCGGTGCTCCGGCCGTGGATCGTGCTCGACACGTCCTCCGGGAGGGCGAACAGGAAGTTGGTGTGCATGGCCACGAGCTCCGCGGGCGCCTCGACCGCCATGGCGTCCGTGATCAGTCGCGCCCAAGTCGCCGCCCTGCGCGACGTATCGCGTGTATCCCAGGCGCCTCATCAGCACGATCCAAGCGCGCGCCATGCGGGCAGGATCCCAGCCGGTCGCCGTCGGCTTGCCCGAGAACCCGTAGCCGGGGATCGACGGGATCACGACGTCGAAGGCGTCCTCCGCGCGGCCTCCGAAGGCCGTGGGGTCGGTGAGCGGGCCGACGAGCTTGATCTGCTCGAGGATCGAGCCGGGCCATCCGTGCGTGACGATGACGGGCAGCGCGCCCTTGTGCTTCGAGCGCACGTGGATGAAGTGGATGTCGAGCCCGTCGATCTCGGTGATGAACTGGGGCAGGGCGTTGAGCTTCGCCTCGCACTTGCGCCAGTCGTAGTCCGTCGCCCAGTAGCGCGCGAGGTCCTGGAGCGGCGCGAGCGGCACGCCCTGCGACGTGTCCGCGACGGTCTCCTTCTCCGGCCACCGCGTGGCCTTAATGCGCCGCCGCAGGTCGGTAAGTTCCGCTTCCGGAACATTCACCTGAAACGGACGAACAGCATTCCTGTCAGTTGCCAGCTCGCTAGGCGGTGGTGTAGCAATGCCTTGGGTCATGGTGTCCTCCCTTCTGAGTAGTCAAGGGGGGTATTCCTGGAGAGATGCCAATTACGAGAAGTCTAGTATCCCGCGGCGGCTTTGTCCAGAGAGCCCATGGGAGACTGATGGCGCTGGCAATCACGTGGACGAGTAGTCGGCCTATCCGGACAGGTGGACGGAGCCCAGATTCCCCAGATACGGCGATCTGGGAAGTTGAGACCGTCTCACTGACGTGTAACGGGCTACTCGGACAGTTGCAGTCTCTCCTGGCTGTCCCGAACTCGCGTCCGAGGCCCCCCCAGCGGCAGGGCCGTCACCCCGCGCAGGACACAAAACTCCGTCCGGTCACCCTTCTCGAGTGACAGGCCTGCCCGTTCCAGGCAGGCTTAAGGGGCTTGGTACAAAGGGGACCCGTTCCGGGGGGGCCACCCCCTTTCGCGGCGACGTCAGCGGGGAAGGTCGCCGAAATATCGGTGCCGGGTCAAACTGTCGGCTCGGGAAACAACCCCTTCCCCGGCCGGGCTCCAGGGTCTGAACTTGCTTCTCATTGGCGTGGATGCAGGCGAACCAGGCAGAGTCGACAGGGGGGCGCCTGTGGCTTGTCCAAAATCGAGGTCGGTACCCACATGGACAGACACGCAAAGCGTGGAATCGCTCTTTACGGACTAAGTTGCACAATAGTGTTTCTCTACGTGCATATGCTCTTGTTCGTGTCTGTACATGAGCCCAATTTCGGTGAGGAAGCATTTTCTGAACGGGGACCGTATCTCTGGAGACAAGTAGGCAAGTATCTCGAACCGGGCCTGATCGGCACTGCACTTCCTGCATGGGTCCTGACCCTTCGGATCAATGAACCCTACTATCGGGAGTTGGTCTACTACCCGTTGCTCGGGGGCGTGGTCTGGTTTGGATATGGATCTCTCATCGCTTGGGGACGCGCCACCAAGCGGGTGGGAAAAGTCCTCGCGTGCCTCGCGGCACTCTGGACGTTGTTCTTGTACGTCGCCAGATTCTGGAAGATACCAATGATGTTTTGAGCGATTCGGGTCGCCCAGCGGTTCTATCGGGCTCGTTCGGGACTCGAAGGCCGTTTCGAGGGATCTGAAACTCCACACTCGCGTTGGCCGCTTGATATCTCTGTGCGTCATGACTATTTGATTGGCCTCCGCCAACGCTTCAGCGATTTCACAACCGATCCACATTACTACGGTATCTACTAGACCGGCTCGCTTCGCAATTATTTCGGCAACTATAATTGGCCCATTTCCGGAACTTTATTTTGGCCCACCTTAAGTGATTGATAGGCAACATCATCTCGTCTCTTTTTGGCCTTTTTGCCTGTTACCTTTTTGCGCAAGCACGTTGCTGCACCGGGCGTGAGCGGGCTTTTCCGAGTTGAAACCGGGAAAACGGCCTCGCGGGCGGCCCGCTATTGAACGATCTCCGGGCAGGCCGCCCTGAGCTGGAGATCGTCTGGCCGGGTACAGGATTGTCCCAGATGGCGACTTGAACTGAGCCGCTGAGCGGCGGACGCTTCGCATAGGCAGCTGATTACGTCTGCGCATGAGCGGTAATGTGGGTCATCAGGAGGTGTCCTATGACCTACTTACGCAAACTCATGCTCGCAGAACCCGGGCGCCTCTTATCCCGAGAACCAGATTATGCCGAGTTCTCGCGGCGGCGCTCGGGGAAGCTCTTGAATCAACCGGGGGCATTCGAAGCCGGGTGACCTCAATACTCGGCATAAAGGGCCGAAAAACGTCCTCGAGCGGCGTATCTTGGGAGCGTGCCTGTTTCCGAGCGCCCGATACGCCACAAGTGCTGAGGATTCAGCTACCGGGTGTGCCCCCAGCCGATTATAATCGCTGCAAATTTACCCTTTCCGGTTGTAGCGCGCGAAGTGCCAGGGAACTCCATGGTCGGCCAGACCGTTTCGCAGTATCGGATCACTGAGAAGCTCGGCGAAGGTGGTATGGGCGTGGTTTACCGTGCTGAGGACACCCGACTAAAGAGAAAGGTCGCATTAAAGGTGATCGGGGAAGGGATGCTGACGGATCCGACAGCGCGTGCGCGGCTGTTGCGAGAGGCTCAGATGGCGTCGGCTTTAAACCATCCCAATGTCTGCACGGTTTACGAGGCAGGCGAGAGCGAAGGACAAGCCTACATTTCCATGGAACTTGTCGAGGGGCGGCCGCTGAGAAGCTTGATCCCGGCCGGAGGCTTACCCCGGGATCAAGTGTTAAGCTACGGCCTTCAGATCGCCGAGGCTCTGGCACATTCACACGACCGTGGGATCGTGCACCGGGACCTGAAAAGCGCCAACGTGATGATAACGCCGGAGGGACGTGTCAAGGTACTGGATTTCGGGTTGGCGAAACGGCCGGTGGATGCGCCCGCCGGAGAAGAGGCCGCGCAAACGGCGACTGAATCGCTGACGCGGGCGGGGGCGATCGTGGGGACTCTGTCCTATATTTCACCGGAGGTGCTGAGGGGGGAACCAGCCGCCGCGCCCAGTGACATCTGGTCATTCGGCGTGTTGTTGTACGAGATGGCGACCGGCGGGCTGCCGTTCCAGGGCGAGAGCCTTTTTGATCTGACGGCGGCCGTCCTCAGAGAACCGGTTCCGGAACTGCCTGAAGGAATTGGGGCCGGGTTGACATCGGTCATCAATCGATGCCTGGCCAAGCATACAGGGCAACGCTACCAGCGCGGAGGAGAGGTGAGGGCGGCGATCGAGATGATCGAGGCTCCTGCGCGGGTAGGCGAGACCCGGCCATCCCCGCCGATCCGGGGGCGCCGCTGGTTGTGGACGACCGCTGGTGCGCTGACACTCGCCGCGGCAACATTCGTGGGAATTCTGCGGTGGCAGGGGCAGCACCGCTATGCCCCGTCGCCGTCGAAGGTTCCGGAAGCCAACGAATATTTCCAGCGGGCGATGCTGTTTCTAGGGACCCAGCAGGACCTGCCCCGGGCGAGGCAGATGCTCGAGAAGGCGCTCGATCTGGATCCCCGGTTCGCCCACGCCCGAGCCTACTACGGATTCACCCACGCCCTATTCATCGATGCCGGTCAATCCAACGATACTTCCTGGCTGTACAAGGCCGAGGAAGAGTTGCGGCGAGCCTTGCAGGACGATCCCAAATCGGCCCGGGCGCATGCTTCGCTGGCGCTGGTCTACTTCTATCAAGGGCGAAAGGAGCTCACAGCGCTGGAGGCCAGGAGAGCTATCGAACTCGATCCGAACGAGAAGGACGGCCCCAATTTTCTCGCACTCTATCACACGTGGAACGGCGAGTACGAGGAGTCCCAGGCCTTGCTCAAGCCGCTCCTCGATTCCAACCCTGATGTTCTTCCCCGCGAGAGTCAACTTTGGCGACAACCTGCGGCAAACGGGAGACCCAGCGGGCTCGATTCGGGAGCAGCAGAAGGTCCTGGAACAAGATCCGAAGAACATGTTGGCGCTGGCCTCCTTGGCGATGGCATGCCAGACTAAAGGCGATTTGGCTGGGGCGCGTGGGGCGTTGGCCAGGGCCCGAGTCCTGGAGCCGCAGAATTACCAGGCGCGGCTGCTGTGGGCGCTTCAACTGGCGGTGGAAGGAAAGCGTGCGGACGCGGTAGCGGGGATGGATTTGGAGGTGCTCAAATTCGGGGAGCTGATCACGGTCGTATCAAACGTCGCCGAGTTCTATGCCGTCCTGGGGGACGAGACCAAATCTCTGGATTGGCTGGACCGCGCTGTGCGGGCCGGCGACGAGAGGGCGGATTGGTTCCAGCGGGATCCGCTCCTTTCAAACGTTCAGAGGGAGCCACGCTTCAGGCAAATCATTGATGGCATTCGCTACCGCCGGGAACAGCAGGCCAAGTCGAAGCGCTGACCGTGGCGCCCCCGGCTACTCTCTCGCCCCGTGGCGATGCGAGGCGCACCGTGCGCAGAACTCGCCCTTCCTTCTGATCTGCGCTATTTCTTGCCGTTCGGTACGTCCGGACGATGGTTCTCGAGGCTGAAGTTCACTACCACCCCGGCGTGATCGGAAGCAAATACATCCTGTCCGCGGCCTGTGCCTGTGCGTTCGGCAGAAAGCGGCGTCGGACCGTGGGAGAAGATGAGGTCGATCCGCTCGACGGGGTCGGCAGGGAGATTGAAGTTCGGTGGCGGCTGATCTTCGAGGAAGAGGGGCCACGTATAGCCGGTGTCGGCAGGATGCAATAAGTGCCAGGCATCCTGATATCCGGCGCCCGAGATTACGCCGGCCGTGGGCGTTCGATCCGGGCCTTGCTGCGGCACCTCCGCATCCGAATTGAAATCCCCGGCAAGGACCACCGGCAGGCTGGTGCTGCTCAGTCCATCAAGAAGCTCGTCAGCCTGTTGCACCTGAATTCCTGCAGTGGCCTGAAAGAAATCGCCTGGTACCGGACTCAAAAGGTGGGTGTTGGCGAACTTGAAGCGTGCGCCGCGGATTTTGAGGTCCACAGCCAGCCATCCATTGGGAAAAGGAATGGACACGTCGATGGGGGTGGGAAAAACCAGGAAGTTTTCAAACAGATGCGTTTCGGTTCCAAGGACATCAAGATGACCGGGAGGCAGGTCCGTTCGGACCATAATCGCATTCTGGTCCGTGAACCGGATGCTGACCAAACCCGGAATGTTCACCGGTATGTCCGCTAAAACCTGCCGCACGGCAATGCGGTAATGCTGGCCGGCATCGTCAAGTGCCGTCTGTAACAACTCGAGCTGGTCGTAGACTCGCGTTTGACCGCCTTGTTCTATGCTCCAGAGGGTCGCCTCCTGTAGCGCGATCAGATCGGGCTCCGCCGCGGCGATTTCCGCGGCGAGCTGTGTTGCGCGCGCGGGCGGGTTGCTTGCGTCAACCTCCGCCACCGTTGTCAGCAATCCTGCAAGGAATCCCGGGCCGGTGTCGGCTGCAACCAGATAATTGAGATCTGTGCCGGCATCCATGTTACGGGTCATGACCCGCACGGTGAGCTTTTGGCTTTCCGCGAGCGCTCCGGGATTGAGCCCGACACAGAGCGTGCATGCAAGAACTGCCACCCACACGAGCCTGCTGAAGAACTTTCGTCTTTGCATTTCCACGGGAACCTCCTGATCTGAGAATTCGAACTGACTAAACGACTGTACCACAGGATCCCGATCCCGATAACTGCCGCGGCCGGCTCTCCTGGACAGTTGAATAATAACCGCGGCTCCCGATCCTTGCTTTAGCGGGCACGAACTGCTTGTCTTGTATTTTCCTATCGCTTAGGGTGGTCGAACCGCTCCGCGAGCGGCAACATAGAGCGTTTCGGTGTCTTTCTGCGCTTTGCCGGCTGCGTAGCCGATGAGAGCGCCGATCCCGGCGCCCAACCCGCCCAATACCGCGACGCCCTGCGCGTCGCCCGCACCCCTCCAAAACCTTGACCCAAGAGGGCGCCCCAACGCGGCCATCGGCGCCCCTCCGGCCACCGCGCCGATCAGCGCCCCCCGGCGCCCGGAACGGGTCACCCGCGCGGCCGTTTCCACCGGGATGACCCGGAAAGGCATGGTATGCTGGACGCCACCTGCTGCACCGTCCTGCGCTACAGCCCACGTCTTGTGCAATCTGCTTGTCCATCAGGCCGAGATTCGCCAGTAGGCGCGTGATCTGGGTTTTCCTGCGTAAGCTCTTACGGAACGCTTGCGGACACTCCTTCCGTTATTTTCCGTTATTTTTCGCTACCATATGAATCGGGATCTGCCTATAATCCCGCCTCATAATCCCAAGTCTGAATGAGGAAGGCCCCCGTGAAAGTGCCAACGATAGGGACTATGGTGCGGGCCCAGGTTTCCGTGTTTTGTTGTCCAGAGGGAACCACAGGCTACGTGAAAGCAATTTTGACTGAATGCAACGGGACAGCGGTCGTCATTGAAACTTATCCGGCTGGCGAGATCGCCGTTTCCGCAAGGGATTACCCCTTCTTTTTCGACGAGGGGCACACTTTGAAGGCGGATACACCCCTTCCCGTGAATGACTAAACAACTCGGGGTGACCACCCTTTTCTGACCCATTTGTCGCATCAACTGGCTGGTCACGATGGTAGGGGTGCGTGTCGAAACACGCCCATAGCCGCTGGTGAGAACCAGGCGGAGATGGTTCTCGTGCATTCCGGCCATACGGACCCGATTTGAAAGCCCATTGGCTCGCTCCACCGCTCAGCGGCTCCCTTCAAGTCGTTGTATCGGGAGCGTATCTCCTTGCGCCTGCTTTGGGCCAACGGCGCGCTCTTCGGAATGCTCAGGGCGGTAAAACTGGTGACCAAGTTCGCCAGCGTTTACCCGGTATCCAAGCTGTTCCTTCCTCGCGAAGCTACTTACACAACTCTGCTCATGAGCACGGGTCTGACCATGGGAACGATCAGTTCATTGTTCGGCTACCAGGCAGGAATCATCAACCAGGTGCAGTTCTCGGTGCTGGTTGCGGTGGTGGTTGCGAGTGCGGTCTTCCCTACCTTCCTGGCCCAAGGATACTTCCACCCGCACCATCTGCTTGAGGCGCCGGGAGGCGAGGTCGATCCCGAGCTTCTTGAATCCGTCCGGATTCCGGAGGATTGACCTCGAAACCGAACTCTATCGCTTATCGCAATACACCAGGTATTCGCGGGCCTTCTCCGCGATCTGTCTCGCTTCGTCGTCAGAAATGTTTAGCTCCTGGACGAGGTTCCTGGCCCGCCACAGAGTTACGTCTGCGGACTCGGGCCGGTGCGTCGAAAGTATGGAGTGCGGTGCCTGGGCACCGCTGTCTGGGTACGGCTGGACGGGGCGCGCAAGGTCGGCGCCTAGGGCGACCAAGCGGCGTCGAGCCGCCGCACTCCAAAGTATGGAGTGCGGTGCCTGGGCACCAAAATCTGCGATGCATGAGTCACATTTATGCAAAGTTATACGCGGCGATGCCAAGCAGGCTGTGCGGCAAGAACCCGGTGCGAAGCCGGCGCATGTGTGCGATTGCTCACAAGGGATTCGAATTTGCCCGGGGCAACCTTGTCCCGCACTGGGCGGGGCTGGAGGCGTAATAATCAGAATAAGCTGCCGTTTTGCACTGCAGCCTGCCCATGCTGCCATGAATCAAGCGTTCCATGGAACCCTACGCTGAGCGGAGGGTTGCGAATGCATCGCGTGTTTCACCTGCTGCTGGGGATCTTGCTGCCCCTTTTCGCAGTTGCACAGACCCTTGTTCCCGGCTGCCTCGAAATTGCACCATCGTGACAAGACAAAACAAGCTTCTTCGTAGTCGGCCCTTGAAGTCCCGTCCGAGGAGATCATGCCGGAACCGGCACCGAGGGGGTGGTGCCGGTTCCGGCGATGTCCAGCCAGCTTTCGGGCATCGCAATCTTGAGGTACCATTCTGGTGATGGTGTAGGGCGAGAGCCGGCGGTGCCCATTCGGAGGAACATCGTCATGACGAACCACAGCATCATGGCTTTGGTCGCGTGTGCGTGGCTGCTTTCATGTCCGTCGTACCTCGCGGCACAGGAGTATAAGCGAATCCGAAGAATCGAATTCGCCGGGACAACGTACTTCTCCGCATCCATGCTCCGGGACAGTCTGAAGATGACGCGCGTCAATGCGCTGGTCGTGCCTGGGATGGTCGAGGCCGACGTGCAAATGAATCTCAAGCGACTTCTCAAAGAGCACGGATTCTTACAGTCCAACGTCGAATGGACACTGATTCCTCTGGAACCGAGAGATGCCGCGCTCCATATGCAGATCACAGAGGGTCCCCAGTACCGGCTGGCGCGCCTCGAGATTTTGGGCGTTACGGCGTTCTCCCCCGAGGACGTACTTTCGAAGTTCGAACTGCACGTCGGCGATGTTGTGAACTTCACGGCACTAAAGAATGACTAGGAACAAATCAAAGCCATGTATGTCGATGAGGGATTCGTAGACTGGTCATACATACCCAGACAGGATTTCGATCCGGAGCGTAAAGCCGTCACGATGCGCTTCCAATTTGAAGAAGGAACCCAATACCGGATTGCTTATGTTGGCTTCACTGGATGCAATGACCAGCCCGAGGAGGATCGGATCCGTCTCCGGGTCAACATCCGGCCCGGAGAGATCTACAGCGAAACCCGACACAGGGCAGCGTGTGCAATTTTGAAGGAATTCGGCTTGACTAATGACACGGTCGAAGTTGTTGATCAAAAGCGGGGACTACTCGGCGTGGTCTTCTGGCTAAAGAGACCCCAGTGAGGTCCGCCGCGAAGCCGCAAGGACCACAGGCCTCGTCCCTCCTGCGAGTCCCGGAATAGCAACCTGCATTACCCGCTGAGATCGAGGGATGGTGGAAACGCAAGCACTAGAAATGTAACGTCCTTGTCGCCCCACTTAAGATTCATCAATTCGGGGCGTGAAAACCGACCGCGGGGCGCGGGGATGAGGCGAGCACGTGCTTAAGTTGTTCTACTTCTCCGGTACTGGCAACGCCCGCAATGTCGCACGCTGGATGGTTGAAGCCTGGCGGGAGCGTGGTCGGCATGCCGAGGCGATCGACCTGGCGAAGGAAGACTCTCACAACGTCCAGGTCGGCTACGACGACGAGATCGGTTTCGCTTCTCCAACGCACGGATTCAACTTCCCGCCAATCACGCTTGCGTTCCTGTTCGCCTTCCCACGAACAACCTACGGCAATCGAGTCTTCATCATCAACACGCGAGCGGGTGTCCGGCTTTTCGGTGTGTGTTTGCCTGGACTGAGCGGCGTGGCTCAGCTGCTGGCAACGGTCGTGTTATTGCTCAAAGGCTACCGTGTGGTCGGAATGCGACCCATCGACCTTCCCTCCAACTGGATTTCCTTGCATCCTGGACTTCGGGAAGAGAACATCCGGGCGATCTATGAGCGATGCGAGGCGGTAACCCGCCGGTGCGCACAACGCCTGCTCGACGGCCAAAGTGACCTGCGCGCGCTATTCGATTTGCCACAGGATCTGCTGATCGCACCGATCGCGATTGGCTACTACTTCGTCGGCCGGTTTTTTTTTGCGAAATCGTTCATCGCGTCTGCCGCATGCGATGCCTGTGGCGTGTGCATCAAACATTGCCCCGTTCAGGCCATTCGGTTGATGGAGGGCCGGCCTTTCTGGTCGCACCGATGCGAAAGCTGCATGAGGTGCATGAACCAGTGTCCCAAGCGCGCCATCGAGACAGCCCATGGTTTCGTCGCCGGGTTCTTGCTCCTCTTTAATCTGATCATGCTGGCTCTAATTTACCCTGCCTTGCGCCCCATAGCACCGGTCTTGTCAGGCGCTGGAATCATCGCCAAGGTCGTTCGCTTCCTTTTTGAGACAACCCTGATGCTGTCGGCGCTGTTCCTTTCATACCGGGTACTGCATCGCGGGCTCCGGTTTCGCGCGATCACACAGCTGACGGTTCTGACGTCGCTCACGCACTTCGGCTCCTGGCGACGCTACCGAGTGCCCGAAGCCCCCCACGCCACCACCGTCAGGCGGGAACCTGGGGACGATTCATGAAAAATCGAGCAAACGGGCTTTGGGACGCGGACGAGCGCCGACAAACTGACGGTCTGCCTTCATCGTGACCGGCGTCCTCATTGGTTGTTCAGACTTCGCTTTACTTGAGGAGCCCCAAGGATTCAGCGCAACATCGAGGAGGGGATGCGCACCTGCCTGGCGACGCTGCGCCAGCTCGGGGCGTGCCGCGCGCTCCTGGACGCGTTGGTTCATGTCGACGCGACCTTTGATGCGGCCTTCGCAGACATCTATGCCCCGCCGGGACTGGCAGCGGCTGTGTCCCTGAGGTTCTGGACTTCATCGGATGGGCCGCCGTCTTGGCAACGGCCGCTATCGTGATACCTCGTTTCCTACCCTTCATCCTTCGTTGAGATTCTTCGCGTTCTTTGCGTCTTCGCGGTGAATTACCAGTGGAGCCTGTGTCCGGCCGTACAAGCCTGCCGCGAGTAGCCGCACCGGCACTGGGTTTGGCTGGATCGGCACGCAGCTCCCCATGGTCGGCGCCTAGCCGCCGCACTCCAAATGTGGAGTGCGGTGCCTCGGCACCGCTGTCTGGGTTTGGCTGGATCGGTAGGCAGCTCCCCAAGGTCGGCGCCTAGGCGCCGACCCCAAAGCGGCGTCCAGCCGCCGCACTCCAAATGTGGAGTGCGGTGCCTCGGCACCGCTGTCTGGGTTTGGCTGGATCGGCACGCAGTCTCCCCAAGGTCGGCGCCTAGGCGCCGACCCCAAAGCGGCGTCCAGCCGCCGCACTCCAAATGTGGAGTGCGGTGCCTCGGCACCGCTGTCTGGGTTTGGCTGGATCGGTAGGCAGCTCCCCAAGGTCGGCGCCTAGGCGCCGACCCCAAAGCGGCGTCCAGCCGCCGCACTCCAAATGTGGAGTGCGGTGCCTCGGCACCGCTGTCTGGGTTTGGCTGGATCGGCACGCAGCTCCCCAAGGTCGGCGCCTAGGCGCCGACCCCAAAGCGGCGTCCAGCCGCCGCACTCCAAATGTGGAGTGCGGTGCCTCGGCACCGCTGTCTGGGTTTGGCTGGATCGGCACGCAGCTCCCCAAGGTCGGCGCCTAGGCGCCGACCCCAAAGCGGCGTCCAGCCGCCGCACTCCAAATGTGGAGTGCGGTGCCTCGGCACCGCTGTCTGGGTTTGGCTGGATCGGCACGCAGCTCCCCAAGGTCGGCGCCTAGGCGCCGACCCCAAAGCGGCGTCCAGCCGCCGCACTCCAAATGTGGAGTGCGGTGCCTCGGCACCGCTGTCTGGGTTTGGCTGGACCGGTAGGCAGCTCCCCAAGGAGTCTACACCCGGGACGAAACACTGTAATATAAGCAAGACCGCAGCCTGTGTTGCGCTACCTGAAGGGCACCATGCGATATTCGTACAAGTTGCTGGCCTTTGCGTTCATTCTGTCCCTGTTGTTCGGTATTCGAATGATTGCCCGGCAAAAGGGCTGGAGTGAACCGCCTCAACCTCTCACACAGCGCCCCGCGTGGTTGAAACAAGGCATCGTGATGGTGGGCAGCTGGGAGCCGGCCACCTTCATACTGCGCCGCGGCGGTGAGGAAACCAACGCTCTGGAAAACTGGGACGCCGAGCGCACTGCCGAAAGCATACGACGGCTGAAGGAACAGGGCATCAACCTGGTTATCCTGAATCTTCACAAGGGTTTCGGATTGACAGCCGAAGCCAGGGATATTCAGGCGACCCGGCGCTTCGTGAAATTGGCACATCAGTCCGGCATCAGGGTCGGCGGCTACATCGGTTCCACCATGGGATATGAGACTTTTTTTGCCGAAGAACCCGCCGCACGAGACTGGATGCAGGTGGATGAGTTCGGCCGACCGGTCTACTACAACGAGGAACAGACCTTCCGATATGCGGCTTGCAGGAACAACCCTGGTTACCGAGCCTTCGTGGAGAAACTGCTTCGGCTCGGGATTGAAGATATCAAGCTGGATTTGATCCACTTCGATCAGATGCAGTGGTGGGCGGAGCCGCTTTCGTGCCGCTGCAAGTACTGCAAGGAGCAGTTTCTGGAATTCCTCCAGGCACGCTATCGGGATCCACAGAGGGCGTACCTTCGCTTCGGATTCGGCGATCTGTCTCACATGGCTCCGCCGCCCTATAACCATGTGTCCGGACCGGTGAGATTTCCGGAGCTGAAAAACCCTCTGATGCAGGAATGGGCAATGTTCCGGGCCGCCAGCATGGCGCGCAGGTATGCGGAATACGACGCATTCATCCACAAGCTGAATCCGGAAGTAGCGCTGGAATGCAATCCGAATCTCAATTTGGCACTCAATCAGGGCTTCACGAATGGATCGGACTACAGCCAGTTGCTCCAACACGGAGATATCGTCTGGAGTGAAGAACCCAATCACGCTGCCTGGACCGAGGATGGCAGGATAATATCGAAGGTCCGCTCCTTCAAAACAGCGCGCATCATGGACCAATCGCTCTTCGTCTACACGGGGAGCCGCTATGGGGGCCTGACTGCGGCCAGCCCGCCGGAACTCCGTCTGGCAGAGGCCCTGGCATACAACGATGTCAATCTGGGGATGGTGGGAGATTTGGCGCCAACCGGAACGGAACTCACCGCGCCCGCACAGCATTACATCCGTTTCTTCCACACCCACGTGAAGGACCTGGTCGACTCCGTGAGTAAGGCAGAGGTCGCCGTGCTCCGCTCGTTTGCCTCTATCGAGTTCAATCCGGCCCGGGCCAATGTGAGCACCGTGCTCTTCGAGCAGACGCTGCTTCAGAATCAGGTTCCCTTCGATATCATCTTCGAGCGGCACCTGGATCGGCTAAAACGTTACAGGGTGTTGATCCTCGCCAACCAGGATGCCCTCAGTGATGAGGCCGTGAGCCGCATCCGTGCCTTCGTCAACGAGGGGGGCGGACTGGTCGCCACGGAGAACGCGTCACTTCTCAATGAATGGCGTTTGCGCCGCCCGAAGTTCGGGCTCGCGGATCTGTTCGGGATCGATGTGCCTTCTCCCAGTCCCGTTCAACGACAGGTCGGCCAGGGGCGCGTGGTCTATCTGCCGCTCATCGCATACTCTTCCGAGCCGCCCGTGCCGGGCTTGAACTATAACTTTGCCAACGAGTATTGGAAGCTGCCGAAGAACTATCCCGAATTGGTCGCGGCGGTGAGGTGGGCGGCACGAGACCGACTCACCGCATCCGTCCAGGCTCCGACTTCCGTCACCGCACAACTGGTGGAACAGCGGAGTTCCGGCAATTGGCTCCTGCACCTGGTGAACTTCGATTTCAGCAGGCCGGTGGACAACATTGCCGTCAATATGAGCCTGCCGGGAGGACGGCACCTGAAAGAGGTGGTTGTGGAAACTCCCGACGGTTCAGCGACTCAGGTGCTCGAGCCCGCAAACACGGATGGCATCATTTCGTTTCGGGTACCCAGGCTCAGGGTCTACAGTCTCGTGCGACTGACGTTCACCTCGCGGTGATCGCAGGTTCCACAACCCCGGATCAATCCGCCGTCTCCGCCCTGTACCGACGCGCCGCGGACACCTTGCGCCGGCGACTTCGAGGTAGCGGCTGCCGAGATGGGTAGCTTTGGTGGTCTCCGAGGCTCGCGTCCGGCAACCGACGGAAGTGCTACCTGGCGTCGTCCACCGGAGCGTTGATCTAAGGACGGATTCTATCCTGCAGCCAGTGCCGTTCCAGCTCACTGACGATCCACTGGAGGGCCGGGGGAGGCGGAAGCCCTTTTTCGTCGGCGATATCATGGAAGAAGACTCCGTAGGAGCTGCCGACTCGACGTCTCACTTCCGCTTTGAGTGACACCACGTTCGGGTGCAGGCTGAGCGCGATGCCGATCGTAGTGCCGATCCGGAGTATGGGGGCTGTGTCTCCTTCGGTGCCGAATTTGATCAACATGCCCGTAACGCTCATGTCCACTGCTCTAGCATCCCAGGTGCGCCCGTCGCTGGTGGTAACACGAACGGTCAGAGGACTATCCGGCGAGACCTTCACGCGGTAGGCCATGCGGGCTTCGGCACTTACGATGCTGGAGCAGAGTTTCAGCTCCAACTCCGGCGCGGGCGATTGTTCTGGGCGATACCCGGCGACCGTGGCGAAAAGGGCACCGGAATCGCCTCGGTAGGTGAAGGACACCCAGCACGATGACCCCATCGTCGGATATTCCGGAAGCAAATGCCTTAGCTGGAGTGTGACCGAGTCCTCGGACATCTGAGGCCAGCTGTGCGTGATAGTACGTCTTGACATTCTCCAGGGAGAGGATCAGCGCCGGCGCTCTGTTTGCGCAGCATTCGTTCAGAATTCCGGCTTGATTCTGGCCGGTCGGTTGCCGCCAAACACGTTTCGGATCAAAACGAGAGGTTGACATAGTGGGGGGACTCCTTGGAAACCTCCTGTATTCTCTTCTGGGTGCGCCGCGGATCGCGTCCGGGCCGGCGCCGCTCCTCGTCGGCGCAACTCTCCCAAGACGAAGACCACTGGCTAATAAACAGCCGTCACCTCACAAGAACGCAGAATGACCGACTGCGCCTCCTGTAAAATGAACAGATACTAACGCCTTGATAGCCAGCGGCGAGGCTCGCGATCTGGTGCAAAACGCTGGTCGCGGAGCAGTGCGGAACAACTACGGGCGGTTCAGCTCGTAAATAATTCTCAAGCCGTCGAGGGTGAGCCAGGGTGCGACGATGCGGAAGATCGTGGTTTCGCGGGCGATGATCTCCGCCAGGCCACCCGTGGCGACGACCTTCATCGTCGGCCCGAGCTCGGTGCGGAAGCGGGCGACCATGCCCTCAACAAGTCCCACATAACCGAAGAGAAGACCCGACTGGAGCGAGTGGACGGTGTTCCTCCCGATCACCGATGGAGGCCGCTGCAGGTCGACTCGAGGCAGCTTCGCGGCCCTCTGGAACAGTGCATCCGCCGCGATCCCGATCCCAGGCGCGATAGCGCCGCCGAGGTAATCCCCTTCCGCGGAGATCGCGTCGAATGTAGTCGCCGTGCCGAAGTCCACGATGCACGCGGGTACTCCATACAGGGCGCGGACGGCTGCAGCATCGGCCACGCGGTCGGCACCAACCTGCCTGGGGTCTTCGTACTTGAGCCGGACTCCGGTTTTGACGCCGGCATCCAGTATGAGCGGAGCGCGCCCGAAGTAGTCGTGGCAGACCTGCTCGAATGTTCCGGTCAGTGGCGGCACGACGGAGGCTATCACCGCACCGTCCACGTCTGCCGGGTTCCTTCCCTGGTGCCGGAAGAGGTGGGTGATCGTGATCCCGTATTCGTCAGGCATGCGCTCATGGTCTGTCGCCAGCCGCCAGCGCGGACCCAGCGTGTTACCGTCGTACAGTCCCAGAGTTATGTTCGTGTTTCCGATATCGATTGCGAGCAGCATACGCCTCCGAGTGCCGAAAACGGCGCGCGACAGCCATAGCCCGCGGGCATTCACAGCAGCAGGTTGTCTATCAGCCTCGTCCTCCCGATTGTCACCGCGAGAGACAATAGCGCGCGATCCTGAACCTGGCTGAGTTCGACCAGAGTCTCCGGGTCCGCTGCCGAGACATAGTCCTCGTGAACGAGCGGTTCAGTGGCAATCAGCGTGCGCATCGCCGTGCGGAGTATCTCCGCGTCGCGCTCGCCTGCTTCATACCTTGTGCGCGCTGCGCTCAAGGCACGATACAGGACGGTTGCGGCCCGCCGTTCTGGAGGCGCGAGGTACGCATTGCGGCTGCTCATCGCAAGTCCATCCGGCTCCCGGACCGTCGGACAAACGACGATTTCGACGGGAAAACTCAGGTCTGCTACCATGCGCCGGATCACGATCACCTGCTGCCCATCTTTCTGGCCGAGATAGGCCCGATCGGGCCCAAACACGTTGAGCAGCTTTGCCACCACGGTAGCGACTCCTCGGAAGTGCCCGGGCCTGCACGTCCCCTCCAGCGGAATTGAAAGCTGTTCGACAGCCACCGAGGTCTGGAATCCGGGCGGGTAGACCGTCTCCGGCGACGGCGTCCAGACAAGGTCCGCCCCCGCCTGCTCGAGCAGTTCGAGATCTCGTTCGAGGTTTCGCGGGTAAGCCGCCAGATCTTCGCCGGGACCGAACTGGGCCGGGTTGACGAAGATGCTGATCCCCGCATGATCGCACTCGGCTCTCGCGCGAGCGACCAGCGAAAGGTGACCGCGGTGCAGGGCGCCCATCGTAGGAACCAGCCCGAAAGTTCCTACGAGAGACTTGCGCAGATTCCGCAACTCGTTCAGTTCAGACGTCACTTTCATGGATGGGTCGGTTACGCTCCGGAGAGCACGACAGCGGCCCGGACAAGCCGCCACAAAGTCTCATTTACGGGGGTCGGGATCTTCAACCTCTGGCCTTCCCGGACCACGGCTCCGTTGATCGCGTCGCATTCGGTGGGCGCTCCCCGGAGAACATCCTGCAGCATGGAGGACAGGTTCCCTGCGGTTCGCCTCGCGACCTCGCGCGCGTGCCGGGCGGGATCGTCAAAGGGCAGCGCAATCCCCTGCGCGCGCGCCACAGCCGCACACTCAGCGGCAGCCCGCCCCATGAGTGCGTCGGCATCGGGGCGGGAAAGCAATTCGCCGTTGGGAACCCGAAGCAGGGCGGTCAGTGCATTAATTCCGCAGTTTGCCACGAGCTTTCCCCAGATGAGCCCTTCGACGTCTTTGTCGTCGCAGCGGTGCGCGTCGAGACCGGCGCGCCGAAGCAGATCGATAGTCCATTCAGGAGCGGCGGCATGTGTCGGGCCGTCACCTCCAGGCCGGATGTATCCCGGACCGACGAGCGCGGCTCCGGCGGCAGTAGTCCCCGCGTGCGCCGCCGGCCCCAGAGCCTCACGATTGCCCAGGCCGTTCTGTAGAGTCAGCGCAACACCTTCCGGAGAGAGCAGCCGATCCAGATGAGCGGCGACTCCCTGGTTCTGCCAGGTTTTGACGAGGACGAGGACAAGCTCCGCGGGCTCGACCGGCTCCCCGAGCCGCGCCGCGTTCACGCGCAAGGGAGCTGTGGCAGCCCCAGCCATTCGAACGCCCCGCGCCCGGATCGTGTCGATCGCGTCCGCCCAGGTCCCTACCAGCGTCACGCTGGCGACAGGCGCGAGCCGCGCCCCGAACAGGCAAGCCATCGCCCCGGTACCACAGATATTCACGCGCATCGGACCCTGCCGCTTGGTTCGAGGTTCGCCATCGTTACCTCACGCGCCGAAGTCTTCCTTTCGACGTCCGCAGTTGTTTGAGCAATGCCGAGAAATCATGATCTTCGATGGTGGGCGAATGCTCCGGAGCGGGAAAGCGGCGGGCCGCGACGTCTCCTATGTAGCCTTTGAACGCTTCAGTCATCCGGGAGTGCAGGTCTTCGTACTTCCGGACAAATCGCGGCGTGAAACGGTCAAACAGTCCCAGGAGGTCGTGGGTAACCAGCACCTGTCCATCGCAGGCGCCCACCCGCCCCGATCCCGATCACCGGGATATCGACGCGGTCGCGGACGAGCTGGGCGACACGGTCGGGAACGGCCTCGAGCACCAGCGCGTAGCAGCCTGCGCTTCTGCAGGATGTCCGCGTCCTCCACGAGGCGAAGGGCCGCACTGGTCGATCGGGCCTGAGTCTTCCAGCCTCCGAGCCGGCGAACGCTCTGGGGTGTGAGACCGAGGTGCCCCATGACCGGAATCCCGGCAGAGAAGATGGCCTCAATAGCGGCGGCGCGCTCTCGGCCTCCTTCCAGCTTGACAGCATCCATCCCCGCCTCCTGAAGAAAACGGCCGGCGTTGCGGACCGCGTCGGAAGCGGAGCACTGGTACGACATGAAAGGCATGTCGCCGACGAGGTGGGCTCTCACGGCGCCGCGGGCGACGGCCTTGCAGTGGTGCAGCATGTCTTCCATGGTCACCGGAAGGGTTGTCTCATATCCAAGTACGACCATTCCGAGCGAGTCGCCCACGAGGATCGCATCGACCCCGGCGCGGTCCAACGCAAGAGCGGTCGGATAATCGTACGCAGTGAGCATGGTGATCGGCTCGCCACGCTCCTTCTTGGACTGCAGGTATTGAATCGTGACTTTCGTCGCGGTAGGTTTGCAAAATGCGGTCATGGGCTATCTTCTCCTTGGAGTAAGATGCCGCTGAAGAGCAGAGTCTCGATGAAAGCCGTCTCGGTCCGAAAGGGATCCAAGCGGCCCAAGAGATTATCCACCGCCGGCGCGTCGAGGTCAACCGATCACTAAAAGGCTGGTTTCATTGGTGATTCCGCACCCACTCCTCGGCGGTCTATTTCCTGTGCCTCGAGAATGAGGTCGTCTACGTCGGAAGGACCAGGAACCCAGACGCATCACGTGCGGGTTTCGCGGCGGTATCTTGAACCGTCCGAATAGGACGGATCCGCCGCGCGCGACGACCAACGTCAGACGTCCGACACCGGTCAGGCAGGGCGCTCTCGGACCTATGCTTTGCCGGCGCAGCTGCGTCTGTCGACACGGCCGCGGCCGTCACTCGATAATGACTCTTAAGCGGCTATTGTAAATCCGCGGCGTTGGTGTATCGCGCCGTGACCCGAGCGATTCCTATCGGCGGCGAACCGGGCTCTCGCTGCGGGCTGGGCTCTCTTCGGGCCTCTTTGACCCGCCGCCCTCCTCGACCAAGTAGGAGCAGTGCCGGTCTCCGGCGAGAACGTGAGAGGCGCGCGCGACACTTCCGCCGCAGAGTTCGCCGATTAGGCAAAGCTCTTCGTGGCAGGCGACGGGATAGCATTCGGCGACTTCGCGAATCGCGCAGTTATGTTCGATCAGCAAGAAACGGCCCGAGCCCGCTACCTCCACTTCTGCCATGTATCCGCAGTCAGTCAGCACCGCCGCCATCTCCCGCACCCGCTTTTCGAGATCCTCTCCTCGTACGCGATGACCGTACCGGGCAATCAGGTTGGAGCGGCGCCTCCGGAAAACCGCCTCGATTTTGGACTTGCCGTCAAGGAGTTCCAGGCTTGAGAGTAGCTCTGTGGCCAGCGCCGCGTAGTCTCTCGGGAACTGGGCATCCCCCAGGTCGGTGAGCGAATAAAGCGTGGTTGGGCGGCCCTTGGGTCGGCGCTCGGTTCTCGTTTGAATGACACGGTCGGCGCAGAGTCTCAGAAGGTGCCGGCGGACGGCCATCGTTGTAAAACCGCAGAACTCGGCAATCGCCTTTGCTTCCAAATGGCCGTGCGCCTTCAATAAGTGCAGGATTTCGGTCCTGGTGGAGTGTTCGTTAACCTTAGTTGCAGTCAGCCCTTCCATTTGATCCCCATTTTAGCGGATTCTTGAAAATATAGTCAACTTTTATCGTTTGTAAATATATCTATTGACAATGTATCGTATACTGGCTTACGCTAAGGTTTGATCCAGGAGCGGAAACCCTGGCTCAACGGGAGGAAAGATGTGTGACTATTCTCTGATGTCAATTCCAAACCGGCTGGCAGTCACGGGAGAGGAATTGGTCGCCCACAGGTTTCGCACCGGGACGATGGGTTTCGCTTCCCCATCGGATTTGCAGAGGAGCGCAGTTCCGCCTGAAGCGCTGTCAAACGGGCTCTGGTCGTTTTTCAGGCTGAGGCCCAAAACAGAATCGATTCGGGCGGTTTGCATCCCGCCGGGCGCAAGGCTCATCTTGCGGAACATCCCCGAGCGCCTGCAGCGGCGGCTCGCGGTTGGTCCGGTTGAAGAGGTCACATTCGTGCAACTGAGCGACTCAGCCTACACGTATCGTGACGCGGTCCGTTTCAAGGACAAACGCGAGGTCCGTTTGCAGGGTCTGAGCGAAGGCCAGCGCGTGCTGGTTCTGGATCTTCCTATGCCCGAACCATACGAACCTCTCACCGAGCAAGTACTCGTCCCGTCGTTATGGTCGTTATAGAAGCTCGGGATGCATGTCATTACCCTGGCCAATAACCGCCAAACCTTCCAATGGATCTGCCGACTGAGCACACCTTCGAGCGCGGTCAGGCCGATGGGGCGGCGCCTGTTCGCAACCTTCGCTTGGAACCGCCCGTGGGGGGGTGATGACGTACATTATTGCTGAACCTTGCATCAACATCAAAGACACCGCGTGTGTGGATGTTTGCCCGGTGGACTGCATCCATCCCACGAAGGACGATGTGGGGTTCGCTGAGGCAACACAGCTTTTCATCAACCCTGACGAGTGCATTGACTGCGGCGCTTGCGAGCCTGCATGCCCGGTTGCTGCCATCTTCCCGGAAGAAGAAGTTCCAGAGAAATGGAAGTCGTTCATTCAGATGAATTACGATTACTGGAAGAAGTAGCCACCCTCAGCCACCACACCACCGAGGCAACGCATGGGACAACTGATCCGGGTTGCAGCCAGGAATGACCTGGGTCCAGGTAAAGCGCTCGCCGTCGAAGTTTCGGGCCAGAGGATTGCCGTATTCAATGTCGAGGGGACCTACTATGCCATCGGTGATACTTGCACTCATCGAGGCGGCCCGTTATCCGAAGGCGAGGTCCAGGAAATGACGGTCACCTGTCCATGGCATGGAGCACAATACGACCTCGAAACAGGGAACGTCTTCGAGCCCACCCGCTCCTCAAGGTGTGCACAATTACAAGGTTGTGGTCGAAGATGACGACATCAAGATTGAGATTTAGCATGGATTTAGCATACTGCCTCTATTCGCTGGGGCCCACCACCGCGACGCTTCTCTCAAATGCGGGCGGCGCCATCCGCAAGGTCCAGGCCTCCTCGTCTACCGCCATCACCACCACCCAGCCGGCATCCCTGAACGTGTATGGCATACTTTTTAACATGTGGGAAGACTACGATGGAGGCAAACGCGTAACACCACTCAAGAGGCTTGGTAAGGAGGAAGTTGTGAGATATCCAGAAGAGTTTATCGGCCCCATGCGCGAGGAGTTGACCCGGCTGGGGGTGATCGAGACGCAGACGCCGGAAGCGGTGGATGAGATCTTGAAACCGGGAAACGGCACGGTGATGATGGTGATTAATTCCATGTGCGGCTGTGCGGCCGGCCGCGCTCGTCCAGGCATCGCAAGGGCCTTAGAACATTCAGTGCTGCCCGACAAGGTGGCCACGGTCTTTGCCGGTGGCGATATTGAAGCCACAGCCCGCGTTCGCAGCTACCTGAAGGAGTATTCCCCGTCATCGCCGTCGGTGGCAATCTTCCGTGACGGCAAACCGGTTTTCATGCTCCAGCGCTACCAGATTGAAAACCGGGAAGCCCACGAAATCGCCCAGTCCCTGATCGCGGCGTTCGACGAGTACTGCGTCAGGCAAACGAAATAGTCGCATTTCAGACACCCGCGTAGGCAGTGGATAGTGTTGAGAAATGCGTGGCTTTGAGATTACCCCTGCTCTATTCGCATCGGAGCGCATCTGTGGAGTTGGCTATCGCTCTGCGAGCTGGTATGAGCACGGCGAGCGATGCAACCAAAAGACATACCAAGGAAACGGCTGCATAGGTGGCCATATCGAACGAATTCGTTCCATGTAATCGGCTCGCGATGTAGCGCGTGAGACCGTAACTGCAGGGCAACGACATGCTCAATCCGATCAGCACCAAGCCCACCCCCTGAACACACACCGATAGAATAATATCTGCCGGACGCGCGCCCAATGCCATGCGGATCGCGAATTCTCGCGTGCGTCGGCCGGCTAGGAAAGACATCACCCCGAACAGCCCGACTGCCGTGACGAGTAATCCGGCCAATCCGAAGACGCCGAGAAGGCTGGCCATGGACTGTCTCCTGGGAGAGAGAGGAAGCTATCAGGTCCGAAACCAGGCGAGGTGTTCCGATCTGCACGCCTGGTTCCACGGAGTCCAGTGCTTTTCGGATGGGATCAAATAGGGCCCTCGGGTTCCCCTGGACACCGACGTGCAGGACATCATGCCAACCATACTGTGACCCGATGGGGCGCGATCACGCCGGCGGCGGTTTAAGAAACAACCTGGATAATTCAGGAAGAATCGAGCAAAGCGGGCTTTGGGACGCGGACGAGCGCCGATAAACGCCGACGGCACTGATGATTCGTGACTAATCGAGGTCAAGCTCTGTAATCTCGCTGAACAGGTAGACCGTGAGGCCGTTAGGCTCCGTGAGACAGAAACTGCGATGCCCCCATGGCTGAACCGTCAGCTCCTGCCGTAGAGGTAATCTCCTTTCCACAACTTTGCGGTACGTCTGCTGGACGTCCGTCACTTCGATCACCATAAAAGCCCCCTGAGGAGGCCTGTCATCCCAGAGATGGTCTGAGACCCCGCCTCTTGGGCGCACCATAACCTCAATGATCCCAGACCCAGCACCGAAGAGGGTACCGCGATCGTCCGGGCCACGATCCCAGGAATCCACGATGGCAAACTCAAGGCCATCGCGGTAAAAGGAGACGGTTCTTTCGTATTCTGCCGTAAAGTAAGCGAAGCGGAATTGGCCCTTACCCATAGCCCTCCTTCAGAGAATTGTCACGTCCCACGAAAATGATACTAAACCCTGGCGGGTGAGTAACGGTCGGGGGGCCGGTGTCTCCCCTTGATTACCGACAAGAGACTTGCCATGCTCCTGTCGGTAACTGAGGGGGGTGGCATGAGCAAACCAACCGATCTGGTTCAGGGCACGCTCGACCTTCTGATCCTGCGGGTAATAGCGCTCGAGCCCATGCATGGCTGGGCGGTTGCCCAGAGAATCCGGCAGATGTCGAACGACGAGCTGCGCGTGGGGCAGGGCTCGCTCTATCCTGCGCTGCACAAGCTGGAGCAGCAGGGTTGGATCGAGGCCGAATGGGCGGCAAGCGGGAACAACCGCCGGGCGAAGTACTACAAGCTCACCACGGCGGGCCGCAAGGCACTGAGGGCCGAGACGGCACAGTGGGAACGCCTGTCGACAGCGATCTCGCTGGTCATTCGGCCGGTGTGAGGATGGTGCCTATGCGCTGGGCCAGGAAGCTTCGTCTGCGTCTTCGTTCGCTGTTCCGAGGCAGTCAGGTGGAGCAGGAGCTCGACGAGGAACTCCGCGGTCACCTGGAGCACCTCGTGGACGAATACCGTGCTGGCGGCATGGCTCCAGAGGACGCTCGCTACGCAGCCCTGTCCAAGCCGATCGCAGGAAGCTGCGACAGCTCGCGCGAAAATCACGTCACGGCTTCGATCGAACGTGGGCACCATCGGCCCCATTACTTTACATCGTGGCGGTCCTGCTTCTTGTCTCATTTCTTCTGATAGCGACCCAGCCGTCGTAAGGCCCCAGCCACTGCGGGTCCGTGCAGGTTCAAGCACCGGATCTTCGGGGCATGCCTCTGGTGCCAGTAATAAAGAAGTCCGGCTCCAGGGATGCCGAAAACCGCGGCGATGACGGCCAATCCGCGCACGGCGGGAATGCCGACGCCGAAAATGAACAGCGTGGCAAAGACGAAAAGCAGTCCCATCGCACCCTGTATTGGAATCTTGTCAATTCGGATCCCCTGGTGATAGGTCACAGTGTGGTTGCGGGGATTTTCCAATTTGATTTGTCCTTTCCAGGACTCGAGAGCGGATTGAGGGCTCCTGCGAAACCTCAAGATCAGGCGCAGGGAGCAGAAAACCTGCCGCCAATACCAGAGCCTGGCCCCGAACCTGCCCGAACTGGGGAGAATCACGGTTTCAAAGATCTCCGCGAGATCGCCGTTGACGGCCTCACCGACGTCATCCGGAAGCATAGAGAGGAGCAACCATTCCGCGCTCTTCGGCGGCTTCGTAAAACGCCGGCGCGTCCGGCACCGCCCATCGGGAGCCTCTTTCATGGTTCCCCCAAAACGGGATCCAGCCCCGCCCACATCCGGGCCAGGATCCTGCGTGACTGCTCGAGCGCCTTCGCTCCTCGCGCCGTGATCTTGAAGAAACGCTTGGCGCGCCCACCCCTTTCGGGTGTGGGATCGCCGCGCCTCGAGGAAACGTAGCGCTTGGTCTCCAGCCGATCGAGTGTGGCATAGACAGCACCGATCATCACGGTTCGTTCGGTGCGCTTCTCGATTTCCTCCCAGATCGTCACGCCGTATGCATTGCTCCCGAGATGCAACACTGCCAGCAGGACTATGTGCTCGAATTCGCCAAGGTACTCGCCCTTTGCCATAGAGACCCTTATTTCATCTACATTGTAGAACATATTTGGCGTGATGTCTACTGCCTGTGGAGCCGATGCACTTGCCCGAGATCCCGATAATGTCGGGCAGGGCGACGCGGGATATCCCCGGCCTGGAAGGAAACACAGACTTGATTGCATTCGAACCATGTGAGTATGCTTACGGTGTTCCAACCTCACCGCAATGTCCCCGGAGGATGCCTGATGAGCCATAGGCACACTGCAAGCACCTCTCGGTCCGTTACTCGAGCACTCGTGGTGCTGGCCTGGCTTGGCTCGTTGATAGCGATCGTCGTCGGCGCAACGATTTCCGCCGGATGGTTTTTTGGAATCGACGCCCTGTTGGCGGGCTACATCGTGATGAAGACCAACATGGCGGTAGCGCTTTTCCTTTCCGGCGCCGGGCTCATGCTGCTGATGCCGCCATCCATGAAGCGGGCACGGCGATGGGCAGGTCGCATCTGTGCCATCATTGTCCTGCTTCTCGGGGTATTGACACTGGCCGAACACCTGACCGGCTTGGATTTGCACCTCGACCAGTTGTTGGCCCACGAGGCGCCGGGCGCTGCCGCGACCGTGAGTCCGAACCGCATGGGACCGCTGGGTTCCTCGACCCTCGCCTTGATTGGAGCCGCGTTGTTGATGTTGAGCCGGCGCGGGGGCGGGCGCTGCTTGTGGCAGCCCCTGGCATTGATCACGGGCCTGGTGGCGCTTCTGCCGACCGTCGGCTATGTTTACGGCGCGCGGGAGCTGTATGGTGTGGCCCGCTTGACGGGTATCGCGTGGCCGACGGCATTGTCGTTATTGACCCTGAGTGTGGGCCTTCTGTGCGCCCGTCCGCGAGAAGGCATGATGGCGCTCTTGATCTCCACGGGGCCCGGGGGGATGTTGGTCCGCCGACTGTTGCTGCCTTCGCTTCTCTTGCCGCTTCTGATCGGCTGGCTGCGAGTGCTTGGTGAGCACCGAGGCCTGTTTGACTCAGCGCTGGGGACGGCGCTCGTGATGCTGTTAATCATCGTCGCCTTCACCACCCTGGTCTGGCGCGGGGGTATCCGTCTCAACGAGGCCTCGGCAGTTGTGAACCGGCAGAAGGAGTTGCTGGCTGTGACGCTGGCGAGCATCGGCGACGCCGTGATTGTTACCGATCTTCAGGGACGCATCACGTTCTTAAATGGTGAGGCCGAGCGCCTGACCGGTTGGAAGCATGAGGATGCATCGGGCGAGCCGCTGCAGTCCGTGTTCCGGATCGTGCACGACGACAGCCGGCGGGCGGTTGAGAATCCAGCCGACACTGTCCTGCGCCTGGGCAAAACCGTCGGCCTGGCCGACAACATCCTTCTCATAGCGCGGGACGGCAGCGAGATTCCCATCGATGACAGCGCCGCGGCGGTCAAGGAGGCCGACGGCTACATTCATGGCGTGGTGCTGGTCTTCCGAGACTCGTCGGAGAAGAGGCGGCATGAGAAAGCCCTGCGGGAAAGCGAGGAACAGTTCCGGACAATGGCCGACGCGATCCCACAGCTTGCGTGGATAGCACGCGCCGACGGCTTCATTTTTTGGTACAACCGGCGCTGGTACGACTACACGGGCACGAGCCCGGAACAGGTCGAGGGCTGGGGCTGGCAGAACCTGCATGATCCGAAGATGCTGCCGGCTGTTCAGGGGCGCTGGCAGGCGTCCATCGCCTCGGGCGAGCCTCTCGATATGGAGTTCCCCCTGCGGGGCGCCGATGGCCGGTACCGCTGGTTCCTGACTCGCGTCATGCCCCTGAAGGATTCGGGGGGGCGCGTCGTGCGCTGGTTCGGCACTAATACGGATATCAGCGAAAAGCGGGCGGCGGAAGACGCTCTCGCTGCAGCCAAGGTCAGCGCCGAGGCAGCCAAATCCGAGGCCGAACGCGCCGGCAAAGCCAAGGACGAATTCCTGGCGGTGCTCTCGCACGAGCTACGCACCCCGCTGACGCCGGTGTTGACCACGGTTTCGATGCTCCAGCGCGATCCCCATCTGGCCGCGGGTCTTGACGACAAGTTGGATTTGATACGCCGCAACATCGAATTGGAGGCGCGTCTCATAGACGACCTCCTGGACGTGACGCGCATCGCGCGCGGCATGGTGGAACTGCACAAACGACCCGTGGAATTGTGCCAGGTCATCCAGCGAGCTGTAGAAGTGTGCATGCCCGATATAGAAGCCCGCAAGCTCCACTTTGGCATCGACATGGGACCTGACGCGCCCTACCTCATCGAAGCCGATCCGGCACGCCTTCAGCAGGTATTCTGGAACCTGGTCAAGAACGCCGTCAAATTTACGCCCATGGGCGGCTGCGTGGGGATTCGCTGCCGGAGGGACGAGCACGGCCGCCAGGTCATCGCGGAGGTGAATGACAGCGGAACCGGTATCTCTTCCGAGGCACTACCGCAGTTGTTCAGGCCGTTCGAGCAGGGCAGCCACGGTCGGAAACGGCAATTCGGCGGATTGGGATTAGGTCTTGCGATCAGCAAAGCGATGGTGGACCTGCACGGCGGCAGCATCGCAGCCATCAGCGAAGGCACCGGCAAGGGATCCACATTTACAGTAAGGCTGCCGACCATCGCCGGCGATTCGCCGCTTCAGCGGCTCGAAGCCGTCGCGGCAACTCAAGTCCACTGTTCTAAACTGAGGATCCTGCTGGTCGAGGATCATGGCGATACCGCGGAAATGATGAGGATGGTGCTGGAGAGCCTGGGACATGAAGTGTCGAGTGCGGCCGACGTGGCCGCGGCACTGACGATCGCGACCGAGCGGACCGAAAGCAGATTGGACCTGCTGATCAGCGATCTGGGACTGCCGGACGGCAGCGGGCTCGAACTCATGCGCGGGCTGCGGTCACGCGGCCTGATGTTGCCGGGGATTGCGCTCAGCGGCTACGGCCAGGAGCAGGACGTTACGGCCAGCCGTGCTGCCGGGTTCGCGGCCCACCTGACCAAGCCTGTCGACGTCGAACAGGTGGCCGAAGCGATCGCCGCGGTGATCGGCAGTTCAAGGCCTGCGAACTACTTATGACGACTGGAGGACACGGCGCCGTTCGGGCTGCGGAATCTCGTCCGGCGCCCGGGGATTCTATTCCCTGCAGCAGTGCCTGCAGTTTTTCCATATTGGACCGAATCCGGCTTCGAGCGATTTCTGCCGATCCTCCCGCTGACCCTAGCCGGTGAGCGCCAGCGCAGGGTCCTGCTGCAGGAGTGAAGCCATCATCAAGGCGCACAATTCGCTTACTGCCCGGAATGCGATCGTTGTAGCATCCACCAACCATCGCAGCGATCCGAAGCCTGCTGTCCCGGCCGACTTTTGTTGCGCCCATCGAGGAGTTGCCTATGCCGGCCGGACCGGTGACCCGAAAGCGCAGACGGATTCGGCTGGTGGTTGAAAGTTCATCCCGCCGCCATCACCCCGGCAGGACCCAACGCTTCACAGCCGCCATTTTCCTTGTTGGTTGCGCGTGGCTGGCCACAAGTCAACGGGCGGGGTCTTCCTTTGCGGAAAACAGGGCGCCCAAGGCGACCGCGGCAAGTCACGCACATGCGCCCCGTATCCAGGAGGGCGTCTCCGCCGAGAGGGGGGCGAGGCTTCCCATGGCCAGGCTGGAGGGCCCGTACTTCTCACGCAACGGGCGCCGTTTCCTGCCGGCGGGGGCGCACTGGGTCCCGGCCGGGACAGGGTTGGGTTGGCCCACGGACTGGAAACCCAGGGAGATCGAGGCGGACTTCGCCAAGATGCGTGAGCTGGGATTCAATACGGTTCGATTCGACCTGTTCTGGGCCTGGTTTGAGCCGCGGCCCGGCGATTTCAATCCAGAGGCGTTTCAGCAACTCGACTATCTCATCAGTCTGGCGCACCGTTTCCAGATCTATCTCCACCCTACTCTCTTCGTTGGGGGTGAAGTCGGGGAGGCCTTTTGGGATGTTCCCTGGCGGCACGGCCGCCATCCTCATGCGGATCCGGAGATGTTGCGGCTCCAGACCAACCACGCCGCCGAGCTGGGCCGGCGTTACCGCGACGAGAGTGCCATCCTGGCGTGGGACCTGACCGACGAACCACCCTACTGGATTACCGGCGGCTCGACGACAGATGCCATGGCCATCAACTGGACCCGCTTGATCGCAGGAGCTCTGCGCCGTTTTGACGGCCGGCACCCCCTGGTCGTCGGAACCAGCCAGGAAGATCTCAACCATGGTCCCTTCAGGCCCGACAATATAAAGGACGAGGTCGATTTCTTCAGCGTGCACCCCTACTCGATCTACGCCCGAACGCTCTTCCCGGACCCGATGCTCTCCGAACGCGGCACCTATGGGTCGGCTTTCCAGACGCTGCTCTCGGCCGGCGCGGGCCGGCCTGCGATGGTCCAGGAATTGGGCGCCTCATCGGCGCAGTACGATCCCGAGCGCATCGCCGATTTCGACCGCGTCAGTCTTTTTTCCGGCTTGGCTGCCGGGTCCAATGGTTTTCTCTTGTGGTGTTTCACCGATGCTGCGCCAGACCTGTTCAAAAGGGTGCCTTATCTGCGCGCCCCTCATGAAACCCAGTTCGGCTTGACCACCTGGGATCGCCAGGATCGTCCTCGCGCCAGGGTTTTCAAATCGTTTGCCCGGCTGCTCGACCGCCTGGACCTGGCCGGAATGGAACCTGCTCCCCCTGAGGCCGGCGTCATTGTGCCGGCGGAGTGGTCCAAGCCACACGGGGACTTCTCCGGGTTTGGGCTGCAGGGCCCGAGTATCATTCCCTATGTCTCCACCCAGGATGGAGGAGCCGTCGCAGGCCAAAGCCCGTCCGGCGTCTCTGATAAGAACGAGGTGCTGGTGGGGAGCTGGCTTTCTGCGTTCCTGCTCTCGCGCCGCGCCGGTTTCAGAGCTGACTTCCCCCGAGAGGGCGGCGATTGGACAGAGCCGCCCCGCCATCCTTCTGCCGTCTCCCCTGACCGGGACCGAAAGCAACCTCCAGCACGTTCATACCAGCTTCTGGGACCGTCTCCGCCAATACGTCGATCGCGGGGGGATTGCCTACGCGTCGGTGAGTGCGGACGCAGCGATCCCGGAGATGGAAGAGCTCTTTGGGGCGCGGCTCGTCGACCACGTTGCCGTGACTGGCGTGACGCTGAAAGTGGTATCGGCGCTGGGAGAGTTGAAGCCGGGTGACACGCTCAGATATGAGGCCTCGTCAAGAGACTTCCAGCAGTGGGGGGCCATACTGGAGGTTCGGGGAGGGAGAGTCATCGCTACCGACCAGGACGACCGGCCGGCGCTGGTGGCCTTCAACCGGGGAAGGGGAAAAACCCTGCTTTGCGCTTACCCGCTGGAACTTTACTTATCAGGTGTGCCGGCGGCCTTTGAGCGCGATGAGCCATCCCACAGGATCTATCAGGCCTTGCTGGATTGGGCCGGGGTGCGGCCTTTGTTCAGAACCAATCATCCTTCCGTGGAGGTGGGCGCTATCAAAGGTGAGAACCGGGGATATGCCGTGCTGGCCAATCACAGCGCCCAGAGGTTGTCGGTCGTGATTGAGACGATCCTGCCAGTCCGTTCCCTCCTTCGGGTTACCGAGGCGGGCCCTCAGCCGTTAGCGCCGGAAGGACGGGGATGGAAAATGAGCCTGGGGCCGTATGAAGGCGCCATTGTCGAATGGAAACAATAGTGCCTCGTTTCGCATACAATGCCGAGATGCGCGACAATCCTGTGCTCCCTGGGGCCAAGCCAGCAGAGAGCGTGTTCAAACTCGAACTGGTCTGCGCGTGCGTCGCAGGTTTTGCCTTTTCGGCAAACTACACGAATCACGCGCCGCTGGTTCCCGCCCTCACGCAGGCTTTCGGTTTCAGCCTGGCACGGGCCGGTTTTCTTACAACCGGCATCTTCCTGACGCACGCCGCGATGCAGATCCCGGGAGGCCAGCTGGCCGACCGGCTGAGCGCCAGGCGGGTCGTAACCATCGCCCTGGCCCAGGTATGTCTTGGGAACTTCGCCATTGCCTTCGCCTCCGGCTACTGGCAGTTGCTGTCCTGCAAGATCTTTGTCGGGCTGGGAACGGGAACCTGCTTCGTCGCCGGTGCGCGCTACATTTCGGCTTCGTACCCGGGCAACCGGTCGCACCTGGCGCAGGGCTACTACGGCGGCTCGATCCTGCTGGGGTCGGGATTTGTCATCCTTGCCGTCCCCCGTTTCGCGGCGGCTTTCGGCTGGCAAGCCGGCTTTCTCGTTACGGCGACAGTTGCTACGGCGGCTTGGATTCTATGGGTGGCCGCGGCTCCGGCATCCAGCGGGCCGCACCATCCGCCGGGCAGCTTGCGCGGCATGATCGCCAATCCTCAGCTTTGGCTGCTGGGACTGGTGCAGATGGCATCGTTTGGACTGGTGCTCGTCGTCAGCGCCTGGATCACGACATTCCTGCGACGAGAGTTGCAGCTCGACCCTGCGCGGGCCGGAATGCTGGGCTCGGTTGCTCTGATGCTGGGCATCGTCATGCGTCCGCTGGGCGGAGTGCTCGTGCGCCGCGTGGGCGGGCGTTCGCTCCTGCGCCTAAGCCTCTCCCTCAGCGCTGCGGGCTGTTTCCTGCTGGCGCTCGCGGGCAACTCGGTAGTCTTGACTGCGCTTGCCGTGGTATTCATCGGCATGGGCTGCGGATTCCCATATGCTGCCCTGTTCACGCGGGCCGCAGCGCTCTACCCGGGGAGGGCAGGTGCGGCCATGGGGCTTGTGAACATGCTCGGCATAATCATGATTCTCGCCGCTCCGCCGATGATCGGCCGGCTCGTTGATTGGAGCGGGAGTTTTCAATCCAGCTTCCTTGCATTGGGGTGCTTCTCTCTGCTGGTCCTGATCAGCACGGTTGGAATTCAAGACTCATGAACCTGACCGACCTTTTCGACCTTTCTTTCAAGTGCCGGCTCGACCACGTGGGCCTCGAGTTTCGCAGCCGACAATTCACGTTCGGCGAAATCGATGCCCGAAGCAACCGCATGGCTCGGCTCCTCATCAATCGGGGGCTGCACACCGGCGACCGCCTTGGAGTGTGCCTCGCCAATTGCGTCGAGATGATTGATCTATTCCTGGCTTGTGCAAAACAGGGAGTTGTCTTCGTCCCGATAAACATCCTCTATAGAGAGCGCGAGATTGCCCATATTATCAACGATGCCGAACCCAGGGCCGTGGTGACGGCTGCGGAGCAGTGTCCCGCCGGGGTGCAGATCTGGCGCCCGGAGGAATTGAGCGTGGAAGCGTCCCTGCTGAGCGGCGAACGGCCCGCGCTCACGCTCGACGGTGACGCCGCGGCTGCGCTCATCTACACCTCAGGCACGACCGGCAGATCCAAGGGCGCGATCCTCAGCCACAACAACTTTGCCGCCAATGCGCTCAACCTGCTCACATGCTGGCAGATTTCGCCGGCTGAACGATTCCTGCTTCCATTGCCGCTATTCCACGTTCATGGGCTCGGCAACGGGCTGCATGTCTGGCTGATCAGCGGGTGCCGGATGCGACTCCTGGAGCGTTTCGATCACCAGTCCGCCGTCGCCGAATTTCTCGACTTCCGGCCTTCGCTGTTTTTCGGGGTTCCGACGATATACGTGCGCCTGCTCGACGCGCCGCCCGAGCAGGCGCGTGAGATCGGCAGCTTCATGCGCCTGTTCGTATCCGGTTCCGCCCCTCTGCCGGCACAGGTACTCGAAGACTTTCACGAGCTCTTTGGACATGTGATTCTGGAGCGCTACGGTATGACCGAAACGCTCATGAACATCAGCAATCCGTATGTGGGCGAACGCCGCGCCGGAACGGTGGGCCTGCCCCTGCCGGGGGTCTCGGTCCGTCTGCTGGACTCGGAAGGCAAACCGGTGCCTGACGGGGAGACCGGCGAGATCCACCTGCGCGGCCCGAATGTGATCTCCGGGTACTGGAAACGGGAAGAGGCAACCCGGGCTGCATTCGTCAACGGCTACTTCCGTACCGGGGACCTCGCGGTCCGTTCGCGAGACGGTTATTACACGCTGCAGGGACGGCGGAGCGACCTGATCATTTCAGGCGGCTTCAACATTTATCCGCGCGAGATCGAGGAGTTTCTCGAGGAGCAGGAATCGGTTGCCGAGGCGGCGGTCGTCGGTGTCCCCGATGCGCTGCGCGGTGAAGTTCCCGTCGCCTACATCGTAACGCGAGACACGCCGGATATCGCGGCCCTGGAAGCTGCGTGCCGCGATTCCATGGCTTCGTTCAAGGTCCCCAGATCCTTTATCGTCGTTGACAAGCTGCCGCGGACCGCCCTCGGAAAAATTCAGAAGCATCTTCTGCACTAGACCTTCGTCCTTGGGGGCGCTGGCGGGCATTCTGCACGCAGCCGCCTACCGGACAGTCCAGTCTTTGAGTCTCGAGTCTTCGCGGTTACGCTAAAGACGGAATACCCGAGGTACACACGATCATGAAAACCGACAGGCGAAAAATGCTGGCCGGTCTAATCGCCGGCGGTTCGGGTCTGATGGCCCAGGAACCGGCGGGGGACCATTCCTCTTTGTATATCCCGAAGGCACACCTCGTGGAGGACCGCACGTTCCTTCACGACTTCATCGACGAGTATTCGTTTGCGGATCTCATCACGTCGGCGCCGACTCTACGGGTCACGCACATCCCGGTGCTTCTGGACCGCACCGCAGGGCGCTACGGCAAGATTCTTGGACACATCTCGCGCCAGAATCCGCAGAGTCGGACATTTGACGGGCGCCATACCGGCGTTGTCGTCTTTCGCGGCCCGCACGGGTACATTTCGCCGGCCTGGTACGCCGGGAAGAACGGCGTGCCGACGTGGAACTTCGCCGTCGTTCATGCCCGCGGCCGGCTGTCGGAGATCGCCGACAGAACCACCCTGCGCAGTCTGCTTACCAGGCTAATCGACAAATTCGAGAGGTATGAAGATTCCACCTACGACTTCGCGAGGCTCCCTGACGACGACATACTCTCACTGATGGCGGGCCTGGTCGGGTTCGAAGTAGAGATAGAGTCCCTGGAGGGCAAGTTCAAACTCGGCCAGGATCGGAGCGCCGCCGACAAGCAGGCCATGCTCGATCATCTCGGCCGGCGTGCGCCGCGGGAAAGGTCGCTCCAGGAGTTCTCGGCCGCGTTCTACCGTCGGTGACGGGGACGGACCCGGGCAAGTCTAGACTGCGCTTCGTTTTCGCTCGTTTATTGACCTCAAAACGGGCCTTATTCCGCTTTTTGGACGGCATTTTCCTGCAAGAGAGCCCGAACCCGACTTCAAGGTATCCGCCGAGCGCTGTTTCTGCGTGAGCTGACCGGTGCACCGGCGCTGGAGCTAACCCATCTTAGTGGGCTCTTTGTCCGGCCAGGGAAAGCAGCCGGAAGATTGAGCTCTCAGAGGCCTGCGAGATTTCTCACCACGATCACAGCGGCAGCCAGGTCCCGATGCCGCGTTCCATCGCTCGCCTGTAGACGATCGGCGCGATCGCCAGGTCGTCGAGCGCGAGGCCCAGGTTGCAGGCCATCGTGCGCTCGATCGGCGATTGGCGGCCCGGTTTCTCCCCGATCACCAGCTCACCCAGGCTGGCGTAGATCGGCGGAATATCGGCGAAGTAGCCCAGGTTCCGGTAGTGCTCCAACTGCGGCACATCGTCGGTGCAGAACTTCTCGGTTTCCCGCATCGCCGCGCCCGTCCAATACGAATCGAAATCCACCAGGGACGCGAATGCGCCCGCATCCAGCCAACCGGCCTGGATCGTGGCATGCGGCCGGCGCAGGATCGGCCCGGCGGTCACGACCAGGTCGCACCCCGTGACAGCCTGGCGCGGCTCGGTCGACAGCGGTGCCGAGGCACCGCACTCCATACTTTGGAGTGCGGCGGCTCGACGCCGCTTTGCGGTCGGCGCCTAGGCGCCGACCTTGCGAGCCTGCTTGCCGGTCCAGCCAAACCCAGACAGCGGTGCCGAGGCACCGCACTCCATACTTTGGAGTGCGGCGACTCGACGCCGCTTTGCGGTCGGCGCCTAGGCGCCGACCTTGCGCGCCTGCTTGCCGGTCCAGCCAAACCCAGACAGCGGTGCCGAGGCACCGCACTCCATACTTTGGAGTGCGGCGGCTTGACGCCGCTTTGGGGTCGGCGCCTGGGCGCCGACCTTTCGCCGCTGCCTGCGGGTCCAGCGAAACCGCGACAGCGGTGCCCGAGGCACCGCACTCCATAGGCTCTGGCGTTTTGTGGAGTGCGGCGAGCGCCGGGATATAGGCGGGCATCGCATGGATGAACGCGTCAGGCCGAGAGTGCACGCCGGGCTTCGGCGGCATCTCCGCGAACCCCTGGCCGTGTTCGCGGCCTTCAGCCGGAATTGACAGAAGGTTGGCGGTCGTGATTGAGACAATCCTGCCAGTCCTTTTCTTTCTATCCGGCTTCCGAGGCCGGCCCTCAGCCGTTGTCGCCGGAAGGGGGGGCGGCGTCATCGCCAGACCATTCTCGAGCCGCCGGCGATGTTCCGACTTCCCCACAGACAAAAATCTGATTGACACATACAGTTTAATAGTGTAATAGATAACTATTACACTGGAGCGCAGAGCGAGGGGTGTGACGCCGTGGATTTCCGAATCGACTCCAAGAGCGGTGTGCCATTTTACAGGCAAATAATTGAGCAAATTAAATTTGCCATCGCACGCGGCGACCTGCAGCCGGGTGCGCAACTCCCGACGGTCCGGCAGCTTGCGGTTGATCTTTCCATCAACCCGAACACGGTGATCCGCGCCTACAAGCAGATGGAAATCGAGGGCCTCCTCGAAACTCAGCAGGGGTCCGGAACCTTCATCGGGCACCGGAAGCCGGAGGTCGACAGTCTCGAACGCCAGCGGATGCTGGACCAGATTCTCACCGAAATGCTTGCCCGCGCCTCGTCCTACGGTTTGTCGCTCGACGAGGTCCTCGGTGGATTGCAGCAGCGAAAGGAGGGATCCCAATGAGATCCAAATCGACGTCAAAGACCGGGTCTGTGGCAAAGTTCGTGTCCGGAGAGTCGTTTGAGGAATTTGCGACCTCGCTCCGTGCCGATTTCCGCTTCGCCCCGCTGAATGTCTTGTTGCTCGTGGCCATCTTCGTCGCCGGGCTTGTGCTGCACCTCAGCATCCACCCTTTCAGTCAGACGGCGGTGCTTCTCTTCATGGGCTCGGCCCTCCTTCTGGCCGTGATCCTGCGCATCACGCAGGTTTGGGAGGCCGTGGTGATCTTTGGGGCGGCGGACTGTGTGGTGGCGTACCTGCGCCTCCGCCCCGATGCCGAAATCCTGCTGGGCACAGTCATCCTCGCGCTCCTGACAGCGCCTTCGGTCCAGATCGCCTATCAATGGGAGCGCGCCGTGGTACTCCGTTTCGGCAAGTTCCGTGCTTTGCGCGATCCTGGGCTTTTCGTCGTCGTTCCCGTCGTCGACAAAGTTGCCCGGTTTGTCGACCAGAGGGTTCGGGTCACGGATTTCAGCGCCGAAACGACCCTTACCTCCGACACGGTCCCGGTGAATGTGGACGCCATCGCATTCTGGATGGTCTGGGACGCGCAAAAAGCCGTGCTCGAGGTCGAGCAGTTCGAAGGCGCCGTGATTCTCTCGGCGCAGACGGCTCTCCGGAATGCGATCGGGAAGAACGATCTCGCCAACCTGCTTTCGGAGCGCGACCGTCTGGGACACGAAATCCAGAAGGTCCTGGATGAAAAAACCAGCGCATGGGGCATCACGACCCAGGCCGTCGAGATACGCGACATCATAATCCCCAAGGACCTCGAAGACGCCATGAGCCGCCAGGCCCAGGCGGAGCGGGAACGCCAGAGCCGGATCATCCTGGGCACCGCGGAGACCGAGATCGCGGAGAAGTTCGCCCGGGCTTCCATTCACTACCGGGACAACCCTGTCGCCCTGCACCTCCGGGCAATGAACATGGTTTATGAAGGGCTGCGTCAGAAGGGTTCGATGATCATCGTCCCTTCGACCGCCGTCGAAACAATGGGGCTCGGCGCTCTGGGCGGGCTCACTGCTTTTGGCCGCGAAGCCCCGCCCGAGAACCCGGCGGCCAAGCCTCCGCGCACCGCAACCCCTTCGCCCGAGGCCGGCGGCTGATCGCACCAGGGGTACCAAAGCGTCAGGGGCGCCATCCGAGGTGAGCATGTTCGCCAATTCGCAGCGCACGGATTGGCCCCCGGGCAAGGCTTGGTCGGGTGCTCCCCCCCAGCGCCTGGCGCCGGCTTCCCGCCACTGACGCTCGAGGATTCTGCCGGTCACCGGTCGCTCTCGGCCGTGGTTTCCGGCAGCGCCTCCAATCCCGGTGAATGCTCAACCTGGACGGAATAGCCGGCCGGTATGCGGACCTGGTACTTGAGCCGGCCGGCGCTCTGCCGCCACCTGATCTCGAGCGCCCCTTCGTCGACAGGAATCCGTCCCGAACACCAGGCCAGTGGCAGCTGCGAAAAGCGCAGCAGGACGCGTTTCGCTACGGGATCGAACGAGCGTATTCCAAGGATATCCCGGTAGAGGACGTGGGCGACGTGCGAGGCGAAGCCGTGGTTGCAGCTCGCGTCCGTGCTGTCGTTTTCCCACAGCGTGCCCGTCAGGTCGGCCATCTTCAGAAAATACCCCTCGAGTTCCTGAAGGATCTGGGTGTTCACGCCGAACCTCGAGAGCAACTCGAGCCGGAGATAGTTTCCTATGAAGGCATTCGCCGGGTGGATTTCCGGGTGAGCCTTCCGCTTTGGTCCAAAGTCCCGTTCCAGTCTATTCCAGAGTGCGCCGTGGGTTTCCCGCGAGGCGGCACCGAAGTAAAACGCGAAATACTGGCACACCTCTGTTCGATTGCGAGTAGGCTCCAGTTTGCCGTCCTTGCGGACCGCGTTGTCGGTGAAGAACTGTCCGTCGAACGAGCGCTTCCGGACTGAATCGAGCACCTTTTCGGCCTGGGCGTGCAGGGCAGGCGCGCCGAAGAGGCGTGCCGCGGCGTCCAGCGCGCCTGCATACAACATGTTGGAAGGGTAGTTCACGTCCTGGACGAATCGGTTGGCCTCAGACCACTCCACGAAAACCCACGACGGGAGCTTTTCGAGCAAACCATCTTCGTTTTGGAATTGCCTGAAGTATTCGAGCAGGCGCAGCACTTTCGGTCTCCAGGCTTCGACCATGTCCCTGTCCCCCGTACGCGCCGCATATTCCTCGAGTTCGAGCACGAACCAGAGCGCCCAGTTGGGAATGAAGGTTCCGCTCGGGTGATCGGCGGGGTAGCACATCGGGAGCATGCCGTCGGGCAGAAACGGGAATTTCTGCGGGAGCAGAAAATTCTCCAGGAAGTTCCTCTCAATCTGCGCATGCCCGCTGAGATCAAACGCGACCCTGGCCGTGAAGAAGCTGTCGCTGAGCCAGCCCGCACGCTCCCGCGATGGGCAGTCCATGAAGATGTCGACTGCATTCTGACGGCAGGTTTCACGCGCCGCCTCGAAAATCCGGTTCAGGTCAGGATTGGCCGAAACGAATTGCGCCTCGTGAACTTCTGGATTTGCCAATTCGCGCAGAAACTCATCCCGTATCTCGCAGCCTGCTCCAAGCGCGATCCACTTCGCATAACGCATGGTGTACGGTTCCAGGGATTCGACGCGGTACTCGCCGGGAACCAGGTCAAAAACGATGGCGTTCACGCAGTTCAGACGTTTGAAATCCACGTCCCCGGACGTCAAGATTTCGTCGAAGGTGAGGTACAGCCGGATGTCCTGACGGCAGCGAACGGTTGCGCCTGGGAAACCGGTGAGATTCACCCCGAAATCCACGATGGCATACGACTGGGCGGGGAGCCGAAGCACTTCCCGTACATCCATCGGTCGCCCTGTGCCCGCGGACTGTTTTGACTTGAGCTTTTGAAGATCCATCGAGGGGACAAACTCGAGCTCCTGCTCGGCAAAGCCGCCCAGGGTAGGACCGATGTCCGTCAGAGCCCTGTCTCGCCACGGTTTTGCCGGCAGCGGCGCCTGCTCGACCACGCCCGAAGAAACCAGCCGCACCGGGGAGCGCGTTTCGAATCGCGGGTAGGCAACCCCTCGGGGAAGGTACTTCTTCGCGGGCTGAACAGCGAGATCCGCCCCGCCGAAACTCTGCCCCGCGTCCGATCTCCAGCGGTCCCAGCCGGGCTCCAGCCGGTAGACCTCGGAGAATGTGCGCTGAAAGCTGTACCGTTGAACCTTCTGAACGCGGCACGGAAGGACTGCCGATCGAAAACCATTGCCGGATCCCGTCGAAACGAGCACCTTCCCCTGCTGCACAACCTCCGCCTGTAGAAACGAGGGGTGTTGCGGAAAGTAATAGCTGTTTACGTTGTAACCGGCGACTTCAATGGCCAGCAGGTTGGATCCCGGTCTCAGCAGCTTTCGGAGGTCCAGTTCATCGATGCGGAAAAAACCATGAGGCCCGCGGGCGGGTCCGTGGCCCAGAAAATTCCCGTTGAGATAGGCACGGTAGAGGGTCGAGGCAGTAATCCTCAATACCACGGGGGAATCGCCCTGGGATGCAAACTCGGCTCGGAACCCGGCGAGGAGATTTTTCTCCAGTTCCTTTCCCGCTATCCACACGGGTTTTGCCTGGAGAAAAGAAGAAGAGTAAGGAGCCGAAGCGGAGGATGCGAAGTCCGTAACGGCAAGCACCGTCAGTGCGGACCACAGTAGCAATCGGATAGGCATAACCAAGTGTACAGACCACCTGCCACGGAATTCCACAGCTCAGTTCCAGGCTCCTCCTGTGGAATGTTTCAGCGTCGGTAAGCCAGGCCGGAGCTTAACGCAGGTTGAAGATCACTGTAACGGTGGCGCATATCGGCACGGGTGCGCATTAAGACAAAGAAACAGGGCTAAAAATCGGCTCCAAGGCCCTTTCCCGAGGGTCATTCTAACTCCTCTAGATCATGAAGTTATCGTGGTCCGTCGCGCGCGACAGTTGGTCGAGTTTCTCGAGCTCGTCTGGCGACAAGGTCAACTCCAACGCACCTCGGTTCTCCACGGCCTGCTCGACGCGGCTGGCGCCCGGAATCACGACCACCACGTCTTGATGGAACTGGTATAGCCAGGCAAGAGCGACTTGCCCGGCGGTTGCGCCGTGCGCCAACGCGATCTTGCCGAGCTCTTCGATGAGGGGCCGGCTGCGCTCGAGGCCTTGGGCGCGGAAGCGACCCATCCACTTGCGCGGACCGGGTCGCGTTCTGACATATTCCGGATGCTGGTGGTACTTGCCGGTGAGCAGCCCCTGCTCCAGCGGGGAGTAGGCGATGATGGTGACACCCAGCTCTTTGGCCGCCGCCAGAGTGCCATTCGACTCCACGCGCCGATCGAGCAGGCTGTATTTCACCTGGTTCGAGGCCAGCGCAAGGCCATGCTTCGCCAGCGCCGCGTGCGCACGACGCATGCGCGCCACGTTGAAGTTGCTCACGCCGACCGCGCGGATTTTCTTGTCCGCAACCAGATCCGCCATGGCGCTCATCTCGGCCTCGACCGAAGAGAAGCCCAGGGGATTGTGCACCTGGTGGAGGTCGATGGCAAAGGGAGCCAGACAGCTCAGGCGCTGCTGGATGGTGGACCTGATGGACTCTGCCGTTCGGAAGATGGGCGACCACTTGGTGGCCACCACCACCTCGCCATTGGTCTTTCCCGCGTGTCTGAGCGCCGCGGCCAACGCGCGTTCCGAGGCGCCATTGCCGTACATTTCAGCAGTGTCAAACCAGTTGATGCCACCCGCCAGCGAAGCTTCCACCACCTGGTCCACCACCGACTGCGGAATCGCCTCCCAATACTTCCCGGCCAGGCCCTGACCGGCCGAGAACTGCCAGCAGCCCAGCCCGACGGGGGTCACCTCGATGTCCGTCTTGCCCAGCCTGCGTCGCGTCGCCATTTGTTCCTCCTGTCGCGCCCGTGCCCAGAGTCGGAATCACGTCTGGGCTGCGCCATGGTTCCGTACCTCAAACCCCACACGCGGAAGGGGGGCTGCCCAGGAGTGTTGTACTTGGGCGGCCCCCACGGAATTGGAACCGGGGATCAGGGTCAGTCCCTCATGGTTTGACAAACAGAGGCGTGGCTTCGTACTTGATCGCCGCTCCGCTCTTCACGGCGCCTCGGGCGGCAGTGTTGATCAGCAGTACCCCCAATTCGCCGGGGTTGGTGCCCGCTGCGCCGAAGTCGAGCACGGTCAAAGGCGTGCCGGTGTACGGGGCCAGGTCGGTGCTGAATACGTCCGCACCAAACACTGAGACGTAGCGCTCCCCCAGCGGGGCGAAGGTCAAGCCTTCGATCGCGTCGGTCAGGTCGCCCGAATTGTACCAATCAAAGGCATACACCGAGACGTTCATCATCTGGCCGAAATTCGTCGCGTTCATCCCGATCTGCTCGCCGCAGAGCAGCATGGTGGTGTTCACGCTGTTGGTGGCGTGGTCTGTAAGGAAGTAGACGCTTCGAGCCGAATTCGCCAGCTTGACCACGTGGGTGGCGTTGCGGCCGTCGAAGGTGGTCGAGTTCGACACGTCGAACGTGTAGGCGGCGTAGTCCGGCTTGCCGTCGCGGTTGGTGTCGAAGTAGACATCGAACTCCGCCGGCGCGTTGGCGTGCGCCTGGCGCTCCCAGGTGGTGATCTGCAGGGCCATGACGAAGGACGGGTTGGCGGAGCAGTACCCGGCGGGGACCGGGTAGGTAGCCACGCCCACGTATTTCAGGTCGACGATGGCCTTGTTTCCACCCCACCCGCTCTGCGGCAGGTTTCCGCTGGTTGCCAGCAGCGAGTAGGTGTCGATGTAGGCAGGGCCGGCTCCGTTGTTGGTCACGGACACCGTACCATTGGGGGCGACATTCTTGTCGCTCACCTGCACTCTTCCGGAGAGGCGGGGCAGGACGTGCCAGGGCATGTGCAGCTTGGCCGCATTGTCGGCGGCGGTGCCGAGATCGTCCATCCAGATATAGCCGTCGAACTCATTCGCGGTCAGGGTGTCGCCGCTGGCTCCCACCGAGCCCGAGTTCAACGTCCAACCGGTCAGCCTGGCGGGGTTGATTTTCATCTGCACCGTAATGGCTGCAGATTGGCCGTAGGGGTTGATCGTCACCTGGGCCGGGCTGACTTTGACCGCCACCGCGCCGCTGGCTTCGTCCTCGGGGAACCGGAAGCTGGGGCTGATCTTGTAAGTGACCTTCTTGCGGGTAAGGTTCGTGATTTTGAACTGTCTGGCCAGGGTTTCCTGTTTGTCGGCATCCACGAGGCCGAAGGAGAGCACGGGCTGCTGGGTATTCACTTCCAGCGCGATCGCCCCGGTCAAGATCGACCGGTCGATGCGCAGTTCTCCGCCGCCGACGCGGGTAATGGGGGCTTGCCGGCCACCCAGGGCGGCGGCCTTGTTTTTCACATTTGTCTCGGCGTTCTCGACCAGTGCGGCCTTAAGCTGGCGGGCCGTCAGGCCGGGCTGGGCCTCTTTGATCAGGGCTCCCGCCCCGGCCACCATCGGGGAGGCCATGGAGCTACCGGCGAGCTGCTGGGTAGCGCTGCCCCCGCCCGCCAATGCAGCAACCACATCGCCCGGGGCGGCGATCTCGGGTTTGAGGTCGTTCAGGGTGGAAGGGCTGCGCGACGAGAAGCTGATGACGGTGCCAGCCAAAGGCTCAACGATGGCCGGGTCGAGACGCAGGACCACGCCCCCGCCGAGCTGGCTCTTGATTCTGTCGGCGTCGGCCTGGGTGATATTGAAACCGGGCACGTTGGGTGTGCCCCCGCCAAAGGCGAACACGGTCGGGTCGCCCGGGGCGACCAGCGCGACCACGACCGCCACCGCTCCGGCCGCGGCCGCATTGCTGACCTTATAGCTGATGGCGCAGCTGCCGCGATCGATCAGGGCGATTTTGCCGGCGAATTCATCTGCGGCGTAGGGATTCGCGCCATTGGCATCCGAACACCCTATGCGCTTGGGGGTCGGAGTGGCGAAGTAACCCACCGGGGCCTGGATTGGGCTTGTGAGGGGGGCCGACCAGGGCTGCCAGGGGGAGGCGATGGTTCCTGCGATGGCGGGGGGAGACACAATGGTGATGAGCTGCACCTCGGATGCCGGGTTTTCCGTCGCCGCGGTGGCCAGGGCTCCTACCGTCGCGCCGGGGGTACCGCCGATATAAGGTTTGTCGTCGTTGTTTCCGGTAGAGGCGACCACCAGGACACCGAGCTGGACGGCGATTTCGGTGGCCCTGGAGGTGTCGTCGTCGAACGGCTGGCCGTAGGGGGAGCCGATCGACATATTGGCCACATCGGCGTGGTCGCTCGTGTCGCCGTCACCGTTCGGGTCGGTGGTCCAGTCCAGGGCCTGGAGCATCGCCACGCCGGAGCAGGAGTTGGTTACGGAGGAGCAGACCTTCAGGGCATAGAGGCTGGCCTCCGGCGCCATCCCCGTGGATCCCGCAGCGATCGAAGCCACGTGCGTACCGTGTCCGACATAGGTGGGCTTATCCAGTGGGTCGGGGTCCGGCGCCAGAGCCGAGTTGGGCCACGCGGCGCCGACGAAATCCCATCCGCCGATCACTCTGTCGGTGGGGAATGTCCCCGGCTCGATCTCGCTCGGGTTGTTGTTGGTATAGTCCGCCACAATGCCCGAACCGCCCAGCAGGTTGTGATTGTAGTCGATGCCGCTGTCAATGATGGCGATGCGCACACCATGGCCGTTGTAGCCAAGCGCCTGCACGGCCGTTCCGCCCACATACGGGACAGCATTGGCCAAGTCCATCTCGTAGTTGACGACAGGCCGAATCGAGAGCACCTCGGCGTTCGCAGCCAGTTGTCCTAGTTTCGCACCCTCGATTTCCAGCAGAAGCAGGTTGCGCACGCGCTGGGTCGTCCCCAGGATTATTGCCTGCGGATCCAGCGAAGCCGCGACGCGGGTTATGCGGCCCTGCTGGCCCCTGACAATCCCCAGTTGGCGTCGCTGACCGCCGGGGCTCTTGTCCAGTGTCAGGTCGGCGCTTGCAAGCAACTCGCCCACCGACATGGCAGAGAGGCGGACAATGACTTGCCTTCGACCCTGTGCGCCCGCCAGGGCGGCATCCAGCCGCGGCATGGCTCCGGTGCCCATGATCGGATTCTGGATCTTGGAACCGTCGATAGACGCCGGCAGCGGCCGCTCGGGACCACGGGTTTGAGCTGGCGCAGCCGGGCTGATCATGAGAAACAAGGTAATAACAAGTAGAGCGCTGAGCAGGCGATTCATGATGGGTCTCCTCCGTGACTTGTCGATGTCATGTGTCCTCACCGCAGGATCGAAACGACCCGAGTTCCGTTGCAGAGGCTGTGTGCGCAGTCCTGCAACGGCACGATGTACCTGCCATGAGGTCCCTTATTCAAGGATCGCAGGCCAGTCGGGTGCAGGGATGACACGAACCAGCGATCAGCCGTTTGGAGCAATCAATTTGATCAGCTTATAGAACTTTCTATCTGGAATTACAACAGGAGACCGCAGGGCGTGGGCGCGGGGGGGGGCCAAGCCCGTAAGCGGATCCGGGGCGCCCCGGGAAGACAGTCGCCGTGTGAATCGGAGGTTGTTTTGCCGAAGCATCTCAGGGGCGGAGCTACTCAATGATATTCTTGGGGTGTTCATCGGAAAGGAGTCGATCATGCCCGGAAAGGTGCTTTTTACCGTCAACTCTCAGGAGCTTTACGGTGCTGAAACCCTGCGCGAAGCGAGCCGGCAGGGGGAGGAAATGACCAGGACACTGAACTCCTCCGGCCGTCTTCCAGACGATGTCGAGCTGGTGTTCCACGGCGTGGTGAAGACATCGGACGAGGCACTCGCCGCTCACAGAAGGGGAGCGGAAGGTTTTGTCGCGCACCTTGCCTGGTGCAAGACCTTCAGTCCGGCGCAAATGCACACCGAAGGACTGTTGTGGACCAAAGGCTCGGGTAAGCCGTTCGGCGTGATGCACACCCAGTTTGTTCCTACCATCCCGTACGGCACGCTCGACCAGGCCTACATGAACAACAACCAGGATGCGCACGGCGGACGGGAATACTGTCACGGCCTGAGGCAGGTAGGGCTTCCATTCACCCCCTTCACCGGTAATTGGCGCAAGCCGGAGTACCAGGCCAGGATCGGCAGGTGGGCGCAACAGGCGCTCTCGGGCACTGTTGCCGGTCCAAGCCTCGCCGGGACCGCTCAACAGGTCGGGTTCGGCGAAGTCGAACGCTCCCTGGCACAAACCACAGTCGCAAACGCACGGAGCATCCGGTGCGTGAGGTTTGGGGGGAAGATGCGCCAGGTGCACGTCACCGACGGCAATCCGAGCGCCGCCCGCGTCGACCACGGCTGGGAAGTCCTCGATTACGGGGTGGGAGACCTCGTCGAGGAGGTCGCGAAGGTGGACCGGGACGAGACTGCAGGCGTCCTGCGAGATTGGGCCGGGCGACTTGATATGTCCCGCATCGCCGCCGACCCAATCAAATGGGAGGGCGTGATCGATCAGGTCCGGCTGTATATCGCCGCCAGGGAAATCCTGCGCGAGAACAAAGCCTCGGCCTTCACCACCAGCTTCCAGCAAACCCATGGGCTGCGTGCCCTCCCTGGTCTCGCCGTTCAGATGCTGATGGCGGACGGAATCGGGTTTGGACCCGAAGGCGATTGGAAGACGGCGTGCCTGGGCCGGCTCATTCACCTGGTGTTACAGGCCAAGAGATCGGCATCAGGGTGGTGGACCCTGATGGAAGATTACATCTACGACTTCGAAGAAGAGCTCATTCTCGGTTCCCACATGCTGGAGATTTCGACGGCAGCCGCGGAGTACGAAGCCTGTCGCGGAGGTCATGCACCTTTCCATCGGAGACTCGGGTTATCCGGCCCGGGCGCTGTTCGACGTGAGGGCGGACAAGGCGTTCAATATCTGCCTGCTCGACATGCGCAGCCATTGGGAACTGGTCGCCCTGCCCGTTCAAGTGGTGACCGGACGGCCGACACCGAAATTGCCGACCGCCAGGGCCGTCTACCGGCCGGCGCACGGGAACTTCACCGAAGCCATCGACAACTGCCTCCTGGCTGGCGTCTGCCATCACACAGTCCAGGTAAGCGGGCTGGAGGCAAAGGAGGTCGCTGCCCTGGCCGCATCGATGACCAACACGAAATTGCGCCTGCTGTCCTGAGGGGGCAAAAGTGCGCGGGGCGGGGGTGGGCCCGACCCCGGATAACCTACAACCGCGGGGCAATCCGGAAATCCACGGGTTGAGCAAGATCCCCAGGGCCGCGTCGAGCCGCCGCGGCCCACTTTGTCGTAAATGAGTTGGGGAAGCTAGCAAACGCCTCCTTAGAAAACAAACCTCAGGCCGAAGCGGAATTGCCGCTCGTCAATACCCTCCCTGGCCAGGTTGATCGTGCCGCTGATGGTCATGAAATCCGGGCCGTCCCCGATATTGCCATCAGGGACATCCAGGTGTGGTGTATTGGTGAAGTTGAACGACTCCATCCGGAATTGCATCTTCAGGCGTTCGGTGAATGCAAATTCGCGGAAGAGGCCGAAATCCCAGTTGAAGAGTCCCGGACCGCGCAGGGTGTTGCGCCGCGAATTTCCGAAACGCGCGGCGGTCATGTCGGCGAAGGCTGTCTGATCATAATAGGGATCCCCGAGACCGACCCCGCCCAGCTTGGCCACGTCCGGTTTTACCTGATCGGCGTACTGGCTGCTTCCCGGCAGATTCAACGACGTGTCGTCCGCGGTAACCGAAAAGGGCACGCCGCTCATGACGCTGAGCAGGTTGTTCACCTGCCAGCCACCGACGATCTGCGACAGGACGCCGTTGTCGTTCAGATAGTGCCTGCCTTTGCCGAAGGGGAGCTGCCAGATGTTGGTGATGCCCACGTTGTGGGTGCGGTCGGTAGAGGCGGGCGCATAGTTTCGACTCATATAGGACAGAGCCTGGATCTCCGGAGTTGCATCGCTGTTTTCAAGCGGAGTGACAGCCTTTCCCCAGGTGTAGTTCACCGTGAGCGCGAGCCCGGCAGAGAAGCGGCGTTGCAGTTCGGCCTGCAGGGAGTCGTAGTGGCCCGTGCCGACCGGCAGCAGGAATATGGTCGATGCCGTCCTTCCGAACTTGGCCACCAACGGTCTCCCTTCCTCGCCGGCGCCAATGATCTGGCCTGCATTGATATCTACCAGGCCCAGCGTCCGGACCGACCGCGTTGCCACATACCCTGCCTGGCCGGTGAAACCCCACGGGAGTTCCCTTTGCAGGGTGAAGTTCCACGACTGGATGTAACCGCGCTTCAGGTCCTTGGGTAATCCCTGGAAGACGTAGTCGCCAGGAATATCCAGGATGCCGTTTCCGTTGTCGGGCACCTGGATCGTGGGAATTCCTTTCGACAACGAAGTCGTAGGAGTGAGACCGTTAGGGGACTCGCGTCTTACCTGGATCAGAAGCGGGTAATTGGCACGCAAAGGTTCGAAGGCTTCGTACGGATCGTTGGTAAGCCCATAGCCGGCCCGGATCACAAACTTGTCGGTGAGGCGATAGGCCATCCCGACGCGCGGACCGAAGCGCAGCTTGCTGACCTTGATGCCGCAGTCCGTGGGTATGGACCCGAATCCACAGAGGGACACCTTGTTTGTCTCGGGATCATACGATTCGATCCCGCGATCGGGCCGGGTCGGGACGGGGAAATACTCGTAACGAAGCCCATAATCGAGCGTGAGCCTGGGCGTTACAGTCCATCGATCACGGGCGTAGGCGCTGAAGAGCCAGGCACGGATGTGATATTCATCCGGAACCTGGAGCGTCCTCCCGGCCTGACTCGCCTGGCCCAGGAGAAATGCGGCAATGCTGTTGTACCTGGACCCACCCGAGGTTTGCTGGCAATTTCCGCTTTCCGGGTCGAGTTCCTCACAACGTTCGGTAATGCCGCGTTCGAAATTGAACCCACCCTGTGCGCCATACCCGCCGCTGGCGAACTCAGCCTGGGCCTGGTTCAGCCCCTGGCGATAGAAGTCGCCGCCAAACCGGATATTGTGCTTGCCCCTCATCCAGTTCACGTTGACCACATACTGCGACTGTGGGTCGTGACGGTAGTAGGGCATGAAGTTGTTGGGCACTCCCAGGGTGGAATAATTCTCGATGTCGAACTCGGGCCAGCCGCTCTCGAAGGCGCGGGGGCCGTTGGTTCCCGGGATGCCGAACACTTCCGAGCCGAGATTCTTTCCGAGTCCGGTCTGCTCGGAGGCCGTCCCCTGGCGCGCATAACCGAAGTGGGCATCCACGAGGAAGCTCGGATTGAGGGTGTACGTGCCCATGACCGTCGTCCGGTACGTGTTGCCGTGACCGTGCCCCGGGTTGCCGCCGGCGAGGGGATCCCCGCCTCCTGCCTCCCCGTAAACAGTCGGGTTGATGCTGTTGTAGTGGAGGACACCGAACGTGCCAATCAGGTTGAATTTGGACGTCACGTTGTAGTCGATCTTCGTATCCACCTGGTGGCGATCGAAAATGAATGGACCAGAAACAAAATAGTTCCTGTTTTCCCGATTGATGTTGTTGGGCACGAAGAAGGTTGCAATTTTCTTGGCAATCGGGTCCATGCGGCTGGCAGGAATGATGTTCAGGCAGTCTGGATTCGTTGCGGTGTTGCAGAGCGAGTAGTTGGGATCACCGGGCGAAACCCGGAATTGCGTGCGGCCCAAACCCGTATCGGGGTCGCCCGACAGCGGGTCGTAAATGGGTGTCGTTGACGCAGACAGGTCGCCCTGCAGCATGGCGGGCAAGGGGACGGTCGCGAACGTCTGAACGTTCCTGTGGTCCCGCGTCGATTCGTAGCTGACAAAATAGAAGGCCTTATTTTTCTTGATCGGTCCCCCTATCGTGCCGCCGTACTCGTTGTAAACCTGCTTCGGTTTCGTGCCGGTGTTCAAATCGGCATCCCCGAACCGCATGGGCCAGGCCTTCAGGTGATTATCGGTGTGATATTCAAACGCCGACCCGTGTAAGTCGTTCGTGCCGCTCCGGGTCTGGACATTGATAGCCGCGCCGCCCGCCAAGCCCTGCTCGGCGTCGAAACTGCTCGTGACGACGTTGACTTCCTGGATGGACTCGAGAGTCGGGACATAGGACGCCACGTGCGGCAGTTGCACATGAGTAGTGCTGACACCATCGATGCGTGTGTTGTTCTGGTTGTCGCTCGTCCCATTGACCGTGAACTCGAGTGACCGCGACGGATTGGTCGGGATGGAGTGCGAATTTTGTGGCGGCGAAAAGCCCGGTAGCATCCGATAGACCTGTTGATAGTTCCTCCCCAGTGCGACAGGCAGGTTCTGCAGATCCGATGCCACGACTCCAACCGCCACCTCGGATGTTTCTGTCTGCAGCTTCGGCGGCTCGGCACTTACCGTAACCTGTTCATCTGCGGCACCGACCTCCAGCGTCACATCCACACGGCTCACGCTGTTGATGGAGACCGTGACCTCAGACTGTTCGAATGTCTTGAATCCCTGCTGGGCGATTTTTACGTTGTAAATCCCAGTGGGGAGATCGGTGAGATTGAAACGTCCTGTCTCATCAGTGATCACCTGACGGGTCAGGTTGGTGCCCTTGTTGGTGACGACTACGGTCGTGCCCGGAATGGCGGCGCCCGTGGCATCCTTCACGTCTCCCACGATCGAGCCATACAGGACCTGACCTTCAGCTCTCGGTGTCGTTGCGAACGCCAGAACTAAGGCGATACCCACCAGGCAACAACACCGCACCGCCCTCTGCTGCACACTTGGCTTGGACATGAAAACCCTCCTCATTGACGAAATTCGGACGTGAGTCATCGGAACTTGGTGTCGACGGCTATCCGCAGGTACCCGTGGTATGGGTTGCTTGCACCGAACTTCTTAGCCAATGGAAACCCGATTTTCTTCCCGGAGCCAGGTAATTTGATGTTAGGCGGTGGACAATTGGTGAGTCAAATTTATTTCTGGAAGGAAAGGGAATCGTCGGCTCGCCGCCCCGGCCCGAGGCACCAGGGTGTACACTTATCAGCACTCGGGGACCTCAATCGAAGTCGTGTTCGGAAGATTGCGCTGGAAAACATCTGAGGTAGAGATTGGTGATTGAGCGCCTGCACGCGCGTAACGAGTGGAAATTCGCCGGTGTGCTGGAGCAGGCCGACCGGCCGCTGGCGCTTCTATGGTGGATGCTTGTCTTCTTGCGCGGACTGTTGCCCGACCAACGATCGCCGTCGCTCCCCGCAGCACGAAGGAAGCAACTGAACAAAGCTCACCAGAGCCTGAGATCAGAAGTGTGTGGCTTCGAGTTTTATCAGGTTTTCGAGAACATGCATGAGGGGCTGGGGGCATAGTTGCCGGACCAGAGAGAGATCAAGGCGGCGCTTCTGTATCCGGAGGATACTGCGGGCATCGTCGATGTCCCGTGCGGAGCCTCCCAACAACTTCAGAATGATGATGTCTTCCGGCGATGCAACTGGAACGGCCAGGTCCTGGATCTGAACGAGGCGCGCACGCTCCAATATGCCTGCAGGAGCTCCGCGGATGCCGGCAAGCACATCAAGTTCATACAACTCGTCGCCTTTACCCAACTCAATCCGGAGCACATTGGAAATTGGATCGTCCGGATCTCCCACCCGGTGTTCGAAACGTGTGTCCGAATTCACGAGTGCGGCCTTAAGAGCGGCAAGATGCCTCGCGTTGCACAGCAGGTCGATGTCGCGAGTTGCCCTTAATTCTCCCCACGCAGCGACCGCATATCCGCCGATCACCGCATACTCGACTTGAGAATGCTTCAGAAGTGTGTCGACTTGACTGAGAAGATCCTTAAGGTTCACGACGGTCTTTCATTCATCAGGGCGCGAATTTCTTTCTCTGAAAAGCCCTGTGCTTTCAGGCCGGCCACCAGGAGCATCCGGGCATCCATGCTTAAGGCAAAAGCCGCCTCCATCCGGCGCCCCGGGTCGGTGATGTCGGTGGCCGCTCGGCCTTTTTTTCGAGTTTCGGTAAGAGCTCGCGATGTATTCGGACGCTCGAGCGGCCCGTCAATCTTCCTCTTCATGGAACCGTATCCTCTCGCCGACAGGCGCAGTATATGAAACACAAAATCATCGCTTCAAGAAACGCGCGACTCCCTATCCTGTCACTTCAGGCCCAGCTTCTTTCCGGCCCCCAGCAGCGCGATCGCTTCCCGGATGCGGTTCTCACGGGTGGCCCTTCGTTTGGCCGAATGAATCCAGCCCACGAAGTGACGCCGGTACGTCGGCGCCAGCTCCTGAAAGAACCGCCACGCCTTCGGATCGTCCTGCAGGGCCCTGGCGATGTAGGCGGGCAGGTCCGGGATGACCGGCCGCGGCGCGTAGCCCTTGTCCGTCGGCGCCGCCGCGAGACCGGCCGGCGTGATCAGTCCGGCCGCCTTGATTTCCGCCCAGCGTCGCCGATTGGTGTCCGACCACTTGCTGGTGGGCTGTCGCGGCGTGAACTTGCGGGCGTATCGCTCGTCATCGAGACGTTTGATCAGGCTGTCGATCCATCCGAAGCACAGCGCCTCGCGAACCGTGTCCTCGTAGGCGATCGATTTCACGCCCGTATGGTCCTTGTGGAACACCAACCAGACGCCCGGGCTCGACGCGTGATGCTTCCCCAACCACGCCCGCCATTGCCGGCGGCTGCCGACCTCCAGTGTCATCAGCTCTGTCGTCATGACGTCTGGCCGCTCTGCGAGTTGGGAGACCGCCTCCCTACTCTTCGAGAATGACCTCGATGCCGCAGAGCAACGGCGGAGCTCCAGCCTCGGGCGAGACAGGCAGACACTCGACGGTGAGCGCGTCCTTCACCGGGATCTTGGCAAACGTCTTGACGACCGGCTTGTCGACGCCGCCCGCCGCCTGGGCGATGTCGAATCCGCTGCAGGACCTCGCGGTCCTGCAGCCGGACATTGAAGAGCCGCTCGCCCGGCTTCTTGTCTTCCAGTCTCGGCAAAGTGCAGCTTTACCGTGTACAAGGCGTTGTTCGAGGGTTCGCCGGACAAGCGTGATCTTGAGTTTGAGCGGCCCGGCGAGCCCGGAGGCCGCCACCCACTCATACCCGTTCGGCTGCAGTGTGAGCGCGTGCCTGCGGACCGCGCGTGTCTTCGCCGGATCGAACTGGATCGGGAGGTCGGGCGATTTTCCGCCCACGCTGGGAAAATCCACCCAGAGTGTGCCGTCGGGCGCAACCCGGTCGCCGGGGGCATTGAGGTTGATGCCGATCCTGCGCACGCGCTTGCCGTTCCACGCGAAATCGTTGGTGGTCCAGTACTCCAGCTCGGGCATGTGGATGAACGCCAGGGACGTCTGGTTCTGATACGAGCACTGGCACGTCCGGGTGTAGTCCGGCGCATTCAGCACGCCGGCGGCGGCGATGAGATTGGAGGTGCACCCCGACTTGAAGCCGCCCAGGTTCCCGGTGCCGCCGTCCGAGAACAGGTCATAGAACCCGGCGGCCGCGGAACGGAAGGACAGCAGGTGTTCGCTGGCGATGTTGTAGTTGCAGCCGTACGCGCGCGCATAGCTCCAGGGCATCTCTTCGCCGGTCACCGGATCGACGCTGAGCTTCCGTTCCCCGGTGGCCAGCTTATAGGCGGCGTTGTCGGTGATGATCTCGTCGTGGTACAGGATCGGAGGGTTGTTGTACTTGATCGGCCTGTCCCACACGAGGGTTCCGCTCGACGCGACGTAGACCGCCATGCGTTCGCCCGTCTCATCCGTGACCATGTCGCGGGAAGGCCGGGTCGCCTGCAAGATGCGGTCATGCTCCTGCGAATAGCTCAACCAGCTGCCGAAGACGCCCGTGTTCCGCTCCCACAGGACCCGCCCGGTTTCCAGGTCCAGGGCCAGCATGCGATAGTCGGAGGGCGTCTCCCGGCCGCGGCGCCGCAGCCTCTTCTCGAGCGCGGGCGGCAGTTTGTCGAGGCAGAAGAGGACCTGGTCGCTCGCGGTGATCGCGTTGTGGATGAAGCCGTAGCGCGCCTTCGAGCGTCCATTTGACCGAACCGTCGTGACGGTCCATGACCACCAGGGACCTGCTGGCCGTAGCGTCAAACCCGCCGAATACCTTCGAGCCTGGCTCGTTCCCGTTCGGTCAGGGCCGCCGCTTCCTCAGGGCTCACGGCGGTCTGCGGAAACGCGCTCGCGAAAGGCACGAAGTCCCTCCCCGCGATCAGCCTGTCCCGGGAGACGCCGATATAGCCCCACCGGGCCGGCTCGGCGCCGTTTTCGGCAGGCAGGGAGAAGACCTTCTTCATCTCCCCGGTCGTGATATCCAGGGCGTGACAACGGCTTCCTTGCAGGACGTAGACCCAATCGGAGGTCGCGACGAAATTCGTCCCGCGGGCATTGGCGCCGGGGATGTGCTGCTGGTTGGTGATGACCTTCAACGGGAGGTCCTGATGCGTCTCGTCGTAATACTGGCCGAACGTATCGGACTTGTCCAAAGGCGTTTTCCACAGCACCCTGCCGGTGTAGACATCGCGGGCGCTGATGGCATCGATGCCCTCGATGATCAATCGGCCGTCCACGATCTGTTCCGGCGGGCCGTGCCCGTGGCGCGGCAGGACATCGATGTTGGAGACGCCCCCGAACCAGAGCACCCCGAGCGGGAGCTTGACCAGCCCATCGTCCGATTTCACGGTGTTGGCGACATTGCCGTACTGGTGCGTCCAGTTGGCGGCGCCTCCGGGCAGCGGGCCGTCTTTGCTCAGCACCACGCCGGACGCCAATGACCGGGCGGACAGCGTCGGGCCGTCGGTGCTCGCAAGCAGCCGGTCGAGGAAGGCCGGCTGCGCGGCGCCCGAAGGCAGCCAGATCTTGCCCCCGTAAGGTCTCACGGACCGGACCATCTTCTTCAGGGACTCGTCGTTTCCCCAGCGATCGCCTCCGTCCGCGAGCACGATCAGAGAGGCCATGTAGGGGGGCGCTTCGAACGTATCGGGAGTTCCCTCGAGCAGGTGGACCCGCTTTCCCAGCAGCCCCCACCCGTCGAATCGGCGGCGCAGTTCCGCCACCTTCTCCGCCCGCGGTTCCACCGCCACGATATCCAGGTCCGAACGCAGCGCCAGGGCGGCGAGAAGATCTCCGTTTCCGGCTCCGTACACCAGGGCGTACCCGTTTCTTGCCCCCGTCTGTTCGAGGATGGCGCGGGCCTGTTCGGCGCCTCCCGGCGGGACTTGCGGGGCGTCGGCCTTCTCCAGGTGGGTCTTTACGGGAACGCGCTCCTTCCCGAAGGCGATCAGCTTGCCGTCCAGCGTCACGGCGAAGAGCATGCCGTTGGCCGCCACCAGCCGTTCGACCTTGCCCTCCACCTTCTGCACCCACGCCGTCTTCAGCTTGCGGGTCTTCAGTTCGGGATTCCACAGAAGGTCCACGGCGGCGATCTGCCCGTCGCCGCCCGCGTAGAGCCGCGACCCGGCCCGGATCAGGTCGCCCGTCGCATCCACCTTCAACGTGAATTGCGGCTTCGCGGGCTCCCGCGCATCGCGGATGCCGATCGAGTCGCCGGACGTGTAGTAGGCGTCCCCGGCCAGGACCGGGTACTTGCCGGCCTCGCGCGCCACGACCTTGCCGCTTTGCACGTCGTACAGGTCTGTGTCGCGATCCCGGTAGTGATTGAAAAAGCGGCGCTCGTCGGCCGCCACGAACGCGCCGCCGGTCTTGTTGTACTCGGCCAGGTGATAGTAGAGGAGCTTCCCGGTGCGGCGGTCGAAACAGGCCGGCACGGACCGTCCGCCGGGTATGAGCAGCCGGTCGGCAAGGGCCACCATGCGCGCCCTGGGGCGCGACCCCGGCGAAGGCGGGAGAGTTGTGCGGCTGGTTCTGGTAATCCGCGCCGGTGCCTTCGTTGCGCCAGATGACCGGCCGGTCTCCGCGTCCAGGGCGTAGATGAAAGTGCCCATGAACGGCCAGATGCTGGCGGCGAAATAGACGACGTCCCCGTAGAGGACCACGCCGCCCCGTGCGGGCCAGGTGGAAATCAGCCGCTTGTTGCCCAGGATCTTCCGGTCCGCGGGCCCGCCCCGGAATTTCCAGCGCAGCGCGCCGGTGTCCGCGGCAAGGCAATAGAGATAGCCGTCGTCGCTGGTGAAGTAGAGGCGGTTGCGCCTTCCGGCCAGCGGCAGGCGGACCGGCCCGTCGGCGATAGAAGGCCCACTTCTGCGCCCCGGTGTGTATGTCCAGGGCCACGACTTTGTCACGGTCGTTGAAACCGATGTACAGGGTGTCGCCCAGCACGATCGGCTCGAACACCCGGTCGAGCGGCATGAGGTCCTGATTCAGGGGATCGTCCCAGACCGGTTCCCGCTGGGAATACTGCCGGATCCATTGGGGATGAAGCTGCGCGGGCAGTTCTTCCGGCGAGCGAAGCCGTCCGTCCGGCGTCATGGCGCCACATCGGCCAGTCACCGGCCGCGGCCGACGGCGACAGAGTTGCGATGATCAATGATTCCCAGGACAACGGGCATAACCGACAGCTTCACTGCGGGGCCTCCAATTCTCGGGGGTCAGGCAGATACTCGACGCGGTCCGCCTGCCTCGCGATTTCACGATCGTGCGTCACCAGGAGGACCGACCCTCCCGTTTTGACATATTCCCTGAGATAACCCAGGACGATTTGCGCGTTCACGTGGTCCAGGTTCCCGGTGATTTCGTCCGCCAGCAGGATCTTCGGTCGAAACAGGAGCGCTCGCGCCAGCGCCGTGCGCTGCTTTTCCCCGGAGCTCAACTCGGCCGGCGTGTGGTCGAGCCGATGCTCGAGGCCGAACTGCTCGGCGAGCGCCCGGCCCCGGCCGTCGCTGTTGGTCCGTCCCTGCGCAGCTTCCGGCGCGAGGATATTCTCCAGGACGCTCAGATAAGGGATGAGGTGATATTGCTGAAAGACGAACCCGATGTTTTGCGACCGGAAAGCGGCGAGTTGGTTCCGCGTCATGGCATGGAGATCGTGGCCGTCGACCAGCACCTTGCCCGAGTCGGGGCGCAGCAGCCCGCCCGCGATCAGGAGGCAGGTGGTCTTGCCGCTGCCGCTGGGCCCTTGCACGCGCAACAAACTCACCCGCGCGGACCGTCAGATCGATGGGCGCCAGGGCCGTGATCCGCCGGTCGCCCTTGGGATAGGTCTTGACCACTCTCTCGAGCAGGAGCATTGCGGTCACTCTTCCCTCAAGACTTCCGCCGGGTCCTGCTGCGCCGCGTAATACGCCGGGGCCCAACTGGCGGCCAGCGACAGAACGACCGCCGTGCAGGAAGCCAGAAGGAACAGCCGCGGATCCAGAAACGAAACCGTGACTTCCGCCTGCCGGCCCAGGCCGATCGAGGGTTCCCAGGACGTATCCCGCCAACCCGCCGGCGCAGCCCATCAGCAGGGCTTTGGTCAGGAACAGGCGGAGTATCGTGCGTGCCCGGGCGCCGAGGGCCCTCAGAATACCGATCTCGCTGCGGCGTTCCCGGACATTGGTGTAGAAGACCAGGCCGACCCAGAGCGCACTGGCCAGAAGCACCAGCGGCACCAGGATGGAAGAGAATTTCTCCTGCTCGTCGCGGAGCTGTCGCCGGTTGCGCACCTCGGCCGCCAGGGCGTCCGCGGCCTCCTGTGCGGCGCGGTCCCTGGCCTCGGCGCGGGTGAGCACTTTGGATCCTTGCTCGATCACCTGAACACCCGGCAGAACGGCGGCGACATCCCGCCGGACCAGCGGCCAGCTCGTTCCCGGCACAGAGGCACTTGAGCGCCAGGATGGCATTGATCCGGCCGGGTTTGCCCAGTATCTCCTGCGCCTCGGCCAGATCGATCCAGATGGAGATGTCGTCCTTGGAGCCGCGTTCCTCGTTGCACTGGCTGACCGTGAACGTCCGCCCGAACAGGGTGATGCGGTCGCCTGCCTTGAGGCCGAGGCTCTCGGCAAGCTCGTGCCCGACGACGGCGTGCCCCTTCTTGACCGCGACCAGGATGGGCTCTCTCGCATCGCGGAACATGGACGGGACCTCGCCGCGCGTCCCGATGAGGATGATGGTGCGCTTCCTTTCCGGCCACAGGACCTTCTCCTGCAGGCTCGGCAAGAGGTGGCGGATGGTCACTATCTTCGCTTCGGCCAGCCGGGTCGCGTACGTGTCCGGCATATACGCGGAAACGGCGTCGTCCGCATAGAAGTCGGATAATTTCTGATTGCTCGGAAGGATCAGCAGGTTGAAGCCCAGGTTCTTCATGATCTTCCGGTAGTCGTCTTCGAGCACCGCCATTCGCTTGCCGGGTCTCCTGCTCCTTCCGGGCCACGATACGTTCCGTCCGCAGGTCGTGGAGCCTGAGGATCGTCATGGACCCGGCGAGGACCGCGACCGCCAACGTGACGGCAACCAGGCCGGAGACGAAGTTCGCCTTCCTTCGGACGATTTCCTTGATCACCAACTGCCAGACGCTCATAGTTGCTCACACTCCGGCTCGAAGACCGCTCGATTCACTTTGCCTTCACGGTCAGGAATACGGAGAGGGCCAGGAGCACCACGCCGGCCGCCCCGGCCAGATACAGCACGTTGCGCACAAGCGGGCTCTCGCCCGGGCGCCGGGGCTTGCGCCGGCGCACCGGTGGAACGGACCGGCGGCGCTGCCCTGCGACGGCGCCAGCTCGCACACGGCTCCCGGCTGCTGCCGGGATCAGGGTTGCGCCGCGGCGCGGCGGTTTCCGCCGGCTTCCGATCCTGAAGAAAACCACTCAGCCCGGTGAGGGGCAATTCCGGGTCTTTCACCATCCGGCCGCCGAACGGCCGGGACCAGTCCGCGGAAATCAGCAGATCGGTTCCCGGGTTCTGGGCCTTGATCTCGCAGGAACACCAGGCGAGCATCGACTGCGCAGGCCTCCCGTATGTTCTTCTCCTGAATCCCGTCGCCGACCAGCGCATAAAGGGCGCGGCCCCGGCCAAAGACGGGAAAGCCATCGGTTCGTCGTACCGTCCGAGATCGGGCTCCGACTTCAGGAGAGCGCTCACCAGCAGATCTTCGTCCGGGTCGTCACGCGCTATTTCCATCAGGCCGAAACGCACGGGGTAGGTCTTGAAATCCGTGACCTCGACCGGGTTTCCGTTCAGGTCGGTGCCGGTTTCAGGAATCCGGAGAGTCGCCGACGCCCGGTCCAGGTGGGTCTTGAGAGACTCCAGCGCGCGACGGTCTTTCTGGTCGTGGCCGCTTTTTATCAGGATCCAGACCGCGACTTCCCCGCTCAACAGCCTTTGCGCCAGCCGGGACCGGCTGGGCGAATCCAGGATTCTCTTGGCGCGGTCCAAAGTCGAGCGGCCCCGACCAAACCGGGGTGCGGACCTGGGAGTGAATGGGGTAGTAGATCTTCGACCCAGGGGTAGGCAACAATGCTTCGCTGCTCCGCAAGCGCCTTCCCCTCGGGCTTCGTGACATCGATGCCTTTCAGGGAGTAATTGGCGGCGCCGTCTCGTTCCGCCGCGCCCTTCTGCAGCAACTCGAATGCCGCCCCCTGCGGGCCGGCCCGATGGTAAACCAGTATCTGATAAGAGTCGGCAGGCCATCTTTCCAGCGCATAACGAAAAGCCGGCACGTTGCAGGCCTGCGAGTCGTCAGACATCCCCGCAAACAGGACCCCCAGAACGATGAGCGTGGTGCGCAAGAAACGAACCGGACACTCCACTCCTGGCCTCCAGTAGGGGGCGAATCGACTCGATTGCCGGCACGGCGGCGGCGCGCGAGGGACGGGTTTAAGCCCACCGGCACAACGCTTCCGGCCCCACCACCGGCGGCCTCAACGGCAGGCGCACAAGTCCGCACCAGGTGCGCTGACGCGCTGAAGCCCGTCCATTAGCCGGCCGAGTCAAGGATTGCAGCGATGGCAAACCCTGTTCGGTGACTGCTGAACTTTCGAGTATACCGAATTAGTCCGATTGTGCGGCGTATTCTCCGGCGAGTCAAGCGGCTTGGCAACCCGCCTTCACCGATTCTTTGGAGTGCGGCGGCTCGACGCCGCTTTGGCGTCGGCGCCTAGGCGCCGACCTTGCGCAACCGCCTATGAACCCAGCGAAACTGCAAAAGCGGTGCCCAGGCGGCCCAGGCACCGCACTCCATAACGTCTGATTCCGCAACGGCACCGCTCCGGAGTGCGGCGGCTCGACGGCTCGACGCCGCTTTGGCGTCGGTGCCTCGGCACCGCTTCTCGGTTGTGCTGTATCGGCAGGTTCGGCGGAAGTGTGGCGCCTAGGCGCCACACCTCAAAGCGGCGTCGAGCCGCCGCACTCCATATTGTCCCCGCCACCCTGCGCGCGGCCTCCGGGCGGCTCTCACCTGAGCGAGACTCGCTGCGCCGGCCGCGCCCGTTTGAGATGCACCACGATCTCCTTCCCGCCCGAAGTCACCCGGTGGTCTCCAAAGAAGGCGCCGACTTCGCACCGGCCCTGGGCGTCCGCTCGTCCGGACCAGTCCGTCCACCACTGTTTGAACACCAGGTCCCGATAGGCTGCGGCCGCGGGAGTCTCGGACCAGTCAAGCCGATACAGCGAGGACTGCGGGATCCAGTTTGCCCCCTCCCAGAAGCCCCACATCAGGATGCCCTCGACGGCCGGATGAGCGAAACAGATGCGGTAGTACTCAGCCAATCCCCTGGCTTTGGACTGCTCCTCTTCGTCCGTCAGGCGGACCGCCGGCTGCCCGTAGTACTTCGAGCGTTGGCCGGGGAAGTTGAACTCGGTGACACGGATCGGCAGCTTGAATTCAGCGAGGCGGTCGAGTGCGTTCTGGAGAGCGGCCGGGTCGAACGAATCCCCGTGCAGATGCCCCTGCACCCCGATGCCGCCCACGGGCACTCCCTGGTCGAGGAACTCCACGGATCTGGACGACATAGTCGTCCAGCCGCCGCCCGGTCAGGATGTCGTAGTCGTTCAGGTAGAGCACCGCCTGCGGGTCCTCCTCGCGCATCCACGACGCCATGTCGCGGGTGATGTTCGCTCCCAGGCGCTGTTTGTAGTAGTTGCCGTGCAGCATCTCGTTGTTCAAGTCATACTCGGCGAAGCGGCCACGGTATCGGCGCGCGATGTCCAGGGCGCGGGCCTCGAGGGCGCCGCGCAGTTGGTCGTCACCCATTGTTTTCAACCAGGGCTGAACGCGGTTGGGGACGCCCCAGAAGACATTGTGGCCGCGCAGGGGGATATCGTGCCCGGCGGTCCATGCAAGCATCTCGTCCACGATGGAGTAGTCCACCGCGCCCTGCGTCTGCTCCATGCTGTGCCACTTGAGGGCGTTCTCGGTCACGGCCGAGTTGAAGTTTTCGAGGAAGACCTGTTTGTACCTGGCGGCTTCTTCGCTCCCGGCCCGCCCGCTGAACATCTGGTTGGCCAGCGCCGCGCCGAACCAGAATTCGTGGCGCACCTGTTTGACGGTGACTTCGGCTCCCGGCGCGGTTTCGATCACGAGCGTGCCCATCCGCACCTTGCGGATGGACTCGTCGAGACTGCTGTCCGCAGCCTTCAGGCTGCCGCCGTCGGAACAGCACAGGGCCGCTGCGAGCCAAAGGAGTGGGGTTTTCCTGTTCATGGTTCAGCTTGCGATGGAGTTCAGTTTGTCCCGGTTCTCGTACACCTTATGGACAGCGTTGATGATGTCATCCATGTCCTCTTTGGTGCCGACCAGGGGCCCGGAAGCCCAGATCATGGCCATTTCCTGGCAGACCCGGTCACAGTTGGGACATTGGTTCTCCTCGCGGTACCGCTTCAGGCGCGCCGCGGAAAACATCTTCTGGTAAACCTTTAAACCAAGTATGTGGTCCACCCACGGTTCCTTGTGCAGTCCGTGGGCTATGTATCCGTCCAGAGAAATCCCTTCCGCCGCGACAGCCTTCAGGAACTTGGCGCGGTCTGCGCCGTTGAAGTGCTCCTTCTTATAGCTCATGGCATAGATATAGAAGGAGCCGCTGCTGGTGCCGTCGTACAGTTTTTGCGGGACCAGCCCCGGCAGGTCTTTGAGCCCCGCGGTGAGACGCGCCGCATTCTCATTGCGCAGCGCATAGCGTGCCTGCACGCCTGGCATCTGACCAAGCAGCAGGGCGGCTTCCAGCTCGTTCATCCGGTACTTCGGGCCCGCGACTTCCGTGAGCCCCCGGCGCGAGGTGCCGTGGTTGTGGACTGTAAAGCACTTGTCCATGAGGCTCTCGTCGTTTCCGATGATCGCGCCGCCTTCCCCGCACGCGATGGTCTTGCTCGATTGAAAGCTGAAACACCCGCAATCGCCGATCGTCCCCAGCTTCTTGCCCCGGTATTCGGCCAGGTGCGCCTGGCAGGCGTCCTCAATCACCCTGAGATTGTGCTTCCTGGCGATCTCCATGATTCGGTCCATGTTGCAGGGTTGCCCCATGATGTGAACGGGCATGATCGCCCTGGTGTTTTCGGTGATTCTCCTTTCCACGTCGTCAGGATCGAGCTGATAGGAGGCGGGATCCAGGTCAGCCAGGACGGGGAGAGCCCTGCTGGACAGAATCGAAGCGATGGTGCCTGGATCCGTGTAAGGAGAGGTAATGACTTCGTCGCCCGCACCGATGCCCAGCGCTTCCACACAGGTATGCAGCGCCTGGGTTCCCGCCCCCGTGGCCACGCAGTAATTGGCCCCCAGCAGCTGGGCGTACTTCTTTTCAAACGTGGGCACCGTGCCCGATGTGGACTGGATTCTGCACCAGATCCTGCTCTTGGTCGTATCGACGATCGAGTTGACGACATCCTGATCCCAGTAGGGCCAGTCCGGCCAACTTCTTGTTTTGCCTGACCGGAGTCCCGCCCAGGATCGCCAGTTTCCCCGCGCTGCCGCTGATGATTCCATAGGCGGGGACTCTTCCGGATGCTGAAAGTGCGAGAGAGCCTGCCGACGCCGTAGTCATGAACTGCCGCCGTGTCAATCGATTCTTGTCCATTCCTCACCCCCAGCTGCCAAAATACCACCATTCCAAGGGGCCGGACCAAGGCAAATGCATGCCCTGCTCTAAGGGAGAGTCCCCGGCGGGAGGGTGAAGTCCGCCTCCAGGATGGCCTCGAGGATCTGGACGACGAGGACGGCGCCCGGGTCGGGTTGATTGCGCGTGCGCTCGCCGACCCAGGACGCGCGCCCGATCCTGCTCTGTTGCGCGACAATGGCATCGCGGCCGGCGCGTGCGGCCTCGAGCATCGACGCGGCGGCGGTTCGGCTGTCTTGTCCCAACGCTACCGCGGCCGCGAACGCCTCGGCTCCCGGATGGAGCGCGTCGACCAGGGTTTTGTCGCCCGGGCGGGCTTTGCCTCGCTCCTGAACGCCAGCATCCGCAGCCGCCAGTGCCCGGGACAGGGAAGAGGCATCGAGCGCAGACACTCCCTTGATCTCCCTGCCGGCACGCAGGAGCGCCGTGGCGGCCAGAGCTCCGAAGGTACTCGACGCTGCCCGGTTGAAGGCCATGCCAACTCCGCTCAGGAAGGCGCCGAGGTCCTCTCCCGGAGGCTTGGCGGCGATGTAGTCGCTGAGAGCCGCCCCACCCTTCACCGCGGTGATGCCGAGATCGCCGTCGCCGACAGCCCCATCGAGCCGGTTAAGCAACTCCCCGAGTTCGACCAGGCGCGCCGCGACCCGTGCAATCGCTGCGCGCACCTGCGCGCCACTGAAGATCTCGCCTGCCATGCCATGCTCCTCCCCAAGTGTCGATGCCTGTTCAGTCCGGGGTCCGCTTCCTATACCTGCACGAAGAATGGGGAGCGCGCCGGGTGATCGAGCAGGGAAAGCAGTTCGTCGTCCAGCTTGAAAACCGTCAGTGAAGCTCCTGCCATCTCCATACTCGTGGCGTACTCGCCGACGTAGGCACGGTGGATGAGCGCACCCCGAGCGGCCAGGGTGTCATGCACCCGGCGGTAGAGGATGTAGAGTTCCTCGGGCGGCGTGGCGCCGAGTCCGTTGAGCATCACGGCGACCCGATCCGAGAAACCGACGGGCATGTCGGCCAGAATCGCCTGCGCCATGCGCTCGGCGACCTGATCGGCGGTCTTGAGCGGCTCGCGCCGCGCCCCGGGCTCGCCGTGAATACCCATGCCGATTTCCATCTCGTTGTCTCCGATGGTGAACGTCGGACGCCCGGCGGCCGGCACGGTGCATGGGGAAAGCGCCACGCCGATCGTGCGGATGTTCGCGAGCGCCCTGCGGGCGACCCGCTCCACGTCGTCCAGGGAACCGCCACGGTCGGCCTTTGCCCCCGACACTTTGAAGGCGAAGACCATCCCGGCCACGCCGCGGCGCCGATCCGCTGCTTCCGCGGGCGACGAGGCGACATCATCCTTGACGAGGACGGTACGAACTTCGATGCCCTCCATGGCTGCCATCTCGGCCGCCATGTCGAAGTTCATGACGTCCCCTCCGTAATTCCCGTACAGGTACAGGACGCCTTTCCCGCCATGAATGCGTTGAGTCACGGCGAGCATCTGCTCCGCGTTAGGGGAAGCGAAGACGTCCCCGACGGCGCATCCGTCCAACAGGCCCTTCCCCACATAACCGAGAAAAACCGGCAAGTGCCCCGACCCGCCGCCGGTCGCGAGCGCCACCTTGCCGTTGACGGGCGCATCCGCCCGCACGATGCAGTGGTGATCGCCCGCCGCAAAGCTCAACTGATCGGGGTGCGCCTTGAGCAAGCCGTCGAGCATTTCGGCCACGAAGTCGCGGGGATGGTTGATGAGCTTTTTCATCGTCCTGCCTCCCGGGTGTGAAATGTATGGCGCCATTAAAGCGAAAGACTTCACGCAGGCAAAGGAAAAAGAGCGGCGGCAACCGGCGCACAGCATTGGCCGGTTCTCGCGGGGGCTGCGCGTGGGCTATGATGAGCAGCCATGACTATGCCGGTGAGCACCGAACTGCCCCGCAAGCTGGGCCTGATGGATGCGGCGCTCCTGCTGGTGGGCGCAGTGATCGGGTCCGGGATCTTCGTCGTACCCAGCCTCATCGCCCAGCGGATTGCCGAGCCTGGGCTGGTCCTCGCGATCTGGCTGTTCACCGGGCTGCTGGTGCTGTGCGGCGCCCTGACGCTCGCCGAACTGGGGGCGATGCTGCCTCACTCGGGCGGGCTGTACGTCTACATTCGGGAGGCGTACGGGCCGTTCTGGGCATTCCTGTACGGGTGGACAAACCTGCTGGTCGTGATTACCGCACCCATTGCGGCACTGGCCGCTGCGTTCCTGATGTACCTCAAGTATTTCGTCCCGCTGGCGCCGTGGCAGGAGAAGGGAATGGGGATTGGGCTGATCCTGGTGCTGGCGGCCGTCAACTGTCGGGGCGCCGTTTGGGGCGCGCGGGTACAGAATCTGTTCGCGTTTCTCAAAATCGGGGGCATCGCGGCCCTGGTCGGGCTCGCCGTGATCATGCACCCGGACGGGGCATCGGCCCGGAACCTTCTCCCGCTGTGGCCCGAGGCTTACCGGCCAGGATTAGGGGCGGCCGTCGGGGTCGCGATGGTCTCGACCCTGTTCGCGTACGACGGTTGGCATTTTGTCGGCTTCACCGCCGGAGAGATTCGCAACCCGCAGCGCAACATCCCGCTCGGTATTGTGCTCGGCGTCTTCATCGTCATCGGCGTGTATGTCAGCGCGAACCTGGCTTACATCTATGTCCTCGGGCAACCCGCCATAGCGGGATCGACCCGGGTCGCCACCGACGCCATGGTCGCCATGGTCGGGCCGGCGGGTGGCACGATCATCACTCTCGCAATTCTCTGCTCGACCTTCGGAGCCATCGCCGCGAACGTGCTCGCCGGGCCACGCATCTTCTATGCGCTGGCGCGCGACCACCACTACTTCCGCTGGGCCAGCGAGATTCATCCGCGCTATCAGACGCCGGCCCACGCCGTCTGGATCATGAGCCTGTGGGCGGCCCTCCTGACGCTGACCGGCGGATATGAGCACCTGATCACCATGGCCATGTTCGCGGGGTGGATTCTCTTTGCGATGGCAGTAGCTTCCGTGATCGTGCTGCGCGCCAGGCACCCCGACTGGAACCGGCCCTACCGGCTTCCGGGCTATCCCTGGACGGCGCTTGTGTTCGTGGCCGTCTCGGTCATGTTCGTGATCAACACCCTGATGGAATCGCCCCGGAGCTCACTCCTGGGACTGGCACTGGTGCTGGCGGGCGTCCCCGTATACTGGCTCGCGCATCGCCGCGGCGCTCGAGTATGACCGGGATCGGGCCGGCACATCCGCGCGGACGTCGTGCCCGTCAACCGCCGTTCTCCGCGATCCGAGCCTTTACCAGCTTGCGCACGAGGGCGGTCGGCAGGGGATCGTCCGCTTGAAAATGGATGGTGCCCTTCCGGGTGTCGTAGTCCTTGAGCTCGTCTTTGTACTCTTCCACCGTGGTAGAACTCATGAGGTAGAAGGAGCAGTGCTTCGCGGTCGCGCCAAAGCCCACGAGCATTCCGTTTTGACGGTAAGCCGCAATCCCGTAGCTGATGCACTCTTCAGCCTTCGGGGCTGCGGCCCTGATGGTCTTTCGCAGCTTCTCCAGCGCGGCTCGCTTGTCACCGCTCAATGCCGCGAGGTACTCGTCGATGGTCTTGGGTTTACCGGCCATGGAGATGCGGCTCGACGCCGCTTTGGGGTCGGCGCCTAGGCGCCGACCTTGCGCAGCTGCCTGCCGACCCAGTTAAACCGCGACAGCGGTGCCGAGGCACCGCACTCCAGATGGACGGCCCCGATGCCGACCGGGATCAACACCGCTTCGGCGCGCCCCACCAAAACCCCGGCTTTGGAGTGCGGCGGCTCGACGCCGATCGACATAGGTAGGCGGTCGCCCGCTGTCCCTGTCACACCACCGTGCGTACGGGTCCGTACACGGCGATTCGGCTGGTTAGCGACCGTATAGAGCAACTAAGCGCGGGAGGCCCAGCGAATCGAAGTAGGCGTTCGGCAGAGCGCGATGTATAGGCTGATAGGCGCTCACCGTCCACGGTCCGCGGCTGCAGTAGCCGAGCCTGCGAGCCTCCTCGGCCCCAAGGCCAAGCCTGTGCAACGCGCGGTACCGTCCTTGGCAGCTCTTCCACTGCTTCCACTGCACACAGCGAAGTCGCCGCCTGATCCACGAGTCCAGATCCTTGAAAATCGAGGGTGTCTCGCAGAAGCGGAAGTAAGCCATCCAGCCCCGCAGGTACGCCGCCAGTTGCCGAATTCTCCGCTCCATGCTGATCCCTTGACTCCGCTGCGTCAGCTCTCGAATCCGCTTCTCGAAGCGTTGCCGCGCCTTGGGCGCTATTCTGCGCTTCAGCGCTTTTCCACTCGTAAAGCTGAATCCCAGAAACTTTCGCTGCCACGGAGCCGCCACCGCGCTTTTCTCCCTGTTCACCTTCAGCTTCAGCTTCTTCGTGAGGAACTCACTCACGCTTTCCATCACCCGCTGCCCCGCTCGCTCCGTCCGGACATAGATGTTGCAATCGTCCGCATACCTCACGAATCGGTGACCGCGCCGCTCCAGCTCCCGGTCCAGGTCGTCCAGCATCAAGTTGGATAACAGTGGCGAAAGCGGGCCCCCTTGCGGTGTTCCCTCCTCCGTCGGAATCACCACCCCATCCTCCATCACTACTCCGGCGTTTAGAAATGCCCGGATCAGCTTCAGCACCCGCTTGTCCTTCACCCGCTTCGCGATCCGACTCATCAGGATATCGTGGTTCACTCGATCGAAAAATTTCTCCAGATCAAGATCCACCACCATTCGATAACCCTCCGCTATGTACCCTTGCGCTCGGGCTACCGCCTGTTGTTGTGACCGCCTCGGTCGAAATCCATAGCTGTGCTCGGAGAAACTCCGGTCCCACTGCTCCTGCAGTACCTGTAGCATCGCCTGTTGAACGAAGCGATCCATCACGCACGGGATCGATAGGTTTCTTACTCCCCCGTCCGGCTTCGGAATCTCCTTCCTTCGCGCAGGTTTCGGCCTGTAGGTCCCTTCGAGCAGCTCTTCCCGATGTCTGGGCCAGTTCTTCTTCAGGTAGTTCGGCAACTCCTCGACCGTTATGCCGTCGATTCCCGGTGCCCCCTTGTTGCCCTCCACTCGTTTCAACGCCCTTCTCAGATTCTCCGGCTCACATACCCCCTCCATCAGCCGCTCCGGGCTGCCTTCGCTTTCCGGCTCCTGTTTCACCATGTGCAGTTCGACCCTTCCGCCAGGCGCCGGGGCTTCACCCCTCGTCTCTGCCGTAAAGGCCAGCTCAAGCTGGTTCTTCTGCCGCTTTCTGCCCATGAGTCCCTGTCCCTACTCGCGTCACCATTTACCCTTCTTCCCAGAAGGGAGCCGTTCGGGCCTTCATCAGCGCGTTCCCGGTTCGGCGACCCCTACTGTTTCTCCCCTTTCGGGTGAGTGCCCCGGTCGAGTGATCCGACTGCCGCCTCTTACTATGCCCTCTGCTGACTTCTGCATCGCGGTCAGAGACCCTCACGGATCTCTCAGTTCTGGTCCCCCAGAACACGTGCAGACCTCCCGAGGTAAGTACGACCGCCTTCCGCACACAACCGCCGGATCTACGTGCGGCGCCCTTGATGGATATGGACTTTGCGGTCAAAGGGCCGCTCGTCCGGCGCTACCCGCCTCATCCGGTTTTTGTCCATCGGCTCGTGCTTTTGCTCGGCGCTTCTTTCAGACCCCGCCTCGCGGCGGGCGCCCTTGCGCTCTGCTACCCTTCACCTCCATCAGGTTGGTGGAAGACTTTCACTTCCGAGCTGTCGTACATGCTCGGCACACCTTTGGGGTCGGCGCCTAGGCGCCGACCTTGCGCAGCTGCCTGCCGACCCAGTTAAACCGCGACAGCGGTGCCGAGGCACCGCACTCCAGATGGACGGCCCCGATGCCGACCGGGATCAACACCGCTTCGGCGCGCCCCACCAAAACCCCGGCTTTGGAGTGCGGCGGCTCGACGCCGCTTTGGGGTCGGCGCCTAGGCGCCGCCCTGGCGCAGTTGCCTGCCGACCCAGTTAAACCGCGACAGCGGTGCCGAGGCACCGCACTCCAGATGGACGGCCCCGATGCCGACCGGGATCAACACCGCTTCGGCGCGCCCCACCAAAACCCCGGCTTTGGAGTGCGGCGGCTCGACGCCGCTTTGGGGGCGGCGCCTAGGCGCCGCCCGGGCGCAGCTGCCTGCCGACCCAGTTAAACCGCGACAGCGGTGCCGAGGCACCGCACTCCAGATGGACGGCCCCGATGCCGACCGGGATCAACACCGCTTCGGCGCGCCCCACCAAAACCCCGGCTTTGGAGTGCGGCGGCTCGACGCCGCTTTGGGGGCGGCGCCTAGGCGCCGCCCGGGCGCAGCTGCCTGCCGACCCAGTTAAACCGCGACAGCGGTGCCGAGGCACCGCACTCCAGATGGACGGCCCCGATGCCGACCGGAGGCACCGCACTCCAGATGCTATCTATTGGGCTGAGGAGTCATCCGCAGGTACGGTTTTATCACCCTGAAGCCCTTAGGAAACCGCTTCTGGAGGTCGGCGAGGTCCTGGAGCGCAGGCGCAATCACGACCTCATCGCCGTCCTTCCAGTTCACCGGCGTCGCGACACTGTAGTCCGCCGTCAGTTGCAGGGAATCGATCACGCGAAGAATCTCATCGAAGTTTCTGCCGGTAGAGGCCGGGTAGGTGATCGTCAGCTTGATCTTCTTGTCCGGTCCGACGACAAACACCGATCGGACCGTGAAAGTCTCGCTGGCGTTCGGGTGGATCATCCCGTAGAGGTTCGAGACCTTCCTGTCCTTGTCGGCAATGATGGGAAAATTGACGGTTGTTCGTTGAGTCTGGTTTATGTCCTGGATCCACCCTCGATGAGAATCAACCGGATCCACCGAAAGGGCCAGGACCTTGACGTTCCTCTTGTCGAACTCGCCTTTCAGTTTGGCTACGGTGCCGAGCTCCGTCGTGCAGACCGGCGTGAAGTCGGCGGGATGAGAGAAAAGCACCCCCCAAGAATCCCCCAGATAGCGGTAGAAATGGATTGGGCCTTCGCTCGAATCTTGAGTGAAGTCTGGTGCCATATCACCCAGTTGAAGAGACATACATACCTCCCTTTGTTCCATGGATAGAGCTGATCAAAAACTAGCACAAAAACACGGGTTGAACTAGGTCGGCCCGGCGCCTGCGGCGTCAGTGGCTGGATCCCCTTTGCACGGTGGCGATGCGCGGGCGGCGTCGAGCCGCCGCACTCCATACTCGGGTTACCTCAGGGCCTGAGATTCGCAATCTTTCAACCGGTTCTGTGGTAAATTGGCCGTTGTGGTCGTCTGAGGTCGCAGAACCCGGCGGGGAGAAGATTAAACCACACGCAACGCTCAAGCTGGCCTGCATTCACACCCGTTCTCCCGGATCCCCCCTTGCGATGCTCGACGCCGTCCGTGAAACCGGGGAGTGAAGCGCGCACTCCTGGCAGTACACCGTCGAATCGGCGGTTTTGGCAAGCGACCCTCCCCCGGCTGATTGCCCGATTCTTGACGAGCGGGAATTTGCCGGCCCCTAGCGAGCGCCAGTTGTGAATATTCTGTTTGTCACCGAAAATACGCCGGATGCCGGCTTGATTGAGCGGGAGTTGACCGGGCTGATACCCGACCTGCACCTCGCCGTTTCGCTCGACGTCCAGGAGGCGATCGGGCTGTCGACCGTCCCCGGCCGCTTCAGTGCCGTGCTGCTGGATTCGGTACTCAATACAGGCGATCCGCTCGCAATCATAAGGGCGCTCCGCGCCCGGAACGCCCCGATTGCCATCATTGGGCTGGCCGCGCCCACGGATCCCGCCTCGGTCGTCAAATTCATGGAGGCTGGGGCCGACGATTATGTTTTCAAACGGACCGGGTTTGTCGGCACTCTGGCCGCAATCGTGCAGCGCGCCTGCGGACGATACGACTCGGCCAAGGATGGAAAGAGCTCGCCGGGAGTGCCTTCGGCAAGCGAAGGTGCCGAGACGCCCCGAGAGTCTGCCACGCCCGCAATGCGGTTCAAGCCCGCCCCGATCCGTCGCGATACCACAGGTGCGACCAGCTTTCTCCTGCGCAACGTTTCGGAACCCACTCGGGCGCGCAAGTTGAAAATTGAAAGGGATGCATTTCTAAAGGCTTTGAGGGCATCCAACACGAACCGAATCAAGCTCAAACAACAGTTGCGGGCCGCGGAAGAAGAGCGTTGCCGCCTGCAGGAGGGTGTGCAGGCCCTGGAATCCCGGCTCGCCCATCAGGCCGAAGAGTTCCGGGCCGAGCGGGAGCAGTCGGACCTCTGGCGCGTGACACTAAAGCAGCGGCTGGCGGCCGTGGAACACAGCCGGGCAACCATCGAGCAGATGGTGCTCCTGGAGAGACCACGGCAGGAGCAACCGTCCGGACACTACTTCGACTATGCTTCGCGGATCGAAAACACGAGGCAGGAGTTGGAGCAGGAGCGGCGCCGGGCGGAAAAGGAGAACGCCCGGCTGCGGGCGTCTTTGCACGCAGCCGAAGCCCAGATCGGGAGTCAGGCCGAGCGGCAGAGGGCACAACAGGAGCAGTGGGAATCGATGCGGCTGGTTTTGGAGCAGCAGCGGCAGGACCTGGAGTCGAGAGTTGTCGCACTGGAGGAGGCCAGAAGAGCGCTGGAGCTCAAGTACCGCGAGAGCCTGGCCCACGCGCAGAAGTCACGCCCCGAGCCCGACCACTGATGTATGGAGTGCGGCGGCTCGACGCCGCTTTCGGTGCGGCGCCTGGGCGCCGCACACCGCCCAACAGTGTTTCGCCACGATGTCACGACCGCCAGGAAACGATGGCTTGGTATGTATGAGAGCTACTTCGGCCTGAAACAGAAGGCCTTCAACCTCACACCCGATCCGGACTTTCTGTATCTCAACGAGCGTACGAAAAAAGCGTTCGAGGAGATCCTCTACGGTATAGCGCGGCGGGATGGCTTCGCCGTGATCGTCGGCGATGTGGGCACCGGGAAAACCACTCTCTCGTGCGCGCTTCTGCAGAAAATCGAGCGGGAGAAGAATATCCGCACGGTCCTGATCCAGAATCCGATGCTTCCGGAAGTGGATATGCTGAGAGCGATCCTGCAGGACCTCGGTGTCCGCCCGGATGCTGCCTGGCCCGAAAATGTCAAAGATGCGCAGGTGCCCGACGCCGGGTGGACACGGGATTTGACGAAAAAGGAGCTGATCGATCACCTGAATACCTTCCTTGCCGAGCGGGCCCGGGAAGACGTCTTCACCGTTCTCATCATCGACGAATCGCAGAACCTGTCCCTCGAGATGCTCGAACAGTTGCGGCTGCTGTCGAATCTCGAGACTACCAAGAAGAAACTGCTTCAGATCATATTTCTGGGACAGCTCGAATTTGACAGGAAGCTGGCGGAATTGAGGCAACTGGACCAAAGGGTTTCCGTTCGCTTCGAGACGCAGGCTCTTTCCCGGGAGGACACCGAGAAGTATATCCGCCACCGATTGCTGGTCGCGGGGGGCACCCACGGGATCCAGTTCGGGCGCGGCGCGGTGCGTGCGATCCATCGGCATTCCAGAGGGTACCCGAGACTGATCAACATGATCTGTGACCGGAGCCTCAAGGAGGCCTTCAGGGAGCGGTCCTTCACCGTTACACGGCAAATGGTCCATGACGCTGCCGTCGGCTTTGCCCGGAAGAGGAATCCCCTGCTGGCCTGGTCAAACCGGGTCAAGATCGCTGCTTCCGTGTTCCTGTTGTTGATCGCGTCTGTCCTGGCCTGGCTGTTCTGGCACGCCAGGCAAGCGCCCCCCGCAAAACCGGCCGAAATAAGCCGCGCACAAATCGAACAGGCCCAACTGAAGCGCCCCGATCAACCGAAGGCGCAGCCTCCGGCCGTGCAGCCTCCGGCCGTGCGACCGTCGCCGTCGCCCGCCGCGACGGGACCCACACCTTCGAAGCCGGCGGAGTACGTTCTTCAGACTTACTCCTTCCGTACCAGCAACAAAGCGGAAGAGGGGGCTAGACAGCTGAAGGAGCTTAATTTCCCTTCGTTCGTCGTCCACCACGCCGGAGAGGACGACGACGGGTGGTACGTGGTTTATGTCGGCCCCTTCGACGACGCGGAGGCCGCCCGGCGCACCGGTTCGGACCTTCAGGCCGCAACAGGAGCCGCGCCGGTATTGCGCGAGCGCGTTCTCAGGTAAAGCAAGAGGCTTGGCCCAGGCGAAATGAGCGATCCGGCCGATGTCGACAAGCTGGTGTCCGACTTTCTTGGGGAACTGAATGAGCTCAGCGATTCCCTGGGAGTGGCTCAGGGTAAACCCGCTCAAAACAGTAAGGCCGGGCCGTCCGTCGATGTGCACCCGGGAAGGCCCGAAGATCCGCAGATTCGAGCCGCCGCCCAGGCGCCGGCCGAAACAGCGAAAGAGGGCGAACCTTCACAGCCGGTGAGTTCCAAGCCAGTGTCCTGCCGCAACATCGATATCCTGCTCATGGACCAGGCTCCGCCCCCGTCGGCCGCGGCGAAGGTCGAGGAAGACGAATTCCCCCACAGCTGTAAGGTGCTGTACGATTCGCCGGCTTCCCGCCTTCGTCGCGCCGCAAAACGACGGATGCGCGCTCTCGTCTGGGCGGCCGCTGCAGTCGCGCTGCTGGGCCTCCTCGGCGCCCTTTATCTCCTGGATCCTTTTGGACCGACTGATGCAAAAACAGCCGTCACTCCCGCTCCGCAAGCCAGTGGGGCCACGCCCGAGCACAGTTCCATTAGCCCGGCGGTAGCGATCGATACGATTGTTCCCAGTTACCCGCGGGCGGCGCGGAGGCTGGGAATCCGTGGGGTTGTGGAACTCTACGTGGATGTCGACGAGCAGGGGAGGGTGGTCAGCGCTATCGCGGTCAGCGGCCCGTCTCTGCTACGTTCAGCCGCGGCACAGGCGGTGGCGAAGTGCCGTTTCAAACCGGCGCATCGCGACGGGGTCAGTCTCAGAAGCACGGTCAAGGTTTCCGTGGCCTTCAATCCGTCCTGAAGACAAGAGCAACTGCCGCCAACGTATGGAGTGCGGCGGCTCGACGCCGCTTTGGGTGCGGCGCCTGGGCGCCGCACTTCAGCTGAACCTGCCGATGCGGTGCGCCTGCGACAGCGGTGCCGAGGCACCGCACTCCAAAAATGCGAAGCGTCTTGTATGGAGTGCGGCGGCTCGACGCCGCTTTGGGTGCGGCGCCTAGGCGCCGCACTTCAGCCGAACCTGCCGATGCGGTGCGCCTGCGACAGCGGTGCCGAGGCACCGCACTCCAAAAGGGCGTCTGATCCAGCGTCAGGCGTGGTAGCATGGTTGCCGCGGTCACGGACGTCACCCATAACATTTCAGCAACAGGGAGGTTACGATGGTTCCCCTAGCTTCGCTGTGGATTCCGATCCTGCTGTCCGCGGTGATCGTTTTTGTGGTCAGTTCAATCATCCACATGGTGCTCCCTTACCACCGTACCGACTTCGGCAGGCTCCCGGACGAGGACAACGTCATGGACGCGCTGCGCAAGTTCCGGATGGCGCCAGGCGACTATCTGGTCCCCTGTGCCGGAAGTCCGAGAGAGATGGGCACCCCGGAGTTCATCAGCAAGATGAAGAAGGGCCCCGTCGTCGTTCTCACGGTCATCAAGAGCGGCCCCCCCTCCATGGGCATGAGCATGGCCCTGTGGTTCGTATACAGTGTCGTCGTCGGGGTTTTCGCCGCCTATGTCGCCGGCCGCGCGCTGACAGCCGGGTCGGATTACCTGGCCGTATTCCGCTTTGCCGGATGCACCGCCTTCGTAGGGTACACGCTCGCACTCTGGCAGGGCGTAATCTGGTACAAGCGCTCCTGGAAGGCCACGCTGAAATCGACCTTCGATGGACTGGTCTATGCGCTCCTGACGGCCGGGACGTTCGGGTGGTTGTGGCCGGCCTGAAGGAAGAGTTCAGTTGGTCGATTCGTTCACCAATGAGGTCGCCATGAGCAAAACTTCAGGGGTTTCAGGAGAGAGGACGGGCCAGGGCGGCGCCTGCTGCTCCGCCGGCTTCACGAAGGTCACGCTGTCGCGGCGCCAGATGATTGCGGGGATGGGAGCAACGGCCGCCGGGACCTGGGGTATCGGTCAGGGCACCCGGCCGGCTGCGGCGGCGGCCCCGTTGCCCGCGGCCTCCGACAATCTCGTCGTGCAACCTGTGCTGACGTACGAGCTCTTCAGCCGCCGCGAAAAGACGAGCTGGCGGCCGTGGGGCGGGCTGCACGACGAAGCGCAGGTGCGCGAAGAGTCCGAGCGCATAAACGCCGAACTGCGCAAATTGTCCGCGCGCCGGCCCGGCCTCAAGTTCCAGCCGGTCGTGGCGGTAAACCAGGTTGAACAGGCGCGCAGGATAAGCCAGGGCGATTGCGACCTGATCCTCATCTATGCCGCAACGGGCGCCCAGAAGGTGCTCGAGGCGCTCATAAACAAGGATCGCCCGCCGATCTTTTTCCTGCGACACAACAGCGGTCCCGTATCGCTCTGGTACGAGATCCTCCACCCCCGTCTGCTGCGCAAGACCACCGACACGTACTCCGTGCCCGGTATCGACGTGCAGGATGTCGTGGTGGACGACGAGACCGACCTCGAGTGGCGGCTCCGGGCGCTTCTCGGGCTGCGCCGCACGATGGGGCAGCGGATCGTGGCCGTCGGCGGCGCCGGCGGCTGGGGGGCCATGGGCGACCTGGGCCCGCAGATGGCGCGCGAGAAGTGGCGCCTAGACATCCGTACGGTGGATTACCCCACGCTCGGCGAGCGCATCGAAAAGTATCGCCGCACCCCGGCGGCCATCGCGCAGGCGGCGCGCGAGGCCGCCGACTACCTCGCTCAACCGAACCTCCAGCTGAACACCGACAAGAGATATGTCGAGAATGCGTTCCTGCTGGCGCGCGTGTTTCGCGATCTGATGCACGAGAACTCGGCGAAAGCCCTGACCGTCGAGAACTGCATGGGAACCATCATGCCGATCGCCGACACGACCGCATGCCTCCCGCTCAGCATCCTGAACGACGAGGGGTATCTTGCCTTCTGCGAATCCGACTTCATCGTCATCCCGGCCGGTTTCCTCATGCACCACATCACCGAAACCCCGGTGTTCCTGAACGACCCGACATGGCCCCACCACGGCAGGGTGACGGTCGCTCACTGCACGGCACCGCGCAAAATGGACGGCCACAGCTGCGAGCCCGCCGCAATATACACGCACTTCGAATCCGATTTCGGCGCAGCCCCCAAGGTCGAGATGCGCAAGGGGCAGGTGATCACCATGGTCGTGCCCGATTTCAGCTCGAAAAAATATGTCGGATTCAGAGGCAAGGTGGAAAGCAATCCCTTCCACGATATCTGCCGTTCCCAGTCCGATGTGCTGATCGACGGGGACTGGCAGCGCCTCCTCCAGGACATGCGCGGCTTCCACTGGATGATGGTTTACGGCGACTGCTGCCGCGAGGTCGGGTATGCGCTGAAGCGCCTGGGAATAGAGTGGGAGAACATCTCGGATCCGGAACCGCGGATCAGCTGAGTCCCCTTCGTCCCGAAGAGCGCATCCGATCAACGAAACGCGAAGGCGATCCGGAAGTCCAGTATCTGCCGGCCGCCGTCTGCATAGACGTGGTCCCGAAATTCGAGGCGAATCCCCCTCCTCGCTCCGAGCCACCAGTTGAGGCCGCCGCCAAAATTGACCAGGTTGCGCCGCCCGTTCCCCCCTATGAGCGAATAGCCGCCCGTCAGAAACGGCGACACCTTCCGGCCGCGGGAAGAGTGATACGAGCCGTCGACAGAAACCATCCCGAGCAGATCCGAGCCTCGAGTAGCCCAGAGGGCCCCCACCTCCGCCCCCAGGCCGAGACCTTTGTACACCAAGCCCTCGCCACCGCCACCGACATGCATCGTCGCCACGCTTTCCGAGAACCCGACATAGACCCCGGGTGCGACGAACGCGTATCCCTGGGCACGATACTGGTGCGGATTTCCTCCCGTGGGTGCAGCCCCCGGCGCCTGGGCATGAGCCCACGTTGGAGGACACAGGAGCGCCAAAATCATCGCCGCTATCTGACCGTGGGTGTGCGTTATGTTTCCCGTCATCCCTCACCCCCGAGACTTGAACCATCCGTGGAAAGGGAGGTGCAAGGAAGGTGCCGGCCTGAATTTTCGGGGGCCGCCCCGGCGCAGCCGGTTGCCGGGAATGAAGATACCTCGAGGGGAACACATCGCGGGACACAGCCCTCCCGTCAACGCGAATTGGCAGTTGTCGAAATGGCTGGCGTGATATGGAGTGCGGCGGCTCGACGCCGCTTCGGGTGCGGCGCCTAGGCGCCGCACTTTCGCCGATCCTGCCCGATGCAGTGTCACCTCGAAAGCGGTGCCGAGGCACCGCACTCCAAAATGCGAAGCGCCTTGTATGGAGTGCGGCGGCTCGACGCCGCTTCGGGTGCGGCGCCTGGGCGCCGCACTTTCGCCGATCCTGCCCGATGCAGTGTCACCTCGAAAGCGGTGCCGAGGCACCGCACTCCAAAATGCGAAGCGCCTTGTATGGAGTGCGGCGGCTCGACGCCGCTTCGGGTGCGGCGCCTGGGCGCCGCACTTTCGCCGATCCTGCCCGATGCAGTGTCACCTCGAAAGCGGTGCCGAGGCACCGCACTCCAAAATGCGAAGCGCGATGCGGCGCGCCGCAGCTATTTCACTGGAACTGCCTTCTCGAACGTCAGCGGGCGGTGAAACGCGAAATCGGCGATAATGAGACCAGGCTGATCGAGCCGGTGTATTCCGAGATCCGGAAGAGGGGTCCGGGCAGGATGACAACGATCTATTTCCGTTTTTATGCGGAGTTGAACGATTTTTTGCCGAGGGAGAAACGCGCACTCCGCTTTGCCTACACCTTGGGCGGAGTGCAAAGCGTCAAGCATCTGATCGAAGCCGTGGGGGTTCCGCACACGGAGGTTGACCTCGTCCTGGTCAACGGCGTATCCGTCGATTTCTCTTTCGTCCCCGTCGACGGGGATCAGATCAGCGTCTACCCGGTCTTCGAAGCGTTCGACATTTCGGCAGTCTCCCGCGTCCGCCCGACGCCGCTTCGCCAGATTCGATTTGTGCTCGACGCCCATCTTGGGAGGCTGGCCGTTTATCTGAGGATCCTGGGCCTGGATGCTCTCTTCCGCAGCGACTACTCCGATGACGAACTGGTGCGAATTTCCACCTCGGAGCACCGCGTCCTCCTGACCCGGGATCGAGGCCTGTTGATGCGCGCTGCGGTGACCCATGGATACTACGTGCGGCAGAGGAATTGGCGCGAGCAGCTGATTGATGTTCTGCGGCGCTTCGACCTGACCGGCTCCGTCTCGCCGTTGAGCTGCTGCCTGGTCTGCAACACCGCACTCCAGGCCGCTCCGAAAGAGGACGTCGCCCATCTTGTTCCAGCGCGCAGCCGGGAGCAGTTCGATGAGTTCCGGCGCTGTCCAGGTTGCGGCCGCGTCTATTGGAACGGCTCGCATTACCGGCGGATGCGTCATTTCATCGACCAGATCCTCAAGGACGCCGACTCCTAGCAATCCACCCGCAGCCATCACCCTTCCGACGCACTCCCGTGAAACCGGTCTGCCTCCTCCGCGAAGAGCACGTTGAAGCTCGTCAACGTTCCATAGCATCCGGTGATGTAGCTCTGAAGCCTGATTTTCTGGTCTTCCGGAATCTCCATCGCGTTCAGCTGCTGCTCCAGAACCCGGAGCCGGTTCCTCAGCATCACAACCTTGTGGAAAAACGCCTCGATTGGCCAGACCTTGTCCTGGAGACCGGTCTTGCCCGGGCGCAGGATCAATTCGCCGCCTCGCCACTTCTCAGCTATAGGCACAGGGGTCAGACCGATCTCCTCCCGGATGATCCTCCTCAACAGCAGTTCCAGATCGATCGGGGGACCGTCGTGCTCGGTCATGTTCGCCACCGGGAAACTCCTTTCACGCTCTGCAACCAGCGGGACGGGGCCCTCCGCTCGTGGGCTTGCCGGAACCCTGGAGGGCTCCTCCTTGTCCGTGCCGCGATAGTTGTGCTGGCTGCCGCAGTAGTCGCAAATCACCCGCAGGGGCCGCCCCTCGCCGTCGGTGACAATCACGGTGTGTCCCCGGACGGCCCTGCAAACCCGGCACAGATCCTGCAACGGATCCCCGGCCCGGAAACGGTCTGGTCCTGCATTCTCGATCATCCGATTGTCCTCCGCCCCCATGTGGCGTGCGGCGCCCAGGCGCCGCACTTCGGTCGAACTTACCGATACCGTACAACCGCGAAAGCGGTGCCGAGGCACCGCACTCCAAAAAATGCCAAGCGTAATACCGTCGCGCAGCCTCAACCAACTTGTGGAGTGCGGCGGCTCGACGCCGCTTTGGGTGCGGCGCCCAGGCGCCGCACTTCGGTCGAACTTACCGATACCGCACAACCGCGAAAGCGGTGCCGAGGCACCGCACTCCAAAAATGCCAAGCGTAATACCGTCGCGCAGCCTCAACCAACTTGTGGAGTGCGGCGCCGAGGCACCGCACTCCAAAAATTACCGGGCGGGGCGCTCCAGGGAGGCGCGATCCCACTTGGCCAGGTTGGCCCCGGCGTCGTAGGTGCTTTCGAGGAATTCCATCAGGGCAGCGTCGGGTGAACTGGCCGCGCGCACGTCATCATACAGCAGGATGAACTCGTTCATGGCTGAGCTGTAGAACGCCTGCTTCGGACGGAGCGGCGCGCCGCTCAAACCCGCCGGCTCGGGGGACGTGTAGGAATAGAAGGCGGGCGCGCCGACTGTTCCGTCCGCCTTGTCCCGCTCGACCGGGCCGGACGCGCGCGTCCCAGGCCAGAAGCCGTGGCTGATAACCTCGTGCGAGTAGGCCTCGCGCGTGATGGCATCCACCCCTTCGCGCTCAGGCGCCTTCCGGCCGGAGAAGCGCGTCACCGCCAGGTCAAAGCTGCCCCAGAAGAAGTGTACGGGGCTGCACTTCCCGATGAAACGGGAGCGGAACTCCGTCAACACCCTCCCGGTCTGCTGCAGGATGTGCCAGAACCGGTTCACGTATTTCGCATCATAGGAGGCATTCCTGTAATCCTGGTCAAAGCGGACCGGGTCCTGCACTTCGACCGGCATGGGCCAGATCTTCACGTCCAGCCCCAGACCGCCCAGCATCCGCATCACTTCCCGGTAGAAATCGGCCACCGGGCGGGGTGCCAGCGCAAGCGTGTCTGTGGCTCCGTCGTCGCACGCCACGAACAGCCGATGGTCGATGAAGTCGAAGTCTATCTGGAAGGTCCTGTCTCCGTGAGGCATTTCTGAAGTCGTCAGCCCGCGGGCGGTCACATACAGCGGCACATTCCACCAGTGGTTGATGCGCGGCGTCTGCGCCAGGCGGATCTTGCCGATGATCTGCGTCCACATGTGAAGCGTCGCATAGGTGTCCTGCCACTCTTCCAGCGGCAACGCGGGCCACAGGTCATTGCTCATAGCGCCTCCTCCAGCGATTCGAAGAACAGTTCATCGGGATAGCAATACCCCCACTGTTCGCCCGGCTCGAACGATTTGATGATCGGGTGGCCGGTTGCATGAAAGTGACGGGTGGCGTGCTTGTTCTGTGAATCATCGCAGCAACCCACGTGGCCGCAGATCATGCACAGGCGCAGGTGCACCCATGTGTCGCCCGTCTTCAGGCAATCTTCACAGCCTTCGGCGCTGGGAGTAACGGATCTCGTCTGTTTGAGGTGGGGACAGGGTTGCCGATGTGACATACCATCCAACTGGTGGATTCCTGACAATCCACAAAGTGCGCTCTCCCGGCCGGGGTGTCAAGGAGGGTGCCGAATTTCGGACCTGTGCGGCGCGGCCGGCGGGTCAGGGATCTGCTAACCTGATGTCATGGCCCTTGCGAAGCGGCGCCGGCCCGAAAACGTCTCCGGCGATTTTTACGTCGATTCGAGCTGCATCGATTGCGATCTCTGCCGCCAGATCGCCCCTGCGGTTTTCACCGAGGCGGGAGAGCAGTCCGCCGTCTATCACCAGCCCGAATCCGCCGCGGAGGAGTTGTCGGCCCAAAAGGCCATGATCACATGCCCGACCGCCTCGATCGGCACCGCCGGCCGCCCGTCAGCCACGGCCGCTGCCGCTGCCTATCCGGAACGAATTGAAGACGACGTCTTTTTCTGCGGCTACGCGTCGGAAGCGTCGTACGGCGCGTCCAGCTACCTTGTGGTCCGCGAGTTGGGAAACGTCCTGGTGGATTCGCCGCGGTTCACAAAACCGCTCGTCCGGCGCATCGCCGCGATGGGCGGAGTGAGTCACATCTTCCTGACCCACATCGACGATGTTGCCGATCATGCCCTCTGGGCGCGCGAGTTTCACGCAGGCCGCATCATGCACGAGCGCGACTGCCGCACCCTTCCGGAAATCGAGCAGGTCCTCCGGGGGGACGAGCCGGCCGAAATCTCGCCGGGCCTCACCGCCATCCCGACCCCGGGGCATACCCGCGGACACACGTGCCTGCTGTTTCGGAACCGTTTCCTTTTCACCGGGGATCATCTTTGGTGGTCCGAGTACCGCGGGTCCCTATACGCGTCCCGGTCGGTGTGCTGGTACTCGTGGCCGGAGCAGAACCGGTCCCTGGCGAAACTGAGTAACTTCCAGTTCGAATGGGTCCTGCCCGGGCACGGCCGCCGCTATCACGCGCCGCACGCGGAAATCCAGCGCCGTCTGCGGGACTTGGTCGATGCAACCGCAGCGGCCAGGTCCTGAGAATCGAGTCCTCGAGCACCAGCCCGGTCTGAGGCGACGGCTTCCCGCGAAAACTCAATTTTGAGGGCCTGACCCGGGATCTGAGAGGATCTTCACCGCGATGTCGGTGGCGATGCGTGGGGTGGAGAGGCGCAGGGGGCCCCCGGCGGTGACGGCGGTGGTCACCGCCTCGATCTCCCCTTTGTACGTGTTCCAGTACTCCACCCGGTAGCGGCCCGCCGGAAACCCGGCAATCCTCACCTCGCCGGGCTCGACCGGCGGGATCGGGTTTTCGTTGACCACGTTCCACCAGGTGTGGGCCGCGTTCTGCAGCCAGAGAATCGAAACGGCAGCGCCGCGCAACCCGACGGCCCGGAGGTTCTCGCCGGGCGTCTCGATCTCAGCCTTGCTGAACCCTGCCGTCGTCCACGGAATGCCCCTGGTGAAATCGGCCACCCCGCGGAAATGAGAATAGAGGTTCTTCGGGTCGACGTATTGCCCCCACCACCACAGCTGCGCGGTCCCCGCGGAACCGTGCGCCAGCGCCGCCCACATCCCGTTGTGCATGTGAACGCCTGCGCGGTCGCGGTCGCAGATCGCCCGGATTTCCATGCGGTCGCGCTGGAGCCCGAATTCGGCCATCAGGTAGGGCTTGTTGAACCCCGAGACGTCGTCCAGCCACTGGAGGACGCTGCCGGCCATGTCGGCGTGCGCCTGCACGGCCCGCGGGCTGGGGGTCGCATACCCGTGCCGCTGGGCGAACTGATTCTCCTCGAGCGACCACAGCGCCTGTCCCATGCTCCGCCCCGCCAGGCTGTTGGTGGTCAGGTGCTGCCACGGGTCGATGGACTTGAGGTAGCGGCCCATCTCGCGGTTCCACGGCACGATCACCGACGCGTCGGCGGCCTTGGGATCGACCAGGTCGATCTCGTTCCACAATTCCCAGGCCATGACGTTCGGGCTGTAGCCCCAGCGCGCCACGATGTAGCGGAGACGGTTCTTGAACAGGCGCCGGGCCTCCGCCGAGGTGAAGAAATCCTTCATGTCGCGGCAAGGGCCGCCGTTGCTGATGCTGTAGGCATTCTCCTCCGGGTCGAAGGTCCGCCGCAGCTCGCCCCGCGGCGTGACGTAGCGGACCCACTCGATGCAGAGCTTCTGATAGACGCCGTAGCGCTCGGACAACTCCATGACCCGGTCCAGGCGCCAGGCGTTGTCGAGCCGGTAGTCCCCCATGACGCCGAGTTCGAGCCCAAAGTACTCGAACCCGATCCACAGCCGCGAGAAGTTGCCGCCGCTGTCGGCCAGTTGCGGGATGTACCGGTAGTACTCCGACAGCGGGTGCTCGGCGATGTTCATCCCGATGGCGAAAAACGGCGTCCCGTCGTCGAACTCGAAATAATGCGGATCCTTCGTCGACACGCGGATGTAGCCGGGGCTGGACGCCGCGCGCGCCGTGAAAACGGCAGGCGACGACTCGACCGAGCCGGAGCGGTCCCGGGCGCGCACGACGACCCGGTGCGCGCCTGGTTCCGTCGGCATGAAGCGGACGCGCCACTCGGGAGGCCCCGCCTCCACCATCACTTCCTCGCTGAACCTGCCCCCGCCCCAGACCTGGCGCTCGAACGGCTGGTCGAAAAACGCGGGCACCGTCATCGTCTTCCCCGAAGGGGTCGTAAACCGGGCGTCCACCTCGATCTGGCCGGAATCGAAGGGCGTCTCGAACGTCCCCGTCAGATCGATCCGGAGGTCGACCCGCTTCCAGCAGACCGGGGATTCCGTGAGGACCTCGACGTTGTTCACCGCCAGCGGCTGCGCCTTCTTCCACCGGCGAGACCCCGGGGTCGCCCAGCCCAGCTCTTCGCGCCTGACGACCCACGGGTCCTCCATCACCCCTGCGCCGTTCGGGCCATCTGCCAGCACGCGGCCGTCGCCGCAGGCGACGAAAAACGACGTGAGGGGATACCAGAACCGGATGGATTTTATGAGCTTCCCGCCGTCCAGCCCTCCCGCTTCCTCCGGCGACGGCCCGAGTTCGGTCACGCCGAACGGCTTCCCGAGCTGCACCATTTCGCCGTAGCCGTCCCAGACCAGATCGCTCGAGTAGCAATCGAGCCCGACGATGTCGCAGTATTCGCTCCCGGGGAAATAGGCGGTCGCGGACATATCCCGGTGCGAGGCGGATGCCGCCGAGTAGACCCAGAGGAGATTGTTCAGTTTCTTCGTGCGGGTGAAGTAGTCGAACATGTGCCGCCAGAGATTGACGAACCCGTCGCGGCGGAACTCTTCGGAGGGTCGCCGGCCCCACCAGAACCAGTCGCCGTTCATCTCGTGCAGCGGCCGCCACAGGACGACGACCCCGGCGTCGCGCAACCCGGCCAGCCCCTCGGCCACCCTGTCGAGCTCCTTCATCCAGGCGGCGTTGGGTGCCGTGCCGGGCGCCAGGAGTTCGCCGAGGTCCCGCGCCTGGGTGTCCCAGGCGTTCCCGCCCGTCCAGGGGTTCCTGGCCAGAAAGCTGACGGTGACCAGCCCGCCGGACTTCCAGTGGTCGATGAGAATCCGGTTCGCGTCCGAGCGGCTGGGCGGCGGCGACGCCGGGGCGGCGTCCTTCGGGTAGCCATAGTCGAGCCCGATCAAGGCGATCCGCTTCGACGGGACCTCCGGGTCGCCCGGCCCCGCGACCTGCCGGCCGGAGACAACACGATGATCGTGGCGCGCCGGCAGGCGCGACAGGTATTCCAGGATGCGCCTGGCCTCGGGCAGGGCATCGGGGTTGGCCGGCTCCGCGGCTCGTACATCGAACACAAAACAGGCGAGGACCAACAACGCGGACGCGGCAGACCACTTCATCATCATGCGACTCCAGGGACGTGCGACGTGACCGATGGAAGGAGGATTTTCGCACGAAATGAGGCACCAGTCACCCCCGGCACCGTATTTCGTTTCCGCAAAACCCGATCGGTGCTTATTATCGTGTGTCATGATTTCGCAGAGCCGCAGCACCCAGCCCGCCCGAACCGCGCCCGCCTACGGCGACGAGACTACCGCCGCCTTTCTCGTGCGCCACCCCGGCCAGTCGGCCGAAAGAACGTGGACGGCGGGCGAGAGGGCCTTTTACGTTGCGCTCCTGCTGGTGCTCGCCGCGGCCTCGGTCTGGGACTGGCTGGTTTCCACTCATTCCCTCTACGTTTTTTACGGCTTCTACATCGCGGTGATCCTCTTCCGCACGCTTTCCGTGGGGTTGGCGCTCTTCGGACGCCCGGAAATCGTATTGCGACGGCAGGATCTGCGCTGGGCCGGGAAATCGGGCTGGCCGTACTACACGGTGCTCGTGCCGCTGTACCACGAACCGGAGGTCGCCGCCAAAACCGTCCGCTACCTCGACCGGCTGGATTACCCGCGGGAGAGGCTCGAGGTGCTGCTGCTGCTGGAGCAGGACGATCAGCTCACACGCAGCGCGCTGGCGCAGATCCCGCTCCCGCCGCATTTCCGGGTCATTGAAGTGCCCGACACGCAGCCGCGCACCAAGCCCAAGGCGTGCAACTGGGGGCTGCGCGAGGCGAGGGGCGACATCATCGTCATCTACGACGCCGAGGACCGTCCCGACCCTGATCAGCTCAAGAAGGCCGCCGTCGCCTTCCGACGCCTCCCGGAACGCGTCATCTGCCTGCAGGCGAAGTTGAGCTACTACAATCCCGGCCAGAACCTGCTGACCCGCTGGTTTACCGTGGAGTACGCGGCCTGGTTCGATCTCTATTTGCCCGGGCTCTACCGGCTGAAACTCCCCATCCCGCTCGGCGGGACCTCAAACCACCTGCGCCGGCGCGTGCTCGAGGAGATCGGCGGCTGGGATCCCTTCAACGTCGCCGAAGACTGCGACCTCGGGATCCGGCTGCATCGGATGGGCTACCGCACCGCGATGCTGGACTCGACGACGTGGGAGGAGGCGAACTCCCGGTTGCGCAACTGGGTCCGTCAGCGCTCGCGCTGGGTCAAGGGATATCTGCAGACCCACATGGTGCACAGCCGCCGGCCCTGGCGGGCACTGCGTGAACTCGGGCCGGCGGGGTCGTTCAGCTTCCTGATGTCCGTCGGAGGGCATGCGCTGGTGATGCTGGTGAACCCACTGTTCTGGGTGGTGGCCGTCGCGGACCTGGTGCGGGCCGACTGGGGCGCGTTGGACATGAGGGAAGTTTCGGAACCGTCAGTTACCTCGGTGCTCATCCTCGCGAATCTGCTGTTTATAGCGTTCAACGTCCTCGGCTGCCTGAGGCGCCAGCTGGGGTTCAGCTATGTGCTGTTCGCGCTGGCGAGCCCGTTCTACTGGGTGCTGATTTCCGTCGCAGCCTGGAAGGGCTTCCTGCAGCTCATGCGCCGCCCACACTACTGGGAAAAGACCGACCACGGCCTGTTTCCGGAAGCGGATTAGGCCGCCCCCGGTCCCGCCCGCGGCAGGCTTTTTTTGGAGTGCGGTGCCTCGGCACCGCTGTCTGGGTTTGGCTGGACCGGCAGGCAGCCCCGCAAGGTCGGCGCCTAGGCGCCGACCCCAAAGCGGCGTCGAGCCGCCGCACTCCATACACGTTGGTTTTTGGAGTGCGGTGCCTCGGCACCGCTGTCTGGGTTTGGCTGGACCGGCAGGCAGCCCCGCAAGGTCGGCGCCCAGGCGCCGACCCCAAAGCGGCGTCGAGCCGCCGCACTCCATACACGTTGGTTTTTGGAGTGCGGTGCCTCGGCACCGCTGTCTGGGTTTGGCTGGACCGGCAGGCAGCCCCGCAAGGTCGGCGCCTAGGCGCCGACCCCAAAGCGGCGTCGAGCCGCCGCACTCCAGATCATTTCCTCGCAATGGCGCGGTGGAGCCTGGTTGCAGGTGAAACAGCCGCGGGGCTGCGCCTGAGCTGGATCGAGCGGGACTGCACCGGCTGACTCACCGAGGGCAGCACTTCAGGGGCGCTGTTTCCCGCGAGCACCTGGGGCGGAACCGCCGCCAGAAACGCTACCCCATACTGATCATCCAAGCCCCAGAACAACTCGAATCCTATCATCGGGCGATCCGCGGTCACGACGATGTAGCCGGACGACTGATCGACCACCCCGGACACGATCTGGTAGATGACCCGCGCCTTCTTCTCGCCCGGCCTGAAGTCTTCGGTCCATGACCCGCGCGAACGGCCGTCCGCATCGAACACCTCCGTGGTCACGCGCGCCGGAGACGACAGATCGGGGTTCAGCAGCGTGAGGCCGGTGGAGAACGCCCCGCCCTGCGCCACCTGGGAAAACACCATCGCCCGGCTTCCCCGGGTCTGAACCGGCAACGCCGCAAGGGACATGCCGTTCGTCGTGCCGAACGCCGCGTGGCCGAAGATCCCGCCGGTCCCCGACACGACCTTCGCCACCACGTACCCCACGGTGGCATCATTGCCGGCAAATCCGAAGATCTGGGAAGCCTCGGCGTTGTACTGTCCCCAGGCCGGGATCTGAACCGTGCGCGGGTTGCTCGAAGCCGGGATAATGTCACCCGAATCCCGCAGCGCCTTCAGCTCGACCGTCACCGGGGAATCATTCGGGTTGGTCAGCGACACCTGGGTGTACCATCCCCCTTTTGTGGCCATCTGGGCGAAGAAGATGGAGTTCGCGGTGTCTGTCGTGCGCTGCGGATTCATCCCGCCGAAATCGAGCGCCTCGGTGGCGAAGAGTTCGAAGCCGACCAGACCCGCGTTCGACCGCACCCGGATCGTTCCTCCCGGATGGCTGCTTATGCCGGGAAACCAGTCTTGCACAAGTTTCACCATCCGCTTCCTGGCGCCGAGCTTCGAGGTCTGGGTGGCGACCACTTTTCCCGCGACGTCCCGGAGATCGGCCGTGATCGAGGCCTCGGTCGCGTTCGGGTTTACCAGGCTCAGGCTCGTGAAATAGGTGTCGCCGTCGTCCTGGACCCGGTGGAAGACAAAATCCGTCATGGTCTCCCCGCTCACATCCGCCCCGTCGAGAAACGAGAGGTCGTCGGCGCCATAGAGGTAGAACGCGCGCACGTCAGGGCTCGTGGCCTGCACCTCCACCCACCCGGGGGTGTTCCCGCTCGGGACGTCGAATATCTGGGTGCTGAGGACCGGCAGCTGCTCACCGGGATCCAGGGTCAGGGAAAGCGGGTTGGTAATCCCCGGGCCCAGCACGAGATTCCCTTCGTTGTCGTACAACCGGTAGACCACCTGGACGGGAAACGAAGTCCTATTGGAAATCGCGATCCCGGTAAAACTCCCGGGAAAAGCGACGACGCGAGGAAAGTAGATCGGGTACATGCGCCGCGTGGTGTCGATCCGAATCCCCTCGGAGACGGCAAGGGGGCCGGCGAGACCGGCGCCGTTGACCGCCCTGATCGAGAAGTGGTAAACGCCTCCCTCGGCGAGGCCCAGGCCGCGCAGCACGACCGACCAGTTGCTGGTGCGGGCAAACGGAATGACGTTCGACGCGCCGGGCGACGTGCCGACAGCATACTCGTAGTGGTCGATCCCCGACTCGTTGTCGAACGCGTACCACGACGCGAACAATTCGTCAGTCCGGTTGAGGAACTCCGGGACCCAGATGTCGCCGCGTTCCAGGATCGGGGGCGTGCTGTCCTGGCGTACGTCCCCGGCGTACCCGGAAACCCTCAGCACGTAGTTCCCGGAGGACGAGGGGCCCTCCTCCGAGTAGGAGAAGGAGGCCACCACGACGTAGTAGGTCGTCGTGATCGACGGGGTCCACTCGAGATAGGAGTCGAGGCTGCGGCCGTCGTCGTCGTCGTAATCGAGCAGATTGCCAAACGAATCGAAGATCCCGATGATCGAGTCGAGCGCGGAGGCGGGGGACAACGCAGCCGCATCGATGTCGATCGTGACCTTGCGCCCCTGGGTGGCTGCGAACTTGAAGATGTCGACATCGCTCCGCGGGCTGATGCGTCCCCGGACGATTCCGTTTCCGGGCAACGGCTCGGCATCTGGCAGTGTGTCGTTCGGCTCGTAGCTGTCGTTGGCATCGGGGCTCGGCGCGTTGGGCACGACCACCCGGAACAGCCCGGGATTGCTCCGCCGGCCATCCGCTGTCAACGTCAATTGGTAGTTCCCGGCCGGCGCCCCCGAGGCCGCCGCCAGGGTCAGCTCGACCCGCGTCGACGAAACCAGCCCCACCTGGTTGACGGTAATCCCGGTCGAAGGGGTCACGGCGACGGAAAGCGCCCCCGCGAAATTGGACCCGTTCACGAGCAGGTGGACGATGGTCCCCTGTTCGATCGAAGCAGGGTCGACCGACGCGATCACCGGATCGGGAACCGGGGGTGCCGTCCCGGCGCTCCCCACGATCGCTCTCGCCGCCTCGTAGGCGTTGACTTTTCCGTAGCCGAAATCGCCGTTCGGGACGCGAGACGTAAAATCGTCGGCGCGCGCGGTCCGGGTGATCAGGTCCTTGACCTGTGCCGCGTCCATCCTGGGGTTTGCCTGCAGCAGCAGCGCAACCACGCCGGTCACGTGCGGCGAAGCCATGCTGGTCCCTTGCATGACCTGGTGCTTCCCGCCATCGGGCAGGATCATGTTGCGTTCCTGTTCCGCGTCGGCCGAGTTTGCGGACACAATGGCCTGGCCGGGCGCGCTGATGTCGGGCTTCAGACGCCCGTCGCGCGTCGGCCCCGGGCTCGAAAACGGCGACTTCTCCCAAACCCCCGCATCGAAGGCGGGACCCCACCCGCGGTAGTCGCGCCCGACGCCGTCGATGTCGGTCCAACGGGTCTTGGTCACGTAGGACGCCACCGTGATCGCATTGCGTGCCGTACCCGGCATCCCGACGCGCCGGCCCGGGTCGACGTGATCGATGAACGAAGCGCGTCCGATCAACCAGGCGTCAAACCGGGCAGATCCTCCCGAGACGTTGCGCAGCCCGACACCCCACTCTCCCGGCAGTATGGCGGCATTGCTGTCCGACTGGGTGATCACCACCGTCAGGTTGCGCGCGTTGTTGAGCGGGTTGGTGCCCAGGGACTCGATGTCGACCACGGTACCGTCCGGCGCCGTCCCATGGAAACTCCCGCCCAAGGCTACCGGATCGGTGGACAGCCCTGTCGGGGTCGTCACGGTCACCTCGATCGCGCCGCCACCGTCGTACCAGAGGTCGAGCAAAGCGAGGGGTTTGTTGGCCGGGACATAAAACCCGAGGGTATCCGATGCCCCGGAACCGAGCGTCCCGCCGGCATGGATGTCGTCGGCACCCTCGTTCCCCGCGGAGATGCAAACCGCTTTGCCGGCGACTCCGGGGCCGACCAGGTTGTCGATGGCGCGCTCGTTCGTGGCGGTCCCGTCGTGCGCCCCATAATGCCCGCCCAGACTCATGTTCACGACGTAAGGCATGTTCAGCTCGCGCGCCCGGTTGTCGATGAAACGGAGCGCGGCGATCTGGTCGTCGACCGCGAAACCGGACGAGTCGGAGCGGATTCCCTTCACAAACACGATACCCGCCTCGGGCGCCACACCCGTGAAGGTGCCGGGAGAGAACCCGCCGCCGGCCGCGCGGCCGTTGCCCGCGGAAGTGCCCGCGACGTGGGTGCCGTGACCGTTGCGATCCGCCTCGGCCACAGTCCCGCTGCCGGAAAGGGCGGCATTGATCTGCGCCTCCGTGTAAACGGTCCCGCCTCCCCCGGGGATGTCGGCCGGCTCCGGGCCTCTTTTGTCGCTCATATCCCAGAGGAACTTGATCCGGGTCTTCCCATCCGCGCTGCGGAAATCGTCGTGACGCCAGTCGATGCCGCTGTCGATGATGCCGACCAGAACGCCTTTTCCGGTCAGGTTGAATGCCTGCCTGGCCTGGACAGCCCTGGTTTCCGGAACGCTGACGTCGTGCACCAGCGGCCGCTGAATCGTCGAAGCCTCCACGAACACGACGCTCCGGAGGCCCGCAAGGTGCGCCAGGCGCGACGCCGGCACCCGCGTGGTCAGCACGTCCCCGATCTGAGCCTGGATTGTGTAGCCCTGCTGCCGAATCTCGGCCCCGTTGTCCCGCACCACCACGGCGACGGGCAGAACCGGTTCCGTGCCGTCGAGGTCCATCGACACAACCCCCGCCAGCACCCGGGCCGCCGGGTCCGTCCGGAGGCTGCGGCGGGCGGACGGTTCCTGTCGGAGCGACGCGTACTTTTCCTGGATCAACCGGAGCATCCCGCTGAGTTTCGGTTGATCGGTCTGGGCCGGAGCGGACCGGAACGCCAGGAAAGACAGGGTAAGGGTGAGCAGGGCAAAACGGATCGACGAGCGGAATCTCTGGTCCATGATGTTCCTCCCCGGGTCGCGAGCGTGAGGTCGGTGCGTGTGGCCATCCTAACACCGAAAATGCAAAACCGTATGGAGTGCGGCGCCTCGGCGCCGCTGTCTGGGTTTGGCTGGATCGGCAGGCAGCCCCGCAAGGTCGGCGCCTAGGCGCCGACCCCAAAGCGGCGTCGAGCCGCCGCACTCCATATACGTTGGTTTTTGGAGTGCGGTGCCTCGGCACCGCTGTCTGGGTTTGGCTGGATCGGGAGGCAGCCCCGCAAGGTCGGCGCCTAGGCGCCGACCCCAAAGCAGCGTCGAGCCGCCGCACTCCACAGCAGGGTTCCGTGTTATAACGGAGCGGGAGGCTGACATGCGCGCACTGTTATCCCGACGCACGATTCTGAAGGCGGGGCTGGCTCCCGCGCTGGGGCTTGTCCCGGCCGGCGTCCCGGAGCAACCCGGCTACCTCAAGGACGAGTTCATCTTCGAAACCGCGCCTTTTCCCTCGTGCCACGCATCCACGATCGCGGAAACCGGCGACGGCCTGGTCGCCGCCTGGTTCGGTGGCACGGGCGAAGGGAACCCGGATGTCGGCGTCTGGGTCTCCCGTCAATCGGGCAGCCAGTGGACGGCGCCCGTCGAGGCGGCCAATGGCGTCCAGGCCGACGGGAAACGATGGCCCTGCTGGAACCCGGTGCTCTTTCAGCCCTCTTCCGGCCCCTTGCTTCTCTTCTACAAGGTCGGCCCCAGCCCGCGCACCTGGTGGGGCATGCTCATGACGTCCACCGACAAGGGGCGCACCTGGTCCGCGGCGCGACGGCTCCCCGACGGGATCCTGGGACCGATCAAGAACAAGCCGGTGCAGCTGCGGGACGGCGCCCTGTTGTGCGGGTCGAGCACGGAAAGCGACGACCGGCCGAACCTCTGGCGCGCGCACTTCGAACGCACCACCGACCTGGGCATCACGTGGGAACCGACCGGCCCCGTCCACGACGGCATCGCCTTCTCCGCCATCCAGCCGTCCATTTTGTTTCTCGGGGGGAGCCGGCTGCAGGCCGTCGGCAGGACGCGCCAGGGCAAGGTGTTCCAGATCGTCTCGGAGGACAACGGCCGGACGTGGGGCCCGATGACGGCGACGTCGCTGCCGAACCCGAACTCCGGAACGGACGCGCTCACGTTGAAGGACGGGCGGCATCTGATCGTCTACAACCACACGGGGAGGGGCAGGTCGCCGCTCAACGTCGCCGTCTCCGCAGATGCGCAGGAGTGGAAAGCGGCGCTCGTTTTGGAAGACAGCCCGGGCGAATACTCGTACCCGGCCGTAATTCAGACCCGCGACGCGAAGGTGCACATCACGTACACCTGGAACCGAAAACGAGTGAAACACGTAATCATCGATCCGGCAAAGCTGGCCCTGCGCGACATGCCCGGCGGCAATTGGCCGCAATGAAGCCCGCGGCGACCCAGCCCACTTTTCTCGAAATATATGGGAGGGATTGCCGAAACTTCCCGTCCATGAGTAGAAAACCAGCCACGGTCGAATTCTGGCGCGGCCACCTGCCGCACTGGGAAGTCTCGGACGCCCTCCACTTCGTCACAATTCACCTCGCCGGCGCTATTCCGGTTTCTCGAGCCCGGCAGACTCATGCGCTATCCAAGGAACTCACCCGGGGGATTTCCTGATTTGGCCCCGCCGACCCCCTTGACGGGAGCGCGGATTTGCTGGATTCTCTCCGGACTATGAATTTCCTTCTATCCGTGATGCTCCTCGTGGGCGGGCCCATTCAGGTCAGCGACAGCTTCGAGTCCGGCAGCCTCGGCGTTTGGCGCGTCGAAAACGATACGCGGCTGGTCTTCGCCCCGCGCCTCGAGCAGGACAGCGACAAAATCAACTCCGCCGTCACCTGGTTCTACGGCCGGCTCTCCAACGTGCTGCACCGCGAGATCACGATCCGGGTCGAGGCACTCGATTACACGGTCTACAACGGCCGCAAGGGCAACATTCTCCCCTTCGAGCGCAACACCGTCCCCGTCTTCTCCTACGACGGCGAGCACTGGGAGCGGTTCACCGACTGCTCGTTCGACAGGCAAACCCGTTCCTTGCGCATCCGCCACATCTTCAGCCGGGATCCCGTCTGGATCGCCTACATCCCGCCCTACACGGTCCCGCGGCTCGAATCGCTCCTGGGGGAAATCCGCGCGCACCCGGCCGTCAAGGTGAGCACGATCGGGAAGTCGGTCGAGGGCCGTCCGCTGTACGTGGTCGACGTCGACGAGCCCGGCGCCCCGAAGGACGGCCGCCCGGTCGTGTGGTTCGTCGCCCGGCAGCACGCGTTTGAGGCGGGCGGATCCTGGGCCCTGGAAGGCATGCTGCGCTTCCTCACCTCGCCCGAACCCGAGGCGCAGACCATCCGCCGGAAGCTGCGCTTCCGCATCTGCCCGATCCTGAACCCCGACGGGGTGGCCCGCGGCGGCACCCGGTTCAACGCGCGTGGCATCGATCTCAACCGGCACTGGCACCGCGACGATCCCCTGGGGCGCGACGCGGCCGCCGCGCCGGAGATCGCGCTGCTCCAGCAGGCGATCGCGCGCTGGCGCCAGGCGGACCGGCTCGACCTGTGGGTGAACATCCACAACAACGACATGGTCTGGAACGAGGACGGGGACTACATCCGGTTCGCCCCCGCCGCACGCCAGGCCGACGCGCGCCGCATGGAGGCTCTGCTGCGGCGCGAGACGATCTTCACCGGCCCCTTCGACCCGAGCCCCGACCCCGGCAGCACCGAATCGGTCGTCGCCTCGGCGACGGGTGCGTTGAGCCTGCTGATGGAGATGAAAACCGGCTATCTCGACAACCTCGGGCGCTGGACCGGAACGGACCTCTTTCTCGCCCACGGGCGCAACCTGGCCCGCGTGGCTTTTGAACTCATAAAATAGGAGTTGCCATGCGCAAGAATGCTGTGATGAACCGCAGAGAGTGGATGATGCTTTCCGGCGCGGCGCTCGCCGCCGGCCCCGCGCGGGCCCGGGCGCAGCAGCCCGCCGCCCCCGCACCCAACACGGCCGCCGTCGAGCCGGACAAGCTCCTGGTGAAGGACTACCGGCCCAAATCGATCTTCAAGATCCCCGTCAGCGACATCAAGAAAGCCAGGTTCCCCGTCTGGGACGCCCACTGCCACCCGCGCGCCCGCACCCCCGAGGACGTCGACGCCATCGTCAAGGTCATGGACGCGGCCGGGGTCGAGAAGACGGTCCTGGTCAGCCGCTCCAACGGGGAACGTTTCGACGCGCTGTACAAGCTGTACTCCAGATACCCGGGGCGTTTCGAGCTGTTCTGCGGTTTTGATTTTTCAGGCGTGAACCAGCCGGGTTTCGGCCCGGCCGCCATCAAGGAACTTGAACGTTGCCACCGTGCCGGCGCGACCGGCGTCGGGGAAACCACCGACAAAGGCCTCGGGCTGGACCGCGTGATCGGGACCGGGGCGCCCGCGTATCTCGCCAACCAGCGGGCGGCCGACAAGACCAACGGCCTGCACCCGGACGACCCCCTGATGGACCGGCTCTGGCAGCGCTGCGCGCAACTCGGGATGCCCATCATCCTTCACATGTCGGACCCGGTCTGGGGCTACCTCCCACAGGACAAGAACAACGACGGGCTCATGAACGGGTTTTCCTGGAGGCTGGACAACCGGCCGGACCTCCTCAACCACGAGGGGCTGCTCCAGAGCCTCGAACGCACCGTGGCCAAACACCGCGACACGGTGTTCATCTGCTGCCACCTGGCGAACCTGGATTACGACCTGACGCGGCTCGGAAAGATGTTCGAGCGCTACCCGAACATGTATGCCGACAATTCCGCGCGCTTCGCCGAGACCGCGACGATCCCGAGGTTCACGGCGCAGTTCTATCAGAAGTATCCGGACCGGGTGGTCTACGGGACCGACATGCCCTACAACGAGCGCATGTTCAGTACCACGTTCCGGGTCATGGAGTCGCTCGACGAGCACTTCTACGAGCAGGACCTGTACTTCAACTTCGACTACCACTGGCCGATGAACGGGTTCGGCCTGCCCGACCCGGTTCTCAAGAAGGTTTACCGCGACAACCTCAGGCGCGCCTTCGACCAGGCCCGCAAATCGGTCACGGCGTAAACCATATGGAGTGCGGCGCCCAGGCGCCGCACTTCCGCAGAACCTGCCGATGCAGCACAACCGCGAAAGCGGTGCCGAGGCACCGCACTCCAAAAATGCGAAGCGTCTTGTATGGAGTGCGGCGGCTCGACGCCGCTTTGGGTGCGGCGCCTGGGCGCCGCACTCCAAAACCTGTGGTATCCTCGGGCCATTCCATAAAGGGGACACACATGTCACACGACGAACTCGACCGGCGTGACTTCATGAAACGGGCCGCCTGGACCGCGGCAGGCGCCAGCCTCTCCATGTACGGTGCCAGCACACGGACCGTCCTTGGCGCCAACGACCGCATCCGCGTGGGTGTCATCGGCACGGGACGGCAGGGCCGCGACAACATGCGCAACTTCAAGCGCCGCGGCGCGGAGATCATCGCCCTGTGCGACGTCTACCAGCCGAACCTGCAGAAAGGGCTCGAGGAGGCTGGCGGCAACCCGGCGACTTACAGCGACTTCCGGCGTCTCCTGGACAACAAGGACGTCGACGTGGTGATCAACGCCACACCCGATCACTGGCACGCGCTTCCGGCAATTATGGCCTGCCAGGCCGGCAAGGATGTGTTCGTCGAAAAGCCGGTCTGCGTCGCCGTCGAGGAAGGAAAGAAGATGGTCGAGGCCGCGCGCAAGTACAAGCGCGTCGTGCAGGTCGGCCTGTGGCAGCGCTCGAACCTGCACTTCCAGCGGGCCGCCCAGATCGTTCAACAGGGACTGCTCGGAAAAATCAGCTTCGTGCGCACCTGGAACTACGGCAACAGCTACCCGGAGGGGATCGGCAGTCCGGCAGACAGCGAACCACCCGCCGGACTCGACTGGGACATGTGGCTCGGCCCGGCGCCCAAGGTGCCGTTCAACTGGAATCGCTTCGGCGTGGGCGACCGGTGGTCCACGTTTCGCTACTTCTACGACTACGCCAACGGGTGGTTGGGGGACTGGTGTATCCACCTGCTCGACATCGTGCAGTGGGCGATGAAGGTGGATGGCCCGACAGCGATCTCTTCCTCGGGATCGAAGTTCTACCTCGAGGACAACAGCGAAACGCCCGACACGCTGCAGGTCACGTTCGAGTACCCGACCTTCATCTGCACCTACGAGAACCGGCTGCTCAACCAGAATTCGATGTACGGCAAGGGCTACGGCATCGAGTTTCACGGCTCCGACGGGACGATGTTTCTCGACCGGTCGGGCTTTCAGGTCTACCCGGAAAAGAAAGCCGTGCAGAAGAAGGAGGTGGACCGGACGGCGACGATGCAGATGGACGAAGTGGACGACGGTTTGTACAACCACGTGGGAAACATGATCGAGTGCATGAAGACCCGCGCGCTGCCGATGAGCGATATCGAATACGGCCATCGCTCCAGCAGCGCCTGCCTGCTGGCCAACGTCGCGCTGCGCGCCAAGGAGCGGATCACGTGGGATGTCGCGAATCAAAGACTGATCGGCGGCAGCCCCGCCGCCCAGAAGCTCCTCACCCGCGACTACCGCCCACCCTGGAAGCTCGTGGTTTGAGAAGTGGACAGGGGGGCGGACCGACCCCGCCCGAATGAGCTACGGCAGGGGGCAAGTCCGGAATTCCACCGAGTACGCTGGATCCCGGGCCGCGGCGGGCCGACGCGGCCCACTCATCATCTGGTTCAGTTACATCATAATCTGGAGTGCGGCGGCTCGACGCCGCTTTGGGGGTGGCGCCTGGGTGCCGCCGCACTTCGAGATTGCAGATTTCGGGGTGGCGCCGAGGCGCCGAGCATTTCGGCCGTAGGGCGTAAGGGGAAAGCGGCGCCGAGGCGCCGCACTCCATACCCCAGTGGGCTATAATAGAGGGAGATCTAAAGAATCTACCGTTGCCGACCCCAAAGCGGCGTCGAGCCGCCGCCGCTTACTCGGGGATCGAGATCACCTGGGACATGATGATGAATTCCAAGCAGGACCTGCAGCCAAAGGTGTTCGACTACAAAGCCAAGATGGGGGTTCCGCCGCTCCCCGTCCCCGGCCAATACAAGTTCGTCTGACCTCCTGGAGTGCGGCGGCTCGACGCCGCCCGTGTTTCGAGACGCAGACCTCGGCGTGGCGCCGAGGCGCCGCACTCCAGAGCTACGGAACCTGCAGTTCGGGCATCGGGGTGCCGGCGAACAGGCGCAGGCACCCTTTCGCGATCAAGCGCGCCCAGCGCGCCGCCCGCGCCACCCGTGCGCTGTCGGTGGCGATCCCGGTGTTGGCGTACATCTGCCGGTAGAGCTTCGAGATCAGCACGAAGGCCAGCCGCGAACGCAGCGTCTTGACACAGCGCGCCCGCTGCCAGACCAGGGGCAGGCTGTAGAACTTGTCCCACGCCCCCTGGGTGCGGGTCCGGATCTCTTCGCCCGACATCGTCGGGTGGGGGAGAAGATCTTCGGCCGCCTGTGCTTCGGGAGCAGCCAGTGCCGGGTCACGGGAACGCCGTCGACCATGTCTGGACTGCCGTTGAACGCGGCTTCCCACCGGGCAAAATCCAGGGTCCCCGGGAACGGCGTCAGGATGACGAACTGGGCGAAGGTCACCGAGGCCTGCTGCGCCAGCGCCACGGTGGCGTCCCAGGCTCCGGCGGTGTCGCTGGGGAGGCCGAAAATGAACGATCCCAGGACATGGACTCCCGCCTCGCGAAACGCCTGCAGGCTGCGGACGAGCGACTCGCCCGTCTGGTTGAATCCCTTGTAGATGGACTTGAGCCCCTCCTCCCCGATCGACTCCACCCCGACCAGCGCCCCCCTGATCCGCGCGTCGTGCATGCCTTTAAGAAACTCTTTGTCCTCGGCCGCTTCCATCGTGATCTGCGTGAACATCACCGTGTCCGACGGGAGCTGCGCCAGCCGGCGCATCAATTCGACCCGCTCGGCCCGCAGGCGTTCGAGTTCGTGCAGGCGGGTCTTGTCTTCGCGGCGCCGCGCCATCTCCAGGTCGCCCAGCGAGACAGGGTAGAAGTTGTCGTCCGACAGGGCGAGGTAGCGGAACCCCATGCGGCGCAGCTCGACGGCTTCGCGCATGATCGACTCGGGGCTGCGCTGGCGCGGGGCCTGGCCGTCCGTGCGCCAGACGGAACAGAAGGAGCAGTGTTTGGGACAGCCGCGCACGGTCTGGACGGACGCCCACATGTAGCGGTTGGGCGGCAGCAGGTCCCAGCGCGCCGGGAGCATGTCGCACCCGTCCACCTGCCCGGCGTCGTAGACGGGGGCGGGCCCGCCATTGAGGCAGTCGGCCACGACTTTCCCCCACACGACGTCGCCGTCCCCGCGCACGACGGCGTGCGCCCCGCCGAATTCGCGCGCCTCCTCGGGATACAGGCCCGCATGGATACCGCCGAAGACGACGGACGCGCCGCGCTCGCGCGCCATCCGGCCCACCTGGTACCCCCGCAACGCGTTGCCCGTGTGGATCCCGATCCCGACGACATCGCCGGCCCGTATCGTGGACAGATCGAGCGGCTCCAGCGTCTCGTCGGTGAGCAGCGGATCGCCGTGTTCGCGCGGGGTGGCAGCCGCAAGCACATACAGCCACCGCGGCGTGATGACGCCTATGCCGAAGGAAACATCGCTGGGATTCACAAGATGAACCGTCATAAGCTTCGCTCCATTGTACGTGCCTTCAGAGTTCCGTCGGTCAAAAAGAGTCCCGCGTCACGGCCGCCAGTTTCTGGAAAAACATGCCTGTGCCCTTCCCGGAACGCCCGAGCGTGCCGGCCAGGCTGCGGAAACCCGAGACATCGATCAGGCCCGCGCGGCTGTTCCGCGATGCTGTTGCCGGGTCGGGGGCCGTCGCCCCGACCAGCAAGGAATTCAGTTCCATCGAGCGCGGCTGCGACGGCAGTTCGCCCGCCGGCCCCGCGGCCACCTCCGTCCGTGCCAGGTCGTCCGGCCCGGCGCTGGCGGGCGCCGGCGTTTCGACCGCGCCCGCGAACCACTGCGCGCGCCGGGGGACGCGCGCACGCGGCGCGGGTGCAGGGACAGGCAGCAGTCTCTCTGCAGCCGGGCCGACCTGCGCCGGCGCCGGCGCCGACGACACGGGCCGGTCGATTTCGGCGAGCAGCGGCGCGCCCGCCGCCTGATCGTTCGTAAACGCCGGCATCGAGTGATGGACCGCCGCCGAACCTGCCGCAAACAGCAGGCCCGCCGCCGCCCAGCCCCAACCATGGGCGAGAGGCTTCCGCCCCTCGCTCCGCAGCAACCGCTCCACCCTGCGGGTGATCTCCCGTCGCGACGTCGCGGTCTGCGGGGCCGTCCCGAGCCGCTGCGGGCGGGCGACGAATTGAGCGACAGCCGTCAGCGCCGAGGCGTAAACGCGCGGGGCGCGTGTCTGCGACGTCACCCATTCGTCGCAGGCGATTTCCCGTTCCAGGTCAAGGTTGCGATCCAGCCACCACATCGCGGGGTGGAAAAACCAGACGCTCCGGACGGCGCCCTGCGCGAGCTTGGCCCATTGGTCGTGCCTCCGGATGTGCGCCCACTCGTGCAGCAGGACCTGGTCGAGTTCGTCGTCGCTGAGGCTCTCCACGAGCCGCCGCGACATGACGATCGCCGGGCGAAACAGCCCCAGCACCGACGGGATGCGGACCTCGTCGCACAGGAGCAACTCGCCCGGAAACCCGCGGCGACCGATAGGGACCTGGAGCCGCCTCAGGACGGATTCAGGGGCCGGCACGCACCGTGCCCGCAGCCGGCGCGTCCCCACAACCGCGAGCGCCAGGCGCAACAGCAGCAGCGTCGAGCCGAGCAGCCACACCGTGGCCCCGAATTTTACCCGAAAATCGCCGGCGGCGGGCAGGAAAAACTGAAGCGACCAGGTCGCTGCCCGGCCGGGAGCCGCGGCGGCCCCGGCGGCAGGCTCCCACAGGATCCGGCCCAGCAGCGGCAGCAACACGGCCGCGGCAATCGAAGCCCAGAGGACCGCGTAGCGCACCGACGCGCTCGACCAGCGCAGGACCCCGAGCAGGCACCAGGCCACCAGCGCCAAACCGCACCCCTGCCACAGGGTTTCACAAATCAGCTCCACGGGTTCAGCTCCCGCCGTTGTGGTCTTTGATCAGATTTCGGAGCCGCGCCAATTCCTGCGGGTCGATCCCGTCGTCCTGCAGGAGGTTCAGCATCAGGGCCGCCGGCGAGTCGTCGAAAAACCGGGCGATCAGGTAGCGCAGCGCGTTGCGGCTCGCATGCCCCTTTTCGAGCACCGGAAAATAGACGAAAGCCCGGCCACGCTTTTCGTGCCGCACGTAACCCTTGGCTTCGAGGATCCGGGCCGTGGTGAGCACGGACTTGTAGGCCAGCCGCGTTTCGGGCCGGAGCCTCTCGACCAGCTCGCCCACCGTTCCGGCTCGTTTCTCCCAGAGGATCTGCATCAACCTGAGTTCGCCTTCCGTCAGGGTCGGAGACCTCTTGCGTGGCATTCGGCGCACCCCAATTGTCTTAAGAATTTAAGACGTTGGCCAAGGTATGACGGCCCGCCGCCGAAGTCAACACAATTCTTAATTAATAAAGATTTTAGAGTGCGGTGCCTCGGCACCCGCTCTCGCGGTCGCACTGGACCGGCAGGTGTGAGCCCAAGGTCGCAAGCGGTCGAGCCGCCGCACTCCATATTAGAGGCGCTTGCAGCGGCCGTGCAGGTGGGGGGCTTCGGAAAGCAGCGCGCGGTAAGCTTCCAGGACCTGGGGGACGCGGCCGCACCTGCGCGCCGCCGCCTCGAGCGCATTCAGGTACTTGTAGTAGTGCAGGTTCCCCCGCAGGTGGGCGAGGAAAAGCGCGCAGGCCAGGTCATACGCGCGTGCACGGTAGCAGACCCAGGCGACCTGCGCGCCGGTCCGCGCGTCGAGGCCGCTCATCTGCTCCCCGACCTTCTCCCGCGCCTTCTCCGTCTGCCCGGTTTCGAACAGTTTTTGCACGAACTCCGGGAACAGCGGGGCGGGGACGTCCTCGCCGAGATCCGCCAGCGCGCCCATCTCGTCGATCAGGGATTCCGGCTCGAGCATCCGGGCCTTGAGCCTCAGCCGCTGCTGCGCCGCATAGGGCTGCCCGGGATGCGCGGCCAGGAAGTCCTCGCACGCCTTCAGCGCGGTCTCCAGGTCACCCTTCCTCTCGTAGAGCCAGGCCAGGTCGAGCAGGGCCCCGCCGGTGTGCTCGCGCGTGGCGATCAGCAGCGCCTCGGCCTCGTCGAAGCGCCCGGTCTGCGTGAGGGTCTTGCCCAGCCACTGCTGCGTGCGCCAGTGAGGGTAGATGCGCTGGCTCTCGCGAAAGTGCGCTTCCGCCTCGTCGTAATGCTTCTGCCGGTATGCCGTTCTCCCGGCCAGGAAGGCGATCCGCGCCGACTGCGGGAAGAGCCGGCACAGCTGCCGCGCGAGGGTGGCCGCCTCGGCGAGCCGGCCGGAGTGGAGGAGGAGTTCCAGCTCAAAACCGCGTGTTTCCTGGCTCAGCGGGTCTTCGCGCTTCAGGTGCGCCAGGATGTCCTCGGCGTCGGCGAGCCGGCCTTCGGCCAGCGCACTGAACATGTTCTGCCTCAACGTCGCCACCACCGGACCGGTCATCTCCTCCTCAATTTGGAGTGCGGCGGCTCGACGCCGCTTTCCCGGGCTGCGCCTCGGCGCAGCCCTTCACTGCCGGAAGCGCGGCATAGTGACACGGCGCAACCTGGGGTGCGGCAGCTGGCCTGACACGGGCGGAGGGGCGGCGTCGAGCCGCCGCACTCCATACTACAGTAAGAAGACGGGGGTGAGGCGCTCCAGGGTGGAGGGGCCGCCGTGGGTGAAGGATGCGCCGTCGGCGGCAAGGCGGAAGCCGTGGTCGCCGAAAATCACGACCGGCTGCGCCGCGTCCAGCCGGGTGCTTAACCTCCTGAACGCAACTTCCAGCTCGGCGCGCGCCAGCCCGGCCAGTTCCGCCATCGTCGTGCGCTCGTGCACCAGCCGGTCGACCGCATCGATCTTTTCGAAGCTCTTCCCCAACCCCTGCCCGATCAAGCCGCCGTAGAACTCGCTCGTCGTTGTGCGCTCCGAAACCCGTGCGAACCGGGGTGCGCGCGCGTGCCTGTGCGGGAAGCACTCCGGCAGCATATCCGACACCGTCCGCAGCAGCGGGAGCCCGAGGCAATCGACGACCACCCACTGCGCGCCCGTGTGCTCCCGGAGCGCATCCTCGAGCGGCCCCGGCATCTCCGCGAGTTCAGCCTGGGCCAGCTCCTCCAGCCGCGCCAGCCAGGGCTGCGGGCGCAACTTCATCAGCCGCCCGTGCTGCTCGTAGAGCGCCGCCGCCAGCCCGGCGAGTTCCCCGGCCGGTGCGGGGCCGTGCGGGGAGAGGAGCTGCAGCGCCGCCGCCACCGGGCCCGAAGCGGGCCGGCTCTCCGGCTGCACCGCTCCGTCGAGCACCATCCCGACGACCCTCAGGAGGGCGTCCTCGCCCAGGCCCAGCTCCTCGATCTTCCGCAGCGCCGCCTCGCTCACCCCGCTTGGGTCGATCAGGCCCGGCGGCGAGGGCCTGCTCCGCCGGCGAAAACACCCGCGGGAGCGCGCTGCCCGTGCGCCAGGGCCTGCGCGTAGCACCACGCGACGAGGTCCTTCCTCGGCGCGGGCTCCTCGCGCCGGACGGCGATGCGCGGGCCGACGCGTTCGAAAAACCGCTCGAGCGCCTGCATGAGCGCCCCCTTCTCCCAGACGCGCTCCCCGAGGACGTCCAGGAGCGCCCCGGCCTCGACCGGCTGGACGAGCTCGAGCCCCGAAAGGTGCTGATCGAACAGGGTGACGCTGTCCACCTCCGGGTACTTGCTCTTCCCCTCGAGGTACGAGAGCGTCGGCGTGCTCAGTTCGACGCCCTGGTCGACCCACTCGCGCACTCGCGCCTTGACCTTGTCCTGCTGGAAGAACAGGGCGACTTCCTGCTCCAGCCGGCGCGAGGCGTCCTCGAAGCGGCGCAGCGTCTCCGAAAGCGGGCCGTCGACGCCGTCGAAGCCGCACCGGCAGACCGGCTGAAACTCGAGCGGCGTGAGCCCTGTGCAGCGCCGCGCCTTCGCTTCCGCCGCCAGCGCCTCCACTTCCCCGGCCAACCCTGCGGTCATCACGTGTTTGCTGCGCGCGACCGCCGGGACCCGGTACGCCCAGACCGGGTGACGGCCGGCGGCGTCGCGCCATTGTTCGTGCCGCTCGCGGTACCAGTCCTGGTAGCGCTGGTAGAGCGCGCGGGCGCGCTCGAGCCAGCCGTCGAGCTCCTCGGGCTCCGAGAGCGGCGGGGCCGGCTGCAGCGCCTCGAGGCGCGTGGCGATGTCCGGGTCCGCGCAGCCGGCGAGGCGCGGGTCGCCGAAGAGGTGGCGGTAGCGCTGCGCTTCCCGCAGCAGGCGCTCGAAGCGCTGCGGCAGCGAGGCGATTTCGTTGGCCTCGAACACGAACCTCTGGGCGGATCCGGCCGCGACCTCGAAGTGCTGAAACGCCTGGATCTCGTGGTCCCCCTTCTCCAGCGCCAGCCATTTCGAAATGAGGGCCTCGACCCGCGTCACGACGTCGCCCGCCTCCCCCGACGCCTTCAGCCGGGTGACGAACTCGCTCAGCTGATCCCTCTGCCGGCTGCCGTACCGGCGCAGCTGCTCGACGGCGCGCTTCTGCGCCAGCACGCTCCACTGCCGCGGCACCGGGATGCGGAATCCTTCGCAGAAGGTCTGCAGTTCGCGCAGCTGGTTGAGGCTGAGCGCCTGGCCCGGCAGGATCCTGTCGTATTGCAGCGGATTCGGCAGCGTCTCGTACACCTCGCGATACGACTGCTCCCCCTTCACGATGTCGATCTCGCCCTGGATCAGCAGCACGAGCAGCAGCAGGTGAATCTGGTCGTGGACGAGCCCGTACACCGGGGCGCCCAGGTGCTGGTAGACGCGCGCGGGCGACGGGTGATGCTCGAGGATCGGGGCGAGGAGCCGGACCAGCTCGTTCCCCTCGAGCTTGGCGCTGATGATGTAGTCCGGTCCCTTGCGCTGCATCAGCTGCATCGGGACGAGGTACGCCTCGCGGATCAGCTTCACGTAATCCGGCGCCTCGGGGGCCCCGAGATCGTGTTCGGCGACGTACTTCATGAACTGCCGGTAGGCCTCCCGCGGCAGCGGCCCGAACCCGGGCGCGAAGCGCTCGAACAGCGGGTAGGTCTGCCTCAGGATCCATTCGCCGTAGGCGTTCAGCCACCCGGCCAGGCCGCCGTGCAGCGGGGCGAGCGGCGGCGTGGCCTTGTCGCCGGCCGCGTCCAGCACCCGTCGCCTCCATGTAGGCGTTGCGGACGAGCGAGACGAACGCGGGCGTGCGCGCGGCGATGCGCTGCTGGATGCGGGCCAGCACCCGCGCCGGCAGGGGCCTGTCCTTCAGCTGCTGCAGGGCGGCCAGCTCGAGCAGATCGGGGCCGGCCTCGAGCGGGACGGGGACGATGCGGTGGCATGGGCCTTCGGGCGCCGCGCCCCACGGGAGCCCGATCTGCAGAGCGAGCCCCTTCTGCTCCGGCGGGGTGCCGCCGCCGAAATAGACGTGCAGGTCCCACTCGTGGAAATGCCAGCGCACTTTGCGCGTGTGCCAGCGGTCCCGCGGCTGCGCGAACGGGTTGAAGTCCGCATGCTGCAGGAGGGGCACGAGCCCCTCGAACACCGAGTCGCCCCGCCCGTTCATCTCCTCGACGGTCTTCGACAGCAGCTGATCGAGGTGCTCCTTGCTGTCGTCCTCCAGGTCGAGCCGAAAGGCCGTCCCCTGCTGCTTGACGTAGGCGCCCTGGCGCGCGATGGTCTCGAGCGCCTTCTGGACGATCTCCCGGTTTTTCTTCGGATCGATGCTCGAGACCCTCAGCAGAAGCCATTGCGCGGCCTGCTCCGCGTCGAGCGACTCACGCCGCGCAGACAGGTGCACGAGGATCAGCAGCTTCACGAGCCGCCAGGCGAGGTCGCGCTGCGCCTTGCTTTCGAACAGCGCGGGGACCTGGCTGCGAAAATAGGGGAGGATCTTCTGCGCAATCGGCAGGAACTCGGGCTGCACCTCGAACAGATCGGCGAAGTGGTCGACGATCGTGTCCGGGGTGAGCAGGTCCCCCCAGGGGCGGTCGAGAAAAGGCGCCACGTGCCGGGCTTCGTCCCCGAGCAGCTGGGTGAGGGTGAAATCGACGATGCCGCGCGCCTGCGAGAAGCGGTCGCGCACTTCTTCGAGCAGCTCCAGCGTCGCCGGGTGAATCGGGTAGATGTCGCAGATGTCCGCGATGCCCGCCGGCAGCGCCGGGTAAACCTGTTTCAGGTCCTGTGCCAGCTTCTCGACGGCGGCCGCGTAGGAAGGTTTCTTGCGCAGGATACGCCGCGCGATGAGGTCACGGATGTGCGACGGGGTCAGGAGCAGCCGGACCGGGTAGCGGTCCTTGATCTTGCGGAACAGGTCGTACTCGATCTCGCCCGTGTGTTCGATCTGTTCCTGCAGCGCGGCCACGATCCACAGCCGGTGGCCCTGGGCCCACTCGCCGAGGAATTGCAGGAAACGGAGGTCTTCGTTGAACGCCTGGGCCGAAGGCTTGGAGCGCAGGAACTCCGACAGCTCGTCTATGACGAGCAGCAGGCCGGCGGGATAACGGCGCACGACCCGCTTCCAGACGTCGCGCCGGTCCTGCTCGGCGTCGGGGAGCTGCAGCTCCCGCTGCAGGATGGACTCCAGCGGCTGTTCGGCCCGGTAGTTCAGGAGCGACACCGGGATCACGCCGGGGTTGCGCGAAGCGAACGCCTTCCCGCGCAGCTGCTGGGCGAGGTAGGCCAGGAAATGCGATTTCCCCGAGCCGTAGTGACCGATCAGGAAAATGCCGCTCCCCTCGTCCTTGGCGAGCAGCGTGCGGAGGGCGGCGAGGTGCGCCTCGATCTCTTCCGTGACGTAGTAGCTGTCGCTGATCCAGCGCGCATCTTCGGCCTGCAGATGCTCCAGGCGCACGACCGTCGGCTGCGGGGTGACATCGACGTGTTCGCGGATGTTCAAAGCTGTCCTCGTCGCAAGATACCCTTATTTATAGCATCTTTATGCCTTTCTATGTGGAGTGCGGCGCCCAGGCGCCGCTTTTGTGGATTTCCTTCCTCCCCAAAGCGGCGCCCAGGCGCCGCACTCCATATATAATCCCAAAAGGAGGCAACACCGTGAAAGTGATCGCAGACCTGTGCGTCGTGCCGCTGGGAGTCGGCTCAGCCTCGGCAAATACATCGCCGAGTGCGAGAAGGTCTTGTCGGCCGCGGGCCTGAAGACGCAGCTGCACGCCTACGGCACGAACATCGAGGGCGAGTGGGACGAGGTGATGGCCGCCATCAAGCGCTGTCACGAGGTCCTGCACGAAATGGGCGTCCCGCGCATCAGTTCGACCTTGCGCTTCGGCACCCGCACCGACCGCCCCCAGACCATGGAGGATAAAATCCGCAGCGTCTCCCGGCAACTGTAGTAGTTGTGGGACCAGCGGAGACCCGACGACCGAAACCATCTGATCGAGCCTGATCTTCTGCGCATTCTCGGAACCAACCCACCCATCGCCTGATTGCCGCCCCCAGCGTATCCGAATTAGATGATATGGAGTGCGGCGCCTGGGCGCCGCTTTAAGGGGTATCCCTCACACCGGATGATAGGCCCAGGCGCCGCCTCGGCGGCGCCCCCGAACGTCTTCCCGACGTGGAGGGATTGTCGGAAGAAGGGCGGCGGCCGCGGCGCTGGCCAGTGGGGCGGCGGGCGTGATGGCGCTTGTCCCATTGCTCGAGGGCGGCGATCCGGCGGCCGTCTGGATTGCGGCTCAAGAGATCCGGCGCGTGTTTCCCGGACCGCGGATGTCGGATCCCGAAGCCATATTGTGGCTACTGGCGCGGGCGCGATATAATGACGACAATTTGATGCCCGTCATCGGGAGGAATAACATGCAGGCACTGATCGATCTGGTCAAGCAGTCGCCGCTCTGGCAAGAAGCCCAAGCCGAGGGTCGTATCGAGGGTCGTATCGAAGCGGAACGGGCGCTGTGCCTGACCCTGGTGAGCCGACGTCATCCCGCGCTGCTGGCGCTGGCAACTCCTCGCATAGAGGCATGCACCGATCCGGCAATTCTCGAGGCCTGGATCCTCGCCGCAAGCGAACCCGGAGATAACCCGCTTACCCGCCTGCTCGGTGAATGTCCTCAGTAGTTTCGTGACCTCGCCCGCTTCGACCTGTGCCTTTGTTCTTGAGCCGCGTGGATCAGCGGCAATCCGCGTCCCTAAGAACACGTTAGCGTATTCCCTTGAGTCTCGCGTCCGACCCTGTGTGGTGCCGTCAGGCATGGCGAAGCGCACTTCGGGAATAGTGGACATCTCCATGATTACCAGAATCCACGCCCGCGTCGAGCCGCCGCGGCCCACTTTGGAATACAATGACCCGAATGGCGAATGGAGGTGGACGATGACCAGGGTCGCCCTATACTGTTGCACCCTGCTGCTCGCGTTGGCATCTGCCGCGGTTCCCGCCGACCTGGGATCGCTCCGGGCCGGCGCATCCAGGGTGGACATCACGCCGGCGAGCGACGCTGCCCTGCCGATGAGCGGTTACTCCGGGCGCACCGAAGGCTTCAAGTCGATTCACGATCCGCTGCACGTGCGGACGATCGTGGTGGACGACGGGGGCGAGCAGGCAGCCCTCATCACCTGCGAGGTGCTGTACTTCACGCCTCCCCTCTGGGAGAGGATCACGCAGCGCATAACCGAGCAGACCCGCATCCGGCGGGATAACATCCTGCTGTCCTCCGTTCACACGCACGCCGCCCCCACCCTGGCGGCTCCCCCCGGCGGCCAGCTGGCGCCGAGGCAGGCCGAGTACGTCGATATGCTGGAGAAATCCATTGTCGAATCCGTCAGGCAGGCGCAGACGCGTCTGCAGCCGGCCAGGGCCGGGTTCGGCACCGGGAAGACGCTGGTCAACACGAACCGGCGGGCCCGCGACGGCGAAGGCGGATGGATGCTCGGCAACAACCCGGAGGGTGTGTCGGACAAGACCGTTGCGGTCGTCAGGCTCGAGTCTGCGACGGGCGAGCCGATCGCGATCTTCAGCAATTACGGTGTGCACGGGACGGTCCTTGGGCCCGGCAACCTCCAGATCAGCGCCGACCTCCCGGGGGCCGCCGCACGCTTCGTCGAGCGGCACTACGGCGACAAGGTCGTGGCGCCCTGGACGAGCGGCACGGCCGGCGACCAGGATCCCATCTACCGCGTCGGGACCGACTTCCGCAACGTCACGGCGCTGGGCGCCATCCTCGGCGAGGAGATCGTGCGGGTGGCGGACTCCATCAAAACCTCCCCGCGCGGCCGCATCCGGGCGATGCAGTCGGTCGTAACCTGCCCCGGGAAGAGGACGGTCCAGGCACCCGCGCCCGGAAAGGAATACAGGTTCGAGGACGCCGATCCTGTCCCGATACGGTTGTCGCTCCTGGTCATCAACGACATCGCCATCGCGGGCATCTCGGGCGAAGTGCTCACCAACATCGGCCTGAGAATCAAAAAGGAGGCGCCGTTCAACCACACGGTTGTGGTGACGCAGTGCAACGGGGCCAGCGGTTACCTGCCGGATGACGCCGCCTACGACCAGGTGAGCTACGAGATCACCGCCACCCGGGTCAAGCGCGGCTGCGCCGAAAAATCGATCGTCGACGGCTTCCTGCTGATGATGGGCGCATGCTTCTAGGTCGCGCACGACCCTGGCACGCCAACTGAGCCTCCCCGGGCCTCCGGATGGCCTGGACTGCCGGTTCATGCGCCTCGTGGTGATCCCGTGCGGCGCTTCGTGATCCGGAACTGGTAACGGCCGGATTGGACTTCGAAGACGCAGCGTCCTCTTTCGTTCCGCAGGTATCGCACGCCCACGGCTCGCGTGGCCGGCTTCGACCGCTCGAAGACGCAGGACGGGTCTGCCGCGGCGAAATGCACCTCGGCGGTCATGTTGGCCGGGATCGTCACGGTCATGTCTGCCTCGCCTGCGGAGCGGTCCTCATAGTCGAGAGTGACCGGCCCGCGCAGGGTGGGCACGACAACATGCGCTTTCTGCAGGTCTGCCGGCTGCGGGCGGATGCGCACTTTCCTGAACCCGGGCTCCAGCGGTTCTATGCCCATCGTTTTGCGCACGATGACGTTCGCGGGTGCGGACCCCCACGCGTGGTTCCACGTCAGGTTGGGTTTGTATTTCAAACCCCAGGCTTCCATCGTCATCGTCGATCCCTGCCGGATCATGTTCCACCAACTCCGCTCGGTTCTGGCTCGCATGAGGTCGAGGGCGTACCGGTCTTCGCCGGCTTCGTAGAGCGCCTCCAGCAGGTACTGCGCCCCGTAGACGCTGCACGCCATGCCCCGGGTCTTGATGAATTTCACGACGCTGTCCAAGTGTGAGTCGGGCACCATCCCGAAGGCCACCGGGAACATGTTCGCGTGCAACGAAGCGTGATCGGTGCCTTCGCCATCGGTGTAAATCCCGCGCTGCGGCTGGAACAGGACCCGATTGAACGCGCGCTTGTGCTCCTCGGCCCGCTGCTTGAACCAGGCCGCGTCCTCGAACCGCTTGGCCACGACGGCGATATCGCTCATCAGGACCAGCGCGCGGTAGTGGAACGCATTAACGACGGTGTTGACCGGAACAAAGACGTAATCGTCAGTCTCCCCTCCCGCTCCAAAGCCTCCCGGGGCCCGCTCGAGCTGCCCCGGGGGCATCCCGTGGGGCCAGTCCACTATGTCGATGAGGTTGGTGCCGCTGAAGTGAATGGCGTCCACAACCGCCGGGGTCACAAGACCGGTCTGCGTTGTGATCAGCACGTCCTGCCTCGCCAGGGCCACCAGTGTCTTGGCTTTGATCGTTTCGTAGTTCCTTTCGATCAGGTCCGCGTTGCCGGTGTACATGTAATCCGCCCACGCCATCAGCACCGAGTGCATGATCCATTCCGTCGGCCACGTCGCGTGGTAAAACAGGTTTTCGGCGGTGTGGCGCGCCACCGCGTATTCGCAGTCAACCGAATAGTGCCCGAGTTGCTGGATGTAGGCGTCGGCCTCGTACGGCATGCGTTCGCGATTGCCGTCGACATAGAGGCCGATGAAGGGAGTGGCCTTCAGGGTGTACTTGCACAGCTCCCACACGGCATCGAGGTCCCGATCGGAACTGGAAAAAGCCGAAGCGGCGTCGTTGAATTGATAAAAGAGCGCCAGCTGGCGCACGTCCCGGCTCGTCAGCGGCGCGGGGCAATTGAGAATTTCAGCGTAACGGAACGGCAGCACCTCCGGCATGTGCTCGGGAAGCGTTTGACTGTGGGGGTAGCGCGGGCGGTGGCGGGGCAGAGCCAGGGTGTATGTGTGCCTTCCTGGACGCAGGGGAAGAGTCGCCTGGAGATAAGCGATGGAGCCGCCGGGAGCCCTATCAACCTGCGTCGCTGCGCCGATCTTCTCGCCCAGGTGAATGTCCAATGCCGTTTCGGCGGAGGAGGTGGCAGTCAGCCTGAGGGTGGCGAAGGCGGCACGTCCAAAATCGACAAAGTAATTCCCGGGCGATGTTTCAACCAAGCGAACCGGCTCGTTCTCGTGGTATTCGATCGGGTGGCGGTTCTCGAGCAGCCAGCGATCGTCGGCGCCTTCCCTTACCTTCACCCAACGGCTTTCGCCCGGCCAGGCGCGCACCGCATCGAACTCCCCGGTGCGAAACATTTGCGGCTCGCTGAACGGGCTGCCGTCGTCGTGTTCACCCCACGCCTGCACTGTCCACCAGTAGCTCGAGTTCGGGGCGAGCGGCTTTCCGCTGTATACGACATTCAGCGACATGTCCGATCTCACCTTCTGCGAATCCCAGAGATCGGCTGCCCTTCGCGCAACACCGGCTTGCGTGGAGGAGACGATGATTCTGTAGGCGGACTGCCGGGCTCCTCTCGCCGGATTGCCCAGGCGCCAGCCAAATCTCGGGGTACGCGACGTGATGACGGATTGATCCGGCCGGCTCAGCAGCTGGCACGTGAGCCCGGATGGGGCCGGCGATTGCGCCATGATCGGAACCACCAAGGCCAGCCAAAGCAGCGCCGCGCTGGTATGTCTCATCCCCACACCCCATCGGTAAGGGTTAACGTCCCGGCGGATGGCTCAATCCGTCAGTCTCAGTGCAGGTCTTTTGCAGGCAATGGGCTGCCCGCTTTGCGCAGCCTCACTACCGTTTCCGCATTCGGGCCATCAACCGACGTCTGAATCGATGCGCTCATCGTACGTCAACCCAGTGGCGCTCCGGAACATGAAAGAGCGGCACCACAACCGTCATGTGCCGGTGAACCCGCGTCGGCCTCATTCCATTCCGTCCATTTCAATCGCAGCCTGGCAGGCTGCCCGTTCTACCTCCCAGGAAACCCGGACAATACCTGTCATTGCATGTTATCCTGACCACGCCATTAGGATGTATCGTCCGCGTTTCAGGGCGGAGATGAGCCGAGTGCAACACCGACCCGCGCAATCGCCACAGCCGACACAGTGTGACCGCATCGGCCGAAAAGATCTCGCCGTCGCTGTATCGGTGTCAATCGCGGTTGCCCTTGTCATCGCGTTCGCCCGTCACAACACGTCGGCATGGGCACGCGTTCACTCGGTAGACCTGACCGTGTATTGGTGCAGTTTCAAACTATTCCTCTCCACCTCCAATCCCTACGATGCGCATTCGATGTTACTGGAGCAGCAGAAGCTCTCCCCCGTCGCGACCGGCAATATGGCATGGAACCCTCCGCTGATTTTTGTGCTGCTGGGTCCGTTTTTCTGGATGAGCATTGATCGAGTAAGAGTCCTCTGGAGCTTCGTTACAACCCTGTGCGCAATTCTGACTGCCTTCTTAACCTTTGAATTGGCAGGCAAGCGTCCGAGGTCGGCGCTTTGGATTTTCCTGCCCATCACGTTTTGTCCTTTTCTTTACGAAATGTCCGTTGAACAGATCAGTTCTTATTTGACTCTCATCTTTGTCATTTCCCTGATACTTTTCAGACGGGGTCGTTTCGGCTGGGCAGGTGCTTTGGCCGGATTCCTGGCCGTCAAGCCGCATATGTTCTACTTACCCCTCCTCTGGTGCTTTGCCGTCACCCTCCTCCGGAAACGGTGGTATTTCGCCCTTGGGTTTCTAGGCTCCGTATCTATCGCTTCCGCACTAACTGAGGTCGTGCATCCAGGGATTCACTCGCAATGGATTTCGCGCGAGAATTGGCCTACCCAGTATGTGGGGTCGACACTCTCATCGTTGGCTCGAGCCGTCGTCAGTCCCGGCATCTCTTCCGGCGTCCTGCAACTTCTCTTTCCCGCATTGGCCGGGATCATTCTCCTGGCCGCCGTCGTAAAGTGTGCAGACGTCTCCCGGCTTGACAAATACATGATGTTGTCGATTCTTCTTTGTCCTATTACCGCCCCATATGGATTTGTTTTTGACCAAGTAGTTCTGATCGTGCCGGTGATAGCGATTTTTGCGATAGCTGCCAGCCCCGAAGTTTCCGTCGTTCGGCGTCGCGTGATCGTCGTGGGCCTTGTACTGACCTACGTTACTCTCTTGACCTTTGCCGCCGTACAGATATGTGGCTTCGCCCTGGGGTGGTACGCAGCCCCACCAATGATTCTCGCCCTGTGGGCCCTGACCGGCTTCCCTTCAATGCCGTTTTCCGATCCCGGCCCAGCAAAATGCTCGATTTGACCGTCCTGATACTGGCCTTGAATGAGGCCAACAACCTCAGGACGCTACTCCCTCGCGCCCGCCTCGTTCTGGAGACTCTTGGCATCAGGTACGAGCTCCTGCTTGTGGACGGAGGCTCGACGGACGAAACAGTCACGGTCGCGTTAAACGCGGGAGCGCGAGTTGTCAAGCAGCGCAAACCAGGATACGGGAATGCGTTCAAGGAGGGAGCGAGCGAGGCCAAGGGCCAATTTGTCGTTACTTTTGACGCAGACTGTTCCCATCCCCCAGAACTCATATCCCGTCTCTGGGATAGCAGGACGGCAGCGGACGTCGTTGTCGCGTCCCGGTACATACCGGGCGGAAAGTCCAGCGCGCCGCTTTCTCGTGTTCTGAGCTCGATGCTCTTGAATCGTATTTTCATGTCGGCCCTTAGCCTGCCCGTCCGCGATCTCTCCAGCGGGTTCCGCCTATACCATAGCAGCGCATTGAGTCCTGGCCTGTACGTGGGATCGCACTTCGACATACTTGTCGAAGTGATCGTGCGTGCAATCTGTTCCGGTCACAGGATCAAGGAGATACCGCTCGTTTACGAACCCCGGCGCACCGGCAGCTCACATATAAAGCTGTTTAAGTTCGCCGCAGCCTATCTGACACAGTTTGTGCGCCTATGGCGCTTGAGAAACTCCATCCAATCGGCTGACTACGATCACCGTGCCTTCGACAGTCGGCTCTGGCCGCAGAGATACTGGCAGCGCAGGCGTTTTCGGCTGATCAAGGGATTCCTCGATCCCCGTACGAAGAACGTTCTGGACGTCGGTTGCGGCACGAGTCGCATCATCCAGAGCCTTCCTGATGCGGTTGCCGGGGACATATCCATCGACAAACTCAGGTTTCTCCGATCGACCAACTCCCGGCGTGTCTGCCTGTCAACCCTCGCCCTGCCCTTTCAAAACGATAGTTTTGATGCGGTCATCCATTCGGAGGTTCTCGAGCATGTGGAAGCCAACGACATAATCTTCAGCGAGATCCGACGGGTTCTTCGGCCGGGCGGAGTGCTTGTCGTGGGAACACCGGACTATGGAAGAGTGTGGTGGCCTGCGATAGAGAGTCTCTACAACCGGATACTCCCCGATGCGTATGGCCAAGAGCATATCACACGGTATACGAGGTTAAGCTTGGTGGACGCCCTCGTCAGAAATGGATTCATCCCTGACGGTCATGCCTATATCTGTGGTGCGGAACTGATCATTAAAGCCACAAGAGGGGGGTCGGAGCAGGAAGTAGTGGTCCCGTAGAGCGGCACCTCTGTATCGCCAATTTCCTGTTACTTGAGGCTCTTCAGCAGCTCCCGCATTACCTCCTGCAATCCCCCCAGCTGCCCACCGCCGATGTCCTGATCTCCGTGCGTCTCCTCAATCCAATGTTGGTACAGAGCCTCGACTCCCGCCGCAGGCGCCTTCGCGCTGATGAGGTTGATGAGGGAGCGCGGCCCCGCAAGACCGCCGCGGTACTTCTGGTAGTACTCCCGCAACGCCGAGAAGAACACCTCGTCCCCGACCGCCCGCCTCAATGCGTCGTAGTAGAGCGCACCCTTCCCATACACGACCGCGCTGTACTGCACGCTGCTGCTGTACGCGGATGTCGGCAGGTTGGCGGGCGCATCCGGAAAACCCAGCATGCGCGCCATCGAGTACGGTGTCTTCAGGTGCATGTTCATCATCTTCCCGGCGGCTTCCTTGCCGTAGCGGTCTTCAAAGTAGAGCACCGCCGAGTAGTTCGTCAGGCTCTCGTCCACAAATGGCTCCCGCACGCTGTTGCTCCCCACCGCGATCGCCCACCATTGGTGTGCGACCTCGTGGGCGACGGTCATCTCCAGCACGGACTCGAGGACGTTCTGCTGTCCCAGGACCGCGCCTAGAAGGTCGCCGATGCCGTTGGCCGGCGACGTTGGCGGTTGTCCCTTGCCCGCTTCTGCCGTTTGCCCCGGATTCAATCCGCCCAGCAACCCGTCCAACCCTCCGATTCCGCCCAGCAGGCCGGACATTTCGCGCAGTTGCTGGTTCCAATCGGCATAGAGCATCGGGGCGATGGCGGTCATCCCGGAGAACTCCATCCCGCCGGCCCCGCCGCGTATCGTCCCTTCGGCGACTTTGAAATGATCGTACGGGTACGCCCCGAAGCGCTTGGAGTAAATCTGCAGCGCCTGCCCTGCGACATCGAGCGTACTATCGAGGCGGGCGGCATTCTTTCGCCTGGCGCACGACTCCACGGTGATGTTCTTTCCGGAAGCCGTGACGGACTTCGATTTGCAGGTGTAGTCCTCGCTCATGAGCACGGCGAAGTCGCGCACGTTGGAGGCCGTGTATCGGCCGGGAGCACCCGATGCGGTCCCCGACGTGATCACCTTTACGTTAGCCGGAACGGAGAACTCGACATCGAAATCGCTCGCCTCGGCGTAGGTCACATCCCCGAGCCCCTGCGGCACCTCATCCACCCACTTCCCGTCCTTCCGCACTGCCAGCTGCGGGTACCAGAACGACCCGAGGCTCAGAATCCCGCCGCTGTAGCCATAGAGTCCGAAATCGTTATTGGCAGGCGCAGACTTGCCAGCCGGGCTGCCGAGCAGCCCTCCGAGTCCCCCAGGCAACTGACCGGAGCCGTCGTCTCTAGAGCGCGGAACAACCCCGTGGTAGTCGATTTTCAGGGCAAAGGGACGATTCTGAGTGGTGGCGAGTTGGACTCGCAGGATCGCCGCCTGCAGCATGAAGGACTGTGCCTCCGGGCCAAGCCTCACGCCGTCGACGACGAGGTACTTCCTGCGCGCATCGTCGACGATGCCGTTCGAATTGGCGTAGAGGAAAAAAACGGCATCGTTCATGGTCTCGCCCGTTCGTACGGGAACGGTAATTTCGGCCGAGGCGTTCAGGGTCAGGAGGTCGTAGTCGATAGCGGCATCGATCCGGTAAACCGGGCGCTTGGATTGGGCACAAAGATTGGGGATGGAGATCGCAATAAGGAGGGCAATAACCGGGCGGCGGTGCTTGAATTTTGCAGACATTCCGAACCGCACAGCGGAGGGCAGCTTCATAATCTGGAGGGCGGCGCCCAGGCGCCGCCCTTGGGGCGACCTACCGATGCAGCGGAACCTGGAACAGCGGCGCCGAGGCGCCGCACTCCAGATTACGTGCCGAAATAGTTTGACCAGGCGCGCTCCATCAGGTCGTTGGTGAGGACGGGGGGAAGCTTCTGGTAACGCAGAATGTCGAGGCAACGCTCGACGAGGTCGCGAGGGTCGCACGACTTCATCTCACGATCCTCGCGCTTGTACCGCTCCAGGAGCAGATCGAGCATCTCGGGGTAGTAGTTCAGCCCCTTTTTCGCAATGTACCGCTGGAGGATCATGGAGTAGGTCTCGACACTCGGCGTCGTAAACGCGAGACGGTACCCCATGCGGCGCAGGAAGGCTTCGTCGACCAGGTCTCTGGGATTCAGGTTGGTCGCGAACACGAGCAATTGCTCGAAGGGCATTTCGATCTTCTTGCCCGTGTGCAGCGTCAGGTAGTCCACCCTGTTCTCCAGCGGGATGATCCACCGGTTGAGGAGATCATGGGGATCGACCCGCTGCCGCCCGAAGTCGTCAATGATCAGCACCCCGCCGTTAGCCTTCAACTGAAATGGTGCTTCATAAAAACGCACGGTATTGCTGTATATCAGGTCCATCGACTCGATCGTCAATTCGCCGCCCACGATGACCAGCGGGCGTTTGATTTTCATCCAGCGTCTGTCATACCGATACGTCGGCTGGGCAACCGGCTCGTGATTGTGCAGGTCGAACACCCGGATTATTTGCCCGTCTACCTCGATCGCGTACGGGACCCAGACCTCCCCCTCCAGGGCGTCGTGCAGGGCCTTAGCCACCGAAGTCTTTCCCGATCCGGCAGGGCCCGTGAGAAACAGGCTGCGCCGCGAATCGACGATCAGTCCCAGGGTGTCGACAGTCCGTTCCGGAAGCACCAGATCAGAGAGGGCGCGCACCACAACTTCATGGTTGGCCAGCTTTCTCTTGTCTTCCATCCAGCGGACGGCGGCGCTGTAAGCGTCAAGCGACACGGGGGCCGGACCGATATACCCCGAGACCGACAGAAGCTGCCGTGCATGTTCCCAACCGCGGTCAAGCATCGCATACCGGTTGATCTGGAGAGTCGACCGCTCCCGGATGTCGATGTATTTCTCCCGGTAGAGATGCTGGAGCAGGCTCTCGGCGATGCCCATCGGCAGCTTGAGTTTCTCCGCGATCCGGTCTGACGTGCAGTTGGTGTCGGAATAGACGGCCTTCAATGCCAGATCGGCGAGAAAGCTGAAGCCGAGACCGGTTCCATTCACCGTCTCCGGCATGATCGGAGACTCCGTGTCCGGATCGAATGAAACGGGCTGCTTTTCGACCATCGGTTCTTCTGTCACGGCGTGACCTCACACGGGGTGTTCCGGCCCGCATCCTTCAGCGCCTGCCCGGCCTTACCAACAGGCTGATTCCAGCCACAGATAGAACGGCGCCGATAAGCGCCCAGATGACCGGGAACTCTACTTTTCGATACGTGATGGTGTAGATCTCGTTAAACCCATATGTGCGTGAGACATAGACGCCGAGAACCGCGCCGGCGAACGCGACCCCGAGATTGACCGGCCATCCCCCGCGCGAATACTTGCTGGTCAGTTGACCCACGGTCCCTGCGACCAGGGCGACCAGAGAAATGAACAACAGGTCGATCGGGTCCATGCAGCGGTTACCTCTCTTGTTTCGGCGGCACCTAATCTACTCGAACGAACAGCGCGTTCGAGGTCCCCCCGTTGTCGGGGTTGTTCACGGTCACAGGGCGCTTCCCGGGCGTTTTGACAAGCGCAGCGGGCACCTCCGCCCTGAGTTGATTCGCGCTGACGAAGGTCGTCGCCAGCGGCGTGGAGAACCAGTTGATCTGGGACCCCGACTGGAAATTCGTACCGTTCACCGTCAGGGTGAACCCTGGGCCACCGGCCGAAACAGCGTCGGGTACAACAGAAATGAGGAACGGGTTGGCGACGAACGAGCCCTCAGTGATCAGGAAATACGCCGGCTCCGATACTCCTCCACCCGGCTGCGGGTTCTTGACCTGGACTTGCCACTGCCCGATGGAATCGGGATATGTAACCTTGAACTGGTAGACCAACTGCGTGCTGCTGATTACCTGCGCAGCCGCAAAATCCGGCACGTCAACCGGCGGCGGAGTGACCCGGACCGCGCGCACTTCGGCCTTCGGATCGAAATTCGTTCCGAAAATCACGACCGGCAGCGTGTACCAGATTTTCAGGATGTTGTCGTCCTCTTCGATCACGGTGGGAGGAAGACCGAGCACCGTGGCGCTCCCAGGCGACACCGTGGTGATCGTCGGCTGCAGGCTCTCGACCCGAAGCATCGCAATTTCGGACGGCGCGATGGAAGGGTCCGGGTTGAGCACGGAGATTCTCTTGAACCCGGACGCACGCAGCAGGCTGCCATCTATGGTGGCAACGAGATGCTCTGCGAAGCAGGAACGGTTCGCCTCGCACGAGAATGTCGCCACCCTCTTGTCGTCGACCAGGACGACGGCCCCACGCCGGAAGCCGAATCCATGAACGTCCAGGCTCAGGGGCGCGGCGCTGTCTTCCAATCGCTCCGGGATGACCGCCGGCGAGATTGACTCGATCGCCGGTCTCGGGGAAATAGACCGTGAGCAGCTGGATGTTCGACTCGACATTGGCCGGGTAAGGATTCGCAACCGTCACAGGGAAGATGCCGCCCGTTTCAAAATAGCTGGCCGGCACCACGGCGACGATTTCGTCGCTCTTCAGGGAAGATATCCTGATCCCGTCGCTGCTCCCGTTGATCTTGACCACGGCGTCAGCGAGGAATCCCGATCCCTGCAGCGTTATAGTCGCCGCGGGACTTCCCTCGACGATCTCCCGGGAGGCTAGCACGCTGCCCAATTCAGGCTTGTCGATGAAAGCGACCATCGGGAACGGATCGCTCACGCGAGTGCGGTCCGTTACGACGTAGAGCTCGAATTTTTGCGCCGCTTCGACGAGATAGGCCGGGATAACCGCACTCAACTGCGTGGCGTCGACCAGCCGGGTTTCCAGGCGCGCCACACCTATATATGCGGTGGAAGTCGAGTTGAAACCGTTGCCATAGATCGCCACCGTCACATCCGGGCTGCCGGAGGGAATGGCTGCAGGCTTGACCACGAGGCCGTTCTCGGTCGTAAATCCCTCGAAGTTCTGCCGCCGGCTGGCGCTGCTGAGCTCGAAATTGACCTGGGCCGGGACAAACTGGAACCCATACTGGTCAATGGTCATGGAATACCTGCCGGCCGGCAGGCCTGCAAAAACATAACTCCCATCTGCGGCAGTCCGGGTAACCCTCCCCTCGGGCCCCGACAGAACCACGGGAAAATCGTTTGCCGGGCGGCCGTTCAGGGTGACGTTACCGGTCACCGCAAATATCTTCAGCGGCGCCGGCGCGTATGAAGCGGGAACCGCCTGCGGGGTGAAGTTCGACACGACGGCCCCGGAATCCGACCAGATCGATGCGGTGCCGAAGAGCGGCTCGATCGACCGCACCGACACGAATCCCTGGGTGATCGTCCCCGCCAGCTCCGGCATGTACTGATCCAAATTTTGCGAGACTCTCTTCCCAGGCGTCAGAACGGTCTGCGCACCCGCCAGCGTGGTCCCGCCCGCATCGATCACCTGGAGGTCTATATAGGCCGTGTACGGACCGGGGTTGGCGAGGCTGATTTCAGTGGAATAACCCGAACCCTGCACCACCTGGGGAAACACGAACTGGTACTGGGGCGTCTTCTGCATCGGAACGGCGGAGACGGCCCCCCCGTCGCTGCGGCCGTAGAGGAGATTCACCGTTACCCTGCCCGAAGCCTGGACGAGCAGCCATCCGGATACTTCGCCCGTGAGCGAGGGAAAGAAATTCTCCAGTGCCTGGCGGATGCCGCCGTGCCCCGGAACCGAAATCTTCCGGGTTGCCAGGGAGGAGCCGTCGTTGCCAACGGCAGTCACGGTGACGTCGACGGCCGCCGACTCGACGTTGCCGATCGAGAGGGTGGAAAAGTACTGTGAGCCCACCCGGAAATAAGGGATCGCGCCCGCATTGAATACCTGGGTCAGCGGGAGCGCGTTGAGCGACACCACGTCTGCCGCGTCGGGCGACCGGGATAGCCCGGCGAGTATGCTGGTCCCGGTGATGGGCTGGGGCTCGAGAAAAATGCTTCCGGAGCGGGAGGTCGCGGTAAGGTGAGACGCGGCGGAAAAGTCCGTCACCGAGGGAAACAGGCTTTTGAGCGTCTCGCTCGATCGCGTCGATTTCAACAATTGGACCGACGTTTCCCCAAGGAGGGTCCCGTCGGTCTTCCAGAGGCTCAGCTTGAGCGACCGTGTTCCGGGTCTGCCGGTTCACCAGGTCGATCCGCGCCCTGTCGGCGGCCGTCTGCGGCATCACGGGAAAGATCAGGTCCAGGGCGGTGTCGGGTGCGGTTGTGCCATCCATGAACGTGCCGCGCGCATCGAACGTCTGGTAGTAGGCAACCAACCCAGCGGTGGCGCTGCTGACCTGCAGCGCGGCATCTCCGTTTACGGTAGCCCCGAATATCTGCCCCGTGGTTCTCGCCACCTGCCCAAGCGGCGGGACTGCGATCGTGACCGGGGCGCCGATGGCCTGACCGTCCGCCCCGGACAGGGCGAGGGATACGGACGCGTCTGTCGAAGTCGGGTTGAATATAGCAACCCCGGCGTCGGCGGACTGCGACGCGGCTATCCGCGGAAAATAGAAACTGGAGTTGGTCCCGGCCGACTGGCTCCAGAGCAGAGCGGCGCAGCAGCCCACCAGGAAGACAAACAGAAGGACACGCGTATTCTTATTATGGCACACTGATCTGCCTCGACCGATCCGATGGCTCATGTTCAGACTCCTTAAATGATCCAGGAGGAATGCAGCAGCCTGATTCTGTCACGGCGCTCAGAAATGTATGACCAGCCCGAACGAGCCGCCCATCTGGTGAAAAACTCCGCTGACCGGCAGGACCGCGGCATTCGGATCGTCGGAAGTCTTAGGCAGCCCGTAGCGCAGCGCCCGGCTCATATAATCGCGCACGTCCAGCCTGACGCCGAACCGGTCGCTCAACCGGATGCGCACCCCGGCGCCCGCGTTAAACGCAAAGATCGTCTCGCTCTTCATGGCGCCGATCCCGGCACGCAGCGGGTCCAGGGCCTGGGTGATCGTCTCCTGGGAAATCGTGACAAAAGAGGCCCCCAGACCGGCCGTCACGTACGGGAACAGATGCCTGTTGTCCAGGCTCCACGGGTAAAAAAGGATGTTGGTGGAGACCTGGTGGACCCGGTTGGTGAAGGCAAACCTGCCGAAAGGCGTCACGATGCGGCTCGCGTTGGAACCATAGCTGTACGCGTAATCCTGTCCCCAGTAGCGACGGCCGTCGATCCCGATCCTCGCACCGCCCAGCGCACCTGCGGAGAACTCGTGCTGGCCCTTGATGGGAGCCGACGATTGCGGGTGGCCGATGAGGAATTCCTTCTTAATCGGGTAGCTGGCGCCGCCGAAAAGCTCGAACCGGTATTTCTTTTCCTGGGCAGAACCCGAGGAAGCCAACAACATGAATGCAAGCGACGGGATTAGGAATCGAGCCATTCTCATTGATCTCACCTGTCAGTAATGGAAAAACAGCACACGTACTGGCGCCCGGGGCGGCGCCCAAGCGCCGCCTGGTGAATCCCTTCGGCCTTCGCCACGCCACCAAAGCGGCGTCGAGCCGCCGCACTCCATATGAGTTCTCTACTCCGCATCCGGGGGAATGATCCAATATTCCTTGATCAACCCGGCGATGAACAGCCGCTTCGCCGTTTTCAGAGCCGAGCCAAGGGTTTCGTATCCGTGCAGCCTGCCACGAAACCAGACACCCTCGTTAAGATCCATACGTTCTATGACCGTCCTTACGCCCGCCTCTTCCAGCGCTTTTGCCGCTGCGCGCGCGGTACTGTCGTCCCGCACGGCAAAGACCTGGATCGAGTACCCGGTCGTGCCCACCCGAACGGGCGGTGCGGGTATCGGCTGTATGGGCGCCGACAGGTGGGATTCGGCCTCCCGCAGGTTCGACAGGGCCTTCACATGTTGCGGGTCGCTGGCGAGCGCCTTGCGGAATTCCTCCTGAGCCTTCGCCCAATCCTGTGTCGACAGATACACCGCGCCCAGGTTGTTGTGGGCGGACGCCTCGTCACCGACTGACCGGAACTGGCGCAGTGCTCCTTCGGCGTCTCCGAGCCGGGCGAGAACGACGCCGAAATTGTTGCGCGCCTCGGCCACGGATCCGTCGATCTCGACCGCCCGTTGCAGGTAGGGCCGGGCCTTCTCCCATTCGGATCGAAGCATGTGAATGTAGCCGGCATTGGCCTGCAGGGAGCCACTCGCGGGAGTGATCTCGAGCGCGGCCAGGAAGGACGAGAGCGCCGCGTCGTACTCCTTCCGGTGCAGTTGGATGCGCCCGAGGAGTTCAAGACCCCGCGAGGACTTCGGGTCCAGCGCGACCGCCCTCACCGCCTGCTCCAGCGCCACGTCGCTGTCGCCCAAAGCATCCCAGACGGATGCGAGGCCGAGGTAAGGCGCGGGGCTGCCCGGTGCCGTCAATTGCAGGCGCTGGAAGAGCTCCTGCGCCTGAAGGTAAAACCTTTCCCTCAGGAAGGCCTCGGCCAGGGCACACATCGCCTCAGCATCGGCCGGATTTGCCTCGAGCCGCCTCGCCAGGTCCAGGAGTTCGGGGTTGCTCTGGTACAGGCCGGCCAGCGCGGTGTCGTGTTCCGCCGCGGGGCCGCTGGATATCTTGAGGACGGGGCGAGTGTAATCGGGTTCCGAAGTAGGATTGGCGGGACGTGTGCCCTGCGCATTCGGCGCCGGCTGGGTGCGTTTCACGCATCCATGGCAGCCCAAGGCGAGCAGGCAGATGGTAACCGCAACCCGAGTCCGGCGTCGCACTTCACCTCCGCCTACGTCATGATCGGTTTGATTTCCAGTACGTCGCCAACCTCGGTGGCAGTGCGCAAGAGCACCCCCGCCGGCAATTCCAGCACACTCCGCGCCCGCCACAGGACAGCCCCAATCCTGAGAGGGACGCAACCGGTGATACATTTTCAGAACTCGTCCATCCCTGTCGAGGTAAACGACGTCGATAGGAAATCTCATCCCCAGCGTGTGTATGCCCTCGGCAGGAACAAGCCAGAGCCCCTTCCCTTGGGGAAAATCGACGTCAACCCGGCCGATCAGGCCCTTCATCCGTTTCCACGCCGTTCGGACCATCTCCACGTCGGCCGCAACCAGGACGTGCCTGGTGCAGTTGAACGCGGCGAGGGCGGTCACGACTTCTTCTGGCCGCGGAGACGCATGATCAGGATGGCCAGCACGATGACAAACAGAACGGCCGCGACGACTCGAGCAGTTGTGACTGAATCCATTGCAGCTCTCCCTTCATTAACGCCACTACCTGCCGGAAAGACCCGGCAGCAATATCCTGATGATCGCAATCACGGCGGGGCCGAGAATCACGATGAGGATGGCCGGAAAGATGAAGAACACCAGCGGGGGAAGCATCTTGATGCTCATCTTGGCCGCATGCTCTTCGGCACGCTGCCGGCGCTTGGTACGCAGAGTTTCCGAGAAAACGCGCAGCGACTGGGCGACGCTGGTGCCAAAACGATCGGTCTGGATGAGGACCGCGACAAACGACTTCAAATCGTCGACATCCGTGCGGGTCCCGAGGTTGCGAAGCGCGTCCGCTCGTTTTCTTCCGGCATTCACCTCGAGGCTGTACAGATTCAATTCTTCGCTCAGGTCCGGGTACATGGCGTTCAGTTCCTGGCCGATGCGCAACAGTGACTGATCCATGCCAAGGCCCGCTTCCACACAGACCACGGCGAGGTCCAGCATGTCCGGCAGCGCCATCTGTATCCGTTCTTTGCGACTCCTGACCAGCATGGTTCAACCACAGATCCGGAACCAGCGCGCCCAGCAGTATCGGGAGCAGCAGGAAGAGGACCGGATTCGTCCGGAAGTACCCCAATGCCGCGAAGAGAACGAAGCAGCAGGACCGCCAGGACAATCTTTATGCCGTAGAAGAGCAGGGGCGCATCCCGCCGCCGGATCCCCGCGCGGACAAACCGCTGCTCCTGCCTCGACATCTCTTCGGGCGAGCGCGGTATCATCTCGCCCAGAGGCTTGAAGAGTTTCTCGGAGCTCCTGATCATCCGCAGCCAGTCGAACCGGAGGGGAAGGCTCGCCGTCGTGAACCCTTCGGCCGAGATTAGGTCCAGCCAGAAGGCTATACCCCAAGCCGAACACCGTCAGGAAGAGCAATGCTCCCAGCACGGCGAGAACTGATAGTTAGCTCCATGACCTTCTCCTAAAAGCGCGGCTGAATGACCTTCCGGATGACGAAATAGCCGACGACCTGCATGATGACCCCTACGGCCAGAAACCTGAGGCCGAGAGGGTCCGTGAAAAGGCGCATGATGTAATCGCGATTCAGAAGAAATAACGCCAGCCCCATCAGGGGCGGGATGGCCACCAGCATGTACATGGAAAGCCGACCCTGGGCCGTGTGGGTGCGGATCTGGCGCATGAGCTTGAATCGCTCGCGGATGATACGCGACAAGTTGTCCAGGATTTCGGCCAGGTTCCCCCCCGTCTCACGCTGGATCGTCAGGGCGGTGACGAAGATGCGCACGTCCGGAAGCGGTATGCGCCGGGACAGGTTCAGGAAAGAGTCACGCAGCGGCAGACCGAGATTCTGCTGCTCATAGGTGCGCCGGAACTCGTCCGACACGGGAGACGGCAGTTCCTTGCCGATGATGTCGAGGCCGGTCGTGAAGGCGTGCCCCGCACGGACCGCACGGGCCAGGAGGTCGATCGCGTCCGGGAAAAGCTCCTCGAACCGCATGAATCGTCTCTGCCGTTTCACCGCGATCACGAGCGTCGGGATCGAACCTGCAATGACCCCAAGCAGCGCTGCCAGGAGCACAGGAAGGCTCGCCAGGAGCGAGGCCAGGAAGACGAACCAGGCAAGCAGCAACGAGAGGAACACCAGCATCCCGACCGTGATCTCCATGGCCGATTGCTGGATAAAAAGGCTGATGCGCTCCACCCCGGGGAGGCCGGCAAGCAGACGGTTGAAGGCAGGGATATTGCTGAGCAGTTCCGAGCGCAAGAGCTGTGTTTCCCGGTTATCGGACTCAAGGCTGATCAGGTCTTGGGTCGAGAGGATTCTGGCTCGCAGCTTCTTCTTCTCGGCCGGCGCTTCGATGACAAAATAGAGGCCGCTGATCAGAAGCGCCAGCGTCACCAGAAATATCAGGAGAACTAAAATGTAGAGATTCACTGGGCGCCTCTCAAGTAAGCCTATTTAACTCTCTTGATCGGTTCCGGCGTGAAAAGGTCCATCGGCAGCTGAATGCCCGGCGGCAAAGAGCTTCTCGCTGAATTTGGGCCTGATGCCGGTTGGACGGAACTGGCCGCGGACCTTGTTGTTTTCGTCATAGCCCTGGCGCTCCAAGACAAACAGGTCCTGCATCGTGATCATCGGGCCTTCCATGCCGGTGAGTTCCGTGATGTTGGTGACCTTGCGCGTGCCGTCCGGAAAGCGCGCGATCTGGACGACGACGTTGATCGCCGAGGCGATCTGCTGGCGCGCCGCCTTGTCCGGCAGGTTCAGGTTCGCCATGAACACCATCGTCTCGATGCGGCTGAGGGCGTCGCGCGGGCTGTTGGCGTGGACCGTGGTCAGCGAACCCTCGTGACCGGTGTTCATCGCCTGCAGCATGTCGATGGCTTCTTCGCCGCGCACCTCGCCGACGACGATGCGGTCGGGTCGCATACGGAGGGCGTTGATGACCAGCTGCCGCTGCTTGACCTGTCCCTTCCCTTCGACGTTCGGCGGACGGGTTTCCAGCCGGACCACGTGTTCCTGCTTGAGCTGAAGCTCGGCGGCATCTTCGATCGTGACGATGCGCTCGGAACTTGGGATATAGCTCGACAGCACGTTGAGCAGGGTGGTCTTGCCGGCGCCGGTGCCGCCGGAGATGAGCATGTTCAGCTTCCCCTCCACGCCCGCCTTCAGCAGATCGAGCATTTCGTGGGTGAGCGAGCCGTTGTCGAGCAGGTCGGTGGCGGTCAGCGGGTCCGTTCCGAAACGCCGGATGGACAGAACCGGCCCGTCCAGCGCCAGCGGCGGAATGATGACGTTCACGCGCGAACCGTCGCGCAGGCGGGCATCGACCATCGGGGAGGATTCGTCCACGCGCCGCCCGACACGCGACACGATGCGGTCGATGATCCTCATCAGGTGTTCTTCATCCGAAAACCGGACATTCGTCTGTTCGAGTTTTCCCCGGCGCTCGACATACACCTCGTAAGGGCCGTTGACCAGGATATCCGAGAGCGTCGGGTCCGCCAGCAGCGGCTGCAGCGGGCCCAGGCCGAACACCTCGTCGAGGATCTCGATGACCATCTGCTCGCGCTCGGTCAGGGTAAGCGGCGTCTTCTCGCGCTGCAGCACGTCGAGAATCACCTGGCGCAGCTGCTCGCGCGCAGTCTCCTCCTTCAGACGATTGAGACTCTCGAGGTCGATCTCGTTGATAACCTTGGAATGGAGGGTATCCTTCAATTCGTGATATTGAGCATCAAACATGGCTATCTCCCTCTGAATAGACCCATCAGGCCGCGCCGCTTCGTAGCGCAGCGGCATGCCGGTCAAGTCGTGGGCCAGCCGGTGATAACTCTTGGACAGGCCGGAGTGGTTGACCGCCACGATCGGTTTGCCGCTGTTGATGGCCTGGATGGCGGACCCGTAGTTGTTGGGCAGCCTCCAGTAGATCGGATGGCTCAGGATCCGCGTGATCTCGCGTTCGCTCAGTTCGTACCGTCTGCTGTCCCGGTTGACGATCAGGCGCAGGCGGTCCGCGCAGCCGGCGCCCGACAGGAACAGGACGAGCCGGTGAGTGCGCCAGAGCGCCGGCAGTTCCGGCGTCAGCACGACGAGCACGGCTTCGCTCATATCCGTCACTACCTGGAGGTAGTTCCTGTTCGAGCGACGACGGCACATCGATGAAAGCATGCGTGAAGGTCTGGGCGATGACCCGCAGCAGCTTCGCCAGCGCCGGAGAACCGGCCGCGGGACCGGACTGGTACTTCTTGGGTCCCGCCAGCAGGGAGATGCCGTGCGCCTTGCTCATGAAGGTGTCGAGGAGCACCGGATCGAGACGCGGCGCCGCCGCCAGCGCATCGGAGACCGAGTATTGCGTCTTCACATTCAGATAGGCCGCGACGTCGCCGACCGGGCTGTTCAAGATCGACCAGGGCAACACGCGTGACTCGGGCATTTCCGCCACCGTGATGGCCAGGTTCGTGGCAACCGATGTGGCCCCGGAACCTCCCTTGGCGGAGGTGACGCAATAGAGCTTGCCTCGCGTCTCTTTCGGTCCGGTGGCGCTGCTTTTCGTCCAGATAGCGGCCGAACGCCAGGCTCAGGGTGCGGGCCGACACGGGCCTCGGCAGGAACTCGCGCGCCCCGGCCTGCATGGTTTCGATGATCAGTTGCGGGTCGTTGCGAAGCGCAGCTCGCACTGAGCCAGGCCTCCGGCAGCACCGCGTGCAGCACGAAAAGCGCCTTGATGCCCGCCTTCTGGTCCTGCATGTCGACGATGATGATGATCCGGGCGCGCTTCGAGAATACGATCTGCGTCGAGTAGTCATCTTCGACGGCACAGTACGTGTCGAGGGCCAGCTTTAGTAGTCGCCAACTGAGTGGCTTCGATCTGGCGCGTCAGCGAATCACGAATCTCGGCGGAAGGCGCGATCAATCGCAACCGTGATTTGTGGTAGGGTCATAGAATCACCCAGTCTATGTTTGAACGTTACCAGAGTTCGAACAAGCTCGGACCCAGCCTCCAGATTCGCCGCTGTGCCGGGCCGCACCCTGTCGGCCTCACGGGCGCTTCTCTGGAACGTGGGGCTTCTCCCGAGCTTTGCCGTCAAACTTGCCGGTATCCAGAAACGGCACCGGGAACTGCCGGCAGTGGGAGCGTCTGCCCCGGCTCGAGCGGCTTCACCAGCCTCGGGGTCACCATCACCAGCAGCTCGGAATTGGACTTTCTGAACTCACTGCTCTGAAAGAGCTTGCCCAGGAACGGGACGTCGCTGAGCCACGGAATCTTGTTGTTGATCTTTGTTAACCCGGTTGTCCAGGAGCCCGGCCACGGCAAAACTCTGGCCGTCTCGCAGCTGAACTTCGGTTTCGGCCCGCCGCGTCGAGAGCGCCGGAATGAGAAACCCGGAAAGCGTCACGGCGTTGTCGAAATCGAGCGAACTGACTTCCGGCATCACCTTCAGCCGGATGGTGCCATCCGGGTTCGGTTCGGCGAGAAACTTGAGACGCACGCCGAATTCCTTGAACTGAACCGTCACCACGGGCGTGCCGCGTCGACCCCTGGACGATCGGGACCGGGAATTCACCTCCGGCAAGAAACGACGCCTCCTTGCCGGCCAGGGCCAGCAGGTTGGGTTCCGCCAGGATCTGCAGCAGGCTCTTCTGCTGCAGGGCCTTGATCATCAGTCCAAGATTCAGATCGGGCCGGAACACGAAGATATTGAGAAGGTCCGTCAACCGGAAGCTTGGAGGAAGTCCCTGTCAGTCGGTGCGCCGATCGCCCCAGTTACATCAGCGCCGCCGGGCGGGCTAAACTGCTGAGTGGATATGACGCCTGGCGTGTTCAGCGTGCCCGTGCTGACGATGTTCGCGCCCAGCTGCTGGACGGCATTTCTATCCACTTCCGCAAACTTCACCTGAAGCAGCACGACCTGGTCCGCTCGCTGCGTGCCCAGCAGGTTCACCACGTTCTGCGTTTCCGTCTTGACCACCGCCGCAGCCTGGTCCGCCACGGCGGCCGACGAGACGATTCCGGTCAGGACGATCGACGCCCCCGATTGGCTCAACTCGATGTTCTCACCGGGGAGCACCCTGCTCAGCGTCGCCCGCAGCGCCTCCAGATCGAAGACGTTCTGCAGCACCTGCAGTTCAAAGGCCCGCATCTGCTCCTGGTCGTTCCACAGGAGGAGCGACACGGTTCCGATCTTGAGGCCGTGAATGAGGACCTGGTTCGGCGACACGACAATCGCCGTCGCAATCTGGTCGTTCGTGACCGAGACTCTCTTGAGCACGTCAGGCGAATTGACGACCAGGGATTTTCCTTCGAAGACGCGCAGCACGTCCTCGCCGCCGGATGCGGGCAGCGGAACCTGCTGCGTCGGGAGCGGTTCTGTACGCGCGGCGGCAGTATCCATAGAACCCGACTGTACTCCGGCTTCCAACGAAAACCCGGGAGCCAGCAGGATGATCAGGAGCGGTGCAAGTATCGCGGCTTTCCGTATCATTTAATTATCCCATGGCTGATGTAACAGATGGCCTGCACAACCGCTTGTCATCTGTCTAAGGCTTTTTCTCCTGAAGCGTGTCCTTCTCCTGAAACGTCTCGGTTGCCCGCTTGGCCCCCTGGATCAGTTCGACAGCCACTACCCGGGCAGGCGGCGGAACAGGGGGCGGCGGCGGTGGAGGAGCCTTCACCACTTTGACGGGCGGCCGCCGGTTCTCGGCCACTGGCTGCTCGGCTTCTTTTGGCGCTGCTTCCGGGTGTGAGCCCTCGTAGAGCGCCGACCTGTAAACCAGGGGAGAATCCACGGTGGTCTGATCCAGCGGATGCCGGAGCGCCAGCTGGATGCGTCCGTCGCCGGTGGCGAGGGCGATCTTCGACGCCTGTTCCGGCGTCACGAGCAGGGTGACTTCCTGCACCGCCTGCGGTTTCCCTTCTACATCGCGCTGCACGTTCTGACCCACGGCAAGGACCTGCAGGTTCTCCAGGATGATCTTCGACCCCATTTCATCTTCCGGCGACCCCTTGACGTTCTTCACCGCACCCTTCTTGCCGACATTCTTGACCAGGCTCTTGGGAGGATTAGTGGTCAGGATCAGGTCTACCCGGGACCCCGGCTGTACAAATCCCGTGACCCCGATGATGGCGTTGACCTGGATCGAAATGGCGCGCATTCCCTCCGGGATCGCCACCGCCAGCCCAGCCCCGGCTTCCTTGGGCGCGAGTTTCGACTCGAGGATCGGCTCATTCGGCAGCATCTCGACCAATAACCCCCGGTCCAACACCAGCGACGCATCCTGGAAACTGCCCTCGAGCGGGTTGGCCTTGGGCCACGGGGACAGCTTCACCTGCTTCTCGGTCAGCCGAGTTCCCAGCGGAAGCTTTTCCGCCGCTACGACGATCTGAACGGTCTGGCTTACGGGTTGAAGTCGGGTCTGTATCAGGCGATACGCGAGGTAGGTCACGCCCCCACTAAGAATCAGCGCTATGACCGCCAACACCATCATCCGATTTCGATTCATAGTCGCATCCCTGGCGCCGTAGGGACCCTGGCGCCCATCACAGAGTCATCGCTCTAATGGACAAGAATGTGCCAAGCCACCAGGGAAAGGGCAGGAACGGATTTCTTCGGGAGCGATGTCACAGCCCTGCATCTCTCGACCCACTGGATCGGATCACAAAATGCCTGCCGCGGCCAGTCCACTGTCAGGGCGAGTGTACGTCGTGAAACCTGTTTGAAGCACAGCCGTCGACGCTCTACGGGATCTCGTCGCACCCAGGCAGCGGGGATCGGAGTGGATTCTATATCCCCGCCGGCCAGCAAAGCAATCCTTTAATAATCGGCGCTGGAGATCCGTCCGGCACAAGACAAGGTCGCGAAGGGGGCGGCCACAGGGGCTGCCCCCCCTCGATTTAACCCGGCGACTATTTCGCCAGAACGCTGGAGGTCTTGGTAAATACTCCCAGGACGGCGCTCGTGATGGAGGGGCTGGCGAAGAATACCGCCAGGGCCACCAGCACGATCAACAACACATACTCTACGATGGTCTGCCCGGATTCGTTTTTTGAAGCCTGCATCCGAACCTTCAGATAGTTGTAGCATTGAGCCAGCATCTGAGTCTTCTCCTTGTGTCCTCAAGTGTGTCACACGGCGTGGCACTTCGTTCTTCGGTAAATGCGTTTGTACTAGCTTCGGTAAATGCGTTGTACTAGGTACAAATTGTACGAGAATGGATTGGCCGGCTTGTCAAAACCATGTAAACAATTGTTAACGAATCGCCTGACAGTCCCATCGGCGAGCATATCGGCCTGTGGCCACCAACCGTATAGGATTATTTGCCGAGCGCAGTACGGCAGTGGAATTCGCTGTCGTTGATGGCAGAAAGGAAGTCGTTCGGCTTCCACCGGGTTTGAGCGCGTATACAGTCAATAACCCGGTGGTGCGAAGAGGAGGCTGTTGTCCAAGGCGCCAGGGCGTGATTGAAGCGGGTCCCTTGACGTTTGCGGAATCAGATTCTGCTTCCGCGGCGTTTCAGGACAATTCGTGTACAGGCCGCGGTTACATCCGCGTATGTCTTGGCGCCTTTCGCCGGAGCACAGCTTATGCCCCCAGCACACTGGAGGTTTTGGTGAACACGCCCAGGATGGCGCTCGTGATCGTCGGGCTGGCGAAGAAGACGGCAAGGGCCACGAGCACGATCAACAGCACATATTCAACAATGGTCTGACCGGACTCATTTCTAAAGGATCCGCACCGGAGTCTTAGGTAAGTCAACACTTGCTGAAGCATAGCCTCTCCTTTCGGGCTCGCTTACGGTTGCAGGGCCCTGCTTGTCAAAACGATATAGATAACTGTCAAAGATTCGCCTGACACTCCTATCGGGGAGCATATCGGCATGTAGCCACAAACCTTGTAGGGTTATTTGCCGAGCGCAGTGGAATTCGCGGCTGTTGATAGTCCGATGCGCCAGGGCGTGATTTGGGGGGGACCTTGACTCTCGCGGAATCAGATTCTGCTTCCGCGCCGTTTCAGGAGATAGCGTACACGCCGCGGTCAGGTCCGCACACTTCCCGGGTCAGTTCGTCCGAGGACAGAAACGCTTACTTCGAAAGCACGCTCGATGTCTTGGTGAACACGCCTAGGATGGCGCTTGTGATCGTCGGGCTGGAGAAGAATACGGCCAGCGCGACGAGCACAATCAAAAGCACATATTCAACAATGGTCTGACCGGACTCATGTTTCAAGGATCCGTACCGCACTTTGAGGTAAGCGAACATTTGCTGAAGCATAGGGTTTTTCTCCTTTAGGGTTTCGGCTTCATACGTTTGCAGGGAACACTGCGACACAGATTATGGGGGGGGCGATCCCAAGCGTGCAGTAAGTGTAGACCTATGTCGAATGCGGTGCAAGTGGGCCGCGGCGGCCCGACGCGGCCCGTCGATTTTGCTCAAGCGTTGGATTTCTCGGTAGTGGCGGGCGGGAACCGACCCGACATCGCGGGGCTCTGCGTACATCTGACGTTCAGGCGTGCTAAGATCAACCCGCAATGTCAAATAAAGCAACGGGCGCCGGCCTGATCCTCCTCGGGCTCAGCGTTTACATCGCCATCGGAAACGCACCGGTCGGCTTCGCCCTTTTTCTGGCGGCCCTGATGGCTTTGTCGCTGAGCCGAAGGGCGCACCCTTCCCCCGCGGTCGCCCGCACAGCAAGATTTTTCTGCACTTACGCGCCCACGGCCATCATCGTGACCTTTGTTGCTGCGGCCCTCCGGGATTTCGACCGTTACCTGACGCGCGCCGACTTCGGCATGTACTACTCCGCCGCATTGCAGCTGCGGACGGATCCCGCGCGCCTTTATGACCTTGCTGCACAAAGCCAGATGCTGGAACTGGTTACCGGCGGGCTGAAGAACCATTACCTGTCGTTCCCCTACCCGGCGTTTGTCGCGGCGGTTTTCGTCCCGCTGACATGGCTGCCCTTCCACACCGCTTATTGGGTAATGGCGGGCTTCAACATCATACTGGCAGCCGCGGTCGTTTTTCTCCTCTGCCGCTCTTTCTGCACAGAGGGGAGCCAGGTGGTGGCCGTGGCGCTGACAGCGTCCGTCCTGTTTCCGCTCTATGTAAATGTAGTGCTCGGGCAGACGGCATTCGCCGGGATGGCGCTGTATTCATTACTCATATCGGACCTGCTGAACAAAAAGACCACGCGCGCCGGCCTGTGGGTTGCGCTGCTGTCCTACAAAATTGTCCTCATGCCGGTGCCGTTTCTTCTCCTTCTGCTGAGGCGCGCCTGGAGGGGCGTCCTGGTCGCGGTGTCGGTGTCGCTCGTGCTCGTTCTGCTGTCGCTCTCGCTCGTCGGCACGGCCGGGATCCGGGCCAACCTGCGAGTGATGACGATGATGACGGACGAATCGCTCATCACGCGTATGCAAAGCCTGAGAGGACTGACCCACTTCCTGGGAATGCCAGGCTGGGTCTTCTGGCTACTGGGGACCGTGATCGCCGGCGCCCTTGTGCTCGGCGACAGGCGCGGAGCCGACCCGAAATGGATCCTTGCCGCCGCGGTGCTGGCGGCGCTGCTGATCTCGCCGTATCTTCAGATGTACGACGTCAGCCTCGCGCTGCCCGCGATCGCCCTCGCAATCTCCACGTTATCCAGGGTGCCCGATTGGCAGCGCTCGGCATTTATCCTGCTGGCGTTTGTGCCATCCTTCGCAGGAGTCGCAGGCCTGGTCACGGGCAGAAACGTGCCGGCCGTGCCCTTCACGGCGCTGGCCGCATTTTGCTATTGCCTGTACCGGGCGTCAGTCGATAAAGCAGTTACGGCGCAGAGCGGCAGGATGCCGCAGGCCGCTTCGGACGCAGGCGTCGGATAACCTCATGAACAGCAACTGGTCGCCGACCGCATGAACGGCAAAAACAGCTGGCCCGCCCTCGCCAGCAATTGGACGACGCGCCGATCCCTCCTGCTGCTCGTCTTTCTGACCCTGCTCTGTCTCGCGCCTTTCTCGCGCAAGGCCTTTCACATCGACGACCCGCTGTTTATCTGGTCGGCGCAGCAGATAGTGAAACAACCGTTGGATCCGTATGGGTTCGATGTGGTGTGGTCCACAACCCGGATGCGGATGTCGGAGGTGAACAAGAATCCGCCGCTGGCCTCATACTATATCGCGCTCGTCGCCTCGGTCGCCGGCTGGTCGGAAACGGCGCTGCACGTCGCGTTCCTGCTGCCGGCCGTTGCCTCAGTCGTCGGGACGTATTGGCTCGCGCGCCGCTTCACACGCGCACCGCTTCTGGCGGCAGCGGCCACGCTACTCGCACCCGGCTTCCTCGTCTCCTCCACCACGGTCATGTGCGACACCCTGATGCTCGCGTTCTGGATGCTCGCGCTCGTCCTGTGGGTCGAGGGAATCGAGCCTGTGAAGCCGATGTACCTCGCCGGTTCCGCAGTCCTGATTACGGCGGCCGCGCTGACGAAATATTTCGCGGTATCGCTGATCCCGCTGCTGCTGCTCTACTCGCACGCGCGGCGCCGCCGCTTCGGCCCGTGGGCCTGGTTCCTCCTGTCGCCTGTCCTGATACTTGCGGGCTATCAGTTCTGGACGGCGTCGTTGTATGGCAGGGGCCTGCTTTCCGATGCGGCCGTATATGCCCAGTCGTGGAACAGCCAGGGTGAAACGTCGATTCCCGCCAAGGCGGTGATCGGCATCGCTTTCGCCGGCGGGTGCATGTTCCCCGCCCTTCTTTTCGCTCCCCTGTGCTGGAAACGCCGGGCCATTTTCGGCGGTTTCATCCTGGCCGGCCTCGCCGGGGCGGCCTTCGGCACGGGTTTGCACCATCCGGGTGCACGGGTTGCGGAGGGGCGCTGGGCAGAGGTGGGTATCCAGCTGACGGTGCTCATTGCCGGCGGCATGTCGGTCATGGCGCTGGCGGCGGTCGATCTGCGGAAGCGAAACGACGCCGACGCACTGTTCCTCGCGGTCTGGGCCTTCGGGACCCTCTGTTTCGCCGGGTTCATGAATTGGACGGTAAACGCTCGTTCGGTGATGCCGCTGATCCCAGCGGCCGCCATTCTGCTAGCCCGGCGTATCGATTCGATCACGCCGCCGCCCCGCAGCCTGTGGCCGGCGGCATGCATTCTGCCTTTGGCCGTTTCTGCGCTGCTGTCACTCCTGCTCGCGCGGGCCGACACGAAGCTGGCCGGCGCCGCGCGGGATGCAGCGTCGCACATTCATGCACAAGCCGGCGCGGGCACCTTCTGGTTCCAGGGGCATTGGGGGTTCCAGTACTACATGCAGCAACTCGGGTCTCAGCCGCTGGAGGAGCAGCAGGACCGGCTCACTCCCGGGGATGTCGTGGCGATACCGCACAACAACACGGCCACGTTCGCTCTCAAGCCGGAGCTTGCGCTCGAGCGCAGTACCTTTGAGATCGACTTAGACCAGCAGCTGACTACAATGAGCGTGGATCAGGGCGCAGGCTTTTATGCGTCCGTCTGGGGGCCGCTTCCCTTCGCCTTCGGGCGTGTGCCGCCCGAGGTCTACGAGCTCGTGCGCATTAGGTCGGTCGCCCCAAGGAAGCCTTAACTCCAAGCCGGAATGGAGGGTACACGTGAATCCCTTACGCCCCAGGCTGCCCAAAAGCCGGGTGGTGTTGTGGTTTCTGATCATACTGCTAGTGGTATGGGACGTCGTCCGGTTGGCAAACCCCGCCGCCCCGGTGCGTCATGCCGGGGTCGATTTTCTCGGCTACTGGGCCTCCACTCGCCTGTTCATGCACGGCGGAAACCCTTACGACGCGGCGGCCGTTCTGGCGGTGGAGCAGGCGGCCGGCTACGGCGATCCCAAGCCCCTGGTGATGTGGAGTCCTCCGTGGACTCACATTCTCCTCCTCCCTTTGGCGCAATTCCCGTACACCACAGCGCGGGGTATCTGGTTTTGCTTCAACATGCTGCTCTTGATGTGGACCGCGTCCAGTTACTGGAAAACGGCGGGAGGTTCTCCACCGCCTTGGCCTGCCTGGGTGGCGGTCTTCCTGTTCGTGCCGAGCGCACTGTCGCTCAACATCGGGCAAACGAGCCCGCTGCTTGTTGCCGGCCTGATTGGCTTCATCTGGGCCCTGACGAAACGGCGCGACCTGCTGGCTGGGGTGTTTGCCTCCCTGCTGACCGTGAAGCCGCACGTCGTGTACCTGTTCTGGGTGTTCCTGATCCTCTGGACGGTGCGATCGCAGCGGTGGCGCGTCCCGGCGGGGTTGGCGGGGACGCTGGCGGGTTGCGCCGGTCTGGCGTGGGTGATGAACCGCGGCATCTACGCAGCATACATCCGGGGGCTGTTCTCCGACTACGGGGCGAAAGCCTGGGAAACCCCGACCCTGGCGACCATACTGAGACTCCTTTTCCCGGAGCATGAAGGGTGGCTGCTCTATCTCCCGGCAGCGGCGGGTTTCGTGGTGGCGGTGTGGCTCTGGCTCCGGTGGCGCGCCGATTTCGACTGGCAGCGCGCTCTGATCCCGATGACGCTTCTGTCGGCGATCACCGCTCCCTATGGGTGGACAATGGACCTGGTGGTCCTGCTGCCCGTGGCACTGCTGCTCACCGTTCGCTTCAGGCTGCGGCCGGCACGCCAGTGGCCGTGGTTCGCGTGCCTTGTCGCGACGCAGCTGGCAACCGTGATTCTGCTCTATACGGCACGAAGTTATTTTGCACTATTCTGGTTGGCCCCTGCGCTCGCGGCGATCTACCTGTTCAGCAACAGGACGGAACAGCACTCCGGCCAAAGTGGGCCGCGACGGCCCGACGCGGCCCTGAGCTCCACCTCAACCGGTGGTTCGGTAGATAAGCCGCCGACACGGGCTTATTGAGAGTGGGCCCGCGGGTGCCCGATCATACGGTACGGAGTACGGAGTCTGGTCGACCCCACCCACTTCGTCCACGCTGATGGAGAAGTCACCGTGAAAGAGGTTGCTCGCATTGCGCGCATGTTGCTGAAAGTTCTGCTGCTCTTCTACCTCCCTTTGATGACCGCGTCCGTTTTGCTCAACTATCCATACAACACCGATCCGTCCATCGGGGGCTCTGACCCACCGCGCCCCAAAGCAGAAGCCCAGAGCTTCTACGACCGGGTTTACTCCCCGCCGGATAACCGGGCACAAGGCAATCCTTATATAGAAACCGAGAACGCCACGGCTGAGGAATCGGGTATAGAGCTGGCCATCCAGCATTTTGTCGAGGGGTTTCAGCTGAAGGACAAGAAAGTACTCGAGGTCGGCTCAGGCACAGGATCGCTGCAGGACCTGGTTGAGGACTACACCGGGCTCGACATATCCCCCAACGTCGCCGGGCTGTATCACAAGCGCTTCGTTCTCGGTTCCGCGACAGCGCTCCCGTTCCCGGATAATTCCTTTGACGCCTCCTGGACGGTGTGGGTGCTCGAGCATGTCCCGGAACCGGAAAGGATGCTTGCCGAGCTGCGGCGCGTGGTGAAACCTCAGGGGCTGCTGTACCTTTGCCCGGCGTGGAACTGCGTTCCCTGGGCGGCGACCGGTTACGAGACGCGTCCCTATGGTGATTTCGGCCTCGGCGGCAAGATCGCAAAATCGGTCATTCCGCTGCGCAAGTTCTCGGCCGTGATCGCACGCACCCCGATCCGGTTGATCCGCTCGGCTCAATATCGCATGCAGGGAGCCAGGGCGCGGCTGAGATTCCGGGCTTTGACGCCCAATTATGAGCACTTCTGGATTCGCGACAGCGACGCAGCAGTTTCGCTGGACTCCGAGGAAGCCTATCAGTGGTTTAGAAGCCGGGGCGACCAGTGCCTCAACTGCAGCGGCGGCTTCCCGAGCGATGGGACTCCGAAGCCGCTGGTGATCCGCATCCGCAAGGCGGACAACACCAACTGAATCTCGACCGCGGGCTTATGCGGGCTCGGCTGCGCCGAAGATCGGCCGGAGTTCCGCCTCGTTGGACTGGATCCACCCGGCGATCTCCCCAACTATTGCCCGAGCGTCCTTCTGCGGCTGCCATGCGAAACAGATGCCAGCCTTGTGGGCGTCGGTAATGTAAAGCGGGATGTCGACGGGTGCCGTCTCCGCGCAACCCGAAACCTCTGCTGTGCGCCGGGTGATTTCGCAGCAGAGCTCCGTCAACTCGCGCAGCGACACCGATATCGACCGTCCGCCACCCACATTGAACACGGGGCCCTCCCATTGACCCGAACGTTCCAGCTGTTTCAGCACCAGGTCCACCAGGTCTGCCGGGTGCAGCAGGTCGCGCACCTGCTTGCCCGTCCCGCCGAATCCGTTGTACCGGAGCGGGAGGCCAAACCAGTGGCGGGCAACCCACAGGCAGACGAATCCCTGGTCGGTTTTACCAAACTGGCCGGGACCTGCGATGACCCCGCAGCGGTTGATCACCGCCTTGAGCCGGTATGAGTGCACGTATTCCTGGATGAGAAGTTCCGAGGCCAGCTTGGTCGCGCCATAGAAGGACCGGGCCCCGTCGATCGGGAAACCTTCGGCGATTCCGAATTCCGAAATTCCCGGCAGGGTCTGCTGCGCAGCCATCTCCAGGCGTTGGGGGGTCTCTTTGAGCCGGATGGCCCGCAGGGCTGCGATCGAGTACACCCTCGAGGTGGACAGGTAAACGAGCGAGTCGACCCTGTGACGGGCGAACTCGAGGCAGTTGACTGTACCACGGAGATTGGTATCGATCACATAAGCGGGAGAATTCTGCTGTCCCGCGTGGACGCTGGGCTCAGCCGACGCCTCCACCATCAGGTCGAAGTTTCCGGGGATGTCTGCGAGGTCGCTCGGCTCGCGGATGTCGCCGTGAATGAACTCGATGGCTCTTTTCCTGAAGTGGGGGAGGTTCAGTTCGGACCCGCGCCGCCTCAGGTTGTCCAGGACCACAACCCGGTTGCCCTTATCCTGCAGGGCGAGCGCGATGTTCGCTCCGACGAACCCGGCTCCTCCGGTCACCAGTATGCGCATAACACGTCAGATTTCTCTTCAAATGAAGCAACAAGGAGCGTACCCGAATCGCCCGTCTGCCATCCCCGACGGGGTGCCCAGGCGGCGCCTCAATCCACGGCAGTGTGTTGCCTTCCAGGGACCTGACTCGAACCCAGAGATCAGATCGGGGTAGATTGGCCGTATTCCAAACTGGAGCGCAACAGCGGTTTATCTTATAACATACGGCATGCTCTATTATATCTGGATCAGCTTTCTCTCGGCGTTCCTGATCTTCCAGATACAGCCCATCGCCGGGAGGTACATCCTTCCGTGGTTCGGCGGCACCCCTGCCGTTTGGTCGACCATCCTTCTCTTTTTCCAGGCTCTGCTGTTGGCAGGGTACGGTTATGCGAACTGGCTCTCCTCATCATCGTTAAAGCCGCGGAGGCAGGCGATTGTTCATCTCACCGTCATCGGGGTTGCGCTCGCTTTGCTCGCGTCGGCCTGGTACGCCCAGCAATCTCCGATCATGCCCGTCACCCGTTGGCTTTCGCCCGCGACCTCCGCCCCGATGCGGTCGCTGCTGACGATTCTGTTGTTTTCCGTGGGGCTGCCCTACTTCACCCTGGCGACGACCAGCCCGCTGATCCAATTCTGGTTCTGTCAGGCAAATCCCGGACGATCCCCCTACACGCTCTATGCCTATTCCAACGCCGGGTCGCTGCTCGCCCTGATCAGTTATCCCTTCATAGTGGAACCGGCCCTTTCGCTCAGAAGCCAAGCGGTCGTCTGGTCTTCGGGATTCGTCCTCTTCGCCCTGTCGATGGGTTACGGCGCAAGCCGTATGATGCGCCTGTTGAATACCGGACCGGCGGATGCAGATCATTCCGCGGACGTTCCCCCGAGGCCTGGCATCGCGACGCATCTTCTGTGGATAACTCTGTCGGGCTGCGCATCCCTGCTGCTGCTCGCCACCACGCGCCAGATCTCCCAGGAAGTTGCGGTCATTCCATTCCTCTGGATTGTTCCCCTGGTCCTGTACCTTCTTTCATTCATCCTCTGCTTTTCCAGTGGACGGTGGTATAGGCGGAGCTGGTACATCTTCGCGCTTCTTGCCTCGAGCGGGATGTTCTGCTGGATCATGATGCAGGATTTCACGTTGGGCATCCCCGCGCAGATCGCGTCTTACTCGCTGGTATTTTTCGTCTGCTGCATGGTCTGTCACGGCGAACTCGTCAGGATGAAACCAGACCCGCACTTCGTCACGTCCTTTTACCTGAGCGTGTCGGCAGGGGGGGCATTGGGTGGAGCTTTCGTAACCCTGTTGGCGCCTCACATTTTTGCGGGCTTCTGGGAGCTGCAGTTGGGGCTGCTCCTTTGCTGGATTCTACTGCTCGTCACGGCATTCACGAATCCTGCAGGAAGCACCCGGCCACCCCCATTCCTGACCGTCGCCCTGCTGGTCGCAACCATCGCCTTCATCAGTTTATATTTCTTTATCTATATCAACGTATCGTCGAAGGCGACGCTGGCAGTTTATCGGAACTTCTACGGCGTACTGCGCGTATGCGAGATGGGTGCCGATATTCCGCGCCGGAGAGCCCTCAGTCTCATGCACGGGCCCACAATCCATGGCTTGCAGTTCCAGCAGGCCGACCGCCGGCGGGAGCCGACCGCATATTATACAAAGGACAGCGGTGTGGGATTGGCGATCCTGAACTACCCGCGCCGCGCTTCCGGCCTGCGGGTCGGTGTGCTCGGGCTGGGCATCGGGACGTTGACCGCCTACGGCAGACCAGGGGACACGTTCCGCCTGTACGAGATCAATCCCGACGTAATCCGTCTGGCTCAAGGATTAGGAGGATTCTTTGCATTTGTGCGGGATTCAAAAGCCTCTATCGAGATTGTCCCGGGCGACGCCAGGATCTCGCTGGCGTCTGAATTGGAGGGTGGGAGGCCTCAGGATTTCGATCTTCTGGTGCTGGACACGTTCAACAGCGATTCCATTCCCGTCCATCTGCTGACCAAGGAAGCATTCGAGCTGTACCAGGCGCACATGCGTCCCGAGGGGGTCCTCGCCGTGCACATCACCAACAAGCATCTCGACCTGCGGCCGGTAGTCCTGCGCCTGGCGGAGCATTTAGGACTGCACGCGGCGCTGATAAGAAATGTCCGGTACGAGGATGCGAGCCTTCCCTCGCTGTGGGTCATCGCGACGCGCAACGTCGGTTTCTTTGGCCAACCCGCGATTGCAACGCGCATAGGGTCCGAGGAGCCGGTCAAAGGCATGCCCTTGTGGACAGATGATTACAGCAACCTTTTTAAGATCCTGAAGTGACCGTGAACAGTAACCGGGAGATTATAGTCGCTCTTGACGCTGAACCCGCCCGAGATGTAGCAGGTCGCGCTTTTCTTCCGTAGAGAGTATCGATTGCTCGTTCCCGATTTCAGCGTAGGCGGGAAATAGGGAAATGAGTGTGGGTCCCTGCGTCGGTACACGCAAGGCATCGGGACCCTCGCCTTGCAAACAGGCAGGAATCATGTCGAGCATTGCGGTTTCGTGGACGGAGATCAAGCGTATCTGAAGTCGATTGCGGGCTGGGGCGGCCGCCGAACTCCAAGGTGTGTCCCCCATGTGAGCACAACCATATCTAATTTGGCGGCTGGCCACAGGTTTTCAGCAGCGTACTGGCTGATGGAATCCCCCTCTCGATTTGACGACGGCAAATGGCGACAGCGCCTTGCCTGCAGCCTGTGCTGGTGTTCCTGAACCTGGACCGGCCACCGGCCTCTCTGGGCCGCTGCCCAGGAAGACTCATGCCACGCTGGGCCAACCCGCGTCCATTGCGACCCGCACTGCTTCGCGGACATCCTCGTCTTGCTCAACGGGCAGTGCGCGCAGCGCCCGTTCGCCGCGCGCCCCAACGAACACCCTCAACTGCTGCCTCAGCGACCCGCGGCCCTTCCCCCGCTCTTCGATTACCTCGCCGCCCTGCGCAACGACCATGATCGCCGGATATCTTCCAACGGGCCGCAGGCTTCTAACTCTGGCGGATTGCGGAATTGTGTTGATTTAGCTCCACCGTCAGATCGATCATTACCTCGTTCTCATCCGCTTTCCGCCTTCGATGGGGAGCGGCAAAACAGTTTACTAACATAAACGCCCAAAGAACCACTGATATATTACTGTCGGCGCCGTGAGTCCCCAGAGTGCAAGACGTAGGAGTCGCAGGTGAAGAATTTCCCTACCATCAAGTTCGGCATGGTTGTCACACTCATGATTTGCGCCCTGATCGTCGCATTTCCGTTGGAGATAGTGGCGGGCGTGGCATTAGGAATAATGTTCACTCGAGGAGAGGCGTTGCAATGCCCTCTAAGGAATGCCCTGAATAGCCTCGCATTTGAGAGTTGGAAGGCGCGCAGATTAACCGAAATTGCCACAGGAGCGCGTCTCATTGAGCATGACCCCTCCGGCCTTGAACTCTACGAGTTCGGGTCGCAACGCGCTTGGGCGCCGGCGGGTTCCGGATTTTCAATCGCCGTCACTCTGGCTGAACAGGAACGCGGGATATATGTCCATGATGGGATCGGAGCAAAGCCAGGAGACGTTGTACTCGACGTAGGAGCGAATATCGGTCTTTATGCTCGCCAGGCTTTAAAGCAGGGGGCAGCTAAGATTATTGCCATCGAGCCTGCTCCGGATAATTTAATGTGTTTACACCGAAACCTGAAAGACGAGATACTCTCTGGAAAAGTAATTGTTTGCTCGAAAGGTGCTTGGGACAGGGACGATGTCCTCAATATGAATGTCAATTTGGGGAGTTCTGCACTCGATAGCCTCATTCTCAAGTTTGAGGCTGGTGCAACCATAAAGGTGCCCGTAACGACGATAGACACTTTGGTCAAGGAACTGAATCTAGAGAGAGTTGATTTTATTAAGATGGATATCGAAGGCGCAGAGCGCCAGGCTTTGGCTGGCGCGGCAAACACTATTCGCAAGTTTCGTCCGCGCATGGCAATTTGTGTATACCATCTCCCAGATGATCCACTGGTGATTCCCGCCGTTATAGGATCCGCCTATGGGTATTATCGCCAGGAATGCGGACCGTGCCTGTTTAACAAGGGTTTTATTAAGCCGGAGGTCTATTTCTACTACTAACCCAGATTATTCGCGAAGTCCTCGACACAAAGTGCCTCCTATAAGAAGTTGACATCAGCCCGACAGTAGCTCCAACGGCGGCGCAATTCTCTTGAAGAGTGTTGATGGTCAATTTTCGCTGACCGAGCGGCTTGCCGGCTGCCTATGCAACGCCGGGCGACCTGGTAAGGTACTGCATAGCTGTGTGGATCTGCTTCGGCAACGGGTCTTCGGCATCGCCGCCGGATATCCCGACTGCAACGACGCAGACGCCTCTTCAAGTTCGGTGCATGTGTGGAACGATCGGTTCGCCGGATCGTGATTCATCTCCCGCACAGCCATCCGCAAGAAGCCGACCTGGCGGGTCATCGCATCCGCCTTGGGACGCAGCCTCTGACCGCGTTCCGGGTTTAGGCACATCCCTCCAAGGGAGCGCGAAGATAAAGGTGTGCTGACATTCACTCAAAACGCGCTGTAACCAGCAAGCTCAACGTCGTCCAGCATGATGTTGCGGCGGAAAGGCCGTTATTGGCTCTTCGTCAATCGCGATTTCAGTCGGGCGCCTTCCAGCTGTGCGCCGGTGAGGTCCGTGTCCTGTAACCAGGCGTCGGACAGGTCTGCCCCGCGGAGATTGGCTCCCCGCAGATTGGCATCTTGAAGGATAGCGCCGCGGAGATTCGCTCCGGCGAGGTCTGCATTGCTAAGGTTTGCGAAACTCAGACTCGCGTCGCTGAGATCGACCCCGGCGAGGTCAGGCACGATGCCGGGATTCTGAGTTCTCCACTCGTTCCACGGGTCGAAATCCATCGATGCGATTGCAGAGGCTAACTTCTGCAGGTGCTCCTTGTTTGTCATGGGCGAGCTCCAGAAATATCGAATTTTTCAATTATCCCATAAGGTCGACGGCGGGGCTATTTGAACCTGCGGTTTTAACAATTATTTACTGGAGATTTACATTGGGGTTGCCGTCGGTGCATGTCGGCCCGACGCGGCCCTGAAACCAGGCAAGTCGAGGGGAAGGGATCACAACACAACGGCCGTGCAGTTTTGCAATTGTTTGCGGCGAGTTGACATTGTTGCCCTTGGCATTGTGCAAATATAAGTCAGCTACCAACACAAGAATCACTGGAGAAGGCCGATGCCGATCGGTGATCTGACATTCCTGCTGGCAAGCGGCGCCCTTGTCGTCGTTACGATTGGATTGATCCTTTTCCTGGCCGCCGAGTTCGTAGAACTGTCGGCCAGGAGACGGCACCGGTAGGGCTGAATCGCCCAGGGCGAGCCGAGCCTGCAATCCTGGACGCCGGGGAGACTCTCCATAACGGCGTGCTATACTCGGCGCGTATGGGGGGGCCACTTTCCGATCGCGCCAGTATCAGACCGGGCCTGCTGCTCGTATTGGGGGCGGCCGCCGCCCTCTATTTCGTAGCGCTCGACCCTCTAAAATTCGGGTTCCTCCACGACGATGGTATCTATGCCGTAACCGCGAAGTCCATCGCCTGCGGCTCGGGCTGCCGCATCTCCAGCCTGCCCGGGGCGCCGCACCAGACCAAGTACCCGCCCCTGTACCCAGTGGTCCTGTCGGCCATCTGGCGGGTGTTCCCGAACTTCCCTTCCAATGTCGTGGCGCTTCTGCTCCCGTCGACGATCTTCACACTTGCGGGTCTCTTCTGTGCCGAACGTTACTTGGCGTACCGAGCCCCCCGCGACCGCGCTCTGGCCCTTGTGGCCATCGGACTCGCGGCGTTCAACCCGCGGACCGTCATCCTGGCGACCAGCGCCCTGTCCGAGCCGCTCTACGCCTTCCTCTCAATTGCCGTGCTCGGGGCGGCCGAAAGCCACACCCGGAAAGCATCGCTCCGCACAAGCGCCGTCCTGTCCGCCGCCCTTGCGCTCGCCGTACTGACGCGAATCTCCGCGCTCAGCGTGCTGCCGGCAGTCGCCGCGTTTGCGCTGATCCGCCGAAATTCCCGGTGCGCTCTCGTCCCCGTTTCCGTGGCATTGCTGGTTTTTGCGGGATGGACAGCCTGGGCCCACGCTCACGCCTCCCAGCCGACCGGTTCGGCAATGACGTACTACACCTCCTATCTCGGAGACTGGAAGCAAATCCTGAGTTCCGGTGGACCCGTGAACTACCTCCAAGTCGTGGCGCAGAATCTCTTCATGCTGGTGCCGATCTCTGTCCCCCTGGTCTGTCTCGGATTCGGCTATTCCTCGATTGCCGGCCTGCAGGGCCCATGGTTTGTCGCTGGGTTGCTGGCGCTGATGGTCACTTTCGGGTTAGTCTGCGCAGGGTTTCTCGCGCATGCGCGCGCCGGGCTCAGAATCGTTCATCTCTACATCCTCTTCTATATTCTCCAGCATGCGGTGTGGCCGTACTCTTCTTACGACCGCTTCCTGGTGCCGCTTCTCCCGTTCATATGCTTCTTTCTCGTACTCGGCATCGCCCGCACCGTCGAACTTCTGAAGCAGGGGTACTTCCAACTGCGCGTTTCCCGCTTGATCCTGTTCGCGACCCTGTCTGCCGTGCCTGTGCTGGTTGCGTGGGGAAACGTCGAAGGAGTGTGGAAGGAGACCGTCCTGTCTCGCGGCGTCTTCGCCGACAGGGCGCGGGACGACGAGTCGGTCTGCCAATGGATTAGGGACCGGGCACGACGGGACGACATCCTGGTCTGCTATCCTGATCCCAAGTACTACCTGTGGACCGGGAACCCGGCCATCGCACCTTTTGTCGCCGCAAAGCCCGGGTGTTCTGATTCCGGGACAATCGCTTCGCTGATGCCCGAGGCGCAAGTACGGTATCTGATAGACGCAAAAACGTCCTTCGCCGCGTTCCGGCCCGATATTGCCGGCGAGGGGTTCCAGCTGCTGATGCAGGCCTGCCCGCATTTGCTGGCGCCGGTCTTCCAGACCGGAAGCTCTACCATATACGCCGTGGCGCAGCCAGAGAGGAACACGGACTCCCAGGTGCGCTCCGATGACCGGAGGGCCAATTGAGCTGGACTACTGCAATTCGTTCCCTGCTGCCGTCCCCTTGAACACCTCCTTCACCGCAAGGCCGAGCGGTATAGCCGCGAGGGCCACGACGGACATGAGATACCTGTTCCCCGGATAACCCGGAACCGCGAGCGAGTATTTCGAATACAAGGCCACGGTGCAAAGGGAGATCAAGCCGAACAGGACAGCTTCGCTCTTCGACTTGCGCCAAAGCGGACGCAGCCCGAAGCTCAGGGCCACAACTAAGAGCGGAGCGCCAAAAAAGAGGCCCGTCCTCGTATCGAACATCAAAGAGGGGAGCTGCCGAAGCGCCGATGCGCTGAAGGCATTGTCCTGTGAGCTCACGAGCGCCCGGGCGCCGTCAAAATGTTGCCAACGGCTATATCCGGTCGCGAGTGGGCTGCCGAACATGCTCCAGTTCGCGAGGCCGAGGCAGAGGAACATCGGCAACGCGCCGGCCGCAAAGCTTGCAAGCCGGAGTGACACTGCCCTTATCCTGTCGCACCCTGATGCTTCGGATCTACCTGGCTTCATCCGGCCGCAGAGAACGATGTAGGCTAGAAAAGCGGGGGCCGTGACAGCATTGGGTATCCGGGCTGCGACGGCTATCGCCCATACGAAACCGCTCAGCAGCAGGCTTCCGCCGACGACGAAGCGGTAGGAAGCAACCAGCAGGAAGACGCCAAACACGTCGAGGGAATAGCTGTAAGTGTAGTCCAGGAACAGTGTGGCAAAAGCTGTCAGCGCGACCGCCACAAATGCGGTCTGCTGATCCACGTGGCGCGAACAGAGGTGGAATAGAACCATCATCAGACGCATCACGACGACGACGTTGAAGATCAGGCAGCCCGGGATGCCGAACAGCACGTAAAACGGGACGGTGGCGAAGGCCATCAAGTATTCGTGGAGCGGGTACCATTCTCCCCCGGAGCCTTGCGCCGTCTGATCGGCGGCTTCGCCAGGATCATTGTTCAGCTGGTTGCGCAGGTCGAGGTCCCTGTCCTCGACGATCGATATGACGGTCGCGATCATCCAGCCCGGATCATACTTGGAGAACGTGAAATTGGGCTCCAGATGCCGTATCACATACATGCCATAGACCAAGGTCAGGCAGAGCAGAAGAAAATACGAGCCAGGCTTGAAAGTAGCTTTCACATTCGCTCCATGCTGCGGGCTTTCACCCTTCAGGTTCAGGACACGCACGTCAAGATCGTCCGTAGGAGCTCGGAGTGTGCTCTATGTGGTTCGAGGCGCTCTGACGGACGCACGACAGCTCCGGGCCTCGGTCGTCTTTGCCAGGAATACTCTACTCCGCGATATCCTTTTCGGCCTTCACGAGGAGGACCCTGAGGTTCCAGCTCGCGGGGCGCGAGAACAGGATCCATAGTCACACTATCATCTTACCCTGCGGTACAAGGATACAGGCGGGCCGTCCGCAGGCGTACGAAATCGATGCCAGTTAGGCTCCGGAATGTTCTCGAAGGCATACTCATGAGCGGCTATTGGAGCCATCCGATATACTTTCGTGTCCCCAACCGCACGCGCCAGCCTATCCGGCAAGGGCGCCTCGTCTTCACGGTGCACCAATATCCAATCGGGGAGCTCAACCAGGCCTGCGTCGTCTCTCGAGGGCACTACACGCAGATCCGTGTAGAACATGATGGGAAAGTGTTCGTAGGTTGTCACCAGGACCTGACCCGGAGTGGCGTGCGACCGCAAATGCTGAACCGTAGCGCCGATCGGGCCAAGGTAATCATGGGTAATCTCGTAAATATATTCGCCTATTAGCGACTGAAACTTTGGAAACCGATATTCGAGTCGAAGGGTTTCACTGCTGTTTATATTGCTCGGCAGATATCCGAATGCTGTCGGTACACTCCAGGTTAGTCCTGCCGCCTCGCCCAACGCGACCATAACCGTCAACGGGGCCAACTGGATGATGTTGCCTGAGACGAGGCACGCGACCAGCGCTCGTGCCAACCATCTACTGTCCGACAGCGATAGCACCGTGGCTGCCGTCAGAGCCGCGAAGAAGGGAACCAGGCCAGTCAGGTACCGAAAGAACGGGTAGTTGCAGACACCGGCAAACAGAACTACGCTGATGAACAACAGAAGTGCAACGAAAGCGAACTCAGCGTTCAGCGAGCCGATCCCTTGCCGGTCTAGAGGCCTCCTGGCGACCCATCGCGTTACATCCCTTCCGGCGAATACGATTAAGAAAACGAGCAGAATCAACGACCCTGGGCCGGAGGGTGCGCATAGTGCCACCAGCCAGGAAATCGAATAAATCACGGGTGTCATTAGTTGTTTGCCGACCGAAGCGGCACGCTCGGGCGACGCACGCTTCCAGATTACAGCCAAGCCAAGCAGAAATGGCCAGCAGTAGACATGTATCTGAAGCAGGTACGCCCGGAGCGTAGCCAGGTAGCGCCATGGATTATCGAACCCGTACCCGGTTCCAGCGTAGTTCCGCGTCCATGCTTCCGTGTACAGAAGGAACGGAAGACTACCCGCTGCTATTATTGCGAAACACCACGCACAACGAGAAAGCACAGCTCGGTTTCGATGGAACAGAAATGCATGAACGCTCACTGAAAGGATTGAAGCCAGCAGTTGGGGGGGAAGCTGTGGCAAAGCCCAATCCCGCCCACAATGAAAAGCGCTGCGCCCCCCCGTGCCAGCCTCGCGAGACGCAGGTATCCCCAGGCATATACGACGCTAAACAGTGCCAGGAGCATGTAGTATCGACACTGTCGCGCATGCAGCAGGAAAGGAACGGACAGGGCGAGCAAAGCGACGGCGTACCGGCTGAAACGGAGATTCCCGGTGACATCATTCAGTGCCACGTAAGCTATGAACAGCACCGCCCAGCCGAGGAGCGCAAAGGGCAGCCGTGCAGCCCATGTGGTCAGCCCGAATATGGCGAAGGAAAGCGCTGCGACATAGTGTTGTAGCCACGGGGTCCAGATCCAGATTCCTGCCGGATTACTATCGACACGCCCGGGTTGATCACTGATGAGAGTTTCACCGTCCGCGGCGAGCGGATATCCGTGCAGGAGAATGGCCTTCCCGAGGAGGGCCGTTTCTGCCTCGTCCTGCCAGAGGCATACTTGTCCCAGGCGCGGGAAAAGCAGGAACGGGGGAACCACGACAAGAACTGCCAGAAACCAAAAATGTTGTGACACGTGGGAAATGCGAACCACCCACGTCATTATTCCTGGCTTGACTGGCATTTCAAAGGATCCGCCTTGGAAGAAACGGATAACATAGGAGCCAACCGACCCTTCGCATCGTCGCGGTTAAGCCTGTCCAAGCTTGAGACCCTGACTCCCGCCGCAGAAAGAACCTGTCCGCGTCAGCGAACGCGTTTGAGATATCCGTGGGGATGCATGGTAAAGAGCAGTTTTTCGCGACCCAAGTCAGGCTCGAACTGCCTGTTTGCGGCAAGAAACTCTTCAACCGCCTCCATGGGGCCATCTCCGACGTGGCCGACAAGAGGAACAGGATGCCCGCTTATGTTTGTATCTTGCACGATGAGATAGCTTCCCACGTTCACGAGCTCGGAATACAGCTGTATCTCTCGCAAGACGTGGGCCTTATGATGATTTGAATCCAGTATCACAAGGGCTGTCATCCCGTGGACCTTTCTGCGAACCGTTTCCACGATCTTGTCGTCGACGGAACTGCCGATCAGATAGTCAACTCTCCCAGCGATGCCTGGCGGGAAGACTTGGCCCTTCTTCTGATCCTCAATGTCGATAGTAATCACCCGGCCTCGGGGATTAACCTCCCTCTGAATCATAGCCCAGATCGTGGAGCTCCCGCCCGATGCGGTTCCCGTTTCGATGATGTAATCAGGCTTCCGCTCAACAATAATCTCCTGAGTTATCCAGACATCGTTGGGGTTTTGCTGTGTCGGTACGCCGAGCCAACTCAGACTCCACATTGCTGGGTTCTGGTACATCATAATATGGTAGCGACGAATCACCTCTTCGTCGGAACCAAAGCGAGGGCCCATGAAGACGCCATAAAAGAAGATCAGAATAACCATCGTCGCCATAATGACAAGGTTTATAATCTGCCGCCATAGTGGTGTTGCGTCATTGGCCATTGCACTCTCCTGAAGTCGTCAGGGAAGGTTCCTATCAGCTCAAAACCCGCTCTGCGAGTAACATCATCGAACCAGAAATTTCGTCTGACTCTTATGGGGCGGTTTCAAAATAACGACTTGGCCGCGCCGGGCCGGTCCTGCCGGCAGCCCCCAAAAAACAAGTCCCAGGTTGCGTCATGATGGCTACCATACACGGAGTTCTTCCATGCACAAAAAGAGAATTATTCCAGCCATTTTCATCACAGTGGCACCCACCATTGATAGATGGGCTGGGGTTAATTTCATGCGCTCGCCACGTGCCGCCTGCGGGATGGTACCCTCGCACTACAATGCAGTAGAATGCGGTCACCGATGAAAGGCCCATATGTTGCGCCGGACCAGCTTGTTTCCCGCTTCGCTCGTCCTCCTGGCGGTGATTCTCCTTGCCTGGCGGCCCGCGGAGGTGCCCCCGCTTTTCTTCGACGAAGGCTGGAACCTCATGGTCGCGCGGAACTGGGTGGAGGCAGGGCACTATGGCCCGATGCTGAAAGGCCGGCCGGTCCCCCCCTACATGATCAGCACCGGTTTCCCCGCAATCGCTCCGCTCGCCCTGAGCCTCCGCGCCTTCGGCATCGGCCTGTGGCAGGCGCGGCTCCCCGGCATCTTTTTCTCCGCGGGTGCGCTGCTCCTGCTCTGCTGGATCGCGGCGCGCCTCTTCGGTCGGAGCGCGGCGACCGGCACCATGGCGGTCCTGCTGCTGATGCCGATCCATCCCGACCTTCATCCCATCCTGGCCGGGCGTCAGGCGCTGGGGGAGATGATGGCCGTGTTTTACATCCTGGCCGGCTACGGCTGCTTTCTCGCGGGCCGGAACCGGCCGTGGATCGTGCTTCTGTCATGTGCCTGGTGGGGACTCGCACTCAGCACGAAGCCGCAGGTGATTCCCTTCATGCTGCTGGCGTTACTTGTCCCCCTGGCGGCGGCGCTGCACAAGCGCGAGTGGAGAGCGGCATCGACGATCTTCGCCGGTCTGGCCGGGACGCTGGCAGCATTCGCGCTCCTGACTCTCGTGCAGAAGCACCTCTTCCGCGACTCGATGCCGCCCCAGACCCACATCGCAGACTGGTATCGGGGGGCCGTCGTGGTCTTGAATGCCCCCGCCCGGCTCGCAGTACTCGTTTGGACCCTGAAATTCGCCCTACCGACACTGCTGGGCCTGACTTACGCCCTTGTGAGGCAGGCGCGCAGTTACCGGGTGACCTCGTGCACGGACGCTGCCGCCCTGGTCCGGCTTTCGCTGTTCGTCCTGTGCAGCAGCTGGTTTGCCTGGTGGGCTTCCCTTTCAATCGGGTTCATGCGCTACCTGTTCCCGGTATCGGTCATCGGCAGCATTTTTGTCTCGGCCATGCTGTCCAGCTTGACCCGGAACTTCTCGCCGCGGCCGCTCGGTTTTAACCGCAGGGCCGCGGCGACCCTGCTTTCGGTTGCCCTGATTGCCTTCGCGGTTCCCCTGACCGTCCGCGGGCTCGTCGAGTTTTACACATCGGACGACGGGACTGCGGTGGCACAGACGGCCGCCTTTCTCAACACCCGGACGCCCGAGGGTGCGGTTATCGGCTCGGGGGAGGTCGAGCTGTTCTTCCTCCTGAACCGGCCGTGCCTCTTCGACTTGGGAAAACCGCCGGTTAAGGTGCCCGCAACGGGCGAGCTCGATTACGCCGTCATCGGCCCTATGGTGCGCAGCACCACTGGTGACGCCGGGATCCCACAGAGCCGCGGGTTCGTGCACGTCGCGAGTTTCGGTCGATACGACATCTACCGCCGCACACCCTGATGGCAACCAGGTCGCGGCCGCGCGAGACGATTTCGCTTCCGCGCAACTTCCTACCTATTGGATAATCGATTTCGTGAAGCTACCCAAAATCAAAGCGGGCCTGGTGGTCACCCTTGCGATCTGCGCCTCCATCATCATCTTCCGCACGCAGGTCGTGGCCGGGATGGTGATGCTGAGCATGATGCTCTCGGGGCACGCGTCGCAGTGCCCTTTCCGCAGCGCGATCGGCAGCTATGCCCTGGCGAAGTACCAGGTGGAACGCGCAAGCGAGCTGCACGGCGAGGTCCGGCTGGTTGGACGCGATCCCGCAGGCTACGAACAATACGAGCTGGGAGGGCGGCGGATCTGGGTGCCCGCCGGTTCTCTGACCTGGGTCATCTACGACCTTACGGAGCAGGAGCGCGGCATCTATAACTACCGCGAACTGGGGGCAACAAAAGGCGAGATCGTGCTGGACGCGGGGGCTAACATCGGGCTCTACACGATCGAAGCCCTGAAGCACGGGGCCCGCAAGGTGATCGCCATCGAGCCAGTTCCCGCCAACGTGGAGTGCCTACGGCGCAACCTGGAACAGGAGATCGCCGAAGGCAAGGTCGTCATTTACCCGAAAGGCATCTGGGACCGCGACGACGTCCTCGAGATGAATGTCGACCCGGCCAACCAGACGGGTGACAGCTTCGTGCTCAAGTCGGAACAGGGCAGCGTGAAGCTCAAGCTGCCCCTGACCACCGTCGACACCATGGTCGCCGAACTACACCTCGAGAAAGTGGATTTTATCAAGATGGACATCGAAGGGGCCGAGCGCCGGGCGCTACAGGGCGCGGCGGAGACGATCCGCCGGTTTCACCCGCGCATGGCCATCTGTGTCTACCATCAGAAAGACGACCCGGTGGTCATCCCGGCGGCGGTTCGGTCCTTATGGCACGAGTACCGCCAGGAGTGCGGGCCCTGTCTCTGCGACGGGAACGGGATCGCTCCACAGGTCTACTTCTACTTCTGAAGCACGCGCTCCGGGGCCTGCCCCGGCTTGGTGAACATGCTCGACAAGGCGCGGCGCGGCCGCGCGCAGCAAGCGCATCCTGATGACGATTTCGGCCGAGCCGAGCCGCCGGCCAAGGCAACATTGTGCCTGGTCGGTGCCGTATCTACTTGTCTCTCTGATTCCCAGGATCGTTCGACTTCCTGTCCCCTTTGAGAGGGACGAAGGAGCCTACGCTTACGTCGCCAGCGTGATCGACGCCGGCGGCCTTCCTTACCGCGACGCGTTCGATCACCGGCCTCCCGGAATCTATTACCTGTATTACTTCGCGTTCCGCCTGTTCGGCTGGGCCGTGTTCGCTCCCCGGCTCATGGCCCTCCTGTTCGTAGCCGCGGCGTGTCTGCTCGCGTTCCGGTTTGTCCAGCGGGTCACGGAGAGCGCACGCATCGCAATTTTATCGATGGCACTCCTGGGGCTCGCAACTGCATCCCCCGCCTACTGGGGATTCGGCGCCAACAGCGAGATCTTTCTGCTCCCGTTCCTGATCGCGGCCCTGCTCTTCCAAGCGGACGACAGGCCGTCCGGGGCAAACCACTTCAAGGCCGGCCTTGCGTACGGGGTCGCTTTCCTTCTCAAACAGGTCGTTGCGCCGATCGCGCTGGCGAGCTTCGTTTACGCGGTGGTGAAGGAAGCGCGCAGGCCCGGGGGACGATCGATTCGCGTTGCGGCGGCCTTTCTGCCGGGATGTGCGCTACCGTTTCTCGCGGTGACCGTCTGGTTCGCGTTCAGAGGGGCGTTGGAGCCGTACTGGACCGGGGTTTTCACCTACAACCAAGGCTATGTGACAGCACTGCCTTTCAAGGAGGGCCTGCGCAGCCTGCTGCGCTCGGCCATGTCTATCCTGGCGCTTGACCCGTGCACCTGGGTCGCAGGAGGCATGGGCATTGTCGGATTTTTTTGCAGGCCGGCCCGGGTCCGCAGTCGGTGGCTGGTCGCCGCAGCGCTGGCCGGGTCCCTCGCCGGCACCGCGACGGGAGGGCGGTTCTTCCCGCACTATTACCTGCTCATGTTGCCCTATGTCGTGGTGGCAGCGGGTGTCGGCGCCGCAAACCTCAGAACGCCGGCATTCCCACAGTACGGCAAGCGCATGCTGGGCGCCGTGCTCGCGGGCAGCATCCTCATTGCAGCGCGGTTCCTGCCTATGTCCGGCGACGCGCTCCTGAAGATGACCTACGGGAGCGACATCTTCTCACGATCGGTGACGGTCGCAAGCTTCGTCCGATCGAAGGCGGCGGAAGGTACCAAGGCATATCTGGTCGGATCCGAGCCGCAGATCCATTTCTATGCCAGCCTGCTTGCACCGACCCGCTTCTTCTGGCTGTACCCGCTGGTGGAGCCCTCGCCCCGCCTCGAAGAATTCAGGCGCGAACTCCTGTCGTCGCTGGAAGCCAACCCGCCGGAGTATGTCGTGCTGGTGAACTTGGTGGAATCTAACGGAATGCCCCCGGAAGCGGCACTCGAAGCGATACGGATCGTTGCGCAGCACTATCCAGCACCGGTCAACGCTTCCGATCCATTCCTGCGTAGACTTTTCGGCATGCTTCGTTCGTACGAAGCGGTAGGGGTCAGCTTCGAGGGATCGGCTGAGTTGGCGACGGACGGGCGCGCGCTTTCGGTCGAATCATTGGTGAACCCCGGTTCAATGATCATATGCCGGAGAACAAGTATCTACCATGATTGGAGAAGCCAGAAACCTACCCCAGAGGCCGGCAGCGAGCACGGAGATCCCTAAGGGTACATACCGTCAATGTTTTCTCGGCAATTTCCGCCTCGTTGGCGGCTCGGCGGTGCGATTGCTTCACGGTTCCTGAGGGCACAGCATGCATACAAAAGCGCAAGCGCCGGGGGAACCCAAACCGTGTAGAAGTAGTTCTGCACCCTTGAAAGCTGCAGCAGCACCCCCCCCTGGAGCAGGACGAGGCCGGCCAGCAACCACCAGTTGCGCCCTGGATGCGATGCAAACCGGGCCATCATCAGGATCACCGGCGGCAGCAACACAACCCAGTCGAAGCTCCAACTGAAACCGGTTGTGACGACGGAGAGCAGGATGATCTCCGGCAGACGGTCCCGCCACTCGAATCCGTTCTTCCAGCGGTGCCAAAACCAGGCTGCGACGATCAATCCGCCAAGGACTGGGATTAGTTCGAGAAACCGGCTATCGCTGTCGAAGGCCAGTCGAAGGGCGGTCCCCAAGCTGGGTGTTTCCCACCTGAGCGGACCTTGGTCTGAGCGGATGGCATGCAGGTACTGCCCGATGACCTCTTCGTTCCTCGCTACAGCCAGAAGGGTCCCAGTGAGTACCGATAGGAACAGTGCTGCGAGTAGCTTCCACTGACGCTCCACTACGATCCACCACAGCAGAAAAATCCAGAAGATATAGAGAAGATGCGGCTTTATCGTGGGCAGCAGCAGGGACACACCGGCAAGCCCCGGCCGGCCGCGGCTCAGACACCACAGGAATCCGACCATGCCCCCAAAGACGAGCGGGGCAATCTGGCCGCGAGAGAGCGCCATGACATCGGGAACGAAAAACGGTACGATCAGCCATGCGACCCAGCGCTGCTCCCTTCGGCCTCCGTAATACCTCCACAGCCAGTCGGCGCAGGCGAAAAGCAGCACAAGGTGAAGCACGAACCAGACGCCGCGCGCAACCCAGTAGGGCATCAGCGCGAGGGGGGCCACGAGCGGGAGCGTCCACGGCGGGTTCCACATCATCAGGGGTTCCGGGGCCCCCCAACCCAGGGTTCGCTGGACCGCGAGCAACTCCTCGGCGCTGTAGGGGTTCCCGCCGCCGAGAAACACCCCCCCAGCCGCCCAGTACTCGATAAAATCATTTAGGGGTATTATTTGTAGAGAGATAGCCCCACGAACGAGGTTGAAAACCAGGAGTCCGAGAACGAGAGCCCAGATTGCCATCCGGCCGGTTTTCATGGATCTTCGAACCCTTAGAGGGAGATTGGCATCGCACTGGGCACGATTATGATAGAATATCGCAAGCGTTTTGCCGATAAAATTACTGCACGAGTTCGCCCGATTAGCCGTTGGTACACGCGGTGGTAACGTTACGGGGAGCAACGCCATGTCAGTCGCTTGTGGAGATAGGGGCTGCTATCGGGGGGAGGGCGGGGCGATCATCGTGTTTGTCGCTCTCGCACTCGTCATCCTGGTCGGGATGATTGGGCTGGCCGTTGACCTGGGACACGCCTATATCAACAAGTCCCAGCTCCAGAATATCGCCGACGCCTGCGCACTGGCCGGTGCTTCCGCGCTCGACAGTTCTTCCGCCGGGATCCAGGAAGCTGAGAACCGTGCGACGGATGCAAGCGGAAATCTCGCCAACAAATACGAATTTAATACCCAACCCGTTGCGGTTCCGGTCGAGTCGGTGACGTACTCCGCGGCTCTCGCCGGGCCCTACCTCGACCGGGCATCGGCACAGGGAGTTGCCGCCACGATCCGGTTCGTGCGAGTGATCGTGCCGGACCAACCTTCCGGCGTGTCATTCGCCAGGGTTATACCAGGGGTCCCGAACGTGCTCAATTTCGGCGCCCAGGCGGTTGCCGGCCAGGAGCCTTTGCAGCAGGTCTGCCGGGGACTCGACCCCTTCTCCCCAGCACAGATACTGCCGGGACAACCCGGGTTTGATCCAGACAATCCGTACGGCTATACCCCCGGCACGATTTACTCAGCCCGTCTTGCGCCGGGCAGTTCGGGGAAGAACTGTGCGGACTATGGTCTTCCCGGCAGTGTTACAGGCAACTTCGGTCTGTCCGATCCATCCGGTCGTTCCCCCAGCGTCCCAGTGTTTGAGGACAACATCCTCAACGGTGGAACCAGCAACTGTGTGCAGATTTCGGTCTCGTCGCTCGACGCCATGACGGGAGGCGGTGGCAACGCCATTCTGAGGGCCATCCAGGAGCGGTTCGACCAGGACCCCGATTCGAATATTTATGCTACCTACGATGATTACAGGAACAGCTACGCAACCAACAATACAGTTACCAACTTCCGCCGGGTCATCCGGGTGGCGTTCAACGATGGCGTGATTCCACACGGATCCGGGCTCTACAACGTCATAGGGTTCGGGTGTTTCTTCATGCCGGCCCGGCCCGACGCCGCTCCACCTTCGAGCGCGGTCTGCTTGATGTACGTCGGGCAGTGTGATCTGTCGGGCCAGCCGACCGGAAACACCAACCCGAGCATTACCAAACTTGTCCTGTTCCGGTAAACTTGCCTGAATTACACGGGTGGTACGATGAAAATCTTAAGGCACACCTTGTATCGAGAGGAACGGGGGGTCGAGATTGTCGAGTTCGCCTTTATGCTCCCCCTCCTTGCCGTGCTGCTGGCCGGGGGAATTGAGTTCGGGCGCGCGTTCTACACGTACAACATCCTGACGAAATCGGTACGCAATGCGGCGAGGTACGTGTCGGATACGGTGATTTCGCCAGCGGGGGTCATTCCCACAAATTATGAGACTAACGCGAAGACAGTTGCTGTCTTTGGTAATATTAGCGGCGGAACCACTATCATTCCGGATGTCGCGACGACGAACTTCACGGTTGCAGCGGCCCCCGGTTCGGCGGTGAACGAGTTCTACGTAACGGTGAGCGCGAACTACACCTATACGCCGATGTTCCGGTTCATCTTGCCGAGTGCCACTTTCCGCCCGAAGGTGACGATGGTGTTCACGGGGGTTATAACAGGGACGTAGGTTCGATTGGGGTGAGGCAAGAGAGATGAAAGCGCGACCGAAGAATCAGAAGGGTCAAGCCGTCGTCGAGATGGCGTTCATTATCCTTGTATTTCTCTTCGTCGTTTTCGGCATAACGGAATTTGCGCGGGCTCTGTACACCTACAACACCATCGTCCAATCCACGCGGGCGGCCGCGCGCTGGGCAGTGGTGAACGTGACGGGGAACTCCGACGCCACAAATATCGACAAGACGAAGAATATTGTGGTTTACGGAGACCCGAATGTCTCCTCGGGGGATCCGCTGTTGAACGGACTCACCAAGGGCGCCGTGGACGTCTCCGTCCAGACCATCGAAGCCGATTCCGGCGGCACACCGATCAGCCAGAAGATTTCCGTGACCGTGTCCGGGTATCAATTCCGTTTCCTGGTTCCAATCGCCCCGAATATAACCATTCCTGCGTTTGAGACATCCCTCTACACCGAGAGCATGGGCGCTACCGGTTAGCTCCCTGGCTCTTCCAGGGCCGCCGAGCCGCCACCTGGTAACGGGCCCGTTGAAGTACCACCCCTTAAAGCGGCCGCCCACTGGAGCCTCACTCCATTAACGGGCGAATAGGACTGCCACGTTGTCTTCGAAGAACACGGTCCAGTTCTTGGATTTCCGGGCCTTCTCGATCATCCTGGCGCTGTCATCCTGGCCGGGATCCTTGCTCAGCAGCAGGTAGCGGATGTCGAACGGGCGCAACCGCTCCTCCCAATGCGAATCGTGGAATATGTTGCGGTACTCCCTCACGAACGCTTCCCCAAACAGGTGCACCCTCCCGTCGAAAAACGATTTCTGACGCGGATAGAGCCGCCATGCGAGATAGTCGCCAAAGATCTGAGGGTGGAAGATGTTTCCCCGCAGGTCCTTCTCGTTGATGTAATCCATGGCCGCGACCGGCGTCTGCCGCTCTAGCAGGGATGTGGAGTAGAGCGCCGGGCGCACCCATGGGGAGACAATCACGAGCACCACGGCAGCCAGCGCAGCGACAAAAGCGTTAAACCGCTTAGGCTGCGCCGGCACCTCGACTCCCGACACCGAGATGTGGCGCGCCAGGACGGGCGGTATCACGATGCCAAACCAGATCGTGTTGCGTGTCGCCACCAGCCCGAAAACCGAAAAGCTGAGAAAAAGGGCAAGCTCCGTCAGGTCCGGCCTGATACGGGTGTAGATGAGCACCGCGACCGCCACAAAGAACAGGCCGTAAAAGGTCAAGAATCCTTGCGCCGAATTGACGGTGGGCGGCTGCCACTCCGCGACGAACTGCTGCGATGACTGGTCGGTCATCACCACCCGCACATAATCGTACAGCCTGTACCCCTCCGGATTGACCAGCGTCGCAGCCCCACATGCGGCTAGCATAAGCGCCAGCTTGAGCAACTGCGACGCCGAGAGAACCTTGTCGCCGCCCTTGCCGGAAAAGCGGCGGGCCCCCTCGGCCGCGAGGAACAGCGCGACCAGCCCCAGCCCGAGCACGAAGGCGCCGTGCAGATTGACCCAGAGAATCATCAGGAGCGGCAACACCCAGAGCCGGTCGCGGCGCCCCGTCCGGTATCCCTCCAGTACCCAGTAGAACCACGCGAACAGGACGAACGAAAAAACCTGCGGCCTCATGTTGCCGAAGAAGACGAACGAGGCCAGAAACGCCGCGAGAACGGCGACCTTTTTCCGCGCAGTCGCCTCCAGACAGAGAAGATACACGGGGAGCAGCGCCAGCGCGAGCAGGACCGTGTTCAGAAAAACAAGCAGGGGAAACCCGCCGAGCCGGTATGTTCCATAGTAAATCACCTCCGCCAGCCAGTTCTGGACGATGTAGGGCTTGCCAGCGGCGGTGAACGAGAAGATGTCCGTGCGCGGGATAGCATGGGTGGAGACGATAACCTCCCCCATTTTGAGGTGCCACCAGAAGTCGAGCAGCGGGAGTGGGACGAGGAAACCCTTGACGACGATAACGAACAGGGGAAGGCCCAACCAGAGGTGCTCCAGCGTGATGCTGTCCCAGATGCGCTTCTGCCCGGGTCCGGTCATCCGACGAACTTGTAGCCCCCTCCGTAAACGGACAGAATGTACTTGGGATTCGCGGGATCCTCTTCCAGCTTCTTGCGCAGCTTGAGGATGTGGGTGTCCACGGTCCGGGTGGTGGGGTAGTCGTCATAGCCCCACACGTCGTTCAACAGCACGTCGCGCGAGAGGACATTCCCGCGGTTGCGGACCAGGAAGCGCATCAGGTCGCATTCCTTCTGAGTTAGTTCGATCTTCCGGTTGCGGACAAACGCTTCGTTCTTGTCGAAATCGATTTCGACCTGCCCAAAGCGGTATCGAGCGAACGGTTCCGACTGCGGGGCCTGCCGGCGCAAGCGCACGCGAACGCGCGCCAGCAGTTCGCGCAGCCCGAAGGGCTTCGTCATGTAGTCGTCCGCGCCCAGTTCCAGGCCGACCACGCGGTCGATCTCATCCCCTTTCGCGGTCAACATGATGATGGGAATCTCGATCGACCGGTTGCGCAGTTCCCTGCACACATCCAGGCCGCTGATCCCCGGAAGCATGATGTCGAGAATGATCAGGTGCGGGCACTCCTGTGGCACCAGCTTGAGGGCTTCCTCGCCAGTGGCCGCCTTCAGGACGCTGTAGCCCTCCTTCTTGAGGTTGACCTCCAACCCCTTCACGAGGTCCGCCTGGTCGTCGACGATCAGGATTTTGTACATGGATTGTCAGCCGGCCTGGATAATCGAGCGGTTGCCGGGATCATAGGTATCGGGCAACCCGTAGTTCTCCCGCCCGGCCTCTGGGACCGGGAAGAAAAGCCTGAACCGGGTCCCCTGGTCCAAATGGCTCTGGACCTCGATCCTCCCGCCGTGGTCCTTCATGACCTGTTGGACGAGGTAGAGACCCAGGCCGCACCCGCCTTTCTCGCTGCCCCTCGCAAGACGGTAGAAGGGTTCAAATATCTTCTCCTGCTCCGCTGCGGGAATACCGAATCCGTAGTCCTGCACCTCGACAACGACTTCGTCCACCTGCCGCCACATGTGTATTCGGATCAGGCGCGAGTCACCCGAGTACTTCCGGGCGTTGTCCATGAGATTCAGCACCAGCTGCGACACCTGCTCGCGGTTGAAGAGGACTGTCGGCAGATTCGGCTGGAAGCCCGTCTTGACGACGAAGCCGCGCAGCGCGAGATACTCGGAATAGTCGGCAACGGTCTGCGAGACCGTCTCGGCCAGGTTCCCCGGCTGTAGGATGCGGGGCCTCTGTCCCTGCCGGATCTTGGAGAAATCGAGCACGTTGTCGATCAACCGGCTAAGGCGTTCGCTCTCCCTTGCGATAATGCGAATGTAGCTGTTGCGCTCCTCGGCTGTAAATGCCTCCTCGCCGTCAACCAGCGTTTCGCTATAGAGACGGATAAGGCTCAGCGGCGTCTTCAGCTCATGGGAAATTCCGCTGACAAAATCCGATTGAAGCTGGAACCACTGCAGATCGCGGGAGACGCGGATCAGCAGGTATATCCCCAGGCTGATGATGCAGAGGAACATCCATGTGGCCAATCCTGCAAACCAAATCTCACGCGCCGAGGCCCCTTGGGCAAGCTGATTCAAGGAGTCCTGCTGGCGGGTCAGGGAAACCACGTTCAGCGCGAAAAGCAGGAGCGTACAGGCCAGGATGATGATGAGGTAGATCCGGAATGCAACCAGGCGTGAGGGCCGGTCCTTTTTGACAAACCCGAGCATTGCCTTCAGCATTCGGGGGGCCCCGCTTCCCTGAGACCACAGGCTTTGAGGCGAGCTCTTGAAACCCACCTCGAAGGCGCAAAGCGTGTGCGGCCGGCAGCTGCGGCTCGACGCCGCTTCTGGGGCGGCGCCCAGGCGCCGCCATCTGGCCAGTGCCTGCCGGTCCCAGTACAACCGCAGAAAGCGGTGCCAAGGCACCGCACTCCATAACGCGATAATTCGGAACAGGTCGTCGTGGGCGAGACGACCCGGACATTATCTTTCCAGTAACAATCCGGTGCAACACAATTGTCTGGAGCCCGAAAAACTGTGTGTAGCGTTGCCCTTAGTGAGCCGATGAGTCGGATATGGACCAGACAGCTGCCGGCGAGCACAGCACCAGGGACGGGAACGCCCCCCCGTCTTTCCCGACCACCATTGCCGAGACGGGGTTGAGCTGCACGTTCCTGAATGCGCTCGTCTTGAAGATGCTGCACACGCTGGCCCTGGAAACCGTCGCGGACGTCGCCGACCGCCTCAAGCTCAGTCCTTCGGTCGTCGACCAGCTGTTACTGGGCCTCAAGCACCAGAAGTGCGTCGAAGTCCTGGGATCCATCCCGGGAAACGTCCCTGTACTGCGCTACGGGCTTACGAATGCCGGCAAAGAACAGGCCATCGACGCCGCAAACCAGTGCGAGTATGTCGGGCCCGCCCCCGTGCCGCTCGCGACATTCCAGGCGCAGGTGAAGAAGCAGACCATCGCGAACGAGAAAATAACGGTCGCCGACCTGACCGCCGCAATGTCCCACCTGGTCGTCCCGGACTCGCTGATCCGCCGGCTTGGCCCTGCCGTCAATTCCTCGCGCGCGCTGTTGGTCTATGGGTCAGCCGGGAACGGGAAGACCTCGGTCAGCGAAGCGATCGGGAAGGTATTCAAACAGCCGGTCTATATCCCCCACGCCATCGAAGTCGACGGGCAGGTGATCCGGGTCTTCGACCCGACGGTCCACGCCGAACTAGCCGTCGCGAACGAGGCTGAGCTGCATATCAGGAAAAAACCGGATCTGCGCTGGGTCAAGTGCCGGCGCCCGGTCATCCTCATGGGAGGAGAGCTGACCCTCGACATGCTGGATCTGCGCTACGAGACGACGGCCAAGTTCTACGAGGCGCCGCCGCAGGTCAAAGCGCTGGGAGGCGTGTTCATCATCGATGATTTCGGGCGGCAATTGGTGCAGCCTAAAGACTTGTTGAACCGCTGGATCGTACCGCTCGAGAAGAAGTTCGACTACCTCACCATCCACACGGGCAAGAAATTCGATTACCCGTTCGACGAGATGGTGATCTTCTCAACGAACATCTCGCCCAACACCCTCATGGACGCGGCACTCCTCAGGAGGGTGAAGTACAAACTGCGGGTCGATCCCCCTTCGGTGGCGGATTACTGTCTTATTTTCCGCCGCGTGTGCGAGCAACACGGCGTCCGACTGGATGACTCGATACTGGACTTCCTGCTCGAAGAATTTTATCCGCGGATGGGATTCGGCTGCGCCGCGTATCACCCGATATTCATAGTCGAGCACGCCGTCGCCGCCTGCCGGTACATGGGGGTGACCCCGAGGCTCACGCTGGAACTGGTGCAGGACGCCCTCGAAAACCTCTATGTTTCGGATGCGCCGCCGCAGGAGCGCGTCGCCCCGCTGCAGGCGCTGATGAAGGCGACGGTAGACGGAACCAGGCTGCAGGTGCGGGTGCCGGAGGTAACCCCGCGCAAGCTGTAGCTTGGGACGCCGAGGCGTGCGATTTCGGTGTGGCGCCGAGGCGCCGGGCAGTTCGGCCGTCGATTGTAATTGAAAAGCGGCGCCGAGGCGCCGCACTCCATCACTCTACGCGGCGGTAGTCGCGCTTGCAGAGCAGCTTCTCCAGCCAGACGTACAACACGATAAAGAGGTACCGGCTGCCCATCTCCTTCAGATGCAGCGCCGATTGGCCCCAAGTCCTCTGCCGCCAGCTGATGGGCACAACCTCGAAGGAGTAGCCGCGCACGATGGCTTTGAGAGGCAGTTCCACCGTGAGATTGAAGTGCCGCGACAGCAGCGGACGGCAGCCCTGAATCACATTGGCGCGATATCCCTTGAAGGCGTTGGTCACGTCGTTGTAACCGATGCCGAACAGGAGCCGCACGAAGGAGTTTGCCAGCCGGTTGATGGCGAGCTTGAACTTCGGGTACCCCTCGACCTTGCCGCCGGCCACGAACCGGGATCCGAAGGCGCACTCCGCCCTGTCCCTCAGGATGGCGAAGTAGCGGACGAGATCCTCGACGTCGTCGGAGCCGTCCGCCATCATGACGGCGACCGCATCCCCCTCGAAGGCGTCCAGTCCGGTACCGACCGCATACCCGAATCCGTTTGGCCTGACGTTCCGCAGCAGCCGGACGTCCGCGTCCTCCAGGCACCGTTTCTGCACTTCGGATGCGGTGGCGTCCGTACTCCCGTCGTCCACGACGATGATCTCGTAAGCGATGCCTTCGCGTCGGAGCCGGCTCCGGATGGAATCGACGGTCGGCCCGACGGTCCCCTCCTCGTTGCGCGCCGGAATCACGACGGAGAGTTTCATGCGCCGGCCTGTTCGGCGGGTTGCGCGAGTTCCTGCAGGATGCGGTCCAGGGACCGGGTCACGCTCCATCCCGGGTAGTCCGCCCTGAACCGGGCCAGGTTCGTGATATAGCAGATGTGGTCGCCGACCCTCGGGCGATCGACATACTCGACCGACAGCTTCTTGCCCGTCAGCTCTTCCAGGCGCCCGACCGCCTCGAGCAGCGACACGCTGTTCCCGCGCCCGCCGCCGAGGTTGTAGACGGCTGCGGGACGCGGGGCGTTGTAGAATTCCAGCATCGCCGCACACACGTCGAACGAGTGCAGGTTGTCCCGGACCTGTTTGCCTTTGTATCCGTAGATCCGGTAGCCGCGGCCTTTCCGCACCGCCTTGGCGAGATAGGCAAGGAAGCCGTGGAGCTCGACGCCGGAATGGTTCGGGCCGGTGAGGCAGCCGGCGCGAAAGCACACCGTGGGGATCCCGAAATAGCGGCCGTATTCCTGGACCATGATGTCGGCGGCTACCTTCGACGCCCCGAAAATGCTGTGCGTGCAGGCATCCACGGGGCAGGTCTCGTCGATCCCGTCCTGGTGCCCGGCGTCGTAGTCGTACCGGGTGTCGAGTTCACGAACGGGGACGAGGTTGGGGCGGTCCCCGTAGACCTTGTTCGTGCTCATGAAAACGAACGGGGCGTCGGAGGCGTAACGCCGCACGCCCTCCAGCAGGTTGAGCGTGCCGACGGCGTTCACGTCGAAATCGTCGAACGCCCGCTCTTTGGCCAGATCGTGCGAGGGCTGGGCCGCGCAGTGGATGGTCAGACCGGGACGGACCTGCTGCAGGATCTCGAGGAGCTGCCGGCGGTCGCGGATGTCGACGTCGTGATACGCGAAGCGGGAGGCGGACCTTCGGAGCCGTTCCAGGTTCCACGTCGTGTCGCCTTCGGGACCGAAGAAGTCCCGCCGCATGTTGTTGTCGATCCCGTGGACGTCCCACCCTAACCGGTCGAAGAACAACGACGGCTTCGGAACCGATCAGGCCGCTGCTGCCGGTAACCAGAACACGTTTCATGGCGACATTCTTAGCAGGGCTGGAGATAGTGAGACAACAGAAATGTGGGCCGCGTCGGCTCGCCGCGGCCCGGGATTTGCTCAGCCGGCGGATTGGTAGTTGCAGCGTGACCGTAGTTCATTGGGGCGGGGGCGAGCCAACCCCGCCCACTTTGGCGACCAGGCGCTGCACGCCTTGCGCGCATTGGTGGGCAAGGGCGTGGAGTAGGGCCTCGTCGTCCGCTTCGAAGTGGCCCGTGCGCTTGTTCACGACTTCAATGACCCCGACCACGTCGTCCCTGTCGCCCAACACCGGGGCGGCCAGCAGGTTTCGGGTCCAGTAACCCGTCATGACGTCGATATAGGCGTCGAACCGCGGGTCCAGATAGGCCTCCTGCAGATTGACGATCTCTCGCTTCAGGGCAACCCAGCCAACGACGTCCGTGCCGGCCATTACTCGAAGCGGCTCTTCCCCAGCCCGCCCGATCAGATCCCCCGTTTCCGGCTCGCGAACGAAGACATACGCGCGGTCCGCCTCAAGGACCTCACACGCCCTTCGAGCGATCGCGGCGGCGAGCTCTTCAGGAGTGCCCTCCGCCGGCAACTCGAACGATAACGATTCTTCGCAGCACCTCATGCGCTTCGGCAGGAGGTCGTACCGAACTTTCAGGAGCACCGAGGGTTCCGTTGCGTAGACCGAACAGCGCCGCGTGCCGTCGGTGAAGTATTCCGCTTCGCCAAGGACATCGCCCGGCAGAAATACTCCCGCAGGGTGTCGGTGGGTCGAGCTCGAGAGAAGCAGACGCCCGGCCAGCACCACGTACGCGCCGTCGCCCCGTTGCCCCTCGTGGAACAGGATCTCACCGGGCTCGAGCCCGATCTCCTCAACCTCTTTCCCGATCCTGGCCAGTTCCTCCGGGCTCAGGTCCGCAGTGAGAGAGCAAAGTCGCAACCGGTCGGCACGCTGCGCTTCGAGCGCCTCGAGCAGGTCTTCCTGCGCCAGGCGCTCGCGCGCAAGCAGGATTTCTCCGAGACGCTTCACGTTGCCTGACGCGGACTCGAGCGCCTGGACGGACAGCGCCCACTCGATGTCGGGCTGGGAACACGCAAGATAGTCTCCGATCCTGCGGAGTCCGACACCTGTCTGCGGGGAAGTCATGGCAGGCCTCCACGATATACGTGACGTTTTCAAAACAGACAGACGATTAACACAACGGGGCTCGGCGCGACGAGGGGGATCCCCGCTTTCCGGCATATTACGCCCAAAGGCCCCCGCAAGGCAATTGGGGGAGAGGGCTTTCGTTGACACCGGGGGCCACTGAATCTAGCATAAGACTAACCTCCTTTGGAGCGCAGAAAATGGGCAAAGAACACGGAACTTCATGCAGTGGTCGGTAGCGCCGGTTTTTGGACGGCGCCCAGGCGCCGTCCTTTCGCGAACGCGTGCGGATCCGGTCCAGCGGCGAAAAGCGGCGCCGAGGCGCCGCACTCCAAATTCGTCCTTCTGATTCTGGCGTTGTTGATCTGCGTGTCGGCGGGGGTGGCGCAGAAGCCCGATGCCAAGCAGCAGAAACCCAAAGACCCGTTTGCCGGGTTCCACTGGGTGGAGGCGGGAAAACAGAATCGCGGGGTGGTGTTTGAGGGCCGCACGCTCACGCCCCTGACGCTGGATGCGCGCGCGGAGGTGCCTTCCGACACGCAGACCGAGGTCACCCGGCCGGACGCCAACACGATGCGGATCGTGCGGCGCACCTACAACCGCGACGTCAACGGGCGCACCAAGGTCGTGGAACTCGTCACCGAGGATGTGCGCGCCACGGCGAATAACGGGTTCAGCGCCACCCGGTCCGTTTCGCGCCCGGACACGAACGGCCGCATGCTGCAGGTCGAGAAGGCTACTCAGGAAACCGTCGCCGCGGGGGCCGATACCTACCGGACACAATCGACCCTGGCCCGCGGCAGCGGCGCGCTCTCCCAGACCGAACAGGTGGTCCAGATCGAGAAGAAGAAGGCCGACGGGACCGTCGAAATCGACAAAACGGCCTATCGGCCCAACTCCTCCGGGAGCCTGGCCGCGGCCGAGAGGCACGTCAGCAGCAGCCGGCAGACTGCGAATCAGACCTCCGGACAGGAAGACGTCTACCGGCAGGACGTCAACGGCGCAATGGCGCTGCTCCGGCGGGAGGTGAACCGGGAGTCGAAAGACGCGCAGGGGAACCCGCGCGGCGAGATAGAAACGCACCTGGTGGACTCCACCGGGAGACTGCAGCTGAATGGGCGCGCCGTCATCGCCAGCACCACCTACGCCGACGGCTCGCAGCAGGTCACGCAGACGACCTCGCAGGTGAACCCGGCGGCGCCCGGGCGCGGGCTGCAGGTCAGCGAGAAGGTCGTGCAGACGATGCGGCCGGCCGGGGCCAATGCGACCGAGACAGAAATACAGGTGCAGAAGCCGGATGTGAACGGCGCGCTGCAGACGATTGCGGTGCAGCACATTACAGAGAAGAAGTAATGTGGAGTGCGGCGGCTCGACGCCGCTTTGTGGGCGGCGCCTAGGCGCCGCCCTCCAAAAGAGATGGACTACTTTCCGGTTCGAAAGAATTATCGCAGCAGGACAATCGTGGCCGGGCCGGAACGGGCGGGACACCGGGCGCATCTGCGCTCCCTGGGACTCCTGGACGGCGATTTCGAGAAGCCGTTCATCGGCGTCGCCAATTCGTGGAACGAGATGCACCCGGGCCACGTCCACCTCAAGGACCTTGCCGAAGAAGTGAAGAAAGGCATCCTCGAGGCCGGCGGCGTCCCTTTCGAGTTCAACACCATCGCCATCTGCGACGGCATCGCCCAGGGGCACGTCGGGATGCGCTACGTCCTCCCCAGCCGCGACATCATCGCCGACTCCATCGAACTCGTCGTCGAGGCGCAGCAGATGGACGGCCTCGCCTTCCTCTGCTCCTGCGACAAGATCGAGCCCGCCATGCTCATGGCGCAGCTGCGCCTGAACCTCCCGTCCCTCATGGTCACCGGCGGCCCCATGATGCCCGGCTCGTTCAAGGGCAAGAGCATCGCCGTGCCCGACATGCGCGAGGCCACCGGCAAGTGGATCCAGGGCGAGCTCAACGACCGGGACATGCTCGAAATGGAATGCTCCGTCTGCCCGGGGCCCGGCTCCTGCGCCATGCTCGGGACCGCCAACACCATGGCCTGCGTCGCCGAGACGCTCGGGCTGTCGCTTCCGGGATGCGCCACCGCCCACGCCGTGTCTTCGGCCAAGAAGCGCATCGCCAGACGCAGCGGCGAGGAGATCGTGCGGCTCACCGAAGCCGCCATATGCCCCCGCGACTTCATCACCGAGCGGTCCTTCCGGAACGCCCTGATCGTCAGCTCCGCCATCGGCGGATCGAGCAACGCCGTGATCCACATCCCCGCCATCGCCGCCGAGTGCGACATCAAAATCACGCTGGACCACGTCGAGGAGATCAGCCGGGGCACGCCGAACATCACGGCCATCAAGTCGTCGGGACCGGACACTCTCTGGGACCTGGACGCCGCCGGCGGGGTGCCCGCGATTCTCAAGGAGCTGCTGCCACTCCTGCACGCGGACGAGATGACCGCCGGCGGCCGCAGCATCCGCGACATCGCCGAATCCGCCGAGAACCGCAATCCCTGACGTCATACGGCCGCTCCGCAATCCCGTGCACCCGCAGGGGAGCTACGCCGTGCTCAAGGGGAACCTCGCGCCGGAAGGGTGCATCGTCAAGCAGACCGGCGTCGACCCGGCGATGCTCGCCCACACCGGCCCGGCGCGCGTTTTCGACTCGGAAGAGGACGCGGTGCGGGCCATTTACGAAGGGAGGATCGTGCCGGGGGACGTCGTCGTCATTCGCTACGAAGGGCCGCGGGGCGGGCCGGGAATGCGCGAGATGCTCAGCGCGACGGCGGCGCTCATGGGGATGGGGCTGGGACAGACCGCGGCCATCGTCACCGACGGGAGATTCTCCGGCTCGACCCGAGGACCGTGCATCGGGCACGTCGCCCCGGAAGCGGCCGCCGGCGGGGCGATTGCGTATGTGTGCGAGGGGGACAGGATCAGAGATAGATATTCCCGGCCGCCGGCTCGAGCTGCTCGTTGCGGCGGAGGAGATGGAGAGGCGGCAGGGGGAGATGAAGCTGCTCCAGAAGGAAGTTACCAGCCCCGTGCTGCGCAGGTACATGCGACTGGTGGGGAGCGTCGCCGAAGGCGCGACCCTGCAGAAATGATGTGGAGTGCGGCGGCTCGACGCCGCTTTCGGAGCGGCGCCTAGGCGCCGCTCGTGGTGCGCACCGTGGTGGAAGTTCACCCCGTCAAAGCGGCGCCTAGGCGCCGCACTCCAGAGACCGGCCGACCGACCAGGAGCAGGTAGGCGGCGGCGCCGGCGACCAGGATTATGCCGCAGAGGGCCAACGCCAGGAAGAACGAGCCGGTCCGGTCGGCGATGTAGCCGGTGAGGACGGGGGCGATCGCGCCGCCGAGGTTGCCGCCGAAATTCTGGATGCCCGAGACCGTCCCCACCACGTTGCGCGCGCAGACGGTCTGGGTCAGGGTCCACGTGTTCGGGGTCGCCACCGCAAGACCGCAGAGCGACAACGTCAGCAGCCACACGGCCGTCATCTTGTCCTCGACCAGGCCCGCCGGGACGATCATGCACGCGATGATCAGTCCCGCGGCACAAAGGGCTTTGCGCACCCGCAGCTCGGGGTAGCCGCGCCGCACCAGCGCGTCGCTGAAGATGCCCGAGAGCATCACGACCACCGACATCCCCACAAACGGGACCGACGAATAGACGCCCATCTCGGCCGCGGTGAAGCCCCGCTCCTCGACAAGATAGGACGGCAGCCAGCTGGTGAACACGTACCAGACGTAATCGTAGGCAAAAAAGCCGGCGAAGATCCCCAGCACGCTCCTCTGTGAAAACAGGGCCAGCACGCCCCCAAAGCCCGCCGCCCCGGCCTCGGGCGTCCGCCCGGCAACCGCAGGGGCTTCCGCCGTCTCGAGCTTCCCGACAAAACGCCACCACGGCACGAGCCACAGCAGCGGCACCAGGCCGATCTGCAGAAAGAACCGGCGCTGGCCGAATGCCCCGATCAGGAACCCGCCGACCGCGTTGATCGCCGCCTGGCCGAGCCGCACCCCCGTCAGGTAGCACGCCGTGACGGTGCCGCGCTCCCGCTGCTGAAACCAGTTCGACACCGCCCGCGCGCTGGCCGGAAACGCCACGGACTGCCCTACCCCGAGCAGGATGCGCAGCAGGATCAGGACGGCGAAGGCGCGCGTGTAGCCCGTGAACAGCAGCGCCACCGACCAGAGCAGGAAACCCGCCGCGTACGACCGCACCACCCCGAAACGGTCGACAAGCCAGCCGGCCGGAATCTGCAGGAAGGAGTAACTCCAGAAAAAGGCCGCCAGGAGCAGGCCCATGGCGCTGCGCGACAGGCCGAACTCCGCCCGCATGAAGGGGGCGGCGACCGACAAGGCGCCGCGGTGGGCGTAACAGAACGCCATCGCCGCAAACAGCAGCGCCGCGACACCCCAGCGCTCCGGGCGGGTGCGGATGTCGGGCTTGGGGGCGGCGCTGGACATAGGTGGAACCACAAATACCACAGATCGTACCCAATGTGGAGTGCGGCGGCTCGACGCCGCTTTCGGAGCGGCGCCTAGGCGCCGCTTGTAGTAAGCGCTGTGGAGGAAGTTCAACCGCTCAAAGCGGCGCCGAGGCGCCGCACTCCATGCTATAACGATCCGCATGCGGAAGCTCATCAGGGACGCGGTGCATGGGGACATCGAGCTGAGCGCACTCGAGGCGGAGCTGATTGACACGCCGGAGTTTCAGCGGCTGCGCGGGATACGACAGCTGGGCACGGCGCACCTGGTCTACCCGTCCGCCGTCCACACGCGCTTCGAGCACTCCCTGGGCACCTGCTGGATGGCGCGGCGCATGATCGAGGCGCTGCGCCGCACGGCCGCCGTCCCCGAAGAAACCGAAACGGCCATCCGGGCCGCGGCGCTGCTGCACGACGTCACCCACATCCCGTTCGGCCACACGCTCGAGGACGAGCGCCGCGTCCTGCCGCGGCACGACCGCGACGAGGCGCGCTGGCGTCATTTCCTCCTGGAGTCCCGGCTCGCTGAACGCCTGCGCGGGGCGGGGATCCACGGCGAGGTCACCCGCATCCTGCAGGGGGAGGCGGGCTTCGCTTCCGACATGATCACGGGGCCGATCACGGCGGACCTGCTCGACTATCTGCGGCGCGACACTTACTTCACGGGCCTGTCCCAGAACTACGACCCTCGCATCTTCCATTCCTTCACGATCCAGGACGGGCGTCTGGTCGTCAACCTCGAGAAGAACGGGATGCTGCGCCGCGACGCGCTGTCGGAACTGGTAAACCTGCTGCGCCTGCGCTACACGCTCTCCGAGAGAGTCTATTTCCACCACGCGAAGATCGCCTCGGGCGCGATGATCTCCAAGGCCGTCGAGCTGGCGCTGCGGGACGGGCTGGAGACGCGCGCGCTGTGGACGCTCAGGGACGAGACGCTCCTGTGGGTCCTGCGCGAACGCTTCGGGCACAACCCGGCCGTCGCGCACCTCGTCGCCCGGCTGGAAGAGCGCCGGATCTACAAGGCGTGCTTCGTCGAGACCGTCGACGTCGGGGAGGCGCGCGAGCAGGAACTCGTCGGGCGGTACCACGACAGCGCGGGGCGGCGCGAGGAGGCGGAACGGCAGATCGCCGCGGCCGCCGGACTCGACGCGCGCGATGTCATCATCTATTGCCCATCGGCTGCGATGTCGCTGCCCGAGGCGGAGGTGCCGGTGCGGCTCGAGAACGGCGAGGCGGTGCCGCTGTCGGGGAGCAACAACGAGGAGATCCGGGTGCTCAGGGAAAAGCACAAGGCGCTGTGGAGGTTTTTCGTCCTGGTGGACCGCGGCGCCTGGGACAAGCACGACCGCGTCCGAGATGCGGCGAGGGAGATTGTGTAGGTGGCCCTGAGGGTCGCGGCCCGGGGATTTTGCTCACCCGGTGGATTTCTCGCCTGCCCCCTGTTGTCGCTCACTGGGGCCGGGGCGGGCCGACCCGGCCCACTTTCCCATTTAATCTTTAATTTCGGAGGGTTTCAGGGTCTCGGCGCCGGGGAGCTTGCCGATCAGCTGCGCCGGGTCGTGTATCAGGAGCGGCAGGTGCTGCGGGCAGATATAAAATGTCGTATTCCGGTATTCGAGGGTGATCAGCGGCACCTGGTCGGCCCCGCGTTCGCACGCGATACACTTCTTGCCGGGCGGATTTTGCATCTGTCCTCCAAGATAAGGTGATAAGAATAGCATATGAACCGACGCGAACTGCTCCTCTCTACCATCGCCGCGGCCGCCGCAGGCACGGCCTACCCCCAGGCCGGCAGCTTCCCGCAGGTCAGGTTCGGTAAACACCGGATCTCCAGGCTCATCGTCGGGGGCAACCCGGTCAGCGGGACGTCCCACCTGTCGCCGCAGCTCAGCCGGGAGATGGTGGACTACTTTACCGCCGAAAAAGTCAAACAGCTCCTGCGCGACTGCGAGGCGGCTGGGATCAACACGTGGCAGTCGCGCGGCGACCGCCACATCATGCGCCTCCTGAACGAGTACCGCCTCGAGGGGGGCAAGATCCAGTGGATCGGCCAGACCGCCTCGGAGATGGCGGATGTGGCCAGAAACATCAGCACGATGGCCGACATGAAGCCGCTGGGGATTTATCACCACGGGAGCCAGACCGACAAGCTGTGGGCGGCGGGAAAGATCGACGAGGCGTACGAGATGCTCAAGGAGATCCGGCAGACCGGCTGCCAGGTCGGCCTGGGGACCCACATCCCGGAGGTCGTCGATTATGTCGAGTCCAAGGGGTGGGACCTGGACTTCTACATGACCTGCCTGTACAACCTGAGCCGGACGCGCGCGGAGGCCGAGAAGCTCGCGGGGCGCCCGGTGCCCGACGAGCTGTTCTGGGACCCGGACCGCGAGAAGATGCTGGAGCGGGTGCGCCAGACCACGAAAACGTGCCTGATCTTCAAGGTATACGGGGCCACGCGGCACTGCGACTCGCCCGAGCGCATGCTCGCCGCCCTGAAGCTCGCGCTGGGCTACGCCAAGCCGCAGGACTGCTTCGTAATCGGCATGTTCCCGAAATACAAAGAGCAGGTGAAGGAGAACTGCCGGTTGTGGAATGCAGCGGCTGGTGCGAAAGGTCGGCGCCCAGGCGCCGACCCCAAAGCGGCGTCGAGCTGTCGAGCCGCCGCACTCCAAATTAGTTTTTCAGGATCTTCGCGGCGTTGGCGCTGTAGATGGCTTCCAGCACCGGGGCGGGGAGCTCGAGGCCGTAATAGCGCCACCAGATCCGGCCCGGGATAAACTCGTCGGCGGTTTCCAGCAGCCGCCACCAGGCCTGATACATTTCCTTGTCCCGCCCCATGTCGGTGCCGAACAGGACCCGGTCCTTGTAGCGGGCCAGGAACTTCGCGGAGGTGCGCGGGGCCCTGCCGATCTCGTAGTCGCGCGCCGAGAGGTCCAGATACAAATTCGGGAAGCGGTCGAGGACCTTGGCGAGCGCCGCCATGTCGTGCCCCTGGTTGCTGAAGTGACAGGCGATGACGCGCGTCTTCGGGTGCTTCGTCAGCATGCGGTCGCGCGTGGCGAGCAACTCGTCGAACGAGGGGACGTCCTTCCCATACTGATTGAAGCCCTGAAAGTCCGGGGTGCGCTCCTGGCGCGGGCCGAGCGGCTGCCAGCAGGACGGGTGGTCCGCGATGTGAAGATTCACCGGGAGGCCCAGCTCGGCGCACTTCTCAAAGAAGGCGTCGAGGCGCGCATCGTCCGGGTGCAGCCGCCGGTTGCGCGGCAGGGCCGACCTGGCATTGCCGCCGAAACCCCATCCCTTGTCGGAGAGCTCTCCCACGCCCTTGGCGCCCTTGGAGACGCAGCGCACGAGTTCCCGGACGACCCGCTGCGGGTAGTCCGCGGCGTCGCTCTTCGACGTGTCCAGGCCGCAGAACAGCTGGAAGCGATCGGGGTGGGGCTTGAGGTAGAGGTCGACGAGCTTGTCGAACTCGGCCCCGGTGGCGCCCGTCAGGATGACGGTCTTGCGGATGCCGACTTCGTCCATGACCCGCACCCACGCGGCGACCTCGGCAGGGGTCTCGGCGTTGACGTGCGCGTGGACGTCGACGGCGGGGACGCGCGCCTTCGCGACGTGTGTCGCAGCGACTTTCAGGGACGAGGCGGGGGTGTAGTCCTTGAGGAGGATCGAGTCCATCGGGCCACCGACGACGGTGACACCGTATTTCTCGACCGGCTTTTTCTCCGGGGATTGCGAGAAGCCGCAGACAGCCATCAGCAGACCGAAGACCAGCGCGCGCATGTTTCACCTCCTTAGATGTGCGCCCACTATACCATTTGGAGTGCGGCGGCTCGACGCCGCTTTGGGGTCGGCGCCTGGGCGCCGACCTTCGCCCCATGCCGAGGGATCCCACCGCACTCCATATCCGACGCCGCGCTAAGGCGGAGCGCCCGTGCTCGAGGATGCGCAGTTGCTCGAGCGATTCCGGCCGCTCGCCGCTTTGGAGTGCGGCGGCTCGACGCCGCTTTGGGGTCGGCGCCTAGGCGCCGACCTTGGGCCGATGCCTGTCGACCCAGCACAACTGCGAAAGCGGCGCCGAGGCGCCGCACTCCATATCCGACGCCGCGCTAAGGCCGCACGCCCGTGCTCGAGGATGCGGCAGTTGCTCGAGCGATTCCCCTGGGCGCCGACCTTCGCCCCATGTCGAGGGATCCCACCGCACTCCATATCAGGCTTCCACTTCCGCGTCGGCAAGCACCAAGGCTCGATCCAACACCGCCACCGCCGCATCTATTTCATCGCCGGTGATGATGAGGGGAGGCGCGATCACCAGATGGTTGATCCAGGCCTGCACAAAAACGCCGTTCCGCATCATCTCGGCAGTAACCTTGTCCACGACCAGGGATTTGCCCCCAACCTTGTCAGCCATGGTGTTGAAAGGTTCTTTTGTGTCCCGGTTCCGCGCCAATTCGACGGCCCAGAACATACCCAGGCCGCGCACATCCCCGACCGATGGGTGCTTTTCCTTGAGGGCCGACAGCTTCTGCCCCAAATAGCCGCCCATCTCCCCAGCGCGGCGGATCAGGTCAAGTCGCTTCATTTCCTCTATCGCGGCGACTGCAGGAGCCAGCGTCAACGGGTGTGCTTCATAGGTATGGCCGTGCGAGAAAAAGTGGTCGTCGAAGTAGGCGGCGATGCGGCCCGTGGTCGCGCACAGGCCCAGAGGGGCATACGCTGTCGTTATCCCCTTGGCAGTGGTCAGAATGTCGGGCCGGACCCCCCAATGGTCCACGGCAAACCAGCGCCCCGTCCTGCCCCAGCCGCTCATGACCTCGTCCGCGATCAGAAGAACGCCGTGATCGTCGCAGATCCGCCGCAGCCGAGGCATGTATTCCGCTGGAGGGACCAGCACGCCATTCGTGCCGACGACGGGTTCGACAAGAACGGCGGCGACGTCGCTTTCGTTTTCGATCATGTGCTGGACGTACTCGACGCACGCGATGCCACACCCGGGATAGCGATGCATCAAAGGGCAGGCATGGCAGTTCACCTCCGGGGCAAAAATGACACCCGGGATCTTGCCCGCCGGTTCCATTGCCCACCGGCGCGGGTCCCCGGTCGCCGCAATCGAGCCCATGGTGGAGCCGTGGTAGGACCGGTAGCGCGCGATGATCTTGGTTTTTCCCGTAAACATCCGGGCGATCTTTATCGCGGCCTCGTTGGCCTCCGTCCCGGAGGTCGTGAAGAAGAACTTGTCCAGGCCATTCGGCAGGACCTCCAGCAGCAACCGGCTCAGCGTGGCCCGCACCTCGGTGGCGAAACCGGGCGCGATGTATGGAAGTCGACGCGCCTGCTCTTCAATCGCACGAATGACGGCCGGGTTTTTGTGGCCGAGGGTGACGCACATCAGTTGGGCCGACAGGTCCAGGTATTTCTTGCCCGACCCGTCGACGAAATAGCATCCTTCCGCGTCCACTACCGTCAGAGGGTTCCAACCCTTCTGGAAACGCCACGTCCCGTAGGTGTACTTCGCGGTAAGCTCAGAGATCTGCTGCGGTGAAAGTTTGTCGTTCATAGTGTCCCCGGGTCGTTCCGATCTATGGAGTGCGGCGGCTTGACGCCGCTTTGGTCGCGGCGCCTGGGCGCCGGCGCACTCCAGCGCGGTCGAAGGGCTGCGCCAAGGCGCAGCCCGCGAAAGCGGCGTCGAGCCGCCGCACTCCAAATGGCGGGTTCAATCGCTCAGGTACAGCGAGACGGCCTGGTCGAGACGGCTCATGTCGTTGGGGCGGAGGATCCCAGCAACCTCCTGTATCCGTGCCTTGCTGACCTGTCGGATTCCCGGAAGCACGGCGAAGGATGTTTTCCCGCGGGGCAGCTCGAGGCGCAGGCGCAAGGGCCAGATCTCGGGCGCCTTGGTCGACAGAGGCACCACGACTACACTCTGCAAAACCATGTTCTGGTCCGAGTTCGATATCACGATCGCGGGCCGGGTCTTGCCCAGCTCCGGCGGAGAAACCGGCTCGAGATTCACCCAGCAGATCGTTCCCCTCTTCATCGGCGATTCCGCTTGGGAGAGGCCGCAAGGTCGGTTTCATCCCACTCCCGCATCCAGACCTGCTCTTCCGGATTTTCGGCCAGAAATGTCTCGTACTCCGCTGCCGCGTCGGCGAGCTTACGGCGCCTCAGATCTCTCCAAAGAACTTCCCGGACAAACGCCGTGACGCTGCTACCTGCCGGCTTTGACTGTTCCAACTCCTGAAGCAGTTCCCCTTCTAGCTTTATGGTAGTTGCCTTCATGCGGGGATTCTACCACGACGGCATCTCCGCGGCCGCAAATCAGCCTGCCGCTCAGGCCCGATCTCTCCAGACGGCGCCGAGGCGCCGATTGTCCTGATGTAGGGCGAACACTGAAAGCGGCGCCGAGGCGGCCGAGGCGCCCCACTCTAAAGAAAAGGGCGGCCCCGGAGGGCCGCCCTGGGTGGACACGAATTGTCGCTCTGTTTAGAAGAAGAAGGCAACCTGCAGACGCAAGCTGCGAGGAGTCTGGAAGGCGCTGGGCATATTGTAAGCCGGAGCCACGCGAAGCTCCTGGGCAGTCATGAGGGCCTTGGTGTTGAACCCCTTGAAAATGTCCGCGTCGTTGTCGAACGTGAGCTGACCGTCGTCCTCGTGCAGCAGGACGGTGTTCCTGTTGGTCACCTTGCTGGTGTTGAACAGGTTGAAGACCGTGAGCTCAACGCGCAGCCTCATCGCCTCGTGGTTCGTGAACGGCTTGAATTCGTGCATCACGTTGAAGTCGGTGTTGAAGAAGACCGGCGTGCGGCCCATATCGCCGCGGCCGTAGGGGTAGACCGGCGTCGTCGAGATCGCATTGATCTCGGTCGTGAGCGGGATGCCCGAGTACAGCGAGAAGTTCGGGGAGAACGTCGTGCCTCCCAGCTTGTTCTTCAGCGTGTAGGCGCCGAAGAACTTGAAGGTGTGGGGGCGATCGGTCGCGAGCACGCCATCGGCCATCACACCCTTTTCGGTGTAGCCGAGCCACGGCACGTCGAAGTACCGGTTCACGTTCGGGCTGGTGCGCCCGTTCTCATCCGAACTCGCCAGACCGGAGTAGTTGCCGGTCTGACGGGACCAGGTGTAGGACGCCGCGAACTGGTAGTTCCGCGCAAAGCGCTGGTCGAGGCGGAACTCGACCGCGTCGTAGTGACGCTTGGCCTTCGGGGTGGTCGGGATAACCGGCTCCCAGGTCTGGCCGGATCGGCAACCAGGCCTTCGCCCGGGTTGGCGATGTAGTAGATTTCGCCGTCTGGCGCCAAGGGTGCCGACGTCTTCAATCGTCCGGATGAGGCGGCGGTTGGTGTAGCGCACCGAGGCGACCAGCGTCGGGTTGATGCTGTAGTCGTATCCGAGGTCGATCATCCGCTGCTTCATCGGCTTCAGTTTCGGATCGACCGTGCTGTCGTTCGGATCGTTGGACGGAATGCGCCAGTTGACGCCTTCGAAGAAGCGGCCGGGCAGCTTGGACGGATCGGACGGGTAGCCGTAGGTCTTCAGGGTGTTGAAGATCGTCGGATCGTCGAGCGCATAGTAGTAGGTGAGGTAGATGTCGCCGCCGAACGAGCCGCGCGGCATTTCGTACTTCATGACGTCGTAGAAGTCACCGCACGACCCGTAGATGCGCATCTTGCCGTCACCCTTCGGATCCCACGCGACGCCGATGCGGGGGCTGATCTTCTTGCCCCAGCCGAATTCGATCGGGGGCGCGGCCGCGATCCCCTGCTTGGAGAAGCTGGGCAGGAATTCGCGCTCGGTGCGCAGCCCGAGGTTCAGGGTGAGGTGCTTGTTCACGCGCCAGTTGTCCTGGAAGTAAAGGCCCTGGTTGTCGCTGGAGGCGTCGCCGAGCGTGCCGTAGGTGTACCAGCGGTAGTAGCCGTAGGTGCCCGCGCTGCTTGCCGGAGCACTGGCTGGTGACGCAGGTGTAGCTCTGGTTCCAGTAGAAGCGGTAGTAGCCGTAGGGGTAGCTCGAGGCGTGTTGACGTTGTTGGACAGCCGGTTGGTCGTCCAGCCGAACTTCAGGTTGTGCTGACCCTTCGCGGTTGGCCAGGTAGGAACCGTCCGCGTTCAGGTTGACGCGCTGGTAGATGTCGAATTGCGTCTGGGCGGTCCCCTGCTGAACCCAGCCGGTGGAGGTGATCGGCGGCACACTCGACGGCAGATCGGTGAACATCGTGTTCGCCGTGCTGTAGATGATGGGTCAGGCTGGAGAGGCGCGTAACCGTTCTTGTAGTTGCGTGAAGTGGTAGCCGCCGCGGAAGCTGAAGAGCAGCTTGTTGGTGGCGATGTAGTCCATCTGGCCGGACAGGATGTTGCCGGCCGTGTAGCTGCCGAGCTCGGCCCAGTCGCGGTTCGGCGAAGTCCGTGCCCTCGCGCGCCGGCAGGTTCCCTGCTGGTATAGCTCGGGTTCCAGATCCAGCTCATGCTCGTGCGGATCTTGGTGATCGGGGCAAAGTCCAGCTTGTTGACGACGTAGTGCTGGACTGTCCTTCTGATTGATACGTGCCCGTCTGAGTTGTTGGACAGGAACGTCACGGTGCGGTTGGTGGTGGTCTTGGTCGGCATGAAGCCGGTGAAGAAGAACAGCTTGTTCTTCAGGATCGGGCCGCCGATGTTGAACACCGGGTTCCAGGTCGGAATAGTCGTCCATCTTGTTCTGGAAGTAGCGGTAACTTGCGTGCGGGTCGGCGTCGGTCGGGTCCATTTCCAGCGTGGGCCGCAGGCGCGCCGACATCGCGTCGTTGTTGAAGTAGAAGCCGGCCTGGCCGTGGAACTCGTTCGTGCCGCTGCGGATGACCGCGTTGACCACGCCGCCCATGGCGCCGCCGTACTGGGCGTCCATGACGCCGTTCTTCACCTGGACCTGCTGCACCGCCTCGACCGGGATCCGGTTCTGGGTGCTCAGCACGCCGGTCTGGACGTTGGTGACTTCCATGCCGTCGAGGTAGTAGGTGTTCTCCGAACCGGAGGCGCCGTCCACCTGGTAGCCGCCGGTCTTGCTCTCGTTGCGGGCGCCGGGCGCCAGGTTGATCAGGTCGTAGAAACCGCGGCCCTTCGGGATCAGGTCGAAGAAGGTCTTGTCGACGTTGACGGCCGAGGCGCTGGACGAGGTGTCGACCATGACGGCGTCGCCGGTCACGGTGACGGTCTCCGCCACCGCGCCGACCGTACAGCTTGAACTCCAGGCGGGCGGTGCGGCCGAGGACGACGTTGATCCCGGTCTGCTTCATCGAGGTGAAACCGTTCGCGCGTAGCCGTCACGGTGTAGGTTCCGGCCGGTACCGACCGGGAACGTGTAGTTGCCCGTCGAGTCGCTGGTCGGTCGTGAGGGGGCGCACGCAAATTCGGCCCGGCGACCTCAAGACTTGCGCCCGGCAGCGCGGCACCGCTCGAATCGAACACGGTGCCGGCGATACTGCCGGTCACTTCCTGCCCCAGCATCATCGCCGGCAGCAGCAGAACGGCCAGGAACACAACCCAGCCTCTGGTGGAAACAAAGCGCTTCATTCAATAACCTCCTTCGGAAGATCAAATGAATCGCCGTCCCGGACGTCGCCGAGGATGTTTGAAACACCCCGACAATTGGCACTCCGAAACCGGCGTGAAATCAGCAGGTCGCTCGGACTGCTCGACCCCAGTGCTGAAGACCTATTTCTAGGTTCCTGACCGCCACACCGGGAGAGTGGGAGTTTAATGTCTCTTCCCGGTCTTCTGCGGCTATAGCAAATAAGGCCCCTTACCCGCAGACATAACGAACCGTGCCCGCGATCAGCACAGCAAAGCATGTTGTGAATGCTATTCCGCCAGGGATGCGCTGCGAGAATAAAGCAAATCGGAACCCAAACGCAAGTCCGAATTTGCATATCTCGAATCTCACGCCCGGCAGCAACTTACACGCGGTGGGCCTTGCCGGCAGCCGCTCCAGCGGTGCGTGTGAAGCCCCAAGGGAGGCGTGATGCGGGTCACAACACCCAGACTAGTTATGCTTTAGAGTTAGGAATTATGTAGTGCGGCGGCTCGACGCCGCTTTCGAGATTGGAGGGTGGCGCCGAGGCGCCGAGCATTGCGGCCGTAGGGCGTAAGTGGAAAGCGGCGCCGAGGCGCCGCACTCCAAATTATTTCAGGGAGAGCTCGAGCTGCTCGAGGCGGGTGCGAACCTGGGCGGCGTTGGAAGACTGCGGCGCCGACGCCAGGTAGTTCTGCAGCTGCTGTATCGCCCCGGCGACGTCGTTCCGCTGCTCGAGAACATTGGCCAGGATGATGCTCGCGTACGGGAGCCTGCCCTGGGGATCGAGCCGCTGCGTCTTGAGCGCGCTGCGCTCCGCAGCTTCCAGCTTAGTGAGGTTGTAATTGGCCACCGCGTTGAAGAAATACGCTTCGGGGGAATCCACCGGGTCCAGTTCCAGGGCCCGGTCGCTCCAGTCGGCCATCTCCTGCCACTTCTGCTCAATCCCGGCGAGCTGCGCCAGCGAAACATAAGGGCTCACGAACTTGTCGTCTGCCGCGATGGCCTGCTCGTAGGCGTTGCGGGCTTCCGGGAGGCGCCGCAACTTCTGGTACACCTGCCCGAGCCCGACCCACGCAGCCGCGTAGCCCTGGTATTCACCCACGGCCGTTTTCAGATTTTTCTCGGCGTCCGCCAGATTGTCCTCCCGGAACGCCTTCTGAGCGCGTTCCAGCGCCTTCCTGGCGGATTTCGGAGCTCCAAGATCGCTGGCGCTGACCAGCGACCCCTTCACCCGGGCGAGCGGGACGAGCAGAATCGTTCCGGCGTTGACGTTCCCCATCGTGTGCGAACCGTCGAGGACGAGCCGGCTGGAGCGGTAGCCCGCGAGCTGGGCACGCAGTTCACACCCCATCAGCGTTGTGGGCACGGGAACCCGGCCGGTGCGGGTGGCACTCAGGTCGTTCAGGTCCTGGCTGGCGTCGGCAAACATGCTGCCGCTGATCCTGTTGGCCCCGCCAAGAGAAAACGCGAAATTGCCGTTGGCCGAGACGTACGCCTCGAGGGTGCTGCGCCCGCCGCAAACGCGCTCTATCGCGGTGCCCATCGGGACAGGCGAACCATCTTCCATCACCACGACTCCTGAGACAAAGAGCATCTGCAGTTTGGGCGGTTCCGGCAGCGTGTTGGTAGTGCTGGATCGAGGTTGGACGGGCGTGGGATTCGTCTTGCTCGCGTTCCCGCCCGCAGAGCCTCCGCCGGAGCCACTCGAACCGCCCCCGGTCTGCTGCGCGATCGCCCAGGAAAGGAAAACGAATCCCAATAACGGCAGCGTCACAGCGCCAACCACACGGCGTGGGCTCATAAAGCCACCTCTTTACTCGGAACGCAATAACTGTACCCCTTGGCCACGAGGCGGAGCAAGACGTATGGAGTGCGGCGGCTCGACGCCGCTTTCGGGGCGGCGCCGAGGCGCCGCACTCCATATTACCTCTTCGGATATTGGGGAACCGGGGGGAAGCTGAACGGCTCGTCCTTGATCTTCTTCAGCAGGATCTCGACCGACTTTTCCAGCTGCAGGTCGTGACCCGCGGCGACCGATCCCGGGTCGTTGTCCTGCAGGACATCCGGGTCGGCGCCGTGATTCTCGACCAGCCACTTCCCGTCGCTGCCGTAGAAGGCGTTGTTGGACTGCTGGACCGTCCCGTTGTCGATGGTGCGCTGCCCGTTGATGATCCCGACCAGGCCGCCCCACGACGGGACGCCCACGACCGTACCGAGCTTGCGCGCCTTGAAATGTTCCACGAAGGCCTCGCCGTCGTCGAACTGCATGATCCCGCCCGCTGCCGCCCATGGCCGTGATGTGCATGTAGCCGACCTCGCCGTTGGAGGCCTTGAGCACCTGCTCGATGTTGCCGGTGACCCAGCGGGCATAGCGCGCCTCCTGGTCCGAGCGCACCGGCTTGACCCGCCAGGTGCGCGCGTTTTCGCCGGCGGGGTCGCTGCTGAGGGTGACGTCGACGTAGTCGTCCTTCGCGACCTGGAGCAGCCGGAAGTAGTTATCCGGGGCCTGGACTTTCTTCCCGTTGATGGCGATCAGGTAGTCCCCTTCCCGGGCGCCGATGTCGGGGCGCGCGAGCGGCATCTCGATGCCGCTGAAGTACGGCGTCGGCCCGTAGATCCTGACCAGGCGGTACAGCCCGGTCTTCGGGTCGGCCGCCAGATCGGCCCCGAGCAGCCCGGTGAACACCGGCTGCTGGATGCGGATGTCCGGCCCGTGTCCCCGCCCGAGATGTAAGTGTGAGAGACGCAGAGTTCCCCGACCATTTCCGACAGCAGCCAGTTCAGCTGGTCGCGGGAACGGAGATCTTTGACGCACGCCCGGTACTGGTCGCCGATCGCCTTCCAGTCGCGGCCGTGCATGCCCTTGTCGTAGAAAAAGTCTCGGTACCAGCGCCAGGTGTCGTTCAGGATCTGGGTCCACTCCTCGACCGGGGAGACGCGGTAGACCATGCCGGTCGTGTCGGCCGGCTTCCCCAGCTTCCGCGACTGGTAGGCCTTTTCGAAGCTCGTGACGTACACTTTCGAGTTGCCTGCGAAGACGAGGTCGTCGCCCGCGGGGGTCCCACCCTGGGCGCTGGCGACCCAGAGGTCGTCGTCGAAGGTGAAGACGATCCGGTCGCCGGAAATGTCAGGGTAAGTCATGAAACGGGCCTCGCCGTCGGCGAGCCCGAGCGCGGGAAACAACAGCAGCGCAGCCGCGAGTATAATGGGTCGAGAAAGCATCATGGCACCTCCGGAGTGCAGTTTCAGGAGGCCACGATCATAGACCGAAACCGTCATTTTGTGGAGTGCGGCGGCTCGGCGCCGCATTCCAAATGATGCTGAATAAAAAGCTCCGCGCGGCGTATGTATGGACACGAGGAAGGAGAACAGGAATGCAGGAGAGGACTTTTTGGGAAACCATCAAGCTTCAGGGGGGCGAGCTGCTGGACAAGGTGAGGCAGCTGATCCACGAGGGGAACGTGCGGCGGATCATAATCAAGCAGGGCGATCGGAGCGTGGCGGAGTTCCCGCTGACAGTCGGGGTAGTCGGCACGGTGCTGGCCCCTGTGCTCGCCGCCGTCGGCGCACTGGCCGCGCTGCTGACGGACTGTTCGATCGAGGTCGAGCGGGTCGTGCGGCCGGCGGAGCCGCCTGTAATCATTCCCCCGACTCCTCCGGAACAGTAGTTTTGGAGTGCGGCGGCTCGACGCCGCTTTGGGGGCGGCGCCTCGGCGCCGTCCCGCACACTTGCCAAACCGGCTACCTGCGAGCTTTGCGCCTCGGCGCGGGGGCTGTCGACCGCGTCGTCGCTTTGGTACCCTTACCCTTCCAGCGGCGGCGAATGTTTTCGCGCCCCATTTCCTTCAAGCGCCGGATACCCTTCGATAGCCCGAGTCGATGTCCCTTGAAGACCACCGAGGAAACCTTGCGGCCCAGGACCTTGGCTATATCAGCGTTGCTATGAGTGCGGTATAAACGTTTAAGTATCGTGATCTCTTCATTTGTCCAGCGTGGACGCACTCGGGACCTTTTCGCAGGGGTCTTGGCTTTTGCCCGTTGTGATTGCTCAAACTTCCGCATATCCACCTCTTTCGTACTTCCTTGTAATAAACGTAGGCTCTTCGCCGGAGCTTTTCAATGTCTAATGAGGCCGGAAAGGCCGATTTTTCGGCTGTTCGGGCCATGGTACACTCCTGCCGATGCAGTTCCAATTTCCTTCAGCCCTCGCGCCCACCCCGAAGGGGTGACGCAAGACTTTGGAGTGCGGCGGCTCGACGCCGCTTTGTGGGCGGCGCCTGGGCGCCGCCCTTGGCGGACACCTGACGATCAGTAAGACCGGCGACAGCGGTGCCGAGGCACCGCACTCCAGATGAGACGCAGAACCAGATCGTGTACTCTATGGGACCGCGCCAGGAACCGGAGGTTCCGACGGCGCCTCCTGGCATGGTACGACCGTCACAAGCGTGCGCTCCCCTGGCGCTCGGATCCCTCGCCCTACCGGGTGTGGGTCTCCGAGATCATGCTGCAACAGACCCAGGTCGCCACCGTGCTTCCCTACTACGAGCGGTTCCTGCAGCGCTTTCCCGATCTGCGGTCGCTGGCCCTGGCGCGGGAGGAGGAGGTACTCGCGCTCTGGGCCGGGCTCGGCTACTACTCAAGGGGGCGGAACCTGCTGCTTGCGGCGCGCAAGATCGTCGACGATTTCGGGGGGGAATTCCCCCGTGAGATGAACGACACGCTCGCGCTGCCGGGGGTCGGCAGGTACACGGCCTGCGCGATACAGTCGATTGCGTTCAACCGCAGGGAGCCGATCGTCGACGGCAACGTCAGACGCGTTGCGGCGCGGCTGCACGGCATTGCGTCGGGGGCCGCCGAAGAGTTTTTCTGGGAGCAGGCGGCCGCATGGGTGCCTGCGGGACGCCCTGCCGATTTCAACCAGGCTCTCATGGAGCTGGGGGCGCTGGTTTGCGTCCCGCGGCGGCCGAAGTGCCCCGAGTGCCCGGTGCGGTCGCTGTGTACGGCCCGCCGCGAGGGCATCCAGGACCGCATTCCCGCGCCACGCCGGAAACGCAAGCCGGAGGAGGTCGTGCTGGTGGTGCTGCTGGCGTCGCGCCCGGGGCAGGTGCTGCTCTGCCGACAACCGGCGGAATCATTTGTGCCGGGCGTCTGGGGGTTGCCGTCCCGCGGCGTGAAGGGATCGTCGGATCCGGGCCGCGCCGCGCGGCGCTTCGCCCGGGAACTGTTCCACACGAGGATACGGCTTCGAAGCCGGGCGCAGGTAAACCACGCCATTACCCACAGAAGGATCGTGGCGCACATGGTCGAAGTGGACGGCACGGAAATCGGGGAGGTTCAATCCCCGCTCTGCTGGGTCGGTGCGGATCGCGCCGCAACCTTGATCACATCTTCCCTCTTCCGGAAGATCTTGCGCCCGAACTCTAGAGTGTAGCTTGTCGGTGTGGGCCGCGTCGGCTCAGTGGGCCGCGTCGGCTCGCCGCGGCCCGCGATCTCGCCCAACCCGTGGATTTCTCGATGGCCCTGCGGTTGTACTTCACTCAGGGCGGGGGCGGGCCGACCCCGCCCCCTTGGTCTCCTCACGCACCGAAATCGGCGAGTTTGCGGAGGGCGGGGAGGACCTCTTCCAACGGCGCTTTCGGGCGGCACTCCAGCGACACATAACCCTGGTAGCGGTCCCCCAGATCGTAAATCGCGCGGAAGACGTTCCGGTAATTGATCTCCCCGGTCCCCGGTTCGTTGCGCCCCGGAACGTCGGCCACGTGGAAATGGCCGGTGTGGGCGATGTAGGTACGGAGGTTGTCGATCAGGTTCCCCTCCATGATCTGCGTGTGGTAGAGGTCGAACAACAGCTTCACGTTCGGGCTTCCGACCCGATCGACCATTTCCGCGCCGTCGCGGATGAAATAGAGAAAGTAGCCGGCGTGATCGACAAAGGTGTTGAGCACCTCGACGATCGCAGTGATGCCGTTCTTTTCCAGCACGGGAGCGATCGCGCGCAACCCCGCCACCGCGCTCGACATCTGCTCCGCGCGGGTCAGCCCGCCCAGCTCGTTCCCCGTGAGGACGACCAGCCGCCTCGCACCCGCCTTGCGTGCCGCATCGAGCGCGAGCCGCATCTGCTCGAGGAAGCCGTCGCGTTCCCGAGGGTTCACGAGCCCGCACCCCGGGGCCGTCACGCCCTTGTTGGCGATCAGGCAGGCGCAATCGAGCCGGTGCTTCGGTTTTTCGGCGACGAACTCGTCGAGAAGTGCGGGGTTGCGCCAATCGAACATTTCGTAGCCGTTGTAGCGGTATTTCTCCAGCAGGGCCATCGCCTCGGGGACGGGACGCTTACCCATCATCCCCCACGTCAGCGACAGCAGCAATCCTCCGCCCGCTGCCTGCGGCAAGGCGCCGGCAAGCCTGGCAGAGGCCAACCCCACGCCGGAAAGTGTCAGGAACGACCGACGATCCACACGCACCTCCTTCGCCGAAGAGATTCGGCGGCCATTGTAGCAGTGGCCCGCCCCGCGCGGAAACACAACACGTGGTGGCGCGTATTAGATTGTGGCAGGTGTGCATGGGAGTCTGGGTGCTGGGATTGGTCATGGCGCTCAACGGAAGCGTCGCCGGGAAGGTCGTCGACGCGAAGGGGGCACCCGTTCCGGCCGCCGCCGTCCGTCTCACGGCGGCTGCGGGCGGCCCCTCGTTCGACACCGTGACGGAGTTGGATGGGACCTTCGCGTTCGCGGAGGCCCCGTCCGGCTCCTGTACGCTATCGATCGAAATGGCCGGATTCCAGAAAGTCGCCCTGCAGGTCGACCCCGCTGCCGACGGGGCAACCCGCCTCGCGCTAACCCTCGTGCGGGTCTCGTCCCCGCGCCCCGTCGCGGGCGCGCAGCCGTCTCCCGGCGCATTCCCGCGGCCCCGCACGGGACAAGGCTCACGACCCGCATTCGCGCAAATCGAGATGTCCGCCACGGATGCCGCGTCGGCCTCGACCGGCGCGGCCCTGACCGCGGATGCCGCCACCCCGGCGCAGCAGGACGACGGCTCGGACCTGCTGGTCATTACGGGAAACGCGAGCGCCAGCCTCGACTCGGGCGACTGGAACGACCCGGCCTTCCGGGCGCGCATGGCCGACATGGGCCAGCGGATGGGGTTCGGCGGTTTCGATCAGGCCGGGCGCTTCGGTCCGGGCGAGCGGGGCGAAGGAGGCTTGGGCGGGCCTGGCCCCGGCGGACCCGGGGCGGCCCCGGGATGGGCGGCGGCCCGCCGATGGGAGGACCGATGGGGGGCGGGCGCGGTTTCGGCGCGATGGGCGGCCGCGCCAGACAACGGCAGCCCAGACTGAACGTGAGCGCGTTCAGCAACTACAGGAATTCCGCCCTGAACGCAAAGAGCTACTCCCTGACCGGGGCTGAGGTGTCGAAGCCCCTCCAGATTCAGAACAACTTCGGGCTCTCCGTCGGCGGTGTTTTGCCCTGGGGCGGCAGTGCCCAGGGCTCGTCGCGCCGGATGCAGCAGCCCGGGATGTGGTTCTTCAGCTACGAGGGGAGCCGCAACCGCAACCCGTTCGACGTCCTCACCACGGTGCCGACCGAACTCGAGCGGGCGGGCGACTTTTCCCAGACCTCTTTGAGCGCCGGGCCTCTGGCCGGCCACGGCATCGCCCTCTACGACCCGGAGTCGGGTTCGGAGTTCCCGGGGGGCCGGATCCCGGCGTCGCGCCTCAACCCGGCCGCTGTCGCCCTGCTGCAGTACATCCCGCTGCCGAACCTGCCCGGCTCCGTCCAGAACTTCACGATGCAGCGCGGGCTCGTCAACCGGTCCGACTCGTTTTCGGGACGCATCAACACCCGCCTGTCGGCGAAGGACAACGCATTCGTGAACTACAGCTTCCGGCGCGGCGACGCTCTGACGAGCCAGATCTTCCCGGAGCTCGACACCGACCGGAACAACCGCGCCCAGAACCTCGGCATAGGCGGTGTCCACCGGTTCCAGCCGCGCCTCATCCTGAATTACAGGGTCTCGCTCAACCGCGTCCGCACAACGAGCACGAATCCGTTTTCTTACACGAACGACGTCGAGGGGGCGCTCGGGATCTCCGGCGTGTCGCGCGAACCGGTGAACTTCGGCATTCCGACGCTCATGTTCACAAACTACGGCGACTTGCAGGTGGGCAACCCGGCGCTCCTGCGCACCCAGACGATTACCCTGGGCGCCGGGGTGTCGAAGCTGGGGACAAAGCACAGCCTCCGGACCGGGGGGGACCTCAGCTGGAATCAGCGCAACAACAACACCGACCCGAACGCGCGCGGGACTTTCGAGTTCACCGGCTTCGCCACCAGCGCTTTCACGGCCGGCGGTAAGCCCGTCGCCGCGACCGGGTACGACTTTGCCGATTTCCTGCTCGGGCTCCCCTACGGCACGTCACGGCGCTATGGCAGCAGCGACAACTACCTGGGCAACAAGTCCGTGAACTTCTTCGTGCAGGACAACTGGCGCGCGCGGCCGAACCTGACCCTCAACATCGGGCTGCGGTACGAATACATCCAGCCGCTTTACGAGAAGTACGACCACATGGTCAGCCTGGACGCGGGTCCCGGGTTCCAGCAGGTCGCGCAGGTCTTTCCCGGCCGGAGCGGGCCCTACACCGGCGCTTTCCCGCGCTCGCTGCTCTTTTCCGACAAAAACAACTTCGCGCCGCGGATCGGCGTCGCGTGGAAACCGACTCCAGGTTCGAGGATGGTGGTCCGGGCCGGCTACGGCATCCTCTACAACCCGTCGGTCTACCCGTACATCGCGGGACAGCTCGTCGGGCAGCCCCCGTTTGCGGTGACCCAGACCCTGCTAACGACCCTCGCGGATCCGCTGACTCTGCAGGCCGGGTTCCCGGCCGATCCGTCGGTCACGATTCGAAACTCGTACGCCATCGACCCCCATTACCGGATCGGCTACGTCCAGCAGTGGAACCTGAACGTGCAGATGCCGCTGCTGAAGGTCTATGTCGTCGAGGCGGGCTACCTCGGCTCGAAGGGGACGAGGCTCGATCTGCTGCGCGCACCCAACCGCGCGCCTTCAGGCGTGTCGCCGGGCGCGACCGAGGGCTCGCTGGCCATCGGCAACGCCGGGTACTTCCTCTACCAGCAGTCTGGGGCGAATTCGGTGCTGCACAGCTTGCGGCTGCGCGTCGCCCGCAGGCTGGCCAACGGCTTTCGGATCGAAAACTCCTACACGCTGTCCAAGAGCATCGACAACGCGTCCGGGATCGGCGGAGCGTCTATGCTCGTCGCACAGAACGACGCGAACCTGTATGCGGAGCGCTCGCTGAGCAGTTTCGACCAGCGGCACCGGTTTCAATCGAGCTTCAATTACGCGCTTCCCATAGGCCTGAACCGGAGATTCCTGTCGGGAGCGTCCGCGAGCGTTCAGAATTTCGTTTCCGGATGGGAAATCAGCGGCACCTACCAGTTGAACAGCGGGCAGCCGCTGACGGCGAGAATTCTGGGGAACGTGAGCAACAACAGCGGCACCGGCTCCTTTTCATCGGAGCGTCCCGACAGCACGGGTGTTTCTCCTGCTCTCTCCCGCGACGAGCGCAACACCTCGGTTTTCTTCAACACCCTGGCCTTCGCGATACCGGCCGCGGGGACGTTCGGCAACGCGGGCCGGTTCACGATTATCGGGCCGGGGTCGAACCTGCTGAATCTTTCGTTGCGCAAGAACTTCCGCCTCAACGAGGGAACCAGGAGGCTGGAGTTCCGCTGGCAGGTGACCAACGCCCTGAACCACCCGAACTACGCGGGCGTCGGGACCGTCGTCAACGCGCTCAACTTCGGCAGGGTCACCGGTGTCAGCGCCATGCGGCAGATGGAAATCGGGCTGCGGCTCAATTTCTGACACAGGACGGAGATGCATCCAGAAACGACAGGCACGAGGCCGCCACACAAACGCCGCAGGCTGCCGGCCTTCGCCCTCTGGCTGATGTCGCTGGCCGGGGCCGTCGTCCTGGCGCGGCAGGAAGCGGCGCCGCCCACTGGCGCGACGCCCGAACAGAGGCGGCCGACCACATTCCGGGTGCGCTCCGACCTCGTGGTGGTCGACGTCACCGTGCGCGACAAAAAGGGCCAACTCGTCCCCGACCTCAAACGGGAGGATTTCCGGATCTTTGAAAACAACCGCCGCGAGGAGATCGTCACGTTCTCGCTCGAGGACATTCCCGCCCAGCCCGCCGCGGCCGAACCTGTCCAGCCGGGCGCGCAGGCGGCGCCGGCGGCGATCAATCTGGGGACCCTGCCCCGGGCAGAGCGCCGCGGCCAGGTGCTGGCCGACAAACGGCTCCTGATCCTCTTCTTCGATCTCTCCTCGCTCGGCGAGGAGGACCTGGCGAGGTCCGTCACGACCGCGGAGGCGTACGTCGCGCGCCGCAGCGGCCCGCACGACCTGATCGCCGTCGCCACCTACAGCAGCACTGCTCCAGGTCGTGCAGGACCTGACCAACGACCGGGGCGTCCTGGCCGAAAAACTGAAGCAATTGAACCCCATGGCTGCCGACACGACCGCCGCCGACAGCCAGTCGGACGATGACTCGGCCGCCTCCGACGAGGTGTTTGTCCCGGACGACGTGCAGTTCAACCTTTTCAATACGGACCGGAGGCTCGCGGCCCTGACGGCGCTGGCCCGGGAGTACGGCGAATACCCGGAGCGCAAGTCGCTGATTTACTTTTCGGGTACCGTGCAGACCACCGGGTCGGAAAACCAGTCGCAAATCCGCGCCGCGATCGACGCCGCCAACCAGGCCAACCTGAGCATCTACACGGTCGACAGCGGCGGGCTGGCCGCCTTGCCGCCCGGGGGCGCCGCTTCAGAGCGAGGCGGGGGCGCGCGGGGGTTATTCTCGGGGAGCGGCGTGACGGGGCAGTTCGACGCCCTATCCGCATCGCAGGAGACCCTGACCACGCTCGCCCACGACACCGGCGGCACGTCGTTCCAGGACTCGAACGACCTCGCCCCGGTGTTCGACAAAGTCCTCGACGACACCCGGACGTACTACGTGCTCGGTTACTACTCCTCCAACGCCGTCGAGGACGGCAAGTTTCGGAGAATCCGGGTGGAGGTGAGCCGACCCGACTTGAAGATCGCCCACCGGCCCGGCTACTTCGCCGCGAAACAATTCAGCAAACTCACCCGGACCGAGCGCGACCGCCAGCTGGAGGAGGCGCTCGAACTCGACCGGCCGTTCTCGGACGTCCCTTTCATTCTTCAGGCGGCCTCGTTCCGGGAAGACGCCCGGACGACAACCGTCCCCGTGTCGCTTCAGGTCGCCGGCGACGGGATCCGGTTCGAGGAGAAGAACGACCGGCGCGAAGCGCATTTTGAATTCCTGGCCCGCATCAGGGAAAGCACCGGGCGCGTCGCGGCGGTGGCGCGCGACACCGTCCAGGTGCGGCTGCCGATTCCGAAGGCGGAAAAAATCCAGACGGGCCAGATCCTGTACAACACCGGATTCCAGCTGCGCCCCGGGGAATACAAGCTGAAATTCATCGTGCGCGACAATGCCACCGGACGCCTCGGCAGCTTCGAGCAGGGGCTCACGGTTCCGCTGCTCGACGGCAAGACGCTCCAGACCAGCTCCGTGGTCCTGGGCAACCGTCTGGTCGGCGCGGCCGAAGAGATCCGGGGGGTCCAACACGAGGGTCCGGCCGGACGCTTCGAGGGACCCGGGCTGGACCGGGACCCCATGGTGATCGACGGCCGGCGGCTGGTCCCCAACATGGGCAACATCTTCGCCGGTGGACAGACGCTCTACACGTATTTTCAGGTGTACGGCGCCGCCGAAGACCCGCAGACGCGCAAGCCGGCGCTCGAAGCCTACCTCCTGTTCCTGGACAACAAGACGAGGGTGCGCGAATCGCAGCCGCTCCGGGTGCAGGAGTGGACCAAGGGGAACCCCGGGGTGGCGACGGTCGCCATTTCCCTGCCCCTGCGCGGTCTCAAGAAGGGCGCCTACACCCTGCAGGTGCACCTGCGCGACAGCATCACCGACGCCAACATCTACCGCCGCGTCCCGGTAGTCGTAAACTGATCTGGAGTGCGGCGGCTCGACGCCGCTTTCGCCGGTTGCACTGGATCGGCAGGCGTGTGCCCAAGGGCGGCGCTTGGGCGCCGCACTCCAAATTGCGATCCGATCGATAACTACCCGGGTTCCGGAGTGCGGTGCCTTGGCACCGCTGTCGCGGTTGCGCTAGGCCGGCGGGTGTGAGCCCAAGGTCGGCACCTAGGCGCCGACCCCAAAGCGGCGTCGAGCCGCCGCACTCCAGAGAGGAAAAATTCCCTGACCACGATCGGGCGGGCGGCGGGTGACGGGCTCGGGCGGGGTTTGTAATCCATTGTTGCATTTGCTCTTTCCAGCTGCGCCTGGTTCGCTGGTACGGGGATTGCGGCAGGGATCCGTGCAGGAGGATCCATGTCGCGATTCAGATTAGAAATTTCCTTCGTCTTTGTTGTCCTACTGGGGCAGATTCCGCTTTCCGCCGGTCAGACCACGACCGAGCCCGTGCAGGCTGTGCGCGAAGTCACCGCGACGCGGGAAAGCCTCGCCCTGACTTACCCCGAGGGCACCACCATCGGCGTCAAGTTGCGGGGTACCCAGCGCCTGCCGCGTGCCAGCGGCGAGGCGAAGGTGGAGCGCCGGCGCGGCATGACCGAGATCGAGATCGAGCTCGACGAGATGAAGCCCGCGTCTCTCTTCGGGGGCGACTTCAACGCCTTCGTCCTGTGGACCGTATCGCCCGAAGGGATTGCCAAAAACGCCGGAGAGTTCATCCTCCAGGGCAACCGGAGCAAGCTGAATGTCTCGACTCCCCTGACGACCTTCGGCATGTTCGTCACCGCGGAGCCGCATTTCCTGGTCACCTCCCCGAGCCGGTTCGTCGTGCTCGAAAACACCAGGCCCGCGAACAACATCACGGGCGGACTGCTCGGCATGTCGCAGATCAAGTACAAAGGGGCCGACGGCCTATACAGGTTTGACCGCGAGACTCTGTCGGTAGTGGACGAAGCCAAAGGCGAGACCCGGTCCGACCTCGCGCAGGCCGAAACGGCGGTTGATCTCGCCGTCCGCGCCCGGGCGGAGCAGTTCGCCCCGGCGGAACTGGCCAAGGCGCGCGAAGCCCTCGACAAGGCCCGGGCGGCCGCCGGGCACGACACCGACAAGCGGCAGGTCATGCTGCTGGGCCACGACGTCGTGCGACAGGCGGTAGAAGCGCAGACCGAGGCCGAAGAACGCGCGTTCCAGGCGGCGCTCGATGCCGAGCGGCGCGAGCATGTCGAGGAAACCCACCGCCTGTCGGAGTCGATCAAGGCCGCTCAGTCCGACGCCGAACGCGCCCGCCTCGAAGCGGAGCAGCGTGAACTGCAGCTGAAGATCGAGCAGGACGCCCGCTCCGCGGCGCAGAAGCTGGCCGCGGAGGAGGCCGCGAAGGCGGCAGAGGAGGCGCGGCTGAGGCGCGACGCCGAGGAACGCGCCGGGCAGGCGCAGCTCCAGGCGCAGCAGCTCGCCACCGCCAAGTCCGAGGCTGAGCAGGAAGCCGAACGCGCGCGGCAGGAGGCCGAACGCGCCCGACAGGAGCAGGAGCGGGCCCGGGCCCAGATGCAGGAGGCGCTCAGCAAAGTAGCGGAGACGCGGGAAACCGCGCGCGGCCTGATCGTGAACATTCCGGACATCCTGTTCGATTTCAACAAGTCGACCCTGCGGACACACGGGCGCGAGGTCCTGAGCAAGATTGCCGGGATCCTGCTGGTGGCCCAGGGCTACAACCTCAAGCTCGAAGGGCACACCGACAGCGTCGGGAGCGAGGAATACAACCAGAAGCTCTCCGAACGCCGCGCCGAGTCCGTCCGGGATTACCTGGCCGAGGCTGGCCTTGCCCCGAGCCTCATGACGTCCGGGGGGTTCGGCAAGACCCAGCCGGTCGCATCCAACAGCACGGCCGCGGGCCGGCAGCGCAACCGGCGCGTGGAGATTGTGATCGAGAACGTGCAGCAGACCACGTTGACCCGCTGAGTGCGGCGGAGGAGCTATGCGGCCCACTCCTGGAGTACGCGTCCCCCGGATGGCAGCCTTCGCGGCGGCGACGCTTCTCCTCCTGGGGTGGACCGTCGCGGCCCAGAACCTGCCACAGCAGGGGCGTATTGCGGGGAGAGTAACCTCGGCCGACGGGACGCCGATCGGGTCGGCCCGTGTCGGCGTCATCGATGAATCGACGGCGGCGATGCTGGTGCGCGAGACGGACGCCGCCGGCCGTTTTCAGGCCGAGGGGCTGCATCCGGGGCACCGGTACCGCGTCGTCGTCGCCCGGTTCGGCTACACTACGCGAACCCTCGACAGGATTGTCCCCGGCCGCAACGAGCTGGCAGTCCAGTTGACTGCTACCGGCGCAGCGGCGGCACGAAGTTCTCCGGCAGGGAACGTGCCGCCGCCCGCCGCGGAAGCCGAAGCGGCGCCGACGTTCAAGGTCGCAGTCGGGTTGGTTACGCTCAACGTGTCGGTGAAGGACGCGTCCGGGGCGCCCGTGCGGGGCCTGACCAAGAGCGATTTTTCGGTATTCGAGCAGGGGGCGCCGCAGGAGATCGCCCACTTCTCCGAGGAAAACACTCCAGCCAGCTTTGTCGTGCTGCTCGACACGAGTAGCAGCATGGAAGGCCCGCAGATCCGCGAGGCGAAACGCGCGGCGCTCGAGTTTGTCGAGCAGAGCCGCCCCGCCGACGAGTTGGCGCTCGTCGCCTTCGACGACCGTATCGAATTGCTGCAGCCGCTCACCCAGGAGCGCTCCGGAGTGCGGGCGGCGATCGACAGGCTTTCTGCCCGCGGGGGCACCGCGCTGTACGACGCCCTCGCCGAGGGTGTCGCGCTGATGCGCAGCGCCCGCTACCCGCGCCGTTTCGTCGTCGTCTTCAGCGACGGGATCGATGCCGACAGCCGCCGCAAGTTCAGCGACGTCGAGCGGCTGGTGGAGGCGTCGGACGTCGTGGTCTTCGCCGTGGGCGAGTATCTCGGGCCGGAACGGGCGCAGTTCATGACCGGTTCCCGGTACTACAAAGAACCGGCGTTGGAAGTGAATTACAATCCAGTGTGGGTGCTTCGGCAGATGTCGGACGTTTCCGGCGGTGCCGCGTTCTTCCCGGAGGCCGGCCAGCCGTTGTCCGGCTTCTTCGCCCGGATCGCCAGGGAAATCCAGGACCAGTACGTTCTCGGATACGTTCCCCCGCCCCCGTCGCCGCAATCGGAGTTCCGGAAGATCGAGGTCAAGATTAACCCCGCACGGCCGGGTGTGACGGTGCGGACACGGAAGGGGTACCTGAGTCCGGGCACGGGCCCGCTGACTCGGAATCGTTGAACAATCCACGAACGCAAAGAGGAGGTACCATGCTTTGGACAATAGCGGTTATCCTGCTGATCATGTGGCTGCTCGGGCTGGTCACGTCGTACACCCTCGGCGGCTTTATCCACATCCTGCTGGTGATCGCGATCGTCGCGGTCCTGATTCGCGTGATCCAGGGGAGGCGGCCGATCTAGGCTGTTGTCTGGAGTGCGGTGCCTGGGCACCGCTGTCTGGGTTTGGCTGGATCGGCAGGCAGCTCCGCAAGGTCGGCGTCGAGCCGCCGCACTCCAAAATATGGAGTGCGGTGCCTGGGCACCGCTGTCTGGGTTTGGCCGGATCGGCAGGCAGCTCCCAAGGTCGGCGCCTAGGCGCCGACCCCAAAGCGGCGTCGAGCCGCCGCACTCCAAAGTATGGAGTGCGGTGCCTGGGCACCGCTGTCTGGGTTTGGCTGGATCGGCAGGCAGCTCCCAAGGTCGGCGTCGAGCCGCCGCACTCCAGATTCCGATAGGCCTACGAAAATGGTATAAGATCGGGGGCATGAAAAAAATCTGCGCATTTCTCGCGGTTGTCTTGCTGGGCGCCGGGATCGCGGAGGCGGGAGAATGGAAATCGCTTTTCGACGGCAAGACGACTGCCGGCTGGCGAGGCTTCCGCAAGACCGGGTTTCCCTCGCGCTGCTGGGTGGTCGAAGACGGCAGCCTCAAACGCCTCCAGGGCGCCAGGAAAGAAGATTGCGGCGATCTCGTCACCCTGGACCAATACGAAAACTTCGAGTTCGAGCTGGAGTGGCGCATTTCGCCGGGCGGCAACAGCGGCATTAAGTACCTGGTGCGCGAAGACCGTCCCGCGTCCTGGGAGCGCGCCTACATGGAGTTCCAGATCGAGGAGTATCGGAGCGAAAAGCCCCGCGATTATGAAAAACGGATTGCGGCCCTCAAGCCTGAACAATGGGCGGACGCTCCGATGGGCTTCGAAATGCAGCTGATCGACGACAAGCGCAACGCGGACGCGCTCAAGGGGAGCCAGCGCATCACCGGCGCGCTCTACGACATCCTTGCCCCCGACAAGTCCTCGACCCGCCCGGCGGGTGAATTCAACAAAGCGCGAATCGTGGTCCAGGGCAACCACATCGAGCACTGGATCAACGACGTCAAGGTGCTGGCATTCGAACGCGGGAGCAAGCAGTTGAGCGACGCGATCGCCGTCAGCAAATTCAAGGGGATGGAAGGCTTCGGGCGGAACAGGCGCGGTTACATCGACCTGCAGGACCACAGTTCCTCGGTCTGGTTCCGGAACATCCGGATCCGCGAACTGCCGGGCTATTGAGATCGGCCTTGCTACTGCGGCTGCGGCAGGCAGTCGAGGCCGTGGCTGCGCGCGTCCGTCAGCATGATCCCGGTTAGGGCCTGTCGGGTCTCCTCGGGGAGCGGCGCCGTCTCCGGCTTGCCCAGGATTTCCGAAACCAGCCGGCGGGCGTTTGAGCGCGCGTCGTTTCGCCCCGCCCGTTCCCAGACTTCGCGGGAGCGCCGGTCGATGACGGCGCCGGGGAAGGTCACTTCCTGGCGCAGCCACCGCACGGTCGCGGCCGACGTCAGGAAGTGCTCCCCGTCGGAGAGGTCGCCCGAAACGAGGTCCTCGGCGAGCGGGTCGGAGCGTGGCTCGATACCGGCGACGAGCCGTTTGGCCATGCCGCAGATCTCGTTGTCGACGACGAGTTTCTCCAGGCTCTGGCAGTTCTCGAATTCGAGCATCCCGGCCCCCGAAACCACATTGATGCCGGCCAGGGCCGCCACGGCGGCTCCCATCCCCGTCTCGAAACCCGCCTGCGCATCGATCACCTTGGCGTCGCTCAGCCCGACGTACCCGTGGGTCGGCAGCCCCAGGTAGCGGCCGATCTGCGCGTAGCCCGCGGCGAGCATCATGGTTTCGACCGCCCCCATCGCGATCGTGCCGTGGCGCATATCGAGTGCGGCGGCGGAGCCGCCGTAGACGACGGGGCTTCCCGGCGCCGCCAGCTGGTGGATCACGAGGCCGCTCAGGTTTTCGGCCGTGTGCTGGACAAGGCCGCCCGCGAGGGTGACCGGGGCAGTCGCCCCCAGCAAAGGCACCGAGATGAGTTCGGCCGGAATGCCCGAGCGCGCGCACTCCAGGAGCGTCCCGGTAGTCAGGATGCTCCATTTCAGCGGCTGCGAGGCGCAGGCATCGAAAATGGCCAGCGGCCGCTGCCTCAGGTTTTCTTCCGATCCGGCGACCGCGGCGAGCATGTTCTTCATCACCGCAAAACCCTCGACGGTGAACGTCCCGGTCACGATCGGTTTGCGGGAATGCTGCAGCGCGAGGTAGAGGCGGTACCGGTCGGCGATCTCCCGGGGGACGTCGGAGGGGACGATCCCAGTGCTTTGGGCGGCAAAATGCGGGAGGGCATCGGTGAGCCGGGCGAAGGCGACGAGGTCCGCGGTTATCGGAGCGCGCGCGTCGCCCGATTGCGGGTCGAGGATTTTGAGCGCCGCCGAACCGGGATCGAAGTGAACTTCGAGGCCCGCCAGCCGCAGCGCGGGTCGCCCGTCGCGATCGAAGATGTCGACGCCGCGGGGCGCCGAACGGACGCAGCGCCACACCAGCTCTTCGGGAAGGAACGCGCGCCCCTCGGGGCTGACGCGCGCGCCGTGGCCGGCCAGGAGCGCGCGCGCCTCCGCGTGCTCGACGAAAACCCCCGTGCGAAACAGGACCGAAAGCGCCTCGGCCACAATCCTCTCCACCATGGTCGTGCTCAGGAACTCCAGTATCGGCCGCATATCAAGGTCCCCCGCTCCAAAATCAAAGGCGCACCGCACAGCCGCAAAGTGCGCGGAGATCGCGGGAGATTTAAGCACAGGAGGGTGGGGTTCTGTGATTAAATCCGTGGCTTTGCCAGGGAGAAGCTGATGATCGAAGGGGCTATTTTCGACATGGACGGGGTTCTTGTCGACAACCTCGCCTACCACGTGCGGGCGTGGCAACAGCTCGGCAGAGAGCTGGGCCGTTCCCTGACGGAAGACGAGATCCGGGCCGTGTTTGGGCAGCGCAACAGGGAGATGATCGGCCGGCTGTTGGGCCCCGGGCTGCGTGAAGAGGACATCCCGCGGCTGACAGAACGGAAGGAGCAGATCTACCGCGACGGGATTGCCTTGGAATTGCAGCCGGTGGCGGGCCTGGGCGATTTTCTGCAGGGGTTGCGCGGTGCGGCGATTCGTTGCGCCGTCGCCAGCAGCGGCCCGCCCGCGAATGTGGACTTCGTGCTGGACAAGTTGGCCATTCGAAGTTTCTTTGCGGCCGTCGTCACCGGCGCCGACGTCACCCGGAGCAAACCGGACCCGGAGATTTTCCTCCTCGCGGCGCGGCGCCTCGGGCTGCCGCCCGACCGCTGCGTCGTGTTCGAAGACTCGGCGGCCGGCATCGAGGGGGCGCGTCGCGCCGGGTGCCTCTGCATCGCGCTCGCGACCACGCATTCCCCGGAAGAATTGAGCGCGCACCAGGTCGCCCGCATCGTCGCGGATTTCACGACATTGAATCCGGATGAGCTGAAGAAGTGGGCGGGGGCGGCTCGACCCCGCCCCCAATGAGCTACAACCGGGGGTAATCAGGAAAACCACGCGGACGAGCCTCCGGAATCTGGAGTGCGGCGGCGCGACGCCGCTTTGTGGTCGGCGCCTGGGCGCCGCCCTCGCGCAGCTGTCTACCGGTGCAGCGAAACCCAGACAACGGTGCCGAGGCACCGCACTCCAGAGATTATCGGGGTGTGAATGGGATGGCGGCGAGGGAGGCGCCGTCGTCGGTGCCGAAATATGCCAGCAGCGCGACAGGCGCGGATGCCGTGATCACGATCTGTCCCGTCGCCTCCGCCGCCAATCCCCGGATCCACTCCGCAACCAGCTGGGTCGCGCTTGCATGGGGTTCCAGCTCCGTAGTTGCAGTTCCCAGAACCGCGCCGGACGGGTCGTATGCGGTGATCATCACCGACGCGGTCGTGTCGCCGGGTTGGCGAGGGCAAGCCCCGTGTAGTATCCCGCATTCTCCACGAAATATGGCATCGACCAGGATCCCGCCGCGGCCGCCTGGAATGCCGACGCAGCCGCGGCACCGCTGCGCCGGTCCGCCGCCAGCGCCGAAATCAACAGGCCGCTCCCCGTTTCCGCCTCGATCCAGCCCGAGGCCGCGGGCGCCGAGGGGTCGACGCCGAAGAGCGTCTCCGCGGTTTCACTCGCGGCGGAGTTACCCGGCACGAGCCCTGACGACGTCGGGGGCGAGGCTCTGGCCGGCGCGGTTCCGCAGCCTCAGGGTCACCGTCGCGGGGACGCCGATGTGTTGACCACGAGGACGCGTGTCGTGAAGAGCCCGTTCAGTTCGACGTGAGGCTGGACATAGCGGGCCCCCGCGGGGGCCGGCGCGGCGTCGATGCTCCACGGGTCATGCGCGGGGGTGACCTCCAGGCGCGCCGATACGGGAACGCGCGCGCGGATTTCCGCGATGTCGGCGGCGGCGTTCAGGGGGAGTTCGGCGGGCGCCTGCCGCCGGCACCCGGACGTCCCACCGGGGCGAAAGCGGCGCCCCGTTCTTGTCTCGGAACACGACCTGCACGTCGGCGGCGGGTCGCCGCCGAAAAGGCGCAGGCGCCGCACGGCGCCCGGCTCCTGTTCCCGTGCGAGCGGCAGCCAGAGCGGGCCGGCGGCCGCGCCCAGGGGACCGATCTCGTCGAGCTGCGACGGGGAGACGTTGCCGCGGAACGAGAGGGAGGTCGCCTGCGCGTCGCTCCAGAATGCGCGGAAGCTGCCGTCGAGGTGGCGCGCCCCTTCCCCGAGCCACTCCTCGGCCAGGAATATCTTCTGCTGGCGCGGCGGAATCCGCAGGAACGCCGGGTTGACCAGCCCTTCCGCGGCCGCGATGCGCCCATCGGCGGTATAGGCCTGCAGCTTCACCGTCATCGGCTGGTCGGTCGCGTTGGTCAGCGCCATCCCCTGGTAGGCGGCGCCGCCCGGGACCGGCGAGGAGCTCGTGATCCGCTCGGAGGCGTAACTCGCCGGCGGAGGCACGGGCGCGACCGGGCCGTCGTCCGGGTAGGGCCGGATCACGGGGGCGAAATCGGTCGAGAGGTCTATGGGCAGCCCCCCCTTGTACATGAGCGACGACACGGGGAGCCCGTCGGCGTCCACCGCCGTCGCGTAGTAGATCACGTTGTCCGCGGTCAGCGCCGAGCCCGAGGCCGTGCGCTCACCTTCGGGGATCTCCACGACGAATGTGTCCCCGTCGAGGCGCGCGACTCGTATTCCTTGAAATCCTGGATCGGGCTGACGGTCGTGTCGATGCGGTTGGCGGCAAACAGCGAAACGATCGCCCCGTCGAGCCGGGACGAGGGCTCCGCGAACGAAATCTCGAAGCGGAGGCCCGATTGCGCGATCGTGGGCGTCGCCAGCGGCTTGCTCCGTTTCCCGAAAGAGAAGTCCAGCCACTGCCGGATTCCGGCGACCAGGCTGAGCAGGTCGGCGGACGCGTCGAACTGGTGCGGCGCGTTGGGCAGGAGCCAGATGCGCTTCTGGAAGTTGGCCTGGCTGCCGGCCGTTTCCATGGCCAGCTGCGTGAGGTTGGCGGTCGGCATCGGGAAGTATTCGTCGTGGGTGCCGATGACCGTCAGGGCCGGCGCGTGCTGGCGCGGGGCGTAGCGGATCGGGTCGAAGTAGTTCACGAAGTCGACGACGGTCGGGTCGGTGTCGACGTTCTCGACGGAGTTCAGACGGGTCGCTGCCGTTGTACGGCAGATCGCGGGTCCAGGCGTAAATGCCGTGGTAAAGCCAGGAATTCGGGTAACGCAGCGTGTGCTGCCAGTTCCCGGCAGCCGCGATGATCACGGCCGACTTCAGCCGGTCGTCCACGCCGTTCATGTAGGTGGCGAGGATTCCGCCCATCGAGGCGCCCAGCACGGCGAACTTGCTCGTGTCGATGCGGTAGGGGTTCGCCGGTATAGGAGGCCAGCCGTTCGAGCAGCGTCAGGGCGCGCATGCCCGCGTAGGCATAGTGGTAGAGGTAGCTGTACTGCGGGCCCTTGTCGACGGAGATCCAGGCCTGGTTTTCGTCCTCGGGTCCGCCGGTCGACTGCCCGGCCTCGGGCCCGTCGATGGCGAGCGCGACGTAGCCGAGGCTGGCCACGAGCAGCGCCAGGTTCCCGTCCGCGTGGCCGTGGTGACCGTGGCCGATGACGATGGCCGGGTACGGGCCGCCGACCAGCGGGGACGCGAGGATGGCGTGGATCCGGATCTTCCCGCCCTGGTGCTCGGCATAGGGGGGCGCGGCGTCGAACCAGTCGGCGGACGGGTTCGAGGTGAAGAAAATGTCGGCGTAGCCCAGGTGCTGGGAGATGGAGAACGTCGAGGGTGGCCGCGGTCCCGGATCTGGGCGAGGACGGTGGGGGTCCAGAGGTCCGAACGGAGGGACTTGCGCCGCGAAGAGGGCGGCGGGCGGAAACGAGAACCAACGCGACAAACGGCAGCGCCTCGATGGCATTTCATGGGCAAATTCTAGCACCTTGGAGTACGGCGGGAGGAGGGCCGCCGGACCTTTGGGTGTGTGCCTTCCGCGAAAATGCGTATAAAGTTCAGGCTACTCTGGAGTGCGGCGGCTCGACGCCGCTTTGGGGTCGGTGGCTAGGCGCCGACCTTGGGCTCACACCTACCGGTCCAGCCAACCGCGACAGCGGCACCTAGGCGCCGCACTCCATATTGAACTGCCAGGGGGACGGTGTGCATCTTATCCGAGAGGCGAACCGTGAAACTGCGTGTGGCGATCCTTGCGGCACTACTGGCCGGTACTGGCGGGGCGGCGCGCTCGCCGAGACGAAATCGTTTCCGGCGCAGCCCGGCGATACGCTGGTCATTCAGAACGACTACGGCCGCGTGCACGTCCGGGCCTCCACGGGCGGCCAGGTTGAGGTCAGCACCCGGGCGTACGCTCGCCTCGGGCGGCACCGAACACGTCCATGTCGCTGCGCAGAAGGCGGGCGACAAGATCTTCCTGTACTCGTTTTTCGGCAACACTCCCGGAGAGTCGGTCGACCTCGAGGTCGAGGCGCCCCGGTTCGTCAACGTCATGATTTCCGGGGCGAACCCGGAGATCGTGGTCCAGGGCATGGACGGTTACGTGCGGGTGAGCAGCATGACCGGGCCAGATTACCGCCGAGGACCTGACCTCTTCGGTTTCGCTCATCTCGGACCGGGGCGACATCGTCTATCGTCTCCGCACCCAGCCGTCGGGGGACGCGCGGATCGAGACCACTCACGGCCAGGTCGGCTGCGAACTGGCCGCCAGCGTCAACCTGAGGATCTGGGCGCGCGCCGGGGGCCGCCTGACCTGGGGAGACAGCGGCCAGCCGCAGGGCGAGGTGCTGGAAAAGCAGGTGGGCTCGGGCGGGACCGCTGCTGTATGTCTCCAGCCTGCAGGGTCCCGTCCGGATGGACGTCGGCCAGGTCACGGCCGTGCCCGTCGTGATTCCGCGGGCGCCGGCGCCGCAGAGCCCGGGCCGGCAGGAAAACGAGCGGCCGGCCGCGCCTTCCCCACCGGCGCGACAGCCCGAGCCGCGGCAGCCGGAACCGCAGCAGGCGCCACCACCGCAGCCGCAGCGCGAGCCAGGCCAGGGGAACCCGCCGGCCGGGCAGGACTCCGAGGGCAACCCGACCTTCAAGGTGAACGTCGACTGGGTTTTCCTGAACGTCTCGGTGCGCGACAAGGTGTCCAACCGCAGCCTGCCGGACCTGCGGCAGGAGGACTTCATGGTGTACGAAGACGGGGTGCAGCAGAGCCGTGGAGCAGTTCGAGCCGACGGAGGTGCCGTTCAACCTGCTGCTGCTGCTCGATGTGAGCGGCAGCACCGAATCGTACCTGCACCTGATCAAGACGGCGTCGATCGACTTCACGCGGCAGATCAAGCAGAACGACCGCATTGCCGTCGCCGTCTTCAACAGCCGCGTGCAGCTCGTCCAGGACTTCACCGGCAACCGGGCCGAGGTCGCGCGCGCCATCAACGGGGTCCGATCGGGGGGCGGCACCGCGTTCTATGACGCGCTCGACCGCAGCGTCGAGGAGTACATGCGCGCGGTCGAAGGGCGCAAGGCGATTGTCGTTTTCACCGACGGCGTCGACAACCAGCTGGCCGGAAACGGCGGCGACGGATCGCGCATCTCCTTCGACCAGCTCTACAGGAAGATCCAGGAGATCGACCCGATCATCTACCCGATATTCCTCGACACCGAAAGCGACGCGGGCGGGATGACCAGGAACCCGACGTCCACCGGGGGCGTGGTCGGGATCATCCTGGGGGACATCCTGGGCGGCGGGCGCCAACGGCGGTACCCGGGCGGGGGCGGCGGCGGCGTGGGCCGGGCGGTCTACGAGCAGGCAAGAGAGCAGCTCCAGATGATCGCCGATCAGACGGGCGGACGCATGTATGCGCCCCGGGAAATCGAAGATCTGCGCGGCGTCTACGCGGAGATCGCGGACGACTTGAGGGTGCAGTACCGGATCGGGTACAGCCCCACGAACAAGGCTCAGGACGGCGGGTGGCGGGCCATCAGGGTGCGTATCAAGAACAACCCGGACGCCGTGGCGCGGACCCGCAAAGGCTACTACGCGCGCCCGGGAGGCGGCCAACAAGTCCGTCCGTAGTGGCAAAGCGGGCCGCGGCGGAAGGTGGGCCGCGGCGGCTCGCCACGGCCCGGGATCTGGCTCGACTCGCGGATTTCCCGTTCTTCCGGTTCATTCGGCGGGGTCGGGCCGACCCCGCCCACCCTGGGATTACGAGCAGCCGCTGGTGTCGCCGCAGTTCATGCACTTGTAGCAGGAGCCGTTGCGGACCATGATGCTGCCGCAGCTGGCGCACGTGGGCGCGTCGTCCAGGGCATACATCGACTTGAGGTCGTTGAGCGGGGCCGCCGCGTCGGTTTTCCCGGGCGCGGCCGGTTCGAGGACGTGCACCCCGGTCTGGAACTGCTCGTCGCGCGACAGGAACTTCGACGCCAGCCAGCGGAAGATGTAGTCCACGATCGACTTGGCGAACGGGATCTCCGGATTGCCCGTGTGCCCCGAAGGCTCGAAGCGTACGTGCGAGAACTTGTCGATCAGGACCTTGATCGGCACCCCGTACTGCAGGGTGAGGGAAACTGCGGTCGCGAAGGAATCCATCAGGCCGGAGATCGCGCTCCCCTCTTTCGCCATGACGAGGAAAATCTCGCCGGGCTGCCCGTCGTCGTACATGCCGACCGTGATGTAGCCTTCGTGCCCGCCGATGCTGAACTTGTGGGTGATGGCGCGGCGCTCCGACGGGAGCTTGTGGCGCACGGGCCGGTACTCCGGCTGCGCCGGCTTGGCCGCCTTGACGACGTTCAGCGGCTGGGTGCGCTTGGAGTTGTCGCGGTAGATGGCGATCGCCTTGACGCCGAGCTTCCACGCCTGCATGTAGGCTTCCATGATCTCCTCGATCGTGGCCGCCTCGGGCACGTTCACGGTCTTCGAGATCGCGCCGGAGATGAACGGCTGCACGGCGCTCATCATCTTGATGTGTCCCATGTAGTGGATCGACCGGGTGCCGCGCTGCGCCTTGAAGGCGCAGTCGAACACGGGGAGGTGTTCCGCCTTGATCTCGGGAGCCCCTTCGACGGCGCCGTTCTCGTCGATGTACTTCGTGATCGACTGCACCTGCGCGTCGGAGTAACCGAGCTTGCGGAGCGCCGCGGGCACCGTGTTGTTGACGATCTTCATCATCCCGCCGCCGACCAGCTTCTTGAATTTCACGAGCGCGAGGTCGGGCTCCACGCCCGTGGTGTCGCAGTCCATCATGAACCCGATCGTGCCGGTGGGCGCCAGCACCGTCGCCTGGGCGTTGCGGTAGCCGTGCACGGTGCCTTCCAGGACCGCCAGGTCCCAGCACTCCTGGGCGGCCTGCAGCAGGTCCTTCGAAACCCGGCTCGGATCGATCTTCTGCACGGCGTTGCGGTGCATCCGCATCACTTCGATGAACGAGTCGCGGTTGCGCGCGTAGCCCGGGAAGGGCCCGAGCTTCGCCGCGATGCGCGCGGACTGCAGGTACGCCTCGCCGGTCATGACCGCGGTGATCGCGGCCGCGAAGTCGCGCCCTTCGTCGCTGTCGTAGGCCAGGCCGTTGAACATCAGGAGCGCGCCCAGGTTGGCGTAGCCCATCCCGAGCGGCCGGTACTGCTGGCTGTTGACGGCGATCTTCTCGGTCGGGTAGCTCGCGTTGTCGACGATGAACTCCTGCGCCGAGATGACGACGTCGACGGCCCTGCGGAAGCTCGCGACGTCGAAGCCCCCGTTCGCGTCGACGAACTTCATCAGGTTGAACGACGCCAGGTTGCAGGCGGAATCGTCGAGGAACATGTATTCCGAGCAGGGATTGGAGGCGTTGATGCGCGCGGTGCCCTTGCAGGTGTGCCACCGGTTGATCGTCGTGTCGAACTGCATCCCGGGATCGCCGCAGATGTGGGCCGATTCGGCGATCTTGCGCATGAGGTCGCGCGCGCGGTAGGTCTGAACGACGTCGTCGGTGCCCCGTTCGCGGGTCTGCCACTGGGCGTCCTGCTCGACGGCCTTCATGAACTCGTCCGTGACCCGGACACTGTTGTTGGCGTTCTGGAAGAAGATGCTGCCGTAGGCCTCGCCGTCGACCGCCCCGTCGTAGCCGGCATCGATCAGGGTCCACGCCTTCTTTTCCTCCTTCGCCTTGCACTCGATGAACTCCACGATGTCGGGGTGGTCGATGTTCAGGATGACCATCTTGGCGGCCCGGCGCGTCTTGCCGCCGCTCTTGATGACGCCGGCAAACGCGTCGAACCCCTTCATGAAGCTGACCGGCCCGGACGCGATGCCGCCGCCCGACAGCCGCGCCCGCGACGAACGCAGGGGCGAGAGGTTGGTGCCGGTGCCGGAACCCCACTTGAAGAGCCGGCCCTCGGTTTTGGCCAGGTCCAGGATCGACTCCATCGTGTCGTCGACGGAGTTGATGAAACAGGCCGAACACTGCGGCTTCGCCTCGATGCCGCAGTTGAACCAGACCGGGGAATTGAACGACACGTACTGGTTCAGGAGGAGAAACGCGAGCTCGTCGCGGAAATTCAGCGCGTCGGCATCGGAGGCGAAGTACCCCCCCTGGATGCCCCATTCGGTCATCGTGCGCACCACGCGTTCGACGAGCTGGCGCACGCTGCGCTCCCGCTGCGGCGTCCCGACCTGACCGTGAAAATACTTCGAGACGACGATGTTGGTAGCCGACTGCGACCAGCCACGCGGCACCTCCACCCCTTCCTGCTGGAACAGGACGTCGCCCTTCTCGTTGGTGATCACCGCCGACCGGCTCTCCCACTCGATCTCGTCGTAAGGGGAGACTTCCGGACGCGTGAAGTGGCGGGGGAATTCGAGCCCGGACACCGGCGCCTGGACAGTTTCGCCGTGGAAAGTTACCTGGGAACCGCTCTCGCTCGGCACAGCCTTATTGCTGCTCATCGAAAACCCCTCCTGGACTTCCCCCACCATCAGCGGCGACGCCGGAGGCACCCGTGGCCTCGTCGCACAGGTCGGATCTATTGACTCGCAAGGATTGAGAGAGATCCCCAGATCCGCGGTCCGGAGGGGGGTCCGGGCGGGAACTCGTTTCGGTCTGCTCTCTTTTGCGAAAGAACCTCGATGCCGATCGGTTTTACACGACCCGCAAAAAGGTGTCAACCGAAAACTCACCCATATATTGTACCCTAACGGTCTCCATACCACTATATGTAGGACTAATGGGGTGGGCCGCGTCGGCTCGCCGCCGCCCCGGGATCTTGCGGAACCCGTTGGGTTATCCCGCGGCTGCAGCTCATTCGGGCGGGGTCGAACCGCGCCCCCGACCGCTGCGATTCAGACAGGGCGCAACGCCGCGAAAGCATCTTGGACACGGATGAGCCGACCAACCAGGCCCACACGTAAATCCGTGCAGTGAGTCCGTGAAACTATGACAGAACGTGGAAATCCGCGTCCCAAGAAGCCTGTATGATTCCCCAGTGTCCGAATCGCACGCCGGGCCACTTCATGCTAGAATCGGCCCACTATGGCGCACTATCTCGTATTCGACATCGAAACCAGGGTCGACAAGGAACTCGTCAAGCAGATCTACGACCCCGAGAACACCCTGACCCTCGAGCAGGCGTATGATGCGGCGCGGACCAAGCTGCAAGAGACCCAGCAGAGCGATTTTTTCCCGATCCCGTACCATATCCCGATTGCGATCGCGGCGCTGCAGGCGGATGAGAATTACCGCATCCGTTCGCTTACGTGCGCGGGCATCGACCGGTACACCGAACCGGAGCTGATCTGCCGGTTCTGGCAGCTGTTCGAAAGCACCCAGACGCTCGTCACCTTCAACGGGCGCGGCTTCGATTTGCCCGTGCTCGAGTCCAGGGCGATGAAGTACCGCATGTCGCTGCCCAGATATTTCGCGACGGCGCAAGGGACCTCGACATATCGCGGCAGCCGCTACAGCAACCAGTTCCACTACGACGTCTGCGATTTCCTGTCCAATTACGGCGCCGTCCACCGGCGCGGTTCGCTCGACGTCATTGCGAAGCTGATCGGGCTGCCGGGCAAGTACACCATCGCGGGCGAGGACGTCGAGTATCTGTACCGGCAGAACCGGCTTAAAGAGATCAACCAGTACTGCACGACCGACGTCATCCAGACGTTCGTGCTGTTTCTCCGGGTCGAGCTCCTGCGCGGCAAGCTCGACACGGTCGCCTACGACGCCGCCGTCAGCGCGGCGCGGGAGGATCTCGTGCAGCGCGCCTCCGGTGCCGAGCCCGACAATTTCCTCGCCGATTTCCTCCAGCGCTGGAAGTAAGTCCTGGACGGTGCGGCAAGGGCCGTGTCACAATGTGACACATGAAAAAGACCAATGTCCGGTCTCTGCATCTGAATACGAGCAGCATCGTGCGCGAAGTGGAGGAGGGAGAGACGTACATCCTGGAGAAGAACGGAGTCCCGGTGGCTGAGTTAAAGCCGCGGGATGCTCGGCCTGTCCACCGCCGGATGCCCAACCGGGATCGCGTGTTGGCTCGGTTTCCCAGAATCGAGGCGGACAGCGGCAGCCTCCTCGAGGAGGACCGCCAGTGAGGTTCTACTTCGACACGGCTTACGTGGCGAAGTGCTATCTGAACGAGCCCGGCTACGGTGCGGTGCGACGGCTTGCGCGAAAGGCGGATGGCCTTTGTTCCTCCAGCTTGTGCGTTGCCGAGTTCGCCTGCCTGCTTCACCGCCGTAAGCGCGAAGGTTCTCTCACGGCAGACCAGGCTGCGGCGCTGCGCGCTTTCTTCCTTGAAGATGTACGAAACAGCGTCTGGGTGCTGATCCCCGTAACGAATCAGCTCCTCCTGCAGGTTGAATCCCGCGTGTCCCGCCTCCACCCGGATGTTTTCCTCCGGGCCGGTGATGCGATCCACCTCGTTTCCGCTTCCGGGGCCGGGTTTACGGACCTGTGGACGAGCGACCGGCGACTGCTCGATGCTTGCGAGCACTTTGGTTTGACCGGGAGGGCGTTGTAACCGCTACCACATTGTGAAGTGCGGCGGTTCGACGCCGCTTTGGTGGCCGCGCGCCGCCCGTATTCGGGTCCGACCGTATCCTTAGGTGTCTTCTGCCGAAGATGCGAATAAAGTTCAGGCGAAGGGCGGCGTCGGGCCGCCGCACTTCAGAGAACTTTCGTGCTGAAAACACGAAACTGGAGCGTGGTGTTACGGAAAACCCAGGCTTCAAAATTCCGCAGAATAGGGTACACTCCGAATCAGGTGGTCTTCTCCCCCGCATCAAAATCACAACAATGGAGGCGCGTTCATGGGCGACTTCAGGATCCGTCGGGCAGCCGTGCTCGGCGCGGGCACGATGGGCAGCAGGATTGCCGCACACCTGGCCAACGCCGGGATACCCTGTTTCCTGCTCGACATCGCCCCTCCCGAACCCGGCCCGGCGGAAGCGCGCAACCGGATCGTCCTGGCCGGCTGGAACGCGGCGCTCCAGTCCAGGCCTCCCGCGCTGTTCACCCCGGAGCTCGGCGCGTTGGTGCAGACCGGGAACTTTCCCGACCATCTCCCCTGGGTTCGGGAGGCCGACTGGATCCTCGAGGCTGTAACCGAGCGCCTCGACGTGAAGCGGGGCCTGCTCGAGCAGGTCGAGCAGCTGCGGAAACCGGGCACGATCGTCAGTACCAACACGTCCGGCATCCAGATCGGCCGCATCGCCGAGGGATTCCCGGACGATTTCCGCAGGAACTTTCTGGGCACGCATTTTTTCAACCCGCCGCGTTACCTGAGGCTCCTGGAACTGATTCCCACTCCCGACACCGATCCCGCGCTGGTGGCGTTCATGACCCGTTTCGGGCAGGATTTCGCTGGGCAAGGGAATCGTCCGGTGCAAGGACACGCCGAATTTCATCGCGAACCGGATCGGCACCCACGACGCGTGCCGCGTCCTGCGCACCGCGGTCGACGAGGGGTTCACGGTCGAGGAGGCGGACGCGCTGACGGGCCCGCTGATCGGCCGGCCCAAGAGCGCCACGTTCCGCACCTTCGACATCGTCGGCCTGGACACCTACGCGCTGGTGGCGCGCAACCTGTACGAGGGGCTGCCCGTGCGACCCGGACCGCGAGTTATTCAGGCTGCCGGCGTTCGTGGACACGATGCTGCGCAATGGCTGGCTGGGAGAAAAAACGCGCCAGGGGTTTTACCGGCGGGCGGGATCGAAGGGGGAGATTCTCTTCCTCGACTACGACAAGCTCGAATACCGCCCTCTCGAAAAGCCTGCATTCCCCGAGCTCGAGAAGGCCTCACGGGTGGTCGACACGGCCGAGCGGCTGCGGGCCCTCGTGTCGGCCCCGGGCCGCGCGGGGGGGTTTCTCTGGCACGTCCTGAGCTCGACCATCGGCTATGCGGCCGCGACCGCGACCGAGATCGCCGACGACCTCGCGAGCGTCGACAACGCGATGAAGTGGGGGTTCGTGCACCGGCTCGGCCCGTTCGAAACCTGGGACGCGCTCGGGGTGAGACCGACGGCGGCCCGCCTGGAGCGGGAGGGACGGCCGGTCCCGCCGTTGGTTCGAGTCGCTGCTCGAGGCGGGCAAGACGGCCTTTTACCGCAGGAGGAGCGGAAAGAGCTATGTGTTTCAGCCCCGGGGACAGTCCTACGGCGAGGCCGACGGGCCGCCGGGCTGGACCATCCTGGCCGCGGCGCGGGACAGGAAAAAGGCGGTTCTGCAGAACGCGGCCGCCGCGCTGCTCGACCTCGGCGACGGCGTCGCCTGCCTCGAGTTTCGCACGAAGCTGAACACCATCGACTCGAACGTGCTCCAGCTGGTGCACGAATCGGTGGACGAGGTGAGCCGCAACTTCGCCGGGCTCGTGATTGCCAACGAGGGAGAGAATTTCTCGGCGGGGGCGAACCTCTACGAGGTGCTCGTGGCGGCCCGGAACGCGCAATGGGACACGATCGAAAAAGCAGTGCGCGAGTTTCAGGGCGCCAACATGCGGCTGCGCTACTCGGACAAGCCGGTCGTCGTGGCGCCCCACAACCTGACGCTCGGGGGGGCCTGCGAACTGTCGGTCCATGCGGACCGGATCCACGCGTCGGCGGAGCTCTACATGGGGTTCGTCGAGACGGGGGTCGGGCTGATCCCGGCGGCCGGGGGCTGCAAGGAAATGGTATTGCGCGCCTCCCGCGACGGGGCTTCGGCGGCGGATGACGACCTGATGCCACGGATACGCAACGCGTTCGAGTTGATCGCCCTCGCGAAGGTGTCGACCTCGGCCCTGCAGGCCCGGGAACTCGGGCTGTTGCGCGAGAGCGATCACTTCAGCATGCACCCGGCAGCCCGTGTCGCCGCGGCAAAGGAGGACGTCCTGGCGCTGGTCCGCGAAGGGTACCGCCCCCCGGCCCCGCCGGCCGGGATACCGGTCCTCGGCCAGCCGGGGCTCGCCACGCTCAAGCTCGGGTTGCACCTGATGCTGAGGGCGGGCTACATCTCGGAGTACGACGCCGTCGTCGGCACGCAGCTGGCGCGGGTCCTCACCGGGGGCGCGTTCCTGAGCGTGCACCGCGTCACCGAGCAGCACCTGCTCGACATGGAGCGTGAGGCGTTCCTGTCGCTCTGCGGCAGGCCGGAAACCCAGCAGCGCATGGAACACATGCTGAAGACGGGAAAGCCACTGAGAAACTAAGCACGGGAGGTTGTGATGGCCGAAGCAGTCATCGTCAGCGCGGTGCGGACCGCCGTCGGGAAGGCGCCCCGGGGGACGCTGCGCAACGTGCGTCCGGACGACATGGCGGCCGCGACGATCCGGGAGAACATCCGCCGCGTCCCCGGGCTCGACGGACGAGGAAATCGAGGACGTGATCCTCGGATGCGCGATGCCCGAGGGGGAGCAGGGGATGAACGTCGCGCGCATCGCGGCGTTGCGGGCGGGGCTGCCCGCAGCGACCAGCGCCGTGACCGTCAACCGGTTCTGCTCGTCCGGGCTGCAGTCGATCGCGATGGCAGCCGAGCGGATCATGGCGGGCTTCGCCCAGACGATCATCGCCGGGGGCACCGAGAGCATGAGCATGGTCGGGATATCCGGCCGCAGGCTCGCGCCCAACCCGTACCTGGTCGAACACGCCCCGGACACCTATCTGTCGATGGGGCTGACGGCGGAAAACCTCGCGCAGAAGTACGGCATCTCGAGGGAGGAGTCCGACCGTTTCGCCCTGGGCAGCCACCAGAAGGCGTTGGCGGCCATCCGGGACGGGAGGTTCAAGGACGAGATCGTATCTTTGAGCGTGCCGGTCGAAGCCGGGCAGAACGGGGGCCAGCCGGTGATCCGGGAGATCACCTTCTCGATCGACGAGGGGCCCCGGGCCGACACCTCGCTGGAGGCGCTGTCGCGGCTCAAGCCCGCGTTTCACGCCCGCGGCACGGTGACGGCGGGCAACTCATCCCAGACCTCGGACGGCGCCGCCACGTGCGTCGTGATGTCCGCGGACAGGGCGCGCGCCCTGGGGGTGGCGCCGCTCGGGCGGTTTGTCGCCTTCGCGACCGGCGGGGTGCCCCCGGAAATCATGGGCATAGGTCCGGCCGTGGCCATACCCAAGGCGCTGAGGCTCGCCGGCCTTAAGCTGCAGGACATCGACTTGATCGAGCTGAACGAGGCGTTCGCCGTGCAGGCGCTCGCGGTAATAAAGGAGGTCGGGCTCGACCCGGAAAAGGTCAACGTCAACGGCGGGGCGGTTGCGCTCGGGCACCCGCTCGGCTGCACCGGCGCCAAGCTTACGGCCACCCTGCTGCGCGAAATGGCGCGCCGCGGCGCCCGCTACGGCATGGTCACGATGTGCATCGGCGGGGGCATGGGCGCCGCCGGGATCTTTGAAAGGCCGTAGCCGGAAGCCCAAAGACAGAAGCCGGAAGCCAAGAAGCCGGAAGCCGGGGTGGGCTTCCCGCTACGTTTTTGGCCTTCTGGCTGCTTGCTTCTGGACCAGGATGTGGTCGCGGTGAATCGCCGATATCGGCACCACGCTGATTTATCTTCGGCCAGGACGCGGCTCATTGCGTAATGACGCTCCGCAGCATGGTCACCATGTGCATCGGCGGGGGCATGGGCGCCGCCGGATCTTTGAAGGGCAGAAGCCGGAAGCCCAAAGACAGAAGCCGAAGCCAAGAAGCCGGAAGCCGGGGTGGGCTTCCCGCTACGTTTTTGGCCTTCTGGCTGCTTGCTTCTGGACCAGGATGTGGTCGCGGTGAATCGCCGATATCGGCACCACGCTGATTTATCTTCGGCCAGGACGCGGCTCATTGCGTAATGACGCTCCGCAGCATGGTCACCATGTGCATCGGCGGGGGCATGGGCGCCGCCGGGATCTTTGAAAGGCCGTAGCCGGAAGCCCAAAGACAGAAGCCGGAAGCCAAGAAGCCGGAAGCCGGGGTGGTCTTCCCGCTACGTTTTTGGCCTTCTGGCTGCTTGCTTCTGGACCAGGATGTGGTCGCGGTGAATCGCCGATATCGAAGCCGGAAGCCGGGATGGGCTTCTCAGTCTTCCCGCTTCTGGCTTCCGGCTTCGTTCTTGCTTTTCAGGCTTCCGGCTTCCGTCTTTTGGCTTCCGTCTTTTGGCTTCCGTTTCTCCGGCTACTGCCCTTTACAGCTCTGGAGAAAATGGCGCAGCAGGCGGACCGAGCGCGGCAGGTCCTGCTTCTGGACCAGGATGTGGTCGCGGTGAAACGCCGAAATCGGAATCACGCTGATTTTGTCTTCGGCCAGGACGCGGCTGATTGCGGCGATGTACCCGTACACGACGAGAGAGAGTTTGATGTCGAACGTCATCACCTTCATCGGGCCCGCCACGCGGTACTTGTCGAAGAGATTCTGCATCCGCAGCCATTTCCTGCGGGCGACGATCAGGGTGATCTCCTCCGGTTCCCGGATGAACACGGCGAACCGGGTCGTGGCGGGGCGATACCACTCTCCGGGGATCGGCTTCGCATCGACGGGCAGGTGAATCAGGTAATAGTCCTCCGGCAGCACGACCAGCTTGGTGCGGCCGAAGAGGTCCTTCAACTCTTGAGACAGCGGAGCCATGTGCACCCCTCGGGTTTGCGAGAAAAGCGTCTCTGACGTGAATAGGGTTTATGTATCACACCGGCCGCCCGCGCACAACAGGACACTCTCCGGCGCTTCTCTGCCCGCTATTGACTGCCACCCCCCGCGACCGCTAGATTTCAGGGCAGAACTAGCCTGGAGGAACCAACCGATGAAACGCAACCTTTTTGCGCTGGCGCTGATCTGGGCGCTGTCGCTGAGCGGCGTCGCCGTCGCGCAGCAGCCCGCGCCCGACCGCACGAGCACCGTGAAGGTCGGGGATCTGGCCCCGGACTTCACCCTGCTCGATCAGAACCGGAACAAGGTCACGCTTTCGGAATTCCGCGGCAAGCAGAATGTCGTGCTTGCCTTCTACGTCCTGGCGTTCACAGGCGGCTGAACGCGCGAAGTGCAGGGTTACCGGGACGCGATGGACAAGTTCCGGCAATCCGACACCCAGGTCCTGGGGATCAGCGTGGATTCATTTGCCTCACAGAAAGAATTCGCCAAACAGAACGGCGTCGAGTTTCCGCTCCTGAGCGACTTCAAGCGGGAAGTCTCGCGCGCCTATGGCGTGCTGAACGAGGAGGCGGGGGTCGCTAACCGTGCCACATTCGTCGTCGACAAGAGCGGCAAGATCCGCAGCATCGAGCTCGGCAACAGCGCGATCAACGTCACCGGCGCCGTTTCGTCCTGCGGCGCCCTGAAGTGAAGGGGTGGCCCGTTCAGCCCTTGATCTTCTTGTCGCTGATGGCCAGCATCGCGAGGCCGAAGACGAGCATGAGGGCGCCCCACCTGAGATTGATGTTCATCCCGAGCGACTTCGCGTAGATCGCGGGGTCGCTGGTGAAGCCGTAGATCACGAGCAGAATCCCGAAGATCGTGAAGAGCAGCCCGATCGGCAGTTTGACATCCAGCCCCATAAGTCCCTTCTTCCCCAGGTTGTTGGTTACGCCGACTGACGCCGACGTTCGCTGACCGGCCCGGCCGGCGCCTGATCGGCGTCAGTCTGCGTACCCTGTCTACCAGAACCAGATGTTCAGCAGCACCGCCGCCACGACGATGGCCCAGGCGAGCGTGCCCGGCCGCGCATACCACGCGTGCACGCTGTCCTTCTCCTTTGGGGTGAGCGAGTAGACCAACCCCTTCAGCTCGGCGTCCGGTTTCTGTGCGGTCACGAGGCTGACCAGGATGGTGACGACGAAGCACGCCGTCCAGGCCGCAATGGCGCCGTAGAAGTTGGCGGTCATGTCGCTGCCGTAATGCAGGACCCCCTGCGCCACGAGCAGATAGTGCGTGGCGGCCGAGCCTATGCCGCTCAGCAGGCCCCAGAAAGCGCCCCACGGCGTGGCGCGCCGCCAGAACATGCCGAGCATGAACGTGGCGAAGAGCGGGGCGTTGAAGAACGAGAAGAGCAGCTGCATGTAGTCCATCAGGTTGTTGAAGCGCATCACGATGTATGCGGTCCCGACGCTGATGAGAACCCCGACGACCGTGGCCCAGCGGCCCATCCGCAAATAGTGGGCGTCGCTTTCGTTCGGGCGCAGATAGCTCTGGTAGATGTCGTAGGTCCAGACCGTGTTGAAGGCGGTGACGTTGCCCGCCATGCCGCTCATGAAGCTCGCCAGCAGCGCGGTGAGGCCAAGCCCGAGGAGCCCGGTCGGATAGTAGCGCGCCAGCATCAGGGGGAGTGCGTTGTTGTAGTCGGCCGTGACCTGCTCCGGCACCACGACGATAGCGACCAGGCCGGGGAGAATGACCAGCAACGGGAAGAACATCTTGGGAACCGCGGCGATCAGGGGCGTGCGTTTGGCGGCGGTCATGTTGCGCGCCGCCATGGCCCGCTGGACGACCAGAAAGTCGGTGCACCAGTAGCCGAAGGAGAGCACGAACCCGAGCCCCATCACCATCCCGATCCACTCGATGCCCATCGGGTTGGAGGAGGTGCTGCCGAGGTTGGCCCAGGTGTGGGCATACCCGGCGGGGAGCCGCGCCAGCAGCCCGTCAAGGCCACCCACGTCCTTGAGCCCAAGATAGGCGAGCGGCAGGAAGCCGATCACGATCAGGAAAAACTGCAGCACCTCGTTGTAGATCGACGAGGTCAGGCCGCCCCAGAAGACGTAGGCCAGCACGACCCCGGCCGAGGCGAGGATCGAGAAGTCCATCGACCAGCCCAGGATACTGCGGAACACCAGCGCCATCGCGAACATGTTGATGCCGCTCATCAGCACCGTCATGAAGGCGAACGAGATCGCGTTGAGCCCGCGGGTGGCCTCGTTGAACCGCAGCTTGAGGTACTCCGGCACGCTCCGGACTTTGCTGCCGTAGTAGAAGGGCATCATCCAGATGCCGACAAACACCATGGCCGGGAGGGCGCCGATCCAGTAGAAGTGGTTGGTGAGCATGCCGTACTTCGCCCCGTTGGCGGCCATGCCCATGACTTCCAGCGCCCCCAGGTTCGCGGCCATGAAGGCCAGCCCCGTGACCCACCCCGGAATCGCCCTGCCGGACAGAAAGAAATCCTCCGACGTGTGCATGTACCTCTTCAAGACGTAGCCGACCGCGACGACGAAGACGAAATAGATGGCGATGATCGAGTAGTCGATCCAGGCTAGCTGCATGGCCTCTCCTCGTGGCTGGGGGTGCAGGCGCTATCTTCTATCACCAACGCCAGCGGTCCGTGAGAAAAAACAGCAATCGAATAGGGATATGGAGTGCGGCGGCTCGACGCCGCCCCGTGTCCCGATGCCGCGATCCCGGCGGTGGAGGGCTGCGCCGAGGCGCAGCCCGGGAAAGCGGCGTCGAGCCGCCGCACTCCAAATTGCTGCTCCGCATGGCGGTTTTTTCTCAGCGCCCCGGGCTGGTCTCCCGGACGAGGATGGCGGGGGTACGGTAGACGTGGCCCAGGGAACTGGACTCGACGACGGGCCAGCCGCGGATTTCGGTGAGCACCTCCAGCTGGTCTCCCTGGACCAGGATGGTGTCCTCGACCGAGACGGCGCCGGCCGACGGGTTCCACGCGAAGGCCTGCCCGCTGCGGACAAGCTCTGTCGACCCGGGCCGGGCAGAGCCACTCGCAATCGATGTAGCCGATGGCGCCCCCCTGCCCGGCCCGCATCGGGAGGGTGCGGCCCGCGCGGGCGTAATCTGCAGCGGCGGCGGCGAAAATGGCCCCCGCGGTGGCCCCTGGGAGCGTGCGCGCCCAGAGTCCCGCGTTGACCAGGGACACGGCGGCCATGTCCTTCGCGATGTCCGGGTCGAGCGGGGCGAAGCGCACCTGCCGGGCCATCCTGACCGTCAGCCCCCAGCGGCGCGCGGAGATGCCCAGCAGGACGGAACGCTCCAACCCGGTTTTCTCCGAAGCGGGCGCGAGGCCGTAGTCGCGGGCGCGGGCGTCGGCCGCGACCCGCACCCCTGCGGGCCGGATGGCGTGCCGCATCAGCCCAGCCGAAAGCAGCGCCTCGATGCCCCGTTCGGTCATGCCGGGCTCCAGGCGGCGGCAGGTCTCGCCGACCACCTCGGCGCAGCGCTTCCCGAGCCAGCGGTACTTGCGGATTTCAAAACCGGTGAGTGGTACGCGCAGCGCGTCGAGTTCGCGGTCGACCAAGCGTACGCCCGCGCACGTCGCGTCGGAGCCGATGGGCTTTTCGCCCGCGAGCTCGCGGGCGGCCGACTCCACCCGTTCGGGAGTGAATTGGTCCCAGGCGATGGTGCGCACCTCAAATCCGAACCCGTCGAGATCCTCCCGCGCGAGCCGCGCGACACCGGCGCCGGAGCCGATCAGGAAGCTTCGGCCGTCGTCCCGCACGAACACCGAGGCCGACGCCAGCTCCGGTTCTGCCGCACCCGCGGTAATCCAGGCCAAGTTCGGCGCGCTCGAGATCAGGACGCCACCAAGTTTCTCGCGAAGCAGAAAGGCCGTCAGCCGCGTCCGCTTCTCGGACGCTTCCTCGCGGCGCTCCGCGGGAGAGAGGATTTCCTCGGGGTACCACGATGCCTCCGGACCCGGCACGCGCTCGCGCGGCCCACACCCGCTCAGCAGGGTGACAACCAGGACGAGCACCGGGAGACGTCGCGCCTGCGGCAGGCGGGTCACAAAGCGGCTCAATGCCCCTCCCCGAGAGGGTATTTCTTCTCTCCAGCCCGGACCGCGACAGGCAGGGTGTTTTCCGCCGGCGGGACTGGGCAGCTGAACGTCGAGTTGTAGGCGCACGAGGGGTTGTACGCCCGGTTGAAGTCCAGGTCATACATGCCCGACGTGTTCTCGCGCAGATCGATGTAGCGGCCGGCCCCGTAAGTCTCGGTGCCGGAAGTCGCGTCCCTGAACGGGACAAAGAGGTACGGTCCGCGCATGTCGGGGTTGTCCTCCATGCGGTAGGCCTGCAACCGGCACGGGTGACCGTCGATTTCGAAGGCGAAGTAGCCGTAGCGCAGACCGCTGCGGATCTCGCCCGTGTTGGTCCCGATCCTTACCATCTCGGGACGAGGGTAGCGGTTCAGTTTGACGTGAAAGCCGAGCCGAGGGTCGACCGGGTAGTACGCCAGCCCGCCAAACTTCGCCTTGTCGCTCTCCGGGAGGGGCGAATTCGAGGCGGTCTTGTAGACCTTGTCCTTTTCGCGCCGCTCCAGGATCAGCGGGGCGCTGGCCGTGGCGCCCCCGGGTGAAGTCCCCGGCGCACATCCCTGCAGGGCGACAAGGCACAAGACCGCCAAAGCTCGTTTCATCCGCTGATTATATCCGAAGTGGGCGGGCGCGGCTCGACCCCGCCCCAATGCGCCACAAACCACGAGTGATCAGCCGGACATGCAAGATCCCAGGGGCCGCGGCGGGCCGACGCGGCCCACTGCGCCGCGGCCCACTGCGGTGTGCTAAACTTTCAGCAATTGGCGACTCGGGTGTCGCTTCAGGATCACTGTCTTGCGAAAACTCCTGCTCCTCATCCTGTTTGCCCAGGTCGCGGCCGGCCCGGCTCCGGCCGGCGAGGCCGCCCCCCTTACCGCCAGCCAGTTCGGTAGCCTGATTGCCCGCATATCCGAGCAAGGCGGCTATTTCTGGAACGACAACTACGTCTCCAACGAGGCGTCGTACCTCCATCCGCTGCGCAAGCTCCATGAGCTCGGGGTGCAGGGCGGCGTCTACCTGGGGGTCGGACCAAATCAGAACCTCACCTACATCGCCAAGATCAGGCCCCGTTACGCTTTCATCGTGGACATCCGCCGCCAGAACTTCCTCGAGCACCTCCTGTTCAAGGCGCTGTTCCATTTTGCGCGCGATCGCCGGGAGTACCTGTCGCTGCTGCTGAGCCGCCCGCTCGCGCGAGGGCAACTCCGGGGCCAGGGTTACACCGTGGAAGAGTTGGTGGAGTCGCTCCGGACGGTCGAGCCGGACCCGTTTGTGTACAGCCGCACGCAGGCACGGGTGCGCAACTATCCTGTCGCAGGCAACGCCGCCTCGAACTCAGCCAGGCCGACCTGAATACCATCGACCGGATCCATCGGGCATTTTACGTGCGGGGGTTTTCGATCAAGTACGACTACATTCCGGTCCCGACCCTCGGGGAGTTCCTGGTCGAGAAGGACCTCGACGGGCGGCCGCAGAATTTCCTCAACAGCTCCGAGGATTTCCGGTACGTCAAGCGGCTGGAGGAAGAAAACCGGATCATCCCCGTGATCGGCGATTTCGCGGGCCCGCACGCGCTGCGCGAGCTGGGCGCGTGGCTGCGGGAGCGGCGGGAAAATGTGACCGTGTTCTACACGTCCAACGTCGAGCAGTACCTGGTCCGCAACATGGTCTGGGGACAGTTCCTGAAAAACGCGGCGGAGCTGCCGCTCGCCGACAACGCCGTGTTTGTCCGGGCCTACTGGAGCAACCACATTTCGCACCCGGAGGGGGTCGCGGGCTACAAATTCACCCAGGTGCTGCAGTGGGCGAAGCCCTTTCTCGCGTCGTTTGACCCCGACCGCACGTATTCGTACTGGGATATCGTCACCCGGGGCACCATCAAGCTCCGCTGACTGGCCCGTGTCCGGCTTCCGTCTTCCGGCTGCTAGCTTCTGGGGGGGGCGCCGCCCCCGCCCACCGGGCGCTCCGCGACGAAGATACAGTTGAGTCCCCACATGAACCGCTGCCGGGCGATGGGACGGAAACCGGCGGCGCGCAGCAGCCCGATGACTTCGCGCGTCGAGAGCCCCCAATCCTCTTCGTGCGCGATCCCGCGGTCGAGCTGGTCGGGGTCGTGGCGTTTGCGGATCGGGTGGCTGAAAACCCCGATCCAGCGAGGGATCATGGTGACGACGAGCCTGCCGCCGGGCTTCAGGACACGGGCGCACTCCTCGAGGGTCTCGCCGCGCCGGACGATGTGATTGAGGCAGGCAAGCAGAGAAACCGTATCGAAGCTGCCGGACTTAAAGGCTAGCCGGGCGCCGTCGCAAAGGGCGTCCGCCTCCGGGTAGGCGTGAATGTCGATCCCGAACCCCTTCCCGTGCTCCCGGACGAGCAGGTTGTTGCCGCAGCCGATGTCGAGCAGCCTCCCGCGACAGTATGGCAGGGCCATCCGGACGCGTTCATGGTCGATCGGGGTCAGCCCGAGCCGCGCGGAAACATCCTCGCCGAGCCACATGTTCACCGGGAAAAAGACGTGGTCAGCGACACGCTGGCACGCCGAGGCGCGCGCCCGGAAAGGGGCGGCCATCAGGGACGCTCCGAGGTCGCCGCCGGGGTTGCCAGGGCGGGCCGTGCGACCACCTTGCGGCGGGAGGCCCAGCGGGCGCAAGCCCAGAACCCGAGGGCGGCGTTGAGAAGGACGTCCCGGATACCCGTCTGCGAGCGGTAGAGACGGATCGCGGTCTTGAAATCGTTGTCGACGCGGAACCCGAGGCGGGCGGTGAGGATTGCGATCTCCTGGGCGCAGCTGTACCGGTGGCCCGTGTAGTAGTCCAGCAGCGGAGGGATCACGTTCAGGCGCATCCCTCGGAACCCCGACTCGACGTCGCGGTACCGGAAGCCGCTGCAGAGGGATCCCCACAGGCTCATCAGGTCGTTCCCCACGCGCTTGTAATAGGGGTAGAGACTGAAATCGCGGCAGGTGAGCGCCACGTCGAGCGCCTTGCTGCACATGTAGTCCCGCAGCGCGGGGATCTCGTCGGGGTCGTGCTGGCCGTCGGCGTCGATGGTGAACAGGAGGTCGTCGGGGTCGAGTTCGCCCCGCCCCATGCGGCCCGCGAGGAAGACGAACCCCTCGCGCAGGGCCGATGACATGCCGCGGTTGAGGGGAAGCCGCAGGACAGCGGCCTCCGGCCGGCCGCGCGCCCACTCCCGGGCAAGTTCCAGGGAGCCGTCCGCGGACCCGTCGTCGACGACCACCACCCGGTCCACCCGCGCGGCGACCGGGCCCAGCACCGACACCAGGGTCGAAGCCTCGTTGTATACCGGGATAAGCGCGATGGTTCTCATGGGCATCGGAAACGGTACAGCGTGACGTTGTTGCGGGAGTACACCGGGTCCATGCACCGGTCCCGGAACCGCCCGTCGAGGAAAAAGTATACTCCCCGCCGCGGCACGACCCCGGGCAAAGGCGCGATACCGTTATAGTTCAGGAGGACGTAGGTCACACCCGACGCGCGCATCTTGGCGATGACCCCTTCCTCGGTCGTGTCCATCAGGATGCGGTCGGCTTCGACCGTGAACGAATAGAGGGTCGGCACCCGGGAATAGAACTGCGCCGCGTCGTTGAGCAGCAGTATGCGGTCCTGGCCGGTGAGATTCCGGTTGACGTAATCGTAGACATAGACGGAAGGCACATCGCGCAGCACATACTGTTCGGCAGTCTCCCGCCCCATCAGGTACGGCCCCGGGCACCTGTAGCTGTGCCAGTACGTCCATGCGCGCGCCCATAGCGGATAGACCGACGGCAACGCCATCACCGTCGCGGCGACCAGCACGGCAATTGCGGCCAGGCGGCCCGGACGCAGCGTCGCGCGCGCCGCCGGGGCTGTCCCCAGGACACCCGCGACGGTCAAAAGGGCCAGCACCGGCGCCAGCGGGAGCAAATACCGGATTTCCTGCGCCGTCAGGCCCCAAGCCAGGAAATAGGCCCCGGCCAGCGCGAGGGCGTAACGGGTTTCGCGGCTCCTGCTGCGGAACAGCGCCAGCACGACTCCGGGGAGGAAGATCAGCCCCAGGGTGCCGCGGAAGGGGCCGGGGTGCAACGTCACCGTCCAGGGGAGCGTCAGGAGTGCCTGCCAGTCGCGGCCCACACCCTCGTTGGCATAGGCGGCCGCGGCGGCACTCTGCATCGACGGCGGGAAATACGGGCTTTGAAAGAAGCCGTTGGCAGCCGGGAAGACCGGGTTGCCGGTGTAGTACCACGCCCGCGCCGCCCAGGGGAGAAACAGCAGGAACGCCAGCGCCCCATAGCGCAATATCGTGCGGGCCGCATCACCCGGGGTGCTGCGGCGCACGACGAGCAGGTGCCAGGCCATGATGCCCAGCAGCGGCGGGACCCAGAAGACCGCATGGTACTTGCACCCGAACGCCAGGCCGAGCGCAAGCGCCGAAAGCCTGAGTCCGCCCTCGCTGCCGGTCCGCGTCCACTCGAGCAGCGCGCAGACCGCAATGGCCGAGTACAGCGTCAGCGGCAGATCTATCAGTGCCGTCGTCGCCTCGTAGATTGCGACCGGGCAACTCCAGAACAGGGCCGCGGCCGCGACGCCGTGGGTGCGGCCCCACCACTCCCGCGCGACGCCGCAAAGGACCGCCCCGACCAGCACATAGGCCAGGACGTTGACCAGCTTCACAAGCCCCAGCCCGGAGTACAGGAACGCCGTGATGTAGGACATCAGCGGCAGCGCCGGCATCACGCTGCTCCAGTTGTTGGCGACAAAGCCGGCGCGGTGCGCCGCGGCGGCGTCACGTGCGTAAGGGAGATGCACGTTCAGCGCGTCGAACGCGAGTTCAGGCGCCGCGGCGGAGGCCAGCGCGATGGCGATGTACAGGGCCGAGAGGATGCCGAGTACCGCCGCCGCGGCCAGATCCGCGCGGCCCCAGGGTGGATCCGTTCTGACCGCGATAAGACGGCGGTCCAGCCGGAGGGCGACGAAGGCCAGCGCCGCGCAGACCGCGACTACCCAGGAGTACAGCAGACCGCACAAACCGAGCAGCAGAGTCCAGAGACCCCACAGACCGATCCCGATCGACAGCGCCGCCGGGTACCCGAAAGCGTGGCCGCCCCCGGCGAGGCGCTCCACGACCCGGCGCCCAAGCGGGGCCCAGAGCAGGAGCGCAAACACCGCGCACAGTGTCAGATCCTTCGCAGCCTGAAGTAACATGGTGATGTCGCCGCCGCTGCCGACAAAAGGGTATTCAGCATATAACGACCGCGCCCCGCAAAGAAAACGCAACTTTTTTCGCGCGGCCTTCGTCTTAACAAGTACCCATTCAATAACCTCCTTCGGGAGCGACGGGGGCGAAATGGGAGTTTCGCCCCCGCCGCTCTTTATCGCTGCCTCGTGAACCTTGCCGCCCGACGCAGCATCAAAACCAGCAGATCGTATGGGTGTGTGCCGCGCAGATCCACCGCAGGTGTCTCCGTGAAGCCCTTGTGTGCTTCTGCCCGAGGGTGGTATGATTATTTGTTCTTATCAAGGACCGGATGCGTCCGGTAGCGTGGGAGGCTTTATGAAAACGACCATCAGCGCATGCGCGGTGGTTTTGCTTTTGGCGGTGTCCGGGATAGCCGGCGAACAGCGGCCTGCAGCGGGGTCGGACGATCGCGCTGCCGGCGGGGCTTCGGCGGGCTCGTCCTCTGTAGGGTCGCGCGGCATTTCGGGAGGGGGGACGGCGGCGGTCGCCCCGGTGGTTTCCTCGCGCGACGTGTACAGCAACAGCTCATCCCGCGTCGTGAACAACACCAGCTTCCCGTCCGGATCTTCCGGCGTCGCTCATACGCCCGATCTTTCCCGGTCCTCATTCGTGTCCCAGTCGCTTTGGCTCCGCTCTCAGGATTACTTCTGGTATCTCCAGAGCTATTACGGGGTGAACCCCTACTATTTCCGCAGGTTCTACCGGAACTCCGAACCGCTCATGACGCCGCAGATCGCGAAACTCACGTTGCGCCAGCCCGTCGCCAACAGCATGGGCATGCTTGCGGCCGTGGACCAGCTCGAGGCCCTGATCCGGGACCGGCAGGAAGGCAAGAACGTCAGCCAACAGGAGATCGCGGCCAAGACGGACCAGATCCGCAAGCTCGCGAAGGAGATCCGTAACGACCAGTCGGTCGCCTTCTTCGATCAGCGCAAAGAAAAGGACCTGCTGAAGGGGATGAATCTCAACACGCTCGAGGCGCTGGCGCAATTACGGGAAATGATCACCGATCTCAACGTGCAGTTGAAAGGGCTCTACGACCAGTCCCAAACGTTCGCCGTGTCGGTCGATTCCCTGACCCAGCCCTCGCTCAACTCCTTGTCCAAGGGGATTGAAAAGCTCTCCAAGTCCATCGAGACCTCCGCACGCAAGATATAGCCGTGAGGGGCGGCGCCCAGGCGCCGCCCCTTCGTGGCTGCCTGCCGATCCAGCGAAACGGCTACAGCGGTGCCGAGGCACCGCACTCCATAAGCGCCCACCCAACAACTAACGGATTCTGGACCGCGGGAAATGATCACCGATCTCAACGTGCAGTTGAAAGGGCTCTACGACCAGTCCCAAACGTTCGCCGTGTCGGTCGATTCCCTGACCCAGCCCTCGCTCAACTCCTTGTCCCCTTTCGTGGCTGCCTGCCGATCCAGCGAAACGGCTACAGCGGTGCCGAGGCCCCGCACTTTCCATAAGCGCCCACCCAACAACTAACGGTTTTGCCCGGAGTTACCGATCTGACGGCTGTGCGACTGCTTTGAAATTGACACTTCCGCGGGCTTTGGTGTATGATCCTGAGATCCCGCAAGTCTTTGCCTGATTGTCAGTTAGGAGTCATCCATGCCCTCCGTCCAGGATTATGAAAGCCGAGTGAGGCACGAAGCGCACCAGACGTTGGCGCCCCACCTGCAGAATCTCAGAGAGGAACTGCAGGCACTGGAGTCGCGGATTTCCGCCTCCCTGAAGCAATTTGAACAGCAGGTGTCGGTGCTCGACGTGGTCGAGTTCTCCGCAGCCGGCGACACCTTGAAAGAGGCGCTTGGGCACGTGCTGGCCAAGACCACGGAGGACAGTGCGCACCTCGCCCGATTCGCCCGGGATATGCGCCGCAGCGAAACGCAGGAGGAGATCCTGACCTTGCTGATGGACGGCGCCTCCCGATATGCGCCGCGCGTGACGTTGTTTGTGCTCCGGGGGGAACAACTCACCGCCTGGGCGTCGAGAGGCTATACGGAAGAAGCGGCGACGGCGATTGCGTCCCAGGGCTTCCCGGAGTCCGACAGTCACCTGCTGTCGCGGGCGCTCGAGGGGGACGACGTCGTTTCGGCCAGCGATATCTCGGCGGAGTCGAGGCTGGTGCCCCTTTTGCACGAGGAGCAGCAGGGTCCGTGGCATGCCTTCCCGTTGAAAGCCTTGCAGCGGCCGGTCGCAGTGCTGCTGGCGACGGCATCGAACGGGCACGAGTGCGAGCTTCAGCCGCTGTCTGCGATGATGCAGATCACCGGGCTGTGCATCGAAAACGTCGCGTTGAAAATACTGCAGCAACTGAAGGCGTCGGGCGCTCCCTCCTTCTCTCCGGAGCCGGCGGCTCCCGTAGCCACCGCAGCCCCGCCGCAACCGGAGGTCCGGGCCGAGGGTGTGGCCGAACTTCCGCAGCCCGCCGCCGCGGAGCAACCCGTCCCGGCCGAAGAGCCGGTGGCGGCGCCGCCCGAACCTGTCGCAGTGGAGCCGCCGGCAGCCGCGCCCGAGCCGGTGGCTGAGCCTGAGGCCGCCCCGGTAATGGCCGCGCAGGCGCCGCAGCCGACCATCCCGACTCCGGCCGAAGAAGCGCTCGCCGCCGAAACGGCACCGCCGCCTGCCGGGGAAACTGCCGGCCGTGAAGCTCCGGCCGTGGAGCCCACCGTGCCCGAAGCGGCGCTGGAAGAGCCCTCGCAGGCGGTGGCCCAGGCGCGGCCGTCGGAGCAGACCGCCGATGCGGCGCCCGAGTTGCCGTCCGCCGCGGTTCCGAAACCAGCCGTCCCGCGCGAGGTGCAAAAGCCTTCGGAGGACGAAAGGCTGCATTCCGATGCAAAAAGGTTCGCGCGCCTTCTCGTTTCGGAGATTAAGCTCTACAATGAGCAAAGGGTCGCCGAGGGTCGAGCGAACAGGGACGTTTATGTCCGGCTGAAGCGGGACATAGACCGGAGCCGCGACATGTATGAAAAGCGTGTCTCGGCCAGTGTTTCGAGAAGAGTGGACTATTTTCACGACGAGTTAGTCCGCATCCTCGGTGACAATGACGCCTCGGCCCTGGGAAGCGACTACCCCGGACCGCGCGTCGAAAACTGATCGTCAACCGGTCAGTGCCCGGCGCGGAGGCCACAACCGGAGCCATTAGAAAGTAGAAGTGCACGCTTCACGTCTCAGAACCCACCGGACGCTCCCGGCTTATGTCAGGCCAGGGCTGCCTGTTTTTGCCGCGTTGCTGTTTTTCGTGCAAACCATCCCGCCGCCGTCGCCGGATAGTTCCGCCCCCCCGGCAAGACTCCCACCCGGGCTCGGTGTATCCGCCACGTATCCGGCGCCGACCGACCTCACGCTCAAGTACCTCGGCAGCGGGGTGCGCAACTACCTCGACAAAGACTATGCGGCGGCCTTGAGGGACCTGTCGGCCGCAGGCGACGCCGCGGCGCTCGGAGACTATGCGGCGCTGTACCGCGGCAAGGCCAGCCTGATGCTGAACCGGGCGGACGACGCCCTGAAGGCCTTCCGCGCCGTTCAGAGCTACTCCAATTCGCCGCTCTTCGAGGACTCTGTTGTCGGCGAAGCCGAAGCGCTGCTCGAGCTCGGCAATCCGCGCGGCGCGCTCGCCGCCCTGGAGGGTGCGCAAGCCGGGCAGGACGCGGAAGTGCTCTGCCTGCGGGGCCGCGCCCAGGAACAGTCGGGCGAAACGAAGCAGGCTCTCTCGTCCTATCAGCAGATCTATACCGGCTACGTCGATACCAAGTCGGCCGATCTCGTCGCTCAGCGGCTGCGGGCGATCTCCCCCAAATCGCTCTCCGGGGCGTCGGGCTACCGGCTGTCCGTCGATCGGGCCGAAAGCCTCAGCGCCGTGGGCCGCAACCGGGAGGCACGCACTCTCCTGGCGAAGCTGGCCAAAACAAAGGCGCCGGACCGGGCGACCGCGGACAAGAGGCTCATCCTGCTCGGCGAGGCGGACTACGCGTTGGGGAAAGGGGCTCCGGTCCTGGCCTATCTTAAGAGGGCGAGCGTCGCGGCGGGGCCGCTTCAGGGACGGCTGGTCTATTTGAAAGCGGCGCTCTACAGGCGCGTGGATGACGAGGCATCATTCCTGGCCATGCGCGACGAAGCCCTGCGGTTGCACCCGGCTTCTCCGTGGACGGAGAAACTCCTTCTGTCGGTGGCGACTTACTACGACGTGCAGGGCGATCTTGCACGCGGGCAGGACGCCTACCGTACCCTGCGCGAAAAGTTCCCCTCGGGCCAGTACGCCGAGCGTGCCCTCTGGAAGGTGGCGTTTTACTCGTACGCCCAGAGACGGTACGAGGCCGCCCTCCGCTCGTTCTGGGAGTATCTCGGCGCCTACCCGGACAGCGGCCCGGCGGGCGCTCCCGTGTACTGGATGGCGCGCTGTTACGAAAACATAGGCGATACCGCAACGGCGGCGTTCCTCTACGACCGGGTCGAGAAGATCTCGAACTGGGCATATTACGGCGGGCTGGCTGCGGCAGCGCAGGAGACGCTAAGGGCCTCGGGAATCGGAGCCGGGCGCCCGTTTTCCGGTTTAGACGTCGCGCGGGTGATTCAGACGGTGGATCGCATTCGCCCGGGCCGCACCTCGATCACGGCCCCCGGAACTGCAGCCGCGCGGGTCCTGGAGCGCGCATCCCAGTTGACGGCGGCCGGACTGCAGGATCTGGCGATCTCGGAGCTCAAAGCCGGAATCGACCGGTTGCCCGAGGAGAAATCGCTGAGCTATCTCCTGGCGCGGCAGCATGAGGCCAAGGGCGACTACTACGGCGTCATCGTGGCCTTGCGCCGGGCCTTCCCCGATTACGCGGAACGACCGCGCTCTTCCCTGCCCCCCGAGGTTTGGGACCTGCTGTTCCCGGTGCTCCACTGGGAGGTGATCGCCGAGCACGCCGCAAAGAACGGCCTGGACCCCAGCCTGGTGCTCGGGCTGATCCGCCAGGAGTCGGCCTTCCAGGAGGGCGCCCGCTCGGCGGCGAACGCGCGCGGCCTCATGCAGGTCCTCCCGTCGACCGGGCGTATGCTGGCCCGCGACGCGGGGGTAAACCGCTACACCATCGGGATACTGTTCCGTCCCGATGCGAACGTCGCCTTGGGCACGGCCTACCTGGCTGCGTTGCTGCGGCAATTCGACGGGAAGATCGAGCTGGCTCTGGCGGCGTACAACGCGGGGGAGAACCGGGCCGAGAGATGGCGCGCCGAGTTCGGCCCCGTCGACAGCGCCGAGTTCGTCGAGCGCATTCCCTTCAGCGAAACGCGCGGGTATGTGAAACAGGTCCTGACCAACAGGGCCCACTATGCTCTCCTGACCGCCGCTTCCGGCAGCCCGGGGCAGTGACGCCGGGAGCCGCAACAGGGGTCGGCCCGCCCCCGCCCCCGAAGAGCTGCAACATCACCCGTTGAGCCGGCTCAAGATATCTGGCGACGAATCCCGGGCTCGGATAAAATCCACCCGTGGCAAGAGATGCGCAGGCCGATGACGACCGCGACCTGGTCGGTCGTTGTCAACAAGGGGACGAGTTTGCCTTCGAGATGCTGGTCAGGAAATACCAGCAGACGATCGTGAACCTCGTCTACCACAATATCGGGGGACGGGCCGACGTCGAGGACATCGCGCAGAAGATCTTCTCGAAGGTGTACTTTTCGCTCCCGAAGTTCGACAACAAGCGTCCTTTCTTCCCCTGGCTCTACCGCATTGCCGTTAACCAGTGCTATGACGAGCTGCGCCGGGTCCGCCGTCGAAAGGTTTTCACCTTCACGGACTTGAGCCTCGACGACAGCGACGCGATCGAGCACCTGCTGAGCCGCAGCGAGGTCACGCAACCCCCGGCCGAAGAACGCGAGGAACTCCACGCCCTCCTGCATAAGCTCCTCGGGCAGATCACGGAGCAACAGCGCATGGCGATCGTGCTGCGGGACCTGGAGGATGTGCCCTACGACCAGGTGGCAGAGGCGCTCAATTGCACGGAGCAGGCGGCGCGGCTGAAGGTTTTCCGCGCCCGTGCGCGGCTGCGCGCTCTCATCGACAAGGCCCTGCGCCGGCAGCAGCTCCGCACCCCGCAGTGAGCACGCCGACGTTCGCTGTCGGTCAGCGTACCGCGTGCTCCTTCAGGCGGTCGATGATGCAGCGGGCGATCTCGTCGACGGTGCGGTCGCTCACGTCGACGCGGATGTCGGCCTCGGCATAGAGAGGCCGCCGTGACTCCAGCAGCTTCTCCATCTGTGGGCGGGAGGCGAGCAGCGGGCGCGCCTCGTCCTGCCCTACTCGGGACAGCAGCGTGTGGAGCGGCGCGTCGAGCCAGACACTTGTTCCCGTGCGCCGGACGATCTCCCGGTTTGCCGGCGAACAGAACGCCCCGCCGCCGAGCGCGATCACCTGGCGCCGCAGGGCGCTTACACGCCCGAGCTCCTCGTTCTCCAGGCGACGGAAGTGAGGCTCGCCGTGGCGGCTGAAGATGTGACGGACACGCTGGCCGGCGCGCGCCTCGATTTCACAGTCGAGGTCCACGAACGCGTACCCGGTCATGTGGGCGAGCCGCATCCCGACGCACGTCTTCCCGGCGCCCATGAACCCCACCAGGTAGACCATTTCGGGCATCGCCACGGGCTCACTCACCCCTGCAGACGAAATCGAGCTGGTCGAAAAACCCGGGGTAGCTCACGTCGGCGCACTCCGCCTCGACGATCCGGGTGTCTCCCTGGGCGGACAGGGCTGCGACGGCAAAAGCCATCGCGATCCGGTGGTCTCCGCGAGTGACGATCTCGGCCCCGCGCAGTCGCCCGCCCCCCCGGACCGTCATTCCGTCCGGTCTCTCGTCGACCTCGGCCCCCATGGCGCGCAGGTTGTTGGCGACGGCGGCGATGCGGTCGCTCTCCTTGACCCGCAACTCGCGGGCGTCGGCGATCGTCGAGCCCTCCGGCCATGCAGGCCCCCAGCACCGCCAGGACGGGGATCTCGTCGATCAGGGCGGCGGTGCGGTCGCCTTCGATGGGCGGCAGACCGCGTTCAAGCAGGTCGCCGCTGTACCGCACCCGCAAGTCCCCCCGGGGCTCGCCGGCGCACTCCCGCTCGTTCTCCACCGCGAGCTGCAGCCCGGCCTGCTCGAGGTAGGAGAGCAGCTCGCGTCGCCGCCCATTCAGGCCGACGCCGGGAATCGTGATGTCGGCATCCGGAACCAGGGCCGCGGCCACGAGGAAGAACGCCGCCCCCGAGAGGTCGCCGGGCACCTCCAGGCGCGCGGCGTGCAATGTCGGGTCCGGGTCGACCTCGATCCAGCCGTTTTCCACCCTCACAGAGGCGCCGAAATGCGACAGGGCTCGTTCTGTGTGGTCGCGGGTGGGGATGCTTTCACCCACGGCGGTGACGCCCTTCGCATAGAGGCCGGCCAGCAGCACGCAAGACTTCACCTGGGCGCTCGGCACCGGGAGCGGGTAACGGATGCCGGTCAGGAGCCGCCCCGGATTGTCAGCGGCGGAAGGTCGCCGGGCATGGCTTCGGCCCGGGCCCCCATGCGGCGCAGGGGGTCGAGAATCCGCCTCATCGGCCGCTGGCGGAGCGAGCCGTCGCCGGTGAGCGCCGACGGGAAGGGCTGCCCGGCAAGGATCCCGGACAGCAGCCGGATCGTTGTGCCGGAGTTGCCCGCGTCGAGTGGGCCGCGGGGCGAGGAGAGGCCTCGCAGACCGACGCCGGAAATCGTGACGGCGTCCCCCTTCTCGGCGCAGCGGACGCCGAGGCCCCGCAGGCAGTCGAGCGTGCTGTGGCAGTCGCGGCTGGCCGCGAAATGGCTCAGCTCGGAGTCCCCGTCGGCGAGGGCGGCAAGCAGCGCGTAGCGGTGTGAGATCGATTTGTCGCCGGGGAGGCGCACGGTCCCCGCGAGGGTTCTGGCCGGACGGATTGTGCGGATCATGACCCCGACTCGGAAGCTGTCAGAAAATCCAATTCAAGTTTCTTGAGTTTCTTGACCTGGTCGCGCAGGACGGCAGCCCGCTCGAACTCGAACTCCCTGGCCGCTTCCCGCATCTCGCCCTCGAGACGCCGGATCTCGCCCTCCAGCTCTGCGGCCGAGGCGTATTGCGTCGCCTCCTCGGCGACCGCCGGCACCTCATAGTAATCGCCTTCATAGATCCTGACCAGCTCCGGATCGAGCGGTTTGACGATCGACTGGGGCGTGATGTGGTTCTGCTCGTTGTAGCGCTGCTGCGCGGCGCGGCGGCGGCTGGTCTCGTCGATCGCTGCCTGCATTGAGCCGGTGACGGTGTCGGCGTAAAGAATGGCCCTCCCGTTGATGTGGCGGGCCGCCCGGCCGACGGTCTGGATCAACGACGTGGTCGAACGCAGGAATCCTTCTTTGTCCGCGTCGAGGATGGCGACGAGCGACACTTCCGGCAGGTCGAGCCCCTCGCGCAGCAGGTTGATGCCGATCAGCGCGTCGAACTCGCCGGCCCGCAGCGCGCGCAGGATCTTGATGCGGTCCAGCGTCTCCACCTCGGAGTGCAGGTAGCGCACGCGCAGCCCCAGCTCGGTGTAGTACTCGGCGAGGTCTTCGGCCATCCGCTTGGTGAGGGTGGTGACCAGCACCCGCTCGTTGCGCTCCGCGCGGGCGCGGATCTCCTCCATGAGACTGTCCACCTGCCCGGCGACCGGGCCGGATTTCGATTGCGGGATCGGTCAGGCCGGTCGGCCGGACGATCTGCTCGACGACGACGCCGCCCGACTTGGTCAGCTCGTAGGGCGCGGGCGTCGCGGAGACGTAGATCACCTGGTCGAGCCGCTCCTCGAACTCCTTGAAGTTCAGCGGCCGGTTGTCGAGCGCCGAGGGGAGCCGGAAACCGTACTTGACCAGGTTCTCCTTGCGCGACCGGTCGCCGAAGTACATGCCGCGCACCTGCGGCACCGTGGCGTGGCTCTCGTCGATGAACAGGAGGGCGTCGCGCGGCAGGTAGTCGAGCAGCGTCGGCGGCGGCTCGCCCGGCTTGCGCCCCGTGAGGTGACGCGAGTAGTTCTCGATGCCCCGGCAGAAGCCGAGCTCCTTGATCATCTCGAGGTCGAACATCGTCCGCTGGTGGACGCGGTTGGCTTCGAGCAGCTTCCCTTCCGTTTCCAGCTGCGTCCGCCACTCGTTCAGTTCGGCCTTGATCGTTTCGATGGCGGTCAGCAGCTGGTCCCGGGGCTGGACGTAGTGCGACTTCGGGATAGATCGGCATGCGTTCGTGCTTCTTCAGCGTGCGCCCGGTCACGGGGTCGATCTGGGCGATGGCGTCGATTTCGTCGCCGAACATCTCGATCCGGATGGCGTAATCCTCGTAGGTGGGAAACACCTCGATCACGTCGCCGCGCGCCCGGAAGAAGCCGCGCTCCAGCCCGAAGTCCTGGCGCGCGAACTGCATTTCCACCAGGCGGCGCAGGATCTCGTCGCGCGCTGATCTGCTGGCCCTTCTCGAGGAACAGCAGCATGCCGTAGTAGGCCTCCGGCGAGCCGAGGCCGTAGATGCAGGAGACGCTGGCGACGATGATGCAGTCGCGCCGCTCAAAGAGCGGAACGGGTCGCCGAGTGGCGCAGCCGGTCGATTTCGTCGTTGATGAGGGCGTCTTTTTCGATGTAGGTGTCGGTCGACGGGATGTACGCCTCCGGCTGGTAGTAGTCGTAGTAGGAGACGAAGTACTCGACCGCGTTTTCGGGGAAGAAGTTCTTGAACTCCCGGTAGAGCTGGGCCGCCAGCGTCTTGTTGTGGGCCAGGACCAGGGTCGGGCGCTGCACCGCCTCGATCACCTTGGCCATGGTGAAGGTCTTGCCCGAACCGGTGACCCCGAGCAGGACCTGGTGCCTCTGGCCGTCGCGCAGGCCGGCGGCGAGCTGTTCGACGGCCTCTGCCTGGTCGCCGCGCGGCTCGAAAGACGTGCTGATCCTGAACGGGGTGGAGTGGATCATGGCGCGGCCATAGGCCACGTTGGAGTACGAAAGGTCCTTGTCGGTTCCGGGTTTCCTGGGCATGTCATTCTATTATAACCGCGAGAAGCCGGAAGCCAGAAGCCGGAAGCCGGCTTGCGGCTCCCGAATCTGTGGTAGCCTGAGGGTCCTGCCGGAGGTCGAAGCCATGTTTCGAGTCGCTGCCGCATGCATCTGTTTCTTGCTAGGCATCAACCCCGCGATTGTTCGGGCCCAGAACCGGGCGGCCGATATCGACCTGAATCAGCAGGCCGTCGTGGAGACGAGCGAGGGGACGTTCGTGCTGTCGTTTCACCCGGACAAGGCTCCGCAGCACGTGAAACTGTTTCTCACGCTGGCGGCCGAAGGCGCGTACAACGGTACCCTGTTCCATCGCGTGATCAAGTGGGGAATCATCCAGGGGGGCGACCCGCTGTCCAGGGACCCGTCGAAGAAGCTGCTGTGGAGCACCGGCGGCATGAACAAGGTGCCCGGCCGAGATCTCCGACGTGAAGCACCTGCGCGGCACTCTGTCGTCGGTGATCGCCCCCGGCAAGCCGAACAGCGGCGGCAACCAGTTCTTCGTCTGCGTCGTGCCCCTGCCCGATGCTCGACGGGCAGTACTCGGCGTTCGGTTACGTGTCGGAAGGGATCGAGGTGATCGACCGGATTTCGGAGACGCCCGGCCGAGAAGGAACTGGCCGTCAATCCGCCGGTCATCCGCAAGGTTACGCTGCGGCCGGCGCAGCCCGCCCCCGCCGCCGGCCTTTTCGCAGACAGCCGCCCGAGGATCTGGCGCAGGTACCGCGCGGTGCTGGAGACGAGCCTGGGGAATATCGCGCTGGAATTCTTCCCGGACCGCGCACCCAATCACGTCCGCAACTTCCTGCGCCTCGCGCAGGCCGGGTTTTACGACGGGACTTCGTTTCACCGTGTCATACCGGATTTCGTGGCGCAGGGGGGACTGCTGTCGACGCGGCAGCCGCCTCTCCCCGCGTTCCGGATCGCGGATCTCGTGCGCCGGCTCAAGCCGGAGTTCAACCCGACGCCGCACGTGCGGGGGACTCTCAGCATGGCGCGCGCGGATGAGCCCGACAGCGCGGAGACGTCGTTCTTCGTCTGCCTGGGCCCGGCCCCGAGCCTCGACAACGAGTACACGGTCTTCGGCAAGGTGGTGGAAGGCCTCGAGGTGCTCGACCGCTTTCAGACGCTCGCCGCTCGACGGCGAGTCCCCGAAGGAGCGGGTGGAACTGAAGAAAGTCACGTCAGCAAATAAGTGGAGAGGACTCGCGAATCTCCCGCGGTCGTGTCGCTCAGTCGGCCCACTTACTCCACGCGATCGCGAAGACGAACCAGCCTGCGGTGGCCGCCATGAGGGCACGCTTGTAGGTTGCGCGCGTCGATGACCCCGTTGAACAGCAGGACCGGGGCGACCAGGCACGCGAGCAGGCTGATCAGCGCCAAGCAGCAGTTTGCACTCTCGCCATCACCGGGCACCCCCCTTCGATGCGCCGCCGCGACATTCCCGGCTGCGCCTCGTTCCGGTGCGCCAGGTTCATCAGGGTGTAGGAGACCAGCGCGATCGAAGTATCCCGGGAGCCAGCGGAAAAACAGGTGAAAGGGCATGAAGAAGCAGAGCAGCAGCGTGCCGGCCCAGACGATAAGGGCGGGCCAGTTGAACGCCTGGCCGCGCCGCTCCGTGCGGTACTGCGGCAGCCCGAGCCACGGGAAGATCCAGTGCTCCGCGAAGACGACGGCCCCGATCGGCATGAGCACGAGCCCGTAGATCGCCACGTAGTCCAGCAGCTTCATGAACACGAGCGGGAAGCAGGAGAGCACGGTCGTGATCAGCCCGGCGATCATCGGTCGTCTTCCAGCGCGGCCACCCGGGGCTGACGCACTGCAGCGCGAGCCCGGCCCGGTAGAGGGTCGGGTTGGCGGTGGTCCAGCTGGCCAGGATCACCGCAAGGAGCCCGGCCACGCCGGCGGCTTCGAATGCCATGAGCCCGGGGTCCATCTGCCGGTTCACGCCGGCCACCATGATGCCGGAACAGATCCAGGCCAGCATGTGGCCCGGGAACATCCCGAACGCCGTCAGAAGCCCGTAGCTCCAGTGCCTCGCGTAGCGGAAGATGGCCATGTCCGAGAGCCCGACGTGCATGGCCAGGTTGCAGAACCAGGCGAAGAAGACGATGTGCCAGAGGTGAAACTGGTCCTGGCCCGGGCTGGGAATCCCGGTCCAGACCCTGGTCTGCAGCACATGCCACAGGTTGTCGAGGTTGGGGTGCACGCCGAGGGCCGGCAGGAGCGCGATCGCGCCGGCAATGAACATCGCAAACATCCAGGGGGAGCAGATCTCGGCGAATTGGCTCAGCTTCTCGAAGCCGAGGATGGCCAGCACGAGGAAGGCGATCCCGATGGCAAACAGTGAGCAGCACCCACGCGATGCTGTTCGGGAGCATGTCGGTCAGCGCCGGCGTGGGGATCCCGAGGGCCAGCCCGACGGCGGTCGCGGCGACCGCGATCATCGCGCCGGCCAGGATGCAGTACAGGATCGCGTTGGCCACGTTGTACACGGCGGTGAGCCCGGGGCCGGCGATCTTCCGGACATACCAGTAGACCGTGAGCCGCGTGCTGGTGGCGATCGGCGCGCAGACGAAGGTCCACGAGAGCACCGCGAGCACATTCCCGATCAGCAGGCCGAGCAGCAGGTCGCGCCGCGTGAACGCCGTGCAGCACGAAGAATGCGCCGATGACGAACTCGGTGCCCGCGACGTGCTCGCCCGCAAAAAGGCCGGCGAACTGGCTCCAGGGCTTCAACTGGCCCGACGGCCACCGGTTCGCGGTCGTACTCGTACAACTGGTCCATCCGCGAAGCGATTTCGGCAAACGTGGGCATCGCGGTGACTATACCACAGGGACGGACCCAAACAATCTCTTTCAATGCAGTACTTTGCGAGAAAGAAGGAGTCAAAAACGAGTCTTATTTCTGATTTTTGGGCCTCGAAAATCGAATTTAAGGCCCGGGTGTGAACCGACATGCTGGTGACGTCTGTTATTCGCTCCCGAAAAATCGAAATAAGGCCATTTTGTGGATCATAAAACGCGCTAAGTACTTGGCAATTATGGGAATATCTGGGTCCGTCCCCGAATGTGCTAGACTTGGGACGCGTATGACCAGCGTTTCATGCGATGACCAAGCCGGCGGGGCCGATCTGCAACCTGGACTGCACTTACTGCTTCTACCTCGAGAAGGAAAAGCTCTACCCCGGCAAACGCGACTGGGCCATGTCGCCCGAGGTGCTCGAGACCTACATCCGGTCCTACATCGAGTCCCAGGACGTCCCGGTCGTCACATTTCGCCTGGCAGGGGGGAGAGCCGACGATCCTCGGGGTGGAGTTCTTTCGGAAGGCGGTCGAGCTGCAGGCGAAGTACGCGGACGGGAAGCGCATCGAAAACTCGCTTCAGACCAACGGGGTTCTGCTCGACGACGCCTGGGGCGAGTTCCTGGCGGCCAAGCGATTTCCTGGTCGGGCTCTCGATCGACGGCCCGAGGGAGCTGCACGACCGCTACCGGGTCGACAAGGGCGGCCACCCGACTTTCGACCGGGTCATGCGGGGGCTCGAGCACCTGAAGAAGCACGGGGTGGAGTTCAACACGCTCACGGTGGTTCAGCGGGACAATTCCCGGCACCCCCTGGAGGTCTACCGTTTCCTCAAGGGAATCGGCAGCCGGTTCATGCAGTTCATCCCGATGGTGGAGCGCGTGGCGGAGCAGCCCGCCGCCGACGGGCTCGTCCTGATCGCACCCGGGCCCGCGCCGGCGCAGGTGACGGAATGGTCGGTCGAACCGCGGCAGTTCGGCGTTTTCCTGTGCCGGATCTTCGACGAGTGGGTCCGCAACGACGTCGGGAGCCACTACGTCCAGATCTTCGACGTGTCCCTGGAGAGCTGGTACGGCCTCGGCTCGAGCCTGTGCATCTTCCGGGAGACCTGCGGCTCGGCGATGGCGCTGGAGCACAACGGCGACCTGTACTCCTGCGATCATTACGTCTACCCGGAAAACAAGCTCGGCAACATCATGGATACGCCGATCGGCGACCTGGCCGGGTCCGCACAGCAGGTCAGGTTCGGGGAGGACAAGCGCGACGCCCTCCCGCGCTACTGCCGCGAGTGCGAGTTCCGTTTCGCCTGCAACGGCGAGTGCCCGAAGCACCGTTTCACGCGCACGCCGGACGGGGAAGAGGGGCTGAATTACCTCTGCGCCGGGCTACAAGATGTTTTTCCGGCACATCGATCCCGTACATGAAGTTCATGGCCGAGGAGCTGCGCAACGAAAGGCCGCCCGCCAACGTGATGGACTGGGTGCGCGCCCGAGAGGAGAGCCGGAGCGAGCGCGGAGCTCCCCGGGCCGCAACGATCCCTGCCCTTGCGGCAGCGGCAGGAAGTACAAGAAGTGCTGCGGGGGATGAGTGGTCGGAACGGCTCGACCCCGCCGTTGCTTGCGATTGTGCCGCCGCGGGACGTGTGTTTGAATCGGGTTCGACGACTCACCTGCAGGGGGGCGGTCTGAAGGAGGCTGCCTGGCATGGGTCCGCAAATCGAACGACGCGATTTTCTCAGGATGACATCGGCCGCGGGCGTCGCCGGCGGCATCCTCCGCGGCGGGCGCGTCAGTGGCCGCGGCGCCGCCGGCCTCCATCCCGGTGGTCGTTTCCAGCGCGAACGGGCTGAAGGCGACCGCAAAGGCGATGGAGATTTTGCAAGTCCGGCGGTAAGCCGCTCGATGCCGTGATTGCGGGGGTCAACATCGTCGAGGAAGACCCGAACGACACGAGTGTCGGGTACGGCGGACTGCCGAACGAGGAAGGGGAGGTCGAACTGGACGCCAGCGTGATGGACGGGCTGACGTGCCGGTGCGGGGCCGTCGGGGCGCTGAAGAACATCAAGACGCCGTCCAGGGTGGCCCGCCTCGTCATGGAGCGGACCGACCACATCTTTCTCGTGGGAGAGGGGGCGCTGAAGTTCGCGCTGAAAATGGGATTTCAGAAGGAAGACCTGCTCACCGAAACCTCCCGCCGGAAGTGGCTCGAGTGGAGGTCGAAGCTCTCGGCCACCGACAACTGGCTTTCCGAGGAGTTCGACGGGACGCGCGTTCGGCGAGGTCATCAAGCACTACGGGACGATCAACTGCCTGGCCCTCGACAGCAGCGGCAACCTGGCCGGTACCACGACCACCAGCGGGCTTTCCTGGAAGATCCCCGGCCGCGTCGGCGACTCGCCGATCATCGGCGCCGGGTGCTATGTGGACAACGAGGTCGGCGCCGCGGGCTCAACCGGGCGCGGCGAGGCCAACATTAAGGTCTGCGGCGCGCACACGGTGGTCGAGTTGATGCGGCAGGGGAAGACGCCGGAGCAGGCCTGCGTCGAGACCCTGGAACGAGTGGTGCGAACCACGAAGGAAAAGCGGCTGCTCGGTCCGGACGGAAAGCCCAACTTCAACCTGAGCTACTACGCCGTCAACAAAAAGGGGGAGTACGGCGGCGCCTCGCTGTACCAGTCGCGTTACTGCGTAAACACCGGGGCCGAAAGCAAGCTGGTGGAGAGCGCGTCGCTCTACAAGCGCACGCTCGACAAATGACTTGAGAAGCGAGAAGCCTGAAGCCGGAAGCCTGAATCACCGCAGCACGCCGAAACTGCGAGACCCTGCCAGGTCGCACAGCCGCCTTCTCGGCCTTGGGAACCCGGCACAATCGGCGCCGTATTGCGCATATTGCGCCGGACAATCCGGCAGTGGAAAGTCCCGGCCGTCGGCGTCATCGCGGACGCGGCGGCGGACCGGCCGTTTGAGACGCTCGTCAGCACCATACTGTCGCTCCGGACGAAGGATGCGGTCACGGGCGAGGCTTCGCGCCGCCTCCTTGCGGCGGCCGCGACCCCGGCGGCCATCGCTTCCCTGCCCGAAACCGAGATCGCGCGGCTCATCTACCCGGTCGGCTTCTACCGGACAAAGGCGAGGAACCTGCGCAGGACGTGCGGCATTCTCGTCGAGCACTACGGCGGCGCGGTGCCGCGGCAACTCGACGAACTGCTCAAGCTGCCCGGGCGTCGGCCGCAAGACCGCGAACCTGGTCGTCACCGTCGGATTCGGCGATTACGGCATTTGCGTCGACACCCACGTCCACCGGATCGCAAACCTCTGGGGTTATGTCGAGACCCGGACGCCCGATGACACCGAGAAGCGCGCTGCGGGCAAAGCTGCCGCGCCGTTACTGGAAGGAATTCAACGACCTGCTGGTGACCTTCGGCCAGAATCTCTGCGTCCCCGTTTCGCCCTGGTGCAGCCGCTGCCCCGTCTGCACCGGATTCTGTCCCCGGATCGGCCTGAAGCGCTCCCGGTGAGCATTCGGAATGGACGACCCAGGTCGGCGCCACGTGCCGAGCCCCGAGCGGCGTCGAGCCACCGCACCCACAGCCCGCGGCTCACCGGCGTCATGAGTCGCAGCCCGTGCTGACCTATGGTTGTGCGGGCCTCGTCGCACCGTGTATCATCTCAGTTCAATCAAGGGGTTGGCGCGAGTCATTGACCGATAAGAATTCCATCCGCAATTTCTCGATCATCGCCCACATCGACCACGGCAAGTCGACGCTCGCCGACCGCCTGCTGGAAGCGACCGGGGCTCTGACGCCGCGCGAGATGTCCGACCAGGTGCTCGACGCCATGGACCTGGAGCGCGAGCGCGGCATCACGATCAAGGCGCACTCCGTCCGCCTGAACTACACGCGCCAAGGACGGCAAGCGACTACATCCTCAACCTGATCGACACGCCCGGGCCACGTCGACTTCTCCTACGAGGTCTCGCGCAGCCTCTCCGCCTGCGAAGGGGCGCTGCTGGTCGTGGACGCCTCGCAGGGGGTCGAGGCGCAGACGCTGGCCAACACCTACCTGGCGCTCGACCACCACCTGGAGATCATCCCGGTCATCAACAAGATCGACCTGCCGAGCGCCGAGATCCCGCGGATCAAGGACCAGATCGAGAACATCATCGGGCTGGACGCCTCGGGCGCCATCCTGGCCAGCGCCAAGGAGGGGATCGGCACCGAGGAGATCCTCGAGGCCATCGTCCACCGGCTGCCCGCCGCCCAAGGGCGAATCCGACAAGCCGCTGAAAGCGCTGATCTTCGACTCCTGGTTCGACGCCTATCGCGGCGTCATCGTGCTGGTGCGCGTCATCGACGGCACCGTGCGCAAGGGGACGAAGATCCGGCTTATGGCCGTCGCAGCAGTCGTTCACGGTCGAGCAGGTCGGCGTGATCACCCCCAAGTTCGTCGAGGTCGACGAGCTGTCGGTGGGCGAGGTCGGCTTCATCGTCGCCGGCATCAAGCGGGTCTCCGACACGAAGATCGGCGACACGGTCACGGAGGACGCCCGGCCCGACCCCGGAGCCCTTCCCGGGCTTCCAGGAAATCAAGCCGATGGTCTTCGCCGGGCTCTATCCGACCGACAACGCCCAGTACGAGGACCTGCGCGACGCCCTCGAGAAGCTGCAGCTCAACGACTCGTCGTTCTTCTACGAGCCCGACACCTCCGGGGCGCTCGGATTCGGCTTCCGCTGCGGCTTCCTCGGCCTGCTGCACATGGAGATCGTCCAGGAGCGCCTCGAGCGCGAGTTCAACCTGTCGCTGATCACGACCGCGCCCGGCGTGCGCTACCGGGTCACCAACCAGAAAGGGCGAGGTCGCGGAAATCCACAACCCGTCGAAACTCCCGCCCGCCGGCGAGATCGAGAAATTCGAAGAGCCGATGATCACCGCGATGATCCTGTCGCAGCGACGAGTACGTCGGCCCGATCCTGAAGCTGGCCGAGGAGAAGCGCGGCGTGCAGAAGGGCTTCGAGTACGTCACCTCGAACCGCGTCCTGATCACCTACGAGCTGCCGCTGAACGAGATCGTCCTCGACTTCTACGACCGGCTCAAGTCCGCCTCGCGCGGCTACGCCTCGCTGGACTACCACTTCTCCGGCTACAAGGAATCCACGCTCGTGAAGCTCGACATCCTGGTCAGCGGCGAACCGGTCGACGCGCTGTCGCTGATCGTGCACCAGGAGAATGCCCCGCTAGCGCGGCCGCGCGCTGGCGGCCAAGATGAAGGAACTGATCCCGCGCCAGATGTTCGAGGTGGTCATCCAGGCGGCGATCGGCAGCAAGATCATCGCGCGCGAAGTGGTCCGCCCGATGCGCAAGAACGTGCTCGCCAAGTGCTACGGCGGCGACATCACCCGCAAACGCAAGCTGCTCGAGAAGCAGAAGGAAGGCAAGAAGCGGATGAAGCAGCTCGGCAAGGTCGAGATCCCGCAGGAAGCCTTCCTCGCCGTCCTGAAGGTCGAACAGTAGCAGCGGGTGCCGCCCACACCCCGGCTGCGACGACCGCAGCAGTTTGCGGCGGCTCGACGCATCCCGTGGCCTTGCTCACCGATGGTTTTTCCTGACCACGCGGCACCCTGGCCGGGCGGGTTCGCGCCGCCCTCGCCCGATGTAAAGCAAACCCGTCCCCTCGCCGATTAGTATCAGAAGCACCGCCGAGGGACGGGAACAAACGATGAACTTCGACACATTCCGCACGAAGCTGGTCTTGCTCCGCAACTCCGAAGGGAAGAGGCACGGTCGGCTGCCTCTTCTCGCTCGCCCTGATCGCCGTCGATCGTGATAGCCGGCATCCGCGTCGTCCCGGTGTACTACTCCGTCAAGAGCTTTGAAGCCGACATGCGGACCGAGGTGAGCCGGGCGGGCGCGCACTTCTACAGCGACGAGACCCTCGTCAAGAACATCGTCGATCTCGCCAAGCGCAACGAGCTCAAGCTGAAGCCGCGAGGATGTCAAGCTCGAGCGCATGGCGGGACAGATATTCGTGAGCATCCACTACACCACCGCCGTCGACTTCTTTCTGTTCGAGACGGTCCATGGATTTCGACCTGAAGGCCTCCAGCTTCATCGGACGCTTGTAGAGGCTGGACTGCAAACGGGGCTCGAGGCACCGCGCGCCGCGGCCGACGCCGCATCCAGGACGACCATCATGACAGGCGTCTCCTGCGGATTTCTTGAACCAGCCGGTGTGCCGGTCTAAGATAGACGTAATGATCGCGCCACAGGTCGGGGGAAGAGGGTTGCGCGGGCAGCCTGCCATGTTCGGACCGGCGCCTGTTTTCGAGACGCACGGTGACGCTGTTTCTGTGCGTCTTCGTCCCTGCTGCTTTCCGGGTGCGCTCTGCCGCGGGTCGTCCGGGTGCCCGGTCCCGGCGGAAGACATCATCAAGGCCAACGAGTGCGCCCGGGACGCCGATCTCGCCTTTGCGCGCCGGGACTTTTACGCTGCCCTGATCAAGTATCTCGAAGCCGCCAGGCTGAACCCCAACAGCGAGTTCATCCAGAACAAACTCGGGATCACCTATTCGCAGTTGAAGTACTACACGGAGGCGACCAACGCCTTCCAGCGCTCGATCGGGTTGAACCCGAAATACCCATATTCGTATAACAACCTCGGCACCGTCCACTTTGCGACCGGGGAGAAGAAGCAGGCCGAGAAGCTGTTCAAGAAGGCCATCAGCCTGTCGCCCGAGTGCCGCCTCGTTTCACATCAATCTCGGGACGCTGTACTTCGAAGTGGGCAAGATGCAGAAGGGAATGGCGGAATTGCGCAAGGGCCTGGCGATCGACCCCTCGGTACTCGGCAAATCGGAGGGCATCAGCCTGTCGGCCGCCGGTGCGCAGAGGTCGCCGACCGAGCGTGCCTACTTCCTCGCGCGGCTCTTCGCCTCGATGGGAGATGCCGAGCGGGCGGTCGAGAGCCTCAAACAGGCCCTGAACTCGGGCTTTTCGGACATCGACGCGATCCGCAAGGAACCCGATTTCGACCCGATCCGGGAGGACCAGCGCTTCCTCGCCTTCATGAAGACGGCGACCCTGATCGCAAAGCCGTAGCGATGGGCCGTGCGGGTCCGGCAACGCGTTCATGGGCGATTGCCGGGACGGCCGGCAGCCTAGTCGGATGCGGGGGGGAGTGCCGGGGCGCGCCGCAATCGCCCCCCGTCTTGATCCGGTCGAGCCAGGCCCGGGCTTCCCTGCACCAGGCGCGCCAGGTCGATTCCGAGATAGCTCTCCCCGTAAAGCTCGAGCCTGCCGAGGCCCTTTCTCGAGCTGGCTCTCGCTCCCGCGCAGGTTGCCGGCGTCGAGGTGATAGAAACCCACCGCCACCTGGATGAGCCCCTGGAGAAAGTCGCGCGCGGGTCCGCGCGTTGCCTGCCAGACCTCCTCGAGCGTGTCGTGGCATTCGAAGAACCTCCCCCGGTTGAACTGCGACACCCCGTATTGGATCTGCGCCAGGGCGTCCGGGTCCGAACGGGGGTTCAGGCATCGGAGCGGGTCCCGGGGGAGAGCTCGACCAGCCACGCCGCCAGCAGCGGGAGGACCAGCTCGTGGTGCCCCGTGATGGCGATACCGCGCCCGCCTTTGCCGACGGGGCGCCGGATGACGTTCTCGGTCGGGCGGTAGTGCTGGACGAAGTCGAGGTTCGCGGTCGTGAAGCCCTCGAGGGGGCTGCCGCAGTTGCGCACGAGCGTGACGCACTTCAGGAAGACTTCGGGGAGGGTCACGGCGGAGCCGCAGTTGACGTAGACGCCGCCGCCGTTCAGCCGCGCGATCAGGCTGGCAAGGATGCGGAAATCGCGGTAGGAGCCTTCCCCCACGTCGGATGGTGAAAACGCAGGGATGGTTGTGGACGATGTCCGCCCCGATGGTCACGTGCACGGTGACCGGTATACGGCGCAGGTAGGCCTCGGTGAGGATGCTGTAACGGGCATAAGGCGGCCGGGCGTGCGCGAGATAGCGGCCGAGCGACTCCCCGATCCCCAGGCCGCCCGCAACCCCGTCGCTGATGGCCTGGTTGATCTGCTGGCCGGTTTCCTCGGACATCCCGAAGGCTCGCTGATCGAGCTGGCTCTGCACATCCTCGCTGGTGGAGCCGACCAGGGCGATCTCGAAGTCGTGAATGATGCCCGACCCGTTCAGCGCGATGCCGCTGACGAAACCGCGGTCCATGAGGTCGATCACGATGGGGGCAAGGCCGGTCTTGATCACGTGCCCACCCATTCCCCACAACACCGGTTTCCCGGCAGGGAGCGCCGAGGCAATGGCGTGGGCCAGGTCGCGCAGGCCCTGGGCCGCGAGGATTCCCGGCAGCCCTTCGAGAAACTCGGAAACCGAAGCCCCCTTGGTGTGCGGTCTCCCGAAGCGGCCGACGTCGACCTTGCTGGGCCGGTCCTTCAGCGGATACGTCCGGATCCCCGAAGCATCAAACGGCCCAACCGGATACTTGGACATGCTCTCAGTATAACCCACCGGGGACGGACCTGGGAAAGCCTTTCCGAAACAAGGACTAAGAGGAAAAACTACCTTGCAAGCGGGTCTTATTTGCGTTTTTCGGCCCTGTTTTTTGCGTTTAGAGATCGCGGCGGCTCGACGCGGCCCGGGATCTTGCCCAACCTGGGGATTCCCTGATTGCCCTCTGTTGCAGCTTATTGGGGCGGGGGCGAGCCGACCCCGCCCACTTCAGGGGTGGCCGAACTCGCTGGATCTGGGGACCAGTTCGCGGTAGATGTCGTCCGGGATGAGGGTCTGCCAGGAGCCGGTCGCCTTCGCCGCCATGACGATGCCCAGGAACAACGTTACGATCCCGGCGGCAAGCGCCCAGCCCGGGAGCGCGCGTCGGCGCGGCAGGGACATGCCGAGGGCTCCTTTGGCCGGGCAGACGGCCACGCACTCGAGACAGGCCATGCACTCGGCCGAGCGCACGGTTACGAGTTTGTCGACCGGCAGCAGAGCGGGGCAGGCTTTGGCGCACTTTGCGCAGTCGATGCAGCAGTCCGGGTCGCGCCGGATGCGCGACGGGCTCAAGAGCGAGGCGAGCCCCATCAGGGCGCCGTACGGGCAGAGATAGCGGCACCAGAAGTTCTTGACCAGCACCGACAGGACGACCAGGGCCGCGAGGGTTATGGCGGCCGTCTGGCCCATGTGGCGGAAGAAATTGAGCATCTTCACGTCGGCGACGACGCCATACGGGCTTTCGAGGAACCCCTGGATCGACCTCGCCGACATGCCGGCCACCGCATAGACGAACAGGAACAGGAGCAAATACTTCAACGCCCGCAGGGGGACGTCCGCCCACCGGGGCAGCCGAAGGTCTACCTTCAGCACGCGCCGCCCGAGTTTCCAGAGCGCTTCGGAAATCGTCCCCACCGGGCAGAGCCACCCGCAGAAGGCTTTCCGAAACAGGAGCGACATCAGCAGGAACGCGACGAGCAGGAACATGGCCGCGGGGTGGACGGAGGGAACCGTCCAGGTCTCGAGGAAGTACTTCAGGTTCATCATGCCGGCGATCGGGAGCCACCCCTCAACGCCGGCGGGGCGGGAAACGCGCAGCGTCCGGCCGCCGGACTCGAAATACCGGACGAAGAGGTAGAACTGCAGGCCGATCAACAGGTTCAACAGGAGGAAGGAGACCTGCAGGGTCAGGCGCAGGGCCTGCGAACGATCACGGGCGGGCCTGCGGACGAGCCTCTTGCGCGCGGGGGCCCCGTTTGCCGCCGCAGCCGCGGCGGCGGCGGAAGCAAGGGGCGGAGGGTTATAGGGTGCGGAAGCCACTGTGCTCTCCTAGCGCGCTGCCGGCGATCCGGGGAGAATTTGTGTGGTCAGCCTCTCCATCAGGGCGTGGAGGCGTTCGTGGGTGCCGGCGCCGAGCCTCTCGGTTTCGACGGTCTCGAAGTCGGCGCCCAGCTTGGCCTGTTCGGCGTCCGAGAGCAGCCGCTCGGCCATGACGAACAGGATGTTGTTTTCCTTCTGGATGTGGCCGCCGAGCAGACCGCTGTAGTCACGGGCGGCGGCAGCCCAGCGCAGGCCGGCGTCGGGATCGGCCGGGTAGGCCTGGGCGGCTTCGCCCATGCGGCGGACGGCGGCTCTTCCGATCTCGTGCTCGTGGAGCATGACGGCAATCGGCCCCCCGGCGCGGGGCATACCCTTCTGTTCCAGGGCGGGGAAGAGCAGGTCCTCTTCCTTGGCGTGGTGGCAGCGGTCGGCGAAAACGATGAAGAACTCGACCGTGTCCCGCAGCTGCTCGGCGGTGACGGGGGCGCGGGCTTCGAGGCGCGACGCGAGTTCGGCGGCGACCTCGAGCATTTTCAGTATGGCCTCGTGTTCACGGCGCAGGGTGTGGGTGGCGAACTCCATAACGATATGATACCTCCAGGTGACTAATGGATAAGTTAGTCCATTAGCGCGGTTTCTTTGCGCGGCGCACGTGCCGCGGTGATGCGGGCGAGGTCGGCGAGCGTGTTGTCTTCGAGCATAGTGGCCATGCGGGAGCGGAGCTCCTGCCAGGTCTCGTGGAGGGGGCAGGCGTTTTCGTCGCTGCAACGCGGCAGGCCGAGGACGCAGCTGCCGAACCGGTCCTTGCTGTCGGTAGCCTCCAGGAGCATGTCGACGGTGATCTCGTTCGAGGGTCGCGCGAGCTCATAGCCGCCGTGCACGCCCTTGAAGGAGCGGATAAGTTTGCGGCGGGCCAGCGTCTGAAGGATTTTCCAGAGGAAGGGCATGGGGATGCGCTCCGCCTGGGAGATCTCTCGCGCTCCGGCCAGGCGCCCCGCCGGGAGGGTCGCGAGGAAGGTCATGGCGCGGATGGCATATTCGGCCGACCTTGAAAATAACATAATGGATCTTTTAGTCCATTATTCTGAACTTGTCAATGGCGAAACCGCGGGCGCGGGGATGCGGGAAACCGGCGACGCTTGAAAGTCCCCGGCGGCTGGGATAGTAATAAGGGCCTGCTGTGCACTGTGCGGAAAGCGGCGCCGAGGCGCCGCACTCCATATGTTGGGTGTCATTTTCGATATGGATGGGGTTCTGACGGACTCGGAGCCCCTCATCAACCGGGCGGCGGTCGAGATGTTCCGGGAAAGGGGGCTCACGGTCCAGCCCGCGGATTTCCTCCCGTTCGTCGGCGCCGGTGAGAACCGCTACATCGGCGGGGTCGCCGAGGGGTATGCCTTCCCCATCGATCTCCCCGAGGCGAAACGGAGAACGTACGAGATCTACCTCGAGCTTGTGCCGGACCATCTCCGTGCTTTTCCGGGCGCCCGGGAACTGGTGGGCCTCTGTCGCGCGGCCGGTTTGAAGACGGCGGTCGCCTCCAGCGCCGACCCGATCAAGATCGAGGCCAACCTGCGCCGGATAGGGCTGCCGCCGGAGTCCTGGGACGCCGTGGTTACGGCCTTCGACGTCACCCGGAGGAAACCCGCCCCGGACATATTCCTGACGGCCGCCGCGCGGCTGAGACTCGAGCCGGGGTGCTGCACCGTGGTCGAGGACGCGGTCAACGGCGTGGCTGCCGCCAAAGCGGCACGGATGCGTTGCGTCGCCGTGGCACAGACGTTCCCGGCGGAGCAGCTGGCCCACGCCGATGTGGTCCGCCGCACGATCGCAGACGTGACCGTCGCGGATCTGACGTCGCGGTAAAACCTGCCACGCCGACTCACGCCGATGTTTAGCGCGTCGGCACCGCTTCCCGGGATTGTGCTGGATCGGCTGGTATTGGATCGGCGCTGCCGGTGCAGCTCATTGGACCAGGACGCGGCGGAGGGCTTGCCCGGTGGCGGAGGACTTGACGCGCGCGACGCGTTCCGGGTTCCCGGACGCTACGATCCGCCCCCCCTGTTCGCCCCCCTCGGGGCCGAGGTCGATGATCCAGTCGGCCATCTTGATGACATCGAGGTTGTGCTCGATCACGACGACGGTGTTGCCGAGATCGACGAGGCTGTTGAGGATATCCAGCAGCTTCTTGACGTCGTGGAAGTGCAGCCCGGTCGTCGGCTCGTCCAGGATGTACAGGGTGCGGCCGGTGGCGCGGCGGCTCAGTTCCCGGGCGAGTTTGACGCGCTGCGCCTCGCCGCCCGAGAGCGTCGTGGCCGACTGGCCGAGCTGCACGTAGCCGAGCCCGACGTCGTTCAGGGTCTGCAGCTTCTGCACGATCGGCGGGATGTTCTCCAGCAGCGGGCTAGGCGTCGCTGATGTTCATCTCCAGCAGGTCGGCGATGGAGTAACCCTTGTACTTCACGGTCAGGGTCTCGTGGTTGTAGCGCTTCCCCTGGCAGGTCTCGCACAGGACGTACACGTCGGGCAGGAAGTTCATTTCGATGCGGCGCAGCCCGTCACCCTGGCAGGTCTCGCAGCGGCCGCCCTTGACGTTGAAGCTGAACCGGCCCGGGCCTGTATCCGCGGATGCGCGACTCCGGCAGCATCGCGAAGAGCTCCCGGATGGGGGTGAACAGGCCGGTGTAGGTGGCGGGATTCGAGCGGGGCGTCCGCCCGATCGGGGACTGGTCGATCTCGATGACCTTGTCCAGATGCTCGAGCCCGACGATTTCGTCGTGCGCGCCCGGCTCGCACAGGGCGTGGTGCAGCTTGCGGCTGAGCGTCTTGAACAGGATGTCGTCGACCAGCGAGGACTTGCCCGAACCCGAAACCCCGGTCACGCAGATGAACAGGCCCAGCGGGAACTCGACCGTGAGATCCTGCAGGTTGTTGTGCCGGGCGCCCTTGACGACCAGCCGTTTCCCGTTCCCCTTGCGCCGCCGTGACGGGTAATCGATCCGCATGCGCGCCGCTCAGATACTGGCCGGTGAGCGACGGCGGCGCTCTGCTGCACCTCAGCGACGGTTCCCGGCCACCACGACCTCGCCTCCGGCTCGGCCCGCGCCCGGGCCCGAGATCGACGATGTGGTCGGCGCTGCGGATCGTCTCCTCGTCGTGTTCCACGACGAGGATCGTGTTGCCCATGTCCCGCAGCTCCGCCAGCGTGTCGAGCAGGCGCCGGTTGTCGCGCGGGTGCAGCCCGATGGAGGGTTCGTCGAGCACGTAGAGGACGCCGCGCAGCCTGGAGCCGATCTGCGTGGCCAGCCGGATCCGCTGCCCCTCGCCGCCGGACAGCGTGGCGGCGGCGCGGTCCAGCGACAGGTAGCCCACGCCCGACGTTGAGCAGGAATTGCAGCCGCTCGCAGATCTCGGCCATGATCCGGCCGGCGATCTCCTCCTCGCGGTCCGTCAACTCCAGCCCCTGGAAGGCCCTGAGCGCGCGTTCGAGCGGGGCTTGCGCGTAATTCCGAAATGGTCATGCCGTTCAGGCTTGGACGGCGCGGCTCTCCGGCCGCAGCCTCGAACCGCCGCAGGCCGGGCAGTCTGAATCGGAGAAGAGCGGACGAGACCTCTTCCTGCAGCTTCGGGTTCTCCTCGTCGCGGCAGCACGGCCTCGAGCCACGGCGACGATCCCGCGGAATTCGGCGGTGTAGCCGAAATCGCCGAAATGGTGGGTAATCGGCTCGGCGGTGCCGTGAAGCAGCGCCTGTCGCACCCGCTCCGGAAGCTTGTCGAAGGGCGTGCGGCGGATCGCACTTGAAGTTGCGGGCGACGGTCAGCAGCGATTCGCGCAGGTAGCCGGCGACCCTGGGATTCTCGATCGGGAATTGCAGCCGAACCGATGGGCTGGCCGGGATCCCGGACGAGGCTTGAGGGGTTGAGCACCATGCTCGTGCCCAGTGCCGTCGCACTCCGGGCAGGCGCCGTACTTGGAGTTGAAGGAGAACGAGCGCGGCTCGAGGGTCGGGATGTTGACGCCGCAGTCGATGCAGGCCTGACGCTCGGAGAAGAGCTTCTCCTCGATGTCGACGCGCGGCGACCGTGACGAGTCCCTCCGCCAGTTCCATGGCCGCCTTGACCGACATCTCGAGCCGGCGGCGGATGCCCGGCTCTGATCAGGACGCGGTCGACGATCACCTCGACCGTGTGGTTGCGCGTCTTCGAGAGCGGGATCTGCTCGTCGAGGTCGTGGATCTTCCCGTCGACGCGCACCCGGACGTAGCCCTTTCTTGACGTACTTCTCGAAGAGCTTCTTGAACTCGCCCTTGCGATCCCGGACCACGGGGGCCAGGATCATGACCCGCGTCTCTTCCGGATAGGCCAGGATCGAGTCGACGATCTGGTCGAGCTTCTGGTGCGATATGGGCCGCCCGCAGAGGTGGCAGTGCGGCTTGCCGATGGAGGCGAACAGCAGCCGCATGTAGTCGTAGATTTCGGTCACGGTCCCGACCGTGGAACGCGGGCTCCGGCTGGTGGTCTTCTGCTCGATGCTGATGGCCGGCGACAGGCCCTCGACGCTGTCGACGTCGGGCTTCTCCATCTGTTCCAGGAACTGGCGCGCATAGGCGGACAGCGACTCGATGTACCGGCGCTGCCCTTCGGCGTAGATGGTGTCGAAGGCGAGGCTCGACTTGCCCGATCCCGGATAGGCCGGTCACGACGGTCAGCTTGTGCCGCGGGATCTCGAGGTTGATGTTCTTCAGGTTGTGCTGGCGCGCGCCGCGCACCTCTATCTTGTCTAACATGTGGAGGCCAAACGAGTAATTTTACTGGGCGGAGAGAGGCTCGTCAACCTCGCGCACGAAGGGCGGCGGCTCGACGCGGCCCGGGATCCCGCCGATCCACGGAAACCGCAAAAAAGTGTGAGGTGTGGAGTGGCGGGGAGGTGATCACACGTAGGTGTAGAAAGCCACGATCAGGCCGATCACCGAGGCGAGCACGATGCTGTGCCGCAGGGTGAAGCGGAACAGGCGCGACTCTTCGGCCGGGGCCATCCCGGTCGCGGCCGCCGCCACCGCGATGCTCTGCAGGCTGATCATCTTCCCCATCACCCCGCCGCTGGAGTTCGATGCCGCCATGAGCACAGCGTCGAGGTGCAGCCGGTTGGCCGTCACCACCTGGAGATTGCCGAACAGGGCGTTGGCGGAGGTGTCGCTGCCGGTGAGAAACACGCCCAGCCAACCGAGCAGCGCGCTGAAAAACGGGAAGAGGACGCCGGTGGCCGCGAAAGCCAGCCCAAGGGTGACGGTCGCCCCCGAGTAGTTCATCAGGAACGCCAGGGCCAGCACGGAGGCGATGGTGACCATGGAAAGGAACAGCTGGCGTCCGGTGGTCTTGAATATCTCGACGGCCTGGCGCGCGGTCACCCGCAGCGCGAGCATCGACAGGAAGCAGGCGAACATGCAGGCCGAGCCCGCGGCCGAAAGCCAGTTCAGCGTGAAGATCGCAGGATAGGGGGAGGGTTGCGGCACCAGCGGTTGCGCCCGGAGCACCTCGTTGTGCAGGCCGGGCCACGCGATCTGCAGCGTCGCCCGGTTCAGCACCGTGCGTACGCCTTCCTGTCCCCAGATCAGCACCAGCAGCACCAGCAGGAAGTACGGCGTCCACGCCACGAATGTCTGCGCGAACGGGTGCCGTTCGGGGATGATCCGCCTGTGCCCTTCCAGCGAGAAGCGTTCCTTCGGCCGCCAGAACTTCAGCAGCACCACCAGCGAGCCGAGCGCGGCGAGCGAGCTGATGATGTCCGTCAGCTGGGGACCGATGTAGTTGGACACCAGGAATTGCGCCCCGGCAAAGGAGACGCCGCAAAGCAGCGCGGCCGGCATTACGCCCCGCCAGCCCTTCCAGCCGCTCATGACCACCACGAGGTAGCTTGGCACGATCAGGGATACGGGGGCGCAGATGCGCCCGACCGCGCCGCTCAACTCCATCAGGTTCAGGCCCGTGATCCCTGCCAGGGTCACGACGGGGATCCCGATCGATCCGAAGGCGACGGGGGCGGTGTTGGCCAGCAGGCAGATGCCGGCCGCATAGAACGGCGTGAACCCCAGCCCGGCCAGCATGGCGGCCGCCACCGCGACGGGTGTCCCGAAGCCCGCGGCCCCCTCGATGAACGCGCCCAGCGCAAACGCGATCAGCAACGCCTGCAGCCGGGGGTCGTCCGTCAGGCTCCCGACCGACGACTTCAGGATTTCGAATTTCCCGGTCGTGACCGTGATGCGGTACAGGATGATGGCCCAGAAGACGATCCAGCCGATCGGGAAGAGGCCGAACGCGGCGCCATAGGCCACGGCTCCCGCCATGCTGGGAAATGGCATCCGGTACACCAGCAGGGCGATCAGGATCGCCGATCCGAGTCCCGCGAGCGCGGCCATCCATGAGGCCGTGCGCCGGACGCCGAGCAGATACAGGAGAACGAAAATGGGAAGCGAGGCCACGAGGGCGGACACGGCCAGGCTTCCCGCCAGGGGGGTATAGGTCTGTTGCCACATGGTGCGGCGACCATAAACTGACCGCGCCTGCCGCGTCAAGGATGTTTGAAATGGGGGGTGCGGTGCCTCGGCACCGCTGTCTGGCGTTGGCTGGATCGGTACGCGGCTGCGCAAGGTCGGCGTCGAGCCGCCGCACTCCAAAGTATGGGGTGCGGTGCCTCGGCACCGCTGTCTGGCGTTGGCTGGATCGGTACGCGGCTGCGCAAGGTCGGCGTCGAGCCGCCGCACTCCAAGCGAGCGGGTTACCCCCCGCCCACGCGACGTTGAAATGGACGGCGCGAAGGGAGTATCGTGAGTTGTCTGCCCCAAATTCGTCCACCTACTCGAGAGGTCTGCCGCCATGATCCGCAAACAAGACGCGCTTGACTACCATTCACAGGGCCGGCGAGGAAAGATCGAGGTCGTCGCCACCAAACCCTGCCAGACTCAACGCGACCTGTCGTTGGCCTACACCCCGGGAGTCGCCGTGCCGTGCCTGGAGATCGCGGCGCATCCGGACGACGCCTATCTGTACACCTCCAAAGGGAACCTGGTCGCCGTCGTGTCCAACGGCACTGCCGTCCTCGGCCTGGGCGATATCGGCCCGCTGGCCGGCAAGCCGGTCATGGAGGGCAAAGGGGTTCTGTTCAAGCGGTTCGCCGACGTGGACGTATTCGACATTGAATTGAACTCCCACGACCCGGACGACATTATCAAAGCCGTCCTGATGCTCGAACCCACTTTCGGAGGCATCAACCTCGAAGACATCAAGGCTCCCGAGTGCTTCTACATCGAGGAGAAGCTCAAGGGCCTCATGAGTATCCCGGTGTTCCACGACGACCAGCACGGCACCGCCATCATCAGCGGGGCCGCCCTGTTGAACGCCGTCGAGGTCGTCGGCAAGAAGATCGACCAGGTCCGGGTCGTGTTCAGCGGCGCCGGCGCCGCCGGCATCGCGTGCGCCAAGTTGTACGAGCGGCTCGGGGTCAGGCGCGAGAATGTGATGCTGGTCGATACGAAGGGGGTGGTGTTCAAGGGGCGCACGGAAGGAATGAATCCCTACAAAGAGTATTTCGCGCGAGACACCGGTGCGCGGACGCTCGCCGACGCGCTGAGGGGGGCGGACGTGTTCTGCGGCGTTTCCGCGAAGGGGATTGTCACCCAGGACATGGTGCGCTCCATGGCGGACGACCCCATCGTGTTTGCGATGGCCAACCCGGACCCGGAAATCACGTACGAAGACGCCATCCAGGCCCGCCCTGACGTCATCATGGCCACGGGCCGCTCGGACTACCCGAACCAGGTCAACAACGTGCTCGGGTTCCCGTTCATCTTCCGCGGCGCCCTGGACGTGCGTGCGCGGGCCATCAACGACGAGATGAAGATCGCCGCCGTCCGGGCGCTCGCGAACCTGGCCAAGGAAGACGTGCCGGATTCGGTGCTGCGCGCCTATGGCGGCAAGCGCATAGAATTCGGCCGGGAGTACATCATCCCCAAGCCTTTCGACCCGCGCGTGCTGCTCTGGGAGGCGCCGGCGGTGGCCAAGGCGGCGATCGACTCCGGCGTCGCCCGGCAGCCGATTTCCGACTTCGAAGCCTACCGCGACGCGCTCGAGGCCCGGCTCGGGAAGTCGCGCGAAGTCATGCGCTTCTTCATTCACAAAGCGCAGCAACAGCCCAAGCGTATCGTCTTCCCCGAGGGGGAAGAGGAAAAGATCCTGCGGGCGGCCCAGATCCTAATAGACGACAAAATCGCCCTCCCCATCCTGCTCGGTGACAAGGCCGTGCTCCGGCAGAAGATTTCAGACCTGGGGCTCGACCTCGAGGGGGTCGAGATCATCGCGCCCGCGGAATCGGAGAAATTCGAGTCGTATGCGTCTGCCTACTATGAGGCCCGTCAGCGCAAGGGTGTGACCCGGTTCGTAGCCGAGCGCAACATGAAAATGCGCAATATCTTCGGCATGGTGATGGTCCAGCGCGGCGACGCCGACGGCCTGATTTCCGGGCTGACCCAGCATTACCCCGAGACCGTCCGCCCGGCCCTGCAGATCATCGGCAAGAGAGAGGGCGTCAGCAAGATCGCGGGACTCTACATGCTGGTCTTCAAGAATCAGACCATATTCATCGGCGACGCGACCGTCAACATCGAACCGAGCGCCGAGGACCTGGCGGAGATCGCCCTCCTCACCGCCCAGAAAGTGCGCGAGTTCGACATCGAGCCGCGGCTCGCCCTGCTGTCGTTCAGCAATTTCGGGAGCACGCAGCACCCGCTGGCCGACAAGGTGCAGCGCGCCGTGGCCCTGGTCAAGAAGGCGGCCCCGGGGCTGATGATCGACGGCGAGATGCAGGCCGACACCGCCGTGGTGCCGGACATCGTCAACGAGCTGTACCCATTCAGTACCCTGAAGGGGGGCGCCAACACCCTGATCTGTCCCGACCTGACCTCGGCCAACATCGCCTACAAGCTGCTGACGCGGTTGGGGGGCGCGACGGCCATCGGCCCGATGCTGCTCGGGATACGCAAGCCGGTGTACCTGCTGATCCCGGGCAACGATGTGAGCGACATCGTCAACATCACGGCGCTCGCCGTCTGCGACGTGCAGCACAAAGAGAAGAAAGTGCGAGTGGGCGGGGGCGGCCCGAACCCGCCCCGGTAGGGGCCGGTCTCAGAATCGTATGGGCGGCGTACAGAATTCAGGCTGAGGCGCCGCACTGCAGGTACCGGGCGAGGCCCTGGCTGTCCAGGATCTGCCGCGCTTCGTGCCAGCTCACGTCATCGCCGCGCCGGAGGGCCTCCACGATCCGGATGATGCTCAACGCCACCTCTGCGGTCTGCCCCATCTCCTGCGCGCGCACGTACTCCATCGCGTCGATGACAACGGCATTGGCCTCGGCAAACGTCACGGCCCGGGGCAGCGCGTCGTTCACATGGGTCAGGACCAGGTAGGTAGCCCGGCCGATCAGCTTCAGATTGCTGGGGCTGACGTTTGTCATGGTGTTGCCGACCACGCGCCCGAGGGCCGCCATGATGCCCGTGGAATGGGCGTTGAGCATCATCTTGAGGGCGATCTGCCGCCGCAGGGTCAGCGGGTCCGGCCCTTCGTCCAGCACGATCCGGGTGAACGTGTCGCCGGGGCCGAGAAGCGCCTGCAGGAAAGCCGCCGAGCCTGACCGCGCAGGCCCCGTGACGAGCAGCACGGCGACGCTGGCGCCCTTCCCGTGGAAAAGCTCGAGGAAGCGGCGCGGGGCCGAGCCCGGCGTCCGCATCTCCGTCAACTCTTCGTCCACAAGAACCAGCACCCCGAGGTCGCCCTCCGACGGCCCGCGCACGCCCAGGTTGCGCGCCGCGAACGAAAAATCGTACAGCATTTCCTGGTCGTCGCCCGCATTCTGAAGGCTCCGCAGGGCCGCCTCTCTGAGGTAAGGATCGGTGACCTGGGTTTCGAACGGTGCGCGATACAAAGCGGGATCGAGCCCCTTGAACGGGCGCCCCAGGAAGGTGCGCCAGGCATGTTGCGCATCGGACGCCTCGGTCCAGACCTGGACCCAGCAGCGCCGCTCCTTGTCCACGATCTTGTCGAGGGGGAACAGCCTGAACGTGGGGCTCCGCTCGGTGCTGTCGATAAAGACAGTGATGAGCGCGGTTTTGGCGAAATAGGTGGCAAACCGCCCGCGGCGGTAGGTCGCGGCTTCGAGGGCGGTGAAGCGCGCCATGGAGGAGGCGGCGTCGTCGACGCGAGCCTTGACGGCGTAGAAGTCGCCGAGTTTCGCCGCAACCCCGCGCGGTTCCAGGCCCAGCTCGCGCAGTTCCCCGGGTTCGAGGCGCGCCGCCAGTACCTGCGCAATCGCTTCTTCCAGGATGAGCCCCACGACGAACGTCTCGCTGGTGGTGGCCTGCAGCCGGGTGGACCCGGTAATCGCCTGCGGCCCGGTCGTCAGGTTGATCTTCGTGATAGCCGGGTTGTCGATTACGGCCGCGCTGCGGTGAAAAGGCCGCAGCACGTCGTCCGGGTTGTTGTAGACGAAATACAGGTTCCGGCGCGCCTCCTCCCGGGCGGTATCGTCCAACGGACCGTACTGGTCGAGGGCGGCCAGCACCGTCCCGATCACGGACGACGTTTCGCCCCCCTCGGTCACGCAGATCACGACGTCCCCCCGGGCGATGCCGTGATCGGCCAGCTGCAGCCTGCCGATCAGCTGCAGGTCCTCGAACCCCTCGAGCGAGCTCACGAGGGCGCGGTCGGCACCGGTCATCTCGCCCACGAGCAGATCGCCGACGTTGGCGGGCAGCTTCGACTGCAACCGGGTCCACAGGGGATGGCGCCGCAGCCGGGCCCAGAACGGGCGCCAGAACGTGCTCTCCATTTGCTTCGCCAGCCTGCCGGTGGCGCCGCAGCCATAGACGTAGATCCGGCGCCCGCGCCGGAGAGCGTCGGCCACGGCCGCGACGGCCTGCTCGAGGTCCGCGGGATTGGCGGCCAGCTCGGCGAACCTGCGTGAGATGTCCTCGTCGACCGACAAGAGCATCCGCAGGCCGGCTTCGACATCGGACTGGATCGTGGAGCTCAGGTTCCACGTGCGCGGGTGACGCTGTTCGGTCAGCAGGTTGAAGAGGTGGAACTGCCGTTTGTCGGCCACATAGTCGACCGCTTGAGGGGACGGCGTGAGGTGCAGGAGTTCAAGGACGTTCGGCATGGGTGACTCCGTGAAATGGAGAAGGTTGCCGGCTGGGCCCGGTCACGGGACGAGGCTGCGCACGAGGATATCGGCGACCTCCTCGTCGGTCAGCGAAACGGGGTTTCCCTTCATGCTGCTGGCTTTCCTGGACTGCCCGACGACGATCGGGATTTCCGCCTCGCTCAGCCCGTAATCGGACAGCGGTACGATCGAGAGGTCCGCACACAGGTGCCCAACCCACGCCGCGCCGTCGTCCGCGCTGGCGGCATTGTCTCCGGTAAGCATCCGCCCCACCTCCCTGTACCGGTCGAGCGCCGCCGATCCGGGGGCCCGCGACTCGAGCGCCCGCAGGTTGGCCCGGAGCACCAGCGGGAGCAGCCGTGCGCACACGGCGCCGTGCGGGGCGGGAAACATCCCTCCGAGCGGGGCGGCCAGCCCGTGGACGGCGCCCAGTTTCGCATTGGCGAGAGCGAGACCGCCAAAAAGGCTCGCGAGCGCCATGTCCTCCCGGGCGGCCGTGTCGGCGCCGTTTTCGTAAGCGCGCCTCAGCGAGCGCGCGACGCGGCCGATTCCCTCCCGGCAGAGCGCGTCCGTCACCGGGTTGGGCGCGTTGCAGACGAAAGGTTCGATGAGTTGCGTGAGGGCGTCCAGACCGGTGCTGGCCGTGACCGGCGGAGGCACCGTCCGGGTCAGTTCAGGGTCGACGACGGCGAGGCGGGCCAGCATCAGCGGGCTGCGCAGGCTCACCTTGACGCGGTGGGCGGGCGAGGCAAGAACGGCGTTGCGGGTCACTTCGGAACCCGTCCCCGCTGTGGTCGGGATCGCGACGTAAGGGACCGATGGCCGGGTGATGGGCTTGCCGGCCCCGATCACTTCGACATAGTCCAGCAGATCGCCGCCGTTCGCCAGCAGAGCGGCGACGGCTTTGCCTGCGTCAATCGCGCTCCCCCCGCCCAGCGAGATCACCACTTCGGCCCCGGCCTCGCGCGCCAGCTTCGTCGCCTCGACGACCATCGCGATCGTGGGCTCGCCTGAGACGGCGTAGCGCTCGCTCTGGATCCCGGCCTCGCGCAGCCCGGCGGAGAAGCCGTCGATGGCAACCGCCGACGTCCCCGTGACCAGCAGCGCACGGCGCCCCATGTCGGCAACGAGGGGCGCCGTCTCCTGCAGCCGCCCCGGGCCGAAGAGGATGCGCGTCGCGGTGGTGAATTCGAATTGCATCGTGTCTAACCCCATCCTTTCTCGTCGGGGAAGACGTTGACGTATTTTATGCTGGTGCGCGGCTCCTGCATCATGTCCGCGACGGCGTCGCGCCAAGCCCGGTAGTGACTCGTTTCCTTGTGGCGCGCCGGGTCCTGCGCCGTCCGGTAGACTTCCACCAGCACGAAACGGGTCGCGTCGTCGCCCTGCTGGACCACGTCGAAACGCGCGATGCCCGGTTCCCGGATGCTGTGGGACGCGTTCTCGGCGGAGGCGGAGGCGAACTCCGCGACGCGGTCGGGTTTCACATAAACATGCACGTGTACGATAAGCATACTCTCTCTCCTTCCTGGCCCGCCAAACGAGCGGGGTGTACGGCGTCTCCGATGCCGATCCCGACGCGTCAAAATTCGCGCTGCCCGGGAAACTCGCGGCGCACGGCTTCGAGGTACGCGACTTTTTGCCGGTCGGCCTCTTCAGCGGACCAGCCGAGTGCGCCGGCCACCACATCGCAGACCGACTGGAGCGAGTCTTCGCCTCTTCCCGGATCCAGCAGGGTCACCCGTGTCCGCCGGTTGAGGACATCCATGAGGGTGCGCGCCCTCTCGTGCGTGACGGCGAAGTACGCTTCGGCGAGGATGTAGGGCAGCCCATCCGCCATTCGTCTGCTCCACTCGGGGTGGACTTCCAGGATCGAGACGATCTGGCGGGCCCACAAGCCGTAATCGGCGACGAGATGGTCGCGGACGTCGTGGGGCAGGTCCATGCGCGAGAAGGGGTGGAACGAGTCGTCCGGCGCATTACCGAGCGCGATGCGGTGGGTCCAGCTCGGCATGAAGACCCGGTCGCGGCTGGACTTGCTGAGCCGGCGCACGATGCGATCGACCACGGTTTTCGCCATCACCCGGTAGGTCGTCAGCTTGCCGCCCGCCACGGAAATCAGACCGTCGTCGAACTCGAAGACCTTGTATTCCCTGGGGACGTCGGCCGTTTTCCGGCCCGGAGCGTTGATCAGGGGCCGGATGCCGGCATAGCTCGAAACCAGGTCCTGGAAGCCGAGGTGGGTATTCGGGAAGGCCCAGTTCAGCGCGTCGAGAATATATTCAACGTCGGCGCGCTCCGGGCCGACGCAGTCCGGGTTGCCGAGGTACTCCGTATCGGTCGTCCCGACGACGATCCCTTCGTACCAGGGGATGACGAACAGAAAGCGTCTGTCGTGCGCCGAGGGGATCAGGATGGCGTGTTGGAGCGCCAGGCGGCCCCGGCGGAGCACGACGTGGACTCCCTTGGCCGGCCGGATCCGGTCGTGCCGCGACTTTCTCCCGAGCCGCTGCAGGGTCAGATCCGTCCATGGCCCGGCGGCCACAATCACCTGGTCGGCCGTCACCTCCCACGACTGTCCGGTGAACGCGTCGCGGATGAGCGCTCCCGCGGCCCGGCCATTGCGCATGATGAGCTGTTCGGCGGCGGCGTAGTTGTAAACGCGGGCGCCGCGCGTCTGCGCGTCCAGGACCAGGCTGAGCACCAGCCGCGCGTCGTCGGTGACGCAATCGTAAAAGAGCGCACCCCCCGTGAGGTCGTGCGCCCGCAGGTTGGGGTTCAGTTCCAGCGTAGCCGCCGGACCCACCACGCGGTGCCTGCGCTCCCGCGTGGTGCGCGCGAGGTGGTCATAGAGCCACAGGCCCGACGCGTAGAGCCAGCGGCTCTTTTTTCCGCGATAGAACGGGAGGAGAAAGGGAGTCCAGCGCACCAGGCCCGGTGCGAGCCGGGCCAGCGTGTGTCTTTCGGAGATCGATTCGCGCATCAGCCCCACGCTGAAATGCTCGAGGTAACGCAGCCCGCCGTGGATCAGCTTGGAGCTGCGGGAACTCGTTCCGGACGCGAAATCGGCCTTGTCGACGAGGACCGTCTTGATGCCGCGCGCCGCGGCGTCCTGCGCGATGCCTGCCCCGGTGATGCCGCCGCCGATGACCAACAGATCCGCAGAGAGTGCATCCGCCATGCGGACCAATCCGTCACAACAATGCAAGAATGTCAAGCATTGCCTGCGCGCATCGTCCACGATTGCAGCTCATCCGGGACAAGTGGGCCGCGTCGGCCCACCGCGGCCCAGGGATTTTACTCAACCCGTGGCTTTCCCGTTTATTACACGGCTGTAGCCCATTCGGGCGGGGCGGGCCGACCCCGCCCACTTGGCCGGCATCGTTCCGGTGATCGCGATAACCCGCCACTGGTGACGGCGCAGAAACGGCGAACTGATATTGCGCACTGGGCGAGGAATGTCTTGTTACTCTACTGCGGGCTCGGGGAAGGTGCGCTGCCCGCGAAGATCCGCCGCAGCGCGACCCGGGCGAAGCGGAACAGTTTCACGAGCAGATAGATCGAGAACGCGAGCAGCGCCAGGACCAGAAAAAGGGTGACGTAAGGGTGTTCCGCGGCCATCCAGGCCAGGAAGATCGCGACGCCGTCCTCGCCAAGACTTAGAAGGGAGTTGCTGAAGGGCTCCGGGCTCGTGTTGGCGGCAACGCGGGCCGTGGCCTTGGTGCCGTGCGATGTCAGCGCCACGCCCCCAGCCAGCAGCCCGGCGGCGACCCGCCAGGCCTCGGGCACCTGGCCAAAGGCGGCGTAAGCCAAAATTCCGGCGGCAGGCGGGCGGATGAAGGTGTGAATCGTGTCCCACACGCTATCGACGTAAGGGATCTTGTCAGCCACGAATTCGATGACGTAGAGCACAAGAGCGATGCCGAGCACGACCGGATGCGCCACGAAATCGAGGGACGGCGGAAGCCGGACCAGACCGAACCGCTGGAGCAGCCCAAGCACGGAGATCGTGGCGTACAGATTCAACCCCGAAGCAAACGAGGTTCCGAGGGCGAATCCTAGAGTCTGCAGGCCGGTCATACAAACCCCCTCAACGGTAAAGATACTGTTTATCTCACTCATTATTCAAATTGCTGGAGATAAAATCGCAGCGGGGCTAGGCTGTCGGTGTGCCTTCTTGGATGCAAAACCCTCGGGAGGAAATCATGAAGAAGCGTACGATCACGGCGATTCCGGTTGTCCTCTGGCTCGGTTGTTTCCTGTTCGCCCAGGCGCCATCCGGGCCCGCCAAAATTCAGACCCTGATCATCACCGGGCAAAACGGCCATGACTGGCGCGGCACCACACCGCTGCTGCGCAAAGCACTCGAAGACACCGGCAGGTTCGCCGTCCGGACCACCGAGGAATTCCGGGGCGCCGGCCCGGAAACCCTGGCCCCCTATGACCTGGTCGTCCTGAACTATTACGAACTGAAGAAGCCGGAGTTGCGCTGGGGGGAACGGGCCGACAACGCGCTCCTGGACTTTGCCCGCTCCGGGAAGGGCATCGTGGTCTACCACTTTTCCGTCGCTGCGTTCGAGGGCTGGGACGAGTACGAGAAACTCTCGGCCGGCAACTGGAGGCCCGGGAACGGCCACCACTCGGCGGCTCATGACTTCAAGGTGGATATCAAGGACTCCGATCACCCGATCACCCGGGGGTTGAAGGCTTCTTTCCCCCAGCCGAAGGACGAGCTGTACGCGAATCTTCGCTGGCAGCCCGCCGGCACCTACCACGTGCTGGCGACGGCATGGGACGAACACGCGCTGTACGGCGGCAAAGCCAGGCAGCCGGTCCCCGGTGCAGGTATCGATCAACCGATGCTCTGGACGGTGGAGTATGGCAAGGGGAGGGTGTTCACCACGGCACTGGGGCACGACATCGCGGCCGTGCAGACACCGGCTTTCGTCGTGACGTTCATCCGTGGCGCGGAGTGGGCCGCCACCGGTGCCGTTACCCTGCCGATCCCGGCGGATATGGCCCGCTGAGTCAGGTCAGTGCGCGGTTTGCGGTATCAGTCCGCAGTTGCGGCGCCGCCACCAGTCGAAAGTACCCGCGACGGCGAGCTTGCGTTCGAGCCGCGGGTCACACCACCGGGACGCTCTGACTCTGACACTGCGAACTGTATTACCTGGAGAAACGGATTGAGGAGACGATGTCCTCAAAGGCGCGCTGGTAGGTCGAATACTCCCGCTCGGGAGCCACAAAGACCAGGTACACGAGCCCTTCGGGCCGCTGGACGGTGACAAGCCAGTCCGTTTCACGCCCGCCGATCGGCGACTCATTCGACAAGGTCGTCGACATGCCCTGTGCGCCGCCGACCCGTATGCTGCCCCGTTCGCGCGTCACCCGCATATTCGTATTGGACCTTTGCAGGCCGGCGATCAGCTCGTCCGTGGCGTCTTCCAGCCGCACGGCGGTGCGGCCGTTGTTGTCCTGCGGCTCAAACACCGCCATGATCACGCCGTAGGCCAGGGCGGCGTTGCCGTTGTTGGGAGCGATGCCCCCGTCCGGCGCCAGGGTGAACGAGTCTCCCTGGTTCGCCACCCGCCAGTTGTCGGGGTAGCGCAGGCTGAGGACGTTGTTGGAGTAGTTCTGCATGCGGCTCGAAGGCCGGTCGGGAGTACCCACTGAGCCGCCCGGCTCGGTGGTGCGGCCCGTCTGCTGAGTCCGCTGCCGAGGAGCTGCCGGGAGGGAGCGCACATAACGCTGAATGTCGCGGAATTCGTTGGATTCGTTCCGATAGTTGCGCTGCCCCCCGAGCTTGCTGATTTCCGTATTGATGAGGCCAATCCGGTTCTCGGGGTTGGGGTGGCTGCTGAAGAACTCCGGCGCACGCCCTTTGCCTTCAGCCTCCAGCTTCTCAAAAAACTGCGCCATGGCCCGCGGGTCCATACTGTTGTCGTACAGGATCTGGGCCCCGACAATGTCGGCCTGCCTTTCCGCGTCGCGCGAGTACTTGAGCAGAACCGAGTTCATGGCGAACCCGGCCCCGACCTGGGCCAGCACGCCGCCGATCGAGTTGCTGCCGAGGATGCCGCCCAGGAGTGCCAGAGGCGCCTGTGCGGCGTAGGCTTTGCTGGCCTGATTTGTGCCGTGCCGCAGGGCGACGTGGCCAATCTCGTGGCCGATGACCCCGGCGAGCTGCGCCTCGTTGTCCGCGGCCTCGATGGTGCCTCGGTTGACGAAGAGGAATCCCCCGGGTAGCGCAAAGGCGTTGATGGATGGATCGTTGACCCCTTTGAACTGGTACGGATACTTCTCGCCCGGCGCCTTCTGCGCCAGCCGGCGCCCGAGCCGGTTCAGGTAGTCGTCGACCTTCCGGTCATTCATCATCGGCAACTGTCGTTCTGCGTCCTGAGCCACCTGGCGTCCGACCTCGACATCCTGTTGCGGGCTGAAGAGGTTCCAACCCGGCTTGAGCCGCGTCCGCTCGGCGAATGCAAGGGGGGCGCCGACAAGCAGTGCGACGAGGACCGCCGCCGTGAATGTGCGGGCGCGATCGCTGAACCGCGCCGAGTCTGCGTAGTTTGATTGCCTCTGCTGCATTCAGGCCTCCGTAGCGGCATCGCATCTCGCCGATACCTATAAGATCCACGGCGGGCAAAAAAGTTTCCCGGGCTTAGCGGGCCCGCCCCATGTCGAGTATCTCCTCGAACTCATCGCGGCTGAGGGGCGAGACCGCGATTCGCTGGATTTTGAGAAACACCATCCCGGAAAGTTTCGGGTTCTGCCGCAGCGCCCCCAGCGACACGGGCGTTTCCAGGGCCGCTACGGCTTCCAGGTCCACCACGACCCTCTTGCCTTCGGGATCCGCCGGGTCGGGGGACGGGTCGGAAGCGACCCTCGCCCGGCCTACGACGGCTTTGTCGGGGCTCGTATTGTACACGAGCGCCTGATCACCTTCTGCAAACGTGCGCAGGTGCTTCTGAGCGGGGGCGCCGGCAATTCCGTCCCACACGGTCTTCCTGTCGCGCACCAGATCGTGGAAACCGTAGGACCCTGGATCGGCAAGTAGCAGCCAGTACGCCATCAGACCCCTCCACGGGTTGTCTCTCGCCCGAAATATACCCCGGCGCAGTTCCCGAAAACATGGGATTTTGCCCCTGGAGTGGCGCGCCGGAGCGTGAACTTTGCAGGGATCTCGCCGCGCCTGGACGCCCTGAGAAGCGGCACAATGGCTTGCATGAAGATGCGTAAAGGTTCAGGCCGAGTCAGCGCACTCAAAGAAAAGAGGGCCGGTCAGGGGTTGCGGAAATGGACGGTGACGACGCGCTGGATGCCCTTGCGCAGCAATCTGAGGATAACCGGGGCCTGCCTGTCGCGGTTGCGCAGCCGGTTAACGAGCCACTGGGTGTCGTGCACGCGCTGCGCGTCGGCCGAGATGATCACGTCACCCTCGAGCACGCCGGCCCGCCCAAACGGGGTTTGCGGCTCGACCGAGACCACGAGCAGCCCGGACTGCCCGGGCATCTGCAGCGCCTCGGAAAGCTGCGGCGTCAGGGGCACCGCGTTTATACCGAGCAGCGACGTATCGACGGCTTCGGCCGCCGTGAAGGGAATCACCTCGGGGAAACGGAAGGCCAGGCGCTGGACGGCCTCTTCGGGTTTCCGACCCTCGATGAGGGCAGATAGAGTCGCCGGCCGCCCCTGTCGGACGATAGCCATATTCGCGGTCGATCCTATCGCCGTGTCCTGGACCAGGCGGATGAACTGGCGCGGGTCGCGGATCGCAGTCCCTTGCCATTTCAGAATGATATCTTCCGGCAGCAGGCCCGCCTTCTGGGCGGGGCTTCCCTCCTGCACCGCTTTGACGGTGACTCCGCCGCCCCGCAGAGAGCCGCCGGGATCGGTCGCCAGGTACACCCCCAGCCAGCCCGTGCGGATATCCCCGCCCGCCTGGAGGATCTTTTCCGCCGAACTGAGTAGTTGCGAAATGGGGTAAAAGGCGACATTGGAACCCGCCCCTTCGTCTCGGGCCGGCTCCTGGCCGGCGACGAACCCCAGCACATAGCGATCCGTGTTGAGGATAGGCTCGCCGACCCCGGGGACGCCGTTGAACGTGAGGGTGAACCTGAAGATGCCGGGTTCGTGAGGGGCGCCCGCAACCGAGAGAACCTGGGCGCTGCGGAATTCCGGGATTCCCGGCCCCGCGCTCACCGGCGCCACCACGGTAGCTCCGTCGCGGATCTCGCAGTTCCTGCAGAGCGGCGTTTTCTTGAGATTGCTGTTGGGGCAAACGACGACGGCGACCCCCATGCTCTGGTCGATGCCGATCAGCTTACCCCTGTACCTCCGGCCCTCGCTGGTAATTATGTCGATGCGGGGTTCGGCCGACTGGATATCGACCCAGCGGTAGCCAAGGAAGGTGAGCACGTGCCCTTTGTCATCCATGACCACGCCGGTGGACGGGAATACCTGGATGATTTTGGGCTGGTACTCAGGGATGCGCTTGCCGTAGACCTCGAAATTGCCCGGGAGCCGGATTTCGGAGATGATGTTGACTCGAACCAGCGACGGTTCCGCCACCGGGCGTTCGGCTCCGCCCCCCTCCTGTCCCCGGGCGCCAGCTGCCGCGGCGAGACAGAATGCCAGAGCGGGCAGCTCGTATGGCCTGGTATCTCATGGCGGGGTCAGTGGCTCACGTTGCGCATGAAGTATTCTTCCGAGGGCGGGCCGTAGCGCATCCGCACCGACCTGGGCAGGCGCATGATCACCGGGCGGTCGCCCGGTCCGGGCACCATGTACTCGACGAAACCCGCGTCCGCCGGTTCCGCATCGATCGGGACCGGTCCGTCTTCGAACTCGAAAGCCGGAAGATGCGGCTCAGAGAGTGCGAGGGGACTGCCGGCCTGTTTCGCGCCCGGCGTCTGGACCGCCGGCATCGGCCTGTCGATTCCCCCTTCAACCCTGCCGGACGCGCTCAACTCGTTTTCGGCCCCAGCCGGCCGGCCCTGGAAACTCACCCAGGGAAGCGTCAGGAGAACGGCCAGCAACAGCGCGGCGGCAACGGAAATGCCGACGGCGGCCGAGCGCCAGGAGAACCACTCCCACCGATAGAGCCAGGGCACCCAGAAGCGCCTGCGTGTGGCATGCCGGGCCTGGATTCGCGCAAGGACAGCCGCCTCGAAGTTCGGGGGCGCCTTGACGCGGCCAAGCTCCCGCGCCATCTGCCCGAGCTTCTGGGCATCGGTTACGTCCTTGCCGCAGCCGAAGCACTGCCGCGCATGGCGTTCCATGCCGAACCGCCCGGCAAAGTCGAGCCCGCCCTGCAGATAATCTTCCAGGTTGTGGTGAAACTTCCGGCAATCCATAGAAGCCTGTAAGCGCTGTCTACAAGTAATGCTGCAGCTTCCGCTGCAACAGCTCCCGCGCACGGTGGAGCCTGGACTTGATGGTTCCCTCCGAGCAACTCAGGATCTTGGCGATGGCCTCGTAGGGCAGCTCCTGTATTTCCTTCATAACAAATGCCGTCCGGTACTTTTCCGGCAGCGAGCGGATGGCGTCGCCGACCACCTGGCCGCTCTCCTTGCGCAGCACCTCATCGCCAGGGCCCCGCCGCAGGTCGCGCAGCTCGAATTCGGGGGCGTCGGACTCGTTCCCCTGCCGGGCGCCCCATACGTTTCGGTAGAAGACCTGTCCGCGTCTCTTCCTGTAGCGCATCTCGTCGATGGCCAGGTTGGTCGCGATGCGGTACAGCCATGTCGAGAACTGATAGATGTGGCTGTACTTCCCGATGTTCTTGTACACGCGCAGAAACGTTTCCTGCGACAGATCGACGGCGATGTCGTAGTCCGCGACGATCGCGTTCAGGTAGTTCGTCAGTCCGTCTTTGTACTTGGTGACGAGTTGGGTGAACGCATCGTCGTTGCCGGCGATGAAATCGCGAACCAGATCATTGTCGGGGTTGGACGGGGCCTGCTGCAGTCCTGCCTCGAACCCGTCGAGTTCCACCGCTCGTCCCCGCGCTTCAGACATCAACTTGATCTTCCCCGGTCTCCATAAAGCCATATGCTTAAACGCTTCTCGAAGCGCCGCGTTCCCGTTTATTTCATATCCTTCCAGTTGTCAGCGACGTTGAGGTCCACCCGCAGGGGGACGAGCAATTGCGCGGCGTTTTCCATCTCTTGCCGTACGAGGTCACGGGTCCCCTCGACCTCATCCGTGGGGGACTCGAGCACCAGTTCATCATGCACTTGGAGCAGAATTTTAGCTGAGGCGCCTCTTTCCCGCAATGCGCCGTGAATTCGAATCATGGCGATCTTGATGATATCGGCCGCCGTGCCCTGGATGGGGGTATTGACCGCGGTGCGCTCGGCGAACTGGCGGGTGGTGTAGTCGCGGCTGTGGATATCCGGGATGGGCCGGATTCGTCCGTACATCGTACGGGACCTGCCGGAGAGGCGCACCTCTTCGAGGGTCCGGTCCAGCCATGCCCGCACCCCCTTGTAGCGCTCGAAGTAGGCGTCGATAAACGCCTGTGCGGCATCGCGGGGTATTCCCAGCTTCTGGGCCAGCCCGAACGCGGAAAGCCCGTAAACGATCCCGAAATTGATCACCTTGGCCATGCGCCGGCACTCGGAACGGTTGGCACGTTCCGGCTCGGTAAAGACTTCGCGCGCCGTCCGGTCGTGGATATCTTCGTCGTTCCGGAATGCCTCGACCAGCACAGGGTCTTCCGACAGGTGCGCAAGGACCCGCAGCTCCACCTGCGAGTAGTCCGCCGAGAGAAGGAGGTTGCCACGCTCGGGGACGAACGCCGCCCGGATAAGGCGCCCGAGATCCGTTCGGACCGGTATGTTCTGCAGGTTGGGATCCGAACTCGAAAGCCGTCCCGTCGCCGCCCCGGTCTGGTTGAACGACGTGTGCACGCGGCCTGTTTGCGGGTTGATGAGGGCCGGGAGGCAGTCCACATACGTCGACTTCAGTTTCGAGATCTGCCGGAATTCGAGGATGAGGCGCGGGAGGTCGTACGATTGGGCCAACTCCTCGAGGACCGCCTGGTCGGTGCTGTAGCCGCCGGTCTTGCGCGTCTTTTTCGAGGTCGGCAGGTTGAGCCTCTCGAAGAGCACCTCCCCGAGCTGTCTCGGAGAATTGATGTTGAACTCGGTGCCCGCGGCGGCATAGATCGACGTGGTGAGGCCCGCGAGTTGTTTTTCCATCCGGGCCGAAAGCTCCTTGAGCATCGCGGGATTGACCTTTATGCCGGTCCGCTCCATGTCCGCCAGCACGGGTATGAGCGGGCGCTCGATATCGTCCAGAACCGGCTGGAGCTCGAGGCTGCGGATCTGGGGGTCCAGGAGCTCATGAAGCCGCCGGGTCGACTCGAGTTCGCGGCACAGGTTCTCCCCGATGGCCTCGGTGTCGAGGCCGGCCAGGAGGTCGCGCTGACCGGTTTCCGCCCCCAGATCGACGTGCAGCTGGTCAAGCGCCCAGCGCCTGAGAGAGTAGTCGCCGTGTGGGGGGAGGTCAGAAACGCCAGGAGCATGACGTCCTCGACCCTCCCGTCCATGGCGATCTTCCGCCCCTCCTGCGACAACCGGCAGAGCTTGGCATCCCAGCAAATGTGCAGGAGGTCCTGCCGCATGAGGCGGTCCCACGCGCGGGCGACGGAGTCGTCCAGGAGGTCGAGGATGGCTGCGGGGCCGGTGCCCCCCTGAACGCAGGCGGTCGTGGCGGACTTGCGCGAGAGAGCCTCCTGGCGATACGCCAGGGCGAAGTAGACCCGTTCCTGCCGGCTCAGCTCCTCCAGGAACGCCTGGGCGGCGCTGCCGCCGAGCCGTTCCGCCTTCAGCGGCTCCCGCACCTCCTCCTGGAGAAACTCGCGCGTCAGGTTCTTGAATTCGAGCTCGGCGAACAGGTCGAAGGCGAGTTTCCGGTCGGGCTCGCAGACGGTGAGCAAAGCGAGATCGAGATCGATCGGCAAGTCCTGCCGTATCGTGGCCAGTTCCCGGCTGGTCCGTATGAGCTCGACATTCTGGTGCAGGCTCTCCTGGTAGGTTTTTCGTTTGATCTTGTCCCAGTTCTGAAGGCAGTTCTCCAGGGTCCCGTAGGTCTGGATGAGTTCCTTCGCGCCCTTTTCGCCGATGCCCGGCGCCCCGGGTATGTTGTCTACCGTGTCGCCCCACAGGCCGAGGAGATCGGCCACCTGCTCGGGCCTGACCCCCATTTTCTCCTGGACCTTGGTCGCGTCCAGGACGAGGTTGTCCTTCATGGGATCCAGCACGAAGATGCTGTCGTTGACGAGCTGGAGCATGTCCTTGTCGCTCGTGACGACCATCGAGATCAGCCCCTGCTCGGCCGCCTTCCGGGAAAGCGTTCCGATCACGTCGTCCGCCTCGTAGCCCGGGTAGACGATCACCGGCACGCAAAATGCCTCGCAGACCCTGCGGATGTACGGGAGCTGCTGGATGAGATCATCCGGCATCGGCTTGCGCTGGGCTTTGTAGGCGTCGTACTTCACGTGCCGGACGGTCGGACCCTCCAGGTCGAGAGCCACCCCGATGTAATCGGGCTTCTCATCCTGCATGAGCTTGCGCAGCATGGAGGTGAACCCGTAGATGGCGTTCGTCGGGAGGCCCTTGCTACTGCGCAGGTTACGTATGGCATAGTACGCGCGATAAATGTGGGACATCCCGTCGATAAGGTACAGGCGTTTACGACTCACGGCAGCTTCCTTGCGAGAGCGGTTGGAATAGTTATGACAATGCCAGATTGTACCATGACCCACGGGAGCCCCCTGGACGAAACCATCTGCTCGATCCTTACCCGCTTCAATCGGATAGCGGTCGTCGGGTTGTCGGATCGCCGTTCCCGGGAGAGCCACCGGGTCGCCTCCTACATGCAGGCGCACGGCTACACGATCCTGCCGATCAATCCGAGGATCGATGGGGCTCTGGGGGTGAAATCCTACCCGGACCTGACCTCGGCGCCGGGGCCCATCGAGATCGTGAACATTTTCCGGCGCACCGAGCACCTGGCGCAGGTGGTCGAGCAGGCCATACAGGCCCGGGCGCGGGCCATCTGGATGCAGAGCGGGCTTTCGGACGAACGGGCCGCCGCCCGCGCCCGCGCGGCGGGCCTGCAGGTCGTGATGAACCGCTGCATCATGGTGGAGCACGGCCACCACACCGGAGACGGACTAGGATAAATCCGTTGTGGATTGCGGCCTCGGCCGCGCCGTGTCCTCCGTGACTGGCTTCTGAACTTATTCCGCTCTCTACAGTAACTTAATCAGATTTTGCTGGCCAGACCTTCACGAACCTCTCCGCCTTGGTGCCGTAGTCAAATCGGGATCGGCAAAAACTCAGGGAACTCTCCGCGTGGATCGGGGTGCGCGAGGACTCAAAGGACTCCGGCTTTGATGGGGTTAAACCTGATATGATCGATGCAATTATGACACGGGAAAATCCTGAGACTGTTGTTTTGCGCCATGACGAGTATTACCGCGGCATCATCGTCACCCTCCAGGTCGACACCATCCGACTCCCTTCCGGGGGCACCGCGATCCGCGAGGTGGTACTTCACCCGGGGGGTGTGGTGGCGGTGCCGGTGCTCGATGACGGCCGCGTGCTCCTGATTCGACAATTCCGCTATCCGCTGGGCAAGTACATACTCGAACTCCCGGCGGGCAAGCTCGACGCCGGGCTTTCGCCGCTGGGGACAATCACGCGGGAGATAGAGGAGGAAACCGGCCACCGCGCTTCCGACGTCACCTACCAGATGTCGTTCTACACGACCCCGGGGATCAGCAACGAGGTGATCCACCTGTTCCTGGCGCGCGGTCTCACGCCCGTCTCCCAGAGCCTCGAAGAGGGGGAACACATCACGGTCGAACCCTACACCCTGGAAGCGTGTCTGGAGGGCATTCGGAAAGGAGACATCGCCGACGCCAAAACGATCCTCGGGCTACTCTGGTATCGCATGAACTTTGTCTGAAGTCCCGGGGCAAACCGGCCGATCTGAAAACAGGTACCAAGATGCGTCCCCCTGCCTCATTGGACGGAGTCGTTGTGAACTGCCCAAAATGCGGATACCCCCAGGAAGAACGTCTTGACTGCGTGAAATGCGGCATCGTGTTCAGCAAGTACGTCATGCACCTGACCGATCGGGCGGGTCGCCAGGAACCTCAGGCATCGCTGCCGCGCAACCTGCCGCCGCTGCCGCCGTCACCCGAAGAAGTGGCGCCGCCGGATGTGGTCGAGTTGCGCCAGACCGTGCGCGAACTGAGCCGCCGATTCAGCGAGGTCGAGTTCGAGAGGGCAGAGAGAAACCAGATCCGGTCGGAGTTGCGCGGCCTCGATCAGAAGATGCGGGAGGCCGTGAGCCAGATGGGGGCGCGCCTGGCGGATTTCGAGGCTCGCGTGAACGACATCCCGCAGCCGCCTCCGGACCCTCCGCTGGACCTGCTAAAGGAGCAGATTTGGGAAGAGGATCTGGGACCACTGCTGGAGAGAATAGATCACCTCGAGGCGGCGCTCGAGAAGAGCGCACCTGAGCCGCCCGCACAGCCCGACCCGCAGGTTGTCGACGGCCTTGCGAAACTCGAGGCGCGGCTCGGTGAGCTCGACCGCAGGGTCGCCGCCGTGCAGGCTGCACCCAAGACGCCCGCGCAGCCCGACCCGCAGCTTGCCGAAGAACTTGCGAAACTCGAGGCGCGGCTCGGTGAGGTCGACCGCAGGGTCGCTGCCGCGCAGGCTGCCGGCGCCACTGGGGCCGGGACTCTGGAAAAGACGATGCGGGAGCTGGCGGAACTGCGACCAGCCGTACAGGCCGCCACCATCCGGTACTCGGAAATCGGCGATCTGAAGAAGAACGCACTCGTGCTCCAGAACCAGGTCGAGTCTCTGAGCCAGGCGCTCGAGTGCCAGAAAAAGGACCCGCTCAACGGCAGCTCCGCAAAGCTCAACGAGCTGCAGACGGAAGTGCTGGCGCTCCGAGCGGAAGTCCGCCAGAGCTTCAAACAACTGGCTGCGCTCGAGTCTCCGGCCGACGCGCACGGGGCCGACCTCCGGGCGATGGCGGACGAAATCGCCGCCCTGAAAAAATCGGTCGTGGAGTATGCTCCGGCGCTGGCCGAGAGGAACAGCCGGATCACAAGCCTCGAGGCGGAATGGGCCGAGAGGAACAACCGGATCACAGGCCTCGAGGCAGAATCGGCCGGGATGGCCGCGCGGCTTGCGGCGCTGCATCAGAGGGTTGGGGCGCTCGAGACGCCGGCCGACGCGTCGCGCCCGCCGATAGAAGACGACGTCCATTCGATCCGCGACAACCTCGACCAGATACGCTCCTTCATGAACACCCTGGCCCGGAAGCTCTGAGGACAGTTGCCCGTCCAATGGGCTACCGCCGCAGGGTAACGGAGAAACCCACGGGTTGAGCAAGATTCCGGGCCCCGGCGAGCCGACGCGGCCCACCAGGACGGCCTCACCTTCCACTCCGCACTCCCGTTCGAGCGTTTTTGTGTGCTATAATCCCGTTTTTCGAGGTAAATCCTGATGACCAAGATCGCGGTTGGTTCGGACGTCGAGGCCTATTGCACGAAATGCAAGATGGTGCTTGCTCACACAGTCGTGGCCGTTCAGGGGGCTAAGCCGCGCCGCGTGAAGTGCAATACCTGCGGCGGTGACCACAACTTCCGACCGACCAAGCCCGTGGCGAAAACTGCGGCCAAGAAGACGACGACGAAGGCCAAGTCGACTTCGACACGCAAGGTGCGGCAATCCTGGGACGAGATCATGCAGGATGCGTCGGGCAAGCCGCACAAAACCTACTCGATGGCGGGAAGCTTTGGCGAAGGGGACTGGATCGAGCACAACACATTCGGGCTCGGCTGCGTCCAGACCTTCACGGCCCCGAACAAAATCACCGTCCGATTTGCCGATTCCACGCGAACGCTCGTCTGCAACAGAACCAACTAGGCCAGCCTGGGTGCGCGCGGTCATCCCGGAACCCTGTGCGCTGCTCGAAGCGCTGCGTTCGCTCGTCGCGGGAGCGGCGAACCGGACCCTGCGCCAGATGCTCGATGCCGGCCGCGTGCGCGTCAACGGCGCGGTCTGCAAGGTCGCGCGCCGTCCCCTCCGGCGCGGCGACATCGTCGAAATCGGCGGCCGGACCGACGCACCCGTCCGTGTCCACGGGATCGAGATCCTGTTCGAAGACGACGCGCTGCTCGTCGTCCACAAGCCCGCCGGCCTCCTGACCGTCGCTACCCTCCACGAACACGAACGCACGGCTTACGCGTTTCTCCGCCGCCGCCTCAAAGAACAGGACGCGCGGCAGAAGCTCTTTATCGTGCACCGGCTGGACAGGTTCGTCAGTGGGCTGCTTGCTTTCGCGAAGGGCGAGGAGGTGCAGGCGGCGCTGCAGGCTCAGTTCAAGAAACACTCGATCGACAGGAAATACTTTGCGATTGTCGAGGGGAACGTGACGGCGCAGCGCGGGACGATCGAGAGCCGGCTCGCCGAGAACCGGGCCCGACGCATGCATTCGACCGAGGACCCGGACGCCGGCAAACGCGCCGTGACGCACTACCGCGTGCTGCAGCGCCTGTCCAACGTCTCCTCGCTCGAGGTGACACTCGAGACGGGCAGGAAGAACCAGATCCGGGCGCATATGGCGGAAGCCGGGCACCCGATTGTGGGGGATCGCGCCTACGGCAGCACCATGGATCCGTTCGGCCGCATCGGGCTGCATGCCTTTCTGCTCGGCTTCGACCACCCTGTCGAGCGGAGGCGGTTGCAGTTCGAAATCCCGCCGCCCCCGGAATTCAGGAAATATCTTCCGTCGCGGATCGATCCGACGCACGAACCATCGGGTTCAGAAACCGCTCCAGGTCGGTGATCCTGGAAATCTGGCCATCGGCACCCTCGGCAGTCTCACCCTCCCGCAGAAGGACGGTGAGCATCCCCATCTTGCGTGCGGGAGGAGGTTTACCAGCGAGTCCTCCACGAACACGCACTCCTCCGGCCGGGCGTCGATCGTCCGCAGCGCCTTTTCGTAGGCGCGCCGATCCGGTTTGACGACGAACTCCAGCGCGCGTATGTCGATGGTCCGCTCAAAATGACGCGCGATCCCGAGCCGCCCCAGCACACGAGCGGCGTGCGGGGCGTCGGCGTTGGTGAAAACCACTTTGCGCAACGCGATCCGGCCCAGCATCTCGTCCAGCAACGGGTCGTGATCGATATACCGCGCGAGAGGCAGGTCGTGCACGAAGTCGAGGAACTCGTCCGGGTTGACGTCATGGTAGTGGCGCAGCGCGTTCAGCGTGGTGCCGAAGGCGTTGAGGTAGTGCTCCCTGATTTCGGTGACGTCGGCGGGGTCGAACCCCAGCCTTTCCGTCATGTACAGATTGATCCGGGCGCCGATGGCTTCCCAGAGGCCGCACGACTGCGGATAAAGCGTGTTGTCGAGATCAAGAAGGAGAAAACGCAGCATGGGTTTGGAAAGTTAATTGAAGATCCCCCTCAGATCAAGGATCGAGAGCAATAAACCGATGAAGAATCCGCCCCGGGGCGAAGCGAAGCCGGGGTAAAATAGGGTCATGAAACTCCGGTTGACCGACATCGACGCTTCGATATGCATCGCATCCGACGGTGCATGGGGGACGCAGTTGCAGAGCCTTGGGCTGACGCCCGGCGCCGCGCCGGAGCTCTGGAACCTGGAACACCCGGAAAAGGTGGCAACGGTGGCTCGCTCCTATGGCGCGGCCGGGTCGAAGATCATCCTCACCAACACCTTCGGCGGCAACCGGTTCGTGCTCGGCCGCCATGGCCTGGCGGAGAAGCTCGCGGACGTGAACGTGCACGGGGCGCGCATCTCCCGCGAGGCGGCGGGGGAAACGGCCCTGGTCTTCGGATCGATGGGTCCCACCGGGATCCTGCTGATGGATGGAACCGTGCCCGAGAGCGAGATCTACGAGACGTACCATCTCCAGGCGGCAGCGCTCCAGCGCGGCGGGGTCGACGCCATCCTGATCGAGACCATGAGCGATGTCGCCGAGATGAATATTGCCGCGCGCGCGGCACGCGACGCCACGCCGCTCCCGGTCGTGCTCAGCATGACCTTCGATTCCGGGCGCGACAAGACCCGAACCATGATGGGGGTCACGCCGGAGCAGGCGGTCGAGGCCATGCGGCAATCCGGCGCGTGGATGGTCGGAGCCAACTGCGGTTCGGGCCCCGAAAACTACGTCACCGTGTGCAGGAGAATGCGGGCCGTCACCTCCTTGCCGATCTGGATCAAAGCCAATGCCGGCATGCCTGTCATGAAGGATGGGGGGGTCGAGTACCCGCAGGACCCCGCGACATTTGCGGGTTATGCCGGGATGCTCCGGAGCGCAGGCGCCAACGTCATCGGCGGCTGCTGCGGCACCACTCCCGAGCACATTCGCCGTTTGAGCGCGGCGCTGGCCGCCGGAACCTCCGCCGCCTGAGGGGAGGGTTCGAGTGTGCCGCCCGTGACCTTGAGCCCGGGGTCTCCGATCTCGGGGCCGGATGCTCCGTCTTTCCGCACCAGGCTACCCCGGGCGTCGTCTGAAAGAGGTCCGACATGAATACCGCACTGTATCTGCTCGCCGGCATCGTGGCCATGGCTGCGGTCTATTTTCTCTTTGTGCCTCTCGCCCGGCTCTACACGAGGTTCCGGGGAACCCGCGTCGTCACCTGCCCCGAAAACCAGAAGACGGCGGCGGTGCAGGTCGACGCCCTGCGCGCTGCCCTCTCCACCGTCGGGACGCGCGATCTCGAGTTGAGTGCGTGCACGCGGTGGCCGGAGAAACGCAACTGCGGCCAGGAGTGCCTCGCGCAAATCGAGGCTTCACCAGAGGACTGCCTGGTTCGAACGATGCTAACCCGGTGGTATGCGGGCCGGGATTGCGTCGTGTGCGGGAAAGGTCTCGGGCAAGTGGACTGGCTCGAGCACAAGCCCGCCCTCAGGAACCCGAACCGCGAGACCGTCGAGTGGCACCAGGTGCCGGCGGAAACTATCCCGGAGGTTCTGGCGACCCACGAACCCATCTGCTGGGACTGCCACATCGCGGCCACATTCCGCCGGCAGTACCCCGATCTTGCCGTAGACCGCCCCTGGACGCACGGAGGGGGCAAGGCCGACTAGCGTAACTCCGACGGCCGCGGGAGCACCGCGGGGCGGGGTACGCTGACCGATGCCGAGAGCCGCCGAACCTGCGGGGTGAGCGACCGTCGGCGTGAGTCGGCGTACTGACCGTTTCTTAGAGGGCGCCGTCCAACTCAGCCTCAACGTCGCCGATCTCGGGCCGGAGCGTGGCGAAATCGTGCAGCTGGCAGTCCATCAGGTGCGACGGCACGACACGTCCCAGGGCGGCAAGCAGCGATTCGCGGACCCGCGGGATGTCCCGTTGCAGCTCGTCGATCAGGCGGCGCACCCGCTTCCGCTCGAGATCCGGCTGTGAGCCGCACAGGTCGCACGGAATGATCGGGAATTCCCGGAGGGCGGCAAACTCCGCGATGTCGGCTTCCCAGCAGTAGGCCAGCGGCCGGATGACCGTGTTTCGCCCGTCGTTGCTGCGCAGCACCGGCGGCATCGCTTTGATCGAGCCGTTGAAGAACATGTTCAACAGGAGCGTCTGGACGATGTCGTCGGCGTGATGGCCAAGGGCGACCTTGTTGCACTTTTCCCGGACCGCCGTGTTGTAGAGGATGCCCCGGCGCAGCCTCGAGCAGAGCGCACAGGTCGTGTCCCCCTCGGGCACCTTGGCCTTGACAATGGCGTAGGTGTCCTTCTGCAGGATGCGGAACGGCACGCCGATCTCGCCGAGGTAACGCGGGAGGACCTCAGCCGGAAATCCCGGCTGCTTCTGATCCAGGTTGACGGCCAGAAGATCGAATTGCACCGGAGCCCGCAACTGCAGATCGTGGAGCAGCTCGAGCAGGGTGTGGCTGTCCTTGCCCCCGCTGAGGCACACCATGATCCGGTCGCCGTCCCGGATCATCCCGAAGTCGGCGATGGCGCGGCCCATGCCGCGGAGCAGCTTTTTCCTCAATTTCTGCAGCCTGTCCATCTGGGGCACCGGACGGAATTCTACCACCGTCCGCCCCCGGGCGTACCGAACCTCGAGACCGTCGCCATCGGCGACTGCGGCGGACGGGTGTTATACTCCCCGGATGGGCGCGTTGCAGATGCGGGTCCTCGGCTCAGGCGACGCCTTTTGCTCGTCCGGCAGCCACCAGGCGAGTTACCTCGTCGAGGGGGAAGGCGCCTCGTTTTTGATGGACTGCGGCGCTACCGCGCTCGCGTCGCTCAAGCGCATCGGCGCGCGCACCGGTTCCATCGACGCCGTACTGATCAGCCACATGCACGGGGACCACTTCGCCGGCCTGCCGTTTCTTTTGCTGGAGTTCGTGTATGTCGAACCCCGCACCCGCCCCCTCACGATAGCCGGCCCCCCCGGGATCGAAGACAGGGTGACGGCGCTGTTCCAGGCCATGTACCGGGATGCCGCCGACGAACCGCTCCCGTTCCCGCTCGAGTTTGTCGAACTGATCCCGGGGGAGGAGCGCGGCATCGGCGCCATCACGGTCGACCCTTTCCGGGTGCCGCACCAGAGAACCGACATTTCGCTCGCTCTCGATGTGACGGTCGAGGGGAAGAGGATCCTGTACTCGGGCGACACGGGCTGGTCCGAGGACTTGGTCAAGCATGCCCCGGGGACAGACCTGTTCATCTGCGAATGCACCTTTTTCGAGACGCGCAGCGCGACGCACATGGATTACCCGCGGATCGCCCGGAACCGCAACCGGTTCGGCACCGACCGGCTCATCCTAAGCCACCTCGGCGCCGAAGTCCTCGCCCGGCGCAACGAAATCGACGTCGAACTCGCCCACGACAACCTCCTGATCCACCTCTGAGAGAAATCCCTGCGACTGGAGCGACCGTCGCTCGTCCTTCCAAATTTAGATGAAATATTAAACACTATGTGCTGCATTTTTATACAGTCGAGCAGCTTCAAGCAATGCAATAGCTTACGGTGTTCCTCCGGCCAAGCCGCCTCTGGGTGTTGAGTTTCTATACACCGAGGAGCCGTCGCAATCGCCCATCATCCTGAGGACAAGCGAAGTTTGTCCCATGGAATCAATGCTTTATAGGCACCATGCCGAGCATGGCGTTTGTGGCACGGATATTCCATATAGAAGTTCGGGCAGTTGGACTCTGGAGACAGGAGCCGCTATGGTCGTCATCCTTGTACTTCTGACTTTCGCAATCGTGCTTGGGGTCGAGTGGTGGCGAGCGCGTCGCCGGCGGGCCGTCGGGGCGATCCCGTCGGTCAGCCGCGCCGGGCAGGCTGCGACGGCGGTGTTGCAGCGCTACTTCCACCCCGGGCACAGCTGGGCGGAGGTGGGCGATGCGGACGTGGTGACGGTGGGATCGGACGAATGGATCCCGAGGCTGCTCGGGCGCGCAGCTTCGATCGAGATCGCCGCCGAAGGGACGGTCGTGAAACAGGGCGAGCCGCTGGCGATGGTCCGGCAGGGAAACCGGTCCCTCCCGGTGGTCGCCCCGTTGTCGGGCATCCTGTCTTCGGTAAACGCGGAACTGGCCGGTGACCCGTCGCTTCTGAGCCGCTCGCCATACGAAAAGGGGTGGATTGCGAGGATCTCCCCGGCCCGGCTGCGGCTTGAGTTGAACAACCTGTTGAGGGGGGCCGTGGCCGACCGCTGGAGAGACAGCTTCAGGCTGGAAATCCTGTCGCACCTTGCGCCGCAGGTGGGGCCGGTCATGCAGGATGGCGGCGAGTGGGTCGAAGGCGTCGGCGACCTGTTGGGCGACGCGGAGTGGGACGCAATGATCCGGGCGCTGTTCCCGGTGCAATCCTCCGGACAATCCAATTTCAATAAAACCTAAGGGAATTCCTATGACCGTCATTCTGGTTGTCGCTACCATTCTGTTCTTCCTGACTATGGACTGGGTCGTCCAGCACCAGAGAGACCGCAAGGCGGTAACGGCGGCGGTGCGGCCGGCCGCGGCACGCGCGTACGCGATGCGCGTCCCCGAAGGTATCTTCTTCGCCAGGTCGCACACGTGGTTGAGCCTGTTCCCCTCGGGCAAGGTGAGGCTCGGGCTCGACGACTTCGTGGTTGGGTTGCTCGACGACCCGAAGGTCACGCTGCTGAAGGCGGTCGGCGAGCAGGTGGAAAAGGGGGACCCGATCATGACGCTGGAACATGGCGCGCGCCGCATGACCGTGCGCTCCCCGCTGGCGGGGACCGTCGTCTCTTCGAATCGCGAGCTCGAGGCGCTGCCGCAGGTGATGCGCAAAGACCTGTTCGGCACCGGGTGGGCCTACACGGTCCAGCCCGAGAAGCCCGAGGAACTGCGCGTCCTGATGCTCGGGTCCGAAAGCCGCAACTGGATGACCGAGGAACTCCGCAGGCTGCGGGACTTGTTCGCCGGCGCCGGCCCTGCGGGCGCGCTTGCCCCCGCGACCCTCCAGGACGGCGGCACGCCCGCACCGGGGGCGTTGAATCGCCTGGGCGCCCGCGAATGGAAGCAGTTCGAAGACATGTTCCTTCAGGTTCAGTAACAGGAGAAGACGATGATCCCGCGTAAAGCAATGCTCGTTGACATCACCCTCTGCGCCGGCTGCAATGCCTGCCAGGATGCCTGCAAGGTGGAGAACAGACTGAAGGAAGGGGCGGAGGCCACGCTCTCGGCCACCGCGTACACGGCGCTGGAAGACCACGACGGCACGACGGTGCGCCGCATGTGCCAGCACTGCGATCACCCGACCTGCGTGTCGGTGTGCCCCGTCGGGGCGTTCACCAAGACGGACCTCGGCCCGGTGCTGTACGACGAGAGCAAGTGCATAGGATGCCGCTACTGCATGCAGGCCTGCCCGTTCCAGGTGCCCCGCTATGAGTGGACCAGCACCAACCCGCGCGTTCAGAAGTGCCGGTTCTGCTATGAGCGCATCAAGGAAGGGCGGCAGCCCGCGTGCGCCGAGGCGTGCCCGACCGGGGCGACGAAATTCGGGACCAGGGACGAACTGATCGCCGAAGCCCACGCCCGCATCCAGGCCGAGCCCGACAAGTATGTGCACCGCGTCTACGGCCAGGAGGAGGTCGGCGGGACCTCGATCCTCTACCTGTCCAGCGTGCCGTTCGAACAGCTGGGTTTCAAAACCCAGCTGGAGAAGACTCCCCTGCCCGACCTCACCTGGAACGCGCTGTCGAAAATTCCGACCGTCGTGACCGTCGGAAGCGTGTTCCTCTGCGGCATCTACTGGATCACCAGCCGCCGCGAGGAGGTCGAGCGGGCCGAGGGGAATGCCTCGCGACGCAAGACGACGAACTGAAGACACGGATTCATACTCGTTTTTGGGGATTCATATGCGACAGTACTTGTCCAAGATTACGTTCTGGAAGGCGGTAGCGGCGGTCATCCTGGCCGCGGGCGCGTATTCGACGTTCGTCCGGTTCACGGGCGGCCTCGGCAGATCCACAAACCTCAACGACCAATTTCCCTGGGGCCTCTGGATCGGGTTCGACGTCATTTGCGGGGTCGGGCTTGCCGCCGGCGGCTTCACCCTGGCCGCGCTCGTCTACATCTTCAACATCAAGCGGTTCGAGCCGATTATTCGTCCCACGATCCTGACGGCCTTCCTCGGTTACCTGCTGGTGATCATCGGTCTCCTGTTCGACCTCGGCAGGCCGCTTCAGATCTGGCACGCCATCATCATGTGGAACCCGCACTCGGTGATGTTCGAGGTGGCCTGGTGCGTCATGCTGTACACGACGGTGCTGGCGCTCGAATTCGCGCCCGTCGTGCTGGAGAAATTCCACATGGTCCGGGCCAAACGCGTGCTCAAGTCGATTTCGATCCCGCTCGTCATTCTTGGCGTGATCCTCTCGACGCTGCACCAGTCCTCGCTCGGCTCGCTGTATCTGGTCGTGCCCAACAAGCTGTACGCTTTGTGGTACACGCCCTACCTGCCGGTCTTCTTCTGGGTTTCGGCGGTGTCGGTCGGCTGCGCGATGGTGATCTTCGAGTCTTCCCTCAGCGCCCGCGCGTTCAAGCGGGGCCTCGAGATGCCCCTGCTCGCGGAAATAGCCAGGATCGCGGTCCTGATGCTCGCGGTGTACCTGACCATGCGCTTCATGGACGCCTACAACCGCCAGATCCTGGGTCTGCTCTTCGTGCCGCGGGCGGAAACCTACCTGTACTGGCTCGAACTGGGAGTCGGCGTCATCATCCCGATGGTGCTGCTGTCTTTGCCCCGCGTGCGGAAGAGCCGTCAGGGACTGTTCGCCGGCGCCGTGATGATCATTCTCGGTTTCGTCCTCGACCGCATGAACATCACGATCACCGGGATGGAGTCTTCGGCCGGCCAATCCTATTTGCCGAGCTGGATGGAACTCTCCGTCACCATGGCCATCGTGACGGCCGGGTTCATCGCGTTCTCGTTCGCCGCCAAGTTTCTCCCGATTTTCGAGCACGAGGAGCATGAAGCGGCGGCCACGGCGGAATCGAAACCCCTGGCGGAAGCCTGGGGCGAGGATCTCGCGATCGTGTCGCAGCAATCTCAGTGTTGATCGGGTGTGCCATGACTTCGGACAAAAAGTGCCATCTTGTTCCGCCGGAGGAGCAGCGTTGCGTCTGGATGACGGCCGGCGTACTGGCCTACCAGCTCTGCGAGCGCATGTTGGAGTGCGAGGGATGCCCGCTCGACCATGCCCTGCGCCACCGGGTAGCGCTCCCCTCGACGCGCAGGCGCGGCAGGCCGGCTGTCGCCCCGCAGGTCCCCGCCGGCCCGGAGGGGCTGCGCCCCGCACTGCGCTACAGCCGCAATCACTGCTGGACCCGGCAAAGGGAGAACGGCCGCGTGCTGGTCGGCATCGAACCGGGGCTCAGCCTGGCCCTGCTCGCCCCGAGGGCGGTGGTCTTCCCCTCGACCGGCCAGCGGCTGCGCACCGGCCAGACCTGCCTGTGGGTGGTCGCCGAGGGAGGGACCTTCCCGTTAGAGTGCCCGATGGATGGCGTTGTCCACGACACCAACCGGACCCTGGGCGAACGGCCGCATCTGATTCACGACGAACCGTTTGACTTGGGCTGGCTCTACGAGATCGAGCCCAATCTCCCGGTGGGCGACAACCCCGACCTGCTGGATCCAGGCCAGGCCGCCCGTAACTATCAGTCCGATCAGAACAGGCTCATGGCACTGCTGGCCGCCGCAACTCGCAGCAACCACCCCGAAGTCGGTCTCACCATGGCCGATGGCGGCCAGCAACTGCAAAACATCTCCGACATGCTGGGACCTGCCCGGTACTTCAGCCTGGTGTGCCAGGTGTTCGCGTAAGAAGCTCTAAAAGTCGGAAATCGAAATCGCGGAGTGCTGCCGCTGACGATTCCGATACCGATCCGGACTCCCACCCCCCAGAGGCGTCGCGAATTTGATAAAACGGCGGCTGAGAGGGGAGGATGCGCCGCCGCGCCGAGTCGCCGCAGCCGTTGCGCCGTAACTGACTTCTGAATTCAAAACCTCCGCAAGTATCGTATCTTCAGCCTTTAGCTTCGGCAACAGGGCCTATCATCCCCGCGCCCTTTCATGGTAACATTCGCTCTCTCGGGCAAAGGTGGCGTCGGGTATGTAATGAGAGTGTGGCATAGCCTTACCTTCCGTGTACTCGTAGGGTCCTGCGTCCTTCTGTTTACGCTGTTTGGCCTTTACTCCTATCTCGCCGTCCGATTGCACACCGGGCAGATGATGGCTCATGTGCTCGATAGCGCCACCCGCGTCAGCGACGTGATAAAAAATTCAACACGTTACAGCATGCTGTTGAACCGGCGCGACGACGTTTTCCAGATCATCAACACGATCAGCAGGGAACCCGGGGTTGAAGGGATCCGGATCTACAACAAGCGCGGGGAAATCATGTTCTCCACCGACAAGAAGGAGGAAGGCACGGTGGTGGACATGCATGCCGAGGCGTGTTACGCCTGTCACGACAGCGCCGAACCGCTCCACTCGCTGCCGGCAGGCAGCCGGTCCCGCATCTACACCAACCCTCAGCAGAAGCGTGTCGTCGGGCTGATCAATCCGATCCGAAACGAGCAGTCCTGTTCCGACGCGGCGTGCCACGCGCACCCGGGCGACAGAACGGTGCTCGGGGTGCTGGACGTGAGGATGTCGCTGGAACGGGTAGACGCCAACATCGCGGAGTCCCGGCGGAAACTGATCCTGTATGCGGCGGTCATCGCGGTTGTGGTCGCCGTCGGCTCGGGCCTGTTCCTGTTTGTCGCCGTCCACCGCCCCGTGAAGACCCTGATGGAGGGCACCCGACAGATCTCGTCCGGCAACCTCGATCATCGGATTGAGGTCTCGTCCCAGGACGAGCTGGGGCAGCTGGCCAAATCCTTCAACGAGATGACGCTCATCCTGGCCAAGGTGGAAACGGAAAACCGGCGCTGGTCGGAGACGCTCGAGAAGCGTGTGGAGGACAAGACCGCCGAGCTGAATCAGGTGCACCTGCAGATCCTCCAGATTGAGAAGATGGCCTCGCTGGGCAAGCTCTCGGCCACGGTCGCCCACGAACTGAACAACCCGCTCGAGGGCATCCTCACTTACGGCAAGCTGATCGCGAAGCGGTTGCGCCGCATCGAGAGTCCGCCGGACCCGGTCAAACAGATCGCTCGAGGACCTCGACCTGGTCATCCACGAGGTGCAGCGCTGCGGAAACATCGTCAAGAACCTGCTGCTGTTCTCCAAGCGACAGGTGGGGGAAATTGGGCTGGTGTCGATCGAGACCGTCGTGCAGCGGGCGGTGCTGCTGATGCAGCATCACTTCAAGATTTCGAATGTCAAATTCGAGCTGGCCGTCGACGCCGGGACGCGACGGTGATGTGCGACGAGAACCAGATCCAGCAGGCGCTCGTGGCGCTGTTCGTAAACGCCGTGGAGGCGATGCCCAACGGCGGCACCCTGGGGCTGCGGGTCGCGCTATCGGCATCCGGCGTGCTCGAGATCCGGGTGTCGGACACCGGCGTCGGAATCGCGCCGGAAGATTTGGACCACGTCTTCGAACCGTTTTTCACGACCAAGAAAGAGGGCAAGGGAGTGGGGCTCGGGCTCTCGGTCGTCTTCGGCATCGTCGAGCGCCATGGCGGCAACATCTCGGTCCAGTCCCAGCTCGGGCAGGGCACGACGTTCACCCTAATCTTTCCCCCGGCCGCTATGCCCCATCCCAGGGTTGACCCCCCGGGCGAGGCGACATCACGCGCGTCGGCATGAATCCCAGATCTGAGGGTTGTGTATGACGAACCGCACGTCGATCCTGGTCGTCGATGACGAAAGAACTGTCAGGGACTCGCTCACGAAGTGGTTCCTCGAAGACGGCTTCCGCGTGGGAGCGGCGGAGAACGGGGCCGAGGCCATCCGGCAGATGCAGGCGCAGCACTGGGACATCATCCTGCTCGACATCAAGATGCCGGGCATGGACGGGATGGAACTCCAGCAGCGCATCCGGGACATCGATCCGCTCGCCACCATCATCTTCATCACCGCGCACGCCTCGGTCGACACCGCCGTCCAGGCGCTCAAGATGGGCGCCTTCGACTATGTGACCAAGCCGGTGGATCCGGACTACCTTTCGCACCTGATCCACAACGCGATCAAGCAGCGGGCGCTGGTCAACGAGAACATCAAGTTGAAGGAGCAGATCGCGGCGTTCCCCAGGCCGGACGAAATCATCGGCGAGTCGCCCGCCATGCAGAAGGTCTTCGAGCTGATCGAGACCGTGGCCCGGACCGACACGACCGTGATGATCCGCGGCGAGAGCGGCACCGGTAAGGAGCTGATCGCCCGGGCCATCCACAGCAACAGCGAGCGCCGCTACTTCCCGATCGTGACCGTCAACTGCGGGGCGATGCCCGAGGGCGTGCTCGAGAGCGAGCTCTTCGGCCACGAGCGCGGCGCCTTCACCGGCGCGCAGTACCGGCGCAAGGGGAAGCTCGAGCTCGCGGACCAGGGCACGCTCTTCCTGGACGAGATCGGCAACATCGACATGAAGACCCAGATGGACCTGCTGCGCGTGATCGAGACCAAGCAGTTCACGCGCGTCGGGGGGAACGAAACGATCAAGGTCGACTTCCGGATCATCTGCGCGACCAACAAGGACCTCGAGAAAGCGATCAAGGAGGGGAGCTTCCGCGAAGATCTCTACTACCGGCTCAACGTGTTCACGATGGTCCTGCCGCCGCTGCGGGAGCGCAAGTCGGACATCCCGCTGCTGGCCAACTATTTCGTCAAGAAGTACGCCGGCGCGATGGCCAAACCGATTGCCTCGATTTCCCCCGAAGCGATGGACGTTCTCGTCCGGTACAATTGGCCGGGCAACGTGCGGGAACTGGAGAATGCCATCGAGCGGGCCATGGTCGTGGGGAAACCCCCCGCAATACGCCCCGACGACCTGCCCTTCCGTCTGTCCGAGCGCAGCGACATGCCGCAATCCGGCTCGCTTGCCGCCATGGAGAAGGCTCACATCACCAGCATCCTGGAGCAGAACAACTGGAACATCTCGCGTTCCGCCGAGATGCTCGAGATCGACCGGGTCACGCTCTACAACAAAATCCACAAGTACGGGCTGAGAAAGCCCTGAAGACGGGGATGGGGTGTCGGGTGTCGGATTTGGGTGGCGCGGCAATACGTCGGACCGGTTTTCATCACCCGTGAAACCCGCCCTGCGTACGGGTTTGACAGCATCGGGGTAAGGGACTCAGTGGCGCCGGAGATAGAAGTCCTTAACGGAACCTCCATACGGGACCGGGACCTGCAACGGGTCTGGCGCCGGATCGAGCAGGTGTTCGCGGCAACGGTGCGGGTGCGTCGGGACGGTCTGAACGTGGCCGCGGCCTTCGACGGCTCCCGGCATCAGAACAACTCGACGGCCCTGCTCGCCCAGATTCTCGAGCGCACGGACGGCTCGCGGCGGGTGATCGGCGTCGTCGATGTCGATCTGTTCGTCCCCATCCTCACTTTCGTGTTCGGGGAGGCGCAACTCGGGGGTCCGGCGGCCGTCGTCTCGACCCACAGGCTGCACAATCAGTTTTACGGCCTCGCGCGCGACGATGCGCTGCTGGTAGCGCGGCTGGAAAAGGAAGTCGTGCACGAGCTGGGGCATACGTTCGGGTTGTACCATTGTCGCCAGTTCGAGTGCGTGATGCGCTCCTCGACGTACGTCGAGGAAATCGACATAAAGCGCGCCGAGCCCTGCCCGGACTGCCTGGCGGTCCTGCGCCGTGGCGCTTCTCCGTGACAAGGCGAGTCGCGGAAGATCGGGCGTTGGGGTTGTATAATGCGTTTTCCCTCTGTTAACCTCTGATTCGTATATGAATCTCAGCGTCACAGACTCCGGCCGGGGCGACGAGACTCCACCCCCTTATACCTGGGTTGCCGCTACCGACTCTTTTCGGGCCATGATGGAAAACCTGCGGCCGGTGGGTCGCCTGGCCATCGACATCGAAGCGGACAGCCTGTACCACTATTTCGAGAAGGTTTGTCTGGTCCAGATCTCCACAGACACGGAAACATTCGTGCTGGACCCGCTGGTCATCCGGGATCTGCAGCCTCTCGGCCCTCTCATGTCTGACCCCGGGGTGGAAAAGGTCTTCCACGCGGCGACTTACGACATCCATTGCCTGCGTCGAGACTACGGTTTCACCTTTGCGAAAATCTTCGACACCCATGCGGCCGCCCAGCTGGTCGGGTACGAATTGCTCGGCCTGAGCGCCCTCATGGACAAACTGCTGGGCATAAACCACTCCAAGCGCCGCCAGCGCGACGACTGGTCGCGCCGGCCCCTGGCGTCGGGGCAGCTCGAGTACGCCGCCATGGATACGCATCACCTGTTGCATCTCCGGGACGTGCTGGAACAGCAGCTCCGGGAGAAAGACCGTTTTTCCTGGGCGCAGGAGGAGTTCGAGACGGCGGCGATGGCTGCTCTGCAGGAGCGGGAATTTGACCCCGAAGGTTATCGCCGGATCAAAGGGAGCCGGGATCTTTCCGTGCAGGAACTTGCGGTGCTGCGGTCGCTGTACGTGCTGCGCGACCGTTACGCGCGCGAATTGGATGTTCCCGCCTTCAAGGTCCTGAACACCCCTGTCATCCTCGATCTGAGCCGGCACCCGCCGCTTTCTCCACGCGACATGTTCCAACGTGCGGGCATTTCGTACCGCGTCGCCCGCAAGTACGCCGGCGAGATCTTCAGGACCATAGAGCGCGCGCGGGCCGAAGAGTCCGACACGGTCGTCCTGCCCGCGCCGAAGCACTGGCGAGCCCCGTCGCGTGAAACCCGGCAGAGACTCGAGGCGCTCAAGCGCTGGAGGACCGACAAGGCGCGCGAGCTGAAGCTCCCGGTCGGTGTGGTTTTCCCCGGCAACCTCCTCGAAACGCTGGCCTCGTTTCCTCCCGACGACCTCGTGGCGCTCGAAGCCGTCGAGGGAATGCGCCGCTGGCGCGTGCGCGAGTTCGGCGAAGAAATCCTCCGGCTGCTGCAAGAGCCGCCCGGCTGAACGTGGGCAAGGGCTTCACGCCCTTCCCCGGCCGGGGTTAGAATGGGCCGATGAACAAGTCGCTCCGTTCCAAGACCAGGTGGCTCTACCATCCTGTCACGGTCTTCCTCTCCATCCAGGTGCTCTGGATTCTGCTGATCGTCCTGTGGATCCGCTGGTACCTGGAAAAGCACGCCCAGTTGCGCGAAATGGCCGAGCGGCTGCGCGCGCAGGCCGAGGTCGAGACCGGGTGGTTTCCCCTGGTGGAAGGGGGGCTGCTGCTGGCCCTGATCCTCGCCGGCGCCACCATGATCTTCGTCTTCTGGAGCAAGCAGCACACTCTGAACAAGATGCAGCGAACCTTCGTTTCCAACGTCACCCATGAGCTCAAGTCGCCGGTGGCCTCGATACAACTGGCCCTGGAGACCATGGCCATGCGGGACCTTCCCGAGGAGAGGAAGCGGGAGTTCCTGGGGATGATGCTGGACGACACGGAGCGGCTCACGCTCCTGATCAACCGGATCCTCGGGGCGGCCCGGATCGAAAGGCGGAGCAGCCGCTATAACCCGAGGCCGGTCAGCATGCGGCGCTTTGTGGAAGACGTCATCGACCAGGACCGGCATCTGTTCGAGAAGGACGGTCACGTGGTGACGCTCGACCCCAAGGGGGGCGACGCGCGGGTCGCCGATGGACACGACGGCCATGCATGTCGTGCTCTCGAACCTCATCGAAAACGCGGCGCGCTACTCGCCCCGCGGGTCGCCGATCAAGGTCAAGCTGCAGCGGGACATCAGGAGCTGCCGTCTCGACGTGATCGACCCGGGCGAAGGCATCAGGCGCAAAGACCTCAAGAACGTGTTCAAAATGTTCTGGCGCGGCGACCAGAGCCAGCGCTCCCGCGCGCGCGGGACCGGCCTCGGCCTCTACATCGTGCGCAACATCGTCAGGGACCATGGCGGCCGGGTTTGGGCGTCCAGCCCGGGCCCGGGCCGCGGATCGACATTCAGCGTGCGCATGCCGCGTTTGACGCGGTACTGGAGCGGCCCGCGGGGCGGCCGGGTGCACAAGCGGACGGAGGCCCAGGCATGAGTCGCGGGACGGCAAAGGAAGATCCCAGGATCCTGCTTGTCGAGGACGAGACCCACCTCGCGCGGCCGCTCCAGTTCAATCTGGAACATGAGGGCTACAGGTACGCTCGACCCCGAGCGGCCGCGAAAGCCCTGGACCTCCTTGCCAGCGAGCGCTTCGACCTGGTGCTGCTGGACCTCATGATCGAGGAAATGGACGGCTTCGAGGTCGCGCGGCAGATCCGGCAGAGAGATCAGAGGCTGCCTATCCTGATGCTCACGGCGCGATCGACCGAGCAGGACCGCGTGCTCGGGCTTTCGATCGGCGCGGACGACTACATGGTCAAGCCGTTCCATCTCCCGGAACTGCTGCTGCGCATACGGCGGATGCTGCAGCGCACGATGTGGTACGTGGGCCAGGAACCGCCGGTCCGGGAAGTGGAGGTCGCGGGGTACATGGTCGATCTGGAACGGCTCACCGGCTCGGGCCCCCGGGGCGATCTTCAGTTGACCGCGCTCGAGGCGAACCTGTTGGAGGCGTTGACCGCCGCGCCCAACCGAGTCCTGTCCCGCGCCGAATTGCTTGAGACGGTCTGGGGATACAGTTCCGAGGTGGAGACCCGCACGGTCGACAACTTCATCGTGCGGCTGCGCAGGTACTTCGAAGAGGAACCCGACCAGCCGCGCCACTTCGTGAGCGTGCGTGGGCGCGGCTACATGTACGTCCCGTAGGGCGTGAGATCCGGTGCGTTTGCGAATCCGGAGTTGTTTTCAGGCGGCCTTGCGGTGCCCGCGGGAAAGGCGCAGGTGGTCGGTCGACCCGGACGTCCCGGGCCAAGCCGCAGCTTCTTCAAGACCGGCCAGCGTGAGGTAGTTCAGGTCAAACTCCCACCAGTTCAAGCCATGGCGCGCCGAACGCGGGAACGCGTGGTGATTGTTGTGCCACCCCTCGCCGAAGGTCAACAGCGCCACCCACCAGCAGTTGCGCGAGTCGTCTCGGGAGTCGTACGTCTGGTAACCGAACTTGTGCGCGGCCGAGTTGACGAGCCACGTGCTGTGCCAGCCGAAGACGAGGCGGACGAAGATGCCCCAGATCACGAAACTCCAGCCACCCCAGGCAAGCAGCGCCAGCCCGAGCGCCGCCTGCAGCACGACGTACCACCGGTCCAGAAAGAGGACAAACGGGTCGGCGACGAGGTCCTTGGCGAACCTGCGGTAGTTGGCAAATACCCCCGTCTGGGGGTCGCGGTACATGATCCAACCGATGTGAGCCCACCAGAATCCCTTTTCGGGAGTTGTGCGGATCGAGTTCACGGTCGGAATGGGCATGGTGCAGCCGGTGGCCGGCAACCCAGGCGATGGGACCGCCCTGCACGGCCAGCGTGCCGCAAACGATCAGGAATCTCTCGATCCAGCGGTGCGCACGGAAACCCTGATGCGTCAGCATGCGGTGAAACCCGAGCCCGATGCCGAGGCTGCCGGTGATCCACCAGAGCGCGACGGCGACGCCGAGGGCACTCCAGCTGAACGTGTAGAGACCCAGGATCGCGATCAGATGCACTGACCCAATGAAGAAGACGTTGAACAAGTCCAGCGGGGCCCTTGGTACTGTGGACAGACATAAGTTCTCCCTTCCCAACCCTTCACCCGAGCCGAATTATCACCGGCCGCCGCCTCCGCTACTGTAAAGGATAGGTAAAACCAAAGTGGGTGGGTCGGGCGCCCCGGATCGGGAAATTTCCCACCGAAGGGGGGAATCCTGGGCTGCGGCGAGCCGATGCGGCCTACTTGCAGATGCGGGCCAATTGCCGATGCGGACCGATTTCAGCAGTATTCGGGCGCTTTTCTCTGACGCGGGACGGGGTGGGGCGTCGCATTTCACGGGCGCGCTCGGCCGCGTGGGCGGCCTGGCGCCGGAGTTCCCGTGGTGAAGTCACGTAGGTGTCAAGCGACAGGCCGAGAACGTAGCCCGCTTTGCGCAAACGCCGGCAGTAATCGTCGCTTTTCTTCGTCCAGCGGACCGGCGACTCGGATTCCCCGCCGTTGCAGGGCCAGGCAGAAGGGGGCGAGTATCCCTTCGACCAGGATGCCGGCGTGATGGAAGTGGTGGGCGAGAATGCGGTTGCGCTCGTGCAGGTCGTCGGTGAGGAAAGGAGGAATCTCGGGCACCAGGTCCGCCCGGACCCGGTCGACACACTGCCAGTCTGCGGGGTTGGAATTCAGCGGCCCGACCGCGCCGATGCGCGGGTGCGCTGTGGAGAAATCCGACCATGTTGCCGAGCCAGCCCTGCGAAACCTCAAGATCGTTACTCATGAGGACGACGGTGGGACTGTGGCCGAGCTCGATTCCCTGGTTCGAACCCGCCCTACCAGCCACGGTTTTCGCGGTTGCGCACGACCGTGATGTCGCGTGTGTAGATTTTCGACAGGTCGACCGTCTCGTCGGTCGAAGCATTGTCGACGACGTAGATGTGAAACGGCAGATCGGAGTAGCGGTAGATCCCCTCAACGAGCGTGCGGGTGCAAGGGTAGTTGTTGCAGACGGGGATGACGATGTCGACTGCGCCCTGGTGAGAGCCGTTGCTCATGTCTCAGATTCCTGGTCCTGGGGAAAGGCGAAGCGCCCGGGGTCCACGAGTACATATCGACCAGGCAGGGAAAATCTGAAATAAATTGGGTTGCCCCACGTCCCGTTTGATCACGTCCTAACTGCTTGCCGTAACCGGGAACGTCGGAATAGCGGCGGCAGTGGAGCAGCTGCCACGGGAGCACACCACGGAAGACTTTCGGCGTCAAGTTCCTGGCTTATTCGGCTAGGTCGTCCGTGATGAAGCTACCTCCGCCAGCGATTTGCTCGTCGAGTTCGACGGCCGTCCGTTCGGGCTCTTTCACCCCTCCCGAACCCAGCATTAGCTGGAGAGCATCCTCGGCATAGCCAGGGTGGACCTGGTGTTGCGCGACGGCATCAAGCCGGCGCTGAAAGAGCGCGCCTCCTGGGGAAAGCGATCCATGCCGCCTGGAGATTGCGCTTTCCGGGTCCAGGACATCCTCGACGCGGTTGCACAGATCCGGTTGCCATCGATCTCAGGGCCGCGGCGGGTCCACTTGGGGGGGTCGTGCTCTACTGGAAGCAACCGTTGGAGGCGAAGCGGGCAGGCTGCAGGGGGGCGGAGGGTTCTTCTTCGGCGCTGCCGTCACGGAAAGCCTTGAGCGCCGCCCGAAGCGACCTTTCGCAATGTCCAAGAATCAGGCGCACTTCACCGGCCTTCAGACCAAGCGAGATAGAGATCGCTTCCGGTGATTCGCCCCTGTAGTGGGACTGCACAAACACGCGGCGGTCCACGTCCGGCCATGACTTCAATACGTCCAGGATCCTCTCGCGCAGCAATTCCCGAGTTCTTTCCATGCCGAAATTCGCGCCTTGCATGACCAACTCCCCCGATTCCGTGATTGCCCGGCGGCTTCTTATACTGTCTAAGACGCACGATTGTTCGAAAAAGTTTTCTCAAGATTTCGAACCGGGGTTCCGATTAACACATTAGGAACTCGGGGGTGCGCAATGACTGCATGCAGTTTTGAGAACCTGGTGCAATACCTTGATGGCCGGTTGAGTCTGGACAAGAAGCTGGAATTGCTCGATCACATCGACGGGTGTGAAACGTGCAGGGATGCGATTTATCACATTTCGCGCGACCGAGATGCGGACTTGTTCGTTTATCGGCCCTACAAGATCGACAAGATGCTGTCGAACGCCTAGTGGCTCGGGGGGGAGTCCTTGGGCGCGTAGTAGCCCTTGCGTGCGCGCACTCGCACCCCTCCCTGCTTGCATCGTATGTCGATGGCTCCGAAAAGAACCGTCACGCTTGTAGTTCGTTGAACGGTAGGCCAGGCTGTACTGGCCCTGGATGTCCTTCGCCGATCGCCTGGAAAGCCGCCTGGATCTCCGCAAAACGGGCCCGCGGCGAGAAGAAACTTCCGCCGGTTTCTTCGGCGAATTTTCCTCAGCACCCCGAAGTTGGTCCCCAGGTCGCCGCGCACCCCAATCCCGTAGATCAGGACGTCGTTTTTCTGGGCGACTTCAATGGCCTCTTCCTTGCGCAGCTTGCTGGCGTTGTCTTCGCCGTCGGTGATGGCGATGATGATCTTGCGGCCGGTTTCGGTCTTGAGCTTCTCGTCGACCGCCAGGAAGATCGCGTCGTACAACGACGTGCTGTTTCCCGCCTCAAGGGCATCCATGGCGTTGATCAGCCGATCCGGGTCGTCGGTGAAGTCCTGCACCAGGTTGACGTCCGGAGTCGAACTGCATGAGGAGCGCCAGGTCTCTTCTCTTGCGCAGAATCGTACGGAAGAATTCCGCCGCGGTCTCTTTCTCGTATTCGAGCTTGGTTCTTGACGCTTCCGCTGGTGTCGAGCAGAAGTGCGATGGTCAGGGGCACCGGGCTGCCATCGCGCCATGTCGCTGAAGTACTCGATGGTCTGCGGCTGCCGGTCCTCGAGGACGATGAAGTCGTCCCGGGTCAGGCCGGCACGCGCCGGTTGTGCGGTCGATGGCCGAAAAGACGACATTGACGAGGGCCACTTCGGTGCGGATCGTCGTCTGCGGTTCCTGCGGCGGGTTTCGGCGGCCGGGGCAGTCGCCGCCAGCCAGCAAACCCACGCCACAAGCCGCTGCGAGAGTCCTCAAGACCATGCGACCCTTCATTTCAGAGAACAGGCCAAGGACCCGGTCATCGCCTGGCTTACATGCTCGGAGCGGGTTTCTTCAGGCCACGACCCGGAAAACCAGGTCCACCGCATGAGCGGCGTCGTCAATACGGACGTCCACGTCAGACTGCGAGATCGGGTTGAACACCCGCATCTGGTTCAGGAAATGCAGGCTGAGGACCAGCATTTCCGGATTGTAAACACCCCCCTCGCCGACAAGAAGGTGCCGTTTGAAATCGGGCCTGTTGATCGACGGCTCTCCTTCCACTATGATGCTCCGCACCCGGTAGGCCTCTCCCTCCGTGCACTCCAGAACGCAGTCGACCACCCGGCGCACTTCACGCACGTCTTCGCGCAACTCGGCTCGAGCCCGGATGTACCCCATCGACTGGTAGCTGTCGAGGATCTTGTCGCGCCACTCGGCCATTTTGCCCCGGCTGTAGGGCTGCCCCGTTCGCATCGGCACCATCTGATAAGGGGGGATGCAGTTTGAGCACCTGCGCGTTCCTGACCGACACCTCGCCGATCATGAACTGCGGCCCTGTCCACGACGGGATTCGGATGACGGCGCCCTGGCCCCGGCCGGCGACGTTATCCATCCGGACCGCGGCGGGCCCGACTCGGGCGCGGAGAAACCCCATGTCTTCGTAAAAGACGCCGAGCCGCGGATGTCGTCCTCGAGCGCCGCTGGTTGAAAAGCTCGCCCTCCCGGCAGAAACGCAGGTACGATTTCAGCCGGAAGGGATCGACGGTGCTGTTTCCGTCGAAGGTGATGGAAATAACGGGTATGCCCAGGGCCCGGACGGCTACGCAAAGCAGCCCGGCGAGTGCAAGGCTGAGTGAAAACTTCCGTGGCATGTGGTTAGCGTACCAGATACCGAGGCTCATGCGTAGGTCTCTTCGCCGCTGCCCCGCTCGTCCTGCGCCTTGTTGGCGAGGGCATCGGCCTTCTTGTTCTGCTCGCGCGGCACGTGCCGTATGGAGAAGCGTTCGAATCGCCGGATGAGCTGCTCCGCTTCCGCGTGGAGCTTCTGGAGTGCGGGGTTCTTCACCCGGTAAATCCCTTTGATTTGCCTGACCAGGAGTTCGGAATCCGAGCAGACCGAGAGCCGGCGGAGCCCGTGCTCGAGGGCGTAGCGCAGCCCGCGCAGCAGCGCGGAGTACTCGGCGTAGTTATTGGTGCGGTTCCCGAGGTACTCGTACAACCCTCGCCACGGTTTGCCATCGAGTTCGAAATAGACCCCTGCGCCGGCTGCGCCCGGGTTCCCGCGCGAGCCGCCGTCGACATAGACCAAAGCGCCGCGCGAGGCGTCCGGGGCCGGGGCGTCCGTGGGCGGAGTGGCCGGGGTCGGGGTGGCCGGGGCCGGCGCGAGGTCCGGCGTGGCCGGGGCGCCCTGCCGTCCTGCATCCCGGGCCGCCGACACGGGGTCGAGCCCGGCGACCAGGCCAGCCAGAAACCCCGCGTCGAGCTCCGCGTCGGGGGGCGGGTTTCGGGTGTCCGACGGCCTCTCCGCAGCGAAGGATTCGACCAAGGTCGATGTGGCCACCGCCGTTACGCATCCGTCGCCGCGCACTACGGCGAGGCGCATTCCCTGCTCCAACGCCCAGCGGGCGACCCGCGCCGGTTCGGCGGTCCCGAGCCAGGGGGCGATCTGCGTCGGATTGACAAACAGCAGCTCGACCATGGGCGCGATTTCCAGGAGGGCCGCGCGCGCCGCGGCCGGGACCCGGAGCGTCGGATCGAGGTTGGCCCCGAAGGCGGTTCGGATCCCCGCGTCAGAAGCGGCCTTGAAAGCGCCGAACACCCCATCCTGCGCCGCGACGGAGAGCGCCTGAAACTCGCCGCACGAATAAAACCAGCGGCTCCCCTCGAGGTAGCTCAAATCGGGATCGAGCAGGGTGAACGCGGCTGACGACGACCCCGCACGCCGGTAGGAACGCTTCAGGCTGGCTCGGTCGCCGTGACTGAAGATCACCCCGTTGCCGCCGGAAACCGTCAGACACCGGCTCGTTTCGATCCCGGCGCGCAGCAGGGCGTCGCGGATGAATCCCTCAAACAAGTCGTCGCCCAGCCTGGTCATGAGTCCGGTCTTGAGCCCGAGCCGGACTGCCGCCTGGGCCAAAGGGAAGGAATCGCCGCCGACGCGGGAACGGAACTGCGTGTCGGCGGTAAAGCGATTCCGGCACCACAGCTCCACGGGGCAATCACCGAGCACGACGAGGTCCAGCATGGTTTAGAGGGCTTCGCGGAGGAAGAGGATTCGTGAACAGCTGTCGCAGGCGTAGAGGACTTCGTTCCTGAACAAGTCCGCATAGACCTGGGGACGGATGCGGACGTGGCAGGCCGAGCAGAGTTCGCCTTTCGCTTCGGCCAGCGCGATCCCCCGGCGTGCCTCGGCGATACGACGGTAACGCGAGAGCAATTCGGTTTCGATGACGGCCTCGGCCGCCGCCTTCTCAGACTGCAGGCGGCTCAACTCCGCTTCGAGCCCGGGGACCGACGCCTGCCATTGCCGGATTTGCTCCTGGATCTGCGCCGTCTGGACTTTCAGGTCCCGTCTCGGCCCCTTTCAGGTGGCCCTCCATCGACTCCATCTCTTCCATGATGTCCAGGACCTTGTCTTCTTCCGCGCGGATCTGGGCCTCGGCCGTCTGGATCTCGTGCAGCATGGCGGTGTATTCCCGATTGGTCTTCACCGACATGAGCTGGTCCTTGAGCTTCGAGAGCTTGGGCCGCAGCAGGTCCACGTCCCCCTCGAGCGCACGGCGTCGTTTGCCCAGTTCAAGACCGCGCGCGAGCACGCTCTTCATGCACCTGGTTGAATTGTTGGAGTTCTGTTTCGAGGGCGTAAACCCGGGTGGGAACTTCGGAGATTTCTTTCTGTAATCCGGCGATCTTCTGTTCGGTGTCCTGCAGGGCGATCAGGTTTCGAAGATCGGGATTCACCTGGCCGCCCCCTCCCGCATCTTCCGGCTGGAGGGAGGCAGGACACAGCGCTGCCGCCCGGGCGACCGGCGGGTGATGGCGTTCCAGTTCGATGAATGCTCAGTCATGGTAGACCGGGAAATATACCCCCTTCCGCGCCAACCTGTCAACGCGTGTCGAGCCATTCCGAAAGAATCCACTGCAGCCCCTCATTGATGCCCAGAGCACCCGGTACAACACGGGAAGCGGTGCCGAGGCCTTTCGTTTCCTCGGCACCAAAGCCATCTGGAGTGCGGCCTCGGCCGCGCCGTGCGTTCCGTGCCTGGCTTTTGATTCCTGGGCGCTCAAAACCGACTTTATCGCGCGCCCGCCGAAGATGCGTATAAAGTGCAGGCCTCGGCACCGCACCCCAGGAGCGGTGTTGCTTTTGTTTCTGTTGACGTCTCCGGGCCATCCGCAACAGAATTGAGATTCCTATGGAGGCAAGCCATGGTGCAACTGGGTCTCAAGCCCGCCGACGCAGCCCGCTACGACGGTGTCGCGTTGGGTGAGGTCATGCTGCGCATCGATCCCGGAGACGTTCCCACACACCGAGCACGTGCCGCCCGGATCTGGCACGGCGGGGGCGAAACAAACGTGGCCGAGGGATTGGCCGCGTGTTTCGGATTGAGGACCGCGGTCGTGACAGCGCTGGTCGACGACGGTATCGGGCGGAACATCGAGAATCAGCTGCGCGAGGCCGGGGTCGACGTGTCGCGCATCATCTGGTTCGGCACGTCCGGGACGGGACGGTTCGCCACCGATCAGAAGGGGACCCTGCACAACGGCATCAATTTCACCTGGGCAGGCAAAGGGCTGCTGCCCTCGGTGACCGAGTATTACCGGGCCCACACGCCCATTCGTGAACTCGCCCCGGGCGATGTCGACTGGGACGACCTGTTCGCGGCCGGCGTGCGCTGGTTCCACACGGGCGGGATCTACAACCTGATCTCCCCCACCAGCAGCCGGCTGGCGCTCGAGGCGGTCCAGGCGGCGGGCCGGCACGGCACCTTCCGCTCCTACGACCTGAACTACCGCTCGAAGGTCGAGCCGAGCAAAGAACGCGCCCGCGAGATCAACCGCTCGATGGCGCCGCACGTCGACTTTCTCGTCGGCAACCAGAGCGACTTCGACGATTCGCTCGGATACGTCAGCGACAAAGTCCCCAAGAATGCCCCGTTCGAAACCTGGCTGGACACCTATGCCCGGCTGCTCCGGCGCGTCGCCTCGGACTACCCGAACCTGAAGCTGATCGGGACCCAACTGAGGGGAGCGCTCACGGCCGACCGCATCCATTGGGGGGCCGTTCTCTTCGACACCGGCACCGACGCCCTGTTCACGGCACCGGCGCGCGAAAACGTCGAGATCGCGGACCGGACCGGAGGGGGCGACTCGTTCGTTTCCGGCGTCGCGGCCGCGCTGCTGCGAGGACACGACGTCAACACGGCCGTCCAGTGGGGGGCGGCGCACGGCATCCTGGTGCAGGAGACGCCCGGCGACACAACGATGGTGACCCAGAAAGACGTGGAAAAGGAAGTCAAACGCGCTGCCGCCGGCGGCGGCGTCGTTGCGCTGCGCTGAACGGCTTCCGCACGAAAGAGGAGGTGTGTTGTGGCAGAGCACATGCGTGACCGGTCGCGGGTGGAGAAAGCGCTGCGCGGCTCGGGCATCGTGGTAGTGATGAACAAGGACCATATCAAGAAGCCCGAGGACATGATCCTCACGATGCAGGAGGTCTATGCCGCCGGGCTGGTGGCGGAAGTCACCTTCCGGATCGATGAAGCCATACTGCGCGAGGGCATGTCCGAGCTCACGCGCATCCGGGCGGCGGCGGCTCGCGACAAGCCCTTCGTACTCGGGGTCGGTTCGGTCATCAACCCGAAGGAGCTGCAGTCGGCCCTCGACATGGGCTTCGACATGATCGTGGCCCCCGCCAACGTCATGGGCGGCCATGGCGCAGGGTCGGAGTTTGTCCGCATCTGCCGCGGGCAGGGCGTCTTTTCGGCCCCGGCAGTCTTTACCCCGACCGAGATGCAGTATTTCATCGAGCGGGAAGATGGACTGGAACCCGATGCGGTCAAGATCTTCCCTGCCAGGTCCCACGGCCCCAAAGGGCTCGGCGACCTGCTCGCGCCGTTCGTACGCGACCGGCACAGGGGCAGGATAATCATGCCGACGGGGGCGGTCGATTACGAGACCGGCCCGCAATACCGGGAAGTCATCTCCAAACGCGGTTTCTTTCCGGTGCTCGGCATGTCGTCGCCCCTTGCACTGGTCGACAAGGAGAAGAAGCCGGGCGACGTCGACTGCGTGCGCCGGTCCCTTGCGCAATTCCGGGAGAAGTTCGCCGCAGCCTCCGCCGCTGCCGCCGCCCATTGACCGCCCCATCCGGCGCAAAATTGAAGGGGCCATGAGAGCTGTGCTGCAGCGCGTCTCGCGCGCGGAGGTCTCGGTCGAGGGGACCACGGTCGCCGCGATCGGGACCGGGGTCCTCGCCCTTATCGGGATTTCGCGCGACGACACGCGGCTCGACCTGGACTGGATGGCGCGAAAAATCGTCGAACTGCGGATCTTCGACGACGCCGAGGGTAAGCTCAACCTCAGCCTGCTTGACGTCGGGGGTGAACTGCTGATCGTGTCGCAGTTTACCCTCTACGGCGACTGCCGCAAGGGGCGGCGGCCGTCGTACTCTGAGGCGGCTCCCCCCGCGCAGGCCTCGGAGCTATACGCCGAGTTCCTCATCACCGTACGGCAGTTCGTTCCCCGGGCGCAAACCGGGCAGTTCCAGGCGATGATGCAGGTTTCCCTGCTGAACGATGGCCCGGTAACCCTGATCCTCGATAGCAGGGGGGCAAAGGGGCAAGGGGATCCACAGGGCCCGGGATTACCCTCTTGACCTGGCCTCCCCCTTCACGGGGATCAGCCGTGGGGCTGCGTCCAGGCCTGGACTCCATAAGCGGGTGACCCTCCAGTTGTCTAAGTCTCGCCCTCGAGGAAAGGGGTAGCATCCCCTGTTTGCCCTCATGTAAGATTTATGTCTTATGGCCATCCATACGCGCATGAACCTGGTCTTCGGGTTGGCAGTAGCTTCTCTCGGAGCCGCCGCCCTGTGTGCCATGTATGTTAATCGCAACCTGCCGGCGATTTCTGAAGCCCCCCCAGCCGCGGCGGGCGGCGGCAGGCTGCCGGAGAACCATCCTCCGATAGACGGGACGGCCAAGATCGCGGCGCTCGAGCAGCTCACCCGCGGGAACCCGGACAACGCGGACTACAAGGCCCAGATCGGGAATGCCTATTACGACATGGGACAGTACGAGAAAGCCGCAGAAGCGTACCGGCAGTGCCTGGAGCTGCAGCCCGACAACCCGTCCGTCCAGACCGATCTGGGCACGAGCTATCATTACCTGGGGCGGCACGACCAGGCGCTCGAGGTATTCGACGCCGTCCTGAAAAAGCACCCCGGTTTCGCGCAGGCCCTGTTTAACAAGGGGATCGTGCTCCAAATGGGGAAGAAGGACCTTCCGGGTGCGGTTGCCGCGTGGGAAGAACTGCTGCGCGCCGACCCCAATTTTCCGCAGCGAGCCGACCTGGAGCGGAAGATCAGTGAACTGAAGTCGGGAATGAGATAGGCGAACCGCAATATGACCGGATTTTTCCTCCGCTTTCTGATCATCATCGTGGCCTTGTGGCTGTTGCGGCGCTTCCTGGGCGCGCTGGTCGGCGAACCGCGCCGCTCGCAGAGGCAGCCCCGCGCAGCGAAGCCCATCGCGCCCAACCAGATGGTCAAGGACCCGGTCTGCGGCATGTACATGGATCCCAGGCTGGCTGTCGAGGTGCAGAATCAGGCGGGCGGTTACTTCTATTTCTGCTCCAACGAGTGCAGGCAGAAGTTCCTGGCGCAGCTCCGGGGCCGCACCGTTTGAGAGCTATGCCGGCACAGCCGTGCCGATGGGGTCGACCCGGCCCTGTTCCACAAACCTGTTGAAATCACCCCGGCTCCGCATATAATTGGGCTACCTGCCTAAAGGAGCCTTTTTGCCCCTTGGCAAAGCGAGAGTTGTTGATTTGAAGAAGACGGCTTCCAAGAAGACCCCTCGCTTTTCAGAAGAGATGATTCAGGAATGTCTCCTCATCATGGAATCGGGAGACATCGAGGATCTCTTCGAGATTATCCCCCGTATCGGCGTGCTCCGAGATCATCGCTTCCGCGAACCGCTCACGGCGCTCCTGGTCGACAAAGACTCAAAAAAAAGGGAGTTTGCGGCTTACTCGATGGGCGCGATGGGTGACAACGAATTCCTCGAACCCCTGAAGAAGGCATTCGCGGAATCCCGCGCGGTGAAAGGGTTCGGAGTCGAGGAAGTTCAGATAGCCATTATCGAAGCGATCGGGGCGATCGGCGACGACGCCGCCGTGGACTTCTTCCTGCCGGTGGTCAAGTCCCCGGAAAGATCGGTCGAAATGGCGCGGATGCGTAAGTGGATAATCGAGTCGCTGGGCGCCATCGCGCAGCAGGGCGGCACCCGCTCACTCGAAGCCCTGTTGGAGCTCACCGGGCACGAAGAGGGCGACCTCCAGGCTCAGTCCCTGTCGGAACTGTCGGTGGCGTTCTGGCACAGGCCCAACGAGATCGAGGACTCGATACTCGAGCGCATGTACGAACTCACCCGCGACCGCAACCCGATTGTGGCCGAATCCGCACTCTCAGCGCTGCAAAGCCTCGCCGACGTCGGTTGTCGCCGCGCCGAGCGCCTCTTTTCCCGCTAAAAAGGGGGGCGCGGATCGCCGCTTCTCGGATGCGATCCGCCCCCGACGTACCCCGCCCTACTTCTTCTGCAGCACGGTCAGCAGCTGTTTCGCCACTTCGATCTGCTCGGCGTTCTTGCCGATCTCGATGTACTTCTGGAGCGCCTTGACCGCGTCCGGCATGCTGCTCGGCGCACCGGAGAGGCACAGCCCCAGCTGGTAGTATGCCTCGGCAAAATTCGGGTCGGCCGCGATGGCCTGTTTGAAGGCTTCGGCGGCTTCGGCGGCCCGCCCGCTGTTGACCAGGGTGGCACCGAGGTTATAGAAATTCTGGCCCGCGGCAGCCGGATTCACCGAAGCTGCCTTCTTGAAGGCCTCCTGCGATTCGGCCGTCTTGCCCATCTTGCCCAGCAGGACGCCCATGTTGGTGTACATCGCAGCGTCGTCAGGCTTTATCGCGATCGCCTTCTGGTACTCCGCGAGCGCTTCGGGGAGCTTGTCGATCTTCGAAAGGGCGTCGGCCAGATTGGCGTGAATGTACGGCTGGTCGTTGTCTTTCTCGAGGGCTTTGTTGTACTCCGCGATGGCTTCTGGGTACTTGCCCTGCGAGGCGAGGGCGAGGCCGCCTTCGAATAGAGCCTTGACCTCGGCCGAGGCCTGCTTTTGCTTCTGGGCCTTGGCAGCCTCCTCTTTCAGCTTCTCGAGTTCCTGGGACGACATCTCGAAGGGCAGTTTGCGGTCCGCCCCCGGATTCAGCTTGAAGTTGACGTCGGTTTCCTGCGATATGTTCGGCCTCACGCCCTGCGCGAAATCAGGCTGATAGCCTTGCGCACGCACGATGACCCGGTATTCGCCGAAGGGGATCCCCATGTAAAAGTACTCGCCCTTTTTGTCGGTCTTGACGCTGTATTCGCGCTTCACATCCGTCCCCTGGATCTGGATGTTCGCGCCCTGCACGGGCTGGTCTTTGTCGTTGGTAACTTTACCCTTGATGATGCGGTTTTGAGCCATGACCGGCACGGCGACCATCGCGAGTGCGGCCACGGCGAGGCTGAACCGCATGAATAACTTATGCATGTGTCCTCCTTGCAAAGTATCCATATGAGAAGTCTAGATTTAGAATTGCAGGTCCTATTGTATGACCGCCTTGGACGACCTGTCAACCAAAGCGGTTGCGGTCTTTCAAGCGCGCCTCCCCACGTTCTTAGCTTCCGTTTCTATCCGGATACGATTGTGCTTTTTGGAAAAAGTTGCGCAGCGCCTCCGGATCGTGAGTCAGGGGCGCCTGGGGCAGGCTTTCCAGAAAAGTGCGGCCGTAACGCTTCGTTAGTACTCTCTTATCAAGCAGGGCCAGAATGCCGCGATCGCTGCGGCTGCGTATCAGCCGCCCCAGCCCCTGCTTCAGAAGGATGATCGCTTCGGGGATCTGATATTCATAGAACGCGTTCCCGCCCGTGTCGTTCACGTGCCGGATCCTGGCGGCCACGACCGGATCGCTCGGCACCGAGAACGGCAGTTTGTCGATCACGACGCAGCTCAAGGCTTCGCCCTGCACGTCGACGCCCTGCCAGAAGCTGCTGGTGCCGAACAGGACCGCGTTGGGCGTGCTGCGGAAAGTATCCAGCAGGCCCGACCTGCTGCGGGTCCCCTGCAGCAGCATCGGGTACTCGAGCCTGCCGCGCAGGGCGTTGTGCACGAGTTCCATTTGGGTGTAGCTCGTGAAGAGTACGAAGGCGCGCCCCTTGCTGGCCGCGAGTATTCGTTCCAGCTGGCGGCACGCTGCGGGGAGCCAGCCCTCCTCGCGCGGCTCGGGGATGTCGCGCGGGATGTAGAGGATCGCCTGCCGGGCAAAATCGAAATGCGAACCCACGATCAGTTCGTCCGCGTGTTCGATGCCCAGCCTTGAGCGGATAAACCGGAAATCGCCGCCGGTCGACAGGGTCGCGGAAGTCAGGATGGCGCAGTTGACCTTCGCGAAAAGGCGCTCGCCCAGGATCGACGAGATCTGGATCGGGGACGCCCAGGCGAACACGCCGCGGCCGCGCAATTCGTACCAGTAGACGTTCAGGCCCGAGGGGGATTCGAACACCGAGTGCAGGTCTTGCTGCAGTTCGGCGGCGCGGCGCACGAGGGCGTCGAGCGCGTCGCTGTGGGTCGGGATGTTGGCCAGCCCCGCCTCGGTTGCCGCAACCTGCACAAGCAGCTCCCGGTAGGACTCGCTGACGCTGTCGTCGGGTGTCGGTCCGCGGCGCAGGTCAAGCCCGGAGCCCAAGTCGTGCATGGCGAACCGTCCCTCGCGCGCCTTGAACCTGCCGAAAAAATCGATCGACCGGCCGGCGAGCCTCTCCAGTTGATCTTCGAGGAAATCCGAGCCGGACCCGCCTTCCTTCAGGACCTTGGCTGCGTCGCGGGTAAACTCTTCGAACCGGTAGTTACTCACCACGACGCCGAAGTACTGGGTCGCCACGTCCTCGAGTTCATGCGCCTCGTCGAATATGACGACAGCGTAGTCCGGGAGCACGGCACCGAAGTCCCCCTGGCGCAGGGAAAGGTCGGCAAAGAAGAGATGGTGGTTGACGATGACGATGTCGGACTCGAGAGCGCGCTGGCGTATTCTCGTCACAAAGCACTGCGCAAAATCGGGGCATTTCTGCCCGCTGCACGTCTCGCGCCGCGCGTCGAGGCGATGCCACAGCGCGATGTCGTCGGGGAGATCAGTCAGCTCCGAACGGTCGCCTGTCGGGGTAACGCGCGACCAGTCGCGGATCGCGGCCAGGTACTCGGGGTCGTGTGGGGAGAACAGGTAGTGCGCCCCTTCCATCTCCGCGAGTTTCTTGCGGCAGAGATAGTTGCTGCGCCCCTTCATGTAGCAGACGGAGAGCTTGCGCCCGAGCGCATTTTCAAGAAAGGGGATGTCCTTGAAAAAAATCTGCTCCTGGAGGTTCCTCGTCCCCGTCGAGACGATCACCCGCTTGCTGCTGAACAGGGCGGGAAGCAGATAGGCGAGCGTCTTGCCGGTGCCGGTGTCCGCTTCGACACAGAGGTGGCGCCCCTTGTCGATTGCCTGAGCGACGGCGCGTGCCATGCGGATCTGACCGGGCCTGTGTTCGTAGTTCGGGTGATTCCGGGCGATGGAGCCTTCCGGGCCCAGGACCTGGTCGAGTTTGTCGAGTGATATCATCGGGGCGATTCAGGGCCAGAATAGAAGGTCACCGCCGCGAAAAGTGTCGTGCGGCGGCTCGACGCCGCGCCCTTGGGCCAACGCCTACCGACCGGGCACAACCGCGGAAAGCGCTGCGCCTGGCTGTTTGCTTTGTTTTCGAAAACAGAGAGTGAAGTCACCTCGCGGCGGTAGCGAGTCGTTTGGCATAGAGCGGAAACTGGTCGGCGAGGCCGAGGACAGCCTGGCCGACTTCTTTCTGCACGACCGCATCGGCAGGGGCGCCCAGCACCCGGGCGATGAACCCCCCGATCAGATCCATATCACGTTCTTTCATGCCGCGCGAGGTGACGGCCGGGGTGCCGACCCGGATGCCGCTGGCGACCATGGGCGGGTTCACATCGAACGGGATGGCGTTCTTATTGACGGTAATGCGTGCTTTCTCCAGCGCCAGTTCGGCGTCCCGCCCCGTGACCCCGCGGCTGAACACGTCGACGAGCATCAGGTGGTTGTCGGTGCCGCCGGAGACCAGCCGGAATCCCGCGCGCAACAGCGCCTCGGCCAGGGCGCGCGCATTCGCCAGGATCCGGCCCTGGTATTCGGCGAAAGAAGGCTGCAGCGCCTCCTGAAAGCAAACGGCCTTCGCGGCGATGATATGCACCAGGGGTCCTCCCTGGGTTCCGGGAAAAACCGTCCGGTCCAACTCCTTCGCGAACTCCTGGCGACACAGCACCAGCCCCCCGCGCGGCCCGCGCAGAGTCTTGTGGGTGGTGGTGGTCACAAAATCCATATGGGGGATCGGGCTCGGGTGCAGCCCGGCGGCAACCAGGCCCGCGATGTGCGCCATGTCCGCCATCGACGTTGCACCCACGGAGCGCGCGATTTCGCCGATCCGCCTGAAATCGATCTTGCGCGGGTAGGCGCTGGCGCCGCAGATGATAAGACGCGGCTTGTGCTCGCGCGCAAGGCGCTCGAGTTCGTCGTAGTCGATCCGCTCGGTATCGCGGGTGACGCCGTAGGACTGGACCCGGTACATCTTGCCGGAGAAATTGAGCGGGTGCCCATGGGTGAGGTGGCCCCCGTGAGCCAGGCTCATCCCCAGGATGGTGTCTCCGGGCTTGCACACGGTCATGTAGACGGCCACGTTGGCCTGGGTGCCGGAGTGGGGCTGAACGTTGGCGTGCTCGGCGCCGAAGAGCTTCTTCACTCTTTCCTGAGCCAGCGTTTCCGCCCGGTCGGCGAACTCGCATCCGCCGTAGTAGCGCTTCCCGGGGTACCCCTCGGCATACTTGTTGGTGAAGACGGACCCCGTCGCTTCCAGCACCGCCTCGCTGACGAAGTTCTCTGAAGCAATGAGTTCCAGACCCTCGTTTTGCCTGCGGGTCTCGCATGCAATCGCGTCGGCGATTTCCGGGTCTATCCGCGCAAGCGGCTCGTTCATAACCCCTCTTCCCCGCGTGCGCGATCTGGCCGCGCTTCACAGTGAGACATCTCGAGGGCAGCGATCTTGTCGACGCGCACCTTGTGTCGCCCCCCCTGGAAATCGGTGTTCATCCACACGCCGACGAGTTCCAGGGCGAATTCCGGGTCCATGTGCCTGCCCGGAAGGCAGAGCACGTTGGCGTCGTTGTGCTGCCGGCTGAGCCGCGCGATATCGCGGTTCCAGACCGCGGCGGCCCTGATCCCGCCGATCTTGTTCGCGACGATGCAGACACCTACCCCGGTGCCGCACATCAGGATGCCGCGCTCGGCCTCGCCCCGGCTCACCTGGTCGGCGACCTTGACGGCATAATCCGGGTAGTCGACCCTGTCGAGGGTCATCGTGCCGACGTCATCGATCTCATATCCCGCCTCGACCAGGTACTTCTTCACCCGTTCCTTCAGGTCGAGTCCTGCGTGATCACTGCCCAGCGCCACTCTCATCCGGTTCAGTCTACCTCAACCGCTTACGGTCGACAAAAGGCAAATCCGCCCCTGGGCAACGGCGTCGGGCACCGGCGCAAATGCTCGGGATCTTGAGCCTTGACTGCCGTCGGGGCCGGCCTAGAATGAGGTCCTCTGTCCCTATTCCCACCCGACGGAGGGAAACCGGGAGCGGTGGAGCCGTCTCCTCGGGAGCAGACCGCAAACAGGCCCATCCGGCACACCGGGGAGGTTGAGCATGCGCTGGTCCAGCACTTTTATCCCCACATTGCGCGACAGCCCCGCCGACGCGGAATTCCCGTCTCACCAGCTGCTGATCCGCGGTGGCTTCATCCGTCAGCTGGCGGCCGGAGTGTACTCCTTCCTGCCGCTGGGGCAGAGGACGATGCTCAAGATTACCCGGATCGTGCGGGAGGAGATGAATGCCGCGGGTGCGCAGGAGTTCCTTCTGCCTGCCCTCCACCCGGCCGACCTGTGGCAGGAGACCGGCCGCTGGTCGGACATGGGCGACAACATGTTTCGGCTCAAAGACCGCGCCGGCCGGGACCTGTGCCTCGGGATGACGCACGAGGAGGTTTTCACGGAAATCGCCCGGAAGGAGCTTCGGTCGTACAAAGACCTGCCCCAGATCTGGTACCAGATCCAGACCAAGTTCCGCGACGAGGCGCGCCCGAAATCCGGTTTGTTGCGCCTGCGCCAGTTCACGATGAAGGATTCCTACTCCTTTGATCTGGACCGTGAGGGGCTGGACCGCAGCTACCGGGTGCACCACGACGCCTACGTGCGCATCTACACGCGCTGTGGACTGCAGTTTGTCGCCGTCGAGGCGAGTTCCGGGGCCATGGGCGGCAGCCACTCGCAGGAGTTCATGGTCGAGATGGCAGCCGGCGAGGATTCCGTCGTGGCGTGCGCGTGCGGCTACTCGGCCAACCTTGAGCGTGCGGCGAGCAAGCTGCCTGCCGTCGTCGACCAGCCCGGGGAGGCGGAGCCGCACGCAGTCCACACACCCGGGCAAAAGACCATCGCCGACATTTCGGTCTTTCTCCACGTGCGGCCCGCGCAGCAGATCAAGTCGCTCGTGTTCGTGGCGGGGGAAAAGCCGGTCTTGTTCCTTGTGCGGGGAGATCACCAGCTCAACGAAGCCAAGGCCCTGGCCGCCCTGAAAACCGTCCAGGCGCGGCCCGCATACCCGGAAGAGATCCGCGCGGCCTTCGGCGCAGATGCCGGGAGCCTTGGCCCGGTAGGCGTCGCCGGCCTGCCGGTGTATGCCGACCTCGCGTTGCAGGGACGCCGGAACATGACGTGCGGGGCGAATCGGAACGACTATCACCTGCAGGGGGTCACGCCCGGCCTCCACTTCGCCCCCCAATGGGTCGATCTGCGCATGGTCGAGGCGGGTGAAGGGTGTGCCCTGTGCGGCGCGCCGCTCCGTGTGTACAAGGCCGCGGAGGTGGGCCACATCTTCAAGCTGGGGACCAAGTACTCCGGGGCCATGGGGGCCACGGTGCTCACCGCCGACGGCACTCAGACGCCCGTCGTCATGGGGAGCTACGGCATCGGCCTGGAGAGAATCATGGCCGCGGCCGTCGAGCTTTATCATGACGCCGACGGGATCGTGTGGCCGTTCTCGATCGCGCCGTTTTCCGTGATCGTCACGCCCGTCGGCTACAAGGGGGAGATGCAGGCGGCCGCGGACCGGCTCTACGAGAGGCTCGAGCAGGCCGGGTACGACACGCTGCTCGACGACCGCGCGGAGCGGCCGGGAGTGAAGTTCAAGGACGCCGACCTGATCGGGATCCCTTACCGCATCGTGATCGGACCGGAGAAGCTCAAGCAAGGGAAGGTGGAGCTGGTCCGGCGCGCAGGCCGAAAAACGGAGGTGGTCGATATCGACGGCCTCATCCCCGCGTTGGACGCGCAAAGACCTAGGGTGGCGGGGCGGCCCGACCCGTGCCCCAACGGGTCATAACCGTCATCGAAAGCTCACCGGATGAGCAAGCCCCGGGCCGCGTCGGGCCGCCGCGGCCCGCTCTCACAGGTGTTTCTGCTCTATCGCGAGGTATTTTCTCACCCCGCCCATCATCGCGGCGAAATCGTCAAACGTGAGGGACTGAGCGCCGTCGGACCAGGCTTCTTCCGGATTGGGATGCACCTCGATCAGCAGCCCGTCCGCCCCGGCAGCCACGGCGCTGCGGGCCATCGGAGCCACGAGGGAGCGCTTTCCCGTGGCGTGGCTCGGGTCGACGATCACGGGCAGGTGGCTCAGCTCGTTGATGAGCGGGACCGCGGACAGGTCCAGCGTGTTGCGCGTCATCGTCTCGAAGGTCCGGATGCCCCGTTCGCAGAGGATCACGGCGGAGTTCCCCTGAGAGGCGATGTACTCGGCGGACATCAGGAACTCCTTTATGGTCGCGGAGAGTCCCCGCTTGAGCAGCACGGGTTTGGGGAGTTTCCCCACCCGCTTGAGCAGGGCGAAGTTCTGCATGTTGCGTGCGCCGATCTGCAGGATGTCCGCATACTCGGCGACGAGCTCGACCTGTTCCGGGGTGATCACCTCGGTGCAGATTTTCAGGCCGGTCTGCTCCCTGGCCTCGGCCAGCAGCTTCAGACCCTCTTCCTCGAGCCCTTGGAAGTCGTAGGGGGACGTGCGCGGCTTGTAGGCGCCGCCGCGCAGCACGGTCGCACCCGCGCCACGCACCGCAGCGGCGGTCTCCATGAGCTGCGGCCGGCTCTCGACCGAGCAAGGACCCGCGATCACGACGAACTGATCGCCGCCGAACTCGACTGCGCCGACCGGTATCCGGGTCCGGTCCGGCCTGAGCTCACGCCCGACAAGCTTGAACGGCTGCCGTATGGCGACGACGCTCTCGACGCCAGGCGCCCCTTCAAGGGCCTGCAGCCCGCTGCGGTTGTTGCCGCTCCCCACCGCGCCGATCACGGTGCGGGTCTCCCCGAAGATCGGGTGGGCGACGTAACCGAAGGACTTGATCCGCTCGCAAACGTGCTCGATTTCGGACTTCGATGCCCCGGGTTTCATTGAGATGATCATGGGTACCCCCAGAAAAGAAAAGGGCCCACAACCGTTTCCGGCGGTGGGCCCTTTTCGCTGTTGCGATGTGTACAGGACTAGCCCACGCCGGCTCCTATTGGGCTCTTATAAAAGAAAATAAAAAAGACAGGCAGGTGCCGGCTCACGGCTTGAACATGATCATGATTTTGAGAGCCGAACTTTCGCATAAGCCGCTCGCCGACACCGCGGCGTATCTTATCGTCACCGTCGGGATTGTCAAGCAAAATGGCGCACGATTTTCGATGTTGCTTCCGCGCGGCATCACCGCCTCCGATAGCGGCGGGGTGTGTAGTCGACGTAACCCCGATCGCGCACAGGCGCTGGACCGGCATGGAACCTGTACGGGCGATACACCCGCGCGGGAGCAGAGTACCGGGACGGGTGCCGCCAGGCGATAGGGGCGGTGAGGATAGACGCCGTAGCCGGCCGCGTGAGGCAGCGATAGGGGCCGTACCCGAAAATAGGCCGGCGAGTACGGGCGAAAGGCGTAGTACGGCCTGAACCGAGGGTACGGGCGGCAGTAATAGTAGGGTCTGCCGTGGTCCAGGGTGAACCCGAACGAAAAACGAAAAGCGCCGGCCTGGGCGGGGACGACCCCGCCCAGCCTCGCCGCAAGAACCAGACCGCACGCAAGGGCCCCTTTCATGGGTTCCCCCCGGCCCGATGATCCCCAGTCATGCAGACGCCGCGGGCTGCTTGCGGCCGGGCTCCTGATTCGGATTCTGGAGCAACTGGATGAACTTCTCGACCGGCGGCGTCAGCGATTTCTTGTGCTTCAGGATGGCGCCCAGCGGCCGAAGGAAATTCTGCCGGCTGAAGTTCACCTGCACGAGAGAGCCGGACTGGACTTCACGCTGGACGCTGAGTTGAGGAACGATGGAGATGCCCGCGCCGATTTCCACGCTGCGCTTGATCGTTTCGATGTTGTCGAACTCCATCACCACGCTGCACGCGGACCCCGTTGTCCTGCAGGATCTGGTCGATCGCGTGTCGGCTCGGAATGTCCTTTTCGAACGCGACGAAATCCTGCCCGCTCCAGCTTCTGAATGTGTACGTGGCGGTGCCGCGCAAACGGGTGCTCGGGCGCGCAGATCAGTATCAGCCGGTCCGCGGGGAGCGACACGATTTCGATGCCCTTGCGCGGCTTGGGGTAGGGCACGATCCCGAGGTCGACCGCCTCCCGGATGCAGTCCTCGTACACCCGGTTGGCGCGGCTGTACTCGACGTGCAGGTTCACCTTGGGGTAGGTCTTCAGGAAGGTCTTCACGACCCTGGACAGCTCGTACAGGCCCACGCTGTAGATCGTGGCCACCCGGACGATGCCCGCCATTTCCTGGCCGATCGACTTCATTTCCAGCTGCGCCGAGTTGAACCGGTCGAGGATTTCCCGCGCCGCCTCGTGCAGGATGCGCCCCGCTTCGGTGGTCGAGACCGAGCGCCCGTCGCGGACGAGCAGTGGCGTTTCGAAGCCGGTTCTCCAGCGCCTTGATCTGCTGGCTCACCGCAGATCTGCGTGACGTAGTTGCGCACCGCCGCTTGCGAGAAGCTGCGGCTCTCCACCAGATCGCAAAACACCTTGAGGGTCTCTATCTGCATATCGCCCCGCTCGTCGTAACGAATACCGCGTTATCCGTTCTGCCGCCGGAACCCTCGCCGACTGCCCATCGACATAAGCGTCCCTGATCCCTTTGATCAAAGGAATTCATTTCACTTATTTTGCACCGAAGCCTATAGTTTTGTCGAATCATAAATGCTGTTGCTTGATGTGTGTGGCTCTGGACCCGAGAGCTCACCGGCCTCAATTCATCTATTCATATCGCAGAGGCGACAGGAGATCCGGCAGGCTCCAGCCGGGTCTCGTGCACTGATTATCGGGATGCCGCATTTGTTACTGGGAGAGATGCGACATGCCACCGCCAAGGGGCGCTCCTGAGGAGCGCCCCTTTTGATGGTGCCGGGGAGACGCGGCTTCTGCGACACCGAATCGCCCGGGACACCCCTGCCTTTGCCCCTACCAGGAAGCGCGCAGCCACCGCGCGTAGACTTCTTTCTGGTCGTCGGACGGGTCTGGCATCCTGGTTATCTTGTACTCCTCCAGGGGCTTTGGTCCGGTCACTACCCTGAAGCGCCGCACGACCCCGTTGCGGCACACGAGCAGCTCTACGCCGGTTCCGGGCCCGGCCTCCTCGATTCGAGCGGGCAGTGTATCCAGCGAGACCCGGAAGTCGTTGACGGCCAGGATCTCGTCGTTGACGCTCAGCCCCCACTCGTATGCGGGAGAGCCCGCCGGCACGCCGACGACCATCGCTCGGCCCTCAACGGTCTGGGCAGCAATGCCCAGGTAGCCGCGCGCGCCTCCGTCCTCCGACGCCGGGGGGACATCGAACTTCAACCCGGCATACCCCAGAAAGCGTTCATAATCGAGCTCGCGGGTCCCGTAGATGTATTCTGCGAAAATCTCCGCCAGGGACCCCCCGGCCGCATGCTCGAACGCCTGCTGAAGCTCAGGCTCGGTGAATCCCCGGTGTAAGTTTTTGTAATACTCGCCATAGAGGAACCTCATCACGTCATCGAGGCTCGACCCCGGCTTGCGGTGTCGGATCTCGAGGTCCAGCACCATCGCAATGAGCGCCCCCTTGGTGTAATACGAGATGGTGGCATTCTGCGAGTGCGGGTCCTGGCGATAGAACTTGATCCACGCGTCGTAACTCGCGTCCGCGACGGATTCGACCAGGCGCCCCGGGGTTTCCTGGACCGATTTGATCGTCCGGGAGAGTTCTTCGAGGTATTCCTGCGGCGTGACGAGCCCGGTGCGTCGCATGAGCTGATCGGCGTAGTATTCCGTCAGGCCCTCGGAAAACCACAGCAGGCGGGTGTAATTCTCAGTTCTGTAATCGAAGGGTCCCAAGGTGGCAGGCCGGATTCTCTTGATGTTCCAGGCGTGGAATAACTCGTGGGCGGCGAGATTCAGAAATTTCTTGTAACTGCTGTCGGGCCGGAACGTCCACCGGTTCACCTGCAGCGCGGTCGAGTTCATGTGCTCCAGGCCGCCGCCCCCTTCCTGCAGCAAAGAAATCAGGAACACATAATCGCGGTAGGGGATTTCACCGGTGACGGCGGCGGCTTCCGCCGCGATCTTCTGCAGGTCGGAGCACAGCCGCTCCGGATCGACGTTGCCCTCGCCGTACAGCGACACGAGGTGAGGTACGCCGTCGACGAAAAACCCGTATTCGCGCTGTCGGCCGATTTCGATCGGACAGTCGACGAGCGTGTCGAAATCGGGTGCATAGAACGCGCCTGTTCCGTCGGGCGCCCGATCCAGCCCGGTCGAGACCCGGTCCCACTCGGGGGGAGTCTCGATGTGCAGCAGGCAGGGGGATCCCTGACGCCCCTGGACGTACATGAACACGCTTGCGGCGTTGACGAAGCCGTGCGTGTCGTCCAGACAACTCGTTCGAACCGACACCTCGAACGCGTAAACCCTGTACCTGGCGGTCACGCTGCCGGGGCGCCCGGGATGAATCCGCCAGACGTTCTTGCTCGCCTTTTCCCACCGGAGCGGCGCTTCGGCATCGTCAAACGCCGCGAACTCCTGGACGTTGCGGGCGAACTCGCGGACCACGTAGGATCCGGGGGTCCAGACCGGCATCACCAGGTCCACGGGCTGCGCGCCGGTTTCCGGAACAACCAGGGTGACCTCGAAGTAGTGCGTCCAGGGCTGGGGCATCGCCAGGTGGATGTGGATCGGCATGGGTGCGGTGTATGTGTCCATAGGGCGTCTCGTACTCGGCGTTTCTACCACACTATCGCGGCACGGTCACCATTCTACGGAGTGGGCGGGGGCGGCCCGACCTGCCCCAATGAGCTACAACCACAAGGTCGAGCAGAACCCCGAGCCGCGCCGGGCCGACGCGGCGTGATTGGAGATCGTACCAGGTTCAAGTGAGCCCAACCCTTTACTGCTGTACAGGCGTCGGTCCGCGGACGTACTCTTACGTTGAGGGTCAGGCCGACTATGCCCTGGACACTTGTTTTCTGGATCCTCTCCCTGTCATCTCCCCCCACGGCGGTGGTTCCCCCGAACACTCCGCTCGACACACCCGCGGAGATCGTCGACGTTTGGCTCCGGTTTCACGAAACTCAATTGTGCCAGGACCTGGACGCCAAGTTCGTCTTCCATCCCAAGGGTCTCGAGGTGTGGTGCGTCGTGCAGGACGAGAAGGTTTTCGAAAAATTCACAGCCCTGCTCGATCCGCTGCGCTCCGCCTTCCAGGTCGATGTGTACCCGACTCGACTTCCACAGGAGAAGAAAACCGCCGACGATCGAGATCCGCCGCCCAGCCTCTGGAACAACTCGGAGTTGCGGAATTACCTGCAGAACTCCCTGCAGAACTCCCATGATCCCCCGATAGCTGCGCCCACGGGAAGGGAGAGCGATCCAGACTATTTCCTGAAACTGCGTCTTTTCATGTTTGGCGAACAGACGCTCGAGTACGAGAGGAAAATGGGGCGCTACGGGGCCGATCTGCCGGCGCTGGCGTACGCGGGGTCGGGATCCGGGGTCACCCCGGAACAGAAAGCCCGGGCGAGTGCGGTGGCGGCTCAGCACGTCCAGGAACTGGAGAAATACGCACGGCGGCTCGGCGAGAACATGCAGCAGGCGCTTCCCAAAGTGCCCGGGAAAAACCGGTCCAGAGGCGCGGCGGCCGAGCCGCGTGCCCCCCGTCTGCCGATCACGGATGCCGCGCTCCAGTTGGCCAGGCTCGTGCAAAACACGGGGCGACGCGTCTTGCGTTTCCTGAACCCTGAGCTCCACACGGTGGGGTTGGCCGATTTGAAAGAGCCCAGCCTGCTCGAATCCATCCGCGAGGTCCGCAGCAAATCATCCGAGTTCCGTGAAACCATCAGGGAGTCGCCCCCCCGTTGAGGCTGCGGCGTCTGCCCGGGGTCAGCGCACCAGGCCGCGCGCAGCGATCGGCCAGCGCTCCACGATGGTATCGCTCCGGGCGCCCCAAAGTTCGTTGTGCAGGTTGACGGCGGTGCAGACGTGGTTCGGGATGAAGCGCAACCGGTCGCCGATCCGGAAACGGTGCGTCGTTCCGTCGACATTCACGTGCCCATGCTCCTCGGACATCGACTCGAGCTGCACCTCGGGGTGGTCGACGAGATACCCGAATCCCTGCCCTTCGCCGCCCCGCAGCCGGTCGCTCGAGAAGGTTTTGGAACCGCCGTCGATGACGACCCTCCCTTTGACCGCCGTGCTGACGACGGTCGTGTGCACCGTCAGGGCGCAGCGGTCCAGCCCGATGGCCCCGATGGTGACCGTATTCATGTCGTTGTAGACGTAGGTGCCCGGTCTGATCTCGGTGACCGTCTTCATCACGTGGCTGCGGTACGCCGTCGGTGTCGAGCCGCCGCTCACCACCGGCACCTCCACGCCCGAGCGGAACAGGCAGTCCTGAGCCTCGCGCAGGCGGGCGTCAATGGCCTCGAGCAGCGGGATCTGTTCGGCAGGGGTGGCCCGGATGTGCCCAGGGAAGCAGAGGAATCCGGCAAAGGTGACATTGGGCAACCGGGAGATGCCTTGCGCGAGCGTCACCAGTTCGGCGGTGCTCTGCACGCCGCAGCGGCGCAGGCCGGCATCCATCTCGGCGAGGAGGCGGATCCGGACGCCGGCCGCAGAAACCGCGCGGGAGATCCCTTCCGCGACTTCCAGCGCATCGGTGGCGACCGTCACGCGCGAGTTCTTGCAGAGGGCGGCAAGTCGCTCGAGCTTCGGGGCACCGACGATCGGGTAGGCGATAAGAATGTCGTCGAATCCCGCGCCGGCCATCAGCTCGGCTTCGCCTATTTTCGCCACCGTGATGCCGCAGGCACCGGCAGCCAGCTGCATGCGGGCAATGGCCGGAATCTTGTGGGTTTTGGTGTGCGGGCGCAGCGCGATCCCGTGCCCGGAACAGTAGCTCGCCATCTCGGCGATGTTCTGCTCCAGTGTGTCGAGGTCAACAACCAGCGCGGGCGTGTCCAGTTCCGAAATGTGCATGGGGATCTCCTCTCCTGGGGAGAAATCGTAGTGTACTGCATTCGCGCCGGCCAGGGGAAGAAACAGCAATCCACCGCAGTCCTCGCCCACGGATCCAGTGGAAACGGAGCCGAGGTTACCGCACTTCCTGCCTTGCTTCAAAATTGCTTGCGGCAAACCTGGTGGGGGAGGCATTATCAGCGATTCCGGAAGGAGGAAGGTGTGTCGGAGGTGTTTGAATGCACGTTGGGCGTACCGCTGCACCCGAGACCGGGGCGGAACTCCCCGCGAACACTCCCGGAGAGCTTTGCTGCCGGGGGTACAACACGATGAAGGGCTACTACAAAATGCCCCAGGAAACCGAGCTGGCCATCGACGTGGAGGGGTAGCTCCGCACGGGGGACACGGCGCTGCGCACCGACGACGGCTACTACAAGATCACCGGGAGGCTGAAGGACCTGATCATCCGCGGAGGCGAGAGCAGCTAAAGGAGGTCGAGGATTTCCTTCACGGGATGCCCGGGATCCGCGACGTGCAGATCGTCGGGGTGCAGAGCGAAAAATACGGCGAAGAGGTCGCCGCCTACGTCCAGCTGCACAAGAACGTCGCCCTGGAACCGGGCGACATCGAGGACTTCTGCCGTGGCAAAATCGCCAGGTATAAAATCCCCAAGTACGTGTTCTTCGTCGATTCGTTCCCGATGACCACCAGCGGCAAAGTGAAGAAATTCCAGCTCCGTGAGGACGCGGCCGCCCGGCTCGCCGAAACGCGCAGCAGAGCCGGCTCGTCGGCCCTGTCCCTCAACCGGCCCCAAACTGCCGGAACATGAACTGGTAGAAAGGGTCCGACGTGTACTCACGCACCCAGTTCAACGACACGACACACCTGTCGAACTTGTCGGACAGCTTGCGGTACACCATGGTGCGCCACCAGTGGCTCTCCAGCTGCCCGGCCACACGGTAACCGATTCGGCCGGTATCTTCGTACCAGGACGGCGAAAAGGCGCGCCGCGGCCGCGTAATGAACTCGGGGAACATACCCAGCATGAAAAGCGAGTAGTCCCCCAGGTGTTTGAAATAGGTCTTCTTTTCGGGCATTTCCGAGTCCGAGGCCTGCCGGATCAGATCGACCAGGCTTTCAGGCCGTTTCCCATCGGGATCCTGCAGACCGTGCAGGTTCTCGATGAACATAAAGTCGACCAACAGGTCCGCAAGGTAGAGCAAGAGGTCCGTGTCGTGCAGGCTGGCCTGCGCCAGCCCCCTTTCCGTCAAAGTCCGGAAAAGCTGTTTGACGGGATGGCTCTCGGGAAAATCCGTAGCGCTCTTCATGTTTTCGATAGATCGACCCTCCTGACCCTCCGGTACTGGCCTGGACGCCCAGGAACGAAAGCAATTCGCGGACCTATTTTGGCCGGCGTAGGGGGGGTCAGCGGATCGGGGAATAAGAGGTCGCGCGCCAGAGCGACATCTGCATGACGCTTGAGATCTGCCCGTGCCTGTCGATCGACTCTTTCCGGACCTTGATCCACTCCGGATCGGCCGAGAACGCGTTCCACGCCTTTTCGCGCGCGGCCAGGTCTTCGAAGGGGATGAGGTAGGTCAGGTTGGGCAACTGCGGGCCGATCAAGGTGGACGAGTACAGGATTGGGTGCACGCCGACGCGGCGGAAGATCTGGATTTCCGGCCCGGAGAAACGCTCGTGCAGCGCCCGCAGCTGTTTCCAGGTCGGCGAGTGATACGTCCGCAGTTCGAAAATCCTGGAGGTCGTGCGCGCCTCGGCAGCAGCCGCGATTTCGGGGCAATACGGCGTCGCTTCGAGGAGCGAGCTTGAAAAGTGCTCGTACGGGGCCTCCGGGTTGTCCTCCCACTGCTCGACCCCCTTGGCAAGTTCCGGGTCTGCCATCACTTTCGCACGGACGTCCCACAGCTCATCGACCGACTGGAAACCCGTAACAACAGCTACCTGAGGCATATGCGAAGCGATGACGGCATCGAGCACGATCTGCGGCCCCGTGCCCAGCTTTTTCAGCGCGGGCAGAGCCGTCTTCGCGATGTAGTCGTGGATCCGGGCGGTCTGGGTGCCGTTTTTGAGGTAATAATTCTCGAGCACGAAGACGCGGCGCTTTTCCGGGGGCGCCGCGAACCCGCCCCCCGCCAGCAAACCCGCACCGCCTAAGGTTCCCATGAAAGTCCTCCGGTTCAGCATGGCGCTCCTCCCCTGGTGGAATGTCCGGGACCCTTGTAGCAGTACGCATCCCCGGGCGTCAAGCCGCAGCCGTCGCAGAACTCATCGCTGCAGCCGTGACGGGGTCGGCTCGACGCAGCCCGGGGATCTTGCTCAAACCGTGGTTTTCCCGATTGCCCTCGCTTGCAGCTCATCGGGGCGGGGGCGAGTGCTGTTGCACTTCATAAGAACTGAGGCGGATAGTCTCTCTCAAAACTGCACCCGAAGCGGCGCAGAGCGGAAGTGATGGGGCCCGAAGCGGATGTGTACCCTCATCTGCTTCGGGTCGTCGTCCTGCAATTTGAGGGTAATTTCGAGTCGTCCGCGAGCTTCTCCGAGCGCTCCGAATCGAGCGCGACGGGAATGCCCGGGCCGCTGTCTTTGAGGTTGACGTGGTACGGATCCAGCTGGCGGCGCGTGACATCCGCGGGTTCCAGGATGATCAGGCTCCACCGCCTTTCGTCGGTTCGCTCCAGGACGAGGTAGTAATACCCCGCCGGGATCTGTCGGCCACCGGCTTCGAAGGGAAACGAACTCGACAGGTTGGTCCAGTAGTTCGAGCCGAGGCGCCACCGTTTCTTGACCGGCATGTTTTCGAACAGTGGTCCATATTCGGGCTTCCATCCAGGGAGCCCGTACTCGATTGAGACCTGGCCCGGGGAGACGCCCCACTGATCGCCAGGAGACTGCTTGTAGTAGTTCGCCCTGACGCGGGTGCGGGGCGTCACCCCGTCTTCGTAGACTTGGTAGTCCGGACCTTTGAGGAGCCGGTACTGGATGGAATCCTGGGCCGCGCCCGACGGCGCCGCGGGCGCGGCGCAGAGCACGCCGGCGGTGACGATGGCAGGTAAGAAGCTCGGTGCTCTCATATGGACCTCCCTGAGCAGGTACAACCACAAATACGAGCGGCCGGGGAGGGACGTTCCCGTCTGTTATCCTATTACGCGTATATTTGGACCGGCATTGAAACAGGGGAATTGGACTATGACGCCGGACCTGGCGATCGACTGCCGCAACCTGACCAAACGATACAAGAGCCGCTCCGGCGTTGTGGATGCGGTCAACGGCCTGGACCTGCAGGTGCGCTCGGGCGAGTGCTTCGGGCTGCTCGGCCCCAACGGCGCCGGCAAGACCACCACGATCGAGATCCTGGAAGGGCTGCTCGCGCAGACGTCCGGGGAGGTGGAGGTGCTCGGGAGGCATTGGGGGGAGCACGACGACGAGCTCCGCCAGCGGATCGGCATCTCGCTGCAGGAGACCCGGCTCTCCGAAAAGCTCTCGGTCCGCGAAACGCTCGTCCTGTTCCGCAGCTTCTATCGCTCGGGCAAGGAGCCGGAGGCAACCATGGACGCGTGTCAGTCTCGGCGAGAAGGCGCAAGGCATGGGTCGGCAAACTCTCGGGGGGGCAGCGCAGCGGCTGGCGGTTGCCTGCGCGCTGGTCGGCGATCCGGATCTGCTGTTTCTGGACGAGCCGACCACGGGACTCGATCCGCAGTCGCGCCGGCAGCTGTGGGACATTATCCGCGGGCTCAAGGGGAGGGGCGGACGATGCTGATCACGACGCACTACATGGACGAGGCGGAGCGGCTGTGCGATCGCGTCGCGATCGTGGACCACGGCAAGGTGATCGCGCTGGGTTCGCCGAGCGAGCTGATCGCCAGCCTGGGCGGCGAGCACGTCATCGAGTTTGCGGTCGCGGACGGGGCCGGTCCGTCGACAGCCGACTACGGTTCGCTTCCGTCGGTGCGCGAGGTGCGTTCGGACGGCCCGGCCATCTCCCTGACCGTCGGCGAGCCGCACGTCGCGGTTCCCGCGCTCCTCGCGCGCCTGCAGTCCCGCGGCCAGGAGCTCACGCGCTTGACGACGCGTCACGTCAGCCTCGAAGACGTCTTTGTCCACCTCACCGGAAGGCATTTGCGCGATGACGAAGTATCACCCTCTTAGGGAGCTCCTTACGGCGCGGATGCGGGAATTCCTGCGCGAGCCCGAAGCGGTATTTTGGACTTACGGCTTTCCGTTGCTCCTCGCGGTGGGCCTCGGGCATCGCGTTCCGAAACCGGCCGCCGGACCGCGTGTTCGTCGACGTCCAGGACGGTCCACGCGCGCAGCAGATCCAGAAGGCGCTCGCCGCGGTCCCCAACTTCACGGCGGAGATACACTCGGCAGCCCAGTGCAGGGACCGCCTCCGGCTGGGCAAATCGTCCATCGTCGTCATCCCGGCAGAGCCGTTCACCTACGTGTTCGACCCCACGCGTCCGGAGAGCGCGCTGGCGCGGCTGCAGGTCGATGACGCCCTGCAGCGGGCGGCCGGACGACAGGATGTCATACCCGCGGCCGAGAAACATGTCACCGACCCGGGGGCGCGCTACATTGACTTCCTCGTGCCGGGCCTGCTCGGGATGAACCTGATGGGCAGCGGCATGTGGGGGGTTGGGTTTGTGATCGTGGACATGAGGGTGCGTAAGCTCCTGAAGCGTTTCGTTGCCACCCCGATGAAGCGCACCCATTTCATGTGGTCGATGATCGGCGGCCGCCTGTTGTTCATGATCCCCGAGATCGTCGTCGTGCTTGGAGCGGGTGCCCTGCTGTTCGGGGTATTGATCAGAGGTAACTGGGCGGCGATCCTCCTGGTCTGCCTGGTGGGAGACATCGCGTTCGCGGGAATCGGGCTGTTGATTGCCAGCCGCGCCCAGAGGATCGAAACCGTGTCCGGTCTGATGAACCTGGTCATGCTCCCGATGTGGCTCCTGTCGGGGATTTTTTTCTCGCCCGACCGGTTCCCCGCCGCCTTGCAGCCGCTCGTGCAGGCGCTGCCGCTGACTCAGCTCAACTACGCGCTTCGGGCGATCATCCTGGAAGGGGCCTCGCTGTACTCGCAGGGTCTGCGGATCGCAGTGGTGGCCTTCTGGGGCGGCTTGTCCTTCGTCTGCGCCATGCGTTGGTTCCGCTGGAGTTGACGCCCGGTGGGCCGCGTCGGCCCGCCGCGGCCCAGGATCTTGCACATCCGGGGGATCGCACGATCACTCGTGGCTGCAGCTCATTGGGAGCCGAACCCGCCCACCTAGGACACCTTTTGTTGCTGGGGGTTCCAGCGCAGGTATTTCCGGGTGCGATAGGACTCAACCCCCATCATCGTGACCACGACACCGTAGTACCCGAGCATGTGGTCGCAGTGCAGCTCCTCGCCGGCGCGGATCGCGGCGTGCAGGTTGCGGTGGTGCAGGGTCAGGTCTTCAGCGCCGGTCTTCTTGTAGGAAACCGGCTTGATCTCTCCCGCCTTAGGGGCATTCTCCTGTCTGGCGATATCCCCCTCCGGGCGGATGTCAAATCCTTCGCGCGTGAAAATCAGGGTCGCGTAGTGCCCTCGGATGACGTGGTCTATCGGCGTTCCGTTCGCCATCGACGAGACGAGAGCGACCGTCGGGCCTCCCGGATAATCGCACAGCATGTTGAACGTGTCGGGGATCTCGGCGACGCTGTCGCCGAAATTCCACTTGCCTCCGGTGGCCACGACCCGCTCGGGAAACGTCAGCCCGACGGCTTTCAGGATCCGTGTCACGCGGTGGATGAACAGGTCCGTCGCGATGCCGCCCGAGTAGTCCCAGTATCGGCGCCACTGGAAGTAACGGCGCGGATCCCAGGGTCTCCTGGGGGCCGGGCCGAGCCACGCCTGCCAGTCCAGGTTGACACCAGGCTTCGCATCGGGATCGATGTCGTAGGCCCAGAAGTCGTTCGCGTAATTGCGCGAGTAGTCGATCTGCGCCATCACCACCTTGCCGAGAAAGCCGTCGCGGACGTACCGGTTTGCAACCTCGTACGACTCATCGGACATTCCCTGCACGCCCACCTGCAGCTTGAGCTTCGAGCCCTGCATCTTGCGCACCACTTCCTGCGACTGGGCGATGCTGTGGGTCATCGGTTTTTCCACATAGACGTGCTTGCCCGCATCGAGCGCGTCGAGGACCATGCGGTGGTGCCAGTGCTCGGGGGTCGCGATGAGCACGTAGTCCAGATCCTTCTGGGCCAGGAGCTCCCTGTAATCGGAAAAGGGCCTACCGCCCGTCTTTTGGGCTGCGGCATCAAGGCGTTTGCTGAAGATATCGCAAACCGCCCCGATCTCCACGTTGTCGCTCGTTTTCATGGGCACGAGCGCGTTCATGTGCGACCCGGCCATTCCGCCGCAACCGATCACACCCAGGCGGAGGCGTTCGTTGGCGCCGTAGACGGCGGCATGGCTCCGGGCGGACCAGGTCGATGCGACCGCCGCGCCGGCGGCAACCGAAGCGAAAAAGCGGCGACGTCCTATGCGGTTTGTCATTTGCGCGCTCCTGAATGTGAACAGCTTTTCGATAGTTGCAGCCGGCCCCGGGTGGCGACAGGGGTTCTCTCAGTGGGGCCGGAAGGACCCGACCAGCGCGTTGAGGTCGTTCTGGTGAACCTGGTAATGCCGGATCACCTTGGTTACGGTGCCTGAGCTGATCTCCGCCGCGTCAGGGTCGACCTTCGCGGCCGGCGTCTTTTCGAAAGCGGTAACGATCGCATCGAGCGACGATCGAAAGTCGGCCATAACCTTGGCGAGGTTGAGGGGCTCGGCTCCGGCGGCGGGGACTTCCCGGCAATCCTGGAGCGCCGGAGAGCCGTTGGCCGTTTTCAATCTGCCGACGTACTGCCTGGCTTCACGGTTCCACGCCGCCAGGTGGGCGAAAAGGTCCTTGGCGGACCACTCCTGCAGCCGGAGCTTTGCGCTCGAAATCCTCTTTGCGTGAATTTCTGAACGGTCGACCAGGGCCTCGCGATGTACGTGGCTGAGTCGGCGAATCAGCTCGGACTTGCTCATGGGCGCTCCTCGAAAGCCCGAAGTTGTAGCATAAGCCGGCCGTCGGGCCGTTTCAAGTTTCCCGGGCAAGCCTAGTGCGACTGATCCCGCATCGGCTTGCGGCTTCCTGCTCTACAGATCGGCGCTACTGGCGGGCGGCAGGGAACTTAGCTATACTTCGTCATCGCTTCTGGCTCTATCCAAGGGTGAGGTGCCGACAAATGATGAGGTCAATCTGGAAGGGACACATCCGATTTTCGCTGGTGACAATCCCGATCCGAGTCTATAGTGCGATCGATCAGGCGGAGACGGTCCGGTTCAACCAGCTGCACAGGGACTGCAACGGCCCGGTCGGCTACGACAAGCGCTGCAAGAAATGCAACCAGCCGGTGACCACGCAGGAGATCGTCAAAGGGTATCAGTACGAGCCCGATCAGTATGTCGTCCTGGAACCCGCGGATTTCGACAAGGTCCGGCTGGAGAGCACCCGGATCATCGAGATCGAGGGATTCGTCGACGCGGCCGAGGTTCACCCCACGCTCTACGAGACCCCGTATTTCGCCGGGCCCGACAGCGCCGGTGGCGTCCAAGGCGTATGCGCTGCTGTGCGAGGCCATGCGGCAGAGCGGAAAAGTGGGGGTCGGGAAGGTGGTGCTGCGCGAGCGCGAGGACGCCGTCATCATCGCCCCACACGAAAACGGCCTGATCCTCTACAGGCTGCGCTACCCGCGGGAGGTGCGCGACATCAACGAGGTCCCGCAGCTCGACCAGCTGCCGGGGACCGAGCCGGAACAGCTGAAGCTGGCGCTGCACCTGATGGAAACGATGTCGACCACGCTGGAGAGCATCGACATCCGCGACCGCTACAACGAGGCTCTGCGCGAGATCATCGAGGCCAAGATCCAGGGACGCGAGGTCGTGACCGCCGAGGAAGAAACCCGGCCGGTCGCCGGACATAATGACGGCGCTCAAGGAGAGCATCGACCGCGCCCGGTCGAAGCGGCAGCCGATGGTGAAGGCGACCGGCAAGGGCGGGAAGCAGGAAGTGCGGGCCGAGGATGAGGAGGCGCGCGATAGCCGCCCGCCAAGCCGGCGAAGGCGCGAAAACGCGGCTGAAGTCTGTCTCTGACCGAAGCTCGAGGACACTATGGGCAACGTAATTACGGTTCCCGTCGGAACCAGGATCGAAGATCGGTTTCCAGCGTGTCCAGTCCGCCTATTCGGTTCGAGATCTCAGCCGGCAGTTCGGTCTCAGCGAACACTACATACGCCGCTGGACGCGCAGCGGCCTGATCCCGACAGCGCCCGCCGACCGGCGACGGCGAGACCCGCTACGATTTTCGCTCCCTGACCCAGCTGCGCCGCGTGCGAGAATTGCGCGGGCGCGGGCTCGGGCTGAAGCAGATCGAGTCGGAGCTGCGCGGCCAGCTCAACCTCTTCCCGGACCCCCCGGGGCTCCTGATCCAGCTCCCGCTGCGGCTGACCGCGTTCGAAGAGGCGCTGCTGCTGCACGAACGCGGGGACAGCCGCGCCGTCGAGATGTACGCCAGGGCGATCGCCGAGGAGGACTCCGTCGCCGACGCCTACTGCAATCTGGGGATCCTGGAATTCGAGGCCGGCAAGATGCCGGGGGCGTTCAACTGCTTCACCCATTCGCTGCAAGTACGACCCCAGGCACTTCGAGGCCCACTTCAACCTGGCGAACCTGTATTTCGAATCGGGCGACCTGCGGCTGGCGCGCCTGCACTACGAAATCGCCGCCGAGATCGAACCCGGCTGCTCGAACCTCTTTTTCAACCTCGGGCTGGTGGACGCCATGTTGGGCGAACTCGACACGGCCATCGCCGTCCTGATGAAGGCCAGGGAGCTGGCCACCGAGGAAGAGATCGCCAAGGTCGACGAGCTGCTGACGGGTCTGCAGAGCGTCATCAAGTCCCAATCCTGACCCGCCGTCCCGATCGCGAGCCGAAGCCGCCCACTTGAGCCTCCCCGCCCGGAATCTATACTTCCAGGAAAGGGTGGGGGGGAAATGATTTTCAAGAGTCGCGATCCGTTCAAGTCTTCCGAAATCACTCCGCGTGAGGTCTATCTGAACCGACGCAAGTTCCTGGCCGGGGCGGTCGCCGCCGGGGCGGCGTTCTCAGTGCGCAGCCCTGGCAGGTTTCGAAGAGGCCGCGCGCGCGGCGACGAAGTTGCAGTACGTGCAGAGCCCTCTCAGCACCCGCGGCGAGCAGCTCACTCCTCTCAAGGACGTCACCGGCTACAACAATTTCTACGAGTTCGGCACCGACAAGGAAGATCCCGCGCCGATACGCCGACACCCTCAAGACCGAGCCCGTGGACGGTGTCGATCGAAGGAGAGGTGGCGAAGCCCGGCAAGTACGACGTCGACGACATCCTCAAGATGCACCCCGCTCGAGGAGCGCGTCTATCGCCTGCGCTGCGTCGAGGGCTGGTCGATGGTGATCCCGTGGATCGGGATTCCCGCTCAACTCGGCTGCATCAAGCAGTGTCGAGCCGACGTCCAAGGCCAAGTATGTCGCGCTTCGACACCCTGCTACGATCCGGAGCAGATGCCGGGACAGCGCCGGTCCGTGCTGCAGTGGCCCTATGTCGAGGGCCTGCGGATGGACGAGGCGATGCATCCGCTGACCCTGCTCGCGGTCGGCCTGTACGGCGAAGTCCTCCCCAACCAGAACGGGGCGCCGATCCGGCTCGTCGTCCCGTGGAAGTACGGCTTCAAGAGCATCAAGTCCATCGTGAAGATCCGCTTCGTTCGACAACCAGCCGCCGACGACGTGGAATCTCTCCGCGCCCGAGCGAATACGGCTTCTACTCCAACGTGAACCCGGAGGTCGATCATCCGCGTTGGAGCCAGGCCAAGGAGCGGCGCATCGGGGAATTCTTCAAGCGCAGCACCCTGATGTTCAACGGCTATGGCGACCAGGTGGCCTCTCTGTATTCGGGGATGGATCTCAGGAAGAACTTCTGACGTGAGACGCCCCCAGCTGATACTGATGAAGACGGCTGCCTGGATCGCCTGCCTTGCACCCCTGGGCCGGCTGGCGTACAAGGGATTCCACGGCGGGCTCGGCGCGAACCCGATCGAGTTCGTCACGCTGTCGACGGGCCAGACCACGCTCGTCCTCCTGTTGGTCACGCTCGCGATCACCCCATTGCGCAGAATTACAGGGCTGGCGTGGCCGACGCGGTTCAGGCGCCTGACGGGCTTGTTTGCCTTCTTTTACGGTTCCCTGCACCTCACTACGTACGTCTGGCTCGACAAATTCTTCGACGTGGGCGACATGCTCAAAGACGTCGCGAAGCGGCCGTTCATTACGGCGGGGACGCTTGCGTTCCTGCTGCTCGTTCCCCTGGCTGCCACCTCGACGCGGCGCGCCATCCAGAAACTCGGACGGAAATGGCAAACGCTGCACCGGCTTGTCTATTTCAGCGCGGCAGCCGCCGTCGTGCATTTCTGGTGGAAACAGAAAGCCGACATCCGCCAGCCCGCAATTTATGCGGGCATTCTGGCCGCCCTGCTGCTTGTGCGGGTCGGGTTCCACGTGGGCCGCTCGTGGGGCACGGCGCGTCGACGCCGCGTCGAGTCGTCCGGTGCTCCGTGACAGATCCCCCAGGGGGGTACGATGAAACGCATTGCCGTTCTGACCGAGCGAATGCGGACTGGAACGCCGCGACGTACATTGGTATAACGTTGTCCGCGGATTGAACTTTTTCTCTGGAATGGAACGGATCAGAAAATGGAAGAGGAACAGAAGGCCAACGACGCATCAAACGCACCGGCCGAGGATCAGACCGGGTCGCCCCGCAAACAACCCCCGCGCGGGCTGACCCTGAAGGTGAGCGAAAAAGGGGGCCTGTCAGTGTACGGACTGGGCCGTTTTCCCGTGACACTGTACAAGGAGCAGTGGGCGCGGCTCCTCGGCATATCAGACGAGATCCGGGCGTTTATCAAGGAAAACGACAGCACCCTGAAGTCAAAGTCCCAATGACGGCCGGGCAACGACCGCGTCAGTGCCCCCGATGCGGCTTTCATCCCGTGGCCGAGATCGTCGACGGTTCCCGTGCAGCCCTCGGGCGCACTGTCGGTCCGGAGCCGGGCCTTATCGTGGCACGCGGCGGCGAGCCGACGGGGAACGATCCTCGCTGGCATTGCCCCAAGTGCGGCTACCGGTGGGGGCACCCCAGGGGGCCTTCGGGCGCTTCGGCGCCCGGAGATGATCTTGCGTGACCCGGACCGGACCGGGCCCCCGCGGGCTTCAGGACGCCGAATATGATGGGGATTGAAAAACCACCGGTTTTGAGTAACATTTCCGTCATGACTCGTGAAGAAGCGCGGGTCGACGCGCATCTCATTTCTCCGCAACAGGAACGCTGAGTTTGGACTCCTCCCCGCTTCTTCTTATCACCCCGGCACCAGCATCGAAAACGAGGTTAAACTTCGAATGTCCGTTCGTCTCTTCGTAGGGAATCTTCCCTACGACGTAACCGAAAACGAATTAAGGGAGTTCTTTTCACCCGTAGGACGGCTCTCGCGCGTCTTCCTTCCCGTAGACCGGGAAACCGGCAAGCAGCGCGGATTCGCCTTTATAGAGTTGGGCAGCCAAAGCGAAGCCGATGACGCAATCCAGCGCCTGAACCAGCAGTCGTTCAAGGGTCGGCCGATTGCGGTCAAAGAGGCTCGCGAGCGGGAAAGTCGAGGCCCGGCCCCGCCCAGGGGCAATGGACACTCGCGTCCCGGGCCGTCAACCTTCGCACCGGGGCGGCCCGCGCCCCGCGCCGGGGGGAGGCTCGCACGCACCTGCAGCTCTCGATGAGCTCGCACCGCAGAAACGCCGCAACCGCAACTTCGGTCCCCCTGCGAGGCCGGACCGCAAGCGGCGTCCCCAAACCAAGCCCCACAGGTCCGAGTGGGGCAACAAGGTGTTCCTGCGGGGTCGGCTCGACGAGGATCCCGACGACGATCTCAACTTGGGCGACAACGACGAAGACGCGCTCGAAATTGAGGCCGGGGCCGAGCTGGACATGGAGGCCGAGACCGAGTTGGAGACGGAGCCTCAAGACGTCGGGGATGAAGACCAGGATTAGCAGCTGACGCCCGCTGTGCCAAACCCGCGTCGCCCGGGATTCGTGGCCAGGGCTTTCGCCGGCGCCCAGGGTTTGCGCTATAAAGAACACCCATGGCGGTGTTTTAGGAATATCCTTGTCAGGCAAGCGACCACTGATCGCATGTAACGGGAGACGATGATGCCACTACGTTCAGCCAGTGCGGTTTGGGAAGGGGACCTCAAGTCGGGGAAAGGGAGGATGCGCCTGGGAAGCGGTGCCTATGAGGGGGCGTACTCGTTCGCGTCGCGCTTTGAAGACGGTACCGGGACCAACCCGGAGGAACTGATCGGCGCCGCCCATGCAGGCTGTTTTTCCATGGCGTTGTCGGCCGGCCTCGGCCAAGCCGGCTTCACCCCGAAGCGCGTGCAAACGAAGGCCACGGTGCATCTGGAAAAGGCCGCCGAGGGTTTCAAGATAGGCCGCATCGAACTGCACACCGAAGCCGAGGTCCCGGGGATCGATCCGGACAAGTTCCGCGAGCAAGCGGAATCGGCCAAGAAAAACTGTCCTGTTTCCAAGGCGCTGGCGGGCGTCCATATCGTGCTGGACGCCAAGCTCGTTTAGCCGCTCTGTTGCCTCGGTGCGCACTCACGCGGGGCCGACAAAAATGTGTGGACAAACAGCGGCAAAACATCGGATAAAACGGTCTCATCGGAGGTTTTAGCTCCGGTGACACCCGTGATCTCCATATGACAAAGGGGTGAGAATGCCCGTTCGTTTGTTTGTCGGTAACCTCCCGTACGACGTAACCGAAGATGAGTTGAAGGCTTTTTTTGCGCCGGTTGGACCTCTCGCTCACGCCTTCATCCCGGTGGACCGCGAAACCGGCAAGCGGCGCGGGTTTGCCTTCGTTGAATTCGAGGAACGCAGCGCGGCGGACGAGGCAGTCCGCCGTCTGAACAACCAGAGCCTGCGCGGCCGGATGGTCGCCGTCAACGAAGCTCGTCCGAGGGAGGGGGGCGGGTCGCGCCCGAGCCCGGGCGGTTACCACAGCCCCGGACCCCGGCCGAGTTTTGGGGGACCGCCGCCCTTCGAACCCCGGGCGAAAACGTTTGGCCCGGACGCCAAACCGGGACGCAGCCGGCGTCAGGCGAATCGCCAGTCGATGAACGACGAGAGAAAAAAGGGCCCCATCCGTGAACGCCGGCGAGGACGCGTGTTCGGTTTCGAAGACACCTACGACGACGAAGGTCTCAATTCCAAGGAACTGGACTTGGAAGATGACACCCTCGACGTGGCGGGGGAGGAGGAACTGGAGCAGGACGGGGAGGAGTGAGGGCGCGCGCCGCATCCGGCGCCAAGCCTTCCCCCTCATCGACGCCGCTGTGCTCCGGAAGACAACACACGAAAGCGCCGGCAGGCGTTCCCGAGGAGAACAGCCATGAGATTCCCGTTGCCCGCACTCGGTTGCGCGTTGCTCGCTTCGCTTGGATTGGCCATGGCTCAGAACCCGCCCGCGTGGGAGAACCCGGTCAAGAGGCTTGTGCGCGACGGCAAACCCGTTATCGGCATGACCATCACGGTCGCGAGTCCGGAGATTGCCGCGCAGGCGGCGAATCTGGGATTCGACTTTCTCTGGATCGAGATGGAACACAGTCCCATCACCCTCGAAACCCTTCGCAACATGGTGCTGGCGACGCGCGGCTTGAAAGCGATCCCTTTCGCACGGGTGCCGGTCAACGAACTCTGGACCGCCAAGCGCGTTCTGGACCAGGGAAGCATGGGGGTGATGTTCCCGTTCACCGCGACGCCGGAGCTGGCGCGACAGGCGGTCGCTGCCTGCAAGTACCCCCCGGAAGGGCTGCGCGGGTCCGCCCCGGGCCTGGCCAGTTTCCGGTGGCCGGCGCCCGAGGGCTACACGAAGTTCGCCAACCGCAACGCGATGGTCATCGTCATCGTCGAGCAGGCGCAGGCCGTGGAACGGATCGATGAGATAGCGGCCGTGCCGGGCATCGACGTCCTGTTCATCGGGACAAACGACCTCTCATTCTCGCTCGGTTACGAGGGGAAACAGGACGTGCCCGCGGTCCAGCAGGCGATCGCCAAGATCGTGGCGGCGGCAAAGAAGCACAATATCCCGCTCGGACGCCCAGCCGGCACCGTCGAGCAGATCCAGCGGTTCATCCAGGAGGGGTTTCTGTTTTTTCAGGCCGGCAGCGAACTCGGCATGATGTCGAACGGGGCCGCCCCACTGCTCAAATCGCTCGGCAAATCAGGCTACGACCCGAAGACCCGGCCGCTGTATTAAAAGCGGGGGGGCGTTGTTCCAATATCCAGTAACCGCTTTTCAGTATCGTCCGAACAGGTCGGCGACTTCCGACAACACCTCCAGATTTGCCGGCGGCGTGTGGGGGGGGACAGAGCAGGCGGAGCTCAGGATGTAGCCGCCATGCTCCGAGGCCGAGTCGATGCAGCGCACGGCCTCCCGCCCCACCTTTTCCCGGTTTCCGCGCAGGAGCGTCTCGACGGGGTTCAGGTTTCCCTTCAGAAAGAGTTTGTCCCCGACGCGCTGTTTGGCCTCGGACAGCTCCACGTCACCCAGGGGGGGCGGGTCGAGGGTATCGATACCGTTCGTTCCGGTGCGCTGGATCAGCTCGAGCCGGTCCCCGATCTTGCCGCACGTGTGCGTGTAGACGGGGATCTCGTGCGAGGCCTTCACCCCTTCGACAACCCGCCTTTCGTAGGGCAGCACAAACCGGCGATAGTGCGCCGGCGAGATGAATCCCGCCCCCGCGAATGCCGACGATATCAGGATCGCATCCACGCCGTGGTCAGCCTGGCCGCACGCGAGCGCGATGGTCCCTGCAGTCAGCGCGTCGAGGCATGCCTCGAACCGCGCCGGGTCTTCCACGAGAGCCATCAAGGCGCGGGAGTACCCGATCAGCTCCATCATCTGGGTGAACGGGGAGAAAACCTCGCCGTGGACCGAAAGGCGGGCTCCGACGCGGTCGACGACGTAGTCGATCGTGTCGAACTGCCACGGCGGGAAGAAATCGTCCAGTCGGGCGGGATCCCCGGTAAACCCCCAGCAGGATGGGTAAATGGGACCCTTGAGATCGTGCGGTTCGATATAGAAGAGCTTCTCCGGGTCGAGCTCTTCGAAGGCGATCACGTTCGTCTGCCCGTCGGGGCGATACACGTGCGGGTTATCGTCGGGCGGGCAAACCGTGTGCCAGCCGCTCTTCCACCGTATGATCCTCGCGCCGTCGGTCTGCTCGATCTTCTCAACGTAGGAGCGCCAGTCGGGGTCCCGGCCCGGCAGGTTGATGAGAATGCCGTCAAACGCGTAGCGACGCTGGAGTTCAATGAGGGCTTCGCCGAACCCCTCGGTCGAGTGCCAGATCTCCACGTCGGGAACCGAGGTGTTCAGGAAATAGTGCCCCAGGGAGAGCTGACACATCACGGGGACGCGGTCGGGCTCCTCGAGCCACATCGCTCGTGCCATGCGTTCTTTACTGGTTATTTCCTGCACTGGCTATCTCCTGCATGAGGCGCGCCCAAGGACAGAAGCCGGAAGCCTGCGGCCAGGAGCCGGACCCATACTCCTCTCTCACTTCCGGCTTACGGCTTACGCCTTCGGTCTTCCGGTTCCTTGCTGTAAAGAACTTTTCCCCCCACAACGGTATAGATCACCTGCGTCTTCGGGATCTCGTCCTCGGCCACCGACAGGATGTCCTTCGAGAGCACCGTGATGTCTGCCAGCTTGCCGGGGGTGAGCGATCCTTTGGACGTTTCCTCGAAGGCTGCAAACGCTCCGCTCAGCGTGTACGACTTCAGCGCTTCGGCACGGCTCATCCTCTGATCCGGGTAGAAGACGGAACCGTCCTTGAGCTTGCGGGTCACACTCGCGTAATAGGAGGCAATCGGGCTCACATCCTCGACGGGCGCATCGGTGCCGTTGCACACGATTCCGCCCGATTTCAGGATCTTTTGCCAGACATAGGCGCCTTCCTCCGCCCGGGCCGGGCCGAGCCGTGCCAACACATACGGCGCGTCGGAGGTGCAGTGGATGCCCTGCATCGCGGCGATCACGCCGAGCGCCCCGAAACTCGGGATGTCCTCGGCGCTCAGGTGCTGCGCGTGTTCGATCCGCCAGCGCAGGTCCCTGGACCCGGGGTGTTCGTGCAAAATTTTTCCGAACACGCCGAGCGTCTCGCGGTTGGCCCGGTCGCCGATGGCGTGCACGCACAGCTGATACCCGTGTTGGACGGCCAGTTGCGCCGTCTCCGCGATTTGCTGCACAGGTGTCGTGTTCAAGCCGGTGCTGCCCGGCAGATCGCGGTACGGCTCGAGCAGCCAGGCCCCGCGCGACCCGAGGGCCCCGTCCATCAGCCGTTTGATGGCGCGCACGGTCAGATGTCCGCCGCCGTACCCGACCATGCGGTAATGGTCGAGCCCGCGCGCCAGCGCATCGTTCCCCTCGTTCAGCATCACGTACAAGCGCAACCCCAGGTTGCCCTGGTCCGCAAGTTCCTTGTACAGGTCGACGGTCTTGAATGATGCACCGGCATCGTGGAAAGTCGTGATCCCTTTGGAGAGACACTCGCGGATGGCGAGTTCGATCTGCCGGCGCTCGTCGGCCAGGACCTGCTCCGGGTGTCCGCCGGCCCAGAGCGGCAGCGTGCGCCCGGTGCAGCAGGCCGGAGGCGGTCTCGCGGAACACTCCTATCGCGTTGCCGGCCTGGTCGCGGACGATGTCCCCTCCCGGAGGATTCGGTGTCGCGGCGGTGATCCCGGCCAGCTCCATTGCCTTCGCATTCGCGTAGGCGGCGTGTCCGCTGGCGTGTGTGAGAAGCACGGGGTTATCGGGCGACACGCTGGAGAGGGACCCGTGCAGGGGAAAGCCCTCGATATTGGGCGAAGGACGCGTCACCCACTTTTCCTGGTGCCACCCCCGTCCCAGTATCCACTGACCGGGGGGCGTTTTTTGCGCTGCGGCGCGCACCAGGGCGACGATCTCGTCCCAGGATTGCGCACCCATAAGCTCCAGCTGCATTTTTGCCTCGCCGATGCCCCCCAGATGGGCGTGGCTTTCGATGAAGCCGGGAACGGCAAGACCGCCGTGCAGGTCGATCACACGGGTCGAGGCGCCCATGTGGGGCTTGATGTCGTTCTCGCTCCCGACTGCCGCGATTCGATCTCCGCGTATCGCGATGGCCTGAGCGACGGGGCGCCCCTCGTCGACGGTCGCGATGCTCCCGTTGCGCAGCACCAGGTCGGCCGCTTCGGGCGGGCCGGCGCACCCCAGCGCACAGACGACGGGCAACCCGCAAACGAGCAGCGCCGGGATGAGGTGGATTGCAGGCATCGTTCCCTCCGGAGATGCGGGCCGCGCCGGCTCGACACGGCCCGTGGATTGTGCTTAATTCGCGGACTTATGGTCGAGCCCGCCCGCGCCAGAGCTCGCAGGGACAGAGTCGGGCCGGCCCCCGACGCCGGGCGGAACAGGTCAATTCAGTCGTGTTTTGCCGCGGCCCGGCGGAATTCATAGGCTTCGGGTCAGACGTCCACGGCGCTCAATCCGGCCCCGGTGAGGGTGCCGGTTTCAATGGTGCCATCCTTTATGATGAATATCCCCGGGAATTTCGGTTCCCAGAGCCGGTTGGCGGCCGGCATGTACTGCCGGGCGTTGGCCTCGATCCCGGAAACGCCGTGCACATGCGCGGCAATCCCGGCGGAGTGGATGAAGGCGGCTCCCGGGCACGTCAGGTCCTGAACGCAAAGAAACATCCCGTACTTGCGGCCGGCCGCGGCCATCAGCATCGCCTGGCTCTGCCCCTTGCAGGCTTTCAAGGCGATCCCGGTGTATCCCATTTCGCGGGCCAGCAGCAACGACTCCATATCGGTCAGCGACTCGTCGATGACCACCGGGCGCAGCCGGGCGGCCTGGTGCATGGTGTTGGAGCGGTGCGTTTTCAGGTCGCGGGCGGTCGGCTGCTCGATGTACAGGATACGCTCAAACCCGGATGGGGCCCGCTCCTTGAGGCGTCGCAGGAATTCCAGCAAGAACTCGACATTCGGGCAGTTCTCGTTGAAGTCGAGCGAGTAGAACCACTCCGGCACGCCGCGCCGGCGCTGGACCTCCTCGGCGGTCCTGTCGATCCGGATGACCCGATCGAGATCTCCGGGGAGATCTTCGCCGTTCAGCTTGATCTTGATCCGCCGCACTCCGTTGAACTCGATCCACTCCCCCAGCGTTTCGGGATAGCCGTCGGCGAGAGGCTTGGCGACATCTGCCGGGGTGATCGGGTCGCCGGCCCCGACGGAGTGAAAAATCGGGATGCGCGCCTCGGGCTGCCGCATAACATAGCGGTCGAGGTACTCGCCGATGAAATCGGGGCCGAGGAACGCCGAAAGGTCCTGCTTCACGAAATCAGGGCCGTACGTCGCGTAGCAACTCAAGCCGTGCACCTTGCCGAAAGCGTCGTGGATGGCTGCGTCGAAGGGGCTCGCGGTGACCATCGTGCACAGGGTGGGGATCGGCGAGGCGAGCTTCTGCTCGGCCGAGATCTTCTCCGCAGCCTTGAGAAAGAGAGGCTCCAGGTGCGCGTTCAGTTCCAACGGGTGTCCCGGTGACTTGTAGTCCGCCACGATCCGGCCGATCCGGTCGGCCAGGGCCTTCATCGCCCCCAGGGTGGTGTCGTAGGACATCACCTTGGACGGAAAGGACCACACATTGCCGAGCGGCATCGATCCGAAGCCCGTGGCGACGCGGCCGTCGAGCGTGCGCACGCTGCAAACGACATTCAGGATAGTGGCACGGTCGACGGCGCGGCCACCGAAGCGGTACGGGGCGCGGTAGAGGAATTCCTCGCAGCTCGTAGTGACTTCCTCGATCCGGACGTCCGTCGGGCGATATTTTCGCCTCAGCACCGCGCACCCGGTCAGAGTCGTCAGCGGAGCGGCGACGGCGGCTCGCAGGAACGCGCGACGCGAGGGTGGCGGGAATTCGACGGCGCGGCGCATTTGGACAGATCCTCCTCAGGCTGTGTGCGATCGGGCGGGTGGCAGCGTCCTAAGCGGCTTCGTTCAGACGCGCCCTCAGGAACTGGAGGTCGCGCCGGGCAGCCGCGAGGGTGTTATCCCGGCGAGCCACCGCTGTCGGGCCAGGGATGTCGTATTCGAGGTGCAGCGAAATGGGCCCCCCGAACCCGGCTTGGGCCAGGATTTTGAAGAAATCAACCCAGGGCACCATTCCCTCGCCCAGCGGGCACATACGGGGCTGCCACCCTTTGGTCGCGCTCTTCTCCCAGTAAAAATCTTTGATCGCGATCATCTTGATCCGCGGCGCCGCCAGCAGCGCCGCGATTTTCCACCCCGCATCTCCACCCTCGGCCACGGCGTGGCACGCATCGAAGTAGTAGCCCGCCCACCGCGGGTCGAGCTTGTCCATGAAGCGCGCGACGTCCCAGACGGGGGCCCCCACATAGCCTGCGTGATTGTGGAATCCCACCTGGACGCCGTGCTGCGCGCCAAGTTGCGCAAGTTCCCCGAACTGGACTGCGACTTCGTCGAGCTCGCGGCGGATGTCGACGAACCTGTAATAGTAGTATCCGGGCTTGAGGAATGGGATGGCGAGCTTCCCGGCCGTCGAGAAGACCCCGCGGGCGACCGGTGTCGCGGACAGGGCGTCCGTCGTGATCATGGGGACGTCCATGCCTTCGGCGCGGATCGCGGCGACCGCCTTGGGCAGATCGTCCGCGGCCCTTTCCGGGAGCACATGGCCCGCCTTGCGCACCGTCAGGTCGATCCCGTCAAAACCCGCATCCCGGGTACTCCGGGCCAGGTCCGTCCAGTTCAACTCCGGCAGGTGTTTGGAAAAAAAGCACAGGGGGCGCGCTTTGGCGGCACGGGAGGGAGACAGCCCGCCTGCCGCCGCAAGAGCGGCGGGCAAGGCGCAAGCCCCCGCAAGGAATCCTCTTCGTGTGACGGACATCGCGAACCTCATGCAGGGCAAGCCCGCAATCAGGCCGGAAACTCGTAAGGCCGGCGGTACTCGTAACGGAGGTGCTCGTTTGCCGCTGGGTTGTTTTTAAACACTTCCTGTTCCCGGTCCCACTCGAGATACGATCGGGTTTTGTGGGCGATGTTGGCAATCAAGGTTGCCGACGTCGAGCGGTGACCTACCTCGATGTCGCAGGTGCATAGCCCGCGGTGACGCACGCAATCCAGGAAGTCGCGGGCATGATAGGCGGTGTCCGCTTTGCCCTGGGCCGCGCGCGGCTCAATCACGGGCCGCGACCCCGTGCGGTAACCGCGCTCGAGGGAGCGGTCGGTCGGCGTGCGCGCCGGGAATTCATTGGGCGTGAGGCTGTCCGGCACGATGTCGTATCCGTCACCGCGCAGGTACAGGGTTCCCTTGGTGCCGCGGAACTCGATCTCGCCGTCGCGCAGTCCTGCCGGCGGGGCGCTGGCGTTGAACTGGGAGAAGGTGACCAGGGTGCCGCCGGGGTAGGTCCACAGCACTTCCAGGGTGTCGGGTATGTCGCGGTTGTCATCCAGCGCCAACTTCGCGCCCATCGCGGTCACCGCGATCGGCGCATCGACCCCCAGCGCGGAATGGATCATGTCGATGTAGTGCACGCCGAAGTTGGTGACCTGTCCGCCCGAATAATCGTAGAACCAGCGGAACCGGTAGAAGGTGCGGTTCTTGTTGTACGGGCGCATCGGGGCGGGACCGAGCCAGGCATCCCAATCGAAACCCTCGGGCGGCTGGCCGTCAGGCGGATTCCCGATTCCCTTCGGCCACTCGTTCTGGACGTGGAAACAGCGCGCGACCGTGATGCGTCCGAGGGCGCCGGACCGCACGATGGCGGCGGCTTCCTGGCAGAATGGCGCGGATCTCCGGTGAATTCCCACCTGGGTGACCCGGTTGTGCTTCCGGGCGGCCCCTACCATCTTGCGACCTTCTTCGACACACAGCGAGAGCGGCTTTTCGACGTACACGTCCTTGCCGGCCTGACAGGCCTGAATCATCTGTAACGCGTGCCAGTGGTCCGGGGTGCAGATGGCAACTGCGTCGATGTCTTTGGTGTCGAGCAACCTGCGATAGTCGGAAAACTGAGTCGGGCTGCCGCCGACCTTCTGCGCCGCGAAATCCCTGTAAGGCTGGTAGATGTCGCAGACGGCCACGACCTGGCAGTCCTTGTGGACCAGAAACGCGTCCAGCACCTGGTCGCCGCGGTTGCCCACGCCGATGAACCCGACGCGGACCCGGTCGTTCGCTCCTGCGACCCTCATGCTGGACAGCGCCGTCGACACGCCGGCGGCGGCCGTCGCCTTCACGAAATCCCTTCTGCTTATGCTGTTTTCATCCATGTCGTGCCTCCAGCGCCGCGCAACCGTCCGGGACCCAGCTATCGGTAGTACCTGCCGAACCGGTTCTCCAGGAATGCGGGAAAACGGAAGGTCTCCTGGGTCACGAAGCCGTGATACGCGGATTCGTTCTGCATCACCAGGTCCGCGACGGCACACACCCCAGCCGCCGTTGTGACCTGGATCGCCGACCAGAGCTTCCCGGCGATCTCCTGCGGGTAAGCCTTCTTCAGGTAGTTCTCCTCGAAAAGGTACCCCTTCTGCTCTCCTGTGACGGACACAAAAATGACCACGACGTCCTGCAGCGTCTTGGGTATCGCGTTCTCGAGGATCCGGCGCAAGGTCTCGCGGTCCTGGTTCAATTTGAGGTCCTGCATCAGGAACTGGATCTTCTCGCAGTGTCCGGGATATCGCATGGTCTTGTAGTTCAGGGTACGGACGCGGCCGTTGTACGTGTCTGCCAGCGTCCCGAGCCCGCCCGAGGTATTGAAAGCCTCGTACAGCAGGCCGTCGACCTCTATGGTCTCATAGCCCTCCAGGGGCATCAGCGCAACCTCGGCGCCGTTCTCCACACCGTAGCACACGTTCCCATACTCGTTGATGAGACCGTTGGTGGACCAGGTGAGCGAATACTTCAGCGCGTTGCTTGGGTGAACGGGAAGCGCTCCAACCCGGAGCTTGACGGTGTCGAGCGTCTCGAAGTGAGTCATGTACTCATGAGCCACGATGCTGATGAACCCCGGGGCAAGCCCGCACTGCGGGACGAACGCTTTCGGCGAACCGTCGCTGATCCGGATGATCGAGCGGGTTACTTCGACGTCCTCCGTAATGTCGAAGTAATGCTTACCGGTCTCGCGCGCTACTTCCGCCACCCCGGCATTGCAGAAATACGGGAGGGCGGAGATGATCGCGTCGATCTCGCCGGACGTCACGAAGCGCTTCAGCATCGCCAGGTCGGTCGCATCCATCTCGAACAACTGCAGCGCGGGGTGCTGGAGTTCGCGGCGCCAGCGCTCGACCGCTTCGGGATTACTGTCCGCCAGACAGACGGAGTAATCGCCGGAGTGGGCCATCAACGTGGATATGAGGGAGCCGATCTTCCCGGCGCCCAGCAGCAATATTCTCTTCATCGACTATTCCCCAATAGTACTGCGGGTTAACGCCGAAGATGCCGTCGCACAGCTTAGACCGGAGCGGTTGTTCATTGCAAGTGGGCGGGGTCGGCCCGGTCGGCCCGCCCCGTCCCACTTTGCTGCAGCCGAGAGCGCGCACGAGAAATCCGCTGCTAAGCAAGATCCAGGAGCCGCGGCGAGCCGACGCGGCCCACGTTGACAGCTGCCTGCGATCGGGATAACTTTTCCACATGCTGCTCGGGCATTCGCGGAGCGTCGGGTGGTTCCGCACGGCACTGGTCTTCATTGCCTTAATGACGGGTCTGGTCGGATCGACCGTCGATTTGATACAGAATCATCTGTCGTTTTCCACCCGGCGCACGTCTGCCCTTTTGGAAGACCCGGGCGGGCCGTGCCGGCCGCACTTCGAATGTGGCGCCGGCCTGGACTGCCCTCCCTGCAACGCCTGCTTCTTCAATAAGCTGCTCGGTCAGACCGTCGTTCCGGCACGGCGTCTGTGGACCGATCGCGGCGACTCGGTTCCTGTGCGGTTGCGGCCGGCCGGACTCCACCTCAGCGTCGAGCCCACATCCCCGGTCAACCGCGGGCCTCCCGCTTCCTGGCTCGAATAGGTCCTTCGAGTTAGCCGTACGCCGGGTTGCCGCCCAGCCTTATTCAGCCACCGTATTTCGCGTGCTGCTCTGCAACGGGCACTTGCCAGTAGTTGCCTTACATGTGTGGAGGCCTTTCAATGCGCCCTACAAGAATGCGAATTCTGATCGCGCTGTTGCTCTTGCCCGTCACCGTACAGGGAGCGCAAAGCCAGGGCGCGCCTGCCGGTAGCGATGCCGCGTCGTTGCAGGCCATTCGGGCCCAGATCGAAGCCTTGCGGGCCGATTACGAGAAGCGGATCAAAGAGCTCGAGGCACAAGTCGAGCAGATGCAGATGCAGATGCTCCGAGCACCCAACGAGCCGGAACCGTCAACCACAGCAGCCCAGACCGCTCCCGCGGCGGTTCAGACAAGCCCCGGCGCGCTCAACCCTGCTATTGCGGCGGTGGGCAATTTCGTCGCGCGGGTGGACGACCAGAAAGTCTTCAACCAGGAGGGAGATCGGGCCGACAACAGGTTCATACTCCGCGAGGCGGAAATAGACATGCGGGTGCCCGTCGACCCGTACGCGGACGCCGTGCTGATTACGGCCCTGGAGCAGGATGCGGGCGGGAAGTTCGGCGTAGGCGTCGAGGAAGGGTACGTGAACATCAAGAAATTCCCGTTCATCGACCGCACACCCCTGGGCCTGCGCCTGAAGGTCGGCAGATTTCGCCCGGCGTTCGGGAAAATAAACGTGCTTCATACTCACGACTTGCCGCAGACGCTGCGCCCGCTGCCCATCCAGGAATTCCTGGGCCCGGAGGGCTTCGCGCAAAACGGCGCATCGGCGAACTTCTACATTCCGACGCCGTGGGACGAAAAGGCAAGCGTCGATTTTACGCTCGAATTCCTCGGGGGCGGCGAAATCGCGCTGTCGCCGGATATTGCCGCCCGGAATTCCTACCTCGGTCACCTCCGTTGGTTCCGCACCTTCAAAGACTCGCACAACCTGGAACTGGGGTGGTCCTCGTACTATCACCCGCGCGGCGGCCTCGCGCGGCAGAGCGACCTGCACGGGTTCGACCTGACCTACCGCTGGAAACCGCTGCGCCGGGGAGAGTGGCGGTCCTTTCTGCTGGGCACGGAATTCATGTTCACCCGGCGCGCATATCCCGAAGCCGCCGAAACCCCGGACGTAGCGCTGGCGCTCGACGGAATCCCGCCCGGATCCGGGCGGCCGCTCGGGTACACGGTGTACGGGCAGTGGCAATTCGACCGGCGCACGTACGCGGGCGTACGCTGGGACCGGACCGATGTGCTGTACAACCCCAGCCTGCAGCGTCGCGGGATCACTCCATATGTGTCGTACTATTTCAGCGAATTTCTCCGGTTCCGGCTAAACTACGAACATCGCTGGAGCGACCTCGTGACGGAAGCGAGGCGCAACTCCTTCTATGCGGAGCTGAACTGGATATTCGGGGCCCACCCGCCGGAGCCCTACTGGGTCAACAAATGACATCACTGCGCCCGCCGCCTCATTCCATTCCGGCCGCGGTCTCACGCCCGACCGGCATTACGCCAAAGAGGAACAGCATATGAATCTGAAACTGACCCGGAAGATGGCGGCACTGCTGATCGCCGGCGCGGCCGCTGTTGTGCTCGTCCCGGAATTCGCCGCCGCACAATCCAAGAAACTCAACGTGATCTGCACCCTCCCGACGCTGAGGTCGCTGACAGAGGAAATCGGCGGGGACAGGGTCGTCGCGACCGCGCTCGCGAAGGGGGATCAGGACCCGCACTTTGTCACGCCGACACCGGTCTTGATGAGAAGGACCCGGGAGGCCGACCTGTTCATCGAGAACGGCTTCTCGCTCGAATTGTGGGCGGACGAGGTGGCGAACGGGTCGGGAAACAACCGGATATTCCGCGGGACCCCCGGTCGCGTGGTCGCCGGCAAGGGCATTGCGGCCCTGGAGATTCCCGCCGTCCTCACGCGCGAGCTCGGCGACATCCACCCGCAGGGCAATCCGCATGTGTGGCTGGACCCCCTGCTCGCGAAGGTCGAGGCCGACAACATCTGCGATGCCCTGAAGGCTGCCGACCCGGCAGGGACCGCCTACTATGAGGAGCGGAGGAAAGACTTCTCCAGGCGCATTGACGAGGCGCTGTTTGGCCCGGAGTTGTTGAAACTCATTGGCATCCAGAAGCTCACGAGGCTGACCTGGAGCGGGCAGCTCTTCCAGTTCCTCGAGAGCAACAGCTTCGGCGGCAGGACCCTGGCGTCCAGGGCCGGCGGGTGGTTGAAAGCCGCCGAGCCGGTTCGCGGCGCGAAGGCTTTCGAGTTTCACAAGGTCTGGGTCTACTTCGCCCGCGTCTTCGGGATCCAGTTGCTCGGGACCATCGAGGAGCGGCCCGGTATTCCACCCGGCCCGCAACACCTCCGGCAGGTCACCGAGAAAATCAAGGCAGAGCAGGTACCCCTGATCCTGGTGGACAACTTTTACGATCCCGCCATGCCCAACAACATCGCGCGCCAGACCGGTTCGACAGTGGTCATATTGCCCAACCAGGTCGGGGGGGATCCTGCGGTCAAGACCTACTTCGACCTCATCGACCACCTGGTAAGCGAGATGGCGAGCGCGATCAAAAAGAACCCGTGAAGGGCCGGTACCCGTAAAAACCGCTGGAGAACACAATGGCTCAACTGCAGGAACTGCGCTGGATGCTGATCCCGTTTCTTGCCTGCCTCGTACTGTCGATCAACCACGTTTACCTCGGGATCCATGTGATCGCCCGGAAAGTGATTTTCGTGGACCTCGCGCTCGCGCAGATCGCGGCGCTCGGGGCCACCTATGCCCTCACCCTCGGGTACGATCCCAACGGCGACTCGTTCAAGATCTCCCTGTTTTCGCTGGCGTTCACCTTCGTCGGCGCCGGGGCATTCGCGGTCGCGCGCATGCGGCGGGAGCGGGTTCCCCAGGAAGCGTTCATCGGGATCATTTTCGCCGCCGCCTCCGCAGCGGCCATCCTCATCCTGTCGAAGTCGGCGACGGGCGGCGAGGACCTCAAGCACATGCTCGTCGGCGACGTATTGCTGGTTCCGATGTCGGAAGTGATCGAGATGGCCATCGGCTATGGCGCGATCGGGCTCTTTCACGTGATCTTCCGCAGGAAATTCCTGGCCATATCGCTGGACCCCGAGGGGGCGGAAGCCTCCGGCATACGCATCCGGCTCTGGGACGTCCTGTTCTACATGTCTTTCGGCGTGGTCATCACGAAGTCGGTGGCCATCGTGGGCGTGCTGCTCGTGTTCTCGTACCTTGTGGTACCGGCGGTGATAGCGCAGATGTGGTCGGACACGATCCGCGGGCGGCTGCTGTTCGGGTGGGCCGTGGCCATTCTCGCGAGTACGGCGGGGATCGTGTGGTCGTTTTACTCGGATTATCCGACCGGTCCAGCCATCGTCGTGATGCTGGCGATGTTCCTGGTCGCTTCGAGCGTGGCCTACTACGTCCAGCATGCCCCCGCCCGGCTCAGGGCGCTGGCGAATGTGGCCGCCATGGCGGTGTTCGGCCTGGCATTTCTCTCGGGCCTCGCCTATTTCAAGAAATCGGCGCCCGTCACGGCATCGGTCAAGCAAAGCCCCGTGGACATGCTGCTGGGGGAGTTGAACGGCGACAACGAGGCCCACCAGCTGGACGCAATCCGGCACCTGGCCGAGATGAAGGACCCGAGGGTGGTCCCCTCGTTGAGCAGTGTCGTGAACAGCTCGAAATCCGACCAGGTCGTGGAGGCTGCGGTGGCCGCGCTCTCACAGCAGAAGGACCCCAAGGCTATCCCCGCGTTGCGCAGGGCGGCGCAGACTGCCTATGACTCTTTCCTCAAACTCACCGTCGCCAAGGCGCAACTCACTCTCGGGGATACCGAAGGTTTTGCATCGTTGATCAGGGTACTCAAAGACGACGAGGCCGGCTTCGCCCGGCAGCAGGCGAGCGAGATGCTCAACAGCATGTCGGGACGCACCTGGGGTTACGACGCGGAGCGCAGTGTGGCGGATAACGCGACCGCGCTGAAAGACATCACGGACTGGTACGACCGCGACGGCAGGCGGATGAAGCTCGCGCCCACGAAGTAGCCGACGGCAACCGCTCGCCTCTTGTGTCTTGGAGGCGCTCGTCAGGGGATCAGATCTTATCCGGTACGACGTAGGGCGCGCGGTATCTCCTGGACAAATAACCGTCGGCTTGCGGGTCGTTCACGAAGCACTCGTTATTTGAGTCGAACTCGAGCTGCCTCTTGAGCCGGTAGGCGATGTTCGCCAGGTGGCAGTAGCCCGTCGATCGCTGCCCCTCCTCGATCTCCGCGTTCAAATCCGTCACTTTCCTGGACCGCATGCAGTCGATAAAGTTCTTGAAGTGGGGCGTATCGCCGGTGCCGAGCAGGTTAGAGGGGTCTGCGGCCCCCTCCTTTGATTCCATCTTCGGGCCTGGTTCGTTCTTGCGCCCCAGGAAGGTGCGCCAGGTGGAACCGTTCAGGTGCATCCAGCCTTTCGATCCGTAGAAGAGGTTTCCGATCGTGATGCCGTCCTCGGCATTCGTGTATAGTCCGCGCACCTCGAACTGGAGAATCCTGCCGTCGGCGAACTCCAGGGTCGACACCTGGGTGTTCGGGGTCTCCTGATCGCAGTCGAAAACGAAATACCCGCCGGCGCAGTGGATCTTCGCCGGGTAGTCGTGCTTGTTCATGCCCCAGCGCGCGATGTCCATCTGGTGAGGGCCCTGGTTACCCAGATCCGTGCAGCCGTAATCCCAGAACCAGTGCCAGTTGTAGTGGAACCGGTTCTCGTTGAAGGGGCGGTATGGGGCCGGACCCAGCCACAGGTCGTAATTCACTCCTTCCGGCACCGGGCCATCCTGCTTTCGGCCGATGCTTTCGCGGGCCTTGAAGCAGAGCCCCTTGGCCATGTAGACGTCCCCGATGCCCCCCTCGTGCAGGAACTTGATGGCGGCCCGGACGCTGGCGTTGCTCCGGTTCTGCATGCCCGCCTGGACGATGCGGTTGTATTTGCGCGCCGCGTCCACCATCCGCCGCCCTTCCCAGATGTTGTGGCACGTCGGTTTTTCAACATAGACGTCCTTGCCCGCCTGGCAGCCCCAGATCGTCGCCAGCGCGTGCCAGTGGTCCGGCGTCGCAATCGAGATGGCATCCACGTCCTTGTCGTCCAGCACACGTCGGATGTCGGTTTCGGTCTTGGGTTTCCTGGAGGAGATCTTCTCCACCGCCGCCACGTGGCGCGGGAGCAGTCTGGCATCCGCGTCGCACAGGTACGCCACCTCGACGTTCGGGATCTTGGGCCACTCGGTATAGTGGCTCTGTCCGCGGCCGTTGACGCCGATCACGGCGATTCTGATCGTTTCGTTGGGGCTGGACCCGGCCCAGCCTGTCTTCACGGCCGGGGCGGCGACGGCGGCGGCAGCCGCAACACCCGCGCCCTTCAGGAATCTTCGGCGGTTCAGGGACATGGGGTTCCTCCTGGATCAATGTGAATGTCCGCTAGTATATCAGGATTGGCGCACTTCAGTCGCGCGACATCACCAGGAGCGTGGCGTCGTCCTGGAATTCGCCGCCGCTGTAATCGGCGATGGCGTCCATGACCTGCCGCTGCAGCTCTCGCGCGGCGAGCCGGACCCCGCGCCGCAGGAGTTCTATCAGACGTTCCTCGCCGAACTCCTCGCCATCGGCATTGGCCACTTCTGTAACCCCGTCCGTGAACAGCACAATCCGGTCGCCCGCCGCGAATCGCGCTTCGGCCTGCTCATAGTTCCAGTCCCGGAACACGCCAAGCACCGAGCCGCCGTCCTGCAGCCGAATGTGTGAACCGTCGCCATGCAGCAGGACCGGGGCGTTGTGCCCGGCGTTGGTGTACGCCAGCCGCTCCGAAGCCGCATCGTAGACGCAGTAGAAGAAGGTGATGAACTTGTTGGCGGCGATGTTGCTGCTAATGACGCGGTTGACCTTCGAGCACAGCTCTCTGGGCGGCGTCGATTCGGATGCGAAAGCCTTCACCGCGGCCTGGAGGTTCGACATGAGGAGCGCCGCGGGCATGCCCTTCCCGACGACATCCGCGATGCAGAGCGCGACGATGCTGTCGGAGAATCTCAGCGCGTCGAAGTAATCGCCGCCTACCATGCTGGCCGGCTGCCATGCCCCGCAAGATCTCGTGGCCGGGAATCTGGGGGATGGTTTTGGGGAGGAGGCCCTGCTGAATCTCGCGCGCCTCTTCGTATTCCCGCTCTTTGCCCTTCAGGCGGAGGCTCTCGATCCCCGCACCCGTATCCTCGCCCACCTCGGTCAGAAACTTGAGGTCTTCGGCGTCGTACTGCTCGTCGGACTGCCTTTCCCCCAGCCCGATGAAAGCGACCAGGTCCCCTTTGATCCGGACGGGCGCGACGAGGTGGGCCTGCGCGCGGCGGAGCCTGGCGAGCTCCCCTTCGGGCAGATCCAGGCCGCTGGACTGCACGGTCGAGACCAGCTGCTGCACCAGCCGGCACTCCGGCTCGAACTTGAGCTTCCCGAGGATCTCGTCGGACAAGCCCATCTGCGCGGTGGCCCAATACGCCTGGTCCATCGGCGCGCGCGTGAAGACCGTCGCCGCCCGGCTGCCGAAGATCTCCTGGACGCGCGCCGCCACCGTACGCACCAGCGCGTGGGCATCCTCGCAGGCCATCAGTTCGCGGCTCAGCGCCTTGCGCGCGGCGGCAAGCCTGCGCCCCTTGCGGAGCACCTGCCCCTGCTCGGTGTGGGTGCGCAGGACGGAAATCAGCCGGGAGTTCTCCCATGGTTTCTGGACGAAATCGCGCACGCCACGGCGCATCGCCTCGACGGCGACCTCGACGCTGCCCCACCCGGTCATCACGATGACCGGGAGCGTGCCGTCAATCGCCTGAATCCGGCTCAGCAGGTCGAGTCCTTCCTGTCCCGAGGTTGTGTCGCGCGCATAGTTCAGATCCATCAGGAGCACATCGAAGTGCTGCGACATGAGCTGCTGCACGACCGCATCGGGCGAGGTCACGGTAAACGGATGGAATCCCTCACCCTTCAGCAGCAGACGCAGGGCTTCGAGGACCTCCGGCTGGTCGTCGGCGATCAGGGCACGCGGAGCGGTGGAATAGGGCGTCGTCACCCCGGCATTCTCGCACCTTGGGTTCTGGAGAGCAATCCCGTGGGAGGGACCGGACATCGGTACGCCGACCCACGCCGACAGCGCCGACGCGGTCGGCGGCCCCGGCAGCCTATCGCCGCCTTGCGGTTGTCCCAAGCGTTTGTGCCGGGGCGCGCCCGTCGAGTCCGCCCGCACTGGCGTTCCTGACAGACTACGAGCCCGCCCTCGTCAGGAAACTGCGACGGAATGCTTCCCACGCCGTGTCGGCCGGGAGACACCATGAAGCATCGCGGTACGGGAGGTCACGGTGCCGCGGCAGCGGCTCGACGGTGTCGGGGTACTGCGAGTGCAGGTCCATGTCCTTCCCGAAGCCGTCGACATACAGCAGCCAGTCTCGTGCCCAGCCCTTCAGGCAGCGCGGGCAGCTCCGCTGCCGGGAATTCGGCGGTGATCTCCTCTCCGTGAGCCAGGACGACGTACCGGTCATCCACGCTGCCGAGAAGATCCCGCACGTCGCCCAAGCGGCGTGTAGTCGCCCGGCGTGGAGCTTCCAGGGGGCCGTGGCGTCGCGCTGCGAGAAGTCGTAGTAGAACGGCGCCTTCCCGTCCGGGCTCCACTCCCTGGGGTATCCGACCCACGCGGTGCGCGCGCTCCGCGGCACGAGGGTCGTCACGGTGAGCCGCGGGTCCTGCCGGGCCGTCTCGACACGGATGCGGTCCCAGTAGATCCGCATGCTCGTCACGATCCGGACCCTGGTATCGGGACCGACGGGAATCTTCCCCGACAGGTCGACGATCATCGTTTTGGGCAATCCCGCCGGGAACCCCATATCGTTCAGAACGGTGCTGCCAGCGACCGGAGTCCCACACCTGCAGATACGGGGGAACGAGTTTCAAGCCCGGCCTGCGCGGCCGAGAAGTTGGAACTGGAGTTTGCGTAGTCGATCCAGCCGTCCAGGAGCAGCACGGTACGGCTGCTCCCGCGCAGGTCCCCCAGGCCGAGCACAAGCGCGTGCTCCTCGGCATACCCTTTGAACGGGAGGAGCCGGAAGCCGCGGACATAGTCGCGGTCGACGGCCGCAAGCGCGCGCTGCCACGAAGCGCCGTTGCCGTCGGTGGCCGCCGCCACGGGCCGCGGCGCCGTTGCCGTGTAGATGCGGTGGCCGGGAAACGGCGGCGAGGCCATGAGGCGCTCGTTCGGGAATACTTCGGTTTCGGCAGGATGATCGACCGCCAGGAGACGCACCGCGTCGAACAGCATGACTTCTTCGAGCTGGTTCGCCATCTTGAGGGAAAGCCTGTTTCCCTGCGGCCGGAGCTGTGCCCCCGTGATCTTGACGTACTCGTCGGTGTCGGGGACACCGTACCTGCCGGGCTCCTCGAGGTACCCCATCGCGCTGCCGCCCAGGAAATCGGTCACGAACCCGTAGGCACTGCCGTTCCAGGCGTACAGAATCGGGCACGAGGTGCCCTTGCGGTCCAGTTCGGTCAACACGAGCTTGCCGGAATCCCTGGCGGGTATCTCCGATTGCAGCACCCCGGTGGGCCACAACACCCGGACATAATCGGGCGCGGGGAACCTCCCCAATCCGAGCAGAATGTCGCCCGAACTCTGACTCAGGTAGCCCGCCCCCCCATCGGGTTCCCTGTGCTGCCAGAGGCCGCCGGCCGCCCACTCGACCTTGGCGCCCACCCCAAAGTAGTTATCCGCTTTCCCGCGCAGCGACAACTGGAAGGAGCGGTTCCGGTTGCCACCGTCGTTCCGCAGCAGGACGGCTGGCCGGCCGCAACGGCTGACGACGGCATCGAGGTCGCCGTCCTGATCGTAGTCGGCGACCGCCAGCGCGCGCGACCCGGAAGCCTCGATGCGGTCGAGCCCAACGGCGGCGGTGACATCCTGAAAACCCCTCCGTCCGTCGTTCTCGAGAAGGCGCAGTTCGTCGCCCGCGAGCAGGACGTCCAGATCGCCGTCGTTGTCGTAGTCGAACGCCTGCGCGTTCCACAGTTGCGACTTGGAGCCGAGCGCGACGTCCTGGCTCTTGTAAGCCGACCCCTGATTCCAGAGGATCCGGGCCACTCCCGGGCGGCCGGCCCCGACGCTGCACAGGTCGATCCGGCCGTCGCCGTCGAAGTCGCCGGCGGCGGCCCCGAGCGATCCGGCGGCGGCCGGAAGGCCGGCGCTCGTCGTCGCGTCGGCGAAGCTGCCGTCCCGCTTGTTCGAGTACAGTTTCCACCGCGGCGCATCGAGCACGAGCACGTCGATGTCGCGGGAACCGTTGTAGTCCATGAAGGCCGCGGAGGTCGCGAAACTCGAGCGTGGCCGTGGCGGCGGCCTCGGACGATTCCGTGAACGATCCGTCGCCGTTGTTCCTGTACAACAGGTTGCGGGCGGCGGTTTGCCCGGGTTTTGCGGCGCAGGTGATAAACAGGTCGAGGTCGCCGTCATGATCGAGGTCGATGAAAGCGGCGCTCATCGCCCAGGATCCGTTCAGTGCCGGCGAAAGGAGCGTAGTCCTGTCGTTGAACGTTCCCTTGCCCTCGTTGTGATAAAGCGCGCTGCCTTCGACCCCGGCGACTAAGAGATCCGGAAAGCCGTCGTTGTCGTAGTCTCCCGCGGCGACCCCCATGGCGGTGCCCTGGAACGCGATGCCCGACCCGTTAACGGCTTTGAACGTGCCGCCCTGGTTTCGATAGAGGACGCCCGGACCTGCCGCGTTGGCGAGGAACAGGTCCGGCCAGCCGTCGCCGTCGTAGTCGAAGAATGCCAGGCCGGACCCGAAGGCGGCCGTGGCCGCGGGCTGCGGGCGTCCGGCGGCATCGAAGATCGCGGCGTCGCGCGGGCCCGCATGGACAAAGTTCAGCCCGCCGGGGCCGGCCTGGTCGGCAAACTGGGGGCGGCCGGCGCCTGGGGTGCCGAGGAGTCCCGCGGGGCCCTGAAGCTGGATGGTTTGCGCATAGCGCCCCTGCTCCAGGTACTGGTTGCCGTAGCTTGTCCCGGTGCCCCGTGCCTTGAGTTCCTGAAACTGCGCCATCACTTTTTCGGCTTGGGGGGTATCCCCTTTTTGCACCAGGGCCGTGGCGAGCGCGTAGTAGATCGAAACGTTGATCGGGTCCCGCGCCAGGGCCTCGCGCAGGTACTGGACGGCCGCCTCCCAATTGTGCTGGGCGGAGTTCAAAGCCCCGGTGAAGTAGAGTGTCGCCGGATCCTGCGGGTCCAGCGCGAGCACCGCTTTCATTTGCGCCAGCGCCTCTTCGTTGCGGCCGGCCGAGCGGTGCAGCAAGCCGAGCACATAGTGGGCCTCTCGCTGCCTCGGGTTCTTCGTGACGACGTCTTTCAGGATGCTCTCGGCCTCGTCGTTCTTCCGGTCGTAAAAAAGCGCCATAGCGAGGTTCACGTCAGCGGCGGTCAGGTGCGGGGCTTGCGCCCTGGCCTTCTCAAAATGGGAGGCTGCCTGCGTGAAGTGGAATTGCTCCATCTCGGCGATGCCGAGATTGTTGAGACGCAGGACTGCCTCCGACGGCGCGGCTGCGGGCGGCTGCGGCGGCGCTTTGGCCGGGGACCGCTGCGGCGCTGGGGAAGGGGCAGGAGCGGCGCCGGCCCGGGCCAGGTAAAACGTCAACACGACAGCCGCGACAGACAGCAGGATCGCGGCGACGACGCGCACAGGCGGGCGGTAATTTGTCATAGGTGTTGCCGGGTTCAGTCCAGGCTGTATTTCTTCACTTTGTAGCGCAACGTGTCGCGGGTGATGCGGAGGAGACGGGCTGCGGTAGTTTTGTTGCCCCGGGACTGTTCCAGGGCCTGGCGAATGAGCTCGCGTTCGACATCGTAAAGCGAGGTGCCGCCGGCCGGCAACTGGATGCCGCCGTTACCCTGCCCGTCTCCCATCGGCACGGGGAGAATTCCCCCTTCGGAGATCCGGATCGGCAGGTACTTCGAAGCGACCCGGTTTCCCTCTGCCAGGATCATGACCCGCTCGATGGCGTTCTTGAGCTCGCGTATGTTGCCGGGCCAGTCGTAGTTCAGGAGGAGTTCCTCGGCTTCTTTCGTGAGCCCTTGGATACTCTTCCGGAACTTCTGGTTATAGTGCTGGATGAAATGCTCGAGCAGCGCGGGGATGTCGTCCTTGTGCTCGCGCAGCGGGCGCAGGGTCAAAGGGATGATGGCCAGCCGGAAGTAGAGGTCCTGCCGGAACTTCGATGTCCGCACAGCCTCTTCCAGGTTGCGGTTGGTCGCGACGATCACGCGGACGTCGACACTTATGTTCTTGACGCCGCCGACGCGCCGGAAGGACTGCCCTTCGAGGACGCGCAGCAGCTTCGCCTGCATTCCCAAGGTCATTTCACTGACCTCGTCCAGGAACAGGGTGCCGCCGTCGGCCATTTCGAACATCCCTCTTTTCTGCGCGCGGGCGTCCGTGAAGGCTCCCTTTTCGTGGCCGAACAGCTCGGACTCCATCAGGTTCTCAGGGATCGCTGCGCAGTTGATGGCGAAAAAAGGGCGGTCGCGGCGCAGGGACTCGTAGTGGATGGCGTGGGCGACCAGGTCTTTGCCGGTGCCGCTCTCCCCCTGGATCAGGATGGTCGACGCCTCGCTGGCGGCGATTTTCTTGATGAGTTCGCGGACCTCGCGGATGTGCTCGGACACGCCGATAATCCTGTCCACGCTGAACTCGCTGCGCTGGATCTCGTGCGTGCGGGCCACCTCCGTGCGCAGGCGCCGCGCTTCCAGCGCGTTCCGCAGGGAGTTTTCGAGCTTCTCGAAATTGATCGGCTTCTCGATAAAATCGTAAGCGCCGAGCTTGAGGCTGCGGACGGCGTCGTCCACCACACCGAAGGCGGTGATGACGATCACCGGGACGTGCAGGTTGCGGTTGCGCAGTTCGGACAGCACCTCGATACCCGTCATGTCGGGGAGCTTCACATCGAGGGTGATCAGGTCCGGGTTGTCGAGTTGAACGCGGCCCAGCGCCGTGGCCCCGTCCTCGGCGAGGCTGACGTGATAGCCCCACTGCTCGAGCTTCTGCTGGAGCGACCAGCGGACAAGGCGTTCATCGTCGACTACAAGTATCGTTTCCTTGGGCATGCGTCAGAACCGCCTAGAAGCGGCAGAGCAGCGGCAGGCTGACGACAAACTTCGTCCCCCGGCCCTGAGCACTGTAAACATTAATGGTCCCGCCATGATACTGCACGTTTTTGAGGCAAGTTGCCAGTCCCAACCCGGTCCCCTCCGTCCGGGTGGTGAAAAACGGCTGGAAGATGCGCTTCCGGATCTCTTCGGGGATACCCACCCCGTCGTCCTCCACCTCCATCCGGATCACGAGCTCGTCGGGCTCAAACGCCAGCCGAACGTGGATGTGGCCTCCGGGGGAAACGGCGCTTTGCGCGTTGAGCAGGAGGTTCTGCAGCACCTGCTCGAGCTGCGTTTCGTCCCCTGTGAAACCGGGGATGTCGCCGGACTGTTCGAGCTGGATCGAGACGCCCTCGCTCTTCGGGGACGTGCGCGCCATGGCGACGAGCCTCTGCGCCACTTCCGGGAGCCCGATGGCGCTCAGCGCGGGCGGCTTGGGCTTGGCATAGTTCAGCAGGTCGCGCACGATCCTGTCGATGCGGTTCACTTCGTGCAGCACGTCCCCGAGAACCTCTCGGTGCGTGTCGGTCGAGGGGAGCGCGTCGCGGATGACCTCGATGGCCCCCTTGATACCCGCGAGCGGGTTCTTGACCTCGTGCGCGAGACCCGCGGAGAGCTCGCCCAGGGTGGCCAGGTGCTCGGCGTCGGCGAGCTGCCGCTCCAGGTTGCGAAAGGTGGTCACGTCCTTCAGGACCGCAGAGCTGCCGACGACCCGCCCGGTGTCGTCGCGGATGGCGGTACGGGTGAAGATCACCTGCAACCGCCGGCCGTCCTTGGTCATCCGCTCGGTCTGGTAGCTGCGCACCGCCCCGTAGCTGCGGACGCGCTCGGCGATGCGCCCAAGCTCGTTGGCCGCCCGCAGGTCGGCAGGGACGATGACGTTGATGGATTGGCCCTGCACCTCGTCCGCGGCATAGCCGAAGATGGCTTCCGCACCCCGATTCCACGACGTGATGACGCCCTCCGGGTCCATGGTGATGATCGCGTCGGCCGAATCCTGCAGGATGTTGGCCATGAACCTGTTCTTGGCGGCGAGTTCATCCTCCAGCCGCCGGATTTCGGTGAGGTTGTGGGCCACCCCGATGGTGCCGACGACGGTGCCGAGCGCGTTCTTGATCGCCGACGCCGCCAGCGCGATGGGTGTCTTGCGGCCGCCGGCGGTGATGATGTCGGTCAGGTAGTAGCGGATGCGTCCCTCGCGCCTGAGCCGCTCCATGAGGCGCGCCGCCTCCGCGCGCGCCCCCGCATAAAACGAGCTTACCGGCTTCCCGACCGCCTCTCCCGGGAGAAGGCCAAGGAGTTCGCTCCCCCCCTGGCTGCAAGAGGTGATTATCCCCTTGGCGTCGGTGGTGACGATCGCATCGAGAGAGCTTTGTTCGAGCTCGCACCCCATTTCACTGATGGAGCGCAGACAACGATCGAATCGCTCGGTGAAGCGGACCGCCGACAGCATCTCCTGCATCGGAAGCGCGGCGGGGCCCCACTCGCGCGACGGTCGCAGTTCGAAGCCGCAAACCGGGTCGCCCTTGCCCCGGCAGCGGACTTCGAAGCAAACGATGTCCTCGCCGAAAAACTCGCTCGCGTACCCTGTGGCATAGCCCTCGAGCGACCAGCAGACCGGTCTCGACCCGACGCCGTACTCCCTCAGGTGCTGCTCGGCTTCGTAGGACTCGACCCAATCGCCCTTCATAAGGAACCGGCGTTCGTCCCGCGCGACTTCAAACTCGTGCACCCGGACCTTGACCAGCCCCTCCAGGAAATGCAGCCGCGGACCGGCCCGGAGCCACTCCTGGTCGGAAGGCCACGCGTAGCGCGCCCCCAGCTGCCGGGCGTCGTTGCGCCCGGACTGGTAGCCTGCCCGCTCGAGGATGCCGCGCGCCACGTCCCACCCGAGATTGTCGATTAACTCCCGGCGCATCTTGCCGACGGCCTCGGCGTCAAACATGACGTATCGGTCGTTCCCCAGGGTGATACGTCCGGTGGCGGGGTCGACATGGAATACGTCTGCAAATTCGATGGCGTCCGCACGCAGGAGCTCGGGTTTTTGGTTGCTCGGTCTCATATAAGCATCACGCCGGCCGTGGACGTTCGGGGTTCCTCCCCGCCGCCGGCCCCGTTACGAACTCCTTTCATCGGGTTCGATGTGGATTGTCACCTCGCAGGGCCCCACCTTCTCCGCCAATCTGTGCTCGACATCCTCGGTAATGGCATGAGCCTCCGGCGTGCTCAGCGGGGTGACCACAAGGTGCATGGAAATGAACACCCTCCCCGGCACCCCGCGCGACATGATACCGTGGACGGACTGTACCCCCGGCGTCGAGCGGACGATTTCCGCGACGAATTCCGGCGCCACAGGCGCCCGGTCCACCAGGATCGGGATCGTACTGGCGAAAATCTGGTAGGCCGCGAAGGTGATGATGCCGGCCACCGCAAGGGCGAGCACGGCATCCAGGTCGATAATCCGGAAACGCAGCAGCAACAAGCCGATCAGAATCGACGTGCTGACGCCGATGTCGCTGAGCGTGTGCTGGGAGTCGGCCATCAGGAATGCGCTGTCGAGCTGGCGCGCGCGCCGGCGCTCGTAGAACCAGACGAAAAAGTTGACCAGAAGCGTCGCCACCATGATCCCGAGCGTCAGCGAAGTAACCTGGACATCGGACTGCGTCCATCCCATCAACCGCTTGACTGCGCCCTGGCCGACCTGGAAAGCAGTCACCAGGAGGAACCAGGCGATCCCGAATGCCCCCAATGTCTCGTACTTGTGGTGGCCGTACGGGTGCTCCTTGTCCGGAGCCGAGCTCGCGACGCGAATGATGAAGATGCCCACGACGTTGTTCAAGGAATCCGCGGAGGAGTGCAGCGCGTCGCTGACCACACTCAAGGAGCCGGCCAGGATTCCGGCGATGAGTTTCCCAACAACAACCGCAAGGTTCAGCCCGAGGGTGAGGACGAGGACCCGGCGCACACCCCTGCTGTACTGCTCGCGGTCACGCTCCATAGGTCCCTTCACACGCGTAGAGTATCATGCCCTACCCATAGATTGAAGCAGGCGCAAGATTTAACGCCGATTCGCGCGCGGTCGGGCACGAAGGTCGACGGGCGTCCGGGAGCCCGCCCATCCTATCTTGCCCAATGCAACTGGGTGTTTTACCACCGTTATTGGATCAGATCACCCAAAAAACGCAGGCCCGGAAAAGACCGGCCGATATAATGGCTAAGGATAAGCTCAGCCATTACGGTATTTAAGCGAGGACCAGGACCCTCTGGTGCTATCTGGCACGAGGGTTGCTCATATAGAATTCCGGATAGAGCAAAGGAGTCATAAACCTCCTTTCCACCCTTATACCCACCTACACCCGAGCGGCGCCCTTCCTCTTCCCGGAGGAGGGGCGCTGGTATTTTAGGCGAGATGTGGGCGCGGCATCCTGTCCTAATTGTGTCAAATAACCCGGCAATTGGGTATAGAAACCCAAATTAAGGCCTTGTTAGAAACCAGGGCCAAGCGGGTCTGTTTTCTTCAACGTCTTATACGGCAATCACTTATGATCTGGTGCGGGGGCCTGCCTGGACCGTGGTGCAAAGTGTGCTTAAAAATAACCACGGATAGAGCAAAGTACAACCCAAAGAAGGAGAATCGTTCCGACATACAACCTCCTTTCCACCCTAATACCCACCTACACCCGAGCGGCGCCCTTCCTCTTCCCGGAGGAAGGGCGCTGGTGTTTTAGGGCTCACCGAATACTCACCTGCTACCCGTGGAGAGGGCCCCTGGCTCCCAACGATCTTCGAGTGCCCTGGAATCGGACGTCATTGGGGTTGCGGCTTGCTGGCAACTTCTTATACCGCCGTGACGGCAGACCCCGGTTCGAGCCGCCACAGGCGGCGGATTGCCCAGATCAGGAAACCGCAACGCGGCCAAGTGGGCGGGGACGGCCCGGGCCCGACGCGGCCCACGGGTTATTTCTTCTGAGCTATTTCTTCTGAATGGATTCGAGGTAGGCGGCCAGCTGCTGGACCTCGCCCGGCATGCCAGGCTGGCCCGTGCGGCGGAATCTCTTCCCCCAAACCGGCATCTGGCGGCTGCCGTGGCCGACGGCATACTTCTCGCCGTCGATCCAGTCCATGATCTTCTCTGTGGGGAAGCCGTGGTACTTGCGTGCGACGGCGGTGAGGTCGGCGGGAGCGACTTTCAATGCCGAGGCTGCCGGGCCGTCACCGGCCCCATCCCTGCCGTGACACGACACGCAGTGTTGCAGATAAAGCTCGTGTCCCTTTTTCACGGCATCCGCGTGGTTTGTCGCCTGGGGCTGCTGGGCCAAAGCGACGAGGGCACCCGACAGAAAAACTGAGGCGGTGGTCAGGAGTCTGGCCCTGCCGCTTGGCGCGCTTTGGGGCATGAACTCTCTCCCCCGTCAATACAGGTAGGCTATCGAGAACGTCACCAGGTGCGTGTGGAAATCCTGGAAACCGCGCGGATCACGGTCGATCCGGGTCCCGCCGAAGGGCGCTTTCTCGTTATACCCGAAATACTGCCAGTAGGTTTTGAACGCCAGACGGTGTTGCAGCGGGACCGTGAGCTCCGCAAACGGCTGGTGGTAGTTCAGCGGCGCGGTTCCGCTATTGATAATTCCTCGATAGCCGAAGTCGATGCGGGATCCTCGGTATATGCCGATCCCTGCGCTGCCGCCCAGACCATGAGTCCTCTCGTCAAAGAGGGACCGGTCCAGCTGGAGAGTTTGGGGGAGCAGGATGGAGATGTCCGAATAAATGCTGGAGCGGGAATAATCCAGGCTCACGTGAAAGCGGTCGGTCGGGTCGTAGTTGAGTTCGACGCTGTAGTTGCGGTTGTGCGACCGGAGATCGATATCCTCCTGGTTGTTGCTGTTGCGCAGACCCCAGATCCTGCCGGTCGTACTGAAATGGCGCCACGAGCCGACCCGCCAGTCAAACCGGAACTGGTCGAAATTGAGGAGATCCGTCCGGGTAAGCGTTCCATTCGTGTCGTTCTTTTCGTAATCAAAGCCCAAACGCAGCCAGCGGGCCCTCCGGTACGTCACCCCGACGATGCCGGTGTTCTGAGAGTACGAGGAGCTGTCTCCTTCGATCGGGTCGTCGCCCTCCGAGTCGCCCACGGTGGCATCCGCATTCGTATAACGATAGCCACCGCGGACGCCGAAGCCCCACCCGAGGTCGAACTCGGCCTCGACGAGGTTGCGCAGCCGGTTAAACGCAAGGTAGGAACGGGCCAAGTCGGTAATTGTCGTGTCGCTCGTAGGTCCCGGCCCGGCCAGCGAGCGGGAACCATAGAAAATCGACGCCAGCAGAGCCGAACCGCTCGTGTGATTGTTGCGGCTCTCGAACTGGTCGATGAGAGTCAGCCGGCTGAAGGGGGAGAACTCGACCAGGAAGCTGCCGTTGTGGTCGGGGCGCTTCGCGTGCGTATCGAAGTTGTCCAGGCCAGCCGAGTAGACCAGCCGTTCGGCAAGGTTGGCGAATGCCCCCGATACTACCTCTCCGTAGCTGGAGTCGAGGTCGGCCATCGAATAGATGTAGCGGCCGGTAACCTTCAGCGACCTGAAGGGCGTAAATTTCGCGACGAGTTTGGTGAACGGCAGCGTGGTGCGGTCGTGATAGCCGCGGCCCAGGGAGGTCAGAAAAACCGGGTTGCCCAGGAACCGCGCGTTCGGGTTGTTGCCGCTGTTCGGTCCCGAATCGACGCCAGTGTCGTTGCGCAGGGTTCGATAACCCTGCTCGACCGTCAGGGTCGTCTTGGGCAGCGAGATTTCGACGCCGCCCCTGTAGTCGTCCGAGGAGTAACGCCAGTTGGTCTCGACCAGGAATTCATTCCCGGTGAATTCGGTCGTGGTGAAACCGGGACCGAAGCCGGAACTGCGCGTGTAACCGACGAAAGGTCGCACCCTGCTGTTGGGGAACAGGCGCAGCTCGAAGTCGCTTGTGCGGTAGGTGACGTTCAGGCTGTGTTGGCCGACATCGATGCCCCGGGTGAGCAGCAGCGGGTTGGCGTATTGCGGCAGAAAGTTGTAGTAGTTCAGGTTACGGTAGTCCGCCCGAAACTCGTACTTGTCCGACAGCCCGACGTTGACCCGGACGGTGTTGTACGGATCGCCCCCCCAGCTGTTGGCCGAAATATCCAACCGGTCGAACAGCGAGCCGGCGCCGTGGTTGGAACGTAACGAGAAGTTCGACCGCAGCAGTTTCGGGCCGCTCCCAAGATTGACCATGCTCCGGTAGACATCCGTGTTGCCGGTAACGTCCGAACGCCAGCGGTACCCGAGCTCGACATCCGCGTGTCCCTGGTAAGGGCCGAGGGTGAAGCCTTCCTCGGTGGGAGTCTCGGGGCTCTGGGTCGGAGCCATGATCTGCCCATCCCTCTTTGCCTGGAGCGGTTCCTTGGGCGGCTCCTTCGGAGGTTCCGGCTGTGCCTGCTGTTTCTCCTTCTGTGTCGGGGCCGTTTGTGCCGAGACAGGCGCCGCCACAGCGGCCAGCAGCAGTATCAATGTCGCGGTGGTCAAGTACGCGGTTCGAGCGGTGATCGACATATATTGACGAGCCATGCGCATCACGGTTTTAGCTCCTGTGTCCTTACCTGAGGAAGTTCACGGTTGCATTGGAGCCGTGGATCTTCACGTGACAGGTAGTGCAATTCTGGAACCGGGGGCTGCGGATGTCGTGGAACGCCGGCGGCGAGGCGCCTAGGACACCGTGGCTGGTCGTGTGACATTCGAGGCAAACCGCCCGCACCGTAGCGCGCACGAGCATTTTAGGGTTGTTAGACCCGTGGGGCTGATGGCAGGCCTGGCAATCGCGTATCACGACCGGAGCGTGCTCGAAAACGAACGGGCCCTCCTTGTCGGTGTGGCACTTGAGGCAGGGAGAATCACCGAAGCTGGTGGTCCGGACCTGGCGCGCGTCGATCCCGCTGTGGGGCTGATGGCAATCGGTGCAGCGCATCGAGTTTTCGCGCACCCGGTGATGGAAAGGCTTGGAGAAGTCGGTGCGGCTCTGCACGTGGCAGCTGAAGCAGAGGTTGTTGACCGCCTGCTGCAGCAGGCTGGTCGTCGGGGCTGCGTGGTGGACGCGATGGCAATCGGAACAGGAAAGCCCGAACTTCGCGTGCGCGCTGCCGGCGAAGCCGTTCACTTCCCGGTGCTTCCGGTGACAGGTCAGGCACTGCTCGTTGTAGAGCTTTTTGGCCTGGTCCCTGAAAGTGATGATCTTGGTGCGGTCGCCGTCGTTGGTCGCGTGGGCTTCCCCGGGTCCGTGGCACGATTCGCACGAGTTCTTCATGTTGAACTTCGGGCTCTTCTCGAGCACGGCGTGGGGATTTTTGTCAAAGGCTTTTACCACGTCTTCGTGGCAGACGGCACAATCGTCGTTGTTGACGCTCCCGGCCGTTGGGGAAGTCCCCTGAGGGGGATTCTGGGCCGGCGCTTGCGCGCCGGCCAGAATCCCCGCCAGGACGAACAGGGTGGAAGACAAAAGCGTGATCTGCAGAACACGTTTTGAGGTCATAGTAACCTATCGGGCGTGTGCCTTTGTCACTGCGACATCGGCACCTTCCTTGTGGCAGACCGAGCAGGCTTCTCCGAACGTCGCCGTGTTGACGAACGCATGAGCGGCCGAGTCCACCGAGTCGTGACACCCGAGGCAAGCCGCCGACGTGGGCTTCATGGGACTCCAGAAGCCGCGCGGCGTCTCGGAAGAGGTGACCGAGGCAGGAAGTGGTACCTGGTAAGAGGTCCCGACGTGACAGCCGAGACAATTGCGGCGGTCGCCCGGGTAACCGACTTCATTGAAGTTGATTGCGTTGTTGCCGAATCCGTAGACCGTGTAGTCGTTCGCCAGCTCCGCCCCCGTGTGGATCTTATGAATCATGATCTTCATATCGATCGCTTCGGCGGGGAGGACAGCCGCTGATCTTCGGGCTGCATCCGTGGTCGCCGGGTTGTGGCAGACCACGCACGCTTCGATCTTGTTCCGGTTGTTACCGTGCAGCTGCAGTTTGTCGTGGCATTTGTTGCACTTCGCCAGATCGACCACAGCGCGCCGGTTCTCCAACGTGCCGGTCACCGCAAACGGCTTTACTACGTTATCAAATGCGTCGCGGTAGCTCAACTGCTTGTCGGTGCCGGGATTGAGGGTGGCGTTGAGATAGCCCTCCGCCTCCACTACGTAGGTGCCCGTGGCCGTCGCCGGGATCACCCCTTTGAACGTGTAGGTAGACACACCATCGGCGTACGCCGCGGTGTTTGCCGCCTCGCTCAAGTACCAGCGGTAATCCGAGGTCGGGCCTGCGATTGTCAGTGACAGGCGGCCCGAGGTCCCGCCCATGATGGAGGGAGCAATTGCTTTGCCGGTCTTATCCGTGACCTTGAACTTGACGGTCGGGGACTGACCTGCGGCCGTGTCGGTCACTTCCAGCATTTCAAACTTGGGGTTGAACAACTGCTTGGACTTGTAGGGGGGGATGTGGGCGCCCGCGATGGTCGCGTCGTATTCGTATTCGCTCTCCGGCCAATGGCAATTGGCGCAGTAGCGGTCGTCGGGCTGGGGGCCGGCTACGTGGTTCTTGCCGCTCTTCCAGTCGATGTTGTCGTGGCAGGAACCGCACGTGTCCTGGGTCGGGTTGAGCAGCCAGTTGTTGACCTGGGTCGTATCCCTGTGGCAGGTCGTGCAGTTTCGGATGTCTTGCGGGAAAACGACATCGGAGTAATCATTGACGCTCTGGTTGTTGCCGATGATTTGGTAGTGCTGCCCGGCCTGCACGCTGGGCAGGTCCGCGCCCATATGGATCTTGTGCGTCATCACCTTCATGTCGACGGTGTTACCGGTGTCGGGGTCCTTGGTCTGCGGCGTGTGGCAGAGGTTGCAGAGCAGGACGTCCTGGCGCGAACCCCCGTGCAGCCCGAGCGGGTCATGGCACTGGTTGCACGCCGCCGTGCGCACGACGTCGCGGGTCTTCGTCACCTGGCGGCCGTCCGGGACAAAAGTGTTCATCACGTTGGTGATGTAGCGGCTGAGGCCGAACTCGCGCAGGTCGCGCACCGAGTACACACCCAACGTGTGGGTTGCGGTGGTGTCATAGGTCGCTGGTAGCGTAGTCCCGAAAGTGTACGTGTAGGTCCCGTCGCCAAGGCTCGCATACTTGCCGTTCTGATCGCTGGATGCCTGAAGCTCCGTCTTCTGCGGCCGGACCGTGTAAGCCACATATTGCGTGGCATTCTGCGGGATGTAGGCGAAAACCCAACTGGTCGTGACGGTGCCGGGAGTGAGCGTACCGGCCCGATCCAGCGCCTGGCCCTTGTCGTCGGTGATCCTGAACGTGACGACCGGTTTCCTGTCGGCCGGAATCGTGATGCTCTGAATGGCCAGGTTTACGCCCGGGCGGATCCACACACCATCTTCGGGAGAGAGGTAAAACGCCTTCTCCATGGCACTGTAGACCTTTTCCGAGTCATCCATAAACGCGGCAATACCGAGTGCAGCTATTGAGAAGAAAGAAAGAAAGAGAAGAACCGCGGTCGGTCTCTTCGCCCTCATAGTCATAATATCGTGCCTCCGTGGCCGCCTGGGCAGCGGCTTATTCAAACCGAAAACAATAGGTAGTTCGGTGGATAAAAAGCAATTTTGTCACCTCTCGCACGGGTTCAGCCCAAATCGGTGGTAAGTTGCCGCAAAGTCTATGTGTTGCACTATTCAACAAGGGGTGATGAATTACTCGTCAATCGGTCGTACTGGGTCATATTGCACAGCGGCTTAGGCTTTGACGTTCCACGAGGGGGAAGTACGGGGCCGAAGAGGGTGATTTGCCCAGCACAAACTTATGACCGCACCCGCGACCATGCTGCCGATAATCGTGGCGGTACGTCCACGCAGGAAACCACTCGCTCGTGGCAGCGCGCCACTGAGGTTCCGGCGCCCGATTGGGGCAAAAGGCGCACAGTGGGTGTATTGGTCGCGCGCAAAACGGTCTTGTGCGGCACGCGGGGCATACCGCGAACCCGCAGATGGACGGGCGCGGGGCTGCGAGGCGATCGGTGTGACCCTGGAACGCCCGTCGAGGCTAGTGTCCGAATCGCCGGCCTAGCCCTTTGCCACTTGACCCTTGACCACTTTGCCCCTACAGTTGGCGAGCGACAAATGCAATAGTGGTAGCATCCGGGGCCCAATATGACTCCGCCTGACCTCGAGCCTGGCCGTCGTTCGATACTGACCTATCTTCTTGGAACGGGTACGGTTGCGACCTTGGGTGCAATCCTCTACCCGGTCATTCGATTTATGATCCCGCCGCGGATTGTGGAATCGAGTGCGGCCTCGGTTGTCGCCGCAAAGACGACGGACCTCAAACCCAACGAGGGGCGGATATTCAAGTTCGGCAGCAAACCCGGCCTCCTGGTCCAGACCGCAGAAGGGGAGTACCGGGCTTTCAGCGCGACATGTACGCATCTCGACTGCACCGTGCAGTTCCGCGCCGATGAAAAGATGATCTGGTGCGCCTGTCACAACGGGCGTTACGACCTCACGGGCAGGAACGTCTCGGGACCGCCGCCGCGCCCGCTCGAGCAGTTCCAGGTCAACGTGCGCGGGCAGGAAATCATCGTTTCGCGAGGATAAGATCGTGAGCGCCAGCGCACCGCGTCCGGGAGACTGGCTGGAAGAGCGCCTCGGATGGCGCGCCGCCCAGGAACTCATCGAGCACAAGGAAGTGCCCCGGCACCGCCATTCCCTCTGGTACTACTTCGGCGGCATGACGCTGTTCCTGTTCTGCGTGCAGGTGGGCACCGGAATCCTGCTGCTCCTGTATTACCGGCCGAGCGCCGAGGCGGCGTTCGAGAGCGTGCAGTTCATCATGACGGAGGTGCAGTTCGGCTGGCTGATCCGCTCGGTGCACAGCTGGTCGGCCAACCTGATGATTGCGGCCGCCTTCGTCCACATGTTCAGCACGCTTTTCCTGAGGGCCTTTCGCCGGCCGCGCGAACTGACCTGGGTCTCCGGCGCCCTGCTGCTCTTTCTCGCGCTCTGGGCTTCGGGTTCAGCGGCTATCTCCTGCCGTGGAACAAGCTCGCCTTCTTTGCCACCAAGGTCGGGAACCGACATCGCGGGCGTCGTGCCGCTGGCCGGGGCCGTTCCTGCTCCGTTTCCTGCGCGGCGGCGACGAGGTGACGGGCGCCACGCTGACGCGGTTCTTCGGCTTCCACGTGGCCATCCTGCCGGCGATCACGACGCTCATCCTCGCCCTGCACGTCTACCTCGTCCAGAAGCACGGCATGAGCACTCCCCCGTCGATCGACGAAAAAACCGTCACCCGGATGAAGTTCGTTCCCGACTTCCTGCTCCGCGACCTGGTCGGCTGGCTTGCGGCCATTGCGGTGCTCGCGGCGCTCGCGGCGCTCTTCCCGTGGGAGCTCGGGGAGAAGGCCGACCCGTTCGCCCCGGCGCCGGCCGGCATCAAGCCGGAGTGGTACTTCGTGTTCATGTTTCAGACGCTCAAGTACATCCCCGGAAAGATCCTGGGAATGGACGGGGAGGTGCTGGGCATCCTGTTTTTCGGGGTGCTGGGCCTGCTCCTGGTCGTGACGCCGTTTATCGCGGCACCCCGACGCGAGCCGGGACGTGTGAACGTGCTCGCCCTCGCCGGGGTGGCCGTTCTCCTCTACATCGTAGCGCTCTCGGCGCTCGCGTACCTCACATAGGACCGTTTCCATGTGGCAAGTCGCTCTCATGTTGCTGGTCGGGGCTGCTGCGGTTCAGCCGGGTACGAAGGGACTCGAGAGCACCTGCGTCAGGTGCCACCGCGATCTGAATGCCGAGATGCTCGAGCCGGTCCGGCTGTCGACCCAGGACATTCACTTTCAGAAAGGGCTGTCGTGCAACGACTGCCACGGAGGCGATCCCACCCTGGGGATCGAGACGGGGGACGCCGAGGACTCGATGAGCCGCGCCAAGGGTTTCGTCGGCCGGCCGCAGCGCAGGCAGATCGCCGCGCTCTGCGCCTCGTGTCACAGCAAGCCCGAATTCATGCGCCGCTACAATCCGCAGGCGCGGGTCGACCAGTACACGGAGTACCTCACCAGCGTCCACGGCAAAAAGTACGTGGCGGGGGACCCGAACGTGGCGACCTGCACCGACTGTCACGGCGCCCACGGCGTGCGGGCCGTAGCCAACCCGATCAGCCCCGTCTACGCCACGAACGTGGCCGCGACCTGCGGCCGGTGCCACGCCGACCCGAAGCGGATGTCCAGCTACGGCATCCCAACCAACCAGATGGAGCAGTACACGAAAAGCGTCCACGGCGAGGCCCTGATCCAAGAAACGGGACATGTCGGCCCCGACCTGCAACGACTGCCACGGCAACCACGGGGCGGCGCCGCCCGGGGTCGACACGGTGGCCAACGTCTGCGGCCAGTGCCACGTCAGCCAGTGGGACCTGTTCGGCGTCAGCCCGCACAAGAAGGCGTTCGCCGAACAGCAGCTGCTCGCCTGCTCGACCTGCCACGAGCACCATGCCGTCGCCGCCACCTCCGACGACATGCTCGGGGGACAGGAGCCGGCCACCTGTGCCACGTGCCACGAGAGCGGGACGACCGGATACAAGGGCGCCGTCGACATGAAGGAAGGGATAGTCCGGCTGCGGAACCGCCTGATCTCGGCGGAAGAGGTGCTCAAGCGGGCGGAACGGGCCGGGATGGAGGTCAGCCGGCCGTTGTACGACCTGGCTGAAGGTCGCGATCACCTGGTACGGGCGCGGGTGGAAGTCCACCGCTTCGATCCCGCGGCGCTCACCAAGGTGCTGGCTGACGGGGACAAGATCGCCGCGGCTTCGGAGGCAAGCGGCTGGAACGCGCTCGGTGAGCTCAAGTACCGGCGCAAGGGACTGGCGGTGTCGGTGGTGATCATCATGGGGATGATCGTCCTGCTCGTCCTGAAAATACGCGAGGTCGACAGGCGCAAGCGCGCCTGAGCGAATGTCGGCGGGAGCAGGGAGCGCCGGACCGGGTTGCGCTGCGCGACGCCGATCCGAGGCCGACCTCATGGATCGGCGTGCCGGGCTAAGGCTTTTTCTTCCGGTACAGCTTGAAGGATGCACCCCGGTCCACCTGCTCGGCGAGCCAGCAGATATCCGGGCATACGGCGGAGACGCTGTACCCCATATCCCGGTGAGTCAAGTCGAACTCCTCCCACCCCTCTTCGAGTTCCACGATGGCGGAGATGAGTTCCTCGACCTTCTCGTGCGGCAACAACTCCCTGAGGCGATTCTGCAGCAACTCCGTCAGTTCTCTTCTGGGGATCATCCCGTACCCGCGAAAGTCGGCGGGGCCGGCACGGCCTCGCCGCAAGAGTGAGCGCGAGTGCCCCCTGGGCTCCTGGGCAGGGCAGGTGCGACCTTTATCGGGACTGAGCGGGGGCGTCGCTACTCACTCTGGTGACTATCGCTAGTTAACACCAAGCCGTACGGCCGATCAAGTGCACGGAGAGCCGCCAGTGCCCCAGCGCCGCGGCCAGGCGCGTGACCTCTTCCGGGAGCACGTGAGCGCGGGTGCCCTCCCCGAGCGCCTGGAAGCCGCGCCGGTACAGCCTGGCGAGCCGCGCGTTGCCGCACACGAGCAGCGGGACCTCGGCGCGATAGAATTCAGCAGCGCAGTCAACTCCTCGCCGATCACAAGCCCGCTCAGGTAGGCGTGGTTGGCTGCCGCCCCGACGCCGTCCAGCAGCTGTCGGGCGCGAACCGAAAAGAGGGAGCCAAGCAGCCCGCGCCGGGCCGCCCTCTGGATCCCTTCTTCAAAGGATGGGCCGGCTTCGGCATCCGGGTCGGCGCCATAGACCGAGTGCCTCAGGATGGAATGGCGGCAGAGCACGTCGAACAGTTCGCCGGTCAGAAACGTCTGAAAACCGGTGAGCTGCCCCGACCGTATTTCAAGCGCCTTGCTGTGCGTGCCCGGGAGGATGGCCACCGACGACCCCGCAAAGCGGGCCGCCTCCGGGTGCGCGTAGACGCCGACCAGCTCGCACTCTTCTCCCGCGCATCACCTCGTCGGCCCCCCTGACTCCCGATACGAACACCAGATCGTGCCCTCCGTAAGAGGTCTCCAGCCGGTCGCGCTCGACCACGGCGGCGGAACCGTCAAGCGGGAAAGGGCAACTCCGCATAGGGCGGTTGCTTCCAGCCCAGCGACGAGGTGATCATGCCCGAGAGGAACACGGGCGCGGGATCGGGCCGGGACGCGGGCGTCGCCGAACAACGCCGAAATCTCGCGCGCCAGAAACGAGCGGTACTCCTGTCCGCGCCGCGCGCGAATACGCGACGCCCGACGCGTCGCTGCGCTCGGCGACAAGCGAGGGCATCGATTCGCCCCGGAGAAGGCGAAGCCGGAACATCGAGGTTCCCCAGTCGCAGCTGATCAGTTGCATACCGCCTGGCCCCCTTTTTCTCCATTGTAGCCCAAACCGACGGTCAGGGGTGGAGTACGGCGGGCACCCCCCTTTGGGCCGGGCGGGACCTCGACGTGGACCTGGACGCGGCCTTGCCGTCCCGCGAGTGTAACTTCCGCACTTGACATCTACCAGCTCGCCGTCCGTTCTTGCCGCTGCAGCCACCGTTCCTGCGTCTCGGTCCTCAGTCCAGGTCAAGATCCACGTGGGCAACGTGCCGAGATCCGCACGGAGTTCAAGCGGAGGAAACGCCGAAATCCCCGCCGGGATTCGTGTGCTGGCCGCCTTTTGTTGCTTCCGGGACGCTTGGACGCAGGCGGGCCGGATTGCTACAATGAGATCAACTCGGGTGGACATCCAACCACCGCTCCGGTCACGGCGCGTCCGGTCGGTCCCTCGGCACCAAAGCCATTCGCGGCGTGGCTTTGCCGCCAGGCGGAGCGACGCGGGGTGACGCAGGGATATCGAAAGGAAGAATCCGTGGCAACTCAAACACTCAACCGTTCAACCAGACAAAACTGGAGACGTTTCTTTCAAGAGCCGTCGATGACTTCGGGGCGGCCGTCAGCGCCGCGCTGGTGGTGATCGGCGACAAGCTCGGGCTGTACAAGGCCATGGCCGGCTCGGCACCGATGACTTCGGCAGAACTGGCTGCGCGCACCGGCACATCGGAGCGTTACGTCCGCGAGTGGCTGGTCAACCAGGCGGCGAGCGGGTACATCGAGTACGACCCGGCCGACCGGAAAGTACTCTCTTCCGTCCGAACATGCGGCCGCGCTGGCGGACGACCACAGCCCATTCTTCGTCGGGGGCGGCTTCCAGGTGGTGACCGCCATGGTCAAGGCCAGCGACCGCATCTCCACGGCGTTCCAGACCGGGGAGGGGATGTTCTGGGGCGAGCATCACCCGGACCTGTTCGAAGGGACCGAGCGGTTTTTCAAACCCGGCTACGCGGCCAACCTGGTCGAGAACTGGATTCCGGCGCTGGACGGCCTGCGGGAGACGCTGCAGGCGGGCGCGAGGGTCGCCGATGTCGGGTGCGGGCACGGAGCGTCGACCATTATCATGGCCCAGGCGTTTCCCAACTCGCAGTTCTGGGGCTTCGACAACCATGCCCCGTCGATCGTGCACGCGCGCAAAGCCGCGTTTTCGGCGGGAGTGGCGGACCGGGTGCGATTCGATATCGCGGGGCGACCAACTTCCCGGGCTCCGGGTACGACCTGGTCGCGTTTTTCGATTGCCTGCACGACCTGGGGGACCCGACGGGATCTTTGCGGCGCGCCCGGGAGACGCTGAATCCGGGCGGACGCGTCATGATAGTGGAGCCGATGGCGGCGGATACGGTGGAGGGGAATTTCAATCCCATCGGGCGCGTCTACGCAGGCGCTTCCGTGCTGTGCTGCACGCCCAACGCGATCGCATCCGGCCAGACGGCGCTGGGGACCATAGCGACCGAACCGCAGCTGCGCGAGGTCGCCGCCGACGCCGGGTTGATGCGGTTCAGGCGCGCAACCGAAACCCTGTTCAACCGCGTCTTCGAAGCGCGTCCGTAAACCGCGGTCGGGGTCAGGTCCTGGGAATTGAGTTTTCCGGTGGTTTCGGCAGAACTCAATTCCAAGGTCTGACCCCCGGATCCGCTTTCAGGCGGCGCGGAAGAGAGTTTGGACGAAAGGCCATTCGTAGTCGAACCACTGGGTGTCGCAGCGGAATCCGGCCTGCTCCCCCATGTCGATCACTTCGGCCGGGGTGTACTTGTAGGAGCTCTCCGTCCAGATCGTCTCGTTGTCGGAAAGCCGGATTTTGATCCCCGCGCCGGGGATTGTCACCGTCTGGCTCGACGCGCGCGCGCAGATGCATTTCGACCCGGCGCTCGACGCAGTTGTAGCGTGCCTCGTGGCGGAACGCGGAGAGGTCGAAGTCGGCGCCGAGTTCCCGGTTGATGCGCGCAAGCAGGTTGAGGTTGAAGGCGGCGGTAACCCCGATGGGGTCGTCGTACGCCAGCAACAGCTGCCGGTCGGGTTTGACCAGGTCAGCTGCGAGCAGGAGCGCGTCGCCGTCCCTCATCGTTTCACGCACCTGCTGGAGAAACGCGTCACTCTCGCTGCGATCGAAGTTCCCGATCGTGCTCCCCAGGAACAGCACCAGCAGGCTCTCGCCGTCGGGCCGGTCGGCCGCGACGCGCAGGAGCCCTTCGAGGTATTCATGCTCATACCCCAGGACGCTGACCGACTCGATGCGGCTCATCTCGCGCTCGCACTGGCGCAGGGCGGCGGCTGAGATTTCGATTGGACAATACACGGTCCGCTGATGTCGGGAAAGCTCCTCCAGGAGCCAGCGGGTGTTCCGGCCGCTGCCGCTGCCGAGCTCGGCCACGATCACGGGCCGAGGCAACCGCCCGACCACCTCGCCCGCGCACCGCCGCATCAGACGCTCCCCGGCCCTGGTCAGCCCATATTCCGGCAGCGCGCCGATGACCTCAAAGAGAGCCGAGCCGACCTCATCGTAAAGGAACTTGCACTGCAGCCTCTTCTGGCCGGTCACGGCCAGCCCGGAACGCACGCTGTCGGCAAGGCTCTCCAGGCCGTACCGTTTTTTTCTGTCGTCGATCATCGCCTGACTTGGGCTGGCGGGGACCCCGCCCCGATGCGGTCCAGCCGGCGTTGTCGGTCCAGTCCACAGGATGAGCAAGATCCACGGGCCGTGTTGAGCCGCCGTGGTCCACTTTGCCCCGGAGGCTACTGCCTCATGTTCGCGAGGAAAGTGTCGAAGGCCGGCTCCCACTTCGCGACTGTCTTGGCCGGCCCCGTCAGTTTGAAAAACCAGGGGCCGTTGCTCGCTTCAACCACGGCGCCGAGCATCCGGAAACCGGGCTTCTGCTGGACCTCCGCCAGCATCGGGCCGCTCGCCGCCATGTAGGTGCCGGAAACGTCGACCGTGGTCAAGGGGAGGCCGTTGGCCTGGCGTTTCGTCGTCCGCGCCGCATCGCCGATGGGGCTGCCGTCGGGCCGGGTAAACTGCCCGATCCAACGGTCGATGTTCGCCTGGGGGGCGCCGCCGCTCCCCTGGAAATAGAACACCACCAGCTCGGCGTCTTCCGGGTCGCCCTCGACCCTGGGCAACCGGTACTGGGCCTTGCGCATCGCCGATTTGGGCGCTTCCTCAATCCAGCCGTCGGGGGGCGTGAACTTCAGCCCGGCGCCGTCGGCCGCCGGAGAGACCTGCGTCGTACCGTGCGCGGCTGCGGGTTTCAGGCCGTCGGAGGCCGCCGGCTGCGGCTCGTCTCGGCGGGAACATGCGACCGCCGCTGCCGCCAGCATCAGCGCAGTAAAGGACAAGCTGCGAAGTGTTTTCATTCCCTCCCCTTATTTCGGGCTGATCACGATACTGACCAGCTTACCCGGGACCACGATCACTTTCCGGACCGTGCTCCCCTCAATGTACCTCTGAATCTTCTCGTCGCACAGGGCCGCTTCCCGGATTTGCTCGTTCGCGGCCGACGCGGGTACCGTTACGTGGCCGCGGAGTCTCCCGTTGATCTGGACCGGAACCTCGATCGTATCCTCCCGCGTGTAGCGCTCGTCGAATACGGGCCACGGGGCCTGTGCCAGCGACTCGGCGTGGCCCAGAGCCTGCCACAGTTCCTCGCCGATGTGGGGAGCCAGGGGAGCGAGCATCAGGACGAGGGGCTCGATGCAGGAACGCGGCCGGGTCTTCTGGGAGGTGAAGTAGTTGACGAACTCCATCAGCCGGCTGATGGCGGTGTTGAACCGCAGGGCCTCGAGGTCTTCGGTAACGGTCCGGATGGTCTTGTGCAGAACGCGGAGTTGCTCTTCCGTCGGCCGGATCTTCGATGACGCGCGGGCTCAACCTCATCGTGTCGGATTCTTCGTCGATGACCAGCCGCCAGGCCCGGTTGAGGAAACGGCTGATCCCCTCGACACCCTGCATGCTCCAGGGCTTCGTCACCTCGAGCGGGCCCATGAACATCTCGTAGAGCCGGGTCGTGTCGGCCCCGTACTGCTTCAGCGGGACGTCGACGGGGATCACGTTGCCGCGCGACTTGGACATTTTCTCCGTGACGCCCTCGAGTTCCTCGTCGCTGTCGGCATGGAGCGCCTTGCCGTCGGCAAAGTCGATCTTCGTATAGGGCACGACGCGCCCTTCGGCGGTGCGGTAGGTGATCGAGAGGATCATCCCCTGGTTGATGAGGCGCTGAAACGGCTCGGCCGTACGACACGTGGCCGCGGTCGAACAGCACTTTGTGCCAGAAGCGGGCATACAGCAGGTGCAGCACGGCGTGCTCGGCGCCGCCGACATAAAGGTCGACCGGCATCCAGTAGCGCTCTTTGGCCGGGTCCCACGCAGCATCGGGATTGCGGGGGTCGCAGAACCGGAGGTAGTACCAGCACGACCCCGCCCATTGGGGCATCGTGTTGGTCTCGCGCAGATACTCGCGGCCGTTCCGGCGGACGCGGATCCAATCGGTCGCCTTTTCCAGCGGGCCGCCCGGCCGGCCGGTCGGCTTGAAATCCTCCATTTCGGGGAGCAGCACCGGCAGGTCGGCTTCGGCGACGGCGCTCGTGAGGCCGGTAGGGCTTCCCCGCGGCATCCAGTTCGTGCAGGATGGGGATCGGCTCGCCCCAGTAGCGCTGCCGGCTGAAGAGCCAGTCGCGCAGCTTGTATTTCACCGCGCCGCGGCCGAGGCCGGCGCTCGACCAGCCACCCCGTGATCCGTTTCTTGGCCTCCGGCGTCGGCAGCCCGTCGAGCGAGACCTGTGCGGGTTCGGAAGACTGCATCCCGATGCCGTCCTCGACGAAGGCATCCGGCAGTGCGCCGACTCGCCGCCCGAAGTCCGCGGCGGAGGCTTGGCGCGATTCGAGCCAGGCTTTCGGGGGCATGACGACCGCCCGGATCGGGCAGTCCGAACTTCAGGGCAAATTCGAAGTCGCGCTGATCGTGCCCGGGTACGGCCATGATCGCACCGGTCCCGTAGCTGATCAGGACGTAATCGGCGATCCAGACGGGAACCTGCTCGTTCGGTGACCGGGTTTACGGCAAACCCGCCGGTGAAGACGCCGCTTTTTTCGCCCCGGCCGGCGATGCGGTCTTCCTCGCTCATGGACGCGACCCGGCGTCCTGTAGGCGTCGACTTCCTCCCGGTGCCCGGCAGTGGTCGATCCGGTCGACCAGCGGATGCTCGGGCGCGAGCACCATGTAGGTGGCGCCGAAGAGCGTGTCCGGGCGGGTAGTGTAGATGCGGATCGCATCGGTGCCGGCGTGCTCGGGGAAACCTTTCGCGGCTCGCGCCGCACTCCACGCCTCGTACTCGCGACCGCCGGGCCCGGCGAAGAAATCGACCTCGGCCCCTTCGCTGCGGCCCACCCAGTTACGCTGCATTTCCTTGATCGGGTCCGGCCAGGTCAGCTGGTCGAGATCCTCCACGAGACGGTCGGCATAGGCGGTGATGCGCAGCATCCACTGGCGCAGCGGGATGCGCTGCACGGGGTGGTCACCGCGTTCGGAACGCCCGTTGATCACCTCTTCGTCGGCCAGGACGGTGCCGAGCGCAGGGCACCAGTTGACGGGTGACTCCGCCTGGTATGCCAGCCGGAAGGAATCCCGGTAACGGCGGACCGCCGCGTCTCCCGCGCCTGCGACCGCCTCGGGGATCGGCAGCTCGGCGACGGGCCGGCCTTTCCCGCGACGCGGCTTGCCGTCCGGCCGCCACCCACTCAAACTCCGGGTCGTACCAGGTGTCGAACAGCACCAGGAAAATCCACTGCGTCCACCGCATGTAGTCGATGTCGGTCGTCGCCAGCTCGCGGTCCCAGTCGTAGCTGAAGCCGAGCTGCTTTATCTGGCGTCGAATGTTCGAGATGTTCCGCTCGGTGGTTGTCCGCGGGTGAGTCCCGGTCTGGATCGCGTACTGCTCGGCGGGCAGACCGAAGGCGTCATAGCCCATGGGGTGCAGCACGTTGTAGCCGCGCATCCGCTGAAACCGGCAGTACATGTCGGTGGCCGTGTACCCTTCGGGGTGGCCGACGTGCAGCCCTTCGCCGGACGGGTATGGGAACATGTCCAGAACGTAGAGCTTCGGCAGGCTGCTGTCGTCCAGTGCGCGAAAGGTCTTGTTCCGTTCCCAGAATTGCTGCCATTTCAGCTCAATGGCGTGCGGCTCATACGCGGGCATCTCAGCAAGCCTCCATACCAATACCTGAATTCATTAAGTCACAGAGAATAACGGTCTTGTCGCAGGTTTTAAAGTGGCAAGTGGGAAACGGAGTCGCTGCCACCCGCAGAGGGGGGTGGCTTGCAGAGCTCACCCCGAAGATTCGCAGACTCGAGGCATGAGCTCTACTTCTTATGCGGTTGGAACGGCAGAGCCTGTTCGGCGCCCTTCTCTTCGTTGGCGAGCGGGACCCGCACGGTGAACACTGTACCCTTGGGCGATGTCGTCACATCGATCTTCCCCCCGGCGCGGGTGACGATCCCGTGCACGATGGACAGGCCCAGTCCGGTACCCCGTCCGACTTTCTTGGTCGTGAAGAAGGGCTCGAATATGAACGGAAGCACGTCATCCGGAATGCCCTTCCCGGTGTCGCTGATGCGCAGGAGCACTTCTTCAGTCGACCCGGCCTTCAGGGTTTCGACCGTGAGGACGCCGCTTTCCTCCATGGCGTCGACTGCGTTCAGGACGATGTTGACCACGACCTGCTGCAGCTGCCCGGCATCGATCAGCACGTTCGGCAGCGAGGGCTGGAGCGCCTTGACGATGCGTATGTCGTGGAAGATGGACTGATTCTCCAGCAGCGACAGTGTCTTGTCGACGACCGAGCTCACCTCGATCGCACTGGCGGGGGTGCTCGACTGCCGGGCGAAATCCAGCAGACCCTTGACCGTCTCGCGGCAACGCAGTGTCTGCTTGACGATGAGATCCAGGTTCTGCCGCATCGGGTGGTCCGGCGGGCAGTCCTCCAGCGCAAGCATGCTGAACGACAGAATCCCGCCGAGAGGATTATTGATCTCGTGGGCGACCCCCGCCGCCAGCCGCCGATAGACGCAAGTTTCTCGGACTGCACCATCTGGGTACGCACGGTCACAAGTTCTTCCGTACGGGTACGGACTTTCTCCTCCAGGGTGCGGCCCGACTCTTCGAGCTCGAGCTTCATGGTTTTGATGCTTGCCAGCATCTTGTTGAAGGAGCCGGCGAGCAGTCCGATCTCGTCCCGGGATCGGACATTGACGCGGTGATCGAGATCGCCAGCGGCGATCCGATTGCTGGCGACAACCATCTCTTCGAGCGGGTAGATCATGCTCCGTGTGATGAGGTAAGTCAGACCGAGGACGACGAGCACGCCGGCCACCGCCACGATCAGGAATGTGAGCATCATGTCGGTGCGCACCGCGAGGAACGGGGCCTCGGGCAATCCGACGCCCAGAATGCCGACGATCCCGCCGGAGTGGTCGCGCACCGGCTGGTAGGCGGCCATGTGCCAGCCGTCCGGTTCCGGCACCCGTCCGAACCATCGCCCCCCTTCGGAAAGGACGGCGCGGGAAACTTCCTGCGATACGAGGGTCCCCACGGAGCGATGGGCAGAGCCATTCGCGATGTTGGTCGAGATGCGTGCGTCGCGGAGGAAAATCGACACGGTGCCGGTATCCCTGCCCGATGCCTCGTCGCGGCCATAGATGAGACGCACCATTTGATCGATCAGCTGGTGATTGCCGTTAAGCAGAATCCCCCCATAAAGAACGGCCGATGGGCCGGAGGTGTGTCTCGATCTCACGGGGGCGGCCGCCATAAGGACCAGCCCGGCACCATCGCCCGTGGCCGCCACCCTGTCGAGCAGGGCGGGGTTTTCTCTGCGGAGAGTCCCGAGGTCCAACACCTCCGTGCCCGCGAAATCCTTTCCCCCTTCGAACGGGTGCAGGACGGACGGAGGGGACAGGGTGCCATTCGGCGCGGCCGTGGCATCGGAGGCGCGGATCACCAGATTTGTGCTGGCCAGGAAAACCGCCAGGAAATCGAGATCGTTCTCCTTCGATACTCCCGAAAGCGCCTGCCGGATTCCCCCCGCATCGCCGCCCGAGAGGGCGCCGGCGAGTCGATCCTGCGCCGCCGCCGCGGAGATTGATTTCCGCAGCGCGTCGAGGCGTGCCGCGTACACGGACCCTGCGGTCTCGAGACCGCGGCTCGCCTGTTTCAGCGCCTCCCTGCGCATCGCATTGGCGATGATGCGGGACCCGATGGAGGTGGAGATGAACGTCCCGCCCAGGACGATCAGGACAAAGCTCAGGGTGATTTTGGCGCGGAGGGATAGGTCGCGAATGTGGCTGATCATCGGTTCACACAACCGGAGCCGGGGCAGCCGGGCTTCCAGCCCGCCCCGGGACCCGTCACAGCGGTGTCGCTACGACGTGCGGATAACGCCAGCCGAGCAGCGGGTGCCCCTCTTGACCGCAGCGTACAGTGCGCCGAAGGCCGGCGGCACCGCGACAAAGTGATCGAGGTCCCCCGTGGGAAACGTCGCCATCTTCACCGGATTCTCCTGGCGGCAGCCGCCTCGTTCCTGGATCTCCGGTACTCCTCGCCGGTCAGGCGCCGCACCTCCTCCAGCAGGCGCGCCGGGTCGACCGGCTTCGGCAGGAAGACGTCGGCCGGAAGCCATCCCGCTTCCGGGCTGACTCGGAAGATCGGCTGATCGGTGTAGATGGACGAGATCACCATGACGGGGGTTTCGCTCAGTTCCGGAATCGTGCGGAACTCCTGCAGCGTGAAGAACCCCTCGGTTCTCTCGGTCATCATGACGTCGAGCAGGACCAGGTCCGGCTGGTGCACCTTGGCTTCCTGCATGCCGTCGCGCCCGTTGCTTGCGCTGAGGGCCCGATAGCCGGCGGATTCGAGCAAGGCGACGATGGCGGTGACGTAGTCGCGGTCGTCATCGATGATCAGGACCGTCTTCGAATCACTCATCTCATGTCACCTTTTCTGGTCATCGAAATCCCGTCCGTCGGGCGTTTGCGGTCGCCCCGCCGCGGCAGGTAGCCGGACCAGGAAGGTCGTGAACTCACCTTCCCTGCTGGCCACCTCGATCGATCCGCCGAGTTCGTCGGCGATCCTCTTGCAGATCAGGAGTCCCAGCCCGGTGCCCGGTATGTCCTGGGTCGCCTCGTTCTTGACCCGGTAAAACTCCTCGAACAGGCGCGGGAGCGCGCTCTCCGGGATGCCGATCCCGGTGTCCCTCACCTCGAGCAGGACGTTGTCCCCCTCGCGCCGGCCTCGGACCGCCACTGTCCCCCCGGGCCGGTTGTACTTGATCGCGTTGCTCACCAGGTTCGTGACCAGCATCGTGATGCTGACGGCGTCCCCCGCCACCAGCGGCATGTCCGGGGCAAGCGCCGTCTCGAAGGCAATGTCGGCGGCGGCCGAGCATCTGCTGGTTCTCCCGAATGACCGCGTTCACGGCCTCGGCCAGATCGGTCGACGGCAGTCCGGTCGCACAGGGCGCCCCGTTCGATCTTGCCGAGCGCCAGCCAGTCCTGGATGATGGTCAGCATTTCCGTCGAGCCGCAGCTGCGACCGCGATATCCACTCCACGGCCTTTTCCGGGAGCTGGTCTTTCATCGAGAACAACAGGACGTCCAGGTATTGCTTGACCGCAACGAGGGGCGACTTGAGCTGGTGCGAGACGAGCGCGGCGAACTTGTGCTCGACCTCCTCCTTTTCGTGGCGCAGCCGCTGCGCCTCCTTCGTGAGGCGCCAGCGCTCGAAGCCGCGGTCGATGATCAGGCGGAGCTCGCTCGGCGTGAACGGCTTCGGCAGGAAATCGTAGGCGCCGGCCTTCATCGCATCGACGGCCGTCTCGATGGTCGCATAGCCCGGTGATGACGACGATGACCAGGTCGGGGTCGATCTGGCGGACGATCTCGATGACCTCGAACCCGTCCAGCTCGGGCATCTTGATGTCGACGATCAGCAGCGGCGGCCGCAGTTCGCGGAGGCGGCGGATGCCGTCGTGACCGTTGCCGAAGGTCTCGACCGTGTAGCCGGATTTACGCAGGATCTGCTCGCACGAGAGCCGCATGATCTCGTCGTCGTCGATGACGATTACCGGCTTTTCCAGCGCAGGATTGGTCATTTCAGATGTCCCGCACATCCCCGGGCGGACATACGCCCTTTCCCGCACCCGGGCAGGTCGGTGCGGAGCCATGCGGGTCGAGGATCCGGGCGCCGGGCTGGGAGTGCGGCGTCGGGAATCCCAACCAGTTCTCCGAAGCCCGACGATTTCAGGATGCGGACGTTCCAGCCTCGGCGGCAGCCTGCCGGTTGCGTTGTTCCAGCAGGTTGCGCACCTGTGCGACAAAGTCCGTGAAATTGAGCGGCTTCGTCATGTAGCAATCCGGAGTGATCATTCCCACTTCGGCGGCCCGGTCGAAGCGAGTTGCAGGGTCAAGCGGTATGGAGGAAACCATCATTATGGGTATGTCGTGCGCGAGCTGATACTCCTCCCGGAACTTCACCGCCTGATTGACTTCGTACCCCGCCGAGTCGTGTTCCATCATGATGTCCAGGATGAGGAGGTCGGGCTGCTCAGCGGCGATCTTCGCCAGCCCTTCCTGGGCGCTTGCGGCGCCAAGCACCCGGTATCCCTGAGCCTCCAGCACCACCGTCACCGAGGCCCGGAAGTCCGAATCGTCGTCTATGACTGAGAATCGTGCCTTCTGTGGTGGTCATAGTATCGACCTCCGGAGTAATTTCATGGATTTCGGCACTTGACAGCTATGTGTTTACACCCCAAGCGAACAAGTGTCAAGCCATTCACAAACCGCGGGCAAATGCCAGCCGATTGGGATTTGGGGGAGAGATCGCGAGGGGATTCCGAAATCAAAATTCGTAACGGCCATCAGCCTTCAGGGGTTTCGGAGCGCGGCAGGGCTTCGGCAGTGGCGTCCCGCCGGGCGGCCCCTGGGTGCCAGCCGGGGAGTTCGGTCCGGATTTCGGCCAGCGTCGAACCGCCGCCCTGCGGGATCTACACGGTGCAGGTCCGGACCGCCTGCGACAGCGAGGTCAGCGGGTCGCGCGTGGGGACGAACTCGTGCGCCACGAACCCGGCGAAACCGGTCTCCGCAATGGCGCGCATGATCGCCGGCCAGTTCAGTTCCTGGGTGTCGTCGATCTCGTTCCGCCCCGGCACGCCGCCCGTGTGAAAGTGACCGATCCAGCGGATGTTGTCCCGGATCGTGCGGATGACGTCCCCTTCCATGATCTGCATGTGATAGATGTCGTACAGCAGCTTGACGCGGGGCGAATTGACCTTTCTGACCACCTCGACACCCCACGCGGAGTGGTCGCACTGGTAGTCCTTGTGGTCGACCTTGCTGTTCAGCAGTTCCAGGCAGACCGTGACCGCGTGCTGCTCGGCGATGCCCTTGATCCGATTCAGCCCGACGACGCAGTTCTCCAGCCCTTCCTGATCGGATAGGCCTGTGCGGTTGCCGGAGAACGTGATCACGTTCGGCATGCCGGCGGCGGCGGCGCAGGGGATGTTCTGCCGGAACTCGGCTTCCAGCCTGTCGTGGTTTTCTCTTCGGTTCAGCCCGTCCGCAATCGTCCCGCCCCCGGCCGCCATGGAGCAGACAAGCCCGTGCTGCTGCAGCGCCGGCCAGTCCGGGGCGTCGACCAAGTCCATCCCTTTGATCCCCATCCCTGCGGCGGCCCGGGCGAGGTCTTCCACGGACATGTCCCGATAGCACCAGCGGGCCACGGCCTGGTGGTAGCGCGCTCTTGCGACCGGTGGCGCGGCGGCGGCGCCGTCCTGCGCGTTTGCGCCGCAGGCGGCGCCCCCGATTCCAGCAAGGGTGATTTTCATGGCCGAGCGACGCGACAGACGGGAATCCGATTCCATACGTACCTCCGCGGGATTGGGCTAGACTCTGTCGCCATCTTCCGGAAAGGCCCCTCGAGAGTCAAGGGCGCTTTGGATGGCGCTGGCATATCCCTCCCGGCTGGAGCAAAATTCCTATAACCATTGGAGGAATCCGTATGGCGAGCGTGATGGGCCGCTGGGCCATGCTGGTGTTGTTCATCCTCATCTGCTTCGCGGCCGCGGGGCTGGGGTCGCTGGCCACGTCCACATCGGTGGGCTCCTGGTATCCGACCCTGCGAAAACCCGGGTGGAGCCCGCCCAGCTGGATCTTCGGTCCGGTGTGGTCATTCCTGTACCTGTGCATGGGGGCTGGCTGCGTGGCTGGTCTGGAAGAGTGGCGCGCCGGGCCTGCGTTGGGCCTTGTGGCTGTTTTTCATCCAGCTCGGCCTGAATGTGCTGTGGTCTCTGATATTTTTCGGCACTCGTTCGCCTGGGCCGGCATTTGCCGAAATCGTAGCGCTTTGGACCGCGATCCTCCTCGCGACCGTCGCATTCTGGCGCGCCTCGGCCCTGGCGGGGATCCTGTTTGTCCCTTATCTGTTGTGGGTCTCTTTTGCAGCGGTGCTCAACTACACGATCTGGCAGCTGAATCGCGCCTAGCCATCAGCCGATTTTGCCGGCCGCATAAACGTCGGTCGACGGCTGCGGCGAGCCGCCCCGGGGTTCCAGCGTGATCTGAAGGCTTGTGGGTTTAGGGCCACCTGCGGGAAACGGGACCTTCATGAAGACGCGCCCTGCCGGATCCAGCTCGAGCAGTGCCAGGCTCGTTTTGGCGGAGGGCGTCGCGAGCCAGAGCTGATATTGTTTGCCGGCCTGCGGCACGGGGAGCATGCCCAGGAGGATGCATTGGCCCGCCTGGACGTCCCAGAACATCGACAGGGCCACGTGCGGCGCGGCCGGCAGGCTCTCCACCGCAAGGATACGGGTTCCCGGGCTGCGCAGCACGGCATCCACCCGATCGAGCTCGTCGGTCCGGGCCGTCTGGGCCTTGAGCTTCTCCCGCATCTGCTCGGTTGCGCGCAGCGTGTCCGCCACCTGTCTGGACTGTTCGTCCATCGCCCGCTCCGCGGTGCGCCAGTTATAGAACATCAGGATGGCCGCCGCCGCCAGGGCAGCCGCCAGGATCCACGGCCGCCAGGTGCGCACCGGGTCCGCCGCGGCGGTGGCGGCGAGGCCTGTCGGACGGGCGGCCGCCGGCGGAGGAGTCGGAGCGGGGTTCTGGGGCTCGCGGGCGAGCCGGGCGAGCAGCAGATCTTTGAGGTATTCCGGCGGAGGTACCGGCGCCGGGTCGGCGCTGTCCTCACTTACCGGGCTCACACCGGCATAGCCGGAGTGCAGCTTCTTGATCACCCGGGCGCGCGTAAGGGTCTTGAGCCAGTCCTGCGCGCCGCTGCGTACCGGATCCACCGAGGGAGCCTGGCGCCACGCGTCCGTGTAGGTGTCGAGCAGCACCTCCTCCGCGGCATCACGGGTCGAGAGCAGATTCAGGATGAACCCGAAAACGGCCGCGCCTGTCGTGTCGTACAGCCGGGTCAGGGCGGCAGCATCCCCCGTTGCCGCTTCACGAATCAGACCGACGGATTGGGTTTCTTGCCGCGACGCGGCCGAAGGGCTCCCGGGTGTAGTGTCCAATGTGCCGTCCTCCAGTTCCGAGTTCACTCTACAACACACGCGCTGCCGGTGGAATCACACTTTTTCGAGCCGCGAAACCGGGCGCCCTGGGCGGCTGGGACCCCCACGCACTCCGGTCCACCTCCCGCAGGAAGGCGACATCGAAGAACGCCGCGTTCACCGGGCCTGCGAGGCCCGTCGTGCGAGAGATCGCACGGCGCATCGATAGTACTCTGGAGCTGCCCGGCGGGGCTCTTGCCCGAACCCGGGACAGTCCGGCCCTCCGGCGTTGCGGAGGGCCGCTGCAGGTCCAACGCATCCCGCCCCAGCGCTCCCTGCGATGCAACCGGATGCCCCCGAAGTTTTTTCGCCCGGAGACCGCGTGGACAGAAGCAATTAGCGTTGGAGCACCCGGACTAGCCCCGCAAATCTTCGCGGCACGCTCCCCCAATTTGCGGTAGAATTTGGCGATTCGGAGGCCACATGAAGTTCACAGCCATGCTTATCGGGATCGGCTTGGCCGTTTCCGCATCGTTCGGATTAGCCCAGCAGAAACTCGAGCCGGACCTGAATCCGACCGACCTGGTCCGGCGCATCGACACGGACCGCGACGGGTTCATCACGCGCGACGAATGGAACCGGTATTTCGCGAACAACGACGAGAACAAGGACGGCATGCTGTCCCGCGACGAGGCGGCCGGGAAAGAGGGCCAGGAGCGCGGCACTTATCCCGTCGACCCGTCCGTCGACGAGCGCTTCGCAAAGCTCGACGCGGACCATGACGGGACGATCTCGGCGACGGAGTGGCAAGGGACGAAACGCGCCTTTGCGCATATCGACGCCGACCGGGACGGCCTGATCACCCGCGAGGAGTATCGCTCGCCCAACGCGCGGTCGTGGAACGAAGTGTTCGCGAACATGGACGTCAACAAAGACCACATCATCACGCGCAGCGAGTGGCAGGATACCGACGACGCCTTCAAGCGGCTGGACCGCGATCGCGACGGCATCCTGACCGAGCGGGAGTTCTACAAACTCTGGTAGCGGGACCCGCAATGCCAGGCGGGTGATTACCTCATCCAATCGCGCCCAGGCGCGCTCGTACCGTGCCCAGATCCAGGCAAGGAGAGATCGGCGCTCGTTCCCCGACAGCCGCGAGGGCTCAAAGGCTCAACCCACCGTAAATGACTGATAAGCGCTGGACGGGGCCATTGCTGATCGTGACTGCCGCCGTGCTGTGGAGCAGCGGAGGCCTGGGGATCAAGTCCCTCGACGTGCATCCGCTGGTCACGGCGGGGTGGCGCTCGTTTTTCGCCATTCCGGTCCTGATTGCGCTGGGCGGCCTGCGTCACACCGCGCCGGCCGCGTTGCGGAAACCCGCGCTGCTGGCCACATCGGCTGCCTACGCCGCGACACTTGTCCTGTTCGTCTCCGCAACCCGCCTCACCACGGCCGCCAACGCGATCCTGCTCCAGTACACCTCCCCCGTCTGGGTGATCGCGCTGTCCATACCGGTGCTGCGCGAGCGGCCCGGGCGGCGGGACTACCTGGTCGCGGCAGGGTGCGTCGCGGGACTGGTGTTCTTCTTCCTGGACAAGCTGACGTTTGCCGGATTGCTCGGAAACATCTTCGCGATCCTCACCGGTTTCACGATGGCCTGCCTCATCATCGGGCTGAGGCACCACGGGAAACAGGAAACGCGTTCGGCGGCGGTGTCTGCGGTCGTCGTGGGCAACGTCCTCTGCGTGGCGGTCTGCTTCCCCTGGATGGTCTGGGGGCTGCCCGCCCTCGGCGGACGGCAGTGGCTGATCCTCGCCTTTCTCGGCGCCCTGCAGATCGCCGTTCCCTACGTGATGTTCTCCGCCGGGCTGCGGCACGTGGCTGCGCTGAGGGCTACGCTGCTTGCGTTCATCGAACCGATTTTGAACCCGGTCTGGGTAATGGCGGGGACCGGCGAAGTCCCCGGCGTGGGCACGGTTGCCGGCGGCTGCGTCATCCTCTCGTGCCTCGTTGTGGACGCGACTCTGCGTCAGAATCGGCTGCGCCGGCTGACGGCTCCCGCTACAATGGATTCCGTGAAGCATTGATCCATCGGAGGATTTCACGTGCACCGACGCCTCGCAGCACTCCTTGTCGTGGTACTGGCAGCCGCTTCCGGTTTCGGCCAGGGGGTGCGCTCGCCGGAGGAGTTTCTCGGCTTCCGCGTCGGAGCGGAGAAAAAACTCGCCCGGTGGGACAGGATCGTCGAATACATGAAGCTCGTGGGGAGCGAGTCCGACCGCGTCGTCTTCCAGGAAGTCGGCAAAAGCACGAACGGGAACCCGTTTGCGCTCGTCGTCATTTCGTCGCCGTCGAACCTGGCCAACATAGAAACGCTCAAGGCGATCAACCGGAGGCTGTTCGACCCCCGGACAATCCGGGCGGAAGACGAGGCCCGGCGGCTGATTGAGCAGGCGAAGATTTTCGTCCTGGTCACCTGCAGCATCCACGCAACGGAGGTGGGCGCGGCCCAGATGTCCCTCGAAGCCGTTCACCGGCTGGCGACCGAAGATTCCCCGGAGATTCGGGCGATCCTGAACGATGTCGTCTTGCTGCTGGTTCCGAGCCTCAACCCGGACGGCCAGATCCTGGTGACGGACTGGTACAACCGCAATCTCGGTACAGCCCATGAGAACGCCCCATTGCCGTGGCTCTATCACCCGTACGTCGGTCACGACAACAATCGCGACGCCTACATGTTCACCCAGGTGGAAACGCGCCTGATCGGGAAGATCCTGTACCAGGAGTGGCTGCCCGCGGTGTGGCTCGACGAGCACCAGATGGGGTCGGCCGGGCCCCGCATTTTTGTGATGCCCGCGACGGACCCGATCAACCCGAACGTCGACCCGCTGATCTACCGCAATGTCGGCCTGCTCGGCTTCGCGCAGGCCGCGGCACTCGAGAAAGCGGACAAGCAAGGGGTCATTCACGGCGACATGTACACGTACTGGTGGGAAGGGGCCATGGCGTGGACCGGTTGGTGGCACAACATGCTCGGGTTGCTCACCGAGGTTGCTTCGGCCCGCCTGGCCACCCCCGTCGAGCAGCAGAGGGCGGACCCGGAACGTCCGCGCGCGGCGGAAGCGCCCGAGGAGCGACAGCGTTCCCGGGCGGACGAAGGGGGCGTGCTGCCTCCGCCCACCGACGTGCAGTCCCGCGCCGGATACCCGCGTCCCTGGCTCGGGGGCCGCTGGACCCTGCGCAACATCGTCGACTACGAGTTGATCGCGACCTTCGGCCTGCTCGAAACAGCCGCACGGCTGCGCGTACCGCTGCTCGAAGGCCTCTACACCGTGGGCAGGCGACAGATCGAGGCGGGCAGGGCGGGCGACCCGTATGCCGTCATTATCCCGCCCGATCAGCCGGATCGCCCGACGGTGACCAAGCTGCTTCAGACGCTCGCTTACGGGGGAATTGAAATCCATCGGGCGGAACAGCCGTTTACGGCCGGCGACAGGCGCTATCCTGCCGGGACCCATGTGATCCTGATGGCTCAGCCGTTCCGGGCTTATGCCAAGGACATGCTCGAGGCGCAGTCCTATCCGAAAATCTCCCCGGCACCCGGCGTGCCCCCAAGGCCCCCGTACGACGCGGCCGGCTGGTCGCTGGGCATGCAGATGGGCGTGGAAACGGTCTTCGTGGCCAAACCATTCCCGGCGGCGCTGAAGAGGGTGGATGCGGCCGAACGTTTGCCGGGCCGGCTAGTCGGGAGCGGTGAAGCGTACCTGATCGGGCACGAGGCCAATAACAGCCTGGTCGCCGTTAATCGCCTGTTGAAGGCGGGGTTCGACATCTCGTGGCTGACGGACAGGGAGGTCGCGGCGGAGACGGAATTCGCGCCGGGCGCGATATGGGTTCGCGGCGGCAGGGAACTCGCGGCGGCGATGCCGGGCATCGCCCGGGAACTCGGGCTGGACGCCCGCGCGACCTCGAGGCCCCCGGCTTCGCGTTCCTTTCGGATACGCGCTCCTCGCACAGCCCTCTACCAGCCGTGGGGCGGCAGCACCGACGAAGGGTGGACCCGGTGGCTGCTCGAGCAGAACGAGTTTCCCTACACCACCATTCACCCCGAGGACGTCCGCAAGGGGGACCTCTCCGGCTTCGACGCCATCATCTTCCCGGACATGAACCCCGACCAGATCCTGAACGGGGTTTCGGCTCCCTCGATGCCCCCCGAATACAGCGGCGGCATCGACAGCAGCGGGACCGGCGCGCTGCGCGCTTTTGTCGAACGAGGGGGAACCCTGATCACCCTCGGCCGGAGTTCGCATGCTTCCCGTGGATAGTTACGGCGCACCGTTCCGTGATGCGTTGCGGGGAGTGCGGCGGGAGGAGTTTTTCTGCCCCGGATCGATCCTGCGGGTGATGGTCGACACGAGCCACCCGATCGCCTACGGGATGAAGGACGAGGCCAGCGCCTACTTCGCCGAATCGCTCGTCCTTGAGCCCGTCCCCTCCTTCTCGACGATGCAGAGCGCGATTGTGGTGCGCTACCCGAACAATAGGCTGCTTAAGAGCGGGTGGCTGCAGGGCGAGGCCCACCTCAGCAACAAGGTCGCGCTTGCGGAGGTACGGCTGGGCAAGGGCCGAATGGTGCTGATCCCGCTGAGGGTACAGCACCGGGCGCAGACCTTTGGAACATTCAAGCTGCTCTTCAACGCAATCCTGACCTCGGCGACCGAGCCGTCGAGCTGGTCCGTCCCTTGAAGTCGAATATTTTCTTTCGCTAACCCGAGCCGGACTGATATATAACTAAGCTGACTCCGGACTTCGGGGTCCAACCCGACAATTTGAGAGAAGCGCAATTCAGGGAAGGACCGCGGGCACCCGGGGTAAAGATTGCTGGTTTTTCGTCGGTTTATTCCAGGCGTTCCCGGCTCGGCACGTCACAGTCCCGAGAACGCTCTATGTTCCCGGGGCGAGAGCTCGAGGCAGAGATGTGTGCACTCGCCGGGACCCGCGGAGGTCGATATGAAGTATTCACGTCTTTTACTCTTGCTTATCCCGGTGCTCGTGCTGTGCATGTACGGCTGCTCCGGAAAACCCACCGAGCAGATCGAAAGAACCGAGAAGGCCCAGCAGGCCGCAAAAGCCGAGTACGCCGACCAGTTCGCGCCTGAAGACTGGAGAGCCGCCGAACAGGCTTTCGGCGAAGCCCAGGGTTACATCGCCAAAGAGAAGTGGGGGGATGCGACCCGGGTCCTGCTGAAGGCCAAGAACACGTTACGAAAGGGCACGGGAGCTGGCCAAGGACAGGAAAGACGCCAAGATCGCCGAAATCAAGAACAACCAGACGACGCTCGAGAAACGCTCCAAGGCTTTGAAAGACGCGCTCGATACGGGCGGCGCCAAGCTTCCGGCGGCCAAGAAACAGACCATCCTCGAGGTGTGCAAGGACGCCGAGGAGAAGCTGGCCAAGATTACGACGCAACTCGATAACGGCCAGTTCCAGGACGCCGACTACCTGGCCAAGAGCACGCTGCGCCAGGTCTGGGAGGCCCAGCAGGAGCTCGATGCGTCCGTGAAGGGCAAGAAAACCTCGTAAAAAACGGGGGGTCAGGTTTGGAAACTCAATTTTCCGGACCTGACCCCGGTTTCTGACCCTCACCCCGACGCATGACCGACCACTTCGCGGTCTATCCAGTCGTGCTCCAGAGTGCGACGGCGCGACTCCTGTCCCTCAGCACGATCGACATACTGATCATCGGGATCTATTTTTTCCTGGTGCTGGCCATCGGGTTTTACCTCAAGAGGTTGCCCGCACCGCCGAGCACTTCTTCATGGCCGGCCGGGAGATGACCGCGTGGATCGCGGGCCTCAGCTTCCTGGCGGCGAACCTCGGCTCGCTGGAGCTGATGGGCTGGGCCGCGGCCGCGTACCAGTATGGCATCCTCGCCACCCACTGGTACTGGATCGGCGCCATCCCGGCGATGCTGTTCCTCGGCATCGTCATGATGCCGTTCTATTACATCTCCAAGACACACTCCGTCCCGGGATATCTCAAGCTGCGCTTGGCGAATCGGCGCGCGCGCTGTCGGCCGTCTCGTTCGGGTTCATGACGGTGCTGATGAGCGGCATCAACATGTATTCGATGGCCATCGTCATGAAGGTCGTGCTCGGCTGGGACATCAACTTCAGCATCTGGATGTCGTCCCTGACCGTCGCGGTGTACGTGGCGCTCGGCGGCCTGCTCTCGGCGATATTCAACGAGGTGCTCCAGTTCGTACTGATCTGGGCGGGAACCCTGCTGATCCCGATCATCGGGCTTAATCGAAACGGGCGGTTGGGACGGCATGGTCGCGCGGATCTCCGCGAGGTTCGCGGGCAACGACTACACCCACCTCTGGCGCACAATGGGTTCGTTCGCGGACAATCCGATGGGGGTGCACTGGACCGGCATCGTGTTCGGGCTCGGATGGGTGATCTCGTTCGGTTACTGGACGACCGACTTCCTGGTCGTGCAGCGGGTCCTGGCGGCCCACGACATGCGGTCGGCCCAGCTCGCGCCCATCATCGGCGCCGGGATTCAAGATGATGGTGCCGTTCATCGTGATCCTGCCGGGCCTGCTCGGGCTCGCCCTGCTGCCGGAGACCCTGGTTGGGGAAGGCCAGGCGATCGCGACGGGCGGGCACAGCTACAACGAGGTGCTCCCGCTGATGCTGGCGCGGTACTGCGGGCCAGGCCTGCTCGGGCTCGGGATCACCGCGCTGATTGCCGGCTTCATGTCGGGCATGGCTGGAAACGTGAGCGCCTTCGCCACCGTGTGGACATACGACATCTACCGGCCGTATGTGAAGACGCCGCGCACCGACGCCCATTTCGTCCGCGTGGGGCGCTGGTGCACGATCCTGGGGGTCATGGTCAGCATCGGGACCGCCTACCTGGTCAAACAGTTCCTCAGCATCATGGACTACGTACAGGCGCTCTTCAGCTTCTTCATCGCGCCCCTTTTCGGCACCGTGCTGCTGGGGATGCTGTGGCGGCGGGCCACACCCGCCGGCGGTTTCTGGGGACTGCTTGCGGGAACGGTGTCGTCGGTCGGGATGTGGCTCTGGGTGAGAATGGACCCCGGCGGCTCTCGCCTACATCGCCCTGTCGGGAAACGCCCGCGACATGGCGGAGAACATGTACCGCGGGCTCTGGTCGTGGGTTGTCTGCGTAGTCGTGACCGTGGTCGTCAGCCTCGTGACCCAGCCGAAGCCGGACAAAGAACTCGCAGGGTTGGTCTACGGCCTCACGTCGCTCCCCGACCAGGCGGCGGCTCCCGGTCTACAAACGTCCGCTGTTCTGGGCGATCGTGGTCGGCGCCGTTTTCATCGCACTCAACGTGGTCTTCTGGTAGCCCCGATGACCGAGCGCACCCACTTCATCTCGATCTGGTTTTTTATCGGAATTCAGCTGCTGATCTACGGGCTCCTGATCACGGGCGCCGAGGTCTATGCCCTTTTCGTCCCCCCGGCCGCGCAGGTGGCGCTCGCGTCGCTGCACGCCGGCTTGTGGTGGGGAATCATTCTGGCGCTCATTGGGGCGCTCTACTGCGTCAGGTTCGCCCCGGGCAGGTCAAAGGAGGCGGGGTCGGACCGCCGCCGCCCCTGATGAACCGGGACCCGGGAGCGAGGCGAGAAAGAATCGACGGGCCGCAGCCTGCGGCGCCTCAAGCGGTTGTCCCGGTCGAGGCGCCGCCCGAAACGACCCAGCCGTCGGCGAGCTGGATGATCCTGGATCCATAGGTCGCGTTGCGTCTCCGAGTGCGTCACCTGCATGATGGTCGTGCCTTCCTGGTTGAGCCGCCGGAACAGCTCCATGATCTCCTGCCCCTGGCTGGAATGCAGGTTCCCGGTCGGCTCGTCGGCCAGGATCAGCTTGGGACCGGCGATCACGGCGCGCGCCACCGCGACGAGCTGCTGCTGGCCGCCCGAAAGCTGCGTCGGGTAGAGGTCCTTCTTCCCCACGATCTGGAACCTGTCCAGGGTGTCGCACACCATGCTCTCCCGCTCCTTCCTCCCGACATTGCGGTACGAAAGCGGTATGTCGAGGTTCTCGTAGACGGTCAGCTGGTCCAGCAGGTGATAGCTCTGGAAGACGAACCCGATGTTCTTCTTGTGCAGCTCGGCGCGCTCCTTCCTGCCTAGCCGGTGCACGGGCTGGCCCATGAAGTAGTACTCACCCGTCCAGGCACTGTCGTGCATGCCGAGGATGTGGAGCAGCGTCGATTTGCCGGCCCCGGACGGACCCATGATCGAGACGAACTCCCCTTCTTTGACTTCGACGTTGATGCGCCGGAGCACGAAGCTCTTGGAAACGCCATGCTCGAAGAACTTTTCAACGTTCACCAGTCTGATCATTGCGTTCACCCGGTTTGACAAAGAACCGCAGTGTAGCACTTAGCCGGCGAAGGGAAAAGACGGCGCAAGCGGACACGACCTTGACAAGCCGGCACCCTTCAAACAGACTCGACCGAGTCAACCCGACGGAGGAAGGCTGGATGACGCGTATTCATTTCCTGGGAGCGGCGGGCACGGTTACCGGATCGAAGTATCTGGTCGATACGGGGAAAGTCCGGTTCATGGTGGATTGCGGCATGTTCCAGGGCGCCAAGAAACTGAGGCTGATGAACTGGGCCGGATGCCCGTCGCGGCCAACTCCATCGAGCCACATACTGCTGACGCACGCGCACATCGATCACATCGGGATGCTGCCGGTCTTCGTCCGGCAGGGTTTCCGCGGCGAGGCCTGGAGCGACTCCCGCAACCGTGGAGCTCTGCCACATCAGCCTCCTCGACGCGGCCCACCTCCAGGAGGAAGATGCGCGCTTCGCCAACAAGAAGGGGTTCTCGAAGCACAAACCGGCCCTGCCGCTGTACACGGTCGAAGACGCCCAGCGCTCCCTGCGAACACCTGCGCGATATCGACTACGACCAGGATCTGCAGCTGGACAAGGACGTGCGTCGTGCGCTTCCGCGATGCGGGCCACATCCTCGGCTCCGCCATTCTCGAGACGCAGATCGGGGGGAACGGCGAACCGCTCCGGGTCGTGTTCTCCGGCGATCTGGGACGTTACGACTCGCTCATCCTGCGCGACCCGGAGCCGGTCGAGAGCGGCGGATTTCCTCGTCGTGGAATCCACCTACGGCAACCGGTCGCACCCGGCGGAGGAAACGGAAAGCGAGATCGCGGACGTGATCAACAGCACGGCGCAGAAGGGGGGCGTGCTGGTCATCCCCGCATTCGCGCTGGGACGGACACAGACGCTGCTGTACGTGATCCGGGAGCTGAAAGCACCGCCAGGCCATCCCGGACCTGCCGATATACGTCGACAGCCCGATGGCGATTAACGTCACGGAGCTGTTCTGCCGGCACGTCCCGGACTTCGACGACGAGGCCAAGGCGGTGTTCAAGGCCACCGGCACCTGCCCCGTGCTGTGCCCGAATCTGCGCTTCGTGCGCACGCCGCGAAGGAGTCCCAGGACCTCAACAGCGTGCGCTATCCCTCGATCATCATCTCGGCGAGCGGGATGGCGACCGGCGGGCGCATCCTCCATCACCTCAAGTACCGGCTCCCCGAACCGCGCAACACCATCCTGTTCGTCGGATTCCAGTCCAACGGCACCCGCGGGCAGCTTATCAAGGACGGCGCCAAGACGATCCGCATCCACGGCGAGGACGTCCCCGTGCGAGCCCGCATCGAGTCGATGGAATCGTTCTCGGGGCATGCGGACTCCCACGAAATCCTCCGCTGGCTGAAGACCTTTAAGGAGCCGCCGCGGACGACGTTCGTGGTCCACGGCGAACCGGCTGCGAGCGTGGCGCTTGCCGAACTGATCCGCTCGACGCTGCACTGGAAGACCTACATCCCGGAACTCGGCGAGCAGGTGATCCTGGGCGCGGCCCGCAACGCGCGCTGACGACGTCGATGCACGAAGCGTCCTTTTGATGAGGTCACCGTTCTTCCAGAGCACGCGCCACACAAAGCCGGAGCAGTCGAAACGCTTCATAGGCGGGACCGTCAGGAGCTGGTCACCGTCTGTTGAACGCGGAACACGTGGCGGATGATGCGTGAGCGGTCTTGCTCGGCAATCGAAAGGAAGTATATCCCGGTGTGGTACGTGGGCCTCTCGAGTGGGGAGCCTGCGACGGCTTCCGAGTGCACCACCCGGGCGACGATTTTGATCACCGGGAGTTCGGCCGGGAGCGTCAGCTTGATTTCAAGAGTCGTCCCCTCGGGAATGGGCGCCCCCCCGCGGATCCCGATCCCTGACCCGCTGAGATCGTGGGTGTGCGTCCTCAGGTGGATGGCGCTGTCGGGCTGCCCGGGCGACGCATCCGGCCGGTTGCCGAACAGCTCCACGGCGACCGCCGTGCGCACTCGGAAATACTGTCGTCTCTGGATTCGTTCCGGCTCGGCGGTGGGTCGAACGCTAAGCTGCGGAATGGGGTGCTGCTCGCGCCCCTCGACGACGCCGCTGAAAGCGTACGCCGCATCCTGGCGCACGAAAGACACCCAGAGCCGCTGACGCTCGCGGATGGGGAGTCTCACCCCGCGATCGGTCGGCCACGCGATGACGACAGCCCCCCCCACGAGATCGTTCACCCGGCTCAGATAAGTCAGCGAGTCGGGGGCGTCCATCATCTTGACCTGAAGCAGGTCGTTTATCTCGATTGGTTTCAATCGCGTCCGCCTCGCTCGGCCCGGCTCCTTTATTCGCAGGGCCCCCGCCCTTTGATATCAGAATTGGGCCGCCGAAACGATACGAATATGAACTCATCTTAACATATCGGAGCGGGCTTTCGGCCGGACGACGCGGGGGCTTTTTGTCTTGCCCGCGGACGCGCAGCTGCGCTAAAAAGGAAAGTTCAAAACCACGTGCCGGCCATTAGGCTGCGCGAAGAGTCCCCGTGGCGAGCGCGCCCCTCAAATGAGACCTGTCCGCTTCATTCACACGTCCGACATCCACCTGGATACGAGTTTCTCCGGGGCGGCCCTCCCCTCGAGACTCGGGGACCGCAAACGCGAGGCGGTACGGGGCACTTTTCGGCGCATCCTGGAGGAGGCTGCCCGCCTGCCCGCGGATTTTGTGCTTGTGGCGGGGGACCTGTTCGAGCACGACCGCGTCACGGCCGATACGGTCGAGTTCCTGAAGCAGCAGTTCGCGGCACTGGGCGAGATCCGCGTCTTCATCGCACCCGGGAACCACGACCCATACTTGCGCGGCTCGCCCGTACCAGAATGAAGTGTGGCCGGGAAATGTCCATATCTTCCGGGACGAGCAGTTTCAGTCGGTCGCGCTGGTGGACATCGGAGTCCGAATCACGGGCTTCGGATTCAACCGCACCCACCTGCAGGACCGCCCGTTCGCGGGTCTTCCGCCCCTGCCTGCCGACGCCGTCAATATCGTCGTGGCGCACGCCTCGGAATGGACGCGTCTGCCGGCGGGGAAGGCCGGCCACGCCCCTTTCGCCATAGACGAAGTCGCCGGGAAAAACATCACCTACTGCGCGCTGGGACACTATCATCAGCAGCGCCGGGTGGAAAACGCCATCGACCGAACCGAGGTGTGGTATTCGGGGATCCCTGAAGGACGGGCCTGGGACGAAGAAAACGGTTGCGGGTACCTGAGCTGCGTCATCGGCGCGGACGCCCTCGTGTCGGTTGAGAACCGACGCTGCGAGCAGCACCCGTTCCGCACGCTCACCGTGGGCTGCGAGGGTTTCTCCACGCGCGAGCAGATCGTCGACGCCATCCTGCAGCAACGGGGCTCCCTCTACGACGGTTCGACCATCCTGCGCGTCCGGCTCGAAGGAGCGGTGGATCCCGCGGCTGGACCTCTCCTGGAACGAACTCGAGGAGCGGCTGGCGGGAGAAGCGCTGCACCTGGTCTGGGAGGACCGGACGCAGCCCGCGATCGACTTCGAGGCGATGGCCCGCGAAAACACCCTGCGCGGCCAGTTCGCCCGGGCGATGAACGAACAGCTGGCTGCCGCCGCGGACGACGAGCGAGACGTTGCTCGAGCGCGCCCGCCTTTACGGGCTGCAGGCCCTCCTCGACCGCGAGGTGCGTGTCCGGTGATCTTCCTGAGGTGTCTGATCCGGGGTTTCGGCAGGTTCGACCACCTCGCCCTGGACTTCCAGCCCGGCCTCAACGTCGTCTTCGCGCCGAACGAAGGGGGCAAGTCCACGCTGCAGCGCTTTCTGCTCGGCATGCTGTACGGCCCGTTGCGTTCCGAGGTGAAGAACCAGCGCCGGTTCGAACCCTGGGTCGACCACTTCAGACCGTGGCGGGGAGCGGACTACGGCGGCATGCTCTGGTGCGGGATGAGCGACGGCACGGAACTCGAGGTGCACCGTTCGCCTGTCCCGCGACGACATACGCGTCGAAATCCGCACCGCCTCCGGAGAGGACATCACCGGCCGGTACGAGCAGCAGCGCAACGGGGACGTCCTGTTCGCCCGGGCCCACCTGGGCATGCCCAAGGAGCTGTTCGAAGCGGTCGCGGTCATCCGAGAGAACCGGGCCGGTGAACTGGGCGGCCACGATTCGATCCGGGAGCGCATCGCGAACCTCGCCCAGACGGGGGACGAGGAACTGTCGGTGCGGCTCAGCCTCCAGAAGCTCGAAGCCGCAGCGGAGCAGATCGGCTCGGAGCGGGCCCCGACACGGCCCTACAGGCAGACGGCGGAACGTGTCGCGGCACTCCAGGAGGAGAGACGGATCCTCGCCGCGCGGCGCGCAGAGTTCGAGGCCTGGGTGGAAGACCGCAACCGTCTCGCGGCGCGGCGTCGTCGCCCTGGAGAACGAACACCGCCAGGCCGCCCGCGTCGCCCTGAGCGCCCGCCGGATGGAGAGCCGCGGTCCGCGTGCGGGCACTCGAGGACCTGGACAGCGAGGTCCGGGCGCTGGACGCACAGATCGAGCAGACCGGCGGAGATCCGGATTTCCCGGCACAGCACCTGGAGGAACTCGACCAGCTGACGGGCGCGCGCGACAGTCTCGAGCGACGGCTGGCTGAACTGCGCCAGGAGTGTTCGACGGCGGATCACCAGGTGGCGGCCCTGCGTGGGATTGCGCGCGCAGCTGGCCGAGTACGAAGTCGCTGAACTCCAGCGCCGAGGCCGACAAGGTCACCGAATGGTTCGTCGGATATATGAGCGCTTCGCTCCAGAAGGAGGACGCCCAGCGCTCGGCCGCCCAACTCGGGGAGGAAATACGCTCCCTCGACGAGTCCGCCGCGGCGCTCGGCCAGGCCGCTGCCGACCCGGAAATCGACTGGGAAACGAAGGCGCGACAGGCCTCCGAGCAGGAAGGCGAGTGCTCCCGTCAGATCCTGGCCATCGCCGGGCAACTGTCGGCCTGCAGGGCCCGGACCGCCGAAGCCAGGCGCCAGCGCGCGCGCCGCAGCGCAGCCGCGACAATGGCGTTGCTGCTCGGATGTATTTCATTGGTGCCCTGTCCTTTTTCTAGCCGCCCGCGGCTGCGTTCGGCGCGTGGACTTGCCGGCCTGGTCGCCTCCGCGGTGTGCTTCTCCGTGGCCGCGCAAACGCCGGAAATCCGCGCTCGACGCGGAGTTCGCCGGCTCGAAACTGGAAGGCGAGCAGACCACTCTGCAGGAGATGACGCGGGAGGCGAAGTCCGGGGTCCTGCAGGCGATGGAGAGCGGTGGTTTCGGGTCCCTCGACGACTTCCTGGCGGCTTCGAGGAAAGGCCAGCGCTACCGGGAAAAGGCCGGCCATCTAAAGGTCGCGCCTCGCCGAGGCTGAACAGCACCGGGAGGAGCCGCCGCGGAAGCGAACGACCACTACGCGAGGCTCAAGCGGACCCTGACGGGGGTTCACCTGGGCTGTTCGCCGGCTACCCTGCGGGCGCAGGTCGATGTGCTGCGCACGAGTCTCCGGCGCTTCCGGGATCTCGACGGACGATTCAAGGCGTGCCAACAGCGGCACTCGGCGACTGCTGTTGGAGCAGTCCGAGGTGGTCCGGCAAAGCGCGGAGAAACAGTCCGCAATCGGTCGGATCGTGGCGCACGCCGGCGTGCCCACGCCCGAGCTTACCGGGAGCGCTGCCGCGCCCGCCAACGCGCTATCGAGCTCCTCGAGAAGAAGATCGTCCCGCACGCGCGAATTCCAGCGCCTCTGCCACCCGTTGACGTTGGATCAGTGGAGGGCGCGGCTGGCCGAGATCGAGTCGGAGGCCGGGACAGGCGTCTGAGGTCGAACCCGGAGAGCGCCGCGGTCGAAGGGCCGAACCCAGTGCCCCCCAGCTGCCCTACCTCCCCTCGGTCGAAGAGGCGGAGGCGGAGGAAAAGCGGCCGCCGCCGAACTGGCGGGGTACGCCAGGAATGTGCCGTGTCGGTCGAGCGGGTCCGGCACGCGTTCCGGGGTTACCGCACGGTTTCGGAAATCGAGGAGGACCTGGCGGCGGCGCAGCGGGAATTCCGGGAGCTGGACGCAAACCGCCGGGCGCTCGCCCTGGCGTCCGGCACGCTCCGCGAACTCTCGCGGCAACAGCAGGAGAACCTCGCGCCCCAGCTGAACCGGGCAGTGGAGGGCAGGTTCGTGCGCCTCTGCTCGGGACCGCTACGCGGAGGTGAAGATCGACCCCGATTTCCAGGTCCACGTGCGCGAATCCGCCACCGGGGAACTCCGTAGGCTGGAAAGCCTGAGCCGGGGCACCCAGGACCAGCTCTACTTCGCGCTGCGTTTCGGGGTGCTTGACCTGGTGTCGAAGCCGGACGAGCCCTCCCCCTGCCTCCTGGACGAGCCGTTCGCGGCATACGACGGCAGCCGCCTGGCCGAGGCCATGCATATCCTCGTGGAAGAAGCGCGCCGGCAGGCAGACTTCTGCTCTTCACCTGCCGCGAGGACCTGCACGCCCTCGCCGCGCGATCCGGCGCATCTCTCTTCCTTTCACACATGGGTGGGGTCGACCCGCTCCCGCCCCAATGACCGATAACTGAGTCAGCCGGAACCCCGAGCCGCCGCGGCCATCTCCCTTTACTTCTGTTCCTTCGCGGGGGCGTCCAGGACTTCGCGGATGCGGGCGGCGAGCTGGTCCGGGGTAAACGGCTTGCAGACGGGAGGCGACGGGGTGCTTCGCTGCGTCGGCGACCAGCGACTCGCTGTAGCCCGACATGTAGAGCACCTTGAGCCCAGGTCGGATCCGCCGGAGCTGGCGCGCGAGTTCGGGGCCTCGGAGTTGCGCGAGCACAAAATCGGTCAGGAGCAGGTCAACCCGGCCTTCTCCTCTTTCAGGGCGGCGATGGCCTCGTCGGCACCGGCGGCCTCGCTCGACCCGGTAGCCGAGCTGTTCGAGCAGGCGGCGGGTCAGCGTCCTGAGCGGCGCGTCGTCCTCCACCAGCAGCACGGTTTCGGAGCCGCGGCGCGGCAGCGCTGCCACGGCCTGCCTGGGATGCTGCGCGGGAACCTGCACGTCCGGGAGGTAGATCTTGAACGCCGCGCCGTGCCCGGGTTCGCTGTAGACCCAGATGTGGCCGCCGCTCTGCTTGACAATGCCGTAGACGGTCGAGAGGCCGAAGCCGCTGCCCTTGTCCTTCTCCTTGGTGGTGAAGAACGGCTCGAACAGAGTGCGCCCGCACACTGGGCGTGATGCCGGTCCCGGTGTCGGTGACCGCGATCATGGCGTAGCCGCCCGGCACGACCCCCGCGTGGGTGCGGGCGTATTCGTCATCCAGACACCGCATTGGAGGTTTCGATCACGAGCTTGCCGCCCTGGGCATCGCATCGCGCGCGTTGACCACGAGGTTGAGCAGCACCTGTCCGATTCGGCCCGCGGTCGGCCCGCACGCGGCATAGGTGCGGGTCGAAACGGGTGACCAGCTGTATGTCGGCCCCGATGATGCGCAGCAGCATGCGCTGCATTTCGGCGACGACGCTGTTCAGATCGAGGATCTCGGGCTGGAGGATCTGTCTGCGGCTGAAGGCGAGCAGTTGCCGCGTGAGCTCCGCGCCCCGCCCGGCCGCCTTGCGCACCTCCTCCAGGTCGGACCGGTGCGGAGTCGTCCGGCGGCATCCCGGCCAGGGCCAGTTCGGTGTACCCCTGGATGGCCATCAGGATATTGTTGAAGTCGTGCGCGACCCCGCCGGCCAGCCGGCCGATCGCCTCGATTTTCTGCGACTGGCGCAGCTGCTCTTCCAGCTGCTTCATCTCGCTGACGTCCTGGACCGCAATGAGACGGGCCGGGCGTGCCCCGTACATGATGGCGAAACCGTGCACCTCGACGTTCATCAGCGAGCCGTCCTTCCGGCGGTGGCGGCGGTATTGCCGGGAAAGCCCGGGAGAACTCCCCGGGGACGGCATCGTCTTCGGCGACCCGCACCTCGTCGACCGACATCGCCAGGAACTCTTCGCGCGAGTAGCCGTACTGGCGCACGGCGGCGTCGTTGGCAGCCAGGAAACGCGTCGTCGCGGTGTCGACGACCCACATCGGAAGCGGGTTCGCGTTGAACAGAAAGCGGTATCGTTCCTCGCTTGCGCGCAGCGCCTCTTCGGCCGCACGCCGTTCCGTTATGTCTTCGCCGATGCTGGCGGTGCCGACGACACTGCCGTCGGGGTCGCAGAGGACCGAGTTGCTCCAGGAGATGCTCCGGAGCCGGCCGTCGCGGGTGACGAATTTCGTTCTGGTAGTGAACCGGGATCGAACCGGCCACTATGTTGTCGAAGAACATGTCCCAGACCTGGGCCCGGTTTTCGGGCGGCAGAAAGTTCTCGAACCAGTTCTTGCCGACCAGCTCCGCCCGCCCCAGCCGAGGAGTCCGGCGCCGAACTCATTGCAGAACGTGATGCAGCCGTCGACGCCCAGGACGACAGCGACGAGATTGACGCGTTCGAGGATCTCCCGAAAGCGACGCTCGGAACCGCTCAGCGCTTGCTCCGCACGCCGGTGCGCCGCGTCTCGTTCGAGGGCCTCGAGCGCACGTCCGAGGTCCGCGGCGGCCGTTTCGAGCCAGTGGAGGTCGTCGGGGCCGAACGCGTTCGCCACCTTCGAGTAGCAGGATGAGCGGCCCACCGCCCGCCCGTGAACCGGCAGCGGAAGTGAAACCCCGGAGCCAAGGCGCGCGGCCCGCAGGATCGGACGGACGGGCTGCGAATCTCTCGTCCGCGAGGAGGTCGCGAAAACGACGGGCCCGGAGTGGTGGGGCGCGTTCGGATCCGGCGTCGCCGCGCGACGGATCGCGTCGCGCAGGGCCCCGTCGCCCGGATCCACGCCCGTGGGCGTCTCGAGCAGGTCCGCCCCGCCGGCCTGCGGAATCGTGAAATCGAGGCGCGGCGAAACCCGCCGATTTCGACGGCGGTGCGGCAGACCTGCGCACAGCAGGTCCCGGCGCCGCCCGCGTCCGCAGGACCAGGCGGCCAATTCGCACACCATCAGGTACAGCCGCGTCTGGCGGGCGTCGGCGGCCCGGTGATGATGTCGCGTAGGATCCGATCGTCGCCGGAGGACATGTTCACACCCGTCGGGGGCGCAATCAGGAATGCATGTGAGGCCGCAGCCTGTCCAGCAGCGCGGTCTTGCCCATCGCGCCGACCAGCGTCTCGACCGGCTGCACCGTGCTTGAACAGGATCAGGGTAGGGATGTTGCGCACGCCGAACTGGCCGGCCGCCGCCGGGTTGCGGTCCACGTCGACCTTGACCACCTTGATCTTGCCGGCTTCCTCCCGGGCAACTTCCTCCAGGATCGGGCCGACGACCCGGCACGGTCCGCACCACTCGGCCCAGAAGTCCACCAGGACCGGGACGCCCGCCTGCACCTCACGCGGCGAAGGTGCTGTCGGAGGCTGAGACAAGCCAGGGCAGGGGCTCTTGCACCTGCCGCAGACCGGGATCTCGCCCGGAGGGGGCCGGCCTGACCCGGTTCTTCGCCCCGCAGGACGCGCACTGGACGATGTTGTCCGCCATGGTTCGATCCTCCGGCGGCGGCCGAACCTCAACCCCTGAACAGGTTCCGCGCGATGAACAGCACGTTCGCGGGACGCTCGGCAAGCCGCCTCATGAAGTAAGGATACCAGCGCGCCCATAGGGCACATAGATGCGGACGTTGTAGCCCGTCCGCCGCCAGGCTCTGCTGCAGATCGCGCCTGATCCCGTACAGCATCTGAAACTCGAAGCCGCTCCTTGGGGATCCCGCGGGCAGCGGGCGAACTCGGTGGTCGCCCGGATCATCGCCGGCATCGTGGGTCGCGATCGCGTGGTAGATGCCGCTGGCCAGCAGCATCTGCATCAGCTTGACGAAGTTGGCGTCCGTGTCGCTCTTTCTTCCTGAAGGCGATCGTCTCCGGCTCCAGGTACGCCCCCTTGCAGAGGCGCACGCGGCAGCCCTGCGCGATCAGGGTCTCGATGTCCGCCTCGCTGCGGTACAGGTAGGCCTGGATGACGGCCCCGACGTGATCCCCGTTCCCTGCGGGCGCGCAGGACGAGGTCGAGGGTGCTCTGGGTGTACGGGCTGTCTTCCATGTCGACCCGGACGAAGTTGCCGAGCGCCCGGGCATGGCCCACGATGCGCGTCAGGTTCTCGAAGCAGAATTCCTGGTCGAGGGCGAGGCCGAGCTGCGTCAGCTTGACGGAGACGTTGCAGTCGATCCGCTCCGCCCGGATGCGGTCCAGTATCGTCAGGACTTCCCGCGTGGCGTTTTCGGCGTCTTCCCGCGAACGTGTGTTTTCGCCAAGCAGGTCCAGGGAGCAACGGATCTTCTGCCTGTTCAGCTCACGCACGGTGCCGACGGCATGGTCCAGCGTTTCGCCGGCGACAAAACGCCAGGCGGTTTTGCGGAAAAACCGAAAACGCATGATGAAGTTCTTGAAACCTTCCTGACGAGCGAGAAAGAGGAGGAGGGCGCGCATGAGAGAGTCCTTGTGCCGGATGGGTTCGGCGGCACCTCGCCTCAGCCGGGCACGGCGTGGACTATGAGTACAAGATCTAACCAGGGCCATAAGCCGGCGTCGACCGCGACCGGGGCCGCCGGCGCGCAACGGCGCGCGCTGCGAACAGGGCCGGTCGTTGACGCCACGTACGATCGGGAATAATATCGGAATAATGATGATCGTCCCAATATTTCCTTTGCCCAACACGGTCCTTTTCCCCAAGACTCTCATGCCGCTTCACATTTTCGAGGAGAGGTATCGCACGATGACCCGGGAGGCGCTCAAGGGGGACGGTCGGATCGCGATTGTTCTGCTGCGCGAGGGGTGGGAGGTCGATTACGACAATGCGCCCGCCGTGCACGAGGTCGTCTGCGTCGGCAGGATCGAGAACTACGAGGAACTGGAGGAGGGTAAGTACAACATCGTGCTGGCCGGGCGTGCACCGGGCCCGGTTGATCCGGGAAGTGCAGCGGTTCCCGTACCGCCTCGCGGAGGTGGAACCTCTGGACGACAACGGCGGCGGACGAACTCCAGGTCGATGTCATCGGGCGCCGCAATCACCTGGGCGGCCTGTTCACGCGTTTCACCGAGTTGGCCACGGCCGGCAAGTACCGCGCCGTCGAACTCGTGCCCCAGCTCGGGTTCGAAGCCCTGGTCAACATGGTGGCTTCGACACTGAACCTGCCGGCCGAGGAGAAGCAGATGCTGCTGGAAATGGACGACGTCGCGCAGCGTTGCGACAGTCTCATCCCGGTACTGCAGCGGCAGCTGGAATCCCTCATCGTCGTCCGCACCTACGAGCACCTCAAACCCGAAGACCCGTCGAGAAACTGAAAGGAAGAGCAGGATGCGCTACCCCGATATGTACGCCGTGCGCCAGACCTTTGCCCGCGACCGGGAGCCGGACGTTCCGGCGGCCGTGCGCCGCGAACTGCAGCGCCTCGCGCCGGGGCTGCACCCGAAGCCCGGTGCGCGCGTGGGGGTGGCGGTCGGCAGCCGTGGCATCCGGGACATCGCGGTGGTAGCGCAGGGCGTCGTCGCCGGACTGAAGGGACTTGGCGCCGTACCATTCGTTTTCCCGGCCATGGGGAGCCATGGCGGCGGCACGTCGGAAGGACAGGCCGCCGTTCTGCATCATTACGGCATAACGGAAGAATCGATGCAGTGCCCGATCCTGTCGCGCATGGACACGGTGCAGATCGGCGCAGTCGCCGGAAGGCATTCCGGTTTTCCTGGACAGGAACGCGTTTGAAGCCGACCACGTCGTCCCGATCAACCGCGTCAAATCCCACACCGAATTCAAAGGGGAGATCGAGAGCGGCATCATGAAAATGCTGCTGATCGGGATGGGCAAACAGGACGGGGCGCGGGTTTACCACAAGGCGTTTGCCGATTACGGGTTCGACCGGATCGTCGCCGGCCTTGCCGGGGTCGTCATCGAAAACGCTCGCGTGCTGTTCGGCCTGGCGCTCATCGAGAATGCTTACCAGGAAACGGCGCTCGTGCGCGGTCTCTTGCCGGCCGAGATCGTGCAGGAGGAGCGTGGGCTGCTCCGGAGAGCCAAGGAGCTGGCGCCCCGTCTGCCCGTTCGACGATATCGATATCCTGATCGTCGACGAGATGGGGAAGAACGTCAGCGGCTCGGGAATGGACACGAACGTGATCGGCCGGTTCTACAACCACGTCGCCCGCGAGCCGGAGAGGCCGCGCGTCAAGCGCATTTACGTGCGCGATCTGACGCCCGAGAGCATGGGTAACGCGTGCGGCATCGGGCTGGCGGACTACGTGCACCGCGCGCTCGTCGAGAAAGTCGACCTCCCCGCGACCAACACGAACTGCATCACGGCGGGAAACCCGGAGAAGGGTCGGATCCCGATCACCTGTCGTACGGACCGCGAAGCGCTCGATTTCTGCTTCTCCACCGTCGGGCTGACCACGCCCGAGGACGCCCGCATCGTCTGGATACGCAATACGCTGGATTTGACAGGAGCGGAAATATCGCGGACACTGAGGGCTCAGGTGGACGGCCGGGTGGACCTGCACGTGATGGGGGGCCCGGTGGCGCTCGCCTGCGACGAAGCCGGCAGGTTGCGGCCTCTCGCGCGCACCGCGTTCGCCTGAGGCTGCCGGACTCCCGGGGACACCGACTCCCAGGCCGGACAACAACGTGGACACGTTCAACACGATGAAAGGCAAATACCCGGAATACCCGTCGCACAAGATATCCAACATCCGCGACATGTTCGTGCGGAGCGTCGGCGTTTACCCCGACCGCATTGCGTTGCAGCACAAGAAGGCCGGGCGCTGGATCCCGATTACGTACCGCGAGTTGGGCGACGTCGTGGAGCGGTTCGCCTGCGGCCTGGCGGCCGTCGGCCTGAAACCGGTCGAGCACAAGCTCGCCATCCTGGGGGAAAACCGGCCCGAGTGGGCCGTGAGTTACCTGGCGGCGGCATGCACCGGGATCGTGTGCGTCCCGATCGACAAAGACCTCCGCGAGACCGAGGTGTACCACATCCTTTACCTCTCCGGCGTGCAGGGGATCGTCGCCGACGTCCGCCACATCGACATGGTGCAGGAACTCCGGAGGAAGCTGCCCAATCTGCGTGTCCTGATCAACATGGACGAGGCCGATGAACAGGACCGCGTCTACGGCTTCGAGCAGATCCTGAGGCTGGGCGGGCAGCGGGTTCAGGCGGGAACTAACGACTACGCCGGCGCCAGGATCACGCCTGATCACCTGATTTCGATCCTGTTCACCTCGGGGACGATGGGCAATTCCAAGGGCGTGATGCTGACCCACGGCAACATCGCCAACAACATCGAGGACGCGGTGAAGTACGTCGACCTGCAGACGGACGACCGGTTCCTCTCCGTCCTGCCGCTGCACCACAGCTACGAGTGCACCGACGGCTTCCTGCTCGCATTGTACCGGGGCTCGATGGTCTCCTATGCCGAGAACCTGCGCCGCATCGCCGAGAACCTGGCCGAAACGCGCGCGACCGCCATGCTGGGGGTCCCGCTGCTGTGGCACACGCTCTACAAACGGATTGAGGCGGGCATGGCGGAAAGAGGCCGCTGGAAGGTGAAAGCGGCCAAGCGCCTGGCCACAATCTCGGAAAAGACGCTCGGCAAGAACATCCGCCGGAAGCTGTTCGGCAAAGTGCACGAGAAATTCGGCGGCGCACTGCGCATACTGATATCGGGCGGCGCCGCCATCGATCCGGCCGTCGCACGAGGCTTCCGCGAGCTCGGCATCGTATTCCTGCAGGGCTACGGCCTGACCGAGTCGGCGCCGATCATCGCCTGCAATCGCAACAAGGCCTTCAAGGACGACGCGGCGGGGCTCCCGCTCCCGAGCGTCGACGTGATGATCGCCGAAGACGGCGAGGTCCTTGCCCGCGGCGCCAACATCATGCGCGGGTACTTCAACAACCCCGAGGCAACGCGGGAGGCGCTCGTGGACGGGTGGCTGCACACGGGAGATCTCGGCTATCTGGACCGGGACGGGTTCCTTCATATCCTGGGCCGGAAGAAGGCGGTCATCGTGACCCCGGGAGGCAAGAAAGTTTATCCGGAGGAGGTCGAGGCGGAACTGCTGAAGTCCTGCTACATCTCCGAATGCCTCGTCTGGGGCGACAGCGACGGCCGCCCGACGGACGAGCCCGAGGTGTGTGCCATCGTCGTCCCCAATATCGAAGCCTTTGTCAACGAGGGGCTCGAACGCTCCGGCGCGGTAGACAGCGCGAAGCTCGAGGAAATCCTGCGCCGCGAGGTGAAGGAGCACTGCCGGAAGCTCGCCCCGTTCAAGCGCGTCACCAACTCGTCATTCGCAACGAGGAATTCGAAAAAACGACCACCAGGAAGATCAAGCGCTACCTCTACACCGGGAAGCCGGCTGCGGTCGGCACCCGGCCCTAGCTGCGGGCCGCCATGGATCGGAAAGTCGCGTTGATAACGGGAGGTGTGCGCGGGATCGGGCACGCCGTCGCCACTATGCTGGCGGGGCGCGGCTGGGCGGTGGCGGCTTCCTATCGCGCCAGCGAGGAAGCGGCAGCGCTGTTCGAGGCGGAAATGCGCGAACATGGAGGTCGCCGGGCGGAGCCGTCCGCTGCGACGTCTCCGACCCCGCGGCGGCAGCCGACCTCGTCCGGCTGGTGGAGTCCCGGTTCGGCCGGGTCGACGCCCTGATCAACTGCGCCGGCCCCTTCCGCCGCGTTCATCTGCTCGAGGAAACCGCCGAAGGCTGGCTTTCGATGTTCGACAACAATCTGCACCCGGTCTTCTATCTCAGCCAGGCAGTGGCCCCCGGGATGAAGGCGCGACGGTGGGGCCGCATCGTCAATTTCAGCATGGTCAACGCCGACCGCCTTTCGTCGCAGCCCCACATCACCGCCCACTACATTTCCAAGTGCGGGGTGCTCGTCCTCACCCGAACGTTGGCCAGGATCCTGGCCCCCTACGGCATCACCGTTAACGCCATCTCGCCGGGCTTCATCGAAACGGGCAGCGGAGTCTCGGAGGATCTCGCGGGAGTCGCCGCCAAAATCCCGGCGGGCTACGTCGGCACCCCGGAGGATGCCGCCTCCGCCGTGGCTTATCTGCTCTCCGACGAAGCCCGCTACGTCAACGGCACCAACCTCCACGTCAGCGGGGCGTGGGGGATCTGAGTGTGGCGTGCTCCAAGGCTGAGGACGGAACGCGGCTTACGCCTGGGGGCGGCGGAGCAGAGTGACCAGGTCGCTGAACAGGGCGAAGGCGGTCTGCTGTACGCTCGGGTTGTTTTCGACTATGGCCAGTTCCCGCATCGTGTCCGTGTTCAGGATCAGGATGTTGCTCAGCCCGCGGATCGCGGCCAGCGGGTCGAAAATCTCCAGTTCCTCCGGTTCGACTTTCCCGATGACTTTCCCCCCCTGACGATACGCGCGGGCCACGAGCCGGATGCGGCGGTCGCGGCGGACCGCGGCGCGCACGAGTTTCCCGGTCTCCTCCGAGACACCTGCGCGCCGGATGTCTGCGGGCTTCACCGCGCCGCCCATCATCGCCTGTATCAGGATGGAGAGCTTGACGGCGGCATCCCAACCGTCGAGGTCGAGGCTCGCATCGGCTTCGGCAATCCCCTGTTCCTGGACGTAGCGCAACGCGGCGTCGAACGGCGCGCCCTGTTCGAGCTGGGTGAGAATGTAGTTCGTGGTGCTGTTCAGGATGCCCCTCAGCGACCGGATGCGCGTCGAAGGGAGAGTCTGGCGAACCAGGTTGAAAACCGGGGCCCCGTCCATCACGGTCCCTTCGTAGAGGAACCGCACGCCCCTGAGCCGCGCCAGGCGCGAGAGGGGGCGGAAGTGGGTCGCGACCGGCCCCTTGTTGACGGTGACGACGTGCAGACCTGCCTGGAGTGCCTCCCGGATGTGCGTCGCCGCGGGTTCGCCGCTCAGGTCGAGAACCGTCATTTCGAACAGCACGTCCGCACCGCACTGCCGGATGAAGTCGGAGGTGGACGAGCAGGCCGGGCCGTTGTGGAAACGGTCGAGCCCGCGGCGGCGCCCCGCCGCCTGCAGGACTTGGCCGGTCGGCAGCCCGGACGCGTCGATGCACAGCCCGTGACCCCGGGTGGCGATGCCCGTGATCTTCCACTCCAGCCCGAACTCCCTCAGCAGCCATTTCCGGCGTTCCAGCAGGAGCCGCCCGAAAGCGCGGCCCACGTGCCCGAAGCCCAGTAGCGCCAGGTTGATCTGTCTCGGCTCTGCGCCCATCCGTACACCTCGCGTTGCAGGAGCCCTGCACGACTCGCCCGGGCCATGACGCGCAGGCCGCGGCGGCTCGAGCGGCCTCGACCTGCCCGGTTCCGATGCCGCGGCGCTACTCATTCGGGGCGGGGCCGGCCGACCCCGCCGACTCCAGGCCGCCCTGCACGAGCGACTGCAGGACCTCGTGCACGTGCTCCAGCGCCTGCCGCAGATATTCGGGCGGCGGGCCGTACCCGATCCGCAGGTAGCTGTCCATGCCGAAGTGGTCGCCGGGGACCACGAGCACGCTCTTTTCGTGCAGGAGGCGCAGCATCAGTTCGGTCGAATTGATCGGCAGGTCATAGTGCACGTACGCAATGGCCCCCGCGCGGGGCTCGACCATACGGAACATTGAGCCGTGGCCGCCCATCCATTCCTGGAACAGCGGGAAATTAGCGCGGCAGATCCGCCGCGTCCGCTCCAGGCACCGCCCCCGGCCGTTGGTAGACAGCGCGACGCGGGCCAGGGCATCGCTGAGGGTCCCCGGGGCGATGGTGGTGTAATCGTGGTAGGACCACATTTTGGCGATGTTCTCCCGGGGCGCCACGATCCAGCCTATGCGCAACCCTGGGAGCCCGTACGCCTTCGACAGTCCATTGGTGATGATGACACGGTCGTACCGGCCATAGAAAGTCGGCGTCGCCTTGCCGTCCCGCTCCGACCCTTGGTAGATCTCGTCGGCGAGCAGCCATGCGCCGTGGCGTTCGGCGATCCGGACGATCGCGTCCATCTCGGCCGCCGTCAGGACCGCCCCGGTCGGGTTGTTGGGGTTGCAGACGACGATTATGCGGGTGTGCGCCGAAACCGCCGCCTCAAGTTCGGCCAGGTCCGGCGCCCAGCCGCGGCTTTCCTGCAGCCGGACTTCGCGTACGACCATGCCGAGACTGTGCGCGAGGCCCCAGATCTGCTGGTAATTCGGGAGGACAATGACGACCTCGTCGCCCGGTTCCAGCATCGAGTAGATGGATACGAAATTGGCCTCGCTCCCCCCGTTGGTGACCTCGACGTTGTCCAGGGTCGCACCCGGGTAAAGGGGGGCAATGGCCGCGCGCAATTCGTCGGTCCCGTTGCTCTGGTTGTAAATGAGCGGAGTGTCCAGCAATCCATCCAGAAAATCGGGATCGGCGTTCAACTCGCGCACGGACATCGGGTGCACGCTGCTCTCCGACAGGTTGAACCGGACCCGGTTCTCCCACGTGGACTGCAGGCGCTCCATCGCGAAGGTGTCCAGTCGCATCCACCGCTCCATTCCGCGCCATGGCTCTGGTTTGGCGCGAGGGCGATATTACAACAATGTCATTCGCTCATGAGAAAAATGAGCGGGCGCACATCCTCCTCAGGGGTCCACTCCCAGTAACTAAGGAGGATCGTGTAGACCATCAGGCCGGTCTCTCCCTCGCCGAGGAAAAGGTAGCGCAGCGACTGCGTCACGAGATTCTGGCGCGTCAGGCCGAGGAAGATGCCGATCGGATCAATGAGTTCGCTGATGTAGGCGATGCTGTTGGCGATGGCGATGGCGCCGGAAACAACCAGGACGTAGTCGCCGTCTTCCTGAGTGATCCGGATGTTCAGGGGGGACATGAACTCGCTGCGGTTATCGAGCAGGTTCACGTGGATGAAGGCCACGGGCCCCTTGACGGCATAGTAGCGCCGGATTTCATCGGCCTTGCGAGCGCGGGCCCTGCGCGAGATTGTCCGCAGCGGGACGAGGTGAACCTTCTTGCCGCAGAGGGCGTGCCAGTGGTCAAGCGAGGGGGCATCGTCGAAATGGAGCGCCGTGACCCGCAACTCGATCGAGCGCCAGGCACGGCTGATGCCGCTGAGCAGGATGACGGCGGTGATAAAAAAACTCGCGATGATGACCCCGTCGGGCCGCTCGATGACATTGTCGACCAGCGTAAACGCAAACACGCCCGCCAACAGCCAGAAAAACACGCTGGCCAGCCTCGCCCTGGTGCACCCCCGCGCCGCCTCCTCCGACTCCCGCCAGAACGCAAGGGCTACCGCGACCGCCGCCGAGAGGATCAGGACCAGCACACCGGTGGCATAGGCGCCCCCCTGCGCCTCGACGTTGGCGTCGAACACGATCGTGACGATCACGTCGACGGCAAAAAGGACCGCCACCAGCGGGCGACCGTAGGACACCCAGCGCGGCGCCATCCCGAAACGGGGCAGGTAGCGCGGGATCAGGTTCAGTAGCCCGGCCATGGCCGAAGCGCCGGCAAACCACAGGATCAGGATAGTGCAGACGTCGTAGAGGGTCCCGAAATGCTCGCCCATGAGCTCGTGTGCGATGTATGCGAGGGCCCGCCCGCTGGCGGGGCCGCCGACACGGTAGGCGTCCTCCGGGATCAGCAAGGTCGTCACGACACTCGACAACAGCAGCAGCACGCTCATGAGCGCCGCCGCCGTGCCGAGCAATTTCCTGGTCGCCCGTATCCGTCCCAGCGGCCGGGCATCCGGCGGGTCGGCGCCGTTGCCGGAAACGAGCGGCATCACCGAAACACCCGTTTCGAACCCGCTCATCCCGAGGGCCAGCCGTGGAAATATGATGGCCGCAGCCAGCAGGAGCCCCGTCCAGTCGCCGTGCAGCGCCAGCCCGGAGCGCCAACGCTCCAGGTACTCCGGGTGCCGCGCGATCTCGGCAAGACCCCGGATCAGCACGGCAAAATTGAGGACGATATAGGGAACTCCCACGATCGCGGCGAGCCCTATCGCCTCGATGAAACCCCGCAGGAAAACGACCGCGAGCAGCGACAGCAGGACGAGCGTCACCGCAAGCCTGGCCTCACCCAGGTACGGGTGCAGGTACGGGTTCTCAATCGCGTGCTGCGCCGCATCCGCCGCCGACAGGGTCATCGTGATTACGAAGTCGGTCGCCGCGAACCCGAGCAGCACGAGCACGAAGAGCTTGGCGCGCCAGCCCGAGAGGAGGTTCTCGAGCATCGCGATCGAGCCCTGGCCCGCATAGGAGCGGCGCGCAACCTGGGCGTAGATAGGGAACGCGCCGAACAGGGTGACGGCCACCAAAATGGCGGTGGCCAGCGGCGAGACCGCACCAGCCGCAAGGAGCGCTATCCCCGGCTGGTAACCCAGCGTCGAGAAATAATCGACACCGGTGAGCCAGAGAACGCTGTACCACGGATGGGACTTGTGATGCGCCTGGTGCTCATCGAGCCGTTCCCCACGGATAAACCACCTGCCGAACGCGCCCCGGGGCGGCGCATTCCAGCGCTGGGGAAGATCGGGGATCAGAATCCGCTTGCCTGCTTCCGTGACAGAGATCATGAGCTGAACGCGGATGCGCGCTGTGCTGTCGAGGGTGGCCCGCCCGGTTACGGGGATACGCCTCCCGACGCCAGCGCCTGCTCGACGTCTCGCGCGAGCGTTTCGAGGGTCTGGTAATTGACGTAGTAGTTCTGCACGACGCCTCTTGCGTTCACCAGGAACAGGGTGGGGTACACGTTTACGCCGCCGAAGTCCTGCTGCATCTTGGCCGTGAGGTGACCGACCGGAAAGTGGAAACCCGCTTTCTTCACGTAGCCCTCCCGGTCCGCGTCGGTGTGGTCGAGTTCCAGCACCCGGTCGGCATTTGCCGCCACAACTGTGAAATTGCGGGCATCAAACCTCTTTTGGAGCTCCACCAGGTGCGGCGAAATCCTGACGCACGGCGGGCACCCGGAGAACCAGAAATAGAGCAGGTAAGTCTTGCCCTGCAGGTCGTCGGACACAAGGGTCTTGCCGTCAAACAGCGTGAGGCTGAAGGGGGGCGCGTCCTTGCCGACCCATCCCGTCAGGGTCCGGTCGAGCACCTGTCCGAAGCGCCGGTCGGACCGGATCTTCTCGATATCAACCCCCGTGATCTCGCCGGTCGCCGGATCGCGCGTGATGAACCTCGGCACCCTGGGATCGCTGTCCATGATCGAGAGTATTACGGCGGCTTCCCCCTCAACGGGGAAATTGAACTGGCGCGAAATGTCGGCGAGACTGGGGGGGCGTCCCGTGCCCGCCTTGTACTGCGCCACGAAGAGCGGGATGCGGAAGAAGGTGTTGAACAGCCGCTCCAGTACTTTGCGTTCTTCGGGCGTCTTGAAAACGTTGTTGTAAAGATCCGAGACCACGAGGCGCTCGCCCGGCTTCACGTTCTCCTTCAGGTAACGCACGACGCGTTTTTCGGTTTCGAGGTCGGGTTTCCCCTGCGCGCCGGCCCCGACGGCGGTCCCGAGGAGCAGCGCGAGCACAATCGTCCTAAGTAGACCCATTTTCATCCGGACATTGTAGCGGGTGCCGCCGGACGCGGCAACTTGAATGGGTCGCGGGCGTTCGACCCGCCCACCATTTGACAGAACCCCTCGCAGTACATAGGATTCATTCCCGTCAGCCTTGGTCGTTGAACCGCTGTCGAAGGGGGAAGGCTCCGATGACGACGCAATCCACCAGTCTCGATGTCACCATCGTGGGCGGAGGGATGATCACTTACGATCTGCTCCTCCCTTCGCTCTATCATCTCCAGCGCACCGGCGTGATTCGCAACGTCGCGGTATGCGCGCTGAACAGTGCCCCGTTGAAGGCGCTTTACGACAGCCCGGAATTCCCCGAGGCATTCCCGGGCCAGCACTTCACCCCGCACCCCTCTCTTGCGGAACCGGCCGGCAGGCTGTTCCCCGACCTGTACAAGGAAGTCCTGTCGGGCATGGCCCCGGGCAATATCGTGGCCGTCGCCATGCCCGACAACCTCCACTACGAGGTCGTCATGCGCGCCTTGCACCACGACCAGAACGTGCTGTGCGTGAAACCGCTGGTGCTGAAATACGCTCAGGCGGAGGAAATCCGAAAGACGGCGGCGGAGAAAGGGCGCTTCGTGGGAGTCGAGTACCACAAGCGATTCGATCGCCGCGCCCTCATGGCGCGACGGGCCTATGGCTCGGGGCAGTTCGGCACTTTTGTGATGGGGGAGGCGAAGCTCATCGAGCCGTATTATTACCGCTCATCGAATTTCCAGAATTGGTTCACCTGCGACAGGACGGACCCATTCACCTACATCGGCTGCCACTACGTGGATCTCGTCTACTTCATCACGGGGCTGAAACCGGCGAGGGTGTCGGTGCAAGGGGTCAAGGGGAAATTCCCCAACGGCAACGAAGCCTTCATGTGGTCGCACGGCCGCATCACGTGGGATAACGGCGCACTCCTGTCGGTGGTCAACGGCCTGGGTTACCCGGATGCGGCGGCCGGCAGCAACGACCAGGGGTTGGTTATGTATTTCGAGGGGAAAGAACAGACGGGGCTCCTCTTCCATGACGACCACAATCGCGGCGTCGCGTATTCTTACCTGGAAGGCCTCGGCCCCGGCGGCTCGAAATACAATTACGTCAGCCCCGACTTCTACCGGCTGGTACCCTGGGAAGGGCCGGGTTACAAACCCGTCGGCTACGGGTACGATTCGGTCGCCGGCATCGTGCATGCGATCCACCAGGTCCAAACGGAGACGGCGGACCTGGCACCGCGAGCCGGGCTGGAGCGGAGGCGGGAAATCATACGGGAGGTCGACGCGAGGGGCCTGATCGCCACACCGGCCAACAGCTACATCAACGAGCTGGTGGTCGAAGCGGCGCGCATGTCGATCCTGCAGGACGCCGCGCCGGTGCGCATCGTCTATGGCGACCACGCGCGCGTGGAACTTGGCTGAACGATAAGGAGCACGAAAATGGCCGTGTACGATCTGACACCTGTCGAAGTCCCCCGGGTGGAAACAAAGTACCGGAGCATCAAGACGAAGATCCCGGTCCCGGAGTCCCTGGAGATCTTCGAGTCGTTGAGGCAGACGGAACCCCCCTCGATGAGCGGGCAGCCACCGATTGTCTGGGAAAAGGCGGAGGGCTGTGTGGTCGCCGACCGGTGGGGCAACCGTTGGATCGACTGGTCCTCCGGAGTGCTCATCACCAACGCCGGACACGGCCGCCAGGAGATCCGGGACGCGCTCCGCGCGGTGATCGACCGCGGGCTGCTGGCATCCTACGTGTTCGTGCATGAACGCCGCGCACGGCTCACCCGAATGCTCCGCGACCTCTCTCCCGATCCGGACAAGTACCGCGTGTTCCTCATGAGCACCGGGAGCGAGGCCACCGAGAACTGCATCAAATTGGCGAAGACCTATGCGCTGAAAAAACACGGGCCTCACAAGAAGTACTTCGTGACGTTCGGCTATGCCTTTCACGGGCGCACGATGGGCGCACAGCTCGCCGGCGGGAACGAAAAGCAGAAAGAGTGGATGATCGATCGTGACCGCACGTTTGTGCAGGTGCCCTTCCCGGACGGGTACAAGAACGAGGACATTTCCTTCGCCCTGTTCCTCAGCAGGCTCGCCGAACAGGGGGTGCGGCCGCGGGACATCGCCGGCGTGATGACCGAGAGCTACCAGGGGGGTGGACCTGATTTTCTGCCGCTGGAGTATGCGCAGCAACTCGAACGACTCTGCCGCGAACACGACATCGTCATGTGCTACGACGAGGTGCAGGCAGGTTTCGGCCGCACCGGCAAGATGTTCGGGTATCAGCACTACGGCGTTACTCCGGATCTGATCGCCTGCGGGAAAGGCATCTCTTCATCGTTGCCGATCTCCGCCGTGATCGGGCGCGGAGACATCATGGACCTCTATGCCCCGGGCTCGATGACCTCGACGCACTCGGGATCGCCCCTGCCGGTCGCCGCTGCGATAGCCAGCCTCGAGGTCATCTGCAAGGAGCGCCTGGACGAGCGCGCGGCCCGGCTGGGGGAAATGCTCATCCCCGAACTGCGCCGAATCCAACGGAAGCACCCGGAGGTCCTCGGCTGCTTGCAGGGGAAAGGCCTGGTGGCGGGGATCCAGGTGGTCAAACTCGGCACCAAGATCCCCGATCCGGAATTGGCCCAGCGGATCAACGTCGCCTGCTTCCAAAAAGGACTGCTCATGTTCGCGCCGGTAGGGGGTAGCGGCGAGTGCATCAAGATCGCCCCGCCGTTGAGTATCCCCGAGGACGCGCTTGCGGAATCCGTCGCGGTATTCGAACAGGCTGTAGACGAGGTCCTGACGGCCGCGGGGCGGGGGCAACTGGCCGTTTGACGTGGGCGGCGGCGGGCCCGCTGCGGACCGGTGCTCGCCCCGTGGTTTTCCCAGATCCTCAGGGACGGGGGCGGGCCGACCCGTCCACAAACAGGTGGAACGGATTGAAGTTGGTCTGGCGGTCGTAGTAGTCCTCTCGCTCGACCCGCTTCAGGAACGCGACGATCCTGTACGTCGCGGGGGTGGCGAGCACTTCCCACAGCACCTTGATGATGTAGTTGGCCACCATCACGCGGAACAGCAGCGGCGCGGGCCACACTTCCCAGAAGGCCCCGGGGTAGAAGATCAGCGAATCGACCGCTTCGCCGGCGAGGGTGGACCCGATGGTGCGCACCCAGAGAAACCGCCCGGAGGTCACGATTTTCAGCTTGGCCAGCACGTACGAGTTCGCGAATTCCCCGCACCAGAAGGCCGCCAGCGAGGCGGCCACGATCCTGGGTGTCTGCCCAAAAACCGCGTCATAGGCGGACTGGTACGGCCAGCCCGGGGCCGGAGGCATCACCCGGACGACCCAACTCATCAACGACGCGAATCCCAGGGCGGCGAAACCGGCCCAGATCACCCTGCGCGACCGGGCATACCCGTACACCTCCGTCAGGACGTCGCCGAAGACGTAGCTGAGAGGGAAAAACAGGATGGCGGTCCCGAACGAAAAGCCCCACACCTCGGTGACTTTGGTAACCCCGATGATCCCCGAGCAGAGGAGCACGGTTACAAAGGCCGCCATGATCAGGTCGTAATACCGATAGCCGCCCGGGACGCCCGCGCGGTCTTCCTGCGCCTGTTCGGTTGCGGTGGGGGGGCGTCTTGTCGTGGCCATTTTGTCTGGGAGAACGCGGTTAGTTCGCCGCCTGGCGTCCGGTGACGATGGCGGCGATGCGCTCGCTGGCCTTGCCGTCCCACAGCGGAGGAATCGAGCCTCGCTTCCCGTGGCCGGCCAGTACCCGACGGGCTTCGAGACACAACCGGTCGGTATCCCGGCCTATGAGCGTGTTGGTCCCTACGTCCACGGTGACGGGGCGTTCCGTGTTCTCGCGCATCGTAAGGCAGGGGGTGCCAAGGTAGGTGGTCTCCTCCTGGATGCCGCCGGAATCCGTGACGACGAGGGCGGCTTCGCGCTGCAATCCCAGGAATTCAAGATATCCCACCGGCTCGGTCAAGTGCACCCGTGGCGCGGCGTACGGCGTGCGGAAACCCGCGATGGTCCTGCGCGTACGAGGGTGCACCGGGAAGATGACGTCCGCATCCTGTGCGAGATCGCCGAGCGCTTCGAGCAGCCGCTGCAGGTGCGCGGGATCATCGACGTTCGACGGACGGTGCAGCGTGACCAGGATGAACCTTCGTTCTGCGAGCGACAGCCTCTCGAGCATGGGACCGGCGGCCGCGCCGGGGAGAAACCGCACGAGCGTGTCGACCATTACGTTGCCGACCAGGTGAATCTTCTCGCGCGCAATCCCTTCCCGGCAAAGGTTCGCATCCCCGTCCGCCGAAGGGGTAAAAAGCAGATCCGCGACGCGGTCTGTCAGGACGCGATTGACCTCCTCGGGCATCGTGCGGTCGAACGAGCGGAGTCCGGCTTCGACGTGCCCGATGGGCAGCAGCAGCTTCGAACAGACGAGAGCCGCCGCCACCGTGGAATTGACGTCCCCGTACACCAGCACCAGGTCGGGCCTTCTTTCGAGCAGCACCGGCTCCAGGCGCAGCATGATCTCGGCCGTCTGCACCGCGTGGCTTCCCTGCCCGACTTCGAGGTTCATGTCGGGCGCGGGAATCCCCAACTGCCTGAAGAAGACGCGGGACATCGCGTCGTCGTAGTGCTGCCCGGTGTGCACCAGCGTCTGCAGCACAGAATCCCGGTGCTCGAGCGCCGAGATCACCGGCGCCACTTTCATGAAATTCGGTCTCGCCCCCACCACGTGCAGAATGTGCATTTCGCTCGCCTAAGGCGCATCATGGTAGCCGGATAATGCGAGACAAGCAATGTCGAGTTATCAAGCCTGCACTTATACGCATCTTAGGCGGGCGCGCGATAAAAATCGCTTTTGAGCGCGCCGAAAATCAAAAGCCAGACTCCGAGTCGGACGCCACCAGACAAGTCCCACCGCAAACCAGCGCATGCCTATTGGATTCCCGGTTCTTCCTTGTCCTCCGTGACCGGCTTTTGAACTTCCGCTCTCGGCTTCGAGGTGTGTATGAAGTTCGTGCCCGGGGACCGCACTCCGCAAGCGCGGATGTTCACGGATCTTCGTCGGTTGTGGTGTAGAATTCCGCCGGCGTGGGTGTCTTAGGTGAAAAAGGGCCGGCCCGTGAACAAAGCTCCTCATCTCTCGATAATCATCCCGATCTTAAACGAGGAACCCAACATTCCGCCCCTGCACCGGAAGCTGGTCGAAGACCTCTCGGCACTTGGGACCTCGTGGGAAGTCGTTCTCGTCGACGACGGCTCGACGGACCTCTCCCCCGAGTTGATCGATGGCATCGCGGCCGCCGACAGCCGCTTCACCGCGATCCACTTCCGGCGGAATTTCGGCCAGACCGCGGCCTTTTCGGCGGGCATGCGCCACGCCCGCGGGGACGTGCTGATCCCGATGGACGGCGATCTGCAGAACGACCCGGCAGACATCCAGCGGCTGCTCGTCAAACTCGACGAAGGGTACGACGTCGTTTCCGGATGGCGGCGCCACCGGAGCGACGCCTTGTCGAAACGCCTTCCGTCGCGGCTGGCCAACGGGATGATTTCCTTCGTCACCCGGGTCAAGCTCCACGACTACGGCTGCTCGCTGAAGGCCTACAGGCGCGAGGTCCTCGACGGCGTACGTCTCTACGGCGAGATGCACAGGTTCATTCCGGTTTATGCGGCCATGCGCGGAGCCCGCGTGACCGAGATCGAAGTCCGGCACCACCCGCGCAAGGGAGGCAAGTCGACCTATGGGCTCGAGCGCACGGGCAAAGTCCTGCTCGACCTGATCGTGGTCAAGTTCTTCATGACCTCCATGAACAAGCCAATCTACCTGTTCGGAGGCCTGGGATTGCTTTGCCTCGGCGGAGCCGCCCTGTCGCTCCTGGTTGCCGCGGCCTGGCAGTGGATTCCTCAGGGGAGCGCGATAGTGCACCGGGACTTCCTTCAGACTCCACTTCCCGTGCTGGCCGTCGCTCTCGGGGTGGCGGGCATCCTGATGCTTCTGCAGGGCCTGCTGGCAGAGATGGTGATGCGCACCTACTACGAATCCCAGGGAAGGGACCCGTATGTCATCCACCGGGTGACGAGAAACGCCCCCACGCACGCGCCCGTCGAGACCGGCATCCATCCGCCCGCCTGACTGCGCCGCAAACCAGGCAAGGTGAACCCTCCCGTGAGGTTTTGCGTTTATCGAGTGCAGGGCGGTATCGGAACCGAGAGCTTACCGCTGCTGCCGCGCGGCCGGCAGATTCGCGCCGGAGAGTTAGCCCGGGATAGCGCATGACTTGGAACCTATGATTTCTCCCGCGAACGGCCCGGAACCCGCACCTTCGGCTACCGAGGACCTGATGGCCAGAGTGCAAAACGGCGACACGCTCGCCTACCAGCAACTGGTCCGGCTCTACCAGAGAAAAGTGTTTCGAGTCATCAGCGGCTACCACCGTGACCCGGAGGATGCGATGGAGGTTGTGCAGGATACCTTCCTGAAGGTCTACACGGCGCGTCAGACCTGGGAGCGTAAAACGTCTTTTGCGGCATGGCTTTATCGCATCGCGATAAATGCAAGCATCGACCGCTACCGCCGCAACGACAGAAACCGGACCTCCTCCCTGGACGATCTTGCCGAGAGCCAGGTACAGGCATCGGCGACCACAAAGGCGCCGCGCAGCCCGATCGACAGGCTGCGCGACGACGAGCGGCGGCGGGCGCTGGAGAAGGCGGTGCGGCGGCTGCCCGACCGGCAGCGGGAAGTCCTCTCGCTCCGGTATTTCGGCGAGATGCAGCTGGACGAGATCGCCGAGGCGCTCGGTTGCCCGCTCGGCACCGTGAAATCCAATTTGCACAAAGCGGTCTTTGCTCTGAAAGCGATGCTGTTGGAGCAGAAAGAGGCCCTCAGTTATGAGTGAATGCGAACCGAATCGGGAATTGCTGGTTCTTTTCGGAGAGGGTGCGCTGAACCCCGAACAGTATGGCGCGGTTCTCGCGCACTTGTCCGGGTGCCCCCAGTGCAGTCGTGAGAAAGCTCAAATCGACAGCCTCCGCCGGATGCTTGCCGACCCTGAGCTTTTTGCGCCCGCGCCGAACCAGACGTGGCAACTCCTCTCCCAAAGACTGGGGTCGCGCGTCGGCGAGACCCCGCGTGGGAAGTGGTGGGTCCCCGCGGACCGCGGGGCGATGGCGTGGACTCTGGCGATGGCCGCCACGCTCGCCCTGACCGTTGCACTCGCCTGGATGGTGCGCAACCAGGCACCTCCGGCCGGTGAAACCGTCACGGCGGCACGACCGATCGCCCCTGGAAACGAAGCGTTCCTGGGCCGCATGCAGACAGCATATGCCCGCGAAGCCACCACGATCTACCTGACCCAGTGCCAGGACCTGCTGATCGACGTCGTTCGGGCCGAAAAAAACTGCGCGGGGGACGGCTACGACGTCTCGCTCGAGGTAACGCGGGCCCGTGAGCTCCTCGCGCAAAAGCAGCTTCTGGACCGCGAGCTGGCCACCCCCGACGTAGCCAAAGCGAAGGATCTGTGCGACGAACTCGAGCACTTCCTCGTGAACCTCTCGACCTCGGAAAAGTGCGAAACGCCGGACAAGTTGCTGCACATGGAGAAATTCATTCACCGGCAGCAACTGCTGCTGCGCATCAACGTCTTACAGTCGGAACTCTCTTAGGAGTCCGTGATGCACTACGTACGCCCCGCAACCCTGGTTTTGCTTTCGGCGCTGGCGCTCCATGTCCCGCAAGCGCTTTGGGCCGGCGTCCCGAACGATCAGGAGGTGCTAAACCAGGGCAAGATCCTGATTTTCGACAAGAAGTGGGACGAGGCGCGCGGCCTCTTCCGGCGCGTTATCGCGGAGTACCCGAAGAGCGCCGTCGTTCCGCAGGCGTACTACTACATCGCCCGCTGCTTCCAATTCCAGGGCAGGCAGACCGATGCCCTGAAGGCCTACGAAGACTTCCTGCAGCGCTACCCCGGCGAGCCGTTTCTGCCGGCCGAAGCCAGGAATGCCGTGGTGGAAATCGCCGCGTCCCTGATGGAGAAAGGAAACACTGGGTACAAGGACCGGCTCACCGCGGCGCTGGCTGATCGCGATAAGAACGTCCGCTATTTCGCAGCCATCCGGGCCAGCCGCCTGGACGACCGCTCGATAGCCGCGAAGGCCGTCCCGGTCCTGCGCGAGATCGTCAAGACCGACAGCGAGCCCGACCTCGCCAATCGCGCCCGCATCGCGCTCCTGCGGCTCGATCCCAAAGCCCTCTCGAAACCTGTCGAGGAGCCATCCCCCAAAACCCCGAGGCCTCAGCCCAGGCCCGCACCCAGGAACGGGGGCAAGAGCACCGAGCGAATGTTCCACGTGGTCGTGACCGAGGCCGGGGCGGCGCAACCCAAGGTGGAGCTGACCCTTCCGGTGAGCCTGGCCCAGCTGGCCATCGCGGCACTCGACGAATCGGCCAAAGAGGAGATCCGCAAGAAGGGGTTCGACGTCGAGAACATCTGGGAGAGCCTCAAACGCCTCGGCCCCAGCAATATCCTGATCTTTCGCGACGCCGGGAACACCGTCAAGATCTGGATCGAGTGAGTCCTGGGGGAGCAGAGAGCCCATCCAGCGCTCGCCGCAGAGGGGTGGCTTGGAGGAGGCCGCTTCCGAGAGCTCACCCCGGGGGATGGTGCCGGTCAAGATCCGAGTGCGGACCGCACCTGTATCATAACGCTTGGCAGAGAGCCGTACCCCGGAGCAGCGGTCGCGTCAGGCAAGTCGGCCCGCCGCCCCCGTTGATCCCTATTTCCCCGCCGGAAAACTCGAGGACGTCGTAGCCAGCCCTGCGCAGGCGGTCGTTGGTGCGGGGGTTCTCCGCCAAAGCGATCAGCTTGCCGTGTCCGAGCGCAAGGACGTTGCAGGCGAGAGTTGCGCGCTCGGACGGTTCGATTTCGACGAAGCCGTAGCCGCAGTCGCGCAGCAGCTCGACGGTCTCCACGGCCAGCCAGGGAAGATCCACGAGCGCCGTGCGCTCGTCCAGCAAACTGATCAGCGACATCAGGTGCAGGCAGCTTGCCGGGCCGTCCGCGTGCGGCAGCGGCGCGGTTACGACCTTAACGGCCGGCGGGACGAGCTGCTGCAACTGCCGGATACCCTGGGCATTCGTGCGATACCCGCGGCCTGTCAATAGAACCCGATCGTTCACCCAGACGACATCGCCGGCCTCCACGGTTCCCGGCTCGACAACCTCGCCGGCAACCGGGATTCCGCGCGCTTCGTAGAACGACTTGTGCGCCGCTGGCTCGCCCCGCCGCGCCGGTTTGCCCATCCGCAGGCAGATCGCGCCGACGCTTGTCATCAGCGAGGCGTCGTGCGCGTAGACGGCGTCGAGCGTGAGGCCCGGGGCCGGCGGGAGTTCCTCGACCTCGCATCCCGCCGCCCGCAGCAGCCGGCACAGCTGCTCGTGTTCGCGCCGCGCGCGCGCCGCATCGGGGGCGTGGAGGTAACCGAGCGACCTCCAGCCCGGATCGTCCTGATCGCACCAGCGCGCGGCCCCCGGTCCACACACCATCACCCGCCCGAGGGGAGCAACCATGGAATCGCCGCCGTATCTCTTCATCGCGAAGCAACACTCCTTTCAGGGGGCCGCGTCGTCCGGTACAATGTTCCCAAATGGGCGGCCGGGAAACCGACGGCCCGCGGGGAGCCTTTCGGGTGGCTCCCGGATTTAACCACTAAACGGGATATTAGCGGTGCGCCTTTTTTTTCGCAGGTGTACTTTCTGGCTGGCGTGTGCCGTCGCTTTGCTGTCCTCGGCACGGGATGCCCACGCAGACTCCACCCCAAAAGTGGAGTTGAGGTGTACAATCAGGCTGCCGGGGCGGGATATAGATCCGAGCCTGTGGCAGTTGCAGGTCCGCCGCGGCACGGGTGAGCCTGTACGTCAACAACCGGTGTTGGGTGGACAAACCGTGGAGTTCAAGGACCTCGAGCCCGGCATCTACATCGTGTGCGTGTTTGGCACGCGGGACCGGCAGAGCTGCAAGTCCATGGACTTGAATGTGCCCGCGCGCGGCAGATCGCATCGTTTCCTTTTGGACCTTCCCCTCCCGGCATTCAGCGGTCTGAACGGCGACGGTCGCACGGTGACAAGATCCGAGCTTTCCGTCCCACCGGGGGCGCGCATGGAATTGAGGGCGGCGGAGAAGGCGCAGTTGAGCGGCGACGCCGAAGCGGCCCGCCGGCACCTCGAGCGCGCGCTGAAGATTTCCCCTGAGTTCACCGATGGGTTGAACAATCTCGGGACCATGCGCTTCCGGGCGGGGGCATTCACCGAGGCGACCGAGCTGTTTACCCGCGCGACGGTGCTCGATCCGGCGTTTTACGAGGCGTGGGTCAACCTCGCCGCCAGCCTGACATCCCTGTCCAGGTTCGACGAAGCCATGGCGGCGGTGCAGAATGCCCTCCGGCTGCGGCCCAACGAAGCTCTCGCAAACTCGCGCGCCGGCATGATCTGCTTCTACAGGCGCGACTACGGGCGGGCAAAAACGTACTTCGAAAAAGCCTTGGCCCTAGATCCCGCTTCGACGGATTCGCCCCAGCTTTTCCTCGCTCACATTGCCATGGTGGAGCACCGGATGGCTGAGGCCGAGACCTACTACCGCAACTACCTCCGGGTTCACCCCAACGCTCCCGACGCGGACGACCTCAGGCGGATTCTCCGGCGGCTCGGGACCGGGAGTATTGGGGTATCCGAGGCTTCGGCCTCGGCCTCGGCCAATTAGCAGAGGCTATGGAAAAGACAATCCCCGCAGAGATCCCGTTCCCGGTGTTGCTGAAAAGCGGGCCGGCCCTGGTGTCGGTGGAACTGAGGCCCCCTCGCGCGTCGCGCTCCGGGCTGCAGAGCATGGATGATTGGATCGACACGTATCACACGATCCGCCGCCTCACACTGGACGGCATCCGCGTGTTTATTACGGATAACGCGCTCGGTCAGCTCGAAGAGGAGAACCTGCGGCACCTGGTCGCGAACCTCGGCGCCGACGCGATCAAGTCGCACATCATACCGTTCCTCACGTGCAAGCACTCGCTGGACTACTGTCTCCGCTACGCCGAACGGGCCTATGAACACGGCTTCCGTACCCTCGTGGTCCTCGGCGGCGACCCGCACGACGGGATACCGCGGTGCGTCGAGCACGCCTACCAACTGCGAGACCAGATCCGCCGTCGCGTACCGGGCCTGGCGCTGGGAGGCTGGGCGAACCCGCACAGCAACCCCGAACAGCAGGTGGAATACCTCTCGAGAGGACAGGACTCGGCGGACTTCTTCCTCACCCAGGTGGTGTCGCACCACAGCGAGCCGGCCGTGGCGCGGTTCCGGGAGGAATTGCTGCGGCGCCATGTCGAGATGCCGGCGCTGTTCGGAGTGTTCTACTACCGGAGCGCGCGCGCCCGCACGCTCGACGCCCTCGGTGGGTTCTTTCCCGTCCCCGCCGCCCCGATCAAAAGGGAGTTCGAGGTCGAGAGACTCGACGCCGAAGCCGTCTGTGCCCGGAGCATCCGCGGGCTGAGGAGGCTGGGAGTGCGTCACATTTACATCAGCAACCTGCCGGTCGGCGACGCACCCGCCCGGCTGCAAGCGGCTGCTGGGCCAGGCGGAAAGATCCACGGCTGAGCTCCACAAGGCGGGCGGAGGCGTACCGACCCCGCCCGTGGTTTCGCGGCGGTTCCGTGGCTTTTGGACTTAACCCAGCACTCGTCGCAGGGCGGACAGCAGCAGCATGACGTTGTTTTCCGTGCTGCCGGCGCCCATAAGGCCCACGCGCCAGATTTTCCCCTTCAGGGCTGCCGAAGCCGGCGCCGATTTCGATGTTGTACTCGTTCAGCAGCCGGGACCGCACCTGTGCGTCGTCGACGCCCGGCGGGATCCGCACGGCGTTCAAACTCCAGAGCCGGTGCGGTTCGGGCACGAGCATCTCGAGCCCCATCGCTTCAATCCCCGCCACGAACGTGCGGCTGTTCTGTTCGTGGCGCCGCCAGCGGTTCTCCAGCCCTTCCTCGACGGCCGCGACCAGGGCCTCGCGCAAGGCGTAATTCAGGAGCGCGGGAGAGGTGTGGTGATACACGCGCTCGGAACTCCAGTACTTGTCGACCAGCTGCAGGTCCAGGTACCAAGTCCTGGGCCGCTCCTTCCGGCGCTGGATTTTCTCGAGCGGCGCGCTCGGAAAAGGTCACCGGGGACAGGCCGGGAGGGGCGCCGATCCCCTTCTGCGTGCAGGAATAGCTCGCGTCGATTTCGTTCCGGTCGATTCCCACGGGGTGTGCCCCGAGGGAGGTGACCGAATCGACCACAAGAATGGCGTCGCGGATTTGGCGCAACGATTTCAGTTCTTCTATCGGCTGCCGCATCCCCGTGGAGGTTTCGGCATGCACCATGGTGACGATACGCGCGTTCGACCGGCGGAAGGCGTCGCGCACCCTGTCCATGTCCAGCGGCTTGCCCCAGTCCGCTTCGACCCGCACCGGTTTGCCGCCCCACCGCTCGACGAGCTCCGGCCATGCGCTGGCCGAAGAACCCGTTGACACAGACGAGGACTTCCTCCCCGGCTCGACCAGGTTGGCGACACATGTCTCCATCCCGGCGCCGCCGGTGCCGGACATGCTGAACGTCACGCGGTTGCCGGTCTCGAAAACCTGCCGGAGAAGCGTCTGAATTTCGTCCAGGCAACGTAGGTAGACCGGGTCGAGATAGCCGAGTATCGGTGCGATCATCGCTTGCAGGACCCGGTTGTTCGACGTTGCTCGGGCCCTGGGCCGAGCAGGACTCGTTGCGGCGGATTGAAGGCGGACATGGACATATTCTCCCGTTGAATTTCGCCGATCATAGCACAAACCGGGTCGGACCACGATAAGCCCCGGCAAAGATGGAGTTTAGGGCCTGAATAATCACCCATTTAGGACCACGATTGCCAAAACGGGCGTACCTGTTGTGATTACAATTTATCGTTGTCCGGCCCCGTTGAAGGGACGGAGCGGAAGGAAACGGGGATGGCGCTGATGAAGACGGCGCCGCTCAGGTTGCGCAGGATGAACAGCGCCGACAGCGACAGCGAAATCGCGAGTGCCGCATCGGGCGGAACACCCAGAAGCGGCAGGCCGTGGACGTACCCCCATTCCCGTATACCTACCCCGTTGAAACTGAGCGGGAGCATCGAAAGCACATCGACCAGCGGGACCAGAGCGGATATCGCCAGCGACGTTCACTGGGTAGCCCGCCGCGGAGCACATGCTGTCGACGATGAGGATGACCAGCGCCGAGTTGACCAGCGAAAGGAGAGCCACCTGGAGCAGCCCGGTCGACCCCAGGTGCATCGCAGCAAGGCTCTCGTGAAAATCCGGCAAACCTGTGCAGCACCTTCTGTACGGGCGAATGGGAATCGCGGCGGACCCATCGTCTGTACAGCATATCCCCTTTCCAGACGAGAAGGACAATCATCGGCGCCCGCGAGCCAGGACAGGCCATATAGCCGCGACAGGGGCATCCCTCTTCCACGCCAGCGGCATACGCGATCGCGGCCGCGGAACCGTAAAACAGGAGGGCGGCGAGTCCGGCGCCCGGTCCTGCAGCACCGACGCGAGGCCGTACCGGAATGAGATCTCCAGACTGCCGGCTGGCGGAATAGGCCTTGATCATGTCGCCCCCGACGAGACGACGGGAGCCCCAGGTTGAAGAACATCGCAGCGAACTGGATAGCGCACGAAAGCCGAGTACGAGCCGGACATGCCGAACGAACGCGCAAAGACGCGCCAGCGCTGAGCGGTGATCGCCTGGGTCGCCAATGCACGCAGCAGGAGCATCGCGACCCGGAGCAGGTCCATCCGGGCGATGTTCGCCCTGACGCGGGAGAGGTCGACCGATCGCAGTAGCACGGCGAGAAGAACCAGCGTCAGAAGAGCTTGATCAACGGCTTGAGTTACGCGGCATTGTACGATCCGGAGGGGACCGGCCGCGCGGACGGCGTCGCCCGGTCCCTACAGTTCCTCTCAGGCATCCACAGGGCGGCGCCGGTTGATCTTCCTCATGGCATCCGGTGTTTCGCAGCTCAGGCGCCGTTCGCGGCTCGCGGCCGGAGGCTGCGGGCTCTGACTTGCTTCTTCGGGGGCTGGGCGGCTCTGGCGATCCAGTCGTGCACCTTGCGACGTGCATCCTGAAGGTTGCGGTACTGGTCCCTCGTCCGCTGGCTCGTGACCAGGAGGCGGCCCGAATCGTCCAACCGTTTCGCCACGAGGTGATGCAGCCTCCGGCGAGCCTCCGCGTCCAACCCGCGGATACGGTTGAGATCCACCCTCAGTTCAACCTTGCTGGCCACCTTGTTCACGTTCTGGCCGCCGGGCCCGGAGACGCGCACGGCCCGCATCTCCAGCGCTTCCGCAGGGATGAGAATCCCCCCCTCGACAAAGATCGCGTCTGCCATAAGGCTCCTGCTCGAATATGCACCACCCCGATGCGCGCCCCGTACACAAGCTCCGCTAAAGTCGGAGCTTCCCGATCCGATACGGTAGACATCTGGATAGCGCTCCCCCCCAACATTAGGACACCCGGTACGAGTTTGCCGGGAACAAGGGGGTCTCATGTCCTCGACCCTGAGCATTGACGGTCTCAGTTCTCAGCGGGTTCCTCTCCGGTCCGAGTCTTCCTCCGCAATGGGGAGTCGGGACCGCGAAGCGCCCGAGGCGAAAGGGAGTTCATGTTTCGGTCCCGGCGTGGAGTGACACTGCGGACGAGGCGCTGATTCCGCCGGTACCGCCAACCTACTCGCCGGCTTCCGCTCACAACCACGGTTCCACGAAAGCGGCGTGCAGGGCGAAACCGACCGGAGCACACCACCCCGGAATTACCGGGCAATACGGTGCTGCTGGTGATCGCCATGCTGAAGCAGGTGGGCTCGACCTATACCGAAGACACGGGCACAGCAAAGCCCGTGCTCGACATTCGGGCGTAGCTCCCGGACAACCGCAGTTCGTTCCAGTCCCCGTCCGACAAGGTTTCCGATCCTGAAACGTGTCCAGAATACCGCCCTCGTCGGTGCGCGTTCTGCCGATTGCCGGTATGGCCTTGTAGATGCGGTCGGCCAGACGGCTGAGCGGCAGGGACTGCAGCCACACCTTGCCGGGGCCCTGCAGCGCGGCAAAGAAGATGCCTTCGCCGCCGAACAGGGCGGTCTTCACCTTGCCCGACAAACTGGATGTCGTAGCTGACGCTTGGTTGCAGGGCGACAAGGCATCCCGTGTCGACGCGCAACGTTTGACCCGGGGCAAGCTCCAGCGCGTGGATCGTCCCACCGGCATGGACGAACACGAGCCCATCCCCTTCGAGTTTCTCCATGATGAAGCCTTCGCCGCCAAACAGGCCGACGCCGATCTTCCGCTGGAAATGCAGATTCCCACGGACACGCCGCGGGCGGCGCACAGGAACGCGTCTTTCTGGCAGATCAGGGTGCCGCCCAGGGCCGACAGGTCCATCGGGATGATCTTACCCGCATAAGGAGCCGCGAAGGCGACCTGCTGTTTGCCCTGCCCCGAGTTGGTGAAGATCGTCATGAACAGGCTCTCTCCCGTGAGCAGCCGTTTCCCCGCGCCCAGGAGCTTGCCCATCACCCCGGCGGTCGGCAGCCGTGCCCGACCCGTCGCCGAACACGGTGTTCATCTCGATTCCCTGGGTCATGTACATCATCGCCCCCGCCTCTGCGATGGCGCTTTCTCCCGGATCGAGTTCTACCTCCACAAACTGGAGTTCCTGGCCGAAAACCTTGAAATCGATTTCGTGCGCCATGCGTCCCGGGGCGGCTGGAATGGGCGCCGGGGCCGCGACCTGCTGAAAATAGGGTGCGAACACGCCGACCTGTCCCACAGGGGTCCAGTCCGTCATTCCGGGTGTGAAAACGAACGTGCCCGGCTGCATGCTGCCGTTCCGGATGTTGGAAACAATCTCGTCCGCACTGACCGGCCCGACCTGGTGACCGCCGATCGCCATGTACCACTGCTGTGCACTCGCCATGGTTGTCGCTCCCGGATGAGTGCTAATGATAGCTGATTTGGTTCTCAGGTGCTGGGCTTTTGCCTGCGGGGTGTTTCGGCTTTGATTTGCCCGTTCCGGCAGGGTGGGGCGCCGGTTTCCGTTCTCGAAAACCCGAACCTGCTAAAATAGCCTCAGTGGGCCCGCGGGTGCCGCGCTTCGGCCCTGGACTCCGCAGGTTTTCGGTTTTGATTCGCAACTCCTGCAACCCGGCGCCCTAATCCTGAATCAGGGAGGAGTCATGCCCGAAACAGCCGCACCCCCGCTCGTCAGTGCAGTCGAAGCCAGGGAGGTAGCCGAATCGGCGCGCGAAACCGAGTGGACGCAGCCGAGTTTTGTCCGGGAGCTGTTCCTGGGCCGTCTGAGGCTTGACCTGATTCACCCGCACCCGGAGCAGGACCCGGAAGACGAGATTCGGTCGCGCGAGTTCATGGGCCGACTGGCCGAATTCCTGCGGACCGCGGTCGACAGCGACGCAATTGACCGGGAGGGGCGCATTCCCGACGCGGTGCTGGACGGGCTGCGGCAGCTGGGCGCCTTCGGCATGAAAATCCCGCGCGAGTACGGCGGGCTCGGTCTATCGCAGCTGGCATACAACCGTGCTATGCAGCTGGTCACCACTGTTGACGGGAGCCTCACGGCGCTCCTTTCGGCACACCAATCCATCGGGGTGCCCCAACCGCTGAAGCTCTTCGGTACTCCCGAACAGAAGCGGCAGTACTTGCCGCGGCTCGCCAAGGGCGCCATCAGCGCGTTCGCCCTCACCGAAGTGAACGCCGGCTCGGACCCCGCGAACCTGTCCACGACCGCCGTTCCCACGCCCGACGGCGAGGCCTTCATGCTCAACGGCGAAAAACTCTGGTGCACGAACGGGACCCGGGCCGAACTGCTGGTGGTGATGGCCCGGACGCCGTCGCGAGTCGTCGACGGCCGGGAGAAGCGCCAGATCACGGCGTTCATTGTGGAAACCGGCTGGCCCGGCGTGGAAGTCGCGCACCGCTGCCATTTCATGGGACTGAAGGCCATCGAAAACGGGGTTATCCGCTTCCACGACGTCCGGGTGCCGCGCAAGAACATCCTCTGGAAAGAGGGGGCCGGATTGAAGCTCGCCCTCACGACCCTGAATACCGGGCGATTGACCCTGCCGTCCAGCGCCACCGGCGTCGCGAAGACTGCGCTCGCGATCTGCCGCACCTGGGCAAACGAGCGGGTGCAGTGGGGGCTGCCCATCGGCAGGCACGAAGCCATCGCGGAGAAAATCGCCCGGATGGCCTCCAGCACCTTCGCCATGGAAGCCGTGTCGGAACTGTGCGCCGCCCTTGTGGACCGCGGTGGTTACGATATCCGCCTGGAAGCCGCCATGGCGAAGCTGTTCAACTCCGAAGCCGGCTGGCGTATCGTCGACGACACGGTGCAGATCCGCGGCGGACGCGGCTACGAAACCGCCGAGTCGCTGCGGTCGCGCGGCGAAAGACCGGTCCCCGTCGAACGGATGATGCGCGATTACCGCATCAACCTCATATTCGAGGGGTCGAGCGAGATCATGCGCCTCTTCCTAGCGCGCGAAGCCGTGGATTTTCACCTGCAGCTGGCAGGCGATCTCGTCGACCCGAAGGCGCGCCCGTGCGGCAAAGGCGCGCGCGCTCGCAAAAGCGGGATGGTTTTATGCCGGCTGGTATCCCCGGCTGTGGATCGGCCCCGGGTACTTCGGCGCCTACGCCGAGTTCGGCGGGCTGGCCGCCCACCTCCGTTTCGTCGAACGCTCTTGCCGCAAGCTGGCCAGGACCCTGCTGTATGCCATGGCGCGGTACGGGCCGAAGCTCGAAAAGAAACAGATGACCCTGTTCAGATTCGTCGACATCGGTGCCGAACTCTTCGCCATGACGGCCGTGTGCGTCCGCGCCCGCATGATGCAGCGTAAGGGCAAAAACGGCGAGGAAGCGGCGCGCCTGGCGGATCATTTCTGCCGGCTTGCGCGCGGCAGGGTTCGGGCATCCTTCCGCTCCGTCTTTCACAACCACGACGTCGACGGCTACCGCCTGGCCCGCCAGGTCCTGGACGACAAGCACCTCTGGGTGGAATCGATCCCCAGCCTGGAGCACACAAAGACTGCAACGCTCAGCCGGTGAGGGCTTGAAGGATCACAGCGCCGCCGGCGGTCGCAACCAAGGCGGATGTCTCTGCCGCGGCCGTCCATGCCGACCGACCTCAGCGCCTCACGCGAGGTCGAAGATGGAGGCGGGCTTCGATCCGCGCAGCGAGGCATACAGCCGCAGCGCATCCATGTCGGTCAGCAGCGCGAGGAAATTGCAGACGCCGCGCGCGCGACCTCCAGCTCGCCGGACGCCATGCAGGCGTCTATGATGGGGCGGTAGTAGCTCGGGAACACCGCGTTGGTCTTTTCGACGAGAACCTCCTCCAGCAGCACGTCGAAGAGTTCCTTGAGGATGACCTTGCCCCTGCTGCTCATGGCGGCGACTCGCGGTTCGGTGATCACGGCTTCCCAGACGATCGCCTTGCACAGCGCGGACATGATGCGGGATTCGTCCGGGACGACGAGCTGCCAGGCGAAGTCGACGCGCGGCGCCCCCGGCTCGGGACGGACCGACACCGAGGTGATCAATGCGTTCAGGATGTCGCGCAGCGCCTGCTTCCGGTGAGCCCGCTCGTCGCCGGTCTGCGGCGGGCGGATGCGCAGCGCGAGATCGCTCATCCGCGTCGCGGATGTCCCGACCCTCCAGCTTCGGAGCGCCGTCCCCGGCGCACGTTTCCCCGTACCGGCGGCAGACGCGGCGCACGAACCGGGCGTCCTTGAGATCGCGGTGCGGTAAGGAACCGGGCCTGAAGCGCGTCTTCGATGTCGTGAATCGAATAGGCGCAATCGTCCGCCCAGTCCAGGATTTGGCACGTAATCGAGGTGGGCGGCCGGCATCCCTCCTGACGGGCGCCGAGGAGCCCTCCGCCGCCGTCGAGGGCCCACGCCGCGGTTTCCGCGTCGCGGGCAAAGATGAACTTATCGTTGCCCGCTTCCTGCTCGTACGGGTATTTCATCACCCCGGTCAGGGTCGCGCGTGTGAGGTTCAGCCCCGGATAGTCGGGAGACTTCGGTTCGCCCGCCACGAGGATGTGGAAGGTCTGAGCGTTCCCCTCGAAGCGGAGCGTCTCCCGGCCGCACAGGCGGGCGGCGTGGCTCACCTCGCGCATGCAGGCGTCCAGCGCGCATTCGCCCGCATGTCCGAACGGCGGGTGGCCGAGATCGTGCGCGAGCGCGGCCGCTTCGGCGAGTTCCGGGGTCAGGCAGGCCGCCAGGCGGCTCTCCTCGACAAGCATGTTGTGGGCGATGCCGCGGGCGATTTGCGCCGCCTCGATGCTGTGGGTCAACCGCGTGCGGTAGAAGTCGGCCTGCCCGATGCCGAATACCTGGGTCTTGCCCTGCAGCCTGCGGAAGGCGGCGCTGTGCAGGATGCGGTCACGGTCGCGTTCGGTCGGGTGACGGTGGTCCCGCGGGGAGCTGGGTGACTCCGGGTAGCGCCGCTCCAGCAGGAAGGCATCCATAGCACTCGGTGTTCTCAGTGGGCTGGTGGCAAGTCTTTGTGGTTCTCACAGGTTATAGATGCGCGTCAGCTCGGTCTTCAGGTACTCGAACGCTTCTCGCGGGTCGTTCGACCGGTGCAGCAGACCGACGTCCTCCGGCGATATGGTACCCCAGCGGACCATCGCATCGAGGTTCAGCACGTCGTCCCAGTAGTCGGTGCCATACATGAGGACCGGCATGCGCTTGCGGGTTTTCCCGGTCTGCACGAGCGTCAGGACCTCGAACATCTCGTCCATGGTGCCGAAACCGCCGGGAAAAACAACCAGGGCTTTGGCCAGATACACGAACCAGAATTTCCGCATGAAGAAATAGTGGAACTCGAACGCCAGTTCCCGGGGAACATAAGGGTTCACCTTCTGCTCGAGCGGCAGGCTGATCGAGAACCCGACGGACTGGCTGCCCGCCTCCATGGCGCCGCGGTTGGCGGCCTCCATGATTCCGGGACCGCCGCCGGAGCAGACCATCAGCCGCTTCCGCTCCCCTTTCAGGCCCTTCGCCCACTCCGTAATGAGGCGTGCCAGTTCCTTGGCGTCCTCGTAGTAGCGCGACACTCTGACCTGCTGTTCCGCACGCACGACCTCCTCCGGGTGTGGTGCCGGTTCCGCGCCGGAACTCAGGCGCTCGCGCAGGATGCGCAGGCGCCTCTCGGACTCCTCGCGCGACGAGGCGCGTGCAGACCCGAAGAACACGATGGTGTCGGCCACCTGTTGCCAGCGGAGGCGGCTGGCCGGTTCCAGGTATTCGCTCAGCATGCGGATCACCCGGGCGTCGGCGCTCTTCAGGAACCGGGAGTTCTGGTAGGCTTCCGACGGCGCGTGCGCCTGTGGGGCTGCGGGTTTGTCGTCCATCGTCACCCTCCGAGTCAGTCGCACACCGGGGCGTGGTGGTTTACGGGACCGAACCCGGAGCCCAGCCCCGGGTTCGACTGGATCGCCCGGGTGATGTACTTCTTCGCCGCCGGCGACCGCATCGGGGAGCGCCGCGCCGCGGGCCAGGCCCGCCGTGATCGCCGCGGAATAGGTGCAGCCCGTGCCGTGCGTGTGAACGGTGTCGATCCGCACGGCGGGGTAGGTGCGCAGTTCGCCCTCGAAGAAGAGAACGTCGACGGGGTCGCCGTCGAGGTGACCGCCCTTGACGAGGACCGCCGGAACGCCGAGATCCGCGATGCGACGCGCCGCTTCCTGCATCGACTCGACGCCGGTGATCTCGATGCCGGAAAGCGCGCTTGCCTCGTGCAGATTCGGTGTCACCAGGAACGCGCGCGGCAGCAGGCAATCGGTCAGGGCGGCGCGGGCATCCGGCGCGATCAGCGGGGCGCCGTGCTTGCTGGACATGACAGGGTCGAGAACGAGAGGAAACGTGAAATCGGCTGCGGCCTCGGCTATGGTCCGGATGACCGCCTCGCTGCCGAGCGCACCCGTCTTGGCGGCATCCGGCGGGATGTCCTCCAGCACGGCCCGCAACTGGGCCATGACGAGGCGAGGTTCGAGAGTGTGCACCTCGGCGACGCTGCGCGTGTTCTGCACCGTCAGCAGCGTCACGACGCTCGTGCCGTAGATGCCGAACTGGTGGAAGGTCTTCAGGTCCGCCTGGATTCCGGCCCCGCCGGACGGATCGGAACCGGCAATCGTCAGCCCCACCCGGACGCTTCGCTGGCTCATCGTCTTACCGCTTCCCGCCGTAGGTGATGCGCCAGACCTTGCCGCCCCCGTCGTCGCTCAGCAGCAGGGAGCCGTCAGGGAGTTCGAGCAGCCCCACGGGCCGACCCCACACTTCTTTCCTGTCCGGCGACAGCATGAATCCCGACAAGAATTCCTGCGGCTGGCCGGAGGGCTTCCCGCCGGCGAACGGGATGAAGACGACGTTGTACCCCACGCGCTTCGAGCGGTTCCAGGACCCGTGCTGCGCCAGGAAGGCGCCGCCCTGGTACTCGCTGCGGGAAGCTCTTGCCCGTGTAGAAAATCGCGTCGAGCACGGCGGCGTGCGACTGCAGCAGGACATCCGGAACGATGGTCTCGCGTCACGCAGCCCGGCAGGCGCTTTCCCCTTGTTCCTGCGGATCCTCGTGCGCACCGATGTAGGCGTAGGGCCAGCCGTAGAACCCGCTCTGCCGAATGGAAGTGAAGTAGTCCGGCACGAGGTCGTCGCCCAGCATGTCGCGTTCCTGAACTGCGGCCCACAGGGTAGTCGGTTCCGGGATACCAGCGCAGCCCGATGGCGTTGCGCAGTCCGGACGCGAAGATCTCGTGGCCGGTACCGTCCGGGTTGTAGCGGTTGATCGCGGCCCGCCGCGGATCCTCGCCGACGTTGACGTTCGAGCCCGAGCCGACGGTCAGGTACAGCTTCTCACCCTTGCGGTCGAACAGCACCGTGCGGGTCCAATGACCGCCGTCCAGGCCTTGCAGCGAGACCACCTCCTGCCCCGGTGTGGCAGCCTTGGCGCTTGCGGCGTCATACTTGTAACGCTTGAGCGACCCCGGCTCCGCGACGTAGAGGTACTCCTTCCAGAACGCCATCCCGTACGGCCGGTCCAGGCCGTCCAGCAAGACGCTCCTGCTTTCCGCCCGGCCGTCCCCGTCGCGGTCCGTCAGAACCAGCACCGAACCGTCCTGCGTGCTCTGCGTCAGAAGGATCTCCCGGTTCGGCCCGAGCAGCATGAATCGGGGACGTTGGAGACCGTCCGCGAACGGCCGGATGTCGAACCCGGCCGGAAGCCTCAACTGCACGCCGTTCGGCTGCGGGATCACTCTGGGCGGGTTTGCGGCCGAGGGGGTCTTGAATGGGGGGGGCAACTGTGGGGTATTTTGTAACGCCGCCACCGACACGATTCCGGCACACGCGACCGCGAGCGCCAGCACGGACTTCAGTCTCATGGACACTCCTTCACAATTATCATAGTACCGCAAGTGGCCGGGGTCGGCCCGTCCCCCAATAAGCTGTAACCAGGGTCGATCCCGGATTCCACCGGTCAAGCAAGGTCGCGGGCGCGTCGGGCCGACGCGGCCCACGGGCCGATCAGACCAGGTATGGGATCGTCATCGGGCCCTCGGGAAGCACCGCCACGGGTGCGTCGGCGCCGAGCGCTTTCAGTTCCCCGGCCACGCAACCGGCGATGTCGTCCACCGGTTCCAGGTGCGCGCGCAAGACTTCGGCCGCCGGTATTTCGCTGTACAGCCCGACACGGGCCTTGGAACGGATGAGCGCCAGGAGTTGCGCCTCCCACTGGTCGTAGAGCGAAAACCCCGGGGCCGCGATCGTCTCCAGGATCGCCTCCGGCGAGGGGTGCCCGAACAGGAGCTTGCGGAAATTTCCGTGACACGGGAAACCGTCGTTGCAGCGGGAGGCGGCCACGATGAGCCCTCCGCGTTCGACGATCTGCGCGGCGGCCGACATGCCCTTCACGGCCTGATAGAGGTTCTGATCGAGCGGGTAGCCGCCGTTGGTGGTGACCACGATTGCGAACGGCCGTTCGCAGGCGACCATGGCCGTCGAGCGCGCGAAGGCCGCCCCCTCGCGGTGCGCGGCCAGCACATCGCCGCAGAAGAAGCCGGTGATCTGCCGGTAGCGGTTCAGCGTCACGTTGATGCAGAAGTCGACCGGGAGCAGCGAGCCGTTGGCACGGATCTGCTCCTGGGTCGGGTTGCCCTCGAGCTGTCCCCACGTGCTGTTGGGGTCCCCAATGACCGAAGCCCGGTGATAATGCATGATCGAGTCGATGTCGGCGACGCCCGGGAATACGGCCTTGTACCCGCCGGAGAAACCCGCCATGAAGTGAGGTTCGATGAAACCGAGCACGATGCGCCGGTCGGCGCGGACATAAGCGCGGTTCATCAGGACCGGGCGCCCGCCGGCCGTCCGCCCCGCAAGCTCGAGCGAGGCGGGATCGTGGGCGTTGTGATTGACCACCCGGTACCTTTTCAGAATCTCGGCACCCAACATGGAGGCGAGTTCCTCGGGCGTGTTTACCCGGTGGCTCCCCGTCCCGTTCACGATCGTGAAGTTCCCGGCCGGGACGTGCGACAACTCGTCGAACACCCACGGGAGAAGCCGGGCCGACGGGAGCGGACGCGTGATGTCAGGTATGACCAGCGCAACCTGATCCGAGGCAGCGACGGTGTCGCGCAAGGGGCGGCACTCGATGGGCCGGCGGACCGCGGCGCGGAATCCGGCCTCTTCGCCCGGCACGCCGTCGACGAACTGCGGATTGAGGACCGTAATGTCGGAACCGGGCAGGTCGACGGTCAGCCCGTCGGTGCCGTACTCGAGGCGGATCTGTCTCATGCGCAGCACTCTCGTGCGCGGTGCGGGCCGGGGCGCCGACGTGCGGGCGCGCCCTGAGCGCGTGCACCGCCGGATTCAGGCGACCGTCACTTCGGGACAGAGATAGACGTCCTGGATGGCGTTGAGGATGGCGACCCCGTCTTTCATCGGGCGCTGAAAGGCCTTGCGCCCGGAGATCAAGCCCATGCCGCCGGCGCGCTTGTTGACGACGGCGGTTCTGACGGCCTCCGCCAGGTCGCTTGCGCCCGAGCTTGCGCCGCCGCTGTTGATCAGACCGGCGCGGCCCATATAGCAGTTCACCACCTGGTAACGGGTCAGGTCGATCGGGCTGTCTGAAGTCAGGTCGGAATAGACTTTCTTGTGGGTCTTCCCGAATTTGAGCGCCTCAAAGCCCCCGTTGTTCTCCGGCAGCTTCTGCTTGATGATGTCGGCCTCCACCGTCACGCCCAGGTGGTTCGCCTGACCGGTCAAATCCGCTGCGACGTGGTAGTCGACGCCGCCTTCCTTGGTCTTGTTGAACGCGGAGTTGCGCAGGTAACACCACAGAACGGTCGCCAGGCCGAGGCCGTGCGCGGCGCTGAAGGCCGCCGAGATCTCCTGGATCTGACGTTTCGACTCCTCAGAACCGAAATATATCGTCGCTCCGACGGCGACGGCCCCCATCTCGAAGGCCTGTTCCACGTTGGCGAACAAAATCTGGTCGAACGCGTTCGGGTACGAAATGAACTCGTTGTGGTTGAGCTTCAAAATAAAAGGAATCTTGTGCGCATACTTGCGGCACACCGACCCCAGGACCCCCAGGGTGGAGGCGACGGCATTGCATCCCCCCTCGATCGCGAGCTTTACGATGTTTTCGCCGTCGAAATAGATCGAGTTGGGCGCAAAGGAAGCGCCCGCCGAGTGTTCAATCCCCTGGTCGACCGGCAGGATAGACAGGTACCCCGTCCCCCGCAATCGCCCGTGATCGAACAACGACTGCAGGTTGCGCAACACGGGCGCGGGCCGGTCGCTCGCCACCCACACGCGCTCTATGAAATCGGGCCCGGGGAGGTGGAGTTGATCCCGCGAAACGGTTTTGCACTGGTGGTCGAGCAAGCCCTGCCCGCGCTCGCCGAGCAGCTCCCGGATCTTGTCGATGTTGGACATATGCGGACTCCTGGTTGTGGGATAGCGTGATTTTGTCGCTGAATTCGGGGTCGCCGGTGTCACAGGCCGAATTATATCGGCCGGGGATGCACGATACAACACGCCCAAGCCGCGCCCGCGGCAGCCTTACGGGGTGGCGGCGCTCCTGCGCAACAGGGCAGCCTGGATGACGATGCCCGCCACTGCCAGCCCGAGCATAACGATGGTTGACAACCCACCTCCGACGGGAAGATTTTGCGTGATCAGGGCGGCGCCGCTCAGCGATGAAAGAAGGATGAGCGCCCAGTCAAACAGCGCCAGCACCAGCAGCGCCCCGATTATGCCGCCGACGAGATAGGCCACCCAGCCGTAGGGCCCGACCGCGACGCTCATGACGCGCAGCAGTTCCATGATCAGGTAGCCACCGATGAAAAAACCGGCAATCGCGAGCGCCGCTTTTTTCAGGAAGACGGCGAGCACGGCGCCGATCACGGCTGCGATCAACGCGCTGGCCAGCACCGCCCAACCCGGCATCCCGGTAACGACCCGCGTGGCGAAATTAAGTCCCCCGAGAAATCCGGCCACCGCGACGAACAGCCAAAACAGCTTTCGCCCGAGGACGAGAACGACGGCTCCTACCAGGATCTGGACTGCGGCATCAGCGGGCACGAACCACCTCCGTGAGAGCATTCCTTAACCCGAAGGATAGCAACCGCTCGATGCTTCTGCCAGAACGTGTAAAATCACAGTGGCGTTTCGCAGCTTCGCAGGTGGATATGGCAGCGAGGAATCGTTTCGAGAAAGACTATTACGCCATCCTGGGGGTCGCCCCAGGGTGTTCTGCGGACGAAGTCCGCAAGGCCTACCGCAGGTTGGCGCTGCAATGGCATCCGGACCGCAACCCAGGGAACCCGGACTCCGCCGAACGGTTCAAGGAGATCAGCGAAGCCTACGGCGTCCTCATCGATCCGATGAAGCGGGAGCAGTACGACCTGGCGCGCACCCCCGGGAGCGATCGGACCTTCCGTTACACCCAGGAGGACATTTTCCGTGACCTCTTCAACAACCGGGGGGCCAGCGAGGTGTTTGAGGAACTCGCGCGCGAGTTCGAACGCCGCGGTTTGCGGGTGGACCGGTACTACTTCGAGAAGACGCTTTCAGGCGGGACAGTCATAACCGGAGGGGTGTTTGTCATCGGGCCGCTGGCCCCCGTCCTGGGGCTCTTCAAACTGGCCCGCTCCGCCATCTCCGGGATGAGGGACGTCGGGCGAGCCCTCATCGGCATGGCTGCCGGTCGCCTGCTCCCGGCCGGGGGCCAGCAACAGGTGATCCCGTTGCGCCTGACGCGCGCGGAAGCGCAGCTGGGGGCCAGCAAGCGCGTGCCGGTCCGTTCGCACGGCAAGGAGCGGACCCTGATGGTCATGGTGCCGCCCGGCGTCCACCATGGCACCCGCCTGCGCCTGCGCACGCCGGAGCAGACAATCTATCTCACCCTCGAAATCGAATCGGGCTGAACCCGGCGGGGGGCGGCGCGCCGCGGCCCTTGCATCTCGCTCGATCCGCGAGTTTCTCGATCGACCCCGGCTGTAATTCATCCGGGGCGGGGTCGGGCCGAACCCGTCCACTCCAGGTAGGCCAGGCCGCGCGGTGAGATTTCGTAGCCCACCTCGAAGCTCTGGGTCAGCCCGAGCTTCTTGAGTTTGACCACGTCCGCTTTGAAGGGTGCCGTCTCCCGGCCGACCTCGCGCGCCAGCCGCGACGCGGCCACGCGCGGGTGTGCCCGGATAAGCGCGAGGGTCGCTTCCGTCCAGGGGCCGCCGCGCGCGTTGCGGTCGAGCCGCTCCAGACGCGCCGTAATTTCGCAGGCCTGTTCCGGGGAAAGTTCCGTTTCGAGGGCGCCGGCCACACGGTCCCCGTCTCCGCCGTAGTGAAAGCCGATACGGAACACCTCGAAGCCGCCGCCGAACTGCGGATCGATCTCCGCCAGGTACGCGAAGAGGGCCGCTCGATCCGGGAAGCCGGCCCGGGACGCGTCGGCGGCCTCGATCTCGCCCGCGCGCATGCGTGTCACGGAATCGACCTCGACCACCCCGATCGGGTGGCAGCGGTATCGCCCGCCGGGCCGCACTCGCGCCCGCGCCCACAAGCGGAATGTGACCGTCACCGCGCCATCGACGATCCCTTGATGGAACTTCTTTTGAAACAGCAGCACGAAGGAAGTATATCGTGTCAGCCTGCCGCGAACGAAACCGGCCGGCCGGGTGTTATATGGACAGACAACGCGGAAGGAGAGGCGTAGTGAAGGGCCACGAGGATAAACCGCTGGCGGTCGCCGTGCGCGCGGGGGAGGACGGGGCGCTGGAGCGGCTCATCTGCTTGTACCAAGACGGCCTCTACGGCTATGCGCTGCGCCTGCTCGGGAACGAGTTCGATGCCCAGGAGGCCGTGCAGGACGCTCTTCTCCGGGCCTGGCACGCGCTGGTTTCGCGCTACGACGAGGCCAGGTGCCGGTCGCTGGCGCTGCGCCCCTGGCTGTTCCGGATCGCGCGCAACGCGGCGCTCAACCGGCGACGCGCCCGCAACCGCGAAATGCCGGCAGACCCGGCCGCGGACCCTCCCGCCCCCGACAACCGCAACGTGGATCGGAATTCGCTCCTGGAACCCGCGCTGGCCAGCCTCACCGGCAGCGAACGCGAACTGATCGCGCTGCGCTATTTTGAGGAGATGCAGTATCCCGAAATTGCCACCGTCCTGGGCAAAACAGACGCCGCCGTGCGCGGGGGCGTCTTCCGGGCGCTGCGCAAGTTGCGCAACCGACTGAATGAGATGGGGTATTTCCATGCGCTGTGACCACGTTCTAAAACACCTTGACCTGCTCCGCACTGCAGAGCTAGACCCGCACCGGACCGAGGCCGTGCAAGCCCACCTTTCGATGTGCGCCGACTGCGCACGGGCGCTGGCGGAAATCGAGCAGGTGGCGGCTGAGGCAGCCCGCGCCTCGCGCCCCGCTGCGCCGATCGCGATCCTGCGGGTCGTCTTGCGGGAGGCTGAAGACCGCTACGGCGCCCTCGACACTGAACTCGGCCGGTTCTGGGTCGCCTACAGCCCCCGGGGCATCCGGATGCTGCTCTTCAATATTGGGAGCGGGACGGAGTTCGAGGAAGCCTACCGCCGGCGTTTGCACCGCCGGGCACACCCGGCTGAAGTCCCCGGAGGTTATGCGGCCCTCATCCGCACGGCAGTCGCAGGCAGGGCGGGCGGCCCGATGCCGGTGGACTTGACCGGACTGGCGGCGTTCGAGCGTTTGGTGCTCAAAGTCCTGCAACGCATCCCGGCCGGCGAGGTGCGCACCTATTCATGGCTCGCGCGCGAAGCGGGCCGGCCGGCCGCGGTCCGAGCGGTCGGCAACGTGATGGCGCGCAACCCGGTTCCGGTACTGCTCCCGTGCCACAGGGTCGTCCCAACGCAGGGAGGTACGGGGAACTACGCGTTCGGGAGCGAATTCAAGCGGGCGCTCCTGAGCCGGGAGGGTGTTGCCCTCGACGAACTCGAGAGGCTGCGCCAGCAGGGAGTGCGGTACCTCGGGTCCGACACGACCCACATCTTTTGCTTCCCGACCTGCCGCGCAGCCCGCCGCATCGGCGAAGGTCACCGCGTGGAGTTTCGGGGCGCGGCGGAAGCGGCCGCGGCCGGGTTCCGGCCCTGCCTGGTGTGCAAGCCCTGAGGGCCGAAGGCCCGCAACGGCGCGCGGCCCAGGGATCCCATTAACCAGGCAGGACATTACCGTGAGAACCCAGGCGGGCAAGCCAACCCCCGTCTCTACGAGTTGGCGCAGTGATCGGCCAAGACCTGCGCCACGCAACAGGTGAGCTTCTTCCCGGTCGGTATGTGCAGGAACTCGTTCGGGCCGTGGGCGTTCGAGTTTGGCCCGAGCACCCCGGTGATGAGGAACTGGGCCTTCGGGTACTTCTTGCCGAGCATGTCCATGAACGGGATGGAGCCGCCCTCGCCCATGTAGGCAGCCTCAGCGCCAAAGAAGGCCCGGGATGCGGTGTCCACCGACTTCTGCAGCCAGAGGCTCATCTCCGGGGCACTCCAGCCCGAGGCCGTCTGGCTGTAGTCGAACCGGACCCGCGCGCCGTAAGGCGGGTCCTGCTCAAACAGCTGCTTGAGCCGGCGCGCCGCGCCCGGCGCGTCGCACCCGGGCGGCAGCCGCAGCGACACTTTTGCCGCGGTCATCGGACGAGAGACGTTGCCCGCGTTTTCCAGTGACGGGAGCCCGGCCGCCCCGGTTATGCAGAGCGCCGGCCGCCACGTGCGGTTCAGAATCAGCTGCGTAAGATCCCCCGTGACCGGCCGGACCCCTTCGTGGAAGGGGAACTTGCTATAGACGTCCGAGCCCAGGATGGCCGCGGACGCGGCGACCTGCTCCAGCCTCTGCTGCGAGATCGGGACATAGAACTCGCGCGGCAGGATCTCTCCGGTTTTCTCGTCCTCAAGACGGCTGAGCAGTTGTCGCAGCACCCGGAAACTGTCGGGCACGACCCCGCTCGCATCGCCCGAATGCACCCCTTCCCGGATCAGCTCGACGACAAGGTCGCCGTTGACGAGGCCGCGAAGTGACGTGGTGCTCCAGAGCTGGTCGTAGTTCCCGCAGCCCGAGTCCAGGCAGATCACCAAGCTCGGGATACCGATGCGGTCGGACAAGTGCTCGATATAGTACGGCAGATCGACGCTCCCGCTTTCCTCGCACGCTTCGATCATGATCACGCAGCGCGCATGCGGTATCTTGCCGCGCTTGAGTGCGGAGATGGCCGCCAGCGACGCGAATGCCGAGTACCCGTCGTCCGCCCCGCCCCGGCCGTAGAGCCTGTCGCCCTCGATGACCGGGGTCCAGGGCCCGAGCCCTTCGCGCCAACCGGTCATCTCGGGCTGCTTGTCGAGGTGCCCGTACAACAGGACGGTCTCCTCGGAGTCGCCCGGGATTTCGATGAAAATCAGGGGGGTCCGGCCCTCCGGTTTGAGTACGTCGATCGTCATGCCAGCGACGCGTTGTGCGCGGCACCACGTCTCGATCAGTGCGATCGCCTGGTCCATGTGCCCATGCTCTCGCCAGCTCGCATCGTACAGCGGCGACTTGTTCGGGATCCGGATGTAGTTTACGAGTTCCGGGATGATGGATCTGTCCCACAGGTGGTCGACAAACTCCTTTGTCCTGGCGCCTTCCATGTCTCCTCCCTCGAATCTGAATGGGCCCCGCTGCCCATAAACATACCAGATCGCCTCTTTTATCGGCGGATCCGGGGGAACTCCATGCGATCCGCCTTCGATCCGTTCAGCTTCTTGCTGGCTCTCTGGAGCCGCGGGCATGGCTTGCCTTGAGTTGGGGTTGGTGCTCTAATGTGGCGCATGATGACAACTCGGATCCTGACCATCGCTCTGGCTATGCTGTATGCCTTCTCCCTCGCCGCGTTGGCGGAGGCCGTTGCGCCCGCGGAAAAGGGGGAATTCATCGTCTACCTGGGAACATACACACGCGGCAACAGCAAGGGAATATACGGCTGCCGTTTCGACGCCGCCAAAGGGGAGCTCTCCTCCCCCGAGCTCGTCGCGGAAATGGCGAACCCTTCGTTCCTCGCGGTTGCCACCGGCGGGCGGTTTCTCTATGCCGTCGGCGAAAGCTCCAAGGGAACGGTGAACGCTTTCGCGATCGAGCCGGGTACCGGGAAGCTGAGGGCACTGAACGAGGAGACATCGGGCGGTAACGGCCCCTGTTACGTGGCGCTCGACCGGTCGGGCAAGTACGCGCTCGTGGCGAATTACGGCAGCGGCAGCGTCGAGGTTGTGCCACTTAAACCGGACGGGAGCCTGGGCGCACCCACCGCGTTCGTGCAGCACACCGGCTCCAGCGTAAACCCCAACCGCCAGCAACAGCCGCACGCGCACTCGATCAACACCTCGCCCGACAACCGTTTCGCAATCGCCGCCGACCTCGGGCTCGACAAACTCCTCGTGTACAGGTTCGACGCCGCGCAGGGGACCCTGGTACCCAACGACCCGCCGTTCACCGCCCTGAATCCCGGAGCGGGTCCGCGCCACTTCGCCTTCCACCCCAACGGGAGAAACGCCTATGTCATCAACGAAATACAATCGACGGTGACGGCGCTTTCCTACGATGCGGGGCGCGGGGTGCTGAAGGAGCTGCAGACTACGACGACACTTCCGGCGGGTTTCCAGGGGAAGAGCAGCACCGCGGAGGTGCAGGTCCACCCGTCGGGGAAGTTTCTCTACGGATCCAACCGAGGGCATGACAGCATCGCGGTGTTCGCCATTAGTCCCGACGGCACCCTGACGCCTGTAGACCATACCCCGACACAGGGTAAGAACCCGCGCAATTTCGCGATTGACCCGACGGGAAACTGGCTGTTGGCGGCGAACCAGAACACCGGAAGCGTGGTCGTGTTCCGGATAGACCCGTCCACCGGACGCCTGAGCCCCACAGGGCAGAGCGTCCAACTGGACTGGCCGGTATGTGTCAAGTTCCTGCCTGCGAAGTAGTGGGCCGCGGCGGCTCGAGGCGGCCCGGGATGTTTGTGCTTCGGTGGCTCTCTAGGCCATACCGGGTTTTAGCCCGCTCGGGCCGGGGTCGGGCTGCCCCCGGTTCACCTCACCCATGCGGCCGGCTTTTTCCAGGATGAGCGGGCGGGCTTCCTCCATCATGTCGCGCACATCCTCGTAGCGGATCGTTCTCTGCTCAAACGTGCGTTTCCCCAATGCGCCGAGGAATCGCCCCTCGAACTCTCTCAGGTTCGACCCGTAGATATGGAAGCTGTCGGCGAGGTGGCAGTAGCGGCCGACCCGCACGGTTTTACCCAGGAGTTCGGAAACGCGCTCCGCGATCTTCTTCTGCAACTGGACGAGGGCGAAGATGTTCATGAAGGCGGCCTTGTACGCGTCGTTTGAGCGAAACCGCACGTCCATGCTCAACACGCCCGCCCCTTCACCGGGGGTGATCCGGCACCAGATGCTCTGCAGGCAGGCGGGGTCGTAGCAGTCGTTATCCTCCCAAACCTTCCACGTGATCGCCTGCGCACGGCGCGTGTGGGGCGCCGTCGCCAGCTTGCGGCAAAGCGTTTCGACCTGGTCGAACGGGCCCAGACCGGGGGCCTCGTACCCGAACAGGCGTTGGTGATAGGTGTATTCCCAACGCGTGTCCGACGGGTCTTTGCGATCGCGCACCAGGTGGTCCTTGATGCCTTCGCAGACTTCCATGACATACTCCTGCAGATCCCACGGTCCTCCCGGAAAGTCCTTGTGAATCATCGGTTCGGCCAGCGGGTCGGAGATCACGATCAGCATCGTGGCGTCTTTGCTCGGGGGGTCCCCCGGCCGGTCGTACTGCGTCTCGATGGTGCATCCGTCGCGGTAAAGCGCGGTGAGCGCCTCTTCCCAGGCACGGGCAATGCAGTCCGCCTCGACATGGAGCACCGGAATTCCGTTCATAGCGTTGTCCCCTTTTGCTGAGGTTTGCCGAACGAGTGGGCGCCCGAACATACCAAGCGGGCGGCGGCGGGATCAAGCGGTTTGGGGCCGTCCCTCGGCCTACGGGCTGGCGGATCGGCCTTTTGCGGCCCAAGTGCCTGGCATATAATCACCACGCCACGCGGACACCATGAGCGAACTAGCCAGCTTCCGAAACGCGCCGAAACGAGATGGGGCCAAAACCCGGCGCTACGTCATTGCCGGGATCATTCTTCTGTTCCTCGGCCTGATTGCCACCCAGCTGTTCCTGCACCAGACGTCGGTGGGCAGTCCCAAGTTCGTGCGGATGACCATCACCCTGTGGGCTGCGACGGTAGTCGTCGTCCTGGCCCTCCTGGTCCTGGCGACGGTGCTCGGGCGCAACCTCATCAAACTCCATTTCGAGCGCAAGAGCGGCCAGGTCGGCAGCCAATTCAAGACGAAGATGGTGAGCACGTTCGTGCTCCTGTCGCTCATGCCCGCCGTCCTGCTGTTTGTTCTCGCCTATGGCCTCATCAACATCTCGATCGAGCAATGGTTCAGCGCCCCCGCGGCCCAGATGCTCGAGAACAGCCACTCGATCGCGGCGCAGTACTACGACGAGCTCAGGCAGCGGCTGACGCATTACGGCGCGACCATAGCGGTCGGCCTCACCCCCGCCGAAATAGCCGACACCGCCCTGCGTTTCCGGCTGGAACAACGCCTGCTCGAGTCCGCCCGCACCTGCATGCTCGATGACATCCGCGTGTTCGACGCGCGCGGCAACATGGTGGCGGAGTCGGGCATCCGGCTGACCCGGGACTATCACAAGGAGCAGGTCGGGCGCCTGATCAAAGGCGCGCTCGCCGGGACGCCCGGGTTCCTTGTCGAACGGCTGACTCCCAAGGAAGCGCTCAAGGAATTGGCCTGGTCCGCCACCCCCGTGCGGAGCCCCGACGGGCAGGTTCTCGGGGCGGTGCTCAGCGAGTTGCTCGTCCCGCACAGCGTCCACTTCAAGGCCAACTCCGTCCTGGAGGCCTACAGCGCCTACACGCAGCTGGAAAGGGAAAAAGCCAAGGTTCGATTTAATTTCCTGCTCATTCTCGCGCTCTCCACGGTCCTGATCGTGTTCGCCTTCTCCTGGTTTGCCATGTACCTGGCGAAACGCATCACGATCCCCATACAGGCGCTGGCCGAGGGGGCGGCTGAGGTGGCCGGCGGAAACCTGCGCCACCGCGTCGTGTGCGAAGCCATTGGAGAACTGGGCAGTCTGGTGGTTTCGTTCAACCGGATGACGGGCGACTTGCTGGAAAACAAAGAGCGCATAGAGGCCGCCCAGACAACCCTGCGGCAGACGAACGTCGAACTGGACGACCGGAGGCGGTACATCGAGACCATTCTCCAGACAATCGCCACCGGCGTGGTGTCGCTGGACGCCAGCTACCGCATTCGGACCGTAAACCGGGCCGCCATGCAGATGCTCGAGATAGACGGGTCCGCGTCCGACGTTCTGCTCGACGACGTGGTCAAGGGGACGGCGTGCAACACCCTGCGGCTGCTGCTGCATAAATCCGCGGTGCTCGGCCCGGTGGCGCGCACAATCGAGATGCCGCTGCCGGGCAAGACCCTGCACGTCGCCACTACGATCGCGCCGCTGACCGACAGTGCCGGGCAACGGCGTGGGTGGGTGGTGGTGCTCGACGACGTCACCGAACTGCTGCGGATCGAGAAGATGACCGCCTGGCAGGAAGTGGCCCGGCGCATGGCGCACGAAATCAAGAATCCCCTGACCCCCATCCAGCTCTCGGCGGAGCGGCTGCTCCGGCGCTACCAGCAGATCATGACCTCGCTCCCGCCCGAGCGAAAAAATGGCGGGGGCTGGCACAGCGAGTTCCGGTCGTTCGATAGCCTGCTCGTCGAGTGTGCCGGGGCCATCACGCGGGAAGCCTCCTCCCTAAAGAACCTGGTCAACGAGTTCTCCCGTTTCGCGCGCCTCCCCGAAGTCCGGCTGCAGGATTCGGACCTGCACCGCATACTCGAAGGCACCCTGAGCCTCTACGAAGGGCGCATCCAGGACGTCCGGCTGGTCAAGGTTTTCGGCGCGGACCTTCCCACCATGCAGCTCGACCCGGAGCACATGCGGCGGGTGTTCATGAACCTGTTCGACAATGCGTTGGAGGCGATGGCAGACAACGCGCACGCGAAGATCCTCCAGGTCCGCACCTGCTGCAGCGCCCCCCAGGAACTGGTGCGCATCGAGATCAGCGACACCGGGCGGGGGTTCCCCAAGGAGTACCAGGACAGCCTGTTCCTGCCGTATTTTTCGACGCGCAAAGGCGGCACGGGACTCGGCCTGGCCATCGTCCGGCAGATCATCACCGACCACCACGGCTATGTCCGTGCCGAGCCCAATGTGCCCGTAGGCACCCGCATCATCATCGATTTACCCTTGGTTCCGGCCTGAAGAGAGATCAAAATATTCCGCTATGACCCGAGCTTCGATCCTCGTAGTCGATGATGAAAAAGGGGTGCAATCGTCGCTGACGGGAATCCTGGACGACGTCGGTTTCGATGCCCAGAGCGTCTCGAGCGGCGAAGAGTGCCTCGCGGCCCTGACGCGGCGGGAGTTTTCCGTCGTGCTGCTTGACATCTGGTTGCCCGGCATGGACGGCCTCCAGGTGCTGGAGCAGATCCGGAAGGTATCACCCGAGACGAGCGTCATCATGATCTCCGGTCACGCCTCGATCGAGGCAGCCGTGCGCGCGACAAAACTGGGAGCCTTCGATTTCGTCGAGAAGCCGCTCTCCCTGGAAAAAACGCTCCTGGTGGTCAAAAACGCGCTCCACCAGCGCCAGCTCGAAGTCGAAAACCGCGCCCTGCGGGAGCAAATACACCAGACCTACGTGATGATCGGGGACTCCGTCCCAATGCAGGCGCTCCGCCAGCAGATCGAGTTCGCGGCCCCAACCAACGGCCGGGTCCTGCTCTACGGCGAGAACGGCACGGGCAAGGAACTGGTCGCCCGCCTTCTTCACCTGCGCAGCCAGCGCCGCGAACAACCCTTTATCGAGATGAACTGCGCCGCGATCCCCGAGGAACTGGTCGAAAGCGAGTTGTTCGGCCACGTGAAAGGGTCGTTCACGGGCGCATCCGAGGACAAGGAGGGCAAGTTCTCGCAGGCCGACGGCGGCACGCTGTTCCTCGATGAGGTCGGCGACATGAGTTCGAAGACCCAGGCCAAGGTCCTGCGCGTCCTCGAGGAACAGCGCTTTACCCCGGTCGGCGGCAACACTTCCGTCAAAGTCGACGTCCGCGTGATTGCCTCCACCAACAAGGACCTGGAGAAGGAAATAGAACTCGGCAACTTCCGGGAGGACCTCTACTACCGGCTGAACGTCATCCCGTTCCAGCTGCCGAGCCTGCGGGAGCGCAAGGAGGACGTCGCGGCCCTGACCCGCTACTTCCTGGACGATTTCGCGAGGAGGTACACCAAGAAACCGCCGACCCTGACCCGAAAGGCGATGGAGGTCCTGGAGAGCTACCCGTGGCCGGGCAACGTCCGCGAGCTCCGCAACATCATGGAACGCCTTGTCATCATGACGCCGCACGCGCGGCTCGACGTGTTCGACCTCCCCGACTCCATACTCCGGCGCACCGTCCTGCACGAGGTCGAACGGGAGCAACCCACCTCGCTTCAAAGCGCGCGGGAGAGATTCGAGCGCGGGTTCATCCTGCAAAGACTGGCCGAAAACAAAGGCAGCGTGAGCCGCACCGCGCAGGTCCTCGAGATCGAGCGCAGCAACCTGTACCGCAAAATGCGGCAACTCGGCATCCCCTATTCGGCTCGGGAAAACGGTGAAGCGGAACCGTAACACGAATGGGCCCGCGTTCGGACGGGTGGCGCTTCGATCCCAGGCGCGGGCGATCGACGGCAGGAATCGCTTATGTCATCACGTGCACATCGAAGCGCATCGGCCTTGAAGTTGGCGGTGCTCACCGTGGTCCTGTCTGCGCGCTACGGCGCCGGCGGGCAAGCGTCGCCGTCCCGCCCGGACGAAGCCAGGCGGAACCCGGTCACCCGGGCGTTGTACGGCAACTACACAGCCCCGGCCGTGGGTGGTTACGAGCCCAAGGGGGACGGCTCGCTCGAGCAACTGATCCGCGACGGAACGCTGTCGCTGTCGGACGAGGATGCCGTGCGCCTTGCCCTCGAAAACAACGTCGACATCAACGTCGAGCGCTACACGCCGTACTTTACCCTCTGGGGTGTCCGGCGAGGGCGGGGTGTTCTCAACCCCGTCGTCCAGGTCAACACGAGCATCGACCGGCTCGTGACCCCCACGACAAGCGCCTTGCAGGGGGGCGACACGATTCTGAACCTGAGCAATGTGTACGATGTGACCGTGCACAAGCCGTTCGAGCCCGGACTCGACCTCGACCTCAACTTCAACACGCGCCGCATCCGGACGAACAGCTTTTTCAACAGCCTCAACCCCTCGCTGACACCCGCGCTTTCGCTTACCCTGACGCAGCACCTGCTGAAGGACTTCGGCGGGATCACGCGCGGCCGCTTCGTGCGCATCGCGCGCAACAGCTACGGCATGTCGCAGGAAGCGTTCGTGGCGCGCGTTTCGGACATCGTGACGACGGTCCTGAACACGTACTGGGATCTCGTGTTCAACGACGAAGACATCAAGGTGAAGGAGGCCTCCCGCAAACTGGCGCAAGTGGTTCTCGAACAAAACAAGATCCAGGCGCAGGTGGGCACGATGGCGCCCCTCGATGTCGTGCAGGCGGAGGCCGAGGTGGCCGCCCGGGACGAACAGGCTGTGGTGTCCCGTTTCAACCGGCGGATCGCGGAAGAACAGATCAAGAAACTCATCTCCTCCCGCCTGGACCCGGGGCTGATCGCGGCCACCGTCGTGCCGACATCGGTCGCCCGCCCGAACCTGGCGCCAACCGCCGATACCGCCCAGGCGATCCAACGCGCGCTGGAAGTCCGGCCCGAGGTGAAACAGGCGCTGCTCGACCAGCAAAACAAACAAATCCAGGCGGACTACACCCGCAACCAGCTTCGGCCCGTTCTCGACCTCGTGGCGGGTTATTCCCAGAACGGGCTGGGAGGGAACCGGATCATCCGGGACTACTCCCAGGGGATCTTCGGTGCGCCGATCGTCGGCTTCGAACCAGGAGGATTCCTGGATTCGCTGGACTCGCTCTTCAGCCGCAAGTACCTCGGCTACGCCATCGGGTTCAATTTCAGGGTGCCACTCGGCAACGACGAGGCGCGCGCCAACAGCGCCCAGGCGCAGATCGACTACCGGCAGGGTGAAGAGCGCCTCCGCGCCCTGCGCCAGGGGATTGCGCTCGAAGTGCGCCAGGCGCAGGACAACGTCGAGATGAACCGCGCCCTCATCCGGACCGCCGAGGTCACGGTGCGCTACCAGGAGCGGCGCCTCCAGGGCGAGCAGGACAAGTACGCCCTGGGCGCCACGACGACCCGTTTCATCCTCGAGGCGCAGCGCGACCTGCAGGACGCGCAATCGCGGCTGCTGAAGGCCAAGATCGACCTGATCAAGAGCCGCATCGCTCTCGACCGCGCCGTCGGAGACACATTCGCCGCCCACAATATCGAGCTGCAGGAACAGCTGAAAACCAATTTCCGCTGATCCCCCTGGATCTTGACGGTCGTGAGAACGACGAACGTGTCGCCCTCGCAGGGCTTGTTTCACCCGGGCTGGTCTGGTGGAACCCTTTCGGGTGGGTCAAGGGTGGACGGCAGAGCGAGCCCTTCAAGTCAGGCGACACAACGGCGCATGGAGATCCGTAGAAGTTCAGGCCGCGCCGCCTCATTCCGGGATCTGCCGGCTCCAGCTGTGAGTCACCGCCCTGAGGGTCGCAGCGCGGGTTTTTGCGTTCGGGTGCAGAAGGGGCTTGCAGCCAGCCGTAAAATAGTGCAAATAAGGACAGACGTTTTTCCCGAGAGCTTTTGTGTGTTCTATGTGAGCCGGCGCATGTTTATGCCGGCCCGCCCGCCCATCGGTGTCCGGTGCGGTTCCACCCCACGGAGGACCCCCGGCGTCGGGCGCCGGTTATCAGCATTGATACACTGCAAAATGGATAGCCTTAAGGGATCTTCGACTAGCTGTGCATAGCCAGCTGCTTTCGCAAAACGAGTCCGAGGGAAGAAGGACGCCATGAGCATCAGTCAACTTGCCAGATCGATCAAAGAATCACCGACATTAAAACTGAACGAGACTGCCGCTTTGCTGCGCGAGAAAGGCGAGCCGGTCATCCACCTGGGCGGCGGCGAGCCTAAGAGCAAGGCCCCCATCGACGCCGTGGTCAACTGCGCCACCCAGCTGAACACGGGGGACGTCCGCTATGCGCCTGCCGACGGTCTTCCGGCGATGAAGAAGGCGGTCATCCGCTACACCGAGGAGCACTACAACAAGCTGGTCGGGCCCGACAACATCGTCGTTTCCAGCGGGGCCAAGCAGTCGATCATGGTGCTGCTTTATGCGATCCTCGAGCCGAAAGACGAAGTCCTCTTCCCGGCGCCTTTCTGGGTAAGCTACCCGGAAATGGTCAAGCTCGCGGGCGGCGTGCCGGTCCCGGTGACGCCCGAGGACGGCACCTTCCGGCCCACCATGAAAGAAATCGCGGCACAGGTCGGCTCCTACACCAAGGCCATCATCATCAACAGCCCCAACAACCCGTGCGGCGTGCTGTATTCGAAGGACTTCATCGCGGAGCTGGTGGAGTTTTGCGAGAAGAAGAGCCTGTACCTGATCATGGATGACCTTTACAACCGCCTCGTCTTCGAGGGTAAGAACCCACCCAATCCCTACGACTTCGCCAAGGATCAAACGGACCGCTCCAAGCTCATCGTCGTCCAGGGCGTGTCCAAGATGTATGCCATGACCGGGTTCCGCGTCGGCTGGGCCGTGGCCAACACCGAGTTGGCGGAGGCGATGGGGAACATCCAGTCGCACCAGACCTCCGGTCCGTCGACCCCGTCCCAGTGGGCCGCCGTGGGCGCGCTCAACGGCGTGCAATCGAGCGTCGAGAGCCTGCGGATGACCCTGCAGAACAATCGGGATATCATGGTCGAGAGGCTCCGCGCCTTCGATGGCGTAAAGGTCACCAAACCCGACGGCACGTTCTACTGTTTCCCGGATTTCAGCGCCTACAACCACGACTCGCAAAAACTGGCACAATTCCTGCTCGAAAAAGTCCGTGTCGTAACCGTGCCGGGCAGGGAGTTCGGCATGGAGGGGCATCTGCGGCTCAGCTTCTGCGGAACGGTCAAGGACGTGACCGAGGGGGTCGAACGCATGAAGTGGGCGCTCGACCCCAACTCTCCCAATGAACTCTACCTGGCCGAACGCAAGCTTGTGAGGGATTGGCTATGAACATCTACCTCGACGTCCAATCACCGGCGGTCCGGGAGGCCGGGGCCAACGCCAGCGTGTATGGGCTCCAGAACCATGGGCTCTCGAATCTGCGGCGCGTCTACTGGAACCTGCCCACACCGGCCCTGTACGAGGAGATCGTCCACAGATCCGAGGGCAGAGTCGCGCACCTCGGTCCGATCGTGGTCGACACCGGAAAACACACCGCCCGTGCCGCCGCCGACAAGTTTGTCGTGCGCGAGCAGACCACCGAAGACAACGTGTGGTGGGGTCAGTACAACCGCCCCTTCAACCCCGAAAATTTCAGCATCCTGCACACGCGCCTGCAGGGCTACCTCCAGGGCCGCGACGTTTTCGTGCAGGACCTGTACGCCGGCGCCGACCCGGAGCACCGGCTGCCGATCCGGGTCATCACCCAGAAGGCGTGGCACAGCCTCTTCGCCCGCAACATGTTCATGAAGCCGGCGACCAACGACGCGATGAAAAGGCACGTCCCGGAATTCACCGTCATTGCGGTCCCGTCGTTCCTGGCCTCGCCGCTGATCGACAGCACCCGGACCGACACCTTCATCATCATTAACTTCCGGGAAAAGCTGGCGCTCATCGGCGGTTCGAGCTACGGGGGCGAAATCAAGAAGACCATCTTCACGGTCCTCAATTTCCTGTTGCCGCTCGACGGCGTGCTCTCGATGCACTGCTCGGCCAACGTGGGCAAGGACGGCGACGCGGCGATATTCTTCGGCCTGTCCGGGACCGGCAAAACGACGCTCTCGGCCGACCCGGCCCGCAGGCTCATCGGCGACGACGAGCACGGCTGGGGGGACAACGGGATCTTCAACTTCGAGGACGGATGCTACGCCAAGGTCATCCGGCTCTCGCCGGACGCCGAACCGCAGATTTACGCGTGCACCCGGCGCTTCGGGACCGTGCTCGAAAACGTCGTCTTCGACCCCGTCTGCCGCATGCTGGACCTGAACGACGACGGGATTACGGAGAACACGCGTGCCGCTTATCCGCTCGAGTATATCGACAACTACCTCCCCGAGAAAATGGCCGGCCACCCGCGCAACGTCATCTTCCTCACCTGCGACGCGTCGGGGGTCATGCCGCCGATCTCGAAACTCACGCCCGACCAGGCGATCTACCACTTCATCTCGGGCTACACCAGCAAGATCGCCGGCACCGAAATCGGGCTCGGCATCGAGCCCGAAATCACCTTCAGCACCTGCTTCGGCGGGCCTTTCATGGTGCACCATCCTTACGCGTACGCCGAGCTCCTCAAGAGGAGAATCATCAGTCACGGGGCCGCCTGCTGGCTGGTCAACACCGGCTGGACCGGGGGGTCTTTCGGTGTCGGGCGGCGCATCAGCATCCAGTACACCCGCCGGCTCCTGAACGCGGCCCTGAGCGGGTCGCTGCTCAACGTCGAGTATCACAGGGACCCCGTCTTCGGCTTTGACGTGCCGAAGTCCTGCGAAGGGGTCCCCAGTGAGATCCTCGACCCGGCCAACACCTGGCCGAGCCGGGAGGAGTACTTCCGGAAGTACGACGGCCTTGCGGCGCGATTCATCGAGAACTTCAAACTGTTCGCCGCGCAGTGCCCGCCCCACGTAATAGAAGCCGGTCCGAAGCGGCTCTCGACCATCGAGGCCAGGCCCTGAAATTCGCGGCACCGGTCTCGTGGCCGTGGGACCGGTGCCGGATGACACCCCTCATGACCCTGTTCATCGGCACGGACATCGGTGGAACCAAGATATCCGTCGTGCTGGGCGATGAGCAGGCCACCGTTCTCGCCCGCCATCGGTTCCCTACCGCGCAGCACCCCAACCCGTACGATGCCATCGACGAGATCGCCGCTGCCGCGGCCCGGTTGCTCCGCGAAGCCGGCCGGGCATTGGATGACGTCGCCCGGATCGGGATCAGCTGCGGGGGTCCCCTGGACAGCCGGCGCGGGCTCGTCCTGTCGCCGCCCAATCTTCCCGGGTGGGACAACGTCCCGATCTGCAGGGTCCTCGGCGAGAAGCTCGGCCGTCCGGCGCAGCTCGAGAACGACGCCAACGCCGCCGCCCTCGCCGAGTGGCACTTCGGCGCGGGCCGCGGCACCTCCAACATGATCTTCTTGACCTGCAGCACCGGGATGGGGGGTGGCCTGATCCTGGACGGCCGCCTCTACCGCGGCAAGCAGGATCTCGCGGGCGAGGTCGGGCACATGCGACTGACCGACGATGGCCCTGAGGGGTACGCCAAGAAAGGGTCCTTCGAGGCCTGGGCAAGTGGCACAGGTCTCGCCCTGCAGGCAGGAAAGCCCGCCGACGAGGTCGGCCGCGCCGCCCTTGCAGGCGACCCCGAAGCGATCGCGCTGGTGCGGCGTGCCGGCACGATGCTCGGGCGCGGCATCGCGCTGCTGTGCGACGCCCTGAACCCTGAGCTGGTCGTCTGCGGCACCCTGGCGGTGCGCCTCGGGGATCTGTATCTGGAGCCGGCGCGACAGGTCGTCGCGCGCGAAGCGCTCGCGCCATGTCCCGTCGTCCCTTCCGCCCTCGGCGAGGAGTTCGGCAACAAGGCCGCCCTGGCCGCGGCCCTTTGGTCGGGGTCGAGTACCTGACAGACCCGCCTGCTGAGTTCCCTGCACCCGATCGCCCCGGGAGCGGCGCCCAGAATTTAAAGCCTTGCGTTACCGGAAAATCCGGGTTCGGCAGGCTCGACGTGGGCCGCGTCGAGCCGCCGCGGCCCCACCTGCACTGCAGGGAGGATTTCCCGGTTCGACGTGGTTGAAGGGCTTCCATTCGCCAGTTCGTGACGGGCGGGTCTCAAGCGGCACAGGCCATCCCGCCCGATCCAGAGTTTTGGATAGGGAATTGCGTGTCTTAGGCGGAAACTTCATTGGAGACGTCCCTTTGAGTCGACTGCTTCTGTGCGTTGTGGTCGCGTTCGGCTTCGCGGTGTCGGCCTGCCATCCAGGAAAGGCGACCCTCCCGGCAGCTCCGGCAACCGCTCCGCAGCCCGCCGCCCCAGACCACCTCGCCCAGGCGAACAACGCCTTTGTCCACGCCGATTACGCGGAAGCAACCCGAAATTACGAAGGGTACCTGCGGAACCATCCGGCGCCCCAACACGAGGATGAAATCCTGTTCAGGCTTGCGATTTCCTATGCCATCGAGGGCACCCCGGTGCACGACCCGGACCGCGCTCGGAAGATCCTGGCCGACATTCTCGCGCGGTTCCCAAGCGGCCCCTGGCGGGACCAGGCAAATCTGTTCCTCGGGCTGAACGAGAGCCTCAGACAGAGGGAGCTCGAGGTTTCCGCCCTCGACGTCCGCATAGAAGGAATGAAGGCGGAGCTGGCGGCGGCCACCACGCGTGAGGCGGAGGCCCGGGCCCGGGCTCAGCAACTGCAAACAACCGACGCCCGCGAGCGGAAGGATAAAGACGCGCGGATCAAGCAATTGGCGTCGACCGTCGAGGAGCTCGAGGAGAAGTTCCGGCTGTTGACTATTGAGCTCGAGGCGCTCAAGAAGATCGACATGCAGCGGCGGCCGTCCCGGCCTCCCCGCTAGCCCCAGGGAACCCGCCCCCGTTCGGCAATGCGCCGCTGCGCCGCTTTTGCTAAAATGCCGCCCATGTCCATGGATGCGGACGTGACGGTTATTGGCGGCGGGCTGGCGGGCTCGGAGGCCGCCTGGCAGATTGCCCGGCGGGGGCTTCGCGTCCGCCTGGTTGAGATGCGGCCGGCTCGGACCACCGAGGCCCACAGAACCGACGCCCTCGCCGAACTCGTTTGCAGCAACTCGCTGAAATCCGAGCTCACCGGGTCGGCTCCCTTCCTGTTAAAGGAGGAACTGCGTCAACTCGGCAGCCTGCTGCTCTCGTGCGCCGACCGGGTGCGGGTTCCCGCCGGCCACGCGCTCGCCGTCGATCGCGAGCTGTTCTCAAAGGCCGCGACGGAGTTGATCCAGGGGCAGGAACGCATCGAGCTTGTGCGAGACGAGATCACGGACATCCCCACGGGCGGCATCGTGATTGTGGCAACCGGCCCGCTGACTTCCCCACTCCTGTCAAAATCGATCGCGAGGTTTGCGGGCACCGAGAGCTTGTACTTCTACGACGCTATCTCGCCCGTCGTCGACTCGAACACGATCGACCGCAGCGTGGTGTTCGCGGCCTCGAGGTATGGCAAAGGGGGAGACGACTACCTGAACGCGCCGATGACGCAGCAGGAGTACACCCGGTTTTACGAGGGCCTCGTTGCCGCACAGTCCGTCCCGCTGCACGAATTCGAAAAGGCGATGTACTTCGAAGGGTGTCTGCCGCTGGAGGAGCTGGCGCGGCGCGGCGTCGACACGCTGAGGTTCGGCCCCATGAAGCCCGTCGGCCTCACGGACCCGCGCACAGGCAGGCGTCCCTATGCCGCGGTCCAGCTGCGGATGGAAAACCTCATGGCCGACAGCTACAACCTGGTCGGGTTCCAGAACCACCTGCGCTTCCCCGAGCAGAGCCGCGTATTCCGGATGATCCCTGGGCTCGAGCATGCCGAGTTTCTGCGCTACGGCCAGATTCACCGCAACACCTACATCCAGGCGCCCACCCTGCTCAGGCCCACGCTGCAGACGAAAACAAACCCGGACCTGCTGTTTGCGGGCCAGATCTGCGGTGTCGAGGGATACGTGGAAGCCATCGCCACCGGGCTGCTGGCCGGGATCAACGTCAGCCGGCTTGCCCAGGGACTTCCGACGTTGACGCCGCCCCGCGAAACCGCCTGCGGCAGCCTGGTGCATTACATCGCGCACGCCGACCCTGGCCACTTTCAGCCGGCCAACATCAGCTTCGGGCTGCTCCCCGAGGCAGGGCCCGAGCTGAAGAAGCGCATCCGGGACCGCAAGGCGCGGCATGAGTGGCAGGTAAGGCAGGCACTCGAAACGATGCAAAGCTGGTTACAGAGCTCCGGCGTACGCCCAACCTGCACCGAGGCGACCGCCGGATAGCGGGGGCTCGGATGGCTTCCACACTTGCCACCCTGATCGAGCAGTTCCTGAAATACCTGCAATACGAGCGCGCCGCCTCGCCCCACACCGTGAGGAACTATGCCTCCGACCTCGGCCAGTTCCTCTCGTACCTGACCCGCACGCCCGAAGGGGCGGCGAGGCCCGAGCCGGAGCTGTCGCAGCTCGACAACCTGACGATACGGGAGTTCCTCGGTTCCCTGTACGAACGCGGGAACAGGAAGTCCTCGGTCGCCAGAAAACTGGCGGCGCTGCGCTCATTCATGAAGTTCCTGTCCGCGCGCGGGGGGCTCCCCGGGAACCCGGCCAAGGTGGTGGCGACCCCGCGTCTGGAAAAGCGGCTCCCGGGGCACCTGCAGCTCCAGGCCGTGGTGGAACTGATCGAAGCGCCGGACGCCTCGACGCCCCTGGGCCGGAGAGACCGCGCCATACTCGAGACACTGTACGCCACGGGAGTACGTGTGGCCGAACTGGTAGGCCTCGACCTGGGGGACATCGACCTCGGGGGCGGGGTGCTGCGCGTGCTCGGAAAGGGGCGCAAGGAGCGGATCGTCCCCTTCGGCAGCAAGGCCCGGGAAGCGCTGGAACGCTATTTCGTCTGCCGGCACGATCTGCTGCACGCCGGCCGCGCCGCGAGCCCGGAGGCCGTCTTTCTGAATGCGCGCGGGGGCAGGCTGACGACCCGGAGTGTCGGGAATATCGTCGACCGCTACGTCGCCCACACGTCGCAGAAACTCAAAATTCACCCGCACACCCTGCGCCACACTTTCGCCACCCACATGCTCGATGCCGGGGCGGACCTACGTTCCATCCAGGAACTGCTGGGGCACGAGAGCCTGTCCACGACCCAGAAATATACCCACGTCTCGACCGAGCAACTGGTGCGAACCTACAAGGCGTGCCACCCCCGGGCTCGGAAATAGGAGAGCCGCGCGTAATTTCGCAAGCCGGCCGATGTCCATCGGATCGCCGTCCGTTCCTACCGCTCGCAACGCGCAGCGTCCCGATGGTCCGCCTGTATCGGGTTGTGGCCGTCAGCCGCGCCGAGTACAATTTTTTCGGCCACGGATCTTGCCCGTCCCGCGGATTCTCAATTTGCCACCGGTCGCAGCTCATCCGGGTCGGCGGCGGGCCAACGCGGTCCACTTGGAGCGAACAATGGAAGAGGCGGTGATCCTGTCTGCGGTGCGGACGCCCATCGGGGCATTTCTCGGAGCGTTGTCCGCTCTGACGGCCCCGCAGCTCGGGGCCGTCGCGATCCGGGCTGCCGTCGAGAGGGCCGGGATCCAGCCAGCCGACGCGGGCGAAGTCATCATGGGCTGCGTCCTGACGGCCGGCATGGGCCAGGCGCCCGCGCGCCAGGCGGCAATCGCCGCGGGCTTGCCCCACTCGGTGCCCTGCATGACCGTCAACAAAGTCTGCGGATCGGGGATGAAAGCGGTCATGCTGGCCGCCCAGGGGATCCACGCTGGGGATACGCGCATCGTGGTGGCGGGCGGGATGGAATCCATGAGCAACGCCCCTTATGTCCTGGACCGGGCGCGCATCGGGTACAGGATGGGGAACGGCACCCTGGTCGACACCATGGTCCATGACGGTCTCTGGGACCCGTACCACAACGTGCACATGGGAAGCTGCGGCGACCTCTGCGCCCGGGAGTCCGCCTACTCGCGCGATCAGCTCGACGAATTCGCGGTGGAGAGCTACCGGCGGGCGAAGGCTGCACAGCAGGCGGGGCGGTTTCGTGACGAGATCGTTCCGGTGGATGTGCCGCAGCGCAAAGGAAACCCGGTTGTGGTTTCCGAGGACGAGGAACCCGGGAGAGGCAATCCCGCGAGATTTTCCACCCTGCGCGCCGCATTCGGCAAGGACGGCGTCACCACGGCCGGCAACGCCAGCTCGGTCGACGACGGCGCGGCCGCCTTGGTGCTTGCCGCGCGCGCGGAGGCCGAGGCGCGCCACTTCAAACCGCTCGGCCGCATCGTCGCCTACTCGACGCATGCGCAGGAACCACAGTGGTTCACGACCGCCCCGGCGTATGCGATTGAGAAGCTGCTGGGCGCCGTGCACCTGTCGATCGGGGAGATCGATTTGTTCGAGGTCAACGAGGCCTTTTCGGTGGTGGCGCTGTATGTCTCCGACAAACTCGGCATCCCCCGAGACAAGCTGAACGTAAACGGCGGCGCCGTTGCCCTGGGACACCCCATCGGCATGACGGGGGCGCGGCTGATCCTTACGGCCCTGCACGAATTGAGACGCCGGGGCGGGAAGTATGCGGTCGCCAGCCCGTGTATCGGGGGAGGCGAGGCGACGGCCGTCCTGCTCGAAGCCCTTTACTGAGCGATGGGCAAGGTGCGCCGGCCGCGTCGAGCGAAGCGGGCGGGGCGGCTCGACCGCGCCCCAATGAGCTGCAACCGGGAGACATCAGGACACCCGGCCACGTGAGCGAGATCCACGGGCGGCCTGGAGGGCGAAGAGTCACCGGGCCGGCCGGGGTCCCCCGCACGGCGTCCAAGCGCCTCCCTCCAAACTGATCAGAGGCGCGCCGGCAGCCGCGATAGCCGCTGTGCGGCGGCTTCGAGGGTGGACTGCGACTTGCAGAACGCGAAGCGCACCAGGTTCGAACCGTGGACCGCGTTGTGGTAGAAGGCGCTCGCGGGAATGCAGGCGACCCCGATCTCGGTCGTCAGGTAACGGCAGAACGCGACATCATCGGCGAACGGCAATCCGGTAATATCGACCAGGACAAAGTAGGCCCCCTCCGGGGCGATTGCCGTCAACCCCGCTGAGCTCAGAGCCGAGAGCAGGTAATCTCTTCTCGCCTGGTACGAGGCCGCCAGACCGGCGTAGTACTCGTCGGAAACCAGCAGTGCCGTCTCGGCCGCCGCCTGTAAGGGGGCGACACCTGCGAAGACGATGAACTGGTGTCCGCGGAACACCGCTTCGATCAACTCCGGCCGCCCCAGTCCCCAGCCCACTTTCCATCCGGTCACGCTGAAGGTTTTCCCGAGACTCGATATCGTGACCGTCCGTTCCGACATGCCGGGTAGCGTCGCCAGGGGGCAATGGCGCTTCCCGTCGAACACAATGTGCTCGTACACCTCGTCGGTCACGGCAACGACATCGTGATCGCAGCACAGGCGGGCGATGCTCCCGAGTTCCTCCGGGCCGAAGATCTTCCCCGTCGGGTTGTGTGGCGTGTTGACGAGGATCAGCCGGGTCCGGTCGGTAAACAGGCGCGCCAGTTCGTCCGGATCGACACGCCATTCCGGCGGGTGCATCGAGTAGTAGCGCGGCACGCCACCCGCCATCTGGATCGCCGGGACATACGAATCGTATGAGGGCTCGAATACGATCACCTCCTCCCCGGGATCAACGAGCCCGAGTATCGAGGCAAACAGCGCTTCGGTCGCCCCATGGGTGACCAGTATCCCGGCTTGCGGGTCGACATCGATTCCGTAGTGGCGTTTCACCTTGGCCCCGATCGCGTCGCGCAAGCGGGGGCGGCCGGCGCTCGGAGCATATTGGTTGATGTCGTTCCGGATCGCGGCGGCAGCGGCATCCTTGAGAAACTCGGGGCACGGGAAGTCTGGGAAGCCCTGGCCGAGGTTGACGGCTCCAAGCGCGCCGGCAAGCCGCGTGATCTCCGTGAAGATCGACGGGCCGATGCCGGCCATGCGACTCGCCATACGACTCATAAGGTGCGCGACATCAGTGGGCCGGGCCGAGCAGCACGGCATTGATGAACAGCAGTTCCGTCGCTTCGGCGAATCCCCGGTAGTTCGGGTCCTCCGCGAACGCGATGACATGGCCGCGACCCAGGGGCTGTTCCATCAGGAACGCTTTCTGAGCCAACAGATCCTGCACCTCGTCCCAGACCAGGCCGCCGGACACCAGCTTGTCGCGTTTGGCGTAGACCCCGACGTTGCTCCCCTTGTCGAGCTTCAGCGGCGTGAAAACGCGCTGGCCGTCGACGATCGCCTGGATCTCGCCGTCGGTGCCGGCCGAAAGCCAGTGTTCGGGATCCAGGAGCACTTTGACGATCGCGCCCGGGACGGCGTCGGGGCGTTCGCGTTCCGGCTGGATCGCTTTATCCAGCTCGAACGGCTTGGGGGGCGGCTCGGGCTTTTTCTGGTCTTTGTCGGACGGCTCGACATCGGGCCGACCGTCCCGCAATTCGGTGCGGGTGTCGAGCAGGCCTACGCTCTCCTGCGCCGCCCACCGCGACGCCTCTCCCAGGCAGACGAGGGTCCCCCCGGCCCGGACCCAGTCCTTCAACCTGCGCAGGCCGTCGCCGGAGAGCACGCTCGAGTAGTTACCCGCAGGCAACACAACGACGTCGTAACGCCGCAGGTCGACTCGCCCGAGCGCGGCCATCCGCACCACGGTCGTCGGCTGGCCCCAGCGCCGCTCGAGGGTGTAGCGTGCCCAGCCGGCCGAGGTGCTCTGCGTCGGGTGGTCCCAGGCGAGCAGCACGCGCGGCGCCTTCAGCGGCACCACCTCGTTGCTTCCCAGCGAAATGCCCGCGTCGACAAAGGAGGAATCGAACGGCACCGCTTCGGCGCCGTGGGCCGCGGCGATTGCTCCGAGCTGCGCGGGCAGCTCATCCGAATTGTCCGCGTTGCGGATTATCGCGGCGCCCGCGTCGTACTTGCGCCCGGCCAGCGTGAAGGGCTGGCTGGCGCTCCGGACGCGGATTCCCTTCTGCAAGGCCTCCACTGTAGCCTCGGCAGTCCCCGATCCCCAGGGCATGACGTACCCGACTTTCGCCGGAGCGGCCTTTCGGGGCTCGCCGCCGGCTGCCTGCGCCGCGACCGCGGTCGAGCGCACCCTGGTCGGACGTTGGGCCAACACCACATCGACATCGTAGACGTCCGGCAGGCTCCAGGCCGTCAGATCATAGAACTGATCGGGCAGGCGCTTCTTGCGGCGCCGGTCCTGCTCCTTGACGAAGGCGTCCGGCTGGGGCACGTTGCGCTCCATCAGGTTGCGGAGGAGGCGGCTCGAAGGCTGCGCAAGCGGGATGATGTAGGTGCCCGCCGGCAGCGTGGCATCGGCGTTGCGCACCGGCTCTTCCGCCCTGCGCACTTCGAACCCCTGGGTGACCAGGAGCTGCACGAGTCGGTTGGTCCGCGACGGATCGCGCCCGGGCGGGACCAGGTAGTCCCCGGCCGGTCCATGTTCGTCGTCCTGGATTGCGCTGCGACGGTAGTCTGCGAAGTCGCGCAGGATCTGCTCCCGGTTGCGGGCGGACGTCTCCAGCGTGGCCATGGCGGCCGTGAAGTGGTGCGACACCGCATCGCGGTACGTGAGGATCGAGTCGTCCTGCCGCCGGTAGACCAGACCGCGGGTCGAGGCCTCCTCGTAGGTCATCCCGATGGCCCCCTGGAATATCGGCCACGACTCGCCGTACCCGGGATAGAACGAATCGAAGACCTCGCGCGTGAAGTAGGAAAAACCGCGGTCGTCAAACTGCCTGGCATTCTCTTTCCCGAATACCTGGAACCAGTGCGCCTGCTGGCGCGTGATGAGCGGGTTGAGCGGGTCGGCCGGGGGCGCGAAATAGTAGCTCGATTCTCCGCCCATTTCGTGCAGGTCCACGACGACCTGCGGGTAGTACTCGAGGTAGACCCGCGTCCGGCCCCTGGTCTCCGGCTGCGTCTGGGCAAACCAGTCGCGGTTCATGTCGAACAGGTAGTGGTTGGATCGCCCGCCGGGCCACGGCTCGTCGTGCTCGGCGGCCGCGGGCTCGGGGTCGGGGCTGGCAGCCCGCCCGAGCAGCGTGTCCACAACGAACCGCGACCGGCCGTCCGGGTTCTGGAGCGGGTCGATCAGGACCAGCGCATTCTGCAGGATGACTTCGACCGCCGGGTCGCCCTGCGCGGCAAGCAGGTGATAGGCCTCGGCCAGCGCCGCTTCCGACGAGGAGATCTCATTGCCGTGCACCGCATGCATCAGCCAGACAACGACCGGGAGCCCTTTGATCAGCTGCGCGACTTCTGCCGCCTGCAGCGCACGCGGGTCCGCGAGCCTGCGCAAATCGGTCTTGACCTGATCCAGAGCGGCGATCCGGCCCGGCGACCCGACGACAAGCACGCACAGCGGACGGTGCTCCCAGCTGCGGGCATATTCGAACAGCCGGACGCGGTCGGGCGCGGCGGCGGCGAGCGCCTTGAGGTACGTCATGATCTGCTCGGGGGTGGTGATTTCGTCGCCGAAGTCATGTCCGCAGACCTGTTTGAGCGACGGGATTTTCGCATCGTAGCGCGCATTCGGGGGCAGCACCTGCGCCAGCAGGGCAAAAAGGATGGCAAGCTTCATTCGGATCTCCTGGGTCTCCAGAGCATGCCATGGAACGGGCCGATTTGCAAAAACACCCGCTTCCCGCGCTGGGCCGCGGCGGCTCGCCGCGCCCCGCGGGACCCTGCTCAACCGGTGGCTTTCCCGACAGCCCGCGGTTGCAGCTCATTCGGGGCGGGGAGAACGGGCTGACCCGCCCAGTTGCGGACGGCTACTTCCGCCGGGGCGGATCTGATAAGTTTACGGCATGCTCGACGGGGTCATCGTTGGCGGAGGGATTTCGGGGCTGGCAGTCGCACACTGGCTGGGCCTGCACGAGCGGCCGGGAAGCTGGGAACTGTGGGAGGCGTCCGGGCGGGTGGGGGGAACTATAGGCACCGACCGCGTCGACGGCTACTCTTTTGACTGGGGACCCAACGGCTTCCTCGACCGCGAACCGCTCACCCTGCAGCTGGTGCGGGAGGCGGGGATCGACTCCCTTCTGGAAAGGGCGAACGACAGAAGCGAAAAGAGGTTCATCGTGAAGCGGGGCCGTTTGCACCCGGTGCCCTTCTCGCCTCCCGCGATGCTGGGCACCGGCCTGCTCGGCCCCCTGGACAAGCTGCGCGTCTTCGCCGAACCCTTCATCCCGCCACGGCGCGACGACCTCGACGAGTCGGTGTTCGATTTCGCCGCCCGGCGCATCGGCCGGGCCGCGGCCGAGACCTTCGTCGATCCCATGGTATCGGGCGTCTTCGGCGGGGTGGCGCGCCAGCTCTCGCTCCCCTCGTGCTTCCCGATCATGCGTGAGATGGAACTGCGCTACGGCGGCCTCGTGCGGGCTCTGATAGCGAAGCGCCTCGAAAAGCGCGCCGCCGCCGGCACGCGACAGCCGAAGTCTGGAGGGCCCGCCGGTCCAGGGGGCCGGCTGACGTCGTTTGCCGGCGGATTGGATGTGCTGACCGACCGACTCTGCGGCAATCTTCGCTCTTCAATCCGGACGGACTCCCCGGCGTGCGCCGTCGCCCGCACGGACGACGCCTGGATCGTGCAAAGGGCAGCAGGAGGGGCCGTGAAGGCGAAACATGTCGTCCTGGCGTGCCCCGCCTTTGTGTCGGCGCAGCTCCTGGCGGCATTCGACGAGGATCTGGCCGACGCGCTGCATTCGATTCCCTATGCCCCGATCGCCGTGGTGGCCACCGGGCACCGCCGCGGCGACATCGCGCACCCGCTGGACGGCTTCGGGTTCCTGATTCCGCGCCGGGAAGGGCTGCGCACCCTTGGGTCGATCTGGACCTCCTCGATTTTTCAGGACCGTTCCCCGGCGGGTTATGTGCAGTTCCGGACCATGCTCGGCGGGGCTGGGGACCCGGCGGTCATGCAGCTCTCGGACGATGACTTGTGGAACACGATCAGGAAGGAACTCGACCCGCTCATCGGGATAAAGGACGAGCCGGTGATCCGGCGCGTTTATCGGTGGCAGCGCGGGATACCGCAGTTCACGCTGGGGCACCGGGAACGTCGCCGGCGGATCGAGCAGCTTGCCGACCGCCACCCGGGCCTGCACATGGTCGGCAATGCCTTTTACGGCGTCGGGCTGAACGACTGCGTGAAGATGGCGCGAAAGGTCGCAGGCCGCCTTACAGTCCAGCGCTGAAAACGCCTGAGCAGCCTCTGCGCCTTCGTTTCGGCGTCAGAGATATGATCGTCTGACACGGCGGCGCGGCGGTGCGATTCACGCCCCCTGCGCCTTCACGGCCGCATTTTCCCTGACCCACTCATCGATCTGGGCCTCGGAGTCAAGCCAGTCCTGCAATTCATACCCGCCGACGAACCCGCGGCGCTCGGCGCGGTAGTAGGCAGCCTCGGAAATCAGACGGTGGCGCTCCTCGACGGAGACGCCTGTGGTCACTCTGGGATCCTCAAGGTCCTCGGATTCCTTCATGACGGCTCCTTCACGCACACGGTGAGTTTATTGAGGGGCGGGGAACCCGTCCGGGAATCCTGCGGCAAATCGCCCCGCCCTTCCCCCAGACCCTCGCGAGCCTGGGCAGCTTACGCGCGAACGATGCACTACCGCGCAATGTGATCTTCCGCCCGGATGAAGTCAAACAATTTCGCCCCATCGGCAGTTTGAGTCATAATTGCCGAAATCCCGAGGTTCCAGCGGAGGCCTATTGCGCATTCTCAGATTGCTCCGGTTTGTCCTTATCCTTCTCCCCCTGGTCACCGCACCGGCTTCGTTCGCTCAGGGGCCCGCCGAGGAACCCGGGAATTTCCTCAGGAAACACGCGGCGTTCACGCCGGCCGAGTTCGGCACCCTCGAGGGCGGCCAGCCGGTTTCGAAGATCCTGGATTCCAAGAGCGGGACCGAGGTCGCGCCCCTGGGCGTGGGCCGCGTGGCCGTCCCATTGGATTTCTTTCTCGACAAGTACCGCGATATCGCAAACTTCAAGAAAGCGCCGGAGGTGCTGCAAATCGCGAAGTTCCACACGCCCCCCGTCCTGGCAGACCTGGACGGCCTGACCCTGGAGCGCTCGGAGATCGAGTCGCTGAGGAAATGCCGGGTGGGCGACTGTGCGCTCAAGATGTCCGCCGAGATGATCGAAGGGCTTCAGAAGGGCGTCAATTGGGGCGCCCAGGACTACGAGGCGCAGGTGAACCGCGTCTACCGCCAGGAACTCCTGGACTACGTCAGAGGATACCTGGTCGCCGGCAACGCGAGGCTCGTGGTTTATCACGATAAGAAACGTCCCGCCCAGCTGGCCGACGAGTGCGCGTCGATCGTAACCGCCTCGCCGTACCTGGCGGAGTACGTGCCCGCCTTCCGCGCGCACCTTCTCGAATTCCCCAGCCCCGGGCTGCAGGATTCGGAGGATTTCCTCTACTGGTCAAAGGAGCGCTTCGGTTACAAGCCCGTCGTGAGCATCAGTCACGTCACCATCCACCGGCTGACGCGCGCAGGCCACAATGCCGCCGTCATCGCGTCCAAGCAGATCTACGCGAGCCATTACCTCTCGGCCTCGCTGGGGCTGTCGGCGTTCGTGGAAACCGGTTCCCCGGCGGGGGCATACCTTGTTTACCTGAACCGCTCGCGCACGGATCTGCTGCAGGGGATGTTCAGCGGTGTGATCCGGTTTTTCCTGCGCCGCCGCGTGCTCGACGGTCTCGACAAATACCAGCGCCTCACCAAAGAAAAACTCGAACGCGCCTACCGGGGGTGAGCGGGTCGCGGCGGCTCGCCGCGGCCCCGGGAATTAGCCCAACCCGTGCGGATCACAGGCGGGTTGCCTGGGTCCGTCCCCTGCGCAACTCATGGCGGTGGAGGTGCCGGGTGTGGAACTGGAATGCCTGGTACAGAGGTTGCTGGCCGTAACGCACGTCGGGAGTGTAGTGGAAGCTCCACGATTCGCTGTCGAGCAGTACCGGGATCGTCGTCCCGGCGGGGGTTTCCGGCGCAAGCCGGATCAGGCTGGTCCGCTCGCGCGCTCCCGTCCACTCGCGCTGCTTCTCTTCCTGGATGTCCCCGATCTCGGAGAGCCAGCGTGAATCGCTGTAGACCTTGCACCGGTGCCACGTGTTCTTGTCGAAGGGATCCATCCCCTGCGCCAACTTCACCCACACCGTAGCCTCTTCACCGGGTTCGAGCAGGCCGTTGCCGTTGCCCTTCCCCTCGGTGACCGTACGATCAATGATCGAGCCGCCACCCTGGTTGCCGGCCTGCCGGAACACCTGGAAAGTGGCCGCCCGGCCGTCGAGGACCTCAATGGCGAGCGGTACCGGCACAATCTCGGGCACGACGAGAACGTCCAGGTCGGCCGCGGTCTCGTACCATCCGTCGTAGGTCAGTTTAAGTCGCAACCGGGCCGGGGCGAAATAGCCGCCGCCGGCCGTGAAGCGCGCCGCCAGCTGACGGGAAACATCCACCGCCTCGCCCGACCCGAGCTTCGGGATCGACACGCTCCCCCGCAGGATCTTCACGGTGGGATACGCGGTGGTCAATTCGAGCGTGACGTCGGTCATCGTCTCGCCGCGCGGGTTGTAGATGCGGACTGGAAGATCGACATCCGCCTGAGGCGGCACGCGCAGCCTGTCGCCGGCGATCAGGGGGAGAAGCACGGGCGGGTGCGCCCCGGCCCCCGGCCCCACGAAACTGATCTGGTGCCCCGTGCCGTCCATCGACACCGTGATGCGCCCTTCGGCATCAGCGGTCGTTTCGACGCGCCCGGTTTTCCCCGTGGTCAGATTGTGGTCAAGCACGGTGTAGCGGGCGCCTGCGCGATAGAGCGGCGCGGTTGCGATCGTGACCTTGCGGCCCGCGACGGGAGGGCCGTCCGGCGCCCAGCGGCGCGTCGTCACCCGCATACCCCACTGCGAAACGTCCGTCAGATGGGTGAAACCCGGGTCCGGCCCAGGGGCTTCGACACGGTATCCCCAAACTTCAAAGGAGGCGTACGGGTTGGCGTAGGAGAAGAATTCGGGAACGTTGTTCAGCTCCGGCCTGGCAAAGGCGCGGTTGTGGAAATCGAACGTTTCCGCGATCGATGTCGCCCAGTGCCTGTGGTACTCGTCTACCCGGTACTCGAAGTCGACCTCAGACGCGCGCGCGTAAGCGTCGCGTGTTTCCTCGTGATACTGGCTGATGTAGTCGCCACTGGCCCGGATCAGCCGGATCATGGAGTGGCCGTGGGCCGTCACGTGGTCTTTGGGGCGCCACAGTACGCGGCGCGCCGTTTCGCCTGCGTAGAACTCAGGGCCCGGATTGAAGGCGGAAGCGCTCCCGATCAGCTGCGGCAGGCGAGCGCTCAGGTACAGGCTCATGAAACCGCCCATGCTCAACCCCGAAGTGGCGCGATGCCGCCGGTCGGACAGCGTCCGGTACGAGGAGTCGATGTGTGAAACCAGTTCCAGGAAATAGGGGCCGAAGTCCATCCCGCCCCCTGTGGGGAAGACGTCCCACGGGGCTCCGCCGTAAAAGCCGGTGTATTCCTGGGCGACATAGCCGTCGACGCTCACTACGATGACGTCGTTCTTAGCGACATAGTCCGCCATCTTGGGAATCGTGTCGGTGCCGTTGTCGTAGCGCTCGAGCGTGTAGCGGTCGCTGTGCCCGTGAAAGTAATAGATCACGGGATAGGCCTTGCCGCTTGTTTCGTATGCGGGCGGAAGCAGGATCCGGTAGTGGCGGGGCTCTCCGAATGTCTTTGAGAAATGCGTTCTATCGAGAAAATCCTGACGCCCGAAACAGAAGGGGGGAAGGAGCGCCAACCCGATTGCGATCCGGACGAGCCGGCGACGGGCACCGAGCATGATCGTCACCTCCTGGTTAGTAGCGCCCGATACTAGCACAGACTCGCGGCGCACGCGGCGCGCGGGCACGTCTGCCGGATTTCATTCCCGTAGCCAAATGCGGCATCTTCGGCTAGCCTTCTTTTATACCTACAGAGGAGGCCCCGTGAGAAATCATCTTCTGATCGCCTTTGCCGCAGTCCTCCCGCTGCTTGCGAGCGTGCGGGCGCATGCCCAGGTGTCGGTGCGCGAGGAGAAGATCGTGATGCCGACCTGGGAAATCGGGCCGCCGGAGGTACACTCGCTCTTCCCCAATCCGCGAGGGCCGATCTATCCCTACACGCTCAACGAAGTCCTCACCGACAGGAAGGTGGACAAGGAATACCAGGGCGTCGTGCTCGAGAACGAGTACATCAAGGTGCTGGTCCTGCCCGAGATCGGCGGCCGGCTGCACGGGGCCCTCGACAAAACCAACGACTACGTCTGGCTCTACTGGCAGAAGACGGTCAAGCCGGGGCTGATCAGCATGACCGGGGCCTGGATCTCGGGCGGCATCGAATGGAATTTCCCGCACGGCCACCGGCCGTCGGGTTTCATGCCCGTGGATCACCGGATCGTGCGGAACCCCGACGGCAGCGGCACCGTTTGGGTCGGGGAGACCGAACCGGTCTACAGGATGCGCTGGCTGGTCGGGATCACGATCTTCCCCGGACGAAGCTATCTCCGGTGCGACTACGTTTTCATCAATCCTACAAACCACAAACAGCCGTTCCAGTACTGGTCGACGGCGGCGACCCACGCAAACGAGTGGGCGCAGGCGCAGTACCCGGGCGACATGGTGACCGGCCACGGCAAGCACGAGTTCTGGAACTGGCCCGTGCACAACGGCGTCGACCTCACCTGGTGGAAGAATTCGCCGAACGCGAGCAGCTACTTCGCCTTCAACAACCCCTCGGACTGGTTCGGCACCTATGATCACAAGGCCCAGGGCGGCATGGTGCATGTGGCCGACCATAACGTGCTCCCGGGCAAGAAACTCTGGACGTGGGGTTCGGGGCCGTCGGGGCGGATCTGGGAGGATATCCTCACCGAGGGGGGTGGCGCCTACTTCGAGCCGCAGGCCGGCGTCTGGAGCGACAACCAGCCGGACTACCACTGGATGTTGCCGCACGAGGTGAAGACGGCGCACGACTACTGGTACCCGGTGCGCGACACCCGTGGTTATCACAATGCGAACGAGGATTTCGCGGTCAACACCGAACTGCAGGACGGGATGGCGTTCGGTGCGGTTTATTCCACCTCGATAGCGAAGGATCAGAGGATCGTCCTCAAAAATGCGAAAACCGGCGCGGTACTGGTTGAAAAGACGGTTACCGTTTCGCCGGACAGACCCTTCACCGCACAGATGAGCGTCGGGGCCGGCGTGTCCGTCTACGATCTGCACCTGGCAGTTTACGGAGCCGACGGCAAACTCCGGATCGAACTGCAGCAGCAGCCGGCGAAGAAAGTCGAACTCCCCCCCGGCCAGAAAGACCCGGGCGACCCGAAGAAGATGACGCAGGACGAGCTGTACCAATCCGGCGAATGGCTCACGAAGTTCGTCCGGACCGAGGAGGCGATGCCGTATTACCAGGAGGCTCTCCGGAAGAACCCGTCCGACTCGAGGGTGAACACCGAGATGGGCTTCCTCGCCCTCAAGCAGGGGAAATGGTCCGAAGCGCTGAAATACCTCGAGACGGCCCTGCAGCACGATTCGGACAATTCGCGCATCTACTTCGGGAAGGGGCTCGCGTATGCCGGGCTGGGCCGGTACGATCAGGCATCCGTCAACTTCTTCCGTGCGACCTACACCTACGACTATTTCGCGCCCGCGTACCTCAACATGGCGAAGCTCAGCCTCAGGGCGGGGGATTACCAGGGGGCAATCGGTCGCGCCGCTGAAGCCGAGAGCCAGAACGGGAAATTCGCGGATATCCAGGCTCTGAAGGCAGCGGCATACCGTCATCTGGGCGACCGCGCTCGCGCGGCGGCAGCAGCAGACCGTGCCCTCCAGCTTGATCCCATGCACTTCATGGGCGGATACGAGAAGGCGCTGGCGCAGGACGGCGGTGCCGACGTCGCGCCGCCCGGGGAATCGACCTGGAAGTCCGTCATGCGCGGCGCGGTCCAGAATTACCTCGAGCTCGCGTCGTCGTATGCGGAGGCCGGGCTGTACAGGGAAGCCGACGACGTTCTGGCCATGTTTGCAGCAGGCAAGGAGGACAGCACCCTCTACCCGATGGTCAACTACATGCGCGGGTACTTCAAGAGCGTCCAGGGGGACGCGAAATCGGCGGCCGAGTTCTTCGCCCGGGCCACCCGGGGACCCGCGCCCTGGACGAACCCTCATCGCCTCGAAGAAAAGGCCGCGCTCGAGGCGGCGCTCGCTCAGAACCCTGCGGACTCTAATGGGCACCTGTTTCTCGGGAACCTGCTGTATGCCATGGGCCAGCGGGAGCAGGCGTTCGGGCATTGGAAGAAAGCCGTGGAGACCAACGACAGGCTTTCCCTCGCCTGGCGCAATGTCGCGTACGCGGAGAATCAGCTGAACAAGAATCTGCAAGCGTCGCTGCAGGCGTACCGCAAGACCATGGAACTCGCCCCGGGCGATGCCCGTGCACTCCTCGAAATGGACGAGGTCGCGGAAAGGATGAAGGTCGTGGCCTGCGAACGGCTGGCCTACCTCAAACAGCACACGGCCGCGGTCGAGATCCGCGACGATCTCGTCGCACGCGTGATCGACCTGCAGCTCGAGATCGGCGGCGAGGAGAATCTGAAGGCCGCCTACGCCACCCTGAAATCGCGGCACTTCCACAGCTGGGAGGGGGGTTACGGCATCCACGACGCGTGGGTCGAAGTGAACCAGAAACTCGGGGATGCCGCGTTCAAGGCCAAAAACTACGCCGTGGCGCTCGAACGCTACAGGGAGGCGTGCCTCTATCCGGGCAATCTCGAAGTCGCGGCTCGCACACCGGATTTCCGGGCGCACGTGAACTGGAACCTGGCCAAGGTCAGTCTCGCCATGGGCAGCCGCCAGGACACGGACCTTTACTTGAAGAGCATCCTGGCCGAGAAATACAGCACGCCGCACATTGGCACGTACTACCAGGCGCTCGCGCAGAAGGCCCTGAAGAACGATGCGGCGGCGACGGCCCTGCTGGACGCGCTCGAGAAGAAAGCCCGCGAGTACACGTCGGGCAGATTCGAGTACCGCGGCACCCCCGAAATCATCGGCAACGTGCTCCTGTCCCTGGCCCTGACCGAGCGCGGCGACACGCCCAACGCCGATGCCGCCCTGAAAAAGGCGCTCGAGAAGGACCCGCGCGCCTTCCGCCAGGCCATCCGCGAAGCCCAACTCTCCTTCGCCTCCGCCCACCAATAGGGGACGGACCAGAGGAACTTACTTTAAATCAAGTACTTGACTCGAGTTTTGAGGTTGAAAATCCCCCTTAAATCGTTTTTTTGGGGGGGTTTTCGATTTAACGACTTAAGAAGACAAGGATAGTGCCGAAGTACCCCTTAACTCAAAAAACAGGCCTGAAAATCCGATTTAAAGGGTTCTATTGGGACTAGAATAAAAACTAGCCTATTCATTAAATGGAGGTTGCCGTGGTCCGTCCCCTGCTGATTCTGCTGGTGGTGGCGTCGACGGCGCGGGGTCAGCAGATTTACCCGGAGCAGCGGGTTCCCGCGACTGATTTTGCCGTGATGTCGTGGGGATCGGCTTCGGCGGATCCCACACAACTGCAATGGATGAAGGACGCCGGGCTGAACGTCGCCGGGTTTGGGAAGGTGGCCGACCTGCCTGCGTTCGAAAAGGCGGGTATCCAGGTATTTGTCTCGGACCGCCGGATCAACGGCTACGATTTCGAAAAGCCGCTCGACGAAACTGAGGTACGGAAGAACGTGCAGGCCCTGAAGGGGGAGGTGGGCCAGAGCCCCGCGGTCCTCGGGTTCATGCTGCGCGACGAGCCGCACGCGCGCGCCATGCCAAGTCTCGCCCTGGTCGCGAAAATCATCCAGGAATACATGCCGGGCAAGTGGCCCTATGTAAACCTGTTCCCCGTACGCGTCTCCGCAGACCGCATGGGAGTCCCGACCTATGACGCGTACGTCCGCATGCTGGTCGACATGATCCACCAGCCCTTCCTCAGCTACGACAACTACTCGCTGATCAAGGGCGAGATGCTCGACTGGTTTTACGTCAACCTCGAGGTGGTGCGGAGGCTGTCGGTACAGACGGGCGTGCCGCTCTGGAACTGCGTCCTGTCCAACGCCCATTTCAACTACATGGAAAACACCGACGCCACCTACAATCTCCAGGCCTACGCCACCATGGCGCACGGCGGCCGCGGCATCCAGTATTTTAGCTATTTCACCTGGTCCAACGGGAACTACCGGCTCGGACCCATCGACCAGTTCGGGAACAAGACACCGTCGTGGGACATGCTGCGCCGGGTCAACAACCAGATTCACGCCTTGGCGCCGACGCTGAAAAGGCTGAAGAGCGCGGGCGTGTATCACTACCCGGACGTGCCGCAGGAGTGCCGGCCCCTGAGCGAGAGCAAGCTCGTTCTTTCGGTCGACATGACCCAGCGCTATGTCATCCCCCCGATCCAGGGGCGCTTCCTGATCGGCGAGCTGGTCGACGACGCCGGGCGTCCCTACCTGATGCTCGTCAACAAGGACCTGAACAACTCGTTCCAATACAAGATCAACCTCAAGAAGGGGACGAAGCTCATTCACATCTCGCAATATTCCGGCCGCGAGGAGCCTTTCGGCCGCGAGATGGATTGGGTCGCCCCCGGGGCCGGCCACCTCTTCCGGATCGAATGAGCGCCGGTCGCCAGTGCTGATCCGCACGCAGATGAACCTGTTCGCCATCGCCTCCCGCAAGTAACGACGACGTGTGCGAACCCCGCATCGTAGCGTTCCGCGACCGCTCTCCGCAGTGCCGCAATCTGGAGTGCGGCGGCTCGACGCCGATGGCGCGATTCGGGGTGGCGCCGACGGCGCCGAGCATTGCGGCCGCAGGGCGTGAGGGGAAAGCGGCGCCGAGGCGCCGCACTCCAGATTTGTGTGACGTTCAGGCGGGATACATGAGGAATGCGGTGGAGGATTTCTGTGATACGATTCGCTGTACCGAGACTATGATTGAAGCGCTGCGGACCAATCCCGCCCTCTTGAAGCTCGACCTTTACTGCAAGGGCCTGAAAATCGATCCGTCATGTCTCATCGAGCAGGATGGCGGCCGCAAAGTCCTCCGCACGCGTGCAGGGCTGGGGAGCGGGCTGGAGATCATTCTTCCCGGCGGGCTGTGGACCAACGCGCCCGTGACCGAGCATTTCGTCGCGCGCTCCCCTTACACGCTCCACCGCAGCGACGGCCGCTACCTCGTGCGCTGGAATGGCACGGACGTGGCCCCGGTGACCCTCTCGCCCCGCCCCGCGTGGTACGAGAACACCACGACGACCGGCAAGTGCATGACCCGGATCGGCACGCTGCAGGGAACCTACCTGGCGGTCTACCCCGCGAAGGTGTGCGAATACTGGACCGCGAAGCCCAACCGGGAAAACTGCAAGTTCTGCTCCGTCGGCCTGAATCTCGGGGTCGACGACGCCGACGAAAAGTCCGTCGCCGAGGTGATGGAGGTCGTGCGGGCGGCGCGCGCCGAATCGGGCATCACCTATGTCGACTTCAACACCGGGCATTACGACGGGGACACGTACCTGGACATCCTCGAACCGTACATACTCCGGATCAAGCGGGAAACGAACCTTCTCGTCGGGATCCAAACGCCGCCGCACCGGGACCTGAAGCGCTTCGACCATCTCCGCGACCTCGGCGTTAACCGCGTCTCGTTCTGCTTCGAGATCTTCGACCGGAAGATTTTCGGCGAAATCTGCCCCGGCAAGAACCGTGAGTACGGGCACGAACACTATCTCGAGGCGGTTCGTTACTGCGCGACCCTCGGCCGGCGCGGCCCGCGCACGCAACCCTGGGTCACCAACGGCGAGATCATCCTCGGGCTCGAACCGCCGGAATCATCCATTCGCGCCATCGACTGGATCACATCGGTCGGGGCCATACCGACCGTCTGTGTGTTCCGTCCGCTGGCCGGCACCGATTTGCAGCACGAGGATCCCCCCCGCACCGAGGACCTCATCCCGGTCTTCCGGCGCCTGTACGAGTCGTGCATGGAACGCGGGCTGCCGATCGGATGCGCCCCCAACATCCACGTCAGCCTGGTCCTCCTCCCGGAGGAATGCCGCTATTTCAGCCCGCACCGTTACCCGATCGGCACCCTCAAACTCAAGGCCATCTCAGCCCTCCTGAAGTATCAGCTACGGAACCCCTAGGACGGGGAGATTCTCTGAACCCCTTGAGAGGTCGGTACCGGATTTCACCTCCAGGGCTCCGAGGCCTCGAACTTCTTTTTGTGTCTGCGGGCCGCAGGTATGTGCTAAACGTAGCGCAGCACGGATGCGATGGAGGTCAGCCATGCGGAACCGGGGAATCGTACTGACGGTGTGTGCGCTCGCAGCGCTTGCGGTCGCCTCCACCGCCGCTCAGGCCCAAGTCCGAATGTGGGAAGAACCGCTCACGCTCCCCACCTACCAGGTGGGAACCGCGGACAAGAACCCGATCTTCTACAGCGGGAGGGTCTACCAGGGGGCCAAAGGCCCCATTTATCCTTATCCGCTGCTGGACAAATTGACCGAGACCCGCGTCGACCAGACCTACCGGGCCGTGTATCTCGAAAACGGCTACCTGAAGATGAGCGTCCTGCCCGAAATCGGCGGCCGGATCTTCACGGCGCAGGACAAGAGCAACAGCTACGATTTCTTCTACCGGCAGCACGTCATCAAGCCCGCGCTCATCGGCATGCTGGGCGCCTGGATTTCCGGCGGGGTCGAGTGGAACATCCCCCACCATCACCGCGCGTCGAGCTTCATGCCGGTCGACTACGCGCTCGTGGACAACGCCGACGGGAGCAAGACCGTCTGGGTCGGCGAGATCGAACTGCGCCACCGCATGAGGTGGGCGATCGGACTGACGCTCTATCCCGGAAAATCGTACATCGAGACCACGGTGCGGCTGTTCAACCGCACCCCGTTCGCCAACCCGGTTCTCTACTGGGCGAACCCGGCGGTCCACGCCAATCCCGATTACCAGGTGATTTTCCCTCCCTCGACGGAATTCGCCACCTACCACGCCAAGAACCAGTTCACGCGCTGGCCGTTGTCCGACACCGTGTTCAGCGGGGTCGATTACACCCGCGGCGTGGACCTCTCGTGGTGGAAGAATCACCCCTCCCCGATCTCGTTCTTCGCCTGGAATTATCAAGACGACTTCCACGTCGGCTACGACCACGGCAAGAAGGCCGGCGTCGTGAGCATCGCCGACCACCACGTCATGCCCGGGAAGAAGCTCTGGGAGTGGGGCAACGGCCCCGAAGGGCGCATGTGGGACCAGATCCTGACGGAGACAGACGGGCCGTACATCGAACTGATGGTGGGGGCATTTTCCGATAACCAGCCCGACTACAGCTGGTGCCAGCCCTATGAGCTGAAGACCGTGAAGCACTATTGGTACCCCATCCGCGAGCTGGGCGGCGTCAAGAACGCCAACAGAGAGGCGGCCGTAAATCTGGAGGTTGAGCCCGATCGCATCGTGCGGTTCGGCTTCAACACCACCTCGGAGTTGCCCGACGTTCGGGCGTTGCTCAAGGCGGGCGAGAGGGCACTGTTTGACCAGCGCCTCCGAATCGCACCCGACAAGCCTTTCGTGCACTCCATGCCCCTCCCCGAAGGCGTCAAGCCGGAGAGCCTGCGCGTCTCTCTCGAAAGCTCCGCGGGAGTCGAACTGATTGCCTACACCCCGGTCGAGAGGAAGCCCTCGCCGATGCCGGAACCCGTCAAGGCGCCGCCCGCGCCCGGCGAGATCAAGACGAACGAGGAGCTGTACCTGACCGGGCTGCGCCTCGAGCAATTCCACAACCCGTATTACGAACCGTATCCCTACTATGAAGAGGCCCTGCGGCGCGACCCCGGAGACTGCCGGGCCAACACCGCCCTGGGGATTCTCTACTGCAGGCGCGGCATGTTCAAGGAGGCGGAGGAGAGGCTGCGGGCGGCGCTGCAGCGCGCCTCGCGCGACTACACGACCCCGAAGGACGGCGAGGCATACTACTTCCTGGGGGTCGCGCTCCGCTCCCAGGCCCGCTACCGGGAGGCCTACGACGCGTTCTTCAAGGCGACGTGGAGCCAGGCATGGAAGGCGGCCGGTGACCAGTCGCTGGCGGAGCTGGCCGCCCGCGCCGGCGATCGCGCGCGCGCCCTCGAACACGCCGGCCGCGCAGCGACCCTGAACGGCGACAACACGCGTGCGCTCGTCCTGAAAGCCGCCCTGCTGCGCCGTCTCGGCCGGCCGGAAGAGTCGCGCGAAATCGCCTCGAAGGTCCTCGCCCTGGACCCGCTCGACTTCTTCGCCGGCAACGAACTTTGCCTCTCGGGAAAGTCGCCGGCGGCGCTGGAGGCGCTCAAACGCGGGATGCGCGACGACAGCCAGTCCTACCTCGAGCTCGCCCTCGATTACGGGAACATCGGGATGCTCGACGAGGCAATCGAGGTCGTCTCGCGCCGCTTGGAGATGCAGACCGACGCCAGGGTCGACCCGATGCTCGTGTATCACCTCGCGGCGTTGTATGAGCAGAAAGGCGACGCTCAAAGAGCGGGCAGCACCTTCGCCCAGGCGGCCCGTTTGTCTCCGGACTACTGCTTCCCGTTCCGGCTCGAGTCCATCGAGGTGCTGCGCCGCGCCATGGCGGTCAATCCTGCCGACGCGCGCGCCCCGTACTACCTCGGGAACCTCCTGTACGACCTGCAGCCCGGCAACGCGATCGCGGAGTGGGAGAAAGCCCGGAAGCTGGATCCGGCGTTCGCCACGGTCCACCGCAACCTCGGGTTCGCTTACGCGGAATCCGAAGGGAATGCGGCCAAGGCCATCGCAAGCATGGAAGAGGCCATCCGGCGCGACCCGACGGACCCGCGTTACTTCCTGGAACTCGACCAGTTCAGCGAGGCCGCAGGTGTCGCGCCGGCGTCAGCGGCTCCAGCTGCTGGAGAAGAACCACGCGGTCGTGGCCGGGCGCGACGACGCCCTCGCACGGGAACTCGCCCTCCACATCCAGCTCGGCAACTACGACCGGGCGCTGGAATTCCTGGGCAAGTATCACTTCCACATCTGGGAAGGGGCCCGCGGCGTGCACGACCTGTATGTCGACGCCCTGCTCGGGCGCGGCGCAAAAAGCTTCCAGGCCGGTCGTCACGCTGAGGCGCTTCGAGACTACGAGGCCGCGCTCGAATTCCCGTTGAACCTCGAGGTGGCGCCCCGGCCCGGCCAGGAGTTCCCTCGCATCCGCTATCTGATCGGGTTGGTCCAAGAGGCTCTCGGCAAACCGGCCGAGGCCCGGGCCGCGTTCGAGAAAGCCGCGGGCGCGAAGCCCGACTGGTCCGAGAATACTTTTTACCAAGCCCTGTCGCTGCGCAAACTCGGGCAGAACGACAAGGCGCAGGCGCTGCTCGAGAGCCTGCAGAAGAACGCATCGGGCGGGCGCGCTGCCGGGAACACGAGGGGCCCCCGGACCCGGCTCATGGCGCGGCACGAGGCACGCATCCGCGAGGCGCAGTCGCACTACGTGCAGGGCCTCGCGCTGCTCGGCCTCGGGAATGCAGAGCAGGCCCGCGGCGAGTTCAAGAAGGCCGTGGATCTCGACATCAATCACGCCGCGGCCGCGGCCCGGCTCGCAGACGCAGCGAAAGGGTCGCCGTGGTGAACCAACGCGGTCTGGAGCAATTTCAAGGTCACAAGTACCTCAACCTGGAAAGCTTCCGCAGGAACGGCAAAGCCGTGGCCACCCCGATGTGGTTTGCCGAGTCCGGCGGCGCCCTCTATGTATACTCCCTCGAAAGCGCGGGCAAGGTGAAGCGCATCCGCAACAACCCGCGCGTCCGGGTCGTGCCGAGCACCTTCCGCGGTGTGCCGCTCGGCGAGTGGGTCGCCGCCTCGGCGGCCATTCTGGACAGCGCAGGTGCAAGCAGGGGACACAGCCTGTTAAACCAGAAGTATGGTTGGCTCAAACGGCTTGGAGATCTGTTCAGCGCCGGGCTGATGAAACGAAAGCGGGTCGTCCTCGAAATCCGGATTGAGCCCCAAGGCGGCAAAAGCGGATGAAGACCCGGCCGGGCCGAGGTGTAACTGCAACGCCGACGTGCTCGTAACCTGCCTGCTGCACCCGGGCACGGCTGGCCATAGGTACGACTCGAAGCAGCAGGGTCGTTCACAACGACGGGTTCAGATCGCCACAGGTCGCGGCCGCCACGGATTCCATTCAGGCGATAAGTTCGACCCCGCGACGCTCGAGGTCGCTGCGCACGGTCGGGTCCGACGCAGGATCCACCGGGCGGGTCAGCTCCCAGAAGACGCGGACCCGGAAACCTTCCGCGACGGCGTCCTCGGCCGTCCATTTGACACAAAAGTCCCGGGCCAGCCCGCACAGGCACACCTCGGTGATGCCACGTTCCTTCAGGTAGCCCGCCAGCCCTGTCGGGGGCCTCTGACCAGCCGCGTCCCAGTTGTTGCGGATGCCGCTGTAGGAGTCGACCATCGGATCGCTCCCCTTGCGGATGACGGCGGCGACCCGCTCCCAGGGCAAGCCCGGGGCCAGCTCCGCGCCGGCCGTGTTTTGCACACAGTGGTCGGGCCACAAGGTCTGATCGTGCCCGTACAGCCGAATCGTCTCGAAGGGCTTTCGTCCCGGGTGCGCGGCGGCGAAGGAGATATGCCCGCGCGGATGCCAGTCCTGCGTGGCGACCACGAGCCCGAATCGATCGGACGCCATCAGCTTTCGGACTCCCTCGAGGATCTCCTCCCCGCCCCTGACCGCGAGCGCGCCTCCGGGAAGAAAGTCCGGCTGGATATCCACCACGACCAATACCGGCCGCGGCCGGCCGGCTTTCATCGGTTCCAGGGGCATCAGTCCTCCTCGCGGGCCGGCGGTGCACCGTGCCGCTGGTGATCGAGTATTCCCACGGCACGCACGATGCTGCGGGCCGCCCGTTCGATCTCCTGCTCTGTGGTCGTGCGCCCGGTCGACAGTCGCAGCGTGCCCATCGCCTGCGAGACGGGGACCTGCATCGCCTCGAGCACGTGGGACATCGCGACGCGGTCCGAGTGACACGCCGCGCCCGCCGAACAGGCGACGTCGCCAAGCCGCGCGAGCAGCTTGTTGGCCTCGATGCCGGGGAAGGAGATCGACAGAGTGTTCGGCAGCCGCAGCTGCGGGTGGCCGTTAACCTGGGCCCACGGCACGCGCGAGAGAATGAGCTCCTGAAGCAGATCCCTCATGGCCGCGAGGTGGGCGGCATGGCGGCGCAGGCCGCGCGTGACGAGGGCGCACGCCTGGCCCAGCCCGACGATCGCGAGCACGTTCTCCGTGCCCGCGCGCCGGTTGCCCTCGTGCGAGGCTCCATGCATCTGCCGCTGCAGCTCGAGGCCGCGCCGGGCGCAGAGCGCGCCCACGCCCTTGGGGGCGTAAAGCTTGTGCCCCGCGATGCTGAGCATGTCGATGTCGGCAGCGGAAAACGCGATAGGGACCTTGCCCACGGCCTGCGCCGCGTCCGTGTGAAGCACGATGCCCCTCTCCAGGGCGAGCGCAGCGATTTCATCGATCGGCTCCAGGGTTCCCACTTCGTTATTGGCCTGCATGACGGTGATCAGAATCGTCGAGGGCAGGAGCGCGTCGTTCACGACCTGGGCAGTCACAACCCCGAAACGATCCACCGGCGCGCGCGTCACCTTGAATCCGAGCGTCTCGAGATGGCGGCAGACTTCGAGCACCGACGGGTGCTCGATCGCAGAGGTCACAATGTGGTTGCCGCGGTGGCGGTGGGCCAGCGCGTAACCCATGATCGCCAGGTTGTTGGCCTCTGTGCCGCCGGACGTGAAGATCACCTCGTCCGGCTCGCACCCGACCATTTCCGCAACCTCGGTGCGCGCTTTCGCAACGGCTTCACGCGCCCGGAGCCCGTACCAGTGCGCGCTGGACGGGTTCCCGAAGGTATCACCCAGGAACGGCACCATCGCCTCGGCGACTGCCGGGTCCAACGGCGTGGTCGCGTTGAAGTCCAGGTAAAGAGGTCTCATGGGACAATTGTATAATGCGGGGAAACGACCGGAAACCTTCAGTGCGAAAATAGGAGGACGGAATGCGCAGGCGCGAGTGGATTCGATCGGTAGCGTCCGGGGCGGCGGCGGGGGCAATGGCGGCGGCGGTGCGCGGAGACGTCCCGGACCACCTTTGGCAAGGGTATGATTTCGGGGCCGGACCGGCCGTCCCGCTGGAAACCGACGGGGCCTACCCGATCAAGATCAAAAACCACGGCGACCCCGATTGGCGCCAGGGCGTGTAGCGAGAAGACGAGGCTGCTCCGATGGATCGCTCAAAATACCGCGTGCGGAAAGTCGAGCTGAATGACGAACCGATCGATGACCTGGGGCACCTCACGCCGGAGCAACGCATAGCGATGGTCTGGACCCTCACGGTACAGGCCTGGATGTTCAAGGAGGGGCGATTCGATGAACCGCGACTTCGTCGAGATGTTGTCCGCACTATCCGCAAATCAGGCTGAGTTCATCATTGTGGGGGCGCATGCATTGGCAGCCCATGGCGTGCCGCGGGCAACCGGGGACCTCGACATCTGGGTGCATTCGACCGAGATCAATGCCAATCGTGTGTGGCGCGCGCTACAATCCTTCGGCGCCCCGCTGTTCGATCTGACCTCCGATGACCTGACCCATCCAGGGACTGTTTTTCAGATCGGGGTCGCCCCCAGCCGAATCGATATCCTGACCTCCATCACCGGCGTGGATTGGGAGAGCGCCTGGGCCGGCAAAATCATGCTCGCGGTCGAGGGGATCGAGGTGGCGATCCTGGGGAAAAATGAGTTCCTCCGCAACAAGCGGGCGACCGGCCGGCCAAGGGACCAGGCCGACATCGCCCTGCTCGAGAGTACCGAATCGAACGGTTGTTGACACGCACTCGAGGCCGACCCATTCTCACGATGAGTTGGATCCCAGGGGCTGCGGCGCGCTCCGGCCCACCCCGACCTCGTCGGGGATGCGCGCCGCGGCCCCCGCGGCAAGCAGCGCGGCCGCGATCAGCAGAGCAAACCCCAGGTTGTAGCTGTGGGTCACGTCGAAGATGCGGCCGACCAGCACAGGCGTGAACGCCTGCCCGACGGCATCCGTAGTCAGGATGATTCCCATCAGCCGGCCCAGCGACGCCACCCCGAAACAGTGCGCCGTCGTCAGCGGAATCAGCATGTAGTCGGCGCCCATCCCGAATCCGAAAACAAACGCGAACAGGTAAACCACGTTGGGCACGCGCACATAGTAGAGCAGCGGAATCGAGCATCCCACCATCAGAAAGGCGCCGAGCATGACGTACTTTTTCGGGAAGCGGTCCGCAAGGTAGCCCATGATCAGCCGCCCGACGATGCTCGAAACAAGCAGAAAGCTCGCGACGCGGGCGGCGTGCTCGGGGAGGAACCCCTGGTCGCGCAGGAACAGCTGCAGGTGCTGGATAACTCCGCCGACCGCGCCGATGCTGAGCGCGCTACCGAGCAGGATCATCCAGAATGCGCGGGTCCTGACCGCGTCACGCAGTTGGACCGGGGAGGCCTGCGGATCGGGAGCGGCGGAGGCGGGCGCCGGCGCGGGAGCGCCGTCGGGTTGCAGCCCGAGGTCCGCCGGACGGTCCTTCACCAGCACCAGGGTTACCGGGATGAGCACCGCAAAAATCCCGATGCCCAACGCCAGCATCGCTGTCCTCCACCCGTAGTTGCGGATCAGGTACTGGGCGAGCACGGGCGCAACCGCACCTCCGATCCCGGCCCCGACGTAGGCGAGGCCCATCGCCCGACCCCGCATGCGTCTGAACCACTGCGAAATCAGGACCTGGTTCGGGATCGGCCCCGCGACGACGTACCCGATCGTCTGCATGAAATAGAAAATGTAGTACGCCGACAGCGACTGCATGAAGGCGAAACCGAGGAAGGCGGCCCCTGCGGAGAGCAATCCCGCCAGGAGAATGCGCTTGGTCCCATACCGGTCGATCAGGAAACCGGCCGAGACGCCAAACACCGGCCCGACCAGGAGAAGGGAGTAGAAGAACCCGGCGGTTGCCTGGGCGCGGCTCCAGCCGAAGGACTCGATCAGTGACGGGTAAAAGACGGGGAAACTGTAGTAGACGATCCCGACGATCACGAACAGGATCGTGAAGCTTGCCGCTGCGATGCGCCAGCCGTAGTACACGAGTCTCCTCCTCGGGGGTCAGGAGCCGAATCCTACCCCACCCTGGCGCACGACGCCCAAAGTAATCGTTCTGGAGTGCGGCGGCTCGACGCCGCTTTTGGAGGTCGCGACTCGACACCGGCCGCCAAAACAACCCGGAAATCGGCGCACTAGGCGCGGCACTCTCAAGTGGGGTAACATGCGATCCTGACAGGCACTCATTGAGGTGAAAGCTATGGCGAACCTCGCATGTTCCCTCCTGGCCGTGTTGCTCTGCTCCGCATTCGCGACCGCCGCCGACACGGGGGTGCGCGCCGTATGGGCCGTCAATGACGGCGAGCGCATTGAACGCGACGACCTCGCCAACCCGAACAAGGCTCAGAATTCGGCCTGGGACGGGCGGAAAATCAGGGTTTTCGCCGCCCGGAACGAGGTGATCGCGTTCCAGGTGATTGTCGAAGCCGGAGACAACGGCATCGGCCGGCTCGGCATCTCGCTCAACGAACTGGCGCGCCGCGGCGCCCACGGACGCATCGCCTATGTCGCGCCCGCCGCCGATCCGACCCAGTACGCCGGCAGGCCCATCCAGCTGTTCTCCGTCAACTACATGAACATCACGACGCCGACCTCGGCCGACTGGATATTCAAGGTCGGCAAACCCGGTGCGCCCGCGGACCCGACCGGATGGAAGCCGGTGCAGCTCGTCCCGGAAAATGCGAGGGCGGGCAGAGGCGGTTTCCCGGTAAGAGTCGCGCCGCGCCAGAACCAGACGTTCTGGATCGAAATCTATACCCGGCGCGACCTCGCGGCCGGGTTCTACGACGGCAACGTGTTGGTGAAGGCCGACGGCCAGATCCGCAACGTTCCCGTCGAGCTCGAGGTGTTTGACTTCGCCCTGCCCGATGCAAACAGCATGCACGCGATGGTGTACTACTCCGGCGGGCAGCCGGAGTTGTACCACGGGAGGAACCTGGACCCTCAGTACCACAGGTTCGCGCACCGCAACCGCGTCGAGCTCGTGCACGCCTACTCGCTCGGTTCCGCCGAGGCCACGATGAGCCGGTTTTCAGGAACCGACTTCACGAAAGCCAACGGGTATGAAGGCCCCGGGGAAAATGTCGGTAACACGATCGTGCCCGCATCGTTCTACGGCGCCGGGCGAGACTACGACGTGCGGGAAAATGCCTGGGCGAAATCGGATGCGTGGATGACGTTCCTCCAGGCTAAGCTCCCGAAGGCGATCACCTTCCTGTATATGCCCGACGAACCGAGCCGGGCGCAGTTCGCCTATATTCGCAAACTCGCCGACAACATCCACTCCAACCCCGGGCCCGGCAAGAAGCTGCCCGTGTTCGTGACGCGCCATTACACGCCGGAGCTCGAGGGTGCCATCGACATCTGGGATTCCGGCCCGGCGGGCTACGATATCGAGCAGGCGCGCAAGGAACGCGCCCAGGGACGCGACTACTGGATCTACAACGGCGGGCGCCCGGCGGGAGGCGCCATCACCAATGACGCCCCCGCCACCGATGCGCGCGCCACCATCTGGGCGTGCTTCAAGCACGACATCAAGGTCTATTTCTACTGGCACGGCGTCCACTGGGAACACAATTCCCAGAAGCAGGGCGAACGCAAACAGAACGTGTGGGCCGACCCGATCACGTTCGACAACCGCGGCCAGCCGAGAAAACCCATTCCGGACCAGGGAATCGCCAACGGCGACGGCGTCCTCATGTACCCCGGCGAGGAGAAGATCCACCCCGAGGAGGACCGCGGGATTGCCGGACCCTGCCCGACCCTGCAACTGGCCAACTTCCGGCGCGGCCTGCAGGATCACCAGTATCTGACGCTCGCCCGCAAACTGGGCCTGAACGACCTGGTGGACGAGGCGTTGAAAGCGGTCGTACCCCGTGTGCTCTCCGAGGCCAGGGGAAGCGTGGGATTCGCGGAAAACGGCAATGCCTACGAAGCGGCCCGTTTGAAACTCGCGCAAGCGATCGCGGCCCTTTCCGGGAGGTGAAGAGCGTATGAAGCTCGCCTTCTCCACGCTCGGCTGTCCATCGTGGGACTTAACGCAGGTGGTCGGGGCGGCGCTGCGTCACGGTTTCGAGGCCATCGAACTGCGTGCGCTCTCGGGCAGCCTGGACCTGCTGGCCCGCCCCGAACTGCATCCCGGGCGCATCGAGCAGACGCGCGCCTGGCTTGCGGAACGGGGGCTGGCGATTTGCTGCCTCGACACCTCCTGCCGCTTCGATGCCGAGGACGCCGCAGTCCGCAGGGAGCAGGAGGAGATCGCATGCCGGCACGCGGACATTGCGGCCGCGCTCGGGGCCCCTCTGGTGCGGGTGTTCCCGGACAGAATCCCGCCGGGGACAACCCGCGAGGCCGCGCGCGACCGGATCGCGGAATCGCTCGCGCGCGTGGCGCACCGCCTGCCGGCAGGGGTGCGGGTCGCGCTGGAGACGCACGGCGATTTCGCCGCCGGCGCCGCGGCGGCTGAAGTCGTGCGTCTTGCGGGGCATCCTGGAGTCGCCATCGTGTGGGACGCGGCGAATTCCGCGGCCTCCGGCGAAACGCCGGCGCGGACCGTCGATTTCATCGCGCCGTGGCTCGCGCATGTCCATCTGCGCGACGCGCGCCCTCAACCAGGAGCGGCCCTGTGGCAACCGGTGCTCGCCGGGCGAGGCCGCGTCTCGTTCGAAGAGGTATTCGACGCGCTCGCCCGGATCGGTTACGGCGGCGCTGTCAGCTTCGAGTGGGAAAAGTACTGGCACCCGGAACTCGAGGAGCCGGAGGTCGCTCTTCCCGATTTCGCCGCCGCCGCCAGGGTTCAACTCCGACGGGTGAGCCGGTGCGGGGCAGCGGATGAGCGCTGAGCGGCACGCAGGAAAGGCCAGCCGGCCCTCGGTACTGGTCCTCTCCAGCGAGACCCTGTTGGCGCACTTCCTGCCGGAACCGGTCAGGTTGCGGCTGAGCCAGATCGCGGACTGGAAGCTCTCCACCCTTTCCCAGGACAGCACCGAGCTGCGCGGGCTGATTGCGACTTCGGACGCGCTGGTTACGACGTGGCACTCCCCCTTTCTCACGCTCGAGATGCTGGGCAACCCGCGGCGCGTCGGCCTGATCGCGCATTGCGGCGGCGAGGTCAAGTCCAGGATGGAACCGGCCGTCCTCGAGCGCCTCACGGTGACAAACGCACCCGACGCCATGGCGGCGCCGGTCGCGGAAATGGCGCTGGCCGTCACGCTCTCGCTCGTGAGGCGCCTGCCGCAGTACGAGCGGCAGATGCGCCACGGGGGCAACGTCGACAACCGCGTCGCGAGCGAAGGGGAGACCTTGTTCGGGAGAAAGGTCGGGATTGTCGGGTTCGGCCGCATCGGGCAGGCGCTGGCGCACCTGCTGCAGCCGTTTCGCCTCGAATTGCTCGCCGCGGACCCGCACTGCGGCGCCGCGGCATTTGCCGCCGCCGGGGTACGGGGTGCGCCGCTGGACGAACTGCTGCGCTGCTGCAGCGTGGTGGTCCTCGCCGCCGGGTTGACCAGCGCGACCCGCGGCATGATCGATGCGCGCGCCCTCGGGCTGCTGCCGGACGGGGCTTGCCTGATCAATGTAGCCCGCGGCGGGCTGATCGAAATGGAGGCCCTGCTCGGAGAGTTGCGCAGCGGCCGGATCCGCGCGGCGCTTGACGTCACCGACCCGCTCGAGCCTCTCCCGGCGGACCACGAGTTGCGCCGGTTGGAGAACGTGCTGCTGACCCCGCACGTGGCAGCCGGGGGAATCGAGGTGCGACGGGCGATGGGCGCCGCGGCGGTCGAATCGGTTGCGGCCTTTTTCTCCGGCGAAACGCCGGCAAACGTGGTGACCCGGGCGATGCTCGCCCGCATGACGTGACAATCAAACGAGTGGCTGGACGCGTGCCGCCCTTTGCAGCGCCTGATTACCAACAGGGTGGCACAAGTGGTGCCGCGGCGGCTCGAGGCGGGCCCGTGGATTGTGCCCATCACAGAATCGTCTGGTCCGAAGTCGTGACCGAGAAGCGGGAACTCTGGCCCATTCAATATCTGATGCCGGGCGGGGCGTACATCCGTTAAGGTTGTGGAGCGCACACACTACTCCAGTCACGTGGACTTTGCCCGGCGATCCGGTGGAGATCCGGCGTGCGAAGATCGACGGCGGGCACGACGGTCGAAGTCCACGTCGAGGTCCCAGGTCGGAGTCCTAGTGCGGGGCAACCGGGCCTGAGGGTTGAAGGGAGGTAGCAGATGAGCGTCTGGTGCTGCTTGTTCCCGCTCGCGATCGCGATGCTCTGCCCGGCTGCGCCGCAGCGTCTGGAGTTCCCGCCCGATGTTCGCCTCGCCCAGGTGGTCCAGGCTAATATTGTTGCGGTGCATGCGTATCAGGTACTCCTCGCCAAACGGGCGGGGAAAGGGGACGCCGCCTGTTATTCCGCGGGGCCGTTGTCCGATGCCGAACTGGAGGCGGTGGTCGCCCATCAAGCCGCACTCGTCGCCTCGGATCGCGCTGCCCTCAAGGCATGGACCAAAGGGCAGCCCTCGAAATTCGACCCGGCAATCGATCTCGATCCGATACTGCAGTCGGCGCTCCGGGTCCCGGACACTGCGCCCGTCAACGTACTTTCCGGTTACCTGCGCCAGCAGATCGCCGCCCCCGCCGCGCAGGTGCGCGCCATCGCCAACCTGTACCAGACGGTTCTCGAGGTCGACCGCGACGGCGATCTCCTGCAGGAGGAGTTCGACTTCTACATTGCGCTGGGGCTGCCGGTCTACCTTGGCCGGTTCTCCGTGGAGGGAACCGACGAGGCATTTCTATCGGTGGGCCGGGAACTCGCGCCCCGGACCTGCGCATCCCCGTTCGATACCGACGCGGCGGCGTGGCAGATCGCGGGGCGAAAGATCTGGAACTGGGCCGAAAAGAAGCTGCACATCCGCGACGAGCGGATTGTCGCGCATGAACTCCTGAAAGACCCGGACTGCGCGCCCCTGCTCCCCGCCATCCGGGCGCTCCCGGCGCGCCGCATCGCGATCATCGGGCACTCCTTTACGATGGGGGCGCACTGGTCTGCGCCGTCGAGCTTCGTCCCGATTGTCTCCTCGATGGTGTTGCAGCAAAACCCCAGGGTCGTGTTCCGTCAGTTTGAAGGCGGCGGCTTGACCGCCTCAAGGGCGCAGCGGAGTTTCTTCAAAGAGGCACTCGCCTGGAAGCCGGACAAGGTCCTGCTGGTCGTCCTGACGCGGCGCGACGAGGACTACACGGCACTGAAGGAGATGGGAGAGGGTTGCGCGAAAGCCGGAGCCGAATGCCTGGTCTTCGACAACCTCCACGACCCGGAGGCGAGAGACCCGGAGGTGGTGGCGCGCTTCAACGCCACCGCGCGGTCGGCGGGGATCACGATCATTGAAGTCGACCGGATCCTCTCCGCAGCACCGGACCGCGACGCATTTGTCTGTCTCGACGGCATCCACATGACGGAGCCGTACCATCGGCTGATGGCGAAGGAATGGCTCAGGTTTCTCGCAGGAGCCCGCCCGGCAGCCCTGCCCAGGTGAGCCGAAAGGAGCAATTGGGATGACCGTCCCCCTGAGGGCCGTACAAATTGGCGCCGGCCGGTTCTGCCTCGATTACCACGCGCCCACCTTGAGCCGGCTGGCCAGCGCACCGGCGCCTCGGGTTTCGCTCGAGGCCATCTGCGATCTCGATGCGGAACGGGCGGAGCTGTTCTGCCGCCGCTTCGGCTACGGACGGGCCTATACGGATCTGGATGTGATGGTGCGGGACATCCGGCCGGACATCATCTACTGCATGGTCCATCCCGAAGCGACGGCGGCGGTCGTGGGGCGCCTCCTGCCGCTCGGCCTTCCGCTTTTCACCGAAAAACCGCCCGGGGTAACGGTCGCCGAAGCCGAAGGCCTCGCGCTTGCGGCCCGGCGCCACGGGACCCTCACCTATGTGGCCTTCAACCGGCGCCGCATTCCCGCCCTGCGGCGGCTCAAGCGATGGGCGGAAGAAAAGGGGCCCCTGAGATATGTCCGCGCGGAAATGTGCAGGAACCGCCGTCTGGAGCCGGGATTCGCCGTCGGCACGGCGATTCACCCCCTGGACTATCTGCGCTGGCTCTGCGGCAATCCCGTGAAAATACGGACCACGGCGCTGCCGTACCCGGGGCGTGAGGCGCGTGATTACCTGGTGCATCTTTGGTTTGAATCGGGGACGGTGGCCGAGCTCGCCGTCCTGGTCGATTGCGGGCTCGCGCGCGAACGGTACGTCGCCTGCACGCAAAACGCCGCCTGCGAGGTGACGCTGGGGGCAGGTTACTCGAGCCCCTTCTGCCTTCCGGGCGAGCGGGAGTACCTCGACAACGCACTCGTGCGCGACACCGAGGCGGCCACGGACCCGCTCGAAGCGGGCGGGTTCGTGGGGGAACACGAGGGGTTCCTGGATGCCGTCGAGCGCCACGCGGCACCCGATTGCACTCTGCAGGACGCTGCGCTTTCGCTGAAGCTCGCCGTGACCGTGCAGGATCTGTATTCGGGCCCGTTGCCCGCCGCGGGGTGACGGTCGAGTTCGATTGGAGAATGACGATGAAGGTCACATCCCTTGTGTTGGTGTTTGCGACGGCGCTGGTGGCCGCCCCCGGCGGCGCTGGCGCGCTTTGTTACGGTCAGGAACCGCGAGTCATCATCGACACGGGCGTCGCGGTCCGGATGAGGGACGGCACAGCGCTCATGGCCGACATCTACCGGCCGAGTCTGCCCGGTAAGTACCCGGTCCTGCTTGAACGCACGCCCTACAATCGTCGCGACCCGGTTACCGGAACGCAACTGGCGTCCGCCGGCTACGTCGTGATCCTTCAGGATACGCGGGGCCGTTACGAGTCCGAGGGAGAGTTCTATCCCTTTCGCGACGAGGCCAATGACGGGTTCGACACGATCGAATGGGCCGCGGCGCTGGATTACTCCAACGGACAGGTCGGCATGTTCGGCGGCTCCTATGTCGGCGCCACTCAGATGCTTGCGGCCACGACCGCGCCCCCGCACCTGGTCGCCATCTTCCCCTATGTGACCGCCTCGGAATACTACGACGGCTGGACCTACCAGAGCGGCGCCTTCATGCAGTGGTTCGCCGGATCCTGGACCTCCGGGCTGGCCGAGGACACCCTGCGACGCCGGGCCGACTCCCTCTCCCGGCCGCGCGAGTGGATCGACCGGCTCCCCGTGGAAGCGTTTCGTATCCTCGCACTCCCCGAAGTGGCAGAGCTGGCGCGCTACCACAGGGACTGGATCGAACACGAGCGCAACGACGCCTACTGGAAGCAGTGGCGCGTCTCCGATCATTACGGCCGCATGACCGCAAAAGGGCTGCACGCGGGCGGGTGGCACGACCTGTTCCTGAAGGGATCGATCGCCAACTATCTCGGCATGCGCAAGGACGCGGCGACGCAGACCGCACGCGACGGACAGCGCCTGATCGTCGGCCCGTGGGCCCACGCGGCCACGTCGCCCGCAGGGAAAATCGGCGATGTCGTGTTCGGGGAAAACGCAGTCTTGAACATGAACCAGGCCATCCTCAAGTGGTCCGACTATGCGCTGAAGGGCGCGCAGAACGAGTACGCTTCGGGGGCGCCGGTGCGCCTGTTCATCATGGGGGCGAACGTGTGGCGCGACGAGCAGGAGTTCCCGCCCGCGCGCACACGCTATACGAGCTACTTCCTCCACTCCGCGCAGGGCGCGAACTCCCTGGCGGGCGACGGCGTGTTGTCTGTCGATACGCCGGGCGCCGAGCGGACTGACATTTTCGAGTACGATCCGGCCCACCCCGTCCCGACTCTCGGCGGGCGTCTTTGCTGCGGCACAGGCATCCCGCCGGGACCCTTTGATCAACGTCCGAACGAAAGCCGGCGCGACGTGCTCGTCTTCTCCACGCCGCCCCTGACGCAGGATGTCGAGGTCACCGGCTACGTCAGCCTCGATCTGTATGCCTCGACTACGGCCGTGGATACGGATTTCACGGCGCTCCTGGCCGACGTCGAACCCAATGGCTATGCGCGCTTCCTCACCGATGGCATCGTGCGCGGACGCTACCGGAACTCGACGGAAAAACCCGAACCGCTGGAACCGGGCAAGGTGTACAAGTACCGTGTCGACCTGTGGGCCACGGGAAACCAATTCAAGGCCGGGCACCGCATCCGGCTCTACGTCTCCAGCAGCAATTTCCCGCGCTTTGACCGCAACCTGAACACGGGCGAGCCGATCCTGGGGGCCACCCGGATGGTCAAGGCGACCCAGACGATCTATCACGACACGGCCCATCCTTCGGCGTTGATACTGCCGGTCATCCCGCGTGCCCCGCAGGCGGCGCGTGCGCGCTGAGACTCCAGCGGGCCTATGGGCAACGGCTCGCGGGCGGTGAGGCTCTCGGCGGCGGACACGGTCATCCTTGCCTTGTGCGGGATCTTTACGTCGCTCGCGCGGCTGATCCACTCCCGCGCACCCGCTTGGGCTGAGCTCACGGGTTTTGACGGGATGATGTTAAAGCGCCTGACTGATGCGATTGGTTCGGAGGAGGTCCCATGAGCGTGGTCAAGGCGGGAGGTCGACGAGACGTGTATCGACGCAACTGAAGGAATCGGATCGGAAACACGGACGTGTGCGCGTCAAGGGGTGAGGACGGCGGCGCCGCGGATTTTACCGGCACGCAATCGGTCGAGCGCCTCGTTGGCGGCGCCGAGGTCGAAGACCTCGATTGCGGTTCGGACCGGCACCTGTGGCGCGATCCGCAGCAGATCCTCCCCGTCCTGCCTGGTAAGGTTGGCCACGGACCGGACCACGCGCTCCCCCCAGAGAATTTCATACGGGAACGACGGGATATCGCTCATGTGAATGCCCCCGCACACGACGACTCCCCCTTTGCCTGTCGCCCGCAACGCCGCAGGAACGAGCGCCCCGACCGGGGCGAAAACGATCGCCGCGTCCAGTTCCTCGGGGGGCAGGGTCATCGAGTCGCCGGCCCAGACCGCCCCGAGTTCGAGCGCGAATTGCTGCCCTTCGACGTCGCCGGCCTTCGTGAAGGCGAACAGTCGTTTCCCCTCGTGCACTGCCACCTGCGCGATGATGTGGGCAGCGGCGCCGAACCCGTAGATCCCGATCCGCTCCGCCTCGGCCCCGATCATCCGGTAGGAGCGGTAACCGATCAGCCCCGCGCAGAGCAGCGGGGCGGTTTCGGCATCGCTCGCGTCCCCGGCCAGGGGGAAACAGTAGCGCTGGTCGGCGATCGTGTAGCCCGCATAGCCGCCGTTGCGCGTGTAGCCGGTGAAGAGCGCGTGGTCGCAGAGGTTCTCCCGGCCGTTCCGGCATTGCCGGCACGCGCCGCACGACCAGCCGAGCCAGGGCACGCCGACGCGGTCCCCTTCCCGGAAACCGCGCACGCGCTCCCCTGTCTGCAGCACCCGCCCCACGATTTCGTGCCCGGGAACAAGCGGCAGGACCGGCTGCGACAGCTCACCGTCGAGGATGTGCAGGTCCGTCCGGCAGACGCCGCACGCACTGACCTTGATCAGGACGTCGTCGGGGCCGGGGTGCGGGATTGGGAGGTCTTTCTCCCTCAACGCGCGCCCCGCGGCCTCCAGCACCATCGCACGCATGTTCGCCTCTCCCCATCCGGGCGGTTCGGCCCCACCCCGGTGCGCTACGACCGGAGATCGACGGATCAAGCCGCCCCTGAAACGAGATGCACGGACCGTGTCAAGCCGACGCGGCCCACTTTGATCGGGCGCTAATCGCGCGCCAAGAGCCAGTTGACCGCGTTGCGCCAAAGCTGCGGGTATTGATCCCAGTACACGAAGTTGCAGCCCCAGTGCGGCGCGGGGTCGGATGTGTACGCGAGCACGCGTCCGCGCCCAAACCGGCCCACCGCGATCATAGGGTCGTTCGTGTTTTCCCAAACCGCGACGATGTCGCAGCCCTCCCGGGGAACGACGGTGTTGTAGCCCAGGATCGGGGGCATCTGCGCCAGGTCGAGTCCCGCCAGCACGGGGTGGTCGCCCAGGACGGCCCGGCCACGCCATCCCTCCGTGCTCTCCCGGAGATCCTCCCACTGCAGGCACTCAACGGGGAGGATCTCGCGCAGCCGGGTGCGCCCCCAGCCCCCTTTCCCCGCCTCCCCGTTGAAGCTCAGCCAGCCGCCGAGGAACATCATGTGCACGCCCGACCGCAGCGCCTCGACCGTGAGCCGCACCCGGTCGGGGAAGGTCAACGGCAGCTTTCCGAACTTGGTCCGGTCGAAGAAACTGGGCGCCAGCTGGAAGTTCTTCGCCTCGACATCGGAGAAGACGACCACATCGTATTCCGAGAGGATTTGCTCGTAGCGGCCGGGCCCCAGGCCGTAGAATTCCCAGGTCGGCACGCTGGTGACGGTGTGGTCGCCGCCCGACTCGATCGCATCCTTCAGCCATTTGCCGTAGTTGAAGATGTCCGTCCCTTTCCAGGCGTAGTTGAAGGGCGTTTCAGCAAACATGGGACCGAGCAGCACCGCCCAGTCCCCGACGTAGTAGATCTTAGCCATGAGTCCCCCCTCGCGATGACTGCCCCCATCATACTTCACTGTGGCAAGCGGACGGGGTCGGACCGCCGCCGCCCGTGAACTGCAGCCGCAGTATTTTCGATAACACCGCGGGGGGCCGTTTCCGAAGGCCACGGCGCGGGCGGTGTTCGTCAGGCTACCACCGAAAATGGAAAACGCCGGTCCCCGCAGGGAGGCCGGCGTTTTCAACGGTCGCGTGGCGTGAAGATTGCTGTTACGCCACCGCGCGCTGCAGCACACGGTTCGTCATGGTGTAGAGTTCGTCGGGGGTGAAGGGTTTCGCCATGTAGTCGTTGGCGCCCCGCTTGATCGCTTCCACGGCCGTGTCGATCGACGCATACCCCGTGACGATGACGACCTTGAGACCCGGCTTGCGCTTTCTGATGTCAGCTACAAGATCCAGGCCGTCGGCATCAGGCAACCGCATATCGAGCAGGACGAGGTCGTAGTTCCCTGCGGAGATGCGGGCAAGCGCCTCTCGGCCGGAAAAGGCTTCCTCCACCTTGAAGGCTTTGCGGGCAAGTGACTTGCGAATGCTGTTCACCACGACGGCCTCGTCGTCGACCACCAGTACCTTCGGAACAGCTGTGGCTCCGCCCGAATGCCAGAAGCCGACGATCGGCAGGTCGGAGCGTCCCAGCGCGTTGACATAGGCGTCGCTCGTCGTCGATGCCACTTCGCGGCGCGAGAACGGCACATCGACATCGATCGGGTCCGGTACGATGGAGGTCACCTTGCCCAGCCTGGCCGCTTTTTTGCGCTCTGCGACGATCTGTGGACATTCCGGCTGCGTGCACATGCCGCTCTTGAGCATGCGCTTGCAGGAGCGCTGACCCAGGCTGCAGTAGTCCGTCGCCGGGGGCGCCTGCAGCTCGACAACCGGCATGTCCGATCGAGTCAAGTGCTCCACAAAGCGCGCCGACGTGGCCCGCGCAACCTCGCGGCCGTCAAACGGCATGTCCACATCAATAGGGCCCGATTCCGGCATCTCCTCGTCCACAACCGGGATCCCGGCCCGCACGCCCGCCATCACTTTCGTAACCGCCTGTTCCAGCTCCTCCGGGGTAAACGGCTTCGGGAGGTAGCCCACCGCGCCAAATCGGGTGGCCTCGACCGCGGAGGCAATCGACGCATAGCCCGTAATGATCAGTACCGGCGTCTCCGGCCACCGCTCACGCACGATCTTCAGCAGCTCGATTCCGCCGACCTGCGGCATCATGAGGTCGGCGATGACCATATCGAAACCGTCTCCGGCTTCGAGGCTTTCCAGCGCCGCCGAAACACACAGCGCCCGCTTCACTTCGTATCCCTTGCGACGCAGAATCTTCTGAACGCTCTGACACACGGTCGGTTCGTCGTCCACGACCAGGATGTTGCTTTTCTCCGCCACCGGTTCACTCTGTCCCATGCTTGGCTCCTCGCGTGTATACCCCGGGTTAGGCAAACCGCGTGCCAAAGGAAGGGCTTTGGGGCGCGTAAGAGCTAAGTAGTTTAATATCAGAGTTTGAGGCGGCTGACCGGGGGGCTTCGTCGGGCGCGGTGTATATTTCTGACATGCACCTGCGCACCTCACGGTGGCGGCAAACGATAGTAATACCAATACCTCAATAGCTTAATCGGGTCCTATCCCATCTGCGATAACGCTTGCGGAAAACATGCCTGCATGAAATTCGTATCCATCTGGTGTTGGTCCGGCATGATTGATCGAAATACTTCATTGGCGGATGTGGTGTTTGCGCATGATGGCCTGGAAGTTCGGGCGGGCGATGCCGACCTCCTGGGCCGCGCGGCTGACGTTCCAGCCGTTGCGCTCCAGGGCTGCGAGCGTGAACTCGCGTTCAAGGTCGGCGACGGCCTGCTCCCGGAGCCTCTTCTTCAGCTGCAGAAACTCTTCATTCGTGCGGGGTACGGGGGTATCGGCGGTAAATCCCCTGGGGCGCACCGAACCGGGCAGGTGGCGGGGCTCGATGATCTTCCCCTCGCAGGAGATGGCGGCCCATTCGATGGCGCTCTCGAGCTGGCGGACGTTTCCGGGCCAGTCGTGTTGCGCAAGGACGCGCAGGGCTTCATCAGAAATGCAATTGACGTCTTTGCCGCTGCGTTCTCGGATCCTGGCCAGCAGCCGCCCCGAGAGGCGGGGAATGTCCTGACGCCGGTCGCGCAGGGGCGGGAGATAAATCGGGAAGACGTGCAGCCGGTAATAGAGGTCCTCGCGAAACGAGCCTTCCGCCACCATCCGGGTCAAATCGCGGTTGGTCGCAAAGATAAGTCGGACGTCGACGCGTTTCGGCTCCGTACTGCCGACCGGGAGGAATTCGCGCTCCTGGATGAACCGCAGCAGCTTACCCTGGACCTCCAGGTCGACGTTGCAGATCTCGTCCAGAAAGACGGTGCCGTGGTCGGCAGCCTCGAACATGCCCCTCTTGGTCGTGACCGCACCGGTGAAAGAGCCCTTCACATGCCCGAACAGTTCGCTTTCGAGGAGGTTCACCGAGAGGGTCCCGCAGTCGACGGCGAAGAAGCGCTGGTTTTTTCTCGGGCTCGCGCCATGGATGGCGCGTGCGACGAGCTCTTTTCCGGTGCCGCTTTCGCCAACAATGAGGACCGTGCTCGAGGTCGGCGCGACTTTCCGGATCAGCTTGAAGATCTCCAGCATGGGCGGGCTCTCGCCAACGATCTCCTGGAAACCCTCCACGGGGGCACCGCGCTCCATCGCGCGGCTCTCGAGGATGCGCCGCCGTTTCTCCCAGGCGTTTGCGACCACGGACCGCATTTCCTCGGGGGTGAAAGGCTTGGGCAGGTAGTCGAAGGCACCCAGCTTCATGGTCTCGACCACGGAGGCAATAGTCGAATAGCCGGTAATCACGATGGTGACGATGTCGGGGAACCGGCTGCGCAGCTCCTGCAGCAGCTCCATCCCGCCCATTTCCGCCATCTTGAGGTCGGTAAAGACGAGGTCGAACGGCTCCTGCTCGACCAGGGCGAGAGCCTGCTTGCCCGACAGCACGGTGCGCACCTCATATCCTTGGCGGCTGAGGATCTTTTCGCAGGACTTGCAGACCGAAAACTCGTCGTCTACGACAAGCACTCGGGGGAGTGGGCTAGTCATCGGGATCCTTCTCGTCCGCGGGAATGCGGACCGTGATCGTCGTTCCCCGCCCGGGAGCGCTGTCGATGTCGATTTTGCCCTTGTGCCGTTCCACGATGCCGTACGCGATGGCGAGTCCGAGGCCGGTGCCTGTTTTCTTGGTCGTGAAGAACGGCTCGAAGAGTCTGCCCATGACTTCCTGCGAGATGCCCGGTCCCGTGTCGCCGATGGCGAGCTGCACGTCGCGGCCGCCGTCGAGCCGCGACGCCACCCGGAGTTCGCCCCCGTTGGGCATCGCTTCGGCGGCATTGATCACGATGTTGAGCACTACCTGGCGCATCTGGTCGTGGTCGGCCATAACCGTCGGGAGCCGGGCATCGAGGTCGGTGTGGAGATTGATGCTGCGAAAAATGGCCTGGTTACGCACCAGGCTGAGGACGTCCTCGACAACGCCGTTGAGATCCACCGCCTGCTTCTGCGGCTTCGTCTGCCGGGCGAAATCCAGGAGCCCTTTTACGATCTTGCGGCAGCGCAGCGTCTCATCGACGATCAGCTGCAGGTCTTCGCGCCGCGAGTCCCCCTGCGGGAAATCGTCGAGCATGAGGCTGCTGTTGGTCAGGATGCCTGTGAGGGGGTTATTGATCTCGTGGGCGACGCCGGCCGCCAGCTTGCCGATGGCCGCCAGCTTCTCGGTCTGGATCAGGTGTCCCTGCATCGCCTTGACCTGGGCGGTGCGTTCTTCGACCTTCGATTCGAGATTCGCCGCCCATTCGCGCAGTTCGCGGGCCGACCTCTCCAGTTCGCGGGTCATGCGGTTGAAACACTCGGCCAGGTGCCCGATCTCGTCGTGCGTGGTCACGTCCACCTGCGGGGTGTAGTCACCGTCGGCCACCGTCTGCGCCGCCTCCGCCATCGCGTGGATCGGGCGCGAGATACGGCCGGCGACCTTGATGGCCACCCAGCTCACGATCGCGACGCCGAGCAGCGTGATGCCCAGGAACAGCATCAGGGTGCGCCAGAGGCTGTCGGAATACGGGCGCTCCAGCGTGCCGACATAGAGCATTCCTATGATGTTGTCCTGCAGACCGCGGATCGGGGCATAAGCGGACAGGTACCAGTCGTTGACGACGAAGGCGCGACCTCGCCAGGTCTGCCCGCGCCGCAGGACCGCCTCGGCCACTTCCGCCGAGACCCGGGTAGTGATCGCCCGGGTGCCGTCGGCATTGTAGACATTAGTCGAGATCCGCACGTCATCCTGGAAGATGGTGGCCGTCCCGACTTCGCGGTCATGGTACATCTCCTCTTTGAAGACAATCTTGCGCACCCGGTCCACGATCCCGTAGCTGCGATTGATCAGCACCCCGCCATACAGGACGCCAATGAGCCGCCCGCGCGGGTTGAACACCGGCGCAGCGGCCTTGAACATCATTCCGGAAGTCTCGCGCCGCTTGGCCGAGGGCTCGGCCATGGGGGTCGGGGTAATCTCCATCAGCGCCTGCCGGGCGAGTTCGGGCGACTCCGCGGCCAATTCCTCGGAGGAAACGATCACGGCGGCCGCGCAGGGGGCCTTCTCCTCGATCGTCTTGCTCACCAGTTCGTCTCCCGCCCGGCTGTCGCCCTTGAGGACAGGATTGCGCGTCCGGTAAAACACGCGGCCCGCATCGTCGGTCAGGGTCAGGATATCGAGCCCCTCGGCGGCTCGCACCCGTTCCATTTCCAGCCCGAGTGCGCCGTCGTCTTTGCGGTCGAGCGCACCGTAGATGATCATCCGAGTGGCGTGGATCCGGAGCGCATCTTTAAGCCTTTCCAGGTAGTTACGGGAAATCTCGCGCGCGCCCTCCAGATCGGAATCCACCTGGGTCTGGGCGCGCGTGTAGATCTGGTCGTAGATGACCTTCACCCCGACGACAACGGTCACCAGCGAAGGGATGAGGATGGCAACGGTGAAACTGCTGATCAGCTTCCGGCGAATGGTGGACCTGGTCATGGGCTTGGTCCTGCCGGTGGGCGCCTCGCCCGCGGCGGCTCTGGCACTGGACACGGCCGCAAATCCTCCTCAGCGGTTCCGGGCGGGGGGGGTCCGGGGCACCTCCGCCACTTTTCGCTCGCCGTCTTTTTGGCGCATGTAAAGGCACTGACGACTTAACTCCTGCCCGACCAGACACCGCTCCCGGAAGTAGATCCCGCACTGGACGCAGATATCCTCCGACTGCGCCGAGTACGCGATAATCTGGGCCGAAACCTGGTCGAGCAGTCGCGTCAAATCGGACAGGGCCTCGGTCGGCATTTTCCCTAGTATTTCCGCGAGCTTCTCCCGTGTGGCCGATTCGTGCACTTCGAGCAGGCGTCGGCCCGGTCCGGTAACCGACAGGTTTATGGCGCGTCGGTCCACCTCGCCCTCGCTGCGCCTGAGGAGCATGCGGCGCACCAGCTTGTCGACCGCCTTGCTCGCCGCCGCGTTGCTGATTCCGAGAAACGCCGCCACGTCGCCGATCTTGTGCTCGCCCGAGAGGGCGACCAGCTTGAGCAGCTTTAACTGCGATACCGTCAATTGGTTACCCGCGGCCTCGCGCCAGACTTTTTGCTCGATGATCTGCGACACGGCGTTAGCAAAAATGTGGGCGCTCCCCAGGAAAGCCCGGACCAGGTCTGCCCTGCTATTTTCCGACATGGCAGCAGCCCTCCAGAAAACCGCCTCTCGACTCGCACGTGCCGTTTGGGTGGCCTCACGCATCGCTACCGCAGAAACGTCCCGGCGGGGGATTCCACCCAAGAGATGGTTATTTAACCAAGTTCACTATAACCTAGATTAACTATCGTGCCGGTTCTACATTTGCGCGACTCAAACATTTTACTTCATCCGCTTCATTTCAGTGAAGTTATTCGCACCCGACGATAAGGTGTGGGGACTGGGGCTTTTGGAAGGTCATGTGCATGCTGCTCGGGGTTTGTTGAGGTCCTTAGTACGCGCGAACCCCGTTTCTTAAGCGGTCGTGTCACCCAAACACCACACCGAGGAGGATCGGGCATGGGGGCAGTGCGACAGACTGTTCTTTATGAACAGGCGATGGATCCAAACCTGCTCGAGGAGATCTCTTCGACGCCTGGGGGCGCCAGGATAAGAGATTGCATCCAGTGCGGCACCTGCAGCGGGTCGTGCCCGGTATCGTGGGCGATGGAAGAGACGCCCCGCCAGATCTTCGCGATGATCCGGGCGGGGATGAAAGAGAGCATCCTCGACACGCTGACGATCTGGACATGCGCCTCCTGCTACCAGTGCGCCAGCCGTTGCCCGCAGGAGATCAAGATCACCGACATCATGTACGCCCTGAAGCGCATGGCGATCCGCGAGAATCGGAAGCGGAGCAAGAAGGCGCGGGCGTTTGCGCAGGAGTTCGCGGGGGTAGTTGATCGGTACGGCCGCAGCCACGAGACCGAGCTGATGGTGAGATACATGCTGGCGACGAACCCGCTTGGCGCGATATCGGCAGCCCCCGTCGGCATCAGTCTTTTCACTCGCGGCCGCCTGCCTCTTGGCGGGGGGCGCGTGCGCGACCTGGCAGGGCTGCGGAAGATCATCGCCAAGGCCGGTGAACTGGGAGGTGAATGATGCGGTATGCGTACTTTCCGGGATGCTCCCTGGATTCCACCGCACGGCCTTACGGCGAATCGGTTGAGGCGGTCGCTTCCGCACTGGGCATGGAACTGGTCGAGGTGGACGACTGGAACTGTTGCGGGGCGACCGCCTACATGAGCGTGAACGAGATCCTGTCGTTCAGCCTCAGTGCCCGGAACCTGTGCCAGGCCTCGAAAACGGGCGGACCGCTGGTCACGCCCTGCAGCGCCTGCTTTACCAACCTGCGGAAGACCGAGAAGTACCTGGCCGAATTCCCGGAGGTCAAGAAGAAGGTCGACGCCGCCCTGGCCGCGGCGGGGATGCGCTACGACGGAGGCATCGAGGCGAAGCATCTCCTCCAGGTGGTCGTAGAGGATGTCGGGCTCGAGCGGCTGAGGAGCGCAGTCAAGAAGCCGCTGGAGGGACTGCGTGTGGCCCCGTACTACGGCTGCCAGATCGCCAGACCGTACGGGATCGAGGACGACACGGACAACCCGGTCATGCTCGATCAACTTCTCGAGGCGCTGGGCGCGACACCGACGCACTTCCCGATGAAGACGGTCTGCTGCGGCGGCTCGCTGATAGGAACCCGCGAGGAGGTCGCCCTGCGGCTCTGCCGCAACCTGCTGATGTGCGCCCAGCAGGATGAGGCCGACTGTATCGCGGTCGCCTGCCCCGTGTGCCAGATCAACCTGGACGCCTACCAGTCGGCAATCAACAAATCCTACGGCACCGATTTCAACATCCCCATCGTCTATTTCACCCAGCTCATCGGTCTCGCACTGGGGCTCGGATCCGACGTCCTCGGACTCCAGCGCTGCGTCGTACCGGCGACGAAGGTCTTCGAGCGGTTTGCTTAGGAGATGCCATGAGCACCAAGATCGGTGTTTACGTCTGCCATTGCGGCACCAACATTTCGGGCAAGGTAAACGTCTCCGAGGTGACGGAGTTTGCCCGAACGCTCCCCGGCGTGGCCATCGCGCGCGAGTACAAGTTCATGTGCTCGGATCCCGGCCAGCTCCTCGTGCAGGAGGATATCAAGGAACGCCGGGCTGGACCGGGTGGTGGTGGCGTCCTGCTCCCCCCTGATGCACGAGCCGACCTTCCGCGGCGCGTGCGAGCGCGCGGACCTGAACCGGTACCTGTTTCAGATGGCCAATATCCGCGAGCACTGCTCCTGGGTGACGGTGGACCCGATGGCGGCGACGGACAAGGCCAAAGCGCTTATCGCGGCTGCCGTCGCCAAGGCTTCCAGGCTGGCTCCGCTCCCGCGTAAAACAGTCCCAGTCAACAACGCCACCGTGGTGGTCGGCGGTGGCATCGCGGGAATCCAGGCGGCTCTCGATATCGCGGATTCCGGGCGCACGGTCTACCTGGTCGAGCGGGAACCTTCGATCGGGGGGCACATGGCCCGCTTCGACAAGACTTTCCCGACGCTGGACTGCGCCGCCTGCATCCTCACGCCGAAGATGGTGCAGGCCGGAAAACACCCGAACATCAAGCTGATGCCCTCGGCCGAGGTGGAGGAGGTCAGCGGCTTTGTCGGCAACTTCCGCGTGAAGGTCCGGCACAAGGCCACGTACGTCGACCGGAGCAAGTGCTCCGGGTGCGGGCTGTGCTGGGAATCCTGTCCGGCGAGGAAGATCCCCGCCAGGCGGGTGATCCGCAAAGGCAAGCTTGTCATAGGCAGAAGCACCAACGGCAACGGCTTTCACCGGGGAGGTGGGGCAGTGACGACCGCGGATCCTCGGCCCGCCCTTACCCTGGCGCAGGTGCGCGAGATACTGGACGCCGAGGTCTACTGCAACCACGATCTCTCGGTCCCGGTCGAGGAGGTCGGCGCCGCGGATCTGATGAGCGACGTGCTCGCCCTGAGCCGGCCCGGGATGCTGCTACTGACCGGGCAGGTCAGCCTTCAGGCGATACGCACCGCCATCGTTGCCGACCTGTGCGGGGTCGTTTTCGTCCGCGGGAAGAAGCCGACCGAGGACATCCTGGAGCTGGCGCGCGAGGCCCGGATCCCGGTGCTCGGCACCAGCCTGACCATGTTCGAGGCGGCAGGGGTACTCTACCGTGCAGTCGCCCGCAGGTGAAGCATGCGCACCGAGGAGTTGGAGGAGACGTTACCATATCGCCGGGAGCGATTTCACCAACGCGGGGAGGGCGTCGACCGGGATCAAGGATACGCTCAAGCGCCTCGGCGTCCGCCCGGAGATCGTGCGGCGAGTTGCCATTGCGTGCTACGAGGCGGAAGTGAACATGGTGATGTACAGCCGTCGCGGCCACATGGTCCTGCGGGTCAGCCCTGATGCGGTAACCGTCGAAGCCGACGACGAAGGGCCCGGCATAGAGGACATCGATCTGGCCATGCAGGAGGGATATTCGACGGCGACGCCCGAGATGCGCGAGATGGGTTTCGGCGCGGGTATGGGGCTCCCGAATATCAGGCGCAACGCGGATGAGCTCGAGGTCCGCTCCGTGCGTCGGCCGGGGCACCCGGTTGGTGATTCGCGTAGTCCTGCCTGGATGAGGGCTAAAGTGGCAGCTCAGTATCATCATTCTCTGCGGTTTGAACCCAAGAACTGCGACGGCTGCATGTCCTGCCTGCGCGCCTGCCCGACCGCCGCCGTCCGGGTGCGCCAAGGGCGCGCGGTCAAACTCGCGGACCGGTGCATCGATTGCGGCGAATGCATTCGGGTCTGCCCGCGGGGCGCCATCGTTCCGCTGACTGACGCACATGGCCGACCTGTCGAGATTCGAGTGCACGGTGGCGGTGCCGTCGCCGGCCCTGTATGCGCAATTCGATGGGGACGTGCCGCCGGGCGTCATCTTCACCGCCCTGCGGCAGTGCGGCTTCAGCGACGTCGAGTGCCTCTCGCCTGCCTGCGACGCGGTCACCGCAGCCACGGAGATCTTCCTCGGCGGATATCGCGGCCCGTACCCGCTGATCTCGTCATTCTGCCCGACGGTCGTGCGGCTGGTGCAGGTGAGGTATCCCGAGCTGGTCGACCAGCTGCTGCCAGTCCTGGCTCCTCGCGAGATTTCGGCCCGGGATGCCAAGGCCCGCAAGGTCTCCGAAACCGGCCTGTCGCCCGAACAAATCGGGGCCGTTTACATCACCCCGTGTCCGTCCAAGATGGTCGCGATCCTGGAGCACCCCGGGATGCGACAGTCCTACCTCGACGCAGCCGTCTCCATAAGCGACCTCTACAAGACGCTCACCGCCGCGATGGCCGGCATCCAGGAATCCGATGCTCACCTCGCCGGCGGGGAAACGGCGTCAGGCGTGAAATGGGCGTTCGTCGGCCGTTTCCCCCGATCTCTGCCCGCCGAAGACACCCTTTCCGTGGCCGGCCTGCCCAACGTGATGCGGATCCTGGATGACGTCGAAAAGGGAAGGCTGCGGAAGTATTCGTTTATCGAGTGCCACGCCTGTGCCGAAGGGTGCGTCGCAGGGTGTCTGACGGTGGAGAATCCGTACGTCGCGCGCGCAAGGATCATAAGGCTCTGGCAGAAGCTGCCGGCCGGGCCGGCGCTGGATCGCGATGAGGTGGAGCGCCGCTACCGAGACGGAGCCTTCCTGATGGATGAACCCCTGACAAGCCGGCCGCTGCGGCCGATGGACCAGGACATCTCGCGAGCCATTGCGAAAATGAAGCAGGGAGACGCGCTCGTCGCGACCCTCCCCGGCATCGATTGCGGCGCCTGCGGCGCCCCGTCCTGCCGGGCGTTCGCAGAGGATGTAGTCCTCGGCGACGCCGGTGAAGAGTCGTGCGTTTTTTTCCGGCAACAGGAGCTTACCGACAGGATTGCAGAGCTCGCCAGGCTTGTCCAGAGCCGGTGGCCCGGCAACGGAGGCCCGAAGTGAACGTTGAACAGACCACGGCGCAGATCGGGGGAAAAGTGGTGTCGGGCGGCGCGGAAGCCTCCAGCCGCGAGGTGCTCGGCGGCTATGCCTCCGATCTGCTCTCGGATGTGATCGCCCACAGCTGCGAAGGGGACCTGTGGGTGACGCTGCAGCGGCACGTCAACATCGTGGCCGTCGCGCAGCTCAAGGGGCTGGCCGGCGTCATCCTCGTGAACGGCCGCCGGCCCGAACCGGCCGCATCCGAACGCGCCGACGAAGAGCGCATTCCGATCATCAGCACTGAACTTCCGGCCTTCGAGGTGATCGGCCGGCTCTATGGGATGGGCATCCGGGGAAGGAGGGTGGGCTGAGAGTGTTCATGGTGGACACGCACGTGCACACATGCCTTTCCCCCTGCGCGGAACTGGAGATGCACCCCGCCGCAGTGGCCGGGGCGGCGGTCGCCTCCGGTCTTGACGCCATCGGCGTGTGTGACCACAACTCCGTCGAGAATGCGGCCGCCGTCGCGCGCGCGGGGCGCAAGTCCGGGCTCGCGGTGATCCCCGGCATGGAGATCACCAGCGCCGAGGAGGTCCATGTCCTCGGTCTGTGTCCGGACCTCCAGGCGGCGCTGGAACTGCAGGCGCGCGTCTACCACTGCCTGCCCGGGCGCAACGATGAACGCGCATTCGGCACGCAGGTGGTTGCCAACGAGGATGAGGAAGTGCTCGGCTTCAACGACCGCCTCCTGGCCGGCGCCACGACCCTGGCCGTAGATGCCGTGGTTGACGCGATTCATCGCGTGGACGGTCTCGCGGTGGCTTCGCATGTCGACCGCGAGGCCTTCGGGATCTTCGGGCAGCTCGGCTTGATTCCCTCGGCCCTCCCGCTCGACGCCCTCGAAGTGTCGCGGGGCACCCCCCTGCCGGTGGCGCGCGCGTTGTTTGCCCCCCGGGGAGAGTTCCCCATTCTGTGCGCCTCCGATGCGCACGAGCCGAAGGATGTCGGCCGGGCAGCCATGTACATGCTCCTGCAGGAGCCGACCGTGGCGGAACTGCGCCGCGCTTTTGCCGGCGCCGGGGGGCGAGCGGTTCTCGGCGGAGGAAGGCCCATGGAGGATCTGGCACTGCACATTCTCGATATCGCGCACAACAGCGTCGATGCCGGGGCGACGGAGATCGAGATCGACATTAAAGAGGATGTCGCCGGCAACCGCCTCACGATCGAGTTGTGCGACAACGGGTGCGGAATGAGCCCGGAGACACTCTCCCGGGCTGCGGATCCTTTCTTTACGACGCACACCACGCGCCGGGTCGGCATGGGGCTGCCGCTGTTCGCCCAGGCTGCCCGCAGCGCCGGCGGCGAGGTTGTGCTGCAATCGCAACCCGGACAGGGAACGCGCGTGCGTGCCGTTTTCGAGCACAGCCACATTGATCGCGCACCCCTGGGCGACATCGAAACAACCCTGATGGTGCTGCTCGCGGGCCACCCGGAGGTCGAGATACGGTTCCGCCACACGGTGGGCAACTCAGGCTATGAGGTCCGCTCGGGCGATCTGCGCGAAGCCGGGATCGACATGGGCTCGCCGGAGGGTCTCATGGCGCTGCGCAGGGCAATAAGGCAGGGGGAGAGCGCAGTGTCGAGGATCTGATCCGGGCACAACCGCGGACGCGGTGCATACCCGGCCAGCAAGGACTTGGGGGAAAGCATGGTCGACGTCACAAGGGTTCGGGAGATCGTCGGTCGTCACGGCGGGAAACGAGAGCACATGATTGCCGTCCTGCTCGAATGCCAGGACGAGTACGGCTACCTGCCGCGCGAGGTCCTTGAGGAGCTGTCGGTCCAGATCGACACGCCGCTGACCTCGGTGCTGTCGATCGCCACCTTCTTCCGCGCCTTCAGCTTGAAGCCGGTGGGCCGGCACCAGATCCACGTCTGCATGGGAACCGCGTGCAATATCCAGGGCGGGCCCCGTCTGGTCGAGGCGTTCGAGCGCGAGCTGAAAATCAAGAAGGGCGAAACGACGCCCGACATGCAGTTCAGCCTCGACACGGTCAACTGCGTCGGCTGCTGTGGCCTGGCCCCGGTCGTCACCGTCGGACAGGACGTGCACGGGAAGCTGAAGCAGTCCTCGATCTCCAGAGTTTTGAAGAAGTACAGGTCAAAGGAGGCGCAGGATGCCCAGACTGTCCATTGAGGACCTCAAGCGGATACGCGACGAGGGGCGGCACGTCCTCACCCTCAGGTCCGGGGAGGCGCGGGCCAGGGTGACGGTCCACATGGGTACATGCGGCATTGCGGCCGGGGCGCGGGATGTCATGGGTGCCCTGCTGAAGGCGATCGAAGAGCGGAAGGTCGCCGACGTCATCGTCACCACGTCCGGTTGTGCCGGGCTGTGCAGCCGCGAGCCGATGGCGACGGTGGCACTGGCCGGCCAGCCGCCGGTAAAGTACACCGACCTCACACCGGACCGGATCATCCGCATATTGCAGGAGCACGTGCTCGACGGCAAAATCGTCACCGATTTCGCGCTTGCGAGGGGCTGTGAAACCACCGGGTAGACGCACCGGATCCGGCGCAGAGATGCAGCGCGTGCAGAGTACTGCGTTCTCGGCGCCTCAGTGGTGAGTACGTTCTTTGCTTGAGGGGATTGAGCGATGGCATGCCGCACAAATGTTCTGGTTTGCGCAGGGACCGGATGCGTATCCGGGAACTCCTTTGCGACGGCCCGGGCTCTCGAGGCCGAGGTGAAGAAGCGGGGCCTGGGGAACGAAGTCCAGGTGATACGCACCGGCTGCCAGGGCTTCTGCGCCGAGGGCCCCATCGTGATCGTGCAGCCGGACGGGATTTTCTACTGCGGGGTCGCCGCGAAAGACGTGCCGCACGTGGTCGAAGAGCATTTCCTGAAAGGCCGGCCGGTCAAGAGGCTGATGTATTCCCCGCCGGAGGAGAAAAGCCCCGATCCCGGCACTCAAGGAAATCCCCTTCTTCGCCAAGCAGAAGCTGGTCGTGCTGCGCAACCGCGGCGCCATCGACCCGGAGCGCATCGACGACTACATCGCCGTCGACGGCTACACCGCACTGGTCAAAGGCCTGACTGAGATGACCCCCGAGCAGATCATCCAGGAGATCAAGAAGTCCGGCCTGCGCGGGCGCGGCGGCGGTGGCTTCCCGACCGGCATCAAGTGGGAGACCTGCCGGCACGCCGCAAAGCAGCGCGACGTGGAGCCCGTCGTCGTCTGCAACGCGGACGAGGGGGACCCCGGGGCCTTCATGGACCGCAGCATCATCGAGAGCGATCCGCACGCCGTGCTCGAAGGGATGATCATCGGGGCGCGGGCGATCGGCTGCAAGGAGGGCTTCGTCTACATCCGGCACGAGTACCCGATCGCGCGCGAACGCCTGCTGAAGGCGATCGAGCAGGCGCGCGAGTACGGCCTGCTCGGCAAGGACATCCTCGGCACCGGGATGGATTTCGACATCGAGATCGTCCAGGGCGCGGGCGCGTTCGTCTGCGGCGAATCGACCGCCCTCATGGCCTCGCTCGAGGGGAAGGTCGGCGAGCCGCGCGCCAAGTACATCCACACGGTGGAGTACGGCTACAAGAACCGGCCGACCAACCTGAACAACGTCGAGACCTGGGCCAACGTGCCGCTGATCATCAACCGCGGCGCCGAGTGGTTCGCGTCGATGGGCACCGGCGAGGTCAGCGAGAATCCCTGGAACGGCAGCAGCGGCACCAAGGTCTTTTCCATGGTGGGCAAGGTCAACAACACCGGCCTGATCGAGGTGCCGATGGGGCTGACCCTGCGGGAGATCGTTTTCGACATCGGCGGCGGCATCGCCGGACGGCGGCAAGTTCAAGGCGGTTCAGACCGGCGGGCCTTCCGGCGGCTGCCTGCCCGGAGGACCTGCTGGACATGCCGGTCGATTTCGACAGCCTGACCGAGGCGGGCTCGATGATGGGGTCCGGCGGCATGATCGTCATGGACGACCAGACCTGCATGGTCGACGTGGCGCGCTACTTCATCGCGTTCCTGACGGAGGAGTCGTGCGGCAAGTGCGTGCCGTGCCGGGAGGGGCTGCGCACTTCGCTCGACGCCCTGAGCCGCATCACCGAGGGCAAAGGCAAGCCCGAGGACGTCGAACTGCTGCACGAGATCGGCGACGTGATGCAGGACTGCTGCCTCTGCGCGCTGGGCACGTCGGCCCCGAACCCGGTGCTGTCGACCCTGCGCTACTTCAAGGAAGAGTACGACGCCCACATCAAGAACCACGTCTGCCCGGCGGGCGTCTGCAAGGACCTGATCGAGTTCAGGATCGATCGCGGAAAAGTGCGACGGCTGCCACGCCTGCGTGAAAGGCTGCTCCGTCGCACGCCATCGCGGGCGAGGTCAAGGAGAAGCACTCCATCGACAAGGACAAGTGCATCAAGTGCGGCGCCTGCGTCGAGGCGTGCAAGCGTGACGCGATCCTGAAGGTCCCGAGGAGCTGTGCGGCATGAAGACCATCAAAGTCAAAATCAACGGAATCGAGACCGAGGCTGAGGACCGGACCCCGATCCTGACCATCGCCGAGAAGCTCGGGATCAAAATCCCGACGCTCTGCCACCACCCGATCCTGGAACCGTACGGCGTGTGCCGCGTCTGCACCGTGGAGGTCCGCTCGGGCAAGCGCGTCCGCATGGTGACGGCCTGCAATTACCCGGCGACGAACGGAATCGAGGTCCTGACCGATTCCGAGCGGGTCCGGCGCGACCGGAAGATGATCATCGAGTGGCTGATGTCGCGCTGCGGGCACGTGCCGGTCCTCGAAGATCTGGCGGCCGAATACGGCATCACCGAGCCGCGGTTCGGCCGCGGCGACGACGACTGCATCCTGTGCGGGCTGTGCGTGCGGGTCTGCTCCGGATGTCGTCGGCGCCAACGTGCTCGGCTTCTTCAACCGCGGCACGACGCGCGAGGTTTCGACCGCCTACGGCGAAACTTCGGAGAAGTGCATCGCCTGCGGGTCCTGCGCCCACGTCTGCCCGACCGGCGCGATCCAGATCGAGAACGACGAGGCGCTGGTCCGCGCAGGCGCTGCCGCTGGGCCCGCTGACGCCCGATCGGCATCCCCTTCATGCAGGCGGTGCCGCACCAGCCGGTCATCGACCGCGACTCCTGCATCCACTTCAAGACCGGCGAGTGCAAGGTCTGCGAAAAGGTCTGCGAAGCGAAGGCCGATCGACCACGACGCAGCAGGACCGGATCGAGGAAATCGAGGTCGGCGCCGTGATCCTGGCCACCGGCTTCCAGTAGCTTCGACGCCGAGAAGATCCCCGAGTACGGCTACGGCAAATTCAAGAACGTCCTGACCGGCATGGAGTTCGAGAAGATGAACAGCGCCTCGGGTCCGACCGGCGGCCAGATCCTGATGGCCGACGGCAGCGAGCCGAAGTCGGTCGGCATCATCCACTGCGTCGGCAGCCGCGACGCAGCGCCACAACAAGTACTGCTCGCGCGTCTGCTGCATGTACGCGCTGAAGTTCGCCCACCTGATCAAGGAGAAGACCGAGCGCCGAGGTCTACAACTTCTACATCGACATGCGCTGCTTCGGCAAGGGCTACGAGGAGTTCTATCACCGCCTGCTCGAGGAGGAGGTGCGCTTCATCCGCGGCCGGGCCGCGTCGGTCACGCGACTTCCCGCTGAACGAACAGCGAGAGCGGGCAAGCTGATCATCCGCGTCGAGGACACGCTGCATCGGCCAGGTCCGCCGCATCCCGGTCGACATGGTCGTGCTGGCCACCGGCCTCGAAGCCGCGGACGGACGCGGCGGAGCTCGGCGCGCACGTTCCACATCAGCTGCGGCGGCGGCTTCTTCATCGAGCGGCACCCGAAGCTGGCGCCGGTCTCGACGCCGACCGACGGCATCTTCATCGCCGGCGCGTGCCAGGGGCCGAAGGACATCCCCGACACGGTCGCGCAGGCCTCGGCGGCCGCGTCGCAGGTGCAGTCGCTGATGGCGCAAGGGCGAGATCGAGGTCGAGTCCGCGACCAGCATCGTCGATGCGGAGAAGTGCGCGGGCTGCCGGATCTGCAACACGCTCTGCTCGCTCTCGGCGATCAGCTTCGACGAGGAGAAGAAGGTCTCGGTCATCAACGACGTGCTCTGCAAGGGGTGCGGCACCTGCGCCGCGGCGTGCCCGAGCGCCGCCATCATCGCCCGGCACTTCACCGACGAGCAGCTGTTCGCCGAGATCGAAGGAGCTGCTGTATGACGTTCGAGCCTAAGATCGTCGGCATTCTCTGCAACTGGTGCTCGTACACCGGCGCGGACCTGGCCGGCACGGCGCGCATCAAGTACGCGCCGAACGTGCGCGTGATGCGGGTCATGTGCTCCGGCCGCGTCGATCCGACCTTCGTCCTCAAGGCGTTCGCCGACGGCGCGGACGGCGTGCTGGTCGCCGGCTGCCACCCCGGCGACTGCCACTACATCGACGGCAACTACAAGACCCTCCGGCGCATGGCGCTGCTCAAGAAGCTGCTCGCGGACTACGGCATCGAGCCGGAACGCTTCCGGCTGGAGTGGGTGTCGGCCTCGGAGGGCGACCGCTGGGCCGAGGTCGTCAACGAGATCACCGAAGACGTGCGGAAGCTGGGGCCGGCGAAGTTCAAGACGAACGCAGAAGAAACGCGCCGCATCCGGCCGCCTAACGCAGCGTGAGGCCAGCAGACTGCGACTCGATATTCGGAGGAACGCGATGGCGAAACTGAAGCTGGCATCCTACTGGGCGGCCGCCTGCGGGGGATGCGACGTCGCCATCCTCGATCTGCACGAGAAGATCCTGGACCTCGCCGCGGCGGCGGACATCGTCTTCTGGCCGATCGCGCTCGGATTTCAAGTACGAGGACGTCGAGGCGATGCCGGACGGCCACATCGACGTGACGCTGTTCCACGGCGCCGTCCGCAACTCCGAGAACGAGCACCTGGCCAAGCTGCTGCGCGCGAAGTCCAAGGTGCTGGTCGCCTTCGGGACCTGCGCGCACATCGGCGGCATCCCGGGGCTCGCCAATCTCTTCGACCAAGAAGTCAGATCTTCCAGCGCGTCTACCACGACTCGCCCTCCACGGTGAACCCCGACGGCGTGGAGCCGCAGCCGCGGACCAAGGTGCCGGAAGGCGAGCTCACGCTCCCCGAGTTCTACGACACGGTGCGGACGCTCGACCAGGTCGTCGACGTCGACTACTACGTGCCCGGCTGCCCGCCGACCCCGAAGCAGATCTGGAAGGTCGTGCGAGGCGATCGTCGACGCGGCAAGCTGCCGCCCAAGGGCTCGGTGATCGGCGCCTCGGAAAAGACCCAGTGCGACGAGTGCACGCGGAAGAAGAAGCGAGAAGAAGATCACGGCCTTCAAGCGCATCGCCACCGCGCAGCCCGATCCGGACACCTGCTTTCTCGAGCAGGGCTTCCTCTGCCTGGGCCCGGTGACGCGCGGCGGCTGCGACACGCGCTGCCAGCAGTCGGGCGTCGGCCTGCCGCGGCTGCTACGGCCCGCCGCCGGGCGTGCTCGACCAGGGGGCCAAGGCGATCTCGGCCATCGCGTCCGTCATCGAGGCCAAGGACGAGGCCGAGGTGGAACGTATCATCGCAGGCATCCCCGATCCGCTCCGCAGCTTCAATCGGTTCGGCATCCCGGGATCCCTGCTGGGGAGGAAAGCACTATGAAGCGCATTTCGATCGACCCCATCACGCGGCTGGAAGGGCACGGCAAGATCGAGATCTTCCTGGCCGACGACGGCAGCGTCGCCAACTGCTACTTCCAGGTCCCCGAGCTGCGCGGCTTCGAGAAGTTCGTCGAGGGCATGCCGGTCGAGGAGGTCCCGCGCGTGGTGTCGCGCATCTGCGGCGTCTGACCGGCCGCACACCACCTGGCCTCGGGTAAGGCCGTAGACGCGGTCTACAAGGTCGATCCGCCGCCGACGGCGAAGAAGCTGCGCGAGCTCTACTACAGCGCGCACTTCGTCCACAGCCACATCGCGCACTTCTACGCGCTCGCCGCCCCCGACTTCGTCGTCGGGCCCGGACGCCGATCCGGCGAAACGCAACATCCTCGGCGATCGTCGAGAAGGTCGGGCATCCCGGTCGGCGGGCGAGGTGCTCAAGCACCGCGCCATCGCGCAGGACATCCAGATCATGGTCGGCGGCCGCTCGACCCACCCGGTGTGGACGCTGCCGGGCGGCGTCTCCAAGGGCATCACCGAGGACGCAGCGCAAGGAGATCGTCGAGAAGGCGAAGTCCTGCGTCGAGTTCGCCAAGTTCTCGCTGAAGCTCTTCGACGACGTGGTGCTGAAGAACAAGGCCTACCTCGACCTCATCCTCTCGGACGTCTACGAGCTCGACACGTACTGGATCGGCACGGTCGACGACGAAGAACCGCGTGAACTTCTACCACGGCGATCACCGCGTCGTGGATCAGAACGGCAAGGAGGTCTTCCGGTACAAGGACCACGAGTACCTCGACTACATCTCCGAGCACGTCGAGAAGTACAGCTATCTGAAGTTCCCCTACCTGAAGAAGATCGGCTGGAAGGGGTTCGTGGACGGCCGGGACTCGGGCGTCTACCAGGCGACGCCGCTCTCGCGGCTCAACGCGGCCGACGGCATGGCGACGCCGCTGGCGCAGGCCGAGTACGAGAAGATGTACCAGACGCTCGGCGGCAAGCCGGTGAAGAAGCTCCTGGCCACGCACTGGGCGCGGCTCATCGAGCTGCTGTACGCGGCCGAGCGGCTGCTCGAGCTGGCGCAGGACCCGCGAGGTCGCCTCACCCGACATTCCGCACGCCTGCCGACGGCGATGCCGGAGGAGGGCGTCGGGATCGTCGAGGCGCCGCGCGGCATCCTGACCCACCACTACAAGACCGACGCGGAACGGGCTGGTCACCGAAGCCAACCTCATCGTCGGCACGACCAACAACCACGCGCCGATCTCGATGGCCATCAAGCAGGCCGCGCAGAAGCTCATCCAGCCGGGCAAGGAGGTCGGGCAGGGCCTGCTGAACATGGTGGAGATGGCCTTCCGGCTCTACGACCCGTGCTTCTCGTGCGCGACGCACTCGCTGCCGGGCGAGATGCCGCTCGTCGTGGAGGTCCACGCCGCCGACGGCACCGTGGTCCACCGCGCCTCGCGGTAGCATCTGGGCGTCCGGCGGCGCTCCGCAAGCAGCGGAATAACGAAGCCGGAAGTCAGGAGCCGGAACCGAGGAACGGCTTCCGACTTCCGGCTTCCGGCTTTTAGCGCGAACAAAATTCACGTTACACAGCACATAACTGCCGATTGCTATAGACCCTATGCGAACGCGGGTGATTGGGCTGGGCAACAGCTTGCTGTCCGACGACGGAGTCGGGATCTATGCGGCCCGGGAAGTGGCGCGCCGGCTCCACGAGGCCGGGCACGCCGATTCGGCGGATGTCGCCGAATCGGAAGTGGCGGGCTTGGCCCTGATCGAACTCATGGCCGGGTGGGACCGGGTCGTGCTCGTCGACTCCATCCTTTTCGACGGGGTCGAACCGGGCACGGTGCTGCAGCTCGCGCCGGAGGACCTTCACACCTCTCTCCGGTTGCGCTCCGTCCACGATATCGACCTCCCCACCGCTCTCGAACTCGGCCGTCGCCTCGGCCTCGGCATGCCGTCAGACGTCGTGATCTTCGGCATCCAGGTCCAGGACCCGTACACGCTGGGCGAAACGCTCACGGAACCGGCGGCCGCCGGGATGCGCGCGGCGTCGGACCGGATCGTCCACGCGATAACTTCTTTGCCGCCGCCCTTGTAGTTGCATACCGGAAAAGTAAGAATTGATTCGGACATCTCGGAGGGTTCGTAGGATGAAGAGTATGCGCGTGCTGACCTGCCTGACAGTACTGGTCGCCCTCGGTACGGCTCTGCCGCTCGGGGCCGCGGTAAAAACCGAACAGAAGAGCCAAGTCAAATTCGAGGGGATGATGGGCCGCATGATGGGCCTCTTCGGCGGCAAGGCCATGAAAGAAGGGGTCGTCAATACCATCGCGGTCAAGGGGAACCGCAAGGCGAGCTTCAGTGAATACGGGGGCGAGATCATCGATTTGGATGAAGAGAAGGTGTACACCATCGACACCAGGAAGAAGAACTACGTGGTGACTACCTTCGCCGAGATGAAGCGCCGCATGGAGGAGGCTCGGGAGAAGGCCGAGAAGCAAGCCCGGCAGGAGGCCGGCAAAAAGGAAGCGGAGCCGCCGCAGCAACCACAAGAGCAGAAAATGGAAATCGACGTGTCGCTGAAGGAGTCCGGCCAGAAAAAGACGATCAACGGCTTCGACTGCCGCGAAGTCGTCCTGACCGTCACGGCGCGCGAGAAGGGGAAGACGCTCGAGCAGGCGGGCGGGATGGTGCTCTCGTCGAACATGTGGCTGGCGCCGCGCATCGAGGCCATGAAAGAGTCGGAGGAATTCGACCGCCGTTACGCCCAGAAACTGGGCGAGATCGTCGGCATTCCGTCCGCGGAGCAGGCCGCCGCCGCGCTGGCGATGTACCCGGCGTTCAAGGACATGATGGGCAAGATGCAGGCCGAAAAGGTGAACATGGATGGCACCGCCATCCTGACCACCATGACCCTCGACGCCGTCAAGAGCCCCGAGCAGATGTCGCAGCAGCAGCGGGAGAGCGAGTCGTCGGACAATTCGCCTGCCCGCGGTATTGGCGGCCTGATCGGCCGCAGGATCATGCGCAAGAAAGAGGAGAATCCATCGCAGGCGCCCAACCGGGCAACGATCATGACCATGAACAGCGAACTGCTCAAAGTCACACCCGACGTCACCGCCGCCGACCTGGCCGTTCCCGCCGGCTTCCGGGAATCGAGGTGACACGATAGCCGGCCACGGGTGCGGCGGCTCGCCGTCGTCGGGAGCGCCCGGACCGATCCCGTACAACCGCTGATACGCATCTCCACGCGATAGACGCGAGTGTCGCCATTTTAGGGGCTTGTCTCAGGCACCAGTGTACCCAGGGCGTAGGCTGGGTGCAGGTGGATTTGTGGAAATCCGTGTGCCGGGATCTGCCGCCGTGCTAGATTCAGTCCCTGAAGAGGGGGGCACCCATGACGGCGACACTGATCAAGGGCGCCGAGATAGCGGCGTCGATCCGCGAGGAACTCAAGCGGGAGGTTGCCAGCCTCAGGCAAGACTACGGCGTCGCACCAGGGCTGGTGACGATTCTGGTGGGGCACAACCCGGCGTCCGAAAGCTACGTGCGGGCGAAGCAGAAAACCGCGTACGAGCTCGGGTTTCACTCGATCCAGGAAAGCCACCCTCAGGACATCGCCCAGGAATGCCTGCTGGAGCTCGTGCAGCGCTACAACGCGGACCCCGCGGTTCACGGCATTCTCGTCCAGCTCCCCCTCCCTCCCCACATCAATGAGACCCAGGTGCTGTACGCACTGGACCCGCGCAAGGACGTGGACGCGTTCCACCCCGTCAATGTCGGCAAACTCGTGATCGGCCAAGCCGACTACCTCCCCTGCACGCCTGCGGGTATCCAGCAGCTGCTGGTCCGGTCCGGTGTGAAGGTCGAGGGCGCAGAGGTGGTCGTCGTCGGGCGCTCCAACATCGTCGGGAAGCCGATCGCGAACATCCTGCTGCAGAAAGCCCAGGGAGCCAACGCCACCGTGACGGTGTGCCACACCCGCACCCGCGACGTCGCGTCGCACTGCCGCCGCGCCGACATCCTGATCGTCGCCGCAGGAGTGCCGGAGTATGTGCGTGGGGAAATGATCAAGCCCGGCGCCGTGGTGGTCGACGTGGGGGTGAACGAAGTGGGAAGAACCGCCGAGGGGAAGCGCATCCTCAAGGGGGACGTGGCGTTCGACGAAGCCGTCCAGGTTGCCGGGGCCATCACGCCGGTGCCCGGTGGGGTCGGCCCGATGACGATCACGATGCTCATGTTGAACACCGTGAGGGCCTGCAAGGTCTGGAACAGGGTTACGGACTAGCAGGGATGCCGGCGCTCACGGGGCCCGAGGGCCAAACCACATGCCGTCGGCCCGGGCCAGCGGTTTCCACATCCCGAGCCTCTGCCCCCATCCGAAAACCGGGACGGCGGCGAGCTCGCATGGGGGTGCGGGCAAAGTTCAGGGCGAGCCGCCGCAAACTCCAAATGTATAATGGCGCGAGAATCTCTACGGGGATGTGGCATGGCCGATCGACACGTCAATGCTGTGGTTGTGGGTGCAGGCGCCGGGGGCGGGGTGGTCGCCAAGGAACTGAGCGAGGCCGGCCTGTCGGTTGTGCTGCTCGAACGCGGCGGGTGGGCGAGGTTTGACGACCTGGACCACGACGAGCTGAGCAGCCAGAGCTATGGCGTGTTGCGCAACGCGTTCGGCCCGGACGACGAGCGGCACCCGCGGGTGGCGGTCGGCCTCGACGGCAAGGCCCGGATTGTCACCCCGAGCCAGGGAGCCTACGGACACGTCGCGGCATGCGTCGGGTCAGGCACGGCGAGCTATGGGGCGATGGCTTGGCGTTTCATGCCCCAGGACTTCCGGATGCGGTCGGAATACGGCAGCCTGGAAGGGTCCACCCTCGAGGACTGGCCGGTCTCGTACGATGATCTCGAACCCTGCTATGAAAAGGCGGAGTGGGAGATCGGCGTCTCCGGCGACGACGCCGGCAATCCGTTCGCCCCGCCGCGGCGCAGGCCGTACCCTATGCCGCCGCACCCGTACAACAAAGCCGCCGCCATGCTGGAACCGGCAGGGAAGAAGCTCGGTTACCACCCGTTCCACATCCCGATGCTGCGCAACACCGTCCCGTATGGCGGACGACCGGCGTGCATCCGGTGCCGCTACTGCAGCGGCTATGCCTGCGAGGTAAACGCCAAAGGGGGTTCGCACAACACCGTGATCCCCGCGGCGCTGTCGACGGGCAACTGCGAACTCAGGACCGGCTGCGTGGCCGCGCGCCTCCAGCTGGATGCGCGCGGCAGGGCGCGCGCCGTCGAGTACTTCGACAGCACCAACCGGCGCAGGGTCCAGACTGCCGACGTGATCGTGGTGTCCTGCTCGGCCGCCGAAACCGCGCGGCTGCTCCTGAATTCATCCTCCACCCTGTTCCCGACGGGTGCTGGAAACCGCTACGACTGGGTCGGCCGCAACATCCAGGACCACGCGTATACCGGCGCTTCGGGCCTGTTCGAGGAGGAGGTCTACGACGACCTCGGCCCGGGGGCCTACATCGCCATCTCGGATTTCAACCACGGCAACCCCGGACTCAAGGGGGGTGGCATGCTGTGCAACCAGTTCATCTCACTCCCCTACGCCTTCACCAGGAAGCGACCGCCCGGGAGTGCGACCTGGGGCAAGGAGCACAAGGAGTTCCAGCGGAAGTATTTCCGCAGGTTCATCGCTGTCCACGGCCCGGTACAGGAAATGCCGGTCTTCGAGTCCAGGGTGGAGGTCGATCCGTTGGTCAAGGACTACTGGGGCATACCGGTGGCGCGCCTCTCCGGGCACCGCCACGCCGCCGACGTCGAGACATGCCGTTTCGTTTCGTCGAAAGCCGAAGCCTGGCTGAAGGAGGCCGGAGCGTTCCAGACGTGGCGCATGATCCCCGGTATCGGCCTCGGCGCGGGCGCGCATCAGGCCGGGACATGCAGGATGGGAAACGATCCGAAAACATCCGTCACCAACAGGTACGGGCAGGTCCACGACATCGACAACCTGTTTGTGGCCGACGGCAGCCTGCACGTCACCAACGGCGGGTTCAATCCCGTTCTGACCATCTTCGCCCTCGGTTATTGGGTCTCCGGCTACATCAGGAAGGAATGGCGCGGCACGCGGTTTCGGTAGGGTAGTGGGTTGGTCGGGGACGACCCAACCCACTACCCCCCGGGATGCGCAAACATCAGGGACCGCGGCGCGCGGGCGCGGCGCACTCAGGCATAACGGCCGTAGATCGGCCCGAAGGTGCGGCAGGCGTGCATGTCGGCGTCGCCCAGGTCGCTGGTTCCGAACGCGGTCCAGGCGCTGGGCCGGAAAACCCGCTCCTCGGCGACGTTGTGCATGTACACCGGGATACGTAGTATCGAGGCCAGCGTAATCAGGTCCGCCCCCACGTGCCCGTAACAAAGTGCGCCGTGATTGGCTCCCCAGTTGTTCATGACCGAGTACACGTCCCGGAAGGCGGCGTTCCCGTTCAGGGTGGGTGCAAACCAGGTCGTCGGCCAACTGGGGTCCGTGCGTTCGTTCAGCACGCGGTGCACCCTGGCCGGTATATCAACGGAGTATCCTTCGGCGATCTGCAGCGCCGGCCCAAGGCCCTTGATCATGTTGAGGCGAGTCATGGTCAGCGGCATGCCGCCCCGCGTCCTGAAGGATGTGGACCAGCCACCGCCGGGCATATACTCGGTCACTGCCGGGTGAAACCGCGTCGCCTCGAGGCAGCGCTGCACGTCTGCCGGCGTGATCTCCCAGAAAGGTTTCAGCGCCGGTTTTCCCCCCGCCTGTTCCTGCCCCGAACCGTCGAGCGCGGCCGCCCCTGAGTTGATCAGGTGCAGCATCCCGCCCTCCGCCGCCCCCGTCAGCTTGTGCTTCGTGACGCGCCGGACCGCGTCGGGGCTCCAGAACGTTCGCACGTCGGCGAAAATCTGGGCGGTGTGGGTCAGGAGGTTCGCCATCAGCATGCACACGCCGTTCAGGCTGTCATTCTCGGTGGCCACGAGGTACGGGGCGCGGATCCCGTTCCAATCGAATGAGGTGTTGAGGATCGTTTCCAGGAAATCGCCGTTCGGGTAATAGTCGGTCCACTGCCGCTGGCCTTGGAACCCGGCGGCGATCGCGTTGTGGCCGAGGGCCTCCTCACCATAGCCGAGCCCGTGCAGCACGGGGTTTCCGATCATCAGGTCGCGGGCGATGAGTGCCATCTTCACCGAGGTTTCCCACTCCATATCGAGGTGTTCGCGGCTGCGGCGGCTCTTTGGGGGATTATTGTCCTCCCCTTCTTTGCAGTGGGCGCGGACCCACTCGAGGGCGCGCTTGTACTCGCCGGCATCGTAGATGCCCGCGGCGGCGCGCCGGGCGAACTCGGTGAGATCAATGCTGACGATGCGCATCCCCAGGTAGCTCTCGAAGAACGACTGGTCCACGATGGACCCGGCGATCCCCATCGAGGCTCCGCCCATCGAGAGGTAGGTCTTGCCCCGCATGAGCGCGGCGGCGAGGGCGCCACGGGCGAACCTCAGGAGCTTGTCTTTCACGTCTTCCGGGATGGCGGCAGCTCCGGCGTCCTGCACATCCCGGCCGTAGATGCCGAAGGCCGGCAGCCCTTTCTGGTTGTGGGCCGCCAGCACGGCGGCCAGATACACGGCGCCGGGGCGCTCGGTCCCGTTGAAGCCCCACACCGCCTTGGGCGCGAGGGGGTCCATGTCCATGGTCTCGGAACCGTAGCACCAGCAGGGGGTGACGGTGAGTGACACGGTCGCTCCTTCGCGAGCGAACTTGTCGGCCGTCATGGCCGCTTCCGCAGCCCCGCCGATGCAAGTGTCGGAAATGACGCACGCGGCGGGCTGGCCGTTCGGGTAGCGCACATGGGCGGAAATCAGGGCGGCGACCGAGCGCGCCATCGCCATGGTCTGCCCCTCGAGCGATTCCCGCACGCCGCGGCGCCGGCCGTCGATGATGGGGCGTATCCCGATCTTCGGCAGACGTCCGACCCAGCGGCTCACCTGCGCATCCCCTGTAGAGTTCCCGTTAGCCATGGTTCATCTTCTCCTTGTCGTGTGACGCTGGTTGACACGCGGAATGGATCCGCATGAAATCCTCGAACCCTTGCTCCCAGGCCTGCGCGCCCACAGGCTCATACGTGCGCGTGTCGAAGGATCGCCGTATCAGGTCGCGCCCTTCTTCGTGCGACGCAATGGCGCCGGTGCCCGCCATCTGCATCAGGATGTTCCCTGCCGACGTCGCCTCCACGGGGCCGGTGATCACCGGGCGGTTGAGGGCGTTGGCGGCGAACTGGTTCAGCAGTTCGTTGCGGGAGCCCCCTCCGACGATGTGGAGCACCTCCAGCCGATGGCCGAGCAAGCCCTCCAGCTGCTCGCAGTACGAAGCGGTACTTGAACGCGAGGCTCTCCAAGGCGGTCCGCACGAGCGAACCCGTGGTGACCGGGGGCTCCTGGGCGGTGCGTCGGCAGAATCCCTGGATGCGGGCAGGCATGTCTCCCGGGGGCGAGAATTCGGGGAAGTCCGGGTCGATGAAGGCCGCGAAGGGGGGGGCCTGCGCGGCGAGCCCGGTGAGTTCGCCGTAGCTCGAGTCCTGGCCGCGCGCCGCCCACGTCCGCCTGCATTCCTGGACGAGCCACAGGCCGCTGATGTTCTTCAACAGCCGCACGGTGTCGAAGACCCCGATTTCATTGGTGAAGCCGGCAGAAAAACTCTTCCCGTCGATGACGGGATCGGGGGACTCCACGCCCATCAACGACCAGGTTCCGGAACTGAGATAGGCGTGCCGGTTGCCCCGGGCCGGGACGGCCGCGACGCCCGAAGCGGTGTCGTGACAGCCGGGCGCCACGACCTGGAGCGCCCCCGCGCCGGTCTCCTCCGCGACCTCGGGCAGCAGCGGCCCCAGCGCGGTTCCCGGGTCCACGATTTCCCCGAAGATGCGGTCCGGTATCTGCAGCCCGTCGATCACCGCGTGGGCCCACTGCTTCTTCCTCGGGTCATAGAGCTGGCTTGTGCTGGCGATCGTCCTCTCGTTGACGCCCACGCCGCACAACCAGAAGTTCAACAGGTCGGGGATGAAGAGCATTCGGCCGGCGATTGAGAGTGCCGGCGCACCGCACACCACCTCCGAGAGCAGCTGGAATATGGTGTTGAAGAACATGAACTGGATCCCGGTCTCGGCGTAGATCTCGGCTTTCGGGAGCCGCCGGAAAGCCTCGCCCATCATGCCGTCGGTGCGCCCGTCGCGGTAGTGAAAGGGGTGGCCGAGCAGACGCCCGCCGGCGTCGAGCAGACCATAGTCCACGCCCCAGGTATCGACCCCGACGCTCACGAGGGCGGCGCCGTGCGCCCTGGCGGCCAGCGCGAGGCCGCGCTTGATCTCCGAAAAAAGATGGAGGATGTCCCAGTGAAGGCTGCCGCGCAGCCGGACGGGCACGTTGGCGAAGCGGTGGATTTCCTCGATGCGCAGCCGTGCGCCGTCAAAGCAGCCGGCCATGACGCGGCCGCTCTCGGCCCCGAGGTCGATGGCCAGATAGACCTTCTCGCGCATATCTTTCGAGTATCCAACACATGGTTCGGGGATGTAAAGGGTTGGTCACTGGGCGGGGCAGCCCGACTCCGTCCGGTAAATTCTCTGGCCTGAGTGCTGTAACCACCGGTCCCGCGCACACTCCAGGGGCAGGGCACTTCTTGATTGGGGTCAGACGATCCCCAACGCCCGGGAGTTTGCCTCGATGCGCTGGTCGAATGTCAGCATGCGCAGATCAGGGAACGCCTGTACGAACAGCAGGGCGGTGGCGAGGTGCAGCGCGTCGAGCGTCCGCACAGGTTCCACCGGGAACACACGGCCGGCACCTGCGCGAACATCCTCGGATACTTCCATCAGTACCCAGGACCGAGTTGCCCTGGCGATCATTCCTCTGAGCTTCTGGCACTCACCGGCGCTGAGCAGACTCTGCTTCTCAGCGCGAATCAGGGCTCTCTCAATCTCCAGAAGAGTCAGAACGGAGGTGGCGACCGTGTCCGCCTCGTTGATCCGTCTCATGGCCTCGCTCGAGCCGGATTCTCCGAGGAGCCACGCCAGGATTGCGGAGCTTTCCGCGTATAGGGTGCTGCTCACCAGCTCGTCTCTCCCCTTTCCTGATCAAGAAGGTCGCGTGACGTCCCATCCGGTTTGTGCACAGGAGACTCGTGCAGTTTCCGCTTTTCGCTCGAGGGAAGCCGAACCGTTCGGGATCTTACCCAATCCGAGAGTGGCGGGGCGAGGGACGTCGGGGAGCGCTCGAGGTAAGGCTCATGCAGTTCGGCTATTACGGTATCGCGATCCGACACCAGCAGTCGCACCCCGGCACGTACCTCCCGCAAGTAGGCGCTGAGCTTATTCTTCAGCTCCTTTACCCCTACTGTTTTTATTTCAGCCATGACAACATTGTAGCTAGCGGTAGCTACTTTGTAAACTTCCGACCTCGGGCGGGCCTTCGAGTACCTCGTAGATGGATCGGTATTCGGGCAGCGCAAGGTGCCAGCTTCCGGCGGCCGAGGATCTTCTGCCAGGTGCTCGAGCGTGCTTTGGGGCTGGGGGCCAGCCCCAATCAAATCTGGTAAAACCAGGATTCTTCCTCCGACTCGGTGTGCGCGTCCGGGCCGCCGGTCAGGTTCTCCAGCCGCTCGATGCGCTCGGCCAGGCGGCGCAGGGCGCGGGCGGTCATGTCGGGCAGCGCGCCGTGCTCCAGATCGACCGCGTGCGTATGACCGTGATCGACGTAGGAGACCTTCTCGCCGGCGCGGTGCGTGACGCGGCCGGGGACGCCGACGACGACCGAGTCGGGCGGCACATCCTTGACGACCACCGCGTTGGCTCCGACACGAGTACCCGACCCGATGGTGATCGGCCCCAGGATCTTGGCGCCCGCGCCGACCACGACGTCGTCCTGGAGCGTGGGGTGGCGTTTTCCCTTGTTCCAGCTGGTGCCGCCGAGCGTGACGCCGTGATACAGGGTCACGTTGGCGCCCACCTCGGCCGTTTCGCCGATTACGACGCCCATCCCGTGATCGATGAAAAAGCCGGAACCGATGCGCGCCCCGGGATGGATCTCGATGCCGGTCATGCTGCGGCCGATGTGCGACGTGACCCTTCCCAGCCAGAAGAGGCGGTGCGTCCACAACCAGTTCGACATGCGGTAGAACCAGAGCGCATGAAGCCCCGGGTAGGCCGCGACGATTTCGTACCAACTGCGCGCGGCCGGGTCGCGGTCGAAAACGGCGCGTATGTCGTTCCGCATTGTCTTGAACATCACCGCATCGCCTCGCCGGGGTCAATCCGCCAGATGCTGAAACAGCGCCGTGGAGAGGTACCGCTCCCCGAACGACGGGATGATCACCACGATCAGCTTGTTCTGGCTTTCAGGACGCTGCGCGACCTGCATCGCCGCCCACGTCGCCGCACCGGAGGAAATCCCGACCAGGAGCCCCTCTTCTTTGGCCATGCGGCGGGCGACGACGAAGGCGTCGTCGGGCTGGACCTGCACGACTTCGTCGATCAACGCCGTGTTAAGCACTTTGGGTATGAATCCCGCGCCGATGCCCTGGACCGGGTGCGGCCCCGGAGGTCCGCCCGAAAGTACGGCGGAGGTCGTCGGCTCGACCGCGACACACCGGAACGACGGCTTGCGCGCCTTGATCACCTCGCCCACACCCGTCAGGGTGCCGCCGGTCCCCACTCCCGAAATGAGAATGTCCGCCGTCCCGTCGGTGTCGCGCCAGATCTCTTCGGCCGTGGTGCGACGGTGGACTTCCGGGTTTGCCGGATTCTCGAACTGGTTGAGCATGACGTAGCGCGAATCATTCGCGGCCAGTTCCTCCGCGCGGCGGATGGCCCCCTTCATCCCGTCGCTGCCGCGCGTCAGGATCAGCTCGGCGCCGTAGGCGCGGAGCAGCATGCGGCGCTCGCGGCTCATGGTCTCCGGCATGGTGAGGACGAGCCGGTATCCCCTTTGCGCCGCCACGAAGGCCAACGCGATCCCCGTGTTGCCGCTGGTCGGCTCCACCAGGATCGTGTCGCTCTTGATTTTACCGTCCCGTTCGGCGGCCTCGACCATGGCCAGGCCGATGCGGTCTTTGACGCTCTTGGCAGGATTGTGGTACTCGAGCTTCGCGACCACCCGGCCCGGCATGCCCTGCGTGAGACGGTTTAACTGGACAAGCGGGGTGTTTCCCACAAGCTCCGTCACATCCCGGTAGATTCTCATTTCTATCCTCGACCCCTTTCTGTCACCTGGAAGACTCGCCCGAATTGCAAGATCTATAGCACACAGGAACAATGATTTGAAGGGCGCGTTCGAGTGGGCCGGGAGGCTCGGTGCGGCCCCGGGATCCTGCCCACCCGGCGGATTGAATCGGCAACGCCGGGTTGCAGCTCATCCGGGGACGGGCGGGCCCACCCCGTTTTGCCGTCAGGCGGACTCGTGCACAGAACGGAGGGTCCGGTGCTGGTCGAGGGTGTCGCTCCCCAGCACCTTGCTCAGGTACACCTTGGACTCGCCGTTATCCGCGGGGTTGCGCCTGTATCCGACCACATTGAAGCCCAGATCGGCCAGCGACGCTCGCATGGTGTGGAACTTGTTCTTGGTCTTGACGGTCAGTTCGTGATAGCCGTGCCCGACCGCCCACAGTTCCTGCTGCTCGGTCAGGGCGCGGTAATGGCCTGCGCCGCGCCACGGGCCGCGCGTCCCGCCGATCCAGCTGTAGAAAATCTTTCGTCCGCCAAACTCGACACAATCGCGGAACTCGGAGACGAGTTCCTGAAGCTGCGGATCGCCCTCCTGCGCGCTCAGCGCGTGTCCCACCTTGAATGCCACCGGGATGAGCCGATCGTCGTCGTCGTCGGGAATGGGGGCAAGGGACAGCAGGATCAGGTGCTCGCGGGCGCTCAGACGGCGGATGATCTCCTCCGCTGTCTTTTTTTTCCTGAACTCGTGGAAGTAGTCCTCGATGTACTGGACCTCGAGCGCCCCTTGCTCGAGTTTGTACTGGCGGATGATGTGCCCCGTTTCGGCCATGCTCGCAGCTTAATGCATAGGCAGGGGTTGTGTCCAAGCCGTTGTGCGCAGCCCGGCATTCGCATACACTCGTCGCCCTATGATTCCGCACGACTACCACATGCATACCGCGTACTCGATCGACTCCCAAGCCTCGATGGCCGACATGTGCCGCTCCGCCATCGAGAAGGGCATCCCGGAGATCGGGTTTGCCGAACACTTCGACCTTTACCCGGACGATGAGGCCCCGGACTGGTTCAGGCTCGAGCCCTGGGCAGCCGACCTCGAAAGGTGCCGGACGGAATTCGCCGGCCGCCTGACGGTCCGAGCAGGTATCGAGGTGGGCGAACCCCATCGGTTCCAGCAGGGGACGCGGGAAATGCTGGGGCGCTACCCGTTTGACTATGTCCTCGGGTCGCTTCACTGGTTCGCGGGGCTGCACGCGTTCCGGCGCGACGTTTTCGCGAGCCCCGCGAAGAAGATCTTCGGGCTCTATTTCGAGGAACTGCGGCAAATGGCCACCCTGGGAGGGTTCGAGATCCTGAGCCACCTCGACGTTCCCGCCCGCATTGCCTGCGAGGTCTATGGCAGTTACGACCCGCGCCCCTACGAGGACCTGATCCGGCCTGTGCTTGCCGCCTGCATCGCCGGGGGAATCGCGCTCGAACTGAACACGGCCGCGCTCCGCAGGCCGGCCAGGATTATGAACCCGGGTCCTGTGGTCCTGCGGTGGTACGCCGAAATGGGGGGAACGCTCGTGACTCTGGGCTCCGACGCGCACCGGCCCGACCATGTCGGGGCGGATCTGGACACGGCGCTGCAGGTGCTGCGCGACAACGGACTCCGCCACCTCACGCATTTCGAGAAGCGCACGCCCCGCCCGCTTCCGTTCTGACCTGCACCAGGCGATCGTAACTGCAGCTCAGCCGCACGCTATGCCACGAATGACCCGGATTTCAGGGTGGGTTGTCCGGGGCGTTGGGCACCAGGATCCACATGAGGATATAGATGACGAACTGAGGGCCCGGAAGGATGCAAGAGAGCAGCGCGAGCAGCCGCACCACCGCGGGCGACATGTGGTATCTCTCGGCAATCCCTCCGCATACTCCCGCAATGATTCTGTGCCTCCTGGAACGATACATGACCGGACGTTCCTTTCACAAAATCAAATACCCGTTCGGGCGCAAGGTTGAGGTGCGACGTTCAACCATGGAGATTGTCACCGCTTTCGCGGTTGCACTGCATCGGCAGATACGGCCGCAGTGCGGCGTCGAGCCGCCGCACTCCACACAAGCTGGTTTCTTGGAGTGCGGTGCCTCGTCGGCTCGCCAGGGGGTGCCGCGAGGTTTCGAGACCCAGGGTCAAAGGAACATAAGAGGCGGTCGCTCACTGCTTCGCGCTGAAGCGGGTCCAGGGGTGCGATTTCAGGTCGCGCAGGACCGGCTTTATCCAGCCAAACTCGGGATGGCGCGACAGGTGGGTTGCGGCGTCGAAATCGATGCCGCAGGAGTGCCCCATCGACGCGATCAGCGACATCTCGGCGGCCAGCGCAGCATCGGTCACCTTCGCCTGGACCGCCCCCGCAACACCGAAGGGGGGCTGCCACCCCTTCATCCCGCGCGGCGAAAGGTCGACGTGCCCGCACAGAGTCCGCTCGTTGGGGTCGTTCTTGCCCGTGAGCGAGTCGATGTGGTCCGACAGGAACCTCTGCCCCAACTCGACGTCGATCTTTCCCTTGTGCTCGGCCATCAGCTGCTCCCAACGCACCCGGCGCGCGTTGGCGCTCAGCGACAGGTCCTTGACGTCGAAGTCGGTCTCCTCGCGGATGAGTTTCTCGTTCACCGGGAAATTGGAGCCGACAAAGTACCCGTCCTTCGTGCGCAGCAGGTTCACGTTTTTCAGCCCCAGCTCCAGGCTGGCGATTTCGTTCGTGTTGCGGTCCGCCACAAGCCAGTTGTTGGCATACCCGCCGTTGTTCCCTTCCTGCATCAGCCGCGCGAAATCGTCGATGCTCGCCGCGTACTGCATCGCCTTGCGGGCGCGGACAAATTCCGGGATCCCGTTCGGGTCCCACCCGGAAAATCCCGAGATGGTCGTCTCGGTGATCATGATGCCGGCCGCGTTGACGCCAAAATCGTCGGCGCTGTGAATCAGGCCGGGAAACCCGTCCATGAAAATCCTGTGACCCGCGGCGGGCACGATGTCGAAGATGACGTTCCAGCGCTCCCCGTCCGCATAGTATGTCCAGGCGTTGTGGCCGATCACGGGTTTGCCGTCCCGGCTGTAGCTTCCCGTCGCGACGAAGGCGCTGCAGCGCTCCGCGACGGGGACCGGCTTGCGCACGGCGGATTCAGGGTGACGCTTCCCGTACCAGCTCGCGTAGCCGGGAAGCTCGAGCCAGGCGTTCATCGCCACCACATCCCAGAGATCCAGCTTGACCCCGTTTGCCTTAAGGCCTGCCGCGATTCCCTTGAGTTCTTGCTGGTACTCCGGCCCGACCTTGGGCCAGAGCGCCTTTTCGGCGGCGGCACGGAAGAACGGCCAGTCCCTCGAGGTGTCATGCTTCAGCTCGAGCGAAATCACCCTCTGCGCATCCGCGATTTCAGGCGCCAGCAGGTAACCGTGCTGAAACCCGATTTCCCCGGGGCTTCCCTGCAGGTGCACAAACACCCATCCTTGCTGCACCGGGTTCCGGAAGGCGAATTTCAGCCGCGCGTCCGTTTGCACTTCGCGTGGTAGCAGCGAGACAGCGGAAAGCAGTAACAGCGCCGTTGTGGCCGGGAACAGGTGCCGCATGGGAAAGCTCCGGGCGAAACAGAATTCAATGCGAACCGGTTTCATAACGTGAATTTAGCTTTTTCCCGACCCCCGTTCCAGCGCTTTCGCAGAGGGGGGGTGATCATGCTATGCTGCTGCCGGAAACCCGCACACCGGAGCTGAAAAATGACCGATACCAAGATCACGTTGTCTGAAAAAGACATCCCTACGCATTTCTACAACATCGTCCCGGATCTGCCGACGCCGCTCCAACCCCCGCTGCATCCTGGAACGAGGCAGCCGATAGGCCCGGAAGCGCTTGCGCCGATTTTCCCGATGGGGCTCATCCGGCAGGAGGTCTCGCAGGAGCGGTATATCGAAATCCCGGACGAAGTGCGCGACATCTATCGTCTCTACCGCCCCACCCCGATGTTCCGGGCGCGCGCGTTCGAGGAGTTCCTCGACACGCCTGCGCGGATCTACTACAAGTCCGAGCATGTCAGCCCGGTCGGAAGCCATAAGCTCAACACCGCACTGATGCAGGCGTACATGAACAAGAAAGAGGGGGTGAAGAGACTCGCAACCGAGACCGGTGCCGGGCAATGGGGGAGCGCGTTGGCCTGCGCGTCCAGGCTGATGGGCCTCGAATGCATGGTGTACATGGTCCGGGTCAGCTACGACCAGAAGCCTTACCGGCGCGTCATGATGAAGATGTACGGCGCCGACGTGGTCGCAAGCCCGTCGGACCTGACCGAAGCGGGTAGGGCTATCCTCGCCGAAAGCCCCGGCTCACCCGGCAGCCTCGGGATCGCGATCTCAGAGGCGGTCGAGGATGCGGCAAAGAGGGACGACACCAAGTATGCCCTCGGCAGCGTCCTCAACCACGTGCTCTTGCACCAGACCGTTATCGGGCTGGAGGCAAAAAAACAGATGGAGCTCGCCGGCGATTTTCCCGACATCCTGATCGGATGCCACGGCGGCGGCAGCAACTTCGCGGGGCTGGCCTTCCCGTTTCTTCAGGACAAGCTCAAGGGCGACCGGAAAAACCTGCGCGCGATCGCGGCCGAGCCCAGCGCCTGCCCCAGCCTGACGGCCGGCAAGCGAGAGTACGACTTCGGCGATGTCGCCGGGATGACCCCGTTGATGATGATGCACACGCTCGGCCACAAGTTCGTGCCCGCCCCGGTGCACGCGGGCGGCCTGCGCTATCACGGTTCGGCCCCGCTGGTCAGTCATCTCCTCTCGGAGAACGTCATAGAGGCGGAAGCGTACCACCAGGGCGACATATTCGAGAGCGCCTTGAACTTCGCCCGATGCGAGGGGACGATCCCGGCGCCCGAATCGGCGCACGCCGTGCACAGCGCCGTGGTGCATGCCCTTCGGGCTCGCGAGGCCGGCGAGCGTAAGGTTATCGTATTCAACCTTTCGGGCCACGGTCACTTCGATCTCGCCTCCTACGAGGCTTTCCTCAACGGCACCATGAACCGGCAGGCGTAGGATCGGCGCGGCTGCGCGGGACGAACTGCGCGGCAGGATTGCCGGGCTATGTTCCCTGCAACCATGTCGTCGGCTCCATCGCCCCGGGAGGCATCGTCACGGTCCATGACCGTTTGGTCGAACAGCAGGACGGCAAGAAGGTGTACCCTCGAATCGGGCGATCCGTCCGTTTTGCCTGCGCTCCCCGCGGAGGGGGCTTGGCTTTGAATGCCTGTACTGAGTGGAGGCTCTCATGCCCGAAAATCCAACCCGGCGGGACATTCTGAAAGCGACGGCCTGCGCGGCAGCCGCCGTCGCCGTCCCGGCAGGCGCGTCGCACGGCGCCGGCCGGGCACAGGCGCTGCGCGTCACCCGTGACGTGCGGGTGGCCATAATCGGCCTCGAGGGGCATTACTCCGAGATCCTGGACGTCGCGGCGCAAGCGCCCAATATCCGGGTCACGGCCGTCGCCGACGCAAGCCCCACCCTGCTGAAGAGGGTCGCATCCAGCGCGGCGCTGAAAGGGGCGAAACCGTACCCTGACTATCGCACCCTGCTGGAGCGCGAGCCGTTGGACGTCGTCGCGGTTTGCGGGGAAAACGCCACCAGGCCGGAGATCGTGCGCGCCTGCGCCGAGCGCAAGCTGTCGGTGGTCGCCGAAAAACCGCTCGCCATCACGAAGGAAGAGCTCCTCGAGGTCAGAAGAGCCATCGACCGGGCCGGATCGCGGCTCACCCTGCTCCTCCCGATGCGGTTCGCACCTGGCTATAAGAAAATGAGGTCAATCGTCCAGAGCGGCGAGATCGGCGAAGTCGTGACCGTAGCGGCCCAGAAGTCCTACAAGCCGGGCGACCGCCCCGATTGGATGAAAACGCGGGCGCGCTTCGGCGGGATCATTCCCTACATCGGGATCCACATGATCGACCTCATGCGCTGGACTTCGGGCCGGGATTTCACGCAGGCCGCCGCGTTCCAGTCCAACGTCGGGGCGCCACAACTGGGCGAGATGGAAAACAATGCCGCCATCGCGTTCCGGCTGGACAACGGCGGCACCGGGTCGCTGCGGATGGACTACCTGCGGCCCGAAACCGCCCCGACCCATGGCGACGACCGGCTGCGGATCGCGGGCACACGCGGGGTGGTCGAGTTCCAGGAAGGCCGCGGCGTGACCCTCGTGACCGCGGGGCGGAAGCCGGAACAGGTGACGAGCCTGCCGCCTGAGACTCACTTGTTTGCCGATTTTCTGGAGTCGCTCTACAACGGTGCCGAGCACGTCATCCGGCTCGAGGAGGTCTTCCGCGTGAGCGAGATCGTCCTCAACGTGCGCGAGGCCGCCGAGCGCGGCACCGTCGTCGCCGTTTAGGGTGAAAGTGTCGGGGTCGGTTCGTGCACTCGTGCGAGGGGATGCGCGAGCGCTCAAAGCGCGTGTCACGACAGCCCAGGGCGCAGGCCTCGGTCCTGTTCGCGCCCCCTGCGGGGCTGTCGATGTGAATTCCAGGGCCGCGCCGGGTCGGCGCAGCCCGCTCCGGAGCGAACGATGCACATTCTTGTTTTGTCACTCCTTGCCTTTGCGACCGCGGCCGCGGCTGCACCCCCGGACGACGCTACCGGAAAGGTGCTCTTTTTCGACGACTTCGGCGGCCCATCGCTCGACACGTCGAAGTGGTTCGCCGGCTTGCACCACTGGGGCCGCGACAACCGTGGCGTCGCCCCTGAAAATGTCCGCACCGGGACCGTCACCGACGAAGGTAAAACGATCTCGGTCCTGGTCACCGAGGCTCACGGCGACCTGTACAAGGGCCCGGTCCAGGGAGTGCAAAAGGGCGAAAAAAACGGGCCGCTGGGTGACCCGCGCACCTACAAGCGCGTCGCGGACGGCACCAGGGTCGGAGGACTCGTCTGGACCCGCGCCCGCTGGGGCGGCGGCCGATACGAAGTGCGCATGAAAAACCTTCCGCTGCCCGGCGGCTGCTCCTGCATCTGGAACTATTACCAGGCGCCGAAGGACTACACCGAAATCGACATCGAGATGCCCGCCAACGGCAAGGCCTCCGGGAAGGACTGGTCGCGCTGGGCCGGGCTGAACACCTACTACCCGGACGAGACCCAGATCAACGAGCGCCAGGCGGACCTGGGTTCCGCCCAGAACGACGGCCGGTTCCACGTCTACCGCTGGGATTGGTACGACGGAACCAACGGCCGGCCACGCGTCGATTTCTACCTGGACGGGAAGCTGGTGCATCGCTCGACGGAGAAGGTGCCGCGCTTGCCCGCCCAGCTCTGGGTGGGCAACTGGCCCGCCGTCTGGTCCGGCGATTTCAAATACGACACCCAGTACCTCTACGTCGACTGGGTGAAGATCTCGGAATTGCGCGAGCAGACAAGCGCAACCCCGCGCCGGTGAGTTCCGGCCACGGAAGGACACGACCACGCGGATTGTGAAGTGCGGCGGCTCGACGCGCTTTTGGGGTGGCGCCGAGGCGCCGGGTGTTTCGGCCGTAGCGCGTAAGGGGATAGCGGCGTCGAGCCGCCGCACTCCGGATTGCGGACTTTCGTGGTGCGGCTTAGTCCCGCCACTCGAGGGTGCTGCGGACGATGCGATCCAGTTCCGCGGCGAGGGCCTCGTCGGGGGGATTCGGCTTGTGCCGCGCCAGGATCGCAGCGTTGCGCTCGCGCACCCGGTCCGAAACGCTCCGGGCGCCGGACGCCTCCCACGGGTCCCAGCGTTGCCGGTCGAAGAGTCCCGAGAGCCATGATTCCCGGCGATAATGGTCGCGCGTGTGGCTCTCTCCGAGAAAGCTGCCGCCGATACCCACGGTGCGGATCACCGGGGCCGCAAGCGTGTCCGCGTCTACCCGGAACCCGGCGAGAATTCTCTTCACGAAGGCCGCGATTTCGTTGTCGAGAATGAGCTGCTCCACGCTCCCCGCCTGGTCCGGGCCGACGATACCCATGTGACCAAACGTATCCGCGCCCGCCAGGGCGCCCAGCAGCAGCGTCGCGCCGCGTTCGAGCCCCGACTGGGCATCCATGCGCTTGCTGTCCGACAGGCCCACGTTGACGTAGGCGGGCAGACCATAGTGGGAGGCCATCTGAGTCATGGCGACGGCCATCAATCCCTGCTCGGGCGCACCGAAACTGATCTGTGTCGTCCGCATGTCGAAGACGTGCGGGATGCCGCCGTAACACACCGGGGTGGCGGGACCGAAGAGTTGCGACAGCACGATACCCGCAAGTATCTCCGCGTTTTCGACGACGAGGGTGCCGGCGAGCGTCGCGGGGCCGCTCGCCCCGGCCTGCACCATCGGGCCGAAGCAGAGGGGCAGTCCTCTCCGCGCGCAGGTCTTCAGGATATCCAGGCCATTGGGCGCGAAGCGGAGCGGGCTCACGGGCTCTACGAAACCCTGGATCATGGGGTGGCGCCGGTGCCCGTCCGATCCTCCCTGTACCGCCTCGTACATTTCGAGAACGGCCTCGAGGCTGCGCCCGCCGGAGATCCAGACGTGCGTGGGCTTGCCGGTGATCTTCAGCAGCTCCGCCGCCGTATAGACATCGCGACGGGCCGCCGGTACATCCAGCGGCATCGCCAGCCCGCCCACGATGTCGATGTGCTCCAGCGCGTCGCCGACGAGCGCCGCCTGCCGCATGTCGGCCGCAGAAGGCTCGCGGCGCGTTGTACCCTCCCCGTCGACCCAGGCGAACTGGCCCGGGCTCGAGACGAGCACGAAATCCCCACATCCAAACCGAGCCGTCTTTTGCGGATCGCGGCCGTGGATTACGAAGCGTTTGCCGCTCCCGGCAAGGGCCCCCTCGACCGCACGGGCTGGTATGCGCGCCACCGAGGCCGCCCCGTCCACCCCGGCCCCCGCGTCCGAGAGTGCCGACAGGCATTCGGGGTCGGGCACGTGCACTCCGGGATCACTCAACAGAGCCAGCGATTCGGCGTGGATTGCTTCGATTGCAGCCGCATCCAGCACAGTCGTCCGGTTCAGCATGGGCCCTCCTGCGTCGCGCGATAATACCAGAGGGCGTGGCGTATCAAAACCTCTTGATTGCACCCGGCATGTCGGCCAAAATACTAAGGTTAGGCATAATTAAGAAATTAGCAGGAGGCTAAGGCTATGAAGCGTCGTCAGGTCATTTTTGCACTACTGGCTATCGTCGCGCTCTTACTCGCGTGTGTCGCCAGCTTCGCTTACCAGCAGAAGTTCGTTCTTCGCGTCAACGCCGGGGATCCGAGGCCATACACCGACAAGGCCGGCAATGTGTGGCAGCCCGACAAAGCCTACCAGAAGGGTAGCAAGTACGGGTTCGTCGAGGGGGACATCGTGGACCGCGGGAGCGATGTGAAAATCGCCAACACCAACGATCCCCGCATCTACCAGACCGAGCACTACTCGATGGAGAGCTTTCACGCGGAAGTTCCGAACGGTAAGTATACCGTAAGGCTGCACTTCGCCGAGACGTACGAAAACATCGACGTCGACGGCCCGCGCGTGTTCAACGTCAAGATCGAGGGGAAAGACGTCATCAGGAAGTTCGAAATCTCGAAGGTGGCGCCCGGAATGCACAAGCCGGTAATCAAGGAGTTCAAAGGAATCGAGGTCACCGACGGCAAGCTGGACATCCTCTTTGACGCCGACACTCAGAATCCGGAAATCAACGGGATCGAGATACTCCAGGAATAGCCGGAGCGATGGATGGCGCGACGGGTGCGGCCGGCGGTCCGCACCCGCGGCCGTCAGGAAATTGCCCCAAGCTCCGCCAGTGCCGCTTTGACCTTGGGAATCACGTCCCGGTATTTTTCGGGGCGGGCCCGCTTCAGAAAACCTCTGAAATACCTGATCGCGGCCGGAGAGTCGCCCGCTTTTTGGGCGAGGATGCCGAGGTTCAGGTAGGGCTCGATCAGTTCGGGGTCCGCCTCGATGGCCTTCTCGAGGTGCTCCCGCCCCTGCAAGGTCTGTCCGCGCTGGATTTCAAGGATCCCGAGCACATTGTGGGCGGTGGCACGCTGCGGGTCCTGCAACAGGATGGCCTGCAGGGCGCGCTGCGCGTCGTCGAGCCGGCCCAACTGCAGGTAAGCGGTCGCCATGTTGTCCATGTTCTGGAGGTTGGCCGGGTTCATCTGCGCGGCCTTCTCCATGTGCCCGACGGCTGTTTTCAGATCACCCCGTCGCACCTGGACCTCGCCGAGTTTGGCGTAGGTCTCGTCCCCGTCCGCACCGTTCTTGATCGCGGCGAGACACACCCGTTCCATTGCGTCGAAACGCCCCATCCGCTCATAGCACAACTGCAAGGTTTTGTAGAGAAGGGGATTGGAGGGGTCCTGCGGCAGGATCTTTTCCAGCGCAGGGGCGGCCGTCCCCCACTGGTCGTGATTCATGGCCTCGGAAGCGCGTTCGATGGCGCCCAGGACAGCCACCCGGTCCTTGGGATCCGGGCCGGACATGTCGATCCGAACGCTGCGCCGGCCCGAGCTGACATAGCCGAGCGCGTCGAGTTCCCGGCGTCTCTCGTCGTCGATCAGCTGCGGCTCGAGCTGCCCCAGGCTCTTCGGCGGCCCAGCCACTTCCCACACCTTCTTCTGCAGCCGGTCGGCGTCGGCCGGCAGCTTGTCCACCAGGTTGCGCGCCTCCTCCCGGTCGTCCATAAACCTGTACAACTCGGGCTTCGGGCCGACGATCAGCTTCAGTTCGTCGGTCCGCATCCCGCGCAACTCCGACCATCCCATGTGGGTCCTCGGATAGAGCGTCTCCATATAGCAGTAGTTGCTGCGTGTGCCCTTTCCCTCGACGACCGCATCCCGGAGGCTGACCCCCTGGACCTTGTCCCCGGGCGCCGTACCCGCAAAGTCGGCGACGGTGGGCATCACGTCGATCGACCGAACCTGCTGGGCGACCACACGCCCCTGCGGCACGCCCGGGCCGGCGATAATCAGCGGGACGTGCACCGTGGAATCGTAGAGGAACACCCCGTGCGTATACTCGCCGTGATCCCCCAGGCTCTCGCCGTGATCGGACATCAGCACCACCAGGGTCCGGTCCGCCAGCCCGGCCTCGGATAACCAGGACGTCAACTTCCCGACCTGCTCGTCGGCATACGCCACCTCACCACCATACGGGTCCTTCGGGTATCTCGATCGGAACGGCTCCGGGGGGTCATACGGAAAATGCGGATCGTAGAAGTGCACCCACGCGAAGAAATTCTTCCCCGACACACTGTGCTTCTTCAGCCAGTCGAGCGCGCGGCCGGCGACGACCTCGCCCCGGATCTCCGCAACGACTCCGGGCAGCTTCTGCAGCCGGGTATCTTCCTTCATGGAGTCGACGTAGGTCCCGAAACCGCGATTGACGCCGTAGTGGTGGCTGAGCACCGCGGACCCGACGAATGCGGCCGTATCATAGCCGGCGCCCTGCAGGACAGTGGCCAGCGTCGGGACATCCTTGTCCAGCACAAACCCCCCCATGTCGCGAATCTTGTGCACCTGCGGGTAGGTTCCGGTCAGGATGGAAGCGTGCGACGGGGCCGTGAGCGGGACCTGGGCGATGGCCTGGGCCATGCGTGCCCCGCGGGCGGCAAGCGCGTCCATGTTCGGCGTGTCGACGCGTTTGCGGCCGTAGCACGCGACATAGTCCGCCCGCAGCGTATCGATCGTGATCAACAACACGTTGAGCGACGGCTTCCGTGGTGCAGGCTTGTGGTCGGCGGGCCGCTCGGGAGCCCGTGAACAACCGCTTCCCAGGAGCGCGAACAACACCGTTACAACGAAGATTGTTCTTGCCATAGCGATCCCTTCAGGGTGACAGGGAATCGTTACTCGCAGCCCCGCGTTCGTCAATGGGAAACCGCCCGGTCCAAACTGGGCGGGGGCGGGACAATCACGGGCCCCGCAAAATCCCGGGCCGCGCCGGGCCGACTCGGCCCACTCGCCCCTGCGAAACGCGCCCTTGCGCAACAGGGAAGCGCTCCTGCACAATCGGGCGGTCGACAAAGGAGGCAGTTTGGGCGTCACGCAGAGACTGGACGAGATCCGCGTCGGCTTTCAGCCGGCATTCTGGATCGCCAACTTCACCGAGCTGTTCGAGCGTCTCTCGTATTACGGCCAGCAGGCCGTCCTCGCGATCTTCCTGCACGAGCAGCTGAAGTTCAGCGTCGAACAAACCGGCCGCCTGCAGGGCTTTTTCGGGTTCGTCGTCTGGTTTCTGCCGGTGATCGGCGGCACGCTCGCCGACCGTTTCGGCTTTCGCCGGTCACTGGCGGCAGCCTACCTGGTCCTGTCAGCCGGCTATTTCCTGCTCGGCTCGCTCTCCGCGCCCTGGATGGCCCCCGTGCGCGACTCGCTTCCCCTGTACTGGCTGGTATTCGCGATCCTGATGATCCCGGCCTTGGGACCGTCGATTGTGAAGCCGGTCGTCGCCGGCACGACCGCGCGGGCATCGACGGAGAACGTGCGCTCGCTCGGGTACTCGATCTACTACACCGTGGTCAATATCGGCGGCATGCTCGGCCCGGTCATGGCATTCCTCGTGCGCCGCTCGATCGGCATAGAAAACGTGTTCCGCGTGTCGGCGCTTTCCGTGTTCCTCATGTTTTTCGTCACGGTGCTGTTTTACCGCGAACCGCCCCAACAGGGGGACAAGCAGGTGGCCAGCGTCGGCGTGGCGCTCAGAAACATGGTCCTCGTGCTGCAGAATTACCGGTTCATCGTGTTCCTGTTCCTTTTTTCCGGCTTTTACATCGTCTTCTGGCAGGAATTCATCGCGCTCCCCCTCTACATCCGCGGCTACATCGACCCCGAGGCCGACGTGGACCTGCTGACCACGGCCGAGGCGCTCACCGTCATCCTCCTTCAGGTTGTCGTGAGCTATCTGACCAGGAAGGTTCCTGCCTTTACCGCCATGAGCGCCGGGATCCTGATCGCAAGCCTCTCGTGGCTCCTGCTCGCGTGGCACCCGTCCATACCGATGGCGGTCGCGTCGCTGATCGTGTTGGGGATCGGGGAAATCACCCAGGCCCCGCGCTACTACGAATACATCTCCCGGCTGGCGCCCGAAGGACAGCAGGGACTGTACATGGGTTACGCGTTCCTCCCGATAGCGATCGGCTACTTCATCGCGGGGCCGCTGGGAGGGTGGCTGGTGCACGAGTTCGGCGAGGTGAGGCACACGCCGCACCAGATGTGGTATGTCGTGGCGGCCGTCGGAATCGTCACCACACTGCTGATGGTGGCTTACGATCGGATCGTTCGGCCCGGGAAGTGACGTGGGCCGCGCCGGCTCGACGCGGCCCGTGGATCTGGCTCAACCCGTGGATTTCTCGAATTGCCCCCGGTCGTAGTTCATTGGGGGCGGGCCGTCCCCGCCCCCTGTTTCCTATTACTTCTTGCCTTTGGACTGGACCTCGACAAGGAGTTCGGCCGTGCTGGGGCCGAGCGTGACCAAGATCGTGTACGGTCCGGCGGCAGTGGGAGAGGCTGTGATCTTGACCTTCATCGAGGCCACGCCTTGCCCAAGGGTGCGGTCAAACTCTGCGGTGACCGGACCCGTCGCCGGGGTAAATACCGGCTCGGGGCTTGTCGCCTGGGGCGGCTGGATCAGCAATACGACGTCGCGGGTTTCGCCGGGACCGATCTTAATGTGATCGGGGGCAAACACGATCCGCACGGCGCCCTCCGGACGCTCGTTTTCGTCCTCGGAAACTTCCCCGACGACCACCAGCGCCGTGGCGGAGCCATTCAACGCCGTGGCTTTGACGGTGGCGGTGCCCACCGCAAGGGCGTTTACGGTGAAGTCGACGGTCCGTGATCCTTTTGGTACGAGGACCGAAGCCGGCAAACTCACAACCCCGGCGCCGGATTCGATCGTCAGGGTCACCGTGACATCGTCAGCCGCGGTTTCGCGCAGCTTCACCGTAAACGTCGCGGCTTGCCCGACCTTCAGCTTCCGCTCGTCCGGTTTCAGCTCGAGCGGCCCTATTACGAGAACTTCCTTGGCGTTGACCACCAGATCTACCATGACTCCCTTGACCACGACGTAGGCGCCGGCAACCAGGTCGCCGGTGACCTCGGTCTCGGACGTGACGTTGACATTCGTGATGTTCCCGGTGGCGCCGTTGACCGCAACCTTGAGCAGCCCAATACCCGAATCGTACGACTCGACAACGCCCTCAAACTTCAGCGTCCCCTTCTTCTTCCCCTTCACGACGACCTCGAGCGAGTCCGCGGTCCATGCGCCGGTGTCGGATATCGTGCCGGTGGCGTGGATCCGGGTGCCGGTGGTGAGGCTTGCGATCGGCACCTCCACGCCGTCGGACTGGATGTGGAGTGCCGTCGGCACCAGGATGGTCAACCCCAGCAGCGACAGGGCCGTGCCGTCATCGGAGGGCGCCACGCCGGTTATATGGCCGCGCACATCGAACACGTTGGAATCGTCGTCCGGACCGAGAACCGTGATGCTGTTGGCCAGGATGCCGCTCGAGGAGAACTTTCCCGTGACCTCGACCAGCACCTCACCGGCCGACGCTGCGGCAAGCTGCACCTTCTCGGCGAGCTCATCCATCGTAAGCGACAGGTCGCCGGAGCCGCGAATCTCGGTCCTGGGGTTGACCAGGACGCGCAGGTTCACCGTGTCGACCTGCACGAACAGCGTGCCGAGGCCCTCGCCGTTGGGCAGGGCCGAGGTGATCGCGCCGGTGAATACGACTTCGTTGTTGTTGAGGCCCTGCGGATAGGCGACCGCCGCAATCGCCACTACGGCCAGCAGAACGAAAATGAGTTTGCGCATAAGGACACTCCTTTGACAGGGCGGGGGGACGCGACTGCCGGTCATTATACGCCGTAAGAACTTATAAGAGGTGACAAACTTCACAAAAGCACAGCTCTGTCTGGAGTGCGGCGGCTCGGCGCCGCCGCACTCCGAGATTGCAGGGTGGCATCGCAATGTCGCGTTTCGCGGTGGGGCCGAGGCGCCGAGTATTTCGGCCGTAGGGGTACGGGGAAAGCGGCGCCAGGCGCCGCACTCCAGATCAGGCAACCGGATTGCGGAGGGTGCCGATTTCAGGCACCGTGATTTCAACGAGGTCTCCTGGCTGGAGCGCAAACTCGTCGGGCGGCACAATCCCGGTACCGGTCAGCAGCAGGACCCCGTGCCGGAAATCCTGCTCCCGGAAGAGGTAGGCGATCAGTTCGTCGAATTTGCGCTTCATCTGGTCGAACCCGGTGATGGCTTCGAAGCAGACCCGCCCGGCGCGGCGGATCGTGAGCCCGATAGACGATCTGCGGATTTCCGGCGCCCACTCCCGCAGGATCAGGGCCGGCCCCAGGGCGCACGACTGCATGTAGATTTTGGCCTGCGGCAGGTACAGGGGGTTTTCCCCCTCGATATCCCGGGAACTGACGTCGTTCCCGATCGTGTACCCGACCAATACTCCCTTGCGGTTGACGACCAGGGCCAGTTCGGGCTCCGGCACGGTCCAACGGGAGTCGCAGCGGATTCGGATGGGCTCGTTGGGCCCCGAGACCCGGCCCGGCGTCGATTTCAGGAAGAGCTCCGGCCGGGGCGCGTCGTACACCTTGTCGTAGAAAGAACCGCCGCCGGAGCTCTCCTCCATGCGGGCGTCGCGGCTGCGCAGGTAGGTCACCCCGGCACCCCAGACTTCCTGGCGCGTCAGGGGAGCCAGGAGGTGCGGCCGTCCCGGGTCCGGCGGGATATCCAGCGCCGAGAAGGCCAGCGCCGGACAACCGTCGAGCTCTGCCGCGATACCCTGGATCGCGCCGAGGGGATCGTCGCCGCAGATGAGGTCCGTAAGCGATCCGAAATTCATCGGGTCGAGGGCGGTCAGGTCATAGACACGCCCATCGCGCACGAGCCCAATGGCCGCGCCCGCACCGGGGCGCCAAAACCGGCAGATCTTCATGGATCCTCTGGCATCTCCGCTGTTTTCCATGCGCTACCCCGCCCTGTCGATGTAGACCGTTTTGATGCCGGTGAAGAAATCCAGGGCCGCGCGTCCCTGCTCGCGGGAGTGCGACGAAGACTCCTTCATCCCCCCGAAAGGCGCCTGCGGCTCTATTCCGGCCGTTTCGCTGTTTACCTTCACGACCCCCGCCTCGATCCGGCCACAATACTCCTGCACCGCGTTGAGGTCCTGGGTGAATATGCCGGCCGAAAGGCCATACCTGGCGTCATTGGCCAGCCGGATCGCCTCGTCCAGGTCGCGCGCGCGCAATACGGCCAGGACCGGTCCGAAAATCTCCTCCCGGGCGAGTTGCGTATCGGGGCGGACGTCGGCGAAAATGGTTGGTTCGACGTAGAACCCGTGCTCGAAACCGTCGCCCTTGGGAACTGCCCCTCCGACCAGCAGGCGCGCCTCGAGTTTCGCGGTTTCTATGGCGGCCAGTATAGACTTCTGCTGTTCGCGCGAAACCACGGGCGGGACGAACGTCGACTCCTCGCTCCCGGGCCCGACTTTGAGCTGCCGCGCCCCCGCAACCAGCCTCGTGCAGAACTCGTCGTAGATTGGCCCCACGACGATGGCGCGCGAGGTCGCGGTGCACTTCTGCCCCGCGTAGCCGAATGCGCCGCGCAGGGTCAGGTTGACGGCGTGTTCGATGTTGCAGTCCGGCATCACGATGACCGGGTTTTTCCCTCCCATTTCGAGCTGGCATTTTACGCCGCGCTCCACGGCCCACGTCGCGATCCGCCGCCCGATCACATTCGAGCCGGTGAACGAGACGCCGCGCACCTTGGGATTCCTGACGAGCTCCTCGCCTATCGCGCCACCCCCGCCGGTGACGAGGTTGACCACCCCCGGCGGGATCCCGGCCTGCTCGAATACCTCTGTCACCAGCACGGCGCAGTGAGGGGTTGCGCTGGCAGGTTTGAGCACGACCGTGTTGCCGTACACGAGGGCCGGGGCCATCTTCCAGATCGGGATCGCGACGGGGAAATTCCACGGCGTGATCAGGCTGACTACCCCGAGCGGCACGCGGGTGGTGTAGATCATGGTCCGCGGGTTCACCGAGGGGATCACTTCGCCCACGCTGCGCACCCCCTCGGCGGCGTAGAAGCGCAGGAGCGCGACCCCGCGAGCCGTCTCGCCCCGGGCCTCGGTGATGGTCTTTCCATTTTCCCGCACCATTGCCCGGGCAACCTGTTCCAACCGCGCTTCCAGGATGTCGGCCGCCCTGCGCAGGTATTCGCCGCGCGCCCAGCCTGACAGTGTCTTCCACTTCTCAGAGGCGGCATCCGCGGCGCAGACGGCGCGACGCACGTCCTCGACCGTGGATCCGGCGAACTCTCCGATGACGTCACGTGCGTCGGCCGGGTTCGTCGACGTGAATCCCGTGCCGGCCGGCGCTTCCGTCCAGTGGCCCTCGATATAATTGCCAAACGCCTCGCTCATTCGGTTCTCCTTTTACCTGCCCTTACCTGCCCGCGGACTCCAGCAGTTCTTTCAGCGGCGCCCGGAACGCGGCGACGTCGCGGACATAGTCGTCGATGTTCGGTATAGCCCTGCGCGAGCTCGCGCGCCTTCGCGTCCTGTGCCAGTGCGACCAGCAACTCCTGGTCCTCGATCCCCTCCCGCATGGTCTCGAGACGGATCGAGGCTCAGCATCGGATTCCTTGCCGGGTACACGATCGCGTGGTCACCCGCCGGGAGCAGCGTCGTCCCGTCGTTGATGATCGGCGGCACATCCTATCCGATCAGGCGATTATATCCCGTCCGGGAGCGCTCACTCCACAACGGCATCCAGAATCAGAACTCCCAGTGGGCCGTAGGTTGGGAAGCCGCCCGCAACAGCGGCCACGCGGTGTCGCGATGTAGGGGAAGCTGAAGGCTTCGACGCTGCGGGCGCGGCGTCGCCGCCGAAGTCGAGGTGCAGCGGCCGGGGGGAGCCGTCGTTGATGAATGGAATGTAGACGGCTGAGTTCGGGTCGACCGGTGCGTTGCCGATGTCGGCGTTCCACCAGTTGTCGGGCGGATGCCCCCCAACTCAACGGTCCCGGCAAACAGCAGCGCCGCCGTTCCCCCAGCCAGCGCACAGAAAAGAAGTCGTCGCCTCCACACGCGCATCCGTCGTTCCCTTTGCCGCGCGCACAGACGGCAATGCGACACTCCTGTTGCTCCGCCTCGAGTCCCGTCATGTTGGGAACACGGCGGGACCGCGATTGCAGGACACCCCTATTCGGAGTGTTCCTGCACGGCCGCCTGGCCGGACCCGTGGCAGGTCTGGCACATCCCGCTGCCCATGCATTTGGAGCAAGGCCGGCGCTGTCCGGAGCGCGACTCGCTCCGGACGGTTCCGGAAATTACCGAAATCGGCGGGGTCGCGCTGTGCTGCATATGCCCTGTGCCTTCGCACCTGCTGCACTTGCCGGACCCATGACAACTGCTGCAGGGATGCTTTTCGGTGGAGCTCATCGTGTGCTCCTTTCGCTGTGACGTGATCGTTAGCTACAGGCTATAGGATTGCATTGGCAGTATCAAGCACGACCGACCGCTTGCGACTGTCCGGCATCGGTGGCACAGTGGGGGCCGTCAGCAACTGGCGGAACTCTAATGCAAGAGGAATACACCATGCGTTGTCTCAATGCGATGCTGGCCCTGGTTGTCCTGGTTGCCGCGATAGCGGCCCACGGATTTGAAACGCCGCAGGCTCGGGAGGAACGGATGCGTTGGTGGCGCGAAGCGCGCTTGGGGATGTTTGTCCACTGGGGCCTGTACAGCGCCGCCGAAGGCGTGTGGGACGGCAAGAAATACGGCGGGGGTGTCGAGTGGATCCAGAACCAGGCGGGCGTGCCCGCGGCCGAATACGCGGCGCGGCTTCGACCGCTGTTCAAACCGCGTCCGGGTTTCGCGCGCAGCTGGGCCAGGCTGGCGAAGGAGATGGGCGCGCGCTACGTCGTCTTCACCAGCAAGCACCATGAAGGCTTTGCCCTGCACGACAGCAAGTACACCGACTTTGACGGACGCGACTTCACGGGCCGGGACCTCTTCCGCGAGATCGTCGAAGCGTTGCGCGCTGAGGGGCTCCGCGTCGGCCTCTACCACTCCGTGATCGACTGGCACCACCCCGATTTCCCAGTGAAGAACACCGGGCTTGCCCCACCCCCTCAATCACGAGCGCAACAAGGCCGTCGTGAATCCGGACGACGGCAGGGTCATGAGCCGTTACGTCGATTTTCTCCACAAGCAGGTCGGAGGAAATCGTGTCGAAGTACGGCCCCATCGACATCCTGTGGTGGGATTGGAGCAGCAAGCAGACGCAGGGCGAGTCCTGGCGTGTCAAGCGACCTGATGGCGCTGGTGCGCAAGTACCAGCCGAATATCATCATGAACAACCGGCTCTACTACTCGCCCAACGTCGAGGGCGACAACCTCGGCATTTTCGACATCTCCAAAGGCGACTTCACCACGCCCGAACAGCACATCCCGGCGACCGGCAATGCCCGGGCGTGGACTGGGAAGCGTGCATGACGCTCAACGGCACCTGGGGCTACAGCCAGCACGACATGAACTGGAAGATCGCGCCGAGACGCTGGTCCGCAACACCGTCGACATCGCGTCCAAAGGGCGGCAACTACCTGATCAACCTCGGCCCGCTCGCAGACGGCAGCATACCCGAGGCGATCCAGGTCCGCTTCCATGAGCTGGGCGCGTGGATGAGCCGCTACGGCGACGCCATCTACGCGACGACCGCCAACCCGCTGGGCGCCGTGTCCTGGGGTCGGATCACGGCGAAACCCGGGAAATACTACCTCCACGTCTTCGACTGGCCGAAGGACAATAAGATCACGGTGCCGGTCACACAGGCGGGGCAGGTTCGCGCCTACATGATGGCAGACGGGGAAAGCCGCCCCCTCCTGGCCGAGCGCAACGTGGACGGCGTGACCATCACGCTCGCCCCGGCCTACCAGAACCCCTACGCTTCGGTGGCGGTACTTGAAGTTCACTGATATGCTATCTTTCGTCTTATGAATCTGGCCGCCCGACTGGCCGAGGCGCGCACCCGCACCGATGAGCTCTTTGCGCTCGTGCACCCATCGGCCCTTTACCACCGGCCCCTCCCCGAGCGACACCGGATCATCTTCTACCTCGGCCACCTCGAGGCCTTCGACTGGAACCTGATCTGCCGCGACAAGCTCGGCACGAAGTCGTTTCATCCCGCGTTCGACCGCCTGTTCGCCTTCGGGATCGATCCCGTCGCGGGCAACCTCCCGTCGGATAGAGCCTCGGACTGGCCGTCGCTCGAGGATATCCGGCGGTACAACCGGTGTGTGCGCGACAGGATCGATGAGGCCGTATCGAGAGAAGAAGCAGCCGGGGCTTTCAACGTGGCCATCGAGCACCGGCTGATGCACGCGGAAACATTCGCCTACATGCTGCACGGCCTCCCTTACGACCTGAAAATTGCGCCGGCGGCTGCGCCCGGGCCGCGCCCCGTGGCCGCACCGCGGCGCCTGATCGAGATTCCCGCGGGCCAGGCCACCCTTGGGCTCGCCCGCGCCGAACACCCGGCCCTTGGCTGGGACAACGAGTACGAACGTCACACGGTCGAGGTCCCGGGTTTCGTCATCCAATCGCACAATGTCACCAACGGCGATTACCTCGAGTTTGTGCGCGCCGGCGGCTACCACGAGCGCAGGTTCTGGACCGCCCCGGCGTGGGATTGGATCCGGGGGCGGGGTATCGAGCAACCACATTTTTGGTCGGGGCGGGAAACAGAGTGGTGTTATCGGGGCATGTTTGCGGAGCTCGTACTGCCGCTCGAGGCGCCGGTGTACGCCAGCCATGCGGAGGCTTCGGCTTATGCGCGATGGAAGGGGATGTCTTTGCCGACCGAAGCGCAGTTCCACCGCGCCGCGTACGGCACTGCTGAAGGCTCCGAGCGCGAGTACCCGTGGGGCAACGATGCCCCTGGCCCGCAGCACGGCAATTTCGATTTCGCTCGTTGGGATCCGGTCGCGGTCGGAAGCTACCCGCAGGGCGACAGCGCCTTCGGGGTCGCCGACGTCGTCGGTAACGGGTGGGAGTGGACGTCCACCGTGTTCGGCCCATTCCCCGGCTTCGAACCGCTCCCCTTCTACCCGACCTACTCGGCCGCATTCTTCGACGGCAAGCACTACGTCATGAAAGGCGGCTCGCCCCGCACCGCCGCCGCGTTTCTGCGCCGCACCTTCCGCAACTGGTTCCAGCCGCACTACCCCTACATCTACGCCGCCTTCCGGCTCTGTGGGGACGGACCAAGATAAACATCGCAGAATCAGACAAACAGCCCAATTATTTCCAAAACACTGGGCCTTATATTCGATTTTAGGCGATGGCCGCACCCCAGAGATTAGGCTGCGGGTTCCCTTGAGTTTGTCGAAGGCCACCACTTTTTGGTTGAAATGGTATTTCATCTGTGGCTTAATGGGCGCGGTTCAGATGCGACGCAGTCGCAACAGGCAGGCTTATGAAACCCAACGACTCCGGGCGGCGCCCCCTCATCCAGGAACTCGCCAGCCGCAAGATCCGCCTCACGGCGCAACGGAAGATCCTCATGCAGACGATTCAGGAGGCTGACGGCCACATCGACGCCGCCACCATCCTGAAGCTGGCGCGCGAGCGCGATCCGCAGATCGACCGCGCCACCGTGTATCGCACTCTCGATATGCTCAAGAGGCTGCGCCTGGTCGACGAACTCGACCTGATGCACCTCCATGGCGAGAAGCACTACTACGAAGCCAAGGCCCGCGTGGACCATGTCCACCTCGCCTGCCTCGACTGCGGGGCCATCGAGGAGTTTTCCAGCCCCGCCTTCGACCGGCTCAAGGAGGACATCGTGCGGAAGTGCGGCTTCGATATCCGGGTGAGCCGGATGGAAGTAGGCGGGCGCTGCAGGAATTGCCGCGGACGGCGCGCCGCCGGAGACAGCGACATCGCGGCGTCTGACGCGCATTTACGGCGGCAGCAATAAAAAGATCCCCACGGTAGTCTTTTGGCGAAGCACCGTGGGGATCCGGCAACCGACAACCCTGAAGGCTGGCGATCTCTCCCATTTTAAGGCCGCCGGCCGGGGCTTGCAAGAAAGTGAAAGGATGCCATGGCCGGACGATCATTCCCTACCCCATCCGCCCTACTGCTCGGCTTCACGCTGGTCTTCAGCGCTCCTGCGTCGGCTCAGCCGATCGCGGGCCGCTCTCCTGAGGCAGCCGTCGCGGCGCCGGAGAACACCCTGAGCGGCAGGGTGCTCGATCCCGCCCGCGCAGCTGTCCCCAACGCGCGCATCGCCGCGGTCCCCGACGGCGGCCCTCCCGGTTTCACAGCTCTTTCCGGTCCGGACGGTGGTTTCTCCATGGTGCTTCCTGCAGGCCGCTACACGGTCCGAGTCGCCGCCGACGGCTTCCTGGAAGCGTCGCGGCTCATCGATTTTCCCCGGCACGAAGCCGGGATGCAGGATTTTGTGCTGCGCATCGGAACCCGCAACGACACCATAACCGTGACCGACCGCGCCGTGTATGGCGTGTCCGCCGTCGGCAGCGCCACCAGGACGCTCACGCCGCTGCGCGATCTCCCGCAGTCGGTCACCATTGTCACCCGGGAGCTGATCCGGGACCAGCTCATGACGGGCATCGGCGACGTCGTGCGCTACGTGCCGGGGGTCACGGCCCACCAGGGGGAAAACAACCGGGACCAGATCGTCATGCGCGGAAACAGCTCGTCCGCGGATTTCTTCGTCAACGGCGTGCGCGACGACGCCCAGTATTATCGCGATCTCTACAACCTCGAGCGCGTGGAGGCGCTCAAGGGACCCAACGCGATGACCTTCGGACGCGGCGGCGCCGGCGGGGTGATCAACCGCGTAACCAAGGAGGCCGGTTTTGCCCCGTTGCGGGAGATGAGCCTGCAGGGGGGCGCCTACGGCAACCAGCGGTTCTCAACCGACCTCGACCACGCGATCGGAGAGAAGCTCGCCTTGCGGCTGAACGGCATGTACGAGAACTCGGACAGCTTCCGCAACTTCGTCGGCCTGCGGCGCCTCGGCCTGAATCCGACGGCCACGATTCTTGCCGGCAGGCGGACCAGAGTCACGCTGGGCTACGAGTTCCTGCGCGACGACCGCGTCGCCGACCGCGGCATCCCCTCATTCCACGGAAAGCCCGCCGACATCCCGATTTCGACCTTCTTCGGCAATCCCGACGAAAGCCGTGTGCGGGCGCGCGTGCACCTTGGGTCTGCAGCCGTAGAGCACCAGGCGGGAGCCCTGACGATCCGCAACCGCACCCTGGTCGCCGATTACGATCGCGGGTACCAGAACTTCGTGCCCGGGACCGTGTCGCAGGACATGGCGCGGGTAGCCGTCTCCGCCTACAACAATGCGAGCCGGCGCCGCAATGGGTTCAGCCAGACGGACCTGACCTATCCGCTCGCCACCGGACGCATCCGGCACATGCTGCTGGCCGGCGTGGAAGCCGGCCGGCAGCTGACGGACAATTCCCGGAATACCGGGTACTTCAACGGCAGCGCCGCCTCCGTCGCCGTGCCGCTCGCGGACCCTCTTATTCGCACGCCGGTGTGGTTCCGTCAGAGTGCGACGGACGCCGACAACCATATCAGGGCCGGCATTGCCGCCGCCTATGCTCAGGACCAGCTGAAGCTGTCCCGCTCCATCCAGCTGGTCGCCGGAATCCGGTTCGACTATTTCGACCTGCGGTATCACAACAATCGCAACCGGGAGAACCTGCGTCGCATCGACCGGCTGGTCTCGCCCCGCGCCGGACTCGTCTACAGGCCTGTCGCGCCGCTCTCGATCTATGGGAACTACAGCGTGTCGTATCTCCCCGGCTCGGGCGACCAGTTCTCCTCCCTGACCGCCGTGACGCAGCAGATGAAGCCGGAGAAATTCAGCAACTATGAGATCGGGGCGAAATGGGATATCTCACGATACCTGTCGCTCACGACGGCCGTCTACCGGCTCGACCGCACGAATACGAGAGCGATCGACCCGTCCAACCCGACGCGCATCGTGCAGACCGGAAGCCAGCGCAGCAACGGGTATGAAGCCGGATTCAACGGAAGCCTTACGCGCGCCTGGAACATAGCCGGAGGGCTTGCGTACCAGGACGCATATTTCGTGAACGCGACGGCCGCGGCCCATGCCGGAGCGCGGGCGGCCCAGGTGCCTCACCTCACGTTTTCCGTCTGGAACAGCTATCAGATCCTTCCGCGGGTGGGATGCGGCCTGGGCATACTGAACCGGGGCGACATGTTCGCGGCCGTCGACAACACGGTGACGCTCCCGGGGTATACCCGGGCGGACGCGGCGGTGTTCTTTTCGCTGTCGGAACGGATGCGCCTTCAGGTGAACGTGGAGAATCTCTTTGACGCGAGATACTACGTGAATGCGGACGGCAACAACAACATCTCGCCCGGCTTTCCCCGCAGCGTCCGGATCGCCCTGCTGACCCGGTTTTAGGTCTGGTCCTGATGGCTTGTTCCACCCGGCGCGCAGGCGCCGAAGCCCCCGTTGATCTCGCCGACGATCCCGAAGACAACGAAGTGGACTTCGCCTCGCTCGCCTACCAGATTAGGAAGAACGCCTGCGACGCCGACGCGACGCTCAAAAAGACCATCCTAGAGCTGCCGAACGTCGTCTTCTCCACCAAGGCGTCCCGGTGTGACTGAAGCCGAGCCCGATTCCGGCGTGATGGTCTATGTCCGCACCGCCGATGGCAACGACGCCCTCGCCTGGGTGAACGAGGAAAAGGCCGTCGCCGGCATCCAGACCGAACAGATCACCACCGGTGGCCAGCTTGGAAAGCCCTCCAGCGCGCGCCGGCGGGTCTAAGAGCGCCTCAAGGATTACGCTGTGCGGGTGAAGAACACGCTCTTCGACATCACGCCATCGATGACATTTACGACGCTCCTCTGACCGAGGTCGCTCGCGACCTCCTCAACCGCGAACTCCGCGCCGCCATCGCGGACGAAAAACTCGTCGAACTTGTCCTTTCCCTCCACGAGGAGGATCGCCTTTGCATTCCCAAGGAGGACACCCAGGCGCGCGAGCCCCATATCATTTGTTCGCTGGGGATTCGCAAGGATGAAGGATGAAATAGGACTGCAAACCTGCAATCGTTCTATCGGCCCAGGGAATGATCACATGAAGACAGATGCGCTCGCTATTCAAGCCGAACGGAGAATTCTCCTGATCCGCGGAATCAAAGTCATGTTGAATCACGACCTCGCCGGGTTGTACGGTGTGGAGACCGGTGCGTTGAACAGGGCCGTGAAACGGAACGCCGACCGTTTCCCCAATGTTCCAGCTTTCCAGACGGGAGTGGGCAGACTTGAAGTGCCAAATCGGCACTTCAAGTTCGGCCGACAGGACGGCACGAGCCGGATCCGAGGGCTGGGGCGGAAGCCGGGTCATGCCCTACGCTTTCACCGAGCACGGTGTCGCCATGCTCTCCAGTGTTCTGCGCAGCCCGAGAGCGGTGCAGGTCAACATCGCCATTATGCGCGTCTTCGTGCGTTTGCTCACCAATGCCGATCTCGCCCGCAAGCTGGCCGATCTCGAAGCCAGATACGACGCCCAGTTCAAAATCGTCTTCGACGCCATCCGTGAACTGATGACTCCTCCGGAAACGCCGTAAGCAAGCGCTTCTTTGGCCGGAAGCCCAGCGGCGAAATTACCCCGCAGCAGGATTACTGCAAACCCATTTTGGAAGTGCCGGTGGAAACGGGTGGCCGCGGACGCACGTGCGACGTGATCGACCGCGTGGGCGAAAAGATGAAAGGCATCCTCAAACCCAAGGACTCACGAATCCGAGGCCAGACAGATTCGCTGGCGCAACACGACGCAATGGGCCCGCAACCAGATGGTCAACATCGACGGACGGATGAAAAAGGGCTCCCGCAACGGCATCTGGGAAATCTCTGATACTGGCCGGACGTGGTTGAATAAGGCGTCCAGGTAGCGACATGGATGAGGGAAACGCGATGCACATCATTCATAAGGGCGAAAAGAGCACCCGGCCAGGCCGAGCGCCTCAGCCACCGCCTCACGGAATGGCAGGTCCCTTTCTCGATCCGGGCTAACCATCATCACACGTGGGCATCCCCACAGCTGCTTCACGCCGCCGGCACACGGACTCAGGACTGAAAATCCGTGTGTCGACGGTTCAATTCCGCCCCCCGGCACCACAGAATCAATCACTTACAGCCGAAGCAATTTCGAAAAACCAGTCACTGTGCCCGAAACTGTGCCCGTGACGTTCAAAAAGCCGTGCACCGACTTGCCGGTTGTAGGGTCCCCGAATTGAAGTCGGCCCCCGACGAGTGACCGACCGGCAGCCCGTTACGTACACTTGGCATCGTCACTTCCCACATCGCCGTTTCGTGGGAGTAGACCCGGCATTCGGGCGCCGGCCTTCACAATACACCAGCCCGCACGCCAGTCGTGACGCATGGCCGGTGTCGGCAGTGACGGACCGGCGAGGTTTCGGGGCCCCAGGGGTTTCTTGTGAATCAACACCAAGCTTGTACAGCCCCGTTTGAGGGGGTCCGCATTTTCTCGTTGCATCGGGAGGGGGTCTTGCTCTTCGAGAGAGACACCAGCCGCCTTGGAACACTTCTGGGCTTTTAGTGGTCTGCCGATTGGGCTCACTCCAAACGGAGTTGGCAGGGTGAAGCCAGTAAGGCGCGGATTCTTTCGGCGTCCAGCCATGGGCCGATGCAGGTTTCCAAAAGGAATCGGATCATTCCTCGCACACCTGCTCAGCTCTTCATTTTTGCTGCTGGGCCAGCATCCCCAGCGCAGGGAGCAGCATTGCGACGCAGAAGGAGACACCCATTACCCAGTTGAGCCACTTCTTATCGCGGTTCTTGATCCAATAGAAAAGCACCACCGAAAGGAGCAAGGCCTGGAGGATAACCTCCGGCAAACCCTTCAAGTGGACCCACAGCGGCAATACGGTATAGATCATTCCCTCCAGGGAGCCAGGCGAGGGCCCGAAAGTGCCGAAGATCCCGACTACGACCAGCAGAGTCCACAGGACCAGCCAACCTCGCCGCCTCCCAAAGAGAACCTCACCCAGCATGTAGAAAACAATTCCGAACAACGCTCCCCTGATTGGCTGTAACAATGGACCTGCGACTATAAAGGGATCATTTGTCTGCCGCATCAGGTACTTCAGGCCCGTCTCTGCAAACAGACGCGTGTAGTCGATCGTCACAAAGGCCAACAGCCCCATGATGAAGTATGTCAGGGTGTGCGTGACGAGTGTCTTGACAACTACTTCTGTCCAGCCTGGTCGTGTTCCGTCCATGGTATGCCTCGTCGAGAATTTCCCGTATTGGGCGCGCAGAGAAGAAGGCCGACTGCGGCCTTCTTCCTGGTTCAGCCAACAGGAGTATCGACCCTGAGCAACATTTGGCGCAAGCAGAGTTTCCGGCGGCTCACTCCAGCAGCCCGAGGCCCGTGAGGGATGCGGTTTGTGCTTATTTATCAATGGCTTGCGGAGCCCTATTGCAGGGCTGGAGGACCTTGTTGCGTCCCGGAAACAGTCGCGCTCGCCCGACTCGCGGCAACCGGGAAGGCTGTGTACATATCAGCTGGTGATTTCTGAGTGTCCGATCTTTATTACAGACAGTCCTGCTTGCCCGCAAACATCGTCATGCATCGTTGGGTCCAAGAGCATGGGTGGCCCAACGACAACGATGCCATGGGTTCGCTTCCATCATACCAACCGCGTAGGGTTCGAAGCGAGGCACCGGGACAGATGATTGTGGCGGGCCAAACCCGGGTCGGCTAAAATCGAAGTCATGATAACCCTTAGCGTAGAGCTTGAGCAGGAAGAAGATGGCAGGTGGATTGCCGAAATATGCGAGCTGCCTGGCGTGCTCGCCTAGGGAAAGACTGCAGAGGATGCGCGAGCAAGAGCACAGGCACTCGCCCTTCGTGTGGTCGCCGATCGTCTTGAACATGGGGAGGCTGGACAAGACCTTCTGAGCATTTCCTTTAAAGCCGCATGAGTGAATGGCCGAGTACACGAGCACGACGTTTGCTTGCATCTCTCCTGCGAATCGGCCGGCGGATCAAAAGACAGGCTGGATCACATCGGACCCTCACCCGCGAAGGCTGGCCGGACTTCATTTTTGCCTTCCATGAGGGAGAGGAACTGGGACCTCGAATGTTGGCGCGGATTGCGAAAAGGACCGGCCTCCGTCCTGAAGATCTTTGAGCAGCGGCGCACTTCACTCGGCGCGGAGGGCTTCGACGGGGTCGAGGCGCGAGGCCTTGACGGCCGGCCAGGTGCCCGAGAGGAGGCCGATGACCAGGAAGGTGGCAAACGACGTGAGAAACACGCGCGTGTCCACCAGCAGGTGAATGTCCCCCTGGCGGCTCTTGTCCTCGAACAGTTCGCTGAGGAACGGGATCGCCCCGATCCAGCCGGCCAGCAGGATGGCAAGCACGTACCCCAGGATCCCGCCGATGATCGACAGCGCCAGCGCCTCGCCCAGAAACTGCAGCCGGATGTGCCACTGGCGCGCGCCCAGCGCCTTCAGGACGCCGATCTCGTGCGTGCGCTCCTGGACGCAGAAGAGCATGATGTTCATGATCCCGACGCCGGCCACCGCCAGCGTGAACAGCCCGATGACGTCGAGCAGGACGCTCGTCGCCGTCGTCAGCCCGTTGATGATCCCGAAAACCATGCTGAACTTCTGGAAATGCAGCGCCTTCTCGTCCGCGGGGTTGAACTTGTGGAGCTCGGCGAGCACCTGGCGCACCTGCCGGACCGCGGGTTCCTCCATCGCGCCCGCCACGGGCTGAAACACCAGCACGCTGTTGTGCGGTTATGTCCGAGATCGTGCCCATCACGTTGATCGGCATGATCGCGCAGTTGTCGTCCTGGGTGAAATAGTTCGAGATCGCGATCTTCTTCTTGAGCACGCCGATGACGGTGAAGCGCACGCCGTTGACGTAGACGTCCTGGTCGATCGCGGGCGCCTGGCTGAAGACCTTCTTCTTCAGGTCGTATCCGAGCACGACGACCCGGCGCATGTACGCGATATCCTCGCGGGTGATGAAACGCCCCTCGCCCATGAACATGCCGCGGATCGCGCCGTACTCGTCGTTGACGGCCCGCACTCCCATCGTGGTGAGCCGGTCTCCCCAGCGCAGCTGCATGTCGCGGTAGACCTCCGGGCTGACCCGCTTCACCAGCGTGCAGCGCTGCCGGATCATGTCCACGTCTTCGGGTTTGGTCTGCACGACGCGCCCGGCGCGGCTTCCGCCCGCCTGCATCGATGTCTGGCCGTTCCAGACCACGACCACGTTGTCGCCGAAGTACTTGAGCCCGAGCATCATCGCCCGCTGAAAGCCGTCGCCGTAGGCCATCAGCAGGATGAAGGAGGCGATGCCCCACGTGATGCCCAGCACCGTCATCATCGAGCGCTTGCCGTAAGCGACCAGGTTTTCCAGCACGCGTTTGAGGATCTCGAAAATCATCCCGGCGATCACTCGTACCTGAGCGCTTCGATGGGGTTCACCAGGGAAGCCATGAACGCCGGATAGATGCTCGACAGCACGCCGACCAGCCCCAGGAACCCGAAGGCGACCAACCCGACCTGCGGGGTGACGATCATGCCGGCGAAGAAATCGATCTGCGGCAGCTGGTTGATCAGGGCGCACAGGCCCCAACCGATGAAGATGCCCGGCCAGTCCGGCGAACAGGGTCAGGGCCATCGACTCGGCGAAGAACTGCATCAGGATGCGGCGCGTCGTGGCGCCCGACGGCTTTGCAGACGCCGATCTCATGGGTCCGCTCGCCCACCGACAGCAGCATGATGTTCATCACCCCGACGCCGCCGAGAATCAGGGTAACGATCGCGACGACGCCGAGGAAGATCCGGAGCGAGGCGAAGAGCTTGAACATGAACTTGGCCTGGGTGACCGTGTTCCAGATCGGCAGGGCGTCTTTGTCCAGGTAGTCGAACCCCTTGATCTTCGCCACGATCTGCCGCACCTGCAGTTCGGCGGCTTCGCCCAGTTCCTCGCCGCGGGCCTGCAGGATCAGGTTCGAGAGGCTGTACTTGCCGTCGACGGCGTCCGGGATCGGAAAATCCCGCGCAATCGCATAGAACGGAATGAAGACCATCTTGGCGTCCGGGCCGCTGTAATTCGAGTTCTGATCCTTGTGCACCAGCACGCCGATGACCAGGTACGGCAGCTCGCCGATGACGACCGTCTGGCCGACGGCTGTCGGCCTTGTTGAACAGCTGCTCCTTGACTTCGTCGCCGAGGATGCAGACGCGCTGGGCGCGCGCGTTGTCCCCTTCGGTGATCTGCCGGCCGCCGGGCACCACCTCGATGGTGCGCATCTGCATGTAGTCGGCGAACACGCCGTGCACCCCGAACGTGCCGTTGTTGATCGTCGAGCGGACGGGCAGGTAGCGGTCGATCTCGGGGCTCGACCGCGTGCAGATAGGTCGCCTGCTCCTTCAGCCGGAAGTAGTCGTCAAGCGTGAGCCGGATGTTCTTGCCGGCGCGCACCCCCTGCACTCCCTTGCTGGTCGTGCCGCCCCACACGATCATGATGTTCTGGCCGAGCAGCCGCGCCTTCTCCTTCTGCGCGACCCACATCCCCTCGCCCAGCGCGGTCATCAGGATCAGGCAGATCAGCCCCCACGCGATCCCGAACATCGTGAGGAAGGAGCGCGTCTTGTTCGCCTTCAGGTTCAGCCAGGTCTGTCGCAGCAGATCCATGCTCTTCGCGCCTCCAGCTACTGCAGGACGACCGCGTCTCCGAGCTTGAGGCCGGACAACACTTCGGTGCGCGCCCCGTTGCTCAGCCCGGTCTGCACCGCGACCTGGCGCCGCCCGGTCTTGGTCGAAATATCGGGCACTTCGACCGAGGTGCGTCGTTTTTCGTCGTAGATCAGCGCGCTCTCCGGGATGACGAGCACGTCGTGGTGCTCTTCGAGGACGATTTCCGCATTGGCGCTCATGCTGACCTTGAGCATGTCGAGATCGTCCAGGATGGACACGCGCACCTCGAACCGGGTCACGTTGTCTTTCTCGACTCCCATGGGAGCGATGCGAAAGACCTTCCCGTTGAAGGCCTTGTTCTTGTACGCGTCTACGGTCACACGCACCGGCTGCCCGACTTTGACGAGCCCGATGTCGCTTTCGTCGACCTTCCCCTTCACATACATCTCGCGCACGTCTCCGAGCGTCATGATCAGGGTCGCGTTGGAACCCAGCTGGAGGATGGACGATACCGCGTCGCCGACCTCGACTTCGCGGCTCAGCACCACGCCGTTGATGGGGGACCGGATCGACGCGTACTTCAGGTTCTCTTCCGCCCGCTCGAGCTGCGCCTGCGCCTGGATCAATTCGGCCCGGACCGTGTTGAAGGTGCGGTCGTTCTGCTCGATTTCGGCCTCCTTCACCTGTACGGCCGCCTGGAGGGTCTTGTGGCCGATCTCGGCCGCCTTCATCTTCTGTTCGACGCTGTCGAATTCGGACTTCGAGATAAGGCCTTGGGCGAAAAGCTCCTTGTGCCGCTTGAACTCGGCCACCGTGAAGTCGTAGTCCTTGCTCTCGGCTTCGAGCTGCGCCTTCGTGAGGTTCGCCCGGAGCGTCTTCCCCTGCGACTCGATTTCCTGCAGCTTGCTCTCGGCGGCCCTCAGGAACCCGCGCGCCTCCTTCAGCTGAGCCTCCAGGGTCTCCTTGTCCAGTTCGATCAGCAGTTGGCCTTCCCGAATGGGGTCGCCGGCGTTGACGTAGAGGTACTGGATGATCCCGCTCGCCTTGGACTTGACCTCGACTTTCGAGAACGGCTCTATTTTCCCCGTCGCCACGACCGACTTGGCGATGGCCCCCTGCTCCACCTTGGCCAACTTTTCGGCTGGAATCGTTTTATCCACGGAGAAAAGCGCCCCGAATACCCAATACCCGCCCAGCATAAGGATCAGACCGACAACCGCAAGGAAGGAAATCGTAAAAACTCTTTTCTTCGCCATGACTTACCTCATGAATGCCTTGTGAGGCACCGGTTACAGATGTTAGTACGAGTTTTGGGGGAAATAAGTTCGGTGCAAGGGCGGGCCCGGTTTAGAATGCAAAGTGAGGTGGGCGGGGGCGGCCGACCCCGCCCCAATCAACTACAACCGGGAGATACCGGGAACCGCACCGGCTGCGCAAATTCCACAGGGCCGCGTCGGGCCGCCGCGGCCCACCTGATCATTCTATGGACTCCAGAGAGAGAATCCGGGCAGCCCTGAATCACCGCGAATCCGACCGTGTCCCCCTTGACCTGTCGGGTCACCGCTCGTCCGGCATATCCGCGCTCGCCTATGCCAGGCTGCGCGACTTCCTCGGGCTGGCGAAACGATCGATCGATGTCTACGACCCCGTGCAGCAGCTTGCGATCGTGCACGACGACGTGCTGGACATGTTCGGCGTGGACACTGTTGAACTGGGCCGCGCCTTCGCGCTGGACGACGCATGCTGGGCGGAGTGGATTCTCCCCGATGGGACGCCATGCCGGGTGCCGGCATGGGCCGCGCCGGAGCGCGCCGGGGACCGCTGGGTTATCCGGTCCAAGGCCGGGCCCGTCATCGCGCACATGCCCGACGGGGCCCTCTATTTCGAGCAGACCTGGTACCCGTTTGCCGACGGCGAACCCGATATCGGTCGAATCGAGAGCGCGTTCGACGAATCGATGTGGCACGCCGTCGCCGCGCCCCCGGGGCCTCTTGTTGCGGGGCCCGGCGGGGCGGAGCGGCTGGCCCGAGGCGCCCGGCGGCTGCGCACAACAACCCGTCGCGCGATTATCGGGCTGTTCGGGGGCAACCTGTTCGAAACCGGTCAGATGTTTTACCGCAACGACGGCTTCCTTATGCTGCTGGCCGGCAGCCCGCGCGAGGCGCACGGGTTTCTCGACCGGCTGGTCGAGATCCATCTCGCCGGGCCTCGAGCGGTTCCTCACCGCGACGGGACCCTACATCGACGTGATCCTGTTCGGCGACGACCTCGGGATGCAGACGGGGCCGCAGATTTCGCCGCGCATGTACCGCGAGTTTTTCAAACCGCGCCACAAGCTCATGTGGGCACGGACCAGGCAGCTGACGGAGGCGAAGATCATGCTCCACTGCTGTGGGGGCGTACGGGAACTGCTGCCGGATCTCATCGACGCCGGCCTCGACGCCATCAACCCGGTCCAGATCTCGTGCCGCGGGATGGACGCCGCGGGACTCAAAGCGGAATTCGGGAAGGATATGGTGTTCTGGGGGGGCGGGGCCGACACGCGCCACATCCTGCCCCACGGCACGCCCGACCAGGTCCGCGAGCACGTTCTGGAGCAGATCAAGGTGCTCGGCCCCGGAGGTGGATTCGTATTCCAGCAGGTGCACAACATCCTGGCCAACGTCCCCCCCGCCAACATCGTCGCCATGCTGCAGGCGGTGGGGTGCGGCGGCTCGACGCTGATTTAGACGGCCTGGCTAAGACCGCAACACTGACAGACGGCGCCCAGGCGCCGCACTCCAGAGGATGCATGAAAAACACAATCTGTATTGCGTTGCTGTTGCTGGGCGGCTCGGCGTTTATGGTCGGAAACGACACGCAGGGCGTCGGCGGGAGCGCGTTCCACAAGAACGACATCACCTATTCGAACGCCAGTCGCCACGCCGCACATCAAGTGGGCCGCAAGACTGCCCGGCGGCGCCGATTCGAGGCTTCTTCATCCCGTCCGTCCAGTACGGCCGCGACATGGTCGAGCTCATGCAGCGGCGTCGACCTGGCGCCGACGACCGTCACCATCGACCGCAACTGGGACACCAACTGCTGGGGCATCGGCGACTACTACGGCCACGAGTACGCGCGGCGACCGCGACGACTTCCAGATCGTCTACGACTACGTCGAGAAGGACCTGACCGGGCCGGCGAAGTTCGAAGTGATGGTGATCCCCGGGCCTCAACGGCTGGTCGCGCATGACCCGGGCCTCCCGCGACGCCATCCTGAAGCGCGTGCGATGACGGCGCGGGGCTTGTGCTGATCCACCCGTTCGTGGGCGACGTCAAGAACCACCCGTTCAAGGGCGACGAGACGTGAAGGGGACGAAGCGGATCGTGGGAGCATCTCGCCACTGGTCGGCTGCCCCGACGACACGGTCAGCGAACGGGGCTACCCCGTCATCAACAAGGCGACGCTCACCCGGGGCAACTGGGAGGTGGCGCGCCCGCATTTCATCACTGCGGGCCTGCCCATGGACCTGCTGCCCGGAAGGCAATGTCGGCGAAGCGTTCTACAAGTACCAGGCCAAGGGGGACGTGCTCCTCAAGTCGGGCGACTACCCGATTGCCGCGGTCACGACTTACGGCAAGGGGCGCGTGGTGGCGTTCGCGTACATCGAGGACGGGTTCATCCCGTCGGGCGTCGATCCGCTTGGCAGTGCCGAAGAGGAAGGATTCAGCGCGGCCGGCGACCCCTCGGCGTACGGCATCTACTGGAACTACTGGGAGTATTACTACTCGCTCTGTCGCCAAGGCGGTCGTCTGGGCGGCGGGACGCGACGGCGGCGTCGAGCTCAAAGCGGCTCACCGCCCGGCCCGACGGCGGCGGCACCGTTCGAATGACCGTGGCGCCCGCGTCGCCCCGGCGGGTGACGATCGACGTCGCGGCGCGCAGCGAGTTCGGGCCGCAGCTCGGCACCGTCCGCACGCACGAGCGAACTCGGGCGGGCGACAACGATGTCACGATCCCGGCGACGGCGCTCAAGCCACCCGCGGGCTGGCCCGGCGGCAAGAACATTTTCGACGTCATCGTCCGCGACGCCGGAGCAGGGCACGACCCTTGAACTGGGGCACGGCCACTTTCGACGCGCCGCGCGCGCCACCCTGACGGTCGCCAAGGCTGCCACGGACGTCTACCGCGACGGCGAGATCGCTCAGCGCCGTCGTACGCGCCACCGGCGACTTCGCGGGCCTGCGGACTCCGATTCAAGGTGTACGACGACCTCGAGCGACTGCTGACGTCACAGACCGTCCCCGCCCGCCAGGAGACGGTACTTCTACTGCAACCTGGAAAATTTCCTCGGCAAGTACGGCGTCGATCACGGCGGAACTCATCGACGACCAGCGACGGCCTGGTCGACCAGTTGCGGATCAGGCCGGTGCTGGTCGTGCAGGCCGTCCGCAGGCCGAAGGAATATCCACCCGCTGCTCTCGTTCGGCGGCGGCGAAGCACTTCTTCGCCTCGGTGCGGATGAACCAGGTCCGCGCAGCGGCGGCGCGACACCGGCTTCACGTGGGGCGGGGGCGTCAACAACGGGCTCAACATCCCGCGCGGCGCTTCGGCGTCTACTGGTACGACCGCGGGCCCGACCACACCGGAGCAGATGGAGAAGGCGATCGCCGACTACAACGGACGCGGATTTCGAGGCGCTCCAGTACCTCACCAAGAAGGAACTCTACACGCGCACGAACGACAAGAAGTTCCTCGCGCGCACGCCGTGCTTCGACGACCCGGAGTTCCTGAAGCGGCTCCGAGCATCGTCTATGCGGTCACGCGCGGCAAGGCGCGGTACAACCTCGACTACTACTTCGTCGGCGACGAGGGCTCGCTGACGTCCTACGCCGACCCGTATGATTTCTGCTGGGGCCAAGACGCCCTCGCCGACGTTCCGCAAGTGGCTGCAGGGGGCTACGGCAACGCTCGAGGCCCTCAACGCCGAGTGGAAGACATCGTTCAAGGTCTGGGACGAGGTGATGCCCGTTCACGACCGGAGGAGGCCATCAAGTCGGGCAACTTTGCGCCCTGGGCCGACCACCGCACCTACATGGAGATCGAGTTTCGCGAACGCCTACCAGACAGTGCGCGACGCCGTCGTCGCGGGCGATCCCGACGGCCACATCGCGGTTTCGGGCACGCAGGCGACGACCGCCTACAACGGCTGCGACTGGTACCGCCTCGACCAGGTCATCGACGACTTCCTCTCCTACGACGGCGGCAACCAGTGGGACCTGCACCGGTCCTTCGCCAAGCCGGGCGCGATGATCGGCTACTGGACCGGCTACGGCTCGCGCGGCATCCCGGTGCAGAACGCCATCTGGACCGCGGCGATCCACAACGTGCTGTACCCGAACATCTTCTGGATGCTCTCCTACCTCAACCCCGACTTCACGTACTCGCAGCTCGGCGCGCGACATGGGCGAGACCTTCAAGGCCCTGAAGTTCGACGGCGTCGGCAAGCTCTTCATGGAGTCGGAGCGCCTGCAGGACGGCATCGCGATCCACTACTCGATGCCGTCGGTGCATGCCGCGACCATCACGCTGAATCACCCCGAGCGGGGGCGGCGCGAGATCCTCCGCGACTTCCCGGCCGACCGCGACGGCTGGGTCCGGACGGTCAACGACCTCGGGCTGCAGTTCGACTTCGTCTCCTACGACCAGGTGGCGCGCGGGACGCTGGAGACGCAGCGCTACCGGGTGTTCGTCATGCCGATGTCCATGGCCGTCTCGTCGGCCGAGGCGAAGCGGGTCCGCGACTTTGCGGCGGCGGGCGGCATCGTGATCGCCGACGCGGCCGCGGGCATGATGGACGACCACTGCGCGTGGCAGCCCGACGGGCTGCTGAACGAGTTTTTCGGCATCCGGACGGCACCGTCGGAAAAGAGGAGGCTGTCGGGGTCCAGCACGGTCGAAGCCAACGCCGACGGTGATGTTACCGGAACGCGCCAGACCCCCGGGGTGACCGGAACCGTGAGTGTAACGGCCGACGGCGCCTCCTGGGGGTTGAATGCCGAAGCGCTGACAGGGCTCGAGGCGGCTGAGGAGGCCGTCGCCGCGACCACCGGCACACCGCTGGCCAGGGTGGGGAAGACCGATGTCGCGATCGTCCGCCCGATCGGAACCGGGTGGGCCGTCTATCTCAACGTGCTGCTCGACCGCTACCCGGAGCTGCGCTCGAAGAACTACGGCGGCGCCGCCTACCGCACCCTGATCGACTCGATCTTCGCCCGCACGAACCTCAGGCCGTCGATGCCGGTGCTGGGCGCAAACGGCGCCCCGCTGCAGCAGGTCCAGGTGGTCCGGTACCGCTTCGGCGACACCCGCGCCCTGGCGCTCGTGAAGGAGAACGTCGGAGCCGAGGGGATCGCGGGCCGCGACGGGGTGACGATCTACAACGACGCCAACCTCGGCCAGGTGGCCAAGGAGGAGATCTCGATCCGGCTTCCCGAGAAGCTCTTCGTCCACAACATCACCACGGGCGAGACCCTCGGGCAGACGGACGTCGTCAAGACGTCCATCACGACCGGGGGGGCAGTGGTGCTGGGCCTCAGCAACACCGCATGCGCTCTGCGGATCACCGCCCCTGAGTCCGCGCGGCCAGGCGACGCGGTCCGGTTCGCGATGACGCTGTCGACGCCCGGCAAGCACATCGTGCGGTGCCACGTGTTCGGGCCGGACGGCTCGTTCCTTCCCGTGTATGCCAAAAACCTGCTCGTCAATGGCACGACCGGGGCGTTCATCTTTCCGTCAGCGCTCAACGACGCCATCGGGAAGTACCGGGTCGTCCTTGCGGATGTCATAACGGGCGCTGCCACCGAATCGTCGGTCGTGCTGAAGTAAGGGCAGAGAGATATATCGGCGCAACCAGGGCGTGGGAGGGGACTAAGGTGAACCGATCCGGCACCCTCGCAAAGTTCTGAGGATGATCGGATTCGCAGGGAAAGGAAAAACTACCGGATTCTCTCCGGAATGGTAGGCCAGGGGAAAGTGCGCGGATTGTTCAACATGAACTGACTCGGACCCATTTTGGAGAAAGTGATGTCCTTTGCGGTAGGTTCCCTTGTTCGAGCCCGAGGACGCGAGTCGGTCGTGCTGCCCGAGTCGGAAGAGGAACTTCTCATCCTTCGACCTCTCGGCGGCTCGCATGAAGAGATCACGGGCATCTGTACGAGGCAAGGTAAAGGACCCTGCTGAGAGCACTACGAGAGGATCGAAATGTGGTCGTCATTTCTTTTTGCCGGACCCTTGATCCGCGACGGGCCGACGCGGCCCTTTCCGCTGCCCAATTTTCATTTGCGCAGGTGGGCAGTGGGGCGTATGCTGACCGGTCTGTTTTTTCCTTGCACATCGTTCAGGAGTAATTTGGGAGATTACGAAATCATGAAAGTGTTTTTGAGACTGTTGTCGGTGGTGGTTCTGCTTGGATCCTGCGCCTTCGCCCAGGAGGCCGATAAGGTGGCCGTGCTGAAGGAGTTCACCCGGACGGGCAGCTACGACGGCGTAACCCTCAGCTTCGTGCATCTGAACGACCGTACGGTCGACGTGCTGTTCGAAGCGCCCGGGAAATATGCGCTCAGAGCCCGCGCGAACATGGGGACGATGCTTTACGTGCAGGGCGTGCCGGAAAAAGACATCCAGGTCGACACCGCGTTCACCCTCGTGCAGAACGGCGAAACGGTGAAGGGGACCACGCAGAACATCAAGAATTTCCAGGGTACCGCGGCCAAGGGGCAGCGCATCGACGGTATCGTTCAGTTCGACAAAAAGGTCGATCTCACCAAGGAGTTCGACATCAAGAACGGCACCGCCACGATCAAGTTCAAGTTCTCCTCCGACGCCCTGAAAATGCTCCAGAAGCCCGAGCCGCCCAAAACGGTTCCCGGCCAGCCGTAAGCGACAGGGCAACCCGCTCCCGCCCCCAGCGACTACAGACGGGGGGCAATCGGGGAAACCGCGGGCTGAGCACGATCCACGGGCCGCGTCGAGTCGGCGCGGCCCGCTTTGCCAGCCGCGCCCAGGGCCTCGCGCGCCAGGTAGTGGGACAGGGATTTGTCGGGCAGCAGCAGCGCCTTCCTCAGCCGTTCTTCACCTTCCTGGGCGCGCCCCAGCCCGCGCAGGATCAACCCCTGTCCGTAGGTGGCGGCGCCCGGGAAATGGCCTGACCCGGCCACGTAGGCATCCAGCTCGGCCAGGGCCGCCGTCAGGCGGCCGTTCCACTCCTGCGGATTCCCTTCGCCCAACCGGCGCGCCGCCAGCAAGCCGAAGTATATCTGCCTGGCGTTGCGCGTCTCTGCGGCGCGTCGCCAGTGCGCCCGGGCTTCTTCCGGGTTGCCGCACCTGTCCGCAATCTCGCCCAGGTAGTATTGGAACCGGGCGCCTTCCACAAACGGCGCCATGCCGTCCTTCGTGAACGAGAGCCCCGCGACCGGTTTCCCCACCGCCTCAGCCTCCTTCAGCGCCTCGGCGCAGCTGCCGCCGCGGGCAAGCCCCAGCGCGTCCTGGAGCTGGATCTCGACATACGGCTGCCGCGGGTTGGTGCCGAACTCTTCACGGGGGAAAAAACGATTTTCGAACAACCGGCGGCTTTCCGCGCCGCGGCCCGCTTCCAGCAGCGCCAGGGCCAGCTTGAAGACAAGGGCTTGCGGCATGCCCGCCTTGTCCGGATAGCGGTTGAGCACGGAGATGCGCTCCTGTGCGGGGCGCCCAAGCAGACTCATGCACTGGTCGGCGCCGAGGTACAGGTCGACGTTGCCGGGGTCCGTATCGATCCCCGACACCAGCACCTGCAGCGCTCCCTCGGGATCCGAGCGCGCGTGCAGCAGCGCAAGCCCGAGATTGCGGTGGAGAACGGGAATGCCCGGGTCGATCCGCATGGCCGCGCGCCACTCGCGAATCGCCGCGTCGGACATCCCGCCCGACAGGTAAAGCGATCCGAGCAGGAAATGCGCCGTGGCATCTTCAGGGTTCACTTCGAGCGCCCTGGACAGCACGGTTCGCGTTTCCGGTCGATTGGGGAACACGTAACGGGTCGATTGGCGCGAGGCCGTCTCGAAATCCTCACGGCCCGGGCGGCCGAGTTTCTCCCTGCAGTACCCACGGTAATAGGCGACCAGCGGATACTCCTGGGGCAGCGCCGCCCCGGGTTCGCCGAACACACCGTCGGACGGGTAGCGCCGTTCGAGCAGTCCCAGCGCGTCGTCGTAGAATCCGAGCCTGATGTAGTCGACGGCCGTTTCGATCACTCGTTCCGGATCTCCGGCCAGGTGAGCCCACAAATTCGCGTCCGCAACCCCGAGTTTTACCCCCTCGTTACGGAGAAAGGAGTTCGGCGGGTCGAGCGCGAGCCAGTAGGCGAGACGGGCGCGCGCCCCGGTCAGATCACCGGTCCGCCTCAGGAGCGCAATTTCCAGCCCCCCGGCCCGGATCATGTTGGGCGCCTGGGTGAGAGCCCGGCGAACCTGACGCAGCGCCTCGAGGGTATCGCCGTCGCGGGCAGCAAGTTGAGCGAGCTGGAGCAGGGCAGGGGGCCTGAATTCGGGAACTACGGCGGCGCCCGTCCAGGCGGCTCGCGCCTGGACCGCATCCCCCATCCCCGAATAGGCGTGTCCGAGATAGTACCCCGTCTCCGTGTCGTTGCTGATGCGGCCCTGCGCCTTGAGGAGCCTCTCGACCGCCTCCGGATATCGCTTGAGCTGCACGGCGAGCCGCCCCGCGGCCTTGTTGATCTCGTAGCTTTCCGGGAAGCGCGCCAGCCCCTGGCGATACGTCTCGAACGCCGGCAACAGCTTGCCGTTCAATTCCTGGTCTTTGCCGAGCTCGACGACGTCCCCCTCGCTTCTGGCGTCGACGGCGGGGAATTTGTACGACGGCTGCGGCCCCGTTCTGATCTCGGAGGAGGGGACAAGGTCGTATTGGTTTTCCGTGTGAGTCAGCAGCACGGTCCCGTCCGGGCCGGTGATCTCCACGGTGTATGCCGTGTCGGATGAGAGCTGGGGAAAAACCCGGTCGAAGGCGGCCGAGGGCGCGAGGCGGAACTCCGACTCGTGCACCACCCGCGTCCCTTCCTTGATCCGCAGAGTCCCACGAAGGATTTCGTGGTTCACGTTGATCCCGAGGCGCAGCGGACGCGCTCCCGCACCGTCCGGCTCGCGGCGTACGTGGATCACGCCGTGCAGATTCGCGCGAGAGAACCCGCCGATCTCCCGGACCGGCATGTAGTACTCGTGAAAGCGCAGGAACTGCTGGGGCTCCAGGAAGGCATAGGTTTCCTGGTTGCGGAACAGCCCGGCCTGAACCTCCAGGTATGCGCTCTCGTTGTCGGACAGGGCGCGACGCCAGTCGCGCCCGTCGTCGTCCCAGCCCCAGGACCAGATCTTCTTCGCGGGCGCCTCGTCGATGGGGGAGTAGTGCACAATGCCGGAGCGGGTGCTCGGGTGGTAGATCCCCATGAACGGCTCGCGGCTCCCGTGGGCGAAGCGGGAGACGAAGCCGCGGGTGTGATGCGCGGGGATGCTGAGGTCCACACCCGACGGAGTCGACCGGCCAGGTGTCGACGTCGGCATAACCGTGGGCGGCGGTAAAGCGCATCGGGTAGAGGATGCGCGAGTCGTCCCGGACTTCGCACCGAGCTGGTATTCCACCAGTAGAACCGGTGCCGCAGGTCGCTCCGGTTGTACAGGGTGACGGTCTGCTCGAGCAGCGAACTCCCCGGGTCGCAGGGTCAGGGCAACCCGCCACATCATTCCGTACGGCCGGTCGATGTTCCCGACCCAGATCGAGGCGGTGCCGTCCGGTTCCGTGACGGTGCCGAAGTCGACGGGCGACACGGTCATCCAGTTGTGCGAGACCGGGAAATTGAACTCGATGCCGAGTGCCACCCATGCGCCACGATACGCGACCTGGGCGAACTTGATCGAGGAATTGGCGTAGAACATTTCCCGGCCGTTCACTCTTGTCGACGCAGCTGTAGAGGCGCCCGCCCAGGTCAGGCAGCATCGTCACTTTCAGGTACTCGTTCTCGAGGTTCAGCGTCCGCCAGGCATGCGGTGCTTTGCGGTCGGTCAGGTTCTCGCGCGTGGTGTACGGGTAGGTGATGAAACTCCTCAGCTGAAAGAGATCGAACGGCGGATTGACGTCCGGCGGCCCTTCCTCGTACGTGGGCAGCGTGAGGGTGCCCTGCCAGACCCTGACCTCGGCCCTTGCCTCCGGAAACCCGAATGCTGCGAAAACGATCAGGCCTGCCGTCCAGGCCACGCGCAGGGCGCTGCGTGTCGTGTTTTTCATGGCGCGATCCCCGGCACCCATTTCACGGCGTTGTCGTGAAAGATTTTTCGGAGTGTGGGCTCCGGCAGCGCGAGACCGGCAACTTTGTGGCCATCGAACTCGACCGTCTCGTCCGTCGCCAGGTACTTCCAGTCGCGCTCGTACTCGGCCGCCCAGCGCTTGGCCACCTGGTCCGGTTTGTCCCAGGTCATGGCGGTCAGGTCGGTCGCGTACAACACCCGGTCCTGGTACCTGGCCAGGAACGCGCGCACCTTCTCGCGCGGCTGCAAGGCGAGGTGGGTGATGCGCGCGGCGGTGTCGACGGCGAAGTTGGGGTAGCGGTCGAGGCGCCGCGCGATCTCGGAGACGTCTTCCTCCATGCTGCCGAGGTGGCACCCTATGACCCGAAGCTTGGGATTGCGCCCGATCATTCGGTCGCGCGCGGCCAGGATCTGTTCCTTGGTGGGGCGGCCGGGGTGACCGTACATGTGCCATGCCGGGCTCGCCTTGTAATATCCATAGTCGGGATCTTTCGGGTCGAGCGGCCGCCAGGCCCCGATCGGCTCCGCAATGTGGGCGTACAGCGTCTTGTTATGCGCCGCTACGGACTGGAATACGGGATCGAAAACGGGATCGTCCGGCATCAGGTACGCACCCGAGCGCTTCTTCAGATCCATCCCGATACTCTTGTAGATTTTCACGGCGATGGCGCCGTTGCGGTACGTCTCTTCGAGCTGCGCGATCGTGCGCTGCGCGAAGCCCGGGCTTTCGAAGTCCTGAGGGTCGAAGGTCGAGCACCAGGGCACCCGCCCTTGCGCGGCCTGAAACACCTTGATGGCCAGCGCGTGCTGCGGAGCGGCCGCTTCATAGCCCTTTTCGTACTTATCCACGACGCAGATGTTCAGGGCGCGCACGTTCTGCCGCTCGAGCATCTGGAGAAATGCAGGGGCTGCCATGTAGGTGTGGGCATGCGCGTCAATACGTTCCATCCGGGTCTGGGTCGCCCCGCTCGCGGCCAGGAGGAACGCCGCGCCCGCGAGAACTGTCCATCGTTTCATCGCTGCCTCCGCTTGGAGATTCTTCGAGTACTTCGAGTCTTGGGGGTGAGCTCCGTGAGGTCCCCGAACCGCACCAGGTCAATGCCGCCGCCAGGAGGGTTTCCGCGGTCTGGATCACCGACTTTACTGTGACATACTCGTCCTGATTGTGCGCCCCCGCTCCGCACGGGCCGAAGACCACCGTCGGGATTCCGAACACGTTCTGTTGCAGAAACGCGTCACAGGGGAACTCGGCGGCCGATGGGCGCACGGGACGCCGCAGCACGGCCGAGTCGCGCTCCGGGCCATGCACTGCACCCATTCGTGCCCGGCGTCCAGCTCGTGCCCGAGCAGCGGGGGGGCGGTGATATCGCGCCACTCGGGGGCATAGGCCGGAAGAAACGGGTCCGAGTCGCAAAACCGGCGGAACGACGCCTTGATCTGCGCGATCACTGCGGGCACGTCCTCGTGCGGCAGGAACTGGAAATAGATGCGCACCTTCGCCTTCAACGGCACGCTCCATGGCGTTTCGGGATCGAACCGGTTCGCTTCGAGCGCCAGCACCTGCACGGGAGCAGGGTCGGGGAAATCCGGCATAGGTCTCCCCCTTGTCCACCCGGCGTCTCTCCTGCGCCCACCCGTCCACCCAGCCGAGCAGTCTTCCCATGGGAACGGCCGGGCTGATCACTTCCTCTTTGGAGAAGTACCGGGACGGGATCTCCGGCGCTCGCGGTGATCTCGAAGAAGTACCCTCCACGGGTGGCGCGGATCAGGGCGAGATTCGTCACCTCGCCGATCGAGCACGCGTCCGCCGTGTCGCCGCGCAGGCGCGCCGCGAGCGTGCCGCCGCCGCCGGCCCACTCCTCGTCGACCACCGATTCGCACAGGAGGTCGCCCGCCAAGCCGCAGGCCGGCCCGCTTCAGCGCCAGCATCGACGCCGAACTGGGCGGCGAGCCCGCCCTTCATGTCGAAGCTCCCGCGGCCGTAAACGCGTCCGCCGGCGATTCTTGCCGGACCACGGACTCTCCCTCCAGGGATTGGGCCCGGGCGGCACGGTGTCCATGTGCCCGTTCAGGAGCAGGCTGCGGCCGCGCCCCGAGCCAGCGAGCCGCGCGATGACGTTGGGGCGTCCCGGAGTAGTCGCGGCTCACGCCGGGCATAGGGATGCTCGGACTCTGTTCATGAACCCGGTGTCGTACATCTCGACATCGATTTTCCGGGCTTTGAGGGTGCGCACCAACACCTTCTGGCCTGCCGCTTCGCTCCCTTTGGGGGGAACGGCGACCGTATTCGCGCGCACGAGCAGCTGGAGCAGCGAAATGATCTCGTCGCGCACCGGCCCGATCAGCCGACGCGCGATACGCGCGGCTTCGGCGGGGGTCGGATCGTTGCGTGCATCGTCCATTCGGATCACCCCGTCGGTACGGTCCAGTGCCGTTTCAGTGTCGTCGAACTCGAGCCCGTGCCGGCCCGCGAAATCGATCAGCGAATCGAGGTGCGCGTCCGGGTGAATCGTGTGCGGCGAAGTCACCGCGAATGCCGCAAGCAGCACGGCCAGATCGAGCGCGCTCGCCAGCGGCCGTTCGGAAAGCGCGCGGCGCGGCGCACCCGGGAGTATGAACGGGATGCCGGCGGCGGTCCCGGCGAGCAGGCCGCCGAGGAGAGCATCTCCGGCCCCCGCGGTGCTGGCCACGGGAACCGGCAGGGCAGGACAGTGCTCCCAAGTCCCGCGCTCGCAGCCGAACGCGCCGTTTTTGCCGGCGGTGACGACAATCCGGATCCCTGGGTTGTGCCCGGCCAGCGCCTGCCGGCAGCTCTCCAGGAATGGTTCCGGCGCCTCCGCATGGAATTTTCCGCCGAACGACGACGCTTCATCCTCGTTCAGCGCGGCGAGATCCAGCATTTCGAACATCCCCGCGGCGCGCGCCGCAGGGATTTCGGCGCGGGCGAACGAGGCGGCCCGGAACGCCCCGTGACGGCTCGCAGTCTCCAGCAGCCGCTTTCTCGACTCCAGCGGCACTTCGGGGGCGCAGAGCGCGAGGTAACCTCCGTCGAGGGACGCCAGGAACCGGGCTGCCGGGGATCCGCC
>CAVZBT010000007.1:0-236654 GCA_963773605.1 uncultured Acidobacteriota bacterium
CGTGCCAGGATCACCAAGGTCAGTGCGGACCCCCAAGTGCGAAGCGTACCGCACCGTGACTGGACACGATGTACTTCAGTCGCGAGAAAACGCCGGTGCCGGCAGGGCTGATTGTAGTACAGCCAGCAGTAATCGCCCGTCAGTCGCCGGTCGAATCGGTAGCCGATGCCCCACAGGTCCGAAGCCGCTCGATCTTGGGCCAAGGACGCAGGTGGACCGCGTCCAAGTAACCAGCCTCGATCACAATGACCCCGTACGGCGCGGGACAGTGAATTCGGCCTTCGTCCGCAGGTCGTGGACAGTCTGGAACAAGGCCATTTGATGGTGTTCAGTGTTCAGTGTTCAGTGTTCAGTGTTCAGTGTTCAGTGTTTGGTGTTCAGTGTTCCGGCGGCCACCCACCTCCGCACTCACATTCATCATCCTCTCTCGCTCTCTCCTCTCTTACTCCCGCCTGTTACAGCCACGCATCTCGCACGAGCGCGCAGCCACAGCAGTCCGCCCATGAGCACCAGGCAGCAGACCAACAGGATGGGGATGAACCAGCCGAGCGAGAACATAGCTCTGGCCCAATCCGTCCAGACCGCGTTCCAACCGAGTACCACAATCAACGTCGCCAGGCAGAGGTAAGGGCCGAAGGCGATGTGGCGTTGCCCGGCGAGGATGCGCTGGGCTGCGGCGATGAGCAGCGCGGTGAAGGGCGCGGAAGAAGACCAGGAACGCGGCTTGCCAGCCGAGAAACGCGCCGATCATGGCCATCAACGTGACGTCTCCAAACCCCATGGCTTCGACACGGAGGGCCCGCTTGCCCACGATCCGCACACCCCAGATCATTCCGCCTCCGAAACACATTCCGACGATTGACGACAGCAGACTCTCCCAGCGCCCGGTGCCCTGCAGCCAGGCCGCCAGGACCATGGTGGACAAGAGCGAGCCCACCACCGCGGGCACAGGCCAGGTGCGGTCACGCCGAATGCTCGCCACCATGTACTGAACAGCTTTCCCCATGCCCCGCCGCGTGGTCCATGTCTTGTGGAGGATCGCGAAGCACCAGGCCCACACCCCGCACAGCGCGATGGCCAGACCGGCACTTTGATCCAAGGATGGCGGCCAGGAGTACGGACCACCCAGACCCTCGCGCCACACGAGTGCCGTCGTGGCAGACGTCAGCACGATTTGGTGCGTGCTGGCCGGCCCCACGAACGATTCATAGACCGTTGGCAACGCGATGGCCGGGAGTAATGTTGCCAACACCAGTCCCACGACGGTCCCGGTGACGGTGATCTCATCCGGTATGGTCTGTTCATCGAAGTCGATGAAAGTCGCCACGATCATCAGCGACACGAGAATCAGGTGACTCAGACACTGGGCGTGCAACGTGGTCATCGCGGGTGGTGCCACCCCTGGCAGCGCCGGCCAGAGCCTAGCGCTGGCTTACCTCACCCCAATACAGCACGGCAAACCCGATCCCCGTGGCGAGTTCGATCAGCAGGGGACGAATCCAGTAGCCGGTGCCATGCCACGGCGACTCGCGGCGCAACTGCCACCAACCCAGCACAGGCACCCGATCCAGGACGCGACGGCGGGCGCATCGACGGGCGGCGGCGACCACGGGCCCAGTGCCCGCGCAAACCACGCCAGCCGGTAGATGCCGCGATTGACCTGCCGGCCCACCAGGACGCCGATCACGAACAGCAGCGCCAACCGCATCTCCATTGGCAGGTCCAGCATGGCAGCCACAACTCACTTCCCCATATCCATTCCCGGGCAGGCCCGTCCATCGCCACTTCAGTCACGGTCGCTCAGAATTTCGCCGCTCCGATGGCCCGCTTCAGCGCCAGCCGCATGACCTCAATCGGCGGCTCCTGCTCCGTGAAGACCTTGAACTGCAGCGCGACCTGACGAATGAACATGTCGACGCCGGTTACCACGCGGCAGCCTTTCAGGCGCGCCTCCTTGACCAGCAACGTTTGCTCCGGGTTGTAGACGGCGTCGAACACGATCCAGGTGCGGCGCAGCTGTCCGGTGGCGAAGGGGCTCTCATCCACGTTCGGATGCATGCCCACCGGCGTGCAGTTGACCAGCATATCGAGTTTCACGGAATAGCGACTGTCCCACTCCACGGCTCGGCACTCCGTCGCCTCGGCCAGTTCGCGGGCGTTCTCGAACGTGCGGGACGCGATCACCACATCCACGTTCATCTGCCGCAGGCCAAACACCACGGCCTTGGCCACGCTGCCCGCGCCGAGCACCAGGGCCCGCTTGCCGTCCAGCGGGTTCTCGGCTGTGACACCGCTGGCCCGCATCCAGTCCGGCCATGGCGGCCCGGTAGTCGGTGTTGTATCCGAACGTCGATCGGTCGTCGTGGAAGGACACCGTGTTGACCGCCCCGATGCCGTCGGCTGCCTTGTCCAGCTTGTTGAGACAGCGCATCAGCACCGTCGCGGTGCGGCTGCCCACGCTCAGACCATACAGATCCAGTCGAGGCTGTCGTGCAGGAAGCTCGACAGATACTCGCGCGGCACGCGAAAGGGCACGCACACGCGTTGATGCCCAAGCGCGAAAGGCCGCGTTGTGCACGATCGGCACGATGCTTTGCCCGATCGGGTCGGCCACGTAGCCGTACACCCGTGTGTCGGGTTGATCTGGTCGTAGTGATAGATGTCCTTCATCTGCCCGAAGCTCAGTTGCCCGGCGCCAGCGTCCGTTCGTGATGGAAGGTCGAATAGGTGAACGGCGCGCCGAACTTGCCGGCCAGGATGCGCGACGGGATGCCGATTTCACCCATGCAGATCCCGACCGTGGGGATCTTGGCTGTCCCGGATCAGCTGCAGCATCCGCACGTTGTCGTGCGGCTCGTTGGCCATCGTGGCGATCTTCACGACGTCGGCGTCGAGGCTGGCCAGCGCGCATGGATGTCCGCCAGGTTCTCCGGTGTCTCGCGGAAGTTGTGCAGGCTGATGATCCGCTTCGTCTTGCCGTAGACCGGGATCTTGTCGGCGATGTCCGCTTCCAGATCGACATACTCCACTCCCTCGGCGATCGCGGCCCGCAGCAGCATCAGCCGCGATTCCTCGCTCCCTTCCCACTTGCCCTGGTCCTCCTACTCGCCGGCAGGTGACAATCACCGGGCACGCCGCGATCGCGGAACAGCCGCTTCAGGTTGATCTGGCGGCGGATGTAGTCCAGGCGGATCTCGACCAGCTGAGCACCCTGCTCGACCAGGTGCCGATGTTCCGCCATCACGTGCCTGTGTCGGCCACGAGCAATGCTCACGCAAATCATCGGAGAATCCACTAGAGGCCCCGAGAACACACTGTCGGTCGCTCCCGAGAGCCGCTTTCACGCGGGCGACTCATTCGGTAACTGATCCTTGCCGACCTCCGTGTCGCTGTCGATCACGAACTCGTTACGGCACCGAGCCCGAAGCACTGTCTATTCTACTCACAATCACGTGCCGGATGCAGCAATCCCGGCGAACATCACGAGCGCCACCTTCCCGGATCGGCACCTCCTGGTCCGAGCTGCGGTGCGGCGCCGGCTGGCGGATCTGCCGCGCGGAACCGGCCTGACGCCGGGGACTCAGATCCGCTTGAATCGCTTGTCCAGTTCCGCATTGGTGAAGACCAGCGCCGTGGGGCGTCCGTGCGGGCAATGGTGGGCGTCCTGGTAGAGGTGCCGCTGCTCCAGCAGCGTCGGACTTCTTCGCGCGACAGCCGGTCGCCGGCCTTGATCGCCGCCTTGCAGGCGATCATGTGCAGCAGCTCGTCGAGCAGATCGCGGCGCTCGAGCGGCTTGTCGCGAACCGAGCAACTGCTCGACGACCTGCCGCAGACATCTCCGCCGGACTGAAGTTGGCCAGCATCGCCGGATAGCGACGACACCAGCACCGTGTCGCCGCCGAACGGCTCGATCTCGATGCCCAACTGGGCCAGCACGTCGCGTGCCTCCAGCACCGCGGCCGCTTCGGCCGGCGTCAGCGAGACCGGTTCCGGCACCAGCAAACGCTGCGACTTCCAGCGTGCCGGCCAAGACCCTCGCCCGCAATTGCTCGTACAGGATCCGCTCGTGCAAGGCGTGCTGGTCGATCACCACCACGCCGTCCTCGGTCTCGGTGACCAGGTAGCGATTGTGGATCTGCAACCCGTCCGCCGACCGGGCCGGCGGCGGCCAGGCGTGCGGTAGCCTCCGCGGCCTGCCGGGAACCGCGACGGTCCGCCCCTGTCGATCCCGGCGCGCGGAGCTGCCGGCCGGCGCCAGCGACCGGATCCAAACGGCGGAACTCCGGCACCGGCTGGCGCGGGCGACCCCAGGGAAGTCGGTCGCGCCGGGACTTCGTCGACCTCGGCTGCCGCTGGCGCCGGTGGCCCCGCGTCCCACCGCAGCGTGTCTTCGCCGATGGCGCGTCCGACCGCCTGCGCGATCGTGCCCGTGATCGATCGGCGCCTCGGGATCGCCGGCCGCGGTGCAGCTGCGCACGCGGGCGTCAGGTCGGTCGTGAGGAACTTCTTGCGCAGCGTGCCGAGCAGCTGGCTGTAGAGCTGCCGGCCATCCGGCAAACCGCACTTCCAGTTTCGTCGGATGCACGTTCACGTCGACCAGCTCGGCCGGCATCTCCAGCCGCAGAAAGGCGACCGGAAAACGGCCGGTCAGCAGCAGACCGCGATAGGCTTCGCTCAACGCATGCTGCAGCGAACGGTCGCGGATGTGCCGGCCGTTGAGGAACAGGTACTGCATGCGGTTGTTGCCGCGGCTGATGCTGCGGATCGGCCACGTAGCCGGTCAGGCGGACGTCGCCGTCGTGGCTGTCGACCCAGATCAGGCCGTCGCCCAGCTCGTCGCCGAAGAACGCCGCGATCCGTTCCCGCCAGCGGTCGACGGCCGGCAGATCGTAGACCGACGCGATCGTTGTGCCGCAGCGTGAAGTGCGACCGCGGGCAGGCCAGGGCGATGCGCGTGAAGGCCTCGATCGCGTGCCCCATTTCCGTCTGCGTCGGTGCGCAGGAACTTGCGGCGCACGGGCGTGTTGAAGAACAGCTGGCGGACTTCGAGCGTCGTGCCGACCGGGCAGCCGCAGGGCGCGAGCTCGCCCATGCGGCCGCCCAGCACCTCCAGTTCCGCACCGGCCTGCGCGTCGCGCAGTGCGACTGCGGATCAGCAAGTGGCTCACTTCGGCGATCGACGCCAGCGCTTCGCCGCGAAAGCCCAGCGTCCGCACGTGGAACAGGTCGTCGGCGACGGTGATCTTGCTGGTCGCATGGCTGGCCACGGCCAGCGGCAACTGGTCGGCCCGGATGCCGCAGCCGTTGTCGCCGACGCGCACCAGTTCGCTTCCCCCCTGCTCGACCGCCACGTCGATCGCGCGTCGCGCCGGCGTCGACCGCGTTCTCCAGCAGCTCCTTGACGACGCTCGCCGGCCGTTCAATCACTTCGCCCGCGGCGATCTTGTTGACGACGCTGGCCGGCAAGGGACGAATGTCAGGAGGCGCGACAGGGCTTTCATCGGATGGCCACTCAATCGATCCCGTACTTCTCCAGCTTGCGATACAGCGTGCGGGCGCCGATGCACAGCATCCGGGCCGCCTCTTCGCGGTTGCCGTTGGTCAGTTTCAGCGTCTCCTGGATGGCATGTTTCTCGTAGGCATCCAGCGGCTGGCCCACCAAGTGGTCCAGGCCCTGGGGGACGACGGAGCCGGGCGGCTTGGGGCCCGCCAGTTCGGGCGGCAGGTCGTCCACACCAAGGATCTCGTCGCCATCCAGGACCACCATGGTTTCCACCGCATTGCGCAGCTGCCGGACGTTGCCCGGCCAATGAAACTCGAAGAATCGGCACCGCACATCGGGTGAGAACCGTTCGACGCTCTTGCGATGGTGTTTGGCGAACTGCCGGCGAAAATGCTCCATCAGCGGCACGATGTCCTTCGGCCCGGTTCCAGGCGACCTGGACGGGTTTGCCCGCAATTCGGGAAAGAAGCGCCGCCTCGACCGCATGTCTCGCGTTTCCGCTCTTCCCTCCGAACCCTCCGCCCACGAACGGCGTGATCACCCGCACGTTCTCGGGCGCGAAACCGAGAGTGCGCGCGACTTCCTGCTGATTCGGGAACGGGGTCTGGGTCGACACCCACAGTGTGGCCTTCTGCCCTTCGACATGGGCGAGCGCCGTGTGTGTTTCCATCGGGGCGTGCGCGCCGTATCCCTCGGTGTAGGTGTGCGCGATCAACGCCCGTGCCGCTCCGCGCGCCTGCCCCACATCTCCCCTCCGGTCGCTCTCCCGCGCCGGCGGGGCCTTCTCGACCAGGTAGTCGAAGATCGTGCGGTTGTCGACAACCGGCGCCGGCACCTCGAATTCAGACTTGACGGCCGCCAGCGCCTTCGCGGCCATCTCGGGGTCCGGGTGCAGGACTGCGACGATGTTGTCCTGCTTCACGACCGTCACACCCGGCATCTTCTCCGCCGCACCGGTGTCGACCTTCGTCAGCCTGGCGCCGTGCGCGGAGGCCGGAGGACCCTGGCGTACAGCATCCCGGGGAGGCGTACGTCTCCAGCATACAGGGCTTTCCCGGTGACCTTCGCCACGGCATCGGTCCTCTTTACGGGCTTCCCCATCAAGGCGAATTCGGACAAGGGCTTGATGACCGGCTTCCCGTCCGGCTTGCGGGTAATCTTCCGGCCATGGGCCAATTGGCCGAACGACACGCGCTTCTTCGGGTCGGACGCCACGAAGACGGCCCCGTTCGCCACCTCGAGGCCCTGCGCCGGCGTCCCCAGTTGCTCGGCGGCCAGGTCGACGAGCACGGCTCGGGCTTCGGCAGCGGCGCCCCTGAGCGCCGGTCCGAAGAAGCGGGTGGACATCGAGCCGTACGTCCCCATGTCGAACGGGCAGACCTGGGTGTCGCCCATGACCATGTCGACGGCATCCAGGGACACCCCGAGTTCATCGGCGGCCATCTGGGCCAGGGAGGTCACCACCCCCTGTCCCATTTCGATTTTGCCCGAATACACGGTAACGCGCCCGTCCTCGCCGATCCGGAGATAGGCGTTCAGGTCGGCGGGGTATCCCCGGCCGCGGCTCTCCTGTCCATCCATCGGCGGGACGTCCACGCTGAAGAACACAAAAATGCCCGCGCCAAATGCCTTCAGGAATTCGCGCCGGTCGAACGCATGAAGACCGCTCCCGCGTGTGGCGGCAGGTGCCGGTTTTCCCTTGCCCATTTCTCGCCTCATTTCGATCTCCCGACGCTCGCGATCGCCTGAACGATGCGTTTGTGCGCACCACAACGGCACAGGTTGTCATCCATTCCCGCGATGATCTCCGCGCGCGTGATGCGGGGCTTCTGCAGCAGCAACGCATAGGCAGTCATGATCATTCCCGGCGTGCAGAAACCGCACTGCAGCGCGTCTTCATCGACAAAGGCCTGCTGGAGAGGGTGCAGCTTCCCGTTGCGGGCCACGCCCTCGATGGTCGTTACCTCTTTCCCGCGCACCTCACGGACCGGAAGCTGGCAGGAACGTACCGCCTCCCTGTTGACGACCACCGTGCACGCGCCGCAGAGGCTTTCTCCGCAGCCGAATTTCGTGCCCGTGAGCCCCAGGTCCGTGCGCAGCACCCAGAGCAGCGCCCGGTCGCCCTCAACCTCCAGGCTCGTGGGCTTCCCGTTCAGTTTGAACTTTAGGGTTTCTTTCATGGGGAGCTCTCTCGAAAAGGGTTTGCTCTTCGGCCGATTTTAACAGAACGCCACTCCGGCCCCCACGAAGATCTCTGCCGCAGTTTCGTGTTTTCTCAGCACAACAGCGCAATTTGGAGTGCGGCGGCTCGACGCCGCTTTCCCGGGCGGCGCCTCGGCGCCGCCCTCCACCGCCGGAATCGCGGCATAGTGAGTGCGGCAGTTCGCCCGACACGGTCGGAGGGGCGGTGTCGAGCCGCCGCACTCCACATTCGACTTCAAAAACCAGCCACGGAAGATTGGTCGGACTCGGCCGAGTCCTTCCGTAACTCCACGCTCCGGTTTCTTGTTTTCTCAGCACGAAGTTCTGCGGCGCTATGGGAGCCGTAGCGAAACAGCGCAATTTGGAGTGCGGCCTCGGCCGCGCCGTATCTTCCGAGTTTTCCGTCGCTGGCTGGCAATTTCAGCCGGGTGCCTGAAATGCGGCAGGCTCTCGGGAAACTTCCGTTGCGGAAGCACGACTGCAGGGCGGAGGAACGCCTGGGTGGTCGAGCATTCAGTGGGAGACGATACCGTGAAAGCACAGGATGGATTTACTCTGATAGAAATACTCATCGTGGTGGCCATAATCGCCATCGTTGCGGCCATGGCGGTTCCGAGCCTGCTCACCTCGAGGCAGGCGGCAAACGAGGCCGCCGCGATTCAGGGGTGTCGCACGATCGGCTCGGCCGAGATAGCGTTTGCGGCGACGAACAACCAGCAGTACACGACGCTCGCCGCCCTGGTGACGGGGGAATACCTCGACAGCCGGTTCGGGGGGACGGGGTCGGTAAACAACTACAACTATGAGGCGGGGGACGTGCTGGGGACAAGCATCGACGGCGCGCCGCCGGACTCTTTCGGTTTCCTGGCGACTCCCCGGACCGGTTACGGCCGTTTTCTGTATGCGGTCGCGCCGGACCAGGTGGTCAGGTTCCAGGGCGTGGTCGCGGGGGCCTCGTTGCCGACCGGCGTCGTGGCGGGCGATCCGATCGGCAAAACCAACTGACGGGCGGCACGGTCCGGGGGGCGGGGCCGGCCGGCCCCGCCCCCTGTGATGCCGGATGCAGTCCGTCGGGGATTCCGCCGGCTATCGCACGGCAGGCGCCTGCACGGCGGCTGGGGGGACCGCCTGGGCGCGATTGGTTTTGAAGTAGTCGGTGCGCACCCGCTCGACGATCGAGTTCACCGGCTGTTCGAGATACTTGGTGAAGAAGTTCGGATAGATCCCGATCCAGAACGCGAGGATGATCAGCGGTACGAAGGTCGCAAACTCGCGCAGGTTCAGGTCGGGCAGGGCCTTGTTCGGCGGGATTCTCGAGCTTGCCGAACATGACGCGCTGGTAGAGCCAGAGCATGTAGGCGGCGCCCAGCACGATCCCGATGACCGCCACGGCCGCATAGATCCAGAGTCCGGGGGCGGCGAAGGTCCCCTGCAGGATGAAGAATTCGCCGATGAAGCCGTTCAGTCCGGGCATCCCGATCGAGCTGAGCGTCATGATGAGAAAGACCGTCGCGTACACCGGCATGATATGGCTCAGCCCGCCGTACTCCGAGATCAGCCGCGTATGGCGCCGCTCGTATATGATCCCGACGATCAAGAACAGCGCGCCCGTGGAGATGCCGTGATTGATCATCTGCAGCACGCCGCCCTGCAGGGCAACCGGGGTCGCGGCAAACACGCCCAGCATGACGAAACCGAGGTGGCTGACCGAAGAGTAGGCCACCAGCGATTTCATGTCCTTCTGCATCATCGCCACGAGGGCGCCGTAGATGATCCCGATCAGCGCAAGGATCAGCATCGGCTTCAGGAAGTGCATCGTCGCCCACGGAAACATCGGGAGGGAGAAACGGACGAAGCCGTAGGTCCCCATTTTCAGCAGGACGCCGGCCAGGATCACGGAGCCTGCGGTCGGCGCCTCGACGTGAGCGTCGGGCAGCCAGGTGTGGAACGGGAACATCGGGACCTTGATCGCGAAGCCGACGAAAAATGCCAGGAACACCCAGTACTGCAGATCCGTCGGGAAACCCAGTTTCTGAAACGCGAGGATGTCGAACGAGTAGACGCCCGTGGCGTCATGCTGATAGAAGTAGATCGCCAGGATGCCGACGAGCATCAGGACGGATCCGGCCAGCGTGTACAGGAAGAACTTGATCGCGGCGTAGAGCTTGCGCGGGCCGCCCCAGACGCCGATCAGGAAGTACATCGGGACCAGCATCACTTCCCAGAAAACATAGAACACCAGGAAGTCGAGCGACATGAAGACGCCGAGCATGCCGGTCTGGAGCAGGAGCATGAAGGCGTAGTACTCCTTCACCCGCTCCTTGATGGCAGTCCAGGAAGAGAGGATCGCGATAAAGCCGAGGAGCGTCGTCAGCAGCACCAGCAGCATGCTGATCCCGTCGATCCCGAACTTGTAGTTCGCGCCGATCAGGTCGATCCAGGGCCGCTCGTAGACAAACCGGAACCCCGATGCCGGATCGATGTAACGGGGATCGAAGAAGCGCGTCATCAGCGGGATGGACACCACGAAACCCGCGAGCGCGGTGATGTTGGCGATCCACTTGGTCGCCGCTCGCGTTTTCCCGCTTCGTGAACATGATCAGTATCATCCCGGCCAGCGGGAGGTAGCAGACGATGTTCAGAATGTTGTTCATGAAAAAATCCATCGAGCACAGCTCCTCGGTTGGAGACGGGCGTCTCGAGCAGACCCCGCCTAGAACCTGAACAGTTCGTTGTAATAAATCAGTACGATGACGACGATGCCGAAGACGGCCACCAGCGCATAGCGCTGCACGAGGCCGGTCTGAAACGAGGTGGCCATCCGGTTGAGCCCCATGTTGATCCAGCCGACCAGGTTCACCAGCCCGTCGACGACGTACTTGTCGAAAAGGCCGCGACACGGTCGCGGTGCCGCGGGTCGTCGCCGCGGTTCCGTTGACGGCGCCGTCGACGAACCTGGAGTCCACAAAGAAGCAGCGCGTTGCCCAGATCCTTGGTGCGGTTGACGAACAGCGCGTCATACAGTTCGTCGACGTAGTACTTGTGGTAGACCAGCTCGTAGAAGCCCTTCGATCCGCGCGGTGACCCGATCGGCGAGTACCGGGTCTGACGACGTAGAACCGATAGGCCAGGCAGATGCCGACCAGCGGCGATGGCGACGGACAGGCCCGTAAACAGGAGCTCCTGGCCGGCCGAATGCTCGACGGCATGCTCCGGCGGCGGGCAACCGCAGCACCGGCTCCAGGAAATGCTCGAAACGATTCGAGACCCCAGTCCAGCCCGGGAAGCCCCACATATCCGCCAATGACCGACAGCACCGCCAGCGCGGCCAGCGGATACACGACGTTCTTCGGCGATTCGTGGATGTGGTGCTTCGTGTGCTCGTCCATGCGTTCCTGGCCCCAGAAGGTCAGGAACAGCAGCCGGAACATGTAGAAGGCCGTCATGCCGGCGCCGAGCCACAGCATCAGCCAGACAACCGGATGGCCGTTGCTCCAGGCTCTCCACAGGATCTCGTCCTTGCTGAAGAAACCGGCCAGGCCGGGCACCCCGGCGATGGCCAGGGTGCCGATCAGCATGGTCGCGATAGGTCCAGGGCAGATGCTTGCGCAGTCCGCCCATTTTCATCATGTCCTGCTCGTGGTGCATCGCCATGATCACGGAGCCGGAACCGAGGAAGAGGAGCGCCTTGAAAAACGCGTGCGTCATCAGGTGGAAGATGCCGCCGACAAACGCCCCGACGCCGAGGGCCGCGAACATGTAGCCCGAGCTGGCTCACGGTCGAATAGGCGAGGACGCGCTTGATGTCGGTCTGCGCGAATCCGATGGTCGCGGCGAAGATCGCGGTCAGCGGCCCCGATCGACGGCGACGATCATCATCGCCTCCGGCGCGCGGCTGTACAGCGCGTTGCGAGCGGCAAACCATGTAGACGCCGGCCGTCACCATCGTGGCCGCATGGATCAGGGCCGATACCGGGCGTGGGACCTTCCATCGCGTCCGGCAGCCAGACGAACAGCGGGATCTGCGCGCTCTTGCCGGTGGCGCCGACGAAGAGGCAGAGCGGTGCCCAGAACAGGAATCCGTGCCCGTCCTGAACCGGCAGTGCGGCGGCCTTGGCGAAGACCTCCTCGAAGCGCAGCGAGCCGAAGTGAACGAAGATCAGCATCATGCCGAGGAGGAAGCCGGCGTCACCGATCCGGTTCACGATGAAAGCCTTCTTGCCGGCGTCACCCGCGCTCTTCTTGTCGAAATAGAAACCGATCAGCAGGTAGGAGCAGAGCCCCACGCCTTCCCAGCCCGACGAACATCATCACGTAGTTGTTCGCCAGCACCAGCGTCAGCATCGCGAACATGAAGAGGTTCAGGTAGGAGAAGAAGCGGTAGTACCCGGTGTCGTCCCACATGTACCCGGTCGAGTAGACGTGGATCAGAAATCCCACGCCGGTCACCACCAGGATCATGACCGCCGAAAGCGGATCGAGTTGAACCCCCCAGGGGATCTCAAACTCGGCCAGCTGCCCGTTCGACAGCGGCAGCAGGCCGCCGCGCAGCCAGCTGAAAAGGTCCTTCGTGAAGAATTCCCTGCCATCGAGCACAAAGGCCTGGTAGACCACCGCCACCGACAAGCGCAAAAGCCAAGCCGACCGAGAGCAGGGCGATCGTGGAAACGAATCTCTTGTTCAGTTTCCGGCCCGACAGCCGCACCGAGTACAGCCCGGTTATACCTATGATCGCACTGCCGGCCAGCGGCAGGATGGGAATGAGCCAGACATAATCAAGCATATGGTTGCACTTCGACAGGGACTCAGGGCGCTGGCAGTGGGCTGAACTATCAGGACGTGCAATTCCGCCAGGCCTTCGGAGCGGCATGCATGTGCCGGACCAGCCCGTCCGGCGCACGCCCCGGCAGTCCGCAGAAATACGCTAAAGCAAAATGCCTCAAAGATTAGCAACTCTAAAATGGACCGTTTTTAGTACCACAGTGTTCCGGGGCTTGTCAATTAAAACCCCGGCGTCGGGTACGGCGGCGGCTCGACCCTGTCACCGAAATTTAGCGCCCAATGGATCGACCGGAACCGATGTGGCGCCGGTCGGTTGCGCGTGGAGAACCGGGCCGGCACCTCAGCACGCTGGGGAGGGGTCAGGCCCGACCCGCTGACTGTCGGGCGGCGTCCACCAGCAGGCTACGATAGACGGCCTCGATGCGCGTGCGCGTTTCCTCGGGAGATCCGGAGGTGTCTATCGTGTAATGCGCCAGCCTGGCCTTCTCGTGCGACGGCATCTGCGCCGCCATGCGGACGCTCGCATCCTGTTCGCTCAGCCCGTCCCGGTCCATCAGGCGCCGCAGCTGCAGTTTCGGCGCGCAGGTCACCACGACCAGGCGGTCATAGGCGGTGTAAGAGCCGGTCTCCACCATCAGGGCGGCGTCGATCATGACGATCCCGGTCGTTTGATGTTCCTCGATAGCCGCTATGCGGCGCCGGATTTCCCTCCCGACCGCCGGGTGCACGATGCCGTTGAGCACTGCGCGCTTTCCGGCGTCGGCGAATATCACGCCCGCGAGAGACCTTCTGTTGATGCTGCCGTCCGCGTTGAGGATGGCAGGGCCGAACGACCCGACGACTCTCGTGTGGGTTCCGGTGTCCGGAGCAAGCAACTCGTGGACGATCGCATCTGCATCGATGATGCGGGCGCCGAGTTCGGCGAAAACCTTCGTCGCAGAGCTCTTGCCGCAAGCGATGTTGCCGGTCAGGCCGACATGGAGCATGGCGCGGATTCTATCACAGGCGCCAGGGGGCGGCGGCGTTGCCAGGGCCGCGGCGGGCCGACGCGGCCCACTCTTTCAGGGGACGTCCACGATCAATAATGAGTGCGACTGCTCGTTGACGACCACGACAGAGCGGCTGTCGGGCATGACCTTGATATCGACCGGGCCCTTCTCCACATCGAAGGTCCTACCCTGCAGCTGGCTCATGTCGGCGGGCAACACGGTCACGTTGCGCGATTCGGTGTTTACGACGTACACCAATTTCCCGTCCGGGCTGACCGCAATGCCGAAGGGCCGCTTCCCCACCGGCACGGTCACGAGCACCTTGTACGCCACCGCGTCTATGACGGTCAGATCGTTGGACCGGCTGTTGGTGACGAAGGCACGCTTCCCGTCCGGCGTTATGGCGATCCCATCCGGGGCGTCGCCGACCGGTATCTTGGCGACCACAGCCCCCTGCGAGGGATCGACCACCCACACCTCGTTGGTGCCGCCGTTGACGACGAAGACGCGATCGTTTACGGGAGACACGGCGAGCGCGATCGGAGCCATCCCGACCTTGATCGTCGCGCTTACGGCGCGCTCGCGGATGTCGATGACGTGCAGCTGCCCCTCCCGGGTCCGGCCGAAATTCGTTACGAAAGCGCGGTATCCCTTGGGTCCGACCGCGACGGCGTTGGGAGCCCCATTGACCTTGATGTTCGCCTCGACCCGGAAACTGGGGATATCGACCACGACGACGGTCCCGTCATCCCTGCACGCCACGAGCGCCTTCTTGCCGCCGTCGGCCAGGGCCAGCCCGAGGGGGGCGGTCCCTACCGACACGGTGCGGGTCACGGCCTTTTGGGCGAGATCCACCTCGACCAGGTCCCCGGTTCCGTAGGAGGTTACGTAGGCGGACCGGCCATCCGCGCTCAGCGCCAAGAAATTGGGGTACTCGCCGACCTTTTTCACCTTCTGGACCTTGGCGGCCGCGACAAAAGCACAGACAAGCACGATGGCGGCGCACAGGATGGCGATCGGTTTGCGGTCCCTCATTTCGTATATTGCCCTTCCGGAGTTCGGGGCCATAGCCCACGGTTTCGTCGCTATTTGGTCGCCGCCACAAGGCTGAAGACGCCGGTGTGCGGCGACCGCCTGACCTTCAACCCCTGGATTATGACCTGCCGAAAGCCGGCGGAAAACAGGAGTTGCAGGACTCGCTCCTGATCGTAATATGCGCCGTCGGCCTCGGTGGCATTTTTCTGCAGATATCTCAATTGAAGCTTCTTGAACGACCAGGCGCACCGGTTTCGGAATGACCCGGGCTCCAGCACCTCCGCGAGGATCAGGTGGCCTTCCGGGGCGAGGATGCGCGCCGCCTCGGCGAGAAACTGCGCCGCGTCGTGGCGGTGAAAATCAAAGATTGAGACGGCGATTTCCCCGAACCCGTCCGGAACCGGGCATCGGCCGGGCTCGGATTGCTTGAATTCCAGCGAGTGATCGAGGTTGAGGTGGCGCGCCCGCTGTTTAGCCCGTTCGAGCAGGGTGATGTTCGCGTCGAACGAGTAGACCCGTCCGACGAATCCTTTGCGCCCCGCCAGCCGCAACGCGAACGTGCCGGTGTCGGTCAGCATGTCGACGATCCTGACCCGCCGGGTATTGATCACGAAGTCCACGACCTGCTCGACGGTGGCGTAATAGTCCAGACCGGTGCGCCAATGGAAATAGCGCGCCATCCCCTCCTCGTAGGAATCGACGCGGGCGGGAAGGTTCCCCAGGAACGGGCGCGGCCGGGGGGGCGAAAACTCGAATTTTTTCTGCAGTCCTGCGGCGGTTTTGTCGGTCTTCACTCGAGTCGCCTAGTCGATAGCAGCAGCCGGCGCTGCTCCGATGTCAGTCGAAACAGGATCAGGTTGTCCGTTTGTACGGCAAGAGCATACCCATCCGTCAACCCCGGGTCAATCTGGAGCGCGTTCCAGAACTCGTCCCCCTTCTCCAGGCAGATCCACCCGACCTGCGCGGCCGGCTTGCGGAGCGCCTGGTCCCAGCGACGGCGCCAGCCCTCGTTATAGACGAACTCGCGCACGGGAAGCCCGGAGTCATAGACCAGCGGCGCGAGTTTCGCCATGTCCACGAGGATCCGCGTGCCATCGTATTGCTCGCGCAGCACCTTGAGGACTTGCTGCCGTTCAGGTTCGATGAATGCGTGCTCCAGCGTTTCGGGCATTATGGGCCTCGACTCGCCGCGGAGTATGGGCATGTGCATCCCGATCACAGCGAGCCCAAGCAACAGCCACCGCTGCCGCCCCGCAGCCGACGCCGCCAGGAAAAACAGCAGCGCCAGTGCAGGAAGCAGCAGAACTCCGGGGCCGGGCTGAAAGGCCCTGTACCTCCACTCGGCCGGGAAATACCATGCCAGCCACGGTAGTGCCATCGCCAGGCACGCGACGGTCGTGAGGGTGCGCCGGATCGCCCGCTCCGAGCAGAGCACGAGGCTGCCGAAGATTGCCACGGCGGGCAACAGCAGCACCGAGTAGCGCACGCGGTAAATGTGGCCCCAGTACAGCGCCGCCACGTTAATCGCCGACGGCGTCCAGAGCAGAAACAGGGGCAGCCATCCCCATAGCCTGTCGCGGCGCGTGAAGCCGTACACGACACCGGCCACGCCAACGGCACACGCCAGGACCGACGCAACCTGCAGCAACTCACCCGCGTGATAGGCAAGGGCGAGGAAGGGGCGGTGAAAGGTCTCGTACGGGGCAGGGTTGCCGCGGGCGACGCGGATCAGAAACCCATCGCGCAACTGGAGATAGATGTACCCGAAATGCAGCAGCAGCGGCCCGGCGAACAGGGCAGTGAAAACACCCGCAGCACGGAGCGCCCGGCGCCAAGGCATCCGTTTCCACACCGCATCGGCGGCCAGGAGAATCAACACCCCGCCGACAAACACCCACCCTTCGTAACGACAGAGTGCTCCGAGACTGGCGAGGGTGGCCGCCAACCAGGGGGCCGAGTTGAGCCCCGAATCCCGCCACCTCATCAGGGTCTCGGTCGCCGCGAGCAGCAGCGCCAGCGCTACCGGCTCGGTCAGCGGGCAACTCTGGAGATAGAGGAGGTTCGGGTTCGCCAACAGCATGATCGCCGCAAACCAGCCCGCCGCGGCCAGCCCGGTCGCGCGCACGGCGATGCGGAAGGCGAGCCATCCGGACAAGGCGAACGCCGCGACCGAGATCAGGCTGGGAATGAGGCCGGAGCGGTACTGGGTGTCGATCAGGACAATCGGCAGGTACAGCACATGCAGCAATGGCAGCCAGTGACCACCGAGCTGCATGTACCCCGGCTCCAGAGAATCGATGATGCGCCGCGCTACGACGAGATGGGCTTTGGCGTCGTAGTGGGCCGTGGTCAGCCCTGCCCAGTAGTAATAAAGGAAGGCCGCGCACCCGAGGGCGCCGCCCAGCAGAAGCACCGGCCACCCCCGCTCCGCCGGTGGGTTGGTCGCCCCGGCGTTGCGGATCACGGATAGATCCTGTAGAGCATGCGCGGGAAGGCGATGGTTTCCCGCAGGTGATCGAGTTTGCAGATCCAGGCGACCACGCGCTCTATCCCCATCCCGAAGCCGGCGTGGGGTACGGTGCCGTACTTGCGCAGGTCCAGGTACCACTGGAACGGCTCGCTGGGAAGGTTGTGCGCGAGCAGACGCTGCTGGAGCAGGTCGAAGTCGTGGATGCGCTGGCCCCCTCCGATAATCTCGCCGTACCCTTCCGGGGCAAGGACGTCGACGCAGAGGGCGACGTCGGGCCGCTCGGGGTCGGGCTGCATGTAGAACGCCTTGACGGCAGAGGGATACCGGTGAACCATCACGGGCGAGGCATACTGGTCAGACAGTATCGTTTCGTCCCCGCCTCCGAAATCGCCGCCCCACTCGATCTCCGAGCCCGCTTGCTTCAGTTTTGCGACCGCCTCGTCGTAGGAGATGCGCGGGAATGGGCGGACAACCCCCTCGAGCTTCGCGATGTCGCGCTCGAGGGTCTGCAGTTCCGGCCGGCGCCGCTCCAGCACCCTCTGGATGATGAAGTACACGAGCGCCTCCGCCAGCCCCATCGTGTCCTCGAGGTTGGCGTAAGCCACCTCGGGCTCGATCATCCAGAACTCCATCAGGTGCCGCCGGGTTTTTGATTTCTCGGCCCGGAAAGTCGGGCCGAAGCAGTACACCTTCCCGAACGCCGCGGCGGTCGCCTCGTTGTAGAGCTGGCCGCTCTGGGTAAGATAGGCTTTCTGGTCGAAGTATTCGGTCTCGAACAGGGTGGTGGTCCCTTCACAGGCGTTGGGGGTGAAAATCGGCGTGTCCACGAGGGTGAATCCCCTGTCGTCGAAGAAGTCGCGGCACGCGCGAATGACCTCGTGGCGGATCTTGATAATCGCGTGCTGCCGCGCGCTGCGCAGCCAAAGGTGGCGGTGCTCCATCAGGAAGGCGGTGCCGTGGTCTTTGGGGGTGATGGGGTAATCCGCCGCGATCTGCCCGACCTCGAACCCGTTGACCTCGAGTTCGTAGCCTCGCGGCGCACGGGGGTCCTTCCGGACTTTCCCGCGCAGTTGCACGCTCGATTCCTGCGTCAGCTTGTCGAGCGCGTCGAACTGTTCGGGCGTGAAGTTCCCCTTGAAGGCGACGCACTGCATGATCCCGGTCCCATCGCGCAGCAGGATGAACTGCAGTTTGCCACTGCTGCGCTTGTTGTACACCCAGCCGCGCAGTGTCACCTCACCCCCTTCGTGCTGACCGATGTTCTCGATATAAACGGAACTCATCTTCATCCTTTCTCGATGGGGCGGTCCTGACCCGCCGGACCCGCCGAGAATATCATGTGCCCGGGTTCCATGTCGAAATTCCGGCAGAATTTCAGATACAGGGAGTAATAACTGTCCCGCAGGAATTCGGCCTCGTCGAAACCAAGTGCCGCAGCCACCCGCCGGATCGCCGGCTCCGGCCCCTCGATCTCGACATAGTCCCCGACCGGCGTTTCGTCCAGGGCGAGGCGCACGACCTCATTGCCGGCTGCGCCGCCACCGACCTCGTACTCTTCCCTGTACTTCTGGTACCGGAACCACACCTGCATCCCGAGCTTCGCGAAGATCGCCAGGGCCGCGGCCGGGTCCCCGACGGGAGTCTCCAGCTCTTCCCGAACCTTGAAAACGCCCGCGGGCCGTGCCGGGCCCTTGAAGGTCATGGACGAGTCCTCACCGGCTGCGCGCACCCGAACCATGCAGTATTGCGCCCGAACCCGCCCGTCCGGGTAATCGAGCAGGTGGTTGTCTTCCAGGTGCCGGCCCGACAGCAGCACCGGCGCCAGTACGTCCAGGCGGCGGCGGAAGTCTTCGCGGTCTTTGATCTTCAACTTGATTTCGGTCTCGGTACTCACCAGGCAGCCTCCGACCCAAACGCTAATTCCCGCCCCTGCCTTTGGCAAGAATAAAAGCGGCGACCGTCCAGGGACGGCCGTCGCGTGTTATTTTCCGACTTTTTGACGCACGCCTGCGTCAAAACAGGCGTAGACAGAGTAGGCATTGAACCTCGAATGGGTGCAGTGGATGGAAAACAGCCTGGATCCGGCGCTCCCCAAGGGCCACCTGCCGAACTCGACCTCTGAGGACGGTCTGCAGGAGAAGAACTGGGTGACCGCCAGCCAGAAGGGCGACACCCTGGCATTCAACCGGCTGGTGCTGAAATGGGAAAAAACGATCTTCAACCTGACGCTCCGGATGCTGCAGGACCCGGAGGAAGCGGAGGAGGCAGCACAGGATGTCTTCCTCTCCGCCTTCAAAAGCATAGGGCGCTTCAGGCAGGACGCGCGGTTTTCGACATGGCTCTACCGGATTGCGGTGAACCACTGCATCACCAGGCTGAGGCGCAGACCTCCGGGCGTCCACTACTCGCTCGACGACGCGCGCGAGGACGTGCCGCTGTCGGACAGACTGCCGGCCGTGGATTCGCACGAAGGCGACTTGTTGCGGGACGAAAGCGACAGAGACGCGTGCGCCTGGCCTTGACGTTCCTGCCCGCGGAGCAGCGCGCCGTCGTGGAGCTGAAGTTCTTCCAGGAACTCACATTCGAGGAAATCGCGGGAATCGTCGCAGCCCCTTTGAGCACGGTGAAGTCGAGGCTTTATGCCGGACTCGAGATACTCAAGGTGAGACTGGGCGGCATCCCGTTGCATGGCTGATGGAGGTGGAAAGATGACGTCCGGGTGCGGCAGATTCCGAGACCAGATCCCCAGGGCGCTGCTCGGCGACATCGGGCCCGAGGAGCAAACCGCGCTCAATGGCCACGTTGCCGAATGCGCTCCCTGCCGCAATGAGCAGGATCTCTATCGCGAATACCCTCGGGCACGTTCGTGCGACCGCCGACGTCCCGGCGCCTCGCCACTTCTTCGTTTACGACGAACCGGTCCGCAAGACCCCATGGTGGCTCTTCCGGCAGATGCCGCTGGCCTGGCAAGGGTCGCCTGGCCGCGGCCGTCCTCGTCCTGGCCGTCCTTTCCGCCGCGGCGCTGACACGACTCCAGGTGCGCGCGGCGGACGGAGCCCTGACGGTCGCCTTCGGCGCACTGCCACAGCCGGCCCCGGCTCCCGCTCCTCCGGTCGACACCGCTGCCCTCGAGGCGCGCCTGCTGAAGGCTGTCGAGCAAAGGAGCCAGCTCGACTCCGCAAGGCTGCTGAGCACGCTCCGCGACGAGATCGCCCGTTCCGAACCGCAGGATCACCGGGCAGCAGAGAGCGCTGCTCCAGGCGGCGCTGTCGCAGGTCGAGGCGCGCATGGCGCAGAACCTGACCGGCGCGGTCGCCGCCGTGCAGGCGCGCGGCGCCAAGTCGGTCGCGGACCTGTACGAGGCCGTCTCGCTGCAGCAGCAGCGCGACCGCAACGCGATCGAGAACCGGATCGACAGGCTCGCCGTCACCGGCGAGACCAAGAGCAATCAGACGGACGCCATTCTGCAAACGCTGCTCGAAGTGGCGGAACTGAGGATGAAATAACCCCTACCCGGAGAACAACAATGAAGAGGCACCTAGCAGCCCTTGTCTTGATCGCAACGGCAGGAACACTGTCCTGGGGCTCGGCCCAGACCGCCAGGACCGATCTGTTCGACACGAAGAAATCACAGCAGGAACTCGAGGTTATGCGGGGCATCCTGGGCACCACCCTGAGTTTCGTCGCCCGTGAGATGCAGAACCGCAACACCGGCGCCGCGTCGGGGGAAGAAGGAATGTTACGCGGTTTCGGCTGGGGCAATAACGTAAATGCCTTTTATCTGTACGGCCAGGGCGCGACGTTCGTCGTTCCCATGTCGCGCTTCGCCTATGGCCACCTCGCCGCCCTCGAGATCGGAGAAAGCGTCAATCACGCCATGGAAGACGTGCAGCATGAACTGGAAGCCGCGACCGCCAGCCTGGAGGCCCAGGCCGCGGCGCGAGGCTTACAGTCGCCGCTACCGCCTGCGCCACCTGCGCCACCTGCGCCGGTGGTAGCGCCTGCACCGCCCGCACGCGCCGCCACCCCTGCCGTCGCAGCGACGCCGTCCCCGTCGCCCAGGGCGGCGCGCAGTGCCCAGGACGCTCGCACACGGCTGGCCGAAGCCCAGCAGAGAGTGAAGGAGCGCCGGCAGCAAAGCGAGCAGAGACGGCAGAAAATGCTCGAGTCCATTGAGCAGGTCAAGGGCTACCTCGTGGAAGCCATCGCAAACCACGGCGATTCACTGACCCACGTGAAGCCGAACGAGTACATCAACATCGTGATTACGGCGGACGGGGGCGACTTTTTCGACAGCGACGGCAGGAGGGAGGTCATCTCGGTCCAGAAATCGACGATCACCGACTACAAGGCCGGCAGGCTCTCGCTGGATGCCTTCAAACAAAAGGTGCTGCAATACGCCAATTAGTTTGGGCTCGAGGGGCTCCCGCCCTGGCGGGAGCCCTCCCATCGGCTGCAACCCCATTACATTTTGAACTGACGGACCACGATCGAGCACTCGCGCAGAAGCGCGAGCGCCCGATCGTTGAGGGGATAGTCCTGATTGTAGATGACTTCGGCGATGCCACTGTTGATGATCATTTTGGTGCAGAGCAGGCAGGGGGCAAAAGTGGTGTACAGCGTAGCCCCCTTCAAACCGGTTCCGTGGTACGCCGCCTGCGTGATCGCATTCTCCTCGCCGTGCGAGCAGAAGACATTCCTCCAGCGCCGTGCCGCTCTGCGCAAGGCTGTTACATCGCGGGCAGCCCCCTTCGTTGCAGTTCCTGGCACCGCGCGGCGTGCCGTTGTAGCCCGTCGAGACCACCCGTTTGTCCTTGACGATGATGGCGGCGACCTTCCGCTTGATGCAGTTGCTGCGCGAGGCAACCACCCGAGCGATGCTCATGAAGTACTCGTCCCAGTCCGGACGCTGAAAGCCTGCCATGAACCGCGGGATCAGGATCTCCAGCTTCTGGTGCAGCTCCTCGACCGAGCCGTCGTTGTTCAGCGACACGTCGGCGAGGCGGTGCGTCGCGAGCAGCTGCTGACAGGCGGGGTCCGCGCTGTTCAGTTCCCGCTCCTCCTCCGCCGACGAACTGCTGCAAGGTCCGTGCGGCGCCTTCTCTCGCCCGGGCACGGCTGCGCTCGAACCGGAGCTGCTCTTCGGCCTCGAGGCCGAGCAGGACGAAGTCCTTCCGCCGCCTGAGCACCTGCACCTCGGTGGGATTTCGAATCGAATCCACGACGTAGTTGCGCTCGTGGCCGAGACGCAGCAGGACACGCTCGGCCAGGACCCCGGGCCCGAATTTCGCCCGCAACTCGTTGCCGACGCAGATGAGAACTTCGCGGGTGATCTCCTGCCCCCGGGAGCGGATTTCCTCCCGGATCTCGTCCGACAACGAGTGGTACTCGAACCCGCGGCTCTTGAGGTACTCCGATACCTCGGTTTTGCCCGAGGCGTTGCGACCCGTCAACCCGATGATCATGGCCTGCGATGTTAAAGAGTCGCGGTGGCGGTGTCAAACGAGGATTTGGCAGGGGCCGCCGATGGCGGCCCCTTCGGGTGGCTATGCGAGAAAAACCCGTCTGCTATTCGGGCAGGACGCGGCGTCCCGCCTCCGGCAACTCACGCGTCGCTTGCTCCGGTTCCTGGACGCGGAGCGTGAGATTGACTTCTTCAAACCCGCTGATCTGCGCATTGGCAAGGATATCGAGCGCCGAAGGGAGCCTGCGCTCGTCACTGCACACGCCGGACATCACCGTGCCGTACGCAATCTTCTCGGGGTCGATGTGGGTGGTGATCCCGGCGTTGTTGGACGCCAGCGGAATTCCCGATCCCGCAAACGGGAGCCGGGCGCCGATCACCACGGTGCCGCTCGCGGCTTCACGGATGAAGCCGGCATTCTCGTTTCCCATGCCCAGTGCGTGTCCGATCTCATGCATCGCCACCGAGAGAAGATCGCAATGACCGGCAGCATCCCCGACGGGTGCGCTGAACACCCGCGCTACGTTCACCAGCCCGGCGCCGAGATCCTGCGACTCCTCCCGGTAGCGCAGGTACTCTTCGTCACGCGACGGGGTCGGGTCGAGATAGAACGAAACGGCACCGCTGTTGTCGAAGAGGATCAAGCCGGCGACCTCGCGGGCTGGCGCGTTCCGCTGCTCGATGATCATGTGCACCCCGGCCGAGCCGACTGGCGCCCAGCCGTAATACAGCCTCAACGTGAAATCTTCAGGGTAGGCCAAGGCCCACCGCGCCGCGGCGGCATTGAAGATCTCGACGACGTTGCCCGACCCGGCAGCGTTCGTCGGGGCTTCACCGCCGACAAACTCGGTGATGACTTCGATGGCCGAAAGCTCGGGAGTCAGGACGGCAACAACCAGCAGGACCAGCAGGACGGCGTGTGCTCTCATCACCTTCCCCATGAAATCGTTCGAGTTCATTTGGCTATTCGAGGAAGGACGCCCGGAGAATTGCAATTGGTTGTCCAATTGTCGGGCGAAGGCGGGAGCGCGGCATACAGATCCCCTATGCTATTGACTTCTAATCACTTGCACCGATAACACAGCCCTGGGGAAAACCGGAGCGAGCCGGCGCCTGTGTAAAGATTCCCGATATGGCTTCGGGGTCACGCCCTCGCGGACAGGCCGTATACAGTTCTATTCATGTGCTTTATACCGCCAGTCACCGTTGTAAGATTTAGCGACAGCCTGTCGGGTGTTCCAGTGCCGGCCGGGTGCGCGACGCCACAGGCTTCCGGCTTCCCGTTTACGGCTTCCGGCCTTCCATATTCCGAGGTCGCAACGGTCCAACCGGGCAACTTGTCGCACGCTAAGATGCCCGGCCGCTTGATCTCCTGGGCGAATTGGCTTATTTTCGTTTCCCCTGTTTCTTCGAGGTGTCGCCATGATCGATCGGGATGCGGCCTGGGCGCTCTTGCTGGAGTACACGAAGTCGGAGAGCCTGCGCCACCACGCGCTTGCCGTGGAAACACTGATGCGGGCCTACGCACAAAAGTTCGGGGAGGACAACGAGATCTGGGCAATCGTCGGGCTGCTCCACGATTTCGACTACGAGAGGTACCCGCATTTTCCGGACCACCCGTCCAAGGGCGCCGAAATCCTGCGCAGTCACGGTTACCCCGAGGAAATGGTCTACGCCATATCCTCGCATGTCGAGGCAATCAATCTGCCGCGTCATAACCTGCTATGCCGCGCGCTATTCGCCTGCGATGAACTGGCCGGTTTCCTGGTGGCCGGCGCGCTGGTGCGCCCCGGGAAGTCGATCGTCGGGATGGAGACGAAGTCTATCCGCAAGAAAATGAAGGATAAGGCCTTCGCGCGCTCGGTCAACCGGGAAGACATCCACAGGGGGGCCACCGAGCTCGGGATCGAGCTCGATGATCACATCACGTTCTGCATCAAAGCGCTCGAGGGGAATGCGACGGCCCTCGGGCTGGATGGCTCTGCTCCTGCCCGTCAGGCGCCGTCATCGTGAGTCCCCGCCCCTCAGCGGTAGAGGAGGTAGGGCGCCCTGCGGCGCTCGAAAGCCGCGATATCGTCTTGCCAGCTGCGCCGAATATCCGCCGGGCTGGCGCCCGCATCCATCAATGACGGCAGCCGCGTGCCCCCGCAAAGGATATCGATGGGCCTCTTGTCGTACTCATATTCGTAAGGCGGCTTCCGCCACTCGAACCGCTCCGGATAAAGAGCCTTTGCGGTCGAAATCACCATAATCCCGGTGAGAAAGGGCTCAAAGGCCTCACGATCGGCTACGTGTAACTGAACCCCTCCGCACATTTCCCCGGACCATTTCTGGAAGGTAGGCTGGAAGTACGCCGGCCGGAAACGCACGCCTGGCAACTCGAGCTCGTTTAACCGCGTCGCAAAAGCGCGCGCATTAATGTATGGGGCGCCCACGTACTCGAAGGGTCGCGTGGTGCCTCGGCCTTCCGAAAGGAGCGTGCCCTCCACCAGGACGGTGCCCGGGTAGACCACCGCCGAATCCAGGGTCGGGATGTTGGGGGAAGGCTGAACCCAGGGCAGCCCGGTTTCGTCGAACCAGGCGTCGCGCTTCCAGCCTTCCATCGGCACGACGGTCAAGTCGCACCCGATGGCAAACTCGGCGTTGAACAGGAGCGCCAGCTCGCCCACGGTCATGCCGTGCCGCATGGGGATAGGGTACATCCCCACAAACGAGCGGAAGGAGAGATCCAGAAGACTCCCCTCGACGGAGCGGCCGTTGATCGGATTCGGCCGGTCCGCGACGATCATTTTCCTGCCCAGGCGCGCGCAGGTTTCCATGCAGCCGGCCATGGTGTAGATGAAGGTATATACACGCGTGCCCACGTCCTGCAGATCGTAGATGAGCACATCGATATCCGCGAGCATCGCCGGGGTAGGCTGGCGCGTGTCGCCGTAGAGGCTGTGGACGGGAATGCGGGTGTCGGGGTCACGGTAGAACTCCGACTCGATCATGTTGTCCTGCTTCTCGCCGCGGGCGCCGTGTTGAGGACCGAACAGCGCGACGCATCGGAAAGAGTCCTGGCTGAAAAGCACGTCGGCGGTGTGACGCAGATCAGGGAGCACGGAGGCAGGATGCACGACGCACCCGATGCGGGCGCCTTCGAGCAGGGACCGTCGCCCACCGAGCAGCACCTCCAACCCAAGCCGTACCGTCATGATGTCCTCCGTCCGGAAGGATCCGGGAGCGCCGGCAGAAGCCGAAGGTGTTAAAAACACTTGACTTGCGCCGGCCGCCTATGTCATTTAATTATACTTGTGGCACACAATGTCGCAGTGAGTCAACCGCAGTGTTCAGAATGTACCCCGCCTTCCCGCACGATGCGGCTCCCCCCTAGGGATATGGGAGCAAAAGGAGTCACCCGGACGTCCGCGTTAATCGACCCGCAAGGATGATCGATGGAGCACACGTTAGTCCTCAACGCCACATACGAGCCGATCAATATCGTTTCCTGGAGGCGCGCCGTAACCCTGCTTTGCCAGGGCAAGGTGGAGGTCCTGGCAGAGTACGAACACGAAGTCCACAGCATCAGCTTCAGCATACGGATGCCGAGCGTGCTGCGCCTGCTGAGATACGTGAAAGTCCGAAAGCGTTTTCAGCACGTGAAATTCTGCCGGGCGAATATATACGCGCGGGACCACCACACGTGCCAGTACTGCGGCAGCAGGTGCGCCACCGAGGACCTCACCTTCGACCACGTGATCCCGATCGTCAAAGGGGGCGGCAAAACCTGGGACAACATCGTCACGTGCTGCTTCGACTGCAATCACAGGAAGGGAGGACAAACTCCCGAAGAAGCAGGCATGAGGCTGATCCGGGCACCGAAAGAGCCCGAGTGGGTCCCGAGCATGCTCCGTTTAACCGTCGGGTTCAGAAGCGCACCCGAGTCCTGGCGGGACTATTTCTACTGGAACGTCGAGCTCGAGGGCGACTCGTGACCCAGCTCGCTACCGGGAGTCCACGCCGACGCCGTCCGTGACCGGCAGGAACCGAATGGGTGCCAGACCCGGGATCAAGCCCCTGCCGCAGGCCAGTCGGTAGAACCGCTCCAGTCCTTCCTGGTGCGGCCGATCCAGGCGGTAGTCGATGTTTTCCTTCAGGTACTCCAGTAGAAACGGCTGGGGCAGTCTCAGCCTCCGGGCATAGTCCTCGGCCACCTCATCCAGCCGGGCGAGCCCCCACTGTTTCGCTTCCTGGAAAATCGCCGCGAGGTCTTTCGGCAGGCTCGAGTCCTCGACACACGCCCAGAACGCAAACACGAACGGTCTGCCCTGCCACGCGATCCAGGCCTCGGCCAAGTCTACGATCTCGAAGCGGTCGGGAGCCAGTTTCAGGGCCGCGTCCCCAATCAGGAGGGCCGCATCGTGGCTGCGCAGCATGGCCTCTGGGTCGGGCGGGTGGGGAACAAATTCCGGGTCGAGACCGAACCGGTCGGCCAGCAGAATCTTCAGCAGCACGACGGAGGTCCTGGAACTGGTGTCCAGCGCGACGGACCGGATCGGGTGATCCCGGTGGCGGATCATGACCACCGACCGCACCCTGCCCGACGCGGCCACCGCGACGTCCGGCACCACGCGGAGATTCGGGATGCGCTGGTACTCGATCGAAGGCACGATTCCCGCGTGGACCTCCCCGCGGGCGAGCTGGTCCGCGCAGAGCGCCGGCGTCGCGGGAATAACCTCGAATTCCTGCCGGGAAGGACCGTGCAATAGAAACCAGCCGAGGGGAGCCGAATTCAGGTAGTCTACAAGCGCGACCCGGATCTTCACCAGTCGACCCCTCATCAGAATGGGTGAAATATCGAGGGCGAAAGCGAAACAAATAGCCCGAGGGATTATAGAGAGCCGACGCGCAAATTGGAACGGTCTTTCAAGTCCGCTGCCACCGAGCGGCACCGTGCACATCGGTAGCGAGGTGGGGGTGCCGCGGCCGGGGGCTGCCTTGGCACCGCTGTCGGGGTTGCAAGGTCGGCGCCTGGGCGCCGCACTCCAAATCGCGCTCCGATCGATAACTATGGCAGGTCTGGAGTGCGGTGCCTCGGCACCGCTGTCGCAGTTGCACTGAACCGGCAGGTGTGAGCCGAAGGTCGGCGCCTAGGCGCCGACCCCAAAGCGGCGTCGAGCCGCCGCACTCCAAATCGCTCTCCGATCGATAACTATGGCAGGTCTGGAGTGCGGTGCCTCGGCACCGCTGTCGCAGTTGCACTGAACCGGCGGGTGTGAGCCCAGGGTCGGCGCCTAGGCGCCGACCCCAAAGCGGCGTCGAGCCGCCGCACTCCAAATCGCGCTCCGATCGATAACTATGGCAGGTCTGGAGTGCGGTGCCTCGGCACCGCTGTCGCAGTTGCACTGAACCGGCAGGTGTGAGCCAAGGTCGGCGCCTAGGCGCCGACCCCAAAGCGGCGTCGAGCCGCCGCACTCCAAATCGCGCTCCGATCGATAACTATGGCAGGTCTGGAGTGCGGTGCCTCGGCACCGCTGTCGCAGTTGCACTGAACCGGCGGGTGTGAGCCCAAGGTCGGCGCCTAGGCGCCGACCCCAAAGCGGCGTCGAGCCGCCGCACTCCAAATCGCGCTCCAATCGATAACTACGGCAGGTCTGGAGTGCGGTGCCTTGGCACCGCTGTCGCGGTTGCAAGGTCGGCGCCCAGGCGCCGACCCGAGGCCTGAACCTTATACTGACCTCGGCCCCTGGGAGGGGTAGCGTCATCGCCCGCATGAGGATGCGGCCAGGCAGGACGGCATGGCAGGCAGTGAAGATGATCTGCTCAGGCACGCCATTGAACTGACGCTCGTGCCTGGGGTGGGGAGCGTTACCCAGGGTCGGTTATGGCGGGCGTGCCCGTGCGTATCCGAAGTTTTTTCCTGGACCACCCGGGCGCTGGAATCCCACGGCGTCGCCTCGGAATCGTGCTACGCGATAGCTGCCCGCCGGTACCGGGGCATGGCCGAGGAGATCTTCGATTGGGCCGGGCACGAGGGTTGCACGCTGCTGCTGCTGGGCAGGCCGGGTTATCCGGCGCTCCTGCGGGAAATCCCGGACCCCCCGCTTATCCTCTATGCCCGGGGTCAGCTGGAAACCCTTTGCCTGCCCTGTCTCGCGGTGGTCGGCACCCGGAAACCGACCTGCTACGGGCTCCAGATGGCCGAAGGGATCGCGGCCGATTTGGCGGCACGCGGTATCATCATTGCGAGTGGGATGGCTCGGGGGATCGATGCCGCCGCCCACCGGGGATGCCTCCAGGCCCGCGGAAAAACCGTCGCCGTACTCGGGTGCGGCATCGATGTCGTCTACCCGCGCGAACACCAGCGGCTCAGCGGCCAGATACTCGATCACGGCGTGCTCCTGTCGGAGTTTCCCCCAGGAACATCCCCGTCGCCCCAGAATTTCCCCGTGCGAAACCGCATCATCAGCGGAATGGCGCTGGGCACGGTGATCGTCGAGGCCAGCGAGTACAGCGGGTCGCTGATCACGGCGCGGCTGGCGATGGAACAGAATCGGGAGGTGTTCGCGGTGCCCGGCAACATCACCTCCCCGCAGAGCTTCGGGCCGAACTTCCTGATCAAGCAGGGTGCCAAGCTGGTGCAGTCCTGGAGGGATGTCGTCGAGGAATTCCCGCCGGAACTGCGGGCGGCGATCCTGGCGCAGGAAGAGGCGGGACAAAGCCGGCCGCCGGAGGACGAGCTGGATCTGCTGACCGAGGAGGAAGCCCGGGTGCTGAACCTGCTCGAGCCGGATCGCGCCATCGAGTTTGATAAACTCTTCCGCAAGAGCGGTGTCGCAATCCCGCGGCTGAGCGACCTGCTGCTCACCCTCGAGATGCGAGGCAAGGTCAGGCAAATGCCCGGGAACCTTTATCTGAAGGTGTCTAAACCACTAAATGATTTGTCTTGGATTTGTCCGAAAGCTTGGTATAGTGTGCGCCCTTCTATGGCTAAGTCACTCGTAATTGTCGAATCGCCGGCGAAGGCAAAAACGATCGGCAAGTATCTCGGCAGGAATTACACCGTCAAAGCGTCGGTCGGTCACATCAAAGACCTGCCCAAGAACAAGCTGGGGGTCGACATCGAAAACGAGTTTCGCTCCGCACTACGCGATCATCCCGGGCAAGGAGAAGGTGGTGCGCGAGCTTCGCGCCGCCGCCAAGGGGACAGAGGCCATCTACCTGGCCGCTGACCCTGACCGGGAGGGCGAAGCGATCTGCCAGCACCTGGCGGAGGAACTCCGGGGAAAATCCCGCAAAATCTACCGCGTCCTGTTCCACGAGATCACCAAGAACGCCATCCAGGAGGCATTCAAGAAGCCGGGGCCGCATCAACCCCCACAAGGTCGATGCCCAGCAGACCCGCCGCGATCCTGGACCGGCTGGTCGGCTACAAGATCAGCCCGCTGCTCTGGGACAAGGTGCGCCGCGGCCTCTCCGCCGGCCGGGTGCAGACCGTCGCGCTGCGCATGATCGTCGAGCGGGAGCAGGAGATCCGCGCCTTCCAGTCGCAGGAGTACTGGAACCTGGGGCGCAGCTGGCCGGCCGCGGCGCCGCCGGAATTCTCGGCCAAGGCGACGCGCCATCGACGGCGAGAAGTGGAACGTCACGGACGGGGCGACCGCGAACAGGCCGTCGTCGAAGAACTGCAGCGACGCCGTTTTCGCGGTCGAACGCATCCACCGCCGCGAGAAGAAGCGCTATCCGGTGCCGCCGTTCATCACCAGCAAGCTCCAGCAGGATGCCGCCCGCAAGCTGAATTTTCCCGTCAAGCGGACCATGATGCTCGCGCAGCGGCTCTACGAAGGGCATCGAAATCGGCAGCGAGGGCTCGGTCGGCCTGATCACCTACATGCGCACGGATTCGACGCGCGTCTCCGAAACGGCCCTGCAGGAGGTGCGCGAGCTGATCCGGCGCCAGTACGGCGACCCAGTACCTGCCGCACCATCCGATCTACTACAAGTCCAAGAAGACGGCGCAGGAAGCGCACGAGGCCATCCGGCCCACTTCCGTCGAGCGGACGCCCGGACAGCGTGCAGGGAGTTCCTGGAGCCGGATCTGCTGCAGGCTGTACACCCTGATCTGGAACCGGTTCGTCGCATCGCAGATGAATCCGGCGCTTTTCGACCAGACCGATGTCCATGATCAATGCCGGACGCGTCGAGTTCAAGGCGACCGGCTCCGTGATGAAGTTCGACGGGTTCCTGACCGTCTACGAGGAGGCCCGGGCCGAGGATGCTCCCGCTGGCGAGCAGACAGAGCAGGAAGCGCGTTCTGCCGGAACTCAACGAAGGCGAGGTCTTGCAGCTGCGCGAGCTGTCTGCCTACCCAGCACTTCACCCAGCCGCCGCCGCGCTACAACGAAGCCAGCCTGGTTAAGGCGCTGGAGGCCCGCGGCATCGGCCGCCCCAGCACCTACGCCACCATCCTGAGCACCATCCAGGACCGCGAATACGCGGTGAAGCAGGAGGGCAAGTTTCTTCCGACGGAAACCGGCGAGGTGGTCGTGGAACTGCTGGTCGAGAGCTTCCAGGAGCTCTTCGACTACGAGTACACCGCCCGCATGGAGGACCACCTCGACCGCATCGAATCCGGACGCGAGAAGTGGACCGACTCGATGCAATACGTTCTACGACGCTCCTGTCGAGCCGCCTCGCCGTCGCCGAGAAGGAGATGCGCGACGTCAAGGGCGAGGAGATCCCCACCGACGAGGTCTGCGAGAAGTGCGGCAGCAAGATGGTGATCAAGTGGGGCAAATTCGGCCGGTTCATGGCCTGCTCCGGCTACCCGGACTGCAAGAACACGCGCGAAATCCCCAAGGTCTGCAGCCTGAACGGAGACGCCGCCGGCGACGAATCTGGAAGACACGCAGTGCGAAAAGTGCGGCCGGCCCATGGTGCTGAAGCGCGGCCGTTTCGGCGAGTTCATGGCCTGCTCCGGATATCCGGAATGCCGCAACACGAAGAAGATCGTGAAATCGGCCGAATTCGGTCACGGTCAAGAAGGACGATGCCGCTCGACGAACAATGCCCCGCCTGCGGCAAGAACCTTGCCATCAAGCACGGCCGCTTCGGAGAATACACCGCCTGCAGCGATTACCCGAACTGCAAGTACATCAAGCTGAAAACGACCGGCGTGCCTGCCCGAAGATGCGGCGGGGACATCGTCGAGCGAAGATCGCGACGCGGCAAGACCTTTTACGGCTGCTCCAGGTATCCGGATTGCGATTTCGTGCTCTGGAACAAACCGTTGCCGGAGCCCTGCCCGGAGTGCGAGGCGGCCTTTACCCTGATCAAGACCACCAAGCGAACGGGGACCATCCGCTTCTGCGACAACCTGCAAGTTCAAGGAATCCCTGCCGGAAACCGCTTGACCCCGGCGGGTTCGACTCCGGTTCCAGCCGTCAGCCGACGGACATCGAGGAGCGGGGCGCAGGTCGGCGCCAGTCTGCGTACCCCGGGGGTTGCGAGCCGGATTTGATCTTTTGCGGCGGGCTATTTCTTCAGGTGCTGCTCGAGCATCGGCAGGAACGTCAGGACGAGCTTTCCCGTCTTGTCCAGGCTGTCGACGCTGACCTTGTCGAGGGTGTCCTGCTCCGTGTGGTGGTAGGAGTTGTCCGGCCCGTAATTGAGGTCGATGATATCGACGCTGGGGATGCCGACATCCAGGAACGGCAGGTGGTCGTCCTCGACGGCGCCCTGGTAGCGCGAAAGGATGCTGCGCAGGCCCGCTTTCCCGGCCGCCTCCCACACCAAGTCCATCAGCCACGGGCGTCGAGTTCGTTTCCTTCATGATGTCCAGGTCGCGGTCGCCGATCATGTCGAGCAGCACCAGGGCCTTGACCCTGGCTGCGATTCCCTCGCGTTTCCAGCGTTGCGCGAGGTGGCGGCTGCCGTAGGTGCTGTCGAAGGTGCTCCATTCGATGAAGGCCTCTTCGCCATCGAGGAATACGAACCAGTAATCGACCCCGCCGTCATGCCCGTAGAGCACGCGCGCCAGTTCCAGCAGAAGCCCCGTGCTGCTCCCGCCGTCGTTGGCCGCGACGAAATTCTTGCCTTCCATGAGTTTGCCGTCGTAATGACTCGCCAGCACCACCACGTCCCGGTTGCCGCCGTCCTTACCGTTCCGGGCAATCACGTTGACCATGTGCCTGGTTCCGTAGGGGGTATTCGGCGTCGAAGGCGTCCTGCTCGATCTGGTAGCCGTATGACCGCAGCTCGCGGATGAGGTACTGGCGGCACTTCTCCAGGGCTTCCGAACCCGGTGGCCGGGGCCCGAAGGCGACCTGCGCCCGGACGTGCTGCATCGCCCTTTCGGCGCTGAAGGCCGCCATTTCGGCCCGCGGAGCCTCGGCGCAGGCTGCGCTCAGGAAAAACACCAACGCCAGAAACACGGTGCCAGCGCGCATGTCACCCCCACTTGATCGATCCGGTCCAGCGCCGAGTATAGTACGAAAACGCCGGCCGACCTACCGCGTATCCCGTTGAGCCAAGTGGTTTGCGAGGGTCCGGCCGCTGTGGTAGTATCACGGTTTTCTGACCTCATTCGCGCTTCGCACGGTGAAAGGAGTCCTTTTATGAGGGTTTATGAGAGTGACGCCATTCGCAATCTCGGCGTCGTCGGACATGGCGCATCGGGAAAGACCTCACTGACATCGGCAATGCTGTACGCCTCCGGAGCCATCAACCGGCTGGCGAGGGTCGAAGACGGCAATACCGTCACCGACTGGGAAGACGAGGAAATCGAACGCAAGGTGAGCATCAGCGCCGCTCTCGCCTACTGCGAGTGGAACAAGACGAAGATCAATATCCTCGACACCCCGGGATACCGGCCGTTCCTCGCGGAGACGGAGCTGGCCCTCAGGGCCACCGACGCGGCGCTGGTCGTCGTCGATGCCGTCGCGGGCGTCGAGGTCCAGACCGAGAAGGTCTGGGAGTTCGCCGACCAGTTCAACCTGCCCCGCCTGATCGTGGATCAACAAGATGGACCGCGACAACGCGAGTTTCGAGCGGGCTGTGAGCTCCCTGGAGGAGGCTTTCGGCCGCTCGGTGGTATCCCGATCCAGATTCCCATCGGAGCGGAGCGCGAATTCATCGGGTCTGGTCAACATCCTGACGAACAAGGCCTACCGCTACGAGCGCGACGGGTCGGGCAAGTTCCAGGAGATCGAGATTCCGGCCGACCTCAGCGACGAAGTCGCCAGCCGCCGCGACAAGCTGATCGAGATGGTTGCCGAAGCGAGCGACGACCTGATGGAGAAGTTCTTCGCCGAAGGGACCCTCGACCACGGACGAACTGGTCGAGGGGCTCAAGACAAGCATCCTCCGGCGCAGCATCGTGCCGGTGCTGTGCGCGAGCTCATCGCTCAACATCGGCGTCGCCCAGCTGCTGGACACGATCGTCGACCTGCTCCCGTCGCCGGCGCGCGTCGGCAAGGTGGAAGGGATCGACCCGAAAACCAAGGAACCCGTCGAGCGCAAGATCAGCAACGATCGAGCCCTACGCCGCGTATGTTTTCAAGACGGTCGCCGATCCGTTTGCGGGCCGCATCAGCCTTGTCCGGCTCTACTCGGGCGTGATGAGATCCGATACGGCCTACAACAACCTCACCAAGGGCAAGACCGAGAAGTTCGGCCCCGTACAGGTCGCCCAGGGCAAATCGATGGTCCCGGTGGGGGAGGTGCACGCCGGGGATTTCTTCGCCCTCACCAAGCTGCGCGAGACGACGACGGGGGACACCTTCAGCGACAACGCACACGCCATCCAGTTCACGGGCGTACAGGTGCCGGAGCCCTCGATCACGTTCGCGATCGAGCCCAAGAGCCGGGGCGACGAAGACAAGATCAGCAACGCCCTCGCCCGCATCACCGAGGAGGACGCGGCGATCAAATACACCCGCGACGCCCAGACGAAGCAGCTCCTGCTCTCCGGCTCCGGGCAGCTGCACGTCGAGGTGACGGTCGCGAAGCTGCGCAGGCGCTACGGCGTCGAGGTCATATTGAAGACCCCCAAGGTGCCTTATCGCGAGACCATCAAGGGGCGACGCGGACGTGCAGGGGCGCTACAAGAAGCAGACCGGCGGCCACGGCCAGTTCGGCGACTGCAAAATCAAGATGGAACCGCTGCCGCGCGGGGGGCAGTTCGAATTCGTCGATGAGATCTTCGGCGGGTCCATCCCGCGCAACTTCATCCCGGCGGTGGAGAAAGGGATCGTGGACGCTGCGGCAAGGGGATATCTCGCCGGGCTACCCGGTGGTCGATTTCAGGGTGATCCTCTACGACGGAAGCTATCACCCGGTCGACTCGTCCGAACTCGCCTTCAAGGTCGCCGGCAGCATGGCCTTCAAGAAGGGCATGGAGGAGGCCCGCCCGGTCCTGCTCGAACCCATCATGAACGTCGAGATCTTCGCCCCGCAGGAGTACGCGGGCGCGCTGACCGGCGACCTGACCAGCCGCCGCGGCCGGTTGCAGGGGATGGACATGAAGCGCGACATGCAGATCATCAAGGCGCAGGTCCCCATGTCCGAAATGGTCAGCTACGCTCCGGTCCTGACCTCGGTGACGGGCGGGCGCGGCACCTACCACATGGAATTTTCGCACTACGACGAAGTGCCGGCCCACGTCGCCCAGAAGATCATCGAGGAAGCCAACAAGGATCGGAAGCAAGAGGAAGAATAGCGGCAATCATGTATCCCAAGATCCTGGATATCGGACCCATCACCATCCACACCTACGGCCTGCTGCTGGCGGTGGCGTTCATCGCGGGCATCTGGCTCACCAGCCGCTACGCGCGCCGGCAGGGAGTCGACCCGGATGCGATCTGGAACCTGGGGCTGATCATTATCTTCTCCGCGCTGGTCGGCGCAAAGCTCCTGTTGTTCCTGTCCGACTACAGCTACTACTCCCAGAACCCGCGCGAGATCTTTTCGCTTTCCACGCTGCGTTCGAGCGGGGTGTACTACGGCGGGCTGCTGCTCGCCCTGGCGGCCTCGGCCTGGTATCTCCGGGCGAAAGACCTGCCCGGCTGGACCGTGGCCGACCTGGCGGCTCCCGGGATTGCGCTCGGTCAGGCTATCGGCCGGCTCGGGTGCCTCTCGGCGGGCTGCTGCTTCGGCAAACCGACACAACTGCCCTGGGGCATCACCTTCACGGACCGGTATGCCTACGACAACGTGGGCGTGCCGCTGAACACGGCGCTACACCCGACGCAATTGTACGAGGCGGCGGGGAGCGTGGCCGTGTGTCTGTTCCTGGTGTGGAGGCTTTCGCGCAAGCATCTGACCGGGCAAGTCATACTCGAGTATCTTTTCTTATACTCGCTGCTGAGGTTCGTGATCGAGTTCTTCCGCGACGACGAGAGGGGATTCGTGTTCCACGGCCTCCTCTCCACTTCGCAGCTGATCGCCGTGTTGACGGTCCTGGTGTCCGCAGGTCTTCTCTATTACCTGCGGAGCCGGCGCCAGGAGGTTGCCGAGACTTGACCGGCACAAGCGGTTGCTGGACCGTTCCGCCGTCCACCCCCAAGACGCGTCTCGACCAGTACCTCGCCCGCGCCGTGCCCGACCAGAGCCGCTCCCGGATCCAGGGCTGGATCCGGGCCGGTCAGGTGCGCGTCAACGCAAACCGCGAGAAATCCGGCTACCTCGTTCGTCCGGGCGACAGGATCACGCTTGAAGCCGCGGAGGAGGAGCCCTGCGCGGCGGCACCGGTGGCCGAGGACCTGCCCATCACCGTGCTCTACCAGGACGCCTGCATCGCCGTGGTCGACAAACCCGCCGGCATGGTGTGCCACGTGGGCGCCGGCGTCCGGTCCGGGACCCTGGTCAACGCACTGCTCCACCGCCTCGGGCCGCTCGACACCGGGGATCCCGCGCGGCCGGGCATCGTGCACCGGATCGACAAGCCGACGAGCGGCCTCCTGGTAGTCGCGCGCGACCCCGCCAGCCACCGGGAGCTCGCCCGTCAGTTCAAGGAACGCCAGGTCCGCAAACAATACCTGGCACTGGTCCACGGCGCGCCGTCTCCCTCCGCGGGGACGATAAACAAGCCGCTGGGCCGGGACCGGGTGGACCGGAAGAAGATCTCCACCCGGGCGCGGCGCGCCCGGAGCGCCGTCACCCACTACGAGGTGCTCGAAACGTATGGCACCCTGTCTCTGGTGAGTATCCGGCTCGAAACGGGCAGGACGCACCAGATCCGCGTTCACATGGCGAGCATAGGGCACCCGGTCGCAGGCGATGTTCTGTATGGGCGTGGCCGCGACCGGAGCCTGCCGCAACTGATCCGGGGCCTTTTCAACCCGCCCGGGAGGATATTTCTGCACGCGCACCGCCTGGAATTCCGCCATCCGCGTACCGGCGCAGAGCTCAGTTTCGTCGCCCCGCTCCCACCCGAATTGGAGGAGGTGCTGAGGCGGCTGCGCGCGTGAGCACGGGCGCGCCTTGACGGCGTTTCGCGCAGGCCCCTATAATTTCCCCGTAACACGCAACCACCAGACAAAACAGGAAACGAAATGCGACTACCGAGCGTGCGATTTTCCCTGACGGCGGGCCTTATGCTGCTGGTCGTCCTGCACCCGGCCCTGCCCGGGCAGAACCCTCCGAACAAAGCTGCGGAATCCAGGCAGCTCCCCCCGCGCATCGACGACCAGACCTACCGGGTCAGCGTCGACCTCATCAACGTCTTCTGCTCGGTCTGGGATAAGAACACGAACTCCTTCGTCACCAATCTCACGCGCGAGGACTTCACTGTCCTGGAGGACGAACAGAGGCAGGAAATCAAGAACTTCAGCCGGGAAACCAACCTTCCGCTGACCCTGGCCCTGCTGATCGACACGAGTCAGAGCGTCTCCCCCAAACTGAAGTTCGAGCAGGATGCCGCGACAAACTTCTTCCACAGCGTGCTGCGCGACAAGGATCGGGCCATGCTGGTGGAATTCGACTCGGGCGTGACCCTGGTGCAGGACTTCACGAGCGACCCGAACAAGATGGCCGCACAGATTAAGACGCTGCGGGCCGCGGGGGGCACGGCCCTGTACGACGCCATCTACTTGTCCTGCGACGAGAAGCTGATCCGCGAAGTCGGACGCAAGGCCCTGGTCATCCTCTCCGATGGAGAGGACCAGTCCAGCAGAATGACTTTCGAGCAGGCGATGGAAATGGCTCTGAAAGCGGAGGCGACCATCTTTGCGATCAGCGTCAACCGCGGCGGCTTCTTCGGCGTGGGCCCGACCAAGAACGGGGACCGCATCATGAAGCAGTTCGCCGAAGAAACCGGGGGGCGCGCCTTCTTCCCGTTCAAGGTCGAAGAGCTCGAGGACGCGTTCCGGCAGATCAACCAGGAACTGCGCAGCCAGTACAACATTGGCTATCTGTCAGGCAACACGCAGCGAGACGGCAGCTATCGTAAAATCGAGATCAAAGTGCCCGAAAAGGGGCTGAAGCTGAACTACAGGAAGGGATACTACGCACCCACTGCCTGACGCGCTCCCGCAGGGACCCGCACTTCAACGCCGCCGGGACTCGAGGAGGCTCCGCAGGGTCTCCTCGACGTCCGCTCCGCCGAAATCGCTGTCGAGCAAGGTCTCGATCAGATTCTCGGGCTTTCCGTCAAAGAGCCTCGTGATGACGTCGTGGATCTGGTTGCGCACCGCCTGTTTCCGGCTCAGCAGCGGCTTGTATAAATAAGCCCTTCCCGAGCGCACGTGCGACAGCGCACCCTTCTCTTCCAGTATCCCCATCAAGGTCAGGATCGTAGTGTAGGCGGTGCGCTTGCGCTTCGACATGACCTCGCAGACATCTTTGACGGTGGCGGAACCGCGTTCCCACACGACCTTCATGATCCGCAGTTCCTGGCGCGTGAGGATAATGGAGTCTAGGTCCCTCTTCATTCTTTCTGCCTCCGACGGAAAAATGCTCCTCGCAGACGTACCATACCGTCGTAATCGCTCTTGAACATTAGAAAAGGCGCTTATCTTACCAGAAGTGCGCGCGGCGAACACTCGGAAATCGCCTGAACCTGTTTATTTTAGACCTATCTGGGCCGCAGGGTTACGGCTTCTTCGCTTCCGTGACGCCGCTCAGGACCGCCCGGATCTGCAGCGCCGCATGCCTGCTCGCCGCATCCGCGGCGAGCAGCGTGACCTCCTCTGCCGACGCCGCGCCAAGCTTCAACTCCGCCGCCCGCCTGAGCTGCTCGTGCTCGAAGATCTCGGTGCGGCGGATCGGGGCGCCGGCATCATGGATGCGCAGAATCGATACCGCCACGGCGTCGATGGCAACGCGGTCGCGGGACACGGCCACGATCCCAGGCGAAGCCACGTCGCCGCGCTCCGGACCGCCATTGATGAATACCTGTGCGGCATCCAGGATGATCAATGCGGGGGAGTAGACCTGGTTGGCCTCGGCGATCATGAGGCCCTGGTCTGGCGACGCGTGCAGTTCCTGCATGTAGTTGTAAGGCTGCGCCTCGTGGCTGTACTTGGCCAGCAGCCCGATCGAGTTTTTCAGGCTGGCGCTGAAGACTCCCCCGAACCGGTGCGTCTTGGCGCCGCAGATCTGGACCACGGGGGTCTCGTCGCGCAGGAAGCCAGGCACTTCGACGCCCCTCGTCCAGTGGGAATCCGGAAGCTCGGCCCTGCGCCAGTCGGCAGGGGCCAGTTGCTCGAGCGGAAGCAGAGCGATATCCAGGCGACGGGCGAGTTCCACGATGCCCAGGTCCTTCCACACCTCCGCCGCCATGCCCATCCCGCTGCGTTCGGTGACCGTGATGCGGCCGCAGTTGCCGCGCCGCAGCGCCTCGACCACGCACGCGAGCATTTCCGGATGCGTCGTGGCAGGGTACGGATCGGGGCTGTTGAAACTGGCCTTGAGGTAGACTTCTTTTCCCCCGAAATCAGGCATGCCCAACAGGCCCAGCGCGGCCGCGACCGCCTTCCCACGGTCGGCGGCGCCGGCGAGGGCCACCGGTACCGCGGGGCGTGGCGCACGCTCCTGCCGGGACAGCACGGGCATTCCCCCGACGAGGGCCAGTGCGCCGAATTCCCGGCGGGTGACTCGACCGACACCCCGCTCAAATTCGCTGGAAGAATCCATGGGTCCATGTTACTCAAAGGGCGGAGGCAACATGCAAAAGAAAGTGATGATCTTCGGCAAGGATACCTGACCGTACACGACGGCGGCCCGTGAGGATTTTGCCGCCAAGAACATCCCGTTCGAATACCACGACGTGCAGGCCAGTGCGCACGAGATGGACCTGATGCTGAAGTACTCCGGGGGAGGGCGCTCCGTCCCCTTGATCGTCGACCAGGGACGAGTCACGGTAGGCTACGCCGGCGGTTCCTGAGGGGTCTGAGTCCCGCAGTCTGCGGGACTCAGCCGCCGCACTTCCCGGCCGGGGCGCCCTGCGCCCGTGCCGATCATGGTCCGGAACTGATCCGCTTCCGCTTGACCGCTTGACCCGTTTGCCCCTAAAGTTGCGAGGGGAATGGAAGCGGGGCGGGTGTGAACAGGGCAATTCTGCTGCATTATCACGAGATCAACCTCAAGGGCGGGAACCGCGGCTGGTTCGAGATGAAGCTGCAGCGGCATGTCGAAGGCCTGCTCGCCGGCCTGGCCCACGGGGGCGTGCGCAAGTACGGCGGCCGCATGATGGTGCAGCTGACGCCGCACTCCCCCGTCGAGGAGCTGCGCACCCGGCTCAGCCGGGTTTTCGGCGTGGCCAATATCGCGGTGGCGTGGGACGTGCCGGCCGTCATGAACGAGATCCGGGACGCGCTCCAGCGCCTGCTCGCCGGCAAGGTTTTTGCCTCCTTTAAAATAGACGCGCGGCGGGCCACCAAAGACTTCCCCCTGAATTCGCAGCGGATCAACGAGGAACTCGGCGGGTTCGTCGCGGAGCTGACCGGCGCCGCGGTGCGGCTCCTGAACCCCGAACTCACCTGCTGGGTGGAAATCGTCGGCGAGCACGCCTTCCTCTATTTCGAGAAGGTTCAGGCTGGGGGAGGCCTCCCGACGGGAACGGGCGGCAAGGTGCTCTGCCTCCTGTCGGGGGGGATCGACTCGCCGGTGGCCGCTTACCGGCTGATGCGCCGGGGCTGCCGGGTCGTGCTCGTTCATTTCCACAGCTTCCCGCACACCACCGTCGAATCGCAGGACAAGGTGCGCCGGATCGCGCAAGTCCTGGCCCGTTTCCAGCTCGAAGCGCGGCTTCATCTTGTGCCTTTCGGCGAGGTGCAGCGCGAGATCGTGGCCTATGCGCCGCCACCGCTGCGGGTACTGCTGTACCGTCGCTTCATGCTGAGGATTGCGGAGGCGATCGCTTCCAGCGAAAAAGCCGCCGCCCTGGTCACGGGCGACAACCTGGGGCAGGTTGCCAGCCAGACGCTCGAGAACCTGCGCGCCGTGTCGTCCGTTGCGACCCTCCCGATCTTCCGACCGCTGATCGGCGACGACAAAGAGGGGATCATGAACACCGCCCGCGCCATCGGCACCTATGACATCAGCATCCTGCCCGACCAGGACTGCTGCACGATGTTCGTCCCGCGTCACCCGGAAACGATGGGCAGGGTCGAGCAGTTGCAGCAGGCTGAAACCGCACTGGATGTCCCGCGCCTGATCGAGTCCGCCCTCCGCAACAGCACGCGCGAGGTCCTCTTCCCGGATTACCAGGCCTTCACTGGGTCGGCGTCGGATCGCGGAATCCCGATGGGCACGGACTCGCACGAGCCTTTTCCCTCTCCGGCTCAGCGGTGATGCGCACCCGTTTCTCCGCGGTCTCCTGTGAGCGGGGACCGTCCGTTTTGCGGCATGGCCCGGCCGGTTGAGCCGGCCCCGCCGTGGGCGAGGCGCAAATGCACGTTATCGGACTCTTTCTCCAACTCGCGCTGACGCTGGTATGCCGGGCGCCTGCACCCGGGGCACAGGTCCCCCTCTGGTCCGGAACCCTCGCCGGCAGCGAGCATGCGGCCGAGTTTCGCGTTCAACTGCGCGCCCGGACCCCCGGGGCCTCATGGGAGGACGCGCGCCGCGCCTGCGGCGTGCTCACCGTCTCGATCGACGAGCGCTACGAGCAGCACGTCTTCCTGGCCGGAAACGGGGAGTGGGCCGGCTACGAGTTCATCGTCGGGCCGGTGGCTCCCGGGCTTCATGCGATCCGCCTGGACTGGATGCGCGACTGGACCCCGGACCTGGCGCAGGCGCCGGAGTTGCGGGACGTCCGGCTGGAGCCGTTGCGCCAGGACGACCCGGCGCTGGAACCCGTGCTGCGGGCCCCCAGCATCTGGCTGCGGGCCGACACTATCGGCCGGTTCAGCGACGTGCCGCTGGCCCTGTACTGGGAACGGCTGAAGGCCCCGCCCGGGGAGCGCCTCGTCTACACCCTCATCATGACCAACGAGGACGGGGGCACCAACACCGAGAGGCTCATGGCCCGATGGGGGCGCACCAGCGACATCGAGTGGTGCTACGCCCATGCGGGTGCGGGCGACGCCCGTGAAGACAGCTACCAGGGGCGGGACCACGAAACCCTCGCGTTCCGCGGCCGCTATGACGGGTGGCACCCGAACCTCTACGACGTCACGCTGAACAACATCTTCTCCGACGCCCCATCCGGCGCCGCCCAGACCGTGCGCGTCCGCCCTCTGCCGGTGTTTGCGGATCTCGCCCGGAGCACGAGGGAATCGGTCATGGAACGTTTCCCGTGGCTTTATGCCGTGATGGCCGCCGAGATGGAGCGTGAAGGCAAAATCGAGTCGCCGGGCGATCCCGCGACGGCGGCCGTATCCGACCTGCGCAATTACGCCTACGTAGAACTCTGCGCCGAGCAGCGCGGAACGGAGCTGCGGTTCGAGGTGCAGTTAACCCACAGCGAGCGCTGGTTCAGCTCCGACCACCTCGACCCGAAGGCGCGCATCGAACGGAGCGGCTGTGTTCGATCCTCCGTCGAGCTGCCGCCGGGGACCAGGCCCGGGCAGATCGGGGCCCTGCGCGTCGAATGCCTCCCCGAGCCGACACGCGAGGGCGGGCTCCCCGGTCCCCCGCCCCCGGGCGCTGGTCCGGAGCGTCGAGCGCCTGTTCATGCTCGACCACACCTACCGGCCGGGGCCGAGCGTGCTCGAACTGCGCCAGCCGGCTTCGCTGAAGCCGGGCAAGTCGCTCACGGTGCGGACGCCCCGAACGCCCTGAAGCACCCGCTTGGGTGGCCAGCCGCCGGCGGGGCGCGTCCTGCCGCCGGGTTCCGACTGAGCGAACCATCCGCTTGACGGCCGCCGGCGCCAATCGTATAATAGTTTCGCAATTTCGCAACTATGTAGGACAGGAAGGATCCATGGCCCCAAACCCGATTACGAACAAAGCCTCGCTGCGCAAGGTCTTCGAGCTGCAGTGCCAGATCTGCAAGGCGATGGCGCACCCGCTCCGCCTGGAGATCGTCGAGCGGCTCCATCGCCGCGACATGGCCGCGGCGGAGTTGATCGGTGCGCTGGACACGTCCAAGGCGAACCTCTCGAAGCACGTGAACCTCCTGATCAACGCGGGGATTGTCGAACAGAGACGCAACGGCAGGCAGGTCTCCTACCGTCTCGCCTACCCCGAAATCCACGAAGCGTGCACGATCATGCGCTCGATCCTGTTTCGCCGGCTGAAGACCGGCGGCAAACTGGCGCTGGCTCTGATGCCGGCAAACCGATAGCGATTTTCCAACTGTCTCCCAGGCGCGACACCATGAAACTACCGCTAGCCCCACTTCTCTGCATGACCGCCGTCAGCCTCGCCGCCGGTGCCGGTTCGGCCCTCTTCGGGCAACAGCTTACGCTGCAGGCCGCCGCCGCCCGGGCTCTGGAGCACAATCCCGAGCTGGCGGTCGACGTACCCGGCCGCGAAGCCGCCAGGTTCGAGCTGGCCGCCAGCCGTGCCGGCTTCCTCCCCAGGGTCGATTTCGAGCAGTCCTATACGAGCGGAAACAATCCCGTGTACGTCTTCGGGACGCTCCTGACGCAACGCCGGTTCGGTGCCGCCAATTTCGCGCTCCCTTCCCTGAACCGCCCCGACCCGGTCGACAACCTGCAGACCCGCTTCACGGTCCAGCAGACGATCTGGGACTTCGGGCGGACGCGGCAGAAGGTGGACGCGGCCGGCCTGGGGTTGAGCCTGACCGAACGCGACCATGAAGACCACGTACAACAGATGCTGCTCTCGGTCCTGGGCGCCTACTTCGGGGTTTCGCTGGCCCGCGAGGCCTGGGACGCCGCACGCACGGCCCTGGACTCCGCGCAAGCGATCAACACGCAGGCGAAGCAGCGCGTGTCCGCCGGCCTTGCCGTGGAGGCCGACGCCCTGCGGAGCGAAGCGCACCTGGCGTCCGTGCGCCAACAGGAGATTCAGGCCCGGGGCCAGCTGGACATCGCGCGGGCCACCCTGAACCGGCTCATGGGGGAGCCCTTGGCCGCGACACCCGGCGACACCGCGGCCCTGGCGCCCGCGGTCTTCCCGGTGCCCGCCGAGGAGGAGTTGATCGCCCGGCAGCGGCAGCGCAGGCCCGACTACCAGCGCCTGCTTCTTGAGCTTCGGCAGGCCGAACTCGAGGCCGGCTCCAGGCAGGCGGAGTTCTATCCCGCCATTGGCGCCTTCGCGGGTTGGGAGGCCGACAACCCATCGCTACGGAGCGCCGGGGGGACGAACTGGTCGGCCGGGGTCAGCCTGCGCTGGAACCTGTTCGCGGGGGGGAGCGACGCGGCGCGGCTGCAGGCGGCACGCCAGCGCTTGGAACAGAAACGGCGCCAGATCGGGGCGGTGGAATCCGCCATGGCGCTGGAGGTACATCGGGCCGTGGTGCAGCTAAGGTCCGCCGAGCAGCAGGTCGAGGTGACCCGCGCGGCCGAAGCCCAAGCCCAGGAAAGCGTGCGCATCCTCAAAAACCGCTACGACGCCGGTCTGGCCACCCTGACGGATCTGCTTTCCGCGGAGGGTGCGCGCGCCGGCGCACGCGCCGCGTTCGCGGAATCGATCTACCGCCACCGGCTCAGTTTCGCCCAGCTCGAGTATGCAGCGGGCCTCCTCAGTCCCACATCCCAAGCCATGCAACCTTGAAGGTAGACTGCCATGCGCATACCATTTTCGATAGGCATCATCGCCCTCGCCGGGGCCCTCCTTGCCTCCGGTTGCCACGAGGCGCCGAAACCGGCCGCCCCGTCCAAGCCGGTTGCGGTCCACGTCTTCGCCGCCCGGTATGAAGCCGTGCCTTCGTGGGTCGAGGCTCCGGGCTCGGTGCAGGCCCGCAACCGCGTTGTCCTGGCCTCCCAGGTCAACGGTTACATCCGCGCTCTGCAGGCACGCCCTGGAGATCTTGTCCGTGAGGGACAGGTGCTGGCGACGCTCGATTCCCGCGATGCCCAAAGCCAGAAGGAGTTCAGCGAGGCTTCGATCCAGGAAACCCGGGCCGCCCTCGAAGAGGCGCGCAAGTCGGCCCAGGCCTCGCAAAGCACGCTGCAGGCGGCGCGTGCCGGGCGCGACCTCGCGGCGAGCACATACGCGCGCTTCCAGAAGCTCTTTGAGGCCCGTTCGGTGTCGCCGCAAGAACTGGACGAGGTGCGTTCCCGCCGCGACGCCGCCGCCGCCGACGTCGCCGCCCACGAAACGATGGCCGCTGCGGCCGAAGACCGGGTGCGGCAGATCGAAGCCCGGATCTCGCAGGCCGGCGCCCAGTCGCGCCGCGCGGACGTGGCGCTCAGCTGGACGGTCGTCAAGGCACCGGCGGCGGGGCGGGTCGTGGAACGGCCCGTGGACCCCGGCGCCGTTATCTTCCCGGGCACCCCGCTGTTTGTGCTCGAATCCGCGGCAAACCCGCAGGCGGTCGCCGATCTGCCCACGATCGAGTCGCGCCACCTCACCCGGGGAATGGACGTCGCCGTGCACGCCAACCAGGACAAGTTCACCGGGAAGGTGGTGGAAGTGATCCCCGTGACGATGCCGGGAACCCACACGCTCCGGTTCAAGGTCGATCTGCCCGCCGCCTTCGCCGGCCTTTCCGGCGACTTTGTCCGGATCCTCATACCTTCGGGTAGCCGCAACGCCCTGCTGGTGCCCCGCGCCTCGGTGCGGGAGGTGGGACAGCTGACCGGGTTGTTTGTGATCGACGGGGCCTCGAAGGCGCGCTTCCGTTTGATCAGGTCCGCCGCGTACGACAACGAGCGGGTGGAGGTTCTCTCCGGCATCGAACCGGGCGACAGGGTGGTCGTCGGGCCCGGGGTCGAGGTGGTTGACGGAGCCTCCCTGGAGGTCAGGTCATGAGCAGACCCGGAATAGCCGGCAGTGTGGCCCATGCGTTTATCAACTCGAAGCTGACCCCTCTGATCCTGATCGCCTCGATCGCGCTCGGCGCGGCCGCCGTTGTCCTCCTCCCGCGGGAGGAGGAACCGCAGATCGTCGTCCCGATGATCGATATTTTCGTCTCCTACCCCGGGGCTTCCCCGAAGGAAGTGCAGAGCCGTATCGTCCGCCCGATGGAACGGCTCCTGTGGGAGATCCCGGGGGTCGAGTACATCTACAGCACGGCGAGCCCGGGTTCGAGCATGACGATCGTCCGGTTCTTCGTCGGCGAGGACGAGGAGAAGAGCATCGTCCGGCTCAACCAGAAGATGTTCGCAAACTTCGACCTGATCCCGCCCGGCGCGTCGCCGCCCCTGATCAAGCCGCGCTCGATCGACGACGTGCCGTTCCTGGCCCTGACCCTGTGGAGCAAGGAGCTGGACGGCTACCAGATCAGGCGCGCGGCTGCGGAGTTGCGCAACGAGGTCCAGAAGATACCCGACATCGCCGCCACCGGGATCATTGGCGGCCAGCGCAGGCAGCTCAGGGTGGAGCTGGACGCGACCCAACTTGCGGCCTACGGGATCGGCGCCGGACAGGTGCGCGGGGCGCTGCAGGCAGAAAACCGCGAGACCGATGCCGGCGAGATCACCCATGGCAACGAAGTCTTTTCGATTCGCCTGAACGGTTTTCTCCGGAGCGCCGAAGACCTCCAGAACCTCGTTCTCGGAGTGCATGACGGCGCGCCCGTCTACCTGCGCAACGTCGCGCGCGTGCTGGATGGGCCGGAGGAAACGAAGGACTACGTCTTCTTTGCCCCGGGGCCGGCCGCCAGATCCAAGGGCATAGACTCGGAACCGGGCACCGGGGTGGTAGAGGGGACGCCCGTCGTCTCCCTGGATCCCGTGGTCGGCGGGGCGGCCAAGCCCGGCGCCGGCCTCTTCCCGGGCGTGACGCTCTCGGTCGCCAAGCGCAAGGGGAAGAACGCCGTCGACCTGGCGCGCCAGGTCGAGCAGCGCGCGGAGGAGTTTCGGGCCCGCTACTTTCCGGCGTCTCTCCAGATGACCGTGACCCGGAACTACGGCGAAACCGCGGCAGAGAAATCGAACGAACTGCTGCTCCACATGATGATCGCCGTCCTCTCGGTTACCCTGCTGATCTGGCTCATCCTCGGATTCCGCGAGGCAGGTGTCGTGGCCGTCGCCATCCCGGTGACACTCGCCCTGACGCTCATCGTGTTCCTGCTGTACGGGTACACGCTGAACCGGATCACGCTGTTCGCCCTGATTTTCTCGATCGGCATCCTCGTCGACGACGCCATCGTCGTGGTCGAGAACATCGTGCGGCACCAGAGGCTTCCCGAAAACCGCGGCCGCGGCTTCGCTGACGTGGCGGTCGAGGCGGTCGACGAGGTGGGCAACCCCACGATTCTCGCGACCCTGACCGTCATCGCCGCAATCCTGCCCATGTCCGCCGTGCGCGGCCTGATGGGCCCGTACATGCGCCCGATCCCGATTGGCGCCTCCGCCGCGATGATTTTCTCGCTGCTGGTCGCCTTTGTCGTGACGCCCTGGGCCGCCGCGCGTCTCCTCCGGTCCGCAGACCATCGCCCCGCGCAGGAGGGGAGGGACGACTGGTCGACGCGGCTCTACCGTCGCTTTATGGGGCGGCTGCTCTCCAAGGACAGGTACCAGTGGATGTTCCTCGGGTTGGTCTCCGTGCTGCTGCTGGTGTCGATGAGCCTGGTCTATTTCCGGCGGGTTGTCGTCAAGATGCTTCCGTTCGACAATAAGAGCGAATTCCAGGTGATCGTGGACATGCCCGAGGGGACGAGCCTGGAGAAGACCGCCGCGGTCACCCGGGAACTCGCCGTGCAGTTGCAGCAGGTCCCGGAGGTCACCGATTACCAGACCTATGTGGGGACCGCCTCCCCGTTCAACTTCAACGGGCTGGTCCGTCACTACTACGTCCGGCGCGGATCGAACGTCGCCGACATCCAGGTCAACCTCACGCCCAAGGGAGAACGATCCGCCCAGAGCCACGCGATCGCCCTGCGAACCCGCACCCTCCTGCAGCCGATCGCCCTGCGGCACGGCGCGAGGATCAAGGTGGCCGAGGTGCCGCCCGGTCCTCCCGTGCTCCAAACGCTCGTCGCAGAAATCTATGGCCCGGACTACCCGAGGCAGGTGGAACTCGCCCGCAGCGTGCGGGACACCCTCGACAAAACGCCCGGGATAGTTGACGTCGACTGGTACGTCGAAGACCCGCAGCGCGAGATGCGCTTCCATGTGGACCGCCTGAAAGCGTCGCTCGCCGGCGTCTCGCTGGCCGAAATTCAGCAAACCGTTCAGGTCGGAGTCTCGGGCACGGTTGCCGGGCTCGCTCACCTCGTGAGCGAGTCTGAGGACGTGCCCGTGACCGTGCAGCTTCCGCTGGAGGCACGCACGCGAATTGAGGATCTGAACCAGCTGCGCATCGCTTCCGCGGCGGGCAGGCTGGTCCCGCTGTCCGAGCTCGGCCTCTGGGAAGAGTCGGTGCGCGAACCCAGCATCTACCACAAGAACCTCATGCCGGTCGTCTATGTGACCGCAGACGTCGCCGGGCACGAGGAGAGCCCGGTATACCCCATCCTGAAGCTCGACAGCGAGCTGCGCTCGATGAAACTGCCGGAGGGGTACACCATGGAAACCTACACCGCCCGTCAGCCGGAAAACAGCGATCGACTGGCGATGAAGTGGGACGGGGAGTGGCACATCACCTACGAGGTTTTCCGCGACCTTGGCCTGGCGTTTGCGGCGGTCCTGGTCCTGATCTATATCCTGGTGGTAGCATGGTTCCAGAGTTTCAGGACGCCGCTGGTGATTATGGCCGCGATCCCGTTCTCCCTGGTCGGCATCTTGCCGGCACATTGGGGATTCGGCGCCTTTTTCACGGCCACCTCGATGATCGGTTTCATCGCCGGCGCCGGCATCGTCGTGCGCAACTCCATCATCCTGGTGGATTTCATCGAGTTGAGGCTCCAGGCCGGCGAATCGCTCCACCATGCGGTCGTCGAGGCGGGCGCCGTCCGGTTCCGGCCCATGATGCTGACGGCCGCCGCGGTCGTGGTCGGCTCGGCCGTGATCCTGTTCGACCCAATCTTCCAGGGGCTCGCCATTTCGCTCATGGCCGGTGAGGTTGCGTCGTTGTTGTTGAGCCGCATGACGGTCCCGGTCTTGTTCTTTATGCAGCGCCGTTGGGAGATGAGCCGATCGTAATGGCTCAATCTGTTCGGAAAGGGGAATGGAGATGAGTTTGGAAAGGTGGATCCGATTGATCGCAGGGTCGTTTATCCTGATTAGCCTGGCCCTGGCCAAATGGGTGAACCCGAACTGGCTCTGGTTCACCGCGTTCGTGGGGGCAAACCTGTTTCAGTCGTCGCTGACCCGGTGGTGCCTGATGGAAGACATACTGAGAAGAATCGGGATCGGAGAGGCTCAGAGACCTGCAACGCGGAAGACGGAAGCATGAACTGCGGAAGCCGGAAGCCTCAACTGCAGAAGCCGGAAGCCTCAACTGCAGAAGCCGGAAGCCTCAACTGCGGAAGCCGGAAGCCTCAACTGCAGAAGCCGGAAGCCTCAACTGCGGAAGCCGGAAGCCTCAACTGCAGAAGCCGGAAGCCTCAACTGCGGAAGCCGGAAGCCTCAACTGCAGGAAGCCGGAAGCCTCAACTGCAGAAGCCGGAAGCCTCAACTGCAGAAGCCGGAAGCCTCAACTGCGGAAGCCGGAAGGGCTCGACGCGGCCCCCGGGTGCAGCTCCCGGCTTAGGGCTTCCTTCTTCCGGCTTCCGGCTTCCGGCTTCCGCAGTTGAGGCTTCCGTCTTTCATCACACCCACTCGGTGTGGTAGCTTCCCTCTTTGTCCACCCGCCGATAGGTGTGGGCCCCGAAATAGTCGCGTTGCGCCTGGGTGAGGTTGGCGGGCAGCCGCTCGCTGCGATACGCATCGAAATACGCCAGCGAGGCACCCATGGCCAGCACCGGTATCCCCATGGACACCGCGGTCGTGACTACGAGGCGCCACGCCTCCTGCCTGCTTTCGATGGCGTCGCGGAACGCCTCGTCGAGCATGAGGTTTACCAGCCGCGGGTTGCGGTCGTAGGCCGCCATGATGTCGCCCAGTAAGGTCGCCCGGATAATGCAGCCGGCGCGCCATATTTGGGCTATCCGGCCGGGTTGCAGGTCGTACTTGTATTCGTCCGATGCAATCCGGAGCAGGCCCATCCCCTGGGCGTAGGAGGTGATCTTGCTCGCATACAGGGCGTCGCGCGCGGCCGCGATCAGTTTCTCGCGGGGCCCTGAGTAAACGGGAACCGGCCCGCGCAGGATCTTGCCGGCCTGCACGCGCTGAGGTTTGAGGGCGGATATGATGCGGCTTTCGACAGCCGCGTTGATGGTCGGGATCGGCGCGCCGACGTCCAGGGCATTCTGGCTCGCCCACTTTCCGGTTCCCTTCTGCTGCGCCTCGTCCAGGATGACATCCACCAGCGGCTTTCCGGTTTCAGGGTCGCTCTTCCCGAAGATTTTCCCCGTGATCTCGATGAGGTACGACCTGAGCACCCCGACGTTCCATTCGGCGAAAACGCGCGCCAGTTCATCCGCCCCGAGTCCGAGGCCGCGATGAAGCAGGTCGTAGGTTTCCGCGATCAGCTGCATGTCACCGTACTCGATGCCGTTGTGCACCATCTTGACGTAATGGCCGGCGCCCCGCGGCCCCATGTACTCCACACAGGGCTGCCCGTCGTCGGCTTTGGCGGCGATGGCCTGCAGGATGGGGGCTGTCGCATCATAGGCGTCGCGCTGTCCGCCGGGCATGATTGCGGGCCCCCAGAGCGCGCCTTCCTCGCCGCCGGACACCCCCGTCCCCAGATAGTTGAACCCCTCGGCTTCCAGGGCCTTGCTGCGGCGGTCCGTGTCCGTGAAAAGTGAGTTGCCGCCGTCCATCAGGATGTCGCCGGGCTCGAGGTGCGGCTTGAGGTGTGCGATCGCGCTGTCGACTGCGGCGCCCGCCGGCACCATGATCAGGATGCGCCTCGGCTTTTCCAGCGCTTCCATCAGCGCCTGCGGCGATGCCACGCCCGCGATGCTCTTCCCGGACGCCGGTCCCTTCAGAAATGCGTCCGTCTTGACCGGGTCCACGTCATACCCAACCACCGGGTAACCGTTCCGTTCCATGTTGAGCGCCAGGTTGTGCCCCATCACCCCCAACCCGACAACCCCGATCTTGTATTGCATAACCCCTCCCGTTCTTCGGTTCCAGAAAGACGCCAGGCGGAAACGCGTCATGATACTTCAAGGCCGCCGCAAAACCCAAACCCCAGATCGGCGCGAAACACGGGGCCGAGACTGACCGGCGCCCGTATTTCCTCCCCGGGGTTTACATCGTGTCGCGCTTACGATAGGGTTTTAGTTCGGTGTGTCCGGGCTCTTTCGGCTCCCGTTCCTGCGAGGCGAACTCATGGCTACCCAGGTGAGCATAGATGAACTCTGCATCAACACGATCCGCACTTTGTGCATGGATGCGGTTCAGAAGGCAAAATCCGGGCACCCCGGCATGCCGATGGGCATGGCCGCGGTTGCCTACGTCCTCTGGACGCGGGTTATGCGGCACAACCCGCACAACCCGGGTTGGCCCAACCGCGACCGCTTCATCCTCTCAGCGGGGCATGGCTCGATGCTGCTGTACGCGCTGCTCTACCTGACAGGCTATGACCTCCCGCTGGAAGAGTTGAAGCGATTCCGCCAGTGGGGAAGCAAAACGCCGGGGCACCCGGAATACGGCGAGATCCCGGGAGTGGAAGCCACCACGGGGCCGCTGGGACAGGGCTTCGGGAACGGGGTGGGGATGGCGATCGCGGCGCGCCACCTGGCCGCCCGGGTGAACACGCCGGAGTGCCCTGTCATCGATCACTTCGTGTACGCCATCGTGTCGGACGGAGACCTGATGGAAGGAGTGGCTTCGGAAGCGGCTTCCCTTGCCGGACACCTGCGGCTGGGCAACATCATCTACTTTTACGACAACAACCGCATCACGATCGAGGGGAGCACGGCCCTGGCCTTCACCGAGAACGTGAGCGCCCGGTTTGAAGCCTACGGCTGGCACGTCCAGGAAATCGGCGGGTATGATCTCGAGGCCATCGAGGGCGCGATTCGAAACGCGCAGGCCGTCACGGACCGTCCCTCGCTCATCAATGTCCGAACCCACATCGGCTACGGCAGCCCCAACAAACAGGACACCGCCGAGGCGCACGGGTCCCCTCTGGGCGAAGAAGAGGTCCGCCTCACCAAGCAGAATCTCGGGTGGCCGGCCGGCGAGTCCTTCTTTGTCCCGGCCGAGGCCCTCACCGTCTTTCGCCGTGCCGTCGACAGGGGCAGGCGCCTCGAGTCCGACTGGAGCCGGATGCTCGAGAAGTTCGCCGCTCAGGCCCACGACCGCTTCGTGGAGTGGCAGGCGTTGAGCGCGGGCGCGTTGAGGCCGGACTGGGAGGCGCACGTACCCACCTTCGCAGGCGAGACCAAGGCGATGGCTACGCGAGAGGCGTCGGGCAAGGTGCTGACGGCCCTGTTCCCGCATGCTCCCGGGCTGCTCGGCGGCTCCGCCGATCTGTCCCCCTCGACCAACACGTATGTCAAAACCTTCGGCGATTTCTCGGCCGAAAGCTACCAGGGGCGCAACTTCCACTTCGGTGTCCGGGAACATGCGATGGGGGCGGTTCTGAACGGGATAGCGCTCAACGGCATGCTGCGTCCCTACGGTGCGACCTTCCTCGTGTTCTCGGATTACATGCGGCCCAGTGTCCGGCTCGCGGCGCTGATGAAGGCGCCCGTCATCTACGTCTGGACGCACGACAGCATCGGGCTGGGCGAAGACGGCCCGACCCACCAGCCCGTCGAGCACTTCGCGGCCCTGAGGGCGATTCCCGGCCTGGTTTTCATCCGGCCCTGCGATGCCGCCGAAACCGCCGAGGCCTGGCGCGCCGCCTTGCGCCATACGTCCGGCCCGGTAGCGCTCGCCCTGACGCGCCAGAAGGTTCCCATCATTGACCGGAACCGCTATGCCCACGCGGACGGGCTTCACCGGGGCGGATACGTCCTGTCCGAAGCGCAATCGGGGGCGCCGGAAGTGGTGATGATCGCCACGGGCTCCGAGGTCTCCGTGGCGCTCGGGGCCCAGGAGCTGCTTCAGAATCGGGCGGTCCCCACGCGCGTGGTGAGCCTGCCGAGTTGGGAACTGTTCGCCGCCCAGCCCCGACCCTACCGGGAATCCGTCATTCCCAGAACGGCACGCCTGAGAGTGTCGGTCGAGGCGGCGGTCTCGTTCGGTTGGGAACGCTGGGTAGGCGAGAATGGCCTGATCGTGAGCCTGGATCGTTTCGGCGCCTCGGCTCCTTACGAAGCCCTCATGCGCGAATTCGGCTTCACCCCCGAGAGTGTCGCGGACAGGGTTCTGGAGCGGGTTAACAAGGCGTGACCATTTCGCAGCGGAACACCTTTGGGGGATTCGCTGAATGACAGACAACCGCTCCGCTGCCGCGGTGGCGGCAGATTCCAACCCGCTCCGGCACGGACGCCGCATGAGTCGCAGCGCGGACCCCTGCACGATGGTGATCTTCGGCGGGTCCGGCGATCTGACCCGTCGCAAGCTCGTCCCGGCGCTGTACAGCCTTTCGCGCAAACGCCTCATCCCAGGCGGCTTCACCGTGCTCGCGCTGGCGCGCTCGGAGCTGAGCGACGAGGCCTACCGTGAAGTCCTGCGGGAGTGGGTGGACCGCAGCAGCGAAGAGGGGCGATCCGACCCGGAAACGTGGAAGCCATTTGCCGAAGGCATCCGCTACATCTCCGCCAACTACACAGACCCGGGGACCTACCCTAAAATCAAGGAAGCGCTGGCCGAATTCGACCGTACGCGGGGCACCGGGGTCAACCGCATCTTCTACTTGGCCACGGCCCCGTCGGACTACGCGGGCATTATCGGCAATCTCGGGAACTCCGGGCTTGCCCGGGAACGCGCCGACGGCGCCGGGTCGGTCAGGATCATTATCGAAAAACCGTTCGGGCGCGACCTCGAGTCCGCCCGGCAGCTCAACCAGGAGGTCAGTGCCGTTTTCTCCGAAGACCAGGTTTACCGCATCGACCATTACCTGGGGAAGGAAACGGTACAGAACCTCATGGTGTTCCGGTTCGCAAACGGAATCTTCGAACCGTTGTGGAACCGGCAGTACGTGGACAACGTGCAGATAACGGCGGCCGAGGACATCGGAGTGGGCACCAGAGGGGGGTATTACGAGCAGGCCGGCGCGCTGCGTGACATGATCCAGAACCACATGATGCAACTCCTGACCCTTGTGGCGATGGAGCCGCCTCCGGATTTCGCCCCGAACTCGGTCCGCGACGAAAAAGCGAAAGTCCTCCGATCGATCCGGCCATTTACGCCTGCCGAGGCGCGCGCCGACTCCGTGCGGGCGCAATATGGCCCCGGGTTTATCGGCGGCAAGCCGGTCCCCGGTTATCTCGACGAAAAGGATGTCCTCCCCACATCCCGTACCGAGACATTCGCAGCGATCCGGTTTGTCATCGACAACTGGCGCTGGGCCGGTGTGCCCTTCTACCTGCGCACCGGGAAGAACCTCTCCAAGCGGGTCACGGAAATCGCCATCACGTTCCGCTGCACGCCGCACCTGATTTTCGCGGAGGCCGGCGCGGAGCGTGCCGACGCCAACGTCCTGGCGCTGCGCATACAGCCGGGCGAAGGGATCACGCTGAAGTTCAACGCAAAGCTGCCGGGACAGGCGATGTCGGTACGCCCCGTCAACATGGATTTCCGTTACGGCACCACGTTCGGCCTGCACCTGGCCAGCGCCTACGAGCGCCTTCTGCTTGACTGTATGCTGGGGGATCCCACCCTGTTCGATCGCGCCGATTCCGTCGAGGCCGCGTGGCGGATCGTCATGCCGTTCATGGAGGGGTGGGCAGCCGACGGGGCGCCCCTCCCGACCTACGCGTCGGGCTCCTGGGGCCCCGTCGAGGCCGACGAACTCCTGCTGAAGGATCGGAAGCACTGGCGGCTGATATGAGGTTGCCCACCCGATGAGCGAACCTGGAAACAACCTGGGAACGCCGGTCCCGGTCGATGTCGCGTCGATCGAACGCGAACTCGCCGGGCTCTGGAAATCAGCCTCGAAATCCGCGGGTGAAGGGGCCGTGATCCGGGCCTGCTCGTGTAACCTCGTCGTGATCGCGGAGAGCCGCGCCCAGGCCTCGGCCCTCCTCCCCGTGCTGGCGGAAGTCTCCGAAACGCACCCGGCACGCTGTTTGGTCGCATACCGCGAACCGCCTGACGGCCCGGCCGCCGGGGAACCCCGCATGGATGCATGGATCAGCGCGCAGTGCTCCCTCCCCATTGTCGGCGGCCCGCAGATCTGTTCGGAGGTGATCACTATCGCGGCTCCGGACAGCGCGGCCCGGGACCTTCCCAACACGCTGCTGTCGCTGCTCGTCCCGGACCTGCAGGTCTATCTCTACTGGCGCTCATTCAGGGAATCCGATTGGGGATGGGTCGCGCGGATTGCCCGCTTTTCAACCCTTCTCATCGTGGACTCGCACACATCGAAGGACGACCCGGGCAATCGGCAGCGAATCCTCGAGACCCTGACCGACTCGCCGGGCGCGATCCCGGTGCGCGACCTGAACTGGTCGCGTCTCACGGCCTGGCGGGACCTCGTAACCCAGTTTTTCGACAACCCCGCTTTCCGCGACGACGTGCACCGGATCTCCGAGGTCGATATCTCCAGGGCGCTCGGCGCACCCGGCAACTTACCGACCCGCACCCTGCTGCTCACCGGCTGGCTCGCCTCGCGGTTGAACTGGCGCGCGGTTTTCGCCGAGCGCTTTTCCGACGAGTGGGTCTCGCGCTGGGAGAGCCCTTCGGGTGAGGTGGCGGTGCGGTTCACGGGCCAGCCCACGGTCTCGGACGAGTCGCCGGGCATCAGTTCGCTGACGCTCCGGACGCGCAGCGGGAATACCTTCTCGGTCGTCCGGGACACGGGGTCGTCTGTCCTGAAAGCCACCGCTTCGGGTCAAGGCCCCGTCTTTGCGCACTCCGTTCCCCAAAAGTCGATGGACGAGGCCGAACTGCTGGCAGGCGAGCTCGCGCTCACCGGCGAGGATGCCGGGTTTCGCGCCGCGCTCGCCGAGGCTCTCGAGCTCGAAAAACGGTTTCGCCGATGACTGCCGATGGGCCCGAATTGCTGATCTTCCCGGACGTGGCGGCGCTGTTTGACGCAGCCGCCCGCACCATAACGGCCGCCCTGGCATCGCTTCTGCAGCGCCAGGAGAGCGTATCTCTCGTCCTGACCGGCGGCAAGACGCCGGGGCCCGTATACGGGCGGCTGGCGGATCGCCCGCTGCGCGACCAAATCGATTGGCCCAGGGTGCATTTCTTCTGGGGAGACGAGCGCTGTGTGGGCCCGCAGGACGCGGAGAGCAACTTCCGGATGGCCGCCGAGGCCCTCCTGTCCCGCGTGCCCGTCCAGGAACGGCATGTGCACAGGATCCCGGCCGAGTTGCCCGAAGCCGATGATGCCGCCCGGCGCTACGAGGCAGAAATCCTGGCCGTGTTTCCCGGAGCCGTCGTCCCGTCCTTCGACCTCGTCCTCCTCGGGATGGGCACCGACGGCCACACCGCCTCCCTCTTCCCCGGCGCGACGTGGGATGAACGGCGGCTCGTCGTCCCTGTGTACGCCCCGGCGCTGAAATCCCAGCGTATCAGCATGACCCCGCTGTTGCTGAACGCAGCCCGGCAAGTCCTGTTCATCGTTGCCGGGCGCGCAAAAGCACAGGCGCTGCGGAGTGTCGTGCCGGGAGCCGACCGCGATCTCCCGGCGGCGCGCATCCGCCCGGCCAGCGGACGTCTCACCTGGATGGTCGACCAGAAAGCTGCGGATCTGCTTCGAAAACCAGAATGACTTCGGGGGCTGAATCCGGGTCGGGCAGCGGGCCGCCGGGAACCGTAGGTCCTACGTCGGAAGGTGCGCATGGAGTTCCGGCGAGCCTTAGCACTCCGCCGATGAACGGGAGACTGCCATGAAGCATCCCACTCTGAGGAGTTACCTCGACACGCTCCTGAGCGAGAAGGAACTGCACATTATCGAGGAAGAGGTTGATCCTTGCCTCGAGCTGGCCGAGATCCAACGACGAGTCGTCGCCGGGCAAGGTCCGGCGCTGTTGTTTACCCGTGTCCGGGGCACGCGTTTCCCCGTCGTCACGAATATGTTCGGGACACGGCGCCGGATCGAGATTGCCTTCGGAGAAGACCCGGCAAGGTTCATCCGGCGTCTGGCGCAGGCCGCGGAGCGGCTTGTGCCCGCCCGGCTCACGGATCTGTTCCAGTTCCGCGACCTCGCCAAAACCGCCCTACGCTTAGCTCCTCGCAAGTGCCGGACCGGCCCTGTCCTGGACAACATTGTCCAGCCCCCGCGACTCCAGGACTTGCCTCAGGTAAAGAGCTGGCCCGACGACGGAGGCCCCTTTCTGACGCTCCCGCTCGTGTACACGGAGCACCCGTTGACGGGCAAGGGCAACCTGGGCATGTACCGCAACCAGATTTACGATGATCGAACGCTCGGGATGCACTTCCAGATCCATCGCGGGGGCGGTTTTCACTATCACGCCGCCGAGCAAACCGGGCACGCCCTCCCCGCCAACTTGCTTCTGGGCGGCCCGCCGGCGTTGATCCTGTCGGCGATCGCACCGCTCCCCGAAAATGTACCCGAACTCACGCTCGCCTCATTGCTGCAGGGCGGGCAACTGCACGTGGTGCGCGATCCGAAAATCAGCCCGCTCCCGGTGGTCGCTGAGTCGGACTTCGCCCTGATCGGCCGGATCCCACCCGGCGTGCGCCGGCTGGAAGGTCCGTTCGGAGACCATTACGGGTACTACTCCCTCGCGCACGAATACCCGGTCTTCGAGGTAGAGAAGATGTGCTACCGGAAGAACGCCATCTTCCCTGCCACCGTCGTCGGGCGGCCGCGGCAGGAAGACCACTACATCGGGGAGTACCTGCAGGACCTCTTCGCGCCGGTTTTCCCGCTCGTGCTGAACGGCGTCCTGAAGGTGTGGGCATACGACGACGCCGGCGTGCACCCGCTCGCCGCCGCTGTGGTACGGGAGCGTTACCGGAAGGAAGCGTTCATGGCCGCCCTGCGGATCCTCGGGGAGGGGCAGCTCTCGCTGACCAAGGTCCTGATCGCCACCGACGCGGTCGTCGACCTGCGGGAGTTCCGGAAGGTCCTGGTGCATGTTCTCGCACGCGCGGACTTCGCGACCGACCTGTTCGTTTTTTCGAATGTCTCGCAGGACACTCTCGACTACAGCAGCAGGACGCTGAACGAGGGGAGCAAGGCGGTGCTCCTCGGGCTCGGAGAAGCCCGCTACGCGCTGGCAGCGGAGCCCAGGGAGGCTCTCCGGAACCCCCGGTTCCGCAGCCAGGCGGTGTATGCCCCGGGCGTGCTGGTGGTTTCGGGACCGGCGTGGCGCGAGGGCGACGACGCCGTCGCGCAGCTCCTCGAGGAGCCGGGCGTGCAGCCGTTCCGCCTGGTCTGCCTCGTCGACGACGCCGAGGACGCGGTGCGCGACGACGCCTCATTCCTGTGGACGATTTTCACTCGTTTTGAACCGGCGGCGGACCTCCACTCGCGGTCGGCCACCGTCCGGCGCTATCACGTTCAATTCACCGCACCGCTGGTGTTCGACTGCCGGGTCAAGCCCTGGTACCCGCCCCTTGTGGCGCCGCACCCGGAGACAATCGCCCGGGTGGACGCGCTGTGGCCAAAAATCTTCTGAGGTGTGGGCGGGAACGGCCCGGTCCCTGGCGGGCTGCGCCCTGCGGCAATCGATAAGCCCACCGAGCGCGCAAATTCCGGGCGTCGAGCCGCCGTGGCCCCGTCGGCCCCGAATGACATACCGGGGTGTCAGCCCGGGAAACAGCAGTTCCGCTCGGTCGCGTGTGGCTGAGGGGCTTCGGCCCCGCCCGAAACCACGGAGACCCCGTGAGCCGCCAGGAAACGCCCGAGAGCCATCAGAGGAAAGTACAGCCGATAGAGGTGGTAGCGCAGGTAGAACACACGGGGAAAGCCCGTCCCGGTAAACCAGGGCTCCACCCAGGATCCCGCGGGGTCGCCATCCGAATTGACGCGCCGGTCGGCCGCCTGTTCGGGTGAGAGTTGGGTGCGAGCGAGCCAATCCAGGGCCCTCAGCAGATCGGGGTCGTTGCGACCATAGATTTCCTGCAGCACCATGGCGGCCCAGGCCGTCTGCGACGCCGTGGACGGACCCCGACCCTTGAGCGAAGGGTCAAGATAGCTGTCGGCCGATTCGCCGAAGGAGCCGTCCGGTTTCTGGACCGACTTGATCCAGGCGCCCGCACGCTGGATCCATCGCTGTCTGGGGTCTTCTCCGCAGCGGATCGGGCCGACGACGGCCTGCCAGGTTCCGTAGATGTAGTTCACTCCCCAGCGGCCGGACCAGCAACCCTCCGGGGCCTGGTGGGCTTTCACATACTCGACCCCCCGGCGCACCGCGGGGTCGCCGTGGTCAAAGCCATGCCAGCTCAGGCATTCCAGGACGCGCCCCGTGATGTCGGCGCATGACGGGTCCTGCATGGCGTTGTGGTCAGCGAAGGGTATGTACTCGAGGATCCGCCGATGCGTGGTCTTGTCGAACGCGGCCCAGCCGCCATCCTCGTTCTGCAGCGCAAGGAGCCACCGGACGCCCCGGTCTGCGGCGGCCAGACCTGCGCTGCTGCCGGCGCGCTTGAGCGCCATCGAGACCATCGCCGTGTCGTCGCAGTCCGGGTACCAGGCATTGTGGTATTCGAAATACCAGCCGGCCGGCTCGACGTCGGAGGCGACGTTGGCGGCCCAATCGCCGAGGTGGCGGCATTCTTTCGTGAGAAGCCACTCCGAGGCGCGCCTGGCCGGTTCCTGTGCGCAGGTCATGCCACAGTCCGTGAGGGCGTACAGCGCAATCCCCGTGTCCCAGACCGGACTAAAGCAGGGCTGAAGCCGGACCCTGCCGTCCTCTTCGATCATGAAGCTGTCCAGTTCGCGTTCGGCACGGCGGATCACGGGGTGTTCCCTGCCGTAGCCAAGCGCCTTCAATGCGATCTGCAGATAGACCATCGGAGGGAAAATCGCGCCGAGCCCGTCCGTACAGCTGGTCCCGTCCTGCCCTGCCCGTCGGACGATCCACTCGGTCGCGCGCCGCACGGCAACTCGCCGCACCGGTGTGCCGCCCAGCAGCTGCGCGGCTTTCATAATCGCGTCCATGGTAAAAAAGAACGCCGCCCAGCCCGCCGGGGCCTTGGTGCGGTTGCTCAGCTTGTGGCGCAAGCGCGGGTCGACGAACAGTTCGTCAATTCCCAGGCCCGTCATCAAGGCGCGCATCGGCCGGAGGGTTACGACGAGGGACAGCGGCAGCAGCATAGTGCGCGTCCACGCGCTCACCTTGTTCATGTGGAAGTAGAACCAGCGGGGCAGAAACACCAGTTCCGGCGGCATCGCCGGCACCGCGTTCCACGACACCTGGCCCAGGCAGGCAAGGTAAAACTTCGTGAAGCTGTTGCAGTTTTCCGCCCCGCCATGCCTCACTACGGCATCCCGGGCGGCAACCATGTGGGGCGCGCCCGGGTCATCGCCGAGCAGCTTGAGGGCGAAATACGCTTTTACGGTGCCGCTCACATCGACAGCCGACCCGGGATAAAGGCCCCAGCCGCCGTCGTCCCGCTGCTGGGCGCGCAGGTAGGCCGCAAGCTTGAGCAGAGTCTCCCAGCCATCGGCCACGGTGCCGTCCCGGGCAGGCGCCATCGGCTGCCGTTCCTGCCCAAGGATGAACTTCATCAGGATGTATTCGCTTTCCAGGATGGAGTCCCCCTGCAATTCGCCGCACCACTCGCCGTCGGCCTTCTGCAGGCCGCTGAACGCAGCCAGCGCGCGCCGGGCGACACCGAGGAGCCGGTCGCGGTCGGACAGGGAAAGCTCTTCTTTAACCTGGTCGGCCAAGCCTTTCTCCAGCAGAAACACCCTGAGAACGGAGCTTCCGAAAACGAGGCTGCCGGCGCTGCACCTGCTCCGGCCGCGCTGTGTTGCCGAGCTCCCGAACGGCGGAAACTCCTCGGGAGCGGGACGGCCCCGGGGCATCACGCTTGTGGTCGAAAATGCCGATCCCCGGATACTTATTTGCCGATCAGCCCGTATCATATGAGCTATCGTTTGGGCCCTGCAAGCGGAAATGATCGCGAAACGGGATGCCCCGCCGGGCAAGCGCCATTGAAGACACTGGTCGGGACGCTTGCGATCTTCGCATCATGCAGGCGCAAACGGCGCAGCCTTCGATGAGGTAATGGTTGGTATACGCGGGCCCGAAACGGCATTAATATACATTGATGTTCCCATCACAAAGGCGATGACCGTGCGACGCCTGCCCGACGCTTTGGATGAGGTACTTCGGAGGGTCTCCCGATCGTTCTATCTGACCCTGCGGGTGCTCCCGTCAGCGGTGCGGCCCCAGATCGGTCTCGGGTACCTGCTGGCCCGCGCCGGCGACACAATTGCCGACACCCGGCTCGTCCCGGTGGAACACCGCAGCGCCGCACTCCGTCAACTCTCTGTCGCCGTCCATCACTCGACCGAGGGGAAGGAGACCGACGCGGCGCCCATTGCGCAATTGGCCGATGCACACCTCGGCGTGTGCGCGGGACAGTGCTCCGCGGCGGAGAAACTCCTGCTCCAATCCATCCCGGCGATCCTCCGGATCATGCGCGACCTTCCCGAGGAGGACAGGTCCAGACTCGGGACCGTACTTCGGACGATCCTTTCCGGGCAACAGTGCGATCTGCTCCGCTTCGCGTCGCCAGCAAAGACCGGGATCTCCGCGTTGGAGACCGATGCCGAGTTGGACGACTACGCCTACCGCGTGGCCGGCTCCGTCGGGGAGTTCTGGACCCGAACCTGCCGCGCCCATCTGTTTCCGCGCGCCTCACTCAACGAAGATCTCCTTGTGGCCGAAGGCATACGCTTCGGCAAGGGGTTGCAGTTCATTAACATCCTGAGGGATCTTCCCGCGGATTTGCGCGAGGGGCGCTGCTACCTGCCGCTCCGGAGACTGGAGGCCCTGGGGCTGCAACCGCACGCGCTGCTCGACCCCTCCGCGATGGAGGTCCTGCGGCCGCTATACGACGAGTACATGGAACAGGCCCTTGGGCATCTGGCGGCGGGGTGGCACTACACGCGAACCGTTCCCTTCGCCCAGCTGCGTGTCCGGCTGGCCTGCGCCTGGCCTATTCTGATAGGACTGAAGACGCTCGGTCGACTGCGCAGGGCAAACGTGCTCGACGCGAGCCAGGTGGTCAAGGTCACGAGGCCCGAGGTGCGGCACCTGATCATTCAGTCCATCGTCAGGTACCCGTTCCCGGCCGCATGGGGCCGGTTGTTCCACATTGCCCAGTGCTGAAGGGGGAGACGACATGCTGTCCAGGACGCTGTGCATGCTGGCGGCCGCCGCGATGATCCCGTATGGCTCGGTCGCCGCGCGCCTGATCGCAGGGGGAGAATCCGTGGCCAAAATAGTCAGGTTGGATCCGCAATTCGATGCGCTCGTGCCGGAGGACGCCGTTGTCGAGCAGCTTGCGGGCGGCTTCCAGTGGGTCGAGGGGCCCGTCTGGGACAGGAGTAACAATTGCCTCCTGTTTTCCGACATTCCGAGTAACGCCGTTTTCAAGTGGGCGGAAGGAAAGGGAGTGTCGCTGTTCCTCAAGCCGAGCGGGTACACGGGCAGCGCCCCGTTTGAGGGGCGTGAGCCCGGGTCCAACGGTCTGGCCTTCGACTTCCAGGGGCGGCTGGTACTGTGCCAGCACGGCGACCGCCGGGTGGCCCGCATCGAGGAGGATGGGAGCCGGACGACGCTTGCGGACCGCTATGAAGGCAGGCGGCTCAACAGCCCGAACGACCTCGTGTTTCGTTCAAACGGGGACCTCTACTTCACGGATCCACCCTATGGGCTCCCCAAGACGTTCGCCGACCCGCGACGGGAGCTCGCCTTCTGCGGCGTTTACCGCCTTCCCCGGGGAGGTCAACCGATACTCTTGACACGCGAGATCACCGCGCCGAACGGCATCGCCTTCTCCCCCGATGAGAAGCATCTCTATGTCGCGTGCTCGGACCCGAAGAAAGCCATCTGGATGGTTTACGATGTCCGGGGGGATGGGGGTATCGAAAACGGCAAGGTATTCTTCGATGCGACCTCGTGGGTCGCCGGGCGCAAGGGGCTCCCGGACGGCTTGAAGGTGGACCGGCTGGGCAACCTGTTCGCCACCGCGCCGGGCGGCTTGCATGTCTTCTCGCCCTCCGGCAAACTCCTGGGCAGCATCGAGACTGGTGTCGCAACCGCGAACTGCGCCTGGGGCAACGACGGGTCCACCCTGTATATCGCCGCCGACCGCACGTTACTCCGCCTCCGGCTGCGCACAAAAGGATACTAGGGTACGGGCTGCAGCGACCGGGGTACACCGACTCGCGCCGACCCGCGCCGCACGCCAAGGCGGTGTTCCGTCGGCGTCCGTCAGCGTGCGGGCTGCAGCAGGAGCCGGGCCAGCTCGGCCTTCACGCTGGCCGGGACCTCCTCGAGGTCGGCCCAGACCACCGGGGACTTGAAGTGCGCCGGCGTCACCTTCGCCGTGATCATCTCGGTCCGGAACAGCTGAGCTTCCGCGAGCATCTCCCCGAGTGGGCTGATGATGAAGCTGTCGCCATAACCGATCCGGGAAGGGTTTCCGGTGACCACCACGTTCGAACGGGCGACTACCATTTTCATCTGGCAGGCCAGACCCACGTGGCAGTTGCGCACCCAGATCCGGTGATAGTTGACGCGCTGCGCGTCGATGTCGTTGTAGTGGGGAGAAAAAAGTATTTCCGCCCCCTTCATCCTGGCAATCAGGGCGAGGTGCGGAAACGAGCTGTCGTGACAGATAATGACGGAAAACCGGGCGCCGTTGGCGGTGAAGACCGGCATTTCGGTTCCGGGGAGAAACCGCAGCTCGTCCCGGTCTCCTTCGGTGAGCATCGTTTTGTCGTACATCCCGAGCAGCTTGCCGCGGTGTATCACCAGGACCGTGTTGTAGATGCCCTTCTCGCTGATGCGGGCGATACCCACCATCACGACCATCTGGTGCGCCCCGCTCTCGGCGATGAAAGCCTGCAATAGCGGTTCGTCCAGCCGCCGCGCGCCCCGGCGCATGTTTTCCGGCGTGTCGTAGCCCGACAGGAATGTTTCCGGGAGCGCCAGGAAATCGCTCCCGCGCGCCAGGGCTTCGGTCACGGCCCGACGCGCGGCTTCGAGGTTGGCCGGGAAGTCCCCGTCGCGGCAGGGCCCCTGGTAGACGGAAACGACCACATCCCGGTCCAGCGCGGCGAGTCGCGCCGCGGAGAGCCCCAGCATCAACACGGTGAGGCCACACACTACCTTGAGTCGGCACATTGATGTTTACCCCGCAAATACAGAAGCCAGAAGCCCTAAGCCCAGCGACGGGCCCTGCAACACCGCGTCCGACCTTGCGTCTTCCCTCTGCCCACGCGAACTGCCTTCACCTCGCCGCACCAGACTCTTAATCGTAGTTGAGTTTGAGACGGCGCACCCAGATGTTGCGAAACCGGATCGGGTTGCTGTGGTCTTGAAGCAGCAGCGGCTCCTCCGTCCCGTGCGGCGCGTACTTCCCGACGAGCCGGTGGGCCACCTGGCCGATGAATGCCTGATGGTTGTGCATGAGGACGCCGTTGTGAAACAGGGTCAGGTATGCCGGCTTCGCGACCTTGTCCCCGTTGAACCTGGGCGCCTCGAATACGATGTCGTAGGTCTGCCACTCCCCCTGCCTGCGCGAGGCGTTGACGAGCGGCGGGTACTGGCCGTACATCGCGGCGGCCTGCCCGTCGGCGTAGGTGACGTTCCCGTTGGAATCGAGCACCTGGATTTCGTACCGGCTCATGAGCATGACGCCGCTGTTGCCGCGTCCCTGGCTCGATCCGGGGGTTCCCGTCGGAATGCACCATTCCACATGGAGCTGACAGTCGCCGAATTTGTCCTTTGTGACGAGGCTTCCGGTGCCGGGCACGATCTCGAAGTACCCGCTCTCGACCTTCCACCTTCCGTTGGGGATCTTCCCCCCCTGCAGCTGCCATTGGGACAGGTCCTGGCCTCCGAAAAGAACGATCGCGTCCGACGGTGCCTTGCCGGGAGCATCCTGCGGCGCCGGGGTGACCACGGCGGGGTGAGGACGGTCCGCGTCGTGCACCCGCCACTTCCCGTCGGGCAGGAATGGCGTGTCGGTGTACCCTTCCTTCTTCTGCTGGGCAACGAGACAAACACAAACGAGGCACGTCATGATGCTGACAACCGCCAGGAAAGCCTTCATCCGTTTGCTGGTCATGGTCCGTTCCTTGGTTTAGGGTCAACGCGGGCGGGCCGCGCGCCCTCCGCGACAGGCTCGATTCTGTTTCAGGACAATCCCGGGTTACAAGCGTTTTCCTCCAGCACCGTCAGCGGCCCGGGTGGCCTTCTCGACCAGGTAGAGGATCGAGCGGTAGTTCCGGCCCGTGGCGCTCGACATTCCGGTCTCGCACGGGATGTTGCTCGAGTAGTAGCCGTCGTAGGCGCGCAGGTTGACTTCGGCCGGCCTCGAGCATCGTGGCCGATTCCGTCAGCTCCGGAAACAGCAAGCCCCGGTCCCCGGCGAAGGCGCAGCAGTCCAAGTCCAGGGGGACGTGGACGGACCGGGCGCAGCGCCGGGCCACGGCAACCATCTTGTCCTGCAGGTTCAACTTCCGTGCGGCGCAGTTCGGGTGCAGCACGACGTCCTCGTCCAAGGTGCGGATCTCGCAGCCTGCGGCAGGAGCACGTCGTGGACGAATTCCAGGCTGTCGAGGAGCGTCAGCTTCTCCCACACGGGCGCGGTCCTGCGCGGGCGAGGACATCGCGGCAGGTGCGCAGCGTGTAGGCGCACGAGGTCATGTCGATGACGACCGGGAGCTCTTCCTTGCTGTGTCCATCTCCACATGACGGTCCAGGGTCCGGTGCAGCGTGGCCCTGAACGCATCCGGGTACCCGGTCGAACCGAAGGGCATGCCGCAGCAGTGCCCTTTCGCATCGGCGGGGATCCACACCCGCACCCCGGCGCGTCGGGCGATCGCGACAGAGCGTGTCGGCGAGCGACGGCTGCGCCGCGGGCCGGCACACCCATGGTGCGCGATATGCACGACGGGAAATAGACGTAGGCCGCCCCCGCAGACTCGGTGCGCGGCAGGCGCCGGGCACGTGCTGGACCGCGCTGTTCCACTTCGGGAGCGTATGCGGCACGACCGTCTCGGCCCCGCGCGTGAGCGGCCCGAAGCGCGCGGCGCCCAGCACCGATTCCGCTGCATGGCCCAGTCCGCAGCGCGACGCGCAGCGCGGCTTCGGCCGCGCCGAAATGCTCCGCCACCCACACGCCCGGCCCGCATGCCCCTTCGGGCCCACCTTCTCGGCGCGCAGCCGCTTGGTGAGGTCGCCGGTGTTGATGCCGACCGGGCAGCTCGTCGCGCACAGCCCGTCGGCAGCGCAGGTTTCCACGCCGTAGTAGTCGTAGTCTTCGGTAAGCGAGGCGAGCTGCGGGCGAAGCGCGGAGAGTCCGTGCGCAGGCGGGCGATCTCGCGGCGCACGACGATGCGCTGGCGCGGCGTCAGCGTAATGCGGCGGCTTGGGCAGCGCGACTCGCAGAATCCGCACTCGATGCACTTGTCGACCTCGGACTCGACCGCTGGGAAGCGACTTCAGGTGCGTCACATGTGCTCTGGGATCCGCGTTGATGATCACGCCCGGGCTCAGGATGCCGTCCGGGTCGAACAGCTGCTTCAGATCGCCCATGATCGCGCGCGCGTGGGCGCCCCACTCCGTCTCGAGGAACGGCGCCATGTTGCGACCGGTGCCGTGTTCGGCCTTCAGGGCCCCGTCGTACTTGCCTGAGACGACGCGCACGAGGTCCCCCATGAAGCCTTCGAAGCGGCGTACCTCGCCGGAGGTGTTGAAGGACTGGGACATGACGAAATGCAGGTTGCCGTCCTTCGCGTGGCCGAAAATGATCGCGTCCTCGTAGCCGTGCACGTGGAACAGTCGCTGCAGGTCGGTAACGCCATCGGCCAGCCGCGGCACCGGAAAGACGATGTCCTCGATCAGGATGGTCGTGCCGGGACGCCGCATCGCCCCCAGGGCGGGGATCATCCCTTTCCGCAGCTTCCACAGGTCGGCCTGGGCCGCCGGGTCGTCGGTGAACTCGGGGTCGTGGATCAGGGCCAGCTCGCGGCAGGTGCGGTCCGCTGCGGACCGGAAGGCCGCGATGTCGCCGTCGGCTCCCTGGTATTCCACCAGAATGGCGGCGGCCTCCGGGGGCAGCTGCGCGAGCAGGCCGGCGCCCCGGGCAGGTTTTCGACCGAACGCAGCGAGGCCCGGTCCATGATTTCCGCGGCGCGCGCGCCCGATTCACGCAAGGGGGCGATCGCGCGCGCGGCGTCCTGGACGCTGCCGAAGTAGAGCTGACCGGTGTATTTCCGCGGGTAATCCGGGGAGCGTGTCCAGCACGGCCTCCGCGATGAAGCCGAGCGTCCCCTCGGAACCGATCATCAGGTGCACGAGGATGTCCAGAGGCCGAATCGAAGTCCACGAACGCGTTGAGCGAGTACCCGTTGTTGTTCTTCATCTGGTAGCGCCTGCGGACCCGTTCGCTCAACGCCGCGTCGCCCAGCAGCCGCCGCCTCAACTCCAGCAGGCCACGCGCGATCTCAGGCGCCTCCGCCTCGAACTTTTCCTGCGCATCGGCGGCGCCGGTGTCGAGCACCACGCCGCTGCGGCAGCACGACGGTCATCGAACGGATGGTTCGGTAGGCATTCTCGGTGACGCCGCAGCACATGCCGCTCGAGTTGTTGGCCAGGATGCCGCCCATCATGCACGCGTCCAGCGAGGCCGGGTCGGGGCCGATCCGGCGGCCGTGCGGCTTCAGCACGGCGTTGACGTAGGAACCGATGAGGGCGGGCTCGACGCGCACACGGCTCCCCCGCTCCTCGACCTGTATGCGACGCCACGCCTTGGTGATGTCGACCAGGATCCCGTCGGTCACCGACTGGCCGGACAGGCTCGTCCCCGCCGCGCGAAACGTGGCCGGGACCCCGGTCCTGCCGCTGAAACGGAACAGGCCGCGGATTTCGCTCCGTCGTCGACGGCTGCACGACCACCTGGGGCACCAGTCGAAAATAGCTGGCGTCGTTGGCGTAGGCGACCCGCTCGATCGGGCGGCTCAGAACGCGCTCGGGCCCGAGCAGCTGCGCCAGCTCCCGCAGCGCTCCCTGATCCAGTGTGTTCATCGGTTTGGCCTCTCGCGCCCGGCCCGCGGGACGCCGGGTGTCGCGCGGCTCCTGCTGGGTCAGGCAATGCAGCGTTCCGAAACCGAGCACCAGGTCGACGGCGTGGATGCCGACGACGCTCCGGTCCGGGAAAAGATCTCCCAGGATGCCGAGCGCCAGGCGGTCCCTCGGGATCGTTGAACGTGGGTACGATGACCGCGGCGTTTCCGATGTAAAAGTTGGCGTAGCTCGCGGGCAGCCTCTCGCCGTCGAAAAACAGGGGGCCCGGCATCGGCAGCGGCACCACTTCGGGCCGCGAGCCGTCCTCGAGCTGGAAGTCGCGCAACGCGCTCCCAGTTTTCCGCGAGCGGACGATAGTTGACGTCGCGCGGGTCCTCTTCCCTGACCAGCACCACGGTCGTCGGGTTCACGAAACGGCAGATGTCGTCGACGTGGCCGTGCGTGTCGTCGCCGGCGATGCCGCCGTCCGAGCCAGAGCACGTTGCGCGCGCCCAGGTAGTCCCGGACCGCCTCTTCGAATCCGCGCCGGCCCACGCCGGGTTGCGGACCTGGACCGCAGGGTCGAGGTAGCACTCGTCGGTGGTCAGGAGGGTGCCGCGGCCGTTGACGTCCACCCCGCCCCCTTCCAGCACGAAATCGCGGCGACCGTGTCTGGCCTGGAACAGCCGCTTGCCGAGATGCCGGCCGGCCGCCACGGGCACTCGGCGGTCGAGGCGCCAGTCCGGATACTTCGCCCAGGCGTTGAAGTGGAAGTGCGACGATCGCCGTCTCCGTCCGCCCCCGCAACGTACGCCGGACGAAGACTGGGCCCGCTGTCGCGCGTCCAGCCGCGGTTGGTGGCCTGAACGATGAACTCCACCGACGGCGCCGCGCCGCCCCGGCGCGCACCAGGTACCGGCGCGCGAGCCGCTCCTCGGATCTCGAATCGACGAGGATCCGCACCTTCTCGCCCGGCGAGATCTGTGCGCACGATCTCCCCGTAGACCCAGCGGATGGTGTCAAGCTTGTCGGGCCAGTCGGTCGGGTTGTGCGGCCAGCCCAGCCAGGTGGCCGCGTGCCGCTCCCATTCCGCCGGCATCGAGAAGCCGAGTGCGGCGGGGGTTTCGTTGGACGCAGGTTTCGGTTTCGCCATGTGAAGAACTTGCCATGGATTTGAGCGAAATACGGCAAATTTTTTTGTGCTACGCTTGAGTGTCTCGAAGCTGATTAAAACCGTATAATTCACTGCATTTTGCCGAGGGAAACGGGACAGCGCCATGGCCAGGGATCAGAAGAAGAACGCACGCTACCGGGAAGATCTTACAGAGATGCCCGATTGGCTCAGGAAAAAGAAATGCCCGCAGCGGGCGAAATACCTCTCGGGTCAGCGCATCCTGCCGCCGAACATCACGGGGCGTGAAAAGCTCGCGGACCTCATCGAAGGGACATTTCTTGCGTACAACGGGGCGCGGCTGAAGGAAGGGTGCCAACTCTTCGTCGAGAAGATGCTCGACCCCGACGTCACCATCGGGATGAGTCTCTCGGGGGCGCTGACCCCAGCCGGCCTGGGATGTTCCTGCATCGTCCCGCTGATCAAGGCCGGCTTCGTGGACTGGATCGTCGCCACGGGCGCGAATCTCTACCACGACCTGCACTTCGCGCTGGACTACCCGGTGCACGTCGGCAGCTTCAAGATGGACGACACCGAGCTGCGCACCAACGACATCGTGCGCGTCTATGATGTCTTGCTCGGGTACAGCGACTGCCTGATGGCCACGGACGAAATCCTGCGCGAGATCCTGGTCCAGCCCGAATTCCAGAAGGAGATGGGGACGGCCGAGTTGCACCACCTGATCGGCCGGTATGCGGCCGAATGGGAACGCAAGGCGGGACTGAAGAACGTCTCTGTCTTGGCGGCGGCCTACCGGGCCGGGGTTCCATGCTACACGTCGTCCCCTGGGGACTCGACCATCGGGATGAACGTCGCCGGGGTGGAACTGCGGGGCAACAGACTGCGCCTCAATCCCTCGATCGACGTCAACGAGACCACCGCTTTCGTGCTGGCGGCCAAGCGCGGCGGGGGCAAGAGCGCCGTGGTGCTCTGGGGGGGAGGCAGCCCGAAGAACTTCATGCTCCAAACCGAGCCCCAGATCCAGGAAGTGCTGCGCATCAAGGAATTCGGCCAGGATTACTTCCTGCAAGTGACCGACGCACGCCCCGACACCGGCGGCCTCAGCGGGGCGACCCCGAGCGAGGCCGTGAGCTGGGGCAAGGTCGATCCCGACCGGTTGCCGGACGCCGTCGTCTGCTACACGGACACCACGATCGCCATGCCGCTGCTGACGCAGTACGCCCTTGCGCGGCACAAACCCCGCGCACCGAGGCGCCTCTACGACCAGCGCGAGCCGATGGTCAAAGCCCTCACCAGGGAGTACTTCAAGCACACCAAGGTGAAAATGATCGACGGCTCCGACCCGGTGCTCGGCTAGCCCACGGGAGATTTCCGATGAACGCGCGACAGCTGCAGGCCATTGCGAAGAAACACGGCACCCCCGTGGTCGTGATCGACCACGCCACCATTCGCCGGAATTTCGCGAAGTACAGGAAACACCTGCCCAAGGTGCAGGCCTACTACGCGGTGAAAGCCAACCCGGCGCCGGAGATCGTGCGTACCCTCTACCAGTCTGGTGCGAGCTTCGATGTCGCCTCCCTGCCCGAGTTCATGCTGGTGTACGAAAACATCAAACATCTTCCCGCGAGGGAGCAGCAGGATTTCATCTGGGACAAAATCGTCTTCGCCAACCCGACCAAGCCCAAGGAGACCCTTCAGGCACTCGACCCTTACCGGCCGCTCGTGACCTTCGACAACGCGAACGAGCTGCACAAAATCAAACAGCACGCCCCGAACGCAGGGGTGGTCCTGCGGCTGCGCGTCCCGAACACCGGCTCAATGGTGGAACTCTCCTCGAAATTCGGCTGCGACCCGGGAGAAGCGGTCGATCTGATCCTTGAGGCGTTCCGAATCGGGCTCATGGTCGAGGGACTCAGTTTCCACGTCGGCAGCCAGTGCACGAATTTCGACAATTTCGTCCAGGCGCTCAACATGGCGGCGGCGGTGATGCGCGAATCGGCGGCCCGGGGCCGTGCGCTGCAGATCCTGGACATCGGCGGCGGATTTCCTGTGCCCTACGACCGCCACGTGAAACCGTTCAGCCTCCTGGCGCGCAAGATCAATGCCGAGGTCAACCGGCTCTTCCCTGAAGACATCCAGATCCTCGCGGAGCCAGGGAGGTTCCTGGTCGCGACGGCAGCCACGCTGGTCGCAAGGATCATAGGCAAGGCGGTCCGAGACGGGAAGACCTGCTACTTCATCGACGACAGCGTCTACCACACGTTCTCGGGCATCATCTTCGACCACTGCCAGTATCACATCAAGGCGTTCAAGGGGGGCAAGCCCGAGATCTGCTCCGTCTTCGGCCAGACCTGCGACGGGCTCGACACGATCTCCCATTCGGAGGAGCTGCCCGAGCTGGAAATCGAAGACCTGGTGTACTCCGAAAACATCGGGGCCTACAGCAATGCCTCCTCGACCTGGTTTAACGGCTTTCCGCCGGCCAAAGTCGTTCACATCAATGAGTGAACCGGGCGTCGAGGGATCGGGGGCGTCGGGTTCCAAAACCCGACACCCGACACCTAACCCCCGCCCCTTAGTATTTTTCGAGCGGGAGGCGGACCTGGACGTTTTTCGACTTGCACTTCAACGACAGGCGATGGGGGCCGGACGCTGAGGGAGCCAGAAACGAATACTTGCCATTGAGATCCCGCGCGACGTGGATGAAGTTAAAGGTCAGGGCGCCGCGGCCGGTGTTCTCCCGGGACAGTCGCAGGATGTCCGAGCCCGGGACGAGCGCACCGAATACCGACGCCACCCCCCCGGTCCTGCGCGCCAGTTCGAAGTAGTCGGCGAGCCAGCTGCCGTAACGCGGACGCGGAACGAACACCGGGTAGACAAAGACGCGCTCCAGCGCCATCTTCGCGAACACAGGCGATCGTCTGATCTCGGGGTTGACGTTGCCGTCCGACAGGATGACTATTGCCTTGCGGACATCCCGCCCGGCCAGCCCTGGCTCGTGGGCCGCGAAGTCCGCAAGCTCGTCCGCGGCATAGCCCAGCGCATTGATCACGCCACCACGCCCCAGCCTCACGGTCTCCCCGGCCCGTCCGGCGCTCAACTCGGTTCGGGTCCGGGCAAACCGCCGAAACGCGTCGCGCAATGCGGCGCCGTTGTGCGCGATCGGGGCAAGGGTCTCCAACCGGTCGCTGACCAGCTTCACCCCGATGGCCGACGCGGGATGGAAGAGGGCGAAGATTGCATCCGCAGCGTCGGACTGGCCCTCAATCATCCTGGCGTCGACGCTCGGGTTGAAATCGATCAGCACCCATGCCACCAGCGGGACGCTTTTGTCCGCCTGGTTGAGACCGGCGCGAAAGCCCTCCAATTCGGCGCGGCGCCCGTCGATGCGGAGTTCGAAATCCGACGCGGTGAGCCCGAGCACCGGCCTTTCGGATTGATTGAGCGCCGAGAACCAGACGCGCTGCGGGTCCGACCCGGCTTGAAGGGCCGCGAGAAGCACCAGGCCCGAAATGAAGGGGAGACCCCCAGCGGCACATTGAATCATCGCATTAGAGACACGCGTGGCACCGATCCCCGGAGACGTGCGGTCCAAGTTGTGTTTACAAACCGCGTGCCCACGATTGTAGAATGGGCGCTCACGCGAGCACAATCCGATTCCGGACTTGGAGGCACACATGAGATCGGCAACTGCACGGTGGTTCGTTTTCTTATGCGCGGTTCTGCTTGCCGCGCCTGGCGTCGTCTCACAGGATTTGACGGGCCAGGTACAGGTCCGCGTGCAACTCGACCACCCCGACTGGACCTATGCCCCCGGCCAGCCGGTACGCTTCCGCATCTCGGCGGTGCGTGACGGGCAGCCGCTCCGGGGGGCGCGCGTATCGGTCAGGATCGGTCCGGAGATGTTGTCTCCCAAAATCGAGCAGACCGTAGACCTGCCGGCCGAGGGCACCACCATCGACGGCGGCACGATGAACGGGCCCGGCTTTCTCCGCTGCATCGCTTCGCTCGATTACGAGGGAAGGAGCTACCGTGGTCTGGCGACCGCAGGATTCCAGCCCGAGGCTATCCGACCCACAACCGAGGATCCGGGAGATTTCGACTCGTTCTGGGCGGGGGCAAAAGCGGCGCTGGCAAAAGTCCCCCTCGATGCGCGCCTCACGCCTCTGCCCGACTACGGCACTTCAACGGTGGAGGTCTACCACGTCAACCTACAGAACATCGGGGACGGGGCGCCGAGCCGCCTCTATGGGATCCTCTGCCAGCCGCGCGCCGAGGGGAAGTACCCGGCGGTCCTGGGCGTTCCGGGCGCCGGAGTGCGGCCGTACCGCGGGATGGTCGATTTGGCGGAGAAAGGCCTGATCACGTTTCAGATCGGCATACACGGGTTGCCGGTGAACCTCGACCCGGCCGTCTACGAGTCACTGCGCGTGGGCGCGCTGGCCGGGTACCCCGGGTTCGGGCTGGACAGCCGCACCCGCTACTATTACTACCGCGTGTACCTCGGCTGTGTCCGCGCCAACGACTTCCTCGTCGGCCTGCCCCAATGGGACGGCAGCAACCTTCTCGTGACGGGCGGCAGCCAGGGCGGGGCGCTCTCGATCGTGACCGCCGGGCTCGATCCCCGCGTCAAAGGGCTAGCGGCCTATTACCCGGCCCTGTCGGACGTCACGGGATACCTGAACGGACGCGCCGGGGGCTGGCCGCACATCTTCCGGTCCGAACAGGACCCGACCCTGCGGATGAAAGAGAAGGTCGAGACCTCGCGCTACTACGACGTGGTGAACTTCGCCCGCCGCGTGCGCGTGCCCGGTCTGTACACGTGGGGTTTTAACGACGAGACGTGCCCGCCCACCTCGATGTACTCCGCTTACAACGTCATTCCTGGGGCGAAAAAGCTCCTGCTGGCGCTGGAGACCGGCCACGGGAGCGTGCCCGAGCAGGTGGACCGGGTCAACCGCTGGATCGAGGACTTCCTCAAGAGCGGCGGCGCACAACACTGATCAAGACGGAGTGGAATTTCACATGGCCCCTGATAACCTCAGACGAGAGCTGTACGCAGAATTCCTGGGCACCATGGTGCTGATCCTGTTCGGGGCCGGCGTCGTCGCCCAGAACATCCTCAGCGAGGGCAGGAACGGGAGCTACCTGGCCATCAACATCGGATGGGGACTAGGGGTCGCCATGGGAGTGTACATCGCCGGCGGCGTCTCCGGCGCCCACCTCAATCCGGCGGTAAGCCTGGCACTCGCCTTCCGGAAAACATTCCCATGGCGCAAGGTCCTCCCGTACTCGCTCGCCCAGACGGCGGGCGCCTTTGCGGCGTCCGCCGTGGTGTTCTCGGTGTACCACGAAGCCTTCCGGGCGTTCGACGGGGGCGTGCGCGTCGTGACCGGGGCGAAGGCCACGGCCGCGATATTCGCCACCTACCCAGCCCCGTTCCTGTCGACCTTCGGCGGGTTCATCGACCAGGTCGTGGGGAGCGCGATTCTCCTCCTGGTCATCTGTGCGCTGGGAGATGCGCGCAACACGGCGCCTGCCGCCAACGTGGGGCCGCTGCTGACGGGCCTGCTCGTCGTCGGCATCGGGATGTGTTTCGGATTCAACTGCGGCTATGCCATCAACCCCGCGCGCGACCTCGGGCCGCGCCTGTTCACTTCGCTGGCAGGCTGGGGTAGCGAGGTTTTCCGGACCGGCCATTTCTGGTTCTGGGTCCCCGTCACCGCTCCGCTTGCAGGCGGCATCGCCGGGACCTGGATCTATGATGCGCTCATCGGCAGACACCTGGAGGGAAGAGGCGCGCAGGCGGCGGGCTGAACCTTAGCGCCGTCCCCCTCCCGGGTCACTTTTGAGGGAGGCTCGCGCGGCGCAGTGCCGGCTCCGCGAGCGCTTCGTTATTGCGGGAGTCCGCGCCCTCGCCGGCACCGCCCGGCTGGTGCCGTCTGCGTCCCGAAGTGAGTTTGCCGGTCAGATCGTCGAGCAGCGAATACATCACCGGGACCGCAACGAGGGTCAGGAGCGTCGAGGTGATGAGCCCGCCAATGACCGCCCGCGCCATCGGGGCCCGGATCTCGGATCCCGCGCCGATTTCGAAGGCAAGCGGGAGCATCCCGAAAATCATCGCCAGCGTCGTCATCACGATCGGTCTGAACCGGGTGCCGCCCGCCTTCACCAGCGCCGGATCGCGGCTCGTGCCGTCCCTGCGCAGCCTGTTCGTGTAGTCGATCAGCAGGATGGCGTTTTTCGTGACCAGCCCCATCAGCAGAATGAGCCCGATCATCGACATGATGTTCAGCGTGTCGCCCACGGCCCAGAGCATGGCCACGACGCCGATCAACGACAAGGGGAGCGACAGCATGATGGAAAACGGGTGGACGAAGCTGCCGAACTGGGAGGCCAGGATCAGGTATATGAAGACGATCGCCAGGATGAGCGCGTCGTAGATGTAGCCGAAGCTCTCGACCATGTCCTCGCTCTGCCCCGTATAGGAAATCTCGAACCCCGGAGGTAAGTTCAACGCCGCCCCGGCTTGCTTGATGTCCTCGATCACGTCCCCGAGCGGTCTTCCGGCCGTGTTGGCCGAAACCCGAACCTCGCGGATCATGTCCCTGTGACGGATCTGCGAGGAACTGGTGCCCCGTTGGAAACGCGTCACCTGGTCGACGGGGATCAGCAGGTCGTGCCCGGCCGCGTCTTTCTTTGTGCTGAGTATCTCGACGTGGCTGAGCGCTTCGAGCGAGCCCCTGTCCTGCGTGCTCAGCCGCACGCGCACGTCATAGGCGTCGCCGTCGGCGTCCTCGTATTGGGTCGCGACCTCTCCGTTCAGCAGCGCGCGGAGCGTAACGGCGAGCGCGTCGAGCCGGATACCGAGGTCGGAGGCGACCTTCCGGTCGATCCGGACCTTGACCTCGGGCTTGTCGCGGTCAAGGCTGCGGTCGACGTCCGCCGTCCCGGGAACCGTGCGGACCAGCGCCGCGATCTGGGCCGACAGGCGGTCCAGCTCGGCCAGGTCCGGCCCGCGCACGCTGATCTGGATCGGCTTGGCATCCCCCATCTCTTCGACGTCCTCGACGCTGGTGATCGCCCGCCCGTAGGACGCGAACTCGCGGCGCAGGGTGGTGCGGAATTCCTGGAACCCGACCTGGCGCTCTTCCTTCGGCTTCAGTTTGACATAGACGAGCCCTTCGTTGAGTGCGCCCGAGGCGTTGGCGCCGATGGTGGCGAAGGTGTAGCTGACCCCGGGCTGGTTCCGGATGTTCCGTACGAGGTCGCGGGCTACGTCTTCGGTCTGCTCCAGGCTGCTGCCCGGAGCCGTCTTGAACGACACCTGCAACTCACCGCGGTCGTACTCCGGGAAGAACGACGTCCCAAGGTGCGGGAACACGGCCAGGCTGGCGAAGAAAAGCAGCAGCGCTGTGGACATGACAAGCCAGCGATGGCGCAGCGATAACGCGATGGAGCGCTCGTACCGGAGGTGCAGGTTGTCGAACCACCGGTCGAACACGGCCAGCAGCCGCGCCAGACCTCGCCTCCGGATCCCTTCCTCGATGGCAGGATCGTACCAGCGCGACGACAGCATCGGGTCCATCGTGAACGAAACGAACAGCGAGACCAGAACGGCGAACGCGATCGTGATCCCGAACTCGTAGAAGAACCGGCCGACGATGCCGCCCATGAAGGCCACCGGAACGAACACCGCGATGATGGAGAAGGTCGTCGCCATCACGGCCACCCCGATTTCCGAGGTCCCGATCCGGGCCGCCTCGTAGTGGCTGCGCCCGTGCTGCATGTGCCGGACGATGTTTTCCCGCACGACAATGGCGTCGTCGATGAGGAGCCCGACCGCAAGCGAGAGCCCCATGAGGGTCAGCATGTTCAGGGTGAACCCGAGGGCCCGCATCACGAGAAACGCCGCAATAATGGACACCGGCAAGGTCAGGCCCGTGATGACGGTGCTGCGCCAGCTGTTGAGGAACAGGAACACGACCAGGACCGTGAACACGCCGCCGAGGAGCAGCGTGGTCTGCACGTCTTCGACCGCGTCGCGGATGAACAACGACATGTCCTTGACCACCCGGATCGTCGTCTGGCCGGGCAGTTCGCGGTTCAGCTTCGGCAGCTCCGCCTTGACGGACTCCGCGACGTCGACCGTGTTGCCGCCCGACTGCTTCCGGATTTCGAGCGCAAGGGCGCGCCGGCCATCGATCAGGGCCAGGGTGCGTTGCTCTTCGTAGCCGTCGGCGATTGAGGCGACTTCCCGCAGGTAGACCGGCACCCCGCGAATGGTCTTGACGATCAGATCCTGAAAGGCCTGCGGCTGGACGAACTTGCCTTCCACCCGCACCAGCTCTTCGATCGGCCCCTGCGTGATTTTGCCCGCAGGGACCTCCAGGTTTTCGCCCCGCACCGCGGCGACCACCTCGGGCACCGTGAGGTTGTAGGATTTCAGCCGGTCCGGGTCGAGCAGGATCTGAATTTCGCGGCGCTGACCGCCGACGATCGTGAGCGATCCCACGCCTTCGACGTTTTCCAGCCGCTTCTTGATGATCTTCTCCGCAAGGCTCGTGAGCTGCTTGGGCGTGTACTGCGTCGAGGTCACCGAGAGCGAGAGGATCGGCAGGTCCGCCGGGTCCAGGCGCTGGATCACGGGCTCTTCCACTCCGGCCGGAAACTGATTGCGCAAGGCGCTCACTTTGCTCCGGACATCCTGCGCCGCGGTGTGGATGTTGGTGCCCAGCTTGAATTCGGCGACGATCGACGAGTATCCCTCGGTGCTGATCGACGTGATGTGCCGCAGCCCCTCGACAGAGTTGATCGTTTCCTCGATGCGCTTGGTGACTTCGGTCTCGACGGTCTCCGGCGCGACGCCGGGGTAGACGGTCCCGATGCTGACGACAGGCAGGTCGACGTTGGGGAACAGGTCGGTCGACAGCTCCTTGTACGAAAAGAGCCCAAGCACCACGAGGGCGGCCATCATCATGGTCGCAAAAACCGGCTGCTTGATCGACAGGTCGGAAAGAAACATAGTTGTCACTGCCCCGCGTCGGATGAATTGATGAGCACTTTCACCGGGGAACCGTCTTTCAGAGCGGGTCCGATTTCCACGACGACCCACTCGCCCTGCTCGAGTCCCTCGACGACCCAGATGCGATCCTCCTGGAGGCCCCCGATCTTCACGGCGCGCGCGTGCACGGCGTCGTTTTTCACCGTGTAGACCGAGCCGGAAGAGGAATCCTCCTGCCCAGCGATCAGGGCGGACCGGGGGACGATGAGCGCGTTGGGCTGCCGGCGCACCTCGACGACACCGCGCGCAAACATCCCGGCGCGCAATTCGCCGCCCGGGTTCTCGATGCGGAGCGCGACCTTCACGGACCGGCTGTCCGACTCGATCATGGGATTGATCGCCGACACCACACCCTGGAATTCGCGCGTCCCGAAGGTCGGGGTGGTGAACCGGGACCGCAGCCCGGGCCGTATTTCCGCAAGCCGGTAGGACGGTATCAGACAGTCCAACTCCAGACGGCTGTTGTCGACGATCGTGTAGATGGACTGCGCGGGCCCGATCAGAGTCCCCTGGTCGACGAACTTCTTCTGCACGCGGCCGGCGGCGGGAGCCACGATGTGACAATCCCTGATGGCCTTCTCGGCGATCGAGATCGTCGTTTTAACCTGCTCGCGCTGGGCCTCGGCCAGCTGCAGCTGGGCTTCGGCCTCTCTCACCCCGTTCGTGGCCGCCTGGTGGTCCTTTTCGGTGATCCCGCCGGTGCGCAGCAGGTTGTCGGCGCGTGCCTGCTCACGCCGGGCGTGATCGAGGGTAACCTTGGCCCGTGCGACGCCCGCCTCGGCCACCGCCAAAGAGGCCAGCGCCTGCTCGTGCACCAGTCTGTAATTGACCGGATCGATCTCGGCGATCACCTCCCCCTTGCGCACGACGTCTCCTTCGAACAGGTGAGCGTCGGTCAGCCGTCCGGCGACCTCGGACTTCACCTCGACGATCGACCGGGACCGGAGGCTGCCCGAAAACGGCACCGTGACCGTCCAGACCCCGGCCTCCACCGGGAGAGCCTTGACGACCAGCGGCGGCGGCTCCGCCGCTGCTGGGGCCAGTGCCGACCGGGCCTTGCACCCGGACAGGACAGCTCCGAGCGCCGCGAGCAGCGTGACCAGGGACAGGAATTCCTTTTGGGGCCTCATCGTGTCTCCTCCGGGTCGAGAATGGGGGTGCCCTGCGCCAGGCGCAGACGGGCCTTGGCCATGCCGTATTCGTAAGTGGCGTTGATCTCCGCATTGCGCGCCAGGGCGAGCGCGGCCTGCGAATCGACGACGTCCAGGGTGGTCGCCGCCCCGTACTGGTAATTCGCCTGCATCATGGTGAGCACCTTCTCGGCCTGCGCTACACTCAGCCGCGCCGCCCCGATGGCCCGCGCCGACGATTCCAGCTCGTCGCACGCCGCCTTGACCTCCAACCGCACGCTGTTCTGCAGCTGGGCAAGACTGTGTTCGGCGGATTTGAGCCGCGACTGGGCCTGCATCATCTGCCCCGCCTTGCGCCCGCCGTCGTAAAACGGGAGCTTGAAGTTGAACGTGACGGTCCAGCGGGAGAAATCGTTCCTGAGGAAATTGCTCGGCTCGCGCGCAGAGTGCCCCCAGCGCGCATCCATGTCGATGCTGAGCTTGTTCTGCGCGTCGGCCAGCGCCACCAGGAGGCGGGCTTCCTCGAGCACGTGGCGCGCCACGTCGATGTCCGGACGAATTTCCAGGGCGCGCGCCTGCTCGCGGACAATCTCGGGAGGAGGCACGGGCCGGTATTCCAACTTGCCCTCCACTTCGGTGGGGGCGTTGATGTCCACCATGATCAGGCTGTTGAGCGCCGAGCGCGCCATCCGAACCCTGTTTTCCGCGCGTATCAGCTCGGGTTCCATGTTGGCCACGTTCACCTGCGACCGCAGGACGTCGATCTCGGTGGCGACCCCCTGGTTAAAGCGGTTGCGCGCCTGCTCGAGGTGCTGCTGCCGCTGCCGGTAGGTTTCCCGCGTCACCGCCGCGTTCTCCTGGACCAGAAGCAGGTCGTGAAAAGCCTGGAACACTTTGAACGTGACACGCTGCCGGGCCGCATCCACTCCCGATTCCTTCTCCTGGCGCCCCTGGTCCGCCAGCTTGATCGCGTTGCGCACCTTGCCCGCCGTGTAGATCGGCTGGCGCACGTTCAGCGCAATATCGAACAGGTTGGCGGCCTGTGGGATCAGCGCATCGCGGAACTCCTGCGGGACCCGATCGAAGCTGCCGCTGTTGAGGATGCTCGGATCGCGCATCCGCAGACCGGCGCCTTCGGCCTGAATCTGGGGGAAAGCCTCGGCCTTGACCTCTGCGATCCTGCCTTTGACCTCGACCACCTGCTCCTCGGCCAAAAGCACCTCAGGATTGCGCTTCAACGCCAGATCGACCGCCTCGCGCAACGTCAGCGGGTGCGCCGGTTCCTGTGCCGGGAGGGGGGCCGGATACGGCAGCCCGAAAGTGATCAGAACGAGCGTGAGCCTCGAGATCCGAGCCATATCGTCACCACTTCCTATACCGATCGGTAAAACCGCCTAAGCCTCGCAGCGCGGCACGAGAATCTCGACGTGACTCTCCGCCTTTTTTCGCGTAAGGCTGGGCTTTCCCGTGAGTATGTTTTCGAGTACGGCCATGAGGTTCATGCCCATCAGGGCCGTGGCCAGTTGACGCGCGTCGCCGCGCGCCCCCGCGGAGGAGAGCCCTTCCTGCAGCACCCCGGCGATCACCCGACGCTGCTTCTCCATCTCCCGGACAATGTTGAAACGGGGCATCTGCTCCTCGGGCGCAAAGGCCATGCGCAGTAAGAACCGGATCCGGGCAGGGTTGGCCTTTGCGGCATGCCAGTCGTTGTACGTGATGTGAACCAGCCTGGTCCTGAAATCGCCCCTGAGATTGGACGCCCGCAGCAGGGCCTTGAGGTAGTAGTCGAACGAGTCCACCATCAGTTCCTGAAACAGATGTCCCTTGTTTCGGAAGTGGTAGTAGAGGACCGGCTTCGTGACCCCCGCGACGGCGCAGATTTCCCGGATCGACGATCCGGTGTACCCCTTCCGGGAGAACACATCTATGGCGGCATTCACAATCGCTTCGCGCGTTCTTCGCATGGTCACCTCTCCGGCAAAAGAAATTCTTACCGGTCGGTATACAAAGTCAAGTGAAATTCGTCACATTTTACGTAACCACACCGAGGTTTATTCGAGTCCGTCCCCGCGGGCATCGTCCCAGATATTTTCGGTAGGCGGAGGCAAATGGCCCCTGAGCGGCGGTGCACGGCGCCGACCTTGCGCTCCCACCTGCCGGTCCGGCGCGACCGCGACAGCGGTGCCGAGGCACCGCACTCCATATTTTGGAGTGCGGCGGCTGGACGCCGCTTTCGGGTCGGCGCCTGGGCGCCGACCTTGGGTTCGCACCTGGCGGTGCAGTGCGACCGCGACAGCGGTGCCGAGGCACCGCACTCCATATTTTGGAGTGCGGCGGCTGGACGCCGCTTTCGGGTCGGCGCCTAGGCGCCGACCTTGGGCTCACACCTGCCGGTCCAGCGCAACCGCGACAGCGGTGCCGAGGCACCGCACTCCATATTTTGGAGTGCGGCGGCTGGACGCCGCTTTCGGGTCGGCGCCTAGGCGCCGACCTTGGGTTCGCACCTGCCGGTCCAGCGCAACCGCGACAGCGGTGCCGAGGCACCGCACTCCATATTTTGGAGTGCGGCGGCTGGACGCCGCTTTCGGGTCGGCGCCTAGGCGCCGACCTTGGGTTCGCACCTGCCGGTCCAGCGCAACCGCGACAGCGGTGCCGAGGCACCGCACTCCATAATTTGGAGTGCGGCGGCTGGACGCCGCTTTGGGGTCGGCGCCTAGGCGCCGACCTTGGGTTCGCACCTGGCGGTGCAGTGCGACCGCGACAGCGGTGCCGAGGCACCGCACTCCATATTTTGGAGTGCGGCGGCTGGACGCCGCTTTCGGGTCGGCGCCTAGGCGCCGACCTTGGGTTCGCACCTGCCGGTCCAGCGCAACCGCGACAGCGGTGCCGAGGCACCGCACTCCATATTTTGGAGTGCGGCGGCTGGACGCCGCTTTGGGGTCGGCGCCTAGGCGCCGACCTTGGGTTCGCACCTGGCGGTGCAGTGCCACCGCGACAGCGGTGCCGAGGCACCGCACTCCATATTTTGGAGTGCGGCGGCTGGACGCCGACCTTGGGCTCACACCTGCAGGAGGCCCGGGCCGGCCCGTATCATGGCACCAATACGGGGGTGGCGGAACGCGGGCTTCGGGGTTTACCTCGGGCTGCATGTTGGTCGACGAGCTGAATTCAGATCCGGAGGGGGGCTCAGGGGCGGGTGGGAGCCGGCGTCGGCGGCTGCTCGACCAGGATCTTGCCGGTCAGGATGAAATCCAGCGTCTGACCGAGGTCGTTTTCATTCGCGGCGGCCAGCACGAGGCCGCCGGCCTCTTTAACCGCGTTGAATCGATTCGCTGCGATGTCGAACGCGACGAAGTAGATCGCCGCCCGTCCATCTTCGGGTTGCCTGGCGATGGCTTCAGCCACGTCGCCGGGCGCGTAGCCGTTGTTATTCTGGCCGTCGGTGATGACCAGCATGTGACGGTGGCTCATGCCGGTCGCATCCAGGTCGCGCTTGGCCTGGATCATGGCATCCCCGATTGGGGTGCCCCCGCTGGGAATCATATTAGCGGCGGCGGCGGCCGCCGCCGCCGGATCCGGTTCGCCCAGCGCCACGACCTGCCGGGGCGACGGCTCGTTGTCGCGCGCACTGAATTCGTAAATGCCGACCACGAGCCTGCGGTCCGGGTGTTGACGCACAAAACCGCTCATCTGCCGAACGAGACCGATCACACAACGCCGGGCGATCTGGATCTTCGGCTTGTCCTTGCCATCGGCATCCTTCACCCCGTCCTGCATACTACCCGAGGTATCGACCAGCACGGCCACCGCGATGCCGTCCTGGCGTGCGAGGGAAGCCGGGGAACTCAGCATCGCCTCCAGGGGATTCACGCCGCTGCCCGGTTCGCTGCGCGGTTTTTCGACGCAGCCTGTTCCCCCAAGCGCGAGCAATCCGACGGCCAGCAGGACACGGAGCGGTCCAGTCATGGTGCCTCCTCCGAAAGCGGGAGCCCGCCCGCGGCGCGTGCGTGCTCCCGGCCGATTACTTCTGCTCCGGCGGATAAACGCTGATTTCGACGCGCCGGTTGAGACGCTGGTTGTCGGGATCGTTCTGATCGGCGGGCGAGTCCCAGCCCTTGCCCTCGATGCTGAACTTGTTAGGATCAAACTTGAATTTCTCGATCAGGGAGCGCTTGATCGCCTCGGCGCGTGCCAGGCTGAGGTCCCGCACGAATTGCACGGGCACCCCCTTCCCCTTCATGCTCGAATCGGTGTGCCCCTCGATGAGGATGACAGCCCGGGCGAACTGCCCCGAGAGCCGCGCGACTTGCTCGAGGGTGGCGTCGACGTTGGGGTCGTACAGCTTGCCCGGCACGACATTGTTGTACTCGTCGCGCGCGGGTTCGTACGGGTTGGCGGAGTTCGGAAAGAAGTTGATCCGTATCGTCTGGGTCAGAATGGGTGCCTCGGCGGGCACCTTCCGGAAGCTGGACGGGGTGAATGTGGCGACGCTCTCGTCCTTCTGGTGGGCGAACGTCCCTTTCTGCTGCAGCTTCTGCAGGAAGGAGAAGTCCATGACCTGGTCGAAGGGCACCGGGGCGTTGATGCGGCCCAGCTCCCGGTAGACGTAGCTGGCATTCTTCCAGGTGCGCTCGAAGTTCGTCGGGTTGGAAGAGTTCAGGAAGAACTGGACGTTTTCGGCGAAGTTGGTCGCGTGGGCGTCGTTGCGCATGGACATGATTTCTTCCTGCTTCATGCCAAACGCGTCGGCCATCCACTTGGCCGCCTGTTCGGGCTTGTCCTTGACGACGTCCATCCCCTCGAAAATGCCGGCGATGAGCCCGTCGACGATCTCCGGATGATCGCGCGCGAAATCCGCGCGCACGGCGTAGACGTCGGCGATCAGCTTGTTGGCGTCGCTGGTGCTGGAGAGAATCCGGGTGCCGGCCACGCGCTCCGGGATGTTGTAGATGTCCGGCGCCCAGGAGACGCACCCGTCGACCTTCTTGTCGGCCACGAATGCGGCGGCCGCCTCGAATGCCGTGGCCGTGTACTTCACCTTGACGTCGGCGGGGCGCAGCCCTGCCGACAGGAGCAGCGAGGTGAGGTAGTACTCGCTGGGCGAGTTCTGCGCCAGCGTGATGGACTTCTTGCGCAGATCGGCAACGGACTTGATGGTACTGCGCACCACGATGCCGTCGCCGCCGCTCGACCAGTCGATCTGCTGCGCAATGCGGGGCGAGGTCCGCGAATCGCGCATGAGTTCCTGGGCCAGTAGCACCATCATGTCGACCGTGCCCCAGAGCGTGTGCACCTCGCCTGCGGCAAACGCGTCGCGCGCCGCCACGGGATCGTCCATGAGGACCATCTCGACCCGGAAACCGTACTTCTTGGCGAAGATGCTGTCAGGGTTGGGCTTGGTTCCGCGGTTGGCGGCAATCACGGGCAGCCACCCCGCCCAGACGTTGTAGCTGAAGCGCAGGATCTTGTCGTTGGCGTTCCACTTGTATTGGCTGGCAGCCTTGACCGCGGGCAGTTTGTCGGCAGGAACGTACTTGTACTCCTTGACCGTCGTCACGCCCCCCGTGTCGGGCGCCTCGGTTTCCGGACCTTCGGCGGTGCCGGACTGCTGAGACGGTTTCCCGGACGGTGCCCGCTTCCAGACCAGGAATGCCCCGAGGCCGATCAATCCCACGATGAGAAGCAACGAGATGAGTTTGCCTAACGGTGTCAGTCGCGCGCCATTGTCTGCCATGAGGCTTCCCTCCTGTAGTCATTCCTTGCCAGCACGGATCGTGGAACACGTCGCCCCGGCGGCCGACCCAAAAGTCAGCTCCCGGAGGGCCCCTTGTCCGGCGTAGGACCGATCTCCTTGGCCGAGGCCGGAGCTTCCGGCTGCGGGGCGGCCTGGATCCCCTGGCTTGCCAGGAACTCGGCCAGGGCCGTCTGTTCCAGGGCCTTGCGCTCGTTCTCTTTCTCCTCGACCTTTTCGATGTCGACGAGATCACGGGCGACGCGGGCCTTTCCGGCCGACGTCTCGTAGCGCTTCGCCAGAATCTCCTCGACCGTCTTCATCGTGTCCCCGAGGTCCCCCACCTTGAAGGCGGCGTTACCCAGCGCAGCGGCTGCCTCGGCCTGCGCCTCCTTGATCTGGACCTGCGACAGCTGTTTCTCCAGCCGGTGCACCTTGTCCTCAAACTCTTTCTGCGCGACCTTGGCCTGCCGCAGGTTGCCCTGGTACGCCTCTTCCGTTTCGGCGAGCTCCTGCGTGTCGGTGGACAGATCGCCCTTCAGCTCCTGCAGCTCGCGGGCCAGGCTCCCTGCGAGATCCATGTTACCGGCCCTGTGGTTGGCCAGGATGCGACGCTCCAGCTCCTGCGCCCGGCTGCTCTTCCCCTTGATCTGCGTTTTGAGGCGTTCCGCGACGCCGGCCATCCGGGCCAGAGCCATGTTGTATTGGGCCATCTTGTCGCGAAATTCCTGGCGGGCGGCCTCCATCAGTGCCTCGGGATTTCTCTGTTCCAGTCCGCTGACGAAGATGCTGATAAACCCGCGGAAGAGTCTGCCTATCCGTGCAAAAACAGCCATTGCACCCCCCCTTTGAGGTTAGGAGATGTCTCTAGTACAATCTTCATCCGGAATAATTCGCCCATTCTAGTCCACATCCCTCTCAAAGCGAGAGAAGATCCGCGCCCCGCTTGCGCAGCCCGGCCGGTTCAGTGTTCGTCTTCGTCGGTCGTAATCACCCGGTCTTCGATCAGGTACCCGACGGTGCGGGCGAGATCCTGTTCTACCTGCCGCTTGCGCCGGCGCCACTCGCGCCACTGCTCCTGGTCGACCTCGGACTTCTGGAGGAGCGTGGCGCGTTCCTGCTGGAGCGACTCGATGCCCGCGTCGATTTCGGCGATTTTGCGTTCCCTCGTGATCTCCCGTTCCTTGAGTTTCTTGCGCGCGAACGCCTCGAAAGCGTCCAGGGCCTTGTCGCGGGCGACGGCGTCCCGGACGACCTCCTGGACCTCGACCTTGTCCGCCGCGAGCGCTTCCAGGATGCGCTTCTGGATGTCGGGGCGTTGGAGGCCGGCAAACGAATCCCCTTTGAGCACCTCGGCCAGCTTCTCGACGGTCCACCCCTGTGCCGCCGGGGTTATTCCGGCCGCCTGGAACAGCTGTGGAAACGGGACGCTCAGTTCGGCCGGCAGCTCGGCGAGCGTGCGCAGCTCCTCGGACCTGATCTCCGTCATGAGTTCGGCAAGCGTGACGGTGCGGGTCTGCAGTTTGACTGGGGAACGGACGGTCGCGGGCAGCGCTTTCTCCAGTATCCCGAGGCGGTCTCCCAGAGATTGCATGATCTCGACAAGACGCATGGCTAGGTGAATCTCCGCAGTTCTTCAATTCGGGCTTCGAGCTGTTCGGGTGGGATGTCGCGGAAGCGCGCGGGGAGGAAACGACTGTCGGTGCACTCGCGCACCGCGACCAGGTCCATGTACTCCAGCTTGCGCGTGTGCGCACTCGGGCGCACCTCCCGGAAAACATCGGCCAGCGTCTGCTTCAGTGGCGGGCGCGGCTCGGCCGCCAGCTCGTGCAGGCGCAACGCCCGGACCAGCACGCCTTCGATCTCGTTGCCACCCAGGGCGGCGTTCCCGCTGAGGTCCGGCAGGTCCTGCTCCGCCAGGGGGAACTTGAGCTTGCGCGCGACCGAAAGCAGCAGCGCCCGCATCTCCTCCGGGGAATCGGGCGGGAAGAGGGGGATGTGGACATCGAGGCGGCCCTGGCGTTTCAGATCGACCTCGAGCAGGTCGGGGCGGGAGGTCGCAAACACCCAGAGGATCCGGCCCCGGTTGCGCGTGTCGGACATCTCCTTGGCCAGCATCGAGTAGACGCGGCCCGAGAGGCCGCTGTCGGAGTCTCCCCCACCGCGCTTGCCGGCGGCCTGGTCGGCCTCGTCCACAAAGACGACCACCTGCCCGAGCGCCCTCAGCACGGAAAAGATCTTCTCGAGGTTAGACTCGGTCGCCCCGACCCAGCGGTCGCGGAAGTTCTTGAACACGACGCAGGGTATGCCCAGTTCCCCGGCCCAGCACTGAACCAGGAAGGTCTTGCCGGTGCCGATCCGGCCCGTGATGAGGTAGCCCATCGGCAAGGCGTGCAGTGTGCCGCGCCGCAGCAACTCCGCGTCGTCTCGCAGCCACGACTTCACCGCCTCGGAGCCGGCGACGTTGTCCAGGGTGAAGGGGGACTCCAGGAATTCCAGCAGGTCCTGGCACTCTCTCTCGATCTGCTCCTTTTTCATCCGGGACAGCCACGCGGAGGAAACGGTGCGGCCGTTTTTCAGCGCCATGGAGAGTACGGTGCGCGCCCCGACCCGGCTCAGCCCCGTCAGCCGGCGTCCGAGAACGTCCATCGGAACCTCACACTTGGACGGCAGTTCGGGCAGCGTCGTCGCGACCAGTCCCTGGAGATACAGGCACATGTCCTGCTCATCCGGCAGCGGGATCCGCAGGGTGCGCGCGTGCGGGTTCTGCACCACCAGTTCGTTCAGATCGTGCAGCCCCTCGGTCAGCAGCACGGTGACGATGTTCGACTGCAGGATGGCGGGGTCGTTGGCCCAGCCCAGCACCTTCACCACGTTGGCGCTGAACGGCCCCCCGAGCTGGATCGGGTCGCCGCGCGGCACCACGAACTCGGCGAAATCGATGATCACGGCGATCCGGCGCGACCCGGCGTCGCGCCCGCGCAGCGACTGGAGATTCAGGGTGCGGAGCAGGTACCGGTCGATCAGCTCCATCGCGGGACCCGGCTCGCGCGTCTGTCCGATCGTGAACGCCTGGTCTCCGAGGGCCTGCTTGAGCCAGTCCGCCCAGTCCTCGGCGCCCCGGGTCGCGCGGATGCCCTTGCCCCGGTCGTACTGCAGGACCATGTCGTATTTGTCGAACATCACCTCTTCGAGAAAGGACTTCAGGGAGAGCAGCCTCGGGCCCGTCTGGCCGGCGGCGGGGACGACGTCGAATATGTTTCCGTGGACCACGAACTGGGCCACCGATCCTGACTTGAACAGGTCACGCATTTCGGCTGCCCAAGACGGCAGTTCAGGGGTCATGCGATCTCCGCGGTAGTATCGCCGCTACGGCACTACTGGGATTCCGAGGCGGGGACGTTGACCGATAACGGGGGAGGCTCGGCCAGCAGGTCCTCCACGGCGCCGTAGATCTGCTGCTGCTCTTTCATCCACTCGGTGGTCCCCCCGAGTGTCGTCGTGATCTGGTCTATGCGCTGCGACAGGGTTTCCGGATCGGCAGCCACGACCGCCTGCTCGCGCACGAGCTCCACCTGGTCCTGGATCCTGGTCAGTTCCGCGTCCAGGAAGGCGAGCTTGTCGTGCGCCTCCTGCCTCTTCTGGAGGCGCTGCTGCAGGATCTCCGTCTGGCCGGTCAGGCTGCGACGCAGTTCCTCTCCCATCTTCTCGTCCTTCAGGCGGCTCTCCAGGTCCGCGATGCGCTGCCGCAGACGCTCCGAATCCTCCTGAGTGTCATTCGCGTTGCGCACGACACGGTCCACGGCCTGCCGGGCGAGGAGCAGGCGAAGGTAAACCCAGAGCAGCCGGCCCAAGCCCTGCCCCTGCGCATCGATGCCCGAGGCCGGAGCGTTGAGCCGGTACTGCTGTTCGAGGATTGCGCGGCAGCGCACTTCGAGCTCCCGGTATCGCCGCTGGCCGTCGGCCCCCAGCTGGGTCACAAGCTGGTCGACCCGCTGCTGCCACGCGCGCCGCTCTTTCCACCGCATCGTGGCATCGACGTAGCGCTGGAAACGGTTGTTCGTCGAGAGGGTGCCGAGGTAGGCCAACTCGAGGCCCAGGCCCATCACCCAGAATCCCGGGCTGACCAGCCCCAGCAGGATAAAGGCGCCGATGCCGACCCAGTTGGGCGGCACGAACATGCCGATGGGGCGGGCGTGGAAAGCTTCCCGTACGTAATCCGAGAATCCCGGTTTCATAGGCCGACCTGGGGGGCCGCCGCGCCGGGGCCCGCCGGGGACGCCGCCGTTTCGGAGACGCGGCGGAAAGCCTCCGTGACGACGGACACCGCGTTCTTGAATTCCGGCCGCTCCTGCGCCACGAGCGGAGGGATCTCAACACTGCGCGGGATAGATTCGCAAATATCATAAGCGATCTGCCCCGGGGCGTGGGTAAATATCCACACCCGCTCCCCCAGGTAGACCGCCTCGGTAACGCTGTGGGTCACGCACAGAATCGTCGGGTGCACCCGGTGCCACAACCGCACGACCAGTTCCTGCATCTCGAGGCGGGTCGGTTCATCCAGCGCAGAGAACGGTTCGTCCATGAGGAGGATCTGCGGTTCCATGGCGAGCGAGCGCGCGATCGCAACCCGCTGCTGCTGCCCCCCGGACAGCTGGTGGGGGTATTTCGGCATGTGATCGGCCAGCCCAACCTGCTCCAGCAGTTCCTCGACACGAGTTTGGCGACCCGCATCATCCAGCGGCATCTCGTGGCGGTTGATGTTCAGCCCGAACATGACGTTTTGAAATACCGTCAGATGGGGGAAGGAGCTGTACTGCTGGAAGATCATGCCCCGGTCGCGGCCCGGGCCCTGGACCGGCTTTCCGTTGACGAGCACGTCCCCGTCAGTCGGCTGCAGGAATCCGGCGATGAGGTTCAGCAGGGTGCTCTTGCCGCAGCCCGACGGTCCGATCATGGTGATGAATTCGCCGTGGTCCGGGATGTCCGGAACCGTCACGGAGATGTCGTTCAAGGCGACCGACGGACCGAAGCGGACGCTGACGCTGCGGAACTCGATCACGGGTGGGAGCGGGCGCGCATCGGTTTTGCTGGTCATCTTCGGTCCCTTCGGTACGGGAACAGCACGTTCCCCAGGCGCGCCCACCCGAGATCCGCAACCCAGGCGATCAGGGTGATGATGACGATGACGAGGTACACCCGTCCGGACATGGCGCGCCGCCGCGCGGTGTCGATGAGATCGCCGAGGCCCCCGGCCTTGACGACCACTTCGGCCAGAACCAGGTAGGTCCACCCGACCCCGAACGCCAGCCGCATCGAGTGCCAGATGTCCGGCAACGCGATAGGCACGAGGACACGGCGGATCAGCTGCCATCGCCCCGCTCCGAGGGTGTGTGCCGTGCGCAGATAGACGTCCGGAACGGCGTCAATGGCGTTGACCACGGCAGGCAGCAGGAAAATACCGAAGGCCAAAGCCAGAAACACCACCTTTTGGATTTCGTCGAGGCCGAACCACGACATGGTCAGGGGGACCAGCGTGGCGATCGGGATATATCCGCTGGCGGTCATCAGCGGACTGAAGGTGACCCGCACGCTTCCGAAAGCGCCCATGACGATCCCGAGCGGAAGGACCACGGCGAGGGCCACGAGAAAGCCGAGCCCGACGCGGCGCAGGCTGATGAGGGTGTGGTCAAACAGGCCCCGGTTATCCTGATCGCTGCTGCCCACCAGATCCTTCAAGCTGTCGATCACCTCCGCTGGACTGGGCAGAATCGTGGGGCCGAGCACGCGCGCATCGGGCGCCCCCCGGGTGGCGCACCACCAAAGCGCCAGGAGGGCGAGGATGGGCACGAGGCCGAGCGCCAGCGCCGCACCACGGGGCACGCGGCCGCGTATCGCCACAGACCATCTCGGGATCATGGGAGAGACATTAAGCAAGTACAACTCCGGTGTCAACAGCCGCGCCTCCCGGCGCGGCCGCGACCCTCTATACGCGGCAGGCCGGCGGTTTATTCGCACCCTGTCCGGAGTGTGGTGCGGCCAGGCGTACGGGGGGCGCCCGAACCCGGAGCCGGGCCATCGGCGCTGGGGTTGAACCGGGTTTACATGTTCACGGTCAGATTGCGGAGTTCCGAGCTGATATCGCCCCGGCAGGACCCGGAACCCATAACCACCTGGTTGCGCCCCGTGGCCTTGGCACGATACAGGGCGGCGTCGGCCACCCGGATCAGACCGTTCACGTCGGCCGCGTCGTCGAGCGATCCGCAGACCACGCCGGCGCTGATCGTGACCCGGACTTCTCCTTCGGGCAGAACGACCGGTTCGCACATGACGGAGGCGCGCACGCGTTCCGCGTTGCTCACGGCGTCGTCTGCATCGCATCCCGGCATGAGGATGAGGAACTCCTCTCCCCCGTAGCGCCCGATCATGTCGTAGCGCCGCACGGCGCGGCGCAGGCGACGGGCAATTTCGATGAGAACGACGTCGCCGGTGAGATGGCCGTAGGTATCGTTGATGACTTTGAAGTGGTCGACGTCGGCGATGATGACACCGAGCGGCGAGCGGTCGCGGCCGGCGCGGTCGAGTTCGCGGCGCAGTTGCTCCAGTATCTCGACGCGGCTGAAGAGGCCGGTGAGGCTGTCGTGAGAGACCATGTAGCGCAGCGATTCGCGGGTGGCCAGCAGCTGCGCCTGCAGCTCGATGATGCGGCGCCCGGCGTTGAGCCGCATGCGCAGCTCCTGCGGGTCGAACGGCTTCGAGATGTAGTCGTCTGCGCCTGCCCCCATGCCGTGGATGATGTCGGCTTTCTGGGTTTTCGAGGTCAGCAGCATGATGTAACGGTACGGTTCGCCCAGATGCTCCCTGACTTTGCGGCAGACGTCGATCCCATCCATGCCCGGCATGATCCAATCGAGGATGGCCAGCTCCGGGCCGTTCCCGGCCCGCAGCACTTCCCAGGCTTCCTCCCCGTCGCAGGCGGTCACGACCTCGTAACCCCAGCGCACGAGCGTCTCCTTGAGAATGTGCCGGGAGATCTCGTCATCTTCCGCAAGCAGCACTTTCAAGCCAGCATCCCCTGCCCGAGCTCTTCCGCCACGGGCATGAACCGTTTGATCTCGGACTCCAGGTCGGCGAAGGCCTGGCGTGCGTCGTCCTGAAGCCGCTCCCGACCCGCCGCCTCCAGCCTTGCCGCGGCATCCACCGCGGCGCGGGCGCCGAAGTTCGCAATGCTCCCTTTAACCGAATGGGCGGTGCGTTCGAGGAGCGCGAACTCCTCGTGTTCGATGGCTTCCCGGAGTTGCTGAAGCAGGCCGTCGGCTTTCTCCCGGAACAGCCCGAGCGCCTTCAGGAGAAACTCGCCGTCGTTGCCGAACCGGGCCACGACCTCGTCGAGGTTGACGATGTCACGCGCGAGCGACGCCGCATCATCTTCACACGCTGAGGTCGGTACGACGATGTCCTGCGCGATCCCCTCGATGGTCTGCAGCAGTTCGGCCGGGTGCACCGGCTTGGACAAATACCGGTCCATCCCGGCCGCAAGACAACGCTCCCGGTCCCCTTTCATCGTGTGGGCGGTCATCGCGATGACGGGCAGACGCGCGAGAGCGGGGTCCTCGAGCTTCCGGATGGCAGCGGTCGCCTCGAAACCGTCCATGACCGGCATCTGCACGTCCATCAGGACGACGTCGAACCGCCCCCGCTTCAGAGCCTCGACGGCGAGCTGCCCGTTGGCGACGACGACGGGTTGATGCCCCCGTTTTTCCAGGACCCGGAAGACGATCTGCTGGTTGATGACGTTGTCTTCGGCGACGAGGATACGCAGGCAGTTCTGGGTGTTGGCCGCAGGAGTTTTGCCGACCGGTTCGAACAGGGGGCCGCTCGTTCCGGCCAACTCGGTGATGCAGTTCAGCAGATCCGACTGAACCACCGGCTTCTTCAGGAAGGCGTCGACGCCATAACTGCTGTATTCGCGCAGGGCGCCGAGGTTGGCCGACGTCATCAACAGGATGCGGAGTCGCCCCAGGCGCGGGTTCTGCCGGATGCGGCGCGCGAGCTCCAGCCCGTCCACTTCAGGCATCATGGTGTCGAGCAGCACGATCCTGAAGGGCTCCGGGGTGTCGAGTGCGGCCTCCAGCAGCTTCAGACCGGACGGGCCGTCCGCCGCCAGTTTCGGGCGCATCCCCCAATTGATGAGCATCGCCTGGAGGATCCTGCGATTGACCTGGTTGTCGTCGACGACAAGCACGGGCAGCTCTTGCAGCTCCCGAGGGCTTACGGGCTTTTCGTACGACTCCGCCGCAACGTCGAAAACGGCGGTGAAGTGGAACTCGCTCCCGCTGCCCGGCTCGCTCTCCACCCAGATCTCGCCCCCCATCATCTCGACCAGTTTTGACGAGATCGTCAGCCCCAGTCCCGTGCCGCCGTACTTGCGCGTCATGGAGCCGTCGGCCTGCGAAAATGCCTTGAAGATGAGGCCCTGTTTCTCCGGCGGGATCCCGATGCCGGTGTCGGTGACGGCGAAGTGCAGCGCGACGCGGCCCTCGGAGCGCATCTCGGAGTCGATGTGGACGATGACGTCCCCGCGCTCGGTGAACTTGATCGCGTTGCCCACGAGGTTCAGGACCACCTGGCGCAGCCGGTACGGGTCGCCGATCAGGGTATCAGGGACCGTGGGGAGCACGTTGCACGACAGTTCGAGCCCTTTCTGATGCGCCCGCATCGCGAGCATTTTGAGCGCAGTCCCCAGCGTGTCGCGCAGCCGGAATTGGACCGGGTCGAGTTCGAGCTTCCCCGCTTCGATCTTCGAGAAATCGAGGATGTCGTTGAGCAGCGAGAGCAGCGCGTCGGCGGAAAGCTTCACGGTTTGCATGTACTCACGCTGTTCCGGGTTCAGCGACGTGTCCAGCAGGAGTTCGGTCATCCCGATGATGCCGTTCATCGGGGTGCGGATTTCGTGGCTCATGTTCGCCAGAAACTCGCTCTTGGCCCGGTTCGCCGATTCGGCCGCCTCTTTGGCCCTCCTCAGCTCCTCCGCCACCTGCTTTCTCTCGGTGATGTCCTCAACAAACCCTTCGAAGTAGAGCGGATTGCCGTTTTCGTCGACAACGGTGCGCGCCTTCTCCGAGGTCCATAGGACGGTCCCGTCCCGCCGGTACACCTGAGACTCGAAGCCGGTGATCGAACCCGTTTCCCTGATCCGGCGCACGAATTCCGCCCGTCGCCCCTTTTCGACATAGATCTGGCAGTTGACGTCGGGCAGGGTGCCGATGAGTTCCTCCGGCGATTCGTACCCATAGATCCCCGCCAGGGCCGAGTTGCAGGTGAGGAAGTGCCCGTCCAGGGTGGTCTGAAACACTCCCTCGACGGCGTTCTCGAAAATGGAGTGGTATTTGGCTTCGGCCTCGCGCAGAGCCTTTTCCGCATCTTTGCGGGCGGTCGCGTCACGGGCGATCCCCTGCACGGCCGTCGGGACTCCGTTGGCAAGGATCGCGCGCGTGCTCACTTCAAGCACGACGCGACGCCCGTCCCTGGCGCGGATCACAAGATCGCAGGTCGTGCCGAAATCCCGGCCAACCGTCGCTGTTACCATGGCGCGCGCCTTGTCGAGATCCTCGGGCGCGACGATCTGGGAAATGTTCATACCCAGAGCCTCTTGCTTCGCATACCCGGTGATCCGCTCGATGGCACGATTGACGGAGGTGAGGTTTCCCTCCAGGTCGTGGGTGTAGATGATGTCGGTGGCATTGTCGAACAGGGAGGCATTCCGGGCCTCGTTTTCGCGGCGCACCTCTTCCCCCGCAATGCCGGCGGTGACGTCGCGGAAAATGCCCACGACACCCGTGATCCTTCCCTCGGCGTCGCGGACCGGGGCTTTCGTGTAAGAAACCCAGCCGCGACTTCCGTCCGGGCTAAGAAAAGGGACCGTCCTGTCCGTCACGGGCACGCCGGTTTCCAGCACGCGCTGCTCCTCGGCAAATGAGGCCGCGGCCTGCTCGAGACCGAAATAATCGAAATCCGTCCTGCCGACCGGTTCCGCGGGGTCTGCAGCGCCGAGCGCGTCGGCGTACGAGCGGTTCGCCTTTGTGTAACGGGATTCCGGATCCTTGAAGCAGATGCCGTGAGAGACGTTGTCCATCAACGCCTGAAGCAACTCGGCGGCATCCAAACCATCGCCGGTGCCGTACGCATTCCTGTTCTCGGGCATATGGAGAAGCGCCTCCGCCGGCATCACCTGCGTCGGTGTGCGATCGTCGGCAGAGCTGCCGGCCGCACTTCGGCGCAGGGACCTGACCCGGCCCGCCAAATTCAGGTCCAGACTGCCTTTTCGGCTTCCGGGGGGGATTCTCTTAGCCTAAAACGCCGCAAGCCTTCTGCCGAGCCTCGGTTGGCCCAATTCCATGGGCCCCGTCATTTGGCGGAGGCTTTTGTGCGCCGCCTGAGGGATCGGTAGAGTTCGCTCATCTCACGGTCGATGCGTGCGTCGAGACCCTGAGGGTAGGTGGGAGAACTCGAATAGAGGTTCATGTGGTCCCGGCCCGGCACGAGTTCACAGGTGGCGTCGCTGCCCTTCTCCTTCAGAAACCGGCACAGCAATACGACGGCTTCTTCCAGGTGGAAAGTGTCCGCCGTCCCGCAAATGATGTGCAGCTTGCCCGCCAATTTCGGACCCAGCGTGGGCCAGCCTGTAGCCAGGATGAAGCGGATGTCGTACCGGCGCCAGCTTTCCTGCACGGCGGGGTCCTGCTGACCGGTCACGCGGTTAAACAGCGGCATCGGGCGCCCGTCCTGCCCACGCGGGCTGAATACCCACTCGAACGAAGCCAGCTGCCCGCCATATGAGCCGAGAACTTCCTCTTGCCGCGCGAAGCTCTCGAGCGAAACCACCTCCCTGCGGTCCTCGCGCACGAGGTTGCGAGCGCTGCCGTCCGCCTTGCGGTACATGTTCTCTTGTGAACCGGGGGTGACGTCCACCCCCGTGAAGGCCCTCATGTCGACCGGGTCGGGGGCTGTAGACCAGGCGCCGCCGAAACTCTCCGGGTAGGTCGTCTGGAGCCACAGCGTGCTCCATCCGCCGGATGAATGGCCGGTCAGGAACCGCGCGTTCGGCTTCGGCTCGAGCGGGTACCTCTTCTCGAGCCATGGGATGAATTCGGTCACGAGCGCCTTTCCCCAGGGACCGTTGTTGACGGAATCGGCGAACTCGTGATGACCGCTCGGGAAGGAACCGTCGAGAAAGACGTGGACCATCGGGGCTCGCTTCCCCGTGCGCATCGAGGCAGTCAAAGACGGTCCCTGGTCCCAAGCCTCCAGGTGATTTCCACCAAATCCATGGACGTGGTAGACCGCTGGATAGACCTTGCCCGGCGCGGTCCCGGGCAAGACCACACCGGCGCGCATCACGATGGGTCTCCCCCAGAACGCCGATAATAGAGGGCTCTGGAATTCCGCGAGTTTGATCTGGGCGGTGTCGGCGGGGAGATGCGGCGGATCCATCCGGCTCAGCAGCAGCTCCACGGGCAGGGTATCCACCGGCTCGATCGCCTCCTTGACCACAACCGGGCTGTAAAGATCGCCCGGACCGAGGCCGGAGTACGCGAAAGAGTGGTCGGTGTCGAGGAGGGCCATAAACTGGTAGCGGCCCCGGGGGTATTGTGAAAAGGGACGGGGGTATGCCTGCCGGTCGGCGTAGAAGTCGTAGGTTTCCCCAGGCGCAAGGTGCGCGACCTCGGCGGCCGCAACGGCCACGTCTCCCGGGACGAAGCCTGTCGACAGGATGTCGCGGTGTCCCGCCTGGCCCGTCATAAACACCAGCAGTCTTCCCTGCGCGCCGTGGGGCGCCGCGTCGGCAGGGAGCGTGATACGAAACCGCAGTGGACCGCCGGCGGACGCGACAGAGCCCAGCGCCGCCGCGCACAGCAGCAACGCCGTTGCGGCAGAGAAAATCCGTGCACGCAGCGTCATCGATCCCTCCAGTACAGGCGCGCCGCACGACGGGGCGCGCTCCCGACATCTATTGGCAAAGCCACCTTTGTGGGGCGTGCGTCGGCTCGACACCGCTTCGGAGACGGCGCAGCCGGCGGCCACAACCCAAGGGTGGAGTGCGGCGGCTCGACGCCGCTTTGGGGGCGGCGCCTGGGCGCCGACCTTGCGCACCTGCTTGCCGGTCCAGCCAAACCCAGACAGCGGTGCCCAGGCACCGCACTCCATATTTTGGAGTGCGGCGGCTCGACGCCGCTTTGGGGTCGGCGCCTGGGCGCCGACCTTGCGCACCCGCCTGCCGGTCCAGCCAAACCCAGACAGCGGTGCCCAGGCATCCCACTCCATACTTTGGAGTGCGGCGGCTTGACGCCGCTTTGCGGTCGGCGCCTGGGCGCCGACCTTGCGCACCCGCCTGCCGGTCCAGCCAAACCCAGACAGCGGTGCCCAGGCACCGCACTCCAAAGTGCGCTCCTTCGAGATGTACAAAGTCCAGGGCAATTACGAATTTTCATTTTCGCCGTTCACCCGCATAATACTAAGGCGTTTCAGAAAAGGGGTGTTCATGTTCAAACGGCAGAAGTCGGGGTCCGTGCTCTGCAGCGCCTGCGGCAAGCTGGTCGGCGTACGCGACGACGTGTGCTGGAATTGCGGCCGCCGCAACCCTGGCCTGTGGGGCTTCGCCCCGGTGTTGCGGCGCCTGGGCTACGATCTCGGGTTTGTCCCGATCGTCATCGGCGGATGCGGCCTGCTCTACATCGCAACCCTCGCCTGGGACCCGCAGGGTATTGGCAACCACGGCATCTCCTTCCTGGCCCCGAGCATGCGCAGCCTGCTCTCATTTGGCGCGAGCGGGGCGATCCCCTTCTTCCTCCTTGGACGCTGGTGGACCATTCTGAGCGCGGGGTGGCTGCACGGCAACCTCCTGCACATCCTGCTTAACATGATGTGGGTGCGCCAACTTGCCCCGTCCACCGCCGAATTGTACGGCGGCCCGCGGATGGCCATTATCTACACGCTGTCCTCGGCCACGGGCTTCCTGCTGAGCAGCTGGGCGGGATTGCTCTTCGGCAGCATCCCCATACTCGGGGGTGCCTCGTTCACCGTGGGGGCCTCGGCGCCGATCTTCGGGCTCCTGGGGGCCCTGGTCGTTTACGGACGCCGCGGCGGAAGCAGTCACATTAGCGGGCAGGCGATGAGTTATGCCGTCATCATGTTCGTGTTCGGGCTTATCATGCCCGGGATCGACAACTACGCCCACCTGGGAGGGTTCCTGGGCGGATACATCGTCGCACGCTGGCTGGACCCGCTGCGCCCGGAAAAAATCGCGCATGTGATCGCGGCACTGGTGCTGCTTGGGCTCACCGCCGCCTCCATCGTGCTTTCCCTGCTGGCCAGGGTGTCGGTATAGAGGGGCGGAAGGGCGCACGACTTCCGGCTCCCAGCCCCCTCACCCACCCAGGGTGATCATCTCGATCTTCTTGCGGGCCGAAGCCCGGTACCCGCCGGGCGAGTTCATGGCCTCGAGCCTCTCGTCCGAGTACCGGTCTTTGCGGGCGCCCCAGACCGACTCGATGGCGGCGGCGACCTCCGCGTCAGCGGCTCCGGAACGCAGCAGGCCTTTCAGGTCGTGCCCGGTCTCGGAAAACAGGCAGGTGACAAGTTTCCCGTCCGCCGTGAGACGGACGCGCGAGCATCCTGAGCAGAACGGCTCCGTGACGGAGGCGATGATGCCGAGGTCCCCTATGCCGTCGGCGAACTGGTAGTCCAGGGCGGGGGCGCTTCCCTTCCTGCCGACCTCCTTGAGGGGGTACCGGCGGCCGATGATCTCCAGGATCTCGCGCTTGGACACCGTCTTTTCGGATCGCCAGCCGTTGGCGTTACCGACATCCATGTACTCGATGAATCGCACTGCAAAACCGTGGAGACGGGAGAACTCCACAAGATCGACGATGTCGTCGTCGTTTACCCCGCGCTCGATGACCGCGTTCAGCTTGATGGGAGAGATGCCCGCATCGCGTGCGGCGAAGAGCCCGTCGACAATCCGGCCGAGATCCTCGCGGCGGGTGATGCGGCGGAACTTCTGCGCATCGAGCGTGTCGACGCTGACATTGATGCGCTTCAGACCCGCGTCGCGCAGCGCCCTTGCCTTGTCCAGCAGCAGGGATCCGTTGGTGGTCATGGACAGGTCTTTCACCCCGTCCAGGCGCGCAAGCCGTGCCACCAGGTTCTCCAGATCGCGCCTGAGGAGCGGCTCGCCTCCCGTCAACCGGATCCTCTCGACGCCGAGACCGACGAACACCGCGGCCAGGCGCGTGATCTCCTCGAACGTGAGGATTTCCTTCCGGTTGAGCCACTCGTAACGGTCGAGGGGCATGCAGTACACGCACCGGAAGTTGCACCGGTCGGTCACGGAAATTCGGAGATCTTTGGCCTCACGGCTAAGTGTGTCTCGCACAGTGGTGTTCCCTCGGCCCGCGGACCGTCATCTTGACCCGTTCTTCTGGAGCGCCTCGTACCGGTCTTCCGGCGCACTCTCGGTGGTCACCGGCAATCCGCGGCCCTCCCATCCCGGGAAACTGACCCGGCCGATCAGATCGCGTTCCCCGCCGAATCCCCCACGCATGTCGAGCACATCGCGGAAACCCGAGGCCAGCAGCAGATCGGCCGCCCTCAGCGAACGACCGCCCATCTGGCAACCCACGATGATCCTGGCGCTCCTGCCGAAGTTCGCCTCCATGATGGCCGAGAATTTCGGGTTTGGCACCATGCGGCCGTACGTGTCCGCGTCCAGCACCGGAACATTCTTGGCGCCCGGCACATGCCCCGCGTCGAATTCCGCCGGGGTGCGGACATCCACGTAGAGGTAAGCTCCGGCCTCGAGCAATTCGTGCGCCTGGTTGGGGGTCACCCTCTTGATCTGCATCGGCACTCCGCATGAGTGGTGGGCCAGGGGAAAATGATAGCACGCGCAGTGTGCATTTGGAGCTACGCACCTCAGGGCCCCATGCGGCCCTCCGAGCCCGGCACGACCGAATCCGAACTGCTGGCACAGCCTGTCCGGGTTGGGTTATGATCCCGCGCTTATGGCGCACCCCTTTCGCGGCTATCTCAAGGAGACCCGGCGGCCGGTATACTCGGCCGCCTTGCTGCTCCCCTTCTTCCTGGTTTACCACATCGGGACGTTCTTTCTGCACACGACCTACATCAACGGCGCCGACGCACTCATCATCCGGCTTTTGAGCCTGTTTTCCGTCAACTCCATGTTCGCATCCGCGCTCGTGCTGCTGGGCTGTTTCGTGGTGTGGCAGGTACGCACCGGGGCCAAGTGGACGATCGACACGCGCAAGCTCGCCCTATTGTTCCTGGAAAGCGTGTCTTTCGCCCTGCTGCTTTTCGTCTCCTTTGGCTGGTTGTGGTCACGCGTCGGTCTGGCCCTTCCGGGCGAATCGATCGCCGGGAAGGTGCAGAAGCTGATTCTGTATTGTGGGGCCGGCGTCTACGAGGAACTGCTGTTCCGCGGCTTCCTGCTGGGCGTCCTCGTGCTGCTGCTGACGCGGGCGGCTGGCTGGGAGAAACGCAGGGCGGCGGTGGTGGCCGTTGCGGTGGCCGCGCTGGTGTTTGCCGCCTTCCATTATGTCGGCCCCGCTGCAGACAACTTTGCGCTCGTCAGTTTTCTTCAGCGGACCCTGGGCGGTCTCTATTTCTCCGTATTGTTTGTGACCCGCGGCTTCGGGGTCACGGCAGCGTCGCACGCCCTGTACGACATCCTGGTCGGCCTCATTCTGGCGTGAAGGGCGCGGGGCGCGCCAGGCGTGATCCGCCCGAGCAGGACACCGACTTCATTTTGCATGCGAGGGCTATGGAAACGCCGGATCCGAACTTGCACAATTCTCCAGTGGTCACCCATGTCATTTTTGACATGGACGGGCTCCTGCTCAACACAGAGCCTTTCTACACGCAGGTGGCGCAGAACATCGCGGCTCGGTACGGCTGCGTGTTCGACTGGTCGCTCAAGTCGCGGATGCTCGGCCTCAGGGCCCCCGATTCCGCCAGACTCTTCCTGGAGAGCCTCGGGATCCCGCTCTCGGTGCCCGAGTACTTGAGGCTGCGCCAGGGGATGCTGGAGGAACTCTTCCCCCTGGCGGAACCGCTTCCCGGCGCGCTGGAACTGACGTCGCACCTCAAACGTCACGGGGTACCGCAGGCAGTGGCGAGCAGTTCCGACGGAAAGTATTTCGGGCTGAAGACCGCCCGTCACAGGGAGTGGTTTTCCATGTTTGACTGCGTCGTGCTCGGAGACGACCCGGAGGTCCACGAGGGAAAACCCGCCCCGGATGTCTTCCTCGTCGTCGCCCGCAGGCTGGGGGTCGCACCGGAGAAATGCCTGGTGTTCGAGGATTCGCCGGCCGGGATCGCAGCGGCGCGAAGGGCCGGCATGCATGCGGTGGCCGTGCCGGACCCGAACATGAGTGCAGCGGCCTATGAACAGGCCGATCAGGTTCTGCGCAGCCTGGAGGAATTCGACCCCGCCGCCTGGGGACTGCCCCGCATGGAGCCTCGACAACGGAGGGACTCATGAAAAGTCACAGAAAGATTCTCGAGTTGAACATCCCTTCACGGATGGGCTTCGTCAACATCACCCGTGAGGTGCAGCAAGCCCTGCGCGAGTCCCGCGTGCAGGAAGGGCTCTGCCTGGTGAACTCCATGCACATCACTTCAAGCGTCTTCATCAACGACGATGAGCCGGGGTTGCACGAGGACTATGCCCGGTGGCTGGAACAACTGGCTCCCTATGATCCGAGCCCGGAGCGGTACCATCACAACCGCACGGGCGAGGACAACGGGGATGCGCACCACAAACGCCAGGTCATGGGCCGGGAAGTCGTGGTCGCGGTCACGAACGGCACGCTCGATTTCGGCCGCTGGGAGCAGATCTTTTACGGAGAGTTCGACGGGAAACGCCGGAAGCGTGTCCTGGTCAAAATCATCGGTGAGTAGCGGGCCGCGGCTCCGGAGTGCGGCGGCTCGACGCCGCTTTACGGTCGGCGCCTGGGCGTCGACACCAAAGCGTGCCGAGGCACCGCCCATAAGCGCGGCACAGGGCTTTGTGCCTGGAAGTGTCAATGGCACGCGGCAGACCGTCGTTTGAGTAGCTCCGGAGGTCCGGACTCCAACGCCCTCATGGTGAACTGGTGAGCAGACCCAGGATGCGCCGGGCCGCGACTTCCGCCCCGCCCTGAGGGGCCATTCGGTCAGGACGGGGCTGCAGTCGGATGCATTCCAGGGCGCCCCGCAAGTCGCCCTGGTAGAGGCGCTCGGCGGGAATATGCAGATGCTGCAGGTATCTGCGGATGGCGGTTTCCAGAACACCGTATTCTCTAAAATCGCAACGGTCCGCATAAACCAGGGGCTTGCCGTTGACCACGCAGTCCGAGACGATCCCGAAACCAGGCTTGGAGACCACGCAGTCGACCGAAGCCACCAGGTCCGAGAAGCTGATCTGCTCCAGGTTCACCGCATGGATGCGAGTTCCCTCCCAGGACAACGGCCGTACGGTGAAAAACTCATAGTCTGCGAGCTTCTGCACGTTGCCGAGGGCGTCGGCGTCCCACGCGAGTGTCGTGAAGGACAGGAGCACCCATTTCCGCCCGGGGTCGCACCCATAGAGGGCCGAGATTTCGCGGCGCCGGTCCTGCCCTGCGGTGGCGACTACGGGGATGTCCACCACCTGCGGGAAAACGCTCATCGGTTCGCAAAAAGGGAGTCTCAGCAGAAGAGTCGCGGTACGGTACCCTTCCTCGAAGCAACGCGCGACCTCCTCCCAGCGCCGGTCGCTTTCCGACAAGCCCGCGTAGATCCAGTCCCACCCGAAATTGCCGACCGCGATGCCGGGGATACCGAGCTGCGACGCGGCTTCGAGCGGGATGGCGGGAATATCCGCCACGACGCACCGAACCCTGCGGGAGTGGAGGAAAGCGGCCAGTTCGGAGACCACGCGGGGCCGCCGCGCGCAGAGATCCACCGCTTCGCCCAGGCTTGCCGCGACATCAACCCGGATGGAGTCCCGCTGGACCATGCCTACGTCGAACGAACCCGGGACGAGCAAAACCGAGCCGGGGCGGAGCCTGCTCGCGAAGAAGGATGGAGGGAGATCGCTGACGACCGTAATGGGGAGATCGGGCGCGAGCGCGCCCAGGGCGCCCAGGATATCGCATGACCGCACACCGTGCCCGTAACCGTGAGCCGTGATGTGGTAGGCGAGCACGAAGGAACTCCGATCGTCAGACGCTATTCGGCGACCGGCCGGATGATCGCCGCCGACTCCGCGGCGCGGGCCTCGTCATACGGGTGCACCTCCAGCCAGCGCTCGGCCCTCAAAGCCGCCATGCAGCCAAACCCGGCGGCCGTGATCGCCTGCCGGTAATGGTTATCGTGCACGTCGCCTGCGGCAAACACGCCCTCCATGCTGGTCTCGACGTTGTCCCGGGTGAGGATGTACCCGTGGCTGTTCAACTCGATGGCACCGTTGAGAAACTCCGTATTCGGGTGGTGGCCTATGGCCATGAACACGCCGCCGACCGGCATGACCGACTCTGCACCGGTGACGAGGTTTTTGAGTCCCACCGCTTCGAGAACGTGCTCTCCCAGGTACCGCGTCAAGACCGTGTTCCAGAGGAATCCGATGTTCGGGTTCGCCGCCGCCCGCTCCTGCATGATTTTGCTGGCGCGCAATGTGTCGCGGCGGTGCACGACCAGTACCTTGGAGGCGTGGTGGGCGAGCGTCAAAGCCTCTTCGATTGCCGTGTCGCCGCCGCCGACGACGATGACCTTCTGGTCGCGGAAGAACAGCGCGTCGCAAACGGCGCACGCGGAGAGACCGCGGTTCCGGTATTTCATCTCATCGGGCAGGTGAAGCCACCGCGCGGCCGCCCCGGTGGCGACGATGACCGCACGACCCGTGTGCCAATCCCTGTGCGTCCGCACGCGGAAGGGCCCCCCCTGGGCGAACTCCACTTCGTCCACATCCTTGAGCAGGATCTCGGTGCCGAACCGCTCGGCCTGCTTCCTCATAAGGTCCATCAGGGTGGGGCCGGTGATGCCTTCCGGAAAACCGGGAAAGTTTTCGACCTCGGTCGTGAACATCAGTTGCCCGCCCGGCAGCTGCAGGGCCTTCGGTTCCGAAGCGATCATCAGGGGCGCCAGGTTGGCTCGCGCGGCATAGATCGCTGCAGTGTAGCCCGCCGGGCCGGAACCGATGATGATCAGTTTGCGCATACCTCGTCTCCCCCGAAACGCCGCAACGAGCACGTTTCCTGTGATTTTAGCTGAACCCGCGTGATTTTATAGCCGTAATCCTGAGGCGGCGCTGTGCCGCCCTCAAAAACCGGTAGCCGGGACGGCCTTTCCCCTTCGGGCATGCCCCTGTACCGGATCTGGACAAGGGAAGCGCAAGGGTACACTGAGACCGACCGGGAACAAACCAGATTCTGGAACACCGAACTCGCCTTCGTGCCCGTAGCGCTCAGGTGATCACGTCAGCACGATCGCGGCCGCAGTGTTCCCGGAGTCGCAGCAGTTCGAGCGCCGCGGCGGCCAGGGGCTGCACCATTTCCTCCACGGACGCCGAGGCGTCGGACCGGTATCGTTCCAGGTATAACCTGAGGGTCGCCCCTTCCGTTCCCGTGCCGGACAACCGGGCAACCACGCGTGAACCACCCTCGAGCAAAATCCGGATTCCCTGGTGACCGGCGACGCTGCCGTCCACGGGGTCCGTGTAGCTGAAATCATCCGCGCCGACCACCTTATGCCCCGCAAAGTCTTTACCTGCCAGTGACGGGAGGGTCGCCACCGCTGCATCGATCATGCCGGACGCGGCTGCGGGGTCCAGCGCTTCAAAATCGTGACGCTGGAAATAGCTGCGTCCGAAGCGGGCCCAGTGGTTTTCGACGACCCGGCAGACGGGCTTGCCCTGCGCGTAAAGTATGGCGAGCCACGCCAGGACAGCCCAGACGCCGTCCTTTTCCCGCAGGTGATTCGATCCGGTGCCGAAGCTCTCTTCGCCGCACACGGTGCACAGCCCGGCATCCATTAGGTTGCCGAAGTACTTCCAGCCGGTCGGAGTCTCATACAGCGGGATTCCGAGCGCCCGCGCGACCCGGTCGACCGCCGTGCTGGTCGGCATCGAGCGCGCGATACCCGCCAGTCCATCCCGGTAGCCGGGGATGTCGGCCTGCGCGTGTTCCGCGATGAGGGCGAGCGAATCCCCCGGAGTGACGAAGCAGCCAGGCCCCAAGATGAGGTTGCGGTCTCCATCACCGTCGCAGGCGGCGCCCAGGTCCGGCGCCGCCGGTTCCGACATGCGCGCCACCAGGGATGCCGCGTGCACGAGGTTCGGGTCGGGGTGGTGCCCGCCGAAGTCCTCCAGCGGCGTCCCGTTCATGATGCTGTCCTCCGGGGCCCCCAGCAGCCGGACGAAGATATGGCGGGCGTATGGGCCCGTCACACCGTGCATAGCGTCGAATAGAAGGCGGAAGCCGCTTGCGAAGAGGCGGCGGAGAGCGTCGAAGTCAAAGAGCGATTGCATCACCGCCGTGTAATCGTCGAGCGGGTCGATCACGACGACCGTAGTGCCTCCAAGGCTGATTTTCCCCTGGCGGTCGATCTCGACATCAGGCGTTGCCATCGTGAGATAGCGGTCGATGCCCAGGGTTCGTTTGTAGATGAGTTCCGTCACCGCTTCCGGCGCCGGGCCGCCGTTACGGACGTTGTACTTGATGCCGAAATCGGCATCGATTCCTCCCGGATTGTGGCTGGCGCTGAGCAGAACGCCCCCGAGCGCACCGCGGCGTCGAATCACGGCCGACATCGCCGGCGTGGACAGGATGCCGCCCCGCCCGACCAGAACTCGCCGAACCCGTTGGCGGCCGCCATCCGGATGATCGCCTGGACCGCGTTGCGGTTGTAGTAGCGCCCGTCGCCCCCCACCACCAGGGTTTCGTGCGCGAACTCTGCCCCCGTGTTCTCCTGCACAGCGTCAAAAACGGATTGGACGAAATTTTCCAGGTACCGCGGCTGCATGAAGACGCGGGTCTTCTTGCGCAATCCGGATGTGCCCGGCCGTTGCCCGGAGTAGGGGCTGGTGCGCGTGATGGAGGCAGTGCCCATTGTCGGCTCCGTATCTCTGGGGGCTACGCTGTATCCGCAGCCCGCACGATACCAAATTGCCGTGATTGAATGGAAGAACTTGCGCGGGGGCACTGGCGCGTGTCGGACCGAACAGAGGGCGGCGTCGAGCCGCCGCACTCCAAAGCAGGGGACGTGACGGAAGAACTTGCGCGGGCACTGGCGCGCGTCGGACCGAACAGAGGGCGGCGTCGAGCCGCCGCACTCCAAAGCAGGGGACGTGACGGAAGAACTTGCGCGGGCACTGGCGCGCGTCGGACCGAACAGAGGGCGGCGTCGAGCCGCCGCACTCCAAAGCAGGGACGTGACGGAAGAACTTGCGCGGGCACTGGCGCGCGTCGGACCGAACAGAGGGCGGCGTCGAGCCGCCGCACTCCAAAGCAGGCGATGTCGATTCGTGTGGTACTATCGCCCGTCGATATGAAATGCCCAACCTGTGGTTCCATGGTCCCGTTCTTACTCGCGTCTACCCTGCTCGTGGCGGTTATCCTTTGCCCCGGATCCGCGGCGGCCCAAACCGCTTCGGCGCGCCGCCCTGCAGCCGGCCGTCTGCTCAAACCGGACAAGGCATGGGTTGCGGAGAGGCTGAGGCGGATGTCCCTCCGCGACAAGGTCGGGCAGCTCGTGCAGGTGCGCGCCTTCGGGAAGTTCGTGAATGCGGCCAGCCCCGAGTTCAACCAGCTCGCAGATGAGGTGCGTCGGAACCGTGTCGGCGGCATCGTGCTCTTTCGCCGGAAACGTCTACGAATCCGCGGTGCTGCTGAACAAACTCCAGCTGCTCTCGCAGGTGCCCCTGCTGGTTTCTGCGGATTTTGAGCGTGGCGTCTCGTTCCGCATCGCGGATACGACCTCGTTCCCCTGGACGATGGCCGTCGGTGCCGCAGGCTCGGAGGAATACGCATTCCAGCAGGGCGCCATCACCGCCCGCGAGGCGCGGGCACTCGGGGTTCACTGGGTCTTCGCCCCCGTGATGGACGTGAACAACAACCCCGACAACCCGGTCATCAACATCCGTTCGTTCGGGGAAGACCCCGAGCTTGTGGCGCGACTCGGAGCGGCCTTCATCCGCGGCTGCCGCGCCGGCGGTGCGCTGACCACGGCGAAGCACTTCCCGGGCCATGGCGACACGGCGACCGACACGCACATCGGGCTTGCGGTGGTCCCTTCGGATCGCGCGCGGCTCGATGCCGTCGAGTTCGTCCCTTTCCGGCGGGCCATCGAAGCCGGCGTCGACTCCATCATGACCGCCCATGTCGCCGTGCCGCAGATCACGGGCGATGCCGGCGTCCCGGCCACGCTCTCTTCCAGCGTCCTCACCGGGCTTGCTGCGAGACTCGCTCCGGTTTCAGGGACTCGTCGTAACAGACGCGCTGGAGATGGGTGGCATCACCAGCCATTACTGGACGGGAAAGGCCGCCGTCGATGCGCTCCGCGCCGGGGCCGACCTGCTGTTGCTGCCGCCCGACGCGACCGTGGCGATCAACGAAGTGGTCCGAGCCGTGCGCCGCGGCGACATCCCCGAGGCGCAGATCAACCATTCGGTGCAGAAAGTGCTCGCCGCAAAGATCCAGCGTGGGACTGGCGGCACAGCGCACTGTTCCCATCGACCGCATCGGCGGCATCGTCGCGGCGCCCGAGAGCCTCAGGCTCGCCCAGGACGTGGCCGATCACTCGATTACGCTCTTGCGGGACGGAAAGCGCATCCTGCCGCTGAACCCGGTCTCGTCTGCCCGCATCCTGAGCGTCGTCCTCTCTTCGGAACCGGACCCGGCGCCCGCGGCGGTCTTTCAGACGGAGCTGCGCCGCCGCTTCCCTTCAGCACGCACCGTCTCTGTCGATCCCCGCACGACGCCGGATGCGATCTCGGAGCTGCTCAAAAACGCCCAGGGAGCGGACGTGATCGTGTGCGCGACTGTCGTGCGCGTCCTGTCGGGAAAGGGGAGCGTAGCACTGCCCGACAACCTCCGGTTTTTGCTCGAAAACCTGATGGGGTCCGGAAAGCCGCTGGTTTGGGTCGCCTTCGGCAGCCCCTACGTCCTCCGGCTCTTTCCCGACGCAGCGACCTCGTCTCTGCACGTTCAGTTACGCCGACGTGTCGTACCTGGCGGCCGCCAAGGCGCTCTCGGGCGAAATCGCCATTTCGGGGCGAATGCCCGTGTCGATTCCGGGGCAGGCGCGCGTGGGCGACGGGCTGAAGTTGCCCCGGCTCGACCTGACGTTGAAACCGGTGGAGCCCGGCAACCTGGGGGTGCCGCAGGCCGCCCTCGATCACCTCAAGGAACTGCTCGGATCCTACGTTCAGTCCAAAGCCTATCCCGGCGCAGCACTCGTCGTAGGCTACCGCGGGTCCATCCTGCTGGAGGCGACTGCCGGCACGTTCGACTACCAGCCGCATTCCAGGCCCGTCGCTGCCGATACGATCTACGACGTCGCCTCGCTCTCCAAAGTGGTCGGCACGACCTCCGCTGCCATGATTCTCGTCGATTCGGGAAGACTCCTCCTGGATGCGCCCGTGCAGGACTACCTGCCGGAGTTCCAGGGGACGGACAAGGAGAAGGTCCGCGTGCAGGACCTTCTCTCCCACACGTCCGGCCTGCCAGCCTTCGAGCCTCTGTATCTGCAAGCCCGGGGTTACGAGCCGATGCTTGAAGGCGGTCTGCGCCACACCCCTTCAGAGTGCGCCGGGCGCCGAGATGGTGTACAGCGACCTGGGCATGATGCTGCTGGGGGAAATCGTGTCGCGCGCCGCCGGAGAGCCACTCGACCGTTTTCTGTCCGAGCGGCTGTTTGCTCCCCTCGGGATGAGTTCGACCTTGTACAAACCGCCGAGGAGCCTCGCCGCACGTATTCCGCCGACCGAGAAGGATCCGTGGCGCAAGCGTGTCGTGAGGGGGCAGGTGCACGACGAGAACGCATTCGCCATGGGCGGCGTGGCCGGGCATGCGGGACTGTTCGGCAGCGCCCGCGATCTCGCCATCTTCGCCGACCTGCTCCTCCAGCGCGGGTGGTACGATCACCGCCGGTACTTCAGCCCAGACACCGTTCGGAAATTCACCGCGCCCCCGACGCGGGGGACGCGGCCTCGGATGGGGCAAACCGTCCCCCTCGTCCTGGACGGGCAGCGTTTTCTCAGCCGAGGCCTTCGGCCACACGGGCTTCACCGGAACGGTGGTATGGATCGATCCACAACAGCGGCTGTTTCTGGTATTGCTCAGCAACCGCGTGCACCCGTCCAGGGAAAACCGCAAGTTCTTCGAAGAGGCGGTGGAGACGATCGCCCGTGCAGTCGTGCGGGCCGTGTCACCGGCCGCCGAAACGCTTCCCCGGTGAGTGCCACGCGCAAACCCAAGGAGCCCCGCCATTAGCTTCACAGAACCGGAGCCGCTGCCGATTGACCCGCTGCTTCCCGAGGCCGTCGAGCAACTCGGCAGTCACAACAGCCTCGTGCTCTCGGCCTCACCAGGCGCGGGCAAGACGACGCGGCTCCCGCGTGCCCTGTACGACGGGGGGTTCTCCCGCCGGGGAGAGATCCTGATCCTCGAACCCAGAAGGCTGGCTACACGGCTGGCCGCGGCACGGGTGGCGGAAGAGTTCGGGGAGAAGCCCGGCCAAAGGGTCGGGTACACGGTGCGGTTCGAAAACATCGCCAGCCTGGACACCCGCATCCGCTTTGTCACCGAGGGTATCCTGGCCCGGAGAATAGTCCAGGATCCGCGGCTGGACGGGATCTCGGCGGTCGTGCTCGATGAATTCCACGAGCGTCACCTGGCTACGGACTTGGCCCTGGCGCTGTTGCGGCGGCTCCAGCAAACCTGCAGACCGGACCTGCGCCTGGTCGTGATGTCCGCCACGCTGGATACCGCGCCCGTCGCCCGCTTCCTGGGTGACGCACCCGTGCTGTTCGGCGAGGGGGTTCGGTTCCCGACCACAATCGAGTATGAGGATAGGGTCTCCGACCGCCCTCTGCACGAGAAGGTGCGCACCGCGGCGGCATCGGTCCTGCGTCGCGGCCACGCGGGCGATATCCTCGTCTTCGTCCCGGGCGCCGCCGAGATCCGCCAGGCGGCGGACACCCTTCAATCGCTCGCCGGGGACCATGGGTGCGCGCTGGTGCCGCTGCACGGCGATCTGCCGCCGGCGGAGCAGGCGCGCGCGGTGCAGCAGATGGACCGCCGCAAGATCGTCCTGTCCACCAACATCGCGGAGAGTTCGCTGACGATCCCGGGCGTCACGGCGGTTCTGGATTCCGGGCTGGCCCGCGTCGCGGGCCACTCATCCTGGAACGGCCTTCCCACCACCTCGATCCGGAAGATCAGCAAGGCTTCGGCAGCGCAGCGGGCCGGCCGTGCCTCGCGTCTGCAGCCCGGCCTCGTGGTCCGGCTCTACACACGCCCCGACTTCGAATCCCGGCCGGAATTCGACGTGCCCGAAATCAAACGGGCTGATCTCAGTGAAGCTCTCCTGACACTGCACGGGGCCGGCGTCCGCGATCTGGGGGAAATCTCCTGGTTCGAACCGCCCCCCGACGCGGCGCTGGAACAGGCGCGCAAGCTCCTGGACCGGCTTGGAGCGCTCGCGCCTTCCGGGGAGCTGACCGACGCCGGTCGCAGAATGCTCGCGTTCCCGCTGCACCCGCGGCAGGCGCGGCTGATTATCGAGGGGGAGCAGGCCGGAGTCGCCGCCGAGGCCTGCCTGCTCGCCGCACTCCTGTCGGAGCGGGACATCCGGATCGGAACACGCACGGCCTCGCCGCGCGAGCGGGGCAGGACCGGATTCCGCACATCGGGCAACTCCGACCTGCTCGAGATGGCGGAGCGCTTTGCGGCGGCGGAGGACGTCGGGTTTGTTCCCCAACGCCTGATGCCGCTGGGACTGGACCCGCGCGCGACCGAACGCGTCGCCAGCGCCCGCCGCCAACTCCTGCGCCTGGCGCACAACAGGTCGAAGTCTCCGGTGACCTCCGAGGAACGCGAAGAGGTGCTGCGCATCGCGACGCTCGCCGCCTTCCCCGACCGTGTGGCCCGCTGCCGCGGGGCCGGCTCGCGGGTCTTTCTTCTGGCGGGAGGCGGCGAGGCTACGCTGTCGGATGCCAGTGTCGTGCACCACTCTGAACTCGTCGTCGCCGTCGACGCGGAGCAAAGGAGCTCGGGCGACCCGCGCGAACACCGCCGTACTGCTGAGGGTCGCCTCAGCCATCGAGCCGGAGTGGCTGGCGGCTCTTTTCCCGGCGCAGGTTGTCGATGAACGGGAACTCGCCTGGAATGCCGAGGCGGGCAGGGTGGACGAGGTGCGGCGCAGCCGTTATGACCAGGTGGTGCTCGAAGAGCGCATCCGGCCTGCGCCGGTTTCCGAAGACGTGAGCCAGGTTCTCGCCGCCGCCGTCCTCGACGGGCGCCTGGCCGTATTCCCCGATGCCGACGCCATTCCTGTCGTACAGGCCCGGGCGGCCTTGCTCGCAGCCCATTTCGGTGATTTCCCGGAGTTCGGCTCCGAAGCGGTCCGGGATGCCGTGGCAGGCCTGGCCGGGGGACGCCGCAGCCTGTCCGAGCTGAAACCGCTGTCCTTGACGGCGGCACTGCTGGAGAGCCTCTCGCCAAGACAGCGGGAAAGGCTGCGTCGCGAAGCGCCGGAGAAGATCGAGTTACGCCCGGGCCGCGCCGTGAAGGTCCACTACGAGGCGGGCAAGCCGCCCTGGGTCGCCTCCCGATTGCAGGATTTCATAGGGATGACGGAAACCCCCAGGATCTGCGCGGGGCGGGTCCCGCTGGTGGCTCACCTGCTGGCTCCCAACGGTCGCCCTGTCCAGGTCACGCAGGACCTGCCCGGCTTCTGGCAAAGACATTATCCGGCGCTCCGGCGGCAGTTGCAGCGCCGGTATCCGCGGCATCCGTGGCCCGATCTCTCCTGAGCACCCGGGATTCGGGCTGCGCCTTGTGCGTGGTAGCCTTGTGTGGTTGAGGATGACGGCATGCTGCAAGCGTTCGACGGGAAATTCCCGGCTGTGGCCCCCTCGGCGTTGGTCCAGGATACGGCCGTTGTGGTCGGAGACGTTGTCGTGGGCGAGGAATCGAGCATCTGGTTTCACACCGTCGCCCGCGGGGACATTCACTTCATCAGGATCGGCCACCGCACCAATATCCAGGACCTGTCGGTCCTGCACGTCAGGCGCGGGGAGGGCCCCGTCATCGTCGGCGACGGGGTGACCATAGGGCACCGGGTTGTGCTGCATGGGTGCACGGTGGCCGACAGCGTGCTCGTCGGCATCGGCGCCATCATCCTGGACGGGGCGGAAATAGGGAGCCAGAGTGTCGTCGCCGCCGGTGCGCTGGTGCCGCCCGGCCGGATTGTCGCACCGGGATCGTTCGTGCTGGGCTCCCCCGCCCGCACCGTGCGCCGCGTCACGGACGGCGAAATCGACTGGATACGCAATTCCGCCGAGCGCTATGTCCGGTATGCGCAGCAGTACCGGCACCAACCCCGGTCCGACGCATCGCCGCGGCCCGGCGGGTCCGAAAGGTGAACGAGTGGGACGAAGGGAGATTTCGGCCGGGTGTGTCATCTTCAAGGCCGCCGCAACCGGCATCGAGGTCGTACTGACGCGCCCGAGCGGCAGGAACGCCTGGGCGCTGCCCAAGGGGCTTCTGGAGCCGGGAGAACGACCCGAAGACGCCGCTCTGCGTGAGGCTCACGAGGAAACCGGCTACACGGGGATCATTCGCGGCCGGATCGACACCATCAAGTACTCCTACACGGCTAAATGGGAAAACCCGCCGGTTGGCGTGTTCAAAATTGTCACGTTCTATCTGATGGAGCACACAGGCGGCGACAGTGCCAACCACGATCGCGAGGTGGAAGAGGTGGCCTGGTTTTCCCTGGCTGAGGCCATCGGCAAAGCCACTTACAGCACGGAGAAGAGTATCCTGAAAAAGGCCCGCGACCTCATCGGTGTCGACTGAAACCGGCAGAGCCGAACAAGTCGGCGCGACGCCCCCGACGGGAGTCCGGGCCAAATTCCATGCGGAAGGCGGAATGACGAAACTCGATCACATCGGGCTCGCAGGGCACCGCATACGGCTCGTGCCCATGACGTTGGCGCACCACGACGCGCTGTGCGCCGTCGGGCTCGATCCAGGGCTGTGGCGCTGGACCCCCGCAGCGGTCGTTACCCCGGACGACATGAGGCGGTACATGGAGGAGGCTCTGGCATGCCAGGCCGCGGGCACCGCGCTCCCTTACGTCACCGAAGACCGCGCATCGGGCACTGTCGTCGGCAGCACGCGCTTCGGCAACATTGACCGGATGAACCGCCGGTTCGAAATCGGCTGGACGTGGGTGGCTTCGCCCTGGCAGCGCAGCTTCGTCAACACGGAGGCCAAGTTCGTCATGCTGAGGCACGCGTTCGAGACGTTGGGAGCCATCCGGGTCGAGTTCAAGACCGACTCGCTCAACGACCGATCGCGCGCCGCGCTTCTGCGTCTCGGAGCCAAAGAGGAGGGTACACTGCGGAACCACATGATCACGTCCAGCGGGCGCTACCGTCATTCGGTTTACTACAGCGTCATCGATTCGGAGTGGCCGGCCGTCAGAAGCGCGATCGAAGCCCGACAGGGTTGGCACACGACAGGCTGAGCGCGAGACCGTCCGGCGTGTCAGCCGGCGCGGGATCTTGCTGCGAACTGATACTGCGCACCGCCTACAGCTGTGCCTCGAGTTTGCGCATGCAGGCCATGGTCTCGCGCGCTATCGTTTCCGCGCCCGGCTTGAAGTCGAAAACCTCCGCTGATATCCAACCGCTGTACTTGAGTTCCGCCAGAGCCTTGAGGACCGGAAGGAAGTTCAGGTCGCCCGCCCCGGGGTAGCGGCCGTCCATTTCGTTGATGTGCACATGGCGGATGAACCGGAAGTTCCGCCTCACGATGACATCCATTGGCTCGGTCTCGTCCACGGCATTGTGGAAGTCGAACATCGTCTGGATGGCGGGGTGCCCGATCTGTTTGACCATCAGGACGGCTTCCTGGAGCGTGTTCACGACGTTGGTGTCCTTCCGCGGGAGCGACTCGATCAGGATGGTCGCCTTGCGCGCAGCGGCGTGCGCTGCCACGGATGCCAGCCCGTCCGCAAAATTGCGCCGCGCGTCGGCTTCGGTGTTTCCCTGCGAGCCACGCTGCTGCGGCGAGCCGAACACCATGATGCCCTTTCCCATGTCGCCGCAAAAATCGATCAGTTTCAAAACGTAGTCCCACGTCTTGCGCCGCAACGTCGCGTCGGCGGTGGTTGCGTGCAGCCCTTTTGGCGTGAGGAGAAGCCAGTGCAGGCCGGCGAACTCGAGCCCCTCCGACCGGAGGATGTCGCGCAGTTCGCCGCCTGCGCGCCGGGGTGATATCGTCCAGGTGATCAGCCAGCGTGAATGGCGCGATCTCCAGCCCGGAGAAACCGGCGGCCTTGGTGATCCGGCAGGAGGCCGCAAAATCCGCTTTCTGGAAGACCTCGTTGCAGAGGGCGTACTTGAAGGGCGATCCCGCTCCCAAGGCCTGTCGCATGATGCCGCTCCAGAGCGGCGCCGCTGCCGCTCCCACAGCGGCAGCGGGCACTCCCAGAAACGTCCGTCTGTCCATGTGATCCTCCGGCTAAGTCTTATTGCGACGGGCGCACGAGTCAACCTAAAACCCATCCGCGGTCTCGGCGCTTCTTCGGAATCCGCCGGGGTGCGGGGCCCCACGGGGCTGGTGGGGAGAATTTTCCGGTCTTTACGCGCTCGATCCCTCAACGGTTTATTCCGTCGGGTAGTACATTGCAGACTTAGCACCGGAACCCGGGTAATTACAATAACACTTGTGGGGGACGCGGATGAACGCAGGCAAAGGTCGAGGGGACGCTGTGAATGACCTGGCAGGTGGCCCCGTGCGTCGGCGTGTTCCCGCGTCCAGAAACTACGTTACCGTAATTACGAACGGCAGGTCCGGTTGGAATGGCACGCCGATTGCAGCAGCACTGCGCTAGGTCCCCGCCCGGAAAGAGCCGGTTGCTATGCCGTTCCTCTGTGCGACGACACTGTTGTTGTTTCAAATCCACGCGCAGCCTGCGCCACCAAAACCTGCGCGCCCCGATTGCGCGATCAGAATCTCGGAGATGACCGACGATCTTGCGGTGTTCGAGGTTTTCCTGCCCGCGGCCGAGGCGAAGCGCAAGGGACTCGTTCACAAGGTGATCGACGACTCGGGGGCGACGGTCGCCACCGAGAAGTTCGGGACGGCCAACGGCCACTACAAGATCGCGATGGTGGGGTCGTACTACGCGGGCCGCGCGTACAAATTCGTCATCGAGGGAAAGTACGAGCTCAGATTCATCTTCGTGCCCAGCAGCTGAACAACGAATTAGGGACAGCAGCCTCGGCACCGCTTCCGGGACGGGATCGCTTGGCGGTGGGCGAAGGTTGGGCCGGCGCCGCACCGGAAGCGGCGTCGAGCCGCCGAACTCCACCGTCGCGCGCCGCAACCTCGAGTGATCTCGTTGGCCTTCGGTGAAGTTCTTGTATCTTCTGACTGCTTCTTTGCCCCCTGGTAAAAGACATGCGGACCGCTGCATTGACCCGGGGACGGATCGGTATCTTATGAGCGAGAAGAACATTACGCCCGGATACGAGAGGACTCCCGAACTCAGGAATCACCAAGGAATGGCAAGGATTCGGCGCTGGAGCTATCTGTTGGACAAAGCCTTCCGGATCCCCGGCACCCGCATGCGGTTCGGCTGGGACGCAATCGTCGGCCTCATGCCCGGTCTCGGCGATGCAGTCACCGCTCTCTTCTCCCTGTCCCTCCTCGTACAGGCGTTCCGTATCCGGATACCCGGGGTCGTCAGGGTTCGCATGTTCATAAATGTGATCATCGATCTTCTGGTGGGCGCAATTCCAGTGCTTGGCGATCTGTTCGATTTCGCGTGGAAAGCCAACAGCCGCAACCTGGAGCTCCTGGAGCGTCATGCAACCGGAATTGCGGAACCGACGGCGGCGGACTGGGTTTTTGTCGCGGGAAGCGTTGCCTTCGTTGTGCTGCTCGTGACGCTGCCATTGTTCGCCCTTGCCGCCGTGGTGGATGCGCTCCTGCCTGGGTGGAGCTCGCCGATATCGTGGCGGCTGCTGCTCGGCGTGGCGGGACTCTAGGCGGATTTCTCACCCAGCAGCTCGCCAATCGGCTGAAGCCCCTCGATGTGGTCGCAGGAGGTCTTTATCAGCATCAGCATGGGGACGGCAAGGATGGTTCCCCAGACACCCCAGATCCAACCCCAGACGAGCAATCCGATAAAGATGGCCACCTGGTTCATCTTCGCAGCTCTCCCCATCAGGGCAGGGAGGATGAGCAGACCCTCGACCGATGTGATGGCGAGGGCTACGACCGCGACATAAAGGGTCATTTGAAGACTGTTAAACTGCAGGAAGGCGACAACCGCCAACCCCACCGTCATCACGGCGGGGCCGATATAGGGAATACTGCGCATCACCCCGGCGACGATCCCCCAGACCGCCGGCTGGTGCACCCCCAGCCAGAGGAGCGCCAGCCACGTAAGTACGCCTACCAGGACGCAGGCCAGAAGTTGCATGAGCAGGAACCGCTCGATCTGGCGGTCGATCTCGCGCAGTATCTCGACAGTAAGGCGCTTGTCGTAAAAGGAGGGCCCGGCGATGCGGACCAGCTTCCGTTTGTACAGGTCACCGGAGGCGAGCATGAAGAAGACGAGGAAAAACACTGCCGTAGCCTGAACCACAAACCCCACCAACCCAACCGATCCCCACCAGAGGTACTGGGAAAACCGAAACACCGGTTCCTGTACCTGTACCCGTGGGGCTCCGCGCGGAACGGCAGGCGCAGCGGCAGCCGAGGCCGTCTTCTCGATTTCGCTTGCTGCCTGCTGCACTTTATCGAAGGTCCCCGGGGGGCCATCCTTGGATTGGATGCTTTGGCGGAGGCGCCGCGCCGCATCGGGCAGACTATCGATGACCGCGTTAGCCTGATCACGCAATCCGTAGGCCCCCGCACCGATCCCGGCCGTCAGCAGCAGCAGTACCAGGGCCGCGCCGACCGCACGATGCATGTGCCATCGGGCTAACACGCTGACCAGCGGGTCGAGCGCATAGCTGATCAGGAGCGAAAGCACTATCGGGATGAAGACTTCCTGGGCGACGTGCAGCACCAGGGCCGTCGACAGAACAGCCAACACGACCAGCGAAACACTCTTGGCTTCGGCGGTTGTGCCGACGACCAGGGGTTCCGGGCTGATCCCCGGTGAGACTCCGATTTGCAGCGGATCCTGTTTGACATTCCTCGCCATGGAACGGGTCAGAGCAATGAGCGTTCCAGCGCGGATTCGGCGCCTGCAGAGGCGTGCAAGCGATGGCCGGAGAGCACTGATCGGGTATAATTTCCCTTCAAGGCCCGGCTACCGGCGTAGTCACCGGGTACCGCAAGGCTCTTGCCCCGAGCCGAAGAGGGCGGCTAGACGCTGCTGCCCCGCTGCCGTCTGAGCTCTTGCTCTGCCTGGTACCAATCGTCCTCGGGAGAACCGCCTTGTCGGCCACGGGCTTCCCACATCGAATAGGCCAGCAATGCAATGCGTTCCTGCTCGGAGGTTTCACCGCGGTCCTGCGTTGAGGTTGCGCCGGTGCGTGTTTCGATCGCGGATATCCGCTCCGGAGCCCGTTTTCGGGAAGCGCCAGCGGTGCGGGGCTGCGCCGCAGACACACCTTCCTTCGCGGCCACGAGTTGCGCCGAGCCAAAACCATCCAAATGCTGCCCTTGCGCCCTTGGGCCGCTTCCGGAGCCTTTTCTGCTCCGGCTCTTGCGGGAAGAGGTTTCCTGCGCTTCGGGCGGGGTAAGAGGTGCGGATGTGTTTTTACGCTTCGTAGCCATTTTTTAACCCCTTTCATGAAACGAATTGTTACGAACGAACGAAAATTGCCAAAATCACGGTCGCGGTTCAAGAGGGAGATGCGCCAGAAGGGGTTGGCAGCCTGATTCATGGCCCGCAACTCCAACAAATCACACGCCCTTGGCGATAATCAGCGTAATGTCGTCGTGCTGCTTGAGACTCCCCTGCCAGCGTCTCACTTCCTCGGTCACCTCCCTGTAGATCGACTCGGGATCCAGACGGCTCTTGTCGCGCAGAATCCCGATCAGCCGTTCTTCGCCGAAACTCCTCGTCTGCGCCGTTAAAGGCTTCGGTTACACCGTCGGTGAAGATCGCCAGCAAGGCGCCGGGATTGAGCTGGACGAACCCGGGCTGAAAACGCGCGGTTTCGAAGAGTCCGAGAACGGTCCCGCCGTCTTCCAGGCGCCTGACGTTCCCGTCATCCACCAGGATGGGTGGCAGGTGACCGGCGTTGCAGAAGTGCAGCGTTCGCCGCGGGCATCGTAAAGACTGGCGAACAGGGTAACGTATTTCTCAGAAGGACTGTTCAGGTATATTTGTTGGTTGAGGCGTGGATGATGTTTCCTGCACGATCGAGGTCAACGAAGCCTCGAGGCAATTCGCCGCGAGTTGCCCGACCAACACATAGGACGCGAGGAAGGCCGTGCCCGCCAGCAGCAGCAGCGGGAGAAGGCCGACGAAGATGAACGACCCGAGCACGCGGTTGCGGACACGCCAGAACAGTCTGTTTTTCAGGTAGCGGAAGAGCCGGGACAGAAGGAGGGCGAGGACAATCAGCCCATACGCCCATCCCAGGAAAACAAGGGAACCGTGCAGCCAGGGGCGGAAGATCACTACCGCGGCGAAGGCTGCCAGGCCGATCCATTTCCAGCGCGTCATCAAGGGTTTGCCGGGCGCATCCGACTCGAGCGGGAGGAATTGCTGTTCCATACTGGACCTGGATTATATTCCAAACACCGTGGTATCCCCGACATTTCGAAAATGACCGGGTCCGGGGCCGCACGGAGCCAATTCGTTTGAGTCCAAGCGCCTTCCTGACTAGAATCTCCACGCACGTGCGACCAGTGCCAACTGCTTATGAGAAAGGAAAGAAATGAAGACTGCAATCACCTCGAGGCTCATTGTGATCTGTCTGTGCGCGCTTGCGCTCGCCGCGGTGCAGCCGGCACCTGCAGCCGCACAGGGACTCTTCAGCAAAGACCTCACGCTGCACGAAACCACCACCGGCGCCGGAGGGATGGGGGGTGGCGCCAACATCACCACAACGACCTATTTCAGCGGCAACGCCATGAAGCGCTCGTCTTCGGACGGGAACGACACCATCATCCGGTTCGACACCGGGAAGATGATCTCGATTGACAACAAGAAGAAGACCTATACGGAGATGTCGATGGAGGAGCTTCAGGCGATGCTCGACAAGACCGCCGGGGCGATGCAGCAGATGAACGGCGAGGCGGCAGCGGCAATGCGGAAAATGATGGGTGGCGGAGGCAACTTGTCGTTCTCGGTCACCAAGGTCGGGCCGGGCGAACCGGTCGCCGGGTACGCCACCGAGAAGTACCAGGTGAAGGGGCCCATCGAAATGGAGATCTGGGCGGCGCCGGAAGTGAAGGTCCCGGCCGCCTACTACGACGCCATGAAGGCCAGGGCCAGGCCCAACCCGCTCTTCGACATGGCCAAGATGTATGACGAGTTCAAGAAGATCAACGGCATGGCGCTCAAGACTGTTTCGACAATGAAGATGATGGGCAAGGAAATGACGACGACGACAGTCGTCAATTCCGTCGAGAAAGGGCCGGTCCCGGCCTCGACATTTGCGATCCCGGCCGGCTACAAGCAGGTTGCGATGAAGTAGCCACCGCGTCCAGGTCAGGGCGGGATCCCGGCCCGCCCTGACGCCCTCCCGCCGTCATTAAGGTTTGCGCAGCATCTCCTCGCGCCGCGCCTTGAACTCCGCGCCCGGTTTCCACTCGGGCATCTTATCGTCCTGTGCCAACCGGTACCCCGTAAGGAACAACAACCGCAGATCCTCGACGGCCCCGCTCAGGTCCCAGTCCGGTTTCACCTCGTCGGTGACCTTGTGATAATCGCGGCGGGTATACTCCTCCCGCATGCGCAGGCCGTAGTTGGGATCCTTCCCTTCGAAATCGGTCCCGGCTTCGACATAGAGGGCCGGGACTCCCTGTTTGGCGAATTCGAAGTGGTCCGATCGGTAGAAAAATCCCTTCTCGGGTTCCGGGTCCGGTTTCAGAACGCGTCCCTGCGTGGCTGCGGTTTCCCGCAACAAGTCGTCGAGGGTGGAGTTCCCCATTCCGATGACCACGATATCTCGGGTGCGCCCCCACACATTCACGCCGTCCATGTTGATATCCGCGACGGTCCTGGCGAGCGGGTAAAGCGGTCGCTCTGCATAATACTTCGCGCCCAGCAACCCCTGCTCCTCCGATGTAACCGCCAGGAACAGGGTGCTGCGGCGGGGCGCAGGGTGGATGCGCGCGAACGCCTGGGCCAGTTCGAGCAAGCCGGCGGTGCCGGAGGCGTTGTCGAGAGCACCGTTGTAGATCTGGTCTCCCTTGAGTTTGTCATCCCGCCCCAGGTGGTCCCAGTGAGCGCTGTATATCACCCACTCGTCCCTGAGGCGCGGATCCGATCCGTCCACCTTCGCGACGACATTGGTCGACTCAATCTCGCGCGTGCTGTTTTGGAGCGTGAAGCTGGCGCGCGCGCCCAGCGGCACGGGCCGGAAGTTCCTGTCGGCGGCGGCCTTCTTGAGCGACGCCAGATTATGCCCTGACATCCGGAACAAACGGTCGGCCGCATCCGACGTTATCCAGGACTCGACCAGAACCCGGCCCGGGTTGCCGGCCGTGGTCCGGATATCGAAGTTCTCCCTTCCCCAACTCCCCGCGACAACCTCGTATGGGTAGCCTGCCGGCCCCGTCTCGTGAACGATGATCGCTGCGGCAGCCCCCTTCTCCGAGGCGATTTCGTATTTGTAGGTCCAGCGGCCGTAGTACGTCATGGCCTTGCCCTTGAAGGTCGTTTCGTCCAGCTTCGAAGGATCCTTCGGATCCGGGATGGCGGGGTCGTTGATCAGCATGACCAGGGTTTTGCCCTTAAGGTCCGCGTCTTTGTAGTCATCCCAGTCATACTCCGGCGCCACAACCCCATACCCTACAAACACCATGTCGGAGCCCGAGACCGTGACGGTCGGATCGAGGTGCCGCGACACGGCGACACTATCCTCGGGAAATCTCAGTTCCAATTTCCCTCCCCGCGACACGAAGACCCCTTTCGGGCGCGAAGTGACTCCCACAAGCGGAACCTTCTGGATGAAGGTCCCGTCGGGATTGCCCGGCTTGAGCCCGAGTTTCTGGAATTGCTCCACAAGGTACCCGACCGTCCGCGCTTCTCCCCTGGTGCCGGGGGCGCGGCCCTCGAATGCGTCCGAGGAGAGCACCGCGGTGTGGTGGAGCAGGTCCCCGGCACTGATGCTGTCCATAACGGACTTCAACTCGGCGCCGGATGCGCCGGACTCCCGACGGTTACCGGGCCCGGAGCAGCCCAAGGCCCAGGTCATCAGGACCAGTGCGATGCTGCCGGCGATCAGATCTCTTCTCATGCAGCCTCCGTCAAAGACCTCTTGGTTGATGATACTACGGGGCGCAGCAAAAGCACGGGTCCGCCCGCCCGGCGCGATTTATAATGCGCGTGTCTGGGGAAGCGCAGCAACGAGGAGGGCAAATGGGTTCAGCCACTGCGGTGTATGTCGGGATCAAAGGGTGTGTCCTGGCTCTGGACCGAGCCACAGGAACCGAGATCTGGCGCACGGCGCTCAAAGGGAGCGATTTCGTCAACGTCACGTCCAGTGACGGCGATCTCCTGGCCGCCACCAAGGGCGAGCTTTATTGCCTGGATACCGCGACGGGCCACATACGCTGGCACAACCCGCTGAAAGGGCTGGGATTCGGCCTGGTGACCGTCGCCCCGGCCGAAGGGCAACAGGTGGTCGTATCCGCCGTCAAACGACGCCGGGACGAAGCGGCCGCAGCGGCCGCCGCTGGGGCCGCGAGCTGACCTCCGCCTATTTCGCCGGCACGCCGGCGATTTTCAGGCCGCGAAAGTCCAGGTTCGTCGTCGGGTCGTGGGCCTGGAGCGAAATCGTTCCGGCAGCGAGCCGCGCCTGCTTGCGGGCGTCACCGCCCTCCGGCCGCTGGTCGTCGAAACTGGTGACCTGTACGCCGTTGATCCATATGGCCACGTGCCGGCCCTCTGCCACTAGGGTCTCATGGAAGTACTGGCCGTCGCTGCCCAGGACGCTCCGGGCCGCCTGGAAGTTGTAGAGCCCCCCGGTGCCGAAGTCTACGGGCTGCGCCCGATCGCCGTTCTTGAACTCGTTCCGGATCTGCGACTCATAGCCGCTCCAGAACTTCCCCCGGTCGCCGCGGAAGAAGACACCGCTGTTCGGGTGCTGCGTCTCGTTCGCCGGGTTCGTACGCGCCTCGAGTTGCAGAACGAAATCCCCGTACGCGGCGGAAGTCTCGAGCTGCCCCGGCCCTTTCTCGACGTGGATCGCCCCATCCCGGACGCTCCACTCCGGAGGCGCTGCAACGCCCGGACGGTCCACCTTCTCCCACCCGGAGAGGTCGGTGCCATTAAAGACCGGCTGCAGGCCAAGGGGCTTCAATTTCACATTCCTGAATTCCACTTCGGCCGGCTTGAGAATCTGGAACCCTATGTACCCGACCCGGGACGCGGCGTCGTGCACATCCAGCGTTTTCCGGCCGTCGAGCACCACGACAATGTGATCGCCGTCCGCCGTTATCTCAAACCCATGCCAAACGCTCGCGGCCACCTTCCCGGAATCACTTCGGTGCCGAAAAACCAGGCTCCCGTTGCTGTACTCGGGGTTGAGGTTGTTGATGTTCACCTGGTATCCGGTCCGGGTCGGGTCGCCGTCGCGCGCCGCCCGGATAAAGATGCCGCTGTCGACATCTGCGTTTGCCATCCGGAATTCCGTCCGCAGGATAAAATTGGCAAACGGGGTCTTGTGACGCAACCAGATCATGCTGGCCGAGGCGCTCAGCGCCCCCTCCGCCACCTTCCAGTCCGTCTGGGGTGTCGGTTCCCACCCGAATGTCGACGTCCCATCCCAGAGGAGAATCCACCCATCGGCCAATTCACGGGCCGAGAGTGTATTGGGCGGCTCGGCGGTCATCGCCAGGGGCACGGCCATTACCAGAACCACTGCAATTGTCCAGTGCACACGCATTTCGCCTCCTCTACTCCCAAGACACTTCTGACGAATCTGTCGTTTCCCGGGGCCTGGCCTCATCAGGCCAGGCCTGCAGCGGCCGCCCGAGCATAGTATCTCGCGGTCCGTGGCAATCGCGCTCGCACTCCGGCCAGAAGGAACCCGCCGGCGACCAGCAGAAACACGCCGAGCCGCAACCAGGCCAGTTCCACGGGCGCAAGCCCGAGCTTGCCACCCAGCCTCCAGGCCCCCCAAATAGCGACTTGGGCGGGTACTGCCGTCCAGACTCCGATGTAAAACCAGGCTTTCTCGGCCCCTTCCCCCTTGGTCGAACGCCGCGCCCTGGGCGTCCAGTCGAGCAGTGTGGCGCCGACGACGGCAAGCGCCAGGGGGTAATAGAGCCAGAAGTACAGCTGCTGCAGGGCCCAGGTCCCCGTGAAAATCGCGATGACCAACCCGATGAGGTTGAGGGCGAACGGGACGATTATGGCGATCCAGGCGGCGGTATAACAGACCAGGCGATAGCCCAGGTTAGGCTGGTCGAGCCCGTAATGCGTGATGTACGGCCGGGGCTCGACCCCAGGCAACCGCCCGGCGATCCCGCGCCATATGCACATCGCCACGACCAGCGCCAGCCACAACCCATGCCTGCGATCGGGACCATGAAGATAAAGCGCATAGGTCAGATTGCCAGGCAGAATGAAGAACACCCATATCCAGATAGGCAGGTGCAGAATTCGGTAATAAGTTTTGTTGCGTTCGCGTTCCACGACCTTTTTCATTATTAAATTACTCCGTAATATTCCTTAATTACACATCATCCATAAACCATTGCTTTAGCCGTCGGATCCTCCTTGCGGAGGGCCCAGAGACTGCATTTCCCTCTCCAGGTCGCGCGTTATCGACTCGGGGTCGCGCGAGGGGGCGATGCGTTTCGGGGCGCCGATTGTCACCGTCACAGCTCCTGGCGCGAGCTTCTTACCGGCCTTTTTCAGCTCAAACAGGCCATCGATCCGGATGGTCACCACCGGCAGGTTCAGGCTTCTCGCGAGCATGCCGATCCCGCTTCGGAAGGGCGACAGGTTTCCGTCCTGGGTACGCCGCCCCTCGGGAAACACCAGGATCGAGTACCCGTGGTCGGCGGATTCCCCGGCAAACGCGAAGCTTTCGCGGAAACCGGTTTGTTGCGGGAGGGGAAACACATTGAAGAGGGCGACGACGAGGTAGTACGACAGCTGTTCGACGAGCCGCCGGAGCAGGCCGAGTTCGCCGGGGGGCTTGCGCATCCCCTCCAGCATCTCGCCGAGCATGGCCACGGCCAGGTGATGCCGGAGGCGGGCGGGCAGGGCGGCCAGAATGAAGCCCACGTCGACCTGGGTGATATGGTTGGCGACAATCAGGAGTGGACCGGAAACGTTGCGGAGGTTCTCCTTGCCCCGTATGCGGGGCCTCGCCATGAGAAAGGTCGCCGGCCAGGACACAAGGTAATAGACCGCCAGCCGCACGGCCGTGACGATCCGACTGCGCGGCCATCGCGGGTATCGGTAGTCGGAGCGGCGCACGATGGGCTGTCGGAGCATACGCTCCAGTTCTCCGACGGTCGTTGCCGCGGTGAACTTCGACTCGTTGAGGTCTGTCTGGTACCGGTCCTCGAGCGCGCTGAGCAGTTCGACACGCTCGATTGATGTGAGGTTGAGTTCTTCGCTGAGCTTCGTCTCTTCGCCGATCCCCGGACAGCGCCTGGCGGTGATGCGCTCGAGCAGGTCCACCAGCGATCCGGCCTGGGGTGCGGCGGATCCCGGCGCGCCGCCCGTTTGGGAACGGATCTGTGCCTCAATCAGGTTGAGCCGAGGCTTCTGGGTCGAGGTCCGGGGAAAATCCTCATCGGACCACACGTACCAGCGCCGGATCTGCTGGAATTCGGCGAGCGTCTGGTTGGCGCGCCGGACTGCCGCTTCGGCCTCGCCATCATCGCCGTGCAGGATCAGGACGGCGCAGGGTTCCGCGTTCCGCTCGCGCTCCAGCCCGAAAACCACGCAGTCGCGCACCTCCGGCTGGAGCCTCAGCGCGGCTTCCAGGTCTTCCGGGTAGATATTCATCCCTTCGGGCGTGATGATGACGTTCTTCTTGCGGCCTTTGAAATACAGGTTGCCCTGATCGTCGAGCTCGCCCATGTCGCCGGTATGGAACCACCCTTCCTGTCCAAGCACCGGGATCGTCGCGCCGCCCTGTGTGTACGCGGCGGCGACATTGTCTCCGCGGACGAGGATTTCTCCGTTGGCATCGAGCTTCATCTCGCGCCCGGGCAGGATCTTGCCTATCGATCCGCGCCCGAGCTTGAACGGGTGATTAACACTGACCAGCGAGGTAGTTTCCGTGAGCCCGTACCCTTGAATGACGACGAAGCTGAGTCTCGTCCAGAAGAGTTCGGTGGCCGGGTCCAGGGCGGCGCCCCCGGAGATGAAAGCCCAGAATTTCCAGCCGAACTGGCTGTGGATCCGGCGAAAGCGCCACCAGCGTTTTGCGAAATGCTCGCCCTGGGATGCGGCCAACTGCTGCTCAAACCACTCCAGGCGACCCGCCGACTCGAAATCCCGGCGTATCTTCTCGCGGAGGGTGTCCAGCAGCCGAGGCACGGCCACCAGCACGGAAACGCGCTCGCGGTTGATGCTGCGGATTATCTCGGAAGGGTTGAGCGTGTCGTGGAAAAGGACGGTGGCGCCCAGCAGCTGCGGGACGAAGATCCCGAGGAACTGTCCGAAGACGTGGCTGAGGGGCAGCAGGTTCAAGAACCGGAGCGGGTGGAAGAGGCGTTCGTATTTCAGGTACTTGCCAATTTCCTGTTCGAGCGGCTCCAGGTTGGCCAGGACGTTCCGGTGGCTGAGCACGACACCCTTGGGATCAGCGGTCGTGCCGGAGGTAAAAACGATCTCGATCGGGTCGTCCCGGCCTGCCTCTACCCCGCCATAGGGCGAGTCCGGCAGGTGCGCCAGCGATTTTCTGATCTCGTCCAGCGGCAGGAGCGACAGGCCCCCCGGGAGGTGGGTTTGCAGTTCTCCCGAACAGACGCACAGGCGCGTGCCCACCTGGCGCGCCACCCGGAGCGCAAAGTCGGGGGAGGCGATGCGGTCCATGGGAACGACCACGGCGCCGCGAAGCACGGAACCGAGGAATGCCACCACCCACTCGGCGCAGTTGTCCCCCCAGATGAGGACCTTGTCCCCTTTGGCTACGCCGCGGCGCTCGAGTTCCCGGGCAAAACGCCGGGCATCTGAAGCGACCTCTCCATACGACCACCGCTCGGTTCGGTAACCGCGGCGGTGCGCATAGGCAATCTCCGAGCCTCGCCTCGCAAAGTCGTCGAGGTAGCTGGTAATCGTCTGTCGCAAAATGCCGCGCCCCTCCCACTAAGAGCTGGAAATCTCCCAAACCGGAGAGTGAATTCTACGCGATAACGCGCACACGATCACCTAATTCGATGTTAGACTTCCGGGCTGGGCCTCGCGCGCCGCGCTGCCACAACGAACCCGCGATTTTGGGAGGGCCAAGGTGGGCCGGGGCGGCTCGATGCGCCCCCGTGGATCTTGTCTCAACCGTGGATTTCCCAAATCATCCCAGGTTGTGGCTCATCGGTGTGGGCGGGCCGACCCCGACCACGCCGGCGATCTCGACGGGGCCGGTTGATCGTCGTGCATCGGGGAAAAGTTAGACCGCGCCGGCCTTAGAGGGCGCGCACGTCGGACGCGTCGATCTCGATCGAGACGGCCTGCCGGATGAGATCGACCTTGAGGACGAAGCGAAAGCGCCCTTTCTTCTGGATGAGGATGCCCTGGATTCCCTTCAGGGGACCGGCGATGATTTCGACGCGGCGGCCGATCTGCATGTAGGGGTACGGGTCGACCGAAATGCTCGCTTCGAGGAAACGGCGGACCGCTTCGATCTGGCTCTCGGGAATGATCTCCGCATGCCCCTCGTGGCCGACAAACCGGACCGCCCCCGGCAGATTCAGGATCCGGTAACGGTGCTCGGGGGTATTGACCTGGTTGACGAAGATATACCCCGGAAAGAGCGGCACCCAGATCCGTTTCTTCCTGTCTTTCCAGCGGCTCAAGACCTCTCGCATCGGCAGGAAGACGTCAATCGATCGATCGGTGAGTTCCGTGAGCAACTTCTTTTCAAAACGGCTGCGGGTGTACACCGCGTACCACGAGGCACTCGGAGCATCCGGCGCGGCGGTCGGAAGAATCAGTTCTTCCGTGGAAGGGAGTACAAGCGAGGAGTTCCGTCGCTCCTTGGCGTCTTTGCCGGTCACTTCCATTTGCATACCCAATCTAGTATTTTCCGCCTGAGAGGTGCCAGGCTCAGAGCGGAACGACAGACCCTGGTACACCTGGAACTGTGCCGGAACGGAAACGAATATAGCACACAAACCGGGGCGGTCACACCTTCGGCCGACGGCCCCGGGGTTATGGTTGGATCTGAGGAGGTTCGGTGAATCGCTCCCGAATCGTGCATGCGCTCGCCGCCGGGGCACTCGACAGGGCTGCCGGCATCATCCGGGACGGGGGTGTCGTCGCCTTCCCGACGGAAACGGTATACGGCCTTGGCGCGGACGCAACCAATCCCGCCGCGGTGGCGCGCGTGTTCGAACTGAAGCGGCGTCCTTCGTTCGACCCCCTCATCGTGCACGTTGCGGACCTCGGTTCGGCGTGGACCTATGGCGACCTCGCCCGACCGCATGCCGCCGAACTGATACGTCGTTTCTGGCCCGGTCCGCTGACCCTCGTGGTGCCCCGTACCGAGAGGGTGCCTCGCATCGTTACCGCCGGGCTCGATACCGTGGGTTTGCGCATGCCTGCCCATCAAACCGCATTGGCTCTGATCCGCGCCGCCGGTTGTGCGATCGCGGCGCCGAGCGCCAACCTGTTTGGACACGTCAGCCCCACGACCGCCTCCCACATCGCAGAGCAGCTGCCTGAGGTGGACCTGATCCTCGACGGCGGGCCATGCCGAGTCGGTGTCGAATCGACGATCGTAGCCCTCGGCGGCCCCCTGCCCCTGGTCCTGCGGCCCGGGGGCATTTCCTTGGAGGAGCTCGAGCAGGTGGTCGGGCCGGTCTTGCTGGAGTCCCGCACCCCCGAGGTTCCGCAGGGCCCGGGTCAACTCTCCCGGCACTACGCGACGCGGACAAGGCTGGAGATCCTGGGGGAGGACAACCCCGCGGCGCAGCCCGGGCCGCGGGAGAAGGTGGGCTTGGTGGCGCTGAAGTGCCCGCTCAACCCGGCGAGGTATGCTGCGGTCGAAGTGCTGTCGGAGCCCGGTGACCTGAGGGAAGCAGCGGCAAACCTCTTCGCTGCCCTTCTCCGGCTGGACCGGCTCGGCCTGGACCGGATCGTCGCAGTTCCGCTGCCCGAACAGGGCCTGGGGCTCGCGATCATGGACAGGCTCCGTCGCTGCTCCACCGGACCAGGTTAACTCCCGTACTACGCCCGTGGGCGGGGCCGCAGCGGCCCCTCGAGTGCGGCGGCTCGACGCCGCTTTGGGGTCGCGCCTGGGCGCCGACCTCTGGCCGATGCGCGGTCCCGCCGGACTAGCTCATCTCCGCTGGGATCAAGGTTTTAGTTCGGAGCAGGCCGATGGTAGCGCTGTCTTCCCGGCCGTGGTTTTCACCGCTACACATAACGGGTTACCCAACGGAGTCGCCTGCCGATTTGGGTGCGGCGGCACCGGACTGAAGTTTTTGTCTCACCAAGACGAGTTGTCGGGTAAAGTAACATGGCCTTTCTTGCGAGGGGATCACGCGGCGGCACGCGCCTGTCGAGGACTCCAGCCCCGTTAACGGTAGTAGTGGTATTGGCAGCGTACCACGATCCAGAGCGCGAAAGGCGCGCGACAGGACAGCCCACGGCGAAGCCCTCGAAGCGGCCGCTGCTCTGGGTTGGGGCGGAGGATCACAAGTTACAAAGAACACAAAAAGATATCGTCGGACCCTGACAGCGGCGTCGCCGAGGCGCCGCCCACAAAGCGGCGTCGAGCCGCCGCACTCCAGAACTTCGGGAAAACGGCGCGGGTCGATATCTGTTCGGCTGTTACAAACCACTAGTACGAAACGGCGGGATTCGGGGACGCCACGCGAGCCCTGACTCTTTCGAGGGAGCCAACGCCGCAAATGGCAAACAGTATCGGCAGTCCCCTTCTTCTGACGTTATTCATTGTCGTTGTTCTGTTCCTGCTGTCGCTCGATCTCGGAGTATTCCACAAGAAGGCGCACGCGGTAGGAGTCCGCGAAGCTTTGCTTTGGAGCGCCGCCTGGGTCGTGCTCTCTGTCTCCTTCGGGGCCTGGGTCTATTGGCGCTTCGGATCGAAGGCGGGCCTGGAGTTCTACGCAGGGTACCTGATCGAATACGCCTTGAGCATGGACAACGTGTTCGTCTTCATTCTGGTTTTTTCCTACTTTTCGGTGCCCCCCCTGCTGCATCACCGCGTCCTGTTCTGGGGTATTCTCGGCGCTCTTGTGATGCGGGCATCGTTCATCCTGGCGGGGGCCGTGCTCCTGCAGGCATTCCACTGGATCATTTATGTTTTCGGTCTGTTCCTGGTCTACACCGGGTTCAAAATCCTGCGCCACGGCGACACGAAAGTCGCACCGGACAAAAACCCCGTGGTCCGGCTCTTTCAGAGGTTCGTCCCGATAGAGGCGGGGTATCAAACAGGCGGATTCTTCTCCCGGCGGGCCGACCGGTGGGTGGCCACCCCATTGGCGTTGGTCCTCGTCACCGTTGAAACCACGGATCTGGTGTTCGCGATCGACTCCATCCCCGCGATTTTCGCGGTGACCAACGACCCGTTCATCGTGTACACATCGAACATTTGCGCCATCCTCGGGCTCCGTTCCATGTACTTCCTGCTCGCCGCAGTCGTGGGGCGGTTCGCCTATCTGTCGACCGGATTGGGGGTGGTGCTGATGTATGTGGGCTGGAAGATGCTGCTCGCGGACATTTACCATATCCCGATCGCGGCATCGCTGGCGGTGGTCGCCGTCGTCCTGATCGGCTCCATCGTGCTGTCCCTCTGCTGGCCGCCGCGGCGCCCACAGGAACCGTCCGGTTCTTCTATTCCCGATGAGGGTCTGGTAACATCGAATCCCCAGGACGATCAACAGGAGAAAACCTAGTGCCGCTCTACGAGTACGAGTGCCGCAACTGCAATGCGCGTTTTGAAAAGCTGGTATACAACAACGCGACGGAAGTCGTGTGCCGCGAATGCGGCGCGACGAATGTCGTGCAGCTGTTGTCCACCTTCGCGGTCGGCGGGTCGACCGGGAAACTGCCGGCTGAGTCCGGCCCCTGCGGATCGTGCGGCGCGGCCCAGCGCGGGCTGTGCAACATGAACTGATCCGGGGTGTCGATTCGGGCGCGCTTTACGGACGCGGGCACTTCTGAATGGAACCCATATCGCAGTACTACCATTCTCACCGATTGAAGCTGCATTTCTGGGATTGGGGGGGCGAGGGCAAGTCGAACCTCGTGCTCGTCCACGGCAGCCGGGATCACGCGCGTTCGTGGGACAGGATTGCCGAAGCCTTCTGCGGCGACTTCCGAGTCGTGGCCCCCGACCTGCGCGGCCACGGCGACAGCGCCTGGGCGCCCGGGGCCATGTACAGCATTCCCGAGTATGTCCTGGATGTCTCGGCGCTGATCGACATTCTGGGCAACTTTCCCGTCTACCTCATAGGCCACTCGCTCGGCGGCGCCATCGTCCTGCAGTATGCCGGAGTGTATCCGGACCGTGTCCGCAAACTCGTTTCCATCGAAGGGTACGGCCCGCCCCCGGAGAAACTCGTGCCCCACCCCGCCCACGAACGGCTGCGCCGCTGGATCGAAAACATGCGGGACTACGAGACGCGTGAGTCGCATCACTACCCGAACATCAGGGCAGCGGTCCAGCGCATGCGGGAGGCCAACGCCTATCTGACCGAGGATATGGCCCGGCACCTGACCCTGTTTGGTTCCAACTGGAACCCGGACGGCTCACTCACCTGGAAGTTCGACAACTACGTACGGGCGTTCTCGCCCTACGGATTCAATATGGACGATGCCCAGGAGATCTGGCGGCAGATCGCGTGCGAAACGCTCCTGTTCCGCGGCCAAGACAGCAGGACGATGGATCCTGAAGCGGACGGGCGCATCCACGCCATCCCGCGCTGCCGGCTCGTGATCGTTCCCCACGCGGGCCACTGGGTCCACCACGATCAACCCGGGGTGTTTCTGCGCGCAACCCGGGAGTTCTTTGCGACTCACGCAACACCGAACGATGTTGCGGCGCGCCACGGAAGGTGCTAGCTTCCGCGGATGTTTGCCCAGGGGGCTCAGCCGGCGGGCGAGAGCACGACCGGATCGTACAGCTAACGGAGAAAATGCATGGCCAACGCATTGTTTGCCAAGAAGCCCATGAGCCTGCTGCTGCAGGAATCGCAGGAGTCCGGGGAACACACGCTGAAGCGGACGCTGGGACCCGTCTCGCTCACCGCCCTCGGGGTCGGCGCGATCATCGGGGCGGGAATCTTCGTCCTCTCGGGTCTGGGCGCACACTATGCGGGGCCCGGGCTCATGCTGTCCTTCGTTGTCTCGGGTCTCGGGTGCGCCTTCGCCGGCCTCTGCTACGCCGAGTTCGCCGCCATGATCCCGCTGGCCGGCAGCGCCTACACCTACGCGTACGCCACCCTCGGGGAGCTGTTCGCCTGGATCATCGGATGGGACCTTACCCTCGAATACGCAATGGGGGCCAGCACCGTTTCCTCCGGCTGGTCTAACCATTTCATCGAGTTCATGCGCATTTTCAAGATCGATATCCCGCTGTGGCTCGCCTACGACCATTGGACGGGGCTGCGCACCGCACAAAACATCGTCGCACGCGAAATGGCCAAGGCGGCCGACCCCGACCTGGTCGAGGGGACCAGGGAATTCATCGAAAACGTTGACGGGCATTGTCAGCGCCCAGTCGCCGGAACTCGTGCGGAGGGCTCACGACCTTGTGGACGCCCCTCACCTTTTCGGCCTCGAGATCGGATTCAACCTGCCGGCATTCGTGCATCGCGCTGTTTATCACGGCTGTCCTGGTCATCGGGATACGGGAATCGGCGAGCTTCAACGCCACGATCGTCGTGGTCAAAGTCTCGGTCGTCCTGTTCGTGATCGCGCTCGGCATGCGCTACATCAACTCGTCGAACTGGGGGAGCGACTGGTCGAGCTTCGCGCCGATGGGCTTCTCGGGCATCGGGGCGGGAGCCGCCTACATCTTTTTCGCCTACATCGGATTCGACGCGGTCTCCACCACCGCCCAGGAGGCCAAGAACCCGCAGCGCGATCTGCCGATCGGCATCATCACCTCGCTGCTGGTCTGCACGATACTGTACATCCTGGTGGCGGCCGTGCTGACCGGCATGGTGCCCTGGAGAGAGATCAACATCGAGGCCCCGATCGCCCGGGCGTTTATGGACCGCGGCCTGACCGCCGCCTCCCACCTGATCACCGCGGGAGCCATTGCGGGACTGACCAGCGTGATGCTGGTGATGCTGCTGGGCCAGACCCGCGTGCTTTATTCCATGGCCAACGACGGCCTGCTGCCCAAGAAGTTCTTCGCCGCCATCCACCCGAAGTTTCGAACGCCGTACAAGAACACCATCCTGGTCGGAGCTGCTCGCAGCCGTAGTCGGGAGCCTGACCCCGATCGACGATATCGGCAAGATGGTGAACATCGGGACCCTGCTGGCGTTCGTCATCGTCTGCATCGCGGTGCTGGTGCTGCGGCATACCAACCCTGACCAGGCGCGGCCCTTCCGGACGCCGCTGGTCCCGTGGGTGCCCATGCTCGGCATCGGATTCAACGGCTACATGATGTACAAGCTGGGTTACGTCAATTGGCTGCGGCTGATCATCTGGCTGGCGATCGGGCTCGTCATCTACTTCAGTTACAGCCGCCACCACAGCCGGATAAGAGGGCTGCAGGCGGGGCGGCCGGACTGACGGTTCCGTGTGGAGCGAGACGCCAGGGTTCCAACGGCACCGTGAGTCCCCAGGCAGTTGCGAATCAGCGTGAGCCCGCGGCAATCCCGGCAACGGTGGGGTAGCCGCGCTCGCGCCACGTCCGGATGCCCCCGGCCATGGATTTGACGTTGGTGTATCCCATCTTCTGCAGCATATCGGCCGCGAGCGCGGACCGGTACCCGCCCCCGCAGTAGAGCACGATTTCGGCGTGTTTACCCGGGATCACGTTTTCGATGTCCCTCTCGATGACGCCGCGCCCCAGATGGAGGGCCCCGACGGCCCGCCCCTCGTTCCACTCGGAGTCCTCGCGCACATCGACGAAGGCGAAATCCTCGTCGCGCTCCTGTCTGGCCCGGACTTCCTCCGCGCTGATTTCCCCTATCCGGGACTTGGCGTCCGCAACCACTTTCAGAAATCCCTCGCTGTGGATCATCCTTCAGGCCTCCTGGACTGGTTATACAGCAAGGACAGGGAGTTGAAAAGGGAGGAAACTGCAAGGCGCAGCCCGGCCACACCACGACTCCGGGTCTTTCGTCCGAGACGCGATCAGGCGCTCTTGCGCAATTCGACCAGTACCTGGCGCGCGACGGCCTTCAAGGTATCAAGCACGCCGGTGCCTTTCGTGGCCACTGCTTCGAATACCGGTTCCCCTTTGACTTGTAGTTCTTTCGTCAGCAGGTCCGCAGGCAGCGCGGTCGGCAGATCTCGTTTGTTCAGCTGAAGCGCATACGGCAACTTCTGCAAATCGAACCCGTATTCCTTCAGGTTGTGGATGAGGTTTGACATCGATTCGAGGTTGGCGTCCAGCCGCTCCTCCTGCGAGTCAGCGACGAACACGATCCCATCGACCCCTCGGAGGATGAGCTTCCGGCTTGCGTCGTAAAAGACCTGCCCGGGAACCGTATAGAGATGGAATCGGGTTCGGAATCCCCGTATCTGGCCCAGGTCGATCGGCAGGAAATCGAAAAACAGCGTGCGCTCGGTCTCGGTCGCCAGCGAGATCATCTTCCCTTTGTTTTCCGGGTCCGTGATCTGATACACGTGCTGCAGGTTGGTGGTTTTCCCGCCCAGACCGGGTCCGTAGTACACGATCTTGCAGTTGATCTCTCGCGCCACATAGTTGATGAACGTCAAGGCTAGCCCTTTCGCTCAAGAGAGGATTTCGAGCCAAAGTGCCCGAAAAGATTATCGATCTCCTCGTCCGTAAACTGGGGGGGTGCCGGACTGGTCGAGGTGTCACTGGGTCCGGTTTTGGCTTCATGCTTGCGCAACATCGCCCGGAAGAGATCATCGAGGGCCGCGGTCGCACGCTTGACTTTCCACCGTACCATGCCCAGGGAAACCGCATCGTCAAATACCAGGACGAGCGAAAACCGCCGCGCGACGTCCGAGATGTGGATGTTGCGGTTCTTACCCTGGTGGTAAATTATTGAAAAATCGGCCTCTCCGACCACCTGCGCCAATCCGTCCGTCGCCGCGATGTTCGCGGCCGCAAGCGAAGACAGCGCCGTCAGATCGATGTCGAGGGCCGGTCCTTCCCAGGCGATCTGATGTCCGCCGCGATCGATCAGAAGCACCAGGTCTGCCCGGAGATCCCGCTGGGTTCTGGCCAGAATGGCGCGCAAGCGAGAGTGCTCGGATTCATGCAGCACGATGTTACTCAGAGTCATCCACCTCGCCGGAAGTGCGGTGATGAATGTGGCGCCCGCGGGCAGCAGGGAGCGCCCCCGAATCGCCCGGGAACCACTTGTGCCTATCGGATGTTGCGCTTGACTTATCGACGGATTTCTCTTAATAATAACTGACAAATTTGCGCTTGAGTCTTCCAAGCCGTGCAATTTGTTGAAACAGAATGATTTAGAGGCGATCGAATGGCACGGGCCGCGGCTCGCAACAAGGCAACGGGCAACAAGCGGGAAAAGTCAGCTCCATCGAAGCCGAAGACTGCGTCCGAGGGCGACCGGGGGTCGGGAAAGTCATCCGTCAATCATTCTCCCGGCAAAGCCCGAACGAAGCAGGCAATGAAAACCGAGAAAAGGCCCAAGGAAGGGAAACGCCGGACAGGCGAGGAACCGGCACCGGTCTCCGGTGACTCGAAAAAGCGGGTGGAGTTTGGGGCCCCCATTCCGGCGCCTGATCGGCCGCCTCCGGTGCTCGGCGACTCCAGGAACACGGCGGCCGCTCTCGGGCTCCTGGAAAAGGGCATCAAGTTTATCTATCAGAAGGATTTCAAGAAAGCGCGGCACGAACTCAAGTCTCTGGTGGACAGCTATCCCGGCGAGCCGGAGATTCTCTCGCGTGCCCGCACTTATCTGCACATATGCGAGCGCGAGGAGGCTGCGCACAGAAAACCGACGGTTAGTTCGGATCAGCTGTACGCCCTGGGAGTACTCGATCACAATCGGGGCAACTACGACGGCGCGGTTGCGCTATTCCGACAATCCCTGTCAAACCACCCGGATGCGGACTACGTGTTTTATTCACTGGCCGCGTCGCTGGCGATGAAGGGTGAAATCGCCGACGCCATCCAGAGCCTCAGGCGCGCGATCGAGCTGAACGAAGACAACCGGGTGTATGCCAAGAACGACTCGGATTTCACGGCTTTGCACGTCAACAGGGACTTCACGGACCTTGTAGGCACGATATCATCCGGGTCGAACAGTTCCGGACAGTATTGATCCGGGTGCCGGGTGGGGCCACGGCAGCTCGCGGCCTGGGTTCTGGCTCAACTCGTGGATTTCTCGCATCGCGCCACCCGGTTATAGCCCATGGGCGGGGGGTCGGGCCGGCCACGTCCCTATCGTCCATTTCCAACCGCTATGAATAATCTGTTTGCGCTCATCCTGGCGGCCGGCAAAGGCACCAGGATGGTGAGCCGCCGTGCCAAGGTACTCCACACCCTGGGTGGGGTACCCATGCTTGTGCTGATTTACCGCGCCACGGCGCACCTGCCCCTCGAAGAGATCATGGTCGTAATCGGCCAGGACGCCGAGCGAGTGCGCAGCTCGCTGGACGGGTACCCTGCCACCTTCATCCTTCAAGAGCAGCAGCTCGGCACGGGGCACGCCGTAATGGTCGCGCGCGACCAGTTGCGCGGCCGCGCCGGCGATCTCCTCGTGATGTTCGGCGACACGCCCCGGATCAGGCCCGAGACGCTGGAAAAGCTGATCCGACACCACCAGGACTCGGGGGCGGCAACGACGCTGCTGACCACCAGGGTTCCTGAAGCGTTCGGCTACGGCCGCATTCTGCGGGGAGCCGGCGGCTGGATCGAGGCGATCGTCGAGGAGAAGGATGCCACGCCCGAGCAGCAGCGCATAAACGAGATCAATCCTGGCTTTTACTGCTTTCAAATCCCCCGGCTGCTCGAAGCCCTGGAAAAGCTGTCGAACGACAACGCCCAGCGGGAGTACTACGTCACCGACTTGATCGGGATACAGCGAAAAGCCGGCCTGCGCGTCGACGCCATCGTGCACGACGACTACGAGGAACTGCGCGGCATCAATACGCGCCGCGAGCTGGCGCAGCTCTCCAACCTGCTGATGCGCCGGAAGAACGAGGAACTAATGGCTTCCGGGGTCACGTTCATCGACCCGGCGTGCACATACGTCGATCTGGACGTGGTCGTCGAAAGGGACGTGACCCTGCACCCGATGGTGTCACTCGAGGGGAGCACCCGGGTTGGCGAAGGTACGATCATACGCAGCGGGACCCGCATCTCCAATTCCACGATTGCCGCGGATGTACAGGTGCTGGATTCGTGTGTGATCTCGGACTCGCAGGTGGCCCGCGGCTGCATCGTCGGGCCGGCTGCGCACCTACGCAACGGGGCCATCGTGGGGGAAGAGTGCCGCATCGGCAACTTCGTCGAGATCAAGCACAGCACCATCGGCAACCGGACGACCGCTGCTCATTTGAGCTACATCGGCGACGCCACCGTTGGTGAAGACGTGAACATCGGAGCCGGCGCCATAACCTGCAATTACGACGGCGTGCGAAAAAATGCTACCATTATCGAAGATCACGTTTTCATCGGCACGGACTCCCAACTCGTCGCACCGGTGCGGATAGGACGTGGCGCCTTCGTGGCCGCGGGAAGCTGTATCACGGAAGATGTGCCTCCCGGCGCGCTCGGGATCGCCCGGGCAAGGCAGGTCATCAAGCAGGACTGGGTGCGGCGGCGCAAAGAACAGCTTAGGCATGATTAACTGTCGAAACTGCGTCAACTGGACCGACGAAAGCCTCGCCCGCATAGAGGCGGACAGGGACACCGCCGGGCACGTCTTCATGGGATGCCGAATTTTCGGCTATGTCGAGAACAATGCCTCCCTGGCCGAGTGCGCCCACTACACCGAAAGCGAAAATCTCTTCACCGTCTGCGGCACATGCGGCGTCACGGTGCCGAAGGTCTGCGTGTCTCTTGGAGAATGCGTAAACTGCACCGACACCGACTTGTTCTGCGTCGATCAGTGCATCGGCGGCGACCGCCGGAAATACTGCACCCACTTCGTCAGGCTCTACACCGAGGGCGTACACCTCATCGCCGAAGACCGGGCTTTTGAACTGTTTCCGTCTCTGGGATTGCCGGGGCAGGAGCAGAGTCCTTCGGCTTCGCAGCCGGCCGACGACGGCGGAGATACTACGGACCTGCCCGAAAGTTAGCGCTCAGGGGGTGCGGTCCCTTGCTCTCTAGCCCCGGGGCTCAGAACGAGTAACGCAGCGCCACCTCGATCTCCCGGGCACGGTGTGCCCCGAAAATCTTGCCGAACACAGAAGTGCCGTAAACCGCGTTTGGGCCCTCGAAGTTCACCTGGTTAAACGCGTTGAACAGTTCGATGCGCAACTCGACCATGTCCCCGTCCGAGAATCGGGTTTGTTTGATGACGCTGAGGTCCCAGTTGACGTAAGGCGGGCCCACCAGGATATTGCGGCCGGAGTTCCCGAAGCTGTATGGGGTCGGCGCGGCAAAATCGCTGGTGGAGAACCAGGCGTCGATGTTGCGGCGCGATGCGTCGAGTACGGCGGGCCCCGACCGGTCCGGGCGGTCGTCCGACACGCCGTCGTTGTTGGGATCTCCGCTGGAGATAACCGAGAACCGGCTCCCCCCCTGGAAGTGCGTGATCCCCGACAGACGCCATCCGCTGACAAGTTGGCGCCCGACGGGCCCGAAATCCCGTCCGAAGCGGCCCGTACTCCCGAATGGCAGGTCGACAATGTAGTTCAGGTAGAACTGCCGGGCGGGAGGGTAATCCGACAACGCGCGTTCGGCCGCAAGGTTGCGCGGGTTCGAGGGGTTGCCATAGAAGATGTCGCCGATCGAGGCTTGCCAGTCGAATCCTGACTTGATGGACAGACCATCCGAAAGCCGTCTTTCGAGCGCCAGATCGAGGCTTTGGCGCGAAAAGGCGCCGCTCCCGGTCAGAATATTGAATCGGCCGAAATTCGGGTTGGGCCGTCTCTGCTGCACCGGGCCCGGGCCGGGTAGCGGCACGTTTGCGGCGAGGACTCGCGCCATGTGCACACCCTTGCTCCCTTGGTACCACGCTTCGAGTTTCCATTGCCGGAAGATTTCGTTTTGAAGGCCCAGCTGCCAGTAGTGAACGTATGCGGTGCGCAGTTGCGTCTCGATCCCACGGACCGAGAGCTCGGCGGGAACGGCCGTCATGAATGGATTGCCGAGATCCAGCGACGCCTGGTCGATCGGGGACAGCGCGGTTTGCACATAGTAAAAGGGAAAGTTGCGTCCCAGGTAGGAAACGAAATAGTCGCGTCCGAGCGGGCTGTACCCCAGAGAGTATGACGTTCGCACGACGAGGCGGTTGCTGCCCGTAGGACGGTAGGCGAGACCGACACTGGGAGCCAGATCGTTGCGATCCGGAAACACGAGTCCACCCTTGCCTGCCGGGCTCAGGCCAAGGCGCGTCGCCCTTTCGGTCCCGGCAATCACGATCTCGCCGCCCGAGCGGCGGGTCGAACAGCGAGCGGGTAGAACCCGGAGATGTTGTCGTGCGGCGAACGGAAGGGTTGAAAATAGTTGTATGTCAGGCCCCACGACAGGGACAACCGGGGGCCGATCTTCCATTCGTCGCGCGCATATGCCGACCAGGACTTGCGCCGTAAGTCGGACCGGTCCGAACCCACGCCGCGGGTCGCCGTGTCCGGAAGGCCGAGCAGGAAATCGGCGAAGGCATCTCCGCTGTAGTAGCCGTTGAACGAGAACCGTCCGCGGCGCACCCCATCCGAGCGGTTGTTGTTGGCCTGATAGGCGCTGACCCCGCCACCGACCCGGATCGTATGGTTTGCGGGCGTGTAGGTGATTCCGCCTTCGACTTCAAACCTGTTCAGCGTCGCCGTCACCGGCAGTCCGGAATCTCCGAAAGACGAGTAACCGGCCAGGCGGAAATCGGGGAAACCCTCATCGTCGGGATCGTCCACCGCCAGGCCCGGAATCCCCACGGAGGCCAGGAGTCCCGTCCGGCCGGCATTCACGGACGCGAGGAAGGTCGTGTTGCGCACGAAGCCGATCCGGCCGCTCGCGAGGAGACGATTGTTGATCTTCTGCGTGTGGGAAAGGCTGGCGTCCTGGTCGCCCCCGTTGCGCCGGGATCCGAATGACGGGAGCGGATGCACGAATACGTCGCTCCCTTCGGAGCGCCAGTAGCGCGCGACGTAGTTCGAACCTCCGGCCAGTTGGTGATCCATCCTGAGCGACCACGTATTCCGGTCGCGCACGATCGGCTTGCTGTTGACATAATTCCGGTCGGCGTCCGTCCGGTTCGGATCGGGCAGCAACGGCAGCAACCTGCGGGAAACAGGGTGGATCCGGGATTCGGGAATGCGATTCCCGACGAAGGGAGCCCCGGTGAGCGGATCGGTCAGCTGCTGGGGCAGGGCGCCGAAGTCGCCAAGCTTCATCTCCACGGTCGGAATATGGGACAGCAGCGTTGATCCCTGGATGATCCGCAGCCCTTCGAAGGTTCCGAGCACGTTGACGTTCTTCGTCAAAGCCGCGGCCAGGGTAACTCCGAACTGGTTTCGTTTGTACTCGGGCAACCGCTGGCCGACAGGGTCGAAGAAATTGCGCGCGTCGAAATTGTCGTTGCGGTGAAACAGGTAAACAGACCCGTGAAACCTGCCGCCCTTCTGGGCGGGAAAGGGGTTCACGACGTCGGCAGTTGCTCGGGCTTGGCGCTCGGCCGCCTCACCGGCCTCCTGCTGGACCTCGTAGTCGCGAATCCCGGCCAGTGACGGGTCGCTTTCCGGCTCCTCGGGCGGTTCCATGCTGATGCGGGTCGCCAAGGCCACGAGCCGGTTGCGTTCCGCCTGCAGCACGAGTTCCCTTTCCTCGGTAGCCTCCACCCTGATGAGCACCGTGTCGGAATCCGGGACCGGCAGGGATATCGTGTAGTTGCCGGCCGCGATAACCTGGAGAAACGCTCCCTGATCGTCGGTGCGCAGGACATACTTCACGCCGGTGATGTTCCCGACGACAGACAGCTCGAGCGAGGGTACGGGGGTTCCCGCTCCATCGACCACCTTCCCCTTGAGGGTCGCCGCGGACGCATGGGCAGACAGGCAACAGAGCATCAGCAGGATCAAGCCAGCCCTTTTCATATGACGGGGGCCCCGTTCACGATCATCGCGGAAACCGGGAAACTGGCCCGGAGGTCGGGCTCGATGTTCGCGATGTCCAGTTCGAACGAAATGGTATCCTCATCTCCCGAAAGCACGGCCACCCCGCCCACAGACCGCGGGAAAACGAACTTCGCCCCGACTTCATCCTCCCTCGGAGGAAAATACCCGGCCAACTTCAATTGCGGAAACCGCGCGGTGGATATGTAGGCCCGCGGCCTCATCGATTCCGCCGTCTGCACTTCGAGGAATTGCCTGACGCGCAGTTCCAGGCTCGGGTCGTTCGAGCGAAACCCGACGGTCACGACGATCCACCGGGAGACGTCGAGATTTAACCCCGGCTCGAGCGCCCTATCCAATTTCCGTCTTTCGTCCGGGCCGAGTTTTTCATAGTTTGCCTGGAGCTGACGCACCCGGGCATAGGCTTCCCGGATCGGGCGGGCGGAGAGAAAACGCACGAAGAAGGTGCTGTAGATTTCCTTTTCGCCGGAGAGCCCGCTGCCGATGCCGCCGACGATGCGGGTGTAGGTTTCCTGCTTCGCCCACGGCGAACGGGTAAGCATGGCAACAGCCTCCTGAAGGCTCCACTGACAGAAGTCCTTCCGCTCGGCGGACTGTGCAACGAGCACGGACGCGCCGGCCAGCAGGACGGTCAATAGGCGGATCGGCACATCCAGGCGGGTACGCAGACGAGTAGTTGATTCACGCGAACGGGATACCATGAATACGTAGAGCCCGCCGGGCTGTGGCAGCGGACCGGTTGCATACTAACCCAAACGGCCCTCGGTTAAAAGGCCACTGCAGACATCCCGGAGGACACTGAAAGCACGGAGCCCCAATGCCCCCAGGGTCCCGGAGCCCGCTGCCGCATGCTCCTTCAGCCTGCCCCTTCGGGGACGAAGTGAATGGAGTCGATATCTACTCGGCTGTCACAGGCGGCTAACGGGCGCGCACGGTCGATTCACGCACCTGGCCGTGGTACTCCTGCAGGCTGCGCACGGTCAGTTTCTCGCGCTGCAATGCCCGGACGGCGTTCACCACGGCTGCTGCGCCCGAGAGCGTCGTTATGCAGGGGAGCGCGTACTGCGTCGCAGCGCGGCGGATGGCCTTTTCGTCGAAGCGCGACTGCCGCCCCAGGGGGGTGTTGATAATCATGTCGATCTTGCCGCTCTTGATCAGATCCACGACATTGGGCCGGCCCTCGCCGACCTTGAAGACGTGAGTCGCCTTCACGCCGCCGGACTGGAGCAGCTGCTGCGTACCGGCCGTCGCCAGAATCTTGAACCCAAGGTCGGCGAAGTCCAGCGCAATCGGGATCAGTCCCGTCTTGTCAGCGTCGTTGACGCTGATAAACACCGTTCCGCCCCGGGGCAGCCGTACGCCCGCCGACAGCTGCGCCTTGGCGAACGCGCTGCCAAAACTGTCGGAGACCCCCATGACTTCCCCGGTCGACTTCATCTCGGGACCCAGGATGGTGTCTACTCCCGGGAACTTGTTGAATGGGAAAACCGGCGATTTCACGAAGCAGTGTCGCACGCGGAGTTCATCGCCAAGGTTGAAGTCGCGCAGTCTCTCGCCTGCCATGAGCCTGGCCGCGATCTTGGCCAGCGGAACCCCGGTCGCCTTGCTCACATACGGCACGGTCCGGGAAGCTCGGGGGTTGACCTCCAGCACGTACACGGTGTCGCCCTGCACGGCAAACTGGATGTTCATCAGGCCGATAACCTTCAAGGCCCGCGCCAGCTTCAAGGTGAACCCTTTCATGCGCTCGAGCAGGTCCGGGTCGATCATGATCGGGGGGAGGACGCAGGTGCTGTCGCCGCTGTGAATTCCGGCCTCCTCGATGTGCTCCATGACGCCGGCGATCACGACGTCCTCGCCGTCGGCAATCGCGTCCACGTCGTACTCGAATGCGCGTTCGAGGAATTTGTCGATGAGAATGGGGCGCTCGGGCGAAGCTTCGACGGCGGTCGTCATGTACCGGTCCAGGGCTTCGCGGTCGTAGACGATCGACATCGCACGGCCGCCGAGGACGTAGGATGGGCGCACGAGAACCGGGTAGCCAATCCGGGCCGTGATGGCCCTCGCTTCATCCGCGGAGCGTGCGGTCCCGTTTACCGGCTGCGGAATCCCGAGATCGTCCAGCAACTGGCCAAAGCGCTTGCGGTCCTCGGCCAGGTCGATGTTCTCGGGTGATGTCCCGATAATCGGCACGCCGGCAGCCTGCAACCGCAAGGCCAGGTTGAGGGGCGTCTGCCCTCCGAACTGGACGATCACCCCGTGCGGCTTCTCGGTATCGAAAATCTCCATCACGTCCTCGAACGTCAGCGGCTCGAAATACAGCCGGTCGGACGTATCGTAGTCGGTGGAGACGGTTTCAGGATTGCAGTTGACCATGATGGTCTCGTAGCCGATTTCCTTCAGGGCGAAGGAGGCATGACAGCAGCAGTAGTCGAATTCGATCCCCTGCCCGATGCGGTTTGGTCCGCTCCCGAGCACGACGATCTTCTTTTTGTCCGTGGGCTCCGCCTCACCCTCGCCTTCGTAGGTCGAATAAAGGTACGGGGTGTACGATTCGAACTCCGAAGCGCACGTGTCGACCCGTTTGAACACGGGGCGGATGCCGAATGCATGGCGTCGCGCCCGCACGTCGAGGGAGGAGACGCGCATGCCCTCGCGCGACAGGGCTTCCGACAGGCTCTGGTCGGAAAGGCCCGCCCGCTTCGCTTCGCGCAGGAGTTCGGCGCGGGAGGGAGTCCAGCGCGTATGCCTGCACCCGTGCCGCGACGTCGACCACTTCGCGCAGCTGATTGAGAAACCAGCGGTCGATCCTGGTCAGCTCGTGCACCGCGTCGAGGCTGTGCCCGTGCGCCAGCGCATAGTAGACATAGGCGAGCCGATCGGGAGCGGGGGTCAGCAGCCGGTGGATCAGCTTCTCCGGTTCGATCTTCTCGGAGGTCAGGGTCCGGCCGCGCTCGAGCGAACGGATCCCCTTGAGGAGCGCTTCTTTAAAAGTGCGCCCGATGGCCATGACCTCGCCGACGCTCTTCATCTGCGTGCCCAGCGTGGTATCGGCTTCCGCGAACTTCTCGAAATTCCACTTCGGGATTTTCGCCACCACGTAATCGATCGTCGGTTCGAAGCTCGCCGGGGTTTTTTTCGTAATGTCGTTGGGAATTTCGTCCAGCGTGTAGCCGACGGCGAGCTTCGCGGCGATCTTGGCGATCGGGAAACCGGTCGCCTTCGATGCGAGCGCCGAGCTGCGCGACACGCGGGGATTCATCTCGATTACGACCAGCGAGCCGTTTCCAGGATGCACGGCGAACTGGATGTTCGACCCGCCGGTCTCCACCCCGACCTTGCGGATGATCCGCATCGCCGCGTCCCGCATCTGCTGGTATTCCTTGTCGGTGAGGGTCTGGGCGGGAGCCACGGTGATGGAATCCCCCGTGTGGACGCCCATGGGGTCGAAGTTCTCGATCGAGCAGATTATCACGACGTTGTCGGCCACGTCGCGCATCACCTCGAGCTCGTATTCCTTCCAGCCGAGCAGCGACTGTTCGACGAGGACCTCGTGCATGGGCGAGATGTCGAGCCCGCGCGCGACGATGGTCTCGAATTCTTCCGTGTTGAACGCTATGCCGCCGCCGCTGCCGCCCAAGCGTGAAACTCGGCCGGATGATAGCCGGCAGACCGATCGCGCCCAGGAACTCCTGGGCTTCAGCCCTACTCCGGACTACGCGGCGACCGGGCCGAGTGGAGGCCGATTTCCGTCATCGCCTCCTTGAACAGCTGGCGGTCCTCGGCGACCTCGACGGCCCGCAGTTTCGCCCCGATCATCTCGACGCCGTAGTGGTCCAGGATGCCCGCTCGGGCCAGTTCCACGGAGAGGTTCAGCCCGGTCTGCCCGCCCACCGTCGGCAGCAGGGCGTCGGGGCGCTCGCGCGCGATGATTGCGGCGACGGACTCGCTCGTGAGCGGCTCTATGTAGGTTCGGTCGGCAAGCTCCGGGATCGGTCATGATCGTGGCCGGGTTCGAGTTCACCAGGACCACCTCGAAACCTTCGGCCTGCAGCGCCTTGCACGCCTGGGTGCCGGAGTAATCGAATTCGCAGGCCTGCCCGATGACGATCGGGCCGGAGCCTACGATCAGGATCTTGTGCAGATCGTTGCGCCTAGGCATGTCTCAGCCCCGGAATTCAGCCATGAGACCCCGGAATTGCTCGAAAAGGTAATGCGAGTCGTGCGGTCCCGGCGAAGCCTCCGGGTGGTATTGCACCGAGAAGGCGGGAATGCTCCGGTGCCGCATACCTTCGAGCGTGTTGTCGTTCAGGTTGACGTGTGTCAGTTCGACCGCGCTCTGATCGATGGAATCGATATCGACCGCGAAACCATGGTTTTGCGCCGTGATCTCCACCCGGCCATTCAGGAGATTCTTGACCGGCTGATTGCCTCCGCGGTGACCGAATTTGAGCTTGTAGGTTCGGCCGCCCAGCGCCAGCCCCATCAATTGGTGACCCAGGCAGATGCCGAACACCGGGACACGCCCGAGCAGTTTTCGTATATTCGTAGACGGCATACTCGACCGGCTCGGGGTCCCCGGGGCCATTGGACAGAAAAACACCGTCGGGCTCGAGCGACAGAACGTCCTCGGCGCTGGTCTGCGCCGGGACGACCTGAATGCTGCACCCCGACTGCGCCAGACAATTCAGGATGTTGCGCTTTATTCCGAAATCGTAGGCGACGACGCGGAAAGCCGGTTCCGTCCCCTCCCGTTGACCCCACCGATAGGGTGCCGCACATGTGACCGAGGACGCCAGGTCGTACCCTACCATGCTGCGGAGGGCCTTTGCCCGCTGCACGAGGCGCTCCGCGTCCAGATCCTGCGTGCTGATGATGCCGCGCAGCGCCCCGCGCGTGCGGATGTGGCGGACGACGGCGCGCGTGTCGATCTCGGAGATACCGACGATGCCGTGCGCCTGCATATACTGCTCGAGCGTTCGCCCGGCACGCCAGTTGGACGCCATCGCGCTGAATTCGCGGGCGACAAAACCCTCGACGAAGGGTTTGCGCGACTCGTCGTCCTCGTCGTTGGTCCCGTAATTCCCGATGTGGGGGTAGGTCATGACCACGATCTGGCCGGCATAGGACGGGTCAGTCAGGATCTCCTGGTATCCGAACATCGACGTATTGAAAACGACTTCTCCCGAGGCCTCGCCCACACTTCCAAAGGGGCGGCCCAGGAACGTCCGGCCGTCTTCCAACGCGAGAATAGCGGTCATCTAGTTTGAGTTGCCGAAACTGATGGAAGGGAAATGGGGACGGCCGACTTTATGGCCCGGCCCATTGTTTGCGCGCAACTTACCTCGTCTCTGTATCGATTACTCGACCGGCCCCACACGAGACATCGGCCAGTATCGGAATACCGCTTTGCCGTAAATCAGATCCCGGGAGACAAACCCCCAGTTTCGGCTGTCGTTGCTGGAGTTCCTGTGGTCGCCGAGCACGAAGTACTGCCCGGAGGGAACCGACTCTTTCCGAAGCGAATCATGGTCGCGGTACTCGGGTTTCAGATACGGCTCGTCGACCTTACGGCCGTTGACGTACACCGAACCGTAGCGGATCTCGAGCTCGTCGCCAGGTACGGCCGCCACGCGTTTGATAAAAGATTTCGAGCGGTCCCTGGGATACCAGAACACGACGATGTCGCCCCGGTGAATGTCCGCGAACCGGTATATGAACCGGTTGACGAAAATCCGCTCCTGATCGACCAGCCGGGGGAGCATGCTCGTACCCTCGACCTTGACCGGCTGGATCACAAAAATCACGATGAAAATAGCCGTCGCAAAAGCAAACAGGATGTCGCGAAACCACGACTTCAGTTCCACAAAGATTTTGTGGGGCGAGCCTTTATCGTCAGCGTGAACATCCGGCTGGCTGTCGGCCGGCGTTGCGCCAATCTCTTGCATAGTCAAAGTGGCATCCGTGGTGTGCCGGAAAACCGCAGTGGGCGTCGTTCCAGCTCATTAAACTAGCAAACGGCCTCGACTAACTCAATACCCTTGTGACAGTCCGTACCCTTAGTACCGGATTTTCGGCCAAAAGGTTCACCGGCGGCCGGCGCCCCCGGGCGGACGTCTCCGTTGATTTTGGGGGCGCAGTTGTTATAATCCCCTATTGCCTTCCGGCGGCAGGTGCAATCAGTGCCCTAACCAGCTAGATAGCAAAGATTTAACGTTGGGCGCGTCGGTCCGATGCACCTTGGGGTATTGCGCAGCCGCCTGCTCGTCCAAGAGCCGGGGCCGCAGCTCATTTGGGCGGAGGGTCGGCGGTTGCCGCCCGCGCTTAGGGACGGAACAAGGCAGATATGGACATCGTCGTACTCAGCGCGACCCGCCAGAAAAATTGCACTCTCAAGGATGTCGCCGGGGGATTCGGCACCGTCTTTACGGTGGGCAGCTCTCCCTTCGCTCGCCTTCTGGAGGTGGCCAAACGGCGCATCGCGGCGGTCCCCAACATCACCCTCGCGTACCTCGATGCGATCCTGACCGCCAACGGAGCACGCGTCCGGGTGCTGGACGTGCGGCGGATGAACCAGCTGGTTCCGGCCGACCTCTACCTGATCGCTTCCTCCATGGTCGACTGCCATTTCGAGCAGGAGATTGGCGTCCGGGTCAAGCGCCAGTTTGGCTGCAAGGTCGGTTATTTCGGGACCTTTGCGGCTGCGGTGCCTGGTTATTACGCGGAGGCGGCCGACTTCATCGTCCGCGACGAGGTTGAAAACATCGCGCCCAGCCTGGCGCGGGGGGAGCTGCCGACCGGAGTCGTATCGGCCGGCTTTGTACAGGACCTCGATTCTCTTCCCTTCCCCAGTTGGGACCAGTTCGATACATCCAGGTTCAAGTACCAAATTATAACCAACAAGGGGATCACCCTCCCCATGCTCGGCAGCCGCGGGTGCCCGTACACCTGCAACTACTGCCCTTACCTGGTGAACTCCAAGTACCGGGTACGCACACCCGAGAACATCGTCGCGGAGATTGAGTACCTCGTGAGGAAATACCGGATTCGTGGGATCACTTTCAGGGACCCGAACCTCACCTTCGACAAGGAACGCGCCCACGAGTTCGCGGACTTGATACTCCGGAAAAATCTGAATGTGCGGTGGGGTATGGAAGCGCGGACGGACCGGCTGGACAAAGACCTGATCGATATCCTCCACCGTTCGGGTCTGAGGAGTGTCGAGGTCGGCGTCGAGTCGTCGAACGAAAACACCCTGCGGGAGAACCGGAGAAAGGCCATACCCAAGCCTCACCAGGAACTCGTTATCGATCATTGCCACAGGCTGGGCATCCGGGTCATCGCCAACTACACGTTCGGGCTCCTGAGCGACACGGCCGAGGGTATTCACGACACTATCCGGTATGCGAAAAAGCTCAACACCTTCGCCATACAGTTTACCGTCACGACCCCCTATCCGGGGACGCAGTTTTACGACAAGGTCAAACACCTCATCTTCGATTCCAACTGGGAGCATTTCAACGGGTGGACGAGCGTCTTTCACCACCCGTCGATCCGGTCGGAGGAACTGCACCGCCTGCGCGAGTTCGCGTACGTGTCCTATCATCTGCGCCCGCGGTATGTCTGGCGTTTCCTGAAATCGACCGTGTTGCACGGCCTGCTCTTCCCCGAGCCGGGAGTGAGTTGAGAGCACGAGTCGTCCGGGGGGTTCGATGGCAGCGTACCGGCCGTTGCGCGATAAAACGACAGGTAACTCGACCGCCGGTGCGACTATCGTGCTTTGCGGGCTGTTGGCGTGGGTAGCGTCTCCATCGGCGGTCTATGTGACGGCGAGTTTCCAGGACAGAAACGGGCTTTTCCTGGAGAACCTCTCGAAGGCCGACCTCCAGGTGACTGAGGACGGCAAGGCCCGGGAGATCGAGTTCCTCGCCATGGACGAACTCCCGGTGGTGTACGGACTCATCTTCGAGCGCGGCCTGATCCCGGATTACGACCGGCAGGACCGCAGGACCATCGTTGACCAGATACCCGGTATCCGGTCCGCGCAGGAAGTCGCCTATGAACTGATCGACAAACGCCTGGGAAAGCAGGCGGTCTGGGTCGGAGCCTACGAGCAGGAACTCGAGGTGGTCCTCGACACGACCACGGACGGTTTCCGCGCCAAGGACGCCATCCATCGCCTCCCTGGCGTACGCCGCCCGGAATCGTTCCTCTACTCCGCGTTGTTTTCCGCCATCCAGAAAATGTCCGAACGGGCCGAGCGGCGCCGCGTCGTTGTCGTCTTCCTGGACCAGGTCGATGCCCGGACAGTGGAAAAGATCCAGCCGCTGAAGAACCTTCTCTCCGCATCGAATGTCGAGCTCTTTACCGTCAGCTTCGCGTCGCGAACGGCGGTCGGCAGAGACGGCCTGTCCGGTGTCCTGAGCCAGGCCGCATTGAAGGACCTCGCGAAGACGACCTGCGGCGAGGCTTTTTTTGCGGCGGACTACAGAGAGCATCTCGACGACATCTCGCGCCGCCTGCTGAGCCAGATCCGCACGTTCTACACCATCGGGTATCAGTCGGAGGCGAACCCGGACAAAGGCGCGAAGCTTGCCATCCGCTGCGTGGTGCCGGGATCGAAGGCAAAGCACCATCCCGCCGTCCCGGTGCTGCATTGACCGCGCCGCGACCTTCACATCCCCGATAAGGACCTTCGAGCCAATCCCTCGGCTGTAATGTTTGGCCCTCGTGAGACGATAAGGGATTCAGTCCTGGAAGAGGTCTATGACGGGGGAGTACCAGAAGTTCTGGACGTTTGGCGGGGGCAAGGGGGGGGTCGGCAAGAGCTTCCTGACAGCGTCGATCGGGGTGGTGCTGGCGCGTCAGGGCAAATCCGTCATCGCCGTGGACGCGGACCTCGGTTCGGCCAATCTCCACACCTATCTGGGGATCAAGAGCCCGACGTACACGCTGAGCGACCTCCTGCAGCATCGCGCCTCGGCCGAACAGATCCTGCTGCCGACGTCGGTGCCGGGCCTGCGCATAATCAGCTGTGCCGGCGACATAGTGGGGATGGCCAACCCCATGTTCGGCGAAAAAGAAAAGATCATGAGCGTCATCTCGGGTCTGGACGCCGACTACATCCTGGTCGACCTGGGGGCGGGGACCTCTTTCAATGTCCTTGATTTCTTCAACATGTCCGATGAAGGGATCGTGATCGTCTCCCCGGATCCCGCATCGATGCAAAATGCCTACGCCTTCATAAAGAGCGCCATCTACCGGCGCATCCAGCGGCAGTTCGGGAACAACGAAGCGGTGGTGATGGGGCTGAGACAGTTTCGCGAGGCGCCCCTGGACAAGCCGCGCAGGATGATGGACTTTTACGACCTCCTCTGCACCTCGGATCCGGGTGCAGCCGAAGCGGTGGCGGGAGTGGTCGACAGTTGCCGGCCGATGATGATCATCAACATGGCCGGCTCCGAACAGGACCAGCGTGTCGCCGAGATACTCCAATCCGCGTCGAGGACCTTTCTAAACGTCGATATCCGGTTTTGTGGAGTGGTCGCGTCCGATCCCGCGGTGCGCCGCGCGTGCCAGCGTATGACGGTCCTGAACTTCGACGATCGCGGCTGCGTGGCCGCCCAACAGATCCAAAAGGCGGCGGAACGCCTGTTGAATTACTCGGAGCGTCAGCCGCAGGGGGACGGGAGCGACCGTCCGGTGCCCGGCACCCCGACGATGGGACTGAACGACAACCTCGATTTTCTGGGGCGGCAGCTGCATATCCAGACCGAGGACCTCGGCTACACCGGCCGCTGTATCCAGACACAGGTGTTCTGCGACGGCCGGGTTTTGCTCTCGACCAAATCGGAGTACCCCCCATCGGTGCACCACCAGGCTGACCGCAGCCAGTTGGTCGAGCTCATGCACAAACAGCACTACAACGTTATCCGCGAGCTGGAGAGCAAGAAGGTCCGGATTCTCCGGCCCGCGTGATCTGACGCCGGACTGGCCATGCCCAAGACCGTTCCCGCCACGATACTGATCGTGGACGATGAGCCGCACATCCGGGAAATCCTCGCCCAGCACCTGTCCACCGAGTATTCGAAGTGCGTCATTTCGCACAGCGCCTTCGACGCCTTGAACAAGGTCAAACGCTATCCGTTCTCGCTGGTGATCACCGACATCATGATGCCGGGCATGTCCGGGATGGAGTTGCTGCGCTTCGTGAAAAAGCATAGCCCCGACACGGCCGTCATCATGATCACCGGTTTCATGGACATCTCGGCCGCGGTGGACTCTCTGCGCAGCGGCGCCTGCGATTTCATCACGAAGCCGTTCGACCTGCCCTCGCTGCGCCGCGCCGTCGAAGGGGCCCTGGAGCGGCGCCAGCTGCAGCTGGAGAACCGTTGCTACCAGCGAGAACTCGAGAAAAAAGTCGAGGAGCGTTCGATCGAACTCAAAGCCGCGCTCTACGACGTCGAAGAGAGCTACCGCATGACGCTGGAGGCCCTGGTCACCGCGTTGGACGCGCGCGAGCACGAGACACAGGCTCACTCCCAGCGGGTGCGCGCCTACACGCTGGCGCTGGCGCAACGCATGGGGCTCCCCCCGGACGAGCTGGTGCACATCGGGCGCGGTGCGCTCCTGCACGACGTCGGTAAGATGGGCGTGCCCGATTCGATCCTGCTGAAGCCGGGCCGCCTCACGGCCGAGGAATGGTGCGAAATGCGCCGCCACCCCTCCATAGGCTATGACATTCTGCGCAACATCAAGTTTCTGGCGCCCGCCGCTGAGATCGTCCTCTGTCACCAGGAGCGCTGGGACGGCACCGGTTACCCTGCCCAGCTCGGCGACACGGATATCCCCCTCGGGGCCCGCATCTTCGCCGTCGCCGACACATTGGATGCAATGACGAGCCACCGGCCGTACCGGAAAGCGATGTCCCTCCAGGTCGCCGCCGATGAAGTCCGCCGCTGCGCCGGCACGCAGTTCGACCCGTACGTCGTGGAGGCCTTCCTGACCGTGCCGCTGGAGTCCTGGGAAGGCATTCATGCGGCCGTTGCCCGCACGGCCCGAGCGGACGGGTGTTACAATGTGATATGCCGCAAGTAAGGCTGGTCCCGATCACCCATTCAGAGCGCGAGTCGATCAGAGCCCTCATGCTTGAGGAGGAACAGGCCTGGCTGGAGGACCTGGCCTGGGACTACTCGCCGGTCCGGCAGATACTCGGGTCCTTCCTCGAGCAGGATCTCCTCTCCGGGTACGTCGCACTGGCGGGCGAACGCCCGCTCAGCTATAGCTACTATCTGCCTGCACCACAAAAAAGGGATTATCGGTACCCTGTACGCCTCGAAGGCCGAGGGCGCCCAGGAAGTCGCGCTCGACGTCCTGGCCCGAGTGCTAGAATCGTTGAAGGGACCCGAGACGGTGCGCCGGATCGAAGCCCAGCTGATGCCGTTTCACCAGCTGAATCCCACGCCGGCATTCACCCGCTTCGGATTTCAGCATTACACGCGCTACTTCGTGGAACTGCAGCTTGCGCGACGCGGAGTGGCGTCCCGGCCCGCCCCGCTCCGGGCACGTCGTGCCCTGGGACTCCGCCTTCATCCGGCTGGCGGCCGACGTGGCATTCAAGAGCTACCGGGATCAGATGGATGCCGTGATCTGCGAGGACTACTGCTCGGCGGCGGGATGCGAGGGATACCTGCGCAGCCTGGTGGAGAATCCGGGGTGCGGCGATGTTCGTTCCCGAGGCCTCGTTCCTGGCGCTGGACGGCCGCGGACTTGCCTTGCGGCTTCATCGTCGGCTCCCGGATATCCGGAGGGCGCGGGCATGATCCCGCAGGTCGCCATGCTGCCCTGCATTCCAGGGGCAAGGGCTTGGCAAGGCGCTCATGCACCACTCGCTGTCCGCGTTCAAGGAGCTCGGGTACCGGTCCGTCAGCCTCACGGTCACAAAGAAGAACCGCCGCGCCTTCGAATGGTATCAGCGTCTTGGATTCAGGCTGCGCAAGGAATTCGGGGCCTACGTGTGGGACCGGAGCTGAGCTATCTCGGCTCGACCTCGGCATAGCGAGGGTCGAGGACGACGAGGTCGACGCGGCGGTTTCGTCGATCTTCCCTCCTCGGTGTCGTTGGTCGCCACGGGCCGGTACTCGGCGTATCCGGCGGCGGAGAGGTTGTCGGGGGAGAGGCCGAACTTGCGTCACCAGATAGGCCACGATGGCTGTGGCGCGCGCCGTGGAGAGATCCCAGTTCGAGGGGAAGCGGGAATTGCGGATCGGAACGTTGTCGGTGTGCCCTTCGATCCGTACGTGGTTCCGAACCGAGGTCAGGCCGGTCGCTATCGTATCGAGCAGACTTGCGGCCTTCGGGTTTCAGCTGATCGGACCCCGAATCGAAAAACCCGCCCTCGCCCAGGCTGATGACCAGGCCACGACGGTCCAGCCGCGTCCGCACCGTCGCCTTCCGCAGCGCATCCGGCCCGACCCGCGACTCGATCGCTGCGCTTCAGGGCACCCAGCGCGCTGCCGGGCAGCACGCCCGGTCCCCGGAGAAAGACCCGCCCTCAACTGGTCCAGCGCGTGATCCCGTTGGATTCCGTTTCTTGAAACACTGCACCGACGACCAGGTCCTTCGCCCCCTGTGGTGCCGCTCCCTTCCCCCTTGCTCAACCCGAGGCGTGCTGCTGCCCGCTTCGAACACGGTGCTGTCGAATGAGGCCCTCATGGACTGGACCATCTTCCCCATCTTCTGGGCATCGACGGTAGAAATGGCGTACAAGGTGGTGAAGAACGCGAAGAGGAGCGTGATGAAATCGGCGTAGGAGACCAGCCAGCGCTCGTGATTCACATGCTCCGGCGCGCCTCTTCCTGCGCGCTCATGTCACACTCCCCTGTGCCGAATGAAGTCAAGGCGGCCTTCTTCTGCACCGACCCCGCCGCGGCGGCGGTCTCTTGCTGTTCCTTATGGCTCAGGAAGCTCTTGAGCTTGTCCTCAATGAGGCGTGGGTTTTCGCCTTCGAGGATGGAGATGACGCCGACGAGCATGATCTCCTTGGCAACCATCAGGGAGCTTGCCCCTTCTGCTTGAGCTTGCCCGAAATCGGGAGATAGATCACGTTCGCGCTTACCAACCCGTAGACGGTGGCGACAAAGGCCACTGCGATACCTCCGCCGAGTTTGCTCGGGTCGCTCAGGTTCTCCATCACGTGGATCAGCCCGAGTACGGCGCCGATGATCCCGATCGTCGGAGAGTAGCCTCCGGCCGCCTCCCAGAACCGGATTGGGTGCTCGGCCTCGTCCTCCATGTTGGAGATCTCCATCTCCATCGTCTCCCGGAGGATCTTCGGCTCGACGCCGTCGACCGCCATCGTGAGGGCCTTCTTGAGGAAGGGGTCGGTGGAGTCACTGATTTCCGACTCCAGCGAGATGATCCCCTCCTTGCGGGCCTTCATGGCGAACCGGATGATCTCGGCGATCACGTCCCTGTTGTTGACCTTTCGATCCACGAAGGCCTGCTGAACCGCCTTGAAGCTCCGGATCACAACGGAGAGGGGGAACTGAACCAGGCACGCTCCGAAAGTCCCTCCGATCACGATGAGGGCTGCCGTCGGCTGAAGGAGCGAGCGGACGCTTCCGCCTTCGAGCGCCTGGCCGCCAAGAATGGCGCCAAATGCCAGCAGAAGCCCGATAATGGTCGCCAGGTCCATCGTTGCTCCACGAATCAGTCTGTCGTGCCGCCTGCGGCCACGCACCGCACCTTCCGGTTTCGCTCCACTTCTACAAGGCCCGCGATGGTCCTGCGGTACGCCACGATCTTTTCGATGATTTCGGTCATGGGCTGCTGAACGACGACCTTGTCACCGGTCGTCAGGGTGATGACGGAGTCCGGCGTTTCCTCGATGTACTCGATCAGATCGCAATTGACGGCGATCGGGGCCTGGTTGATCTTCGTCAGCAGTATCATACGGTCCTGGGCAGTTGAACCCGTGCGCCATATCGGCAAAAGGCCATCATCGCCTTAGGGCCGAGACGGCCGCTGCCGGCTGCAGGTATCGGATCAGCGGCACGGGAGACCTTCCCTCCGGCACGCGCTGGATCAGATCTTCCACGGCAATGAAGTCTTCCGGCGTGTCCACCGTGATGCGCAGTTCCGGCCGCCGCAGCGCATCGGGCGGCGCCAGCAGCGCAAGCCTGAAGCAATCCGGGTGCTGTTTTACATACAAGGTCACATGCTCGCGGTGATGCGCGAGGGTCGCCTGGCGCTCCACCCTCGCCAAGGCCGCCGCCGTGATGGCTTCGGTCGCAGCGCCTACGGGCAGATCGGTTCCATGCAGTAGTCGAGTTTGCTCGAGCGCACGGCCCGGACGATGCGATCGGCCGATCCGAAATCGACCAGCGGGTTGTCGGCGGTAGCCCGGACAATGATCGAGGGTCTGAACCGCTCCGAGGCTTCCTGAAACCGCCTCAGCACATCGAGTGCCGGCCCGCGGTGCACCCTCACCCCGAGGCGCTCGGCCTCCCGCTCGACCGCGTCGTCCTCATCCAGCGTCGTGGTCAGCACGATCAGCTCGTCGACAGTGCGCGCCGCGCGCAGGCGCCAGATGGCCCGTTCGAGAATTGAACGCCCCCGTATGCGCAGCAGCACCTTTCCGGGAAGGCGCGTGCTTCCCATCCTGGCCTGCAGGTAAGCGTGAACTGTCCCGGCCAATTCGGCACCTCTCTCACGATCCGGCTTCTTTATCGGCACGAGGCGCGGATTTCAACCCTCACACAGGGCGTCGCACTCGGGCTCCGCGTATCCCACGGTCATCCGGTCACCAGGTGGTTCTGCGGTCCGTCAACCGGTGGAGGACGGCAAACCCGGGACGCCCCGTCAGGCAAGCTGGAATGCGCCGCTTCTCGCCTCAAATTCCTGCTGCGCAAGCTCGTAGTCTTCGCGCCGCCCGATGTCCCGCCAGTAGTCGCCGGACCGATACCCGACCACATTCTCGCCGCTTTCGAGCAGGCGCCCTACCAGGTCGGGGAAGTCGAGGTAGGTCCTGGCCGGAATGTAGTTCAGGACGCGCGGTTCATACACGTACACGCCCATGCTCACGTCGAAGTGGTAGAGCGGCTTTTCCCTGTAAGCGACCAGCTGCGCGCGCCCGTTGGTCTCCAGGACGCCCAGGTCGATGCGGACGTCCTTCTGGTGCATCGCAATGGTCAGGGCCGCGCCGGACTCCCGGTGAAAGCGGATCAGGCTCTGGCAGTCCAGGGTGGTGAGGACGTCCCCGTTCATGGCCAGAAATGTTTCATCGAGCCCCGGGATCATGGCCAACGGTCCCGCGGTGCCCAGGGGTTGCCGTTCGCGGTAGTAGCTCAGGCTCAGCCCAGGCATGCTTCTGTGACCGTTCTGAAAGTAGGCTTCGATCAGCTCGCCCAGATGGCCGACCGAGAGGCAGATGTCGCCGATGCCTTGCCGCACCAGCTGCCGTATGATGATCTCCACGATCGGGCGCTCCCCGATGGGGACGAGGGGCTTCGGGAAGATGGTTGTGTACGGCGCCAGCCTGGTCCCCTTCCCTCCTGCCAGGATTACGGCTTTCATGAGCGCCCCTCCGCAACGAGCTTCCTGTCTTGACCGGCGTGGGACTCTGTCGGGGGGCCGGATCCGCTTCGGGCTGCAGCGCATACCCCGGCGCCGTGGTCAGGCATGAAGATCGCCGACTCGTAGCAGGCCATCAACAGCCCGTCGATGAACTTCCCGATGCACGGCTTCACCCGCCGGCCGCAGCGCATCTCGATCAGCCATGCCGGAAAATCCGCACCCGCGGCGATGGTCAAGGGGATGCCGCCGGAAAAGCGCGGGTTGACCTCGAAGATAACGGCCTTGCCATCCTCATACATGACCTGGATATTGGCGGGGCCGCATATCCGCAATGCCTCGGCGGTCCGGGCCCCGACATCGATCAGCCGCGGGTCGTTCCAGGTACGGCCGCGATCGGTTACGCCCGACCGAATCACCAGGCGTTCCCTGGGAACGACGCTGATGATCCTGCCGCTGAAGTCCGCGAGCACATCGATGGTAACCTCGCGGCCCGTGAGAAACTCCTGGATCACCGGGTCGGCTACCGAATCGAGGAAGAAACGAAGCTCCCGCTCGTTGTAAATCGGGTGCGCCCCGACACTCCCGCGGCCGCCGCGAGGCTTCAGGAACAGCGGGTAACGCAGCGCCGGGAAATCGAGGTCCGCAGGCAGCCAGGTGCGTGCCGCCGGAAGGCCGTTCTCCAGGAGAAAGCGCGAGGTGAGGTGCTTGTCGTTGCAGATGGCTCCCGTCCGGGCGCTGGATACGGCAACCCGGACGCCCATCTCCAGGAAGATCTCGGCCTCGGCTCCGAACAAGGGCAGCTCATCGTCGATGGTCGGCACGAGCAGGTGAATCCGTTCCTTGAAGCAGAGCGACTTGATGATCGGGATGTACTGGCAGTCGGTCGTGAGGGGCACGAGATAGTGACGATCGCTGAAGTAGAGTCCGGGGCTCAGGGTGTTTATGTCGGTGGTGACGACGTTTCCCTGGAGATTCAGCACGTCAAGGGCGCGCATGAACGCCTGGATGAGCGGAACCCGCCGACTTGCCGCAGTGATCAGGATGTTGACTTCGCGCATGACTTTCGCTCACCCCGCATGTGGGAGGTTGATTGGTTCCGCAACGTCGGCGTTATCCCGCGCGGGGCCCAGCGACGGGATCAAATCGTCCCACTGCACCAGGGTGTCCCGGCCGATGTTCCTGCGCGCCTTCATGCCGATGACTTTCTCCGCTTGTTTCGGCTCGAGGCCTGTGCCGGGCCGCTTGAAACCAAGCATCCACGGCGCGATGGTCTCATAAGCCCGGATGTCGACCGACGCGACGATGCTCCTGCGGCTCAACAGGCGGTTTTCCGCCTCGCATGACGCAGGGCACTTCCTGCCGTCCCCGAGACTCGCCTCGACCGCCCGGATGCTCTGCACCAGCGACCTGAGCTCGTCGGGCTCCGCACTCAGCTTGTGATCCGGCCCCGGCGCATGCCTGTCCAGGGTAAAGTGCTTCTCTATCACGATGGCGCCGAGGGCAACGGCCACGAGCGGCAGGAGAATTCCCTCGGTGTGGTCGGAGTATCCCACCGGCAGATCGAAATAGTCGCCTATGGTGCGGATGTTGCGGAGGTTGAGGGACTCGGGGAGGGCCGGGTACGAGGACACGCAGTGCAGCAACAAGATCTCCTTGGCGCCCCCCGTTCTGAGCGTCCAGACCGCCTCCGCCACCTCGCTCAGAAAGGACATCCCTGTCGAAAGCAGGACCGGCTTCCCCTTTGAGGCGATGTGTTTCAGCAAAGGGGTGTAGTTGACGTCGGACGAGGCGATTTTGAACGCCGCGACGCCAATCTGGTCCAGCAGGTCGGCGCTCTCCTCGTCGAACGGCGTCGAGAGAAACACGACCTTGCGGCGATCGGCATGCGCTTTCAGCTTCTCGTAATCTTCCCATCCGAGTTCAAGTCTGCGGAACATGTGATAGGCCGATTCCGTGCTGTCGTCCTGCTGTGCCAGCCGGTCGCCGTTGGCGACCATGAGCCGGTCGGTGCGGAAGGTCTGGAATTTCACCGCATCCGCCCCGGCGCCCGCCGCTGCGTCGATAAGCTTTATGGCCTGCGCGAGGCTTCCGCCGTGGTTGATCCCGATCTCGGCAACAACGAACACCTTCGCCCCGTTCCCGATGACCCGGTCGTCGATCAAGATTTCACGATGTGACATTGTTCCTTCGGCTCCAGTATGTGCAGCAGTTGATGCAGTGAACCGATGACATGATCGGGCCCGGGTTCGGGTGAGTCCGAGATGGCCCGCGCATGGGGGGCGCACACGTGCGCGAATCTCATGCCCGCGCCGTGCGCGCCGCGGCAGTCCTTGTCGGGATTGTCGCCGACGTACAGGGCCTCGCACGGGTCGGCTCGCAGGAAATCCAGCATCAGTGAGAATGTGAGCGGGTGCGGTTTCCCCTTCTCGGAGCCGTAATCCCAGGTGTAGATGATCTTGTCGAAGCGGTATTCCAGACCCAGGGCGCGGACTTTGCGCCGCTGTACTTCCGGGAGTCCGTCGGTGATGATGCCGAGCTTGTATTCCCGGCCCAGTTTCTCGAGCAGGCAACGGTAGCCCGGGTACAGACGGATTTCCGGCACGTGCTCGCGATAGACTTCCACCAGTTCCCCAACCGGGACCGCATCCCCAAGGAAGTCCTTCACCACCCTGGGCAGGACCGAACGGCGCCCGGAACTTGCGAACGACGCCATCATCGAACAGAAAATATCGCCGCAGCTTCCGCCGTATTTCCCTGAGACGTACCGAGCCACGGCCCTGAAGCCGCCCGCCACGAAATCCGACTCCGGGTAGAGCGTGTCGTCGAGGTCGAACACCAGGGCTTGGATCATCGGCAGACCCGCGCGGTCCGGCGCGCCGCCGCGGCGCGCACCAATTCGCCGACGCGTGCTGCGCCGGCCCCATCCACCAGTTCTCGGCCGCGTTCCGAAAGCTTCATCCTCCGGCCCCCGTCGCGGGCCAGGCGCTCGAGGACATCCGGCAGCGCGGCAGCGGTCAGCTGCGCTCCCATCCCCAGGTCCAGGCAGGCACCGAGTCGCGCGAGCGTCGACACGGTGACGTGCTGGTACTCGTCGCAGGCCAACCCGAGCGTCGGCGCCCCGGCGGACAGGGACTCGTAGATCGTCAGGCCTCCCGCCGTAAAGACCAGGTCGGCACCGAACATGGCTTCTGCAACGGACTCCCCCGCCGCGGCCCAGCGAAACTTCATCGGGGCCCAGCCTGCCGAGTCGATTTGCTCCTGGCCCCAGCGTGAAAATCCGGAGAATCCGGTGACCTCCACAGGCCGGTTCCAAAGACGCAGACCCTCCAGGATTTTCGAGAAATAGCGGCTGGAATCGCCGCCTCCCAGCGCAACAACAACGCTGCCTATCGAGCGTCTGATCTCTCTCGGGCGGGCGCGCAACGATCCGAACTCGGGATCCAGCACCAGGTATGAGGGCCCCGCGTATGCAGCCGGGTGCTCACCGAATCCGTGGGTGCCGGGGGCCACGCTGCCATCGATCACCACATCCGACGGGAGCTGCTCGAGGCCAAGGTCGTGGATGCTCAGGACCGGGATCCCGCGGCGTCGCGCCTCGAGACACAGCGCGCGAGCGGCATCCGATCCGCGAATATCGATCAAAAGCGCCGCCGGATCGTCTTCTGCGGGCCAGCACGCGCCCGGGCTCATCCGCACTCGTTGGTAGCCGCCGTCGTCGACCTGCGTTCCACTCCATATATCGTTTGCGCCAAATACGAACACGACGCGCATGCCGCCGGCTCGAATCAGGCGGGCGAGCACCAAACTGCGCCGGAGGTGTCCGAAACCCATGGAGGGTGACGCCGCGGTATGGATCCACAACACGTCTTCGACTCGCGCGGCCCGGGCACGCGCGTCGGGCGCCGCCGTTTCCACGGAGACAGCCGGACATGTCAAGGTTTTGGCGCTCTCGCAATCCATTTGTCGAACCTTTGACGATCCCATCCGGCGCTCAACAGGACCCGGATAGCTCCAGGAACATCGACTTCCAAATGGGCACAATGGGCAGGATCTCGTATTCCAGGAGATCCGCGACGTAGACGAAGTCCTGCCGCTCATGAGCGGACACCATCTGCTTCAGCACCGCAAGCAAGCGGCCGTGGTGTTCGCGTGCGGACACGTTCCGAACCCTGATGCCGTCCAGGGCCAAGCCGAAGCTCGTCTCGAGCCGGTTCATCAGCAGGTTGACCCAGTAGAACCCCTCGTAAAGCTGTCGCAGACTCACGAAGGCATCGGGTCCGGGAGCAGACCGAAAATGGGTTGCGAGTGAAGGAGTTAAGGCTTCCACCCGTTCAAGGTAGGAAACCGCTTCCCCGATCGAAGCGCGAGCCATATCCCGCAAGTTGCCGGTAAGAACCTCGATCTTGTCGCGGGTGGCCAGCGGGCGCGCCAGTGCGCCGGCTTCCCCCTGCGCCCCGCCGCCGTCGAACGGAACGCCGTCCACATCGATGCGCCTGATTACGGAGTTCGGCGGGAGGTGTCCGGCCTCGACGTGCCGGACAACCTCATCCATTGAGGAAAACGCGGAGGGCGGCGTCGGGATTTCCTGGGCGTCGACAAACAGTCTGGTCATCACTTCCCCGTGTGCGAAAGGGCGCTCGTCTAATTCCGGAGCTATCAATGCAACTTGGGAGCCAGTCCAGTCCTGAGTCGGGCATCGAAGACTCGAAGACACGAAGATTCGAGGAACCCGGAGGGGTATCCATTTTTCGTGTAATACCGCGTCGGCCTCGGGCCGATAGAGGTGGGTGACCGCGTCCTACTTCGAACGCGGCCGGGAAGGCGGCCGGGCAGGGAAGCCCGGGCAGTCGCCCGATAAAACTCATCCAATCCCGTCAGAATTCAAGGAGGAATTCAAAATGGGAGCCTTCAGTATCCTCAACAACATTGCAGCGCTCAACGCCCAGAATCAGCTTTCGGTCAACAACAACAACCTGAGCCGCACCTTCCTGCGCCTCTCCTCCGGCAAGAGGATCAACTCGGGGGCCGACGACGCGGCCGGCCTGCAGATCGCCGACAGCCTCCGCGCCAACGTGCGGGCGCTCGATCAGGCGGTGCGCAACGCCATGGATGGCATCAGCGTGGCCCAGATTGCGGACGGTGCGCTGGAAGAGATCTCGAACATCCTGACCCGGGCCGTCACGCTGGCCGAGGAATCCGCCACGGAAACGACCGATGCGGTCGGACGCGCATCGCTCGACACGGAATACAAGCTGATCCAGGCGGAGATCGCCAGGATCGTCACCCAGACGAATTTCAATGGCGTGCAACTCTTCACGCAGACAGGCCTGAACGGGTCGGTCAGCATTTTCGTGGGCGACACCACGAGCTCCAGTTCGATCTCGGTGACGGTGCGCATGATCACCACTTCCGGCGACACGGTCACCGATCTCGGGGGGCAGGACCTGTCGACCGTGAACCTCACCACCGCCGCTGGAGCAGCGAACGCCCTGGGGGCCATCAAAAACGCGCTGTCGGTCATTTCCGGGCAACCGGGCGGAAGTCGGCGCGGGCATCAATCGCCTGCAGGCGGCCATGGCGGTTCTGCAGAATCAGTCCCAGAACACGCAGGCCGCGGAATCGACGATCCGCGACGCCAACGTGGCACAGGAAGTCTCGAACCTGACGAAATACCAGATCCTCGCACAGTCGGGGCTCGCCGCCCTGGCTCAGGCCAATGCCAACAGCCAGATCGTACTCACGCTGTTGCGCAACCAGTAAGACCACCTCACTCCAACCTGGAAGTGGCGGGAATCAAGGGCGGGGCTTTCTGAAAGGGGGGGCTCCGCCTTTCCCTCCCGACCGCGCCTGCCGCAAGTAACGTCACCCCGCCGCCGCATGCCTCCGCGCAGAGTGGATCAGGAGCGCCGCGCCCACCCCGCAGCCGGAGCGGTTCCCCGCTCAGTGTCACACCCGCATTTTTCCGCTAATCTCCGGCATCCTCCCGGCCGATAACAGTCCGCGAACAACACAATTTGACTCGACCGATAGCGTTTGGGCGCTGCTCGCGGAAGACCTCCAAGGAGGCAGTCCGCAGATCTGGCTCCGATGCTATCGCTGTCCCATACTCTCGAATTCAAGGAGGAATTCGCTCATGGGTTCATTCAGCATTCTCAACAACATCGCAGGCCTTAGCGCACAGAATCAACTCAACCTCAACAACATCAACCTGGCTCGCACCTTCCAGCGCCTGTCTTCGGGGAAACGGATCAATTCCGGCGCGGACGACGCCGCGGGCCTGCAGATCGCCGACAGCCTGCGCGCCAATATTCGAGCGCTCGACCAGGCGGTACGCAACGCCAACGATGGGATCAGCGTCGCCCAGATCGCCGATGGCGCCCTGCAGGAAATCACCAATCTCCTGACCCGTGCCGTTACCCTCGCGGAAGAGGCGGCGACCGAGACGACGGACGCCACGGGCCGGACCTCGCTGAACAACGAGTTCAGCCAGATCGAAGCGGAAATCGCACGCATCGCGTCCCAGACCAGCTTCAACGGCGTCGCCTTGTTTACGGCCAGCGGCGTCAATGGTTCGTTGAGCGTCTTCGTCGGCGACACCGCCAGCGCCAGCTCGATCTCCGTCTCGATCACCACCATCACAGCGAACTCCACCGCCGGGACGGTCACCTCCCTCGGCGGCCAGAGACCTGACTTCGATCGACCTGACCACCCAGTCGGGTGCGGCTACCGCACTGACGACCATCAAGGCTGCCGTTTCGGGCGTATCCAACAGCCGCGCCGGCATCGGCGCCGGGATCAACCGTCTGCAGACGGCCGTCGCCGTGCTGCAGGCCCAGTCCCAGAACACCCAGGCCGCGGAATCGACCATCCGCGACGCCAACATCGCCGAAGAGGTGGCGAACCTGACCAAGTATCAGATTCTGGCCCAATCCGGTATTGCCGCCCTGGCGCAGGCCAACGGTAACAGCCAGATCGTCCTCGATCTCTTACAGAGGTAACCTGATGGACCGGCCCCGGCCGGTCCCGTCGTGGCGAGCTTGGAGCGCGGGTTCTTTGGAAAGGGGAGCCCGCCTCCCGGCCACGAACACCTCCCCCCGCAACCCGCACCGTCGCCTGTTTTCCCTCCCGCCCACGACCTCCAGGATACCTCCGATCGCCCTCGTTTTTTTTGGATTTTCAGGCTCAGCCGCCGTCCACAAATGCCGATAAGCACAGTGTTGCAGGCTTGCGGTGGGCTACTGCCGGATCGAGGGCAACGTCCACGGCAAACATGCTCTCCTGAGCACGTGACCTCCTGACGATGCGTCTGTGATCGGGGTCCTGGAGCAAAGCGAGGCAGCGGGATGTCATCGATAAATCTTCTCAGCGGCGGGTTGGATGTCCAGGGGACGGTCGAAAAGCTCATTTATGTCGAGAGCGAGCCCATACGACGCCTCGAGACCCAGACCAAGACCCTCACCAGCAAGGTCTCGGCCTACCAGGCGCTCAACACGAAGCTCTCCGCCCTACTGGATCAAGTCAACGAGATGCTTTTTCAGGGTGAAACCGCTTCGCTTTCGCCCATCTCCTCGTTCGAGGACAGGCTCGCGCACAGCATCTTCGGCGCACGCCAGGTGAGCTCCTCCGATGCCGACACCGTTAGCGCAACCGCCTCGAAGGGGATGTCGACCGGGACGTTCGCGCTCACCGTAACCGAGTTGGCACAGGCCCGGACGGTCGCGGGCGACAACTTCGCGGACACGGTCACCACCAGGACCGGCACCGGGACCCTCGTTCTGCAGGTCGGCACCGATGATCCCGTTTCAATCACGATCGACTCGACCAACAACACGCTCGAAGGTGTCCGCCGCGCCATCAACGCAGCGAATGCCGGGGTCACCGCCACGATTGTGAACGACGGAAGCGCCACGCCCTACCGACTGACGATCACGGCCAACGAGACAGGGACAGCCCATTCCTTCAACGTTACCGACAATCTGACCGGAGGCCAGGTTTTGAATCTGACCGAGAAAATGGCGGCCAACGATGCCGAGTTCACTGTCAACGGCATCAACATCACCAAGAGTTCCAACAGCGTCTCCGATGTTGTGGAAGGGGTGACGTTCGCGCTCAAGAACATGACCGCAGCTCCAGTCATGCTCACCGTGCAAAAGGACTACGACGCCATCGTCTCGGCTGTCCAGGAACTGGCGACTGCCTTCAACGAGGTGAACACGTTTGCCAACGCGCAGTTCAAGTACAACCAGGCGACGAAATCAGCCGGAGTCCTCTCGGGCGACGCCACACTCCGAAGCACCCAGACGAGAATACGCGACATTCTGGCGCAATCGGTCGGCAACGCCTTTACGCCCTACCGGACGGTCAGCCAGATTGGGATCTCCTTCAACAACGACGGCAGCATCACCGTGGACGAAACCAAGTTGCGCAAGGCGGTGACCGCCAACGCGACACAGGTCGCCGCGCTTCTGCTCGGTGACGGGACTGCAGGGACGGCGGAGAGTTTCACGGCGACCGATGCGCGCGTCAGCTATGGCGGGAAAACCGCTGCCACGCAGACGGGGGACTACGACGTGACGGTCAGCGCCCTTGCCGCCCAGGCAAGGGTCACAGGCGCCGATATCGTCACGGCACTGGCACAGAACGAGCAGCTGACGATTCGCCATGGCAGCACTGTGACGCTGATCGATTTGTTGTTCGGCGATTCGCTCACGACGGTTCTGGCCAAGATCAATGAAGCCCTTGCCGCCGGCGGCGGCGCCGCAACCGCTTCCGACGACGGCACCGGCAGGATCCAGATTACGACATCGGGCGCGGGCAGCGGGGAGAGCATCTCGGTCGAATCGAACCTGGACGCCACCGGATCCAGCGGCTTCGGCACTACGGCGGCGACTGCGGCCGGCGCAGACATCGAAGGGACCATTAACGGGCACGCTGCTACCGGCAGCGGACTGGTGCTGACGGGCGCAGCCGGGCAACCGGAAGAAGGCCTGAGCGTCCGCATCGAGCAGGAAGCCACGGGCGCGTATGGCTCCGTCAGTTTCACTCGGGCCGTCTCCGGGCTCGGAAGGCGCCAGCGTCCTGGTGAACCTGCGCACGGCTCTGAAGAGTATCACCGACCCCCTGTCTGGCCCCATTCAGAGGGCCACGGATGCGCTCAACCAGACCATCAAATCCATCGCCGGCCGTATCGAGGATTACGAAGAGCGCCTGGACGTAAGGCGCGAACTGCTCACCGAGGAGTACGCCCGGGCCGATCAGGCACTGCGGTTGATGACCGTCACCCAGTCGGCCTTGTCCAATCAGATCAACTCGCTGTCCAGCTGACACTCACGCATTGAACCAGAGGAGCCGTTGATGATAGGCAGCCAGCCCCCTGCGAGCCGATACCGGGAAGTGGCGGTGAAGACCGCAAATCCCCTCCAGCTCGTGGTCATGCTGTATGACGGAGCGATACAGGCACTCAAGGAAGCACAGGACCACCTCGCGAGAAGAGACATCCCCAAGCGCGCACGATGCATCAACCGTGCGGTCGCCATTCTGTCGGAGCTGCAGGCGTCCCTGAACTTCAGCAACGGCGGGGCCATCGCCCACTCGCTCGACAGGCTCTATACCTACATGAAGCAGCAGATCTTCACGGGGAACCTCGAGATGAACGGCGAACCGCTGGCGGAAGTGGTCACACTGCTCGAGAACCTCCGGTCTGCATGGGGCGAAATCGCGGGTCAGGCGCAGCCTCAACCGACCACGACCGACCCGGGCATGCTCAACGACGGAACCACCGGCTCGTTCCAACTGGCGGGGCTCAACATCTCCGGGTAATCCATGCAGTTACTCTCCGAATTGCAGTGCATCGACGAACTCTACCAGGCTCTGCACCACGAATTCCCGCGGCGGCCGGTCACCACCGATGCCGACGACGCCGCCCTGGTGGAGACGGTGCTGCGCAACGAAAACTTGCTCAGCCGCGTTGGACTGCTGAATGAACGCGTGGCTCGCGCCGCCGGCGCGTGGAAGGACTTCAGAGAACGAGCGGACGCACCGACGCGGGCGCAGGTCGAATCGCTCATCCGGGCGGTCCGTGCGCATGCGGAAGACCTCCAGCGCGCCTGCGCGCAATACGGCCGCAGGCTCGAATCGCGTCTCGACCGGCTGGGGCGCGAACGGCGGCGGCTGCAGACCGGCCTCCGTTATCTGGACAGCGTAAAGCCGGCCCGAACCAACTACCCAAAATTCGTGGACTCGGTGGGCTGACCCGACGCAGGCATGCCTCGTGGACTCAGAACGGGGGGCCGACCGCAACGCCGAGATCTGGCGTGGTTCCCTCGGAAACTCCGGATTTCAAGGACTACGAGGTGAGTCGGACACGGCCTTGCAGAACCGTCCCGAACTCGAGCAGCTTGCCATCAAGAAGGAGATGGCCGACATCACCTCGTCCATGGGGGTCGCCGGGCCTCAGAGACAGCGGTGCCGAGGCACCGCACTCCACACTCTGGAGTGCGGCGGCTGGACGCCGCTTTGGGGTCGGCGGCTGGCCGACCGACCGTGCGGAGGCACCGCCTCCATCTCTGATGCGACGGCGGAGCCGCGGACCGCATGGTCCAAACGCGTGGAGCCGCAGGGTCGGCGGCTGGGGGGTCGGCGCCTGGGCGCCGACCTTGCGGAGCCCGTCCAGACCATAGAGGCGGTTGCCGGAGTCCCGAGCTGACCTATGGCGGAAGCGATCAGCCCAGGAGTTTCTTGAGGATGTCCGGTCTCGGGATTTGTGACTGCGACGCGGCGAGGTTCTCCCGTTTGATCGCTTCGAAGACCTCGTTCCGGTGGACGGAGATGTGCGAAGGGGCCGCAATACCTACTTTGACGCTGCCGGCGCTGACGGCGAGGATGGTCACCTCGATCTCGTTGCCGATGACCAGGCTCTCTCCCTTTTTGCGCGTAAAAACCAGCATGCCACTCTCTGTCTCGAGGGTCCGGAAACAACCCGGGGCAGCCGCGGGTTAGTGCTCGGGCGACTCGCCTTTGCTGGATCGGCCGAACAACGGGTGCCTCACCGAATAGCTGCTCTGGTGGAGCACTACTTGTTTTCCCAGACGTTTCCTGTGGTTGATAACGATGGGGGCCATGAGGTTCAGCGTCGCGTCCTCCGGCTTCTCCGGCACCGTCGCCACCGCATAGACGGACACGTCCTCCGTTTCCCTGCCCTGGATTTCCCGCATGTCGGATTCGCCCAGCTGAAACTTGTAGCCGGCATCGACCAGGAAAGGGTTCACCACGAGCAGGGCGATCGGTGGTTCGTCCAGCGCCTGCAGGTATTGAAACGGTTTCAGCTCATCCATCTCGAGCATCGTAAACCGGCGAACGGTTGGGAAACCCGGGAGGCCCTCCTTGAACGAGATCACCTTGTCCTGAGGCACCTCGAGCATCCCGAAATTCAGCGTGTTCACGACCAGCATCTGGGGTTCAGTCATCCTGCAAACCCTGGCCCGCACTCTGCGGCGGGAATTCGCGTCATTGTACTCTTTCGGTGTCGGACGGGTTAACGCAAAATCTCAGCAACCCCCACCGGGGCGGTTGCGTTTCCCCGAAGGGGGGTACTGGCCACGCTATCCCAGAAAGTCGAAGAGATTATACTGCTGCACGCTCGCCTGTGCGGTCAGGGAGGCTTTGAGGGCCGATTGGATCTGGTTCAGCTCGGTGATGGCCTTCGCCATGTCCGCGTCTTCGATGTTCCCGCGGCGTGTCTCTATATTGAGCTGCTGAGTTTCGTGATCGATCGTGACATCCTCGAGCCTCCGCAGATCCACGCCTAGCTGGACGCGGGCCTTGGTGATCTCCGCCAGCGCCGGCGCCATATCGGAGAGTGCCCCCTGAATGGCCGATGAGTTCCCGGAGTTGATGGCCTGGAGCAGGGCATCGATTTTTTCGAACAGGGGCAGGAAAATGGCGGACCCGGGGATGTTTGCGTTCACCTCCAGCGATTCCCCGATCTCGATCCGGTTCACGTCCGCATTGCCCTGGTACGCCAGGGCGCCATTCGACATGGTGAACGCGGCGTCCTTCACGTCGGAACCGGCGAAAATCCAACGGCCTCTCGTCTGCGTGTTGGCCAATGACAGCAACTCGTCGCGCAGCAGGCCGATCTCGGTCGCGAGGCTGGCGCGCCCGGCCGCGTCCGTGGTCCCCGAAGCGGCCGCGCTCCCACGGGTAAAAATCGTGGTGACCAGATTGTAGGCACTGCTCAGTGCCGAATCGGCGACGTTCAGAAAAAAGGTGCTGCTGTCGATATTGGTCTTGTATTGGTCGATGTCCGCCAGCTGCGCCTTGAGCAGCACCAGCTCGGCGCTGCCCGAAGGGGAGTCCTGCAGCCGGGTCAGCTTCTTGCCCGAGGAGACCTGGCGGCTGGCGGTTTCGAGCGCCTCATTCAGGTTCCCGGCACTCGACAGGAAATTGCGGTAGGCAATCGCTTGAGTGATTCTCATGTCATCAACCCAGTATTCGGATGAGGTCCTCGGTAAGCCCGTCCAGGACGCTGATGTATCGCGCGGTGGCCTCAAACGCCTTCTGATACCGTACGATGCTGATCGCCTCCTCGTCCAGGTTCACCCCGGCATACGCGTCGCGCTGGTTTTTCAGCTGGTCGAGCAGAGAGGCCTGCAGCGTGACACCGTCCTCGGCCGCGCGCATATCCTGGCCGATATTGAACACGAGGTTCGTGTAGAACTCGGTGGCGGTCACCGTCCCGGAGGCAAACAGCCCCTCGTTGCGGATAGCGGCGAGCAGGCGCGCGTTGGCGTTGCTCCCAGGGCCGCTGCCCATCATTCCGGCGGCTATGTCCTTGGGGTCCGAGATGGCCAGGTCGATGCTGCGCGCGGCGCCGGCATTTGATCCGGGCGCAGGTTGAACGAGCGGGGTGAAGAAGTCGCCGCCGGCGACGCCGTCCAAATCCACGCCCGCACGATGCTGGCTATTAACCCGTGCGACAAGGCCGGCGGCCATCTCGTCCAGGGAGGACATGTACCCGCCGAGACTGGCCCGCACCTTCAGGAGCCCGCCGAGGTTTCCGCTGCTGATGGTCGAGGTGATGTTGGTGCCGCCCAGCTCGATCTGGAGCAGGCCGTCCGCGCTCGACCTCGTCGCCTCGAGCGCGTAACTGTCGTCGCCGAGCACGAGAGTCCCGCCGCCCTGCCGGGTCTGGACTGTGACGCGGCCGCTTTCCGTTTCGAAGTAGGAGACGTCCATCAGCCCCGAGAGCCGCTCGAGCAGGACCTGGCGCTGGTCTTCGAGCTCGGAAGCGTCGCCCGACCGGAGCGAGAGGGCCTGCGCAACCCTGGCGTTGAGTCCGGCGATGGCCGACGTCATCGAATTGATCTCGGTGGTCGTGTCGGCGATGAAGTACTCCTGGTAGCCCCGGACGCTCTGAAGCTGGTCGTAGAGGCGCTTGAACGCGACGCCGAGATCGGAAGCGCTGGACAGGACCTGAGCCCGCAGCGTCACATCTTCGGGCGCGTTGGCCAGGGTGCTGAAACTGTTAAAGAACTCGGCCACCTTCTGGTCGAGCCCCTGGCTTGCGCCCGAGGTGACGAGAGCTTCGACCTGTCGCAGCGCGGTCGCAACCGAATCGTAGTACCCCTGCGCCCCCGTTTCCTGGCTGACACGGTAATTCAGAAAGCGGTTGCGGAAGGACTCGATCGTCCCCGAATTGACCCCGGCCAGCCCCAGGGCGCCGTCCGTGCCGTTCGGGTCGCCGGGCATCAGGGTCACCCGCTGGCGGGAATACCCGGGCGTGTTGACGTTGGCGATGTTCCGCTGCGCGATTTCGAGCCCGAACTGCTGCGTCTGCAGCGCCTGCTGGGCCAGAGCGAGACTGTTGAAGATCGTGGACATGGGGTCAGTTTCCAGGCCGGTAAAGGCCGATAAGGAGACTTTGCGTTCCCCGGCATCTCTTGAAACTGTCTCCGGCTACGCCCTGCGGGAAAGCGTGCTCTGGACAGCGGAGATCGGCCGCAACAATCCGGTGTCCCGGTAGGAGGTCGTGGCGCCGGCGAAAAAATCCAGCAGGCCCCGAGAGTACCGGATGGAACTCTCAACCAGCCGGATGTTGCGCTGGTTGACGCTTTTCAGCTGATCGACCAGATTCCTGAAGAGGCCGGAGAGGGACTTGATCTCTGCCGCAACGGATCGTTCCAGGCCGTCGGCAAGTTTCAAAAGGGTAAACTCTTCGCGCGGGATGTGGACCGTGTGGCACAAGTCGTCGCACAGGCGCTCCATCTCGCTCTCGAGGATGCGCAGCTTGATGTTGAACGTCTCGTCGACCTTGTTGCTTTCGACCAGCGGTTCCACGCCACCCTGCACCAGCAGGGCGGTTTTCCGGCGCGCATGCTCGATCAGCTCGCGGTACAGCGCGATTTCCTCGCGCACAATTTCCAGCAGATCTGAAACCAGTTTCTCCATGTTCAGACTCTGAGGTCGATGTGGACCGAGGGTTGCGGGTCATCGTCCCGCTGCGTTTCGACGTCCTGCCCGGAGGCCCCGTCGCCGCTCGGCCGGGACTTCTCGGGTCTCTGGTCTCGGCCTTTCCGGGGATGGTCGCGGTTCAGTCCTTCGTCTCTCGCGACCTTCTCGAGAAACGTCTCCGAAATGCTGCTGAATGACAGGCCGTCCGACATGACCGCCCCCGTCGTGCTGAATCGGACACTAGAAGACTTCGTCGATCAAATCTCCGCCCACGATCTTTTCGGCAATCATTTCCGCCTTTACGTTGTAGGTCCCATTTTCGAGGGCCTGGCGCACCTGCTCGATCCGCGCTTGCCGGACATCAGGCGTCGAGCGGATCATCTCATCCAGGTGCTGAATCTCCCGGCCCCGGACCGAGAGCTCGATGCGATCCGAATCGAGCAACGCGGCTTCTTCGGCTTTCTTATCACCCCGGGCGTTCTGTGGGTGCGGGACATCGAGTCTGGAAATGCTCGCATTAAGGGCTACCGGGTTCTTGCCGTTAATCTCCATAGTGTCCTCAAGAGATTACTACTCTGTACGGTAACCATATCGTCGGCGACATCATAGCACTTTAAAGTTTAATCGCCAGAACCGCCTGAAATCCGCACAGATAGGCCACTTCCGGGCGCCGCCCTCCGTCGTCACTCCGCTAGAGCCTGTTCCGGGTCGATGCGCGCACCATTGCGAATCACCTCGAAATGAAGGTGCGGCCCAGTCGAACGACCCGTGTTTCCGACCGCACCGAGAACGTGCAGGGGGGGCACAACCTCCCCCTCCTTGACCGTAAGCGTGTCCAGGTGGGCGTAGCGGGTCTGAAGGCCGTCCGAGTGACGGATCACGACCGTGTTCCCGTAGCCTCTCTCGTACCGGGCAGACACGACCTCGCCGCCCAACGCGGCCTGGACCTCGGTCCCGGCGGGCGCCGCAATGTCGATGCCGCGGTGCACCTTGAGCCGGTGATTGAACGGATCGCGCCTGAGCCCGAAACCGGAGCTCACCGGGGCCTGTACGGGCAGCCGAAAATCCGGTATGTCCGGCTCGATCACGTTCGAACTCGGGTCCGGCACCCCGGCGGGGCGCGTGTCGGTGCCTGCCTCGGGCTCGGCCGGTGCGGCTCTCTCCGACGCCAGGTGCCGCACGACGAGGTCCGCGATGCCGAGGGCACTCCTCTGCGCCATCCCGCGCGCGAGTTCCTGGTCAAACAACTCGGTATAAATCTGGCGCCCGAAACCGCTGCCGGGCTCGTCGGACTGTCCGATGGTTTCCCGCATCACCTTCAGGAGGTAGGAGACAAAGAGCGACTCGAATTCCCGAGCCGCCTGCCGAAGCCCCGCTTCGTCGGAACCGTGCGCCCTCGCGGTGCGCTCGAACTGCTCGCCGGCCCTCATCAGGGGATTGTTCAGCGGGTTGGATAAGGCGGGCAAGTCCGAACTCATGCGCATGCCTCTGCTGCGGTCGTGCCGGTGGCTATAGGATTTCCAGATCCGCCTGCAGGGCGCCTTGAGCCTTGATGGCCTGCAGGATCGCGATGATGTCCCTGGGACCGGCCCCAATAGCGTTGAGGGCGCGGACAACCTCTTCGACGCTCGCCCCCTCGCGCAGGGTCACCGTGTGGCTTTTGTCCTCCTGGACCGTCACCGTAGTCTCAGGGACGACCGCGGTCTGCCCTTGCGACAGGGGCGTAGGCTGCGAAACGCTGAAGATGGTGCCGACCTGCAACGACAGGCTGCCGTGGATGATGGACACCTCGGCGACCTTCACGTCCTTGCCCAGGACGACGGTGCCGGTCTTTTCATTGAGAACCACGCGGGCCGCGACGTCCACGTCCATCCTGGCGTTTTCGACCAGGGCCATGAACTCCACGACGCGTTTGTTGTAGGCCTCGGGCACCGAAACCGCTATCGACCGGCCGTCTACGGCCCCGGCCACGTTGGTGCCGACGAGTTCGTTGATCGCGCGCGCGGCGCGGCTGGCGGTTGTGAAATCGCTCGCGTGCAGCACGAGCACCAGCCGGTTTTTCGCCTGCAGGTCGACAACGACCTCGCGCTCCACGAGGCCTCCGTTCGGAATCCGGCCGACGGTCGGGTGGTTCATCTGCACCTTATTGCCCCCGCCCGACGCGCTGAACCCGCCCAGGACGACCTGGCCCTGGGCCGTAACATAGTCAAGGCTGTTGGCGGCTTTCAGGGGAGTCATCACCAGGACCCCCCCCTGGATGCTCTGGGCGTCTCCGATCGAGCTGACCGTCACGTCGATGCGGCTTCCCTGTCGGATAAAGGGGGGCAAGGTCGCCGTCACCATCACGGCGGCGATGTTCTTGACGCGCACCTGCTCCGGGACGATCGACAGCCCGCTGCGCTCGAGCATGTACGCCAGGGTCTGGGTCGAGAAGAACGTCTGGCTGCGGTCCCCGGTCCCGTTGAGCCCGACCACCAGGCCATAGCCAACGAGCTGGTTGTCGCGCACGCCCTCGAACGCCGCCACGTCTTTGATGCGGCTTGCCGACGACGACGCCGGCGCAACCCACGCAACTGCCACAAGGGCCCAAGCAATTTTCCGCACCATGCTCTTCACTCTAGAATGGCAAAATGCCGTTGAGGATCTTGTACAGCCAGCCCGGCCGGATCGGTTCGCTCACCATCCCGCGGCCTTGGACGCGGACCGTCATCTGGGCCACCGCCGATGACGAGACGATGTTGTTGCGGTTGATGTCCTCGGGGCGGACGATCCCGGTCAGGTACAAGTTTTGCGTTTCGTTGTTCAATCGGATCTCGCGCACCGCTTCAACCAGGAGGGATCCGTTTGGCAGGACGTCGGTAACCCGCGCCGTCAGGCTCGTCTGCAGTGTGGACGCCCGGGTGGTCGAACCCTTCCCTTCAAAAGAGCTGCTGCTCTTCCCTGCCACCAGCGCCGGGAGTTCCTTGACCCCGCGTTCCAGGCCGAACAGGCTGTCGAAGCCCGCCTTTGCCTCCGTGCTCCTGCTGTTCGTGGCATCGGCGCTTGCGCTGGCCAGGGTGGACTCCGCGACCCGGATCGTGACCACGTCGTTCACGTTCCGAGCCCTGAAATCGCGGAACAGGTCGGAGCGCCGGCTATTGGCAACCCAGAGCGAGCCCTCGGCGGACGGAGGTGTGGCCGGCTGTGCCTTCGCTTCGGACACATAGGCCTGCAATGCCGGGATGGCGGAGGATCGTGCCGATTTCGGGCCGCATCCCGCCCCCAAGAGGGCCAGCGCCACGGCACCGCAGACAAAACCCACTTCGTACGCCCTGTGCGCCATTTCGGTCCTCCCGTCAGTCAATTCTCACCTCGCCCGGCGCCACGACGCGGGCTTTCAGCGCCCGCTCGAACTCCAGGTTACGCACCCGCACCATCTGACCCAGACGGCCGTTTTGCTCCGCCCGTGCCACGGCAGAAAGGACGATGCCGCCGCGCTCGACCCGGAGGCGCACCATCTCCCCGCTGCGCACCAGGAATGGGTCGGAAACCATGTCGCGCGTGATGGCATCGCCGGGCAGAAGCACCCGCCGCGCGACCTTGCCGGCGGCTCCCTCGGGCCCGCTGAAATATTCGGCCCGTAAGTCGGGGGGCTCGCCCACGACCGCTTCCAAATCGGCCGGCGCGAGGGCAGCGCCGTACGGGATGCGCCGCTTCGCTTTGAGGAACCGGCCCTGCACAGAAGCATCCACGACAACCCAGAAGGAAAGAGACGGCTTCCCTCCCAAAAGCGCCTCGATCCCGAGCAAGACCCCGTGATAGTGCGCCGACGCAATTTTCGGGAACACGCGGAAACTCAAGTCGCCCTCGGGGAGTTCGATTCCGGCCACGCTCGAGAGCGACCGGATCACGATGTCTTCCACGGCACAGCGACATCGTTGCAGGATGTGACCGCGCAGCGCGGAGACGAGCGCGGCCGATTCGGTCAGGTCTTGCCGGCCGCCTGGCGGGCGCGGGCCGGTCCAGGCCCGCGCGAGCTGAGGTGCGACGAGCATCGCAAGGAGTACCAGAACCTGCAAGCTCCGAACCCTCCCCTCACCCAACCTGAAGCAGTAAGAACTGCGTGGCGGGCATGGAAAGTCCAGGAGGGAGCAGGATAATCCCGCAACATCCTCCCGGTTGGAAAGGAAAGGGGTGAGGAGGTCGTCTCCCGTTCGTGCACACTCTCGAGGAAATGCACGGACGAGCCGATCGACCGCGTAACGGAAAGGGTGCCGGGTGAGGAGAGAGTTCGAAGCTTGCATGGCTTGGTCTACCTGACAACGTTGTTTGCCTGGGTGAACATTTCATCGGCCGTGCGGATGACTTTGGAGTTGGCTTCGTAAGCGCGCTGGCTGATGATCATGTTGACCATCTCCTCCACGACGCTTACGTTGGACTGTTCCGAAAAGCCGGACAGAAGGGTGCCCAGCCCGTTCTCGCCCGGAGTCCCGGTGATCGCCTCCCCCGAGGCCTGAGTCTGCAGCAACAGGTTCTTGCCGATGTTCTGCAGCCCGGCCGGATTCTGGAACAGGGCGAGCTCTATCCTGCCGACCTGTTGAGGCGTGCTCTGCCCCGCCTGCAGGACCGATACGGTGCCGTCGTTGCCGATGGTGATGGCGATCTGGTCCTGCGGAATCGTGATCTGCGGGTCGAGCAGATCCCCTTCCGAAGTCACCATCGCGCCGTCGCGGTTGAGATGGAAGTTGCCGTTGCGCGTGTAGGCAATCTGGCCGTTGACCTGCCGGATCTGGAAGAAGCCCTGGCCCTGGATGACCATGTCGAGCGGGTTGTTGGTTGAGGCGAAATCCCCCTGGGTGAAGATCATCTCGGTGGCGACCGGCTTGGTCCCCAGGCCGACCTGCAGCCCGACCGGGATTTCGGTGCTGGCGGTGTTGGCGGCCCCCGCCTGGCGGATGTTCTGATAGAGCAGGTCCTGGAACTGGGCCCTCCGCAGCTTGAATCCGCTGGTGTTGATGTTGGCCAGGTTGTGTGCGATGGTGTCGATGTTCAGCTGCTGGGCTTCCATTCCGCTCGCGGCGGTGTACAAGGCGCGCAACATATAGATCTCCTAGCGGCCAAGCCTCTCGATGGACTTGGCGTTGATGTCGTTCATGAGCAGGTTGAAGCTCTTTTGTATGGCTTCGAACTGCCTCATGATGCCGACCAACCCGACCACCGCAGTGATTGGGTTCACGTTCGACTGCTCCAGATAGCCCTGTTGGATCTCCAACCCGGAAGCGGCCGCCGGCGCCTGCCCTGCGACCGGGGCCATTAGCGAGCTTCCCTCGCGCAACAGCGCGGCCGGGTTTGCGAACGAGGCGGTCTTCAGCCGGTCGATGCGCGCGTCGTTCAGGAACACCTCGCCTTGCTCGTTGATGCTGACCTTGCCGGGACCGAGCGCGATCTGGCCGTTCTCGCCCAGCACGGGAAAACCCTCGACCGTGCAGAGAACCGACTTCGCGTTAAGCGTCAGGCTGCCGTTGCGCGTGTAACGCACACCCTGCGGAGCCTGCACTGAGAGAAAACCGCTGCCGGTCAAGGCCACGTCCAGGTCCCGGCCGGTGAGCGCCAGCGAGCCGCTCGCAAAGTTCAGAGAACCGCGCGACAGGACCGCGTGGTTGTTGATGACCGCGCCGAGTTCGCCGCCCGCCGATCCCTGGAGGGTCTCATTCAGCAGCGTGTAGAACGGCTTCTCTTCCTTGAACCCCGTCGTGTTCACGTTGGAAAGATTGTTCGACAGGATGTCCAGCGCGTTCATCTGGGCTCGAAGTCCGGAATAGGCTGTATATATGCCGCTGTTCACTGGCCTCCTTCCTGTTTGTCGTATCTGTCTCTCTGCAACATCCGTGCCACTGGATCCACCCCTCCCGCCGGGGCCGTTGCGGGGAGCGTCAGGTCGAGTTCCCGTGCGGGGCGGCAATTCTTGCCCAGGGCGCTGGGCAAGAAGCTTCCGCCTCAGGCGCCGCCGAAGCGTAGGCGAGGCGCGCCTCCGGGATGCAGGGAACGCCAAGCGTCGCCTGCGCCGAGCCACGGTAGCAGAGGTGCTCGGAGCGCCCCACCCAGTCCATCCGCACCCAGAGACAGCCCTCGAGCAGCTCGACCCGCAGGTTTTCGGCCCGTCGTTCGCATGACGCTCTCATGACACCACTGACAATTTCGTGTAACTCAGCCAATGATGCAAAACACCCGCACTCGGAGAAGTCCAGATCCAAGGGGTCGTACCAGCGCTCGACGAGGCGATCAATGGCCGACACATCGGCGAGGTAGGCAGCCACCTTGGTGCGGAGCATCCGGCGCATCCCTTCCTGTAACAGAGGACTCACGGGGGCGGTGACCGCGAGCAGCACCGTGTTTTTCGGTTCGTCGTAGCTGACCGCCAGGACACGGGCGCATTTCGCCACCTTGCCCGGGATCAGGCCGACGGCCGGCGTCCTGGAATCCGAATCGCTCAGCTTCAGCAGCGGCAGGCCGAACTGCCGCGAAAGGGCGACGGTAACCTGGTGCTCTTCGACAAAGCCGAGGCGGATGAGCCACTCTCCGATACGCCCCTGCTGCGCTTGCCTCTGCCGCGCCACGGCCTGCCGGAGCTGCTCGGGCGTGATCAGTGCGTTGTCGAGCAGGATCGACCCGAGCCTCGGTCGCGGGATGCGTCGTTCACGCTCTTCGAGCAGGCGCTTCCAGCGGCCCGTCACGTCGTTCCGAACGTGTGCTTCGAGGCAGGCCACACTGCAAAAAGCGTCACCATTGAACTGCGGCACCCGGTGCCGGCTCAACAAAAGGCTCAGCTCGGAACGGGTTCTGCCGCATCCTTTGCGCTGGCAGCTAGCTTTGAACATGGCTCTTGGAATCTCCGTTGACGGCTGCGCTCTGCGCGGGCGCCGTTTCGACGTACTTCCGCAGACTCAGAATCAGTTCCGCCTCTCCCCGCGGCAGTTTCAGGCGCCTCGAGATATCGTCGACCGCGACACCGTTGCGGGCCAGCCGCAATACGCGGTGGCGCTTGTCGAGCGTGACCCCCGAGCTACGCGACGGCACCGTCAACTCCTGGAGCTTCTCCTCCGTCTCGGCCAGGGTTTCGGAGAGTCTGCGATGGCTGCTCATGTGCGTATCGGCCATCTGGCAGATCGCTTCCGTGCACGTCTGCAGGTCGCGCTCCAGGCGGCGCAGGCGCCGTCTCCAGGCAAGGTGCAGTGCGACACAGGTGGCGGCCATGGCCAGCAAGGGGAGTGCAATCGGGCCGAGGTGCGTGATCGACATAGCGTCTCCTCTATTCAGATCAATACAACGGGCGAGGCATAATGGACCAGCGCTTCACCCCCAAATTACGAGCGCGGCTTCCCGGACCACACCGGCAGCGGCTGATATCCCAACCGGCGCCATCAGCCCAGCGACCTGATGCGGTCGGCGGTGCTTTCGACCTGGAGAATCCGGACCCCGTAATTACCGTCGACCATGACGACCTCGCCCGTGGCGATCGGTTTGTCGTTGACGATGACCGTAACGGGGTCGTTCACGGCTTTGCCCAGCTCGATGACGGAGCCAACGCCGAGCTTCAGGACATCTTTGAGCTGCATCTCCGTGTCGCCGAACGAAACCACGATCGGCAGCTCGACATCGAGCAACAGATCCATGTTCCAGTTGGAGGCGGCGCCGGTTTCGGCCTGGTTCTCTGCACTCATGGCAAACCCTCGTTATCGTGGCCGCCGCCGGCCCGGTGTCGCCGGGCCGACCGCCCACAAATTAGGTCGACAATTTCCGGAAGACTTCAAAGGCCCGCTTCCCCCGGTGGGGGACGATCCGGCCGAGAAATTTCGGCATGCCGCCGACCGACAGGATCAGCGGATCGCCAACGCGGGCGTTGAGCCGCACGACATCTCCCACACCAAACTTCAGCAGGTCGTCCACGGTCATGCAGCTGTCGGAGAGTTCCCCGCTGACCCTGACCGCCGCCGGTTGCAGCAGGTTCAGGATACGCGGCGCCTCGCTCCCGGCGACCTTCTGGCGCCGGATATTCCATTGCTGGTCGAACTTGCTCCGGATCACCTTCAGCATCCTGGAGGGGATGCAGATGTTCATGGTGCCGGAGCTGTCGGTGAGCTTCACGTCGAGGTTGACCGCCACCACCGTCTCGCCCGGGGAAACGATCTGGAACATCTGCGGACTTCATCCCGGTCCCTTCGAGGGACAGCTCCAGATCCAGGATCGGCCGCCAGGCCTCCCGCAGGTCCTTCAGGGCCAGCTTCACCACGCCCCTCGATGATGTTCATCTCGATTTCGGTGAGATTGCGGTCGACAGCGCACGGGGTCCCTGGCCCGCCGAGCAGGATGTCGATCATCGGGAAAACCAGCGACGGGTTCAGCTCGAGGGCGATGTTGCTGTCGAGCGGCCTCATCAGGACGCTGTTGAACAGGGTGGGATCCGGCAGGGTTTTCAGGAAGTCCGAGTAGGAGATCTGTTCGACGCGCACCAGCGTCACGTCCACAAAAGCCCGCAGATAGGCCGACAGCGACGACGCGAAGTTGCGGGCGAAGTAGTCGTGCAGCAGGTGCAGCGAGCGCATCTGGTCCTGCGAGATCCGGTCCGCGCGGCGGAAGTCGTAGCCGTTGATCTTGCGGTTGTCCTTGGGCGGCTCGGCAGCCGAGGCCAGGGGCAGCTCCTCAGTGGCCATCGCGGAGAAGAGGGCATTGATCTCGTCCTGGGAGAGAATCTTGTCCATAGGGCGTTCCCGCTCGCTACTCCTGGTCCTTGACCTTCCGCAGCTTCGTGCGCAGCCGCAGCATGGCCTTGGTGTGCAGTTGCGAAACGCGCGACTCGTTGACGCCGAGCACCTTGCCGATTTCCTTCATGGTGAGCTCGTCGTAGTAGTAGAGCGAAACCACCAGGCGTTCCTTTTTCGGCAGCAGGTCGATGGCGCCGCCGAGCAGGCCGCGGATCTCGGACTTGTGGAACAGGAAGAACGGGTCCATCTGCGGGGCGTCCGGGACATACTTGACCAGCGGCTCGCTGTTCCGGTCGTCGTCCTGCGGCGCAAGCTCCTGGAAGCTGCCGAGATTGAGCCCCTTGATCTGGTCTACCAGCTCGTAGAACTCCTCGTAGGAGATCTCCATCTCATCGCAGACTTCCTTGTCGGTCGCGGGACGCCCGAGGCGCTGCTCGAGGTCCCGGTAGACCTTCTCCAGGTCCTTGCTCTTCTTGCGCAGCGAGCGCGGCGCCCAGTCCAGGTTCCGGAGGCTGTCGAGGATGGCCCCCTTGATCCTCAGCTCGGCGTAGGTCTTGAACTTCACGCCGCGGGACGGATCGAATTTCTCGATCGCGTCCAGCAGACCCAGGACGCCGGCACTGACCAGGTCGTTCAGTTCGACGTGGGACGGGAGCTTAGTCGAGATACGCTGGGCGATGTACTTGATCTGCGACAGGTGATCCAGGATAAGCTGCTCGCGTTCGGCCTCCCGCGGAACGGGGGCTTCGTAGACTCTCGCTTGGCGTGCCAACTCTTGCATATGGGATCCTCGTACACGCAGGTGAGGCCGAGGGACGGCGCTTTCCTGCAGGCTATTCGATGTGCTTTCCATCCTTTTTCCCGGATGCGGCTACGGGTCGCTCGTTCGAGCTCAATTGACCCAATCGTTGAGAAGCTTTTCCCACACGAGACTGTCGTCCGACGGCAACGACGACTCCTGCCGGGCGACCGTCCGCGCGAGGACTCGGAAACAACGGCTGGCAGGGGCGTTCGGGTAGCGCTGGCTCACCAGCACCTGGCTCCGCACAGCCTGGGGCACGTGGGGATCGCGCTCGATGTGCCCGAGGTACTCAACCTCCCGGTTGAGAAATCGTTTCACGACCGAGTTGATCTGCCGGAAAACATCCCTGGCCTCGTCCTCGTGCTGGACGGAGTTGATGAGGACGCGGACCGGTTTTTGCGGCTGTTCGGCAAGGATGATCTTGATGACCGCGTACGCGTCGACGATGGCGGTCGGCTCGGGATCGCTCACGACGACCACTTCGTGGGCCGAGCGCAGAAAATGAGTGACGTTGCGGGAAATCCCCGCCGCCGTGTCGATGATGAAGAAGTCGGTGTCCCGGTCGAAATCGGCGAAGCTCTCGACCAGGTGGTTTCTCTGGCCGACGGTCAGTTCGGACAGACGCTGCAACCCGGAACTGGCCGGGATGACCCGGAAGCCGTTGGGGGCGTCCACGATGATTTCAGACAGGCTCTTGTTGCCGAAGAGGACGTGTCCCAGGTGAAACCGCGGGGTCAGGCCCAGCAGCACGTCGAGATTCGCCAACCCGAAATCCGCGTCCAGCACGACGACCTTCTTGCCCATCTCGGCCAGGTTCGCCGCCAGGTTCGCCACCACGTTGGTCTTCCCGACCCCGCCTTTGCCGCTGGTCACGGCAATGATCCGTGTCCCGGTCTGCCGCTCGGCCGGGGCAGTCGCTCCTCGTCCCGATGCGCGTTCCAGAGTCTCCGCCTGGTGGGTGACGCGATTTGAACACTCCAGCTTCCTCGGTTTTTCCACTTGGGGGCTCCGTGTCAGACTTCGTTCAGGACGATGTCGAGGATACGTTCCTTCGGGAGGACATGAATGTCCTCGGGTACCCGCTGGCCATTGGTGTAGTACGACAGAGGCATCCCGGTCCGGACGAGCTCGTTGAAGACCGGGCCGCACGTGGCCGTTTCGTCGAGCTTGGTAAACAGGAGATGGTCCGGCCGGCAGGGGGCGAAGCGCTCCACGATCTCTTCCAGGTCGGTCGCCCGGGTCGTGGCGCTCAGAACCAGGTGCCGCTCCATGTCCAGCGCGCCGTCCGCCAGACACGCCAGCGCCCCTATGGCGGCGCTGTCCCTGGGTCCCCGGCCGGTCGTGTCGACAGAACATAGTCGCGCCGGGACTGCTCCTCCACGGCCGCCCTGCAGACCGGCGAGGTCTCGCACGAAACGGAACGGGACCCCGATCAGGGAGGCGTAGGTCCGCAGCTGGTCGACCGCACCGATGCGGTAGCCGTCGAGCGTCACGAGAACGACGTTCCTTTTCATCTGCAGCGCCAGGCGCGCCGCAAGCTTCGCGATCGTCGTCGTCTTGCCGACGCCCGTCGGCCCGATGAACGCGACGATGCGCTTGTGCGGGAGACCCTCGTCGGACGTGCGCGCGATCAACCCTCCTGCGACGGAGTTGACGGCCGTGACCAGCGAGGGGCGATGGTGCCGCTGCCGTCCGTCGAGCATCCGGACCGACTGCTGGACGAGCCTGCGGGCGAGCCAGCCGTGCACACCGGCCGTCACGAGATCCCGGTACAGCACGGCCGCGGCGCTGGTGCGCTGCCGGGCCGCGGGCCGTTCGGGATCGGCCGGCGCGGGCGCTTTGCGCATCGAGGCGGGTGTGTACAGGACCGGCGCGCCGTCCGACGGCGCGCCGTCGAGTTCGTCCGCGCCCGCTGAGGTACGCGCATCGGCAACGCGGGGCCTTTCCGCAGGACCACCGTAAAACTCCGACCCCTCGCGGCCATCGACCGCGGCCACCACTTCGACCGTGGAGGCAATTCCGGACCGGCACGGCTTCTCTTTGGTGGAGAGCAGCAGGGCATCCGGGCCGAGTTCGGCCTTGATGTCCCGCAACGCCTCAGCCATCGTCTGGGCGTAGAAAGTCTTGATTCTCATCCTAGCTCACCATTCCCACGGAAAGGACACGGACGTTCGGCGGTATTTCGCTGTGCGACAGGATCGCCACACCCGGCATATAGCGTTCGAGCAGCTGCCGCACATACATCCGGACATTCGGCGAGCAGAGGATCACCGGGTTGGCCGCACCGGCCGCGGACTCGAGGGTGCGCCGGAACCGGCTCATGATGTCTTTGGCCTGCCGAGGTTCCAGCGCCAGATAGGCACCCTGGTCGGTGTGCACCACGCCGTCGTTAACGGCCTTCTCCAGCTCCGGGCTGACCGTGAACACGGGCAGTTCGCCGCTCTCGTTCTGGTAGGGTCTGCAGATGGACCGTGCCAGGGCCTGGCGGCAGTACTCCGTCAGCACGCCGATGTTCTTCGTGTAGGAGCCGTAATCGGCCAGGGTCTCCAGAATCGAGACCACGTCCCGGATGCTGACCCGCTCCTTGAGCAGGTTCTGCAGGACCTTCTGCACTTCGCCGATCGACAGCACCTTCGGGACCAGCTCCTCGACCACCTTCGGGTGAGTCTCCGCGACCGTGTCGAGCAGGCTCTTGGTTTCCTGGCGTCCGAGCAGTTCGTGGGCGTGCGACTTGATGATCTCGGTCACGTGCGTGGCCAGCACCGTCGTGGGGTCGACCACCGTGTAGCCGGCCAGCTGCGCCCGTTCCCGCTCGCTGGACTTGATCCAGCGCGCCGGCAGGCCGAAGGCCGGTTCCCGCGTGGCCACGCCGCCGAGTTCCTCACGGGCGGTTCCCGGATTGATCGCCAGCAGGTGTTCCTGGAACAGTTCGCCGCGCGCGATCTCGACGCCCTTCAGCAGAATCGAGTACTCCTTCGCGCTCAGCTGCAGGTTGTCGGTGATGTGCACCGGCGGCACGACCAGGCCCATGTCGAGCGCGATCTGCCGGCGGATGGATTTGATGCGGTCGAGGAAATCGCCCCCCTGGCTCGCATCGACAAAACGGATCAGCCCGTAGCCGACCTCGACTCCCAGCAGATCCACCTTGAGCAGCGCCTCGATCTTTTCCTTGGGCTTGTCGGCTTCGGCGCGTTCGGCCTTGTGCTTTTCCGTCAGCAGGCCGTTCCCCTTCGCGCAGGCGCCTGCGTGCGCACCGCCATGATCCCGGTCAGCGCCGCCAGGAGGAAGAACGGCAGGGCCGGGGAGGCCGGGAACCAGGCCGAAGAAGAACAGGAAGCCCGAACCGATGGCGATCGGGATGTGATTCTTGAACAGCTGGTTCGCGACGTCGTCGCCCAGGTTCGACTTCCGAGGCGGCGCGGGTCGTGATGATGCCGCCCGCGACCGAGATCAGCAGCGACGGGATCGCCGTCACCAGTCCGTCCCCGATGGTCAGCATCGTGAAGCGCTTCGCCGCCTCCGCCAGCTCCATGTCGAACTGGAAGACGCCGATCAGGAAGCCGCCGACGATGTTGATGGTCAGGATAAGCATGCTGGCAATGGCGTCGCGGCTCGTGAACCGGATCGCGCCGTCCATCGCCCCGTAGAACTCGGCCTCCTTGGAGACCGTTTCGCGGCGCGCGCGCGCCTCGTGCTCGTTGATCAGGCCGGCGTTCAGATCCGCGTCGATGGCCATCTGCTTGCCGGGCATCGCGTCCAGGGTGAACCGGGCGGTGACTTCCGAAATGCGGACGGCGCCATGGTTGATGACGATGAACTGAATGCCTATGAGGACCAGGAAAACGACGATGCCGACGAAGTAGTTGCCGCCGACGACGAACTGGCCGAACGACTGGATCACCCTCCCCGCCGCATCTTCGCCTTCGGAACCGTGCAGCAGGATCAGACGCGTGGACGCCACGTTCAGGGCGAGGCGGAACAGGGTGACGATGAGGAGCAGTGATGGGAACACCGAGAAGTGCACCGGCTGCAGGATGTACATCGAGACCAGCAGGATGATGATCGACAGCGTGATGTTCAGGCTGATCAGGAGATCCATCACCATGGTGGGCATGGGCAGCACCATGACGACCAGGATTCCCATCACTGCCACGGGAATAATCAGATGGACCTTGCCGAGGATCTGGGCGGGGTCGGGAGTGGCACTCTCTGCAACGCTCATCGAACTTCCTCGATCTCCTGACGGTTGTCTGCTGTTCGGGAAGGAATAACGCAATTGGTATGCCACTCTGTCGGAGGGTGCGGTTGACGCGGCGGCGGGTTTCTGCCGACGGGTGGCCGGGGGAAAAGCGGCGGCGCGGCGGGGCGGGTGAGGCTGAATTCCTACCGCCGCCAGGCGTCGCGGGCCTTGTAAATATATGCCAGGATTTCAGCTACGGCTTTGTACAGGCTGGCGGGAATCGTGTCTCCGACCTCGACGGTTTTATAGAGCGTCTGGGCCAGCGGTTTGTTCTCGACCGTCGGAATGTCATGCTCTCGTGCCAACTCTTTTATCTTGAGCGCCAAAAATCCGACACCCTTGGCGACCACCTTGGGAGCTTCCATCGAGTCCATCTTGTAGGACAGCGCCACGGCATAGTGCGTGGGGTTGGTGATGACCACGTCGGCCTTCGGTACGTCCGCCATCATCCTCTTGCGGGCCATGTCGCGCTGGATGCGTCGTATGCGGCCCTTCGTGAGCGGGTCCCCTTCCATCTCCTTGAACTCTTCCTTGACCTCCTGCTTGGTCATTTTCAGCTGTTCCAGAAACCGGTATTTCTCGAAGGCATAGTCGAAACCCGCCAGGATCACGAGGAACACCGCGACCCGGAACAGCACCTCGTAGCTGATCACGCCGGTCCAGTACATCAGCTGGCGCACATCCATCAGGACCAGGCGGGGAAAGAGGGTCAGATGTTGTGAGATCACCTGATAACTAATTATTGACACTATTGCCAGGACGAACAGGCTCTTGATGAGTTGGACCGTTCCGTGTTTGGAAAAAACGCGTGCCAGCCCGTTGCTCGGGTTGAGCTTCTCGAAGCGGAACGCCAGGGCATGCGCCGACAGGGTCAGGCCGCCACCCTGCACGAGATTCGAAAGCACGCTGATGGCAATCGCCGCCCCCATGACCGGTGCGGTGGCCAATGCCATATGGGTCATGATCTGCCGCCCCAGACCGTTGAGATAGGAAATGGAAAGCTCCGACGGAACTCTGAGCCGGAGCAGGTCCCGCATCTCCACTCCCAACGTGCCCACCAGCGATTGCGCCGAGTACGACAGCACCAGGAGGCCGCCCAGCAGGACGAAAGCAGCCGGCACTTCCTTGCTGCGCGCCACCTGCCCCTTCTCGCGCGCCTTCTGGAGCCGTCTTTGGGTAGGCCTTTCGGTCCTGTTGTCTTTGCCGCCTGCCATGAGTTTCTATGCCATTTTGTGCACGAGGGCGAACAGCTCACGATACAACGACGCGTAGTACTCACCCAGGAGTTGGGGCAGGAAAGTAGAAGGACAGGCTGAGGCAGACAAAGCCGACCAGCAATTTGACCGGCATGCCGACGATAAGGATATTGACCTGGGGGGCCACCCGGCCGATGATCCCGAGCACGATGTCCGTGAGCACCGTAACCGCAATCACCGGGGCGGCGATCTGTACCCCCGCAGATAACACCTGAGACGACAGGCGCACGAGCTCGAGCACCAGCGGGCCCTGCAGCTTCAATCCTGTGACCGGGACATAGCCAAAGCTGTCGCTGACGGCCATGAAGAACCAGTGGTGCCCGTTGATCAGGAGAAAGAGGATAAGCCCGATGAAGTTCTGCAAGAAGGAGATCACCGACATTTCGACTTCGCTCTGCGGGTCGATGAGGTTGATGATTGAAAACCCCAGTTGGAAGGCGATGATCTGCCCCGCCAGCTGCAGGGCGGCAAAGATAAACAGGGCGGCCAGCCCGAGCACCAGCCCGAATACCGCCTCCCCGGCGGCCATGCCGACCGCAGAGCGGAGGGTGAGTTCCGCCGGCAGACGCCCCAGCGGCAGGGCGGGGACGAGAGCCATCGTCGCCACCAGCGTGAGCACGACCCGCACCTGGTACGGGATCGAGTGGCTGCTGAAGAAAGGGGCGAACACCATGATGCCTGCGACCCGGAACAGGACGACGGCGAACCGGACCACTTCGGCACTGGAGAAGGAAATAGGATCCATACCGCAGCACGCGGCCAGTCTAGCGCGCGAAGCGCTCGAGATGGCCCAGCAGCCCTGCGGTGTATGAGGTCATGATGCTCATGGTCCAGGGGAACAGGAGCAGGAAGGCCAGGAACACCGCGATCATACGGGGGACGAACGAAAGGGTCATGTCCTGAATCGACGTGACCACCTGCGCGATGCTGACGAACAGCCCGATCACAAGGGAGACGACCAGCAGCGGCCCGCTCACCATGAGGGTGATCTGCAGGGTGTCCTTGGCCAGTTTCAAAACCATGTCCTGCGACATGCGGCGCATCCTCCGCTAGTAGAAGCTCCGGACCAGCGACCCGACGACCAGGTTCCAGCCGTCCACCAGGACGAACAGCAGGATCTTGAACGGGGTGGAGACCACCACCGGAGGCAGCTGCATCATTCCCATGGAGAGCAGTACGGCAGCCACCACCATGTCGATGACGAGGAAAGGGATAAACAGCACGAATCCGATCTGAAAGGCGGTTTTCAGCTCCGAAATCATGTAGCTCGGGATCACCACCCGCATCGGGAGATCCTGGGCGCTGCGCGGCTTCGGGATCTTGGCAATGTTCAGGAACAGGGCCAGATCCTTCTCGCGCGTGTAGCGCAACATGAACTGGCGCATCGGCCCGCTCGCCAGGTCGAGCGCCTGCATCTCGGTGACTTTCCCGCTGAGCATGGGTTGCAGCGCCTCCTGATTGATGCGCTCGCCCACCGGCTGCATGATGAAATAGGTCAGGAAAAGCGATAGCCCGATCAGCACCTGGTTGGGGGGCATGGTTTGCGTCCCCAGCGCCTGGCGCAGAAAATGGGACACGACGATCAGGCGGGTGAACGAGGTCACCGAGACGAGCATGGCCGGTAACAGCGCCAGTACCGTCATCAAGACCAGAATCTGGACGGGCAGGCTCAGCCCGCCGTCTGTCCCGGAACCGCCGCCGACGCGCAGCTCGATGCCCGAAAAACTCTTGTCCGCCGGCGCGGCGTAAGCCGCCGAGGCGAGTGCAAGGACCACAATGAGTACGGCTGCGGCTCTCATGATTTATCCCAGGATCGTCGCTACTGTTCCAGGCTTTCTCGCAGCTGCCGCATTTTGGCGCGCACGTCGGGCGGAATGGTTTTCGGCCTGGCACCGTTTCTCCCGGGTGACGCCTTCTCGATCTCGAAGATGTTCCGGAACCTGTCCACTACCATCTTGGGGCGCGGGGCAACCGGCTCGGCAGGGGCGGCCTGCGCGACGGGTTCCTCCTCGACAGACAGCGGCCCGCGCAATGGCGCAAGCAGCGTGATCTGGCTGGTTGTGTTGCCTATCAGAAAGCGTTTGTCTTCGACCTGTATCACCGAGATGCTGCGTTTGTCGCCCATCGGGATGGTCTCGATCACCTTGAGGCTCTTCTCAGGGACCGGCTTGCGGAACAACTGGGGAGCGAATTTCCTGGTGCCGAACACCGCCGCCCCCATGAGGCTCAGCACGATGCCGAATCCTCCCAGCGCCCTGCCCAGCGGGAAGTCCGCCGCGAGGCTCGGGATTTCCGTAGCGGCGGCTGCGGGCGGCGGGGGAACGGGTGTCGCCGGCGCGGGGACGGCAACAGGCTCGGCAGGCTGAGGCGCCGCCTCCGCCGCCGCCGCCGCGGCCCCTGCAACGTCTGGGGAGTGGGCAGCTTGCGGCGCCGGCGCCCCCAGCGGTGCTGTCGCAGCAACCGCGGGTTGTTCCGGTGACGCCGCGGGAGCGACCGTCGAGGCCGGCGTGGCGATCCTTGTCCGATTGTGCCGTCTTGCCGGCGCCGTTTTTCCAGGCTTCTCGGGTGGGGGCGCGGCAGCCGTTCCGGTGTCTGTGGTCTTCGCCGGCGTGTCGACGGTCGGCGTGCCCTCCGTACCGGCGGCAGCCTGGACCGGGACAGACGCGCCCGGGCGCATCCCGGGTGCGCCAGAAGCGCCCTCGCCGGAATCGTAACCCCACGCGGCGCAGCCAAACAGTACACATGCGACAAAAGCCGGTATCAACGACTTCTTCATGGCATTCTCCGTTACGCTCTTGTGTGCAGGTCCGTGAGGCGGATCCCCGTCCTCGCTTCCATCTCGAGGACCTCCCCGTAGGCCACCAGCTTTCCGCTGATATAGACGTCGAGGTTTTCGCCCGCGGATTTCGGCAGGTCGAGGATAGAGTCCTGCTTCAACTGCAGGATCTCGCGCACCTTCATGCTTCGGCGCCCCAACTCGATCGTGACCTTCAGAGGAACGTCGAGCAGGTGCTGGATTTCTTCGGGGTGTTTTTGTGTTTCGCTGTCGTGCTGCCGGCTGGGATCGGACATGGTGAACTCCGGAATCGGGACGAGGCCGCTACATCTGGACGACGAAGTCGACGATATAAACCTCGCCGATTTTTCCTTTCGGCAGAGCGGCATTGACCCTGGTACGCACTTCTTCTCGAAGTTGGAGCTTCCCCTCGAGCCGTGAGAACCTGGTCGGCCATTTTGCTGCTGAGCAGCGAAATGATGGTGTCTCTCGTGATGGCAAGGGCGACGGGGTCGCCCGCCAGCTCCTCCCCCATCTTGGCCTCGGCGAGGCCCAGCCGGAAGGTGACTTTCAGAAAACGAGGGTTGTCCGCATCCGCGAGGTTTACCAGAAACGGCTCGAGGTTCAGCGTGGATTTCATCTCGGGCTTGCCGCTCGGTTCGGGCTTCGCCTCAACCGCCCTGGCCGCGTCCGCCCCGCCTTTCGCGTGCTTGAAGTAGCGCCAGCCGGCAAAGCCGCCGCCGGCAGCGACGAGCGCCATGGCTGCGGAGAAGAGGATCAAGAGCTTTCTGGATTTGGGCTGCTGCGGTTCAATATCGGTCCGGGGCTCGACCATGGCCGTCTCCTGTCACATGTTGACTCACAGCAGCAAATGCAAAACACATGCCATGAATCAGATGACCGGCCTTTTGCCCGGGCGGGGCGTAAATGCGTGGATTTGCGGGATGCGGAGGCGTTTGGAACGGCACGGGCCGGCTTCTCGCGTCCCGTGCACGGGCGCGGGTGTCAAGCGGTGCTCAGCCCGTTGCCAATATTTTGACGGTTTCCCCGGGGTTTTCGGCAAAGCAGACTCTGTTGCGGCCCTCTCTCTTCGCGCGGTACAGGGCGGCGTCTGAAGCCAGTATCACCTGGTGCGCGTCAAGGCGATCAAAGGCGGTATACGAAGCAATCCCGATACTGACGCTGAGGCGCACGTCCATCTGGGGGAGGTCAAAGGTGTGGTCGGCCACCGCGAGCCTCAGGTGTTCGGCCACGCGGTGGGCACCCTCCGCCGGCGTATTGGGCAGCAGCACGGTGAACTCTTCGCCGCCATAGCGTGCCACGAAGTCGGTGACCCTGAGCCGGACGCGCAGCAAGTCGGCCACCTGGCGCAGGACATCATCGCCGGCCTGGTGGCCAAGGGTGTCGTTGACCTTCTTGAAGAAATCCAGATCCAGCATCAAACAGCTCAGGGTTCCACCATAACGGCGGCACCGGGCCACTTCGGCCTCGAGCTGCTCCATCAGTCGTCTTCGGTTGTACAGACCCGTGGCATCATCGGTGTGGGCTTGCTCCTTCAGGCGCTGGTTCAGTTGCGTCAACCGCAGATCCCTCTGGCGCAACTGCTCGTTGGCGGCCGACAGCTGCTGCCTCGTGAGAATGTTCTCCAGCGAGGAGGAGAGGTGGGCGGATACGAGACACGCCAGGTGGTAATCGATCTTGCTGAAGCGGTTCGGGCGACCGGACTCGATTTGCAGCGCCGCAGACACTTCGCCCATGGCCTGGCAGGGCAGCACCATTACCGACGCAGCCCCTTGCGGGACGCCGGTCGTGGCCGACCGTTTGGCGGCGGCGACATCGGATATCCAGAGCGGCGCGCCCGCCTTCAGGACGCTTCCGACGTAACCCGCGTCGAGCGGGAAAGTCTCGTAGCGGTCCCGGTCACCGGGACCAGAGAGCGCCCAGCGGCGGTAGGAACTGCCGTTCCTGAAGCAGATGTACACCGACTCGTCGGGCAGCCAGTTCTGGAAAGCGGTCCCAAGGCATCCTTTGAGCTCCTCGAGATCGTCCGCAACGTTCATGCGGGTAGCCAGTTCGTTCATGGCCAGCAGATCCCGGTACACTTCGAGCCCGCGTTCCTCGATCGGGACGCTCTCGCGCAACGCCTGAAGAAATCCTCTGCTGCGAGTCACAGGCGGGGGGGACAGAGCCATGACGTCTCTCCGGACCGAACGGTCGGCACCGTGTCGGGCACGCGGCGGAGAGAGTTGCGCTCTCTCCGCCGTCGCCGCTCAGTGCCGGGATTAACGCTTCATATTGATGGCATCCTGGTAAAGCTCATCCGTCGTGGTGATCACCCGCGAGTTTGCCTGATATCCTCTTTGTGCAATAATTAGGGTCGTGAACTCCTGAGCGATGTCCACGTTCGACTGTTCGAGCGAGCTGCCGCTGATGGTTCCTCGCCCGCCGCTCCCCGGGGAGCCTACCGACGCTTCTCCCGAGGCGAGTGAGCTGACGAAAGTGGTTCCTTTGAATTTCAGCAGACCCTCTACGTTGGCGAAATTCGCCAGCGCCAGCTGTGCGATCGCCTGCACCTGTCCATTGTCGAAGATGCCGCTGACGACGCCGGTGTTGCCAAAGCTGATGTCTTTCAGGACGCTGGAGGTATAACCATCCTGGTTGGTGGAGGACACCGCGGAGACGGAGGCGAAGCCCGTCAAGCGGGGCGCGCCCTTGTCGTCGAGAAATTCCAGGCTGATCGTCATGTCCGCGGCACCGCTCGCCAAGCCGGTGATCGTGAGATCGGGGTTGGCCACGGGAGCCGTAGAGCATCCCGTTCTCGTCGAACGTCAGGCTGCCGTTCCCAATGGATACGGGCGGCGCCGTCGGCAGTCCCCCGGTATCCACCGCCGGGAATGGTTGCGTTCCAGTTCCAGGCGCCCGGCCCGGTATTCGTAAAGGTCAGCGTGACCGCGTGGGTTGCGCCCATCGAATCAAAGACCTGGACCGCAGCGGAGAATGTCCCGTTGACGACCGTCCGGCTGTCGAGATTCGCCACGACGCTGGCGGAAGCGGTGGACTTGGGAGGCATGCGCGCTCCCCTTGAGGACCGTGATCGGCTCGAGCCCGCCGCCCTGCCCGACCACGCCGTTGACGGCCGGATACCCGAGCACCTGGAAACCCTCGGCGCTGACCAGCTCGCCGTCGCGCGTCAGGCCGAAGTTGCCGGCCCGGGTGTACGCTTGCCCGTCCCCCGTCGAAACGATGAAGAAGCCGTTGCCGCTGACGGCCGCGTCGGTCGACTTGCCCGTGTACTGGATCGACCCCTGGCTGAAGAAAGGCGACACACTGGGGACGAAGCTGCCGAGCCCTATCTGTATCGGGTTGCCGTTCCCGGAACTGTCACTCGAACTGCTGAGGAGTTCGGCGAAAGTGGCCTTGCTGGCCTTGTACCCCGTCGAGTTGATGTTGGCAAGGTTGTTGCCGATGACGTTGAGCTGCAGCGCGTTGTTGTTAAGCCCCGTCAATGCTGCGTTGAAGGCGGATGTGAGAGGCATCTGTGTCTCCTGTTTACGCGGATTGGGTTGAGTCGGCACTGGGGGTCGGGTCGATGACTTCAGTGATGGTGGTGACCCCCTTGTTGATGGCAATCAACTGCTCGAGCGAACTGAAGGTGGCGAGCTGGGCCACGAATTCCTCGTTCTTCAACGGATTCAGCGGATCCTGATTCTGCAGCTGGGCAACCAGGAGCTTCAGAAACTCGTCCTTGCCCAGGTTTTCCAGGTCCTTGGTGGTCGTTGTCGTCTGCGGGTCGTTTGCGGCGGTGGGCGTGTAGGTAATCGGACTTATGCCGGTCATTATGTGAGCTCCGTGGAAGGCACGCGGGGAAGAGGCTTCCCGGTGGAATCCACCGGGCAGTGGGTGACCCAGGCCGGGTCCATATTTTCGGGAACGGTACCCGTCCAGTCGAGGGTCACCAGAGCCGCGTCCGAGTACGTCTCCGCAAATCGCTCGCGCGCCCGCGGATCAGCCGCCCACTCGCCGGGGGCATGGGTTCTGAAGTAGGCCACCCACTCCGAGCCGCCGCCGACATCCATGACCTGACGCGAATCCGCGGCAAACGGGTTGGCCGCAACCGACGAGGGCTCGGCAGCGCGGCTCGAACCCTCGGAGGAGCCGCTGATGCGGCTCGGGATGTTCGCATCCCGCGACCCCGGGGGCGCGGTCTTCCGGACGGGAGCGGCCGCAGCCGCTTCGGCATCGACCTGCTGCGTCGCCGCGACGAGGCTGCGAGAGAATTTGCCCTCCGGCCGCTCCGACTGTCGCGCAACCCCACGCCCTGCGATCGATGACGTCGCCGGGCCCGACATGTTCAAAAACTCGGTTCTCACGGATCGCCTCTCCTATAGGACATTTGTTGTGGCACCGGACCTCGCGGTCCATATCCCTGCAAGTCGTGTGCCAATCCGATCCTTCCCCCGTACGGCGTTGGAAACCGGTGCGATGCCTCGTTGGCGGATGTTTCGGGATGGGCTGCGGCGGTGCGCATCAAACATCCCCGGGGCAAAAGTTGCCGGGTAGGCAATTTATGCGACGGTGTGAAATGTGCTGTTCGGACCCAGCACGGTGATCATGGGGGTGTCGACAACGATTTCGCCGGACGCCGCAGCGGTGCCGTTGAACTGCGCCGCAGCACTGCCACGCTCGGCGTGAGCCCCCGGTCCCGCCTGATGCTGCTGTCCCGCCGACTGGCGAGCATCAAACGACTGGACCGTAACGTCGAGGCGGTCCACTCGCAAGCCCTGGTCCTGGAGGGCCTGCTCGAGCACGTGCAGGTTACCCTCGAGGTATTGTTTGACGGCCGTCGACTCCGTCACGATCCGGGCCACAACGCCGGCGGCACCGGGCTCGGCGCTGATCTCCAGCCGCCCGAGGTTCGCGGGCCTGAGCTGAATGCGCAGCGCCCCCCCACCTTCCTCCGACTGCGTCTGGATGCGCTGTGCGAGCTGCATGATGAAATCGGACTGCCGCGCGGGGGCCTCGGCAGGCGCAGACCGGAGCGCAGAGCCGCGCGCCGAGCCGGAAACCGCGTAACCGGTCGACGGCACCGGGTTTTCCGGCACATCCGGTGACTGCTGCCGTGCGCGCGTCTCGAACAGGTCGCGCGGCTGGCCACGCCCTGTGCCGGCCAGGGACATGCCCGCACGCGGCGCTTCGGCTTCCGGCTCCTGCGCTTCGGCCCCGCGCGTGTCCGCTTTGGGAGCAACCGGTTGGGCTTCCGCCTTCCCCTGCCCGCGTTCCTTCCCTGCGGTCTCCCCGTCCCCGGACGGGTCTGCCGCGGCAGGGGCCACAGCCCGCAGGACCTGCGCTGCCGCATGCGTCAACGTTCCGGGAGCGCTCGAAGCTTCGCCGGCAGAAACGGCCGATCCCGGGGGTGGGTCCGGCTGAGCCAGCCGCGTATCTGCTGGGGCATCGGCGGCCTGCTCCTGTGCGGGGCGGACGGGGGGTTGAACGGGAGTGCGGCCGGTCGAACTCACCGTCGCAGGCTCCGCTGCACTCAACGATGCGGCCTCGGCGGTCGCAGCAGCGGCAGACTGGCTCCGGGCATCCGCGGAGTCGCCAGCTGAGATCTCCTGGCACGGCGCCTCTGGGCTCGCCTGCCCTCGGAAGGGTAGTAACCCGGTGCTGTTCCCCTGCACAGAGGCCTGCTCATGCGGTTGTCGGACGGCGGGCCCGGTCAGACGCCCACTTCGAAGGAGGGATAGCGCCCCGTTGTCACCGGCGGCGGGCACCTCAGCCGAGCTGACGGACTGGGCGGCCGGAATGTCCGGACCGGACTGAGGGAAACGGCCGATGCACTCCTGCCCGGGCCGCGTTGCGTCGCAGGGCGGAGGTGGCGGCACGGCCACAGGCAACGACAGGACGGGTGAGGCTTCGTCTTCCTGTGCCGGCTCGGCATCCGCAGCCTCTTCAGACGGTTGTTCGGAGACCCCGGGCTCGATCGTGCCCGCTTCGGCAGGAGCAACAGCGCTCAGTGACTCGCTGCCGGCTCCCAGGGTGGCGCCGAGTGCGCCGCTGGCCAGCAAGGCGCCTGCGAGCTGCGCATCGACCTGCGGGGTGGCATCGCATTGCGGGCGTGCTTCCTGCTGCTCCAGTACCGCACCCGCTTCATGCATCACCGACAGGAAGCCTCCCCCGGTTCTTCCCCGGTGCCCTGCGGTTCCGCGGCATCGCTTGCGGGGGCGGCGGGGAACAGATTTGCGAGCACTTCGATTTTCACGGTGACTCCTAGGGACTGGCTATTCGGGTTTGCGGCCGTGTCGCGAGACCACGATCTCGTCGATGGCTTTCTGTTCCTGTCGATCCGCTTCTGTGATGAACTCGGACCTTTTCTTCGTCTTCAGTGTCTCGATGACCTTCTTGTTCTTGGATGCGACCAGTACGGCATTCTTCTGTTCGTGGAGCTCTTTCTGCAGCCGGACAATGCTTTTGTCGCTCGTTTCCGCCTCGTGGCGCAGCCGGTCGAGGTAGGGGTAGTAGAAGCAGAGTTCGTCCTGTTCGGTACGGGTGCGCCTCAGCGCTTCCAACTCGCCGAGCGTCTCCATGTGTTTCTGGGCGATCTGTTCGCGTCGCTGCCGCTCGTTTTGGAGGTCGAACTGGATGCGCGACAGGACGGTCCGCTCCCGCTCTTCGATGTTGCCGCGGTGGCGCAGCAACGTTTCAAGGTTGAAGGAGAACTTCTTCATTTCACTTTTCTTGGGCTACTGCTTCGACCGCCGACAGGGCCGCTTCGATGCCGACCTGCTCGAGGCTGCTTTGCCTGAGGTAGGCATTCACGGCGTCGATCTTCTTCAGGGCCTGGTCGATCTTGGGATTGCTCCCCTTGACGTACGCGCCGATGTTGAGCATGTCTTCGGCCTTGTGATAGGTCGACAGCCATTCGCGCACTCGGCCGGCCTTTTCGAGCGCGGACGGCGACACGAGATCCGGCATGAGACGGCTGACGCTGGCAAGGATGTCGATGCAGGGGTAGTGATTGCGCCAGGCGAGGTCGCGGCTCAGGACGACATGCCCGTCCAGCAGGGATCGAACGGCGTCGGCGACCGGCTCGTTCATGTCATCCCCTTCGACGAGCACCGTGTAGAATCCGGTGATGCTCCCGCCCGAACGGAAATTCCCCGCGCGTTCCAGCAGTCGCGGCAGCAGGGAGAAGACCGACGGGGTATACCCCTTGGAGGAAGGCGGTTCCCCGGCCGCAAGCCCCACTTCGCGCTGGGCCATGGCAAACCGGGTGAGCGAGTCCATCACCAGCAGCACGTCTTTGCCCTGATCCCGGAAGTACTCGGCGATCGTCGTGGCCACCAGGGCGGCGCGTATTCTCAGCAGGGGCGGCTGGTCGGACGTGGAGACGACGACCACCGAACGCTTCAGGCCTTCTTCCCCGAGGTCTTTTTCGATAAATGCGCGGACTTCGCGACCACGCTCGCCGACCAGCGTGATGACGTTGACGTCGGCCGAGGTGTACCGGGCCATCATGCCGAGCAGCGTGCTCTTCCCCACCCCGCTGCCGCCGAAGATGCCGATGCGCTGGCCCTTGCCGCAGGTGAGCAACCCGTCGATCGCGCGGATGCCCGTCCCCAGCATTTCGTCGATGTTCTGACGCTCGAGCGGATTCGTGGCGGCAGGCTGCAGCGGGTACTCCTCCGCGGCTTCGATCGGCCCAAGGTCGTCGATCGGGTTGCCCAGGGCGTCGATGACCCGGCCCAGGAGCGCCGACGAGACGGGTACGCTCGCCTGCTTCTTGCGGCAGACCACCTTGTCTCCGAGTTTCACGCCGTGCACCTTGAACAGGGGCATCGAAAGGACGTAGTTGTCCCGGAAGCCGATCACCTCGGCCGGGATCGGTTCGGCGCCGTCGCTGCCGGCGATTTCGCACAGTTCGCCCACCGATACCGGGGGTCCCTGCGACTCGACGACAAGGCCGATGGCCCGTTTCACCGAGCCGACCGTCTTGATCAGGGTCATATGGCGCAGCTTGTGAAAGTAGCCGCTCAGGTCGATCCCCGGGTCGCTCATCGATTTGAAGTCGCCCCTCCGAAAAAGCCGCGTTCCAGTTCCCGGAACTCCTCTTCGATGCGGGCATCGACATCCCCGCAATCGGTCCGCACCAGGCACCCGCCGCGCTCCATGCCCTTGTCCGCCAGCAGGACCACGCCCCGGGCGCGTTCGTCGCCCGACACAAGATCGCCCCGCTGTTCGATCACGTAGTCGTAGTCGACCGGATTCAGGTGCACGGTGACGGCCGACTTCTCGGCCGCGTGGCTGAGAGCCACCTTCACGAGGGTCTGGATCACTTCGCGGTCTGCCCGGATTTCCCGGTGGACGATCTTCCTCGCCACCTCGAGGGCCAGCTTGACCACCTGTCGCTCGACCTCCGTGTAGAGCTTGGACTTCACCTTGCCGAGTTCCAAGATGGCGTCCGTGTACTGCCGCATCAACCCCGCGAGCCTCTTCTCGGCGCTCTCTCCACCAACCCGTTCGCCTTGTTCAAAGCCGCGCTCATAAGCGGCCTTCTCGACTTCGGCCAGGTCGATCGCCGCGGGCCGATCGGCAGCAACCGCCTCGGGACCTGCCGCGGGAAGAACGGCTTCCGCGATCTGCATCCACGCCGGGATCTCGGCCGGCTCCGGCTGGCTTCCCTGGACCTGTGCTTCAAAGGAGAACGGCCGGATTTTGTGTGCCAGCGTCGAGCCCTGCTTGATGATCTTTATCGCCATGGTGGCTTTCGTTTTCTGTGGGGCGCAGCAGCTCGACGCCGCTTTCGGGCGTCATAGCGATCCGGCGCAACCCCCGAGGCGGTGCCGGGGCACCGCACTTCATGATGGGCGCAAGCATGAGTTAGGTGACGTACTCGTCGCCGCCGCCACCCTTGAGATTGATCACGCCGTCCTCGTCGAGCTTCCGCACGATGCTGACGATCTGCTGCTGCGCGGCCTCAACATCTTTCAGCTTGACCGGACCCATCACTTCCATGTCCTCGCGCAGCATCTCGACCGCTCGCGACGACATGTTCCGGAAGAACTGGGTCTTGAGTTCGTCGCTGCACCCCTTCAACGCGATCGTCAGCGCCTTCTTGTCGAGCCGCTGGATGATTTCGCGCATCCCCTGATCGTCGATCAGCATCACGTCGTCGAAGACAAACATGAGGTTGCGGATGCTCAAGGCCAGGGCGGGATTGTCGGTTTCGATCCTTTCCAGGATGGCGGCCGCCGCTTTGGTATCCATGCGGTTGATAAGTTCGGCGACGGCGCGGACGCCGCCATACGACTCGCGGCTGAAGTCGCCCAGGGACCGCAGTTTCTGCTCAAGGATCGTCGTGATCTTGCTGATGATGTCCGGCGAGATCTGTTCGAGGTTGGCCATGCGCATGACGACATCTGCCCGCAACTGCGCCGGGAGCGAACTCAGCAGGGCGGCGGCCTGCGACGAGTTCAGGTGCGCCAGCACCAGCGCGATCGTCTGCGGCTGTTCGGACTGGATGAACTTCGACAGCTGCGCCGGATCGGCTTTTTGAAGGTTGTCGAAACCGACGATCGTGCTCTGAAGCGAGATGTTGAGACGGTCGAGCAGCTTCTTGGACGACTCGATCCCGAACGCCTTGACCAGCAGCTTCTTGGCGAAATCCGCTCCGCCCTGGGCCAGGCAATTCTGCGCCATGTTCATCCGATGAAACTCTTCCAGGACGCTGTCGGCGATTTCGGGATCGATTTTGCCCAGGCGCGAGATCTCCTTGCTGATTTCCTGGATCTCATCCTCCTGCAGGTAGCGGAAGATGTTCGCGCTGGCCTCATCTCCCAGCAGGACCATCAGAATTGCCGCTTTTCTCATTCCGGCAATCTGTTCCGTCGTCACCGTTCAGTCCTTCTCGTGCATCCACGATACGAATCAGCTGAGAGACCATCTCCGGTTCCTTTTTCGCCTGCTCCGTCAGCCTTTTGCGGAGCACCGTATACTTGCGGGCGCCCGCCTCAAACACTTGAGCTTCCTTCATGAACTCGCGCTCAATCTGTTCGTCGATGTCCGAGGCCTCGGCGGACGGCACATCCTGGCTCCCGGGCAGCGCCGCAAGCGGAGCTTCGGACGCGCTCACTTCCTTGACGGCGCTCCCGGCCCCCTGAATCGCCTTGGGCACGTTCCCTGCGGTAATCTCGGCGGGCTGTGCCTGGGCGGCCAGAGCGGGCGCCGCCACGGAAAGACTCTGGAACACACGCTTCCGAATCGGGCGGAAAAGGACCAGGTAGACAAGGATGAACAGGACGATGAAGGCGGTGTACTTGATGGCGGGGAGCAGGTAGGGCTGCCATTTCACATGCCACGGGGCCGGGGGCTGATCCTCTTCCGGACGCGTCTCGTAGTAGAACGGCACATTCTCCAACGTGACGGTGTCGCCCCGCTCCTTGTCGTAGCCCGACGGCCGCCAGCACGAGCTCGCGATAGGCGTCCAGATCTCCCTGCGTGCGGGGCTGGTAGGCGGTGGTCACCTTGCCGTCCTGTTCCTTCTTATAAATCGTCTTGTGGTCGAGGATGACCGCGACCGACACGCGGCGGACCGTGCCTTTCGGCTGCACGGTGTGGCGCACCAGCTTGCTGACTTCGTAGTTGGTGACCTCGCTCTGGCGCATCCTCTCGGGCGTCGCACCGGCGGGAGTCTGAGGCTGGGAGGCGGAAGCGTTGGACTGCGTGCCCGGAACCCCGGAAGCGAGTTGCCGCGCCGCCGACGCGCTCTTCGCTCTTCTGCTGGCTCAAGACGGCACTGCGGCGTCGGATTGTACGTCTCTTCGGTCTGCTCGGTGCTGTTGAAGTCCAGGTCGATCGAAGCGTTGGCGTGGACCTTCCCTTTGCCCACGACCGGCTCGAGGATCGAGACGACCTTGTTGACCATCTCCTTCTCGAGCTGCTCGCGGATACCGGACTCGATCTCCGCCGCGCCCGTCGCCCGAACCGACCGAATTCGAGAGCAGATTCCCCTCATCATCGACAATGGATACGTTGTAGGGATGCAGCGCCGGGACCGCCCCGGCCACCAGGCCCTTGATGCCGGCGATGCTCGACTTGGACAGCTCCGACGCCGTGCTTGAGGCGGACGGCCACGCTGGCCTTGGCCTCTTCCCTCTTTTCCTCAAACAGCGAATCCTTCGGAGAGCACGATGTGAACCCGCGCCTGGGAGATCTCGGAAAGGCTGGAGATCGTGCGCGCCAGTTCGCCTTCGAGCGCCCGCTGCAGATTCACCTGCTCGGTGAAGTCGGTCATGCCCAACTGGCTCTTGTCGAAAATCTCGTATCCGACCCGGCCGCTGCGCGCCAGACCGGAACCGGCAATCTCCAGGCGCAGCTTGTCGACATCGCTCTTGGGCGCCGCGACCAGAATCGAGGTCCCCTGGACGAGGTAGTCCTTCTTCTCGTCCTTCAGCTTGCCCGCGATCGCCTGCGCGTCTTCCGGACTCAGATCGCGGTAGAGGACTTCGTACTCCACGCGGTTCATGAAAAAGATTAGGAATCCGAGGGAAGCCCGACTAACACGACAAAAAACAGTGATCGTTAATCGCTGAATGGGCTGGAGTCTAGTCCAGATTTCGGCCAGTTGCTTGATGTATGGGGCCCGCGGTCCTGCCATGTTGGGCACTCCCGAATCGAATCGTCAGTTGGTGGAATCTCACGCGCGGCGCGGTCACACCTGCATGCGCATGATTTCCTGGTATGCCTGCACGATCTTGTTGCGCACCTGCATCATCATCTGAAACGAAAGGTCGGCCTTCTGGACCGCGATGAGGGTGGAGTGCAGGTCCTGGGACTCCCCGGTCATCAGCTTCTGAATTTCCTGGTTGGACTGTTTCTGCAGTTCGTCAGCCGTCGAGATAGCGTCCTTGAGCACCTCGCCGAAACTGGCGCCGGGTGTCCCGGAAATCCCGGCGGGTTTGCGGATCTCCGGCATCTGCAGGTTCGGGCTTATTTGACCGATCAGGACTTCTTTCATCTGGGGTTCCTCAACGGATGATCTCGAGCGTTTTGACGGCCATGTCCTTGGCGGCGTTGACCGCCTGGAGGTTCGCCTCGTACGAGCGCGTTGCGGAGATCACGTTCACCATTTCTTCCATGGGGTTTATGTTCGGGTAGAGCACGTAGCCGTCCTTGTCGGCGTGCGGGTGCCCCGGTTCGTACCGTTTTACGGGTTCCGACTTATCCGTGGTGACCGCGGAGATTTCCACGCCGCGCAGGCCGGTCATGGCGTCGTCCATCGTCGCGCCGAAGCTCTGGGACGGGGCGGAGGCGGTGAACACGACGTCCCTGCGGCGGTACGGTTCCGTGCCGGACGGCTGTGTCGTGTTGGCGTTCACGAGGTTGCTGACCAGAACTTCGAGGCGCCGTCGCTGCGCGGTCAAGCCGGATGCGCCGATCTCAATGGCGGTCATGAGACTCATTACCCTGCCCTCCCTTCGTTGATCGCGGTGGAAAGGCTTCGGAACTTCGCCCGCAGCAGCTGCGACATCAGGGAGTAGCCGAAGGAGGTTTCGCTCAGCTTGAGCATTTCCCGGTCGATGTCCACGTTGTTGCAATCGGGGCGCGACGGAAGGTCCTGGACTTCGAACACCTCGGGTTCGAGCGGGCGGAAACCCCACCGGCCCAGGTCTTCGTGCCCGGCCTTGCTGGTCGACAGGGGGACCGCCTCGGTCGAGAGCAGTTCCTGCAGTGTCGCGTGAAAGGAAATTTCTTTTGTCTGGTACCCTGGCGTATCGATGTTGGCGATGTTGGAAGCCACGACCTGCTGCCTCTTGGACAGGCGGGTCATGTAATTGGCCATCGCGTCCACCATCGGGTCCTGCATAAGATCTATCTTCATGCAACCTGCTCCGGGACCTTTCATGCAACTGCGGGGCCAGAAACCTCTTTATGCCGGAGACCCGCTACAGATGGGCGTTTCATCGATGGCCTCTCTCGTACGAGGGGGTGGCGATGGCACAAAGCGTCAAAATCCCGACGCGGGCTGGGCAAGTTTTGCCGGGCGGTCCTGCAACCCAAATTCGTTAAGCTTGTTGCGCAGCGTCCGGAGACTGATCCCCAGGATCTTCGCGGCGTGCGTCCGGTTCCCGCCGGTGTCCTGCAGCGTCCGGCGGATCAACTGTCGTTCCATTTCCCGCATGGTCGTGCCGGAGGCGGGCGCCGGAGCCGGGGCGGGACCGGCGGGGCCGGACGCCGTCCGTACCAGGCAGAGGTCTTCGGGTTGGATCACCTCGCCGCGACAAAGTGCCACGGCCCGCTGGATGGCGTTTTCCAGCTCCCGCACGTTGCCGGGCCAGGAGTGGCATTCGAGGTGCGCGATGGCTTCGGGGCTGCAGCGCATTTCCTTCCTGGCTGTTTCCTGGCCATAGCGGCGGCAGAAAAGGTCCACCAGGAGCGGGATGTCGCCGGTGCGATCGCGCAGCGGCGGGATCGTCAGGGCCACGACGTTCAGGCGGTAAAACAGGTCCTCGCGGAAGGCCGCCACTCGTACCAGCTCTGCCAGATCCCGATTGGTCGTGGCGATCACCCGCACATCGATCCGGACCGGCGCGGTGCCGCCGACGCGGTCCACCTCTTTTTCCTGCAGCACGCGCAGCAGCTTCGCCTGGAGGATCGGGGCCATCTCGCCGATCTCGTCGAGCAGGAGCGTGCCGCGGTGGGCGAGCTCGAATTTGCCCGGCTTCGATGCACCGGCCCCGGTGAATGCGCCTTTTTCGAAGCCGAACAGCTCGCTCTCGAGCAGGTTTTCCGGGAGCGCGGCGCAGTTCACTGCCACGAAGGGACCGCCGGCCCGGGGGCTCATCCGGTGGATCATACGGGCCAGCAGTTCCTTCCCCGTGCCGCTCTCGGCCTGGATCAGGATCGTGGCGCTGGTCGGCGCACAGTGGGCCGCCCGCTCCAGCACGCGGCTGAACGCGGGGTCCTGCGTCAGGATGTCGTGAGACACTCTTTCGTCCCGGCCAGCCGCCGACGCCAGGGCCCGCCGGACGACCCCCTCGAGCGCTTCCGAGGAGAAAGGTTTCAACAGGTAGTCGAAGGCGCCGTGTTTCATCGCATCGACGGCATTCTGCACGGTGCCGTACGCGGTCAGCAGCACGACCGGCGTGTTGGGCGACAACGTCTTGACCTTGCGGAGCAGGTCGATGCCGCTGAGCTCGGGCATCCGGACGTCGGTCAGGACGAGCTGAAAATACTTCTCCTTCAACCGGCAAAGCGCTTCCATGCCGCTCCCGGCCATCGTTATCGCGTAGCCCTGGCGGCGCAGGGTCTCGTTGATGGCGATGAGCATCTGGGGTTCGTCGTCCACGACCAGAAGTTCCTGCGACATGTGTCGTCCCCTAAACGGCGCCCGAGACCACGCGGGCGCTCGGCAGCACGATCGTGAAGGTCGTCCCGATGTTGACCTCGCTCTCGACACGGATGAAGCCGGAGTGCCTGTCCACGATCTGGTGCACCACCGACAGGCCCAGCCCCGTGCCGTTCCGGTTGGTGGTGAAGAACGGATCGAAAACGCGTCCGAGGTTCTCGGGCGCGATCCCCACCCCGGTGTCCTGCACGCGCAACTCCACCCCCTCACAGGGCGCACCGCCCGGCAGTTCCCTCACGTCGCGGGTCGCAACCGTGAGCGAACCGTTCGAAGGCATCGCCTGCATCGAGTTCAGGATCAGGTTCAGAATCATCTGCTTCAGCAGTTCGCGGTCGCCGTAGACGGCGGCCTCCGGGGACTCGAACCGGTGCCGCACCGAGACTTCCCTCTGCCGCGTCATCGGCTCCGTGAATCGCAGTATCTCCAGGATGACGTCGTGCAGGTCGACCTCGGCAAAACTCGGCGAGAGCGGGTTTGCGAAATGCAGCATGTTGCTGACGATGTTGTTCAGCGACCGGCTGCCGACCCGGATGTTGTCCGCCCAACGCGCCGTGTCGCTTTCCGCGGGAAGCTCCTTCTGCAGCAGCGACGCGAACAGCTCGATGCTCCCGAGCGGATTCCGGATCTCGTGCGCGAGTTCGACCGCCATTTCTCCCATGGCCGAAAGACGTTCCCCCCGTTTGCCCTGCTCCTCGAGCGCCTTGACCCGCGTGACGTCCCGGATAATGTGCAGGGTCCCGATCGGTGCACCCGCTCGTCCCGTCAACGGCGTTCCCGAGGTCGCCAGGATCCGGGTGGCGCCGCCGCGCACAAACGGGATCTCCACCTCCCGGCCCGCTCCGCCGCGCGACACCGAAGCCGCGAAATATCCGCCCAGCACCGGACGCTTCCGCTTCGGCTTTCCGGAGGCCCGCTCGCGTGTAGGGGCCTGCTCGAGGATCTGGGACGCCATCGGATTGCACAGGGTCACCGCACCCGCGTTATCCAGTGCCAGCACACCGCACGGGAGGTGCTCGAGAATCGTATTGAGAAAGCTCTGGACCTCGTCCTTCTCCCGCAGGCTGCGCTCGAGCTCCCGATTTTTCATCTCGAGTTCGTCGGACAGCCTCTGCGCGCGCGCCTGCAACTGCTGGAAGGCCGTCTCCAAGGAGCCCGAAGCCCGCGTGAACATCTCAAAGGCCTGCAGCAGAAGGCCCGCTTCCGCCGAGTCGCGCTCCACGCCATCGCCCGGGATGGGCAGCGCGGACGATTCAGTCCCCAACGTAGTCCCTGGCACGCAACCCATTCGCACGCTCCCTGGCGAAACGGCGGCATCGCCGCATGGCTCTGGTTCCAGAAATCCGCTGTCCTTGAGGCAAAACACGTGCCACGCGAGGCAAGCGCCGTGCATCGGCGCTTTGATACTCTTTATTTTCAGTGGCTTGCCGACACGACCTGCTGTGAGTGCCTGTCCTGGGGGATTCCGGTTCGGCTGCCGGAGGTCAAATAGTTGACATCCGCAACCCCGGAAGTTTGACGCCCTAACCGAAGAACAACTGCAGAACGCCGGTCACGGCGCCGAAAGCGGGCAATATCAAAACGCGCTCTCCCGTGCCTGCCGCGACGGGTTCTGAGAGCCAGCGCGTCCCGAGACCTCGCCCCGGTACGAAATAGGAATTTGGCGGCAGGTGTCAGAATTTTGATGATGCTGTTTGACAAATATGACTTCTATGAGCTATATGTATACTCCGTTTTTTCGTTTGATTGATTTGTGGCAGGAATCTGACACAGGAGCAGGAAGCCCCCCATGCGGACGACAGGCAGAGAAGGCGTCAGGATTCTGGTAATCGACGACGAAGACTACATGCGCGAGATAGTGCGCCAGGCCCTGGGAAGCTCGGGTTTTCAGACGGAGGAGGCTGCGGATGGAAATGCAGCCGTGGCCATGATCCGGCAATTTCCGTATGACGTCATTATCACGGACCTCCGAATTCCCGGCATGCCCGGGGAGAAGGTGATGCAGGAGGCGCTGTCGATTTTCCCGGAGACGATCGTCATCATCATGACGGGTTACGGCAACATCCAGACCGCGGTGGACGCCATCCGGATGGGGGCCTATGACTATCTCCCCAAGCCTTTTCAGCTGGACGAGATGGTGATGCGGGTGGAGAAGGGGTTGCACGACCGGCAGCTGAAGTCGGAAAACTCGCTGCTCCGCTCCGAGCTTCAGGGCAAGTACCAGTTCGCCAACCTCGTGGGGCACAGTCCGGCGATTCAGCAGATCTACCGGATGGTGGCGGCGGTCGCGCACAAGACCAGCACCATCCTGATCACGGGCGAGACGGGGACGGGGAAGGAGCTGATCGCTCGCGCCATTCACTACAACGGCACCCGCAAGGACCAGCCGCTTGTTTCGGTAAACTGCGGCGCTATTCCGGCCAACCTTCTGGAAGACGAGCTCTTCGGCCACGTCAAGGGGGCGTTCACAGGAGCGCACCAGCACAGGGTCGGGCGCTTTGAGCAGGCAAATCACGGGACCCTGTTTCTGGACGAGGTGGCAAACATGCCTCCGGACCTGCAGGTCAAGCTCCTTCGGATCCTGCAGGAGCGGGAGCTGCAGCGCGTCGGCGGAAACACCACCATAAAGGTCGACGTACGCATCATCGCCGCCACCAACGGCGACTTGTACGACAAGGTACGCAAAGGGGAATTCAGGGAGGACCTCTACTACAGGCTCAACGTCATCCCGATCGCCATCCCGGCGCTGCGGCAGCGCCGCGAGGACATCCCGCTGCTGGTGTCGCACTTCACCAGGAGGTTCTGCTCCGAGCAGCAGGTCCCGCTGAAGCAGGTTTCCCACGAGTCGATCAAACAGCTGGTGGCTTTCGACTGGCCGGGCAACGTCCGGCAACTCGAGAATGCCGTCGAGATGGCCGTCACCCTGTCGGGGGATCGTCAAATGCTCGATGTCGCCGATTTTCCGACGGTCGCGCGCCCCGCCTCTGAGGAGGCCCTCTTCGGGAGCATCGACATCCCCGAGGACGGGATTCACTTCAACACGCTCGTGTCGGATCTCGAGCGGCGCCTGATCCTGCAGAGCCTCGAGGTCACACGGGGCAACAAGAAGAGGGCAGCCTCGCTGCTCCATCTCAAACGGACCACTTTTGTCGAGAAGCTCAAGCGCATGGGGATGGAGACGGACTCGATCGAGGTCGAACCCGAGGCAGTTCTCTAGGTAGCTTCGGGGGGCGCCGGGGCGGCCCTTTCTGGCCGACGCCGCGTTCTCCCGCCCCCTTGCATTGCTCCCGCCGCTTCGTTCACAATTCCAGTGTGTCGACATGTTCCGTCAGTACTGTGCGTGAGACGCGGGCGCTGCCGCAGACACGGTTGCGGGTGCGGCTCGTTGCCGCCCTGTTCCCGTGCGTCGCCCTCCTGTGGCAGGCCGGCTCTGCGGCGAAAACAGGCCAACCGCCCCAGTTCCGGTACGGAGTGGAAGTCGAGCTTGTGGGCATCTACGCCACCGTGCAGGACAGGTCGGGCAAACTCGTCACCGGTCTGAATCAAGGCGACTTCGTCATCTACGACAACGGCGCGCCGCAGCAGATCAGCCAGTTCAGCCGCGAATACACCCCGCTGAGTGTTTCGATCCTGCTCGATACGAGCAGCAGCATGGCCGGGCGGAAGCTGGACAACGCGCGCCGCGCGCTGGGGCGCTTTGTCGGCAGCCTGAACCGCGGCGACGAGGCGATGCTCATCACGTTCCGCACCCGGCCGCGCGTAGTGCAGCGGTTCACGGGCAACCTGCGCCTGATCAAGCGCAACCTGAAGGAGCTCGAGGGGAGCGGTTCGACGGCACTGTACGACGCCATCCTGGCCGCCGCCGATTACAGCCAGGGCTCGCAGAACCGGCGCCGCGCCCTGCTGCTGATCAGCGACGGAATCAACACGTACGGCAAGGCGGAATTGCGCGAAACCATCGAGCAGCTCCGCAGGCGACCCGTCGAACTGTTCGCCATCGGAATCGAGAGCGACGATACCGCCGACGACGCGGCCGAAACTCTCGTCACCCGTTCGGTCTTGGATCAGCTGACCCGGTCGGGTGGTGGGGAGGCATTCACGGTCTCCGAAGCCGGGCAGCTCGGAAAAGTCTGTGAAGCCATCTCCGAGCGCATGCACAAACAGTACGCTTTCGGATACTATCCCGCGAGGTCGGCGGACGGGGAGTGGCACGAAGTCCGGATCGAGAGCAGGCGGCCGGGGCTGAAAATCGTGCCGTCAAAGACCGGATACTACCCTTCCGCGCCGCCGAACGCGCCGACGCCGTGATAATCTAGGCGGGCGCCACCTGGCGCAATACCAACCCGTTGCATCGACGGAGTGCACATGGCAGGCAAAAGGCTCTGGGGCGGACGTTTTTTGTCAAAGGAAGACCCGTTTTTCTCGGAATTCAACGACTCGCTGCCGTTTGACCGCGTGCTGCTGGAGGCAGACATCGAGGGAAGCCGCGCCTACGCCCGGGCGCTGCGGCGCGCGGGCGTGCTCAGCCACGCCGAACTGCGCCGCATCGACCGTGGCCTCCGGGGGATCCTCGGCGATCACGCGCGGAATCCGCAGGCACTGGTCCAGAGCCGCGCCGAAGATGTCCACACCTATGTCGAGCAGGAGCTCTCCGAGCGCGTCGGGGATGCGGCACTCAAGCTGCACACGGGAAGGAGCCGAAACGACCAGGTGGCCACGGATCTGCGCCTGTTTCTGAGGCATCAGAGCTCCGGGCTCGAGTCGGAGTTGACCCGCCTGCTCGAAAACATCGCAGCCCTGGCCGAAGCCCACATGTCCGTGGTGATGCCCGGATACACCCACCTGCAGAGGGCCCAACCCGTACTGTTCCCGCACTACATGCTCGCCTACGGCGAGATGTTCCTGCGCGACCGCGAGCGTCTGCGCGAGGGCGCGGCGCGCGCCGGCGTCAGCCCGCTCGGGTCGGGGGCGCTGTCGGGCACGGTCTACAGCATCGACCGGGAGGCGCTGGCGCGGGATCTCGGGTTCGGTGCCGTGTCCGAAAACAGCATGGACGCCGTCGCCGACCGCGATTTTGTGCTCGACTTCCTCTACGCCGCCTCGGTGCTGATGATGCACCTCAGCCGATTGTCCGAAGACCTTGTCCTTTTCAGTTCGTCGGAATTCGGCTTCGTCGCCTTGCACGACAGCGTGGCCTCGGGCAGCAGCCTGATGCCCCAGAAGAAGAACCCCGACTCCCTGGAACTCATCCGCGGCAAGACGGGGCGGGTCTACGGACACCTGCTGGCGCTGCTCACCGTGCTGAAGGGCCTGCCGATGACCTACAACAAGGATTTGCAGGAAGACAAGGAAGGGTTGCTCGACACTATCCGGACGACGGTCAACTGCGTCCGGATGATGCAGCGCGTATTGCAGGGGCTCGAAGTCCACCGTGAGACGATGCGCGAGGCCGCGTTGTCGGGTTATCTGAACGCGACCGAGCTGGCCGATTACCTCGTCGCCCGAGGGATGCCGTTCCGCGAGGCGCACCGGCTGGTGGGCCGGATCGTCGTCCGCGCCTCGGAGCTCACCGTCCCCCTCGAGCAACTGGGGATCGAGGACTACCGCGCTTTTTCGCCGCTTTTCTCGGAGGACCTGTTCGGCTGGCTGGCGCTCGAGCGAGGGATCGCCCGCCGGACGGAGAAGGGCGGGACCTCCCCCGCCGCCGTGCGCCGCGGGCTCGCCCGCTTCCGCCGGCGCCTCGGGCTACGGACGCCCCACCGCGCCCGGCGTTGAACCCGACTCCCTGGCTCCCTTCTTCTTTCCGACGCCTGACTTCCGACGCCTGACTTCCGACGCCTGACTTCCGGCTCCTGACTTCCGCGCTAGTCTTCGAGATAGGTGTAGCTGTCGAGCGTGCTTTGGTAAGAGGCGAGCAGTATCGCGGCCTGCTCGGCCGTGATGCGCGCCTGCGCCTCTGCCGACTGCACCATGGTGCCGAATCCTTCGGCGAGAGACAGCTCGTCATAGCCCGCCATCTTCAACACCTGCCTCAGGGACTCTCCCCGGATGATCTTATCCAGATGAGGCCTCCCGGCGTCGTCGACCAGAATGTGTGCTTCATTCGCCGTCCCAAGCAGGTTGTGGTTCATGCCGAGCGATTCCTGGTAGGCCCCGATCAGCGGGATCGCCAGGTAGTAGGGGTCTGAGTTGACCCCGTGCAGCTCGAGGGCCTGCTTCACGTCGCGCAGGTCGACGAACTTGTCGATCTGCCCGTCGGAATCGCAGGTGATGTCGCAGAGGGTGGCGCGTTCGGTCGGCTCCTCGTTGAGGCGCGTTACCGGGAGGATGGGAAAGAGCTGGTCGAGGGCCCAGGTGTCCGGGGCAGCCTGGAACACCGAGAAGTTGCACATGTACTTGCTCGCCAGGATGTTTTCAAGGTCCGCAAACTCCTCCGGCCGTTCCTTCATCGACCGGGAGAACTTGATGGCCTTGCGGCAGATCTCCCAGAACAGCCACTCGCCGTGCGCCCGGTTCTGCAGATTGAGATAGCCGAGGTTGAAGAGCGACTGCAGCTCCTCCCGGTGTTGCAGCGCGTCGTGGTAGTACTCCCGAAAGTTCTTCGGGTTGATGTCCTTGTGCAGGTCCATCATCTCGCGCACAACCTCCGAGTCCACCTTCGAGGGGCTGATCTCGGGCCCGCCCAGTCCAGGGTTCAGGGTGCGGATCACGTTCATTACGAACATCGCGTGGTGCGCCGTCACGGCCCGGCCGCTCTCGGTCACAATCGTCGGCGGAGGCACGTTTTCCGACAGGCAGATTTCGTTGATGGTATAGACGATGTCGTTGGCGTACTCCTGCATCGTGTAGTTGACGCTGAAATCCGAAGCCGTCCGGCTCCCGTCATAGTCGACGCCAAGCCCGCCCCCCACGTTGAGGTATTCGATCGGGTACCCCATCTTGTGCACCTTGGCGTAGACGCGGGCGGCCTCCTTGATTGCGCTCTTGATCCTGCGGATGTCGGTAATCTGGGACCCAATGTGGAAATGCAGCAGCCGGATCTGACGCGTGAGTTGGTCGCCCGCGGCCTGGGCGAGACAATCCAGCAGTTGAATGGTGTTTATCCCGAACTTGGAGGTCTCGCCGCCCGATTCCTCCCACTTCCCCGCCCCGCGGGAAAAAACGCGGACGCGCACCCCGATGGTCGGTTTGAGATCGAGGGCGACCGCGACTTCCTGCAGGCGCTTGAGGTCGCTGACTTCCTCGACGACCACAACCGGGTTTTTGCCGATCTTGGCCGAGTTCATGGCCCATTCGAGGTAACGCCGGTCCTTGACGCCGTTGCACACCATGAGGGCGTTGGGGTGCATCGAGACGGTCAGGGCGGCGGCGAGTTCCGCCTTCGTGCCCACCTCCAGGCCGTACTCGTAACGATGCCCGGCCGCCATCAAGCGCTCGACCACGCTGCGCCTCTGGTTGACCTTCATCGGGAAAACTCCCCGGTGCCGCGCGCCGTAGTTGTACTCGGCGATCGAATTGCGGAAGGCCTCGTGGAACTCCTTGATCTGCGTGTCGAGGATTTGCGGAAACCGGAAGAGGACCGGCGCCGTCACCTTGCGCTGCAGCAGCGTCTGAATGAGCGAGATCACCTCGACGCCCATCAGCGGATTGCGCGTCGGGTGGACCGTGAGCGCGCCCTGCTCGCTGACCCCGAAATATCCGGCGCCCCAGTTGCCGACACCGTAGATGCGGTTGGGGATCTCGCTAGGAGAGAGCCGCAGGGTCTGGGTGAGTTCTTTCATTGGCGGGCCACCTCTCGTTGGATTGAGCAAAAAAACTAGCAGACACAACGTGGGAAATCAATGACATGTGCGGGGATCGGCAGGACAGACCCGGCACGAGCACGAACTCGGCCCGGCCAAGGCCGCAACCAAATTGAAGGCAACAGGGTGCCGGCCGTCCCAGCTGTCAACCGTCACCTATCAACCTTCAGCCGCCGCGCTCCTTGTGTCGGGGGAAGGTCAGTTCTTCACGCGTTCCAGGTACTTCCCATCGCTCGTGTCGACGCGGATGAGCTCGCCTTCGTTGACAAACGGCGGCACCTGGATCACCAGTCCGGTTTCGAGCGTAGCGGGCTTGTTCACGTTGCTCACGGTGGCGCCGCGCAGCGACGGCTCGGTGGAAACGACGCGCATTTCGACGGAGGCCGGCAGATCCGCACCGATCGCTTTCCCCTCGTAGAACTCGACCTGCAGCTTGATGTTCGGAATGAGGTAAGGGACGGCGTCCTCCAGCAGGTCGGCCGGGAGGTGGAACTGTTCGAAGCTCTCGGTGTTCATGAAGAAGTAGTCGGACCCATCGGAATAGAGGTACTCCATTTCGTGGGTTTCGAGGTAGGCCTGTTCCACGCGGTCCTCCGAGCGGAACCGGTGCTCGACAATCGAGCCGCTCTTGATCGACTTGAGTTTGGTCTGCACCATCCCGCGCCAGTTGCCCGGCGTGATGTGCTGGAAGGAAAACACCCGGTAGAGCTCGCCGTTGAGCTTGATTGTCATGCCGCGCTTAATCTGTGTTGCAGCTATCATTGCGTAGGCCTCGAGTTCATTTCAGACGCGAAATCTTACTTGACCGTCGCCGACCGATCAAGCGACGGGTGCACATCGGGGCGCCGGCACCGGGGGGGGCGGGCCTCCGAACCCTCGACCCCTTTTGCTAGTGTTCACGCTGAGCCGCGGGTTCCGCACGGGTCTTGCGGCGCGACCGGAGCGCCTCGAAAATGGCGGGCAGGATGGACAGGAATACCACGACGATAATAATCAGGTGAATATGCCGGTCCACATCCGGTACCGCGGAGCCCAGCCAATAGCCGATCAGCACCATGCTCCATACCCAGAGCACGCCCCCCACGACGTTGTAGGAAACGAACCGGCGGTAGTTCATGCTCGCCGCACCCGCGACGGCCGGCGCAAACGTCCGTACGATCGGGATAAACCGCGCCAGCACGATGGTTTTGGCGCCGTACTTGTCGTAGAACGCGTGCGCGCGCACGAGGTGCTGTTTCCGGAAGAAGAATGAGTCCTCGCGTCTGTACAGCGCCTGGCCGGCCTTCCGCCCGATGACGTACCCGACCTGATCGCCCGCTACCGCACAGAGGGCGACGAGGCCGAGCAGCGCGGACAGGCTCAAGTGGCCCGCGGCCGCGAAGATCCCCGCCGTGACCAGAAGAGAGTCGCCGGGCAGGAAAAAACCGACGAAAAGTCCCGTCTCGGTAAACACGATGACGCAGACCAGTACCGTCCCGCCCCACTGGATCAGGCCCTGCACGTCGGTCAGATAATGGAACGCCTCTCTCAGAAGTTCGATCATTCAGTCACCGCCGATGCGTGCGCCGAGATGCCCGGCTCATGCGCCGCCGATGGCGGCGAGGATTTCAGACTCCGACAGGATGTGATCCGATGATTTCGCACGCCCGAACACCCGCAGGACGGTTTCCTCGTCGGGCTCGATCCCGTGTTTCTCGAGCCAGTACTCCACGTTTGAGCGCCCGCTCATCGGCCCGACCTCGATCTGCTGCTCGAGGCCGAACCAGTGGGCCGGCACTCCCGAATACACCAGGTTGCTGAGCTCGACATCCCCCTTGCGCACGGCCTTGATGACGGCGGCCGCGTGCACCCCGGTGCCGGTACGAAAGGCGTCGGCCCCAAACACCGGATAGTTGATCGGGATCGGCACGCCGGTCGAGTCCGACACCACCCGGCAATAGTCCCTCAGGGTCGAGAGTGTTCCGCTGAAGTAACCCATCAGGCGCATGTTAACGAGCAGGAGGTCCATCGGGACGTTCCCTACCCGCTCGCCGATTCCCAGACCGGTTCCGTGCAACTGATCGGCCCCCGCCTCGTACGCGGCGATCGCGTTGATGACCCCCAGACCGCGATCGCTGTGGCCGTGCCAATCGATGCGGACCGTTTCCCCGCTCGGGCCCACGACCTGCTCGCGGACGTACCGGACGAGGTTGCGGGCCCCGTCGGGAGTCGCGTGCCCCACGGTGTCGCACAGGACGATGGCCCGGGCACCCCAGGAAATCGCCTCCGAGTATATCCGCCGTACGACATCGGGTGGCGTGCGGGTCGTGTCCTCCGTCACGAACATGACCGGCAGGCCTTCCTGAACCGCAAACCGGATGGCTCCTTCGCTGTGCCTCAGGATGACGTCAAGGCTCCAGTTTTCGACGTACTGCCGCACGGGGCTGGTGCCGATGAAGGTCGCCACCTCGAGGGGGATTCCGACGCGCTGGGATATCTCGACAATCGGCTTTATGTCCGCGAAAAAGGTCCGGGCGGCGCAATAGGGCCGCACCCGCATCCTGCACTTGACGATCTCCACCGCGAGCCGCTCCGTTTCGCGGACCACGTGGGCACCGGCACCTGGCAGCCCGATGTCGGCGGACTGGATTCCCAGGGACTCGATCAGGTGAAGGATGCGCAGCTTTTCTTCAGTACTGGGCGTCCGCACCGAGGGGGACTGCAGACCGTCGCGCAGCGTTTCGTCCGCGAACAGTGCGGCATGCCGGTCCGGAACGACCGGCCCGGAGTTCCAGTCATAAATGAGGCTTTCCCCGGATGCAACCATCGGGACCCACCACCCGGGCAGGGTATTGCCCCGCCAGCCCTTGAATGATACCTGCCGGGCAGCGGCGGATAAACCCCATCCTCCCTACAGCTCCAGGATTTCGGATTCCTTCTTCTTCAGCAGGGAGTCGACCTTGCCGATGAAATCGTTGGTGAGGTCCTGGATCTTCTTCAGCCCTTCCTTCTCGTCGTCCTCGGAAATCCGCTTGTCCTTGAGGTACGCCTTGAGCTGGTCATTGGCTTCGTGCCGCACCTGGCGCACCGCGACCTTGTGCTGCTCGGCGATGTGGGCGACGGACTTGGCCAGCTGCTTGCGCCTCTCCTGAGTCAGGGGCGGGATCGGCAGACGCACGACCTTGCCGTCGGTCGTGGGTGTGAGACCCAGGTCCGAGGCGAGGATGGCCTTCTCGATATTCGGAATCGTGGAGGGATCCCATGGTTGGATCACGATCATGCTCGGCTCCGGCGTCGAGAGCGTGGCCATCTGCTGCAATGGCGTCGGGGTGCCGTAATAGTTGGCGTGAATGTGGTCCAGTATGCTGACGGACGCTCGACCGGTCCGGATGCTCGAGAGGTTCTGCTGCATGTCGGAAATGCACTTTTCCATGCGCTTCTTGGCGCTGTCGAGTGTTTGCCGGATCATAGATTCCATCTCCTTGGAGCGGTGGCGGGGGTGGAAGGGCTACGCGCGTATGACGGAGCCCATCGTGGAACCCAGGACGACATCCTTGATATTCCCCTGCCGGAGCAGGTTGAAAACGACTATGGGCAGGTTGTTCTCCATGCACAGGGTGATAGCCGTCGTGTCCATCACGCGCAGTCCCTTTTCGAGCACCTGCAGATAGGTGAGGTCCTTGAGCAGCTTGGCGGATGGAAACAGGACGGGGTCGGCGTCGTAAATGCCGTCGACCTTGGTCGCCTTCAGGATGGCCTCGGCGCCGATCTCGATGGCGCGCAGCGCGGCGGCCGTGTCGGTGGAAAAGTACGGGTTGCCCGTGCCGGCGGCGAAAATGACGACGCGTCCTTTTTCGAGGTGGCGGATGGCCCGGCGGCGGATGAAGGGCTCGGCGACCTCCTTCATCTCGATGGCGGACTGGACGCGGGTGAATACGCCCCGCTTTTCCAGGGCATTCTGCAGGGCGAGGGCGTTGATGACGGTGGCGAGCATGCCCATGTAGTCGCCGCTCACCCGGTCCATGCCCGCCGCACTCACCGAGATGCCGCGGACGATGTTGCCGCCCCCCACGGTGGCCGCGATCTCGACGCCGATGCCGTGGATTTCCTGTGATCTCCTGGGCGATCCGGTCGGCCATGCGCGGGTCGACGCCGAATCCCTGCTGACCCATAAGCGCTTCGCCGCTGAGCTTCAGCAGCACCCGCTTGAAGCGCGGCGTTACGGTAACCGGCGGCTCCATTACCCCTCCTGCAGCAACGAGACCCGGAGTTATGGACCGGGGTGTGTTAGTCGCCCAGTTTGTAGCGCGTGAACCGGCGCACCTGGATGTTTTCGCCGATCTTCTGCACATGGGCAGCGATGTGGTCCTTGACGCTGACGTTGGGGTCGCGCACGAACGGCTGCTCGAGCAGGCAGGTCTCGGAATAGAATTTCGACCATCCGCCCTTCGACGATTTTGTCCAGGACGATGTCGGGCTTGCCTGTGGAGCGCGCCTGTTCCTTGTAGATCTCGCGTTCCTTGGCCAGCACGTCCTCGGTCACATCCTCCTTGCGGATGAAGCGAGGGTCGCTTGCGGCGATGTGCATGGCGATGTCTTTGACCAGGGTCTGGAAGTCGGTATTGCGCGCCACGAAATCCGACTCGCAGTTGACCTCTACCATGACGCCGATCTTGCCGTTGTGCACGTAGGAGCCGATCAGCCCCTCTTTGGTCTCGCGCCCCGCCTTCTTCGCGAGAGACGCCAGCCCCTTCTTGCGGAGGATGGTCACGGCGAGCTCGAGGTCCCCTTTCGACTCCTCCAGCGCACCCTTGCACTCCATGAATCCGACCCCGGTGATCTCCCGAAGCTTCTTTACTTGATCTGCTGGTATGCTCATCTGGCTGAACTCCTGCGGTTGTATCCCGGCTGACGGCGCCGGGGACGCACGGCGCCTCAAGGCGTACCGAGGCGACTTCGAGCGGCGGTATCGAGGCCGCGTCAAGACTAGGCAACGGATGTGCGGATGAGAAGCCGGGCGACGGCTAGCGTCCCGGAGTCTCGGATTCCTCGGCCGGTTCCGGCGCGCTTTCCACAACCTCGGCTGCGGGCCCGGGCGATTCCTCTTTCGCCGGGGCGGCGGCAGGTTCTGCGCCGGCTTCCCCTTCGGACCTGCGCGGCTTGGCCTTCCGCTGCAGCGTTTTGCGGACCGTGGTCCTGGGCCTGGACTCGCCCTTCGACCGGCGGCGCAGCGGGTTCACCCTCTTTCCCCTCTGCCGCTCGCCGCGCGGCATCGGCGCGCGGCGGCCCTTGCCGCAGCTTCCCGCGCCGCGGCGGCCTGCTGCGCCTGCAGCTGACGCTGTTTCTCGGCCTGTTCGGCAAGTTCGCTCTGCTGGGCCTCGAAGACCGACCGGCCGTCCAGGTACGCCTGGGAGATCGTTCCGGTGATCAGGCGGATCGCGCGCAAGGCGTCGTCGTTGCCCGGAATGATGTAGTCGATTTCGTCCGGGTCGCAGTTGGTGTCGGCCACGCCGATGATCGGGATACCGAGCTTCCGGGCTTCCTGGATCGCGATCGCCTCTTTCCTGGTGTCGATCACAAACAGGGCGTCGGGCAGGTTGGCCATGTCCTTGATGCCCGACAGGTTCTTCTCGAGCTTCTTGCGCTCGCGTTCGTAGCGCGCGACCTCTTTCTTCGAGAAGAGGTCGTACTGGCCGTTGGTCCGCATCGCCTCCAGCTCGCGGAAACGCTTGAGGCTCTTCTGGATGGTGACGAAATTGGTGAGCAAGCCGCCGAGCCAGCGCTGATTGACGTAGAACATCGCGCAGCGGGCCGCCTCTTCCTGGATGACGTCCTGCGCCTGCCGCTTCGTGCCCAGGAACAGGAGAGCCTTCCCCTGAGTGCCCAGGTCGTGCACGAACTGGACGGCGTTCTTGAAAAGCCGCAGGCTCTTCTGAAGATCGATGATATAGATGCCGTTGCGCTCGCCGAAAATGTACTCCTTCATCTTCGGGTTCCAGCGCTTGGTCTGGTGGCCGAAGTGAACTCCCGCCTCCAGCAACTGCTTCATCGTAATGGAAACCAAACAGACCTCCCTCAGGTTATCGCTTCGAGAACTGGAATCTCTTGCGAGCTCCCTTTTGACCGTATTTCTTCCGTTCCTTGATGCGGGAATCGCGCGTCAGCAGTCCCGCTCGCTTTAACCTGGACCGCAACTCCGCGTTGAACTGCAGGAGCGCCCGGGCGATCCCCAGCCGTATGGCGCCCGCCTGACCGGAGGGACCGCCGCCATCGACGATAGCACGCAGGTCGAATTTCCCCACGTTGTCGGTGATAGTAAGAGGATACCGAATGATGGTGCGCTGGGTTTCGTTGCAGAAGTACTCGCTCAGGTCACGCTTGTTGATCGTCATCTGCCCCGACCCGGGGACCAGATAAACGCGGGCGGTCGAGCTCTTCCTCTTGCCGGTTCCATAAAATAGATCTGTCGCCAACCTTGTACTCCTTCTACGAGAGGCTCTCGCCGTGACGGGTCCGCGCGGCCCCCTTACTGGGCCAGGACCTCGGGCCGTTGCGCCTGGTGCGGGTGCTCCGGCCCGCGGTATACCTTCAGCTTCTTCCGCATCGCCCGGCCCAGTTTCGATTTGGGCAACATCCCGACGACGGCCTCACGTAGGACCTTCTCGGGATTCCTGGCCAGCAGGTCGCCCGCAGCAATCGAGCGCAGCCCGCCGGGATAGCCGGTGTGGTGGTGGTAGAACTTGTCCTTGAGTTTATTCCCCGTAAGCCGCACCTTGGCGGCATTGACTACTATGACGTAGTCCCCGGTGTCCAGAAACGGCGTGTAGATCGGTTTGTCCTTGCCGGTCAGCAGCCGCGCCACCCGGGCCGCCAGCCTTCCCAGGACCTTGTCCTCGGCATCCACGACGTGCCACTGCTTCTTGATTTCGCCCTCGCCGGGTATATAGCTCTTCATCATGCCCTCACTGGATATCCTCAATGCAGAACAAACCTTTAGGCTAGCCAAGTGCGACCGCACTGTCAAGCACTTAAACGCTCAGGACGCCGGTATTTCGCACAATCCGGGCCCGCCGGTCGCGCGCATCCTGAAATTGTACTCCCGAATGGGGCCTCATTTTCGCGTTTCCGTGACGGGCGCCCGCAATCCGAAGAAAAAATCGTGAACGTTTGGGTCCCCTCGGTACGATAAGGGACCCAGGGACGGCTCAGCACCTGTCGGGACCCTGGTCGAGTTACCGACTGTTTCTCTTGAGATTGCCGTTCCGGGGCAGACCGGATTCTAACAGATCATCCCCTCGGAACTTTCGCTCAGTCGGCGACGGTTCGAAGCTTCGATCCCACATGGCCATTAACTTTCTGAATCGAAACAAACAGGTCGTCGGCCTTGACCTCGGGTCAAGCACCATAAAGACGGTCGAGCTCCGTCCGCTGCGCAAGGGGGGGTACGAACTCCTGACCCTGGGGATGGAAGAGCTCTCGCCCGACTGCATCGTCGACGGCGTGATCATCTCCAAGCTCCCGGTGTCGGACGCGATCAACCGGATCTTCACCCAGCAGACGGTCAAAAACCGCCGGGTCGCCACGTCCATATCGGGACACTCCGTGATCGTGAAAAAGATCGCCCTCCCCGTACAGAGCGACGAGGACCTCGCCGAGTCCATTCGCTGGGAAGCGGAGCAGTATATTCCCTTCGATATCGCCGACGTCAACCTCGACTATCAGGTCCTGGGAGAAAGCTCCACGACGGGGAACCTGGACGTGCTGCTGGTGGCGGTGAAGAAGGAGAAGATCACCGACCACACCAGCGTGATCACGATGGCCGGCAAGAACCCGGTCGTCGTCGATGTGGACGCCTTCGCCCTGCAGAACGCCTACGAGGTGAACTACGCGCCCACCACCCGGACTCCGGTGGCGCTGCTGGACATCGGCGCCAGCGTCATGACCATCAACGTCGTGGCGGGCACCGATTTTCTCTTCACCCGCGACGTCGGAGTCGGCGGACGCCAATACACCGACTTCATTCAGAAGGAATTCAACCTGACCTTCGGGCAGGCACAGGCGCTCAAGCACGGGGAGGCCGTCGAGGGGATCGACCCGTCCGAAGCGCGCCACATCATCGACTCGGTCACCGAAATCCTCTGCCTCGAAATCCAGAAGACCTTCGACTTCTTCAAGTCCACCACCACCATCGACCACATCGACCGCATGCTGGTCAGCGGCGGAGGGGCGCACACGCCGGGCCTCATCGAGACGCTCGACCGCAAGTTCGAGATCCCGACGGAGAAATTCGACTCGTTCAAGAACATCTCCTACGACCCCCGGCGTTTTCCGGAGGCCATGGTCACCGGCCACTCCCCGGATCTGGCCATCGCCGTAGGCCTGGCACTCAGGAACGGGGAGGAATAGGGCCATGATCAAAGTCAACCTGCTCCGCGACCAGACCGACCGCGTGCGCAAAATCACGGTGAAACAAACCGTGTCCGGGGTCGGCCTGCTCCTGGCGGTCGTGGCCGTCCTGGCCGCCGCGGCCATGGGCGCCTGGTGGTACACCGTAAGGCGCCAGATCACCGACCTGACCGGCGAGCGCGACCGGCTCCGCATCGAGAACACCCGTTTGCAGGCCCTCCGGAAAGAAATCAGCGAGTACGAGAAGGCCAAGCGGCTGCGCGAAAGCCGGATCGAAGTCATCGAGACGCTGAAGGAATTCCAGACCGGCCCCGTGCGCCTGCTCAACCACGTCATCCACAGCATCCCGCGCGACGCCAACGTGTGGCTGACGGTGCTCGACCAGCGCGGTGAGCGCGTCCAGATTACCGGCTATGCCCACCACAGCCAGTCGATCCCGGACTTCATGAGCAGCCTGGCAGCCTCGGGCTATTTCAAGACGGTCGACCTCGAGAATATCGAGGAGGAAAAGGAGGCGGCCAAGTTCTCCCTGGTCTGCGTTGCCGCCGAACGAAAGGCCCCTACGGAGTAGACGCATGTCGCTGAAAGATCTCAAGCTGGAAAACCTGCCCCGATCCGCACAACTGCTGATCTTCGCGGGGCTGATGATCGCGCTGCTGACCGTCTTCTATTTCCTGTACCTGAGCGACTGGATCAAGCAGCGGGACGCCTTGCAGGCCGAGGTTCAGCAGCTGCAGGCGGCCGTCGCCCAGAGTGCGGCCGTCGAAGCCCAGCTCAGCCGGTTCAAGAAGGACTTGGCGCAGTTGGAGGACCGGCTGGAACTGTTGCGCGCCATCCTCCCGGCCCAGAAGGAAACCCCGACCGTCCTGCGCAGCGTGCAGGACATGGCCTCCTCGAGCAATCTGAAAATCAGCAAGTTCACGCCGCAGCCGGTCGTGCCACGCGCCTTCTATTCCGACTGGCCGATTCAGATGCAAGTCGAGGGCTCCTACGACGCGCTCGGCCGCTTCTTCGAGAAAGTCAGCGAGGCGACCCGGATCATCAACGTCGGGAACATCAGCATAAAGGGAATCGATGGTTCCACGGATTTCAACCGTACCCTGACCGCCACCTGCACCGCCACGACCTTCGTATTCCGCGAAGAGCAGGTCGTCGGGGGCAGCAGCAGCGGAAACTAAAGCCGAAAAGCCATGACTAACAAGATCTATCGATGGGCTCTGCTCGCCGCGTCGGCCTCCGTTTTGGCGCTCCCGGGACCCGGATTGTCAGAGAGCGCGCCTCAGAAGCAGGCCCCCGGGCCCAGACAGACCGTGGAAGCCTCGCCCGATGGGGGAATCCACTACGACGCGTCGAACCTCCGCGACCCGTTCCTGAACCCACTGCGGCTGAAAAAGGTCGCCGAAGACCTCAACGAGGAACTCGGCCGCGGAGCGCCCCCGCCGGGCATTTCCGGCATGTACATCGCCGAGGTGGCGCTGCTGGGGGTTTCCTCGCGCGAGGCCGGACGTACGGCGGTTTTCCGGGGACCCGACAAACGGGCGTACTTCCTCCAGCCGGGCGACAAGTTGTTTGACGGTTATCTCAAAGACATAGGGCCCGATTTCGTTCTGCTGATCCGAGAGACCAGGCTGAAATCCGGGAAGGTACTCACCCAGGACGTGCAAAAGAGGCTCAGGACACCATAGGGTTGCCGTATGAAAATGAGAGGCGTCGATTTCAGTGAATTGCTGGTCAACAAGCGGGCTGCGTCCCTGGCGGCGGTCTTCCTGATCTGCTGCCTGGCGCTCAGCACGACCGCTCTTTCCGACGAGGCCGCCGGGCAGAAACTCCCCGGCAAACCGGCTGCGATCAATCAGAGCGACGTGCTGCGTCCGACGGCGGCGCCCCTTCCCGGCAAGCGCGTTCCGGGGGGGATCGTCAGCTCGCTCACCAACGTCACGACCGCGCAGGAAGGCGGCAACCTCGTCGTCTCCGTCCTCACCACGGGCGGCGCGGCCAAGACGCAGGAGTTCATCCTCAGCGACCCGCCGCGGCTCGTCGTCGATCTGATCAATGTCGACAACAAGGCGCCGTTCTTCAACCTCCCAATCAACAGCGCCGGGGTGAAGCAACTCCGCGTACGGCAGTTCCAGAGCACCGAGCCCAGGATCTCCCGTCTCGTGTTCGATCTGGACGAAGGGCACGGCAAGCACGTCACCGAGTCCGAAGGCACGTCGGTCCGGATCGTCTTCCACCCGAAGGCCAACCCTGCCGCCGGGAGCGCCGTAGAAAAAACAACCCCGCCCAGGCCCGCAGCGAAAGCTCCCGCGGCCGGGACGAACACCGCCGATTCGCTTCGGCCAGCCATGCCCAATCCGGCGCCGCCCCAAGCCGAGGCGCCGCCCCGGCCGTCCTCCGCAGAGGCCGCCGCCGCGAAACCCGCCGAAAAGAGGGTCACGGTCCCAATCATCCGGGATCTGGCCGTCTCGGAAATCCCGCGCAGCGCGCTCGCGGCCGTTGCCGGCGAGCAGAAACCGCCGCGCCCACCCGCCCCGGTCGCGATGAAGGAAGATGCGGTCCGGCCGCCGGCAGCCCCGCACGCCCCGGCCCCCGCGCTTCCGCCACCGGCGCTGCGGCCGCGCCCCGCCAACTCGGGATTTTCCGGCCACCCGCTTACCCTGGACCTGATAGACATCTCCCTCGTCGACTTTTTCCGACTGATGTCGGAGGAGGGCGGGATTAACATCGTCATGGACCCGGAGATCAAGGGGAATCTCTCCATCAAGGTCGTCAAGGTGCCATGGGACCAGATCTTCGACGCGGCCCTCATGAACAACGCCCTCGACAAGCAGATCGACGGCAACCTGGTCAGGATCGCGCGCAAGACCACCCTGCAGGAAGAAGCGAAACAGCGCGAGCAGCTCAAGAAGGCCAATCTCCTGGCGGCGGACCTGGAAACGCGGATCAAGCGCCTCAACTACGCCAAAGCGGCTGCCTTCGTGGCACCGCTATCCGAGCAGAAGACCGTGCGCGGGACCGTCGTCGTCGACGAGAGGAGCAATTCGCTGATCATCAGCGACATCCCGAGTTCGATCGAGCGGATGGTCCAACTGGTCGAAAGCCTCGACATCCCGCAACCGCAGGTCGAGATCGAGGCCCGCATCGTCTCGGCAACGCGCGACTTCGCCCGTGATATCGGCGTACAGTTCGGTTTCGTCCAGGGCAACCTCGAACGCGTCAGCGTCGGCGGACCCAACACGTTCGGGACCATCGGCGGCACCCGCCCCGCCGCAACGCCTACAAACACCTACGCGGCCGGCAACTCCTCGACCGGTCGCGGCGCTTCGGAAAGCACGTCCAGCCAGAGCGGAGCGGTCAGCACGGGGACTTCGACCAACAACGCCGGGAACTACAACGTGAACCTCCCGGCACAGAAGGCCTTCGGGGGACTGGGGATATCGGTGGGCAACATATTCGACACCTTCCTCCTCGATGCGGCCATTACGGCCGGGGAGAACAAGGGCCTGGCCAAGCTGATCTCGCAGCCTAAGGTCACGGCGCAGAACAACAGCCCCGCCACCATCACCCAGGGGTTGCGGTTCCCCGTCCAGATCATCGCCAACAACACCATCACGATACAGTTCCAGAACGCGGCTCTTACGCTGATCGTCACGCCCCAGATCACCTATGAGGGCAACGTCGTCCTGGACCTGAAGGTCGAAAACAATACGCCCGACTTCGCCAGGACGGTCAACGGCATCCCGTCGATCCGCACCTCCGAATCCTCGACACGGGTGCTGGTCACCGACGGCGGCACGACGGTCATCGGAGGCATCCTGATCGACAACGAGACCACCCAGGAGGACCGGGTTCCCGGCCTGGCGTCGCTGCCCATAATCGGCAACGTTTTCAAACGCTCGGCAGTGTCGCACAGCACGCAGGAAGTCTTGTTCTTCATCACTCCGAGGATTGTCAAGTAACCGGCGTCATGTTTCAGTCGATTCTGGCGAACCTTAGATCCCGTATCCGGGGAGCACGCTGGGCCATGCTCGTAGCCGCCGATGGCGTGCTCCTCGAGAGTTCCCCCTCCCCGCTGCCCGACGGCGACGTTCTCGCCGCCGAATACGCCCTCCTGTACCGGTCCATGCGCCGGACCGTCGCAAACAACGGCGATCAACTTGCCACCGCGACCCTGGGCACCGGTGACAGCAAGGTCCTCTTCCAGGACCTCACCCCAGACTACTTCCTACTGATGTCTCTGGATCCGGACGGACACGCCGGGAGAGCTGCCTTCGAAATCGCAAAGACCCGCGGCCCCCTGGAGCGCGAACTGGTCTTCTGATTGGCAGGGGGTCAAGGGGCCAAGGACGCCCTGTTCCGATCGAAATCGTCTCCGGTGTTCATTTCATCCCTTTGACCTTTGATCCCTTCGGGATGCCGGCGGCCCCGGCGGCCCAGCCTGCTTTACATCGAACCGTATTGGTGCTATCATCCCGCCCGTTTTGCGGGTGTCTCAATTCGAATGTGGACAGCTAGCCCGAAGCGAAAGCCGGTATTGACCGGCTGGATGGACATTTTAGGACGAGAAACCGGTTCTAGGACCTGCGCTGTGGTCCAGACGCCCCAAGAACGACCATGAATATAAAAGAAGTGAAAGATCTGATCCAGGAAATACTACAGAGCGACATCAGCGATTTTGAACTGGAGCACACGGGTACAAAGCTAAAGCTGCGCCGCGGATACGGGCAGCAGCCCCCTACGGTGGGGGTTGCCGTCTTACCCTCATCGCATGCCGACCCGGTAGCTCCTGCGCCGCAGCCGCAACAACCGGCTCTCTCAAGCCCGGACGCGCCTGAACCGGGCGCGGAATCGGAAGACGGTCTGCACATCATCACTTCGCCGATCGTCGGCACTTTTTACCAGGCGCCGTCACCGACTGCGCCCTCTTACGTAAAGATCGGCCAGATGGTCCAGGAAGGGACAACGCTCTGTATCGTCGAAGCGATGAAGCTGATGAACGAGATCCCGTCCGACGTCGCGGGCGAGGTCGTGCGGATCTACGTCGAGAACGGCAGCCCGGTGGAATTCGGCCAGAAGCTCTTTGCTATCCGGCCCCGGAAGTAGGCCCGAACCAAGATGTTCCGAAAAATTCTGATCGCCAACCGGGGTGAGATCGCACTTCGGATCATCTGCGCCTGCAAGGAGCTGGGGATACCGACGGTCGCCATCTACTCTCAGGCGGACCAGAATTCGCTGCACGTGCGGTTCGCGGATGAAGCAGTCTGCATCGGGCCACCGCCCAGCTCTGATAGCTATCTGAACATCCCCGCGGTGATCAGCGCTGCCGAGATCACCAACGCCGATGCGATTCATCCCGGCTACGGCTTCCTGGCCGAGAGCGCTTATTTCGCCGAGGTGTGCGAGGCCTGTGGCCTGACTTTCATCGGGCCTTCGCCGGAAGTCATCCGGCTGATGGGCGACAAGGAAAGGGCAAGGACCGCGATGCAGGAGGCCGGGCTGCCCATCGTGCCCGGGACCGGCCGGGTTCAAGGCCCGGCAGCTTCGATCCTCCCCGCTGTCGAAGAGATCGGCTACCCGCTGATCATAAAGGCCGCCAACGGTGGCGGCGGCAAGGGCATGCGCATCGTCAACTCGGCCTCGGAGCTGCCTGGAGCACTGGAGATCGCACAAAGCGAGTCTCTGTCAGCCTTCGGATCGCCGGACGTGTACCTGGAGAAATACATCCCGACGGCGCGCCACATCGAGTTCCAGATTCTGGCCGACCACTTCGGCAACGTCGTGCACCTCGGCGAAAGAGAGTGTTCGATCCAGCGCCGGTACCAGAAGCTGATCGAGGAGTCGCCGTCACCATACATCAAGCCGGAGGTCCGCGCAGAAGTGGGCGCGCTCGTCGTAAACGCAGCCCGGATGGTGAATTACGCGAATGCCGGGACGATGGAGTTCATCTTCGACGACCAGGGGAAATACTACTTCATGGAGATGAACACCCGGATCCAGGTCGAGCACCCGGTCACCGAAATGGTTACCTGCATCGACCTGGTCAAGGAACAGATCCGGATAGCCGCCCGGCAGAAACTGGAACTCACGCAGGACAAGATCGCGTTCCGCGGTTCGGCCATCGAGTGCCGGATCAATGCCGAGTGCCCCGACACCTTTCTCCCATCCCCGGGCAAGCTCACCACCTTTTACCCGCCGAGCGGCTTCGGGATCCGCGTCGATACGGCCGCCTACAGCGAGGGCGACGTGTCGCCGTACTACGACTCGCTCATCGCGAAGGTGATCAGCTATGCCGGCACGCGCAAGGAAGCGATCAGCCGCATGCAGCGGGCCCTTGGGATGATGGTCGTCGAGGGCGTCAAGTGCACGATCCCGCTGCACCAGCGCATCCTCGCGAGCACGGGGTTCCAGGAAGGGTGCTTCAACACGCGCTATCTGGACCAACTCCGTTCCCGCCGCTAGCAGGACCGGGGAGTCCCTGCCCATGCCGTTTTCGCTGCCGAGAGTCTATCCGATCACGGACAAGCGCATCGCGCACGCACGCACGCACCTTTCGATCCTGAAGGAGCTCGTGCGCGGCGGAGCAACCCTCGTCCAGATCCGCGATAAGGACACTCCCGCCCGCGACTTGCTTCCGGACCTGAGACGGTGCGTCGAGTTCGCCCGTGAGCGCCGGGTGCTTCTGCTGATCAACGATCGCTGCGACCTGGCGCTCTGCAGCGGAGCCGACGGCGTTCACCTCGGGCAGGACGATCTGCCGCCGGCGGCAGCCCGCAGACTGCTCGGCGCTGCCCGCGTGATCGGCTACTCGACACACTCCGTCGCACAGGCTCGCGCGGCGGCTCCGCTGCCGGTGCAGTACATCGGCTTCGGCCCCGTATATGGGAGCTCGACCAAGCCGGGGGCCAACCCCGTCACAGGACTGCGCTCGCTGCGTCGCGCCTGTGCCATCGTGGACAAGCCGGTGGTGGCCATCGGCGGCATCGGGCTGGAACAGTTGCGGGAAGTCCTCGACTGCGGAGCTCACAGCGTGGCCGCCATCTCGGCACTGATGGGATCCGGGAGCATCGCCCGCGAGATGGAGAAGTTCATTCGCGCCACGGAGACAAGATAGACTTAGAGTATGAGGGGAACGCCTCCACGACCACGTCGGGCCCGGCCGGGAAAGCGCGCCGGATCCTGAATCGAGGAGCGTCGGGAATCGTTGGGTACCCCTGTCCTCCCACGGCAGGAATCGCCGTGCCGCCGAGCACCAGCGGAGCAAGGATGAAATAGAACTTGTCGACGAAACCCCGGGACAAGAACGCCCAATGGGTTTCGCTGCCGCCTTCCACGAGCACCCCGAGGAACTCGCGGCGGCCCAGTTCCTGCAACACAAAGCCGACATCCGGCCGTCGCAGCTCCCCGCCCGTCCATGGAATCACCTCCGCGCCCCGACGCTCGAGTTCGGACCGCTTTTGCGGGGATGCACCCGAACCGCAAAAAATGAGCACCGGAGCAGCCGGGGTGCGGAATAACCGGGCACCCGGCGATATCCTGAGGTCCGTGTCGAGAACGACCCGGGCCAAGGGCCGCCTCCTCTTCTGTGTCCCGCGATAGATCAACTCTGGGTCGTCTGCCAGGACAGTCCCCACCCCCACGAGCACGGCGTCCGCCCGCAGCCGGAGGTCTTGCGTGAAATCACCGGCTTCCGGCGACGTGAGATGGCGCTCGTTGCCTTGCGGTGCGGCGATGCGCCCGTCCAACGACATCCCCACCTTGCTTACGACGAGCGGGCGCCTCGAGGTCACGTGGCAGGCGAACGCCTCGATGAGTTCCGCTGCCTCCCCGGCCATGAGCCCCACGTCGGTCACGATCCCGCTGCTGCGCAGGAACTCGGCGCCGCGTCCCTCCACCCGCGGGTTGGGATCGATCATGGCAATGACCGCCCGGCGGATGCCGCGTCGGACCATCAGTTCGGCGCAGGGGGGGGTTCGGCCGTGGTGCGAGCAGGGTTCCAGGGTGAGATAGACCGTGGCCCCCCGGGAGCGCTCGCCGGCATTCTGAAGGGCGACGACCTCCGCATGATGCAACTTGCCGTAGTCGTGCCACCCGCGGCCGACTATCTTGTCTCCCGCAACGATGACGCACCCGACACTCGGGTTCGGGCTCGCGCAACCGAGCCCCCGCAGCGCCAACCGCAAAGCCTCTTTCATGAATCGCCGATCCCGGGCATCAGCCATGGCAGTCGGGCTCCACGTAGTGATAAGATTCAGAGCCTATCACAGACTTCAGCGCTTCCCGTGACGGGTTATCGCTTTCGGTCGTTCCGTAACGACACCTGCGACTGCTTGCCGCGGACGACGCGGAAACCGCGGAATTCTTGAAGTCCTGTTTTCCGTGGCTCAACGCTTTCCGTAACGGAAAGTCCTGTTCACCGGAGAGGGATTGACGTGATCCATATACTGGCGTTGCTGTTGGCAGCCGGACAGGCCGGACCCGCACCTGCGGCACGGGTAGGTCCGAAGGGAGCGGCGCTCGGCAAGCCCGGAACGGGGGCCGCCGTCCTGGTCGGCTACCTGGTGCAGGGCAAGCCGTGCCTGCCCCTGAAAAAATTCACGCTCGACGCCGGCTATGTCGTGAACATCAGCCCCAGCGGGCGCCATGTCGGAATCATCGTCGAAAAGAAGATTTCGATGCTGCTCGATGGCAAGACCGCGGTGGTCGACAACCGGCAGACTCCGTTGTCGACGCAGCCCGTCGCCCGCGAGAACGACTACTATCTGCCGCTGGAATTCTTCGAGAAGGCATTCCCGGCGCGGTTCAGCTATGACCGGGCGCACGCAGCCGTCATCGCGCAGCTCCCGGGGAGCAGGATCTTGAAAATACCGATCAAGCCGCTGCCATCCGCACCATAGCGGCGGTGGGCAGCCCGGCTTTCCCTACGATTCGGGGGCAGGCTGCGCGGTAGCCGCGGTGTAGTGGATGCGCACCCGGTGCACGCGTTTGCGGTCCGCGTCCAGGATGCGGATCCGCATCCCGTCGATGTCGAACTCCTCTCCCGGCGCCGGCACACGCCCGAGGTACGACACGATGAGGCCCGCGACGGTCGAGCAGTCCGGGCCGTCGAACTTCTTCCCCAGCAGTTCCTCCAGGCGATAGAGCTCGGTACTGCCCCGCAGCACATACTGCCCGGCCGTTTCCTCTACGATTTCGCTGACCTTCGCCTGGTCCTCGTCCCTGATGTCGCCGACAATCTCCTCCAGGAGGTCCTCCATCGTGACCAGCCCCGACACGCCGCCGAACTCGTCTATCACGATCGCGATGTGGTCGCCGCGCTCCTGCATTTCCTTCAGCAGGGTCGAAACCGGTTTTGTCTCGGGAACAAAATAAGCCGGGTGCACCAGCCGGGTGATGGGTTCGTTCTCCTTACCCGGTTCGTAGTGCGCCAGCAGCTGGCGGATATAACCGATCCCGACGATGTGGTCCATGTCGCCCCGGTAGATCGGGATGCGGGAGTGGCGGTTCTGTACCATGATCTCACGAAGCTGCGCGATGCTGGCGCTCTCCTCGCAGGCAACGATCTTTGTGCGCGGCGTCATGACCTCGCGCGCCAGGGTGTCGCCGAATTCGACCACGGATTGGATCAGCTCGCTGTCTTCCCTTTCGATAATGCCCTCATCTTCCCCGATCTCGAGATAGGCCTGGATCTCCTGTCCGGTAGTCTCGGCGCTTGGGGTCTCTTCGGCTTTGGCGGCATCGTCGTGAAGCCGCCGGGTGAACTTGAGCAGGCTCGACAGCGGCAGCGCAAAGGATCGGAGCAATTGATAAGTCGGCCGGAACATGCGCAACAGCACGGGGACCTTGGCCTCGGGTGCGTTCTGGACCAACAGCCGCGGGAGCAGCTGTCGGAAGAGGAGCGAGATCAAGAGCATGACGCCGAACGAGTAGGCGACTCCCATCGCTTGCCACTGCTGCAGGCTCAGGTGAGTCGTCAGTATTGCGATCGTGATGAGGCAGGCCTGGGTTCCGAAGTGGAGCGGCACCAGGATCTGGAGCTCATCGTCGAGCACGAGATCGAGGAGCGGCGGCACGGGCTCCTCCTCGCGCTCGAGGATCATGCGGAGCGCAAGCGGGCTGGCCTGGGTGATCGCCGATTCCACCAGCGAAAGGAAGAACAAGAACCCGAGGCAGATGGCGATAACGGCCAGCTCAAGATACATGTAGCTCATGCGGTCCGCCTTCGGGTGAGGAGCGGTCGAGAGGCCAGGACCGGTTTGCGGCGCAGCACCGCCCGCTGCAACCGCACCATGACGCCGTCGTCAGTCTCGTGGTCGTACCCGAGCAAGTGCAGCACCCCGTGAACCAGCAGCTTGCGGATTTCGCGTTCCAGGGTAGTCCTCCAGCGGCGCGCGTGCATTTCGGCGACCTCGGGGGCCAGAACGAGATCCCCGAGCAACGGCGCGCCGTCGACAGATTCATCGCCGTACCCGAAACTGAGCACGTCGGTGGTGTAATCCCGACCGCGGTACCGGCGGTTGAGTACCCGCATGCGGGAGGGACCCACAAATGCGACCGACAGGGCGTGCCCTGGCCGCTCGAGGGTGTCGAGTATGGCGGCGCAGAAGGCGGCCACCGCTCGCGTACTAATTTTAAATCGCTTTTGCCGGTCTTGGACCTGAATTCTGAAGGGCGACCTTTTCGGACTCGATACCGCTCTCGCTGAAGTCATACCCGGGGTAATCGATACGGCGGTGATAGATGCCGGACAGGATTTTGAAGAAACTCTCTTTGACCAGGCGGATGTCGCGGAGAGTGATGTCGCACTCGTCGAACTGGTCGTCGGCCACGATGGCGTCCACCAACCGGTTGATCATACCCTGAATCTGCGCCGGCGTGGGATTGGAAAGGGTGCGGGACGCGGCTTCGACCGAGTCCGCCATCATGATGATAGCGGACTCCTTGCTCTGAGGCTTGGGGCCGGGATAACGAAAGTCTCCCTCCTCCACTTCCTGGTTCTTCTGGTCGAGGGTAGTCTTTCGCCTTCTGGTAGAAGTAGGTCATGATCCTGGTGCCGTGGTGCTGCGGGATCATGTCGCGGATCTGCTGCGCCAACCCGATTTCCCTGGCCAGCTCCAGGCCGTCCTTCACGTGGCTCGCGATGATGAGACAGCTCATGGACGGCGAGAGGGTCTCGTGTTTGTTAAGGCCGAAGACCTGGTTTTCCACGAAGTACTCGGGCTTGAGCATCTTGCCGATATCGTGGTAATACGCCCCAACGCGGGCAAGCAGCGGGTTGGCCCCGATTGCCTCCGCCGCAGCCTCCCCGAGGGTTCCGACCATGAGGCTGTGGTGGTAAGTCCCGGGCGCCTCGACCGAGAGGCGGCGCAACACCGGGGAGTTCATGTTCGACAACTCGAGCAGACGGACATCCGTCGTCACCTTGAAGACCGACTCGAGGATCGGCAGAAGCATGGACGCCAGGGTCGAGGTGAGCATGCCGCTGACGAGCGCGACGCCCAGCTTCCCGGGGACCTCGGACAGCTGGAACGGCCCCAGCCGCAAGAGATCGATCCCGATCAAGGCTACCCAGTTCATGAGCCCGATCGTGAGGCCGGCCTTCAGGATGGCAGCCCGGTCCTTGTATTGCCTTATGCTGTAGATGCCCACGAAACTGCCGACCAGCGTGTAGCAGGCGAGGTGAATGTCCCCGTAGAAAAGGCCGACCAACGCCGCAATGATGACGGAACTCATCACGCCGAGGTTGGTGTCGACCAGCAGCGTCACGAGCACCGTCCCGAACGCGAAGGGGATCGCATAATAGAGGTTGAACGGATCGCGGAAGAGGTCGATGGAAATGCGATCGCTGAGAATGTCGGCCAGGGCAGTCAGGATGCGGGTGACGCCGAGCACGCCCACGATAATCAGGATGATCAGGACCGTGTGGCCCCGGATCTTGCGGTGGCGCGTCTGGTAGAAGACGAAATAGCGCCAGACTGAGTAGATGAATACCAGGGCGAAGAACAGGAAACCGAGCGACTGCCGGACCAGGGACCGGGGCCGCTGCAGGTTGCGGAGCGCCTCCAGCTGGGTCACCGTGCTCTCGCTCACCTCCTCGCCCGTTCGGACGATGGCCTGCCCCTGGCGGATCTGAACCTCCACCGGCAGCACCTGGGCCGCGGCCGACTCGCGCCGCGCAACCGTGTCGCGCTCTCGGTACGTGAGCGTTGAGACGAGCGCCCCTTCCATGAACTGGATGAGCGCGGCCCGGTCCTGGGCCGGCAGCGCGGAGAACTCGAGGTGGAACTGGCGCAGGAAGTCCCGCGCGCCCGCGAGATCGCGCACCATGTACGCTTCGGTTACAGGGCGGCCGAGCGGGGTGATGTTGTCGCGCAACGTGATGCCGGTGCGCTGGTCTTTGATGAACTGGCTGCGGTCGTTGACGATGCCGGCACGCATGACCGTATCCAGAACCTTCAGGACCTGACCTTCGAGCTCCGGGTTGAAGCGCTGACGCAGGAGGACGGGCAGAATACTTGCGGGAAATGTGCCGCCGACGTCACGTTCCAGCTCCTGCAGCACCTGCTCCTGTTCAATCCCGCGCAACTGCCCTTTCGCCGGGACATTCTTGCGCGCAAGCAGGTCCCGGGCGGAGGAGAACGCCCGGGCGATTTCCGCCTCGCGGCGCGCGATCGTCTCGGAATCGAGCTCGTATATCGCCGGGATCCCCGCGCGCACCGCCTGTTTTCGTTGCTCGGTCGCGCCCCGGTCGATGTAAGTGACGTCCTGGAGAGCACGCACATCCTGGTTCGCGATGGCGCCGACTTTCAGATCGGGGATGGACTGATAGCGAAATCCGACGAGGAGACCGGAAATGACCAGGGCCGCACCGAACCCGACGACGAGATCGAGCCAGTGCAGACCCGCGCGGATATTCTCGAAGAGTTTTCCGACTCTGCTTTTGGGGGGCCGTTCTCGCTTGGCGAGGGTGGCGACTTTCGGCATGTCTACATATGCCCCATAGAGTGAATAAGCATAGCACAACTATAGACTTGTCGGCAGGAGGACCTGCCGGGCGAAAAGGGGGAGCGGGGGGAGCCTCTATCTGAAGGGCAGGAGAAGTTTGGCCCGCAGCCGCGGCCGCGGGCTCCTAGTGGTCGTGCGGCGGCGTCACGATGATTTCAGCTTCTTCACCTGTTCGGTGAGGGCGGGAACGATCGTGAAAAGGTCTCCGACGATGCCGTAGTCGGCCACTTTGAAAATCGGAGCTTCCGGATCCTTGTTGATGGCTACGATGTACTTCGAAGAGGACATCCCCGCAAGGTGCTGGATCGCCCCGCTGATCCCGCAGGCGATGTAGAGGGTCGGGGAAACGGTCTTGCCCGTCTGCCCGACCTGATGCTGGTGGTCGATCCAGCCCGCATCGACCGCCGCTCGGGAAGCGCCCATGGCGCCGCCGAGCGCATCGGCCAGGGCCTGGATCATCGGGAAGTTCTCCGGGCCCTTCAACCCGCGGCCGCCGGACACGACAATGCCCGCTTCCGTCAGTTCCACCTTCTCGCCGGCGGAACCCTGCACCCCGACGACCTTCGCCCGGACCGCGCCCGGCGCTATGTCCGGGGTAAACGTCTCGGTCGCAGCGGAGCGTGCCAGGTCCTGGGCGTTGGTGGCGAAAACGTTCGGGCGCAGCGTCGCCATCGCCGGAGACAACGTCAGGCGCACGCGGGCGAAGGCCTTGCCGGCGTAAATGGGGCGAACACACTCGAGTTGGCCGTCGACCATGACGGCTTCCGTGCAGTCCTGCGCCAGACCGACCCGTAGCCGCGCGGCCACCCTGGGCAGAAAATCGCGTCCCATCGAGGTCGCCGAACCGAGGATCGCACGGGGTTGCTTCTGGCTGGACATCTGGGCGAGCGCCGCCGTGAATCCCTCGGCGGAATAGGCACCCAGCAACTCGTGTTGGGCGCGCACGACGACATCGGCGCCATGTTGCACAAGCGCGGGCGGAAAATCGCCCGGTCCGATGCACACGGCCGTGACGCTTTCGCCGAGCCCGTCGGCAAGCCTGCGCGCCGCAGCGAGCGCTTCGAGAGAGGACTTCTTTACGGCCCCTTGCCGTTCTTCAATGAAAACCAATACTCCCTGCGCCATCACTCCTCCTCGCCCGCTGTGCGTCCCAGCATGACACGTCCGGTTAGATATCCTGCGAGCCTGCGAAGCCTGAAAAATTCAAGAACCTCACCGATCCCGGGTACGGAGTGCCGCGGCTCAGGCGCGCTGAGGCGAACGCCTGCCGGTCCAGAGCAAACGCGGAAAGAGCGGTGCCGAGGAACCGCACTCCAGGTGCGAAGCCCGTTCATTAGATGATCTTCGCTTCTTCGTGCAGCAGCCGGATGAGCTCCGGCACGACCGTGGCCGCGTCCCCCGCGAGGATCCTGCCGGGCGGCCTGGGCGGCGGCAGCGTGGTCTGCTGGACCGTGAGGCGCGGCTGCAGGTCGTCGACCGACAGGCCGAGCGACTCCAGTTTGCGCATCTCGATCTGCTTCTTCTTGGCCGCCATGATCCCCTTGAGCGCGGCATAGCGCGGGGTATTGAGTCCCTTCTGTGCGGTGATGACGGCGGGCAGGGAGCCTTCGACAATCTCGCGCGCCCCCTCGATCTCGCGCTCCGCACGGAATCGTCCACCCTGCACCTCGAGTTTTACGACGACCGACGCCTGGGGCAGGTCCAGAAGCTCGGCGACCACCGAGGGGACCTGGCCGTTGTCCACTCCGATGGCGTGCTTGCCGAAAAGAATAAGATCCGGCTTCAGGTCCCGGCACACTTTCGCCAGGACTGAGCCGACCGCGAATGAATCGGCCGTTTCCAGGCTGTTGTCCTGGATGAGGATCGCCGAATCCGCCCCTACGGCCAGGCAGTTGCGCAGCCCGGCGGTAGCCTTCTCGCTGCCGGCAGCGAGCGCAATCACTTCCCCGCCAACCTTCTCCTTGATCTTGAGAGCCTCTTCGACCGCGAATTCGTCATAGGGGTTGACGACAAAAGTGACGTCCGCAACGTCCACGCCTTTGCCGTCGCCCGCGATCTTCACCTTGATCGCGGTGTCCGGGACGTATTTTACGCACGCAACGATTTTCATAAGGGGTGCCTCACCGATGTGGCAGTTCGGGCGAAATCTCAGCCTTCGAAACGTTTCAGGAGAAGGCATGCGTTGTCTTCTTAATCGGCTACATAGCCCTTAGACAAATTAGCCTCAAAAAAACACTCGCAGGCCTAATAATAGCTGCAATTGCCCTATTAGTTCCAACTTTAATGTTCCTCCCTGATTTCGTGGCTTTCACAGGTCTATCAACCGAAGCCTTCTTGCTTACATTCGGTTCAACAATCCTACTTAGCATAGTTATCATCGCAATTGTTACTGTAAAATACAAAGAATGGCGAAGTTACGCCATAGGCGCCGTCGTAGGACAACTCTTAGGCGCCGCCCTGCTATCAGTAACAGTTGTGCTTGTCAGCCCCTACTTCCTCACCTACTTCACTGCACCCCTTGCCGCCACAATCACCTTACCCCTGTTTGTGTGGACATTTGCCACAGAAGTGCCCTTTGTCTTGCTCCTTGGACCGCCAATTATAAAAGCAGCCCACCGAGCATTTCCCTCACTAAGACGACAGGAACGCCAAGTGAACCAAAGTGAGTAAAACCGCCAAAGCATTTGCACCAGCTGCTATCTCAAGCTTTTTTCAAATTCACGATACAGAAAGAGGCGTGCCCATCTCTAACCTGGAAAGATGGGCGCCATCGGCGGAGGTTTTGGTCTTCAAAAAGGCGTCAAAACAAAGGTGACCGTCAACGAAGACCAAAAAAACCACGTTGCAGTCTTCATAAATTGTAAGCCTGTTGCGGACGCAAAAACCACCAAAAAAGCGGTTGAAGCGCTTCTGGCAAAAATCGACGCAAAGTATGAAGTTACAGTGGAACATCAAATTGAGGTTCCTATTGGAATGGGGTTTGGTACCAGCGCAGGTGGCGCGTTAACCGCGGGCTTAGCAGTCAAAGAAGCTTTGGGGTTGCCTTTAACGTACAATCAGATTGGTAAAATAGCTCATATTGTCGAGATTCAATGTCAAACTGGCTTGGGTACGGTAAGCTCTTTGTCTTTTAGCGGCGGATGCGTGCTGGTCGTGGAAGCAGGCGCTCCAGGTATCTGCCAAATCGACCGCATACCCATTACTTCGGATTACCGCATAGTGGTTGGATTTTTACAATCAAAAATCCCCAAGACCATACTTTCTTCCCCCGAAAAGAAAAAGGCAATCAACAATAATCGGCAAAAAAAGACCCTAGACTCCATACTTGCAGAACCCAGCTTGGAAAACTTTATGGACTGCTGCTGGGATTTCGCGCAGAAAGCAGGCTTCGCTACAGACAACATTTGCCAACTTGTTACTGCAGCAATAAAGGCAGGCGCAGTCGGCGCCGCCCAAAATATGATTGGCGAAGCAGTCCACGCCCTGGTGCTCGAAGAAAACGCTGAGTCGGTAGCAGAAGCTTTTAAGCAAACCTTGCCCCCACAACAAGTGATAGTGAGCAAAATCGATTTTCAAGGCGCAAGGCTCTTATGAAGAAATTCAAGAAAGTCGCAGTCGGAGGAACCTTTGACCAACTCCACAAAGGTCACGTGGCTCTAATCTGTAAGGCTTTTGTGGTTGGACAAAAAGTCGTTGTAGGCTTGACTTCCGATGCCTTTGTAGCTAAGATGGGGAAGCAGCATCGAACCGCATCGTTAAAGACCACAAACAGGATGTTCTTGCTTATATTGCCACACAGGACTTAGCGGACCGTGCGGAGATTTTACCGCTGGATGACTCCTTTGGCTTAACCATCATTAACCAAGATTTGGATGCCATTGTTGTTAGCCAAGAAACCGAACGCA
>CAVZBT010000008.1:0-365967 GCA_963773605.1 uncultured Acidobacteriota bacterium
AGAAATACGCGGTGCGTGCGGGAGGCGGCGCGAATCACAGGTTCGGGCTGGACGACGGCGTCCTGGTCAAGGACAACCACCGCCTGATCGCCGGCGGCATGCACTCGAAGCCGTCCGCCGCGTCCGGCGCACGTTAGGGGCACATGGTCAAGATCCAGGTCGAGGTGGACACGATCGAAGAGCTCGAGGAAGCCCTCCATCTTGGCGTGGACGCGGTGCTGCTGGACAACATCGACCTCGACACCCTGGCGCGGGCGGCCGCCCTGGCGCGCGGGAAGGTGCTGACGGAGGCCTCCCGGGGGGATCACGCCCTCCACCGCCGCCGCAGTCGCGTCCACCGGGGTGAACCTGCTGTCGATGGGATGGATCACGCACAGCGCCCCATCCCTGGACGTTTCCCTCGACCTCGTCCTGCGCGTGTGATTCCGGTCGGGGCGCCGCCGGTCCGTGGACATCGCCCTGAGGGGATGGGCCTTGAAGACCATCGCTCTGTCGCTGGCGTTACTCTTGTCCGGGCCCGCGCCGGCGCAGGAGCCGCAAGACATGCTGCGGCGGGGCATATCGCTGATCAACGCCTCCCGGCCCGCCGAGGCGGAACAGGCCCTCCGAGCTCTCCTGCAGCGGTATCCCGATCATGTTTTCGCCCGCTCGCTCCTGGGGCTGGTCCTGCTCCAACGCGCCGGTCTCGACGAGGCGGAGGCGGCGTTCGACGCCGTCCTTGCGGCAGAACCGGGCAACGGCACGGCGCGGTTCGGGCTCGGCCTGGTCCTGGCGCGCAAAGGGAAGCCGCGGGCCGCCGCGCGCGAGTTCGCGCAGGCGCTCCCGGACGAGGCCGTCGGCCGGAAGGCGCGGCTGCACTGGATCGAGTCCTCTTCCTCGCCGGGGACGACGCCGAGGCCCTGCGCGAAGCGCGCGACGCCTCCGAGCGCTTCCCCATGGCCCCGGAGTTCCAGGGACTGCTCGGCATCTGCAGCAGGCCGGAGGGGACGCGCCCGGGGCGCTCCGCGCCTACCGGCGCGCGGTCGAACTCGAACCCCGGCAATCCCCGCTACTATCTCAACGTCGTCGAGATTTTCCGGATCGAGAAAGATCATGCGGGTGCGCTGCGCTGGGCCGACCTGGGGCTGGCCGCCGACCGCGACCATCCCCTGCTGCATGAGGAGAAAGCCGCGGCACTCGACAGGCTCGGGGAAACCGGAGGAGGCGGAGGCCGAGCGGCAGGAGGCATCGCGGACGCGCGCCGCCGAGATCGCCTACGGACGGGCCATGCGGGCCCTTGCCGCGGGGGACGCGGCCGGCGCCAGGCGGCTGCTGAACGAGAGCACCGCCCTGAATCCGATGCTGTCGAAGGCCTGGACCGAATCGGCCGGCATACTGCAACGGGAAGGCGCCCTGGATGAGGCGCGCCGGGCCTACCTGATGGCGATCGAAACCGACCCTGAAAACGGCACGGCGCAACTCGGGCTGGCCCTGACGCTGCGCGCACAGGGGAAGGCGTCCGAGTCTCTGGCCGCGTTGCAGCGCGCGGTGGACCGCGGCATCGCCGACCCCGACGTTCTCGCCGGGATTGCCGCGGCCTACGTGGAACAAGGGCGCGCGCGGGAGGCCGCGGCCGTTATGCTCCGCGCCGTCCGGGAACTCCCGGACGATCCGGACCTCCTGTCTTTCCTCGGATACGTGCAGGCATCCGGCGGCAACGAACGCGCCGCCCAAGAGGCGTACGCTGCGGCCGTCCGGATCGACCCCGCGCAGCCCGACGCTCTCCTCGCCACGGCGCGCTACATGCTGGCCAGGGGCAGAACGGCAGACGCCGTCGCGGTGCTGGCCGGGCTGAGCGCAAGTCACCCGCGCCGCCTCGAGGTGTGGCACAGCCTGCATAGAGGCGTACGGGCGCGCCGGGGATGCGCGGGCCGCGGAGCAGGCCTGCCGCTCGTGCCTGGCCCGCTTCGGTGCCGACCGCGACTGCCGCGAACAGCTGGCTTACATCAAGATGGCCGCGGGGGATTTCCGGTCCGCGGCACAACAGCTGGAGATGCTCGACAAAGACGGCACGGGGAACAAGAGCACCCTGGACGGGCTGGCGTTTTCCCTCATGAAACGCGGCAACTACACGCGGGCGATCCGACTGTTTGAAGGTTCTCTGCAACGGTTCGGGCAGGACGGCTGGGTCTATGCCAATCTCGGTTTCCTGCACCGCTGCCGCGGCGAGACCGGCGCCGCTGTGGCGAATTACCGTCGCGCCCGCGACCTGTCCCCCGACGACGCGGCGCGGCAGCACGATCTCGGCTTTGCGCTCTATCTCGCGCGCGACTATGCGCTGGCCGCCGAGCCCCTCCGGAGCGCGGTTCGGCTGAAGCCCGACTGGGGCGCCGCCCACTACGACCTCGCGATGAACTACTGGCGCATGAAGCTATACGGGCTCGCCCTGACGCACGCGCGCATCGCCCTTCAGCAGAACGTCCCCGGAGCGGCCCGCGCCGTCGACGCACTCTCCGCCCAGCTGGCGCCCGCGAGGAGAACGGCGGCCCGCGCCGCCCGCCGCTGACCTATGTCCACGCCCTTCGAGGTGCCGATCGAAGACTGGATCGACCTGCACACGTTCAGCCCCCGGGACGTGCCCGGGGTGGTGGAGGAGTATCTGTTCCAGGCGGTGCAACGGCGCCTTCCGCTCGTGCGGATCGTCCACGGCCGCGGGATCGGCGTCCAGCGCGAGATCGTCCACGCTATTCTGCGAAAGCATCCCGACGTGCTCGCGTTCCACGACACCGCCGACCGCGGCGCCACCATCGTTTCGCTGAGAACATGACGGGCCGGGTGGGCCTCGCCGCCCAAGAGCCGACCGGGCATATACCCCGTCAAGGGCATGAGCGGCGCCCCGGACCACAGATCCATGATCCGTTCAATCTCGTCCCAGATCAGGTCTGCCGGCACACTACTCCGCTGCCGCGCGCAGTATGCCCGCATATCGTCCTGCCCCGGCCTGGTCACGAAATCTCAATTTGCAGATCGCTTCCCGCACAACCATAATTCGCTCCGGGTTGACCTGCTCGACTGCCCTCGGCCCGACGGTTACCTCGGTCGGCCTGATTACCCGTCAGAAGCCGGACCCGAAGGAGGAATTGGCATGAAGGAGACCCCGGATCGGATCCGCCGTGCCGGTGATTCAGGGCCCTGCCGTCGGCTTGCGGAACTGCCGGCGATCGCTTCCAGCAGGTCCGGGAGGTTTCGATTGGCCGGCATGAGGATATGCTGCTGCCTGGCGGCGCTTTCACTTTTGCCTGGGTTCTCCACAGCGGCGCATGCCCGACAACTGCCGGATGAGAGCGTGGTGGTCACGGCAAACACCTATCCCGTGCCTTTCGACAATCTGTCGCGCACTGTGACCGTTCTGACACGGGAAGACATCGCCCGAATGCCGGTCCGTTCCCTCGCAGACGTTCTCGCCTATGCCGCTTCGGTGGACGTAATGTCTCGCGGGCCGAACGGCATGCAGGCGGATATTTCGATTCGCGGCGCTTCGTTTTCCCAGGCATTGATCCTGGTGGACGGAGTACGGATCAACGACTCGCAGACGGCTCATCACAATGCCGACCTCCCGGTGCCGATTCAGGATGTGGAGCGGATCGAAGTCCTGTCCGGATCCGGTTCGGCGCTCTACGGCGCCGACGCTCTGGGCGGCATCGTCAATATCATCACCCGGCGCCACAGACAGGGCGCATACGGTTCGGTCTCCGCAGGGGATTTCGGCTATCTGTCCGGATCTGCCGGGGTCAGTCTGAGGAAGGGGAGCCTCGAGCAGTCGCTGAGCGCTTCGGCCGATCGATCATCGGGCTTCCGCTACGACCGCGACTTTCGCAGCATCCTGATCCGTTCGCGCACGGCATCGGGAGCAGGTTCATCACTGTCGGTGTCTCATCTGAACAAGGAGTTCGGCGCCGACGGGTTCTATGGTCCATCGCCTTCGCGGGAGTGGACGAATCAGACCCTGGTCGCCTACGAACGGCCGCTCGGGACGAGGCCGGACTCCAGGGGAGCGCTGCAGGCCTACTATCGAACCCATGGGGACCGTTTCCTCTACGACATCCGCACACCGGGACTTTTCGAGAGCCGTCATCGCACGCATTCGGCAGGGATACTCCTGAAATCGCAGTGGTCCCGCGGAGAGCGCTTCCTGCTCAGCTACGGGGGAACGGCGGGGGCGGATGCCATTGCTTCCCGCAATCTCGGCAACCACGGCTATGGCCGGCTGAGCATTTTCGGCGAGATGAAGTATGCGCCCCGGAAATCGGCGGTGATCTACGGCGGTCTTCGTTGGGATTACTATTCGAGCTTCGGCTCGGCCGTAAGCCCTTCGTTGAGCGCAAGCTGGTGGGTGCGGCCGCGCTTCCGGCTCCGCTCTGCCGTCGCGCGCGCTTTCAGGATTCCGACATTCACGGAGCTCTACTACCGCGATCCGAACAATGAAGGTAGCCTGTCGGTCAGACCGGAGACTTCCTGGTCGGCGGAGACCGGCGGCGATCTTGTACTTGCCGGAAACTGGCTCGGATCTCTGGTTTTGTTCTCCCGGCGCCAGCGGGACGTTATCGACTGGATCCGCCACACCCCCTCCGAAAAGTGGCGCACGTTCAACATCGGGCGGCTGCGCACGAACGGATTGGAGGTCGGCCTCGAGCGCCATTTCCCGTCCGAGTCGAGTGTCGCGATTCGATACACCTGTCTGGCCGGCGCCACCGGTCCGATCGACTACATTTCCAAATATGCGCTGGACTATGCCCGTCATGCCGTGACTGCTTTCGGCGCCATCCGCTTCCCCCACGGAGTGACGTACAGCCCGACCCTGCGTTTCCGCCGCCGTGCGGATGGCCGGAGCTATCTGCTTCTGGACGCACGCCTGGAGAAGAGACTCCACAAATTCGTTGCCAGCGTGGGAGTCACGAACATGCTCGGCAGCAGCTACCAGGAAATCAGGGGCGTCGACATGCCCGGAAGATGGCTGACGCTCGGCCTGGCACGGGAGTGACCTGGAGAGGCCTGACGGCAGCGATCCCCAGTAGCTCGAAGTCCCAACCAACGATGTCCCGGAACGCTGCTCGGGCCGGAAATAAGGGGAATGGCGGCAAAGTTGGTTTATATTGGACGCCTCGCACCGTCGATTCCGATGCAACGCCGCGCCTTGCGCCGCTTACCCCGCGAGCGCTGGCAGCTTCCTGGAGCCTTTGATCTATGAACGGGGCCGCCGCCACACTCACCGCTCCACCCGAACAAGGCCAACTGGTCGAGGTGCGGGGGCGGCAGTGGGTGGTGACCGATGTGGTCAAGAGCTCGCTGCCGGCGAGCGGGTTGCATCCTGTGAACGGCCACGGGCAGCACCTCGTCAGCCTCACCTCGGTGGAAGACGACGCGCTGGGGGAGGAGCTGCAGGTCATCTGGGAGCTGGAGCCCGGCGTGGCGATCATCGAAAAGGTCGCGCTGCCGGAACCCACCGGATTCGATCCCCCTCACCGCCTCGACGCCTTCCTTGACGCGGTACGCTGGGGCGCCGCTTCGACCGCGGACCTGCGCTCGATCCAGTCCCCCTTTCGTTCGGGCATCGACATCGAGGATTACCAGCTCGATCCCGTGGTCCGGGCGATTCAAATGCCCCGGGTCAACCTGCTCATCGCAGACGACGTCGGTCTCGGCAAGACCATCGAAGCCGGGATGACCGCCCTCGAACTCATCATCCGGCACCGCGCCCGGCGCGTCCTGATCGTCTGCCCCGCCTCGCTCCAGTTCCAGTGGCGCGACCAGATGCGCGACAAGTTCGGCCTCGACTTCCGGATCGTCGACAGCGACCTCATGCGGGAGCTTCGCCGGCGCCGCGGCATCCACGTCAATCCCTGGACGCACTTCCCCCGGCTGATCACCTCCATCGATTTTCTCAAACGCGAGCGCCCGCTGAGGCTCTTCCGCGAAACCCTGCCGGCCGAAACCGAATCCATTTACCCGCGCCGGTACGACATCCTCGTCCTCGACGAGGCCCACAACTGCGCCCCCTCGGGCCGGGGTAACTACGCGACCGACTCGCTCCGCACCGAAGCCATCCGGCTGCTGGCGCCTCACTTCGAGCACAAGCTCTTCCTGAGCGCGACGCCCCACAACGGCTACCCGGAAAGCTTCACCGCCCTCCTCGAGCTGCTCGACAACCAGCGGTTTGCGCGCGGGATGCGGACCGACACGAAGGAATTCTACCGTCAGCGCGACGCCGTCATGGTCATAGCGGCTCATCGATCGGAATGCCCGAAACAAGGACGTTCTCTTCCCTTACCTGAACGGCGAGGATCTGAATTCGCGGCCAGACCAGTCCCCGAGCCGTTGGGTTATCAACTTCTTCGACTGGCCTTTGAACCGCAACGCCAAAGGAGCCTGGGCCCGAGCGGACGATGCTCACAAAACGGAATGGCTCGCTCCGGCGTTGTCCCGGCGGATTACCCGGAAAGTGTGGCCGCGGATTATCGGGACTGCTCTGGCCATCGTGGAGGAGAAGGTTAGACCCGAGAGGGAGAGGAACAGCTACAGTCGAACGGCGAGAGAAAGGTGGTGGATCTATGAGCGCTGGCGCCCCGAGCTTTACGCCACCATCGCCGGCATGGACCGCGTGCTCGTAATTCCGGAAACCACAAAGTACTGCGCCTTAACTCTATGTCGAACGGATTGTGTGTTCTCTCATATGACGTAAACTGGTCGCGAAGAGTAGATTCTCCGATTTTGCGATTACGGTGCTCTTGCATCGCTTCAATGCCAGCGCATCGGTGGGCTCACCATATTGCATCGACATTGCGAAACGAGGCATGAAATACACACCGTCTGACTGCCTTAGAGACCTTTCCGATTCCGTGGACCGGTTGCTGCGAATGTGGACAAATCGGGGCAGGACTATTACGATCACGCGAAGACAGTGATGCGTGCCCAAGGCATGAGGGCCTGACACGTCTCTACAATCGCGTCCACAATCCGCAATCGAGATAGCAGAGCGATACTGAAAAACTGCGTGAACTGCGGACTGGAAATGGATAAGCAGTCTGCAGCAGTCTACGGCTGGACCGATCTCGACCTCGGCCACGGTTTCCACGAAACGAAGCAAGGCATCCGATTCACGATCAGCGAGGCGGCGCGGCGGGAAGTGCTTGCGCGGCTGCTGCGGCTCAACCACGAACGCTACGCGGAAGAAGTCCGGCAAGGACTGCACGAGAAGGGCCGGCCGAAATCGCGGGCCTCCAAGAACAAGGGGACAGCCCCGCTCTTTGCCGCCGGCCAGGCCTCATCCGGAGGAAATGAGCGATAGCGGATGAGGAACTCCAGGGCATGACTCAGGTGCCCATCGCCGGCGGCGACATCGCCGCGGAGGCGCCGGCTCAGGGCTCGTCCGAGCCTATGTCGATAATCATGGCGACGAGTTGATTCTCCCGGCGACACGCGCGACGATTGCGAAAGCGCGCTCGAGATCGAATGCCGTGAAATCTGTTGCGCGCAACACCGGCTTCAATCGTGCCTCGAGCTGCACCCGCAAGGCGGCCTGGCGGGTCGCGGAGACATCCACCGGCTCGTTCCCGGGCACGGCAAGCTTTTTCTTGACCAGTTCGATCAGCTCGGCATCCAGAGGATCGAATCCCAATCGACGTGCCGCGTAGTCAATGTCGTAGAAATCGCGGATGGCCACCTCGCGTCGGGACAGGGCCGCGCGGAACTTCTCGGCCATCGCCTCGATCCGCGAGATAGCCGGCACCCGAACCGCGGACACCATCGAACCTGCAGAAATGGGGTCGAGCAACAGTGTCCGCGCAACGCCGTCGATCTTGGGTTTCAGCAGCGGCTCGCGGAGGCCGATCTCGATTTTAATCGTTTCTTCGTCACGGCTGAGCAAGGAGGTGTAACCGATGACCGCGTTGTACTGAATCGAGTTGTTGGCTCCGCACAACGGATTGATGATCCGGAAGCAGGTTGCTTGGTTTCCTATGGCTGCGATAACGCGCTTCAATGCCCCGGCACGGCGGCTTCTCTCCGCGCGGGTCGCTGCAATCGGTGTCGAGATGAGGTAGTCGAGGTCCTCGCTGAGCCGATAGAAACCGGCATGGACCTTGGCCAGACATGTACCGCCCCTGAACACAAGTGCGCTTTCCGACGACGCCAGTTGCTGTATGAGGACGGTGCAGAAGTAGTCTTTCTCAATCAGGCGAGTAATGAACCCCGTCTCCGCCGCCGTGAAGCGCACGGCTTCCCGAAACAGATCGGGATCGTCGTGAAGACGAACACGCTCCAACCTCTCAGGCCCGTTCATTGAAAACAACACCCCAGCGTCTCGAGATCTTTCCTCGTTTCGGTCGACGGGGAATCCAAGGGATCAGGCTTTTTGATGTCCCCAGAGACTGTTCGAGTTTGTGCAACAGTTTTTCGTCTGCGCCTTCTCCTTCCAAGAGGGCGCCTATCCGCCGCATCGTCCCGAGATCGCCATAGCTCAGGGTCTTTTGGACGAGTTCGTATGCCGCGACTCGCTTCGCAGCCAGCTCCCCTCGAATCCACGAAAAAGCTCCAGGGAGACTGTTGAAACGAGCCCAGTCATACACTGCGTCGACCAGCGTCCGGACCCTTGAGGAATAAACGGCAACTTGTTCGTCGGCCGTTCGGACCACCTCGGTTGCACCTAACCGTTTGTCCGAGACGCGTATCAAGGTCAGTGCGACGGTTCCGATGGTTCGCTCGCCGGAGATTCGGTTGTTGTAGGCGTAGAGCCGCGTCGGCACCTGCTCATCAAAGCCGTAGCGGTTGAACGCGTTAGGCCCGCATATCTGGTAGGTTCCCTTTCGATCCGCCATAAGCGTGTTGAGAGCCAGCACTTCGTCAGGGGTCCAGGAGCCGCCGAGCGGCAGCTGTGGGGGAACGAGGTAGAGCCCGGGGCGCACCCGGACGATCACCCCACCGCGGGCCATGCGCCGGAACAGCTCACGCTCCTGCAGGCGCGACAATTGAAGCGGCCCCATCAGCTCTCCGGTCGCCAAAGTTCGGCGCTTGCGCAGCTGAACATAAGCCAGTAATTGCGCCTCCTGCTTTCCCAACCCTCTTTTCATGTACGTATTCTATATCTCGTGGATGGTCTGTCAAGCCATTTAGCACAAATAGAATACTCCGTGGATTGACACGGCCTCTCTGGTGCGCGCCTCGGCAATCTCGCAGGCGGTCTGCATTCGAAGCAGCGTGTCCATCTTCGGGCCGAACGCCTTCTCGATCCGCAAAGCCATTTCGGGCGAGAGGGCTGCGCGGCAGTTGAGCAAAGCAGAGAGTGCCGGTCGCGTGACGCCAAGGATCTGCGCCGCTTTAGTGACCGACAGCTTGAGGGGCTCGATCACTTCCATCCTGATGAATTGCCCGGGATGAGCCGGGCGTGCCATCCGCATCACGCCTCTATTTCCTTTCAATGGTAGTCCTCATAATCAAGGTCCAGGATTTCTCCCTCGATCGGGTCGACTCTGAACGCAATCCGCCAGTTGTGAGTGACGGTCAGGCGCCACGTCCCCTGGCGATCTCCGGTGAGCTGATGTGCTTTCCAGTTCGGGACGTCGCGCAGTTCCCGGGCATCTTCCATCTCCTGCAGAAAGGTCAGGATGTTACGGACCTTCTCCACGACGGCTGCGGGCAGGCCCGAAGCATCATCGCGCCGGCCACCGGAAAATTGGACGCTGATGAACGCCGACGGACGCCGATTCCTTCACATGGTTTCCGCATATATTTGCGATCCTGCTATCAATGGTCGTAAGATCTCCGCACGATGAGCGACATCCTGGGAAGCATTCCCTCTTCTGCCAAGATCCGCGCGGAACTCGAGCGAATGGTGCTGAACGATCTCCTCGGGCCGGCCGGGGGCCCGCAGGAGGAAGTCGACGAGCCGAATGTGCGCGACCGCTACCTGGTCGGCATGCTGGCCCCGAAGCGTCAGGAACTCTCGCCCGAGCTCTTCGACGAACTTCCCCAGGGCGGCCCGGGAACACCCGAAGAGGGCGCCACCGACTACACGGCCCCGCCCGCCAAAACGATGTTCCCTTCCTCGTTCGGCATGACCTTCTGTGCCGGGGCCGAGGCTGAATCCGTTCGGATTACCGCGCGCTGGGGCTACTACTCGCGCGAGCGCAGCGAAACGCTCCAGACCGCCGCCGGCGAAGGCAAGCTGGTCTGGAAAAGACAGCCGCGCGAGGGAGTCTCCGGGCCGATCGGCCTCAAGCCGGGCAAGATCTGCTGGACGCCCGATCCGGAGTTTCCGGAGGTCCAGGTGCAGGGGATCATCCGCCGGCGGGACGATTCCTGGGTCGTCACGCTCTTCCTGGTCAACGGGCAGGACGAACCCAAGAGGCTGCGCGACACGGCCTGGCTGTTTCAGCCCGAACTGATCGTCGAGTCGCCCGACGGCGCGCCGGTCTTTCACAGCCGGTCCACGCCTCGCGGTCCCGGCCGGAGCGATCCGCTGGCCTATGCGGAAGAGCTGGAAATGTCGATGCTCTACCGGCGCCACGCCGAGTTCGCCGTCGGGCACGGCATCAGCGTCCGCGCCGAGCTGCCGGAAGGAAGGCGGGACCGCGCGTCCCGCCTGTCGACCAGCGTAGTGCCCGCATTCGAGCTTTCGACGACGAAATCCCCCACCGAGGCCGACATCCCCGGGCTTGCCGGCGTCGTGCTCGACATGAAGGAACTGGGCGAAACGCCGACGGCCGGATTCGACGCGAAGATCCGCCCGCTGCTGGCGTCTTATGAGAACTGGATAAGGGAGCGCGAAGCGGAACTCCAGCATCCCGAAATGGCGCCGCACCGGCAGGCGGGAGTTCCGGCACTCGCGCGCTGCCGCCGGACGCTGTTCCGGATCGAAGAGGGACTCGAGATTCTGAGCCGCGACGAGAACGCGGCGGAGGCATTCCGCTTTGCCAATCTCGCGATGTGGCAGCAGCGCATCCACACGATCTACTCCCTCAGGCGCCGGCGCGAGGAAGACGCCGACCTGAAGGTTATCGACACCCCGGCCAACCGTTCCTGGTATCCGTTCCAGCTGGCCTTCGTCCTGCTCAGTCTGCCCGGCATGACGAATCTCGACCACCCCGACCGGACGGCGGCGTCCGAAGCCGTCGCGGACCTGCTCTGGTTCCCGACGGGCGGCGGCAAGACCGAGGCCTACCTCGGCCTGTCGGCGTATACGATGGCGCTGCGGCGGCTGCAGGGAATGGTGGCAGGACGCTCCGGCCTGCACGGCGTCGCCGTCCTGATGCGCTACACGCTGCGCCTGCTGACCATCCAGCAGTTCCAGCGGGCCACGGCCCTGATCTGCGCCTGCGAGCTGATCCGCCGGGGCGACGAGAAGAAATGGGGCACGGAACCGTTCCGCATCGGCCTGTGGGTGGGACAGCACACGACGCCGAACACGACCGAGCAGGCCGCCGAGGCCGTTCAGCAGGAACACGGCGGCATGTTCAGGGACGCGCGGGGCATCGGCTCGCCGGCCCAGCTCACCAACTGCCCCTGGTGCGGCGCGAAGATCGATCCCGGCCGCGACATCAAGGTGGAGAGCTACGCCAAGGGCCGCGGCCGGACGCTCTCCTACTGCGGCGACGTCGCTCGGCCGCTGCCCGTTCAGCGCCAAGCAGTCGCCCCACGAAGGGCATCCCGGTCCTGGTGGTGGACGAGGAGATCTACCGCCGGCTGCCCGCGCTGCTCATCGCCACCGTGGACAAGTTCGCGCAGATGCCGTGGAACGGCAAGGTCCAGATGCTCTTCGGGCAGGTCGAGAGCCAGTGCGACCGGCACGGGTTCCGCTCGCCGGAGATCGAGGACGAGCGATTCCCACCCGAAGCGCGATCCCTGGCCGGCGGCGAAGACCACGCCGCACCCGCTGCTCCGGCCGCCCGACCTGATCATCCAGGACGAGCTGCACCTGATCAGCGGGCCGCTCGGCACGCTGGTCGGCCTGTACGAGACGGCGGTGGACAAGCTCTGCTCCTGGGACGTCGACGGCAAGACGGTCCGGCCGAAGGTGATCGCCTCGACGGCGACGATCCGCAGGGCGGCGGATCAGGTCCACGCCACGTTTCTGCGAAAGGTGAACGTCTTTCCACCGCCCGGGCTCGAGGTCGGCGACAACTTCTTCGCCCGCCAACGCGCACCGAGCGAGGAGCATGCCGGGCCGACGGTACATCGGCATCTGCGCTCCCGGGCGAAGGCTGAAGGTCGCGCTGATCCGCGTGTACGTCGGCGCTGCTGTCGGCCGCCCAGACGCTCTACGAGAAGAAGGGCTACGGCAAGGAAGTCGACCCGTGGATGACGCTCATCGGGTACTTCAACTCGATGCGCGAGCTCGGCGGCATGCGGCGGCTCGTGGACGACGACGTGCGCACGCGCCTCGGCAAGATGGACCAGCGCGGCCTGTCGCCGCGGGTCCTCTACAGCGTCGACGAACTGACCTCCCGGAAGGACTCGACCGACATCCCCGAGGTCCTGGATCATCTGGAGTCGGCTTTCGACCCGCATCGTGGAAGGCCGAGCGCAAGGAGATGCAGAAGAAAGGCCACGTCAAGGATCTGCCGAAGCGACCGCTCGACGTGCTGCTGGCGACCAACATGGTGTCGGTCGGCGTCGACGTGCAGCGGCTCGGCCTGATGGTCGTCGCCGGGCAGCCCAAGACGACGGCCGAGTACATCCAGGCCACCAGCCGCGTCGGACGCCGGTTCCCGGGCTTGGTGCTGCACGGTCTACAACTGGGCGCGGCCGCGTGACCTGTCGCACTACGAGACCTTCGAGCACTACCACGCGACGTTCTACAAGCACGTCGAGGCGCTGTCGGTGACCCCCTTCGCGCCCGGGGCGATCAGCCGGGGTCTGACGGCCCTGCTGGTTTCGTGCGTCCGGCTCCAGGGATCGGAGTTCAACGCCAACCAGAAGGCCAGCCGGGTTGACCGCAATCATCCGTACGTCAAAGCGGCTATCGAGACCATCGTGTGCCGGGCCCGGCTTGTGGGCAACGGGCCGGAGGTGGAGCAGCTGGTCCGGGCCGAACTGAACGACCGTATCGACCAGTGGCTGGCCGAGGCCCAGAACACGGCCGGCGGGAGGGTGCTGGGTTACGACGAAGCACGCGACGGCGTCACGGTCGGGCTGCTGCGCCGTCCGGGGCTCGAACCGTGGGACGACTTCACCTGCCTCAACTCGCTGCGCGACGTCGAGCCGACGGTCGGATCTGATCCTGAACGACGGCGGACTGGACGAGGATCCGTCCTTTGTCGTCGCCGCGAGCGAGGACACCGACACGGAGGAGGAGGGCGTCCATGAGTTGATGCCGCCGCCCGGCGCAAAGTCGGCGAGCTGCGCCCCAGCCAGATGCTCTACACGTTTGGGGTCGGCTCGATCGTGGAGCTGCCCAACCTCTCCGTGATGGTGATGGGACTCGACGACTGGCCGGTCGAGCAGGGGGCGACTGAAATCACGGAATCGCGCCTGCTGCGGGCGGTCCAGTACGAGCTGGGGATGCAGGTGGCCAGGCTCCTGTCTCCGCCGCTCGTTCCCGAATCGAGCGGCTATCGGCGCAGCCCGTTCGAGGAAACCGCGACGGTCGGCGTGCCCGTCGCGCCTTTCCCCCGATGGCTTCTCTGTCCGTACTGCCGGCTGCTGGCGCCGATCCAGTCGGGCCTGTTCGAGCTGAAGCTCGATCCCTACCGCCGCGACCGCAGCCGCTACGTCCACCGGATCTGCAGCAAGCTCGGGAAGGCGCCGACGGTGGTCCCGGCGCGCTTCCTGGTGGCGTGCGAAAACGGGCATCTCGATGACTTCCCGTGGGTCGAGTTCGTGCACGGGGGCAAGACGGACTGCCGGTACGAGTTGCGGCTGTACGAACTTGGCGCGTCGGGAGACATCACCGACATCCAGGTGAAGTGCGTCAAGTGCGGGAAGAAACGGCGGATGAGCGATGCCTTCGATGAACGGGGGAAGAACGAGCTCGCAAAATGCCGGGGCCGCTTGCCGCACCTGCGCAAGTTCGACGAGAAAGGATGCGGCGCGGAGCAGCGCAGCATCCTGCTGGGCGCCTCCAACAGTTGGTTCCCGATCACGCTTTCGGCCCTTTCGATCCCAAGCACCCCGGATAAGCTGGGGCAGCTGGTCGAACTGAACTGGGCGGAGCTGCAGGAGTGCGAGGGCCCCAGGGAAATCAGACTGAAGAGAAAGCTGTTGCACGGGTTGGCAGCGTTTTCCGAAGAGCGGATCTGGGAAGCGATGGGCCACAGGAAAGAACAGCAGGATTCCGCGGAAAAGGCCGCGGATTTGCGGGACCCGGAGTGGAAGGTTTTTTCGAACCCGGATCCGACCCTCAACAGCCGGGATTTCAAGCTACGGGCGGTCGAAGCTCCAAAAGGTTACGAGAGCGTCCTCGCGAAGGTGGTGCTGGCAGAGCGGCTCCGGGAGGTCCGGTCGCTGATCGGCTTCACGCGCATCGAATCGCCGGGGGATCTGAGCGACGTGGCGGAGTTTCCCAAGGAGCAGCGGGTGGCGCTGAGCCGCACGCCGCCGCGGTGGGTGCCGACCTCGGAAGTGCGGGGCGAGGGGGTGTTCCTGCAGTTCTCGGAGGAGGCGGTGCAGGGGTGGCTGAAGACCGTCCGGGCGAGGGACGGGGATTTCTTCGAGGCGCACCAGCGCTGGCGGACCATGCGCGGGTTGTCGCCCGAGGAGGGTTATCCGGGGATGAGGTACGTCCTGCTTCATTCGCTGGCGCATGCCCTGATCCGGCAGTTGTCGCTGGAGTGCGGGTACACGACGGCGAGCATCCGGGAGCACATCTATGCCCGGCCGGAGCGCGAGGGGCGCGCGGCGATGGCGGGCGTTCTGCTGTACACGGCCGCGCCGGACAGCGAAGGCACCCTGGGCGGGCTGGTCAGTCTCGGGGAGCCGCGGACACTCGGCCGACATCTGGACCAGGCTCTCGATGGGATGCGGCTGTGTGCCTCGGACCCGCTCTGCGCCGAACATCATCCGCACCGCAACAGCCTGACCCTGCACGGCGCGGCGTGTCATGCGTGTCTGTTCCTGCCCGAGACCTCGTGCGAGCGCGGCAACAAGTACCTCGACCGTTCGGTGCTGGTCGGAACGGTCGAACGATCCGACCTGGCGTTTTTCAGGGAATCCGGCGAGACCCCATGACGGACTTCGGCGGAATGCAATGGGTGGCGCACGAGGTCGTGAATCTCGTCAGAGGACTGCCGCCTTCGATTGTGGATCTCCTGGTCAAGTCGCTTGAAGACGGCGCGGCGGAGGCCAGGGTCTTCGAGAGCATCTTGAATCCTCATTACCGGGTCCTGGTCGCCGATTTCCTTCGCGGCAGGCGTACTCGCGCCGTGGATGTGCCGCCCGCGGCCGTCGCGCTTGCGCTTCTAACCGCTTCGCTCGGTCAGAAGGAGCTCCGGGAGAACCAGTGCATCGAGCTGGTCTGGACGGGGCCGGATGCCGGTGAAATGCCGCTGCGCCGCACGGAGCAGGCGATCCTTCAGGTGATCGATTCTGCGGCCCGGCGTCTGACCGTCGTCAGCTATGCGGTCTACAACATCCAGCATGTCCGGGATGCGCTGGTTCGGGCTGCCGCAAGAGGGGTCGCGATCGATGTCGTGCTGGAGACGCCGGACAAGCTGGAGACCGAGGATGCGTATAGTACCATCAAGGCGCTGGGCCCGCAGGTCGCGGATCGGTGCAGCATTTACCTCTGGCCCCTCGACAAGCGCCCGCGGGATGAGGGCGGCAGGCCGGGCCTTCTTCATGTCAAATGCGCCGTCGCCGACGGACGCCTGCTGCTGCTGACCAGCGCCAACCTGACCGGCTACGCCTTCACCGTAAACATGGAACTCGGCGTGCTGATAAGCGGCGGCGACATCCCGTTGCGCGTCGAGCGCCACTTCGACCGGCTGATTCAGTCCGGCGTCCTTGGAAGGATTTAGCCAAGCCAGATGAACGCGCCGGAGAAGAAGATCATCATCATCGCCGGCCCGAACGGCGCGGGCAAGACGACCTTTGCGCGGGAGTTCCTGCCGCGCGAAGCGGAATGTCCCGCTTTCATCAACGTGGACCTCATTGCGGCGGGGCTTTCTCCCTTTGACCCTGGGCGGGCCTCGATTCGTGCGGGCCGTGTCATGCTGCAGGAGATCCGCCGCCGGGCGGCCCAGGGGGAGAGCTTCGCATTCGAGACTACGCTGAGCGGGCGCCACTACGCCCATATGATTCCTCGCTGGCGTGCCGCGGGATATGAAGTTGACCTGATTTTTCTTCGTCTTACCAAACGTCAATCTCGCAGTGGCTCGAGTATCCGCGCCGGATCGCAGCAGGGTGGGCACCCGGTGCCTGGGTTATCATTCGACGACGCTTTGACAGCGGCCTAGTCAACTTCCATAATGTCTATCGCGACCTCGTGACCAGTTGGGCGTTGTACGACAATTCCGGCCCCGTTCCACGCCTCATTGAATCAGGAGACAATCGGTGAACCGTCAACCTGCCCACGGATCGAAGAATCCTGACATCATTGCTTCCGCGAAAGCACTCCGGCGCGCGGCACGCCGGGCTCTCGAACTCGGCATCCGCACCGGCACGCCCGTCTACGTTTTTAAAGACGGCCGCATCGTGGACCTGACCAAGCCCCGCCGCTCCGCACGGGTACGCGGAAGCTTGCGGACTTAACCAGGCAAGGCGCGTTCTCAGCCCGGGCATTGAGGCGGCCCCGGGTGGGTTATCTGGCTCGGATGGTGACGGAGTTGAGGGTGGAGAGAACGGTCAGCACCTTGGACTTCGGATCCCACTGCATCGTGCCGCCGCTGACCGCCCCGGGCGTCCACTCGCTGAGCTTGAAGCGCTCGGTGGAAGAAGCATCGGACTTTTCGTATTGGATCGTATCCGGACCGTAGCGGATGCTGCGAATCACCGACGTCGTCCGCAGCAGATGGTTCTGGTTCTCGGGCGCCAGTTCCGGGAGACTGGCCATGGCGCGCAGGGTAGTGGCGGACATAGTCGCCATAGCCGTCGGTCAGCCAGTGGCCGCCACCGGTTCCCGGCTTGCCCGAGTTGGCGCGCGAGGTAGCCGGGTAGACGTTCTTGCCATCCTGTCTACCCTGTAGGTGGCCCAGTTCAGCCGCCGGATAGCCGCTTCCTGGTTGCTGTGGTCGCCGGTGTTGACCACCGGAACTGGTCTTATGTGGATTCTCGTCCTCGTCCCAGCCTTGGTAATTGGGGTCGTCACCCTTCAGCGTCCTGAGTCCCGTGATTCGGCCATACAGGAAGTAGTCGATTTTCTGCTGTGGCCCTCGGCCTTTCTTGGCGACATAAATCCCGTACCGCTTGCCTCGGCCGTCCTTCCCGTCGAATAGCCAGTGGAGCAACTGCTTCTTTTCATCGAACGTCATTGACTGCATTCGTTCCTGACTGCCGTAGCACTTCAGCAGTTGCCATGGGCCAGCCAAACTACCGCAACGGATTTGCGGTTACGTGTCACGAAGACTCACTCGGGATCCCGCTCCGGTGGATAAAGCCACGCCTTGTATTTGTGAACTCAATGAGCGATCTCTTCCACGAACGCGTTCCGGAGGACTTTATTCACACGATCTTTCGAATCATGGAGCCGGCATCCCACCATACATTTCAGGTGCTGACCAAGCGCGCAATGCGGTTGGAGGCCCTCGCGGGGGGATTTGCCATGGCCGAAACATGTGTGGATGGGTGTGACGGTCGAGAACCCAAATAATGTGTGGCGCATGGAGTTCCTCCGGAAGGTGCCAGCTAAGGTTCGGTTTGTATCGATGGAACCGTTACTTGGGCCACTGCCCGGCTTGAATCTAGATGGAATTGACTGGGCTATTGTTGGGGGTGAATCCGGTCCTGGCGCTAGAACTATGAAAGAGGAATGGGTCGTGAACATCAAACGCCAGTGCCGAAAGAACGGCGTAGCATTCTTTTTCAAGCAATGGGGTAGCGTGAACAAGAAGAAAGCCGGTCGGCTTCTAAAAGGGCAGGTTTATAGCGAAATGCCAGCTACAGCTTCCTCCTCAACGTAATTGGCTGTGCGGGGCCCGCCTGTCATCCTGCAAGAAGGCGCAACAGCCTCGCGGTCGGTTCGGTCACGTCCTCGAACGCCGTATCTGGACAATTGACCTGTGTTCCAGCTCTCAAAAGTCCCACAAGTGCTGAAGATTCAGCTATCCATGGGTGAGTCAGCCGAATATAATGACCACCAATTCAGGTGCTTCAGATTGCAGTTCGAGCGTTGCAACCGTTGCAACAGGGGATATTCTCCGGGCGGAAACTCGGCGAGCGCGGCATGGGTGCCATGGTAATGCGAAAATAGCACGCTCGAACGCAATTCCCATTGGAGGCTCCATGGCATAGGCAATGGCAATGGCGGTCCCAAACTGACGAGTCCACTGAAGCGTCGGTAAGAAGTAAACGAGTGTGGTGTCCGGCCCATCGCACCCACTCCTTGCATAATCGGCGTGCAGATGGGCGACACGATCACCATCACGAAGGGCGAGCAAAAGAGCCTGTCTGGGGAGTGTGACCTTCCGCCAGACAGGCCCTCATGCACGGAGGGTCATACGCTACATCGATCAGCCGGGTGATGCGCGTTACCAGGCCCGAGATGCTGAGGATACTCGCGCAGGGGACCGATCTGAGTCGGCAAGTAGCAGAACCCGGGTGACGACACCGAAACGCGGCGGATCTCAGTTTCCGGTTTGCCGTTTCGGGGGTCGCGACTTCGCCTATCCTACAAGCGACAGCAACCGCTCCACGCGGCATGAAGAACTGAAGTCTCGAACGGCTCGCACGAGATTGACGCAATAGCTCGGCGTGAGTGGAACGGGTAGACTCTATACTGAAGCGTATCTGCTTTTGGGACGCGTAAAATTTAAGTGATGCACATGCAGGTCGAAAGAGCTTGATTATCCCCATTCTGGCGCTGCTGCTCAGTCTGCCCGCGACTCAGCAGTCCCCACACGGAACGATAGCGGTACTCGTGCGCAGCGCGGGACGCCCCGTTCCGCACGCTTTGGTGCGCGTTGAACAGAACTACCTGCTTACTTCGATGACGGATACCGACGGTAAGGTCAGCATTGCGCTTCCCGCTGGCAACTGGACCATTGCGATAGAGGCTCCAGGGTTCGGACCCGAGTCGGTCCCGGTGCAGGTAGATGCCGAAAAGGAAACCGCGGTCGAATGCGAACTGCGACCCAGCATCACGCGCGAGGACGAGGTCATCGTCACCGCCGCCAGGAACGATAGTCGGCTCGAAGACCAACCGGTACGCATCGAGGTGGTGGATCGGGAGGACATCGAGGAGAAGGCACTGATGACCCCGGGCAGCGTGGCAATGCTACTGGCAGAGACCACGGGCCTGAGGGTCCAGACGACTGCGCCCGCGATGGGCGCTGCGAACGTGCGCATTCAGGGATTGCGCGGGCGGTACTCACAGCTCCTCTCAGACGGCCTGCCGCTGTATGGCCTCCAGGGGGACTCGCTCAGCCTGCTGCAGGTGCCTCCTCTGGACTTGGGTCAAGTCGAAATCATCAAAGGGGCTGCATCGGCACTGTACGGCCCTTCCGCGCTCGGCGGCGTCATCGATCTCGTGTCGCTGCGGCCGCTCGCCAGGCACCGGGAACTGCTGATCAATCAGAGCACGCAGAGTGCGTCGGACTTGGCATTCTGGGCAGTCGAGCCTGCTCACGGCAATTGGGGATTCACAGTTCTCGGAGGACTGCATGGCCAGATCCGGCAGGACGTAGATGAGGACGGTTGGGCCGACCTCCCGGGCTATATCCGCGGCGTGTTCCGTCCACGCCTGTTCTGGGAAGATGGCAAGGGACGGTCGGTTTTCGCAACCGCAGGAGTGATGGCCGAGGATCGCCGCGGTGGCACGATCGGCTCAGGAACAACCCCTGATGGGGACCCGTTCAGAGAAGATCTCGACAGCCGTCGTGTCGACGGGGGGGCGGTGATTCGGATTCCCGCAGGCGCCGGCCGCCTGCTGACGTTTCGCGGATCCATCTCGACCCGGAGCGAGCGCCGCGTGTTTGGGGATGTCCTGGAACGCGGCCGTCGCACAACATGGCTGGGCGAAGCAGTTTTGCTCGGGAAGAACGGGCGCCACAACTGGCTGATCGGCGCCGCAGCGCAGCAGGACCGGTATGACGCCACAGACCTGCCGTCGTTTAATTACGCTTTCACCACGCCAGGGCTGCTGGCCCAGGATGAAATTGGTCTGCCGGCAAACCTAACGCTCGGGATCAGCGCTCGATTGGACTGGCATAGCCGCTACGGTACCTTTGCGAGTCCTCGTGTGTCTCTCTTGTACAAGCCGATCGAGACCGTGACGGCACGCGTCTCGGCCGGGACGGGCTTCTTCGCCCCCACCCCGTTTGTCGAGGAGACGGAGGAGACGGGGCTGTCGAGAGTACGGCCCATGAACGGCATTGTGTCGGAACGTGCGCGGAGCATATCGTTCGACACCACGTGGAGTCGTGGACCGATCGAAATCGTGGGCACCGTGTTCGGCTCACGCGTGCACCGCCCGCTTCAGCGTCGGTTCGCAGGCGAGTCCGAAGTCGAGTTGTTCAACGCCGCGGGCCCGACCCGCACCTGGGGGACGGAGCTGCTGGCTCGCTACCGCGTCAGGGACTTTGTATTGCTCGCAACCCACGGGCACACCGTTTCCACCGAAGACGATCCAGAGAGACCCGGCCGCCGTGACGTGCCGCTGACTCCCAATCACCAGCTAAGCTTCAATGCGATTCGCGAAGGGGACTGGGGTCGAATAGGACTCGAGTGCTATTACACGGGCCGGCAGCCGCTGGACGAGAACCCGTACAGGTTCACCGGGCGAAGCTACATCCTGTTCGGAGCGCTTTTCGAAAGACGTTTCGGCCGCTGGCGCGTGTTCGTGAATTTGGAGAACCTGGGCAACGTCCGGCAGACCCACTGGGATCCGCTGCTGCGGCCGGCCCCGGCATCAGACGGTAGATGGACGGTAGATGCCTGGGCCCCACTGGATGGCCGCGTGATAAACGGGGGGATTCGCATCCTTCTCGACTGAACCACCGAGATGCGGCAGCGAATTCGACATTGCTCCTCGACCTGCAGACTCTCACAAAACGCCCCGCCTCATGCACGACGCTGGATACGCTACAACAGTATCAGCCGCGACACGCGCGTGACCAGGCCTGAGATGATGAAGATCCTCGCGAACGGGACCAGCCCGGATCCGTAGTCGCCCGAGACTCCTGCAATGGCATCGGACTGGACAATCTCAGTTTCCTGTAACGCCGTATCTCGGGAGTGTACCGGTTTTCGTGGGCCAGACATCGCGACAAGTGCTGCGGATTCAGCTGTCAACGGCTGCGCCAGCCGATCATAATGGCGGCAAACTCAGGTGCTTCAGATTGCAGCGCGCGGATTGCCGGTGGAGGGATTCTTCATGATTGGCGGCACCATCCGCACTGCCGGATCACTGAGAAGCTGGGCGGTGGCATGGGTGAGGTCTGCCGCGCCGAGGACACGACTCTATGCCGCCATCTTGCGATCAAGGTCTTGCCGGATCATTTCGGCCAGATGTTACCGGCGTTACTCCCCTCGGCTTCTGCCTCTCTTATGCGCGCGGCTACCTCTGCTCGGATGATTTCAGCTTGTCGAGGTGTGAAAAGCAAATTGCCAATCGCGGCGTTCTGAAAGTCCTGCCTGTCCCACTTGGCCCGCATGAGCCCGGTGGGTGAATGATCGATCGAGCGGAAGAGAACGTGCCCGATTTCATGGGCAGCCACCTCAGCCAGAGTTTCGGGCGAGCAAGACCGTCCAGAGTAATCTGAATCCCTGATGTGGTCGTAGGACAGATAGACGTAATGGCCCGGCTGCCTGTTGGAGAGCACCTCGGCTGAACCGAGCTGTGTATCGCGGCTCACCCCATTGGGAATCTTGAATTTGTGAAAGATCATGATGGCCAATTCCGATGGCAACATACGCTCCTGACAGGCCGCCTGATCTTCAGTCGCGGTCGATGAAATAGGGCAGTCGATCCACCTGGTCGTTACTCCCGCCTGGTTCAGTATCTTTGCAATCTCCATCTTCGTTCTGGTTACGGTTTGCTGCGGAGCTTGGGCGTAGTTGTAAACCCAGATGGTGATCTCCAGATGACGCCCTTCGTCTGGGCTCATCACCTCCCGGGCAGTCAATTCCGGCATTACAGCCACGAGGTGGACGATCACTACGAACCTGCAGAAACTGAATAGTCGTGTCATTGGGCCTCTCTTCCGGCGGCTGTGTATTGCCGCGCTCGGGCCCTATTGCGGGATTAGCGGGTGGAAAGGGACATGCTGTCTCTGTGAGCCTTTCCCCGAGACATAGGGGATTCAAGAAGCTCGGTGTATAATCGTGTGCAATTGGGACTTCTCTGCCGGCGATGGATGTTAAGTGAGTGAATACTCTCCGAAGGAAGTTACCGGGCTTCTCCATGCCTGGTGTGGTGGTGACCGGGCTGCCCTGGACAAACTCATCCCTATCATCCACAATCAATTGCACAGGCTGGCGCATCGCTACATGTTGCGCGAGCGCCCGGGTCACACCCTTCAGACCACGGCTCTGGTCAACGAGGTTTATCTGCGTCTGGTTGATGCCGACCGGATCCCTTGGCAGAATCGTGCGCACTTCTTTGCCATCTCGGCCAACCTGATGCGACGGATCCTGGTGGACTTCGCGCGCACCCGCGGGTATCAGAAACGCGGGGGAAACGCCGTGAAGGTGGAGTTCGAGGATGCGCGCGTCCCCTCCCCCAAACGGAGTGCGGATGTGGTCGCGCTCGATGATGCCTTGAATGCTCTGGCGGCTTTCGATGAGCGGGAGGCGAAGGTGGTGGAACTGCGCTTCTTCGGCGGGCTGAGCGAGGAAGAAACGGCGGAAGTGCTCGGGATCTCGACGAGGACAGTGAAGCGCGACTGGGCTGTGGCCAAGGCCTGGCTGCTGCGGGAGATGAGATCCGGAGGAAGGGAATGAACCCTGAGCGCTGGGGACAGATCAAGCAGATTTATCACTCGGCGCTGGAACTCGAGCCCGGACGGCGGGAGGCGTATCTCAAGGAAGCCTGCGCGCAAGATGAAGGTCTCCTCCAAGAAGTTGCATCGCTGCTCGCGCAGGAGGGGAGATCCGGAGGTCTGTTTGAATCTCCGGCGTTGGATGCTGTCGCGCAGGCGCTGGCACAAGATCAGGCGCAGAAGCCGCAAGAGAACCTGATCGGCCAGACCCTGTCCCACTATCGCATCGAAGGGAAGATCGGTGAAGGAGGCATGGGCGTGGTTTTCCTCGCCCAGGACTCGTCGCTCCATAGAAAAGTTGCCCTGAAGTTCCTGCCGCCCGAAATGCAGAAAGACGCGCTCGCCCGCAAGCGCTTTCTGCGCGAAGCCCGTTCAGCAGCAGCGCTGGACAATCCCTACATCTGCAGCATTCATGAAGTCGGCGAGTTCGAAGGCAGAGACTTCATCGTGATGGAGTACGTCGATGGACAGATGCTGACGGACAAGCTCCGTCGCGGTCGGCTGCCGCTGAATCAGGCGCTGCCGATTGCCGCGGAGGTGTCGGAGGCGCTGCAGACAGCCCACAGCAAGGGGATCATCCACCGGGACTTGAAGCCTTCCAACATCATGATCATGAAGACGGGTCATGCGATGGTGATGGACTTCGGGCTGGCGAAGCAGATCGTTTCGTCTGCCGGGACCGAGAGCGCCACTGAGATGACGCGCAGCGGGATGACATTAGGCACGCTTGCCTACATGTCACCGGAGCAACTCAGGGGTGAGGAGGTCGATGCCCGGTCGGACATATTCTCCTTCGGACTCGTGCTTTACGAGATGTTGACGGGGGCGCACCCCTTCCGGAAAGAAAGCCCGATGGAGACGGCATCCGCGATCCTGCACGAGAAGCCGAAGCCGGTGAACGCGATTAAGGGCATTCCCGCTGATCTGGAAAAGCTGATCGCTCGCTGCCTACGAAAGGAAGCGGACCGTCGCATTCAGCACATGGGTGACGTTAAGCTTGCCCTCCTCGAGCTCAAGGAGGGTTCGGATTCGCGCGAGGTGGCGCCTGAAGCGCCAGCAACGACGAGGGGGCGATCCTATCTCTTGTTTTCCGCGATTCTCGTGGCTGCGGCCGTTTTTGCCGTCGCGGCCTGGCTCTGGCTGGGTCGCTCGGGCCCGGCGTTAGAGGAGACCATGCTGACGCCCATTCCTTTGACTTCTGACCCAGGGACGGAGACCTATCCCAGTTTCTCGCCAGACGGTACGCAGGTAGCGTATCAGGGTTGTCCAGACGGTTGGCTGCCCGGGAAGAACTGCGACATCTACGTCAAACAGATCGGCCTGGACCCACCCTCACGCTTAACCGATACCACGGAACAGGAGGTTTGCCCTGCCTGGTCTCCGGACGGCCGATTCATTGCCTTCCTGCGAAAACTCAGCGCCGAGATGGTTCAGCTCATTCTCATCCCGCAGCGGGGTGGACGTGAACGGGAGCTGGCGAAATTGAAGGTCGTCCTCGCCCCGTCGTATCAAGATGGGCTGGCTTGGACGCCGGATTCGAAGTGGGTCGTGACCCCAGCGTCGAAACCCGGGGAGAATGATACGGCCCTATATTTGATCTCCATTGAGACGGGAGAAAAGAAGCAGCTAACCGATCCGCCACGTGCGCCACGTGTGCACGATGACACTTCTCCTGCTTTCTCTCCTGACGGGCGCGTTCTGGCGTTTGCCAGGATGACTGGCGACGGGGTCGCGGAGCTTAGGCTACTCCGTACCGGGGAGGGTTACAGTCCGCAAGGCGAACCGGAGAGAGTTAGATCGAAGAATCCGATCAACATCGGCGCGGCCTGGACTCCGGATGGCCGTGGAATCGTAGTCTCCTCCACCAGTTTCCAGCCTTTGCGGAGTGGACTCTGGCGGGTGGGAGTATCGGTGCCAGGCGAGCCGCGGATAATTCCCTTCGCACAGGATAGTGCACTTACGCCCGCCATCTCACGCCTGGGGAACCGACTGGCGTATTCGGTGGAAAGGACTGATACAAACATCTGGCGTGTTGATTTGCGTGGACCGGACCGCAAACCCGGCGTACCGTCTAAGTTCATCTACTCCACACGGGCCGACGGATGGCCAACCTTCTCTCCCGACGGGAAGAGGATTGCTTTCTTCTCCGCACGATCGGGAGATGACAGAATCTGGGTGTGCGACAGTGATGGATCCAATCCCGTCCAACTCAACGCTCGGGGTCTCCAGATCAAATGGTCACCGGACGGTCAGAGCATTGTATTCTCTTCGATTGTCGGGGATAACCAAGATCTCTATGTGATCAGCGCGAACGGCGGCGCCCCCCGACGCCTGACATCCGAGCCGGGGGGGGACCAATGGCCTTTCTGGTCTCGAGATAGCCAGGCGATCTTCTTCAAATCCTCTCGAAGTGGCACCCATCAGATCTGGAGGATGCCTGCCGGTGGGGGAACCGCGGTGCAGATGACCCGGTATGCGGGGACAGGAACAGGTTTGGATATACCGAACGGATCGCCCGACGGCAAGTTCTTCTTCTATAGCACTGGATGGCCAGGTCCGCAGATCATCTGGAGACTGCCGGTGGAGGGGGGTGAACCCATGAAGGTCCTCGATGCGGTGCATCCGTACGGCTTGTGGACAGTGGGCCAGGACGGGATCTGGTTTTTCACCAACCCCGACGAAAAGGGCCAGAGTGACCTCTCTATCCACGAATTCGCTACCGGCAAAATACGGAAGATTCTCACCGTCGAGAGACTGGCGACTTGCGGTGTTTGCGTTTCCCAAGATGGCCGGACAGTCCTATACACGCAGGTTGATGAGGCCGGCAGTGATCTCATGTTGGTAGAGAACTTCCGATGATCAGCCGGACAATTTCACCTGCATTTTATTGTGTTGGCGAGGTGCTTCAGTGCCGGTAAGCAGAAGGCTGGATAACGAGCTGGAAAGGCATCTTTTCTCCTAACTCCCGCGAAGTCCCGTTCCAGGACATCACTCTGGCGCCCCCTCGTTTTGCATACGAGTCAACTGGTCTAAATGCATGATCATCGCGACTTCCTCTCTTCGACAAACCACCTATATGGGCATCCAAGCGTAATGCCTCGCAACAACCAAATACGAAGAATGCGGGATGGTATCTGAACTGGTTTTGCCATCGGGGAAGTATTACCCTTTCTATTCGCGGTTTGATTGTATGCGGATACTGGTCGTTTTACTCCTCGCTTGCACCGCCAAGGCTGCCACCCTGCGGTACTGGATCGAGCCCTGCGCCGGACCCGAGCGCGTCTGCCACGCGGCCGACCCGGAACTCGCGCAATGGGCGATGGAGGCGTGGCAGGGGGCTTCCGGCGGCGCCCTCACCCTCGAAAAGGCCCCCTCACGCGAGTGCGCGCACATCCGAATCAACTGGACCGGCGGCCGCGAAACCCTCTACGGGGAGGCGCGTCCGATCCTGGTCGAGGGCGTCCGCGGCGCCGAGGTCTACATCGTCACTCCCGCCCAGCGCATCCCAGACGAGCTCCTGCGCGATGCGATCGTCTACCTCACGTGCGTCCATGAGACCGGGCACGCGCTTGGGCTCGCCCACACCGCGGAGTTCACCGATATCATGTACAGCTTTCAATACGGAGGCGACATCAAGGAGTACTTCGGACGCTACCGCCGCAAGCTCGCCGCGCGCGCGGATATCCGCAAGTACTCGGGAATGTCGCGGGAAGACGTGAAACGACTGGTCGCGCGCTTCTCTACTTCATCAGCAAAATGAAGCCGTCGCGCGTCGTCGGTGACCGGAAGGCCGAGCGCCGAGAATCGCACCACCAGCAGCGAGCCGTCACCCATGACCGGGAGGCCGGTGGGCAGGTACGTCGCCGTCGCGACGTAGTGGGGTCACAGGGGGCCTCTTTTCTGTGACCCCGGGCTAGCACCGGCACACTATTACGGCACCCAGGCTCGTTCCAGGGGCCAGCGGCTTAGTTCAAATGGCGATCTCGTCCATAACCCTGGGTTGTGCGAGGTAGGCGAGAGTCAGCGGCAGTCATGTCCTAGAACGGGACTCATGGACAACGTTGTCAAGGTGAGCGGTGATCCGGGATGGAGTGTAGGCCATTTGTCCGGTTTGCCCGGTACACGGCTGCTGGACAGGTGCATGCTGAAGCGACTTTCCGCGTATAGTCGGAATAACGTGCACTTTTGCATTGCAGCGGCTCCTGAGTCAACCGCCGCATGTGGTCATCGACAGGGGCCTCCGCCCACGCTACACTGGGCCAAGATTTGAACGTCAATCCTGACCACGGAGGAATCCACGATGATCGTACCCGACAGAATTGGCCATGTGGTGATCAAAGTACGAGACCTCGAACGCTCACGCAAGTTTTACACCGAGGTGCTGGGTCTTACGCAAATGATGGACCTGCCGGAGTTCAAGATGGTGTTTTTCGCCAGCAATGGCCGCGACCATCACGAGCTAGCGTGCATGGAAGTGGGCAAGGACGCAGATGCGCAACGTTTTCGCGAGATCGGCTTGCAGCACATGGCCTTCAGGTTGCGCGACGAAAACCATCTGCGGGCCGCCTATCAGGAGTTCAAGAAATCTGATGTACCCATCGACTTCACCGTAGACCACGGCGTCACCAAGAGCATCTATTTCCGCGATCCCGATGGCCATCAACTCGAGGTTTATTGCGACAATCCGCCCGAATACATCGCGAAAATTCGTACCAACATATACGCCGGGATGGAAAAGCTCGACTTTGCCCCGGACGAACCCAGCATCGCCGATGCCCTCAGTCAGATAGGCATGTAGCATTTGCCGGCGTGTCGTCAGAATAAGGTGCACCTCTTCTTTGCGGCCTACCCGGTGCAAGGCTCTGCTGAGGTTCGGGCGGAAGAGGAGGGGCAGCAGAAACCCGCAGCGCCAGAATATCTTCACATGAGCGTGTAGTCGGCTATCGGGACAACTGGCTCAGGCCAACTCCCCGGAGACGGCGAGGTCCGCCTGCCGGCCCCAGGGTTACTTCCTCGATCGGGACTTCTTGGGAGCGTCACGGAATTCACTTCTAATCGAGAGCGTCGTCAGCGAGTCGCACGAAGATCACCGCCCCTTACTGCCGCCGGCCGCGATCACCTTCTCACGTTCGCCGTGGCTGAAAGCTTCGAAGATTTCCTGATCCGGAATCCCAGCGATGCGGCCAAGCAAAATCAATGCGCTTAGCGCATGACTCCGCCAGCGGGCCATCTCGATCAAAGAGGGTAACGCTTCCTCACGCAACCGATTGAGCAGCTTCGGGTCACGGTTTTCAGTGAGTTGCATCAACACAAAAGTCGCTTTGTTGCGGTCCGTCCAGATCAACGAATTCAGCATCCGCACGAAAGGCACCGCTGGTATGGTTATTCCGGATGCGGGCTTGCGAGCAGTTAGCACGGCGATTACTGCTAGGGCACGAGCTGCGTTATTCCTGACACCTTCATCCGAATCTGACACCGCGTCAACGAGGTCGCCAATCACCGTCTGTTTGTCTGCAGCATAGGCAATCACTTCCGCGGCGATTGCCCGCTGCTCGGCGTTCGCGGACTCGTGCAGAACCTTGCGGAGTAGCGCCTCATCCCGCGAGGCGAATACGATGAACTTTTCCTGGATGGCGCGGCCCCGGGAGTTGTTCATCAGTGCGTGGCCTTGCGAGTCGTCTTCGCCCGCATCACCCGCGAGTACGGCTTCGCGTGCCGCGTCGTCGAGCTCCCGCGCCGCGCGTATGATCTCACCCGGGAGTGTCATTGTACCGTGAGGCGACCCGCGATATCGGAAATGTGGCGTACCTTTCTCCCGAATGCCGACGTAGAGAGCGTCCTTTCCCTGATCACAACATATATGATCTAGGTGAGCGTCGGCGACCCCAGGTATCGATGCCAGGCGGATCCGTGCCTCGTCGAGCTGCTTCGTCGACGGTGTGTCGCCTTCCTTGATCTGAAGCGCCTGCCGGATCAGTTCAGGGCTCACTCTGCGAATGCCATAAAAGTCGATCGTGCCGACCGGAGGGCGCTGGGCTGTCATGTCAATGGGCACCAACAGCATGAATACGAACAAGCCTGTAAGTACCTTCATGTGCGGCATTGTAGCATTGTGCTCTGCAAGGCCGGGGCCATTTGCCATCCCCTACGTGCGATGCAGCGCCAACTGCCCGGACTTGGTTGTTTTCATGAAACGGCGTTGGGGAAACTGAGGGGCCGGTCCGGATCGGCCGTGATTACTTGCTCGATTGCGACTTATGGACAAACAAACATGATCCGATAAGAAAAAATGAGTGCTGCTGCAAACAGCAGTGAGCATTCATATGAGAACATCGCAATGACGCGCAGGTCAGCTCATTCATTTTATAAAAGAAAGGCGCCGCGATTATGACCACCCTTCCCGAAAACAGCAACGACTGCCTGGCTGTCCTCTTCGATGCCGACAATGCGAATCCCGCAATCATCGAAGGACTGTTGGCAGAGATCGCGAAACTCGGCATCGCGAGCGTCAAAAGAATCTACGGCGACTGGACATCAAACCAGCTTTCTTCCTGGAAGGACGGCGCTGCTTGAGTATTCAATTCAGCCGATTCAGCAGTTCAGTTACACCACCGGAAAAAACGCCACCGACAGCGCCATGATCATTGATGCAATGGATCTCCTGTACACCGGGCATTTTCACGGATTCTGCCTGGTGTCAAGCGACAGCGATTTCACGCGGCTGGCGGCGCGTATCAGGGAATCCGGCCGGCGCGCCTATGGATTCGGCGAACGGAAAACACCCCGCGCCTTCGTTTCAGCCTGCGACCGGTTCATCTATACCGAGGTCTTCGGCAAAAAGGTGGACACAGAAGAATCGACAGCACTCAAAGCCCGGACAGCCACCGAGTTGCGGCATGACACGGCGCTGATGAAAATGATCCGTGACGCCATCGAGGCGAATTGCGAATCTGAGGAATCCGAGTGGGCACAGCTCAGCCCCGTGGGAAGCTACATGAACAAAACCGCCAACGACTTTGATCCACGCAATTACGGATTTTCGAAACTGAGCGGTCTGATTTCCGCCATCGGACTTTTCGAGGTCGAGCGGAGGGATAACCAGGTGTATGTGAGAGATAAGCGTAGAAGAGGTTGAAGAGCCCCTTAGCCTGCCACCACTCCACGTGACAACCGAAGCGGCCAGCAAATACCGTGACGGTGTAATTGATCTTGCTTCCCGGATAGGGCCTCGACTACTGCAGCCCAGCACGGGAAGTGCCGTAATGCAATCAACGCGAGCGGGCTGGAGCTCCGAAATCAACCAGCTGCTGATTGGCGAAGCTTTGTCCGACGATTTCGACGGTAAGGTGATCAACCCGCACGGCGTCGAGATCGATCTCCCCTTCTGGGTATTCAAGCGGCTCAAGAAACTGCATCTGCTCGAGCGCGACGGCAGGACCGGCAAGAGGCGCATCAGGCGCGCGTCTTCGGCCTGATGGATCTCTGGGACGGTCCGGACTTCCGGCCCGATCGCCGATTCCGCGCCTTCGATCCCGGGTACCAGCGCGCCTGCTCGAAGGACAGCGGATACGCGAGCGCATTCCTCAAGGCGCTGGGCCGCGACTGTTCCGGCCTGGTCAATCCCGCGATCGAGCGCACCCGCGACTTTGAATCCGACCTCGACCATTCCCGGCTCTCCGACGAATACCGCAGGGAGAAAGCCGACGAAGTGGTGCGGACCGTGAGAGCGAAGAGACTTGGCTAACGCGGGCAGGAGTCCGCCCGCCACGGCGACGGCGAGAAGGAGCGTCCAAAGGAACAGGGCCGCACCGATAGAATCGGCGTGGCCCGAGGCCGGCCGGCCTTGGATTCATGGATTGATCTCCTGCTGCGCCAAACCGAGTCAGTTCGCGATCTTCGTATTGATCATCCTATCCGGCAGATTCTACGTGATCCGCTGGACGCGCGGGTCCGGTCGAGAAAAGTCTCTGCGGGGCGCGCCGCTCCCCTATTCCCGGCGTCCGCGGAGTTGCCTGAATTTGGTGTAATAGACCGAGATCGCAAGCGTGACCACTCCCACCACGAGGAAAGCAGGAACACGGTACTTGGGATCCAGCTGTGGCAGGTCTACCACAAAGAGGTGGACGATCGTAAGCAGCACGCTGGCAATCGCGAGCCGGCGGTACTTTACATTTTTCAGAACGATACTCAGGAGGAAGTAAACGACGGCGGCCCCGATCCAGCTGACCGTGACATACTGGCGGGGCAGCGCATGATACAGCGCATAAAGCACAAACAAAAATCCCGTGCCCAGGTAGAAATTGCGGAGCAGCTCGGTTCGCAGGGTCAGTCGTTCCTTCTGCCAGTTCATGATCCGGGCGCTCGCATGACCGACAAGGGCGAAACTGAAATTCACCCAGTCCGACGACGGAAAGGCGGCAACATAGGCCAGCAGAATAGTCAGGAATATGATCGCATTCACAACCACGAGGAACCGTGACCGGAACCAGAGGGCCATGGAGACCACAAGCAGGCTCTGGAGCGCAAGCCACAGGAATACCGCCGGAATGCCCGCCTGGCCGTAGATCGAAATACTCAGCGCCATGTACCCGAAACAGGCGTAAAGCGACGCTTCAATCTCCTGGCGGCTCTTTAGCCACAGGGCCACCGAGCACAGGAGCAAGAAACCGGCCATAACCATGTAGGGGGGTGAGATGTTCTTCTGGTAGAGGGCAAACACCGCGAGGGAGGCAACTACAGAGAGTCCGACGCAGTTCAACACAACGACAAACAAGGCACGAGGCTCGGAGTCGGGATCCGTCACCAGTGCCGGAACAAGGAACGCCCCGCCACAAAGCACGAGGTACACCAGGCTGTACTCACCGGCTGAAATGGCTTGCATCGGGTTGCCCATCGCCGGATTGTTCAGCAGCCAAACCACGTGTCCGGCATAGACGGCAGGTATGGTCAGGAGCATCAGCGTCCACCAGCCACGGCGCAGCGCCAGGACAACGATGACGAAAGAAATTACGACGAGCAGCGGGAGACCCATTCGTGGGCTGTTGCTGACCGCTCCCGAGATCAGGGCCAGCAGCATAGCGACGCCTGCCAGGGTCTGGGATTTGCGGGCCGCTGCCAGGCAGAACTGGAGTGCGATGGCGGCGAGCAGAGCACCCAAAGCCAGCGTGGAATCAGCGATGATCGGATCGGGCGAAAAATAGTGCAATCGGAGCGTTGCGTAATAAAGGATGACCAGGCTGCCGTTGATCGTCAGGTCTGAAAGATAGGTGACCGTTTGGCGCCATATGCGGCCGGTCAGGTACAGGCCGCCAGCCGCCACAAAGCCGAACGCGCCGGCGAGATTTCGATGACCAAGACCGGAGATGTAGGTCATGAGGAATGCGATTCCCAGGAGCAGGACAATGCTCCCAAACCATGCGAGACCGAATTCACCGAAATTCAATTCGAGCCCCGACTCTCGATCCGGCTCGCGGCTTGAGCCGGAGAGCTCAGGTTCCGGCACCGGGCTCTCCAATGACGCGGCGGTGGTCGTCAACCCGAGGTGCGATTCAATCCGGGTAGTTCGAGCCTCGAGTTTTTGCAGCAACTCGAGCAGGTTCTTGTCGTCCACTCTGCTAACACTGTGATGGGAAGCCATAGCGCTCTCCGATCCCGGGAGCCGGAACTTTCAACCAGCTTCGAGGATGCCGGCCGTGTTCGAATCAGGCAGGAGTAAGGTCAAGTGTGTTCTAGTTATAGACCAGCATGCGCTAATACTCAAGAACAGAACATCTAATCCACATTTCGTTTGTGAATCGCGACGGCTCAGATACGCGATCCACGACCGTCGGTGATGCGGAGGGCAACGTCGCAGGCCGCGGGGCCGGCCGGGGGGATTCAATTCAAGCGGTGCAGGCCGGCTTCCTCCATCGGCGCCTGACAACGCCGCGGGCTCTTCATCAAGGGCCTGGTGCTGTGATCGCCGTCCCCGAGGTTCTCAGACGGGAGACCAGGGCAGGCACCTGGTCGAACCGGCTGAGACGGAAACCGAGCGCGCCGCCGCCGGGATGAGGTTCGACAAATTCCGCATCGGGCGAAAGGCCGAACCGGCGGTAGAAGGCCTTGCGGATGAAATCTTTCACCGCGGCAATGGCGGCCTTTTCCGCGTCGACATGAACCTGGAAAAAATCGCCCTGGCCGGCGGCATTGACGCGAACGGCGACCGCGTCCACCCCGAAGGCCCGCTTCAGCATCGCCTCCGCGAGGTCGATCAAGGCAAGGCCGCGGAAGAAGTTGGAGCCCTCGCACCCGTGCAGGTCCGGGTGGAGCGCGAGCGACTCATCGTCCAGGCCGCGGTTGTAGTCGAACGGCGTGGCTCCGCAGCGCTCGAGCCACTGGTCCAGCAGTGCCGGCCCGGAGTACGGCTTTTCCCACTCCAGCTCGCGCACCATGTCGCCGCGGGCCGGCAGGTTGCCGGGCTCGATGTCAAAGCAGCGGTCGCCCCACTGCGACCGCGACACGCAATCGATCCACTCGTCGGGGTGATGGATCAGGAAGAAGTTCTTCGCCACTTCGGCGAAGAGGTAGGCCACCATGGCGCGCAGCGGCACGCCGGCCTCCTCCACCACCTCTCCCGATCGCGTCCTCCGCCGGAGCACGGGATCGCGCCAGCCGGCCAGCAGGGAGTCGAAAGTCCCATCGGCCTTCTCGCTGGCGTCCACTGCGTTCAATTTGTGGACCTCGATGAGCTGGCCGATATACCACTGGCGCTGGTCGAGCAGCCGGCACTGCAATTCGTCGCGCGCAATCAGCAACGGCAGCGACCGGAGCACCTCGCACACCCAGGCGCGGCCTGCAGGTCCGATCACGCCTGTCTGCACCAGGTCATCTTCGATCTGCTTGAAGAAGTCGATATCCAGCGGCAGGCATTGCAGCACGGCGGCAATTTCCGCGGCCTTGCCCGTCATCTTGCGCATTTCCGCGGCCGTTTGCCGGCGGGGCATGCGCGCCTCCGCATAGGTTCCCCACGACCAGCGCCACGCCGCCCGGTCGCGATCGACGCTGTAGGGGAAGAGCAGGTGAATCCGGTCCGACGGAACCGGGTAGGTTCCGATGATCCGGTAGTTGTCACGCGGGTTCGAGGAGATGAGGGTCCCCTGCCCCGGATTCCCCTTCTGTTCGGTGGCCTGATCCAGCGAGCCGGCGCGCACCCCGGTGCCGTACTCCGCCTGGCAGGCGAGGTGCACCAGCAGGTCCGGCGAAATCCCGAGATCGAAGAGGGCGTTGATGGCGTTCTTGGTGGCGACGGTCACCGCGGAAGAGCTCGAGAACCCGCCCTGGGGGATGTTCCCGGTGGAGGCAAGGCGCAGCCCCCGGAAACCCTCGCGGCCCAGGAAGCTCTGAACCTTGCCGCCGAGGTTTCCCTCGCGGAGCGTGCGCAAGGATGCGATCGCGTTGCCGACCAGCGCGAACGGCCGCCGCATGTTGCTGCTGACCCACAGCGACGCGGGGCGGCAGCGGGACACGCCTTTCGCGGCGCCTCTGCAGTTCCTCGTCGCTGAAGTAGCCGAGCGACAGCAGCAGGGTCTCGCTCATCCGCGTGCCGAAACCCTCGTAGGTGTACCAGTCGGCGATCTCCTCCCCCGGGTACATGCTCTCATCGTCGGCGGGCACGAAGTTGAGCTTTTCGCGGAATTGCGGGTCGGTCGGGAAGAGGTGGATTCTCCTGTCGTCGGAGCCTTGGGCGAGTACGACGATCTGCTCGCGCCCGGACGGCTCGCCGGCCCCGATGGGCATCTGCCAGGCCGGTCCGAAGAATCGCCCCATGTCGGGATGCATGAAGGCGATCCGGAGGCGACCGCCGGAGACTCCGATCGCGACGGGCTGGTCGTTCACAAACCCGAGCTTTTCCCGCGCCGCGGTGGCCCAAAGCTCGTCGATCTGCGCGGCGATGCCGTCGACCTGGGCCGCGGGACGGCCCGCCCTCAGCATGCTGTGCCGCATGCTCGACCGGGTCTCGTGGTGCGGCAAAGAGCGCGCCCGAATGCGCGAGAATACCCTCGAGCAGCGCCAGATCCATCGGCCGCGTCACGTCCGAGCAGAGCAGGTCGTACTCGGCATCCGCGACCGTCGTCGTGATCGTGCGGATGTCGCCGCCGCCGCGGCTGATCGCCTCGATGATGTCGGTCAGATAGTACTGGCCCTGGGCGTTGTCGTTGCAGACGTCTCGAGATACCGGCGCAGCGTTCCGGCGCGGATCGCGTAGAGCGGGCAGTTGCCCTCGGTCAGCCGTCGAGGCGCAACCGCTCGGCGCTGTCGGCGACCGAGTCGATGTCGCGCTGCTCGACTATCCGTAACACCTGCGGCCGGCGTCGCGCACGATCCGGCCCTTCCCGCGGTTCTTCGGCGGCTCGTAGATCGCCGTCAGCAAGGTCAGGTCCGCCTCGCGCGGGCCGGCGTCGTGGGTTTCGCAGAGCTGGCGGAAGATGCCGGGCGCGACGATGCGGTCACCCATGCGTGATGACCAGGAGCGGGTCTCTGTTCCAGCAGTCCCGGGACACTGAACGCCTCGAAAGCCGCGAAGGCCGTGCCGCCGTCGGGTCGTCCGAGCGGACGTAGACATTGTCGTCGCCCAGCGCCGACATGACATCCTCGTGGCGGTAGCCGACGACGCAGATCGACCGGGGACGGAATGGTTTTTCGGAAGGCGTCGATGGAGTGGCGGGCCAATGGTATGCCGCAGACCGGCTGGATGCACTTCGGGGCCTGCGCCGAAACGCGTACCCTTGCCGGCGGCGAGGATGATGAGCACGGGCGTATCCGCCCGGATGGCGCCGTACTGTCGCGCCGCGGCGCCGTCGAGCACCTTGGAGCGTTCCAGTCTCGCGGCTTGTCGGAGGGAGCCCACAGCGCGGGGCCGCATGTCAATCCTCCCGGGTGCTTCCGGCTTCAGGGTAACAACCTAGGAACTTCTATAATGGCGTCGTTTTCCGCGCACGTTCCAGCGCCTGCTCTTCCAATTATGGAGCGCGATTGTACCACGGGCAGTTCTTCTGTTTGGTGTCGTGATCGTCTTCCCTGCGATTCAGACGGTGCGCACCGCCGCAAAAGCATCTTGGACCCGGATATTGAGCCGACCAACCAGGCCTGCACGCAAATCCGTGAGTCCGTGAAAATCCGCGTTCCAAGAAGCCTGTATGATTTCCCAGTGTCGGAATCGCGGCATCTTCCGGAAGTGCGGCCGCGTGATGGCCGCCGCGGAATCCTCGGGAAATCCCTCAATCACTCGGCGGTTTCCGTGTCTTTCGTGCCGGATTATTGTATAGAATCGCCCCTTCCTGAAATCTGTCACTTCGTCCAGGAGGCATCTGTAATGACGAACCCGCCCATCGGCTATTACACAGCTGCAGCCGCATTCATTCTGATCGCAGCCTTTGCCGTGCCGGCGCCCGGGGAGGAACCGGCGGTGTTCGCGATCACCAACGCGAAAATCGTCCCGGTTTCGGGGCCCCTCATCGAAAAGGGAACAGTCGTCATCCGCAATGGCATCATCGAGTCGGTCGGAGCGGGTGCGCACATTCCCGGCGATGCCCGCGTCATCGATGCGACCGGCCTGACCTGCTACCCGGGCCTGATCGACGCTCTGTCCGACGCAGGGCTCGACGAGTCTCGCCCGGCACAGCCGGCCCCCGGGCGCAGCGCCGGAGGGGGCGTGCCGGGAGCGACGCCCGCGCAGGCGCAGCAGCCCGCGCCGACCCCCGACGAGCTTCAGGGATTGACCCCCTACAGGCAGGCTGCGGATCTGATCAACGCCTCAAACCGGAAAATCGAATCGATGCGATCAGCGGGGATCACGACCGCTCTCGTGGTTCCGCGGGGCGGAATATTTGCCGGCCAGAGCTGTCTCGCCAACCTGTCGGGGACGGACGTGGGGCACATGGTGATAAAGGCCCCGGTCGCCTTTCACCTGAACATGGCGTCCGCCGGAGGGTTCCGCAGGGAATACCCCGGATCGCTGATGGGCATCATCGCATTTGTGAAACAGACGCTGCTCGATGCCCAGCGCTACGACGTCGCCTGGAGCACTTACGCGGCCAATCCCGGGGCCGAACGGCCCGAGTACAACAGGGCGCTCGGTGCGCTGCAGCCGGCCGTCAAACAGAATGCGGCGGTGGTTCTTCCGGGCAACGATCCCGTCGAAATCCGGCGCGCGCTGGACCTCGCCGAGGCCTTCAGGCTGAACCTGATCCTCTCGGGCGGTGCCGAAGCCGGCGCCATCGCGTCGGAGTTGCGCGACCGGAAGATCCCGGTGCTGCTCAACATGAAGTTCCCCGAACGGGAGCGCGACGCGGACCCGGAAGCGAAGCCGGAACTCACGACGCTGCGGCGCCGCGTCGAAGCGCCCCAGGCGGCGGCGCTGCTGGCCAAGGCCGGGGTGAAGTTCGCGTTCCAGTCGGCGGACATGGCGCAACCGAGGGACTTCATCCGCAACGTCGGGAAGGCGGTGGAGGCGGGCCTGGACAAGGATGCTGCCCTGCGCTCGCTGACGATCACACCGGCAGAAATCTTCGGCGTCGCCGACAGGCTGGGCACGATAGAGCCCAAAAAGACGGCCAACCTGATCCTCACGACCGGAGACCTGTTCAGCCCCTCGACGCGGGTCAAAATTGTGTTCATCGACGGCCGCCGGTTCGAGATCACGGAAGCGGAACCGGCTCGCTCCCCCGAAGCTGGGGCGCCGGTGGCCACCGCCGCTCCGGCGTCAGGTTCGTGGTCGATCGAGGTTGCTACCGACCAGGGGCCCATCGCCTTCACCCTGAACCTGCAGCAGCAGGGGGAGGTCGTCACCGGATCCCTCACGTCCCACGTGGGCAACGGGGACATCGCCGACGGGAAGATTGCCGGCAACCAGCTGAGCTTCCGGGTGTCGGTCCAGGGCGTGGAGGCGAGTTTCTCGGGGACCATCCAGGGCGACGCGATCCGCGGAACCATGACTGCAGGGCAGATGGGCACCTTTGAGTGCAAGGGGGCCCGGACCCCGCGTACAGAGTTCTCAGAGAGCACGGGAGAAGAAATCCATGAGTAGGAGATCGGCCAGAGCACCCAGACATCGGGGGGCGGCAATGCCGGCGCTTGGCCTGCTGGCAGCTTGCGCGGCATGGGCGGCGGGCCCGTACCAAAGCCCGGGCACGACCGTGATCAAGGACGCGACGATCCTGACCGTGTCCCACGGGAACATCGCCAGAGGCTCCATCGTGATTCGCGACGGCAAAATCGTCGAGGTCGGGCCGGCGGTGGCCATACCTGCGGGGGCCGCGGTCATCGATGGGACCAATCAATTCGTGATGCCGGGGATCATAGATCCGCATTCGCACGTGGCCCAGAACGGGGGAGTCAACGAGGGCAGCCTCGCCGTCACCTCGATGACCGCGGTCGAGGACGTCATCGATCCGAACGACATCGACATCTACCGCGAACTCGCCGGCGGCGTGACCAGCACCGCAACGCTGCACGGGAGCGCAAACCCGATCGGCGGCACCAGTGCCGTGATCAAGCTCCGTTGGGGCAAGGACGCGCGCGGGCTTCTGTTCACAGGGGCGAAACCCGGTCTGAAGTTCGCCCTCGGGGAGAACCCCAAGCGCACGCGCACTCCCGAGAGATACCCGGGTACCCGGATGGGCGTCGAGGACGTGATACGTGCAGCCTTCATCGAGGCGCGGAATTACCTGCAGGAATGGGATCGCTACCACAGGCGGGCCGCCGGGGACAAGAGCGCGATTCCGCCGCGCAAAGACCTGAAGCTCGAACCTCTTGCCGACGTGCTGCGCGGCGAGCGCCTCACCTTCGTGCACGCCTACCGTGCGGACGAGATGCTGATGATGCTGCGCCTGGGGGACGAATTTGGTTTCAAGATCAACTCTTTCGAACACGCCCTGGAAGGGTACAAGGTCGCGAAGGAACTCGCGGCTCACGGGACTGTGGCCTCCACCTTCTCGGACTGGTGGGGATACAAGGTCGAAGCATACGACGCGATCCCGTACAACGCCGCGCTCCTGACCCGGAAAGGGGTCATGGTGTCGCTGAACTCCGACAGTGCCGAGGAAGCCAGGCACCTCAACCAGGAGGCGGCGAAATGCATGAAATACGGCGGCCTGACCGAGCAGGAAGCACTCAGGCTGATCACCATGAATCCCGCCCGCCAGCTTGGGATCGACGACCGCGTCGGATCGATTGATCCCGGAAAGGACGCGGACCTCGTCATCTACAACCGCCACCCGTTCAGCGTCTATGCCGTGCCGCAGAAGGTGCTCATCGACGGCGAGCTGTACTTCGACATCCGGAAGGACCAGGACATGCGGAAGAGCCTCGAACAGGAGAGGAAAGCGCTCGAGGAGCGCGACCGGAAGGGCGAGGATCGCCCCGGGCCGGGCCGGCGGCCGCCGACGCAGATTTCATCCCGCGACCTTCCTCATCAGGACGAACAGAGGTGAGCCATGGCTAGATTGATCCATTTCATCGTTTTCGCCGCGACTGTTGTGCTGGCCATCTCCCTCGCGCTCGCGGGCGCCCAGGCGCCCGCATGGGTGATCAGGAATGCCAGGGTGCACACGCTCTCTTCCGCCGGGACGATCGAGCACGCTTCGGTGGTGATCAGGGATGGCAGGATCGCCGCCGTGGGGACGTCCGTCAACGTCCCGGCCGGCGCCCAGGTGGTCGAGGGCAAGGGCTTCGAGGTGTACCCCGGGATGGTCAACGCGTGGAGCGACATCGGGCTCACCGAAATCGGGGCTGTCGATGTAATGAACGACGCGAACGAGCAGGGGAGCTACAAGCCCCAGCTGCTGGCGTTCACGGCCGTCAATGCCGCCAGCGAGCACATCCCGGTGGCGCGGGTCAACGGAATCACGACGAGCATCAGCGCACCCGGCGGCGGCGTGATCGCCGGACAGGCCGTGCTGCTGCACCTGGACGGGTGGACCGTCGACGAGATGGCGATAATGAAGTCCGCGGGGATGGTCTTGAACTACCCGACGCTCGAGGGCGGAGGCCGCCGCGGATTTGGCGGCTTCGGCCGGCCGCAGGCCAGCTTCACAGAAAGGAAGCGGAATTACGAAAACTCTGTCCGGGAGCTCACGGAGTGGCTCGAAAAGGCGCGCCATTATGCCCAGGCGCGCAAGGCGAATCCTCAGACCGAGGCGGACCGCCAGCTCGAGGCGCTGGTCCCCGTCGTCGAGGGCCGCGCCACCGTCTTTGTCGGCGCGGCGACGGCGCGCGACATCCGGAATGCCGTCGAGTTCGCGAAACGGGAGAAACTGAAAATCGTAATCCAGGGAGCGCGCGAGGCGCACCTCGTGGCGGACCTGCTCAAGAAGGAAAATGTGCCGGTGATCCTCGATTCGATCATCGCGCTGCCGTCGCGGGAAGACAACCCCTACGATGCGCCTTTCACGGTCCCGCGCGACCTCGCCCGCGCCGGCGTGAAGTTCGCGCTCACGGCGCCGAGCAGTTCGGATTTGCGAAACTTGCCGTACGAAGCGGGTTTCGCCGCGGCGTACGGGCTGCCCTATGAAGAGGCGCTGCGGTCGGTGACGCTGGCGCCGGCGGAAATTCTCGGCGTGGCCGACAAGATCGGCAGCATCGAGGCAGGAAAGATTGCGGACCTGGTAGTCACGGACGGGGACCTGCTCGAGATTCGCACCCAGGTCAAGAAGCTCTTCATTGCCGGCCGCGACGTGAGCCTCGAGACCAGGCACACCCGTCTCTACCAGCAATACCTCTCGCGGCAGTAGGCCCCGTCGGCTCCTGGGACCGAGCGCGACGGCCTGAGACCGTTGGCTCAGGGTCAGGTGCTGGTGGCTGGGTGGTGTCGTTGGCGTTCGGTGGGTTTCACCTTAACGCGGTCCTTGCGATTCAGACAGTGCGCAACGCCGCAAAAGCATCTTGGACACGGATGAACGCCGTCCAAAGCGCCCGCCCAGCTTTGCACACGGATATTGAGCCGACCAGCCAGGCCCACACGTAAATCCGTGAAATCCGCGTCCCAAGAAGCCTGTATGATTCCCCAGGGTCTGAATCGCCGTAACGCGGTCCCGTCCACTTGGTCGGTTGTGCGGCTTCTGTTAACATGCCTCCGCCGCTTATGAGACACAAAACCCACGCCTTTGCGTCCGCGGCCCTGCTGCTTGCCGGGGCGGTTTGGCTCAGCGCCCTCGCCCAGGCCCCCGGCCGCGACGAGTGGCCCGTTTTCCGCGGGAGTCCCGGCCTGACCGGGATCTACCCCGGCACCCTGCCGCCGACGATGAAGCTGCGTTGGACCTTCCAGGCCAAGGACTCGATCGAGTCCTCGGCTGCCATCGCGGAGGGCACCGTCTACTGCGGTTCCATGGACGGGCGTCTGTATGCCGTGGATCTCAGGTCCGGGAAACCGCGTTGGGAGTACCGCACGACGGGACCCATCGAGGAATCCTCCCCCTGCGTTCGGGAGGGCCTTGTGTTTGTCGGGGACCTCGAAGGCGTCGTCCACGCCGTGGGTGCAGCCGACGGCCGGATGCGCTGGACATTCAAGGCGGACTCGGAAATCAAGTCCTCGCCGAACTGGTTCGACGGCCGAATCTACATTGGCTCCTATGACCAGCGACTCTACTGCCTTTCCGCCAGGGACGGCGCCCTCGTCTGGAAGTTCGAGACGGCGGGCCCGGTGCACTCGACCCCCTCCATCAGCGCGGGGCGCGTCTATGTCGCGGGGTGCGATGAAACGTTTCGCGCCATCGACGCGGCCTCGGGCAAGGAGGTCTTCGCGATACCGCTGGGCGCATACACCGGCGCGTCTCCGGCTGCAATCGGGGACATGGCCTATCTCGGCACGTTCGGCAACGAAGTGCTCGCCCTCGACCTTCGGAAGCGGGCCGCCACCTGGCGCTACCAGCACCCGACGCGCAGTTTCCCTTTCTATTCCTCTCCGGCGGTCACCCCGGAGCGGGTCGTCCTGGGTGGCAGGGATAAGATGGTTCACTGCCTCAACAGGGCCACCGGGAAATCGATCTGGACCTTTCAAACCCGGGCGCGGGTGGAGTCCTCTCCGCTCGTCTCGGGCAGCCGCGTTTTCGTGGGATCGAACGACGGGCACTTCTACGGACTCGACCTGTCGAGCGGGAAGAAGGTGTGGGATTTCACCGCGGGCGCACCCCTCTCCGCGTCGCCGGCAGCCGCCGAAGGCGCTGTCGTCATCGGCTCCCAGGACGGGGTGCTCTACTGTTTCGGCAGCTGATTTTATGAAGATCGCCTACATCACGGCCGGCGCAGGGGGAATGTACTGCGGCAGCTGCCTGCGCGACAACACGCTGGCGGCCGCGCTCCTGACCGCAGGGCACGACGTCTCGCTGATCCCGACTTATACCCCGACCCGGACGGACGAACGCAACGTGAGCGGCAAGCGCGTTTTCCTGGGCGGGATCAACGTCTTCCTGGAGCAGCATGTCCCCCTCTTCCGCCACGCCCCTCGCATCGTGCACCGGGTACTTGACGCGGGGCCGCTCCTGTCCCTCGCCACACGGTGGAACGTCAAGGTGGATCCTGCCCGCCTCGGGAGCCTCACGGTCTCAATGCTGAAAGGGCGCGACGGCTTCCAGCGCTCCGAGGTCGATACGCTCGTCCGCTATCTCAAGGACGAGGTGGCGCCGGACATCATTAACATTCCGAACTCGCTCTTGCTCGGGCTCGCCCCCGCGCTAAAGTCTGCGCTTTCCGCGCCGCTCTGCTGCACGCTCCAGGGGGAGGACCTGTTCCTGGCGGGGCTGGGCGAGCCGCACCGCGGCGACGCGCTGCGCCTGATCCGGTCACACGTCTCTCATGTCGACAGGTTCATCGCGGTCAGCGGGTTCTGCGCCTACTCGATGTCCCGTCAGTTCGATCTGCCGCCGGGGAAGGTTCGGGTCGTGAGGCTCGGCATCAACACCGACGGCTACGAGCGGACAAAGGCTCCCGGCAACGACGTCCTCACCATCGGTTACCTGGCCCGCATTGCGCCCGAGAAAGGGCTGCACGTGCTGTGCGACGCCTACCGCCGGCTGCGCCCGGCGCGGCTGCCGAAGAGCCGTCTGGTGGCGGCCGGCTACCTGGGGGCTGAGCACAGGGAGTATCTGGCGGGGATCCGCCGGGACATGGACACGGCCGGACTCTCCGCCGAGTTCGAATATTTGGGGGAACTCGACCGGCAGGCGAAAATCGCGTTCCTGCAGGGGCTGGATATATTCTCGGTGCCGGGGCCGTACGATGAAACCAAGGGGATCTTCCTGCTCGAGGCCATGGCGGCCGGCGTCCCGGTGGTGCAGCCGCGACGCGGCGTGTTCCCGGAGATCATCGAGTCGACCGGGGGAGGCATCCTTGTGCCCCCCGACGACCCGGAGGGGCTGGCCGAGGCGATTCGCTCGTTGGCCACGGACCGGCGGCGCCGCGACCAACTCGGCGCCGCCGCCTACGCCGGCGTCCGCCGCCATTTCACGGCCGCCCGCATGGCCGAAGACGCCCTGGCCGTCTACCGCGAACTGCTGGCCACGACCGACGCACCGCACCGTGCCGCGGCACCCGTGAGGGCAACCTGATGCTCGAAGCGCGCGACATCGTGAAGGAGTACCCGACCGTCACCGGAAATGTGCCGGTCCTTGCCGGCGTCTCGCTGTCGCTCGCGCCCGGCGATTCGGCGGCGATCGTGGGCCCATCGGGCAGCGGCAAGAGCACCCTCCTGTATGTTCTCGGGGCGCTCGAACCGCCGACCCGCGGCACGGTGCGCCTCGACGGGCAGGACCCGTTCCGGCTCCGCGGCGACGCGCTGGCCCATTTCCGGAACTCCCAGGTGGGGTTCGTATTCCAGGATCACTACCTTCTGCCGCAGTGTTCGGTCCTGGAGAACGTGCTCATCCCGACCGTCGTGGCCCGCCCCGGCGGCGATTTCTATCCGCGTGCGGTCTCGCTCCTGGAACAGGTTGGACTCGGCGCCAGGCTGCGGCATCGTCCGGCGGAACTCTCCGGAGGCGAGAGGCAGCGCGTGGCGCTGGCCCGCGCCCTGATCTTGAACCCGAGATTGCTGCTTTGTGACGAGCCCACCGGCAACCTGGACCACCAGTCCACCGATGCCGTTACGTCGCTCCTCCTCGAACTGCATCGCTCGCTGCGCAACATACTCGTCGTGGTCACGCACAACCCGGATGTCGCCGCAAGCCTTCTGCGCACCTACACGCTGCGGGACGGGCGTCTGACGGGAGGGACACGGGCCAAAACCGGCTCCGGTACGGCCTAATGCTCTGGTTCGCACCAGACGATATGAGCGGCATGCCGGATTACGAATCGACAGGCGGCCGCGTGTGCAGCCTGCCTCCGCTTGTGCTGCACCCGTTCTCGAACTCCGCCGACGCCTCGACGCTCCTCGCCTGTTCCCGCGCGAGCGAATTACTGCACAGTACGTCGATCCAGGAGACACGGCAGGCGGAGCTCGAAAAACGGGTCCTTGATGGCCGTTACTGCGAGGTCCGGATGCTGTTCTATATCGGGAAGGACCTCCTCCGCTGGGCCGAGCAGTGCCTGGACTCCGTCCGCCGCAGTTCGCACGCGTGGCCCCCTGAGACGCAGTTCCAGTCCTTCGTGGCACTCCTCACCGAGACTCCCCCGGCAAACGTCGCCACCAAGCTCCGCAAGTGGGGCGTGGTGGACTTCCGCCGCGTATTCTCCCGCGCCGTCGGCCTGAACTCCGTTTTCGCCGAGCTGCCGCGGCGCGAATCGCTCTCCCCGGACTTCCTGCGCGAATACTACCGCTACGCCGAGCACATGTTCTCCTGCCGCCAGTCGTCCTGCGTCTTCGCGCGCCTGGACCCGCAGGCCGTAACCCTCGAGGTCTACGCCTCGGCGGAATACGCCGAACTCCTCGAGCGAGGCCTCTCCTAGCGGAGTACGGCGGCCGGAGGCCGCTTCGATCCCCCGCAGTCGAACCGGCAAGGCGTCTAGGCGCTGCACTTCAGAAGCGCCGTTGTGCTTTTTTTCTTGTCCATCAGTGTTTTCCTTGGCCGGTTTTGTCCTTAAAATCCTCCCGAAGGCCAACAGACCGAGGCGAGATGAGGCTGGCGCGGCTTGTACGGCGGAACCTGTTCTACTACTGGCGCAGCAATCTGGCGGTGCTGGCGGGCGTAGCCACGGCCGTCGCCGTGCTCTCCGGGGCACTGCTGGTCGGAGACTCGGTCCGCGGCAGCCTGCGCGACCTCGTCCTGTACCGGCTGGGCAAGACGGAATCCGTCGTCACGGCCACGCACTTCTTTCGCGCGCAGCTGGCAACGGAACTGGCGAGCCGGCTCGGCAACTCGCGCGGTTCCGCCCGTTTGTGCCCCCTCATCCGGGCGCCGGGCGTGACCATCGCGGAGAAATCCGGGCGCCGGGCGCAGCAGGTCGAGGTGTACGGCGTAGACGATGCATTCTGGCGCTTCCACGATCTTCCGCAGGTCGGCGGTCCCGGGGAGCGCGAACTCTATGTCGGCGAAAGCCTGTCGCGCGAGCTGGAGCTGGGCCGCGGCGACACGGTTCTGCTCCGGGTGGAGAAGGACCACGAGGCGCCGCAGGAATCGTTCTTCGGGCACCGCGACGACCCCGGTCGGACCATCCGGCTCACGTGTGCCGGCGTCCTCGCCCGCGCACAGCTGGGCGAGTTCACGGTCCGGCCCGGGCGGACGGAGGGGTTCACGGCCTTCGTGCCCCTCTCCCGGCTGCAGCGGGACCTGGGCGTGCCGGCGGGTGCCAACACCCTGCTCGCATCCGGGGACCATGGAGAGCAGGGTCTGCGGGCGGCGTTGCGCTCGAGCTGGACTTTGGCCGACGCAGGCGTCTCGCTGAGAATGGTGCCCTCCGAGGGCGTGTTTGCCGTCGAGAACCCCGGGGTTCTGCTGAGCGACGCAGTCGCCCGGGCAGCAACGGAGGCCGCCGAACGCTCCGGCATCCCCGCGTCTCCTGTCTACACATATCTCGCCACCACGATCCGCTGCGGCACCCGCGAAGTCCCCTACGCCGTGATCACGGCTGCCGATCTGGGCAGCGGCGCCCTCGCACAGGTGCCGAGGGCTGCAGCCGCCGGGCCGCCGCCGGGTGCCGGCGAAGCTTTGTGGCTCAACGACTGGGCCGCGCGCCAGCTGCAGCCGCAGCCAGGGGATGCGATTGACATTTCCTACTATGTCTGGCGCACTGGCGGTCGACTCGAAGCGGAGGCCGCCCGGTTTCGCTTTGCCGGTACCGTGCAGACCGGCGCCGAGGCGGGGCCGTCCCTGGCCCCGAATTTTCCGGGGATCACGCAGGCGACCACCCTGACCGACTGGGACCCACCGTTCCCCTTCGACCTGCAGCGAATCCGGCCGGAGGATGAACGCTACTGGGAGGAATACCGCACGACGCCGAAGGCTTTCATCGGTCTCGAGCGGGGCCGTTCTCTGTGGCACACACGGTTCGGCACCGCAACTTCCGTGCGCCTGCGCCCCTCGAGCGCGGGAGACCTGCAGGCGGCGAGCCGCGCCTATGCCGCCGCCCTGCTGGATCGCCTGGATGTCGAGCAGGCGGGCTTCGACGTGGTCGGCGTGCGCGCACGGGGTTTGGCGGCAGCGCGCGGCTCGACGGACTTCGGCGCGTACTTCCTGTATTTCAGCTTCTTCCTGATCGCGGCGGCTCTCCTGCTCTCGGGGCTCTTTTTCAGGTTGGGGATCGAGCAGCGCGTCCGTGAAGTCGGCGCCCTCACGGCTGCCGGATTCGCCCCCTCCCGCGTGCGCGCCATGTTTCTGATCGAAGCCTGCATCATCGCAGGTGCAGGCACCGTCGCCGGTCTGCCCGCGGCCGCGGGGTACGCCACGCTGCTGCTCCACGGGCTCGGGACGTGGTGGACCGGCGCCACCGGGGCGACCCGGCTCAGCCTGCACACGTCCTGGAATTCATTGGCGGCGGGAGCCGCCATGGGGATCGCGGCCGCCCTGCTGGCGACTGCCGTAACGCTGCGCGGACTGGGCCGCAGCTCTGCGCGGGCGCTGCTCGCCGGGGTCTTCGAAGCCCGGATGCGCAGCCGGACACGCGTACGCACCCGCCAGGGTGTCGCGCTGGCCTCCCTCGCCGCCGCCGCCGCATCGCTTGCCGCAACACGGGCCGGAGCCCTGCCCGAGGTCGCGGGCTTTTTCAGCGCCGGCGCGCTGCTGCTTCTCTCCGCATTGACCGCCTGCTCTCTTTTTTTCCGCAGAACTCCGGCGCCCCCCCACGCAAGGGGCTGGTCCGCCGTCATTCGCCTGGGCGCGCTCAATGCCGGGCATCGCGCGGGCAGGTCGCTAGCGTGCGTCGCCCTGATTGCCGGAGCCACGTTTGTGATCGTCTCGCTCGAAGCGTTCCGGCAAAGCCCCGTGACCACGGCCACGGAGCGGCACTCCGGGACAGGAGGATTTGCCCTGGCCGCCGAGTCCACGTTGCCGCTCGTCTACGATCTCAACGACACCGAGGGGCGGGTTGCGGTCGGGTTGCAGGAGGACTTGAACGGATTTCGGGGCCTGTCGTTCGCGCAGTTCCGGGTCAGGCCCGGGGACGATACCAGCTGCCTCAACCTGTATGCGCCGCAGGAACCGCGCTTGCTCGGGGTCCCGCGGGATTTCCTTCTGAGCGGCCGGTTCCGTTTCAGCGCCGCTCCCGCCGCCGCGCGTGCAAACCCGTGGCTGCTGCTGCTGGAGACCGCAACCCCGGATGGCGCCGTGCCGGCGGTCGCGGACGCCAACACCATCCGCTACATCCTGCACCGGGCCATCGGCGACCTGGTCACGGTGCGCGCCGCCGATGGGACTCCGATCCGGTTGCGCCTGGTGGCGGCGTTGCACGACAGCATTTTCCAAGGCGAACTGCTGATTGCAGAATCAAACTTCCTAAGGTATTTCCCGGAACAGGAAGGGTTTCGGTTCTTCCTGGTGAACGTGGAGCCGCCGCAGGCTTCCGAACTGGCCAGGCTGCTCGAAGACCGCATGGCCGACTGGGGCTTCGATGTCCGCTCGGCCCCTGAGCGGCTTGCGTCCTACCACCAGGTCGAGGATACGTACCTCTCGACTTTCCAGTCGCTCGGCGGCTTTGGGCTGCTGCTGGGCACCCTGGGAATGGCTGCCGTCCTGCTCCGCAACGTGCTCGAACGCCGCAAGGAACTGGCGCTCCTGCGCGCCGTCGGGTTTTCGCGGACCGTGCTCGTAACCATCGTTCTCGCAGAAAACGTCATCCTGGTGGGGCTGGGGCTCCTGTCCGGAACCGTTTCCGCACTGATCGCCGTCAGCCCCCCCTCCTCACCCGTGCCAACCCCTTCCCGTTTACCGCGGTTGTGTTACTGGGCGGCTCCGTTTTTGCGGTGGGGCTCGCCGCTTCCCTGCTGGCCGCCGTTGCGGCGTTCCGCGCGCCCCTGCTCGCGGCACTTCGCTCGGAGTGAACCCATCAAAACCGGAACACGACTCCGGCGGAAAGCCGGATGTTGTTCTGCCGCGCGTCGTAGAAGCGCGTCATCAGGTAGTCCGCCTGGATCGCACGCACCGCGACGTGTTCGCTGACCCGGAAGTCGACCCCGCCGCCTACGGCCGCGGCCAGCGCGTTCTTACCATAGGACAAGCCGAACGCCCCGGCACTGGCATGCGTCGTCCCGATGAGAAAGTGCCCGAACGGCGTTACGGCGCTGTGGCTCCGGTACGCCACCTTGGGCCCTCCCATGATCGTAAAGAGGTTCACGTTGACATAAGGGATTTGGAAGGGACCAAACCCCGGAGAACCATAGTGGCCGCTGAAGTCACCCTCGACACCCAGCCAGCTGTTGAGGTTCCCCGCGGCCGACGCATTCCAGCCGTTGAGGTTGGTTTTCACATAGTCGAACGTGTCGGCCCGGAAGAATGAGTAGCCGCCGAAGATTTCAGCGCGCGGTTCCTCCTGGCCATAGCTTGACTGGGGCAGCCAGAACAGCAGCGGCAAGACAAGCAGCGATAGGCGCTTCATAAGTTAATTCCTTCCCGGACCGCAGTCCGTATCAATTCTGCCCGCGGCTCGCCTCGAACCGGCTGCCCTTTCGCAGCCCGCCCATTCCTCAGCCCGCCGCAGGGGCGGTTCTTTTATGCCGTTCCTACCATCAAGAGATACAGGCGCCCGGCAAAATGTTCAGCCAGGCTTTGACCATGGGGCGCGGCCGGCGGCGGCAACCAAGGCATGGAAGTGCGGCGCAGGGGGCACGCCAGGAACGGCGCAGAAGTCTGCGCTCTGAAGAAACCCGGAAGTGAAGTGGTGATGTGCTGTTTCCCGGTTCAGCGGGGGCCGGTGTCCTTGCTCGCAGGCGCAGGTTCGAAAACGTCGTCCCGCAGGTAAAGGATGCCGCCCTCCTGGAGCATGCGGCGGACCTCGTCGTGGGTGAGGTCGTCGCGGACGGACAGTCGGATCGGGCGGCCGTGGAAATACTTCTTGTTTACCGAATCCATCAAGGAGCTGGCGCGCAGGTAGACCTTCGCCTGGATGCGGTCCACGACCACCGTGGCCCGGCCCTGCTGAAACGCGACCATGCGCACCTCAGGCAGGAGTGCGAGTTTGGCTGCCAGCCTTCTCATCAGCTTCGGTCCCCGCACCCGGTACTTGTGCAGGAGCCACAGCCCCACCAGGGTGAAGGAAACGATCGGGGCCAGATTGAGATCGCGGCTGATCACGAGGGAGACGATGAGAACGGCCGCGCCGGCAGCGGCGGCCAGCGCCCACCGGGCGTCCCACCAGCCGACGCCCCGTATCGAGTCCATTCCCTGCCGCAGGCGCTCGCCCCAGGGCACGGCGCGGCTCACGCCGGAATCCATGTCCTTGCGCAGGGACCGCAATTCCGTGACCAGGCTGCGGGTGTCGGGATATCGATCCTCCGGCCGTTTGCGCAGGCAGCGCGCAATGATGCGCTGCAGCTCCGCGGGGAGGTCCTGGCGCAGAACGGTAACCGGCCGTGTTTCCTCGAACGCAATCGCGTGCATCGTGTCCAGCGGGCTGTCGCCCCGAAACGGCAGCTTGCCCGTCGCCATCTCGTACAGCGTGACCCCAAGCGAAAAAATGTCGCTCCGATAGTCGACCTGGCGGCCCCGCGCTTGCTCCGGGCTCATGTATGCCACGGTGCCGACGACCATGCCCGGCTTGGTTTCCGCGATGGTGGCGATCTGTGAGATGTGCTCCTCACCGGTGCCGGTGGCAACCCCATCCTGGTTGCGGAGAGGATCGAGCTTCGCCAGGCCGAAGTCGAGTATCTTGGCGTGCCCGTCGCGGGTCACCATGATGTTTTCGGACTTGATGTCGCGGTGCACGATCCCGAGTTCGTGGGCCCGGGAGAGCCCCTCGCCGACTTGCACGGCGATTTCCAGCGCGGCCATCACATCGAGGTCGCGCTGGTTGACCAGCTTGCGGACCGTGTCCCCTTCGACCAGTTCCATCGCGATGAATGTGACGCCATCGACGTCATCCACGTCATAGACTTGGGCCACGGCCGGATGATTGATCGCGGCGGCAGAGCGCGCTTCCTGCAAAAACCTGCTCCGGCGATCCGGGTCGGCGGTCAGCTCCGCCGAGAGCACTTTGAGCGCCACCGGGCGCTGAAGACGCGTGTCGCGGGCCCGATAAACGGTTCCCATGCCCCCTTTTCCGAGCAACTCCTCGACCGCGTAGTGCTTCAACGTCCGCCCGATCATGCCTGCCATACTAACTCACGGAAGCCAGAAGCCGGAAGCCAGAAGCCCGCAAAAGAGGTTACTTCTGGCTGCTTTCTTGCATGGCATCCAGTTGGGCTAAGAGGGGGGACCGGGATGAGACAGGATGGAAGTGTCTTCTGGTTGGCTCTGCTGGTGCCGTTACTGTCGCTGTGGGTCGAGCGGCAGCCGGGCCTGCCGGATAAGACCCGATTGACGGGCGACTTCTCCGAACGTGTGCAGGAATATTCGAAGCTGCGGGGAAAGGCCAGGTCCGCGCTCCCCCGGCTCCCTCGAAAGGCGGAACCGGCGCAGATTGCCGAGCACCGGCGCGCGCTGGCCGAAGCCATTCGCGCGGCTCGACCGAACGCGCAGCGCGGGGACATCTTCACCCCGCCGATCGCGGCCGAGATCGGGCGCATCGTCAGATCGGAGACCTCCGGCCCGGGCGGGCGGGCGGCCCGGAACGCCACGCGGGTTGGCAATCCGGCCATCGAAGGCGATCTGCGGAAATTCAGGATGGCGGTCAACGCCCAATACCCGGGAGACCAGCCGGTATCGATGGTTCCGCCCGGGCTGCTGCTGACGCTTCCCGAGTTGCCCAAAGGCCTCGAGTACCGCTTCGTGGGCCGGGACCTCATCCTGCTCGACCCGGAGGCGGGTCTGATCGTTGACTTCATACCGGAGGTTTTGCCTTAGATAATGCATTTCCGAATGATTGCGCTCCTGCTGTTCGGAGCCCTGTCGGCGCCGTCCTGGACAGAAAAAATCAGCTTGCCGGTCAAAGAGGACTCGGTCAAATTCGCCGTGATCGGTGACAGCGGCACGGGAGGCGAAGCCCAGCGCGAAATCGGCCAAAGACTTGCCGAAAGCCGCGCCAGGTTTCCATTCCGGCTGGTCCTGATGCTTGGGGATAACCTGTACGGGGGAGAACGCCCGCTCGATTACGAGGCGAAGTTCGAGCAGCCCTACGCGGCATTGTTGTCGGCCGGAGTCAAGTTCTACGCCGTGCTCGGCAATCACGACAAAGCCGACCAGACCAACTACAAGCTCTTCAACATGGGCGGGAAACGCTATTACTCGTTCAGCCCCGCCCGGGAGGTGCGGCTTTTCGCAATCGATTCCAACTACCTCGACAAGGCGCAGCTGGAATGGCTGGAAACGGAGCTGCACGACTCGGGCGAGAAGTGGAAGATCTGTTTCTTTCACCACCCGCTCTACTCTTCCGGGCGCAAACACGGCCCATCGCTGGAGCTGAGGGGAGCGCTCGAGCCGCTGTTCACAAAGTATGGCGTGAGCGTGGTCTTCTCGGGGCACGAACACTTCTACGAACGGGTCAAACCCCAGAAAGGGATCCGCTACTTCATTTCAGGCGGGGCCGGCAAGCTGAGGGAGCAGGGGATCAAGGAGGGAGAGGATCTCGAAAAAGGGTTCGATCGCGACCTCAGCTTCATGCTGATTGAGATCGCCGGCGACAAACTGTATTACGAGACGATCAGCCGGACCGGCGACATCATCGACTCGGGGAAATTCCCCCCACGGCAACCCGTCGTGGCCAGAGTGGGCGCGGTCACCCCAAAGGGGGCTAAAATATCAGTTTGAACCCAAACTGGAGGCGGCGCGGGCTCGCGGCTGACAGGATGCGGCCAAACGTAGGCGATCCGAGAAAAATGTCCGGGAGGTCGAAATTCGCGGTGTTGAGCACGTTGAACGCTTCCGCCCGGAATTGCAGACGCACGCCCTCCTTCAGCCAGGCCTCGCGCAGAAGGTTCATGCTGTAATCCCTGAAGGCCGGCCCTTCCAGTATGTTCCGGCCCGAGTTTCCGAAACTGCCGTAGGGGGAAAGCGCGAAGGCCCGCGTGTCGAACCACTGGTGCGGTCCCGGGCGCGCCAGCCTCCCGTCCGCGAGGCGGTCGGGCCGATCGTTCGCCCCAAACCCGAGGCTTGCGCGCCCGGTGTTGCTGTTGTCGATTTCCGACAGCAGCGCGACCGTAAAAGGCCTGCCCGACTGCAGGGTCACGATCCCGTTTGTAGTCCATCCGCCGAGCAGGGCCGCGAGGGCGCCGCGCCGGGCAAACCGGCGCGCCTTCCCGAACGGGAGTTCGCAGGAATAGCTCAGCGAGAGACGGTGGCGGACGTCGAAATTGGACCTTCCCTTCTCCGCCGCCAGGTTCCAGCTGTTCTGAGGGAAGTTGGGGTCTCCGGCGCTCGAGAAGAAGGTCGATGTATCGTCCAGCGATTTGCCCAGCGTATACGACACCTGTGCGGCGAAGCCCCCGCTCATACGCTGCTGCAGGCCGGCCTGGAAGCTGTGGTAGGACGAGTTCCCACGCGATTCGAGGAACATGATGTCGGCGAATTGCGGCCGTGGGCGCAGGTTCGGGGTCGCCGCTCCGGCCTGCGGCTGATTGATGTCGCGGGCGGAGAGGATACGGGTCCCGCTTGAGCCCACGTACGCCAGCTCAAACGCCCGGTGCAGACCGACCTGGCGCTGCACCTTGGCATTCCAGTGCTGTATGTAAGGCGTCCGGAGCCGCGGGTCGAACCCGAGGGCCGACGGCGGGAGCGGATAGGGGTAGTGGACCGGAAATGGATCCTGCAGCGTCAGGGGCAGGCCCGGGATGGGGAAGAACAAGCGGAAATCGTAGTACGGGGGGTTGAAGTAGAGACCCTCTCCGGGAGCGAGTGAAGACTGGTCATAATAGAGCCCGTAGCCGGCGTGCACTACCGTCGAAGCCCAGGGCCCCCAGGCCAGCCCGATCCGCGGGGCCCAGTTGTTGCGGTCCGGCCGGAAGGCGCTGCGGGGCGCCCCGTCGCGGCCTGCCCGGGTAAGGCTGCCGGTCGCGGCATCGAAGAACGAAGCCCGGTCGAAGCGGTCTACGGGCGGCGAGTTGTACTCGTACCTCAGCCCGAACAACAGGGTGAGGCTGTGCCGGACCAGCCACGCATCCTGCAGAAAACCGCTCCAGCTGCGGCTGCGCAGGTATTGCGGGTTGTCGAGCCGGGCGCCGCCCGAGTAGGTCACGAAACCGAGCAGCAGGTCCGCAAGGCCGTTGCCGGTCACCTGGCCAAAGTCCGAGAAGGTCAGGAAGCCGCGCGCCTGGATGTCCCGATACGCATTTTGCTGCAGGGTCCTGAACTCGATGCCGGTCTTGAACAGGTGTTTTCCCCGGCGGTAGCTGACGTGCTCCAGCGCCTGAAATGCGTTGGTGACGCTGTGCTGGGGGTTGTGGTACTCGTCGCCCAGAGGGGAGAAACCCGAGACGCTGATAAAACTCAGCCCGAAATCGCGGGCGTTGCCGGAGAGCTCGGGCAGCCCCAATTGCCGGTTCAAGCTTCCACCGCGGTCTTGCTGGTAGGCGCCCGAGGCGACGCGAGTGAAGCCGACCCGGAGTTCCCCGATCACGTCGGGGAAAAGACGTGGCTCTCGCCCGCCATCACGTTCTGCGCCCTGCGCGGCACGCGGTTCCCGAATCCCGGCACCCTGGCGAACGAGGGCCCGGAAAACGGCTCGAACAAGTCCCGGTCCCAGAAGCTGTACCGGGCCACGATCGCAGACGAACGCGAGATCGAATGGTCGAGCCTCAGGTCGAAGCGGTCGTCCCGGTCGCGCGAGATGGGGGACGAAATGAAGTTCTCCCCGGGCGCGTCGCGGTTGGGCAGCGGGTACAGAGCGGCAACAGCCCGGCCGACCTCGCTCATGGCTTCGGCAGGAATGCGCCCGCCTGCGAAGGGCCGGCCGGTGAAGGGATTCATGGGTGCGGCGAAGATGCTGTGCGAGAAATCGCCGGCTCTCTCCTCGAGGGTCGGGACATTGGTGACCCGGGTGATCCCCTCCCGCACCCTGCGTCCTTCATAGTCCGCGAAGAAGAATGTCTTGTCCCGTTGCGCCGGCCCGCCCAGGGAAAAACCGAATTGGCTTCTCTGGTAACGGGGAGCGCCGCCTCCGGGTGGGGCAAAGTAGTTCCGCGCATCGGTCACCCCGTTGCGAAGAAATTCGTAAGCCGTCCCGTGCAGGGCGTTGCCGCCCGACCGGAGCGCCACGTTGACCTGCGCGCCGCCGGTCCGTCCGGATGCCGCATCGTACGAACTGGTGAGGATTTCGAACTCGCGGATCCCGTCGGCCGGGGGATTGATCGCGAAGGTATTGAGCTTGGGGTCGTTGTTGTTGACACCGTCCAGGACAAAGTTGTTCGAATCCTCGCGCGCGCCGTTGACGTTTACGGCGAAGTCTCCCCGGACCGAGCCCGGCGAACCCTGGGCGGCAGGCGCGGTACCCGCGACCAGGAGGCTGAGCTGGAGGAAGTTCCGCCCGTCCAGCGGAAACGACGCGATCTGGCGGGCATCGACGACGGTGACGGAGGCGGCCGTGTCGTGCCGCAGGAGCGTTGGGGTGGTGCTGACGATGACCTCTTCGGCGGGGGGACCGGGCTCAAGGATGATGCCGAGCCGCACATCCTGGCCCACCTGCAGCACGGTCCCGCGGCCGACGTATTTGCGGAAGCCCGAGAGCTCCGCCTCGATGCGGTACGGCCCGGGCGGAAGAACGCTGACGACGAAGGTGCCGTCGGCCCCGCTGAGCACCTCGCGGGTTTCGTTAGTCTCCTCGTTTACGACGCTGATCCGGGCGCCGACGCACACGAAAGCGGAGCGGTCCTTGATGACCCCGCGCACCGTCGCCCCCACGGACTGACCCCATCCGACCCGCGGGAACCACGGAAGGGCAAAACAGAGCAGAAAAACTCCCAGTCTCTTCACATTCATGCACGGCCATCCCGGAGGTTGGATCAAGGTGAAAAGTATGCCACAGGTCGGCGCCGCGCCGCCAGAATCTCAAAGAGGTTGCGGCCCGCGGCCACGGAGTGCGGCGGTCTTGGCGTGAACCTTGTATGCATCTTCATGCAAGCCATTGTGCCGCCCGCGAGGACGGAGAGACCCCCCAAGCTATCGGCGGGATGCGAAGAAATCGCGGAGGAGAGCCCCGCACTCCTCCGCAAGTATGCCAGAGGTTACCCCGACCCTGTGGTTGAGCTGCGCGCAGTCGGCCAGATGGAAGTGGGAATCGATCGCGCCGGCTTTAGGGTCCGGGGCGCCGTAGATCAGTTCTTCGACGCGCGCCTGTATCATCGCCCCGGCGCACATCACGCACGGCTCGACGGTGACGACCAGAACAGAGCCTGGCAGCCGGTAGTTCCGCAGGCTGTGTGCGCCATGGCGTAGCGCCAGCACCTCGGCGTGCGACGTGGGGTCACTCGTGCGGAGGCAGTGGTTGTGCCCCCTTCCGACGATCTTTTCGTTGATCAGGAGAACGGCGCCCACGGGAATTTCTCCTTCGGCCTCGGCCTTCCGAGCTTCCGTGATCGCTTCCCGCATCCAGTATTCGGCTGTCGCGCGGTCCATGGCTCTCCCCGGATGACTTTCAACGATCTTAAATTGGCGCCAAGCTACCACGAAAACGCACAGGCCGACAAGGACACATGCCGCGTGCCGCGACCCAGTTTTTTGTGCGCGTCCGGCTCCGGATTCCAGTATTCTAGCGGCGTCACTCGGGCGTCGTGTTTCGGGCCCGGCTCACCCGATCCGGGCAGTGCAGTAACTGCCGCAGCGGCCTGGGCCCGAGACTCCGGCCCGCCATCTGGAGGCAGTGTGTATGCAGGGCGAACTGGAGTGCGAAGGAAAAGTCAGGTTCGGATCTCTCCCCTGGGACCTCAGCGAGCGGCTGGCGCAGTTCTCGGGCAACTGGCTCGAATATGCTCCCGACGAAAACGCCATCGTTGTCCGGCACGTGCAGCCGGTCGGCTGCCCCGCGATGTCCGGGGTGCCGTGCGAACTCATATCCATGATGGATGCCCTGCCCTCGGAGTACCGCGAGAGCATGCCCGGCGGCGCGCTCTACGTGAAAGACCGCAGCGGACAGATGCTCAGGATCGTGGTCGAGCGCGGGGAGGTACGCATCCAGTGGCCGTGCCTGGACTATGCCCACACGACCCGGATCCCGATGGAGGCCATCGACGACGTTAACCCGCGGGAAACGTGCATCACCGGGTGGGCGCGGTTCGCCGGTTCCCCGCAGCGCGCGGACGAGGCCTGCAGGCCTTCGTGGACCAGTTCGAAGGCCTGTACCCGGAAGGGGACATGCCCTCTGAATGCGAACAGAACGCGGTGTATGTCCGGTTCAAACAAGTGAACGTGGGCGCCCGGGAGCTGCTGTCCAAAATGAAGGAACTCGCCGACCCGCCGGAATCGTTGCAGGCCGAACTAAACGTCAGCTCGTTCGTGCCGGGTTCGCTGGACCGCAATTTCCGGATCAGGATCCGCGACGGGGCGGTGGAAGCGCTGAGGCCGTCGCTGTGGCAGAAGGCGTAGCCATGGCTACATGCGCGACTACCCGATAGAAAAGTACATGCGGGACGCCAAGATCACCCAGATCTACGAGGGGACCAACCAGATCCAGCGCGACGAGATCAGCAAGGTCCTGATCGGCGACTTTCACGCGCAGCGCAGCGCCGCGCAGGCGGCGGTGTAGGCCATGCGACGGCTCACGTCGGGATGGCATTGGTGCTGGCCTGGCTGCGCCGGCAGCGCCCGGCGTGCGCCCAGGTGAGGCGCCGCTGACCATCCGGCACTCGGCGCGCTCGCTGCAGCCCGGAGAGGTCGTGCTCGTTACGGTTTCCGCACCCGCAGGGCTCGGAACCTCGAGGCGGACGTCTTCGGCAAGCGCTTCCAGTGTTTCCAGGCGGGCGAGCGCCGCTGGGAATGCCTCGTCGGCATCGACCTCGAGGTCAAGCCCGGCTCCTACACGGTCCTGATGCGGGGCCGGGCGCCGGCGACGGCTTCGGTCCGGGGAATACCCCCTCACGGTAAGGCGCAAGGCGTTCCCCGAGCGACGGCTCAGCGTCGAAGAGAAGTATCGTGACGCCTCCCCCCGGAGACGCTGGAGCGCATCCGGAAGGAGACCGAACGGCGTGCGCGGGCTGGTCGCGCGCACCACGCCGGACAAGCTGTGGGACGGGCCCTTCCTGCTGCCGGTGCCGGGGCCGCCGATCAGCAGTTTCGGCAAGCGGAGCATCCTGAACGGCCAGCCGCGCAGCCCGCACGCGGGGACCGACTTCCGGGCGGGCCACCGGCGTCCCGGTCAAGGCGCCCAACCGCGGCAGCGTCGTGCTGGCCGGCGACCTGTATTTTTCGGGAAACACGGTCATCCTGGACCACGGGATGGGGTTGTACTCGTACTTCGGCCACCTCTCGAAGATATGGTGGAGGAAGGCGACGTGGTCGAGCGCGGGAGTGGTCACTGGGCAGGGTCGGTGCCACCGGCCGGGTCACCGGCCCGCACCTGCACTGGTCCGTCCGGCTGGCCGAAACCCGGGTCGATCCGATGTCGCTGGTGTCCGTGCTCTCCCGGCAAACCGGAATGCGGGGCTGGAGACACGCAGCCTCCGTGCTTTCCGGAACAGGCTTCTTGCTTTTGCGGGTGGCCTGAGAAGGCGGCACCGAGGCGCCGCCACCCGTCACTCGCACCTCAGGGCTTCGATCGGGTCGATTGAGGCGGCACGACGTGCCGGGAGCCGGCGAGTATCAAGGATCGGTGGTGCTGACGCCAAACCGCAGGCTCGCGAGAAACCGGGTCAGTGCCAGGGCCGCGACTATCCCGATCATCAGACCGATCCCGGCCATCATCCGGCGCGCGACCGCGAACGAAATCACGCTGTAGATCCCCCACCGCCGCCAGAACCAGCGCCAGCGCGAATTGTTCCTCCAATGTGAAAAGTAGTAAATCGCCCGAATGGCAGCGAAACTGCAGGATAAACCCTTGTAGGAGGAATGTTATGTCGGAAGTGCAAATCACCCGCCGGAAGTTCATTGGGCAGTCGCTGGCCGGGGCGACCGTAGCGGGCGCGGCCTTGTCCTCAGCGCCGGCCGGGATAGGCGCCCCTGCCGACACGCCGGTTACGGTCGGCCTCGTCGGCGCCGGCATCCGCGGCCTCGAGCTGATGCAGTACGTGCTCAATGTGGGCGGCAAGGTCGCCGTCGTCTGCGACCTGTACGACGGCCACTTCAGGCGCGCCCAGGAGATCCAGCCGAACACTCCCGTGACGCGGGACTACAACGAAGTCATCTCGCGGAAGGATATCGACGCCGTCGTGATCGCCACCTCCGACCACTGGCACGCGCCGGTTGCGATCGCCGCGATGAAGGCGGGCAAAGACGTCTATTGCGAAAAGCCGATGGCCCACACGATTCCAGAGGCGCTGGAGATGGTCCGGGTCTCGAAGCAGACCGGACGCGTCGTCCAGGTGGGCAGCCAGAGCCTGAGCATGGAGTCCACGCCAGAAGGCGAAGGAGTGGGTGCAGAAGGGGCTCGATCGGCGACGTCTTTATGGCGCAGTGCTCGATTTACCGGCCGAACGCAATCGGCGCATGGCGCTACCCGGTTCCACCCGACGCCTCACCGAAGACTATCGATTGGGAGCGATACCTTGGGAACGCCCCCAAGCGGCCGTTCGACGCCGCGCGCTTCTTCCAGTTCCGCAACTGGTGGGACTACGGCACCGGCATCGCGGGCGACGAGTACGTCCACCTGCTCTCGCGGGTGCACTACGTGATGGGCGTGCAGTTCCCGGTCAGCGCCGTCTCGAACGGCGGGATCTACAAGTGGAAGGGGGACCGCGACGTGCCCGACATCCACAACACGCTTTACGACTACGGCAAATTCCAGGTGCAGGTCAGCGCCAACCTGGTGTCGAACTTCGGAGGGCGGCGAGATCGTGCGGTTCATGGGAGATAAGGGGACCGTGGAGCTCCTGGAGTGGAACGCCACCCTCATGCCTTACAACCCGGTCGAAGAATACGCGTACCCGCTCGAGTCCTGGCCCAAGGACACCAAGACCCCATTCATGGCAGCCCACAAGAACGACCCGCTGGCGGACATCGGGACGGCGAAGCAGCAGCCGCAGCGCAAGAAGGAGACCATGACCCAGAAGCCGGAGGGTACGGAGGACCATTTCCGCAACTTCTTCTCATGCGTGCGGAGCCGGAAACAGCCGGTCGAAAACGTCGAGTTCGGTTGCGGCACCGCCGTCGCCTGCCACATGGCGAACGCCTCGTATCGTCAGAAGCAGCGCATTTTCTGGGACGCAGGAAAACTGGAGGTGAAGACCTAGGGGGCAACAGTGGGCGGGGTCGGCCCGGCCCCGCCCCCAATGAGCTACGAACGGGAGTTAGCAGGATTCGCACTGGTTGAGCAAGATCTCAGGGGCCGCGGCGGGCCGACGCGGCCCACCTGGCCTCGTTCGTTACAGGTACTTCAGCAGGTTGTTCAGGACTTTCTGACAACCGTCGTAGGGGTCTGTCGGACCCTCGTATTCTATCGAGTAGATCCCCTTGAAGCCCGCCTTCTTCGAAATGTCGACGCACTTGGCGAAATTGTACTGCTTTTCCTCACCGGACGCGTCAAACTCCATCCCCTTGGCGTGACACACCACGCGCGCATAAGGGAACAGCATTTCGAGCCCCTTCATCCGAACCGTCTCGTTGGCGAAGTTGAAGAAATCCGGCAGCGAGCCGACATGCGCGCCCCCGACGGCGGTAAACAGCTGGACGAGGTCTTCGGGGTGCTCCGATCCTACCCCACCGTGATTTTCGATGATGACGTGTACGCCCTTGGCCCGACCATACTCCGACAGGTCCCGGTACGAGGCCACGGTCGGGCCGGGTTTCTTGGGGTCGAACTTCCCCGGATCGCAGCGGACGGCCGTGGAGCCGACCACGGCCGCGACGTCGATCCATTTCTTGGAGCCCTTGACCGCGTTGCCGCGGATCTTCTCGTCGGGATCCGACAAGCCCCCCTCGGTCGAGATCTCGTCGATATCGACCGGCATGTTCACCACCCGGGTGTGGGTTTTTGCCAGGCGGGCCTTGACCTCCTTCAGGTAGCCCGGCTCCGCCGACGCGAAGTGTGGCACGCAGACCTCGACGTTGTGAACCTTGTAGCGGTCCGCGATCATCTCCGGGAATTCGAGCAGCGAAAGCATGCGGCCCGGGAGCTTGAATTCCTTCTCGCGGGTCGACTCGAAGTAGTTGTGCAGGCTCCAGGTCGACACGGCGATGCGGCCCCGCTGGTCGCCCGCTCCGCCCTGGGCCATGCCGTCGCTACCGCCCGTGTTGGCCAGACCCGCCGCTGCAGCACCCGCGGCCACGCAGGTTAGGAATTCGCGACGTCTCATGGTTCCTCCGATCGAACGTGATGCCATTTGGCTGCGCCGTCATTATATACGATAGCCGCATCCGCAAGTCCCAGTCACACAATCCCGGCTTCCTGCCTTCTGGCTTCCGGCGTTCCCGTGGTAGCATCCATGTTTTCCATGCGCCGCTGCGGGGGCGCCGGAGGGCACGGGTTTGCATTCCTCGATCGACTACGCGGAAATCGGGCTGATGGCGGGGCTGGAAGTACACCAGCAGCTCCTGACGGCGACGAAAATGTTCTGCCGTTGCCCTGCCGGGATGTACACGGAGACGCACGACGGAGCGGTACTGCGCCACATGCGCCCCACGCTCTCCGAACTGGGCGAGTACGACGGGACTGCCCTGATGGAATTCAAGACCCGCAAGAACATCATCTACCTCCTGCACGAGGCCAACGTCTGCACGTATGAAATGGACGACACGCCACCGTTCCTGGTGAACCAGGAGGCGGTCGACATCGCCATCGAGCAGTGCCTGATGCTCGGTTGCGACATCGTCGACGAGGTGCACATCGCCCGCAAACAGTACCTCGACGGTTCGATCCCGACCGGGTTCCAGCGCACCGCCATCGTCGGGGTCAACGGCAGGCTCCCGTTCCGGGGCCGCGAGCTTTCCGTGACGCAGGTCAGCGTGGAGGAGGACTCCTGCCGGGAGGTTTCCGACCAGGGCCACCTGATCGTGTGGCGCACCGATCGACTGGGCATGCCCCTTATCGAGACCGTCACCGGCCCCGATCTGCGGACCCCGGACGAAGTGGAGGCAGCCATCCTTCTCGTCGGGCGGGTCTGCCGTTCGACGGGGCATGTCCGCGTAGGCATCGGCGCCTCGCGGCAAGACGTCAATGTGTCGGTCCGCGGGGGGCGGCGGGTCGAAATCAAAGGGGTGCCGCAGGCGGGATGGGCGCCGCCCCTGGTGCACGGGGAGGCCGTCCGACAGGTCAACCTGCTTCGGCTGCGCGACGAACTTTACCGCCGCGGAATGACCTCCGCCGAGGCAATCGGGGTCACGAGCACCGACGTGACGGATCTCTTCACCGCTTCCGATTTCCAGCTTCTGCGGCGCGAGCACTGGGAGACCTGGGTCAAGGAACGGGAACGCCGGCCCGGGTTCGAACTAGGCGCGGGTCCGTTCTGCGTACGCGCCCTGCGGCTCAAGGGGTTGGCCGGGACGCTCGGCTGGCCGACGCAGCCCGACGAGTCCTTTGCCTCCGAGCTGGCAGGTCGCATCCGCGTCATCGCGGGCCTGGACCAGCGGCCGATCCTGCTGCACAGCGAAAAATGGCCCGACTACCGCGGCTCCCTGCAGGAATTCCGAAAGTTGCGCGGCCGGCTGCACTGCGCGCCGGACGATGCGCTGGTGGTGGTGTGGGGCCCCGCGGAAGACACCGTCACGGCCGCGGAGGAGGTCCGGCTGCGCTATGTCGACGCCCTCCAGGGCGTGCCGCACGAAACCCGGCAGCCGTTCGCCGATGGGTCCACGGATTTCGAACGGATACTCCCCGGACCGGACCGCATGTACCCGGACACCGACTCGCCCCCGACCCGTGTCACTCGAGACCGCGTCGAGCGGCTGCGGGCCGGCCTCGCCGAACGCCCCTGGGAACGGCAGGCGCGCTATGCGGCCGCCGGCGTAGCCACGCCGGTAATCCACTTCCTGATTCGCCGCGGCGGGGCGGCAACGGTCGACCGCGTGGTGCGCGAGACCGATGGCGATCTCAAACAGGCGTGCTACCTGTTCGGGGCAAGGCTGGTCCATCTGAGGAGAGAGGGCGTGCCGGTCCACACCATCCCGTTCGGGCGGTGGGTGGAATGGTTCAGGGCGACGCGGGAGCGCCCGGTGTTGTGGCAGGCGTGGGAATCCGTGGTTCGGATGCTGGCGACCAATGGCAGCTCGACCGTCGACTCGGTGATCGCGCAACAGGGGCTCGGCACCGAGCCGCAGGGTTGGCGCGAGACCATTCCCGTCATCGTGACATCCGCTCGGGCGAAGGCATACACGGCCGATCCCGGACGCATCTGCCGGATCGCCGTCGGGAACGCGATGGCGGGCCTGCGGGGGAGGATCGACGCCCGCGCCGTCGGGGCCGCGGTGCGGTCAGCGGTTGGAGGTTGCCATGAACGCGGCCGGTGACGAACTGAAGGGGTACAAGGGACGCGCCCGCGCCAAGCTCCAGGAACTGGGGCTCCGGGTCTGGAGCGAAGCGCGGATCACCAACGACGCGGGCAGTGTTTTCGAGGGCGTCATCCTGCCGCGCTCGGAAACCCTCGACGACGAGCACATCGTCGTCAAAATGAGGAACGGCTACAACGTCGGCATCCACTTCACCCGGGTAGCGAGCGCCGTTGAACTCGGTTACAAGGAGGCCGTGTACAGAGATTCCTGAGCGCGAATTCCCGCTCCGGCCCAATCTGCCGAAGGTCACCCTGCTCGGGACCGGGGGAACGATCGCCTCGCGCCTGGACTACCGCACCGGCGCCGTCATCCCCGCATTCACGCCCGGCGAACTCTACGGCGCCGTCCCCGAGCTGGCGGACCTGTGCAACCTCACCACCCGGAAATTGTTCGGCGTGTTCTCGGAAAACATGGCCTGCGAGCAGTACATCGCACTGGCGCGGGCAATCGGGTACGAAATCGAAGCGGGCGCGGAGGGAATCGTCATCGGACACGGCACCGACACGATGGGCCACACCGCCGCAATCCTGTCGTTCATGGTCCAGGACTCGCCGGTTCCCATCGTCATTGTCGGCTCGCAGCGCTCGAGCGACCGCCCGTCGTCGGACGCCGCCCTGAACCTCATCCACGCCGTGCGCTTCGCGGCTTACGGCGACATCGCCGAGGTGCAGATCTGCATGTTCGGCCCGACCTCGGACCGCTACGGGCTGCTTGCACCGGGGAACCCGGTGCCGCAAGATGCACAGTTCCTACCGCAGCACCTTCAGGACGATCGGCGACATCCCGCTGGCCGTCGTCAGCCGCGACCGCTTCAAGTACCTGAGCAAGAACTACCGTCCCCGCGACCTGGCGCGGAAGGTGAAAATCGACCCCGTCTACGACGACCGCACCACGATCCTGTATTACTACCCCGGGATGCGGCCCGACCTCGTCGACAGCCTGGTCGCCAACGGCTACCGCGGCATCGTCATCGCGGGCACCGGCCTCGGGCACGTGAACAAGCCGCTGTACCCGGCCCTCAAACGCGCCGTAGACGCGCGGGTCCACGTCGTCATGACCGTGCAGACGCTGTGGGGGTATGCGCAGATGTACGTCTACGACACCGGCCGCGACCTGATGGACCTCGGGGTGGTGCCGCTCGAAAATATGCTCCCGGAGACCGCATTGATGAAGCTGTCGTGGGTGCTGGGGCACACGAGCGACCACGCGGAGGTGATGCGGATGATGCGACACCCGATCGCATCGGAGATCACCGCCCGCGAACCCCACAACGGTTATCTCATCATGCAGGGCGGCCTCCCCGAGACCGAGGAGTACATCGCCACCCACTGGAAATGACGCGCAGTGCGGCGCAATTTGGAGGCGGCGGCTCGACGCCGCTCTGAGGTCGGCGCCTAGGCGCCGACCTTTCGCAGCTGCCTGCCGATCCAGTTAAACCGCGACAGCGGTGCCCAGGCACCGCACTCCGAAAACCCCGCAGAGAGCTTTTGATGCAGAAAATCGACGCAATTTGGGCGGTTTTGTGAGAAGATTTTTGTTTTGATAACCGGATCCGGCCTCCCGACAGCGTCGTGACGCAATCGGGGCTTGCTGCGTCGCGCGCGTCACAACTGCAGAGCGTGTGTTCGATCCCACGGCACCGTGGCCCATCGGCCGCAGGACCCCTTGTCGGAAGCCTGTGTAAATCGAATTCCGGACGCGTGGCGTTGCAGAGGGACGCGGTCGCGATGTGCGTCCGTCTGCGCTCGATCCGCTGGACTATGCACGAGGCGTGGCGACCCATGAATAAAGGACTGGACAAGGAGACTCTCGAACTCACGGTAGCCGCCATCCAGGAGTTTGCCGAAGCGCATCTCCCGGTGGCCAAGCTGCTGGAACTGGACCACAACGATGAGTTCCCGTCGGACGTCGTGCACGAAATGTGCGGTTCCGGGCTGGGCATTCAACTCCTGTTCATCCCGGAAGAGTTCGAAGGGATGGGCGGCGGCGCATTTGACGTCTACCGAGTATGCGAGGAGATGGCGCGCGTCGACCTGGGCGTGGCCACCGGCGTGTTGGCCACATTTCTCGGCAGCGATCCGATCATGTTTGGCGGCACCTACGAGCAGAAGAAGCTCTGGATGACGCGCATCGGCCAGGAAGGGCTGCTCATGGCCTATGGCGCCACGGAACCGGAAGCCGGCAGCGATCTCGGAGCCCTGCGCACGACCGCGACCCCGGTAGTCCAGGACGGCAAAGTCGTCGGATACAAGATCACCGGCAACAAGCAGTGGATCAGCAACGGCGGATTTGCCGACCTGTATTCCATTCTCGCCAAGACTCCCGGCGGCCCCAGCTGGTTTATCGTCGAAAAGGAGACGCCCGGACTGAGCCACGGCAAGCCTGAAGACAAGCATGGAATTCGGGCCAGCAATACGGCCACGGTTTCGCTGGAAGACGTCTATGTCGATGCCGATCGTCTGTCGGCCATGAAGGAAGGGCAGGGACTCATTCAGGCGCAGCTGGTATTCGGCTATACGCGCCTGATGGTTGCCGCGTTCGGGCTCGGCGCCGGATGGGCGGCTCTCGACCGCGCGATCCCCTACTCGGTGGGGCGCATCCAGGGCGGAGCTCCTCTTTCCGAAAAGCAGGGATATACGCACAAGCTCATCGTTCCTCATGCGGTGCTGCTGGAAGCCAGCCGCTCCTATATCGAGGAGACCGCCGAACGGATCGACAGCGAAGACGGCAACCTGAATACCGAAGGGCGCCATCGCCAAATACCTGGCCACCGAGGCCGGCAATCTGGCCGCCGATGCCGCCATCCAGGCCCTGGGCGGCTACGGCTACACGCGCGAATACATGGTGGAAAAAATCAAGCGCGATGCGCGCATCACCCGGATTTATGAAGGAACTTCTGAAATCATGGAGATGACAATCTGCCGCGACCGCTGGCAGACTGCATCTCAAGACCCATGGCCAGTTCTATCACGACCAGGCGCGGCAGCTCGAAGAGCTCCACACGCAGAACAACCGAACGTGGGCGCGCGACGCGCTGCGCTACTGCCTGCACGCTCTCGCCGAACTGCTCGAGATGGCTCGCATCCAGCGGCTGACACGCCACCAGCACATCCTCTTCCGGCTGGGAGAGCTGATTGCCCACGCGGAAGGCGCCGCCAGCCTGGCGCGGCGCGCGGCACGCGCGGCCCAGGGGACACTGAATGCAAAGGCCCACGCGCGCTTCAATGCGGACGCTCTGGCCGCGCTCAGCCGGATTTCCGCCCGCGACGCTGCCATGAAAGTGGCCGGCGAAGGGCTGCGCTGGATCGGCGGGCTGCTGTCCGATACCGAAGCCGCCGAACCTCGAAAAGAAAGTGTTTATCCGCCAATCTATCGCGCACAGGCGGGCTTGATTCAGGATATGGATTATGTGGCGGACGTCCTGTACGGCCGACCATTAGCCAGCGGCGATCAGTCCTGCGGTCGACGGAACGTGAGGAAGCTGAGCTCCATCGAGAATGCACGGGAGCAGTGACACGGGAACGATCATCGGCACGGATCCGGCACCAGCACGTCTGACTTCAGATGCCGACCGGAAGTGATCCTGGAGCAGCCATCGACGAGTCAAGTCCGGAGGCGTTACAGTAATGAAAGTATCGGCAGAGAAGGCTGTTGCAATTGTCGGGGTAGGAGCCTTGATGCCGGACGCGCCCAACGCGCCGAAATTCTGGCAGAACATCAAGGAGGGTCGTTACAGCATCACGGATGTCGAACGCGAGCGCTGGGATCCCAGATCTCTATTACGATCCCGATCCGAAAGCTCCCGACAAGACCTATTCGAAAATCGGCGGCTGGGTGCGCGACTGGGAATGGGATCCGCTGAAATGGAAGCATGCCCATTCCTCCGCGGGTCAGCCAGGCGATGGACCTGACGCAGAAATGGGCCGTGGTCACGGCGCGCGAAGCCTTGACCGATTACGGCTACCCCGCCCGTCCGCTGAATGCGGAACGCACTGCGGTGATTTTCGGCAATGCCATGGCCGGGGACATCGCATCTCTATTCGGCTGCCAGGATCCTCTTTCCCGGAATATCGCCGAAGAACTGCGTCAAGGCTCCAGCTTCTGCCGCGCTGCCCAGCCGACGTGCGCCAGGCGATTCTGGAGCAGCTCCATCGAGGGCGTCGGCAGAAGATGCCCCCGATCACCGAAGACACGATGCCCGGAGAACTGGCCAACATCATCGCCGGACGCATCGCCGCCCTCTATGATTTCAAAGGCCCCAACTTCGTGGCCGACGCCGCCTGCGCTTCCGCCATGGCTGCGATGACCGCCGCTATCGAGGGACTGGTCGGAGGACCACTACGACGCCGTCCTGACCGGCGGAATCGACACCAACATGAGCCCGTCCACCTTCGTGAAGTTCTGCAAGATCGGCGCGCTTTCGGCGACCGGGACGCGGCCCTACGCCGAAGGTGCCGACGGATTCGTCATGGGCGAAGGCGCCGCCACGTTCCTGCTGAAGCGGCTGGCCGATGCCGAACGCGATGGAGACAAGATCTACGCCGTCATTCGCGGCATCGGCGGATCGAGCGACGGCAAGGGGAAGGGAATTACCGCGCCCAATCCGGCGGGACAGAAGATCTGCGTCCGGCGCGCCTGGCAGAATGCCGGGGTGCCCCTGCTCCCGGAGACATGATCGAAGGACACGGCACATCGACGCCGGTCGGCGATGTCGCGGAGGTTCAGAGCTCTGAGCGAGGTTTTCCAGGAATTCAATCTGCCGCCGGACTCGATCGCACTCGGATCCGTAAAATCCAACATCGGACATTTGAAAGGCGCCGCCGGCGCGGCCGGCATCCTGAAGGCGATGTTTGCGCTTGAAGGAGAAGGAGCTGCCGCCCGAGCCTGAATTTTCGCCAGCCCAATCCCGAACATCGATTTCTGCACACTCTCCTTTCTACGTGAACACCGAACTGAGGCCGTGGGACGTGCACCCGGGATCAGGCCGCGCCGGGCCGGCGTCAGCGCTTTCGGTTTCGGCGGCACCAATTTCCATATCGTGCTCGAGGAATACATCCCCGGACGGATCGCCGGCGGAACGTCAAGACCTACGTTCCCGGTTCCGGAATCAGCGACGCCGGCGCAGTCCGGCCGGTCGATCTGAAGACGCCGTTGCGCGGCGCCCTGGTCATCGGCGTCGGATTCGGAAGCGGGCATCGCTCGCAGCGCCTGCAGCCGCGGTGCAGAAGGAAGCGGCCGCCGGCAAAGCGCCGCGCCCCGGCGCCGCCTCTGAAGTCGGATCTGCGCGCGCCGGTGCGCCTCGCCATCGATTACGGGAATGCCGCCGAACTGGCCGACAAGGGCGGGAAGGCGCTCAAGGCCTTCGAGGAAAACCAGGCGGCACGCTGGAAGGCGCTGCGCCCCAAGGGCATCTTCCTCGGCAAGGGACCGGCCCCCAAGGTGGCGTTCCTGTTCACCGGGCAGGGCTCGCAGTACGTCAACATGCTCCAGGTCGCTGCGCGAGACCGAGCCGATCGTGAGCGAAACGTTCGAGGAAGCCGACCGCGTCGATGACGCCGCTGCTCGGCAAAACTCTGACCAGCTGCATCTACCTGGACGAGTCCGATGAAGCAGGCGCTCGCCGCCGCCGAAGAAGGACTGAAACAGACCGCGATCACGCAGCCCGCCGTGCTGGCAACCGAGACGGCGCTGGCGCGGCTGCATGGGCGCCTACGGCATCGCCCCGGACATGGTGATGGGGCACAGCCTCGGCGAGTACGGCGCGCTGGTCGCTGCCGGCGCCATTTCCTTCGACGAAGCATTGCGGGCCGTGAGCGCCCGCGGCAACGAGATGACCCGCTGCGCCTCGACGACAACGGCATGATGGCGGCCGTGTTCGGCCCGATCGATGAGATCGCAGAAGATCTCGAAGACGGTCGATGACTACGTGGTCATCGCCAATATCAACAGCACCAAGGAAGCCGTCATCGGCGGCACCACCGCCGGCGTCGAAAAGGCGATGGACGCCGTGCGCGATGCCGGATACGTGGCGCGCGCGCTGCAGGTCAGCCACGCGTTCCATACCCAGCATCGTGGCGCCGGCCAGGCGAGTCGCTGGCCAACATCCTGGGCAGCATGGAGCTTCGTCCGCCGGACTGTCCCGATCATCAGCCAACGTCACCGGCGAGTTTTATCCCGATGGGCCCGGGCGTCGTTCCCGAGATGATCGAGCTGCTCGGGAAACAGGTCTCCTCTCCGGTCCAGTTCATCAAAGGGCTGAATACGCTCTACGACGCCGGCGCGCGCGTTTTTGTCGAGATGGGCCCGAAGCGGATTCTCTACGGCTTTGTCGAGGATGTGCTGGGCGAACGCGAAGGCGTCGTTTCCCTGTTTACCAACCATCCGCGGATCGGCGATGCCGCATCGCTGAACCTGGCGCTCTGCGGACTGTACGCCGCGGGTCTCGGCGTCGGCGAAGCCAGGACCGGGCCTGTGCCTGCAGCCCGCGCAGGCAACCGTTCGACCCACGCAATCGCCGGCTCGCGGCCGCGGCGGTTGCCGCGCCGTCCGCCGCGCGCCGGCGCTACAGCGTCGAGACTGCCGGCACCGCCGCGGCCAGCCCGCTGCAGGCCGGCGGCGACCGCTACGATGGAACTCGGCCAGCTCTTCGCCGATTTCCTGGACAAGGGATTCCAGATCTACTCCGGCGGCCAGCGCGCCGCAGGCTCCCGATCGGACATCTGCATCACCGGCGCATCGCTGGGGCTGCCCGGCGTGGACGGCGTCTTCGACGATACCAACGTCGGACCGCATTCTGCGCGGCGACCTATTCATCAGACGCCATCCCCATGGACCTGCGCCAGCAGATGGTCGAAAAGAACATCACGCGCCTGGTCAAGACCGAAGGCGGGAGAGGGACGGTTCGAATCCATCGAAAGCACTGTCGGACGTGATCAAGCTGGCGGCCCGCGCGAGGATTTCGATCTCGTCCGCGATTTCGGTTTCCCCGAAGACCGGCTGGCCGCGCTCGACCACGTCACCCAACTCGCCATCGGCGCCGGCATCGACGCGCTGCGCGACGCCGGGATTCCCGCTGGTCATGCGCTACAAGACCACGACCAAGGGGACCAAGCTTCCCGACCGGTGGAGCTGCCCGACGAAATGCGGGACGATACCGGGATCCTGTTCACCTCCGCCTTCCCCGGCTACGACTCGTATCGAGGAGATCATTTCCGGACTTCTACGAGGACCGCGTCCGCCGCGAGCGCCTGGAAGAACTCGACCGACTCTGCGCGCTACGGTGGCGCAGCTGCGCGGCGAGCGGCAACGGCATCGTCCGAGGAGATCGACCGGCGCATCGAGCGAACTGCGCGCCGAAATCGAGAAGAACACCTACCATTTCGATCGGCGGTTCCTCTTCCGCGTGCTTTCCATGGGACATTCGCAGTTCGCCGAGTACATCGGCGCGCGCGGACCGAACACCTCCACCAACGGCGCCTGCGCCAGCGGCACGCAGGCCGTCGGCACTCGCCAGCGACTGGATCCGGACCGGCCGCTGCCGCCGCGTGATCATCATTTCCGCCGACGACATCACCTCCGATAACCTGCATGGGATGGTTCGGCTCCGGCTTCCTCGCTTCCGGATCCGCCGCGACCGACGAGATCGTCGAAGAAGCAGCCACCCCGTTCGATCGCCGGCGCCACGGCCTGATCATCGGGATGGGCGCCTCGGCCGCTCGTCTCGAAAGCGATGGAGGCGGCGCGCGAACGCGGCATCCGGCCCATCTGCGAGGTTCTGGGCTCGGTGGTCGCCAACAGCGCCTATCACGGAACGCGGCTCGACGTGAGCCACATCTGCCACGTCATGGAAAAGCTGATTTCCAACGCCGAGGCGGACTGGGGCATCAATCGCTTCCAGATCGCGCCCGCAAACCGTCTTCGTATCGCACGAAACCTACACGCCGGCCCGCGGCGGCAGCGCTTCCGCCGAGGTCTTCGCCCTGCGGCACGTGTTCAAGGAAGCCGCCGACCAGATCGTCGTGGCCAATACCAAGGGCGCAACCGGACACCCGATGGCCGTCGGCATCGAGGATGTCGTCTCGGTCAAGATCCTGGAAACGGGAATCGTTCCGCCCGTCCCCAATTTCAAGGAAGTGGATCCGGAACTGGGCACACTGAACCTCTCCAAAGGCGGGCTGTACCCGGTGCGCTACGCGCTGCGGCTGGGCGCCGGATTCGGTTCGCAGATCTGCATGACCCTGACTGCGCTGGGTGCCGACCCCGGACGGGCAGCGGCAGCCGGCCCGACTGCGCTGGGCTATCGACTATCGCATCGAAGACCGCGGCGCCTGGAGGAACTGGCTGAAACGCATCACCGGGTATGACGCACCCGAACTCGAGGTCGTCCAGCGCACGCTCCGGGCCAAGGACCAGGGGCCCGACCGCGCGAATCGAGAAGGCGCCCGCGGCGATCACCCCGGTGCCGAAACCCGCTGCCCTCGCGGCCCGGCCGTCCCCGCGCCGGCGGTTCCGGCAGCGTCCAAACCGGCGCCGCAAACGCCCGTGCAGGCGCCCGCAGGCGCAGCGCCACCCGTCCCGGCAGAAGGATGCGGTGCAGGTCGACGTGATGAAGATCATCGCCGAGAAGACCGGCTATCCGACGGATATGCTCGATCTCGATCTGGATCTGGAAGCGGATCTCGGCATCGACACCGTCAAACAGGCGGAGATGTTTGCGGCCATCCGCGCGGCCTACGACATTCCGCGCGACGACAATCTCAAGCTGCGCGATTTCCCGACGCTGGCGCACGCGGTCAAGTTCGTCTACGACCGCCGGCCGGATCTGAAGCCGGCCGCTCCCGCCGCACCTGCCCCGGCAACGGTGCCCGCGGCGGCCGCCCCCGCTGCCCAGCCCGAGGCCGCGCAGGAGGAACCGGTTAAGGCCAAGGTGCTGCAGATCATCGCCGAGAAGACCGGCTATCCGCCGGACATGCTCGATCTCGACCTGGATCTGGAAGCGGATCTCGGCATCGACACCGTGAAGCAGGCGGAGATGTTTGCGGCCATCCGCGCCGCCTACGACATTCCGCGCGAAGACAATCTCAAGCTGCGCGACTTCCCGACGCTGGCGCACGCGATCCAGTTCGTGTACGACCGGCGGCCGGATCTGCAAGCCCGCCGCGCAGCTCCCGCACCTGCGCCGGCAACGGTGCCGACGGCGGTCGCCCGCTGCCCAGCCCGAGCCCGCGCCGGACGGAACCGGTGCAAGGCCAAGGTGCTGCAAGATCATCGCCGAAAAGACCGGCTATCCGCCCGACATGCTCGATCTCGATCTGGATCTCGAAGCGGATCTCGGCATCGACACCGTGAAGCAGGCGGAGATGTTTGCGGCCATTCGCGCCGCCTACGACATTCCGCGCGAAGACAATCTCAAGCTGCGCGACTTCCCGACGCTGGCGCACGCGATCCAGTTCGTGTACGACCGCCGGCCGGATCTGAAGCCCGTCGGTCGCCCGGCGCCCGCTGCGCCAACGGCGGCTCCGCCGGCTGCGGCGGAACCGATTGCACGCGCCGCGGCCGAGCCGGGGGAATCGATCCGGTTAAAGCAGACGGTTCTCAAGATCATCGCGGAGAAGACCGGGTATCCGCCCGACATGCTCGATCTCGATCTCGATCTCGAAGCGGATCTCGGCATCGACACCGTCAAGCAGGCGGAGATGTTCGCCGCCATTCGCGCGGCATACGACATCCCGCGCGACGACAACCTCAAGCTGCGGGACTTCCCGACGCTGGCCCACACGATTCAGTTTGTGTACGACCGCAAGCCCGGGTTGAAGAAGACGCGCGGCCGCAGCTCCGTCCGGTGCCCGGCCGCGGCGGCTGCCGCAGCGCCCGCAGGCCACCGCCCGCGATCGCCGGCAGCATGGATGCCGCCAACGCATTCCCGCGGCGGGTCCCGGTGCCGCAGACTGCGCCCGTCGCTCGCACTGTGCAAGCCCACCGGCGTCGGCTCTGACGGCCGACAGCCGGGTCGATCGTGATGCCCGACCAGGGCGGAGTAGGCAAAGCTCTGATCGGCCGGCTGGAGAAAGCTTGGCGTTCAGGCGCTCGTCATCGACGACGCGCCGGATGCCGAAGTTCTCTGCCGAAGGATATCGAAGGCTGGAAAGCCGAAGGCCCGATCCAGGGCGTGTACTGGCTGCCGGCTCTGGACAGCGAGCCGGACCGTCGCGGCCATGGACATCGCGCAATGGCGCGAAGCGACCCGCGTCCGGGCGAAGCTGCTGTTCACGACCATGCAGAGCCCTGTACGACGCAGATGGGAAGCCGGGGACTTTCCTGATTTCCGCGACGCGGCTCGGCGGATTGCACGGCTACGACGCCGCCGGCGCCGCGGCTCCGCTGGGCGGCGCGGTGACCGGCTTCACCAAGGCCTACAAGCGCGAAAAGCGGAAACGCGGTCAAGGTCGTCGATTTCGAGCCGAGCCGCAAGACCAGCGCGCTGGCCGACCTGCTGCTCGACGAAACGCTGCGCGATCCGGGCGCCGTGGAAATCGGCTATCAGGGACGGGCAGCGCTGGACGATCGGTCTGAAGGAACAGCCCGCCGGCGGACGGCAGCCCGGGACTGCAGCTCGAACAAGAATTCCGTTTTCGTGGTGACCGGCGCCGCCGGCAGCATCGTTTCCGCGATCACCTCGGATCTGGCGGCCGCCTCGGGCGGAACGTTCTACCTGCTCGATCTGACCCCGGAACCGGATCCGCGCAACCGCGACCTCGCGCGGTTCGCTACGGACAAGGACGGGCTGAAGCGCGACATCTTCGAGCGGCTGAAAGTCCGCGGAGAGCGCGCGACACCGGCTCATGGTCGACAAGGAAATCGCCGCGCTCGAACGGTCGCATGCGGCGCTTGACCGCCATCCAGTGCGGTCCAGCATGCCGGCGGAGTCGCGCATTACCACAGCCTGGACCTGATGGACAACGCCGCGGTGGCCGGGATCATGAAGGAAATCGCCGAAAGCACGGACGGATCGACGTGCTGGTGCACGCCGCCGGCTTGGAAATCAGCCATCTCCTGCCGGACAAGAAGCCGTCCGAATTCGATCTCGTCTTCGACGTGAAGAGCGACGGCTGGTTCAATCTCATGTCCGGCATCGGCGAAATGCCGCTGGGCGCCGCCGTGGTCTTCAGCTCCGTGGCCGGCCGTTTCGGCAACATCGGGCAGACCGACTACAGCTCCGCCAACGACCTGCTCTGCAAGTGCATTTCGAATTTCCGCACCACGCGTCCGCACACGCGCGGCATCGCCATCGACTGGACGGCGTGGGCGGCATCGGCATGGCGGCCCGCGGATCGATTCCGGCCATCATGAAGCAGGCAGGCATCGACATGCTGCCGCCCGAGGCCGGCATCCCGATCGTCCGCCGGGAACTGACGGCCGGCACCCGCGGCGAAATCGTCATCGGGCAGCGGCTGGGAATGATGATGCAGGAATTCGATCCGCAGGGCGGTCTCGAAACCAGGGACGGGGCCTCGCGCGCCTGGCGGCCCGCGGCGTGATGACCGGACGAGTCGTGTCGATGGGCATCCATGGCGGACTCCGTCGAGACCGAACTCGATCCCAACAAGCAGCCGTTCCTGTATGATCACCAGATCAACGAGACGCCGGTGCTGCCCGGTGTCATGGGGATCGAGGCGATGGCGCAGGCGGCCCGGCTCCTCTTTCCCGAATACCACGTCCGCTCCGTAGAGGATGTCCGGTTCAACTCGCCCTTCAAGTTCTACCGGTCGCAACCACGGACCGTAACCGTGCAGGCGGAGTTCCGGGTCGAGGGGGAAGACGTCGTGGCCGAGTGCCGGCTCTTCGGATCCCGGACGCTTCATGGCCAGACGGAGCCCGAGATCACGACCCACTTCACCGGCCGCGTTCGCCTGGCATCCGGCCCGGTGGAAACCACCCGGCGCGCCGTGCCCGATCTCGCCGGCGACGGCGCGAGGGTTGAGGCTCCAGACATTTACAGACTTTACTTCCACGGGCCGGCGTACCGGGTCCTGGAATCGTCGTGGAAGTCCGGCGAGGAGACGCTCGGCCTTTTTGCCGCCAACCTGCCGCCGGACCAGGAACCGGCGGGGAGGCCCGTGGAAATGCGGCCGCGACTGATCGAGCTGTGCTTCCAGACGGCCGGCATCTGGGAACTGGCCGCCCATTCCAGGCTGGGGCTGCCGTACTGGATTGGGGCGGTCAGGAGCTTGTGCCCCGCGGACGGCGGTAACGGCCGGTTGTACGCCGCCGTGACCCCGAAGTCCGACGGAAGCTTCGATGCCCAGGTGTTCGACGAATCGGGCAACGTGCACGTCGAGGTCCTCGGCTACCGCACCATGGAGATGCCGGACCCGATCAAGCCGGAATTGCTCGAGCCCCTGCGCCGCATCTTGTAGCTTTGGTATGGAGTGCGGCGGCTCGACGCCGCTCGGTGGGCGGCGCCTGGGCGCCGCCTCTCCCCGGGTCCGACCGTGTGCTTCGTGTGTTCCGCCGATTCCGGCGGTGAAGGTGGGCCCCGGGAAAGCGGCGTCGAGCTCCCGCACTCCCCAACCGTGGCTGTGCTCGTCTTGGGGAGCCTCAGTGCGCCGCAGTCCAGGATTTGTCATCCAGACAGTTGCCGACCTGCCGCCGGATGAGGACTGGTTCAGCCCGTGGGAAAGGGCACACGCGGAAAGCCTCCGGTTCCCGAAGCGCCTACAGGATTGGAAACTCGGGCGCTGGACCGCGAAACTGGCCCTCCGCCGCTATCTCGAAGTCCCGTCCGATGACCTGGAAATTCGAAGTTCCCGGGATGGGGCACCCGACGCCTATCTCTGCGGACAACCCGCTCCCATCTCGCTCTCCATCAGCCACAGCCGGGGAGTTGCCCTCGCTGCGGTAGGGGAACCAGGCCTTGCGCTCGGGTGCGACCTGGAGTTTGTCGAGGCGCGCACGGTGGAGTTCATCACCGACTACCTCACCGAAGCGGAAGTCAGGTTGGCGCTCTCGGCCCCTCCCGACCGGCAGCCGCTGCTTTGCACGCTCATCTGGAGCGCGAAGGAAAGCGCGCTCAAGTCGCTCCGCGACGGACTCCGCCGCGACACAAAGACCGTCTCCGTATCACCGGTCGTGACAGGTGCGGAGGGCGATTGGGCCCCCCTCTCGGTGAGCTGCCCGGACCTGGGCCGGGTCTTCGAGGGCTGGTGGAAACTGGAGACGGGATTCGTTCTGACCTTCACGGAGCAATCCCTGCCTGCTCCCCCGGTTGCATTTCAGGGTTACAACAATCCCCCCGGGCTGATACGATCATGACCAGGCATTCCCGATGCACGAGCGTAACGGTATGAGGACAGCTCCTGCTCAGGGCGCTGAAGTCCTGGGTCACGTATTAATCGCCGATGACGAACCGCTCCTCCTGAATTCCCTCAGGCGCATCCTGGAGTCGTCCGGCCACACTGTCGATACCGCGTCCGACGGGCATGCGGCCCTGGATCTCATAAACCGGGAACAGTTCGACGCCATCATCTCCGACATCTCGATGCCCGGTGTCGACGGCATCCAGCTCCTGCGCGCGGTGCGGGAGCGCGACCCCGATGTTCCGGTCATCCTCATCACCGGCAACCCGGCGGTCGAGACCGCCGTGCAGGGCGTCGAGCACGGAATCGCCGCGTACATGGTCAAGCCGTTCGATCTCCGTGAGTTTCAACGCGTGATCGCGAAGGCCGTCCGCCTGCGACGGCTGGCGAAGTTGAGCCGGGACGCCGTCGCGTTTCTCCAGGCGTCGGAGCGGCGGACCGGGGATCGTGCCGAGATCGAGGCTGTCTTCCGCCGCGCCCTGCGCAGTCTCTGGGTGGCGTTCCACCCGATCATCAACTGGGGCGAGAGGCGGGTTCACGGTTACGAGGCTCTTGTGCGCACGGCCGAGCCCCGATTGAACGACCCGTCCGCCCTGTTTTCGATTGCCAACCGGTCGGCAAGCTGCACGACCTCGGCAGGCGCATCCGGGAGCTCGCGGCGCTCTCCGCGCTGGCCGGCCCGGAGGACGCAATTCTCTACATCAATCTTCACCCGCAGGACCTGCGGGACGACACGATCTACCTGTCGAGTTCCCCGCTCTCGAACCTGGCGCCGCGCATCGTCCTCGAGATCACCGAGCGAGCCTCACTCGCCGGTATCGACGATCTCCCCGCCCGGATCCGGACACTCCGGCAGATGGGATTCCGCATTGCCATCGACGACTTCGGGGCCGGCTATTCGGGCCTCGGGACCTTCGCTCAACTCGAACCCGAAGTCGTCAAACTCGACATCTCGCTGGTCACCGAGGTCCACAAGTCACCCACCAAACAAAAGCTGATCCGCTCAATGACGGATCTGTGCCACGAACTCGGCATCCAGGTCATCGCCGAAGGGATCGAAACCGCGGAGGAGCGCGACGCCGTCCTGAGCCTCGGGTGCGACTTGCTCCAGGGCTTCCTGTTCGCCCGCCCGAGCTTGGCTTCGCGGAGTGTGACCTGTAAGTCCCCGAGCCTGACGGCTTTGAGACTGTGAGAAACTCCAGGGGTCGGCCGGCGGTGTGAAGTACGGGACTCGACGCCGCCCCTGCGAACGCCGACCGATCGCGGCTCACAGGGCCAGCGACTCGATTTCGGCGCCGGGCACCCCGCCTGCGGCTGTGGTAAGATTTGCGGCCATGACGCTGTCCAGCCAGGAACCGACCGACTACATTCTCGACAAATCCGTCGCGGGCGAACGCATCACCCCGGCGGAGGCCCTTTCGCTGCACGAGCACGGGGATTTCCTCAAAATCGCCGCCGCCGCACGAGAAATCCGCAGCCGCAGGCTCGATCCGACCGTCGTCACCTACACCATGTTCCGAGTCGTGAACTACACGACCTTCTGTAACGTCGATTGCTCGTTCTGCAGCTTCTTCGAACCGATGGGTCGCCCCGAGGCGTGACCCTCTCCAAAGAGGATGTGGTCCAGAAGATGCGCGAGGCCGCTGCCATCGGCGCCGACCAGATGTTCCTGCAGGGGGGGGTGAATCCCGACCTGCCGTTCGATTACTACCTCGATGTGATCCGGAGCGTGAAGGCGGAACTGGGCAGCCACATCCATGTGCGCGCGTTTTCCCCGGTTGAGCTCATCGGTCTGGAGCAGCTGACCGGGATGCCGCTACGCCGCGTGCTGCGCGAGCTGAAGGCGGCAGGCATGGACTCCGTTCCTGGCGCGGGAGCCGAGATTCTGACGGACCGGATGCGGGCGGTCCTGTCGCCGCACAAGGCGGGGCCCTCGGAGTGGGTGCGGGTCATGGAGACGTGCCACGAAGAAGGCCTCCCCGGAAGCGCGAACATCGTGTTCGGATCGGAGGAGACGCCCGGCGAGAGTCGTCGAGCACCTCCGGGTCATCCGCGACCTGCAGGACCGGACTTCCGGTTTCCTGGCCTTCATCCCCTGGACATTCCAGCCGCAGACAAAGAGGTTCCGGGTGCGTCAGGTGCCGCCGCACGAATTCCTGAAGGTGTTCGGCCTATGCCGGATCTTCCTGGACAACATCCCTCATATCGAGACCTCGGTGATGGTGCTCGGCCAGGCCACCGGATCGCTGGCGCTGCATGCGGGCGCTGACGACATCTCGTCGGTCGTGATCGAAGAGAACGTGCTGAAAAACTACGGGCTGAAGACCGAGGAGCGGGCGCGCGAATTCATAAGACTCAGCGGGTTCACGCCCGTCAGGCGCGACCTGTTGTATCGGCTCCAGGCGGGCGACCCGACGGCTTTCTGAGCGCACAACCCAAAGCCAGGAGTACGCCTATGCTCTGGTGGAAATTGCGACCGCTGAAATCCTCAAGCGCGCAGACCCGGGCGGAGACTGCCCGCAGCCTGGGGGCGCGCGGGGACGCCGGGGCCGTCCCGGCGCTCACCGCCGCACTGGCAGACGAGGCGGCGGAAGTGCGTCGCGCCGCGGCAGCCGCCTTGGCACAGCTGGCCCACCCTGCGGCGGCTGAACCGCTGTGCGCGGCGCTCGCCCGGGCGTGCCCGCGCTCCGGGGGACACCGTGGCGACGGTGCCGATGCGGCGGAGCCCGCCGAACTCGCCGCCGCCATCGCTGCGCTCGGCAAGCAACGCCGTCGCACCGCTCCTGCGTCTGCTGGCCGACGACGGCAAAGACGTGCGCCGCTGGGCCACTCGCGCGTTGGGGCTGGCAGGCGATGCCGCGGCGCGCGACCCGCTGATCGCCCGACTTGCGGACCCGCGCTCGGAAGTCCGGCAGGAAGCGGCCCTCGCGCTCGGCCGGCTCGGCGACTGCGGCGCGCTCGCCCCGCTCGTGACAGCCCTTGGCAGCAAGGACGCCCACACGCGCCGCGCCGCGGCAGAGGCCCTTGGGGTCCTCGGATCAGAGCCCGCGGTCGATCCCCTGGTCAGGGCCGCGGAAGACCCCAGCGAGCCGATCCAATTGGCTGCGGTCGGCGCCCTCGGCCGCATCGGCGGCATGCCTGCGGCGACGGGGTTGAGAAAGGTGATCGACGGCACCGCGCGCAAGTCGGTGCGCGAGGCCGCGACCGCGGCGCTGAGCGCCATAAAGGCCCATGCGTCCGAACCCGGAGACCTCGCCAGGATCGCGGTGCTCGAGCGGCCGCTTCGACGCGGCCGTGGCCCAGGGGGCCCTTGCCGTCCCCGCCTTGATCGAGGCTCTCGCGTCGCGCGATCCGCGCCGTCGCCGCCAGGCCGCGGAGTGCCTGGCCGCGCTGCGCCCCCCGGAAGCCGCCGCCCCCCTGGCGCGCGCGCTGTGCGATGCCGACCGCGCCGTCGCCGCGGCCGCCTCGCGGTCCCTCGTGCGAATCGGTCCCGCCGCGTTGCCGCACCTTCATAGCACACTCGGAGGACCCGACGCGTCTGCCCAGCGGCTGTCCGCGGAAGCGATCGGCGAGATCGGGGATCCCGGATCGGTGGGAGTCCTGTCCGAGGCGATCTCGGCCAACAAAGACACCACAACCGATTACCCCGATCCCCACGACATCGCCCGGTCCGCGTGTGTTGCCCTGTCCCGGATCCTCGCTCAATCCGCCGGCGGGTGCCGCACCGATGACCTGCGGCAGGTGGCCGAAGTGCCCGATGCGTTGCTGCGGCGTCCCGGCGCGCACCCGGGCCCCCACGACGGCGTCGTCGACTGCGCTGGCATCCGCGACCTCGCCCGGCAGGAACTGCAGCGCCGGGGAATTCCGTAGTTTGTGTGGCGGGTGTGACAGGGGGATTGCATCATGAGCGGACGGGACTGCCAAGCGCGCCACTGGCCCCGGCGGGTGTTCCGAATCCTGCGGTTCGTGGTTCTGGCGCTGGTCGCTGCGGTGCTCGCGGCGGGGGGATGGTTATACTGGGCTGCGAAGGCGGCCCTCCCCCAGCTCGACGGAAATCTCACTGTCCCCGGCCTGACGGCGCCCGTGACCGTGATCCGCGACGCGCACGGGGTCCCTCACCTGCAGGCCGGGCAGCTCGAGGACCTCTTCCTGGCCCAGGGGTATGTGACGGCAGAGGATCGCCTGTGGCAGCTCGACATGATCCGCCGCTATGCCGCCGGCGACCTGTCGGAAATCCTGGGACCGTCGCACTGTGCCTCACGACCGCACGCAGCGGATACTGGGGCTGCGCGACGCCGCGGCACGCGCCGTGGAACGGCTGCAACCCCGCCAGCGCCGACACCTCGAGGCGTACGCACGTGGGGTAAATGCGTCGATGGACCGACAGCGCGCCCACCTGCCTCTCGAGTTTCGCATCCTCGGATATGAGCCCAAGCCGTGGACGCCCCAGGACACGATCCTGGTCGCCGGCTACATGTGCCAGATGCTCAACCACTACAATTTCGAGACTGAACTGGCTCGGGAGAAAGTGCTGGCGAAGCTCGGCGCCGGAGCTGACCGCCGAGTTGTACCCGGCTTCCTCGCCCGAGGACGCCCCTCCTCAAGCCGCGGCGGCTCCCGGACCGGGTTCGTCGCCTTCGCCTCCGCGGCAGAGCCGCCTGACAGGGACTGCGTCGCCGTGGGGCCCGCGAGGCGCCCGCGTCTGAGGTCGCGCCCGGCTCCAACAACTGGGTGGTCTCCGGGGCCCACACCGTGTCGGGCAGTCCTCTTCTTTCCAACGACATGCACCTCGGCCACCAGATGCCTAATCTCTGGTATGAGGCGCACCTGCAGTGCGGGACCTACGATGTCGCCGGCGTGACCCTGCCGGGCGCTCCCTGGATCGTCGTGGGACACAACCGCCGCATCGCCTGGGGATTCACGAACCTCGGCCCGGATGTGGAAGACATCTACATCGAAGAGTTCAACGAGCAGGGCGCCTACCTCACACCCTCCGGCTGGCGCGTGCCGGAACGACGCCGCGAGATGATCCGCGTCAAGGGTGCAGCGGATGTCGCCGTCGACGTGCTCGTCACCCGCCACGGCCCGATCGTGACCGAGCTGGTGCCCGGGGAAGCGCGCCGCCTGGCGCTGCGCTGGACCCTGTACGATCCCGACCTGCTCTCGGTGGCATTCTTCGAGGTGAATTCCGCAGCCAACTGGGACGAATTCCGAGCCGCCTTCTCGCACTTCGGGGCGCCCGGGCAGAATGTCGTGTACGCCGACATCGACGGCCACATCGGCTACCAGGCAACCGGGGCCGTCCCGCTCCGCGCCTCCGGCGACGGCACCGTGCCGCTGCCCGGATCCGACGACAGCCATGATTGGACCGGCTATGTCCCGTTCGAGAAGCTCCCGAGCGTGTTCGATCCCCCCTCCGGCGTGCTGGCGACCGCCAACGGCCGGATCACCCCCGACGGCTACCCCTATCCTCTGGCGAGCCAGTGGGACGCCCCCTTCCGCACGAGCAGGATCCTGTCCGTGCTCGGGAGCGGACGAAAGCTCGGCGCGCGGGACATGCTCAACCTGCAAACCGACATCTACTCGGATTTCGACCATCGGATGGCAGCGCGGTTCGCCGAGGCCATCGAGACCACGCCTGGCGCCGGACCCCGGCTGAAGGAAGCTGCCCGGCTGCTGCGCGCGTGGGACGGGCAGATGTCGCTTAGACTCCGCTGCCGCCACGATCGCGGTCACGGCCCGCACGGAGCTCATGCGGCTGTTGCTGGAACCTAAATTGGGGCCGGACTACAAGTACCGCTGGTTCATGTCTCCGGTCTGGCTCGAGCATACGATAACCAGTGCCGCGCCGCGCTGGCTCCCCGGGAATGCCGCGAACTTCCGGGAGGTGCTCGTCTCAGCTGTGGGGCGGGCGGTGAGCGACGCGGCCGTGCCGGACCGCCTCGAAAATTGGAGATGGGGCCGCGCATTTCCGCTCGAAATCGAGCACCCGGTCTTCCGCAACATCCCCATCTTGCGTCGATGGTCCGCACCCGGACTGCGGGAACAGTCCGGGGGATCGTACACGGTCAAACAGGTGGGACGCCGCTTCGGACCCTCGGAGCGGTTCACGGTCGATTTTTCCGATCTCGACCGCTCGACCCTGAACACCGTCACCGGACAATCCGGCAACCTCTTCAGCCCTTATTACATGGACCAGTGGGCGGCATGGTACGAGGGCCGCACCTTCCCGCTCGCGTTCTCGCGTGAGGCCGTGCAGAGGGCGGGCGCGCACCGCCTGATCCTGCAACCAAAGACAGAAGCCGGAAGCCGGAAGACAGAAGCCGGACACTGAATCCGCCAGCACCATTCCGGCTTCTGGTTTACCGCTCGTCGGCGGACGGGCCGTAGATACCCGGCAGTGGAACATTGTTCAGCCGGAGATAGACGCTCAACTGTCCGCGATGGTGCACGAGATGGTTGAGCACGAAGGAGCGCAGGGCCGCCACCCGCGGCAGCTGCACGATGACCTGCCCGCCGCTGCGAAACGTCCACGTCCGCGTCAAATCCTCGTCCGACTTTCCTTGCAGCACCTCGGAGAAACCGGCCAGGTTTCGCTCGAACGCTTCCAGAATCGCGCGGCGGGAATCCAGAGCCGACGGCTTGTGGTCCGTCGCGCCCATCTCGAACTCGTCCTGACCGGCGATAAGGGACGCCCAATGCGGAAGCTCCGCGACGTGGGTGGCGAGCCGGCCCAGACTCATCGATTTCTGGTGCGGCTGCCACGAGAGATTATCGGGAAGCCGTTGCAGCAGTTTCCTGGTCGTCGTCGATTCGTGCATGAACTCCTGTATCACGCTCTCAGCGATGCTCATGAGGATCCTCCATCGTTTCTGGGGCTGACCAATCAGCTGCCAAAATATACCTCAGCGCGCCCCGGCATCCGAATCGCAATCGCTGCACCGGCACACCCGCGGTGGTGTATGATCGTCCGGCCCATACGGCAGCCCCGGTAAAAGGCTGCTGAACACTCAACTGCAGGAGGGGAGAGATGTCCACCCGTCGTGAATTCATCGCCACAGTGGTTTCGGGCGCGGCCACTCTGGCCGTATCAGGCGGCGGCCTGGCACCGAAGGTGCTGGGCGCGAATGACCGCGTGCGCATCGGCCTGATTGGCGCCGGAGGCCGAGGCCAGGAGATATTCAAGTCGGCCCTGAAATGTCCCAACACTGAAGCGGTCGCCGTGGCGGACGTCTACACGCGCCGCCTCGACGAGGTGAAGAAATTCGCGCCTCAGGCGAAGACGTATCAGGACTTCCGCCGGTTGCTGGACGACAAGAGCATCGACGCGGTGCTGATCGCGACCCCGCAGCACGTGCATGCGCTGAACTTCGTTCCGGCGATCCAGGCGGGAAAAGACGTCTATCAGGAAAAAACGATGGCCTTCAACCCCGATCACGCCAAACGTATGCGCGCGGCCTTGCGGGGCTCGGGCCGGGTCGTGCAGGTCGGGTATCCAATCGTTGAGCGGCCCCGCCGTCGCCCGCGTCAAAGGACTGCTCACGCCGGAGCAGATGGGGACCGTGACTGCGCTCCACACCCACCACTACCGCAACGCGCCGTACGGTGGGTGGAAGCGCACCATCCCCGCGGACTGCAACGCGGAACAGGTCGACTGGGCGGCGTTCCAGGGCGAGGTCGAGAAACGCGCGTTCGATCCCAATCGGGTCATCAACTGGCGGTTTCTACTGGGACTACTCCGGCGGGAACGTGTACGAGAACATGGTCCACCAGGTGGGCTTCTGGTGCAAGGTCCTGGAGTTGAAGATCCCGACCACCGTCACGATGACCGGCGCGAACTACCTCGCGCCAGAGATGCAGGTCCCGGATACCATGGACGTATCCATGCAGCAGGGGGGGAAACTCCTGTTCACGTGGAATTCGATGTTCGGGAACAATTATTTTGGCGAAGGCGACGACCTGCTGCTGGGGAACAAAGGGACGATTCACCGCAACGAGGCCGATGCCGTGACCTATACGCCCCAGGGCGAGTCTGCGCAATCGTCCAAGGGGCCGTCCGGCGCTTCCGACAAGGCGCCCGACATCGTCGGCGGATCCGATGCGACCATCCTTCACATGCAGAACTTCTTCGACTGCGTGCGCAGCCGCAAGGAGCCGAACTGCCCGCTGGAGATCGGCTTCCGTTCGGCGGTGACCTGCCGGATGGCCATCACGTCCTACCGTGAAGGCCGCACCGTCCGTTGGGACGAGAGTGCCGAAGAGATCGTCTAGCGGCGCCCGGTCTGGGCGAGGAGCGCATCCACGGCAGCGATGATGCGCTCCTCGACATCGCGGGCCCAACCGGTTCCGGGCAGGCCGTAGACGTCCATGGAGCTCGTTTCGTAACCACCCTCGCGCTGAATCCTGGAGGACGGGATGTAGGCCATCACGTCGTTGGCATACCCGGTCACCCAGGTCCCCGACCCATATTTTTTCTTCAGCCGCAATGGGTAATCGACGACCACCTCGCCCCCCAGCGCTACCCACATCTGCTTACGCCCAAGCCGCCACACCTGCACCGGGTAAGGGTAACCGGTCTCGAAGACCGTCCCCTGCTGGTGCAGTGCGATCAACCGCTTCGCCCAGCGCTGCCGGTAACCGGCAGACTCCGAAGCGATCTGGTCAAGCCGGGCGCGGGAAAGCGGAGCCTCAAACCCGAGTTCGGCGACGCTGAACGCAGTGGCGAGGCCTGGATCGACGCGCTTCATGCGCCGCCCCAGGACCGCGTCCACCGAGACCGCCAGCATCTTTCCGTACTTCTCGCACAGCTCCACAGTGCGCCGCGGGATCGGGTTCTGGTCGGCGCCGCACCCGGCGTGAAAAAGGGCCACGGCGCCGGGGTGCCCGGACTCGAGCGCCAGTTGCGCGACCCCGGGATAGTCGCCGCTCCATTCGTACTGGTCGAGCGTGGTCGCGTGACAGGCATAGCCGAAGAGAATGGCGACGAGTTTCCCGGCCGCGTCCCGGACCGCGAGTACGGGGACGGAATGATCGACAGGGCCTTTGAGCCGCACGCCCCGGGCCTGCAGTGACGGCACGTCGCCTTCCTTGTTGTTGCGGCGGTTCACGGCGAACGACGCCCGGCCCGCGCCGGAATACAACCACGCGGGCTGCATGCCGGCCAGCGCCGCGCCGACAGTCTCGACGATTCTGGTTTCAAGCTGGCGGGAATATCCGTCGACCAGCCCCCATTGCTGCTCGTCCATGGGGTAGATGTCGAGCAGGGCGCCCGAAAGCACGGGCCCGGAGTGCGTGTGCGAGCTGGTCAGCATCACGCGGGAGCGCTCCAGCCCGAACCGCTCGCGCAGCGCTGCCGCAACCCGCCCGGACAGGGTCCGCGGAAAACCGAGCAGGTCGCTGGTGACCACGACGGCGGGATCGGAACCGGGGGCTTGCAGCGCGAGGGCTTTGACCCACAAAGGTTGGAGCACCCCTTCGGCAGGCCGTGTCCGGGCGGCGTACCCGGCCATCCAGAGTCCCTGCGGCGGCGTGATCTCGGTACGCGCCACTCCGGCCTTCCACCCTTGTTCCCCGGCGCCACTCCACCCTGCCTGCAGCAGCGCAAACAGCATGAGCACACAGCGAAGCCTCAGGTCGCGCATCGGTGGTCCCCCCAGTTCTGCCTTCTGAACTTGAGTCGTCGCCTCTTCAGGATTGATCCTGACCGCTTCACCGCGAGGACTCAAGCCGAGAAGCTGCGGCCGATCGTATCGGATCCCTTTGCGTTACGCCAGAAATCAAACGCCGTCAGGATGAGCCGCGACCGCGGCAATGTTGCGCAGCATGCCGGCAAAGATGAATTCGTGGATGGGATACAGCGCGTACCAGTAGACCAGTCCTGCCAGGCCCACGGGATCGTAGACCGCGGTTTGCGTGATGATCGAACCGTAGTCTTCTGCCCGGACCTCGAATTCGAGCCATGCCCTGCCCGGCATCCGCATCTCGGCCGCGAGACGCAACCGCCGCCCGGGTTCGAGCGCCTCGACCCGCCAGCAGTCCACGACATCCCCGGGCTGCAACTCGTGCGGGGCGCGGCGGCCGCGGCGCATCCCGGCGCCGCCGGCCAGCAGGTCGAGCCAGCCACGCAGCGTCCAGAGCCAGTCCCCGTAGTACCAGCCCGTCTTTCCACCGATGCGGAGAATGGGAGCGAAAGCGGCGGCCGGAGGCACGCTCACGCGGGTGCTGCGCGAATCGATCAGGCGGTTACCGAACCGGACGCCGCCCCACTGGCGCGGCGGGCCGAGAGCGGACGACGCATCCGACCAGCGGGTCTGGGCGAACTCGCTCTCCTCGTCGGCGAGGGCGCTGGAAATCGCCTCCCGGACTCCCCTCGGCCGCACGTTGAAGGCGGCCGAAGCCGAGCTGTCGCGCAACACGGTCGAGTGCCGGAGGCTGTCGATCAGAGTCCGGCCGATCCGGGCGTACAGTGGCGTCACCAGCCCGAGCCACAGGCTGGACAACCGGGGCGTGAGCACCGGCACCGGGATCATCCACCGTCGTAACTGCCTCTGGCGGGCGTATTCGCGCATGAGCCCGCCGTAGGAGATCTGATCAGGGCCCCCGATCTCGAAGACGCGGTTCCCTTCCGCGTCGAGGTCGAGTGCGGCTTCCAGGTAGTCGAGCAGGTCGTTGATGAAGATCGGTTGTGCCGTCAAGGCCACCCAGCGTGGCGTCACCATCACGGGCAGTCGTTCGACCAGCGCCCGGATCATCTCGAACGAGAGGCTCCCCGAACCTATGACGATCGAGGCGCGGAACTCGGTGATCTGCACCCCGGTGCTTCCCAGAACTCTGCCCACTTCCTGGCGGCTGCGCAAGTGCGCGGAGAGGGGCACACGGGTGTCGCCGAGCCCCCCGACGTAGATGATCCGGCGCACGCCGGCGGCCCGGGCCGCCTGGGCAACGTTCCGCGCCGCCGTGCGGTCGGCGGTCTCAAAGTCGGCGCCGGCCATGGAGTGCACCAGGTAAACGACAGTGTGGACCCCCTCGAATGCGGCAGGCAGCGTCGATGCATCCAGGACATCCCCGCGCACCACCTGAGTTCCTGCGCCAACCTTTGGGACAAGATACTCGGGGTGTCGTGCAAGACAGCGCACCGGCCGGCCGGCGTTCTCCAGCTTCCGCAGCAGACGGCCGCCGATATACCCGCTTGCTCCCGCCAGGAGGATCAGTCCCTTCACCGCCGCCTCGCCTGTGCAAAAACGTTCAGGGCGCGCAGCCGCGCCTGGGCGTGGTCCACAATCGGCCGCGGATAGGTCCGGCCGAGCGCGACCCCCGCCGCCCGTAATTCGAGCGGAGGCGCGTCCCAGGGACGGTGAATCCACTTGGCCGGCAAAGTGGCCAGTTCCGGCACCCACCGCCGCACATAATCGCCGGCCGGGTCAAACCGTTCACCCTGGGTGACCGGGTTGAAAACCCGGAAATAGGGGGCCGCGTCGGTGCCCACACCCGCAGTCCACTGCCAGCCGCCGTTGTTGGCCGCCGGGTCGCCGTCCACCAGCTGGCGCATAAACCAGCGCTCCCCTGCCCTCCAATCGATCAGAAGATCCTTCACCAGGAACGATGCCGTGATCATGCGCGCCCGGTTGTGCATCCACCCGGTCGCCCGTAGTTGGCGCATTCCGGCGTCGACTACGGGATAGCCGGTCTTCCCCTGCTGCCACGCCTCCAGCCCGGCCGTATCCTTGCGCCACCGGACGGCGCGAAACGCCGGGTTGAACTCCTCGCGCAGGACATCGGGAAAGTGGAACAGCACCGACAGGTAGAAGTCTCGCCAGATCAGCTCCCCGAGCCAGGCAGCGGCACCGTCGCGCATCGTGCCCGGATCCCGTTTGCGCCCGCACAATCGTGCGTGCCACGCCCGCCGCTTCCCGGATCGGGAGCATGCCGAACCGGAAATACGGCGAGAGGGACGACGTGCCGTCCTGATCCAGGCGATTCCGGCCATCGCGGTAATCCCCCAAACGCCGCTTCAGAAATCGCGAAAACCGGCGGCGCGCCTCCTGTTCGCCGGGCGGGAACTCGGGAGGGACAGGGGCTTCGGGCACCGACAGAGAGTCCACGCTTGGGGGCGTGTCCAACGCACCGCGAGGCGTCGTCCCGCCGGCAGCCGGGAATGGAAGAGCCTGCCAGGCTCGGCCATAGGCCGTAAACACGGTGAAGGGCGACCCGTCCCGTTTCACGACGTCGCGCGGGTGGTGCACCGAGACGCCCGGGACCAGTTGCAGCGGCAGCTCGCGGGCGACCGCCTCATCGCGCCTGCGCGCGTATGGGGAGAAGTCCTCCTCGGCGCAGACGAAGTCGGCTCCCGCCTCCCAGAGCAGGTCACGCAGGACGACGGCGGGAGTTCCCCGGCGCACGATCAGCCGCCCACCCCGGGGCCGAAGCGAGGCGTCGAGCGCGCGCAGGCCTCCGAAGAGGAATCCAGTCCGACGCGCGGCCTCCTTGTGCGATGCGCCAGCCAAAATCGCCGGATCCAGGATGAAAACGGGGATCACCGCACCGCCGTGCGCGCGGCACCGCTGCAGGGCAGGGTTGTCGCGCAGCCGCACGTCGCGTCGCACCCACCAGATCGCCCGTTTCATACCGGCCCTCCAGACCTCCACCCTTCACGACAGGGTCATACTCTGCGGCGCGGTCGCGGCGTCCTGCCCGCCGGCTCGTTCGAGAACCCGGCTCGGGTGTGCATCTCGGTCAACGACCGTAGAACCAGTACGCGCCGCAGAGGTGCGTCCGGTTTGCGCCCGAGAACTCCGGCCAGCGCGTCCGAATCGCCTCGCCCGTACACAAGCGATGATGGTACACCAAGCGGTGCATAACCCGTGCAGGACCGATCGAAGCGTCGTTTTCAATGTCAGGCAGCGGTCCTTGGGGGACTTCAGCGACTGCAGCCGGTCCATGTTCGACGTGAGGGTCGCCGCGCTCGAGCCTGCCAGGTTGAGAAGGTAGTTCCACCACGCCCGGGATACCCGCCGCATCGGCAGCAGCGAGGAGTCCGTGCGCAGGCAGACCGTCCGGCGCTGTCCGGAGCGTTTGCCGCGCCCGAGGCGGCGTGGTAAGAACGCTGACACGAACGGGATCTCATTCCGGACCGGCTCATACGGGCGGGAATTTGCGAGGCGGGCGGAGCAACCCGGCGCGATGTCGACAGCTCGATTTCTGTTGCATGTCCGGGGAACATTGGCTGATAAAGGGTCCCGGGAAAACAACAGGAGCCGGATATGAAGACTGGGAATCGTCGGGATTTTCTGCGGCAATCCGCGGGGCTGGGTGCAGCCGCGGCAGGCTTCTCCATCCTGGAGGCTGGCAGCGGTCGAGCCGCAGGCAGCAGCGGGAACGTCCAGGGCGCGAACGACCGTATCAGGGTCGGGCTGATCGGGTGCGGAGGAATGGGGCAGACCGACTTGAGGGACTTCCTGAAGGTCGATGGGATCCAGTGCGTGGCCCTGTGCGACGTGGACGACAAGAAGAGCGCGGAAACCCGCGCCTGGGTGACCCGGCAGAACGGCCAGAACCCGGACCTGATCACCCGCGACTTCCGGCAGGTGCTGGACCGAAAGGACATCGACGCGGTTATCGTCGGCACCCCCGACCACTGGCACGCGCTGCCGACCATCATGGCCTGCCAGGCCGGCAAGGACGTCTATGTCGAGAAGCCGCTCGCGCTCAGCATCGGCGAGGGGCGCGCGATGGTCAAGGCGGCGCGGAAGTACAGCCGCATCGTCCAGATGGGGACCCAGCAGCGCAGCGCGCCCCACTACACCGAGGCGGTCGAGTACGTGAAAAGCGGGAAGCTCGGCAAGATCCGGCTGGTGCGGGCGTGGGCCTACCAGGGGTGGATGGGCAATATCGCCGCCGTCCCCGACGGCGCGCCGCCGCAGGGCGTCGATTACGACATGTGGCTGGGACCCGCCCCGAAACGGCCCTTCAACCAGAACCGGTTTCACTTCAACTTCCGCTGGTACTGGGACTACTCGGGCGGCCTCATGACCGACTGGGGGGCGCACATGATCGACATCGCGAACTGGGCGATGGGAGTCAAGGCCCCCTCCAGCGCCATGTCGACCGGCGGGAAGTTCGGCTTCCCGGACGACGCCGAGGAGACGCCCGACACACAGCAGGCGCTCTGGGGGTACCCCGGATACAGCCTGCTCTGGGAGCATGCGACGGCGATCGACCGCGGCCCGGAAGCGCGCAACCACGGGGTCGCTTTCCACGGGAACAACGGCACGCTCGTCGTCGACCGGGGAGGCTGGGAAGTGTACCCCGAAGTGGCGACGCTCGAAGGACGACCGCAGTACAAGCTGGCGGCATTCCCGCGCCGGCCTGTCGGCAACGACCAGTCGCACCTGCACCACGTCAAGAACTTCATCGAGTGCACCCGCAGCCGGATGCTGCCGCGCTCCGACGTTGAAGTCGGTCACAATTCCATGATCGCCTGCCACGTCGGGAACATCGCCTTCCGGCTGGGGCGGCAGGTCCGGTGGGACCCCGACCGGGAGCACTTTGTCGGCGACCCTGAAGCCGACAAGTGGGTCACGAGGCCGTACCGCGAGCCCTGGAAGCTGCCGTCGGAGTTCGCCTCCTGATGAAGAAGCGCGACAAGTATTATTCGTATCACGAGGGGGGCCATTTCGCGGGTCAGCCCGTGGACAAGGTGTTCCAGCAGATCTACGAAAACGCCAGATGGCGCGTCGCCGAGCGGCAGGAATCCGTTTCCGGCCCGGGGTCGTCGCTGGAGCAGACACGCCACATCACCGCCTCGCTCCCGCCGCTGCTGGAAAAATACGGCGTGGGGTCGGTTCTTGACATCCCCTGCGGCGATTTCAATTGGATGCGGCAGTTGGACTGGTCCCGCATCTCCTATACCGGCGCGGACGTGGTCGAAGATCTGGTCCGGGAAAACCGGGCCCGGTACCGGGCCGACCGCATCGATTTCGTGAGGCTGGACCTTACCGTCGACCGGCTCCCCCGCGTCGATCTGGTCCTGTGCCGGGACTGCCTGGTGCACTTCTCCTACTCGGATATCGGCCGGGCCCTCGCGCAGCTCCGGGCCAGCGGCAGCCGCTACCTGCTCACGACCACTTTCCCGCTCGAGGAGGCCAACAAGGACATCATCACCGGAGGGTGGCGGCTGATCAACCTGGGCAGGCCGCCCTTCCGGTTCCCTCCCCCCCTCGAACTCATCAACGAGCGCTGCACCGAGGCCGACGGACTGTTCGCCGACAAGAGCCTCGGCCTGTGGTCGATTCAAGAGCTGCCCGCCCTCACCGATGCGGCCCCGGATCTCGGTTCATCGCCTTCGACTTAGCTCCGCGCCCGCCGGCGCCCCTGCTACGGTAGCGGTCGTCAGGCCGCTGCCCTCGTGCACCTCGATGATGCGATTGGCGGAGACCGATTTGAGCCACTGCACCTTGCCGCTCGGCCAGCGGATCTCGAGATCGACCCGGGTAGCCGTCCCTAACCCGAAGTGCACCCGGGAATCGCTCGAGGAAAAAATGCTGGACGCGGTCGTCGCCTCGGCGACCTGCTTCAGGCTGCCCGCGGTGGCGGTGACGCGCGTCCCCAGCCCGAAGCGGTTGCTCGGGGCCCCGTCCAGCTTCACCAGCAGCCAGTTCCGGGCGTTGCCGCCGTCATTGCGGAGAATCGACGGGGTGTCGTCGATGTTGACGATGACGACGTCCAGATCCCCGTCGTTGTCGAGATCGCCCTGCGCAAGCCCTCGGCTCGACTTTTCCTGGGTCACGCCGGCCCCGGACCCGGCGGAGACATCGGCGAAACGGCCGTCACCCGTATTGCGGAACACGATCCGCGGAGCATAGTACTTCTCCCCGCCCGACGGATTCCTGATCAGGTGCGGATAGACGTGGCCGGTGGCGATGAGGATATCTTTCCAGCCGTCGTTGTCGTAATCGACAAAGCGGGTGCCCCAGCAAACGAACGTCGAGACCCGGGCTATGCCGGCAGACTTCGAGACATCGGAGAAGTGCCCGTCGCGCTCGTTGTGGTAGAGGTCATTGTAGTCGAACGAGAAATTGGTCTTGATAATGTCCAGCCAGCCGTCGTTGTCGTAGTCGCCGAAATCGATCCCCATGCCCGCCTGCTCCATGCCGTCGGCCGAAACGGCGACCCCCGCCAGCAGGCCGGTCTCCTCGAAGGTCCCGTCCTTGCGGTTGATATAGAGGTAGCTCGGCGTGGAGTCGTTGGCGACGTAAATGTCGGGCCAGCCGTCGTTGTTGCAGTCCCCGACCGCGACACCCAGCCCATAGTAAGGGTGGGGTTCGGCCAGCCGGCCACCGCGGTCGCGTCGGTGAAGGTGCCGTTGCCGTCGTTGCGATAGAAGACGTCGGACGCGCCGGGCAGCCCGCGCGGCCCGCACATGACCCGGGCCCCCCGGTAATCGCAGTCCGGCCCGCGGAATGCGAGCGGGAATTTGTAGATGTCGACGTCGATGTTGGCGGCGACATAGAGGTCGAGGTCGCCGTCCCTGTCGTAATCGAAAAACGCCGCGCTCGTGCTCCACCGGGTGCTTTTCAGCCCGGCGGCAGCCGTGACGTCGGCGAAGGTACCATCGTGGTTGTTGCGATAGAGAATGTTGTTGTTGACGCCGGTCACGAAAATATCGGGGAAGCCGTCGTTGTCGTAGTCGCCGACGGCGCAGCCCATGCCCCACCCCTTGCCCCCCACACCGGCCCGGCCGGTGACGTCGGCGTAGGTGCCGTCTCCGTTGGCGCGGTAGAGCGCATTCGGGTGGGCGACACCGCGGCGCAGATCCTCGAGTGTGCTCCCATTGACAAAGTAGATGTCGAGGAGCCCGTCCCGGTCATAGTCGAGGACGCCGACCCCGCCCCCCTTCGCCTCGAAGATGTAGTCCTTGTTCGGGCTGCCGCTGACGTGCCTGAACCGGATCCCCGCCGGACCCGCTATGTCGGTGAATACCGGGAGTGGCGTATCCGGGACAGTCGCCGAGAACGACGAGAGCAGGGCGGCAGCCCACAGGATGCAGTTCACAGGCGAGTGTGCCATCGTTCGCGTCAGGGTTTCACGGTATCGGCGGTTTCCAGAATCTGCAAATCCCTGTCCATCGATGCAACCAGCGCAGTTTGACCGAGGGCGACGGCTTTCCCCCGCGCCGCGCGCAGATACTTCACGGCGCTCTCACGATTTCCGGAGCGGGCATACGCGGCGGCCAGGGCGTACATGCAGCGCGGCGTCTCGTCGTCGTCCGGGGTGAGGGTGAGGAGCAGGTGATCGACCGCCTCCTGGAGTTTCCCCTGCTGCGCCAGGATGCGCCCCAGGTCGAAGTGCGCCATCCTGAAATCCGGCTTGCTCTCAATGGCCGCCCGATAGTGTTGGGCAGCCTCCTCCAGTTTCCCGGAAAGCATCAGGAGCGCCGCCAGGTTGTAGTGCGCTTCCGGGTGCGCGGGATTGAGGCTCAGGGCCCGCCGGAACGCCTCGGCAGCCTCAGGGTATTTGTTCGCCAGGGTCAGCATCACGCCGTAATTGTAGTGGATGTCGATCAGATTCGGGTTCAGCGCCAGCGCGGCCCGGTAGTGCTCCTCCGCCTCCTTGGGCTTGCCGAGCTTCCCGTACAGGATGATCAGGTGAATGTGCGCCTGGACCAGCCTGGCATCGACCCGGAGGGCTTGTTCGTGTTCCCCGGCCGCGGCCTCCAGTTGCCCGGACTCCGCCAGTTCGATGCCCCGTCGGATATGGGAATTGGCGGCCGTCTTCAGCGCGTCGATTTCCGCCATCAGCCGGTCGCCCGCCGGCGGCCAGCCGAGCTTGTCTTTCTGGTACAGCGCCAGGTGTTCTTGCGCCTGCGTCCTGTCGCCCAGATCGCGATAAACCAGCGCGATCGCATATTGGGCCGCCCCGAACCCTGGGAAAAGGTCGCACGCTTTGCGCAGGTGCGGGAGTGCGAGATCGAACTCCCGGCGCGCCGCAAAGATCTTTCCCAGGCCATAGTGGGCTGCGGCCGCGTCCGGATGCCGGGTCAGGACAGACTCGAACACTCTCCGGCTCTCTTCAGGCTTGCCGGATTCAAGAAGGTATTCGCCGAGTTTCAGCTCTGCCGCGAGGTAGCTCGGATCCAGCCGGGCCGCCTCCCGCATCGCCGCCGCGGCCTCGTCATATTTTCGCAGGGTTTCGCGAATTCTCCCCAGAAAATAAGCCCAGCGCACCTCTTTCGGGGCAAACGCCCGCGCGCGCTCGAAGCAGGGCCCGGCGAACTCGTACTGCTCGTAAGCGTAAAGGATCATCCCCAGCTTGCCGTTGGCGTCGGCGCTGCGCGGGGCCCTCCGCGCGGCATCGTAGGCCTGCCGGACCTGGTCTCGGATCGAGGCGTCGAGCGTCTCGAAAGGCAGCGCGGGCAGCGGCGGTATGGAACCGGCGCGCAGCGGCAGGACGCAGACAAGAGCGAGCGCGATAACGCGGGGTACCCTGAGTGAATGTGACGACGAAGTAGCACCCATGATCACTCCGAACGATAGCACAGTGTCGGTTCGCAGTATCAGTTCGCCGTGCGGACCGCAGCTCGACGCGGCCCGTGGATCTTCCTCGGCCCGGTGGATTGACCGTTTACGCCTGGTTGCGGCTCATCGGGCGGAAGCGACCCGACCCCGCCCACTTCTGCTCCGAGAACACCGTGCTATACTTTTCAACGATATTTTGAGCGATCGACCATGAACCGCAGAGTCAACTTCTCCTTCGCCCTGTTTGCCGGCATTTACCTCGCCGTCTCGGTGGCCGAACCGCAGGCGAAAAGACCGGTATCGGGGACCCAGACCGAAGCGGAAGACCACTACCGGCGCTGGCTCAAGGAAGACGTGGTCTACATCATCACCGACGACGAGAAGGCCGTCTTCCAGAAGTTGTCCACCCCCGAGGAGAAAGAGCAGTTCATCGAGCAGTTCTGGGAACGCCGCAACCCCGACCCCCGCTCGTCGAACAACGAGTTCAAAGAGGAGCACTATCGGCGCATAGCCTATGCCAACGAGCATTTCACCAGCGGCGACCCCGGATGGATGACCGACCGCGGCAGGATCTATATCATCCACGGCAAGCCCGATGCCGTCGAGTCGCGCCCGGACGGCGGCGTCTACAACCGGCCCATCGAAGAGGGGGGCGGGACCACGGCCGTTTACCCGTATGAGAAGTGGCGTTATCGCTATCTCGAGGGGTTGGGGACCAACATCGAGCTGGAATTCGTCGACAAGACCAACACGGGCAAGTATGAACTGGCCGCTTCACCCTACGACAAGGATGCGCTGCTTGCCTTCGGCATGGGGCCGACCCTGGCCGAACAAACGGGGTTGGCAAAACGGGCCGACCACCCGGGGCTCACGCCCGGCGCGGGAGGCGCCCAGTATGGCGCCGCGTCGTGGTTTGCACGCCGGACCGACACACCCTTCGCCCGCTACGAGCTGATGGCGAAGATCCAGGCCGCTCCGATCATCAAGTTCAAGGCTCTCAAGGAGCTCGTTGAGGTTGACGTCAAATACAACATCCTTCCGTTTCAGACGGAAGGGGATTTTTTCAGGCTGAACGAAGCCCAGGTGCTGGTTCCGATCACCGTCCTCATTCGCAACGAAGATCTGTCATTCAAAACCGAGGGATCAGCCCAGGTGGCGCGGATCGGCATCTACGGCGGCATCACCAGCCTCGCCAACCGCACCGTGCAGGAATTCGAGGACGAAGTGGTCACCGGCTTCCGGCGAGACAACGCGGAAGAAGGCCTGAAGAAATCCTCGATCTACCAGAAGATCGTCTCGTTGAACCGCAACACACGCTACAAGCTGGACCTGGTGGTGAAAGATCTGAACAGCGGCAACACCGGGATCCTTCAGCAAGCCATCATTCCCCCCAATTACCCGCCCCAGGGTCTGAGCAGCAGCTCCCTCGTGCTGTCCAACGCCATTCAATCCCTGTCGTCGATCCCGTCGAATGATCAAATGTTTGTCCTGGGGGACGTGAAGGTGCTTCCCAAGCTGGACAAGCGCTTCAGCTCCACGATGCCCCTGGGGCTCTATCTCCAGCTGTACAACGTTGCGCTGGACCAGGCGAGCGGGGCCCCGTCCATGACCGTCAACTACAAGCTCGTGCGTGACGGGAAGGTCCTGGCCATAGCCACCGACGAGAAGGGAGAGTCGACCCAGTTCTACTCAGGGTGGCGCGTCGTGCTCGTGAAGGAACTGAGTCTCGACGGACTCGAACCGGGCCGTTACCAGATCCAGGTCGAAGCCATCGATCGGCTGTCCAAGGGAAAGATCGAGACCAGCAGCGATTTCAGCATCATCGATGCCAGCAAAACTGCGCCAGCACCATAAGTTCTCCCGCCCGGGGATTCTGAATTCGACTTTCACTATTGTCTAACCTCGTTAGATCCAGCTAATTATCACTGTCTTCCGGATCATGCAGTTTGAAGATCGCTCTGGACGGAGGGGGGTTGGTGCGTCATCATTTTGTCAACTTGGCAGGGTGAACCATTCGCGGGAAGGGAAACCTCGGATGCTGTGCGGGCCGGACAAGGTCCGCGAAAGGAGAAAGACATGGCCAGAAAACAGCCAGTGTCGCTATTGGTTTTCGGCCTGTGTTTGGCACTGACCCTGGGTTGGTATGCTCCCGCGGGAGCTTATGGCCAGGTTCTGTACGGGTCCGTGACGGGCAACGTCACGGATGCCACGGGTGCAAGAGTTCCGGGCGCAGAAGTCAAAATCGTGAACCCCGACACCAACTTCACCCAAACAACAACCACCAATGCAGAAGGCAGCTACACGATCAAGAACGTTCCCGACGGGACGTACACCCTGACCGTGACCCTCACGGGGTTCAAGGAGTACGAGGCGAAGAACCTCAACGTCGGCGTAGGCAATGTGACGCGCCAGGACGTGGCACTCCAGATCGGTCAGCTCTCGGATACCGTATCGGTAACCGGCGCCGCGACGGTGCTGCAAACGGATACGGCCGACGTGCACGCTCAGCTCGAAACGAAGGAGATCACCAACCTGCCGCTGGGCGCCTATCGCAACTACCAGACGCTGATCAACCTGGTACCGGGTGCCACGCCGGCAGCATTTCAAAATGCAGTGACCGACACGCCGCAGCGCGCCCTGACCACGAACGTGAACGGGACCGCGCGCAACAACAACAACACGAGAATCGACGGCGCCCAGAGCATCAACGTCTGGCTGCCTCATCACTCCGGGTATGTGCCGCCAGCAGAGACCATCGAAGTGGTTAATGTGGCGACCAACAACTTCGACGCCGAAACCGGGTTCGCGGGCGGGGCGGCGACGACCGTGATCACCAAATCGGGAACCAATGAGTTCCACGGCACCGGGTTTGCCCTGCACGAGAACAGGGTCTCAAACGCGAGGCCGTTCTTCTTCTACGGCGACAAAACGCCGCACAGCCTGCGCAACATCGACGGCGGCACCATCGGCGGGCGGATCATAAAGGACAAGTTGTTCTTCTTCGTCGGATTCGAGGCGACGATGGAACGACTTGGCCAGTCATCCCTGGAGACGTTGCCCACCGCGGCCCAGAAGGCCGGTGATTTCAGCGCCTTCACCGACACGATCATCTACGATCCGGCGACCGGGAACCCGGACGGGACGGGACGAACCGCTTTCCTTGGCAACAGAATCCCTTCAACCCGGATAAGCCCTGCCGCGGCCGCGATGCAGGCGCTCATTCCGCTGCCGAATCTGCCCGGAGTAACCTCTAACTTCCAGGCGACCGGAATTCAGGACCTCAACCGTTACAACACCGATACCAAGCTCGACTGGTACCGCACCGAAAGCCATCACATCTGGGGCAAGTTCAGCTACATGGACGCGACCGTGGCCAAACCGCCGATGTTCGGAGCGGCCGGCGGCGGAGCGTTCGGCAACGGTGATGGTCAAGGCATCACGCACGTCAAGGTCTGGGGTGTCGGACACAGCTGGACATTGTCGCCCAAGTTTCTGATCGACGGGAACTGGGGTCTCAACGACATGAACCAGGAGGTTCTCACGTCGGACCTGGGCCTCGGCAACTTCGGTCAGGACGTGCTGGGTATTCCCGGCACCAACGACACCAGCTCGCGGTCTTGTCCTGAGGGCCGCTGCGGAGGCATACCCTATTTCAACATCACCGGGTATTCAGGTCTCGGCCAGGTCGACGGCTGGAGCCCGCTCTTCCGGCAGGAGAAGAGCTACAGCTTCAGCCACAATTTCAGCTACTCCAAGTCCAAGCACGACATGCGGTGGGGTTATGATCTCGTGAAGCTCGACCTCAATCACTGGCAGCCGGAAATCGGCTCCGGACCGCGCGGCGCGCTCAACTTCAACCAGGAGATGACACTCCTGCAGGGTACGACCGGGACGGACCAGAACGCTTACGCTTCGTTTCTCCTGGGACTGCCGAACTCCCTGGGCAAAAGCCTTCAGTGGGATCTGATGACCACCCGCGAGTGGCAGCATGCGCTGTACTTCCGCGACCGGTGGCAGGTGACCCCAAGCCTGACCCTGACGCTGGGTTTGCGTTATGAAATCTATCCGCTGGTCACACGCGCCGACCGGCCGATGGAACAGCTCGACTTCAACACCATGAAGCTTTCCCTGAACAACAACATCTCGGTCGGCAAGAAAAACTTCGCCCCGAGAGTGGGCCTCGCCTACCGGCTCGGCGACAAGAATGTGTTCAGGGCAGGCTTTGGCATCACCTATGACCCGTTACCATTCGGCCGTCCACTCCGCGGGTTTTACCCGCTCACGGTAGCCGGCGATTTCGCCGCGCCCGACCCGTACATTCCCTTCCGTACGCTTTCGCAGGGCATCCCGCTCTTCACGGGTCCGGACGAGAGTTCGGGTGTTGTGGATCTGCCACCCTTCGTGCAGCAGAGAAGCATGCCCGATAGAATCCACCGGGGCTACATCGAATCCTGGAACCTCGTGTGGGAACGGAAGCTGCCGAAGGACTTTGTTGTGGCCACAGGGTATGTCGGGACACAGACCGTTCACCAGCTTGCCGATTACGAACTGAACTGGTCTCCTCCGGGCACCGGGACAGAAGGTGGGGCGCTGTTCAAGAAATTTGGCCGCACGGCCGGCACCGAATACTGGGACGGCTGGCTGAGCAGCAACTACCATTCGCTGCAGATTGCCGTGAACCGCCGCTTCTCCAGCGGTTTGTTCGTCAAGGGCGCCTATACCTACTCCAGGGCCATCAATATGACCGATGATGATGGTTGGGCCGGCGTGGATTGGAACGACCCCGCGCTGATTTACCGCAGCCGGGCGCAGGCCGGTTTCAACCGGCCCCAGGTTCTGCAGCTGGCCGCAGTCTATGAACTGCCCTTCGGGAAGCAGGGCACTGGCTTCGCGAGCCAGCTCGTGCGCGGGTGGCAAGTCAACGGCATCTTCTCTGCGAATCAGAACACGCCGTTTACCGTTGAGGGTGGAGGCCTGAACGCAGTCAATAACCTTCAGACTGCGGACCAGGTAAAAGACAATGTCACGAATTTGGGCGGGATAGGTCCTGGAAATCCCTACTACGACCCGAACGCGTTTCTCCCCGTCAACAGCGTGAACAACCCGAACCGGAGGGCGGCCGCCAACGGCGTTTGCCAGCACCTCAACGCGGCAGGCGACGTGGTGTCGACCAGTGCCGCAAACGACTGCTACGGCACCTCGGGCAGGAACATCCTGCGCGGTCCTTCCTGGGTCAATCTCGATGCCTCCATCTTCCGCCAGTTCCGGGTGACGGAACAAGCGAACGTGGAGTTCCGGGTCGAGGCCTTCAACCTCACCAACACGCCGCACTTCACCAACCCGAACGGCTCCTCGACGGAAGGCGGGTTTATGACCATCACGGACACGAGCGGCAACGCTCCAAACCGCGTCATGCGGTTTGCCTTCAGGTTCCATTTCTAGGGACCCGGGTTCCTGCACACGGTTCTTTGAGTCTTCGTGTCTTCGAGGTAACTTCTAGAGGTGATCTCAAAGACTCGAAAACACGAAGACTCGAAGAAATCTGTGTCCAGCGGGTCCTGGATCCTTGCAGCAGCATTCGTACTGCTCCCATGGACTCTGCTTGCCCAAGCCTCGTCGCCTCAGGAAAAGTCGGAACGGGCCAAGGCCGCCATGACCGCCCAGCACTACGACGAAGCGGCCCGCCTCTACACCGAACTTGTTCGTGAGTTGCCGGCCGTCCCGGGGTTGAAGATGAATCTCGGGATGGCTTTTTACCACGGCGGCCAATTCCAGAGCGCGGTCAAATACCTCGCGCTCGCACTCGCCGGGGACCCGGCGCTCACGCAGGCCTGGCTCGTCCTGGGGGCGGCGCAGCTGGAAATCGGCCACCCCAAGGAGGCCATAAAGTCGCTGCAAGCCTACCTCGGGAAGAAGCCCGGGGAGCCTGAGGCGTTGCTGGCTTTAGGCAACGCCTACCTGCGCACGGACCAATTCCGCAGTGCCGTTTCGACGTTCGAGCAGCTTTCCCGGAAGGCTCCCGACAACCCGAGAGCGTGGTATGGTCTGGGCAGGTCGTACGAAGGGCTGGCCGGGGAGGTCTTTGCCCGACTGGAGAAAACGGCGCCGGAGTCCGCGTACTGGTTCGCCCTGATCGCGGACTCGCGCATCGCGCAAAAACAGCATGAGAGCGCTTTTTTCTTCTACAGAAAGGCGCTGGAGAAGAACCCGAATCTGCGCGGGATCCACTTCGCCCTCGGCCGCGTCTACCGCGAGACCGGCCACCCCGACTGGGCCGACCAGGAACAGCAGAACGAGAGCGCGTTAGGCGCCCCCGATTGCGCCCGGGAGCCGCTCGTATGCGACTTCCTTGGCGGGCAGTTGCGGGAAGTCATCGATCGGGCGCAGAAACAACCCTCGCCCGAGCACTGCTATTGGGAGATCCAGGCCGGCAACCAGCTCGCGGTCGCCGCATTCTCCAGATTATCCGAGCTGCCGCCGTCGGTGGAAATCCATGAACTCAAGGCCGAGATTCACCGCAACCAGGGGCGGCATTGGGAGTCGGTCAACGAGTGGAACGAGGCGCTGAAACTGGCGCCAAACGATCCCCGCCTCAAGCAGGAGCTGGCCGTCTCGTTGTATCTGAAGCGGGATTACGACGAGGCCAAGCGCGTCATCGACGAGTTGTTGAAGATGCACCCGCAATCCGGAGAGCTGAATTACCTGTCGGGCGACATTCTCCTGTACCGGCAAAAACCCGAGGAGGCGATCCCATTTCTGGAGCAGGCGATAAGAAGCAGCCCCGACCTCGCCGGCGCCCGTTCGGCCCTGGGCCGCGCCTACATGAGTATCGGGGACGCCGCCAAGGCCATTCCCCACCTGAAATTCGCGCTCCCATCGGACGATGACGGCAGCCTGCACTTCCAGTTGGCCCAGGCATACCAGAAAACAGGGCAGCAGGAACTTGCCGGAAGAATGATGGCGCGCTACCAGGAGATCATAAAGGCGGCCGAGCGTGAGGACAGGAAGGTCGGCGGGGAAATCAAGATCACCCCGCCGTGAGTGTCTTCGCCTCGAAGGCTCCATGCTCGAACGGGGCTCAGGGCTCCTTGACGCGCACGACGTGGTTGACCGCCACGTTGCTCAGAACCTGCACGGTGCCGCTCGGCCAGCGCAACTCGACCTTGTCGAGCTTGTCGGCCTTGCCCAGCCCGAAGTGGACGCCGGAATAGGATGAAGACGCGTATCCCACGGCCGTCGTCATCATGTGGTACTGGTTCAGCAGCCGGATCCGAGTTCCTATCCCGTCGCGGTTGCTTCGGGTCCCTTCCAGCTTGAAGATCACCCAGTGGTTCGGCGCCGGGCTGACATTCTCCCAAAGCTCGGTCTCGTCGGTTATCGCAGTGACCACGATATCGATCCTGCCGTCTCCGTTAAAGTCGCCGCAGGCGCTTCCCCGGTGGGCGCGCGGCACCTGGAAATCTGCGCCCGCCTGCTCCGTGACGTCCGCGAAGGTGCCGTCTTGCATGTTGGCGAGCATCGTGTTCGCCTGCCGGTAATCGGTGGATTCCCACAGGTCGATCCGGTGATTGGCGTGGGCGTTGGCGGTGAACAAGTCTTTCCAGCCGTCGTTGTTGAAATCGTACATCCCCATGCTCCAGGCGCTGCGCCGTATGGTAGCCTCGGCCACCTTGGAGCGGAACGTTGCGTCCTCGAACGAGCCGTTGCGCAGATTGTGAAAGAGCGGGAAGGTCTCCCAATCGAGGGCGGTGACCCACAGGTCGGGCCACCCGTCGTTGTCGTAGTCCTGGAAGGCGCCCCCCATGCTCGATACGGGCTTCCCGTTTTCCCTCAAGGCGACGCCGGCCATCAACGCGACCTCCTTGAAGGTGCCGTTGCCCATGTTCCTGAACAGAAAATTCGGCAGCTTGTCGTTGGCGACAAAGGCATCGATGCGGCCGTCCTGATCGTAATCCTCGAACGAGACGCTCATGCCCCGCCCGACGTGCTGCAGGATGCCCGCCTTTTCAGACACGTCTTCAAATGTGCCATCCCCGCGGTTGTGATAGAGGGTGTTGGGGACGCCCTCGAAGTACTTCGGGTGGCAATACACCCGGACCTTACCGGTCGGGTCCCCGCAAAACCGGTCCCACTGCAGTGTCCACTCGACGTAGTTGACGACCAACAGATCCAGGCGGGAGTCGCCGTCGTAGTCGAACCAGCCCGCGGCGACGCTCCACTTATCGCTCTTGACGCCGGCGGGCCCGGTCACTTCCCGGAAGGTTCCGTTGCCGGCGTTGTGCAGCAGGATATTGCGGTAGACGCCGGCGACAAAGATGTCCGTGTACCCGTCGTTGTCGTAGTCCGCCACCGCGACACCCATCGAGTAGCCGTCGCCCGCAACCCCCGCCGTCTCGGTCACATCAGTGAACTTCATGTTGCCGTCGTTGCGGTAAAGGCGGTTGTAGAATTTCGGGGTTTCTTTCTTCATGGACGGCGTTACGGAGCCATTGGTGAAATAGATGTCGAGCAGGCCGTCGTTGTTGTAGTCGAGGGTCGCCACACCGCCGGGCATGGTCTCAATCATGTGCTTCTTGTCCGTCTCGAAGTTTTGGAGGACGAACTCGATCCCGGCTTCTTTGGCGACGTTGCGGAACTGGATCGGGTCGGAACGGCGCCCGGTGCGCGGAACGAGCAGGACGCCCGGAAGGAAGAGCAAAAGCGCGGCGAGCGACAGACGCATAAGGGCCCCGGGTTCTTTGGGAGATGTCGTGCGGTCCGGGAGAGGCTCGGGGGCCCGGGCATGCGGGTCGATTCCAGTCGACATTAACCTCCGGGCCCGTCGGCGGAGTAGTAGGCGACCAGCGAATCCATTTCTCTCGTCATGTCCTGAACATGGTCCTGGAAGAGGTTACAGATCGCGAGCCAGCCCTTGAGTCTCCCGTCGGCGTCGACAATGCCCAGGTAGCACTTCTTGTTCTCGAACATCCACCTGAGCGCCTCGTCGGTGTCCGTTCCCTCGGGGACGGTTTCGGCCGGGGACCTCATGATGTCACCGACGCGCGTGACCTCGGCATTCAGGCCCTCACCGATAACCCGCTGCAGGACGTCGTCGCGCGAGATCGTGCCGACCAGCCGGTCGCCGTCCATCACGGCAACGGCGCAGCCGTGCTGGCTTCCCAGCGCGGGGACGGCGTCCCTGATGGAAGCGGTGACCTGGACGGCCGGGGGCGGAATCTGGGCGATCTTTATCACTTTCATGACCCATCCTCCATGACAGGCTCGCCCCCAACCTACCTAATCCCCGGCGGTAAATCAAGCGGCTCTCCCGACGAACTCCTTCGCCCGCCGATACGAGGTGATTTATACTCGCCGCATGAAAACCAAACGCTGCCTCCCGGTGCTGTTGTTTGTCTTTGTCGCCGCCGCGCCTCAGGCGCGCAAGACCGTCTTCGTGATCACCGACGCCGAGGGGGTCGCCGGCATCTGCCGGCAGGAGCAGACCGAACCCAAAGACCCCGAACTCCGACAGTTGCTCACGGGCGAGGTTAACGCCGCCGTGGAAGGGTTCCTGGCGGGCGGTGCCGACGACGTGATTGTCTGGGACGGCCACGACGGCAGCCAGACCCTCTCGGCGCAGACCATCCACCCGCGCGCCAAACTGCTCATCGGAGGACTGGGGCCGAGCATGACGCTCGAACGAAAATATGCGGCCCTTGCCTTCGTCGGCCAGCATAGCCTTGCCGGCGTCCGCGCCGGCATCATGGCCCACAGCTACAGTTCGCTCGGCATTCAGAACATGCGGCTGAACGGCAAGCCCATCGGCGAGATCGGCACCCGCACGGCTCTCGCCGGGTGGTACGACACCCCCGTCATCCTGCTGACCGGAGACGAAGCGGCCGTGAAGGAACTCCTGGAAATCGTCCCGGACGCCGAGACGGCGGCCGTCAAGGAGGGACTCGCCCGCTATGCATGCATTTCGCTGTCGGCGCAAGCCGCGCGCGACCTGATTCGGGAACGGGCCCAGCACGCGATGCAGAAGATCGGGCGGATCCGGCCCTATAAGATCGACGGGCCGGTGACCATAGACTACGAATACACCACGCGCAATTCGCTCCCGATCGACGCCGGGGAGCGGTCCGGAGCCCGCCTGCTCGACGACAGGACGATCCGGTACCAGGGGAAGGATTTTATGGAAGCGTGGGTGCGCTCCCAGCTCCACTGAGCCGGCTCACTTTCCCCGGATCAGTTCGAGCTCGATCGCTTCGAGGGTCTTTCCCCTGGTCTCCGGAAGGCGGGCCCTGACAAACAGGAACCCGGCGACGCAGATCGCGGCGTAGATCCAGAAGGTCCCAGCCGGGCCGAGGTTCCGGTTCAGCAAAGGGAAGGTGTAGGTCAGGGCGAAACACGCCGCCCAGAGCGCGATGACCGCCACCGAGACCGCCGCCCCCCGGATCCGGTTGGGGAAAATTTCGGAGATCACGACCCACGTGATCGGGGCCAGGGAACAGCCGTAGCAGGCGATGGCGGCCAGCACCAGCAGCAGAACGTGGACTCCCTCGCTGCCGAAATAGTAGCAGGCCCCCAGCGCACCGAAAATCGCGGCCAGCCCGGCCGCGCCAATCAGCATCAGGACCCTGCGCCCGCCCCGGTCTACCGTGTGGATGGCGACAAACGTAAACACCAGGTTGACCGTTCCGGTGACGACTATGTTGAACAGGATATCCGAGACCTGGTATCCCGCGGCCGAGAACACCTCCTCGGCATAGTTGAAGATCACATTGATCCCGCACCACTGCTGGAACACCGCCAGGGCCACGCCCAGCAGCAGGATTTTCCTCATCCGAGGCTCGAGCAGTTCCCGGAAATCGACCTTCCCGGTCTCGTGGGCCAGGGACGCCTCGATCTCCTCCATCGCGCGATCGGCATAGGAGGCACTGCCGATGCGCGCGAGAATCGACCGGGCCCGGGCGGGTTGGCCTTTCCTCACCAGCCACCGCGGGCTCTCGGGGACGGCGAACATCCCCGCAAGAAACAGCAGCGAAGGCACCGCGGTGATGCCAAACATCCAGCGCCACCCCACCTGGCCGTTCCACGAGTTCAGCATGTCCATGGCCGAGGCATCCGGAGCTACGGGCTCGGCGATCAGCCAGTTCGTAAGCTGCGCGGCGAGTATGCCGATCACGATCGTCAACTGGTTGACGGACACGAGTTTGCCCCGGACACCGGCGGGGGAGATTTCCGCGATATACATTGGGGACAGGTTCGAAGCCAGGCCGATCGCAACCCCTCCCAGCATGCGCCAGCCCACGAACGTCGCAAACCCGCCGGCGAGGCCGGTCCCGACCGACGAAACCGCGAAGAGGCAGGCGGAAGCGATCAGGAGCCGCTTCCGGCCGTAGTTGTCGCTCAGGGCTCCGGAGAGCGCGGCGCCGAACAGGCAACCCACCAACGCGCAACTCATGGCCCAGCCGATCTGCGACGAGCTCGTCAGGCCGAAGAACTTTTCGTAGAACGGCTTCGCGCCACCGATGACCACCCAGTCGTAACCGAACAGCAACCCACCCAGGGCAGCCACCAGCGAGATCGCCCAGATGTACTTCATGTTGTACGAAACTTCGTCGCGCGTCTCGCGCGACACGGAACTCGCCGTCATGGCAGATCTTGTATCACAGACCGGGCAAGGATGGCATGGATCCGCAGGGTTATTGTCGACGTTGTGGATGGCTGTGCGGGACTACTTGCGGCCCCGGTCGAGGCCGAAGTTCGGGTTGGCGCGCGATCCGGTCACCGCAATGCTCAACACCGTGCCGGCCCCGTCCTTGGCGAAGAAGGGGTCGACCGGCTTGAGCAGCCAGCGCTTCCAGCCGGTCATCGTCTGCGACACGCGCGCCTGCAGCCGCAGCTTGCCGTGGAAGTCGATCTGCTCGGTCTCAAACAGATACTTGCCGACGAGATTCACGGCTGAACCGGGCACGGTGAACTGCAGCCTGGAGAAGCCGATGTGGCCGAACTGCATCGTGAAAATCCCCGGCCAGATCCGAGGGCACTTCGCCGATGGCTTCGTCTTGCGGCCTTCCCTGCCCGCGCCGGCTGAGCGAGTCGATCTTCTCCTGCACCGTCGGGCTGGTGAACCGCGCGTCATGCAGCGAGAACCTGCCATGCAGCTTCAGGCGGTCGGCCACTTCACCTTTACCGGGCGGCAGCTCCAGCTTCATATCGAGCGCGATGCCGCCGCGCAAAATCGGCTTCGGTCCTTTCATAGCGAGCCGGAGCAGGTCCTCAACCGTTCCGCTGCGCAGTTTGACGGCGAGGTCGATGGTTTTGCCGATTTCGTCCCGGTTACGCACCACCCCTCCCCGGCACTCCAGTTTCGTCTGCCCCAGTTGTGCGTCGACGGGCTGCAGCAGGGTGTTGCCATTCGTCGCGTCCACGACCGCATGAAAACGCGTCGTCAGCGGCACCCGGTTGCCGCTCATCGTCAGGCGGAAATCCGGGGTCGTCGTGGTTCCGTCCACCGTAACCTCCTGCAGCTGCCCGCTGAACTTCCCCTCCGACGAGAGGATCCCAGCAATGCCCTTGAAGACCGCAAGGTCCGCGTCGCGGAAGGTGTATTCGCCCGCGAGGGGTGTGGCGGAAGGCTCCTCGCTGTTCCAGGGGCCAAATGTGCCGGTGGATACGATGGTTCCCGGTGGCGTGGCGTTCGTCAGCGTCGCCTGGTAGCTCATCGCCCGGCCCAACCCGGCGTCGAAAAGCCGGAGCTGGTGCAGGTCAAAAATGAGCGGCTCCTTGTCAGGGTTCTTGGGCGACACCGTGAGCCTGGAGCCGTCGGCTATGACTTCCCTGATCCTGACCCACGTACCCTCTCCCGCGGCCCCTGGAGCGGCGGCAATGCTCGGGAGTGCCGCGCGTTCTCCTTTGGGCGGGATGGTCAGGGAGAGTTTTTCGAGTTTGACCCGTCGCACGTCGACGGGGCGTTGCCACAACGTGGCCAGTTCCACCTCGAACTCGAAACGGCCCATTTCGAGCATGGGGGCCAGGTCCCTGCGGCCTCGGAGCCACACGGTAATCCCCTCGCCCGACGCCCGCACCACTGCCCCCCTCCCGCGGGCCAGCACGACCCGGAGAGGTGACCCTCCGGGCAATGCCACGCTGAGCCGCCGAATGTCCACGTCCGCGTCAAACCGGTCGCGCAGATACTGAACCGTCTGCGCGCGCACGAACGGTTCGAAGCGGCGCGCCAGGACAATCCCGGCGATTGCAAGCCCGCCCATGACAAGCAATCCGATACCGATCACCCACACCCACCATTTTCTGAACATAGCACCTTGAGTTCGGGTCACGTCTTGGAAATTGCGCTTTGTGAACCCGCCCGGCTCCGGTCGTGGGCGTCGCGCAAAACCTCCATTTCAAGACCGCCAGCCTCAGTTCACCCCCTCGCGCAGTGTGTCGCATGCATCGATCCGGCCGGCCTGGAGCCCGCGACGCAGCCAGTACGCCCTCTGCTCGGACGTGCCGTGGGTGAAGGAGTCCGGATTTGCATAGCCCTGCGAGCGCTTTTGCAGCAGGTCGTCGCCGATGGCCTGGGCGGCGCGCAACCCCTCTTCGATGTCCCCTTGTTCGAGCAGGTTCTTTTGTTGCGCATGGTGCCCCCAGACTCCGGCCAGGCAGTCCGCCTGCAGTTCCTGTCGTACCGACAGCGCGTTGGCTTCCGTCTCGCCCATCCTGCGCCTCAAACGATCGATCTGATCCGACACCCCAAGCAAGTTCTGCACATGGTGCCCGACCTCGTGCGCAATCACATACGCCTGGGCAAAATCCCCGGGGGCGCCAAAGCGCCGGTCCAACTCCCGGAAGAACGTCAGATCGAGGTAAACCTTCTGGTCCGGCGGGCAGTAAAACGGTCCGACCGCGGCTGAGTTGAAACCGCAGGCTGAACGCACCGCATCGGAAAAGAGGACCAGCGTAGGGGGCCGGTAACGCTGCCCGTCGGCGGCAAAAATCCGCCCCCACGCATCTTCTGTGTCGCCAAGGACCGCGGCGACGAAGTCCCTCTCGTGGTCGTACTCCCCGGGGGTGGCCGCCGGAGCGCGCGTCGAGACCGATGGGTCGGTTCCGACCTGGCGCAGCAACTCCAGGGGGTTCGTCCCGGTCAGGTAACCGATCACCACGAGCACAATCAGGCCGATACACCCGATCCCGCCTGTCGTGGGAATGCCTCTGCGGTCTTCGATGTTTGAGCTTCGCCTGCTCAGTTGCCAGCGCATGCGGCGGTCCTCTCTCCTGGTCTTCTGGCGTCCCGGGGGATCTCGGCGGGGTGGAGTTCCATGTCCGTGCCTGTCGCCTTTCTCCGCGACAAGTGCACTTATTGTAATACGTGACCGCGGCCGTGAACAGGGGCGGCACCGCAACTGCAAAAGCCCGCCAGCGATAATACGGCGCGGCCGGCGGCCACAACCCAAGTGTGGCGTGCGGCGGCTCGACGCCGCTTTGTGGTCGGCGCCTAGGCGCCGACCTTTCGGACCCGCCTGCCGGTCCAGCAAAACCCAGAAAGCGGTGCCGAGGCACCGCACTCCATACGCTCTTTGGAGTGCGACGGCTCGACGCCGCTTTTCAACGCCGGAATCGCGGCTCGGTGACACGGCGCCATTTCGGCGGAGGACACGACGGATACGATCGGACCCGGCCGGCGGCGGCGTCGAGCCGCTGCACTCCAGAGGGCTTTCGTGCGGCAAAAACACGAAATCGGAACGAGGTGTTACGAATGGATCTGCGGTTTTCCCTGCCTTCCTTTGACGGCGTGCGCCCCATCCTCTATTGTTCCCCTCGTGAGCGCGCAACGGGTCATAATCGCGGGGGGCGGGGCGGCGGGGTTTTTTGCGGCCATCACGTGTGCGGAAACCGCTCCAGGCACGGAGGTCGTCCTGCTCGAGCGCGGGCCGCACTTCCTGTCCAAGGTGCGTATCTCCGGGGGCGGGCGCTGCAATGTCACCCACGCGTGTTGCGCTCCCGTGGAATTCGCGGCGCATTACCCGCGCGGCAGCCGCGAACTCATCGGCCCGCTCTCCCGGTTCCAGGCAAGCGATACCATCGCCTGGTTCACCGCGCGCGGCGTGCGTCTCAAGACGGAAGACGACGGGCGGGTGTTCCCCGTCAGCGACTCGTCCCTGGAGGTGGTCCGCTGCCTCTACGAATCGGCCGCCCGGGCCGGCGTAGAGCTCCTGTCCGGCTGCGGCCTGGAACGTGCTGCGAAGAAAGAGGGTGGCTTCGATCTTGTGCTGGCTGGGGGGCGCGCCCTGTCCTGCGACCGCCTCCTGATTGCGACGGGCGGCTGCCGCACTGCCGCCGCCGGCGTGATCGCCTCCGGGCTCGGCCACCCGATCGAAGCCCCCGTCGCTTCCCTTTTCTCGTTTCACATCGATATGCCATGGATCAGGGCTCTCGCCGGGCTGTCGGTCGACCCCGTCGAAGCCGGCCTGCCAGGCACAGGGCACCACGCTCGCGGCCCCCTGCTGTTTACGCATGCCGGGCTGAGCGGCCCCGCAATCCTGAGGCTTTCCGCGTGGGGCGCCCGGCTGCTGCACGAACGCGGTTACAGGTTTCCGCTTACGGTCGACTGGCTCCCTCAGTTCGGCAGCCAGCATGTCGCCGCCGAGCTGGCCTCCCGGCGCCACGACTATCCCGCTCGCCTCGTCTTTAAGACGCCCATCCACCCGCTGCCGGCGCGGCTTTGGGAAAACCTCGCCGACGCGGCAGGCATTGGTCCCGATACGCGCTGGACCAACCTGTCCCGCTCCCTGGAACACAAACTCGCCGCGACACTGTCTTCGACGGAGCTGCAGGTCTCCGGCAAGAGCCTCAATAAGGAGGAGTTTGTCACCTGCGGCGGCGTGCGGCTGTCCGATGTGAATTTCCAGACCATGGAGAGCCGTGTGTGCCCGGGACTCTATTTCGCGGGTGAGGTTCTCGACATCGACGGGATCACGGGCGGATTCAACTTCCAGGCGGCTTGGACGACAGGCTGGATCGCCGGGAAAGCGCTGGCAAGAACCGCGCCTTAGAACACCGCCTCCCCGGGGAAAGTTTCCCCGCCCGTTCCCCGCAAATCCGCTTCGAGTCCTTCCCTTCAACCCAATTGTAGTGTGCCGTAGCTGGTTCCCACACCACTGGCACGGCGGTTGCAGCGGAATTTCTACCCACCCCTGGATCGGAGTGTGCCGGAGTGAAGACGCGTCATGGAATTCTTGCGCTGTTGGCGGCCGTGTCGTTTGGACTGGCCGCTCCCCGCCACCTGGGGGCCCAGGACGCGGGACGAGGACTTGTCGTTTGGCTTGATCCGGGGGCGGTCGAACAGCTGGACTTCGCCCACGGGCCCGGGGGGCCGTCGATGGTACCGAAACCCCCGTTCACCTTCGTCGAGGAGCTGAAAACCGGCGCCAATCCGAAGGTAAAGGTCAAGGATGCGGCCGGGAGGCCCTGGGCGGTCAAATGGGGTAGAGAGGCGCACGCAGAAGTGCTTGCCAGCCGTCTGGCGTGGGCCGCCGGGTTCTACGCCACTACATGTTATTACCTGCCAGCCGGGACCATAGAGGGTGCGCACCGCCTCGAGCGGGCCGGTAGATACATCGGCAAAAATGGGGAGTTCACCGGTGCCGGGTTCCAACTTTGGGACGACGGCTTGCTCAAAAGCAGCTGGGCGTGGAACGACAACCCGTTTGTCTCCACAGTCCCCGGAGGCCGCGAGCTGAACGGCCTCAAGGTCCTGATGATGCTGACCTCGAACTGGGACGTCAAGGATGCGCGCGACCTCGCCCGGGGTTCCAACAACGGCGTGCACGAGGAACAAAGGGCCGAGGGGCGCCGCTATCATTTTTTCGTGTTCGATTGGGGGAGTTCGTTTGGCCGTTGGGGCGGCTTCGCTACTCACAGCAAGTGGGACTGCAAGGGCTACGCGGCACAGACCCCTGCGTTTGTGCGGGGCATCCGGGACGGGAAAATCGACTGGGGCTATGCCGCCGCCCAGTACACCGGAGACATCAAGGACCGCATAACGGTTGCCGACGTTATGTGGCTGATGCAATTCCTTGGCAGAGTATCGGACGAGCAACTGAGGATCGGAGCACAGGCCGCAGGGGCAGCCCCCGAAGAAATCGCGTGCTTCACATCGGCGATCCGCGCCCGCATCGAACAGCTGAAAAGGATCGCCTCCCCAAGCGTGACCGAACTGGATCGGTAGGGCCGCGGCGCGACCGGCTCGTCCAAGAAGAACCCTCAACCACCGCCGGCCCGACGGCGCGACAACGCAAACAGGGCAACCAGCGACCTATTATCCCGTGTTAATTGTGAATCCTCTTGCCATTAACTGTGAAACGATTCACAATGAGAATTCATTCACAGCAAGGGTGACGACGTGAAGGTGGTGCCGCACCGAACTATTGGGAGACTCAGCCTCTACCGGCGTCTCCTCAATGAACTCGCCGCCGACAATCTGTCTCACGTGCACTCGCATGTCCTGGCCGCCAGGGCGGCCCTGACCGCCGCCCAGGTGCGCCGCGATCTCATGGTCATCGGCTGCACCGGGACCCCCTACCACGGCTACGACGTCGCCAAACTCCGGCACCACATCGATGCTTTCCTCTTTCCCACAACCGAACAGAGGGTCGCGCTTGCCGGGGTCGGGAATATGGGGCGTGCCATCCTCACCTTCTTTTCCGGCCGCCGCCCCAAGCTCCGCATTGTCGCCTCGTTTGAAAAAAACCCGGAGAAATTCAACAGGGTCATCGCCGGATGCCCCTGCTATCCGATCGAGGATGCGGCGACGGTTATTCGCGACCTCGGCATCACGATCGGGATTATTGCCGTCCCGGCCGAAGAGGCCCAATACGTCGCCAGCGGCTTTGTCGGCGCTGGCATCCAGGGCATCCTGAATTTCGCCCGGACGGCGCTGCGGATTCCACCGCACGTCTTTGTCGAAAACATCGATCTCGCGATGTCGATGGACAAGGTTGCCTATTATGCTCGCCAGTCGCGCATCTCTCGTGAGGAAGTGCTAACCACCAAGGAGAGCAATTCATGAATTCCGTAGAGTCCGTTCTCAAGAATCACCCCCGCGCGGGGCGTGACGCCCTCATTCCCATCCTCCAGGAGGTCCAGCAAGAGCAAGGATACCTCTCGCGCGAGTCGGTGACGCTCATCAGCCGTCACCTAAAGCTGCCGGCCAGCAAGATCTACGGCGTCGCGACCTTCTACAACCAGTTCCGGTTCCAGCCCCAGGGCAAGTACCACTTCATGGTGTGCCGGGGGACGGCCTGCCACGTAAAGGGCTCCAGCAGGGTCCTGGAGACGGTGCAGAAGCAGCTGAAGCTCAAGCCGGGGCAGACCACGCGCGACAGGCTGTTCAGCCTGGAGGTGGTTGCGTGCATGGGCGCGTGCGGCTTGGCGCCGGTGGTCAATCTGAACGGCGAGTTCTACGCGCAAGGTCACCCCGCAGAAGCTCGCCAAGATCATCACCGAATGTCGTGAAAAGGAGTCGACGAATGGCCACTGATGCTGCAGTCCCCGCACCTACCGCGGGCAAGTGCTGGATTGATTTCGGAGGGCCCTCCTCCGACCTGCTGGACGCTCTGAAGGGCGGGCGTCTGGCCGGAGCGCGGGCACAGGGGCCGGCACCGCTCTCGGCTTTGCTGGCATCCTTGCGGCGGGACGAGGTCGCCCGGCCGGTCATCTTCGTCGGCGCCGGCACGTGCGGGCTCGGCGCCGGCGCCGGCAAGACGCTCGCCGCGGTCAAGAATTTCCTCGAAACAGACGGCAGGGACGCCGACGTGGTCGAGGTCGGCTGCATCGGCCTGTGCTCGGAAGAGCCGATCGTCGACGTGCAGCTGCCCGGGCGGGCGCGGCTCAGCTTCGGCAGCGTCACGGCGGACAAGGTCCCGGGCCTTCTGCACGCCGTGTTCGAAGGGGGGCCACTGCCCGCCGACATGGCTCCTCGGCCAGTTCCGCCCGAACTCGGGGCGGAGCTGGGACGACGGTCCCGTTCCTGGACGAGCACCCGTTCCTCGCCCGCCAGCGCCGGGTCGTGCTCGCCACCAGCGGCATCATCGACCCGGGCAGCATCGACGAGTACATCGCCCGGGGCGGCTACTCGGCCGCTGGCCAAGGCGCTGCGCACGCATGACGCCCGACGCAGGTCTGCGACCTGGTCGAAGCGAGCGGGCTGCGCGGGCGCGGCGGCGGCGGCTTCCCCACCGGGCAAGAAGTGGAAGTTCGCCCGCGCCGCACCGGCGGACCAGAAGTACCTCATCTGCAACGCCGACGAGGGCGACCCCGGCGCGTTCATGGACCGCGCGGTCGGCGAGAGCGACCCGCACCGGCTGCTGGAAGGCATGCTCATCGCCGCCTACGCCATCGGCGCGACCAAGGCCTACATCTACATCCGCGCCGAGTACCCGCTCGCGGTGCGGCGCCTGACGGCAGGCGATCGCGCAGGCCACGGCGTACGGCCTGCTCGGCGACGAACATCCTCGACAGCGGCTTCGACCTCGAGATCATCATCAAGATGGGCGCCGGCGCGTTCGTCTGCGGCGAGGAGACCGCCCTGATCCACAGCATCGAGGGCAAGCGCGGCATGCCGCGGCCGCGGCCGCCGTTCCCGGCGGTGCAGGGCCTCTTCGGCAAGCCCACCGTCATCAACAACGTCGAGACGCTGGCCAACCTGCCGCTGATCCTCGACCGCGGGGCCGAGTGGTACGCCGCGATGGGCACCCAGGGCAGCAAGGGCACCAAGGTCTTCGCCCTCTCGGGCATGGTCCGCCGCACCGGCCTGGTCGAGGTGCCGATGGGCACCACGCTGCGCGCAGGTCGTCTTCGACATCGGCGGCGGCATCCCGAGCGGCAAGCAGTGCAAGGCCGTGCAGATCGGCGGCCCCTCCGGCGGCTGCGTCCCGGAGGCGCACCTGGACATCCCGACCGACTACGAGGCGCTGAAGAAGTTCGGCACGATCATGGGCTCGGGCGGCCTGGTGGTGGTGGACGAGACCACCTGCATGGTCGACTTCGCCAAGTTCTTCATGGAGTTCATCCAGAGCGAGAGCTGCGGCAAGTGCATCCCCTGCCGCGAGGGCACCCGGCGCATGCTGGAGATCCTGCAGGCCATCACCCGCCCGCGCCGCACGGAAGAGGACGCTCGACGCGCTGCTGCGCTTCCAGGGGATCATGTACCTGAAGAAGCTGGGCGAGACGATCAAGGCGACCAGCCTGTGCGGGCTGGGGCAGACGGCGCCGAACCCGGTGCTGAGCACGCTGCAGTGGTTCCGCGACGAGTACGAGGCGCACGTCTTCGAGCGGCGCTGCCCGGCCGGGGCCTGCAAGGAACTGGTCGGCGCGCCCTGCCAGAACGCCTGCCCGGCGGGCACCGAGGTGTGGCGCTACGTGGCGCACATCGCCCGCGGCGAGTACGAGGAGGCCTACCGCGTCATCCGCGAGGCCAACCCGTTCCCGTCGGCCTGCGCCCGCGTCTGCCACCACCCGTGCGAGTACGTCTGCCGCGCCGGCGCGACCGGCGGCGAGCCGATCGCCATCCGGACGCTCAAGCGGTTCGTGGTGGACCACGTCAACCCGGCGGACGCAGCGCCGGCGCCGGCCGGCCGCGCCCGACGCCGCCCGCATCGCCGTCATCGGCGCCGGCCCTCGGGCCTGACGGCGGCCCACTACCTGTGCGCGATGGGCTACCGCGTCACCGTGTTCGAGCGGGAAGACGCAGGCCGGCGGCATGCTGACGGCCGGCGATCCCCGAGCTACCGCCTGCCCGCGCGAGGTCCTCGGCGAGGAGATCGACCGCTGCTGACCTCGGAACATCGAGGTGCGACTACAACCACGCCCTGGGCAGCGACTTCACCCTGGACGACCTGCTGGCGGACGGGCTACAAGGCGGTCTACCTCGCCACCGGCTCGCACCAGAGCCAGGAAGCTCGACCTGCCCGGCGAGGACGCCGCAGGGCATCATCCCGGGCATCGAGTTCCTCAAGGCCTACAACCTGCACGGGCAGGAGCTGGCCAGCGGCCGCGTCGGCGTCATCGGCGGCGGCAACTCCGCGATGGACGCCGCCCGCGTGGCCCTCCGCCAGCAGGGCGTGAGCAGCGTGACCGTCTTCTACCGCCGCACGCGCGCAGGAGATGCCGGCCTACGCCGAGGAGATCGAGGCCGGCCTGGCGGAAGGCGTCGAGCTCGAGGAGCTGGTGGCCCCGGTCGCGGTGCACGTGCAAGGACGGCACGCTGACCGGCGTGCGGTTCATCAGCGGAACAAGCTGGGCGAGCGCGACGCCTCCGGGCGGCAGAAGCCGGTGCCGATCCCCGGCTCCGAGTTCGACGTCGAGCTCGACACGCTGATCGTCGCCATCAGCGAGGAGCCCGAGACGGACGGCCTCGACGGCCTGCGCCTGACCCGCGTGGGGCACGATCTGCGATCAACCCCGAGTCGCTACGCGACCGGACCGGCCGGGCGTGTTCGCCGGCGGCGACGTCGTGACCGGGCCGAGCACGGTGATCGCCGCGATCGCGGCCGGCAAGAACGCGGCGGCGATGATCGACCGCTACGTGACGCGGCAAGGTGCTGAAGGTCGCTGCCCAAGGTGAAGCTGCCGACCGTCTACGTCGAGCCGTCGGCGCCCATCGACGACGAGGACGGGCGAGACTCGTGCGCCCGCGTCAAGCCGCCGCTGCTGCCCGTCGTGGAACGGGCCGGAGCTTCGCCGAGGTGGAGCTGTGCATCCGACGAGCAGGCGACCGCTGGCGAGGCGCGCCGCTGCCTGCGCTGCGACCTGGACTTCACGCAACCCAGATGACGACACGAACCCGTGGCGGGGGCGCCCCTGCAGGCGCGCGCGCGCCGCAACGAAATTGAGGTGAGAGATGATTCAGTTGGAAGTGGATGGCCGGACGGTCGAGGCCAAGGAAGGGCGAGACGATTCTCGCGGCTGCTGAAGCGGGAAGGCATCCAGGTCCCGACGCTGTGCCACATGGAGGGCCTGGCGCCCAGCGGCGCCTGCCGCCTGTGCGTGGTCGAGCTGGAAGGCACCGCCAACCTGGTGCCGTCCTGCTCGTACCCGGTGGCCGCGGGCATGAAGATCCAGACCCGCACCCCGCGCGTGCTCGAGGCGCGCCGGACGATCGTCGAGCTGCTGCTGAGCAACCACCCGGACGACTGCCTGTACTGCGCCCGCAGCGGCAAGTGCGACCTGCAGGCGCTGGCGCAGGACCTCGGCATCCGCCAGCGGCTGTACCGCGGCCGGCAAGAGCGCGCGCGAGATGGACGTCTCCAGCCCCTCGATCGTCCGCGACCCGGACAAGTGCATCCTGTGCGGCCAGTGCGTCCGGGTCTGCGAGGAGATCCAGGGCGTCGTCGCCATCGACTTCGTCGGCCGCGGCTGCAAGGCGTTCATCGGCACGGCCTTCGACCAGGGGCTGAACGTCTCGAGCTGCATCAACTGCGGCCAGTGCATCCTCGTCTGCCCGACGGGCGCCCTGACCGAGACGCTCCTACGTGGACGAGGTCGTCGCGGCGCTGGCCGACCCGAGCAAGTTCGTGGTCGTCCAGCACGCGCCCGGCCGTGTCGGTCACGCTGGCCGAGGAGTTCGGCCTCAAGCCCGGCACAGGACGTGGACGGCAAGATGGTCGCCGCGCTGCGGCGCATCGGCTTCGAGCGGGTGTTCGACACCTCCTTCACCGCCGACCTGACCATCATGGAAGAGGGCTCGGAGCTGGCTGCAGCGGATCAAGACCGGCGGCGTGCTGCCGATGCTGACCAGCTGCTCGCCGGGCTGGATCAAGTTCGTCGAGCAGTTCTACCCCGAGTTCATCCCGAACGTCTCGACCTGCAAGAGCCCGCAGCAGATGATGGGCGCGATCATCAAGAGCTTCTTCGCCAAGCGCGAGAAGCATCGACCCGGCGCAAGATCGTCAGCGTGTCGATCATGCCGTGCACCGCCAAGAAGTTCGAGTGCGCCCGCCCGGAGATGGCGCCGGACAACGTCCCCGACGTGGACTACGTGCTGACCACGCGCGAACTGGGACAGCTGCTGCGGATGTTCGGCGTCGACCTGATGGCGATGGAGCCCGAGACCGGCCGACACGCCCGTTCGGCGAGCGCTCGACGGCCGGGCAAGATCTTCGGCGCCAGCGGCGGCGTGATGGAAGCGGCCGTCCGCACCGCGCACTTCCTGCTCACGGGCCAGGAGCTGACCGGCTCGAAGATCCAGCCGCTGCGCGGCCTGAAAGGCTCCAAGGAGCTGCACACCACGATCGGCGGCCTCGAGGTCGGCGCGGCCGTGGTCAGCGGCCTGGGCAACGCGCGCAAGCTGCTGGAGCAGATTGCGGGCCGGGCGCAAGGACCTCCAGTTCATCGAGGTGATGACCTGTCCGGGCGGGTGCATCAACGGCGGCGGCCAGCCGATCGGCGCCGACACGAACGCCGCGGTCGCCCGCATGCAGGCGCTGTACAAGATCGACCGCGGACGACCTGCGGGTCAGCCACAAGAACCCGTGGGTGCAGCGGCTGTACGAGGAGTTCCTGGGCAAGCCGCTGGGCGAGAAGAGCCATCACCTGCTGCACACGCACTACACCGGACGGGAAGTGCTCGTCTAGAATTCCTGGCGGCCGGGGCGGGAGTCCCGGCCGCCGTGAGTGGGAGCGGTCATGGAAGTGAAGAAAAGCATACTGGTGGTCGACGACGACCTCGACCTCCTGGAACAAATGACGGGTCTGCTGTCTGCGGCGGGGTACGCCGTCGTGCCGGCCGACGGGCACGCAGCCGCCGAGGAAGCGATGCTGCGGATCAGGCCCGACCTCGCCATCGTCGACCTGATGATGGAGGAGAAGGACTCCGGCTTCGTCCTGAGCTACCAGCTCAAGAAGCTCTACCCCGAAATGCCCGTCATCATGCTCACCGGCGTGACCGGGGCCACCGGCATGAGCTTCGCCAGCCCCTCATCCGAGGCACAATCCTGGATCAAGGTGGACAAGCTTCTGGACAAGCCTGTCCGGCCGGAGCAACTCACGGCCGAAGTGCGCCGCCTGCTCCACGAGCCGCAATAAAGCGTCGGCGGGATTCTTCGAGGCGTTCTTGAGCCTTCGAGGCCGGTCTTCGATCTCACCTCCAAGGCTCCAGGATCTCAAAGAACCTTGGAGTCGCATCGTGGGGCCCTGGAGTGATTTGATGCAGCCTGCCTGCTTTGTCCAGACGATCAAGGAACGTTGCCGCGTGTGCTACACGTGCGTCCGCGAGTGCCCGGCCAAGGCCATCGGGATCTCGGAGGGGCAGGCCGCAGGTGATCCCCGAACGCTGCATCGGCTGCGGCAACTGCGTGCGGGTCTGCAGCCAGGGGGCCAAGAAGGTGCTGGACGGCAACCGCCGACCTCGCCGCCATCCTGCGGTCGGGCAAGAAGGTCGCGGCCATCCTGGCCCCCAGCTTTCGCCGCGGAGTTCGAGGACCTGGAGTACGAGAAGGTCGTCGGCATGCTGCGGACTCTCGGATTCGACTACGTCCACGAGGTCGGCTTCGGCGCCGACCTCGTGGCGCGCCGCTACCGCATGCTGCTCAACCGCAACCGGGACAGCCATTACATCGCCACGACCTGCCCGGCCCTCGTCGGCTACGTGGAGAGGTACTACCCCGAACTCGTCCCCCGGCTGGCGCCGATCGTCTCGCCCATGGTGGCGACCGCGAGGGTGCTGCGCGAGATCTACGGCGCCGACGTGCCCGTGGTCTTCATCGGCCCGTGCATCGCCAAGAAGGGCGAGGCCGCCAGCGAAGACCTCGACGGCGAGGTCGACGCCGTGCTCACGTTCCGGCGAGCTGCGCCAGATGGTGGCCGAAGCCGGCATCCAGCCGGACAAGGTCCGCCCGAGCGAATTCGACCCGCCCTGGACGGGACCCGGCGGCCTGTTTCCGATCAGCCGCGGGCTGCTGCAGGCCGCGGAGATCAACGAGGACCTCATGGACTGCGAGGTCATGGCCACCGACGGCCGCACGAACTTCGTCGACGCCATCCAGGCCGTCGCCGACAACACCCTCGAGGTCCGCTGCTGGAGGTGCTCTGCTGCAACGGCTGCATCATGGGTGCGGGCATGACATCGACCGCGCCCGCTGTTCCGGCGGCGCACGCTGGTGGCGCGGCACGTCCGGCAGCACTGGACGCCCGTCGCGCATGGAGCAGTGGCGCCAGGACATCGCGCGCTTCTCGGACCTCGACCTGTCGCGCGCCTTCCGCCCCTACGACCAGCGCATCTCGCAGCCGTCCAGGGAGCGAGATCGTCGCCATCCTCGCGCGCATGGGCAAGCTGAAGCCCGAGGACGAACTGAACTGCGGCGCCTGCGGCTACGACACCTGCGTCGAGCACGCCATCGCGATCCACCGCGGCCTGGCCGAGACCGAGATGTGCCTGCCGTACACGATCGAGAAGCTGCGCAAGACGGTGAGGCAGCTGGCGGTCTCGCACCAGGAACTGGTCAACACGCAGGAAGCGCTGATGCAGTCCGAGAAGCTGGCCAGCATGGGCCAGCTCGCCGCCGGCATCGCCCACGAGGTCAACAACCCGCTGGGCGTCGTGCTGATGTACGCCCACATGCTGCTCGAGCAGGCCGACCAGCACCCGGAGCTGCGCGAGGACCTGAGCATGATCGCCGAGCAGGCCGACCGGTGCAAGCGGATCGTCGTCCGGCCTGCTGCACTTCGCGCGGCAGAACAAGGTCGTGCTCCGGACCGTCGACCTCGCGAAGCTGGTCCAGCGCGCGGTGAAGGCCTACCCGTTCCCCGCGGGCATACAGACCGGGGTCGTCTCCCGGATCGGCAACCCGAGGTGCGACCTCGACCCCGACCAGATCAACCAGGTGCTCACGAACCTGTTCAGCAACGCGTCCGACGCCATGCCCGGCGGCGGCGACCTCACCGTGACGGTCGACGGCGACGAGGACAAGGTCTGGTTCGCGGTCAGCGACACGGGCACCGGCATCGCCCGCGAGAACCTGACGAAGATCTTCGAGCCGTTCTTCACGACCAAGCAGATCGGCAAGGGCACCGGGCTCGGGCCTGGCGGTGACCTACGGCATCGTGAAAATGCACCGCGGAGACATCGAGGCCTCCTCCAACTGCGACCCGGCCGCGGCCCGACCGGAACCACGTTCACGGTCAGGCTCCCCCGGCAAGGTCCGGAAGAGTAGAGCCGCACATCGGAGGACGACACCATGGCGCACATACTGTTGGTGGATGACGACCAGGACTTGATCGACATGAACCGGACCGTGCTGTCGCAGCGGGGCCACGACGTGACCGTCGCGTATTCGGCCGCCGAAGCCAGGAAGGCCGCGGCGGCCCACCCGCCCGACGCGGCGGTCCTCGACGTCATGATGGAGGACGTGACCGTCGGGTTCGAGCTGGCCCGGCACCTGCACGCGGATATGCCCGGCGCTCCCGATGATCATGCTCACGGGCATCCGCAAGGAAATGAATCTCGGGTACTCCTTCGAACCGGACGAGACCTGGCTGCCGGTCGCCAAGTTCATGGAAAAGCCGGTGAATCCGCGAGTGCTCGCCGACGAGTTGGAAAAACTGCTCGTCCGCGAAACAGGCAGTAAGGGAACACACGTGGACACTCTCAACATACTCGTCGTCGACGACGAGTTCGGCATGCGGCAGGGGGCGGAACGCTCGCTGCGGAACTTCACCGTGGAGCTGCCGGACATCAACGGGGAGGTCCGGTTCGCCATCCGCACGGCGGCGAGCGGCGAGCGAACTGGAGGAGAAGCTGGCCTCCGGCCCGACCGACATCCTGCTGCTCGACCACAAGCTGCCCGACACGACCGGGCTGGACATTCTCGACCAGATCTCGGCCGAGGTCGCTCGACCTGCTGACCATCATGATCACCGCCTACGCGTCGCTCGAGACCGCCGTGGCGGCCACCCGGCGCGGCGCCTACGACTTCCTGGCCAAGCCGTTCACGCCCGAGGAACTGCGCGGCGCCGTCCGCAAGGCGGCGCGCCACCTGATCCTGCAGCGCCAGGCCCGCAGGCTCGCCGAGGAAAAACGCCAGGTCCGGTTCCAGTTCATCTCCGTGCTCGCCCACGAGATGAAGGCACCGATCGCGGCCATCGAAGGCTACCTGCACATGATCCAGGAGCGCGCCCTCGGCGGAGATCTGACCGCTTACGACCACATGCTGAACCGCTGCTTCATCCGGACCGACGGCATGCGCAAGCTCATCGCCGACCTGCTCGACCTCACCGCGATCGAGTCGGGCCAGAGGCTGCGGACCATCGTGGCCGTGGAACTCCTGGAGTCGGCCCGCCAGGCGGCCGAAAACGCCCGGGCGGAGGCCGAACAGCGCCGGATTACGCATCGAGATGGATGTGCCCGCCGGCCTCACCGTTCAGGGCGACCGCAGCGAGATCGACATGATCTTCAACAACCTCGTCTCCAACGCGGTCAAGTACAACCGCGACGGCGGCACCGTGCGGGTCTCGGCGGCGGCATTCCCGGACACGGTCCGGATCGCCGTCGAAGACACCGGCATCGGCATGAGCCCCGAGGAGAGCAAGAAACTGTTCAACGATTTTTCGCGCATCAAGAACGAGAAGACGCGTCACATCCTCGGTAGCGGCCTCGGCTTGTCGACGGTGAAGAAGCTGGCCACCTTGTACGGCGGCGAAGTCGCCGTCAGGAGTCAGCCCGACGTCGGCAGCACGTTCACGGTTGTGTTGCAGAAAAATCATCAAGCGAAGGCCGAAAAATGAATCGCAGTGACATCCACCCGGAGGCGCCGCGCCGGCCCCGGCGCGCCCTGCCCGCGCTGAAAACGGGGCCGGACGCAGTCGACTTCATCGACGACGACCACCTCACCCGCCTGCTCAGCGGTCCGCAGCCTGATAGCGGGCGAGTCCGCGAGATTATCGCCAGGAGCCTCTCAAAGGAGGCGCTCAGCGTCGAAGAAACCGCCGTCCTCCTCCGGGCGTCGGAGCCGGAACACCTCGACGAGATGTTCCGCGGGGCCCGAACCTTGAAGGAGACCGTCTACGGCAACCGTATCGTGCTCTTCGCGCCGCTGTACATCGGAAACGATTGCGTCAACGATTGCGCCTACTGCGGGTTTCGCCGCAGCAACGCCATGGCCGTGCGCCGCACCCTGACCGAGAGCGAAACCCGGCAACAGGTCCTGGCGCTCGAAAACGCGGGGCACAAGCGGCTGATCCTCGTCTTCGGCGAGCACCCGGCCTACGATGCGGACTTCATCGCCCGGCAGGTTCGCGTCGTGTACGAAACGCGGAGCGGACACGGGGAGATTCGCCGGGTCAATATCAATGCGGCGCCGATGGACCGCGCAGGGTACGAGGTCGTCAAAGCGGCCGGGATCGGGACCTACCAGATCTTCCAGGAAACGTACCACCACGAGACGTATGCCCGCCTGCATCCGCGCCACACCCGGAAGGGGAATTACCTGTACCGGCTCGACGGCCTGAGCCGCGCGCTGCAGGCCGGCTGCGACGACGTCGGGGTGGGGGTTCTGTTCGGGCTGCATGACTGGCGCTTCGAAGTCCTGGCGCTCGTGACCCACGCGCTGCACCTCCAGCAGCGCTTCGGCGTCGGGCCCCACACCATCAGTTTCCCGCGCCTGCGCCCGGCATCGGGCGTCGACCTCGGCCGTCTGCGCGGCGGGGTCGGCGACGCGGAGTTCAAGCGCGCCATCGCGATCCTGCGGCTGGCCGTCCCGTACACGGGGCTCATTCTCACCGCCCGGGAAGACGCGGCCCTGCGCCGTGAACTCATGGCCTTCGGCGTCTCCCAGATCGACGCCGGCGGCCGCATCGAAATCGGCGGCTACACTGAAGCCGGGGACGCGCAGGTCATGGAGCGGGAACAGTTCGAATTAGGGGATGTGCGCAGCCTGGACCAGGTCATGCGCGAACTGATCCAGGACGGCTACCTGCCGAGTTTCTGCACCGCGTGCTACCGTCTCGGCCGCACCGGGGAGCACTTCATGGAATTCGCCATTCCGGGATTCATCAAGCGCTTCTGCACCCCGAACGCGTGTACCACCCTGGCCGAGTACCTCGTCGACTACGCCTCCCCCGAAACGCGCCGGGCGGGCGCGGCGCGGATCGACCAGGAAATGATCCAGATCGAGGACGGGCCGCTGAAGAGCAAGTTGCGCGACCGGTTGCGTCGCATCGAGGACACCGGGGACCGGGACCTCTACTTCTAGCGCGCCCCGGGGGGATGAGCGTCCGCGAGGCTGCAACCGGCTCGGGATGGCTCGCCGCCGAGGAATCGATCGCCGGAATTGCCGGAGGGCGCGACCCGGCTCGGCTCGCCGCCGTCGAGGGAGATGCCATGATCACCGCACCCAAAGGGATGCGTTTGCACATCGGGTTGTTCGGCCGCCGCAACGTGGGCAAGTCGTCGCTGCTGAATGCCCTCACACGCCAGCAGGTCTCGATTGTCTCCAACGTGCCGGGAACCACAACCGACCCGGTCGAAAAACCGATGGAGTTGCTTCCGCTCGGCCCGGTGCTGTTCATCGACACGGCAGGAATCGACGACGCCGGTGCACTCGGCGATATGCGCGCCGAGCGCACCCGGCACGTATTCGAACGCACCGATTTAGGGATCGTCGTCGCCGAGGCCGGGCACTGGGGCGATTTCGAGGAAGGGATCCTGTCGGCACTGACGGCCCGAAAGACTCCGGCGCTCGTCGTGTTCAACAAGACCGATGTCGGCCTCACGGACGGGGGCACCATCGCGGCGCTGCGGTCGCGCAGCTTACCGGTCGTCGAGACCGCAGCCACGCTCGGCAGGGGCATACCCGAGCTCCGGGAAAGCCTCATCCGGTCCGCCCCTGAGCCGTTCATGAACGCGCCCACGATCGCGGGGGACCTGATCGCTCGGGGCGAACTGGTCGTGCTGGTCGTCCCGATCGATCTCGAGGCGCCCCGGGGCCGACTGATCCTGCCGCAGGTCCAGTCGATCCGTGACGTGCTGGACCACGACGCGTACTGCCTGGTCGCCAAGGAACGGGAACTCCGGGATGCGCTCGACCGGCTCAAGCGTCCGCCCGCCCTGGTCGTCACGGACTCCCAAGCCTTCCTGCGGGTCGCCGCCGACGTGCCGCCCGAGGTTCCGCTCACCTCGTTCTCCATCCTGTTCGCGCGGCTGAAAGGCGACCTGCAGGAGTTCGTCAACGGGGCCAGGGCCATCGACCGTCTCGGTTCCGGCGACAAAGTGCTGGTGCTCGAGGCGTGCACACACCACCCGATCGGCGAAGACATCGGCCGGGTAAAGATCCCGCGCTGGGTTCGTCAATACACGGGCGCGGACCTGGAATTCGTCCACATGCAGGGCCACGACTTCCCCGCAGACCTCGGCCCGTACAGCCTCGTGATACATTGCGGCTCATGCATGCTGAACCGCCGCGAGGTCATGTCGCGCATCCTCCGCTGCCGCGAGGCGGGCATCCCGATCACGAACTACGGCGTTGCCATAGCGTTTTCGCTGGGCATGCTCGAGCGGGCCCTCTCCCCGTTTCCAGGACTCGCGTGCAGATCCTGAATCCTCGGGCCCGGTGAGGTATAGTAGCGGTAGGTCCTCCCCCCTGTCCCGCTGGAGGCCGCCATGAGCCAACTCCCCTTGACCCGGGAGCAGACCGCGCAATTTCACACCGACGGCTACATCATCTGCCGGAGCTACTTCGACCGCGAGGAGATGGACCTCCTGCTGCGCACGGCACGGGCCGACCGGCTCATGCTCAGCCACAACTACCCCGTCAAGGACACCGCCGGGCGCGAGAGCAAGCTCTCCCTGTGGAACCACCCAGGCGACGACCTCTACGGCGTCATCGCCCGCAGCCGGCGCGTCGTGGACGCAATGGAGCAATTGCTCGGCGGGGAGGTCTACCACTATCACTCGAAGATGATGCTGAAGGAGCCCGAAGTAGGCGGTGCCTGGGAATGGCACCAGGACTATGGCTACTGGTACCAGAACGGTTGCCTGCTGCCGGACATGGCGAGCTGTCTGATCGCCGTCGACCGGGCCACGCGCGCCAACGGCTGCCTGCAGCTGTTGCGAGGTTCGCACCGGATGGGCCGGATCGACCACGGCCGCTCTGGCGAGCAGACGGGCGCCGACCCGGAACGGGTGCGCGAGGCGATGCAACGCTTCGAACTCGTGTACTTTGAGGCGGACCCCGGCGACGCCCTGTTTTTCCACAGCAACACCCTGCACTGCTCGGCCCCGAATGTGAGCGCCCTTCCGAGGTGGACCCTCATCTGCTGCTACAACACCCGTGAAAACAACCCCTACAAGGAACACCACCACCCGCGTTACACGCCCCTCGTCAAAGTGGACGACTCGATGATCAAAAAAGTGGGCGCGCGCGGCGCCGGCGTCGACCAGCAGTCGTTCCTGGACCCGGCCCGCGACCGCACCGTGAAACGCTCCGGATAAGTGCGCCGCGCCGGCTCGACGCGCGCCGGATCCCGCCTGGTCAGTGTCGTTCGTGATGGCCTCGAGAGTATCGCATGCGGGCGTGTCGCTCTGATATGATCGGCTCATTGTACAGCAGGAGAGGCGGACGATGAGACACGGGCTGCTCATGATGGTGTGTTTGTGCGGCGCTGTCGTAGCGGGTGCGGAAATCAAACAGTTCCCCGGCGGCAAGGAATTGCCGCATGACAAATACATACATGCGGTGAGCGAGGCGGTGTCGCCGGTAGAGCAGGTATATGTCAAAACCAAAGATGGGCTATACGTCGCTGCCGCCATGCGCAAACCGCAGGGGAACGGGCCATTCCCGGTCCTGATTCATTTCCATGGCGCCCCCGGCGGGCGCGGCATGGAGAAGCTGGTCACCTGGTCGCGCGGGGACACAGGCAGTCCCGTGTTCGAGCGCTTCCTGCAGGAGGGGTACGTCACGGTCGTGTCGGACTACCGTGCCGCGCAGATCACGCCACAGCAACCCGAAGACCCGAAAGCCATCAGCTATGCCGACGACGCCCTTGCCGTGCTCGAGTATGTCAAGAAGCTCCCGTACGTCGATCCTGACCGGATCAACGTATACGGAGTGAGCCTCGGGGGCGACGTGGTGATGAACCTGATCTCGCGGGTGAAGGTGCGGGCCGCGGTCCTCGGCGCGCCGGCGCCGATCCGCTTCCTGGGCGCACGGCCCAGCCCAAACGCCCCACCGGCAGAGCGCTTCAAGGGAATGACCATCGACTCTCCCGTGATTCAACAGAAACTGGCCTCCGTCCAGAACCCGATCCTGATCCTGGTCGGGACCGCCGACAGCCTGATGCCGATGGACCGGCTCCTGCACGATGAACTGGCGAAAGGTGGCAAGAACGTCACGATGGAGGTGTACGAAAGCGGCTACCACGATTTCTGCATGGGACCGCAGGGTCACGAGGGGCGCAAGGAACCGCTGATGGACATCACGCTCGCCGCCCTGGAAAGCACCCTGAAATTCCTCAAGAGCGCCGGTAATTGACGCTCCGGTTCACGTATCGAATAGGCGGCTCTTATGGCCATTTTTGTCACCGGGGGGGCGGGCTTCATCGGCTCGCAGTTCATCCGCGACTGGGTACACAGGTATCCCGGAGAGGAAGTGATCAACTTCGACCGGCTCACCTACGCCGGCAATCTTGAGAACCTGGCTTCGGTCGCCGGGCACCCGCGCTACCGGATGGTCAGGGGAGACATCTGCGACGTCGAGGCTGTCCGCGACGCGCTACCCGAGGACTGCGACGCCCTCGTCCACTTTGCGGCTGAATCCCATGTGGACCGCAGCATCCTGAGTGCGGCTGAATTCGTCCGCACCAACGTGCTCGGGACACAGGTGCTGCTGGATGTAGCGCGCGAAAAGCGGGTCAGGCGCTTCCTGCACATCTCCACCGACGAGGTCGGGGGAAGCATTCCCGAGCCCGGGTTGTTTCGCGAGGACTCGCCTCTCGTCCCGAGCAGCCCATATGCGGCGAGCAAGACAGCAGCTGAGCACCTGGTCCGGGCCGCCGCGCACACTTTCGGCATCGATACGGTCATTACCAGGACAAGCAACAATTACGGCCCCTTCCAGTTCCCTGAGAAACTGCTGCCCCTCGCCATCAGCAATGCGCTCGCCGAACGGCCCATCCCGGTATACGGAGACGGCCTCCAGGTGCGCGACTGGATTCATGTCGCGGACAACAGCCGGGCGCTGTTGACGGTCCTCGAGAAGGGGCGCGCGGGCGCCACATACCATGTCGGCGGCGGTGATCCCCGGACCAACCTCAGCGTGCTCCGCGAGATCCTGCGCATTCTCGGGAAGCCCGCGAGGCTGCTGACCGCCGTGGCGGACCGGTTGGGACACGACCGCCGGTATGCCGTCGATTTTTCGCTCATCCGGAATGAACTCGGGTGGCGCCCCAGTATCGCTTTCCAGGAGGGCCTCCGGCTCACCATCGAGTGGTACAAGTCCAACCCGGAGTGGATCGCCCACGCTCTTGGCGGGGACGGACCCAAACAATGCTCTTCCTTTCAATGACTTGGAGGAGATTCAGGCACAAAGACGGGTCTTAAATGAGCTTTTTACCGTCGTTTTCCGCAGTCAGCTGCCACCCGCCGAGCGGGTGGCTTGCGGAGGGCTTCCGAAGGGAGGCGTTCCGATCTCGACCTCGCGGCCACAGCTGTAGCGTGCGGCGGCTTGACGCCGGTTTGGGATCGCCGCCTCGGCGCCGACCCCTGGCCACTCCCAAGCGATCCAATGCAGTCCCGGAAAGTGGTGCCGAGGCACCTCACTCCACAAGCGCTGTCTCTGTTTTTCCTATGCCTCACCGCCACAAGCTCTGGATTACCCAATTGGATTTAGCCGAGCGAGCGGGCGCACCTGCTCGCATCAACCGTCGCACTGGCAGGCGTCATGATCGCTGAGCTTCTCAGCCTTAAGGCGGCACTGGAAATAGCCGGTGCGTGGTCGGCCGAGTCTGCGGCGGAGGTGGTACTTCGGGCGGAGAAAGCCGCTGCACCCGAGCCCGCCGACCCCGCGGACGCCGACGTCTGGCGACAATACCTGGACCTGACCGGGCGCGCGGGGTTCCTGCAGTACCTGCCCGACCGCGCGGGGAGGTATCGCTGGGCCGAAACAGCCTTCGGCGCGATCCGCTCATCCGGGTACACGCTCGCCGACTTGCTCGCACAACGCGTCCGCCGCCATCCGGACCGGCTGCTGTTCCGATGGGCGGATGCGGGCGCCCCGGAATGGACGTACGGCGCGGTGGACCGGCGGCTGCGAATGCTCGCGGGCCTTTTCCTCATCTCGGCGCCCGACGAACCGCGGGTCGCGATCCTCGCGGACAACTGCGTCGAGTCCGCCTGCTGCGATCTCGCCTGCCTCGTGGAGGGGATCTTCGTCACGCCGCTCAGCGTGCACTTCGACGGGCCGACCCTGTCATGGATCTTCGACCAGCTAGGCATCAACATCGTCGTCACCGACACCGATGAACGGCGCGACAGGCTCGAGGGCATTCGTTCCGTCGTGCGCCTGCCCTTCCGGGTTTTCCGCACCCGCCCCTCCGGAAAGAGCGGCTCGACGACGTCCCTGGACGGCGCCTGCATGACGCTCGATCTGACCGCGGTCGCGGAGCGGCTCCGCGGCAGGCCGCGGCCGGAGCTGCACTCCGCCGCCACCGCGATGTTCACCTCCGGGAGCACGGGCCTGCCTAAAGGGGTCGTCTTCTCCCAGTACAACATCGTGACCAAGAGGTTCGCCCGAGCCGCAGCATTGCCCGGGGTGGGAACGGGTGAAGTGCTCCTCTGCTACCTTCCCCTCTACCACACGTTCGGCCGCTACCTCGAAATGCTCGGCACTATTTTCTGGGGCGGTACATATGTGTTTGCCGGCAACCCCTCGGTCGAGACCCTCCTGGCGCAGATGCAGCGGGTCAGGCCCACCGGGCTCGTCAGCGTCCCCCTGCGCTGGAGCCAGATCCGCGACGCTGCACTGGAGGCCATGCGCGACCGCGAGGGGAGCCCTCAACACGAATCCGCCCTGCGCGAAATCGTCGGCGACCGGCTTCGCTGGGGGTTGTCGGCGGCAGGATTCCTGGATGCGAAAATCTTCCGTTTCTTCCAGCGCCATGGCGTCGACCTGTGCAGCGGCTTCGGGATGACCGAGGCAACCGGAGGGATCACGATGACGCCGCCGGGGGAGTATGTCGACAACAGCGTCGGCATTCCGCTGCCGGGTGCCCGGATCCGTTTCAGTGGCGCCGGCGAACTGCAGGTTGCCGCCCCCTATGTGGCCCGCTACCTCCCGGAGGACGCGGGGACGCATCTGCCGGCTATCGATCCCGCCGGAGAATACTGGCTCCAAACGGGCGATTTGTTTAAGCTGCACGACAAGGGGCACCTAGAAATTGTCGACCGCATCAAGGACATCTACAAAAACAGTCGCGGCCAGACCGTTGCGCCCCGCCGGGTGGAACAGAAGTTCGACGATGTCCCGGGGATCAAGCGGGCGTTCCTCGTAGGGGATCATCGCGACTACAACGTTCTGCTGCTTGTCCCCAACCCGGGGGAACCCGTCCTGCAGGCGCCCGTCGAGCAGTTCCAGGCCTATTTCCGTCACCTGGTCAGGGCCGCAAATGCGGGTCTGGCGCCCTACGAGCGCGTTGTCGGCTTCGCCGTGCTCGACCGCGACTTCGAGGTGGAACGCGGCGAACTGACCGCCAAGGGCTCGTACCGGCGCCGTATCATCGAGGAGCACTTCCGGCCGGCTATCGAAGCGCTGTACGAATCGAGCTTCGCGCTCCTCGAACTCGGCAGGTTCCGCGTCCGTATTCCCCGCTGGTTCTTCCGCGATCTGGGGGTGCTCGAGAGCGACATCGTCGCGGACGAGGGGGGCCTGCACAATACGCACGCCGGACTCTCGCTCAGGCTGGTCGCCGCCCCCGGCCAGAATGCGGTCCGTCTGGGCGACCTCGAATACGAACTGACGGGGCCCACAATCGACCTGGGGCTTTTCGTCCGTCAACCGAGGCTATGGGCGGGAAACCAGGCGCTGGTCGCTTTCTTCCCGTGCAAAGACGGGTGGGACGTGCCGCTGGCCGGGATTTCCGCCCAAGTCCGGTTGCCCTGGGACCGCGAATCGTTGGGACCGCTCGAGGGCACCGGGCATCTTGCCGGGCTGTCGGACGAGCGCTTGCGCGAAATCCACCACTGGTGCAGCCAGATGTTCCTGGGCTCGGGAGCCGGGATGTTCGAGGCGGTCCACCGCCTCGGGGAGGCGCTGCGGAATGCCGGGGCACGTTATGCACCGCTGATCCGCAGGCGCCTGGAAGCGCTCGCGAGGCATCCCCAGGAGGAATTGCGCTGTCTTGCCTACCGGATACTGCTCGCCGATGAGCCCGGCGGGGAGTACAGCGAGTCGTTCCCCGCGTTCGTCGAATCGGGGCTAACATTCCTGACCGAGGATTCGATACGCCAAATCGCCGAATCGAACCTGGGGGAATCCCACCTCGACGCCTTGCGCCAGAGGCTCTTCCGTTATCGCCAGGATCTGGTGTGGCCTGCCGAACCGGTCACGCGCGAGCAGTTCCAGCGGATTTTTGCCCTTCTGGCCGCGTTCGCGCGCCGGCATCCGCACTACTTCGCCCCGGTGCGGGCGGAACTGGCCGCCTGGACGCTGCACGAACCCGACCCCGAACTCGCGCCCGCCGGAAGGGCCGCGCTCGACGCTGCCTGCCGCTGGTATCGGGATTCACTCCCGAAGGCCGCCGGTGCCGGTGCCGGGCAACGTGCGGCAGCCGGACAAGTACTTTTCGAGGACGGCCTCGCCCTTGCGAAGACAGCGCCGTTGGAGCAGATCCTCGCGGACGCGTCGTTTCTCACCGAGTCGGTGCGGCTTGCGTTTGGGGAGGACGGCTTCGACACAGGCCAGATCGTGGCGCACGGGCTCTGGGTGTCGCAGCTCTCGTCCCAGCATCGGCTCGACCTTTTCCGCGTGAGCCTCAACCTTCGGGATGGGAAACATTTTGACCTGCTGATCGCTACCGGCGACGAACTCAAGGACCGCCGCGCTTACGAGACGGTCCTCTGGATGATGGCGCTGTCGAGCCTCCCCTATGCCGCGCCTGCGGTGCCCCAGTTCGGAACGTACCGTGCAGACCTTGGAGCGCTCTCGGTCGCCTATGTCGGCGATCTTACGGCCTGGGACCGGATTCGGGAATTCAGCGCCGTGCAGGGTTCGCGCGCTTCGTCGGCGGCCGGCCACGACTGGCAGCGCCTCCTGATCCGGAGCATGGCAGCATTCTTCAGGCTTTGGCGCCTCAGCGGGAAGCGCCTCCTGCCCGGCCTCATCGGGCCCGCAAACGTCGTCGTCCCGAACGCCGATTTCCGTGAAACGGCGCTCGTGCTCTCGCTCGCAGGCGCTCTACCCTATTCCGGGCCGCTCGCGATCGTGCGGCCCATGCTGCGCAACTTCTACAGGCAAACCGCCGCGCACTACCCCAAAAGCTGGAACCACCTGCGGGTGGGGTGGCTTTTCGATGCGGCCATAGAAGGGCTGGGCCAGGTGGATGGGGAGGCTTTCCTGGAGGACTTGCACCGGGAACTCGCGCATGACCCGCATACACCTGAGGAACGGGAACTCGCGGCGGCTCTGCAAGCGTTCCTCCAACAGCACCGGGACCGGCCTTATCTGCCGCTGGCACTCATGTGCGCCATCGACCGTTTCGCCGATTGGGAACGGATCAACCCGAATGCCACCCGTGCCGCACGCGAGGAACAGGCGGACCAGGTCTACCGCCTGTACCGCCTCGACAGGTATTCGAACCTTGTGCGATACCACCTCTACCGCCACACCTACTTCGCTCGAGCCGGGGAGCAAGTCGCGGCGGCGTTCAATCGCCTGCTGGAGCCCTCGGGAGAAACCGAACGGACGGATGGCGAACTGGAACGACTCTCGGACCTCCAGGCCGCGCTGAGCCACCCTGCCGACCGCTGCGTGTTCAGCCGCATGGTGCTCCCTCAGGCCCGCCCCGGTCATGAGGTCCAGATCACGGCTTTGGGCGAGGGAAGCGGCAAGCAGGTGGTCCTCCGCACCCGTATCGCCGACAGCCACGGGCTGCAATACGAAGTCCGTGAACCCCTCGGGGCTTCCGAGGTGGGATACATGTTCAGGCTTCTGTTCGAAGAAGGCGCCCCCGGGCAGATTTCGGAGCAGGAAAAATTCCTGGTCGTCCTGGACGATCAGGAACGGATCGTGGCCGCCTTGCGCTACCGGAACGAAGACCCCCCGCTGGTGTCTCTGGAAGGGATTGCCGTTTCCAACGCACTCAAAGGCCGCAGAATCGGGAGCATGCTGCTTGACGATTTTTGCGTCCGTGCCGCCGCGGCGGGCGACCAGGTGGTCAGAACGGGATTCATACTGCGCCGCTTTTTTGCGGCCAACGGCTTCCGCGCGGATGCGCGCTGGGGCGGGCTCGTACGATTTCTTTCCTGAAATCGCGAACCAAACCGGCCGGGTTTACGTACACTTCGATGCGGGGTCCGTACCACACACCCGCGCTTGACGGGAGAGGGACATGGCATTCCTGAAGAAGCTTCTAGGGCGAATGAGAAATCAGCCGGTCAAGAGGGTGCGGATCTGCGTCGAGTGCGGCATGCCGATTCAGGAGCACCGGGAATGGTGCGCCATCTTTAGAGCCATGCAGGCGATGCAGGCGCCGGCCAAACCGAATCAGGCATGAGTCGGCCCGCATCGAGGTTGCGCCCCTGCCGTGGAGTGCGACTGGTCGACGCCGCCCCCTGGCCCATGCCAACCGACCCGGTGCACCCCCGGAAGTCGGCGCCGAGGGAGCCATGAGTGCCGCGACGGGTCTTTGTCCGTGTTTGCTCTACGCGCGGTCCCACAGCATGGTCTTGTTCTGCCGGTACGCTTCGACCCCCAGCTTGATGGCGACCATGGTCGCGGTTCCCAGGTCGACGTTGCAGAACGGCGTGCCCCCGCTCCGAATGCAGTCGAAGAAATTGCCGCGCAGGTCGGGTCGCGTATCGGGCGCGACCGTCACCTTCGTGTAACCGCCGTTGAGGTCCAGAAACTCCTTCACGTAATCGCCGTTCCCCGTTAACGTCATATCGCCCCCGCGGCCGGCACGGTCGGAATCGTTGGCGACCTCGATCGTACCGTACTGGCCGTAGATGCGGGTGGCAACCGGCGTGTCGTTCGTGAGGACGCTGGTGAGGTTAACCGTGAATTTCGACGGGTGTCAAGCGACCCGCCGGACGGTGCAAAATGCCCGGTCAGCGGTAAACCTCGTCGCATTTCCGTCATTCGGCTTGCATCGACCGTCACCACCCACATAGAATCGGCGCCACAGGTGCTGAATGGCCGCACAAAAACCGAGCTTCTCAAGACGCGCATTAATCACCCGTGCACTCCCCGCGGCAGTCTTGGGCGGGATTGGCCCGTTTCGGGCGTTCGGAGGGTATCCCCCGGTGCAAAGATTCAAATTCGGAGCGGTGGACTGGGAACTCGCCAAAGCCGGGGACCCGCAGGCCCTCGAGATCGCCGCCCGCCTGGGCTTCGACGGGCTGCAGGTGGACCTCGGAGACGTCAAATCGATGCAGGACCCCGCCCGCCGGGAGCTCTACAGCTCGATGGCCCGCAGGCACAACGTCGCCATCGGTTCGCTCGCGCTAGGCATCCTCAACGAGGTGCCGTATGCGTCCGATCCCAGGGGGCTGGGACTCGTGGACGCCGCCATCGACATCGCCGCCGCGATGAAGCAAAAGGTTCTGCTGCTCGCGTTTTTCGACAAGGGCGATCTGAACCGGCCGGAAAACCGCGACGACCTGCTCGTAGCCCGGTTGAAAGAGAACGCCCCGAAGGCTGAACGCTCTGGAGTCGCGCTCGGGCTCGAGGCGGAGATTTCCGTCCCACGCTATCGGCAGATACTCGACCGGGTCGGATCGCCCGCGGTGAAGGTCTACTTCGACCTGGTTCACGCACATACTTCCGGAGGCGACTTCTACGAGGAAATCACCTCGCTCGGCAGCAGGATCTGCGAGTTCCACGCGAAAGATTACGGCAATATCCTCTTCGGGCAGGGCAACGTGGATTTCAAACAAGTCCGTCGAGCCATGGACACGATCGGGTACAGCGGCTGGATACATGTCGAGCAGTGGGCGGAGATCAAGGGAGACAAGCCGCTCGGCTTCGACGAAACCCACCGCCGCAACCTGCACTACCTGCGTACGATTTTTTGAGTGGGCGCGCTGGACCCCGCAACCCTGGCCCTGGCGGTTGCCTGCGCCGCCGGCCTCGGCTTCCGCAGGACCTTCGCCCCTTTCGTCACGGGCCTCCGTCGAACCGATGCGGACCTTGGGCCCGCTCGTCCGGCGGTTTGACACCTGCACCACCACCGCCCGCGCCCCGCCCGTCCACTGGAAGCGCGTCTTCCGCTCTGCTACTGTTTTGAGGCGCGCTGGAGCGATCGGGTGATGAACATGCTGAGACGAGTCTTTCTTGCAGGCCTTGTGCTGCCGGCCGCCGTAACCGCGTGGCCGAAGGAGTCGCGGACGATGACTGAAGAGACCAAAGTGGCCACTTTCGGCTCCGGTTGTTTCTGGTGCACCGAGGCCATATTCGAGCAGCTCCAAGGGGTGAAAAAGGTGGTCTCAGGATACGCCGGCGGGAACGTGCAGCACCCTACCTACGAGCAGGTGTGCGGCGGCGCGACCGGCCACGCCGAGGTGTGCCAGATCACCTACTCCCCGGCCAAGATCAGCTACGACGAGCTGTTGGAAGTTTTCTGGAAAACGCACGACCCCACCACCCGAAACCGGCAGGGGAACGATGTCGGCCCGCAGTATCGTTCCGTGATTTTCTACCACGACGACGAGCAGAAGAGCGTCGCCGAGGCGTACAAGGCAAAGTTGGACACGGCCCACATCTGGGACCGGCCGATCGTCACCGAAATCGTGCCGTTTACGAAGTTCTGGCCCGCGGAGGACTACCACCAGGACTACTACACCAGGAATCCCGAACAGAGCTATTGCTCCTTCGTGATCACCCCCAAGATAGAGAAGTTTCGCAAAGTGTTCAGCGAACGCCTGAAGAAGTAGCGGCAAAGCGGGCCAACTCGGCTCGCCGCCGCCCGCCACTCGCCTAAGGGTGCATGTGGAGATGGCGGTTGATCACCTCCCGCGCACCGGGCTGGATGTTTTCCCACTGCGCCGAGGGTGTCTTGTGCAGCATGATCATGGTGCGATCCACGACAACCTCGGTGACGCCGGGGACGGCGAAAAGGTCGCGGACTAGGCCGTCGTCCATGACCGAGATGTCCTGCACACCCACGTAGCGGCGGTTCGTCTCGGTAATCTTGGTGCCCAGAGAGAACATGCAGGCCTCGATCCCCGGCACGACGGTCTCCGCCAGAATGCCCGGACGATCATCCGGCGTCGGCCCTTTGGGCGAGCCACGGTAGTACAGGAAGACCGCGGAGACGAAAACACCCAGGGCAACGAGGATGGACAGGAAAAAGAGGAGGTTTACGCCCTCGTACCTCCTGAGATTCTTGCGGCCACCCGGCAGTTTTTGGGCCATCCTGTTCCTCGGAACCCCCGGAAAGACAGAGTCGAATGTCAAAGCGTACGTGAGTCTCTTACGTCTATGCCGCCGAAACGTTTCTGTTGATCTGAGGGCACCCATTATACGGAATACTCGCGCAAATCGGTGCGGAGTTCCGCCGCCTCAAAGGGTCATGGGTTCGTGGCCAAGCGGTCGCATGAACTTCGGACCTGGACCCAATTGACCCTTGATCCCTGATTCGTTGCGGGGCGCGGTGTCGTGTGATTCCGGCGTCCTTGTCAGCGCGACGGTCGGCCCCAGTGGTTGAGCCAGAGCATGACCCGGCCTTCCTTGGTGAACGGGGAGTAGACGTTCATTCGTGCCGAGACAAAGTCCGGTTTCCCGTCGTTGTTCATGTCGGCGGCTTCGACGCTGATGAGGTGCGTCGGCGCGTGGGCGATGTCGCGCTGCACGTAGTTCATCTTCCCGTCGTTCTCAAACCAGACGATGCTTTGAGACTCGGGCTTTTCCCAGAAGTTGTAGCAGGTCACGGCCACGACGTCGAGGTCGCCGTCGCCGTCGACATCGGCCGCAACCGCGCCGCTCGCCCCCTCGAGCTTTCCGATCGGGTGGTGCTCGAACTTGAAATTCCCGGTGTTCTCCAGCCACTGGACGCTGTGCCATGGGCGCGGCCGTGGCGGCAGGTAGTCGAACGCGTCGCCGTTCGTGTACAGGATGTCCAGCCGGCCGTCCCGGTTCATGTCGGTCAGCCGTATGCCGCTGCTGCCGTAATCTTCGTTTGTGCTGCCCCAGACCAGGTGCGACTTGAAATTGCCGCGGCCGTCGTTCTCGAAGAGGTAGATCTCTTCCCATTCCTGGCTCACGAGGCTGATCACATCGACGTCGCCGTCCGCGTCGATGTCGGCAGGAATGGTGTGGATGGCGCCGGACAGGCTCTGCAGGATGTGCGATCGGAACTGCCAGCCGCCCAGGTTCTCCAGCCAGCGGGTTTCGCCGTCGTCGTACCCGAACTGGCCCACGATCAGGTCCACATCCCCGTCGCCGTCGAAATCCGCAGCGCGGACGTCCGTGACCCTGGCAATGCGCTCGACCAGGACGTGCGGTGTGAAATTCTGGCTTGCCGTCGTTCTCCAGGACGACCACCGAGCCGATCTTGTCGTTGCTCGGGAACAGCTGCCCCATGCAGGCGACCGCGAGGTCCGTGTCGCCGTCCTGGTCGATGTCGACGGGCTCGACGTGCGCGGGCGCGGGCAGCACGGGGCTGACCCACTTCTCCGGGTAGACGCCCGCCGGCGACTGGCGGATCCAGCCGACGCGGTTGGCCAGCATGTCGCAGACCAGAACGTCCGGAAGGCCGTCCTTGTCGAGATCCGACGATCGTCACGCTGCCGATGCGCGGAAAATCTTCGGTCGGAAAGCCGATCGGGGCAGCCGACAGAAAATCGATCTTCGGGCCGCGCGCCGCCGCCGCCGGAGCGTCGCGGCAGCCTCCTGCTCGCGCGCGCCTTTGAAAATGTGGGCCATCATCTGTCCGACGGAGAGCCCGGTGTGGTGCGCCTGGTAGACCAGGACCAGCAGGGGAACCGCGACCAGCACAGCAGCCATCGATATCGCGGGGAGCACACCGGTTCGCTTCTTCCCGGGCGTCTTCGGTCTGCGGTCTTTCGTTCATCGTGATCCCCGCTCAGCCGGCAAAAAAGCAGATCATTCCCGCGGCGGCCGACCACAGGAAGCACGCCAGCGGCGCCAAACCCGCAACCGCCTGCGCGCGTCGGACACAGCATCCCGCCAGCAACAGAGCAGCGTTCTCGACGAATATACCAGCCCGGCCACGACACAGGCCACCTGGAGCCACGGCAGCCCGGCAGCGCACCAGATGTGCCACCGGCTTCCCGCCATGCCGAGCAGGTTCCAGCCCCAGTTGAACGGGTCCGACAGGCTCTGCAGCACGAACGTCATCATCGACGACAGCATCGCCACGGCAAAGGCGATCCAGCAGGACAACCCGATGGGCATGACCGAGGCCGAGGAAGCGCGGAACAGCTCGCCCGCCCGGACCGCGCGACCCGCTTGCCCAGATGCCGGCCCTCGTCAGAAGGAACGACAGCAACGGGAGCACGCCCAGGCACACCACCCAGATGCCGGCCGCGCAGAGACCGAAGGTGCGCCAGTTCATCCTGTCGACGATGTCGAGCCAATCCCGAACCCGGTCCCACGCACCCAGGTTGACGACGCAGTAGAGGCATGGACAGCCCGAACATCACGATCGCCTGCCACGCCTCGCCGTAACTGGGCACTTCCCGGTCCCACCCGGAGCTGCGCCAGAACAGCGCGACGTTGTCGTAGGCGCAGGTCTTGAAGCATTCGGTGCACATGCCGCAGTCGTTGTTGCGGCTGCACCTCGCCCACGCAGAGCCCATACGGACATCCCCAGCCCTTCGCGCTCCCGGTGAGGCAGAACCTCTCTTCACATCGCGCGCAGGTCTCGAGCCGAGACCGAGCGGACCGCCAGCCGCCCCGCCATCGAGTACAGGCTGATGAAGCTGTTGATCGGGCACAGGAAGCGGCAGAACAGGCGCTGCTCGGAGAAGAAAGAGGTTGCAACGGGCACCAGCGCCAGAGCCGATCAGCAGCCAGCTCGTGGCCGGAGGGAGCGCGACCAGGGCGGTGCTGAAGGTCCCGAGGAGCAGGAACAGCAGCACGCTCGGCCAGCGGTTCCGCAGCCACCGCGGCCACAGGGGCACTTGAGTCGGGAAGGGTGTGCCCAAGAGCCAACCCGGGCAAGATTTTGACCAGGCGGCGCCTCTGCAGCCACTCTCCGATAGAAGGGAGCGGGCACGCCAGGCACCAGATCCGCCCCCCAAGCGGCACCAGCAGTATGATCAGACCCGAGAGCCACAGGACCCAGATCACCATCGGGCCGGCATTGCGTCCGGCCACTTTGGTCCCGAGCAGGCCGGCCAGGATGACGAAATAGAAGACGGCCAGCATAGGGACCATCAGCTCGAACTGGAGCGAGGGCCGCTTCATCAGCCTCTTCAACCGTGGGAACAGTTCAAAGGCATTAATGGGGAGAGACCTCAGGGCGCGGTCTCGCCGGGCAAGTATAAGGGTGAAGGGGAGGCCGCACAGGAGCCCGAGCGACCCGCAGAGCAGGTAATTCGGAGCGACAACGATATCGCCGCGCTCCGTCCCGTGCAACGGGCCGTTGTAGGTGTGGTTGCGGAACTGGGACTTCGACACAAGCGCGCCGCGCCAGCCGGGCAGCCCCGCGGTAAGCTCGACCACCCGCATCCGGACGGGGGGCTCGTCGGGCCGCGAGAGCTTGTGGACGTCGACGGATTCCGCACCCGGTGTGATGACGACATAAACGTCATAGTCCTGCAGGAAGACACTCTGGCCCGTGTCGCGGGTGGAAAAAGTCAGGCGCAGGAGGTCTCCGCGGTTTACGTGGATGCGCGCGGGGCTGAAACCGTAGCGGAAAGCCTCGATGTGGATGTCGCGTGTCTGCGGCGCCGCCGCATGTAGCCGGGCGAACCAGGCAGGAACAAACGCGCAAAGCGCCAGGATCGCCCAAACCCGGAGGTGCCGTATACACGCGCCCAAACGACTACGGTACTTCTCTGCCATGAAATCAATCGTACCTGGGTGTCTAGTCCGTCCACGTTATCAGTTGCACACGGCAGACGCCATAACCTTCTCGATGGGCGCCGACGCAGGTGGGCGGAGCGGCCCTGGTGAGCCGCGGCGGCTCGACACGGCCCTCGGGCCCTGCCCGTTCGAGCTGAAAGAACGACCTCAAAGACTGGACGTCTCGGGGGCCCTCGTCGGGGCTGCGGCTTGCCGGTCTGGACTGCATTCAGGGCCAAACCAGCCGTACAGGATCGGGAGGACCATAAGGGTCGACAGCGTGGACGTGAACAGGCCCCCGATCACGACCACGGCGAGTGGCCGCTGCACTTCCGAACCCAGGCCGGTGGCGAACATCAAGGGTATGAGACTAAACACCGTGATAGAGGCGGTCATCAGGATCGGGCGGAATCTCAACACGCACGCCTCCTCCACCGCGGCGTTCGTGGCGCGCCCCTCATGCTGCAGTTGCAGGATGCACGAAACGAGCACCAGCCCGTTCAAAACGGCCACCCCGAGCAGGGTGATGAACCCCACCGAGGCCGGCACCGACAGGTACATCCGCGAAAGCCACAGGGCGAAGACTCCACCCATGAGGGCAAAGGGCAGGTTGAGAAAAACGATCAGCGACACGCGGAGCGAGTTGAACGTCATGAACAGCAGCGCCAGCACCAGCACAACGACGAGGGGCGTGATGATCATCAGGCGGCGCATGGCCCGCTGCTGGTTTTCGAACTGGCCGCCCCAGGACACCGAGTAACCGGTCGGCAGCTTGACGTTGCGATCGATCCGCTGCCGGGCTTCGGCCACAAACGAACCGATGTCCCGGCCGACGACATTCAGCTCGATTCCGATCCGCCTCATGCCGTCGTCGCGGCTGATCTGCACGGGCCCCTCCTGCAGCGAGATTTCTGCCAGTTGGCTCAGGGGGATGCCGATGCCGTCGGTCGTGCCGACGAGCGTGTTGGACAGCTTCTCCACGGAATTGCGCTGCTCCTCCGGAAAGCGCACCGTCAGGTCGAAAGCGCGGTTCCCTTCGTACACCTGCGTCGCCGCCTTGCCTCCCACGGCGATCTCGATGATCGTCAGGACGTCCCGCACGTTCATGCCGTACCGGGCGATGCGGTCGCGGTCGACGCGCACGCTGATGTACGGCTGGCCGGAAACCTTTTCCACGACCAGGTCGGCGCAGCCCGGCACCTGCGACACGACGCGGGCAATCTCGTCGATCTTCGTCCTGAGGGTGTCCAATTCGTCTCCGAAAAGCTTCAGGATCACCTGGGCCCGCGTTCCGGCCACAAGTTCGTCGATCCGGCACTGGATCGGCTGGCTGAAACTGAAGGTGAGCCCCGGTATCTCGGCGATAGAGGATCTCATTTTGTCGAACAGCTCGTCGCGGGTCCGGGCACTCTTCCATTCCTTCCGCGGGGTCAGCACGCCCACGAAACCGGTCTTGTCCACGCCGCGCGCCTCCAGGGGCAACCCCGTCCGCCCGGTGCGCGACACGACGGTGGTCAGTTCGGGGAACGCTGTGAGTCGCCTCTGCACGAGCCGCGCGACGTCGAGCGCATTGTCGAGGGACGTCCCAGGGATCAGCTGGAAATCCATGTCGAAGGCCCCCTCGTCCATGATCGGGATGAACTCCGTCCCGAGATGGGGCAGAAGGAGGGCGGCGGCCAGGATCAGGCCGAGGGAAACGCCAAGGACGACATGGGGCGCGCGGAGACCGACGTCCAGCGCGCGGAGGTAGAGTCGCCTGGCACTGTCCAGGATGGCATTGCGCTTTTCATCCCCGGGTTTCAGGAAGACGCCGCACAGGACCGGGACGACGAAGATGGATAGGAAAAGCGAGGCGAACAGGGCGATCGCGACGGTAAGGGCGAGGGGCGAGAACATCTTCCCTTCCATCCCTTCGAGCGTGATGATGGGCAGGAAGGTGAGGGCGATGATCAGCTCCCCGAAGATGCTGGGCCGGCGGACCTCGATGACCGCGCGCAGCACCGTCGCCATCTTGCGCGACCGGTCCTGCAGGGACCCGAGATGGCGCTGGACGTTCTCGACCTGAATGATGGTGGCGTCGATGATCATACCGATCGAGATCGCCAGGCCGCCGAGCGACATGAGGTTCGCGTTCAGCCCGCAGTACCGCATCGCAATGAAGGTGACCAGGATCGCCAGCGGCAGCGTCAGGACGACCACCATGGCCCCCCGGAAATTGCGGATCAAGAGGTACAGGATCACAATGACCAGGAGGATACCTTCGGCGAGCGTGAAGAGGATCGTGCGGATGCTCTGCTTGACGATGTCGGAGCGGTCGTAAAACGGCTTGAGTGCCAGGCCGGGCGGCAGCACGTTCCCCTCGTTGATCTGCCGGACGCGGTCCTCGACCCGCCGGACCACTTCGAGGCTGTTTTCGCCTTTCAGCATCATGACGATGCCGCCCACGACTTCCTCCCCGTTCTTCAGCGCGGCACCCTGACGGGGAGCATAGCTTGCAGTGACGTCCGCGACATCGCCGACCGAAATCGGGACGGCATGATGCGTCTTGATGACGATCCGTCCGATGTCGGGGAGCGCTCCGATCAGGCCGACACCGCGGATGATGAACTGCTCCGAAGCCCGCTCGATGAAACTCCCGCCGACATTCTCGTTGTTGTTCTTGATCGCGTCGTAGACTTCGTCGATGGAGAGCTTGTATTTGAGGATCTTTTCGGGATCGACGACGGCGCGGTATTCCTTCAGGTATCCTCCGAAGGAGTTCACCTCGTTGACTCCCTGCTCGCCTTTCAGGATCGGAGCCACGACCCAGTCCTGTATCGTGCGGAGTTCGGTCAGATACGCTATCCTGGCCTTCGGCTCGGCGGGTGGGGTTCCCTCCAATGTGTATTGATAGATTTCTCCCATGGCGGTCGCGATCGGGCCCATTTCGGTCCTGACTCCGGCCGGGAGCGTATCCTGGGTGGCGGCCAGTCTCTCGTGCACGAGCTGTCGCGCGAAGTAGATGTCCGTCTCGTCGCGGAAGACCAGGGTGATCACCGCCAGCCCGTACTTGGTCGTCGAGCGCATCGTGATCAGTCCGGGCAGCCCGCGCATGTTGGTTTCGACGGGATAGGTCACAAAGCGCTCGATCTCCAGCGGGGAGAGGCCGGGCGCGCCGCACATCACTTCGACCTGGACGTTGGTCACATCCGGGAACGCATCCACGGCAGTCCGGGATATGCAAACGGCTCCAACTGCGGCTATGACGGCGATCAGGAGGAAGACCAGGGTGCGGTGGTTGAGCGCCGCACCCATCAATTTTTCGATCATGACTGAGTTCCACCTTGGCGGCGCGCCGCCGCGTCAGTGCTCCGGCTCGGGCTTGTCCAGCTCCGACTTGAGCGTGAACGCCCCCCTGGAAACGTAAACCTGCCCCGGAGCCAGTCCCTCGACGATTGCGGTGATCGCGCCGTTGCTGCGGCCGCGGGTCACGGCCTGCAGGCGGAATCCGGCGCCCTCCTTGACGAACACGGAAGACTTCCCCTCGATCAGCACGAGGGCGTCGTTCGGCACCGACACGGGCACCTCGACATCGTCGACAACAATGCGTCCACTGACGAACAGCCCGGGGCGGAACCGGCCCTCGCGGTTGGCGATGACGACCCGCGCGTGGATCGTGCGGTTGGTCTCGGTGGCCATCGGCTCGAGGAAACTCACCCTGCCTTCGGCATCGGGCATCGCGGCGCCGATGCTGACGATGGCGCGCTGCCCGACATGGACAAACGGAAGATCCTTCTGGTGCACGTCGAGGTTCACCCAGACCGAGCGCAGATCGGCGATCACAAACGCGGGCGAGTTCTCGTTGAGGACTTCCCCGAGGCTGACGTGCTTTTCGGTCACCGTCGCGTCAAAGGGCGCTTCGATGTTGTAGAGCATGGCGGCACGTTCCCGCGCATTGGGGAGGCGCGCGATATAATCCTCTGAAAACCCGAGTACGCGGAGCTTCTGCTCCGCGAGGCGCGTCGCGATGCCGGCTTCCGCCAGGCTGTTTTTGGCCTGGATGTAGTCCTGTTCGGGCGATATCCGTTTGGTCCAGAGGCGCTCCTCGCGGGCGAAGTTGTTCTCGGCCAGCGCCACCCGTTCGCGGGCGGCGAGGAGGGTGGCGGTGGCGTCGGCCAGCTCTCGGCTTTCAAGCACCACCATCACCTCCCCGCGGTGGACAAGGTCGCCCAGGTTCTTGCGGACTTCCCGAACGACGCCCGAGACGCGGGGCACGACGTGGGCCACGCCGTCGGCGTTTACCGCGACTTCTCCCGGCAGGGTAATCTCGGCGCGGATTCGCCCGGGCCCCGCGACTGCCGTCGCGACGTCGAACTGACGCAACTGATCGTCCGTGAGCCGGACGACCTCACGGAGCTTTTCCCGGTGCTCCGCGCCGCCCTCGGTCGCGGTCGCCGATTCGCCCGGGTGCTGCACGGTCCGGGCGCGCCTCGCGCCCCAAAGCACAAGGGCCGCGACGGCCCCGGCGATCAGCAAGACCATCCCGGCCGCATAGACCTGTCTACCTTTCATGGTTTCCTCTCCCTCGCTGCATCCGGGGCGGATCCGGGGCCGGCCGCCGGGGAATCACAGCGCGCGATGCGATCGATCTCTATCGCCGCATTCATACCGGAGGCGACGGCTTCGATGTAACGCCTCTGAAGCTCGGCATAGGTGCGCTGTGCGTCGAGCACGTTCAGGAAATCGAACTTGCCGAACCGGTAGCCCTCCTCCACCGCGGCCAGGGCTTCCCTGGCCGCGGGGAGAGCGGTGCCGGTCAGCGCCCGCGCCTCGGCCAGCGCGGCCTCGTGCTCGTGGCGGGCCTGCGCCAACGCCCCGCGCAGACCCCACTCGAGCGCGCTTTTTTCGGATCGGGCCTTCTCGATCAGCAGGCGCGCTTCCGCGACCGCCCCCTGTCGCTTGTCGAAAATCGGCAACGGGACCGATATCCCGGCAACCCACGCCGATTGCGACTCGAGGCTGAGCCGGCGAAATCCGGCGCTGACGACCAGATCGGGTTTCCCCTGGGCCTCCTCGCGCGCGAGGGCGGCGCGGCGCGACTCGATTGTGGCTTCCGCGGCAGTGATCTGCGGGTTGCCGCCCATACACGCAGGCGGTGCAAGGGCAGCCGCACCGGGTATTTCAAAGGCGCCCTCCCCCAGGCCGATGTCCGCCCGCGTGCCTCCCCACAGGGACGCCAGCCGGTCCTTCGCCGCCGCGAGCGCCGACAGCTGCCTCTGCTCCTCGAGTTCGGCGGAGACCAGCGCCACGGTGGCACGCGTCTGTTCGACGGGAGAAACCTTCCCGGCCGCGACGCGTTCCACCACGATCCCGTGCGACTCGCGGGCCAGCCGGCTGAGTTCCCGCTGGTTGGCCAGACGCTCCTGCCCCGCCAGCACCTCGGCGAAAGCGCGCGTGGTTGCCGCGATGAGCTCGGCCCTGGTCACCTCCAGCATCCGACGCGCGACCCCCAGTTCGCCCTGCGCGGCGGCCACCCGCAGCCTCCTCTTGCCTCCGACCTCCAGCCTCTGGCTGATCTGCAGCGTGCTTTCGGCGTAGCTGAACAGGCCGCCAGGCGCCAGGATGTCCTCGGCCCCGGCGCCGAGTTCCGGGTTAGGCCGCACCCCGGCCTGCAGGACGCGGGCGGACGCGGCTTCCATCTCCAGCTGCGACACGGCGAGTTGCGGGTTGGCCTCCAGCACACGGGCGAGGGCCAGGGGGAGCCTGATCGTGTCGGCGGCAGCCCCCCCACCGGTGGGCGGCCCGTCCGCCGCCAGGGCCGAGCCCCACGCCAATAGTAAGATTTCAGTAATTGCTGACAGGAATTTCATGACTACTCCGCGCATTCACTCTCGGGTCGAGAGAACGGGACCAGGATGTCGGCAGGCGTGGGTGGCTAGATGCGCAGCGAAAGGGGGCAGCCAGGGTCTGCTGTCGGCGGGCGCAGGTCGCGGCACGGACACGAGCTGAGGGACCGACCGGGCAGCACCCTGACTGCGTCCCAAAAGTCGGCCGTCTCACCCGTCGGTTGCGGCGGGGACGGCAAGCCGCGCAAGAGGATCCGGACTGCTTCCGGCGTGTCCAGCAGCAGGTCGAGGCATGGGTCGAGGTCTGCACCAAAGTACGGCGTCTGATCGTCCGGCGGTTGTGCCACGGCCTCGTGGCAGGGATCCTGCCCCAGCCTCTCAATAATGCAGCGGCCGTCGAGAGCAATGCACTCGACCAGAAAAGGCACCGCCAGCAGAGCATTGAGCAGGAAGACACAGACTATGGTCGCGCAGGCATGTCTCATACGATCGGGTCGGCCGAAAGTCTATCACAACGGGCGGGGTCGGGTCTATTGAGTGTTTACGCAAGACGTACTCGCCGGAAGCGCGCCGAAAACCCAACCATCAAGGCCTGACCCCGGACTACAATAAGCCTATGGGCGGAGCGCGCTGCGTCTTCACAATCGTTTTGGTGATGGCCGCGGCCCTCGCGCATGTGCCGACCACCGGGGCGGAGTCGGCAAGCCCGGCCTTCCCGCTCAGACTCGGCCAAAATAAGCGCCACCTGGTGGATAAGCGCGGCACTCCATTCTTGATCCACGGCGACAGCCCCTGGGAGCTCCTTTGGCAGCTCACCCGGGAAGAAGCGGTCCAATTCCTGGACAATCGCGCCGGGAAGGGTTTCAACACGCTCCTGATCGACGTGACGCCGTACACGGAGTGGTCCGATCCGCTGACCGAAACCAACCGCTACGGACACCGCGCGTTCCTGATCCCCGGGGATTTCTCGACCCCGGACCCGGAATACTTCAATCACCTCGAATGGCTGCTGCGGGAGATGCTCCGGCGCGGGATGCTGGCGCTGCTGGTCTGCGCCGACCTCGGGCACGCCGGCATCGACCTGCCGCAGTTCAAACGCGAGGGCGGGATGTGGTATCCACTCTACCTTTCGAACGGTCCAGCAAAGTGTGAAGCCTACGCCCGGTTTCTGGGCAGCCGCTTCAAGCAGCACCCAAATATTGTCTGGGTGCTCGGCGGCGACCGGGATCCCAACGGCGTGCTGGATGCCGTTCAGGCCATGGCCCGCGCGCTCCAGGCGAGCGCCCCTGCGCAGCTGAAGACCTATCACGCAGGCGCCAAGTCCGGCGGTGTCTTCTTCCAGAAGGAGCCGTGGTTCGACATCAACATGAGCTATGGCTATCGAGACACCTACACCTTTGTCGCCGACGACTATCTCAGACAGCCTGTTAAACCGTGTTTTCTGGCGGAAAGCGGCTACGAAGGCGAGAACATCGACAGGAGAGGCGGGTCGGCGCAACGGGTGCGAAGACAGGCCTACTGGGCGATTCTCTCCGGAGCGTGCGGCCATCTGTATGGCTCCGCCGCCTGGACCGTGCGCCCCCAAGTCTGGCGCATGTGGCTCGAGTCACCGGGCGCGCGCCATATGGTACACCTGCGCCGCCTGTTCCGCAGTCTGCCGTGGCAAACGCTTGTCCCCGATTTCGGACACGAAATACTGACCGCCGGCCAGGGGGAGTTCGGCAAAAGCGAGTACGTCACTGCGGCCGCAGACCCGAACCGCACATTGGCGGTCGTGTATATGCCCGTGGCGCGGGCGGTGACCATAGACCTGCGAAGATTCGCCGGCCCGGTGCGGGCGCGCTGGTTCGACCCGACCAGCGGCGCCTACACCAGAATCGCCCTGCCGGATGGCGCTGCGGGGAAGCGTCAGTTCACGCCACCCGCCAGAAACAGCACTGGAGACCAGGACTGGGTGCTATTGCTGCAGCGCCTGCGCTGAAACGTGCGCCGGTGATACCCTGGCGCCGCGTTATTTGAGGATCCATGACCACTGATCGGAAGGCGCTCGACATCCTGGGCCTTGCGCGTCGCGCCGCCAAAGTCGCATGCGGCGCCGGCGCCGTGCAGGACGCGATCCGCACAGGGCGCGCCTGCGCCCTCGTGCTGGCCCGCGATGCCGCACCGAATACCGCGGACAAGGCCCGCGCTCTCGCCCGTACCCGGAACCTACCCGAGTTCTCGGTCGGATCCAAGTCGGAGTTGGGCCGCCGCTTCGGGCGCGACGAGGTTGCGGTCCTGTGCCTGTTGGACAAGTCTTTTCTCTCCGCCCTCAAGCGCTGCGTCGCTGCATCCACGACGCCTGATGCCTCGTCGGCCCGCTAACGCGCAAACCGAAATCCGGCAGACAAGCGGGCCGGTCCCCAGGAGACTGCGATCGTGCCCCCGCTCGGGCCGCCGTTCAACTCTATGGTGAACGACTCTACCGGCGCGGGGGCCGCTTCTTTCGCCAGCGGCACCGTTGCCACATCCTTGGCTTTGTCGTGGGTCATCACCATCCCGGAATTCTGGGAGTTGAAGACCAATTCGTATCGATCGGGCGCGACCTTCGCGAGCCACAGACCGTACGTCCCTTTGGCCACCTTCGTGGCCCCGAATGCCAAGTCCACCGGCGTGCTCAGCGTCGTCATTTCGTTGTTCCCCATGCGCCAGTAGGACCCCGTCTCCTGCCACGTCAGCGGGTCCCGACCTTTGAGCTGAGGACGCCCGTAATCGATGACTATATCGCCCTGAGGCGTGTTCAGCTGCGCCTTGCCGCGTCCCCCCTGCGCCGCAGCCGGGAAACCCACCAGCAAAATGACCGTGCTCCAAACCACTAGACAACAGAGTGTTCGAGTTAAGCTCATCCTGTTCCTCCTGTGGACTCCAATTATTTATCTGGCCCGGACCTCTTTGTCCAGAACTGCTCGCCGCCACCTTGGGCGAACCATTTGACGGTCGAAAGCATCAGAATAAGCAAAAGCACAACATTCCGGAGGTACTCCAATGAAACCGGCAAGTAACCCAGTCTATTGGGCCTTTTTATCGGTGCTGTTGGCCGCCTTTCCGGCCCTGGCTGATGACAGTCACGGACATCAACGCAACCGTAGCACGACCGTCCCAGGCGTCGCTACAGGGCGTACCGGTCACGCGACAATGTACCTGGCCGACCGCAACGCAGGCCGCTATGAGGCGCGGGAACACCGGGGCGATCGTGACAACCGCTGGCGCACGGAAAGGCGCCAGCACGGCGACAGGGACGATCGGTCCTACCGTCGCGACCGGGACTATAACAACCGCTACCGCACCTATCGGTACGGCAACAGCTACCCGTACACTTACAGGAATGTTTATCCTTACGGATACGGCAACTCTTACCCCTATGGCTATGGGAATAGCTCCCCTTACCGTTACGGATCCAACGGCGCGAACTCTTCGTACGACCGCGGTTACCGGGACGGCATTGCCCTTGGGCGTTCGGATTTTGCCCGTGGCTACGGCTATAACCCGCGCCGGTATGACCGACGTGGCGATCTGGCTTACCGCGCCGGCTTCGATGCCGGCTACAACGCCAGTTACGGCCGCTATTAGAGATGCGCGCGTGGGAGTGCGGCGGCGGCGAGGCGCCGCACTCCGATCGGCGACCCAAGCCTGCCTGTTTTTTCAAAAAGAGCAGCCAAAAAACGCAAATAAGGCCCGGTTTGGGGAGGTTTTTGCCATAATATATTGAAAATGCAGCAAATCTCCGGGCCCGTCCCCGGTATGGAGGCGTCGGGATGGATCGCAGATGTTTCTTGAAGAGAGGCAGCCTGGTCGCGGGGGCAATCGGGGTGGGCGCCACGAAGGCGGCTTCGTTTGTGCCGGCCCATAACTGGGACAAGTACGACTTTGGTGCGGGCCCTCCGGTCGGCGACCGTCTCAACCAGGGGCCTTTCCCTCAATATCCGCCCGAACGCATATTTCCCGGTGGTGACGTGGTGATGGCGACCACGCCCGCCAGGGAGGTCGTTCCCAACTTCGGCAAGGGGCTGGTAACCTACATCGCCGCCGATATGGGGACGGCCGAGATCGTGTCCGATAACAAGGCCCAGGCCATCGGCGACCTCGCGCGGCTTCCGCTCGGGCAGAAGCTCTACATTCGCCCGACATGGCGCGAAATCCAGCAGCGGCGGGGACGCCTGGACTTGCCCGACTACTGGAAGCTGACCTTCGACCTGGCCAAACAACTCGGCAAACCCGTCGGCTTCCGCATCCAGATGCGGGCGCCGGACTACCGCGAGGAGGCCCTGCCGGATTTCGTCCTGGAGAAAGTCCCGATGGTCAAGCTCATCGGCGAGTGGAAACGCGGACAGAATTCGGTGCGCGGGCAGAAAGCCGGGTTTGAAGAACCCCGCTACGATCACCCGTACTTCCAGGAAGCGTTCGAGGAACTTAACGGGCTGCTGGCGGCGGAGCTGAACGGCAACCCGCTCGTGGAGTACATCGACACCTTCATGTACGGGTTCTGGGGAGAGGGCCACACCTGGCCTTTTACCAACAATCCGTTTCCGGATTACCAGACCGCCGAGCGGACATGGGTCCGCATGTTCGAAACCCAGCTGAAGTACTGGACGAAAACGCCGCTCGTGACCAACACCCAGCCCGATTTCAGCCTGGTGGGGAACTCCGAACTCGTCGACCGGACGATCCGCACCCATAACTGGCTGCGCACGGACACCATCTTCATCGAGAACATGCAGATAGAATCGATCAGCAACCGCCCGCCCTGGGTCGCGGGCGTGCTCGAATGCGCGATGTCGGACGGATCGCCCGAGTCACTGCGCGCATATGAAGGGGTACCCTACACCGACAACATTATCGCCCACGTCATGGATGTCGGGGCCAGCTACTGGTCACTCTGGAACTTTCACAAGATCGGCGTCGGCGGAATCATGAACTACTACAGGCAGTTCCCCGAGGCGATCGACACGATCAACCGGCGGATCGGTTATGCCGTGCGGCCCTCGTTCATCTGGCACTACGAGGGTGATGGCTACCCTGGGCTCATCGTCGGGTTCGCCAACGACGGTATCGCCGGTGTGCCCGGCATCCTTCGGGTGTACGCGCAGTCGGAGGATGGAACGGTATTAGTGGGCGGCGGCCTGGACCCCGGTTACCCGGTCCCGGGCAAGGTGCGTCAGGCCCAGCTTGTCCTGCCCAGTGGGACCCGATGGGAAGGGCTCCGGTTGCGCGCGGAACTCGAGGTCAAAGGAGTCCGACACCCGATCCGTTGGGCCTGCCAGCAGAAAACGAACCCGGACGGAAGCCTCACATTGCACCGCAACCTGGACCGCAGTTAGGCAGCCAGCCGTGGAGAGTGCGGCGGCTGGCGCCGTCGCACTCCCCACGATGTCGCGACTAAAACACGTACTTCAAGGCAAACTGGATCTGTCTCTGGCGGGTGGATGTGTCCGTGATCTCGCCGGCATCTTCGCCGACCGTCAACCCGGGCGCCCCCAGGTTCGGGTGGTTGAGCGCGTTGAAGAATTCGACCCTGAACTGCACCTGCTTGCTCTCGGTGACTTTAAACACCTTGTGCAGCGAAAGATCCAGGTTCGAGAGCCCGGGACCATCGATGATGTTGCGGCCTGCATCGCCGAAAGTGAAGAGTTCAGGCTCAACGAAAGCGCCGGCGTCAAACCAGTGCTGGGCCGTTCTCTGATCCTTCGGCAGGTTGCCGTCGCTCACGCGGTTCGGGCGGCTGAACTCCGAATAGGTACGCGAGGAGTCATCCGGCCAGAGTGGCGTAAACGGGAACCCGGAGCTGAACGTGATAATGCCACCGAACGACCAGCCTCCCAGGAACGCATCAGCGACTTTGCTCTGGAAACCGCGGCCGTGTCCGGCCCCGAAGGGAATATCGTAGTTGAAGCTGCTGACGGACCGGAAACGCTGGTCAAAGTCCGCGCGGCCCCGCTCCGCCGCCGTATTCACGCTGTCCTGCGGGAACAGGAACGAGCAGCACACGGGCCCCTGGTCATCGATCGCCTTGGAGTAGGTAAATGCGCTCAGGAAATCCAGGCCATGGGACAGCCTCTTGGTCGCCTTCAGCTGCAGGGCGTTGTAGCTCGAGCTGCCGCGGTTTTCGAAGTTGAGGAACGGGCCGTACTGCGGGTAAGGGCGAGCCGGCTCTTCGTTCCCGACTATCGGCTTCGGCACCTGGTTGCGGTCGGTCCCGACCTGCAGATGCGTCCCCTTGGAGCCCGCATACCCTGCTTCGAGTGTCACCGCCCAGGGAATCTGGTGCTGGATGTTGAAATTCCAGTGCTGGTAGTAGGGCGACTTGAGGCGTGCGTCCGCTGACACAACCGCGACGTCCACCACCTGGTTCAGGTCCTGCGCGGGGAACCCCGAACTCACTTTGATCTTCGCGGCGTTGCTGCTGACATTGCTCACGAAGAACGACTCGACGTAGAACGGGATGTTGTACGCCAACTGATTGCCGCCCGCCGTCCGGTACTCCTGGGCACTGTAGTAGATCCCATAACCGCCGCGAATGACCGTCCTCCCGCCCGCGAAAGGCATCCAGGCAAATCCGATACGAGGGGCGAAATTGAGCTTATCGCCGTCGACGAGCCCGCGATTTTTCCCCTGCCTGAACTTAAACCTGCCCGGATCCGTGATCTTGCTGATGTCCGGCACGATGATCTCACCGGTCGCAAAGTCGAAGTTCGCCTGCTCATCGTGCACCTCGACGATCGGAGAAGTGTAGTCGTACCGCAACCCGAGGTTCAGGGTCAGGCGCGACGTGGCCTTCCAGTCATCCATGACGAAGCCGCCGTACGAGCCCTGCCGGTTCCCCAGGTCGCTGAGAGACGACAGGCGGGCATTGTTGGTCAGACCGAGCAGCATGTCGGCAAGCGAGAGTCCACCGTCGCCGGTCGACGGGTCCCGGGTAAACCGGCCGTTGAAGGAGAGGCGCCCCCGCGGGGCATTGACCTGGAAAATGTTGAACTGGCTGCGCCGCAGCTGAACGCCGAACTTCAGCGTGTGGGGCCCGCGCACCATGCTGAGGGTGTCGGACAACTGCGACTCGTAAGTGGTGATCAGGGTAGGCGCAAACGAGGGATCTCCCACCCGGCGGTATCCGCCCGGCTGCAGCGCGGCGAGCCCGTTGGTCGTCGGGTTGTCGGGCACTCCCGGGACGCGCAGCGCCGCCGGCGGATAATTCTGTCCGTCGAATGGCAGGCCGCGGTCCTCCTTCAGGCGCGTGAACCCGATGCGGAATTCGTTGATCGTCGACGGATTCACCGTGAACGTGTCGCCGATCGACACGCCCTCGGCGTTGATGAAGGTGTCGCCCGTGCGTGAACCGCCGCCATTCGCCAGCCCGGGTAGCGGGCTCGGCGTCTCCGTATGCTGCTTGTTGTACGCGAAACGCCCGAAAATCTGATTCCGGTCGGAGAAGCTGTGGTCCAACCGCAGATTGGTCGAGTGCACCTTGTCCGTGAAATTACCCGTCGTAATGTAATTGTTCCGGACCGCGCCGGGCACATTGGGGTCGGGATACAGATCCATGAAGGCCTTCGCCACCGGATCGAACCTGGTAGCCGGGATCCGGTTGTTCAGGAATGCCTGACGCGCGTTGCCGTTGCTCGGGTCGGTCGTCTGCGGATCGTAGATCACCGCCCCCGAAGCGGAGAAGTCGCCGTTCTTCTCGGCCGACATCGGCACGGTCGAGATGATGGTCTGGCCGTCTTTCAGGATGCTCCCCTGGTAATCGGCAAAGAAGAAGGTCTTGTTCTTAATGACCGGGCCGCCGATGGTCCCGCCGAACTGGTTCAGTTGGAACAGCGGCTTCGGCGAGTTCGGATCGGCGAAGTAGTCGCGCGCGTCGAGGGCGGAATTGCGCAGGAACTCGAAGACCGTGCCGTGGAAGTCGTTGGACCCCGACTTGATGGTCGCGTTGATCACCGCCCCGCCGCTTCGGCCGAACTCCGCGGAGTAGGAGTTGGTCTGGACTTTGAACTCGGCGATGGCGTCGACGCTGGTTTGCAGCACATTTCGGCCGTTGTCGTTCGAGTTGTTGTCGATCCCGTCCAGAAGAAAGTTGTTGAGGGTCGCTCGGGTACCGTTGGCGGCAAAACTCCCGCCGTTGTTGCCGTTGTCCCCCAGGTCCGTTCTCGAAACACCGGCCGTCAATACCGCCAGCTGCGTGTAGTCGCGACCGTTGAGCGGCAACGAAGTAACCTGCGAGCTGCTGATCACGTCGCCCAGAGACGATGTCTCCGTTTGCAGCAACGGCGGAGCATCTTCGACCACGATCCTCTCGCTTATGTCCCCGACCTGCAGCACGAAGTCGACGCGCAGCCGGTCCTGGACCTGCAGAACGACATTCTTCTGCGTTTGGGACTTAAACCCCGTGGCTTCCACCGATATGGTGTACTCGCCTATCCTCAATGGCGTCGCCACGTATGTCCCGTCCGCCGCCGTCCTCAGTGCGGTGTGCACACCCGTGCCCACCGCCGAGATGACGACGGTTGCGCCGGGGAGCACGGCTCCCGTGGCGTCCTTCACAGTTCCTACGATGGTGCCCGTGTCGACCTGGGCGCGCACCACAGCCGGAAACACACCAATCAAAGCCAGAGACAACAACAGTCGCCAACTCATACCTTGCCCTCGTAGTGTTCTGGGTACCTGCATTGTACCGCCCTCATTGAAAGCTAAACGCTCGATGAAAACTAAACGCTCGATTCCGAAAACGTGTAACAAAGGCAGATATACCGAGCTTTTTACTTGCGAGATAGGAGCCCTCACCCGGGTTCAGGAACCTTGGTTTCGTCAGTCAGCACGTAGGTTAAGTTTCCGCCTGCCCGTCGATTTCGGCAAGATGCAAGATGAATGACCCGCCGGCGCCAACCTGCGAGGACCCGCGCGGGCAGCCAGCGACGGACCATTTTCTTCCCACGTATACCCGACCAGGCCCAGCCCGAAGTTTCGCACCGGGCCGTCCGACGCGGTCGTGCTGTCGATGGTAAACCATCCTTCGTCCTGTTCGATGCCGAAAGGCCTGATCCGGAATGTCGGCGCGTCCGGGCCGGGCCCCTGCAGCTAAAGCCGTGGCCGCCCCAGCCTTGATAAAACCACGCCTGTCCATATTATCCTCCGAGATAATCGGAGTCGGAGGGCCGCGTCGACCCGCCGCGGCCCCGAGATCCAGTCCATTCCATGGATGGGTCGATACCCCGCCGGCCTGCGCCGCGGGGTTCACAGACTCCCTGCACCCGGATGGGTCTGGGCGTCACAGCCCCGACTGCGTCTTAAATCGCCGTAATGGCCCCGAAAACGCAAACAAGGCTGTTTATTGAGTGGTTGTCGCCGTATTGTACTGCAAACGAAGGGTTTCTCCTGGTCCGGCCCCATTGTCGCGAAAGCAGGTGATCAGGTGGTCGTTGACCATGCCGGTGGCCTGCATGTGGGCGTAGACGATGGTGGAGCCGACGAATTTGAAGCCGCGCTGTTTCAGATCCTGGCTGATCAGGTCCGACAATGGCGTGCGGGCGGGCAACTCCGCGAGCGAGCGAAACCGGTTCCGTATGGGTCTCCCGTCGACGAAGCGCCAGATGTATTGATCGAATGACCCGAATTCGGCCTGAACATCGAGGAAGCAACGCGCGTTGTCTATGGCGGCTTCAATTTTCTGCCGGTTGCGGATGATCCCCGCGTCCCCCATCAACCGCCGGATCTGCGGCAGGCCGTAACGCGAGACTTTCAGCACATCGAACCCGTGGAACGCCTTGCGGAAATTCTCCCGCTTGTGAAGAATCGTCCTCCAGCTGAGCCCTGCCTGCATCCCCTCAAGGATCAGAAACTCAAACAGCTTGGCGTCGTCGTGCAGCGGCACGCCCCACTCGTCGTCGTGGTAGGCAACCATCTTCCCGTCGGCTCCGCCCCAGCATCTCTGGATCCCATCCATCGCACGCTCTCCTGTTTCAGTCCGTGTGGAAGACCTCTTCCATTCGGGCCCACCTTTCTCCGGGCGGGCAGCCCTCGACCGGATACTGCATGGGCATCATGATCTCCCACCACTTCCGGGTGACGGGGTCCGCGGCCATCTCAGCCATGTCGGAGGCGAAGTCCTCGCCGTGGTATTCGAAATACGCAAACAGCACGCCCTCGCGGTAGAAAATGGAGTAGTTCCGGATGTTGCAACGCCGGATCGTATCCAGCACACCCGGCCACACCTCCTCGTGGTAGCGTTTGTACTCGTCGAGCCTGTCGATTTTGAGTCCGATCAGCTGGCCGCAACGTTTCATGACGGGTGTCCTCACGATGGGAAACAGCGGTTGTCCGCGTGTCTGGTGCGCCGGTAATGACGGTAACACAGTATCCGGGTGAGGACGACGGATTCAAAGGGGACGAATCCGCACTTCCTGGCGACGGACCGGGACGCGACGTTGTCGTCGCCGGCGCAGACGTACACTTCGCGGCAGCCGAGAGCGCGCAGGTGGCGGCAGATGCGGGTGCGGATCGCGGGCGCCAGCCCCATCCCTTTGACGTTTTCGTCGGTACGGCTCCCCTCGATGTATGCGGCGCCGGGGCCGAAGTCCAGATGGCACTCCAGGCTTTCCAGGTAGATGGGCACCGTGGCAAACCAGCTCAAGGCCACCAACCGCTGCCCCAGATAGCACAGCATCGGGGTCCAACCCTGCCGCAGCCGCGTTTCTATGACGTCGCTGCGCACATGGCGGTCGAGAAACGCATGCAAGTCGGTGCTCCGCGCTGGCGCGTAGGCTTCAATCTGCACCGGGACCCTGGCTTCCAGGAGCGCGGGGGCATGTTCGAGGTCGCACCTGAAGACGGTCGCGGCGTGGCGCTTGTAGGTGGATTCCAGGAAGTGATGCAGCAGGCGACGCCCGTACTCTGTGGGACCATGGCGTTTGAGGGCAGCCCGGGCGTTGCCGAGCCGCAAGGAAATGTGCGACATATTGTTGACCGGCAGGGCAGGAGGGGGGCGCCCGGCGTTCTACTTATCGTGGGGGCCGACCCCGCCCACGTTCCTGACAGCGCCCCTCTCGCGGTATCTCCCCCGAGCTGACCGGCAAAGAAGACGCTGCGACGACCGCCATTCCCGCCCGAGTTGAAAACTGACGGCGCGTATTGCCCAGATTGCGGCCGTCAGGCACGATGGGGCCATGGCTCTTCTTTAACGGGCCATTCGGCCCAGCAGGTTCCGAATGGTTTCCTTGACGCGTGCTTCGGTCCCGGGGCCGGCATTGCTCGCCCCCGGTTCGTATCCACCCTCGACAAATGCCCGGTCTGTGCACAGGTAACCGGGGCTGATGTCACCATACCCGGCAATCACCGCAAATTCGCCCCCGGCTAAACTCTGGGCATACCGTTGAAACTCGAGCATGGGCTCGCCCGGCAGGTGCAGGATCCGCACCGGGCCGATCCTCAGCGCGCTTGCGGGCAGCGGGCCCTTTCGCTGTCCGAAGGAAAGCGAAAGCGCAGCCCGGTAGGCGTCGTCGACCGAATCGGGAGCGGCGAGCCGCGCGCGCAACCGGGCCACCGCGGCGGGGTCCGCCTTTAGAGGCAGGTGCAGACCCGCGGCGCGCCACTGAACACCTTCCGCGGGCATGAGCCGCGTTGAGGCAATCGAGGCTCTCATCCCGGCATAGAGCCGATCGCGCAGCGCGGAGCGTGCTTCCGGGGAACCGTCGTTGTACTTGCCGGCCGTAATGTCGCCCGCGCAGCCGGTGAAGTAGACCTGGGGCACCCGCTCCTCCTGTTCGAGCATTTCCCGGGCCGCGGAAACGAAGTCCCCGGAGACCGTCCCTTCGCAGCAGAACGTCTGCGGGTGCGTGGCGTAGTAGTGCAGCCGCACGATCGGTTTGCCCGCGGCTGCGAGCGTGACGGTCCTGACCAGCGCGTCGACCGCGCCCTCCGGCAGGGTCGCCAGCGCCGGATCTCGCCCCCCGGAACTGAACCGGGTGATGAGCTTGCCGTCTGCGGCCGCGATCCGGCGCGCCGAGGCCACCTGGGCGACGGCGGCAGCACCTGCACCCACCTCGTCGAACGGTTCCAGCCGGCCCACTGCCGAGCGCACCGCTGCCGCCAGGCGGTCCGTAACCCGTTTGAGGAACGCCGCGCTCATCATCAGGGGCTGGTCTGGACGAGAGGCGAGCCTGCGGTAGGCGCCGCCATCCACATAGGGGGCGGTGTGCTGATGCACCGCATGAAGGGCCACACGCCCGATTTCAGTCCCGGCGGCCGCGGCGATCTTGCGCCGGAAGAGCCGGTCGGTTTCCCCGCCGATGCCGCACCAGTCAATGGCGCAGAGCACGTATCGATCGCGCCCGCTCTCCAGGAGGATTCCTTTGGCCCATAGGGGGTCGGAAACCCTGGCCGCCGGCGTCGTCCAGATGAGCGGCTGACCCAGCTCGGGCGTGACGTCGCAGCGGAAGGGGGCTACACGGAGCGACGGTCCGGCCTGCAGCGGCGCAAAGCAGGCCGCCACGAGCAGGGCGGCGACAGCGATGCGTATTCGGCGGACGCGCGCATAGACCATAGGACGGGCTCGGGACTCGTCTATCCCACTTTGCATTGTATCACCGGCAGTGGTCTGCGACGGCTCCAAGCGGCCCCTCCTCCGCTTGCCAACGGTCGAAAAGGGGTGGGCCGCCCGCCGACCCGGCCGGCGGCTAATAGGTCCGGAAGGGACCTCGAAGCCGGATCAGGTCCGTCCGGGTCTTCCCCTGTTCCGTGATCCTGGAAAGCGTGTAGACGTCGCCGTCGCGGCCGACCGCAATCGAGTTCACATAGGCAGGTCGGTCGTCGTTGTTGAAGAGTATCGGGCCCTGGTCCGTGTATTTGGCGTCTGGGATATCGAAAGTCACCAGGTGCAGATTCTCCTGCCCCTTGGATTCCCCTTTGGCGGTGCTCTTCTTCCCCGCGACCCGTTTCCCCTCGACGTACACGGGCCCGCCCGTCAAGTAGTGGATCGTCCGGCCGTCCGGTCCGAGCGCAAAACCGAGGTACCCATAGCTGAACTGGTCGAACATGCCGCTCTTCTTCGAAGGGAGCGAGGTGATGCGCTCGACGACCTCAACCTCAGGGGTGCGCGGGTCGAAACGGAACAGGTACCCCGAGTTGCCGTGCACGCCGTAGATCACGCGTTCCACCGGATGCCAGAAAGTCTGGCGCCAGTTGTAGCCCATGTGCCCCGGCGATGCCGGGTCATAGGCGCCGAAGTAGTCTTTCACCAGGTCAACTCCGGCCACCTTCTCGACCATGCCGTTTGACGGGGTGTAGCGCAGGATGGAGCCCTCGGAATTCGTGAAATACAGCACCCCGTCCTCGGGATCGACCACCAGGGACCGGCACAGCGTCCGGTATTCAGAACCCTTCCCTTTCTCCCCCTGCGCGGCGAAAGTGCCCAAATTGCGCAGTTGGCGGTCGCCGAGATCGTAGCGGAGCAGATACCCCGTGGGCCAGGTGAGTCCGTAAATCCGGCCGCGCGCCGTGTCCATCGTCATCGAGAGAATCCCCTCCTGGTGGGGCGCGACGGCGAGGTTTTCGAATTTCCGCGTCGCCGGGTCATAAGACAGGAAATGGCCGCCGGGATAAGGCTTGTAGCCGGGTGGAGGATCACCCACGGTCTCCATTCCGTCTTTGATCGTGTAGTAACCGATGTGGGTGGCGAAATAGAGCCGTCCGCCCGATTCTATGAATCTCACATGAGACTTGCCCTGCGCGACGGCTTTGAGGTCCTTCTCACCGCAGGCTTCGTTCAGATCCCCCAGGTGTTCGATTCTTTCGGAGGCGGGGTTGAAGGAATACATCTGTCCTGCCACATCGAACTTCTCGGAGCAGAGGACATAGTAGATGGTCCCGTCCAGGCCCGTGGACATGCCGTTGTAGGTGTCATGGGAGTCGGGGAAGCCGGAGTTGTACGTCCTGGCAACGAGTTTTTCCGGGCGGGACGCCGAGGGCGCCGCCGGCTTTTCCGCCACGCTGCAACCCGCGACCGTCAGGGCACACACCACCACCGCAATCGTCCTCATCACAGAATTGTTCCTCGCGCAAGTGGGCGGGCGGCTCGACCCCGCCGATGAGCTGCGACCGACGACTATCAGGTATCCCTCCGAAGAGCAAGAATCCGGGCGCGGCAGCCAAGCTGCGCCGGCTCGACCGATACACTGCAACTCCACCGGTTGAGCAAGATCTCCAGGGCCGCCTCGGGTCGCCGTGGCCCGCCTCAGACCAGGCGGTCGAGACGGCGGATTGTCTCTATCATCGACCGGACGGTGTGATAGCAGATCTTCCAGGCGTGGCCCAGGGCGTCGTCGATCGGGCCGCCCTTCGCGGTCCACCCGCTCGTACCACTCGCCGCCCGGCGTCCATGTTCACCATTCTGCCGAAAACGAAATCGTAGACGTTGCGAAACGCGCGCCAGTACTGCTCCTCGCCGAACATGCGCGTACGCGTCGAGCATCCCGACCAGGGCCTCGGCCTGCTGCCAGAACTGTTTTTCGTATTGGCTTGCCGGCGCATCGGCAGGGGTGTCGGCATACACGCCGCCGTACTCGTGGTCGATGCCCGATGCGGACGCAATGCTCCGTGATTCTGCGGATCAGGCCGGCGTAAGTCTGCCTCGGGATGCCGAGAATGTCGGCCGCGTGCAGAAGCAGCCAGGCGAACTCGACGTTGTGCCCGGGAGAGGTCATGTTCAGCGGCCGCGCCACCCCGTCGGCCGGCCTGGCGTCGCGGCCCCACGACACCGCGAAGAGGATGGCGGGGAGCGGCTCGAAGTCCATCGTGAACTGGACGTAGCCTGTGCCGTCGGGGCGCAGCATGCGGGTCAGGATCAGGTCGATGCTCTCCAGCAGCCGCCGGCGATGGGTCGGGTGCCCGGTCATCTCGTAGAACGTCGTCAGCGCCTCCATCATGTGCATGTGGACGTCGAGGCTCTTGCGGTCGCCGCCGTAGATCCCAGGCGGCGCGGGCTGCCAGTCGGCGCCCATCAATTCGAGAAAACCGCCATTACGCGTGTCGGCCATGTTCTTGCAGACCGCCGCATAGGTCTTCCCCGCGTATTCACGGCCGCGCGGATCGCCCGTGGCGAGGAAGTATTCGCTGAATGCGTAGATCCCGAAGCAGTGACCGTAGCCGACCTTGTCCTTGAATGTCGGATGTCCCGTCGCGATCGGCGATCCAGTACCACCCCTCGTGCTCAGGATCCCAGTAGTGTTCGATGATGAAGTCGGCGGCCCTGCGGGCCAGTTCGGCGCACCGCCCGTCGCCGTAGCCGGCCCGGTGCGCGGCCGACATGGCGAACAGCATCCGGATCTGCATCAGGAACGGCTTGACCGTTTCGCCGGTCGCCCGGCCGTCGCGGTCGAAGTAGCTGAGAAAACCGCCGTACTCCGGATCGGGCGACCGGTGGATCCAGAACGGCAGCAGCGAGTTCACCAGGTACGAATGGGTTCTCTCCCGCAGGTCGCGAATCTCGTTTTTTTCCGGCATCACCGGCGCTCCCTTCGCTTGCCCACTGTATGGTCACAGGGGCGGACGGTCAAGGGACAAAGGACTGTGGAGTGCCGCGGCTCGACGCCGCTCTGGGGGCGGCGCCCGGGCGCCGCAATGTCGCGATTCGGTGTGGCGCCGAGGCGCCGAGCTTTTCGGCGTAGGGCGCAAAGGGAAAGCGGCGTCGAGCCGCCGCACTTCACGGCGGTTCAACACCCGACCGCGCCATTTCATCGCGCTTGGCAGTTATCGCCGGTATCATTATGCTTGCCTGGTTGCAGGAGGGACAAAATGCTCGAAACGGAAATTCCCGGCGGCCTGCGCGAGTTTGCGCCGCTGACGGAGGACCGCCTGCGCGAGATCCTGGACCGGATCGCCGCCACGCGCGTCTGGGTGCTCGGGGATTACTGCCTGGACATCTACTGGTTCGTCGATTCCTCCAGAAGCGAGAAATCGCTCGAGACGGGGCTGCCGACAAGGCCCGTGCGGCAGCAGCGCTACTCGTTGGGCGGGGCGGGTAATGTGGTCAACAACCTCGTCGCCGCCGGTTGCCGGAACGTGCGCGCGCTCGGCGTCGTCGGCGACGACCCCTGGGGGCGGGAGATGGTCCGCCTCCTGGGCCAGATCGAGGCCAACACGGACGACATGCTGGTCCAAAGAGACGGCTGGGCGACACTCGCCTACAACAAGCCGCACATCGAAAAGCAGGAGAGCAGCCGTTTCGACTTCGGCAATTTCAACGAACTGTCCTCCGAAACCGCCCGTACCCTGCTGGCGCGCTGCCGCGCCCGGGCCGGCGAGGCGGACCTGGTCATCGTCAACCAGCAGGTGCGCCAGGGGATTCACACCGACGAATTCCGCGCGGGCCTGCTCGCCCTGATCCGGGACCTGCCGGAAAAGACCTTTGTCGTCGACAGCCGCCATTTCAGCGAGTGCTATGCCGGCTGCGTCATGAAGATCAACGACCACGAGGCGGCGCGCCTGTGCGGCACCGTGCGCGCGCCCGAGGAGCTGGTTCTGCGCGAGGAGGCGCTCTCCTCCGCCAAGGCGCTGTACGCGCGCTTCAAGAAACCCGTATTCGTCACCCGCGGCAGCCGCGGGCTGGTGGTGGTCGACGAAACCGGCGGGTGCGAAATCCCCGGCATCCAGGTGCTCGGCCAGGTGGACACGGTGGGTGCCGGCGACAGCGCCCTGGCCGGCATCAGCCTCGCGCTGGGGGCCGGGTGCGCTCCGGTCGAAGCCGCTCAGTTCGGCAACTTCGTCGCCGGCGTCACGATACAGAAACTCAATCAGACCGGCACCGCCTCGCCCCGAGGAGATTCTGACCATCGGCCGGGAACAGGCCTACGTCTATCATCCCGAACTGGCCGAGGACCCGCGGCGCGCGCGCCACCTGCCGGGCACGGAGTTCGAGGTCGTCCGCGACCTTCCGCCCGGCCTCGCCGTCACCCACGTCATCTTCGACCACGACGGCACCATCTCCACCCTGCGGCAGGGCTGGCACCTCGTAATGGAGCCGATGATGGTCAGGGCCATTCTCGGACCGTGCTACCAGTCCGCGGACGAAGCGCTCTACCGGCGGGTCGTCGAGGCGGCGCGGAAGTTCATCGACGACTCGACGGGCATTCAGACACTCGTCCAGATGCAGGGCCTGGTCGACATGGTGCGGGACTTCGGCTGCGTCCCCGAAGCCGAAATGCTCGACCCGCCCGGTTACAAGGCCATCTACAACGAGGCGCTCATGCGGATGGTGCGCGAGCGCCTGGCCAAGCTTCGCCGGAAAGAGCTGGCCGTGGAGGATTTCGTCGTCAAGAACGCCGTCCCGCTGCTCGCACGCCTGCACGCCGCCGGCGTGCGCCTGTACCTCGCCAGCGGCACCGACCAGCAGGACGTGGTTGACGAGGCGGCGGCCCTGGGCTACGCCCATCTCTTCGAGGGCGGCATCTTCGGATCCGTCGGGGATGTCAAGGTCGAGGCGAAGCGCATCGTCCTGGACCGCATCCTGACCGGGATCGGCACCGGCGTCGTGCGCACGCTGGCGACGTTCGGCGACGGCCCCGTGGAGATCCGGGAAACGCGCAAGCGGGGCGGGCTGACCGTCGGCGTCGCCAGCGACGAAATCCGTCGCTACGGCATCGACACGTCCAAACGGGCGCGCCTTGTCCGCGCCGGCGCCGATATCGTCGTCCCCGATTACTCCCAGCTCGATGCGCTGCTGCGGTTGCTCGGGGTCGGGGCGGCACCATGACAGCAAGCCGGCTGGACCGCTCGCGCGTCAGGATGAAGCCTCTGGCCGAGAGGCGGAACCGGACCTCTATCGAGATCGACCGGGTCGATCCCGCCCGCCTCCCCGCCCCCGCGGCCCCCGACGCCGCCAGGATCGTGGAAGAGACCCTCGCCCGCATACGCTGCGCACACCAGCGCGGGCGCCCGGTCGTGCTGGTTTTCGGCGCGCACACGATCAAGAACGGCCTCGGCCCGGTCCTGATCGCCCTCATGGAGCGCGGCTGGGTCACCCACCTCGGCACCAACGGCGCCGGAATCATCCACGACTGGGAGTTCAGCTTTCTCGGCCAGACCAGCGAGCACGTGCGCGAGAACGTCCGCGCGGCACATTCGGGAACTGGGAGGAGACGGGGTACTACATCAACCTCGCGATCAACGTCGGCGCGTGCGAGGGCCGCGGCTACGGCGAGTCGGTCGGGGCGCTGATCGAGAACGAAGCGCTGATCGTCCCTTCCCGGCAGGAACTGGCCGCACAATCCCGCGCGCTGCTGGACACCGACCCCGAACAGGCTGCGGCCGCCGCGGACCTGCTGGCCGTCGTGCGCCGGTTCGACCTCGCAGCCGGGCCGTCTGCCGGTGGCGCACCGCTGGAAGCGATACAGCGCGCAGGCCGCGGCCTTCCGGCTCGGCGTCCCCTTCACCGCCCACCCGATGATCGGGCACGACATCATCTACACCCACCCGATGAATCACGGCGCGTCCCTCGGGCGGGCGGCCCTGCGCGATTTCCTGGCCTTCGCGGGGACGATACGGGACATCGAGGACGGCGTCTATCTGTCGATCGGGTCGGCGGTGATGTCGCCCATGGTGTTCGAAAAGTCGCTCTCGATGGCGCAGAACCTGGCAGCCCAGGAGGGGCGCGCCATCCGCAACCACTACATTCTCGTGGTCGACCTGGCCGAGTCGTCCTGGGACTGGAGCCGGGGCGAGCCGCCCGAGGACGATCCGGCCTACTACCTCCGCTACAACAAGAGCTTCAGCCGCATGGGCGGGACGATGCGCTACCTGCGCATGGACAACCGCGACTTCCTCCTGCACCTGCTCCACGGTCTTGACTCGCGGACGTGACCCCGGGCGAAGGCAAGACCAGGCAGCGCCCGAGGCTGCCGGCCGGTGCCGCTTGCGACGTCGTCCCGGCGGCCGGATCCTTAGTCTCGGCAATCCTCGGTGTCCCGCGCGTCTGTGCGGTGAGGCTTTTATGCTCTTTCGCGGCGTCCGCGCTCCATGATTATCTGGGGATGTAGCTGCGGCGGGCGTTGATCGTGTACTGCGCGCCAGGGATGGTCACCTCGATGCGGCGCGGTTTGGTGTCGCCCTCTTTGATCTCGGTCTGATACGCAAGCGCGTAGTAATTCTTAAGCGAGTACGCAATCGTACGGCACACGCCGGTGATATCGGCCGCCTCCGCCGAGAACTGCCGGCCGCCCGATTCGCGCATCAACTGCTTCCGGCTGATCTCGTCGCCGCCCAGCGAGACCAGCATGGCGGCCGTGTTGCTGAATCCCAGGGTCAGCAGCGTGCACCCCGATTCCTGCACATGCTCCACCGAGGCGGGCCCAAGTCCGAGGAATCGATTGGAGATCACCAGCAGCGACTTCTTCGGGTGGCGCGATCCGCGCAATTCTGCCAGGGCCAGATCTATGGCCAGGGCCGTCGGTGGTATTCCGCCGAACAACCTCTGCAGCAACCCTCCCGAACCACGGGAAGGAACCGAGATGTTCTCCAGGGCGTCGATCAGCGGCGCACGGTCGCTCGTAAACCGCACCTCCAGCGGGGCGTCGCCCTTGCCGAGCGTGTACAGGCAGAGGTCGTCGTCGCGCCCCAGCAGGTGAATGAGCTCGAAGATGAACTGCTTCGCCACGTTGAGCTTGTCGAGCGCGATCGCGCTGGTGTCGAGCACCGTGGCCAGGCTGACCGGCCGGTCGCTCAAACGCGCGAAATTGGTGATCGCCACCGGGCTGCCGTTCTCCTTGACTACGAAATCTTCCCGCGCAAGACCCCGCACCGGGTTCCCCGCGGCGTCGAGCACTTCCGCATCGACCGACACCACGCTGACACGCGCGTTGAATTGGGGTGGGGTCTGATCCTGTGGAGAGGGAACCGCCCTGGGCGACAACAACAGGCAGAGTGAGATCGGCAGCCACCGGCGCACGCGGCCATCCTGACACACGGAAATCTGGAGTGCGGCGGCTCGACGCCGCAGGCGCCGCCCTTCACTCGGAATTGCGGTAAAGTGAGATAATGCCATCCACCTTCGGCAGACGACACCGACGGATACGGTCGGGCCCGGACAGGGGCGGCGCCCACGCGCCGCCCACGAAGCGGCGTCGAGCCGCCGCACTCCGTATCTATCCCAGTTTGGGGACAACGTAGGGCGCGCGATACTCCCGCGTCAGCAGCTTGTCGGCTTCGGGATCGTTGACGAACTTTTCCGTCGCGCCGTTAAACTTGAGCTCCCGGCCCAGCCGGTACGAAATGTTGCCGAGCGACGGGAGCACGCTCGAGCGGTAACCGACCTCGATGTCGCACGAGAGATCGGCTTGCTTGCCGGAGCGGACGGCCGCGATGAAATTCCCGAAGTGCCCGCCCATACCCGAGCCGATCGTGCTCAACGCGTCGGAGGCCTCCTCTTCGATGTTTTTCGAATCCGGACCCGGTTCGCCCTTGCGACCCAGGAAGGTCCGCCAGTTGCCGTCGGCGTCGATCTCCAGCCAGCCCTCGCTGCCGTAGAATACGTTGCCGATCTTGACGGTCCCTTCGGCGTTGGTTACCAGGCCTCGCGTGGCGAATTCGAGCATGGTGCCGTCCGCGTACTCGTAGGTGCTGGTTTGGGTATTGGGCGTGTTTTGCGCGGAGTCGGTGAAGATGTACAGCCCGCCGAACGACCGGATCTTCACGGGGTAGTCGTCTTTGTTGAGGCCCCAGCGGGCGATGTCGAACTGGTGCGGGCCCTGGTTGCCGGTGTCGCCGTTGCCGTATTCCCACTGCCAATGCCAGTTGTAATGGAAGCGGTTGCGGTTGAACGGGAGTTTGCGCGCAGGCCCGATCCACTGATCGTAGTGGACCTTGTCCAGGTACGCCTGCTGTGTAGGAGGGCATCGGGCCCCCTTCTTTCGTCAGGGTGAACTTTTCGCCTGCGGCCATCGGGCCGTCCGGGTAGCGCCCGATGTCGCCGCGCGGCTTGAAGCAGAGTCCGCGGGCCATGTAGATCTTCCCGAGCTTGCCGCTGTGCAGGAGCTTCATGGCCGCCCTCGTCGTGAGCCTGGACCGGTTCTGGAACCCGACCTGGACCAGGACATTGTTTTTGCGGGCCGCGTTCACCATCTGCCGCCCTTCCCACACTCCCCAGCAGGCCGGCTTTTCGACGTAAACATGCTTGCCGGCCTGGCAGGCCCAGATGGTGCCGAGCGCGTGCCAGTGGTTCGGAATCGCGAAGGTCACGGCGTCGATGTCCTTGTCCTCGAAGACCCGCCGCATGTCCCATTCCGTCTTGGGTTCGTACCCGTGCTTGCCCTGCATGAACTTCAGCCTCTCGGGGTAGAGATTCTCGTCGATGTCGCAGAGCGTCTTGATCTGCACGTTGGGGATGCGGGCAAACCCCTGGATGTGTCCATACCCTTGCCCGCGTATACCGATGATAGCCACGTTAACCCGATCGTTGGCACCCAGGACTTTTCTGGAAGCCTGCGCCGACTGCGCCTTGTTGGCCAGGATCGTCCCGGCCGCCGCGGTCAGGGCCGTGTCACGAAGGAAACTCCTTCGGGTAATGCCGTCTTCAGCCGCCATATGAATCCTCCTGTATGCCGTACACTTTTAGCACAAAGATCCGGGGGGCAGGGCTTGATAATTCAGTTTCGGAGCCGCTCGCGCGGATGCAGAACCCGGCGACCTCGAAAACCGAGCAATCAGAGGCTGACCTCGGCAGTATAATCAGCGGCGGTGATACCGATGCGCAAGTGCCGCCTGGTTCCGCTCCTGCTCGCGCTTTCCCTGGTCGCCGCCGCGCACTTCGGCGCGTCCGGGCAACCTGGCGTCCGAAGAAGGCAGGCCGTGCGCCAGATCGATCGCATCCTCGTGGAATCGACGGATCCCAGGGAGCTCTACGACCTTTTCACCGGCCTGCTCCAACTCCCGGTTTCCTGGCCCCTGGCCGATAACGGAGGGTTTACCAGCGGTGCGTTCGGGACCGGGAACCTGAACATCGAGGTGTTTCGCTCCGCCCCGAAGACTCCGTCGAGGCGCGCGAGTCCCCGCGCGCAGTTTGCGGGGCTGGCATTCGAGCCGTACGCTCCGCTGCCGGAGGTCCTGCCCGAACTGGAGACGCGGGGAGTATCCCACAGCCAGCCGGAACCCTACGTCTCGACGCTGCCGGACCGATCCCAGGGCGTCGTTTGGACCACCGTCGTTCTGGACGGCCTGGCCGCACCCGGGATGCGCGTTTTCCTCTTCCAGTACAGCCCGGCATTCTTGAACGTGCACGTCCGGCGGAACCAGCTGGCGGGCCAACTCGCCCTCAGAAAGGGGGGGCCACTCGGTATCGTCTCCGTTTTGGAGGTCGTGGTCGGCACGCGGGACCTGAAAAACGACGCCGCACGGTGGCAGAGGCTGCTCCCCGCCGCCGTCGCTCCCGGTCTGTGGAAGGCAGGCAGCGGACCCGCACTCCGCTTGACCGCCGACAGCGAAACCCGCATCCGGCGCGTCGTATTCGAGGTGAGGTCCCTCGAACGGGCGCGGGCCTATCTCGCGGCGAACAAGCTGCTCGGCCCTGCGGCCGGCGGCCAGATCAGCATCGAGCCCGCACGGGTTCAAGGCCTGAGCCTTCGTCTCGCGGCCACACCCGAACCCCGGCAACGCTGACGCGGCGGGTCCGCGGGTAGCCGCGTTCGCCGGTATTGCAGGTACGGCAGATCGTCCCGCGGCACATCTGCGGGGTCAAATGCGGAGAATGTAGATGAGCGTACGATCGGGCTTCGTGGTCCTTGTCGTCGTAGCCTCGCTGACTATTTTCCAGGGTGCCCTGCAGGCGGCCCTTCCCCAAATCCACCCGGAACACCCGCGCCTGTTCTTTCGGACACAAGCCTGGGGCGAGCGGGGTCTCACGCTGGACATGATAAGGCAACACGCGAGTGCACCCGGCGCCCGGCGCATTCTCGAAGAGCTGGCTCCTTCCCCGCCGAACCTGGCGCTCCGCAGCCTGTTGCTCGGCGACGACTCCGCCGCCCGCCGCGCCATTGACGGGCTCCAGGAACCGCTGCGCTGGAAGGATATCACCACCGACGAAGGGATCGACTTGGGCTGGCGGGCCATGGCATACGACTGGCTGCACGGCGACCCGTATTTCACGCAGGGGAGAAAAGTCCGGGCGGCACAGAACATCGTTGACGCGGCTGAAAGGCTGCGCGGGGAGCTGGACCACGGCGGCGCCCATATCTTTCACACGCGCATGTACGGCTGGGCCATGGGAATCACGCTCGCCGGCCTGGCTCTGTACGGCGACCATCCCCAGGCGGAACAACTGGCGCTTTACGGCGGCGAATATTTCACCTCCAAGCTCTTTCCCGCGCGCAGACTGCAGGACGGCACCGTTCACAACGGCTTCGGGTATGGCAGAAAGTACACAATGTGGGCCACCGCGCATTTCATTTCGTGCTGGCTGTCTGCGACCGGCCGGGACCTCTGGCAGGACATCGCCGAGAACCAGGCGGATTGGGCGCGTCGAGAGACACTGTTCCTCTACTATGGCCGGTACCCGGACAGGACTTACCTGAGGTTCGGCGACAGCTACAGCATCACGTCGGACAACTACACCTTCAGAGCAATTGCCGAGCGCACCTGGGGCTATGGCGACCCCGTTGGCGCGGAAATCCTGCACAGGCTCGCCCGTGAGAACGACGGCAACGTGGTCGAAGGGCCGTCCGGCTACGTTTACCTTCTTTTCTACGACCCGCAGCAAAAGGGAACTTCCCTCGACACGCTCCCCACCAAGGCGTTGTTCAGCCGGTCAGGCACCGGTATGGTCGTCTGGAAAAGTGGCTGGAAGCACGAGGACACAACCATATTCTTCAAGTGTGGGAACTACTTCGATGACCACGGGCACTTCGACCAGGGGCACCTCGACGTGTTCCGCCGCACGATGCTGCTGCTCGACAGTGGGGCCTATCTCACTTTTGACGGGCCGTTTCGCACCGAGTACTGGCACAGGACCGTGGCCCACAACACCGTCCTGATCGTCGACCCCGCGATTCCGGGGGACGAGGGAGGGCAGCGGGTCTTTCACAGTCAAACCGACGGGTCGATGCCGGAGTATCTGGCCAACCGGCCCTCCGAGACCGGAGACATCCTCGATTATCGCGAGGAAGCCTGGCTGACCTATGTGGCAGGCGACTTCACGGCCGCCTATCCGGCAGACCGTGTCGAGAGGGTGATCCGCGAACTGGCGTTCGTGGACAATCGGTACCTTGTAGTCCTGGATCGTGTCATGACACGCCGCCCCGGACTGCGGCCAACCGTGCTCTGGCACACCCCCGTCGTCCCACGCATGGAAGCCGGCAGATCCCGATTCGTCGCGGGGAGAAACGGCTCCAGGGTGGTCCTCACGGCGCTGTTGCCCGCGCAGGCGCGGATGGAGTGGGTTGAGGGATTCGTCGCGGGGGGAAGAACGATAAAAGCGGAAGGCAGGCTGAGGCCCGAGATCGACATGGGCGCCGGAAGAGTAGAGGTGACCAGGCGAGACGCCGCAACGCGCAACCATATGTTCCTGCACGTCCTGGATATCGCGGATGATTCCGATGCGCCCGGGCGAGTGCGCGCGTCCGCCGACTCGAAGCGCATTCGCGTAACGGTCGGAAGCCGGGAGCTCACCTTCAGTGCCGCAACCCCAGGCCTCCGATAGGCAAGCGGGGTCGGCCGGCCCCACCCACTCTCCCACCTCATATTACTTTTGCCTGCGGAACCGGGCTGCGGTAGCATTGGCGGCTCGCGCCATCTGTTTTCGCTTGGAAAGGAACATCCCGATGATCGTGCCCAGAGGCTCGCTCAGGTTCGCCGCCATACTCTTCGTTTGTATTTCGCTCAACGCAGCCGTTACCGCCCAGACCAAACGCAAAGTCGCACCGGCACCGGCGGTCGCCGGCCCGACGACGATCAAGGTGGACGGCAACGTCATCAAGTCCTACATAGAGTTCATGGCGGCCCCCGACAAGGAAGGGCGCAAGTCGCTCACCCCGGGTTTTGAGAGAACGGCGGAGTGGGCCGCCGCCAAATTCAAGGAGTGGGGGCTCAAACCTGCGGGCGACAATGGCACGTACCTCCAAGACGTGCCGATTACGGGCCGGCGCACCACCTTTGCCTGGACGACCGGCATTCCTGTCCTGACGGTGGACGGGCGCATTTTTTACATGAAAGACAACGACTTCGTGCTGGACTCGGAGTCCACCCCCGGAACGCAGGCGAGCAACGAAGTGGTATTTGCCGGGTACGGCATCTCGGCCCCCGGCAAGGGCCTGGACGAATATGCGGCCGTAGACGTAAAGGACAAGATCGTCCTGGCGTTCAAGGGCTCGCCGAAGGATGCGCCCGCCGCCCGGGGCATGTTCGGCATCAACCCGCCGGAGCCGAAGAACCCCGAGCCGTGGACAGAAGAGTCCACGGACCGGGCGAAGATCAAGACCGCCTACGAGAAGGGGGCGGCGGCGATCCTCCTGTTCAGCCCGGACAAACTGGCCCTCTCCAGTCCATTTGGAGGTCAGCAGCAACCGACCATGGCGCAGATGTTCGGCATGGGGCGCGAGATCGAAGGGTCGCCCTACACGAGGCCGTTCCTTGTGGTCACGGATGTCAACGAGCGCGTGTTCCGCCAGGTGATGTGGCGCGATCCCCAGGAATCGGCGCGCGGCTTCGTGGGCCGCATCGACCAGATCCGGCGCGACATCCGGGATAAGAAAGCCCGCTCGCAGGCTGCCGGCGTGGGAGCGCAGCTCAAGGGCTACACCACGACGCAGTACTACGGCGAAAAATTCAAGAACAACACCTCGCACAACGTTATCGGCAAGATCGAGGGGGCCGACCCGAGCCTGGCCGGACAGTACATCCTCATCGGCGGACACCTCGATCACGTGGGGACGACCAACGGCGTGATCTACAACGGGGCCGACGACGACGCCTCGGGCGCCGCCACGACGATGGAGATGGGGCGGCTCTTCGCGGCCAACGCCTCCACGATCAAACCGAAGCGGACCGTGATCTTCGCGCTCTGGTGCGGCGAGGAGATGGGGCTGCTCGGATCCAATTACTATGCGAAATCTCCGAGCGACGGGGTGAAGATCGACAACATCGTTGCCAACTTCAACCTCGACATGGTCGGGCTCGGCGAGCGCATCGGAGCCCCGGGCGGACTGAACTTCCCGGCGGTGTTCGACGTGATCATGAAACACCAGGACCCGGACGTGGCCAAGGTCGTCGACGCATCCACCGGAGGGCCCGGCGGCAGCGATCACTCCGCATTCATCCAGCTGGGGATCGAGTCGCTCGCCCTGATGACGAGCGGAGGCGTCGGCCACCCCGATTACCACGACTCCGGCGACAGGACGGAGAAGATCGACCCGGAGATCTTGCGCAAGACCGGTCAGTTCGTGCTGCAGGGGACGATCAATCTGGCAACCGAAATGTCCACAACCCTGCCCGTGCCCGACCGGCTGCACCTGTACAACGGGATGCGGCTCACGCCCCTCAATCTTGAGGAGGCGCGGGCAGGCGGCGGCCGGGGGTTCATGGGCGCGCAGCCGGGGCCCCAGGGACCCAGGTTCAACATCAGCCTCAGCGACTCGGCCGCCTTCGGTGGCAGCCTCACCCTGATCGATATGGCGGCCAAGATGCTCTCGGTTGGACGGGTGGAGGTTTCGTCTCGCGGCGACGGCCAGTGGTTCTCCTCGAACGGCCTGACCGAGCGCGGACGCGCGGCGGTGAAGGCGTTCGAAACCAACGGGATGGTGATCCACCTGAACAACCCCTCCGACCGCCTGCTCAGCGACCTGCTCGAGGCTGCCGGGAAACCCTTCATCGTGTCGAACCTGGGGCGCGGGCTGGAAGCCGCCGCGGCCAGGCGGATCAACGAGAAGAACGTCCTGTTCGCATTGCCCTGGGACGCCGCGGCGCCGGACGCGGTGGCGGCAACGCTGATTGACTTGAAGAAGCTCATCGGCGACTCGGATAACCTCCTGCTGACGACGCAGCTCCCGGGCCCGTCGGCGCTGTCCGAAATGGGTCTCCCGGATGGAGCAGCCCGGCCCGGACCCGATGTGGCGAAGCAGAAGCTGTACCTGGCATTGATCAGGGCCGGCTGGACAAAGGACGAGATCTACGCGATGGTCGGCGTCAGCCCGGCCCGGCCCGGCCCGATGGAGATGCCTCCCGCGGCCCCCCCCCGCCTCGGCGGCAACCTCGCCAAGCTGTCCCAATAGAAATTCCCGGTCCGACGGGTCTCCGTCGGACCGAGGCGGACCCCTGAATCGGCGACCGTTGCGTCGGGTTTCGCCTGTCCACGGGCACTCGCAGGGTTTCTAGTCTCGTTGCCAACAACCACCCGTCACATCGTCCTACCGGGCGGTCCAGGTCTTGGTTATTGCTTGTGGGCGAGCACGTTGTGCTCGGGTCGAAAATCCAGGACCTGACCCCGACGTGGCTCGTCAGGGAAATACTTGCCTGCCTGACGGCTACGCGCTATGGTAGTAAGCCTGCCGGCGCTATGAGTCCCTCCTCCCCGACGCGCCCAAGACCCCGGTGTGCCATTCCGGCAATGGGTTTATGCGGGTAAAAGATGAATCAGGGGAAAAAACTCGAGCACATGACGCGTGACGAGCTGATCGAGGAGCTGCGGCGCAGAAGTGAATCTGGTCGTGCGCCAATGGGTCCGTCGATCCACGGTGAAGAACCGCGGGCCCGGACCGAAGCACGTGCGGAGTCCCAACAACGCTGGGCGTTCACTCCCGATCGATATGCCGACCTGTACGATTTTGCGCCTCTGGGCTACGCCACCCTGGCCGCGAACGGGACGATCCAGGAGATCAATCTCACGGGGGCGCACTCCTTCGGCGCGGAGCGCCGCAGGATACTTGGCACGCCGTTTGACACGTTCCTGGTGCCCGAATCGGTCCAGGCATTCAGAGCGCACATGCAGACCTGCCGCTCGGGCGAACCGTCGGTCGCCACCTTTGTCAGGATCGCCTCGCAAGACGGCAGGATCCTCCCGATGCAGTTATCCAGCATGCCGGCGACCAACCCGGATGGGACCGTGTCCTACCGCACCGCCATGACGGACCTGACCGAGCGCGAACGCGCCGAGCAGGAGGTGCGCAAGCTCAATGCGGACCTCGAAGAACGGGTGCGTCAGCGGACGCTCGAACTGGAAGCAGCCAACCAGCACCTGCGCGAGGAAGTCAGCCGGCGGGCGAATGCACAGCAGCAGCTCAAGGACTACGCGAGGGCGCTCGAGAACGCCAATCGCGCCCTCCACATAGCTTACGAGGACGCGCGCGCCGCAGACCGGGCCCGGCTCGACAGCGAACGCGCCGCGCGGTCCGAAGCGGAGAAGGCGAGCCAGGTCAAAGACGAATTCCTGGCCACCCTGTCGCACGAACTCCGTACTCCCCTGAATGCACTGCTCGGTTGGGCGCAGCTGATCCGCAGCGGCAGGCTCTCGAAAGAGGAAACCGAGCGCGCCTTGGAAGTCATTGAACGGAATATCCGGCTGCAGAGTCAGCTTGTCAGCGACTTGCTCGACATGTCCCGCATCATCTCGGGCAAGTTCTCCCTGGACCTGCAATCGGTGGCGCTCCGACCCGTGGTGGAGTCCGTAGTCGATTCGGTACGCCTCTCGGCAGACATCGCCGGGGTGAAGATCGAGACGGAGATCGACGATTCGGTCGACCAACTGATCGCAGACCCGAACCGCCTGCAGCAGGTCCTGTGGAACCTCCTGCAGAATGCCGTCAAGTTTTCGCCCAGGGGCGGAAGGGTTGCGCTCCAGGCGACCCGCAAGAACGGCAATATCGAGCTGAAGGTGATTGACAACGGCATCGGCATCAGGCCGGAGTTTCTCCCGTATGTGTTTGACCGGTTCCGGCAGGCGGACGCCTCCAGGACACGCCGCCAGGGCGGCCTGGGCCTGGGTCTGTCGATCGTCCGGCACCTCGTGGAAGCCCACGGGGGAACCGTCACAGCCGAGAGCGACGGCGAAGGGAGAGGATCGGTCTTTGCGATACTCCTGCCGGCCGGGTACCCAGACACACAGGTTGGGACAGCCACCAATCCGCCATCGTTGCGGGTTCCCTTCGACCCTGCCGCGGTCCAGGGCATGAAAGTGCTCGTCGTCGACGACGACCCGGACTCGCGGAGCCTGATCGGCAGGCAGCTGGAAGACCTCGATGCCGTCGTCGTCCTCGCCGGGTCGGCTACCGAGGCCTTGCGCAAGCTCCGTTCGTTTCGGCCCGACGTCATCGTGTCCGACATCGGAATGCCGGACGAGGACGGCTACGACCTGATCCGGAATGTGCGGAGCATCAAGCAGGTGAGCGACATCCCGGCGCTCGCGCTGACCGCATTCGCCCGCCCAGAGGACCGGGAGCGAGCGCTGCAGGCGGGTTTCCAGATGCACCTGACCAAACCGGTCGAGATGGCCAGGCTGTCCGCGGCGATCGCGCGGCTGGTGGCCCACGGCCGGGTCACCGCTCAAGAAACCGCGCCCGCCCCTGAGGAACGTATGCCGCAGCCCCAGCAGCCGACCCGCACCCTGCGCAAACTGCAGGCCCCTGCCGGATCCCGGGTGCGGATCCTCGTTGTCGACGACAGCGACGATTCGGCCGCATACGTGGCCGCGGTCCTGGAAATGCAAGGGTATGACGTGATGATCGCGCGCGACGGCTCCTCGGCCGTGGAAATCGCCGCCATGTTCCATCCGCAGGTGGTGTTCCTGGATATCGGGTTGCCGGACATGGATGGCTTCGAGGTCGCCCGCAGGCTGCGCGGACACAGTGAATTGGAGAACACGGTGGTAGTGGCCGTCACGGGCTATGAAATCGACCGCGAGCGTTTGGAAGCATCGCCCTTCGACGGCTTCCTGCAGAAGCCTCTGGAACCGGACGTCCTCACCGCGTTCATCCGTCGAATGATGGCCCCGCAATAATGTCGACCTTGGCTGGGCCGACGCCGCCCGCGCCCCCACGAGCTCCAGCCAGGGTGCCAGTCCACCGGCTCAGCTTCATCCCCGCGCCGCGGCTACCCGACGCCCCCAACTTCAGCTTACCCGGAGGTAGTGACCTCGAAGCGGGGCAATTGACCGAGCTGCTTCTTGACCTTGCACTGCTCGGCGGCCCGGATGACGGCGGGTTTGTAGTGCTCCGGAAAATCCGCCGGGAGCAGAATCTCCAGCGCGATGCTCACGGCGAGATTGGTCGCAGGATCGAATGCGACCCGCTGCATCAGCCGGATGCCTTCCGTGGGGAGACCACGCTGCCGGCAGAAACCGAGGACGTAGATTCCGGCGCACGTGCCCAGGGAGGCGAGAAACGTATCGTAAGGCGTAGGGGCTGAGCCCGCCCCACCCGCCTTGGGTGGCTGGTCTGTCTGGACCGTGAGGCCGCCGAAGTGCGCATCCACCCGGGCTCCGCCGGGAAAATCAATGACCATGTCCATAGGTAGAAGAATCCTTACGGGCAGTATTGTGAGAGGCCGGCCGCGGCCCGTTCCGGGTTACAATGGAGACATGCTGCGGCAAGCCAGGAGAATCGTCATAGCCGTTGTCGGGACCACCGTGCTGCTGATCGGTCTCGCACTGCTCGTGCTACCCGGCCCAGCCATCATCGTGATCCCGGTCGGGCTCGCAATCCTGGCCACGGAGTTCGCGTGGGCACGCCGCTGGCTGCAATTCGTGCGCGAGTCGGCTGAGAAAGGCGCCTCCAGGATCAAGCTCGGCGCGCTTTTGTTCTCCCGCCGGCGCGAAAAATAGCGGATCGCGGCGTCGGAGATGCTACTTCTGCCCTACAGCAGATCTTTAAAGTAGGCCGCGGCGGCTTCCCAGTCCACGGATTCGTCGGGCTTGCGTCCCAGCCGGTCGTACAGCCGGCGGCGGGACTTCTTGTCGTCGATGGCGATTCGGGCCGAGATAGCCAGGACGTCTTCGGCCACTTCGTAGGGGACGACGATGCACCCGTCCCAGTCGCAGCCGACGATATCCCCAGGGCGAACCATGACGCCGCCGCAACTGATCGGGACCTCGACGTCGACCAATTCGACGCGGCCGGGAATGATAGTGCGCCCGATCCCGCGACAGGCGACGTTGCACTTCTGCATGATCACTTCATCGGTATCGCGGCAGTTGCCCTCCGTGACGATTCCGGCCACGCCGCGGCTCATCATCCCCAGGCTGTTGTTGGAGCCCCAATAGCCGCACTCCCCGGCGCCCCCCGTCGACATGGCAATGACGCACCCGGGCTTGACATGCGGTTCGACGTCGGCGCGCCAGCCGCCCATCTCTCCCCAGATATCGTGCTGTTTGAGCGCATCCGCCCTCGAGACAAGGGGCATGCGCCGGTTGGTCGGCACGACCCGCATGGTCACGGCCGGACCGAAAAAGCGCATCCCCATCCACAGGGGGCGGATCTCCGGGTCCAGGAGGGTCAGGTCAGCGCGGCCGACGGCGTCGAGACCGTCCGTGACGTCGGTGACCCGGAGGAACTTGTTGAAGCGGGCCGCGAGGGCATACGTATTCTTCCCTCCGGCCGGCGGTGTGGCCTGCGCCGACGCAGCCTGCGCGGGCTGGATGTAAGCGGTTCCCGCTGCGGCGGCCACCATCGCCGAGGATTTCAGAAAATCGCGACGCGAGGACTGCGGATCGAGCGGCTCTTTCTCGGACATAATCGATTCCTCCAGTGGAAGAGAGTGCGATGGTAACAGCGACTCTTCCGTAGCGCAACAAGTGGGCGAGGTCGGGCTCGCCCCCGCCCGGATGCTCAACAACCGGAATTGACGGAGCCGCGCCGCCGCTGCCGTTTACGATTTTCTGGCGGCGGGGCTCGCAGTCCCCGCTGCGGCATCGAATCTCCAGCGGCCGGGGGCCCCAACCGTTTCGGGGGACACGCATTTCGGCCGCCAGGAACACGCCAGGAACATGTATTTGACCGGCGTCTCGGGACGGACATACAATCTCAGGGTGATAAGTCCAGGGGCATTCGAGGAGATGGCGGACCGGTTCTGCCGCGCGCTCTCCTCCATTGCGGACGCAATGATGCCGACGGGCGACTGGAGGGCGGTGCTTGACCGTATCCTGCGGGCGCTCGTGGATGAACTCGGGTACAAAGCGGCCTCGGCCCGGCGGCTCGACGCGGAGCACCGCACGCTGGTTTTGTGCGGGTCCGTGGGGCTCAGCGAAAGCTACCTCGGCAAAGGCGTCGTCGAAATCGAAAAAAGCGGGATTGACCGCGAGGTCTTGGCGGGGTGCGTGATCGAGATCGGCGACGCGGCCCACGACCCGCGCCTCCAGTACCCCGAAGCCGTGGTGCTGGAAGGAATCGGCAGCATCCTGGCCGCCCCGCTCGCGCTGCGCGACCGCTCAATCGGGGTCCTGAGGGTTTACTCGGGGGAGCCGCGCGTCGCGCATCCGGTCGAGAAAAAATTCCTCCAGTCCGTCGCCAGGCTTACCGCCCGGGCCCTGATGACGTCCCACCGCACCGAGCTTCTGCACAATCTCGCCCGGCAGGTCAACTCGTCTCTAGACCCTCAGGTCGTGCTCAGCGAGATGCTGCAGGAAACGGTCGATGAGCTCGACTACAAGGGCGGGATCGTGCGCCTGCTCGACGTCAAGGGCGAAAGGCTCCAACTGGTCGCCGCGACGGGGGTGACCCAGGCTTACCTGAATAAGGGACCCGTTTTCGTTCAGCACAGCACCATGGACCAGGCCATTCTGCAGGGGAGGGCCGTCACCATTTACGACGTGACGGCCGAGCCGGGCTACCAGTACCCGGAAGAGGCGGTGCGGGAGGGCATCCGGTCCATACAGGCGATTCCGCTGGCCGCGATAGACCGGGTTTCGGGACAGACGCGCATCTTCGGCGTCCTGCGCATCTATTCGGCCCAGGCGCACCGGTTCGGCGAGGACGAGATCGCCTTCCTTCAGAGTATCGCCAACCTGGGCGCCATCGCGCTGGAAAACGCCCGGCTGCACCAGCAGTTGATGCAACGGGTCGAAGCCCTCAAACCGGATGAAGAGGGGTGGTACCGCATCGAGGAACCCTGACCTTCGCATTTCAAAAAGGCCAGAACCACGGCACGAGCAGAAGCGCAATCAGGAACGTCAGCACCGTGAGCACCCCTCCGACCCGCGCGTAATCGGTGAACTTATACCCGCCCGGCCCCATCACCAGCACGTTGGCCGGATGGCTCACGGGGGTGATGAACGCGGTCGACGTGCCCAGCACCACCATCATGAGCAGCGGGTATGGGCTCATGTGCGCCTGTTCGGCGGCGCTGAGCGCGATCGGGGCGGTAAAGATGGCGGTGGCGGTGCCGGAGATCGCCTGCGCGAGGAACATCGAGACGAGGTAGAACCCCGCGACGATCGCGGTGGGGCCGAACGGGGCGAACGCATGCAGGAGGTTGTGGGAGAGCATCGCGGCGGCCCCGCTCTTGTCCATCGCGGTGCCTATCGCGAGCATCCCGCCGACCATGACCACGGCCTTCCATTCAATGGCGCGGTAGCCGTCCTCGATCTTGACGGCCCCGGACAGGATCATGATCATGGCCCCGAGCATCGCCGCCGTCGCGATCCGCAGGACCCCAAGCGAGGCCAGGACAACCATCAGGACCATGCCGGCGACGGCCCAGGGCGCCTTGTCGGGCCGGACGATTTCGTCCATGTCGTCCGGCGCGTTCAGGACGATGAAATTTCTCTCGGAGCTCAGAAGCCGTGCCTGCGACCGCGGCCCATGCAGCAGTAGCGCATCGCCGAAACGCAGCGCCATCTCCGAGATGTTCCCGGTCGCGGGCTCGCCTTCGCGGCGCAGCGCCAGCACCGTGAGGCCGTATTTCTCCCGGAAATGGATGTCGCGCAGCGACTGCCCCACAATGTCGGCATACGGCGAGACGACGACCTCCACGATGCCGATGTTGCGGTCGGCCCACGGCACCGCCTGGCCGGCCCCGGCTTCGTCGAGCACCAGCCCGAGGGTTTCGCGCGTCTGTTGCAGCTGCCGGTCTTCCCCTTCAATCAGCAGCCGGTCGCCGGCGCGCAAGACCTCTCCGGCAGCCGGGGCCAGCTTGAGCCGCCCGGCGCGAATGATCCCGACGATGTTGAGGTGGTACGCCTCCCCCAGGTGACTCTCGCCGAGGCTCAACCCGTCCAGCCTCGAACCCGCAAGGATACGGGCCTCGAAAACACGCTCGGGAACGTGGTAGAGCTGCGCCAGGTCGCCCGGCAGCTGCCGCGCGGGGCCCAGGGTCTTGACCGGCTGGCTGGGCAGAAGACGACGGCCTACCGTGGCCATAAAGACGATGCCGGCGGCCGTGAGAACGCTCCCGATCCGGAGGTAATCCCACATGGTGAAGGGCGCAAGGCCCTTCAGGCGCAGAGAATCGTTCGCGATGATGTTGATGGTGGTAAAGAGGGTGGCCATGCCCCCCAGCAGGGTGCCGAACGACAGCGGGATCATCAGCTTCGACGCGCTGATCCGCGTCTGCCTGGAGACGCTCGACACGCCGGGCAAAAGCACGGACGCGGCCGCGATGTTGTTCATCACGAGCGACAACAGGGCTGCGGTAGCCATGGTGACCGCAATGAGGCGAGACTCGCTTGCGCCGGCAACCTGCAGCAGCCGCCTCCCCATCCATGCGGCCACCCCCGTGGCACCGAGCCCCTCGGTGACGAGAAATATGGCCGCAATTGTGATCACCGCGGGGTTTCCGAACCCGGCCAGCGCGTCGGCCGTCTGCAGCGACCCCGTCAGGACCAGGGCCAGCACCGCCAGCAGCGCCACCACATCCGGCGAGATCCTGTCACTCAGGAACAGTACAATCGCCCCCGCCAAGATCCCCAGCACCCAAACCATCCCTGAAGAATAGGGGACGGACCGGAACAATATCAACAGATTAAGGATATCAGCCGTCGTGTCGGGGCAGCGGAGCCGTCCGGACCCGGTTCTCGAGACAACAGGCGCCTGGGCGGTTTATGAACCTCTAGCGGTCTATGTCAGAAAAACGGCCCTAAAAATCTAAAATAGTGGCTTTGGGGGGGCGCTTTCCTGGGTATCTCACTAATAATAAAACGCTTACCTAGGTCCGGCCCCACTCCTGGAGGGATTTGACGGGGTAGTCTTCTTTTCGACGGGCTTCTATGCCGGTGGCGGCGGCTTGGGCGGCGGCGGCGGTTGTGATGTAAGGAATCCTGTATTTCACGGCGTTCTTCCGGATGTAGGAATCGTCGACCTCGCTGATTTTGCCGTGCGGGGTATTGATGATCAGCTGGATCTCACCGCTCTTGATAGCATCGACAATGTGCGGCCGCCCCTCGTGCATCTTCCAGATCAGGTCGGCGTCGATCCCGTTCTGCGCCAGAAAACGCCTGGTCCCCTGGCTTGCGATGATCCGGAACCCCATGTCCCGGAAGCGCCGCGCCGGCGCTATAATGTCGTTCTTGTCCCGGTCGGCGATTGTGACCAGCACGGTGCCCTGCAATGGGAGCGCACCTCCGGCCGCTTCCTGAGACTTGAAGAACGCCAGCCCGAACGAATCGGCCATGCCCAGCACCTCGCCCGTGGAGCGCATCTCCGGGCCCAGCACCGGGTCGACTTCCGGGAACATGTTGAACGGGAACACGGCTTCTTTCGCCCCGAAATGCGTCAGGGGCCGGTGTTCCAGCTTCAGATCGCGCAGCCTGCTCCCGAGCATGACCCGGGTAGCGAGCTTCGCCATCGCTATGCCGCACACTTTCGAAACGAGGGGGACGGTGCGGGACGCGCGCGGGTTGGCCTCCAGCACGAAGACGGTGCCGTTGGAAATCGCGTACTGGATGTTCATCAAGCCCCACCACCTTCAGTTCGATGGCGATCTTTTTCGTGTACGCTTCGATCGTCTCGATGTGAGCCGCAGGAATCGCCACGGGAGGAATGACGCAGGCCGAATCGCCGGAATGGATCCCGGCGTACTCGACGTGCTCCATGACCGCCGGAACGAAGGCGTCGGTCCCGTCTGCGATCGCGTCGGCCTCGGCCTCGATTGCGTGGTCCAGGAACTTGTCGATCAGGATCGGCCGCTCAGGCGAAACGTCCACCGCCGCCTGGATGTACTGGCGCAGCATGCGTTCGTCCAGGACGATCTTCATGGCGCGCCCTCCGAGAACGTACGACGGGCGCACCATCAGCGGGATACCCGATGCGCGCCGCAACCGCCAGTGCTTCCTCCAGGGTGCTGGCCATGCCCGACTCCGGCTCGGGAATGCCGAGCCGCTGCATAACGTGCCGGAAACGGTCGCGGTCCTCCGCCAGGTCTATCGTGTCGGGCGTGGTGCCGAGGATGGGAACGCCGGCCTCGTGCAGTTCCCGCGCGATATTGAGCGGAGTCTGCCCCCCGAACTGGACAATTACCCCCTCGGGCCGCTCTTTTTCATAGATGCTGAGCACGTCCTCGACCGTCAACGGCTCGAAATACAGTTTGTTGGAAGTGTCGTAGTCCGTCGACACGGTCTCGGGATTGCAGTTGACCATGATCGACTCGAACCCGGCTTCGCGCAGGGCGAGCGCGGCGTGGACACAGCAGTAGTCGAACTCGATCCCCTGGCCGATGCGGTTGGGCCCGCCGCCGAGCACCATGATCTTTCGTTTCGAGCTGACCTGGACCCGGTCCGGAGCGTTGTAGGTCGAATAGTAATAGGACGCGTCCTCGACCCCGCTGACCCTCACGGGTTCCCAGGCCTCGCGCACCCCGAGCCCGATGCGGCGCTCACGGATCTGTACCTCGGGAACCTTGAGAAGCCCCGCCAGGTACCGGTCGGCAAAACCGTCCCGCTTGGCCTGGGCCAGCAGCGCGTCCGGCAGCTCTCCTCCGCGGCACTTGAGGATCTGCTCCTCGAGTTCGACGAGCTCCTTCATCTGCTCGATGAACCACGGCTTGATGTGGGTGATCCTGTACAGCTCGTCGACGGCGGCTCCCTTACGCAGCGCCTCGTACATCAGGAACTGCCTCTCGCTCGACGGGGTCCAGAGCATCCTGAGCAGCTCCTCGAGGGGAAGCTGGTTGAAATCCCTGGCGAATCCCAGGCCGTACCTGCCGATCTCGAGCGAACGGATGGCCTTTTGGAACGCCTCCTTGTAGTTGCGTCCGATGCTCATCACTTCGCCGACCGCGCGCATCTGGGTGCCAAGCTTGTCTTCCACCCCTTCGAACTTCTCAAACGCCCAGCGGGCGAACTTGATGACCACGTAATCGCCCGAAGGCGAGTACTTTTCGAGCGTCCCGTCGCGCCAGTAGGGAATCTCGTCCAGCGTCAGGCCGCCGGCGAGCAGCGAGGAGACGAACGCGATGGGAAAGCCGGTCGCCTTCGACGCCAGCGCGGACGAACGCGACGTCCGCGGATTGATCTCGATCACGACCACGCGGCCGGTCTTCGGGTCGTGCGCGAACTGGATGTTCGTCCCGCCGATCACCTGGATCGCATCGACGATGTCGTAGGAGTGTTTCTGCAGGCGCTTCTGCAGCTCCGGCGCGATCGTCAGCATCGGGGCGGCGCAGAAGGAATCACCGGTGTGCACGCCCATGGCGTCGATGTTCTCGATGAAACAGACGGTGATCTTCTGGTTCTTCGCGTCCCTGACAACCTCGAGTTCCAGCTCCTCCCATCCCAGCACGGACTCCTCGACCAGGATCTGGCGCACGAGGCTCGCCGCCAGCCCGCGCGCCGCGATGGTGCGAAGTTCCTCGGCGTTGTAGACGAGCCCGCCCCCGGTGCCGCCCAGCGTGTAGGCCGGGCGGATCACGACGGGGTACCCGAGCCGATCGGCCGCCGCCTCCGCTTCCTCGACCGAATAGACCGCCTCGCTCCGGGGCATGTCGATCCCGAGCCGTTCCATCGTCTGCTTGAAGACGATCCGGTCCTCGCCTCTCTCGATGGCGTCGACGTTGACGCCGATCACCTGGACACCGTACCGGGCCAGGACGCCAGACCGCGCAAGCTGCGAAGAAAGGTTGAGCCCCGTCTGACCGCCCAGGTTCGGCAGCAGGGCGTCGGGACGCTCCTTCTCGATGATCCGGGCGAGCACGTCCGGCAGCAGCGGCTCGATGTAGGTCGCGTCGGCCATCTCGGGATCGGTCATGATGGTCGCCGGGTTCGAGTTCACCAGCAGGATCTCGTACCCCAGCGATCGCAACGCCTTGCACGCCTGCGTTCCCGAGTAGTCGAATTCGCAAGCCTGGCCGATGACGATGGGGCCGGAACCGATGATCATTACTTTGTGAATATCAGTGCGCCTGGGCATTCTAGCTCCTGATCCTGTAACCGCGTCCGCGCGCATTGGCCCGGGATGGGTTGTTTTTCGCCGTCGGGTTTGCCGAAAATCGAGCGCTATCATAGCCGCTCGAACGCCTCAGGCCACTGATTTGAGGGATGCCGCGCGGTGGAGGCGAGCTTACCGAGGTCAAGGCGCCGCCGGATCCGGCCCCGATGAATTGGGCGGCGCCGTCTGGCCTCTGGTCGGTTGCCACGAAGGATATCGGATTTGCTTTGTCCACGCACGCGATGCTGCTAAGCTCGGCACCGCTACGAAAAGAAAACCCGCAGCCCCGTTTTGCTGCCTTGGTTTGCCCCGGGATCGCGCACCGGTTCGGCAACGCCGCGAAACGGCGGGCCACGGCATCTGTGGCGGAAATTGCGAAACGGGAAGTCCCCTCTGGGACATCGAGAAGCTGCGGCGTGGCCGCCAGCAATCTCGGGGTCACGAGGTTGCACTGGCCGGGAGAAAATTTCGCTTCCGGGTTCGACTGGAAGGATGGCATGGAGCTCAACCACCCGGACCTGAAGGCGACCCACGCGTTGGTCGTGGACCAGGCGCGCCTCCCCGATAACTACAGCCGCGCGCGTATCGATCAGACCGCCGCGCACTCTCATCATTCCAAACCCGGTTCCGGCCGGCATGGAATTGCGCGATAGAGCGGGGACTCGCGCGCCCCGATAAGAGCTCTGGAAAGGTGCACCCTTGAGTCCGTGGGTAAGGAAGAAGAGAAGGCACGAGAATCCAAATCGCTCCGATCCTGTTCTGTGCCGGGATCATCCTGGCCGTCGGGCTGCTGCCGCGGCACTGGCAAAAGCCGGTCCCGAACCGCTATATGAGGACCTACCATGCGACGGATTTTCCAAGCCCGGCACCGGACACGGTTAGCCGGCCTCGGTCTCGGCGGGCCGTCTATCCTTACTCGGTGATACCCGGCGGCGCGATTGACCGCGACGAATTGGTGGCGGCCGTGTCCCGCGACCGCATCATTGCGGGTCACTATCGCGGCCTTTCAGCTGTCCCAGACAAGGATGGTCCGGCTGCAGCAGGACATGCCCGCCCACCTATCCTACCGGCTCCGGGAAGACGTGTTCTGGACCGCGAAGAAAATCGTCCTGAAACGTGGAGAGGCGGTGCTCACCGACGGGCGCGAATTGGCACGCGCACGCTGTGGCAACCGGATCTCGATCGTGCCGAAGGAACCCACCTCCCCGGAAGAGCCGGCACCGGAGATCTTCGAGACCGCCGTTGTAACCGACGAGCAACCCACCCGGCTCGACATCGTGGAGACCCCGACGCTTCCGGCCGGACTCTCGCTGGATCCGCCGGCGACTCTCTTGCTTCCGCCGGGACCGCCGTACATGGAGTGGTCGTACATCCCTCCCGCAACGTTTCCGCCGATCGTCATCGTGCCGGCGAGCCCTCCTCCAACCGTTGTACCCGAGCCGGCACCCGGCGCTCCTCGGGTCGGGTTTGGCCGTCGCTTTCGTGATCTGGTTCGCCCGAAAACGCAATTGCACCGCGGGCAACACAGGCAGAAGACGCAAATCCGCCAGGTGTTGAACGGCAGAACGGAGAGAGCATGAGCGGACAAGAGCAGCGTGAAACCGGCACGATTTCATGGGCGGACCTCACGGTCCCAGACGCCGCCTCGGTGAGGGATTTCTACCAGGCCGTGGTGGGATGGCAATCAACCGCTCTGGACATGGGCGGGTACGAGGATTTTTGCATGAATCTCGCGTCAAACGGCAAGACCGTCGCCGGCGTCTGTCACGCCCGTGGCGTCAACGCTGCGCTCCCGCCGGTGTGGGCTCGTCTACATCACGGTCGCCGACCTCGACGCGAGCCTCCGACACTGCCGCGAACTCGGCGGCACGCTGATCGCGGGGCCGAAGGATATGGGAAGCCAGGGCCGCTATTGCGTCATCCGGGACCCCGCCGGAGCCCCCGTAGCCCTGTTCGAGTGCGGGCCCCGGCAGCCCGATGCGGTGGATCTTGGCTGACCGCGTGGATCTATCTCCAACCCCGGTGATAGCTTGCTTTTCGGGGCGCGTCCGGGCGCTTTAGCCCCGGCGCACCCGGGGAAAATCCTGTTGATCCCGACCAAAAAGGCTTTATTGTGGGCTTGGGAGGCCAGGCGATGATGGAACTGTTCCGGGGCCGAGTCCGATGGGTGCTCATATTCTGGATGTTCATCCTCAGCGCGGTCGCTTACCTCGACCGCGTCAATATCTCGATCGCCGGACGCTCGATAGCCCAGGAGTTTGCACTCGACAACATCCGGCTGGGCTGGGTATTCAGCGCGTTTGTGCTCGGGTACGCCCTTTTTCAGGCTCCCGGGGGCCGCCTGGCCGACCGTTTCGGGCCGCGCAGGGTGCTGGTGCTGGCTACGGTGTGGTGGGGTCTGTTTACGGCTCTGACGGCGATGGTGCCGGCGGTCCCGGGCACTCTCGGCGTGTTGCTCGGGGTCCGCTTCCTCCTCGGCGTCGGGAGAGGCCGTGGTTTACCCGGCATCGAACCGGCTGGTGGCCAACTGGATCCCCTCGCCAGGAGCGCGGCATCGCCAACGGCCTGATTTTCGCGGGAGTCGGGGCGGGCGCCGGGATCACGCCGCCGCTGATCACCTTCATCATGCTGAACTACGGGTGGCGGTGGTCGTTCTGGATCAGCGCGCTCGATCGGGCTGGCCGTCGGGTGCGTCTGGTTTTTCCTCGCCCGGGACAACCCGGAGAGTCACCCGTGGATGAGCGAAGCCGAGGCGGAGCACATACGCTCGGGCCTGCCGCAGGTCACGACGCGGCCCGGCGGGCCGCCGCCCTGCCCTGGAGCGCCATACTGGGCAACCGTGACGTCCTGGCCGTGACGGCACAGCTACTTCTGCTACGGCTATGTCGCCTACATCTACTTCACCTGGTTCTTCATGTACCTGAGCACGGTGCGCGGGCTGGACCTCAAATCGAGCTCGTACTACGGCATGCTCCCGTTCGCGGCCATGGCCGTCTGTTCGCCCCTCGGGGGCATCATCAGCGACCGATGACGAAACGTTACGGGAAACGGGCTGGACGCTGCGGCATCGCCGTCGTCGGGCTGGCCCTTTCGGGGGTCTTCATCGTGCTGGGAACGCAGGCGCAGGACGCCAGGCTGGCAAGCATCGTTCTCGCAGGGGGCGCCGGCGCGTTGTACCTTTCGCAGAGCTCGTTCTGGTCCGTGACGGCCGACATCGGGGGGCGTTCCGCCGGATCCGTCTCCGGTGTCATGAACATGGGCAACCAGATCGGCGGGGCAATTACCGCTTCCCTCACACCGCTGCTGGCCAAGTACTTCGGCTGGACCACGTCGTTTCTGGTCGCCGCCGGGCTGTGCGTGGTCGGCGCCCTCACCTGGCTCGCGGTCAACCCGGACAGGCAGATCCAGGCGGACCGGAGCGCGGTCGCCGCGACCCGGACGGAATCGGTCTGAAGCCTCACGGAGATAGCGCATGAAAAGGAAAGTCCTGCTCAGTGCCGCCCTGGTGGCCCTCGTCCTGGCTGTCGGGGGCTGGATTTTCTCGCAGCCCGCCGCGGATCCGCTGATGGAGGGGTTCCGGCACACCGAAGTCGCGTCGGTCGCCGATGCAATGGAGCAGCTCTACGGCACGCAAGCCTACATGCGGCATGATATGCGCCCGCTCTTCAAAACCAAGTTCGCCGGGCCCGCCGTTACCGTCATGATGAAGAAAGAGGAGCACAAAGAAGGCGGGGCTGCGAGCCAGGGCATGATCGACGCCATCGACACCGCCCCCGAAGGGTCCGTCTACGTCATGGTCCTCGAAGACGGGCTGGACTACGGCGCGGTCGGCGGCCTGATGGCCACCACCATGAAGTACCGCGGCCTGGCCGGGGCCGTGGTGGACGCCTCTATCCGCGACCTGCCGCAGATTCAACGCCTGCAGTTCCCCGTCTTCAGCCGGGGCGTCTCGCCCGGCACAACCATCGGCCACTTCCGATGTACCGGCGTCAATATTCCGGTGACCTGTGCGGGGGTGAAGGTGAATCCCAAGGACATCGTGACGGCCGACGAGGACGGGGTGGCGGTAGTGCCCCGGGAAAAAGCGGCCGAGGTTCTCAAGAAGGCGCAGGAACTCGATTTCACCGAGCACTCGACCTACCCGTTTATCGAGCGGTTCAAGTCGCTGAAGGAGGCGGTGGCGAAGTTCGGGCGGATCTGAGAAGACCAGGGGGCAAGGTCCGTGCTCCCGGCTTCGGGCCTCCCTCATTCCTTTCCGATTCCGGCGGTGAAGGGCTGCGCCGAGGCGCAGCCCGGGAAAGCGGCGTCGAGCCGCCGCACTCCAAATTGCGCTGTTTCACTGCGGCTCCAATAGCGCGTGTTTTTCCGAGTCTTCCGCGGCTGGCTTTGGCTTTTGGGGCGGTGGCTAGGCACCGCTCGGTTTCGCATAACCTCCACGCTCTCTGTGTCCTTTGCGTCCCTGCGGTGATTGTTTACCGCAGGCGGATCTTCCCGAGGGGATACCAGCCGTCCGCGGTCACGCCGGCGATGGCGAGTTTTACCTTGGGCATCTTAAGATCAAGGTCCAGGATGGCCAGTTCCAGGTCATACTCCCCCGCGGCGAGATTTTGGGGGACCGTCACCTTGCCATCAAACAGGTTGTCGCCCGGGAGCCAGGTCGTGATGTCCCCGTCGGTCGCTCAGGATCGGCGGCCTGCGGAACCGTTCCTGAGGCGCAGCGCCAGCGGGAACTCGCGGTAACAGGGCGCGACGCCCTTGTTCTCCCACCAGGAGGTGAACGACAGCTCTCCGCCCGGGCTGCACGGTCGCCGGATAGGTGAACTTGCGCAGCACGAACCGGTAGCCCATCCTCTTCAGCCAGCGGTTGACCTGGGGCCACCACTCGTCGGGCACGGCCGACGACTTGGCGTTGAACGACGAGATGTGCCACTTGAGCGACTGGTCGATGATGTAGTCCACGTCCCAGCCCTTGTTCTTCCAGTGCTGCATCACCCAGCAGACCTCGAGAGTCACCGGCGCTTTCTTCCAGGCGTCCTGCATGCCGAAGTAGATGATGTTCTGCGGGTAGTAGTCGAGCATGTGCGACCAGGTGGGGCTGAAGCCGCCCATGTCGCCGAGGCAGTCGACGCGCCAGCCCACGGCGCGCCTGGACAGGGCGTAGTTGTTCGTCTCCGCGATCGGTCAGCTGCATCAGCAGGGGGGTCTTCTGGAAGGTGTCGAGATAGCCGTCCAGCAGCGCGCGGCGGGTCTGCTGCGTGAGCCGGTCGGAGCCCTCCCCTTCGCCCCAGGCGCCGACGATCGACATGTCGATCGCCTCCAGGTCCGGGTGGCCGTCGTAGCGCGATCCCAGTTGCCGGATCATCCCGCCGAAGTGTCTCGCGTAGCGCGGGTCCTCGGGATTGGTGCGCCATTTCTTGACGGGGAGTTTGTCGGCCTCCTTGCCCAGCATCTTCCGATACCAGTCGGGCACGTCGTTGTTGGCGTCTGTCCCGTAGGGGGCGATGCGCAGCAGCAGCGTCTGCCGGCGCGATCGTGGCGGTCTTCAGCGCCGTGTCGATCAGGTCCCAGCGGTATTTCCCGCTCTCCGGCTCGATGAACTTCCAGTACACGCGGAAGTACGCGATCGAGGTCATCGGGTGGTTCTTGTTCTCGAGGCTTCCGTTGAACGGCTGGTACGACGATCGGGTATCCCTCGGTCCAGTCGAGCCCCTGGTTCAGCTCGTCGCCGTTGAAGCGCTGAAAGGTCATGAACCCGATGCCGGGATTGACGAGGACGTCGTCGATCTCCCGGGGCCGGATCGTAACGGGGTCCTGCGCGAGCGCGACGGTTATCCCCGCTGCGAGCAACGCGATCACAGACCACGACGCAAATTGCGCACACCTGCTCGGAGCTGGCTGCATCCTGACCTCCCGCCGTCATTTGAATGCAATCCTCTGCCGTGCCGCCCCTTCCGCGCAAACAAAAAAGGCCCACCCTTCGAGATTCTGGGCAGGTGCAGCACCGCAGAAGATCGGGTACACTGGGGCGGTTTTGCCCGGATACCGGAGCATTTCCCCCGCTATTAGCCTGCTGCAGCTCGATGGCTACACTCTGCCCGCGCGCCGGCAAGCTCTCTCTGCGCTATCGCATCATCGTTCACCCGCGGCGCTGGGACCAGTTCCGGCTCCAAAAAGAACACGGCGCCTATGTTCGGGATCAGGCCCAGACCCAGTGAAGGTCGTCTGGGTGAAGGGAGAATGGGGGCGATAGCGACCCGCCGAGAGAACCTTCCGATTACGCAGATCCGACCAACGGGCGTTTGGGACGACGTCAAGGGGCGAGGTAGTCCCGGAGAAACTTGAGTGTGTTACCGATGATCTGCTTCGATCGGTCGTCGTCGTCCAGGATGTCGAAGCCGTGGCGTCCCTCCGGGTGGTTCAGCAGGCCGAGAGTTGCGCCTTTGGCGATCGCGGTTTGGACGAAGCGGTCGATTCCCTCATTCAACCAGGGATTGTCCAGGCCTGCCCGGGCAACGAGGATGGGCGGCGCGCTTCGGGCGTCCTCGCCCAAGCCGCGGATTGCAGAGAAGGTCTGGCGCAGTTCGGCGCTGATCGCGCCGTCGGTTCCGGGCAGGGGCTGCTGCAGATCGAGGGCCGCGTAATAGGCCACTGCGGCGCGCAGCCAGGTTGGCCGCTCGCGGAGCATAGCGGTCAGGAACGGTCCGCCACCAGAGAACACCCAGAGCGCCAGCCGCTCCGGGTCCACCCCCAGCGCGCCGGCGCACTTACGAACGTGAGCCAGCAGGTCCGCAACGTCTGCAGCCGCATCGGTGATCCGGGCGGGGGCCAGGAAGCGATGGTCGAAGGAGACCGCGACAAATCCCGACGCAGCGAGCAGCTCGCCGTACGAAACGAAGACCCCCATGTTCTTGGCGCCGGTCCTGGGGATTGGTCCCCCGTGTACGAGGATCACGGTGGGGCGCGGTCGCGGCGGCCCTGGAGGAGAGTAGACGTCCATGTGGAGCGGCTGATCATCGACGGTCTTGTACACGAGGTTGGGCTGAACGCTCACGGCGTCCATCCCGGGTGCGCTGTATACAATCCGCATTCGGATCATCTCTTCGAACGGTGGGGTCTGCTTCGCCACGGTTTGCTCCTTGGAATGCGGCCGGGCAATTGCGCTGGCGAGTCCCACCGTATCCGCTCATCGCTTGTGCCAGCTGGCGCGTCAGGGATGCGTGCCGGCGGCGCAGTCCATGTCCCGGCGGATGGCTTCATACTCCGGTGAGAACGGGCTGCCGCCATCGAGCCGCATGCAGAGCGACGTCTCGGTTGTCGGTCCAGGTTCCGGGCTCGCCTCGAGGATCCAGTAGATCGGGGGCCGTTCCGGGCGGGGACGCACGGCCACGACGGCGCGCAGGAAGAGACCCGACACCCCGAGGGCCTGACCGGCTCGCGCCCGGGACTGCTGGAGGCCGTCCATCAGGAGCACGACCCTCCCACCCGGCGCCACGTGCCTGGCCGCAGCCTTGACGTACTCACGGACTCCCCCCCTGAGCTCGAAGCGACCCGCCGCACGCTGGGCGTCGCCGGGCATGACGCCGCTACCGGCGGGCATGAACGGTGGCGCGCCAGTGACGAGATCGAACGGAGGCTCGCCGGCCAGGAGGGACGGGTCGCGCAGGTCGCCGAGCCGCGGTTCCCAGCGGTCCGCGAGGGCGTTCAGCTCGGCGTTGCGTACGGCGAGATCGTGGCTCACCTCCATGGCCTCCAATCCGATCACCCTGCAGCGGGGCAGGCGCTGGAGCAGCAGCATGGCCACCGTGCCCTTGCCGCTGCCCAGATCGAGGACCCGGACCGCGTCGGGGCACGCCCGGGCCGCAGCCCAGGCCAGGAGCGTGTCGTCGGACGCCGCCCGGTGCCCGCGGCGCTTCTGGATGATGCAGAGCCTCGAGGTGAGACGATCCCGTGTCTCGTCCGAACGGATCGGCACTTCCCGCCCCCTTTCCGGCGGCTCCGGGCTCCCCGTCGCGCGCCTCTTCCCCCTCGCGCCGGCGCACCGTCATCAGGCACTCACGCTCAGCCGCGGCCCCGGACTCCATGCTCTGCACTATTGCCACCACCGCGCCGCAGGTCATGCACGCCTCACTCGTACCGCACCCGGCAGCATTCTCCCACGCATGGATACAGTTGAGGGCCTCGCCGGGCCGAAATCCAAGCGGTGGTGCGGTCACCCCCCAGCGCTTGAGCAGGTCACTGCTTGCCAAGACGATCTGCCGCTGCTGGTTGAGCACGAGCAGGTCGGCACCAACCGCATTGAGAAGCGCTTGAAGCAGCGTGTCGGAAGATAGTGCGTGCAGGCTTTTTGTGCATTCTTCCCGACTTGCCCGCTCGGGCAGTGCAAAGCAGGAATCGGCCGACGAGAGTCCTTGCACAAAAATCCGCTCCTCGACGTTACCGTCCATCGATCACCCAATTGCGGGCTGCGCCGCGCAGGAGTTTTTCCTAGATCGGTTTATTTTACTATACTCGCCACCGGCAGAGCGACTCCGTTGGTGGGGCGGGGCCAATTCGAAACCGCTGTTGAGACAGTCCAAACGGTCAGGATGATATGCTGACCCCCGAGGCGCCCACGCAATCATCAGCCCGCGGGGCAGTATGATAGTGTCTGGCGAGACGAAGGGGGCAGGATCAGATGCGGGATGCTTCGATGGTGTGGCTCCGGCCCGACGACGCGGCGTGCCTCTTCGTGTTCGCGCACGGCGCCGGAGCGGGAATGCATCACCCGTTCATGACTGCGGTTGCGCAAGGACTGGCCGAGCGGCGCGTTGCCACGATGCGGTACCTGTTCCCCTACATGGAGAGGGGCGGCCGCAGACCGGACCCGCCGCGCGTCCTGATCGCAACGGTGCGCGCGGCCATCGACGAGGCACGCCGGGCCGCGCCCGGGCTTCCCCTCATCGCCGGAGGGAAATCGATGGGTGGGCGGATGACGTCGTTGGCGGCGGCGGAAGAGCCCCTGCCGGGGGTGCGGGGCCTCGTTTTTCTGGGCTTCCCGCTGCATGCCCCGGGGAGGCCTTCGGCGGACCGGGGAGCGCATCTCGGGGGCATCGGCCTGCCGATGCTGTTCCTGCAGGGGACACGCGACAAGCTTGCGGACCTGGATTTGCTCGGGCCCGTGTGTGCCGGGCTCGGCGCGCAGGCCCGGCTGCACGTTATCGAAGGGGCGGATCACTCGTTCCATCTCCCGAAGCGATCCGGGCGGAGGGACTCCGATATCCTCGACGAACTCGCGCGTGTCGTATCGCTCTGGGCGTCGGGCCTGACAGGTTAATCCCGGCACTCTGCCGCAGCGCCGGCCAATCGAGGGTTTAAGAAAATGGATACTGCGACTTTCCGCACACTCGGGCATGAGCTGGTGGACTGGGTGGCCGGCTACCGGGAGCGGCTGGAATGCCTCCCCGTCATGAGCCAGGCGCGGCCGGGCGAGATCCGGGCACGCCTGCCCTTGGAGCCCCCTGCACGCGGGGGAGGGCTGGCCGAGACGCTGCGCGCCCTGGATACGGAGATCCTGCCCGGCATCACCCACTGGAATCATCCTTCGTTCTTCGCCTACTTCCCCAGCAACACCAGCTACGCCTCGATCCTGGCGGACATCGTGGCCGTCGGGCCTGGGGGTACAGGGGATGAGCTGGCAAACGAGCCCGGCGGCTACGGAAGTCGAGGAGACCGTCATGGAGTGGTTGCGCCGGATGGTGGCGCTTTCCCCGGCGTGGACCGGGGTGGTGCACGACACGGCGAGCACGGCAACACTGTGTGCCCTGCTCTGCGCGCGCGAAAGGGTCTCCAACTTCGCGCAGAACGGTCCCGGCCTGCAGGCCGCAGCAGCCCCCATCGTAGTCTATGCGTCCAACCAGAGCCACAGCTCCATCGAGAAAGGGGCGCTCCTGGCAGGTTTCGGCAGGAAGCACCTCCGCCTCCTCGACACCGACGACGCGCATGCGCTTCGGCTCGATCTGCTGGAACGGGCGGTGCAAGCGGATCTCGCGGCGGGGCTGCGCCCCGGGGCTGTCGTCGCGGCCGTCGGCACCACCGCCACGACGGCGCTGGACCCGCTGAAGGGGATCGCGGCGCTGGCGAAAAGACACGGGATGTGGTTGCACGTCGACGCGGCCATGGCGGGGACCGCGATGGTACTTCCCGAATGCCGCTGGATGTGGGAGGGCATTGAGGAAGCCGACAGTCTGGTGTTTAACCCCCACAAGTGGATGGGGGTCGGCTTCGACTTCAGCGCTTACTTCGTCCGTGACCCGCAGCACCTGGTTCGGGTGATGAGTACAAATCCCAGCTATCTGCAGACCACGCAAGACGGGCAGGTGAAGAACTACCGGGACTGGCACATCCAATTGGGGCGCCGGTTCCGTTCGCTCAAGCTGCTCTTCTTTCTGATGGACGTTGGGGTCGAGGGACTGCAGGCGCGCATACGCCGCGATCTTGACAACGCGCGCTGGCTCCGAGACCAGGTCGCGCGCAACCCGGAGTGGCAGCTGATGGCCCCGGTGCCTCTGCAGACGGTCTGCCTGCGGCACGTGCCGCCACGATTGCGGGGCGACGAACCGGGCCTCGGCGGCCACAACCGGGACATCGCCAGCCGCATCAACGAGAGCGGCCGAGCCTACCTGACCACATCCGACCTGAAAGGCCGGCAGATGCTCCGGGTAAGCATCGGCGCCGAACCGACGGAGCGCAGGCATGTCTCAGCCCTGTGGGCGGCGCTCCAGGAGGCGGCGCCGTCGATCGATCCGCCCTGAGCGGACATCCGGGGCCGGCGGGAACCTGCGGCCCCGAGTGTGCTAGAATCTGCCGGAACTGCGAGAGATACCTGGTTTGACGAACCGGTTCAAAACCGCGCTCGAGAAGGGCGAGTTTGTCTACACGGCCGAGCTGGTGCTCGGCAGAGATCACGCTGAACTCATGCCGAGGAGGCCTCATATGCTCGTGATAGGCGAGCGCATCAACGCAACGCGCAGACGCATCCGGGAAGCCGTGCTTGCTGGAAACGCAGATCTGATCAGGGAGGAGGCGCGCAAACAGGTCGAAGCCGGCGCCCATATGCTCGATGTCAACGGCGGCATCGAAGGGAAAGAGCCGGAGTACCTGAAGTGGCTTGTCGGCGTCGTCCAGGACGCGACCGACGTGCCCCTGTGTCTCGACAGCGCCGATCCCGAGGCGCTGCGCCAGGCTCTGCCTCTGTGCCGCCGGCAGCCGATGATCAACTCGATCACGGACGAGGACTCACGCTGCGCAGGCCTTGCTGCCGCTGATACGGGAGGCCCGGACCAAGGTGGTCGCCCTCTGCATGTCCGAATCCGGGCCTCCGTCCGGCCTGGACGACCGCGTTGCGACGGCTGCCCGCCTGGTCGAGAGGCTCACGTCGGCAGGGATTCCGCCGGGCGACGTCTATGTCGACCCGTGCGTGTTTCCGGTGAGCACCGGGGGCGCGCATGGCCCAGCCTTGCTCGACGCGGTAAGCCGTATCCGGGCACTCTACCCCGACATTCACACGACCTGCGGCGTGAGCAACGTCTCCTTCGGGCTCCCCGCGCGGAAGCTGTTGAACGAAGCCTTCCTGATGATGCTGCTTGGGCGCGGCCTCGACACCGCCATCATCGACCCGTGCGACGCCGGTCTTATGGCCCGCATAACCGCCGCCGAGGCCCTCATCGGCCGCGACAATTTCTGCGAAGCCTACCTCCTCTCGTACCGCTCCGGCAGGCTCGGGGACGGACCGAGATAAAGCTTTGTATACAGCAACTCACGGCGACATTACTCTGAATTACCGGGCTTATTCCCGATTTTAGGCACCATTTTCGCAAAACAAGATATTTTACCGGGTCCGTCCCTGGAACTCATACAGCCCGGAGGGAACCTCGAAGACGGCTTTGCCTCCTTCCATGCTTAGGAACTTGATTCCTTTGGCGCCGGCGACCGCCCTGCCCTTTCCCTGACCGCATCCCGGCCGGACGCAGGCATGTGCACGGTCGCAGTGGTGTTGGGCGGGACTCGAAACCGCCAATAGAAGGTCCCGCCATTTCGCTTCCAGGAACTGCTGATCTCGCCATAGGACGAGTGAAATGTCGCTTCAGCCCATTGCACGTCGCCCGCGAGCGCCGGGTTCAGGATGAAGCGCTTATACCCGGGCGTGGTGTCGTCGGGGCGGATGCCGGCGAGGCCTTCGGTGAACCATTGTCCGGCGCCCATCAGCGTCGAATGCAGCCTCGAGTTTGCCCTGTTCCACTCCTCCCAGACGGTCGTGGCGCCCTGCTCGACCATATACCCCCAGCCGGGGAACGTCTTCTGGGCCATCATGGTCGCCAGCAGATCGTCACGCCCGATCCCGCTGAGATAGCGCCACAACAACCAGGTGCCATGCATGCCTGCGTTTATGTGCCCCTGGTCGGTCACGCTGATGCGCCGTTCGAGCCGATCCATCACACCCGCGCGCATCTCCGCGGGGACCACGCCGAGCAGCAACGGGAAGGCCAGGTAGGGCGGTTCCCCGTTGACGTAGGCCTTCCCTGTCGGATCGAAGTATTTCCTGTTCGCTTCGGTCGCGACCTGTGCCGCCCGTGCCCGGTACCGGCGCGCATCTTCCGCGCGCCCGAGAACGTCAGCGCAGGCCGCGGTGATGCGCAGGTTGAGAATCCAGTAACAGTTGTTGAAAAAGTGGGTGGACTGTTCGTCGACCCGCTCGGCAGGGTTCTGTCCGCGGCCGGGCGGGACCCAATCCCCCAGGAAACTCCAGACCGGGCTCCCCGGGGTGCTAAACGAGGTAAATGGCTGGAGCAGGTTGTCCGCGGACTTCGAATCGAGAAAACCCAGCCACTTCTGCATTGACGGGTACGATACCTCAAGGATGCGTCGGTCGCCGAAACGGCGATAAAGCTCCCAAGGCAGAACCACGCAAATTCCTCCCCAGGCCGGCCCACCGCCGCCGTTCATCTGGGGCGCCGTGTGGGGCATCTCGCCGGTGGCCTCCTGGGTGTCGCGCCAGTCCTCCAGCCACTTGGTGTAAAACGCCGCCGTGCGGAACTGGCTCATGCCGGTCTCCATGGTGGCGTGCGCGTCGCCGCCATAGCCGAGGCGCTCGCGATGGGGGCAGTCGACCAGGTAACCGCCCAGCGAGAGCGACTCGAAAGTCCGGGCAGTCATCTGGTAGATCCTGTTCAGCAGGTCATTCGAGCACGAAAATGCCGCCGCCACCTGGTAGCCGCTGCGAACCAGGTACCCCGACATATCCTGCTTCCGGGGCACCGTCTCGAGGTTTCTCACCGTCACCCAGCGGAACGAGTGATAGTTGAAACGGCTCCGGAAAGGGGCGTCGTCGCTGCCTGAGCACACATAAACATCGCGCTGCCCGTACGTGCACGACTCGTTCTCACGCTCGGAGAACTCGAGCGAGATCTCCCTGCCTTCGGGGCCCCGCAGCGGCATCTCGAACCAGCCGGTGAACGCCCTCCCCATGTCGATCCGGAGCGAGCCGTCCGGGCGCCGCTGCACAGAGACCGGCTCGAGTTTCTGGACCAGCCGGTTCGGTTCAATCATCTCGGCCGAGAGCGCCTGCATCCGGCGCTCGAAAACGCGCACGGGCTCCCAACCGGCGTCGTTGAAAGAGGCGGTGCTCCACCCCGGCATCTCCATCCGGGCATCATAGCGTTCACCGCCGAACTGTCGCGCTTCCCATCGACCTATCCCGGAGATGGGGCTCGCGTGCGCCTTCCACGAAGCGTCGCTTGGCACGGTCACGACCGAGCCGTCCGCGAGGGTGGCCTCAAGCTGCAGCAGGAACATGGCGCCGTCGGCGAGCCCGTACTCTGCATGCGACGCCCAACCGTTGCCGAGCCACAGGGCCACACAGTTCTTTCCTTCTCCGAGCAGATCCGCCACCTCATACGTGACATAGCGCACGCGGCGGCCCAGGTGGGAGACCGAGGGGGACAGTACCGCGTCGCCTGCCCTTCGGCCGTTTATGTGAAGCTCGTGATAGCCGATCGAGGCGACGTGGACGAGGGCGCTGCGCGGGCGGGACGGGAGCGAGAGCACCTTCCGGAACCAGGGTGACGGCTGCTCCGGCCCCGTGCCTGCCGGCGTGCTGATCCAGTGCGCCTGCCAGTCTTCCGGTCGAAGCAATCCCATTGTCCAATGGGCTGGACGGCTCCAGACCGACACGGCGCCGTCCTGGTCCCATACCCGCACTTTCCAGAAACATCGCTGCCGGGACGGGAGTGCCTTCCCCGCATACGGCACATTCACGGATTCGTCGGAGGCCATGCGGCCGCTGTCCCACAAGTCGCCTTCGTTGGCTTCGATCTTCGCGTTGCTGCTTGAAACCAGGATGTGATACCCGGCCTGGCGCACCCCGCGCGCGCCTGCGGCCGCGCCGAGCTCCCAGCTCAGGCGCGGGTTTGCGGGGTCGATCCCAATCGGGTCCTCGAGATACTCGCAGCGGAGCTGAACGGGTGTCAGAGATCGATCGGAGGCAAGCAGGGGAAACAGCAAAGCATGGACAACACCCGCCCAAACAAAAGCTGCCCTCATGAAACACCTCCAGATCCATGGGGTTCGGGGCCGGGGCGCCGCACCACAACGATTTTCCCCGCATTCACGGGCGCGCGCCATTCGAGCCCGCCCGAGTACGGCGGTTTCATCCGCCCGCCTCGATGCCGAGAAGGCGCAGCTTCCGGCGGAAGCCCGAGGCCTCGTTGAGGGTATGGAGAAACGTGCCGTCCCCGCGTTGATAAGAGATCAGTCCGCCCTGGTCGAATGCTGCGACGAATACGCGGTCGCGCGCCGTCGCGACCTCATAGGAAAGGACTGGCACGCGGCCGCCGACGACTTCCCCGGGTGGCATGTGCCGCGGGCAGTCCGCGATGACGTACCGGCCCGGGCAGTTGCAGATCGGCCGGCAGCGCCAGCGCGCCATCAATTCTTCCACGCTGATCCCCGTCATGGTGCTTGCTTCCCAAACCTTCAAGGTGGGCAATTATCATAAGACCTGCCCGCGGTTCAAGCACTACACGACTCCGTGAACTAAATTGGTCATCGCAGGGGTTTCTCGGGTTCGTTCTGTTTCTGGGCCTAGGCGCGTTTGCGCCGGCGCTCAGAAGGTGCGAGCACAAAGGCCACGAATCCCTGCAAGGTTGGGGACGTCTGGCGGGCTGCAGTTGCCCATAGACCCGGTGGAGAGACGCCTGCTATCCTCGCCGGCGACGCTGCCACCGGGGAGAATGGGTTCATGACTGCTCGCCGCTGCACCAGAAGATTCGTTTCCCTCTTTGCCGCCTTTTGTGCGCTGGCCTGGTTGCCGGCGCCGGCGGCGACCTTCTCAGTGTCCCTCGATCCGGCGCTCAGCCCCGAACCGAAGTCGGGGAGGATCATCCTGATGCTCTCGAGGACCAACCGTTTCCAGCCCAACGAGACCGGCACCCCTTTTTTCGGCGTCACCGTGGATGACCTGAAGCCCGGTTCGGCTGCGGTGTTCGATGACAGCGCGCCGGGGTACCCGGTCAGCAGCCTGCAGGAACTCGCCGCGGGTGAGTATTACGTCCAGGCATACTTGAACGTCTACACCACATTTCGCCGGGCCGACGGCCACACGATCAAGCTCCACAATGATCAAGGCGAAGGGCAGAACTGGCGCCGTTCTCCCGGAAATCTGTTCAGCGAACCGCAGAGGATCTCCTACGATCCCCGCACGAGCGGCACTATCCCGGTCGTCATGGCCCGCCAAATACCTCCCATCGAGCTGCCCAAAGACGACGACTGGGTAAAGACCATCCGAATCCGGAGCGAGTTGTTGACGAGATTCTGGGGCGCGCCCATGGACCTCGGCGCGCGCGTTCTCCTCCCCAAAGGTTTTGAGGAGCACCCGGACACTCGGTACCCCGTAATATACACGGTGGGGCACTTTTCCATGGGCAACCCCGGCGGCTTCCAGGCGAGCGAAAACAACCCCGTGTACCAGGCCTGGACCGCGCCCGATATGCCGAGAATGCTCATGGTGAGCATTCAGCACGCCTGCCCCTATTACGACGACTCCTATGGCGTCAACTCCGAAAATGTCGGCCCATACGGCGATGCGATCACTCGTGAACTCATCCCTTACCTGGAGCAGAAGTTCCGGGCGATCGGCAAACCGTACGCGCGCGTGCTGACCGGTGGATCGACCGGGGGCTGGATTGCGCTCGCGCTGCAGGTATTCCATCCGGACCTGTTCGGGGGCAGCTGGTCATTCTGTCCCGATCCCGTCGACTTCCGGAAATATCAGATCGTCGATTTGTATTCGGATCCCAATGCCTACTTCCGCGAAACCGAATGGGTGAAAGTCCCGCGCCCGGCACAACGGGATACAGACGGGAACGTCAGGTTCACGATGGAACAGGAGAACCTGAAAGAAGAAGTCCTGGGGCCGCGGTACCGCTCGGGCGGCCAGTGGGCGATCTGGAATGCCGTGTTCGCGCCGGTTGCCGATGATGGTTATCCCAAGCCGCTCTGGGACCCGCTCACAGGCAGGATCGATCATGAGGTGGCAGACTGGGCGAGGGAGCGGTATGACATCCGCTACTACCTGGAAAAAAACTGGCACACACTCGGGTCGAAACTGGCCGGGAAGCTCAACGTGTTCGTCGGCCGGATGGACAACTTCTACCTCAACGAGGCGGTGTATTACCTGGAGGAGTTCCTGCGCGGGACGGAGAATCCCCACTACGCCGGGCGCTTTGAATACGGAGAACGCGGCCGCCACGGCTGGAGCCCTTATAAAAGCAGCTCCGAGATGCACCGCGAGATGGCGGCCCGGATCTCCCAGAACGCGCCCCCCGGCGAAAACAGCGCATCATGGCACTACCGGTGAGGCGTGGGTGCGGCAGCGGCTCGACGCCGCTTTCCGGGCGGGGTCGGGCCGGCCCCGCCCTGGGCCAATGCCTGCCGATCCAGTCTAACCGCGTGGGCCGTAACTGCATACATCTGCCGTGAGATCTAAATGGCAGGAGGCAGCGGAAGCGATTCAGCTACCGTTAAGTTAACGCTTAGGCTCACGCCCCGGACCCCTTGGTCCTGCAAGGCGTCCAGCCGGGTGAGGCCAGGTCGGCGCCGTCCGTGACGATAAAAGAATCCCGCAGTTCGCGTGGAACGCGGCAGGGCTTCCCGCTGCGGTTGGGGTGGCGCGGGCCTGGCATGGCTGGCCGGCCGGCGCGCATTCCCCAACCGCCGGCCGGTACTGACGTTTCTCTCGGGCAGCCTGATTTGGTCTATTCTCCTGCTCGTGCCCGTGGCGGGAGCGATCGTGCTCGTCGCGGCGCTGGTACTATCCATCGGCGTCGTGGTCGCCGCCGGCCTGGGCGCCAGCCCACATTGGTTCTCCCGCACGGTACTGCGGCGGGGACGCGTCGCCGCCGACCCGCACGAACCCGTGTGAAGCCGGTGTCGTTATTCGGCTCTCAGGACGTCCGCGGGCGCCACGCGCATGGCCTTCCATGCGGGATAGACACTGGCCAGCAGGGCCGCCGCCAACACGGCGCCGACACCGAGCAGGAGCGTGGCCGGGTCGTAGGGGCTCACCCCGTAGAGGAGGCTCGCGATGAAACGGCCGGAAGCGAGTGACGCGCCGGCCCCGATCAGCGCTCCTGTACCGGCCGAGAGCAGCCCGTGCCGCAGAACGAGCACCACGACAGAGTTCCTGCCCGCCCCCAGCGCCACCCTGATCCCCATTTCTCCGAGCCTGTGGTTGACCCCCTGCAGAACCACACCGAACAGACCCGCGGTGGCCAGGACCAAGCCAACCATCCCGATCGCGGATCATGTAGCGTGGCGATTCTCGAGCGCAGAAATGGCAGCAGATTAGCGTGTGGGGCGGAGGACGCGGACGTTGCGCAGCGGCTCGAGTTCCCGGTCACTGTAGTCGTGGTCGAGCTTCCCAAGACTGTGAAGCTGATTGTGCATCCTGACATAAGTGTCTGCCGGGCGCAGTTCGACGACGCGAAAGCCGGAATCCAGGACATAGTTCAATGTCCCGTAGTCGAGGTCTCCGCGCACCGGATCCCAGTGCTCTTTGGTGTCAACGAACAGAAGGCCCGAGTTGACGCGGATATTTTCAATGTCGTTCCTGATCTGGCCCGCATTCAGACAACTGCGCTGGAACATCAGGCGTGCAATCTCGCGGCCAGGTTCGAACCCGCGCAATTGGAACGCGGGATTCTCCTCGACGGAGGCGCCCCCCATATGCTCGGGGTCCAGCACGATCAGGGTCGCACACTGGCTCCCGTTATTGACGCCGCCGAGGATAATTTCGTCCCTGCCGTCTTTGTTGAGGTCGGCAATGAGTATGGCGCCACGACCACTCGCCCCCCCAGCGCCCAATAGGTAGCCCGAATGCCAGTATTCGCGAAGCAGTTCACCGCCGGGAGACAGCAGCGCCACCTGGGTGGGGAAATGCATGTCGTGCAGGCTGACCAGGACAATGCAGTTCGGGTACTTCCGGTCGAGCGGCGCAACTCTCATCATTACGGCGTGATAGTTGGGCGCCAGGTTCTTGTTGACGGGTGCCCAGACTTCTCTCCCGGGAGTGAACGCCCACTTGAGGGAGCCGGTATTGGAAAAACAGAGCAGCTCCGAGTGTTGAACCTGGTCGTCCCGCAAGGAAAACTTGTTAAAGAGAACCTCGCGCCTGCCGTCGTTTTCCAGATCTCCGAACCAGAAATAGTTAACCGAATCCTCGTTTGCGTTTGCGGGCAACGCGAGCCGCTCCGAGAACGCGCGCCGCCACAATTCCCGGCCCGATGCGTCGCTGATGATGAGCGTGTTGTGGTCGAGCCGTGCGCGGGCCGGAACAGGTACAGGTCGGAGAAGCCCCACGGTAGCGGCTGCGACCACGACGACGCAAGCCAATACCCACCACGATCGACGCGTTTTCGAAAAGAGAGCCGGTCTACCTGAAGCGTCCGAGGGGGAAGATACAGGTTCCGCGGGCTCTTTCGCCAGTTCGAGCCCGTTGCGCTGCAGGCGCACTTCCTTCCAGGCATCGATTTCGGCCGCGGGGGTCCAGATGCGGCCGCGCCCGCCGGGCAACCTGCGGATCGGAAGTCCGAGCTCCTGCTCGTACCGCTGTGCAGTCCGGACGGTGACGCCGAGATACCCGGCGATCTCTTTCCAGGACTTCAGCTCACGATTGTCGGTCGGGGATGGCGGCAATCAGGGCCTCTAAAGGCAAATCGTTCGATCAGACTGAACGGTTCAAGATCTTATGGGATTCCATTAATGATTGTCAATTCGTCGCGCAGCACGATGTCGTTCGCCATGCCCCGTTTCCGGCTCTCCTGTTCCACCCCCTTGTAGGCTCGTCGATATCTATTCGGCTGTTACGGGCCCGGGTCGACCCGCACCTTGACGACGATCTTGTGCACAGGCGCCGGCGCGTCGGCGGCGAGGCCCGGCATGTGGGCATCATGCGGATAGAAAACCGCGAACATTCCGGCGCGGAGCGTGGCGAAGCTCCCCTGGCCGACGAGAAAGACCACGTCTTTCTCGTCGTCGTACTCCTGTATCACTCTCATGTCCGACACGAGCGCGTGTCCGATGGTCTCTACGCCCGACACAATGAATTGGACATCCGCGTAGCGGCGATGAGCCTCCCACTTCCCGAGGCGGCGCGGCTTCGTTTCGTAATGCTGGACGATGGCGAACACGTCCGGGCCCACGAGCTCGTAGCGTCCCGATTCTGACCGTAGCAGCTCACCGGAACGCAAAGCCCCAAATGCTGCTTCCATTCGGGGCCCCATCGCGAAATAAAGCGGTGCATTTTGCAGATGGTCAACGATCATGGCGATCCTCTCAAAAACAAGATCATACCCTTTGCGGGGCATTGTCACGCCGGAGATCCACCTTGTTCGAGCCGATGGGAGAGCACACCCGCACCAGAGGAGAGGATATTGTGCTATAAAAGCGGATTATCAGAGGCTTCCGGCGCGGAACGGCGACGTTCCGTGCAGAGCGAGGGAAGCCACAGACCACGCCCAGACCACCAGGCAGCACGAGGACACCATGGCCCGAATCCGGTTCGCTTTCCTTTTCAGCATCGTCCTCTTCGCATCGGCGCAGGAGTCCTGGAAGCCCAGCACGGACTGGGGGCGCTGGCGGCTAGGGCAGAAGCCCGACCTCGAGTTCCTGAAGAAAAACAACCTCACGATCACGTTCGGGTCCGGCGCACCCAACGTCGAGAGCGTCACCCGCAAGGAGTTCGACGCGGCTATGGAGAAGGCCAAAGCCGCAAACGCGAGCTACCACGAAAAGGGCTACATCGTGCTCCGCTACCTCTCGACGTCGCTCGCCGGCACGTCGGAGACGGGTGAATCCGTCCCCGCAAAAGCACAGCTCCGCATGCTCCGGTTCTACAACGAGAACTGGAACGACTTCGAAGACTATATCGGGCCAAAGCCGCCCGAGGACCCGACCACCTGGATTACGGTTCGGCCCGACGGCACTTTCCCCTTTTACCGTTACGCACCCTACGGCCAGAAAACGGGCAAAGGCTTCGAAACCTGGGGATGCCCCAACAACCCCTACTACGTCCGGATGATGGAAGGGCAGATCCGGGCGCAGGCCGAGACGGGTATCGACGGCTCGTACGTCGACTGGACCCAGATCGCAGGGGGCACCTGCTACTGCAAGTATTGCCTGAAGAGTTTTGTCCGCTGGCTCGAAAAAAACTACCCGCACGACGCCGCAACAGCCCGCTACGGCACGTCGGACTACGAGCACGTACGCCTGCCGCAGAAACGCGGCGAGCCGTTCTGGACGGAGTACATCACCTTCCGCTGCGACACGGTCGCGGCCTTCCACAAGCGGCTGCGCGAGGTCGCACGAAAATACAATCCGCACTTCATGATCTCCGGCAACGTCTTCGGCGGGTTCGGCTATGGTCCGATTGCCTATGACGCCGCAGGCAACATGGAATCGCTCGGCCGCGAGGGCTACGACGATTTCATTTACTCGGAGATCCAGGAATTCCTCGACTCTGCACCCCGCAAGGACGAAGCGGGAACGAAGATCACCAACAGCCCCGCCCTCAAGTTCCTCGCGGCCGCCACCCACGGCAAGCCGGTCGTGGTGTATGCGACCGAGATCACACCGCCGATCTTCCCCAACCCGACGGTGAAATGCCTGAGCGCCATGGCGCAGATCAACATCGCGGAAGCGGAAGCCAATCACTGCATCTTCCGGGAAAAGCGCGAAACGCCCCCGGGCGCAACCGAGATCTACCGCTTCCTGGCGGCGAACGAAGACAAGCTCCTGGGGCAGCAACTCTATAGCAACGTGGCCGTCGTCGCTTCACTCCGCCAGTACCTGGCCGACGAACTCAGCTTTGCCTTCAGCACCTCCCGCGTGCTTGCCGACAGGGGGATCGCCCACAAGATGATCACCGTCGGCGACCTCCTGTCCTCTTCGCCTCTCGCTTACGACGCCGTCGTGGTGCCCTATCTCCCGTTGTTGAGCACAGCAGAGCAGAACGGACTGATCGGATTTGCGAGGAAGGGCGGGACGGTGCTGGTGCTCGGGGAGAGCGGCTTCAAGAATGAATTCAACCTGCCCCACAAACAACCGGTACTGGCGAGTGCGCTGGGCGGCTCCTACCCACGGGCGACGGTGGCGAAGAAACTGGGCGCGGGGCAGGTCGTCTTTGTTCCGCTGGTCATCCCGAAAAACCGCTTCCTGATCCCGATGAAGTCCAAGGGGGACTACACCACCTTCGGCCCGACCATGGCCGACATGTTCGCGGATATCCCGGAGGGATATACCCGCAACCGCATCGACCCGGCTCTCCGGCAGATTCTCGACAAACTCGCCGGCACACTCACAAGCGCCCTGGACAAGCGCGTCACAAAATTACTGTCCCCGGCACCTTACGTCGAGGTGACCACCATGCTGGACGAGGCGGGGACGCGGATGCTCCTTCACGCCGTGAATTACGACGTAACGGTGCAGGGGGACATCACGCCGGCCCGCGGACTGAGGGTGCAGCTGGCGCTCCCTAAGGGCAAAGCGGTCCGCAGGATCCGTTACGGGGGGACGCTCGGCGATCTTCACCCGGTGAAACCCGAACGCGCGGCCCCGAAACAAGACTCCGTGGTTTTCGAGCTTGACCAGCTCGACCTGTACGGCCTGGCGGTGATCGAGCTGGGCCCCCCGACTCCCTGAGGCTAGGAGAAACCCGATGAAAGCACGGCTTGCCCTCTTCGTGTGCCTACTGTCTGCCATCGTCGCGATCCCGGCCGATCGGGACCAGAATTGGACCCACTTCGTCCGCATCGGAGGCAATTCGCTCCGCCTCGACCGGGTGGATCAGATCGTCAGGGATGCCGCGGAAACCAACGTCTTCGGCATCGAAACGGACAACGACATCCCCGGAAGGTACGAGAGCTTTCTCGATCCCACGGAAAAACTCGAGGCGATCAAGGCGGTTGCTGCAAAAGCGCACGCGGCCGGCAACTATGCTTTCGTCTACATCGCCGGACTGGAGTGCATTACGGCCAATGCCGACACGAAGACCCACACGCTCATGAAGGACCACCCCGACTGGGTGCAGCGCAAGATCACGGGCGAACCGGCCGTGTTCGGCGGGGGCTCGGCGTTCTGGATCGCGCAAGGGAGATGAGGACGTCTGGATCAGTCCATACGCCCCGGAGTGGCGCCGGACTTACATGGAGACGCGTGCGGCAGATTGCCTCGACGGGGATCGACGGGGTGTACGTTGACATCCCATACTGGATGACCCATTTCGAAGGTTGGGAGAGACACCTGGGCGAGCTTCGACGATTACACCGTTGCCGCGTTCCGGCGTGAGACGGCACTGGACGCGCGCAAGGACATCAAGCTCGGTGAGTTCAAGGATCCCGGGTTTCGCCGCTGGGTCGATTTCCGGATCGCCACCCTGACGGCGTTCATGCGGGAAATCGACGCGAACGTCAAGAAGGTCAATCGCAGCTGCATGACTATCGCGGAGATCTACCCGGGAATCGAGGAGGAGGCCGTCCGCGTCGGGGCGGATGTCAGCGAGATGTACGGGGTGGTGGATGCAATTGCGCACGAGTACAACTTCGCCGCGGGCGGCGGCACGGCGGCCGCAAAGACGCCGCTCGACTGGTTGGGCCACCTCGCGGCGATCCAGAGTTTCCGCTCCTTCGCGCAGGGGAAGCCTTCCTGGATGCTGACCTATTCCTGGGACGGGGAAAAGGGCGTCGATCGGCGGGATGCGATGGCGAACATGTTCATGGCCCAGGTGATGTCCGGGGCAAACCTGTGGGACGCGCGGGGCCACGTGATGTCCGGGTCCAACGACCTGCCGACGCGAACAAGAACCTTCGGATGGATCAAGGAACACGAGAAGACGATTCTATGCCCCGCGCCACCCGATCGCCCCCATCGGCGTCTATTTCTCGCCCAGTACGCGCAACTATTTCGCCTCGGAGTTTGTTGAATCGTACAAGGGTACCGTCGCGCTCCTGATGCAGTCCCACCTGGAGTTCCAGGTCGTCACCCCGGCAATGCTGCCCGCTTTCGCGGGCCCGGTCCTGATCATGCCCGATGTGAAATGCCTCAGTCCCTCGGAAACAGAGGCTCTCCGCTCGTTTGTCGCGGCGGGCAAGAGCCTCGTCGTCACCGGGGAGACCGGCCGTTACGACCAACGCGGAGAGGCACGCAACGAAAACCCGGTGCGCCGGCTGCTCGGCGTGAAGCGTCCGGAACGAACGGAGTCAGGCACCGCGAGGGTGAGATTCATCTACGATCCTACCTGCCCCGAAAGAGTCTATTGGCGGCAGCTCACGGAAGAGTTCGACTCCTGCGCCGCGCAGGGAACGGCGACCGGCAGCCGGTTCGACAGTTTGCGAAGCAAGTTCATCCACGATCTTATCCGGGTCTCGGGGTACCGGCCCGATGTCGATGTGGCGGCGTCCCCCTTCGTGACCGCGCAGATCGCTCAGGTGAATGGAACGCCCCACGTCTTCCTGGCGAACTTCAAGGGCCTCAGAAGCAAGGAAAACGCCACCCAACTGCCCGAACGCAACGTCACAATATCCTTCCGGGCGAAGCCCGGCGCCCGCATCCGCATGCTGCCGTTCCTGGGTGCGGTCGAAGATCTGAAACCCGTGAACAAGGGCGGGCGCACGGTTGTGGTCGTTCCCGAAATGCACAGGGGCGCGGTCGTCTGGATCGAGTAGGCTCTGGCCCTGCCGCGTCAAGCCCGCCCGACACGTCCAAATTCGCCACCGAGTTCCCATCCGAGTGGTCATGGCCCGGGGGCTTTCCGAATTCCAATTTTTACAAGACCGTGTTCGAAGACCCGAGCATCCCGAACCTGATCCCGCGGATGAGCGTTTGCCACCAGGAGAACACGCCGTACACCCACATGGGGCCTGGAGGCGGTTACTGGCATGAAACGCCGCACGCGTGGGAATTCAGCTCCAAAATTGCCCAGCAGCACGGGGCGCACTACCTGAAGGCGGGATTGGACCTGCGGCGCAATACACGACCAACAGTCTGCTGCTGAATGTTAAAACCCGGATTCGGGCTCGACGGTATACCCAGCGACCCCCGCGTGCACTTCGGGCTGGGACAAGAACCTCGCGCCGCTTCCGTCGAGATACGGTGGCCGGGCGGCGCCGTCCAGACCCTCAGGGACGTTCCGGCGGGCCCGCTCCGCGTCGAGGAACCCCGGTGATCAGAGCTCAGATCGAAGGATCCAGGACTCCGCGATGCAGGCTGACCTTCCGCGCCGGCGGGACAGACCGCGAGGCCGGCGGCCTCTCTTAGCCGATGTCGATCTGAGAGAGCAGGGGACAGAGGTCGGAGGCCTGGGCGGCGGACCGCGAGCCGTTAGAGACCTCGCACGATTTCAGACCGGAGGCGAAGGCGGAGGACAGAAACAGATAGTCGAGCGGGACCAGCGAGACTCACTGAGCCCATCCGGATCAAGGTTGCTGCTGCCCTCGAGCCTTTCACCGGGGAAAAATGTCCGGCTCAACGCGCTTTCCATTCCCCTCCCCGTCAGCAGCAAACGATGTGTCCGCTATAAATACCGTCGGGGGAACGCATCTTGCGTAAATCCTTCTCGAGGGGTGGGATGAGGAGGAGCGTCGACGATCAAAACGGTTGGGCCGGCCGCGCCAAATGGCGCGAAAGCGCCGTGGGCATATGGCTGAAAAACCGCTGCGCCGACCTGCGTCGCGTGTATCCCGGCAGGCTCGTACTCTCCTGCGTCGCTGCGGCACTCATCACCGGTGGCTCGGCGGCCGTGCTGTACGTCACGGCGGCAATCAGCCGCATGAACGGCATCGATGTCGGCGCCGTCCCGCAGATGAAAGAGAGCACCCGCGTCTACGATCGAAGCGGCATCCTCATCTATGAATTCTATGAAAAGAAGCGGACCGTTGTTCCCCTTTCGAACATTGCGCCGCGGGTGCTGCAGGCTATCGTCTCGATCGAGGACCGCAGTTTCTACCAACATTCCGGTTTCGACCCGAAGGCGATGGCCCGTGCGGCACTCGCCAATCTGGAGTCCCGCAGGATAACCCAGGGGGCCAGCACGATTACCCAGCAACTGGCGCGGAATGCATTCCTCACCCGGGAACGGTCGTACAAACGAAAACTCCAGGAGATCTGCCTTGCGCTCAAACTCGAGCACGCTTACACCAAGAACCAGATCCTCGGGTTTTACGCGAACCGAGTGTATCTCGGGTCCGGGTTTTACGGTGTTGAGGCCGCCTCCGAAGGGTACTTTGGTAAACACGCCGCAGAGCTGTCTCTCGGCGAAGCGGCCCTGCTGGCGGGCATTATCAGGGCCCCTACCCAGTACTCGCCCCAGCGCGATCTCAGGAAATCCCTGCAACGGCGCGGCGCCGTGCTGGACGCCATGACGCGCTGCGGTTACATCACGACGAAGGAAGCGGAAGAAGCCGGGCGGGAGACTCCGAACGTGCGCCCGCGAAAGGATGACCTGGCAGACTCAAGTTACGCCGTCGACTACATCCGCGAGTTGCTGATGGACAGGTTCGGCTACGAGACGACCTTCAATGGAGGACTGCGGGTATACACCTCCATTGATCCCACGATGCAGGCGGCCGCGGAGCATGCCGTCGAGAGCCAGCTCGCGCGGCTCGACAAAAAGCGCGGGGCGGCATCCTCGCGGGGCAAGGACTCAACGCGCAATCACGACGCGTCGGATGGGATTCAGGGTGCGCTGCTGTCCATGAACGTCCGTACGGGCGAGGTATACGCTCTCGTCGGTGGGAGAGACTATAAACAAAGCAAGTTCAACCGGGCCATCGATGCAAAACGGCAACCCGGGTCGACGTTCAAGCCGCTCGTCTACGCGGCAGCCCTCGAGGCCGGCATGACCCCCGCAACGCTCGTCGACGCCGGAGGGGCGACGTTCGAGACGCCGCAGGGCATGTACACGCCGACGAATGCGGGCGATCAGGAATTCGGGCGCATGACCCTGAGGTGCGCGCTGCGCGAGTCCGTCAACACTGCCGCCATACAGATCGGCCAACGTGTGGGCCTCCCGCAGATCATTCGTTGCGCACACGAGTTCGGGATCACCGACAAACTCCCGGAAGTGCTGTCGCTGCCGCTGGGGGCGGGTGAAGTCAGCCTGTTGGATCTGGTCCGCGCGTACACGGCGTTCCCGAATGGTGGAAAAGTGACGCTGCCCCAGGTCATTCTGCGCGTCGAATCAGGGAGCGGCAGTACGATCTTTGTGGCGCAGCCCAATTACCGGACCGCTGTCGACGTGCAGACCGCCTTTCTGATGACGTCAATGCTCTCGGATGTCGTCGATCGCGGGACCGCGTACGGCATCCGGTCGGCAGGGTACCGCGGGCCCGTGGCGGGAAAGACGGGAACCAGCAACGACTACAGGGACGCCTGGTTTATCGGGTTCACCCCGGAGGTCATCACCGGAGTCTGGGTTGGTTTCGACACGCCGAAACAGATTTCACGCAACGGATACGGGGCGGCGGTCGCGCTTCCCATCTGGACCGGCTTCATGAAGAGCTCATTCTCCAAACCGTCGGCTTCCAGTTTCGCAAAACCTCCGGGAATCGTGCAGAAGGAAGTCTGTGCGGCAAGCGGCCAGCTCGCGGCCCCGGCCTGCCACATTCAACCGGTTCCGTATCCCGACGAAACAGTAGCGCTGGCAGAACCGGAGCCGCCCACCTACATGGAATATTTTTCAGAAACGAACCTCCCCCCCGCCTGCGAAGTTCACTCGAGCCTGGCTTCGGCAGCCCGGGACTATCCCGGGTTGGCGTTCACGGCGCCCGCGGGGAGCCGCCCGTGACCAGGGCAACGATGCCGGTCTTGACCTGAGAGCCCAAAGGGATTTATTCCCTCGCGGCGGGTTGGCGCCCGGCCCGGGAACACACACCAAGTCGCGGTCATTCATCCACTAATCGCATCAGCTGCAGTGGTCATCATCTTGCAGTACTTACGCGGGGTGTATTTCAATTTCCAGGAGGGGAACATGGTTGACACGGGAATATCAGGGTTCGGGAATCGAGAAAGTCTGCCGGGGTACCACCCCGAACGGGAGCACTCAGAAGGCCCGATCGCGCGCGCGATCGAGCGGCAGACCGCGAAGCTGCCATCGGACGTCTTCCTTTGGGCGGCCGTCGGTGCGATTGCAGGATCGCTGGTTCTGCAATCAATGGGCAAGAAGAACGTCTCCAATTTCGTAGGGCAATGGGTGCCTACGATCCTGATCTTCGGGCTCTATAACAAGCTGGTCAAAGTCGCAGGCTCATACTGAAAACGGTGACGGTCACAGTGACTTCCTGATTGGCGGTCCGATTCGGGAGTCACTGTGACGCGATGATCCCAGCCGTATGCCCAACGAATGGCTCGATTTGACGCCCGCACGAGTTATCTGCGATCGAGCGGGGCATTGAAGGTCCGCTGAATTCCGTTCGGGCCGCTTTCCGGAAGCAGTGAGAATTCCACACCACAGCCTGAATCACCACCTGGCCCTGGCCGCCCTGCGGGCAGCGGGGGCTCTTTCGATAGATTCTCCCGCGTTCCTGCAACCGCCGTGCTGGTGGAACGAGACCGTCGAACCGTTGATCCAGTCCAAAACTCTAATTCCGCCCGAAAATTCCGGTGTATCATGGCGCCGGCGCCGTTACCAGGTGGAGCGCCGCAAATCGCCCAATCATTACGAGGAACCGCGTATGAACAGTCGTCGGACATTTCTCATCGCCACCGGCGGCGCGATCCTGTCCAGCGCCGTCAAGGGCAAGGCTTCCGCGAGCGACAAGGTTCGGGTTGCCGTGCTGGGGGTGAACGGTCGGGGAACGGACCACATCGAGGGGATACAGGAACAGCCGGATGCCGAGGTCGTGCTGCTGTGCGATCCGGACAGCGAGGTATCCGCACGCCGGGGAGCGGAGTTCGAGAAGAAATATGGCCGCAAGGTCGAAACCGCCGTCGACCTCCGGAAGGTTTTCGAACGGAAAGACATCGACGCCGTGACGGTGGCGACTCCCAATCACTGGCATTCGCTCGCGACGATCTGGGCTTGCCAGGCCGGGAAGGACGTCTACGTCGAGAAGCCCGGTTCCCACAACATCTTCGAAGGCCGGAAGATGGTGGAGGCCGCCGCCAGGTACAAGAGGATCGTCCAGCACGGCGTCCAGTTGCGCAGTTCCGAGGCCGTGCGTGAAGCCGTCGGCCTGCTGCGCAAGGGAGTCATCGGCCGGGTCTACATGGCGCGCGGGCTCGTATTCCGGTGGCGCCCGGACATCGGGAAGAAACCTGTGGAGCCGGTGCCTTCCTATCTCAACTACGACCTCTGGACCGGACCGGCGCAAATGCAGCCGTTCTCACGCAGGCTCGTGCACTACAACTGGCACTGGACCTGGGACTACGGCAACGGCGATGTCGGCAACCAGGGAATCCACGAAACCGACATGTGCATGTGGGGCCTCGACGTCGGATTGCCCGAAAAGGTCACCGCCATGGGTGGCAAGTTCACCTTCGACGACGACAAGGAAACCCCCGAAGTCCTGAGTTCGGTCTATCACTACCCCAAGGAGAAGAAGATCATCCAGTTCGAGGTCCGTCACTGGTGCACCAACAGCGAAGATGGGGTCGGCGTCGGAAACATTTTCTACGGCACCGAGGGCTTCATGCTGATCAAGGGGTATGACACCTACGAAGTCTACCTCGGCCAGAAGAAGGAGAAGGGGCCTGCACGAAAGGCGGGCGGAAGCCACTACGCCAACTTCATCAAGGCGGTCAAGAGCCGCAACACTGCGGACCAGAACGGGCCGGTGGAAACCGCGCACCTCTCCTCGGCCCTGGCTCATCTGGGCAACGTCGCGTACCGGCTCGGCCGAGTCCTGACGTTCGACCCGAAGACGGAGAAATTCGTCGGTGATGCCGAGGCCGACAGAATGCTGACGCGAAATTACCGCGCGCCGTTCGTCGTCCCTGACAAGGTGTGAAACCGGGACCCGGGCATTTCCGGCGGGCGCACGAAAGCGCTCTGGAGTGCGGCGGCTCGACGCCGCTTGCCCCGGGGCGGCGTGCGGGCCACTGCTCTTTGCCGCATTGGAAACGAAGTGCCTGGATCAGCGGCGCTTCGCTCTACTTTCGCATAGAATCCCCTGCTTCCTCCCGGCTTTTCCCGGGACTGTTTCTGGCACTGGGAAGCCTCGAAAAGCAGTAGCGTTCAGCGCTGCAGGATCAATAATAGGATCGAGGTGGAGATTCCCACGCGGGACGCTGGCCGCCTCTTGGAGGAAAAACTGAAAGGAGGGCATGCCATGAAGAGAACTTCGCGGCGGGGGTTTATTCAGGCAGTGGGCGCCGCGGCCACGGCACCGGCGGCGCTGTCGCATGCGCAGAGTTCACAGCGCAAGGCACGGCGCCAGACTACATTTGCCCCGGAGTCCGGGATCAGGAGGCTCTCGGAAAACCTGTACCTCCTGGAGGACACCTGCAACGTCTACGTCATCCGCGACGGCACTCGCGCCGTGCTGATCGACTTCGGTTCGGGCAAGATCCTCGACTGCCTCCAGGGGCTGGGGATCACCCAGGTCGACTGGGTACTGCACACGCACCACCATCGCGACCAGTGCCAGGGCGATTACCGGGCTGTGGAGCGCTCGATTCCGATTGCGGTCCCCGCGCACGAGAGCCATCTCTTTGCCGACGCGGAGAACTTCTGGCGCAACCGGCGCGTTTTCCACCTCTACTACGTGCGCAACGACTTCAACACGATCACCGAGAACATCCCTGTCGCTTCCCTGCTGCATGACTACGGCACCTTCCGCTGGAAGGACCGCGACATCTTCGTGCTGCCCACCCCCGGCCACACGCTCGGCTCCGTGTCGCTGATCATAGAGGTAGACGGCAAACGGACCGCTTTCACCGGCGACCTGATGCACTCGGGGGGGAAGCTCGTGAACCTCTGGGACACCCAGGTTAATTACGGCGGGGCCGAGGGGATCGATTTCGGCGCCTTCTCGCTGGCCCGTTTGCGCGAGCAAAAACCGGCGCTCATCTGCCCTTCGCACGGCGGGCCGATTCCGGACCCGGACAAGGCGATCGAACTCACGGTAGACCGGCTGGTGGAGTATTACCGTTTCCAGACGGGGAACAATCCGAGCCTTGCGTTTCGCGGATATGCGGTCAGCCCCCACCTGATCGCGCACCACCTGACGACCGCTTCGTTTTATGCGGTCCTCAGCCGGACCGGGAAGGCGATGTTCATCGACTACGGTTCGGCTTCGAACGCGCACTTCGGCAATTTCGAACGGGCGACGTCCACCACCGACCGGATCCGTTTCGTCGAGCACAATATCGACGATCTCAAGTCGCGCTTCGGGATGAAGTCGATCGACGTGGCCCTGCCGAGCCACATGCATGACGACCACCTCAACGGTTTTCCGCACCTGATCCGCCATTACGGCACCAGCATCTGGTGCTACGAGAACATGGTCGACGTCCTGGAGAACCCGCGCGGCTACAATCTCGGCTGCATCCTGGGCGAGCCGTTCAAGGTGTCCCGTTCATTCCGCCATGGCGAGCGCTTCAAGTGGGAGGAGTACGATTTCCAAATCACGCACTCCCCCGGCCACACCGAGTACCAGATGGCCCTTTTCGCGACGATCGACGGGGCGCGTGTCGCGTTCACCGGAGACGCCTTCTTCGCCTATCCCGATGCCGGGCAGGGTGTTTTGCGTCACAACCTCATCTTCCGGAACCACGTCGAGAGCGACAGCCATTTGAAGTCGATCCGCAACCTCATCGAGCACGAGCCGAACGTGATCGCCCCCGGGCACGGGCGCCCGTTTCTCGTCACGCGCGATGAGATGCTGGCCACCGAACAGAAAATGAGGCGCCAGGAGCAGTTCTTCCAGGAACTGATCGCGGATCCGGACACCAACTTTGGTCTCGATCCGAGCTGGTGCAGCATCTACCCCTACCAAATGCTCATCAGGCCGGGAGGATCGGCGCGCGCGGAAGTCCGCGTCCAGAACTACCGCAGCGCGCCCATGCGGGTGGAGGTGGGACTGGTTGCCCCCGGCGAATGGACGGTCCAACCCGAGGTGTTGCGCATTGAAGTCCCCGCAGGCTCGCGCTCGGTGGGCGTCTTTCAGATCCGGATACCGCAAGCCTGGGTGCCGCCCTCGCCACGGTTGGCGCTGGCCGCCGATGTAGTCTGCGACGGGAAGTACCTCGGTCAAATCACCGAAGCCGTCGTAGATATGGAGAAATTGTCATAATAGCGCGATCAGCCGAAGCGGCCGGCAGGCGGCGTGTTCCTGAACCCTGAACAACGACGGGTTCGGTCCCGCCGCCGACCCGCGGCATCAGCAGCTGGCGCAGTGCCCATATAGGGACGTACCCTGGACATTCTCGACGTCGGGGTTGCGGCCCGTGGCCGTGGAAGTGCGGCGGCTCAAGGCCACTTGGTGGTCGGCGCCTGGGCGCAGACCTTTGGCCAAGGCCAACCGATCCGATATCATCCCGGAAAGCGGTGCCGAGGCACCCGCACTCCAAGAGCGACGCAGAGGCCTTGTGCCGTCATTCAGCGGCTTGCCGGGCAAGCCCCATGAACTCGCGCACGCGCCGGACATCCACCTCGTTCCAGATGTATCCGTCGCGTTTGAACGCGGTGCCGGTGACGACGCCATCGGCGATTGCCAGCTGCTCACGGATATTCTCCGGCCGGACCCCGGTGTTGGCCAGAACCGCGGTGTCCGGCACGGCCTCTTTTACCCGGCGCAGCGTGTCCGTGGGCGAGGCCACACCGGCGGTCAGCCCCGAGACGCACAGTGCATCGGGTTTGGCGTTAAAGACGGTCGAACGGGCGATGTCCGCGACATCACGCTGCCCGAGGTAGACGGCGGCCTCGGGCACGATGTTGAACAGGAGCTTCACATGCTCCGCATGGATCGCGTGCTGATGCCGCGCCACTGCGCCACAGTTGGTGTTCCACAAACCGAAATCCGAGCCGTAGACCCCGGTAAAGATCTCACGCACGAACCGCGCGCCTGTGGCCATGGCGAGATCGATCGACGCCGCCGGGTCCCACAGGACGTTGACGCCGTAAGGGACGCTGATCTCCCGGCGCAGTTCGCCGATCACGCGCGCCATCGTGACATACGTAATCGGCTCCACCCGGGTGAGGTAAGGGAGGCTCGCCTCATTGGAGAACATGACGGCGTCGACGCCGCCGTCCTGCAGAGCCTTCAGGTCGCGACGGGCGCACTCAATCACCCAGTCCAGGCCCTTTTGCGCGTCGTACCCCGGGTCGCCGGGCAGGGCGAGCATATGACACATGGCGATGACCGGCTTGGTCACGCCAAAGACCTCCTTCAGCCACATCATTCTGCGCTCCTTGAAATCGGCCTGACACCGATTGGACCACGATAACAAAGAGGACCGGGAACCCCCACGCAAAATCGCGGAAAAGTTGCTGCCGTGAAAGTGCTCTCCCGGTGATTGCTCGCCGAAAATCAGTAATGAGGACCTGACTCCCCTTTCCCTATACTGTGGGTATGTCAATTGGGAGCAAGGGGCGGGTCATGACACGACAAGAGATCGAAATGGTGCTCGTGCGCAGGCTTGAGGCTTGGCGGCGGCGTGACGCGGCGGCCGTCGCGGCGGAACACTCCGAAGATGCGGTCTACGAGAGCATGCTGGTCGGGCCATTGAAAGGGCGAACCGCGATAACAGCCCTCTATCGCAGCTGGTTCGACGCCTTCCCGGATGCTGAGTTCGAGGTTGAGAACCAGGTGATCGACAGCCACTCCGTTGCCATCGCCTGGACACAGAAGGGCAGGCATATGGGCGAGTTTTGCGGACTGGCAGCGACCGGCCGCATTTTCGTTTTGAGCGGAGCCTTCTTCTTCACCTTTGGCGCAGGAGGAATCGTGCACACGCGGAGCATTTACGACATCACGGGCCTCCTGGTGCAGATCGGGGTTTTGAAGGCCAAACCCGGATTTTAGCCGCGGTTTACCCTGTCGAGGAACCGGTCGCCCAAATGGAGCGCCGCTGGAGTGCTTATTCCCCGGATCCCCGGAACTGGCACCCGGGCGAATGCGGCGGGCCCATCTCCAACCTCCCCCAAGCCCGATTATCGCCGGTACCGCAAGGCATCGGTCGCGATGTCCTCGGCTGCCGCAGGATCCCCTTGCGCAGGGCCGTGCCAGACCCCGCCGCCGAATGTGGTGATGAAGATCATTCCGGGGTTCCGGGGATCCGGCACGACGCGGCGGCCCCACTTGAAATTGAAGCCGGGGATGCGGGTCCACGTCTCTCCACGGTCCGCGGAGCGGTACGCGCTGGATTCGAACCCACACGCATAGTACACACCGTTCCGCGGGTCGACTGTGACATCGTGGATGTGCTGGTCTTCGGACAATACGTGTTTCCACGCGCGGCCGCCGTCGACGGAGAGGAAGATCCCGCCGCCGGTATCACCGGTCTCGGGATTCTGCCGGCCGAACGCGGATATGGCGAGCCGTCTCGGATCTTTGGGATCCACCACCAGTGCCATCGGGCCATTGCAGCCGTCCGGGAGCGTGAGCTTCTCCCATGTTCCGGCGGCATCCGTCGAACGATAAATGGCGCCGTCGTTCGCGTCCCCGATCTCTCCGTTCCAGCTGCGGCGGACAAGGACGACGTACAGGGTCCCGTCAACGGTCCGCGTCAGCCGCCATGCGAGCGGCTGCGAGCCCTCGATGCCCCGATTCTGCTGGCTCCATGAGCGTCCATTGTCGGAAGACTTGAAAATGCCTTTCCCGAGTGCGGCGGCATACAGCGTTCGATTCCCGGCGGGGCTCGAGGGATCGATCAGGACGTGGGTGATGGCGGACTGGTTGATCCCCGTATCGCTGGGGGCCCACGTCCGTCCGCCGTCCTCACTGGTCATTACTCCCCCGCGGAACCTGCTGACGTCCCCTTTCGTCGGACGCCACATTTTTGCAAGCGGGAGATCGTGCGTCCCGCTCATGGCCGCCCAGACGCGTCCCTTCGCTTCGGGATCGAACTCGACCCAGTAAGTGCTGTTGACCCATTCTCTGGGCACGCCGTGGCGTGTGGCGCTGGCCCAGCTGGTTCCGCCGTCCTCGCTCACCATCAGCCCGATGTCGGTATAGGAGACAAAAATCCGATCCTGCGAGAAGGGATCGAAGTGCACCGAATAGGAGCAGCTCACATCGATGCCGTTGGACGCGGTTCCACCGCCCGGCGCGCGCCGGGCGTATACCCCCCTCCAGTTCTTCCCGCCGTCGGTCGTCTTCATCGTGCGCCCGAAATCGGTGCCGAGGCAGATGTCGGGATTGTCAACCGCGACATCGAGCTGGAACGGATTTTCACCCCACCCGGGACCGAAACGTTCGTTCAGCCAGGGGTCTTCGATGTTCGGGGCCGGGGTACGCTCGCCGTCCCGCCAGACGAATTGCCAGCTGCGTCCGGCATCGGCCGTTTTGGCGACGCCCATCAACTGGTTGTCCGGCCCGGAGCCGACCGGCAGCCCACGGAACGAGACGTACGCGACCTCCGGGTGTTTCAATGAGGACGCGATCGCCCGCAGTTGCAGCCGCGAAGTGTCGCCCTTCGCCTGGGCAAACAGGTCGGAGTCGGTCCTCTCCCAGGTCGCGCCGCCATCAACCGTACGGTAGATCGCCGCCGGCTTGTTCTCGCCGCCGCGCCAGGTGCGCCCGGTGACCGCAAAAATGATGGGTTTACGGGCGCCGGATCCGAACCCTGCGGCAACGCCGGTGAAGATGCTGACGCCCTGGGGTGCGCCGTGGTGAGTCCAGCGGCCGCCTTCGCGCACGCTGACCCAGTTCGCGCCGATGACGTAGATGGTACGGTCCGATGCCGGCGAATTGGGATCAACTACGATTTTGATGCTGTGATTGCCAAGCGGCTGCATCGGACCCGAACGCAAGTCCCCGCGCCGTTCCCAATGGCGGCCCCGGTCTGAGGAGACATAGAAGGCTCGACCGGTGGGAGAAGAGAGTGCGGCGTACAACTTCGAGTTTGCCGGATCGACAGCCAGAGCGTCCACCGAGTCACGCGACCCGTCTGCGGTCAGAATCCGCTGCAGGGCATGATCTCCCACGGTTACCAGCCCTGCCACCTTGGACGTATCCGGGTGGAGCAAACGCCACGTCCTCCCACCGTCGGCGCTCTGCCACAGGCCGATGGACTTCGCATAGATTCGGTTGGAGTCCCGCGGATCCCAGACAACGTAGTCGATCACGCCGCGGAGATTGAACATCCGCCAGCTGTTCCCACCGTCGCTGGTGATGTAGCCGCCGGTCATATCACTGGTGACTATGGACCGGTCGGGATCCGACGGGCAGATTGTCGGGTTGAACTGCGCACCCCCGCCTCCTGGGCCGACAATCCGCCACGCGTCCAGGCGCACCGAGAGAAGCAGAAACCACAGCAGGATAGACATAGGGTCGGACCACGATAACTAAATGGGTTGGAAAGGTTTGACCTCGTTTGGGCCCCCTTTAGAGGGCTTAAAACGCTATTATTGCCACTGTTTTTCGCGTTTAATACCCCGCGGGGCGGGTTGCCGTTGTGTCTTTCGCGTCACGGACAGCGTGAGGATCGTTGCCGTCCGGATCCGGTATAACAAGACCGAACCTGAAACGCATTCCGGCCCCGGCACCTGATTTGCGGATGTCCGTAACAGCAAGGACCTTCCCGATTATACAGCAGTACTGGCGAAGGCGATTTCAACTACGGGTGATGCGGCGGACGGCTCCAGGGGGGCTCGGTCTCGCTCGCCTGGTTCGAGGAAGTGATCGATTGCTCGCAACGGGTCGTGCGCGGCGGACGCGGCGGCAGGTGACTGTCGCAACAGCTCTGGCCCCGATTCTTCCAGTCGGGGCCGGACTCAGTCGGATGCTTATAAGGTTTCGTCGACCGGGGGTCTGATAATAAAATGTAAAATGCTTCAGTAGTCGAGTCATCGGCCGATTCGATAGAACTCAGCATGCCCCTCAGAAGGCACCTGGCATGCGGCCGCGCAGCAAGCCGGGGCGGCCTGAGTTTCCTTCTTCCCGAGAATAGGAATGAACCGGGAATTCAAAGCCGTTTTTCGCTGCGCCGAATCCTCGGGCGACTTGCACGAGCAACTCTGCCGACTACATCAATAGAAGCGTGTAGCAGAGGTTCTGATAGGACGTATGTTGAAGGTCCTCATTTCCGGGGCGAACGGTTATATCGGCGCGAAAATCGCGGGCCGTCTGCGGGCGGACGGCTCAAGCCAGGTCATCGGCATAGACAAGAATGCACCGGCGGTCCACCCCATGCGGGATGGTAAGACGTGCAGGATCCTCCCGGCAGACATCACCGACCCGGACTCGTTACCTGACGAAATCGCTGCGGCAAACGTCCTAATTCACTGTGCCGCCCTGGTCCACAAGCATGCTGCCGATCTGTCCCGAACCAACTATTTCACTGTAAATCACCAGGGAACCATTAATCTCCTGGCAGCGCTCGATCCGAAACGAGTCAAGCGGTTGATCTTCTTGAGCACGGTTTCGGTCTACGGCTCAACGGCGCACGCCGTTGTCCCCGACGAGGAGACGAACCCGGCCCCGGAGGATTTCTACGGGGAAAGCAAGCTTGCCGCCGAGAAGGAAATCCTTGCCTACGGGCGCGCGCACCACATCCCTTTCACGACGTTCAGGCTGACGCCCGTGTACGGAAGAGACTCCCTGGTTAACATCAACAAACGCATCTATCTGCCGCGACAGGTCGCGTTTTACCGGATCAACCGAGGAACTCAATGCATGTCTCTCTGCTCCGTCAACAACGTAGCCGATGTGGTGGCGGAGAGCATCGAAAACCGTGACTTTTTTGATGAGTGCTACATTCTGAGGGATGCATCCGACTACTCCTTCGATTACATCATCCGAACGTTCAAGGACCTGTTTCTGCAGAAACACAAGCCGGTCATCGACATCCCCGCTGCACTCCCCAGGGCGGTGTTCAAATCCGTCGCGAGGATCTGGCCGGCCAGGGGCAGGTACTATCTCTATAGCTTCGACAAAGTCGCCAGGGATCAGGTCTACTCCGGCGAAAAGCTCAATGCCCGCGGAATCCGGATGCGCTGGAACCTGGAAAAGACACTCCGTGAAGGTGAGTAGCCGAAATCAGGAGACATACGAAATGTGCGGGTTTGTTTCCCTGCAATACCTCTTGACTTGAGGTAATGACAGACTGAGAATCCGCCTGCAGGTTCCCCTTTTGAGGCTTCAACGGCGCATCTGTTCATGCGTTTGAGGATTGAGTCGCCGCCCATCTGCCCTCTGCACCCCCACTAGGCTCTTGGGGCGCTGCTTGATCCGATTGCACCGGTACGCTGAGAGTGCGGACCATAACGCCAGGATTCGGGAAAGGGAAAAGTGAAATGATCGGAAGACGTCAGTTCTTGGGTCTGTGCCTGATAGTCCTGTTGAGTTCGACCGCGGTGGCAGCACGGCAAGCAAGTCCCGGCAATTCCGGCTCGGGCCTCGCCATGAACAGGCTTATCACTTTCAATGGAACGTTGAGGGACACCAGCGGGGCACCGCTCATTGGAAGCGCCGGCATTACCTTCACGCTTTACGCATCCCAGGACGGAGAGGACCCGTTGTGGCGGGAAAGCCAGGTGGTCCAGACGGACGAACAGGGGCGTTATACCGTCCTCCTCGGGTCGACGGAGAACCAGGGCTTACCTCTGGAGGTTTTCGGCACAGGCGGAGCGCAGTGGCTCGGGATACAGGCCGAAAGTCAGGAAGAGCAGCCACGCGTCCTGCTGCTCGCAGTGCCATATGCGTTGAAGGCGGCGGACGCCGACACGGTCGGGGGCAAGCCCCTGTCGTCGTTCGTGCTCTACGAGGATTTGGCCAAAGCCAGGGATACGATTGGTCCCACGGCCATCGTGACGACGCTGGTGCCCGGTGAAACCCGCAGCAGCAAATCAACCACGGCGGGCAGTTCGGCCTTTGGGAGAAGCATCCAGGCGCGGGATACGTCGATAATCCCGTTGCTTTCGAACGAGATAGGCACCAATACATACTTCGGCGAAAGTGCCGGGGCCGGCCTCGGCGGCGGCGGAACTTGGAATTCATTCTTCGGCGAATCCGCTGGCACAGCCGTCTCGACGGGAGTGTCCAATCAATTCTTCGGCTATCATGCCGGGTTCCTGACCAACTCAGGCAACTACAACGCCGCGGTCGGCACCCGCGCCGGCAACTTCAATACGAGCGGATCGAGGAATGTTTTTTTGGGGCAAGAGACCGGATGGTCGAACACGACTGAAAGCAACAACAGCTTCCTTGGGGCGTTCTCGAACGGAATCGCCGGAATTACCAATGCGACGGCGATCGGCTACCAGGCCAAGGTAGCTCGGAGCAACAGCCTGGTCCTCGGCAGCATCAACGGGGAGAATGGCGCCACGGCAGACACGACGGTCGCGATCGGCAGGACGGCACCCAACCCGGCCTTCCAAACCAGGTTGGAAGTGCAAGGCCTCTTTACCGACCCCCTGGGATCCAGAGGTACAGCATCGTATGGCTACTACAATCCTCTTTCGACCCAGCTCGACGGATATGTGTTTGGATTGGAATCCGGGGCTTCGTACACCGGGGCAGCCAACCTGACGAGGAACCACAAGAACTCGCAGATTTATGCCTTCGCGGCCCTGCAGGGCTACTACGGAGGCACCGTGGCGACCGGGTCAGGGGGCGCCGGGTCCGTCGCAACCGTCTCCGGCGTCGTGGCCCAGAACCTCGTCAGGAACGGAATCACGGTCACCGATGCCATCGGGCTCCAGGTGCAAGCGGCCTCCGCGGACGTCGGATCCGCAACGGTGTCGAATGTTACAGGCGTGTACGTTAAGAATCCATACAACGTCACGCCCGTTAACGTATATGGCCTCTACACCGAGGCACTGACGGCCGGTACCAACAATTACGGCGTTTACATCTCCGGCAACAGCAAGTCCTACTTCGGCGGCAACGTCGGAATCGGCACAACGACTCCTCTCGATCCGCTGCACGTTGTGGGGAATGTGAGAATCCAGGGGGGAAACATTGTCCCCGCGGACTATGTCTTTGAGCCGGATTACAGGCTCATGCCCCTGGAAAAGCTGGCTGAATTCATCTCCAGGGAGAAGCACTTGCCCAATGTCCCCCCGGCCGCGGAAGTGAATGAGAAGGGGCTGAACCTCGGTGAATTCCAGATGCGCTTACTCGAGAAGATCGAGGAGCTGACGCTCTACGCGGTGCGCCAGGCGAATGATCACAAGACCGCCCTGCAGCACAAGGATGCGGAGATATCGTCGCTGGCCGCGCGAGTCTCGGTCCTGGAGCAGATGATCGGACGGCTCAACGGCGAGAATGCGGCCCTGCAAAAATAGCCGGGCCACCTCGGCATGTGGGATTGCCGTTCGAACTCACGGGGCCGGGGGGGAAAGACATATGCGTGGGTGGGTCTGTTTGAGTGCGGCGGGAGACTGCTGAGGAGACCACTCGTTCCCCTCCCCCGGACATAACGCGAGGGCCAGCAAGCTTTACTACTACCTGGTCCAAAACGGCCGCGTGGAAGGCAAGCCGTGCATCATTGATGGAATCAAGGGGTCTGTCGCCCTGCCATGTAAATTGAACACGTATCAAGGCAGGTTAATAGAATACGTAATACTCCTGTAAGCTTCGTAGGCTGCCGTTGATCCGGAATTCCGTGCCCACACCTGGATCTCGTATGTCCCCGTATCGATCCCTGCCGTGTTCCATGTCCAGGATGGATTGCTGCGGTACGGCTGAGCAATGCTCCACGTCTTGGTTTTGGGATTCCAGTAGCAGTACAGGTACTCGTACGTGCCCGAGCCGCCCGCGGCCGCTGCCGTCAAGGTGATCACCGCGCCCCGGGGCTGGGGCGAAGTCTTGTCCGTCGCAAGCGTGACGCCGCTGGCCGGCGGACCACTAGGAGCCACAATCGTGTAGTTAACACTCCGGTAAGCTTCGTAGTCCGCCCTCGATCCGGAATTCCGCGCCCAGACCTGGATCTCGTACGTCCCCGTGTCGATCCCTGCCGTGTTCCATGTCCAGGAGCGATTGCTGCTGTAAAGCTGAGCAACGCTCCATGTCTTGGTTTTAGGATTCCAGTAACAATACCGATACTCGTAGGTGCCGGAGCCGCCCGTGGCGGCCGCCGTCAGCGTGATCACCGCCCCCCGGGACTGCGGCGACGCCTTGTCCGCCGCAAGCAGGACACCGCTCGCCGGCGGGAGACTTGAGGCGTAAATCGTATAATCAACACTTCTGTACGCTTCATAGGCTGCGGTTGATCCGGAATTCCGCGCCCAGACCTGGATCTCGTACGTCCCCGTGTCGATCCCGGCCGTGTTCCATTTCCAGGAGGGATTGCTGCTATAAGGCTGAGCAACGCTCCACGTCTTGGTTTTGGGATCCCAGTAACAGTACCGATACTCGTAGGTGCCGGAGCCGCCCGCGGCCGCTGCGGTCCAGCTGATCACCGCACCCCGGGGCTGGGGCGATATCTTGTCCGTCGCAAGCATGACATCGTTGGCCGACGCGTAAATCGTGTAATCAACACTTCTGTACGCTTCGTAGGCCGCGACTGATCCGGCATTTCGCGCCCAGACCTGGATCTCGTATGTCCCCGTCTCTATTCCCTCGGTGTTCCATGTCCAGACGGGGTTGCGGCTGTAAGCCTGGGCACTTGTCCACCTTGGGAGGGCGGGATTCTTCACCACGAAACGGTACAGATAGGAACCACAGCTGCCGGAGGCTGCTGCTGTGAAAGAGATGACCTTTCCTTGCATTTGAGGAGAGGCCCGGTTCATTGTGAGTGTGACATCGGTGACCCCCTCATACGGTCCCACGCTCGCAGGGTAATAGCACTTGAAATCCTCATAGTTTCCAGCCGAATCCACGGCGAAATACTTAAAGACGGGAGTCGATGACACATCTATTGGCCCCGTGTAAATCGTGGACTGTGCGGTCGGTCGGCTTCCGTCACGCGTGTATCGGATTGCTGCAGTCTCGTTTGCTGAGAAGGCTAAGGAGTTCGTGCCAAAAGGCGTAAACTGCGAAGTAATAGGGGCCCAGCTATCTGCGATCCAGTCAGCGACTGTGGGGGTTGTCTGCCAATGGCCGGTGCTGTCCCTGCCAATGACAGACAGCGCTTGAGGGCCTTCGTACCCGATGGAATGAATCACCAGGGGAGTACGCAGAGTGCCCGTCCATGCCCGAGGGATCGTGAGCCTCAGATTCGTGTAAGAGGGTGCCTCAGTATAATCGATCGTATGTATAGGCGCGGCAAAGACAGCGGGAAACTCTAAGATGCCCTGAGGCGGTATCTCCAGATTCAGAGAGTAGTCGTTTATGGTGTCGTCAAGGTACCATTGTGTAACACTATTGTCGCTCGCCGATGCGTAAATGTCTGCTACAGTTTGTGAATAGGCCCAGTAAACAGTGTCGTAGAGCGGACTAATGGGATTTGTGATGAGTCCGGGCTGCAGTGCCAGTTCCTCAACGCCGGCGACTTCTCCCCAATGGTTCATATAGTACACTTGAAGGTCGGGATCGTACAGCTCCCATCTGCCATCGACTAACACCTCGGGAACAGCATGACCCTCCAGGGCCCAAAACCGTGTCGGATACCCTAAGGCGGTCAGGATCTGACAGTAGAGTGCGGCGGTGTGACCGCAATAGCCGAAACCAATGGAATTGAAGAAAAGTGCGGGTGAGGAGGATTCCCACAAATCAGCCGAAGGTGGATACCAGTGATATCTGTTATCTCGAATGAATCGCCACACCTTGCGCTGAATCGGCTCGTTTGGGTACTCGTCAGGCGTGGCGCGAATCGCGTTCACAACGTCAATGTCCCCTGGAAACAGCGAGTGATTGAGGTTCATTATAAAGGAGGCGGTCACAGAGGAGTTGTTCTTGATCGTGATAAAATCCGTCTCCGGTGTGGTCGTTGTCAAGTGATACGTGATCGAGCCATCACCATGAAGGAGTGATTCATTGACCACGGCCGCAGGTAAAGATGGCGCGGAGTGCATGGAAACGGATAGTGCATCGATATTGCGTCCTTCGATGTACAACTCGTTGTCAGCCTCAAGGCGTAAGCGGATGGGATTGCCCAGGAACACTACCGGGGTGGGAACGTTGACGTTGGTAAAGGTGAGACTGGGGATAAAATCGGTGCGCCCGTCTAAGAAGTCTTGTAGCGACGGGTCCCCCACCTCAAACGTTTGCTTGCCCATCGTGACCGCAGCGGAAAAGCGGATGGGCATGTCTACAGGCAGCTCTTCAGAGTATTCGCCTTCGTTAAGTCTAAAGCGATACGCCACTACGTCAGTGCCCGCGACTGTGATGTGTGGGCCGGGGCGATTGGTCAACCCCGAAGGGGCTCCAATGATCAGGGCAACCGTATCGGCGCAGGCGGACGCAGGGAACGCAAGGAGGAATGTCACTGTTGTCAGGACAATGAGGGTGGATGACAGGCTAAGGTGCAGAGGGTGGTGTTGAGGGGGGCGATAGAGGGAACCGGAGGGGGGCGTGACTGCCCGAGGGAAAGGCCGCTGGAGAGGTGATGGAATGCGCACGGGATGCGGCTGGGCGTGTGTATTTCTGAAGGGGTTCATTCAGGGTCCTGTTCGCTTTGAGTCTTGTGGGGAGGGAATCGTAGGGTTACATGAAATGACTCACGGAAGCTGTTCATGGGCGGGATCGAGAGGAGCGTAATCCCACGATGTGCGCGGCGATGGGTCGGCATGACTGGAGTGGAAGGGATTCGGAACGAGCAGCGGAGGGAGGAGGATCGGGGTGAGGCGCGAAGGTAGCCGCGGATGTTGTCGGGGATGTCCCAAAACGACCACGTCAAGGGTTGATGGGCAGGACAGCTTGGAGCGGGCAGGGTGATTGGAGCCGCGGCAAGGCTCGCCGAGCGAGGATTCATAGGGTTTGCGACAAAGGTGAACCAATGGCCGCGGCCAACCGTTCCAGGTCGGAGCCTCGGTTGCCGGCGATAAGCCGGATCATCTTTTTTATCGGCACCGCGGGATTCATGCTGTAGCAATAGTAGGTATTACCGATAGGTTCGTGGCTCGGTCGCACAGACGGCCGCCATGGTTTTATGGAAATCCTGGCAGTGGGCCCGGTTCACCGCGCCACAACGTCGTACCTGGCAGCCGCCTCAGAGCGGCGTTCTTCCTCCTTCACTCTCTTGAGGAGGTGCTCGATGGTGATGTAGAGCAGGCTCAGGAAAGCGCTCAAGAGGAGGATGGCGCCGAGCACAAGGACCGGGGAGTACCCCCCGCGCGTGAAAACAGGCGATTGGCCGACGGTCACTTTACTGGTAACGGTTTCAGTGATGTAGTCATCCAGTAGCCGGTTGTAACTTTCGGCGATGCCCTTCAGCTCCGACGAAAGTGTTTCGACCAGGTCCTTGTGGTCCTGCGGGAGCCTGTCCAGGGTGGTGTTGCTTGCCTTCGGAAGCCACGCAAGCTGTTTCTGAAGCCGGGCCCTCTCCACCTCCAGGGCCTGGGCTTCCTCCTGCAGCTTCGAGATCCGCTGAACCACGGGGCCGACGTAATCGCCCTTGATCAGACGGTCGAGGGCGTTGATGTCGATGACCGGGGCTCCCTCCCTGCTGCTGGATTGGCCCGCGAGGACTGTGCCTGGACGTTCCAGCGCAGCCAGGAGCCGGATGGCCTCGGCCGCTTCCTGGGTTTTCTGCCGGATCCGGATCTCCACGTCCCCGATTCTGTACTGGACGCGCTGCGTGGTGATATCGCGGTTCTTGACGAGACCGCCGTGATAGGTCAAGGCTTCGAGGGCCAAGAGACGGGTCGTGTACCAGATGCTGAGCCTGTCCGCCACCTCGCGGAACTCGAGCTGGTAGCGCGCGTCATGGTACTTCGTGGTTTCCTCGATTACGGCGGCCAGCCTTTTCCTGAGGAGTTCCAGCCGTTCCAGGAACAGCGCGGGCAGGTCCCAAAAATCGTAGCTTCCGGCGAGCTCCCGGTAGGAGGTCTGCCGCGTGGAGACAAACCCAAGCGCCGACATCTGGTCGGACCGGACGCGGTCCTGGAAACGCTTGAGAATCGCGCTGAAAAGCCGCATGCGCTGTTCGTTGCTGAGCCCCTGCAGCGCCAGCTCCAGCCTGAATTCGTTCGGCACGTATTCTTCTCTCTTCGCGCCCGAGCGTTCCTGTATCCTCCAGCGACCCTCGACTTCCGTCGGTATGACCGGTGTTATGTAGAACTGCGCCGCAAGTTGCTTCAGGTCGACCTGGCCGGGCGCGATTCCGGTATCCTCCATCGCACGCGCGAGCAGATCCGGGCTTCGGAAGTCTTCCAGCGTGAACTTCCGCCCTGTGGGGTACTCGTGCTTCTCGATACCCTCGAACGAGAGCTGAACGGTTCCGCTGAGAGTCTTTTCTGCGGAGAGATAACGTAAGGTGTAGACACTGGCCGAGACTCCGAAGCACAGCACGAACATCAGCAACAGCTTCACGCGCCTGTGGTAAATGAATCGTACACCGTCCAGCAGTGTCGGCCCGTCTTCGAATTCCGGGCGGTCCGGCATGGCATGTTGCCGGGAGTCAATCGGTTGATCAGGCATTGGTACCTCCCGCATGATCCTCGCTATCGAGGCATCCTCCAATATGGGTGATGGTGATTATCCTAGCATACCGTCACACGTCTTTATCCAGCTATCAAAAACAGTGGCGGCGCACGGGGCACGCGAGTTCCGCAGCGACCTCGCGCCTCGTTGCAGGCGGTTCGCTCTCCTCCTCAACTCACGTCGCAGGTAGGACTTGCCGTGGAACGAAGCAGGTTCTTGCGGTTCTTGCGGTCCGGTCCATTTACTTTCCTCAGCCTTGGAGCGATAATCCGCGCATCCCATGACCTTAATTCTGTGTTCGGTGCTGCACGATGTAACATGGTGGCTGACACTTGCCGCATTGCTGCTAACCGCTGCGGGCACAATACCGAGTTACACCCTGCAGGGATTCCTGTTCCGATGGCTCGTCACGCGGCGCTATGACGACGCCTCGTGGTTTTTCCCGGGTATGGTGCTCGGTGCAGGGCCATTCACGAGTGGTCACTTTGCCGTCACCACGCTGCTGAGCAAAACCGACGTACGCGGCCTGGTCGCCCCGAAGGTACTCAGCGCCGTATTGGGAATGCCCTTGAATGTGAGCGGCGCCGCGCTGTGGAGGAGACGGCTTGGGGCGTTGCGCGATCCACCCGGTAGCGGTTGGGGTCCTCATCCGGCGCCGCTATCCCCCGTTCGCAGGGTTGGGCGCGTAAGCCATTTTTTTCGAGAGCTTTGTCCAAACGATGGGTAAGATCGAAGCGGCGGCAAAACCGGGCAGACTGCTGCGCACCTTGTATGCCTGGGCCGCGTGTTTCGTTGACCCGATTCGGTTCGCTTCGGCTTTCAGAAACATGGCATGGTTCCTGGGTGACTGGTACAGATACTCGCGTCTTGCGGGCGCAGAGCCGGTGCGTTGGGTCGACACGTGTCCTCAGCTCCACGACCGCACCATAAAGACACCCCTGGACCACCATTATTTCTGGATGAGCAATTGGGCCATGAGGCGCATACTCGCCGAGGGTCCGCCCAGTCACTTTGACGCCTCTTCGTACCATGTCTTCGTGAATCTTCTGAGTGCGGTCTTGCCGGTCTTTTCTCTCGAGTACCGGCCTCTCGCTGTTTCGGTGTGCGGGCAGCTTTCAATGTGCGGCGACCTTCTCCATCTGCCGCTGGCGAGCGGGTCCATGCGCTCCGTCTCGTGTCTGCACGTGGCGGAGCACATCGGCCTTGGCCGCTATGGGGATTCATTGAATCCGCACGGCACCCGCCAGGCCTGCCTCGAGCTGGCGCGCGTGGTCGCTCCGGGCGGCAACCTTTATTTCGCCGTTCCGGTCGGGCGGGCACGCGTCTGTTTCAACAGCTGTCGCATTCACGAGCCAGGCACCATTGTGCAGTACTTTCAAGGTCTCGAGTTGCTCGAGTTCTCGGCGGTGGATGACGACGGCAGGTATCTGGAGCACGCAGATCCCGGCCAATTCGGCGACGCACGCTATGGATGCGGCATGTTCTGGTTCCGACGCCCTTCACGAGGACCGAACCCGCAATATCGAAATGTGAAATCCGGTTCTTGAGGATGGCATTCTTGGGAAACCGACGAGTGTATGTTCGCCTCAAGGGCGGACTCGGGAATCAGCTGTTCCAGTACGCCGCAGGCAGGGCGCTGGCGCTCCGGACCCGAACGACGCTTGTGCTGGACGCTTCCAGCGGGTTCACCAGAGATCGGCTCTACCGGAGGACCTTCTCTCTCGCCAGGCTGCCCATCCGCGCCGCCACCGGCGGAGTCCTCACCTCGCTGCCCTTCTGGTTCGAGCATGTTTGGATGAGGGGATCGCGTCTCACCTCAGGCATTCGCAAGCGCCCCTGGGGTGTCCTTCTATATGAGGCGCAGCCTCACTTCTTTCGGGAACTGCTGGACTGTCCGCCGAAGCGCGACACCTGGATGGATGGGTACTGGCAGAGCGAGGAGTACTTCGCCGATTACGATCCCGACATCACCCTCGAATTAATGCCTCCCGCCCCGGCATCCTCCACTTTCCTCGGTATGGCCTCCCTGATGGGTGCCTGCAATTCCGTGGCGGTGGGCGTGCGCATCTTCGAGGATATCCCGGGGGTCGACAAATCGGGAGGCGGCGGGCTGGCCCCCCTGCAATTCTATGAAGCCGCGGCCCGCGAGCTTGAACGGATTGCCCCGCGTCCGTCGTTCTTCGTATTCTGCACTTCGGGCGCAGCGGTGCGCGGTCGCCTGAAGTTGCCCGGCGAGGTTCACTACGTTACGCCGGACGAAGGCTTCGCCGATCCGTTGAACACCCTTTGGCTGACGACCCGGTGCAGGCACCACATTCTGTCGAACAGCTCGTTCTTCTGGTGGGGAGCATGGCTGTCTGAACGAAAGGCGCAGGGCAACGTGATCATTGCCTGCGACCTCTTTCCCAATCGCCACACCATCCCCAAAAGGTGGACCCGCTACCCGGTTTCACACGTGAAGGCCGACAGCCAATTTACCGTTTCACCAAAGGCGAGGAGCTCGTGACACCATCGCATTCAAACCCGGCAGAGAGGCGGAACCCAACCTCGACGTCGCCGAATCAGTACGTTAGCCCGATGAAATGAAGACGCCTGTGTCCAACCCGCGCTTTTTCCGAGCACCGATCGAATATACCCCTGCACTCTCTCGACCATCTGCATGGCGAGCCGGCACCCGTGGAGGACCCGCCACTTTACTCAATGGATACTTCCGACGGGGACCCGAATAAATGCAACTCCTTGTTAGCGTTGTCATGAGCGTTCACAACGATGCCGCTTTCCTGCCGGAGGCCATCGAGAGCATCCTGGACCAGGATTTTCGTCATTTTGAATTCATTATCATCAATGACGGTTCCACGGACGACGCCACTCAAAGGATCATCGAATCTTACCGCGACGAGCGCATTGTTGCCTGCACACAACAACGGCACGGGTTAACCAGATCCCTGAACCAGGGCTTGCAGATGGCCCGTGGTAGGTACATCGCGCGCCAGGATGCCGATGATATTTCGCTGCCCGGCCGCTTATCCAAGGAAGTCGCCTTTCTGGAGACCCGAACGGATGTCGCGTTGATCGGGACCGGAATCGTCCTCATCAGCGAACGGGGTGCACTCCTGCGCCAATATCTCTATCCGCAAAACCACGCTGCGTTGCGCCAACAACTTCTTCGCGTCGTAAACCCGTTCCCCCACAGTTCCGTAATGTATCGCAGAGATGTGGTGCTCGGCCAGGGGGGGTATGACGAGAGATTTTACCGGAGCGAGGACTACGCGCTTTATCTGCGCTTGACCGAACAACACCAGTGTTCCACCATTCGCGAGCCTCTCGTCAAGATTCGCTATCGCTCACACTCGGTCACCTACCGCGACCATGAGGCGCATCAGATCAAGAATGCCATCCTGGCCCGCGCCTTGGTATCGGTACGGCAAAATACATCGAGTGACGCTGACCGCCTCTCTCAACAGGAACCCTTCCGCACTGAGTATGACCGGTGGTTTGCAGCCTCACGGCTGGCACGTCGATTTAACCTGTTGAAGTCACGACGGCAATGGCAGCAGATGTGGTATTCGCGCGACTATCGCGGATGTCTTCGCCTGTTAACCGCCTGGTTGCGGCACGAACCCGCGTCCCTTATCTGGTGGCGCCCGGCGAACTTCTGGAACGCAACGATGGAGAAAGACATTTTGGACATTGCCCGCAGATGCCGATCCACGTAACCGCGGGCCTGCCCTTTGCACAACTGAACACCAAGGGCTTATCCACTTGACCCAGGCAACCTGAGGCCCAACCCGACTTGGCTGGGCCTATACTACTATCGCCACACCACCACCTTGGCTTCGGGACCCGAGCCAAGCAACACCGGCGCGCGCTGGGGAACAACAATGAAACACGATATGTTCAAACTGGAGCCGTGGGTACAAACGATCATCGTTGATCCCCTGAGCAAAGAGCCACTCTCTCTCGATGAGCAGGGAAACCTAACTTCCCCTTACGGACGAAAGTACCCCGTTATTAATGGGACATATGACTTGAGGTTGCTCAATAACCAGATCACCTCTGACCAAGTACTGTGGAACGAATGTCAAACCGAATATGAACGATCCTCCAATGACGTTATCAGAACGGATAAGCAACAAGACTACCTGGCCGAAATCGAGGGTGTCCGGGACGTCTATCGGGACTTGCCGATTGTAGGCCGTTGCCTCGATGTCGGTGGGCATCAAGGGCGCCTTAGGTATTTCCTTTCGCCCAAGCAACAATACATTACCTGCGATCCGTACTTGGATGTTTTTAAGAACATCAATGCACAGCCCAACCTCCTGAAAGCATACCCGTTTCTGCTGGAGCCTGTGAACTTCATCTGCTGTGATGCCGAGTTCCTCCCGTTCATGTCGTCGTCTTTTGATGTCGTACACATGAGATCGGTCATTGACCACTTTCTAAATCCCGAACTGGCGCTCAACGAGGCTTATAGAGTGCTCAGGAATAATGCATCACTCATTGTTGGTCTATATGTTCATGGAGGCCGAAGTGGCAAGCCTACGCTCGAACGAACGGTCAAGGACGGGATAAAACACATTTTGCAGATGGCAGGAGTCAATGCCTTCAGAGATTACCATGTCTGGCATCCAACCGCGCAAGAACTCACTGGTTTGATTGACGCAAGTGGGTTTTCCATCGACAAGGTGCATTGGCAGAAAGGGTACAACGATACGGTTTGCTACATACGCGGCATAAAGCGCATGGGCTTGACACGAACACCCGCATCGAAGGAACTTCGTTGATAGGAGCGTAAAGGTTAGAGCTGCAAGTCTGCGGCGGGCTGATCGGCGCGACGAAGGGGAAGAATCACATGCCCGACCGCATATCGAGGGGACGGGCCGCTGCCTCAATACAACTTGTATCCCCACCGACCGAAATAGCGCAGCGCACTCCTGACAAAGTAGTACGTATAGACCCAGCTCTTGTGAGTTGAACGTTCCCAGAAATGGGTCACACAGACGTCGGGGAAATGCACCGTTCGGTGTGTCTGCTGCACTCTGCGGCACAGGTCCACGTCCTCAAAGTAAAGAAAGTAACTTGGTTCGAAGCCGCCGAGCGATTTGAGCAAGTCAGTACGGCAAAACATGAATGCGCCGCTCAGAAAGGGGACGTCACAAACCTGATCGTAGCCCACATCGCGCATTTCATAGTAATCGATCCGGTGTCGGAAATAACGCTGGAGGTCCTTTGGAACAAAGCGGCGCAGGAACAGGTCCAGCAATGTGGGGAGCCGCTTGTTCAGACCCTGAATACTACCATCGTCGTTGAGAATCTTGGGAGACACGATCCCTATATCCGGATTACTGTCCATATAGTCGCGGAGAGACGCAAATACCTCGCGCGCAACCAACATATCCGAGTTCATAATGACAACATATCGACCTTCAGCCTTGTGCAGATTGAGGTTATGATTCTCACCGTAGCCTGCCCTCTTGGGGTTTTGCGTAATCTGCACCGTGGGAAAGCTACGTCTGACAAAGTCGGCGGTGCCGTCCGTAGAGCGATTATCCACGAGAAGGATTTGAGATTGAACGCAGCCCGCGGCCACCGTCAACGAAGGCAACAGCCGCTCGAGGTCGGTGCGTTGGTTAAGCGCAACCAGCGAAATAGTGACTTCCATCGGCATTGGGCGCTCTGTCGCGATCTTATGTCCTACACTTTGACTGCGAATCTGTCCAGCCACAGGGCCAAGTTGGCCAGGAGCCAAATGCGCGCACCGTGGTCAGCCTTGGATGCTCGATGCGCAGTGATGATATTGTTGATGTAGGCCTGATCAAAGAGGTGCGGGTTGGCCACGGGCCCATCCAACAACAGTGAGCGAAAGTGCACGCCAAGCTCATCACGAATCCACTCGTCGAGCGGCAGTTCGAAGCCATGCTTGGGTCGTTCCACAATGAAAGGGGGCAGGAGCTTCCGTGCAACGGCTTTGAGCGCATACTTTGTCGCTCTGCCGCGCAACTTGAGCCTGTCCGGCATGGATTCTGCCAACCCCACCACACGATTATCCAGGTACGGCACCCGAGCTTCAACCGAAGCAGCCATGCTCATCCGATCCACTTTCATCAACAGGTCATCAGGCAACCAGGACAGGGTGTCCAGCTGGAGCATCTTCTGCAAGGCGGTCAGATGTCCGGTGTCGGCCAGGTGCGTCCGCACCAGGTCTTGGGCATGCTGATCCACCTCGGCCTGGAGGTCGCGCGTGAGCAACCGGGCGCGGTAGTGATCTGGAAAACCCACCTTTCGCCAGGCGATCACGCGTTCGTCGGTTGTGGAGATGGAGGCCGTCTTTGTCAGCAGCCGCCGGTGTCGCTCGAAATGCGGCAGTCGGCTCAGCAATGAGAGTAAGGTGCGGCGCAGCCGCGCTGGAAGTCCCTGATACAGGCGCAGGTAGCGATCAAGCCGATATTTCGTATAACCGGCGAACATTTCGTCAGCCCCTTCCCCGGAAAGGGCGACCGTAACCCCGCGCTCCTTGGCCAGCTTGGCGACAAAGAAGGTCGGCAGCGCCGCGGGATCCCCGAGTGGTTCATCCATATGCCAGATTAGCGCGGGCAGATCGCGCACCATGTCCGGTGTAACCATCAGCGCGTGGTGGTCCGTGTGTAAATGGTGGGCAACCGTCTGGGCGTGACTCAGTTCGTTCTTAGCATTCTTCCCGGCGAAGCCCACGCTGAACGTCTTGACCGGCCGGTTCATGGCTCGCGCCATCAGCGCGACGATGGTACTCGAATCCACACCACCGCTCAAGAACGCGCCCAGCGGCACATCGCTGACCAGATGGCTCCGCACAGCCGCATCCAGCGTCTCCTCCAATAGGTCGATCCACTGTGCGTCTGAACGGGTTCTACCGGGCTGTTCAAAATGAAATTGCCAGAAGGGCCGCTCCTGCGCGTTCAGCTTGCCGGGCTCAATGATCAGCAAGTGGCCGGGTCGGAGCTTTCGGACCCCTTTGAAGAGTGTGAGGGGTGCGGGCACGTACTGGTACGTCAAATACCCATCCAAGGCCACCAGATCCAACTGCGCTTCGAACCCGGGGAACAGAGTGATAGGCTTGATTTCCGATGCAAAAACGAAACTTCCGTTGACCCAGGCGTAGTAAACCGGCTTGATCCCAATTCGGTCGCGGGCGACGATCAAGCGCTGCTGCCTGCGGTCCCAAAGCGCGATCCCGAACATCCCATCAAGCTTTTCAAAAACCTGAAGACCATACTCTTCGTAGCCGTGTACAATGACTTCCGTATCTGCCCGGGTCGTGAAGTGATGGCCTTTGGCCCTCAGATCGTCGCGCAGTCGCGCAAAGTTGTAGATTTCACCGTTGAACACCACCGCGACATCACGGCGCTCACTAAAAATCGGTTGCCCGCCGCCAGACACATCGATGATGCTGAGCCGGCGCATACCCAATGCCACCCGGCCCGTTTCGTAGAAGTACCCACTGTCATCGGGTCCGCGGTGGACGATGGTCGCACACATGGCCTGCAAGATGTATTCAGAAGCGCTCGAACCGACGAACCCGCATATGCCGCACATACTCGTCAAGACACTCTTCTGGCAGACTGTAAGAGCCCGGTGTACAAATCCGCATACTGCCGTGCCATACGTTCAGCCCCGAATAGCTTATGAGCACGTTCCTGACCCGCCTGGCCCATTCTTCGACATAATTCGGAGTCACGCAAGAGTAGAGTCAGTGCCGTGGTGAAACCCGCCTCATCCCCTATCGGCAATACAAATCCGGTCTCTTCCTGCACGACGGCTTCCGCGTTCCCGCCCACGTCTGTGACCACGCAGGGCAAACCCCCTGCCATGGCTTCCATCACAGATCGCGGCAAACCTTCGTACAGCGAGGGCAACACAAAGATGTCAAAGGCCTGCAAAATGCGCGGCACATCAAATCGAAAGCCGGGCAAGAGCACAAAGCCGCTCAGGCCCAGTTCGGCAACCATGCTTTCGAGTGTCGAACGTTCTTCGCCATCGCCGATGATGACGAAGCGCACATTTTCGCGATGGACCCTCAAAGCATGTGCCACGGTGATCAAGAACGGATAGTTCTTCTGCCGGTGTAACCTGCCTACTGAACCCACGACGATATGGTCCGGTGCAATTCCCAACTCGGCGCGAACAGCAAGACGTTCGCCGGACAAGCGACGAAATGGCTCCAGATCAATCGCGTTCAGGACGGCGACGATGTGACCTGGATCAAGGCCCAGACATTGGATTGCCGCACGGCGCACATTTTCCGAGTTAGCCACGTATTTGGATACCCATCGGGCAGTTCTGCGTTCCACCTGCCGCACTGCTCGTGAGATCGCATCCTGCTTCTGCATGTACTCTTCGATATTGCGGACCGTGCTGATAATGACCGGCACACCCGCCAGTTTGGCTGCCATCCGCCCGTACAGGTTAGCGCGCACCAGGTGGCAGTGGAGGATGTCTGGTTGCTCCCGCCGTAATTGCCGCATAAGCCGGATCAGGATGCGCACATCCAGGAAGGACTTCCCCATCCCAAGACTCCGGTAGCTCGCTCCCGCCCGGGCGGCCTCGCTGTGCGGGTTACGCTGGAGGGGGGGAGAACACAGGGACCAGACCAGCGATTGGAACTGATCCTTGTCCTCGGCAAGGACCTGGGCCAGGATGCCGCTGCTGGGGCCATCACCCTTGAGAAGACTCGGGGTTAGGTGGCAAATTTTGATCATGTTGAACGACCGGGGCGCAGAACCGCAGCCATATCGTATCAAGAGAGCGTTCTATTTCGTGGGAAATCGGAACATAAACTCATTGCAGCCCAGCCCATTGACCGTGCTGAGATACTCCAAGGCGCAGCCGTATCGGGTCCGGAGATAGTGAAGCACCGCTCCTGGTGTTGCATGCTCATACGGAAAACCTCCCAGCCAGTCGCGTATGTCATGGGAAAAACTCATTCCACGGCAAGAGACGTTCCCGTAGTTCCGGATGGCGGCAATCGGGTTGCGTAGCGTGAAGGCGTAAAAGACGACAAAAACGCCCATATAGGCATATTCCATCAAACAGCGCACGGGCGTGGGCATGCAATTATAAGTACGTTTAATGTGCCGCCACAGAGCCGAGGACCGATTTGTGTTATATAGTGCGAGGGCTAAGACGCCACCCGACCTGACGCTGCGGGCTACGTTGTCCACGGCAGCCCACATGGATCCCGTGTGGTGGAGCACGCCCCAGGAGTAGATTACGTCGGCGGGTGGCAGGGCAGACAAAAAACGGCTATCCAGCACATCACCTCTCAAAATGCACCAGACTCCTTCCGGGATCGCAGAGCTCTCCCGCAAGCGAACCGTGGCCTGCACAGAGTCCGCGTCATAGTCAAAAGAGACCACCCGCTCTGCGCCGAGCAGACAAGCAGCCAGGGAAAACAGTCCGCTTCCGCAGCCAACGTCCAAGAAGGTTTTGCCCTGCAAATCTTCCATCTGCAGCACGCGCCTCAGTGAATCCATGGCCAGACCGATACGCTGGTCATCGATGCGATTGACGAAACTCTGCCAGTTCCGTCCGAAGGCAAAGCGTATCTGTTTGGTCATAGGGAGGGGTCCACAAACGTCAGGCAGCTTGCCAGCGTTCGCGCCAGGCCTGGAACATCAATATTGTCCACAGGCGGTGTTGCTCATCGTGCTTTCCGGCAAGATGGACGGCCCAGGACTTTCGGACTGCACCCGGGTGCAGGTAGCCCTCCTGCCGGAGCCGGCGCTCGTCCAGCAGAGATTCTGCCCAGTCGCGCAAGGGGCCACGCAACCATGCGTCAATGGGCACACCAAAGCCCATCTTGGGCCGCTCAATCAACTGGGGTGGAACATAGCGATAGAGCAATTGCCGGAGGAGCCATTTTCTTTGCCTGCCACGCTTCTTGAGTGCCCCAGGTAAACGCCAAATCCATTCCACCAGACGGTGGTCAAGCAGCGGGCAGCGCCCCTCGAGGCTGATCCCCATGCTGGCTCGGTCGAGCTTGACCAGAAGATCATCGGGCAGATAGGTGATTAAATCCAGGTACATCATGCGCTCGGTCAAGCCGGGAAAGCTGGCCAGCAGTGACAGGTCGCGGAAAGGCATGGCAGGCTCGTGACCGTTTACCACAAGCTCCGAAGGCTGGTTCCACAAGGACATGAACTCGTGATACAGTTCAACCTCGTTCTTCACAGACAGCCACTTGGAGAGCGAGGACAACGCGCCATCAGAGCAGCGTGCGGGCAAGTGGTCCAGTGCCGCCGCCGCCAGGCGGCGCGCCGGCCAGGGTACGCAACGTAACCGTGCCCAGGCGGTTTCAGCCTGTTGATATCGATGATAGCCGCTCAGCAGTTCATCCCCGCCGTCCCCGGACAGGCTGACAGTGACATGCTGACGGGCAAGCTCGCAGACTAAGAACGTCGCGATCTGCGAGGAATCGGCGAATGGTTCATCATACAGATCAGGCAACCGTGTAATGACGGCGCGCGCTTCATCTGGTGTCACATGGAGTTCGGTGTGGTCGGTACCCAGGTGACTGGCCACGGCTCTTGCCCACTCCGCTTCGTTATAGTCCGGAATGTGAAATCCGATCGTGAAAGTCTTCACCGGACGGGTGCTCTGTGCCTGCATGAGAGCCACCACGGCGGACGAGTCTACGCCACCCGACAAGAGGGCGCCCAGTGGCACATCGGCGATCATACGTCGGGCGACGGCATCACGCAGCCGGAGGTCCAGCTCAGCGATAGCATCGGCGTCTGACAATGACTCCTGGTGCATTAACCCATGTTCGGCGACCTGCCGGGGACTCCAGTAGCTGTGTAGGCGTGGTGCGTCGCCCGCGACAAAAACCGCGTAATGGCCGGGCGGCAGCTTGGAGACTCCGAGGTAGATCGAGTATGGCGCCGGGATGTAGCCATGACGCGCATAGAGGGTTAGGGCCGCGCGGTCGATCTCGGCTCCAAAAGCCGGGTGAGCGCGCATGGCCTTGAGCTCTGACCCGAACATGAACACGGTGCCGAACCGGCCGTAATACAGCGGCTTTTTGCCTAGCCGGTCGCGCGCCAGAAACAATGTGTGCGCCTGGCGGTCCCACAAGGCGATAGCAAACATACCCCACAAACGTGGAATCATCGCCTCCGGTCCCCAAGCCGAGCAGCCATGCAGAATCACCTCGGTATCCGAGCGTCCTAAGAATTGATGGCCTAGCTGACACAATTCCGCGCGCAACTCGAGGTGATTATAGATTTCGCCATTAAAGACCACTACAAAGCGGCCATCCGCCGAGTGCATAGGCTGATGACCCGTGGATGACAAATCGAGGATAGCTAAACGGCGGAAGCCTAGAGCAATACCTGTGGCGGCATCCGTCCACACGCCCCAATCATCCGGGCCCCGATGGGCGATGGCGGCGGCCATCCGCCGGGCAGACTCGGCTAACACCGCTTCCGGCTCATCCGCCTCTAAACTCCAATAGCCGGTCAGGCCACACATAGTTGCTTAACCACAGGTTGACATTGTCTTCAAGGTTGCCGTCCCGGCATCACCAGTTCTTCCAGCGCTGCTTCGGTGCGCGTAATCATAGCATTCAGGTTGAACTCCTGCTCGATTCGCGAGCGTGCCCGCACGCCCCGGGCGCGCCGCTCACTTTCAGACAGGCAAAGCCACCGCCGCCACGCGTCGGCTAGCGCCTCGGGGTCTCGTGCCGGAACGACCATCCCGATCTCACCCGCGATCAGCGCCGAGTCGCCCACATCCGTCACCACGCACGGCACGCCACATGCCATCGCTTCGCCGATAACGTTCGAGAACCCTTCACCATAGGATGAGGAGGTAAGGATATCCAGCGCGTTATAAACAGCGGGCATATCGCCCAGCGCGCCGGTCCAGATCAGCCGCTTCCCCAAGCCCAGCTTATCGCCCAACGCCCGTAAATCCGCTCTGTAGGCTCCCGAGCCAGAGCCCACACACACAAAGCGCACCGCGGGTAAATCCGGCGCCACCCGGGCGGCAGCGCGCAAGAAACTCGAGTGATCCTTCATGGCGTCAAGGCGTCCGACCAAGCCGATAACAGTCTCGTGTTCGGCGATGCCCCAACTCAGCCGCATGCGTTGCCCGGCTCCCCGGTCAGGCCGGTAGTACTCAGTGTCGATCCCGTTGGGAATCACGACCATACGTGCGGCGCCATAGCCGTGGGCCACGTGATGACTCACTCCGGCCTGCGAGTTCACGATGATGAGGTCGGCAAAGCGGGAAAGCCACGCTCCCACTCGGAATGTCCAGAGCAAACGCCAGCTATACCGTGAATGATCTACATTGGAAGCCCGCAGACTCCATACCACTTTGGCGCCCGTGGCTCGTCCTGCCACCAGGCACAGGTTGCTGGCCAAGCCCATGTACCCGTGCATGATGTCCGGTCGCGTTTCACTGGCAGCCCGCCACAACCGCCAGAGAAAGGGCAGAACGTCCCGGGACCCCTGTTTCTTCAACGACATGACGTTGACGCCGCTCAGCCGCTCAACTTCCGATCGCAGCGACCCACCATCGTAAAACGTGGCCAACGTCACGGCGAAGCGCACTCTGTCCAGGCCTTTGATCAGTTCGACAATTTGTCTTTCCGCCCCACCCAAGTCCAATGCTGGGATGAGAAACATCAATTTGACCACGCTGCCCTGCCCACTAGACATCCCATTTTCCCACGCTCTTGCGCGTGCCGGCCGTCGGAACGCCCGCCCTGGCAATTCATTCCAATGCTGGTCCGACCACGGTGCGCCGCTGACCCCGCGGGATCAACTTAAAGACAGCGGCAAGAAACTTCGCGAGCACGACTACCCAGAAAAAGCGATACAAAAACAGGTACACTGGGAAAAACGTCGTAGTGCGGCAAGACTGATATATCTGCGTATCCAGCCAGATGTAAAACACAAACAGCCAAAACGAGGGGCGGTGCCGGACATAGTAGCGGTGAACCTGGGCCAACAAGAAGCCCAGCGCCGCACCCCGCGCGGCCAAATCCAACCAGCCCCAGCCCAGAACAGACTCCGAGATGGTACCAAACGCCAAACCACCCCCCTGGGCTGCATACACCGGGAAGAAGGTATTGACATACCATTCCGCGGGGAAGCTTTTTTCAAACGGGATCAGCTGACGGGGAATATTAATCAGAATATCAGACAGGTAAAAGCCCTGGGGCAGACTCCCAATCGTTCCGGCAGCTCTAAGTTGGTTCAGGTGAAATGCATTCCCGAAGATAGTTTCAAACTCGCTGTCGTAGGCGAATGGATTCAACACGACACTTGCGTCGGAGGATAGCCAACCCGTGCGCAACATGCCCAGGAGGACAAACATCGCGAGCAGCAACAGTCCCCCGCCAGCCATTATGCGGAGCGGTACCGGGTGGACGAGAGTATGGTACAAGAGGATGGCGGCTGCCAGCAACAGCATCAGCTCGGTGCGACTTCCCAAACGGACAAATGTCGCGACGGTCATCCATACCAGCCAAGTCCAAACGAGCAGGCGGTATTTCCCGTAATAGCAGAAGAACCCTGCCAGAAGCGCCAGTTCCACGGTGAGCCGGGCACCCGTCAAAAGGAAAACAACTTGCGCAAGCCCAGGCGGTAAGCGGGAAAATATCAGATAACTGCCCGCGTATGTGGAAGCCGATAGGTCAAACGCTCGGTCAACCGCCAGGAGAAACAGCTCAATGCCGAGATAGAGAGTTCCTAATGCCAGAAGTGTATTTCGGCCGGGGCTGTCAAAGCGCACCGACTTCCGCATCAGCCGCCCACGTACGCACAGGTAGGTCACGATAAAGGAGAGTAAGTGCACCACATAATACCACCCGATTCTGCCTATCTCGGTCGGCGTGGGTTGGGCGCTGGAGAGACGGATGTCGTTGAAGGGCGTGTAGGCCAGTCCATTTAAAACAAAACCCACCAGGGGATACAAGGCATAAAGCGCCACGATCGCCACATATACCAGTCCGATCTCAGAAAATGGGATCGTGCGCTGTCTAAACCTCAGAACCGAGACGAAGAGCACGGTTCCGCCGACGACCGCCCAGATCGGGGCCATGACGGGAAGATTCTCTGTGGTGATGAGGGTGGGAAGACCAGCCAGCGCGACGCACGCGAGCAAAGCCATGCCGCCGGTTCGCCAACCCAGGCGGATCGTTCGAGTACGGTTCATTTCGAACCTGTTTGTTGCATGCCACGCTGAATCAATTCCGCCGCCCGCGCCAGGCGATCTCGAATACGATGCTCGCCCATCACCCGCCGGAAACCGTTGAGCGCAATCCGTTTTCGTTCCATCTCGTTCGCCATATAATAGCGCAGCTTATCAATCAGATCGTGCGCATTTCTGTAATCGATAATCTCGTCCCCGATCCTGAAAAACTCGTTGAGGTACCCGCCTCCATCCGAGATCTGCATCACGCCGTTGGCCGGCAGCTCAAACAGGCGATAATTGCCGACACCGAAGTCTCCCCGGTTGTGTACGTTGAAGCCGATCCTCGCACGTTGGTAGAGCGGTACATAAGCCTGCCCCGCAACCGGACGGATCCATCCCGGAAATCGATACTTGAGGTTGAAGTAAGAGTTCCGCTTCCAACTCGTCAGACCGTGCATTCGACAACGGTGCCCGAGAGCTTTCTTGACCTGGGCCAGGAGCGGCATCTTACCCAGGTGCATGGTGCCGATAAAGATCACGTCAATATCGCGTTCACCCGCAAGAATCGTCTCCCGGGTCTGCCTCGTATCGCACATGGCATCAAAAACACCCAGCGGCCAGAAATGGATATTTGTGGCACCGCAGTAACGGAGCTTTTCGGCCATCCCCAAATCGGCGCTGTAAGCCGGGCTGTGGTAGAGAACCAGATCGTACGCGTGCAGGTACGCAAAATCGCGGTCATAGGCGCTGATCGGCCCGTCGGCAACGCGCAGTACCTTGTAGACATGCAGCCCTCGTAAGTACTCCGGGTGATAAGCGTGGCAATTGTCCACGATTATCGCCGCAGCGTGGTGTTCCCTGTTCAAAGCTTCCAGGTCGGCATACATGAGCAGGAGCCCGGGGTGCTTTGCAAAGTAGAGGTCGTCCAGCAATTGCGCCCGTTCATACAACCGGGCATCAAGGTAAGGGTCGTGATTGAACGGGATAAACCGGAATCGGTCGTCAGAGGCCGCCGCGATTTCCCGCTGCCAGTACTCTGCCTCGTAACCCTTTTTATTGAACGAGTATATGATGGTCAGCATGTTGGATATTCACTAACGATGCAGCTCGAGAACGAGCATCGGGCACAGGGCGGCAATGTCCACGGGTTGAACGAGGCCCAGGGCATTGAACGAGTAGGCAGTGCCACGGGCAATGGGTCGCGGCCAGACCTTCTCGAAACTGACAAGCCAGGGCGACAGCCGGCCCGCCGGGTATGCCCGAACGATTCGTACCAGGTCCCCGGGAGCAAGTTCCTTCAGTGCGGCCGGCCGCATGATGGTCAGGTTGTGAATGTCCAAGTTCCCCGGATCAAATTGACGCTGCAAGTACCCGTACAAGCCACCATAGTTCGGGACCACGATCAACGCTTTACCCCCGGGCTTCAGCAGCGCCACGTGTCGTTTGACAACCTCACGGGGATCGTCAAAGTGCTCTATGACGCCCGCGCTATACACGACATCGAAACTCCCGGGTCTAAAGGTGGTGGCGAACACGTCCTCGCAGCGCAGGTCTCCTTCGATGCCCAATGCTTCGAAGAGCTGCCGAGCAAATGCCAGGCCATGCTCAGAGTAATCCAGCCCCGACACTTCAGCCTGCAGCACTTGGCCGACCCACGCCAGAATCTTCCCCGGAGCACACCCAATCTCCAGAAAACGCGCCCCCGCCTTTACGTGATCCTTGAGCAAACGCTGCAAGTTCCAGACGGCGACATTCAAACCGGAGGGCAGGCGGGCCCGTGGTGGCCTGGACCAAACACCGTCCCAGTGCTTTTGGGTCGTTTTGTCGTTCCCCCGGAGCGTGGCCAAGGCTTTACTCCCCATCCTGAAGGCAGATCAAGCAGACCATTGTCGATCAGTTCTACGCCCTATGGTCTCATGTACAAAGAGTGCGTTGCCACCCACGCGATAATAGTGCGTACGAAACCCGCTTTCGTACAAGCCCACCAGTCGGTAGTGGCGATCATACAAGTATTCATACACGTGCTGGAACAGCGGCTGATCTTCATAGTAAGGCACAAAGCACACTTCCAGGTAGATCAGCGGGATCGCCGACCCGCTCAAAAGCCCCTGAGCCCCTTCTAACACCCTGAGCTCGTAGCCTTGCGTGTCGATTTTCAGTAAATCGACGTTCCTAATGGCGTGATCAGCACAAAAGCCATCCAGCGTCAGTACATTCACAGTCGTTGTCGTTTGCAGATCCATCTGGTCATCGTAAATGAGGTATTCCCGGGCCACTTCCGATGTTTTCAGCAAGGAATTGGTTTGACTGAACTTGTTGACAAAGAAGGTAGCCTCCCCGTTTCTTTGGCCCACGGCAGCATTCGTCGGTCTGATACGAGGGCAAGCGCGCGCAAGTTCGCAGAGCCTGGTGTAACTGTGCGCGTCCGGCTCAAAGCTGTAGACCGTAGCGCGCGGAAATGCATCAGCGAATTGGAGGGCCGTCTGACCGAAGTGTGCGCCCACGTCAAAAACGCAGTGGACCTTGTCGCCCAGGATGGTCCTCACATCGGCGAGGTGATCAACGCCGAGCACAACCCTCCGCTGAAAAGTGTATCCGGTTCCCGATGAATCCTTGTCGACATCATATCCGAAAACCCCGATTGCCTGGAGGAGGTTTCGCTTAAAGCGCTTCTTCCACAGGGTAGTGAGCATTCAATTGATCCTTCACGGGCAGTTTCTGTACATCACAGTGTTGTCAAAGCTCAGGTAACTATGGACTGCAAGATATAGTTTAGGCTTGGAATCCAGTCACGGTTTCGATAGACAGACAACACTTGGAAAAACCGGGACATGCGTCGGGTAAGGTCTTTGGTTGTGAAGCCCCGCAGTCCAACTTCCCAAAAGTGCTGGTTTGCGCAATAACGAGGGGTGATGCCATCTGGCCTGTGGAGAACGTTAAAAATGTCCACAATCAGCGACCATTCGATTTCCTTCAAACCGGGCGTGAGACGCAGTTGTACATGGCGGCCCGCTACAGGCAGATATATCAAGGCGTACCGACCTACTCGGGCGATTTCTTGCAGAGCGGCATCGAGATAGGGTACCGGCAGATGCTCCAAGACGTGGGAAACGAGTACGGCATCGAACTGTTTGGCCGAGAAAACATGCATGTCGTGCACACTGCCCAGATGATCCGGCTTGAACAGCTCGTCAATGTCAAACGTTGTTACCTGGTAGCCTCTCCATTTGAGCACATGCGTGTCCAGTCCCTGGCCCGGCCCGACGATTAGAACCGTTCTGAGATCACCTAATCCACGCAGGTCACGAAATTGATAATACGTATTGACAAAATTAGACAGGTGGAGATCCTCCGCCCACTTCTGGCGATCCAGGGTCATGGCATGCGGAGCCGAATTGTGAGTTGCAGATTTCATATCCTGGGTATCTCACACAATCTGTTTTTGGGGCGTGACGCTTCCCTTAGCAGGCAGGATGACCACGATAATGGTGAACATCAACGCCAGACCCCACCCGGCCGCATAACCCAGGGCCAGGCCCACCGCGCCGTAAGCAGACGTGAGCAGATACGCGAGGATCACCAACGTCGCGTCACGGGGCAACGCCACGGCAAACAGCGATAGCCACATTCTGCCTTGGCTCTGGATGATCTGATAGGTTGCCAGCATCAACGCCTCGATCAGCGTGGAGGCCATGAGCACGAGCAAGACCGGGTAGCCTTCGCCAAAGTCGCGCCCAAAAAAGGTGAGTAAAGCAGGTCCGAGAAACGTGATGCCGATGGCACCCACGAGCGTAACAAGCGCTGTGGCGAGCAGGTTGCCCCAAAATATTCTCCGGTAGCGCCTCGCGTCGCCAACACCCCTGGCATTATTCAGCAGCGACATGCCGACACTGTTGAACAACTGCGGCAGGAAAAGGACGAGGACGCGCAGGTTGGAGGCGGCAGCATACAGAGCGACCTGGATGTAGCCTCCTGCCTGGCGTGCCAGAAAGGTGTTGGAGAGCCACACCGCCGGCATGAATGAAAAACCGCTGAGCGCGGCTGGCAACGCGAATTTGAAAAATACGCTGCGCTCCTTGGTCATACCGCGATAATCAGGCACGATTCCGTGCCTGGCGCACTCGCGCCTGGAGTAGAAACGCAGCGCCAGGCACTGCACGCCTGTGCTCACGGTCAGCCCGGCCAGCGCACCTTCGCGGCCCCAAAAGTATGCACCCGTTGCACATAAAGCAAAATAAGTAGTTCCCGCAATCACCCCGGCCTTGGCGATTGCCGGGTAGCTCTCCAACCCGGCCAGCACCCCAGTTTGATAAAAATTGTTGACGTTGAAGAAAATGACCGCGGCCGTCAGCATCAGCCCCCGAGAGAGATGAGATGCTTTCAACACCGTCGCTGCCAGCCACGGTGAACTGGCCAGCAGAGCCACCGTAAACAGGATGCCCATCGCCAGTGACAGAGCTGAACACAATCCCACAATCCGGCCGGTCTTCAGCTTGTCCACCGAACGAAACTCGGCAACGTACTTGGTCGCCGTGAATCCGGTCCCAAGCGAGGCTACGGTGGACAGGGTCAATAATGTGTTCTGAACGATGGCAAATTCGCCAAATATCTGGCGCCCCAACAGGTTGGCGACGACGATGTTGACCAGGAAAGTGCTGCCGCCATTGAAAACGGCCGCCACCAGACTGAACAGAAAGCCGCTTCCAAAGCGCGCCCGCAAGCTCGTGGGCGGAGCCTGGGTCAAAACCAGATTCTTAATCATGACAAGGTATCAACGGTGTTTTCAACCGGCCGGAGAGGTCCGTTGCACCCAAGGCTCATGATCTCGATTCCGACGGTGTGTGATCCCCTCGGCCATCTTGCTCGGCACTTCGGCAACGATCGGATGAGGGAAGTCATCATGGCGTGCACCAACCTGGAGTTCAAGGGAAAAGTAGGCCGTCCAACCTGGCTTCAACGACGAAACGTGCGTCAAAGCCGGAGGGCGTCGCTGGTACCGCGACACGGCCTGCACGGGTGGAGGAATCAGTTGCCCGCGGCGACCCTCCGTACTAGGATCACCGTTGGGTAGGTTCCTTTCCTTCTCACTCAGCCTGTGCAGCTACGGGCTCGAAGGCGTCCGTTGGCGAGGCCCTGACACTCTTGAGACGTAGAGCAAACGTACTATTCGTTCAGGCACACTCTTCTGACGGCGGTCCGCACAAGACTCTCTGTACGTTGCTGGCGACCCTTGACCGTACGCGAACCGTGCCCTATGCAGCTATCCCTTCTCAGAGCGGCGTCATGTGTCAATACCGGGACCTGTGCGCCAGAGTGTGCGTCGACGGCGGCATTCGGATTGTTCCACGGTCGCTTTCGCCTTTTTCTCAACTTGGTTTTGCCGGTGACCTGTGCAAGTCGGCCGTACGCCTGGCGCAATGGATCCGATCAGAGAATATTCACCTGGTGCATGTCAATTCAGAGGCGTGCTGGGTCGGCGGGTTGGCGGCGAAGCTCGCAGGTGTGCCCGCCGTATCTCACCTGCATGGATTGACCATCCTGTCGCCGGCCTGGGTCGGATGGGTGAGCGTGCGCGTGCTGAACCGACTGAGCCGGGCGTTGATTGCAACATCCGACGTTGTGCGCCGGGCTTTTGTCAGTGCGGGAGCGAAACCGGAAATGACTCACGTCGTGTGCAACGGCGTGGATACGTGCCGCTTCGACCCGCACCACACGGAACCAAGTCTGCGATCACAACTCGGGCTTGCATCCGACCAACCATTGATTGGCATGGTTGCGAATGTCGATCCACGCAAGGGTCATCACGTGTTCATCGATGCCTGCGCTCGCGTGCTGGCCGATAATCCCGCCGCCCGCTTCGTAATCGTCGGCAGTCTGTCGCTGCCCGGAACCAGTGCCTATTGTGAGCGGTTGCGAAAACAGGTCGTCGAAAGACAGTTGACCAAGGTGTTTGACTTTCTTGGCCCACGTGACGATATACCTGAGGTAATGGCATCCCTCGACGTCGTCGTCCAACCTTCACTGACGGAAGCGGGACCTCGCGCTCCGCTGGAAGCCATGGCGATGGAACGCCCATTGGTGGTCAGTGACGCCGGCGGCAATTCCGAGGAGGTTGTTGATGGGGAAACCGGGTTGGTGGTTCCCACGCAGGACGTCGTAGCGTTGGCAGAAGCGATCATCAAGCTAACAAGAGACCGCGAGCTGGGGTGCCGTCTGGGGCGAGCCGGCCGACAGCATGTTCTGCGCTCGTACCGAGCGGAAACAAGCGCGAACAAGATTCAGGAAATATACGATCGGCTGCTGAGTGGATAATGTCTCAGAAGCATGTATGACCAGGCATGCATGCAATCCTGACTGACGGATCTGAACCACATGGCGATCAGACCGAGTCCCAAGGGGGGGAACCTACAAAGGCCTCGTCGCCTTCCGCACGCTGGGCCAACCTGAAATGTGAGGCGAGAACTCCTGCAAGAAGAAGCGGTGGCGTCCCTGCCGCCGCGCTGGCAATCGTGAACTGTCTCGTAGTAAAGTGAGGCTTTGTGGCCGGAGGAACACGCCATTCGGGACCCTTTTCGTGTTCTTGACCCACCGTGCTCACGCAAAAGGCTTACGGATGTGTCGACGAGTGCCTGAGAATCAGGCCGAGCTTCCCGGTATATTGCTGCTATCCCTGGTCTTTGCGCCTGACGGGGTGTCGACCGCGGTACTGATGACACAGCTGGCGCAAGAGTTGCGACGATTGGGTCACCCTATAGTGGTTCTGACCACTACCCCTCATTACAACATCGATCCGGAAATTCTTGCGGCGCAACCGCTCACCAGGAAGTGGGGCAGCCTGTTATGGCAAAGCAACTTGGACGGAATACAGGTCTTTCATGCGCGTGTCCGTTCCAAGGGGAAGAGGATTTTCAGGCGGGTATTCGACTACTTGAGTTTTCACGTTATTGATACGGCCGCCGGATTGTGCCTGCGCTGCCGGTGCGACCTTGTCCTTGCCCCATCTCCTCCTCTCACCATAGGCTTGAGCGCCGCACTGGTCGCGGCTGCCCGGGGTATTCCCTTTATCTATAACGTACAGGAGATCTACCCTGATATTGCCGTGAGTCTCGGCGTACTCAGGAATCGATGCCTCATCCGGCTGCTCGAGCATCTTGAACGCTTCATATACCGACGGGCCGACTCCGTAGTTGTTATTTCCGAGACGTTCCGACAGCGCCTGGTGGCGAAAGGAGTGCCTGCAGATAAGATCACGGTTATACCCAATTTCGTGGACGTCGATGAAATCGTTCCTGGAGACAGGACAAACGACTTCTCCGTCCGACACCAGCTGACTGGATATTTCGTTGTGCTTTATGCCGGGAACATCGGGTTGACCCAGGACTTTGAATGCATCGTCGAAGCCGCTCAGCGGCTCGGTCCTCTGGAGGAGATCCTCTTCGTGATCGTCGGAGACGGCGCGCGTCGGGAATGGTTGGCCGAGAGGGTGGAGCGGCAATGCGCGAAAAATGTGCGGCTGCTGCCCTATCAGCCCAAGAGCGTGGTCCCGCAACTTTATGCCTCGTCAGATGTGTGCCTCGTGTCGTTGCGCGGCGGCACGGCAGACGGCACATTCCCCTCCAAGATCTACACCATCATGGCTGCAGGCCGACCGGCGCTGGTATCGGCAGAGCCTGATACGGATCTTTCTTCGATTGTCACTCAGGTCGGGTGCGGTCTCGCGATACCCCCAGGGGACGGAGCAGCATTGGCGGAAGCCATCAGGATGCTTTACCATCGGCGCCACACGCTCGATGAAATGGGGCGTCGAGGGCGGGACTACGTGGTCAAGTACCACTCGCTGCGTGAGGTGGCTCTTCAGTACCACGAACTGCTGCGCGAAGTCACGTCCCGCGCTGGGAGGGGCCATGACTCGAACTCTTCGGCGCGCCAGCACAGACAAATACACCGAGGACCTTGAGGTCAGCGGCCAGCGGACCCGCCAGGGGTTGGGTTTTTCCGCCGGTACGACCTGCTGAAGGGGTGGCACCAGGCGATCCGGGCGATGAGAGAAGCGGCAGGATTTTAGGTCTTCCTCGAAAACTTGTCGGCACCTCCAACCGGAGGTTGCGGGCCGACTTCTGGCGCCTCACAAAGAGCAAAACAATGGCAGGAACCTCGAGCATTGGCATCCGGCGTCCAGATCCACCCGGACTGAAGGTAGCGGCCCCATGAGTTTCGGCTCCTTGCGACGAATCTTTGCCTTCGGACAGTGTGAACGCGATCGCTGGGTGGCCTCTCAGGCCAAGGCGGTGCCGGCGGGTGCGAAGATTCTAGATGTGGGTGCTGGACCCTGCCGTTACAGGGCAGTCTTCAGGCATTGCGAATACAGGAGTCAGGATTTTTGCGAATACCATGGCTCCAGTTTCGGGCCCATGCCAGATAAGGGTATTTGGAAGTACGGCCACATCGACTATGTCTGCGATGCCTCGGCGATTCCCGTGCCGGATGCGAGTTTCGATGCCGTGCTGTGCAGCGAGGTGCTCGAACACGTGCCGCACCCGACTGCCGTAGTCAACGAAATGGCCAGAATTCTGAGGCCGGGTGGAAAACTCCTGATCACGGCTCCGCTTGGATCCGGCCTGCACCAGGAGCCTTTCCATTTCTATGGAGGGTTCACGCCGTATTGGTACCGCCGCTTCCTGAGCGATGCAGGGTTTGACGAGATCAACGTTCTCGCCAACGGGGGCTTCTTTAAGCATTACGGACAGGAGAGCCAACGTTTTTCGGCATGGATAGATCCCCGGCGTGTGCGCGGGGCCTACAGGGTTGTGCTCGCCCCGGTATGGTGCTTGACCTTGCCGATCTTTCGGCTGCTGCTGCCGGTAGCCTGTCATTTCCTGGACCGTCTGGATTTGCACCGTGGCTTCACCGTGGGGTATCACGTCTCAGCCGTGCGGCGGGAATAACGCCAGCCGAAGGCATATCCTCCAGGTTGAATACTGCTCTATTGAAGAGTAAAGGACCGCTGTAGCGGGAAAACCGGGCCAGGCAAAAAAAGGGACGGGATGGACGTACGAACCAGGGTGAAGGCCCTTTTGCCGTATGCAGTTCGTGAGGCGCTCACTGGTACCCTCCGTGACGTGCGTGATCGGCGGGTGCTGAAGCAATACCAGCGGTCTCCATGGGTGCCGCCGCCGCACGCAGTGAAAGCCAGAACGGTTCGGGAATATGGCGCGCTGTATGGCCTGAGGACCTTCGTGGAGACGGGTACCTCCGAAGGAGAAATGGTTCGCAAGTGCAGGAGTAACTTTGATCAGATCATTACGATCGAATTGTCGCAGGTTCTCGTCTCGAATGCTCGAAAGCGGTTTGGGCACGAGCCCCACATCACAGTAGTACAAGGCGACAGCGCCGTTCGGCTGCCCGCAATTGTGGCAGGATTGACCGGGCCCACCCTCTTCTGGCTGGACGGCCACTACTCGGGGGGCCATTCGGCAAGAGGGGAGACCGACTCGCCACTGTTGGGGGAGCTGCGCGCGATTGCGGGAAGCCCCATCCACGGGCATGCCATCCTCATCGATGATGCACGTCGGTTTGGGACGCCCTCATACCCTTCACTGGAACAGATTCGGACGGTATTGAACAGCGGACAGATAAGCTACATTGTTGGCGTTCAAGAAGATATGGCGCGGTGCACGAGCCGACATTTCGCGAGCCCGTGAACCAGCGCCCTTGCTGAGATGCACCTGGCCTGTGGGTCTGGCCCCGCGCTAAGGGTCGGGCGGCGCAGTTTCGTCACGCGCCGGGACGATGCCGGGTCCGAGCAAATCACCCACCGCGGGGTCTCGCTCCCCGGCCGACCTGTCTCAGCCTCCCCGCGCAGGATCGCCAGGCAGTGGCCCCGCTTCTCCCGGTAGTGGTACCCGGGGAACGGTTCGATCAGCCCCATGGGCGGGCGGCCGACGGCCTTTGCGTTGAGGATAGAATGAAGGAAGACTTCATCGCGCGTTTCCGCTGCCCCGAATGCTCGGGGGGCATACATGAACTTGACACCGTGCTTGTGTGCGATAAGTGCTGCCGGAGATTCCCGGTTCGCGGAGGGATACCCCGTTTCGTTCCGACGGAGAATTACTGCGCGTCGTTTGGCATGCAGTGGAACCTGCACCCCCGGGTCCAGCTGGACAGCGTTAATGGCCTGGGGCTCTCCCGTGGAAGGCTCCTTGCGGGCACAGGCTGGCCCGAAAGGATGGAAGGACAGACAGTGCTCGAAGCGGGGTCGGGAGCGGGACGCTTTACCGAGGTCCTCTCAACGACCGGAGCCACCGTTTTTTCGTTCGACTACAGTGCGGCGGTGGAAGCCAACGCGGCCAACAACGGTAATTCGCCGGATTGCGTCCTGTTCCAGGCTGACGTCTACCGTATCCCCCTGACAACCGGTTCCTTCGACAAAATACTGTGCTTCGGGATGCTGCAGAATACACCTGACCCCAAAAAGGCGTTCTTGTCTCTGGTGCCCTTTTTGAAACCCGGGGGAGAGATCTGCATGGATATTTACCGGAAAGACCTGCTGGCACTCCTGCAATGGAAATACCTGCTGCGCCCCGTGACGACCCGAATGGACAGGCAACGGCTGTACGGCGCGGTACAGGCAATGGTACGGATCCTGGGGCCGGCGTGCAGCTTCGCCGGCAAATTCCTCGGCACTGCGGGAAGAAGGTTGTTTCCGGTCCTGGATTGTTCGCATCTCGGCTTTGCCGGGGCCCTGAACTATGAGATGTCCGTGCTCGACACGTTCGACATGTATGCCCCCGCCCACGATCGCCCGCAGACGATCAGCGAAGTGGCCGGTTGGTTCGCCGAGGCGAGGCTAACCGAGGTCGAGGTTAAACGAGGGCTGAACGGCATCGTCGGGAAAGGCAGGCGGCGACTAAGGGAGGCGAGCGGCTCATGATGGCCCGCACGATGGTGCACCCCCTTGGGTCGACCCCAGGCTTCCCGCGTCCGTTTGAGCCGGGCCCTACACGGGTGAAGGCCTAAAAAATCCTGATCCTTTTCTGCAATTCGCTTATAATACCCTCTGTTCAAAGGCAGATCGGCGGGCCGGTGAAACAGCTTTCTGACTGTGGCAGAGCTTCCATGACAGAAGCCGCACCCTGTTGCCGCTGACCAACACAACCAGAACCAGCGAGGCCTTTTAGCAACGACGTCGTGCGCTGTCAGAATGCCAGGTATCCGCACCGCAGCAGATCCCCCCTCCCGCGGGCGCACATGAAGGCCGGCAGCATTACCTAAATAGCAGAGCCATGCCCTTACTTGTCAGTGTCGGTTGTTTGGCATTCATGATTTCCTATCTCGGCGTGGGCGCGTTCCGGATGTGGGCGGCAAAGCGCCAGATCCTCGACGTGCCGAACGCGCGGAGTTCGCATACGCAGCCGACGCCGCGCGGCGGGGGCATCGTCATCGTTTTCGTTACGCTGGTGGGAATCTGGGCGCTCGCCCCCGTCGTGCAGCCGGGGTACGGGTGGCTACCGCTCCTGGCCTTTACGCTTGCCGCGGTGCTGATCGCCAACATCAGCTGGCTGGACGATCTGCATGCGATGGCCAACTCGGTCAAATTCCTGGCGCACAGCGTCGCTGCAGCAGGGGTCCTGTTCGGCATCGGCTTTTTCGGCTCCCTCGAATTGCCCTACTTTGGCGCGCTGCACCTGGGCTGGGCTGGGCCCATTCTGACTTTCCTCTGGATAGTCGGCCTAACCAACGCCTACAACTTCATGGACGGGATCGACGGCATCGCCGGCGGACAGGCGGTCATCGCCGGCCTGGCGTGGGCGGCCGTCGGTTACACCGCCAACCAGCCGCTCATCTCGGTGCTGGGTGTGCTCACGGCTGCCACCAGCCTCGGATTCACCGGCCACAACTGGCCTCCTGCCCGCATATTCATGGGGGATGTCGGATCCGCTTTCCTCGGGTTTACCTTTGCGGTCTTCCCGATCCTGCTCGGCTCAATTCCCGACCAGCCTCACCCGGGTACCGCCCCGCTCCTCGGGATACTGTTCCTCTGGCCCTTCCTGTTTGACACCACCTTCACTTTCCTTCGGCGTCTGAAGAATCGCGAGAATGTGTTCGCGGCCCACAAAAGCCACCTCTACCAGCGGCTTGTCTCCTGCGGAGTCGATCCGCAATCCGTGACGGCGCTGTACATCGCGCTGGCCCTGCTGGGAGTGCTGCTCGGCGAGGTATGGAAACCGTTTTCGGCCCAAACCGGCAGGGGGGTGCTGTGGATACCCTTTCTATCGTTGCTGCTCTGGGCGATTGTGGTGGAGCACGAACACCGGGGCGCTGTCCCAACGCGCTTCGCGCGCTTGCACCTGCTGCGGTATCGCAAGGGTCTGATCGTGCTGTCCCACATGGCCCTCATGGCCCTCGCCTACTACGCCAGCTTTCTCCTGCGCCTCGACTTCAGGTTGGAGGAACCGTATCGAACGGTACTTTGGGCAACGCTGCCCATCTTCATTGTGACGAAACTCGTCGTCTTCTCTTTCTTCCGCCTGTTCAGCGGCTGGTGGCGCTATGTCGGGATGAGCGATCTGCTCGACATCATCAAGGCGGCGGCCGTGAGCGCCCCGATCGCATATGGCGGCGTGTACTTTGCGCACGGTTTTGTGTCATTCCCCAGGTCGGTCTTCATAATCGACCCGATTCTGACTGTCTTCGCACTGGGGGGGGCCCGGTTCGCCGTGAGGGCCTACCACGAGAGCGCGCGTGTGCACCTGAGTCACCCGAACACCCTTATCGTCGGCGCCGGCAGCGCAGGCAGCACGATCGCCCGGGAAATCAAAGCCAATGCAAAACTGGAATACGCTACGGTCGGCTTCGTGGACGACGACCCCACCAAACGGGGCATCAGGGTACAGGGGATCAAAGTGCTCGGGAGCACCGACGATCTCCCGAAACTCATCACCGAACAGGACGTGGCGAACATACTAATCGCCATTCCTTCGGCGACGGGGAAGCAGATCCAGCGCATCATCGACAAGTGCAGGGAGTGCAGTGTCGATTTCAAGATACTTCCCGCTTATGGCGACATACTCAGCGGTTCGGTCAACATCGGCCAAATCCGCAGCGTTCGCGTCGACGACCTGCTCGCCCGCGAGCCCGTGCGGCTGGACCTGACCCGTATTCGCGAAAAGCTTCAAGGCAAGACAGTCTTGATCACCGGAGCCGGCGGATCCATCGGGGCCGAACTCACCCGTCAGATCGCCGACTTCAATCCGGCGAAGCTCGTGATGCTCGAGCGTTCCGAAAGCGACATGTTCCGGATAGACCTCGAGCTCGCAGAAAAATACGCGGACATGAACAGAGTTGCGGTCATCGGGGACATTCTCGACACCGACAGACTCCGTGAGGTCTTCCACGCCCATCGGCCGCAATCCGTGTTCCACGCCGCCGCTTACAAACACGTCCCGATGATGGAAAAGAACTGTTTCCAGGCGATCAGCAACAACATATTCGGCACCTACAATGTCGCACTCATGTCGAAACAGTGCGAAGCCGAGGATTTCGTCATGATCTCCTCCGACAAAGCGGTCAATCCCAGCAACATAATGGGTGTGACGAAACGGGTCGCCGAACTGATCATTCTGGGCCTGCAGCGCAACTCGACACGATTCGTTTCGGTACGCTTTGGCAACGTCCTCGGGAGCCAGGGAAGCGTCCTGCCCATTTTTGAGCAGCAGATCGCCGGCCGGAAACCGCTCACCGTCACCGACCCCGAAGCCAAGCGCTACTTCATGACGATCCGCGAGGCCGTTCAGCTGGTGCTGCAGGCCTCGACCATGGGCAAGGGCGGCGAGATCTTCGTATTGGATATGGGAGAGCCGGTAAAGATCGTGGACCTGGCGACCACCCTGCTGAGGCTCTCGGGTTTGGAGCCAAACCGCGACATACCGATCGTTTTTACAGGCTTGCGCCCGGGCGAGAAACTGTTTGAGGAACTCAAGCTCGAAGGCGAGGGGGTCAAAGCGACCACGCATCCGAAGATCCGGGTACTGGACGGAGGAACCGCCAGCTTCGAAGACGTGCGCCGCTGGCTCGACGAACTGGCGCTCATTGTCGACAGCAAGAACGTCAACCGCCTCGTGACAAAACTCCGGGAGATAGTGCCGGAGTACAACCCGAGCAACGAAATGCTGGCCCTGTGCGAGATCGACCGATACGACAGGGTCGGCGGTTACAAGCAACCTCGCACATCGCTCGCATCCGAATAGTCGCACCCGTTCCGTCCAACTCCGCGTTGAGGTGTGATACCCTCGCACCACCACACTTGGATCCCGTTTGGCTGGTTTTGTATGAGCCACAGAAAATCGACAGCGTCAGCTGCCTCGAGAGGAGCACCCGCAGACTATCCGCTCGGGCTCCAGAAAGCGATCGAGTGGGGGCTCTGCCTGACACTGCTGACGCCCCTCCTGGTGTGGAAGCGGTCGCTGATGCCCCACATTACCGCGAAGGTTCTCGCATTCCAGGTGCTCACGGAGATCCTTTGCGCGCTGGTTTTAGCCGCGTCGCTGCTCCACGGGAAAGAACGGCCCCAGGCGGAAACGAATCCTGCATTAACTCCGACCAGCGTGGCGCTGGCCTCCTTCATCGGGGTCTCCTTCGTCTCCGCCCTGCTCGGCGCGGATCTCAATCGCAGTCTCTGGGGCTTCATCGACCGGCAGGATGGTCTGGTGCTCCTCGCGCACTTCCTGCTCTGGATGCTCATCCTGATATGGACCGTTCGCCGGCACCCCGAGCCGCGCAAGCTCATCTTTTCATACGCCATCGTCTCTTTCTGCATCAGTGTCGCGGTGTCGTTCTCCATCCTGCAGGAGTCTTACCGGGCCCGCGCCGCGGGAGACGGCTTCCTCGTGTGGCGCATGCTCGAAACGGGGGTCCGGCCCGCGGGAGTGTTCGGCAACCCGATCTATTCCGGACCCTATCTCCTGTTGCACTTTTTCTGGGGCCTGTCTGCTACATATACGGTCGGCTGCAGGTGGCGCCAGAGCGTCCGGCCGGGACGGATTTTCTGGGCCGGCGGCCTCGCCCTCCTGCTCATCGGGGAGTCGCTGGTCGTATTTGCGATGCTCGCCGGGCAGACCAGAGGTGTGATTTTCGGATTTGCGGGTGGCCTCGCGCTTATGGCGGTCTGCGGGGCTCTCGCCGGCTCGACACCCCGTGCGGTCCGGTTCGGGGCCGCCCTGGCGCTGTTGCTGCTTGCTGCGGGAGCAGGTGTTCTCTGGCATTACCGCAATACCGAAGTCGTGAGCCGTGTTCCCATGCTCAACCGGCTGACCCGCCTTTCGCCCGCGGAGAACATATCGACCCAAATCCGGCTGTTTGCCTGGCGCAGTGCTCTTCGAGGGTTTGCCGACAAACCGCTGGTTGGGTGGGGGCCCCGCAACGTCTACTACGTCCTGAACGAGTATTACGATCCACGACACGTACAGTCTGCACCCGACTTCCGCGACCGAACAGCCACCTGGTATGACAAAACCCACAATGCCTACCTGGACCTTTTGGCCGAGGGAGGGCTGCTGGGACTTGGGGCTTTTCTCGCCCTCGCGGCTGTCGTTGTCCGATCCCTCTGGAGGATGACGGACCGACCGCTCGCGCTGTGCCTTTCGGGAGGCCTCGCCGGGTATGCAGTCACGAACCTGGTCGCCTTCGACGGATTCGGTTCACTGCTCGCGCTTTTTTTCACCCTGGCCGCCATTAGTCTCGAAGAACGACCGCTCGATTTGCGCCGCTGGCGGCGGGCCGACGCCGGCAGGAAATCGAAATCCAGGGCCCCCCGGGCAGCCGCCGGATCGGACCGCCTGTTACATCGGCTGACCGCCTGCGCGGCAGGGGTTGTCGTCCTGATCGCGATTTATGCGAATGTGCAAATCGCCCGGGCGAACCATGGTTATTTCATGGCGAGGAGTGCTTTCGAGCAGGACCCCGGCACCGGCATCACATTGTACGAGGAGGCATTTCAGCGCTTTTCACCCTATCACGCGAACGAAAAAATCGAATGCGCCTACCTGACCGTCAGCAGCGCCATTGCAAAACGCCCCTCCTCCCGGTCGTTCGACGCCGGCAGCCTGGTCCTTAAGCTCACCGGCGAGGCGCTGCGCAGCCACCCGCGGGATGCGCAGTTCTATCTCCTCCTGAACGACATGTACAACGGGCTCGCGGTGTACGGAGACCGCCGCCTGGCTGAAGATGCGGAGCGATTCGGCAAAAGGGCGCTCGAGCTTAGCCCGGGACGACAGGAGGCCATGTTTACCCTCGGCCGCACCTATATCATTAAAGGGGAAGCTCCCAAGGCCGTCCAGATCAACCGCCGGATGGTTCAGGAGTACCCCGATTTCGCCCTGGGCCACTGGTTCCTGGGTTTGTCGTACCTCTCGAATTCCCAGCGCGACGAAGCCCGCAAAGAGATCCGGGACGCGCTTCAAAGGGGCTACCGCTTCCAGAACCAGGAGGAGATCGATACCGTCAAGCCTCTCTTCGACGAGAAGGAGTTCGCGCAGCTGATGCCAAAGTGAGCAAGCCGTCCGCCCGCCGCTGGCCGGGTTCGACCGCATCCTTCGTGTCTTCCGCCGAAGATAAGCCGCCGCACTCCAAATTGTGATTCGATCGATATTCTGGAGTGCGGTGCCTTGGCACCGCTGTCGCGGTTGCACTAGACCGGCGGGTGTAGCCCAAGGTCGGCGCTGGCGAGCCGCCGCACTCCAAATTGCGATCCGATCGGGATTCTGGAGTGCGGTGCCTTGGCACCGCTGTCGCGGTTGCACTAGACCGGCGGGTGTAGCCCAAGGTCGGCGCCTAGGCGCCGACCCCAAAGCGGCGTCGAGCCGCCGCACTCCAAATTGCGATCCGATCGGGATTCTGGAGTGCGGTGCCTTGGCACCGCTGTCGCGGTTGCACTAGACTGGCGGGTGTAGCCCAAGATCGGCGCCTAGGCGCCGATCCCAAAGCGGCGTCGAGCCGGTTGCACGGCCGCGACAATGTCCACGCCGCCGTGGTCCGGGGCGCGCGTCTGCTTGATCGTGAGAAAGATCGTGTTGACCTCGAGCGTTTGCTCGACTCCTTCGTCAACGAACGAGACGGCGCCAACCTGGATTCCGATCGTTTTCGGCCCGGGTGCTTGCGTCATAACCGCCCCTGGATGATCTCGGCGGACCAGGAATGCGTCGTTGCCGGAGGATACCAGATACGCGGTGCGGCCGTCGCGGCTGATCGACACCCTCACCTATCCGCACAACGTGCTATAAAAGGAAACAGGTCAAGCGATCCGGCGTTAACCGTTACTTACGGAGGGCTACATGAAATCCGAACTGAATCGCCGTCGTTTTCTGGCCTCGATGGCGGCAGCCGGCGGTCCACAATTCGGCGATGCCCATCTTGCCCGAGTGGGCAATGACTACGTCAATCCCCGCAAAGTCCTTCTTTGGGAATGCACCCGGAGGGAGATCCGGGAGGCGCTCGAGGCGGGCAGGTTAAAGGCGGCAATCGTGCCCACCGGCAGCACTGAGCAGCACAACGAGCACCTCGCCATGATCCAGGACACCGCCAGCGCCGTTCTGGTCGCCCAGAACGCGGCCCTGAAACTCTTCCCGGAAGTAACCGTGTCAACGCCGGTCCCGGTCGGCATCTCGCCGTACTGGATGGAGCGCAAGGGCACCCTCACGCTCCGGCAGGAGACCTTCCTGGCTTTTGTCTTCGATATCTGCGAAAGCCTGAAAAACCACGGTCTGAAGAACATCCTGATCCTGAACGGCCACGGAGGCAACGACAAGCCGCTCAAGGCACAGTTGCCCGAATGGCGGCGGCGGCTGGGGGCGCGGCTCGACGCCTGCTCCTACTGGGAGGCCTATACCCGTGAAAATGCGGCGGCTTATATGCAGAGCGGCATGGAGATGATTCCGGGCCATTCGGCTGAATTCGAAACCTCCTTCGCCCTGGCGGCCTTCCCGCAGCGCGTCCACCGGGAAGGAATCGACTATGCCAGCGTGAGGCTGAACCTCAAGGACCCGAAGGACGCGGAGCAGGACCGGGTCTACTACCGTGATTCGCTGCTGGCGACGCCCGGCAAAGGCGAGGCGCTCATCGGCATTGCCGTGGACTGGGTATCCGAAAGACTGAGGCAAATGATCAACGCTCATCCAGGGAAAGGTTAGCTCAGCCGCCAGTTTGCATCTGGAGTGCGGCGGCTCGACGCCGCTTTGGGGCGGCGCCTGGGCGCCGCCCCCGGGTCCGACCGGCCCGGGATCAATGGAAGCGCTGCAACAGCTCCGCATTGAGTTTACCTTTTTCTGGAAAGGTGCTCATCGACGGGAGGGCAGGAATTGGCAGATCGGCGTCCAACAAGGCTGAATGTGGACAGGCGGCGCCTCATGACCGACTCCCATTCGGACGCGCTGGTTCTTTTCGGGGTGACGGGCGATCTCGCCCACAAGATGATCTTCCCGGCACTCTATGCGATGGTGAAACGAGGCGCGCTGAAAGTTCCGGTAATCGGCGTCGCCTTCCCACAGTGGAGTCTGGCGCACCTAAGAAAGCGCGTGAAGGACAGCATCAGGCGAGCGGGCGGGATCGATGACCAGCGCGCCATCAACCAGCTATTAGCCAGCCTAAGGTATGTGAGCGGAGACTATAACGATCCGGGCACGTTCGCGACGATACGTAAGGCACTGGGGAGTGCTCGGCGGCCGGCGCACTACCTCGCCATCCCCCCGGCGCTCTTCGCGACGGTGATCCACGGACTCGGCGTGGCGGACCTGGCGACGCATGCGCGTGTGATTGTCGAGAAGCCGTTCGGCCGCGATTTGGCCTCCGCACGGGAACTCAACCGCGTCGCGGTGTCGGTGTTCCCGGTAGACTCGATCTTCCGCATCGACCACTTCCTCGGAAAAGAGGCGATCATGAATATCCTCTATTTCCGTTTCGCCAATTCGTTCCTGGAGCCGATCTGGAACCGCAACTACGTGGCCAGTGTCCAAGTAACCCTATCCGAGGACTTCGGCGTGGAGGGCCGCGGCGCGTTTTACGAAACCGCCGGCTGTCTGCGCGACGTGATCCAGAACCACCTGTTCCAGGTCGTCGCACTGCTTGCCATGGAACCGCCGGCCTATCGTGGCTTTGGCGCCGTGCACATCGAAAAAACCAAGGTCCTTCGGGCGATGCGCCCTCTCAAGGCGGGCGACCTGGTGCGCGGGCAGTATGCCGGCTACCGGAATGAGCCGGACGTGGCGAAGAATTCCGACGTCGAGACTTTCTGCGCCCTGCGGCTTTTCATCGATTCGTGGCGCTGGGAGGGCGTGCCGTGGTACCTGCGTTCCGGGAAGTGCCTGGCCGAAACGGCGACCGAGGTCCTGGTGGAGCTGAAGCCGCCGCCGCAGAGGCTCTTCGCCGACGCAACGCCCGCGGCCGGCGGGGCCAACTATCTGCGCTTCCGGCTTTCCCCCAGCTCCGCCCTCGCCCTCGCCGCTCGCGTCAAGCGTGCGGGCGAGGAGTTCGTCGGCGACCAGCGAGAGCTCTACCTGGTCGAAGAACAACCGGGAGAGGAGGCGCCCTATGAGCGGCTTTTGGGCGACGCCATGGCCGGCGACGGGGCGCTCTTCACCCGTGAGGACGCAGTCGAGGCCGCTTGGGCGGTAGTCGAACCCGTCCTTGAAAATCACCATCGGGCCTTGCCTTACAGGCGCCACAGTTGGGGGCCGAAAGAGGCTGACTTGCTCATCGCGGCACACGGCGGATGGCACAACCCGAGGACGACGGAGAAGACTCCATGACGCAATCTGCCCCGGTCGTGTTCCTGCTGGATGTCGATAACACCCTACTCGACAACGACCGGGTTGTCGTTGACCTCAAACGCCACCTGACGCAGGCGTTCGGAGCCGAATGTCAGGAACGTTACTGGACGATCTTCGAGGAGAGGCGCACCCAACTCGGCTATACGGATTATCTCGGTGCCCTGCAGCGCTACCGGGACGAAAATCCGCGCGATCCCCACTTCTTGCGGGTCTCCTCGTACCTGGTGGACTATCCGTTCGCCAATCGCCTGTATCCCGGCTCACTGGACATTATCGAGCATCTCAGCGCCTGGGGACCAACGGTCATCCTTTCCGACGGCGATGTCATCTTTCAGCCGCGCAAGGTCGAGCGTTCGGGGCTGGCTGAAGCGGTCGAAGGCCGCGTGCTCATCTACGCCCACAAGGAACAGCAGTTGGATGATGTCGAGAGACGTTTCCCCGCCCGCCGCTATGTATTGGTGGACGATAAGCTCCGCATCCTGACCGCGGTCAAAGAAGTCTGGGGATCCCGACTGACGACCGTTTTCCCGCGTCAGGGACACTACGCCCACGACCCCAAGGTGCTGACCATGTATCCGCCCGCGGATATTGCGATCGAGCATGTCGCGGACCTGCTCCGCTATGACCTGCCCGCCTTGCTCGTGGCCGGCCAACCCCCCACAATCTCAGGCCCGCCCGACAGCTGACCTGCCCCAGTCAGCCGCGCCCTCTGACTGCGAAGTTGTTCCTCCACTTGTCGGCTCAGCAAACGAAGGGCTGCGGCTTCCCAGCGATGATCTTTCTTGGTGCTCGGCGCGGTTGCGAGTTTTTGCGGGTTGTATGAGAAGCGCCGGATTTATTTGGCGTTCCATGAACGTGTTTGAGGGGTTGTCTGGTGGGCGTTTCGGAGCTATGCTGTTTTATAAACGTACCCATTTGGGTGACCCTTCAAATGGTCATCTCAAATCCGATCCTCCAATGCCCACGTCGGGCGTGGACAACTCAGGTAACATCCGCAGACGGCGTGTACGCCCGGGTGCACGATTGGGGCGTCGCGCTTGTGCTGGCCCGCTCCACCACGGCAGCGGCTGTGGGAGTTGCAGCATCATGACGACGCGTCCGCCATATGGGGTTCCTTCCAACGCGTGTGACGCGACTCGAGTCCTCGTGGCTGTCTCCGATCCGGAGATCCGCGCCTTCGTCAGCCGGATTCTGGAAGGGCGCTACGGCGTGGAGGTGGTTGCCGATGGGCAAGCCGCTCTTGAAGCAATTGGCAGACAGGCCCCCGCCCTGGTGTTGATCGCCCGCATGATGCCGCCGCTGGATGGGCTCGGCCTGCTGCGCGCGATCCGTTCCGGCACGAGCACGAGCGGGATCCCGGTCGTACTTCTGGCCACCCGAGACGAGGAGGACTGGCGGACTGAGGGGCTCGAATCCGGCACCAACGACTACCTGATTGTACCGTTTGGGGCGCGCGAGCTCCTGGCTCGCGTGAACTTCCAACTGAACGCCTCCCGCCTGCGGGGCGAAGCGGCGAGCCGAGAACACGAGCTCCGCATTCATGCCGAAAAGAGCCGCGCGGCGCTGCGGGCAGGCGAGGCGCGTTTCCGTACCTTCATTCGCCAGTCCCGGGACGGGATCATCATCATCGACAGTCAGGGCACAATCCTGGAGTGGAACGAGGGCGAGGAGCAGATCACGGGCATCCCACGTTCGGAAGCGGTGAACCGGCCGATATGGGAGATCCAGCATAAGCTTGCTCCCGAGGAACACAGGAACGCCGACTTCCTTCGCGTCGCCAGGGAGAAAGCCCTCCATGGATTGAAGGAAGGTGTCCATCTCAGGCGAACGCTCGAGGAGGAAATCCAACGCCCCGACGGCACGCGGCGGACCATCCAGTCCATTCTCTTTGCCATCCGAAGCGACGGGGACCTGTTTGCCGGCGGCATCTGTCGTGACATCACCGAGCGCACGCGAGTCAACGAGAGATTGCGCGCGAGCGAGGAACGCCTGTCGCTCGCAATCGAAGCCTCTGGTCAAGGATTGTGGGATTTGGACGTCGCCGCCGACACGGCGTACTTGAGTCCAGAATACTTGCGGCTGACTGGGTACACGGACGGAGAGGTGCGTTCTGCCCTGGCGTTCTTTCGCAACAGCGTTCATCCGGACGACCTTCCAAAGGTTGACAGGACGATGGAGGAACATTTCCGGGGGAAGAGCGTGCGGTCCGTTGTCGAGTACCGAATGAGGAAGAAGTCAGGCGAGTACTCTTGGGTTCGCATGGTCGGCCGAGTTACGGTGCGGGATGACAGCGGCGCGCCGGTCCGCATGACTGGAGTCATCGCCGACATCACCGAGAGCAAGCATCTCGAGGAGGAACTGCGCGAGCGGCAGGCACTGCTGCTCGAAGCCGAGCGCCTCGTACACCTCGGCCACTGGGAAAGCGATCTGCGCAGCGGTCTATCTTGCTGGTCGGACGAGGTGTACCGCACTCTAGGTTATGCGCCGGGCTCGTTTTCGCCCAGCCGCGAAGCTTTTCTCCAGGCGGTCGCACCTGAGGACCGCGAACGCATGGCAGAGACGTTGAGTGCGACGGCGCGAGATGGGGTCACGCGCCGCTCGGAATACCGGGTCCTTACTGTGCAGGGGGCCGTGCGCCACGTGCAGGGAACAGTCGAGCTCCTCCGCGACGCCGCTGGAGCTCCTGCGCGGGTCATCGGCACCGCGCAGGACATCACAGACCTCAAAATGATGGAGCAAGCGCTCGCCGACGCCAACCGGCGCAAGGATGAGTTCCTCGCGGTACTCTCGCACGAGCTGCGCAATCTTCTTGCTCCGCTACGGAGCAGTCTCTACGTGCTCGCGGGTACCGAACCGGGCGGGGAGCAGGCGCGGCGCATGCTGGCGATTATCGAGCGCCAGGTTTCGCATCTGACCCGCCTCGTCGACGACCTGCTTGATGTCACGCGCATCGCCCGGGGGAAGATCCGGCTCCAGCGCGAGCGCCTCGAGCTCGGAGACCTCGTGCGCCGAGCCGTGGAGGACCACCGGTCCACGTTCGCCGTCAACGGCATTCATCTCGAAGGTCGAGTAGCCTGGAGTCCGATATGGCTCAGCGCGGACGCGACACGAATTGCCCAGATCGTCGGCAACCTGCTCGGGAACGCGGCGAAATTCACGCCGCGAGGCGGCCGGGTTGACATTGTGCTCGAAGAGAAGGACGGCGCCGCAGTCCTGCGAGTGCGCGACACGGGCGTCGGCATCACGAACGAGATGCTGGATCGACTGTTCGAGCCCTTCATGCAGGCGGACAGGACCCTCGACCGGGCACGTGGTGGCCTTGGCGTCGGCCTGGCGCTGGTCAAGGGCTTGGCCGAGCTTCATGGGGGCTCGGTGACCGCCACCAGTGACGGCCCAGGACGGGGCGCCGAGTTTACGGTCCGGCTGCCAATGCCAGCGGCTGCTGAGCAAGTCGCTGCGGCACAAGAGGCACTCCCGGTTCAGCCACGCAGGGTGCTCATCATCGACGACAACATCGACGCCGCTGGCGCCCTCAAGGAGGCCTTGGAGCTGGATGGCCACGAGGTCGAGGTGGCCTCCGATGGTCCTGAGGGACTCGCCAAGTCTCGCGCGTTCCGGCCTGATGTTGTCCTCTGCGACATTGGGCTGCCCGGCATGGACGGCTACGAAGTCGCCCGAGCATTCCGGGCCGATGACATGCTCAAGGGATTGTTCCTCGTGGCGCTGACCGGCTATGCGCTTCCCGAGGACTTGCAGCGTGCCAAGCAAGCCGGGTTTGAGCGCCACCTCGCCAAGCCGACCAGCTTCGAGACGCTGGAGAAGCTTCTCGCGGAGGCGCCTGTCCGGGAACGCCATATCGACGTTGTTCCCTGACTGGAGTTTACGGCCGCCACCTCCACGACGTTTTCGAATCGAGCACTATCCCGATCTGACCGTACTGCCAAACGGGCAGGATCCAAATCCGGGTGATCCTCGCGCCATGGCCCTGCTCCGCAGTGAATGCCGGGACCGGCCGGACCGTTTGGCAGTCCCAGGGCGAGATCATTCTATTCATCGACGAGTTGCACACGGTGGTGGGCGCAGGCAAAGCGGAAGGCGCCATGGATGCAGGCAACCTGCTCAAGCCGATCCTTGCGCGCGGGGAACTGCCCTGTATCGGCGCTACCACGCTTGATGAGTATCGCAGAACATCGAAAAGGATGCCGCACTCGAACGTCGCTTCCAGACCGTGCTCGTCGACCAGCCGAGTGTCGAGGACACCATTTCGATCCTGCGCGGCCTGAAAGAACGCCGTTGGGGTCGCCGCCCACTGTGGGTGTTCGCACCATGACCAACCGACAAAGCCAGGCAGCTCCCGATCAGAGCGCCTGGTGGAGGGCGTTGATGTCTGGATCAACATGCCGAAGCGGCCCTTGGGAGGCCAGCGGCACCAATGGGATGAAAGTGCTGCTGAACGGCGGGCTGAACTTCTCCCAGTTCAAACGACGGCGCTGGCTCCGCCGGCGTAGCCACTTCACCAGGAGTCGCGCACAATCCTCAGCGACCCGCGGCATCAGGATTCCAGATCGTGGCGGCGATATAGCGCTCTCCGTCCTTTGAGTCGTTGAAGTAGTAGACGGTCACGAGGTTGCCGTCAAGGCGTTGCACGGTGCGGGTGTAGCCCAGATCCCAGCAACCCCCGTCGTCACGCAGGACGATCTCCGGGCCCCAAGTTCTTCCCTCATCCGTGCTGATGCGGGCACGGATGCCGTAGGCAGGGGAGCGGAATCCATAGGTAATCACCAGGCGGCCGTCTCTCATGCGCACCAGATGCGGGGGATTCCCGTTGTTCAAGCCGGTATTGGGTACGGCAATTCCGCCAAACTCCCACGTGGAGCCGTTGTCCGCGGAGCGGTAGGTGTCGATGAACTGTACCTGGCGCCGCGCCGTAAGGAGGTGCGAGGGTGACAGGCGCACGGTCGAGGGCATGATGGCTTTTTGGCCTTTTTCCGGCTCGGAGCCGACAAAGGAGACCAGGTTCCAGTGTGCGCCTCCGTCCGCCGTTCGGACACAGATCACCCTGCCCTGCAGGCCGTCCGACTTGGCGGCGGTCAGGAACATCATCAACTTGTGTTTCCCCTCAACCAGGTAATCCGTGCGCGCCGCCGTCCCGGGTTGATCGAAATTCGGCAGCTTGAATGGGCCCTGCCATGTGCGGCCGCGGTCCAGAGAATAGTAGAAACGGGAATTCCCTGCGTGGATGCCGGTCATGCGCGCCGTGAGGCAGAAACCGGGATTCGTGAAATCGATTCCGCCCGGGCATTCCACCGGCTCCTGTCCGCCCTGACCGGTAGGTACGCCGGCGACCTTCTCTCCCGGTGGCGGTTTTAGTCCTTCAGGCCGCTCGATGCTCCATGTCTTCCCACCGTCGATGCTCCGCGCAAGCACGTGCTCCGCGGGCCGCGTGTAGTCGATGGCGTGGCCCTTTTCGGTATTGCGGAAAAAACCGACTTCGAAACCGACTAGGATCTCATCACCCCAAGCCCAGATCCCATGGTTGGCGGGCCAGCCTCCGAAACGATCCGCCTGGCGGAAAACAACCACATGCCTCGCCGGAAGGGCGGCCGTCTGAGCACCCAGGGCAGCTGCGAGAGCGCCCAGCACAATTGCCGAGCAGATTGTCGTCTTCATCATCGGTCCTCCAAATGGCGCGCTGACCGGAACCACGGAGCGGTTGCACTGTCCAGGTCAGCGGCCGCTGCGGAGCATTCGTTGCGCAAGGCCTCACACTCCGCTCGCTTCGCGCACAGGGAACTCGTCCGAGTCAGTACGTTCGGTACGCATAAGAGCCTCGAGGCGGGAAACAATCTCTGGATTGCGGACCGCAACATTGCGTGTCTCGCCGGGGTCCTCGCGAAGGTTGTACAATTCGACCGGCAGGCGAGCGCTGTTGCGTACGGCCTTCCAGTCGCCTGCCCGCACTCCTTGCATGAACTTCTCTCGGACATGCCCGTACTCCCAGTAAAAGCACGTGTGCGGCTGCTGGGATCCTCCCCGGAGCGTCGGGACGACCGACACACCGTCGATTCCGTCCGGTATGCGGCCCCCCGCGAGTTCAGCGGCGGTCGGCAGAAAGTCCCAGAACGCCCAGGGATGGTCGCTGACCCGGCCTGCCGGGACCACTCCGGGCCAGCGGACAATCATGGGTACGCGAATTGCGCCCTCGTACATGTCCCGCTTCACCCCTCGAAACGGGCCATTGCTGTCGAAGAAATCCGGCCGATGAGCAGTTTCCGCCGAGGGACCGTTGTCACTCGTGAAAAAGACGAGCGTGTCGTTCTCAATCCCCAGCCGCTTCATTTGCGCGAGCAGCCGCCCGACGTGTCCGTCGAGGCGGGTGACCATCGCCGCATAATTCTTCTCGATCTGTGGCCAATCCTGTGCTGAATAAGGGGCGTCCGACGGCACATCGAGTCCCATCGGCGATTTCAGGTCATAGTCGGAAAAATGGGGCAGTGTGGTCGCAAGATAGAGGAAAAAGGGGCCCTCTTTATACCGCTCGAGGAAAGAGAGCGCCCGCTCAATGAACAGGTCGGGGGCATACTGCTGCCGCGCATTGCCTCGGTTTCCGCGCAGGAAGCTTTCCCGTTCATTATCCCAGAGGTGCTGCGGGTAGTAGAAATGCGCGTGATCCTGATTCAGATAGCCGTACCAGTCGTCAAACCCCTGCAGATTCGGTATCCCGGTCGTGCCGGGATTGCCCAACCCCCATTTCCCCAATATAGCCGTTCTGTACCCTGCCCGCTTCAGGACTGCGGCAACCGTGATGTCGCCAGGCCGGAGCGCCACCTGTGGAGTGTTGTCGCGGACCCGACAGTGACCCGTATGCATTCCGGTCATCAGGGCGCAGCGTGAAGGGGCGCAAACCGTGCTTCCGCTATAAACCTGTGTGAAGCGCGTGCCCTTCAATGCAAGCCTGTCGATGTTGGGGGTGCGAAGGCGCTGCTGCCCAAAGCAGCCCAGATCGCCGATGCCTAAGTCGTCGGCCGCAATAAGAACGATGTTCGGCTTTCGGTGCGTCTGTTGCCCCCAGACGGGTAACGGGCACAATGCGGCGGCTCCCGCCCCGAGGAACTGCCTGCGATTCATCGTCATCGGCATGATTTTGGGGCCTCCCGGTCTGAGTGCGGGGATGGAAACACCTCCCAGCTGTCTACAAGATCCGGATTATACGGCTGGCCGTGTAGGTCTGGCCAAACATGTCGGTGGTGCGCACGGTGAGCAGCTGCGTCCCGCGAGCCGGGGCGGCAGGGAGCAAGACACGCCACATGTGCGGGCAGTCTATCGGCTTCGCCAACGCCCATTTCCGGCTGATCTCCGGAGGCAATTGAGCTTCCGACGCCTTCGTCGCCACATACGCGGGATCGGGGCGCAACACCTTCTGCATCGGAACCCAGGCCCCTCCCTCGCCGAGCCGCAGTTCCACTACCGATTTATCCGTGCCGGCGAAGACATTCACCAGCACCTCAGACGCACCAGCCTGGGAAGCCTGGACTTCATCCGGAGCATATATATTCATCTGATACTCGGAGGGCCGGCGGGCTGCCTTGAACCTCACCGAATAGCGATTGCCGTCGAACGTCACAATGGAGTAGCCATTGGGGGAGCCATCAGCCATAGTCGCGTGTGGGATTCCCATTTCATCCGGAAGGCCTCTCCACCAACTGCCGCAGACAGTGGCATGCACCAAATGAAAATGCGGTTCAGCCCCCTGCCAATCGTCTTCGCGCCCAATGATACGCGGATCTTGATAGTGGCGGTGCGCAGACGCTGAGAACGAAGGCCGCTTTTCAATCAGCCTATACAGTTGCTGCCGCCCTTTCATGTTCAGCGTCTCTTCCATGCTAACGATCGGATAATGCATCAGGAGCACGACCAGGCGGGTGCTCGGGACCTGCGCGAGGTCACTCCGAAGGAAGGTCATCTGGTCAGGGCTAATCCCTGCCGTGTAGCCGCCGCGCGGCTGCTCCGGTGTTGCGCCCGAGAACAGAACGGTGTCCATAACGATGAAATGCACCCGGGCATAATCGAAGGAGAAATAGGGAGGGCCATAGATGCTCCGGTAGGTCTCGAGCGACAGCTGATCGGAAGGGCCGTCGAAATTGAGATCGTGGTTCCCGGGAGCGGAATACCATGGTATGCCGATCTGAGCTATTGTTCGGTTCACGGCGCCGAACATCGACGGTTCGTTGAAGACGATGTCTCCCAGCGTGACACCGAAGGCGGCGTCGCTGCCCACGAGCTCAGCCACCACGTCATGCGCCAGATAATCCGCCTCCTGCTGATTCCGCACCTGGGTGTCGCCGAAAAGCACCATATGGAACCGGGCGGGCTCTTTCTGCGGGTAGAGCGGAAAGTCAACCGCAGCGGGAAGGTCACCCGTTGGCTGTATCCCGGGTTCGTTCAGCTTCGGAGACCCGTTCCGATTGTGAACATAATAAAAGCGGGGCAGCCTGTCGGGGCCGACAGGTGTTCTCCACCCTGCAGGCTTGATGACGAAGAGAATGGTGTCGTCGCCGACCGGGAGCGAGTACTTTCCCGCGCCATCGGTACGGACCACCTCGCGTCCGTTCGAGACGCCTATGCCGGCCAATCCTGGTTCGCCCGCGTCCCGATGCCGGTTGCCATTGCGGTCGTGATAGACACAGCCGACGCCCTGCTGCGGTTCGGGATTGGCACGGGTAAATCGTAGAAATGCGATGGCGCTGATTGCGGCAAAGATGACGATTGCGGCTCGCTTCATGGGGAGTCTCCAGCCGACGGGTGCAGCGGCGAAACGAAGATTGTGGCTTGGCCTAAGTGTCCCCCCTGCACAGGAGGAGGCGCCGCAGCCACGCCGCGGCGCCTCACAGGGCCACGAGCTCCGGCTCTTACCAGGCTAGCCGGAGTGCAAACTGCAGGATCCGCGGATCTCTGGCTGATGTGATTTTCATGAAGTTCGACGAGTTTTGGCTCGTGTTCGGATCTCCGAGGTTCACGCGGTTGAACGCGTTGAACATCTCGAAGCGGAACTGGGTCGTCAGCTGTTCAGTGACTCTGAATGATTTGTGCAACCCCAAGTCCACAGCCGCATATCCCGGTCCCCGGAACATATTGCGCCCCTGGTTTCCGAAAGTACCCAGTGCATTGGGACCAAAAGCAGCCGTGTTCATGTATTGCCGAATCAGTTCGCCCCTGCTGCGTCCTTCGGCCAGGTAGGGGTTTCCAATCAGGTCGGCCCGCTGACTGCCCGTTCCGGTCCGAGCGTTGTCCACGCCGCTCGCAATGGTCAATGGCGAACCACTCATCATCGAAACGATCGTATTCAGATTCCAGCCGCCGACGAGAAAGTTCGCCACCCTGTTCTGCGTTCGAACGGGAACAGCCCAGAGGCTGGACAGATTAAAAACGTGCTTGTGATCAAAGGCCGACGGGCCCTTGTCGAAACCAATGTTCCAGGGGTTTACCACGTTCTGCCCCGTGACCTTGTTCTCCGAAGTGTCGTCGAGGCTCTTGGCGAGCGTGTAGTTGGCAAGAATGGAGAATCCGTTGTTGAAGCGGCGCTCCGCCGTAAACTGGCCGGAATGGAACGTGGAATTGCTGATGCCTCCCACGAGTGATACCTGGCCGAAGTTCGGGTACAGCGGCCGCCGCTTGTTAATCGTGGCAGTCGTCGCACCCGGCGAGTAAATGGGTGCGTTTGCCTCCCGCACGCTGACGAGGTGCGTGCCCTTGGACCCGGCGTAGGCGCCACGCGCGATGACGCCCCACCCGATCTCCCGCTCAAACGTGAGATTCCAGGACTGAAGGCTGCCGTTCCGCATGTCGGGATCGTAAGAGAAAGCCACTACAGGCAACACGAATGCGACGTCAGGACCCGGGTTTTGGCTGGCAGGGAATGGGTTGATTGCCCCGGCATAGGGATCGGCGAAGCTGTTCAGGGCATTTCCATTGGTGATTGCGACTGTACCAAAGGGAGCCTGGTTCGCCTGGCTGTTGGTCGAGATGGTGTTCGGCCGGTCGAAGAAAATGCCATAACCGGTACGCAGGCTGGTTTTGCCGTCGCCGAATACGTCCCATGCGATGCCGATCCTCGGCCCGATGTTGCCCCAGGCTGTGGGGTAGCCTCCGTCGGGCAGACCTGGATCGCCCGGATAGAGTATCCCTGCGGGAGCGTTCTGGTAACGGGTCGACCTCTCGCCTGGCCGCCAGACTGTGAGCTTGCCATCCAGGTCGGTATAAGGGAAGAACGGTTCCCACCGCAGTCCGATGTCCAGATTAAACCGCCGGGTGAGGCGGAAGGAATCCTGCACAAACATGTTGACGATGTTGAAGCGGGTATCCTTGTACTCGCCCAGCCCCTGCGTCACGCTGGAAAATTTGCCGACCATGAAATCGGCCAGGCTGTCGCCCGTGAAGGGCGCCGAACTGGAAAATGTCCACGAACCGCTCGAGCGGTAGTTGTTGGTAATTCCGCCAATGCCGTGGCCGTATTCGAACCCCATGGCCACCTGGTGCTTGCCTAGGGACCAGCGCAGTGTATCGGTGACCTGGTACTCGTCGCGCAGGAAGAAGTTCGTATCATTTGTATCGAGCGAGAAGTACCCCGACACGCTGAGCTGCCACTTGAACGGGTCGTCATTCCACATCTTGGCACCAAGGTCGGTCAGGCTCTTCGCAGGAGGGATGGGAACATTGCCTCCGTTGGTCCGATTGAAACTGAACAGCGTCGTGTTCAGCATCTTCGTGCCGAACGCCTGGGTGTCGGTGAGGACCACGCTCGTGTTCCGCCAGGTCCGGCCGGTAACGACCGCCAGGTAGTTCTTCGGATTGAGAAAGGCAGGAATGCTCGCGTTTGAAACCCAGAAGCGCCCGTTCAGCTTGTTGGTCGGAGTAAATTGGTGATCCGCCCTGACCATGATCTGGTCATCACGAACGTTCTGGGGGGTGGCGACGGTTATGGTGTTCTTTCCCGGGTCGGGGAGTGGAACAAAACCGAGAATGAACTTCGAGATCGGGCTGATGTTGGAATCCGGGATCCTGTTGCCCGTGTAGGTGCCGCCCTGGAAGGGATTCTTGAGCGACTTGGTCAGCCCGGAGAAGTCGCCGTTCCGTTGCGCCTCGGTCGGGACGATGCGTTCCACTGCAATCGGTGTCTGGTGGTCACGCGTTCCCTGGTACGAGAAGAAGAAAAAGGTCTTGTCCCTCCCGTTATACAGAGGGCCCAGCCATATGGGACCTCCGAGCGTCGCGCCGAACTGGTTGCGCTTGAGTCCGTCGTCACGCTTCGAACCGTCGGGGAGGATCGGGGCGAAGAATTCGGCTGCGTTCACCGCCTTGTTCCGAATGTACTCGAAAGCCGACCCGTGCAATTGGTTGGTTCCGGACCTCGTAACAGCATTCACAACTCCCCCCGATTGCCGCCCGAATTCCGCGCTGAAGTTGTTGGTCTGCACACTGAACTCCTGCAGCGCATCGGGATTCGGCATCGGGTTGGCCGCGTTGCTGTAATGGTCGTTGTTCTGCCCGCCGTCGAGGACGTAATTCGTAGTGTTGGCCCGCCCGCCGTTTACCGAAATCCCGATCGCTCCCGGATACGTTGTTCCGGAAGTCACGCTGGTTTTCGTGTCGATCTGGGTTCCAGCCACCAGACGCATCAACTGTGTCGCATTCCGGCCGTTGAGCGGCAAATCCTCGATGCGCTGCTGGTCTACCACGACCTTGAGGGTGGCCGTGCTCGTGTCGACAGCAACAACCTGACTGTTTACTACCACGGTTTCTGTCGTGGACCCGATGGCGGTAGTGACGTCCACACGCGCCACCTCGTTAACCTGTACCCGGATCTCCCGGGCTTCGTAGGTTTTGAAACCGGGCATTTCGCACTTCAGGTCATACACACCCACCGGGATCGATTGTATCGCGTACCTCCCGGTTGCGTCGGTTAAGGCCTGAACGGTAGCCTTGGTTCCCGTGTTTACAGCGACAACAGTGGCGCCCGGTATGACCGCGCCGCTCGGATCACGCACCACACCACTGATGGTGCCGGTAACGTTCTGTGCGTACGAATAAGGGACAACGAGAATCATGCAAGCCAACACAACAATAGCAATCCAGTTTTTCATAAGTCTCTCCAAATTGCCGTGCACCTCAGCCTTCAAAGTATTGAGCCTCTGTGAATGGGGAATCTCTTGGGGCCTGTTCACCGACTGCTATTTAATTCACTCTCCTCGCGGAGCGAGCTCCGAATTGGTTCGAGACGGCAATGCCGGCGGAATGTGAAATCAGATTTGCCGATTTGCGCAGAGCCTCAATGATCTTGGCATGATTTTGGCTCTCCATCCTGATTGCCGGGACGGAGATGCTGAGAGCCGCGACCACCTCACCGCCAGACCCGACCAGAGGCGCGGCGAAGCAGAATCCGCCGGGGGTGCTTTCCTCATTGTCCGTGGCGTAACCCCGCGTCCGAATGGTGTCGAGTTCCGTTTGAAGTGCAATCTCATCAGTGATGGTCGTCGGCGTAAATCGAAACACCCCATAACATCGCAACAGCTTCTCCCGAACAGCCTCCGGCTGGGATGCCGTAATCGCCTTTCCAAGCGAGCTTGCGTGCGGTGGTAGAATCCTGCCCACTATATTGCTCATTTTGACCGTATGCGGGCTCTCGATGACGGCCACTACCTCGATATGATTGTCGAACAACAATGCCGCGCTCACCGTCTCTCCGAAGACTCGGTTCAAGTCCTTCATGGGGTCTTCCGCCGCACGCAGAAGCATATTCAACAGTTGACCGGATCCAGCCCGTCGTTCGGGGGCCACCATGTAGCACCCATCCGGCATGCGCAATGCGTATCCGGTTCTTTCGAGCGTGTGCAGGATGCGGAAAGCAGAGGTTTTGGTGAGTGCGAGCCTTTTCGCGAACTGTCCAAGCGGCAAAGGGACGGCCTCACGTTTGAAAATCTCAAGAGCTTCCAGAGTTTTCGCCGATGAGCGAGAGAAGTAAGGATCCTTGTCCTGCAGTCCGCCCTTCTTCCGCTGCCGGTGGGTTTCAGCGTTTCGCATCTTGCCTTCCTGGAGCAGCGCTGTGGATCTGCGACTCGGCGTCAGGGCGAGCAGACTCCATCCCCGCAAGCAGACCCATGTCGACCAGCGCCTGCCTCACCTGTGCGCGTTCCGCAGGCCCGAAGCTCTCGTACGGCTCCGCGAGGAATCCACTGCAGATCCCCAGGCACGAGAGAGCGGTTTTCAGTCCGCGCAGATAACTCGAGTCCGATTTGCCGATCCCGTAAACTCCCGCCAATCTGGCCACCTGGCCTTGCAGCCGGGCAGTTTCGCGCTCGTCGCCCGCGGTCACCGCACGGTACAGGTTTACGAACAGTGAGGGGTAGATGTTCGCCCCTCCGCAGACACCGCCGTGCCCCCCGCAGACCAGCGCTTGGGCCAGCAGCTGCTCCGGTCCCATTAAGAGCGAGAAACGGTCGTTTCCACGGAGCAGGCTGCAAACCAGGTCGAAGTACGACAGGCTTCCTGAGCTGTCCTTGAACCCGACCACGCCGGGCACGTTGGCCGCGCGTGCCACCGTCTCCGGGTCAAAGCTGACCTTCGTCAACTTAGGCATGTTATAGAGAAAGAGCGGGAGCGGCAGCTCGGCCGCCAAGCGGCGGATGTACCCGAGCAGTTCCGCCTGGCTAACCTGAAAATAGTAAGGCCCTGCGGCAACCACGGCCGAAGCGCCTGCCCTGGCCGCCATGAACGCCAGTTCTACCGATTCCGTGAAGCAAGTGTCAGTAATACCCACCAGCACCGGCACGCGACGTCCCACCTGTCTGCAGACACTCTCCACCAGCTGCCTCTGCAGTTGGTGGCTCAGTCCCGGACCCTCGCCGGTTGAGCCCAGGATGAAGAGCCCGCTTACCCCTGCTTCGAGGAGGTGCTCGACCAGGCGCTCCAGTCCCTCTCTGTCCAACCGGCTGCGATCGAGAAGCGGCGTCACGACCGGGGGCACTATTCCTCGTAGCGGGGACGGAAACTCAGGCCTGCTCATCTCTTTATCACCTTCGTCAAAGTGTGGGCCGATGATATACGGCTAAGACAAGAAACGCAACGCTCGATTGTACATTTCGCAACGCTGTGTATAATTTCGTCAAGGCCTTGGCACGCAAAAAACTCGCGCCAATGGCAGATGATGTCTAATCCAAGGCCAGTGCAAACCCTCGGCTCGATAACTTGTACGACGCCCCATGAGTCCGTATTTGCCAAGGTTTCTGCCGCTCAAAGCGATACAGGGCGCCTGGAAATTGGACTGATGGACCGTTTTGGAAACGCCCGGTGCAACCGCAACTCGGGGAAAACATCAGGGCGCACCAGCGGCAGCGCTTCATACACGCCCGGCACGTGGCACAGATTCGATCTGACCGCCGGTGCTACACTCGCGGCGTCTACGACGTCTCGAACCTGGGGCGGACGGCGCACGACATCTGCCGGGCGGCCCAGAAAACATGCCTCAATAAAACGACGAGCAGATTCCTGCGCGGGGGAGGCATGTGTTTCATTTTATTGGCATCCATTTCAACATTAAGCTGAGCGTACTAGACATTGTTGAGATATGTTGCACATTACACACTCGCTTTGTACGATCGCCGCTTCATCCTGGGGTCCGCAAGAGCGAGGCTATTGCGGACCTGCCGTTAGTACGCGGGCGAGACAAGCTGGTCCAATTCAGCGATCGAGAAATCCAGGGACTTGCACAATCCAATGATGGGGCGCTCCTGACGCTCGATCTCCTTGGCGGCCTCGATTACCTGCGGGGCGAGTTTCCTTGGAATAACCACGGCACCGTGCCGGTCGGCGTGGATGATATCGCCGGGGCGTACCAGCATGCCAAATACCACCACGGGGACGTCAAAATCTTCCAGATGGGCATATCCGTGCGAAACATGGACGCCTGAGGCGAAAAAATGAAATGCCAGGGCCCGGACTTCCTCCAGGTCGCGGACGCTGCCATTCGTGATGACTCCTATGCTGCCCAGCGCGCGGTGAATGCCGGCATTCACTTCCCCCCAGTAGGCCCCGCCTGAAGGTACGCTCAGGTCCTGGACCACAGTCACGCGCGGTGCCGGAGACTTCCGGGTGTACTCCCAATAGTCCGTGCGTGCAACCCGGCGCGGGTGAACCGGCGGCTGCGCCGACATGATCCTGGCCGTACAGGCGTAGCCCACCATCGCTCCGAGATCCGGAAAAATGCACCGTATGCGGTCGTTCGTATAAGTGGCTTCCTTCGGTGACACTCCGAAAGTCTCGAGCGCATTGGCAACGGTCGGGGACGTGAACCGGCGCAGAGGCGCAAGTTCCTCGGCCGCGAGCGGTGGGCCGTCGTTGGTTGCGGCCGATGATTGAGTCGCCATATTCGTTTCCTTTCGCCGGAAGAATCAGATGCCACCGTAAGTGGCGCAGTGGTCAGGAGTTCGAGTTGCCGGTCACGTGCCTGCTTCTGGGCTCGTATCGTCGAAACCGGCTGATCAAGCTGCGGGCACCCGCGTCGATCAGGTCTACTTCGCTGGACGTTTCGAAAAAACGGACTCCCTTGTCGATCCAGCTGCGAGCGATCTCGGAGTCCGGCACCCACATCCCCACCAACTTGCCCTTGCGTTGTGCGGTCTCAAGAACGTGGTCCACAGCTCTAACGACTTCAGGATTTGAGAATTGTAGAGGGTGCCCGTAGCTGACCGAGAGATCGGCCATCCCCAGGAACACGATATCGACGTGTGCGTTGGCAAGAATCGATTCGATGTTTTCAATGCCGGTCCTGGTTTCGACGTGCGCGATCACGATGGTCTCGATGTTCGCCTGCCCGATAAACTGCCGCGCATCGATGTCAAGATTGTAGTCCGAGTTGCCCGTGCCCGTGCACAAGGCCCGTATCCCCAACGGAGGGAATTTCATGAACGAGACCAGGCGGTCTATCTGTTCCCGGGATTCCGACCAGGGAAGCTGGATGGCTGTGACTCCGCATTCCAGCAGCTTGGCAACAGCCGTGCGAGTGCACTCCGGGACTTTTGCAACCACGGGAAGGCCTTCGGCCCGACAGCATAGCACGAAGGAGGCCAGATCGCCTTCGTTGAAGAACCCATGTTCATACTCGATGTAGACGAAGTCAGCGCCGCTGCGTCGCCATAGCTTCGCCAGCCACGGTGCGGTCACGTGCTGAGTGGTTAGGCCGACCAGCAATTCTCTCGACTGCAGCAGCTGTCTCAAAGAAGTCATCATTCCCCCCTCCGCGAGCAAATCCGATGGTGGCACAGCGAACCGGGATCACGGGAACTTGCTCGCTCCTCTCTCGTTTTCCGGCTTGGGCGAGGCAAATACCTAACATCACTGCCCATGCGATCAGAAGTCTCGTCACTTTCCCTATCATGGCGCATACCCTCGGAACCAATGTCGTCGACGGCGGCAAACCAACCAGCTGCTTGCATTTTGAACGCTTCTTTTGTAGGCTGCCTGTCGACAGGCTGTCAACCAAAAAGGCCCCAGCGCACGAGGGTGAATTCGGCCATGAAGAGCAGCAATCCAAGGATGGCCCGAGCAAAGTCCATGCGCGACAGGGCTTACGTATATGTGCGCCGCAGCATACGTTCGGGCACATTCCCTGCCGGCACATTCCTGTCGGAGGCCGAGATTGCCAGACACTTGGGGATCAGCCGTACGCCGTTGCGCGAGGCAATTCGCCAGCTGGTGGCCGAAGGGTTCCTGCGGCAGACCCCCAACGGTGTCAGTGTCGTGGTGGAGTTTTCGAAGAAAGATATCGCCGAACTTTACGAACTGCGCGAAGCCCTCGAAGTCTATGCCGTGGGCAAAGCGGCCGAACAGGGGCTCCGGCCGTGCGATTTCGATACCCTGCAGCAGCTCATCCGCGAGATCCCTGTATTGGGGGCCGAACTCGAGCAATCCGCGGAAAAGCGCCTGAATGCGGAACAGATGCAGCGCTTTGTTCGGATTGACCTGAGCTTCCACGCCACGCTCGTAAGGGCGGCAACCAATCTGCGGATTCTGAAGGCGTTTGCGGACACCCGGGTGCTGCTGAGCATTTTCGCGATGCGGCGGAAGGGACACCATGCGGCGCAGCTCACCGAGATCCACCGTTACCACAGCGAAATTCTCGAGGCGCTTGCCCGCAAAGATCCCGAGGCGGCGATGCGGGCGCTACGGGATCACATCCGTGCCAGCAGACAAGAGCGCCTCAGTGAGTACGATGAGTGGGAGCGCGAGAGTGTACTCAGCCAAGCCATCACCGATTTCGCCGGGATCGGGGAATCCTGATCCCCGTTGTCGCGATCGGTGTTACTTGAGGAGAACTCGATGAGGTCACCGGCACACCAGCCCGTTTCCAGAACCTCGCCGGTTCGGGCGTTCACGCCCTCTGCGCGCTACAAGTGGCACGTGGTCGCGATGCTCTGGGGAATTTCTTTCTTCAATTACGCTGACCGGCAGGCCATCTTCTCAGTGTTCCCGCTCCTGGAAAAAGAAATGGGCTTGACTGCAGTCCAGCTGGGATTGCTTGGGTCGTCCTTTGCCTGGGTATACGGGCTCGGGGCTCCCTTTGCCGGTGCTATCGTCGACCGCATTCGGCGCAAAACCGCGATACTTGTGGGCCTGCACTTCTGGAGCCTGATTTGCATGGCGACGGCTCTGTCCCGCAATTTTCAACACCTCTTTCTCTTCCGAGCCGCGGAAGGATTGGGCGAGACGTTCTACTACCCGGCTTCGATGTCGATGGTCAGCGACTATCACGGCAAGCTCACGCGCTCACGCGCCATGGGCATTCACCAGACGAGCGTCTATATCGGGACAATCGCCGGCGGATTTTTCGCCGGAGCCATCGGGCAATATTACGGCTGGCGCTGGTCCTTCATTGTGTTCGGTGGGTTGGGCGTGTTGCTGGGCTTTGTGCTGCACAGTCTGCTCAACGAACCGAAGCGTGGCTCCGCCGACTTCGCTGACGTCGGAGCCGGCGAGCAGGCTGCCGCAGCCAGCCACCTGCCCATCCGGGAATTCCTGAGGGTGGTGTGGGGGACCCCGACGGTCCTCACCCTGATGGGCGCTTTCATGTGTGCCAACTTCGTGGCCGTGGTCCTGCTTTCGTGGATGCCGAAGTTTCTGTACACCAAGTTCAATATGGGATTGGCGATGGCGGGTCTCACGGCTACCGTTTTCGTCCAGCTCGCCAGCATGGTCGGCGCTCCATTGGGTGGATGGCTCGCCGACCAGCTACGCCGGCAGTCTCCCCGGGGCCGCCTCATCGTGCAGGCGATCGGCGTGTTCGGCGGCGCGCCGTTTGTTGCGCTCTGCGGAATGACGCAGTCGGTCGCCTGGCTTATCGTCGCCTTGACTGCGTGGGGGCTTTTCAAGGGACTCTATGACGCAAACATCTTCGCTTCGGTGTTCGATGTCATTCGTCCGGAAGCACGCGGCACCGCGGCGGGTTTCATGAATACGGTGGGCTGGCTCGCCGGCGGTGGCAGCGCCCCCCTCGTCATCGGCATCATCGCCCAGCGCGAGAGCCTGGGCCTGGCGATCGCGCTCGCTTCCTTCGTATATCTGGCAGCGGGGGTCCTGCTGCTGGCTGGCATTTTTCTCTTCGTGAAGCGCGATGCGGCCCGCCTGCAAGCTCTGGTGGAAAAGGAGGCCCGAGCAGTACCTGAGGGCTGAAGGTTCAGAAAACCAGTTCTTCAATATGCACAATCAAGCTTGAAAGCTGATCCGGAGAAATCACATGGCCCCCCATTCTTTTCGAATCAAAGCTGTTGTTCTGTCCCTCTTCGCCTTTCCCCTGTTCTGCCAGGCTGCGACGCTTGATCTGGGCAAAGCCGTAATAGTGTCGCCAGCCAACCTCGCCGGACCGGAGAAAAAGGCCTTGATGGTCCTGGTGGAGGAAATAGAAAAGCGAACCCAGATCCGTCTCCAGACTGCAAGCACGTGGCCGGCGGAATCGACGCCCGTCATTGCAGTCGGGCCAGCCTCCGCGCTGAAGGCCTTCGCCGGACGCCATGCGTCCGCGTTGTCTGCCGACCGTGGCGTGGCCGGTGCCGAAGGCTATCGCATCCGTGTTCTAAACGACACGGCGGCACCCGCTGTCTTCGTCATCGGTAATGATCCTCGGGGTGTCCTCTTCGGGGTCGGGCACCTGCTCCGTACCCTGCGCATGGACAGACAAAGCATTCAGCTTCCTGACGATTTCGCGGCCTCAACGGCCCCCAAATACCCGCTGCGTGGCCACCAGCTGGGTTACCGCCCGAAAACGAACTCTTACGATGCGTGGTCCGTACCCATGTGGGATCAATACATCCGCGACCTGGCGATTTTTGGCACCAACGCGATCGAACTGATTCCGCCGCGCTCAGACGATGCGGACGAGAGCCCCCATTTTCCCCTGCCCAAGATGCAGATGAATGCGGAGATGTCGCGCATTGCGGACGAGTACGGGCTCGATGTCTGGGTGTGGTACCCGGCGATGGACAAAGATTACTCGGACCCGAAAACGGTGGATCTCGCGGTGAATGAATGGGCGGAGTTCTTCAAGAAAATGCCCCGCTTGGATGCGGTCATGGTACCCGGTGGCGATCCCGGCCATACCCAGCCAAAGTACATGTTCGCCCTGCTGGAAAAACAGGCACAATCGCTGCACCGTTTCCACCCGAAGGCCCAGATGTGGATGTCGCCACAGGGATTCAACAAGGAGTGGATGGACGAGTTTTATGGATTGATGAAGAATGAGCCGGCCTGGCTGACCGGCATCGTCTTCGGCCCGCAGATTCGCGTCAGCCTACCCGAACTGCGCGCCGCAATACCCGCGAAATACCCGATTCGGCGCTACCCCGACATAACGCACAGCGTTCAAAGTCAATATCCGGTACCGGACTGGGACACGGCTTATGCGTTCACTGAGCAACGTGAGGTTATCAACCCGCGTCCTCTCGGCCAAGCCGCGATCTTCCGACTACTTCAGTCGTACGCGGTCGGTTTCCTCACTTACTCCGAAGGCTGCAACGACGATGTCAACAAGTTCGTGTGGAGCGGGCTGGGGTGGAACCCGGAAGCCGACGTAGTCGACATTCTACGCGAATACAGCCGCTATTTCATTGGAGACCGCTTCACGGATAGTTTCGCGCAGGGGTTGATGGCGCTCGAACGGAATTGGCAGGGCCCATTGATCACCAATGCCAGTGTCTACACGACGCTCCAGCAGTTCCAAGCCATGGAACGCACGGCCTCACCGCAGGTCTTACTGAACTGGCGCTTCCAGCAAGCCCTTTACCGCGCATACTACGACGCCTACAACCGCAGCCGCTTGATTTTCGAAACCGCGCTTGAGAACGAGGCAACAGCCAGGTTGGCGGAAGCGCAGCGCCGAGGATCGATGACCGCCATAGCCGAGGCAGAGTCGATCCTCCAACGCGCTGTCAACGAGCCCGTTTCCCAGGCATGGCGCGCGCGGGTTTTCGAGTTGGCCGAGGCGCTCTACCAGAGCATCCGCATGCAGTTGAGCGTACCGCGTTACAAAGCCATCGCGGTAGGGCGGGGGGCGAATCTCGATTTGATCGACGTGCCGCTCAATGACCGGCCCTGGCTCACCTTCAGGTTTGCCGAAATACGCCAGATGGCAGACGAAAAGGAGCGGCTTAAGGGGATCGATGAGATCGTCAATTGGACCGATCCCGGACCCGGTGGATTTTACGATGATCTCGGGAATCTCTCAGCCCAGCCACATTTGGTACGCGTACCCGGTTTCAAGGATGATCCCTCATTTCTTCAGTCATCTCTGGTCGGATTCGGCGGCGGCCGCTCCGGCGCAACGCCATGGCGCCTGTCGTGGCGCAACCACGCCGAATCTCTCAACGATTCGCCGTTGGAGATGCGCTACACCAATCTCGATCGTTCCGCACAGTATAAGGTTCGGGTTGTCTATGCCGGAGAAAGCGTACCCGGCATCCGCCTGGTGGCCAATGAAACGGTCGAAGTCCACGCCTTCGTGAAGAAGGAATTTCCAGTACGACCGGTTGAATTCGACATCCCGGCGAAAGCGACTGAAAACGGGAATCTGAGCCTGAAGTGGTTCAGAACGCCGGGGCTGGGCGGAAATGGGCGTGGGTGCCAGATCGCAGAGGTCTGGGTGATCCGGAAGTGAAATCGGTGCGTCGCGCTTGTGGGCTCGCTGCCTGATCCGGCTGAGCCGTAGACTGTGTCGGATTGCGGTCCGACTTTGCTGATAGTTTAGAGTCGAGGGGCAGGCAACTACTGGGGGACGAAATCTCCCAGTCCGGCTTGTAGCGCAGCGGTTGACTATGGCAAAACCGTCAGGTGAAGTGCAGCGGGAAAGTACACGCCAGAGACTCAGCGTATCGAAGAATTACAGGTGGTACGTTGTCGGCATGCTGTGGTCGATCTCGTTCTTCAACTATGCCGACCGGCAGGCGATATTTTCGGTATTTCCGCTGCTCGAGCAGGAAATGAATCTGAGTCCCGTGCAGCTCGGTCTTCTCGGTTCTTCCTTTGCCTGGGTTTATGGTCTCAGCGCTCCTTTCGCGGGAGCGATTGTCGACCGAGTCCGGCGCAAGGCGGCCATCCTTTGGGGGCTGCACGTATGGAGCCTGATCTGCATGGCCACGGCGCTGTCGCAGAATTTCCGGCACCTGTTTTTCTTCCGTGCAGCCGAGGGCTTGGGCGAGACCGTCTATTTCCCGGCTTCCATGTCGCTTATTGGCGACTATCATGGGAAGACCACGCGCTCACGCGCCATGGGTCTGCACCAGACCAGTGTGTATCTTGGCACGATCGGCGGTGGATTTTTCGCCGGTGCAATCGGCCAGTATTACGGATGGCGGTGGTCCTTCATTCTGTTCGGTGGTCTCGGGATCCTCCTGGGTATCGTGCTGTCACGATTGTTAATCGAGCCGGAGCGAGGGGCAGCAGAAAGGAGTGACGCTGGCGTAGTGGCTCGAGCTCAAAAGGTGCCCGAAATTCCCATCCGGGATTTCTTCCGGATTGTCGGTCGTACCCCGACCGTGCTTACGCTCTTGGCTACCTTCGTGTGCTCCAATTTTGTCTCCGTAGTGCTGCTCGCCTGGATGCCGAAGTTCCTGTACAGCAAGTTCCATATGAGCCTGGCAGTTGCCGGCCTGGCGGCAACCATTTTCGTTCAACTCGCCAGTATGGTCGGCGCCCCGCTTGGCGGCTGGCTCGCGGACTCTCTGAGGAAGAGGACGCCACGCGGCCGCATGATTGTTCAGGCGTTCGGCCTCTTGTGCGGCGCGCCTTTCGTGGCCCTGTGCGGTTTGACTCGCTCGATTGCGTGGCTGGTGGTTGCGCTGACGTTTTGGGGATTCTTCAAAGGCCTTTACGACGCCAACATTTTTGCTTCGGTATTCGATGTGATCCGCCCGGAGGCGCGCGGACGCGCTGCCGGTTTGATGAATGGAGTGGCCTGGCTGGGCGGAGGAGGCAGTGCGCCACTGGCCATCGGCTTCATCGCACAGTATGAAAGCCTGAGCTTGGGCATTGCGCTTGCGTCGTTGGTTTATGTGCTCGGCGGCCTGCTGCTGCTGACCGGCCTTCTTTTCTTTGTCAAACGGGATGCGGCCAGAATGCAGTCAGAACTGCTGGCCTGCGGGACCCGCGACTAGGGTAGCTTCGGGGCAAAGTGCCCGCGTTGATGCGTAGGCGATGTTTGCGGCGTGCCGTGTACGGCGGCTTTCCGGTCGTGGCCAGCCGGTTTGAGCGCTCCATAATGACGCTGGAGGAGCGATCACGGGCAATGGCAATGTCATCCCCCGGTGAGATGTCCGCAGTTTTCGAGGATTTCCGAGCCGGCAAAGACCTTACCGCCGCGCAGACTCGGTTGAACGAGGTATCGAAAGTAATGCCCTGGGACATGCCCGACATGAGATTTGCACTCGGTGAGCTGGGGTTGCGCAAGAGTTTTTCCGGCCGCCGTTTGTGGAACTCAGCGCCAAAGAAAAGCCCGACCTGCGGTCCTGGATCACCCAACACAAAACGGTTTGAACACGGCGGCCGCACAGCCGAATGCCGCATCATTCTTGGGGAGCTGCATAATGGAAAGGTCATCGTTGATTTCCGAACAAGCACCCACAAAAAACAGATCGCTCGTGCCAACCCTGTTTGTGCTGATGGCGCTGCCAATCGTCATGACGTCGGTTGGAACAGCCGCGAATATGCCGACCGGCAAAGAGCACACAAACTCCATCGGTATGCGCCTGGTCAGGATCGAGGCGGGCGAATTCATGATGGGTATCAACCAGACACCGATGCCGGAATCGGTTGCAGGACGAGCCGGAAGAAGCAACTTGGTTGCCACCTGGCGATTGTCCGGCGATTTTGACGAGCATCCGCCCCACAAGGTCAGAATCAGCAAGCCTTTCTATCTGGGGGCATTCGAAGTCACCAATGCTCAGTATGAGCAGTTCGACCCCGCGCACCGAAAGTTCCGCGGCGAAAACGGTTTCTCGAGTGGGGACGACGAGGCGGTGGTCTTCGTCAACTGGCTCGACGCGATGCGCTTTTGCCAATGGTTGTCCAAGAAGGACGGGCTTCCCTATCGGCTGCCTACGGAGGCAGAGTGGGAATATTCCGCCCGAGCGGGAACCGCCACACAGTATTCCACCGGGGACACGTTGCCGGAGGCTTACCTCAAGAATGCCACTCAAAGCCGGTATCCCCCTGAAAAACCCGTTTCCACGAAAGTCGGTCAGACACCGCCGAATCCGTGGGGCCTTTGCGACGTGCATGGAAACGTCGAAGAGTGGGTGTACGACTGGTACGGCCCCTACCAGGAGGGAGACCAACTTGACCCGGTGGGACGGGCCGATGGCGATTTCCGGGTAACGCGAGGAGGAAGCCACTCCACAGAGGCCTATTACCTGCGCTCGGAGAACAGGATGGGGACGCTGCCGGATGACAAACACGGCCTGATCGGTTTCCGGGTGGCGCTCGGCCTCATACCCAAGACCCGGCCGTTCCCGGTGGCATCCCCGCCGTTGAACCGCCTCAATGTCAGGCAGAACACTCCAGCGGAGCTGACTAAGGCACCCGATCCAGACAAGCCCTATTTCTTCGGGCCGCGCCGTTACGTCAAGATCCCGCCCAACTCCATCGGCCCGATGTTCTCGCAGCACAACCACGATCCGGCTCTGGTCGAGTGCCCCAACGGGGATTTGCTCGCAATCTGGTACTCGTGCGTGCAGGAACCGGGCCGCGAGCTTGGCCTGCTGGCGAGTCGTCTCCGCGATGGCCAACAGGAGTGGGACGAGGCATCCCAGTTCTGGGACGCACCTGACCGAAACGACCACGCCCCGGCGATGTGGTTCGATGGGAGACATACTCTGTATCACTTTGCCGGGCTTTCGACCGCCGCAACCTACATCGGAAACCTGGCGCTAATGATGCGCACATCCAAAGACAGCGGTTCGACCTGGTCCAAGGCGCAGCTCATCGGTCCGGAGCACCGTGAGCGCCACATGCCGGTCCAATCCGTGTTCCGCACGAAGGAAGGATCTATCGTGCTGGTCTCCGACGCAAACCCCGGCTCGACCGTGATTGTCAGCCGGGACAACGGCAAGACCTGGATCGATCCCGGCGGGAGGATCGCGGGGATCCACGCGGGAGTCGTTCAACTCAAGGATGGCCGTCTCATGGCACTCGGACGGGGAGACAATATCGATGGCATGATGCCCAAGAGCCTATCCACCGACATGGGCAAGACGTGGATTTACAGCAAGAGCCCGTTCCAGGCGCTAAGGGGCATGCAAAGAGCTGTTCTTCTGCGGCTCAAGGAGGGCCCTCTGCTGTTCATCTCGTTCAGCGGCGCCAAAACGCAGCCGAACAAGGAAGATATGATGATCACCGACGCCTCGGGCAAACAACGGCCGGTGTCGGGGATCTTTGCCGCGCTTTCGTTCGACGAAGGAGAAACCTGGCCGACCCGGAGGCTGATCAGCGACGACGGACCTCCGCGTGAGATGGAAACGACAGACCGGATGGTCTTCACCATGAGCCCCAGCAGCGCGGAGACCTTTGGCTACCTGGCCATATGCCAGGGCGCGAACAAACTCATCCATCTGATCAGCAGCAAGAACCACTATGGGTTCAACCTGGCGTGGCTCAAGAGTCCACCGCCGGCTGTGCCCTGAGCGAGAGTCTCCAGGCCCTCCACACTCGGAGAGAGTAGTCCTCCGCAGAAATCCGTGGCTGGGGGCGTTGGCATCTGAGCGCGGACAGATCAGAAGCAAGGCTTTCATGTTGGCACCTCTCTCTGGTCTCGATAATCTACCACCACGTTACATACTGAATGAGTGTCCGCGAGCCCTGGTTGCCCGTCGCCGAGAATGGCTTATTCGTCGAGGCTGAATTTATTAAGGGCATGCAATTGGCGCGCCCAATTTGTCTTTTCCGGGCCCTTATCCGAAACCCTATAATCCATAGATCAGCTTGAGCGCCGCTTTCACCACCATGTCGGCGGCATCAGGACCGACATTGCTACTGAATACTTCATAGCCTCCCTGGTTGTACTGATACTCCGGGGGAATATAGCCGATCTTGCCGTTGCATTCTGTGATCACAAAAGTGTTCTCGTACCTCGATGCAGCCTTGATGGCCATGCCGAGCTCGGTGCCGAGGCCGGCCGGAATAGCCACGAACACTGCGTTGCCCACCCGGGCTACGGAAATCGTGATGGGGGTTGTGAGTTCGGGATTCTTGGCGATTTCGAGGCTCTGAGGTTTCTTCGCCGGCAGGAGAATCGTCGTAGCTGCCGTCCGAATTTCGCCTCCCGGATTAACATCCTTGATTCCTCGAAATACACGCACTACTTCTTCACCCAAAAGAGTGCCGAGCAGGACGGTTTCCGGTACCCAACCGGGCTCGGCATCGAAGCTGGGAAGCATCGCGTACCAGGGATTGATATCGCCGGACGCTCCCACGAATACGGGAGCCAGCGTGTCAGGGCCCACGATTTTTTCGACGAATTGCTGGGCGACACCCAGGACGTCGCCGCTGATCTGCATGTTTTTGGCGCCCATGGAGGTGTTGTGCGTCGCATAGTTAAAAACGGCGGCAATCGGCGTGCCGTCGGGCTTCATCACCTTCAGCACCAAAACTTCCTTGTCTGTCGGGCCGTAGGGACTCCGATCGAGGGATGCCCCTCCCAAACGCGTCGAGCCGTCAGCCTTCAACACACGCCGCGAGGCACCAACAGGAGAAGATCCCACTCCAACGGCTGTGTGCACTGGGGTCATGCCGTGCAGCGCCACGCCAACGACCTTCAGGAGTCTGAGCTTGAGAGATTCTGTGTAGGAGATGTTGTTCGGATGCGCGCGGTCCTTGTTCAGGGTGGGAGCAGGGCCGCTGTGGGTATGAGTCCAAGCCAGTAGAAGCTCCTCGGGCTTCAATCCAAACTCGGCCAGAATCGCGCTTTGCAGGGGCTCGTAAGCATCTCCCAACCCCACCAGATCGAGCGATACCATAACCAGGCGGTGGCCGCCACTTTCGAATGCGATAGCGCGCGCGAAGATGCGGTCGTGAACACGCTCCGATAACCCCTTTCGTGCTCCGTAGCCACCCATTTCCACAGGGACGTCGGGTGTAATGTCAACCCGGGCCACGCCTGCCTGAAGGACCTGATTACCCGTTTGTGGATGGATATTCGGGGAGCCTGCGCAAAGCGCTGCCAACAGTAGGGAAATCAACATTGATCCCTTGGGACGAGCATGCATTCTCATGTTGAACCTCTCAATTAGGCGCTCAATAAACGGGCATGTGAGCACCGTCGCATTCTGGCCCTGTACGACTGTCTGGCGCTCGCCATCAGCGGAAGCGCCTGAGGAGATCGGCAATCTGGCGCAGGTAGATAATTTCGGATGCGGGATCGAGGTGCGTTTTAGCCACTTCGTAGCCGCCCTCCGCATACGCCTTCTGATCTGGGAAGTAGCCGATGCTGCCGTTGGCGTATCCCATCAGGTGCGCATGAGTCGCCGGTAGAGCTGCCTTCACCCGCTTCCCGATGACGTTGAACATTTCGCCAGGAAATGTGATCCACATCAGATCGGCGATACGCACTGCCGTGGTCGGCACTCGAACGACCGTGTTCGTGAAGTCGTCGAACAGCTCGCGGTACTGCCGGGGCAGCAAAATCTCAGCGGTTTCCAACTGAATCCGGTCCGGGGTTGGAGGCACAGGCGACAGCGACCGGTAGACGCGGACGACCTCGGATCCAATCTCCTCGCCCAGGGCCCAGGTGGTACTGATATCGTCCTGGTAGCCATCGAGACCCCCGACCACGCGCGGGTTTATGTCCCCATCGGCGCCTTGTAGATAAATGGCACCAATACCAGGAAACTGCTTCTCCACATACTCCTGCATGCGCCCCATCCACTCGCCGGATATCTTGCCGTTGCGGCCTCCGAGAGAGGTGCCATGGCAGGCGTAGTGAATCATCACAGCCAGCGGTTTCCCTTCGATCGTATCAATGCGGACGATATCGACCGCATCATCGATCGGGCCGTCGGGATTCGCTCCCAGCCGAACGACTCCGGCGAAATCGGAAATTTGAACCGGCTTGTCGGTTTTGTACTTGCCGAAAGACTGGCTACGGTCGTTTTCATCGAATGAGAGCGATGAGACCGTGTCTCCGGATAGCACCTTGCGCCGGTTCATGCCGATGCGCGAGCGCCCGGTGCCGGCGGCGACCAACACCGGCTGAAGCCTGCCGGATGCCTCTTTGGCAACCGAAACCAGCGCCTTCCCGAACTCCCGCGTCCACGGTGTCTCCATCTTCGGGTCGGCGGACGGCGCGGCGTGGTTGTGCGTTTCAGCCATCAAGATGTTGCCCGCGGGAATGCCGGTAGCATCGGCAATCCGGGCCTGCCAGACTTCGTGTCCCCGCAGGCCGATGATATCCGCAACCACGAAAGCCACGCGCGCACCCCCTTTCTCGAGCACGAGGGCACGCACGTAGAGTTTGTCGTTGCCGTGGATGCCATCGGAGGGCGCGTTTCGCAGGTCGTAGCCACCCATGTAGACCGGCCCCGAGGGCGTGATGTCCGCTTTGGCATATCCCGCGCGGAGCGCCTGCGCACGCGTGGGAACGCCGCAGAGCAGAATCATAGTCACAAGCAGCGGTGCCTTCCTGGGGAACTTCCCGAGGATACCTCTCAACTGGCGGCGATCCAAGTTCATCGAAGTCATCTCCAATAGATCAAGTCTGCAAGTCTGTGTTCGAACGCCTCCGAAGCCTGACTCGACTCCATTCGAAGCCGCCTGAAACCCGTTCTTCGGGGACTGCCGGACAGGTTCAAAGCGCTTTCTGTTCGATTGCCCCCAGCCAGGCATGCGCTCATATCCGCCCGGCCGGCTTCCCCTCCTGCAATCGAAATCAGTCCGGCGTGTGGTATGGCTCGAATTGGGATCGTCATCGCCTCCCGGTGATGACCAGCCATCCCCTGACCCGCAGCCGGGTGTTGGGCGGCCACCCAAGGCAAAGTGGCCTTCGGCGCCTGTCTGCATTCCTGGCCAGCATGGCTCGCAATTGCCCGATGGCCACGTCCGTGTTGCTTTGGCTGAAGATGCGAACTCCCATTTCCTCCGGACCAGAAACCTGTGGTTTCTGGAAGGGACCACCTACTGGACAGGTGTTGCCTTGAGCTTGCCCAGCATCTTATAGATCGTGATGATGCCGTGGTCTATCACAGTCTCACCTGCGCCGACCTCGACCACGGTAGTAATGCTGTTCGCCCCATACCCGCCCTCCACGGCAGCGCGGATCGTGGGGTAGTAGGCGGTGTATCCGTTTGAGTAGCCCACCAGAAAGGTAGAGCGCAGGGGTGAGCGCGAACGCAAATCGATCTGAAGATCGACGAACGGTTCTCCCGGGATCCCGACGAACGCGACTTGGTCGTTGATAACAAAAGTCATTATGGGAGCTTCGATGGCGCGGGAGTAACGGGCCAGGAGTCGTTTTGCGGCTTCCTCCCCATAAGCCTTGGTGATTGAGGCGCGCATTTTTTCCATGTCCCAGCGTGGCTTGAAGTGCAGCGTGTCGAGCGAGGCCTTCAACGACGGGTTGGACGGCGAGGTTGTCGTAATGGACTTGGCGACCCGGGCGGCTTCGCGCCCCAACTGCTCGCCCACCTCGATCATGACCTTGTCCGCATTCTCCGTAAGAGGGGTCTTATCCATGTAGGGATTGATGTCGCCCGGCGCGCCCTGCAGGAAAAAGCACAGGGGCTTGTTGTCGAAGGCCGCCTCGACGGTTCCGGCCATCGCTCCGGGAAAATCGGCGGAGTACCTCAGGTTGTCGGGACCGAAAACCACCGGATGGCAGGCGTAGTGCACCAGAACGGCGATCGGAACACCATCGGCACCATCGATCCGGATGACCCCGACCGATGGATCGACAGGGCTCGTGGGAACCTGGGTCGGGTTGCGCCAGAACATCTTCACCGCGCCGTCCGGGCCCAACAGTCGTCTGTTGTGCCCGATGTAGGTTTCTCCGAATCCCGAGCCGATCCGCGACGGAATGAGACGCTTGGCCGCATCCTCGAGCGCCGCGGCAATCTTATCCAGGGCGGCGGATTGCCATTGCGGCATTTTGCCGGTGGGATATTCGTCGTCAATGACCGGACCCGAGTGTGTGTGGGATGCACAAAAGAAAACTTGATCGATGCCGGCGGACTTGCGGACGCGTTCGCGGACCGCGTCCATAGACGATACGGGGAACGTGCGACCCAGATCGAGCGTGACGAGCGCTGCCTTCTGCTGCCCGTCCGACAGAAGCAACACCCGCGCGTAAAGTGGGTCGAGTGTCGCGGTGGCCGACGACGACCGGTTGGAGTATCCCCAGAGCGCTTCTCCGGGGGGCGGGGTGATATCGATCCTGGCGGTTCCAGCCCGGAATTCCGCCGCCCACGCACCAGCCTGCATCGCGCTCGCGCACCAGATTGCCATTATCGCGAACCTGCCCCATCGACTCATTGCAGCCTCCCTTGGTTTATCTTTCCGGCACATCCCGCAGCTTTCCAAGCATCCGGAGCAAGTTGACCGTCGCATCACGTATGATCATGTCGCCCGCGCCCACCGCAACCGTGGTATTGTATCCGGCGCCATACCCCCCTTCGGCAGACGCGCGTATCGTCGGCAGGTAACCGGCCCAGGCGCCTCCGGCCGAGTAGCAGTAGCCAATCCAAAAAGTGTTATCGACGGGCGACAGATCCGACAATCTCATCTGCAACTCCACGAATGCTTCACCCGGAACGGCGACAAGCCCGATCTTTCTATCGATGAGTACCGTACTCACACCCACCGGAATCACTTTCGTCGCATCCCAGCGGTTCGCGATCCGATGCACGCTTTCGGCTACCTGCACTGATTCCAGGCTGGCAGGAGAAGGGGGCAGGCGTTTCAGCACGCGCAGCACCTCCGCGGCGACAGTGTCGCCGGTTTCCCGCGCCGCCGCGAACCCGTTTTCTCTTACGGGCTGCTTGTCGAGATAGGGGTTGATGTCTCCGGCCGCTCCCTGCAGAAAGAAGCACAGAACGTCGTCGCCCAACTCCTGCTCGACCTTCCGACGCAGATATCCGGGCCAGTCGGCCGAGATTTCCAGGTTGTCGGGCCCCAGATTTACGCCGTGACAGGCGTAGTTGACGCCCACGGCCCTGGTCCTGCCCTCGGCGTCCTCGATCCTCAGCACGCGCACCGTGGGATCCAAGGGCGAGGTGGGGCGGCGCTCCTCGTTGCGCCAGAACATCGTCACGGATCCGTCGGGGTTGATCAGGCGCCGATTGTGCCCCGCATAGACACTGCCGCGACCTGCCGCGAGGTGACCGGCAAAGGTTTGACTCTTGGCCTGAGCGATCGCGGCGAGGATCTTGTCTTCCGCATCTCTGAACCAGGGTTTCTCCGGGGTCGGCCAGTTCGGTTTCTCCCAGGTGATCGGCCCGGAATGGGTGTGACTCGCGGCAAGCAACACGTGTCCCACGCCGATCTTGTCCTTCGCCAGGGTCACCACCCGCTCCGAAGGAAATGAGCGGAGGTCGAGGGCCACGAGGGCCAGGCTCTCGGTGCCGTTCTCCAGGTAGATCACCGTCGCGGTCAGCGGATCATGGACCCCCGTGGAAACGCCCTTCCGCGCGCTGTAGCCTCCCATTTCAAATCCCAACGGCGGAGTAATATCGGTCCGGCTCAACCCGATCCTGAGGCCGGGCGGCGCCGGCGCCGCCACCCCGACGTAGATATCGGCAGCCCTGAAACTCTCGGCGCATCGCATCCCTCGGACGGCTCCGTCGCGCTGGGCATTTGACCGCATGTCGGCCGCAATCTTCGCCCGATCGGAGCCTTTCTGACTGACGTGCTTGGCGAGCGCATCGATCTTTGTCTCGATCGTTGATTCGATATCGACCCAGGTATTGGGGTAGGGAGTGTCGTAGTAGTAGATCTGCTCGACCCTGTGCGGCGCGAGGCGCTCGCTGCGCAGGTGCCCCGGGTAATAGAGAGGGAAGGGGGCAGCCGTCGCGGCATCCATGGCCGCGAACGCGGCCGCACGATGATCCATGTGCTCGTCGGCATCACGAGGGTCGAAGGAGAGCAGGATGTGGGGACGGTACTTACGCATCAGACGCACGATGTCGCCGCGCAGCCGGTCACTCGGCACCATGTCGAGCCAGCCATCGTCGTAACCGAGCCATTCCAGAACATCGACCTTCAGAGCCAGGACCGCGGCTTCCTCTTCCACCTTCCGGAGGGCGGCGTGGGTTTCGGGGTTCGCCTTGACGTCGTAGGTGCCCTTGTCGTCGCGCGTGCAGACCACATATACCAGTTTGTTGCCGTTCCTTTTCATGAGCGCAAGCGTGCCTGCGCAGCGCGACTCCGCGTCATCGGGGTGAGCCTGCACAACCATGACCGTCTTGCCCCGGACAGCCTCCAGCGTCTGGGACATAACATCAGACAGACAGGGAACGAAAAAGAGCAGCAATGCTATAGCGGGAAACCTGGACATCACTCAGTTCCTCCCGGATCCGTCGATGCATCAGAGTGAGAGAACGGATCCCGTGTGCAGACTGTCATCGCCCCAAGGGCGGAAGTCCGCGGTCCGGTCGGTAGTTTACACAATTATTTGGCGACTGAAATATTTAAGTTGTCGAAAGCTGATCGCGCCCACCCGATTGCACTGGCGAGTACTGGGGTCGGCGACGCACTCAAATAACGGTGACATATGGAAATTGTCGCCGTCGGACGAACTGGGACGCGGGGGCGAAACAGACAGGGGCGCGAGGATTCAAATCTGGCACAATCCGGCAGCAAGATACGAAAGAAGCCGCAGTTGGACCATTTATGAGGTTTATTCTTTTGTGAATGACAGTTGAATGGGACGCTCGATAAGCGGGATAATGGCTGCGGCCACGCATCCTCATACGGGTAATCGCTATGTACAGACGACGCACCGATCTCCTATCGCTCATCTCCAACCCGAACGGGACTTCACGGATCGAGCTCTCCAGAGCCACGGGCAAGAGTCCCGCCAAGATCGGAAAAGTGGTCCAGCAGCTGGTTGCGGCCCACATCCTGACTGAGGAGACACCGATCGAGACCTTAAGAGGGCGAAGGCCCATATTGCTGAAACCCTCTAAAGATCTTGGCTACCTGTTGGGGATCGACATCGGAATGGTTCACCTCCGCGTGGTCGTGGCGGATCTGCACGGTACCATTCTCGCCTCTGAAGAATGCCCCTCCAACGCCCGGGCGGACATCAGTACAGCGCTGCAAGGGATCCTGCTGACTGCGGATTCGGTTCTCGAACGGTCGGGCGTGGAGCGGAACGGACTGCTTGCCGTTGGAGTCAGCCACTCGGGCGGCATTGACCCCCAGAATGGCGTGTGCCTTTACTGGCACCTTGCGATGCACTGGAAGGGGATTCCCATCCGGAAGATTTTCTCGGAGCGCTATGGAGTTCCATGCATGGTGGGCGACAGTGTCCACTGCATGACGCTGGCCGAGAAGACGTACGGTGCCGCCCAGAAGACTGAAACCTTTGTGCTGATCAACATCGGACAGGGCATAGGATCCGGATTGTTCATCGACGGGGAGCTTTACCGGGGCGCCGCGGGGGTCGCAGGGGAGCTTGGCCATACGATCGTCGCGCCAGGGGGACCGCGGTGCGGCTGCGGCAACCGGGGCTGCTTGGAAATTCTCTCCTCTGGAAAATCCATGATGGACGCTGCGGTTGCGGCGCTCGGCGAAAACGTCACGACGGAGCTGCAGGAGCTTACCGCGAACGATCCGACGGCGGTCACCGTCGAGATAATCGGCGTCGCAGCGCGAAATGGTGATCGCCTGGCCCGCCGCATCATAAACCAGGCCGGCTCCTACATCGGAATCGCCGTGGCCAACCTGATCAATTTGTTGAATCCTCCGTTGATCGTGCTGACCGGCGGAGCCCTCGAGGCGACCGGCGACATCCTCCTGGAAGCCATCCTGCGCGAAGCGAGCGGAAGCGCCTTCGAAGTCGCCTTCGGCAAGACCAGAATCGTCCGGTCCAGCCTCGACCGCCTTGCCGCTGCTCGAGGCGCCGCCTTGCTCGTGACCAGGCCCGTCCTGAAAGGTCTCTGGGGCAAAGTGATGAGCGGGCCGGCGCGCGAGATCGAGAGTGAAGCTCTCTAAACAGTAGGGCACGTGAGGACGAACCGACGACGGTCCCAAGGTAGCAGACCCGCCGGCGGGACCCGGCCCGTCGTGCCTTGCCGTTCCACTTCATCCCGAGTCCGCCGCGGATCTGCGCGTGCAAGCCCCCTTGAACGCCGGCCGACTCCGCCAGATCTCCCGCCAATTCCGCGAACATAGTGCACGGATAAAATATATCTCCTCAGGGTGGCCGCGGTTTGGTGCACCCCGAACAACCCGCCCTGGGTCTCATCGGCGCTGCCTTTAGAATGTACTTTGAGAATTGCATAAACTGCGGCTATCATGCCGAAGTATCTCCTGAATTTTTGCGCTACAAAAATAAATACGCTTTTCAGGTTGACTTGGTGGTTGCTATAGATTCTTCGGGGGGCTAATGGGAATCAGGATCGCCGTATCGGGATTCGGCTACATAGGCCGACATCATTGTAGGGCCATCCGGTCGGTGCCCGAATGCGATTTGACGGCCGTGGTCGACACCGACCCGAACAAGAGAAAGGCCTTCGTAGGAGAGTTTGGCGTCGACCGGGTGTATTCCGAAATCGGGGCGTTGATTTCTGACGGGACCGCCGACGCCCTGGTCGTCGCAACGCCCAACTGCTTCCATGCGCCGCTCGCGATCGAGGCGCTGCGGGCCGGTGTCCACGTGATGGTCGAAAAACCGATGGCGATGAACGCGTCCGAAGCGCAACAGATGCTGACGGCAGCCGAATCCTCGGGAGCCGTCCTGATGGTTGCACATTGCTGGCGCTTCGATAAGGAAGTGAGATGGCTTAAAGCGCAGGTCGACAGTGGCAAGCTGGGCAGGATTCTGCGGACCAAGGGGTACGGCGTTCACGTACACTGGGGCCCGGCCGGCTGGTTCACGAGCAAGACACTTGCCGGGGGAGGCGCGCTGGCGGATATGGGGATTCATGCGATGGACACTGCTCGCTACCTGCTCGGCGATCCCGTGCCGAAGACTGTCTATGCCCGTATCGGCACCTACTACAAGGATTATGACGTCGACGACACAGGTACGATCATCATCGGTTGGGACAACGGCGCATATTCCTACATCGAATCCGGCTGGTGGCAACCCCACTCGGACGGTCCCGAAGCTGCCACGCAGCTTTACGGGACGATAGGATTTGGCCAGCTGTTTCCCTCTCATCTCGTGCTGCCCGGAGTGGGGGGCATCCTGGAAAAAACGGCGCCCAGCTTCACATTTCCACGTCCGGAACACTGCCCGCAGTCCATGTACAACGACCAGATGGCGTATTTCGCGGAGTGCGTCGCGGCAGGCCGCAAGCCGGTCCCGGGCGGAGCGGAAGGATTGGCCAACATGCGGATCACCGACGCGGCATACCTGAGCGCATCCACCGGCAAGGTCGTGGAGCTGGGCGGGACGGTCTGAGCAGGTGTCGTTTCACTTACAACCTACAGCCCTTAGGAGCCGGACGAGCGGTTCGGTTGATGCGTAGTCTGATCACGAACTAATTCCCCGCCAGGTCGATGAACCGCCAACTCAGCGGACCGATACTTCGCGGGCCTGTTGAGCCGATCAGGAGTCGGACATGAAAAGACGTGGGATTGTGGTTCTAGCTATCGTCGGTATCATTTGTGCGCCTATCCTGCTTCCGGCGGCGGAATCGGACGCCGTCTATCTCAGGAGAGACTGGAGCATCCGATCGTCGGCCGACCTGAAGGAGGGCGGCCAGGTGCTTTCCTCGGAGTCGTTTAATCCGTCGGGGTGGCACGCGGCGACCGTTCCCAACACCGTTCTGGCTATCCTGTTGGAAAACAAAATCTACCCGGATCCGTTTTACGGGCTGAATCTGAAAACGACGCCGGGCTACCGCAAAGCCCCCTGGCTCGTAATGCCCGAAAACAGTCCATTCAAGAAATCGTGGTGGTATCGTACCGCGTTCCCACTACCCCAGAGCTTTCGCGGCAAGAACCTGTGTCTGCATCTCGATGGGATCAACTACCGCGCCAACGTGTGGTTCAACGGCAAACTGGTGGGCGAGAGCAAGGATCTTTTCGGCATGTTCCAGCGCTTCGAAATCAATGTGACCGAACATGCCCGGCCGGGAGCCGGAAACGTGCTCGCGGTCGAAGTCATTCCACCCGGCCAGATCCCGGATATCACATACCGAACAAAACAAATGGAAGCCACTACAGGGTGGGACGACCACAACCCGTTCCCCCCGGATATGAACATGGGACTCTGGCGCGACGTGTACGTGACGGCGACGGGGCCCGTAACCATCAAGCACCCTTACGTCGCCACGCGCGTCGATCTGCCATCGCTGGCCAACGCGCACCTGACCATCACGGCCGAACTGTCCAACCTGGAGAAAAAGGAAGTGGCCGGGGAGCTGAAGGGCGTCATCGAAAACATCACGTTTGCGCAGAAACTGAAGCTGGCGCCCGGCGAGACCAGGCTTGTCAAGTTCTCGCCGACGGAATTCAAACAGCTCAACCTGGGCAAACCGCGGCTCTGGTGGCCGAACCTCTACGGGTCACCGGAACTGTACGACCTGAAGCTGGCCTTTTCAACCGGTGGCGCGGTTTCTCATGAACGGGTCGTCCGTTTCGGAATACGCGAGGCCACGACCTACATCAACGACGAGGGCTGGCGCGGGTACATGATCAACGGCAAGAAGATTCTCGTACGCGGCGGCGCCTGGATGACTAGCGACATGCTTCTGCGCCTTACGCCCCGACGCTACGACGCTCTTGTTCGATACGCCCGGGAAGGCAATCTCAACATGCTGCGCTCTGAGGGATTCTCGGTGCGGGAAACCGATGAGTTCTACGACCTTTGCGACAAGTACGGCATCATGGTAACTCAGCAGATCTTCGGCCGCAGCATTCCAGACGAGGCTCTGGCAGTCCGCTGTGCCGAGGACACCATCCGGCGCATCCGAAACCATCCAAGTCTCGTGCATTTTCTCGGACACGACGAGACCTTTCCCACCCCCACCCTGGATAAGGCATACAGGGAGCTTGTGGCGAAATACACCCCGGAGCGAACGTATCAGCCGCACTCCGGCGCGTTTGACGTGAAAGAGCGTTTCGAGACCGGAGGAACGAGGACCGGAACACGGGAGCTTTGGACGTATGCCACGCCCAACCAGTACTATACCTTCAAACCGGACGGCGCCTGGGGCTTTGCCCAATCGGGCGGCATCGGTGGCGTCATCACGCCGATCGAGAGCTTGCGAAAGATGATGCCGGAAAAAGATCTGTGGCCGCTCTGGACGGATGCGCTCTCGTTCCACACGGTCACCCAGGGCGGGACGTACTTTGACGCATTGGTGAAAGCCTTGAACCGGCGCTACGGCGCCGCCTCCGGCATCGAGGACTTCGTCACCAAGGGTCAAGCTCTGAACTATGAGAGCGCCCGAGGGATGTTCGAGGCTTACGGAAGGAACAAGTACGCCGCCACCGGCATCACGACGTGGAAGTATGACGCTGCCTGGCCGGCGTGGATGACATGGCAGTACGTCGACTGGTACCTCCGGGTCGGGGGCGCCTACTATGCCGCGAAGAAGGCCTGCGAGCCCTACCACATCCAATATTCCTACGACGATCAGTCCGTCTGGGCAGTCAACGGCTCGCTCCGTGAACTGAGGGGCATGCAGGCTTCGGTGCGGCTGCTGGATTTCAGCCTGAAAGAACGATTCAATCAAACCCGAACGATCGATGTTGCGCCCGACGGCAAAACCGAAGTGCTGCGCATCCAGACACCCTCCGGCCTCAGCAAGACGTACTTCGTCTCACTCGAACTCCGCACCGCGTCCGGAAACGCGGTTTCACGCAATTTTTATTGGCTGTCCACTCAGCCCGACACCCGCGGAAAGCTCGGGGCGGACGACGATCGCCTGTTTTACACGGAGCCACTTTCCACGGCAGACATGACGGCCCTGGCGACACTGCCCAAAGTCCAGATAAGACCGAGCTCTTCGTTTGTCCGCAGAGGCGGGGAGACGGTTGGCAAGGTCACGCTGTCAAACAACACCGGACACCTCGCCTTCATGGTGCGTCTGATGGTCACTAAAGGACCCAAGGGCGAGGAGGTCCTGCCCTCGTACTGGGACGACAACTATGTCTGCCTGCTACCGGGCGAGAAAAGGCAACTGGAGGTCGTCTTCGCCACCGAAGAACTCGGCGGCGCCACCCCCGCCGTCCAGCTGAGCGGCTGGAACGCGGCGCAGTAAACCGCCGGATTCCGGCGCTCCCGGACCCCGGGGGCGCCGGAATCTCCCGTGCAACCTCACCCGCTACTCCGCATCGAGCTACGTCCAGGCAGGCCCTCGACTGATTCGGCGGTGCCGGCCGTAACCGTCCCGAAGAGGCGGCGGCGCCCGCCGCCTGGATACCCACTTCCTGTTACTTCCCGTTGAAACCGGTCGCGTAGCGATAGGACTCCACGTAGTGGCCGTCCTTCTTCTCATGCCGGCTCTTGTACTCCTGCTTCAGCTTGGCGAGATCCTGCGGGTCCCAGTCCGGCCGGTACTTGCGCGCCGCAGGATCGAACTGGCTTACGTGCTTCGAGGCCGCCTCGACCTTTTTGTCGAAGTTCGCATCGATGTTGACGACGTAGTTGGCATCCTGGGCCGTCGCATAATAGAAATACAGATTCGGAACTTTGTAATCGTCCAGTTTGTCCACCAGAAGGTGCTCGGGATAATAGAGGTGGAATTCGGCGGCTCGGATGGCATCGATCGTGTTGAGGGCCGCCATGCGGTGGTCACTCTTGTGCCACCGGTCGTACCACTCGCCGGGATCCACGGACAAGACTGCATCGGGCCGATACTGGCGTATGAGTTTTGTCGCCTGGCCACAGAGCAGCTTTGCCGGCACATACTCCAACTCGCCATCATCGTGCCCCATCCAGATGATGTTCTCCGTCGGCACTCCCAGTACCTTACAAGCGGCCTCTTCCTCCGCTTTTCGGATCTGCGCCAGGCGCTCGGAGGTCATGCCGTGATCGTAGCTGCCTTTGTTGTCGTTCGTGTAAATGGCGATGATTACCCGGTTGCCATTTTGGGCGAGAAGCGCCAGCGTTCCGCCCACCGCGAACGTATCGTCGTCCGGGTGAGGGGAAAATACCAGAACCGTCTTGTTCCGACAATTCTCGAGCCGGTCCTGTGCCGCCAGCAGTAACGGGAGACAAAACGCGACGATCAAGAAACGGAGACACATCTTCTTCATCATGCCGACCCTCCAAATGCACGACAGGTTCAAAAACCGGGGCCAATCCATCTCGCGCCAATCTATCCCAAAGCTGCCAAATTTTCAAAATGAAATAATCTCTTCCTAAATGGCAAAAACGTGTATTGTATGTTGTTGACACGTAGATATATCTGGTGGTAAGAGGGACCATCGCAGGGGTTTTCCGCTATGCCTCAACTTGGGCCATGGAATCGACAGAAAACGGGGGACGGGCTCTTTGCCCGGACTCGGGAGCAAATCATGAGACACGAAACGGCAGCCCTGACCTCCCTGGCTTTATGCATCGTCCTGGTCGGGGTGAGTTTTGGGCAAACCGAGAGGAGCACGGAGTTGAAGGCGGGAGTTGCCAGGGTCGAACTTCGGCCGCCGCTGGGTTTTGGGATGGCGGGATTCGGAGCCCGTAAAGGCAACTCGGAGGGTGTACTCGATCCGCTGCAGGCCAAAGTATTGGTCCTGGAAGGAAAACGACGGGCAGTGGCGTTTGTGACAATGGATCTCGCGGCTGTCTTTCCGGACGCCCAGTTGGACGAAATTCGCTCTCGGGTCAAGGCTTCTGCCGGTATTGAGGACGTCATCGTCAGCTGCAGCCACACGCATTCGGGACCGAACGTCGAAATGGAGGACCCGCCCGAATGGCAAAAGGGAGCCGCGGCGGACATCGGCGCCGCGATTGAACAGGCCTGGAAAACCCGGGTCCCCGCCCGTTTGGGGATCGGCCAGGGGTCGTGCTACATCGGGCACAACCGCCTCCATATGATGTCCGAAGGCAGCGGCAAGATGATCTGGAGAAACGAGACCCGCATCCGAACCTCTCCTGTCGACCCGACAGTCATGATTCTCCGGCTGGACCGTAACGATGGCTCGCCGTTGGCGGTGCTCGTCAACTACGGGTGCCACCCCGTAGTTCTGGGCCCTGAAAACCTGCGTTACTCGGCCGACTATCCGGGCGAGATGATGCGGGCCGTCGAGTCGGAGATGCCAAACAGCAGCTGCATGTTCCTTCAGGCGGCCTGTGGCGACATCAACCCGTATTACGACAAGACTCCGATCGCTGAAAATGCGGTTGCCCTCATGAAGGAAACCGGCCGGGTCCTGGCCCGCGAGGTGCTCCGCGTGGCGCGGTCGATCCAGACCAAAGCCGCCCCGGACGCCGAGATTCAGATCTCGCGGGAGGTTCTGCAATTCAAGCCGAGGTGGAACAAGGAGAAAGTACTCGCGCGGCTCTCGGGGGCGCCCCTGACCCCATACATGAAGCGTCGCATCGACCGGATGCTCAAAGACACATACCCGACACCCCTGACGACAGTGCTTTTCAACCGTGATTTCGCGTTCGTAGGGGTTCCGGCCGAAATTTTTGTGGACTATCAGCTGGAGCTGAGAGAGCGGGTCAGCGACTTTCCGGTGCTGTTCGGGGGCTACACAAACGGCAATGTGGCCTATGTACCGACAATCAAAGGCGCGGTGGATGGCGGATACGGCGCCAGCGAGATGGGGGCGCTTATCGAAATCGGAGCGGGAGACCGTCTGATTGACAAGGCGGTTATCCAGCTTGGTTATTGGACCGGCAAGCTCAAAAGCGTTCCGGAAACGCCCACAAATTGATGCCGAAGACGAACAGCGGCGCGATCCGCCGGCCGCCCGACGGTGCGGATTCGCTCCGGGGGGGTCGCTCGATGAATACCAGGGAGGCGAGGATGACGCAGAAACATCGATTTGCATGGTCGATCCTGTGGCTCATGATTCTGGCGAATGCCGTCGAGGCGGCGGATACCCTTCAGGTGGCCACCGGCAAAATCGAAATCACGCCCCCGGCGGGCTACGCGATGGGAGGATACTCGGCGCGCAAGGGGGTCGGCCAGGGCGTCCACGATCCCCTGCTCGCAAAAGTGCTGCTTATCAAGTCGGGAGAAACGCAACTCGGTCTCGTGACCTATGATCTGGTGGGATTTCAGTCTGCGAGAGTCGCCCGAGAAGCCAAAGAGCAACTCGGCATCACCTACCTGCTGCAGATCTGCTCCCATACTCACTCCGGGCCCGTGCCGAAGGATCGTGCCAATCCGGGCGCGGATCCTTGGGGGAACGAAGTCGAGAACAAGGTGATTGCCCTGCTGAAAGACGCTCGAAGCCATTTCGTTCCCGTGCAGCTCGCCGTCGGACAAGCCAGGGTTCTGTTGGGCCACAATCGCCGGAAGATCAATGCGGACGGAACGGTGACGATGTTCTGGCGCAACGCCGAGCGCATCCCCACGTCGCCCGTCGATCCGACGGTGGGGATTGTGAGCTTTGTCGATCGGGCCGGGAAACCGGTTGCCGTACTCGTCAACTACGCCTGCCACGCTGTCGTGCTCGGCCCGGACAACCTGCAGTACAGCGCCGACTGGCCCGGCTACATGTATCGATACGTCGAAAGCAGGCTTGGCAGCCCGGTCGTGTGCTATTTTGCGCCCGGCGCTTCCGGGGATATCAATCCCTATGACGACAAGCAGCCGGTAGCCCAAGATGGATTCGGGGTTGCACAGAAAACGGGCGAAAGACTCGGTGAGGTTGTAGTGGAAGCACTGGGGAAAATGCCGAAACCTGATGCTGCCGCCGAGATCCGGGTTTCGCAGGAACTGGTCGATTTCAGGGACCGGTGGGACAGCTCCAGGGCGATGCCCGTTCAGGTCAGTCGGGTTCTTCTGGGACCTGACACCGCAATTCTGGCCGTCCCGGCGGAGGTCTTCGTTTCCCACCAGATCGATTTCCGGGTACGCTCGCCGCTGGCTCATTCGTTTATCTTTGGCTATGCCTTCGGCGGAGACGGAGCATTTGCCGGGTACATCCCGACGATTCAGGCCGCCATGGAGGGCGGATACGGAGCGGGCTACGCTACCCGAATCGAGGCCGGAGCCGGCGAACGCATCGTGGATCGCACGATCATCTGGATCTACGAGCAGATGGGCAAGCTGCGCGACCTGCCCGACGAACTGACCCGGGGGAGATAGCCGGAGCCCAACACCGAACAAACCACTCGAGAGCTGAGAGGAGGCCGTCCATGAAATCGCATCTGACACGCCGGTTATTCATGAGGCGAAGCTCGGCAGGACTCGCCGGCGCCGCCCTGGTCACGACCGCGGGAGCGGATCTTTGCGCCGCTTCCGCAGGTAACGCGGGCGGGCTTGCGCTTCAGGGAGGCACGCCGGTTCGCAGCAGGCGACAGCCTGCGACCTGGCCGATCTTCGACGAGAACGAGGAAAAGGCCCTCCTCAGAGTTCTTCGCAGCCGCAACTGGTGCTGCTTGCGAGGTAACGAGGTATACGATTTCGAAAAGGTGTTCGCCGAGGCCCTGGGTGCGTCCTACTGCGTTCTGGCCAATTGCGGCACCAGCGCCCTGCATACGTCGCTTTCGGTGCTTGGCGTGGGTCCCGGGGACGAGGTCATCACCACGCCGCGGACGTTCATCGCCACCATTAACGTCGTCTGCAACTGCCATGCGCTCCCCGTGTTCGTCGACATCGATCCTGATACGGGCGCAATGAATGCCGACCTGATCGAAGCCGCCATCACGGAGCACACGAAAGCGATCTTGCCGGTGCACTTGTCCGGATACCCTGCCGACATCGAGAAGATCATGGCCATTGGCCGGAAGCACAATATTCCTGTCGTCGAGGATGCGTGCCAGTCGGTGTTTGCGGCGGTCAACGGCAAGAAAGTAGGGACCTTCGGGATTGCCGGAGGCATCAGCTTCCAGGAGTATAAATCTCTCGTCTGCGGGGAAGGCGGCGCCATTCTCGGCAGTGACAGAGACTTCATGCTTCGTTGTGCCTCTTTCGTCAACAACGGAAGAGATCCCTTGCACAAGAGCACGAACGACTTCCCCAATCCCGGTTCGAACTATCGTATGACCGAGTTCCATGCGGCTTTGCTGGCCGAGCAGTTCAAACGCTTCCGGCATCAGGACGAGGTGAGGCAGCAGAACGGGCTGTACCTGGAAAAGCAACTGACTCAGATACCGGGCATCAAGCATCGCAAGGTATATTCGCCCAACACCAGGATCACCTACTTCAGTTTCGTTCTGGATTATCAGAGGAAGCAGTTCAACAATGTTCCGGCAGAGAAGTTTGCCGAAGCACTCCGTGCCGAGGGAGTTCCCGTTAGCGGCCGTCGCGTCAGTCACGGCGTCGGGTGCCACAAGACAAGCATGCTTCAGGTCCACCTCGACTCGAACGGCTATCAGGCCGCTTTCTCCAAGGCGAGGCTGCAGAAATACCGGGAGTCCCTGCGCCTTCCAGTCATGGACAACCTTGTGCCCACCGATAAGGAAGTCCTCTCGTTTGCCGGAAGAACGGATTTTCTGGGATCCCGGAAAGAGATGGACGAAATCGTCGAGGCATTCGCCAAGGTCGTCGCGAATGTCGATAAGCTCGCCTAGCCGGAGGCGTGCGACTCCGGCCCGACGCAACCGGCGGGCAGGATCTAATCCACGTTCTGTGGGAACGCCACTTCCACAGCGTTCTTCCGGAAGCCCCTGGTGCGGAGGGCCAGATAGACAATTCCAGCCAGGAGCCAGCTGCCGCCGATGATGAATGTCTTTCGAGGCAGGGCCGACCATATTGAGAGGCAGGTGAGGAAACCGACTCCGGGAAGCAGCAGGTCGCGATAGAAGTTCCGGCTGTTGCGCACCTCGGTCTTCCAGTAGTACTCGCGAATAACCGCCAGATTGACCCCCATGAAGGCGAGAAAAGCGCCGAAGTTGATGAGGCGGGCAGTCTCTTCGTAATTTAACCAGGCGGCGCCTGCCAGCGACAGAAAGCCGATGAAAAGGATGTTGTAAGTCGGCACGGCGTGTTTCAGGTCTAAGTGGCCGAAGATTCTCCCTGGCAGCACCTTGTCTCGACCCATTCCATAGAGCAGCCGGGCCGCGCCTACTTGTCCGGTTACCCCCGAGCCGATGCTCCCGACAATCAGGATGAACGACAGTGCGGCGTCGAGACCGGCCCCGCCGACACGGTTCGCCACAGACAGAATCGCCGTGTCGAGGGCCTGATTGCGCGCGGCCTCATCCGACAGTCCGGCTGTGAACGAGTGCCAGTCGGGCCAGGCAACCTGGGCGAGGTAGACCTGGGACCCGCTCCAGATCCCGGTGATGATACAGGTCAGCACGGTAGCCATCAGCACGTTGCGCCGAGGATTCTCCACCTCTTCCGAGAGCGTGGTCAGTCCATCGAAGCCGACGTAAGTCAGGGCAGCCAGGGCCGTGCCGGACCAGAGCGCCCCGAACGAGAAGCTGGCCGGGTTGTAGAACGGCCGATAGGTCAGCAGCCCGCCGATTCCGCTCTTGCCGAAGACAAACTGCGCCGCCGCCGCCATGAAATAGAAGACCACGGCGCTCATGATCACCATCAACAGCCAGTTGGCCCGGGCCGAGACTTTGATGCCCTGCAGGTTCAGAAGAGTGAAACCTGCGGCGAAAAGAAATATGAAAAAGGGATAAGGCACATCGGGAAACCAATGAAGGGCGGCCACGCTGGTGTAGATTACACAGAGGATCGGGATGAACACGTAATCCATGAACATGGTCCAGCCGGTCAGGAATCCCAGGTATGGGTGCAGCCCCTTCCCGACGTACGTATAGGCGGAACCGGCCAACGGGTAGCGGTTGGCCATGCGACCGTAGCTTACGGCGGTGCAGATCATGGCACCCATGGCCAACATGATCGTGCTCACCGCATGACCTCGGGAAAGCCGGGTGGCATGACCGAACAGGGGCAGCGCGGCGACCGGCTGAATCAGGACGATCCCGTAAACGACCAGGTCCCAAAGAGTCAGGACCCGGCGCAGTCTCACTTCGCCCTCTGGATAGGCCTGCTTGGCTTCACCGCTCATGAATGTCATTTCCTATCGGTTTGCATTGGAGGATGGCCAATCACACGCTCTTGAAGTCAGGTTGAGCAGACCCAAGGACTCGGAGATGATCCGAGCGCGGCGTGTTCGGGTCCGCCGCCACAAAACATGGGCGGCGGACCCAAACCCCCTTCCCCGGACATCATGCCAGGGTTCTTAGAAAACAATCTTCAACCCGAATTGGATCTGTCGGGGTCTATTCCTCTGGGCAGATATCTTGCCAAAGGTAGCGCTCTGAAGAGCCGTGTCGGGGACCTCAAACTCCGGAGTGTTGGTCAGGTTGAAAAACTCGCTCCGAAACTGGATATACCTGGTTTCGGTGAATTTGATGTTCTTGAAGAGGGAGAAGTCCAGATTGCCCAGCCCGGGCCCTCGCACATCAGGAAGAGTCCTGGAAACGTTCCCCAGCGTGTAGAGTGCAGGGGCGCTGAAGACTTCCGTCTTAAAGAACTTATCCAGACGGTTGGCGGGGTTCTCGAGCAGGGCGCTGGTGCCGTTGTTGTTCGGCCTGAGCACAATATTGTTCGAATAGGAGGTATTGGTGGCCGTCAACGAGAGCGGTATCCCACTCTGGAAGTTCACGATGCCGTTAACCTGCCAGCCTCCGAGGAAGCCGTCCAGGATCGGGGACCAGTCGCGACCGATCGCCCCGTTTTTTCCGAACGGGAGCGAATAGTTAAAGCTGGTCACCAATCGCTGAGAGATATCCTGATCGGAGATCGAGCGATCGGCCCGGCGGTTGTAGAAATCCTGGTGTCCCGTTGTCGGTTCCAGCCAGGAGCTCATCCCGGAGTTGTCATCGATAAGCTTGCTCGCCGTGTAGGAGACGAGGAAGCTGAAACCCTTTGAAAACCTCTTATTCACCTTCGCCTGGAGAGCGTGATAGATGGACGAGGCCGATGAGGGAGTACGCAGCTGGGCGGACGTGTACTGCGGGAAAGGCGACAGCAACTGGCCTTTGGTAACCTTCGCCGCAGCGAGCGTTCCGACTTTGATTATCCCGTAGAAAGGATTATTCACCAAGGTGCGCGTGTCGGCTCCCATCAGACTCGGAGGGATCTGGTTCAAGGCGTAGCCGCCGCCGTCCTGCAGGTTCGAACCCTTGCTGCCTGCATAGGCGAGGTCCACCACGAACGAAGGGCCCAGCTTCTTTTGTATGTTCAGGTTCCACTGCTGGAAATAAGGCGTGGCCGCCTTGAGATCGAACCAGGTCATTGCCAGACCCAGGTTGGTACCCGGTCCACCCTTGGCGCCCAAAACCGGCACGAAACCGTTCGGATAGGGGTTGGAGAGCTGACCGATAGGATTGGCCCCATCGATACTGGCAACAAACGGGTTGCTCGCGCTGAATCCCACACCGATGTTATCCGATGTTCCATAGGGATGGGGCGCATAGAACATACCGTAACCGGCTCTGAGCACCAGGCCGTCCGACAGCTGGTAGGCGAGCCCGATGCGGGGTGCCAGGTTGTTCCTGTCGATGTCCCAGGGCGTCCGTCGGTTGCCATCGGCAAATACGATTCCCCCCTTGAGGTTCAGAGACGGAACGCTGCTGGCGATCGGCGATTCTGCCGCCGGATCGAACCAACTGATGTTGTTGAATCGCTCGGTAAATGGCCATTCCAGGTCGTAACGCAGGCCGAGGTTGACAGTCAGCTTCTCGGTCAGACGCCAGTCGTCCTGGAAATAAAACCCGTTATACCAGTTCTGGGTCGCGGGATTGGAGGCAACGTTCAGGGTGCCTGCAGAGGCAACACCCAATAAGGCGGAAGCGATGGCATTTCCGGCCGAGGTCGATGCGGCGAGGGCATTGGGCCCCTGCGTGTAGGCACGGTCAAAATCAAATCCGCCGGATGCACGGGAGTTGGCGAACCGGTTGGCCCGGTTCATCCGGACCTCGGATCCCACCTTGACAACATGGTCGCCGGCAATGCGCGACAAACTCATCAGGGCGGCGTGTGATTCCTGGCGGCCAAACATATAGTTGACGCGTGACCCGAAACCGTCATAGTTCGTAAACGTGAATCGTGGAAAGACGTGGGATTGCGAGTTCTCGTACATGTATTTCGGGAGGCCCAGCTGGGTCAGGTCGTAGCCCATGCTGGGATTGAACTGGGCAAAGTACAGATAGTTGTAGGAGTACTTCAGATCCAACAGATACTTCGGGCCGAGGTTATAGGTCGTGCCCAGCGAAACGCTCCGGTAGTTCGACGGGTACTGCTCTGCCCAGACATCCGCTATGTTCCCGTACAGATTGGGGTACGAGAACGTGCGGTTCCCGAACGAGAAGCGCCCGAAAAGCGACTGTTTCGGGGAGATCTGATGGTCGATACGAATATCAAACTTGTGATCGTTGATTGGGACGCTCTTGCTGAGTACGAAGTTGCGAGCCCCGGTGTAGGCATCGCCTTGGGAGAGCGGCTTGGGGAAGAAGCCAAGCACCTTTTTCGCGATGGGATCGAACCGGGTTGACGGGATGACATTGCCGGAAAACGGTGTCCTGGTGTATGTCTTCGTGGTCGGGTCATATTTCGTCGAGAGCGGGTCGAAAATAACGACCTGCTTCCCCGCCGAGTTGAATGTCCCCGAAAAATCGCCGGCCAGCTCCTTTTCGCTCGGGACCGTGTTTGTGAAGGTCCGGCCACCGCGTTCCAGCAGCGTTTCCCAGCTGAAGAAGAAGAAAGTCCGATTCCTGCCGTTGTACACCTTAGGGAGAAACAGGGGTCCTCCGACGGTTCCTCCGAATTGGTTGCGCTGGAAGGCGGCCAGTGGAATACTGCTCTTGTTGTTGTAAAAGCCGTTGGCATCGAGCACGCTGTTGCGTAGAAACTCGTACGCGGTCCCGTGCAGATCGTTGGTACCGGACTTGGTCACGATATTGACGACGCCGCCGGCAGCCCTGCCGTACTCTGCAGAGTAGGAACTGGACTGCACCTTGAATTCCAGCGTGGCATCCACGGATGGAAAAACCGCGACGGCCGTCATCGCACCGGAACTTCCTTCTGGAATCGTGTTGGGCGCGCCGTCAAGCAGCAGCTCGTTGGTATTCCCACGAGCGCCGCTGATGGAAAAGTTGCCCGCCCGGTTAAAGGGCTGGGCCGCATTTTCCATCTGCCGGTTGGGCGCCACACCCGGCACCAGAGTCACCAGGGACAGAGTCTGCCGCCCGTTGAGCGGCAACTCCATGATCGCTTTGTTCTCGACCACCTCGCCGAGCGAGGATGTCGTGGTGTTGAGCAAAGGGGTCTCGGCGGAGACGTTGACCGTTTCCGAGATACTCCCCACGTCCAGCCGGATTTGAATCTCGAGGCTGTCGGCGACATGGAGAAGGATGCCGCCCTGCACGAACTTCTTGAAACCCGTGATTTCCGCCGATACCTCGTAAGTGGCCGGCATCAGGTCGGTGATCACGAACCTTCCCTGGTCATTCGCCACGGCCGTCTTGGCCAATGTCGTGCCGACATTCGTAACCGTGATCGATGCACCGGGAATCACGGCTCCGGACGCATCCGTTACCGTTCCCCAGATGCGGCCCGTCTGCGTCTGCGCTCCGGCCACAAGGGGGAAAAGCAAGTGAGCTAGTAGAAAAACAGATCCAAACCGCATCGAACCCTCCTTCATCCGTGTTCAGTCAGTTTGTAGCTAACTCAAGGCGCTTCCTGGCGACGCTCACCCATCTGTGTTTTTCGACTTCCCTGCGGTCCTCGACGATGGGTTAAGTCTTGCTTCTAGGTCTCCTCCTTTCCCAGATCTCTTCACCGTAAAGGCCCAGTACCGCCATGACGATCTCGTCCTCCACCTCAGGCGCCCACCCGACAGGCGAGGCGTACTGGATTCGAATCACCTGAGACTGGTAGACGTCCTGACGCACGATTTCACGAGTCGGGATGTACAGGTTGTGCTCGGCAAAGTATCCGAATACCATCGTGGGACTCTTGTGGCGCAACGCATCCTTGATCCGCGCCCCGATTGGACCGCAGGGCTCGCCCTGGATGGCGATGAGGTTCAGTCGTCCGACCGTCGCCGCGAGAACCTCCTCGTAGCGGCATTCGTACTTTCGCGGCTGGGGAAGCTTGGGCACCAGGTAGGCGTCGTCCGTACAGGTATAGTCGGAACTCTTCGTGGGAAACGGGATGCCTTCCCGGTAATGCTTGATCAGGGCACGAATCCAATTCGAGGGTCTGCGCGGATCGGGAAACGGGACGAAGCCGATGTCCAATGGGATGCCGCGCGCGAGTTCCAGCGCGCGCTGGTAAGGAAGGGGTTCCGCGAGCGGCAGGTCGACCACCTTGAGCTGGCTGGAAATCGGTCCGGTGATTTCTTCCATGGGCCCGTTCGCGACCCGGAGCACCACCTCCGCCAAGTCGTGACCCCGTTGCCGGCAGGCCGCCAGAGCATCGGTGATCCCGGGGGGCGGGTAACAGAACTGGTTTCCGCCGCATCCGTCGGCATAGAGGGCCAAGGCACCAGGCATCGCCACTTCGAGCTCATCCATGGCATAACCGGGATGGGAAGGACCATAGCCCTCGGGACCGGTGAGGGGATGAGTCGGGTGATTGAACAACAAGGCGACGGGCTTGTTTCCCTTCAGCACCTTGAGGACCTGGACTTCATAGTCCGCGGGAGCGTTGCCACTGGCGCGGATAAAGTAGCCCTGTCCCCACCCGAAGTGAACCGTCACAGGACCGTCTTCCCTGGCGATCGCCTCCCGGATCATCTCGAAGATCTTCTCGGCCAGCCAGCGGCCATAATCGAAATTGTCGGGCACAATCTGAATCGGGCCCTGGTGGTTGTGCGTGGCGAGAAGGACGAGTTGGGATGCCGGGATACCAAGCTCCGCCTCGACGCGCTCCCGCAAGATCGGGGTCGCCACGTCCAGGCAGTTGAAATCGTAGGTTACGAATATGAGCCGTTTCTGGCCATCATAGAGGGTCAGGCAGCGTGCATGGATGGGGTGATAAACCACGGGAGGATCCGGTTTTCTGCCGTTGGCACAGACGCGGGACTTGTCCGGCGTCACGTTCACCCTTGAGGTTCCGGCACTCATCCGGATGCTGCCGCTGCGGGCGCGCATCGGATCCGCACGCGACACTGTGTTGCCGAGGATTGGAATCGCCCCTGCCGCTTTCAGAAAGTCCCGTCGGTTGAGGTTATTTTCGTTCACGGGTCTGCTCCAGTGTGTAGGTGTACGATCATAAACGAAGAACTCTCTCAATAGGGCCGATCGGATTTCTGCAGGGCCCGCGTGGCTCGGTTCATCTTTCGCAGGTCGATCAGCGGGTGCCGCACCCCGGCGAGAGCCTTCCTCTGCCCGATCACGCACTCGATCGTCGACGCGATGTGATCCATGTAGGCCTGGCCGCCGAGGAACAGATGATGCGGAAGCCACACCGCTTCTTCGTATGCCGCCCTTTCCGCAACAGGGCAGTGGTAGACACTGAAGTCGGCCCGCTCCGGACAGCGGCGTAATGCGTCGAATTTCTCGGGTGTGGGGGTAAACAGTGAACTGCGGTAGACCGGCTCATAGAATATCCCGTCACTGGGGATCCCCTCCATCTCGAGCGCAGCAATAAGATGCTCTCGCGACAATCCGTCGACCTCAGCGGCCCTGAATTTGAAAATATACTGATAGAGCGCTGGTTCGGTGATGCGTGCATCCCAGCGCAGCGGTGAAATTCCCGGGATCTGCGCCAGGCGGCGGGTCAGGTACTCGGCGTTGGCCTTCCTGAGCTTCGTCTGCTCCTCGAGCCGCTCGAGCTGGATGCACAGGACGGCCGCCTGAAATTCGCTGATGCGGTAGTTATGCCCGAGAACGCGATGCTTGAATACATCCGTAACGGTGGGGCGTGAACAGTTCACGTACGACTGGCAGAGCTCGTAGAGTTCGTCGTCGCTGGTCAGGATGATCCCGCCTTCCCCGGCCGTCATAAGCTTGCTGGTCTGAAAGCTGAAGGATCCCAGGTCGCCGATCGAGCCCACCCCACGCCCCTGCCACTTGGCTCCATGCGCGTGGGCGCAGTCCTCGATCACCCTTATCCGATGTGCGGCCGCGATCGACACAATGCGATCCATATCGCACACATTCATGCCGAGGTGCACCGGAATCACCGCCCGAGTTCGGGGCGTTATAGCCGCCTCGAACAGCTCCGGGTCGAGGCAGTAGGTGTCCGGGGAGACGTCGACGAATACCGGGATCGCCTCAACGAAAAGCACGGCGGCGGCGGTTCCGTCCCACGTGTAGGCGGGAACAATAACCTCATCGCCCGGCTGGACGCCGGCAGCCTTCAGGCAGATCTCGAGCGTCACCGTCCCATTCGCGGCACAGAGACCGTATCGGGCGTCATGATAGCGCGCGAACCCATCCGCGAATCGCTTCGCAAACGTGTTCGGCATCGGGAAACCGCCCCAGTTTCCACTGGAACAGACCTCTGTAAGGTTCGCAATCTCACGGGCATCCTGTTGGGGCCAGCGCGGTACAGGAAGAACCGCAGAACGTTCGCCTCCAAGAATACAGAGTTTTCTGCTTACCGCTGTTGCCTCCATAATCGACTCCTCTCTCCGTACGGGCACTGGGAGAAGGATCCCCGCCAGTGCCCGAGCTGAACGGCAGCCTGGTTGGCCATCTTACGTTTCGCTTCGGTGTTCCAGGACCGTACGCGATTCGTCTGCGGTCCGAAGCCGCTGCCTCGATTCATCACGCAGTAGCGTCGAGCGGCGGATTAAGACACCCGCCGCCTGGCCCCGATGCGAGCTCCATCCCCATCCACCGCGTGTTCGACCCGTCCGGGGCTGCCGAGAGGTGCCACCAGAGCCCGGCGTGGCAAACACGACAGAGAAGAAGAGGCAAGGACAGCGCATCGGTTCCTTCGCCCTTGTGTCGGTTGAACGCTCCCTGATAACACCTTTAATTTATAACTGTCAACAATAATGTGCTCGGTATCGCAGTATTCTACGATCATTATTACCTATAGAAAATATATCTACGGTGCCGCGCGACGTTACGACGCTTATTGCGTCGTTTCCCCATATCGCGTAGTCTGCAGACGTGGAATCGTCGCTGGCCACATGATTTTTGATCAGGGGAGAGTCGGGCGGGGTAGGTCGGATGGAGGTCCGTCGTTTGAGACAGCGGGCTTGGCGGCCATCCGTTGGTTTGAGCGTTCCCGCTCGATTACGCCCTCAGATCGGGCGGCGATGCGGCAAGACTCATTTATTTCGCCTGGGACGGGGCGCCACGCGAGCCGCTCGCGGGACGCATCGGGCAACCGCGGAGACGGCAGCCCCGGGGTTGCCCCCAACAGATTCCTGTTCGGCTCTCGAATGGAAAACGGCGCCGGGCGGACGGGATGGAATTCGTTGATCGACGGCGTGGAATCGTTTCATAATGCGTGAAGAACCGTTTCGCGAAAACTGTAAGGGCGCCGGATCGCCACTCCCGGCCCGTTTAAGGGGTGCGGGCATGAAGGACAAGGGAGCTCGGCAGGGCGAATTAGCTGTAGTGAGATTGGAATCATCCATGGCACACCGTTCGGGCAAGCACCTGCACTCTGTCGGATCCCCGTTGATCTTGGGACTCGTCGCACTCGTCGCCTTATCGTTCCCCCTTTTAGCGCAGAAATCCGAGGTTCAACGGGGCGGAGCGGATGCGGCAGATCACTTCAAGAAATGGCTCAGGGAGGACGTGGTCTACATCATCAGTGCCGAGGAGAAAGACATTTTTTCCAAGCTCAGGACGGATGAGGAACGGGAGCAGTTCATCGAACAGTTCTGGCAAAGGCGGGACGGGGATTCGTCGACAGTCGAAAACGAGTTCAAACTCGAACATTACCGCCGGATTCAGTACGCGAACGACTGGTTTGCCAGCGGCGAAAAGGGCTGGAAAACGGACCGAGGCAGGATCTACGTGATGTATGGGCCGCCCACTGAAATGACGAGGTATGGCGGCGGCCAATACGAGCGTCCTTTCAACGAAGGAGGAGGGGTAACGACCACCTATCCCTTTGAGAAGTGGGTGTATCGCCACATCGACGGGATCGGCGAAAATATCGAACTCGAGTTCGTCGACGACACGATGGCGGGCGAGTATCGCCTGGCCATGAGCCCCCACGAAAAAGACGCCCTGCTGAATGTTCCCAACGCCGGGTTGACCCTGGAGGAATCGCTCGGCCTCGTGCCCAAGTCGGACCGGATCCGCAACCTGTATGCCGCCAACCCGCAGCCAACGGCACTGAGCTCGCCGGGCATCCGAGACAGCGTTTTTGAGCGGATGCACCAGTTCTTCGCTTTCCAGCGGCCGCCAGCCATTCAGTTCAAGGACCTGAAGGAAAAGGTAACGGCCAGCGTGCAGTACAATCTCGTCCCGTTTCGGGTGCGCGCCGACTGGGTCTACCTGGCGACCGATGAGGTTCTCGTTCCGGTAACCGTGAAGATCGAAAACCAGGACCTGACCTACCAGGAATCGTTCGGCACATTTCGGGCTACCGTTAACGTGTACGGCTCATTGCGGAATCTGCAGGGACACTTCGCGGCAGAATTCGAGGACACACTGACGTCGGAGTACACGCCGGAGACCTTGGGATATCGCTTGTTCCAAAACTCCGTCTATCAGAAGCAGATCATGGTCAAGCCGGGCCTGTACCGGCTCGATCTGATCGTCAGGGACGTTGCGGCAGGGAAAATGGGAACGCTCCAGACGCGTGTTCAGATTCCCGCCCTGACCCGAGATGCGCTCGCGCTCAGTCCGGTCATCCTGTCGAGGCGAGTAGAGGAGCTAAAGCGGTCGGGGGAACCGCCGGGACTTTTCGAGGTGGGCGATCTCAAGATCATTCCCGAGGTGGGCGACACGTTTACGACCGGGGACCACCTGTATTTCTATATCCAGGCCTACAATGTCGCAGCGGACCAGATCTCCGGCAGGCCTTCGCTGCGAATTGCCTATGCCGTCCGCGCGGGTAACGACACCGCAGTATTGAATGCACAGGACGATAAGGGTGATCTCATCCACTACTATTCGCCGCAGCGCGTTGTGTTCCGCGGGACTGTTCCCGTACAGAACCTCGTCCCCGGATCGTACCGGATCGAAATCGAGATCGTCGACCGCATCAGCAATCGTCGTGTGACAACCAGCGCCCCCTTTCACGTCACTGCACCGCGGGCACAGGGCACGAGATAAGCCTGAACTCCTCAACGAAAGCAGCGAGGAAGAGTGGTTGCAGGGCTTTGATTTATGCTCCGAGCGCTTCGAGAACGAATCCATCGTCCAAACACAAAATGGGCTTGGGTTACGGCCCTGCTGGCGTGCAGTCTCGGCGCAGGCACATGGGCGATGGTGTCCGTGGTGCTTCCGGAACGGCCGGAAGGGTTTCCCGGGCTGCCGGACCTGCAACTGCGAGGGTCGGAACTGACCAAGGTCCTGCGGCGTGCCGATGCCGACGCCCGGAGCCACTCCAATTCTCCTGAAGCCATGGGCCGGCTGGGCATGGCATACCACTCCAATCAGTTCTATGAGCAGGCGGATGCGGCATACGGGATCGCCGCCCGGCTTGATTCCAGCGACTATCGCTGGCGCTACCTTCGCGCACTGCTTGAGGAGGAAGACGGGCGTGAGGAGGCGTCCATGAACCATCTTCGGGATACTCTCCGGCTCAAACCCGATTACCTCCCAGCTTCAACCCGGCTTGGCGATATCCTGTTCAAGCGAGATCAGCTGGATGAAGCCGCCCGTAATTATGAAATCGGGAAGGGTTCGATTCCGCAGGCGGCATTCGGATTGGGCCGCATTGCGGCTCGACGCCAGGACTGGCGCAAGGTTATCGACACCCTCGCGCCTGTGGCGAGCCGTCATCCATCATTTCGCCCTCCCCATCAACTTCTGGCCGATGCCTACGAGAAAACAGGGGACCCGCAAAACGTCGCACTCGAACGCCGGATCCTGCTCAAACCCAATCTGACCACCGTCCCGCCTCCCGACGATCCTGTGGCCGACGCCCTGCTCGCTTTCTGCTGTTCCTCCACAAGGCTCCTCAAACAAGCAGGATTTCTCAGCCGATTCGGGGAGTCCGAACAGGTGATCCGGCTGGCGCGCCGCGCGGTTCAGGTCGAACCTGGAGATCCGGACGCCCGGTATTTCCTTTGCCGCGTGCTCGTGAAATCGCGCGGCGACGATCCCAAAACAGTGGATGAAGCCCTCTTGCATCTTAATGAAGGCCTGCGCCTCAGACCCGATGACTTGAAGCCTTTGCTTACCGTGGCTGACATTTTTTTCAGCCAGAACAAAACGGATGCTGCGATCGAGCAACTGCGAAACATCCTCGCCAGGAACGCCGACAACGCCGAAGCCCACTACTACCTAGGCATAGCCACCGAGCGCCAGGGGAAAGTGGAGGAAGCACTGGATCACTACCGCAATGCGTTGAAGAAAAGTCCGAACTACGCCGAGCCCTACCACCGATTAGCGCTCGCGCTGATCAAGCAGGAGAGACTGGACCAGGGGATAACCTACCTTCGCAAGGCCGTGAATCTAAAACCGAGTTTCACGCTTGCACACTACAACCTAGGCCTGGCGCTCGAACAAAAAGGCGATACCAAGACGGCAATGGCCGAATACGGCGAGGTGCTGCGCCTGGAACCCGACGACGCGGCAGCTCACATGAATCTGGGGCTGCTGTTGGCCGAGTTGGGGAGATATCGCGAGGCGACACTGCATTTCCGCGAGGCCGTCCGGATCATGCCCAACGATGCCGAGGCTCACTACGACCTGGGTTGTGCGCTCGCCCGCCAAGGGAATACTGCAGAGGCAGCAGCGGAGTTTCGAAAAACGCTCACATTGGAACCCGCGTATTCTGAAGCGCGGAAAAAACTGCAGGAACTCACCGACGTGCGGCCCTGACGCAACGCACCTGCTCCCCGGCACACATCAGCTATCACCCCTAAAGGGTGGCATGACGAAGGGTCCCCGACGGGCCCTTGGAGCGCAAGCGCTGAAGAGTGCCGATGCGGCACCGGGAGGACAGCAGGGGCGTCTTTCGACGCCCCTGCTTCGCCGCGGAATCAGGATCTCTAGAAGAGGTACTTCACGCCGAACTGCAGTTGCCGTGGAGGGACGCTCTGCGAACTGATGGTATTGAAGCCGGATGATCCCATGCTGGAGTTGGGCTGGCCCCAGCTCGGATGGTTGTAGACATTGAAGAACTCGACCCTGATCTGGAGCGAGTGGCCTTCCAGGATACGCACGCTTCTCGAGAGCCCCGTGTCGAGGGAGTGCTGGCCGGGCCCGACCACATTCATTACGCCTGAGTTCCCTGGCTGGAACGGGGCGGGTGCAGTGAAGGCGGCGGCATTGAAGTAGTGAGTCAGGCTTCTCTGATCAGCGGGAAGAGCGGTATCCTCCCCGGCCACGATGTTCGGCCTTGTCGATCGGCCATTGTTGGCCGTAGCCGAAGAAAGCAGCACGGTGAAGGGGAATCCCGTCTGGGTCTGGAAAATGCCGCTGAGCTGCCAGCCGCCGAGGATCACATCGACGACGTTGTTTGTCGAGCCGAAGCGTCTTCCCTTGCCGAAAGGCAGGGTATAGATCGCGCTGGTCACAAACCGGTGGCGCACGTCGAAGCCGGCCAGACCCCTCTCCCTGTTTTGCAGGAAGCTCTGTGCCAGCTCGCCCTGGGTTCCCTGCCGGCGATAGGAATTGCCGTCGGCGATCGTCTTGGAGAAGGTGTAGGAGGTCATGAAAGACAACCCGTCGGCAAAGCGGCGTTCGAGTTTGGATTGGAGTGCGTGGTAGTTGCTGTTGACACGGTTGGTCTGGATCTCCAGCGTCCCTGTGGGAATCCTGCGATTCAGCACCGGGCCGGGCAGATCGACGTCCATGCCTTCGGGCAGGACCATGTACTGAAAGAGCCTCCGGGTCTGCAGTGCGGTCGATCCCAGCACGGCGTCGTTCATGGCATCCCGGTAATCGAGTTTGTGGGAACCAGATCCCACATACGCAACTTCCAGGGACAGATTGCGGACCATCTCCCGCTGAACCGCCAGGTTCCACTGATGAGTGTATGGCGTGCGCAGGTTCTGTCCGAGCCCGACGAAGGTTTGGGTGAGCGGACCGCCGATCGAGGGAGGAGTCGTGAATCCGATGCCGAAGATCTGCGGGTTGAAGGCATCGCTGTCCTGGGTGTCACTGATCACGAAAGGCGCATTCAGGGAGACACGCCCCACGTGTTCTCCGTCTGTGGCGCCATAGTAGAGGCCGTACCCGCCGCGGATGACGAGCGCCTTGGACACTGCCGGCCGCCAGGCGAAGCCGAAGCGCGGGGCGAAATTGTTCCGGTCCGAGGTGGTGAGACCGCGGGGCGTGCCGTTCTTTCCTGCCAGGACGATCGGCACTTCGTACTTGCCGAGCTCATTGCGCGCGGCAATTTCATTGATGGTCGGCAGCTGGAGGAACGAGACCGTGGAGAGCCGGTCATACTTGTCCACCCAGGGCGAGGTGAAGTCGTAGCGGATACCGATGTTCAGGGTAACGCGCGAGGAAACCTTCCATTCGTCCTGGACATAACCGCCAAAGGTCTGCTGCCTCAAATAGGAGGGGTTGACACCCACGGTGCGGCGCTGCTGTACCGGCAGCCCGAGGAGGAAGCTCGCCACGGAGGATCCGGTTTTGTCCCCCGATACCGTGCCCGCGTACCGGGTGGTGAAGTTGGCGTTGAAACGGAAATCTCCACGCGGCGTAAAGATCTGGATAATGTTGAAGTAGGGCAGCCGGACCTCGCCGCCGAATTTGAATGTGTGCTTGCCGCGAATCCAGGTCAGGTTGTCCAGCGCCTGATAGGTGTTGTTGCGCAGCCGCATCGGAAGGAAGAAATTGTCATCCCCGATGACCGAATAACCGGCGAGCGTGACACTGGGTACGCCCCAGACCTGCGGACCCCCGAACTGAACGCCCTCGATGCCGAGCTCCCCGATAATGTCCCGCTTGAATGCGTTTTCCGACAAGCCGCTCGAGGCGCAGGCGCAGAAAGCCGACCTTGGCCTCATTCACCAACGAGGGGCCGAATACGTGCGTTTCGGACAGCGTGAAATTCTGAGCTCGGACGTAGGAGTACGTGCCGGAGCCTGGAAATCCCGTCGGCAGGAAGCTGCTTTCGTTCGACAGTATATAGCGTCCGAAGAGCGTGTCCCTTGGTGAGAAGCGATGGTCGATGCGCAAAGATTCCTGGTTGTTGCGCTGCCGTGCGGAACGCGTATCGAGATAGTTGTTTGCCGTTCCGGGCATGTTGGGAGCGGGCACGAAGTCGTTCAATATTTTGGTCGCAACCGGATCCAAACGCGTCGAGGGGATGATGTTGCCCGGGAAACTGCGATCGGATGCGCTTTTTGCCGGAAGGATCGGTCGGGTCCACGCTTGTGGTGATAAAGTCGTAGATTCCTGCGGTGCCTGAGAAATCCCCGTTTTTCTGGACCACGGACGGAACCGTCAGGGACCGGGATTGCCCTTCGACGCGGCGCAGGCCCTCATAGCTGGCGAAGAAGAATGTCTTGTCGCGGAGAATCGGACCGCCCAGGGTGCCGCCAAACTGGTTGCGCCGGAACTCGGGCAGTTCGCCGGGGTTGTTGAAAGGCCGCGCGTCAAAGGCATCGTTGCGCAAGAACTCGTAGACCGAGCCGTGAAACTGGTTCGTCCCTGATTTGGTGACGACATTGATCTGGCCGCCGCTTGACCGGCCAAGCTCCGCGGAATAGTTGCGAGTTTCCATCTTGAACTCCTGCACGGAGTCCACAGAGGGGCTGACGACATAAGCGTTGACATCGGGATCCGTGTTTTGGGTCCCGTCAAGGAGGTAGCTGTTGTTCTGAGAGCGGCCGCCGCTCACACTGATGCTGGAGTTCTGGCCGGGCCGCGTAAACAGGCTGGAATCCCCGGACTGGGGACCTCCGTTCCCCGTGACCACCCCAGGTACCTGGAGAGACAACTCGAGAAATTGTCGTCCGTTCAGGGGCAATTCAAGCACCCGCTTGTTGTCGATAACCTGCCCCAGGGCCGGGCTTTCGGTGTTCAGCAGGGCGGCTTCGCCGCGCACCTCGACGACCTCAGTCGGAGTTCCCATTTCCAGCACGATGTCAATACGCGCCGTCTGATCGACTTGAAGACCTACGTCTTTGATGAGCTGCTTGCTGAACCCCTGCATTTCCGCTTCGATCGAATAGTTGCCGGGAGGCAGTGCGGGAACGGTGTAATTGCCCGTCTCGTTGGATGTTGTCTCGCGCCTCAACCCGGTCTCGACCGCCGTCACTTTGATGGAAACCCCCGGCACGACAGCTCGGGTCGGATCCCTGACAGTCCCGACGATGGTACCGACAGCCTGGCCGAACACTTCCATGGGTACGGCGAGCAACCCCAACCAGAGACCAATTACACACAATCGTTTCATGGCATTCTCCCCCAAAAACCGTCACCGGAATAGATGACACCCAGCTCCGATTGCCTGAGATGTTTCGATGAAGGACCAATATCTATGCTTCTATCTCAGCATAATGTTTCATGTCAACATAAATGCAGAGACATCTCCCTTCATCTTTGTGCATTTATTTTCATAGAAAATTATATAGGTGGAGGTGCCATCGTTTACCGAACTGCTGGGGGACTGGAATTCCTGGCGAGGGAGAAAGTCCAGGCCCGCGATCGGCCGAAGCGTTCATGGTTTCATGAGATCGGGCGATCTTGCGGAAACAGGTTACGATGGCTGAACGGATCAGACGGGCGGGGCGAATGCAGAGCGCGTTGTGCCTCGAATTAGCAATTCGCCAGGGACACGCTGGCTGAGCAGATTACCGAGTTGGTGCATCATTTTCCGGGTTCACGATCATCGCGGAGCAGGGTCTCTCCGGGGTACAGCGATCCCGATCCCGGTCAGGATAGCTCGAAACGTTTCAAGTCGATTCGGTTCTCGTCCCATTCGCCTAATCCTAAGGCGCCGGCGATTTCGATGTGCTCAGGCTGACGCCGAAGGAAGTGCGTGTACGAATCGGGCTTGGCTTCGGCGATCACGCCCATGCCCGCCTGCAAGCGCTTCTCATCGATGGCCTTCCACCCGATCCGATCCAGGGCAACCGGATCGGTAGCGAAGTAGAGGGTCTTGTGCTCCCACACGAAACGGACGTCCGAACCGGGTCCTCCGTGGTAGAGGGCCTTGATCCCGTCCATAACATGCAGGACCGTCTTCTGCCGGATCACCGGAATATTGACTATGGCGGGAATGAAGGCGCCGCATGCATTCAGGGTAGGGGTCGAATGGCTGCGGAAAACGTTGTTCACCAATCCGTGCGAGAGATTCTTCAGCGCCAGAGTCACCCCGGCCGACTGATGATCTTTAACGACCGGAAGATTGATCAGCTTGTTCACCTCCCTGGTGAGGAACTTGGCCACATACGAACGGCGCGCTTGCGGACTTGCCGGATCCTGTCCAGGCGTGACAAGGGCCATGTCCAGATAGTGCTCCGGATCATAACCATTGATGTCGAGTTGAACCTGTTCGAAATGGTCCACTGCCGCCGAATGCCGCACTCCTTCAGGCAACATCTTATCGAACCCGGCTCGGAAGAATTCGCGCCGATAACGATCGTAAACGACGATATCGTTGGACCTCACTCCGGCAGCCCTCAGCCCGTCAACGATTTGGTGAATGACCTCCGCACAGGACATGACGTGAGGTGCTCCGACGGGATTCACCTTGATTCCCACCACGTCCCCGGGCTCGAAAAAGACCCGCCAGGCTTCAGCCCAGTCACCGGCTCCGGTCAGCGCGGCCATTCCTTTGTGCATCATGGCGCGGATCGGCTGTGCCTGAAAGGCGCCTGAAACGATGCTGCCTGGATGACGCACCGCAATCACACGCCCGGGATAGGGCCCAGGAATGCCCAGCCTGGAACTCGAAGACTTTGAAAAGCCCCTCATGGAACTGAGAAGCGGGGCGACAGAGCTGGATAGGCCGGCCAGCAGCAGCGCCCGCCGACTGATCGCATTTTTTGGATTCATGGTCTCTTCTTGGAACGGGTTGGAGTTCAATCTCGGAGTTAAAGGATCCCCATCGCCAGCCTGTTTCCGTATGCGCAGCCTGTTTTGGGCCATCGAGTGCTCTCCAGGATCTATGCACGAGAAATAAGCATTGCCGGGTGAAAACAGCCGCAACCCGCCTACGGGGACAGGGGCAGGGACGCCGCGAGCACCACTTGCTTGCCGGTCTTCCGGTCTTCAATGACAAGCTGGCCTCCTTCGAGCCTTACTTCGTCCACCTGCTGCATGCCCTCCGGTGCCTGGGTGAAGAATATCAGAAAGCGTGAGCTGATCTTCGACTTGGCAGGGAGCCAGCGATACGTCGGCACGCCGAACAGTGAGTTCCTCTGGATGGCGTCGTGCCGCGGCACGTCAAAGGGCTGCGTGGCAAACTCCAGCCCGCGCACAACCCGGCCGTTTTCCGGGTAGTTCTCCCAGTCTTGCACCCAGGGATACTCATCAGGCTTGAACACCCAGCCGATGATCATGCGCAGCTTCGGGTTCAGGACCGTGGCATACGCGTGCTTGCGCGACGGATCCATCAGGTTGGTCGTGTGGTCGCTCACGCCGAGCGTGGCGGGAACCGTACGGATGTTCTCAATGCTGCCGTCCCGGAGGGTCACGATCGGCCACGTGAACTCCTTACCCGGTGGAAACCGGAATTTCTCGGGATAAATCCAAGGGTCAGGGCGTGTCATCGAACGGACGGCTGGCCAGTCCACCACGGTCACCTCCGGCTCCAGGAAAGGAGCGCTGACGGTGGCATGCTCTCCCCAGTTCACGGGACGGTCGAAAGCCATCAGGTTTTCAAGCTCGCTCTTCACGTAGATTACATTCTCGCCGTCAACCATCTGCACGGTCCTCGTGAAGACCTCTTGTACCAGTGGCAACGTCACCGAGAAAACAGCCGTGGAAGTACCACTCTTCCGTGAGCTGGACCGGACCTCCCACGGCAGGTTCCGCGCCTCGCCGTGCGCCGGGAGCCCGGCCTTTTGCTCCTCCGGTGAAGAGGAACCGAAACCGTCGACGCACACAAAGTGCCCCAGCGAGGCGCCGACCCGCCGCGGTTGCTCGCCGGCGGCGCGCGCCATTCTGGCCGGGCTCCAGAGCGGACTCAACTGCCGCGGATCATTCTTCATCACCAGATTGGCGAAGGCGCCGCCATGGGCGACAACGGTGAGCTCCAGCCGATCGTTCGACAGCACATACGCATCCATCCCCTCGTAGGGAGACTTCGTCATGAAACCTTGGCCCGACGGCTGCGCGAAGGCAGCAGCCGCGGCAAGAGAGACGGTCATGGCAAAAAAATTCATGGAAGACCGCTGCAAAGTAATCCTCCCTTCTTCTGGTCCCGCGGAGTTTACTACCTCAGGCCGGCCGGCTCGTCATGGTCCCGATCCTATTGCGGCTCATCCACCTGGAATATCCGATCGGCCTCCACATCAGCCAGAGTCTGTACAAGGCCGCTCGGCCAGCGTACCTCAATCGAGGCGACGCGGGTTTCGCGCCCCAATCCGAAGTGCACGCGGCGGTCGCTGGAGGACATGAATCCGACGCTGACCGTCACGTGGTTATACAGCGTCCGGCCGGAAGGCGTCGTCACTTTGATTTTCGCGCCGATTGCGTCCCGGTTGCTTTTCCGCCCGGTGAGCCGAAGCAGGAGCCAGTGATTCCCGTTGTCCGCGGAGTTCATCAGAATCCGCGGTTTCTGATTCAACGAGGTCACGACAATATCCATGAAACCGTCGTTGTTGAGGTCGGCAAAGGACGATCCGCGCTGGAAACCGATGCGCAGGAAATCGCCGCCCAATTCCTTGGAGACGTCTTTGAATTCCTTGCCGTCCTGGTTTTCGAAGATCGTGTCACGCTGTTGGGCACTGGCACTGAGATCGTCGATATCACCATTTGCTGAGAACAAGTCCTTCCACCCATCGCTATTGTAATCGATAAAACCGTTGCTCCACCCCGCTTTCGACCCGCTCATGAGCAGGATCTTCGTCCCGGGGGAGACATACCGGAACGACTTCCCGCGCAGGTTCCGGAACAGGGCCCAGATCTGCCCGGCCAGGTTGTTGTAGAAAACGTCCACCCACCCGTCGTTATCATAATCCTTGGCGTCGCAGCCCATCGCCGAGACCGTCGCCCCCTCATCGTTGTACGCCACGCCGTACAGCAGACCCACCTCTTTGAAGGTGCCGTCGTGCTGGTTCAGGTAAAGAAAATTGGGTTCGGTGTCATTGGCGACAAAAACGTCCGTCCATCCGTCATCGTTGAAATCGGCGATCCCGATCCCCATCCCTTTGCCGAGCGACTTGCCGAAACCGGACTTTTCCGTGACATCTTCGAACCGGCCGTCGCCCAGGTTATGGTAGAGCCGGTGTGGAACCTTGACGTATGTCTTGGGATGGCAATAGACCTCCACACGGCCGTTGGAGCAGCGCTTGTCCATGCTGGGGTTCCAGAGGGTATAGTTCGACAATACGAGATCGAGGAGGCCGTCGTTGTCGTAGTCGAACCAGGCTCCCTGCATGCTCAAGGTGTTCGCGGGTGTCTTGCCCAGCCCGGATCGCTCGGTCACGTCGGCAAAAGAACCGTTGCCCAGGTTGTGAAAGAGCGCATTTTTTCCTGTGCCACAGACGAAAAGGTCCGTGCACCCGTCGTTGTCGAAATCCCCCGCCGCGACTCCGTAGCAAAATCCCAGCTGTGAGCCGGTCAATCCCGCCTCCTCCGTCACATCTTTGAAAGTGCCGTCTCCCTGGTTTCGCAGCAGACAGTTGTAATAAGAAGCATCCTCCTTAATGAGTTCCGGATACTTGGCGCCATTGGCAAAGTACAGGTCGATCCTGCCGTCGTTGTCGAAATCGAGCGCGGCTACACCGCCGCACATCGCCTGTTGAAAATACTTCCTGCCCGTGAAGTTGTTGTTCGTGAAATAGGAGATGCTGGAGCGAGGCGCGATATCGGTGAAATGGGGAGGCCGGGGGACTTCCGCGGTCTGCCCTGGAAGGTGAGGAAACCAGGCTGCGGCCGCAGCGACTGCCGCGCAGAGGATGTTGCGCAGACGAATACTCAAGAGCAATGGCACCTCTTTTTTCTCACTGCTGATTTGGGCAGCCGGGAATGAGCATCTGCTCCAGCCCTGCCAGGCAGCGGCATTCAGCTCCAGTATCGGGGGTTTGAGCCAACCTCGCCAGAGCGCAACGCAAGCTGGGATCCTGTGATCCCAGCGCGGAAGCCGTTTGAAGTTTCTGCCGCGCGTCGCGGGTCCGGCCCGTCCGTTCCAACAGCAGGCCGTGAACCAAGTAGGCCCGGTCCCATTCCGGCGAGGCCAGCTCGATATCCTTGAGGACCTTTTCCGCAGCAGGGATCCGATCCATCAGCCCGAGCACGATGGCTCTTGTCAGCGGCAGGTCCAAGTCCTGAGGATTCGCCTGTATGGCCTTTCCCAGCAGTTCCAGCACATCCTCTTTTCGATTGCGGCGAACGAGCATGACGGCGGCTTGCTGCACCATCCGGGGTTTGACCGACGCCTGGCGCAGTCCCTGATCAAGCGTTTTCTCGGCCTCGGACACTTTTCCGGCAACGTCAAACAGTTCGGCTTTCAGGAGCAGCCCGTCCCCGGTCATTTCCTCCCTGGGGAGCGTTTCCAGGTATTGCAGCGCCGGCTCCGGCCCCTCCGTGTAGTAGAGGGCGACGGCGAGGTCGAGGCGCGCGGAGGGACGTTCTGAGACTGCCCGCTCGAGGAATTCCCTCGCAAGGTCATACTCCTTCGCGTTCAACAGGAAGGTTCCCGCCTCCTCCCAGACCTTCGTGCTCGCATTCAGCCCGAGCAGCACGCGAAACTCACGGAGGGCTTCCTCATTTTTCTTGTCCGCCATGAGCAGGCTGGCCAGGTGCATCTGGTAATCCGGGCGGTCCGGGTGTTCGCGGGCGCCCCGGCGGAAGCGCTCGATTTCGCGTTCCCGCTGTTCCGGGACGCTGAGCGTGGCCAATTCGATCATCCCGAATTGCCTCCGCACTCCGGGGAGAGCCTGAGGACGGACTGTCCGATACTTGTCCATGAACGACTGTGCTTCTTCTTCCCTGCCCAATGCCATCAAGGTGCGCCCCATGTGCATCACCGCCTCGGGATCGTCGGGGGCTTTGGCGAGGGCCCGGCGCAGGGCTTTTTCCGCTTCGGCCGGCTGCTCCATGGAAAGGTGGGCCAAACCCATCAAATCGAGGACGCGGACATTATCCGGCTCGAGGCGGTTGGCGGCTTCCAGATCCGTCAGAGATTCGGCCATCTGGCCGACCCGCTGCAGCATCCAGGCCCGGGAAAAATGAATGGAGACCGACGCGGGATCCAGGCGCACGGCCTCCGTCAGATGTGTGACGGCTACCTGCGGGTCCGTCCGCCAAACCACCTGCGCAAAGGCATAGTGCCCCAGCGGGTCGTTCGGATGCCTGGCCACGTACCACTCGATCTCCCGGCGTGCCTCGTCTTTCCGCGAATCGGTATTGCTATAGGCCCGCGCCCGATCTCTGCGCACCGCGTCGTCGCCTGGCCGTAACCGCACATACTCGTCGTAGGTCTGCGACGCATCGTCGTAATAACCGGCGTCCTCAGCCGCGCGTGCCAGGAGCCGCAAAACCTCGACGCGCTTGGGATCTCTCTGACGGGCTTGCGCCAGCATATAAACAGCCCGGACGAAGTCCTGGCGCGCGGCACAGACACGCCCCAGCTCTACGAGAAGGTCCACATCCGCGGGGTGGATCTTCAAAGCGGCTTCCAGCGCTCTTTGCGCGCGGTCATAGTGTTTGGCCCGCGCTGCTGCGCGCCCGAGGTTGAAAAGGATGTCGAAATCCCCGGGCACCAGGGCCAGCGCCGCGTTGAACGCATCCTCGGCCCGGTCGTAGAGGGCAAGGCGCGCCGAGGAGAGACCAAGCAGGAAAAGGACGCGAGGATCGCCGGGGTTGTCTTTCGCCACACGGTCCAGGAGCGCCACGGATTCGCCGGATCTTCCGGCCCAATGCAGGGCTTCGGCACGGAGGAGCAAAACCGGCGGGTCGGATTCTTTTACCCGCGACAGGTATTCCAGGGCCATTTTGCCCTGCTTCTGTTCGGCTGCCATTCGGGCCAGCTGGAGGTTGGCATTGGGATGAAGCGGATTGATCTGAAGCAGCTTTTCGAAATAAGCCCGGGCTTTGGCCGGCTGGCCGCAGAGGATGAAGTGGTTCCCGGCATTGTTGAGGAGAGCCGGCGAAGGGGAGCCCTTCGCCAGGGCAGCCGTGTAGTACTGTTCCGCCTCCTCGCATTTCCCCTCTGCATCCAGTCGTGCCGCATCGCGTAACGATTGAGCTTGAGTATTCGGGGAAAAGGCAAGTGCCAAAGCCCAAAATAAGACGGCCCTCCCACCCTTCTTGAGCATATAAGTCTTGGGGGACGCGGATAGACGCGGATGAACATAGATGCAACAAACAGAATCCGCGTTCATCCGCGTCTACCCGTGTCTTGAAAATGCTGCTGTTTCATCAGGCTCCGGGCTTCTTCCTTCTACGGGTCAGAAATGAATGTTATCCGCTGCAGGAAATGGATGGCAAACAATAAAAAGCCCCCTCTCCGCCGGAATGGCGAGAGAGGGGGCAATTGAACAAAAGGAGGAGAGAGGGAACCTAGAATTCCACCCGCACTCCCAGTTGCAGGCGCCGCCCGTAGCTCAGGTACGCCTGGTTGGTTATTGCCCCGAAGTTGCTGGATCTGACATTGGTGGACGGACGATCCCATCTCAGCAGGTTGAACATATTGAAGGCGGCCACTTCAAACTTCGCGCCCACCCTCTCTGTAATGTTCACCTTCTTGGTCAGTGAACCGTCGAAGTTGATGAACTGCGGCCCCCGCAATCCTGAAAAATCCGTAGGATTGGTGCGCGCCGTGAAATCCGGCAGCCTCGAGAATGCCTCGGTATTGAACCAGCGATCCGTCGTGGGATTGGAGATCTTTGGATCGGTCCCATCCCAAAGCATTCCGCCAAACCCCAGCAGATCGCCGGAATTCCAGCTCATCACGGGGCTGAATTTCCACCCACCCACGATGGTATCCGCAAGGCGGGATGCGCCGGACATGAGGGATTGCCCTCTCCCTATGGGGAGGTCCCAGGAGGCGGCCACGGTGAGGCGGTGACGGTAGCTGTTTCTGCCTCGAGGGTTGAACCATGAGAATTCGCGGTTGTACGTGGTAATGTCGTCATAGAACGTCTGATCTCTCTCGTAGTGATAGTTGTAACCGGCCAGCAGCGATAAACCCTGGCTGTAGTTCTTCGACAGCTTCAGCTGCAGGGCCTGGTAGCGCATACTGCCGCCCTCAGCCCCATCAACCACCGTAATGCTCCCATACTGCGGATACGGTCTCGCCAGCTCGGTCACTCCCACCTGCGGCTGATAGCGAAGCTGCCCGGGAAACTTTTCCACGGTCAGGATGTTGTAGAAGGGATTGTCGACCACCGCATTAGTTTGTTCCTTATAGGTGTAACCAATTGACGGATCGACCTGATTGATGTCGTAATCCGTCTGGAACACCTGGCTGGTCCGGTTCATATAATAGGTGACATCCAGCACCATCGAGAAAGGCAGTTGACGCTGGACAGCGATATTGAACCGGTCGCTGGTGCTGCGTTTCCGCTCGGGTGAGAAGTAGTAGAGAGAGTTCCCCAGCATCGTGTAGATGCCCAGACTCTTTTCATAAGAGGGGGCAACAGGATTCGAAGCCGGGAATGGACTATCCAGGCTCATCTGGGGCACCCCCTGGATGCTATCGGGGGCGCCGGTGAAGTTGCTGTAACCATAGAGCGGGTAACCGCTCAGCTGATCGTGACCCGAATTGGTCGTCCAGGGGGTTACATAACGACCCCAGGACCCGCGAATGACGGTCTTGTCATTCAGCTTGTAGGCGGCGCCGATCCGGGGCGAAATCGTGCCCCACCCGCCGTCCCAGGCTCCGGGATGCTCTTTGCTGGCAAACTGGAAGGCTCCGTTCATTTTCCAGGCGCCTTTATAGAACTGCTTGACGTCGTTCGGCATCGTGACGCCCTGCAGTTCCGGAATCGGTGCATCCAGGTCGAGCGCACGCGTCAACCGGTTCTGACCGTCGATGTACGGTGATTCGTACTCGTACCGTATGCCGAGATTCAGTGTCAGGTTCCGGCCGATCCTCCAGTCATCGTTAAGGTACACGCCGTAAAAACTCGTCCGGGTATCCGGCGAGATGTTGATAGGCATGCCGGTGGCATTGCTATCCCAGTAACCCGGAAGGTCGCCCCCTGCGTCCAGCGCCATCTGGGTTGGTGTGACGGCTCCCAGAAGGAACGTGGCAAATGAATCGCCCGATAGCAGCAGGTCCGGATTGACATAGGTCGACGCAGTGGGCGCCGCATCGAATCCGAAGCCTGGATTGGAATTGAGGAGCAGGCTGTTGGTGGCGTTGCGCCGAACGTCCAATCCGGCCTTCAAGTAGTGCGAGCCGCGCTGCTGGGCGATTTTTGCGGTGAATTCAAAGGCGTGGGGGATTTCATGCCAGTAACCGCCCCCCGGCCCCATTTGAACCATACTATTCCCATTTGCGCTGTCGTAGATGCTCATGCGCGGAATCAGGTTCGGAATGCTCGGATCGGCGAACACTGCTTTGTAAAAGTCACTGTTCGGAAAGACCCCCTTCCAACCCCATTCGGGAGCGAAGTCGGTCGCGAAATGGGACATGTCCGTAATTCCGTGATAGCCGCCGTGGAAGTTGAGCACCGTCTTCGGATTCAACGTGTAGATGGCGTCTCCCGAATAGGATATCTTGTTGTAGTTGGCGCCCCGGTCTGACATGAACACGGGCGATCCGGTGGGATTGCCGGTCACTGCAACCGGGGTCTTTATTATGCTGAACCGGCCGTTAACGCGGAGTTTTTCATTTACCTTATAGTCCACCCGGTCGGAAAAGTTCTTGTACGGATATGAGATCGGAGTACTGGCTCCAAAGTTGTTGAGGTTGTAAGTGTCGATCGCCGTTCTGTTGGGTTTCCAGAGCGCGGCCGCATACTTGGCCGCGACGGGACTGATTCGCGAGGCCGGAATGATGTTGCCCGGGAAAGGGGTGCGGGTGACGGTGCCGTCGGCAGCCGTCTTCGTGCTCCAGGGATCGTAGATCAGCCGCAGATTGCCGTCCTCTGTGAGCGTCTGCGAAAAATCTCCCGTGCGCTCCCTCTCGGTGGGCAACGAGTTCAAGATCGATGAGGGCTCAAGCTTGTCCCATCCCTCGTAGGAGACGAAGTTGAACAGCTTGTTCTTGATGATGGGATGGCTGAAGGTGCCGCCGTACATGCTCTTCGAGATCCCGTTGTGGACTCGATAAACCCTGTCGTCTATCGCATTCCAATCGGGTCTTTGAAAATAACCGAAGCCCGATCCGTGGAATTCGTTGTTGCCCGATTTCAATACGATGCTTATGGCCGACCCGGAACTATGTCCGTACTCGGCGTCGGACGCGTTCTGCAGGACGTTGACCTCCGCCACCATGTCCGGCGCGGGAACATAGCCCGTCTTAACGGTGATGCCGGAGGGGCTGCCGTCCACCTGCAGGTCGTTGGTAAATGACCCGCTGCCTCCGATCCTCATGTTGTTGGATGCCCAGGCATCGTATGGATTGTCTTCTCCATAGGAGGTGCTATTCACCGAGGGGTCCAGCTGCGCCAACAAAAAGACGTTGCGGTACATCTGCGGCAGGCTCTCCACGAGCTTCTGGTTCACGTTCATATCCAACTTGGATGTGGTGAACTGGAGATTCGCCGTTTCTGCGTTCACCGTGACCGAATCCGTGATAGCCCCGAGCTTCAGCTCGGCATCGATGGTCAGGTCGGCGCGGGATGGCACCAAAATGTTGTCCGCCTCAGACTTGCTGAAGCCGCTCATCTCCACGGTAAGCTTGTACGTGCCCGGGTCCACCAGATCGAAGAGGTAGTGGCCGACCTCATTTGTCATCCGGGTTGTGCTTATGTTTGTCTTGACGTTGAGCAGATTGACTGTTGCTCCCGGGATGGCACCCTTGCTGGAATCCGTAACTTGCCCCTGGATTCTGCCGCGGTACTCCTGCCCGATCACCGAGCTCGAATTCCACGCCAAAAAAGTGACGCAGCATAGAACAAGTAGTTTGCTCCGATTACTAAATAGCCTTGGCATCGACTCCTCCGCAATTTGCCCCGTCGGCGCCTCCATTGGTCGTGAGAAAGATTCCGCCTCATGCGAAAACCGAATAACGAAAGGGCCCCGGAATATCCCTTACGGTCTTCTCACAGGAGGACAGCGCGTTTGGGTGATGAGGGCAAAACTGATCTGAGGCAGAATCTCACACGGAGATCACCTCGGATTAGCCCTGCTCGCTTAACCGACATGACGGGAACGTAGCACTCTGGTTAATCACTGTCAACAAAATGTGACTCGGGACGAGGCGATCCATGGCTCGCTCCCGGACTCGAGATCCGGAAGTCCGCGAGCAACTCGGATCGGTCCGGTTTCGCTCCTTGGGAGGGTCGCGCACAAGTTGCGCATTCGGGCAACGTTTTCGGCCGATTCGGTTATGGTCCGATTGCTTGTGACGCCGCCGGCAACATGGAACTCCTCGGCGGCGAGGGCCACGACGACTTCATTTACTCGGAGACCCAGGAATTCCTCGACTCCACCCCCCGCAAGGATGACGCGGGGACGAAGGTCACCCACAGCCCCGCCCTGAGATTCCTGGCAGCCGTCACGCACGGGAAGCGCCGGTAAAAGCTCCGCCCATCGCGTCCACGCTGTATTCAAACTGCTGCCACTGCGCGCCCCGGCAAGGGCACAGGAGAATCGCCCAGGCGAAGGCTGCGCTCGGCCACCATTCTTGGCGCATGCGTGAAATCAGACCGGCGCCTGTCCTTTCCAGCGCGACTCGAAATCGTACACGGCTTCCTTGATCGGAACTCCTCGAACCTCGATTTTGGCGAGATCTGCGGTGCCGACTACACCGCTTGCATGTTGCGCGCAAGAGTCAGGGATCCGTCCGGGTTGGTCTTCTGGCGGCACGCCCACCGGACCGGGTAGCGCACGCATTTGACGTCGAGTTCCGCTTTGAGCTTGAGGCCTTCCCACTTCGTGCCCTTGGGCAGAGGGAACTGGGCTTGCCGGATCTTGCCGGGTAACGGGTACCCGGGGTCGAGCCCACCCGCTGCCCTCACTATCCCATGCTCGTCCACAATGGAGACGTGCAACACCCCTGGAACCCCTGCTATTCCGTCATTTGCGAACCCGATGATCAAGCCTGGATTGTCGCCGGCGTAAGTCCAGATGAAGGAGGGCCGCACGTTGTATCCAATCTTGAGGCACATCCGGTCGATCATGTGAGGATGCCGGCGGTAGTAGTTCATGATGGCTGCTGCGCTGATCCGATGGCGATACCACAATGACCAGTAGTGCGGCCCGATGTCCATGACGTGTTGGATGGCGTTGTCGGTGGAGGTCACGCCCTCGCGAGCGCGGATGGCCTCGTCCGATTCTTGAACGATCCCATCCGCTCCGCCCACCTCAACCGCGGCCGCGATCCACGGCGGTCGGTTGCTGACCGTCTCGATCTGCTGGTTCTCGATGAAAATGGTGTCCGTGCGCAGCCAGTTGTGGCTTCGAACGGTGCGGTCCACCAGTTCCGAGTTTCCCACGCGGCTGACATCCGGTTGGGTGTTCGTCATCAAGGGCGTCTTGGTCCAATGTTCCAGTTGCGCATCGAACATGCGGATCCAGGTGCGCTCCGCGGTCGCGTAATCCGGAAACGGGGTGTTCTTGAACGGCCACGTATGTCCCTCGCCCCAGAAGCCGTACATGAACGTATCGAAAAATTCCACCAGCGGGTTGCCGTTGAATTCCGCCGCCAGGAGTCCGTTGAGTTCCTGAAACGCCTCCTGAAAGTAGGGGTGATCGTAACGGGGCTCGTCGTAGTGCGGATGATCGTAGCGAGGCTCGACCACACGAGACGGCCTCTCCGGGCGCCACACGCCTTCAAGCCTCACCATGGGAACATTTTGGAGTACGAAATCGGGCAGGGCTTCCTCGCGGTAGTCCGGGGCTCTCATCTGGATACGAAACCCAACCCGCTTGTCGTGCTTCCGGGCCAACTCAAAGACGAGTTTCCAATATTCCGGAAAATCGAGCCGGCCGCGAACCTTCTGGATCTCTCGCCAGGTGGGGCGGATGTACAGCTTCTGGCCCAGCGGAATCCGCACGAGGTCTTCAATGGCCTGGAACTTGTTGTCGTCGACTATTTCGGCGAGACCCATATTCCCCGTGATATAGGTGATAGGCCCCTTCCCGAAGTTGGGCACCACTTCCTCTGAAGGAGTGGTGGTCATCACTACATCGCCGCCGGGATATAGATCTTCGGGAGCGTACTCCGGAAACGGTCCCTGGTTAAGCCGGCCCTTCACAGCCGGGCCTGAGCCAAAATCGTACTTGTCCCAGTTGTGGGCAGCCACATGCCCTGCAGATTCTCTCAGAGCCAACGGAGCGGCCAGCCCCACCAGAGCCATATTCCTGAATAGGTCCCTTCGATTCATAGATGGCGTCCTCCTTTTGCGCAAGCCCGGGGAACTCTGAGGACCGGTCGGCGGCAATTTTGGCTACGAAAATCCTGGTGCTGCATCAAACCTCCCGGCCGCGGCTCAGTTCTCCTTCTTACGAATCGGCGCGGTCTGCCAATCGTCGCCGCCCAGGCCATTCAGATCCCAGACCACGCGCCCGGCACGGATGGTCAGTTCCACCACCAACTTCTGCGAGCCGTTCATGCGCCGGCCCCCTGCATCGAGAAAACCGAAATCGCCCTTGATCAGCCGCAGCACGGCGATGTCTGCCGGGGCGCCCACGGACAAGTGCCCAAGTTCTTCCTGGTGTATCTCGCGGGCGGGATTCCACGTGGAACGTGCGACCACGTCCTCCAGTGACATCCCCAGGGCCAGGAACTTCGACATCACGTTGAGCATGTCCTTCATGCCGGCGTTCATGCTGCTCACATGCAGGTCTGTGGAGATAGAATCGGGGACGAAGCCCTGCCGCACCGCCGGGACCGCCTGCCGCCACTGAAAGCTGCCGCCGCCGTGGCCCACGTCGAAGAGCACGCCGCGCCTGCGGGCGTCGAAGAGGTAAGGCAAAACCTTGCCCTCCGGGTCCAGCATGGGAACAGCGCCCAGGTACAGATGCGTATAGATATCCCCCGGCCGGAGGTGCTCCAGCACGAGTTGCTGAAAGGGTCGTTCCTTGCGGAACTCGGCGAAGTCCACCATCACGGGCAGTTTAGCCAGGCGGCCCGCTTCCACGGCGCGGTCGACTGCGATCCATTCGGGTCCGGCGTAGTGCGCGATCTTGATCCCCACGATGAGGCCAGGGTAGCGCCCGGCTTCCGTCGCGGTCCGCTCGGGCTCCATGTCGTTGGTGTCCTGTTCGATGGTTTTGCCGCCCCCCATGCCCTTCCCCACGATGTTCAGGAATGCCAGCACGCGCGTGCGCGAGGTATCGATGATCTGCTGTTTGAGCTCTGCGAAATTGCGCCATCCCGAACTGCCCGCGTCGACCACGGTGGTCACGCCGCTGCGGAACGTGAATCCGTCCGGGCGTACGCTGAGGGCGCCGGTGTATTCGGGTGCCATGGTGCCCGCGAACACGTGGGCGTGGATGTCCACCAGTCCCGGCGTTACGTAGAGCCCGGTGGCGTTCACCACCCGCTGCGCCTGATCGGCGGGGATGCTCTTGGCCACCGCCGCAATCTTGCCCCCCGCGACGGCGACGTCCATCACGCCGCTGATGCGGTTCCTGGAGTCCAGGACGTGCCCTCCCTTCAACAAAAGTTCGTAGGGAGGCTGAGGGAAAGCCGAAAGTGCCACAAGGACAAGAGGTGCGATATGCTTCATGGCTGCCTCGCATTGTGTCCGAATGGGACGGGCCTTCCGGCACGTCCCGGTTTTCCTATTTCACAGCAATCAGCGAGATCTGCTCAAGGGTGGGCCACTGCTCCCTTTCGTTGGGTTTGCGCTCCCCGGGAGTCACCTGCTGGACGGTGGCTCGGACCGGCATGGGTTCCTTCACGTACATCGCGTAGATGCGGTTCATTTTAGGGAAGTCCTGCATGTCGTCCAGATAAACGTTGGTGGAGATGACGTCGGCCATGCTCAGGCCCGCCTCTTCCAGGCCGTCGATGAGGTTGCGCATGGTCATCCGCATCTGATGCTCCACAGTCTCGGCATAGATGCCCAGGTTCGGCCCGGGAATGAAAGCCGATTTCGCCGAGCAGTAGAGCGTGTCGCCCGCGAACACACAGGGGCTTGCCGTTGGGCTGGGCGACATGTTCTTCGGCCGTACAGATCTGCGCGAAGCCAAGTCCATGGTGGCCACGCCGGTGAAAGCGATGGAGCAGCCGTTCGGCAGATGCGACACGCTGATGGTGGCACGCGCGGGGGTGTCCCCGAACTTGAAGTACTTCGCGTAGACCGTGTTCCACCCGCCGGGGCGGGCGCCGGCGAGATACGGATTCACGAACACGACGTGCTCGTAACCGATGCCGGCCGCCTCGAGAACCACCCCCAGACGATCCAGCGCCAATTTCGCCCGCTGGTCCGGCTCCTCCGCCTCTTTCCCCGACGTGTCAAGCCCGTAGCAGTTGGAGAAATACAGCTTGTCCCCCGCGATCATCGCTTCGGGCGTGCTGCTGGCAGTCGTACCTGGCAGGCGAATGGCCCGCTTCATCGCCAGGTCGGTGACCGCCACGGCATTGATCTCCACGGGGTAGTCCAGCGGCAACCGGGCCACTCCCAGCATGGAGAGCGCCGGCCCGCCATCCTTGAAGTACTCGCCCCACACCTTGCGGACCTCGGCGTAGCCGGTGGGATCGGTCACCCACACGTGCGAGTAAACCACGTGATCCATCGTTAGACCAGCGGCGGTGACCACCGACTTGACGGCCTCCAGGCACTGCCTGGCGTCCTTTGCGCCCTGTCCGGAGACGTAGAGCAGATTGCCAACCACCAGCCCCGGGGAGAAGGGTAAGCCGGCCGGCGCGCCCGGCGGTCTGACGACTTTCACCTCGGCCGCGCCCAGCAGACTGGACACAGCCAGCATCAACAGCATCGCAATGATTCTATGCTTCATTTTTTCCTCTCAAGTCTCAGTTCCTTAAAGGCGCTGTCCGGGCCGTCTTCAAACGGGGGTGCGGGCACCGCCTCCAAGTGAGCTCCTTATGGGCTGGCGCGGAGGCTTGAAGGTGAGTTCCCTTCCCCACCAAGTCTCCGGGGCTCGAACAATCCCGGCATACTGAGGTCCACGCACCACTCTACTGATTTGTAACTCAGAACTCTACCTGTACCTGCACACTGCCCCGGGCCTGAGGCACCTTGATTTCCGAATCGGGCGCCTGGACGGGCTTGCCGTTCACGAGGATGCGCTTGGGAGCCCGGCCGGCGGTGAATCGGAGAGGCGAATCCACGTCCGGGCCCTCCAGCGTCAGGCTAACGGCCGAAGGTGTCTCCCGGAAATCCAACACGCGCGCCGAGGCCCGCAAAATCCCGAAACCGGTACGCGCCGCCTTGCGTAGCACCACGGTCCGGTCGGACACCACCCAGGCATCCAAATGGCGGTTGCCCTTGCGGTTCCATTCCTGGAAATCGGCCCCCACCAGGACGGCCGGAGTATCCGTGTGGAAGGACATGCGAGCTTTGCTCTTGGCCAGCAGATCCACGGCCAGGCCGTCGGCCTGCTGCCGCACGGCGGGCATCCTCTTGGATACGTAAGTGAGGCGCGTCGCGTTGGACGGCAGCGGCCCCAGGGTCACGGACAGCTTATGGATCCCCTTCGCAAGGTTGGGGAGGATCACCACATAATCGGAAAAAGCAGGGTGCGGCCGTCCATCGATGGTGACGGATTGGATCGGGTCGGGCGTGTTATCGATGCGGATCCCCATGCCGCCGGTATACTGTGCGATCTCGTCTTTTCTCAGCCCTGACAAATCCAGTGTGAGATCAACGCGCGATCCTTCGGCCTGCCACGAATAGTCCCATTGCGCCAGGGCGAGCACTTTGTTGACGAGATCTTCGGGCTCCGGCGCGTAGATGGGCAGCGACGACCACTTCGCGCGGACGGCTTCGTAGAGAGGCAGCAGGTAGGTGTTCTTGATGCGCGGGGGTCTGGGAGTGGCGCCGGCAGGCAACGCGCGCTGCGTCACCGGCATGGAGGAGATCCCGTAGTCGTGCCACATCTGGTTATACACCACACCTCGGCCTACGCTTTGAAACAGGTGATCGAGAATTGCCTCCTGATAGGAGGTGATCTGCGCCGTCGTATAGCTCCACTCGGGATCGTAGTACCACTGGTAGTCGGGAGACGGAACGTCCTCGAAAACTACGAAATTCTTCTCCGGGCCCGTATACCACGTCATGTTCCCGAATCCGATGGGCGTGTCCTGCTCAAACCCGTGAGTCATGCATATACGGAACAGCCGCGCGAGCTTGTCGTAGTGGAGATTGCTGATGGTGTCGCCCGGATTGATGAACCACTCGACCTTTCCCAGCGGCATGCCCACCCGCGCGAGGTTGCTTTCGATTTCGGCGACGGAGCCTTCCAGTTCGACCTTCCACTGCTCCTCCGGCATGCCGTTGCGGATGCGGTGGTTTTTGCTGTGGGTGCCGATCTGCCCGCCGACCTCCTCCAGCCGTTTGCCGAGTGGCGCGAGGGCTTCCCAACCGGCTTTTGTGGCGCCGCTCGAAACCCAGGCGTAAACGGCCTGAACACCGGTCTGCTCGGCGGTCTCGGTGAGGAAGCGGAAGGTCTGTTGTTGATAGTCCAGTTTAGGGCTGAGGTCCGCATCCAGCCGTACAATGGCGGCCATGCTGGCGTTGACGAGTTGCGGGGCCGGGATAGGCCCGGGCAAACTGCCGTAAACCGCCCACTGCAATCCACGGATGGCGGTGTCGATCAGTTTGTTGGCGTAAAAGCCCTGGGGCGCCTCGTTGCGGAAGATGGATGTAGCTCCGGCCAGGGTTGTGAGGTCGCTGAACAGCACCACGCGGCTGGGGCCGAGGTTGGTCGCGGACAGAAACGGCCAGGACTGCTTGCCGTCCGTGCTGACCAGCAGCGTGCCCGCTTGCCCGGCGAATTGGACGATGTTCAATCCCCCAGCCATGAACTGGTTCATGTACTGGCCCGGGTCGAACTGGCGCACAATGAAGTGCCGGTTGTCCTTGACCGTCACGCGAAATCCCGTGTCGCCCTGGAGACCCGGATACACGACGCCCAGCAACGCATCAAGCGCCGCGTGGTCCCGCGGCTTGTTGTTCTCGTCCACCACCGCGAGTCTTCCGTCCACGATCACCCCTCCGCCGGCTTTCAGATAGGCGCCCAGGGCGGTTTCCAGCCGCCGCGCCACCGAGTCCTCCACGGCGAAGCACTGTGCGAAGACCAGCGCGCGGTAACGCTGGAGAGCCTTGGCGTCCGCAACGTCGCTGACGAAGATGGTATCGTAGGGGAGACCTGCGAGGTTGGTGTTTCCGACCCAGGCGTGGCCGGACATTTGGGTCGTGTTCCAGTCCTGTTTAAAGCTGTCGTGGCTGATGATAATAGCCACGCGCGGTTTCTCAAAGCGGCTGGGCAGGGGCGCAGCCATGCTCGTGACAGCTGCCAGAGCTGCAACAAGGGGATATAGCTTCATCGTCTCAACTCCTGTCTCCAGGGGGAGCATAGCAGGCTTCGGGCTTATATTGTGATTCCTTCAGTAGTCGTGTTTGGTGCGGGATAATTGCGAAGGACCTCCATGGCCACTCGGTGTACACTACGGTTCATGAAATCGATCCATTGGGTTCTGATTGGAGTGTGCCTGCTGCTGCAGCTGGATGCCCAGCCGCGCCCGCAGCGTCCATTCGAATTAAAAGCGGAGTCGGGAGATTTCTGGAAGTTGATCGATCAAGGAGCCACGCTTGAAAAGGTCGCGGGCGGTTTCGGTTTCCTGGAAGGCCCTGCCTGGCACCCTGACGGGTTCCTGTACGTGACCGATGAGATCAACAACCGGGTCTCACGCGTATTCCCGGACGGGCGCGTCGAAAAGGCGCTGGACATCGGCGACCCGGACGGCAGCACCATGGACCGCAACTACCGGCTGATTACCACCGGCGATACCGACCGCGTGGTGATTGCGGTTCAACCTGACGGCACGTACCGGGTGTTGGCGGACAAGTACGAGGGGAAGCGCCTCAACAGCCCCAACGATATCGTCCTGGGACCTGACGGCGCCTTCTATTTCACAGATCCGAACATGGACCTGCCCAAGGACCAGAAACAGGAGATACCGTTTCAGGGCGTATACCGGCTGGGCACGGATGGGTCGATGCGCCTTCTGGTCAAGGACCTCAGCGCCCCCAACGGCCTGGCGTTTTCACCGGATGGCAAGCGCCTCTACATCGATGACTCCAAAATGCGCGAGATTCGTGTCTACGATGTTGGCCGCAACGGAGACCTGAGCAACCCGCGGCTGTTCGGAAGGGAAGAAGGGCCCCCGCGCACCGGCGTTCCCGACGGCATGCGGGTGGACCGCCGGGGCAATCTTTTTGTGACCGGGCCGCTCGGGATCTGGGTTTGGGCGCCCAACGGCAAACACCTGGGCACCATCGTCCTGCCGGAAAACGCCGCGAACCTGGCCTGGGGCGATGCCGATCTGCGCACGCTCTACATCACGGCAACGTCTTCCGTGTACCGGCTGAAGACAAGAACGCGGGGCTTCGTTCCCTACATGCGCTGACTGGACTCAGTGCGCCTGGTAGCAGCCGACGTCGATTTTGCCCTCCTTCTTCCTGGGCGCGCCGGCGAGATCCACGGTGCCGGTCACCGCGGCGCCCGCGTCCCGCCCGGCGCCGCGCGCCGGAGAACCCTTTCGCAGTTGGAAGTCATTGGCCCCGGGATTGACTAACAGCGGGTCGGCAAAGCGGGAGTTGCGGTCGTTGCCGGTGGTCTTGACGTAGTCCTCGAAACTTGGGTAATCCTGATTGTCGTAACGCCATCCGGCCGCCCTGGCACCTCCCGGGAAATAGTAGAGGTTGTGATCCATGGTTACGGTCGGAGTATTCGGGTCCATGCGTCCTGACTTACTGGTCAGCGCACGCCCGTGCTTGCCAACGTAAATGATGTTGTTTACGAAAAGGTTATTGCGCATGTAGAACTGCATCATGAACTCGCCTGTTGCGGTGCTCCAGGTATCGTTGCCGTAAAGCGTGTTGTTGGCTATGATGCAGTTCTCGGTGGTGCCCCGCTTGGCGTCGTAGCCCCCCAGGGTAATACCCGCCGTGTGGCAGTTGTAGATCAGGTTATTGCGCGCCGTGATGTGACTTGTGGTCTTGCCGAAGTGCTCGCTTGCCAGTTCAATTCCGAAGTCCACATCGTGCATTATGTTGCGCTCGATCAGCAGGTGCGTGCCGCCGTCCACGTAGATACCGTCTGAGTTCACCTCGTCGCCGTAGGCGGGGTTGCCTTTCGAGGTGATGTTGTAGACCCGATTTCCGCTGATCACACCGTCGCGCGCGCGGTCCACCTCGGGGTCCGGTGCGACGCGCTCATGGCCTATGAGGTCGATACCGATGTTGTTGTTGTCATGGACGACATTGCCGGTGACACGGAAGCGCGCCACGTTGCCGTTCAACACCAAGGACTCGCTGGAGCCGGTCTTCAGGTGGTGCACCTCGTTGCCGTCGATGAGTAGATCGCTTATGGGGATCTTGGGGTCCGTGCCATAGACTGCGATGCCGAATCCGTTTCCCCCGCTGCCCGGCCGGTCCCGTCCCTGAAAGTTCTGTTCGATGTGATGGACGTTATTCTTCAGGATCTCGATGTGGCTGCCGCCACCCGAGACGCGGATCCCGGCAGGCGTACGGCGGCGGTCGTCGGTGCGATAGTTGCGGATTTCCAGGCTCTGAAGGCGGACGTAACTCACGTTGTTCAGCGCCACCATGGCCGCGCCGCCGCCGCGCGGGCCCCCTTCGGGCGGCGCCAGGCAGGCGCCGTCGAGGACCGCCGTCTCGCCCGGCTGGCTGCGAAAGGTGATGAATCCTCCTTCCCCGCTGCCGGAAACCTTCACCGCCAATTGCTGGCAATAGACGCCCCCGCGCACGTTGACGGTTGTTCCCGGAGTGGCATGGTCGGCGGCATGTTGCAGCGTCTTCCACGGTTTGGCCTTGGTCCCGGGATTCGCGTCATCTCCGGTGGTGGATACGTAGGCAACCGGGGCGCGGAGTGTGCCTCCGGTGGCCAGCATGAGACATAAAGCAGCCGGCATGATAATGCGGTTCACTTGGACTCCTCCTCACTGGACTGGTGGCAGCCGATGTCAATGGTGCCGCAGTTCGCTCCGGTCCGGAAGCTTCCGAATCGCTTGGGGCGCCTGGTTCCCAAGCCTGCGCCGCGGCCCCCCGCAACGATGGCATTCTGATACGTCCCAAGAGAATCACCAGCTCTCATACGGCATCTCCCGCAGTCGAACTGACCCTGGTTGATCGTTGGAAAGACTACTCCGGGGGAACAGTCCCCCGCAACAAAGCGATTCGGTATTCCAGGATGTATCTTTGCCACCCGCACCCGGATCGCCGGCATCCCGGGCTGAGACAAACCGGTGAGCTCGCAGCCTGAAAACTTGCAAGATCACTGCCGCCGCACATGCAATACGCGCATCCCGCTGCCGTGAACTCCAGAACTTTCCGCCGCTTCAGGTCTTTGATCATGGCAATTCCTCTTCCTGCTGTTTTCGTAGCGTGGCACAGCATCGCGAAGGCGGGCGGGCACTTGGCGTTCGGCAGTGATTGGCCCGAGCTGGGTAAACAGAGCGTTGGATCAGGCGCTGATATCGCCGTGTTTGAGATGCTTGACGGGAACATCGGTTATCGCAGTTCAGGCAGCGGGAGAATAAAGGGTGACAGGAAACTCCAATGTGTTATGACATTGTTGGGCGGGGAGATCTGCGACCACCCCCTTGTGGGAAGGTATCCCCAAAGACTCGCGGTATTGGATGGACGCAGACAAGCAGAAATGGTGCCCCACGCCGGTGAGGATCGGCGTTGCGACGGAAGGTCTGACGATAGAGCACGCCCTTATATCCCAGAGTCCGCATAGGCCGCAGCGCAACCAGCCTGAAGCGGTGCCTTTGACGTCTCGCCGTGGTGGATATGGAAGCCCGAGGCCGGAATTCCATTTCCTGCGGCGGCCACCTTATGAAGCCACGGAGGCGTGATCGATGGGAAATCCGAACGCATTTGACCGGCGCCTTTTCATGAAACGGGTGAGCGCGCTCCCGTTACTGAGTTACTTCACCGCTCACGGTATGCTCGAGAAAGCAGCCGCGGCGGTGAGGCGCAATCCGAAGGATAACATCTACACCCGCATCGGTGTCAGGCCGGTGATCAATGCCCGGGGCACCTGGACCTACATCAGCGGCTCGCTCGAGTTGCCGGAAGTGAAAGCCGCCAAGCAACAGGCCGCCGAGCACTTTGTGGATATGTGGGAACTGCAACGCGCGGTCGGTAAACGTCTGGCCGAGCTTTCGGGCGCAGAATCCGGCATGATCACCGCCGGCGCCGCGGCAGCGATGGCGACTGCAACGGCAGCCTGCATTGCCGGCACCGATCCAGCCATGATTTGGCAACTCCCGGACACTACGGGACTCAAGGATGAGGTCATCATGTTCGGCGGCCGGATTTCCTTTGACAGCGCAATCCGGGCTGTGGGCGGAAAGCTCGTGATGGCTTTCACACACGAGGAGCTCCAGGCAGCGCTCAACGAAAGGACTGCCATGGTCTACACCACTGCCCGCGGTGAACGACTGGAGAAGGCGATTCCAATTACGAAGAAGGCAGGCGTTCCTTTGCTGCTGGATTGGGCGGCGGGCATTCCCCCGATAGAGAATCTGTCCCTGCCCGCGAAAATGGGCGTCGATCTCTATACATTCAGCGGAGGCAAGGGATTGTGCGGACCGCAATGTACCGGGCTCCTGCTCGGGCGCAAGAACCTGATCGAGGCCGCGCTGGCCAACAGTTGTCCGTGGGAAGGTGCCGTTTGTCGTTCCATGAAGGTAGGCAAGGAAGAGATTATGGGCTGCCTGGCTGCGGTTGAGGCATGGAAAAAGCAGGATCTGGCAAAACTGGACCAGCAGTGGAACAGGATTGTGAAGCGTGTCGCGCAGGCGGTCGAAACCGTGCCGGGTATAACGACCGAGATTCAAACTCCGCAGGGCGGAAACCGCTACCCCACTCTGACCGTGAATTGGGATGAGGCGGCGTTCAAATTGACGGTCGCCGAATGCGCCAGGAAATTGCGCGACGGTGATCCACCAATCGAAGTGCTCACTTCGAACAACCCAAGCCTGCTGCCCGTTGTGCATGAGGGCGACCCTAAGGCCCCTCCCAGGTCTCGGGCCAACACATTGCGGATCGTGTCGCTCGACATCATGCCCGGCGAGGAACTGATCGTCGGGCGGCGACTGCGCGAGGTTCTGAACGAGGCGCGAAAGTCCGCATAAGCACCTCGAACCAGGACTCACGAATCCAGTGTTTCCTTTGTTCCGCCGAACGCGCTTGTATCAGGGCGACCGCATCCAGTAGACTGCCCAGAAGCGAGGTAGTCATGCAAAAAACCTTTAGCCGACGTGATGCGTTGCGCTGGGCCAGCGCGGTCTCATTAGCGACAACTTTCCTGCCTTTGTCCCGTCACCGGGCATTTGCACAACCGGCAGCGGGGAAACTGCAAACCCGCATTTTGGGCCGCACGGGCCGCGAAGTAAGTACCTTCGGTCTCGGCGGGGTCACGTGCCTGATGAAGCTGGGCGACTACGCCACGGGGCTCATTGTCAAGACAATCAAGGCCGGGGTCACCTTCCTCGACACCGGAAGCGGCTACGGCGACAGCCAGCTCAACTATGGCGCCGCCTTCCGGGAACTGAACCTGGTACCCGGGCAGCCGGGCTACGAGGCTGCCCTGAGGTCCCGCCTTTTCGTGAGCACGAAGGTCGGAAGCCGTTATGCGATCATTCGCGACGCCCCGGCTCAGGCGGCCGGGCCTCGCGGAGGAGGCGCCAGGGCGCTGGATGAGCTGAAGACCTCCCTCAGCCAGATGTTCGGCGACGGGAAGGGGTATGTTCCCGACGGCGCCTACGTCGACATGATGCACGTGCACAACCTCAGTACCGAGGCCGCCGTAGATATGGTTTTCGAAGGAATCGATAATCCAGGCGATAAATCGCTGCCACGGGTGGGCACGCTGGCCCTCCTGATCGACTACCGCGACGGCACCAACCTCACCGGGCTCAATCCCGACCATAAGAAGTGGATTCGCCATATCGCCATGAGCTGCCACGAGAACCCGACCTCCGTCATGTACGCCATGCGGAAGGACAAGAACAACATTTTCGAAGGACTCATGTGCACGATCAACCCCAACGATCCAGGTTACTTCAGCTTCGAGACCAATGCGCTGCCCGTGGCCCGGGCCAAGAATGTCGGCGTGATGGCCATGAAGGTCTTTTCAGACGGCGTGTTCTGGGGGAAGGGCGAGCACTGGGGCGGCGAGTGGGTCAAGACCATCGGCCTGCCGGATAAGGTGCCCTATCAGGATTTCATCAGCTACTCGCTTTCGGCGCCGGGGTTGCACACAGCGGTAATCGGGATCGGAGAGGTGGACAAGAACAACGATCCGCAGCGCGATCAGTTTGTCGCCAACCTGGCTGGATGCCAGACCGCCCGCGATCTCACGCCGCGGGAAAGAAAAGACATCATCAGCCAGGTCGCGGGTCTGCACGGCATCCACACGAACTTCTACCAGCGGCCGGGAAGCGGGCTCCAGCCGCCGCAGAACGTGAGGCTCAACCGGTCGGAAAACGGACCCGTCGAGGTGTTGTGGGACACGGCGTACGCCGCCGCCAGCCCCCTGGCAACCTACGAGGTTTTCCGCCGGCACGATCTGGTCGCGCGGGTGCCCTGTGAGCCGCAAATCAGCGAAGAGCCCTTCCGGTTTGTGGACAACGGCGTCAAGGGCGGCTCTCCCGGTGGGCTCTGGTACCGCGTCCGCGTAGTGGACGCCGAGGGCGCCAAGGCCGATTCGAATACCGTTCTGCCTCCCCAGGCCATGAGGCTCTCCGGATAGCGGTAATCGTCCGAGGGCGAACGACCTCTTTTCGGTGACTAGTTGACTTTTCCGGCGGCGGGGCCCACGCCGTGGACCTTATGCGCCGGTTCAATGGCCAGCATCGCCGCTCCCCCGATGGCACCCGGGGTAGTGGCCAACACGTGGCCGCGGTTTTTCAGATCTTCGCGAACCGCTTCGGGCATCTTCGCGTTCACCTGGAGGCTGCCCAGGCGCGGCTTATCCTGGCCGAACGAGCCGGTGTGATGCGCGGTGGCAAACCGGGGCGCGGCCATGGCCTCCTCCGCTCCCATCCCGAAATCAATGTATTCGAGGAGAAGCTGCAGGGCCGCCTGATCCTGCAAATCGCCCCCGGCGACCGCGATAGCCAGAACCGGACTGCCGCCTTTGAGAACAAGCGTGGGAGTGAGAGTGACGCGCGGCCGCTTGCCGGGTGCGATGCAATTAGGATGGCCTGTCCAGGAGTTGAGGCTGGTCAAGCGCGTGCCGTGGATGATGCCGGTGTCGCCGGCGGCACCCGCCGTACTGCCCAACCCGCTGGGAGTGGCGGCGATTACGTTGCCCCAGCGATCCGCCACGCACATGACGGTGGTACCGCCCGGGGCACCGGAAGGCGGCCATGGCTTCTTGAGGGGCCGCATACCATAGGGATCGCCGGGGCGAACCTCCATGGACGCCCTCTGCATGTCGATCAACGGCCGTCGGATCCTGGTGTACCGATCGGAAAGCAGGGCTTTGAGCGGCACCCTGGTGAACAGCGGATCGCCGTAGTACTCGTCCCGGTCCGCGAGAGCGAGCTTCATCGCCTCCGTCACCACATGCACGTAGTCCGCCGACGCGAAGCCCATGCGTTTCAGATTGAAGCCTTCCAAGAGACGCATGGACTCAAGCATGTACGGTCCCTGGGTCCACGGGCCGCACTTCAGGACCTGGTAGCCTCGATAGTGAGCCTGCACCGGATCTTCCACGCGTGTCCGGTGCGCAGCAAGGTCGGCTTTGCGGAGGAAGCCGCCCGTTTCGATGTACCACCGCTCCAGGGCGTCCGCGATATCACCCCGATAGAACCTGTCCGCGACCGCTTGGAGTTTATTCTCGCGGCTGCCCTGGGCATTTTGTTCGGCGTCAACCAGTTTGCGGAAGGTGACGGCAAGTTCCGCTCGCCAGTTCCGGCCCGTTTCGATCTTCTTCCGATCCGCGGTGTCGATGTACCAGGTGGGACCGCCGGCATCCAGGATGGCCAGCGTGGGCTCCGCAATCTCGCTGAAGGTCCTGGTCCCGTTCCGCTTCAGCAGGGTCACGATCAGGTCCAGTGCGGCGGGGACCGGGGCAGCCCGCACCTCACCGTCGGGGATCCCGTTTTCCAGATACCACTGGATGGCTTTGGGATCCAAGGGCGCGCTGCCCTGACCGGCCAGGACCTTCACATCCTTCCTTGCGGCATCGTAGATCAGGACGGGCACCTCGCCGCCGATGCAAAATGCTCCCACGGTGGTAACGCTGAGGGCAAGGAGTGTGGCGGCCCCCGCATCGGCAGCATTTCCGCCTTGCTCCATCATCCGAACCCCAGCAGCAGTAGCGGCGGCGCTGCCCGATACCACAACACCCTTGCTTCCGGCGGCGATCCGTTGTTGTGCCGGCTGTGCTGCGGCTAAAGCCGGGAAGAGTGCCGCGAAACAGATTATCAGGACACGGCGCGCTTTTCTCATCATGTCTCAAATCCTCAACTTGATGGCCGACAGCATACCACCAACCCGACAATCAGCGGATTGACAACAAAGGAAAGTAAGACGATGGATGATGGGCACGCCAGCCATCCCGAACAGGGCCATTGCGCCGGCGAGAATGGAGATCATGATGGAAAAGCAGAAAAGGCCGCAGCGGGGTATTTCCCGGCGAGGGTTTCTCCCGGTGGGAATGGTTGCAACCGGTCTGGCGGCATTGGCGGGGAAAGGCTCGATGCCTTTGGGCAGGCCCCGGCGGCAGGCGCGGGGTCAAAGTACGCGACCCTGGACACCACGGAGGGCCTGGTGGTCGGCGGCGGACCGGAGATTTTGACCCGGCCACAAGTGGGAGATTTTGAAGTGGCCATCGGGGGTTGAATCTTAAACCAACTTCCTACACTCAGGAAGGTCCCCCCGCGGCACTCTCAGGAGACTGCTATCTCAGTGGGGCTACGGGCAGAGTAGTGAACTGCCCAGCGGTGCTTCCCAATTCTAAAGCTGTGGCGGCAACCCTTCCTCCGCTGACCTCGGCGATCAACGACCCGCTAAAATCGTCGAGGGCAGCTTCGGGAAACAGCTGATGAATAAAGACCGCAATATGGCCTAGTCCAGCCAGGCTGGGAACGGTTGCTGTGCCGTTTGGGATTGTCGCGCCATATCGATCCCTCAAGGACAGCCTGATGGTCACGGGCGAGCTCTCGATGTTCTGGATCGCGATACCCGAGTAGACGTTCCCTGCCTTACCGCGCACCGGTGCGATAAACCCGTTGAGGGGTTCGCTTGAGCCCACACCAGCCACGCCGAGTCCAGGGGCGTTGAACCGGACGAACCCTGCGACAGTGCCCTTGGAACTCACCTGCACACTGCCGGAGTTCAGGCTCCCCAGTCCGTCAGTCGCAATCACGACCATTCCCAAGGGTTTCAATTGAAAGTCCATGCTCGTTCGCGCCGAGGATCCAAGGATGCCAACGGCCATGGGGCGACCGTCGTTGTCGAAAAATGCTGCTTCACCTGATACCTCAGTCGTGGCGGAGGGGTTGCAGAGAACGACCTCTGAACTTGTGCCCTCTCCGTTTGCGAACTGCGCAGCATAGAGAATATCGCTCTGTGTGGTAGTAGCGCCGGGGCAGTCCTGTGACCCTGTCACCAACAGGCCCGAGTTGTCGATCGACAACTTCATGCACTTCTTTCCGTCGGGCGATTTCAGGATGATTCCTTTGCCCGGCGAACCCACATAGATGTCGCCGTTTTGGACATGAAGTCTCGCCAGAGGAGCGGTAGTCCCGATTCCAACACTTGTATCTCCCACCGCGCCGTTGACGCCGTTGATGCTCCCCAGGACGAGAGAGTTGCTTTGCGTCACCTTGGCGCGGTAGCCCAGGGCGGTGGAGCTCGTGATTCCAGCGGCGCCGTCGGAGTAGGCACCGAAGTAACTGTTGTCGCTTTCGGTAGTACTGGAGCTGCCGGCCCCGTACCCGATGAATGAGTTGCTGTCTCCGGTGCTGTGACCGTATCCGGCGCTCTTGCCGAAAAAGGCGTTATGATTACCCGTTAAGTTTCTATTGCCAGCCTCGTGTCCGAAGAAGGAGTTATCGTACCCCGTGGTGTTATAGTTGCCGGCTTCTACCCCAAAGAACGAGTTCTTGAAGCCTCCGCTGTTGGTATATCCGGCCCTCGCTCCAAATACCGAGTTTTCGTAACCCGTGGTGTTGAGGGTGCCGGCGCTGAACCCGAAGAACGAGTTCTCGTTGCCCGTGGTGTTGGAGCTGCCGGCCTCACTCCCGAGGAACGAGTTGCGGTAACCCGTGGTGTTGACCTGACCCGAGCTCGCGCCGACGAACGTATTATACGTTCCAAGACTGCTCATCATCCTGACGCTGCCGATCTTGAAACCCGTGCTCGACTCAATGTCTCCGACCACTGTCAGTGGGGAAGTCGGTGCCGTTGTACCTATTCCGACCTTGGTGTCGGCAGCGGCACCGTTAACGCCGTGGATGGAGCCTAGGACGAGAGAGTTGCTTTGCGTCACCTTGGCGTGGTAGCCAACGGCGGTGGCATTGGTGATTCCCGCCGCTCCGTTTGAGTATGCACCGATGAAACTGTTGTCGTTTTCTGTTGTGTTCGAGTAGCCAGCGTCCTTTCCGAGGAACAAGTTGCGGCTGCCCGTGGTGTTGTAGAAGCCAGCGGCACTCCCCAAACTCGAGTTGTAGCCGCCCGTGGTGTTGAGGCGGCCGGCTTCCTCCCCGAAGAACGAATTGACCATGCCCGTCGTGTTACTTATGCCAGTGTTATATCCGAAGAACGAATTGAGGCCCCCGGCCCAATCCGAGCCGCCGTTGCTACTTGAACCGGCAGAAAACCCGAAGAACGAGTTGCCCTTGCCCGTCGCGTTCTTGTTGCCGGCCGCATATCCGAAAAACGAGTTGGACCAACCCTCCGCGGTAAGGGCGCTCCCGGCACTCACACCGTAAAGTGTGTTGTAGTATGGACTGCCAAGCTCCTCTCCAAAAACTCTTTCGGGACCTCCGTCGGCGGCATACACCACCCCGACACTTCCTCCTGTCGCCAGCACCCGTGCGGACTTGGATGTTGTGCCTGCCGAAGCTCCATCTGCTCCTTTGGATCTCTCAACCACCAGAACGGGAAGGCCGTTCTCCATCTTCAGGACCGTCCCGTCGCCGAACTGAAACCCTTCGGATGCACGTATCAGTCCCGCAACTTCGAGCTTCGTCTGTGGATCGCCCACGCCGATTCCCACGTTCCCTTCCGGCGTTAAGCGCAGGTGCGGAACGCTATCCTTGCTGCGCGACAGACTCCCGGCGTAGAAGCTCAGTCCGCCACCAGCACTTTCAATCCAGCCTTCGTTCCTGTCGTGCGAGACGAGGGTGAACGGTGACGATTCCTCAGCCCGCAGGATCATGAGGCTCTCCTGCTCGTCCAAAGCTGCTGCCGCTTCCAGGTTCGTCGTGTCAAACGAGACGGCACCCTGAGTGATCCTGAAGATGCCTCGCCGGTGGCTCAGTTGACCCTCGAGATCCTGCACCGTCACAATGCAGCCGAAAACGCCATCAGGCAGTTCCGAACCTTGCTGGTCTCTCACCTCCCATTCCAGCCGGTTACCGGGATGGAATTGAGAGTCGTAGACAGTGTCTCCCGCGTGAGAGACCACTTCGAGGCGCATCCGCTGAGCGAGTGCAAGTGCCGTCAGGCGCACATGGTCTTTCGATGCGGTGACTGCTACGAGCGGCGTGCCCGACCATACGTCCGTGCCTGTGGGATCCCTCCGGCCTCGTACCTCGGCGTGACTCGGAACCACTGCTGCTAGGAAAACGCAAAGGGCGAAGAGTGTGGAGAACCGGAGTGACATGGCGTGCTCTTTCCTGCCGCCTCATGCGAAGCCAGGCCGCAAGTGCAAGAGGGGAAATGCTTTTGTGGCGAACGCCGCGATTCTAGCACGCCAACGACGGTAGAGTATAAGAATGTTCACATGGTTCAACAGTGGGATTGACTCACGCCTGAAGCGCCCTTCGCATCACATACGCAATGGAGTCGAGGGCACTCACCTTGTCCCGAACGTCATCCCACCGTTTCTCTCTGGGTGCAATGAGGGTGAGGGAGTGGAGGGCGGCTATGACCTCGACCAGATTTTCGTGTGGCGGTCTGTGAGAGCCTCGAAGCGCCATTCGTCCATAGGGTCGTCCTGGAGGGCCGCATCTTACGGCCAATGCTCTCAGGACTTGGGCTTGAGTGCGGCAATGACGTGCCACGGGGACGATCCCTCTTTGAGGCAGACGTAAACGGAACTGCTTCTAACGTCCAGCAAACGAATCTCTGTCTGGAATTCCAAGTCCCTATCGAGCACAAATGCTCTCTCGAACGTCCAGCCCTGTTTCTCTAGAAACCCCTCCAAATCGGGCGAGACGAGTTGGTTTCGCTCTTCATCGGTGTCCGCCGCGTCTGCGAGTATGGGTTCCAGGGCTAGTGGCACGGGACGGATGTGAACCCGTGCGTTGCCAATCTTGTACGGTGGGCATCCGCTTAAAGCTGACTGGAGTTGAAGGGCTATCGACTTCACGGCTGTCTCCTTTCGTTAGGGCATCAGAAAGACAGCACCGGGAAAACAAAAAAGCCACTCACATCAGCGGTGGCTTGGTAGAGATCGTTCGGATTTCATCCGCGCATCGAGCATTGCTGCTCAAGGCACCGTGGATCTCCTGCCCGGTTGCCGGAACCCCTATTGGGGTTCACTCCTGATGCCATTTGCTATTCTCTACTGGTTGGCCGGTATTGTCAACTCGGAGTTCTTTTCTCGCAGCAAGCACCCGCTGATGCTTACTTCTAGAGTCGATTGGGCTTCCGTGCTAGACTCGTTGCCATTCAAATGGAGAGGTCATGGAACCAACTGTTTCTCTACAGAGCTAATTAATCCCCAAGCTCACCCTGCGCTCTCGGTGCATGGTAGTTCAGTCATACAAGAGTGATGGAGGGCATAGATCATATGACACAGCGCATTACTGTTAGTGAAGTTCGTAATGCAGCACAATATGTTATTTCGCAAATGCCAGCCTTTTGGAGGGATTCTCAGACCACTGCGCTACCTAGAGTATGTGAAGAGTTAAGTTGGATATTTGTTGAAGGCGGAACCGTTGTAGATCTTGGCGGTGGTTCTGGTTTTCATTCATCCATCTTAGCATACTTGGGCATGAAGGCTATCTGCGTAGATAATTTTAGAACGAGAAGAAAAGGACATGTCTGCGACAATATATTTGAGAATGATTTGGAAAGCGAACAAATTGCTTCTAGATTAAACGTTACATTTATACATACAGACATGCTAGACTGGGAACCGCCATTTAAAGAAGCATCCATTGACGCTGTAATGTCATTTGATAATATCGAACACTTGCACCACAGCCCTAGAAGTCTTTACAGGCATATGGTTCGATGTTTAAAGCCTGAAGGATTGTTTCTTCTTGGTGCACCCAATGCGGCAAATCTGTTGAAAAGATAAGGGTACCACTTGGTAAAAATATATTTGCGCGATTGGAAGAATGGTATATGCACGAACAATTTATTGGACACGTGAGGGAGCCTATTGTCTCTGATCTTCTGTTTATTGCGAAGGATCTCGATCTCAAAGTTATCAATGTGTGTGGTAGGAATTGGTTAGGCTTAACTAAGTATCACGGCAGAATGCAAACCCCAGCCACAATATTTGGCAAATTGCTGGAATATTATCCTACTCTGTGCTCAGACATCTATCTCCTAGCAACCAAACAACAATAGGGCGTCCTTTGGCAAACAGCCTCTCGGTTAACGCCGACATGGACACTTTATCTACGATACTGGCGGAGGATATTCCCATCGATATGGATCGCATACTGTCGTAGGGCTCATCTTCTGAAGGACGATCCTTCATTCACCCTTCTCGCCGCGCCTGCTCCCTCGCCGAGTCTTACGGCACAGTCGTTTGAACAAAATACCCGATCCTTCGTCTGCCGTGCCTCAGCGTATCCAATACGGTACTGCTGTCAGATGAACGCATTTGCATGAAACTATTTCTGCCGATTCGCATCGCTCAATTCGAAACGTAAATCCGGGACACCGATGTGCATTCTGGTATGCTCGGCAACGCCTTAGGAGATTGTCTGATGCCCTCCGATGTCTCGGTGTGATCCATGGCGGCTCTTTGTCGTCAAAGCAGTGGCCGAAGGATGGGATCACGCGCGAGCGAGTCTCCGGTATCAATGATCCTTACGATCGAGAGCGCCCGCGTCAGCGCAATGTACATCCGCTTCGAATAGTCCGCCTTCTCGAGCGCGAGCCCTAAGTCAGCGACGATGATTGCCGGCCGCTCCAGCCCTTTAAAACGCAGAAACGTTTCGACCACCACGTTGGAGTTCGCCTCCGGTTGGTCCGCGCGTATGACCGCATGGCTGCCGAGTTGGGCGTGGTGCACGACGGATCCCGGTTCCCCGGCCCCACGCAATGAGAGGACGGCGATGTCAGCCGGGGCCAGTCCAGCCCCCCGCAGGTTATCGATCTCGACCCCGATCCTGTCCGGCACCGTCCCAGTCGACGGGCACGGCCGTAGGGCAACGACGTTCTGGTCGCGTGCCTCGCGAAGGTCAGCCGCCCGCAGATCATTTCCTAGGTAGAATCCCGCCAGACACTGGACCGGGCCTGGGCAGCGATAGCGCTTCTGCAGGCGGTATTGTGTCTGGAAGAGGTCCTTGCGCACCCGACGGTCCGCCCAGAAGGCCTGGTCCGGGTCGCAGAATCCCAGAGGGTTTTGCCACGCCCCAGTTCCTCCACGAGTAGCCAGTCGTACTCATTGAGGTCCTGCGCCTCATCCACGACGACCGCGTCCCAATGCAGTTGGAGTCTCGGGAGCGCGTCGGCGACCGCCTCAAGTGCTATCTCGTTCCAGAACTCAGGCGTGTCCCTGATTTCGACTTCCCTGCCGGATTGGCGGAGCAGATCGATCGCGTAACGTTTGATCGCCCGTACGCAAGGATTCCCGCCGGTCTGGCATGCGAGCCATCCAGCGAGCGCCTCAGTGAAGCAGAGCACGAGCACGCGCTTGCCCTGGTCCGCGAACTTCCGGGCCAGCTCGAGCGCGAGTACGGTCTTTCCAGTACCGGCCGGTCCGCTGACGAGGACGGACCGGTTATCCATCAACCCCTGGAGGATGGTGAACTGCTCGGCATCAAGCTTGATCCGCTCGTCTTTCTCCGTGTGCGCCCGGAGCCCGAAATCCATTCGTGGTACCCAAGTCTCTCCCCAGAGCCTGTGAATCGCTTCGATCCACTTTTTCTTGGGTGGCACGAATCCGTCCGGCACCGCACGTTGTACGAGGTCGGGCAGGGAATCTTCCAGCCAGCGCAGGTCCTGGCTGCCCAGGACACACCCTGACATGTCTCCCTGGGTGGGTTCGTTGCTGAATTCGGTATCGGGGAAGCACGTGGCGGCGCCGAACGGCGGCGTCTCGATGCTCTCCCGGTGCAACCGTTGCCGCAGTTCGCGGACGAACCTGTTTGCCTGCTCGCGCGGCGCCTGCTTGAGTTCCTGGCCGTTGGAATACCAGTGCCCGTCGTGCTCTTCGATCCGTCCGCCCTTCACCTCGAGCACGAGCACGCCGCGCTCCGGGTCAGCAATGACAAAGTCGCCCTCGGCATCCGAGATGCCCCGGCACCCGCACCTTCAGCGAGTGCCAGCAGAACCACCGCTTCGGCATCTTTTTCGCAAGCGCGTCATAAACAGCGAACTCGGCGTGCGACGAAGTGTGCCGAGGAGCATTCGGCGGGTACAACCCGGGGCTGACCATGGTCCGATTATCGCGCAGCTCTCCGTCCCAGCAAATGACTCAACTAGAAAATGTGATGCTCCCGGTTCGCTTGTGACCTAGGATGTCACTGTCCCGGCAGATTATCTCGTGGGGAGGGTTTTGGCGATGTTCAAATTCCTGCATGCGGCGGACCTGCACCTGGACAGCCCGATGAAGGGGCTGGAGCGTTACGACGGGCGCGCCGGTCGAACTGGTGCGTGGCGCAACCAGGAGAGCTCTCGAGAACCTGGTCCTGCTGGCTCTCGAGGAACGGGTACGATTTGTCGTCATCGCGGGTGACCTGTACGACCAGGACTGGAAGGACTACAACACCGCGCTGTTCCTGGCAGCCCAGATGTCGCGGCTGCGGCAGGCCGGGATCCGCGTTTGCCTCGTCACCGGCAACCACGACGCAGCCAGCCAGATCACGCGCAGCTTGCGTATGCCCGACAACGTCCGCATCCTCGCCTCCGACCGTCCCGAGACCGTCGTCCTTGAAGACATCGGCGTCGCGATTCACGGCCAGAGCTTCGCCAGCCCGCCGTCCGCGAGGACCTGTGTGCTTCCTATCCCCCGGCCAGGAGAGATCTCTTCAATATCGGACTGCTCCACACGGCGGCGACCGGGCGCGAAGGGCACGAGCCGTATGCGCCGTGCAGCGTCGAGGAACTCCTCTCCCGCAATTACGACTACTGGGCGCTCGGACACGTCCACCAGCGCGAGATCCTGAACCGCGATCCATGGGTCGTGTTCCCCGGCAATACCCAGGGGCGCCACGTTCGGGAGCCCGGGCCCAAGGGGTGCACTCTCGTCAAGGTGGAGGACGGGCGTTGCGCGTCCGTCGAGCACCGCGACCTGAATGTGGTCACCTGGGCCCTTTGCGACGTCGATGCCGACGACGCGGACTCGCCCGAGGACCTGCTCGACCTGGCGCGGCTGCGCATTGAACAAGAAGCCGCAAACGCAGGCGGCCGACTGCTCGCGGTTCGCGTCGAACTCCGCGGCGCCACGGGGGCGCATCCCGAGCTGACCGGCGACCCTGAGAGGTGGACCAGCGAGATCCGCTCCGCGGCCACCGACATTGGCGGGGGCAATGTCTGGATCGAACAGGTGAGGTTCCGGACGTGGCCGCGCATGGATCTGGACGAGCGCCTTGCTCAGGACGACGCCGTCGCCGACCTGCTGCGCCTCGTCCGCGAGCTCGAGCCCTCCGACGACATACTCCAGCCCGTTATCGACGAACTCGCCACGCTGCGCGCGAGGCTTCCCGTCGATCTGGTCGCAGACACGCCGGCTCTGAATCTGGCCTCCCCTCAGGACGCCCGGGCCGTGCTTGAGGACGTGAAGAAACTGCTCGTCATCCGGCTGCTTTCCGCGGGAGGTGTCCAGTGAACATCCTGCGGCTGCACATGAAGGCCTTCGGCCCGTTCACCGACTGGGAACTGGACCTGTCCGCGCCCGGCCTGCACGTCGTCTACGGGCCCAACGAGGCCGGCAAGAGCGCCGCGCTGCGCGGGCTCAAGGCGCTCCTGTTCGGCATCGACGAGCGCACCACCGACAACTTTGTCCACGACAATCCAAGCCTCCGCATCGCCGGTACGCTCCGGCGCGGCGACGGTCGCACGCTCGAGATCGTGCGCCGGAAAGGGCGTACCCGAACCCTGCTCACCCCTGACGACGATGTCCTGGACGAGCGGCATCCTGCTCGACTTCCTGAGCGGGATCGGCGCCGACCAGTTCTCGCGCATGTTCGGCCTCGGCCACGATGAGCTGGCCCGCGGCGGGCGGGAAATCGTCTCCGGCAAGGGGGACATCGGCGAGAGCCTCTTCGCGGCCGCGCTCGGCGGGAAAGGCGTCCAGCAAGTCATCGAGCCGCTCGAGAAGGAAGCGGACGACTTGTTCAAGCGCAAGGCGTCCACCAGGTTGGTAAACATCTGGATGGACCAATACCAGCAGGCCGCGAAAGAGGCGATCGAGGGCTCACTCCCCGCGCGCGAATGGGAGGAACATACCCGTCTCTCGCGGGAGGCGCTTGGTCGCAGGGAGGCGATCGCGGGCGAACTGCGGGGTGTTCAGGCGGAGATCGCGCGACTGGAACGTATGCATAACGCACTCCCGTTGCTCGGGCAACGCAAGGAACTGCTGGCGCAGCGCGTGGCGATGGGAGACGTATTGATCCTGCCGCAGGGCTTTTCGGAGAAACGGCGCCACACGATTGAAGAGCTCGAGCGGGCGCGCGCGAGTAGGGGGCGGGCGGCCCGGAAACTCGAGGAACTCGAGGCGCAGACCGCTGCCCTCTCCATCCCTGAGGCTCTGCTGGAACAGGCCGGCGCGATCAGTAAGCTGCACGAATCCCTCGGAAGCCACGGCAAGGCCATGGACGACCTCCCGAAGCTTCTGGCCCAGGCGGAACAGCTCGAGGCGGACGCCGCCCGCATCCTGGCGGAAGTATATCCCGCAGGGGGAGAGGGCCCCGACGTCCGGGCGAGCCTTGGCACTAGGCAATCCGTCCGGGAACTCGGCGGGCGCCGCGAAGCCCTCGCCCAGATGCTGCGCAAAACGAAGAAATCGGTGGACGTCCTCCAGGTAAAGACGGATAAGGCGCGCGACATGCTGGTCAAGACGGCGGGGTCGCGCGATCCGGCCGAGCTGAGGGAATTCCTGAAGCGGGTGCAGCGGCTGGGCGACCCGGAAAAGGAACTGGCAAAAGTCCGTGCCCGGCTCCGGGCGGAATCGGTCCAGGCCGACCTCGAGCTGAAGCGGCTGCCGCTCTGGACCGGGACGCTGGAGCAACTCGAGACACTCGCCGTGCCGGAGGATGAAACGGTCGAGCGCTTTGGCGTCGCGCTCGGGAAATTCGAGCTGGACCTCACGGCTATCGAAGCGAAGCTCAAGGACGCGCAGGCCCGCGAACTGGACATCTCCGGCAAGATAAAGGAACTCGAGCTGACCAGCGCAGTCGTGACCGAGGCGGATCTGCTTCAGGCCCTCGCGCGACGGGACGCCGGGTGGAAGCTCGTCCGGGCCGCATGGCTGGAAGGCCGCGGGCAGAGCCCGGAGATCGAGGCATTTGCCGGCGGCCAGACACTCGAGGCGGCATACGAAGCGAGCGTCCACGCCTCGGACGAAGCGGCCGACCGGTTGCGGCGCGAGGCGGACCGCGTCGCTCTGTACGCCGCCCGGACTGCGGAGCGCAACCGAACCGCGGAGGACGTGCGCAACCTCTCACAGGGGCAGGACGGGCTGGCCGCAAAGCGGACCACGTTGCAGCAGGAGTGGAAGGAGCTGTGGCGCGCAACCGGGATTGATCCTCTCCCCCCGGGCGAGATGAGGTCCTGGCTGCGCAAGCTGCGCTCGCTTGTCGAGCAGGCCGGGAAGATCCGGGCTCGACGGAGGCGGCGGACGGCTTCGAGGCGCGGGTCGCCGGATTGGGAGATGAAATCGCTTCGTTGCTGATACGGCTGGAAACGGCGCAGCCCGAGCCCGGTGCGAGTTTGAACGCGCTCGTCGATCGGGGGCAAGCCCTGCTGGAATCGATCGATGCATCTAACACGGAGCGCCGGACGAAGGAGAAACACCTGTCCGACCTGGAACAGCAGCTGGCGGAGGCGGAACGCGAGGCGCGCGAAGCCGAAGCGGAACTGCAGGGCTGGCAGACGGGTGGACCGCCGCGGTGCGGCGGCTCCAGCTCGAGGGCACGGAGTCCCCCGAAGTGGTCAGCCTGCTGCTCGATCGCCTGCAGGAGTTCGTCAAGAAAGAAGACAAGGCCGCGGACTTCCACAAGCGCATTGATGGAATACGGCGCGACTCCAGGGAGTTCACCCACAACGTGCAGCAGCTGGCGGCAGAGCTTGCCCCGAGATCCTCGAGGCTGCGGCCGACGCAGCGGTAAACCAGCTGAACGACGGCCTGACCCGCGCCCGCGCCGATGAAGCAACCCACGCGCAACTGCGTGTGCAGGCTGCCGAACAGCAGCAGATCCTGTCTGAGTCAGGAGAGACGATCGCAGGCGCCGAGGCGCGTCTGCGGGAAATGTGCGCCGCGGCAAAATGCGCTGAGCCGGGGCAATTGGAGGCAATCGAAACCCGCTCCGAACGTGCGCGCGGCATCAACGAGCAGTTGGAGAACTTGTCGAAGCAGCTGCTCGCCTTCGCCGCCGGAGGGAGCGTGGAGGACCTGGCGCGTGAGGCGCAGGCGATCGATCCCGACGGGCTGCCGGCAGCAATCGCGGAACTGCGGGGGCGGGCGCAGGCGCTGGAGACGGAACTGTCGCAGGTCGAGCAGGCCATCGGCCAGGAAAAGGGAGAACCTCGCGCGCATGGACGGCGGCTCGCGGGCGGCGGACGCGGCCGAGCGGGCGCAGTCGATGCTCGCGCAGGTGCGCGAAGGCGTGGAGCGGTATGTCCAGCTGAAGTTGGCCGCGATCGTGCTGCGGCGGGAGATCGGTAGATACCGCGCGCGCAACCAGGCCCCGGTCCTGAAGCGGGCGAGCGAGATCTCACGCGGCTGACGCTCGGGTCGTTCGCGGCGCTCAAAACCGATTTTGATGCCGGAGACCGGCCCGTGCTCGTAGGCGTGAGGGGGCGTGGGGAGGAGGTCGGGGTCGAAGGCATGAGCGATGGAACCTGCGACCAGCTCTACCTTTCGCTGCGGCTCGCGAGTCTTGAGAAGCACCTCCAGGGGCGCGAGCCCATGCCGTTCGTGGTCGACGACATCCTGGTGAACTTCGACGAAGTTCGCTCGGAGGCGACGCTCGGGGTGCTCGGGGAACTGTCCGGCAAGACGCAGGTCCTGTTTTTCACCCACCACGAACATCTACTAGCGCTGGCCGCGAACGCGGTACCCGCATCCAGCCTGAGCATCCATCGCATGTAGACAAAGAACGGGGACAAACCTCGGAGGCAAACCTTCTCAGTCCACGCGGAAACCAACGCTGTTTTCGCAGAACTTGAAAACCTGCGCAATTTCGGTTGATCGGAGGTTGGATAGTGCCTAGGTTCATTGGAAGTGTCCCATGGAGATGAGTACATCTGTTAAGGTACCTCGAATAGGAATGTTCGCGACGGTTCGAAATCGTCGTGGTGTCATTGCTGCCGTCGAGCCCTACGATGGCGAAAGCGGTCGACTTCACCTGGTGCACCTTGAATACAAGGATGACCAGCTCCCCATCGAAGAACGACTGCTTTGGGAAACGGAGTCCGTTCGGGTCGGGAACCTCGACAGTGCTCTCGTCGAGATTGCAAGTACGGAAGTCTGCCAACCACCTGAGCAGACAGGTATCATTGGCGCAGAGGAGAGGGCCGATCCCTTTGGGTTGCACCGGGGTTAAACCCGGCGCCCATTAGGCGCGGCGGGGGACGTCGCCGCGCGCCGTTCGAACCCACTCGCCCCATCTCATGCTTTCGATGAAACTGGGATTCTACTGATTACCAGTCTCAGGACCGGCCGCGTGGAACCCCGGTGGAACCCCACAGCCCATTGCTTGAAACCTGTTTTTATGAATTTCTGTAAGTTATTGATTCTATGGTGCGCCCGGCACGACTCGAACGTGCGACCTTTTGATTCGTAGTCAAACGCTCTATCCAACTGAGCTACGGGCGCATAAGGACTTACGGGTTTTTCTCTCCTGGGGTGGCGGGGAAATTGGTGGGACTTCTTGAGCGATTTTTTCAACAGCTTCGCGGAGGTGTTTTTCCGTTAGATGCTTGTACCGTTGAATCATTTTCGCCTCTTTCCAGCGCCCAAGGGCCTGGATTGTCCCATCACTCACGCCAGCATCCCCAAGACGGGATGCAAACGTGTGCCTCAGCACATGCGGAGTGACGCCTGATAAATTAGCATGCCTGCCAGCAGTTGTAAACGCGGTTCGTATAGATTTGAAAGGTTTTCCGTCCCGGTTCGTGAAAACGTACTCGCTCTGGCTTTTCGCCATGAGGCTTTTTAATGCTTCCCTTGCCCTTTGGTTGAGCGGAATTGTTACTGTTTCGTGATTCTTGGCATAAGCCCCTTCGACGGTTAGAAATCCGTTCTCCAGATCGACATTTTCCCGTTTCAGTGTGAGAGCTTCGGCAACACTCCGCAGCCCGGTTGTGACACCCAAAACTATCACTGTCCGTAACGGTTCTTTTGCTGCACCCAGGAGTCTTGCTTCTTCGTCCAGGGTCAAATAACGGGTTCGCCCCTGGGATTCCCGAATCCCTTTCACACCAGTAACAGGATTTCTCCCTTCAAATTTTTTCCAATCGATGCATTTGTTGAAGAGTAGCTTTAGGTAACTCAGTTCCCTGTTGAGCGCAACGGGGCATTCTTCTTTAATTCGTTGGAGTTTGTATTTCTCAAGCAGAAACGGGCTAACCTCACTCAGCTGTCTTCCTGCAAAAAATTCGTTCAGTCTGTTCATGTGGCATTTGCAGGAATTGTAAGTTTTGGGCCGTTTGTTTCCTTCCACCCACGCCAAAAATATTTCTTTGCCTTGCTCAAACGAAATGTCTTTGGGTTTTCGCCCTATGCCAGCTTCGCCTTTTACAATCTTCTCCCATTCCAAGTGAGCAAGTTCCTTAGCGGTGCTTCGGGAAATCTTGCGGCCTAGTGTCCTCACATACCTTTTCCCTTTGTGAACAACGTCCAATCGCCAGGAACTGCCGCGTTTGTAAATTCCGTCACCTTTCTTTGGCATTCTGGTCTTTCTCCTGTTCATAGATTCCAGACCTCCTGACATAGCGGCCTATTGAATTGTCCTCTTATGGCATGGCCGACCGAGTTCCACTGCGTAGCGGAGACGGAGGCGGGATCCAGGGAACGTGGCCGCGCAGCGGTTCAGTTCCTCGCAGAGCGCTGCAATTGCCTTGGAGCGATGCGGCGAGCTGAGAGGAGCCAGCGTGACGCGGAGTTCTTCAGCCGTGACCCGGAGATTGCCGGTACACGCGAGGGTAGACTGGATCAACGTTCGGCCTTCGTCGGCCGCCCGCTTGTAGTGGGGCGCCACGAGATGCACGAGATCACTCTCGGACTGGTAAGCGACCATCTTGATTATGTTCGTGAGGAGTTTAAGTTCCGGTGCGAGTTGGACCACCTCGTCCGCGACGACACTGGCTACGGGAACCCGCTTGGGCAGAGCTGATCGCGCCACTTCGAGGTTCGAGATGCAGTCGAATGCCTGCCGGATACGATCGGCGAGGCTGGATTGCGCAATCTTGAATCCTCGCATCGTCGGGCGGGACTGCTCGGGGTTGGTGAAGGCCTCGGCTCCGTATTCCGCGGTGAGACGATTAAACTCGGCGCGCGCCGCCTCGAGTTGCGTCGTCATCTCGGCTCTTTTGGGGTTGGGCACCTCCCGCGCCGGGTCCGCGGCAACAGCGCCATAGTCAGCCAAGGCATCCAGGGCGTACTCCTCGCGGAGATATTTGAAGAAGTTCTCCTGCGTCCACCGCTCAAACATCCGGAAGGCGACCTCGATGGCTGGGATGTCGCGGCGGGAAGTCAGGATGGGGGTTTGGTGTCCATCCTCAGCGAGACGCGTCACCTGGCGCAGCCTGAGCTTGCCTTTCAGCAAGCGAACCCCCTGATCTGCCAGTGTGTAAGCCACCTTGCGACCACGGATGACCGCCTCGTGTAGACTGAAATGCGATTGCGCCATACGCCGGATGCGCCCCTTTCGATACGTAAGAATGTCGAACCCGTCAGCGATGAGCTTCAGAAAAAGCTTCGGGCTGTACCCGCCGCGGTCGAACGCCACGGTAACCCGCCGTTCACCCACTGAGCGAGCGCACCTCCTGAAGCAGGACAGGCAACATCTTCGTCAGTCCGGCATTGGCTTCCGCCGTGACGACAAAAAAAGCGGGTCGCCGGCCGCATCATTGACCCAGTAGTCGGTCGTCGCCGGGGATCGACAGACGCATCCGCGCGACGTGAGCCTTGGGCAGGGTCCGCTTGCCGTGAGGACCCGCACGTGTCCATCCACGTAGAGAAATCCCATGGTGGCTCCTCGCTCTGCGACGTGTTTTGCGCCAGAGCTCTTCCGAAGTTGACGGCCCGACCAGATGCAGCCAACCGGTCGAGTCGCGCCGCAGCGTCTTGACCTCGGGAGCACGGTCGAGGCCAAGAACGCGTCCCAGATCATCTGGCGCATGCTCCTTGAGTGCCTCAGGGCGCTTGATCCTCAGCAGCGCCATCAACACCAAAGCCATGAGAGTCGTGCGCCAAGACCGTAGAAGGCCGGGCCGATGCTGCCATAGATGCTCCGGGCAATCACAAAGACACCGCTCGCCACCAGGGCCGGCACCGCCAGCAGCACGCCGGCATGGGGGACACGCGCTTCGGCAGGGAATAGGGGGCGGCATCGTCCAGGAGCCCCAGACAGGCAAGGATGCGATCTGCGCGCCGATCGGAAGGATCCGCATCGAACGAAATCGGAACCGGTTCTGCATCATCGGCGGCAAAAGTGGACACGTTTGGGTCCCCGCCCGGCGATGGTCTCCCGGATGCCGTAACCGCCTGCTTGGATGGAAAAGGGGACAGGTTTGGGTCCCCACCCGACAGCGCCAGGGCAAGCGAACCTGTTCAGGTTCATGGTCGTGCCAGCCCAACCGCTTCAGGAGTTTCCTGACCGCTTTCGGAGTGACGCCGAGTCGACGGCCACCTCACGGTTCGCCAGACCCTCGTCCTTGAGCCGCTGGACCATCTGTACGCGCGAGCGCGTCAATCGGGGCGTCCGCAGGATACCCATCCCGGCGGCCGAGCGCAGTCAAGTCGCCTGCGGCGAATCAAGTTGATGCCGACGAACCGTGCGTACGGAACACCGGAACGCTCGCGCTACTTCGCGCTGGCTTGCCCAGCCCTGTTCCACGAGACTGACCATCGCATAGGACTCCGCCATACGGTCGGCAGCATCGTACTGGGCCAGGACGATCCCGGAGACGACAACGACTCGATTGCCCAGCTCTGTGCGAACCATGCAACGGTCATTGACGACGATGGAGCTGGGATTCCTGACCGGTTGACCGAAGAGACTCTGCTGCTTTTGTGCACCTGCCATGACAAGAGCATCGCAGGCGGAGTCAGGGTATCAGAGACGAAAAAAGAGGACAGGTTTGGGTCCCCGCCCCTCTCAAGAACTCACCAATGAAAATGCGGGTCTTCAGGGGCTATGTCAGGAGGTC
>CAVZBT010000009.1:0-25723 GCA_963773605.1 uncultured Acidobacteriota bacterium
AGGAGTTCTTTTACGACAATTTCCGGCCCGCAGCGGTAGTGAAGATCGCCTCCGACACAGACGGGGCCGGCAAGATCAGTCTGTGGGACTACCAGGTTTACTTTGCCGGGTCCCGCAGCGCCGAGCAGTTTTACGACGTCCCGAACAACCTGATCCGGACCTACGGCCAGTGGTCCGGGGATACCGTCCGGGTCCATCCCTTCGGCGTCGGCCCGTGGCGCGCCCCCGGGGCGAACATCAACGTGTTTGCCCGGGAATCCCAGATCGATATCATGGCCGCCGCGGCCAAGGTTGATCCGCTCGAGTTCCGGCTCGACAACACCTCCGACAAGCGCATGCGGAGCGTGCTCGAGGCGGCCGCCGGACGGTTCGGCTGGAAGAAGGCGGTCGCGCCCAGCGGGCGCGGCGTGGGGATCGCGTGCGGGATCGATGCCGGGACTTACGTGGCCGAAATGGCCGAAGTCCAGGTGAACCGGCAGACGGGAAAGGTGACGGTGAAGAAAATCGTCTGCGCCCAGGAAATGGGCATCGTCATCAACCCCGAGGGCGCGACCATGCAAATGGAAGGCTGCCTCACGATGGGGTTGGGATACACCCTGAGCGAAGACCTGCGGTTCAAGGGCGGGGAAGTGCTCGACCGCAACTTCGACACCTATGAACTCCCGCGGTTTTCCTGGCTGCCCGCGATCGAAACGGTGCTCGTCAAGAACGACGCACTGACGCCGCAGGGTGGCGGCGAGCCGGCGATCGTGCCGGTGGGCGCCGTGATCGCGAATGCCATTTTCGATGCGACGGGGGCGCGCCTGTTCCAAATGCCGCTCACCCCGGAAAGAGTCAAGGCCGCCATTCCCAGTGCTTGAGGATGAGCGCAGGCTTGATTCGCCGGGCTCTGAAGCGTTCCCGGGATTGCACATTGACAGGTCGGCGCCTGGGCGCCGACCCCAAAGCGGCGTCGAGCCGCACTCCATCGCCGCTGGGCCGGCGATTCGACGCTCCGACATCCCCTTGAACCCCCGGGTTCGGCAAGGCACAATATTTTCCTATCGGGTTTAGGGATCAGTTCCAGCTCAAATTACCACCGGGGGGTTGTGCATGTCTCTTTCGCTGCGGATGGGTCTGCTTGTCCTTGGTTTAGTTCTGGCGCCGCTGCCGGGGCGCGCCGAGCGGAGGGCGTACGTGCCCGACCGAAATCACTGCCAGATCAACTTCGTCGGCGATGCGCTGCTGGTGTCGGCGCACGGGTTTTTTGAGCGCTGGGACGGCGACTTCCAGATCGACCGCCAAAACCTCGCGGAGTCGGCCATCCGGCTGACCATCGAGGCCGCCAGCCTGAACACGCGTGTGGAGCGGCGGGACAATCACCTGCGCAGCCCCGATTTCTTCGACGTCGCCAAGTACCCGCAGGTCACGTTCGTTTCGACGAAAATTTCCCGGGTCGATGACACCAACTACACGCTCACCGGTGATCTGACTATGCGAGGGGTGACGCGCAGCATAGACGTACCGGTGAAGGTAGTGTTTGTCCGCGACGATGATGCGCGTTTTCGCGGCGAGATGAAGCTCAACCGGAAGGATTTCGGCATGAACTACACGTCGCGCTTGAATCCCATCGAAGACATGGTCGCCGTGCAGTTCGATTTTCACCTCTCCGATAAGGAGGCCATGGAGAAGCGGCAGCGCCAGCAAGCTCCGCCGTCCGCCCCTGCACCGTAACGGTGGTGCGCCAGATACCGGCGTCTATGCGCGGCTGCGACGCCGCGCGCCGGCGAGCTCCAGGAACCGGGCGGCCAAACGGCCGTCGGCCTCTCTTAGCCCCTCGATGGTGAAATCGACCGAGCGGCAGTACCGGATCATCTCGCGCTCGGCCGCCTCGACCTCCGCCGCGGCCTCGGCAATGAACGGTGCGACCTCGGCGGGGATAACGACTACGCCGTGGTTGTCTCCGTGGAGCAGATCCCCGGGGCTCACCTGGGCGCCGCCGACGCGCACGGCGCCGCCATAGTCGACCATGTGCACGTAAGCGTGGGAAACCGAGACCACCGGCGCGAAGGCATGGAACCCGAGTGCCTCCATCTCCCCCGTGTCGCGCACGCTGCCGTTCGTTACCGCCCCCACAAAGCCGAGCGCCCTGTGGATGTTGGCGTTGACTTCACCCCAGAACGACCCCGCCCCCGACGGGCTGTCGAGATCGTGGATGACGGCGACCCGGGGGGACGGGATCCGGGCCGTCGCTTCCCAATACTCGGCGCGATGGAATTTCCGGGCAGCGGCCGGGAGATCGGCCGTGATGACCCCGGTCGACGCGTATCCCGCCATGCGTCCGAGCCCTGGGAACAGGCAGCGCACCTCCGGTCCCAGGTACCCCGAGTTGCGCGGGCGGACCTCGAACAGCTCGATCGCGTTTGCGATGGTCGGCGTCGAGATTGTTTTCAGGGCCTCCAGCTGCGAAGGCCCCAACAGCGCCATTGGTCTGCTTTCCATGTGCGGTCCCGCTTCAGTAGATGACGTCGGCCGATTTCTGAACCAGCTGTTCGAACAGCGCAACTATTTTGTCCCGGCGCTTCATGACGGCGCTGACCTCGCCTTTGCTCAGGACCCCCTTGGTAACCGCCGCGAGGTTGTCGGCATCCAGGGTGCGGAGTTTCTCGAGGAGTTGCTTGTCGCAACGGACCAGGTTCTGGGGCATGCGAAGGTCGGAAAAGTGCCGGAAAGCGCGGGTGAAGTCGATCATGTAGAGCTTCCAGTCCTTGGTGATCAGCACGTTGCCCAGGTTGCGGTCGGTGTCGTAAACCAGTTCGGAGAAGACCCGCATCCTGAACATCTGTTTGTTCCAGGCGTCCGGGTCGGGCGGCTGGATTTTCTTCTTCAGGCGCGCCTCCTCATCCATCGCCACGGGGAGCCACCAGGTCAGCGCGCCCGTCCTCCCGTTCCATTTCCGCACCACGGTTACGGGCATCATGTGCCCCAGTCCCAGCAGCTTCGCCAACTCGTAGGCAGCCTGATCGTATTTGTACGAATCGACGAAGTTCAGCTCGACCCTGCCGTCGGCGAACTGCATCCTCGGCAACGACTGGTCTACAGACTGGAATGCTGCGTCGTGAGTGATTTTGCCGTCGCTGAGCGTGAGCCGGTACGGTGCGGTCACCCCCTTGCTCGTCCGCTTGCTCTTGATCACCTCCGCCTTGAGCAGGAATTCCTGCATCTGCCCTTCGGTGAGATCTGCCTCCTGGGCCGCGGCGCTGATGACCACCGCGAGCACAAAGACAGCCAACGCAGCCAGCCGGCTCCATCGCGTAAGCATGCATTCGCTCCTTTGTTGTGCGGACCGCGCCGCGGATCCTGGAAGCACTGCACACATCTCTTGGATTGGGTTTTTCCGACACAAACGATCTGAATACGAGAATACGCCCGGTTCACAAAAAGCACAAGGCACCCCTGCGGGGCTGTGGAGGGCGGCGGCTCGACGCCGCCCTCCGACCGTGTCAGGCGAGTTGCCGCACTCCAGGTTGCGCTGTGTCACTATGCCGCGATTCCGGCGGTGAAGGGCTGCGCCGAGGCGCAGCCCGGGAAAGCGGCGTCGAGCCGCCGCACTCCAAATTGCGCTGTTTCACTACGGCTCGCATCGCTTTTGAGACTCAGGAGCCGTCAGGAACGCGACACGATCGGGATCCGCTGGGCCACGGGCGGCAGCGCCGGAAACTCGGTATAGGGCTGGTCCTGGTACCAGTAAGCGCAGGAGTAGAAGTTGTCGCCCCGGTCGTTTGCGTGGCCGTGTTCGATCGTGTGCTTCAGGTACCGTGTGAAGCTGACGGGGTTGTCGCCGTGAAAGCGATAGCAGCAGTACCGGCCACCGGTTCTCTCGGGACTCTGGATCAGCGGCGCCCCGTACTGGTGGTGCGAGAAAGCGTGCGCCCCGTCGCGGCCGCCGAAATTCCAGCTGCCGAGGAAGTAATCTTCGGAGCCGGTGCCGATAATCGCGGGCGCCGCCTCGTCGTCGACGAAGATCATATCGTCGCCCTCGCCCATCCAGGCCTCCGCATTTTGCACGACGCCCAACGTCACCCCCATGAGGTGGCCGCGGCCGCGGCTTTCGCAGAACACGTAATTCTGCCGCCCGTCCGGATTGTTGATGGCCCGCCCCTCGGCGTCGTGTACCGGCGTGTTGGGGACGGCCTGGCGGTACTGGGCGTGGAAATAGAGGGCCTCGGCGGGAAGCGTGCCCGTCTTGAGGAAGTCGATGTTGGAATAGAACGCTCCAACCTCGCGGGAGCCCTCATTGGTGACGGTGAACCTGGCCGATTTGCGGAAGGGCATCGTCAAATAACAATTCAGGGACTTCCCCGGCGAGCAGGCCAGGTACTGGCTTTCGTACAGCACATAGTCGCCGAGATTCAGCCCAAAAAAGTCACCCACGGGTGCCTCGACGCTGGGCTTGGAATTGCCGTCCCAGTAGCCGCGCAGCACGAGCTCCTTCAGGTGTGTGGGACTCTGCGCCGAAATAGTGAACCAGATGTGCGTGATCGCCCCGGGGCCTTCCGCGTTGAACAGCTCCTGCATGCCGCCGGCTTTGATGGGCCAGTAGTCCCGGTTCCCGCCCGTCGGGTCGTGGCTGGAGTGCTTCAGCGAACGATAGGTCTGCAGCCTCGCGTGGGCGGGCAGCCAGTCGGCGCCAGAGAGCGCGCGCGTCTGTGCCTGTGCTTGTGAGGCGGGTGCGGCGGCGAGACCGGTCGCGACAAGGAATCCCTGCAGGAAACCGCGTCGACCTGAACCAGCGGCCTTTCGGGTCATGGTTGCCTCCTTGGGCAGCAATGCGGGCCATTCTAGCACCGATTACATTTCCGGCCACAGCGGAGTGGACGGGATCGGCCCGCGGCGGTTCTGAGGTATGATGCAGCATCCTTTGCGCGGGGGTGAGGTTATGCGTAGTGTCAGCATCGGGATCCTCCCGGCCTTGTGCGCCCTGCTCATGCTCTCGCCGGGAGCAGCGGCTCCTGCCCGGCTTACCAGAGCTTCCATAGATGCGGAGCTGAAGGCGCGCGCTGCCCGTTATCTGGCCCGGAACCAGCTCTCAGTCGACTACTACCGCATCGGGAGGCGGCTGGCCTTTTCTCTGCCCGTCGAGCAGATCCCCCGGCCCGAGCTGCCGGTCCCGGGCATCCCCGACTACCCGTGGGAGATCTGGTTTTCGTGGGAGCTCGAACAACGGCTGAACAGCCTCGGTTGGGCAGCGCAGTGGTTCGGCGACGAGTTTGCCGCCGCCGCGGCGGCGCGGGAGTTGCGGGGAATCGCCGCATGGCCCGGGTTTACTTCGACGGGCAGGATTGACCTATGCCTCGGGCATGTCGCGCGCACGCTGTGCCAAGCCTGCAGCCGTTGGTCCTGGGTCGATCCCGAAACACGGGACGTGGTTGGGCATGCGCTCGACCGCCTGGTCGCGCAGGCCGGGCCGTGGGTCGAGACCCGTTACCCGGCCGATCTGTCGGTTGGGCAGATCATGGCCTCCGAGGAACGCTACAGCCGGGTGCACAATATCCCGTTTATCGGCCTGATCGGCGCCGCGCTGGCCGCCAACACCAGGGCGAGTGACGCCGCCGCCGCACTGAACCGGCGCGTCACGATCCTGCTCGAGGTCCTGTTTCGGCTGCGCGCGCGAGGATACAGCGAAGGCGTGGCTTACGACGGCTACCTGCTCGACTTCATCGCCGGCTGGATCCAGACCCTCCCCCCGGCGCAGCGCGAGGCGGTGCTGAAACGCTTCGATTTCGGCGAGACGGTGAATTCGTCCTACATGATGGGGGCGCCGGGCGACCTGGCCCGGGTCGCCGAGATCGCGGATGTGGAGCCGCTCCAGATGCCGTTTCACATTTCGGCTCAGGCGCGGTTGCAGCTGATGCAATCCGCCCCGGTGCGTGCGTGGTACCTCGGCCAGCTCCGGCCCGATATTCTGCGCAGCGACGCCCTCGCGTGCCTGCGCCCCGTGATCGAGGGACTCGAGTCGGCCGCGGCGGCTCCCGCAGCCGGAGCGCTCGACGCCGGCTACGCCAGGGTGCTGCGCAGCGGCTGGCGCGCCGGTGACCTGGCGGTTGCCGTTGCCGCCAGCACCTCTCCCGCCGGGCACATCCACCTGGACTTTGGTTCCATCACGATCGGGACGGCGGGGCAATGGCTGATTGCCGACCCGGGGTATCAGCAATACATGGCCGGAGCCGAACGCGAGTTCACGATCGGGTCCAACGCCCACAACACCCCCATCCTGAACGGCAAAAGTCAGACGATCAAATCCGGCAGGGTTCTCCAAGCCGGCCCCGACGGCGCGGGCGGGTTTCGCGTCAAAGTGGATATCAGCAGGTGCTACCCGGCGGAAATCGGCGATGGCAGGGTATTCCGGACCGTGTGGCTGTCCGGTGACCACTGCATCGTCCTTGCCGACGAGATCAGCCTCGCCAACCTGGAAACCATCGCCTATACCTGGCACGGCTCGCCAGACTCGGCCTGGCGTATCCGCGACAACTGGGCGATGCTCTATGGGGAGCCCGACAGCCTTGTCTGGTTCAGCAGCCCTTCGTGCCACATCACAGAGGCCGGGCTCGACCGGTCTGCGGGATCCCGCGGCCAGCTGAGCCTGTCCGTGCAGGCCCAGAAAACGCCGGTAGTGTGGTGGGTCTTCAGCCGCGGCGCGGCCCCTCCCGCCGTCGAGGTTGCGACGGACGGACGCTCGGTGCGGACGTCGGGCCGGCGGTTCGCTGTGGACTGACTCGCGGGGCTGCCATCGTCTCCCCGGCCCGCCGGTTCGACGGTGCGCACCGGGACGCCTGCACCAGTAAGCGCTTTACCCGGGCCGCGTGTTCGCTTAGTATGGAGCCTTCCTTCGGCGCTACGCAACCGAGCCACTTCAACCTTGTTGGGAAAACGAATATGAAGCGCATTTTCTGTTTGTTTGGTCTCATGGCTCTCGCCACCCAGGCGGCCAGCGGCCAGGCCAAGAACGTCATTCTGTTTCTCGGCGACGCGGCAGGCATTTCGACACTCAACGCCGCCAGCATCTTCCGGTACAACCACCCCCAGAGGCTTTACATCCAAGGGATGCCCCATATCGCACTCGTGGATACATCGGCGGCCAACGTCTGGGTTACCGACTCCGCCGCCGGCATGTCGGCCATCGTCACGGGGCAGAAGACGAATAACGGCGTAATCTCCCAGTCGGCCGCGGCCCAACGAGGCAAGCAGGACGGGGAAATCCTGAAAACCATTCTGGAGTACGCCGAGGAGCGCGGGCTGTCGACGGGCGTCCTCTCGAACATGAACATCACCGACGCCACCACCGCAGCCTGCTACGCCCATTCCAACGATCGCAGCGCCTCCGGTCCCATTTTTGCGCAGGTCTTCAAACCCCGGTTTGGCGACGGCGTCGACGTGGTCATCGGGTCCGGGCGCGACGGAGTGCTCGCGGCTTCGGCAAAGATCGGCGTCGACGTCACGGCATCGGCACGGGAAAAAGGTTATGCGTTCTATGACTCCCTTGCCGGCGTAACCGACAAGGACAAGCGCCTCATGGTGCTGTTGAACACGAAGGATTTCGATGTGTGGGAGGCCACGAGCCGGGCGATTAAGATCCTCTCGCAGAACAAGAAGGGGTACTTCCTCATGGTGGAGTGGGACGCCCATACCGACAACCTGAAGCGCGGCCTGGAACAGGCCATCGAGCTGGACGACACCATACGGAAGACCGCCCAGATGGTAAGAAACGACACCCTTATCCTCTTTGCGGCCGACCACTCCTTCGACATTCGCCTGCGCGGGGGCAAGCGGGGCGACCCGCTGCTTGCGGAACCCCCGGCGGGCACACCCGCGGCCAACCCTCCGACGCCCAACGTGAGGGTCGATGACGGTCACACGGGCGAGCAGGTCCTCGCGGCGGCCCAGGGGCCGGGCTCCGAGCGCCTGCACGGATTCATCGAAAACACGGACCTGTTCCGCGTCATGATGGCCGCTTTCGGCTGGGAGAAGTGGGCGGTAAGAGCGAAGCCGGCGACGCAGTAGGCCTCGTGTGGGTGGGGCGGACCGTGCCGTTCATCCGCACACGCCGGCTGGATTTCCGTGCGCCCTGCCTTTCGGCCTACTCTTCCTTGTCGGGCGGAACCCAGTCGATTACGGTGCCGCCCCCATCCTCATAGTAAGGGCTCACCAGCCAATTGAACCCATTCTCACGGGTGACCCGGAACTGGCGCACCTTGAACTTCCTCCCCGAGTGCAGATCCAGGAACTCCTGTTCCAGCGAAGGGATAGGGCGGAACAGGTAGAGTTCTCTGAGCACCTCGGCCTTCCTGTCTTCAGGAATCACGTACTCCTCGAGCTCTTCGCCGTTGAGGATCAGCGGCTTGGTGGGAAACGGCAGACGTTCGTTTCGCATCGGCGTCCTCCTGGAATATCGGATTGCACAGCAGAAGTTTCGCGTGCGTGTGGGATATTTCAGCTCCGGCGCGTGCGTTTGTGATCAGAGCGAGCTGAGGAGGAAAGAGGATATCTTGTAGCCGACGACGAATTTGAATGGCGTTTCGCCGAGGGTGTAGTGCCCGCAGGGCATCACGACAACCTTGTGCGGAATCCCGCGCTGCCGTGCTTGTTGGATCATGGCCTCGGAATATTTCGGTAGGAAGGTCGTATCGCAGTTTCCATAGATGAACAGCGATTTCTTATCGTGTTCCGCATATCGGGACAGGTAGGCGCAGGGTGTAATCGCCTCCCACGCGTCGCGCAGCTGTTGGAGACCGATGCGCCCATCGAGGCCCTGGCGGATGTGGCGCGTGGTCAGGCCGGTCCACACGACGTCGGCAAAATGGAGCGAAAAGAGGTTAAAGACGTTGGCGCGGAGCCGGTCGTCGTGCGCGCTCGTCAGGAAGGCGTAGCAGGAACCGAGGCTGGTACCGGCGATCCCAAACCTCTCGTAACCCTGCATCTCGAGCCAGTCCAGGCAGCACCGGGCGTCTATGACGGCCTGGCGTGTGGCATCCACGGTTCGGCCCACGTTGGACGACACCGCGTAGTCGGCCCGCTGCAGCTCGGCGGGCATGCGCAAATCGTGGTAAGGGAGGCTCAGTCGCAGAGCCGATATGCCGAGGGCGCTGAGCACGCGGCAAAGGGACACGTGCTGGTTGATCTTCGCATTCCAGTGCGGCAGCACCAGCACCGCGCGGCGGCGGTGCCGGCGGGCGGGGAACCACTGCGCGTGAACGGTGTTGTTTTCCGGGCAGGGCGTGGCTATGGGGGAGGTGAAGCGGAGCCGGTTGTTTTCGCAGCGAAAGTCCGAAGGCGTGCGGTAGGCGTAGAAATCGCGGCTGTCGCGGACGGCGGTCGCGTTCAGCAGCTTGAGATAGTTGCCGGGGTCCCGGTCTCCGGGTTCGCACTGGCGCGTGCAAGGCCAGTCCCTGGTCCACTCCAGCCCCCAGTCGAATTCCCGGACGACCCGGTCTGTCGCCCGGGACGCCAGCCGCTCTTCCCTCCGCTCCATGTACACGCGATAGCGCCGGCTCAGTGCCTGCCGGGCGCGGTCAGTCCACGACCCGGGTGCGGACGGCTCTGATGCAAACTCTCTTGCCATGATGCCGCTGCCTCGAGAACCTGTCATGGTACATGATTCCCGGGGTCTTGAGAATTGAGTTCTGCGAGGCAAAAACTCAATTCTTACCAGCCGGCCCCGCGCGTCCGGTGCTATGATCTCGGCAGATCCTCAACTCGTGGACCAGAACAGGAAGAATCCGATGCTGAAAACCGTGGGCGTGGCAGGGCTGGCATGGCTGGTTCTCGGAGCGGCGGCCGGGTGCGGATCCGGTCCGGAATCGGCGGACAACGCGGGCAAAATCACGAATGCAGAGCTGGCGATGCAGGTCAGGGCGAAACTGAACGCGGATCCTGAACTCGCGTCGGCGCGTCTGAGCGTCGACACGGATGCGGGAAACAGGCAAGTTTCATTGTCGGGGGTCCTCGCTTCCGAGCAGCTGCGCGCACGGGCGGTCTCGGTTGTCGGCGCCGTGTTGCCCGGGCTGGTCGTCAAGGATTCGATAACCGTTACGCCACAGCAGAGCGTCACCGTGGCTAAACCCAAGACGCCGGCCAAAAAGACGGCCAAGGCGCCCGCCCGGAAGACAGTCCGCCGCCAGCGCCGCTAGTTCTTCGGGTAGTGCGCATTTCCGTTGCCGTATCGAATGTCCGCACCAAAGGCGGATCCAGTCGAACCAAGCAGGTGGAGGAAAGGGTATGTCCGACGAACGAAGTGTTATGAAAACGGGCCTGATCGTTGCCGCGGCGTTGATCGTGCTGCGCATCGTTGCGGAGCAGTTCGGCGCTCCGGAGATGGTCAACAACGTGCTGGGCGTCGCGTGGCTCTATTTCATCATTCCGGTGTTTTTCGGCCTCGGAATAGCCGCCGCCGGCAGTGCAAGCCCCTATAAGTCGCTGCTGAAGGATGTGGTTCTTTTCGGCGTCTACACGCGGCTCATGGTGATGGCCACCTACATGCTCGCGTACCTCTTCCACTGGAGGGCGCCCCGCTTTTCCGCGTCGATGGGCGGCAACGTGGGTGAAAACATCGGGTTCCTGAACGGGTTTCTGCTCATCCCGGTGCGCAACGCGCTGATCTGGGTCGTGTTTGCGGCCCTCGTGGGCATGATTATCGGCGGGGTCGTCCTGCTTCTGAAGCGCAGAACGCCGGCCCGGTCGGCGTCCGCGTAATTATCGCTCACCCCTGGCGCACGCTGTCAGCGGGGCAGAGAAAAAGCCGCCAGCGTGTCGGAAGCCGTGGTGCTGAAATAGCCTCCTCCACCCGCGGCGACGACCACGAACTGCCGTCGGCTCTTCTTGCCAAGATAGGTCATCGGGGTGGCATGGCCGCTGGCCTCCAGCCGGGTCGTCCACAGCTCGCGGCCATCGTGGGAATCGAAGGCGCGGAACCGGCCGTCGTTGGTCCCGGCGATGAAAACCAGCCCCCCGGCGGTCGCTATGCTGCCTCCGAGATTCGACGTTCCGGTGTCGGCAAAGCCCCGGGAAGCAAGGTCGTCAACGATCCCCAGGGGAACCCTCCAGGCGATCTCGCCTTTCGACAGGTCTATGGCGTTGAGGGTACCCCACGGAGGCGCGACACAGGGGATATGGGTCTCCGGATCCCAGAAGCGAGCGTATTCCCCCCACGGGCTGGTCCGTTTGAAGGGCCCCGAGGAGCCCGGCGCCAGCGGCTTCACTGCGCCCACAGCCCCGGTCTCGTTGACGTTCACGAACAGTAAGTTGCTGGTCGGGTCGAACGAGGCGCCCGACCAGGTCGCGCCTCCCAGGGTGCCGGGCAAGACCAGCGTAAGTTCCGAGCCGAACGGCGTAAAAATCGAGCCCCCTTTCAGCTGCTCGAACATCTGGCGGCAGCGGCTGCTCAACTCAGGGGTCAGCTGGTTGAGCTGATCGGGGGCGATCGCGATCCTGGACAACGGCGGAGGCTTGACCGGGTAGGGTTGCGTGGGCCACGCGGTTTCCCCAGGGACGTCAGAGGGTGGCACGGGCCGTTCCTCGACGGGAAACAGCGGTACGCCGGTGAGCCGGTCCAATACGAAAACAAACCCCATCTTCGTCACTTGCGCGACTGCCGGGATCTTCTTTCCACCCCTCACGAGTTCCAGGAGATTGGGCTGGGCGGGGAGATCGTAGTCCCAAATGTCGTGGTGGACCATCTGGTAGTGCCACAGCAGCTTTCCAGTGGCCGCGTCGAGGGCTACGAGGGAGTTGGCGAACAGGTTCTGCCCCTTACGGTCGCCCCCGTAAAAGTCGTACGCGGGCGACCCGACCGGGAGGAACAACATACCGCGGTCCGCATCCACGCTGATGATCGACCAGACATTCACGCCCGTCCGGTTCTTCCAGGAAGCCCCGTCCCAGGTCTCGTGCCCGGCCTGGCCTGGGGAAGGGATCGTTGCGAATGTCCACTCCAGGCGGCCGGTCCGGGCATCGAAGGCGCGCAGCGCACCGCTCGGCCCGAGGGCAGGGCCTTCGGGTACGAGCGCACCGGTGATCACGAGATCCCGGTAAATGGCCGGCGGCGACGTCACCGCATACTCCGACGCAGGCCAGTCGTCCGCGACCCCCTTGCGCAGGTCGACGGCCCCGCGCTCGCCAAAGTGCGGGTCGGGAATTCCCGTTGCGGCATCGAGTGAGATCAGCCGCCCGTCGTGGGTGCCGAAGAATATCCGTCGCTCCGCGCCATCGCTCCCGGATTGCCAATAGGACACGCCGCGGTGCTGGAAAAACGTCCGGTCCCCGTTGCGGTGAGCCTGGGGGTCGTACCGCCATTTCTCGGCCCCGGTATCCCCATCGAGGGCGACGATGCGCCCGCCGGGGGTGGAGAAATACAGCGCGCCGTCCACGACGATCGGGGTCGACTCGAAGGCAACCATGCGCGTGTTGCCGGTTTCGCCCGTGTGATAAGTCCACGCGCGTGCGAGCCGTTCAACGTTGGAGCGGTCGATCAGCTTGAGCGGGGAGAACCTCGCCCCTCCGGGATCGTGTCCGTAGGTCCGCCATTCGCTGGCGGCGTCCATTTCCTTTTCACTGCCTCCGGTCGAGAAAGCCGCACAGGAGAGCAGTAGCCACAGCGTGGTTCTCGCGCGCCGAATCCCTCTCCAGCCCATAGTGATGGTGTCCCCCGGACAAGATGCCTTCATGGAAGTATACATGGCCGGCCAGGCCTCGTCGCCGTTCGCCCCGTCCGATGCGCCCGTCAGTGCCGAGTAGGACGCCCGTCGGATGTTGCGAATAGGATTGAATGCCGTGATCCGGGGAACGCAGCACGACAGGGCCGAGGTCTCCGCACCGGCGGGCCGGGCGGTCAGGAGGTTCGTCGCGGGCGGTAGGCTCCTGCCGCGCGCGCTGGAGCCTGCGGTTGCGGAATTCCGCATGGTAGAATTCCATTCCAAACCAGGGGGTCATATGGCTTCTCGCGAATCCGTTTCTGATTTTCTGTCCCAGAAAACCCTCGCGTTGGTCGGGGTGTCGCGCGGCGGTAAGAAATTCGGCAATGCCATCCTGCGGGACCTGAAAGCTAGGGGCTACAGGGTGCTCCCCGTACATCCGCACGCCGACCAGATCGGTGGCGAACGCTGCTGGCCCAGCCTGCGCAGCCTGCCCGAGCCGGTGGGAGGTGTCGTGATCGTGATCCCCCCGGCCGAAACCGAGAAGGTGGTTGTGGAGGCGGTGGAGACGGGCATCCGGCGCGTGTGGATGCAGCAGGGGGCGGAGTCCCCCAAAGCGATCGCCTACTGCCGGGACAACGGGGTCAGCGTCATCTCCGGCGCCTGCATCATGATGTTTGCCGAGCCGCGCTCTTTCCCGCACAACGTTCACCACTGGCTGTGGCGCATCATGGGAAAACTGCCGTGACCTTGGCATCCGGGTCTCGAGGCCTGGTTCTGACTTGGGGGGTGGGTTTTGAAGCTATCCAGAAGCGAGCTGCTTTGCGGTGCCGTGGGTTCCGCGTTGTTGCCTCGTCCCGGGTACAGCGGCGGTCTGGTGGAGACCATTCCTGTGCCGGATTCCGGTATCCAGCCGCAGGCGGTCCTTTCCGACGCTTCACGACCGGCCAGTTTCACCAGGTCCCGCCCCGTTCGCCCTGGTGTGGCTGCTGCACATCGAGGCGCAGGCCGGCATCAGGCTCTGCCGACAAACTCGCCTGTCTGCGTGCTGATGCGAACGACTTCGCCTTCCCGGATGAACAGCGGGACGCGGACTTGCAGACCTGTCTCGAGCGTGGCCGGTTTCGTTGAGCCCGAGGAACTGGTGTCCCCACGAATCCCTGTCTCCGTTGCCGCGACTGCCAGGTCGACAAACGGCGGGAGTTGCACGGCGATGGGGGTGCCGTTGTATCTGCGGACCTGGAGCGAGAGCCCTTCTTTCAGGAACAGCCGGTCGTGCCCAAGCTGGGCTTCGGTGAGGTCGAGCTGCTCAAACGTCGACTCATCCATGAAGTGAAACTGTTCGCCGTCGGAGTACAGGAACGACGCGGGGGACAGGGCCACATCGGGTTCTCCGAACTTCTCGCTGGTCTTGAACGTTTTTTCGAGCACCGCGTCGGTGATCAGGTGCCGCAGCTTGGTCCGTACCATGGTGGAGGCCCCGCGCGCACTCGGCGATGCGAAGAAAACTTCGACCACCGTGTACGGCTGCCCGTCCAGCTCGATCAGCATCTTGCGTTTGAGCTCATTGGCTCCAATAAGGGCCATCTCCTGACCTCTGTGCCTAAACGCGTTCACCGGGACGCACGTCATGGACGATCCGTTGTCCGCGTGTTTCAAAGCCAGCATACCCGGGACTGTTCGGCAGCGACTCAAGGACCATTATTCTATATCCCGCGCCGAATTTCACCTCAGGGTCGTCGGCGGATTTGCCGGTGCCGAAAGCGAAAAGGCAACTTGAAGTGGCAGTATCCTTACGGGAGAATGGCTGTGTCCGGGACCTCTGCCGCATCTGACCCGTCCGCCGGTGCGGGGCCCCGCGGGTTTCATGCGGAATCGGCTCTCCTTTCGGCCATATGAAAAAACCGGCATTCCTCGAGGGATTCGCAGTTCAACTGCCGCCGTTTCACAGGCCGCAGGAGGAGGGGCTCGAATGGCTGGCGGCCGCTCACGCGCGGGCCGCGGTCACCGCCTCCGGTCGGGATGACGAGCTGCCGATGTGGCACGAGCGGATGAGCCGGCTCGCGCAGCGCTATTCCTGCCCGGCCGAGCACATCGGTTGGCGCCGCTCGGAACTCGGCGATTTCATGCACACCGACTGGCCGCGCATGCGTATCTTCAACCTCCACGAGAACCCGCGGGGCCGCGGCCTGAGCGTGCGCAACCGGTTCTTCGCCGAGACGGCCAACCGGGTCGTCCAGTGCCTTTTTGCCGGGGCCTCCTGCCCGCCGTCGGACCTTCTGCACGTCTCTTGCACCGGATACGCGTCCCCCAGCGCCATCCAGCGCCTGATCGAATCAAAGAAATGGAACCTCCGGACCCAGGCGACCCAGGTCTACCATATGGGCTGCTATGCGGCGCTGCCCGCGCTGCGCATCGCGGCGGGACTGCTGAGCAACCGGTCCGGGTCGGCCGTGCCGCGCGCGGAAATCGTCCACACCGAACTCTGCACGCTTCACTTTGACCCGGGAGACCATTCCCCCGAGCAGTTGATCGTGCAGAGTCTCTTCGCCGACGGCCACATCCGGTATGCGCTGGTGCCCGGCGACGCTCCGGTCGCGCCGGCGGAGAACGGGCGATTCGAGCTGCTCTCGGTGCGCGAGGAGATTGTTCCGGACTCCCTGGACGACATGACCTGGGTTTTGTCCGAGTGGGGCTTTCGGATGACGCTCTCGCGCGATGTGCCGGGCCGGGTCGCCGCCTCCCTGCCACGCTTCCTGTCGGGTTTGTTTTGCGGCGCCGGGCTGAACTATGAGAACGAAGCGGGAGGCGCCCTGTTCGCCGTGCATCCCGGGGGGCCACGCATCCTCGATTCCGTGCGGGAGTTGCTTTGCCTCCGGGAAGATCAGGTGGCGCTGAGCCGGGAGGTGCTCTTCCGGCGCGGCAACATGTCGTCGGCGACACTGCCCCACATCTGGATGGCGGTGGCAGGCGATGCGGGCGTCGCGCCGGCCACCCTTGTTGTCAGCCTGGCCTTCGGCCCGGGACTGACGGTTGCGGGGGCGCTGTTCAGAAAATGTTGAGCTCCCACTGGCTTTGTGTGCCGCTGATCCTCCAGATGCTTTGCATGGCGGTCGACGAATGTGTTTTTCACAGGAGGCGTGGATTGCCGCGGTGGGAAAGGGTCGGGCACGGTCTCGACACCATGAGCGTGTTTGCGTGTCTCAGCTGGGTTCTCTATGTGCCGCCGAATCCCCGGAACGTCGTCGTGTATGCCGCGCTGGCCGTCTTCTCCTGCCTTTTCGTCACCAAGGACGAGATCGTGCATCACAGGCATTGCGGCGCCGGGGAGCACTGGTTGCACGCCTGTCTGTTCGTCCTGCACCCGATCGTACTGGCCAGCGCGGGTTTGCTGTGGCCGGCGGCCCACGGGTATGCACCGGGCGGGGCAGGGTGGATACGCGTCCACGGCTTCGAGCGCGCGTTTTTGGCCTTCGGCTGCGCATCGACCCTGCTGTTCGCGGCTTATCAATTCGTGTACTGGAACCTGTTATGGTCTCGGACCGGCACCAGGTAAACAACGCGCCGTACGACCGCTATGGGGAACGGTGGTACACGGCCGAGGATGATCCGGTCGCCCTGCTCCGGGCGGAGGGGCGCGCACGGAACCCCTGGATTATCGAAGAAATTCGCGGCCGAATGCCCGCCGGGAACGTGCGCGTGCTGGACATCGGGTGCGGGGCCGGGTTTCTTGCCAACGAGCTTGCCCGGCACGGATTCGACGTCAGTGCGGTGGACTCCTCGGAGGAGAGCCTCGACGTCGCCCGCCGCCACGATGGGACCGGCTCCGTGGACTACCGGTCCGGCGACGGCCGGCGCCTGGGGTTTGCCGACGGATCGTTCGACGTGGCGTGCGCGCTCGACTTCCTGGAGCACGTCGAGGAGCCCGCCCGTGTCGTGAGGGAGGCCGCGCGCGTGATCCGGCCCGGCGGCCTGTTTTTCTTTCACACGTTCAACCGGAACCTCCTCTCCTGGCTCGTTGTCATCAAAGGGGTCGAGTGGTTCGTGCGCAACACGCCGCGCAACATGCATAGCCTTCGGTACTTCATCAAGCCCTCCGAGTTGAGGGCGATGTGCCAGGCAGGCGGCATGGAAGTCGTTCTGTGCAGGGGATTCATGCCGAGGATAGGCCGTCGGGCGTTTGGCCGGATGCTCGTTACCGGCCGGATCGGCGCCGACTTCGCCTTCGGCTTCACGCGCCATACCCTGATGGGCTACACCGGTCTGGCTGTCCGGCGGTGACGGGGCGCGCCGCGTGCGCCGACTGCCAGTTTCAACCCAAACGCGAATCGCGGCCAGGTGACCCGCCGCCGGAAAGGATTTCAGGCCAGTGTCCAATGCGGTGATCGACAAAGTCGTTGCGGCAATTGCAAAGGTCAAGCGCATCCCCCCGGAATCGATCACGCTCGAGAGCCGGCTGGAAGATCTGGGGATGGATTCGCTGGACGGGCTGAATGTTTTCTTCGAGCTCGAGGAGGCGCTCGACATGAGCATCCCGGACGAGCAGGCGCGGTCGATGCGCTCGGTGCGCGAAGTTGTCGATGGCATCAACAGGCTGCTCGAGGGCAAAGACCACCGCGACGACCACCGCGTGCAGGTCTAGCGGAGATCCCATGCAGCGACGCAGAGTGGCGGTGACGGGGCTGGGCGTCATTTCTGCCCTTGGCCCGGATCGGGTCTCTTTCTGGGATGCCATTGTCCGGTGCGCGCCCGGCATCGGTCCGATCCGCCTCGTGGACAGCAATGCGCTCCGGTTCCGGAACGCGGCGGAGATCCGTGGATTTGACCCATTGAGCCACTTCAGCGAAGAACGCGCCGCCCAGTTGGACCGGTTCTCGCAGTTCGGTCTGATTGCCGCGCGCGAGGCAATCGCGCAATCGGGCATTGAGTGGAACGAGGCCCTCCGCGAGACCACCGCGGTGGTCACCGGCTCGGCTGTCGGCGGGCAGACGACCGAGGACGCGGCTTTCGCGGGCCTGTACCGCGACGGGAAAACCCGGTTCCATCCCATGAACGTGACCAAGGTCATGGCCAGCGCAGTCACCAGCCACATCTCGATGGAGTTCGGCCTGGGCGGGCCGGGCTTGACCGTCTCCTCCGCGTGCGCCTCGGCGAGCCATGCCATCGGCCAGGCGTTCTGGATGGTGCGCGACGGCGTGGCCGATGCCGCGATCGCCGGCGGGAGCGAGGCGCCGATGAGCCTCGGGCACCTGAAGGCGTGGGAAGCCATGCGGGTCATCGCGCAGGAGACCTGCCGCCCCTTTTCAAAGGGTCGGGACGGCATCATCCTGGGAGAGGGCAGCGCGATGCTGTTGCTCGAGACGATGGACAGGGCCGCCGACCGCGGTGCGGTCGTCCTGGGCGAGATCGTGGGATTCGGCATGTCCTCCGACGCGCACCACATCACCGCCCCGTCGCCCCGCGGGGCCGCGCGGTCGATGTGCGCGGCGCTCGCGGACGCCGGGCTGCAACCGGAACGCATTTCCTACATCAACGCACACGGCACCGGCACCGCGCTCAACGACCCGGTGGAAAGCGCCGCGATCCGCAGCGTGTTCGGCCCGCACGCGGACCGGCTCGCCGTCAGCTCCACGAAATCGCTGCACGGTCACGCGCTGGGGGCCTCGGGAGCGCTGGAGGCGGCCGCCACCCTCCTGGGGTTGCAGCACGGCACCCTGCCCCCGACGGCGAACTTCATCGCGCCCGACCCCGAGTGCGACCTCGACGTCGTGCCGAATGCAGCCCGAAGAGCATCGTTCGAATACGCGCTGTCGAACTCCTTCGCATTCGGCGGCCTCAACGCGGTGCTGGTCTTCCGCGCAGCGGCTTGATCAGGTCGCGGGGGTAATTCACGGTTCGCACACCGAAGGTCACAGCCGGTACTGCGGGATTTTCATGAGCTCGCCCCCCTTCAAAGCCGACTGGTGGGCGACGATACCCGCCACCGTCAGATTCAGCGCGCCGGCGACATCCACTATCGGGGCGCGGTCTGCGAGAATCGAAGCGACGAACTCGTTCATGAGGTAGCCGTGCGAGCCGCCGTGGCCCCCGGGCTCCACCTTCGGCGGCAGCGGCGGTCGCCTTGTTGCCGGCAGGTTTTCCTCGAGACCTTGATACGTGCCGGAGAAGGAACCCTTCTGTCCACGAACACGGCCCACTTCTCCTTCGTACCCCGGCGTGTCCCAGCTGACCCCCATCCGTGACGTTCCGCCGTCCGTGGTGCGAAAGAGCGCGATCTCGGTGCCGAACGGGTTGCGATAGCGGTTGTTCGGCGCCTGGAGGTGTTGGAGACGGCTCGGGATCCCCATGCAGGACACCTCCGTGAAACTCCCGCCGGTCACCCCGAGTTGGTAAGCGTTCGAGTGCGTCGGGTACCATTGCGGCGGAAGACCCACGCGCCAGTCCTTGTAGGACGGGATCGGTTGCTCCATGTAGTGAAAATACTCCCCTTCGGAGTACACGATCCGGCCGAGCACACCGGCCTGGTAGAGCTTGCGCATCGCGAACAGGTCCTCACGGAAGAAGGACGTCTCAAACATCATGTACTTGAGACCGCTGCCCTTGACGGCGTGAAACAGCTCGTCCGCTTCGGCAAGCGAGCCATACACGGCCGGAACGGCCGATGCCACGTGCTTGCCGTGTTTGATCACCTCGATGCAGTGCCGGGCATGACTGGGGGCGTCGGTGGCGACGAAAACGGCTTCGATCCGGTCGTCTTTGACCAGTTCCTCCAGCGAGGGATAAGTCTTGGTGCAGTGCACGACGCTGGCCAGTTCCGCACACCGGTCGGGGAACAGGTCGCTGACCGCCACAACTTCGACATTCGGGTGATGCTGGAAGCTGAACTCCGCTGCGAAACGGCAGACACCATAGCCGACCAGGCCCACGCGGATCTTGCGATCGGAGATCGGCTGCCAGCCTTGCGAATTGTCCTGGCGTGGATTGGACGCAGCGAGGCGCAGGCCGGCGGCGCCCAACCCGACAGTTTGAAGGAAGGACCGTCTGGTGCTTGGATAGCGCATGGCGCACTCTCCTCCAATATGGGCATCTCAGGCCGACGCTACGCCGGAGCACTCCGTCCGTCAAGCGCGGATGCGTCTCGACCGTCTCGACCGGCGGTGGTCAGGGAACCGATTTCTTGAGCCGAGTGTATAACTGGAGGAACCGCATTCCGACCACGCGGGGGAACTGCTTGTGAGAGCCCCGATAGCGTTCGTTGCCCGGATCCTCTCCCGCGTTTGCCGCGGAGCAGCACCTGCGCCGGGTTCCTCTGAGGGAATGCACCGGCTGCATCAGGATTCCGAGGCGGGGGCGCCCGCCTCTGCCGCCGGGGTCGCCATCTTGCTCAACTCACGCAGCCAGAGGATCGCGCTCGCCACGAGAAGGCACTCCATCCAGTCGGCGAAACTCAGCCTCACGGTCGAAAACGCCTGTTGCATGAAGGGCAGGTAGATCACCGCGAAATGGAGCGCGAGCGACAGGCCGCAGGCGGTCCACAGCCAGTGATTCCGGAACAGCCCGGCAAAGGCACTGCGCTGGTCGGAGCGCGCGTTGAACACATTGAAGAGCTGGGCGAGCATCAGTGTCGTGAACGCCATGGTCTGCGCGTAGCGCATGTCGCCCGTTCCCTCGATGAAGCCGCCGGGCAAACTGGCATCCAGCACCAGGAGCGTCCCCGCCGCCATCGCCGCGCCGACGAAGAAGATGCCGAACCACATCGTCCCGGTAACGACGGCTTCCCCCCGGGGGCGCGGAGGCTTGCGCATCACGCCGGCGTCGGTAGGATCGAGCCCCAGGGCGAGGGCGGGGGCGCCGTCGGTCACCAGGTTGATCCAGAGGATTTGTGTCGCGAGCAGCGGCAGGACAAGAGCGCTCCCTTCGGCCCTGAGTCCGATCGCGTGGGCCAGCAACACGCCAAAAAACATCGTCATAACCTCGCCGATGTTCGATGACAGCAGGTAACGCAGGAACTTTCGGATGTTGGAAAAAATCGCACGCCCCTCTTCGACTGCGGCAACGATGGATGCGAAGTTGTCGTCGGTCAAGATCATGTCGGCGACTTCCTTCGAGACATCCGTCCCCGTTATGCCCATCGCTATGCCGATATCGGCGGTCTTCAGGGCCGGCGCGTCGTTCACCCCATCCCCGGTCATGGCCACGACGGTCCCGTCCTCCTGGAGGGCCTGCACGAGGAGGAGCTTGTGTTCCGGGTTGACCCGCGCATACACCGAAACGTCGTGCACGGTACGGATCAGCTCGTCTCGTTCCAGCTTGTCGAGCTCGGCCCCGGTTACGGCTCGCCCATTCTCAATGATGCCCAGCTCCCTCGCGATCACGGCCGCCGTCGTGGGGTGGTCGCCGGTAATCATGATGGGCCGGATGCCGGCGCGTTGGGCGCGCGCGACGGCCTCCTTCGCCTCGTCGCGCGGGGGATCGATCATGCCGATCAGCCCGGCAAACACCAGATCCTGTTCGGCGGTTTCATCCGGGCTTCGGGCCTGGCTGTGGTCCTTCGGAATGCGCCGGTACGCCACCCCCAGCGTGCGCAGCGCTTCGCCCGCGAGCGTTTCCGTGGCCCTGAGGATCTCGGACCGCCGCTCGTCGTTCAGCGCGGCAGTCCCTTCTCCTTTTAGCTCATGCGAGCAGCGCGCCAGCAGCACGTCTGGTGCGCCCTTGGTGAAGACGAGCGCCGTCTCGGACCGTTCCGCATCGTCGTGAATGGTGCTCATCAGCTTGCGCTCGGAAGAAAACGGTATTTCTCCCGTTCTCCTGAAGCGCGTGTCCAGTTGCTCCGGAACGAGTCCTGCCTTCCGGGCGGCCACCAGCAGTGCGCCTTCCGTCGGATCTCCCTGCACGACCCAGTGCCCATCGCGCTCCTGCAATTCGGCGTTGCTGGCGCGATCCGCCACCGTCACCACGCGCTTCAACTCGAACTGAACCGCAGGATCCACCGGGCCACCGTTCTGGCTCACAACACCTTTCGGGTCATAGCCGCTTCCGCTGAACTGTACACGGCCGCCGGCCGTGACCACGGTCCGCACCGTCATCTCGTTTTTGGTCAGCGTGCCCGTCTTGTCGGACGCTATCACGCTCGCCGACCCGAGGGTCTCCACGGCTGCGAGGTGCCGCACGATCGCGTTCCTCCGTGCCATGCGCTGCACACCGAGCGAGAGCACCACCGTCACGATGGCCGGCAGGCCTTCGGGTACGGCCGCGACCGCCAGCGCCACGCCGAGAATGAGGACCTCGAAGAGCGCCGCAAGCCCCGTGACGCGTTCCACGAGAATGATGGTCGCGACCATGACGACCGCGATGACGATCACGACAAGACCAAGCAGTTTTCCCATCCGGTCCAACTGCTTCTGCAGCGGAGTGACGTCGTCCGGTGTCGCTTTCAGCATGCCGGCGATGCGACCCATCTCCGTGTGCATGCCGGTGGCGACCACCACGGCCTTCCCGCGGCCGTAGGTGACCGCGGTGCCGCTGAAAATCATGTTCCGGCGGTCACCGAGCCCGGCATCGCCGGAAATCGTGGCGGTATCCTTCAGCACCGGCAGACTCTCCCCGGTGAGAGGCGCTTCCGCCGTCTGAAGAACCGTGGATTCGACCAGGCGGGCATCGGCCGGAATCGTGTCGCCTTCCTCGACCACGATGATGTCGCCCGGCACGATCTGCGCGGCGGGAATGCGACTGCGCGCGCCGTCGCGGAGCGCTGTGGCTTCCGACGCCGACATGGCCCGCAGCGCTGCCAATGCCTGTTCGGCGCGGGCGGTTTGCACGTACCCCATGACGGCATTGAGTAAAACGATGGCGAAGATGGCGATCGCTTCGTAAGGCAATGCCGACTCGCGCTCGTACACCCACAACGCCACCGACACCGCCGTGGCGACGAGCAGCAGTATCACCAGCGCATCCTGGAATTGCGCCAGGAACTTGCGCCATGCCGGCACCGGCTTTTCCGACGCCAGCTCGTTCCTGCCGTAACGTTCGAGCCGAGCGCCCGCTTCTACTGCGCTCAGCCCGCTGTCGGCGTCCACGCCAAGGGATGCCAGGATATCCTCAGCGGGCCGGCGGTAGGCCGCGTCGAGGTTGCCTGCGAAAGGGACGGTCATGAGGACACATTGGAAAGAAAGAAGACGCATCGTAGCACGTCCGACCGCATTCTGTAATTGCCGGGCGTCGCGATTCCGCGCGTGCGGTTGGCCGCAGCCGGTCCCAGGCAAGTCCGGGACGCTCCACATGGCGGAGCTGGACCCGACGCGGTAAACTCCATCTGGAGGCGGACATGTCCATTCGATCCGTCAAGCGGCTGGCGCAGGCAGAGCCGACCATCGAAGGCGCCGGGGTGCACCTGCGCCGTGCGTTCGGCTTCGGCAATACGTCGGATTTCGATCCCTTCCTGCTCCTCGACGATTTTCGCAACGACGTTCCCGCGGGATTACCTGGCGGGGTTCCCGTGGCACCCGCACCGCGGGATCGAGACGATCACCTATGTGCTCGCCGGAACCGTGGAGCACGGCGACAGCATGGGCAACCGCGGCGTCATCGCCGCCGGGCGACGTGCAGTGGATGACGGCAGGTAGCGGGATCATTCACCAGGAGATGCCGAAGGGCGACGCCGACGGGACGGATGCACGGGTTCCAGCTGTGGGCGAACCTGCCGTCGTCGCTCAAGATGACGGCGCCGCGTTACCAGGAGGTGAAGGCGGCCGACATCCCGGAGGTCAAGGACGACGACGGCACGCAGGTCCGCGTCGTCTGCGGGGAGTTCCTGGGGAACGCCGGCCCGGTCAGCGGACATCGCCGCCGATCCGATCTATCTCGATGTGTCGGTGCCGCCGGGCAGAGCGAAGACCCTTCCTGTCAGACGCCACGCGCCACGCCTTCGCCTACGTTTTCGCCGGGGAGGGAAAGTTCTGCAACGCGTCCGGCCCGCTGGCGGTGCCGACGAAGGGGTCGGCTGGGCCGACACGTCGCCTCCCGGGCACGCCGAGAACCGTTCGCTCGTCCTCTTTGACCGCGGCGACGAAATTACGGTGCAGGCGGGGAATGACGGCATCCGTTTCCTGCTCGTTTCGGGCAAGCCGCTCGAGGAGCCCGTCGCCTGGTACGGCCCGATCGTCATGAACACGCAGGAGCAGCTGCGGCAGGCCTTCGACGAACTCGAACGAGGCACATTCCTGGGACGGACCCGGCGAACCCCTTTGAACTGACGAGTAACCGGAAAAATGCGGCGCAAAATGGGCCTTATTTGCGATTTTTGCCCCTGTTTTTCGTTGCAGGCGGCTCCAGGGATGCAAGGCCCGTAGCGGTAACTTCAGCGAGGGTGGTGGCCGGGTCTCCCGGTTGGGGCGCATCGGCACTCTATTTCACTTCGGCAGTTTGAACACGCGGATCGCATTGTCGCGCAAAATGGCGCGCGCATAGGCGAGCGCTTCGCCCTCACTCCAATACCCGAGCCCGCGCTGAATGCGGGCGTGGCTGGACGGAACGCGCCCGGTGCGCTTTCCGAAATCAGTATGTGATTTTGTTCCCGTAGTTGCCGTCCTCATCGTAGTGAGGCCAGGGGCCAACCCTGCGATACCCGGAAACGATGAAGTTGTCGAAGAAAGGGGTAGGCTCGAAATACCCCGGGTACCTCAGGTGCTCCTTGATCACAGCTTCATTCAGTTCAACCCCCAGCCCGGGGGTATCCGGCACCCGGATATAGCCGTTGTCGACGATCGGCTTCGGCGTTCCGGTCACAAGGTCCTGCCACCAGGGCATGTCGACTGCATGGTTTTCCATCACCACGAAGTTCTTGATCGTTGCCGCGAGGTGGACCGAGGCCATGCAGCCGACCGGAGATCCCGCGAAGTGGAGCACGGTCGGAATTCCGCTGAGGCCCGCGGTCTCGGCGATGCGGCGCGTCTCCGCTATCCCCCCCGATGTTTCCGGATCGGGTTGGATGATGTCCACGGCGCGGTTCTCGATCAGGTTCTGGAACCCCTCCTCGTACCCGAAGATGTCTTTTGAGCCGCGCCTCCAGCCACAGCGCGCCTTCCAGGTCGAGATAGTTGGTCGGTTCGTCGAGCAGCAGCAGGTCCGGCTCGGCGAACAGGGCGGCGGCCAGGGCCACGCGCATCCGCCAGCCGCCGGAGAACTCCGACATCGGCCGCTGCTGGTTCTCCTGGTCGAAGCCGAGGCCGACCAGGATTTCGGCGGCGCGCGCGGGGGCGGCGTCGGCGTCGATCTCGATCAGCCGGGTCCAGATGTCGCCCATCTGCTCGGGCTCGGCGGTCTCCAGCCGGCCCAGCAGGCTGTGGCGCTCGACGTCGGCCTCCAGGATGGTGTCCAGCAGCGCTGACGGGCGTGGCCGGGTGTTCCTGGTCGACCGAGCCGATGCGGGCGGTCTTGGGCAGGCTGATCTCGTCGCCGCCGGCGGCCAGTTCGCCCAGGATCAGCTTGAACAGGGTCGACTTGCCGACGCCGTTGCGGCCCACGAGGCCGACCTTGGCGCCGGGCGGCAGGCTGACGGTGGCGTCGTCGAAGAACCGGCGGCCCCAGGCGTCGAAGGTCAGGTCGTTGATCTGGAGCATGACGAGGTGTCCGGAGGCGAGGGCGCTCCTCGAACGTCGAGGACAGAAGGGATCGTCCCTCAAGCAGCGAGCGGCCGCGAGCGCGAGCATCAGGGACGGCTTGGAAACCGGCGGAGGGCGCGGCTATAAGCCCGCCACCTTCAATCTCCCAAACAAGAAGTCACTCCCATGACCGAACGCACCTTCTCGATCATCAAGCCCGACGCCACGCGCCGCAACCTGACCGGCAAGATCAACGCCGTGATCGAAGGCGCCGGCCTGCGCATCGTCGCCCAGCGCCGCATCAAGCTGACCGAGGCCCAGGCCAAGAAATTCTACGAAGTCCACGCCGAGCGCCCGTTCTACGGCGAGCTGGTCGACCAGATGACCTCCGCCCCGGTCGTCGTTCAGGTGCTGGAAGGCGACAACGCCGTCGCCGACTACCGCGAAGTCATGGGCGCG
>CAVZBT010000010.1:0-575834 GCA_963773605.1 uncultured Acidobacteriota bacterium
TTTCGAAGCGAAGAGCGAACTCGAGGGAGCAGTGTCCGTCGGCGATGATGCGTGGCGGCCCCGATCGGGTTTGACTCCGCGGTTACGATCGCCACCGGCACGGTTCGTCCACCTGCGGTTCCCGCACCACCATGTGGGGAATGAAAGCTCTCCTGCTTGAGGATCCAGAGAGGCGGTCGAGGTCCGCGGCGCGGGGCTCGCCCGGGGCAACACGACCACCTTTTGTCTTTGCCGCACAGGCCCGCTCGACGATTTCGAAGAGCCTGCGGTCGCGCGCGCCGGGTCGATATCGTGGAAAATACATTGGGTCATCTGGTTCCCATCGGGGTCGGGGGCGCGCGCATACCGGTCAGCGCTGGATCCTGGCGGATCCGCCCTTCGCAAATGCGCGTACCTGTTCGACGGTGGCCATCGTGGTATCGCCGGGGAAGGTGGTCAGCATCGCGCCGTGCGCCCATCCGAGCTTCACTGCCTCCTCGGGGGTTTCTCCGGTCATCAGACCGTAGAAAAAGCCCGATGCAAAACCATCGCCTCCGCCGACCCGGTCAAGGATCGGCAGTTCCGCCGTCGGTGCCTGGTAAGTCTTGCCGCAAACCCAGGCGACCGCGCTCCAGCTGTGATGGCTCGTCGAGTGCACGTCGCGCAGCGTCGTGGCGACGATTTTCACCTGCGGATATTTCTGCGACAACCTGGTCGATCATGCCGAAGAACGCGCTGGGATCCAGCTTCGATTTCGCCGCAACCTCCGGTCCGGCAATGCCCAGCCCTTTCTGAAGATCCTCTTCATTGCCGACCATCACGTCGACATTCTCCACGATGCGGTGGACGACTTCGACCGCCTTCTGCTGTCCGCCCCATATGTTCCACAGCTTTTCGCGGAAGTTCAGGTCGAAACTGGTTACGGCGCCCGCCTGTTTTGCCGCCTTCATCGCCTCGATGATCAGTTCACCCGTCGTGTCCGAGAGCGACGCGAAGATGCCGCCGCTGTGGAACCAGCGTACACCCGCCTTGAAGATGTCGGTCCAGTCGAAATCGCCCGGCTTCAGTAGTGCGGCGGCTTCGTTCGAACGGTTGTAGAACACTACGGGCGCCCGCACGCCGTGACCCCGGTCGCTGTAGACGGTGGCCATATTCGGTCCGTTTACACCGTTGTGCTTGAAACGCCGGTAGAACGGTTTTACTCCCATGGCCCGCACCCGTTCCGCGATGAGGTCGCCAATGGGGTAATCGACCATGGCGCTGACGATACCGGTGTTCATCCGGAAGCAGTCGGCGAGGTTGGCCGCGACGTTGAACTCCCCCCCGCTGACGTGAATGCGGCATTCTGTCGCCTTGCGGAAAGGGACAATCCCGGGATCGAGCCGGTGCACCAGGGCACCCAGGCTCAGAAGGTCCAGCGCTCCATCAGGACGGATGTTCAAGACCTCGCTCATGTATGCCTCCTGTCTCCGTATTTGATTCGCGCAGTTCTATCGCGAATCGTGCCGCAGACGCAAGCGATTAGGGGTGCTGGATGGTGTGCCGGCGGACCCGAGCCGGGTTCCGCGCGGGGATTCGGTGCGGGCCGGCGCGAGTCGGCGTGCCCCGTGCCGTCTCCGGGACTCGTGATTTCCATTGTCGTTCCCGCCGCGCCGGAGTACTGTGAGACGCAGGTGGGTGTACTTCCAACTCCACAAACCACAGTGCGAATGTTCGGGCAGAGCCACCTGGGCTGTCGGGTAACTACTGTCTCCGAAGCCGGGCTTTAACTTTCCACAGCAGAGGGAATGGCCATGAAACCAACCGGACTCCTTGGCATAGTGATTTCCTGCCTGATCGTGCTCGGCGCCGCGACGCCGCGAAACCTTGCGGCCCAAGCGGCGGTGAAGACGGGGCGGGGGGACCGCGCCAAGCAGGACAGCTCCATCCGTCTCTCGCCCGAAACCGTCAGCGGATCGACCGCAGGTCCGGCCCCAGATGATTTTCGTTTCCGGAGTCGTCGTCCAGGAGAACGGGGCGCCGTTGCCCACGGGCGTCGTCATCGAACGCAACTGCAACGGGCGTGTCACAAGGGAAACGTACGTCGACGCCAGAGGCAATTTCTCCTTTCAGATCGGCGGGATCAACCGCTCTGCAAGCGTGTCTGCCGGATGCCAGTGATGAATCGGGTTCTGCCGCGGACCTCTTCGGCGGGCGGGGGACTCAATCATCGGCGAGCTCGAGCGCCTTCGACCGGCAGGCGCCCATAAACCTGATGGGTTGCGAAGTGCGCGCCCGCCTCGCCGGCTACCGGTCCACTCCCGTGATGTTTGATTCGGGCAGTTCGGTCGGGCAGATCGATGTGGGCACGATCGTGCTCTACCCGCTGTCGAAGGTCCGGGGGACGACGGTGAGCGCCACCGATATGGCTGCCCCCAAGCCCGCCCGGAAAGCATTTGAGCGTTTCGAGAGGCATCTTCCGGAAAAGTGACTTCGCCGAGGCCGAGAAGAACCTCAAATCGGCACTCGAGATATACCCCAATTATGCCGCAGCCTGGTTCGGGTTGGGGCAGGTCTGTGGAAGCACGCGCGCCTGGACGAAGCCAAAGCGGCGCTGGCGAAAGCGGTGGAGGTCGACCACAACTACGTGGGACCCTACATCCACCTCGCCCGGCTCGCCGCGGTCGAGCAGAAATGGCAGGTTGCGGTGGAGTTGTCCGATCGCGCCATCGATCTCGATCCCGTGGACTTCGTCGATGCGTATTATCTGAACGCCGCGGCGAACTTCTACCTGAACCGGCTCGACGCGGCGGAGCGCAGCGGCAGGAAGACCGAACAGATGGATCCGCTGCATCGCATACCTCAGGTGCACCTGATCCTCGCCGATATCCTCCAGCGCAAACAAGACGCCGCGGGGGCAGTCGAACAGCTGCAGCGCTACCTCGCCGCGGCGCCCGACTCCGCGCAAGCCGGACCCGTAAGGGAGCAGCTGAAGAAACTAATGGAGACCGATTTCAGGCCCATGGTGACCACTCAGCCACGCCCCTGACCGATGTTGAAGCGCAGTTTCTCCCCTGATTATTCGGTGCCGCAGAGAATCCGCAGATCCGGCGCCAAGCCCGCGGGCTGTCTCGACCCGGCAAATTCGCTTGCCGGCGCTACCCTTTGGGATAGAACTGATCGCGGTGCTGGTGACGCCTCGTTAATAATTCCCTCGGCCAATCGGCCTGTGCGGAGGTCGCTGCAACATGATAAACCCACAGAGTCCCCATCTTAGCCGGCGCGACTTCATCGGCGGGGCCGCCGCCGCGGTCGCCGGCATTACCATCGTCCCGCGCCATGTCCTGGGCGGCCAGAAGTTCGTCGCCCCCAGCGACAAGGTCAATATCGCCATCATAGGCTGCGGCGGCCAGGGGCGCACCATATGCGCGCCCTTTTCAAGCTCCAGGACGCCCAGATCGTCGCCCTGGCAGACCCCATCGAGTTCCACGATCTGAAGGGATTCTACTATGGCGGCACGGCAGGCCGCCTGCCGGTCAAGGCCGAAATCGAGCGGCGGTATGCGGAAGAGAAGCCGAACTACAAGGTGGCCGACTACGAGGACTTTCGCGTGATGCTCGAGAAGGAAAAGTCCGTCGACGCGATCCTCTGCGCCACGCCGGACCACCAGCACGCCATGCGTGCGTGACGGCCATGAGGCAGGGCAAGCACGTCTATTGCGAGAAGCCGCTTGCCCACAACGTCTGGAGAGGCCGCGGCTGATGGCGCAGGTCGCCAAGGAAACCGGCGTGGCGACGCAGTTGGGGAACCACGGTCACTCCGGCAACGGCATCCGCCAGACCTGCGAATGGATCTGGGACGGGGCTATCGGCGACATCCGCGAGGTGCATGCCTGGACGTCCGCGACGCGCTGGAACAAGAAGCACCCGGGCGGCATCCCGCCGGAAGAGCCGGTGCCGCAGGGCGTCAACTGGGACCTGTGGCTCGGGCCCCGCAGCATGCGCCCGTACAGTTCCATCTACTCCCCGGTGAGTTGGCGCGATTTCTGGGATTTCGGCACGGCGCCCATCGGCGATTTCTTCTGTCACAACTTCGACCCCGCGTTCTGGGCGCTCGACCTGAAAGAGCCCCTCAGCATCGAAGCGTCGGCGGCCGGCGGGCTCGATTCCTACATGGCGCCCGTGGGCGGCCTGTACACCTATCACTTCGGCCCCCGCGGCAAGATGCCCGCCGTCAAGTTCACCTGGTATGAAGGGGGACTGATGCCCCCGCGCCCAGAGGTCATGGAGGAGGGAGACCGGCTTGGAGCCGACGGCAACGGCATCCTGTTTGTCGGCGACAAGGGGATGCTGACCTGCCCGGGCTGGGCAGGCGCGCCGCGCCTGATCCCCGGTTCGAAAGACGCTGCCTACCAGAGACCCGCGAACACGCTGCCCCGGTCAAACGGCCATCACCGCGACTGGGTCGATGCCTGCAAAGGGGCAAGCCCGCCAGCGCCCACTTCGGATACGGCGCCGGACTGACGGAAATCGGCCTGCTCGGGCTCGTCGCCCTGCGTATGCAGAAAAAAGGTGCTGGGACGCGGCCGCGATGAAGTTCACGAATGCGCCGGAGGCGGACGCGATCCTCAAGGAAACTTCCCGTTCCGGCTGGCAAGTTGCTGCAGGTCGGGAAAGGGTGGCACATCGGGATTCGGTGGCTTCAGGATCCCGCGCCCCCAGGTTTCATCGTTCCCCAGGGCAGCCCAGTCCCCTCCGTAGAGGTTCTTCAAAGCCTCCGTCAGGTAGTCCACGAACCGGCGCGAGCGGAGGAGGTTTTCGCCGAACAGGTTCGGGGTGCCGAGCAGCGGTTTGGGGTCGGCTCCGCCCGAAGCGCGCGCTTCCGCAGGATCTCGACCATGGGGTCGACCACCGGGAGCTCCCGCCCGTGATCGTCCCTCCCGGCCAGACACCGGAACCAGCATGCGACCGTAAAGCTGAGGAGTCGCACGCGCCCGCCACGCTCCAGCTGCTCGACGATCGAGGGAAGCACGAACTTGGGCATCCGGGCCGACCCTTCCATGGCGATGCGGAAAGCTGGTCATTGATGGCGGGATTCGAAAAGCGTTGCAGGAGCGTTTCTTTGTACGGTCGGAGTGCCATGCCCGGCACGCTTGGGAGGAGAGGGCCGACCTCTTCGTCCATCAGTCGCGGAGGAGCGTCCGAATCTGCGGGTCGGCGACGGCCTGGTGGACGACTCGTAGCCCAGCAGCCTGCCGATATGGCAGAGCGTCTGGTGTCCGGCATTGAGCAGGCGGATCTTGATCTTCTCGTAGGGGAGCACATCGGAGGTCACCTGGGCGCCGGCCTGCTCCAGGCGGGCCTCCCGTAGGGGAAGTCGTCCTCGATCACCCACTGCCGGAAGGGTTCCGTCACGACCGGCCACGCGTCGTCGACGCCATAGCGCTCGCGTAACAAGGTCCGGTGCCGGTCGTCGGTCATGGGGGTGATCCGATCCACCATGCTGTTGGGAACGGGCGCAGTGCTTTTCCATCCACGCGCTCAGCGCCGGATCGCGGAGTGCCGCGAACGCCAGCAGCATTCGCGGAGCTGCTCGCCACGTCCCCGTTCTGCTGGAGGTTGTCGCAGGACAGCACGGTGAACGGCGTCAGGCCGAGCCGCCGCCGGCGGTCCAGCGCCTCGGCCATGTAACCGAAGGAGCAGCGCGGCTGGTGCGGATGCTCGAGATCCCGGACGATGTCGGGATGATGTTCGTCAAAGCCACCCGTCCCGTGATTGAGGTAATAGCCGGACTCGGTGATGGTGAGCGAGACGATCCCTGGTTTCCGCTGCGGCCATTTTTTTGAGCACGCGCTCAGGGTCGTCCGGGGCATACAGGTATTCGATCAGTGACCCGATGACGCGGGCCTGCTCCCCCCTGCATTGCATTCCAGCACTGTATACAGGCAATCCTGGGATTGCAGCGCGTCGCGCATGCGACGGTCGTGCTCGAGCAGCCCGACGCCGCACACGCCCCACTTCAGGGTGCCCCCGGCGAACAGCAGATCGTCGAGGTAGACGGCCTGATGCGCGCGGAAAAATCCCCCGACCCCGATGTGCACGATGCCCGGCGCGATCCCGGCCCTGTCATATCCCGGGACCCGCACTGCTGCCGGCACGCGCGCCAGGTTGGATACATTGAGCTTGATTGGACTGGTCATCCCTCCCCCTCATCCAGGACCAAGTCGGTAGCCCACTCAAGGGGTCTCGAACTCCGGACAAAGTTCAGGCCCGAGCCGCAAGCGGCAGGATCAGCATGGCGACTCGCCACGCGATGTACTTCCAAGCATCCGGACGGCGTTGCCATCCTTGCAGGAGGACGGCGAACACGATGATCAACCCCTTGATAACCTGCTGCGGGTAGCCCGGGACATTCATGAGGTTCATGATGTTTCCGATTATTCCCAGGATGAGCACACCCAGCAGAGTGTTGAAGGCGGTGCCTTTGCCCCCGCTCAGGCTTGCTCCTCCGATAACGACTGCCGCAATCGCATCGAGCTCTGCTCCCGTGCCCACGATGGGCGAGCCCACCCCGGTCCTGGATGTGCTGATGATACCCGCGACGCCACAGAAGGCGCCCGAGATGCAATAGACGGCGAATTTGTACCACCCGGTCCGAATCCCTGCCAATCTCACCGCGCTTTCATTGCTCCCGATCGCGGTGGTCATCCTCCCGAAGACGGTGAATCTCAGCAGAAATGCCACGAGCGCAAAGACGGCGGCCATCACAAATACGGGCAGCGGAACGCTCAGCCAATAAGCCGATCCGAAGCTGTTCAGCGTCGGATCTTCGATGATGATCGGGGAGCCCTTCGAGATGATAAAGGCGAAGCCTCTGGCGATCGTCATCATGGCAAGGGTTGCGATAAACGGGGCCATGTTCCGGGCGGCAACCAGGTAGCCGGACACGGCCCCGCACAAGGTGCTGATCGCGACGGTAATTATCAGCGCGGGCAGCAATCCCACGCTGCCAAGAGAGTATGCCACCAGCACACTCGCCAGCGCCGTGAGCGAACCGACCGAGAGATCGATGCCTCCGGTCAGGATCACCAGCAGCATGCCGAGCCCGATTGCGGCGAGCCCGGCGACCTGGCGCAGCAGGTTGAAAATGTTCTTCTGGCTGAAGAAAACGTCGGAAATCGAGGCGGCGAGGGCGATCATGACGAGGAATATCAGCACGGTATTGTACTTGAGCACGAATGCGATGGTGTTGCCCAAGAGGCTGCCTGATACCGTCGCGGCGACCGACGGTTCCCCCCCGACCGATTCTGCTTGCCGCTGGCTCATTCGTACTTTCTCCGTCCTTCGTGTCTTTGTGGCTAAAGGCACGAACTCGCCTTCGGCGTCGTGCCGGTGCCGGACGCTGGTCCCTGAACCGCCATTCTCATGAGGTTCACTTCGGTGATTTCAGGTTTTTGGAGCACCCCCGCAACCTGCCCCTCGCGGATCACGATCACTCGATCGCAAAGGCCGATGATCTCCATCATTTCGGATGAAATCAGCACAATGCCCATGCCTGAGCATGCCAATTCGTTGATCAGGCGGTAGATCTCGACTTTGGCGCCGACATCAATGCCTCGCGTGGGCTCATCCAACAGCATGACCCTGCAATTGGTGGTCAGCCATTTGGCCAGCACGACTTTCTGCTGATTGCCTCCGCTTAGATCCGCCACCTCCTGGTCCACGTCTCGGATCTTGATCTGCAGCTTTTCCACAAACTGCTGGGCGAGTCTCTTTTCCTTTCGCTCCCGGATAACGCCCAGGCTAGCCGTGACCAGCCGGACACTGGGCATGGTGATATTCTTGCGAATAGGCATGTCGAGAATGACGCCCTGCTCTTTGCGGTTTTCCGGCACAAGCGCCGATGCCGTTCTTCACCGCATCCCTGGGCGAGTTGATCCTCACGGTCCGTTTGTCCAGGAAAACTGTCCCACTCTCTTCGGATCCGCCCCGAAAATCGCCCGGACCACCTCGCTCCGGCCGCTGCCCACCAATCCGGCGATGCCGAGGACTTCACCGGCTCTCACGGCAAGAGATATGTCTCTGACCTTTCTCCCCCGGTTCAACCCATCGACGCGGAGCACTTCTTCACCGATCGCGCAGTCCCGCTCTGGAAACATCGTGGTCAGCCTGCGACCGATCATCATGCCGATCAGGTCGTCCGGCGTGACTTCCGCTGGCAAAACCATACCTACTACGGCCCCATCCTTGAGGACCGTAATCCGGTCGGCGATGCGGAAGATCTCGTCCAACCGGTGGCTGATGTAAACCAGACCCACCCCGCGAGCCCTCAAGCTCTTCAGGGCTGCGAACAGGTGCTCCACTTCCTGGGGCGCCAGAACCGACGTCGGCTCGTCCAGAATGAGCACGCGCACGTCTTCGGAGAGCTCCCTGCTGATCTCGACGATCTGTTGGTACGCCACGCTGAGATGCGCCACCTTCTCGCGCGGATTGATGTCGAAGCCGAGACCCCTGAGCAGTTCTTCTGCCTTTCGGTTGAGATCGTGCCCATGAATGAGGCCCCAATTAGAGCTCAATCGCTTGAAGAAGATGTTCTCGGCGACGGTCAGGTCCGGAATGAGGGCAAGCTCCTGATGGACAATTCCAATGCCGAGCCGACGCGCTGCGTGGGGATTCGGGATTTCCGCGGGCCGATTGTCCACTTTGATGATGCCCTTGTCCCTCCGATGAACTCCCGACAGGATTTTCATCAGGGTGGACTTACCGGCCCCGTTCTCACCTACGAGAGCGTGAATCTCGCCCGGTTTTACGTTGAACGATACGTCCCTGAGAGCGTGAACCGCCCGGAAGGACTTGCTCACGTTCAAAATCTCAACCAGGTAGCTCTCAGTCACCTGTATGCCTGTGTGAAGCTGTGAAGAATCGATGCAGAAGTGTTTTCTGCCGCTTGCAAAAGCATGTCGACGACGGAGGCTTGTGTGGTCAGAACTCGCTGTCCGCCCGATAAAATTTGTCGACGTTTTCCCCGGTGATTGCCGCAGCCTCCGTGTATTGGATTTTCGGCAAGTCTCTCCGGCCCGAGAGATATCCGAGGGCGGCTTCGACGGCAGAGTTCGCGACCAGGACGGGATCGTTTAAACCCGTGGCGCCATACTGGCCCCTCTTGATCGCCTCGTAGGCTTCCTTCTGTCCGTCGGCGGCGGCCAGAACGAGTATCTTTTCCCCCTTGCCGGCCTCGCTGATGGCTTTCAAGGCCCCCAGGCACATGCTGTCGTTTTCGCAAAACAGGACATTGATCTCGGGCCTGGCGACCATGATGTCTTCCATCGCTTTGAGACCGCCTTCGTGCGCCCAATTACCCCAGCCCTGCGTCATGATTTCAAAGCCCGCCCTGTTGCCGTCGCGCAATTGCTGCTCGATGATGCCGCGGAAAACGCCCTGGCGGCGTTCCTTCCCCACCGGGTTGCCTTGAGTGCCGCTCAGCAGCGCCATCTTGATCGGCTTCCCCTTCATCCGTTTTGCCAGCCACTCACCGACCAGTTCGCCGTTAGCCTGGTTGTTAGACTGCACGAGTGTAACGAAGTCGGCGGAGGAATCGATGGTGCTGTCCATAATGACTACCGGCACTCCTGCCCTGGTTGCTGCTTTCGTTGCGGGAACCAGACCCCTGGGATCCTTGGGATTCAAGATCAGAAGGTCGATGTTCTTGGACAGGAGGTCCTCGACGTCGGCCAGCTGTTTGTTCATATCATCATGGGCTTCGGTCGCGATCACTTGTTTCACACCCAGTTCGGCAGCTCTTTTCTTTACCGCATTTGCCTGGGCCGCGAAATAAGGGGCGCCCAGTGTATACATGGACAGGCCGAGGGTGACGTCCTTCGGGGCTCTGGCCGCCTGAGAGGAAGGGCCTGCGGGGTGAGCGGCGTCCTGAGCCTGCGGAGCGCGCGAGGACGCACAACCCGCAAAAAGCGACGTGATCATGCCAACGATCAGAGTGGACGCCAATACTCTGCCTTTGCCGCTCATTCCGGCTCCGTTCTTTGAAGTCTAAGTACCCGATTTCATAAACACAGCAGAACGCGGATTTCCACGAATTCACGCCGATCGGCCGCGCCCGGCCTGTCACCAAGTCAAAATCCGCGTGCATCCGAGCAAATCCGCGTCCAAGAATCGTTCAGTTGCCGCCAGCCTTCGTGGCCCATGGTTACGGGTTCGGTGATATTACCTGCCCCGAATCGAAAGGTGCGGACATCGCTGCCGCAGATGGAACAAGTGGCCACTTTCAAGAGTATTTCGGCTGGTGCAATGGCCGGCGCGGGACGCTCCTCAATGCGAAGATCGTTGGGCCCGTAGAAGACAGCGGCTTTCATAATGGATGTCCCTCTCTCGCGCCGGGTCGGTATTTCGATAACCTCGGCCCTGTTGCCGGTGCGGGCGAGCCGTTGGTGCCAGCTCTTGTTGTTGAGAACGCCAGCCGAAAAGCCGAGCAGCTCCATGTGCTGGCATCGCCTTTACCTGCGAAGCCGATGGCCAGATGATTCTATCCTTCCCCTTTGGAATCTGCACCAGAACGATCGATTTTCGGAGCACTTCGGATTTCACTTCGTTGGTTCCGTGCGGCATGGCGATGTCCTCGGTCACCCAGATGCCATACTGTGCCTCCTTCTGGAACATGCCCAGAACGTATCGCCCGGCATCGCCGGATGCCAGCATAACACCGCCAATAGTCCGCAGGACATCCATCTTAGCGGCGACTTCCTGACCCAGCAAAATCTAACCGGCGTTGACAATAAGCGCCGATTTCCCGGCCTCTTTCACCTCGGCGGATAGGCGGAACAACCGGCCGTTTTACTTAATCCTTCGGTAGGATGACTGCTCCCACATCTGCTAAGAATAAAGGGAATTCGGCCACCAGGCACTCCATTTTGTCAATTGCATATAGCCGGCCGCTCGGCCCGATGCAGCCCTTCGATCCCGTCAGGGAAGGGTTCGTGGGCGACGGCGCGGCCCAGAGACACTTTGCCTCAAGAGAAATGCGGCCTCCCTGGCGGCTGACCTGAAAAGAGTACGTCCTTCGAACTGCAGCGTGGCACGGCCGTTCGCTATAATGTAGCGGAGGTCCGATGGCTGCCCCGATCGAAGCGATTCTGGAGAAGGCCCTCGCCGGACAGCGCCTGTCGACCGCGGACGGTTACCGTCTCGCGGAATCCGGCGACGAAGAAACCCCGCACCTGCTGCGTGCTGCCGGCATGCTTCGGGACCAGCTTAAAGGCCGCACCGTAACGTACTCGCGCAAAGTTTTTCTACCCGTCACAAACCTGTGTGCCGACCGCTGTTCCTACTGCACGTTCCGGAAGGATCCGGGCGATCCGGAGGCCTGGACCATGACGCCGGAAGAGATCCATGGGTGGGTGCTGATCGGGGCACAGCAGGGGTGCAAGGAGGCGCTCCTGTGCTTGGGCGACACGCCCGAGCGCGCCTACCCCGGCTACCGCGAGACGCTGGCCTCTTTCGGCTGCGGGACTACGGTCGATTATCTCGAGGTCGTCTGCGGGATCGCGCTCGAGTACGGCCTTCTGCCGCATACCAATGCGGGCGTGCTCGGTCTCGAAGAGATGAGGCGCCTCAAACAGGTCAACGCCAGCATGGGGCTGATGCTTGAAAGCGTCAGTGCGCGGCTGCGTCTCAAGGGGGGCCCGCACTTCTCGGCTCCCGACAAGGAACCCGCCAGGAGGCTCCGGATGCTGCGGGAAGCCGGAGAGCTCGGGATCCCGTTCACGACCGGGATTCTGGTTGGTATCGGCGAGACGCGCGGTGAGCGCGTGGACAGCCTCGTCGCGATACGAGGCGTCCGCGAGGCTCTGGGCCACATCCAAGAGGTGATCATCCAGAACTTCCGGGCCAAGCCCGGAACCCGCATGGCGGGCTTTGCCGAGCCCGACGACCTCGAAATGGCCCGGACCGTTGCGGTGGCGCGCCTGCTGCTCGGGGACACGAACATACAGGCTCCGCCCAACCTGAGCCCCGCCGCCCACCGCTTGCTGCTGCGTGCCGGGATCAACGACTGGGGCGGAATCTCGCCGGTAACGCCCGACTACATCAATCCCGAGGCGGCGTGGCCCCAGATCGGCGCTCTGGCCGCGACGTGCCGGGAAGAGGGTTTTACTTTGCGAGAACGCCTGGCGGTCTACCCCGAGTACATCGAAGCCCCCGGCTTCCTCGACCCGGCGCTGCGGCCCCGGGTACGGGAGCTGCAGGCGGCCCTGGGGGCCTGAGGAGTGGTCCATGACGCATGACGCTTTCCCATCTCTCCCCGGCGGTGTCGACGGCGACGTCGCCGCGCTCCTGCAGCGCGCGCTCGATGGCGGGGAGCTGTCCTGGCAGGAGTCTCTGCGGCTGTGCGAAACCCGCGGCGGCGGACTTCAGGCCCTCGCGCTGGTCGCCGATGAACTCCGGCGCCGGGATGCGGGCGACGTCGTTACGTACGTGGTCAACCGGAACATCAATTTCACGAATGTCTGCATCAAGCACTGCACCTTCTGCGCCTTCAGCCGCGATCATCGGGAGGAAGAAGGGTACTTTCTTCCCACGGAAGAAATTGTGCGGCGGGCAAGGGAAGCGGCGGAGTTCGGGGCGACCGAGGTGTGTCTCCAGGCGGGGCTGCCGCCCAAGATGGACGGGCGTCTCTACATCGACCTGACGCGGGCGCTCAAGCGCGCGGTCCCGGAACTCCACATCCACGCCTTCTCCCCGGAGGAGGTGCTCTATGGCGCGGTGCGCGCCGCCGTCCCGGTTTCCACGTACCTGGCCGAACTAAAAGCGGCGGGTCTGGGGACGCTGCCGGGGACCTCGGCGGAGATTCTCGACCAGGAAATCCGCGACAAGATCGCGCCGGGCCGTATTTCGGTGAGACAGTGGGTGGACGTCATCACGTCGGCCCATGCGCTCGGGATTCCGACTACGGCGACCATCATGTACGGCCATATCGAATCCCCCGAGCACTGGGTGCGGCACCTTGACCTGCTTCGCTCCATCCAGCGCGAGACGCGCGGGTTCACCGAGTTCGTTCCCCTGTCGTTCGTGCACCAGGAGGCTCCCATGTACCGGCGGCGCCTTCTGGCGGGCGTGCGCCGCGGCGCTTCGGGCGCCGACGTGCTCCGGATGCACGCGATCTCCCGCATCATGCTGGGCCGGACGTTCCGCAACATCCAGGCTTCATGGGTGAAGGAAGGCCCGAAAGTGGCGCAGCTGATGTTGACCGCCGGCGCCAACGATCTCGGCGGCACCCTCATGAACGAGAGCATCTCGACCTCCGCCGGCGCGCAATTCGGCCAGATGCTGCCACCCGCCGAGTTGCGCCGTTACATCCGTGACCTCGGCCGCACCCCGGCGCAACGAAACACGGTCTACGCTACCCTCAAGGTTTACGGCGCCGGTGACGACAGTCCCGACCCCCTCGATTCCATCGAGGACGCCGATGGGCGCTTCGGTACCTACAACCGGCTGGTGACTTCGGGCGAGTTCCGGTTCGTGCACCCTTCGGCGGCGCAGAAGCGTCCCTGATCGAGCTCTCCTGAACTCCGCCGCGCCCGCACGGTTGACGCGCCGCCCGGCGGACCCTATGATCCGGCGGGACGAGCGGACGATGAAAACCAGACTGGAAATCGGCAGAGGACTGATCCTGGATGAACTCTTCGACCTTTCGCTTTATCGCGAACTGCGCTCGGTCGGCGGGCCCGGGTCGACGAGGATGCTGGATGAGCTGATCGAGGTCGAGCTCACGCACTTCGCATTCTGGCAGGAGTTCTTCAAGCTGCCTGTCGATCGCCTCGACTGGAAGCGTCGATTCAAGCTGCGGCTGATCCACTCGATCTGCAGCATCCTTGGGGAGTCGGCGGTCGACATGGTGCTCGAGGCAATCGAAGTGTATGGCGTGCGCAAGTACCTCTCCCTCTGGAAGGTGTACAAGGACGAGCCGATGGGCGCAGCGTTGCGCGGCGTGCTGCGGGACGAATTCGAGCACGAAGATATCCTGGTCACGCGCCTGCAGGGGCGCATCATCAGCCCGGACCGGATCCGAAACGTGTTCCTCGGGTTCAACGATGGGATCGTCGAAATCCTGGGTGCGGTCAGCGGCTTTTTTGCGAGTTTCGGACAGACAAACCTCGTGCTGATCGCAGGGCTCACCACGGCCGTCGCCGGGTCGCTCTCCATGGCCGCCGGCGCATTCGTGGCGGTCAGTTCCGAGAACGAGGTGCGCAAGACGCAGGAAGAAAAAGCCCAATTCCTGGGGGAGAGGCGCCCCGGCGCGACGCGGCGAATCCGCACTGACTTCGGCCGCAATTGTGGGGGCCAGCTATTTCGGCGGGGCGGCGCTGCCGCTGCTGCCGGTGCTCCTCGGCGCACGTACGCCACTCTACTCCATTCTGACGGGCGGGACCACGGTCTTGCTGGTCTCGGTAGTGCTCGCGTTCCTCTCGGGCATGGAGATGCGCAAGCGGGCCCTCATCAATCTTGCCCTCATCCTGATTGCGGCCGGTGTGAGCTACATGATCGGCACCGCCGTCGCCTCGCTCCTCGGGGTCCAGCTCTAACGTTTTGAGTGCGGTGCCTCGCCCTGGACTCCACACGCATCTTCATGCGAGCCATTCCACCTTCAGGCGTACACGGCGCGCAATCGTCGATGCCGGGCGCAAGCTGCATCCCGACGCATGCGAGCCGAGTGCTCTTCGGCGTTTTCCCCTCGGGCCATCGCTCATTTGGCCTTCCCCTTTGAGCGGCCTCTTCTGTACTCTAAGATGTCGGTCGCCATCCAATGTTCGGGAAGGCACTCGGGGGGCGTGATATGAGATTTGTCTCGGATTACCTGGCAGACTTGAAGAAAAGTATCGACGGACTCGATCCTGCCTCCGTGGGGACGGCGATCGGTTGGCTGCGCGACGCCCGGGACGCGGGCAAGAACATTTACCTGTGCGGCAACGGTGGAAGCGCCTCGATCTGCTCGCAGATGGTCGTCGACATGCTCAAGGGCGCGTCCTACGGCCACAAATCCCGCTTTAAAGTGTTGAGCTTTACCGATACCGTCGCCACCATCACGGCATACGCGAACGACGTCAGCTACGAGTGCGTTTTTGTCGAGCAACTCAAGAACTTCGCCACCGCGGGGGACGTGCTGATCGCCATCAGCGGGAGCGGCAACAGCAGGAACGTGCTGCAGGCCGTCGATTACGCCAACCAGGCGGGGTGCCGGACGATCGCGCTGACGCAGGCTGGAGGGGGGAAGCTGAAGGACATGGCCGCCCTGACCCTCGGCGTTCCGAACACCCACATGGGCCGCCTCGAAGACTGTTTCTTTGTCATGACGCACATCATGGTGTATGCGTTCATGGATGGGGCCGTCGAATGACGTCGGCGGGGCTGGCCAAATCCTCCGCACCGAGCTGCGCAACAGTCGATCTGGCCCCCCCCACTAGCCGCATCAACGCTGATTCAGCGGTCGCGTCTCACGGGCATGCAACGACAGGACGATCTGACTAGGATCACGGGAGCCCTGCACGAGGCGGGCGAGGTGCTGCGGAGTTTCGCCCCGGGGGGAATCGAGGTCCGCTACAAGACCGGAGGGAGCCCGGTGACTGGGGCGGACCTCGCCGTCGACCGCATGCTTCGTGCGCGACTGCTGCGCCAGGGCGAAGGCTGGTTATCGGAAGAGCACGAGCTCTCGGACGAACGGCTCGAGATGCGCCGGGTGTGGGTGGTGGACCCTCTGGATGGCACAAACGAGTTCGTCGCCCGTGTGCCGGAGTGGTGTGTGTCGGTCGGCCTGGTGGAGGATGGCACGGCCGTGGCCGGCGGGATCTACAACCCGGCCACAGACGAGATGATCGTGGGTGCGGTCGGATGTGGGTTGTCGCTCAACGGTCGTGCTGTGGACGCTTCGTGGGCCGACACCCTCCAAGGCGCGACGGTCCTGGCGAGCCGGAGCGAGTTCGCGCGCGGGGAATGGATGCGATTCGAGAGGGCCGGTTTCCGGATAACACCCGTGGGTTCGGTTGCCTACAAGTTGGGTCTGGTCGCCGCAGGGCTCGCGGACGCGACCTGGACACTCGTGCCCAAGCATGAATGGGACGTCGCGGCCGGCACCGCCCTGGTGACGGCGGCCGGAGGCACCGTGCGCACCCTCGACTGGAAGGCGCCGCGCTTCAATCGTAAGGCCCCGCTGTTCCCGGGACTCGTCGCTTGCGCTCCCGGGCTGGCCGACGCGGTCCGGCGCGCGATCACGCAAGCATAGGCGCCGTCCCAGAGTCTTCAGTGAGGCCGTGACGCTTCTGCTGGGGCGCGCGCCGAACGCGCTTACGCCCGGTTGCGGAAGTAGTCGACCGTGGAGGCGAGACCCTGTTCCAGAGACATGCGCGGTGTCCATCCCAGGGCCCTGGAGGCCGCCTGGGCGTTCAGAAAAATCTTGCTGACCTCGCCCTTCTTCGCCGGGCCGTGTGCCCTGGTTTCGCGGTAGCCGGTCAGTTGCGCAAGGATGTCGAAAACGGTGTTGACGGAGGTGCCGACGCCGCTCCCTATATTGAGAATCTCCCCATCGCCGCGCTCGAGCGCAAGCAGGTTTGCGCGCGCTATATCCTGCACGTGCACGAAATCGCGCTGCTGCTCCCCGGAGCCGTTGATGACGGGCCGGTCCCCGTTTAGCATCTGGCCCGCAAAGATGGCTACTACCCCGGCCTCGCCGTGCGGGTCCTGCCGGGGGCCGTAGACGTTCGGATAGCGCAGCACCGTGAATGCGATGCCGAAGTTCGCGTGGTAAAGCTTCAGGTAGTGCTCGACATGGTGCTTGCTTGCCCCGTAGGGGTCCAGCGGATCGACGGGGTGCTCTTCGGTGACCGGCAGATACTGCGGCTCGCCGTACACCGCCCCGCCCGTCGAGGCGTAGATCACTTTGCGAACCCCGTTGCGGCGGCAGCATTCGAGCACATTGACGGACCCGACGACGTTGACCTCAGCGTACAGCACAGGCTTTTCAAAGGACTCGCGCACGTTGGCGCGCGCGGCCTGATGGCTTACGGCCTCCGGTTTTTCCCGCTCGAAGACCTCGTTCAGCCTGAGATCACGGATGTCCACCTCGTGCAGTCTGACCCCAGGCGCAACGTTGTGACGAGATCCGGTGGACAGGTCGTCGACTACGCAAACCTCATTGCCCGCGGATAGAAACGCCTCGACGACGTGCGAACCGATGAACCCCGCGCCCCCGGTGACCAGGATTTTCATGAACCTGCACTCCTCTCCATTATCCCTTGCGTCGATCGTTGTGCTTCAGGCCTGGACGAAAAACTTAGCGGAAATTTTACCTCTCGGGACCGCCTGCGACAATGCAAATTCCTGCCGGCCGAGGCGACCCCAACGGGTGCCTGAGGCCCCGCAAGTCAACTCGGTGCGCGCGTCGAAAGTCGGGTTTGGTGCGCCGAAAACAAGAGCCAGCCGCAGGAAATACGGAATAACACGGAAGGACTCCGGCGCGCATGAACCGGCGCGCATGAAGATACGTATAGCATTCAGGTCGAGCCGCCGCACTTCCCACTCGGATTGCGGCCTCGGCCACGCCGGATCTTCCGTGGCTCGCTTTTGCAGCCGTTCCTGCTATCCCCGTCAAGGTGGGCTCTTGGGCCTCCGCGGTTAGGCCTCACGTCGCGGTTCCGGGCTGGGTTAGAATCGGTCTCTATTTTTGCCGGATGGCTATGACCCGACCTCGATTCAAATCCATACTGGGGACCATCGCCCAGGTGCGCGATCACGAGACCGTGACCGCCCTTCTGATGTTCTGCTACTCGCTCCTGGCGATGGCGAGCTACAACGTGATCAAGCCGGTTACCCGATCGAAGTTTATCTCGGAACTGGGTGCGGACAATCTTCCCTATGTCCAGCTCGCCGCAGGCCTGCTGATCGGACTGCTCATGACCGGTTACACCTGGCTGCTCGGGCGCCTGCCGCATCGATGGGCCATCCCCATCAGTCAGGCGGGGACTGCAGGTCTGGTGCTGGGCTTCTGGTTCCTGTTCCGCACGGATGCCTGGTGGGTCTCGGTCGCCTTCTATCTGTTCGGACTGATCCTGGGTATTCTGCTGATCAGCCAGTTCTGGACTATGGCCAATGTTGTGTACGACGCCAGGCAGGCCAAACGGCTTTTTGGATTCGTCGGGGGAGGGTCGTCGCTGGGCGGCATCCTCGGCTCTTTCATCACCGACCAGTACGCGCGCAGGCTGGGGACCGTAAACCTGCTGCTGGTCAGCAGCAGCATGATGCTCCTGTGCGTCGCCGTGGTGGCGCTGGTGATCCGCAGGGAACCGCTCAGCGAGGAGGCGCTGCGCTCGGCAGCGCAGGAGGAGCGCGGTGTCGGGCCCAGAAGGGCCTTCCAGCTGCTCAGGGAATCGAAACATCTGCAAACCATCGCGCTCGTGATCAGCTTTGCCGCGATCGGTGCCGCCATCATCGAACAGCAGCTGAACATGGCGGCGGCCTCGTCGCACGGGGAGGAGGCCACCAACGCCATCACCGGGTTTCTGGCCAGGGTTCAGCTCTGGACCTCGGGGATCGGGTTCCTCATCCAGGTTGCGCTGACCAGCCGGATCCACAGATACCTGGGGATCGGTTTCGCCCTGATGCTCCTGCCGATCAGCCTCGGGGGCGACGGCCGTCGTGATGTTGTTCAACGCGGCTCTCTGGGCTCCAGGGCTGGCACGGGTGCTGGATCAATCGCTCCGGTACACGGTCGACAAGACGACCCGGGAAATCCTGTACATGCCTCTTCCCTCCGGCCTCAAGTTCGAGGCCAAGCCGTTCGTCGACGTCACGGTGGACCGTTTCGCAAAGGGGTTGGGCGCAGTCCTGCTACTGATCCTGATCAAACCATGGGGTCTGGGGCTCAACTGGCAGCAGATCAGTTACGCCAGCATTGCGATGACCGGGCTCTGGCTGTTCATGGCGGCGCGGGCGCGGCACGGGTACATGTCCGCTTTCCGGCACAGCATCGAGACCCGCGAAATGAAACCTGCGGAAATCCGGCTGACCAACGCCGACCTGTCCACGGTGGAGACTCTGATCCAGGAGTTGGCCAGCCCCGATGAGCGGCGTGTCATCTACGCGATTGATATCCTCGAGTCACTCGACAAGCGACGCCTGATCACGCCGCTGCTGCTGTACCACGAAGCGGCGGCCGTGCGGGTGCGGGCGCTCAACCTCCTCGCCGCCGCCCCGCCCGAGGGGGCGCTGCGCTGGCTTCCCGCCGTGCAGCGGTTGACGCGCGACGATCAACCGGAGGTGCGCGCCGCCGCCATCGGCGCGCTGGCCGGCGTGCGTGACGAGCGTGTGTACGAGCTGCTCCGTCCGCATCTGCAGGACAGCGATCCTCGGATTGCGCTGATGGCAGCCATGATACTGAGCGCCGGCCCGCGCGAGGAAGACACGGGGGCGGCGGAAAAGGTCCTGACAGGCCTCGTGTCGGACACCAGCGAAGCGGGCACGCAGGTGCGGCGCGATTTCGCCCTGGCGATCCGCCACATGCCCCACCCCCAGTTCCGACGGTTGTTGATTCCGCTGCTGCACGACACCGATGCCGATGTCGCCGAAGAGGCGATGCGCAGCGTCCGGCACCTGGGCTCAACCGACTTCATCTTTGTTCCGACCCTCGTTTCGCTGCTGCGCGACCGCCGATTGAAGGGGAGTGCCCGCGAAGCGTTGGTCAGCAATGGCCAGACCGTGCTCGGCATCCTGGGCCACTTTCTGCGCGACCCCGACGAGGACGTCTGGGTAAGGAGGCACATCCCGGCGACGATCGCGTTGATCCCGTGCCAGAAGTCGGTGGACATCCTGATCGAGGAGCTCGAGGAAAAGGACAGCTTCCTGCGCTTCAAAGTAATCGCCGCGTTGGAGAAGTTGAGGCGCACCCACCATGCGCTTGTCTTCCCCCAGGAGCCCGTCGAGACCCTCACCTACAAGGAGGCCGGCTCCTACGTCCGGTACCTGGAGTTGTACGCGGCCCTGTTCGCCTCCAACGGGCCTGACGACGGCCTGCTGGCCCACGCCCTCACGGAAAAAATGGGCCGCGCCATGGACCGCGTCTATCGGCTGCTCGGGCTGATCTATCCCTGGAAAGACATCGCCGCCGTACGCTGGTCGATCGAGCATGACAGTGCCCGGGGCCGCGCCAGCGCCCTGGAGTACCTCGACAACGTCATGAAAGGGGAGATGAGGCGCCGGCTGCTCCCCGTCCTGGAGGAGCCGACGCCCAACCCGGCGCTGAACCGCCGCTCAGATTTTGTCGGGAAAGCCCCCATGGGCGCCGACGATGCGCTCGTTCAGCTCCTGAACGACCCCGACCCGACCATCGCGTCCTCCGCCGCCTACCTCGTGAAGCGACGGCGCGACCTGCGGATGCTGCGGGAACTCGAGAAGCTGGCCACCGCCGGGAGTGGACGAGACGCGTCGGTTGTCGAGGCGGCGTCCTGGATCCTGGCAGATTCCCGGAATCCCCCTGAAACCCGGAGGACGCCGGGCACGGAGCGCCTGCCCGTCGTCGAATTGGCCCAGCGTCTTCGCGGGTTGCCGCTGTTCGCGTTCGTAACCGTAGATGAACTCTTCCGCATCGCAGCCGCCGGGCGCCAGGTCTGCCACCATCGGGGAAGGGTGCTCTACCGGGAGTCCTCGTTGCCGGACAACCTGCAGTTCCTGCTCGACGGGCGGGTCGTCGCGAAGCCCATCGCGGGGGGCGGGCGCGAGATTGGGTCCCCTGCCGCGCTGGCTTTCCAGGAGGTGCTGGAAGCCAGGCCGATGCCCGAAACGGTCTCGACGATCGACCCCGCCATCTGTCTGGCTCTCGAAAGCGACCAGTACCGGACGATGTTGGCCGACAACACCGAACTCGTCGAGGGCTTGTTCACGATGCTGTGCGGGACCGAGGCGTCTCACCCCGGTCGCTCCGTGTTCAGGGGGAAGGAGTCCTCCGCGCATGCAGCTGCCGAAAAGGGCAACCTGAAACCGATCGACAAGGTCGTGGCGCTGGAGTCGGTGCCGCTGTTCGTGTCGATCAGCGCCGGCGAGATGGTCAGCCTCGCCACCATCGCCGACGAGGCGCTTCTCGCACCGGGGGCCGTGCTCTTCGGTGCGGCTGATGAGCCCGCGCTCTATGTCCTGCTCTCCGGCGAGATCTCGCTCGAATCGCCGTTGGGCGAACCGCCCCTGATCGCCGGGCCAAACGACGCCGTTGCCGTGTACGAGACCCTCGCCGGCATCCCGCTCGGTCGGAGCGCGCGCGTCACCAGGAAAGGGACGGCGCTCAGGATCGGCCGGGAGGAACTCTTCGATCTGCTCGGGCAGCGACCGGCCCTGCTCCAGCAGCTGTTTTCGGCGCTCTTCCGGGAGGCCTCGTCGACGGGGCAGGATCCGTCGCAAAGCCATGGGGCTCACTGAGGCGCCGTTTTGTCCGATGCGCTGGTTTGGTTTTGCCAGCCCCGGTCCTATTTCTTGAAGCTCACCGACATGCCCGCCCCGCGCGTGTCGAGGGTTGTCTCGAGCTGAGGCAGACTGCGCAGGTATTGCAGGAATTCCCGGCTGTATCCGTATCCGCGCTCCGAAACGTTGTGCGCCACGAAGCAGCCGCCGGGGGCCAGTTTGGGCAAGACGGCCTGGAGGTACTTCACGTACCAGTCCTTGTCGGCGTCGCTGAAGACAAAATCGAACGGACCGTCGAGTTTCGGCACGATTTCGTGTGCGTCGCCCAGGCGGGCGTCGATGTACCGGATCAGCCCGGTCTCCTTGAAATGTCCCAGCGCCTCCTGGTGCCTTTCCCGGTCGATTTCGACCGTGATCAGCTTCCCGCCCGTCTGGGACAGCGCCCAGGCGATCCAGATGCCCGAGTGCCCCGTGGACGTTCCAATCTCGAGAGCGGACCTGTAGTTGTGCTTCGTGATGATGTCGTACATCGTCTGCCCGTCGACGGTCGGGATGTTCAGGTCATGCCACATGCCGCTGTGACTGTCGAGAAACCGGCGCACCCGGGCATCCGCTTCCGTGGCGCCGGGCGCATTTTGCGGCGACGCTGCGCAAGCCCCCAACACCGCGATCGCCAATATGCACAAGCTCAAAATCCTGACCGACCTGCTCATGGTTACCTCGTTTGCGCCGGTTCGGCCCCACAGACTGACACGGCGAGACACCGAAAACCAAAGATGAGAATCCGAGAAACTTTTCCCGCGCTCCCGGGTTTCTATCCTCTGTAAGCTAAGTACAGCGGATTCAAAGGAGAATATCAAGGTTATGAGGTCGGCAAAGTACTCGATTTTTGTGCTGCTCCTGGCCGGAGCGGCTTTTGCCCAGCAGGGGCGATTCGCAGGCCGAAGGGGGATGATGGCTGGGGGCCCGGCTCAGGGCGGGGGATTTGAAGCCCTGACGGATTACCTCAAGCTGACGCCCCAACAGGTGTCGGATCTGCAGGGCATCCAGTCTTCGATGCGCGAGAGCGTTAGAACGCTGGCGCAGGATCTTGCGCCCAAGGTGAAGGCGCTTCGCGACGCCATGAGGCAGGATCCGGTCGATTCTGCCGCCGTGAGCGCGTTGAGGAAGGAGGTTGAGAGTGCGCGCAGCGCCATCCGGGCGAAGCGCGACGAGTTCGGCGCCCGTGCCCGCGGCGTCCTGACCTCGGACCAGACCGCATCCCTGCAAGCCCTTGAACGGGCGCTGGCGGTGGAACGGGAAGCGCGCCAGGCCGTGCGCCTGGGCCTGATCGCCCCCCCGGAAGGGTTGGGCAACGGCCCGATGGGGGGTCGCGCCCGGGGCAAGTGACCGCTTTGGGAAGTGCGGCGCCTCGGCTCCAGGGCTTGCTGCGCCATCCATGCCGCAGTGACCCCGAAGGGTGGGGCAAGCCCTGCAAAGCGTGACCCTCGCGTCCAGCGCGTCGAGATCCGCATAGAGTTCAGTGCGACGCCGCCGCACTCCCCACCCCGTGAGCTTTTGCGGTTGCCTTCCGTTTCCCTATCCAGCAGAATCGCCCTCCCCAGTCAGCATTCTGGAACAGGGTGTCCCATGAGCACGGCCCGAGTCGCCCCTTCCGCTTCTCCGCGCATCCAGTCCGGCGATATCTTCCGGGGCCCGCCGCCATGGGCTGGTGTGGTTCGCGCGGTGATGTTCACGTTTCTGATCCTGGGCTGTACGGCGCTGCTGACGCGGATGAAGATCCGGATGCAGCTGTAGAGCGTCGCTGCAATCCCGGTGGCCGCAGCCGGCAAGCAGACCGTTTCCATTCTTGGGGGACGTCTCGAAAGCGACCGGCAAAACCGGCCATGGAGAGGGTATCGGCTCTGCCGGGGCGGAATGATGTTAGAATTGTGCCCTCACCAGGAGGTAACGCACATGAAGCAGACTGCCTCTGTGGTGGTGGTCCTGATTCTTGCGCTGGGTTATACCTTGGCCTGGGGCAGACGAGCCCGACAATTGACGGCAGGCCCTGCCGTGCGAAGGACGAGCTGGTGAGGAAGAGGATCGTCCCGCAGGCCACCTGCGACACGATCAGGGACATGATCATCGCGAAACAGAAGTAGCGCCCTGAGGCATCCCCAAAGACGCCATGGATCTCAGCGACATCCGGAAGAAGATCGACACCATTGACTTCGAGATTCTCAAGCTGCTCAACAGCCGGATGGAGTACTCGCTCCGCACGAAGAAGTTCAAGAGCGCCATCACGGACGAGAAGCGGGAAAGCGAAGTCATCGAATACATCCGCAAACACTCGCAGGGCCTGATCGAGCCGGAATTCTGCAAACGGCTCTTCGTGCAGGTGATCGCGGAAAGCAAGCGGCTTCAGCGGGAGGATCTGAAGCTGATTGGCTTCCAGGGGGAGCACGGGTCCTTCAGCGAGGTCGCTGCCGGCATGTACGACGCGGGGCTGATCTGCATCAGCTGCGACGAATACCGGGAGGTGTTCGAGGCGGTGGATGCCGGCCTGCTCCACTACGGCGTCGTGCCCGTGGAGAACACGCTCGGTGAGGTGGTGCCCGACATCAACGAGTTCTTGGTGGACAGGAATCTCCGGATCAGCGGCGAGGTGAGACTGCCCGTGCGGTATTGCCTGCTGGCGTTGCCGGAGGCGGATCGCCGCAAGATCCGGGTCGTGCACTCGAGCCGCCACGCGCTGTCGCAGTGCCAGCGCTACCTGGCGAACCAGGGGCTGGAAGGGCGTCCTTATTACGACGACGCCGCGGCGGCCAGGATGCTGCTGCGGGAGCACCCGGAAGGCTCGGCGGCCATCGCGAGCCGTTTCGCGGCGGAGTTCTACAACCTCGCAATCCTCGACCAGTCGGTCGAGGACAACCACGGCAACTTCACGCGCTTCCTGATCATTTCGAAGACGGACCGGCGGGTTGCGGGTGACAAGTGCTCGATCGTGTTCTCCACCGAGCACCGGGCCGGCGCTCTGTTCCGGATTTTGAAGGAGTTTGCCGAGGACGGCATAAACCTGACGCGGATCGAATCGGCCCCGAACCGGGACGACCCCGAAAACTACCTGTTCTTCGTCGATTTCCACGGCTCCGTGCGGGACGAGGCCGTCCAGCGCGCCCTCGAGCGCGTACGCCAGATGACGCCGCTGTACAGGTTCCTCGGCTGCTACCCGGAAGCGAAGAAGGTCCAGGAGGGGTAGTGATGCGGGCCGGTTCGATGGGGGTGCCCGCATTGGTGTCCCGGCGTCGCGTTGCCGCCATTGGCCAACGAGCTGTCACCCGGCCGCTCGGTCAATCCACCGGACAAACCGCAAAGACAAGACGACCCCGCCACGGAGAGCCCCGGTTGCGCAATCGTTGAGCCACGCTCCCGCCGGCTTGGTGGTACAATTCCCAATTCATTTACCAAGACAGGTGCGAACAGAGGCATGAAAGCTTTGGACCGGGCCGGTGCTTCGAAAGTGGTTGTGGCCACAACTGTAATGCTGTCCTTCATATCCTTTTGGCGGGCAGCCTCGATCGTGCTATGCGATCTCGCTTCCTCCGCGTATTACGCGGGCGGCATTGCCGAGAGCATTCTCGGCAAGTCGGCCCCGTGGTTCATCCTGGGGATCATGCTGTTCGCAAATGCCGTCCGGGCAGTTTACATCGAAGGGTGCAGCATGTTCGTGCGCGGGGGCGTCTACCGCGTCGTGCACGAGGCGCTGGGCGGGAACCTGGCGAAATTCGCGGTTTCGGCCCTGATGTTCGACTATGTCCTGACAGGCCCGATCAGCGGCGTCAGCGCAGGTCTATACCTCGCCGGACTCCTCAACGAGATGGCCGATCTGCTGAACTCGCCCGGGTTCAAAGTGTACCCCCCTTATTTTGCGGCGTTCTTCACCGTGGGGGTGACGCTCTACTTCTGGCGCAAGAACGTCATCGGCATGCACGAGTCGAGCCTCAAGGCCCTGCGCATCATGCAGCTGACGACGGCGATGGTCGTGGTGCTGATCACCTGGTGCCTGATCACCATTTTCCAGCGGGGCTACTCGCCCGTGCCGTTCCCGAACCTGTCCACAATTCACTTCACCGACGGCGCGGTAGGCTGGTTGAAAGGGACGATCGGCCCGAATATCACGTTCATTGCGATCCTGATCGGGCTGGGCCACTCGCTGCTGGCGATGAGCGGCGAGGAGAGCCTGGCACAGGTAAACCGCGAGATCGCGTCGCCCAAGCTCAAGAACCTGAAACGCGCCGGGATCGTGATCTCCGTCTACAGCCTGATGTTCACCGCCCTGGTGTCGTTTTTCGCCGTGATGCTTATTCCCGACCATGAACGGGTGGACATCTACATCAACAACATCATCGGCGGGCTGGCGATGAATGTCGTGGGTCCCCTGCCCTTGAGGCTCCTGTTCCACTCGTTCGTGGTGGTGGTCGGCACAATCATCCTGTCGGGCGCCGTAAACACGGCCATCGTCGGCTCGAACGGCGTTTTGAACCGGGTTGCCGAGGACGGCGTGCTCCCCGACTGGTTCCGCACGCCCCATCGCAAGTACGGCAGCAGCTACCGGTTGATCACGATGGTGGTGTCGCTGCAGATTTTCACGATTGTCCTGACGCGCGGTGATTTGCAGCTGCTGGGCGACGCCTACGCCTTCGGCGTCGTCTGGAGCTTCGCGATGAAAGCCCTCTCGGTGCTGGTGCTCCGCTACAAGCTCCCCGGGCCGCGCGAGTGGCGGGTCCCTCTAAACCCCCGGATCGGAGGCAAGGAGATCCCGGTGGGCTTGACCCTGATCACGCTCGCCCTGTTCTCGCTCGCCATCATTAACCTGTTCACCAAGAAGGTGGCGACGATCTGGGGCATAGGTTTTACCGTCGCCATCTTCGTCGTCTTCCAGGCAAGCGAGTACTACAACAAGAAGAAACTCGCCGGGCAACGGGTGGACTTCGAGAAGTTCCGGCTGGTGACCCAGGAGATCCTCTCCGAGGAGTCGATCACGGCCCGGCCGGGGAACGTGCTGGTCCCGGTCCGCAATCCCTACCAGCTGCAGCACCTCAAGAGAATCCTGGACCGCATCGACACCCGCAAAATCGACGTGGTGGTCCTCACGGTGAAGAGGGTCAGCCAGCACGGCAGCGGCGGGTACGAGCTTGACGTCGACCAGATCTTTTCGCACAAGATCGCCGAGCTTTTCAGCAACGTCGTCTCGCTTGCGGAGAAGGCGGGGAAGCACGTCGAACTGCTGGTCGTGCCAGGGCGGGACTACAACCGGGCGATCGTCGATGTCGCACAGCGGCTCAAGTCGACTCAGGTGGTGATGGGACTGTCGGCGAAAATGACACCCTCCGAGCAGGCCAAAGCATTCGGCGACGCGTGGGAGAAGCTGCCTGCGCCACGGCCCGCAGCTGTCACTGGAGATTCTGGACGAAATCACCGGCGAGCCGATCTTCTTCAACCTCGGGCCTCATCCGCCGAGGCTGTGGCCCGAGGACATGGAATTGCTGCACAGGCTCTGGCTCGAGCTGGCAGACAAGGGCCCGGGGCACAAGCTGCACCACCGGGACGTCGTGAGGGTGGCACTGCGCCGGCTGGAGGCTGAATTGCACTCCACCGAGCCCGCAGACGTCCTAAAGCAGGTCTGGCAGGAGGCGTCCGAGGAGGCCCGGTCCGCAGCCCAGTCGCCCGCCCCCCCAAGAAAGTCATAGAGCAGAAACGCTGCTCCGCGCGACGCCGACGGCCATACCGGGCCAATCCCGGGTGCGCGCTGCATTCCTGCTTCCTGGTTCCGCCTCTGTCTACCTGGCTTTACCCTGGGACGCCACCGCCTCCATCGCCTGGCGCACCGCCTCCTCGTCGCCGAGATAGTAGTGTTTGAGCGGTTTCAAACCGGGGTCGAGTTCGTAGACCAGCGGGATGCCGGTCGGGATATTGAGGCTGACGATCTCCTGGTCGGAGACGTTGTCCAGGTACTTCACGAGTGCCCTGAGGCTGTTCCCGTGGGCGACGATGAGAACCCTCTGGCCGGTCTTGACGACCGGAGCGATGGTGCTGTGCCAGTACGGGAGCATGCGGTCCACCGTCAGCTTCAGCGACTCGGCCCGGGGCAGTTCCTCGGGCCGCAGCGCCGCATAGCGCCGGTCAAACCGCGGGTGCCGCTCGTCGTCCAGGTCGAGGGGCGGCGGCGGGATGTCGTAGCTGCGGCGCCAGATTTTGACCTGCTCCTCGCCGAATTTCGCCGCCATCTCGGACTTGTTCAGGCCCTGAAGCGCGCCGTAGTGGCGCTCATTCAGCTGCCAGGCCCGGGTCACCGGGATCCACTCGAGACCGGTCTCTTCCAGGACCAGCCAGAGGGTCTTGATGGCACGCCGTAGCACGGAGGTGTAGGCGACGTCGAAGGTGAAGTCCTGTTCTCGCAGGAGCCGGCCGCCGAGGATCGCCTCGTTGCGCCCGAGGTCGGTCAGGTCCACGTCGGTCCACCCGGTGAATCGGTTTTCCAGGTTCCACGTGCTTTGCCCGTGCCGGATCAGTACCAGTTTGATTGTCACGATCATTCTCCCTCTTAAAAAAACCGCGCAGCATTATAGCGGAAAGCCGGGGGCGTTTCCGAGAATTGGCTCTGACTCCGTGAGATTTCGCGGGTCCTGGAGGGGGCGCCCCCGAGGCACCGCCCGTCCCCACATACCCTGTGCGGTCTCCACGGTCCAACTGGGTTGTGGCCACCGGGCGCGCCGAGGTACACTTCGGCCGTGAGACTTCCCTTGACAGCAACGGCGGCCCTTCGCGCCTTCATGATCAGCTCGCTCATTGCCGGGCTGCTGTTGCTGCCCGTGTGCCTTCTCACGGCGCCGGGGGACGACACCGGCGGCGGGCCACTGTCCTTCGGACGAATGGACGTCGCCCTCCCTGGTCTGGCGTCCACTCAGGACCGTCCCGATCGGGTGCCCCAGCTTCCGCCCCTTTTCCTCGCCGGTCAGCTGCCGAAGCCGGGACCCGGCTGTTTCCGACTGGGTGCGGACATCGGCCCCGAGACGCATTCCACCCTTCCGGATTTCAGCGGCACTTCTCCCCGCTCGCCCCCTGCCGACGCACGGTCGTAACAGCCCGACGCGCAATTTTCTTTGGCAAAACCAAAATCGGAGGAGTTGTGTCGATAACTTTTGATAACATCATAGTCATAGTGCTCACGGTCGTGGCCATTACCGGCCTGATTTTCTTGAACCGTGCCGGCAAGAAAGCTGCCAAGACGAACACCGAGCAGAAGTAGCACCGGAAGCTTCCGGAGAGGGGAGCGGGCGGCGACGACCCGGCCGCTCCCCCGCAGAGCGGGTGGGGCGCCCTGGGGGTTACCAACGCACAGGCGAAACGGTGCCGACAAGATAAAACTTCCTTCGAACCTCCCACGAGCGGGCTGTCAATGCTGCAAAGGCTGTGGTGCGGTTCTCCGCCCCGGTGCCTTGGGAGTTGAACATTGCTTCGGTTGGCATTAAATTTGTGCGCGGGACTGGCGCGGACCTTGGGCGTAAGAGCCCGGCGCAGCCGGTCCTACGACAATGGTCGGAGGAACGGATGGCCAGGATACGCGAGCTTACGGAAAAAGATATTCCTCGCAGCCTCGAAATTCTCGCCGACAGCGACCCTTGGGCTTCGCGGGGGTACACCCAGGACGCGCTGCGCCGGATTCTCGAATCCGCGGTCGGCCGAGGCGACACGTTTATCGCGGAAGAGGATTCTGTCCCTACGGCTATCGCATGCTTCATTCCTGATCCGGTAATCGCGGACGGAGGTTGCGTGCGCTTTATAGCGGTGCGCCACGACAAGCGCCGTCATGGCGTCGGGCGTCAGCTAATGGGGTTTGTCGAGCGAAAAGTATTCGGCAGGAGTCCGAACATATTCGTTTCCATCGGAGCGGCGAACGAAGCGGCCCTGCGGTTTTTCGACAGGCTGGGGTACCAGAAAGTCGGCGAGGTGCCGGATGCGTCGGGTGCCGGGCGACCGGAGTGGATCCTCCGGAAATCCGGGGGCACGAAAAGGGACTACCGCCGCCCCCCCGGCATCGTCGGAACCACCCAGCCGACCGGGATTTGACCGTACCCCGGCGCCGTGGTTGTTTCCCTTGACACGCTTGAAGATAGCTGATTAAGATGTCGCGCGGCGTTCCGAGAACGCTCCCCGTTGACTTGTTGCCGATCCAGTTGATGCCACCGGATGAATACGATTGCCAACAGAATCGAGGTGAGTATTGGCAGCGCGCTTGAATACCTCGATCTGGTGCAGACGCTAACCGATTGTATAACGGATTTCATGGGCTTTGACGACGATACGGCCCACTGGATTGGCATGTCCGTCCGGGAATCGGTCACCAACGCCATACAACACGGGAACAAGCTGGACCAGGGCAAGAAGGTCGACATCCGGTTTGAAGTGGCGCCGGATCACCTGGACATTTCCGTGAAAGACCAGGGGGCCGGGTTCCTGGTGGACGACCTGCCGAACCCGCTGGATCCTGAAAACCTGCTTAAACCGAGCGGTCGTGGTATCTTCTACATTCGTTCTTTCATGGACGTGGTCGAGTTCAAGCCGCTCTCGCACGGGGGCATGGAAGTGCACATGGTGAAAAAGGTGTCTTCAAATTAAGGAGAGAAAAATGAAGATTGATACGCGCATGGTTGGCGATGTGAACATCCTGGATTGCAGCGGCAAGATCACCCTGGGCGAGGGGACAATGGCCATTCGCAACACCGTTCGCGAAGTGGTGGCGAATGGGGGCAAGAAGATTATTCTGAACCTGGCCGACGTGAACTACATCGACAGCTCCGGGATCGGCGAGCTGGTGAGCACCTACACGACGGTGACGAACAAGGGTGGACAGTTGAAGCTCTTGAACCTGACCAAGAAAATCCAGGAACTGCTGGCGATCACCAAGCTGCTGACCGTGTTCCAGGTGTACGACAACGAGGCGGCCGCGCTGGCCAGTTTCTAGCGGAAGATCTTGTCGAAATCAACCAGCTTCGACAAATCGTTGAAGACGACAAGCCCCATAAGGAGAATCAGGAAGACAAACCCCACCTGAACGATCTTCTCCTTGATGCCGAGGCTCAGGTCGCGGCCGATAACACTCTCGATGACGAGGAGCGCAATGACCCCGCCGTCGAGGATTGGGATCGGAAGCAGGTTGAAGACCCCGAGCTGAAGGCTTACCAGCCCTAGAAATCCGAAGAAAACCAGAGCGCTGCCCGTACGGGCGGCGCTTCCGGAAATGCGCGCGATCTCGAGCGGTCCGGAGATCGTTTTGACCGAAGCGGAGCCGGTAAAAATCCTGCCTATGATCTTGAAAGTCAGCGCCGACATCTCGTAGTTGCGGCGGATAGACTGAACGACGGCCCCGCCCAGTCCGAACTTTTCGAGATCCGCGGGTATTTCCGGCACAAACCCGATGATGACACGGTCCTTCTCGGTTTCGATCGGGGTGATGGTCAGCTGGACAATTTCTCCGGCCGATGGTTTCGGCTCGGTATCCCAGTTCCCGAATGGTTTCCTGGGCTCGTTCGAACGGAAGACCTCGAACGCCAGTCGGATGCCCTTACTCTCCGAAATGATGTTGAGAATCTCGTCGTAGGTGTGGCCGGTCATTCCCGCGCCGCGCACCGCAAGGATCTCATCCCCGGGACGAAGACCGGCGGCCTTGGCAGGCGAGCTCTGATCGACGCTGGCGACGATGGTGCGGGGTATCGAGAACTTGAACCCGAGGCCGCCCGGATCGACATTGGCGGTGTCGGGCGCATCCAGGTGTATTGGAATGCGCTGGCCCTTGCGCTCGACCACGAGGTCGAGCGCGTTCCGCGGGGCAGTCGCCAGCGCGATCTCCATGTCCTCCCACGTCTTCACCTCGTTGCCACGCACCGACAGGACGCGGTCCCCCGTCTGAAGGCCCGACCTGCGCGCGATGGAGTTGGCCACGACAGGCCCGACAATCGGGGGCTCTTTGTGATACCTGGGGACGTACATGCCCTGCGTGTACGACACCGACACGATGGCCACCGCCAGCAGGATGTTCATGGAGGGACCGGCCAGCGCCACGAGGAACCGGTGCCACTTGGGGTGCGAAAGGAACTCATCCGGCGCACCCTGGCGCTCCTCATCGAAAGTCTCACCCGCCATCTTTACGTAGCCGCCGAGCGGGAACGGGCTCAACCGGTACTCGGTGCCCCCTCGCGTGAAACCGGCGAGGCGCGGCCCGAATCCGATCGAGAACACCACCACCCGGATCTTTAGCAGCTTGGCCATTGCGAAATGACCGAACTCATGGATCGTGATGGTGATACCGAGCACTACGATGAACGCCAGAATAGTCAGGAGCATGAGTCGTAAGTCGCCTCCACCCGGTACTATGATGCCTCAAACACCGGTAAAGCACAAACGAATGAACCCGCGGTTCAGCGGGTCCCCTGCGGCGTCAATGGCAACGGACGGACGATGCAGTTCCGGCATAAAGGCGCGCTTCGTTGCGGGCCCAGGCGTCGGCACCGAGGACCGCGTCCAGCGACGCGGCGTCCCGGGGCGAGTGCGCCACCAGCACCGATTCGATAATCCTGGGGATCTGGTGAAAGGGGATAGCGTTTTCCAGGAATGCTTCTACGACCACCTCATTGGCCGCGTTGAGAACGGCAGGTGCCGTGCCTCCGGCGCGAAGCGCGCGATAGGCGAGGTTCAGGCACTGGAACTTGTCCCTGTCCGGCTCGTAGAATTCCAGCTTCGAGAGCTTGAACAGATCGAGGGTCGGCAGGGGAGAGTGCCACCGTTCCGGGTAGGTGAGCGCATATTGGATGGCGACCCTCATGTCGGTCAAGCCAAGCTGGGCCAGCACCGAGCCGTCCACGAACTCGACCATCGAATGGATGATGCTCTGCGGATGCACCACCACGTCGACTTCGTCGGGGGGCACTCCGAACAACCAGGAGGCCTCGATCACTTCGAGCCCCTTGTTCATCAGGGTGGCCGAGTCGATCGTGATCTTGCGGCCCATCCGCCAAGTCGGGTGATTCAGCGCCTGCTCTCGAGTGACCGAGAGGAGCTGCTCCTTGGGCATCGCCCGGAACGGCCCGCCCGAGGCGGTCAGAATCAGCCGGCGTACCTCGCGGCGCTCACCGCCCCTGAGGCATTGGTGGATCGCGTTGTGCTCGCTGTCGACCGGCAGGATCTCCACGCCCCCGGCGTGCGCCTGACCCATCATGAGCTGCCCCGCCATGACCAGCGTCTCCTTGTTCGCCAGCGCTACACTCTTGCGGTGCTCCAGCGCCCGGTAGGTGGGCAGCAGCCCAGCCGCCCCCGTGATCGCGGACAAAACGACGGAACTGTCCGGATGGCACGACACCTCGATATGGCCTTCCACCCCGGAAACAAAACGAGTCCGCGACATGGCGAAGCCGCGCTCCCTGAGGAGGGATTGGAGCTCCTTCGAGGATTTTTCGGTGCTGCAGGAGACAATCTGGGGCTGGAACTGCTCGACTTGCTCGGCCAGGAGGGCCACATTCTTACCGGCGGCCAGTCCTACGATCCGGAACACGTCCGGGAAACTCGACGTGACCCGGAGGGTATTGGTGCCGATCGATCCCGTCGACCCCAGGAGGGAAATGGCTTTCATGCGGTCCCTTCAGGTTCAGAATCCAACATATTATCGGATCCCGCCAGTCAACGCCACGAACATTTGGCGAGGCCAGGGGCTCCTCGGGTCCTCGCAAAGTGCGCCGTGCCGATCCTGCTTGATCCCTCGACCTCGAGCCGGGCAGGACTTTATCGCGCTACCGAGGATTGAACAGGAGCAGGTAAAGATACAACACAGGGAGGGCGAACATCAGGCTGTCGATGCGGTCGAGCACGCCCCCGTGGCCGGGAATCAGGCGGGAACTGTCCTTGACCTGGGCCGCGCGCTTCAGCATCGATTCCGCGAGGTCGCCAAGCTGCCCGAAGGCGCCCACCAAAACCGATACGGCCACGACATGGCGCAGCGGCAAACCGGGAAATACGAACACCTGCAGCAGGAGTGCTGCAACTGTGCCTGCCACGAGGCCCCCGGCCGCGCCTTCGTTTGTCTTCTTGGGGCTGATCAGGGGCGCGAACGGCGTGCGGCCGAGACTGCGGCCGACCAGGAACGCAGCGGTGTCCGCCGCCCAGGTCACCGCAAGCAGGACAATAATCCATTGCAGGCCCGACGATTCCCCGAAATCGAAGCGCACGGGAACGGCCGCGTACAGAAACAGCGCGACGTAAGACACGCCGAGCATCGTCGCCATCAGGCTCAAAACGTTCTCGCGCAATGGATCCCGGCGCCACATGACGGCCAGAAACGCCGCGATCAGGACCGCGGCGGCTGCGGCCTCGGGAGGGAACCACTTCTCGTGAAAGGCGGCCATCAGCACCCACAGGGCGACCGTGCCGAACCACGGTCGGGCAACCAGGCCCATCGCCCGGACCAGCTGGAAATACTCGTAAAGGCAGAGCGTTCCCACCGCCGCGAGACCCGCGACAAAAAGGCGGGGAGGCGCGTAGGCGACAAAAGCCAGCACGGCCGGGATAAGCAACAGGGCCGAGAGCGCCCTCTTTACCATGGTTCCCATCCAAAGGAGCGTGCGGCTCAGATGCCGCCGTAGCGCCTGTCCCTGCGCTGGTAGTCGAGCAGGGCCTCGAACAGGTCCCTGCGTCGAAAATCGGGCCAGTACGTGGGGGTGACGTAGATCTCGGAATACGCGATCTGCCAGAGCAGGAAGTTGCTGACCCTCATCTCCCCGCTGGTGCGGACCAGGAGATCGGGATCGGGGATCCCCGACGTGTACAGCGCCCCGGAAACAGCCTCCTCGGTTACCACGGCCCCACCGCCGTTGGAGCCGAGCTGCTCGATCAGCCGGTTGAAGGTATCGACGAGCTCCGTCCGTCCGCTGTAGTTCAGCGCGACGTTCAGCAGCATGCCACTGTTGCCGTCCGTCACCTGCATCGCGTGCTCGAGTTCCCGCCGCACCGAAGCGTCCAGCTCCTGGATGCGGCCGATTGCCCGGAAACGGATATTGTTCCGGTGAAGGTTGTGCAACTCGCGACGGATGTATTCCTTCAGCAGCCGCATCAGCGTCCGGACCTCGGAGCGGGGCCTTTTCCAGTTTTCGACGGAAAAGGCGTACAGGGTCAGAACCTGAAGGCCAAGACGCGCCGAAACCTCGACGATTTCGCGGACGGATTCGATCCCGGCGCGGTGGCCGGCGACGCGGGGCAGTTTGCGCAGCTTCGCCCACCGGCCGTTGCCGTCCATGATCACCGCCAAATGCCTGGGCAGACGGCCCCGTTCGATTTTCTTCACCAGCCGGGCCTCGGCGGTGCCGGGTTTTGCCAGCTCGTTCGCGTCGTCCATCACCGGGTTTTCCCAGCCTTTCAACTGAAGGGATATCCTAGCAAAAAAAAGTGCGAAAAGGTCAATACGAGACCTTGACCAGCACCAGACCATGAGCCGGCGCCGCGAATCCCGCCTTCGTGCGGTCGCGATCCCGGAAAAGCCCGCGCACCTGGTCCAGGTTCAGACGCGCGCGGCCGACCTCGAGCAAAGTCCCCGCGATGTTGCGCACCATGTGCTGCAGGAAACCGTTCCCCTCGACCGTGAGCAACAGTCGCGCCCCCCGCTTTTTGAGTTCGCAACGATAGATGTGCCTCACGGTGCTGCGCTCCGGGCTGTCGAGGGCCGCAGCGACCGTGGCGTGCGCCGGCGTTTTGCGCTGGGCCGCGGCGAAGGCCGCGAAATCGTGTTCGCCAACGAACAGGCGCGCCGCCGCTTCCATGGCTCCGAGATCGATCGGATACGGAAAATGAAAATGCTCTCGGGCAAGATGCGGCGGCAGCACCTGTCCGCGAAAAATCTGATACCGGTAGGTCTTGCGGCGCGCCGAGCGCCGCGCATCGAACGTCGCGTTCGCACGCCGCACGGCCAGGACGCGGATGTCGGGCGGCAAGACGCTGTTAAGCGCCCGGGTCAGGGAAGCCGGCGGGATGGACGACGAGGTCGTGAAGCTCGCGACGAGTCCCCGTGCGTGGGTGCCGGCGTCGGTCCGGCCGCTCCCCACCAACTTCACTGCCTCCCCCGTGATGCGGCGGATCGACTCGGCCAGAGTCCCCTGCACGGTCGGCTGGTTTTTCTGGATTTGCCAGCCGAAGTACCCGGTGCCGTCGAAGGCGACCGTCAGCCGCAAGGTGTGGGTTGGTTTCATCGGCTGCCCGGCTTCACCGCTGCCGAGCCGGCCCGGCACAGCGGGCACATCTCGGGGGCATACGTCGGGATGTCCATGGTCGCCAACGCGACCCGCGGCACTCCCAGATCGCTGCGGCCGCCGCTGCGGTCGATCAGGGATCCGGCCGCCGTCACCACGCCGCCCAGCCGGCGGGCCGCATCCATCGTCTCCCTTGTCGACCCACCCGTGGTCACCACATCCTCGACGACGTAACAGCGTTCGCCTGCGTTGACCGAAAAGCCGCGGCGCAGGGTCAGGACGCCTTCAACCCGTTCGGCGAACAGGCCGCGCACCCCGAGGGCCCGCGCGACCTCGTGGGCGACCAGGATCCCGCCCAGGGCCGGGGCCAGGACGAGGTCGGGAGGCCCCGCGAGCTCCAGCAGGCGTTCGGCGAGGGCCTGCCCCAGTCGCGCCGCGTGCTTCGGGTTCTGCAGGACCAGAGCGCATTGAAGGTACTGGCTGCTGTGCAGCCCGGAGGTGAGTTTGAAATGGCCTGCCAGCAGCGCTCCGGACTCTTTGAAGACGGCGATAACTTCTTCGTGGGTCATGTGCCTTGCATTCCTGTCTCGAATAGGTAAAATGCTGCGCTCCCGTTCGTCCCGCGGAAAGTTCATCGAGTTCTCACGACTAATCGGCCTCGATGCGCATCCTCCGCCGCCGCGGGTCCGAACGTTGAAGCGGTGGAAAATGGGCAGCGGCGGCCAGCACAGGCCCTCGAGATCAAGCGTTCCGGGTGATTGCCACAAGAACCGGTCGATGCTCACCGGGGACGGGGCAGTCCTCACGCCCGGCACTCCATAACTCGATGTCAGGCCGGCCTATGTTAAAATAAGTGGATTTCTGCGAAAAGGAGTCTTTTATGTCAGGTCATTCCAAATGGCATTCTATCAAACACAAGAAGGCGGCAGCCGATTCCAAGCGGGGGCGCATTTTCACCCGCCTGATCAAGGAAATGACTGTTGCGGCCCGCAACGGGGGCGGAGACGTCGATGCCAATCCACGGCTGCGGCTCGCCGTCAGTACCGCGAAGGCGGCCAACATGCCGGCCGACAACATCAAGCGCGCCATCATGCGCGGCACGGGCGAACTCCCCGGGGTTACCTATGAGGACGTCAACTACGAGGGATACGGGCCCGGCGGCGTCGCGCTCTATGTCCATGTCCTGACGGACAACCGCAACCGCACCGTGGCGGAAATCCGGCACATCCTGTCCAAGAACGGCGGAAACCTCGGCGAAACCGGCTGCGTCGGCTGGATGTTCGACCGCAAGGGATACTTCGTCGTCGAAAAGTCCGCTGTCAGCGAGGATAAGCTGCTCGACACGGCGTTGACGGCCGGCGCCGACGACATGAAGGACGATGAAGACAATTTCGAGATCTTCTCGTCGCCCGAAAGTTTCGATGCGGTGAAAGCGGCGCTCGAAGCGGCCGGCATTCCGATCGGGCGCCGCCGAGATCTCGATGGTTCCGCAGAATTATGTCAAGCTCGAGGGCAAGAGTGCCCAGACCATGCTGAAGCTGATGGAAGCGCTCGAGGATCACGAAGACGTCCAGAATGTCTGGGCCAACTTCGACATCGACGAGGCCGAGCTGCAGGAAGCCTCCTGACGGGCGTCCGATGCGTATACTGGGTATCGACCCCGGCAGTGAAACTACCGGCTACGGCATTATCGAAAGCGACGGATCGTGCCACGAGGCCATCGTCTGGGGCACCGTGCGAACTCAACCCCGCCGCCCCTTCCCGAACGCCTGCTCAAGATCTACCTCGAGTTGTCCCGCATCCTGGACCAGCACAAAGCCGATGTGCTGGCCATCGAAGAGGTTTTTCACGCCGTGAACGTACAATCGGCTCTGCGGCTGGGCCATGCCCGGGGGATCGCGCTCCTCGTGGGCGCGCAGCACGAAATCCCCGTCTACGAGTACTCCCCGCTGGAAATCAAGAATGGGATCGTCGGGTACGGGAGGGCTGAAAAGTCGCAGGTGCAGGCGATGGTGCAGTTGCTGTTGCGGCTGCCCGAGACTCCGGCTACAGACGCCGCCGATGCCCTTGCCGTGGCCGTCTGCCACGCACACCAGCTGAAACGACACGCCCTCCTGTCCGGTGCCACTCCCCAGGCGAAACTTCCCTGAACGGCCGGGTCAAAGCCCCGCGGCAACCACCATGCCTGCGTATCCCACGACCCGGTGGAAGTCGCCGCTGACTTCTCCCGAATTCGCATACCGGATCAGCCGGCCCGACGCCGCCCCGAGGTCACGGGCCGCTATGAGGGCCGCGACCGTCGGCGCGAAGCCGCACATGGAAATGTCGTGGTCCCGCACCGTGCGGTAGAGCCCGCCCGGGTCGACGGCCAGGACTCGGTCAATCGCCAGGCGGTCCTTGCGCCTGGCCAGCTCGGCCGGTTCGTAGTGCGTCATGTCCGAACTCGACAGGATCAGGACCGGGTCGGGCCAGGAGCGGACAATTCGGGCCAATCCATGTCCCAGCGACTCAAGGGCCGCATAGTCGGAAGTTCCGATGCAGACCGCCGCGATCCGGAGATCCGGCACCCTTGCCTGCAGGAACGGGAGTTGGACCTCGAGAGAGTGCTCGAGGGCATGGCATGCGTCGTCCGGGCTCAGAAGCGGCACTTCCTCGAGAAGACGGTCGTTCAGGCCGGCGTCGATCGACGCGTGACCCAGAGGCGTGCGCCACGCGCTCGCAGGGCTCACCCCGAGCGGTACCCCGAGTCCCGTGTGGTTCGGGCCCAGAAGGATGAAATACCGGGGCAACCGCACCGCCCCGAACACGGCGCCCGCAACTGCACCCGAGTACTGGTACCCCGCATGGGGCGAGACCAGACACGTGGCGTCTATAGGCTGGGGCGCAGGCGCCCCAAGTTCCTCGACAGACCTGCGCAAGACTGCGGGATCGGCAGGGTAGAATTTACCTGCAACTGCCGGCGGACGAATCATGTGGATATCTTATCCCCATCCGGCAGAATTTTCGCGCCGATTTGCGTTCGGCCGCCAGGCGGGCCGCAGCACGACGGCGCGCCTGATCTCCGGCGCCCGACCGGACAACAGCGCCCGATTGCAGCTCAGAATTTCCAGAAGTGACCGAAGCCTCTGCGGGACTTTTCGTAGATCTGCGCGAATGCCCCGTTCGGGACCCGGCCGGACACTTCGGGCCTTTCGGCCTCCATTTGTTCCATCACCGCCCGCGTGCAGGTCTGCAGCGCCTCACAGTTGTACCCTCCTTCGAGCACAAAGCAGATCTTTCCGGCGCAACACGCGTCTGCGGCCAGGATCAGGCTGGCCGCCGCCGATCCGAAGCCGACTGGAGTTACCCGGAGGCCGCCCAGAGGGTCTTTGAAGTGAGCATCGAACCCGGCAGAAACAAGGACGAGTTGGGGGCCGTACTGCTCGAGGATCGGGCCGACGATTTGCGAATAGATCGGCACCATCGATTCGTCCCCCGAGCCCCGGGGCATAGGGAGATTCACCGTGTAGCCGGTGCCTTCCCTTACCCCGACTTCATGATAATTGCCGGTCCCGGGATAGAAAGGGAACTGATGCGAGGAGACATATAAGACGTGGGGGTCGTCATAAAAGCAGGCCTGGGTGCCGTTGCCGTGGTGCAGGTCGATATCGATGATCGCCACACGATCGACTTTGTGTTCGACCCGGGCATATGCGGCGGCGAGCGCGACGTTGTTGAACAGGCAGAAGCCCATCGCCTTGTCCGGTTCCGCATGGTGGCCGGGGGGGCGCACAAATGCGAAAGCGCGCCGCAGTTCGCCCGAACAGATCGCCTCGGTGCACTCCAGCACCCCGCCTGCGGCAAACAGTGCGGTGCGGTAGCTGTCGCTGGAAACCACGGTGTCGGGGTCGAGATAAGCAGGCGCGCGCCGAGCGGCGCGTTCGATGTGCTCGAGCAGGCTCGGGTGGTGGATCAGTTCGAGTTCGTCGACCCGTGCCGGGCGCGGCTCGATGCGTCGCCAGCGAGCCAGCGCGCCGGAGGCCTCCAGTGCCTCTTGAATGGCCCTCAGCCGCGCCGGCGATTCCGGATGCCGGCTGCCCGGCTCGTGGAGCAGATAGATGTCGTCGATCAGAAGCCCGAGCTGTTTGTCCATTGACGATGCGGAACGCCGCTTAACCTCAGTATAACCGAACCGGGCGCTGTTTACGATTTCGATGGAGGGCGGAAGCGGCCCCGCCCGGATGTCCCGCGACCCGAGCAGGATCTGCGGCCCCGTCGAGCCGCCGCGACCCCACCGTGGGATGTAGGTATCGCATGGGGGGCCAATAGAGCTATAATGGGTGGGATATCATGGGGCCATGCTGGATCACTGTGCCAGCCCCGCCGGAGTTCGCGGCGTCGGGCCCCATTACCGTAAGAGGAGCATGACCCGGAACCGAGATAATCACCCGAACTGGAAGACCAAAATTTATGAGACCTCTCTCGTTTGATGTGTTTTCTAAATCGACCATTTTTTTAGCGGTTCTGCTGATGGCGCTTCCGGCCTTCGCCGATGGCACCATGAACGTGCAGTGCACGGATCAGGCCGGCGCCCCTGTCCAGGGCGTTCAGGTAAAAGTCCAGCATCTGCAGACCGGCAAGTGGAAAGACAAGAAATCCGACAATAAAGGGCTGGCTGCCTTCACCAAGCTGGACGACGGCGTCTATCGGGTGATTGGTCGGAAAGAAGCACTTGCGCCCGCAATATACGAATTCGTCTCGCTCAAGGGCGACGCCACCGAGAACGTGGCGCTCAAGTTCCAGCCCGGCGATCCCCTGCAGAAGGTCTACTTCGAAGACCCGGCGGTCAACCAGAAGGCATTTGAAGCGCTTACGCGTGCGGTCGAGTTGTTGCGGGCCAGCAAGTCGGGGGAGGCGGTGAAAGAACTCCGCGCGTCGCTCGAAATCAACCCCTCCAGCCCCGACGCGCACTTCAACCTCGCCATTGCGCTGATCCAGGAACGCAAATGGGACGAGGCGGAACAGGAATTGAAGAGAGTGGCGGGGATCGCCGCCGCGCTGGCGGAAATGCCGCAAAAGGCTGATGCCACGGGTCCGAATCCGTACGCGGAGATGGGCAAGCGAATCGCAGAGGTGCGGGCGAAGGTCCCCGCCCTGAAGCTGCGCGATGCCGGCGATAAGGCCCTCGCGGAGAAGAAGTTCGACGAGGCGATCGCGAGCTACCAGCAGGCCGTCAAGATCGACGCGGACGACCCGGACCTCTATTACAACCTCTCCCTGGCGCAGGCGAATGCGAAGAAGTATGACGAGGCCGGCGAGACGATAGATAAGGCCCTCAAGATCAAGCCGGCGGAAACCGCCTTTCTGGACATGAAAAAGCGCGTCGCCGACTTCAAGCTGAACGAGTCGCTGAACCAGGCCCGTGGCATCCTCGAAGCCGGAGACCAACTCTATAAGAGCGGCGACTACGCCGGCGCGCTGAAGAAGTACGAAGAAGCCCGCGGATTGGTCCCCGAAGCCAGGCAATCCGGCATCTGGGCGCAGGTCGGGAGATCCTACGCGCAGCTTAAAAACCACGAAGAGGCCATCAAGGCATTCAACAAGGCCATCGAGATTTCCCCCGACGATCCGACCTACCGCAAGGCGCTCGCCCAGTACTACATGAACGAAAAGAAGTACGACGAGGCCCTGAACCTGTATGCGGACCCGCGCACCGCAGGGTCCGATCCGGCCGACAAGCTGATGTTCAACATGGGGATGGCTCAGAACAAGGCCGGCAATGCCGAGGTCGCGATGCTGGCTTTCGAACGGGCGATGAAGATCAACCCGCAAAACGCCGAAGCTTACTACGAACTGGGGGCCCTCCTTTTCTACGAGAAGAAGGACTACAAGCGCGCCCAGGAGATGCTGAACAAGTACGTGGAACTCGGCAAGGACGAAGGGCACGTGAGCAACGCGAAGTCCCTGCTTGTGGTGATCAGCCGCAAGAAGTAGCGCCGCTATGACGGAGCTTTGGAAGTGCGGTGCCTCGGCCTGAACGTTGTCGGCACCGCACTCCAGGGTCCGCCGCATCGGCAGGGTTGGCCTGACCGGCGTCGAGCCCTGGAGCCACCCGCACTCCGCATCCTATTCGGCCGGCCTCATGACACAGCGGTGTTCGCGGATGTGGGCTTCGAATTCGTCACGAAAACTCTGGATGTAGCTCTCGACCGGCATCGCCGCTGCGTCCGAGAGCGGGCAGATCGTGCGCCCCTTCATGTTCGTGCAGATGTCGAGTAATACCTCGAGTTCGCCGGGCTTGCCTGTGCCGGCCTCGATCCGGCTGAGGATCTGATACAGCCACTCGGTCCCCTCGCGGCACTGGGTGCATTGCCCGCAGGACTCCTCGGCGTAGAACCTCGTGATGCGCCGCACTGCCTTCACCATGCACGTCGAGTCGTCCATCACGATGACCCCGGCCGATCCGAGCATGCTCCCGGCCTTGGCCACCGAGTCGAAGTCAAGCCGCACATCCACGCTTTCGGCCCGCAGCACCGGCACCGAGGAGCCGCCCGGCACGACCGCTTTCAACCTTCGGCCCTCCCGGATGCCGCCGCAGTGATCGTAAATCAGCTCGCGGAGGGTTACCCCCATCGGGAGTTCGTAGACTCCCCGCCGCTGCACATGTCCGCTGACGCCAAACAACCGGGTCCCGGTGTTCCGCTCCACGCCGATTGACGCAAACCACTCGGGCCCGTTGACGACGATGTGGGGGACATTGGCCAGAGTCTCGACGTTGTTGATCACGGTAGGGCATTTGTACAGCCCCACGACCGCGGGGAACGGGGGCTTCAGCCGGGGATGGCCGCGTTTGCCTTCCAGCGACTCCAGCAAAGCGGTCTCTTCGCCGCAAATGTAAGCTCCGGCCCCGCGGTGCACGACAATATCAAGATCAAATCCGGAGCCCAGTATGTTGCGGCCCAGGAACCCCTTTCCGTAGGCCTCGGCCACCGCTTTGTCGAGCACGCGCGCCCCGTACGCGAATTCGCCGCGTATGTAAATGAAGGCCTTGTGGCAGTCGAGCGCATAGGCGGCGATGGCCGTCCCTTCGATCAGCTGGTGGGGGTCCTTCTCGATGATCAGACGGTCTTTGAAGGTACCGGGCTCGCTTTCGTCCGCGTTGACACAGAGGTAGATCGGTTTGCCCGAATTCCTCGGGACGAAACCCCACTTCACGCCCGTGGGAAAGCCCGCGCCGCCGCGTCCCCGCAACCCGGATTTCTTGACCATATCCACGATGTCGGCCGGTTTGCAGTCGCGCAGGGCTTGCGCCAGGCCCGCATAGCCCCCGAGCGACGCGTAGACGTCGATCTGCGGCAGGTTGGGGACATGCATGTTCCTCGTCAGGACCTTAAGTGGCATCGAACCCGCAGTTCCTTTCCTTACGTTTGAGCCGCTAATATTACCATGAATCGAAGGGGTCAAGGGGGCAAGGGGGCAAGCGTTCCCGAAACGTGTTCGTGCCGCGTTGCCCTGGACCGGGACTGGAATTGGACGGCCCTGTCCATGGTAGTTTTTCGTCCAGTCTTTGTATAGGGGACGGCGGTGTGGTTCAATAGAGTCGGATTATGGGCCAGGACATTCACCACATATTTGAGCGCTGCCGGAAGCGCTACCCCGGCGTGGAGCTGCCTCTGGCAGACTACGCAACGCGGCTGCAGGAGGTCACGCGAGAGGCCTCCGGGATTCATGAAGAAGACCTGTTCCTGGCTATCGCGTGCGCCCGCGGCAACCACGTCGCCTGGGATCGCTTCGCCAACGAGTGTCTCCCGTCGCTCAAGCACTTCGCCTTGCAGGCTTGCCGCAATCCGGACCAAGCCGAGGATCTGGCGCAGGAAGTCGTGAGCAGCCTCATGGCCGACAGCAGGAAACTGACGGGGTATGACGGGCGCGGCTCCCTGATGGCCTGGCTGCGGGTGGCGGTGGCGCGTGCGGCCATCGACCGCTTCAGGCAGGGACGCAAACAGGTTTCCCTTGAGGAGATTGCGGAGGACGGACGTGCAGACGACCCGCGCATCGGGCTGACGGTCCCCGCCGATGCCGGACAGCGCCTGGATGAACGCTGGGGAGTCATCTTGTCGGAGCTGCTGGCAGCCGAGATCCGGGGGCTGCCCGCGCGTGACCGGCTCCTGCTCGGTCTCTATTATGTTGAGAACGTGCCGCTGCACCGCATTGCCGCCCAGTTCGGAGTCCACGAATCGACGGCCTCGCGCTGGATGGAGGGTCTGCGGCAGGGCTTACGCAGGCGCGTGGAGCGTGAGTTCAGGGTGCGGCACGGCCTGAGCCCGAGGGAAGTAGATGCGCTGTGGGAGATTGCCGCGCAGGACCCGGGCGGGCTCCGGATTCAGGAAGCCCTGAGCTCCCCGGGCGCCGTTTGCGCTTCCGATGCCGGGCCGGGCGGCGACCCCCGAGGGAAATAGTGCAAGACGAGGCAGTCTGACCGTCTTAACGTAGAGGGTATTGTGACTGATCGGGATATACGGGGCGCGTTGCGCAGGGCATGGACGAGGGTGTCGGACAGGCCGCCGACGGGCTGTCCGGACGACAACACGATTGCCGCGTATCTCGATTCCACCCTGGGCCGTGAGCAGAAGTCCGTCTTCGAGGAACACGCGTCCACTTGTCCAGCCTGTCGGGAATTGCTCGGTCTGGCCATGGGCTTTGGCGCTCCCGCGGACCCCATCGTCACGCCGGCAAGTTCGGCGCCGCGAGGCATGCCGTGGCATTGGCTGTTCCGTCCCGCATTCGCCACGGCTGCCCTGGCGGTGGTGGCGCTCGTCGCGGCGGTCGTTCTTTTTAGAACCGGGGCAGAGCAACCGTCAAAACAGGAGCGCTTCCCTTCGGCCCAGGCGCCCGCGGCGCCCAAGCCGCCTGTGCCCGTGCAGGTTCCGGAGACGCTGAGCGCTCGCCTTTCCACCGGGCAGAACCGGGCTGCGTTGCCCGGCGAGGCCGCGAAACAAACGCAACCGTCCAACGATTCCCGTGTCAAGGACCTGGCCGCGCAGGCCGCCCTTGGCTCTGAATCGAAGGGGGACAGGCCTGCCGAGGGGAAACCGCAGCAGCCCGCCGCGCCTGCGGGTGCCATGGATGCTGCGACGATGGCGGGCACCATTGGCGGGGTCAGCGCTCCTACCGGGCCGCCTTTGCCGACGGCCGGCCCGGAACGAGTCCGCAGAGATGCGGCGGTTTCCGAGGAGATGGAGGTGCAGAGGGTCGCGCGGCTGGCCACGGCGGAAGCGCCGCGATCTGCTCCCACTCCGGCCCGTTCCGTCGCGTTGCGACAGGTTGCCGGACAATCGGCGGCCGATGCGGTCCGCAGTCTTGCGGCAGCTGGTCCCGCCTCGATTCCTTACCCTCTCCAGACCGTCGGCGAAATCAGTTTTTACCGTGTGGGGGCATACTGGGTAGACCGGAGGTGCAGCCAAAACCCAGAGGCTCCGGTCATCGAAGTCGCGGCGGATTCCCCCGAACTTCGATCCATTCTCGATGGCCTTCCGGATCTTGCGGTGCTGAAGACGCCCGGGACGCGGCTGCTGGTTTACCACGGGGAAAAAACGTGGTTGTTGCCGGAGCGGTGAAAGGCTATTCGGTGGCCGCGGGCGAGTAACGTCCGACCCGCACCTGCGCCGGGCGCACGAGCTGTTCTCCCAGCCTGTAGCCGCGTTTGACCTCCTCGAGAACCAGGCCGTCGCGCGCCTCGTCGGGCACGGGAATGGTGCCGATAGCCTCCGAGACGTTGGGGTCGAAAGGACGGTCGAGCACCGGAACCGCATCGATGCCCTGCGCCAGGAGCTTCGCCCGGAAGAGCGCACGGGTCATGTGGATCCCCTCGAGCAGCCGGTCGCAGTTACCGCCGCCGGCCGCGGACTCGAGCGCGCGCTCGAGGTTGTCCAGCACCTCGAGAAACGGGAGCAGCAGGGTTTGTCTCTCGAACTGGACCCGCCGTTGATAGTCGGACTCGAGCCGAGCCTTGGTGCGGGCCACTTCCGCTTGCATCTCGGCTTTCTTCTGTTCGAAGCGCTTCTCCATTTCGGAGACCTTGCCCATCAACTCCTCGACGAAGCTGGGATAGCGCGGCCTGTCTTCGACCGGTGTGCCCGTGGCGCTGCCCTCCGCGTCCGAGAAGTGCCTCTTGTCGATGATCTGGAATTCACTCGGCGGATCGCCGTTGATCGGTATTTTCTTGAAGTCCATCCCCCACCCATGTCGACACAGCGGCAGCGCCGAGTCCTCGCCTTCGGGCTGGTGCTGCGCTCGAGTTAACGATTTTGTCCCACGAGCCGTTCGATGCGCTTCTGAATCGGCGGGTGCGTGCTGAAGAGATTAAGCAGGGCGCTGCCGGAAAACGGATGAACGATGAACATGTGTGCCGTGCTCGGTGAAGCGTCCAGCGGCAGCCGCTTCGAGTACGCATCGAGCTTGCGTAGCGCCGAGGCGAGGCCCTGACCGCTGCCGACGACTTCGGCGCCGCTCGCGTCGGCCTGGTACTCGCGCGTGCGGGAGATCCACATCTGTATCATCATCGCCGCTATCGGCGCGACAATTATCGTGACGAGGCCGGCGAGTGCGCCGCCACCGTTCTCCCGGTCGCGGCCGCCGCCGAAGAAGGCCGCAAAACGCGCCATGTTCGCCACCCACATAATCACGCCCGCCAGAGTTGCCGCGATGCTGCTGATCAGGATATCGCGGTTCCTGACGTGGGCAATTTCGTGGGCGAGGACACCTTGGAGTTCGTTCTCGTCCAGCAGCCGCATGGCCCCTTCCGTAACCGCCACCGACGCGTGCTCCGGGTTGCGGCCGGTCGCGAAGGCGTTCGGGGACTCCGAAGGGATCACGTACAGTTTCGGCATCGGCATGTTGTACCGGCTGCAGAGGTACTCGACGATGCTGTAAAGGCGCGGGACCTGGTCACGGCCCACGGGCTTGGCCTTGTACATCGAAAGCGCGATCTTGTCGGAGAAAAAGTAGCTGCCGAAATTCATCAGGACCGACATAACCAGCGCGATCGTGAGCCCGTTTTGCCCCCAGAAACTCCCGATAAACAGGATGAGCCCTGTCATCAGGCCAAGCAGAAGCACCGTCTTGATGTTGTTTACCAAAGCTCTGTGAACCTCCAGCGCAATTTTACCACATCGCCGGTCCGTACCGGCCGTTTTAGGCCTCCACCTTCGGACCCGGTGTAAAGACAAAGTTCCCGGTCCCGCCATCGACGTCCAGGCGCAACGCATCCCCTGAGACCACCTCGCCGCCGAGCAGCATGAGAGCGATCCGGTCCTGGATCTTCTTCTGGATAAGGCGCTTCAGCGGCCGCGCGCCATAAACCGGATCGAATCCCTCGCGCGCCAGTTCTCGCACCGCCTCCGGGCTGACCTCGAGCCTTAGACCCTTCCGCGCCAGGATCTTGTTTAACGCCAAGAGTCTGGAGCCTGACGATGCCATCGAGCAATTCCGGCGTCAGGCGACGGAAGACGATCACGTCGTCGACGCGGTTCAGGAACTCGGGGCGGAACGTGCCCCGCAGCGTTTCCATAACCTGCGGCAGAGCCGAGTCCAGGTCCGCGGCCTCGCTGATCCACTGCCCCCCGATATTGGAGGTCATGATGATGACCGTGTTCTTGAAATCGACGGTCCGCCCTTTGCCGTCGGTCAGCCGCCCGTCGTCGAGGATCTGGAGCAGGATGTTGAACACATCCGGATGCGCCTTTTCGATCTCGTCGAAGAGGATCACCGCATAGGGCCTTCGTCGGATCGACTCGGTGAGGTAACCCCCTTCCTCGTAACCGACATAGCCCGGAGGCGCGCCGATCAGGCGGGCCACCGAGTGCTTCTCCATGTACTCGGACATGTCGATGCGCACCATCGCGCGCTCGTCGTCGAACAGGAACTCCGCCAGGGCGCGCGCCAGTTCGGTTTTGCCGACACCCGTGGGACCCAGGAAGATAAAAGAGCCCATCGGTCGCCTCAGGTCCTGCAGGCCGGCGCGGGCGCGGCGTATGGCGTTCGAGACGGCCTCCAGGGCTGCGTCCTGACCGACCACACGCTCGCGCAGCCTCTCCTCCATGTGGATCAGTTTCTGCACCTCTCCTTCGAGCATCCGGCTGACCGGGATCCCGGTCCACTTGGCGACGACCTCGGCGATGTCCTCCTCGTCGACTTCCTCCTTGAGGAACTTCCGCCCGGATTGCAGGTCGACAAGGCGGCTGTTTTGTTGCGACAGCTCCTTTTCCAGCTGGACGAGCGTACCGTAGCGCAACTCGGCCGCGCGTCCCAGGTCGCCCGCCCGCTCCGCGTTTTGCTCCTCGGCCTTGACGTGCTCGATTTGTTCCTTCAAGGACCGGATCGAAGAGATGATTTCCCGTTCCTGCTGCCAGTGGATCTTCATTCCCGCGCTCTTTTCGCGCAGTTCCGTAAGCTCTGCCTTCAGCGCATCGAGCCGCTCCAGCGCCGTTTTGTCCTTCTCCTTCGCCAGCGCCTGGCGCTCGATCTCGAGCTGCGTGATCTTCCTCTCCACCTCGTCGATTTCCACAGGCATGCTGTCGATTTCGATCCGCAGCCGCGAAGCGGCCTCATCGACCAGGTCGACGGCCTTGTCGGGCAGAAAACGGTCCGCAATGTAGCGATGCGACAGGACGGCCGCCGCGACGAGCGCCGAATCCGTGATCCGCACGCCATGGTGCACCTCGTACTTTTCCTTGAGACCGCGCAGGATCGCAATCGTGTCCTCGACCGAAGGCTCGCCGACGAACACGGGCTGGAACCGCCGTTCCAGGGCCGCATCCTTTTCGATGTACTTCTTGTACTCGTTCAACGTCGTGGCCCCGATGCAGCGCAATTCACCCCGGGCCAGCGCCGGTTTCAGCATGTTCGAGGCGTCGATCGCCCCTTCGGCGGCCCCGGCTCCAACCAGCGTGTGCAGCTCGTCGATGAAGCAGACGACCGAGCCGGCGCTCTCCTCGATTTCCCGCAACACGGCCTTGAGGCGATCCTCGAACTCCCCGCGATATTTCGCCCCGGCCAGCATGGCCCCCAGGTCCAGGCCCACCATCTGCTTCTTCTTGAGGGATTCGGGCACGTCGCCTGCGACGATGCGCTGAGCGAGACCTTCGACAATGGCCGTCTTGCCCACACCGGGCTCGCCGATGAGCACCGGGTTGTTTTTCGTACGCCGGGAGAGGACTTGGATCACGCGCCGGATCTCGTCGTCGCGGCCGATGACCGGGTCGAGCTTCCCTCTGCGGGCGAGGTCGGTCAGATCGCGGGCGTAGCGCTTCAGGGCCTGGTACTTGTCCTCGGCGTTCGGGTCCGACACCCGCTGGTTCCCTCGGATCGAGACCAGCACCTTCAGGATGGCAGCACGGTCCGCGCCGTGGCTGCGCAACAGGCGTCCGGCAAACCCGTCATCAGCGGACAGTGCCAGCAGGAGGTGCTCCGTCGAGACATAGTCGTCCTTGAATTGGTCCGCCTCCTTCTGAGCCTGCCGCAGAAGCGCATCGAGACGGTTCGAGATCGTCAGCTGCCCTCCATGGACCCTGGACTGAGAGGCGAAATACCGTTCCAGTTCGCCCCCGAGTGCTTCGGGAGACTCGCCGATTTTCTTCAACAGGGAAGGAGCGATGCCGTCTTCCTGCCGGACCAGCGTGTCGAGCAGGTGTTCGGGCTCGAGCTGCCCGTGCTCGTGTTTTTCCGCCAGCGCCTGAGCCGACTGCAGCGCTTCCTGCCCCCTGACGGTCAGCTTGTCCAATCTCATAACCTCACCTCAATACCAAGGGCTCCTTGCCTGGGCAGGGAGCCCCTCTTCCCTCCATCCGGCCCCAGCGGGCGAGACACATCGATGGATCATTGTGCATCTCAGCGGCGCGTCATCCCATGGTAAAGCCGGATCATTGCACGGTGACCTGGATTTCGCGTGGCTTGACCTCCGGCCGCTGCGGGATCTTCACCGTCAGGATGCCGTTTTTGTAATCCGCACTGATCTTGTCGCGATCGGCGGTCTCCGGCAGCGTGAATGAGCGGGAAAACGAACCGTGGAAGCTCTCAATCCTCTGGTAGTTGTCCCCGTTCTCCCGGTCTTCCAGCTGACGCTCGCCCTTCAGCGTGAGGACGTTGCCTTCGAGCTTTAAATCGATATCCTTCTCCTCCAGCCCAGGCAGTTCCACCCTGAGAATCAGGTCGCCCTCTTTTTCGAGGACATCGACTGGCGGCGTCCAGCGGCTCCCCGAGGGCGAAGACGCCGACACCGGGGCGAGAAAGTCCTCGATAAACTCCTCAAATACTCTCGACGGATCCAGTCTGGATCCGATGTCCCTGCGAACATACGGTACCAATCTCATCGCTTGCCTCCTGTCACTTTCCTTAGCATGAATCTTATATAAAATCTTAGTGCATCATTGTCAAAGCCTCGTCGAGCTTTTGCGGCGGTTTTCTGGTGCTGTTTTCTGGTTCTGTGAGTGGGGGCGTGTGGAGTGCGGTGCCTTGGCACCGCTGTCTGGGTTTGGCTGGACCGGCACGCAGCTGCGAAGGGTCGGCGCCTGGGCGCCGACCCCAAACCGGCGTCGAGCCACCGCACTCGACCACTCGCACGTTGGTTGTGGCCCTACGCGTTGCGAAGCATGGCTGTGAGGAAGGTCCAGAAGCGGTCGACGGTGTCTATGTGGATTCGTTCGTCGGGCGAGTGCACGCCTTCGAGGGTCGGGCCGAACGAGACCATGTCCATCCCCGGGTACTTCTCACCGATGATGCCGCACTCCAGCCCGGCGTGGATCGCGCGCACCTCGGGTTCTTTCCCGAACAGTTCCTGGTACGTGCGCCGCGCAATCTGCAGGATTTCCGATTCCATATTCGGCTTCCATCCCGGATAACCGTCTCCGACGGCGACTTCGGATCCGGCCATTTCGAATACGGTCTTGACGACGTGCGCGACGTCGTCCAGTTCGGATGGGACGGAACTCCGCTGGCTCGTGACGGCCAGCAGCTCCTTCCTGCCCGTCGCGACGACGGCCAGGTTCGTCGAGGTTTCGACCAACCCCGGCAAGTCGGCGCTCATTTTGACGACCCCGTGGGGTACGGCTGTCAGGGCCTGAAGGATCTTCCTCTGCGGTGCCCTGCCGATGACCTTGCCCCTGCGCGCGCCCGCGAGTTTCTCGAACGACACGGCGAGGTCGGGATCGACCGTGGTCACCTCGGCCTTGAGGACCCCTTGGAGATGCTCGACGGCTGTGCGGGCGGCTTCCATGTTCCTGCCGGGTATCAGGATTGTCGCCTCGCTTTCCCGGGGAATGGCGTTGTGCTTGTTTCCGCCGGACAGGCTACAGAGGCGGCACCCGAGTTCGGAAAGGCCCACCAGCACACGGGTCAGTATCTTGATGGCATTGCCTCGGCCCTTGTCGATCTCCAGACCCGAATGCCCGCCGCGAAGGCCACGGACGGTAATGTGCGCCGCCGCATGTCGCGGGGGGGCCGGTTCGAACGCGACCGACCAGCGGGCCTTGGTATCCTTGCCCCCGGAGCAGCCGACGAAGAGCGAACCCTCCTCCTCCGAATCGAGGTTAATGAGCGTATGGCTGCGGACGAAACCCGGCAGCAGGTTGTTCGCCCCGGTCAGCCCGGTCTCCTCGTCGACGGTAAACAGGAACTCGAGCGGGCCGTGCTCGAGGGTCTTGTCCTCCATGAGGGCGAGATTCGCGGCGACCCCGATGCCGTTATCCGCTCCCAGGGTGGTCCCGTTTGCGCAGAGCAGGTTTTCGCGGCGCACGATTTCTATTGGGTCCTTCTCGAAATCGTGCGTCTTTTCCTTGTTCTTCTCGCACACCATATCCATATGGCACTGGAGGCAGATGGCGCGCACGCCGTCGCGGCCGGCAGAGGCGGGTTTCCGGACGATGACGTTCCCCACGGGGTCGGCCGAGGCCTCCAGCCCGAGGCTGCGCGCGGTCTTGACCAGGTATTTGGAGATCGCCGCCTCGTTCTTGGACCCGCGCGGGATGCGGGCGATCTGGGCGAAGTACTTCCACACGATTTCCGGTTTCAGGCCTTCGATTGGGTTGGGCACGGCCGCATCCTCATGAGTGAAGACAAGTGAAAGTGATGAATTCGTCCCGTTGCAGCCTTCTGAGGAACACCTCGATGCGTTCGTAGAGAGGTTCGACCCCGGGGCCGAACCTCTCTCGGAGTTGCTCGGCTATGGCGGATACGGGGGTAGCCCCGTCGCAGCGCCGCCAAACGAAACTGCCGAATTCGTCCAGTTTGACCCGGAACGCCGGGCTCGGCAGCAGCGGGATGAGCCATTTGCGCAGGAACGGCGCCCTGAATTTCGGGACCAGGAGCACCACGGCCGCGCCCTGGCCATCCTCCCACGCCACGTTCCTGCCGGGCCTGAGGTCCAGCAGATTGAGAGGCTCGCTTGTGGTTCGGTTCATCGTACCTGTATAGGCTCAGGCCATCGCGCTTGGCGGCGCCGCTTCGTCGGGGCTGCCGGCGTTGCGCAGCGGTGTGGCGATCAACACGAAAGCGACGATTGCGAACACGAAGAGGCTGCCGATGAAGGACGGGTGCTCGAAGAAGCTGTGGACCGGGATCTCGTAGAAGTACATCGCCGCGAATACAAGCCCGACCAGGGCTTCGCCGGCAATCAACCCGGCGGCGCATGAGCACTCCGTTGTTCTCCACCCTGACTTTCTGCGCGGCGTTGAACTGCCTTGCGTCCGCCATCTTGTCCACCACGCCTCGGATCACGCCGCCGACGAAGATGGCGAAGGTGGTTTCGAGCGGCAGATACATCCCGACGCAGACGAGCATCGGGCTGCGCACCTGCACGAGGATGAAGCCGACGGCCATCAGGATGCCGACGCCGATCAGCGGCCACGCCATCTCGCCGCCGACGATGCCCTGGGACACGAGCGCCATGAGGCTGGCCTGCGGGGCCGGCAGGTTCGCTCCGCCCAGTCCCGTGCCGCCGGCCTTGATGTCCCCCTGGTGGAGGACCAGGATCGGGAAGAACATCGCCGCCGACGCGACGACGATGCCGATCAGATCGCCGACCTGCATCTTCCAGGGGGTGCCGCCGAGGATGTGCCCGACCTTGAGGTCCTGCAGCATTTCGCCGGCGACCGCCGCCGAGACGCAGATCACGCCGGCGACGCCGAGCACCGCGGCGATGCCGGCCGTGCCGGTCTGGCCGAGCGCGACCATGAGGAGCGGCGGCGACGATCACGGTCGAGAGCGTGAGGCCGCTGATCGGGTTGTTGCTCGAGCCGATCATCCCGACCAGGTAGGCGGAGACCGCCGCGAAGAAGAAGCCGGCGACGATCATCACCACGGTGGCGGACGAGCGCCGCCCCGACGTTCCCGCTGAAGTAGTTGTAGAGGAAGAAGGTGCAGACGGCGGCGATGCCGATGCCGATCAGGACCGTTCGAAAGCTCAGGTCCTGCTCGGTGCGGCCGATCTGGGCGCTCGCCCGTGGCGGCCTTGCGCACGTCGGAGATCGAGCGCTTCATCCCGCCCGTGAGGTTCTTCCTCATCCGCCAGAGGGTGTAGACGGCGCTCATCAGCATGCCGCCGATCGCGATCGGGCGCACGATGTAGCGCCACAGCGTGGTCGCCTGGGCCAGCCAGGACGCTTCGGTCTCGCCGCCCGTCGCGGTCAGGTCCAGGGTCGGGCCGAGGAGATAAAGGAGCAGCGGCACGAACAGCCCCCACGCCAGCAGGCCGCCCGCGAAGTTCAGCGAGGCGAGCCGGGGCCCGATGATGTAGCCGACCCCGATGTAGGCCGGGCTCACCCCGGGGCTCGACAGCACGATGCCGCCGCTGCCTGGCAGGGTCGCCCCGCCGCGGCCAAGGACGACGCCGCCTTTCCTGAAGGCGACGAACTTTTCCCAGGACGAGGCGAACAGGTTCATCTGCTTCAGGCCCTGGATGCAAGCGCCGATCACGCCGGCCATGACCAGGTAGAGCGCGCCGGTCCCGCCTGCCCTGCCGGCCTTGTGGATCTCGCCGGCGGCGACCGACTCCGGGTAGGGAAGCTCGACGTCCTCCACCATGACGCGCCGCAGCATCGTCACGAACAGGACGCCCATGACGCCGCCGACCATCATGATCGCGGTGGCTTCCCAGTAGTGCTCTCTCGAGGTTGTTCCAGACCCCCGATATGATGAAGGCGGGGATCGTGAAAATCGCGCCGGCCGCGACCGATTCGCCGATCGAGCCGATGGTGCGCGCGATGTTCTCCTCGAGAATGCTTCCCTTGCGTTATGCGCAGCAGGGCCATGCTGATGACGGCGGCCGGGTATGTCGCGGCGATGGTCATGCCCGCCTTCAGCCCCAGGTAGGCATTCGCGGCGCCGAGGATGACCGACATGACGAGGCCGTAGAGGAGGGCCAGCCCGCTGAATTCCGTCATGGTGGTTTCGGGCGGGACATAGGGCCTGTAGCGGAGTCCGCCGCCTCCTGAGCTTTTCACGTCTGCCATAAACCTTCTCCTTCGGCTGGTTGAAGAGAAATGACACCGCCCCGTTTCGCTGGCAGGTCTCAGGCGCCGCGTCCGCCGCAATCCCGAACGGCGCGCACCCGGGCAGTGTTCTTCCGCCGCCCCGCCCGCAAGTGCCTCGAATCCTAGCACAGAGGGATAGATGCGAACAGCAAGTTGTTTTCTTCACTTAGAGATGCAGATTTGCCCGGCGCCCGGCGAAACGGCTTGCCAATCGCGCGAAATCCTGAAAATATGGTGAAACCATTGCGGGCGGCAAGCGTCTAGTAGACAGCAGGGTCAGCTTGATCCTGACGGTTCGGACCCTTATATTTGAGACTATGAGCTTGAGGGAAGGCTGGGAGAGATTCTCGGACAGGTTTATGAAGTTTTTCGGGCTGCGGCCGTACGCGCTGGGACCGCGCCTGATAGACCCGTACAACATCTATCTTGATGCGGACGACCCCGACGACAAGCGGGCGCTGCGCGTGGCGATGTTCATCGCACTGGTTTTTCACATCCTGCTCTTCCTGATCAGGTTCGCTTCCTCCACCGGCGTTTTCATCCCCGACAACAAGCAGTTGATTACCCTGCGCAATCTGGCCGGCCCACCCTCGATGGCAGGAGGCGGCCAGCCGAAAACCGCTCCGAAGAAACTGGAAGTGCCCAAGCCGAAGCCGCAACCCCTGCCTTTTCCCGATCCGACCCCCGATGACCCCGAGCCCCTTTACCAGACGGTCCCCGACCCGGCCCCGCAAATCGTCGCACAGATCGGAAACGAGTTGAGCATCGGGGACATAAACGCACCACCGGGCACGGGCGGGCTCGGCGGCAACAGCCGCGGCCCCGGGGTCGGCAACGGTCCGGGCGGGCCGGGTGATGGTGTTTATGGCGTCGGTGGGGGAGTAAAGGCTCCGACCGTGATCTTCCAGCCTCTTCCACTGTATACGGAGGATGCCCGCAAAGCGCGGGTGGAGGGGCTCGTGCTGCTCCAGGCGATCATCCGCAAAGATGGTTCGGTGGACAGCTTCAAGGTGATTCGCGGTCTGGGTTACGGCCTGGATGAGTCCGCGATCAACACCATCGCCACGAAATGGCGCTTCAAGCCCGGAACCCTCAACGGCCAGCCCGTCGACGTGCAGGCCAATATCGAGGTCTCTTTCAGGCTCTACTGAACCCAGGGCTGCTGCACAAAATGGAAGCCGGGAGCCAGAGCCGCAGCCTGAGACCTCCACTGTGGCCTTTCAGGCCATCGGAGCCACTTCAAGCGCTTCAGGGATGCACAATCGCTTTTGAAATCACGGTTCGGTTTCGATCCCGATCGTGATTAAAACTGGCAACTCGACGCCCTTCATAAGCCAGTCTGGCTTCCGGCTCCCGACTTCCGACTTCAGGCTTCCGACACTCCCGGCTCCCATATCCCGAGCTCGCGGCGGCAGAACCGGACAGCGTCGCGCACCCGCTTGCTTCCATATTCGTGTAATTCGCCGGCGCTTTTTTGTATCATAACAGTTTTCCTTCTGGAGACACCGTGGCCCTCGATCTGAAGAACACCCTGAACCTGCCGAAGACCTCCTTCCCCATGAAGGCCAACCTGCCTCAGCGCGAACCCGAGATGCTGAAGTACTGGGAATCCATCGACGTGTACGGCAAGATCCGGGCGGCCCGCTCGGGGAGTCCGTCGTACGTGCTGCATGACGGCCCCCCCTATGCCAACGGCGCGATCCACATGGGCACCGCCACAAACAAGATCCTCAAGGACATCATCGTCAAGTCCCGCAGCATGATGGCTTTCGACGCCCCCTACGTCCCGGGCTGGGACTGCCACGGGCTGCCGATCGAAATTCGCGTGGATCAGGCGCTCGGGCCGAAGAAGGCGAGCATGAGCAAGGTCGCGATCCGCCGCGAGTGCCGTAAGTACGCCGAAAAGTACATCGATGTGCAGCGCAACGGTTTCAAACGCCTGGAGGTCTTCGGCGAGTGGTCGAAACCGTACACGACGATGAGCTACGGCTATGAGGCCGACATCGCGCGTGCGTTCGGCAGTTTTGTGGAAAAAGGGCTGGTCTACAAGGGGCTGAAGCCGGTGCATTGGTGCTATTCGTGCGGAACTGCCCTAGCCGAGGCGGAGGTCGAATACGAGGACCACACGAGCCCCTCGGTCTACGTGGCTTTCCCGGTCGAGTCGGATCTCTCGGGCGTCAACCCCGCCCTCGCCGGGCAGGATTGGTCCGTAGTGATCTGGACGACGACGCCGTGGACGCTCCCGGCGAATCTCGCGATCGCGTTCCACCCCGACTACGAATATTCGGCAGTGCGGGTCCAGGGCAAGGGGTACATCGTCGCCAGCGAACTGCTCAACACCGTGGCCGCAAAGCTAGGGTGGGACGCGCCGGCCGAGGTCGCCCGCTTCCGCGGCAAGGTGCTGGACCTGAAAAAGGCCCGCCACCCTTTCATCGACCGTGCATCGCTGCTTGTGCTGGCCGACTATGTCACGCTCGAAGCGGGAACGGGTGCCGTCCATACTGCGCCCGGGCATGGATACGACGACTATGTCACGGGTGCCAAGTATGGGCTCGAGATCCTCTGCCCGCTCGACGACAAGGCCCAGTTCACCCCGGACGTCGCGCGTTTCGGCGGGATACAGGTGTTTGAGGCAAACCCGCTGATCGTGGAGCACCTCAGGGACATCGGCGCCCTGCTCCATTTCGAGAACTTTGCCCACACCTACCCGCACTGCTGGCGTTGCCACAACCCGATCGTATTTCGCGCCACTCCCCAGTGGTTCATCTCGCTCGATCACGCCGGCTACCGTCAGAAGGTCCTCGACACGATCCGGCAAGTCCGGTGGATCCCTTCCTGGGGCGAGGAGCGTATCGGCAATATGGTCCGCGACCGCCCCGACTGGTGCATCTCGCGGCAGCGCGACTGGGGCGTACCGATTGTCGCCTTCTACTGCGCGACCTGTGGCGAGACGCTTCTGGACCGGAAGATCATCGACCATGTCGCCTCGGTTTTCGACGCCGAAGGGGCCGACGCATGGTACGCGCGGGAATCGAAGGACCTGCTCCCGGCCGCGACGGCGTGCGGGAAATGCGGCGGCAGCGATTTCCGGAAGGAATTCGACATCCTCGACGTGTGGTTTGATTCGGGCAGCAGCCACCTCGCGGCGCTCGGCAAGCGTCCGGACCTGCCATGGCCCGCCGACCTGTACATCGAGGGAGGCGACCAGTACCGCGGCTGGTTCCAGAGCTCCCTTCTGATCGGCGTCGCCCTTTGCGGGACCTCCCCCTATAAGGCGTCGATCACGCACGGATGGATGCTGGACGAGTTGGGCCGCGCCATGTCCAAGTCCAAGGGGATCGGTATCGACCCGAACGAACTGGTGGACAAACGGGGTGCCGAGATCGCGCGGCTGCTGATCAGTTCGGTGAGCTATGTCGACGATGTGCGGATCTTCGACGAGCTGCTCGACCGGCTCGGCGAGGCGTACCGCAAGATCCGCAACACGTGCCGTTTCATGCTGGGCAACCTGAGTAACCAGCTGGACAAGGCGCGCCCGCTGTTCGATCCCACCCGGGACGGCGTCCCCTACGAGGAGATGCTGGAGATCGATCGGTGGGCACTGGCGAAGACCGCCCGCCTCATCCGGAAGTGCGTCAAGGGATACGAGGAATACCAGTTTCAGCAGGCGTATACGGCCCTGTACAGCTTCTGCACGGTCGATATGTCCGCGTTCTATCTCGATATCCTCAAAGACCGGCTGTATACATCCGCCACCCACTCTCTCGCGCGGCGCTCGGCCCAGACCGCGCTCTGGCATATCCTGGATACCATCACGCGTCTCATGGCTCCGATTCTCCCGTTCACGGCCGAGGAAGTGTATCAGTCGATGCACCAGGGGCGGCGGCCCGGGTCCCACGCGGAGTCGGTCCACACGCTGCTGTTCCCGGAATACAAACCGGCCCACGATCGCGAGGAGTTGCTGCGCGAGTGGGACCAGCTCATGCAGATCCGGGAAGTGGTATCGAAGTCGCTCGAGGAGGTGCGCCAGACGCGCGCCATCGGCAACTCGCTGGATGCGCAGGTTACGGTTGCGTCCGGGACCGACACTGCCGCCTTGCTCCGCCGTCATGCGGAGGATCTGAGGTATATTTTTATCGTGTCCCAGGTGCATGTCGAGGAATCCGGCGGAAACGACGCTCCGCTGCGGTCGTCGGTTTCCCCCGCCGAGGGCGAGAAGTGCGAACGGTGCTGGAATTATTCCGTACGGGTCGGCAGTGACCCTGACTTGCCCACGTTGTGCGAACGCTGTTTACCTGTCGTGAGGGAAACGGCCTGACGGAGCCTATCGGGTTGATGAAAAGCAGATTCTATCTCCTGGCAACAGGGGTCCTGATCCTCGATCATCTGACCAAGTGGCTGGTTGCCGCCAGGATGGACCTCCACGACGCGATCGAGCTGATCCCGAACCTGCTCCGCTTTTCCTACGTCCAAAATTCCGGCGTCGCCTTCGGCCTGTTCGCGCGCTCCCAGTCGGTCTGGAAACCCTACCTTCTGGCCGCCATGGCCGTGGTGGCGGTCGCGGTCATCCTGGTGTACAGTTCCCGCATGCCGTCCAACCGGGTGCTGTTGCAGGTGGCTCTCGCCATCACCATGGGGGGCATTCTCGGTAACTTCACCGACAGGGTGGTGCACGGGTTCGTGGTCGATTTTATCGAATTCCACTACAAAGAATTGTTTTACTGGCCCACGTTCAACGTCGCGGATTCCGCGATCAGCATCGGGATCGCCCTTCTCCTGATCGACACGGTGAAAAACCCCGAGATGGAAGAAGAGCTGCAGAGTCAATAGACCTTGGCAAACTGGAGCAAATTCCACCCCCGCGGCAGGCGCATCGTATTGTGCGCCTCTAACATCCTGTTTGTGACCTGTCTTTATACTCTGACGGCGTTGGGCGAGGACCAAAGGCTCCAGGCGGTAGTCGACGCCCTGCAGAAGCGCTACGGCTCGGTGGGGACGATCCACGGCCGCTTTCGCCAGAACTACCGCGCACCCGGGATCGAACAGTCCGAGGCGGGTGAATTCTGGATGAAGAAGCCCGGCCTGATGCGCTGGGAATACAGGGCTCCCGAGGCGAAGCTGTTTGTCGCCGACGGGCGGGAGAGCTACCTTTACACGCCCGAAGAGCGACAGGTGATGGTGCGCAGGTACAGCGCCGCGGAGTTGCACAGCACGCCCCTGCAGTTTCTGCTCGGCCAGGGGGAAATCGCAAAAAGCTACACCGTCTCCTGGGAGACCGAATCCGGGCCGAAGGTGCAGAACACAAAGGTATTGCGGCTTGTGCCGCGCGTGCAGGGAACGGATTACGCGTATCTGTTGGTGGAAGTCGACGGGCTCAGCTCGGAGATCCGCCGCATCGTCATCCGGGAACTGACGGGTAATACCTCGGAGTTCATCCTCACGGATCTGGCCACTAACATCCGCGTCGATGGCAAGCAGTTCCAGTTTAACGTGCCCAGGGGAGTGGAGGTCGTGAGGCTCGACGAGAGGTAGGGCCGGGCACCCCCGGTCTGCCCCCCGACCTGCCCCGGGGCCGCCACGACTGCGGTCGTCGCTTTCGCCGCGGTACCCGTGTGCCTGCCGGGAATTTCTGAGATGATTTCCTTCGATCGGGTCGCCGAAGTCGGGACGGACGCCGCACTGGCTGCCGGGAAGCTTTTGATGGAGAGGTTCAGGACCCATTTCGCCGTGTCGCACAAGGGGGCTACCAACCTCGTGACCGAGGTGGACGTGGCCGCCGAGGAGTTGATCGTGGCGCGCCTCCTGAAGGCCTTTCCCGGGCACAGCATCCTCGCCGAGGAAAAGCACCCGGACGCGCGGCCGGGCCCCTGCACCTGGGTCATCGACCCGCTGGACGGCACGACCAACTACGCGCACGGCTTTCCTGCCTTTGCGGTGTCCATCGGGCTGGAGATCGACGGACGCCTCGAGTGGGGCGCGGTCTATAACCCGATCCTCGACGAGCTCTTCACGGCCCGGCGCGGGTCGGGCGCGCGCCTCAACGCTTCGCCCATCCGGGTGTCGGTCACCGATCAACTGGGGTCAGGCCTCCTCGCCACCGGTTTCCCTTACGACATTCGCACAAGCCGGGAGACCAACCTCGCCTACTTTGCCGAGTTCGCGCTGCAGGCTCGCGGCCTGCGGCGGGCCGGCTCCGCGGCGCTCGATTTCTGTTATGTCGCCGCCGGGCGTCTCGACGGGTTCTGGGAGCTCAAGCTCAGCCCCTGGGACTGCGCCGCGGGTTACCTCCTCGTGCGCGAGGCCGGAGGCCGGGTCACGAACCTGTGCGGGGACGAGGGATCCATTTACGAGCGTCAATGCCTCGTTTCGAACGGCCTCATTCACGACCAGATGCTTTCGGTCGTCCGGAAAGTGGATTCCTTGACAAGGCTGTCATAATAAGCGGTTCACTCGGTGCGAGCGACTATGCGACTCAGAGACAGGATCAACACGGACCTCACGGCCGCGATGAAGGCGAAGGCGGCCGAACGCCTATCGGTGCTGCGCATGATGAAGGCGGCGGTGCTCAACAAAGAGATCGCCCTGCCGGTGCGCGCAGAACTGGACGATGCGCAGGTCGTCCAGGTGCTTTCGACTCTCATCAAGCAGCGCAAAGACTCCATCGAGCAGTTTACCCGCGGCGGGCGCCTGGATCTGGCCGACAAGGAGTCGGCCGAGATCAAAGTCATCGAGGAGTACATGCCGGCGAGCGCCTCCGACGCGGAAATCGCCCGCGTGGTCGACGAGGCCGTCCGCGAAGCCGGAGCCTCATCGCCGAAAGACATCGGCGCGGTCATGAAACTGTGCATGGCGCGCTTCACCGGCAAGTTGGTCGACGGCAAGAAGGTGAATGCCGCCGTCCGTGAGAGGCTTGAACGCCCCTCATAGGCCTCCTGTTATGCTCGCATACCTCGCTGGAGCAATCGAGTACGCGCCGGATCATGGGCGCGGGTGGAGGCGCCAGGTCGCCGCGTTCCTCAAGGCATCAGGACACGACGTATACGATCCCGCCGAAGACGAGCGCAAATCCCTGACCGAGGAAGAGCAGCAGAACCTGCGGGCATGGAAGACGGCGGACTTCCCCAGGTTTCAAACGGCGGTGCGCAAGATTATCGATTTCGACCTCGACATCGTCTCGCGCGCAGACTGCGTCGTCTGCTATTGGGACGACAACGCCGCCCGTGGGGGCGGCACCTCGGCCGAGTTGACGTGGGCTCGCCGGCGAGGGATCCCAGTGTATATGGTCACCCCGCTTCCGGTGCCATCGATCAGCGGCTGGGTCCTGGGTTGCTGCTCCGAGATCTTCGGCACTTTCGAGGGGCTCGAAGCACTGTTCAGGTCGCAGGGATCGCGGCGTGGCCGGGCCGCAACCCAGGTGGACGAGGTCTCCGAGGGCCGGCGGCGCTGAGTTTCTTGCTTGCGGATCGAGAAGACCTGGCATGCGCTGATCCTGTTTGATTCCGTCAGAAGCCAGTGGACAGGATTTGCCGGATGCCCGGGGTTTCGCATGCGGAGCGGTGTCTTCACGGCGAGGGTACAGCATTAAGAAGAGTCTCGGATTAACAACGTTTCACGGATTTGCCTTGCAGAGATCATCCTGTGAAACCGAATGCCCTGTCGTGCGTGTGAGCTATGGATAGTCAGATTCGCGGCAACGTCGGATGGATCGAGGTGATCTGCGGCAGCATGTTCAGCGGAAAAAGCGAGGAACTGATCCGCAGGCTGCGGCGCGCGCAGATCGCCCGGCAGCGGGTGCAGATTTTCAAGCCGAGCATCGATGCGCGGTATTCCAACGACCATATCGTGTCGCACAGCGAGCAAAAAATGGCCTCGCAGGTCGTGACCACGGCCAAGGAAATCTTGCAGCAGACCGATTTGCGCACGGAAGTGGTCGGTGTGGACGAGGCGCAGTTTTTCGACAAGGAGATCGTTACCGTCTGCAACACGCTGGCCGACATGGGCAAGCGCGTCATAGTGGCCGGGCTGGACCAGGACTTCATGGGGCGTCCCTTCGAGCCGATGCCTCAGCTTCTTGCGATCGCCGAGTACATCACCAAGACGCTGGCCATCTGCATGCGCTGCGGCAACCCCGCGAATCACACTCAGCGGCTTATCGCAAGCGAGGAGCGCGTGGTCGTAGGGGCGGCCGACATCTACGAGGCGCGCTGCCGCCGGTGCTTCGAGCCGATGATGCCCGCCGCGCCCGCAAACAGCGACTCGCGCAATGCCGGAAGCGGGTAGCCCGGTCGGAACCCGCCCTGTGGTGCGCCACGCATAACATCGAGAGCCCGGATCGGATATCCACCATTAAGTTCGAGTCGAGGGGTTATGACCAGGACACGATTTTTCATTTCAGCCGTTTTTGTAGTTTTGTTTGCCGCGCTGGCTTCGGCTCAGGTGCGACTGGCGCAGGTTCCGGGGCAGCCCGGGACTCTGGACAACTCCACCACGGTAGTGTTCAAGTCGGACGGCGACATCGGCTTCATGACCAACCCGGGCTCGGGCCTGGTCCAGAAGTTCAGGGGCACGACGGGCGCAATTCTGGGTTCGCTCTCGCTCCCCCCGGGGTCGGCCCGCTGGCCCTGAGCCACGACGGGAGGACGCTGGTGGCACTCGGGGTGACCACCCAGAGATTCTACATCATCAACGCGGACACGATGGTGCTGCGCACGCCGGAAGGCATCGGATATCAACCCTCGGGTTTCACGTTCCGCAACAACATCGTGATGAGCCGCGACGGGATCAATTTTTACGTCGCGGACCCGTCGCGCAACCACGTCGCGGTGTTCAACACGGCCACAGGGGAGTTGGATCGCTTTATTCGTGTCGACAAGAACCCGAACATCCTGACGCTGCTGCCCAACGGGCAGCACATCGCCGTTCTCTGCAGCGGCAAGAAGGCCGACGACCCGGAGAGCATCTGGATTATCGATACCGTCGCGATCGGGGTCATCGACAACCCGGTCTTCGGGGGCGCGCAGACGGAGCCGTTCAACAACGTGCAGTCGACGGTCGGTGGCGACTATTTCTTCGTCGGATCGTACAACGACAACCGGATCCTGACCTACGACCTGAAGAGCAAGATACCGGGAAGCCGCGCGATGCCCGGCGGGAAAGGGCCGGCCAAGCTGATCGCCTCTCCCAACGGTCGCTGGCTGGCGGTGGTCAACGTGTTGAGCAAGACCCTCGAACTCATGAGCCTGCCCGAGGCGTTCCCGGTCAAGAGCCTGGCGTTCCCGGGATTCGAACCCACCACCGAAACGGTTCCCGTTTTCAGCCCCGACAGCCATACTCTGTACCTGCCGGCTGCGGGCACCAACGACATCATTGCCTACGACGTCGAGAATCTAGCCATTCGCAAGCGCATCGCCACGTTGGCCAACCCGGTGCGACTCGGGCTGACGAACGACGGCACCGTCCTGACCTCGCTCGACCTCGGCGGCAACGCATTGAGCCTGATTGCCCTCAATCCGACCACCCTGCTCATCCCCGACTTTACCCAGACGGCGACCGTCTACTCCGGGCTGGCCATGGCGAACTTCGGGACCGAAGCGGCGAACCTGGCGCTGATCGCGAAGGACAACGCGGGAGCCCTGATCCAGGGTTCCACCAACCCGCGGCTCATCACCCTGCCTCCAAGCCAACAGATGTCGCTGGTCGCGTCTCAGATCTTCGGCCTCGACCCGAGCCGGGACTTCGAGGGCTACATCGAAGTCTACACGCTGGGCGCCGGGGTCAGCGTGCTCTACATGACGGGCACCAACAACCTCACCCAGCTCGACGGCTTCATTGCGGACTCGCGGGTGGGCAAGCTGCTCGGGTTCGGGCGCATCACCGAAGGGGTCTCGCTGTACGGGTCCCAGACCGCGACAGAGATCGCGCTGCTGAATCCCAATGAGACCGAGGCGTCGATGACGGTGCGGATGTTCGCCAAGACGCTCGAAGGCCCGGGCGCGCTGGTCGCGTACCTGGACCTGAAGCTTCCCCCCATGCCCGCGTGCGCAAACCGATATCGCAACTCGTCCCGACGGCCTTCTACCCCATGGCGAGCGGGTACCTCGAGATCAATTCCGACGTCGAACTCAAGGGCCTGTCGATCGTGAAGATCGGCGACTCGACGGCGCTTATTCCGGCGGCATTCCGGGGGGATCCCGAAACCACGTTCGACGCCGTCCAGTTTGCCAGCGGTGGGGCGGGCACGCTCGATACCCCGATCTTCTCGAACCTGTCGATCACGAATGTGACCACGGAGCCGCTAGAATTCACGGCTCGAGTGACGGACGATCGGGGTGAGATCATTCCCGCCGAGTCGACCCCGATTGAACGCACGCTGCAGCCCTACGAGTCGATCTCAGGTGGTGCCGACGAGATCCTGGGATTCCCCGATCCGTTGACGGACCCGGCTCTGTACCAGGGGACGCTCCACATGGAGGCGGAGCGCAGCGGGCTGATCGTCAGCCTGCTCTATGGCGATGCGCGCAACGGCAGGTACCTGGCGACGGGGAGTCTGGTGGCGACCGAAGGCACCCGGTTTGCGATGGTGCACTTCGCCGAAGGGGCATTCGATGAGTCCGCCAAGGGGCAGTACTACACCGGACTGGCGCTCTACAACCCGAACCGGACATTGGCCAATGTCGAGGTGGAAGCGTTCTCCCCGACCAACGTTTCGCTGGGCAAGAGCAACGTGGTGCTGGAGCGGGATGCGCGGCGGTCCGCCACGTTGGGTCAGCTGATCCCAGCCCTGCAGGCCAAAGCGAACACCGGATTCGTCATCGTCACGAGCGACCTCCCGATCATGGTATTCGAGGTGTTCGGCAGCTCGCGCTCGGAGTTCCTGACCTCTGTCCCGCCCCTTGTCCAGGCCACCGTCCGTTGACTCCTCGCGTCTTCGAGTCTTTGAGGTCAGGCAGACCTGCCGCAAAGACTCGAAGACGCTCGAAGTTCGAGCCGCCACACTCCAAAGTTCGCCCGCAATGTGGTTAAATTTGTAGATGCTCCAGGACAAGGTCGATCAACTCCCGGCATCCCCGGGCGTGTATCTGTACAAGAACGCTCGGGATGAGATAATCTATGTCGGTAAGGCGCGCTCCCTCCGCCAGCGCGTGCGGTCGTACTTTCAGGAGCGCCGCCCCCTCGATCCGAAGACCGATCGCCTGGTTTCCGAGGTCACGGATCTCGAGTACATCGTCACCGACAACGAAGTCGAAGCCCTGATACTCGAGTCCACCCTCGTCAAGAAGAACCAGCCGCGCTACAACGTCAATCTCAAGGACGACAAGAGCTTCCCCTACCTCAAACTGACCGTGAACGAGCCTTTCCCGAGGATTTTCATCACCCGGAGGGTAAAACGGGATGGAGCGCTGTATTTCGGGCCGTTTCTGCCGGCGAGCTATGCGCGCCAGACAATCAAGCTGGTGAACAAGTACTTCAGGCTGCGCACCTGCAACCTGGAGATCGACGGCTCGATGGCGAGACCATGCCTCGATTTCCAGATGAAGCGTTGCCTGGGCCCCTGCGTGACCGGGCTCTGCAGCAAGGAGGAATACGACCGTGCCGTGGAGGACGTCAAGCTGCTGCTCTCGGGCAAAACAGAGGAGTTGACCCGCAAGCTGGAGCGACGCATGTCGGAGGCGGCGGAGGACCTGCGTTTCGAGGCCGCCGCCGTATACCGCGACTGGATCGCGATGGTGAGCGACATGTCCGAGCGGCAGAAGATGCTGCTGGAAGGACAGGATGATGCGGACCTGTTCGGGTATCACCATGAAGGGGAGCGCCTGGCCATGGGCGTTTTTGCCATGCGGGGGGGGCGCGATCGTGGGGCGCCGCGAGTTCTACTGGGAAGACCTGATCTCATTCGATCCGGGCGAGTTCTTCGGGGCGGCCCTCAAGCAGTACTACCTCCAGGACACCTTTACCCCCAAGGAGATCTATATCCCGGCGGACATCGAAGACGCCGAGGTGCTCGAGACCTGGCTGTCGGAACGGAAAGGCAGCCGGGTGCACATCCGCTCTCCCCGGCGGGGGCTCAAGTCCGGACTGCTCGACCTGGTCATGCGCAACTCGCAGATGTCATTTGAAACCCGCTTCCGCGTCCTGAAACCCAGGGGCGAGGAGGTCTTGAAGCCGCTGCAGGATGCGTTCGGCCTCGAAAGCCTGCCGCGCAGGATCGAGACCTTCGATATCTCCCACGTTCAGGGGAGTGAGACGGTCGCCAGCATGGTCGTGTGCGAGAACGGCGAGATGAAGCGGGGCGGCTACCGGAAGTTCAAGATCGAGAGCGTGAAGGGGCCCGACGATTTCGCCTCCCTGCGCGAGGTGGTCCACCGCCACTACGAGAACGTGCTGCAGGAGGACGAAAGCCGGTTGCCGGACCTGGTTTTGATCGACGGTGGCAGGGGGCAGCTGTCCGCCGCTGAAGCGGCGCTCGAGGAACTCGGTCTCGAGGATCAGCCCGTGGCCGCGATAGCCAAGAAGGAGGAAATAGTCTTCCTGAAGGGCAAGAACGACCCCGTCGTCCTGGACAAAAGCTCTCCCGTCCTTCACCTCATCCAGGTCATGCGCGACGAGGCCCACCGTTTCGCGGTCAGCTATCACCGGAAGAGGCGGGAGCTGCGAGACTTCGACTCTGAGCTCATGGATGTCCCCGGCATAGGGGAGGTCAGAAAGAAGGTGTTGCTGAGGGCTTTCGGCAGCCTGGAACGTGTGCGGCACGCGAAATTCGAGGAACTCGCCCCCTACGTCGGTCCCAAGGCGGCAGCCCAGATCGTCGAGTTTTTCGCGAAGGAGGCGGTTCCGGCATCCGGCGGCGAACCGCCCGGCGCCCCCCCCGAACGGTTTGAGCCGCCGTAGAGGGGACGCCGAAGGCGCCGGTGACATGGCGCGGCCGAGTCCTGTGGGAGGGGTTTCGTGGTGCGCGGGGCTAAAGCACGCTGTAGTCGGTCACGATGGTCTTGTCGCCGAGCACAGTCCCGGGGCGCAGCCGCACGCCCTCGCCTATGTGGCACTGCCGTCCGATGATGGTGCGCTCGATGCGCGCGCTGGGCCGGATCCGGGTGCCGCTCCAGATCACCGAGTCTTTAATCAGGGTGCCTTCCTCGACCCGGCAGTCCTCGCCGAGGACCGAATTCTCGATAGCTACCCCCGGCTTGATTACGCAACCGCCGTCTAGGATGGAGTACTGGTCGATCATGACGTTGCGCTTGTCCCAATCATTCGGGGGGCAGGCTTTCAAAGGGTACCCGGGGAGCTTCATGCGGCCGGAGATGATGCCGTAGTGCGCTTCGAGGTATTTCTGTGGGCTTCCGATATCCTGCCAGTAGCCTCGTGTGAGATATGCATGGAAGCGCGCCCCGTCCTGCAGCATACCGGGGAAAACCTCGCGCTCGAAGCTTTGCGGGCCTTCCACCGAGATCCGCTGCAGCACCGAGGGCTCGAGGATGTAGATTCCGGCGTTAATGGTGTCGCCCGTCACTTCGTCCTCGGCAGGCTTCTCCGTGAACCGGACCACCCGACCCTCGGGATCGGTCTCGACCAGCCCGTAACCCGTGGGATTCATCACCCTGGCCATCACGATCGTTGCTTCCGCCTGCTTCTCCTTGTGGTACCGGATCACGCCGAGCAGGTCGGTGTCGGTCAGAACGTCGCCGTTCAGGACGACCGTCGTGTCGTCGATCAGGTTCTCGGCGGCCTTGAATGCCCCGGCGGTGCCCCTGGGCAAGTCCTCGTGGGTGTAGCGCATCGTGACCCCGTACTTCATGCCGTCACCGAAGATGTCGGTGATTTTGCGGGGCTGATATGAAAGGCTTAGAATGATTTCCGTGATCTGGGCCTGTTTGATGTGATCGATCTGAAAAAACAGAAAAGGTATGTTGGCCAGCGGCACGATGGGCTTGGGTGTGTGCAACGCGAGCGGGCGCAGGCGCGCGCCTTTGCCACCGGCAAGTATGAGTGCCTTGATCACGATTGAGCCCCCTTTGGAAACAGATCAGTTTATCACACCGCGTCAATCGCCCGGGTCCGGGGCTCTGGGGTCAACCGGACGAGGTCAGCGCTCGATCGTTTGAGTTTTTGAGGCGACTGCCGCACCCGGGAGTTCTTTCTTCAAAAACTCAATAATCCAGCCCTGACCCCGTATAATGAAAGCCATGCAATTTCGCGGCCTCAAACTCCTTCGCATAGCCGGCATCCAGATCACCATCGACTATTCGTGGTTTGTCATTTTCTTCCTGGTGATCTATACGATGGCGGAGAATTTTTTTCCTCAAACCCATGCGCACTTTTCCAAACCGCAGTACTGGGTGATGGGGCTGGTGACCGCGACCCTGCTGTTTCTTTCGGTGCTGCTGCATGAGCTGGCCCACTCCCTCGTGGCCGTGCGGCACGGCATTCAGGTCACCAATATCCGTCTTTTCATCTTCGGCGGTGTCTCGCAGGTGTCGTCCGAGCCGAGTTCCGGCCGGCACGAGTTTCTCATCGCGCTGGCGGGCCCGGCAGCGAGCATGTGCCTGGGGCTCTTGTTCGGCGCCGTGTATGGCTACCTCTTTCTGCTTGGGAGGGCGCACGCGGTCGCGGCTGTCGCCGGCTATCTCGCGACGGCCAACGTGGTGCTGGCGGTTTTTAACCTCATCCCGGGTTTCCCGCTGGACGGGGGGCGGCTCCTGCGGGCCGTCCTGTGGGACCGCTGGAACAACATGGCCCGGGCCACCAAGGTGGTCAGCCAGATCGGGAACGCATTCGCGCTGTTTCTGGTGGTGCTTGGCTTCCTGCAGTTCTTCTTCACCCAGAGCATCATCTCGGGGCTGTGGATGATCCTGATCGGCCTGTTCATGAAGCAGAGCGCGCTCGGCAGTTACCAGGCGGTGGTCCTGCGGCAGGCGCTGGCGGGCGTGCACGTCCGCCAGATCATGACCGAGAACCTTGTCACGGTCGACTGGCTCACGTCGATCGATGACCTCGTGCGGGATTTTGTCTACAAGCACCAGTTCACGACCTTCCCGGTGTTCAACCGGGACGAGTTCGTCGGGATGATCTCGCTGGCTCAAATCAAAGAGGTACCCAAGGAGATCTGGGGTTTCAAACAGGTGCGGGACTTGATGACACCGGCGGAACAGGTGCCCAGCCTGCGTCCCTCGGACGACGCCACCGAGGCGCTGGCCCGTATGATTGGCAGTGATCTCGGCCGCATGGCAGTAATGGAGGACGGGCGACTGGTCGGCATCGTTTCCCGAAGAGACATCATGAATCTCTTCAAAATCAAAAGCGACCTCGGGCTGGCCTGATTTACAGGATGGTTTTTTCGGCTCCTGTGGTTTAATAGGGTGCAATCAAGACTCTAACGACGACAACCGGAGCTGCATCGATGATTCGGTCAATCCTGCTCCCCGTGGCGGACGGGCCGCTCGCGGCCGGCGCCCGGGATTACGCGTTCTGGCTCGCCCGCCAGGGCCGCAGTCTGATTCACGCAATCGCGGTCATCGACATCAAGGCCTTCGAGGTCCCGGTGATGGGCACGCCCGACGGTTTCATGCCATCGGTCGTGACCCCCCCGATTGCAGAGAGCCAGTCGCTACTGGAGGAAATGGTCTTGCTCTCGAAGGGGCGGCTCGAAGAGCTGGCACGCGAGTGTGCCGCGCGCGACGTGCCCTGCACGACGGAAGTCCAGACCGGCATACCCGGCGAGATCATCGGGCGCGCGGCGGTGGCGCATGACATCGTTGTCATGGCGCGCTCGGGGTACACCAGGGCGCCGGGGCCGGAAAACAGGCTGGATCCGCTCGTGTCGCAGGTGGTCCGCGCATCGGTCCGCCCCGTGCTGGTCGGCGCCCGGTTCCTGCCGGAAGGGCAGGAGCCGCGCAACATCCTGGTCGCCTACGACGGCAGCGGGCACGCGGCCCGGGCCCTGGTCGTCGCAGCCGCGCTGGCGGCGCGCTCGGGAACCGGGTGCAAGGTCGTCACGGTGGCGGCTTCGCAGGAGGCCGGGCTCGAGACGCTGACCCTCGCCGAAGCTTACCTGTATCACCACTCGATCACCCCGCAGAAACAGGTGGTGCTGGGGACGAAACCTTCGGAGGTGATCTGCGAGCTGGTCGCTTCCGCGCCCGCCGATATTCTCGTCATGGGCGCGTACGGGCACAGCCCGATGCGGGAAATGCTGTTCGGCAGCACGACCGAGCGCGTGCTCTCGCACTGCTGCGCGGCCGTCGTGCTCCAGTCGTGAGCCTGGGCCCGGGGCATCGAGTTGCACCGATGCCGCCGGCAGTTGTTTGCTTGTGTCGATCGCTGTTTAAGCTGTGGTACCCTAGGGGCAGCACAAGTAGCCGGCTATGAATCTCCCCAACGCACTGACGTTAGCCCGGATTTTTCTGGTTCCCTTCGTAGTCGTGGTACTGCTCACCAAGCAGATTGCGCACTGGGAGTTCTGGGGCTCGGGTCTATTCCTGTCCGCGGCCCTGACCGACTTGCTCGACGGCTACTTCGCGCGCAGGCGCAAGCAGGTGACGACCCTCGGACGGTTGCTCGACCCGATCGCGGACAAACTCCTGATCTCATCGGCACTCATCTCCCTGGTTCAGCTGGGCATCGCCCCGGCATGGATGGTCGTGATCATCATCGGCAGGGAGTTCGCCGTCAGCGGCCTTCGCAGTATCGCGGCGCATGAGGGCTTCACGATCGACGCCTCCCGCCTGGGCAAAGGGAAAATGGTGGCCCAGGTGGCTGCGGTCGTGGGCCTCATCCTCGGGCGCGCGCGGGGAGGCTGGGTTCTCCAGACCGCCAACGCGCTGCTCTGGGCGGTAGTGTTTTTCGCCCTGGTGTCGATGATTCAGTACTTCCGGGAGTTCTGGTCAAGACTCGACAACCGGATCAAACACCGGGAGTACCGGCGCCTCAGGATCCTGGAGCGCCGGCGGCAGCGCATCGCGGAGCGCCACGAACTGCGGCGACTCCGAAAGATGGAACGTCTGCGCCAGCGCACCTCGCTGGAGCAGAGGGGTCCTGCAGACCTCTAGTTTTTCTTAGGGCGACTGAGCCTTGATTCTCAATGATTCGGCCAAGACCGAGCTCCTGCTCCTGGCGCGCGCCACGCTGGAGAGCTACCTGGCGTCGGGCACCTCTCCCGAGTATCACACCAGCAGACCGGAACTGCGCGCGCGCAGCGGCGCCTTTGTCTCGCTGCACCGGGGAGCAGAGCTGCGCGGCTGCATCGGGCAACTTGTGCCGGAACGTGAGCTCTTCCGGACCGTGCAGCGGTGCGCGGTCAGCGCGGCGGTCGAAGACCTCCGTTTTTCACCCGTTACCGCGGAAGAGCTGCCCGCCCTTACCATCGAAATCTCGGTGTTGACCCCTTTCCGCCGGATCCGGGATGTTGGGGAGATTGAGGTGGGGAAACACGGGATTTACCTCGTGCGGGGACCGAACCGGGGATTGCTCCTGCCCCAGGTCGCTACCCAGTACAACTGGGACAGGGCAACGTTTCTGGCTCAGACGTGCCGCAAGGCGGGGCTGTCGGAGGACATGGCGAACGACCCTGGGGCCGTAATCCACACGTTTGAGGCGCAGGTTTTTGCCGAGCCGCACCGCGATACACGCGCCGAGTAGCGCGTCACCCCACCGCAATTATCTCCGGACGACGATGTCGCCCAGTTCGATTTCGACGAGGCTGTTGATGACGCGTGCCGCGGCCGACTTCTCCCCGGCTTCGACGACTACGATGTCGCCGATCGCACGGGGCGGGAGCTTGCGTTCCCGCAGGCTGTCGAGCAACTGGGGATCGTAGTGCCCCACGGTCATTTTTCGGTAGCTTTGCTTCCCCCCGTGCCGTTGATAAGCAAGTCACGGGGTTGAAAAGGCGGCGGCAGGCGGTAGACGGTGAAGCGGTCCCCCGGCTTTACGCCATCGCGGGCGCCCACCCTGATGAAGCAGAAGTTGCCGGTAGCCATCTGCCGCAGATCGCCGTCGCCGAGGATGATCATGCTGGTCAGGCCCTCTGCGGGAAATCCAGTCAGACTGTTCGACAGCTCCCCCTTAAACTCGATCGGGCCTGCCGGCGGCGGCGGCACGACCAGGTCCCCTTTCGCGATGGCCTGACACGAGTTGAGGACGACGGCGGCAGCGCCGTCGCTGTCGATCCTCTCGATCCGGACCGTGGCCAATGCCCTGAAATAGACTCCCATCTCGTCCCGGGTCTGCCGATCCTGGAGCGTGCCTTCGGGGCGCACCACCCGGTATTTCTCACCCGTTTTCAGGGCGGATATTCCCGGACCGTTGAGGTAGACAATGTCACCCTCGCCCGCCAGGGCGGTAACCCCTTCCTCTCTCGTGCCGGCGACAAAAACGTCGGGCGCGAGGCGGGTGTCCCGGAGAAGCCCGACACAGTTCATCTCCGAAGACGAGACGACTTGAAGCAGCATCGTGAGTGCTAATGCGAAAGTAGCCATGTGTGCCTGATCGGATGCCCTGCGCGCCGAAATTAACAAAATCGTTGCCACGGAACCGACAGCACGGACGGCGGGGAGGTTTTGCCGTGCCCGGGAAGCCGTTCGTTACTGCTGACGTCGCCCCAAGCCGATTGCCGCCCGGCGATTCTGTGGCCGCGCCGACCCCCCTCAGCCCGCTGGCACTGTTACCGACAGAGTCGGCGGCTCACGTCAGGCATTGTCGCCCTGTCCCTGTATGCGTGACCCGGGCTGTTCAACGACCGGTGCGCGTCTGGTTGCACCGCTGAGGCGGTGCGGGGCCGGAAAAGTGAACTTTTCTTCACCATTCGTCCATGGTAAATAGAGGGACCATGATACCCATTGCCGTGGTGCCGGTTGCCGGGTTGGGGACGAGACTGCTCCCCGCCACCAAGTCACAGCCCAAAGAGATGCTCCCCGTCGCCAAGAAACCCGTGGTGCAGTACGTGGTGGAGGAACTCGAGGCGAACGGTTTGAAGCAGATCCTGTTCATCACCGGGAAAAGCAAGACATCGATCGAAAATCACTTCGACTTCGACCATGAGCTGATGCGTTACCTGCGCGAGACCGGCAAGGAGGATCTGCTCTCGGAACTCGACTACGAGCGGATGCGCGTGCAGTTCTTCTTCACGCGCCAGCGGCGGCAAAAGGGGCTCGGGGATGCGATCCTCTGCGCCCGGCACTATACCCAGGACGCGCCCTTCGTGGTTGCCCTGGGCGACAGCATCATTGGCCTGCACGGCAATTCCACGGTCGTGCGCTGCATGATGGAGGTGTTCGAGACGGAGCGCGCCGGCTGCGTGATCGCGGTGGAGCAGGTGCCGCGCGATTCTGTCCCCTCCTACGGGGTGGTGAAAAAGGATGAGGATCTCGGCGGGGGCGCTTTTCTTATTTCTGACCTCGTCGAAAAACCGTCGGTCGAACTTGCCCCGAGCAACCTGGCGATTGCCGCCCGGTATGTCTTCTCGCCCGACGTTTACCCAGCGCTCGAGAAAACGCGGCCGGGAAAAAACGGCGAGATCCAGCTCACCGATGCTATCCGGATACTGCTCGGGGAAGGGAAGAAGATCGTCGGCATGCACCTGCCTCCAGGCGAGCGCCGGTACGACATCGGGAATTTCGAGAGCTACTTTCAGGCTTTTATCGAGTTCGCGCTGGCCGAGTACCCGAAGCTCGCCTCCTTGATCCAGGTGCCGAAATGAGGGTGATCCGAACCGTTGCGCACGCCCGTGCCGGTGTCCTGGGCAATCCGTCGGACGCCTATTTCGGCCGGACGATCTCCGTCATCGTCAAGAACTTCAGCGCGCGGGTCGTGCTGTACGAGTGGCCCGAGCTGGAGATCATCCTGAGCCGGCAGGATCGCTGCTGCTTCGACCGGCTGGGGGAACTCGTCCAGGATGTCAAACTGAACGGCTATTACGGGGGGCTCAGGCTCATCAAGGCCGCCATCAAGCGGTTTGCCGACTATTGCGCCGAAAACGGGGTGCAACTCCACGACCGCAATTTTGCGCTCCGCTACGAGACCGATATCCCGCGCCAGGTCGGCCTGGCGGGGTCGAGCGCGATCATCACGGCGGTTTTTCGCGCCCTGATGCTCTTCTACGAGGTCTCCATCCCGAAGCCGGTGCTTCCCAACCTGATCCTCTCGGTCGAAACCCGGGAGATCGGCATTGCGGCCGGGCTGCAGGACCGGGTGGCACAGGTCTATGGTGGCCTGACGTATATGGACTTCCGCCGGGACTATATGGAGCGGCACGGCCACGGCTGCTACGAATCGCTCGACCCGGCCCTGTTGCCGCCGCTGTACATCGCCTACCGGACCGATTTGAGCGAGATTTCGGGTATATTCCACAGCAACATCCGTGCCCGTTGGGAGTCGGGGGAGACGGCCGTCGTCGACGCCATGCAGCACGTGGCTGACCTGGCGTTGCAGGGCCGGGAGTGCCTCCTGCGCGGGGATTTCGGCCGACTGGGGGAACTGATCGACGAGAACTTCGACACGCGCGCGGCCATCTACAAGCTGGACCCGCGCAACGTGGAGATGGTGAGGCGGGCGCGAGCGGTCGGCGCATCCGCGCACTATGCCGGGTCGGGCGGATCCATCCTCGGCATCTATGAAGGCGAAGGCATGCTGGCGCAACTCGCGGAAGCGCTTGAGCCCCTCGGTTGCCGCGTCATCGTCCCCGTCGTGTGACTATAGGATCACGGTAGTCCGCCAGTACCACTACTACATGCCACTAGAGCCCGACTTCCGCCCAGGCTTCCCTGATGGCTTTCTGCTCGACGCTGCCTGCACCGAACAGTTCCCCCGCGGTCTGGACGGTGTAGTTCATGGCGTCCCGGAACGTCGACCCCTGCCTTACCCGGCTGACGAGGGTTGCGTACCAGACCCGGCCTGCCTTTTCCCATGCATTTCCGCCGAGCCGCACGGCGGCCTCGTAGAACGCGCGGTTCGGGATGCCCGAGTTCAGGTGGACGCCGCCGTTGTCGTCGGTGGTGCGGATGTAATCGCGCATGTGCCCCGGTTGCGGGTCCTTGCCGAGCAACGGATCGTCGTACGCGCTGCCCGGCGCGCGCATCGAACGAATCCCCCTCGCGCTTATGCCCGGCATGAACAGGTCTGCCCCGATCAGCCAGTCGGCTTCTGTGGCCGGCTGCCGCTTCTTGTACTGCTTGACCAGCGAGCCGAAAACGTCGGCAAACGACTCGCTCAGCGCGCCCGGTTGTCCCTGATACTTGAGCCCGGCCTCGAACTCGACCATGCCGTGGGTCAGTTCATGACCGATAACGTCGAGAGCCCGGGTAAAGCGGGTGAAAACTTCCCCATCGCCGTCGCCGAAGACGATCTGGCGACCGTCCCAGAACGCGTTGTCGTAGTCGTGGCCGTAGTGCACCGTGGAGACGAGCCGGAGCCCGCGATCGTCGATCGAATTGCGCGAGAAGGCCCGCGCAAGGAAATCGTAGGTCGCCCCGGAACCGTCGAAGGCCTCGTTCACCGCGGGGTCCCTGGTTTTCGGCTCTCCCTCGGTGCGGACCAACCGGCCAGGCAAATCGTATTTGTGGCGGGCATCGTAGACGGTCCGCCTCTTCTTCCCCGTGCCGGTCACCGCCACAGCCGAAACCGGCGCGAGCACGCGTCTTTGTCCGCGAAACTGCTCGGAGTCGGTCAAAGTCGACCAAGCCCACTCCTGCTGGCGCAAGTTCCCGTTGCGGGCAATCGCACGAAGAATGTAAGGCGGGACAATGCCGCGGTGTGGCATCGGGACCGACTCCACTGGGTTTGCGGGACAGGCAGAACTCTAGCATAAAACGCCCTCTCCGGCTGCACGTTCGTGTGGCACGCCCGGCAAAAGCTCACGGGCGGGAGGTCGCGGGAGAGAGCAGATGCTGCAGCATCACCCGTTCTTCCTCCTTGCTCGTGCGCCCTGTGCGGGCATAGACGACGCGACCTTGCGGATCGATGCCATACAGTGCCGGCACCAGCAGCCTCCGCGTCTTGCGCAGGAGGGTCCCGTCCGGATCCAGGTAAACCGGGAAGGGCAAGTCTGCCTCCTGCACCCTCGGCTGGACCGATAGGAGCACGATGCGCAGCCCTTCCAGCGTGGGCGCAATCTCGGACAGCGCGGCGATTTCAGCCTTGCACGCCGGGCACGCGGGCTGGAACAGCACGAGCAGGGTCGGACTGCCGCGCCAGCTCTCGGTCGTGACGGTCGAGCCGTCCGGTGAACGCAGGGCGGAGGGGGGAAGCATTTCGCCCGGCTGAAGGCCCCGATGTCTGAACACCACCAGTTGCGACGCCACCAGGAACAGGCCCGGCGCGGCCACAATCGTCCCAAGGAGAGCCAATCTCCATCGTCTCGACATATAACCACTCCTCCTGACATAATCCACCCCCGTAGTTTCCGAGATGCGCCGCTCATCTCACCCAGGGACGGACCCAGGTAACGGTGTAATTACATCTAAAAGGGACTCAAGGTGGGCAAACCGAATACTCGGTTTTGAGGGGAAGGCGTGGTTTCCCCGGGGCACAGGCAAAAACAGGGCCCAAAATCCAATTTACGAACCAAATTTTAGGGCCGGTTTTGAGCCATCCTGTTGTAACAGAATAACTTGTCTAGGTCCGTCCCCGGTGACTGAGCCAGTCGAGGAGGGGGCGCATTTGGGCGGGGATGGCGCCGTCGGAAGCCTGGACGGTGTGGGAGCGGGACTCGGCCTCCACCGTGACGACATAGCGGAACCGGTCCGGTTGCGGTCCGGGTGCATCGAGGCGGGCGGGCAACTCAAAAAACCGGGAGTCCGCTACGAGTTGCCGCAGCCGGCCGGCTTCGGCCTCCGGCAACGCCGAGGTGTCCACGCGCGCTTGCAGTTTCCGGCCGGCAAAGCCGCCGGTTCGCTCGAAGAAGATGCGCATCGCAGCTCATTATAGTGCATTGGCCGCCATCCGCCCGGAGGTTTACGCCGCTCACCGGAAACGGGTTTGCCCACGTCGCCGCCCGTAGTAATGTGGAGGCTTAACACGGGAATGCGAGGCGAACAGGCCCGGCGGCGGTGTTGTTGAGTTGAGGGGTGGGGTGTTGCGGTCGCGCCGCCGGGCGCTGTTTGCCCTGAATGTTTCGCCCGGTGCGATTTTATATCAGGAAATCGACAGGATGAGAGTTCCGCCATGCCCGACAAAATCGGCCTGAGAAAGTGATTCGGAATCGAATCCTGGTGGGCTTCCCGGCCGGGCCCGATCAGTTGATGAGGGACCGGCGGGCGGGCGCAGTGGCTCTGCCTGCGCCTTCCGGAGTATCCGCTATGGCATCCGCCACCCTCGCGATGGTTCCCGAGTCCACCGTCTCCCCGGTGCGCGACATCGCCTGGAAGTAGAGCGTGTCCCCGGCGATTTCCAGCAGGATGAAATGCCGGTCGGCGGAAAACCCGTGCGCGGTGATCCCCCCGGATCGGATGTTGTTCTTCCGCAGTTGGCCCGCCGCACCCGAAACGAAGTACGCCACGCCGTTTTGCGGCACAATGCGCTCGTAGAAATGATCGTGCCCGGAGAACACCACGTTCACGCCATAGCGTATGAATAACGGCTCGAGCACATTCCGCAGGCTCAGATCCGATCCGTGGCGCTTCCCCGACGAGTAGATGGGGTGATGGAAAAAACAGATCTTCCAGGGCTCGGAGCTGTCTCTTAGTTCCTTTTCAAGCCACGCGATATGATCGCGGCTCATGTAATTGCTGTCCAAGGCGAAGAATCTGGCCCTGCCCTCCTTGAATGAGTAGTAGCGCTCCCCTCCCATGTTGAATTTCTTGTAGAACCGCTGGCTTGGATCGTCATGGTTGCCCAGCGAGGCGTAGAACTTGACGCCGCGCTCGAGCAGCTCGCGGTAGGGTTCCTCGAACTTGTTGCGGTAGTCTGCGGGACCCTGGCTCCCGTACAGGTTGTCACCCACCATCAAAACGAAGCTGAAAGGAAACACCGCGTGTGCGGCGGTCATGGTAGCCGCGACCTGATACTGCGGAGCTCGTCCGGTTCCCCCGTCACCGATCACGGCCAGCCGGGTGGAGCCGGGCAGCCCCGGGAGTGTGACGACGGGAGGGGCCAGCTCCTCGAAGGATAGCGAACCAGGCGCCGGAAGAACCAGCCCGGGACTGCACAGCAGGCCAGCAATGAGCAGAGCGATAGTCATCCGCACCCCTGATATTGTGAACCCCGCACGCGCGTCCGGCAAGCCCGCGGGCTGGTTCGATCCCGGGGGGCACGATGGCGTCGGCGCTCGTGTCCACAATCACTCACGAGTCCGTCGTTCCCCAGATGGCGATCACGGGCGAGTGGACTTTAGCGGGCGAGGCCCTGCCGATCGGCGGGTCAAGGTCTGTTGTGCCCGGCGGCACGCAGAGGTCTACAGCAGCGGTCTCAACGGCCGGCGTGCGGTCCGATCCAGACGGTCTGGATATTCACAAACTCGCGCAGGCCGTACTCGGATAGCTCACGCCCATAGCCGGACTGCTTGATCCCGCCGAAGGGGAGCCGCGGGTCGGAAGCGACCATCGCATTGATGAACACCTGACCGGCTTCTATGTCGCGGGCGATGCGCCGCGCACGGTTCAGGTTGGCGGTCCAGATGCTCGAGCCGAGGCCGTAGCGGGAATTGTTGGCGATCGAAATCGCTTCTTCGCAATCGCGCGCGCGGATCAGTGCCGCGACGGGTCCGAATACCTCCTCGCAGGCGGCGGGCATATCGGGACGTATGCCGGACAGCACCGTCGGAGCGAAAAAGTAGCCGCGTCCCGGTCTGCGGCTGCCGCCGCACAGCACCCGGGCGCCGCGCCGAACGGAATCGTCGACCTGTTTCTGCAGCCCGTCCAGGAGGTCTGCGCGTGCCAGGGGCCCGACCTGCGTCGTGCGGTCGGTGGGGTCCCCGACTTTCAGGCCGGCGACCCGCTGTAAGTACAGGGACTGGAACGCATCGAAAACCGGCTCGACCACAATGAACCTCTTGGCCGCGATGCAGCTCTGCCCCGCATTCATGTAGCGCGAGCGCACCGCGGTTTCCACCGCCGTGCCGAGGTCTGCGTCTTCCAGCACGATGAACGGGTCGGACCCGCCGAGCTCCAGCACTGTTTTCTTCAGCACTCGTCCCGCGCATGAGCCGACCTCGGATCCCGCGCGTTCGCTCCCGGTCAGGGTAACCGCGGCCACCCGCGGGTCTTCAATGATCGTTCCGACCCGGGAGCCCGGGATCAGAAGCGACGCAAAGCAGCCCGGGGGGAAACCGGATTCCCGGAAGACCTGCTCGATGGCGAGCGCGCAGCCGCACACGTTGGACGCATGCTTCAGCAAGGCGGTGTTGCCGGCCATCAGGGCGGGGGCCGCGAAGCGGAACACCTGCCAGAACGGGAAGTTCCACGGCATGATCGCCAGGATCGGCCCGAGCGGACCATACCGAACGTAACTTTCGGACGCGCTCGACGAGCGCGGGTCGTTGCGGAGGAAACGCTCGCCGTTCTCGGCGTAGTAGTCGCAGGTCCAGGCGCACTTCTCGACCTCGCCTTCGGACTCGACGAGCGGCTTGCCCATCTCGGCGGTGATGATGCCGGCGAGATTCGCCTTCTCGCGGCGCAGATAGGATGCGGCGGAGCGCAGCAGCGCGGCGCGGTCCGCAAACGATGTTCGCCTCCACGCCCTGAACCTTCGCGCACCCTCCTGGATCAGTTCATCGATGCGGGTGGCAGAGTAAGGCTCGAATGTCGCAGCCACATCCTCCGTCGCGGGATTGATGGAGTGGAGCAGGTCGGCATCTGTCATTTTCCCACCCGTCGCCAAGGGTACTGATTACTATTTTGCCGGGTGCAGTTCAAGTTCAACTCGTGCGAGAGCGCTGTTTGCGGACGGCCGAAGGCTTGAACATGGACGCACGAACCCGTATGCTTCGGTGCTATCGAGAGAGGGAACGACTTCATGACAAAATCTGCTGCTGTCCTCGGGGTCGCCATAGTGCTTGCCCTCGCCGACGGGGCGGTTGGATTCGTCGACGATAACCCCGAATGTGTTGCCGGCCTCCCCAACGCGCCCGTCAAGATCGAGGTTTTCTCGGATTTCCAGTGTCCGAGCTGCCGCACGTTCTACCTGGAGACCATCCGCCCGGTGATCGAAAACTACGCGCGCTTCAACAAGGTCAGCATCTACTACTATGATTTTCCCCTGGTGCAGCACCCATATGCCCGCGAGGCCGCGCGCTTCGCCGTGGCTGCCAGGCGATTGGGCAGGGCCCAGTGGACCCAAGTGACCGATGCGCTGTACTCCGAGCAGGCCCTTTGGTCGGCCGACGGCAAGGTGGAAGCCGCCGTCGCGCGCGCCCTCTCGCCCGAGGACCTGGCGCGCACCAAGAAGATGGTGCAAAGCCCGGCCGTTAACGAGGAAATCGAGCGCGCCGTGATGATTGGAAACAGCCGCGGTGTGACCTCCACGCCGACCTTTTTCGTCAGCGCCGGCGGCCGCGAACAGCGGGTCGTCGGCGGAGTGTCTTATCCGATCCTGAAAAACTTCATCGACCAGAACGTAAAGTGAATCATGACTCTCCGGATCGTAAACCTGATCGCCCGATTCGTCGTCGGCGGCGTCTTCCTCTATGCCGGTATCATCAAGGTACAGGCGCAGCTGCAATTCGCCGCGACCATCGAATCCTATCGACTCGTCCCCACGATGTTGATCCCCTGGGTTATCTCCGTCCTGCCGTGGGTTGAGATCGTCGTGGGTGCCTTGTTGCTGGTCGGCTGGAAGAGCCGCTGGTTCGGGGCGGTGGCGGCCCTGCTGCTCGTCACCTTCATCCTCGTCATGGGGATCACCTACGCGCGCGGCATCGAAGCGGATTGCGGCTGCTTCGGCCCGGGCGAGCGCATCTCGCTCGTGACCCTGGTGCGTGAGGTCCTTTTCCTGATCCCCGCCGCCTTCCTGGTTTTTGAGCCGAGACAGCGTCTCCGAAGTGCCTGACCGGCTTCGAGTCTTCAAGCCGACGCACTTCCACAGCCGCCGGCCGCATCCCGAGGCGGGATCGGTGCGGTTCTTGCAGTTTTGCACAGCTTCGAGGGTCGAAGGCACGGTGCAGAAGAACTTCACCGCACCGCTACTGCGGGATGAAATTCTGCAGGATGCTGGACTTAGGCAACGCGGCGGCGCCGAGTTCCTTGACGCGTTGGCGCACCAGGTCGTCGTAGGTCGGCGGCGGGTCCGGGTGGCGGTAGAAGATCCCCGTATACAGTTTCGTCCCGTACTCCTGTGCCAAGTCCATGGCCCTGAGGCGGTCGGCCTGATCGTGCTTGAGTCCCTGCAGGCTCTGCATGGTCGCCTTCTGCTCCTTCAACTGCGCGTCGGCCTGACCGAATGTGACGCAGGGCGACTGGACGTTGACGAAGGCAAAGCCCGGGAAGCGGATGGCCTCTTCGATGATGGACGCCAGTCCCCCCATGTCCGCCGGGGTCCCCTGGGCCACGAAGTTAGCCCCGTACCCGAGCACGTAGAGAAGAGGATTCACGGGTGCTTCGAGGCTGCCGTAGGACGAGGAGGAGGTTTTCAAGCCCCTTGGGGATGTCGGCGACAACTGTCCCTTTGTCAGCCCGTAGATCTGGTTGTCCATCACGATGTAGGTGAGATCGATGTTCCGACGAATGGCGTGAGGTACGTGCCCTCCACCGATGGAAAACCCGTCGCCGTCTCCCCCGGCCACCAGCACGAGCAGCTCAGGGTTGGCGAGCTTGATGCCCTGCGCGATGGGCAAAGCGCGCCCATGCACGCTGTTGAAGCCGTACGCGGTCGTGTACCCTGGGATGCGGCTCGAGCAGCCGATCCCGGAAACGAAAGCGATCTCGTGTGGCGGGCGGCCGATGTTGGCCAGGGCGCGGTAGATTGCGGACACCACGCCGAAATCGCCGCAACCGGGGCACCAGATCGGCTTCAGATCGCTCTTGTAATCCTTGGAGGAGTACTCTTCGACTGCTCTTGGAGGGGCTATGCTCATGATGGTCCTCGACCTTTCACAAATCGCAGCATCGCCAGGCTATCCGAGTTGCGGTTCCGACTCCGGCATGCGCCTGCGCTGCATGGCGAGCGCCATCTCCCGCAAGCGATCCACGATCTCGCTCGGCAGAATGGGGTTTGACCCGCTGCGCGCAAGCGACAAGATGCCGGGCGGCACGTCGACGAACATACGCACCACCCGGTAGAACTGGCCCTGGTGTGACTGCTCTACGAACAATCCCTTTTCGACCGACGCAAAGAACTCGCGGAAGACCTCCTGCGCAATAGGGTAGATCAGCTTCGGGATCAGAAGCTTCGCGCGAAACCCCTCCTTGCGTGCCAGCTGGAGGGCTTCGGCCGCCACTCCCGCCACGCTGCCCCAGCTGACCAGTGCGATGGGAGCATCGGGGTCCCCCTCGAGCACGAAAAGGTCGCGGCGCCGCCTGAGCGGGTGGAGTTTCCGAATGCGCTTCTCGTTCATGCGCGCGTGGACTTCTCCGCTCGCCGTGGGCGCGCCATTCTCGTTGTGTTCGATGCCCGAGGCCAGATAATTCCCATCCCGCATGCCGGGCTGGCTGATTGGGCTGATGCCCGATTCCGTGATGCGGAAACGCTCGTAGTTGTGAAGTTCCGTCGCCGACGGCCGCTTCCTTTCGACCAGGCGGAAGCGTGAGGTGTCGATCGGGACCACCGTCTCCTTTCGCTGCCCGATTTCCTGGTCCGAGAGGATGATGACCGGGGTCTGGAAATGCTCCGCGATGTTGAACGCCTCGACCGTGATCCCGAACGTGTCCTCGACGCTTATCGGGGCCAGGACCGGGCGCACGTTGTCGCCGTGACCGGAAAAGGCGGCCTGGAAGAGGTCCGCCTGCTCGCTCTTGGTGGGGATGCCGGTGGACGGCCCCCCGCGCTGGACGTTGACGCAGACCAGCGGCAGTTCGGCGATCGTCGCCAACCCCAGAATCTCCGTCTTCAGGGACATGCCCGGCCCGGAGGTCGCGGTCATCGCCTTCTTGCCGGCGAACGAGGCACCTACCACGGCGCCCACGCCGGCGATCTCATCCTCGGCCTGGAGCACCGCGCCGCCGTATTTCCAGATTTCCCGGTTCAGGTACTGCATGATCTCCGTGGAAGGGGTTATCGGATAACCCCCGAAGAACTGGCACCCGGCGAAGATCGCCGCGGCGCCGCACATCTCGTTGCCGTCGATCAGCAGCTTCGTCTTCCCGTCGGATTCAGCCAAGTGCATTTCCGTTCCGGCTTTGAGCGGGTGCGACTCGGAGTAGTTGATCCCCGCGGCGAAGGCGCGCTCGTTGGCGTCGGCTACCGCGGCGCCCTTCTTTGCCAGCTTCTTCCGGATACCGGACAGGAGCGAGTCGCGCGCAATTCCGAACCACCCTGCGAACAGCCCGAGAACGATCGTGTTCTTCGCCTTTTCCGTCCCCGCAGTCTGTCTTGCCATCTGTTCGATCGGGACGGACAGCACCTCCGCCGGCCAGATTCCGGGAAGCGGGAGCTTGTCGGGGGCCACCCCCGTCTTGCTGTCATAGATCACAATCGTTTGGCCGCCGACCGGAAGCTCGGCGCCGAATTTCAGGAAATCGTCCCAGTTGAGGGCGACGGCGACGTTGAGCGTGCCCCCGGGGTTCAGGACGTGCTTGTTGGAAATCCGGATGCGGCACGACGACTCGCCCCCCCGGATCTGGGACCCGAAGCTCTTTGTCAGTATCGCGTAATAGCCTTCCAGCGCGGCGGCAGTAATGAGGGATTCGCCGGCCGAGACAATCCCGTCGCCTCCCGATCCAGCCATGCCAATGATGAGATCGCTGATCATAAACTCCTTTTCCCGCTGATTGACTTGCAACCTTACCATGCAAAGCATCGATCGGAAATCGCAACCGTGCGACGCCTACGGCTGGATGCGGCGGATCTTGATGTTTTGCAGCGCCGACTCCGTCATCCAGGCCGCTACGCCCAGCGGCACCGAGAGGTCCACCTCCGGCCTGATGGAGATCCGTTTCCCCTTGGTCTCGATGTCGACGACGTTCCGGTCGTCAACCCATGTCTGGATCCGTCCCGGCGTGACACGCACGCGGATGCGGTACCAGCGGTTCTTGGCGAAGTCCATGCCTTGGCTGGTCTCATTCTCTGAGGCGTCCATGCCGTCGATGCTCGATAGCCCGACGACGCCACCACCCCAGCCCCCGACGATGAAGCTGCAATGCGACTCACCTACGGGAAACGTGAGTCCGCAGAAGAAATCGCTGCCCGCGAGCTTCATCGCTTCCAGGCTCAGCTCGTAGTCCATTTTCGGGGAGGTCCGTCCGGGTCGAGGTGACGCCCGTCAGCGTCACACCCGTTCCGAGCACGATTTGGCCGTCCCGAACCTCGACCTTCCCGTCCCCGCCGAATTTAGGCGTCTGCCAGCCGTCGAGGCTCCGGCCGTCGAACAGGCTCTGCCAGCCGTCCGCGCCGGTCTGACCTGCACCGGAGGCCGCAGCCCACAATACCAGGGCACACACCGCCGATCCGATAAGCAACCGAGCATTCGTCACCTTGTTCTCCTCAAAGCCCCATCCAGGCGGGGCGATCACGACCACGGCCGTCCGCATCCGGTAAAAATGGATGAAGAGATAATACCCGCTCCGGCGTGCGATTTGAAACGGATCGGGATGCTCGGCGATGTTCCCCGGGGTTCAGCTGGCAGGCCGGGGCGTGACCCGGCTCACAAACCGCAATCACCGCCCGACTTAGAATCTACACAGCGCCATCGCATTTAGTCGTCGCTGAGGATGTTATGTCGACAAAGAACCTGGGAGACTACACCGTCCTTGAGCAGCTGGGCGAGGGTACGCTCGGCACTGTGTACCGGGCCCTCGACGGCCGCAACAGCCGTACGGTGGCGCTCCGGATCCTGACCGGCGAGATCCGGTGGGATGCCGAACTCCGGTGCGAACTGCACCGCGTCTGCGAGGCCCTTTCCCGCCTGCATCATCCCAACATAGCGCAAGTATACGAATTCGGGGAAGAGGCCGGCGCGCTTTTCATGGCGACCGAGTTGATCGAAGGGAAGGGCCTCCGTCCGGTGGCCGCCGACGCGTCCGTGAAGGTGGAGAAAAGGATATCCCTGATGCAACAGGTGGCCGCGGCGCTCGGCTACGCGCACGACAACGGGATACTCCACCGGGACCTCAGGCCCGCGGATATCTTCGTGTGCGCCGACGGGACCGTCAAAATAGTCGACTTCAGCGTGGCGCACCTGCTGGCCCGGGCACTGACTCGTCCGCCGTTGCGCTGGGGCGCCCCCATATACCTGGCCCCCGAGCAGATCGGGGAGAAGCATTACGACGCCCGATCCGAGATTTTCGTCGCGGGCATGATCTTCTACGAACTTTTCACGCAGCTGCATCCCTTCCAGGACGGGAACAGCAACCGGGTGCTCGATAACATCCTGGCCGAGGAGTGCCTGCCCGGTTTCGAGCCGTTTGAGGACGCGCCTCCCGGGCTGTGCGGCATCCTGGAGAAGTGCCTCGCCAAGGATCCGGACGAGAGATTCCAGCGCATGACCGAAGTTGCCGGGGCGTGCTTCGAGCTTCTGGACGATATTGGGCGCGAGTGCCATGCGATGCTCGTCGAGCTGCAGGTTGCCGTGCCTCGCCTGAAGAGAGCGGCCGGCCGACGCGGCGCGCCCGGCGAGCTGGCTGCGCTGCTCGGTGATATCCAGAGAGTCGTTGCGGGGGAGCAAGGAAGGGACTACGCGACGCTCGACAGCCTCATGTCCGCGCTGGCCGCGCAGAACGCATCCATCTATGCGCTCCTCGGCGGGAGTCGCCGCCGTCGTGGTCCGCAACCGTCCGCCGAACCCGCTGCGCCTCGCGAGGCCCCGATCGATACGACCGGGGGTGTTCCGGCCAGCCGGTCCGAGGAGAGGGCCGGTGCGGAGGTCTCCGACCCGTTGCCGGCTTCGGTTGCCAAGCCTGAGCCGGGCACCGGGGCGGACCGGCCGGACAGGCGGACCGGGCCGGAGCTGGAAACCAGTGCGCCGCTCGCGCTGGATTGCCACGAACTGGACTTCCTGCAGTCGTCTCTCCCTGACGGCGCGGGATCAGAACCGCGATCCGGAGTTGCGGACGCGCCTGCCCCGGACCAGACCCCGGTACCGCCGGAAGGGATTTTCCCGGCCGGGCAATCCGAACCGGTTCCGGCGCGGCATTTCTGGTTCGCGCGTCCGGCGATCTGGGCAGCCGTCGTGATTGCGTTTCTGGCGCTTGTCGCTGCTTCGGTGTGGGTGCTCCGTTCCGGCGGGGTGGCGCGCGCGATGCCAGGACTGGATTCCCTTGCGAAATCCGGCCCGCAGGGTGTCGTCGTTCCGGCGACTTCCCGCGTCGCAGTTCCGGCGGCGGACAAGCCCGCTGCCGCGGAGCTGCTGGTACGGCAGGCGGAGGCAATGACGGAGCAGGGGAGAGTGGTCGAAGGGCGCCTTTTCCTCAACCGCGCGCTCGAGCTTGAGCCCGAGTACGCACCGGCCAAAGCGCTCCGCGACCGGCTGGAGGCCGAGGATTCCGTGCGGGGAGAAAGTGGAACGCTTCGGAAACAGATTACCGCCGCTGGCGCACTGATTGCCTCCGGTCAGCTGCGCAGGGCCCGCGTCGAAATCAACCGAATCGCGGCGTCGAGCCCGGATCACCCGGCCCTGATTGGACTCCGACGCAACTGGGACGCCAGGAATGCGGAGTTGTCGCGGGAATCTGAGCGTAAGAAGGCCGCAGCAGGCGGAGGCCGAGAGGTTCGCTGCGGCGGACGAAGCCTGGTCCCGGCGCACCGGCGACCTTTTCCGCGCCGGCAAGTATGCCGAGGTCCAGCGCGCGGTGGACGAGTGGTTGATGGAAAACCCGGGCAGTGCGCAGGCGGAATCCATGCGTGGCCGGGCAGCCGAGGGCCAGCAGTTGATTGCTGTCGTGGAGCCTGCCATCGCCGACAAGCGCTACCCAGACGCCACCATTGCGCTCGCGCGCCTCGAGTCGTTGAACCCTTCCGATCCCGCGCTGCCCGGGTTGCGCCGTTCTTTGGAGACCAGGAGGGCGGCGGCGCGTGCCCTGCTGTCGGTGCACCGCCTGGCGGAACCGGGCGTGGTTTTGTTTGACGGATTCCCGATCGGCAGCGGGGGAGAGATCGACGGAGCTCCGGTGGCCGTCGGGGAACACTCCGTGGCGGTGAAAACGCTCGGCGCGAGCCTGAGCCTGGTCCACGATTTCTCGGACGGCGAGAAGGCGGTGTTTGTCTACGATGCCCGCGGACCTGCGGCCGGCGACGGGTTCCGATACCGCGGCGCTGGCGACCAGAAGGGCGCGGGAGCAGGTGTACCGTCTCGCCGTCGAGCACTCCCACGGCCTCTTGCGGGGGAGCTGCAGTGGGGAATTGCTGGTCAGCGGGGTCGAGGTGCGCTACGAACCCGCTTCGGGACGCGCACGGATTCCACATGCCCTTCTCCCGGCTGAAGCTCAAGGTCGCAGGGACGCACCGTCGAGCTGCGTTTCGCCTCCGACAGTGCGTTGTTCCAATCCTTCAAGCACGCGTGCGCCCGCCGAGGGCGAAGCCGTGCAGCAAGCCTGGGCCAAGCTCGAGAAAACCTCCCGCTAGGTGGCCTCCCGGTGGATTCGCCTGATACACCTCGATTGTCGCGTACTCGGGGCGGGGTCGCGCCGCCCCCGCCCACCTAACTGAACCGCCAGTCTCCGGTCTGCCCCACCCCACTTGCCTGGGCGGGTCAGCCGAGCTTCGGCGGCAGCTCGGTCATGGGGCCCATCCACTGCAACTGGCGCTCGACGTCCGGGTGCAGCTGGTACTTCCTGGCGACCGAGGCCAATGCTGGCGCCGCGAATGTCGATCCTCCCGAGATCGGACTGCCCGAGCCCGCTCCGGCCGCAGTAGTTCAGGTACCCGATCCAGGCGGGGTCGATCCCCATGGCCTCGACGCCCGACGCGGTCGGCGGCGACGTAATCGGTGGAAGCGATGGCGATGCGCGAAGGCACCGGCAGTCCGGAGGATGGGCCGTTGCCTTCCATCCCCTCGTACCCGTCGATGACCGTCGCCCCCCAGAACGGTTGCATCTTCTGCGCGGTGAGCAGCATGTCGACGTGTGTCTGCCGCACGCCCCCGTGATAGAGCCGCTTGTCGTTCCACCGTTTGCTTTCCTTGCGCGGGTTGTGCAGCGGGGCGCCCAGGGTCATGTTCTTGATCGACAGCGTCGCAACGACTACGTTGTGGGTTTTCATCACCGCGGCGCAGAGAATGAAGGCTTCCGGGTCCAGCAGCCTGGCCGCCAGCCGTACCGGCACGACGTGGAGGTCGGCATCGATCACCGACGACAGTTCGTACCGGGCCTCTTCGTTCAGATCGACCAGGCTGACCTGCCGCGACTTGAATTCTCGGGCCACGACCGGCGTAGCCGAAGTTGTCGTAGCCTTCGAGCGTGTATAGCCGGCGGACGATTCCGCGATCACGACCGGGCCTTTGAACCGCGGCTCCAGGAAGTCGAGGATGCCGCGCAGCGCGTCGGCGTGCGTCGCGGCCAGCTGGTTCACAGTAGAGACCAGATTCGGCTTGATGACGACGTACTTTTTGCGTTTCAAGACTGGGACGATCTGCTCCTCGATCGCGGCGAGCGCGTCGTGGACGTTCTTGCGCCGGCTCTGACCCTCGACCAGCGCAACGACCGAGCGGCGCCCGACGGCGGGCGCCGGGGTCTGTGCCGGCGCAGGTCGCGCCGCACTATTGAGGATAGGGGCTGCGGCAGCCGCCGAGGCTGCTGCCCGGATAAAACCGCGACGTGAAAGTTTATGTTCCATTCCAGGCCTCTCATCTTATAAATTGGCAGACATAAGTTATAAACATTGGGGGCGCTGTGAAACATAATTCTTCTCGCCGTAACTTTCTTGCTGCAGGACTTGCCGTACCGGCCGTGGCGCTGGGTTCTACGAGGCGCACAAACGTCGTCGATCCGTCCGCCTCGACGGCCGCAGTCCCGCAAGCCGGGCTCAAGTACCGCACCCTGGGGAAGACGGGACTGAAGGTCACGAGCGTCGGTTTCGGCTGCATGATCACATCCGACGCAAGCGTAATCGAAAAGGCAGCCGACCTCGGGATCAACTACTTCGATACCGCCCGTGGCTACCAGGGAGGCAACAACGAGCGCATGGTGGGTGCGGCGCTGAAGGCCAGGCGCAACAGCATAACCTTGTCGAGCAAGACCAGTGCTCCGAACAAACCGGGTGCGCTCGAGCACCTCGACACCAGCCTGAAGGAGCTCGGCACCGATCACCTCGACATCTGGTACCTGCACGGCAAAGGGCAAGGCGGCCGAACTCACCGACGACCTGATCGACGCGCAGCAGATCGCGAAGACAAGCGGGCAAGATCCGGTTTGCCGGCGTCAGCATGCACGGAGGCCACGCGGAGGTGATCCCCGCGCTGATCGCCCGGAAAGACCACTTCGACGTCGCCCTGGTGTCCTACAACTTCACGATGGACCCGTCGACGCAGGGTTTGCTCGAGTCGGCTGCCAAGGCCGGGTTAGGCGTCGTGGCGATGAAGGTGATGGCCGGGGGCCTGCGCCGTGCGAAGCCGGGCGACAAGAACTACGAGACGTTCAAGCGGGAAGGAGCGTTGTATGCCGCCTTGAAGTGGGTACTGAGAAACCCGAATGTGGCGACGACCATCCCGAGCATCACCGACATGGACCAGCTCGACGAGAACATGCGGGCCATGACGGAGTCGTTTAGCGACATCCGACGAGAAACTGCTTGCCGAGCAGCTCGAGTACCTCCGTCCGCTGTACTGCAGGATGTGCGGCGAGTGCAGCGGAACGTGCCCGAAAGGCCTGCCCGGTCGCCGACATGTTGCGCTATCTCGTCTATGCCGAGGGGTACGGCGAATTCCGGTTGGGTCGCGAAAGCTTCCTGGCGTCTGCCGGAAGAGGTGCGCCAGGTGCGGTGCAATCTCTGCCCGGCCTGCAGCGTGGCGTGCCCGAACGGCGTCAGGGTCTCGGAACGGCTCATCCGGGCGCAGGAGGTGTTCGCATGAGGCGTTTGCTCCTGGCGCTGAGCGTCGTCGCGTTCAGCCCCGCAGCGCGGGCGCAGGCCCCGGATTGCAGGGTCGTCGCGGGCTGGCAACAGCAGGGGCCGGCCCGCACGTTCGCCGCCGAAAACCTGTTCGAGTACATGGATGGCAATGCGGAGGGGTACCTGATCTACCGTTTCGTCCAGATGCACGGCGTGACCTGCAAGAAGGGCGACGACACCATCCTGATCGACGTTTCAGAAATGGCCGACCCGGAGTTCGCCTTCGGCCTCTTCTCCGCCAACCGCGATCCACGGCAGCCGGTGCAGGACATCGGCATGCGCGGCCAAATCCTCCCGCGCCGCGCCATGTTCGCCAAAGACAAGTATTTTGTGGAGTTGGCCGCCAACCCCGCGAAAGACCACTCGGCGGTCCTGAACGAATTCGTCGCCGTGCTCGAGACGAAATTCTCCGGCCGTTCGACTCCCCCCGACGCCCTGTCGTGGTTCCCGCCGGAGGGGCTGGTTAAGGAATCGCTGCGCCTTGTGCCGGAAAGCGTCCTCGGCATCCGCCTGATGAAGCGCGGATACGTCGGCCAGTACGACTTCGGGAAGGGCTTTCTGGTGGCGGAGGAAACGCCGGAGTCAGCCGCTCAACTCATGACTAAACTCAAGGCGAGATTCGGCCAGAGCCAGGCGATAACCATCGGGGACGAAGCGTTCACCGCCACCGACAAGTATCTCGACGGGCTGTGCGTCTTTCGCAAGGGACGTTATGTGGGGGGATTCGCGAACCTGAAGAACGGCCGCGACGCCCGCCCCGAGGCGGAACGTCTCGCCGCAAATGTCAAGTGAATGCGAGGTGAAGGGCGGGGTCGCCCGATCCCACCCCAATAACCTACGACCGAGGGCAATCCGGGAATCCACCGGTTGAGCAAGAGCCACGGGCCGCGCGGCCCACTCGCACGCTCCTCTCCACTAGCCGTCGCACTCCATGTTATCTGGGGATGCCGAAATTGAAGGCGGTATCGATGTGGCCAAAGACGAGCAGGTACTCCCCGGGCTTGAGGGTTTCCTGCGGGGTGACGATGAACAGAGCTTCTTCGTCTGCGGGTCGAGTTGAGACGCGGCGAATGTTCGCGTTCCTGAATCCTTCCTTGTTGTTGACTCCAGCCAGCGAGAGGGAGGTCTGAACCTCCCTGCTGTCCCGTTTTACGGCCATCTGGACAATGAGCGCATCATCGCCGGGCACAATGCCCCGCACATAGAAAACCGGCCTGCGGTCTTCTATCTGGACTGGGGAGTTCGAACCGTCGAAAGTGAGATTTACGTTCAGGCCGGACATGCCTTCGGTCGCGATGAACCGGTCCAGGCCGCGGCTTTCCGAATCCGAAAGGGTCGCCGGGTCGAGCATGATCCACTCGGCGCCGCTCTTCCGGTAATACACGCCTTTGGTTCCGGGGGGAACCCCCGGCTCCTGGGCGCCTGCAGCGAGGAGGCCCAGCAGAGACAGCCAAATTGGGCAGAATAATAACTTCATATGCGAGACCGGGGCTTCCGCCGGAGACCACGCACATCGTGTCTACCTGGCGCCTATGGGAAAATTACCACGTCCGGCCCGCAGCGTGACGGAGATTCGGGCGGCTGCCGCTCAGCCTCTGGGCCGGTATGGCCCTTTCGATCTGGGGGCGCCGGCTTGCAGGGTCGTGGCCCCCCGGACGCCGAGACGCGCATTGAGCGACGGAGCCAACACTTTCAGAATGCTCACGGGAAGCGCGCTCGTGAAACTGTAGCGGGCCGCCTGCGCTCCGTCGACGAAGGCGGTCAGTACGCCGAAGTAGCGGTTCCCGACGTAGAAGACAAACGTTGCGGTGCGGTTCACCTGGCGCGCGGAAATGATTCCGCCCCGGCGGCCGATTGCCTTGAACTCGTTGTCCCCGGAACCAGTTTTGCCGCCGGCCACCACCCGCGTCCCGTCCGGCAGCAGGAAAGATCCGGCAAGTCTCCGGGCCGTCCCGCGTTCCACCACCTCGGCGAGAACTCTTTTCAGCGCGTGCGCGACCTGGGGCGCCAGCACGGGTTCTCCCTTGGCCGCACCGGGTTCGAGGCGGGTCTGATACGGCGTCCCGCTCGCGAAATCCAGGGCCGTCATTCGCACCGTCGGCATTCTGACGCCGTCGTTGACGATAATCCCCATGAGTTCCGCGAGCGCGGACGGCCTGTCGGACGAGTTGCCCAACGCGGTCGCCAGCGACGGGACCAGTCGCTGGAAGGGAAACCCGAGCCGTTTCCAGTCGGGTGTCATTCTCTCGAACGCGTCCTGCTCGATCCTTATCCGTAACCGCAAATCCTGCGCCCGCCTGTTCCGGGTCTTGAATAGCCATTGCGAGGCCGTCTTCTGCGGGCCGGCGCTGCGGGCGAGTGCGTCCTGCCAGGAGAGCGAGGGATTGGCGATCATCTGGCCGGCGCACCACAGCTCCAGCGGATGGGTCCCGAGCAAGTAGGAATAATCCGCCAGGGTCAGGCGCGGATTGCTGTAGGCCCGCATCAGGCCGGGAACGCGGTCACGGGCGGGGGCACCGAAGCGCTCGATCCAGGCCGCGAGAGCCGGCTTGTCGGCTTCCGTTCCGCTCGGCTTCTGCCAGGCATAAAACAGGATCGCAAGCCGGCGCGGGTCGCCGGCGCGTCGACCGAGCAGGCGCGACACAATCTCCTTCGGGGTCCGACCCCGATAGGCCTGATAGGCGCGCAGCAGGAAATATCTTCCCTCTTTATCGGCGATCTCCGAGAGCGTACGGAGCCTTGTGGGGTTCTGCGGGTCCGCCAGGATCGCCTCGGCATCATAGGGCAGCCTCGCTCCATGGAAACGGACGAGGTCCCGCATGAGGCGCACGAATACCAAGTTCGTGGAGCGCTGGGTTGCCTCCCGCAGCGTCATCGTGCGGCTGTTGTCCTTCCTGTCGAAGTTGTGAAATACGTGAGCGCCGCCGCCGGTGAAGAACATCTCGGAAGGGCTGGCCGAGTACTTGCGGTCGAGCGCCATCTCGATGAACTGGTCCAACGTGAGGGGGCGCGCCTGAAGAGTCTCGGCGGCCCATCGGGTGATCGGGTCGCGCGCTTCGCGTTGCCTCGCGAGCAAGGTTTGCCTGTCCAAGGCTGAAAACTCGGCATGAAGCGACGCGACGAGGTCGAGATAGTGTGCCAGCGTCCTGAGCTTTGCCGTGCTGCCCAGTTCGAGCTTCATCCCCTCGTTGATGTCGAACCACCGGTCCAGGCTGTCGAGTTGCACACGCAACTCGTTTCCTTGAGGGGTTTTCTCGTAAAGCAGGAGGCTGTAGAGCACCTGCGCCGGGTCGCCCTCGGCAAGCAGACGCTCGCCTTCGAACCCGTGGGCCCGAAGGAATGCACGGTCTTTGAGGTTCTGGAAAACTTCGAGCACGCGGTCCTGCAAATCGGCGTCGATCGTCGTGGCGACGGTCAGGTGCAGCCGGTCGAGATCATAGAAGCTCGTGACGCCGATCAGCCGGCCGAGGCTTGTGCGAATGGCATTCGCGGTCTTCTGACCCGGCGTCGGAGCCTTCAGCGACACGGCGGCGGCCGATGGGAACGACAGCGGCGTGGCCTCGACCAGCGAGGCGAAGCCGTCGTCGATGACTCCCGACTTCGCCATGAGCCGGACATAGAAATTCGTGCGCTCCGCCAGGCCCTCATGGTTGTAAAGGAGATAGGTGCTCGGCGCCCGCACCGAGGCCAGCAGGCTGACGACGTATTTGACCGCCCGGGCCCGCTCGGCGGCCGGGGCGCCCTCGGACAGGTTGCTGCGGACGTCGGCCAGTTGCAGCCCGTACCATGCGAGCAGCCCCTGGCCCAGCCCGTGGACCTCGCCAAAACCGGGCGCCGCGGACAACGGCATCGTATTCAAGTACTCGAGAATGATCTCGTGGCGCTGGGGCCGGGTATCGACCCCGGTCCGGTACACTTTGAGGCTTGCGCCCAGGATCTGCTGCAGCTTGTCAACCGGCGATTCCGTGCGTCCGTTGGCCGAGTTCCGGTACTTCTCGATTTGAGTGGCAAGGGTGCTCCCTCCCTCGACTCTCAGCGGCAGACCGAGTTTGGAGCCGGCGTAAGACAGGCCGGCTTTTGCCAGCCGATCCCATTCGAGTACCGGGTTCCTGCGGGCATCCGCCGGGTCGGCGAGTTCGCGATTTTCGATCGCCAGCAACGCGTTTACGATGATGGGCGGCACATCCTCGAGTCTCTGGAACTGGAGTACCGAGTCCCCAGAACTGAAAATGGGCTTCTGCTGTGCGCTGCGAATGACCAGACCGGTTACGGACGGTTCCCGGTAGGGCGGGCCGATGCCCAGGCGCGAGAGCCGGAGGAGTTCTGGAGAAAAGCGGGTCTGCACGGTGACCTGGTAACCAGATGCCTCCAGTTTGCGCTGATAGTCCGGTATCCGGGTGTAGCCGAGACGCTCGTTGAAAGGGCCCTCCCGCGGGAAGGCGATCCGGTCGCTCGGGCCGGGAGCCACCGTATAGGTCAGGCGTCTCGAAAACTGGGAGAAGACCCAGGACTGCACCGCTGACGTCTTGATCTCATACGTCGCGGCGACCAACAGCAACAATACGAACGAAACCCACCTCAGCGGCGGAAGATTCCGCCTCAGCCGAATCCGGGGACCGCTGAGGACCGGGAAGCGTCTCCAGATCAACAGTCCGCCATTGCTGTACCAGCTTGCCCACGCGCGCGACCAACGAGGAACTTCCATATCTCCGCACGTTCGAGACCGAGAATCGCAAGCGCTCGAACACACCCCTCCCCTCGCCTGCCCTGGGGCCCGTTGTCCATGGGTAACAGCAAGGGGGCGCAGCTGCCGCCGCGCGATGTTGAGGACCCACCCCCACACAAGTTCCCGGCACCCGAAGCGCCGTCCACCTACTACACACCAGAGTTCTTCCGCGTACTTAGATGCTCAAAATCCTAAAAGGTTGTACCCCGCCGCAACACAACTCAATCTGCCGCCCAGGATGCATATTGCCCGGCACATGGGTACAGCCCGAGCCGTGTCGCAATCCACCCATAGAAAATATAAAACCTGATATGACACGAGTCAATTCCGGTGCCGGTGTTGTCCCGGGGGAGGAACCCTTCACTTGCAGTCCATTTAGATATCGGAGCCGAGCTCCCCGCACGTGAGCAAAAAGAGCAGAACTGGGTTCGCGCTCGGTGGATTCCGCTCAACCGGTGGATTTCTCGCTATCCTACGCTGCCCGTTTGTTTTGGAGATAGGGCCGGGATCGCCTCGGCACCGAAAAGAGGGATGAAAACAGCGCGAAAACGCGTAACATAGGAACGGCTCCGCGGGACTCGAATTGGGACCTCCGCGGGTTGACAACGCACCGTGCGCGCCGCACATCTGGGGGCACCTGGGCTGGAACGTCTACTGGCACAAATAAGGGCGGCGCGGCACAAGCGCGGCGCAGGAGAGAAGGACGATGGCCGTCGTGGCTGGAGTTGATTTTGGAACCCTCAGTGTTCGTGTGTCAATCGTCGACAGCGCCAAAGGGAGGCTCGGTTCGGCGACTGCCGCTTACCCGCTGTGTCGCAAGCGGGAGGATCCCGACCACGCAACCCAGAGGCATGCCGATCACATGGAAGCGCTGGTGACTGCCACGCGGCAGGCGCTCAGCGATGCCTCGGTTCCGGGTGAACGGATCGAGGCCCTGGCCCTCGACACGACCGGGTCGACGGTCATACCCGTGGGGGAGGGTCTGGCACCCCTCGATGACTACTACCTCTGGTGCGACCACAGGGCCAAACGGGAAGCGGCGCTCATCACCGCCACCGCACGCCGCGAGCACCTGCCGGCGATCGACTGGTACGGCGGAGTGTATTCCTCGGAATGGGGATTTGCCAAGCTTCTGCACTGGCTGCGACACAATCCCCGCACCCGCAGCTCGATGGTTTCCGCCCTGGAGCACTGTGATATGGTGGCCGCCGTCTTGTGCGGCATCGCCGACGTTCCCGAGGTGCCGCGCAGTGTCTGCGCAATGGGGCACAAGTGGATGTGGAACGAGTCCCTCGGCGGGCTTCCGCCGGAGGAGTTCCTGGTGCAGGTGGACCCGCTGCTGCGGGGGATACGCCCCCGGCTGCAGGGCCGCTACGCCACCTCGGACCAGATCGCCGGCACCTTGAGCGCGCCGTGGGCGGCCCAGTTGGGTCTCCGGCCCGGGATACCCATCCCTGTCGGGGCATTCGACGCCCACTGGGATGCGATCGGTGCCGGCGTGCGGGAAGGAGATGTCGTCAATGTCGTGGGGACGTCCACTTGTATCATGGCCATCGCCCGGCAAGTCGACCTCATCCCCGGGGTGTGCGGCGTGGTCAAGGGATCCATACACCCGGACTATTACGGCATCGAGGCGGGGCTCTCCGCGACCGGGGACATATTCGACGCCATCGCGCGCAGGGCCGGGACGACCGTCGCCGCGCTCTCGACGGCGCTCTCCGACTACACTGCAGGCCAGACGGGGCTGTTGCGGCTGACATGGGACAACGGCGACCGCACGGTTCTGGTCAACCCGGAACTGGGCGGGGTAACGCTGGGGTGGAATCTGACACACACCGGGCAGGACGAGTTGTTCGCCGCCATCGAAGGAACCGCCTTCCACACGCGCGTGATTCTCGAGCGCATGGCCGACCACGGCGTGCCTATCCGGCGGGTTATCAACGGCGGCGGCATCCCGCAGAAAAACGAGGTGTTGAACCGTGTCTATGCCAATGTCCTCAATAAGCCCGTTCTGGTGCCTCAGCAGGAAGTCACCAGCCTCGGCTCCGCAATATTCGCGTTTCTTGCCGCGGGGGTTTTCGGCACCATAGAGGAGGCACAGGAGGCGCTCTGCCCAAGCTACCGCGTGGTCGAGCCGGACGCGCGCCAGGCGGCGGTCTACGCCGAGCTGTATGCGCTGTACCGCAAACTGTATTTCGGTTTCGGCCTGCCGGATTCCGAGCCAACCGCTGTCGGCGACGTCCTGCCCGCGCTCCTGCGCATCGCGGCGGGGGCTCGGGGCGGGGCGGAAACGGCCAGCGCCGGAGAAGAGGCCCCCACGCCATGATGCTCGAACATTTGAGGCTGGAAGTACTTGAAGCGAACCTGGCCTTGGTCCGTCAGGGCCTGGTCATCCACACATTCGGTAACGCGAGCGCGATCTCGCGCCGGGACGGCCTGGTCGTGATCAAACCGAGCGGCGTCGCGTATGACTCGCTCTCGCCCGCGGACATGGTCGTCACGGACCTCCAAGGGAATAGGATCGAAGGGGGCCTCAGCCCCTCTTCGGACCTGCCGACACACCTCGTCCTGTATCGTTCGTTCCCGGACATCGGCGGCGTCGTCCATACCCACTCCAGGTACGCCACCGCCTGGGCGCAGGCGGGCCGCGACCTTCCGTGCTTCGGCACCACTCATGCCGATTCTTTCCATGGGAGCGTACCCGTGACGCCGCCGATGCAACGCGGGGAGATTGAGGGCGACTACGAGGTCAACACCGGCCTTGTAATCGTGAGGCGTTTCGCGGACCTGGACCCGGCACGGGTACCGGCGGTGCTGGTGGCGGGACACGGTCCCTTCTGTTGGGGCACGTCGGCGCGCGATGCCGCGCTCACGGCAGCGCTTCTGGAGGAGACTGCGCGTATCGGGTTTTACACCACGCTCATCAACGCGTCGGCCGGCCCGATCTCCCAGCCGCTCCTGGACAGGCACTTCCTGCGCAAGCACGGCCCGGCCGCCTACTACGGGCAGAACAAGGAGCCTTGAGTCGCCGGGCCGCCGACGTTTTCAGTTCCTCCGTCGCCGCAGGTAGTGATCACTCCTCGTCTCCCCCCTCGGCCCACCAGGGGGCGTTCTTCAGGCTGGGCGACTCCCGATGCTTTCGGGGCTTCCACGGCCGGGGCACGAGCACGTCACGGTAGTCCGCCCAGTTCGCGGCGACGACGTAGAAGCCGAATGCGAGCGCGCCGAAGGCCAGGATGGCTACCAGGGTGACCGTGCGGCCTGCTCCGGTGTAAGCTGATCTTGTACATTGTCCCTTCAGTGGAACTGGTGGCCGCATGGAAACAAACCTGACACCAGCCCAGCTCATTAAACGGCTGGCGCACGCCTTCGTCGGTCTTCTGGCAGGCAATGCTATTCTGCTTGTCTATCTCTTGTTCATCGTACTTCAGGACCCCGCGGCGCCGTGGTTGCATCCCAGTATTTTTTTCTACGCGTTCTTCTCATTCATGGGGTGGATAATCATAGGGCTTCCTGTTGTACTACTTTTCGACGCGCGTTCTATAAAACGTCTATCGTGGCCTCTGAAGATGCTGGTGGGTGCAGGTCTCGGACCGCTTGCCTTACTCCCGATAATGTGGTGGCTTAATCACGCGCACATTGACTTTACCATGCTCAGGGCTACAGCTATCTATGCGCCTTTTTCAATTGTGATTTCGACTGTTTCCTTCGTGGTGTATGCTGCCTTACTGCATAGAGAATAGGATCTCTGCGCTATTCTTACAGCGTGACCTCCGTCGGGCGCAGTTATCCAAAAGTCGCATTGCGTACCCTAACCTTGGAGCAACCCAGCTGCCGCACGGCCATGTCAGGGTCATCTCCGCGAACGCCGTATTTCGGGAATGGAGGGGCACCCCAACTGGAAACGGGGTGCTCCAGATCGTGGCAATAGGGTACCTCCTACCTGAGTGCATCAACATCGACATAGGCCTCGACCGTTAACATCAGACCAAAGCGAATCCGCACTGAAGCGGCGTTGGACAACGTATTTACCCACATCGCCTTCTCTTTCCAGGTCCACCGGTTATCCTGAGCGACTCCGTCAAGCTTATTGATTGCGATCTCGTGGCGATTCCAGAAACGTGGTATCCAGTACCAGCCCGCCGAGAAGTCGAAAAGTGAACTCTTCGTGGACTCCTTGCCGCTATTCAACGCCCACCGGGTTGGAGCTACCTAACAGTCCGACTTAGCCAGCGTCGTAGCGGGAGCCCTCGTTGGTGGTCCGGCCAAAGCGGTTGGGTCCAGCGGGTGGTGTGACCGCAAAGGAAAGGACAACGCCAGGGGCACCTGCTCTTGCCCGCAACCTGCGGGAGCTCCGGGCGAATCACTCGTCATAATCGAGCTCTTCCTGCCGGGAGCCCCTCCGATAGAGATCTGTCGTATGAGGGGAACGGTTCAGAATTGGGTTTCCCCCCCACATCCTCTTCGCTCAAAAAAGTTGAACGTTTCCGCTCCTCTGCTGTTATTGGCATCATTGATTTAGTTTGCGGGTCAGCATGACAGCCGTGCATGCGTCCTCCCATGCGTCTTGCTGGGCAAGAGTACCCGGATGTGGAGACCTGATGGTCTCGATGAGGCTGGATATCTGTTTCTGATTTCGCTGCTTGCTGTGAATCTGGATGCACTTGAAGCGAGGAGTCGAATATGAGGCGCCTTCTCTTTATCGTGGGCTTGGTTACTTTCTCGCTCGGAGCCCCTTGCGCTTTTGGACAGGTGAAGCAGTTCGAACGATTCGAACTTTTTGGTGGCTATTCCCCTTCGCGGAATTTCGGAGATGGAAATAAACTTTTCGGAACCGTCAATGCCACGATGCATGGTTGGAACGGTCCTCCCTTCTCACGAATGTGAATTCGTGGCTAGGGATCACCGCCGACTTCAGCGGGCATTACGGCGGCCGTTCTGACATCCTGAATTTTGCAAGTGGAGGCGGCCTGGTGGTTTTCCCCCGAGAGTTCATGTCTCACAATGCTCTGTTTGGCCCACAGGTCACACTACGGAACGGCCGCTGGAAGCCCTTCGCTCGTGGTTTGTTCGGATTCAGCCGAGTCTCTTCTGAAATAACCGATACACGGTCCGGGTTGTCTTTCGGAGGGCATGAGACCGGCTTCGCCTGGGGGGTGGGCGGAGGCTTGGGATTGGCAGCCGTACGAAAGAATTAGGATTCGGCTGATCCAGGCAGACTACTTACGGTCAGATACTATTATCGGTCGTGAAAAGTTGCGAATTTCCTTCGGGATGGTTATCCCTTTCAAATAGATTGGCACGCTTGTTAAAGGAGGCCTCAGCAACCGCCGGGCATTGCGGGAATGGTTTTCCCCTCTCGGGACTGGGACGCGACCGTCCGAACGCAAACCCCAAGGCCCTGTTTTGTGAGATAGTTCGTGGGATGATGGCGTATTACTCCCACTTTTCCGAGTAGCCCGTCGCCCATTGCATACGAACCGGGCGTTATAATGGCAGAGTGAGGGGGTAAGCGTTGATACTCTTACTTGCCTTTCTTCTGCAATCGCCGGTCAAGCTTGAGATTTGCTCTGAAGAGCGTTTTTTCCCTCGGCGAAACCATTCCCCTCAGGCTTTTGTTTACTTCGAGTCAGCCTAATGCTTTTGCCGTCAGTGGGGATGCAGTTGGCGTTCTCAGTCGCATCAGCCTGGTCGACCAGTTCATGGTCGATCCGATCGCAGATACCGAAGACCCACTACAAGGATTGCCGGGCCAGAGTGGAGGAATCGGCACCCTACACGCAGGGCCGACCACGCTGTCCGAGACTCCATTTGTCTCCAACAAGATTCTCAACGAATGGGTACGCTTCCGCAAACCCGGCATCTTTCATGTCCACGTTGTGAGCCGTCGCATGGAGAGAGCCGGGGAATACGGTCCTCGGATGGAAGTAGTTTCCAACGTGCTGACATTAGATATTCGGCCGGCGCCGGCCGATTGGGTTAAACAGCAGATCGATAGTGCCGTCAAAGTTCTCGAGGCACCCCTGGAAGCCCACTCCGACGCAGCAGGGAAAGTGATTGCCGCGCAACCTCCCCATGCAAAAATGTTTATGCCACCATTGGATGACGAGGCAGCCCGGAAACGTTTTCTTGCGGGCCAGACGCTGCGGTTTCTCGACTCGCCGGAAGCTGCAATGCAGTTGCTTCTCCATCTGCCTGCCGGTACCAGCCTAGACTCGTACTCACTGCACTTAGGCGTTCTGGGATCGCCGTACCGGGCACAACTGCTGCCGTTGATGGAGAAGCGTCTCGTCGCTCCCGACCAGCCCGTGTGGCCGAATTACCTGGATACACTCGTCAGGCTCAGACAATTCCGTGACGGGCGAGCAGAAACGCGAAGAGTACCTTGCTCGTCTCGCCGAATCGATGGCCCTCAAGCAGCCGCAGGCTCGCGCTATTTCTTTAAGCGCACTGCTAGTCGTTCGACCTGGAGGAGACCGGGAAGAGTATGTGAGACCAGATGCCCAGGCCGCTCTCGTCGCAGATTTCCTGCGGCTCCCGCCCGATGCGCAACGGGACTTTCTGGACGACTGGGTGCGCTGGCGAGTGGTCGAAGGTCCGGCGATGATTCCCGTTCTTCGTAAGACCTACGACGCCGCATCCGATCCGGGAGCTCGCGAGTATCGCATTGATACGGCTGTTTTGGTTGGCAAAAGTGGACACGCGGGAACTTATCCTCTACCAGATCCGCCATCCGACGAAGCACCTCAGCAATTCCGCACTGACATTGCTTCCCGATCTCAGCCTGCCGGAGTTGAATGATACGCTGGCCTCCAGCCTGGATGGACCGGCGCCCAACGAATGGCTGATCCTGCGCTATGCGACGGGCGAAATCGTCAAGCGCGTGGAAAAGTACTATCTCCAGCACGAAAACGATTCACGTTGCGCATCGCCCCTGGTTTTCTATTTCCTCAAATACGACCCGAAGTTTGGCGGGGCAACTCGGCGCGACCTTTCCACGGGCGGCGCACAGCCGGGCTGCTACAGGAAACCGAGTTTTGCTTTCTCGACAAGTACGCCTGGAGCGGAGGCCCTGGAGCGCCTCATGATCGAATACCTTTTGGGACCGAATCCGCGCATCGCGCAGGGGCGCAGCCTGGGTGTCGGAGAATATGGATGACCGCCGCCGACAACAACCGCTGTGGAACGCGCTTGCGGATTTCCGCTCCCAGTGGAAGGGCGGGAAGAGCAACTTTCGAATGGGTCGAGCATGGAAGCTGGAGGCGCTCGATTGAGCCCTGGCGACGGCGCTGCTTGAGTCGCCTGCATGAAAGATGAAAGAAGAAGACCTCCAGCGTATGCAAGCACTCTGCAGTAGTGACTCCTGCCGGTACGAGATCTTACGCTGGAGGGCAGAGAGTGGGCGGCTTGTTTTTGAAAAGGCACTCTGACAGGCGCAATGATCTGCGGATTTATCTTTGTACGTCGTCCTAATGGCTGAATAGGCGGCACTTGTGGGGATCCCGGGCTTTCGAAGACGGGTCAGTTGTCCCGAAACGGCGGCGTTCGCGGAGATGACCGCGCCCGCCGGGGAGGTCGCCTGTGCTGGTCGGTTACTTCCTCGATTCGGGACTTCTCGGGGACAACGTGGGCAGACCGCTCTTAGTAGCTGCAAACACAGCAATTAACGCAGACCCAACACAGGCTGACCGCAACTTATGGTCACCACTTCACGTTATACCTGCCCAGAGTCACCGTCCTATCTTTGTGACATAGTACACATAGCTCTGAAGTCCGAGCGTTAAGGGCTTGTTGTTCGGACAGCTCTGGGAGGAGATCCATGTATTCGAGGGTGCTCAGGTGCCTGCGACCGCGTTTGCTCGTCCTGATCGTACATCGGAGTTGGAATCTACTCGAGTATGTCGCTCTACGCTTTGCCGCCCAGGACGTAAACCAACGTTTCTTACAACGACCCCGGTCGTCCTGTAGCGACGGATGGCCCATAAAACAAGTGGTGGCGAACCCTTCAGGGACTTCGTGTTCGCGGGGGGCGACCTCGATGGCGGTGCGGACGGACTGATCCTTGTGCAGGGTAATCGGCTGGATGCACCATAGCGCGTATAGGCGATCCGGTTCCGGGGAGACCGGGATTTTATTTCTACACCGTCGGAATGACGTGGCTAGACGTGGGGAACATAGCTCTCAATTCCAGCGGTGCCGTCGTTCTTACGGCGAGGTTAGGACCTGCAATCCGCGGGAGTCCGGCTGCTCGTCCGAAGACATTTTGGGCTCGATGGGATTGTTCCTCTACATGGCACAGGGCCTGACCACGATTGCTGTTGCTGGAGATCCAGCTCCCGGGATGAACTTCCAGTTTGATCTGTTCGGAGAAGTCAATACCACTTATGGTCATGGTTTTGTAGCTCTCTAGAGAAGATAATAGAGTTGGTTTTTCAGGGCAGTCGGACGTACGTCGGATGCCGAATATTTCGCATAGGCTTCTTTATTTTTGAGGATGGACGGGCGTTAAAGATAACTGCAAAAGGAGATCCCGACCCGGTGGCGGGACGATTTTTTTCGATCTGTCCGAAGTGAAAGCGATATTCGTCGACAACTCAGGAACACTCGTTCTCGAAACGAAGACGCAGATCCAGTATGGGGATGGGTTCCTCTACCCCGTAGCCGTGTTTCGATATATCAGAATGGCTTGATTTCCAGACTGTTGGACAGGGTGATCAACATGAGGGTTCATGAAGTTACGCGGGTGATGCGGCTATCTTCGGCATGCCCCGCTGGAAGGCTCAGGCCGGCCACGTACAGCACGTTGACCTTGAGGCGCGGTTCGGCCGCCGGGATCCACCCCCCAACGCCCCGCCCCCAGGTCCTGTCCCTCCCGAGAACTCGTACTCGCGCACTTGATTCCAATGGCTCATCGCCGGGCTTTCCGCGCTTCCGAGCTCGCACCTCTCACGTGGTCAAATCACGGACCGCTTGGAATGCTTGGCCCTGCCCCCCAGAACGGACCGGACCGGAGATGGGGCGCAGAAGACGAAAAGCCCGCCGGCCGAGGAGCCGAGGGCTCTTCATTGTGGATCAACAGGATATGGATGGTGATACTTCTGGTGTTACTTCTTGTGCGGCATCACCACGCCTGCCGGGCGGCGCTCACCGAGGCCATGATCGAGCGGGTCGCCTCACAAGGCGTTGTCGCCTGGCATGACGTCGATTCCCGCAGGATGCACAACCTCGAAGGAATGGTGAACAATGCCTCACCCTCGATGAATCACTCCGGCCAACGATCGACGGTGTGATGTCCCTGGCCGAGTACGTTTGGAAGCACCGCTACCGCGACGGTCTCGAGCCCGACGGCGACGAGGTTCTGGTGGCTGCGCATGGGATGAGAGTATCGACTTCCTGGAAGCGCATCGAGGCCTCGAGCGAGATGGAAAGGTGTCCCAGGTGCCGGCGGGCAGGTGGATTCGTCCGAGGAGATCTCGCGGCGGATTGATGTCACTGCTCCCAGAGCGCCGGGACGCATCGGACGACGGCGGCAGCCCTGGGCACGCAGATTACCTAACTTCCATCCGGGAGGAAGATCCGAGCCTGGGGGGGGCATCTACCGGACATGCGGGGCCGTCGAGTCTGACGTCTGCCGTCGGTCATGCCGCGGAACACCCCTGGGCCTGCCAGTAGGCCCGGACTGCAGGCATGGGGTCCGTCCTGTGGCGACACCGCGCCCACCCGACGGCGACCGCTGTGAGCGAGTAGCTCGGGCCTCCAAGGGACGCCAGTCGTTGATCGTCCGGCCCCAGGAGCCGTCTATTCAGCAGCAGTTGTCGCCCTGGCCCGCTTGTTGAGCGAGACGGAGATCATGTTGTTGTTTCCACCTGGCGGTGATCCGGGTGCTCCGCGCCGCCGGCGTGGGCCCCTAGAAGTGGCCGGAGTGGTTCACTGTCAACCGCCGGATTCCTGGCCCGTCCTGGAGCGCGCCGCGTACCGTGCGCTGGAAGGGGAGTTTCCACGTGGTTCGAGTCGGGTCCGGCGCGGTCGATGCGGAGATCGAGCGTCCCTTCGACCTCTACGCGAGATATGGACACTCGATGGAACGCCACGCCGCTGATCCCCGCCTGTCCCGATATCCGCCCAACTCAAAGCGTCGATTCCGCGTGCGGATCGCCGGCCCCCCCGATCGATGACCAGGCCGGAGAAGGAAGTCCCCCGGAGGTAGCTCCAGCCCGAGGCGGAGAACTGTCGCAACGTCCCGCTGGTGGTGATCCAGCTCCGTCCGGGAGGCCAGCCAGAGGGCTCTGACGGCCAGGGCCGTGGCCTGGTCGCTGATGAGGAACGGACCGATAGCCCGTTTCGGACGCAGCCGCCTGTGCTGCTGGTGGACGATGGCGAAACGGTGGCGACGATCGTCACCACCGCCGTGTCGGCCACTCGTCGGCTCCGCTACGCTGGTGGCGATGAACATCGCCTCCGGCGGGTCGGGGACGACCTCCGGGGCCGCGTACCACCCGCCTGCTGGGACCTGGCCCCGCTGCGGCCCCCCGGGAACAGACCAGGTGAGGCGGTGGTTGTTGCAGCGGCTCACGACCGCGGTGAAACCGATCCGACCGCCGGTCACCACTGTCGCCGACTTCGGGGTCAGGCGGACCTGTATCGGCGACACCGCGCAGGCGATCGGCGCCGTGTCGGCGGCCGCGGACTCTCTACGTCACGGCCCGCACCAGGGCCTCGGTGGGCTTGGTGGACGACCGGAGCCCGATACACCCCCTCCGCGCTGACCGAGCCGGGTTCCCCTGTTTCTTGGAAACGAGGCTCCAGCGGACCGTGCGATTGGCGCGCCTGTCACGCTGCGCCTTATCACCTGTCCCCCGGGCGGCAGTTCGATCGAGTCGGGAGACGCGGACGACGATCATCACCAGCGGCAACAGCTCCACCATGGCGCTTAACCCCACGAGGGGTCGCCGCAGCGGCGCCCGAATCACCGCCCGTGGCAGGGTTGCCGGGTCGTGTAGACGCCGTCCGCTGAGTCGGTGCCCCGGACGGGGGATTCGTCCACGCTCCAGCTCCATGGCACTGCTCCCGGTCACCTCTCCTCGCACCCAGAAATGCGCGCTCTGGTTTAGCTTCCGCGTTGCGGTGTCACGACACCACCAACGGTCCAACCGCGCCTCGGCGCTTTTCGAGGGATCGGCCACGGAGCGGGCTCTACCGCAGACGTGCGGCGGAAAGGGAATGTTCGGGGAGCGCGGTAGACCCCGCTGAAGAAATCGTTCCGAGGTTCTCCGCGCTGCTCGACTCGCCGCGCTTCATGTCTCCGGGGTCGATGCAGTTGGCCGGATCGGTTCGTCACACCGCCCCACCGGGTCCGCGGTTGTGTGCGGGGCGTCGCGGGTCCGCCGCCTGCGCCGAGCTGCGGCTGTACCACCAGGTGACGTCCTGCTGCGTCCCCAGCACGGTCGCCTGGAATGCCACGGCGTCGCCGGGGTCACCACTGCCGCGCGGCGTGACAAGCACGGCCACACCCGCGGTGGGGTTGTCGCAGACGAGCACCAGCGCGCGCGGATTCCGGGCTGTCAGCCGGACATCGTGAGGGCCGTTCTCCGGGATCCGCGTGTCCCACGAGAGTTGGAACAGCTCGCCGGGGCCGGGCGCCGCGGCCAAGGACCGACGGGGGAGCCGTCCACCTTCAGGCTGACCGTGTCCGCGCCGGCTGCGCTCCACTTCGATGACCACGATCCCGCTGAGGCGGGTCCAGGGTTCGGGGTCGTATGGACGTCAGGGGCGGTGGTGTCGTAACCGGCGGCGAGGAAGGATCATCGCGGCCGGGAGGAGCAGGGCGGCTGCCAGGCAGGCGGCCGGCGCGGAAGGCGTTGCGTGAGATCACAGGCGCCTCTCCCGGGCCTGGACTCGGTCTCAACCGGGCCCGGAAGGAGTATAGATGCGGGCTCTTTTCTCGCTGCGGCCGACCCGGGATTTCGATACGGTGAGGGACGCGTTCGAGCCCCGTTCCGGAGCATTCGTGGCTGGTTCCGGGCGGAGTTCCGCGAGCCGGCCGCCGGCCATCACGGTCCTGGCTGCGGCCCGGCGGACCCCCTGCATGAGGACGAACGCCGCGGTGACGCGGCTCACGTAGGCATGGGTCTGGCTACAACTGCGCCGCCCAAGAAGGTCTCGGACGTCCCGCCGGCCATGCATGCGGATCCGCCTCACGAGGCCAGGAGTTTGTGTCATGCATCCGATCGTCCCGCCAACAGCCTGACATCCAGCGGCGACAAGGGCTTTCTATTTGTGGCCATTGACATGATGCTCCCCCATTCTGAGTCTCGAACCTGGCTCACTTCAGCCTGGGCGGGGTGCTTTCTCCTTCGTTTTATACTTACTGTTGCTGCATTTAGCCTCTCGTAACTGTTTGCAATACAATAAAATGCAGAAGACATCACAAAAACGATCAATTCCTTGGTTGGCTTATTACAATTCGGCGTCGTGGCCACACGGGGCGCGACGCAACGACGCGCTCGGGCACGCTCATCAGCTCACAACACGGGGCCAACCAATGAAAACGTTTTCACTGCCTTCCCCTCTTCGTCCCGCGGCCGATCGCCGCTCCTCCGGCCCCGACAGCGCTCGCCGGAGCCGCCTCGGTGATAACCATCGATCCGAAGGCGACCTATCTCCACGTGTGCAACGATGCCGCGCTGGACGCTCCGGCGCTGTCCCTCGCGGGGCTCGGCATCCTGCCGGGCCGACGATACTCATCGAGGTGCTTGGAACTGGGACGCGGGCCTCCCTGTGCCGACGATGGGACTGCGACGGGTGCCTGTTTCAGCGGAAATGCGGCTCCCGGCGCACAGAGCCACCGCGTCCCCGATCGCCGGCGGGGCGCTGACCGTGACCGGCAGCACCTTCTGGTGCAGCACCTGCTGACTGACATTCCAGAGGATTTCCGCGTTGGTACCGTTCGGACGGTCGTGACCCGCTTCCGAAGGGCGCGACTCACCTGTTTCTCGGTCCGCTGCATTTTCAGCCTCTACGATGACAACACGGATCCCAACGGGGACTACTCCGTTCGGATCACCAGCGGCTCCGGTACCGGTGGAGCTCAACGACGTGGAGCAAGGTGAAGTTCCTGGTCCGATAACTTGATTGCCACGCGGATGGAGAGACGAGGCCCGTCGAGCCCGCATCTCCTGGATCGCCACCGCGCGCAAGTCGGAACGGGAAAGGCCGGGCCGAAGTGCGGCTCCTCCCGTGGAGCCCGGTCGTGTTCAACGGAAATTCTGAGCCGATCAGGGCCTCGGCCCCGCCAGTTCTGACATCGAGCCCTTCGGCTAACAAGCCAAGGTCACAGATGGGCGTTAGAGTTACGCCAACCCACTCGCCGGCAGCTGAGCTCGTCGGCGAATTCGAATCCGCTATGCGTGGTCCACCGGCGAGATGCTTGGTCCCTTCATCTCCAGGAACCGCCGCCACTTGAATCGAGGAGTTCTTGTCACGACAAGCCGACCCGGCCTTTTCAGGGTCGGCTTGTCCATGACAAGAACTCCTCGATTCGAGTGGCGGCGGTTCCTGGAGATGAAGGGACCAAGCATACCGCCAGTGGACCGCGCATCACAGATTCGAATTCACCAACGAGCTCCGGCTGCCGGCGAGTGGGTTGGCGTAACTCTAACGCCCATATATAGAAAGCCCTTCGGCTTGTTAGCCGAAGGGCTCGATGTCAGAACTGGCGGGGCCGAGGCCCTGATCGGCTCGGTTCGTTCAACACGAGCCCGGCTCCACGGGAGGAGCCGCACTTCGGCCCGGCCTTCCCCGTTCCGACTTGCGCGCGGTGGCGATCCGGGATGCCGGCTCGACGGGCCTCGTCTCTCCATCCGCGTGGCAATCAAGTTATCGGACCAGGAACTTCACCTTGCTCCACGTCGTTGACTCCACCGGTACCGGGACCGTCGTGATGCGAACGGAGTAGTCCCCGTTGGGATCCGTGTTGTCATCGTAGAGGCTGTCCAGCGGACCGAGAAACAGGTGAGTCGCGCCCTTCGGAACGGTCACGACCGTTCGACGGGTTGACGCGGAAATCCTCTGGAATGTCAGTCGGCGTGCTGCACCAGAAGGTGCTGCCGGTCACGGTCGGAGCACCCGCGGCAATGGCGTCGGGGACGCGGTGGCTCTGTGCGCCGGGGAGAAGCGTCGCGCTTCCGCTGAAGACGGCACCCGTCGCAGTCCCGTCGTCGGCACAGGGAGGCCCGCAGTCCCAGTTCCCAAGCACCTCGATGAGTATCGTCTCGCCCGGCAGGATGCCGAGCCCCGCGAGGGACAGCGCCGGAGCGTCCAGCGCGGCATCGTTGCACACGTGGAGATAGGTCGCCTTCGGATCGATGGTTATCACCGAGGCGGTTCCGGCAAGCGCCGCTGTCGGGCCGAAGCAGGCAATGGCCGCGACGAAGAGGGGAAGGCAGTCGAAACGTTTCATTGGTTGGCCCCCTGTGTTGTGAGTGGTCGGCGTGCCCGAGCGCAAGGCATCGGGTTCCGTCGCGCCCCGTGTGGCCACGACGCCGAATTGTAATCACCAACCAGAGGAATTGATCGTTTTTGTGATGTCTTCTGCATTTTATTGTATTGCAAACAGTTACGAGAGGCTGATGCAGCAACAGGTGCAGATCCTCGGACCGAAGAACCCACCCACCCAGCTGAAGTGAGCGGGGTTCAAACTCAGAATGGGGGGCGTAATCTCAATGGCCACAAATAGAAAGCCCTTCGATCCGTTGGCCGAAGGACTCGATGTCAGTACTGGCGGGACAGATGGGATCGTGACACAAACTCCTGGCCTCGTGAGGCGGATCCGCAAGTACCGTGGCCGGCGGGACGTCCAAGACCTGGACTGGGCGGCGCAGGTATAGCCGAGCCCATGCCTACGTGAGCCGCGTCACCGCGGCGTTCGTCCTCATGCAGGGGGTCCGCCGGGCCGCAGCCAGGACCGTGATGGCCGGCGGCCGGCTCCGCGGGACTCCCGGCCGGAACCAGCCACGAATGCTCCCGGACGGGGCTCGACGCGTTCCTCACAGTATCGAAATCCCGGGTCGGCCGCAGCGAAAGAGCCGGCATCTATACTCCTTCCGGGCCCGGTTGAGACCGAGTCCAGGCCCGGGAGAGCACTGTGATCTCACGCAACGCCTTCGCGCCGGCCGCCTGCCTGGCAGCCGCCCTGCTCCTCACGACCTGCGGCCGCGATGATCCTTCCTCGCCGCCGGTTACGACACCACCGCCCCTGACGTCCATACGACCCGAACCCTGGACCCGCCTCAGCGGGATCGTGGTCATCGAAGTGGACGCCGCCGGCGCGGACACGGTCAGCCTGAAGGTGGACGGCTCCCCGGTGACCCTGGCCACGGGGCCCGGCCCCGGCGAGCTGTTCCAACTCTCGTGGGACACGCGGATCCCGGAGAACGGCCCTCACGATGTCCGGCTGACAGCCCGGAATGCCGCCGGTTCCGCTGACAGCACGCTGGTGCTCGTCTGCGACAACCCCGGCCGGGGTGTGGCCGTGCTTGTCACGCCGCGCGAGGCAGTGGTGGCTCCCGGCGACGCCGTGGCATTCCAGGCGACCGTGCTGGGGACATCACAGACGGACGTCACCTGGAGCCTGGTGCCGCCGCAGCTCGGCGCCGGCGGCGGACCCGCGACGCCCGGCACACAACCGCGGACCCGGTGGGGCGGTGTGACGAACCGATCCGGCAAAGCCATCGACCCCGGAGACATGAAGCGCGGCGAGTCGAGCAGCGCGGAGAACCTGGGAACGATTTCTTCCAGCGGGGTCTACCGCGCTCCCCGAACGATTCCCTTTCCGCCGCACGTCTGGGTGAGAGCCCGCTCCGTGGCCGATCCCTCGAAAAGCGCCGAGGCGCGGATCCAGATTGCAGGACCGTTGGTGGTCGTGACGCCGCAGACGCGGGAGGTCACGCTGAACCAGAGCGCGCATTTCTCGGTCGAGGTGACCGGAGCGGTGGACCCGGCCGTGGACTGGAGCGTGGACGAATCCCCCGTCCGGGGCACGATCTCAGCGGACGGCGTCTACACGACCCCGGCAACCCTGCCCGACCCGCCGCGGGCGGTGATTCGGGCGCGGCTGCGGGCGGAACCCTCCCGTGGGGACAGCGCAGTGGTGGAGCTGTTGCCGCTGGTGATGATCGTCGTCCGCGTCTCCCCCGACTCGATCGAACTGCCGCCCGGGGGACAGGTGATGCTGACCGCAGTCGTGACGGGCGCCACCAATCGCACGGTCCGCTGGAGCCTCGTTTCCAGAACGGGAACCGGCTCGGTCAGCGCGGAGGGGGTGTATCGGGCTCCGGTCGTCCGGCCGGACCCACCCGAGGCCCTGGTGCGGGCCGTGAGCGTGGAGGATTCCGCGGCCGCCGACACGGCGCGAATCCACCTGCGCGCGGTGTCGCCGATACAGGTCCGCCTGAGCCCGAAGTCGGCGACAGTGGTGACCGGCGGTCGGATCGGTTTCACCGCGGTCGTGAGCCGCTCAGACGACCACCGCCTCACCTGGTCTGTTCCCGGGGGGCCGCAGCGGGGCCAGGTCCCGGCGGGCGGGTGGTACACGGCGCCGGAGGTCGTGCCCGACCCGCCGGAGGCGATGTTCATCGCCACCAGCGTAGCGGAGCCGACAGTGGCCGACACGGCGGTGGTGACGATCGTGCCGCCACCGTCGCCAATCGTCGCCCAGCAGCTCGCCGCACTGTCCGAAACGGGCTATCAGTCCGTCCTCATCAGCGACCAGGCCACGGCCCTGGCCGTCAGAGCCCTCTGGCTGGCCTCCCAGCACAACGGGGGCCGGATCACCACCAGCGGGACGTTGCGACACTCCGCCTCGGGCTGGAGCTACCTTCCGGGGGACTCCCTCTCCGGCCTGGTCATCGATCGGGGGGGGCCGGCGATCCGGATCTTCACCACCGGAATCGACACTTTGAGTTGGGCGGAGTATGCGGACGGCGGGATCAGCGGCGTGGCGTTCCATGGAGTCCTCATCTGTCGCGTAGAGGTCGAAGGGACGCTCGACCTCCGCATCAACCACGCGACCGACTCGAACCACGTCGACCTCCCCTTCCAGCGCACGGTGCGCGGCACGCTCCAGACCGGCCCGATCCGGCGGTTGACAGTGAACCACTCCGGCCACTTCTACCAGGGCCCGCACGCCGGCGGCGCGGACTACCGGATCACCGGCCAGGTGGAGACTGACGACATGATCTCCGTCTCGCTCAACGAGCGGTTCGAACTGGGCCAGGGCGACAACTGCTACTGGATCGACGGCTCCTGGGGCCAGCAGTGGTCGCGGACGATCAACAACTGGGCGTCCCTTGGAGGCCCGAGCTACTCGCTCACAGCGGTCGTGACCGGATGCCGGGTGGGCGCGTGTCGCCAGCAGGACGGACCCCATGCCTGCAGTCCGGCCTACTGGCAGGCCCAGGGGGTGGTCCTGCACGGCGTGACCGACGGCGGAACGGTCGGACTCGACGGCCCCGCCGTGTCCGGTGGAGTGCCCCCCCAGGCTCGGATCTTCCTCCCGGATGGAAGTTCGGTGATGCTGCATGCCCCAGGGCTGCCGCCGGTGGTCGAGATCGTCCCGGCGCTCTGGGAGCGGTGACATCAATCCGCCGCGGAGATCTCCTCCAGACGATCCACCTGCCCCGCCGGCACCTGGGACACCTTTCCATCTCGCTGCGGACCTCGATGCGCTTGCCCAGGAAGTCGATACTCTCATCCTGGGTGCCGGGCCCACCCAGAACCTCGTCGCCGTCGGGCTCGAGACCGTCGCCGGGGTAGCGGTGCTTCCAAACGTACTCGGCCAGGGACATCACACGGTCGATCGTTGGCCGGAGTGATTCATCGAGGGTGAGGCATTGTTCGCCGATTTCTTCGAGGTTGTGCATCCTGCGGGAATCGACGTCATGCCAGGCGACAACGCCCTTGTGAGGCAACCACTCGATCATGGCCTGCGGTGAGCGCCGCCCGGCAGCCGTGGTGAGTTCGCGCGGACACAGGGAGGCGTAACGCCGAAGTATCACCATCCATATCCTGTTGATCCACAATGAAGAGCCCTCGGCTCCTGGCCGGCGGGCTTTTCGTCTTTCAAAGCGACTCGCCCCCCATCTTTGGTCCGGTCGTTCTGGGGGGCAGGGCCAAGCATTCCAAGCGGTCCCATGATTTGGGCCGGCGTGAGAGGTGCCGACTCGGAAGCGCGGGAAGCTGCCAGGCGATGCGGGCCAATTCAAATCAAGTGCGCGAGTACGAGTTCTCGGGAGGGACAGGACCTGGGGGCGGGGCGTTGGGGGGATCATGCCGGCGGCCGAACCACGCCTCAAGGTCAACGTGCTGTACGTGGCCGGCCTGACCTTCCAGCGGGCGCTGCCGGAAGCGAACCAGATCACCCACATCACCCGCGTGACCCAGTCGACCCTCATGTTGATCACCCTGTCCAATCAGTCTGGAAATCAAGCCATTCTGATATCGAAACACGGCTACGGGGTAGAGGAACCCGTCCCCATACTGGATCTGCGTCTTCGTTTCGAGAACGAGTGTTCCTGAGTTGTCGACGAATATCGCTTTCACTTCGGACAGATCGAACGTCCCGCCACCGGGTGCGGGATCTCCTTTTGCAGTTATCTTTAACGCCCGTCCATCCTCAAAAATAAAGAAGCCTATCGAATCGGCATCCGGCGTACGTACGACTGCCCTGAAAGCAACTCTATTATCTTCACTGAGAGCTACAAAACCATGACCATAAGTGGTATTGACTTCTCCGAACAGATCAAACTGGAAGTTCATCCCGGGAGCTGGATCTCCAGCAACAGCAATCGTGGTCAGGCCCTGTGCAGTGTGGAGGAACAATCCCATGGGGCCGAAAATGTCTTCGGACGAGCAGCCGGACTCCCGCGGATTGCAGGATACTAACCTCGCAGTAAGAACGACGGCACCGCTGGAATTGAGAGCTATGTTCCCCACGGTCTGGCCAGCGGTAATTCCGACGGTGTAGAAATAAAATCCCGGTCTCCCCGGAACCGGATCGCCTATACGCGCTATGGTGGTCCACCGATTACCCTGCACAAGGATCAGTCCGTCCGCACCGCCATCGAGGTCGCCCCCCGCGAACACGAAGTCCCCTGAAGGGTTCGCCACCACTTGTTTTATGGGCCATCCGTCGCTCAGGACGACCGGGGTCGTTGTAAGAAACGTTCCGTTTACGTCCTGGGCGGCGAAAGCATGAGCGGACATATCTCGAGTAGATTCCAACTCCGATGTGACGATCAGGACGAGCAAACACAGTAGCAGGCACCTGAGCACCCTCGAATACATGGATCTCCTCCCAGAGCTGTCCGAACAACAAGCCCTTAACGCTCGGACTTCAGAGCTATGTGTACTATGTCACAAAATTAGGACGGTGACTCTGGGCAGGTATAACGTGAAGTGGTGACCATAAGTTGCGGTCAGCCTGTGTTGGGTCTGCGTTAATTGCTGTGTTTGCAGCTACTAAGAGCGGTCTGCCCACGTTGTCCCCGAGAAGTCCCGATCGAGGAAGTAACCCGGCCAGCAGCAGGCGACCTCCCCGGCGGGCGCGGTCATCTCCGCGAACGCCGTTTCGGGACAACTGACCCGTCTTCGAAAGCCCGGGATCCCCACAAGTGCCGCCTATTCAGCCATTAGGACAACGTACAAAGATGAATCCGCAGATCATTGCGCCGTGTCAGAGTGCCTTTTCAAAAACGGTCGCCCACTCTTGCCCTCCAGCGTAAGATCTCGCCCCGGCATGAATCAGTGCTGCAGAGTGTTTGCAGACGCTGAAGGTCTTCTTCTTTCATCTTGCCAAGCAGGAGACTCAAGCAGCGCCGTCGCCAGGGCATATTCGAGTGCTACGGCTTCCATGCTCGACCCATTCGCAAGTTGCTCTTCCCGGCCTTTCCATTGGGAGCGGAAATCCGCAAGCGCGTTCCACAGCGGCTGCTCGGCGGCGGTCGATCCATACTTGTCCGAGCACCCAGGCTGCGCCACTCTCGATGCGCGGATTCGGTCCCGAAAGGTATTCGATCATGAGGCGCTCCAGGGCCTCGCTCCAGGCGTACTTGTCGAGAAAGCGAAACCGGGTTTCCATGTAGCAGCCCGGCTGTGCGCCGCCCGTGGAAAGGTCGCGCCGGAGTTCCCGCTCGCCAAACTTCGGGTCGTATTTGAGGAAATAGAAGACCAGGGGTGATGCGCAACGTGAATCGTTTTCGTGCTCGAGATAATACTTTTCCACGCGCTTGACGATTTCGCCCGTCGCATAGCGCAGGATCAGCCATTCGTTGGGCGCCGGTCCATCCAGGCTGGAGGCCAGCGTATCATTCAACTCCGGCAGGCTGAGATCGGGAAGCAATGTCAGTGCGGAATTGCTGAGGTGCTTCGTCGGATGGCGGATCTGAGCGAGGATAAGTTCCCGCGTGTCCACTTTTGCCAGCCAAAACAGTCGTATCCACTGCGATACTCGCAAGCTCCGGATCGGATGCGGCATCGTAAGTCTTACGAAGAACGGGAATCATCGCCGGACCTTCGACCACTCGCCAGCGCACCCAGTCGTCCAGAAAGTCCCGTTGCGCATCGGGCGGGAGCCGCAGGAAATCTGCGACGAGAGCGGCCTGGGCATCTGGTCTCACATACTCTTCCCGGTCTCCTCCAGGTCGAACGACTAGCAGTGCGCTTAAAGAAATAGCGCGAGCCTGCGGCTGCTTGAGGGCCATCGATTCGGCGAGACGAGCAAGGTACTCTTCGCGTTTCTGCTCGCCCGTCACGAATTGTCTGAGCCTGACGAGTGTATCCAGGTAATTCGGCCACACGGGCTGGTCGGGAGCGACGAGACGCTTCTCCATCAACGGCAGCAGTTGTGCCCGGTACGGCGATCCCAGAACGCCTAAGTGCAGTGAGTACGAGTCTAGGCTGGTACCGGCAGGCAGATGGAGAAGCAACTGCATTGCAGCTTCCGGCGAGTCGAGAAACCGCAGCGTCTGGCCCGCAAGAAAACGTTTCCGGGCTGCCTCGTCATCCAATGGTGGCATAAACATTTTTGCATGGGGAGGTTGCGCGGCAATCACTTTCCCTGCTGCGTCGGAGTGGGCTTCCAGGGGTGCCTCGAGAACTTTGACGGCACTATCGATCTGCTGTTTAACCCAATCGGCCGGCGCCGGCCGAATATCTAATGTCAGCACGTTGGAAACTACTTCCATCCGAGGACCGTATTCCCCGGCTCTCTCCATGCGACGGCTCACAACGTGGACATGAAAGATGCCGGGTTTGCGGAAGCGTACCCATTCGTTGAGAATCTTCTTGGAGACAAATGGAGTCTCGGACAGCGTGGTCGGCCCTGCGTGTAGGGTGCCGATTCCTCCACTCTGGCCCGGCAATCCTTGTAGTGGGTCTTCGGTATCTGCGATCGGATCGACCATGAACTGGTCGACCAGGCTGATGCGACTGAGAACGCCAACTGCATCCCCACTGACGGCAAAAGCATTAGGCTGACTCGAAGTAAACAAAAGCCTGAGGGGAATGGTTTCGCCGAGGGAAAAAACGCTCTTCGGAGCCGAAATCTCAAGCTTGACCGGCGATTGCAGAAGAAAGGCAAGTAAGAGTATCAAAGCTTACCCCCTCACTCTGCCATTATAACGCCCGGTTCGTATGCAATGGGCGACGGGCTACTCGGAAAAGTGGGAGTAATACGCCATCATCCCACGAACTATCTCACAAAACAGGGCCTTGGGGTTTGCGTTCGGACGGTCGCGTCCCAGTCCCGAGAGGGGAAAACCATTCCCGCAATGCCCGGCGGTTTCTGAGGCCTCCTTTAACAAGCGTGCCAATCTATTTGAAAGGGATAACCATCCCGAAGGAAATTCGCAACTTTTCACGACCGATAATAGTATCTGACCGTAAGTAGTCTGCCTGGATCAGCCGAATCCTAATTCTTTCGTACGGCTGCCAATCCAGACCTCCGCCCACCCCCCAGGCGAAGCCGGTCTCATGCCCTCCGAAAGACAACCCGGACCGTGTATCGGTTATTTCAGAAGAGACTCGGCTGAATCCGAACAAACCACGAGCGAAGGGCTTCCAGCGGCCGTTCCGTAGTGTGACCTGTGGGCCAAACAGAGCATTGTGAGACATGAACTCTCGGGGGAAAACCACCAGGCCGCCTCCACTTGCAAAATTCAGGATGTCAGAACGGCCGCCGTAATGCCCGCTGAAGTCGGCGGTGATCCCTAGCCACGAATTCACATTCGTGAGAAGGGAGCCGTTCCAACCATGCATCGTGGCATTGACGGTTCCGAAAAGTTTATTTCCATCTCCGAAATTCCGCGAAGGGGAATAGCCACCAAAAAGTTCGAATCGTTCGAACTGCTTCACCTGTCCAAAAGCGCAAGGGGCTCCGAGCGAGAAAGTAACCAAGCCCACGATAAAGAGAAGGCGCCTCATATTCGACTCCTCGCTTCAAGTGCATCCAGATTCACAGCAAGCAGCGAAATCAGAAACAGATATCCAGCCTCATCGAGACCATCAGGTCTCCACATTTGGGTACTCTTGCCCAGCAAGACGCATGGGAGGACGCATGCACGGCTGTCATGCTGACCCGCAAACTAAATCAATGATGCCAATAACAGCAGAGGAGCGGAAACGTTCAACTTTTTTGAGCGAAGAGGATGTGGGGGGGAAACCCAATTCTGAACCGTTCCCCTCATACGACAGATCTCTATCGGAGGGGCTCCCGGCAGGAAGAGCTCGATTATGACGAGTGATTCGCCCGGAGCTCCCGCAGGTTTGCGGGCAAGAGCAGGTGCCCCTGGCGTTGTCCTTTCCTTTGCGGTCACACCACCCGCTGGACCCAACCGCTTGGCCGGACCACCAACGAGGGCTCCCGCTACGACGCTGGCTAAGTCGGACTGTTAGGTAGCTCCAACCCGGTGGGCGTTGAATAGCGGCAAGGAGTCCACGAAGAGTTCACTTTTCGACTTCTCGGCGGGCTGGTACTGGATACCACGTTTCTGGAATCGCCACGAGATCGCAATCAATAAGCTTGACGGAGTCGCTCAGGATAACCGGTGGACCTGGAAAGAGAAGGCGATGTGGGTAAATACGTTGTCCAACGCCGCTTCAGTGCGGATTCGCTTTGGTCTGATGTTAACGGTCGAGGCCTATGTCGATGTTGATGCACTCAGGTAGGAGGTACCCTATTGCCACGATCTGGAGCACCCCGTTTCCAGTTGGGGTGCCCCTCCCATTCCCGAAATACGGCGTTCGCGGAGATGACCCTGACATGGCCGTGCGGCAGCTGGGTTGCTCCAAGGTTAGGGTACGCAATGCGACTTTTGGATAACTGCGCCCGACGGAGGTCACGCTGTAAGAATAGCGCAGAGATCCTATTCTCTATGCAGTAAGGCAGCATACACCACGAAGGAAACAGTCGAAATCACAATTGAAAAAGGCGCATAGATAGCTGTAGCCCTGAGCATGGTAAAGTCAATGTGCGCGTGATTAAGCCACCACATTATCGGGAGTAAGGCAAGCGGTCCGAGACCTGCACCCACCAGCATCTTCAGAGGCCACGATAGACGTTTTATAGAACGCGCGTCGAAAAGTAGTACAACAGGAAGCCCTATGATTATCCACCCCATGAATGAGAAGAACGCGTAGAAAAAAATACTGGGATGCAACCACGGCGCCGCGGGGTCCTGAAGTACGATGAACAAGAGATAGACAAGCAGAATAGCATTGCCTGCCAGAAGACCGACGAAGGCGTGCGCCAGCCGTTTAATGAGCTGGGCTGGTGTCAGGTTTGTTTCCATGCGGCCACCAGTTCCACTGAAGGGACAATGTACAAGATCAGCTTACACCGGAGCAGGCCGCACCAAAAGGGTCTCCGGACGAGTCATCAGAATTTCGGCCTTGGACGATGTCTGTGGAGCCTCGTTGCCTTCAGGCTATTCATTGGCGCCCAAGACTCCGGTTTACCGAATACTCGCATAAACCTTGAATTGCAGGGAATCGGCGGCGGCGAGAGAAACACCTATATCGCAGTACTTGCAGGGACACCCGTTGCCCAAGAACAGGCATACTCCTCCTGAAACGGCGATGGGGGAAGTGACGGCTCGAAGTGTACGTAATGTGGTGTCGGTCGGTCACTCGTCGGGGGCCGACTTCAATTCGGGGACCTACAACCGGCAAGTCGGTGCACGACTTTTTGAACGTCACGGGCACAGTTTCGGGCACAGTCGACTGGTTTTTCGAAAGTGCTTCGGCTGTAAGTGATTGATTCTGTGGTGCCGGGGGGCGGAATTGAACCGTCGACACACGGATTTTCAGTCCGTTGCTCTACCGACTGAGCTACCCCGGCATCTTGAGGTGCGCAAGTTTATAACATTTAGCCGCACGCAGTGTCTAGGCTGATTTGGTGTGGCCAGCAAGCCTCGGCGGGAGAGCCGAGGTGTCCCGGCCGGGCGCCAGTTTACCCGGTGAATCCATCCCCCGGGCCGGCTCAAACGGGCGGGGGCGGGCCACCCCGGCCCACACGGAAAAACAGGCGGAGCATGTACGCGATGAGCGCCAGCGCAACCACGAACGACACCAGGAAGAGCGCTAAGGCGGACCACTGGGGCACCACCCTTACGGACGCCGGGTCAAAGGTGTCGCGCAACCTGAGGAGACGCACCTCGTGGCGCGCGACCACCATCAGGAGCAGTGACGCAAAGAGCATCAGACCCGAAGCGACGAAGGCGCGCCGGTAGAAGAAATGGAGCGAGCCGGCCGACAGGACTATCGCAACCGTAAGCGCCCAGATGGCGGGCGAACGCATCAGGGCCAGCAGCACGTCCTGCAGCGAGCCGAGGTACGCCAGGCCGGCGAGCGCCGCCGCGGCCATACCCCAGGTGAAGACCCTCTTGCCGGCCCGGTACGCTTCCGCATCTTCCCGGGCGAGCATGCCCACGAAGAATCCCCCGACCGTCACGGCACCCGCCAGCATGTGCAGCCAGCGGAGCACATAATCGCCGGCGCGCGGATTCCACACCAGGCCTGTTTGATTCGACCCATAGAGTTCCCGCATCAGTCCCGGCCGCTCGGCCAGCGAGAACACGGAGCTGTATACGAGCGAGATGTAAACCAGGGCCGCAAGCGCGGGCCACAAATACCGCCCCACGGCCGCAGTCCCGGCCTTCGACGCGAAGGAAGCCGCGTAGAGCAGGGAATAGGCCAGGATCGCCGCCGGGATCACCATGATCCAGAACCAGGCGCTCACGATCGACGCCGAGTACATCTGGGCCGGATAAACCAGCTGCAGGAACAATAACGGCGCCACCCCGAGCGTCACCGTGACGGCCATCGCGGTCGGGAAGAGCGCGATGAAGCGGCGCACGGTCGGGTTCTGCCACCGGTTGGGAATCCGGCCCGCGAACACCGCCACGATGCCGCCGACCAGGAAATTCATGGCGGCGAAGTGCAGCGTGAGGGTGAGGATGTGGAGGCTCGTGATCAGCCACAACGGTGCCGGCAGGACGTTGGAGTCGGGGAGGTTCATTTTGTGCCTGCTCCCAGAGTCTTGAAGTACGATATTAAGGCTTCGCGTTCGGTCTTGTCGCCCGTGAATGCCGGCATCCCCTCTCCGAGATCGGCCGCATTTTCGAGCATGCCCCGATAATCGTCGTCACCCAAACCCGCAACGGAGCCGTCCACCCCCTTGACGGTTCCGGTCGTGTGGCATTTCGCACAGCGCAGCGCAAACACCTTCTTCCCCAGTTCCGCGCCGCGCAGGCCGTACACGGCGGCCAGCGGGCGCCGGTCCGTGCGACCCTCGAGGTACCCGGCGATCGCGTCCGCATCCCCGGGCGTGCCGGCAAACGGGGGCATGTTCCCCTTGAGCATGTGGACGGTCCTGACGACGGCGGCGATGAAGGGGCGATCGGTGCCGTCGAAGGCGGGCTTCAACGGATTGTATCCCCCGAGCGTGTGGCAGCTGCGGCACATGTGCCGAAACAGGTCGGCGCCCGCGTCGCCCGACCGGTACGTGACGGCCGCAAGCGCGCTGGCTTGCCTGTAGGCGTCCGCCCGGGCGAGTTCGATCCCGTTGCCGTAGATGTATCCGGTGATGATGTACGGCTTGCGGATGGCTTCGCGAAACCACTCGAACGAGCCGAGCCAGCCGAGACCGGCGACAAGGGTGACGGCGGCGACGACAACGTGCTGGCGCCTGGGGAGCAGCAGTCCGAACGACGCCAACAGGACCGCGATCGCCCCTGCGCACCAGAAGGAGGCACGCAAAGCCAGGATGGGGACCGGCATGGATTTCATGGCCGCCGCGGTGACCGTCGCGGGGATCGCCGTCCAGTACCAGTGGAGCGAAGGGACCGCGGCGGCCAGCCCGACCAGGCCCCAGGAGGCTGCCTGCCGCACCATCCGGCCCTTGAATTCGGGAGGGTGCGCGCGGGCCGCAACCAGCAGGGCGTAGAGGCCGGCCAGCATGACCGCGACAGCGGTACGCAGCACGAGCGACGGCCAGAACGTGGGGTTGAAAAAGCCGTCCCACATGTTGCCGGTCTCGAGCCAGCGGCCGGGTGTGAGCATGAAGGTCAAAATGCCGTTGACGACGAACAGCGAGAGCCAGGCGGACACGAAGTAGATCCAGCCGAGCGCCATATGAGGCCCGGCCTCCATCCGTTTCCAGCCGTAGAAATAGAGGGTCGCCGCGAGGATCTCGACGGCGAACAGAGCCCACTCGGTCGCCCAGGCCCAGACGAAGATGTGGATGAGCACCTCCGTCGCGGCCGGGTTCAAAAGGCCGATGACAAACCAGATTCCGACCCCGCTGAGCACGCCCCCAACGAGTGTGACGAGCACAAAGAACTTGCTGAGCTTCTGGAGAAACTCCAGCAGCTGCGCATCCTGGGCTTTTCGCGCGGCCCGCTCGCTGACGACGAGGTACAGCCCTCCGCCGATGGCGAAGTGGGAAATAAAGACATGGATGACGGCCACGCCGGCCATCAGGATCCCATATGCGGCAGCCACATCCCAGAACGGATACCTCACCTGCTCTCCTCCGCGGTTGGCGAACCCATTATGGCAGAGAACCTGGAGATTCCTGAAGCCCCCATCTCATTTTCAATTCCTGACGCCAATGGTATCGTTACATCAACTATTCGGGCGAGGGGAACGATGAAGAAAACTCAACTCCTTTCGGTAGGATCTGCATTCTGCTGTCTGGCTGCGTTCGCGTTGCTCGTTTATGGCGCCCAGGGGGGCGCTTCGAAGGAACTGGCTGCGCGCGGGGAATACCTCGTCAACGCCGGCGGGTGCGACGACTGTCACACCCCCAAGCGGTTTACGGAGAAAGGGCCGACGCCGGACCTCAGCCGCCGGTTTTCGGGTGCGCCCGCCGGGACCAGGGTTCCTCCACTGCCGCCGGGACTGATCTCCCCCAATGGCTGGGGTACTGCAGGGACTAACGACATGACCACATGGGCCGGCCCGTGGGGGGTCAGCTTCGCCTCCAACCTCACGCCGGACAAAGCCACGGGCATAGGCGGCTGGACCGAGGCTTCCTTTGTAAAGGCCATGCGCACCGGGAAACACAAGGGCGCCCTCCGCGACATCCTGCCCCCCATGCCGTGGCAGAGCGTGGGCAAGATGAACGACGCGGACCTGAAAGCGGTCTTTGCCTACCTGCAGAGCACGAAGCCGATCGCGAACAAGGTGCCCGACCCGGTACCGCCCAAGCGATAACGCATATGGAGTGCGGCGGCTCGACGCCGCCGACGGGCGGCAGGGACCGGCTCACTATCCCGGGACCAGCCTCGGATACGCGGCTGCGAGTGTCGGCGGGACGGCCGGGAGGGCCGGATCGAGTTCCTGGAGGATCTCGATCGCATTCACCATCGCCTGCCCGCGGAAGTGGTTGTTGGTGATCGCGTAGGTCTCCTCGGCCCGCTGCTTGATCTTTTTGATCAGCGTGCTGATCTCGCCGATTTCCTCCCTGGAGTAGAGATAGTCGTACCGGGCGTCCCGGCCGGCCCCTTCCTGGAACCAGGTTTTGTAGTTGCGCCCGTGCAGCCGGATGTACCCGACCCGCGAGGTCACCCGGGCTGCCGGGCGGAGCGATCGGCCGATCACGGGTTGATCCACGTTGCAGAAGCCTGCCCCGTGCCCGGCCAGGAAATCGTCCGCCTCGCGATCCTCCCAGCTGCCGTGCCTCACCTCAACGACCAGCGGGAAGCCGGCGAGCAGGCGCAGGACGGTCGCGAGATAGTCGAGGTTTTCCGGGGTGCGCTTGAAGCTCCAGGGGAACTGCACCAGCACTGCGCCGAGCAGGCCCGCGTCCGATAGCGGAGCCATCGACCGGCGCACCTGGTCGCAACTGTCGGGCAGCGAGGCGGCGCCAGGTTCCGGGCGCTCATGGGTCAGCTGTTTCCAGGCCTTGGCCGTAAACCGGAAGCGCGGGTTGTTGCGCACGCGCCGGGCCCAGGCCGCCGCGTCCTCGGGGCGGGGGGGCGCATAGAACGAGGAGTTTATTTCGACGGTATCGCAGTAATCGGCGAGGTAGGCGAGCGGGTCGAACGACTTCCCCGCGCCCGCCGGGTAGACGATCCCTTCCCAGTCTTTGTAATTCCAGCCCGCCGGCCCGACCCGCAGCGACGTGTCGCGCGAGGGGGTCTGGAACAGCGAGCCTTGGGCGGACATCGGGGTGCTATCCCAGCACGACGCCTATGGGAGCGCCGGCCGAAAGATTGAGGAGCGCGGCCGCGGAGCCGTTGCGCACCGCGATTTCAAGGAATCCGGCGGAGCCCGGCACCAGGAAAACCTCGCCCGCGCCGCCTTCGCCGAAAGTCCTGTGGAAGGCGGTGATCTCCCGGTGTCCCGCCAGCACCTTGCAGGGGCGCGGCGTGCCGCCGCTGAAGGCCGGGACGTCCTCGGGCTTGAGGTTGGTCACGAGGTTGCCGAACTGGTCGACGGCGAGCACGGCGGCCTGAATCAGGGAGTCGCGTACCCGGATCACCGCGGGGATTTTGAGCCGCACCGGGCTTGCGCACACGGGGCCGAGCTGGTGCAGCGGGATGTCGCGGCTGATCCAGGCGGCGATGGGGGCGAACACGTCGCGCCCGTGAAACGTGGACGAGAGCGGTTTGCAGTAGTAGTGGTCCGCCGTGATCTCGTAGGCCGTCGCGTCCTCCTCGCGTTCCAGCACATATGAAAGCAGGCCGTTGTCGGGGGCGACGAAATAGTGGCCGCCCGCGGAAACCGCGAGAGCCTTGCGAGCGGTCCCGACCCCCGGGTCCACGACCGCCATGTGGATTGTCCTCTCCGGGTACCAGCGGTACGCCTGCCCGAGCGTGAAGGCCCCGGAGGGGACGTCCTGGGGCGGCACCATGTGGGTCAGGTCGACGAGGTTTACCGAGGGGTTGATGCTCAGGATGACACCCTTGATCGCCCCCACATAGTGATCGCGCAGTCCGAAGTCGGTGAGCAGCGTCAATATCCGTCTGTCCATGGCAGATCCCTCGCTTGGCAGCAGCATTCTAACACCCGGGGTTCTTCGAGTGTTCGAGTGAAAAAACACCAGGCTTCACCGAATGCCGCGCCTTGACTTGGCGGTTGGGCTTCGGTATTTATTCAGCACCTTGAAACCTCGCATATACCTCGACAACAGCGCCACGACGCAACCCGATCCCCTGGTGGTCGAGGCGATGCTTCCCGCCCTCAAGGGGACGTTTGGCAACGCCAGCTCGATCCACACGTTCGGCCAGGAGGCGCGGGCGGTGGTAGAAGAGGCGCGGCGGGCCGTCGCTGATCTTATCGGCGCCGAACCCCGGGAGGTTGTCTTTACGTCGGGCGGGACGGAGGCCGACAACGCCGCGCTCTGGGGGGTTTTCCGGAACGGGCGGTCCCGGGGTGGTCACATCATCACGAGCCGCATCGAGCATCCTGCGATCCTGGCTACCTGCAAGGCCCTGCAGGCCGCCGGGGCGGAAGTGACTTACCTGCCGGTGGACTCGTCCGGATGCGTGGACCCGGCGGCCGTCGAGGCGGCGGTCACGGACCGGACCATCCTGATCTCGGTGATGCATGCGAACAACGAAACCGGGGTGCTGCAGCCTGTCGGCGAGTTGGCCCGGATCGCCGCGTCCCGCGGCATCCTGCTCCACACCGACGCCGTGCAGTCGACGGGGAAGGTGCCGTTTGTCGTGAAGGAACTTGGTGTTGACCTCCTGTCGCTTTCGGGGCATAAGATTCACGGGCCCAAGGGAGTCGGCGCCCTGTTTGTCCGGCGTGGCGTGCAGATCGAGCCGTTCATGACCGGGGGGTCGCACGAGCGGAAGCGCCGGGCGGGGACGGAGAACGTTCCCGGGATCGTCGGGCTGGGTGCGGCGGCCCGCCTCGCGGCCGAGAGGCTCCCGGACATGGCGCAACGCGTGCGCGTCTTGCGGGACACGCTGGAGGAGCGGATCCTTGACCGGATCCCGGGGACCGCCGTCAACGGGCGCGCGCCCCGTGTGCCCAACATCAGCAACGTCTCCTTCGAGAAACTGGAAGGGGAGGCGGCCGTGATCGCGCTGGACCTCGAGGGGGTGGCTGTTTCGACCGGGTCTGCGTGCTCGTCCGGGTCGCTGGAGCCGTCTCACGTGCTGGTTGCCATGGGGTTGCGCCCGGAAGTGGTGCAGGGCTCGCTGCGGTTCAGCCTGTGCTGGCACAACACGCAGGAGGAGGTCGACTGCGCGGTGGATGTGCTCGCGAAGGTTACGGCCCGGCTGCGGGGCCTGCGGGGGCGCACGCTGGTGCATCTCGACTGACAGGATTATCCATGGTCTTGCGGGAGCCGCAAACAGCCGTCCTGCACGAACGTATCGAGGACGGCATCGTCGTCGTGTACGTCGAGCGGGCCCTGAAGGGCCCAGGGGAGGTCACACTCCGGGGGAGGCTTGACGCGCTGGTGCGCCAGGGTTCGCTCGACGTGCTGGTGAACCTGCAGCAGCTCCCCTATATCGACTCGACCGAGCTGGGACGGCTGATCCGGGCGCACATTTCGGTGCGGCAGGCGGGCGGGCGCGTGCGTCTGTGCAACCTGTCCGAACGGGTGGTGACGCTTCTGAAGTTGAGCCGGCTCGACACGGTGCTGGAGATCCACGGCACGGAAGAAGAGGCGCTGGCCTGCATCCGTCGTCACCGGAATGCAAACAGCACCGGGACCGCGTGAGCGGGCCGGGTGGGCACCGGCTTGACCCTACAGCGGGTAAAGTGGTACAAGCTACAGTCTCATCAAGAGGGCCAGCGTAGCTCAGTTGGTAGAGCAACTGATTCGTAATCCGTTACAAGCGATTTGCACTGGATTACATACGTTAGCATGGGCGCATAAAATCAGGGTTTCGATAGGATGTCATGTAACCCCATATCAACCCTTCTGGACGGGCAGCCGCTACATTTTCCGCTACACTGTCTGCCCGTCACTTCATCTCCCTCTTGCTTCTGAACCACTCAAGACTAGGCCTACCAGCGTAGGGCATTGCAGGAGATCGTTCAGCCTTGGGCTTCTCATGGGCCGTAGCAGCCCTTCCCGTCGCGCTTTCTACGGTGGGAGTCCCATTGGATGCCCCCGGTGGAGCACCCCCTCCCCCTCCTGTCGCTTAGTGCAAGGCTGTAGGACTGAAACAAAAGAAATTTCAAAACCGGTATCGGCAGGCCGAACATCCACAACTAAGTTCACCGTTGACAGACATTTGTGACCTAGGGTAGGATCTTCCCCATCAAACAGAGAACAGGTTCAAGCACAGGCTCACGTTGCCACAGGCGATAGTTCAACCCTCGTCTCCTCTCCTGTCTCTCATGCTTCCAGTAAGAACCGTGACGTAGGGCGGCTTTGCTGGGCTATTCCCCTCCCACGAACGCTGCCGAGCATTCCCAAAACTAAATTGGAAGATCCTGAAGGAGGAGTCTTTATGTTCCGAGGTAGTCAAAGCAAGTTGCATCCAGTGATTCCAAGAACTGCAATGTCCCTAATCGTCCTTATTGTATGTTGCCATGCGGGTTTCGCCCAAAACGTGGAATGGTTCAACGGGACGTTCAATGGTGACATAGGCCGTTCGGTCAACAACTATCAGAACCCAGACGGTACTGCGCGACAGCTTGTCTTCGACGATTTTGTAGTTCCAAGCGGTGGCTGGCATATCGTCGGCTTCTTCTCGTATAACATGGAGAACTACCTCTATCCGAACGCGGTCGCTCATGCCCATTGGGAGATCCGGCAGGGAATTATTGCCCCAGATTGGACAATCGTACCTCCTTATTATGGGAGTAATGGAAATGTCATTGCTGAAGGAACATCTCCTGCGTCATGGGAGTTCATCGGAGATGCGGGTACTAGTAATTACGCAATTTATAAAGTTGCGGTCAGTAACCTCAATGTGAATCTTTCGGAGGGTACATACTGGCTGGCAGTGGCACCTGCCGACGTTACCTCAAATCCCCCAACCGTTCTTTGTTCGACTTCGGGGGACGATGCTGTTGGAATCCCTGCGGGCGACAACGGAAACAGTTTTGCGATCAGTGCTGGATCTACTTATCCCGAAGACCTGTCTGCGCCTGCGCGGTTTAGAGTACCGTCAGACTATTCTCTGGGCATAGTTGTCGGCACACCTCCTGTCCCGGACTTCTCCGTTCTCGTGGAACCTCCTTCACAATCAGTTAAGGCCGGGAAGAATGCGTCCTATTTGCTGAGTGTGCAACCCGTCAACGGTTTTGCGGATACTGTCGCCTTCACTTGCAGTCAGTCCATCCCTGCGGCTACATGCACGATAACACCCAATGCGGACGGTAGTGCTACCGCAACAATCGACACGGCTCCCGGTAAAAAGGGAACACCAAAGAACGCGTACCAGATCACCTTTACCGGGACATCTGGTGTTTTGAGTCACTCGCAAACTGTCACGCTGACTATCAAATAGTGCCTTGGCGGGACTTGTGGCTATTTTGCCGTTATCAGCTTAGACGGGACTGTTCACTGCTTGCTGATGTTGGTTTCTGACGCCTGTCAAGCAAACCACAGCTTCCTCTTACAAGAGCCGCTCTTCGGGGCGGCTCTTTGTTTATGCCAGCGTCCCGCAAGCCATAGCACAGCCACCATCTGCTTTTCGGCACGAAAAGCCGTATGGCGTGGAACGCCACCTTACCTGTGCGGTGGCTGGATCACGCAGGCAACCGCGCGTGACCGAAGGACACGGGAATACGCAAGACGTTTCTATCATCGCCAGACCAACCGATTTTTACTAGCCGATCAGGGAGCATCTCGGAAAGGAGGTCGGTAACGATAACACTTCTGACCCACATTGGATCTAAGTGTTCTTCAGCTGCAAAGGAAGGTAGAAAAACAAGGGCATCCTGATCTCTGTCCTTCACGAGGCGTTGAAGCCGCTTTTTTAGGTCTATGATCCGATCCTTAAACTCAGGGCTTTCCAGCTTACCGATGTGGCGCAAACACTGAATCCACCCATGCCCGGTAAGCTTGAATTGTGCGTTGTCGAAAGTAGAGAAGTCCTCTATGTACCCCCGTCTTTGAAGCTCGTCCCATGTGGTTCTGAGAATCCCGGAGAAGTCCTTGTCTCGTTCAAAATAGATACCTAAACATCCTTTGTCTCCAAGAATCTGCATCATCTGACGAACCGCCGAATCAAGATTCTGAACTCTGTCGTTCTCGGATACCGTCACTTCATCCCTCCCTTGCCTTGAAGGCTCGCTGTTAGGGGGCAGTGCCTATTGCAAGTCCTGCGTCTCTTTTACATCTTGCGGCCCTAAAAAGCGAGGAACTGCCCCTTGCTCGATTCGGCTGTCAGCGTGGCTCTCAGACGAGTTGTGAGCCATCCCAGCCGCAGGACTACTCCTGAGGATTGCTAGAGTTACACTTCCTTCCGTGCTAGACTCGTTGCCATTCAAAATGGAGATGTCATGGAACCAACTGTTTCGAGGAAATGCCCCTATTGTGCCGAGGAGATTCAAGTTGAGGCTATTTTCTGTAAGCACTGCGGGCGCGATTTGAGAAAGCAGAAAAGTAAAACACGCCGAGCGATGCTGGGCTGTCTAACGCTTCTTGTCATTTTAACTCTCATAGGCTGGGTCAGTACGTGCAACAAGTCCAATCCACCTGCCCAACGCACGGACATGGGCATCCTCCCGGAAATCAGCACCTTCCTACAACACCATAAAGAGTTCGGTAATCCGGTAGGCACTCAGGCTATGCCCGATTGGGCTAGTGGTAAGCGTCAGCAAGTTAACTTCGATTCTGGACGCAACCTACTCTTTTACGTAAAGAACGGCGCAGTGATGACCGTTTACGAAGATGACGGCATGGACCCTACTATCTATGGAATCGACTCATCGGAGGTAGGCAGATCAAACGAACGCTGTGTCAGGGACCAGACCTGGAGCGAGTCAAGGACGGCATTCAGAACTATCGAAAGTTCCAGGCCTAGTCGCTCAACTTCTGGAGCAAGAGGAGCGACAGGTTTTATCTCGGATTCCAAGGGGGTCATTTGGATCCGGTGACGCTCCACCCTTAACTGCGGCGGACAGGTAACGGATTAGTTCCTCGCGTGACAACTCGTTCACGTCCCCTTCCGTCGGGCAATGTGACTCCGAACTGGAGCCTTTGCCCTTTAGAGTCGTACTTCTCGCGCAATGTCAGATTGTCTATGACTCCGACCCACTTGGGCTGTTCTACGGTGTCGAGAACCCAGCTTTCTCCCGTTGAGGAATCCATCCTGACGATCACAGGTATGGGTGTTCCGTTCTCTTGCACCCTCTGGCCCTGTAGTAGTACGAATCTTGCAGACTTCTCGGATCGATTTTTGGAGGTGTCCTTCAAACCTGGCCAATTTGAACCACCGCATGAGATTGCGGCAACGGCCAGCGTGATGGTGAGGAGTGGTCTCATTCGCATCATCGCCCTTATCTCCGCTGTTGTCAGATAGGTAAGCCTCCTTCCTTGTACACCTTTCGTCCTCAAAAGGCGAAGGAAATCCGAATGGGAAGACCTATCTCTGCCCTTCGGTGAATCTCCTTCCTGCGTGGCTCCCCAGACGCGTTTCTGGCCATTCTAGCGAGGTATCAAGAATACAGTATGGGGGTCACAGTGGAATGCGCCGATAGGACAAAATAGACGGCATCACTTCAGTGATGCAGGATTGTTAGTTCCCAAACTTGACCGCGAGCATCTTGTTGCGCGACACTTGTTTGAATCTACGATTCTAAGCAGATGGCTCGCCAGCATGATCAGTTCCACCGCTTCCTCTGCCCCAAGCTGGACGTGTCTGTGACTGGGGGGATTCTTAGCGTATCCGATTGCGCCCGCAAACAAGTGCGCCAATGCTTCTCGCTCGGGCTTGACCGGATTATTACGATCCGTAAGCGGCCCTTTATCTGGGTGGAATGCTTTCCGCATCAACTCCACTCCAAGGTCGGTGGGATCACATTCGGCGGCTTCCCTGACTGCAACCTCCACTTCCTTGAACGCCTGAAACACGGCAGTATCGTACTCGCCACGGATAAAGAGGGACCACACCTTTTGAGCGATAATAGGATGGAGGAGATGCTTGGGAAGGAGGTTTGCTTTGTGAAAGGCGGCAACATCCAAATGGCCCTTGAGCTTCTCGCCCCGACGTGTAATAAATACGAAGCCTTCTCCAGCTCCGACCTTCGGCGCAATCAGCCCCTCTCTTTCGAGCCATATCCATGCCTCGATGCACGCTTGCTTCAATCGTGGAAAGTAGTCGGGTGAATACCCCCCCAGACCATACGACTCGTTTGCGATGGAGTGTATGTTCATATAAGCCTTGCCATCTGGTGAGTGCAAGAACTCAAGCAGGTAACCGGCAAGCTCCTCCGGTTCGAGAGCCAAGACCATTTCTGGGTCGGGGAGAAGGGCGCTCAACGGCATGGCCGTTCCTCCAAGGAAGCCGATTGTAGCACAATGCCTTCGGGTCGGAGAGCCAATCAGCGATCTTCGCTGCATGTGATTTGAAAACTCGCGAACGAATCTTGTAGGATGTGGCCGTTTTCTAGTTCCGATTTCTGGTGAAAATGGGCCTGAAGGAATAGGCGAGTTGAAAAACGTACATGTTCGAGAGGTGTGGACTGACGAAGCGTAAGAGGTTCTTCATGTTTGATTCAAAGGGTCTCGCAAGAATAGCGGACGAAGCCGCTAAGGCTAAGCGATTGATCGGCGAGTACTCAGTTGCGGGGTTTCAAAACACGGCATGTGCTGATCCAGACCTCTGAGTCTTTCAATTCGTCCCAGCCAATGGAGCAATCATCGAAGTGTCTGTGTCGATCCCTGACGGGTCAAATGAGGAGTGGATTCGCGAGGAGATAAGGGGTCGGCTTAGAAAGCACCCGCAATGTCGGACTTTATGAACGCCGTCTGCTAAAAGGCTGGCACCTTTTAGCAGATCAGAGATCCGAACTCCCAGCCCAGTGGCACAATATTGCAGAACACGAAAGAGTGCAACGATCCCGATCACTTTAGATTGTTTGTTGATGAGCTGGTTTGTGCATCGATGTTAAGTTCCTGAATCCACTTTGCTGCTAGTGTTTTCTCCCTCCGGAACTCGTCTGGCCTACCGTGACTTACAAAGTCCCTGAAATCCGCAAGCGCCTGTTGGTGATCACCTTTTGCTTTCCAGTTGAGAAGGCCCAGACAAAATGCAAGTTGATAATTTGCTGGCTCCTCCCTCAGAACCCAGCAAATGAATTCTTCCACTTGAGCGAGTTGCGTGGGGTTGACCACAAGCCTGGCACCTTTCCGATAGTGCATAGCCGCTGTCCGGAGGTTGCCTTGGTATGCATGTAGAAATGCGAGATTGTAATGCCATATGCTGCTGTCCTGTGCATTCGCGGTTTTAAGAAACTTGATTCCCTCTGACGTGTCGCGGTCCTTTAGGAAAGCGTGAATGGCTCGGAGATTAACAATGTCAGGACGGGTCAGCCGCGAGGGAGCGATTTGCGATAAGGCCGCTCCTAGGAAGTCCACGGGCGGTTGTGTGTGATTTGAAGCCCACGTCAAGTATGCAGATGACGCGCGTGTTTCGTATAGCTCTGATATCCTTATAGGAATTCGCTCCTTTAGCTTCAGAAATATTGGGAAAGAACCAGGCTTGGAATTTACACGTTGGAGGGATTCAGAGTACAAAGCTTGTGCGTAATCAAAATCTCCCGAAACGGCTGCTGCGATACCAATTACATATCGGGCGACCGTGTCGGCCCATTCGGATGTGAACTGGAAGCTTAAAAGATCGTTTTCTGTGGAAATCGACACATGCCGTGGCATAAGCTCGCCGAATTCCTGGCTAAGTCGATGTCGTACCTCATCAGGTACTGCTTTGTGGGCGACACCTCCTTCCAAATCGATAACGTGGTGTTCTCTGCCATTAAGCACTCTGAGGCGAACGCGCCCCCAGAGCATAAAGTGAGCACGGCACTTACGGCGCATCTCCATCGCGTCATCGACGTCCTCGATGGTTTTTGCGATCCGTTCTGGCAATTCAATAAAATGAAATAGATGTCCTGTATGACCGGATTTGATCAATTGCCTAAGCGGAAAAACGAAATCTTCACGGACCCGTTTGCTTTCCGCATCGTCGGCGCAGCAGAGGGAAACCAGGAAGCCAACCCTGTTCCTACGCGCCCTAGGTGGCCTCCGCGAGTATGCCCATACGCCCAAAATAGATAGAGTCGAAATCACAGCGACAATTGCGGATACCCAAAACGGCGCTCCAAAAAAGGCAACAACCGATGCTTCCAGCATAAGTACGACGGTTACTGTAATAAACAAGCCGGTTCTGTCATACCAATGCTCGGATATTTTGAGCAGCGCATTAAGGTCAATTGCTCCCATGCTGGCCTCACATGAGCGTAACGATAACCGCCATGGTTTGGGATAGTCCCAAACCTTTGCATCCGCGAGTGCATCGCCTTAAGGTAAAACATTTTATCACAGTTGTTATTACCTAAGTTAGTACGTTTGTGTCAGCCGAGCTTAGCTGAAGGCATTCTTCTTGCGTAGGTAGAACCTCTGCGAGTTGAGAGCCTGAGTGCAGTTCATCGTGCAACACTTCTGGTTTCGTTTCTTCGCAACAAACGGCTTGCCGCATTTGGCGCAGGTGGAGTACGAGAACCCCGCACACATATCCGCATACACCATAAAGAGAATCGCGTCGAATAGAGTGCTTACGTGAAGCGTAAGACCGAAACCCCGATTCACGCCCTCTACAGGTTTGCTCCGCGCAGCAAGTCGGACACCCTCGTCCCCAGCACGGAAGCAATCCCGTGCATTACGCCGAGGGTAGGATTCCTCTGCCCTCTCTCGATTCCCCCTACGTATCCGATATCCAGCCCGCACGCATCCGCTAGTTGCTGCTGAGTCATGCCGCTCTTCAGCCGCCGTTCCCGCACGGCATGGCCGAAGCGTTTGGTAACCTCCAATGGCGGACGCATGGCCGCAAACATATCGCTTGCATCAAGAATCCCTTAGTGACTACAGTCGTTAGCCGCTGTTCTGCGTTTATCTGGAGGATAGTCATGAGGCGAGTATGCTTGTTTCTGCTTGTTCTGGGCACTCTTCCTGCAATCGGCATGGCGCAGGATATTGCGGAGATTGAGCGCCTGAAGGCTCATCTCGGCATCTCCGCTGATGCGACGATAACTCTTGCGGCCATACCTGCGTTGCCGAGTGGAAATCCCTTGCGGGTCTACATCAACACTGGCCTCGACACACGGGTGCGCGACAAATTCATCGAGGGAGTCACGAAGTGGAATGCCAAGGATGGCAAGAAGTACGGGCGTATTGCGCTAGTTGGAAATCCCAAGGACACTCAAATCCTTCTGGTACGATACATTGCCAGAGATAACGTCTCTGAGGAGTCTGGGGTCGGCAGTCAGCTTCGCTTCGAGTCGGATGGAAAGGGGAATGTCGTATCGCGGAATGTTCCGGTTACCTACACAGAGAAGACGGCTCCCGTCTACAGCTACATACTCGCCACCACCTCGGAGGGCGTTGAGATTGTCCATAGATTCCTCGATATCGCGAATCTCGCCTACGCAGACCGTGCGGGTGGGCTTGAGATTCTGAACACCCTCCAGAGAATGCTCAAGGAGAGGGGCGGTGCCGGAAAATAGACCTGCCGTGAACTCACGCGAATCCATTTCGCTTCCGCCACAATCACACTGATTAGCGTGCTCTGTCGGGTTCTATCCCGTTGAGGAGGTCTTCTTCCCCTTGCCCCGATTCTCCTTCCACCATCTGCGCTTGGCTTCCCTCTTCGCTGGAGCGGCACACTCGTTAGAGCAGTACCGCTGCGTTTTTCTAGAAGCTATGTAGTAGGACGTTAGGCATTGGGGGTTGCCGCAAATCCGTAATCGTTCGGAATAGAGGAGGCAACCCATCATGAGTACGCCGGGCAGGCAGTACCGGCTGGCATGAATGCTTCGTTCCTGCCGGTTCCAGCGAATAGTCAAAGCCCGGGTGCCTTCTGCGGCAAGCCACTGAGAGCAGATAAACTCGTTTAAGGTGCCAAGAACTTCGTTGCCTGTAACCCAGGCCTCTACAAGGTGCCGCGCCTTGGCAGGAACTGTTTTGATCCCATTAGCGGTGTTCCAGAGGAGCCGCAGTTCGTCCCTACGCAAGACCAATTCGTCAGGCGGATAAAACCGTTCCGAGTAAAACTCCCCCCATCGCTTTAGAAAATGGCCGTACCCGTCATCCCGCATATTCGCCAAGTCGCTCAGCGTCTCGGCCAGTTGTTTCGGATCGGCAACAGGCAGTCCACTAGAACTCATGCGCTTCTTTGTCGGCATGACTAGATCCTAACGGAAACTACCCGTTCGAGTAAACCATCTTCACTCAGTGGACAGCAAAGAAATGCGGTTTGGTGCTGCTGACAAGGAGACAAGCCGCCAGATCATCAACGATGACATCGAAAGGAACCGAATGATTGAACCGTTACTAACGCCCAAGGATGTCCAGCAAGTGCTGGGATTGGGGAAGAGCAAGGTGTACAGGATGTTGGCAACAGGCGAGCTTCCCGCCGTGATCGTAGCTTCGGGAAGCCGCAGGCGCTCCTTCCGGGTACGCCCGTCCGATCTGGAGGAATTCATCAAGGAAAGAGAGGTGAGGAATGAAAGGAGGAAGTATGTCAACTGAGAGAGGCAAGGAACTCGGAGAAGTCGTTTCATACTTGGAACGCATTGCGACGGAGGCGAACCAAAAGGCTGAAGAGGCGGAGACGTTTAAAGTTCTCGATCTCATAGAGGTAACAAAAGAAACTATGGAGGATGAAAAGACGAAGACTCCAGTTTGCGTTCATGTAGTGCGGAACTGGATTGTACTATGCGAGGAAGAACGAGATGTCCTAGCTGCAAAGGGCTACACCTATGTTGAGAGCCGCGCCAATGACGGTGCAGTTCTCTATTTGTTCCCCAAGGTCAAGGTCGCCGACCTCCTCGAAATCCTGCCCACATCGCCACTGGAGCGACAGATGGCATGGTTACCCTTCGAGGAGGCATTGCGGAGACACTTTCAAGATCCTGAAATCGAAGGGGTGAAGATTCTTTGCGCTAGTGTCGCAGCGCATTACATAAGGGACTATCCTCCAGTGTGGCCGCTCTTGATTGCCCCTAGCGGCTCCATGAAGACGGCTATCGTTGAGAGTTTGCGCGGGATGTCAGGAATCCACTTTTTCGATGAGGTGACACCTCAGACCTTCATTTCAGGGATGCTGGACAAGCCGGGTTCCAACCGCAATAAGGCACCCAGCAAGAAACCATCCTCCAAGAGCCTGCTTCATCGCATCGGCAAGGACGGGATTGTTGTCATGTCTGATTTCAGCACTGTCCTGTCGGGCAATCGTGAGAACAGAGAGAGGATATTCTCCCAATTGAGACGGATCTATGACGGGAATCTCAGGCGGGAATTCGGAACCGATGAACATCTTGAGGAACGGGAATGGGACGGGAGACTGAGCGTTATCGCTTGCGTCACTCCTGAAGTTGATCGGCAGCAATCCGTGTTTCAGGCTTTGGGCGAGAGGTTCATACGCTTACGGTGGGGACGAGCCGGGGGAGTCGCTGCCGGGGTGAGAGCCATGCAACAGAACACATCGCGGGTAAAGGCCGAACTGCACTCGGCTATGCAAAGATTCATCCTACCCGTGATTGGCGCGGGACAGGTGGCAGCACCATCGGCTGAAGATTATTGGGAACGCATCTCCGCACTGGGTGAGCTTGTGGCACTCGCCAGGACGCACGTTCAGCGAGATGGTTATAACCGCAACATAGAGGAACTCCCAGAGCCGGAAGGAAACACTCGTCTCCCGCAACAGTTCGCTCAGATCGGACGGGGTTGGGCGGCATTGGAGGGCCGGGACGCACTGAATGACGACGACTTTACGCTCATCCGCCGCATTGGGTTGGATTCCATCCCTCCGGCTCGCCGTGCTGTCCTAGTCGCGCTAATAGGGGGACGAAGCCCCTATGAGAAGGATGGGAATGTCCCGGCAGCGAAATCCGTTACAAATCGCGCACTTGAGGACTTGGAGATGCTGGGATTGGCCGAAAGAGACCCATCGGCGGGTAAATCTGAGTGGATCTTATCAGCTAAAGCTGTTGAGTTGATTAGGCTTATCCGGTTCCCGGAATGTCCCGCTAGAGAATAGGAAAGTAGTATATCTCTACCCCCCTGTACAAATCGGGAACTCGTTTCAGGGGGCAGCAACAGGTACGCAAAACACAACTAGTACCGTGCAAATCGTGCCAACTTCTGAAACACCACTCGGATCGGGCGAAGTTATGATAAACCATTATTATGCAGAGACATAGCCATACCACGGGTGTGCAAGTACTGCGCGTTTTAGGGGGTGTTTACCGTGCCAGATCCCGCTTGTAACACTGGAAGATGGTACTAAGTACGTCTCTTGCCTATGGCAAATCGCTAACAATCGCTATGCAGGAGTCCACAAGGAACTTGAGCCGAACCCTTTTTTTTGTTGCAACTTCTGTGAGAAAGGAGCAACTATATACATACGGAATAGGCATATGGGATAGGCAGCCGGAATATGCCAAGGGGACGAGCGCAATGATTAAAGAGGGTATGAAACGCGACGAGTTGCGGAAACTGAGGGAATCAATGAATTGGAGTCAGGCGGATTTCGCCGACAGGCTAGGCATCACAAGCAACAGCTACGCTAGGTTAGAGAGGGGGATACATTACATCTCCTTCCCCATGTCGAGGCTGGCAAAAGTCACGGTAGCCCTTGCGCGAGAGGGCATAGACATCAGGCAATTTGATTAGCGAGGACGTTACGAATGCAAGAGCAAGAGCCACTTGCAGTTGGCATAAAGGAAGCAGCGCGTCTGCTTGGCGTTAGCAAGTACACGATCAGGGCGTATGAGCGATGCGGAAAGATCAAAAGGTGTTAGGTTCGGAACCCGCGTTTTGATCCCGATGGATGAAGTGAAGCGCATTGCTTCAGGCGAAAAGCAACACCTTAACTGATGGAGGTTTCAAAAATGTCTATCTTTAAGCGAGGCAAGGTTTACTGGTATCACTTCGAGTTTGAAGGGCAGCATCTCCAGAAATCCACTAAGCAAGGTAATCCGAGAGTGGCGAGGCAGATGGAAGCAGCCGAGAGGACACGGTTGGCAAAGGGTGAGGCGGGGATCACGCGGAAAGCTCCCGCCCCTACGCTCAAGGCATTTGCACAGAAGTTCATTGACGAGGTTCAGGTGCGATGCGCGGCCAAGCCGCGAACCGTGGAATTCTACGCTCAGCAACTGAAGCGACTCCTTGACTACGCTCCATTCGCGGATGCTTCCCTTGATAAGATTTCTGAAGGGCTGATAGCCAGCTTCGTTCAATACAGGAGTCAGTCTGTCAGCCCTGCTACTGTGAATCGCGCCCTTGCTACCCTCCGCAAGCTGCTTCGCTTAGCCTATGAATGGAAGGTCATAGATCGGGTGCCGAAGATCACGCTTCTCGGCGGGGAGAGGTGCCGAGAATTCGTTTTGGATTACGCGACTGAAGGAAGGTATCTCTATGCAGCGCCCCAGCCGCTGAAGGACATCACCACGCTGACCTTGGATACCGGCTTACGGGTCGGAGAGGTACTGAACTTACAGTGGCCGGATGTTCATTTTGAGCCACTTAGCGGATCAAGGATGGGCTTTATCCATGTCCGTGATGGCAAATCTCGTAACGCTAAGCGCAACCTGAGCTTGACGACGCGGGTGAGGGAGCTACTGGAACGGAGAAAAGCAGACTCTCAGTCGGAGTGGGTCTTTGCCAAGCCGAATGAGGTGCCGATGCTGGTTAGCTCCCTCGATCACATTCACGCGAAGCTCAGAACGGGGTTGAAGTTGTCCTCCGGGTTTGTGCTACACTCCCTCCGCCACACCTTCCTAACCCGGCTCGGAGAGTCGGGAGCGGATGCCTTTACGATCATGAAGTTGGCAGGGCATAGCAGCATTATCATGTCTCAGCGTTATGTCCATCCGACCCCTGAGGCAATGGAACGGGCAATGGAGCGGCTGGATTCCATGAATCTGAAGGCAGTAGAGGGACTCAAGGAAGCCCCAAAAGGATTGCCACCCGCTACAGATTCCGCTACATCTGCCGAAGCGGTGCCTGTAAGTGATTGAGGCCAGCGTAGCTCAGTTGGTAGAGCAACTGATTCGTAATCAGTAGGTCGTCGGTTCAAGTCCGACCGCTGGCTCCATAAGGCGAATTACCTCAATAGCTTGCAGTAGCCCATCAGTAACGCCACAACCCAATAAACCTAGAAGTCATACCGAAGTCACAAGTGGTTCCCCAGCAGTCTTCGCGATCTCGTCTCGTCTATGGATTTTTGATTCCCTGAAGTAACGATGGTTTACCGGCGCCACGATCTCCTCGCCGTTAGGCAATGTGAGGAGCTCCCGAGTGTTGTCGATGAGCTCAAAATGATCGCCATTGCGTTTGAAGGCGAAGGCGGGGCCGTCATACGGATATTCTATCGAGGGCGCATAATCGACCGTCCTCATAGAGGTGCTGAGCGTAATCGACTATTATTTCCTGCAGCTTCCTGAAAGGCATTTGCCGATCCTGCGAATCAGTTCTCCAATAATGCGTTGTTTACGGCAGCGGACTTTATAGCTGTACTGACTATCTCGAGTCAAGCTCAATATTCACCATTTATTCACCCTTACTTTGAGTCGAATAGCAACTAGTCTATAACTCACAAATGGTATAGATTGTGAGCTATTGATGGAGTCTCTATAGCTCATGATATGGAATTGGCAACAGCCGGACTGGACTGATTTTCGGTTCGACAAAGGCCGCCTGGATTCTCAGGAGGCTTGGTTCATGCATTCGGCCGGAGTGGTACTGGGCACGATCAAGCATCTGGATGTCGGGGCCACCGAACAGCTGCGCATCGAGCTGCTCAGCAACGAAGCCGTCCAGACTTCCGCCATCGAAGGGGAAATTCTGGACCGCGACAGTGTGCAATCTTCACTTCGGAGACAGTTCGGCCTGCAGGCCGATGATCGGCGGGTAACGCCCGCAGAGCAGGGTGTCGCCGAAATGATGGTGGATCTGTATCGGACATTCGATCAGCCGTTGGAGCACGCAACGCTTCAGCGGTGGCACCAGATGCTGATGAAAGGACGCTCAGATGCCCGTGATATTGGGCGTTATCGGACGCATGAAGAACCGATGCAGGTGGTCTCGGGTCTGCTGGACCGGATTACTGTCTACTTTGAGGCACCGCCGTCAGCCAGCGTCCCCAAGGAGATGGATCGGTTCAACCGATGGTTCAATCAAACGGCGCCGGGAAGCGACGCGGCTCTGCCTGCGATCACCAGGGCGGGCATTGCGCACCTCTACTTCGTCACGATCCATCCTTTCGAAGACGGCAATGGCTGTGTGGGCCGCGCCGTCGCCGAAAAAGCGCTGGCGCAAACCCTGGGCCGTCCTACTCTCCTGGCCTTGGCCGATGCCATCAAGCGCCGCCAGAAAGACTACTACCGCGCCTTGCAGGAAGCCAGCCTGACGAACGAAATCACCCCGTGGCTTACCTGGTTTGCCGACACAGTGGTTCAAGCCCAGCGTTCGACGCAAGCCAGAGCTGAGTTCCTGATCGAGAAAACCAAGCTGCTCGACCGCCTGCGGGGCCGAGTGAATCCGCGTCAGGAAAAAGCCTTATTGCGTATGTTGGAAGAGGGGCCGCCGGAAGGCTTCAAGGGCGGCATGAGCGCCGATAAATACATTCGTTTGACGGAAACCTCGCGCGCCACAGCTACTCGTGATCTCCAGGATCTTGTTGAAAAGGGAGCCCTCATTCGTCGCGGGGAGCTGCGTCACACACGGTATTTCTTAGCGATCCCAACCCAGGGCAGTCCACCGGCCGATTAATGGATAAATCTCGTAACTGTTTAGCCTGTTGGTCCTGAAAACGTTCAAGCCTGACAGCCATTTCAATCATTTTCACTTTTTGCTGAACTTATCTTCTTTCCCTGTCTACGATACAAATCGATAAAGGACGGGGAGAGCGATTTGCAGCAGCACCTTCAAACAGATCGCGAGTTTGGCGGACGCCGATTCTCAGCCGCAGAGATTGATCTCATCCGGCAGGTCACGCGCGATTTTGCCTCCCTCAGCATTACCGAACTCGCCAACACGCTCTGCGAACTCCTCGAATGGAGACGCCCCAACGGAAAGCTGAAGTTCCTCGAGTGCCGTGCCTTCCTCGAACAGTTGCAGGCCAAGGCTCTGGTTACGCTGCCGGCGCTGCAGCAAACCGCCCCGCGCCGCCCGCGCCGCATTGTGAAAAGCAGCGGCAGCGATCCCAAGCCTGCGCTGCAGGGCTCTGTGAGCGATTACACGCCGCTGTCTCTGCAACTGGTGCCGGCCGGCGATACGCACCTGAGTTCGCTCTGTAACCAGTTCATCGAGCGCTACCATTATCTCGGCTATCGGGTCCCGTTCGGCGCCAGTCTCCGTTACGTCGTGCAGTCCGAACGGTACCCGGACCAATACCTGGCTTGCCTGCTCTTCTCCAGCCCGGCATGGACCATGGCGCCGCGCGATTCCTGGATTGGCTGGAGCAGCGAGATCCGAAAACGCAATCTCCAGTACGTCGTCAGCAACAGCCGTTTCCTTATTCTCCCCTGGGTGACGGTGCATGACCTGGCCAGCAAGATCCTTTCCCTGGCGGCAAGCCGTCTGCCCGAAGATTGGCAGCGCCTCTACGGCTATCGTCCGCTGCTGCTTGAGACCCTGGTCGATTCCTCCCGCTTCCGTGGCACCTGCTACCGGGCCGCCAATTGGATCCACGTCGGAAAAACCCAGGGACGCGGCCGGATGGATCGCGACCACGCGCTGCACGGCCGAAGGGTCAAAGACATCTACGTCCTTCCCCTGTGCCGCGATTGCCTACGATTGCTTCAACTGCCATCATAGGGTCGAAGCACCGATGCCAGACGCCCTTCCCAAAGCCGCACTGGGCTTGCGGTTGACGCTGCTGACCGCCTACCTGCACTATGGCCTGGGCATGACGACTCGCAACATCACAACCTGGCTCCGTACCTTCTGTCAGTTTCACGTCACACCCGGAGGCCTGGCACTGCATTGGCAGCGATTGGCGCAGTTACTGAACCCGGTTTATGAAGCGCTCGGGAAGGCCGCCCGACTGAGTGCCGTGCTGAATGTCGATGAGAGCGGCTGGCGCATATTGGGGCGTACAGCCTGGCTGTGGTGCTTCACCAGCCCTGCCATCGTCTATTTTGTGCTCACACCCTCCAGGGCGAGCCCTGTGATAAGAAGCGCCTTGCTCTCCTTCGCCCCATCTTGACGACTCCCGTAAGCCAGACCTCACGAGCAAACTACAACGCCTTCCGCAGCAGGATGGTTGCGTCATCGCCGACAGAGTCACGAGGCAGCCGAGCGGATGGCCGAGTCGAGATCGACCCAGAGATCGTCGGCGTCCTCGATACCAACGCTCAGTCGTAGGAGAGAAGGCGGAAGGTGTCCCTGTCCTGGGATCGCAGCTCTCGTCTCCATCGTTGATTCCACGGCTCCGAGACTGGTGGCATGGCGAATGAGTCTGACGTTTCGGCAGACACTATCCGCGAACTCTGCCCCTCCACGCAGATCGAACGAAATGATGGTTCCGAAGCCCTTGAGCACACGCTTCGCAGTCGCATGCGTCGGGTGGGAGGGCAAGCCTGGATACCGGACACGAGTGACCAGCGGGTGCATCTCAAGCCGTTCTGCAAGCATCATGGCTGTTTGCTGGGACCGCTGTAAGCGAAGCGCGAGCGTTCTCGCGCCGCGGACGGCTAGAAACGCCTCGAGCGTTCCGGGTGTCGCACCCGTCAACTCGCGAGACTTCTTGAGGGCGTGCCAGAGTGCATCATCACTCGTCGTGGCGACCCCGGCCAATAGGTCGGAGTGGCCGCCGATGAACTTGGTCGCCGATTGCAGAGACACCGTGGCACCGAAGGCAAGCGGCTGCTGATTCAAGGGCGTGGCGAAGGTGTTGTCTACGGCCACGATCGCGCCGGGCTTGCGTGGTGCTGCGCAGACAGCCTCCAAATCCGCGACAGTCAGCAGTGGGTTCGAGGGCGATTCAAGCCAAATCAGGTCAGCGACGCCGCAGGCGCGAATCCAGCCGGCTGTGTCGTCCACCGCCACGCGTTGCACGGACCAACGCCGCCTTTCAGCGCCCGCTGCTGCGAGGCCTGCAACACCTTGATAGCAATCATCGGGTAGCACCACAACGGCACCGGCCGCAAGCTGATCAAACACCGAGGCAATGGCGGCCATGCCGGAGGCGAATGCCACGGCCTTACCAGACTCAAGCCCGCCGACGACTTCTTCGAGTGCTTCCCAGGTCGGAGTACCGTCATCGCGCGAGTACTCGCGCCCTCTACCGATGATGAAGTTCGATGCGGGAATCAGCGGTACGTTCAGCGGAGCGCCAGGCTCGGAAGCGCGACCTGCCGAGACGAGCCACGATTCCGGTTTGATTCCAGACGGGTGCTTCTCCATTCTTTCGAATACCTCCAGACAAGAAGAACTAGGTTTCACAGCTCCTGGATCAAATGCGGGTTCTATCAGGCCCGATGTAGCCAGCGGAACTTAAATTATACAGAACTTGCGAAATGATTCGCTGGATGAACAGTGGTGGTGTACCCAGGAGTCCCAATGGCTTGGATAGCCATTAGTATTTGAAGCATGCTCAACGATCTCAGCCACCTGCCCCTTCCAGGTTCATTTTGGCAACGCACGCGTGCGACCGCGCGCCCGGTCCTGGGCATAAGGGTCCAGAGACTTGGACCCCCTTCCCCTTTGCCTACACAGGATTGGCAGGGTTCTTCCCCAGTTCGGTCAGCCATGGGGGATGGACCTGGAAGTCACTTCAACTTCAGCAAGGTCAATGGTAACCTTTGCCCTATGCCACAGATCATCAGCTTTCTCACGTTCAACGATCAGGCTGAAGAAGCCGCAAAATTCTACACCTCGATTTTTCCCAACTCGCGCATCACCAGCATCACGCGATATCCCAAAGGCGCACCCGCGCCCGAAGGCAGCGTGATGACCGTGTCGTTCGAATTGGACGGCCGCGAATTCGTTGCGCTCAATGGAGGCCCGCAATTCTCCTTCTCGCAAGGATTCTCCATCTCCGTGCAGTGCGAGACGCAGGAGGAAATCGACACCTACTGGAACAAACTCACCGAAGGGGGTCAGGAAATCGCATGTGGTTGGCTCACCGACAAGTTCGGCTTGTCATGGCAAGTCAATCCACAGCTGCTCATGGAGATGCTAAGCGACCCCGATCCCATCAAGGTGCAGAAAGCTATGGCCGCGATGATGACCATGATCAAGATCGACGTCGCAGGACTCAAGCGCGCGTGGGATGGATCATGAACGCAAGCGCAAGCTGACGCGGATCCGGTCACCCACAACGGCGAATCCAGAACCCCTCCAACCACGCTGTACCACCCGACCTAAAGGTACAGGGAAAGACCCGGACCCCGAATCTTCTTCGCCATAAAATCAGGAATACCGATCTGTTTCGGAGATCCTTTCGATGATTTGGGTCACTGAGAATCCTGGCCTGCCGGCGCGAGGGTGTCAGCCTTCAACGAGGCATGAACTTGGGCTTGAGTGGTAACGCGTTGACCCGGATGTGCCGATCGAAGAAGTCGCGGGAGCGGTGAAGGACCTGATCCAGCAGGGCAAGGTTAGGCACTTTGGACTTTCTGGAGCACGGACGATCCGTCGGGCACACGCTGTCCAACCGCTCACTGCGGTGCAAAGCGAATACTCGCTGTGGACGAGAGATCCTGAGGCGGAGGTTCTGCCGACGGTGGAGGAACTGGGGATCGGATTTGTTCCGTGGCGTCCTTTGGGTCAGGGATTTCTCGCCGGAAAAGTTGATGCCGCGATGACTTTCGATAGCATGTCCGACCTCAGGGCCACTTTCCCTCGCTTCACACCTGAGGCTCGCAAGGCCAACGAGGCTGTGGTCGATCTGGTTAAAGACGTTGCAAAGCAAAAGAAGGCGCCCCCTGCTCAGATCGCGCTTGCATGGCTGCTTGCACAGAAGCCGTGGATCGTTCCGATCCCCGGCACTCGAAAGCTGGAACGTATGGAGGAGAACATAGGAGCAGCATCAGTCGAGCTGACCCCGAGTGACCTCCGTGAGATCGAGAAAGCCTTCTCGAAAATCACCGTGCACGGAGCCCGGCTCTCCGAAGAACACATGAAACTGATTGACCGTTAGACAGAATCTTTCAATTAGGGTGGAGTTCAGAAAATGCAGAAACGAAAGCTTGGAAATAGCGGCCTCGAAGTCTCGGCGCTCGGCCTCGGTTGCATGGGGATGAGCTTCGGTTATGGCCCGGCTGCGGACAAACGGGAGATGATCTCCTTGATTCGAATGGCGGTCGAACGAGGTGTCACGTTCTTTGACACCGCAGAAGTGTACGGCCCGTTCACGAATGAAGAACTCGTGGGCGAAGCGCTTGCTCCATTCAGGGAGCACGTCGTGATCGCGACGAAGTTCGGTTTCAAACTCGATCCAAACACCGGGAAACAAACTGGGCTGGACAGTCGTCCCGAGGACATCAAGCAGGTCGCCGAAGCCTCCCTCAAAAGACTCAGAACTGATCACATCGATCTGTTCTATCAACACCGTGTTGACCCGGACGTTCCTATCGAGGATGTGGCAGGAGCGGTGAAGGACCTGATCCAGCAGGGGAAGGTTAGGCACTTCGGCCTTTCTGAGGCTGGAGTGCAAACGATCCGTCGCGCACACGCCGTTCAGCCGGTGACCGCGCTTCAAAGCGAATACTCGCTGTGGTGGCGCGCGCCTGAAGCGGAGGTGATGCCAACTCTGGAGGAACTCGGGATCGGCTTCGTTCCGTTCAGCCCTTTGGGCAAAGGCTTCCTTACTGGGAAGATCGACGAGAACACCAAGTTCGACAGCTCCGACTTCCGCAACATCGTTCCGCGCTTTACGCCGGAGGCTCGAAAAGCAAATCAGGCCATGGTTGACTTGCTCGGTACTATCGCAAAACGGAAGAACGCAACGCCCGCTCAAATCGCCCTAGCGTGGCTGCTAGCGCAAAAGCCGTGGATCGTTCCCATTCCAGGCACCACGAAGCTCCACCGGCTCGATGAAAACCTAGGAGCAGCCGTGCTCGACCTGACATCCGATGACCTTCAGGAAATCGATAGCGCTGCGTCTAAGATCACGTTGGAAGGGGCGCGATATCCAGAACACCTGGAGCGCCTGGTGGGCCGATGAGCGGCAAACAAACGCAGGAGAGCAGCATGCGAGTTGGCATTCTCGGTTCGGGGTTGATGGGCGGCAAGCTCGGAACACTCTTCGCACGTGCCGGGCATGAGGTAGTATTCAGCTATGCGCGAAGCGAACAGGGAGATCAGCGCCCGAGCTCGCATGCGCGCTTTTTCCGCCACGCACTCGCACTAACTGGTGGCTTACGGACGGTGATGGAATCGAACTCTGCCGGGAGATACGCCGCAAGCATGCAACCATGGCATTTCTACCGAAACAAACGTGTTTTTGACAAGTGACCGTTATGGCACCGACCAAGAGGCGGCACGATTGACGAGGTCACTTCTCTCGCGACTTGAACGCCGAGCGCAGCTTGTCGGCGAGTGTCCCGAAGCCCTCGGCGGGAGGAGCGTTGCGTTCCGCCCACTCGCGCACTTCCTCGGCCTCGCGCGCTTCCATGACCGCTTTCGCGCTCAGGCGGATGCGCCGGCCTGACGGATCGACTTCCAGCACGATGACCTCGACGTCCGCCCCGACCGGAAACGCTCGCTGGACATCGCCTTCCTTCGCGACGCCGGTTTCGCTCAATGGGATGAGACCGGTGCGCCCGGGGGCCAGGAAGACGAACACGCCGAATTTCTCGTGTCGCTCGACCTTTCCCGTCAGGCGCGCGCCCGGAACGATGCCAGGCCGGGCTCCCGTAGCCCCCTCGGCCCGCGCCAAGCCTTCCTGAACGAGCGCCACGCCGATCCGTTTCTGCTCGAGGTCGATGGATAGGATCTCGAATGTGCCCGTCATCCCTGGAGCGACCTGGCCCGACCAGCCTCCCGATCGTCCGGTCGGCGCGAACGTGGACGCATGGGCCAGCGCTTCGATGCCCGGCTCGAGCTCCACGAACGCGCCGAACTCCGCGACGCGCGTGACGCGGCCAGGCCGCAGCTGGCCTACTTTGTATCCGTCGCCCACCCTCGACCACGGGTCGGCAGAGAGCTGCTTCAACCCGAGCGAGATCTTCTGCTTGTCCTCGTCCACGCGCAGAACCTTGACCGTGATCTCCTCGCCCGCCTTGACGATCTCCGAAGGGGCCGACACGCGGGACCACGACATCTCGGACACGTGGAGCAGGCCCTGGACACCGGCGCCGAGATCGACAAACGCGCCGAAGTCGCGGACGGAGGTGACACGGCCGGTCATGACGGCGCCGGGGACGATCTTGTCGCGGACCTCGGCGGCGTTCGCCCGCTGCTCGTCCTCGAGGAGCGCGCGCCGGGAGACGACGATGTTCGAGCCGCCTTCCTTGTACTCGATGATCCGGAATTGGTAGACATGCCCTTCGTGCGCCGACGCGTCCGCGCCGCGGACGTCGATCTGGGAAATCGGGCAGAACGCGCGCTGGCGGCCGATGCGCACCTCGTAGCCGCCCTTGACCTCCCGTTCGACCTTCCCTTCCACCGGCAGGCCGCTGTGAAAGGCGTCTTCGAACTGCCGATCGCTCGCGGCCGCTCCCGCCAGCCTTCGGGAGAGCGTCAGCCCGCCTGACGTCGACACCACCATCGCCTGAATGCGATCGCCCATCGCGACCTCGATCTCGCCGTCGGCGTTCTTCAGTTCGTCGATCTCGATGACCGCCTCGCCCTTGCCGCCGACGTCGACTAACGCCACCTCCGGGCCGATGGCGACGATCCTGCCCTCAACGAGTTCGCCCTTATCGAGGCGCTTGGCCTGGAGCGAAGCCTCGAACATCGCGGCAAAGTCTTCCTCGGGATCACTCACGGCACGCTCCTCGTCATGATTGGTCTTCGACCGCCGGCACTCATTCCCTGGCGCGAGCACGAACGGAGACCCAGCGATTTTACCAGCAGGACCAAATCATAAGAAGAGGGGACTCTGCTCCGATACGGGCTGGCATGTCGAAATTCTGGGGACTCGCGTTGCGATTGCGCAAAGCCAGGGTCCGCGCTTCGAGGTTGGCGGCGATCCCGGAGTTGTTCAGGAATGCCAGCTTCGATTCCTACCATCCGCGTGACCCGCAGCAGGAAACGGGCCCTGTCCCTGATGAGCTCTGATCCGTCAGGAACTTGGTACCTCATCGGTCCGTACGGAAGCGGGGCCCTTGTCGTACATTTCTCCACTGGGCGTGCGAACCTGCGCAGTGAGCGTGCCGGGCCACCGGTCCGTTTCGAGTCCCCTATCGTCTGGCAGGCATGATCTGCGGCAGGGCATCCAGACACATCCTTTGCCAAACCTCGCCCACCTTCACCGTGAGTGTGCCATGGGTGAGTGTTTTACCCTGAAGGTCAAACACCGAGGGCTGGGAAGTAGACATATTCTCCTGGAGAAGCACGAACTTGAGGACTCGTTGAAAGGCAAGGCGAGCGGAGGCCACTGTTCGCCAGCGCAAGCTTCCCATAGCGCATAATGAAAGGGGGCCACCGGGAATATTGCACGGGTGCCATCGGGGCCGGCTGTCGCGTGCATCAAAAGGAGATGCAAGAATGAATCAGAAAATTGGGAAATCGCTGGCATTGGTTGGGGGGTTATGGCTCTGCACCCTATCGATGCCGGCGCAGACTATGACGCCAAATGCCATAAGCCCATCTACTCCGTTCACTTTTGTAGCTTGGGGCGATTCTCGAGGCAGCACTTCTGGCGCTGTGAACACCATGGTTCTGTCCACTCTCTCCAACCAGGCGCAAGGTTTAATCCCCGCGCCAGCCTTCACCATATTTGCGGGTGACCTGTGCGATGGTTTCGATACTTCCTGCACCTCCACCGGCACTGACGGTTGGGAATATGCGCTCAACGGCGGCTCCGCAAACAACGGCACGTCCCGCATCACGTTTCCCTTTCGCGGAAATCACGATGACAACGCGGCACTCTGGGACAGCTACTTCGCCGGACGAGATGCGGCGGTCGCGGCAATTGGCGGAACGAATTTCAACTCTTACCCGGCGGACGGACCTGAGCGCACCTACTCCTTTGACTACGCCAATTCACATATCGTCGGCATTGACATGCCCCGCGGTGACATTGCCAGCATCACAAGCGGCCAGATTGACTGGCTCGACTCAGACATCACCGCTGCAGAGTCCCGCGGAGTTACCCATACCTTCATTTTGGACCATGGTCCGATTTACTACGTTGACGATCACAGCTCGACGCCGCCGGCAAGACTCATCAATGTCATGAACAAACACGCCAGCATCAGCGCGACGTTCCATGGGCACGAGCATGTCATGGCCTACGTTCACGCCGACTCATCGCACATTTCCGGCGTGACGCATCCGTGGGAAGAATTCGTCACGGGCGGCGCCGGAGCTCCCTTGTACAACTGCAAGACCAGCCGGCTGACCGGAGCCACAGACTACTGTGAAGATCAGTCGAACGGCTTCGTGTCGGTCGAGGTCAGCGGTGATACCTTCACAGTGAGTCTCTACCTCGAGGGACAGCCTGCCGCAGCCAAGACTTGGACATTCGCCAAGAGCCCTATGCCGCCTCCCCCCGATACAATCGCTCCAACCGTCACGGCCTTCATTACTCCCACGACCTCGAGCACTCTGACAGTCCCCATCACTTCCTTGACGGCGACGGATAATGTCGGAGTGACCGGCTACATGGTGAAGGAATCCGCCACTACGCCGACTGCAGGGGCGGTCGGATGGACAACGACGCCCACCACCAGCTTCACCTTTGCGACGGCCGGCCAGAAGACGCTTTATGCGTGGGCCAAAGACGCCGCCGGCAACGTCTCGACCAGCCTGAGCGCCACAACAACCATCTCAGAACCTACAGGCGGCTCGCCAGAATCAGCTTTGAAAATTTCGCTTCGAGCGGGTGGTGCCGGCGTCGCATCGACTATCGGCAGTGGAGGTCCGGTCCAGACCGGCTATGCTGCCGCGACGGTCACCGCAGGGGGTGCTCCGTATGGAGTTGCTGTTTTCAGCTTCAGAAACAAAGGCGTCGTTGTCAGCGAAGCAGCGGTGCCGGCCTCTCCTCCCACCACGTCCGCCCGGATAGGTGTGGACTATCGCTCCGGTGTGCCAGCTATGCCCGGCCTCAACGATGCTGGCCTGGTTGACATCAGCACCGGACTGGCCATCGCAAATCCCGGCTCCACTACTGCGAACGTGACCTACACCTTGCGCGACAGGGCCGGTACAACCCTCACCACGGGCCACGGAGGCGTTGCGAGCGGAGCTCACTTTGCCAAGTTCATCCACCAGCTGAAGGAGGTGGCGCCCGATTTCAACATCACGGGCGACTTCCCAACCGCGACGCAATTTGGCTCCCTTGACATTGCAAGCGATCAGCCCCTGTCCGTCCTGGCCCTCCACCTCACCGTAAACCAGCGCAACGAGGCCCTTCTGACCAGCACACCCATAGCGGACCTGACTCAACCGCCCGGGGGTCTGCCGCTTTACTTTCCCCAGTTTGTGGTTGGCGGCGGTTACCTCTCAACTCTCACCCTCCTCAACACCTCCAGTGCCGTCGAGACCGGAAGGCTCGCGCTCTTTGGCGACGGTGGGGCGGCGTTGGTTGTGAACCAGGTCGGTGGAAAGAGAGATTCCACATTCGCCTACACCATCCAGCCAGGCGGCGTGTTCGTGTTCGAGACGGATGGCTCCCGCGCGGATGCTAACGTTGGTTCCGTGCAATTGACCCCGGATGCAAATACGTCGAGCCCTGTCGGAGCGGGCGTATTCAGCTTCTCGCAGGGAGGTATCCGGGTAACTGAATCAGGAGTACCTTCGGCCACTCCGACCACACATGCGCGAATCTACATAGACCAGTCGGGACACCACGGCACCGGCCTGGCAATAGCCTGTCCAGGGAACTTGGGAGTGAGCGTGATCCTGAAAGCATTCCAGACAGACGGGAGCACACCTGCGGGAGAGAGCGCCGGGGTGAACCTGAATGGCAACGGGCACACGGCAAGATTTGTTTCACAGCTCCTTTCGGGATTGCCGACGGACTTTACGGGAGTTCTGGATATCTCGTCGTTGTCACCATTCGTTGCGCTGACCCTGCGGTCTCTGACCAACTCTCGTGGCCACTTCCTCATGACCACTTTTCCAATCGCCGATGCGACTCAGCCGGCGCCAGCGCCGATCGTCTTTCCGCAAATTGCGGATGGGGGCGGTTATACTACGGAGTTTATCGTCCTGAGCGCTGGCGGTGCATCGAGCATGACACTCAACTTCTATGGCGAGGATGGGACGCCGCTGGCTGTCGGGAAATAAAAACCACTGTGCGTTGCCAGGAGTCAAACGCGGCCAGGATTGGGGCAGATCCAACCTGTCGCAGGGCGGCGAGGCTCATTATGCCAAGGGGCTTTGGGTCAGCGGCGATTTCTTTCGCACCCTGGGAGTCGTGCCAGCGGGCGGGCGTCTGATAGGCGCGGCGGATGACCGGCGCGGCTGCCCGGGTGTTGCGGTGCTGAGCTACAGTTTCTGGCAGGAGCATTTTGGAGGGGCCGAGAGCGCCGTGGGCGGCACCATCTCGCTCGACAACCACCCCTTTCCCATCATTGGCGTCGCCGCGCCCGGCTTCAACGGATTGGAGGTCGGAAGGAGGTTTGATGTCGCGCTCCCAGTCTGCGCAACGGCGATTTATGACGGCGCCCGGAAGCGATTGGACCAGCGTGCCTGGTGGTGGCTGCACATAATGGGCCGCGTCAGGCCGGGGATCGGCCCGGGTGAGCTTAAGGCTCATCTCGACGTGGCTTCGCCCCGAATCTTCGCCGCCACCGTGCCGGAAAACTGGGATCCCGGCGGTCAAAAGGACTATGCTAAATCGTCGCTCACTACGTCTCCCGTTGCAACGGGAACATCCTACCTGCGGCAGCGGATCGGACAGCCGCTCAATATCCTGATGGCGGTGGTCGGGATGGTGCTGATCATTGCCTGCGCCAACATCGCCAGCCTCATGCTGGCACGCTCGGCCGCGCGCACCCGGGAGATCGCAGTCCGTAGAGCGCTCGGGGCGACACGCCCCCGTCTGATACGCCAGTTGCTCACCGAATGCGTCCTGCTCTCCTCGGCCGGTGCGATGCTGGGCGTGCTTTTCGCGCATTGGGGTAGCGCGCTGCTGGTTCGCTTTGTGTCGACAACGCGTGATCAGGTGTTTCTTGACCTCTCTCTCAACTGGCGGACTCTGGTCTTTACGGCTGCTATCGCGATCATCACCGGGCTCCTGTTCGGCGTCCTTCCCGCCATCAGATCCACACGCGTATCGTTGACTGCAGCCATGAAGGGGAGCCTGAAAATGAACGCGGGGCACGCTGTCCGTCTCCACCCCGGCCGATGGGTCGTTGCGATGCAGATAGCGTTGTCACTCGTGGTTCTTGTGGCAGCTGGACTCCTCCTGCGCAGCTTTGTGAAGCTGGTGACGCTTGACATCGGTTTCGACCGCTCCAACGTGCTGATGATGCACGCGGAGGCAAGAACCGCCGGAATCCCGCCGGAGCGATGGAAGGTCACCTGGGAGGAAATCGAACAACGGCTGACCACGCTCTCGGGTGTGGTCTCGGTTAGCCGCACCGAGATAACTCCGATCAGTGGGATGGAATGGAACCAGGGTCTTCATGCCGATGGCCCGAACGCGCCGGCCGGCGAGGCGGCGCTCGCATACCTGAACGCCGTGTCGCCCGGTTATTTCAGGACGCTGCGAATCCCGTTTCTGGCAGGACGCGACTTCGCTCCTCAGGACACCCCAAGCGCCCCAAAGGTCGCCATTATCAATGAGACGGTGGCGCGCAGGTTTTATCCCGGCCTGGATCCCGTCGGCCGGTTCTTCCGTCTCGACGAAGATCGGGGCGCAGTGGGACCACCCATCCGGATTGTGGGAGTCGTCAAGGATTCCAAATACGAATCTCTTCGCGAAGAGACCTATCCCTGCGCCTATTTCCCGGTCAGGCAGCAACCAGGATTCGGCGGAGGGTCCAATTTCATGATCCGCACCTCCGCGCGCCCGTCGGCCGTGCTCCCGCTGATCCAGGACTCGGTGGCAGGCGTAGACAAATCGATTTCGCTCGAGTTCAACACCCTCGCCCGGCAGGTGGATGATTCCCTCGTGCAGGAGAGAATGCTGGCCACACTCTCGTGCTTTTTCGGCGGCCTGGCGCTGCTGCTGGCCATGATCGGCCTTTACGGGGCCATCAGCTACATGGTGACGCAGCGCTACACGGAATTCGGAATCCGAACGGCGCTGGGGGCCGCGGGAAAGTCGATCATGCTGCTGGTGCTTCGCGATGTGGCGGTCATCGTAATCGCGGGCGTGACGGCAGGAGCGGGGATTTCACTGCTGAGTGTGCATGTGCTCGAGAAACTGCTCTTTGGGCTCACCGCGCGCGACGCGTTCACGATAACGCTGGCCATCGGAGTGCTCACGATAGTTGCCTTTATCGCAGGATTCCTCCCCGCGCGAAGGGCGGCGAAGGTCGATCCGATCGTAGCGTTGAGGTGTGAGTAGTATCAGCGGAGGCGGCCGGGCCTACTTGTGCTACGCAGCCAGCGCTCACATCATTCCTTGGAGTTCTTGCATTTTTACATCCCGGGACGTCAAAAATGAGATCGTTGATTCTTACATCCTCTGAAGAGGCAGGGTGGAGTGCGTTCCGGAAGGACGCGGCGAAAATAGCATGGATGCCTCAGGGGATCACTAAGCGCGTTGCATGAATGCATGAAATCAATCTGAGCAGCAGATTCGAACGCTGGCAGGTGCTTTCGCAAGTTGTCCACGTCGCGTCCCGCAAAGCGACCGGCGTGTCTCGTAGTAGTTGATTCCGCAACACTTGCCGTGGCATCCGGCACTTAGAAACCGCCACGTTCCTCAGAAACGGCATTCGAGTCAGTCACCCCCCCGGGCGGGTTATCTCCTCTGGTAGGTGGATGATGGCCTCCCGATCTCGCCGGATGCGCCACGACCACACACACCGCACGGGCCGCGCCGCCGGTAATAGTAGCCCAACGTCGCCACCGCAAGCGCTACACCCCAAACCGGGAACAGCAAGGTGGGGCCGAGCACGAAGATTATTTGCCCGATGATTCCTGTATCCCCTGCCGCACCGGGCACCGACGCAGCGCGCGCGACCATCTGGTTCAAGCCGGACCAAATCACGATGCCGCCCACCACCAGCAACACCGACACGAGCGAGGCCGGGACTACCGCCAGCGCGATGGGGACCCGGCGTCCAGTCAGGCCAATCATCCAGCGCCGCGTCGCAACTACTCTGCGACCACGAAAGAGTGCTACATCCGGGTGGTTGAAGAGTTCGCCCGCTATTTCAAGCGCCCACCGGATCAACTTTGGCCCGGAGCACATCCGGCAATTCCAGGCTTACCTTTTCACCATGAGAAGAATGGCCCCGAATACCGTAAACCAGCGGCTCGCCGCTTTGCGTTTCTTTTTCGTGAAGGGGTGTATGGATGGTCAATGAATGTGACTCAGATCAGATCCGCGCGGCTGCCACCTGCCAAAGGGCAGTAGGAGTCATGCCTGGACACCCTTCCTACCCTCAGACCTCCATCCGGGATTCAGTTGAAAGTACATAGACCCCTTCCGACATAGCCACAACATCCCCTCAAAAACGAACACTCTCGCGGCTCCCTTCAAGTCGCTGTATCGAGAGCGCACCGCGCTGCATGGTTGTGTTTTCCAACTTTGTGCTGGTGGTGCGCTCCCGATACAGCTCTAGGGCTTATGGACAACAACGAGGAATTGCACTTCTCCGAGTAGCAGTGTTTTGCGGACATGGAGGGTACGCACGTGTAAAATCTCCATTCTATGGACCATCGTAAGGCTGGTGAATATTGGGAGGGCAACGCGCCAGTTTGGACCGACTTGGCCCGAGCCGGCTATGATGTTTATCGTGATTACCTCAACACGCCGGCTTTCATGGGCATGCTGCCTGACATCGCCGGCTTGCAGGGGCTCGATATCGGATGCGGAGAAGGCCATAACACAAGAATGCTTGCCAGGCGCGGAGCCCGCATCACCGCCGCGGACATCGCGCTTTCGTTCATTGCGGCCGCCTGTGCGTTGGAGGAAGCCGACCCGCTTGGTATCCGTTACCTGGTAGCCAGTATGGAGGAACTCCCTTTTACCGACAGCGCGTTCGATTTCGTCGTGGCCATCATGAGCTTGATGGATGTGCCTCGGGCCGACCGCGCCATTACCGAAGCGTATCGGGTGCTCCGGCACGGAGGATTTCTGCAGTTCTCCATCTCCCATCCCTGCACGTCTACACCTTTCCGCCGACTGGTTCGCGATGAGACCGGGCGGAAAACGGCGCTTTCCATTGCCGGGTATTTCGAAGGAACCCACGGGCGCATTGACCGCTGGCTGTTCGGCGCCGCCCCTCCCGAGATCAAGCAGAAGCTGCGGCCGTTCGAAACGCCATATTTCCACCGTACGTTGAGCTGGTGGATGAACGCGGTTGTGGGGGCCGGCTTTAACATCGAGCACCTGCAGGAGCCCACTGCCAGCGCGGAGATTGTCCGCCGCTGTCCGGACATGGACGATACTCGACTCGTGCCGTATTTCCTACACGCCCGGTGCCGGAAAGTTTGATGTCGCGTGGGCAGCTGGGGTCTGCAGCAAATCGCATTTTCTCATGCTGGACACCGGGCGGTTTTCCACTGTGGTATGCTTGATTCGACTTCAACGCCATACGCAAAGCCCCCGTACCAGCAAGGAAAAAAATGATCCGCCTTGATACGATTGCTGAGCTGTACCGGCACATGGAATGGGCCGACGCCGCCGTCTGGACACCCACTCTCGCCGCCGACGGCGCCCGGACGGATGACAAGCTCCGGGAGTACTTCTATCACCTGCACCTCGTGCAGCGCGCGTTTCTGCGCATCTGGCTCAAGGAGGCCCCAGAGGCCCCGTATCCGACTTTCCAGGATCTGCCGGCACTGATGCTCTGGGGACGGAGCTACTATGAAGAAGTGTTCCCCTGCATCGAGAGGTTCAAAGATGAGCAATGGTCGGCGACGATGCAAATGCCTTGGGCGAGGCTTGTGGCCGAGCGGCTGGGTCGTGCTCCGGCTGCAATCACGCTCGGCGAAACGGCGCTTCAAGTCGCCATGCATAGTCAGTACCATCGCGGGCAGGTCAACGCACGCCTCCGCGCCGTAGGAGGAGAACCGCCCACCGTGGATTACATCACTTGGGTCTGGCTTGACCGCCCGGCACCTTCCTGGCCGCAGAATCCAGCCTCTGCCGCTGGGAAGGAATCTTAGACTACCTTGAGGGCGATTTTCCCGCGCGTGTGGCCGGTTTGGATGAGTTCCTGGGCGCGGCCGGCTTCGGATAGGGGCAGCACGGTGTCTACCACGGCCTTCAGCTTGCCGGCGTCAACCAGTCTGGTAATCGCATCCAAGGAGTCCGCCTTCATTTCATTCACCGCAAAAGCCGCCCGCACGCCATGTTTGTCCGCCTCCGCCTGGGCCGGAGGTTGCGCAATGGAAACCAGGATGCCGCCAGGTTTGAGGGTCTTCCAGGAACGCGTTTGCGTTTCACCTCCTTGGGTATCCAAGACCACGTCCATATCCCGTACCGCATCCTCGAAGCGCACCGCTTCGTAATCAATGGCTTCGTCGGCGCCCAATTCTTTCAGATAGGCTTGATTTCGCTTCGATGCAGTGCCGATGACATAAACTCCCTTTGCCTGCGCAAGCTGCACGGCGAATCCGCCCACACCACCGGTGGCTCCATGAATGAGCACCCTTTGGCCCGCCTGCAATCCCCCCACCTCGAACAAGGCTTTCCAGGCCGCCAGGCTCGCCGAGGCGATGGCTGCGGCATGAATGTGGTCAATCGTTCTTGGCTTGGCCGCCATTTGCGTTTCCTTCACGGCGATATACTCGGCATAGGCGCCAAGCGCATAGCCATAAACCTCGTCTTCGATCTTCCACCGCGTGATGTTTTCACCGAGGGTTTCAATCACGCCGGAGAAATCGAATCCCACGGTGAGAGGCAGGGGGAAGTCTTTCCCGAAGAATCCGTTGCGGAACTTCCAGTCCGCCGGATTGACTGCAGTGCTATGAACCCGGACCAGGACTTCTCCTGCCTTGGGAACGGGCCGCGGGGCGTCTTCATACTGCAACACCTCCGGGCCGCCAAAGGCATGGATACGTACGGCCTTCATCGTGGCTTTGGTGTCATTCTGCTGATTCATCTTCTTCCCCCTTGGTTGTGGTCATTTCATTCTTCTTAGTTACGATACTCTCGATGGAATCCTCCGCGACAGCGCCCGGTCCATTTGCGCTGCCTCTTAGAACCAGAACCAGGGCCGAGGTGGGGACTGGATGATCGGGGTCGAGAATGAACCTGAGTCCCAACCTCCATTCTTGCGCGCCATTTTCATCGCTGCAATGATGGTTTTGCCGAGTCTGCCGTCATTTGCCGACAAGATGGGTGCAGAGTGCTCTGGTCGCTAACCTCGGGGAGGTCGATAATCGCGGTTGTGCAAGTGTTCAGCCACGGCGTTTTTGTTCTGAGGTGGCGCACCCTCCGATCGTGGCGCATGGGCGTGTGAGAATTACAATCTTTGTCTTTGCTGGGGATTTCTCGAGCGCTGCGAGTCCTGTAGTACAAGTGTCGCCGTGGAATACGGCAGATCGGTGAGATCTCGAAGGAGATGTGCCGGACGCTCCACCCCCGGGCGGGGTTTCCTGGGGCGAGAAGAAAAAGCTGCCGTTTTTGGTTCTGATCCGCACTCGGGCCTGCCAATGCTGCAGGATAGAGGGTTGGGCACACTACTGGCAGATGGTGCGGATGGGCTTCCTGCTTAGAAAGAACCAGCACTGGCCGTGCGTCGCCGGTGCGGGCGATTCGGCGGGGGCCTGGAAGGCAGACCCCGGGACTCGAGTAGCTTCCGGATGGCCTCGGGCGGGACGGATCGGCGTCACGTCGTCGCGGGAGCGCTGTCCTTGATCTGCTCCGTTTTGGGATCGTAGTAGAGTCTTCTCCCCTGCCAGTACGACTGCGCGGCCATGATGCAGGCCACCGAGTGCAGGAAGCCGTTGTCCACCGTCGCGTTCGTTTTCGGGTTCCGGCTGCGCAGGCAGTCGAACCAGTTGGTCAGGTGGGACAGGTCCTCGTCCCCGATGTTGATCGGGCCCGGCTTGTCGTCGCCGGGAAGCGTGACCCATTTCTCGACGCGCTGGATGTAAGGATTGCTTTCGTGATTCCCCTTTTCCTCGACCACCTTCCAGCGCGGGCTGCCCTCGCCGCCGATGTTCACCAGGGTCGCCTTTTTCCCCATGATCCGCGAAAAGCTGTCGCAGTCGTTGCCGAAGCTGGTAGAGAAACTCGCCAGGAAGGACGGGTACTCCACGAGGGTCTGGAAAGTGTCGGGGTTCTCGCGGCCGTCGTGCCAGGCGAACACGCCCCCCTGCGCCACGACCGAGCGGGGCGGCACTTCGTTCATGAAGAAGTGGACGAGATCGATGCCGTGGCTCATCCACTGGTCGGGGATGCCGCTCGAGAAGTCGCGGTAGAGGCGGAACTCGAAATACAGCTGCGGGTCGAAGGGGCGCGGCGGCTTGGTCATCAGCCACTTCTTCCAGTCCGTGTCCTGTTCGCGGATCTGCTTCACCTCGGGGCGGCCGCGCCAGCGCGGGCCGTTGTAATTCCAGACGATTTCATGTTTGCTTATCTCCCCGAGGGCGCCGCTGCGGATGATCTCCCGAGCCGCCAGCGGATAGGGCTCGCTGCGGTGCTGCGTTCCGATCTGGACGACGAGGTTGTGCCGTTTGACGGCGTCGCGCGCCGCCTTGACTTCGGCGAGAACGTTCCCCATCGGCTTCTCGCAGTAGGCGTCCTTTCCCGCTTCCGCGGTCGCCTTCAGGACGGGGGAGTGGGAGTGCTCGGGGGTGGCGATCATCACGGCATCCACGTCCTTCAGGGCAAGCAGGTCCTCCATGTGCTGGAAGGCGCGCGGGGCACGGCCGTAGTAGCGTTCGGTATTGGCGGCGGCGCGTTCCCGATTGTTTTTCCAAAGGTCGCAGACGGCCACCGTCTCCACGTTGTACCTGTCCTTCAACCGGGAGACCATCAGGTGCAGCTCGGTGCCGCGGCTCCCCACCCCGATGTGCCCGAGCGCGACCCGGTCGTTGGCGCCGGGGATGCGGGCATAGGAAAGCGCGCTGGAAGCAATCGCGGAACCCGCCACCGCTCCCGCCGCTTTGTTAAGAAACGAACGCCGATCTAATTTCGTATTGTCTGAGTCCTGCATGACCCCCCCTTTGCCCCTTATCGCATAAGGCTGCCACTCGAGGCCCTGGAGTCTTGGACGTGAGATCGGAAGCCGACTCGAAGACGCAAAGGCCTCAAAGAACGCGCCTGTTGTTTCCCACATTATTATAGACTTCCGATAGGCAGACCCGTAACCCAGAACCAGCGGAGGGCAACCATGCTCCAGCGAATCGCCGATGGGTCGGTGCAGGTGAGCGGCGGGAGGGCCGACGATCATGACGGTGGCACGGGTCGAACCTGAAGAGAACCAGACGACCGGGCGCATGCCCGTGATCTTCGCCGCGCACGGCGCGCCGGTCTTGCTCGATGACGCCGCATGGATGGCGGAACTCGCCGCATGGGCGAACGCCATGCCGAAGCCGAGCAGCATCCTCATGGTTTCGGCTCACTGGGAGCAGCGGCCGACGGCGCTGGGCGCCACCCGGACCGTGCCCCTGGTCTACGATTTCTACGGCTTTGCCGACCGGTACTATCGGACCGAGTACCCGGCCCCCGGGGCGCCCGAACTCGCCACCCGCGTCCGCGAATTGCTCCGCCGACGGGACATGGCGTTCACCGACGAGCCGGAGCGCGGGCTCGACCACGGGGCGTATGTGCCTCTCGTCGCAATGTACCCCGGCGCCGACGTGCCCGTGCTCCAAATCTCGATGCCGCGCCTCGACCCCCAGGAGTTGTTCGCGCTCGGGCAGGCGCTCGGGCCGCTGCGCGACGGAGGCGTGCTCGTGTTCGGCAGCGGCTTCCTCACCCACAACATGAGGTACGCGTTCCGACCCGGCATCCCGGCGTGGGCCAGGGACGTTCGACGCCTGGGCGGCGGACGTGTTGTCACGCTTCGACGTCGACGCCCTGTTGGACTTCCGCCGCCGCGCCCCGGCGGCGCAGACGGCTTTGCCGACCTGGGAGCACTATGCCCCGGTGCTCGTCGCCGCGGGCGCGGTCGCGGACGCCCGCCCTGCAACGACGTTCCCGATTACCGGCTACTGGATGGAAGGGGCGTTCACGAAGCGATCGGTCCAGTTCGGCTGACATCGGTCGTCCAAGGCGGAGTCGGATCAGCGAATCGCCCGATGGAGTCCAGGTAATCCGAATCGAGGAGGAGCCCTACCGCATGGGCCAGCTCATGCCCAAGAACCTCCGCATGGTGCTCCGAATGGCCCGGAGCGTTTATGCCACTTGGATCGGATAAGTGCCAAGTTCCTGCACCGTCCGCACCATCGCGATGTAGTTTGCAGGATTGACCGATGAGGAAATCGTGTTGCCGGACGAGAAGATGTGCGGCCCTTTGCTCGAAACGGTACGCAGCAAATGTCTTGTCGCCTCCACGACTTCCTCCGGGGTCCCTCGGGACAACAGGTCGACACTGATATTGCCCATGACCGAGATCCGGCCAGGGTATCTGTCAAAAATCTTGTCCAGTTCCATCCCGGGAACGTCCTGCAGCGGACCGAGGCAATCCAACCCCGTAGCCACCAGCGGATCCATGATCTTACGGATGTCCCCGTCGATGTGTTTTATGCAATAGGCACCGGCCTTCTTGATGGAGGCCACGACAGCGGCGTCGTGCGGGAGGATGATCTCATTGAACATTCTTGGCGACATCATCGGGCCCTTGTTGTCGCAGTAGTCGTCCCCCAGGAATACGACGTCCGCGCCCGCAGCGATGGCGAGAGGATAAAGTTCCGCGTAATAGGCCGCCCCGATACACATCAGATCCTTTGCGAACGAGGGCCGCATCGCGAGGTCGAGGAACAGGTTTTCGATCCCTCCGCGCATGAACACCGCCGGCGCCCAGCCCGACTCGCCGACAACAGCCACGGCTTTATCGGGGTAGCGCTCCCGCAGCCGCCGTACCTTTCCTATGACAGGGGATTTGACGGGGTCGGGAGGTTTGTAACGGGCAAGATCCTCCTCCGATTCAATGCGTGCCGGGAGTGCCGGTACGGGGATTGCTTCCTGTGTAAGGTGCTGGAGGGCGCCCCACTTGTCGCGAAAAAGGCCCATCTCCCTGTCGACCCATTCCACCTCGTCGGGCTCATAAATCATTGTAGCGACGGTAACCATTTCCAGACCCAGATGTTCCACCAGGTCGTTCGAGTGGCTCGCCCCAGGCAGGAGCGCTTGGACGATTTTCGGATCAATCCACATCTCAGCGATTGGGACCCGATCCGCCTGCTTGTGATCAAGCGTCGCAAAGATGCGTTCACGGGAGTTCACACTGTCCTCCGATCAATGTTAGAAACTCGTTATTCACCGTCCGCTACTGCGAGTGCCCCGTTTAATTACGAAAACTCGTCGGAGGCCATGAATGGGGCCATGCCAACGTGGAGTCCCAAGTACCGGATTCCGTAAATACAATAGCGTTTGTGGGGACGCGGATGAACGCAGGCAAAGGTCGAGGGGACGCTGTGAATGACCTGGCAGGTCAGCGCTGCGCACTGCTCTTTTCTCCGGGCGCCGGTCCGGAGAAAAGATTCACAGCGTCCCCTCGACTTTTGCTCGCTGAAGACCACGAAGAGGGCCGCTTGCGTCGGCGTGTTCCCGCGTCCAGAAATGACGTTACGAACGGCAGTACTAGGTGATTGCGCATAGAAGCGGAGTGCGTCACTGCGGGAAGTGGACTTCATCCATGGCCGGTTTGCGCAACGCCGCATCAGTATCGCCGAAATCAGGGTGGTCGAGGCTGCTCGAAAGGGGCGCATTTCCGTCATGGGTTCATCTATGGAACACCGACATTTCGTTTGCTTCGGAATCTCGGTATCCATTTGATTAGCAATATAAACTATACTCAAGCATGGACCTTGTTGTCCTAAGGCATTCATCGAAGTCAAAAAGTAACGCATCCTACGGTTGCTATTGACTAAGATGAACCCCCAGACTAGCATATGATTCAATTGGTTGAGAGTTAAAATATCATACACATGACGCATCGCAGTTCGAGGCAGTCGCATACAACTCCGTTCGGGTGATTCGATATGGGTGATAACCACTTACGATCAGCTTTGAAAGAGAAACGATTTTTCTATTCGGCGGAACTGGTCTTGAACCGCGACCATACCGTCCCCGAAGCTGAGACTTTCGTGCGTGACGCCGCGCGTGAGCCAGATGGCATCAAGATCATTAGCCTCACGGATCTGCCGGGCGGGAACCCTGCATTGCCTCCGGAAGCCTTCGTTGCCACCATTCTTGACTCGGGCTTGACACCTCTTGCTCACCTGACTGGGAAAGACGGCAACCGCAGCTTCGTAGAAGGCCGGCTGCACAGCCTCGCCCGGATGGGAGTGGAAAACATTCTCGCGCTGACCGGGGATGCACAAAATGCCGGTTTTCAAGGAAAAGCAAAGCCAGTCTATGACCTCGACTCGGTACTTATTCTCTGGCTCATCCAGGCAATGCGTGGAGGAATCCCATACAACGTTGGACAGAAACGTGTCCAAAGCACGCCATTCGATTTCTTTGCGGGGGCTGTGGTCAATCCTTTTAAGACTCGGGAACCGGATCAGATGATGCAGTTTTACAAGCTCAAGCTCAAGGTAGCCCTGGGCTGTCGATTTATCATCACGCAGCTCGGCTTCAACCTGCGCAAGCTGTACGAGACCAAGCAGTATATGGTGCGAGAGGGATTGGATCATGTGCCGCTGGTAGCCAACGTCTACGTGCCTACCGCAACGGTTGCGAAGATGATGCAGGCGGGTGAAGTCGCAGGTTGCGTGATTCCGGATGAGCTGATCCGCCGCCTCGAAAAGGAGAAAAAACCCCGCCGCCTCGAGCGTGCGGCGCTGATGGCAGCCGCTGCCAAGAAACTCGGCTTTGCCGGGGCACACATCGGAGGCTTCGGTTTGACACATCAGGATTTCATGACCATTCTTGAACTTGCGGCCACCCTCGGGAGGGACTGGCAAAACAAGCCGGACGAGTTGTTTTTCGAGTCTCCAAATGAGTTCTACCTTTTCCCCAGAGGCCAGGATGGCTTGAGCGACGGAGCTGGTCCTTACCAGATCACGCAGGTCAAGTCTCACATCTCCTGGAAACAGCGGCTCCCACTGATGATCCACGATGCGTTGATACGGAACGGCTCATTGGGAGCCCGCCTTCTTTCAGCGGGCCTGAAGGCCAATGAAAGGGACAAAGAAGATAAAACCTGGAGGAAGGGGTTTTGGTACAGGACTCTGGGAATGGCCACCCTCTACAGAAAAGCGACGCTGGGATGTGTCGGCTGTGGGGACTGCATCCAGGAACATCTAAACTTCGCAGGCTGTACGATGCGCTGGTGCTACAAGAATCTGCGCAACGGGCCCTGCGGCGGATCTCGGGTGGACGGAAGCTGCGAGGCCGATCCTTCCCTCCCTTGCATCTGGAATCTGGTCTACCTCAGCACTGTGGCAGTGGGAGAGGACCCGAACAAATTCGCTCGCACGGTCATTCCTCCGAGAGACTGGTGCCTCGACCAAACCAATGCCCTGGCCAACCGCCTGATCGGGCTGGATAACTACTGCCGAAGGCGGCACCTGGATGCTCACACAACACCGAAGGATGATGGGCCAGGCAAAGTCTGATCTTAGAGTGGGTTTCGAGGCGATTTTCCTGAACCCGACAATCCTTTCCCGATGGCTGAAGCGGAAGAAGCGCTGAAAGGCAGGATCCCCAGTATTCAGGTCGGGTGCGTGAAGTCTGGGAACGCCGGCATGAGCCACCAGAGCGCTCACGGCGCTGGCGCGGTTCCGGACCGCCGGGCAATAATCAGGCTGCGCGGCGCCAGCGTCCAGCGCGAGGCTGGGCCTGAATCGGGTGCGCCGCAGAGTATGTACGGATGCCGGGTTGTCAGCTCGACGGGTGTGCGCGAGAAATTTGCCAGCGCCAGGTACATATCGCGGTTGATAAAAACGCTGGCCACCACCTGTCGTGGCAGCGGCCCGACGAACAGGTCGCTGTCGGTAATCTCCAGCCACGCCGTCGTGCCCCGCTCCACCATGGGTCGATAGAGCTTCAGCCACCGGAAATACGTCGGTCGGGCCTCGGGACGGCCTGGGCAGCTATCCCACCACCCATAGGTGAAAGGCCCCTCCGGATGAGACCGGTAGAATTCGCCCACCTTCCTCAGGTGCTGCATCCAAAATTCGGTTTCTTTGGCGGTATAGTTGACTCCCGGGACTGAGATGCGCTCCCCGGTAAAGGGGCGCCCGGCAAGAAGCAGCGGGAACTGCAGGTACGGGATCGCATGAAGATACAGCTCGTTCTCGTTCGCGATCTTTGCCCGGCTCATGTCCACACAGGGAACGAGGTACGGCGGATGGTCTTTGACGGTCTCCCGCAGGCGATCGAGGTTGCTGACGCCCTCGCCCACCCAGAAATAATCGTACAGCCGACGCCCTGCCGGCGGGCGCCGTGTTCTGTGATACCACTGGCCCGCGTGTAGCCACACCATGCCCCGATAGTGTTTGACCTCTTCATAGATGATCTCGAGCAAGTCTTCAAACGCGCCGTCCACTTTCTCCGATTCTTCGAACGCGTCCACCTCGTCCGGGGTGAGCGGCTGCTTGAGGGCATAGGCTTGAGAGTAGCCGACATCGTTGTACAGCCCGTCGACCTCGTACTCGTCCAGGATTCTGCGCAGCCTCGTCAACAGATACCTGCGCCACCCCACGCTGGCGGGGGAGCAATGGGCGTAACGGTAGTACACCTCGATCAGGTCGCCTGGATCGCGAGCCCAGTCGGGGCGAAAATCCGGATCGTTGCGTTCGAAATAGCCGCTGGAGGTGTACGGGATCACCTTCATCCCAAGCTGATGGCACCAGTGGATGAACCTCTTGAATCCGTCCCTGTTCACCGGAGTGAACTTGTCTCCGCCGAAGAGCCGTTCGGCATCGTTCCATTCCTCGTGGACATGGATCCACTCAATGCCGGCGCTGCTGAGCTCCTCCAGTTGCCGGCGGTCCCAGTCGTCGGGATCCCATGGTTTTCGCGCCGGGTATTCTCCCAGGTTGTATGCCGCGTGACCCGGTAGGTAATCTCCGACCAGCTGCCGCCGCATGCATTTGCGAATTGTGCGGCGGCAGTCGTCGATGAAGCGCAGCCTGCGCCGGTGATCTTCGTTTGTGCCGGTGACGATCGACAGACTCCTGTCCGGAAGCTGCGGACGGTCCTGTCCCGGCCCGGACGGCGAGCTTTGCGCCGTGCGGCCCGTGCCAAGGTCCGCCGCGCCGGCGGCACCGAATTTCAGGAACTCCCTGCGTTTCACCTTGGACTCCCGCTTTCTTAGACTCCAAACCATTGATTGTTCGGGGAAGCTGCGGCTCAATCAGTGCATCATATCCCGGATCCATGCGTTCGAGCGCGAAATGGTTACGCCGCCCCTAATGGAACTGGAGGGGGGCGATGTTGCCCGAGCCGTAGCTGCGTGCACCGGGAATACAAGTTGTGCGCCCTGGTGTAATGGCCTATAACTGCAGTCCGAATCCGCAATGACCAGCGCATCGGCAATCCGGCCCGGATCCCGGTTGTGCCTTTCAGAAGGGAAGCCACATGAAGAGCGTGGGTGACAACCGGTCCTCGGTGAGTTCAAACGTCCTGTCCATAGGCGTCTTGATATGCCTCTGGGTGGCGCCCGGCCTGACACGTGCCGGGCAATACGATCTCCTTATCAAGGGTGGGCACGTTATCGATCCGAAGAACCAGGTCAACGCGGTTATGGACGTGGCTATAGCGGGCGGCAAGATCCTTCGGGTGGCGCCCGACATTGCCGCCAGCCAGGCCGCAGTAGCGGTCGACGCGCGCGGGCTGTATGTCGCTCCTGGATTCGTGGATATCCACACGCACGTTTTCTGGGGCACTGAACCTGGTGCCGATTACAGCAACAGTTATGGCAGTCTTCCACCTGATGGATTCACATTCAGGGCCGGGGTAACCACCGTGGTCGATGCCGGGGGGGCCGGGTGGCGCAATTTCCGACAGTTCAAGCAGCAGACCGTCGACCACGCAAAGACCCGCGTCCTGGCCTTCCTCAACATCGTAGGCTCCGGCATGAAGGGAGGTCCGATCGAGCAGAACCTGTCGGACATGGATCCGAAGCTGACGGCGATGTGCATCAAACAGGATCCCGGGGTCCTGGTCGGAGTCAAAGTGGCGCACTACGAAGGCCCGGAGTGGGATCCCGTCGATCGGGCTGTGGAAGCCGGCCGGCTGGCTGATGTTCCCGTGATGGTCGATTTCGGTGAGTTTGTGCCCGCGCGGCCTTTCCGTGACCTCGTGCTTGTTCACCTGCGCCCCGGGGACATTTACACGCACGCTTACTTCGGCCAGGTGCCGCTCCTCGATGCCCGAGGCAGGGTTCAGCCGTTCTTCTTCGAAGCCCGCGAGCGCGGCGTCATTTTCGACGCGGGCCACGGCGGGGCCAGTTTCCCATTCCGCCACGCCGTTCCTGCAATGGCCCAGGGATTTGCCCCCGATTCCATCAGCACCGACCTGCACATCGACAGCATGAATGCGGGGATGAAGGACATGCTCAACGTAATCTCCAAACTCCTCAACCTGGGAATGCCGCTCCAGGACGCCATCTTGCGCTCTACCTGGAATCCCGCGCGGGAGATCAAACGGCCTGATCTCGGCCACCTGAGCGTGGGAGCCGCGGCCGATCTGGTCGTCCTGAACCTGCGACAGGGCCGATTCGGGTTCGTCGATGCTGAGGGGGGCAGGTTGATGGGCACCAAAAAGCTCGAATGCGAGCTCACAATTCATGACGGGCACGTCGTGTGGGACTTGAACGGCATCTCCATGCCGGACTGGCAAAAAGTACCGCCCAAGTGGATTCCGCCGAAATAGTCGCGGCCGAACCTGGAATCATGCGTGGGGATCCGCACCCGCCAACATCGTCCAGCCGCTATCGGTTTCCGGACTATGCACCGCAACTGAGGAAGTCAGGCTGTCGATGCCCGGCAATACGACGAACGCAAGTCACATTTCATCGGGTACAGGCTGAGGTTCGCTCAAGCGGCGAGCAGTTTCCGCATCGACGCTTCGATCTTGGAGGCGGAGAGACCGTATTGGTCGAGCAGCCACTCATGGCTCCCCACCTGCGACACGTATCGATCCGGAAGCGCCAGCCTGAGGAACTTCCTGGGCCGAATGCCTGCATCCATCAACGCCTCGGCCACAGCTCCCCCGAGCCCGCCGCTGGCGCTGTGCTCCTCGAGGACGACCAGGGCCCCGGTTTCGTTCGCGGCGGCGAAGACGCAGTCCGTGTCCAGCGGTTTCACCGTGTGCATACTGACCAGTCGACAGTGAATCCCGTCTTTCTCCAATGCATCCGCCGCCAGCAGCGCCTGGTTGCCGATTGTTCCCGTGAATAATATTGCGGCGTCGCTGCCGTCCCGCACCTGGATGGCCCGCCCGAGCTTGAATTCGATCGGACCCAGGTGGATGGGCGGCTCTTTCTTGTAGCCGCACCGGTAGTACACCGGACCGTTGTGATCGATCATGGCGCGCGTCGCCGCGATCGCTTCGGCAAAGTCACAGGGCGCGACAACCACCATGTTGGGGAGGCTGCGCATGATCGCGATATCTTCGGTGGCCTGGTGCGACATGCCGAGCGCGCCGTACGCAAGCCCTCCGCCGATGATCACGATCTTCACGTTGGCATTGTGGTAGCAGGCATCGTTGCGGATCTGCTCCAGGCAGCGCAGGGTGGGGAAGTTGGCGATGGAGTAGGTGATGGCGATGTTCCCCTCCATGGCGATGCCGCAGGCGACTCCCGTCATGTTCTGCTCGGCTACGCCGACGTTGAAGAAGCGCTCGGGGAACGCCTCGGCAAACGGCTCGATTTCTCCGTAACCGATGTCCGCCAGGACCATGAAGATGCGGTCGTCCTGCCTGGCGATGTCGACCAGGGCCTGATTGAAAATGCCTCTCATCGGTCTGCTCCCAATTCATGCAGCGCACGTGCCAGCTGTTCGTCGTTCACCGAGCCGTAGTGGCATGCAACCGTGTTTTCCAGAAAACTGACGCCTTTGCCTTTTACGGTGTGGGCGATGATCCAGGAAGGTTTCCCAGTCTCGAAGGGGAGTTGAAAAAGGGTCTTTTCGAGTTGCGCAACATCGTGACCGTTGACCTCCCGGACAGACCAGTGGGAAAGGGCGAGCTTGTCCGCCAACGGCTCAAGGTTGAGCACATCCTTGGTGAACCCGAGCGCCTGGATCTTGTTGTAGTCGAGGATGACGGTCAGGTTGTCGAGGTGGTGCTGGGCGGCAAAGAAGATCGCTTCCCAGGTGGATCCCTCGTTGATGTCCCCGTCGCTCACGACGCAGAAGATCCGGTGCTTTTTCCCGCGATACCTGGCGGCAATGGCCATCCCCACGGCAACGGGCAGACCGTGCCCGAGCGAGCCGGTGGAAAACTCGACTCCCGGGACATGATGGCTGATGTGCCCCATCAGCTTTCCCTGGTCGCAGTAGTACGTCATGAGCCACTCTTTCGGGAAAAAACCCTTCTCCGCAAGCACGGCATACAAGGCCCCGCCGCCATGCCCTTTGCTGAGGATCATGCGATCACGGTCCGGCCACTTGGGGTCGGCGGGGTCTACGTTGAGAATGCGCTCGTACAGAACGACCACGATTTCGGCCATCGAGAGCATGCTCCCGACATGGCCGCTTTTCCCGTGATGGGTCATGCGCAGGCAATGGGCGCGTATGGTTGTCGCCATTTTGCAGCACCGTTCCTGCCACGTTTCGGTCGCTGGCACAGTTCCTCCTGCTGTGAAGACGCAGCTTGCGCCACTGCCGCCGGAGATGCCCGGGATCAAGTGGAGCGCAAGAGCCATCTCCTCCGGGTGTCCGCGGTCCCGGGGGCAGTGACTGACCGCATCCTAGTCGAATCCAAAACTCGGTGTCAAAGATATTTTGGCAGATAATAAAACTGAAGTTAGAAAGTAATGAACTCCCGGGAAACGTAGAAATCCCCATGGGTCGAGACAAGTGCGATAACGCACCTCCGGCCGCCTTATTTTAATTTGACAAATAAATAAATAATGTGCTACCAGAGCCTGGTATCGTTTGGACAACTGCCGCAGCCCTACGGAGGGTCACGTGAAAACACGGTTCCCTATCCTTGTCGCCGGCTTGATCCTGTTTGGCCTCTTTTCCAACCCCCTGTTCGCGCAGATTACCGGCGGCATGTTGAGCCCGGCCATTGATCCGCCGGGACAGCCGTTCTCTTATTTCTGGCGGCCGAACGACGTCCTGGGCACGCTGTACGCTCCGGTTGCGACGGAGGTGACTCCGGAAGGTTATCTGTACACAGGGTTCGGGGAGCTGATGTTCTTTACGGGGAATCCGCCCGTTGCCGTCGACCAGCGCATCCGGACTCTGCGGAAGGGATACCTTCCCGTCGTGCAGTATGAAGTGCGGCGGGACGGCGTTCTCTACTCCTTCCAGATGTTCGCGGCCAATCTCGGGGGGGAGCAGCCGCAGTTGCCCGTGAACATGGTCATTGTCAGGCTTAGAAACGAAACCGCGGAACAGCGCGCGGCCTTCCTGAGCTCGGCCTGGCGATTCAGCGCCCCCGTGAACAAGATGGGCGGGCTCGCAGACTACCGGTTCAGGCAGCGACTTGACCTCATCCCCAAGGAACTGGTGGAGGGACAAGCTGCATTCAATCCCGCGTGGAAATATGCTTATGAGCAGGACGCCGTAGTGCGGGACGGCCGCGCCCTATACTTCTATCCGACCGATCCCCAGCCTTTTCAAGCCTCGCTGGCTCTGGCCGACAGCGGCCTGCGCATGGTGCGCTACTTCACCGGCGAGGTCGGTGGGAATCCTGAGCCCAACTACACTCTCAACCCGCACACCCCGATGGGCGTGGTCTCCTACCGCGTCATATTAAAGCCGGGAGAGAGCAAAGACCTGCCCTTCAAGGTCCCGACTGTCCCTCTGCCCGTAAGTTCCCCGGAACGGAAGCGGATCAGCGAAACAGATGCGGGGCAGGCGCTGCAGGCTACGGCCAAATTCTGGCAGGACCTTCTGGCAAATCCCCCGTTGCTCCTCCCCGAGCAGAAGGTCCAGGAGTATCTCCTCGCGAACACCGTGTACGACCTGCTCGCCATCGACAAGGTGGGGGAAGATTATGTCCCGAACGTAAACAAGTTCCAGTACCACCGGTTTTACGGCGGCTCCGACACGGCCCACATGCTCATAGGATTGGATTACATGGGGATGGCGGACATCGCCAGACGGGGCTTCTTGTACTCGCTGACGGCTCAGCGCGCAGACGGGGCCTTCATCATCCCGCACGAAACTACGCGGTACAACTACTGGGAGACTTTTGGATTTGCTCTCTGGGGGTGGGGACGGCATTACCGGTTGACGAAGGACGAGGATCTCCTGCGCCAGGTTTACCCCGGCGTGCTGCGTGCCATGCAGTGGGAAAAAGAAGTGACCTCCAAAGATCCGCGGGGCCTGATGCCTCCATCGGAAATTCCGGATGACGCGTTCCTGAAGGATGCGCGTTCGACCGGGCAGCACGTGTGGATGCTGATCGGGCTCCGGAACGCCGTGCTGATTGCGGAGGCACTTGGCAAAAAAGAGGATAGCGAGAGTTTCTCGGCAGAATACAAACGCTTTCGCGAAGTGTTTGAGAAACAACTCGCCCTTCAAACGGCGAATACCCATGGGTATATCCCTCCCGCACTGGAAAGAACGGTGGAAGGGAACGACTGGGACAACCTGCTGACGTTGTATCCCGAGCCGCTGTTTGAGCCTTTTGATCCCAGGGTTACGGCGACCATAAGGAAATCCAGATCCGAGTACGTCGAGGGGATACTGGACTATATCGACCCGGACGCTATCGCCAAGGATAGCTGGCCGGCACGCCCGGAGGGGATCCGACAGGAGGGCTATACGTTCAAGACTGCCAGGATGCTGCACTACTGGCATACGCCGGACAATGCCCAGAACGCCCTGGTGCGCGGCCGCGAGGAAGACCAGCTGCACGCGGTCCAGGACCTGTATGCGCTTCTGTTGCACACCTCCTCGACGCACGCTCCACAGGAGTATGGCGCCTATGCCTGGAGCACCCGCGACCATCACGGCAACAACCTGCTCCCGGACGGTCCCGCTTCGGGCAAGACGATCGAATTGATCCGCAATATGCTCGTGCGTGAGTACAAGACCGACCTGGTGCTGTTCTCCGCGCTTTCTCCCGCCTGGATTATGCCCGGCAAAGCGATCGAAGTCGTAAAACAACCGACGGAATTTGGTCCGATAAGCGTAACTCTCCGGTCGAACGCTACCGGGTTGGATGTAACCCTGTCCGGTCAGTTCTGGAAGGCGCCGGAGAGAATCATCCTGCGGCTCCCCTGGTTTTACCAGGTGGATCGGGTCGAAGTGGACGGGAAAGCGGCACAGCCTTCGAGCGTGGGCCTGGTGCTGCGGCCCGGGGTCAGGAAAGTAAGTCTCACGGGCAGGATCAAGCCCGGAACCCCGTCGCTGAGCTACCAGCGGGCGGTGCAAGACTACAAGAGCGAATACAAGCGGCGGTACCAGGAATTCCTGCGCACCGGCATCACAAAACCGTAATCAATCCGTGGCGGACCTGCATCGGTCCGTTCACATGAAAGACAGGAGGTCAGGATGATCAGCTCCAGAGCAGGCTCGCACCTTTCACGTCGCACATTCATGACATCCACGGCACTCGGCGCCCTGGCCTGCGGCATCAATCCAGCCGCCGCACAGTTCGGCGGGGGTACAGGTACGCTGAGAGACCGCCTCTGGCTGTTCACTGTCCCGGCAAATACCGATTTCGGATCGGTACAACGCCGATCGTTGATGACCCCGGCGGAATCAGGCCTTTATTTCAACATCCCGAATCTCATCATTGTCCAGGCCAGTGCCGGGGAGTCCAAATACGGCCGCTTCGAGCCTCCATTTGCCCAGTATGCTATTGCGCTGCGTCCGTTTAAGCGGATCGTGTGGTCGGTGACAGGGTCGGGTGGGTTCAATAGCGAAACAGAGACCCGCGAGGTGCTGGAACTCGCCCGACGGACTCCGAACTTCACAGGGATAATGTTGGACGATTTCTTTTCTGCCAAGAAGGAAGGCAAGAAGGCCGTATTCTCGGCGGAGGAACTGGGCCGCATTCGGGAAGAACTGAAGCGCGCAGGCCAGAAGCTCGATATTTTCGCGACGTACTACACGCAGCTTCTTGATCTCGATCTCAGCGAGTATCTGAAGCACATTGACGTGCTCACGCTCTGGACCTGGCGTTCCGCGGAAATTCCCGACATCGAGAAAAACCTGGACAGGCTCAACAAGGTGGCTCCAAACGCGCGCAAGATGCTCGGATGCTACCTGTACGACTTCAGTCTCAAGCAGCCGGTGGCCGTTCCGGCCATGCGGGAGCAATGCGAGACAGGGCTGCGTTTGATGAGGAAAAACCGGCTGGATGGAATCATATTCCTGTCCAATACCGTCGCCGATCTCGGATTTGAGTCCGTCGAGTGGACTCGCAACTGGATAGAGAAAGTCGGAGACACGAAGGTGTGAGTGTGTCCTCCTTTAACGGCTGCCGCGGTCTTCGAGCGGGCGGATCGAAGGAGATGCTAAATTATTTGAGACATAAAAGAACGCTTAAGTGCCAGCGCCCGGACTCATGCGGCCCGTTGTCGAACAGTAGCTACAAATATGATAAAAACTCTGTAATTACAGTAGTTGCGTCAAGAACCTACGGATATCCAGCCAAGGCGAATGGAGCCGTTGTCACGATTCCTTTTAATTTGGTTGACAAAACAGCACATGGGCCGGATGATCGGCCCTAAACCATCGATCCCCGGCGGGGATCATTTGGGTGACCGAGCTCAAAGAGGGTATTCCTATGGCCGAAGAAACCTGGACCGAGGAAGAGAAAGTGCAACTCAAACGAGATGCACTTCAGTACATCATTCCCCACTTTGCCAGCAATGCGTCCCTTGCCAAAGGGCCGAAGATCATTGCCCGAGGTGAGGGTTGCTATCTCTACGACATTGACGGAAACCGCTATCTCGACACATTTGCGTCGCTCCTGACGACCATCTGCGGGCATCACCGAGCCGAGGTGGCCAAGGCCATCCAGGAGCAGTTAGAGAAGCTGGAGTTTTTCCCCAACTACGAGGATGCCTTCACTATCCCGCTCGTGAAACTGGCGAAAAAACTGGCGGAGGTACTGCCAGGGGATCTGTCGGTGTCGTTCTTCGTCAACAGCGGTTCCGAGGCAAACGAGACGGCTCTGAAGATGGCGCGTCAGTATCATTGGGAGCGAGGCCAGCACCACAGGTACAAGGTGATCGCCCGCAGGCACTCGTACCACGCGACCACGCTCGGCGGAATATCGGTGACAGGATTGTCGTGGTTTCGCGAATATTTCGAGCCGCTGATCCCGGGGAGCCTGTTTGCGCCGGCGGCGCGGTGCAATGCCTGCGACCTGAACCTGAAACCCGAGACCTGTGGATTGGCTTGCCTGAGCGAAATGGAGCGCCTGGTGCAGTTCGAAGGCCCGGAGTCCATTTCCGCGGTCATCATGGATCCGATTCCGGGCTCCAACACCGGGTACCCTCTGCCTCCTGACGGCTACCTTGAGGGTGTCCGAGCGCTTTGCGACCGGCACGGGATAGTGCTGATCTTCGACGAGGTGCAGACCGGATTCGGGAAGACAGGGAAGTGGTTTGCCTGCGAGCACTGGAATGTGGTCCCGGACATCATGACGCTGGGGAAGGGATTCACGGGCGGATACATCCCTCTGGCAGCGGCAGTGACCACTCCGAAAATTGCGGACGAGTTTCGCAAAGGCCCTGGCCATGAATTGCGCAGCGGGAGCACCTACGGCGGCCACACTGTGGCATGTGCGGCAACCCTGGCCAATATCAATGTGATTGAGCGCGACCGGCTTGTCGAGCAGGCGGCGGAAACCGGAGCCTACCTGAAAGCCGAGCTCGACAAGCTCTACCGGTTTCCAATCGTTGGGGACGTGCGCGGCATCGGCCTGCTCTGGGCAATTGAACTGATGGCCGACCCGGCCACGAAGCGGAAGCTCGATCCGAAGCTCGGGGTTGGAGCATGGATACGGGACTGGTTTTTCGCTCACGGCGTCATTCTCAGGAACAACGGCGACATCCTGGTCCTGGCGCCGGCCCTCGTGATTTCGCGGGAGGACATCGATCTGGTGGTGCGTCTGATTGGCGAGGCGATTGCCGCGGCTGTGAATCACTTCGGTTTAGCGGCCTTGGCTGCCAACCCAAGCTGAGCAGAGGAGGGGGACGCGATGCCGAAGCGCATGAACCGTCGCGAAATGTGCCTGCGGCTGGCTGCCGGGGTGACCGCAGCCGGGGGATCCGGCTTCCGGACCGCGGGAGGCGACGACATTCATTCCATGATCCGCTCTCTGTCCCTCGAGGACAAGATCGGCCAGCTGATCTGCGGGCGGATGAACCCCAAGGACGCGAAAGATGCCGAGGATCTGGCCGCGAGAGGCCGCGCAGGCTCGTTTATCGGGCTCCTTGCCGGCTTGGGCAGTGCAAAGGCTGCCGCAGAGTATCTAAACCACCTGCAGTCCGTTGCCAGGTACCCCCTTCTCTTCGTCGGAGAACAGGAGCACGGCAGCCATCGAAATTTCGCCGGCGGCACCGAATTTCCCGCATATATGGCATTTGGCGCGGCCCGCTCCAGGGAACTGGCTTTCCTCTTCGGCAAGATCAACACGCTGGAAGGTCGTGCGGTCGGATACAACTGGATTTCGTGTCCTACCCTGGACGTGAACATCGAGCCCGGCAATCCCATAATCAATACCCGGTCGTTGGGCGAACGCCCTGAGCTGGTTACGGAGCTGGGTCTCGAAAGTTGCCGGGGAATAGTCCAGAACCGCGGTCTGACCTGCATTTGCCACTACCCCGGCCATGGTGCAACGTCGCGGGATTCTCATGTGGAACTTCCCGTCGTGAAACGCACGAGGGCCGAAATGGAGAGGGTCGAACTTGCTCCATATCGGGCCGGAATCCGGGCGGGTTTCATGAATTGCATCATGACTGCTCATAACGCCTATCCTGCACTCGAGCCGGAGCCCGGGCTTCCCGCAACCCTGTCGAGGAACATCATTACAGGAGTGCTGCGGGGGCAGCTGCATTACCGTGGACTTGTCGCCACCGACAGCCTCGGGATGAAGGCCGTGTCGGGGAGCTTCTCTCCGGGTGAGATGGCGGTCAGGGCTATTGCCGCGGGCTGCGACATTCTCCTTGCGCCGGATGTGGAGGCAACGACCGCGGCGCTTAAACAGGCGGTGGAGACCGGGAAACTGCCGGTGGCGCAGCTCGACGCCAGCGTCACCCGGATCATCGAAGCCAAGAAATGGCTTGGCCTGTTTCAGCGCTCGACGGTTGATGTCTCTGCGGTGGACGGGGTCGTTGGGCGCCGGGAGCACAAAGCCGCTGCGCAGCGCGCAGCGCGCGAAGCGGTCACGGTGTTGAGGAACGACGGCTTGCCGCTGTCCGAAACAGCCAGCCTCCTGGTCATTGCTGCTGCCGGTTCGGGGGACCTGGGGCCTCCGCATCCTGGGGTCAACGGACTGTTCGTCAGCGAGGTGCGCAAAAGGCGGTCGGAAGCGAAAGGCGTCGTGGTCGAGGAGAAGGGACAATCCTGGGAGGCTGCCTGGTCGGCAGCTCGTTCCGCGGATGCCATTATCCTCGCGCTCTCTACCAGGATTCGAAACTACTCTGCGGAGAGTCTCCGAGCCAATCGGGAAATCCTTGAACAAGCTCAAAGGATCGCAGGACTCGGGAAGCATGTATCGCTTGTGGTTGCGGACAATCCTTACGTCGTCGGCTCGCTCCCCGAAACCCCGGTGTGTCTTTGCACCTACAGCAACTGCCCCGATTCAATGACGGCGGCCGTCGAGGTGCTGTTCGGAGAAATCAAAGCAGCCGGGCGGCTGCCGGTCACCATTTCCGAGCGCTACAAATACGGATACGGCCTGAGGTAGCGGACCCCTATGGCTGAGGCACGGGGCCGGGTCATGTTTTTCGCGAGAGGCGAATCATGCTGAAGGATACGGAAATTGAGGTCTTGACCGGCAAGGTGCTTGACCTGCTGGGGACCGAAGGGATGCGCTTCGAAAGCTCCGAGATGGTGGCCGCGCTGAAAGATAGGGGCTGTACGGCGTCACCGTCCGGGAGAATCCGAATACCCAGAGCTGTCATAAGTGAGCTTGCTGCATACCAGAGGAAGACCCAGGAGCTGGACCGGGAGGACCAGGAGCTTCATCTCGAGTGCGGCATCGACTGGACCCATTCCCTAATCTGGCACAACGCGCGCGACGAAATTCGCAGCAAGCTCAAATCGGGTTTGCTCATGTCGGCGTTTGACTGCGGCCCAACGACCTACTACGACTACCCCGGTCGGAAGATTGTGCCCGTCGACAACGGGGTTTTCACCGAGATGATGCGGTTTGCCCAGGCCACTCCGGAGATCGGCTACACCAGCACCTGGTACCGGCAGGACGTCCCGCCCCAGATCGAGCGGATCGAGTCCCTGGCCATGGGGGCCCGGATAACGGACAAGCTCGACGGCATTGAGGCCATCTTCCCCGAGGTCGTCAAGTACCTGGCGGAAGCCAGCACGATTCTCACGGGCCGCGCCGGAGATTCCAGCTACCTTGCGGGATCGGAATGCGTGACCCCCCCCATGATCATGGAGAGCCGCTCATGCGACGACATGCTCGAGCGACGCAGGTGCGGTGTGCACCGCTACCATATCGCCTCCATGCCCGCTCTCGGGATGAATACCCCTGTGTCGGTTGCAGGATCGATCGTGATGGGGGCTGCCGAGATCCTCGGAGGCGAAGTAGCAGCGTGGTGTATTGATCCCGAATCAGATATCAGCGGGCGCATGATCGCACTGGTCACCGACATGCGCAGTGCCACCCCAACCTGCACCGGGCCGGAGGTGGCGATGGTCAACCTTGGTGTGCGCGAGCTGTTTGAGGCGAGTTTCGGCGGACACCTTTGGGTGGAGGTTTTTCTCAGCCCGGCCGCCAAACGACCCGGACTCCAGGCGGTGTTCGAAAATTTCCTGGCGCTCTACAACTATTCGAAGTGGCTCGGAAGAACCGGCATCCCGTATCCCGGGATGGGTGCGCTGCACAACGGCGGCCTCGGCTCGCCCACCCAGTTCATGCTCGACCTCGAGATTCGAAAGGCGCAGTGGCACGCGCGCGGATTCGAAATCACCGACGAGACACTTGATTTCGAAGAGGTGCGCGACCGGACAGAGAACGCCGGGAATTTTCTGACCAGCGACCACACCCTTCGTCATTGCCGCGAGCTGTGGAATTCGCGTCTTTTCCTGCCTGGGGAATCCGCGGCATGGGACGGCAGCGAACGGTGCCTACTGGATCGCTGCGACCAGTTGTGGCGTGCCAACCTCGAAAAATACGTTCCGCCAGCTTGGCCTGAAGACAAGCTGAACGCGCTGGACAACCTTGTCAAGCGGGCAAGAAAGGAATTCGGGATTGACTGAGAACCGGCCCGAATCAAGAGAGCCTGTACGGGCGGCCGCCTTTCTGAAGTCGTGGGGCTGCCTGCCTGCAAATCGAAAGGGGTAAGCCCGTGTCAACAGAAGCCGCACCTGCACCAGCCGACAGAGCCGGCAAAGAAACCAGGGCCAGGATGCTTAAACGCATGGTCACGATCCGGCGCTTCGAAGAGAGGGTGAAGCTGCTGTACCGTGCCAAAGAAATCACCGGCGCGATCCACCTATACATCGGTGAGGAAGCGGTCGCGGTGGGGACCTGCGAGGCATTGGCGCCCGGGGACTACGTGACCAGCACGCATCGGAGTCACGGCCACTGTATCGCTCGCGGGCTGGACCTGAATCGGATGATGGCGGAGATGATGGGACGCGAAACGGGAGTGTCGCGCGGCAGGGGCGGATCGATGCACCAGTTCGACATCACCCGGGGATTCCTCGGAGGCAACGGCATTGTGGGAGGCGGCATAGCCCTGGCGACCGGGGCGGCGTTCTCGGCCAAATACCGGAACACGGACCGGGTTGCGGCATGCTTCTTCAGCGAAGGGGGGGCTAACCAGGGCGTGCTTTTCGAGTCTCTGAACATGGCGTCGCTATGGAAGCTGCCGGTGATTTTTGTGTGCGAGAACAATCGGTACGCCGCAACGACTCCCGTGGAAAAAAGCGTATGCAGCCCCGACATCGCGCCGCGCGCCGAACCGTTCGGCGTGCCCTGGAGCATCGCGGACGGGAACGATGTCCTCGACGTGTGCCGTCATGTCAGTGAAGCCGTGAGCAGGGCTCGGCGCGGGGAAGGTGCGAGCTTTGTCGAATGCAAAACCTACCGGATCGAGCCGCACTGCGGGATTATCGCTGACGGTCGTGACAAGAGTGAAGTCTCGCTGTGGCAGAGCTCCGAGAAGGATCCGATCGCGAGGTTCGAAGGACTCCTGCTGCGGGAGTCCACTCTGACCGAAACCGAGATCGCTGGAATCCGGCAGGAAGTCGAGCAGGAGCTCGAGGAGGCCATTGCATTCGCCCGCCAGAGTCCGTTCCCGGCGCTGGAAACCGTCGGCGACGCCCTGTGGGCGGACTGAGCAGGGATGAATATGAGAAAGATCAGGTATGCGGACGCACTGAACGAGGCTCTCATCGAAGAGATGGCCCGCGACGAACGGGTGTTTGTGATCGGCGAGGATGTGGATCTGTATGGCGGCGTGTTCAAGCTGACCCGCCACCTGGTCGAGAAGTTCGGACCGCACCGGGTCGTGGGGACGCCGATTTCTGAGGAAGGGTTCGTAGGGCTGGCCGTCGGCGCGGCAATGACCGGGCTGCGCCCGGTCGTCGAGATCATGTACATGGACTTCATCATGCTGGCCATGGACCAGATGGTGAATCAGATGGCCAAGCTGCGTTACATGTCGGGCGGCCAGTTCCCGATGCCGGTGACGATTCGCGCCCAGGCCGGGGCGGGCACGGCCGAAGCCGCGCAGCACTCACAGAGCCTCGAGGCATGGTTCGCGCACGTGCCGGGAATCAAGGTGCTCATGCCCGCCACCGTGTACGACGCCAAGGGACTGCTCAAGTCTGCGATCCGCGACAACAACCCGGTGCTCATTATCGAGAACCGGGTCCTGTTTTACAGCTTCGAAGATGTGCCCGAAGGGGAATGGATCGTGCCATTGGGACAGGCGGATCTGGCGCGCGTCGGGAAAGACGTAACCGTCGTGGCCACGGGCTACGCGCGCCGTAAAGCGCTCGCTGCCGCCGAGCGGCTGGACGGCGAGATCAGCGTTGAAGTCATCGATCCCAGAACGATCCAGCCGTTAGACCTGGACACCATCGTCGCTTCCGTGCGCAAGACCGGACGGCTGCTGGTGGTGCACGAGGCCCCCACCTGCTGTGGGATCGGGGCCGAAATCGTGCGCCGGGTCGTCGCAGAAGCCTTCCATTACCTGGACGCTCCTCCCCAGGTGTTGGGAGGGGCCGATCTGCCGATGCCGTTCAGTCCACAGCTGGAGCAGGCATGCCTGCCCCAGGAGGAGGCCATCATCGGTGCCATCCGGCACCTGACCGAAAGCTGACAACCACCGGCGGAGCAGCCCCGCCTCTGGAGGCCGCCGCCGGGTCACCTGCAGTACACGGAGGCAGAGATGGATCAAACCGGACGTCAAATCGGCTGCGCTGTTATAGGTTTCGGCGCAATGCACAATTTTGGGTGGATGCACGCGACCTGGATCAGCACTACCCCTGAACTGAAGCTATGTGCGATATGCGATTCGGATCCTCAAAGACTCGACGCGGCGAGACGGGCCTTTCCCGGCATCCAGACCTACGGCAGCACGCGCGACCTCTACGCGAACCCGGAGGTCGAGATGGTCACATTGGTTACCCCGAACTACACACACTGCGCGCTGGCTCTGGAGGCCTTTGCCAACGGCAGAAATGTTTTGACGGAGAACGCCATGTGTCTCTCGGTGGCCGAGGCTACGGCCATGATCGAGGCGTCCGAGGCGGCCGGCAAGATGTTCTGTGTGCACCACAACCGCCGCCACGATGGGAACTACCGTCTCATCAGGGAGATCGTCGACAGCGGGCGGATCGGCGAAGTATTTCACGTCGAACTGTCGCCGAGCCATTATGGCAACCCCTTTGCTGCCACCCCTGCCACCTGGTGGGCCGACAGAACCCGCTCGGGAGGCTCCTATTACTATTACGGGCCGCAGGCCATTGACTGGCTGCTCGACCTCGTGCAGCACCCGATTGCCGGTGTCACCGGGTTCTCCCACAAACTGGTCTGGCACGAGATGACCAACGAGGATCAGGTGACGGCGATCATTCGCTTTGAAAACGGGGCGGTCGCGAATTTCACCGAGTCTCACATCGATTGCGCCCCCAAGCCGTTCTGGCGCATCCTCGGGACCAATGGCGCCATTGTCGATACAGGCAAAGATGCGACCCGGGGGTACCAGGAGAAAACCTCCATGCCCTCGACGGGGAGTCTGAAGCTACTCACCCCGCATGATGACGGTATCCTCGAGGAATCGATTCCATACAAAGACTCCGACTGGCACATGTTCTACAGGGATATAGCCAGCCACCTGCTGCGCGGCACACCCGTGCCGATTTCCGGCGAGTGCGGGCGGCGTGTCATCGGCGTGCTGGAGGCCGCCGCAAAGTCCTGCCGGAGCGGCAGAATCGAAGAGGTTTCCTACCGATAGGGAGTCCCGCAGTGGGGCAAAAGGACGCGACTATGACAGAAGCATCTTTTGCGCAATGGCTCGAGAACTACCTGCGGCCTCAGGAACAAAGGAGCGCGGAGAAGATCAAGGGCCTGTTCGCCGAGGACGGAGTGTACTTTTGCGGCCCCTTTTATGAGGCACGTCGCGGAGTAGAGGCCATCTACGCTCACCACCGGAATGCGCTCTCGCATCAAACGGACTTGAGATACGACTACGACATCCTGGCGGTCACTGAAAAGTGTGGGATCGCACGGTTTCACCTCGTTCTTAAGGACCTGGTCGAAGGCGAGCCCTCGGAATACGACGGCATCTTCCTGGTGCATCTCAACCCGGATGGCAGGTGCTCGCTTTTCCAGGAGTGGTATCACAGCAGGGGACCCGCCAAATAAGCGCTCCTGGCTCGGCGCAATAGGTTATATGGCAAAATATTGGCAAAGACTAATAGGACTACGATCTTAGCTTGATGGGTTCCCGTGCTGGGCTGAGATCGACATTCGTACGATGGATGCCTGTAAAAATACCTGTAAAAATTGTTTTGACTATGACCTAGGGCCGTGCGAGAGTACGAGCATCCTTGGCTATCTTAAGGGCACCGCAATTTTCCAGGAATATTTGCACATGTAAAAAAAGCGCACGGCTCGGCCTTGTGCTCGAACAACAACTGGAGGTTTGTTATGGCCTTGAAACGCTTTTGTGTCCCCAAGATGGCACTTCTGGCGGCCGGCCTCGGTGTCCTCTTCTGTCCAGGGCTGTCTGCCCAGCAGATGGTCCTCTCCACGATCCGCGGAAACGCGCTCGATCAGTCGGGCGCGGCTGTTCCCGGCGTGACGATTACTCTCACTAACCTGGAGACAAGCGCCACCCGCTCCGTCACGACTGGGGAGACCGGCGAGTTCGAGATCCCCTACATCCAGAGGGGCACATATAAACTGACGGCTACCATCTCCGGGTTTAAGACCTTCATTGCCGACAACATCATTCTCGAAAGCGGCCAGATCCGGAGGGTGGATGTCCGCCTGGAGGTGGGTGGCTCCCAGACGGAGATCACGGTCCAGGCAAATGCGGCCGTGATCACGACCGAGGGTGCGTCGATCTCCGGCACAATCACGGCGCCCGTGTATGATGAGATCCCGATGGTTGCCAACTGGTTCGACCCGACACTGGTCATGGTCACCATGCCGGGGATCGTGGCGCCGATCGGCGGCAGCTACAGCATCCAGTTCAACGGCCAGTCCTCGAGCCAGCTCTCGGAGGGGATGGACGGCGTTACCTACGATGGCCCGGTGAACCAGGTCAACAATATCGAGGACGTTTCAGAGCTCCTGATGGTGACCACGTCGGCTCCGGCGGAATACAGCCGTGCCGGTAACTTCAACCTGGTCAGCAAAGGCGGGGGCAACCAGTACCACGGCCGGCTGTACTATACCCACCAGAATGGCGCACTCAATGCCCGGGAGTATTTCTCGCCCGGCAAGACGAGGTACCTGGTCCACACGTTCGGCGTCCATATGGGCGGCCCGATTATCAAGGACAAGTTGTTCTTCTACGCGACCTGGAACGCTCATCGGGTGCCGAGCCATTTCTTTGCCCGTGCGGCGGTGCCTACCGCGGGGATGCGTAACGGCGACTTCTCTTCCCTGCTGCCCGACATTGTGATCGCCGATCCGTTCACGGGAGTTCCTTTCTCCGGGAACAAAATCCCCAGTTCGCGCCTCAATGCGACTTCGGTCCAAACCCAGGATCTGTACATCCCCAAACCCAACCTCGGTGCCGCGGAATTCCTGGGAGAAAACCTGGGGTGGACGCATCCCAAGGCTCAGGACGCCTACAAGCAGGATTACCTGATGCAGCGTATCGACTACAACCTGTCCAAGGACAATACTCTCTTCGGGCGGTTTACGGTGCGCGTGGTTCCGTACTACCTGCCGGGAGGACTGCCGAATTTTGCCTGGACCAGGAATCGTCACCACAGCAACCTGGTGTTATCCGACACCCATGTCTTCACGCCCAAGCTGGTCAATACATTCCGGTTTGGCTGGATCAAGGATTTCTATGAAGACGGCAGGGAGGTTGCCGGCTTCGCCCCGCCAAACGGCAATGATGCGGTGAAGGCCATCGGCCTGGAGGGGGTGAATCCGAAAGGCTACTCCGCCATGGGATTCCCGACCATGAGCATTGCAGGCTTCTCGGCCCTGTCCCAAGTGCCCGGCGGCATAGGCCAGGACGCCCGAGATCTCTCCTATGCAGACTCGGTCACCTGGTCTTTTGCCAAGCACGTGATGAAATTCGGGGGTGAACTTAAATCGTTCCGGGAGTTCAACGGAACCGTGCCCGACGGGACGTACGGCTCCTTCGACTTTGAGGGGAACTTCAGCGGATTTTCCTATGCCGATTTCCTGCTGGGCCTCCCCAATACCAGCTTCCGCCTGAACCCGTTGACCAACAGAACGAAAAAGGCCTGGGAACTGGGGCTGTTCGTGCAGGACAGCTTCAAGGTCAGTCCGCGGTTGAGCGTCGATTATGGTTTGAGATGGGAATATTTCGGGGCTGGGACTTTTGACGACGGATTGATGTACAACTGGGATCCATCCACGGCGAACGTGGTTGTCCCTGAATCCGCCCTCAGCAGCGTCAGCTCGCTCTATCCGACGACCATCAAGGTGGTGACGGGCGAGGTGGTCCGGAGACCGAGAAAAACCAACTACAGGCCGCGTTTCGGCATTTCCTACCGGCTGCACGATAACACGGTGCTGCGAGGCGGGTATTCGAGCTTCACCGAACAAATCGGGCGTTACGCCCTGATGCAAGGGGGAGGGCCCTACCAGCTGAGCGAATCCTTTTTCAACGAAATCGCGAACGGCACGGCGCTATTTCGGTTTCCGAATCCCTTCCCGGCATTCCCCGGCAGCGTTCCCTCTCAAAGCGTCTCGGGCTACCCTCTCGACACGCACAATGGGAATATCCATCAGATGAACCTCAGCCTCGAACAACAATGGCATGACATCGGGTTCCGGTTCTCCTACATCAATGCCCGGAACCGGGGGCTGCTATACAGCCAGAACATCAACAAGCCGCAACCGAGCTTGACCCCGTTTTCATCGAGCCGACGGCCGAATCCGCAGTTCGTAGGCACCACAGTGTACAAGCCGAAGGGCGATACGAATTACGATGCGTTTCAGTTTGAAATGATGCGCAAAGTAGGTGCCGTGACCTTCGATGGCCACTACACCTGGGCGCACGGGTCCTCGAACTATCTGAACCTTGAAAACCCATATGCCCAGCTGTTCTGGAACCAGGACTCCACCACACCCCGGCACCGGGTTGTCATGAATGTCGGGTGGCAGTTGCCGTTCGGGCGGGGACAGCGCCACGCTGCGAATGCGCCTGGCGCCGTGGACGCTGTCATCGGTGGATGGACCCTCTACTATGTGGGATTCCTGAATACCGGTCAGCGCTTCACGCCTCGATTCTCGGGATCGGATCCGTCGAATACGAACACGTTCGGAGGCCTTCCCGATCGCATTGGAGACGGCAACCTGCCTGCGGGCCAGAGAACCCAGGACCGCTGGTTTGATGCGTCCGCATTCAAGGTCCCGGTCAAAGGAGTATTCGGGAACAGCGGCATCAACATCCTGGAAGGCCCCGGGTACAACACGCATCACCTGACGGTCTCCAAGAAATTCAAAGTGGCCGAGAGGTGGCAGTTACAATACTCCTGCCAGATCTCGAACATCTTCAACCATCCCAACTTCTATTTCCCGAACAGCAATATCTCGATTCCTTCGGTCGGCCTGATCGAATCGGATGTCAGCATCTGGGATCTGCAGAAGGGGGGAGCCCGGATGGTTGAAATGAAGCTCCGCATTGATTTTTGAGCTTCGGCGAGTTGACGAGAAGCGCTGCCCGGTTGGTCCGGGCCGCGCTTCTCGTCGTGCGTGTCCGCGTGTGCCGCATCAACCCGCGGAATTGCAGGATCCGGCCGGAGTCGAATCCGATTGCTCGGACGGAACGCTGGCCTCCTTTGCTCCCCCGCCCGCCGTCTGAAGTGATGTGCATCGCTCCTATTGAGGAGGAAAACTCCCATGCCAGCAGCCCATCGACGAGTTCACCTCGCACCCCTGTTCGTGGTCTGGCTCTCTTTCATGGGGTCGGCCGCTACACTGTCCGCACAGATGCGGGGAGGAATGTTGCACCCGGACATCGATACCCCGGGAAAACCTTTCTCCTACTTCTGGAAACCCACGGATGTGATCGGCTCGCTGTTTGGGCGGGTGGCGGCGGAAGTCACGCCCGAAGGGCATCTCTACACAGGTCTGGGCGAGCTGATGTTCTTTGTTGGTAATCCGCCCGAGGAAGTGAACGAGCGCATCAAAACGCTGCACAAAGGGTATCTCCCCATTGTCCGGTACGACGTGCGGCGCGATGGTGTCCGATATGAATTTTCGATGTTTGCCGATGATGCGGGCGGCGCAGTGGCCGGTCTGCCGGTCAACCTGGTTGGCGTGCGGCTCGTGAACGAGTCGCAGGAAGCGAGAACTGCCTATGTGAGTTCGGCCTACCGATTCAGCCCTCCCAATTCCGGTCTGGGGAGCCTTCCTGATTACCGGTTCTCCCAGAGGCTGGAACTGATCCCGAAGGATCTGGTGGACGGGCAGGATGCCTTCAACCCGGCTTGGAAGTACTCGTTCGGCACGAACGCGCTGGTCCGCGACGGCCGCATACTCTATTGGTTCCCTACCGACCCCCAGCCGGACCAGTTTTCGTTGAGCCTCACCGACAACGGGCTGCGCATGTACAAGTTTTTCACGGGTGAAATCATTGGCGACCGGAATCCCAAACACCGGTTGAATCCGGGCACACCCATGGGCTTGGTGAGTTACCGGGTGACGCTTCAGCCGAAGGAGGGCAAATCCCTGGCCTTCAAAATGCCCATCGTGCCCCTCCCGGTGGATCTGCCGGAAACCAGACAGATCGCCGATGCGGATTACTCTCAAAGTCACCAGCGCACAGTATCCGGCTGGGAGGGATTGCTGTCCAAGGGGGGGTTGAAGTTCCCGGAACGCAAGGTTCAGGAATTTCTGCTCGCCAACACGGCATTCGATCTGCTCGCGATCGACAAGGTGGGTGAGAACTACGTACCGAACGTCAACAAGTTCCAATACCACCGGTATTACGGCGGATGCGACACGGTCCATATGCTCATTGCGCTGGATTACATGGGCCTGCAGGACATCGCCGAAAAAGCACTGCTCTTTTCCCTCACCGCCCAGGCGTCCAATGGAGCTTTTATCCCGGAGCGTCAGAAAATAGAGGATTACCGGCTGTGGGAGAGCTTCGGTTATGCCCTCTGGGGTTGGGGGCGGCACTACCTGCTGACACGCGATGAGTCCTTCCTCCAGAAAATCTATCCGGGTGTGCCGCGCGCGGTGGATTGGCTCGAAAAACTCATCAAGAACGATCCGCTGGGACTGGTCCCCCCCGTTGAGATTGCCGACGACGCGGCCCTCAAGAATGCCTACCAGACCGGGCAAAGCACGCTTGCGCTGATCGGCCTCCGCAATGCCATTGTGCTGGCCGAAGGCATGGGGCAGAAAGGAGACACGGAGAGATTCAAGGGCGTCTATGAGCGGTACCGCGCCTCTTTTGATAAGCAGCTCGCGCTGCAAACGGCCAAGAGCGGCGGCTGGATCCCTCCGGCCCTCACTCAGACTCTGGCAGGCAACCACTGGGACAACATGCTCACGCTGTATCCGGAGCTTCTCTTCGAGCCGTTCGACCCGAGGGTCACGGCCACCATCCGCAGGTCGAGAGAGACCTACGTGGAAGGAATCCTGGGGTATGTCCTGCCCAGTGCAATTGCACGCAACGGAGACGATTTTATTTTCGAGACCACGCCACGCCTCCACTACTGGCAGACGCAGGACAACACGCTGAACGCATTGGTTCGCGGCGGGGCCGAAGACCAGCAACTCGCCGTGCAGGACCTGTACGCCATGCTGGTCCACACCACGTCCACGCATGCCCCGCAGGAGTTCGGTACCTTGCCGTGGAGCACGCGCGACATGGTGGGTCACGACCTGCTGCCGGACGGGCCGGCTTCCGGAAAAACCATCGAAGTCCTGCGCAACATGCTGGTGCGCGAGTATAAGAACGATCTTGTCCTTTTTTCAGCACTATCGCCGTCCTGGCTGAAACCGGGACAGACCGTCGAGGCCGTCAACCAGCCGACGGTGTTCGGTCCCGTGAGCGTGATCCTCAGGACAGAGGCCGACGGTCTGGCCATAAAGCTCTCCAACAAGTTCCGCCAGACCCCGGACCGGATTGTGGTTTCCGTGCCGTGGTTTTATGACGTGAAACAGGCCCAAGCGGACGGTCGCCCCCTGACCGTCCGGGACGCGCGACTGGTGATTCCGGCGGCTGCTCGAGAAGTGCGGATCAAAGGCATGATCAGGCCCGGCACGCCGGATTGGAGTTACGAGCAGGCGGTGCGTGACTTCAAACGGGAGTACCGGAGCCGATACCAGGATTTTCTCCGGACCGGCCTGGCAAAACGCTGAGCGTCGGCCCGGGCCGCCGCAGCGAATTGATTTGAGTTCAGCAGGAGTGTTTTTCCAATTCGGAGGACAGCGAAATGACCATGAGCACGCGCGTTGTAGGTCGACGGCAGATGCTTGCGACCGGCATGGCCGCACTCAGCGTTCCAGGCGGATGGGTGCAGGCCCAGAGGCAGTCCAGCGCATCCCGCGCCCGTTCCGTCCGCGACCACCTTTGGGTTTTCGCGTGTGCAGCCAACACCGACTTCGACAGGTTCAAGCGGCGCTCGGTGATGACGCCGGCGGAAAGCGCGTTCTATTACGGAGTCCCGAATATCATCATGGTTCAGGCCAGCGAGTCCGAATCCAAGTACGGGCGTTTTGAATCCCCTTTTGCCCAATACGCCGCAGGACTCAGACCTCTCAAGCGCGTCGTATGGTCGGTCGTGGGTTCCGGCGGATTTTCCTCACCCGCGGAGACCGACGAGGTTATCGACCTCGCCGGAAAGACTGCGAATTTTACCGGTATCATGCTGGATGATTTCTTTGGTTCACCGAAGAATTGGAAACAGGCCATGTGGACAACGGAGCAGCTTGCCGCCTTCCGCAGCCGCCTCCAGGGGACGGGTAAGAAGCTCGACATCTTCGTCACCCTGTATACCAGCCAGCTGGAGTTACCTCTGCAAAGCTATCTGGAGTTGATCGACGTGATTACGCTGTGGACCGGAGACATGACAAGTCTCGAGTCCAGCCTGAAACAAACCGAACGCCTCGCCCCCAGGCTGAGGAAGATGGCGGGGATCTATGTCGCTGACTATGGAACCGGCAAATCCAGGCCGCTGGATGAGATCAAGCTCCAGTGCGAGACGTCTTTGAAATGGCTGCGCGACCGGCGCATCGAGGGGATCATCTTTCTTGGAAACACCGCGATGGATTTCGATTTCCCGTCGGTGGAGTGGACCCGAGAGTGGATCGCCAGAGTCGCCGACACGGAGCTCTGACGCGTGAACGGGCGGAACCTCGCGAGCCCGCGGTTTACTTGCAGAACTTCATCGATTGCCATTCCTCGTATCTATGAAAGAAGCTCCCCTGGGCGGTGCTGAATCTTGTGGTCGAGCTGAGCTCCAGGCCCTCATCAAGGTAAACGGAATAGTCGTAACGAGCCAGGTGAAAATCCCAGGTTGCGCCGGGCTCCGGGTGCCGCCCTTTCAGGGTCGGCAGACTGCCGAACGGGATGGCTGCTTCAAGACACCAGTATTCGTCGACATCCTCCCACGTGTTCAGTGTTCCCCTGATGTTGATGCCGACGAGCAGGCCTTCGCAGTTCCACCTGCTCCATCGGTGATGATCTTCTCCGCCGGCCCCTCGTTTGGCGTTGAATGCGTCGTAAACGGTGCCCAGCGGGTTGATCTCAAAATTGTAGTAGGCACTCTGCTCTTTGTCGGGCTTGAGAAAGATCTCAAGGACATCTTCATTGCATGTCTGGGAATCGCGTTCCGTGTGGTGTCCCCAGATATCCTTGTCGTACGCCTTGATGGCCACGTAGAGATGCTTTTCGTCCCAGAGCATTCGACCGCAGCTGATGCTTTGTGGCGTGGCGTGGCTGACAGGAACATAAAATTCCAGGGCCGGCGCCTCCTGCCATGCTGGCTCATCCATCAATCCGTCGATGTGGATTTGGGACTCTGTGAACTTGCACTCGTACCCTGTGCCGGCTGTCATAGGTCCCCCTTGGGTTCCTCTTGGTGTCGAGATCTACATTTTGCAGGGACACGGACGTGAACGGCAACGGCATTCTTGGCGACCGAAATGGGATATCGGCGAACCCTAGAGGATTGGGCGCGGGCTCTGGGGCAAGCGATGACAACCGCTCGCGGGGAAAACACCCTCCGTTCCGCCAGGCAGACGGTCGAAGAAGCAGCCAGGGCCGCGGCCGCACTCGGGGTCCGGGTCCCACCCGGGCTGGAGGCAAATCCCTGAGCCGGGGACTGCTTTTTTCGGAGGCCCTGAGCGCTGAATTGCGCTAACGGCCAGACAATGAGAGAGGAGTACTTGTGGCGAATTTTCTGATCCTGATCCTGGTCAACATCATGTGGGCCATCCAGTTTGCCGCGGCTAAAATTGCCACCGACAACATGGGTCCGATCACCGTGACGGTGGTTCCGATGCTGATTTCCGTGCTGACGATGGCGCCGTTCCTCGCGCTGAGGAAAAGTGCTCCGAGGCCCGACGCTCCGGACCGGGGATCGCTGCCGAAGATCGTCCTGAGTTTTGTTCTCCTCGGCACCTTTGGCATCGTCATTTCCCAACTCTGCCTGACATGGGGGATAGCGCGATCCCTGGCGTCGAATGCGGCCGTCATTACGTTGGGAACCCCGGCAATTACCGCGGTCACGGCTTACTTCATGCTCCGCGAACGGATGACGAAGGTACGATGGGTGTCCTTTCTCCTGGCATTCGGCGGAGTGCTGATCTGCTCGGACATCGACTGGAGATCGGTCCAACTGCTCCAGGGCAAGTACCTGGTCGGCAATCTGTTGCTGTTCATCAGCCTCTGGGGCGCTTCGTTCTACAACACCTACGCCAAGAAACTGCTGAGCCGTTATACGCCGTTTGAAGTGACCGTCTACAGCTTCATCGTGTGCACACTGGTTCTCCTGCCGCTCGCCCTGATCCTGGAACCGATGCCCTGGAGCCGATGGGTGTCCTTCGGATGGCCTGTCTGGATCAGCCTCGTTTCCATCTCGGTTTTTTCTCTTACGCTCGCCACGGTCCTTTTCTTCGCGGTGCTCCAGAAGCTGGACGTGACGCAGGCAATCCTCTCGGTCTACATGGCACCGATATTCGGCGTACTCATTGCTGCCGTGACGGTGCACGAAAGAATCACGATGGCACTGGTTCTGGGCGGGATGCTGGTCTTTGTCAGTACGTTCCTTGTCACCTACTACGAGGAGAGGATGCGCCGCCGGGCCGCGGCGGCACACTCTTGAAAGCGCATCTTGGAGGTTTGAGTCTTTGAGAAGCCTTCGGGGGCTGGTATCACCGAGCGCCGCTTGAAATAGGACCAATCGCTGTTGGCCGGACAGGCAAACACCCACAACCGGTCACGTACCGTACCCTCAGGGGCAGCCGAGACCTGGGCGGACGCGGGATTCTCTGCACAAATCCGCATGATTCCAGCCGCGGTCGTGCCCAGCATGGTCCTGCGGGATAGCCTCAGTTGCGGAGATTGAGGTTTCATGACTTCTCCGTCTTCTTTGTCTGTGTCGCGTTTAGACTCACTTTGACTGGATCAGCGCGTTCCCATCGTGGCAGTACCGGTTGGATCGCTACCGGCATCCGCGCGAGCTTTTTTCAGTATGATGCTTGCGGCCTCGACCGGTGTCCCCTGATACCTTTGCTTTTGCGGGGCGCTGAACGGCTTATCCACGAATGCCCGTTCGATCTCCTGGTATTGGCTTTCCAGATCTTTTGTGAGGATTTTCATCGATCCTCTGCTCATTTGCGCGCGCAGGTGAGCGATGAACGCGACCACGCGGGGACGGTAGTAGAAACGCACCAGTTCATAGTAGTCGCGGCGGGCATAGTCGATGATGTGGCCTCTCCAGACCGTGAGGATATCCCGGATGGCTTTGTCGAAGTCCGCAGGGATCCCCGGGCGAGCCATCGCTTTGTCGATGATTGGCTGAAGGCAGTAAAACTCGCTGCTGGACAGGAGCGCCTCCTGGTCCTGGAGGATCGCCATCATACTCCGCGCTTGCTTCTCGAACTCGGCCTGTTTCCCGCCGACGAACGCGTCATAGAGGCTTGACACCTTCGTGTCGAAGCGGTCTCCCTGGAGTTGGCGGCCGATGTCGATGATGTCGTGCTGGTACAGGGGATTCGTGCCCAGCCGGCCGCGTTCCCTCAAGGCTATTTCCAATGCGTTGCGGAGGTGTGGCACGAAACGGGACCGCTGGCCGAGGCTGAGGCTGTGCGCGGTACCTTTGCGCCGGCCCTGAATTCCCTCCGGCGTGATGCGCACCTGATAGAAGGGGGGAGTCACATCATCCACTCCGTACACGCTGGCCACGAGCTCCTCCAGCGCGCGAACCATGGTGGGCGCCGCGTCGACGCCGTAGCGGCGGTTGGCATAGTCGGCGAGAAAACTGTCGAGCCGGATGTTTTCGGGATTCCATGCCAGCCGTGAGAGGAGGTCAAACCAGATGTGGTTGTGCCTCAGTGCCTCCGGCTGAAGACTTATCCCCTCGCACCGCGAGGCCTTAGGATCCTGCGCCACCTCCTGAACGCGGCGTATCAAACCGTTCAGATCACCGTGGACTGTCGTGTTTCCACCATAAGAAAACAGGAAACCCAGCAGCCACGGCTTACCGAAGTAGTAATCCAGGTCGTTGTACATCGGGGTTGTGCCGAGGCTCGCGCCCTGGTCGTTCCACTGCTCCCAGATCTGGATGCTGTCGCCGGGGAATGTATCCAGGTAGGCTTTGACCGATTCCTTGGGCCACAACCGCTTGTCCAGCCAGGTCCACGATGAACTGAACACGATGCCGTCCGGGTCGACCGAACGTATGACTTCCGAGGCGCGTTGAGCGTTGGCCCTTTTAATCGTCTCCTTGTCGTCGGGGGTCTTGCCGGGAACCATTTCGGAGAAGGTCATGCCCGAGTAGAAATGGTCGGTACCGAAACGAGCGATGTATTCCTTGAGGTAGGCTCGCCAGAGCTGCGTGTATAGAGGATCGGTCGGGTGGATAAACTTGCCGGGAGGCTCGAAATCCACCCAGCTCACGTCGATGAAGCGCGCCTTGTTGCGATACGCCTCGTAGAATTCCCGCGGCACCTGGCCGAGAAAGCCGCGGTAGTCGGGTGCCACCCTGATCCCGAGGCTCCTGCCGTAGTCGACGAATTTCTTGCAGAGGTCGGCCTGAAATTCCTGGAAAGACTCGGGGTACGGCGGGCGGATATCCCACTTGTGCCAGCCCGCCCAGGGATGGAATGGCGGACCGGACAGGCTGGCTGCCGGGACCCGCACGCCGAAACTCTCCCAGACTTTCCTCCAGGTCGCCGTGAAATCGAAGTTCGACGAGAGAAGGTTGAACCTGTGTTTCGCCGACCAGTCGACCTCCTTTCTCCATTCGCTCCAGTCCCACCAGTACGAGGTGTACTCGCAGTCCATCATGTACTCTCGGACGGGGAACCGAGGGCGTTCGCTGATCCGGACACCGTCGACCGGGAGCGAGGTCATCCTTGGTACATTTTCGCCATCACCAAAAAAACCTACATGGCAGGCAATCTCCAGGTAGCGGTACACGGCATAAAGGGTTGCCTTCGGGCTGCAGCCCCAGAGGACGAGGTATTTCCGCCCTGCGAAACGGGCGGACTGGACGACGAACCCCTCGTTACCGGCATCGACCGGGAGTGCGACAAGTCCCTTCTCGGCAAGGGAATCCGAAAGGGAATTCCGGCCTATTGACACCACCACGCCGGCGTTGCCCGGCATGGCTGCAGGACGCCGCTGCGGTGCCTTCCCAGTTATGCTTTGAGCATATTTTACAAGTTCATCTGTGGCATGTTTCTCAAGGGCCGATTCCCCGGAAATGCAGACGACGTCATCCTTCGCCGGAATGGCGCCTCCTGATTGCTGCTCGCAGTCAGCCTGCCCCTGCAGGAAGAGGCCGCAGAATAGCGCCGATAACATGCGTAGTTTCAGCATTTACATCTCCTTGCGGCCAACGCCATGCGGCACTCCAGCCGCATCTCGCTGCCTTGAAGGAAACCAACGGCGTCGCTTTGTTTTCGCAATTGTCCCTGATATTTTGTAAGATAATCTATCTACGCCTACCCTTCAATCGCCATTTGGCTGGACTGTCGCTGAATGGTCCGCAGCGGGAGTAGGCCATTTCAGCTGATAGCCTGGATGCTCGGCTGGGCCGGCAGGCTCCGGGTGAATGCGCTCGCAAATCATGGTATTTTTAGTGGGTAAACTCATCCGGGCAGGTCTAAACACCCGCGAAGCAGCAAGATAGCAGGTTTGTGAGGCTCTGGAGGAACCCATGCCCAAGATCGCGGAGCAGTGGTTGCAGAATGTGCTGGACGTCATGCACCAGCGGCGAACGGTCACCCGTGCCCAGATCGTGCAGGCAACCCGGCTGAATCCGGCCAGTGTCAGTCACGCGCTCAGTCATTTGCTGGATCGCGGCACCATACTGAAAATCGGCGAGTTGCAGTCCAAGGCCGGGCGTCGCCGCGATGTGCTGACGCTAAATGCCGAGGCCGGCTACTTCGTCGTTGCCGACCTGGAAGGTACCCGCACCAGTTTTGCTGTTACGAATTTTGTCGGAGACATCCGGTATCGCTGGGAGGAGGACATTGTGTTGGGCCGCACGCTGGAGGTGAAGCAGATCGTCGAAGGCATCCGCATGGTTCTGCGCGGCCTTACAGAAGCTCAGAAATCCCGCCTCCTGGCCATTGGCATGAGCTGCCCTGGGATCTGGCACAAAGGAGGGGGAGTCACTGCATTTAATCTCGGCTGGCACGACGTACCTCTTGCGGCGGAAGTGGAGAAGAGTTTCGATCTGCCGGTGTTTCTGGACCACTCCACCCGCTGTGCGATCTTGGCGGAACGGTGGTTGGGACTCGGCCAGAATGTGCGGAATTTTGTGTTCGTCACGGTGGGGTACGGCGTCGGAGTCGGTATTTTCAGCAATGGCCGGTTTGTGGGCGGTCGTGACCTGATGGCCGGGGAGTTGGGGCACATCCGAATTGACCCTGCGGCATCCGATCAATGCCGGTGCGGGAAAACCGGCTGCCTCGAGGCGATAGTGTCGAGTCCAAACCTGGTCCGCCAGTTCCTTGAAAGATCCGGATTGGAACCCAGGCTGCACTCGGGATTCAGGGTCATCGACGTCTTCAACAGGTTCAGGCAAGGTGATCCGATTGCGGCCGAGGTCATAGCCCGGGCCAGCAAGTACCTGGGACTGGCCCTTTCCTACATCGTCAACTTTCTCAACCCCGAACTGATCATCCTCGGCGATGATCTGGTGAACGCAGAGGATATCTTCCTGTCCCGAATCCGCAGTGAGATAGAAGCACACTCGCTGCCGGGTTTTGTGGAAAACCTCGATATCCGGGTGAGCAGGCTGGGGCATGATATCAGGCTGAAAGGGGCTGCTTCATTTGCGTTTCGCAAATCGCTGGCGAGCGCCGCTCTCCGGGAAAGGATGTGCCGCCCTGCGTTCGAACTGCTGGAACCGCTCCAAGCAGCGTCCCCGCAGTCGACTTGAAGGGAAAATCGATCGGCGGTCTCAGCTGTATCTTCGCAGGCGACAGGAAGGGCAAGGCGCATGTCCCGGTCCCTCCCGCCCTCCTGGAACAGCAGCTCTCAAACCTTCTGGCTAGGACCCCGGTCCTCCCTTCAAGTGCTTGTCAAGAAATCCCAGGATCGCCGTGTAGCCCCGTATTTCGTTTTCCTTTTTGACAAATCCGTGTCCCTCGTCCGGAAAGACGATGTACTCGGTCGAGACGCCGTTCTTTTTCGCCGCCTCGACAATCTCGTCCGACTCGACCTTGAGAACCCGCGGATCGTTTGCACCCTGCAAGACCATCAAGGGAGCCTTGATCTTCGAAGCATTGAAGAGCGGTGAGATCCGCCGCAGCCGCTCGCTGTCCTTCTTGGGGTCTCCCATTTCTGCGTACAGGGCTTCCTTGAACGATTCCCACCAGGGCGGGATGTTTTCCAACGTCCGCACCCAGTTGGAGATGCCAAAGAGATCCACGCCTACCCTGAACGCGTCGGGCTGGAGCGTCAGGGCTGCCAGGACCATGTAGCCGCCGTAGCTTCCGCCTATGATGCCAATCTTCGCCGGGTCCACGTAACCTGTCTCAGCGAGCATCCGCTTGCTCGCGACGACGTCACCCAGATCTGCCTCGCCGTGCTTCCGATCGTCCATAGCATAGAATGTCTTGCCATAGCCCGTGCTGCCGCGGTTATTGATGTCAAAGACGACGTAGCCGTGATTTACCAGTGCCTGGGTGAGCGAGAAATAGCCAACCTGGGCCTGTCCACCGGGGCCGCCGTGGACCAGAACCAGCGCGGGCGCCTTGGCCGAGTTAGTGGCCTGATGCGGCCTGTATAGCAGTCCAGGAATTTCCAGGCTGTCGTACGACTTGAAGCGCACCCGCTGCGGGACAACGAGATCCTCGTGTTTAATTGCCGGGTTCAGTGCGTTGGTCAGGCGTACCGGTGTACCGCTCACCGGCCCCGCATACAGATCGCGGGGAACGGAGCCATCGCTCGCATAGAACGCCATCAAAGCGTCATCGCGTGATAGAGTGAGTCCGCGGACCACGCCCCGAGGCATTTCAGAAAGTCTCACCTCCTGCATCGTCGCCGCATCGTACAGCCGCGAGGTCCCGGCAGCGTCCTCGTTGATCCAGACAACGAGATATTTGCCGCTCTTCGAGTAACCGGCCGCCCAGACGTCCCAGCGCGGTTCGAGCACGACTTTCTTTTCCCCGGTAGCTATGTCGTGGCTGCGCACCGATTTGAATTCGCGACCTTCATCCGAGATAAAGAGAAGCTTCGTGCCGTCCGGCGAGAAATCGGCCGGCGTGTTGCTGACGTTCCCCTGGTGGGCGGTAATGTTCTTTTTAACGCCGGTCTTGCGGTCGAGCAGCCAGATATCGGAGTCATTGGTCGTTCGGGCCTTTGTCAGGGCCACGTACCGCTTGTCCCGCGACACAGCGGCGGCGTCAAACCCGTCCACATTGCGGTAGAAGAGGGTGCGCCCGTAGCCGTCGGTGGCATACTCGTACAAATCGAAGAAGCGCTTGTCGCGCTCATTCGACTGCACGAGAAATGACTTGTCGTCATGCGCCCAGCCGAAGAAGCTCGCGTTCAGCTTCTGACCGGGTGTGAGATCCTTGGTCGTGCCGTCGATGTTGCGCACATACAGATGGCTTAGTTCGTTTCCACCCTGGTCGCTTGTATAGAGGATACGATCGTCGTTCGGGAAATACGTTGCCGCAACAATGGAGTCGGTCGTCGAGCGGGTCAGCGGCTCGGGTTCGCCTCCAGCCACCGGAATCGCATAGGCATTCCAGATGCCAGAGCGATTCGACGAGACCAGGATCGTTTTCGCGTCGGCAGAGAAAGCTGCTCCCCCGTATTCCGTGTTCTTATAGAAATCCGCAACCGAGTACTGCGTGACTGCGGGTGGAGGAGGCGGAGCGCTCTCGCGCGGTGCGCAGGCAGGGAAAACGCTCATGACCAGCACAAGGAGGAATCCGGCTCGCATGCTCATAGCTTCTCCAGGATCGTGGGGGTTCGGACTTGACGGGGGGAATCTATGCGGATCATAGCACGGCGGACGATAACCTGAACAGGCGGCACTGCCCCGGGGATGCCCGGGGGCCCTCGGGGCGCGGGGTCAGCGACCGTCGGCGTGAGTCGGCGTACCGGACGGGAGCAGGTAAATAGTCCGGTGAGAAGGGCCGCGTGCGTCGGCGTGTTCCCGCGTCCAGAAACTACGTTACCGTAATCACGAACGGCAGTACTATGTCCTCGTTATGCCCGGCAAAGTGCTTGCCAATAGTGGACTTGCGCGGCATTTCGGCGTTCGCGCAAGTGATTGCTGCGAACTATCCTTCCGGCGGATTCGTATACGCTGGGGCCGGAACGCACAGGAAGTGCTTTTTGAGAGCGTGTCGCTCGGTATCGTGGCGGCGCCCTCGGCCTGGTGCTCGCGAATCTCGGCGTAACTCCTCGTCGCCAAAGGTCCGGGGAACCTCCCGCGACTCAGCGAGATTTCGATCGATGCGCAGGTGCTGATGTGCACGGCCTGTTCATCCGCCACGGCCTGCTCCTTACCTGCACCGGGGTTGCGGTCGGGCTTGGAGCGGCGGTTGCCCTGACGAGGTTGATGTCCGCCCTGCTGTTTGGGATCAGCCCGGTCGATCCGCTGACTTTTGCGGCCGTGGGTGCGGTACTTGGCACGGTTGCCCTCCTGGCGAGCTATCTGCCCGCGCGGCGCGCCTCGAGTGTCGACCCGATCCAGGCTTTGCGCTGGGAGTGAAATACTGGTGCGGGGCGACTGAAACGGGACTGGAGCATGAAGACTGCCTTATACTGATACTCCGGATGATGGACCCACGGCCAGACAGATCCGGCAGATCGGAGCAGCTCCATGACCCTCGATTCGGCTTTCCGATGGACGGCCCGGCTTCTGGCATCTGCTGCTTTAACTGTTGCGGTCAGCCTGATCTATCATTTCGTGGTGCAAGTCAATGCCACCACTGTGGCACTGAGCTTTCTCCTCGTTGTCCTGGCCATTGCGACTGCGTGGGGCCTGGTCGATGCGCTTTTTGCTTCGATTTTATCGGTATTGGAGTTCAACTATTTCTTTCTGCCGCCGGTTCGCACTCTAACGATTTCAGATCCTGAAAACTGGATCGCCCTGATCGCATTCTTCGTCACTGCCGTAACCGCGAGCCAGCTCTCGGCGCGAGCTAAACGCCGAACGGCCGAGGCGGTTGAGCGGCGCCTCGAAACGGAGCGGCTCTACGCCCTGGGACAATCCATGCTGCTCAGCAGCGGAGTCGATCCGACCGCTCGGGAAACGGTAAATCGGCTCATGCAGATTTTCGACATCCCCAGTGCGGCCCTGTATCTCAGAAAGGAGGATGCATTTTTCCGGCTGGGTCCGGACGCCCCTGCACTTTCGGACACGAACCTGCGCGATGTTGCAGACCATCGAGAGCCGGAAATATTCCTGCATCAGCAAATCGCCACCGTGCCAGTTCGACTGGGCGGACAGACCCTGGGCAGCCTCGGATTCGCAGGGCGCACCATGTCGAGCGCGGCTCTCAATGCTGTCGCCTACCTCGTCGCAATTGGCGTGGAAAGAGCCCGATCCCTGGAAGAAACCAGCCATCTGGAAGCGGCTCGCAAGAGCGAGGTACTCAAGTCGGCGCTGCTCGACGCCCTGGCGCACGACTTCAAGACACCACTGACATCGATCAAGGGGGCGCTGACGCATCTCCTGAGCAAGAAGCACGAGCCTGAGGAAGAGGAGTTGTTGGCCCTCGCCAATGAGGAAACCGACCGCCTCAACCGCCTCGTTGTCGAGGTCATTGAAATGGCACGAATTGAGTCAGGCAAACTGCATCCCGAGAGGCATCCACACCGAGTTGCCGATGTTGTTTTCGGAGCTTTGAAGGAACTCGAAGTCTCCTTGAAGGAAAGAGACGTCCGGATGGAGGTTCCGGCGGATTTACCGGCGGCGGAGATCGATGCCGATTTTGTCCAGCAGGCCATCAAGCAATTGCTCGACAACGCGATGAAATATTCGCCGCCCGGTTCCCCTATCGTGGTCTCCGCCGAGTTCAAGGGTGACAAGATCGTAGTTCACGTGGCAGACCGCGGACTCGGAATTGACGAGCAGGAACAGGTCCGGGTCTTCGAAAAGTTCTTCCGAGGAAAGGATTGGCGTAATGAAGTACCCGGAACGGGACTAGGATTATCGATTGCTAAGGGGATAGTGGAAGCGCACGGCGGCAGAATCTGGGTCGAAAGCCAGCCGGGAGCCGGCTCCGTGTTCACGTTTTCGCTTCCCGCCTCCAAATCGGAAAGCATGCCATGAGCGCCGCAAAAATCCTGGTCGTCGACGATGAACCTCAAATTCGCCGCATGCTTCGGACCACGCTGACAGGGAGCGGTTATCAGGTCATGGACGCTCGTTCGGGCGAAGAAGCGCAGGAGAGATTCAGAGAGTATATGCCCGACCTGATCATCATGGACCTGAATATGCCCGGAATCGGAGGTCTGCAAGCCTGCCGCGAGATTCGCTTCGCCTCTGAAGTGCCGATCATCATTCTCACGGTCCGCAACACCGAAAGTGAGAAGGTCGAAGCTCTCGATGCCGGAGCCGATGATTACGTGAGCAAACCGTTCGGCATGAACGAACTGCTGGCACGCATCCGCGCCGCCCTCAGAAGGGCGCCCACTTCCCCGGAAAGCGGACCACGCACGTTCGTATCGGAGGATCTCGAAATCGACTTCGAAACCCGCAGAATCCGCGTCGGATCGCGCCTCGTGCGCCTCACGCCCAAGGAGTTTCAGCTTTTGCGATACCTCGTCTCCCAGCAGGGGAAGCCCGTTCCGCACCGCCAGATCCTCCAGGCTGTCTGGGGACCCGACTACGGGGACGAGAGCGATTACCTCCGAGTGTTCATCAATCACCTGAGAAAGAAACTCGAGCCAAATCCCGCCAAGCCCAGATACATCCTGACCGAGCCCTGGGTCGGATACCGCTTTGCCGCCGGTGAAAGCCGATAACAAAATCTCAAGGCTTCGTTAACGACTTCTTTACGACCCGCCCTGTATTCTCTCCTCGGTGCTGAGGAGACCAAGCACATGAAAAGCGCCGAGGACGTACTGGATCATGGATCGCCGGAGCCCACAGTCCAGAATTCAATCAAAGTTGTTATCCCCTACACGACCCCAGACCTGACGCGGGCAGCCTTGAAAGCTGTCGGGGAGCTTGTTGGCGAGCTCCGCGCGGAACCCGTCTTGATGGCTATCCACACCGTCCCGTACCCGCTCCCCCTGGGCAGGCCGGCGGTTCCGAGAGAATTTCTCCTGCAGCATCTCAAAAACCTCGCGAGTTCGAGCACCGTTCCGTTATCCATCCTGTTGATCTTTGCCCGGGACAGGATGTCGGCATTCCGCAAGTCCATCCCTCCCGGTTCAATCGTCGTCATCGCAGCCAGGCGACGCTGGTGGAGGACCGCAGAGGACAGACTCGCCCGGACGCTGGTCAAAGATGGCCACCGCGTGCTGCTTTTCAGGCTGCGGCAGGAGAAGTGGATTCTGTCGAGCAACGCAGCGGCTCCCCTGCCAATTGCCAACCCGGGGACGGTGGACAACAGAGGAGAAATGTCGGGCGCGCAAGTTGCGCCCAGGTCATGAGGGCACCTTCCCGATAAAGGAGCAATTCGGATGTTCGATCTGTTCTATATCGCGGTGGGCTGTATGTTTCTCCTTGCCTGCTGGGCCTTCACCAAAGCCTGCGACAAGCTATAGGTGACAAGTTCATGGACTACATCATTGCGGGCGTCGTCTGTCTCGGATTGTTCGTCTATCTGATGTATGCGCTGCTCCGTCCGGAACAGTTCTGAGGATCGGCCATGACTGCCACAGGTATAGTTCAGATTCTAGGCTACTTTCTCGTGCTCCTCGCGCTTACGAAGCCGCTCGGCGGCTTCATGGCGCGAGTTTACGAAGGAGAGAGGACATTTCTGCATCCGATCCTCGGCCCGCTGGAGCGCGTCCTATACCGGATCTGTGGCGTCGACGAAGAAGTGGAGCAACGGTGGATGCAATACACGGCAGCCCTGCTCTCGTTCAGTCTGTTCTCATTCATCTTTGTGTATGTCATCCAGCGACTTCAGGGATTCCTGCCTCTGAATCCGCAGGGCTTTACGGCCCAGCAGACGACGGCGGATGTCTCATTCAACACCGCCGTCAGCTTCATGACCAACACAAACTGGCAGTCGTATGGCGGCGAGACAACATTGAGCTATTTCGTCCAGATGACTGCCCTCACCGTTCAGAACTTCGTATCGGCGGCAGCGGGAATGGCCATCGCGATCGCCGTCGTACGGGGATTTGCACGCCGCCAGCAGAGCACTATCGGCAATTTCTGGGTGGATCTCACTCGAGGGACCCTCTACATCCTGCTGCCGCTCTCACTGATCGGTGCGCTTTTTCTGTGCTCGCAAGGGGTGATTCAGAATTTCCAGTCGTACACGACCGCCACCACACTGGAAGGCAAGACCCAGGTGATCGGCCAGGGGCCGGCGGCATCCCAGATTGCCATTAAGCAGTTGGGTACTAACGGTGGGGGGGTCTTCAATACGAATTCGTCGCATCCTTTCGAAAACCCGACGCCGCTTTCGAACTTTGTGGAGGCTCTCTTTATTCTTCTGATCCCTGCGGCGCTGACCTATACCTTCGGCAGGATGGTTAAGGACACAAGGCAAGGCTGGGCGTTGTTTGCCGCGATGAGCCTGTTGTTTTTTATCGGGGCTTTCGTCTGCTACTCAGCCGAACAAGCCGGCAACCCGATCCTTGCCAAGCTGGGCATCCAAATCCAGCCGACGGCCACTCAATCCGGTGGGAATATGGAAGGGAAGGAAGTTCGCTATGGCATCGCCAGCTCGGTGCTTTGGGCTGTGGCGACGACCGACGCCAGCAACGGCAGCGTCAACAGCATGCACGACAGCTACACACCGATCGGCGGTCTCGTGCCTCTATTCAACATCCAGACTGCGGAAGTCATCTTCGGCGGCGTAGGCGCCGGCCTCTACGGGGTATTGCTATTCGTGATCATCGCGGTGTTCGTCGCCGGCCTCATGGTCGGCCGCACGCCGGAGTATCTGGGTAAGAAAATAGAAAGCAAGGAAGTAAAAATGGCGATGATGGCCCTGATTGCCTGCGCGGCCAGTGTTCTGGTCTTCACGGCGATCAGCGCCGGCATCGAGTTCCAGAAGGACGGTTACTGGAATCCGCCTGGAGCGGGTATCGCCAATACCAGCAACGGGGGGCCCCATGGCCTCTCGGAAATCATGTATGCCTACTCGAGCGGAACGGGAAACAACGGCAGCGCATTCGGAGGCATCAATGCCAATACTCCCTGGTACAACCTGACCATCGGCCTGGCGATGTTGATCGGCCGTTTTCTCATCATCATTCCGATGCTGGCCGTCGCCGGCAGCCTGGTTACAAAGAAGAGCGTACCGGCAACCAGCGGCACATTCCCCACCCACGGCCCCCTCTTCGTCGGGCTACTGGTGGGCACGGTGATCATTGTCGGCGCCCTGACCTTCTTCCCCGCGCTTTCGCTGGGACCGATTGTGGAGCACTTTCTGATGCAAAGCGGCCAGCTGTTTTGATTTGGCAACGGGAGTTATGACGATGTCCACAATAACGGCACCCCCACAGGCGCCACAGCATACTCCTCAAGGCGATTCCACGTCGCTGCTTCCGAAGAAGCTCGTTCGGGCCCGCCCGTTGTTTGATCCGGAAATCGTCAGGAGGGCGGCGCTCGCGTCGTTTGTAAAGCTGAATCCCATCACGTTGATGGCAAACCCCGTGATGTTTGTCGTGGAAGCGGGTGCGACACTCACCACAGTCTTCCTGATCCGCGATGTCTTCATCGGTGCCCCTGGCATCGGGTTCTCGGCGCAGATTGTGTCGTGGCTCTGGTTCACCGTTCTGTTCGCCAACTTCGCGGAAGCCATGGCGGAAGCGCGTGGAAAGGCTCAGGCCGATTCGCTGCGCAAGACCAAAACAGGTGCACTGGCAAAGCGACTAATTTCGGGGGACAAGGTCGAACACGTTCCCGCTTCGGAGTTGCGCTCGGGCGACACTGTGCTCTGTGACGCGGGCGATTTGATCCCTGGGGATGGGGAGGTGATCGAGGGCATCGCCACCGTCGACGAGTCGGTGATCACAGGTGAAAGCGCGCCGGTGATTCGCGAGTCCGGGGGGGATCGCAGTGCCGTGACCGGCGGCACCAAGGTGCTCTCGGACCACATCAAGATCCGGATCACGTCCAATCCTGGCGAAACCTTCCTCGACCGCATGATTGCCCTGGTGGAGGGCGCGGAGCGCCAGAAGACCCCGAACGAGATCGCGTTGAACATCCTTATCGCCGGTTTGACTCTCATATTCCTGCTGGCGGTGGTGACATTGCAGCCTTTGGCCCAATACAGCGTTGTCGCCGTCGGATCGGGAACGGTCCCGAGCGTTGCTGTGCTCGTGTCGTTGCTGGTTTGCCTGATTCCCACTACCATCGGGGGCTTGCTGTCAGCCATCGGCATTGCAGGGATGGATCGCGTCATGCAGCACAACGTGCTGGCGATGAGCGGAAAAGCGGTGGAGGCAGCGGGCGATGTCAATTCGCTGCTGCTGGACAAAACCGGCACGATCACCCTGGGCAATCGCCAGGCGGTGGAATTCCTCCCCATCAATGGAGTGAACGACCAGGAGCTGGCTGATGCCGCCCAATTGTCCAGCCTGGCCGACGAGACCCCGGAGGGGCGGTCCATCGTCATACTCGCAAAACAGAAGTACCGGTTGCGAGGGCGTCACATAGCCGAGCACGAGGCCATGTTCATCCCCTTCTCTGCTTACACGCGGATGAGCGGCGTGGATTTCCAGGGACGCCAGTTGCGCAAAGGGGCTGTAGACGCGATCAGCAAATTCGTTGCAGAACGAGGTGGGGTAGTTCCCGGATACGTGCGGGAGATGAGCGACCGTATTGCGCGGAACGGCGGTACGCCACTTGCGGTGGCCGACGACGACCGCCTGCTCGGCATCATCCACCTGAAGGACATCGTGAAGGGTGGAATGAAAGATCGTATTGCCCAGCTGCGCCGCATGGGAATACGCAGCGTAATGATCACCGGGGACAATCCCCTGACCGCCGCGGCAATTGCAGCCGAAGCCGGTGTGGACGACTTCCTGGCCCAGGCAACACCCAAAGACAAGCTGGAGTACATCAAAAAGGAGCAGGCGGCGGGCCGTCTCGTCGCGATGACCGGCGACGGCACCAACGACGCGCCGGCGCTCGCGCAGGCCGATGTCGGCGTGGCCATGAACACCGGCACCATGGCCGCGAAGGAAGCCGGCAACATGGTGGATCTGGACAGCAACCCCACCAAGCTGATTGAGATCGTCGCGATCGGCAAACAGCTGCTGATCACCCGCGGAGCGCTGACCACGTTTTCGATCGCGAATGACGTGGCGAAGTATTTTGCCATCATCCCGGCAATGTTCATGGCGACATACCCGGCGCTCGGCAAGCTCAACATCATGGGGCTGCACACGCCCCAAAGCGCCGTGCTGTCGGCCGTAGTCTTCAACGCCCTGATCATCATCGCACTCGTGCCGCTCGCCCTCCGTGGAGTGAAATATCGCCCGCTCGACGCCGCCAGCCTGCTGCGCTGGAACTTGCTGGTCTACGGCATCGGTGGGATTGTCGCGCCATTTCCCGGCATCTGGATGATCGATCGGATCGTTTACGCACTGGGATTGGCTTGAGGTGAGAGAATGCTGAAACATCTGATGCCCGGACTCCGCATCACAGTTGTCCTGACAATCCTCACCGGTCTGGTCTATCCGGGACTGGTTACCGCCCTTTGCCAGCTGATTTTCCCGGCGCAGGCTAACGGCAGCCTCATCGTGAGGGCTGGCTCTGTTTTGGGATCCCGCCTCATCGGACAGCCGTTCACAAGACCGGAGTACTTCCACGCGCGTCCGTCGGCCGCGGGGCCGGATGGCTATGACGCATCAGCCTCGACCGGCTCAAACTACGGTGCGACAAGCAAGAAACTGGCAGACCGCGTCGCGGCCGCAGTCGAAGAGTTCCGGAAAGAAAACCCGGATTTCACCAGCCCCTTGCCCGCCGACCTCGTGACAGCGTCGTCCAGCGGTCTCGACCCGCACATCAGTCCCGCTTCGGCGTTCGCACAGGCGCCCCGCGTGGCGAGGGCCCGCGGCGTCTCCTCCGATCAAGTTAACCGGATGATCACAGAGTCGACCCAAGGCCGGGATTTCGGCTGGCTCGGCGAACCTCGCGTCAATGTCCTCAACCTGAATATGGCTCTGGACCGGCACTTTCCGCGGCAATAGAAGGCTTACGAGCTAAAACAGCTAACGTCCACCGGGCATACAACTGATTGAAAATGGGAGGAGGACGGCCGCGGCAGCATTCCGCGGCCAACCACTGGAATGCTCATGCCCAGGCAGTTTTCGACGTTCCGTTTCGAGTACAATCACAGAGCGTCAAATGTGCCGTACTTTTCCGGCCCCAGGGGTGTGACGCCGCCGGGTGGGAATACTGGCTCCCCGGGTTCGTTCGTGCCCGGTTTTTCACCGGATCTCCGGAAATACGAAAGAAGGTTCACGATCGCCTTGCTCATTAAATTGTGATCGGGTCCGGAGACCAACGGCAGGCTACCATTTAATCATCGCGAAAGCGTACGCGGCAAAGCGCATTGTAGGAAATAAGCAATCTGATCTAATGCCGGGATTTTCTATGCCTTCGATTGCGGATGGACGCCCTGATCCAGAGGAGCTTCTGCGCCGCGTACAGGCTGCCGAAGGACTTAAGCCCCTAGGGCGCCTGAAGATTTTCCTGGGCTACGCATCCAATGTCGGCAAATCGTACCGGATGTTTGACGAGGGCCGGAGGCGTAAGATGCGCGGCGAGGATGTGGTTGTCGCCGCAGTGCAGCCCCAGCGCAGCCCTGATCTGGAGCAGTTGCTCAAACGGCTGGATATCATTCCCCCATTGGCCGTTCCCTTCGAAGGGAAGATCCACGACGTCCTCGACGTCGAACGCATCCTGGAGAGGCACCCGCAGGTGTGCCTGGTGGATGGACTTGCCTATGACAACCCACCAGGATGTCGGAACCGGCAGCGCTGGCAGGATGTCCGGGAGCTCGCGGACAGGGGGATATCCGTAGTCACGGCTCTCAACCTGCAGCACGTCGCGGAGCAGATGGATGCCGTACAGAAGATCACCGGCAAGCGAGCTGCGAATTCTGTTCCAGAGCACTTCATTCGCACCGCCGACGAAATCGAGGTGGTGGATGCCGCTCCCGAAGATCTAAGACAGCGCACATCATCTAAAAGCCCGGGTGACACCCGCCGCCTTTCGGAATTGCGCGAACTGGCTCTTCTGCTTACGGCCGAGGTAGTCGATGACCAGCTGCAGCGTTATCTGCAGGCGAATGGTATCGAGATGTTGTTCGGGAGCCAGGAGCGCATCCTCGTCTGTATGACGCCGCGGAGCAACGCCCGGAAGATGCTGGAGAGCGGCAGGCGTAATGCAGACCGGTTCCATTGCGATCTGCTGGCGCTCTATGTGCGACAGAAAAATCTGAGCGGCGAGGCCGAGACGGCGATCCAGAACAACATCAGGATGGCACGGAACCTTGGGGCGGAGGTGCATTACCGCGACGCAAAGAACTCCGTCGCTGCGATTGTCGAATTTGCGCGCGCGAACGGCGTGACACAGATCTTCGTCGGGCACAGCATTTCGAGTGGCTGGCGCGAGGTTCTCACCCGCAGCAATCTGGATAGACTGATTCAGGCAGCCGAGGGAATGGACGTCAGGATATTTCCTCACGCGGTGTCCCCATGAGCACCGCATCTGCACCTACCAAGGGCACGCTCAAAATATACCTCGGGTATGCAGCGGGAGTAGGAAAGACATACCAGATGCTGGAGGACGCCCACGTCCTGCGGCGCCAGGGTGTCGACGTCGTCGTCGGTTACTTCGAGCCGCACGGGCGGGCGGACACCATTGCCAAGGTCGATGGGCTCGAAATTGTTCCCCGCCGGCAGGTCGTCTATCGCGGGGCGACCTTCGAAGAGATGGACGCCGATGCAATCGTCCGGCGAAAACCGGCAATCTGCCTCGTGGATGAGCTCGCTCACACCAACGTTCCCGGTTCGGACCGGGCAAAACGATGGGAGGACGTCCTCCTTCTTCTCGAAGCCGGCATCAGCGTGTTCAGCACCCTGAACGTTCAACACCTGGAGAGCTTCAATGATCAGGTGTATCAGATTACCGGCATTCGGGTGCGCGAAACGCTTCCAGATTGGGTTGTGGACGAGGCGAGCGAGGTGATTCTGGTCGATGTGACTCCCCAGGCCTTGCGAAACCGCCTGGAGCGCGGAGCCATTTACCGACCGGAGAAGGCCGAACAGGCACTCCAGAATTTTTTCACCGAACAAAATCTCGGCTCGCTCAGGGAACTCGCGTTGCGGCATGTCGCCCATGAGGTAGAAGGCAGACTGACACATCAGCGCGTGACCCGTGTGGCTGGGAGGGTACCGCCGACCCGCGGCCAGGCTCATGGCGGCCAGGCGCAAACCGAGCGGATCCTCATCTGCCTCGACGAGAAACCCTCCACGGCCATGCTGATCCGCCGTGGAAAGCGAGTGGCGGATTACCTGCGCGGCGACTGCCTGGCCGTCTATGTCCTTCCGGATCTGAGATGGAACAAGATCGCTTCAAGTGCCCGTGTCGACGTGGAACGACACCTCAATTTCGCCCGCAACCTGAGGATTGATACACAGGTTATTGACGGGCGCAGCATTGCTCCAGCGCTTGTCGACTTTGCCCGCAAGCGGCGCGTCACGCAAATCTATATGGGACGCACGAAGTCGGCCGGACGAATGCATGTAATGCGCACGGGCACGGTCCACAAGGTCGCGACGCTGGCCCGTGACATGCAGGTCGTCATTGTTTCCGAGCGCAAGCGGTGAGCGCTTAGCCCCTCAAACCGGTAGTGCTCCATGCCACACTCTCCGCAATCCGGCCTCAGTTGGCCGTCTGGTACGCAAATAGAACTGTCTTGTTCCCAGATGCGGTTGCCCGGATGCTCGCCACACCGCAGTGTCGCCGCGTCCTGCGGCAGTCTATCTGGTCGATCTCCATGTTTCGGCTGTGCCGCCCGCTCCCGGTGCCCAACTGGTCAGTAGATGAACGGGACAAGCCTGCGCACGCGGCGCTGGTAGTTAACGTAAGTGGGGTACGTGTCGGCCAACCACCGCTCTTCGCGCCTCGACTTCCAGTCGAGAAAGAGGAACAACACCACCACATACGCCAGGGTGAGTCAGCCTCGAACGCACAGCGCCCAGCCCAGGGCGAGAACGAGCCCGCCGCTGTACATCGGATGGCGAACGAAGGCGAAGGGCCCGGTCTCGACGAGACGCGCGCCTTCCTTCGGATAGGGCAGCGGCGTCAAGCCTCGACCCAGCTTGACGAGCCCGGCAAGAAGCAGGACACCCCCAGCGACCATCAATAGGATGCCGGCGATCGGACACAAGGCCGCAAAGGGAAACGACCACGCTGGTTGACCGAACAAAGTGCGGGGCCCCAGGAACACCAAAGCAATCAGGGCCACCTGGGCGACGACAAACCATTCACCGCGCGCCCCCCTCCACCAGTGCTTGTAATCGGTAGCCACCATATCTCACCAAGTAGCTGCAAAAACACGAAGCGACCCAGAGACCCGTTACGAGGGAAATTTCCTGGCGGCGCGTGCTCGTGCCTTGGCAGCCGCTTCTTCCCGGTTCCTCGGTGAGGCGCTTGTCTCAAGCGAGTTCAACAGGTTTTTCGAAACCGCTGCGATCTCGGCAACAGCTGCAAGGAATGCGGATTCGTTCGCCTTCGATGGCTTGTTGAAGCCGCTCACCTTCCTCACGAATTGTAGTGAAGCCGCGCGTATCTCTTCGTCGGTCACAGGCGGATCGAAGTTGAAAAGGACCTTGATGTTCCTGCACATATTGATCAGCTTATTGGTAGTTGGGGACCTGGTCAAATCATGGACATGGGCGGACCAGAGTGTATCAAAGTCCCCCGCGGATGGCCCGGCCGGAATCTCTCCCGAACGCGAATTTGAGGAAGAAACGCGAACCACACCGGCTTAATCGAGAAAAAGGGCCCCAAAAAACCGGAATAAGCCCCTTTTAGAGGCCAAAATCTCTCGTAAACAACTGATCTGGTTGGGTTACTTTCGGTCCGTCCCCCGCAGCGCGTCAATCGATGGGAATGGGGCGCCTGGCTTGCGGCCATCCAGCATCTCGTGAATGCGCGCCTGCATTGAACGCCAGTGCTGGCACTCGGCGTCCCAACGGGCCAGCGCCGTGCCCAGGCGGTACGAAGTGCTCTCCGTGAGCCAGGCCTCGCGGTAACGCTCACGCAGTCCCGTGATGGTGTCCATCAGGTCCGCCAGCATGCCGTGGTCCTGGGTGGCCATCGTGATCTCGACATAGACGGTCACCAGCTCGGGAGCGGGATTCTCCTGCAACAGCCGGAAGTACCTGGACCACTCCACCGCGTAGAGATTCTTCATCGCGAGGTAGTCGAACATCCGCGCGCTGAGCAACAGGCTCTGCAGCGTGGCGGGGTCTCCTTTGAGCTTCAATGCCTTCTGCAGTCGCTCTTCGGCGCTGTTGGCCAACAATCGGGCCTGAATCAGTTCTCCTTCGTGTTCCTCATTGCGCTTCAGCCGGCCTGGTTCCAGCGGGTCCGCCCAGAATCGATGGATCGTCGGCCCTTCCAGCACGTTCATGAAGATTTCCTCGGCGCTGGAGAGGTTCTCGAGTGCTGGGGCGACTTCGGCGGCCACGGCGGCGGGATAAACCTGGGCTGCGTACTCTGCAAAGAAGGTGGCTGCGTCGACGGGGGCGGATTGCCAACCCGCTACCGCGCCCAGCGCCAGACCCGGCAGGGACACGCGGTAGATCGTCTGGGCACTGTCGGCCCAACCGGTGTTCAGCATGCCGAGGGTGCCGTATTTCCTTCCCGAGGCCAGCAGGCCGTTGATGTTCTTGAAAGTCCGGTGGTAGTCGGGGAATATTTCGTTCCAGTTCCAGATTCCCGGCGCCACCACGGTCGGGATATTCGCCCGCGCCAGCGGCTCGAGGTGCCCCGTGAAGTCGGGGCGGGCGTCATAATCCCACGCCACGGCGATGGTGCCTTTGGGCAGTCTGCCGACCAGGTCGGGATGCTCGGAGAAAATGCGCGCTCCGTTCAGAACATCGGCCCAGAACAGTACGCGCTTGTGGTTCTTTTGCGCCCGTTCGGCTACGTGGCGGAGAATGTCGACATATGTGGCGAACGGGTCGGTGCCGGGCACCTTCCCGATCTTCCCCAGCGCCCAAGGCTCGTCGAAGCCGATGTGGTACCAGGAACTTGGAAAGAGCCTCGTAGTCTGATCGACCAGGTCGTCCAGCACTTCCAGCACGCCCGGATTCCGCGGGTCGAACTCCCGGCCATAGCGCGGCAGCGCCAACGTGGAGAAGCGCTGCACGCGGAAGAGATCATGCAGATGACCATAGAGTTCCAGGCACGGCACGACGTCCACGTGGCGCTGCCGCGCGTAGCCGATGATGCGGCGCATCTCCTCCTGGCTGTACCGGCCGTCCGGGTTCACGAGCGCGTATCCGTCCAACTCTACGCTGGCTTCCGAATAGAAGTAATACTGGTTGGCTTTGAAGCGCGCCAGCGCATCGATCTGCCGTTCGATCTCTTCCACTCGCAACCGTTGCCCGTGACTGACGTCCATCATGAATCCGCGGTACGGCAGCGACGGCCAGTCCCGTACCTCGGCGGAGGGTAAGACTGCCTGGATGCCCGTGACCTCCACCATCTGCAAAAGAGTCTGGACGCCGTAGAAGATCCCCGCGGAAGAGCGTGCGCGGATCTCGGCACCCTGCGGTGTTACCTTGACGGAATACGACTCGCGCGAATCCGGCCCTGGCGTTTCCTCCGTCCCGGGGAGCGGCGCGTTCTCGCCGGTGCGGTGAAGTACAATCGCGCGTCCGGATGCCGCCGCGGTCTGTATGGCGATCCGTGGTTGGCCGGTGACGGACAACCCGGCGGACAACTGCTGCGCCGCGAAGAGGTCCTCGGCGCCGGGGGGCGAAGCGAACCGGATGGAAACTCCGCGCACGGCGAGCGAACCGCCGGTGTAGCGGACTTCCTGGGGACGCGGCAGCAGCGGACGATGATCGGCCGCCACCGCGGGCAGCGCAAACAGGATGATTAGATATGGTAGCTTTCGCATAAGGCGACCAGTATATGATACTCGGGTAAGATGGAGCCTATGTCCACGATAAAGACTCTGGCGCGCATGGCTGCGGCGGCGGCTCTGCTCTGTGCAGGGGCGATGGCGCAGAACGAGGCGCCCGGCGGGATGCTGCAGTCCTACCTGCAGAAGATCGCCCGGCAACAGCTCTCCTCCAGAAAGGACCTGATCTCCGGGATCCAGACTCGCGAGCAGTTTGAGAAGCGGCGAGCGGAAGTGCGGCGGCAACTCGTGACGATGATGGGCGGATTACCCGGCGAGCGGTCGCCTCTGAACCTGCGAAAGACCGGTGTTATCGACCGCGGCGATTACCGTATCGAGAAGATCATCTACGAAAGCCTGCCGCAATTCTATGTGACGGCGAATCTGTACGTGCCGCAGACCGGACAGCCGCCCTATCCGGCGGTCCTGCAGCCTACGGGTCACAGCCTGTCGGCGAAGGCGAGAGCCTTCTACCAGAACCTCGGTTTGGGGCTGGTGAAGAACGGCTTTGTGGTCCTGACTTACGATCCCACCGGTCAGGGAGAGCGGCGGATCTATTATGATCCGGCGCTAGGCGATTCCCGCGTCGGCGGTCCCACGGCGGAGCACGACATGGCGGGCATTCAGAGCCTGCTCGCAGGGGAGAGCCTCGCCCGTTACATGGTGTGGGACGGTATGCGGAGCATAGATGTCTTGCAGGCCCTACCCTACGTTGACCCGAAGCGCATCGGCGTATCGGGTTGTTCCGGCGGCGGCACCCTTACCGCATATCTGGCCGCGCTGGACGACCGGCTGCAGGTCGCCGCGCCGTCCTGCTACATCACCGATTGGGAAGACCAGCTCCTAGGCACGGGGCCTCAGGACGCCGAGCAGCAGTTCCCCGACCAGCTCAAGAACGGCCTGAACCATGCCGATTTGGTGGAGGCTTTCGCGCCCAAACCGTATCTCATTGCGTCCACCACGGAAGACTTTTTTCCCATCGCGGGGTCGCGCAAAGCCTTCGAGGAGAGCCAGCGGGTCTACTCTCTGTTGGGCGCCGCCGACAGGATTTCAACGGCGTATGACGCCGGGCCGCATGGCACCACGCAAAAGCAGCGCGAGGCCATTTATGCGTGGATGAACCGCTGGTTGAAGGGCGGCACTGGCGAGGTCTCTCCCGAGCCGGCGTTCCAGACCGAATATGAGGAGGATCTGCTCTGCACGCAGACCGGGCAACTCTCCACCTCGCTGGGCGGGGAAACCCCGAGTACGTGGAACATGCGACGGCTGTCGAAGCTCACGCCCTCCCGTCCGCACCTTTCCGGACCGCAGGACCTGAACCGTTTGAGAACGGAGTTGAGGCAGGAGATTGCGCGCCTGACACGCTATGAAGCGTCGCACGGGCCGCTGGCTGTGAAGACACTCGGGCAGACGGAGCGAAAGGGCTACCGGCTCACACACCTCAACTATGAGGCCGGTTCGGGACGCACCGTCGAAGCCCTGCTTGCCGAACCGCAAGCGGGGCCGTCCCGGCGCAAGGCCATCCTGTATGTGGACGATCGCGGCAAGTCGGCCGCCTCCGCGCCGGGCGGCGAGATCGACGAACTGGCGCAACTCGGCTACGCGGTGCTGGCAGTGGATCCGTCGGGAATCGGGGAGACGGATTCGGAGCCATCCGGCGACTCCAGCCCCTGGCTCAGGCACCCGAAGACTGCCTGGCTGGCCCTCATGGTCGGAAAGCCGCTGGTGGGCGTGCGCATGGACGACATTTTGCGCGGCATCGATTTGTTGAGCGAGAGAGGTCTGCTATACGAAGGCGGGTGCCTGGGCTTCGGAAAGGGCTTGGCCGCCGTGGACCTGCTGCATGCCGCGGTGATGGATGACCGCATCGCCGGCGTCGCGATCGACGGCGGCCTCCTTTCCTACGCTGCCATCGCCCGCACGCCCATTCACCGGCAGATCTTCGATGCGGTCATACCGGGCGTGCTCGGGCACTACGATCTTCCGGACCTGGTGGCGTCGCTGGCGCCTCGTCCAGTGACGCTGATGAGCCTTCGGTCGCCGCTCGGGACACCGGTCTTCAAGCGCGAGGTCCGATCGGAATATGGGTACGCGGAAGACGCCTACGCTGCAATCGGCGCAAGGGACAAGCTCACGATAGGTTTGCGGCGGGAGGCCGAGGGGATTGCGCCGTTCCTCCCTGCCGTTCCAACGGGGACACGCTAGCCTGACGCGTTGCGCCGGCGATCGCCGGGATCCCCGCCGCAACCGCCTCTCCCGGAGATCTTCATATCAGCTCTTCGTCGAAGCACACCGCGACCTTGCCGCACCGGGCCGACGCCATGAGCGCATAGGCGTCGGCGACCCGGTCGAGTTCAAACCTGTGGGTGACGAGGTCCGCCGGGTGAAGGTTCCAGCGCACGAGCCGCTCGACGAGTTCCTCCATGAGCCACGTCGAAGTGACCCAGGAACCGTAGATGGTTTTCTGATCGTGAATGATGTCGGGCGAGGGATTGAATTCTACGCTGCCCCCCTCCCCCAGAAAGACGATTTTGCCCCACTTGCGGGTGGCCCGGATCGCGGTGGCGCGCGCGGAGTCGTTGGCGGAGCAGTCGATCGCGCGCTCGACCCCCTGACCCGCCGTCAGCCGCTTCACTTCGGCGACGTTGTCTGCGGCGGGCGCGAGCACCTCGTCACAGAGGCGCAGCCCGGCGGCCAGTTTCCGGCGCTCTTCGACAGGCTCGATTCCGATGATGCGGTTCGAGCCGAGCTTGCGGCAGAGAGCGGCGGTTGCGAGTCCGACGGGACCGAGGCCCGTCACGAGCACGGCGTCGTCGCCGCCGATCCCGATCTTGACGAGCCCCTCGTAGACGGTTCCGAAGCCGCAGGCGACCTGCGCGCCGTCGGCGTAGGACAGCTCGTTGGGCAGGAAGACGAGGTCCTTCTCCTCGGCGAGGAGGTAGTCGGCCATGCCGCCGTCGCGCTGCCAGCCGTAAGCGCGCCGGTACTTCTCGCTCGTGCAGGAGATCATGTAGCCGCGCCGGCAGTCGTTACAGACGCCGCAGCCGGAGATGTGATAGACGATCACACGATCGCCGGCGCCGAAGCGCCGGCAGCCCGGCCCGGTCTTCACGATCTGTCCGCAAGGCTCGTGGCCGGCGATCACGCCCTGGTATCCTTCGGGGCCCTTGCCGAGGTGCTCGTGGTAGATGCACCGGATATCGGAGCCGCATATCGTGGATGCCTTCATGCGCAGCAGCGCCTCGCCATGGCCGGGCTCGGGGACGGGCACTTCCTTCATCATGGTCGTGCCGTCGCCCGGCAGGTACGCCCCTCTCATCGTCGTGGTCATTGCGTGATTTCTCCGTTGAGGTCCCAGAGATCTTCCCAGTTCTGCCCCTGCCTCCAGAGGAACACCTGCCCTTTGATCAGCCGGCAGTTCCTGTCGATGCCGGCAATTGCGGCCATGTCCTCGCCCGACAGGGGCTCGCCGATGACGCTGCGCAGGTTCGCGAGATAGTGGTCGCGTTTCGTCGAGAACGGGATCGGCGTCTGTCCCCGCTGTGTCGCCCACTTGAGGCAGACCGCGGCGGGATGGACGCCGTGCCTTTCCGCGATCCGGACGATCACGGGATCCTCGGTATCCACCGTATCCTCGGGTGTCCGGTCCCTCTCGGGGCGTCCAGGCGAGCCGATGGGGCAGTAGCCGACCGGTTCGATCCCCTGCGCGCGGACAAACTCGAACAGCCCGGGTTGCTGGAAGTGCGGGTGCAGTTCCATTTCGTTGATCGCCGGCCTGATGCGCGCGTCGCGGAGCAGCAGCCTGAGTTTCGGGATCGTCATGTTGGACGTCCCGATGTGCCGGACCAAGCCCCCGTCCACGAGTTCTTCCATCTTCCGCCAGGTCGCCATGAAGTTTTCAGGGATGAAGGGCCTGGCGTCGGCGGCCCGAGTGCGCACGTCGCATCCCGCCGGGTGGAAATTCGGGAAGGGCCAGTGGACGAGGTACACGTCCAGGTAGTCTAGCCGCAGGGCGCGCAGCGACTCGAGGCAGGAGGGGATCACGTCGGCGGGGGCGTGCCTGTCGTTCCAGAGTTTCGAAGTGATCCAGAGTCGGTCGCGGCGGACGCCGCCGCAAATGACGTCATGCAACGCCGCGCCGATCCGGTGTTCGTTGCCGTAGACCGAAGCGCAATCGAAGTGCCGGTACCCGACTGCCGCCGCCCCCCGGACGGCCGCGGCCACCTCGTCGGCGGAGATGCGGTCGGAGCCGAACGTGCCCAGCCCGATCGCGGGCATGCGTGCGCCTGTGGAGAGGGTGCGAAACGGCACGCGTCCGGGGTCAACCCCGTCGTCGGCCGGCGCCCATCGTGAATCCGTACCTGGATCGGCCATGATTCGAGCCTAAAGCGCCCCCGGCGCAATGTCCACGCAAAATGGGTGCGAATGGTGTCCGGCGGCATTTCGGCGGTTATAATCGGGCCGTGGTGAAACTTATGCGCCGGGCTGTCGCGGTTTTCGCTCTCCTGCTCCTGACCCTTGCGCCGGCGGCTCCGGCGGAATCCCCGGGGCTGCGCTACGAGTTGCGGGGGGCTGCGGGGCCTCTTTCGAGTCGTGAACTCTCCCTCGGACGGCAAGGAACGCCCCGTTTCGGACACAATCGTGATCCTGAGGAAGTAGACACCCCTCGGCCGGCGGAGGCGCGTGAAGACGAGGACACTCACCAACGCCCCACAAATGCGATGGAGTGCGGTGCCTGGGCACCGTGTCTGGCGTTGGCTGAACCGGCAGGCAGGTGCGCAAGGTCGGCGCCCAGGCGCCGACCGCAAAGCGGCGTCGAGCCGCCGCACTCCAAAGTATGGAGTGCGGTGCCTGGGCACCGCTGTCTGGCGTTGGCTGAACCGGCAGGCAGGTGCGCAAGGTCGGCGCCCAGGCGCCGACCGCAAAGCGGCGTCGAGCCGCCGCACTCCAAAGTATGGAGTGCGGTGCCTGGGCACCGCTGTCTGGGTTTGGCTGGACCGGCAGGCAGGTGCGCAAGGTCGGCGCCTAGGCGCCGACCGCAAAGCATCGGACGGCCGACTGGTGGGCCGGCCGGACGACAAGGTCCTATTGATTGTCAATTAGCACGTGCATGTGTACATTGGCCGCACGAACGGGGCGGCACATTCCGGGCACTCTGACCGCCGCGCGGCAAATGACGGCCGCAGCCTCCGGCTCAACTGGACCGGACACCATACCGCAGCGACATCGAGGCGGGCGACGGTCGGAGGCGGACGCACATCGAAGACTTCTCGAGGGCTCGAAGAATCTCGAAGGTCCTCATTGGAATGGGTGCCCAGGAGAGGAGCCGGCTCATGCTGACACGGAACGTCGATCGAAGAGATTTCCTGAAGATGTCGGCGGCAGCGCTCTGCCCGCCTCTGCTGCAGGCAACTCACACCCCGCCCAACATCGTTTTCATTTATTGCGACGATCTCGGCTACGGAGATCTCGGATGCTATGGCTCCAGCATTTCTACTCCCAACCTGGATCGTATGGCCGCCGAGGGAATGAGGTTTACCCAGTTCTATTCCGCCAACCCGGTATGTTCGCCATCGCGGGCGGCGCTGCTCACGGGAAGGTACCCGACGCGTGTCGGTGTGCCGAGGGTGCTTTTTCCAAGGGACACGACCGGGCTCGCCGATGGCGAGATGACGATCGCCCAGGTGCTCAAGGCCAGAGGATACGGGACCATGTGCGTCGGCAAATGGCATCTGGGCCACCTCCCTGCGTTTCTGCCCACCAGTCGAGGTTTCGACGAGTATTACGGCATACCTTACAGCAACGACATGAGTCCGCGGCCCTTGATGCACAACCTCGAGACCCTGGAAGAACCGGCCGTTCTCGACACCCTCATCCCACGCTATACGGAACAGGCCCTGAAGTTCATCGAACGTTCGAAAGACTCGCCTTTCTTTCTTTACATGCCGCACACCTACCCGCACATCCCCCTGGCCGCCTCGGACCGGTTCCGGCGCAAATCGGCGCAAGGGCTCTACGGCGATGTGATCCAGGAGATCGACTGGAGCGTAGGGCAGATTCTCGAGGCGGTCAAAAGACATGGCTTGGACGAGCGCACCCTGGTCGCATTTTCGAGCGACAACGGTCCCTGGTACCAGGGCAGCCCGGGAAGGCTGCGCGGACGCAAGGGAACGACCTACGAAGGCGGCGTGCGCGAACCCTTTATTGCGCGTTATCCCGGCCGGATTCCTGCCGGCACGATCTGCACGGGGGTCGCGAGCACGCTGGATATCCTGCCCACGGTCGCCCGTCTTTGCGACGCGAAGCTGCCCGCCAGGCCGCTTGATGGGATCGACGTGTGGCCGTTGCTCTCCGGCGCACGGGCCACAGTCGAACGCGAGGCGCTGCTCTATTTCGATGACTGGAATGTCCAGTGTGCCCGGTGGGGCCGGTGGAAACTGCACCTGATGCGCTACAACTCACCACCCTACGTCCCCAGTCCGCCGGGTGGCCGGAAAAACCTGCCGCTGCCGGCTCCGGAACTCTATGATCTGGAGAGCGACCCGGACGAGAGCTACGACATGGCCCCCGAGAATCCCAGGATCGTTGCCGGGATCCGCGACCGCGTGGAGCGGTTGCTCGAGGGATTTCCGGAGGAGGTGCGCAAGGCATATCGGGAGGCAAGAACCATGCAGGTCGAGAATTCCAATGCCGGACAAGTGCCGAGATTGCGGGGAAAAAAATAACGCCCGCTTCAAAGGTAACGCGTATCGGAACCTGCCCGGGTACGCACCTCCGCGAAGAACCGAACGCGAAAACGGCAGCTCGGGCTCCCGGGTCCCAGCGACGGAAATAGCGTGCCCGGCGCAGTGATCCGATCACGCGCTCCCCGGCATCAGCTGGTCATTCCGTGTTCATTCGACTCGCACTGCGAACCGATAGTGCGAACTGATACTATTTCAGGGCATGCCGGAAGCGAAACAGGGCCGCGGGGCCGGGTTCAATCCGCCGAACCGATTCGAGCGTTTCCATCTCTCACCCCTGGAGGAGACAGCCGAAGACCGCACGCTCCGGACCGAATACTTCGTCGACTCGAGTCGCTCCATCCTCGCCGAGAACGACAGCCCCGATGTTCCCTGCCGGTTCAGCATAAATCCCTACCGCGGCTGCGAGCACGGTTGCATCTACTGCTATGCCCGCGCCACCCATGAGTATCTCGGCTTCTCCGCGGGCCTGGATTTCGAATCGCGCATCGTGATCAAGCCCGACGCACCACGCCTGCTCGGGGAAACCTTCTCGAAGAGATCGTGGAGCCCCCAGACCGTGGCCTTCTCGGGGAACACCGACTGTTATCAGCCCATCGAGCGCCGCCTGCAGTTGACCCGAAAGTGCCTGGAGGTGTTTCTCAGGTTCAGGAACCCGGTTTCCGTGATCACCAAGAGCCAGCTGGTCACCAGGGACGTGGACCTGTTGTCGGAAATGGCTTCGTTCGACCTGGTCGAGGTGAACTTCTCGATCACGACACTCGACCCGGAACTGGCGCGCAGCATGGAGCCGAGGGCCGCAACACCGGAGCAGAGGCTCGCCGCGCTGGAGTTGCTGGCGCGCGCCGGGGTTCCCACCCGTGTCACCGTCGCTCCCGTGATCCCGGGACTCACGGACGCAGAGCTGCCGGCCATCCTGCGGGAGTCCGCCGCCCGGGGGGCGCGCGAGGCGTCCTACATACTGGTCCGCTTCCCGCACGCCGTCCTGGGCCTTTTCGTGGACTGGCTCGAGCGGATGTTTCCCCAGAGATCCGCGAAGGTGCTCAATCGGATCCGCGACGTCCGCGGAGGGAAACTGAGCGAAAGCGCGTACGTCGCGCGCGTCTGCGGTGAAGGGAAGATGGCGGCGGCCATCAGCGATCTGTTCGAGCTGTTCTGCAGCAAGTACCGCCTGAACGAGTCCCGCATCGAACTGTCGACGGCCCATTTCCTGCGCCCACGCGAAGCGCAGCTGGAGCTGTTCCCACGCCGCGGAGTTTCCGGGTTGTCATAGAAGACGTCCGCGTCGGTCACGGACCGGCTGCTGCCCTGGGGTGAGTCGGTGTTGCAGGGCGGCGGAACATACGAAAGCTCCTTCTGCGCCGCAGTGCGACCGGGCGCAGGCCGCCGATCAGGCCGCCCCGGCCGCCGGCCACTGACGTGAACGCTCCCTAATTCCCGATTCCGTAATTACGATGACTTTTGTGGGGACGCGGATGCACTGCCGAAGGTAGATGCCGTGTCCGATTTCGGCGGTGCGGCGCCGAGGCGCCGCACGGAAAGCGGCGTCGAGCCGCCGCACTCCAAATTGGGCTCTATGGGTATGTCCCACGACCGGGCACGCGGCCTGAAAGGCTCGCAACGACTGTTATGAGTTCCGAGGCCTCGACGGGTTTAGGGATGTGCGTCTGATATCCCGAGAGAAGAACCCGCTTTCTGTCTTCAGTCCGGGCGAAGGCGGTGAGCGCTGCGGCCGGCACCGTTCCGCCGTCCTCCGGAGGAAGAGACCGGATTTTTTGAATGAGCCAGTAGCCGTCCCGTTCGGGCATGCCGATATCGCTGATGACCAGATCGACCTTCTCGCGCTGCAAGATGTCGAGCGCGTCCTGGGCAGATGACGCCATGAAGGCGGTCGCGTGGTACTCCTGCAAAACCCGGGTCACGACTTCGCGGCCGTCCGGCTCGTCATCGACGACGAGAATCCTGAGCCCTGCGAGAGACACGTCAAGCGGTGTCGACTCCCCCTTGCGCGGGTGCTCCCCGGGCTGGCCGTTTGACTCCTCGGGCGCGACGACCAGCGGCAACGCGAGCGTGAAAGTCGCCCCCTTGCCTTCGCCGGGACTGTCTACGCGCACCGTCCCGCCGTGCATTTCGACCAGATTCCTGACGATCGCCAGTCCCAGGCCCAGGCCCCGATGCCTGCGTGCGCTCGAACCATCGGCCTGGGAGAATCGGTCGAAAACATGCGGCAGAAACTCCGGATCGATGCCCTGGCCCGTGTCCGCGACCGAGATTTCGACACGCGAATCCACCCGCTTGACGACCACCTGGACCTTGCCGCCCCGGGGGGTGAACTTCACGGCGTTGGTCAGCAGATTCCAGACGACTTGCTGCAGCCGGTTAGGATCGCCTTTGATGGGTCCCGCTCCCGGATCGAGGGTCTGCTCGATCCGAATTCCCCTCGCGTCCGCTGCCGGTCGCACCGTATCGATGGCGGTTCCCACCACCGCGGCCGGCGTGATCGTCCGAACGTCGAGACGGAGTTTCCCCGAAATGATCCGGCCCATGTCGAGCAGGTCCTCGATGAGTTCGGCTTGAGCCTTGGCGTTGCGTGCGATCGCTTCCAGCCCTCGTGTCAAGTCGGCATCGGAACGCGACGGGTTTCCCTGGAGCAACTGAGCCCAGCCGAGGATTCCATTCAGAGGCGTGCGGAGCTCGTGCGAAAGTGTCGCGAGGAAATCGTCCTTCAGGCGGTTCGCACGCTCGGCGGCGGAGCGTGCCGCGCGCTCGCTCTCGAGCAGCAACTGCTTCTCCTGCTCCGCCCTTTTCCGGTCGGTGATCTCCTGGACGATGACGCCCACTCCGAGCATCCTGTCGTTTGCGGTCTTGATCGGATACCAGCTCCCGAGCCAGTCACGCTGTTCGCCGGGCACCTTTCGCGTGTGTCCCGTGAGGGGGTAGTCCACGACCGGCCGGCCCGCAAGCGCTTCGCGAAAGAGCGGCTCGACCTGGGCGGCCAGGTCGGGGACCACCTCGGCCAGGGTGCGTCCGAGATGCGCCTCGATCGGCAGCCCGTTCATCTCGGCGAGCGGTCGATTGACCAGCCGGTAGCGCATCTCCGCGTCCAGGCATGCGATGCCCACCGGCGCATTGCCCACCAGGGTGTTCAGCAGCGAAAACGACTCTTCGTTTTCCATCAGGACCGAGCGGAGTTGGTACTGTCTTTCGCGGCTGCGGATCGCCGCCTGCACCGCGCTCACAAGGGACCGCATCGGGGAAGGGCGTTCCAGGAGCGTCACGTTTGACAGCGAATCGAGCACCCGGGATGTGCTCGGGGGAAAGAACTGCTTGACCAGGAGAACGATAGGGAAATCCGACCAGGCGGGCTGCTCGGCCAGCACCCGGATCATTTCATCGATGCCTTCGGAAACGATCGCCTCCTCGGTGAGAAGCGCCGCCTCGGCTCCGAGCCTGATCATTTCGGCCAGATCACGAATGTTCTCGCAGGCCACGCAGGCGAGGCCGACTTTGTCCAACAGAGCCTCCGTGATCCTGGCGTCCCTCGCCGTCGGGGCCAGTACCAGCACGCGGCTGCGGGGGACTGCACTTCTCGTCACCGTCGGCTCCTTCTAATCAGGGTTAATGCCCGCATGCTGTGAAACAGCGGTGGCGAGGACGCCGGTGAGCACCCCCTGGAATTCACGCAGCGGTTCGCTCAAGTGAATGCCTTGGGCGTTGAAGCTGACCCTGCGGATGGTCTCCTCGTGAGTTCCGCTTCGCTTCTTCACTACGGAAATCGCCTTTGAGACCCGTCCGGCATGTTCGAAAAATCGCAGCAGGATCACCGAATCGGCGAGGTAACTCATATCAATCGGGCTCTGTATGGAGTCGCCGACGATCCCGTGCTGGGCTACGGCCAGGAGCGTTGTCACCCCCCGCGCCCCGAGATAGCTCAGCAGTTCATGCAGCTGCAGGACCAGAAAACGCTCCTCGGGCATCGCGTTCAGATAACCGTTGAGGCTGTCGATGAGGACAACAGTTGCCTTTCGGTCGTCGACCTCGACTCGAACGAGTTGGGCAAACTCGCCCGGAGAGAGTTCGGCGGGGTCAATCTGATGCAGGCTGATCTCGCCGGGGCCTCCGCCCTCCTTGTAGTGAATCCCCAGACCTTCCATCCGTCCCTTCAGCGTCAACTTGCCCTCCTCGAAGGCGAAGACGGCGGCATGTTCGCCGCGCTCCGCCGCCGCGACGGCATACCGGAAGGCAATGGTCGATTTGCCCGATCCTGCGGGGCCAATGAAAGCCGTGCTGGTGCCGCGATGCAATCCTCCGCCGACAAGGTGGTCGAGATCGGCCACCCCGCTGCCTATCAGCGACGGGCTTGAATCGATCCGGTGTTCTGCCGCCACGAGGCGTGGAAACACATCCACGCCGCCGGTTCTGATCACAAAATCGTGATAACCGCCGCGGTACTTCGCCCCTCTCATCTTCACGATGCGGAGCCGTCGCCGCTCCGCCCCATAGAGAGGGGAGAGCTGTTCGAGGGAAATCACCCCGTGCGCGATGCTCTGCAACTGCCTGTCCGTTACCTCCGAGGTCCGGTCATCGAGGAGGAGCACGGTGCATTTCCTGCCGACGAAGAACTGCTTGAGAGCGAGGATCTGACGCCTGTAGCGCAGCGAACTCTGCGCCAGGAGCCGCATCTCGGAAAGGGAGTCGAAAACCACGCGCGCGGGGCGGGCCCTCTCCACCGCGTCGAGGACTGACTTCGTCGTTTCGGTGAGCTCCACCTCTTGGGGCTGGTACATCGTGAGCTGCGTGTCCGCCGCGAGATCCTGCTCCGTCTTGACCAGCTCGACGATTTCGATCTTTTCGGCGTCGAGCGACCAGCCATGAGACTCCACGCCGGCGAGGAGCTCGGCCTTGGTTTCGGAAAGCGTGACGTAAAGCCCCTTCTCGTTGAGCTTCGCCCCCTCCATCAGGAACTGGAGGGCGAGGGTGGTCTTTCCCGAACCGGGGTCTCCGTCAATCAGATAAAGCTGATGAGGGATCAGCCCGCCGGCCAGGATGTCATCCAACCCGCGAACGCCCGTCCGGGCGCGAACATGCCTGTCTGCCACGGTTTAAGTTCCTCCTGGTCATGGAAGGGGGGGGCACTGCCTCGGGTTGTGGCGTTAAGCGGGGGTGAGCGCCTGGGCCGCTCTTCCGTCCAGCTCTCCTGCCAAACACGGCGGCCGCGATCTCATCCGCATCGTCGTCGAAGGCTGGGGGGCTAATCCAGATCCGCCAATGAGTCAGCCACAATCAGTCTACACTCCCAGGCAGGACATTTCGACCCGGTTCGCGAGAATCACAGCGGGCTGTATCGGCGGGAGGTTCCTTTACCAGGATTGCACGCGAGTACAGGAGGGAGAAACCCTGGCGCTGGGCGTTGAAGTGCGACCTCGACCCGGGCTGCGCCGTCATCACCGCCAGATCGCAGCCGGCCAGGCGGGCTTCGCGGAGCCTCCGCCGCAGAAGCGCGGCCTGAACCCCGCGGCGGCGGTACGCGGGCAGGGTCGCGGCGCCGCACAGCTGGGCGATTCCCGCGTCGATGCGAAGACCTCCGCCGCCAGCGGGGGCATCCCCGAAGCGCGCGATATAGGCGCGAAAACCATCAGGCCGGGCAATCTGACGGAAGGCGTCTTCGATAGCGCGCCGGGGCGGAGGAGGGACGCCGCTTCCGGCGCCGGTCTGGTCCGGGTGCTCGAAACCCGTGATCACGAGGTCCATCCAGGGCCCCAGCGCGCTTCCCTCAACCTGCTCGATCTCCGGGCCTTCCGCCCGGTCAGGCGCCGCGTCCGCATCGGTGAGGCTCAGGCCCAGCACGTTCTCGAACCCCTGCAGCAGGTAGCCCCTGGCTGTGAAGAGTGCGTGCACCGACGGGAGTGCGAGGGTGGCCACTTCCGCCTGCACGGGGCAGGCCCGCTCGAAATGCGCTTGCTCGATTTCGTCGAGCAGCCCGCGCTCGGGCTCCTCGTCGAGGCCGACCCCTATGATCTTGTTGGCCGGAGAGCCCGGTCCGGCATACACGGCGGCCCCGGCGCCGAGCAGGGTTACGAAGGCGCGGGCTCCCGGCAGGTGCAGGCGGACTCCGTCGCCGATGGAGATCGAGAGGCGGGTTTCGGCGCGTTCAATGCGCCGGGCCAGGCCGATGTCGGCAAGAATCATGGCACTCCTTTCCGCTGCCCACCAGGCGGCCACAACCCAAGTGTGAAGTGCGGCGGCTCGACGCAGCCCCCATCCGTGTCACTATGCCGCGCTTCCGGCGGTGAAGGGCTGCGCCGAGGCGCAGCCCGGGAAAGCGGCGTCGAGCCGCCGCACTCCAAATTGCGCTGGCTTCACTACGACTGCCATCGCGCCCGAGACTCGCGACACTTGGCGGATGATAGGGCCGGCTTGAAGGTTCTCACCAGAGAATTCGTCGCGTGATTTTCGCGTCCTTCCGTGGCAAGTTGTTGTTGTCCTGGAGGGCCGCGATGAACCGCAGGAACTTCTTGAAAGCCACCGCCGGCACGATCCTGCTGCAGGGCCGGCGCCCGTCCCCCAACGTCCTGTTCATTGCCGTCGACGACCTCAACGACTGGGTCGGCTGCCTGGGCGGGCACCCCGACGTCCGCACCCCGAACCTCGACCGGCTCGCCGCCCGGGGCGTCCTGTTCACGAACGCACACTGCGCGGCGCCGCTCTGCAACGCCTCGCGCGCCGCGCTGCTCACCGGCGTGCGACCGTCGAGCTCGGGCGTCTACACCAACTCGCAGCCGATGCGCCATTCCGCAGCCCTGCGCGACGCCGTAACGCTGCCGCAGTATTTCATGGCGCACGGGTACCGGGTCATGGGCGGCGGCAAGATCTTCCACGACGCTTTCCGCGATCCGCAGAGCTGGAACGAGTACTTCCCCGGCAAGGATAGGGCCCGCCCCGCCGACCCGGTTCCTCCCAAGCGGCCGCTGAACGGCATCCCCGACATGGAGGCCCATTTCGACTGGGGGCCGATCGACGTCCCGGACGCGCAGATGGGCGACGACAAGGTCGCCAGCTGGGCCGCCGGAGAACTGGTGCGACCGCAGCCGGGCCCGTTTTTCCTGGCCTGCGGGATCTTCCGACCGCACCTCCCGTGGTACGTGCCGAGGAAATACTTCGACCTGTACCCGGCGGACAAGGTCACGCTGCCCAACGTGAAAGACGACGACCTCGACGACGTGCCTCCCATCGGGCGGGAGTTCGCGAAACCGGAGGGCGACCATCGCAAGGTCATCCAGTACGAACAGTGGCGGGCGGCCGTCCAGGGCTACCTGGCCTCAATCACGTTCGCGGATGCCTGCGTCGGCCGGGTTGTGGACGCGCTGGAAGCCGGTCCGCACGCGGACAACACCGTGATCGTCCTGTGGAGCGACCACGGCTGGCATCTCGGCGAGAAGCTCCACTGGCGCAAGTTCGCGCTCTGGGAGGAGGCCACCCGCAACGTCCTCGCGCTGGTCGCTCCGATGGTGACGAAGCCGGGCGGACGCTGCGCCCGCACGGTGAACCTGATGGACCTCTATCCCACCCTGATCGACCTGTGCGGGCTCCCGCGCAAGGACGGCCTGGAGGGGATGAGCCTGACGCCGCTGCTGTCGAATCCGTCCGCGCACTGGGACCGCCCGTCGGTGACGACGTACCTGCGCGGCAACCACTCGGTCCGGAGCGAGCGCTGGCGCTACATCCGCTACAGCGACGGCACCGAGGAACTCTACGACCACCGAAGGACGAGCTCGAGTGGACCAACCTGGCCCCTCGCAAAGACCTCGCCCCCGTGAAGAAGGACCTCGCCCGCTGGCTCCCCAAGCGAGACGCCCCCGATGCCCCGTCCGACGGCCGCACGCCCGAAGGCGAGGAGTGATCCCGCAACCGGGAAGTCGCGGAGGCGGCGCTGAAAGGCGATCCCGAGGCGATCGTGCACGCCCTGGCGCTGGACCCGCTCACCGCGGCCGTCTGTACGCTGCGGGAGATCCGCGACATGTGCCGCGAGATGCTGGAATCCGAGAGGCGATGGCTGGCGCAGAACGCGCGTCATGGGCTCGCCTCAATCCCTCCTTGCCTGCAGATAACGCTCACGGATGCGCTCCTCCACGATCTTCACCCGGTCGGCCATTTCCGTGTACCGGGTTGCCAGTTTTTCGACGTTTGCGAATGCGGCAGCCCCGAGCTTTTCGCGGATTTCCCCCAGCAGGGGCTTGAACTTTACACCATTGCTCATCGATAGTGTCTCCTTGGGAACGGGTTTGTCCTGTTACTGTACTGGACGTTTTTGCGAAATGCCAATCCGGCCATCCATGGACGACTGCCGGCAACCGGTTTGTGGGTCGGAACTGGTACCATAAATGGTATGACCTTCGACGAATTCAGGGAATCGCTACGAAGCGGCGACCCGCCCGCGGGAATCCCCGAGCTCCTGGGTGCACTCTGGCACGAAGCTCGAGGCGACTGGGACAGGGCGCACCGGATCGCGCAGGAGATCGGGACGACGGCGGGATCCCGGGTGCACGCGTATTTGCACAGAAGGCAAGGGGACGCCGACAATGCGCGGTACTGGTATAGCCAGGCGGGCCGGCAGGAGTGTCGCGACAGTCTCGAGCACGAGTGGGAACAACTGACCCGTGAGCTGCTGGACTCGCCCGCGAATGTGGCTCGACGCCCCTAAGACCAGCTTGTATGGAGTGCGGCGGCTCGACGCCGCTTTGGGTGCGGCGCCTGGGCGCCGCACTTCGGCCGAACCTGCCGGCACAGTGCAACCGCGAAAGCGGTGCCGAGGCACCGCACTCCAAAAACCCTACCCCGCACTCGACAGGAGCCGCTCGACGTTGCGAAAGAGAATTTTCTCGCGGTCCGCAGGCGTGAGAAACGCATTTCTGACGCGCGCGATGACGGACGAAGGTTCGTTGATCGTGAAGTCCGAGCCGTACAGCACGCGATCCGCGCCGATCTCCTTGACGGCTCTCTCCAGGATCCCGACGCGCTCGATCCCCGAACCCGAGAGATCGATGTGCGCGTTCCTGTGCTTCGCGATGATCTCTATGCGGGCGAATATGTCGTCGCGGCTGCTGCCGAGGTGTGGAAAGACAATCGTGGTATTGGGAAACGCATCGGCCAGGTAACGCATCTCCTGCGTGTTCGTGTGGATCTGGACCACGAGGTTGAGCTTCGCGGCCAACTCCATGACCTGACGCCACTCCGGGGTGTCGTACTTGTAGCCCGTCATGTAGTTGCAGAACTCACCCAGCCAGACGAAGCCGTACTCGGTGTGGCATCGCTCGATCTCCCGCAGGGCTTCCTCGATGCGAAACGGGGTGATCACGCAGCTACCCCGGAACCTCCCCTTGTAGCGGTCGGCATACTTCGCCACTTCCCGGTTCCCGTTTCGGTAATCCTCCGGCGTCTGCGCCTTGTTGCTCCAGGATGAGGAGATGACCCCGCGCCGGACGCCGCACTTGTCCAGGTAGGCGACGAACTCCGGCATATTCCTGGTGACAAGGCTCCACTGGAAGTTCTCGCCGTTGTCGCTGGGAATGTGCAGGTGCGCGTCGAAGATGCCGCGACGCGTCCCGGCGACGACATCTTTCGGTAACGGGCCCCCGACGACGAAGCTGCCCAGTGAAACCACCCCGGCGCGGAGCCATTCCCTGCGATGGAAATAAGACATTGCCTTCCTCCTCGCCCGCCGCCGGCAAAATTCCGGGGCCTTCGTTACCAAGCTGCGTCTCCGCTCAGTTCCCCGAAGCCGAGAACTTCACCGCAGTAGGGCCAACTCCGGGTGGAAGCGCCGCACAGGCGCCGCACCCAAAGCGGCGTCGAGCCGCCGCACTCCACACAAGCTGGTTTTGGAGTGCGGTGCCTCGGCACCGCTTTCGCGGTTGCACTGCATCGACAGGTTCGTCCGAAAGTGCGGCGCCTGGGCGCCGCACGCGAAGCGCCCCCATGGTACAATCTTCGTGGTGCAGGAGCGATCGTGATTTCTCTCGAATCTCTTCAGGATCTGTACGACTTCAACTATTGGGCGCGCGACCGGCAGCTCGCCGTTTGCCGGACCCTGGCCGACGAGGATCTGGCGCGGCCGCTCGGCGGCAGCTTTGGTTCGGTCCGCGACACCTTAAAGCACCTCCTGGGCGCCGAGTATGTGTGGCTTGAGCGGTTCAACGGCCGCAGCCCGCGCGCCGTGCCCTGGTTCGACGAGACCCGGAATCTCGAAGCCATCCGGCTGCGCTGGGACGAGGTCGAACACGGCATGCGCGCCTGCATTGCGGGACTCGACCCCGACCGGCTTGACGCACCGCTGACTTATCAGAACCTCAAGGGTGAAACGTGGACTTACCCGCTCTCGCAGGCGCTCGTCCACCTCGCCAACCACGGCACCTATCACCGCGGACAGGTGACCATGGGGCTGCGCCTGCTCGGCGCGCAACCCCCCGCCATCGATTTTCTCGTGTACCAGGACGAAGCGAAATAGCCCCGATCCTCTGAGCTCCGCCCACAGACTCCACAGGCGGCCGGGCTGGCCATGGGCAGCCTGATCTGCTAATGTCAGACTAACAGGTGCAGGGGCGAATCTCCTCCCGGGTGTTCTCACATGGCAAAAATCCTACTGATGGTGAATGGGCAGGCTCGCACGGTCGAGACCGAGGCCGAGCGGCCCCTGTTGGAAGTGCTGCGCGAAGATCTTGGGCTGACGGGCACGAAGTACGGGTGCGGCGAAGGCCAGTGTGGCGCCTGCACGGTGCTGCTCGACGGCAAGCCGATCTTGTCCTGCGTGACCCCGGTGCGCGCCGCCGAGGGCCGGAAGATCGTCACGATCGAGGGTCTCGCGCAGGGCGGGCGGCTGCACCGCGTGCAGCAGGCGTTCCTCGACGAGGGCGCCATGCAGTGCGGCTACTGCACGCCGGGCATGGTTCTGCGGACGGTGGCGCTGCTGGAGGCCCATCCCAAACCCACGGAGGCGCAGATCGTCGAGGCACTGAACGGCAATCTCTGCCGCTGTTGCGGGTATCCCCGGATCCTGGCGGCCGTCCGCCGGGCGCCGGGACGACACTGCAGAGTGAGAGGAGGGGCCGCGATGAGCGATAAGCTGGACCGCGAACGTCTCACTCCCGAACGCTACGAGCTCAGGGAAGCGCCGCCGTACCGCTTTGCGGTGAACCGCAGGGAGTTCCTCGAGATCGCCGGCGCGGGGCTGCTGATCATGGTCGCGGCGCCTCCGGCGCAGCGCAGTCTACCCCGCAGCAGGGCGCCGGCGGCGGGCGCGCTCGAAGCCAGGCTGCACATCGGCGAGGACGGCTTCATCACCATCCTGACCGGCAAGGTCGAGGAAGGCCAGGGGCCGCGGACGGAACTGGCCATGGCCGCGGCGGAAGAGTTGCGCGTGCCTCCGGACCGCGTGCGCATGGTCATGGGGGATACGGACCAGGTGCCGAACGACGGAATCACCGCCGGCAGCGGCACCACGCCGCGAACGTGCCGCCGGTGCGCAGGGCGGCGGCGGCGGCGCGCGACTTCTGCTGGCGGCCGCGAGCCGCACGTTCAACGCGGATCGCGGCCGGCTCGAGATGCGCGACGGCGCGGCGACCCTGGACGGCAAGCGCTTCACGTACGCCGACCTGGCGCGCTCGCCCGAACTGGCGGCGGCCTACAAACAGGCGTTGCCGGCGGACAGACGGTAACGCCCACCGGCAGCTGGCAGGTGCTGGGAAAGCCTCACGTCCGGCTGGACGGCCGCGACATCGTCACCGGCGCGCATCGCTACCCTTCCGACATCGTGCGCCCGGGCATGCTCTACGGCCGCGTGCTGCGAGCGCCGTCGTACGGGGCGGCGCTCGAGAGCGTCGACCTCTCGGCGGCCGCAGAAGATGCCGGGCGTGACCGCCGTGCGCGACGGCGACTTCGTCGGATGCGCCGCGCCCACCACGTTCGCCGCCCGGAAGGCGGTGGAGGCGATCTCGGCCGGCGCCCAATGGAAGACCGCCGAGCATCCCGACAGCGACACGCTCTTCGAGTACCTGAAGCAGCACGCGCGGGACGACGGGCAGCGCGGAGCCAGACCCGGGGCTCGGTCCGGGACGGCCTCGAAGGCGCGCAGCGCCGGCTGAAGGCGTCTTACCGGGTCGCCTACGTGCAGCACGCCCCCATGGAACCGCGCGCCGCCGTGGCGGAGTGGCAGGACGGCCGCCTGACGGTGTGGACCGGGACCAGCAATCCGTTCAGCGTCCGCGAGCAGCTCGCCGAGGCCTTCAAGGTGCCGCCGCGAGCAGCGTGCGCGTGATCGTCCCGCACATGGGCGGAGGCTTCGGCGGCAAACACACGGGCGAAGCGGCGATCGAGGCGGCGCGCCTGGCAAAGGAGGCCGGCCGCCCGGTGGCTGCTGCACTGGACGCGCGCGGAAGAGTTCACGTGGGCGTACTTCCGCCCGGCGGCGCTGATCGAAATCGAGGCCGGGCTGGACGCGGGCAACTCGATCGTGGCCTGGGATTTCACGAACTACAACTCGGGAACGGCGGCTCTGGACACTCCGTACCGCATCGCCAACACGCGGGTGCGGTTCCTGCAGACCGATTCGCCCGCTGCGGCAGGGTTCGTACCGCTGCCTGGCGGCCACGGCCAACAACTTCGCGCGGGAGGCGTTCACCGACGAACTGGCCGAAGCGGCGGGCAAAGACCCGCTGGAGTTCAGGCTCGCGCACCTCGATAACGAGCGGATCAGGAACGTGCTGATCGCGGCCGCCGAGCGGTTCGGCTGGGCGGAGCGGCGGAAGAAGCGCCGGCCCGGCGCGGGCATCGGGCTGGCCTGCGGCACCGAGAAGAACTCGGTGGTGGCGGCCTGCTTCGAGGTGGAGGTGGATCCGGCCAGCGGCGTGCCGCGGCTCGATCGAGATCGTCGAGGCCTTCGAGTGCGGGGCGATTCTGAACCCGGCCAACCTGCGGTCTCAGGTGGAAGGCTGCATCATGATGGGCCTGGGCCCGGCGCTGCGGGAGGAGATTCAGTTCAAGGACGGGCGGCTGATCAACGGGAGGTTCGCGGCCTACCGCGTGCCGCGGTTCCGGGACGTTCCGAAGATCGATCTGATGCTGCTCGACCGCAAGGACCTCGAGCCGGCGGGCGCGGGCGAGACTCCCATCATCGCCGTCGCGCCGGCCATCGCCAACGCGGTCTTCGACGCCACGGGGAAGCGCGTCCGCTCCATGCCATTGAGTCTTTGAGTCTACACTGGTGCGAGGCCTAGGCGCCGCAGGCTACACAAGCTGGTTTTTTGGAGTGCGGCGCCTCGGCACCCCTTTCGCGGTTGCACTGCATCGGCAGACACGACCGCAGTGCGGTGCCCAGGCGCCGCACCGAAAGCGGCGTCGAGCCGCCGCACTCAAAAATACGCTACCGCGCCGGCGGGTTGACTTCCACGAGCGCCGAGACGATGGGTCCGTCCACGCCGGCCAGGTTCCGGGTCCGAACGTCCAGCCAGTTCTTGCCGGTTCGGAGAGCCCAGAGGGTCCGGTCGCCCGCAAGAACGTTCCACGTCCCGCCATTCACACGGGTGAGGTAGCTCTTGAAATTCGGTGTGGCACTTCGGACGTGAATCTCGAGTTCCGCCGATCCGGTCTGCCGTGCCTGCAGATCCGGTACGCCCGGCGTCCACTCGATTTCCTGCCGGTCGCGCAGCCTTCAGGTCGGGTTGCTGGACGTCCGCACGCGCCGCCCGGCCATCCGACTGGCTATTCAAGTCCGTCAGCCCGACGGCTGGTACGACCTGGGCCAGCTCCTGGTGGAGTAGATCTGGAGTGCGGCGGCTCGACGCCGCTTTCACTTACTTCCTACGGCCCAAACGCCCGGCGCCTCGGCGCCACGCCGAACCGCGGCATCGCAGTGCCCGTTCTGCAATCTGGAAGTGTGGCGGCGCCGAGGCTCCGCCACCAAAGCGGCGTCGAGCCGCCGCACTCCAAATTTTCGTACGGCGAAGCTCCTCTCAACCGGGCCGCGGCGTCCCCCGGGCTTCACGGGGCTATTTCAGGGAATCGTGCGCGATCCGCTGCCAGGAGTTCGAGGATCCAGTCGGCCACTCTGCGGCGAAACGATTCGACGTACTTCTCGGTCGACAGGACTTGCGCGCGGTCGTGGGCGTCCCCTCCTTGAACCCGTTCGAACCGGCCCGTTGGAACGGATCCGCGCATCCGGGCCAACTCCGCCCGGACACGGTCCGACTGCTCACCCGACGAGCGTGTCAGCATCCACTCCAGGGTTTGCAGGTAGCGCATGTCGTCGGTCGCCTCCCGGAACCCTTCCCACGAGACGGCGAACACGAGGGGACCGCCCGGGCGCCGCGGCGGCCACACCATGCTCGCGGTGGATTCGGCCAGAGGGCCGTCGAAGTCGTCGTACGGATCGCCTGCCGAGTAGTTGTACGCCCAGAACCAATCGGCCTCGGCCCTGAACTTCCACGGAGTCCAAGCCATGGAGTGCCGGACCGACGCGGCATTCCTGCTCGTGGCGGAGCCGTAGAGCCAGAATGGCTTGCCGGTCTTGTCGGCCAGGTCCCGGATCCGCGCAAAATCACCGTTCGAGACGAAGATGTCGACCATGTGTGCGATCGCCTGCGCCCACTCCAGGCGGTCCATCGTGACGCCATAAATCCGAAGCTCCGGCCAGAAAGACTTGATGAACCGATAGCGGTTCTCGTGCTCGGCCATCAAGCGCTCGGTCGGCTCGTCATAGATCAGGAAGACCAGCTCGGGCCATCGCTTCTGGCGGGCATGTTCCCGTATCGCCAGCATCAGCTCCTTGAGCAGCAGGTTCAGCCTCGGGCTGTAGATGTCGGCGAAGACCTTCCGTTTGCCGTCCACCTCTGTTTCGGGCATCAACGGAAGATTGAAGAGGCTGGCGAGCCTGCTTTCCAGGTGGCTCTTCGAATCGTTTCCGAGAGACCACACGACTGGCCCTCGCAGCCCGGCGGCCGAGAAGTTCTCCATCCAGCGATCGACGACCGAGAAATCCACGACCAGCCTGTCGTCCTTGTTCGCCAGCCCCACCGACACACTGCCCCAGAAGAACTGCAGGGCATCGAATCCGCGCTCGCGCAGGTCGGCCAGGTGTTTCGGCGTGATCGCGACATCCCGCGCTCCGCAGAACGCCCCGTAGAAGAACTTCTCGTCCGCGCGCAGCCTGAACGGGTACACCTCGAGCGGCACCGCGACTGACGCGCCGTCCAGCTGGATCGAAAGATCGTAGCGTCCCGGGCGCGCTCCGAGCTCCGTCTTGAAGACGAGGTAGTAGACGGCTCGCCCTCCGGCCGGCATCTCCACGCCGGCTGCCTCCTCCATTAAGTACGGCAGCGTTACCCCCTGGTCGGTCCTCCGGCGGAGGCGATGCTCCGTGATGCGATAGGTTCTGAACGACACGCCGCTGGGAAGCCCGGCTACTGCGAAGGCAGAGGTTATGGCCTCGTCCCCGGCAGCGACGAGCACCGCCAGGGGTTCGTGCTCACCGAGCGAAGCACTGATCCGGGTTGAGGTCAGCGGCGTTAACGAATCCAGCGGGCACGGAAGGTCCATGTAGTCGACCGGCTGCAGGACGGTCACGGCGCCGAAGGCGCTCGCGGCGCTGAAGGCCGCCAACAGGGCTGTCAGAATCCGGACAGGGGATTTCACGTGGAGTCTCCTTTTTCATGTGGCATGGACAACGGATCCTGCGTCGAGAATACCACCGGCCGGGACAAACAGGACCCCGAAAGGCACGTGGGCGGGGACGGCTCGGCCCCGCCCTGATGTGCGCCTTGTTTACGGAGCCACGGATTACGGGAATTCAACGAGCGGTAATCACGGTCAGGTATCGTCAGGAACCAAATCCGTGAAACACTCCCCTGTCCAGCATGGTCCTGCGCTGCGGCATCGCCAGATATGCGGTGAACAACCGAGCGGCAGGAAAGTGGGACGCGGATGAACGCCGAGAAACGCGGATCGGAACTGATGACCCGCCTGGCGGGCCCTCCGGCGCGGTGAAAGCTCCGCCGGCGTTTATCCGCGTCTCACTACGCTTCTCTGTAGACGTACCGTGCCTCACGGCGGGCGGATCGTTTCGATTCCTCGGGGCCGCGCACCTGGAGGGTGCGCTCGCGGCGCATCCTGTCGCGGTTTCGCTCGCGAAGATCGAGTCCTGGTGGCGGCTGACGCTCGACCGTTCGCCGGGCGCAGCCATCGGTTCGATCTTGGAGCGGACGGGGCTTGTCCCGCTCGCCGCGGCGTCGCCATTGGGAGCGACCATGGCGGGGCGGCTGCTCCAGCTGGTGGAGATGGCCAGGCGGGCCGGGGAGCTCGGGAAAGCGGACTTCCCGTCCGCCGTGGAGTGGCTGAACAGCGCGATCGAAGCCGACGTCGAACCGCTCAGCATTCTGGCAGGGAGGGCGGACCTGGTGCGGATCATGAACCTGCATAGGGCAAAGGGCCTCGAAGCCCCGATCGTGATCCTCACCGCGCCGTACAAGGCGAAACCGCACTCGCCCGACTGTCATGTCGACCGTTTTGGCGAGAAGGAACCGTCCGCCTGGTTCCAGGTGACGCGCAAGACCGGGGAATACACATCCAAGGTCGTGGCCCAGCCGCCGGGGTGGGAGGAGAAGCAGGCAGTCGAACAGGAGTATCAGGAGGCCGAAGAGAGCCGGCTGCGTTACGTGGCGGCGACGCGCGCACGGCAACTGCTGATCATCTCGGACGCGCCCGGCATAAAGTCAGGCACAAGTCCCTGGGACGAGCTGCTGAGCGATTCAGTGGTTGAGCTGCCCATGGACGACATCGACCTGTCGGTCCAGGACAGGCCAAAGGTAAAGGTGAAGTCCAGCACCTGCGCCCGGGATCTCCAGACCGTGACGGACGCGATGGCGTCGATTATCCGGTGCATCCAACCCGGAGCGTAGATGCGATCCCGCTTTAGCTGAGCCTTGTCGCTCGCGGGCAAAGATTGCCGCAGGTGCGCGATGTGCTGGTGGCTGATCTGGTTGGCGCCGAGGTGCCGAAGGGCCTGGATGACCGTGCCGCTGATCCGACCGGACGTCGCCATGTTGCGTGTTGTCGTGTTCTTGAGGATGATCTCCTGACGGCCGACTCTGACATGTCGAGCCGGGCCGTCCGTGAGAAAGACAATTCTGGCCGGAATTTGCTCGGACAATCCCAGCAGGTTTGCCGCGTAGGCGCCGGAGGGCTGGAGCCGCGAGGCGTCGCGTTCTGAAAGCGCCTTGGCGATCTCATCGGGGCTCGGGGAAAGAAAGCCGATACCCGGATGTTGCTTTGGGAAATCGTAGAGCCCGCGAGTCAGCCGGCGAATCATACCGCGCTTCTCCAGGCGGTGCAGTGTGATGCGGACGGCCTCGGGACTGCCAAGGTCCAGAAACGCCTTAGGGGTGAAGCAAGTGCCTCTTGCACTACCTTGTATCCGAGCCACGATGCGGCTTTCGACCGACTGCATATATCGACCCGTCTTGGTGTGTAACGGAAACTACCTACTTTTCGTTACAAAATCAAAGTTTTTCTGACATGCAGTAAAGCTGTTTCGCGGCTCGATATTTGTGACTAGAATCGCCGCAGATGGATGAGCGCACTATCAAGTACTACGACGACAACGCCGAGGAAATCTACGCTCGCTATCAGGCTGCGCAGAGTCCCATCGGGAGGTATCTGAGACTGGCATTTCCCCCAGGGGCCGAACTCCTCGACATCGGTGCCGGATCCGGCCGCGACCTGAAACTGATGATTCGCGAGGGCTACGAGGCTTACGGCGCAGAGCCGAGCGACGGTCTCCGCTCCATCGCGATCGCGAACCATCCCAGCCTCGCCGCCCGGCTCACATCAGGCTCGCTGCCGGGCCTGGCTTCTCAGCTTGCCCGGAGATTCGATGGCATCGTCTGCAGCGCCGTATTCATGCACATCCCCGAACAACAGCACTCCGACGCCGCCCTCGAGATCCGCAGCCTGCTGAGGCCGCATGGGCGGCTTCTGCTGTCCATCCCACGGAACCGCACCGATGTTCAGGCGAACGGGCGAGATGCCCGGGGACGATTGTTTGCCAAGTGTGTGCCCGAGTCCGTGCAAGTTCTGTTTGAGCGGGTCGGGTTTCAGTGCCTGGGAAGCTGGGAAGACGAGGATGTGTTGGGGCGACCGGGATTCAGGTGGACGACCCTGCTTCTGCAATTGAGGGCCGGAGAGCTCACGGCAGAAACTCTTGAGTCTTCGAGTCTTTGAGTCTTAGAGTTAACTCAAGGACTCGAGACATCCGGGGCGAGGCACCCATGAATATCAGACGCAGGTCAGGAGCTGGTTGGCTTGTCCCGGTCCTGGCGCTTCAGTTAGTAGCTGACCTCAAGCTCTACGCGGATGTGATTTACCTGAATAACGGGAGCGTCCTGCTGGTCTACAAAGCATGGGAAGAAGGAGATGAGATCAAGTATGAGACCAGCACGGGCATTCAGAGTCTGCCCAAATCAAGCGTCCGGTCGATTCGCCAGGAAAAGCCACCCCCTTCCTCGGGCGTGAAGAGCTGGAGTCGGGTCGACGATGGCAATCGAACCGAAAGCCGGCCCTTTGCGCCGACGCCCTCTATTGCTCCCGGATCAAGCGGCGCGGCCGTATCCAACGAGATGCTGGCGCGGCTGAGGGACAATCTGGCGGCTGCGCCGTCGGATCCAATCGCCAAAGCCGAGCTGGTGAATGCGCTCAATTCGGTTGCGTCGTTGCAGGTCTCACAGGGCGACCTGTCATCGGCCCGCACCAGCCTCGAGGAAGCCGTGAAGCTGGACACACAAAATCCGACCCTTCTGTCAAACCTCGCGACAATCCACTTCCGATTGGGTGACTATCAAAAAACAGAAGATCTGCTGCAGGCGTCTCTGGCGATCGACGGGAAAAACCAATGGGCCCACCTTCTCCTGGGCGAGACTTACTACAGACAGGAAAAGATTGCCCAGGCCATCAGCGCATGGAACGAGGGGTTACGGCTGGGCCCCAATGAGGCGATCGCGCAACGGCTGGAAAAGGCCCGGCGGGAATCCGGCATCCACAACGAACTCAGCCCGCTGCGGAGCACCCATTTCATCCTGCGCTATGACAGCAAGACGTCGCATTCTCAACTCGGACAACAGATCCTGGATACATTGGAGGATCAATACCGCCGGCTGAGCAACGAACTGACTTCGCATGCTCCGGCGACGGTGGCGGTTATCCTTTATCCCGATCAGGCGTACTTCGATATCACGCGGGCCCCCCGGTGGGCAGGGGGGACGTTCGACGGCAAGATCCGCATTCCGACCAAAGGAATGTACAGCATCACATCGGAGCTGAAGGCGGCTCTGGCTCATGAGTTGACCCATTGCTTCATGGCCGCCCTGCCTGGCCGCGGGAGTCCAACCTGGTTTCTCGAAGGAGTTGCACAGCTTCAGGAGGGCCGCACCGCTGCAGGGGACAGAAAAGCTCTGGCTCAGCTGCAGAAGGGAAACCGGCTCATACCTCTCAAGGAGTTGAAGGGCTCGTTCATGGGTCTCCCGGCCGGCACAGCCGCCCTTGCGTATGCCGAAGGTCTGTCCGCCGTGGAATACCTGACCGCCCGGTTTGGCCGCTCGGCACTCCGAAACGTGTTCGATCTGATGGCGCAGAACTACAACTTCGAAAACGCCTTCAACACGGCGCTGCAACAGAGCGTCTCCGAATTCGAGACGGCCTGGCAGCGCGAGCTCAGGGAGTAAAGGCGCCCGCCGATTGACTTGGGAAGGACCCAGCGTAATAGTTCATCGGAGCATCCTGGAAGCCAATTCCCATAACGAAGGAGAAAGACGATGGCAGCGTCCGATCTCGAGAAGGTTTGTTCAGAATTCGCGAAGGCGGTGAACGCCGGCGATCTCGATGCCCTTTCTGATTTTTATGCCCCTGCGGCGGTCTTCGTTACCGGGGGCGGATCCGGGGCGCCCGCGACCGGCAGAGCGGCGATCCGGGAAGTCCTGGCGGGATTCCTGGTCAGTCATCCGGTGATGGAGTTCGAACATACTTACCTGTTCGTGTCGGGCGACATCGCACTCGCGCGGGGGAAGTGGAAGTTGACCAGTACCGGGCCGGCTGGTGCGGCGGAGTCGGTTGCAGGAACCAGCATCGAGGTCCTGAAGCGCCAGCCCGACGGGGCATGGCGCTACGTGATCGACCATCCCTGGGGCGGTGACTGAAACTCTTTGCCACGGATGACGGATTGCAGGGATTGAGAATCGGTGAGGGGGCCGAGGTCTCCGTCCGGCGATTCAAATTGGTGGCGACAGCGGTTATTTTGCCAGGCTGAATGCTAACCCGGCCACAATGATCAATTCCGGTGAAGCCTTTTTCATATCGTTCTCGAATATGTACATCGTTCGCGCGGCCATTCGGCCATGCGGCCTTTTGGAGGATCCGTTTTTACCGATTTCGGAATACAATGTATGCAAATGCATGCAAAAGCCGGACTGATTGTGGTTGTGCAGCTCATATCCATCGTTGCCTGTTTCACTCCACAGCTCATGACACAAACCGGCACCCGGCTCTGGGTCGTGCGCGAGCCGGACGAAATCGTGGAGTACGATCCGGGCACATTCGCCATCAAAGAAACGCACAAGATCACGCCGCATGTCCTGACGAACCCCGACAGTTTTGCAGTCAGCAGCAAGGGACAGATGCTGTTCAGTCCCGAAGGCGACAAACTCTGGTTCTGGGATGGCCGGACAGCGGTATTCCTGGACCGAGGTCGAAAACACAGCGCCGTGCCCGATGACGGGAACCGATCCGTTTTCGACGCGTCGCCGCTCTGTTTTCTCTCGGCGAGCGGACAGCAGCTGTATTGGTTGGCGAACGAGTTCAAGAAGGTCAAGGCAGCCGATACCGAGCGCGAATTTTCCGTGACGGCCCTGTTCCGTGCCTGGCGCACGGATCTCGCCGGCGCAGGACGAACCGAGCTTGCCGCCTTTTCCTTTCCACCGTGCGAGTGCGGCACCGGCGTCTGTTCGGAGACCTGCCCGGAAGCGGATTTCTGGATACCCGACGCCGGCGTGAACGATTTCTTCATTGTCACGCACTGGATTCCAGGTCAAATCGGCGTGACCTATCAATCCAGCTTCCTGTACCGGGAATCCGAAGGGAAATGGTCCGGGCGCAAGGTGCCGCAGGTGATGGAACGGATCCTGGATGGCGCCCGGGGGGGTGCAATGATCATTCACGCCGTTCCTGACGCGGGCTGCTGCGGCTGGGAGAACGAAAGCAACGACGAGACGCTGCTCACGCAAGGCGGCAAAGCCGCCGTCCTGTTTGACGAACGGCAGCGATACGGCAATCGCAATTACGATGTGAGCTTTTACACGACCAACGCCAAGCTGGGTCCAGACGCCTCATACGTGGCGATGACCGTCTCCTCCAGCGCCCAACCCGGCGCCGACATCCGGTTGTCGGAGGAGGGCAAGCCCGACGGTGTCGAGCTGGCGCGGGTCCGTCGGGCTCTCTCGGAGTTGCCCGCCGTCGAGATCCTCCGGCTGCAAGACTCTCCGAGTCGCTCGGGGCTGATACCACGTGCCACCCTGGTGGGATGGCTGAACGACCGCGAGGTGCTGATCCTCGAGGGGGGTATGCTCGTCTCGTTCAACGTCGCGTCCGGCACGCGCAGGAAATCTGAAATCAGGGTTCCTGCCGCATCGCGGATCTACCTGCGCTAACCCTGACCCTGGATGAGGCGGTACGGAACCCGAATGCCGGCCTCGTTACGACCGCGCTGCTGGGGAAAGCCAGGGTTCCTGGGCTTCCCTACGAAAATCCCGACGGCCAGCCGCTCAAAGTGGACATCGACTACTTCGGCCGGCAACGCGACCCGTCCCATCCGACTCCCGGGCCATTTGAAAAACCCGGAAGCGGAAAACCAAAAAATGGAGGTTTGGCCCTCGCGCTGACCGCCTCGCAGGACGGGTGTACCGCCGGATGCAGCGGCTACGGCCCGTTCCAGTACGTGGCGAGCTTGGTATCGGAGACGACGGGGAAGTCGACTCCGTCGGATCGGAAAGCCAGATAACCGCGGACGGTGGTGGCGCTGGCCCACGCGCGGAATTCGTCGGCGGCGAGAACAGCTTCGGCGTAGCAAGCCAGCTCGTGGTACCCGTCGCTGCGCGAGCAGTCGCGAGGGGCCATGGCTTCGGTGTTGAACTCCTGCACGTCCAGATTGGTCTCGCCGTCCGGCGAGAAGCGGTAGATCTTGGCAACGTGCGGGAAGGCGATGACGAAGCCGATGCCCTCATGGCTTGCCTCCGTGAATACTTTCTCGAATTCCGCGCGTCTGTGGAGACAGCACCGCCACTCGTACAACTCGGGCTTGTCCCGTCCGATGACGGAGATGTAGTACACCTTGAACACGGATTTCCCGTCCGGCATCCGGAGCAGGCCCTGTCCCACAGTCTGTGCGTGGTACGTTCTGCACGGCGCAATGTGCATACGATGCCCTCCCTCCCTGAACTGATGGCGTCACAGTCTTTCGAAATAGGGCAGTCTGGCCAGAGGGGCATCGATCGTCACGTCGCCTCCACCCGTGTAAACCACCCCGTCATCCGCCCTCCACTTTCCTTCCGGCAGGATGACCTTCCTCCGGGTCTGGCCCTGGTTCACGACCGGCGCGACCAGGATATTCGTTCCGAGCATGAACTGGTCGGCAATCCCGGCATAGCCCCGGTTCGGGAAGTAGTATTCAATCGGGGCAACAATCGGCTCGCCGGTGCGCGCGGCTTTTTCGGCGAGTTCCACGATTTGGGGGACGAAACGCTGCCTGGTTTCGATACACCGCTTGACGGCGTCAAGCCCTGTCCTGTCGAGCACCCGCCAAGGTGCCACGGAGAACTGCATCATAGGCATGAGGGCCTGGCATTGGGCGGAGCGGACCACCAGTTCCCCGTCGTACGAGGAGAGGTTGAGGAACGAAACGTAATCGCCTCCTCCGATCAGGTCGGGACAGCTGAACGCGTACCCCATGAGCGATTCCATGAAGGTGTGGGGAATCAGTTTGCGAAGGTCTTCCCACGTGTGGTTCTTGTCCCTGAGCCGCTCCACCAGGGCCTGCCCACCCATCTTCCACATTGCCCGGAATTCGTTCAGCGGGTAATCCAGCCCGATCTTTCCAAACAGCTCCGTGTGCTCGTTGGGCAGAAGCCGGCCGTAGGCAATCGCCGAATCGGGGTAGTAATCGCTGTCGCCGGCATCGAATTTGAATCCGTCGATTCCGTATTTGTTCTGCAGGTTGGACAGTTGCCCCTTGAACCAGGCGACGGCGGCCGGATTCGAGAAGTCCAGCACGACGCTATACCCGTCCCACCACTCGATGATGGCGGGCTTCGTTGCGTCCTTCCAGGAAGCGCCTGACCCAGACTTCCCCTGAAGGAGGAACAGTCTCTGTTCTGCCAGCTTGCGATACTCCTCGGAATCGGGACTGACGAATGGGCAAACCCAGAGCATCACCTTGAACCCGAGTCCGTGCAGCTGGTCGACCATGCCCCTCGGGTCCGGGAACCGCTCCGCCTTGAATTCGAAATTCCCGTAATACCGCTGCCAGTTCGCATCGATCATCAGCACACCGGCGGGAAACCCATTGTCGACGATCGCACGTGCATACTTCAGGATGTCGTTCTGATTCTGGTTGTAGACGAGCTCTATCCAGGTGTTGAACTGGGGACGTGTCATCAGAAGAGGATCCGGCGTTTTCCCGCTCGGCGGGAAAAACCTCTTCGCGGCCGCGCGGTAGGCGTCGGCGAGGGTGTTGCCCGTCTTCTCCACCACCACTGTCCCGTGCGGGGCGTGGATGGTCAGGTTGCCGTTGCGGAATTGAAAGCGGTAGGGTTTTTCGCTCCACACGAAGCGCCCCTTGCTTGACAGCAGCAGGGGAGCGCATTGGTTGCCGTAGCTCGACCCATAGAGGTCGATCGAGTATGGCTGGCGGCCGAACGGCATTTTGTGACCCTCGTTGACCGCGCCGCCCCACCACACCTCCCGCGGTTCCAGTTTGATGGATGTCGTCTTGCCGGGGGCTGCGCCGGGCGATGCCGGCCGGGGAGCGCAGCAGAAAAACACCGATGCGATAGCGAGTACGAATCCGTGGGTCCTCAAGCGCACCTCCTCCAAATGCCAGACGCACTTTCGAGCTATGTTCCCGTCTGCGCGATGTGCCCTATTCTCCCAGAAGACACTCTACCGCAGGATCTCGTGTTGATGCTGTCCCGTGTTGCTTGTCCGAATTGTAGCTGTCCGCTGCCAGGAGAGCGAGGCACACACGGACCGCTTGTTTTCCCTGTCCGCTCGACTACAATTGTCCGTAGCAGTTCTCGGGTCGAGCTCCACGAGTGGACCATGCCGACAATCAGGCCGCGCACCGTTGCGGCTTCCCCTATCGTTCTCCGTCCGTGTGATGCTTTGAGCCCAAGTGAGTACTCATCGAAAAGGGGGTAAGTACCATGTCGGAACAACCTGTCGCAACAAAGTCATCGGTGGTCGAGGACGCCAAGGCCACGAGCATTGCCTACGGCACCAAGGACTGGAACGCTTTGCGAGCAGCCCTAACGCCGTCCTGTACCTACGATGAGGTTGCCAGCGGAAGGACAGTCGAGGGGATTGAGCGGATTGTGAGTCTCTGGCAAGGGTGGGCAACCGCGTTTCCGGACTCCAAAGCGACGTTTGGTCGGGCCGTGGCAAGCGGAAACACCGCCACGATCGAGCTCACATGGCGTGGAACCCACAGTGGACCTCTGGCGCTGCCCACAGGCACCATTCCCCCGACTGGGCGGAAGATCGAATTGCGGGCATGCCAGGTGGTGGAAGTCGAGGGGCACAAGACGCGCGCCATCACCCAGTACTTCGATCTGGCGACATTGCTGCGGCAGATCGCGGTCACTTCCTGATCGGATCCGATTCCAGGGGGCGGGCCGACCTCCGGCTCGCCCTACTTCCGAACAGCTTCTGGCCCGCTCTGAGGAGAGCACGGGTCATGAGCCTGACCCGTGCATGTCCGCGGGCGGAGGGCGGGCGCGCGAGCGAGTTCGGCGGAGGGAAACAACTGAGCCGTGGTCTGGCGCGGCGGATTTCTGTGCCGGTCGAACCAGGAAACGATGTACAGGATTTTTGCCATGTGATGGCTTGGCCGTACCGATATGCCGTGCGGCTCGTCCGGAACTCGCACCAGCACGCTTTCAATGCCCAGGAGTTTGAGCGCCTGGTAGTACTGCTCCGAATCCGACATCGGCGTCCGGTAGTCGGCCTCGCCGGTCATCACCATTGTCGGAGTCTTCACATTTTTGACAACCGACAGCAGCGAACGTTTTTCGTAGTCCTGCGCATAATCCCAGGGCAGGCCGGGAAACCAGTATTTGCTCGTCCAGTTGCCTATATCCGACGTAAGCACGAAGCTGTACCAGTTGATCACCGGGTATACCGAGACTGCCGCGCGAAAACGGGGCGTGCGGCCAATCATCCAGCAGGTGAGCACGCCGCCGCCGCTGCCGCCGGTCACGTACAACTGATTGGCATCGACGTATCCTTTGGCGATGAGGGCGTCCACCCCGGAGTTCAGATCGTAGAAGTCGTCGCCGGGGTAGGCGTGATGGATCAGGTTGCCGAACTCCTGTCCGTAGCTGGTGCTTCCGCGCGGGTTGGTATACAGCACCACGTAATCCCGGGCCGCCATCACCTGCTTTTCCAGGTCGAAGCGATCGCCGTAATTCGCGAATGGCCCGCCATGGATTTCCAGGATAAGCGGGTACTTTTTAGCGGCATCGAACTGGGGCGGCTTGATAATCCATCCTTGAATCCTGCGGTTGTCTTTCGAGGAGTTGTACCAGATCTCCTCCACCTGGCCGAGAGTCTTGCCGGCAAACAGGTCCTCGTTAACAGAAGTGAGCACCCGGGCAGACGAACCGCGGGTGTCGCCCACCGCAATATCGCCCGGGATCTCGGGACGTGACCGGGTCACAGCATAGGCGCCGTTTTTCGCCACCGTGAACGCCACCCCGCCACTGTAGGCGCTCGTGCCGCTGCCGAGGTCGCTGGTGATCTTCTTCACTTTTCCGTCGAGCTCCATGAAGTACAGCCCGGTATTGCCGCGGTCGTCCGAAGTGAAGTAGATGCCGCTGCCGTCCGCGGCCCAGCGCGGATTCGCCGCGTCGCGGTCGAGATCCCCCGCGATCACTCGCGCGCCGCTGCCGTCGCGTTTCATCACGTAAAGCTGTGTGACCTGATAGCCCTGGTACTTGTCGTCGAATCCGAGGTAGGCGATCCGGCTGCCGTCAGCGGAAATCGCGGGTCCGGTATCCGGGCCCTTGCGGTTCGTGAGTGCCCTGACGGATCCATCCGCTACCGCGAACTCATAAATCTCGGTGTCGAGCGGCTCCAGCTCGTAATTGGGATGCCGGTTGGCGGACATGAGAAGATACTTGGAGTCCGGCGTCCAGACCGCGTCGCTCGCCCGGAAGGCGGCGCCGCCATGCTGATAGTTGCCGGTTGAGATCTGGCGGGGGGTGCCCCCTTCGGCCGGGATTACGAAAAGGTGCGTGTAACCCGGTTTCAGATATCCCGCTCCATTGAACCGATAGACAAGGCGATCGATGACCTTGGCTGGTTCGGCCCATTTGGCTCCTTCGGGTGACGTGGGGAGCGCGACGATCTGCGCCGGCGCGTCGAGGACAAGAGCCGTAAACGAGATCCACCGGCTGTCGGGCGACCACGCTATTCCCGCAGGCGGCTGTGTCAGGCTGGTGACCTTCGCTGTCTGTCGGGAATCCAGCCACAGGCGGTAAATCTGCGGCGCGCCGTCGCGATCGGAGATGTAGGCGATCTGGCTGCCGTCAGGGGACCAACGCGGGGATGTGTCGCTGTAATTCCCGGTGGTCAGCGGGCGGTGGTCCGTGCCGTCGAAGTTGATGATCCACAGGTTGGAGCGGCGCTTGTCGGCCATGATGTCGCTGAAATTCCTGACGTAGACGACGCACTTGCCGTCAGGAGATATCTGCGGATCGGCCGCGGTCTCCATGTTGAAAACATCCTCGACCGTGAGTCGGGTTCCGGCCGCCGACGATGCGCACGGAGGAAGCGCCACCCAGAACATGACGATGGTTGCGGCCATGATTCCTCGCATGACTTACCTCCTCGTTGGGTGTGGTGGTCACCATAGAGCATACAGCGGAAGGCGGTCCGATTCACTGCCCATGGGCGACGAACAAAGTCAGCCACGGAAGACAAGGTGCGGCCGGGGGCCAAGATCCAAGTGGGGAGTGCGGCGGCTCGACGCCGCCCCTATCGGGGTCCGACCGTGCCCTTCGATGTCTTCCGCCGAAGATGGGTATAAAGTACGGCGAGCTGCCGCACTCCAGGCTGTGTCACTATGCAGCGCTTCCGGCGCTGAAGGGCGGCGCCGAGGCGCCGCCGGGGAAAGCGGCGTCGAGCCGCCGCACTCCAAATTGCGCCGTTTCACTGAGGCTCGCACAGTGCGGCAGAACTTTCGTCGTTCAGTTCTCTCCTTCGCACTCCATACCTAGGGGGCAAACTCGAGGATCGCGGTGTCGCGGGCGGGAAGCGGCAGGAGCTGTCCGCGCAGCGTTCTCTCGGTGCGGCGATCAATGATACGCGTGAACTCAAACCCGGGTTGAAGGCTGAGCCGGAGGTCGCCGTCGGAGTTGTTGTAAAGATACGCGATCCGGCGTCCCTCGAACTCCGTCACGCGATACTCGAGTTCCGGCACGCCGGCTCCCCCTTCACGCGTCACCCGCAGATCCGGTTTCAGCCCTGCCCCTTCCGCGATGAGCGGCAGGAACGAACTCCAGCTTGCGCTGTCCAGAGGGGCGGCGAGCCAGTACACAACCCCTCGTCCGCGCGGCAGGCGCAGGACCGCGGGGTTGCCATCCTGGAATCTCCCCATTACCGCCGGCGTGGCGCACTCCAGGATCTGCCTTGCTCCGGCCGCCACCAGGGCCTTCCCACCGGCGGTGAACGGCATGCGAGGCAGGTCGGAAAAGTTGAATGAGGTCACAACCCGTTCGCCCCGTTTCAGGCGGGGTGGCTCGCTGCGAACGAGACGGGCTCCCAGCGCGCTCAGCGTGTCCTCCGGCCGGGCATACTCGTCGGCCCGTAAGGAATCGGGGGAGACGATCAGGGTACCGCCGCTGTTTACCCAACGGAGAATTTCGGCCGTGACCTTCCCGGGAACAAATTCCGCCGCAGGCAGGACCAGGATCCTGAGATGTTCCAGTCCGCCGGCCATTATCTTTTTCTCGGTGGTCAAGCCGACGTAGAGGCCGGCCGACTGTGAGGCGTTGTAGATCCGTCGCAGTTCCGTCAGGTACGGGAAGGTTTCCGTTTCGATCGAATCCGCAGGTACGTGCTGGAGCATGGAGGTCTTCGAGTACAGCAGGGCGACCGGTCGCGGGGCGCTCCCGAGGGCGGCGATTTCGCGACTCAGCCGGCGGATGTCCAGGGCATCACGCATCGTCCTGGCGATGTCGCGGAGCGGAATGGTGTAACTCTGCGGGAACGACGACGGCCACTCGTTAATCGGTTCATTCGGGGTCCAGCGTTTCTGATCGTTCCACCACCACATCGAGATGGCACTGTCGCCGTGCAGGAAACTGGGCAGGATCTGGTGAGCCTCGCCGTGGTATTCGAAGTCCATGACCGGTTTGGATCCGGCCAGCGCGTGCATGTATTCGGGCATGAGGGTGTCGAGGTCGTAGTTCTCCTCGAGCGCCACTCCGGTGATGCCGGAGTCGGCGAGTTCCTCTTCGTCGACTCCCGTCCAGAATGAGGGACTGAAGGCATAGTAGGGCGACCCGACCGTCAGCGGCTTGGACGGCTCCCAGCGCCGGATCTGATCCCGCGTCCAGCGGATCTGTTCCATGAAGCGGTGGAGGTTGAAGCTCGACCAGTCGAACCAGAGCGCGCGGTTCGACGCCGCATCCTCCGGCCGGGGCATGGGCGCGTGGGCAAAGTCTGCGAAGCGCGTCCCCCATGTGCGGTTGGCATCCCCGATATCCGGGTACCGGGCGCGCAACCAGTCCTGCCACATGCGCCTGGTGAAATCGCAGTAGCACACATACGTGTATTCGTAACCGAGGTTCTGAACCAGGTGATCGCGGTCGTGCGCGTGCGCTTTCTCGAAACGTCTCGATCATCCTGGCGACCGCCTCGCGGCTGCGCGGGCTCTCGAGGCAGACGACCACGGGCGGGCCCGAGCACTTCCCACGAACCACGATCGCGGATGATGTGGCCTGATTGCTGCCATCCGACGCGATGCGTTTCAGGGTACTGCTGGTATGCCTGCCAGATCGGTTGCCGCTCGACGTCGTGCCGCGTGCCGCCCGCGACCAGCTGGGTGCCGTAATCGGTCTCGCTGTTGGCGAACCAGCGCAGGAGCGGGCCGCTCCGGTTGTAGAGCATCCCGAAGAGCAGGACGGGATTATCCTGCAGGCGGAAGTAACCGTCGCGCATGATCAGCTTGTCGTAATCCGGGACAGGCGGGACTGCCCGCGCAGAGGCCGTGCCGGCAAGCACGTCGCGGAGTTGCTCCGGTTGCCTGCTTCGTCCCTTCCAACAGGGTCTCCAGGGCGCGGTTTTGCTCCGTCAGACGATCCTGCCAGAAGGGCACCAGGCGGGAGCGGAAGGCAATCTGGGCCAGAAAGGGATAGATCTCCGCGTAGGCGGTTTCGACCCCGCGCGTCTTTGCCTGGTCGATGGTTGATCCGCAGTTCGTCCAGTGCCTGTTCGGCCTCCCTTCGGCGCCCCGCCAGGCTCGGCTCGAGTTTCCCGGAAAAGGAGGTCGCCGTAAGGCTGTCTCTGAAGCGTGGCCGCCGCAAGGCTGAGCTGAGGGCTGGACAGGCGAAGCGTTTTGTCCTCCAGGAATTTGAGGTCCATCCCGTCGCGGAGGAAAAGCGGCTGGAGGAAAATACCGACGTAGCCGATCCTGCGGGGATCGATGGGGCGTTCCTCGGGAGACCGCATCCCCTCGAGCCTGATCTCGACTGTGTTGCGGCCGGGCCCGATTACGAATCCGTCGAACGTGCCGCCCGTGTAGGTTTCCGCCGCGGGGTGGTCGGGGCGATTCGAAATTCTGACGTAAACGGAAAATGCTTCGGGGTAGGGATTCTCCACATCGAACCGGAAGGACTTCCAGCGGCTCCAGTCGGAAACGGGCGGCCGCGTCGTTTCGAAGCCCGTGGTTGCGTATCCCTTCCAGAACGTCGCCCGCACCGCGCCCGGCTGCGGTTGCAGGTCACAATGGGTCTGCGTCCAAATGGAGGCTGGGCCGGGCGAGAACCAGTCCAGGTCCATCGTGGTCCTCCCCTGCCCGCCCGCCAGGGTGATTGAGATCGAAAGAGCCACGAGTGCCGGGATCGTGAGTCTCATTTGCATCCATTCCTGTCCCTAGAGAACCCGCGAGAAATGCACAGTCTTCTACTGTAACTTATAGTTCAGGTCTGTGCGACGGGCTTTGACCTCGAAGGCTCAATTTTGCGCGAACCATTGTGAGCCTCCCGGCATGTCCTCCGCTTCATTCGCCGAAAGCGGCATTGGCCACCGTGGACACAGTAATAAAGCAGGGGACGCGGATTCCCGCTGATCTTCGCGGTGAAGGGCGGCGTCGAGCCGCCGCACTCCAAATTTGGTGATGCAGGAGGACGTCACTCGCGTCGCCGGGATTCCTCCATACGTCGCAGGTTTTCAAGATGGTTAAGGCGATAGGGTTCCTTTTCATACAGAGACGTGTCGCCTCGGCGCAGAGCCTCCAGATAGGCAATATTGACCCGGATATCCGCATCGGTCAGCAGGTCGCCGTGTCCCGGTACAATTGTTTCGAAGGCGTAGGTCAGATACTTTCTCAGGCTGTCAACATGCGCGTCGAGATTTTCCGGGTCGATACAGGAGGGAATCGGCCGTTCGGCATTGTCGCCCACCACCAGAACCCGGTCTCTGCGGTCATACAGAGAGATGGAATCCGTCGTGTGTCCCGGTGTAAAGAACAGTTCCGCATCAAACTCCGGCAGTTCGAGACGTTCCTCAAAGGTCACCGTCGGCGGCAGCAGCCTGATTTCGCCTCGCTGCCAGCAGGCGTAATCCGCCCAATCCGCCTCACCCATTGTCATCAATCGCTCCCGGCAAAGCCGGTGGCCTATGATTCGAGCAGCCACAAACAGGCAGTTTCCCCACACATGGTCCCAGTCGGCATGCGTGTTCACAACCACAACTTCTTCCCCGCCGCGCAAAAGCCCGGTCAGCGCCGGTCGCAGAGCCTCCGGACCCAGATAAGTGTCACAGACCAGTAGGTTCCGGTCCGCCTCCAGCACGTAAACATTCGTGGTGGTGCCAAAACGGGAGGCGACCAGATCGTCAAAAGTGAAAACTCGGCCCCTGCTGCCGATTAAACGGGATACGAACAAGCCGGGCCTCCTGTCCCCGCCCAAGAGTTCATCAGGCCCCTTTGGCCTTGGCAATCATTCCTTCGACCAGCTCGCGCTGCTCTATTATCGCCTTAACGCGATCCTCGACCTTGTCGCTCGTTTCGAGCAGCGCCCAGCCGTCCCAGCCCGATTTGGCCAGCAAATCAAACTGCAGCTGGAACGGGAACTTCTCGCTCTCGAGACCCGTGATCCTCCTGAGGTGAAGCGTGTGGGCGAGGAAGGGCTTTACGAGATTGAAGTTGTATTCGAACCCCTTGCCCTCGGCGTCGCGGTCGATGCTGTTGAGGTGCACGCGGACACTCCTTTGAGTGACCTGGTCCATGATCGCGCGGATCGTCGCAAGGTCGCCTGCCGGGCCGTGCGCTTCGAGACGGATTTCCTGTCCGTAGTCGGCCGCGAATTTGCCGACTTCGCTGAGCGCGGCGGCGATCTGCGCGATCGTTTTCTCGCGCGGGACCTCCTTATGGAATTGGTTCGGGAAGACGCGAATGCCGCCGGAGCCGACGTCGTGGCTGAGCCTGGCGAAGCCCTTGGCGTTTTCGATCGCCGCTTTGACCTTGGGCGGGTCCGGCGCGTCGAACTGCTCCCCGGTCGCGATGGAGACCAGCGCGACCGGGCTGCCGGCGAACTGTTTCTTCACTTCGAGCCGCCGTTCGGGGCTGATGTCCAATTCCACGCCGTGCGCATATTTGCTGCTCGTCCGCAGCTCCACGCCGTACACCCCGGCCTTTGTGAGATTGCCGATCAGTGTGGGGATGTCCCAGTCCCTGCCCCACGTGTAGGTCGTGAAACCGAATCGGGTGCCGGATCTTCTTTTATCCTGCGCCGCCGCGGGCAGCCCGCCGGACAAGCATCACGGCTCCGATCCCTCCGGCCACCGTCATAAACTCTCTGCGAGAAATCCCCCTGATCATTGTCGGCTTCTCCGTGGCCTTCATAGGACCCCTCTTTAGCCTGTCGAGTTTTCCCGATTATACGCGTATGAACCGCTACCGTGCGGTTTTCGATGGCCCGGTTCACTTTCCTGCAACCTGAGTGCCTTTGACGTCGTTGCCCGGGATCGTGGATAGCACAGTTGCCGGCCGCGATCGGGATGGGTCTGTGCGCGGGCCGAGTGCCGGGCCATCTATCCGGCAAGCTGCGGGATCTCAACCCATGAGCGGCGGCTCCACGATTCCAGGCCCAGCTCCGCGAGTTGAACGCCTTTGGCACCTTCGAGAAGATCCCATGGGAACGGCGATCCGGTGACGACGTGCTGCAGGAAGAGCTCCCATTCCTTCTTGAAGGCGTTGTCGTAGGTCTCCTGCTGAGGCATTCTCTGCCATCCGTCGCGATAGTCGAGCGGGCTTTCGACGTCGGGATTCCACACCGGCCTGGGTGTCGCTCCATACGGTTGAATCCAGCAGTCCCGCAGACCCGCGACGGCGGAGCCGCGCGTCCCGTCCACCTGGATGGTCAACAGATCGTCGCGACGCACGCGCACACACCAGGACGAGTTGAAGTGGGCGACGACACCGCCTTCGAGCTCAAAGGTCGCGTAGGCCGAATCGTCGGCCGTACATGCGAAGGGCTTGCCTTGCTCATCCCAACGGGTGGGTATGTGAGTCGCCCCCAGGCAGGAGACCGCCTTTACTGCGCCGAAGACATTGTCCAGTACGTAGCGCCAGTGGCACAACATGTCCAGGATAATGCCGCCGCCGTCTTCCTTGCGATAGTTCCAGGACGGTCGTTGCGGTGTCACCGCGTCGCCTTCGAATACCCAGTAGCCGAATTCGCCCCGGACTGAGATGATGCGTCCGAAAAAGCCCGTAGCGCGCAACACCCCGAGCTTCATGATACCGGGGAGCCACAGTTTGTCCTGCACAACGCCGTGCTTCACGCCCGCCTTGCGAGCCAGGCGGTAGAGTTCCAGCGCCGATCGGAGGTTTTGCGCCGTCGGTTTTTCGCAGTAGACGTGCTTTCCCGCCGCAATCGCCCGGCTCACCGCCTCGACACGGCGATCGGTCGTCTGGGCGTCGAAGTACACGGTGTTCTCCGGATTGTCGAGGGCACGGTCCAGTTCGGTGGTCCAGGGCAGGCCCCCGGCCTCGTTGGCCAGCGCTTCGAGTCTGGCTGCGTTGCGTCCCACGAGCACCGGCTCGGCAAGGATCACCTCATCCCCACCGATCCGCACACCTCCGTTGCGGCGGATTGCGAGAATCGACCGCTGCAGATGCTGGTTCGTCCCCATGCGCCCGGTCACGCCATTCATGATGACGCCAACGCGGTGGATTTTTGACGCGCTCATGATTTCTGCTCCGTCGCTGGCCGGCTGGTGTATTGAGGATGGGCGCCGTCGGGGAGAGGAGGCGCATCCACCCCTGCCCTGGGGAGCGAGCCGTCCAGTTCCTGGCGCCAGTGTGCGACGTCCCCGGCGGGACCATAGCAGTAGATCATCCGAAGCGGCCTCTCTCCGACGTTCGTCAGCTGGTGAAACACTCCGGGCGGAATATAGACCGCCTGGCCCCCGTGGATTGTCCGGCGTTCCTCGCCCACGCAGATTTCACCGGTGCCTTCGACGACCAGGTAGACCTCTTCCTGCTCGTGATTGTGCCAGGGCACCTGCCCGCCTTCGGGTTCGAGCAGCACGTTTCCGACGGAAAAATTCCGGCACTGGATCGGTGAGGCTCCTCCGACCAGGTTCTGTGTTCGGCGCCGCGCCGGGTAGGTCCGTCCCGGGATTTCGGTCAAGTCGGCAATGATCATCGGGTCCCTCCGCCGCTCAGTCTATGCCAAGTCGCGCGCCTGTTTAAAGGGCGACAGGCTCAAGAACTCTCTTCGCTCAATACCCGGCATTCGGGAATACAATTATGAAATCGGAGCCTGGCTCCGATTTTGATGGGGGTGTCGCTATGCAACGAAAGGCCGTTTTCTTGATGCTGAGCTTTGCGCTCGGCGGGCTCGTAGCTCCGGCGCGGGCAGGCTGCTGGCTTGACGGCTGGGCGTCTTACGGGTCGTGCCTGCCTTCGGCGTTTGGATGCTGCACACGCCTGGGCCTGGGCCCGGGCTATCCCGGGCTTTTCCCCCCCACTTACGTCTGTCCCCCGGTCATTGGCTACAGATGGATGCCGAGCCAGACCGTAGTCGTGGTTCCCAACCCGCCCCTTCAGATTTACGTCTATCCGGAGGCCGGGGTCGTCCGGAGCGAGACGGCCGAGCGCAAGGTGTCGGAGACGGCGCGCGCGGCGAATTACAGTGATGAGGTTGCGCGAGCCCGGAGGCTGTACCCGCGTGGCATCCCCGCAGTCGAGCATGGCCAACCCGGCGGGGAAGAGCGTAAGTGACATCGCGCCCGGGTTGTGTGGGGTGCGGCGCCTGGGCGCCGCACTGCGGGCGTATCTGCCGATAGAGTGCAACCGCGAAAGCGGTGCCGAGGCACCCCGAGAAACCAGCTTGTGTGGAGTGCGGCGGCTCGACGCCGCTTTGGGTGCGGCGCCTTGGCGCCGCACTGCGGGCGTATCTGCCGATGCAGTGCAACCGCGACAGCGGTGCCGAGGCACCGCACTCCACACTCTATACGGGCTTGATGGTTTCCTCGTGCGTGCGGGGCGAGTGGACGACCTTGATGCCGTGCAGCTGGCAGAAGGACTCCACGTCGCGCCGGTGATTGCCGTAGAAGACCACCTGGTGGAACCCCTGCACGTCGCGGCAATCCTCCATGTCGTCCATCCGGATCTCGACGCTGGTCCGGCACCCGCCGGCCGGGGGCGTATTGACGTTGCCTGCGACCGTGCCGGTGTCGAGATAGAGCGCGTCGGGCCGGAAGAATTGCACGAGCGTCACCGGTTGCCCGACCGGCCACAGGACCTGCGTCGAGACGCCCAGGCCCGACTCGGAGTGGCTGCGGAGAATGTAGGGCGCGTGCTCCTTTTGCCGGTCGAGGCCGTAGATGCGCGTGCTGCTGACGCAATGGGCCGCGATCAGCACGTTTTTGACGGTTTCCGGCACCGGGTCGTTCATGAACCCCGGTTTGTCGAAGAGATAGCTCGTGAGCATGAGCGACACCGCCGGCCCGACGGCCGCCTCGCACCCGTAAGTCACCCCGTTATCCTGGAAGATCGATGCCCCCATGCATGGCGGGGTCGGCACTTTCTTCTGGGTGACCATGCCGAGGCAGTCGGTCGTCAGCGCGTTGCAGCCTTCGGCCTTGAGCAGCCGCTTGGCTGCGATGTACGATCTCGCGGCGTTCAGGCCATCCTGTTGGGTCGGCTCCACTACCTTCTGGGCCTCGCGGAACCGGTGGTTGGCGACAAACCTGGCCTCCTCGCTGACCGGCGTCAGGTTGAACATCTCCTCGAAAGCCTGCCGCGGGACATACTGCACGTTCACGACGCCGAATTTGTCTTCCTTACGCGCGTCGCCGCTGACGACGAGCAGGCGGGTGGCCTCGAGCTGTCGCCTGGCGCGGACCATGCGCAGGGCCTGGTCCAGGACCGGCGTCTCGAGCGACGAGATGACGTGGGCGCCGGGTTGAAACGCGAGGCGGTTGACATGCTGAGTGAAGGCGGTGCCGACCGGGGCAAACACGATCGTCGGTACGCCTGCCCGGGCGATCTCGACGGCCATGTCCCAGCTCTGCAGGTGTTGGAGCGTAATGAAGACCGCATCCGGCTTCTCGTCCTGCACTTTCCTGACGAATGCCGCGACGGCCGCATTGTCCTCGAGGGGCTGGCCCTCCTGGACGATCTCGACCCCCACGCGGGCGCCGGCGTCCGCAATCGCCCGGGTGTATCTTGCCCGTTCGCCCTCCACGTCGTAGGACGTACCCGGCCAGCCGAGCCAGTAGGGTGGTTTCTGGCGTGCCACAACGCTCATGGCCCGGACCGTGGGCCGCGGCCGCAGGGATGCGAGGTCGATCACCTCCGTCGACTGCGGCGCGCCGTGGAGACTTTCGAGGCTCGCACAGCCGGCCGTCAGCGCCGCCGTGCAGGCTGTGACGGCTCCGAGGAAGGAGCGCCTGGACATTGAGCAACAGCTGCACGGATGAGTGCGATGGCCTGATGCCGCGCTGAATCTGAATGGGTCGTTGTTCGGCATTGTTGCCTCCTTGCTGCATTATCGGTGGAATATCGGAGCCACGATGTCGATGTCGTTGGTCAGCCTGGGTTCCCCGTATGCCATAGCGTCAGGCCGGCCCTCAGGCAAAGACGATGATTGATGGCGTGCCGACCGCGACGTAGTCGCCGGTGAAGGCCAGGCGACCGGAGTCCCGGTTCACGCGAAAGACCGTGATCGCGTCGCTCTTCTGGTTGCACGAGTACAGGAAGCGGCCGGTGGGATCGATGGTGAAGCTGCGCGGGTAGTCGCCGCGGGTCCACTCCTCTCCGACCCAGCGGAGCGTCCCCTGCGTGGCGACGGCGAAGATCGCGATGCTGTCGTGCAGCCGGTTGGCGGCATAGACGAACCGGCCGTCCGGCGCCACCCGCACCTCCGAAGTGAAATTCGTGCCCGTAAAGCCCTTCGGCAGAGTCGAGAGCGTCTGTTTCGATGCGAGCCTCCCGTCGGAGCCGCTGTATTCGAACACGGCCAGCGTCGAACCCTCTTCCTGGAGCGAATACAGCCAGCGGCCATTCGGGTGAAAGGCGAAGTGGCGCGGTCCGTCCCCGGGGGGAGCTGCACGGAGGCCGGCTCGTTGGGTGTCAGGGTGCCCCGGGTGGCATCGAACTTCCAGACGAGCAGCTGGTCCAGCCCGAGGTCCGCGGCCATCACGAACCGTCCGGCCGGGTCGGCTTCGATCATGTGGGCGTGAGGGCGTTCGTGCCCGCTGATGGCAAAACTGCCGCGGGGCGCGCTGCTCGCCTGTTGCGGGCCGACCGATCCCTTGTTCTCCTTCACGTCGGCGGCCGGGCCGAGTTCGCCGCCGGGGCCGATGGGGAGCACTGCCACGGTCCCGGCCTCGTAATTGGCGACCAGCACATGCTTCCCGGCGGGGTGCACGCTAAGATGGGTTGGGCCGGCTCCCCGGGAACTCACCCTGTTGAGCAACGTGAGCCGGCCGCTGGTGCGATCGACCGAAAAGGCGCTCACCGAGCCGGAGTTCGCACCCTCGAAATCCCCGGTCTCGTTTGCCGCATAAAGGTGGGTCCGGTCGCGGTCGAAGGCGAGCCAGGAGGGACTGGTGCGGTCCGGGAAGATCTCCCGTTGCGACAACCCGCCCGTTGCACCATTCACATCGAATATGTGGATGCCCTGTCCGTACCCCTCTTCTCTGGCTGAGCTGTAGGTGCCGACATAGGCAAAGAGGCTTTCGGCTTCCATCCGCGGCCGTGCGACGAGTGGCGCGGACATGGCCAGTGCTGAGGCTGTTTTCAGGAAGTGACGGCGCGACGTGTCTGTGGGCATGTCAAACCTCCCCGATGCTGATTCTAGTCGAGAACCTGCCATGAAGACAGCGGGTTCGCCCCCTGCTACACTTTCTTCTCAGACAGCGCGAGGAGGGGGAACCATGATCACCAATACCCAGTCGGGCACGAATGTTCACGAGATCGCGGAGGGGATTTACCGGATCAACACGCCGGTCAGCATACCGGGGGGCATCGCGTTCAGCTTCAACCAGTACCTGGTGGTGGATGATGCGTCCCTGCTTTTCCACACCGGGCCGCGGCGGCTCTTTCCGCTGGTGCGCGAGGCGGCCGGTCGGGTGATGCCGGTCGAGCGGCTGCGTTACGTCGGCTCGTCCCATTTCGAGGCGGACGAATGCGGCGCGCTGAACGAGTGGCTTGCGGCCGCGCCTGCGTCGGAGCCGCTGTGCGGCCGGATCGGGGCGATGGTGTCGATCGGCGACATCGCGGACCGCCCGCCGGTCGCCCTGGCCGACGGCGAAACGCTGGCCCTGGGAAAGCACACGATGCGGTGGTTCGACACGCCCCATGTGCCGCACGGCTGGGACTGCGGGCTCATGATGGAAACGTCCACCCGCACGTTTCTCTGCGGCGATCTGTTTACCCAGGGCGGGGCGGGGGAGAAGCCGCTGGTCGAAACCGACATCCTGGGGCCGAGCGAGGAGTTCCGCGCGCCGATGGATTACTTTTCCCACGCGCCCGAAACGCGCGCGATCCTGGCACGGCTGGCGCAGGAGCGGCCCTTGACGCTTGCCTGTATGCACGGCAGCGCGTGGCGCGGCGACGGGGCCGCGCTCCTGCTGGCGCTGGCGGAGCGGCTGGCGGTGTAGGGGGCGGGCCAAGGTCAACACCAGGAGACAATTATCGCGGGGTCACGAACGTTGCGACACTTCGTGCCTTGCCCGTCTCAGTGCTGCGATCTGCCACCAGGCGATCTGAGGTCTATCGTCGGCCTCTTCTTTCTCCTACCCTGTTCCAAACATTATGCTTGTCTTGATCCGTCCCCAACACGAACTTGGATTCGTAGGGGAGGAACCGGATTTCGGGTTGGGGGACGCTGGTGGGGGCGGCCAGGACATTGGTTTCGAGGAGTACGGTGCCGGGGCGTGGGCGCAGGAGCGCGGGTTTGCCGTCGACTTCGCGCAGGTGCAGGAGGATCCCCTTGCCGTCGCGGGTGGGGCGGGCGGCGACGAGGAGCAGGCCGGCCGGGGTGGCGCCAACGATCGACACGCTGGAAGGCAGACCCGCCTTCGAGCGGTTCTTGCCGGGGCTGAGCACGCGCCCCACGAGCGGGATGCGCGCGCCCCAGCCGAAGTCGGACGCGGCGCTGCCGGTGTTCGGGGCGCCGGAAGTGAGCGCGTAGCTCCAGCGAAATTCGCCTTCCTGGGCGGCGCGGAAATTCGTGAACCAGTAGTTGTTCATCACCCAGGAGTAGACGTGCGGCTTCTCGACGACCGTTACCGGCTGCCATTTGCCGAGGTTGAGCCCGCCCAGTTGCACCAGGGGCGCGCGGCTGCTGTGCAGCAGCACCTGTCCGGCGCCATCGCGGACGGCCAGGAAATTCTGGACGGTCTGCCAGTCCGACGACGAGCCGGGGATCTGGCCCGAGCCGGGAACGACCGTTCCCCCTTGTGCCTCGTAGACCAGTTTGCCGTCCGCCGGCGCGAATGGGAAGGCGACATAGATCGCCTCCGGGGTGAAGACGGCGGCTTTTCTCACCGAGTAGTGCAGCTCGACCCGCTTTTCGGGGTGATAGAGCCGCACCTGCGCGGTGACGCCCCCGGGCTGTGTGCAGCCATCGAGTTCGCCGCGGATTTCGACGCTGTTCCAGATCGGGCCCGCCGCGACGTCCCCGATTCTTATGACGTGCAGGGTGGTGCGGGAAAACGGGTGGTCTTCGGGGAACACGTCGTGGTTGAAGTCATCGCGGTCGACCCCTTTTTCGTGGATCAGCTGGCCCAGCTTCCAGGCGGCGTCCGGGTCGAGCAGGTCGCGCCCGGATTCCTTGTCTCTCAATGAGGCGAGGGCACCGGTCTCGCGCTGGATGTCGATCTTGTAGTATGCGTTTTCGAGCGCTGCCCGGGCAGGCGCGCTGGGCTGCGCGGCCTGATTTCCCACTCTGATCGTGAGAGTCTTGAAGCCGAGCGCGGGGACGTCGCGCACCCAGAGCGCCCAGTAGGACCCCTCGCTGCGGCTGCGGAGCCGCTGGGCGGCGACCTCGCTGCCGTCGGTGGCATCGAGGATGCGGAACGACTTGTCGCGAGGGAGCAGTTCGTGGTCGACGAAGATCTCCACCACCCCGGAGCGCGGGCGGCCGAGGGTGTTGAACACGGCGACGGTCGGGAACTCCGACCGGGGGACGAATTCCTGCACCAGCCCGAGTGCCTCTTCCCGCAGCATGCCCGCGCTCTTGACCGACTCCCAGGCATAGGCGGATTTCTCGCCCCACTGCACCACGCTGTTTTCGACGCCGGGGTCGCTGATGCTTTCGGCGGCCCCAAAGGTGTGCTCGTCGTAAAAGAGCAGCTGCTCCTGCACCGCCTGGACCCGCTCTGCCCAGCCGGAGGGGAGCGCGGCCCCCAGCGAGGTGGCGAGCGCGAGGAGGCCCTCATTGACCTGCATCGCCGCGTGCGTGTCGCGCACCTCGGCCGTCTCGAGCGCGGCGGAGCCGAACCCGTCGGTCCACCAGTCGGGCCAGGCCTGCCGGTGCACGGGGAGGGCCTTGGCGTGCGTGGTTTCGACGTACCGCAGGAATTCCCGCGCGGTGGCGAGCCGCAACCTGGGCGTGACGTGCGACTCGTTCCAGCTGCGCACGACGTCGCACTCCAGCATCGCCGGTGGTGAGTTGTCGGTGTTGTAGCCGCAGAACTGGACGGCCACCCGGTCGAACGGGTACCTTGCCCGGTCCAGCCGGTTCAGATAGCGGCCCACGCCGTGTTCGACGAGATCGACGCGCCCGGTATGGATGTCCCACGAGTTGCCGGTCATATAGTGGTCGGCGCGGAACGCCAGCACCCGCTTGCCGGACGGGGACTCCCACCAGAACGGGGTCGGCCGCGCAAACGGCAGCAGCGACCGCGTTTTGTTGATCCCCATGGTCAGGTAGCGGATCCCGAGGCTCGCGAAGTAGTCGGGCAGGCACCATGCCGCGCCATTGACGTCGTTCTGCATCGCAGTCTGGACGGTATTGCCGAGGACGGCCCTGATCTGTCGCAGCGCCTCGAAGGAGGCGCCGACCGAAATCTCGTCGCCGATCTCGGACATGTTCAGCAGCATGCCGGCGACTTCGATGCGCCCTTCGGCGATCCGCCTTCTCAGCCGCTCGATTTGCGCGGCGGGGCGGCGTTTCAGGTATTCGCGCACCGCCCAGGAGGTTTCGCACGTCCAGCGGAAGCGCGCGTCGTCGGGGTAGGCGTCGGTCAGGTCACAGAAATCGAGTGCGGTGTCGATGTAGCGCAGATGCTCCGGCAGGATCTCGGTCTGCGGGCGGGTGTAACCGATGTCGGTGTGGGTATGCTGGACGAGGTAGAGGGTCCACGGGCGTGCGAGCTTGAGCGCGGCGGCCGGGAGCTCAACCCGGTTGCCTGCGAATTCGAGCACGCCGGTCAGCTTCGTTTCGCCGGTAGACGCGGGGACCAGCACGCGCACCGTCTGCTTCCCCTGGGCGATGTCGGCCAGCTGCGTTTCGACCGGCCGGGCCCAACCTGTCCCGGTCAGCCTGAGGGTGGCGCTGCGGAGCCCCGGCGACGTGATTTCCGCAAGCACAACCTGCCGGTTGCCTTCAGGGGTTTTGACGACGACGGCCGTGGGTTCGAGCCGGGCCGAGACGTCGGACTCTGCGGCGGAGGCGGTCGAAATTGCAAGAAGACAGGCGAAGATCAGGAGGGGCATGGGTGGCTCCCGGGGTGACGGAGGAGACGGAACGTACCGAATGATACTCCAATTCGGCGCGTGCCGTATCCCCGCACTCGGGAGTGCGGGGCTTCGGCACCGCTGTTGCGGTCACACTGGATCGATAGGCATGCGCGAACGGTCGGCGCCTGGGCGCCGACCCCAAAGCGGCGTCGAGCCGCCGCACTCCAAAGTAAAAAGACGCGGCAAAAATGGGTCGGCGGCTGATAATAGGGGGGCGGAGGTGAGCTCGATGTCGATTTCGAACAGGCGGGAGTTCCTGACGAACGTGGCGGCCGGCACCGCGGTGGCGGCGGTGTCTCACGCTGCGGCTGGGGCGCGCGGCCGCAGGGCGCAGGTGCCGGCCGCGGGGTTGGCTGAGCCGGCTTTCCGGCCCCTTCCGCTCGGTTCCATCCGTCCGGCCGGGTGGCTGGCCCGGCAGCTTCGCATCCAGGCCGACGGTCTGAGCGGGCACCTCGACGAGTTCTGGCCCGATGTCGGCCAGAGCAAATGGTTCGGCGGCGCCGCCGAAGGTTGGGAGCGCGCGCCCTACTGGCTGGACGGGGTCATTCCGCTCGCGCGGCTCCTGGACGACAAGCCGCTGCAGGCCCGCATCGACCGGTACGTCGACTACATCGTTTCCCACCAGCGCCAGGACGGCTGGTACAGCCCGTACCCGGAGGACGCGACCACCCGTCGCTACGACATGTGGGCGATCCTGCTCGCCAACAAGGCGCTCGTCCAGCAGCACGAGGGTTCTGCCGACGACCGCGTCCTGAAGGCGGTCATGAAGAGCCTGCGCGCCATCGCGGACGGAATCGACCGGACGCCGCTCTACGACTGGGGGCGCTATCGCTGGTTCGAGGGGCTCATCCCCGTCTACTACGCCTACGAAAAAAGCGGGGAACCGTGGTTGCTCGACCTGGGGCGCAAGCTGCGCGCGCAGGGATTCGACTACCAGGAATTCTACCGGGGCGAGGACGTGACGGTCCCGACGCCGCGCCGCGGGCTCTGGAAATGGGCGAAGCACGTCGTCAACACCGGGATGGCGCCCAAGGCCTACGCCCTGGCCTGGCGCCTCGACCGGCGCGAGGACGACTGGAAGTTCCCGGCCCGCATGATCCAGATCCTGGACCGGTTCCACGGCCAGGTGACCGGGATGTTTACGGGCGACGAGTGCCTGGCCGGAAGGAATCCCGTGCAGGGAACCGAGCTGTGCGCGGTCGTGGAGTTCATGTACTCGCTCGAGATCCTCCTCTCTGTGTTCGGTGACGCGGCCTTTGGCGACCGGCTCGAGCGGGTCGCGTTCAACGCCCTCCCCGCGACCTTCACGCCGGACATGTGGGCCCACCAGTACGACCAGCAGGTCAACCAGGTGCAGTGCACGATCAACCCCGACCACATGTGGACGACGAACGGGCCGGAGTCGAACCTCTACGGGCTCGAGCCGAACTTCGGCTGCTGCACCTCCAACATGCACCAGGGGTGGCCCAAGTTCGCCGCGCACCTGTGGATGAAGACTCCCGACGACGGGATCGCCGCAGTCGCCTATGCCCCGAGCCACGCCCAATTCCAGTCGCGCGGCGCCCGCGTCGAAGTCGCGTTGGAGACCGATTACCCGTTCCGGGAGCACCTGAAGCTCACGGTAGCGAGCGACCGGGCAGCGCGTTTCCCGCTGGTCCTGCGCGTGCCGGGGTGGGCCGACGGGGCCAGCGTGCGGATTGCGGGCGGGCCGGCACAGCCGATGAAGCCGGGCACGTTCCACCGGGTCGAACGCGAGTGGCAGGGAGCGGCGGAAGTCGAGATCCGGTTTCCGATGCAACCGTCGGTCTCGACGCGGTACAACGAGACGGTCGCGCTCGAGCGCGGCCCGCTCGTCTATGCGCTGAAACTCGGCGAGACCTGGACGCGCGTCAACGCGGACAAGCCGCACCGGGAGCTGCCGCACGGGGACTTCGAGGTGCGGCCCTCGACGCCGTGGAATTACGGCGTGCAGCTGGAGCGCAAGAGTATCGATTCGGCTGTGCGGTTTGAGGAACGGCCGGTCGGGGAGCAGCCGTTTTCGCCCGCAGGGGCGGGCGTCGTGGCCACGGTCGAGGGGCGCAGGATTCCCAACTGGAAGCTGGCGCACGGCTGGGCGGCCGAGCCGGTGCCGGCGGTGCAGGAATCGAAGGAGCCCATCGAGCAGTTGACCCTCATTCCGTACGGCTGCACCAACATCCGGGTCACCGAATTCCCCAGGGTGGGCGGGGACGGCCCGGCCACGCCCTGAATGATCGATGACCGGGTGGTGAGGTGAAGACCACGGGATGAGCGGGATCCCGGGGCCGCGTCGAGCCGCCGCGGCCCACTTACTGCAGGAGGTTCCTGATGCGCGTTTTCTGCGGGACGCTGATTCTGCTGGTTCTCGCTCTTCCGTGTCTCATGGCCCAGTCCGGGCACTTCCCGATGGCCGTCTGGTACGGGGGCGGGAAGGCGCGCGCCCCGATGCTGGAAAGCGACCCGAAGGCCAAAGTCGAAACCTGGCGGCGCGACATCCGGCAGATCAAGAGCCTCGGGTTCAACACCGTCCGCTGCTGGCTCGACTGGGCGAGCGGCCAGCCGTCCGAGGAGCGTTACAACTTCGACACGCTCGACGTGATCCTGGGGCTCGCGCAGGAGGAGGGGCTGAAGGTCATCCTGCAGGTCTACATGGATTCCGCGCCCGAGTGGGTCGGCCGCAAGTACCCAGACTCGCTCTTCGTCTCCTCCAACGGCGCGGCCGTGCGCCCCGAGTCCGCTCCCGGCTACTGCCGCGACCACGCCGGGGTGCGCGAGGCGGACATCGGTTTCTACGCCGCCGTCGCGGCGCACGTGAAGGACCACCCGGCCTTCTACGGCTGGGACCTGTGGAGCGAGCCGCACGTCATCAATTGGGCCAACCCCACCTACATCGACAACCCGGAGTTCTGCTTCTGCCCGCACACCATCCGGCGCTACCGCGTCTGGCTGCAGAAGAAGTACCCGACGCTCGACGCGCTCAACCAGGCCTGGTACCGTCGCTACCGCTCCTGGGACGAGGTCGAGCCGAACCGCCTGAGCACGATCCTCTCCTATACCGACTACATCGACTGGAAGTACTTCATCATGGACAAGCTCGCCGAGGACCTGCGCGAGCGTTATGAAGCGGTCAAGAAGGGGGCGCCGCGCTCGGTGGCGACCAGTCACGCGGCCGGTGTGGGGCTGTTCAGCTCGCCGCACTACTGGGAAGGGCAATCCGACGACTGGAGCATGGCGCGCCAGGTTGACTATTACGGCACCTCTTTCTATCCGAAGCACTCGGCGTTCGTGGACCGCGACGTGCCGTGGCGCGCGGCCCTGCTCGATTTCGCGCGCTCGTTCGGCTACGCCGACGGGCGGCGCGGCTTCTACATCGGAGAACTGCAGGGGGGCTTCGGGACGATCGCGCTCAACGTCAGCCCCACGGTCACGCCGGAGGACCTGCGCATCTGGACGTGGAGTGCGCTCGCCCGCGGGGCGAAGGCGATCTGCTATTACGCCTATTACCCGATGAGCACCGGCTACGAGTCGGGCGGCTTCGGCCTCCTCCAGCTCGACGGCACCGTCACGGAACGGACGCGCACCGCCGGGGAGATCGCGCGCGTCGTGGACCGCAACGCGCAATTGTTTGCGGAGGCGCGCCCCGCGCCGGCGCAGGTGGCGGTCATTTACAACCCGCTGATGCACTTCGTCGGGGGGCGCGAGCGCGCGACCGCCTACGGCGGCCCGCAGGGCGAGGTCGCGGGGATCGAGCGCGACTCGCTGCTCGGGATCCACCGCGCCCTGTTTCCCACGAACGTCCCGCTCGACTACGTCCACATCGAGGGGATGACCGCGCAGAAGCTGCGCCCGTACCGCCTCGTCTACTTCCCCTACCCGCTGATGATGCCGGCAATCGCCGCGGCGGAGCTGCGCGAGTACGTGCGGCAAGGCGGGACGCTGGTGACCGAGGCGCGGCTGGGGTGGAACGACGAGCGCGGCCACGCGGCCGAGACGCTGCCCGGCATGGGGATGCACGAGGTCTTCGGCTGCCGCGAAGAGCACATCCAGACCGGCAAGGAAGGCCGGACGGAGCTGCGGTGGGACAGCGACGCGATCCCCGGGATGAAGCCGGGCGACACGATCCCGGCGCGCTGGTACGAGGAGACGCTGGCGCTCGTCGGCGCCCACTCCCGGGTGGCGGCGCGGTTCGCCGACGGCCGCCCCGCCGCGGTGCTGGCGTCGTTTGGCGGCGGAAAAACCCTGATGCTCGGATCGTACGTCAGCGCCGCCTGCGCGTCGAAACCGAACGAGACGGCGCAGCGCTTCTTCTCCGGATTGCTGCGCTGGGCGGGGGTGCAGCCGGCGGTCGAGGTCTCCGGCGGCGCGGTCGAGATCCAGGTCATGGAGACGGGGAAGGGGAGGCTGCTTTTTGCCTTCAACCATGGCAAGGAGGCCGTGACGCTGCAGATCAAGCTGGCCGCGGGCACCGCGACGGCGCGTGACCTGATCACCGACGCCGCCGTCGCCGTCAAAACGGGAGCCGGGGGCGCACCCACGGTTTCGGCCCCCATCCGACCCGGTAATGTCTGGGTCCTGCATGTGCAGTGAAGAGCGAAAGCGGAAGCCGGAAGAACGAAGCCAGGAAGCCGGAAGCCGGCACCCTGTTACTTCATAAGAAGACACTGAAGGACACGGCACGGCCCAGGCCGCAAGCAGCTGGGTCGAGCCGCGGCACTACTGTCGTGGAAGCTACCGGGCTTCGAGCATCAGGTGGTGTTTGAAGGTGGCCTCCAGGGTGGCGGTTGGCCCCTGCACGGTACCGTACTCCTTGCCGGTTTCGTAGTCGACGACCTGGTATTTCCTGGCCTCCAGGCCGCGCAACTCGACCTTGCCCTGGAACTCCGGGGCAAAGTAGCTGTAGTACATCTTCCCTTCCTTGCGGATGGCGTGGGCTTCCGGCCGGTCGAAACCGATGTCGTACAGCGCGCCCAGGTACTCCCCTTTCGAGAGCATCTTGTCCTTGTAGATCGCCAGCCACTTCGCCCAGTGCGCCTCCCGCTCCGGCGTAAGGTCGCTCGTATTTTTGCCGCCGCGCCCCACGGGACCGGAGCCCACGGGCCAGGTGAACTCGGTGCCAACGACTCCGCCGACCCCGACGGTCGAGGCGAAGTCCCGGCGTTCGTCGCTCAGCTCCACGTGATCGCCGAAGTAGGCGACCCCGTCGCCCGTGAGTGCCTTGAGGCTCTTGCCTTTGGTGCGCACCTGCCAGGAGCGCGCCGGGTCCGATGCGACCGTCATATTCGTGTAAGGGAGGGTGAAAAATGAGAACGAAGTACCGCACGGGCAGAATTCGACGACGGCGTCGGGCTTCGCCGCGCGGGCTGCATCGAAGATGGCCTTGAAAAAGGCCGGGACGGCCTCGACGGATTCATTGGGGTCCTTGTGGTGGTGGGCCGGGTTGTAGCAGGGGGGGGCGGCGTTCATGTACTGGCCGTCGAGCTTGAAGCCGTCGTAGCCCCAGTCCTTGATCGCCTTGGTCACGAAGGCGGCCGCGTCGTTGCGCACTTCCGGGACTGCGGGGCACAGGTAGAAGGCATCCCAGTAGGATATCTTGTGGCGGCTGCCGTCCCGGTCGAGGAGCAGCCATTCCGGGTGCTTGGCGATTTTCTCGGTGCCGGGGTCGACGGACATCGGCGCCCACCAGAGCTGGGCCTTGAACCCGTCGGCGTGGATGCGGTCGACCATGGCCTTCATGTCCGGGTCGCCGCGCGGGAACTTCTTCGGTTCGAGAAACCAGTCTCCCTCGGCGGTCTGCCAGCCGTCGTCGAGCGTTACCCAGCGGAACCCGAGTTTCTTGACGATCGGGAGCGCCCCATAGATCTGCGGCGGCTGGAATGTGCGCCGGTAACCCCAGGCGCACCAGATCGGCTCGAAGGCGTCGGGCGGGGCCTGCGGGAATTGGATGCCCTGGCCGACCATCATGCGGCGGTATTCCCGCAACGCGGCGAAGTAGTCGCCCTTGTGGGCGGTGACGAAGGTGCGGAAGGTGTCGAGCGATGCGCCGGGCGCAAGCGTCCGGTCGCACGCGTACGTCACGGCGAGTTCGGCGGCCGCGGCGCCGGGCATCGCGACGGGAAGCGAGACGAGTTTCGGGACGAGCTCCAGGTGGCCGACCGCGACGCCGCCGTCGGGGCGCCAGAGGTCGGCGACCGGGGTGCCGCCGCCGTAGTCGGTCGCGTTCATCCCCTGGAAGTTGTCCTGTTTGAAGCCGGCCTTCAGCGGGAGCACCCAGGCGGGCCGGTTTTCATACGAGCCGCTCTGGAAGGACCAGAACGGGGCGTCGGACCCCTCGCGCGCGGCGACGGCGTAGTGGTTGTTCGTCCAGCGATCGATCTTGACCGGGGTGCGGCCGATGTTGGTGTAGCGGACTTCGACGACGATGGTGGCGGGGTAATCGTCGTAGGCGGTGGCCTTGACCTCCTTCCGGAGGGACCCGGATTCCCCGGTGAGCACCTGGCGGCGGCCCTTGCCGAAGGCGTCGCGCACGTTCTCGGTGCGTTTGCGCTTCAGCGGGAAATCTTTGAGATCGACGCCGCTGGCGGTCACGAACTCGGACGGGGCCCACTCGGTGAACGGGGCGACCTTGCCGCCGAACGCGGTGACGACGCGGCTGTGGAGCGCATCATCGAATTCGAGCCGCACGTCGCTCGTCCCCGCGGTGACGGCGGGGTCCGACCGGGACGCTACAGCAGAGAAGACAAGGACAAGGGACGCGGCCAGGGTGTGGCGATTTCGCACGATAGTGTCTCCTGAGCGGGTGTGGAGGGGGCCGCGGCGGCTCGACGCGGCCCCTGGGATTTTGCGCAACACGGGGTTGTCTCGACGCACCCCGGTTTCAGCTGACCGGGGAGCCCCCCCGGGCGCCTACGTCGTTTTCGGTGGTTTGTCGACGACCTGCTGCTTTTGCGCGTCGAAGAAGAGCATCTGCCCGGAGCGGTAGGACTCGACCGACATGGCGATCGGAACCATGGCCTTGTAGGCGGTCAGCCCATCGAGCACCGGCGTCTCGCGGGTCCGCACGCACTGGAGGAAGTTCTCCCAGTGCGACTGGCGTGGTTCCACCTTGATCTGCAACTCGGCCGAGCCGTACTTCTTGATGAACTCGTCCCGGTTGAACCTTTCGGGTGAGACGGTGATGTAGTCGGTCTTCCCTTCGAACTGGCCGTGCTCGACCATCACGATGGTCCCCTCGTAGCCGCGGATCAAGCCGGGGATGTGGCGGCTGTTGGCCATCGAGGAGCTGAGCACGACGCTGTGTCCGCTCGGGTAGTCGGCGACGAGCATGAAGGTGTCGGGCACCTCGCGCTCATCCTTGAAGACGTAGATTCCGCCGGTTCCGGCGACGCGGTATGGGAACTCGCCGCCGCCCCACACGAGGTTCAGCGGGGCCATGACGTGGTAGAAGAGGTCCGTGGCGATGCCGCCCGAATAGTCCCAGTATTTGCGGAAGCGGAAGAACCGGTCCGCGTTCCAGGGTTGCGCGGGGGCGTTGCCGAGCCACATCTTCCAGTCGACCAGGTTGTCGCCCTTGCCCTCCGGGCCGGCGTCGGCGTCGATGGGCCAGTTCCATTCACCGGGCGGCTGCTGCCGGCCATTCCAGTTGCGGTGATAGGAGCCCTGGCTCATGATCATCTTGCCGATCATGCCGTCCTGGATGGCTTTGCGCGCCTTCCACCACTGGTCGGAGGAGGTCGTCTGCGAGCCGATCTGGAGCACCCGTTTGGTCTTCACCGAGCATTCGTAGACCTGCTTGGCCTCATCGACGGTGCGGGTCATCGGTTTCTCGAGGTAGACGTCCTTGCCTGCATTCATCGCCTCGATCGCCATCGGGGCGTGCCAGTGGTCCGGGGTGGCGATCACTGCGGCGTCGATGCTCTTGTCGGCAATTATCTCGCGGTAGTCCCCAATCCCCTTGCACTTGTAGCGGTCGGCCGCGAAGCTGGTACGTTTCTGGTAAACGTCGCATACGGCGCCGATCTGGACGTTCGCTTTCTCGGCGAGGCTGGCGAACATGCCGGCCAGGTAGACGCCGCGTCCGCCGACGCCGATAATCCCCAGATTGATGCGGTCGTTGGCTCCGACGATGCGCGCGTTCGCCGGGCGCGCGCTCGACAACGCTCCCACCGCGAGCCCGGCACCGACGGCTGCTTTTACGAAATCCCTGCGATTGACGGCATGATCATCTGTCATGGCACACCCCTTTTAGTGTGAAGAAAGGCCGCGACAATTGTCCTGCGCCGGGCCGGGGGCGCACAAGAAGAAAATAAGGAAGGCGGAAGACGGAGGCCAGAAGACGGAAGACGGAAGCCGGAAGACGGAAGCCGCCCGATTGGTTCGGTTGTTTTCGAATCCGCCGGTCGGCGCATCATGCAGCACGTTTAAGGCAATCCGGAATTATCCTCAACCTTCCCGAGTCAACCGGCCACTCGACGCCCTTCACAAGCGATTCCGGCTTCCGGCTCCAAGCTTCCGGCTCCAAGCTTCCGGCTTCCGTCTCCCGGCTTCCACGTCCCGAGGCCGCGACGGCGCAACCGGACGATTCCGGCTTCGCTTACCCTGCCATTTGATCGGGCGGTGTTCAACCTGATATCCTCAACACTCCGGAGTCCACCGGCAACTCGAAGCCATTCCGGCTTCCGGCTCCAGGCTCCCATCTTCCGGCTTCCGTCTTCCATATGGCACTCGCAACGCTCGATCGGGTATCGCTCGCATTCGGCCACGAGCCGCTTCTGGACGAGGTGTCGCTGCAGATCGAGCCGCACGAGTGCGTCTCCCTGATCGGCCGCAACGGGTCCGGCAAATCGACGCTGTTGCAGATCCTCAGCGGCGAGCGCCCGCCCGACAGCGGCTCGATCTGGCGGCAGTCGGGCTTGCGGATCTCCCGGCTGGTGCAGGACGTCCCGCTGTCGACGGACCGTCCGGTGTTCGACGTCGTGGCCGAAGGGCTCGGCGGGCTCAGCGCTCTCGCAACTTCCTACCATCGCGCCGCGGTCGAAGTCGCCGAATGCGCCTCCCCGGCGGCGCTCGAGAAACTCGGGCGGCTGCAGCATGAGCTGGAGGAGCGGGACGGCTGGCGTCTGGAGCAGCGCGTCGAAATGGTGCTGGCGCAACTGGGATTAGCGGCCGAGGCTGTCGTGGACACGCTCTCGGGGGGGTGGCGACGCCGCACGCTCCTCGCCCGCGCGCTTGTGGGCGAGCCCGACCTGCTGCTCCTGGACGAGCCCACGAACCACCTCGACATCGAGGCCATCTCCTGGCTGGAATCGTACCTCGCGGATTATCCGGGCAGCGTCGTCTTCGTGACCCACGACCGCGCCTTCCTGCAGCGCCTCGCCACCCGGATCGCAGAACTCGACCGCGGCAGGCTCACGTCGTGGCCCGGCGACTATGCCGGGTTTCTGCGCCGGAAAGAAGAGTGGCTGGCCAACGAGGCGCTGCAGCAGGAGAAGTTCGACAAGAGGCTGGCCGGCGAGGAGGCCTGGGTGCGGCAGGGGATCAAGGCGCGGCGGACCCGCAACGAGGGGCGCGTCCGCGCCCTGCTCGCCATGCGGGCCGAGCGGGCGACACGGCGCGCCCGGGTGGGGACCGCGCGCATCCAGGTGGAGCTTGCCGACCCGTCGGGGCGGCTGGTTTTCGAAGCGCGCCGGGTGGGCAAGTCCTTCGATGGCCAGGCCGTGATCGGCGACTTCTCCGCCCGCATCGTGCGCGGCGACCGGGTCGGACTCATCGGCCCGAACGGGTCGGGGAAGACGACCCTGCTGCGGCTGCTGCTTGGCGAGATCGCGCCGGACACCGGTTCGGTCCGGCGCGGCACCAACGTCCAGGTCGCCTATTACGACCAGCAGCGCGAGCAGCTCGACCCCGAAAAGACCGTCTTCGAGACGGTAGGGGAGGGCAACGAGACCGTTATCGTCAACGGTCGTGCGCGTCACGTAAACGGTTACCTGCACGACTTTCTGTTCCCGGCCGAGCGCGCGCGGGCTCCCGTGAAGGCGCTTTCGGGCGGCGAGCGCAACCGTCTGATGCTTGCGCGCCTGTTCACCCGCCCCGCCAACGTCCTGGTGCTCGATGAGCCGACGAACGACCTGGACCTGGAAACCCTGGAGCTGCTCGAGGCGCAGCTCGTGGAGTTCGCCGGGACCCTGCTGCTCGTGACGCATGACCGGGCGTTCCTGGACAACGCCGTTACCAGCACGCTGGTGTTCGAGGGGGACGGGCACGTGCAGGAGTACGTCGGGGGTTATGAGGATTGGCTGCGGCAGCGCGCCCCCGCCGCGGCGCCGGCCGCCGTCCGGGAACGCGCGGAACCGCGGCCCGCGGTCGAGCGGCCGCAGGGCCCGAGAAAGCTCTCCTACAACGAGGGACGGGAGCTCGAGCGGCTGCCGGCGCGCATCGAGGCGCTCGAGGCGGAACAGCGGGAGCTGAGCGCCGCCGTGTCTCACCCGGAGTTTTACCGGGAGTCGCCAGAAACGATCCGCGCCAGGCTGGCCCGGCTGGAGGAGCTCCCGCGGGAGCTGCTCGAGGCTTACTCCCGCTGGCACGAGCTCGATTCCCGTGCATAATAGGGCGGTGGACCGGGCGGGCCGCGCGGGCCGAGTGGGTCGCGACGGCTCGGCGCCGCCCGGGAGCTTATGCAACCGGCGGATTAGACGATGGCCCCGGGTGTAGCTTGCCGGGGCGGGGGCGGTGCCATGACCATCGATGAACTCGAAGACCTCAGCAAAGCCAAACAGCTGCTCGAAAACCCCGGCCTTGCCGCCAAGGTCACCAGCATGGTGGGGTTGCCTATAGAGAAAGGCTTCGCGCTGCTCCCGGTGTCCTGGTCCGGTGCGGTGCAAAGCGCGACCCGCAAATCGATGCAGAAGGCGCTTGCCGTCGCCGTCAACACCCTCAGAGACAGCCCGGGCAGGCCTTCGTCCAACGTGCTGCACCGTGTGATCGCGGCCGTGGACGGGGCCGCAGCGGGCGTGTTCGGGCTGCCGGCTCTCGTGGTCGAGCTGCCGGTGACGACCACGGTGATGCTGCGCTCCATCGCCGACGTGGCGCGGAGCGAAGGGGAGAACATCCGCAGCATTGAAGCCCGACTCGCCTGCCTGGAGGTCTTCGCGCTGGGGGGTAAGTCGCCCGGGGACAACTCGACCGAAACCGGCTACTTCGCCGTGCGCGCCGCACTCGCCCGGACCGTTTCGGAGGCGGCGAAATATATCACCGAGCGCGGCCTCATCGAGGAGGGCGCACCTCCCCTGGTCCGGCTCATCGTGACACTGTCGTCGCGCTTTGGGGTGGTGGTGTCCGAAAAACTGGCCGCCCAGGCCGTCCCGATCATCGGCGCGGCAGGGGGCGCGCTGATCAATACGATCTTTATCAATCACTTTCAGGATATGGCGCGGGGGCACTTCATCGTGCGCCGCCTGGAGCGGGCCTGGGGGGCCGCCGAGGTGCGCGAGGCCTACGAACGCGTTTGACGCCCGCCGCCCGCAAGCCTGAGCACCAGCGCCCGCGAGCGAACCATGAACACCCCCGTGAGGATCAGGACAATGCCGGCTACCTGGGCGAGGCCTGGCCGCTCGCCCAGCAGCAGCCAGGCCCCGATCAGGGCCACCATGGGGGTGATGTTGGAGTACACCGCTGTGCCGGAGACGCCCAGGTGCTCCAGTGCGAACGACCAGACGACGTAGCTGTAGACGATTGACAGAAAAGTCGAGTAGCCGAACTCCAGCCACCCCCTCAGCGGGATGGCGAGCCAGTCCTGGTGCAGGACTGAAGGAATTAAGATCGGGACCAGACCGGCGGTCCCGGCCAGCATCAGCCAGAACGTGAGCCGCAGCGCCCCGTACTTTGCGGCCAGTCGGGTCGCCCCGCCGGTGTACCACCCCCAGCACAACGTGGAACCCAGGATGAGGGCGTCGCCACGGAGGGCGGTGCCGAATTCGATCTCCTTCGAGCCGAAGAGCACTATCGCGACCACGCCGCCAAACGAGAGGAGCATGCCGGCCAGTACCCGGCGGCTGAAGATCTCCCGCTTGAGCAATAGCCCGGCGGCGTAGGCAAAGACGGGCGAAAACGACGTCAGCAGCCCGGCGTTACCTGCTTTCGTCGCCGCGAGCCCGAGGACGAAGAGGATCTGGTAGAGCGTCTGGCTCAAAAACCCGAGCCCGGCCAGCGAAGGCAGATCCGCGCGGGCGGCCGTCAGGGGGACACCGCGCAGCGTCAGGACCAGGGCAAGCGTCAGGACGGCAATCGTGAAGCGCAGAGCCGTAAAGGCCAGCGGGTCGAAGTAGGTGTAGGCGTGCTTCATGATCGAGAAGTTCATCCCCCAGATCAAGGTCACGCTCACCATGAGGAGGTCCACTCGTGCCGGCCTGCGCATAGCCGCATAAGATAACACCATTTCGGTGTGGGCCGCGACGGCCCGGCGCGGACCGTGGAATTTGCCCGGCCGTTGGGTTTTCCCGATGGGCGACTGCGTAGCTCACCCGGGCGGTTCGGGCCAGCCCCCGCCCACACGCCCGCACACTGCAAAAGGCATGACACCGGGCGTTTGAAGGCTATATCGTTACAGGATGCGCTACGACTTCGACCAGGTGATCGACAGGCGGAATTCCGACAGCACCAAGTGGAACTACTACCCGGCAGACGTGCTCCCGCTCTGGACGGCCGACATGGACTTCAGGGTGGCCGAGCCGATACTCAAGGCGCTCCACGAGCGCATTGATCACGGCGTTTTCGGCTATGCGCGAGAGTGCGGCGAGCTGCGCGAAGTCGTTGCCGACCGGCTCCGGCGCCTCTACCGGTGGCAGGTTCCCGCGGACGCCATCCTGTTTCAGCCGGGGGTAGTGCTCGGGTTCAACCGCGTCTGCCGCATGGCTGCGGCCGCGGGCGCCGCGGTGCTGGTGCAGCCGCCGGTCTACCCTCCCATCCTCGGCGCGCCGCTGCAAAGCGGGCTGACCCTGCAGCAGTCGCCGCTCACGCGGCTGCCGGGGGGCGCCTACGAAATGGATTTCGCGTCGCTCGAGGCCGCCATGACGGAGCGCACCCGCGTCATGATCCTCTGCAACCCGCACAACCCGGTGGGCCGTGCGTTCCGGCCGGAGGAGCTGGAGCGGCTTGCCGCCATCTGCCTGCGCAAGGGCGTGCTGATCTGCTCCGATGAGATCCACTGCGACATCCTGTACCGCGGGACCCGGCACGTGCCCGTCGCGGCGCTTGCGCCCGAGATCGCCGCCCGTACCGTCACCCTGATGGCGCCGAGCAAGACGTTCAACATCCCGGGGCTGCACTGTTCGATGGCCATCGTAACCGATTCCGCGCTGCGCCGCCGTCTGAAGACTACCGAGCCGCCGTTTTTCCCCGAGGTGAACGCCCTGGGACTGGTAGCGGCCCTGGCTGCTTACAGCGACGGGGACGAGTGGCTGTTGCAGGCGCTCAATTACCTCGAGGGTAACTGCGACCTGGTCGTGGACTTTGTGTCCCGCGAGCTGCCGGGCGTCACCATGTTCAAGCCCGAGGCGACGTATCTGGCGTGGCTCGATTGCCGCGGCTCCGCGATCCCGGGAGACCCGCAGAAGTTCTTCCTGGAGAAGGCCCGGGTCGCGCTTTCGGCCGGGCCCCACTTCGGCGAACCGGGCGCGGGCTTCGCCCGGCTGAATTTCGCGTGCCCGCGCGCGACGCTCCTGCAGGCGCTCGGGCGGATGAAAGCGGCCCTCGCGACCTGTTGAGCAACACGGTACCCTGCACACTGGCGCCGTACCTCGGCGCTCGCCCCCCGACGGGGTTCATTGGGCGGGGAAAATCGGTTATAGTTGGGGGGTCGAACGAATTAATCTCTACAAGGAGAGAAGATCATATGGCTGTAACGGTAGGTATAAATGGCTTCGGCCGCATCGGGCGGCAGGTCCTCCTCGCCATGGTGGAGAAGGGCGCCCTGGGCAAGACTTTCGATGTCGCCGCGGTCGTGGACGTCACGACCGATGCGAAGTATTTTGCGTACCAGCTGAAGTACGACTCCATCCACGGCAGGTTCAAGGGGACCGTCACGACGGAGAAGTCGCCGGGCGCAGAGGCGGACGATATCCTGGTGGTGAACGGGGACAAGATCAAGTGCGTCATGGCCACCAAAGAGCCGTCCCAGCTCCCCTGGAAGCAACTCGGGGTTCAACTGGTGGTCGAGTCTACGGGTTTGTTCACCGACCTGGAAAAGGCCAAGGGTCACCTTGCGGCCGGCGCCAGGAAGGTCATCATTTCCGCGCCGGGCAAGGGCGGAGTGAAGACGCTGCTGATGGGCGTCAACGACAGTGAATATGACCCCAAGCAGCACGATATCGTGTCCAACGCCTCGTGCACGACCAATTGCCTCGCGCCATTGGTCCACGTGCTCCTGAAGGAAGGGATCGGGATCGAGACGGGTCTCATGACGACGATCCACTCCTACACGGCCACCCAGAAGACCGTCGACGGTCCGTCCAAGAAGGACTGGCGCGGCGGCCGCGCTGCGGCGATCAATATCATCCCGTCATCCACCGGCGCCGCGAAAGCGGTCGGCGAAGTGCTCCCGGCCGTCAAGGGCAAGCTCACCGGGATGTCCTTCCGCGTGCCTACCGCGGATGTTTCGGTCGTGGACCTCGTGTTCCGCTCGACGCGGGATTCCTCTATCGAGGAGATCGACGGGCTGCTCAGGAAGGCGTCCCAGACCTACCTGAAAGGTATCCTGGGCGTGTCCGACGAAGAGCTGGTCTCGACCGACATCATCCACGACGACCGCTCCTCGATCTACGACTCGCTGGCCACCCTGCAGAACAACCTCAAGGGTGAGAAGAGATTCTTCAAGCTCGTGTCCTGGTACGACAACGAGTGGGGTTACTCCTGCCGCACCGTCGACCTACTTCAGAAGATGGCTGAGCAGATGAGGGCGGCCCAGGCCGTTTAGCCCGACCAAAGAAACATCATCGCCGAGACGCTGGGGGCGCGGAGATCCGCAGGGCAACGAGCCCTGCGACTCCGCTCCCTGCGCGTCTCCGCTCCGGAAATAATCTGCGCAGCCCTTCCCGAGTGCGGCGCCCCGGCTCTTCGAGTGCTTCGAGTCCTGGAGGCGAGCCGTAGAGCTCGCCTCCAGGGCTTCAAGGACTCAAAGAATCCCGAGGAGTTGACACGTGTTCGAGACCAGCGCGCCAATTGCGGACAACCGCACTACCACCAAATGGGGCGCGGCCCGCACCCTCGCCGCTTCCCTGCTTGGCTTCGGAGTCCTCTTCACGACGCCGGCCGCGATCATGCCGGCGCCGTCGGGCGCAGAGGCACGGTTCCGGCGACCTGGAGGTTGCGCGCCCGCGCCGCCGGCTACGACGGGCGTGACCCTCGATTTCGCGTTGCCCAAGAACCAGTAGAAGGCTGTCTGGAGTGCGGCGCCTCGGCGCCGCTTTTGTTACGCCCAACGGCCGAAATGCCCGGCGCCTTGGCGCCAGCCGAATCGCGACATTGCGGCTCCCACCCTGCAATCCCGAAATGCGGCGGCGCCCAGCCGCCGCACTCCAAGGTCTGCGGCCTCGGCCGCGCCGTGTTTTCCCCTCAATAGCGCGACGATTCACGCTCCCGGATTTTCTTCAGGGCGGCGGCCAGCTCGTCCACCTTCTCCGGGTGCAGGGCGGCGACGTTCCGCTGCTCGCCTATGTCCTCCCGCAGGTTGTACAGCTGCGGTGCCGGATCGTTCCCGGTTTCCGTGTTGGTGTTCTTGCTGATTTTCGCTCCCTGGCTCGGCTCGATGTACTTCCAATCCCCCTTGATGATCGAGAGCGTGGCGGCCTGCTCCACCAGGTGATCCCGGCCGGTCCTGGATTTGCCGAGGAGCGCATCGAGGACGACGCTGCTGTCGGGCGCGTCGCCGCCGCCGAGCGCCTGCCCGTTCATTGCGGCAAAAGAGGCCAGGAAGTCGATCTGGCAGACGAGCGCCTCCGAGGTGCCCGGCTTGACCCGCCCCGGCCAGCGCAGGATGAACGGGACGCGCGTGCCGGCATCGAACGCGCTGTACTTGCCGCCGCGCAGCGGGCCCGACGGCTTGTGGCCGGACGAGTTTCTCGACGGCGTCATCCTTGTACCCGTCGTCGATCACCGGGCCGTTGTCGCTGGTGAAGATCACGATCGTGTTGTCCGCCAGTTTGAGCCGTTCGAGCGCGTCCAGGATCTCGCCCGACGCACGAGTCGAGCTGCAGGATGACGTCGCCGCGCGGCCCCAGGCCGCTCTTGCCCGCAAAGCGCGCGTGCGGCACGCGCGGGACGTGGATGTCGTGGGTCGAGAAGTACAGGAAGAACGGGCGCGCCTTGTTCTGCTCGATGAACGCCTTGGCTTTCCCGGTGACGGTGTCGGCGATGTCCTCGTCCACCCACCGCGCCGCCCTGCCCCCGGCCATGTATCCGATCCGGCTGATGCCGTTGACGATGGTCATGTCGTGGCCGTGGCTGGGGTGCACCTTGAGGAGTTCGGGGTGATCCTTGCCGGTCGGCTCGTCCCCGATCGTGCTGCTGATAGCTGACCCGGATCGGATCCGCGGGGTCCAGCCCACGACGCGGCGGTTTTCGACGAAGACGCAGGGGACGCGGTCGCCCGTCGCCGGGATCAGGAAGCAGTAATCGAAGCCGATGTCGAGCGGGCCGGGCTGCGATGTCCCGGTTCCAGTCGAGGTTTCCCGAGCCCAGGCCCAGGTGCCACTTGCCGACCGCGCCGGTCGTGTAGCCCGCCCTGCGCATCATCGACGGGAGCGTGGTCCGGTCCGGTTGCACGATCAGCGAGGCGTCTCCCGGCAGCACGCCGGTTCCCTTCTTGCGCCACGCGTACTCGCCCGTCATCATCGCATAGCGCGACGGCGTGCAGGTAGCGGCGGCGGCATGGGCGTTGACGAAGCGCAGTCCCGCGCGACGCCAGCCGGTCGATGTTCGGCGTCTTGACTTTTGTTGACCCGTAGCAGCTGACATCCCCGTACCCAAGATCGTCGGCATAGATGATAACCACGTTGGGACGCCGAGGCTGCGACGCGGCCGTTGCGGCCAGGGCCAGCCCGGATGCCGACAAGCGCAAAAAAGACCGCCTATCCATAATTCGGCCTCCACATCCAAACAGAGTGAACATGCTGCGCTCGGATGCCGTATTTTTGCAACGAGTTCTTTTAGGATCTCAAAGGCTTCAGACCTCCGGACATAGCCATCGCGAAAGCCCGTGCAGATTTTATGGAAGTGCGGTGCGTCGGCACCGCCTTCCGGGGTTGGACTGGATCGGTGGGCATCGGCCAAAGGGCGGCGCCCAGGCACCGCCCCCAAAGCGGCGTCGAGCCGCCCGCACTCCACAGCCGCCGGGCCCGGCTCATGGGAGATTGCGGGGAGGTAGTTCTGCTAAACCTCTAAGACTTCAAGGCCCGAGGAATCTCTAACGAAACGTATCGGCCGCGCTAGCCAGCAATCCCCCGCCGGAGCGCCCCCCGGACATGAACGACACGATGATCGAGGGATTCGTGCCCCGCGAGGGAGGCCCGATCCAGAACGTCGACTTCTACCAGGTGGTCAGCAGGGAATACTTCGCCACGATGGGGATCCGCCTGATGGCCGGCGTCCTGTATGCCATAAAACCCACCGACCCGGCGACGTTCACGTCGGTCGCACTGCCTTTGGCCGGCGTCGCGCTCGCGGCGTGTTTCATCCCGGCGCGCCGGGCCACCCGTGTCGACCCCATGCAGACGCTCCGGTACGAATAGCGGCGTCAGCCTTGGCAGCCCACCTCCAACACCCGAAGGACTCAAAGAAACTCGACGAAAACCCGTCCGGCTGCGGTAAGTTGCTCTTCTATGCGACTGGAGACGATGACGCCGGGGGAACGCTGGCTGGCTACCCTGCGCCGGCACAAGCCGGATCGCGTTCCCATGGACTACTGGGCAACCCCGGAAGTCGACGACGCCCTGCGCCGCCACTTCCGCTGCGACGACATGTGGGGCGTCTTCAAGCGTCTCCACATCGATCGGCCCGTGGTCGTGGCGCCGGCCTATGTCGGGCCGGCGCTGCCCCGGGGCGCCAACGAGTTTCGTGTCGTCTACCGTAAGGTGAACTACGGCGCCGGGGTGTACGACGAGGCCGTAGTCCACCCGCTGGCACGATACCGCTCCATCGGGGAACTCGAAAACGACTACGTGTGGCCGCAACCGGACTGGTACGACTACAGCGTGCTGCCCGGGCAGGTCGCGGGGAGGGAGGAGTACCCGGTGGAGGGGCCGATCTCCGAGCCTTACTACCTGTACAAGGATTTTCGCGGCATGGAGCAGGCGTTTGTGGACCTGGCCGAGAACCAGGAGTTCGTGCACTACTGCCTGGAGAAGATCTTCGACTACGAGTACCAGCGCATTCTGCGCACCTTAGAAGCGCTGCCTGGTCGGGTCACGTACGTGCAGGTCGGCGAGGATTTCGGCACCATGAACGACCTGATGTACTCACCGAGGCACATCCGGGAGTTCTTCCTGCCGCGGATGAAGAAGATGATGCGGCTCGTGCACGAGGGGGGCGCCTTCGTCATGACCCACAGCGACGGGGCCGTGCGCAAGGTGATCCCGGACCTGATCGGGATCGGGATGGACATCCTCAATCCCGTGCAGTGGCGCTGCCGGGACATGGAACGCGAGGGGCTCAAGCGCGACTTCGGGGACCGGCTGGTGTTTCACGGGGCGATCGACAACCAGCGGACGATGCCGTTCGGCTCACCGGAGGACGTGCGGCGGGAGGTCGTCGACAACTATCGCATCCTGGGCGCCGGCGGCGGATACATCCTGGCGCCATGCCACAACCTGCAGGCGATCACGCCGATCGAGAACATCCTGGCCCTGTACGAAGCCGGGTACGCAGAGGGTTGGCGGTGAGCTGCGGCACATCGCCATCATCAGAGGGGACTCCGGCGTGAGGGGCCGCGTCGGGCCGCCGCGGCCCACCGGAGACACCTGCGGCCGGAATTCTGTATTTGCCTGACGGGAGCCGGGATATGTAAAGTTCTATGGTATGTAAAGAGGAGGGACATTGGACACCAGACGGCTTGGCAACAGCGACATGTTCATCACCCCGCTCGGCGTCGGCGCCTGGGCGATGGGCGGCGGCGGCTGGCAGTTCGCCTGGGGGCCCCAGGACGACGAGCTCTCGATTGGCGCTTTGCGGGCCGCGCTGCAGGCGGGGATAAACTGGATCGACACCGCGGCGGTGTACGGGCTGGGTCACTCCGAAGAGATCGTCGGCCGCGCGGTGAAGGGCCTGTCGCCGCGTCCGTACATCTTCACCAAGTGCGAGCGCAACTGGAACGAAAAGCGCGAGATTTTCGGCTCGCTGAAGCGCGAGGCGCTGCGCAGGGAGTGCGAGGCGTCGCTCCGGCGGCTTGGGGTGGAGGCCATCGATCTCTACCAGATACACTGGCCGGACCCGGAGCCCGACCTCGAGGAAGGGTGGGACACCCTTGCGCGGCTGAAAGACGACGGGAAAGTCCGCTGGATCGGCGTTTCGAATTTCACGGTCGAGCAGATGAGGCGTGTCGCCAGGATCGCCCCGATCACCTCCCTGCAGCCGCCCTACTCCATCGTGTCGCCCGAGATCGAGCAGGAGATCCTGCCGTTCGTCGCGGCAAACAACATCGGTGTCATAGTCTACTCGCCCATGAAATCCGGCCTGCTCAGCGGGGCCATGACCCGGGAACGCGTCGCCGCGATGCCTCCGGACGACTTTCGCCCGCGCACCCCGAGTTTCCGCGAGCCCAAGCTGACCCGCAATCTTGCGCTTGCCGAACTGCTGCGCGAGATCGGCAAGCGCCATGGGCGTACCCCCGGGGAGATGGCCATCGCGTGGACGCTGCGGCGCCCGGAGGTGACGGGGGCGATCGTGGGGATGAGATCGCCGCAGCAGCTCGACGGAGTCATCGGTGCAGCGGAGTTCCGGTTGAGCCCGGGGGAACTGCGCGAGATCGCGGATTTCGTGGCCGGGTAGAGGAAGTGGGCGGGGACGGCCCGGCCCCGCCCCGGAACGATCTACAACACGCGGGGATCGAGGTGAAAACGCCGGGTGAGCAAGAGCTGGGGCCGCGTCGAGCCGCCGCGGCCGACTTCGTCGGCCCACTTCACACGGAGGTGTTCATGAAGCGATATGTGGTGATGCTGGCTTTTCTTTGCGCGACCGCCTTTGCCCAGAAGCCCGCGGCGAAGGCCCCGACCCCCGGCGAGGCCGAAGAGTTCCTGAAGAGCGCCAACGCCACCCTGCTCGACTTGAGCAACAAGGCCGGGCGCGCGGCCTGGGTCCAGGCGACCTATATCACCGACGACACCGAAGAGATCGCCGCGCAGGCCAACGAGAAGCTCATCGAGGCGACGACGCGCCTGATTCATGAAGCGACCCGCTTCGACGGGCTGAAGCTGCCGCCGGACGCGGCGCGCCAGTTGAAGCTCCTGAAGCTCTCGCTGACGATGCCGGCGCCCAACAACGCTGCCGAGCGCGAGGCGCTGACCCGCACGGCTGCCAAGCTGGAGGCGGAGTACGGGAAAGGCAAGTACTGCCCCAAGTCCGGGCCCTTCGCCGGCAAGTGTCTCGGCCAGAGCGAAATGGAGCAAGCATTCGCCACTACCCGGGACCCCGCGACGCTGAAGGATCTCTGGGTGGGGTGGCGGACGATCTCCCCTCCGCTGCGCCAGCCTTACGAACAGCTTGTCGAGCTTTCGAACAAAGGGGCGCGCGAGATCGGGTTCAAGGACGTGGGCGCGCTCTGGCGCTCGAACTATGATATGCCGCCGGACGACTTCACCCGGGAAGTGCACCGTCTGTGGGAACAGGTCAAGCCGCTGTACCAGTCGCTGCACGCGTATGTCCGCGCGAGGCTGTCGGCGAAATACGGGCCGCGGGAAGTTCCCCCCGACGGCATGATCCCGGCCCACCTCCTCGGAAACATCTGGGCTCAGGAGTGGGCCAACGTCTACGACCTCGTCGCGCCGCCACAACAGGACAAGGGGTACGACCTGACGCAGCTTCTCGAAGCGAAAAAGGTCGATCCGCAGGGGATGGTGCACTACGGCGAGAATTTCTTCCTGTCGCTCGGTTTTGCCCCGCTGCCGAAGAGCTTCTGGGAGCGGTCGCTCTTCACCAAGCCCGCGGGCCGCGACGTCGTCTGCCACGCGAGTGCGTGGGATGTGGACAACAAGGACGACCTGCGCTTGAAGATGTGCATCCGGGTGACCGGCGAGGACTTCGTCACTGTCCATCACGAGCTCGGGCACAATTTCTACCAGCGCGCGTACAACCACCTTCCGTTCCTTTTCAGAAACGGCGCCAACGATGGTTTTCACGAGGCGATAGGGGACACCATCGCCCTGTCGATTACCCCCGGGTACCTCAACAAGGCCGGGCTGCTTGCGAATGTGCCGCCGGTCAACGAGGCCGCCGACATCGCCTACCTCCTCAGGCAGGGGCTCGACAAGATCGCGTTCCTCCCGTTCGGCCTGCTGATCGACGAGTGGCGCTGGAAGGTCTTCTCGGGCGAGGTGAGGCCGGCAACGTACAACGAAGCCTGGTGGAGGCTGCGCAACCAGTATCAGGGTGTCACGGCGCCGGTCGTCCGCGGGCCCCAGGACTTCGACCCCGGGTCGAAGTACCACGTCCCCGCGAACGTCCCTTACGCGCGCTATTTCCTGGCGCACCTGCTGCAGTTCCAGTTCTACCGCGGGCTCTGCCGCACCGCCGGGCACACCGGCCCGCTCTACCGCTGCTCGTTCTACGGCGACAAGGCGGCCGGCGAGAAGTTCAACGCCATGATGTGGTTGGGCCAGAGCCGCCCATGGCCCGAGGCTCTGAAGGCGATGACGGGGGAAGACCGCATCGACGGCGGCGCCCTGATGGAGTACTTCGCCCCGTTGAAGAAGTGGCTCGACGAGCAGAACCAAGGCCACAAGGTTGGTTGGTGATGCGGCGCAGCCGCGTGACGATTGCGGCGGCTCGCCCGCGTTCGCGATGGCGACTCACCCCGCAGTTTGAGGGGAGCGATGATCGACCCTGGACCTCAGGGGACGACGACGACGTCCGCGCCGTCGCGCAGGCCGTAAGCAGGACCTAATTGTTTGTAGTCGACCGCCCCGCGGGCGTTCAGATCCCAGACGACGGCGCCGTCCTTCAGGGTCATTTCGCAGTAGATGCGCTGCTTCCCGGGCAGGCGGCCGCCGCTTGTGTCGGCGTAGTCGAACGCGCCGTTGGCGATTCTCCACAAGGCGACGTCCGCGGGCGAGCCGGTGGTCAGGTGACCCAGCTCCGGCCGATGGATCACCTCGGAGGCCGGCATCCAGGTCGAGCGCAGGACAATATCCGCGAACGGCATCCCCATGACGAGCATCTTGGACATCAGGTTCGGGAAGTCCATCAAGGCGCCGTTCATGCTGCCGGTGTGGAGGTCGGTCGAGATCGAGTCGGGGTAAAAGCCCTGCTGCACGGCCGGCACGGCGTTCCGGAAGACGAAGCTCCCCCCGCCGTGACCCAGGTCGAACTTCACCCCGCGTGCCCGGGCCTGCCGGAGATAGTCGAGCAGTCTCCCGCCCTTGTCGAGGTAGGGGACGCCGCTCCGGTACATATGTGTGCTGATGTCGCCCGGTCGAAGCCGCTCGGCGACGAGCCGCCAGTACGGCCGTTCGGCGGGGAAGAAGCCGAAGTCGACCATGACCGGCAGTCCCGACATCTTGCCGCCCTCGACGGCGCGGTCGACGGCGGTCCAGTCGTGCCCCTCGTAGTGTGCCGTTTTTATCCCTACCACGACATCGCGGTGTTTTGCCGCAATGCGCGCGACCTCGGCGGGGTTCATTTCCTTGACGTCCTGCTCGACGAAATTGCTCACCATCCCGAGCCCGACGATGTTGATGAAGGCAAGGACGCGGGTGCGGACGCGGTCGATGACGGTCTGCCGGAATGCCTCGAAGTTGCGCCATCCGGCGGAGCCGGCGTCGACCATCGTCGTCGTGCCCGAGCGGAAGCTGAACCCATCGGGCAACACGCTGTTGTCCCCCGCCCAGGCGTTCGGAATCCCGGTCGTGGCAAACAGGTGCGTGTGGATGTCGACGATTCCCGGGGTAACGTAGAGCCCGCGGGCGTCGATCACTTTTCGGGCTCGGGCAGGGTCGATCTTCTGCGCAACGGCGGCGATCTTGCCATCGGCGACCGCGACGTCCATTACGGTATCGATTTTGTTCTTTGGGTCGACCACGTGGCCGCCCTGGATCAGCAGGTCATACTGGGCCGCAGCCGGTGCGGCGAACAGCAGCAACGCAATCATGATTTTTCCCATTCTGACAAAGTCTCCTGAGCAAGATCCGCGGGCCGCGGCGAGCCGACGCGGCCCACCGCCCCATCATTTCCCGGGGGGCGGGAAGCGCTTTGAGGCATCGTCGAGAACGAGCACCCAGTCGAGCAGTTCGCCGGGGGTTGGCGGCGTAAATTCCCGCTCGCCGCGGTTGGGAAATTCGCCGATGACCATCGCCTCGCCGTTGCGCGGGTTGAACCACCACGCCTTGACCCGCGGTCCGGCTACCGCGTCCATGCGCACCTTGAATTTACGCCCGACCGGCGCGTACACCATTGCGAAGCTCCCCTCGGAGTCGCGCGTGGCCGCGAAGCGGTAGCGGCCGGCGCCGGGCACCGAGGTCTTCACGTCGGCGGGCACTATGACGGTGTCGTCCGGGATGCGCGTGAGGAACGGGCGCGACTGGATCAGGCGTCGTCCGTATTGCATCTGGGACGCGCCCGGCTGGTCGACGGCCTCGAACCAGGGCATCAGCGGATTATTGACCGGCTGCCGCCCCGGGGCCCACATCTGCCAGACCGAGTGGTGGCCGTAGGTGTGGCCGAAGGCGCCGCCGAACAGGTCCCAGTACAGCGGACGCCTCACGTCGGCGGCGACCGAGTGACCGAGTTTGGCGGCGTCGAACGAGACCGGGTGGTCCTCATAAATCGGCTCGCCGTCCACGACGGGCTTCACCGGGGTGCGGTCGTAATCGGCGCGGGTCTGCGAGTAACGGCCCGTGAACTCTGTCACATGGCCGTTTTGGCGCATGTTGAAGTCCAGCCATTCGGCGTCGTGGAAGTAGGCCGAGGAACCCTGGCCGCCCGTCGGATGAAAGGTGTGGAGATGGATGCCGCCATCCCCCTGGTGCAGCCCCCAGACCATGCGCCGCACGATCTCACGCTGCGTGTCGTTTTCGATTGGCCTGTCGCCGCCCATGATCCAGATGACCGGCTTGTCGCGGTAGCGCCGACCGATCCATTTGCCGTAGGCCTCGGCCTTGTCGGGCGTGAAAATCTCCGGCCCGACACCCCACTTCTTGTTCCACTTGTCCCCCCAGGTCGGGAGGAATCCGATGAAAAGACCCAGGCTGGTGGCCCGGTCGACGATGTAGTCCACGTGGTCCCAGTAGTCGTTCGCGGGACCGTCCCTGACGTCGGGTTTCGCGGGGTCGTTGTCGATCAGGGGGCGATGGCCGTAAGGATTGGGAGCGTTCAGCCCGTCGAGCTCTGCCAGCGCCACCGCCTGAATGACGGTAAAGCCCTTGCTGGCGCGGTCCCCCAGGTAGCGGTCGGCCTCCTCGCGGTTGAGCCGGTGAAAGAGCTCCCATGCGGTGTCGCCCAGGTAGAAAAACGGCCGCCCGTCGGCATAAACCAGGAAGCGACCGTTAGGACTGACCTTCAGGCGCGGTGCCTCGGCACCGGCCGCCCCGGATGCGGTCAGCAGAATGCTTACAAAGCCGAGCAGGCGCATGAATCTGGCCATAGTTCCTCTCGCGTGCTTACCCCAACGGAACACCCGCGGTAATTATTCCCGAAACAGACTACTCTCTCGCATCATTATTTTGAACGCCATGGTTTTGAGGCTCCGACTCGGTGAGAGCTTCGTTCCTCGTGCCGGGCCGGCCCACTTCTGGTACAGTGAATCCACGATGAGACTGGGGAAGGACCTCTGTTTGCTGGGCACGCTTTTCCTGTGCGCCTGCGCGCAGCGCGATGCGGCATACCACAGCTGGGCCGTCTACGGGGGTGGGGTCGATCAGATCCGCTACTCGCGGCTCGACCAGATCAACCGCGGCAACGTGTCCGGCCTGCGGCAGGCGTGGGTCTTCGACACCGGCGACGCGTTTCCGGGCTCCGAGATGCAGTGCAACCCCATCGTCGTGGACGGGATCCTGTATGCCGCCTCCCCGAAGCTGCGGGTGATCGCGCTGGACGCCGCGCGCGGCAGCCTGCGCTGGAGCTTCGACCCCTTCGAGGGGCGCGAGGTCAGGAACCGCCAGCGGGTCCGCGGGCTCGTCCACTGGAGCGACGGCGCGGAGCGGCGCATCTATTTTGGCGCCGGCCACGATCTCTGGGCGCTTGACGCCGCGACCGGCCGCCCCGCGACCGGCTTCGGGACGGGCGGCAAAGTCGACCTGCGCGAGGGGCTCGGGCGCGATCCGGGTGCGCTGAGCGTCACCCTCACGACTCCCGGGGTGGTTTTCCGGGACCTGCTGATTGTCGGCAGCCTGGTCAGCGAGGCGCTTCCCTCCGCTCCGGGCGACATCCGTGCCTACGAACTGCGCACGGGTAAGTTGCGCTGGAGTTTTCACACGATCCCGCATCCCGGCGAGTTCGGCCACGAGACCTGGCCCGCGAACGCCTGGCAGTACGCGGGAGGCGCCAACAGCTGGTCGGGAATGGCGCTCGACGAGCGGCGCGGGCTCGTGTTCGTGCCGACCGGGTCGGCGGCGTTCGATTTCTACGGCGCCAATCGCCACGGCGATAACCTGTTCGCAAACTGCCTGCTTGCCCTGAGGGCCGAAACCGGGGAACGCGTCTGGCATTTTCAGGCCGTGAGGCACGACGTCTGGGATCGCGATCTCCCGTCGCCGCCCAGCCTCGTCCAGGTGCGCCGGGATGGTCGCACCATCGATGCGGTCGCGCAGATCACCAAGTCGGGGCACGTGTACGTCTTCGAACGCGAAACCGGTAAGCCCCTCTTTCCGATCGAGAACCGCAGGGTGCCGCCTTCGGATGTCGACGGCGAGGTGTTGGCCGCCGAGCAGCCGCTTCCCGCGGCGCCCCCGCCGTTTGCCCGGCAGCAACTGACCGAGGAAATGTTGACCCACCGCACCCCGGAGGCGCACCAGTCCGCGGTCGACCGCTTCCGCGCGTTGCGCAGCGGCGGGCAGTTCACGCCGCCGAGCCGGGAAGGGACCATCGTGTTCCCGGGATTCGACGGTGGGGGCGAGTGGGGCGGCAGCGCCTTCGACCCCGAGTCGCACCTGCTGTATGTCAACTCCAACGAAATGGCGTGGGTGCTTCGGCTCGTGCCGGTGCCGCCCGTGAAACCGCGCACCAGCGGCCAGCAGCTGTACGGCAGGCATTGCGCCTCCTGCCATCGGGCCGATCTGCGCGGCACTCCCCCCGAGTTTCCCGCCTTGAACGGGATCGCGGCCAAATACCCGGATTCGCGTATCGGGGAGATCATCCGCGACGGGAGCGGCCGCATGCCGGGCTTCGCAAACCTGCAGCCCTCCCTGATCGAGGCCATCACCCGGTATCTGGCTCGCGGGGATGCTGTGCCCGCTGTCGCGTCGGACGCGCCGTCGCCGCTTGACCTGAAGTACACGACTGACGGATACAACAAGTTTCTAGACCCGGACGGCTATCCGGCACTCGAGCCTCCCTGGGGTACGCTCAACGCCATCGACCTCGACAAGGGCGAGATCGCGTGGAAGATCCCGTTCGGAGAGTTTCCCGAATTGGCGGCCAGGGGATTGCGCAACACCGGGACGGAAAACTACGGGGGGGCCGTCGTCACCGCCGGCGGGATCCTGTTTATCGGGGCTACGAATCACGATAAGAAATTCCGCGCGTTCGATAAGGCGACGGGCAAGCTGCTCTGGGAGACGGTCCTGCCCGCGGCCGGCAACGCCACCCCGGCGACCTACGAGGTCGGCGGCCGGCAGTATGTCGTGATCGCGGCGGGCGGCGGCAAGTCCGGCGCGCCTTCGGGCGGCTCCTATGTCGCCTTCGCGCTGCCATAGGGTTTTCATCTCGAACACTTCTCAAGAAAGGAGTGCAAATGAGACGCGGCAGGTTCTTGGTGCTGTGGTGCGTCGCGGTGGCGGTGTTTGGGCAGCAGCAGGTCAACATCATCGTGCGTCCCAAGGAGATCCACGACGTGCTGGTCAACCCGGGGATGGGTATCCAGACTTTCCAGCGCTTCAACGGGCAGGCGATCTATCCCGGCCTGCGCTGGTCCGAGGTCGGGCCGGAGGGCCCCGTCGCCGATGCCGCGGGCCCGGTGGACTTTCCCGGCTCTTCGGTGGCTTATCTGCGCTGGTTCTGGTCGCAGCTGGAACCGGAGCGCGGCAAGTACCGCTGGGACATCCTCGATTCCGCCCTGGACGAGGCGCGCAAGCACGGCCAGGCCCTGAATATCCGACTCATGCCCTACGACCAGGGGAACCCGCTGCCGGAGTGGTACCGCAACTCGGGCGCCCGCCGGGCCAACAAGCCGAAGACCAGGATGGCAAGATCTGGTCCCCCGATGCGGACGACCCTGCCTACGCGAAGTACTGGAGCGCTTTCATCCTGGAGGCGGGCCGCCGCTACGACGGGCACCCGTACCTGGACACGGTGGACATTTCGACGGTGGGCTACTGGGGCGAAGGCTGGGGCCCCTACCTGCCGGCCTGGACGGTGCAGAAGGAGCTGATCGACCTGCACTTCAAGGCGTTCACCCGGACCCCCCTGCTGATGAATTTCGACGAGCCGGACGCCCTGGTCTACGGCTGCGAGCGGGGCGCCGGCTGGCGCCTCGATTGCTGGGGCGATATGGGGCGTCCCGGCCGGAATTTCGCCCACATGGTCGACATGTACCCGCAGCAGATTGCCCGCGGGGGCCTCGGGGACATCTGGCGGCGGTCGCCCGTGTCGCTGGAGGTGTGCGGCACACCCGGTTCATGGAAGAAGATGAACTACGAGCTGAAGCCGATCCTGGACCAGGCGCTGCGCTGGCACGCATCGACGATCAACCTGAAATCGACGAAGATCCCGGACGAGTGGAAAGAAGATTTCGAGGAGTTTCAGAAACAGATCGGTTACCGCTACATGCTGCGCCGCTTCGAGTATCCCCCGCAAGTGAAGGCGAACCGCATGCTGCCCGTGAAGATGTGGTGGTTCAATGCCGGCGTTGCCCCGGTGTATCGCGAGTACCACCTGATGATGCGGATCGGGGACGCTCTCGTGCAGGTGCCCGTCGACGTGCGCAAGTGGCTGCCGGGCGATGCGGTGTACGAGGGGACGCTCTATGTCGACGGGGCCCTCCGGCCGGGGCAGCACAAGCTCAGCGTGGCCATGGTGGACCCGAGAACCGGGCAGCCGGCCATCCGGCTCGCCATGGAAGGACGTCAGCCCGACGGCTGGTACGACCTCGGCGCCATCACGGTGGAATGATTCCAGGTGGGCGGGGGAGGCCCGACCCCGCCCCTCACCGGGTTGGGGTGAACACGGTCCGACGAGCAGGATCTGTGGGGCCGCGTCGGGCCGCCGCGCCCACTTTGGGCGGCCCCGACCTCAGACTCGCGCGATGATCTCCAGCAGGCCTTGCAGCGATTCGCGGGTCGCAAGCTCCTTGTTGCGATCGGGCCTCTGGTAGTGCGTCTCCAGTGTCAGAGTGCCCTGGTAGCCTTCCTTGATGAGGGTCCGCAGCAGGCCCGTGTTGTCGATCTCTCCTTTGCCCGTCGGAACCCACTCGCACTTTCCCGTCGCCGTGTTGCGTTTCGCGTCGCGCAGGTGGATGTGGTGCACCCGTTTCTTGTCCAGCAGCGCATAGCCGCCCGGGAAGGGCACCTCCGGGGCGCAGAAGGCGTTGTTCGGGTCCCACGCGAGGCCGAGCGCCGGTGACGGCACCGCCGCGAGCAGCCGCGCGCACTCCGCGGAGGTCTCCACCAGCCCGCCGTTGACATTTTCGACCAGCAGGACGCGCCCGGCGGCGCGGGCGCGATCGGCTGCGCGGCCGAGATGCTCGGCCACCCGCCGCCAGGCGGCTTCGACGTCTTCGGCGCGCCAGAACGCGAAGATCCGGATGAAGCGCGTCCCGAGGATCTCGGCCCGTTCGAGGGCGCGCCCGAGCAGGGCGTCCTGCTGGTCGTACGGGTAGTCATCGCGCATGCCGCGCGCGGGCTTCAGGCCGGGAAGGGCACACTTGTAGAGGGCGGTGTCGAGCACCGACAACCGGATCTTCGCGTCGTCCAGCAGGCCGCGCGCTTTCAGGACCTCGGCCGTCTCGAGATCGGTGACGTAAGTGCCCCAGAGGTTGCGGATCTCGGCCCACTCCAGGCCGAACTCCCTCAGGAAGCGCAGCGCCGTCTCGAGGTCCGGGGCGATCTCGTCCGTGGTGACCCCGAGTTTGAAGCGGCGCGCCGCCGTGTTGAGGTCCGCGGCTGCACCGCGTGAAAGTCCCAGGCCGGCCAATCCCGCGCCTGCCAGCGCCGCAAAGCGCCTGCGTGTACACCGACTCAGTCCATGATCATCCATAAATCCCCTTAATGACCTTCGCAGACTTCGAGGTGAGCGACGGCACCGCAGTTGCCCCTCGCATTCAAGGCGGTGCGGCGTATATATTCGGTCGTCAGCGCTGCGGCGTCAACAGCTGTCAAACGTCGCGGAGGGAGGGTCCATGGAACTGCTTGAAGCGGACCGAAGCATAGTGGCCGTGATCGACCTTCAGGGGAAGTTGATGGAGATGATCGAGCGCCCTGCCCTGGTCGTCGAGGCGACCGTCCGGCTGATCAGGCTCGCCGGGCTGTTCGAGGTGCCGGTCGTCCTGACCGAACAGTATCCCCGGGGCCTCGGCCCCACGCACCCGGAGGTTCGGGCCGCATTCGATGCGCTGGCCACGCCGCGCAGGTACATAGACAAGACGGCATTCGGCTGCTGCGGCGTTCCAGGGTTCGACGGTGCGCTCGAGGAACTGCGCCCCGGCCTCGAGCCGGCGCGGCGCCAGGTGGTCGTCGCGGGGATCGAAGCCCACGTGTGCGTCATGCAGACGGTCGTTGAGCTCCTGCGCCGGCACAACGGGGTTTATGTCTGCTGGGACTGCGTCAGCGGCCGGGGTGCCGAATATCGCCGCCACGCCCTGGACCGGATGGCGCAGGCGGGGGCGGTCCTGACAAACCACGAGTCGACCGGGTTCGAGTGGGCGCGCCACAAGGACGATCCGCGGTTCAAGGAGATGAGCCACCTGTTCAAGGAGGGTCAGCCGAGAGGTTGATCGGGGGGCGGCGCCCCTTGGGCTTGCGGTTTCGGCGGCGGTAGCGCGCCCCGCGCGCGCAGTCTTCGGGCCAGGATGAAGGACGCGGCCAGCGCCAGCAGGACCCCCACGATCAGGAGGTAGTGGTCCCTGATCATGCCGGCAGCCTCGTCGCCGAAGCGGGCACCGAGCCAGCCGATGAGGGCATAACGCATCACGCGTGCCAGGGCGACCGCCGCAGCGAACGTGGCGATCGGGGTGCGGAACGCGCCGGCGGCCAGGATGACCGCTTTCGTCGGAAACGGAGGCGGCATGGCGACGCCTGTGAAAACTGCCCAGGCGGCGTTCCTCTGAATCAGGCGCTCGATGCGCTCGCGCCGGCCCGGAGAAAAGCGCGCCAGCGCGGCTTTTCCTCCGGCCATCCCGACACGGTAGAGGACGATGCAGCCGACCGTCGATCCCAGGGCAGCTGCCAGGACGATGAGCGGCACTTGCGCGGGGTTGTGCCAGGACAGCAGCAACACAACCGCGTCCGGGCCGCCCACCATGGGGACGGCGGCGGAATCCAGCAGTGCGAGGAGGAACACTCCGGGGATGCCGAGATAAACAAGATATTGACCGACCCGGTCGATTAGTCGCAGCAAGATTCCCGCCCTAGAATTCGGATTGGGGCGTTATACCTTCGCGGGCAGGAAGAAGCGAGAAGAAAGTAGCCGGAAGCCGAAGACGGAAGCCAGAAGAACGGAAGCCAGAAGACGGACGGAAGCCGGAAGCCGGAAGAATCCAGTCTGTCCGGTGTCGGCCGTTCATGCATTCGGCTTCCGGCTTCCATCTTTGCCCTGTAGGCACCGGGCTTCCGGCTTCTTTCTTCCGGCTTCCTGCATAGGAGGAATGTATGGCCGTCAAAGTTCGGTCTGTCCTACTCAATGCCCCGGCCCGTCCTGGCTTCCGGCTTCTGCCTTTCGGCTTCCGGCTTCTGCCTTTGGCCTTCATGCTCCTCCAGGCGCCGGCGGTTGTGGCGCAGCCCGACGTGATCTCTCTTGCCGGGCGGTGGCGTTTTTCCCTCGACCGCGACGATCGCGGGCTCCAGGAGCGCATGTTCGAGACTGCGCTGCCCGGGGCAATCCGGCTGCCGGGGACACTTCCGGGGCAGGGCATCGGTGACGAGGTTACGACTGCGACGCGGTGGACGGGGGACATCGTCGACCGCTCCTACTTCACCGAGCCCCAGTATGCGGAGTACAGGCGGCCGGGCAACATCAAGGTCCCCTTTTGGCTCCAGCCCGACCGGTATTATGCCGGGGTGGCGTGGTACCAGCGAAGCATCCGGGTGCCGTCACGCTGGAGCGGGAAACGGGTCGCCCTCCTGCTCGAGCGCCCGCACTGGGAGACGCGGGTGTGGCTGGACGGCAAGCCCGCCGGCGGCAACACGTCTCTCGGGACCCCGCACGAGTACGATCTCGGGACCAGGCTCGCTCCAGGGGGGCACACCCTCACGATCCGGGTGGACAACCGCATGGTGGTCGATGTGGGGGTGAATTCGCACAGCGTCTCCGACCACACGCAGGGAAACTGGAACGGTATCGTCGGGCGAATCGAGTTGAGCGCGACCCCGCTCGTGTGGATCTCGGACCTGCAGGTGTTTCCTCATGTGGCCGCGAAATCCGTCACGGTCAAGGGCCGCACCGGCAACGCCACCGGGAGCCCCGGCCGCGGCTCGGTGCGGATTGCGGTCCGCCGCGCGCCGCCGGGCGCGGGCGCAGGGATTGCCGCGCGCACGGTGGGTGTGTCGTGGGACTCCTCCGGCGGGACGTTCCAGGCGGAGATTCCGCTCGGCGCCTCCGCCGAAACCTGGGACGAATTCAACCCCGCGCTGTACGAGGCCACGGCTGCCCTCGGCCCGGAGGCACACGCGCGCTCCGCGACTTTCGGGATGCGCGAGATATCCACTCGAGGCACTCAGTTTGTGCTCAACGGCCGCAAGATATTTTTCCGGGGCACGCTCGAATGCGCCATCTTCCCGCTGACCGGCCACCCCCCGGTGGATGTCGAGTCCTGGCGGCGCATCATCCGTGCGGCAAAGGCGCACGGGCTGAACAATATCCGGTTCCACTCCTGGTGCCCGCCCGAGGCCGCGTTCGTTGCGGCCGACGAACTCGGGTTCTACCTGCACGTGGAGTGTTCTTCGTGGGCGAACGGCTCGACCGGTCTGGGAGACGGCCGTCCCGTCGACCGCTGGATCTATGAAGAGGCGGACCGGATCCTCGCCGCCTACGGCAATCACCCTTCGTTCCTGCTCATGCCGTACGGGAACGAGCCGGGAGGCAAGAATCACGCGGCGTTCCTTTCCCGGTGGGTCGCACATTACCGGACTGCCGACTCACGCCGCCTGTACACGAGCGGGGCCGGCTGGCCGCAGCTTCCCGAGAACCAGTTTCACGTGGCGCCGGACCCACGCGTCCAGGCCTGGGGCGCGGGCCTGAACTCCCGCATCAATGCACGCGCGCCCGAGACCCGGACCGACTACCGCGACTACATCGCCGGCCGGGCCGTCCCGGTGATCAGCCACGAGATAGGGCAATGGTGCGTCTACCCCGACTTCGAGGAGATGACGAAGTACACGGGGTATCTGAAGCCCAAAAATTTCGAGATTTTCCGCGACCGTTTGCGCAAAAAAGGGATGCTCGAACAGGCGCAGGCTTTCCTGATGGCATCCGGGAAACTGCAGACCCTCTGTTACAAGGAGGACATCGAGTCGGCGCTGCGGACCCCGGGGATGGGAGGCTTTCAGCTCCTCGACCTTCACGATTTCCCGGGGCAGGGGACCGCGCTCGTCGGCGTGCTCGACCCGTTCTGGGACTCGAAGGGATACGTCACACCCGCCGAGTACAGCCGCTTCTGCAACAGCACCGTGCCGCTTGCGCGCCTGGCCAAGCGGGTGTTTACCACCGCCGAGCCGCTCGAGGCGCAGCTCGAGGTCACCCACTTCGGCCCCCGGCCGATTGCAGGGGCGGTCGCCGCCTGGAGCCTCGTCGACGAGGCCGGGAAAGCGCAGCGATCGGGCAAGCTGCCGGCCGCCGATGTGCCGGTGGACAGCGCCGTCGCCCTGGGCCCGATACGGGCGGACCTCGCCGGGTTGACCGCGCCGGCACATTTCAGGCTGGTTGCCGCCATTGAAGGCACCCCGTTCGAGAACGATTGGGACCTTTGGGTCTACCCTGCGACGCTGCCCGACCCCGGCGGTGCACGCGTCGCGATCGCACGGGAACTGGACGACGAGACGCTCGGGGCCCTTACCGCCGGCGGCAGGGTGCTGCTGCAGATACCGCCGGCGCGCGTGGCGCCGGACCCCGCCCTGGGCCCCGTCGCGCTCGGGTTTTCCAGCATTTTCTGGAACACCGCGTGGACGAAACGGCAGGCGCCGCACACGCTCGGCATACTGTGCGACCCGCACAACCCCGCCCTGGCCGATTTCCCCACTGAGTACCACAGCAACTGGCAATGGTGGTACCTGGTCAGCAGCGCGGGGGCGATGATCCTGGACCACCTGCCTCGCGGGCTGAACCCGATCGTGCAGGTGATCGATGACTGGTTTACCGCGCGGAGACTCGGCCTGGTTTTCGAGGCCAGGGTCGGCAAGGGGAAGCTCGTCGTCTGCAGCGTCGATCTGGAGAGCGGGTTCGAAAACAACCCTGTAGCGCGTCAATTGCGGTACAGCCTGCTGCGTTATATGGCGGGGGAGGGCTTTTTGCCGGCCACTGAACTCACGCCGGCTCAAGTGCGAGCGCTGTACCGATGAACGGAAGCCAGAAGACGGAAGACGGAAGCCAGAAGACAAATTCTCCCCCTGTCACGGATATGTTTTGAGGCGGCTGGAAACTACCTCGAGGGGGAAAACCTTTCGGGGGGGGAAATCAGATGCGAGTTGCGGCAAGGACTTTTCGGGACTTGACGGTGTGGCAGCAATCCCACCAGTTGGTTCTTGAAGTGTATCGATTTACGGCGGCGTTGCCGAAAACCGAAGCGTACGGTCTGATCCAGCAAATGAGACGGGCTGCGGTTTCCATCCCCGCCAACATAGCAGAAGGTTTCGCACGGCGCGGCAAAGCCGACAAAGCTCGCTTCATGAACATGGCCGAGAGCTCTCTCGAAGAATGCCGGTACTATCTGATCCTGTCCCGGGATCTGAGCTACGGTTCAACGGACACCCTTATGAGCTCGCTGGAGGAGCTCAGCCGGAAGTTGAACGCCTACACGCGTGCCATTCTGGATTCGCAAACCTGAACCGCACGTTGTCTTTCTTCCGGCTTCTGGCTTCCGCTTTCCGGCTTCCGTCTTCCGCTTCCTACTTGATCCTGACGTCCTTGATGGTGATCGGCTGGAGCGGGACGTTGTTGTAGGAGCCCTTGGACCCCGTCGGGACGCCCTCGATCTGTTCGACGACGTCCATGCCCGCGGTCACCTTGCCGAAAACGGCGTAACCGAAGTCGGCCGGGGCGGCCCCGCGGTGATCCAGCGGGCCGTTGTCGACGGTATTAATGAAGAACTGCGCGGTCGCGCTGTTGACTTCTCCGGTGCGCGCCATCGCCAGGGTGCCGCGTTTGTTCTTCAGGCCGTTGCCCGCCTCGTTGGCGATCGGGGGCAGGGTGGGTTTCCTCTTCATGTCCTCGGTAAAGCCGCCCCCCTGGATCATGAAGCCTTTGATCACGCGATGAAAGATGGTCCCCTTGTAGAATCCCACCTTGCAGTAGGCGAGGAAATTCTCGACCGACTTGGGGGCCTTGTCCTGAAACAGTTCCGCCGTGATGTTGCCACGGTTCGTTTCGATGACGACGACGGGATTGGCGCCCTGAGCCCTGGCCATGCCGGTGAATCCCGCCATCAGCGCCAGGCAGAGTGTGGTAATGGAAAGTGCCGCTGCAGTCTTTTTGCTCAATGCCATGATGCCTCCGGTTCGGTTGTGAACCGCATCATAATACTCGAGCGCCCGCCCGATTGCACCGGCGAGTTAGCCGTTTCCCTGCGGCACGATAACCGCCTATAATCGTCGCGGGGCCACGGCATGAAACAGATCTCGATCATCGGCGCCGGAAACTGGGGGACCGCCCTGGCCGTCGCGCTGGCCCGCACAGGGCGTCCGGTGCGGCTCTGGGGCTTCGAGCGCGAGGTCGTCGAAAGCATCCGGCTCCGCCGGGAGAACGAGCTTTACATGCCCGGGGTGACCGTTCCGCCCAGCGTGATGGCCACGGGTGACCTGGGTGAAGCGCTGGCCGGCGTCGAGATCGTCCTCACCGTGATGCCCTCGCACATCTGCCGGGGCCTCTTCCGGCAGATGCTCCCGCACCTGCGCCCCGAGATGGTTTTCGTCAGCGCCACGAAAGGGATCGAGACCGAGAGCCTGATGCGGATGAGCGAGGTCATCGGTGCGGTCGTGCGCGACCGGTTCGAGCCGCACCTGTCGGTGCTCTCGGGCCCGAGCTTTGCGCGCGAAGTGGCGCGGGGCGACCCGACGGCCGTGGTCGTTGCGGCGGTCGACCGGCACGTGGCCAGCCTGGTTCAGCGGGAATTTTCCTCAACGACGCTGCGGCTGTACTCCTCATCGGATGTGACGGGGGTGGAGCTCGGGGGCGCTGTCAAGAATGTCATCGCGATCGCGGCCGGCGTGATCCACGGGTTGGGCCTCGGCCACAACCCCACGGCGGCGCTGTTGACGCGCGGTCTTGCGGAGATCACCCGGCTCGCCTGCGCGTGCGGGGCGCGGCGCGAAACCATGTCGGGGCTGGCCGGCATGGGCGACCTTGCCCTGACATGCACCGGGGACCTCAGCCGCAACCGCATGGTCGGGATGGAACTCGGGCGGGGCGCGAAACTGGCCGATATCGTCGCCTCGATGCGGATGGTGGCCGAGGGGATAAAGACGACCAAAGCCACAGTCCGACTCGCGGAGAAGCACGGGGTGGAGGTGCCGATCACAAACCAGGTCAACCGCATCCTGGAAGGCGACATTTCGCCGTGCGAGGCGATCCGCGAGCTGATGGAACGTTCCCTGAAGGAAGAATAGCCAAAGCAGTAGACGGGGAGGCCCCGCCCCCCGAATGGGCTGCAACCGGCGCCGGCTCGACGACGGCGAGCTGAGTCTGTTCCGCAGCCACAGCCGTGAGCGAAACGGTGGGGGCGCGCGGGTGCTGGCGGCGCTTGCTGGGTTGTCACTCACCGGGAGCGGGGGTCGTGGCGACCCGCCCACTTCGCGATGGAGGAGCGCATGGAACGAAAGGTCGTGGTGCTGGTGCGGCAGGCAGGCCTCGGAGTGGTGCGTCCCGAGGACGGGGAGTTTGGTGAATCGATGTTCGAAAAATTCCTGCACTCGCTGGAAAGTCAGCCGGTCAAGCCGCGGGCGATCTGTTTCTACACGGAAGGGGTAAGGCTTGCGTGTCGCGGCTCGTCCGTGCTCTTCGCCCTGAGGCTGCTCGAGGGGATGGGGGTGCGCATCGTGCTTTGCAGTTCGTGCCTGGACCGCTTCGGGTTGAGGGAGAGCGTGGAAATCGGCGAAGTGGGCGGGATGCAGGAAATCTCCGGGCTGCTGATGTCCGCCGACAGCGTCGTGACCGTGTGAGGAAGCATAAGGGAAGCCGAAGCGGAAACGCTGAGAACAAGGTCCGTTTTGTCCTTTAACGCTCTTCGTCCGGCTCGTCGCGCAACCGGTCCTGGTAGTCCTCGGACGACGCAGGGTCGAACTCCCACCTTTTGCGGTCGCGTTCCTGTAGTTTTTCCGCCGAACGCAGCGGTTCGTTGTCCTCGTAGTTGATCCCGACCGCGTTGGCCAATTCCTCTGCAATATCCTGGTCCGGCGTGGGATTCTGGCCGCCGACCGACTCCTCACCCACATCGGATCGCTCCCATTCCGCGTCGAGATCCCCTCCCGAGAGTTGAGGCGTCATGGAGTGGTGCTCCCGGAGCTTGCGGGCGAGCTGTTTCGGTCCGGATCCCGCGAGTTTCTGGGCCTCGTCGAATTCCCATTCGATTTCAGGATCGACGGGATCGTTCGAGCTTTCCGCTCTCCCTGCGTCGATGACCCTTTTGTCTTCCTTTCCCATAGGTCCTCCCTGCTCCGGATCATATGCAACTCCCGTGCCCGATCGAAATCCGGTAGGCGGCTGCGCAAGGTCGGCGCCTAGGCGCCGACCGCAAAGCGGCGTCGAGCCGCCGCACTCCAAAGTATGGAGTGCGGTGCCTGGGCACCGCTGTCTGGGTTTGGCTGGACCGGCAGGCGGGTGCGCAAGGTCGGCGCGCCGACCCGAAAGGTGTGCCGAGCATGTACGACAGCTCGGAAGTGAAAGTCTTCCACCAACCTGATGGAGGTGAAGGGTAGCAGAGCGCAAGGGCGCCCGCCGCGAGGCGGGGTCTGAAAGAAGCGCCGAGCAAAAGCACGAGCCGATGGACAAAAACCGGATGAGGCGGGTAGCGCCGGACGAGCGGCCCTTTGACCGCAAAGTCCATATCCATCAAGGGCGCCGCACGTAGATCCGGCGGTTGTGTGCGGAAGGCGGTCGTACTTACCTCGGGAGGTCTGCACGTGTTCTGGGGGACCAGAACTGAGAGATCCGTGAGGGTCCCTGACCGCGATGCAGAAGTCAGCAGACGGCATAGTAAGAGGCGGCAGTCGGATCACTCGACCGGGGCACTCACCCGAAAGGGGAGAAACAGTAGGGGTCGCGGAACCGGGAACGCGCTGATGAAGGCCCGAACGGCTCCCTTCTGGGAAGAAGGGTAAATGGTGACGCGAGTAGGGACAGGGACTCATGGGCAGAAAGCGGCAGAAGAACCAGCTTGAGCTGGCCTTCACGGCAGAGACGAGGGGTGAAGCCCCGGCGCCTGGCGGAAGGGTCGAACTGCACATGGTGAAACAGGAGCCGGAAAGCGAAGGCAGCCCGGAGCGGCTGATGGAGGGGGTATGTGAGCCGGAGAATCTGAGAAGGGCGTTGAAACGAGTGCAGGCCAACAAGGGGGCACCGGGAATCGACGGCATAACGGTCGAGGAGTTGCCGAACTACCTGAAGAAGAACTGGCCCAGACATCGGGAAGAGCTGCTCGAAGGGACCTACAGGCCGAAACCTGCGCGAAGGATGCCGAACGCCTACTTCGATTCGCTGGGCCTCCCGCGCTTAGTTGCTCTATACGGTCGCTAACCAGCCGAATCGCCGTGTACGGACCCGTACGCACGGTGGTGTGACAGGGACAGCGGGCGACCGCCTACCTATGTCGATCGGCGTCGAGCCGCCGCACTCCAAATGTGGAGTGCGGTGCCTGGGCAGTCGAGCCGCCGCACTCCACACAAGTTGGTTTGGCTGGGCGACGGTATTGCCCTCCGCATTATTTGGAGAGGGTGCGGTGCCTCGGCACCGCTTTCGCGGTTGCACTGTATCGGTAGGTGCGGCCGAAGTGCGGCGTCGAGCCCGCCTGCGGCACCGCTGTCTGGGTTTGGCTGGACCGGCAAGCAGGTGCGCAAGGTCGGCGCCTAGGCGCCGACCCCAAAGCGGCGTCGAGCCGCCGCACTCCAAAATATGGAGTGCGGTGCCTGGGCACCGCTGTCTGGGTTTAGCTGGACCGGCAGGCAGCTCCGCAAGGTCGGCGCCTAGGCGCCGACCGCAAAGCGGCGTCGAGCCGCCGCACTCCAAAGTATGGAGTGCGGTGCCTGGGCACCGCTGTCTGAGTTTCGCCGGACTGGCAAGCAGGTGCGCAAGGTCGGCGCCTGGGCGCCGCACTCCGGAGTGCTGATGCAAATTTTCCCGCCAGTGCGGCCGCGCTGCCGCGGAGCTGTCCCGCGCTGGTTGTTCTGCAAACCCGGTCAATCAACTACTTTCTTGGAGCCTTGGATCCCCCGGCGACTTTTGGGTCAGGCGCTTGCATGGAGGGTGGCCCTTGGGGCCGAGGTGGCTGTTCGGCGGAGAGTGAAGGGCTCGACGCCGAAGGAAAGGACGGGTCAATGAATCCCTGGCAGAGAGGAGTCTTGGTCGCGCTCGCCATCGCCACGATCGCGCCGCCGCGCGCCCCCGCGGAAACGGATGGAGTGGACTGCAGGAGTCTCACGATCCGGGTGCACGATGCGACCGGATTGGGGGTGCCCAACGCCCTGGTGACATTTGATCGTGGCTGGTCGGTGCCCACAGACCAGGAGGGCCGGGCCAAACTCGAGTGCAACGCCGGCGTCCGCGATGCAATTTCGCTGCAAGTGGAGGTGACGGCTCGCGGCTACAGGCCTGCCTTCGCGACCATTTCGATCAGCAACCGTTCGATCAGCAACCGGATGTCCGGCGACAACGAGATTTACCTGGAGCGGGATATAGACGATGCCAAAACCCTCCCCGTGGCAACGACCGTCTCCGCAAGAGAGTTGTCCGGGGAAGTCCAGAACCGTTCGGCTTCGCTGCAGGAAGAGGGTATACTGGCCCTGAAACGGGGTGACTACGCCGACGCCGAGCAGCTGTTCCGGCACGCCCTGGAACTTACCCCATCCTCGAGCTCCATCTACAACAACATCGGCATCTCGTACCTGCGCCGCTACAAGTTCGAAGAAGCCACGCGGTGGTTGGAAAAGGCGGTGAAGATTGCGCCGTACGACCCGCATATGCTGGGAAATCTCGGGTTGATGCGCTGGCTGCAGGGGCGTTACGAGGAAAGCTATCGGCTTCTCGATCGGGCAGTGACCGGCGGATTCTCCGCACCTGCTGCCCACTTCATGCTCGGCGTGCTGTTGCTGCAGAAGGGGCAGGTCGCCAAGTCCGTCGACGAGTTGAAAAAATCGGACGAGAACAAATACCCCATGCGTGATTTGTACTTGTCCATCGCACTGCACGCCCTGGGGAAGGACAAGGCCGCATCGAAGACTTACGACGAATTCACAAGGAAGAGCCCCGCGCCACTGCTCAGCGCCATGATCCCCAGCAAGCTCGCCGGCGATCGTTGAGGTGCTAAATCTTCCGGCTTCGGGCTTCCGGCTTCCATCTTCCGTTCCCTCCTTAACGGGGAGAAATTACCCGGTTCCCCTGACAGGTTTACAATGCCCGCCCCAGGTGCTACAGGTCTGCGCGGAAAAACAGTCTCCCATCCGCGGGCACGGATCTTACCTGCCGAAAACCCGCCCGATGCAGCGCGTCGAGGACATCGCCCTCCGGATAATACGTCTCCAGGATCGTGACGTCGGACCGCTCCCAGGCGGCGGTCCGGCGAAACATCGTTATGTCCGCGTGGGCGACCCGGGTTTCGGGATTGTAGCCGCCCCGGACAAAACAGGCATTGTCGTCTTCGACGATGGCGTGCGATTTATTCCACTCCACCCGGTAGGTCTCTTCCGTCAAGACATCGAACACGAAGCAGCCCCCTTCGACGAGCGCTGCGGCGACGTTGCGGAAGACGGCCTCGAGTTCGATGAGGGTTGGAATGTGATTCATGCTCTCGAACGTCGATACGGCCAGCTGGTATTCGCGGGGGAGCCGGATGGAGCGCGCGTCGGCGGCGATGAAGCTGCCGTCGGGGACATTGTCGCGCGCGAAGCGGAGCATCTCCTCGGATCCGTCGACCCCCGTGACCTGGCATCCCTTGTCCGCCAGCATGCGGGTGAGTTGGCCGGTGCCGCAGCACAGGTCGAGCATGCGGCAGCCTGGCCCTGCCAGCCGGGGGGCGAGCAGTTCGATGTTTGCGAAGGCGAGACGGTGATAGGCGTCGCCCCAGTGCCGGTTGTAGAACCAGGCGAGAGGGTCGTAGTCACGATATTGGGGCGCCGGCCCCTCGCTCGACGAGCACATGTGGTCTCCCTGTCAGAACAAGGGGCGGAACCGTGCCCTGCAGGTGGCCCGGTCGCGGGCGCGCCCCCGGCAATATTTTTACGCTTCGCCGCCCCGGAGGAAATCATAGGACTGCGTCCGGACCGGCGGCCCCGATAAACGACCTGAGCTCGAGAGCGTTCGCGACGGCGTGTCCGCCGACATCGTTGTTGAAATACGCGTGCACGTCCAGGCCGCCTGCTTGCCATTGCGTAATGGTCCGGGCCCAGCCCTCCAGTTCCCGCTTGCCGTAACGACCGCCGTGGCCCGGGCCTCCGTGAAACCGCACGTAAACAAAAGGCGCCGTGACCCGGCAGGGGACCGGCCCGCTTCCCAGGTCGTGGATGCACAGCGCGACTCCGCAGCGCTCCATGAGCCGAAGCACTTCATCGATCACCCAGCCGGGCTCCCGGAATTCTATGGCGTGCTGGCGTGAACGCGGCAGCGCAGCCACGAAGCGCTCGAACCGCGGCAGGTTCACGCGCCAGCGTGGGGGAAGCTGGTACAGGACCGGGCCGAGCGACCCGCCGAGGAGGCCGGCGCGGTCGAAGAAAAGCCGCAGCGGCCCTTCCGGATCCTTCAGCTTCTTCATGTGCGTCAGGAAACGGCTTGCTTTGACGGCGAAAGTGAAGCCTTCGGGTGCCCGTTTTCGCCAGACTTCGAAAGCGGCCGCGCTGGGCAGGCGGTAAAACGAGTTGTTGAGCTCGACGGTATCGAAGCGGGCAGTGTAATAGTCCAGCCAGAGCCGTTGCGGGAGGTTCTCGGGGTAGAAGCTGCCGCGCCAGTGCGGGTATACCCAGCCCGAGGTCCCGATCCGGCATGCGCCCGCCATCGCGCCTCCGGTCAATGTGCCCCGTTGGTTTGCAGGACGAACTAGTGAAAGAGCGCCTGATCGAGCGGGAGCCGGTACTGCGAATCAAATTCGGAGCGGAGACGGTCCCGCCGGCTGGCCCTGCGCGGTGGGGATCTCGCCCGCCTCCAACAATTCCTTCAGGCGGTACAGGTCGTCATCGACCTGCTGGCCGGGTTCCTCCCCGAACAGTTTCGCCACCAGCTTGCCGATTTTTCCGCCCGGCGCTTCATAACTCAGGACAACGCGGAGTTCGGTCCCTCGACCTCCCGGCGCGGGCGTGAAATGCACCGACCCGGCGTGGTTCACTTCGGCGTTGGGGAGCGAACGCCAGGCGAGCAATTCCGGCGCCTCCTCGTTGTGGATCTCCGCGTCCCACTCCACCCTGGCACCGGCGGGAGCTTTGGCGACCCAGTGACTGCGGCGATCGTCGAGCACCCGCACCGATTCGAGGTGCGACATGAAGCGGGGGAGATTTTCCAGGCTGCGCCAGAACCGGTAGACCTCGTCCCGGGGTTTGTTGATGGTGATGCTCTTCTCGATTTTGGTGCCATATCCGTGGGCCACGCTCGGCGGGTTCTTGCGTCCTGTGGTTCGGATTCCGAGAGCCTGGTAAAGCGGACAGTGGCCCGTTCCGGCCCGGGCCACCAGGAGGCCGCCGGCGGCGGCAATCCAGTAGCCGGCGGCAGTCCTGCGGGTCAGACCGTAGCCGGCGAGCGCGCCCCCCGCGATCGCGGTCAGCAACCGCTCCTCCAGTCCTATGTTCGTCCTTCTTGATCTTCGGCGCCGGCGATCGTTCTCGTACCGGTCGTTCCGGTCGTCGTCCATGTCTGGGATCATTGTCGGTCTCCTGCCGTGGGGGTCAGAAATTTCGTTGGGTGTTCGGCCGGTGGGCCCGCGGGCGTGCGCCGCGATGCGAGCCGCGGCGGCAGCGGCAAACCCGCGGGCGAGAGCCGCGGCCCGGCCTGGCGTCACGATTGGACTTCGATCTTCCGAGGCCGGCTCTGTTGGGGAGCCTTCATCACAACTTCGAGGACGCCGTCACGAAAGTTCGCCTTGGCTTCCTCGGGTTTGACTCCCTCCGGCAGCGGGATCGCGCGGTAGAACTGCCCGTAGCTGCGCTCCGAATGGAACCGCCCGGGCTGCTCCTCCGAGTGCTCGTGTCTGCGTTCGCCCTGCAGGATGATCGCGTTATCCGTGCATTCGACCTTGATATCCTCCTTTTTCATCCCCGGCAAGTCGGCCCGGATAACCAGGTTCTCGCCGCGTTCGAACACCTCGACCGTCGGGCGCCACATGCCGCCGCCGAATTCGCGGCGGGCGATCTGGCCGCCGCCGGTCGACAGGCTGGGACCGAAGCCGAACTCTTCAAAGAGGCGATCCATGTCCTCCGAAAAACGCCGCATGAACGAAAAAGGGCTGGCGCTCCACAGCGACGGCTCGAGGGTGCCGCGGTGCCCGATACCCTGTTCCAGTCCTCCCTGTTGCGGTTGAACGGAAACACGCCGCTCTTCCGGGTTGCTCCGGGCATCTGGCTGGCGTGGTTGATCCTTAGACATGATGGATTCTCCTTTCTGTAGGGGCTTGCCCGTGAAACGGCAGATACACCCCAAGTTGTGCGCCTGAATCTCCACCCGCCGGGAGGCAATTCTCAACCCATGCGGTTCGAGGATAGAAGGGGTGGTTAAGTCTCTAACCGCACTCGGATTCCGTATTGCAGGTGTTGTCGAGACCGGAGATCCCCTGCACCATCGGGTACATTTTCCATTACCGGGGGTCAGGTGTTACTTCTTCAGCTTGCGGCCAATCTCGGCGAGGACGGTCTTCCGGTTCTTGTGTTTTTCCTCGTACCGTTTGATTTTTGCGGCGTCCTGCTTTGACAGGCGACCAAGTTGCTGCCCGATCTGACGGGACGTGAGGTGCTGGTATCCCCGGATGGGAAGACTGCGGTCCGGCGACTTCCCGGCCCGGTCTGCCCGTTTCCCCGCCTTCGTTTCGCCGTATTGGGAGCGCTGTTTATTCACGATGCGGGAGGCAACCTCTTCTTCACGGCCTCTGTAGCGACCCTCTTTCTTGAATTCTTCCTTCAACTCCCGGTATTCCCGTTCGCGCTTGGGACTCGCACCTCGTGGCATCTCTTCTCCTCCTTTCGCTTCGATCACCGGGCCAGGGTTGGCGAGCGCCGTCGCACGCACCCCGGACCCGGAATCCAAAGAGCGGCGCGGCGAGCCGCGCCGCTGCCAGCCCGTCTATTTTGTCACCCTCGGGCTGTACTGCCTGAGGGCGGTGATGAATGGGGTGGTGATCGGCGAACGCGTGACGCGCCCATTCAGAAGAATGTCTTTGCCGGTTACGTTTGCGCCGTACACTTTTTGATTGGCGCTATCGTCCATGGAGATGACGGCTCCGTCGAGGGCGATTCCGGCAAAGAGCCCCTTTGAGCGCGAGTATGCGTATATCGCCGCATTCAGCTTCGCATCGGTGCCCGCTTCAGCCCCGCGGCCAACCGGGCCTGCCGCAACCGATGCATCCGCCCCGAGCTTCAGTTTGGAATCGAGGAGCGACTGGACGCTGGACCTCTCGGTAAAGACCAGAACCAGATCGGTTGCCTGGGCCCCTATCTGAAACCCGAAACTGCCGCCGGCCAGCTCAATGTAGGCAGGCGCGCTCCATCCCCCCTTTTCGCGCACCGAGAGCAGGCCTTTGCCCCAACGCCCGCCCACGCCGAAGGCTGCTTTGACGACGTTCGGGATCACCGCGATCCCATAAGCGCGCTCGAGCAACTCTCGCGGGATCGACCGGTCGGGAGTCTTTACCAGTTCGCCCAAGACCACGGCAGCACGCTGCGCGCGCTCGGCTTGGTCTTCGGAGTTTTTCGGAATATCGGCGCGCGCGATTTCGCGCGGTTCCGGGCGAGTCTTGCGATCGGCATTCTGCGCCATGCCGTTTGCGGTCTCACGTGTTTCGTGCGCCGCTTTGTGCGCCGCATCGCGAGTCTCGTGCGCGGCCTGGCTCACCCGCGTTTCTGTGCCCCCCACACCGCGCCTCTTGGAAGCCTCGAGGTAGCGCGGGCTGTACCGGGCCAGGGCCGTCATAAAAGGCGTCGTGGCCGCTGTGGGCTTTACCCGGTGGCGCATCAGGATGTCGGTGCCCGAAACGCCGGGGCCGTACACCTTGTGGTTGTCACTGTCATCGATACTGATCACCGTCCCGTCCAGTGCCAAACCCGCGAAGAGCCCCTTGGACCGGGAATACGAATAAACCGCCGAATCGAAGCCGACATCGCTGCCGACGCTGCCGGTTCTTCCCACAGGGCCGGCGGCGACGGAGGCATCGGCACCCAGCTTGAGTTTTGAATCCAGCAGCGTCCGGACGCCCTGCGCGTCAGTAAACACCAGGACCACGTCGGTCGACTGACCGCCGATTTGAAAACCGAAGCTCCCTCCGCCGGTTTCGATGAAAGAGGGTGCGCTCCACTTTCCATTGTGCTCACGCACGGATAACAGCCCCTTCCCCCAGCTGCCGCCGATCCCAAAGGCTGCCTTTATCACGTTCGGAATCACGGCAATCGCCTCGGCGCGCTCGAGCAACTCCTGCGGAATGCCTTTGTCCGGCGTCTTCATGAGCTCGCTCAAGACCTCCGCGGCCTTTTGCGCGCGTTCGGCCTGGTCCCCACCCTTGCGCTCGGTCTGAGCCGTCCCGCGTGCGGGCACCCACAGCAGCAGACCGGCGACGATCAGCGTCGAGAAAAACATCCTTTTCATAAACCGCTTCTCCTTCCCACACTTTACCTAACGAAAGACGACAACCCATCCCATTCAGGCAAGTCCTGTGCCACCCAGGCTTTTGACAGGACAACCCGTTGGCAGCAATGTCCTTTTCTTCCGACGTTGTCGGCACTCTCTCAACCGGCCCACGGGGATAATTTCCCGGCGGCTTTGGACCTTGCTCGAGGTTGGCGCGCCTACCGTTCATGGGAGTAGCAGGCATTGCGTGCTGGAGACGGCGCGGGGGCATTTCTGCGTTACAGGTATGCTCGCTTCCAGGCCCGGATTGCGAGGAGCGTCACGAGTGCCGCACCGGCGAGAACGCAAAATGCCGTGAGGAACAGGGTTGTGTGGCGGGCGAGAACCGCAAAGACGCGACGGCCGTATGAGGCGGCGAAATACGCTGCGAGCGTATACCGGATAAACCGGGCCGATACGTAGGCCGCCAGGAACCTCTTGAGCGGGTATTTCAAGGCTCCCGCCCCGAGCACGAACGGAACCATGGGGATCGGCGGCGGCATCAGGGCAGGCACGAAAACAGCCGCAAACCCGTACTTCTTGAATGTCGCGCTGACCTTATCAACGCGGTCTTTCTTAAGTCGCTGCTGGAGAGCTTCCTCTCCCCCCTTAAAACCCAGCCCATAGGTGAGGTACGCCCCGATTGTCGCTCCTATCGTCGACATCACGGCGTAATACAGCCACCACTCACGGTAATGTGCGGAAAGCACGATAGTAAAGAAGTCCTGGCTACCGGGTATCGGCACAAGGGAGTTGTCGACGATGCCCACCCCTATGAGCCCGATTCCGCCGAGCCGCCATACGAGACGCCTGATTTCCCAAATCCAGAGTGCCAGCGTGCCCAATTGCCCCTCTCATGAAAACCCTTTGCGGTGGCCGTGGGAGTGCCGCGCCGGGCGCCAGCCAGTGAGCCAAGGGCCGGGGTTCGTCCCGCGAGGGCGCCCGTGTATTCGAGGGGCAGCATGACCGCTCCCGGTTTGGCCGGTATCGGTCCTGGCCGGTGCCATAGTCACTCACGGCGGGCGTGCGCGCTTTGATTTGCCCTGGTGGGCAAGACTACCACCCCCAGGGACCCCGCCGGCAGTGGGCGTGGGGTGCCGTACCAATCGGATAACGCGCACCGGCATGCCTTTGATTTTCCCCGATGCTGCACACCTCGACCTATCATTTCCTCCCGTGGCGATAGTCCATGAAGCAAAGGGTGTGCCGGGAAATCCTCGAGCGTAAACTGAGCATTAGCTCGGTTTTGGGGCCAGAGCGGCAGCGTGGTCGCCCGGGTAAGGGACCGGACAATATCCCCGGGGCGAGCAAAATCCGGCCGGTGGGCAGGGCCTGTCGGTCGCTGGTATGCCAGGGTGCGACACGCTGCTGGTGCCGAACGGGCCGCTCACCCTGATCAGGGCCTACGGTACCAGACGCGGCTGTGAAGGGTTAGCCAATCGACGCTGCGAAGCGCGCGCCCAGCGCCGCCGCCCCAGCGCCGTCGAGCCGCCGCTCTCCGCACCGGAAGCCCCGGGGGGCGTTCCCGAGCCCCCCGGACTGATCCGCCCCGGACCCCTTTTTTTTGGCAGACTCCGCAGCATGTGGTAGATTGAACAAACCGCAATACTGTGTGGTTGGTTTGGTCCTGGGAAATTCCCGATCCTCCTGAGCGCAGGCACCATTTCCTTGATTCAAGCCTCCCTTGCGAGCGCCCGGCCGGTTTCCCCGCCCCCCGGGGAAGGCGAGTCCCGCGGTCCTCAGGTTGTCCGTTGTTTAAGGGATCGCGATAAGGCGGAGCGGCAAAACTACCGAGCAGGACGGTAAACCCATGGAACTTTTCAACAAGTACAAGTGGCAGATCTCATTGGCGTATCTAGTGTTTGTGATTGGCATCTTATATTGGATCAACAGCGCCTTCGGCGTGCAGCGGCCGGCGCAGGTTTACTTTAGCGACTTCATCGGCGAAATCCGGGCCGGCAAGATGCGCGACGTCAAAATCACGGAAGCCGAATTGATCGGCGTAATCACGCAGGACGGTGTTCCGGGGCAGCCCGCGGTCGAGCGCAGCGTGAGCACCCCGAGGCTGCCGGGCATCGACATCAACGCAGTACTAAAGGAGTTGGAGACCAGGCACGTCAGGTACACGGGTCACCAGGCGTGGTCGGAAACGCCCCTGATCTGGATCGTCCCACTCCTGGTCATGGCCGGCGCCTACATCGCGTGGATGTGGCGGGCGCGGCAGGGGGAGGGTTCGCTGCTCGGGTTCTCGAAGAACCGCGGGAGAGTGTACGCAAACCTCCCCGCGAACCGCGTGACTTTCGACGACGTGGCCGGGGTGGACGAGTCCAAAGCGGAGCTGGTCGAAATCATCGATTTTCTCAAGAGCCCGGCGAAGTACCAGAAGCTCGGCGGTCAGGTGCCTCGGGGCGTCCTGCTGGTGGGACCTCCCGGGACCGGCAAGACGCTGCTGGCGAAGGCTGTCGCAGGCGAGGCGGGCGTGCCGTTCGTTTCGATTTCCGGATCCGAATTCGTCGAGATGTTTGTCGGCGTGGGGGCGGCGCGCGTGCGCAGCTTCTTCCGGCGCGCCAGGCAGAAGGCGCCGTGCATCGTTTTTATCGATGAGCTGGACGCCATCGGCAGGTCGCGTTCCTCCGACAGGCGCGCAGCGGCCAGCCACGACGAGCGCGATCAGACCCTGAACCAGCTCCTGGTCGAGATGGATGGATTCGAGAGCTCGGCGAGCGTGATCGTCATGGCCGCCACCAACACGCCGGAAGTTCTTGACCAGGCGCTGATCCGGCCCGGCCGGTTCGATCGGCAGGTGGTGGTCGACAAGGCGGACCTCGCGGGGCGGGAGGCGATCCTCCGGATACATGCCCGCAGGGTGAACCTGTCGCCGGACGTGGACTTGGGCACGATCGCCGCCCGCACTCCCGGCATGGTCGGGGCGGATCTCGCGAACATCATCAACGAAGCGGCCATTCTCGGTGCGCGCCGTAACGCAGAGAGCGTTTCGATGTCCGATCTCGAGGCCGCGATCGACCGCGTGCTGCTCGGCCTCGAGAAAAATCGGGTCATGAGCCCGGCGATCAAGGAGCGGGTGGCCTACCACGAGAGCGGGCACGCCCTGGTCGCGGTACTCTCAAAGCATGCCGACCCCGTTCACCGCGTGTCGATTATCCCCCGCTCGATCGGCGCCCTGGGGCACGTGCTGCAGCTGCCGACGGAAGAGAAGTACCTGATGACAAAACCGGAGATCGAGGATCAGATCGCCGTCATGCTCGGGGGCCGCGCCGCCGAGGAGATCGTTTTCGACGGGGTGGTGTCCACCGGGGCGTCCAACGACCTCGAACGCGCATCAGAGCTGGTGCGGCAGGTGATCAAACGCTACGGGATGACCGAACGCCTGGGGCAGCTGACGTACGGACGAACGGCGGGGTTGCGGCACCTGCGCTCGGCGGGCGAAGCTGAGGAACGCAACTACAGCGAGCGGACGGCCGAGCTGATCGACGAGGAATCGCGGCGCATGATCGACGCTCTGTACGAGCGCGTCGTCGCCTTGCTGGTGAGTCGTCGCGGAGATCTCGAGCGGATGGCGCAGGAGTTGATACGGACCGAGACCCTCGACCGTGCCGCCCTCGACCGCCTGCTCAAGCCCGCCTGCCTGCGGGCCAGCTGACCGGGCCTTTTTCAAATCCTGTTGCTCCGCGGCGTTTCCGGCTGGCATAGTCCTGTTGAGGAGAAAACTCCAGTGACCGCACGCGAACAGGTTCTTCTGGTCGGGGACCCGCGTCTGCGCGAGCGGTGTGCGCCCGTAACCGACTTCGCAGCCGCAGAGCTCGAAGAGGACTGTCGACGGCTTCGGCGCGCCCTCGAGCAGTTCCGCGCCGAATATGGCTTTGGCCGCGCCATTGCCGCGCCGCAGATCGGCATCCTCCGCAGGATGGTGGCGATGAACCTAGGCAGCGGACCGTTTATCCTGATCAATCCGGAAATTATCGCCAGGAGCGCGGCGCGGTTTACCCTCTGGGACGACTGCATGAGCTTCCCGTGGCTGATGGTCCGGCTGCGGCGGCACACGCACGTCGATCTGGAATTCCGTACCGAGGGCGGAGAGAAGCTGGTTTGGAAGGAGGCTGAGCAGGCTGTTTCGGAACTGGTCCAGCACGAGCTGGATCACCTGGACGGCGTTCTTGCCCTGGATCGTGCGTTGGACCGGGACTCGATCGTCGCGCGCCAGGTGTACGAGGCGCGGCGGGAGTGGTTCGACGGCCAGGTAGATTACACCATCAGCCCCACTGTTTAAATCGGAGTGCGGCGGCTCGGCGCCGAACCGCCGCACTCCCACGAGCTCGTTGTAAGACAGGGAATTAAATAGGGACAGCTCGCCTCAGCCCAGCACCTTCCAGGCCGAGAACCCCTCGCACTCGCACCATCCGCGGCGCCTCCGCACGTCCCACTGCATGCAACCGAAAGGCTGGTGGTGTTCGTAGCGGTAGTGGCCGCACGTGCATTTCTGACTGTAGTCGATCCTCGGGCTATACTGCTGGTTGGTTTTCATCACGACGTGAATCTTGGGCATCGTCGACATCGATTCGGCTCCTAGTATGGCGGCAGCAGGCAACAAACTCCGCGCGCATGCCGGTTCGTTAACGTGTTTTCCGGAAACATGCCAACAGAGCAGGAACTCGAGCTGCAGCCACGTCCTGCAGGGAACAGACGCTCCGGGAGTTTCCGTACTGACCATAATTGGGAGAGCAACAGGACTGGTTGGATTGACACGTGCTGGCACCCTCCTTCACAGCACTCCAGTTCCAGCCTGGATCGACGTTCCCGGAAAACCGGGGGGCTCGGCGACAGCCGGGAGGCCGTCGCCGCACAGATGTACTACGTTCCCGACCGTCCGGTGTCCGCTCGCCAGGTGAGCTACGTCACACCTCCGGTCTATTGTTCAGACGGTAAATGATTTCATTATTAGAGGGAAAATCACGCCGCTCCGGGTTTTTGGGTCGCTCCCGTAAGTCAAGCCTATGCAGCACTTAACCAATTTGTATGGAGTGCGGCGGCTCGACGCCGCTTTGGGTGCGGCGCCTGGGCGCCGCACTCCGGCCGAACCTTCCGATAGTGTGCACTCCTGACGGAAGCTGTAATACTTTGCCGACGGTACCAGATTTCTACGGTGACACATGACCAAGCCAAGATACCGGACTCTTCTGACGATTCTGATCAGCGTTTTTGTCGCGGCCGCATGCAGTCGCATCCAGCAGAAGAGTGCAGGGGCTGATGAACTCACGATCTATGTTTCGACGGACCGCGTTTTCTCAGAGCCGATCCTGCGCGGATACGAGCAGAAGACCGGGGTGAAAGTAAATGTTGTCTACGACACGGAAGAAACCAAAAGCACGGGACTCGCCAACCGTCTCCTGGCTGAAAGAACCAATCCGCAGGCGGACGTATTCTGGTCGAACGAACCGGTACGGACTCTTGTTTTGAAAAGCCGCGGCGTTCTCTCGCCATACAAGTCACCGAACGCCGCCGGTATTCCATCCGAGTTCAAGGACGCCGAAGGCTACTGGACGGGGTTCTCAGCGCGCCTGCGAGTGATCGTGTACAACACGAACCTCGTAAAAGCGGAGGATGCGCCGCGCTCGGTGTTCGACCTGGCGGACCCGAAGTGGAAGGAGCAGACTGCTATTGCCGACCCTCGCTTTGGGACCACATCATTCCACGTTGCCGCGCTCTATGCGGAGCTCAGCAATGCGCTGGTGGACGAGTTTTTCAGCCGGCTGAAGGCAAACGGGGTCAAGGTTGTTCCCGCCAATTCCGTCGTCTGCGACATGGTTTCGCGCGGCGAAGTCAAAGTTGGCCTGACGGACACGGACGACGTCAACGTAGCGATCGAGAACAAGGAGCCAGTGGCCATGGTGCTGCCGGATCGCGACGGAAAGGGAATCGGAGTCCCGGTGATGCCAAACATGGCCTCTCTCATCGCTGGCGCCCCCCATTCCGAGGCAGGCAAAAAACTCATCGACTACCTGCTTTCACCGGACGTCGAGCAGATGCTGGCTCAGTCGGATGCCGTGCAGATTCCGCTGCATGCCGGCGTCGAGGCGCCGAAAAACATCCCGCCCCTTTCATCCTTCAAGCCGATGACGCTGGATTATGCGAAAGCAGCAGGTCGGGTCGAGGATGTCGTGCGCCGGCTTCAGGGCATTCTGGGAATATAGGTGCCGTCCATGCGCGCAGCGGCGGAAGCGAAAACTTGGAGAATTGGGCTCCAGACCACGCGGACTCTTGCGCTGGGATTCGCCGCGGCCTGCTTCGGGATCTTCTGTCTGCTGCCGACTTGTTACATGCTGGTTCAGTCTTTCCTTGGCCCGAGCGGCCATCTGGGTCTAGCCAATTACCGGCAGCTGCTTACGGAACCGCGGCAGCGCTTGTTGCTTTCCAATAGCCTTCTGCTCGGTGGTGGTTCGGCCTTGCTTGCCGCAGTTATCGGAACTCCGCTTGGCGTCCTGCTCGCGCGCGTTGAAATACCAGCGAAGCGAATCGTACGCCTGGCCCTTCTGATCCCTCTCGTGCTGCCGCCTTATATTCTCGCCCTGGCGTGGATTTATATCGGGGGATCCGCCGGGCTTGCCGCAACGTTCCTGGGACGCGACGTTTTATCTAACTTGACCTACAGCATTACCGGCGCAGTGCTCGTGCTCGGGCTGAGTTATTTCCCGATCGTGATGCTCGCCGCAGAATTTGCCGCCCGTGGTGTCGGCTCTCACCTTGAAGAGGCTGCTTTGCTTCTTGCAAAGCCCGGAGAGGTATTCCGGCGTATCACGGCGCCGCTCATGGCTCCAGGCATCGCCGCTGCGGCGTTGCTCGTGTTTGTTCTGGCGCTGGCGGAATTCGGCGTCCCCGGTCTGCTGCGCGTGCCGGTTTTCACCACCGAAGTTTTCACCGCATTTGCCGCATTGTACGACTTCGGGAAAGCAACGGCGCTCGCGCTTCCCCTGCTGTTGGCCACGCTCGCAGCAGGCGTTGCCGTCAGGCTGCTCATCGGCGAGCGGATCCTTACGACGTCGCGCACCGTGCGCACAGGTCTGTCGCTGAGTCTCGGCAAATGGCGGCGGCCGGCAGTCGCCATGGTCGGTTTTGTGGTTCTTCTCGCAGTCGCACTGCCCCTTGCGACGCTTGTGCGTGAATCGTCCGGGGCATGGAACGCAGGTGCTCCTGTCAAAGAATCCGGACGAGCGATTGCGAACAGCCTGGTCATCAGCGCCACCGGTGCGACGCTAATCGTGGCGATCGGTATGCTGCTGGGCTACGGCATGGCCCGAGTGCGAATGAGGGTACGCGGCAGCATGGAGCTTATCTCACTCGTAAGTTTCGCCGTGCCCGGCACCGTCGTCGCAATCGGACTCATCGGGCTTTGGAACCGCCCGGGCCTGCCCGGCGAAATCTACAGAAGCATGGCGATTATTATAATCGCCTGCGTGGCTCGCTTCTTGCCTGTCGCCGCATTGATTCTGGCCGCAGGCGTCCGGCAGATCCCCTATTCCGCCGAAGAGGCAGCCGAGGCCGCCGGGGCCGGCTGGCTCCGTATCTTCAGCCGGATCGTCGTTCCCCAGCTGGCCAGAGGCATTGCCGCAGCATGGGTCATAGCGTTTATATTCTCCTTCGGCGAACTGGGAGCGACGATTCTCGTCGCGCCTCCCGGGGAATCAACCCTGCCGGTTCGGATCTATACCCTGCTGGCCAACACAACCTCCAGCCAGGTTGCTGCCCTGGCGCTGATGCAGGCAGCCATAGTACTGACACCCCTGATCCTGCTCGCAATTGTTTTCAATAAAAAGGGAGACACCCTATGAAATGGGTCACGCGGGAGCACGTAAAGGTCGACAGGGTTGCATGTCCATGGTTGATCAGAAAGTTCATTGATCCGCAGGCCGAGTTCAGGTTTGTGTCGGGCGAGATGGTGCAGGAAATAGCGGCGCGTGAAGGGGCGATACCATTCGACGTGCCGGGTGCTGAACTGGGTCACCTGGAAGGAAAATGCAGCTTCGAAGCCATCCTGGCGAAATACCGCGTAGACGATCCGGCCATCCAGTTGTTGGCAAAGATCGTACATGGGGCGGACGTCGCTCAGGACCTCTATGGACGGCCCGAAGCCGCTGGCCTGAAAGCTATTGCCACAGGGTTTGGGCTGATCGGCTTGAAGGATGACCACGAGATTCTGGACCGGGAGTCTATCGTATATGACGCCCTGTACGCCTACTGCAAGAACGAAGTGGCGACTGCCGGCAAGAAGAGGCTCCATTGACGGACATCAGAGGCGCTGTGCAGGGCGACGCACTCAAGCTGATCCGCATAACGAAGCGGGTTGGGAAGCGCAAGTTGATCGACTGTGCCTCGCTTGCTGTTTTCGCGGGCGGGATCGTCGCGCTTTTCGGCCCAAGTGGCTGCGGGAAGACCACGACGCTGCGCATGATTGCTGGTTTGGAGACGCCCGACACAGGTGAGATCTGGATCGGGACCCGACGCGTCGCGGCAGACGGATTCAACCTGCTGCCCGCGCGGGCGCGTGGGGTTGGCTTTGTCTTCCAGGACCTCGCACTGTGGCCGCACCTCACTGTTGCAGGCAACCTGGATTTCGTTCTGGCTTCCGCCGGTGTGCCGATGCGCGAACGACCCGCCCGGATCGACGAGGCTCTGCGGATGGTGCGGATCGAGCCGTTGGCGCAGAATTATCCGAACAGACTCTCAGGAGGCGAGCAGCAGCGGGCCGCACTTGCGAGGGCACTTGTGGGGCAGCCCCGATTGCTGCTGCTGGACGAGCCGATGTCGAGCCTGGATGAAAGCCTCAAGTCAGACCTGCTTTCGGAATTCGCGGCACTGCAGCGTTCCTTGCGGATCACTACCATCTACGTCACGCACAATCGCTCCGAAATAGCGGCGCTCGCGTGCGAGATTGCATGGATGAGCGAGGGCCACATCCAAATGGACAACGCTAGCTCAGGCTTGCGTAGCATGTGAATCGCCGGGAATGCGAGTCGGTCCACGTGGCCGTGTAGTCGGTGGCCTTGATCTCAAATTCCTCGGCCGCCATCTGCAATTCAATGCCGGACGCCCTTCGCAGCCTCCGGTTCTGAGTGTCCTTTACGATTTACGTTCTGCTCGCCTAGTGGTCGGCCTTCATTCCTCTCATCCCGCCAGCCGGCCCTGCCTTGATGGCCCCTTGGGCATCCAGGGCGGCCTTTATGCCCGTGGCCAGATCGGTGGTTGAGCCCACGCCCCAGAAGTGCAGGAACACAGCGCGCGGTTGCTCGAACGTCATGTGGTTGTGGATGGCCACGATGTTAATGCCTGCGCCTCGTAGGGCCTTCAGCACTGGCTGGAGCTCAGCCTCCGTCATCATGAAGTCCCCATCCACGATGGCCTTGTCATCGGTCCCGGCAAAAGAAGCCCAGGTGTTGACGCCCATCATATTGCCGATCTCGTGGCCGTGCATTGTGATGGTCCGCCCGATCGTGACCTTGAAGATGCCTCCGCTCTGCGGCTCTCCTTTGTATCCGAGGATATCTTCAATTTTCTTGCGGTCAATGACGCTCTTGGATGTATCGATCTCCACCTTGGGCATCGGGGCGTTGCCGCTAGCCGTCCGTCTGATCTCGGCAAAGACCTTGCCGACCGCACCCGCCAGTTTCTCCTCCTCGCCCATGCCGCCGATATGCATAAACATGATGCGAGGCGCATCCCACATGAAGTGGTTGTGCAGGGCCGTCACCTCGAGGCCGCTATCCAGAGCCACGCTCATGACCGCGTTCACCTGGTCTTCGAGCATCACGTTGTCACCCATGACCATGCACTGATCGCCGATCTTCTTGAAGGCGGCCCAGCCGCCCAGACCCATCGGCACGCTCATCTTGACCCCGGCCACCGTTGCGGCAATGTCGCCGCGCGGCAGACCGACCTTGAAGACGCCTTCCTGCTCACTCCAGGTCCCCTTTGCCCCAGTAAGCTGCTCGATCCTCGGGATGTTCAATTTTGCCGGGTTGGTCTCTTTGCCCGCCTGGGCCTTGGCCCATTGGATGCCGACAGCCGCGAGAAGCCCGACGGCAGCCAAAGCCGCGTAGATCCTTGGTTCTCTCATGGCAGACTCCTTTCCCATGACCCTTGCCAGAATCACCGAACCTACTACTATGTTATCAGCAGTTACCTTGCTGGACGGTGGACCGGTGGAAGATCGGGCGGCGCACGGAATTGGTTCATTTCAGGGTGCCGGGTTGTTCGGCACCACAAGCCCAAGAGGGCATTGAAGCAGGATGGGCGCCGCATTGACACGGATCGACCTTCGAAGGGACATTCGGCTTCTCTTTCTGACCCGCTTTGTCAGGATGTTCGCGTATGGCTTCCTGTCTATTCTGCTGGTCTTATACCTGGCCCAGTTGGGCCTGCCCGAAACTAAGATCGGCCTGCTCCTGACCCTCACCCTGGTGGGCGACATCGGCGTGTCTCTGTGGCTGACCACCACGGCGGATCGATTCGGTCGCCGGCGGACGCTCGTCGTCGGCGCGGCGCTCATGCTGTCGGCGGGCGTGGTCTTTGCCCTCACGGATAACTTCGCACTGCTTGTGCTGGCGGCAACCATCGGCGTGATCAGTCCCGGCGGTAACGAGGTAGGCCCCTTTCTCTCGGTCGAACAGGCGGCGTTGTCTGAGGTCATCTCCGAGCAGCGCAGGACGTATGTCTTCGGCTGGTATAGCTTGGTTGGCTCGCTGGCCACGGCCACGGGATCACTGGTCTCGGGGGCGTTGACGCAGAGCCTCCAGAAAGCCGGCGTGCCAGCCGTGTCGAGCTATCGTATCGTGGTGTGGACATACGCCTGCGCCGGCATAGTCCTGGGATTGCTGTTCCTGACCCTGAGCATGGCCGTGGAAATCGGGGCAGGGGAGGGCGCAGCTGCGCAGACTGGCGGCGTCCGCGACTTCCTGGGGCTGCACCGCTCGAAGGGCGTGGTGGCCAAGCTCTCGGCCCTGTTCTCTCTCGACGCCTTCGCGGGCGGGTTTGTCATCCAGAGCATCGTAGCATACTGGTTCCACGTCCGCTTTGGCGTTCAGCCGGCGATGCTGGGTGCTGTCTTCTTCGGGGCGAACATCCTGTCAGCCGTTTCAGCCCTGGCCGCGGCGAAGCTGGCAGCCCGGATCGGCCTGATCAACACGATGGTCTTCACCCACCTGCCCTCCAACGTCCTGCTGATCCTGGTACCCCTGATGCCCAACGTGCATCTGGCCATCGCCATGCTCCTGCTTCGCTTCAGCGTCAGCCAGATGGACGTGCCCACCCGACAGTCGTACGTGATGGCCGTCGTGGAAGCGGATGAGCGGTCAGCGGCAGCGGGCGTGACGGCAGTTGCGAGGAGCGTGGGGGCAGCGATCTCACCGAGCCTGGCGGCCGTGTTCCTGGCCAGCCCCGTACTCATGGCTGGGCCGTTCTTCGTTGCCGGAGGCGTGAAGATCATCTACGACCTGCTGCTGTATCGTAGCTTTGGCACTGCGCGATCGCGGGCCGGCGGACAGGCCAATCGCCAAGGATGAAGAATCGTCTATCAGGATCTCGAAGCCCCGTTCAACCAGATAAGGCCGTCCGCCGGGGGGCAACAACGGTTCCCCGGGCTGCCCCCGGACGGTGCGTAAAACCTTGTGCTATGGCCAAGATCCCAACCCGCTGTTTCTGGGCCAACGCCGCCTGACATGGAAATGATCCTCTGGGCCTACGACTTGGTATTGGCTTTCCAGATGCTCTGTCTGCCAATATTAGTTCAGCACTGGAACATCTCCCCCCTGCGCGGGGAACTTTGGTGGGTTCCCGCCGAGTAGCCAATAAAATCGCGGATATCCAGCATCCAAAACCTCGTCCGCCGCAGTCCAAGAATGCGAAGCGTCTTGTTTGGAGTGCGGCGGCTCGACGCCGCTTTTGGGTGCGGCGCCTAGGCACCGCACTTTCGCCGAACTTGCCCGACTGCAGTGCAACCGCGAAAGCGGTGCCGAGGCACATTGAAAAGGGTTGGTGACAGCCTTCGCGTCTATGGTGAAAACCCTGTGCCTGCCAAAAACTCGGTGGTCGTTGAAATCGTTGCTCCTGCTGGTTCGTGCAGCTATCGTTGCGAGCCATGCCCAACGTGCTGACTTCCGTGCTGGCCGGGCTTGCGTCGACCTTACGGACACGAACCTCGCTTCAAATCGAGATCCTGGCTCTCCGGCAACAACTCGGGGGTCTCCAAAGGACTCGGCGCGGACGATCCGGGTTGGAGCCTGGGACCGGTTCCTGTGAGTCACGCTCCTCGCTTCGGGGCCGACTGGCGCGGCGATCGATCTAGGGGTCAACGTACTTCACTTGGGGTTGACACCAGCCTGACGGCTGGTCTGCAGTGCGTCCACAGCTGACATGCCGGCCGGAAACAGGTCTGTCTTGAGTTCGAATTTTTGGGTCGGCACCAGGGTGATTTGAGTCTCCAAGGGACGATAGCCGGGGAGTGCGACTCTGACGCTATAGGACCCTGCCGGCAGCAACATAGCCTGACCTGGGCCGTCGAATTCGTCCACATGACCGACAAAACCACCATTCAGGAATACGGCGGCGCGATTCGGTTTCACGATGATTCGCATTTCAGCGTTTGTTTCAGGATTCAGTGCCCTTGGATCGCGTTCGAGTCTGATAGGCACAGTCAGAACTCTCCCAGGTTCGATCACAACTCTCAAAGCGAGATCCCGATATCCTGCGTAGCGAATCGTGATCTGGTGCTCCCCGGGTACGAGCAACAGCTTGTCTGATCCCTTGAGTTCGGAAATGTATCCGACATACGCGTCATTCACCCATACGCCTGCGAGCTTATCGACTTTGCCGGCAGGTTCAAACTCGAGCTGTCCAAGAGTCTTGCTGGCCGCATGGCCCGATACCAGCAGACTAATGGAAACAAGGACGGCGTATATACTCACGGTTTGAGGTTTCAGCGTCATGATGCCTCCTCTCTACATAGTGAATCCCCGAACTCCACGCACTTACATCCAAGTGCGACGAATCGATGGACTCACGCTTTACGTGACCGCGGCAAATCTCTCTCCAATGCCGGAAAGACCGACATACCGTTTTGTTCTTTATAGGATACGGCGAGTGTAGATAGCGGCGACGTTGACCTCAAAGACGGGCATCGGGGAGAAATTCCCGTTACCCCGTGCGTGCAACGCGCTAAGCAGGCTACGAGTAGCCAGAAATAACGAAGGCCGACCAAGTCCCAGTTTCGGTGCACGAGCATCCGGCGCAGGTGTCCCCGTCCCTCTGGGGTTGGATGGAGCGAGGCTCCGGCGCGTCCTTCTCCAACGCCAAGTGCGTCCTCGATCCGGCCCAAAATAGCGGGGCGATCCGGCAACGAAGCAAAGACTGGCGTACGGCTGTTTACCTTCTTCTGATGATTTTCTTATATTCGGGCGTGCTGGGAGTCTGCGGTTTATTGCTTGAGAAGGGCGCAAGGTTGATGACACGAGGATGAGACGATTCTGCCTGCTCTTCCGCACTCGCAGGCTCGGTACCCCGCTGGAGGATTGTTATCGGGAGGCCGTAAACCGGCGCCAGGCCCGCTATCGTCAGGACGCCCACTCTGCAAAATCTCCCAGTATTGGCTTCCAATTGAATCGTCATGGTGCCCAGACCAATACCAGAGTCACCGTCCAGGATCTCAATCCACTCGACATAACCGCTGTTTCGGATTGTCCACTTCACCGATGGACTCACCTTTATCGCGAGTTTATGCGTTCCACCCTCACTTGGCATGACAAACTCGGCGAACCCGGAATGACTTATCAGCGATTTACAGTCTGATTTCCCGATTTGTTCGGGGTTCGCCAATGCAATCAATGGCACGCAAAGCGCTAGACACAGGTATCTCACCAGAGGCGGCATTCTTTGCATGAGTCAACCTCGATCAATCACGGAACGGTTTAGAAGAATCAAGTCATATTGCGATATCGTCCTTCTTGGTAATGCTCATTATTCTTTTTTTTATGATTATATCAGTCGAAACGGCGACTGGATTTTACGGCCTCTTCGTTTCCACCGGGCCGGAACCTGGGGCCGTTTAGCCATCAGGAAAGGCGCCCCAGCGAACACGGCTGGAAGACACCAGTCTTCACCGCCACGTCGCTATCAAGGCGCAAAAGGCAAATTGTCTCAGGCGGTTCTTGACAGGCGAAACGCCGCCCGTTGGAACCCCGGTGGACCCAACGCGGGATTTCGAACAAACCTCGCCCAGGAAGCTGCGATTCTTACGCTACCGGGATCGATGTTCTGCTGTACTTTACGACGTACTCTTTGTTGATGGCGTACTCGTCGATGTACTTGTCGTACATCCCGACCACCACCGCGTCGGTCGACTTGATGTTCGCCATAACGTATTTGAACACCCCCTCCACGTAATCCTGCCGCTGGGCCCTACGACCGTCGGCGAGGAGCTTGTACACAAAGCAGGGCCGCTTGCTCTGTTGGACCACCTTGAGCATCTCCGGCGGATCGCCTTGCACAAAAGCTACTTCCCCGCCGTAAAGGTCCGACCAGCGGGCGGGCGCGGTGTGCTGGTCGCTTTCCTCCACAGGGTAACCGATTTCCACGGGCATCATTTCGGGGTTGGACTTGAATGCTGAGAGCCATTCCGCATGGGTGCGGCCGTATTTGTACAGGCAGGTCATGTAGTAATCCACATCCCAGTCCTGGGACTCGACTTCCATGAACACTTCCGGCCGGTGGCTGGTGATGGCTACCAGCACACCTGCATCCCGCACCCTTTTGCAGTACTCCCGGACCACGCTGAGCTTTTTTTGCCTCCACCAGGCATCCGTGCCGCTGGGTCCGTAGCCGGCGTGGTGAATGCCGATGACACCGTACCCGACCATCGCCTTAATGGCTTTCTCGGTATCCGCCCAATTCCCGTCAGGGCCAATATTCGCAATCCCGCTGCCGCAACCCATCAGTTTGCCACCGTGTTCCGCGTTGTACTGGGCGATGCGGTTTCCGGCTTGTACCATGGTGTTAATGCCCAGCCCTTCACAATGCTTGAGCTGCATCGCCCGCCGTTCGGGTGTGTTCCACGCCCGAGCATCCTGCACAAGCCTGTCAGAAAAGTGTGAACCGGGGACGTTGATTCCGATAATCAGGCGGGAAACGTTGTGTTTGCCGATGCGGACCGTCGGCATCGGCTCATTTGCCAGGGGGCCTGGCATGATCGGCTTAGGTTCGGGACGTCCCCCCTCTCCCCCGCCCCGTCCGCCGGCGCCTGACGGCGGCTGCTGCTGGGCACTGGCATTTGCCGCCACAGTTGACGCCGCGGCCAGCGTCCCGATCTTTTGAATGAAGCTCCGTCGGGAGCTCTCGCCCGCCGGGCCCGGTTTAGCATTTGAATTCATGGCTGTCTGCCTCCTCTGCAAAGATAATGTCGCCTCGCCCAATGCAAACCACACTCCGGTGTCGCGTCTTAACTGGAAATCTCCATGCCAGGACTCCAGTCTTCTTCAGCCCCCCGCAGAGCGGTAGAAAAAACCTGGGAAACAGAGCACGTCAGAGCCGCAGGTGTAAGGGAGCGGATAGGCGGTAGCCATTGGGACAACCAACCCGCTCGCTGACGCTCTCGGCTCCGACCGGTTGCATCCAGACCATCGTCTCTGCGTTGCCTCTGCGTCCTTGGCGCCTCCGCGGTCGCGTTTTGGTTGCCCGATGTCTTCATGTGCCGCAGGTTCTAAATATTGGCGAGGATCACATCAAGGATCTTTTTCGTGTTCTCGTAAGGATCAGGACCCATATTAGTTCCAGCCTCGATCGAGTAAAGCCCTTTGTACCCGAGCTCTTTGGTAAGAGCCAACGCCTTGGGCAGGTCATACCTCGCCGGGTTCATCTTGACGTGGCAATTGCCGTCAGTGATAGGGAACATCGCCCGTATGCCGGCGTGTTGCGATTCCTGATCGGTGAAGTTGCCCAGATCGCAATTTGCGTAGACGCCGGCGCCTTTTATGACCTCCACCAGCGTGACGTAGTCTATCGGGGCCGGCGCCGCAGGCGTGGGCGGTGCAGCGGTGGGGGTACCGCGGGCGGCGGAGCGAGGAGCACTGCGATTCTCGACGCCCACCATTATTCTTCTTGCCTTGCCATAAGCTCCTATCAGCTTGAGAGCTGCAATCGCGACCTGCTTGCTCTCCTGAGTCAGGGCGCCCTGGTTTACCATTACTCGGGGACAGCCGAGAGTCGCCGCGTGATCGATCCACTGTTTGGTCAGGTCGATCGCCTGCAGCCGCAGCACGGGTTCCGGCGCGGAAACAGTCAACGCGCCAAACTCGAGGTTGATGTTCGTCACCTGAGACTTCGTCTTCGCCAGACGGGCACGAAATTCCTTAAGCCAGGCTTCTTCGGTCGAGGGAATGTGGGTGTGCTGCAACTCGACGTGGTGGATGCCGAAGCGATCGGCATACATCTGCCCGATGTCCATCAGGTCGAGCGTTCTCGCCGGTTCGTCCGGTTGGTTGGCATTCTTCAGAATGTTGCCGAAGCTCAGGCTCATGATAGCGAGACGGGCAAGCTTGGCTTGATCTCGACTCTGGGCCCGTGCTCGACTCGTGGCTGCAAGTCCGGCTGCCGCTGCAGCCCCAACAAGAAACTCTCGACGATTCATGACACCTCCGTATTTATTCCAAAGTGGTCAGTCATCAGTGGCTGGTGGCCAGAAGTCAGGAGGCACGATTCTAAATCAAATCGGCACAAAGAGACATTCTTTCTGTGCTACTGTCTCGAAAACAAAGCGCAGAGGCGCGGAGAACGCAGAGGCTCGCAGAGATTAAGACTGGGGTCAGCGATCAAAGGTCGAGGAGACGCTGTGAATCTCTTCGCCGCGCCGGCGGCGGGCAAGCGTCCCAGACCCGTCCCGGCCACAGCGCGAGAATAGAATGCCAAGTGCGCTTGCCCGGCACCGGCCCGGGGAAGAGAACAACGCGCAGCGCTGACCTGCCAGGTCATTCACAGCGTCCCCTCGACCTTTGCCTGCGTTCATCCGTGTCCCCACAAACGTTATCGTGTTTACGGAATCCGGTACTGAGCGGCGCCGTAATCGGTACACTGAGGTCGCGTTGGTTCAGAGAACTCTCCCTGCGCTTCTATCGGTTGGTATTGGACGCACACCCGTCTTACCTCCCTTTGACATGGTTATGTCAAGAGGAGCATTCGTTTTATATGATCCGCAGGTAAAATCAGGTATCCTGATAGAGTTTGATCCGTTCGCCACTGACCATTCGCTCAATGGTACTATTGAGCTCCATGCCGCTGCATCATAAACGTCCTGTTCGACTGGAAGTCCATGCCTTAGACAATCAGCCAAGCGCCAGTTCATTAAGAAATCCATGCCGCCGTGTCCGCCGATTTCCTTCGCCAGATCACCCATACGTTTCACGATTTCCGGCGTGTATCTTTCGGTTAACGCCTTCATCTCCTCGTCATTAAACCATTCATCGTTTCCTTGTGATATTCTGCCCGGAAGCGGGTATTTCTGTAAGATCCCTTTCGTGCCACTTATCGTGTGGATACGTGAATAGACACGAGGACTGGTTATATCGTATTGCAGCATGATGGTCTTGCCATTGTGAGTCCTGATGATTGAAGTATTCATGTTGCCGCGATACGAGTCTGTGTCGAATTCTTTGTAAAAGCTGTCTGTGCTTTGCCAGTTCCGCAGCCATCTTTCCCATGATAAAGTCGTTGGATGACATTGATGTCATGAGGATCAATCTATCCCCCCGGTTGATGTTCATTGCCTGGCATATTGGTCCTATACCGTGGGAAGGATAGAGATTACAGTTGCGATGTTGACTTTCTCTCACACGCCACATGTCTCCACCTTCTGGTATCGGAACAAAATTGTTTTGATGGTGGAGATAACCCGCATCGGCATGAATCAGTTCCCCGAAGAACCCCTGTCTGATCATATTGAGTGTCAATAATTCAAAATAGTCGTAACAGCAGTTTTCGAGCATCATGCAATGTTTCTTTGTTCTTTCAGATGTTTCGACTAACTGCCATGCCTCTTCAAGTGTCGATGCTGCAGGAGCCTCAACGGCAGCATGTTTACCGTTCTCCATCGCACATACCGCCATTCTTGCATGCAGGGGTCCCCTGGGTACCGCAATGGAAATCAAGTCAAGATCGGGATCTTTGCACAACTCCTTCCATATATCTTCACTTCCACCATAAGATTTCGCGGCAGGTAAGCCATGCTTGGAAAGTATCTTCTGTGCATTTTCTACCCGGACCATCCTTTTATCACACAGGGCTTTGATTTCGACGCCTTCAACAAATGCCATGGCATCGACATTTACCGGGCCACGATTACCGAGACCTATAAAACCGACACGCACTTTGTCAAGCTTTGGAGCTGAATATCCGCACATATTAAAGAGTTGTTTGTGGTCTTGTTCAGTGACTTCTTTTGTGTGTGCGAAAGGGTCGGAGCGTTTATTATTCTTTCCTGAATCCTTTGAGGTCATCCCGGTTGCCAACATTCCGGTACCCGCAACACCCGCGAGCCGGAAAAAATTTCTTCGGTCTGTTTTCATCGTGGTCTCCTCCATGCGGATATTACCGCATGGTGTGGCTTTCGTGGCATCCCTGTAAAGAGAATTGAGAAGAGGATCTCAACCGATCCTCGGCCATGTGTGACGTGGTTGCCAGTCGGCCGACGGGATGCGGCAATCCCTAATAAAAACGGGATGTTAGGGAGTAATCCGAGGGGAAGTCCATGCAATCAGCAAACGCCCTGGAGGATTCTGCAACCGATCCCCGGTTCAAAGCGCCGCGTAACTTGGGGTCACGCTTTTTCAAACACTGTTTTCGCCAGGATGGCCTGTGTCAACCGCACACCTTTCAGATCGTCCTGCCAGAGCTGCCCTTCGCTGACACCGGGCGGCAGCGGGAGCGGTGCGGTCTGTCCCGGCGCAAACCGCGGCATGACCTTCAACGAGGGCCCGAAGGACGATTCTATGCCCCAGTAGCCGCGGAAACCGGCCTCCTTACAGATGCTGAGGGCACGCTCGATTGCGAAGCCCGGATCGGACCCTTCCTGGACCCAGACGGGATGCACCGAAATGCCCTTGGCAAAAGGCAATAACTGGCGCAGCCCCTGTTCGTAATCGACTTCCCGGCTGATGTTGATCAAATCGACAAGTACGCCGAAGGCCGGGTCGTTGACTTCGCTCATCAGAGAAGTGAGAATGCCAGGGTCTGAAGAGGCACCGCCGTGGGTCTCCACAATGACCCCCACATTGGCGGCGCGGGCGTATTCGAGGAGGTGCCGGAAGCTTTCGGCGCCGCGTTTCACCAGGTCCTTGTCCTTCTTCCACTCGGGAAGGCCGCCGCGCAGGTTCGCGCGGATATCGGTACAGCCGAGGTAATGGGCCGCATCGATCCAGCGGCGATGGGCCAGTGAGGCCTGTATCCGCTCGGCCCTGTCCACGGCGGACATATTGCCCTCGTCGTCCACCATGATGCGCACCAGGCGCACACCGTACTTCTCCGCGGTTTGCTTCAACTGCCGCAGGTAGACGAGGGTCGGGTTTTCAAAGAACAGGCTCACCAGTTCCAGCGCGCCGATGCCGAACTCCTCGCGCGTGATGCGCGGCAGGTCGAGATTCGCCCAGCGCCGCGAAAAAGCGTAGCTCTTGACGAGCGACCAGGCAGCGAGGGAAACCTCGCCTTTGGCGGGGGCCGCCGCCATAACGGGCGCAACCGCCAAACCGACCAGGAAATCTCTACGGGACACCATAGGCTTGCTCCGCCTCGCTGGGCTCTCTCAAAGCCGCGCGCCTTCCAATCCGGAAGGGCGTGTACGCGCCCATGCTGCCGAAGGAACTCAGTTGGGCGGAACGCTTCAAGCTGGGCCCGGGATGTAGGTTTTGAAGAAGTCGAGCTCAACACCGCGGCCGACGATGCGGAAGCCGAACAGATCAAGGCACGCGTACAGTCAGTTGAAACGTGCGTTTCACATTGCATGCCGTGGTTTCAAGAAGGAGGCTGTCAGAAATAGACGCGAACGCCCCCTCAGAGTTCCTAATCAGCGCGCCTGCCGCGGTTGTTACAACGTGTGACGTTTAACAATACACCAGTTCCAGCACAGTCTTAGAGGATCTTATAGGACATTCTATCCAGGGTGCGCAAGGGGAAAGCAGGTGGGGTGGCAGGGAAATCGCCGGATTGGGGATCGGGCGGCGACCCAAGGGACTGTCGTTCGCGACTCGACTGCAGCCGCAGTTTACACCTGAACTGTGTCTCCGGATATTGCCTTTTGGGCGCACCACTACCTTATTCAAAACGGCGCGACCGGCCGGAACCAGAGGTTTCCCGCTTGGACGAGGAAATGCCGGGCGGACCCAAAGACGTCCGCCGGCCCGCGGGAGAGGATCTCGGGCCAGGCGTCATCGTCGTTAGAAAAGCCCAGCGAGGTGAGTCGGAAGGCGAACGCCGGGTGAGCGCCTCGGCGAGGAGCGCGGCCGCCCGGCCTCAGTCATGAGCCAGCAGGCTCCGGATGCCGTCCTCCAGCGAGACCTTCGGCCGCCAGCCCGGGACCCTCGGGCCCGCCCAGGGCCGCATCACCTCGCGCGGCCGATAGGGACGCCCTCCCCACCGACCGGCACGCGCTTGCCGCCTATGCGCTCGATGAGCCGCACGAGCGCCCGCATGGAAGACCGCCCGCAGCCGGACCCTCTCGAAGAGCTCAACCATTGGAACCTGTGCTCCCGTCGTGGACGTGGGCCTGAAGCCCGGATGCGGCCGGCAGGCGGGAACGGTCCGAGGCAGGCCGCAGGACCGCGTGGACCTTGGCGCCTTCTGGCGCCAAGCGCGACGCCAGACCGCTCCCGACATAGCCGGTCGCGCCGGTGACGATCACCTCGCCGATGGCGGTTGGGGTCGCACTCTCCCTAGTCTTAGTCTAGAAACATAGAGGAGCTAATGCGAGTACGGAGCGAGGGGCGTGCTCCGCAACAACTTGCGATATTTCCCCTTTGTACTGACGGAAATTACGCCGCTCCTGATTCAAGCGATGACCCGTTGCGCACGAGCACGATCTTGCCCGTCACGCCTCCCTTCCCGAGCAGCTCGTGCGCGTGTCTTGCCTCGGCAAGAGGAAATCGCTGCGCGATCAGCGGCTTGATCTTCTGCTGTTGAAGGAGGTCGAACAGGGCGATCAAATCCTGTCGAAACAATGCCGGTCTCAGCCGTTTGAGCCACTGGATGCTGTAGGGGACCACCCGTTTCCGGCCCGGGAGAAGCCAGCCGCCGGCAATGTACAACCCGAAGATGGCGATTCCATGAAAGCGATGACCGACGACCTGAAGCCAATCGCCCCCCGCGTAGCGAGGAAGTAAGACCATAGGCCACTACCGTCCCGCCAGGACGGAGAGCCTTGCGGGAACGCCAGATATGGGTGCCACCGATGCCGTCAAAGACAACGTCTACGCCCTCGCCCGTGAGGCGGTGAATTTCTTTCACGAAGTCCTGATGCTGGTAATCAATCGGGATACCGCCCAGGTCGGAAACGGCCGACGCCCCTCGCGATGAACAGGTACCGTACATCTCCAGCCCGGCGAGGCGCCCAAGCTGCAATAGCGCCGAGCCGACCCCGCCTGCCGCGCCGTGGATCAACACGCGCTGGCCCGGTCTGACCTTAGCGGAGCGATGCAGCATCTGGTACGCCGTGACGTAGTTCAGCACGAGGCTGACAGCCTCGGCGGCGTCCAACCCAGATGGCACCGGAACCAGTTCACGTTGCGGCAGGCAGACGAACTCCGCGTACGCGCCGCTGATCGGCAGCGCGGCAACTATCTGGCCTGGTTCGATTCCAGAGACACCGTCGCCGAGCCGATCCACCACGCCGACCAGATCCCACCCCGGCGTGAAGGGCAGCCGGGGCGTCTCGGGATGAACGCCCTCGCGCATCAGCAGGTCGGGCAAGGAGACACCTGCGGCCAGCACTCTCACCCGCACTTCACCATCCTTCGGCTCGGGGCACTCTTCTTCAATCACCCGAAGTGCATCGGGCCCGCCGTAGTGAGTGACGATGATGCGCGTGTGTCTCATGGACCTCTTCCTGTCTTGCCGGGTGACCCCACCAGTTATAATGAACGGGTTTAAGCACCGTAATACTATGCTTCAGCATTCTGCAAACCCTGCTCCGATTTTGACATTATCGTTCATAAGTCGCAATCTGGGAAGCCAGAGATCCATCATTTTAGGCCATGGGGGCGTATAGTGGCGTATACGGACAAAACCCCCTCCCGGCATATGTATCTTACAACCCGCCTTTTGGTCGTTAGTCTGATCACACGGAAAAAAACTGTATGAGGGTACGGGTTGAGATCGTACGCGCCTACGACATGGCCCGCTATTAGGTTTTTTATGGATGAAGAAAGGCCGTCAATCTTCTGCTGAAGGTCTTTTCGCGTTGTTTCCAGAGATGATTTTATTTCGTCAACCCGATCATCAACTTTTGCAATTGCTCCATCAAGTTCTGCAACCTGCCTAAGAAGGAATTCGACCTTGCTGTCCCAAGGCGCGTCTTTAGATGCTGAAACCAAAGCATGTACTTTCACCGTGGCTGCAAATGCCTCGCTGACGCCCGCTAGGTAAACGTTCTTGTCTTTTGTAGCGCCCGGGCGCTCCGTGAGATGGTGACCGGCCGAGGTTTTGGCGAAGGACAGGCCCCTTGCGTTTCTGGATAGAAATGCTTATAAGGATCTCACGGAATACTCTTTCACGGGAAAGCGGTGCCAGGGCGCGTCGATGCGGCACCGCTGCGCACTGCTGATCGAGCCTGACATGACATCCGAACCGATCCAGTTTCCGACTACTTCTTGGGCGCTTGTACTCGGGGCCATCGGGCGCGACGCGCGACGATCGGCCCTTCAAGTCCTCTGCGAATCCTACTGGCCGCCGGTGTACGCCTACCTGCTCCGCCAGGTCAATGACCCGGAGGAAGCTAAGGACCTGACGCAGGGCTTCTTCGCTCGCCTCCTCGAGAAGCGGGATCTGAATGGCGCCGGGGAACCGAACGGCCGTTTCCGCTGGTACCTGATGGCCTGTGCAAAGCACTTCCTCTCAAACGAGCGGGACCGGAATCGTGCGAAGAAGCGCGGCGGGGGTCTTGTCGCGCTGAGCCTGGAAAATCCCGGGGCGCTCTCCTTTCTGGAGAAAAAGGGTGGACAGACTCCCGAGCAGATTTTTGAGAGGCGGTGGGCCCTCCTCATACTCGAGCGCGCCATCCGGGCGGTCAAGCGGCAGTACGAGTCTGCCGGACAGGGCTCGCTGTTCGGGCGCCTGAAGACGCATCTCGTGGACGGCGGCGCTGAGTGGGGATACCGGGATCTTGCGAGAGAACTCGGAACGAGCGAGGGCGCGATCAAGATGGCGGTGCACAGGCTCCGGCGCCGCTTCGCCGACGCGCTCCGCGCCGAAATCGGGCTCACGGTCACAGACCCGGCGGATGTCCAGGACGAGGTCGAACACCTGTTATCTGTCTTGCGGAGCTGAATATGAGCGAAGCGGCATGCCCGAAATGCGCCGCCGAGCTTTCACCCCAAATCGTCGAGGGACTCTGTCCCGTCTGCCTCATGGCCGCAGCCGCCACACTCGGGGGGGCGGCACCGCTCAGCGATCCGGCTGCGCCGATCTGCAATGTCGCCGAGGCCCGGCCGCCGTCCGGCGGTCTGCGCGTCGGACCCTACGCGGTGGTGCGCACGCTGGGCGAGGGTGGGATGGGTGTCGTCTACCTCGCCATACAGGAGGCGCCGATTTCGCGATTGGTAGCGCTGAAAATCGTGCGGCCGGGCCTCGCCTCGCAGCAAGCGATCGAACGATTCGAGGCCGAGCGTCAGGCGCTCGCCATCATGGATCACCCCGGTATCGCCCGCATGCTGGACACGGGTGCGATGCCCGACGGCAGGCCATACTTCGTTATGGAGTACGTCCCGGGGCTTCCCATCACTGAGTTCTGCGACGCACGAAGGATGAAGGTCGGAGAGAGGCTGGAACTCTTTCGACAGGTGTGCCTGTCGGTGCACCACGCGCACAGCCGCGGAATCATCCACCGGGACATCAAGCCCTCGAACATCCTGGTGACGCTGCACGACGGACGTCCGGCGGCCAAGGTCATCGACTTTGGTATAGCGAAGGCGCTGGCACGCCGCCCAATCGATCGAACGTGGGTGACCCAGGAGGGATTACTCATCGGAACTCCCGGCTACATGAGCCCCGAGCAAGCCGATCCGGGTGAGCACGCAGCCGACACGTCTTCGGACATCTACTCGCTCGGCGTCGTACTCTACGAACTCCTGGTTGGCGCGCTGCCCATCGACACGACTCTCCAGCCGGGACGCTCGTTCCTCGAGATCATCCGCGCCATCCGCGAAGTCGAGCCGGTGCCGCCTTCCAGAAGGCAGCAGGCCGGCGGTACTCATGCTCAGGAAGCGGCCGCCCGTCGCGCAATCGACGCCGGCGCGCTCGTCCGCCGCCTGCGAGGCGACCTCGACTGGATCGCGGCTCGCGCCCTCGACAAGCTCCCCGCGAGGCGCTACGCGTCAGCGGCCGAGCTGGCGGCGGATATCGGTCGCCACCTGGCCGGCGATGCGGTGCTCGCCGGTCCGCCGACGGCTGTGTACCGGATCGGCAAGTTCATCCGCAGAAATCGCGTTCTCGTCGCGGCTGCCGCTGTCATCCTGATGGCCGTCGTTCTGGGCCTCGCGACGAGTACCTGGATGTGGATTCGAGAGCAGCGCCAGAGGGACCTCGCGGAGACGCAGGGATATCTGGCAAGTCTCGCCAATGCCGCCATCCTGCTGGGCGAACCGGACTTCACCGGCGCCCGCGAACAGCTCTTCAGGTGCGCGCCGCGCCTGCGAGGATGGGAATGGCGTCTGTTGCTTGCGCTCTCAGATACGAGTGCCGTCACGCTTTTCGCCGGCGGCGACCCGCCCCCCTTCCAGCAGGCAGGACACCTCGTCTTCAGCCGGGACTCCCGGCACGTCTGCTTCACCATGGATCGGACCGTGCACGAGTGGAGCACGGGATCCTGGCAACCCGAGGCGACCCGTAATGCTTTCGGGAGAGTGGTAGGGCTGTCACGCGACGGGACCCTCATCGCGGCGCGCCGCACGAGAGGGGATCCGGAACGCCTGCTGGTCGTCGAGGACGCCTCCGGCACGGTGCTGTCCACCCTCGATGGCTACTGGGACCTCGCCGCCGCGGAATTGAGCGACGACGGCACCCTGGTGGCAACCGTGTCGCCGGATGGGATGCTGCGGGTCTTCGATGCGCGTTCCGGCAGGCTGCGCCTGACGCACCCTTCGGGCGAATCTGCCAGCGCGTGGCCTCGGCTCGCGATCAGCGGCACGCGCGGGTGGATCGCGTGGAGCGCCTCCAGACTGGTCCGCGTTCTGGATCCGAGCAAGCGGACGCTGGTGGCGGAGACACGAGCCGTCGATCCAGTCTCCGGCCTGACGTTTCATCCCGATGGGGTGCGGCTCGCCATGGCGGACGCCGCCGGCCGGGTCCGAGTCTGGAATCCGTCTGCGCGCGACGCGCCCGAGCGCACGTGGACAGAGTCGGACTCACCCATGGCTCTCGCGTTCAGCCGTGATGGTTCACGACTCGCGACCGCTGCCCGAAACGGGACGGTCCGGGTGACCGACGCCGAGAGCGGCACAGCGCTTGCGGCGCTCACGGGGCTCGGCAGCCACGAGGCTGCTGCAGTGACCTTCAGTCCGGACGGCAGGTTTGTGCTGGCCGGTTCGCGCCACGGTGTCGTCCGCCTGTGGGACCTTCCTCACCACGGCGGAGGGTCCGTTCTCGAACGCAACGTGCAGGGGCTTGGAGTAAGCGGTGATCGAAAGCGCATCGCACTGTCGACCGGCAACGGCGCGATTGTCATGGAAAGCACCGACGGCGCGCGCCTGCTCCATATTGCCGTTACCGGGCCCGTCGTTGCGCTGGATCAACGGGGGGAACGATTGGCTACCGGCGACCAATCAGGTCGTATCGGCATCCTTGATGCCCGAACCGGTGAGCGGATCTCTGCGTGGACCGCGCATGGTGACGCTGTCCGGTCGATCGTCTTCGCCCCCGACGGCCACCTGGTGGCGACGTCCGGGGCCGACTGTATTGTCAGGCTCTGGGAGGCATCCACTGGACGGGAGGTCGCCAGCATGCGGTTGCCGGAGGAGGTCGCAGCGATGTCGTTCAGCCCCGACGGGACGCGCCTGGCCACCGGCGCCGGGTCCTTCGCCAGGTCGGTTGCCGGAGGGGCAGTGACGCTGTGGCAGGTGCCATCCGGAAAGGCGGTGCTCCGACTGAGTCCGGAATCGAAATGGGGAGAGATCGTCCGGGCCCTTGCGTACAGCCGGGACGGCACGCGCATCGCGACCGGGGAATTCGCATCGGGCACCGTTCGCATTTACGATGCAACGAGCGGCCAGTTCCTTGCCGATCTGAAGGGCCATGCGGTGGAGGTGACCGCCGTTGCCTTCAGCCCCGACGGCCGACTCATTGTCTCCGGGTCCGGGGACAACACCATTCGGGTCTGGGACGCAAGGCGCTTCGAACAGCTCCTCGTACTGCAGCGACCGGCTTCGCCCGCCACCTGTCTGGCGTTCAGCAGCGACGGCACTCGGCTTTATGCGGCATACCGCGATGGAAGCCTGAGGATGTGGAGCTCCGCAACCATCCATCGTCCGGAAACCCTCGAGTTCGTCTTCGGCCTTATGCACGAGTACGGTTTGTGGGCCGACGTGCGACACGCCCTCCACCTGGGACGAGGCCTGCCCGTAGCACTTAGAGACGAAGCGGAATTAGCGGTTGCGAACTGGCCCGACTGGTCGGCCGACGGCATGACCGGTATCTACGTGCCGCTTTGGGAGGCGGCACAGACGGACGTGCCGCTGGATACGCTCCTGCGTCGCTGCGAGGACATCCACCACGTGGCGCCCTGGAGCATCATGGCCGCCTCGTTCGCCGGCGCCGCACGTTACCGCAACGGCCTGTTCGAACAGGCCATCGAGCTGCTGGAGCCTGCCAGCCTCTCGCTTCCCGACGACCCATTTGTCGACCTGTTCCTGGCCATGGCTCGCGCTCGCACCGGCAGAGACGACGAGGCCCGCAGGAACCTCGAGCGGGCCCGACGTCTCCTCGACGGCGCTTCGGTGTTTGACCGGCGCCAGATGATCCCCCTTCTGCACGAGGCCGAAGCAGTCGTTTCGGCCAGCGCGTCGCGCCGCGGGGGCGCGACGCCTGGGCAGTGACCTTTCCTTCAACTTGCTTCTAATTGAAATGTGAGGTGAGGAACCGGTCGCGACCGGACGCACCTACACTCCTGCGCGCTGCGGTCGGAAACAAGGCGGAGTGCGAGCATTCCAAGTACGGAAATGATATTTGGAGGGGTGGTCGGGCGGAGGGAACGGGATTCCTTTCCGGCGTCGGCGCTCCCGAACTGTATTGGAGGCGGCTGTGATTGAGTTGATGGATCCCAAGACACACTGGCTGAACATCACAAACATCGCTTTGGGAGTAGGCACACTCATCTGCCTGCTATATGTAGGAGTCTCCATCTGCTGCGATCTGCTCAGGCGCTCGCGAGGTCGCTCTTAAAGCGTCCCTGCTATAAACTCCGTAGTGGTTGAAATCGTTGTCTTTGCGGCTTGGCGCTGTTACCGTCGTGAACCATGTATGGCGTTCCGATGTCGCCGTTCGCTGGGCTGACCTCGACGCCAGTACACGGGCCTCGCTACCGGTTGAGATCCTGGCTGTGCGGCACCAGGTGGCCGTTCTCCAGCGGACCAAGCGAAGACGAGTCCGCTTCGGACACCGGACCGGCTCCTGTGGGTAACCCTCACACAAAGTCTCACACGGGTTCTGCCAGTCTGCTATTCGGCCGACGTTGTCTCCCGCGGTTGAAGGGAATGACCACGGAAATGCCCAGCTCGGCTGGTTATGCTGCCGTCCTCAGGTGGCACCAAGCGTCTTCCACTCATCGGGACCTTCTCTGTCGGGGAGGATCTGGATCGGGCGCTATGATAGACTGGCGCCTGCGGTGAACAGCGATGGAAGCGGCACTCGCCGTACTGAACGAAATGGAAAAGGGCGGCGTATTCGTTCTGCTTACCCCGCCGCCCGGCAATCTTGTCAGCCTGACTCCCATCTACGAGTTCCTCGAGGTCAAAGGCGCAACGGTGCATCGCGAGCACTTCCTGTTTGCAGGCACCCTTCTGCAGATCATCCCTGCCTTTGATCCTCTAACCGAGGAAGCCGTTCGAGATGCCAGCCGCAGAGTCGTCGGGAGCACGCCGACCCATGTAATGACCGCGGAGCACCTGATCGCAATCGCACTGAAAACGGGGCGTGCCAAGGACCACGGCAGGATTGTCCTTCTACTCGAGGAGGCTGACATAGACCACGCGAGGCTCCAGGAAATCCTCAGCCGCCACGGGTTACTCGATGCCTGGACTCGCTTTCTGGGGAGCACTCTATGAGTCAATCCGCGCAGGAGATCGCCGAGGAGATCTTCCGAAGGAAACGCGCGAGCCGGCAGAGTGCGGCACGGCTTCCGATTGAGGAAAAGCTGCGCATCCTGGTGCGTCTCCAGGAACGGGCGAACGCGGTCCGCCGAGCGACGGGGAGGCCGGAGCTGTTCGTCTGGCGCTTGGAGTGACATCCGCCTGGAGCTTGCCAAAATGCGAGCTGTCCCTGCTAATTGCCCGGCGCGCCACGCGCCTTCATCCGCTGCGTGCGCTGCAGGCGGAATGACTTGGCGGCTTGGGGTGTGCGCGCGTCCGTTTTCGAAGCCTACACCGTGGCCGTCAGCAGTCGAAGTGATCGGCAAAGAAGCGGTCGATGGCGGCGCGCATCTGGGGCGTCACGCTTTCCGGTAACCGCTTCATCTCCTCAGGCGACAGCGGCTTGAAATTCTTGGCCACCGAAATGTTGAAGTCCAGGTGCGCCAGCTCCGGCATGCCGATGGTGGCGGCGGCCACCGGCAGGGTCATGGCGTAGCGCACCAGGATCTCCGGGGCCGCCTTGCCCAGCAGTTTTTCCTGGGCGAAGACCTTCATCGCCGTCAGTCCCATCTTCTTCTTCAGCGCCACCGGCATGGCCACCATTTCGAAGCCCGAGGCGCCGGTCATGCCCTGGCCCGCCTTGTTGGAGGGCGCGGCGTTGCCGATCTGCGCGATGTTCAGGGCCATCTGGGTCGAATCGAAGTCGTGCCGCTCCAGCGCGGTCTTCAGCACCAGCGGGATTGGTGTGCGAGGTCACGCCGATGAAGCGGGTGAGCTTCTGCTCCTTGGCGCGCAGCATGGCCTTGAGCTGGCCGTTGGGCGCTTCGATCTTGGCCAGATCGTCCTCGTTCCCGAGCGAGTGAATGTGCATCAGGTCCACCTGGCTCAAACCGAAGTTCTTCAGCGATCGCTCGATGATCCTCATGGCATCGTCGTAGCTGCGGTCGCCGCCGATCTTGGTCACCAGGAAAAAGTCCTTCTTGTGGGTCTTCAGGAATTCTCCGATCCACTGCTCGCTCTGCCCGTCGCCGTAGGATGCCGCGCTGTCGACGTAGTTCACGCCGGCCTTCAGCGCGCGCTCCAGCGCCTCGTGGCGCCTTGTCGCGCTCCTTGTAGGCCAGCCAGCGGCTGCCGGCGCCAAAAGCCAGCAACGACACCTTCTGCCCGGTGCTGCCCAGCGTCCGCATCGGCATGCCGGTCTGGGCGTCGATTTCGGTGGCGGCTGCGGCGGCAGCCAGGGAGACGAGAAAACTGCGACGGGTCATGGACATGCCTGTATCCTCCATTCAGTGGGTACATTCTACCATCGGGGGGAACCCGGCGGAACAGGCCAAGGATCATGTTCCTCCAGATGTACGGCTAAGATCCGGAGGAATGCGGGATCGTTACCTGCCTGTCAAGAGTCGCACTAAACGTTTGAGCGCTCGGGGGAACGCACGTCATTAGAGCTGTTTGCGGCACGGCTGTTTTTTCACCTTACGAGGTCGCCCGTGCCACGGAAATCCAGCCTAGTTCTGGACTCCTTCTGGAGTTGGGCCGGGTCTGCGCGGCCGGGGCGGGGCCGCCCGTATTACTTGCGTATTTCCACCTTCCTCCAACGCTATGTCCACCGGCTTGTTCTTCTTCCACGCCCCACCCGTGAAATCGGGCACATCGATGGAGTTCGAGCGGTTGGCGACCGACCACTCACTAAGCGGGGCTATTGACGTCCAAAGCGCCGCGTCGTAGACATCCTGGTCGAGGGGCAACCCATTGCGCAGGCAGTCAATCAAACGCCAGTCTTCCAGGAAGTCCATGCCGCCATGGCCACCCACCTGCTTGGCCATTTCACCGACCTTCTTCACAATGGGAGGCGCGTATTTTTCTTGCAGAGCTTTCATGTCCTCATCGGAAACCCACTCCTGGTGCCCGATGGCGATCTTCGGGGGCAACGGATACTTTAATGCGGAAGCTTTGGTCCCGCTGACCTTGTGGATCCGGGAATAGACATTCGGGGATGTGACGTCGTGCTGTAACATGATCGTCCGCCCCCTGTTGGTTCGAATCGTCGTGGTAGTCGTATTTCCACGATACGGGTCGTCAACGAACTCCTTGTAGAACCCGTCGGTCGCCGACAGCTGTTTTGCCCTTTCGTTCATCTGGAAATCGTTGCTCATCACCGACACCAGGTACTCCATTTTGTCGCCCCGGTTGATGTCCATGATCTGGCATATCGGACCCAGGCCGTGCGTCGGGTAAAGGTTGCCGCGCCTCCTGGCATTCTCGCGTAGACGCCACATATTCCAGTAACTGTTCTTGTTGAAGTTACTCTCAAGAAGTGTGTGTAGATACGCCCCTTCACCGTGAATGATCTCGCCGAAGAACCCCTGCCTCGCCATATTCAGGGTAAGGAGTTCGAAGAAGTCGTAGCAGCAGTTCTCCATCATCATGCAATGCTTCCTGGTCTTCTCGGAGGTCTCGACCAGCTGCCAGCATTCTTCGAGAGTGTCGGCGGCCGGCACCTCAATCGCGACATGCTTTCCGTGTTCCATCGCGTAAACCGCCATTGAAGCATGCAAGTTCCAGGGGGTGCATATGTACACCAGGTCTATGTCGTTTCGATCACAGAGCCTCTTCCAGGCTTCGGCGTCACCGGAGTAAAGAGTTGGACTGAAGCCCGCAAATGCGATTCTTTTCCCGACTTTCTCCGCTTCCTCCGGGACAAGGTCACACAGTGCCTTGATATCCACTCCCTCCAGAAGGCTCATATTCACCACATGCCCCGGCCCCCTGCTCCCCAGCCCGATAAAGCCCACGCGAACAGTCTCGATCTTGGGAGCGCGATAACCGCACATGTTGAATCTCTGCGTGTGCTGCTCGGCGGCCGCTTCCCTTATGTTGGTCAGGGCTGATTGCATCCTCGAAGTATTCCCCGCCGAAATGCGGGAACCCACCAATCCGACTCCGGCGATGCCGGCACCGGAAACCCAGAAGAAACTCCGTCGATCCAACTTCTTACTCATCTGATTCCCCTTCAAAGGACCTGGTTTACGTTAGGAACTGTCAGCACTGACGGAAGCCGCATGATTTTTGCAATGAACAATTCAGGGTCTCGCCGATCCCCGAGCGGGCACTCATTTCCGTCGGCGGAAAATCTGTTGTCAATCGGTCCGCGCCAGAGCGCACGCTCTCCACGAAACTATAATAAGCCCATCCGGGCTTTCCTCATCTGGGTAACTTCTCCGTCCGCTGCACTCGTCTTAATTCTCTTGGGTAAACTGCCGGCGGTTGGGCGACTCACTATGTTCGACAGTTTCGGGAGTGGGGAAGATATGAAAGGAGACGCGGATGAACGCTGATGAACGCGGATTGGATAGGGTGGAACTCCGTGTGCGAAGGTCGATGGGGCGCAGCGCGCTGCCCGGGGATCGACGTTGCCGGCGACGTCGTGCTTCAGCAGGCTTTCGCGATTCTGGTGGACGTCGTCGGGTCGAAGCTCGCCGCCAATTCGTCGATGTCGAGGAACCAGCGGAACAGCAGGTGTAGTCGTCGCCTTCAAGAGCCGCTCGGGCGGAATCGAGGGCGGCCCGTGTGGCTGATCTCGGTGCAAGGGGGCGGGTCGACCTTGCGGACTAGCCGCGGGCTGAAGACTTGTTCAAGGCCACGGCGGCCCGAATGAGAGCCTTCAGAGCCTCCTCGTCCAGCTGGTCGCCTTCGTGGAAGTCGATGGCTCGCCTGGCGTTGCCTTCGAGACTGGAATTGAAGAGGCCTGAAGGGTCCTTCAGGGAGGCTCCCTTGGCGAAGGTCATCTTCACGACATTCTTGTACGTCTCGCCGGTGCAGATCAGCCCGTTGTGCGACCAGACTGGAGTCCCTCTCCACTTCCACTCCTCGGCCACTTCGGGGTCTGCCTCCTTGATCAGGGCGCGGAGCCGGGAGAGCATCTCGCCCCTCCAGTCGCCCAGATCCTCGATTCTCGCGTCTATTAGCTCAGATGGAGACTCGGCTTTCTTCGATCGGCTCTTCTTCATGTTACCCGCCTCTCCTTGGGTCGCTTTGCTCCGTGAATCGCTGGCTGACTCCGGTTTGGTCTCGCGGCGGACCGGGGACTGTTCGCCCCCGCCCTATCGAAGAGATCCCCAAAAGCCTCGAGACGAGTTCGCCGCCAGTAGACGACCGAGGCCCCGCTGACTGTTTTGGTCCTCGAAGTACGGCCCGCACGACGTTCCGGATATCTTGATTGAAGCGCGTCACGATCTTTGATGGATTAGACCTGCATTTTTCACAGTAAATTCGCCTGACGGAAGTCATCGAGACAATTCGCTGTTCTGGAGTGATTGGCGGAGGCTTGCCTGGACGTGTCCACTTGGCCAGGGGGTGCGATCCGCCTCTAAGCTGCCGGGGCCGACTTCTGAGGTGAGAGTAGCCGGATCAGATCCGATCTTGACGTGCCAAGAGCCAGAAGGGACCGAACGAGAAGGTCGAGGGATACCGAGCGTTCGCCGGCTTCCATTTTGGCGACACGTGACTGGCTGGAATTAATAGCCTTGGCGATCTCAGCTTGAGTCATTCGGCGCCGCAGTCTCTGGCTACGCAAGCCTTCGGCAAGCCTGAGCTTGATCTCGAGATAAGCTTCCTCCTGCGACGAGAGTCCAAGAAAGTCTTTCGCGCTTCCAACCTTCCATCCTTTGGCCTCAAGGCGCTTTCTCTTTCTGTCACGCATCGTCGTACTCCCGCAATCTCTTTTTTGACCGGACGATCACGGATTGCGGCGTGGTCCTGGATTTCTTGCTGAAGACATCCACGATCACTATCGCATCGGGATCGGCCCTGTAAATGATGCGCCACGTCACGTCCGCATCGAGGACCCTCAATTCGTGACACTGTTCGCCGATGGCCGGCATCGGCCGCGAATGCGGCATTACCAGCGACTGTCCGCCCTGAAGCTTCCTGAGCAGGAAACCCGCTTCAAGCCGTGCATCCCTGGAACACGGGAGGGGACTTCACCTCGGCGTGCATCCATACCAGCGGCTTGTCATTGGGGGGCACGCATGGAATTCTATGTCAGATCCGACATATTTACAAGCTGTGCCTACCACAAACTCCGTAGTACTGAAATGGTTGCCGTTGCGGGTTCGCCCTGCTACCGTCCCGGGCCATGTCCGCTGTCCTGATATCGCTGCTCGCCGGACTGACCTCCCCGCTTCGGACACGAACCTCGCTGCAGGTTTGAGATCCCGGCACTCCGCCACCAGCTCGCCGTTCTCCAGAGGACGAGGAGAAGACGAGTTCGGCTTCGGGCCACGGACCGGCTCCTGTGGGTTGCCCGGCGGCAAAGTTCCTATCCGAGCCCCAGATCTGGCATCATGCAGGCGACTGTGACCACCGCGGTGCCGGCGCTGGTCAACAAAGCTTCGGCAGTGTCGGTCTTGAAGGCCTCTCAAAATTTTCTTCGCGATTTGATTTGGACGGAATAGCCGCCGTTTTGATCGCGTAGTGCGCTGAGGGCATACTTTCTGGTCACCTGGTATTCCACTTGAACCAAGGCGTCTTGAGTTGAAGTGACGTCGGTGGCAAAGGTAAAAAAGAGCTTCTTGGTCACGCGTTGCTGTAAAGCCAAGCGTGCCCCGGGGTTGCTGCCGGTTCCTCCGATCTGCGGATCGATGGTCAAGGCGGAGAAGCCCGCCAGCTTTTCCACGCGGCTGCTGACCTGGCCTGCGAGCTGCCCCGCCAGCACCGATTGCGGCGTTGTCGCATTCGCCGTAGCGGCCTCGGTCGGGCGTCCCGTGACCAACATGTTGATGACATCCACCGGAGGTAGGGGCGGGTCGGAAGTGTAGGTAGTGCGCATGCGATCGATTGGACCTGTGAACCTCAGGTTCAGATTATATTGGTTCACCGTTGTCGTGACCGCCAGATTCACAACCGGCTCGGTGCGGACGGGATTGGCGAACTGGATGACCCCATTTTGAATTTCATATCGCCGGCCGTTGAAGAACAGTTCTCCACTCCGGATCTCGCTTCGGCCGAGGATGACCGGTTCCGCCAATGTCCCTGCCACGCGGAGGTCGGCGGCGCCTGTCACGTTCAGTTTGCTGCTCGACAGGTCCATTTCACGGGTCGATCTTAGCCCCAGGTTGAGCTTGATATTCTCCGCCATGCCCGCATTGGGCGGCGTCGGTGGCCCGGTGAATTGATCCATAAACGTCGCCAGATCGAATGATCGGGTGAACGATACGCTGTTCAGCAGGATCTGCCCGCCCAGCACAGCCGAGTCGGGCGTTCCATTCAAAGTCAGATCTCCATTGAGAACTGCCCTTACTCCCTCCGGATAGCGCAGGCGAACCCTTCTGGCCTGCAGCGCCACATCGAAACGCACCGGCTGATATGTGGCAGAGCCGGTGCCCGTGATCGCGCCACCACCGCTCTCAGCGTTTAGAGCTCTGATGGTGATACGTTCCCCCTCCAGTGCCACTTCGGCATTGACCTTATGCAGGCCCAATGGCGTATCGGGCTGCTCAAAAGATCCATCCACCACGCGAACCGTTCCGCGAATCTCCGGGTGCGCGCGCGAACCTTGGGCAGTTATGTCTAGCTTCAGCTGACCGGCAGTGTCCGCTTCCGGAAGCACCATCTTAATGATGTGCAGATCGACCGCGCCCGAAGCCGCTGCTCGCAGACTCCCGTCGCCGATCACCGGAACAACTGCTTGTAGTTGCAGATCGGTCCCGGTGCCTGTGAGATTGGCGCGAGGCAGCGTAACCGTTCCTCCGCGATAATCAACATGAATGGGCTCTGCGCTCGAGAGCTGAATCGATTGATAAGCCAGGCTCAAGCTCGGGATCTCGGCGTGCGCCTCCACTTGCCGGGGCTCCTTCAACGGGCCCCTCAAGGAGGCATGCAGCTCCGCCTGGCCTCGAAAGTCCTGGTCCCGGCCGTGCAGATATGTGGCCATCAGAGGGCCGAGGTCAATGGTCCGCGTGTCTATATTCGCGGTGGCGTCATACGGGGGATTCACGTTCACGGTTCCGCGCGCCGTCAGGCTGACACCCGAGACCGTGGAATCCACAGTAAAGTTGGCCTGCTGGTTCGCCACTGTCGCGTGGGCCTTTAACCCATCGAGATTTTGTTCGCCATATTGGAGCTTCGGAGCTTCGACAGTGGCATCCAATTGCGGTGCTTTCAGCGTGCCCCGGCCTCTCGCCGAAGCCTTGACGAGCCCGCTTACCGGAAGATTGCGGGCGAGGACCGGCTGAAGTTTTTCGAGCTGTACGCCCGGAAATTCCGCCTGGACCTCATATCCTTCCTCACTAGGATAGTAGATGATCCTTGCGCTGCCGGATCCCGCCGCGGTACGGACATTCAAGGTGGAGTTTATCGCGTTTCCAGTCCCCTGAAATTGCACCGAGAGGTCTTCAATAGGTTGGTCCCAGGCGCTCCCCTGTAACAAGCGGATCGATCCCTGCCCCGCTGGCTTGGCTTGCGATCCCTGGAAAAACACGTCGGCGGAAAGCACGCCAGTAATCGGATATTCCATCTTCGCCAAAAGCAGGACATCAGCCACCGGGACATTCTTTCCGGTCAGCCGCAGAGTGACCGGATTCTGCGGCTGGTAACTCCAGTCGGTCAGACCAACCGCAGCGTCAAACCGAACGCTTCCTTGCGAACTCATCTGAAGTTGCCCTTGCTGCAGAGCAACTCCCGACGGGCTGGCGTCAATTATCGCGCGCACATTTCTCAGAGTCGTGCCGTGGTAGCTGACGTTCTCCCCGCTCAATTGGCCGGTGAGACGCGGCGCCTTTGTCGTGCCCTGAAGTTGGCCGCTAAAAGAGGCGGATCCCCCCAAGCCCAGCAGTTGCGGGCGCGCAGCGGCCGGTTTGTCGGCCTGTTGTTCGGCGGGAGTGCCCACGCCCGCAGCGGCCCCTGATGTTCCCTCTGCCGCCGCGCGCGGCAATAGCCATGGGCTTTGAGCGGGGCCCGCCGGCTGTGATGGTTCAGGCGCAGACCGAGTCCTGCCCGCGTGGGGTCTGCTCGCTTGCGATCGCGGTTCTGATAATCGAAAGACGGTCGCCAGCACATCGACCTCGTGTAGATCGTCCGAGTTCGCTTCTATCCGGACGCTGGATTGACCGGAAAGAGTCCCGTCCAGATTGACAGAAGTATGCGGGGTGCGAAGATAGGTACGCTGCAGCGACAAAATGTTTCTCGCGCCATCGTAGGCAAGATGCACGACTCCATTAACCGGGATTGCATTAGAACCGCCGGCAAGTTCCTGCTTCACCGGCTGCGAACCGGCCATCGTGGCATCGGAACGGACTTGAAGCGCTTGCATGCTGCCGTGCCAATTTGCCTTCGCAGTGGCATTCAGGCGCCCGGTGATCCCCATGCCGTCCAGAGGCTTTGCCGCCAAGGCGGCGTTCGCCGCAGCCAAGGAAATGCCCCTCAAAGTTGCTTCGAGCGTACCCGCTTGCTTGCCGGCCAGATCCTGAACAGTGACTTCGGCCGCAACCTGACCGTCCATAACGTGCATCTTTAATCCATGAGCTAACAGATTCCCATGGTTCAAACTGTATTCTCCGCTGAGAGCGTCGATCACGGTCTGTGCTTCCGGAGAAGCAACGGCCAGCTTGGGGCTGCTAAGCTGCCCTTGAATGGCCAAGCCTTCCAAAAACGGCCGGCCGGGAATGGTCTGATAATGGATTTCGCCCTTCGTTGCGATCTCACCGGAAGGCAACGTCGGGATTTTCATGGTGTCCTTGAGCTCGGTAACGGAAAGCACCGCATCGTAGGAGCCGTCTATTGCCGGATTGCTGAAATCCCGCAGTTTTACCTGGGCTGTAATCCGGGAGGAACCACTGGTCACGCGTAGAGATGTTAGGGTCAGGACGGAAGGGCTGACGACAAAGTGTGCCTCAAGACCGTGCTGTAATGGTCGGTAGTCACCGTATTGAATCCGGCCGGCTCGATAATTGACGGTACCGCCGTACTCCCGGCTCGAGGAATTGAAGGAAACTCGAGACTCCAATCCGTGCAACTCGGCATCCAGAGGCGTCTGGCGATCCCGAAAATTAACCTCTCCCTGACTGATGGCAAAGTGACCGATCGCGAGATCGAAGATGTCGGTAGACTTACCCGTCTCTGGTGGCACGGGGAGATTCGTCCGCCCTTGCTCGTCTATCAGCAGATAAACTACCGGACGGTCCACCGCGATTTCCTGCAAATCGATTTTCTGTTTCCGGATGGAGACAAGCTTCAGACCGATGCCGATGCGGTCGGCCCGGAAAAGAGGCGGCTGAGAATCGGGTTCTGTTCCATGTACGGTAATGCGATAAAGGTCGAGATAGAGCCCCGCCCACCGAAACTTGAAATCACCAACCTCCACGCGCCCTCCAATGGCGTTCTCGGCGCGCTCGACAGCTGTTGCGAGGAGATATCGGTGGAATCTCGCGCTACGCAACAGCAGGAAGGCGGAGCAAAGTAGCACCACCAACACCAGCGATGTTGCTAAGACACTGCGGAAAGTCCGACGGTTTACATACATGACTTCTGTCCTCCGTCGGGGGGCGCAGGGCACATCCTGCGGCTAGAAAGCCTGTCCGAGGGTGACAAAGATCTGGATCGATTTGACCCCGGGCGTGCGATTCAAATTATGACCGATGTCCAGGCGCACCGGGCCGACCGGCGTTTGATAGCGCAGGCCGAAGCCGACCGTATTGGTGTAATCCTTCAGGAAACGGCTGAACCCGATGCGGCGGTACACATTGCCTCCATCATAGAAAATAACCCCGCCGAGCCCTTTCACTGGGCCAATCGTTAACGGTATCGGAAAGCGGCCCTCTGAATTGAGAATCAAGAGCTGGCGGCCGCCCGCAGGGACGGTGACGTTCGCCGTGCAGGTTGAAGGGTCGTCCGCTTTGGTACAGAGAACCGCCGTCTGCTGCGGCCCCGCACCGTTCAATGGAAAGCCGCGCAAGCTGTCCGCACCTCCCGAGAAGAACTGCTCGCTGAATGGGACGTGGCTGCCGGCGAACGACTTCAAGAATCCCAGGCGGACATTGTTGGCCCAGACCATCCAGGGCGCAACCTCCCAGTAGTAGGACTTCTGCCCGAATAATCGGACGAAGCTATCGGTGGAGCCGAGGAACTCAGGAATAATCCGGAGATCCAAAGTCTGGAAGACACCTTTGTGAGCGTCGAGAGGCTTATCGCGCGTGTCACGCGTGAATGAGACGGATGGGAACGAGGCCCGCACCGAAAGATCCTCCTCGGGTACGAAGTTCTTGATGAGGAGGTCCCTGAGCGAAGTCCGTTGAATGGTGTAGCGAAACTGCAACCGTGAGGTCCTGGCTTCGTTCAGGATCTTCTCCACCTGAAACGAGCCCAACTGGGTCCGTGCGCCGAAGAGCGGATTCTGCGTGTTGCGTTCAGTGGATAAGCTCCATAGGGCGTTCCAATTCAGCGATCCGCGAAATTGCGGGATCGTGTAGGTGAAGGTACCTTTCTGATAGAGTCGAGAAATGAGCGCAGAAACGGATGCCGTCTCGCCCCTTCCGAACAAGTTGGACCGGCTATAGTCGATCGAAGCGAGAGGACTGATGATGTTTTTCTCGATAATAGTGAATTGACTGGGCAAACCAACGGACGGGAGGCCCGGCAAAGAAACGATCCCCGACGAGAGGCTGCCGGCCCGCGCAGTTGATTGAAAGCCGAACCCGTAACCCAGGCTATTGCGCTTGCCTTCATGGACCTTTACAACGACCTCTTCTTCTGTCTGATCTGTAATCGGCTTCAGGGGGGAAACGTCGGCCCAGTCGAAATCCCCCAGGTTGTAGAGCTTACTTTCCGACTCCAGCAATTTCCCTTCTCCCAGCGGAGCCCCTGGCTGCACGGTGGTGTTGCGCCGAATGAAGCTCTCCTTGGTATGCTGAGCGCCGATGAAAGCCACTTGACGGATAGCGGTCCGGGGGCCCTCTGCCACGATGTAAGTGACGGCGACGCGGTGAGGATTGTTTTGCACCGGAGTCACCGTCGAGCGAAACTTAACGTTCCTATAGCCCAGGTTCAGATAGTTCGCGACGATCTGATTACGGTCCGCGTTCAGCAGCGACAGCGAATAAGGCTGGCCGGCCGTCAGTTTCACGCCATCCGGAGCGAGGGCGTCAACGGACTGAGTCTCATTTCCCTCGATGCGAAGCGAATCCACCAGGGTTTGGTCGCCCTCAACAACCTTGAAGGTCACATAAAGCTTCCGCTCGCGGTCGTCAATTCCGGGATCCACTTTAACGTCGCCAAACCCTGCATCGCGGTAGAATGCAGCCAGATTTCTCGAACTCCTGTTCACCAGGTCTTGGCTGAACTGGCCGCGTGACAGGAATCTCCCTTCTTTAACGACCACCTGGTCCTTCAGGTCCTTCTCACTGAAACGCTTATTACCGGTTACATCCACATCTTCGACGCGATGCTTATTCCCCCGGTCAATCGCGTAGCCGACCGAAATCTGGTGGTCACGCTCGATCCGGGTCTCCACCTTTACATCGAAGTATCCCTTTTTTTGAAAATGATTGACGAGGTTTCGTTTCCCCTCTTCAACCAGGTCCTCGTCAAAAGCATTCTCTTCGTAAATGGGGATCAATTTTTGAAGTTGTCCCTTTGAGACGCGCACGCCAGAGGTCCGGACGTCCACGGGGGAGCCGCGTGTCACCTGGAAAGTGACATCGGCGCGGTTCGTCTCGGGGTGGTAGATGGGTGGCTCGCGGTGTATCTGGCTGGCGAGCAGGTTCTCTTTACTGAGATGGCTGCGGATGCGGGCGGCTGCTGCGCGGAGATGCTCCGGGTCATAGCGCTTGCCCGGAATCAGTGAGGCTCCTCTGAACCGCGCAATGAGTGAACGGAAGATGCTATACAGATGTTGTTGCTCTCGCTCGGGAAGTCCGTGTACCTCAACGGCGCCAAACTTGGCACGCTTGTTCAAAGTGACGCGATAAGTGACATTCGCCAGGTAGTGCACGTCATCCAGTTGTGTCTCGCTTGCCACCTGAGCTTTGAAATATCCGTTGTTCGCGAAAAAGCGCTCGAGCGCCGGAATTGCCGCTTTGATGCGTTTTTCGTCATAGGCCTCTTCCGAGGGATAATTCACAACATCGAGCAACCGCGAATAAGCAAAGACCTTGATCGCGCCGGGAAAGTTGATCATGCCGATGTAGTAAGCAGGCTGGAGCACAAAAAGAACCTTCAGTCCACCCGTCCCAGGCGTCACTTCGACGTCCACTTTGCTGAATCGCCGAGTTCCGTTCAGGGCCGCTATCGTGTTCTGTACCTTCTCATTCGAGTAGGAGTCCCCAGCTTTTTGCAGCACTAAGGGGCGTAGAAGCTCGACATCGATGTGCGGCCTGCCAACCAAGTCCACGAGCGCCACCTTCTGCCCCTCAAAAAAGGACTGCGGCGCCTTTGCTTGCTGGGCGGGAAACAAGGAGAGCGGGAACAGTACTAGGAAAAAAAAGGCAACGATGGTCTCCTTTCGCCTATCCTGGTTGCGGTCCGAGGTCCCGTTCTCCGGCCTTTCGGTTGTCACGCTCACTCAGCGACCGTGGTCCGCGCGGCGGGTTGCCAGCCATCGGATCCCCTGGCCGCGTTCGCGTCGGTCGCGCCTGTTCACCTTTGTACCACCCATGGGATTCACCCCCTACCGGAAGTGTGCCGAATTCGCCCGGGAAATTCCATATCCCTTGGTCGGTCGTTACAGTCCGCGGGCGGTGAGCGAGTTGTTTGCGTTGGGCGTGAACTGACACGGAACATCGGGTTCGCGTTGGTCGCGCCTTTGTGCGGTTCGTACGGCTCCGCCGATTGGGACCCGGCAAGAAATCACCGGACAACCCCGCGAGGAATGAGCTGACGAGACGATCACACGGTGCTGTGCGGATATTGATGATCCTGTTGACCGCCATCGTGGCATTAGCCATAACTCCCCGGCTACCGTCTGTTGCGCGCGCTGCGGCCGACGCACCCACGTTCACCCAGACCAATCTCGTCTCCGACGTCCCGGGACTGGCCAGGCTCACAGACCCGAGCCTGGTAAACCCCTGGGGCATGACTCTGGGTCTGAACAGCGGCCTGTGGATTGCGGACAATGGCTCCGGCAAGGCTACGACCTATGACGGCACCGGCCAACCACTCCCGTCGGGATCGCCTTTGGTGGTTACGATCCCCGCTCCGGGTGGGGGCACATCGGCCCCCACGGGGGTGGCCACAAACGGCACGGGCGATTTCATCATCTCGTCTGGCAATGCCTCGGGCCCAAGCACCGAGTTGTTCTCCACCGAGGACGGCACCATCGCCGGCTGGAACAGCAGCGTAGATCCCGACCACGCCATAATCGCGGTGGACAATTCAGCGTCGGGGGCGATCTACAAGGGTCTCGCGATCGGCTTCAATGAACTCGGCGCCTTCCTGTTCGCCACGAATTTCTATGCGGGTACGGTTGACGTCTTCGACTCGAGCTTTCAACCTGTTCGCATTCCCGGCGGATTCAGGGATCCTCACCTGCCTGCCGGCTACGCGCCTTTCGGGATAGCGGCGATCAACTCCAGGCGAATGTAGTCATCGGCACCCATTTCGAGCAGGACGACCTTGTCGGCAACATCTGTTTTTGCGCTGAGAACAATGACAGGTACCGATGGGGCTCTGTCTTCATATGCCTACCAAACCGTTCAGTCCCCGCGAGCTGCTGGCCCGGGCGCGTACCGCCATGCGCCGGTCCGTGCGAAATGTGAGCGATTCATTCTCCTTCGGCGACATCTCGCTCGACTTTGCGCGCATGGAAGCGGTTCGCGGCGGTCAGATGGTCGCGGTGACCGCCCTGGAGTTCAGAATTCTGAAGTTCTTTGCCCAGAATCCTGGGCGTGTGGTTTCAAGGCACGAGCTACTCGAAAAGGTCTGGGGGTACCAGAGCTATCCGACCAGCAGAACGGTCGACAGTCACATGCTGAAGCTGCGCCAGAAGCTGGAGAACGATCCGGCCCTCCCCGTTCACTTTCGCACCCTGCACGGCGCAGGCTATAAGTTCGTCCCTTAAAGGGATACGACCTTGAAAATCCGACTGTGGACGACAGATTGAACTGGGCGGGAAACGCTTTCTCGCTACCTCCGTGGCGGTGCAGTCCTACGACCCGTCGCTGCGCCTCAGCATTCTCATCTCGTACGACCAGACGATGGTGTTTCTGAACAGCCTCAATCGGCTGCTGCTCGGTCTGGGGATCGTGGCAGTGTTAGCCGGAAGTGCACTCGTCTTCCTCATTTCACGCTCCATGACGAGACCGCTGGCCAGCCTGGTTGCTGGTGTACGTGCGCTCGAGAAGGGCGACTTCGGCTTCCCTCTCGAGGTCTGCAGCAGTGACGAGGTCGCCGAGGTGACGGTGGCGTTCGACCGTATGCGGTCCAACCTGCAACGGACGCAACAGAAACTCCTCGAAACGGAACGGCTGGCGACGATCGGGAGCATGGCGAACTCCATTTCCCACGATCTGCGACATCCGCTGACGGCAGTTGTGGCCAATTCCGAGTTTCTTTGCGACAGAGATCTGGATCCCGCTCAGCGCGAGGAACTCTATGGCGAAATCCGGCTGGCAGTTGAACAGGTCACGGACCTGATCGACTCCTTGCTCGAGTTCTCTCGCGGCCGTGAATCCCTGCACCGCGTCAATGGCCGGGTTGAAGGAGCGATCAGGCATGCAATTCAGACCATCCGCGCACGCCCCGAATTCGATCACGTGACGATCACGCTGCACTCAAAGGGGAAAGGACGAGGCTGGTTCGATCCTAAGAAGCTCGAGCGCAGCCTTACAAATGTACTGCTCAACGCATGCGAGGCGGTTCCCGTGGAGTCAGGCAAAGTTGACATCAGCCTCGATGGCGACGAGAACGGTCTGCAAATCCGGGTGGCGGACAATGGTGCCGGCATTCCCCGGCCAATCCGGGACAGACTCTTCCAGCCTTTCGTCAGCTACGGCAAACAGAATGGCGTTGGTCTTGGTATCGCGGTGGCTCAGAAGATCATGCAGGATCATGGCGGGGATCTGCTTCTGGAGAGCACCGAAATCGGGCGAACCGTCTTTAAGCTCGTTCTGCCGCGGACCGCCCTGGATGCACCGCACCCCATGCAGAAGGCGGATTGCAACCAACAGTCCGAGCTGAGCTCTGCGGCTGGCGTTTCGACGATCGGCAATGCCGGCTCGTGTGGTTGACCGAACGCATCTCCGCCCATTCCCCCTTTGGCGGGCCCCCAGGTACCTGATCCGGAAAGTAACAGGAAGGTGAGGCCCATGCTTTACGGTGTCGGCTTGTTTTTGTGGGCTCTGGTGCTGTCTGCTCCCGGTGCCCAGGGAGTCGGCGTGATCGGACAGATCGAGATCGCGCCGGCAGGGCCTTCGTCAAGAATGGCCGACGCCTCGAATGTCGCCGTCTGGCTCCTGCATCTGGGCGACGTGGACGAAGCCGGGCGCGCGGGCCAGGTTTCTCAGCGCGTGGCGGAGATCCCGTATCAGGGAATCGAGCAGGGGCAGGCCCCGCGCGCTACGAACCTCCTCTTTCACTTGTTCGACCCCGCCCAGTTCGATCCGCGCCAGCCTGGCGGCCTCATGCGGAGAGACGCCCCGCCGCATGCGCTCTTCGGCGAGCAGCTCGACGCTCGCTCGAAGTTCATCGTCCAGTTCCTGCTCCACCTTGCCCTTTCTCAAGAAAGTGTTATCCGTCGAAACATCAGCCCTCCCCTGCCGTGATTCGTGGCTTTCGCAGAGCCGCCGTCATTGCTTCCACAATCCGGTTCCAGTCCCGCTCCTCAGCGGCGGCCCGCCTCCGGCCCGCGACCGTGAGCTTGTAGTACCTGGCCCGGCGGTTGTTCTCCGACGCTCGCCATTCGGCCACCACCCATTTACTCTCCTCCATGCGATGGAGGGAGGGGAACAGGGAGCCGAAGCTCACCTGAAAGGCCCCGTTGGTCATCTGGTGGATGCGCCGCGAGACGCCGACGCCGTGCAGTGGTTCCAGAGCCAGGGCCTTCAAGATCAACAGATCGAGGGTCCCGCGCGGGAGCTCTGTATTCGCCTTGCGCATGCGCCTCCTATCGGATTCCGATAAAACGCTACAACGGCGCGCACCGAGCTGTCAAGCCCCGTAGAAGGAGCGCGGACATCCTTGCCGATCTGGCCTACGTCTCAAATCAGCTCGGGCACGCGAACCCGTCGATCACCCTGAGGATCTATTCGCACTGGGTGCCGGGCACTCGGGGCATCACGACTGCCGTCTTGGGTACGGCATCGGCAAACAATCGGCAAATGTTGGAGGGAAAACGGAGAAGTGGAAGGAGCGGAGATGACCGTAACTTGTTGATTCTATTGGTGGATCTGGCGAGGATCGAACTCGCGACCTCCTGACTGCCAGAAAACAGCCCTGAGTTTCACAACCTCCTCATTTGACGTAAGTTGCAGAAATCAAAGGGGCAGTGAATTCCACATTGTGGTCAGTTTTGGCAAGTTTTGGCGCATTTTGGAACGGATTTCTCACACAAAGTCTCACACGGCTTTCCGCCTGTTCACGGCTGAGGTTAGGACGGCCACTCGCTGGCGCCGTCGTTCAGGATGGGCTGGCGGCACGGGACTTCTTGAGGCTGTCAGCTCAGATCGTGTCGAGCCCACAGGCACGGATAGCAAACCACCGTTCGACGCGGCCGAGGTTTTGGCGAGCTACAGGATGCGAATCATTCGCTCAGCGTAAGCGGTAAACGGGCTACATCTAGCGACCGGGTGGCGCGTAAGTAAGCTGCGCCCCGCAGTCGAGCTCGCATCCCTCTATGGACTGATCCGCTACGGTGTGTCTGGTTTCCGATACTTCACCCGAGATTGCGGTCGCTTCGAATCGTGTGCCGATTCTCCTCATTCACGGTCTGGCAGATACGAACATACTGTTCGAGGAATCCGAAAACATCTCCGCCCGGGCCCCTGCCCGAATCCTGCCCTGGAAAGTACCACACGCAGGGCACTGCGGTGCCAGCGGTTCTGCCGGGCCGTAGTTCGACAGGCGGATTCTCGAGTGGTTCGTCTCACGCAGAGCGGTATCGAGTGTCTCCGGAGGTCAGCCCCTGTAAGGCGCGCGTCAGCTCGATCGTCAACCATTTCGTCTCTTCGCTTCCGGAGAGATCTTCCGCGACTCCGTAGCTTCGACCGTCGCGGGTGTAGACGTCGATTCGCTGGCGGGGAGGATCCCCGGAGGAGACATACTTGAACAGCGCGATATCCCGTAGCGGAACCGTGCGCGTCCGATGGAGTGGCCCTTTGCCGTGATAGATGCGCAGCTCATTCCGATCGATCTCGATGCGTGCGGGGACTACCAGGAAACTCGTGCACAAGAGGGCCAGGGTCGCGAGACCCAATATCACGCCTGCGATGTGGATTCCGAGCCTGGCTCCGCCCTCGAACGCGAATCCGGCCGGAAGTGCGAACAGCGGAAAAAGAAGCGCCGTTACGAGGCCGCACCCCCAGTACCGTACACCCTGGAGGACTACGACCGTCCGGGTGGCACCGGACTCGATGATTCTGCTCGAGGCCTTGGCAGGCGGGCTGACGGGCCCCGACGCATCGACGATTCCTTCAGCGAGGGAATGATACTTGCTGATCGAAAAGACCGGGACCTGAAAAATGTCTGAGTAATCCACGCCGGGAACGCTCGCCTTCGCGTTCAGCCACCAGTGGGTGGTAGTCGTGCCATGATGATCTGGATTGTCGCTGGGTGGCACATCAGAAGGGATCTGGAACGAGACCGGCAGGAGGCCCGCACTTGCACGCAGTCGTACCCCATTCTGAAACAGACACGTGGTCGTGCTGCTCCTCCCGGTGCCGCTGGTCCTCTCGCAGGCCAGATCGATACTCACCTCCATGCCTGCCGGGAGCTGTCGCGGAAGCTGGACTGTCCCCTCCAGGGAGCCTCCGATCACGCCGGGCACACGGCTCATCTGGAAGACTCCGCGGTCGTACTTCTTTACCAGCAATGCGAGGTAGACCGTAAGCCCGATCAGGACCAATCCGACAGCGGCGAAAACGGCCAGAAAGATCCAGGCACCTATTGGCTTCTCGTCTTTCTGCAGAATTAAGATTGCTGCTCCGATGACCACTGCATTCCAGACCACCGCTAAAATGGCGATCACCGCAGACGCTACCCCTCCGGCGACGGCATTGATCCGGCCATTCTGCCACTGATCCGACCAGAGCCATGGCTCGTCCGGGTGGATGGCGCGACGCGAGGCGAGGGTTTGCCGCTTTCTCCTCTCGACCGCACTCATCCAGGAGGCGAAACCGAACACACCCGCCACGAAGGCGAATATGCAGCATATCGCCAGAAAAGGTGTAACGCGGTTGTCGGAGTCCCCGTAGGCCTGAATGGTAACTGTTGCCATCCACAATGCAGCTGCGCCGACGAGAGCCGCCAGAGTCCCCCAGATGATCTGTGGTGTCGCCCCGATTTTCGTGCCTTGCCCTTGCGTCATGAGATGACCCGGTGTATGAGGACCGTCCCGTGTACTGCAATGAAGCACCTGAAGATGCCGCCAATATAAGGTCCGCAGGACGGCTCTTGCCAGCGGATTCGGCGCGGTTATTTCGGCCGGAGATACAGTGGCACGGCTCGTCTTCCGTCCGTCGCCACGTACCAACTCACGAAGCTATACGCCTTCGTTGCTAAACCGGGAAAATCCATTGTTTTTGAACCAGCGCGAACGGGACGTATGCGCATTTTCAGAAGACCCTATTTCTCAAGCAAATAGAGTAGTCTGTTCCCTCGCTGGAACGCAGCTTGGGCCGCGCATTCTCAAGGAGCAAAGTAAAATCTCAATCGCGGGGCAGCCAGATGCTCAGTTCCCCGTATCGGTCAGAAAATCGGTTAGCCTCGCGTCCGTAGTCTTGGAGCAATCCGGCAAAATTCTCACACGGAGTCTCACATACAATCAGGAGGTCTGCCGTAAGTTATTGATTTGGTGGAGCTGGCGAGGACCGAACCCGCGACCTCCTGACTGCCAGAAAACAGCCCTGGGTTCACAACCTCCTCATTCTGCGTAAGTTGCTGAAGTCCAAGCTGAAGCGAATTCCACGTTGTGGTCAGTTTTGGCAGATTTTGGAATGGATTTCTCACACAAAGTCTCACACGGATTGCGCCAGTCCGGCTCATTCTGGCGGACATTGACGCGGGTGTGTCAGACCCGCGCGCTCAAGTCCTCCCCGGAGGTGCTGTCGTCGATTCTCCGCCGCTTAAGAAGGACGCCTCCCCTGCGCTGCCGGGGCGTACCAATTTGAGCCGCAACCTTGACGCGATGTTCCCAATGCGGGTACGATTGTACCCGATATGCGAACAACCCTGGTTGATCCTGCCGCGGTTCTTTTCGGCAGCACGCGTCGACGGGTACTTGGCTGGCTTCTGGGTCACCCCGACGAGGCCTACTACCTCCGTCAGATCGTGCGCCACACGGGCAGCGGTGTCGGCGCCGTGCAGCGGGAACTCGAGCAGCTGACAGCTGCCGGGCTCGTCCGCCGCACCGTCCAGGGCAGACAGGTGTATTTCCAGGCCGATCGCGAGGCGGCGATCTTTCCGGAACTGCAGGGACTGTTTGCGAAGACGGCGGGGCTCGGCGACCTGATCCGTGAGGCGCTCGCACCACTGGGCGAACGTGTGCTCGTGGCCTTGACCTTCGGTTCGGCGGCGCGGGGTGAGCTCCGCGCCTCCAGCGACATCGACCTCCTTGTGATCGGAGAGGCATCGTTCCAGGAGGTCGTTGAAGCGTTGGCGGGCGCGCAGGAGCGGCTCGGAAGAGAAATCAACCCAACCGTCTACCCCACGAGTGAGGTTCGAACGAAACTGCGCGCCGGGCATCATTTCCTGACTGCAGTGTTAAGCGAGCCGCGGATCTACATTATTGGAGCGGACGATGAGTTTGTCGGACTGGGAACGAGACGGCTGGCTGAGAAAGCATCAGACGAGTCGAAACGAGATTCACGACCTGCTTCAGGTCGTCGAACGCGACCTGGCCGACAGCGCAGCTGAAGGTGTCAGCGCCGATTGGCGGATGAGTATTGCGTACAATGCAGGCTTGCAGCTGGCTACCGTGGCGCTCGCCGCGGCAGGCTACCGCGCGTCGAGAGATTCCCATCACTACCGGGTGATTCACTCGCTCCGGGAAACCATCGGCGTCGACGCATCAGTGGTGGCGACCTTCGACGCTTTCCGAAAGAAACGGAATATAACCGGATACGAGCGAATCGGGCTGGTTTCTGATGCAGACGCAGAAGCCATGCGCGCACTCGCCTTGAGGCTGCGGGAAGACGTACTCGCGTGCCTGAGGCGGGATCACCCTGGATTGATGGAGAAATGAGTCTGATGTTTGCGTGCTCGACAGAGATCGTACCTGGAAGCAACGTTCGACAACCTGATCAAGAGCGTTCGAATCCGAATGAATCCGGACGGGGCCGTACATGGGTCTGCGGGGGACGTGGACACTTTCCGCGCCCTACCTGGTCGACGGGCTGCGCTGTCGGGAGGTTGCCAGACCATAAACTCGCTTCTGCGAGAGCTGTAGCCCCGCGAACCCCGCCGCGCCATGGCAAGCCGAGGTCCAGGCCGGGAAAGCCCAGGCGCTCCGCAGACAGTCCTCGGCCAATGATTTGGCGAACCACACCGGCAGAATCTTCGCCATCATGGCCGGGAAGTGTCGGCCGCAGAGCCATGGAAAGTCAAATATTCAAAGCGGCCGGGATTTTGGCGAACGACAGGTGCTTTCCAATCTTTTCAACGACTTGCAGGTGCTGCACACCCCCAGTTGTCAAAGTCGGGCTACCTTCACAGCGTGGGCGACGATGAACGCCAGGCTATTGCGGTCCTGGAGCAATCCGCGAGAAATTCTCACACAAAGTCTCACATGGAAGCGTGAGTCAACATCGATGAGTGTCTGTAAGTTATTGAGAGGATTGGTGGAGCTGGCGAGGATCGAACTCGCGACCTCCTGACTGCCAGTCAGGCACTCTCCCAGCTGAGCTACAGCCCCACGGGCGATAACTCTACATGGTGGCTGGATTTCAGTCAACGCCGATCTGCCCTGCGCTTCCGGTTGCGCGGCCCGGCCGGGCAAAGTACACTCGTGCCGGTCCCCACGGATAAGGAGTGCGCCATGGGCAAAAGGCCCTTCATCCACGACGATTTCCTGCTCCAGTCCGGCACCGCCGTCGAGCTGTATCACCGCCACGCCGAGGGCGTTCCCATCATCGACTACCACTGCCACCTCCCGCCCGATCAGGTCGCCGGGGATCACCGGTTTCGTAACCTCACCGAGATCTGGCTCTGCGGCGACCATTACAAATGGCGCGCCATGCGGGCCGACGGCATCCCCGAACGCTACATCACCGGCGACGCCTCCGATTGGGAGAAGTTCGAGAAGTGGGCGGGCACGGTGCCCCACACACTGCGCAACCCGCTCTACCATTGGACCCACATGGAGCTGGCACGCCCGTTCGGGATCACGGACCGGCTGCTCGGGCCCGATACGGCGCGCGCTACTTGGGACGAGTGCAACGCACTCCTGGCGCAGCCTGCCTTCTCCTGCCGCAGCATCATGAAGCGGATGAACGTCGTCCTCGTCTGCACCACCGACGACCCCGTCGACACGCTCGAGCACCACCGCCGTGTGGCCGCGGATTCGTCCTTCAAGGTCCGCATGCTGCCGGCCTTCCGACCCGACAACGGCTTCGCCGTCGAAGCTCCCGAACCCTTCAATGCCTGGGTCGACCGGCTGGCGGCGTCGGCCGACGTCGACATCACGGGATTGGACTCCTATCTCAAGGCCTTTCATAAACGGGCGGACTTTTTTCACATGAACGGATGCCGCCTCTCGGACCACGGTCTGGAAACCGCCTACGCCCAGGATTACACCGACAGCGAAATCCGCCGGGCCTTCGACAAGATCCGCGGCGGCCAATTCCTCGAGCCGGACGAAATCCTCAAGTTCAAGTCGGCGATGCTCTACGAGCTTGGCCTCCTCTACCACGAGCTCGGCTGGACTCAGCAGTACCACTTCGGGGCAATGCGCAACGTCAACACCCGCATGCTGCGCCTTCTGGGGGCCAATACCGGCTTCGACACCATCGGCGATTTCGGTGTCGCGCGCCCGCTCGCGAAGCTGCTCGACCGGCTCGACGAACAGAACCGGCTGCCCAAGACCATCCTCTATAACCTCAACCCTCGGGACAACGAGCTGATGGCGGCCATGATCGGCAACTTCCAGTCCGGGGCGCCCGGAAAAGTCCAGTACGGCAGCAGCTGGTGGTTCCTGGATCAGAAGGACGGCATCGAAAAGCAGATCGAGGCGCTCTCGAACATGGGACTCCTCAGCCGCTTCGTCGGCATGCTGACAGACTCGCGCTCGTTCCTGTCCTACACGCGCCACGAGTACTTCCGGCGGGTGCTCTGCAACCTGCTCGGCGCTGAAATCGAGCAGGGACTGCTCCCGAATGATCTGGAGACGACCGGTGCCCTGGTGCGCGACATCTGCTACCACAACGCAGCACGCTACTTCGGCTTCGACCTGCCGCCCGTCTGATCTACTAAGCGGTTCAAATTGTATGGACGGCGGCCGCGGGCGTGCTAAAATAGAATCTCATTTTCCAATTGTAAGGTGGCCTAATCCGAGCCTGATAGGCGGTTACGATTACTTTTCGTTGGAGGACTTTTGTATGGCTTTAATGATTAACGAGGACTGCATCAACTGCGGGGCGTGCGAGCCGGAGTGCCCGAACACCGCGATCTATGTCGGCGGCGAGGATTACGAGTTCAACGGTCAGATGTACCCGGCGCTGTCCCAGGACTACTACTACGTGGTGCCGGAGAAGTGCACCGAGTGTGTCGGCTTTCATGAGACCGAGCAGTGCGTTTCGGTCTGCCCCGTCGATGCCTGTGTGAAGGACCCGAACCACGCCGAAACCCGCGAAGCTCTGGTGGAGAAGACGAAGGCGCTGCACCCCGACCAGGCTTTGTAATAGCCCTCCAAGACACACAGGGACCCTGGGCACGGCCCCGGGTCCCTGCCGCACGTTCACGCGATGGTCCGCGCCATCGTCGATCCGCCGCGCGGAGGTGAATCTGGCCTGGTGGCTGGCCTGGACTTCAAATCCAGTGGGGTTCACCGGAAGGTGGGCTCGGTGGGTTCGATTCCCATGCACCTCCGCCACCCTTTCGTTTCAATGAGTGACCGGCTTTCCCACACTCACTGATACTCCCTCAGAATCGGCCTCAGAAGGGACCGATTGTGTAACGCTCAAGTCTGGCTGTAGCTTCTCTCAAATCTGTTTCGTCGACGATATTGTATCGGTCGAAAACGGAGCGTGTCTTGTGCCCACAGATCGTCATCGCGACCTTGTCGGATCACCCCAGCGCGTTTCAAATTCCGCACTGCGGTCCCAGCAGCAGGCCCGGAAGGCCCACCTTTGCGATAGCAGCCCTCCATGCGTCGTCGTACAAGTACCGATGGGTTCCCCTTGTTTGTGAAAACGAGGTTCTGCCCCGGACCTTTCGTCACACGAACCGCGTAGAGGCACACGAGGACTTGATACAGTTCGCCGGAAAGCGGAATTATCGCGGCTCGTTATTCTTCGTCCTTCGCGCCTCCAGCGTGATCTGCCTGTTCATAAAATGTACCTGTGACCATTTCAGCCCGAGGATTTCAGGGCCGGGAATCCCCGTTACGGTTTGATCAACCCCGCACCTGTCACGCTCAGGCTGGCCGGCGATTATCGGGCCCTGCCCATGAGAAGCAACCCGCCCGAGATTCGTCCCGCTGCGCCGATCGGACCCGGTTTCGATCTCGGGCATCCGTCGCCCGGATACCGGGCCCCGGCTTCCCGTCGAGTTCCGAGAGACGCGACCCCCGGGGGCTTCAGGGCGCGGAGATTGCACTCCCCGCTTCGATCCGGGCCTTCTCCCACTCCTCGGGGTCGTGCCGCCAGACCTCGGTGTCGAGCATGGCCTTGGCGCCGAAGGGCTGCTTGTAGACGACCCGGTTGACGATCTTGTCGGACGCGGCCTTGCCGCCGCTCTTGCCCTCCAGCAGCCAGAAGTACTCGTAATCCTGGAGCCCGCGGCGCTGCGATTTCAGCCTGATGCTAGGGATCGGCTGGTCGTATCCCATCACCTGGCCCCGGTAGATCAGCTGGCCCGAGCCGTTGTATATGCGTTCCGGCTCCTTGAAGTTTTCCGCCTCGTACCACGCGGCGAAGGCATTCCAGTCGAATTCCCACTGCACCCAGCCGGAGCAGTACTTCCACCCGATCCAGCCGATCGCGCGATTGACGAGCAGTTCCAGGTCGAGGAAGGTGTTCGAGCCGCACCCCGAGTTCTTCCGCTGCTCGTAGATCATCGGGCCGTAGAACCACGTGTCGACCCCTTTCTGCCGGTACCGGGCGACACGGTCCGGATCGTATTCGACCGTGTGGCACACCAGGAGCTCGACCTCGGCGGCGAGCTTCTCCATCACCGCCGGCTCGTATCCGCCGTCGATCCGGTACTTGAACCAGCCCCGTCCCATCGCATCGTGGAGGAGGCGCCCGTAGTAGATCATCATCTCGTACGACTCTTCGTTGTAGGACTCGTCGAGGCCGTTGAGAAACGCGATCTTGGTGACCTTGCGCCAGCGCGGGTCGGCATCCATGTGGGTGCGGATCTGTCTCCCGGTCTCCTTCCAGACCGCTTCGTACTCGGGCGTCCGGCCCGCGGCAGGGAGATCGACCGGCCAGGCCGTGCCGTGCTTTCGCTTCACGTCGAACGGGAGCATGACGTGGTCGAGCGGCAGCCCATATCCCGGTCCCCAGTAAGCGTGTTGCCGGGTGAAGGCGCTGCCGTCGAGGTAACGCGAGAGACGGCGGTCGTATGCCGTCCAGTCGATCTGAACACGGGTCCCGTTTACCTTCAAATCGGGGCGATAGGCGTAAATCAGCGGCAGGAATCGATGCTGGTGGGCAAGCTGGTAGTAGAGCAGTTCCTCTGCCGCGGGCATGCCCTTCATGGAGCCGTTCCAGATGTCGCCCGGGAGGTGGTTTTCCTGCGGAAGCGCGAAATCCCACACGTCGAGCGTTACCCGGAGGCTGTCCCTGCCCCCCTTCCAGGAGACGTTCACGTTGCCCGAGTAGCGCCCTGGAGGCGCCGCTCCGCGGTCGTACGGCACGAAGATGTCCACCCACACCGCATGATTCCGCTGGCTGGGTATGTTGTTGTGCAGGTCGGGTATCGAAAACGGGAAACCGCTGTTCAGCCCGCCCTGCCGGTAAGGCATGAGAGCGTCGGGATACCAGTCGGGCCCGAGGGAGGTCTTTTCATAGCCGGTGGACGGACGGCGCACCTGCGTGTACCACTCCTTGAACAGGGCGACGTTGGGCCCCGCGAGCCGTGCACCCTGGGCATGCGCCAATCCGATGGGCTGTACATCGATGGCGTCGCGCGGCCCGTCTGTTTCCACGATGACCTGGAACGCGACAAACTCGTTGCGCGCGGCCTTCAGTGAAATGGTCTTTGCGGTGGCATCCCACACGGTACTGCCGGCGCGGGCATCGGGGTTGCCTTCGAAAACCCTCCCGGTGACCGGGCTGACGCGCACCCAGTCGCCCGCCGCCCACACCCGCACCCCTGAATCCTGGGCCGCTGCGGCTGTTGCCGAGGCAATCACGGCCAGGCAGATTATCCGGAACATAGCGGTCCTCTGTAACGAACTGTGAACGCGATTGACGGCAAATTCCGGGCAGCCATTGGAATCTGGCTTCTTACTTTGGGTCGAATGAAGCCCCATCAGGCTGGATCGGTCCTCCGGATCCCAAAGACGCAGCCACGGCGTGCCGGACAGGTTTCGATTCTAATACCAAAGCAGGCTGCGGATTCCACAGAACAGTGAAATCCGTGCCCTGCAATCTTGGGGGATTCAGGCGTTTGCGAAATTCTTGGCGTAGCGCGGCTGGTAAAGCTGAATTGAAAAGCCGCCCGGTGCTCTGAAATGGGTCACGAGGCCGTAGCCGCGGTCCTCGATGTCTCCGACGAATTCGACCCCTTTGGCCTTTAGCTCGGAAACCGTTTGGCCAATGTCGTCGCAGTAGAACGAGACATCGTGCGTGCCGGAGGGGGCGCCGTCCGTGTCACTCGCCGGGTGGCAGCCCATGTCGGCTTCCGGAATCTCGAATATGAGCCAGCCGTCACCCACATCCGTGGCCCGGAACTGAAGCTTGTCGCGGAGAAAGGCGCGCAAGGCCTCGGGTTCCGACGTGTAGAACATGGCATGAACCCCTCTGATCATGTTGCCTCCCGTGCAGTGGCGCGCGGCGGGGAAAACGCCCGGACGCTCACGATCCAATTAAAGCACAAGCGCCCCCGCCGGTCGAATCCCCTGCGGGGCGTTGGAGTCCTCTTTCGCGCACGCATCGGACAGTTCTATCTCGACGCTGTCGGGACCGGCGATCGCGCGGTGACGGGATTCGCAGGCAAACGTCAACCTCCCGCGCGACGCAACTCGAAAGCGAGACGGCACCTCAAACGTCAACCGGCGAGAATCTTCAACCACACCTGGCGGGTACGGGGGCCGTCAAACTCGGCGAGGAAGATGCCTTGCCAGGTGCCGAGCTGAAGCTTCCCCGCAGAGATGAAAACGAGCTGGGAGGCTCCGCTCAGGCTGGATTTGACGTGTGCCGCGGCGTTCCCTTCCGAGTGCTCGTAGTTGTCACGCCAGGGCACCGCCTTCTCGAGCGCGCTCAAGACGTCGGATCGGACACTCGGATCCGCGTTCTCGTTGATCGTTATGCCGGCGGTGGTATGCGGGACGAAAAGATGGCAGACGCCCTCCTGGATATTGCTGTGAGCCACGAAGCGCTCCACCTCGCCCGTTATATCCACCAAGCAGGCATGGCTGGGTGTTCGAATCTGTATCTGTTCGAGCATCGTTCCCTCCTCACCCATCGTATCGGAACCGCCGCCGGAACGACAATCCTTCAGGCCGGACGACAGAGTCCCGCCAGGTCCAGCACGAGCTCTTCGCGGTAATACTCTGAAACGCGCAGGCTCCGAGGTGGTGTATTCGGCTCACCCCCAGAACGCTTCAAGGAATCGCGCCGGTCTCCCGCTGCCCCAGGAAGTCCGTGGCTGGACCCGCAAATCGATCTAAAATAAGGTCTCCTGCGTGAGGTGGTCGTCCATCTTTAACGAACGGGTGAGCCTATGCCGACAGGGTACCGTCGGCGTCCTGCTCCGGCTCCAAACGGGCTTTCTGCGATTGCAGGTATGCACCGACTCGATTGTCCGCGTGACGTACTCTTTGCAGGCGGTTGCGCCCAATCCCGGTGAATCGTGTTGCTCGTGCTCGTGTGGCGCGCAGTGCCGGAGACGAGGGGACAATCCCTGGAGGAGATTGAGCGGTACTGGCGGAGCGACCGGGGGTCGAAAGGAATTGATCATGCGCAACAGAGCCGTTTTGCTGTTTCTGATTCTAACCGCGCCCTACGGATATGCGAGGGAATTCCACGTCTCCGTCGACGGCAGCGACCAGAATGACGGAACCGCATCGCAGCCTTACAGGACCATCTCGGCCGCGGCCCGGGCCGCACAGCCGGGCGATGTAATCACGGTCCACGCAGGGGTCTACCGCGAGCGCGTCGCCCCTCCACGCGGGGGGGAGTCCGACGACAGGCGCATCGTGTACCAGGCCGCGCCCGGCGAGAGGGTCGAAATCAAAGGCTCGGAAGCGGTCGGCAATTGGGTCAAAGTCCAGGGTGACGTCTGGAAGGCGATTCTGCCCAATGGGTTCTTCGGCGGGTTCAATCCATACGCCGATTTGATCCGCGGCGACTGGTTCGAACCGAAAGGTCGCGCGCACCACACGGGCGCGGTTTATCTGAACGGTCAGTGGCTGACCGAGGCGGCCACGCTCGACGACGTCCTGGCCTCCACCGGAGCCGCCGCGCTGTGGTTCGGCCGGGTAGACGATGAGAACACGACCCTGTGGGCGCAGTTCAAGGGCGTGGACCCCAACGGCGAACTGGTCGAAATCAACGTGCGCCGGACAGTGTTTTACCCGGAAAAGCCCGGGATCAATTACATCACGGTGCGCGGGTTCATCCTGCGCGACGCGGCTACTCCCTGGGCGCCTCCCACGGCGGAGCAGATCGGCCTCGTCGGCACACACTGGAGCAAGGGCTGGATCATAGAAAACAACGTCGTCAGCCACTCCGTCTGTTCCGGGATCGCGTTGGGGAAATACGGCGATGAGTGGGACAACACGTCCGCCAACACGGCGGAAGGATACGTGAAGACCATCGAACGCGCGCTGAAGAACGGATGGAACCGGGAGACCATCGGCCACCACGTCGTGCGCAACAACACCGTCTCGCACTGCGAACAGGCGGGGATCGTCGGCAGCCTGGGGGCGGCGTTCAGTACGGTTACCGGCAACACCATTCACGACATTCACGTCCGGAAGCTTTTTACGGGCGCGGAAATGGCCGGCATCAAATTCCACGCGGCCATCGACACCACGATCCGCGGCAATCACATTTTCAGGACGACACGCGGTCTGTGGCTGGACTGGATGGCGCAGGGCACGCGGGTTTCAGGCAACCTCTTTTACGACAACGCCACCGAGGACCTCTTCGTCGAGGTGAATCACGGGCCCTTTCTCGTGGACAACAACATCTTCCTGTCCGGGGTCAGCCTGCTCGACTGGTCCGAGGGGGGCGCCTACGTGCACAACCTGATCGCGGGGAAGATCGTCAGCGGCCCCGAACTGCAGCGCTCCACGCCGTACCACCCGGCTCACTCGACCGAGGTCGCCGGACTGGTCAACATAACGGGGGGCGACGACCGGTTCTATAACAACATCCTGCTCGGCAAAGACGGGTCGCCGGGTACGGCGCAAACCGCGGATAAAGACCCGCAGAGAGTCTCCGGCTACGGGCTGTGGGTGTACGACCAACGGGAATCCCCGCTGCAGACGGGCGGGAACGTCTATTATTACGGCGCGCGCCCTTATGCGAGTGAACGCAATCCCGTTGATCGTCCTGACCTGAATCCGGCGATCCAGTTGATGAAATACATCTACACGGATCGCGTGAACCTGATCCTGACCGTGGACGAGGCGGTGGGGAACCCGCATGCCGCTCTCGTGACCACCGCGCTGTTGGGGAAAGCCGCCATCCCGGGGCTTTCGTACGACAGCCCCGACGGCCTGCCGCTGAAAGTGGACGCCGACTACTTCGGCAGGCCGCGCGATGCGTCAAACCCCACCCCGGGTCCCTTTGAAAAACCCGGCGGAGGAAAGCTCGAATTGCAGGTCTGGCCCCCGCGTTGAGTCCTTGGAATCGGCTGGCTGGCGTTTTTTCAGGCTCAGCGCAGGGCGGGCAGGGAAGCGAGCGCGGTCCCGCTGCACGTGCCGATGCTCCCCAGCACGGCCACCGGGAGGTTGGACTGAATGCGCAAATATCCGCTCTGCATCTCCTTGTCGACCAGGCCGACAAACCTCGCGGCCGGGGAGAGGGAGATCGTGCGGGGAGGGGCGGCAAGCCGTCCCTCCGCGTCCAGCAACTCCACCGTGACATCTGTCTGGACGGTCAGCAGCTCGTTCGGATTCGCTATCGCATAACCCGTGAAATAATCGCTATTGCTGACGACGAAGGGCAGCGTCCATGCCAGGGATGCTGCCGTGGTGATGGGACACAGCATAGCGGCAGCGTTGCCAGCGGAATGGATGTCGACATCGCCGATTACCTGGAACGCGCTTCCGCCGGCCGCGCGGATTCGAATGTGCCCTGTGATCAACGGGGGCGGGAAGACGGCGGGAACCACGACGCGGAACAGCGACAGGACATCCTCGCGAATTCCTCCCCCTGGTTCCAGGCTGCGGCGCGCGATGCTGCCGAGGCCGTTGCCGCGATCGTCCAGCGCTTGCAATTCCAGATCCAGCGGGGTATCGCCGGGGTTGATCAGGTTCAACACCGAGCGATACAGCGGGGCGCTCCCGGCTGCGAAATGGCCTGCCAGCGCCAGGGACACCGGGACAACCTCCTCGGCCGCCCGGCCCCGAAGCAGGCGGCGGCTGAGAGGGGTTTCGACCTGGAGCCAGGACGCCAGCCCCGCGTCCGAGAGCACCTTCATGGAGCCGTCGAAAGTCCGGCCGCCAAGGTTGTTTGACGGCAGCGCGTCCCGAAACGACTCTGAGACACGAATCGTCCGACTGCCGGAGCGTGGGATCGAGAGTGCCAGGCTGCCGGCGGTGCGGCCATCCATGCCGATCAGCTCCAGCCGTGCGTTGGCCGCCGCATTGCCTGGATTCACGAAGGTGGCAAGAGTGTCCGTGTGATACAGCTCGAGAAATCCCGTGTTGACGGCGATGTGTTCAAGGAAAATTGCCGTAGCCGGCTGCGACACCGGCTCAGTGCCATCCAGGATGCCGTTTGTTCCCGATGTCAAGTAAGCGAGCAGTCCGGGCTCCGCGGATTCGATTCGGATCCAGCCGTCCCGCGGTTCACGAGGGAGGCCCAGTATCTCCCGGACCAGGAGGGCGCGCTGGGCGCCCGGAAGAAGAGATACACTTCCCGTCCTGATGCCGGTCCCTTCCGCATTTGTCCAGGTGACCGTCGCCTCGTTCGCGGTCCTCCCCGTATTCACCAGCGACAGGCCGACAAATTGGTTTTCGCCCGAGTCGAAGACCGGAAAGAGTAAAGACAGCGAAGGGTCTACCGCCGGTGACGGCGCAATGCCGGCCGCAAGCCAGCAAAGGAGCCAGGCGCCGAACTGGAGGATTCTCCGCGAGATGTTCATCGGTCTGTTTCCGTTCGAATTCGGTGATCGGTGCACTTTCCCCAATTGGTGTGATGAAAGAGTAGCGTGTTACCGAATGAGACTCAAAATTCCGCGTTCTGGTTCAATGGGCGGCGCGCCCAGGGATCCAGACACTTGCCCGCACAGCCTGAGCCCGTGTAGCCCGGACATCATATCTGTTCGCTCCACATCCGTGTCCTCCGGCCTTTTTCCGTGTCTTCAGTGACAAGTTGTTTTTGTCTTTTTTTGTCTCCGCGGGTCACTTGTTTCCCGGCAAATTGTCCCTGGTGATATGCCCCGACATTAGGGCATATCACCTTACAGATCTAGAAATCTAATAGTTTTTGCCTCCCTGCGTCTAAGCCTCCAGACGGGCAAATCCGCGCTCAATTCCCAGTCCTTCCAGTGAGTATTCGTCCGTCTCGAGGTTTCGACTTAAACGGAGGACCGTGCAATGAAAAGAAGACAGATGTCAGCGCTCCTCGTGGCGTCGGTTGCCGCGATGATGGTTGTGTTCGCCCCGACGCTCAGCGCTCAGACCACGTTGGCGTGGGACGCCACAAAATACTTTCAGTTCAACATCGAGAGTGTGGATCTGGACACTTCGATGAGCCCGTACAAGGTGAAGATCGTCTTTTCCGTGTCGGATCCTACGGGGACGCGAGGGTCGATCACGGACGTCGGCGGCCGCTACTTCTGGAACATCAAGAGCGACGCGCCGTTTACGGCCGGCACGGCGAGCCGGCTGGGGATCGACGTGGGCTGGAACACCCGCGACTTCATCAATACCGGCGCGACAGGCGAAACTCTGATGCCCATCTTCCCTCAGGGTGCCGGCGCCGGGGCGGCACTGCCGATCCAGATCAACGCCCTGACGCTCTCGGCCGCCTGTGAAGCGGACAGTTGCCCCGGCATAGACCGTTCGGGCAGGTATTTTGTCAGCACCTTTCTGCCGAGGCAGGCGGTGGGAACGGGAAGGATCGGGCTCGAGGGGCATCCGGTTTGGCCGGTCCTCGTCAACGGTGCGCTCGTGACGGCCAGCGTGCCGGTCAAGAACGTGTTCAAGGATTTCGCGATTTCCGATTCCGCGGCCGTGGCCCGGCGCCAGGTCGTCGACATCGCCAAGTGCAAGGGGTGCCACACGGGGAGTCTCCGGGACGGGCGCCTCATCCCCCGGCTGAGCCTGCACGGCGGCAACCGCACCGAGGAGCCGGGCGTCTGCGTGATCTGCCACAATCCCAATCAGACGGACATCCCCTACCGTACCTCGGGCAAGGAAGAGTCGGTCGACTTCAAGAGGATGGTCCACGGCATCCACGCGGGCGGCTTGAGGACCAATCCGCTGGTGATTATCGGCAGAGGCGGCTCGGTCAACGACTTCAGCACGGTTCGCTTCCCCGGTGAACTGCGCGATTGCCTCAAGTGCCACATCGACGTCGGGGGCAAAGGGACGTTCGAGCTCCCGCTCAAGACCAGCCTGGGCTCGACCACAGACACACGCAGCGTCTACTCCACCCCGACGATGAACGGGTGGGTGAGCGTGGATCCGTCCGATGATTTGAAGATCACCCCTACCGCGGCCACCTGTTCGGGCTGCCATGACAAGGCGGAGGTCAGGTCGCACATGACGCGCATGGGGGCGTCCTTTGCCACGCTTCAGTCCGCGATCGACAGCGGCAGGGTCAAAGAGCGGTGCGTCGAATGCCACGGCCCTGGGAAGCGGAAGGACGTCCGGAGGGTTCATGAGGTCGGAGGCTCAGATCACTGAACGGATCGAGCGGGTCCGGGCTTCAGCCCGGACCCACTCGAATTGTGTTTGAGTCGGGCGCCAACCGTTGGACTGCCTCCGGCGGTCTGGACGTCCCAACGGAGGCCGATATTGCGAGTCGGTGCCTCCGGTCGCGGGGTAGCCCAGCAGGAAGCTGGCGATATCGTTGCCCGACGTCGTGTCGCTGCGCTGAGGGTCCCGCTGGGTCCAGGCTGTGTTGAAATTGAACCGTCCAAACCACTCGCCAACGCTGCTGTTCAGCGACCAAAACTCTCCCGATTCGCCGTGTCCGCTAACCCGACTTTCTGGGAGCTTCGACGCCGGCGATACAGGAGCAAATTCGCGTGATTTCCGGTGACTACTCGCGGCGCAGAGCGACCAGCGGGTCGATGCGAGTGGCGCGCAATGCGGGTATGACGCATGCCAGGACCGCGACCAGACATAAGCCCAGGGACAGCCCCAGATAAATAAGCGGTTCCGCCGGATTGACACCGTACAGCAGGCTGCGTGCGAAGCGGGTTGTGCCGAAGGCTCCGGCCAATCCCACGGCGATGCCCACGCTGGTGAGGCTAAGCCCGTGCTTCGCCACCATCACCAGCACATCGCGGCGTTGTGCGCCCAAGGCCACGCGAATCCCGATCTCACGCGTCTGTTGAGCGACGAGGTAGGCCATCACACTGTAAAGGCCCACCGTCGCCAGCGAGAGCGCGATCATGCCCAGGAGGCCGAGAAACGACGCGGCCATGCGGGACGCAAACAGCGGGACACCCATGTAGTCCGGAAGGCGCACCACATTGAAGAGTGCCACTCCCGGGTCCATCTCCCGCACCAACGCGCGTATTGGCGCTGCGTAGGTGCCGGGATCCTCGGCGCCTCTGACCAGGAGCGTTACATCCGAACGGCTGACCTGCCAGATGGGGAAGTAAAGATACGGCAACGGATCCTCGCTCAGGTTGTTGTACTTTCCCGTCTTGGCTACGCCGATCACCTGACAATCCGTGTCGCCGATGCGTATCTTCGTTCCCAGCGGGTCCCGCCCGGCCCAGTAGCGGCGTGCCATGGCCTCGTTGATTATGACGTAGCGTTGTGCCGCAGCTTCGTCCGATTCTTCAAAATCGCGGCCGCTGAGAAGAGGCGTGCGCATTGTGCGAAAATAGCCGGGACCTGCCCAGGTGACATCGATGACGACTTCTTCGTTGGGTTTGGGAACGTAACCGTCGATCCTCATGGAGCGCGAGTTGCCCCCTGCATATCCCAGCGGGAGACGCCGGATGTAGCTGGCCGATTCAACACCCGGAATCGTCCGTACGCGCTCGAGCAGATCCTTTTCAAACGCTCGGGCACGCTCCGTGGAGTAGGCGTTGAGACTCAGATCGAAGGATGCGGCCAGCATGTGTTCGGGATCGAAGCCGGGATCGATATTCTTTGCCTTGTTCAACGCCTCCACGAAAAGTGCAGCGGCAATCAGGAGGACCAACGAAAGCGCCACCTGGCCGATCACGAGCAGGCCGCGCATGCGCGCATGGCCGTGAGCGGCGCCGAGCCGTACCGTCTCGTCCTTCAGTGCAGTCACCAGCGCGGGATTCGAAGCCTGAAGTGCCGGCGTCAGGCCAAAGAGCAGTCCCGTTGCTACCGATATCAGCAGCGCGAAAATCAACACATTCGCGTCGATCTCAATGGTGGTGTATATGGGCAGGTTGGCCGGCGGGGTGAAGCCCTGCAGGAGACGAATGCCCCACCGAACCACTAGCAGTCCGGCACAGCCAGCGAGCAGCGCCAGCAAAAGGCTCTCCGTCAAGAGTTGACGGACCAGGCGGGAGCGGCCGGCCCCGATGGAAAGCCGGATCGCGATCTCTTTGCGCCGGCCCAGGCTGCGCGCCAGGAGCAGGTTGGCGACATTTGCGCAGGCAATCAGCAGAACTACACCCACGACGAGGGTAAGCACGGTCAGGACCGGGCGGAAAAGCAGCGTCGCCCCGAACGGGGCCTTCCAGATCGGCAGGAGAGACAGCGACCGGCCGAAATTGCTCGACGGGTATTGCCTGGCCAGCTCGTTGCCGATTGCCGTGAGCATGGCCTCAGCCTGCCCGACGCTGACCCCGGCCTTCGGGCGGGCGAACACCATCAGCCAGTGGTTCCCCCTATGGCTATAGATGTCGCGCGAGGAGAAAAGCTCGCCCTGCATCATTATCGGTATCCACAGGTCCGTGGACAGGCTGACAAACGAACCCCGAAAACGTCCTGGCACCACACCTGCGACGGTGAACGCGCGACTGTTCAGGATGATAGTCTTCCCCACTATCTGCGGGTCGGAATTGAACCGCTCCCGCCAAAGGCGGTGGCTCATAACCAAAACCGGTGCGCCACCGGGTCTGAGATCCTCCTCCGGCAGGAAGGCGCGGCCGAGAAACGGGCTGACGCCAAGCACGTCGAAGTAATTGGCGGAGACCAGCTCGCACCACATTCGATCGGTCCGGTCGCCCGAGTTCAGGCCTACATTCTGCATCGTGTAAGCCGCCAGGTCCGCCTTCGAGGCCACGCCGCTGCGAAAATCGGCAAAGTCGGGGTAAGAGGTACTGGTGAGGGTGCCTGATCGGCTCTTCTCGGTCATCACGAGCAGCCGACCGACATCGGCCACACCGGGAAGAGGGTTCAGCATAATCGCGTTCACCCAGCTGTAAATTGTTGTGTTGGCGCCAATTCCCAGCGTCAAGGAGAGCACGGCCACGAGAGTGAAACCGGGACTCCTAGCCATCATGCGGAAGGCATGACGCAAATCCCGAATCGTTGCGTTCACAGTATTTTCCCCTTATCCCGCGTAAACGGTGTGACGAGGGATTATGTTCCGTGAAAGTGGCAACTGACTCGACGAATCACCCAGCCGCCGCCACCTGGGATATGCACACCGTCGTGTTATACGCAGCCCGGCATCCAACGTGGACGTCGGGCGCTTTGCCGTTGCCGGAGTTTTCCTCTTGTTTGCGCCGATCGGCAACGTGCTGGGCAAGGTGGATCGCAATTTCTTTGTAGGCGGCCGTACGCCTTGGACCCTTGCCGATGAGCGGGTCTGGCATGCGACGCACAGGCTGGCCGCGAAGATCTTCGTTGCCGGCGGTATGATCGGGTTCCGCCTGGTGCTGGCGGGAGGGTGGCCTTCGATCGCTTTGCTGTGCTGGCAGGCGCCATCCTCGTACCGGTAATCTACTCGCTGGTGTGCTACAAACAGCTCCAGCGGCGCGGCGATGGCTCCGTTCGTGGCAGCGCGGTTCGCACCCCTGAAAGGGGCCGTCCTCATGGCGGTCACGGTCCGGCCGCTGGATGAGCTGATCTACGAACAGACCGCGCATGCCATGGAGATCGCCAAGACGTCTTCAGCGGACATCCAGAAGAAAGTTGATGAACTCAAGGCAGCTTTCCGGCGCGTGCGCAGCGGCGAGGCGACCGATGGCGAGATGGTTTTCTTTGCGCCCGCCCGCTACTGGCGGGATCTTTTCGGTCACGACTCTGTGAAGGCGCTGAGTCAGATGCAAGCACGGGTCCTGGTGCTACAGGGAGGCAAGGATATCCAGGTCGGCCGGACCGACTACGACCTGGTCGGGAAGGCTCTGGCGTCGCGGCCGCCGGATCAGCGCGAAGCGCACTGGTTCCCGGACCTCAATCACCTCATGATGCGCGTCGAAGGGGAGTCCACCGGCGCGGAATACGGCCGCGCCTCGGTCGTCGATCCGCAGGTAATTGAGGCAATCGCCTCGTGGATCAATCGTAGGTAGGTCCTGTCGGAGTGCGGGACCTGAGCCTTACGCTTCGGGCTTTGTTCTGCCGCGCTTTCAGCGCGGAAGCCACCGGTCCCGCCCGCCGAAACGCTCGGGATCATGGCGTTCATGCAGGCCGCAGAGACGAGCAAGACGCGCGCCGGGAAAGTCAAGGCTGCTTGAGCCCGTACGCGGCGAAGCGCCCGTGTACCTACCCAGGATGCCGCCCCCTGACCGATTCCGGCAGGTGCCAGGACCATGCGATCCAGGAAAAGAACGAGCTTGACCGGCGCCGCGGGAACGCCGCCGCCCGCGGCTACGGCCACAGGTGGCGCATCGCCTCGCGCGACTACCTGGCGCGCAATCCGCCCTGCATGGAGTGTCTGAAGGCGCGGCGCATCGTGCCGGCGGCGGTCACCGACCACGTCGTCCCCGCACAAGGGCGACCCCGGGCTGTTCTAGAACCAGGGGAACTGGCAGGCGCTGTGCAAGCGGTGCCACTCAAGGAAGACGGTAGTGAGCGATGGCAGGTGGGGTGTGAAGCGCGATGCAGAATGAGGCGAGTGAACAATTAGTCCCCGCTCGTTCCATGCGCGGTCGTTCTTTCAAGACATGTGGAGGACTCAATTTATTGGATAGGACGGGATCACGGCAGCCGCACAGCACCTCGTGAGGGTGCCGGACCCCGTCCAGTCCGCGTGAATCCCCAGACAGTTACGGTACGACGTCCAAGTCCGCCGGTTCCACTTCACCTCGGATGCCGCCGACGCGGCTCGCAGTCAGGTTCAGTGAGAGGACGCCGTTCGAGGATCCGATATCGAATACTTGAAGCAGGAATGATCCCCCCGCCTTGCTTCCGATGCCGTACCTGTAATGGCCCGGGATCACAACCAGAAAGCGCCGGGCACAGTCATTCATCAGGTCGGCTTGGTCCTTGCCACAACCACGGCAATATAAATGCCGTTTCCGTGTCGGTCGTGGCTTTTGTTTGACTATCGTGCGAACACTCAGTACGCGGTCACCGGACCGGGTCTGACGAGGCGCACAGATAGCGCGCGTTTGCCATCAAGCCGTCGAGACGGACGCCGTCTTCGGAGCGGCTTACCGAAAATCCGATCAGGGCTTTGTCCGAAGTGAACCCGAAATAACGGGCACCCGCCAGACCGGGAAACAGCTGTGCGGTCAGGCCGATCACTTTCTGGCCCGGTTTGACCGGCGGAAGCGGGTTCTCAGCGATCTTGTTGCCGTTTTCGTCATACGCCGCCAGTACCACAGTGGCATTCGAGGCATCGATGTTGACGAGTGCGAGGCCGGTCCAGCCGTCGGTTTCGACTTTCGGAAACCACCCCTCCGTCACTCCGGCGGCTGAGGCCGGGAGAGACACTCGGTTTCCCGGTTCGTTGAACCTGGTGTACCCCGCGATGAAACCCGAATCCGAGACGAATTTCAGGTAGGCGATTGCCGAGGGATTATGGAATGTGTTTCCAATCGTGATCTCCCTGCGGCCGCCCGGTGTGATATCCAGATCGACGGAATCGAGCGGGGTGCCTCCGTCCGGCCCGAACGCCTCGAGCCGCCCCCGCACGGCCGCCGCTCCGGCGATGGTGTTCAGCAGGGCTATTTCCGTTTCCCAGTGACCGTCGCTTGCCACATGCGGGAAGTAGAGCTGGTACAGCTGCGGTTTGGGGAGCGGCGGCTGCGCCGACGCGCGGTTGCGCTCGAAGAATTCCTTCATGTAATTGAAATCCGCCCACTGGTGCCCCATTCCCGGAAACACGACAAACTGGGCCATCGACGAAACCTGGCCGTACGCGGCCTCATATCGCGGCCAGCGCTGATACAGATGGCGCCCGCCGAATGCCGCGTTGACCAGCGCCACGGTCGGGTCCGCGAGGTTCCACCAGGGATCGACGTTGTGATCCTCGTCCCCGACCCAGACCTGCAGCGCTACCGACCGGAATGCCGCTTCGTTGAAGGGCTGCCCCACCAGTTGCCGCAGATCCGAAACACCTTCGGGATACGGCAGGTTCTGACCGTTGAACCGGGCGACCGGCACCGCGGGCCCCCATCCCGGGCATCCGATCGACGCCGCTTTCACGAGGTCCGGATGCAGCATGACGAACCTGCTGACGAACGAACCCGAAGCCGACGCACCCGCCATGAAGACCTTGCCGTCGACCGTGGTTCCGTTGACGGCCAGACGCGCGCGCGCGTCCTCGATCATCTTCGTCAATTGCAGATCGATGCGGACGAGGCCCGGTGCGCTCGTCTGGATGGTGGCACGGTCCAGCGCGTGCGTGTACATCGACGCCGGCCGCGGGAACGCCGGCACGAGGTACGGCACTCCGAGCTGCTCCGCCCATGATTTTTTGGATTCGATGAGGTTGTTCGCGGCCGAGTCATGAACGGCCGGGTCTTCGTTGACCGTCCCGGTGTTGTTGGGCTCGACCATGAGCACGGCCGGGGTTTTGACGACGCTGGGTACGTACAGGTAGTAGGGCCAGGAAAAGCCGGCGGTCGCATTGGCGGGCACCTTCACCTTGCCGGCTCCCGGGGCTGCCTCTATGGTGAAAGTGATTGTGAACGGGTCGAGGTAGTCGCCTTCCGTATCCCTGATCCACGGAGTCACACCGGCAGGATTCAGAAACACCACCACCTGGAACGCGTAGGCGAGCGGGTTGCTGGCGGCATCCGCACGGCAGACTGTCATCGTCTTCTGGTCAGCGGACCAGGTGCAGGTTCCGCCGGAACCGGTGCCAAGCGGCAGATTGGAGCCTACCCCGCAGACCGACGTGTCCATGGCCACGTCGAAGGTGAATGTTCCGCAAGCCTTCACTCTGCTGACGCCTGTCGCACCGTTGCCTGGATCGGTAGCGACGACCCTTGGCTTGACCCCGGACTGAGCCGGGGCGGAAGGGGAAAAGGCAACAACCAGAGTCACGAAAGAGGTCAGCAGCGATGCGAACCGTGAAGTTCTCATAATTCCCTTCAATTGTCGAAGACGTAGCCCTTGAGGCAGTGCATCCCGTCCAGCATCTGTCCGTCGCCCGAGCCGCTGACAGTGAAGCCGAGCAGCAGTTTGTCGGACGTGTACTTGACGTACTGCGCCTTGCTGAGATCGCCATTGAACAGCTGCGGCACCATCGCCACGACCTTCTTGCCGGGGGCAAGGGTCAGGGTGGAGGAGGAAACCTCATTCCCGTCGGCATCCATCGCGGAGAGTTTTATGCTCGCCGACGAAGTGTCCACGTTTACGAAGGCGATGCCGGTCCAGCCGTCTTGTTCCATCTTCGTGAACCAGCCTGCCTTGGTGCCTGTCCCGGCTTTGAGCGACACCCGGTTGCCGGGCTGCGAGAACCTGGTGTATCCGGCCAGGAACCCCGAGTCTGAAACTAACGAGAGGTAGGCAATGTTCTCCGGGTTATGGAAGAAGTTGCGGACCGTGATCTCCTTCCGCTGCAGCGGTCCCAGGGTGATTTCTGCAGACTGATTCGGCGATCCTCCATCCGGCCCATAGGCTGTGAGCTGACCCCGGATCGCAGCCAAGCCGGTGTTCGTCAATGCGACCTCGGTCTCCCATGAACCGGAGCTCGCAATGTGGGGGAAGTAGATCGTGTACAGAGCGGGCTTGGGTACGGCTATCGGCTGTGCCGAGCGGTTCTTGTTCAAGAAATCGGCCACGTAACTCAGGTCGGGCCAAACGTGCCCCATTCTTGGGAAAACCAGGAACTGACAAAAAGAACTCACCGAACTGTACGCAGCTTCGTACGCCGGCCAGCGCGTGTGGAGTTGATCGCCTCTCCCGAACGCGGCACTGATCAGTGCGACCTCGCGGTTGGAAGGGTCCCAGTAGCTGACCATGTTGTAGTCTTCATCACCCACCCAGACCTGCAACGGCACCTTCTGGAAACTCACGCTATCGAACCTGGACCCTACCAGCTGTTCGAGATCGGCAATCCCTTCGGGGTAAGGGAGGTTTTTCCCGTTCCAGGAGCCGACTGGAACGATGGGACCAAAGGGGCGTGCCGAAGGACGCCGCCTTGACCACATCGGGGTGAAGCATGATGAACCTGCTCGTGAACGCTCCGGAGGCGGACCCGCCCATCATGAAAAATTTGGGATCGACGTTGATGCCGCGGGCAGCCAGCCGTGGCCGGGCGTGGCGGACCATGGCGATGAGCTGCAGATCGATCCGGACAAGTCCCTGCTCCTTGAGCAGGAGGGTGTTCCGGTCCAAGACGTGCGTATAGGCGACCGCGTCGCTGTAGGGCCGCGGCAAGGTCGGGACAAGCCATGGGGTCCCCAGGTAGTTGGCCCAGGGTGCTTCGCCTTGGATGAGTGCGTTGGCGGCGGTGTCGTGCACCGCCGGGTCCGGGTCGTCAGTACCGGTGTTGTTGGGTTCTACAACCAGAACGGGAGGGGATACGATCCGGGAAGGTATGAGCAGATAGTACGCCCACGAGAAGCCCTGGGCGGGATCCGCAGCGATCTTAAGAATTTGATCGCAGTACGCGGCCGGATTCCATGTGAGAACCAGCCCGATGACTGTCGTCCATTTCAGAACCATTGTGCGCATGACTTCGCCTCACGTGAGAGATTGCGCTTACCGCTGTTGTATGTATCCTCCGAGCGCCTGAAGCCCGTCCAGCATTTGACCGTCAGAGGAAGCACTCACGGTAAATCCGGCCAGTTTCTGATCGGAACTGAACCTGAAATAGCGCAGTCTGCTCAGATCCGCGCCGGCGAAGAGTTGATCGACCATGGCGACGTACTTTCGGCCCGGCGTCAGTTGCACAGTTCGGGTGTCGACTAGCGTTCCGTTATCGTTGTAGGCCTGCAGAGAAATGTTGGCAGTGCCGGTGTCGACGTTTACAAAGGCAATCCCGGTCCAGCCGCCCCTTTCCACCTTCGTGAAATAACCTTCCGTGGTACCGCCGACCAGCGGTAACGAGACCCGGTTTCCCGGCTGGGAAAACCGCGTGTATCCGGCCAGGAATCCTGAGTCGGAGCGCACCTTGACGTAGGCAATGTCCTGCGGCTTCTTAAAGGCGCTGCCGGCGGTGTATTCCATCCGGCCTCCCGCGGGGATGGTGAAGGGAATCGATTCCAGCGGTTCGCCGCCGTCCGCTGCCACAGCCTGCAGTTCACCCTTCACGGGCACCTCGACGGTGTTCGTCAAAGCGATTTCCGTTTCCCACGGGCCGAAACTAGCGACGTGCGGGAAGTAGAGCGTGTACAAGAAGGGTTTGGGCAACGCGGGCGGGAAGGGCTCCGTGCGGTTATGCTCGAGGAATTCCCGGATATAGCCCCAGTCCGGCCAGACGTGCTTCATACCGGGGAAAACGATGAACTGGCAGTCGGACCCGATTGAGTTGTAGGCTGCCTCGACCGCCGGAAATCTGTTGACGTAGGGCCCGCCGAACACTTCTTTGACGAGAGTCGCATGCGCGATATCAGTGTCGGGCCCTGGCTCATCAATGGAAAAATTGGTCCTGTTGCGGTCGCCAACATAGATTTGGACCGGTACCCTGCTGAAGGCCGCAGCATCGAACGGGGTACCTACGAGTTGAGCCAAATCGGCGATTCCGGTCGGAAAGGGGAGTGTCTTGCCCTTCCAGACTGAAAGGGGCACGGTCGCGAAGTCACCTCCTCCTGCTGATACAGCTTGGATGCGGTCCGGATGCAATAGAGCAAAGTGACTGGCAAAATCGCCTGATGCAGAGAAGCCGACCATCCACACCTTTGAGCCCACGTTGATCCCTGAGGCGGACAACCTGGCCCTCGCATCATCGATCATGGCAATCAACTGCAGGTCGATCCTGGCCAGCCCGGGCAGGTTGGTCAGAAGAGTATCGCGGTCGAGGGACTGAGTGTAGACGTCGGTGTGTGCCAAAGGGCGAGGGAATGCAGGTACGAGATATGGGGAGCCCAGGTCATAGGCCCAATATTTATGGAAGTCGACAATTTCGGAGGCCAGCTTATCGTCCAGCGAAGGGTCCTTCTGGGGCTGGCCAGAATTGTTGGGTTCCACGAGGAGAACAGCGGGATTCTTGATTGCCAGCGGCACATACAGGTAGTAGGGCCACTGAAAGCCCTTCTGGGGGTTTGCAGTTACCTTTGTGACTGGGGGCTGGCTTTTTGTCGTCGTCGTAAAGGAAAAGGAGCAAGGACCGAGGTAGAAGCCGTCCGTATCCCTCAGGAAAGGCCCGGTGTCCGGAAGGTTCAGATAAAACACGAAACTCGGTACGGGGATTGCGGTGTAGCGTTTGAGGATCATCGTCAGCTTGTCCGCAGACCAGGTGCACGCCCCGCCGTTCTTATAGGGCCAGTTGGTCTCCGCTCCGCAGATGGAGGTGTCCATCGGTTTGCTAAAGGTGACCGTAACCGTGTCCAGGTATGCGGGGACTTCAGTGGCACCGTTCGGCGGATTGGTCGAGAGGACTCTCGGCATGTCGTCCGCAATCGTGAAGGAAAAGTAATACGGATCGATGTGGTTACCCTGGGCGTCCAGCAGATAAGACTCCTTCCACTCCGGGTCCACAAGATACGCTTCGATCTTCAGCCCGGGAGGGAACGGCGTCTCCGGGTTGTAGCGCGTCAGGGTCATGGTGAGCTTGTCTGCGGACCATGCGCAGGACCCGCCGCCCTGGCCGGAGGGCGGGTAGGGCCAGTTACGCGTAGACGCACCGCAGAGCGAGGTGTCCATCGGCTTGCTGAAGGTGATTGAGAACGACGCGAGCATCGGGCTCACATCGGTCGCCCCGTTGGGAGGGGACGTGGCCACCACGGTCGCCCTGGTCTGTCCACGGGCAACAGGGACAGCCAGAACGATCAGGACGCCGGCGCACAGAATGAGCGAGAGTCTGGTATTCATAATTTCTTCGAACTTCGATCTGGACGGGTTCCGGTATGCCACTCTGGGAAGCCCATGGCAAGTTAAACGGGGTAACAATGGATGGCGGGGCGGAAGTTGTTCAGAAGCAAGGTAGTTGCGGGCGCGGCCGCATGCCGCGTTTAACGGTTAAACTCCGGCTTCCGTGAAATGCGTCGCTATGGGAGGCGCGCGAGTCCCATCTTGCGCAGCAGCGCAACAAACCGCGGATCGCCGCGTAGAGGGTCAAAAACAGGATCCGCGTTTATGAAGGGCAATTCGGGATCGCGCTGGTCGAAGTCGCGCTCGAGATGGGCGAGCGCCTGGTCTCGCTCGCCCAGCGCCAGGCAGATATAGGAAAGCTTCAGGTCGGAGAGGCCACCCTGTTCAAACTTCAGCCCGGCGTCTTCCAGGAATCTCCTCGCTTCATCGGTGCGCCCGGACAAGGCGTACGAGTGTCCGAGCATGCCCTTGATATAGGCGTGGGTGGGGACGAGCCGGAGGCCGGCCTGGTACTCGGCGATCGCCTCGGGATACATCCGCCGGGCGGCGAAGATCATCCCGGCGAGCCCGTGGGCGGGCGCCGTATCCGCCACTTCCAGGGTTTCGCGCACCAGTTTGAGGGCCTCTTCGTAATGGCGGGCGAAGTAGTAAACGACCGCCAGGTGAGTGGTCGCCACGTAAGACAGCGGGTCCAGCGCCTTCGCCTGGCGCGCCTGTGAGATGGCCTCGTCCGTCCGGCCCTGCATGACAAGCGCGTAGGCGAACCACATCCGCGCTTTTCCATGGCTGGGATCGGACTCGAGAGCCCGCAGGAAGCTCTTCTCGGCCGCTGCGGGATCATACTCGTAGAAGAACTGGATCGTTCCCAGCGCGCCGTAAGCTTCGGCCAGCGTGCCGTCCAGTTCCAGGGCCCGTGCCGCCGCGCGCCGTCCGCGGGTCATGAAATCGCGCGTGACCGGGTTGCCGCCGCGTTCCCAGGCGAGGCTGACGTAAACATCCGCCAGCGCTGCATAGGCCAGCGCGAAACGATCGTCGTTCTGGACTGCTTTTTCGAAGTATTCCGCGCATTTGAGGAGGTCATTTCTCCAGTTCGCTCTGCCCATGGGAGCACGCAGGTAGGCTCCTTTCCAGTACAACTGGTTCGCCTCGGGATCGCCGCTGTAGCGGACCGGTGGTGCACTGCCCGCACCATTGCGAACCACGTGCCCGCGTACCTCCCGGGTCACTGTCTGCGCAATTTCATTCTGGACATGGAGCGGATCTGAAGCAGGACGCTCGTACACCTCCGACCATAGGTGGAGTGCCGTGGCCGCATTGATCAACTGGACGGTGACCAGCACACGATCCTGGAATCTCTGCACGCTTCCTTCGAGAACGACGTCGGCTTTGAGCCTGCGGGCAATGTCCCGTACATCGTCACCCCGCTTGAAACTGGACGAGGAAGTCCGGGCAACGACCCGCAGGCCTCCCGATTTCGCCAGTTCACTCGTGATCTGGTCCATCAGGCCGAAGCACAGATACTCGTTCTGGATATCGGAACTGAGGTTTTCGAAAGGCAGGACGGCGACGACCGCGTTCCTGGGCAGTTCTGCAGGAGGCGGGCGGACGATCCGGTAGATCCATGCCGCCGCCGCGAGGAGTGCGACGGCCAGTGTTATCCCGCGCCATCCGGGCCGCACCAGCGAGGCGAGCGATCTCGCGAAACCGTGCGGATCCGTGCGCCTGAAACTCGGTATGTAGGATCCTTTCCCGAGTTCGATCATCACGGCGTCGGCGCGCCCCTCGCCCGCATAGTACTGCTCCAGGGCCGCACGAAGCCGGCGCGCCTCGACACGCACGATCGAATCCAGCCGCGGATCAAAGGTGCTGGGGCGTTCGAAAACCTCCACTCCCAGGACATATTCCTTCAGGCGTTCCCCCTGACCCGACAGAGTCTCCTCCACTATGAAACGAAGCATGCGCGGAAGCTGCCTCGAGCGCGTGAACGGGGCCGACTGGGTGAGATGATTCAATGCATATTCAATTTCAGTTGCGGTAATCCCCTGGTTGCGGCGGGAGTCCCCGGACATAGGCCCGATTCTATACCAATATTGAGGATCTTCGGACGCATTCGCCGTGTCGGCACGGACCGCGTGGGTCCGGGTTCGTTCTCACAACCCGAATATTCCTGAATCCTGCAACGCGAATTCTGGCTTTTTGCCTCTCCTTGTCATGAAACCACCTGACACTCCAGTGATCTACGGGTTATCTCCTTTGGTAACTGGATGATGGCTTCCCGACCTCGCCGGATGCGCCACGACCACACACACTGCACGGGCCGCGCCGCCGGTAGTAGTAGCCCAACGTCGCCACCGCAAGCGCTACACCCCAAACTGGGAACAGCAAGGTGGGGCCGACCTGGAAGATTATTGCCCCGATGAGTCCTATACCCTCTGCCCCACCGGCCGCCAACGCAGCGACCATCTGGTCTAAGCCGGACCAAATCGCGATGCCACCCACGATCAGCAACACCGATACGAGCGAGGCCGGGACTACCGCCAGCGCGATGGGGACCCGGCGTCCAGCCAGGCCGATCATCCAGCGCGGGAATACCTCACCCCAGCGCTGCACCAGTCCGAGCATGAGGACGGCTCCCACCAGGCCGAAGGTCGCCAGGAAGAGTCCCGAGATCCACATCCCACTCTCTTGACCGCGACGCAGGTACTCCTCGCTCATCCCCAGCGGGAACCCCAGCGCCCAGGCGTAACGGGTGAGGGCGTAGAAGACTGGCGCCACCATCGCCACATACACGGCGATCCGGCCCCAGCGCGCGGCTTGGTTCGGGCTCTGCCACCCCTCCGGGCCGTCTCGGCGGCCGCAATACAGGCAGGCGTCCCCGCTCCGGCGGGCATAGCAGACGGTAGCTGCCAGCCAGAGAAACCCGCCGATAAGACACAGCAATTGGTGGATCGTCGCCCATTGAGTCCAAGCCTCCAGGTAGCTCTGGCCGATCTCGGCGCCAGTGAAGAGGCCGACGGACGGCATAGGGGATATAACCGAGCATGACCAGCAGGTTGAGGCCGGTCATGAGCAGCAGGAGGACCCCGGCGAGCAGTGCTCCGGCAGTGATGAAGAGAGGCCGGAGCGCCCTGCTTCGCACCCCACGCAGCATCGCCGCTCCCACCGCCGCCGCAGGAATCCCTGCCATCATCACGACGATCCAGGCCACGCCCGGTCCGAACCGTCCAACCAGCGGCCCCATAACGTCGGACACGGTTTCGGGGGCGTAAGGGAACCCGCGCCCGCTCACCGCCCAGTAGACCCCCAGCGCGGCGTAGACCAGCGACCACGCCACTGCCGCGTACGGCGCCCAGCGCTGCCAGTCGCGAACCCCTCCACCACGAGCGGGCACGACACTGGCCATCCCATTTGAACCAGCGATTAGAGTTTTCATGTTTTTCTGTCTGTTCTTCCTTAACCCATTTTGGCCAATTTGGGTAACTTCTTGTCAGGTATTCTGGCCATGACTTCGGTGTTACGGGACAAGTAAAGAAGTAAATGCCACGAAACGATCTTTGATACGGTGGAGACATCGCGAAGGTTCACTGGAGATCGAAGGGATTACTTCCGCGATCGCGACTTGAACTGAGCCGCTGGGATCGCATTGCCATGGAAGGAGACCCTGTTCCAGGGCGACAACGGCGCGGTGGTCTTCGCGTGCGGAGATTTTCAGGGTTTGGCGGATGGATCGTATTCTCCGTTGACCGCCCTCTTTTTGATGTCCCATCCGTTGCTGAGCGCCGCCGCCGTCAACGGCACGGCAGGGGACGAGGCCAGCGCAAAGCTCAAGGAAAACAGCAGGGCTGCGTGAACACAAAGCCGGGTTCCCGTCCGGTGGGTGGCACCTACTCAGGCTTTTCGCCCCAACATGCGATCCAGGGCGTCCGAAGTGTGGTAGACAAGCGCTTCGGGATAATGCGGGAACGGATTGAAGTACTCGAATATAAGGTGGCCGCGATATTCGATGGATTCGAGCGCATCGAGCACTGCCGGCCAGTTCGTGGTCCCGTCCAGTAACGGTCGGAAGGTGTTCAGATTGAACTCGTGCACCTTCTTGCTGGACTCCTTGAGGTGGACGTTCTTGATTCGCCTGCCCAGGAGAGGGATCCAGTGCTCAGGGAAATGGTACTGCATGATATTCCCGGTGTCGAAGTGGACCCGAACCCTGGCTGATTCAAAGGCGTCGACGAACCGGTTCATTTCCTGCGGGCTGTGCAGGAATCCGTTGGTGAAGATATTTTCCACATTCAGGTACACATTGGCCTTCTCGGCCTCGGGGATGAGGCGCCGCATCGCCTCGTTGGCCCTCTGCTCGCAGACCTCGGGAGGCACGGGAGGCACGTCCTCCAGCCACGGGACGTAAGTCGCACCCGGGACGATCAGAACGTTGTCTGTGTCCAGCATCCGCGCGGCATGTACCATTCTGACTGCGAGGTCGAGGCCCTTTTTCCGGCGTTCGGGGTCCTCATGCGTCAAAGAGTAAGGCCAGAAGAGGAAGGAGCAGACGCCGCTGATCTGCAGGCCGAGGTCGCGGGCCATCTTGCCGCACTCCCGGATGTGCGCCTCGCTTGCCTCGGGTGACAGGTCTCCGTCCAGGGCGTAATTCACCTCCACACCATCAAACCCGGCGTCTTTGCAGAGCTGGAAACACTGCTTGAGAGTCATCTTCTGTGGGTACGGCAGTGCCCAGAGATTGATGGACTTCTTCATGTCGTAGCGTTTCGCCGCGCTCTTCCGCCCGGAATTGTGAGTTCCGGCGGCAGCTTCGACGGGCAAGCCCTGAGCGGCGAGGAATGAACTGCCGAACGCCGCACTGAAGGAGAGAACCTCGCGGCGGCTCAGGTCGCACTTCGGGTGCGCAGCGGATATGTCTGAATTGTCAGTCATCTCGATCATTTCTCCCTCGAGCGTCCCACGCGACCGGGTAGGTGCGTCGCGGGCCATTCTCGAACAACTTTCGTTGGCACCTTATTCTGGCGTACAGACAGCCTCGGTCGCACAGGTGCCGAAGTGACGCCCATCCTCCAATGTAGGATGCCGTATCCACCAAGTATGCCCACCGTCCGTTGACAGTTTGAAGTCCTAACTGTACGGCAATGGGTCTCGTTGGACTAGCTCCTGGATGCTGGTAAACTCGCTTTCGTCCGGAGTTGCTGCCCTCCGGGCCCGGATGGGATTGAGGTCCACGTAGACCATGCATGCGGCGATGGCCGCCTCGTCAAGTAGCGCCTGGCATTTGAACCGCGATTCCCAGAACCGGGCCGGCGCCACCCAACCGGCCCTGACCCTGGTGGACACCCACTGCCCAGGTTGACTCTAGAGTTGCACTCCAGAGTTGCAGCCTTGCAGCTGCCCGTCCGGCGCTCGCGCCAAAATGTGAACCTATTTTTGCGCGAACCCCTTAGCAGCCCGTGGTGAAAGCCCACTTTCGCGATAACGGGACCAGCTGCGGCTGAGCCGACCAAAAAGGAGGGACCGCACGCAACAACTCGTACAGACGGCCCAGGACTTGCTCCAGATGCCCAAAAAGATTCGCGGCGAGAGCCCGGAGCCGCCCCTGGAGGCTTCGCGGCGTGCCCACGCCGACAAGCGTGCGCATCAGCAGCCCAAGATTCAGGGCCGCCGTGTGAATCAGAAGGATATTCGAGCGCCCGCGCAGGTAGACTCGCCGGAGCCGGCCTGTTTCGTAGGCATGCGCGAACGGTCTCTCCAGAAACTCGCCACGCCGGCGGAGCAGCTCTCGCCCCCGCACTCCACGAATCCGGCGTCGATTGCCGTACACCGCATCGCGCGCCGACTCATTCTTCTTCCAGTTCCGGCGACCTCGCTCGGGTTCAGAGATATACGTTCGGATGTCCAACTCCGTGAGATCCTGCACTATCCGGTTGCTGTGATACCCCTTGTCGGCCACCAACTCCTCAATCCCGTCACTCTCCGGGCGAACCTTCTCGACTTCTCCGCCGCCGTCGTGAGCGTCTCTTCGATGGTCTGGGTATCGCCTGCGTCCGCGGGTTGCACGGTCACGGCCACGACCGCACCGGTCTCGAGGTCCACGGCGTTTTCGGCCTTGTGTGCCAGGTGCGTGGTCCCGTCCTTCATCTTCGTGATGCGGGCATCCGGGTCGTGCGGGTGCGTCCAGTCCTGGTTGGACACCTTCTTCTTCCGTTTGCGGTCGAGTCGGGCCAAGTCCGCGCGGGTCGGCGTGGCGATCCCCGAGGCGGTGGCCAGTCCGGTCAGGAACGCTTCGTAGCTCTCGCCGGTGTCCCACCGCACGATGCTTCGCAGCGCCGCATTCGCTTCCAGCGTGGTCGCATCGATGCCAACCGTCTTACCCTTCACCAGGCCTGCCTCCGCAAGACGTTCCAACATCCAGGTGAAGACTGCCCGGTGGGTCTCGACGTCGATCAGACGCCGCGTACGCGAGATCGTCGAGTGATCCGGCGGCTCCTCGTGCAACTCCAGCCCCAGGAACTGACGAAGGCTGAGCGAGTCCGCGGCACGCCAGGCAATGCCTCGCTCGGAATCGAGTCCTTCGAAGTACCCGATCATCAGCAGGCGGAAGTAGCGACCCGGAGGCAAGCTCGGGCGCCCCATCTTGTCGGCGTAAAAGGGAGCGCACAACCGCTCAACGTTGGCGTCGAAGCCGGCCTTGTCGAGGACTTGGTCCAACCGCGCATAGAAGGGAGGCGACGGACTTCTCGGAAGATCCTGGGTCGCCACCCAGATCGACCCTTGCTGAGGCTCTCGTTTGCGCTTTCCCACTGCCATGTGCGCAGTGTAGTCGAAGTGGAGCGCGATATCTATATCAAATATCCTATATCAAATACTTTTACCACGGGCTGTTAGGCTGCCGCGCGCGGCTTGATCTCTCTCTCGATCTTCGCAGCCGCCTGGCGACAGGTGACCTCCAGATCGTAGTGAGCTTGCATATTGAGCCAGTACTCGGGTGAGAATCCGAAGTAGCGAGCCAAACGCAATGAAGTGTCGGCAGTGATTCCTCGCCTGCCTCGCACAATCTGACTCAGCCGGTTGGCCGGAACCCGCAGCTCCCTGGCCAGCCGATTGATGCTCAGGCCCAGTGGTTCGAGCAGATCCAGCTTCAGAATCGCACCTGGATGCACTGGCGGTCGCTGTTTCGCTGTCTTCGTCACGCCCTTCTCCTAATGGTAATCTGCGATTTCAACCTCGTATGCATCGCCGTCACGCCACACGAAGCAGATCCGGAATTGATCGTTGACCCGGATGCTGTGTTGTCCTTCGCGGTCGCCCTGCAGTGGTTCCAGGCGATTGCCGGGAAAAAGAGCAAGATCCGAGATTATCTTAGCGGCGTGAATTTGGACGAGCTTTCTCTCAATAACCAGAGCAAGGCGGTTGAACCGTTTGGAGTATCGGCCGTGAAAAATGATCTCCGCATCTCTGGATCGGAACGATCGAATCACAGGGCATAGTATGACGTTGTACGTCCCACGTCAAGAACGGATGGATTCCGCCTGACCCGATTCCTATCCCAGGCGATCCACAGCGTGCCTTCATGGTCCACATGACCGTGACCCACAAGCTGCCCGTCATGTTCCGGGCCGAATATGTGGCGGAGGTTGACGGCGAATCCTGCAACGGCTGCCGCGCCTGCATGCGGGCGTGCCAGTTCGGCGCGATCAACTACAGTGCCGCCCTGCGGAAGGCATTCATCCAGCCCCGCGACTGCTACGGTTGTGGCGTCTGCCGTGCCCACTGCACCAGGAACGCCATCAGGCTGCAGGACCGGCAGAACCTGGCTGTGACCGCCAATCTGTGGTGACACCGCTGTTCCTCAAGGAGCTTTCGCCGCCATCGGCAAAGATCACAACCCAGTCGTTTACTCACTCTGTGATAGAGACCTGTTCCGGCCCAGAAACCGTATGGCGGTTTGCAGGGCGACAATACCTCCGCAACTGATCGCCGTGACCCAGAATCCGCTGCCCACACCATGGTTCTGAGCGATTTGCCCAACCAGCCACGGCGCGGTCATTCCGCCTGCGAGTGCTACGACAAAAATGACGCTGAAAGCGGTCCCGGAGAACTCGGCGAATACGGTCCCCGCCTGAGCAAGGGTTGTTGGAAAGATGGCGGCAAAGCCCAAACCGATACACGCAACCAGAACTGCTGCCACGTGGGGGCTGTCGATCAGAATAAGTCCCCCGACGGCGACCAGTGCGAAAAGCGCGCTTCCCGTCACCAGCAAGTTGGAGGATAACCGGGATGCTATTTTGCTGACGATCCAACGTCCGGCCATAATGGCGCCCCAATAGCCGGCAAGAACGTAGGCCGCATTGCGGGGTTCGAACCCCATCCTCTCCCCCAGAAACGTGGAAATCCAGCCTCCCATTGTGAATTCATTGCCGCTTTGAAAAAAGAGGAGAAAGGCAAATAGAAACAGCAGTGGGTTGCCGAGGGCTATTCGAAGAGCGCCGGGCGCCATACCTCCCTGGTGCTTGGGGGGCGGAAAACGAGCCAGGAAAAACAACACTAAAGGTGCCAAGGTAAGGGAAGCCAGGAATACCAGGATATTCTGCAGTCCTGCCCACTCCAGCAGAGAGCCAACCAGAAAAGGAGTCAACAGGGCTCCGCATCCGAAGAAGATGCCCAGACGGTTGAGAGCACTGGCGCGTCGGTCGGGGCTGATATCGTTGATCAGGGCATTCGTCGCTCCGTTCAGGGCGCCTCCTCCCAATCCGAGTATCGCCAACGAGCCCAGGATCGCACCGTACGAACGAGCCAATGCCAGAGTTGCAAAAGTACCCCCCACCATGATCAGGCTAGTGGTGAGAAGGGCCCTGAACCCGAACCGGTCGCAGATTGGGCCGAAAAGGAGGGAACCCACCAGCATTCCAAAGTTCATCAGCAGGAACAGCCGGCCGGCATCCAGCTTTTCGAAGCCGACCAATGCTGACATCGCCGGGAGCAACGACCCAAGCGACGACATCACGATGCCAAAGACAAAGGCACCCGTAAAAATGGAAGTTTGCAGGCCCCGGTAGCTATTTGTCGCAGCCGCCATACGTGTATTCCCGGTTTCAACGTTTCTCAATGAGGGGCTTTCACACCTTGGTGCCGGGTGAGCACGGGCTCACGACCTGGTGCCGATCCGTGGCCGCGGACCCATGTTCATCCGTGTCATTGTTTCTCTGCTGTCGAGTCTCCAGCACCCCTCCAGGTACGCGCATAGTAAAAACGGGTGAACGCCTCGTAAACGCGATCCATGTGGCCGGGAGGAACACCGGGAACATTGGGAGATACGAACGTTGGGGGAACGCCGCCCTTTCGGGCGAGTTGTGCGGCGGTCTCGGCCACAAGGGACATGGCGATCGCAACCCCCGCCAGAGTTGAGCCCGCGGCAACCCGCTCGATCTGACCGACATCCACCAGTGCGTCTTCCGGAGCAACGCAGTTATCGATCGCAATATGCGCGACATCGGAGAGCTTTTTCCCGCTTGAATGGGTCGCTTTCGCGAGCTTCGCATTCTGGTGCGAGGAGACCGTTATAACGGTGAGGCCCTTGCTTCGCGCTTCGAGCGCCACGTCGATGGGTGCGGCGTTCATCCCGCCGTGGGAAAACACGAGCATGCAATCCCGAGGTTCCAGAGGATAGCTCTGAAGAAACACTTTGGCATATCCTTCCTTCCGCTCCAGCCAGAGAAGTTCACGAGCGCCGCCCGGTCCGATGACGTTGTTCCACATCAGACGCGGGTCATAGAGCGGGAAGAACCCAACAAAGCTTCCGTAGCGTGGATAAATGTCCATCACAGGAATGACACTGTGCCCGCTTCCGAACACATACACGCGTCCACCGCCGGCGATGGACGCGGCCATCTTCTCTCCGGCTGCCTGGATCGCCTGTTTTTGTTTGGATTGTATTTCGTTCAGGATTTCCCGCGCGTTGTCCAGATACGCATCCGCTGACATAGCATCCTCCAATATGTGCGTTTCACTTCATGATGAGATCCATCGAGCCAATACCTGCAATGAACAAAATCCATTGGTTGGGTGGCACGAAAACGCAGCCAGGGTCAATCCTAGGCCCACACCCAAGCTCAACAACCAGAACATGGATTTCATCAGACCTCCCGGAGCCACCCAGCTGACCGGGGGAATGGCGCTATTCGTAAGGCGGGTAATTGCTTCGCGTTCTGCGAAACGCCGCCAGGTCCGCCTCCCGGCCCTGCGCGATTCGGCGCGGGTCCCCCACCTTCCTTGATGCCGGACGCGGAAAGCTTCATTGCCCCGGGAGCCTGTTCATCAGGGCCGATCTCGACGGGCCCGCGGACTATTCATAAAGACAGGTTACCAGGTCTTTATAATCTTTGCGGCGATACAGCGTCAAGCAGATATGATCGGAGATGTGGCGGTTGCACTGGCAATTCCCCCTACTTTCTGGGGTGTCCTAAGTTGTCTTGCTCCATCTTTTCCTTGACGGCAGACGCCAACTCATGGATTATGAAGGCCGGTCATCCGGTCTTTAGCATCTAATCTAAAAATCGGTCCTCTCGCGCGATGAAATTTCAAACGGTCGACAGAAATAAGCCGACGCCTCTGTACCACCAGCTCAAGTGCATTCTTCTGGAGTCGATCGGTGATGGACGTTTGAAGCCGAAGGAGAAACTGCTTGCTGAGATCATGCTGGCCAAACAGTACGGTGTCAGCATGGCCACCGTTCGCCAGGCTCTCGGTGAGATGGAGCGTGAAGGATACATTGTCCGCATCCAGGGTCGAGGGACCTTCGTCGCGGGTTCTCCGGTGGATTTCGGACCTTCCAATCTGGACAGTTTCACCGTTCAGATGGAAGGTCGCGGAATGCGGCCAAATTCGAAAGTCCTCGAACAATCGGTCATCAGGGCAGAACCAGAGCTTGCCGAAAGCATGGGAATGCGGCAAGGGGCGCCGCTATTCCGCCTCACCAGGTTACGGCTGGCGGATGCGGAGCCGATGGGAATTCAGACCGCGCATATTCCTTTGGACATGGCGCCTGGGCTGGAGTTAAGGGATTTCCGAAATGAGAAATCCCTCTATTCCGTGCTTGTCCAAAACTACGGCCTGATTCCCGCGCGCGCCCATGAAACGCACACAGCGATCGCTTTGGACAAGAACCAGGCTCAAATTCTGAAGACGGTAGCGGGTGCCCCGGCACTTGAGAGTCGCCGTCTGACCCTGCTCGAATCCGGATCCCCTATGGAATTAGTCCTTTCGGTAATGCGGGGGGACCGTCACCGGGTTGTCCTGGACCTGACGGCGAGGAACGTCATCCCCGGACGAAGTAGAAGTTGATCACCGACGCTGTCGGCAGGAGTTGGTCGGTAAGATCGATTGACAGGAATTGATTAGTAGGAGTTGACTGGATTATGTCGCCCCTGATCATTCCATTATTCCTTTACTCTTGCCTCGTCTCCTACCAGTCCCTTACCCCCGCCAACGACGTGAAGACCGGGCTCGAAGTTCTCGTCGAGAAGAACTTTGCTCCTCTGCAGGGCAAACGGGTGGGACTCCTGACTGCCGACACTGCGGTCACGCGGGACCGTCGACGCGCAATCGACGTGTTCGCAAAGGCGCCGAACCTGAAACTGGTGGCGATACTCGCACCCGAGCATGGCCTTTCGGCCGATCGGGAAGGCCAGGTGGAGGACAGCGTGGACCGCATCACGGGCGTCCCGATTTACAGCCTCTACCAGACCGGACGTCATCATCCAACGGCGGAGACGCTGAAGGAATTGGATGCCCTCGTGTATGACCTCCCTCAGTTCGGAGCCCGTTTTCTCACCCGCATCACTTTGTTGGGCTACTGCATCGAGGCGGCGGCACGGCAGGGGATTCCCATTTACGTTCTCGATGGGCCGAACTTCATCAACGGCGTCGACGTGGCCGGCCCGCTCCTGGACGAAAAGCATGTTTCCTTTGTGGGATACATGCGCATGCCCGTGCGCCACGGCATGACAGCCGGAGAGCTGGCCCTGATGTTCAATGGCGAACGACGGCTCGGTGCGGACGTGCGGGTAATCCAGATGGAAGGCTGGAGGCGCGCGATGTGGTACGACGAGACCGGGCTGGAGTGGATGAATCCGTCCCCGAACATTCGCAATCTCACCCAGGCGGCCCTGTATCCGGGTGTGTGCCTGCTCGAATCGCCTCAGATATCCGTCGGCCGGGGTACCGATACACCCTTTCAGGTCGTGGGAGCTCCATGGTTTCGGGCCAGAGAGATGGCCGCTCATCTCAACGGCCTCCGCCTGCCCGGGGTGAGATTCCAGACGAGGCGGTTCCGTCCGCAGGCATCCGTATATAAAGGGGAGGTCTGCGAAGGTGTGGACATTCTGCTGACCAACCGGGAAGCGTTTGACCCGGTCCTCACGGGATTGGAACTGTTGGCCGCCGTGCTCAAGTTTCATCCGGAAAAGTTTCAGCTGGAGACCGTAATGCGACTGCTGGGGAGCGACGAGGCGGCCGCTCGTCTCAAGCGCGGGGAATCCGGGCGCGAGATCCTTGCCGCAATGAAGAGCCAATTGGACGAATTCATGAGGATTCGTGCCAAATATCTGTTGTACGAATAAGCAACGCGAACATGCCGAATTTGGAGGACTAGCGAATGAGACAGCATGGACTTCATAAAATTGCGGTCGGTCTCGTACTCATTGCCTTTTTCGCTTCAATCGCGCACGCGCAAGTACTCACCGGCACCGTGACCGGCAATGTGAAGGATGCCACCGGAGCGGTCGTCCCGGGAGCCGATATCCGGCTGACCAATCTGGACACGGGAGTGGTGCGGACGGCCGTCAGCGACGAGTCCGGCAACTACCAATTCCTGCTGGTGCCCCTGGGAACCTACAGTCTTGAAGCCTCCCTGACGGGCTTCCGAACCTTCCGCCGAGCCGGCATCCTCGTGGAAGCGGATCGATCACTGGGCGTCCCGGTTCAGATGCAGGTGGGTCAAATCGCGGACACGGTGGAGGTGTTTTCCGGCACGCCACTGCTTGATCCGGTCACTTCGACCCTTGGATCGGTCATGGAGGAGCAGAAGATCGCCGCTCTGCCCCTGTATGGCCGCAATCCGATGGGGCTGGCGAATCTGGTTCCAACCGTGCGCGGCATCGGCTATTTCGGCGGACCGACCCTGTCCACCTGGCGCACCTCGGCTGTGAGTATCGGCGGAGGAGATTACCGCTCCAACAGCACGCTGGTGGACGGCATTGCCAACGAGAAAATGACCGATGGAGGCGCCATTGTCGTTCCGTCGGTAGAGGGTACCAAGGAATTCAAGGTCATTACCAACGCGATGGCCGCTGAATTCGGAAGGACTGCGGGGGGGATCGTCAGCATCATCACAAAGTCGGGAAGCAACGATTTCCACGGCAGCGCTTTCGAATACATCCGCAACGACAAATTGAATGCGAACGAATTTTTTGCCAACAAGGCGAAGCGGCCCCGGTCCACGCTTCGCTGGAACCAGTTCGGCGCCAGCCTGGGCGGCCCGGTAATCAAGAACAAGCTCTTTTTCTTCGGTGGCTATGACGGGTATCGGGAGCGCCGACAGTCCCAGTCAACCCTCACTGTTCCCACGGAACTGCAACGCAATGGGGATTTCTCCCAGACACGCACAGCAACCGGCGTCCCGATCACTATCTATGACCCATTGACTACAGTTCCCGATCCGGCCAAGCCCGGAAGCTATATTCGGACCGCATTTCCAGATAATAGAATTCCTGACAGTCGCATCAATCCCGTGTCGAAGAGTGTCATGAGGTACATTCCGCTCCCCAATCTCCCGGGGCTGGCGAACACCGGCGCGCAGAATTACTTCTCGACGTCGCCGGCACCGATTGATAAGAACCATGTCAATCTGAGACTCGACTACAACCTGACGCCTTCCCGAATTATCGCCGTGAGATACATCTGGGAAAAAATCAACTGGGGGTTTCCCAACGCTTACAACAATATTGCGGCCCTGGACGGCCGCACCATCTTCATTCCGCGCCACAACGTATCCCTGCACTATACGGATGCGCTGTCGTCGACATTTTTCGTCGATGCCAGAGCCGGGTTCAGCTCCGAGAACGAGCATTGGACAGTGCCCGGGGGTGATTTCGACGTGACTTCGATCGGCATGCCGGCGAGTTTCGAAAGTAACCGGCAGAAGAACAAGGACGGTTTCCCCGGATTCACCGTCGCAGATATGGATACCTTCGGCAGACCCCTGGCGGCCGGCAACCCCTCTGCCACAGGCACGGGCAGCGTTGCATTCACGAAAGCCTACCAGAAGCACAGCATCAAATTCGGCTATGACCATCGCCTTTACAGGAGAAACAACTGGAACGGGTCCTCAGGGGATTACGCTTTCACGCGGGGATTCACACAAGGGCCTAATCCTCTGGTGGCGAGCGCTTCGGCCGGCTACGGCTTCGCATCCTTCCTGCTCGGGTATCCATCGAGCGGATCGATCCCATGGTACACGGATGAAACCAGGAGCCTGCATTACAACGCGACCTTCGTCCAGGACGACTGGAAAGTGACCTCCCGGCTGACCCTGAACATAGGTGTCCGCTGGGAACGCGAAGGCGCCGTCCGTGATCGCTATGATGTGTTGAGTAACTTCGATCCGAACATGCAGTCACCGCTGAGTGTTCCGGGAATGTCCTTGCGCGGGGGACTCAAGTATCCGGGCGTCGACCTTTCGAGGAATATAGCGGAGGTCAGCAACAGGAATTTCGCTCCCCGTTTCGGGTTTGCGTATCAGCTATCTCAGAAGGTGGTCGTGCGCGGAGGTTACGGCCTCGTCTATATTCCGACGACCGGAACGTCGTACCCGGCCACGGGCTTCACCCTGAGTTCCACCATGACCAGCTCCATCGACGGAGGGTTGACCCCCAAGGATACCCTGAGCAATCCCTTCCCCAACGGCGCGCTGAGACCGACGGGAAGCAGCAAGGGAGCTCTGACGGGGATCGGCACGAGCGTATCCGGCGTATTGCGGGATGTCAGGCGCGGTTACGCACAGCAGTGGAATCTGACGGTTCAGTACGAGCCGCTCGCCAATTGGCTCCTGGAGGCAGCCTGGATCGCCAACAAGGGTACACGGATGATGAGACCCCTGTCGCTGAATTACCTGTCGCCGGAGAATTTCGCCCTGGGAACCAAGCTCGCCGGCTCGGTGGCCAATCCTTTCTACGGAATCATCACGAGCGGACCTTTGAGCGGCAAGACCACCACGCTGGCGCAGACGTTGTTGCCTTTCCCGCAATTTACGACCGTGGACGGGGTCTACGCATTCTGGGGCAACTCGATTTATCACGGCCTGGCCGTGAAAGTCGAAAAGCGGCTCTCCGATGGATTGTCCGTGATGATGGCCTACACCAACTCAAAGATGATCGACGACGGCAGGGTGGCAGGTGGCGGAGCCCCCGCGGGATCGGTCACCGTCGGAGCCGTGCAGAATTGGAACAATCTGCGAGCGGAACGCTCCCGGAGCGACCAGGACTTTCCGCAGAGACTGTCCCTTGCCGCAACCTGGGATATTCCCTACCAGGGTGGCGGCAATCCGTTCCTGAAAACAGTGTTGGGTGGGTGGCGGATGAACGGCATCACGACGCTGGAGTCCGGGAGGCCCATCTCCCTCGCCGCGACGGTGGCGGGGGGCGGCAGCCGTCCGAACGTCGTTCCAGGCAAGACAGCCGAACTGGACAATCCAACCATCGATCGGTGGTTCGATATCAGCGCATTCGCGCAACCGGCTCCCTATACCTACGGCAATGTTTCCCGAACCCTGCCGGACGTTTCCAGCGACGGGCTCTTCAGCATCGATGCCTCCATTTCGAAGACCTTTTCGATCACCGAAAAATACCGGCTGCAGTTCCGGGCCGAAGCCTTCAACCTGACAAACACGCCTACCTTCGATGCGCCCGGCCGCACCATCGGCACCGCGACGTTCGGTGTGGTCACAGCGACGGCTTTTCTTCCCAGGCCGAGGGAATTGCAGTTTGCCTTGAGGCTTGATTTCTAAAATGGCGGCCGGGCAAGGACAGACTTGTCCGGATTGCACTTCCACTGATGTATGCATGCAGGTCCCATCCGGCGGATGGGACCTGCGGATCCCTGCGGCGCTGGATTTTGAATAATTTCGCGAGGTCGGCATGAGCAAAATAATGGCTATCGTGGCCCACCCTGGCGATGCGCTGTTCACTATGGGCGCAACGGTTGCCCAGCACATCCACGACGGCGGCAGCGGTGTTTTTCTCAGCCTTTCGCTGGGCGAGAAGGGCGCGCCCAGGAATATACCGGTCAAAGAGTATGGCGACCTGCAGAAGGCAGCCATGGCGCAAGCCGCCAAAATCCTGGGTGCCGAGTACGACCTGCTGACCTATCCCGATGCAGAGATCCCTGCTGATGAAGCGATCACGCTGGAGGTTTGTGACCAGATCCGTAAACACAAGCCCGCCATCGTCGTTACGCACTGGAGCGGCACATGGCACAAGGACCACCTCCACTGCCATATGCTCGTAAACGACGCCATTTTCTATGCCGATCTGGCCACCCTTCAGAGGAAGCTGGACGCCCATACCGTGGGGAAGCTCTATTACGCCGAGAACTGGGAGGACATCACAAATTTCCAGCCGGAGGTCTACCTCGACATCAGCCCGGTTTTCGAAAAGTGGATGGAGGCCTGTGATGCGTTCCCGATGTGGCGAGGACAGACCGGCTTTTTCCGGTACAACGATTACTACCGCAGCCTGGCCCTCATGAGGGGATGCCTCTCCAGGTTCAAATACGCTGTGGCGCTCATGCGGGATCCCTATCAGCGCCAGACGAATGTGAAGTCTCTGTAGCGTCATTTCCTCGCTCTTTGCGCCCCTGCGTTCAGATAGAAGGTGGAACATGGCGGTCATTGCGGCGGACTTGGGAGGTACTAAGCTGGCCACAGCCCTGTTCGATCCCATGAGGGGCCCGGAACACACAACCGCGGTTCCCCTGGAGGGACGCAAGGGGGAGGAGGTTGGGGAGAAGATCCTGCAGGAATGCAGCAGGCTGCAGCACATGAGTGGGAGACGAGGGCAACGAATCGATGCAATCGGAATAGCCGTGCCCGGAATCTTTCGGCCGGAGAACGGCACGGTGTGGGCTCCCAACATCCCGGGATGGGAACAATACCCTCTTCACAAGGAACTGTCGGATCTGTCCGGCGGAAGCATACCGGTCTTTATCGAGAGCGATCGCGCCTGCTGCATCCTTGGAGAGGTCTGGCAGGGTGCGGCGCAAGGGTGTAGAAACGCCGTTTTCCTCACCATCGGCACCGGCATCGGCGCGGGCGTGATCGCGGACGGCAGGGTGCTTCGCGGTGCCCTGGATATCGCCGGTTCGATCGGCTGGCTGGCTTTGTGCCGGCCGTTCCTTCCCCATTATTCGCCGGTGGGCTGCTTTGAATACCATGCCTCAGGCGACGGAATCTCCCGAATGGCCAATGAGCGGATCGCTGCCAATCCCTCGTACGCGGGGATTCTGGTACAGGGCCAAATTCGCGCCCACGATGTTTTCCGGGCTTACGAGTCTGAGGATCCGATTGCGCGAAGCGTGCTCACGGATTGCGTCGAACTGTGGGGGATGGGCTCGGCCAACCTTATCAGCATCCTCAATCCCGAGGTGATCGTCTTCGGCGGCGGGGTGTTCGGGCCGGCGACGCAGTTTTTGGAGGCCATAAGGCACGAAGCCGGAAAATGGGCGCAGCCGATCTCATTCAAGCACGTGCGGTTCGAAATCTCGCGTCTGGGCGGCGCCGCCGCTCTCTATGGCGCCGCATTCGCCGCCATGCAAAACATCACTCCTAGGATTCGAGATTCGGACCATTCGGGATAGATATCAATTTATGTCCAATTCACCGGAGAAGCCATGACGACGAGTCGCCGGCATTTTCTCGCCAATATGGCATTCACGGGGGCGGCGGCGACCACAGCGTCGCACCGGCATACCCTGGGATCCCACAGCGGGGCTGATCGTCTCAACGGGGGTGTCCATTCCATCCTCGAGGCCAACCACCCATACACCTTCGTGGATTCGTGTATGCAGATCTGGCCGGACGCCGATCTGGCCAACGCGCACCGACACGGTGTCACCGCCTATGCAGTCACTGCGTGGGCGCCCAACGCAAGTATCGACGTGGCGCTCGAACGAATGATGACCTGGTATCTGATTACGCGCGGGAATCCCAATCTCTCCGTCGCCTGTACCGTGCATGACGTTCTCAGGGCAAAACAGGATAGCGCCGCCGCCCTCATCCTTACGGCTCAGGATGGCGACTGGATCGGGGAAAAGCTGCACCGGATCGAGGCGTTACAGCGGCTGGGACTGCGCATGATGGTGCCGTCCCATAATCGCACCAACCACCTCTGTGACGGGTGTCTCGATCGCACGTCCAGCGGACTTACGCGCACCGGCCAGCTCGTCGTCGATGAGAGCAATCGTGTCGGCATCGTACTCGACTGCAGTCACGTGGGGAAGAAGTCGACGCTGGAGATCATTGATCGAAGCCGACATCCCTGTGTGTTCAGCCATTCGAACCCGAGCGCCATCGTTCCGAATCCGAGGAACATCGATGACGAACAGATCAAGGCTTGTGCCGCGCGGGGCGGCGTAATCGGACTCGTCTCCTGGGGACCGATGGTGATGCACCCCGACCGGCCACACTGGCCGACACTCGAGGAATTCATTGACCTGATCGATCATGTAGCCGGACTCCTGGGCAATGTGGAAAACATCGGGATCAGCACCGACATGTCGATCGGGACATACCCGGATCCCGAGCGCACTCCGTGGGGCGACCTGGTCCTGCGCGATCCCTCGGAATCCTACGACCAGCACGTCACCGCAGATATCAGGTCACCCCGGCGCAACATCAGCGGATTCTCCGATTATGCCGAAGTAACCAATCTGATCTCCCGGCTGGAGCGGCGGGGATATAAGGACGCGGCCATTCGTAAAATTCTCGGAGATAACTTTCTGCGGATTTTTGCGCAGGTCTGGCCTGGATAGTGATATTCGCGCCGGCGCACTGAGGCGCGGAGATGGGAGTGTCTGTGAAAATCGTACGTCTTTGTGCCTGCCTGTTATTCGTTGCGCTGCTGTCTCCGGCTCAGACTGTCAGGCCCGATCCTCAGCTGCAGAAAATTGTTCAGGAAATCAGGGCGCATGTGAGTGCCAGCGAGGCGATGGACCTGGTAGCCCAGTTGCACTCGATCGATCGCTGGGGGGACTTTTCCCGATACGAACAGAGCGCCCGGTTCCTGCAAAAAAAGATGACGGACCTCGGGCTTCGCGACGTCGAGTTCCTCTCGGCTCCCGCCGATGGCGTCAGCCAGTTCGGCTGGTGGACCATGCCGTTGGCCTGGGATGTGAAAAAGGCGACCCTGGAATTGGTGGAACCGACACCGCCGCCCGGAATGGGGGTATTGTGCGACTACAGCCAGGAATCCGCTTCCCTGATTCAATGGAGCGGGTCCACACCCCCCGGCGGAGTCATCGCCGAAGTGATGGAACTCAACGCCACGCGTGTTCAAGACCTCAAGGGACTCGATGTGAAAGGGAAGATGATTCTGGTCGAAGTTCCCGCGGGGCTGTCGGAGCGGGGTGCGCTTAAGGCGGCGCTGCACAAAATGGGAGCCGCTGGAATCATCAGCGACTACTCTGAAAACAGGGACCTGCGCGATGGGCACTATTGGGTGAATGCCTGGGGAGATCATGGATGGGGCTTCACCAAAACCTCCACCCCGGCGGTTGGTTTTTCGATCACGCCCAGGCAGGGCGAGTCCTTACGAAGCCTGCTCCGGCGCGGGATCAAGGTTCGCGTCAAAGCCATTGCCGAAACCCGGTACTATGCCGGATCGTATTCCTATGCCACCGGCGTGATACCGGGCGGTGTTTCCGACGAGGAGGTCCTGACGCTCGGCCACGGCTTCGAGCTTGGAGCACAGGACAATTCGACGGGGCAGGCCGGGATGCTCCAGGCTGTCGCTGCGATACGACGCGCCATCGAGGCAGGCAACCTGCCGCGGCCGAGGCGCAGCATCCGGATTCTGACGTTCCCCGAGGACTATGGCTCCTCGCACTACATAGCCACGCACATGGATCGCATGAAGCGGACGGTAGGCGCCATCCATATGGATGTGGCTGCGGGAGATTACGACGTTCTGGGAGCCTACTCATTCGGCAGGACTCCCGATGTGACACGTTCGTACCATGATGCTCTGATAATGCGGGTAGCCGAAACGTACTACTCCTCTACCGGCGGGCGCAACCGAATGCCGCTGCTGGCTCCTTACAGTCCAACAGCGGACACATACCCGAGCGAGCCGATGATTGGCGTTCCGACCATAGCGGCACGCGGCAGCAGCGGGGCGGTACCGGTGCATCACAACAGTGAGGACACGCTGAACCGGGTTGATCCCCGCTCGTTGCGGGATCTCAGCGCGCTGGTTGGTGCTTACCTTTACTATCTGGCATCGGCGGGCGAAGCGGATATTCCCTGGCTCATCAGCATCACGCTGGATCGGAGCTACGATAATGCGCTTCGCACGGCGATGCCGTACCTGAACCAGCTGATGGCAGCGCAGAATGGCCAGATGCTGGGCCGCGAGCTTTATTGGGGACTTGCCAGGATCAAGTACAACGCCGACTGCGACGAAGGGGCGATCCTTTCCCTTCTGCGGCTGGTCGCGCCCGAAAACCGCGAGAAAACCCGAGCCGTGCTGGAACCTTCCTTGAAGAGCATTCGGCACTTCGCTGACGAACAATCCGAGCGATTGCAGCAGACGGCCAATCAGCGTGCCGGCGAGCTGAAACTCTCCGTGCCCGTGGAGGCGGCTGCCCCTCCGGCGGATCCCCGTCGCGCAGAGGCTGCTTCGTTCATCGTGAAACGGAAAAAGTTTGGCCCGATCACTCTGGACGACCTCCCACTCGATCAGCGCCAGGGCTTTCCCGGTTTCGCCGCGCAGCCTGCGCCGCTGCGACTTCTCTACTGGGCCGATGGCAAACGGACCGCCGCCGAGGTGATTCGACTGATCGAACTGGACCAGGGGCCGATGGATTTCGATTTTGTTGGCTATTACAGGATGCTGGCCCAACACGGCTACGTGGATCTTATGGCGGCACCGGAGTGAGTGGTTACCGGGAGCGTCCCCAAGCCGCGAATCGAGCCGGCCAATCTCCGCGGCACCCAGGCCCGAAGACGCTGCCGGCTCGGATTTTGCCTGGAACCGCCGACGAATGTGAGCGCGGCCGTTACGCGCGCAACCCTGGACGGGAAGAACCCGGGATGATGGATACCGGAACAGAATTTGATGGTAGAGCACCCAATGCCGAGGAGGGAAGATGCGAAGGAAATCTGCAGGTGTCGCCGTAATATCCTGGTTGCTATTTTCTTTTCAGGCTTCTTCAGCCCCGCCCGGCCCCGTTGTTCCGGGGCTCGAGGTGCTCGTCACGGAACAACAATCCCTGATCGCTGGAAAACGGGTCGGGCTGATTACGAATCACAGCGGCATGGATCGCCGTGGGGTCCACGCAATCGACCTGATCGCGAAGGTGCCGGGCGCCAGGCTCACGGCCCTTTTTGCCCCGGAGCACGGTATCCGTGGGTTTATCGAAGCCGGCGACAACGTCGTCACGAAAGTCGACGAACGAACCGGGATTCCCGTTTACAGCATCTACGGGAATATCCAGCGGCCCACTCCCGAGATGCTCAAAGATGTAGACGTCCTGATCTACGACATCCAGGACGCCGGGGTGCGGTTTTACACGTTCATATCCACCATGGGTGAGGGATTGGAAGCAGCGGCAGAAAAGGGCATTCCCTATATCGTTCTGGATCGCCCGAACGTTCTGGCCGACACCCGCCTCGAAGGTCCGGTTCTCGATATGAAGTTCAAGTCCTTTGTCGGTGCCTATCCCATCCCGATCCGGTTCGGGATGACGCTCGGCGAGCTGGCTGGATTCCACAACGACCGTCTGGCAAAGAAGGCGGACCTCAAGGTCGTAAGAATGAAAAACTGGAAGCGTTCCATGTGGTACGACCAGACCGGCCTCCCCTGGGTTCTGCCTTCCCCGAATATTCCGTCGCTTTCATGCGCCATCGCGTATCCGGGAACCTGCCTCGTGGAGGGAACAAATGTTTCCGAAGGGCGCGGCACGACCATGCCTTTCGAGCTGATCGGCGCGCCGTATATCGACGCCTTCAAGCTTGCCGAAGAGCTGGCCAAGCTGAAACTGCCCGGTGTGGTTTTCCGGCCTGCGGGTTTCACGCCCACCTTCTCGAAATATCAGGGACAGGTGTGCCAGGGTGTTCAGGTCATCGTCATGGACCGGGACATTTTCGAACCTGTGCGCACGGGGATGCACCTCATCCGAACTATCAAGGCGCTCCATCCGGCCAAGTTCGAGTGGCGGAATTCGATCGACCGCTTGTCGGGATCGGATGCATTTCGTCTTGCCATGGACCGCGGCGATACTCCGGAGGCGTTCCTGAAAGCTCAGGCTGCAGACCTGAAGGAATACGACACCATCCGCCGCAAGCACCTGTTGTATCCGTAGGGAAAACATCGAACACAGAAACACGCAGAGTCACAGAGAAAGCGTCCAGGTAACAGGAAGCGGACTGTCCTCTTGTTCTTGGAGGATTGTGAAATGCTCTAGGATTTTATTCTTGCCTTATCACGCTGCACAATCGCGCGTCAGCCGATTATAATGTCGGCAACTCAGGCCATCTTGATTGCATCGCCCCGCATTGCCAGTACGCGTCCGTATGCGAAGCACCGGTAACACACGCGCTCAAGCGGGCCGTTGCCCGGACCGCCGCCACTACTCGCACCCAGCGCCTCTACGGGATCCACATTCGTAGCTTTGCCGGCGGGGATATACGTCGCCGCCAGTGCGACAATGCCTATCGGTCCAGTTAACGACAGCGTTGCGTTATCAAGCAGGCCTGGAACGCCGGTGACTTCCGGCGCGACAGTGCTGCGCGATCGATTGACGGCGAACCGGAATTCGTTCAGGGCCGTCCCTTACTGCGCAAACCAAGTCCGTGGCCTAAACGTCCGCTGTATGAGGGTCTGCCCGAGGGGTTCGTGCGGCCCGGCTGTCCAGCCCCGAGCACATCGTGCTCGGGTGCACGATGAAGTGCGCGCCGGATCGAGCGCCGCGCCAACGCCGCGGACTGGCACGAAGTCGTAACGGGATCCCGCCCCAGCACGCCGAGCCTGTAACGGCAGATCTCTAGTGGTGCAGATTCAGGCTACCCGCGGCAGTATCAGCGGACTATAATTGCAGTAACTCGGGTCGGTTCGAATTGGAGTTGACGATTCGTCGGTGGAACCAATGAGCAGTCTTTTGTGGTCTGCACATGACTCTGCATTACTGAATCGCGCCGCTGTCTTGGACTTCACACCTCGATTGTAGGATTCATTCCTCATGATCGACCAGACGCTCGGGCATTATCGAATCCTGAAGAAACTGGGCGAAGGTGGCATGGGGGTTGTCTACAAGGCACAGGACCTCCATCTGGACCGGTTTGTTGCGCTGAAGATGCTCCCGCCTGAAAAGGTCACGGACCCGGAGAGAAAACAGCGGTTCGTGCAGGAAGCCAAGGCCGCCTCGGCACTGAATCATCCCGGCATCATCACGATTCACGACATCGCTTCCGATCGCGGTTTGGACTTCATCGCGATGGAGTACATCCAGGGCAAGACGCTGGATCAGCTGATTCCGCGCAAGGGGATGCGCATCAACGAAGCTATCAAAATCGGCATGGATATCGCCGATGCGCTGGCGGCCGCGCATTCGATCGGGATCATCCACCGCGACATAAAGCCCTCGAACATCATGGTCAGTGATCAGGGGCGTGTGAAGGTGCTGGACTTCGGGCTGGCCAAGCTGACCGAAACTCTTCTATCGGGAGAAAACGCCGCCACCCTGACGGTCAACCCCACCACCGATGAAGGCAAGATTGTGGGCACTGTGGCTTACATGTCCCCGGAGCAGGCAGAGGGCAGGAAGCTGGATACACGGTCGGATATCTTCAGTTTCGGGTCGGTATTGTATGAGATGGTGACCGGCAGGCGACCCTTCCAGGGGGATTCGAAAGCTTCTACTATGGCGGCCATTCTGAAGGAGGATCCGAAGCCGGCGAGCCAGGTTGTCGAAGCGCTGCCGAAGGAGTTGGAGCGACTCATCAGTCGCTGTCTGCGCAAGGATCGGGAACGCCGCTGGCAGAATATGACCGATCTGAAGGTTACACTGCAGGAACTCAAAGAGGAGTCGGATTCCGGTGTTCTGTCACCTACGACTCCAACCCTCAAGAATCGCCGCTCTTTCATAGCACTTGCGCTCGTATTTTTCGCAGGCGTGGTCCTGGCTGTCGCTGGCTGGCTCTGGTTTGGCCGCTCACAGCCGCCGCCGGAGGAGGTCCTGCTGACGGCAGTTCCGCTCACTAGTTATGCCGGCAGCGAGACTTATCCCTCATTTTCACCTGACGGCAGCCAGGTGGCTTTCTCCTGGAATGGCGAAAAGCAGGACAATTACGATATCTGGACCAAAGTCATCGGCACTGAAACTAAGCTGCAGCTTACTTCAAATCCCGCCAATGACTACAGTTCCGCATGGTCTCCGGACGGCCGTTGGATCGCATTCTGCCGCGATCTGCCTGGAGGTAAGGTTGCCATAATGTTGATTCCACCGATCCCCGGCCCGGAGCGAAAACTGACCGAGACCAATTACACGGATCCCTATGGTGGTCTTGGATCGCTTGTCAACTGGTCCCCGGACTCCCGTTGGCTGGCCATAATTGATTGTGACAGACCCAACAAACAGCGGGGCTTGTTTCTCTTGTCGGTCGAAACAGGTGAGAAGAGAAGACTCACCTCTCCACCGGAAAGCGGCGAAGGTGATTGGGGGCCTGCCTTTTCCCCGGACGGGCACACGCTGGCTTTTTCCCGGTGGACCCGATCGAGTGATTTGTATCTGGTCGATCTCTCTGAGGACCTCAAACCCATCGGGCAACCCATACTACTGTGCTCCGGTTATTGGGCTTCAAGCCCGGCGTGGACGCCGGATGGAAAGGAGATCGTTTTCTCCCGGTTGGGAATGAGTTCCGGGCTTTGGCGAATGGCGGTCTCGAAGCCTGCGAAGCCCCAGAAACTCGCCTTCGCAACAAACCAGGCTGGGAGACCGGCGATTTCGCGGCAGGGGAGGCGGCTCGCCTATGAGGTGGAAAGGTATGACGTCAACATCTGGCGTGTTGACTTGGGCGAACCAGACCAGACGCAGCCTAACCCGGTTCAGTTTATCTACTCTACGCAGCAGGAAAGAGAACCGGCGTATTCACCCGATGGAAAGAGAATTGCCTTTGTGTCGGACCGGTCAGGGGCTACCGAAATCTGGGTGTGTGACAGCGATGGGTCGAACCAGGTGAAACTAACTTCCTTAGGAGAGGTCTTTGCGCCACAATGGTCGCCGGATAGCCAGAATATCGCCTTCCAGGCATCTCCGCGGGGGGAAACTGGTATCTATGTGATCGATGTGGACACGGGTGCTCTCCGGCGCATGCCGGCGCACTCAGTTGACGACAATTGGCCGTATTGGTCTCGCGACGGCCAGTGGCTCTATGTCAAGGGACATGGGCTGTGGAAGATCCCCTTCAAGGGGGGAGGGGCGGTCGAGATCAGCAAAGACGAGGGAGCCGACCTGCCGCACGAATCGCCGGATGGGAAATGGCTTTACTACAGCAAAGGATGGCCTGGGCCGCAGAGCGTGTGGAAAATGCCTGTCGGGGGAGGCGAGGGAATAAAGATCCTCGATGCGGTGCACCCTTTGGCGTTCTGGACACTGGGCAAAAACGGGATCTACTTCTTCACTGTGCCTGACGACAAGGGACACACGGACCTGAGCCTTTACGAATTTGCCACCGCGAAGACCAGAAAGATCCGGACCATCGACCGGCAAGTCTACAGCATGCCGGCGGTTTCCCCCGACGGCCGGACCATTCTGTACTCCCAATTCGATGAGATCGGTAGCGACCTGATGCTGGTGGAGAACTTTCGGTAGTAAGTACGCTGCCCCTCGCTGGCGAAATTCCTGTCTGAACGTCACCTCTCAGCCCCACAGCCCCCACCGACCTGGACTGACAACACTATCCCGAAGTCGCCATCTGAGAAATCAGCAGGGCCGACAACAAATTCAGGCGTTTTCGTCCTGATCCTCGGTGCTGATATCCTGGATTTCGGGCTGATCTCCCCCAATACATTGCTGATAAAGTTCGAGACCCTTTGCAAAATCGACCTCTTGGACGAGGACGGCGTTCGGACTGGCCGTGAAAGGCCCGGCACCCGCACTAAAATCACTTTGCAGCATTGAATCAATGCCATTCGATTCCAGCAACTCCTGAAACATTTGGCCTTCCACGGGACCTGGAAACGACGCCAACATGACTAGGTCTAGTTTGCCGCGATTGAGTTGCTCATTTTCTTCGGACAGGGTTTCAACGAGCTCCACATCACAATCGCTGCATTGCACGAATCCAGGCCGATATTCGCACTTACAGTTCGGGCAAAAAGGCATCGGGTACCTCCTTAGTTCGATTGTAGTCCGGATTCCTTCGGTGAAGGCAAGCATACTTGCTGCGTTCATAAATCGATCAGGCAGAAAAATTGGTGCGAACAAGGCCAGTCGCTGTCCAAAAGTCGCCTTCGAGGAAATCATCCTGCGGCTAGTCAGTCCGGCTCCAGGGCTGACATGGCCATCTCCCACACGGCCTCATTGGGAGAGTTGATGCGGGTACCCATCTACTTTGGTTTTGGCACAGCCCAATTATTCGGAAAATGCGGATTCGGGCTACCGGGGCCAATGTAAACACAAAGGCCTTTAGACAAATCATGCAATGCCCGGCAAGCTTCCGAGCGCACCGAATCCGAAGAGTCGTCACACAAATGCTGGAGCAATTGCTTGGCGCGGTCGAGATACTTTCGACCGGCTGCCTTCCGGTTCTCGTTCGGAGCCGTACTCAGACCACCACCGTAGCGAAACGTTTCATAGGCAATCCGGCAAGCTCTTGCCAACTCCAATTTCGCTGCAGGGAGGTATCTGTTTGTGGGGTTCCTCTTGATGAACATCTGTATTGCTTCAATCTGTTGTAGCGCGGCATCGGCAACCCCTTCGTATTCATAAGGGGTTGCTTCGGTTTTCGCGCGCAGCCATTGGGCTTCATCAACGTGCGGAGAGCGGGTGAAATGTTCAAGGAAGGAATCCCAGAGAAGTATCTGCCGCGAAATAGTTTTTTCGTCGAATCGGCTGAGTGCCTTGATCAATGATAGAGCTTCGCTATCCGATAGAGCATTGAAGAGGCAATGCGGGTTAGCCCCTGCCGTTTCCAGAAGTTCCGCAGCCTTTTGCTCATATGCTTCATCCAATAAGACATCTTTCCGATCAAGAAGCTTTGCATGTGCGAGCACGTTTTGGAAATAAATCCTGGCATCGGCACACGGATTCTGATGATCAGCCGCCAAACGTCCACTGCCTAGTCCGAGAGCAATGCACCAAAGAGCGGCGCATTGTATCGCTATTGATGCCCTTTTCATATTCTTCCCAGCTTTAGCTCACAACTGACAACATTTTACTACGATGAGCAATAACTCCCGCGAAGTCCCGTTCGGGACATCTTCCGCTCACGGAAGAGTTGCCCTTCTGGAACTCGCCGCTTATCTCCCGTACGGCAGTCTGCAAACCGAGTGTCGTACGTGGCGGTATAGGGTCGGCTACTTGGAGTTTTAACCTGTTCTCCTGATGCAAGGTGATCATCTGACTTTCCACCCGCATCCCTTGTACCAACCGATCCCCGTCAAAGCGCTTATCCCGCGGTCGCTCGGAACGAGATCCCAGCGGATCAATCCCTGGGTCACGGCGGATGCGCCGGCGGCGACGATCTGCAAGAATGATGGAGGCTATGAACTCAAGGAGGCGAGGATCGGGGAGAACACCCAGGCATACCGGGTGCTGACGGGACAGGAAAGGAAGAAGCATTTCGGCCTGATCAGGGTGAATCCCGAGAAGCCGTGCCCCACGATCCAGAAGTCGCAGCCGCAGTCGAGCACGACAGGCTTGATCCACCCGTACCAGGTCAGGCACCTGATGCCGAAAAAGCGTGCCGGAGGCCGGGCCCGGCGACACGACCGTGTTCTTCCAGTGAGGATCAACTTTTGTGGCGAATCGCCGCCATTATGCGTCAAGTATTCGAACCCGCGCAACGGCAGGCGGGCTTCACCGATCCGCACCCTCCAGGGCCAGGACTTTGCAGAGCCGGGCGGCAAGCCTCTCGGCCATCCATTGAAACCCCAGGTCGTTCGGATGTGTGCCATCGACCAGGCCTCCGCCATCTGCGGGGCCGAGAAGGTCGGTGCCCTCGACGATCTGCAGGTACTTATCGCCCGCGGCAATGCGGCGAGCCCCGACCTGACGGATGTGCGCCCGCATCCCATCGAGCCGGGCGTCGGGACCCCAGGATTCACGGGTGGCATAAATCGGTGTAATCAGGACGACAGGGGTCTCCGGGTGCTTTGTCTTTATGGTCTCGACGAACGGAGCATAAACCTCCTGGAGGGATTCGAGGGTAGGGTTGTTCTGGGCAAAATCCATCACGTAGCAGGAGGCATCGATGTCGGCTACCGCGCGGGCCATTTCGGGCTCGCCCCGCCCGTTTCCACTGAATCCCAGGTTGACGAAATCGAGATTGAGCTGGCGCCCGAGGATTGCCTGATAACTCATGCCCGGCCGGCTGGCGCAACCCCCCTGGGTGATCGATGTGCCATAGAAGACGACCGGCTTAGGCAGGGCAAACGGCTTTGCCGGACGCAGGCTGGCCTCTTTGTCCAGGCCGACGGCCAGAACCTTCACGCCCATGTAAAGCGGAAGGTACAGCGCGATCTCGCGCTCCACGCGCGGGCGCCCGCTGTAGTAGGAGTGGCTGTACATCTTGCCCGGCTTTGCTTCGGCGTCCGCAATCGCGGTGCCGCGGTAGACCCCGTCCACGTAGAGATCGACGCCGGTCTGCCCGAAGGCGTGCATGTTTTTCATCCCGGGAGCCTCGGGATACTCCAGCCTCACTGCCAGTGACGTGGAATCCGTCCGAAAACGGATTCGCCCGCCGCTCGGGGACTGTGCCAGCTCCCAGACCGGGTCACGCACCGTGCCTTTGAGCTGGAGTGGGAGCCGGATCCACTCCCCGTGACTTGCGGTATACCAGGGCAGGCCGTCGACCTCCAGCTGGGAGCTGGGAGGCTCGATCCATCGGAGGTCAGGCTGCGGCGCCTGCTGGGCAAACAGGGACGAAGCGGATAACAGGAAGACGAACCGAGTGCGCAAGTTCATAGGGAGATCCTTTCCGGCCAGCCGGTGTCAGCAGGGTTAGGATGCAGGCTTTGGCTCCGCTGCTCCCAGGATACGCCATCCTACCTTAACTAAGTGCCGGAGATTTCGTGGATTCCGGATTTGTTGTCTGAAACCCGGCTATGCACGGTCCGTGTGGCACAGCATCGCGATCAGGTGGCTGGCCTGGCCGCGGCTGATCTTTGGGGGAGGTTCGATGTGGGCACGGCGGATTCGCTCGATCTGCTTTTCGGTGGCGGGCTGCCAGCGCCACGAGGCGCCCAGATCCACCAGTGCCAGCGCGTCCGGCAGCGCCTGCCTGACGTAATCCTCGGCGCGGGAGATTGCACCATCGAGTTCGGTTTCGGCGGCCACGACGCTGCCGTTGGCCTGCGGGTCGGGAGAGCGCAGCACGACTTCCCAGTTGTCGAGCAGCGTCGGTGCGCATGTCAGGAATTCTCCCCTTCCCAACCCCAGCCTGTACGAATTCCGTCCGACCGCGACCCACGCGAAATCCGCCCCGGCGAGTTCGTCCGGGAGGCGCAGCTGCAGGAGATCGACCCGCTGGCAGCGCAGCCGCAGATCGTCGAGGTCTGTCGCGATGTCGGTCCGGACCCAGGGCCGGTGAGTTTCGACCCACTCAATCGCCCGTTCGACCTCGGTGGTCGTCCGCCCCTTGAGGTTGAATCTCCCCGCGAGGCCGAAAAGCGACGCGAGCGTGACCAGATGATGCTTCATCGAATTGTCGACCATATCCACGACCGTCACGTCGCGCTTCCCGGCGAGAGGCCTCGTGCCGCGGCCGATCATTTGCGTGTACAGTAGGTTGGACTTCGTAGGGCGCGCCAGGATGATGCCGTCCACCGCCGGTTCGTCGTATCCTTCGGTGAGCACCATGCAGTTCGTCAGAACCTGCAGGCGTCCGGACGAGAACGCAGCCAGCATCTCTGCGCGTTCACCGAAAGGGGTATCGCCCGTGACGGCCGCAGCCGCGATGCCGTAGTGCGCGAAGGCGGCGGCGAGGTCGAGCGCGTGGGCGACGTCCACGCAAAACACCAGCGTCCGCCTGTCCGGGACCAGCTCGCGAAATGCCTTCACGACCAGGGCGTTGCGATCCTCGACGTTCACGGCCCGTGACAGCTGCGAGACGACGAAATCCCCCATGCGCGTTTTGACCCTGGAGAGATCCACGTCGGTCTCGACCCGGTACCCGGCCACGGGCGCGAGATAACCCGCGGCCATCATCTCGGGGATCGTCCGCGAAAAGGAAATCTCGTCGAAGACGCCGTGCAGGCCTACGCCGTCGCTGCGCTTCGGCGTGGCGGTGAATCCGACGAGAAGCTTGCTGGAGCCGGGCTGATCCAGCCCGAGGTGGCCGATGATGCGGCCGTAGGTCTCCGCCGTCGCGTGGTGCGCCTCGTCGATCACTACGATCGAGAACTGGCTGGGGTCGAGCCGGGTCAGACGCGCGGAACCGCTCCTCCCCAGCGTCGGGACCGAGGCGACCACCACATTGCTGGATTCGGATGCGGTCCGGCCCGCCTGCTCGATTTCCACCTGAAGCGCCGGATTGGCGGCAAGCAGCTTGTCGCGCGCCTGGTTGAGGAGTTCCGCGCGGTGCGCGAGGACGAGCATGCGCCGCTTCATCCGGAAGAACACGGGGAACTGAGAGAAGATTACTGTCTTGCCGGTACCGGTCGGCAGGCAGACTAGCTGGTGGCGGATCCCTGCCCTGTACCGGTCGAGGATGGATTCAAGGCACTCGAGCTGGTAGTCGCGCAGCTTCATGGCCAGTATCTCAGGACGCGGATTTTCACGGATACTCGCGGATTATCAATACTCCCACATGCCGAGGTTTTTTCTGGAGACGGATCTTAGCGGAATCCCGGAGATAAACCAACCAGGCGCAAACTACAAAATCGGTATATACGGAAAACGTGTTCACTTGAGATCCGCAAGTGGATAACCTGAACCTTTATCTTCGTCGGAGGATCGACGGGGCGAAGCCCGCGTCGCGGATCAGCTCAGCGGCCACGGCTTTACCGCTGTCGTCGTCGCCGCAGTACACCAAACTCGGCCGGGTGGCCCCGCGCCCGGCAGCGAGTCGAGGAGTATTTCGTCCGTACCGGCCGTTCACAGCATCGCAGTCGAGCCGATCGAGCAGTTGACGGATGATCGCCTTTGAACGGATCCAGACTGCTGCCTCGCGCCACGTGCACGATCCATTCAGGCACGGGTTTGCCCGGTACTGCACGGTGATTTTGCGCGCCACTTGAAATTCGCGAGATCTCTCGCTTGACAGCTCTGGCCCATGGACCATCCGGTCCATCGTCGTTCATGTACTGAAGCCGACGCTGCGAATCTGCGGCACCCTGGTACCCGACCCAGTATGGATGTCGATCAAACGGGCCCTCTAGTGGCATGTAACGGTAGAAATGGTATTGGCAGCGTACCACGATCCAGAGCGCGAAAGGCGCGCGACAGGACAGCCCACGGCGAAGGCCTCGAAGCGGCCGCTGCCCTGGTTGGGGGCGGAGGATCACAAGTCACCAAGAACCGCCAAAGACATCGTCGGACCCTGACCGCGGCGGCGCCTAGGCGCCGCCCACAAAGCGGCGTCGAGCCGCCGCACTCCAGAACTTCGGGAATCGCGCGAGGAAATTCTACCTGGTGATATGCCCCGGTATTAGGGGATATGACCAGATGGATCGGAGTATCTAATAGGCTCGGTGTTGGTGCGTCTAAGCCTCCAGACGGGTGCATGCGAGCTCACTTCCAGTTCTTCCAGAGGGCATTCGTCCGTCTTGAGGTTTCGAGTCTATTGGAGGACCGCATATAATGAAACGCAAACGTACGTCAACGTTCCTCGTGGCCCCGGTTGCCGTGGTGATGTCGATGATCGCTCCAAGACTGAGCGCTCAGACCACGCTGGCATGGGACGCCACGAAGTATTTCCAATACAACATCGAGAGATTGGATCTCGATACTTCGATGAGTCCGTACAAATTGAAGATCATGTTTTCCGTATCGGATCCCACAGGCACGCGAGGCTCGATAAAGGACGGCCGCGGCAGATATTTCTGGAACATCAAGAACGATGCGCCCTTTACGGCCGGAACTGCGAGCCGACTGGGAATTGACGTGGGATGGAATACGCTTGACTTCATCAACACCGGTGCAGCAAACGAAACCCTGACGCCGATCTTCCCTCAGGGCGCCGGGGCCGGGGCTGCATTCCCCATCCAGATCAATGCGCTGACGCTCTCCACACCTTGTGAGGCAAACAGTTGCCCCGGCATCGATCCTGCCGGCAGGTACCTGGTCACCACCTTTCTTCCGAGGCAAGCAGTCGGAACGGGAAGAACCGCGATTGAGGGGCATCCCGTCTGGCCGGTAAGTGTCAACGGCACCGCTGTGGTGGCCAGCGTACCCGTCAAGAACGTCTTCAAGGATTTTGCGATTTCAGACCCCACGGCTGTGACGCGGCGCCAGATTGCCGATATCAGCAAGTGCAAGCGGTGTCACACGGGGACGCTCCGGGAAGGGAACATCATCCCCCGCCTGAGCCTGCACGGCGGCAACCGCACGGAGGAACTGGGCGTCTGCGTGATGTGTCACAATCCTAATCAAACGGATATTCCCTATCGCACTTCGGGCAACGAGGAATCGATCGACTTCAAGAGGATGGTTCACGGGATCCATGCAGGCGGCGTGCGGACCAATCCGCTGGTGATTATCGGAAGAAACGGCTCGGTCAATGACTTCAGCAGGGTTCGCTTCCCCGGTGAACTTCGTGACTGCCTGAAGTGCCACACTGACGTCGGCGGCAAAGGGACGTTCGAGCTGCCGCTCAAGACCAGCCTGGGCTCGACCATAAACACGCGCAGCGTCCTCTCTACGCCGGCGGCAAATGGATATGTGGATGTAGACCCTTCGGATGATTTGAAGATCACTCCGATCGCTGCCGTGTGTTCCGGTTGCCACGACAAGGCCGAGGTCAAGTCGCATATGGTAAGAATGGGGGCGTCCTTTGGCACACTGCAGTCCGCGATCAACGACGGCAAGGTCAGGGAGCGGTGTGCCGAATGCCATGGCCCGGGGAAGCCTAAGGACGTCCGGAGGGTCCACGAAGTGGGAGGCTCGGATCACTGAATGGATTCGAAAAAGAGCGTGACCCTCGTTCGTGCCGCGACAGGGTCGTAAGCCGGCCGCTCATGGATCTGAAGAGCTCAAAGCGAATGCCTTTGAGCTCTTCACGATCCACAATCAGCCGCGTGATGGAGCGGATCCTCGAATCATCGGGTTGGCTTCCGCTCCGTCTGTCGCCCGGATCCTCACACATCGGCACCGGACGCGCGGCTCAGTTGACATCAATCATCACCTTCAGGGTCTTGTCGCCCATCGCTTCGATGTAGCGATAGGCGTCTGCATATCGCTCGAGGGGGAAATGGCGGGTGATCAGGGCCTCCGTATTCACCGCGCGTTCGGCGATCCACTGCACGGCCTGTTGATAGTCCTCGTGCTTGTACATCAGCGAGCCCACCAGGTTCAGTTCCCGGTCCCCCACCGCCGCCATGTCCACCCGCGGGCGCTCGGCGAAGACCCCGAGGACCACAATCGTGCCACCTTTCCTCACGTTTTGGACGGCGTCGTCCAGGGCGGATTCCGAACCGGCCGCTTCGAAGGCCACATCGAAACCGCCCTCTGCCCGGAAGAACCTCCGAGCAGTGTCGGACAGCCTTTCGTTTGCTACGTTGCATACCGCGTCGACCCCGCAGACAAGCGCCTTCTCGAGGCGGAAGCTGCTGGGATCGGTCACGAGGACCTTCCTGGCTCCCCTGCATCGCGCCGCCTGTGCCACGAGGTTGCCGATGGTGCCGGCTCCCAGCACCACCACGTTGCGGTTGCCCAGGTTCCCGGCTCGGCCTGTGGAATGCGCGGCCACGGCCAGAGGTTCGACCAGCGCCCCCTGTTCGAAGGTGAGGCTCTCCGGCAGCGGGATGATCCTGTTCTGCGGGGCGACGAAGAGATCCTGTGCGCAACCCGGCGCCTGAAATCCCTCGACCTTCAGGTCGTTGCAGATGTGATAGTCACCCCTGCGACAGAGATCGCAGGCGCCACAGGCCACCTGTGGGCGGGCAGTGACTTTCATGCCCACATGGATGTCCGTGACCCCGGGGCCGACTGCCTCGACGGTGGCACTGTACTCGTGTCCCTGGACCACGGGGTAGGAAGTGAACGGGTGCTTTCCGTGCCACACGTGGATGTCCGAGCCGCAGACGCCGATGCGCCGCACCCGCACCAGAGCCTCCCCGGGTCCCGGCGGCGTCGGCGCCACCTCTCTCAACTCAATGGTTCCCGGGCGAATCATCACGGCTTGCCTCATGGTGTCTCCGATCCAGGACTCAGAATGCTCGCGCGAACCTGCTGTTGGGACTGGTGCCAAGGCCTACGGTAACGCCGGCTCGACACGGATTCAAGGCCACGTCCGGCACAAGAACTCCAGGACTCGGGTGGGCCGCGGAAGCCCTTTGCGGAGGAACACCGCTCGCCAACCTGCGTGATGATTCTTGCCGTCTGTATGGAGTGCGGCGGCTCGACGCCGCTTTGGGGTCGGCGCCTGGGCGCCGACCCTTCGCAACTGCCAATAGATCCAGTGAAACCGCGAAAGCGGTGCCGATCACCGCACTCCATAAGAAACGCTCGAATGAGCGGCGGCAGGACATGCAGGATTGTGGCATTTCTTTGAGTTCTGATCCGGCGGTACAATGCATTCCGCTTCCACCTGGAATGAGAATCACAGTGACCAAGACGATTCTGATACTGGCTTGCGCAGTGGCTGCCCTTTCACCGTCCCTGAACGCGGAGAATGTTCTCCTGGTCAGTGTCGACACCCTGCGGGCCGACCGCTTGAGCTGCTACGGCTACCGGGACAACAAGACTCCCGCGATCGATCGATGGGCTGCGGAGGGCATCCGCTTCGAGGCCGCATACTCCGAGTACCCCTTGACGCTTCCAGCCCACTCGACGCTTTTGACGGGCACGTATCCCTCCAGCCATGGTGTGCGTGAGAATGTGGGATTTGCACTGGCAAACAGCGCGTTGACCCTCGCCGAAGTATTCCAGCGGAACGGTTACGCCACGGCTGCATTCATCGGATCCTACGTACTGGCCTCGGAGTTCGGCGTTGCGCAGGGCTTTGAACATTTCGACCAGAGTTTCGGAGCGACGCTCGAAAAAGCGATCTCTGCAACCGCGCTCCGCCGCCCGGCCGAGGAGGTAGCGGACCGCTTCTTGCTGTGGCTCGAAAAGCACCGGGACCGCAGGTTTTTTGCCTTTGTCCACTTCTACGATCCCCACGCACCCTGTCGGAACGGCTATGACTCGGAGGTCTCGAGGGTGGACCGCAGCATCAAGAGGATCGATGAGGCGCTGAGGAGGTGGGATCTTGTCGACAAGACGCACATACTACTGGTGAGCGACCACGGGGAATCGCTCGGCGAGCACGGCGAGTCGGGCCACGGATTCTTCCTCTACGACTCCACCCTCCACGTGCCGCTGATCGTCAGGCCGGCATCGTCCGCGTTTGCGGTTTCGCAGCGGGTCGCGAAGACGGCGGTTTCGCTGGTGGACGTGATGCCGACAGTACTTCAGATGGCAGGCCTCGGAGTTCCCGCGCAGTTGCAGGGAAGAAGCCTGCTACGGGCGCTGCTGGGCAAAGAGGCGCGCGACGCGGGGGTGTACGCGGAAACGTATATCCCCGAACTGCACTTCGGCTGGAGTCCTCTGCGAAGCTTCCGGCTGGGACAGTACAAGTTCATCGATGCCCCGCGTCCGGAGCTTTACGACACGCACGCGGATCCGGGAGAAAAAACGAATCTGGCGCCTCGGAACCAGGCGCTCGCCGGCCAGCTTCGGGCACAGCTGGAGGAATTCGCGGCGACCCGACAGGCTCGCAGCCGCGCCCGCACCACGGGCCCCGTCCTGGAGGCCAGCGAAAAACTGGCTGCCCTGGGATACGTGCGGCTGGGGGCGATGAGGCTGGGCAGTGCATTCGGCAAGGGCATCGATCCCAAGGACCGGGTAGGCGCGTTCGAGGGTTACCACGGTGTCCTCAATGACCTCGCGCGGCGCAACAGCTCCGAGGCGACATTCGCTCGTATCGAGGAAATCCGCAAACACGCTCCAGAACTGCGCTCCCTCGTCTTCCTCGAGGCGCAGGCCTTCGAAGCTCTCGGCCGGCTGGAGGACGCCGTGGCGAAATATCGTCAGGGGCTGACGGCGGAACCGGACAACGCCGTAGCCCGCGCCAGCCTGGCCGTGCTATTGATTCGGACGGGGAAAATGGACGATGCGCAACGGGAGTTGCAGCACGTTCTGGCAACCGATCCGGCAGACTACCGATCGCGCAGCAATCTCGCCGGCATCTATCGCACCAAGGGGAGAGTGGCCGCTGCGATGGGCGAGTTGAACGCGGCCCTGAAGACCCGACCGACGTATGCCGCGGGATGGCTCAATCTCGGGCAGCTTCATCTTCTAACCAAGGACCTGGCCGGCGCTGAAAGCGCTCTTCGGAAAGCAGTGAGCATCGATCCGACCGACGCACGGGCGCAACACCTCTTTGCGCAGGTACTGAAGGCTGCCGGCAAGCAGGTCGAGGCGGACACGCACATGCGCAAAGCCCTCGAACTGGATCCGAGCCTGTCACGCCGTCCGTGATCAGGTGAACCGGCGGCCTTTCTCCGGTCGCCGGACTCGGAAGGGCAAGTGGGCCGCGGCGGCTCGACGCGGCCCGGGATCGTGCTCAGCCGGTGGTTGCTCGTGGCTATTCGGCGGCGTTGGGTTCGCTGGTGTCCTGGTCGGGCGTGTCTGTTTCCGGCGGGTAGGGTGTGTCTTCTGAAGGCTTCTCCTGCCGGCGCGCCCGGCGCGCTTCGCGCTTCTCGAGGGCGCGCGCGGCCCGTTTCTGCTCTTTCTGCCGCTTCAGGAATGACGGTCTCTTGGTAGCCATGGTGTCCTCCTCACGAGTGTTGTGTCCGACGTGCCCGCTGCCGCCTGCCCGCGGCGCTCAATTGGAAGTGGCGTTGGCGGGGACGCGACGCGGGCGGCAGGAACGTCGCGGGACGGAGTCCCGCGGATTCGAAGCCGGGCAGGTGGCGCCGCTCGATGCGCGCGCCCAGCAACTTTTCGATCTGCTGCACGATCCCCTCGTCCGTTTGAGCGGTGAACGTGAACGCTTCCCCGGTGTGGTGGGCGCGCCCCGTACGCCCGATCCGATGCGTGTACGCGTCGGCCGTGTCGGGCATGTCGAAGTTGATCACGTGCGATATTTCCGATATGTCGATGCCGCGGGCGGCGATGTCGGTGGCGACCAGGATGTCGAAGCGCCCGTCGCGAAACCCGTCGATGGCCGCCTGCCGCCGGTTCTGTGTCATGTTCCCCTGCAGCGCCGACACGCGGTAGCCGCTCTTCGAAAGGTTGGCCGCGAGATTATGCGCCCGGCGCTTCGTCCGCGTGAATACGAGCACCCGCCCCGCCGGCGTCCGGCTCAGCACCTCCAGCAGCAGTTTCGGCTTGAGGGCTTCCGACACCGGGTAGAGCGCGTGCGAGACCGTCTCGACCGGCGCCATCGCCCCGATCTGGACGTGGACGGGATCCTTGAGGATGTTGTTTGCCAGGCCCCGGATATCCGCGGGCATAGTCGCGGAGAAGAGCAGGGTCTGCCGCCGCGCCGGCACGTGCAGGAGGATGCGGCGGATGTCCGGAAGGAAGCCCATGTCGCACATCCGGTCGGCTTCGTCGAGCACCAGGACCTCGACGGACGAAAGGTCGATGTCGCCGCAGTCGACGTGATCGAGCAAGCGGCCCGGGCAGGCCACGACGATATCGACACCGCGGCGCAACGCGGTCAGCTGACCCCGCTTGCTCACGCCGCCGTAAATGGCGGCGCTTCGCACCCGGCTGCCCCGGCCGAGTTCCGCGGTCGCCTCGTGAATCTGCTGCGCCAATTCGCGCGTGGGGGCCACGATCAGGACGCGGACGTGACGCGACGAGATCTGGCTCAGCCGCTGCAAGATCGGCAAAACGTAGGCTGCGGTCTTGCCGGTGCCGGTCTGCGCCAACCCGAGGCAATCACGCCCCTGGAGTACGACCGGGATGGCCTGTGTTTGAATCGGAGTTGGTTTGGTATACCCGACCGCCCTGATCGCTGCCGAGATATTGGGGTCGAACGAAAATTGATCGAAACTCACTAAGGCGTACTCCCTGACTCCATTGAGCCAAGTTGCACCCTTAGCCCCATGTTGGTTTAAACCTCGCTTCCCCGGTTCCAGTGCCGCCACAGGGCTCGCGAACGGGGTTAATTATATCAGTCCTTGGACCTTACTCCAAATTTACCTTCTCGCACCAGTGCGCCATGCGGGCCGCACCGGCTCGCCGCGACCCGTGATCCTGCCCAACCGCCGGGGGCGGGGCCGGTCCGACCCGCCCGCTGGCCACTCAGCGGTTGAGGGTCTGCATGCCTTGGGGGTGGTAGCGCCCGCCGGCGGCGGCGCCGAGCGGGAAGGCCTCTTCCAGGCGGCGCAGATCGTCGTCGTTCAGGTCGACGCGGAGCGCGCCGAGATTCTCCTCGAGATAGCGCACGTGCTTGGTCCCGGGGATCGGGACGATGTCTTCGCCCCGGGCGAGCACCCAGGCGAGCGCGAGTTGAGCCGCCGTGCATCCTTTCTCGCGCGCCATCTGTCCGACCGTGTCGGCGAGCCGCAGATTCCGCTGGAAATTCTCCCCCTCGAAGCGCGGGTGGTGGCGCCGCCAGTCGTCCGCGGGCAGGTCTTCGGGCTTGGCAAAACGACCCGTCAGGAAACCGCGCCCGAGCGGGCTGTAGGCGACGAAGCCGACGCCCAGCGCGCGGCAGGTGGAAAGAATCTCCCCTTCGGGGTCGCGGCTCCAGAGCGAGTACTCCGTCTGCAGCGCCGCGATCGGATGGACGGCGCAGGCGCGGCGCAAGGTGGCGGGCGCGGCCTCGGACAGGCCCAGGTACCGGACCTTGCCGGCGCGCACCAGCTCCGCCATGGCGCCGACCGTGTCCTCGATCCGCGTTTCCGGGTCGACGCGGTGCTGGTAGTACAGGTCGATCGTCTCGACCCCGAGACGGCGGAGACTCGCGTCGCAGGCCTGGCGCACGTAGTCCGGAGTGCCGCTGATCCCGAGGAATTCCCCGTTGGCGCCGCGCACGTTGCCGAATTTCGTCGCCAGCACCACCTGCTGGCGGCGGCCGCGCAGCGCGCGCCCGACCAGTTCCTCGTTGCGGCCGCTGCCGTACATGTCGGCGGTGTCCAGGAAATCGACCCCGAGGTCGAGCGCGCGGTGGATCGTGCGGAGCGATTCCGCTTCGTCGCCGGCCCCGTAGAACTCCGACATCCCCATGCAGCCCAACCCGAGGGCCGACACGGCCAGCCCGCTGCCCAGCTTGCGTTTCTGCATCGCCATTCCTCCCGGATCATGATACCGCGATCCTTGCGCCCGGCGGCGAAATCGTGGATGATACGGGTTTTTGAACCGACGGTAACGGCACTTTTAAACCTGTGGCAGGAGGAGAAAGAATGAGTCGACTCAAGGGGAAGGTCGTCATCGCGCAGGGCGGCGGCCCGACGGCGGTAATCAACCAGAGCCTGGTGGGCGCCGTCATCGAGATGCGGAAGTTCCCGGAGATCACCCGCGTCTGGGGCGCGGTGCACGGGGTGCGCGGGATCATCGAGGGGAAGTTCCTCGACCTGAGCGAGGCCACGACCCACAACCTGGAACTCGTGGCCGGCACGCCCTCGTCCGCCCTCGGGTCCACGCGCGACAAGCCCGACACCGAGTATTGCCGCAAGATCTACGACGTGTTCAAGAAGTACGACGTCCGGTATTTCTTCTACATCGGCGGCAACGACTCGGCCGACGCCGTCCGGATCGTGAACGAAAACGCGGCCAAGGAGGGGTACGAGCTCCGTTCTATCCACATTCCGAAAACGGTCGACAACGACCTGCCGATCACCGACCATTGCCCCGGCTATCCGTCCGCGGCCCTGTTTGTCTCCTCGGCCTTCAGCGGCGTCAACGCCGACAACCTGTCGCTCCCCGGCGTTTACATCGGGGTGGTCATGGGGCGGCACGCCGGCTGGCTGACGGCGGCCTCCGCGCTCGCGCGCAAGCACGAGGACGACGGTCCGCACCTGGTCTACCTGCCCGAGCGCCAGTTCTCCATCGAGCAGTACCTGGCCGACATCGACCGCGTCTTCCGCAAGCACAAGCGCTGCATCGTCGCCCTGTCCGAAGGTGTCTGGGCGAGCCGCAACGAGAAGGGGAAAAAGATACCGCTGGCCGCCGACCTCATGGGCAAGGCCGGCCGCGAGCCCCAGGTCGACGCCCACGGCAACATCCAGCTCTCGGGCGGCGCCCTGGCCGATGAGCTGGCCGACGTGGTGCAGAAACAGCTCAAGATCAAGCGCGTCCGCTCGGACACGTTCGGATACCTGCAGCGCTCGTTCCCAGGCGTCTGCTCGAACGTCGATGCGCGCGAGGCCCGCGAGGTAGGCGAGAAGGCCGCGCACTACGCGTGCTGGCACAACGTCGACGGGTCGGTCGTGATCCTGCGGATGGGCGACTACGCCGTGCGGTACGACCTCGCGAAACTCGAAGACATGGCGGCTAAGACGCGCTACATGCCGGATGAATACATCAATGCCGAAGGCAACGGAGTCACCGACGCCTTCCGCCGCTACCTGCAGCCGCTGCTGGGCTCCGACGTTCCGTACCTCGAACGCCTGTGGGCCCCCTCGGCTACCCTGGATTAGGCCCGCCCCCAGACGAAAAGACCCGCCCCCGGTCGTCCCGGTGGGCGGGTCCCGCCCCGGGCCATGAGCTATAATCGGGCATGGCCCACCGAGACCTTTCCCCAAGCGAAATCGAACAGTTGCTGGAATCGGAGCGCGTGGTCCGGATTGCGCTCCACGCCGGCGGCGAACGCTACCTCGTGCCGCTCGGGTACGTCTGGCTGGACGGCTTCATCTGCTTCGTGTCGATGGACGGCAGAAAAACCCGGCTGGCCGCAGCGAATCCGGACGTGGCGTTCCAGGTCGACACCTCGGCCCGAACCGGGATATTCGAGTGGCGGAGCGTGATCGGCGAGGGTCGAATCGAGGCGGTTACGGATGCAGCGGAGATCGAGAGGATTCGCCCCGCCCTTTTCGGGCGGTTCCCGGATATCCCGGACTGGATGGCCGCCGAGTACGACGAGCGGGGGCGCGACGGGTTGCTGCGTTGGTTTCGCCTCGGGCCGCGCCGCATGACCGGCCGCCTCGCCGGGAAATGAATCCGGCCGCCAGCCGCTCGGCAGGAGCTGAGGTGGGCGGGGGCGGTCCCGCCCACCTACGAATGAGCTACAGGGTTGGAATGATCGGGAACCTCACGGGCAAGATCCGGGCCGCGTCGAGCCGCGGCGGCCCACTTGACTCGGGTTGCGCGTCGGGGCGACAATCGAGGTCCTAACAAGAACTTCGCGAGGACCTTATGGGAAGAGTCTCTGTGATTGCAGGCGTCCTGATGCTCATCAGCCTCGGTTGGGCCCAGGCGCCGGAGAAGACGCCGGGCTTTATCGTCGATTCGCACGTGCACTACCGCGCGGCCGACGATTGGGAGAAATCGTTTCTGTCGGTCTATGGCAAGCACAACGCGATGGGATGTGTTTTGGTCGGGATGAAGGACCTGGAGCGTGGGATCGCCTTTGCCAAGGCGCACCCCGACCGGGTCATTCCCTATGCGGCCATCGACATCGATAGCCCGACCGTGACGGCGGAGATCAAGAAGGCCCGGGCAATGGGTTTCAAGGGGCTGGGAGAGCTGTTCGCGACCAAACAGTGGAACTACGACGACCCCAGGTACGACTCCATCTGGACCCTCGCCCAGGAACTCGGGATGCCGGTGGCGCCGCACACAGGCATCCTGGCCAACGGCATGATGGCCAGAATGCGACCGTCCTTTCTTGCCACCATCGCCTCACGCTTCCCCAAGCTTGTGATCCACGCCGCGCATTTCGGGAATCCCTGGTACGACGAGGCGGGAGAGGCGACGCGCAGGAACAACAACCTGTTCTTCGATCTGTCCGGTTCGTCGCTCATCAAGAAGGAAGACGACCCGGGGTACTGGCAACAGTTCCTCTGGTGGACGCCGCACCTCGGGAAGGCGCACATGCCGGCCGACGCGATGCCGGCATTCGAGAAAATCCTGTTCGCCACCGACGAGGCGCCGGACGCCTTCGAAGAGAATATCCGGCGTTTCAACAAGATGCTCGACGCCTGCGGCGTGCCCGAGGAAACGCGCGCCAAGTCTTATGGCCTGACCATCGCGCGCATCCACGGCATCAAAGTAACGCAATAGATGGAAATCCGCGTCCCGGGAAGCCTGTATGATTCCCCGTGTCTGAATCGCAGACCCCGGAGGACCATGATTGACAAACGCATCGATACCGTGGCCAACCTGTGTCACGTCGTCACGATCCTCATGCTGGCGGGTGACGTGGCGCTCGTGGCCGCCACCTGGGACCGGCTCCCGGAGCGGATCCCGAGGCACTTCGGGGCCAGCGGCATCCCGGACCGTTGGGGGGCGAAAGGCGAACTCCTGGGCCTGCTCGCCGTCCCGTTCTTCCTCACGGCCATGATGTACGGGTTCACCCTGCTGGTGCCTTTGTTCCGGCGGAACCCGAAGTGGGTGAACGTCCCGAACAAGGAGGCGTTCCTGGCCCTGGGGCCCGAGCAGCGGGAGCCGTTCTGGGCCAGCCTGCGGGACGTGTTCCTCTCGCTCGCCGCCGGATGCAACCTGGTGTTGTTCGGCGTGAGCGCCGGGACGATCCTGGTGGCCCTGGGCCGGTACGACCGGCTGCCCTGGTGGGGGGTATGGCCCGGGCTGGTGCTCGTGTTCGGGTTGGTGGCCGTCAATCTCGTGCGGATGGTCCGGGTGATCCCGCGCGTGACCAGCGTGGCAGGTCCACGCCGCTGATCGCGTGTGCGAGCTGCCCAATAAACACAAGCCGGAAGCACCTCGGCTTCCGGCTTCCGTCTTCCGGCTTCTGTTTGTCTATTGGGCCGCCGACGCTCCCGCGTACCGCTTCGCCATCTCGGCGAGCGGGACAGGGCTATAGTCGGCGAAGTGGCCGGCTTGGCCGAACTGGGTCATGCGCTGGGCGACGACTTTCTTCATCGCCTCGCGGGCCGGTTTCAGGTAGTCGCGCGGATCGAACTTCTCGGGGGTCTCGGCGAAGACCTTGCGGATGGCGCCGGTGATGGCCAGGCGGTTGTCGGTGTCGACGTTGATCTTGCGGACGCCGTTCTTGATCCCGAGCTGGATCTCTTCGATCGGGACACCCCAGGTCTGCTTCAGCTTGCCGCCGTACTGGTTGATGATGTCCTGCAGTTCCTTCGGCACGCTCGAGGAGCCGTGCATGACCAGGTGGACGATCGGGAGCCTCTTGTGGATTTCGATGAGGCGGTCCATCTTCAGCACGGAGCCATCGGGCTTCTTGGTGAACTTGTAGGCGCCATGGCTGGTGCCGATGGCGATGGCCAGGGCGTCGACGCCGGTCTTCTTCACGAACTCGGCAGCCTGGTCCGGGTCGGTGACATGCTCCAGGCCGCTGCCGCCCGCGCCGTGCCCGTCCTCGATGCCGCCCAGCACGCCGATCTCGCCCTCGACGGTCACGCCCTTGGCGTGCGCCATTTCGACGACCTTGCGGGTGACTTCGACGTTGTACTCGAACGTGGACGGGGTCTTCCCGTCCGGCATCAGGGACCCGTCCATCATGACGCTGGTGAAGCCCAGGTCGATGGCGGACTTGCAGGTTTCAGCGCTGTTGCCGTGGTCCAGATGCAGCACCATCGGGACTTCCGGGTACAGTTCGGCCGCGGCTAGCATCAGGTGATAGAGGTAGTTGTCCTGCGAATAGCTGCGCGCGCCGCGGCTCGCCTGGACGATGACAGGCGACTTGGTTTCGCGCGCCGCCTCCATAATGGCCTGGATCTGCTCCATGTTGTTGACATTAAAGGCGCCGACGCCGTAACCGCCTTTTGCAGCTTCGTCAAGCAGCTGGCGCATCGAGACTAAGGGCATGGTTTGGATCTCCTCTATGATGGGTTAGGTAACCTACAAGTATACCACGGATGCCCCCGCGGTTTGCGGTCGTCTTGTGGAGTGCGGCGGCTCGACGCCGACCTTGGGCCCACCCCTGCCGGTCGAGTGCAACCGCGACAGCGGTGCCGAGGCGCCGCACTCCATAATAGCTTTTGTTCGGGATCTGGTTTAGGTTGAAGGCATGAAGCCCACAAAAATGATCGTCTCGTGTCTCTTCGTGTTCGTGGCGGCGCTCGCGGCGGCGCAATCGCCCCAGCAGGCGAACTACGACGAGAGCAAGGTGCCGGCCTACACGCTGCCGGACCCCCTCGTGCGCGTGGGGGGTGGCAAAATCGCCACGGCTGACGAGTGGCGCAAGTCGCGCCGCGGCGAAATCCTGGACCTGTTCCGCACGCACGTGTACGGCCGCAGCCCGGGGCGCCCCGACGCCATGCGCATCGAGGTGAAATCGATCGAGCGTGGCGCGTTGTCCGGCGCCGCCACGCGGAAACTGGTCACGATTCACCTGGACGACAAGGACAGAGCGAAAATCGATGTCCTGGTCTATATCCCGAACACCGCCTCCAGCCCGGTGCCGGTCTTTGCCGGCCTCAATTTCGACGGAAACCACGCCGTCGCCCGGGACCCCGGGGTCCCCCTGTCGAGCGCCTGGCTCCGAAACAACAAAGAAAAGGGCATCACGGAAAACCGCGCCACCGAGGCCTCCCGGGGGAGCGAGGCAAGCCGATGGCAACTCGAGAAAGCCCTGGCGCGCGGCTACGCGCTGGTGACCGCCTGCTACAACGATATCGACCCCGACTTCGACGACGGCTTCAGGAACGGGGTGCACCCGCTGTTTTACCGGGCCGGGCAAACGAAGCCGGCCCCGGACGAGTGGGGATCGATTGCCGCCTGGGCCTGGGGATTGAGCCGCATAATGGACTACATCGAGACCGACAAGGCTCTGGACGCCGGCCGGGTGGCGCTGCTGGGCCACTCGCGGCTCGGCAAGACCGCCCTGTGGGCCGGCGCCGAGGATGCGCGGTTCGCCATCGTCATCTCCAACGATTCCGGCTGCGGCGGTGCCGCCCTGAGCCGGCGACACTTCGGGGAGACCGTGGCGTCGATCAACAAGGCGTTCCCCCATTGGTTCTGCACCAATTTCCGCAAGTTCAACGAGAACGAAAACGCGCTGCCCGTCGACCAGCACATGCTGGTCGCGCTCATCGCGCCGCGTCCCGTTTATGTGGCGAGCGCGCAGGAGGACCTCTGGGCCGACCCGCGCGGCGAGTTCCTGTCGGCGAAGCATGCGGAGCCGGTGTACGCGCTCTTCGGGAAAGGCGGGCTCGGCATCGACGATATGCCCCCGCCCAACAGCCCGGCCGGCGACACCATCGGGTATCACATCCGGACCGGGAAACACGACGTGACCGCATACGACTGGGACCGCTACCTCGATTTCGCCGACCGGCACTTCGGGCGCAAGGGCGCGGCCGCCGGCGGAGCGAGGTGACGCGATCATGCGGACCAGGGCATCCCGGCTGTGCTGCCTGCTATCGGCGCTGGCGCTGTATCCCACCGCCTCGCGACCGCAGGCCCCGGCCGCTACACGGCAGGCCGACGTGGCGATCGCGGCAACCGTCGCCTTCACCGAGGGCCCGACCGTCGATGCGGAAGGGAACGTCTTCTTCTCCGAGATGTGGAGCGGGCGCATCCTGCGGTTCACCCCGGGGAAGGGGGTGTCCGTCTTTCGCGAGAAAAGCCACGCGTCCAACGGGCTCATCTTCGATGCGCAGTGGCGGCTCCTGGCCTGCGAAGCCGAGCCGCCCCGGGTCACCCGGACGGACATGACGACCGGCCGGGTGGAAGTGCTGGCGGATTCCTGGAACGGCAAGCCGTTCGTGGCTCCCAACGACGTCACCCTCGACGGGAAGGGTCGCATCTACTTCACGGACCTGCCGGGCGGCGCCGTCTACCGCATCGACCCCGACGGGCGGATCACGCGCATCCTCGCCGCCCCCGACATCCAGCGCCCCAACGGGATCGTGATTGCGCCGGACGACCGCACGCTTTACCACGTCGAGGCCAACCAGTCGGAAGGCGGGGCGCGCATGATCCGCGCCTTCGACCTGGCGCCGGACGGGTCCGTGAGCAATATGCGGGTGCTCTACAACTTTTACCCCGGGCGCAGCGCGGACGGGATTTCCATCGACACCCGGGGAAACATCTATGCCGCCGCGGGGCTGAATCGGCGGCGCGGTACGAGCGAAACACTCGATACCCGGCCCGGTATCCACGTCATCTCGCCCCAGGGCAAACTGCTCCGCTACTACCCCATCCTGGAAGATACCGTCACAAACTGTGCCTTCGGCGGCGCGGATATGAAGACGCTGTACGTGACCGCGGGAAAGACGCTGTTCCAGATCCAGGTCGACATCCCGGGCACGCCGCGCTGAATCCTAGCCGAAGGTCCAGCGCGTGGCACATTTGTTGAAATCGCGCTCGCGCCAGGCAAGAACCACGCGGGGCCGCAGCCCGAAGATGACAAGGTCTCCCGGCGCCTCCGTCAGTTTCATCTCATACTTGGCCAGATAGGCGCCGTCAATCGCCTTGGTCTCGGGTCCACGGGCGATTTTGCGGGCGGTGCCTTCGAGGATAACCGCATCGTCGCCCGTCTCGGTGTGCACGGTCATTGCCGGGTTCGCGGCCAGATTTCGCGCCTTCCGCGAACCCCGGTCGGTGCCGAAGTATAGCGCACCGTCGATCCACACGCCCCAGACGGGCATCGCGTGCGGCCGGCCATCGGGGCGTGTGGTGGCGACCCAATAAATCCTGCATTGCGACAACCGTTCCTCGGCCCAATCCCAGGAGAGGAAGTCCCCGGGTTTCCGGGGTCGGGAAAGGCCGTATCCTTTCGGCATCGCAGGTCGTGTAGGTTTGGGGAGCTTCTGGGTTTTCATCGGTATCGACTCCAATCGCGGGCGCCGGGGCCCTCTTTCAAACCGTGAACCCTTTCTGCGCCGCCCTTGTCTCTTGTGTTGGATACAGATTATCAGGCAATTCAACCGGAGGCTGGCATGCGAGCGGGCGAAATAGCATCTGCGGGTTTCATGTTTCTGTTGTCTTGTCTGATTGCGCCAGCACAGGACGGCAAGGTGCGGGTGTTCATCACGGACAGCGCCTCCTGGGAAGTTTCCGGCGGTTTCGGCGCGGGCCGGGACGCGTCCGGCGGCGGAGCGTCCGGCGGGGCCCGGCCCCAGACGGCCGAGATCATAAAAACCTTTCGCGAGCGCTGTCCGTCGTTGACGATCACGATCAGGAAGGAGAACGCCGATTACATCGTCCTGCTCGACCACGAGGGGGGCAAGGAGATCGTGCGCAGGGACAACAAGATCGCGATCTTCAATAAAGGCGGCGACACGATTTACTCGGGGTCGACCCGGACGCTGGGCAATGCGGTCAAGGACGCCTGCGCGGCGATCGAAAGGGACAGAAGCGGCCTGCCGTAAGGATCTCTCACGCCTTGGGCGTGAATTGCGACAGGTCGTAGATCTGGAGTTTTTTCTCCAGGCCGGCGACGCGGTCGACCATCATTTCGAATCCGCGGTCACCAAAGAGCTTGTGCTCTCTCTCCTCGAAGCGCTCGCCGAGCTCGCCGTATTCCCTGTCCGTGAACACGTCGTGGAGTGCGGGGAAGAGGACCGTATCCTCGCGCGCCTCGTGCGGGGCATACATCCGGATGAAAGACCGCAGCGCTGCGGAGAGGCGCTTCCGTTCCCCCGGAGTGCGCAACGCCTCCGCTTTGCAGAGCTGCAGGGTGAGCTCGGTGACCTTGCGCCCCGCCTTGTGCTGGGCATCCAGGACTTCGACGAGATCGACAAGGCGGTTGGTTTTGCGAAACCTGGGGAACAGGTGTTCCTCCTCGAGCTTCTCGTGGTAGTCCTCGATGAAGGATCGGATAATGCCGGCTGCCTCGGCGGTCGGCTCGGGGGCGAACCCCGACCCGGAGTCCAGTCGCGCCGCCGCCTCCTCGTAAATCAGGAGGATGCGCTTCAGCAGCCCGTGCTCCCGCATCAGGTCCTCGGCGGGGGACACGTCCTCTTCTTTTTTCCCCTCGACGGTCTTTGGGGACTGCCCTCGGCTGCGGCGCGCGAACGATGTCGCCGCGATCGAGCCCAACCCGAAGGCTCCCGCCACGAATCCGCGGCGGTTCAGGTGTACACGAAATGTCATATGGGTTCTCCCGGGATGCGGGTGAGGGTGGGTTTCACTGTAGGGAAGTTACTCCCGAGTCCCGCACGGATCAAGTGGGCGGGGGTGGCCCGACCCCGCCCCGGGGTGAGCTACAATTGTCGGATCGTCGAGACATCCACGGGTCGAGCCAGATCCCGGGCCGCGTCGAGCCGGCGCGGCCCACTCCGTCCCCCGGCCCCACCTGCCACTTCAAATCTGGTTTGGTTGCTCGCATGATTACAGGGGTGCGATTTCCCCTCGCCCCGTCCAGGAGGACTCATGAGAACGATTATGGTGGCATCATCCCGATCTGTGGTTAACAGGGGCTTCATCGCATTTGCTATTTCTCTCATGTTGCTCGCCGGAGCGACGCAAGGGTGTCGAGAGCGCGGCGCGGAGCGCGTTGTCACTGCGGGGCCGGTGCTGGAGCCGCCGCCGACCCATCCCAGCACGGCGGTGACAACCTACGCCGACGTGGTGGGCAGGGTGGCGCCCGCGGTGGTGACCATCCGTTCGGAGCGGCGCGTGCGTGCGCCGCGGCAGTTCCCATTTATGAACGACCCCTTTTTCCGGAATCTCTTCGGTGATGGGGGGCGGGTGCCCGAGCAGCAACTCCAGATGGGTCTGGGTTCGGGGGTGATTGTCACCCAGGACGGGTACGTGCTGACCAACCATCACGTGATCGACGGGGCGGAGGAGATCCAGGTCGAAACGGCCGGGGGCCGCACGTACCGGGCCAAGCTGGTTGGCTCGGACCCCCCCTCCGATCTTGCGGTTTTGCGCGTGGACGCGGACAACTTCGCGATGCTGCGCCTGGGCGATTCCGACAGGGTGCGCGTCGGCGACGTGGTGCTCGCGGTCGGCAATCCGCTCGGCGTGGGGCAGACCGTTACGGCTGGGATCATCAGTGCCAAGGAACGCTCCACCGGTCTGGGTAACGGAACCTTCGAGAGTTTCCTGCAGACCGACGCGCCGATCAACCGCGGCAACTCCGGGGGAGCGCTGGTGAACACGGCGGGCGAATTGATCGGGATCAACTCGCAGATACTGTCGACGTCGGGAGGAGGGAGCATAGGGATCGGCTTCGCGATTCCATCCAACATGGCACGTCAGGTCAGTGAACAGCTCATCAAGGCGGGCAATGTCCGGCGCGGCAAACTGGGGATCACTATCCAGCCCGTGACGCAGGATATGGCGGCCAGCATGGGTCTCAAGGACACGCGGGGCGTTATCGTCGCCTCTGTCGAGCCGGGCAGCCCGGCGGACCGGGCCGGGATCCAGCAAGGAGACGTGATCACGCAGTTCAACGGCGCGCCGGTGCAGGATGGCAACAGGTTTCGAAACAGCATTGCGGCCCTGGCACCGGGATCGGATGTCACCCTGACCCTGATGCGCGATAGCCGGGAGCAGCAGGTTAAGGCCAAATTGGTGGAACTTGGCGCACCCTCAAGTGCAGAACAGGGGCAGGGCGGCACCGGCGAGCCGTCGGAACGCGGGCGCTATGGGTTAACCGTGACCCCCCTCACCCCGGAACTGGCCAGCCAACTCCGTGTCCGGCCGGGTTCTCCCGGGGTCGTGGTGACCGATGTCGACCCGGTCGGGGCTGCGGCGGAAGCCGGGATCAGCCCCGGAGACCTCATTGTGCAGGTCAACCGTCAACCGGTTCGCAACGTGGACGACTTGAGGAATGCCCTGTCGAAGTCGGCCAACGCCCCGGTGCTGCTGCTCGTGCAGCGCGGCGGCAACCCCTATTTCGTCACCCTCCGCCCGCAATAGTCGCGGCCAGGTGCCGCAAATTGATGCGACCACGCGGATTGTGAAGTGCGGCGGCTCGACGCCGCCGCATTTCGAGATTGCAGGGCGAGCACCGCAATGTCGCGATTTGGGGTGGCGCCGAGGCGCCGAGTATTTCGGCCGTAGGGCGTAAGGGGAAAGCGGCGCCGAGGTGCCGCACTCCAAAGGAAGCCCTCGAGGCTGAGCAGGAGAAATACAGCGTCGGCGCGACGACCAGCTTCTTCGTCATAAGCTGCAGAATCTGCGGGAGCCCGGGCCCCGGCTGATGCGGTACTATTACCGGAAATGCCCAGGGGGATTGTTGATGCATGAAACGAACGTCCGGGTCGTCCTTGGTCTTGTGATCACTCTGTCTCTGGGGGCTTACGCCGGGCCGCGCATTGGGACGGGTGCCGGCACCGCACTGGACCGGTACGTCTTTGCCCCGGACTCCGCGTACGGCTATCGCCTGGACCACTCGACCAGGGGCGCCGGGTTCACGACCCACGTGCTTTCGCTGACCTCGCAGCAGTGGCGCTCCTCCGCCGAGGTCGACCACCCCGTCTGGGAGCACTGGCTTGTCATCATTCAACCCGACCAGGTCAAGAGTTCCACGGCCCTCCTTTTCATTTCGGGCGGGTCGCTCGGCAGGAAGGCCCCCCAGTCCGCCAACCCCGCGCTGGCCGCCATCGCCACGGGGACGCAATCGGTGCTGGCCGAAATCCGTGGCGTGCCGAACGAGCCGCTCAGGTTTGCAGACGACGAACGCACGCGCACCGAGGACGCCATAATCGCCTATAGCTGGGACAAGTACCTGAAAACAGGGGACGAAACCTGGCCGCTGCGTTTGCCGATGACCAAGAGCGCCGTGCGTGCCATGGACGCGGTGAGCGACTTCCTGCGCGCGCAGCAGAACATCAACGTGGACAAGTTCGTCGTGGCCGGGGCGTCGAAACGAGGCTGGACGGCATGGACGGTTGCGGCGGTCGACGACCGGGTGATCGCCGTGATGCCCCTGGTCATCGATGTGCTCAACAACGAGCGGTCGATGCAGCACCACTTCCGCGCCTATGGGTTCTGGGCTCCCTCGCTCGAGGACTACACCTCGATGCGCCTGATGGAATGGGTGGGTACGCCGCAGTGGAAGGCGCTGATGAAGATCGAAGACCCATTCTCGTATCGCGACCGCCTCACCATCCCCAAATACATCGTGAACTCCACCGGCGACCAGTATTTCCTGCCCGATTCGTCCCAGTTCTACTTCGACGAATTCAGAGGAGAGAAATACCTCCGTTACGTGCCGAACACGCGGCACGACCTGGAGAATTCGGATGCGGCTTTCAGCCTCGCCGGGTATTACGAAAGCATTGTCAAAGGCACGCCGCGGCCGCGGTTTTCCTGGAAATTCGAGAAGGACGGCTCCATCGTCGTCCGAACCCAGGATCAGCCTTCAGGAGTGAAGCTCTGGCAGGCGACGAACCCGAACGCCCGGGACTTCCGGCTTGACACCCTCGGGCCGGCATACAAAAGCTCCGCGCTGGAGCCGGGGCCGGATGGCGCTTATGTCGCACGGGTTGCCAAACCGGCCGGGGGGTGGACGGCGTTCTTTGTCGAGCTGACGTTCCCGAGCGGCGGGATGTACCCGTTCAAGTTCACGTCGGGCGTGCGCGTCGTCCCGGAGACCCTCCCATTTCCGCCGCCCATAAGACGCGACCCATAGACCGCAGGCACGAGTCTGAGTCGCGGGGCGATTTCGACCGGCGAGACGCAAAGTACGGGTGCCCGATATGGAGTGCGGCGGCTCGACGCCGCTTTGTGGGCGCCGCCTCCTGGCCGGGTCCGACCGTATCCTTCGTGTCTTCCGCCGAAGATCGATGGCGCTGTGTAACTGGCGGCGCCGAGGCGCCGCCGAGGGAAGCGGCGTCGAGCCGGTCGAGCCGCCGCACTCCAGATGCGCTTTCGTGCTGAAAAAACAAATTGGAACGAGGTGTTACGCCGTGGCTGGCTTTTGAATGTCTTCCGCTGTCGGCGCACACGAAAGCCGGGCAGCCTTATTGGAGCTTGTCGCGGATCTTGCGCGGTAATCGAGCTTTGACCAATCGGTACGCCGTTTTGACTCGCTTCTGAAGTTCGCGGGCTGCCATGGCGGTCTCCCCGTCTTCCAGGGAGACCCACCATGCCCGGGCGAGGTAGGGCGCCGGAATGATGCCCTGCCGCTCCGTCAACTCCGCAAACTCCTCGGGCGTGCACTTGAACGACACCCGGTGCGGCGGATCCAGCATGACCATCGCGAACATTTTGCCGCCGACTGAGAAGACCAGGTCGCCGTCCCACTTGATGTCTTCCGTTACATGCGGCAACGAGCGGCACCACTTGCGAACCTCATCCAGGACCATCGTCTTCACCTCCTGCCCGAACCCATGGAACTTGCCGGTCCGGAGATCAGGCAACGTTTACGCGGACGTCCACCGGCGGGTGCGCGAGCTAGACATCCTGTATGCCGAACGGTTTGCGGTACTCCTTCGTGAGGTACCGGTTTGCTTCTTTGTCGTCACCGAAGGTCTCGGTGGCGGGATCGAAGATTACATCGCGGCCGAGGCGGTGCGAGATGTTTCCCAGGTGGCAAAGCGTCGTGCTGAGGCGACCGATTTCGGTGTCCGAATTCGGTTGCTGCCGGCTCCTGACGCACTCCAGGAAGTTGGCGGTGTGAGAACCGCCGGCGTCCTTGCCGCCCGGGCCCTCTTCGCCGGACTTGCCGATCACGTGCCACCCGTTGCCGTCGACGACCAGGGTACCCTCGGTACCGTAGAACGCCGTTCCGGCCGTGACGCCCTCGAGCGGGTGGTATTTCTGGAAGCTGTGCATCTCCCACACGAGCATCAGGTCGCCGTAGTCGTATGTGACCACCTGGGTGTCGGGCACCTCCTTGGCGTCGTCGAGCCAGTAGATGCCGCCGTTGCTGGAAATACGCCGCGGGCAGGCACTTGTCCACGCCCCGCATTTTCTGGATACCCCACATCGCGACGTCGAGCATGTGCACGCCCTGGTTGCCCAGCTCGCTGTTGCCGTAGTCCCAGAAGAAACGCCAGTTGTAGTGAAAGCGGTTGGGGTTGAAGGGCCTGAGTGGGGCGGGCCCGAGCCACATGTCGTAGTCGGCCCCCGCGGGCGGTGTGCCGTCGGGCGGGGTGCCGATGCTTTCACGCAGCTGAGTGATCCAGGCCTTGATCAGGCAGACCTTGCCCAGTTTCCCGGAGGCCGCGTATTCGACAGCGTCCCGGATGTGGGCGGCGCTGCGCCGCTGCGTGCCGACCTGGACAACGCGTTTGTAGCGGCGCGCGACATCGCGCATTCGCTGGCCTTCCTGGATGGTTTGCGACAGGGGCTTTTCGATGTAGACGTCCTTGCCCGCCTGGCACGCCAGGATCATTTGGGCGGCGTGCCAGTGGTCTGGCGTGGCGATGATCACCGCGTCGATGTCCTTGTCTTCGAGCACGCGGCGGAAGTCCTTGCAGGTCGCGGCTTTTTTCCCTTGCGCCTTCTCGATATCGGCGCCGACCCGGCCCAGGATCGCGTCGTCGATGTCGCAGAAAGTCTTTATCTCGGCCCCGTCCTTTATGGCGTTGAGTGCGTCGGCCCGGCCCTGGTTGCGGCCGCCGATCAGGCCGAGCACGACCTTCTCGTTGGCGCCCCTCGCCCAGGGATCCAGGTTGGCGAATGCGGCAGCCGCGCCGGCGGACGCCATTCCGGCATTCTTGATAAAGGCCCGACGATTCTCGCTCATGGTCCTCTCCTCGTAATGACTTCGCCTCTTAATAACTTCGCCGCGCCGCCGAGATGCCAAGCAGGGAAGTGAGGTGCCCCGCGCTGGTGAGCAACCCCACGGGAACGACGGGTCTCACAGGCCTCCTTGCGCATGCGCAAGCGCAGGGTCAGGCGCCGCGCTTCCGGGCGCGGCGGGTTCGGAGGGTGCGCTTCTTCGGCTGCCGCGCCGGGGAGCTCGGGAGCCCGTACAACTGGTACATGCAATCCGGTCCGAGCAGCTCGGCGGCGCGCTTGTGGGGCAGCACCAGCCTGCCGGAGAATAGGAGTTGGCGATACCGGTACTTTTTCCGGATGATTTCGGCCGCGTCCTCACGTTCGGAAAACTCGTCTCTCATCCAGATCCCTCCGGGGCGATCAGTGGCCGGCGGAGGCGCCCGCCGACGACGGTTGGAGCGGAGCCCCTAAGACAGCAGCCTGAAGGGAGGCGGGGAGGGCCGCGAAACTCTCCATCGCCTTCGCCTGGGCGCGGCCCCTGTTTCCTTCCGCCGCCACGACGGAGGCCTCCCACAAGCCGGCGCCCGCATCCTGCCACCGTAGATGCTCCGGGTCGAGTTGGGCCAGCGCCGAGCCCTGTGGGCGTGCGCGTAGTTCCCGATACAGGGCCGCGAGCGCCCGGCCCGGGACAGGTCTTTCGTCCCCCTCGCCTCCGTGGATCTCGAGATGGGCGGCCGAGCTGAGCAACTCCAGCCAGGGCCGGCTGTCCTGGTTGCGCTTCGGGCTCAGGTTCATTGCGTCGTGAGGGTCGAATGCCCCGACGAAGTGGATCCACAGCCCGGCCGGTTCGGAAAGGTACGGGTTTGTGCGGGAGCGCGCGGGGGCTGCGTACCGCACCTGACGATCGATGGCCGCCACATCGAGCGGGCCCGGGTCGCGACGGCCGATCAGGGCCACGGCAGGTTGGTCGGCTCGGAAGTCCCCACGCCAGAGCGTGGCTTCCGGATACGCCTGCGGGAAGGTTGCGATCACGATGCGGAACGATTCGTCCGACAGCTGGTACAGTGGAGCCCACTGGCAGAAAATCCCGCCCGGCAGCAAAGCATCCCACGTTGCACGGAAGTGCTCGAGCGAAAACAGCGAAGATTCGCCCGGGCGCCATGGGACCACCAGGTCGCCGACAATCACATCGAACTTGCGGCCCGACCCGCGGAGGAAGTTTCTCGCATCTTCGGGCAGGATCTGCGCGCGGGGGTCAGAGGCGATGTTGTGGTTCGAATCCGCGAAATGGTCCCGGGCCGCCCGAATCACCTCCGGGACGATTTCGAGGGCGACGAGGCACTCGACCGGGTGGACCAGCGCCGCCCCGGCCGTGATGCCGGTCCCCCGACCGAGAAAGGCCACTTTTCGCGGCGCGGGGTGCAGGAAAAGGGACGGGGCGCCGGAGATCAGGGCGTACAGCGGCCCGCACAGGTGATCGTACGCGGCGAATGCCGGCGCCACGAGCAGCGCACCGGCCGCGATCCCGAACTCCAAAAGGGCATAGGCGCGCAGCGGCCGGAGCCATCGGGCGGAGCGCCTGCCCAGAACGGCATTGCCGACGGCTATGCCGAGGAAAAATGCCGAGAGGGTCGCCGCCGCCGCCGGGGCCGTGGCCCCGAACAGAGTCGAAAACCGCCGCATCCAAAGGATCTCATAGATCAGCGCGAGCGCCCCGGACGCGAAGGAGAAGAGATGAAACGGCACAAGGCGGAAGGATTGCATTACGGTGAACACCAATATCTGAAACAGATAGACTTAGTGATCCGGACCGGAAGGTCAACAGGAATGTGGCCGTCAGCGGTCGATCGCCCCGCAGTGGGCGACGGGAAGCCCCAGGGCTCCCGCAGGCTGCGCGGCCTACGCCCGGGGAATTCGTGTCCCGCGCTGCCGCGCTCCGAACGGCCGCCGGTACAAACATTCGGATTTGCCGGGGCGCCAAGTTACAATCTCGTATGCGATTTCGGACAGTGTCTCTCGGTGTTCTGGCGGTGCTCCTCATTGCTGCTGAGTTTCTTCCCGTCCACCCGGGTCCCCAGCTCTACCGTACCCACGATCAGGCCTGCGACTGCGATCCCGCTCGCTCCGAAACGATGCAGGCGCGTCAATGCAGCCTCTGCCGCGAGGCCGAGACCCGGGCACCGGAGCTGCTCTATTTCTTCCTCAGGGACAACAATCCGCGGAAGCCGAACCGCTGGCTCCTCTTGCCGCGCGCCCACTCCGAAGGGATGCACCACCTGCAGATGGATGCCGGGCAGAGCGCCATTTTCTGGAAGGCTGCGGTTGAGAAGGCGTCCGAGCTCTGGGATTCCCACTGGGGACTGGCGGTCAACGGCGAGCGCTCCCGCACGCAATGCCATGCGCACGTCCACATCGGTAAACTGCTCGAGGGCGTCGAGGAGGAGGCATACCTCTACAAGCTCGGCGCCGCCCCGATTCCGGGTAAGGCCGCGCTGCTGGTTCCGGATATCTCGCGGTTGCGGATTCCCTCATCCGGCGAGGGGTTCTGGATTCACGCGGCAGACCGCGAGCTGCACCTGCACATCGAGGATTCCTCGGCGGCCAGCGAATTCGTCCTGATGAGGTAGCGTCCGATCACCGGCTTTGTTGCGCCGGATTCCGCTGGGAATCCAGTTGCGCACCCGGAAACCGGACGATAGTCTGCTCGTGGCCGTAGTCACGCATTTGGAGTTCCTCGCCATGAGACTCGGGTTCTTCTCCCTGTTTGCGTCCGTGCTGCTGTCTGCCTGCAATGCCTGGGCGGACCAGGTGACACTCAATAACGGGGACCGGATTACAGGTAAGGTGGTAAAAAAGGACCAAGGCTCCGTGACATTCAAGAGCGACGTCTTTGGTTCCGTTACGATCCCATGGTCTTCCGTGGCCCAGTTGGCTTCCGACGCCCCTGTCACGGTGGTGCTTTCGGATGGCAAAGCCGTCGTCGGCAAACTGGCCACCGCCGACGGCGTGCTTCAGGTCACCACGGCAACCGCGACGGAGTCTGCCGTGCTCAGCGAGATTACTGCGATACGCGATGCCTCGGAGCAGCGGTCATTCGAGCGGCTCCAAAACCCGAGTGTGTTGAACCTGTGGGCCGGCCGCGCCGACGTGGGGCTCAGCATCGCCTCCGGCAACTCGCAGACGACCACTTCGACGGTTTCGCTCGTGGCCACCCGGCAGACGCGCAGCGACAAGGCCGGCATCCATTTCACCCAGATCTATGCGCACGGCAAGAACGCCCAGGGGGTCAAGGTTACGTCGGCCAATGCCGCCCGCGGCGGATGGGCGTATGACCGCAAGGTGAACTCGCGCATGTTCCTGAACCTGCTGAACGACTATGAATACGATGCGTTCCAGGATCTCGACCTGCGTTTCGTCGCCGGAGGGGGCGCGGGATATTCCGCCCTGAGACGCGAGAGAATGCAGCTCGACCTCGTGGCAGGCGCAGACTACAACCGCGAGAAATACGGTGCGCCCCTGATACGCCACTCGGGCGAGGCGTACTGGGGGGACAGCCTGTCGGCAAAGGTGTCACGCACGACCTCCCTGACCCAGTCCTTCAGGATGTTCAACAACCTGACCCAGGGAGGCCATTACCGCATGAATTTCGATGCGGGCACCGCGACACAGCTGTTGAGATGGCTTGGCTGGCACGTGACCGTGAGCGACAGGTATTCGAGCGGTCCCCTGGCCGGACGCAAGAGGAACGATGTGCTGCTGACGACCGGTTTGCGTATAAACTTTGCACGATGACGACGGGCCCCGGGCCGATCCCGGCGCCGGAACCCAACTCAGGAGAAAACTCGGCATGGACAACGTCAAGAAGGCTCACGAAGATCGCTGGTTCATCGAAAAGGACCGGGAACTCATCGCCAAGCTGAAGGCGGAGCGGGAGCGACGGATCAGGGAAGAGGAGGCGAAGGAAGCCCAGAAACAACGCGACCGTCTCAGGGAGACGCACTGGATGTGTTGCCCGAAGTGCGGCCACGCGATGAAAGAAAGGACCCTGCGGGACGTGAAGGTGGATGTATGCACCCTGTGCGAAGGAGTCTACTTTGATCGCGGCGAGCTGGAAGACCTGATGCTGGCTCATCAGGCATCCGACCGGGCGGGGTTCTTCCGGCGCCTGATGGGGCTTGGCTCCGAACCGTGAGGTCGGCTCCTCAAACACACCCGGAGGCGCGAGGGATCAAGAAGGCGTGGGGGGTCGCTTGGGGAACAGCAGCGACAGCGCAATCGATGCGGCAATGATCCCGCTGATGATTGCGAGCGAGACGCCGATCGGGAACTTTCCACCGAACAGGTCGTTGAGCCACGCCATCTTCAGTCCGACAAAGACCAGGACGAGGGCCAGTCCGTATTTCAGCATGTGAAACGACTCGACCGCCCCCGCCAGCAGGAAGTACATCGCCCGCAGTCCCAGGATCGCGAAGATATTCGAGGTATAAACGATCAGCGGCTCGGCCGTGATGGCGAAGATTGCGGGAACGGAATCCACGGCAAACACCACGTCCGTGAGCTCGAGAAACACCAGGGCCAGGAACAGCGGCGTCGCATGCGTCACCGTGCCGACGCGGACGAAGAACTTCTGTCCGTGAAGTTCGGGGGTGACGGGCATCATGCGGCGGAAGAGACGGATCACCGGGTTACGTTCCGGTTGCAGCGGTTTTTCCGATGCGAAGAGCATCTTGATCCCGGTCAGGATCAGGAATCCGCCGAACGCCAGCAGCACCCAGTGGTACTTCAGGAGCGCCGCCCCGAGCGCGATGAAGACGGCCCGGAAAATCAGGGCCCCGATGATGCCGAAGAAGAGAACGCGGTGCTGGTAGCGGGCGGGGATCGAAAAAAATCCGAACACGACGACGAACACGAAGATGTTGTCGACCGAAAGCGCCTTCTCGATGATGTAGCCGGTAAGGAACTCCAGGCCGACGGCGCGGGCGCTTTCCGCCGCGAATTTTGCCTGGGCATAGCGGTACAGCCCGTAGTTGAACGTCAGGGCGAGGGCAATCCACACCACGCTCCAGATCGCCGCCTCGCGGAACGAGACCCGGTGCGCCGTCCGGTGGAACACTCCGAGATCCACCGCGAGCAGAGCCAGCACAAAGAGCGTGAATACCGCGTAGAACCACCAGTACTCGGAGAAGGGGAACAGTGTCACATTCAAGGTGGATGAGGTCCTCGCAAAATTCGGAGTGGAACTAAGAGCGGGCGCGGCTACCGGTTGAAGTTCTCGCCGATAAACTTCAGCCCCGCGGTGATGCCCGAACGCCAGTAGGCCCAGCTGTGGTCGCCGTCCCGGACCCTGTATTCGTGGGGCACCCCCAGGTCGCGCATGAGCACGTGCAGGGCGGAGTTGCCCTTGTACAGGAAGTCGTCGTCGCCGCAGTCGAGATACCACCTCACCGTCTTCAGGGTTTCCAGGGGTACTTTCTTCACCAGGTCCAGGGGGCTATAGGTGCGCCAGTGTGGAACGAGCCGGCCCTGCCCCTCGAGCTTCGTGCCAAACAAGGTGCCGAACAGCCGGTCGTAATCCTTCAGGGCGACAACTTCCGTATCGGTCATGACGCCACTGCTGAAGGCTGCGCACGCGGCAAAAAGCTCCGGGTGTCGCATCGCATACATCAGGGAGCCGTACCCGCCCATCGAGAGCCCCGAGATGCCGCGAAATTCCCTTTTCGGCCTGGTGCGGTAGCTGCGATCGATGAAGGGGATGAATTCCTGCACAAACATGTCTTCATACCGGACCCGTCCGCCGTAGTCGTTGATGTACCATGTGACCCCGCCGTCGGGCATCACGATGATCATGGGCGGGATCTCACGCGCCTCGATGGCCCGGTCCGCGGCCAGGTTTGCCTCGCCGAACTGGATCCAAGCGCTTTCATCGTCGGTGAAGCCGTGCAGCAGGTAGACGACGGGATAGCGGCGCGTCGAGGTGTCGTAATCCGGCGGCAGATAAATCGCGTAGTTCACGTCGCGGTTCAGCAGCGGGCTGCTGAACCGAAGCCCCTCCATCACCCGTCCCTGACCGGCGGGCGCGCCCGGGTTCTCCGGGACAGCGCCGGAATTGACGACGACCAACACCACCAGACCGATCGCAGCGGCGGCTCTTTTCACGAACCCCTCCATCGGATATGGGCAAGAGTATAGATCGGAAATGAGTCCCGGGCGTTCCCATTCTATGGGGTTTACTTTCCGGGACGGGGCCGTTAGACTGACCGCTCCCTTCTTACTTGCGGTGGCTTCTTGGGCTCATTCAACGACAGGCACAGGCGCTGGGATAGCAGCACCATTCCGGACGATCCGGAAGACGACGATTCTTCGGAACTCGCCGGTACCGGGAGCGAAGCCGGGTACCTCCGGTCCCTGATCGACACGCGCGCGCGGGTGACGGTCGTGCTGTGCGGCGGCGAGCGTGTCCGGGGGCGGATCCGCTACTATGACCGGGATACCTTCAGCGTGGGGCCGGCGGGCGGCGGGCCGAAGATCTTCCTGCGCAAAGCCAATGTGAAGTACATCCTTGAAGACGGGGACGGCCCCGTATCGACCCCTCTCCCTTCGAAGACCCCGACACTCGAAAAATAGCGCTCATTCCCGGCGGAAGCTTGGCGGCGTGGATGTTGGCAGAACGAAGCGCTACTTGCGTTCCGGGTCAGCCTTTGAGCCCCGGTGGTTAAGTACCAACGGCCCGAAAAGAGGGGGGAAAAGACGAATTAAGGCCGTTATTTAGCATCAAATAACGATAAATCATTGTAAATAACGGCTTTACTTGGGTCCGTCCCCGTCACCAGGCGAGCTGGGCGTGGAAACGGAAGGTGCGACCGTCGTTCAGGGTGTTGGTGATCTGCCCGAAGTTCTGGCTGGCCAGCTCGACCCCCGGCTCGGCGAACTGGGGGGTGTTGAACAAGTTCACCGACTCCGCCCTGAGCGTCAGCCGCAGTTCGTGTTTCAGGGCGAAGGAGCGCGACAGCATTGCGTTGACGTTCCGGATCGGGCCTTTGCGAAACACGTTTCGGCCGATGTTCCCGCCGTCGCCGGTGGGTGCGATGAATGAAAACGCGGCGCGCGGCAACATCAGGCGCGACGTGTCCGGGTCCCCGACGGTGCGGCCGAGGAGCGAGAGGTCGACCAGGTTCGGCCGGTCGTTCCCGTTGCCGTCGACGTTACCGTACCCGGGGGCATCGGCCCCGGTTACGACGGTAAATGGCGTCCCGGATTTCAGCAGCACGATCGCGGACAAGTTCCAGTCACGGGCAATCCCCGACAGCGGTCCAAGGCGGCCGGCAGGCGGAATCTGGTAGGACCAGTGCCACAGGAACGCGTGCGTCTGGTCGAAGGAACTGGGCCCCTTCATGTCGCGGTGGGTTTCGAACTCCGATTGGCTGCGGCTGATACGCGAGTCGGCGTCCGCGGCCGTGTTGGTATAGCTGCTCCCGAGATCCAGAGCCTTGCTGAACCAATAGGACGCATCGGTCGTGAAGCGGTGCCATGGCCGGAGCACCAGGGACGCGCGGGCCGCGTCGTAGTAGCCGCGCGACCCGTTCAGCACCCAGCGGATCTCCGCGTAGTCGGGGTTGGGGCGCCGGTCGTTAATCGTCGCCGTAGTCTGGGGTATGCCGGGGACTGCGTGCCCGCGGTTCTGGTACCACATGACAAACAGCTTGTGCGAACGGCTCCCGACGTAGCCCAGCTGGATCCTCCACGTGGGGCTCCAGTCCGGCTCCCAGCTCGCGTTGTACTGGTGCGAATAGGGGGACGCCAGTTCCGGGTCGAGAAGATACAGGTTGCCCAGCGTTCTGGGTGGCTTGCCGCCGCCGACGGCGGAAGTGAGCGGATCGATGAGGTTCGGGGCCATCGCGACCAGTTTCACGCTTCCTGGCGGGCTGAAGCGCACCTGGCCGTACGTCACCGGGAAAATCTCGCCGTACTGCAAGCCATAGCCGGCGCGCAGAACGCCGAGGCCGCCTGGCAGGCGATAGGCGAGCCCGAACTGCGGCGCCGCGTTGTTGCAGTCGCAGCCGTAAGGGATCGCGTTCAGACCGTTGACCTCGTTCGGCCGCAGGACCGGCTGGTAGCGGACCCCGTAACTGAGGGTCATCCGGTCGGCGACTCTCCACACGTCTCCCAGGAAGAACTGAAGGTCCGAGCCGCGGAAACCCCGGGACACGTTTCCGACCGAGATGATGTACATCGAGGTGATGCCCAGCCGAAGATTCGTAATCCCGCTGCGGCCGAAATCGTTAGCGAAGGAATAGAAACCGCGGTGCGTGTCCGATTCGATGCCGTTGAACTGGCGCCGCACGAAGCCGACCCCGGTATACCACGAGTGGTGCCCCGCGGTGGCGCGCAGCTGGCCGGCGTAGCGGAAGAGGTTTTGCACGCGGTCGATCGGGATGCTCCCCTGCGGTCCCAGGGTCTCGAGGCCCGAGGTGGAAACCATCGGGCCGACGGCGTTCGGTTCCGGGCGCAGGTACGATCGGATCCTGTCAAAACCAAGTGTGGCTTCGCTCACGGTCGACGGGCTCCACTGCCGGGTCCAGAGTATGCGGGTCTTGTGGGCGCGGGTGTCCGTGTCCGGGTTCTGGCCGGCGACGAACTGGAAGGCGTCGACGCTCTGGGTGACCTGGGCATAATCGAGCGCCAGCCGGTCGCGCGCGTTGAACTCGTGATCGAGGCGCGCGCGGGCGTTGTTGCTGTCGATCATTTGCGGGGCATTGGTGTTGAGAGCCCGTGGGTTGACGTCGGTGCGGTTGGGGACCTCCGCCGGATACGCCGACAGGAACCGTTCCACCAGGGCGCGGGCCGCAGGGTCCGTGGTCAGTGCCGTGCGCTCGTCGGCCCGGGGGACCAGCACGTTGCCGTTGACGCTGCCGCGCTGCTTGTTCTGGCCGGCTTCGAGGAACAATTGGGTGCGCGACCCTGCCGGTATGCCCGCCGAGAAACCGTAGTCGTTGTCCCGCGCCGGTTTTACGCGCCCGACCTGGAAGAAAGCCCTCGCGCTGGTGATCGAATTGAGGTGGGCGCCATAGGCGGTGCCATGGAAACCGCGCCGTAGCGACGCGGCGGCGGCAAGCAGCGACGTGGGCGCATTGCCGAACTCCGCCCCGAAATAGCTGCTCGAGACCCGGAATTCCTGGACGATAGTCGCCGTCGTGCCGAGCCTGACGTTGAGTTCCTTCAGGGCGTTATTGTCCACGAGGTTGAACTGGATGTTCTCGTTGCGCCGGCTCTCGCCCGAATTCGTGTCCGTCTTGCCGAGCAGGTTCAGCTCGATGCGCCGGTTCGACTCGGGAGCTTTCGGTTCCCCGCTCTGCTTCGGAGGCTCGTCCTTCAGCGGCCCGGACGCCGTTTGTGCGGCCGCACCCGAAACGAAGACGACGCCCGCGAGGATCCCGCGCAGAAGTTTCCCGTACATCATGCTTACTCCCATCGAAGTGCTCGGGCCTGATTATATATCGTGTGGGCCGCTTCGCAGTGGGCCGCGTCGGCTCGCCGCGGCCCTGCATCCCGCTGAACGGGTGGATTTGCCGGTAGCCCTCTGCTGAAGCTCATTCGGGGCGGGGCGTGGGCGATGTCGGCCATGGTGGAGGTCGTGTTCGGGGTGTGGCCGGCCGTAAAGGCGGCTGAATGGATCCCGTCGAGGCGCTGCGTTACGAGTAGACGGCGCCGCGGCCCAGGGGGCCTGCCACGGCGAAAGCCGAGCCCGGGGTCGCGTGCTCAAAAACTACAGGACGTGTGTCGCCCCTCCAGCCCCGGGTCAGCGCAGGATGCCCCGCAGCTGGGGCTCGAGTTGCAGGAGGATGCGGGGCAGCACCAGGGCGATAGGGAGCGCGAACAGCGGCTTTTGGTCGCGCGCCGCGACGAGCCCGAGCAGGAGCAGCAACGGCGACATCGTGCGACCGAACTCGTATGCGCCCCCCCAGATGTCCTCTTTCCCCAGCCACACGGCGCCAAACGCGAAACCGTAGGCGCACATCTCGATGAGCCCCGTCCGGCGCGTCCACGCCAGCTTCAGCGTCCACAGGAGGCCTGCCCAGACGCCGATCAGCGCCGTGTAGTCGAGCAGCGCGGCGGCGGCGACCCATCTGCCGGTCATCGCATACGGGAACGGGTGGAGGGTGCGGTGCAGGATCCCGGCCAGCGGCCACGACAGCCATGAGGTTCCGTCCCGCGTCGTGTGCCAGGACACGAACGCCGCCCACGCGAGGAACGGGAGGCTCGCCGCGAGCGTCAGGCCGAACTGCTTCCAGCGCTGTTTGCCGGCGTCGACCCAAGCCTGGCCCGCGACCATGCACGCGCCGGTCTCGCGCGCAAGGGGGCTGAGCGCAAGAAGGACGAGGGCGAGGGCGCGATGCCCCGTCGTCGAATAGAGGACGACCCCAACGGTCAGCGCGCACAGGGCGGTGTCGATCGTCAGCCGGTCCATCGACACGAGCACGGCGGGAATCGCCGGGAACAGCAGGCCCCATGCGGCCCCGTTCCGGTGCACGGCACAGAACCGGGCGAGCCAGTAGGTCCCGGCCCAGACAAACAGCAGGTTCACCGCGATGAACGCGGCATGGATGCGCGCATCGGAGCCGCCGGCCGCCAGGTAGGCCAGGGCCGGTGTGAGGATCCGGCGCCAGCGCAGGCTTGGGTTGTCGACAAACCGGCTGAAGCCGCGCGCGAACCAGGGGTCATGCGCGATCAAGTGGTAAAAGGTGCCGTCGTAACCCGGGTCGTTGAGGAAAACCCGGTCGTTTTCCGACGACAGTTCCGGCGGGAGCGGCCACAGGTCGCCGATGCGGAAGAGGGCGCTCCAGTTCCCCCCGTAGTTGAAGTGGACCGTGGCCGCCTGCCAGCCCAGGACCAGGGCCGCTGCCAGGCACGCCACCGCGAGCGGATTGTTCATACGGGACAGGAGAGTCTCTCGCATATTACCGCGGGTAGTTCAATCCGAGGATTTCCCGATAACGCCAGGTTGCGGCCTGTCGGGCGGCGTCGAGCCGCCCACGCCCGCCCGGACGAACACCCGGCGCGATTCGCCGGAGCCGGTCGGGCGGTCGATATAGTAGTCCACCGTGAGGGCGGCGCCATCCGCAGACAGCGTCCACTTGCGCGTGGTCTGCTGCACTACCGCCCCCTCGGCGGTCTCCGTGGTCACGCGATCCTCGACCACGATGCCGCGGTCTCCCGGCAGCCAGTAGGCCTTACGCTTACCCCTTGCTTTGGGGGGGGTCGGGGGCGTCGTGAAGTCGCGCTCGACGCCGTCGAGCGCCCACTGCTCCTTCACAACCTGCCGGCCCTGTGCCGGCGTGGTCAGGGTCGCTTCCAGCCGCAGTTCGTCCCCATCGTGCGTCACCTCGATGGTCTGCTCCAGCCCGGGCGGGTTGCTAAAACTGCGCTCCTTGTCGAGAACCCACTTCCCGCTGAAATCGGGCTTTGTCCCGGTGTCGGCCGCGACCTGCGCAGCCACCAGTGCTGTCATGGCAATAACGAGAGCGGATCTCATCGCTCGACCGCCTCCCCTTTACCTGCCTGGCCGCGGCGCGGCGATGCAGTACAAGTTCCGTTCGCCGCGGATGAAAATCATTCCCTGGGATATACCGGGGGACGCGTATACCGGCTCGCCGATGGAGTTGGTCCGGATCAGCTCGTGTTTTGGGCCGCCCTTCACGACGAATGTATCCCCGTCCTCGCTGGTGAGCAGCAGGCGGCCCTCAATAGCGACGGGCGATGCCGTGAAGGTCGCGGGGAAGGGAACCCGCCCGTTGTCGTACTGCACCGCCCCGGTACGGGCGTCGAGACAGGTCAGGATCCCCCTGTCGGTCATGAGGTAGAGATAGTCTCCGTAGAGGATGCCCGAGGGAACGTACGCCGTGCCCCGTTCGTATTTCCACGCGATGTTGGGACTGGCCGTAATGTCGCCGGATCCGCCGGTCCGAATGGCTACCGTGCGCTTGACCGGGAACCCCGCCGAGACGAACACCATCCCGTGCCCGGCGACCGGGCTCGGGATCGCGTTGCTCTCGTGTCCCCTGGCGCGCCACAACTCTTCCCCTGTCGCCGGGTTGTAGCCGATAATCCACTCATTTCCGCTGCAGACCAGTTCCACCCGGTTGGGGCCGGAGACAAGCAGCGGGCTTGACCAGGACGCCTGGACCGGGCGCATGGTCTTCCAGGCCTGCTTACCCGTTTCCTTGCTGATGCCGACGAGAAACGACTTCTCGCCGTTGTCCTCGTCGCACTGAAGGATCACCAGCCCCTGGTGGAGCACCGGCGAGGAGGCGACCCCCATCCCGACTGTCGCTATCGGGCCGAGCGACGTTTTCCAGACGAGGTTGCCGCCGAAGTCGTAACAATACAATCCTTCGGAACCGAACCAGGCATAGACGCGCCGGCCGTCGGTTGCCGGGGTGGCCGAAGCGTAGCTCGATTTGCGGTGCCGGTCGTCGTACACGGTCCCCTCGTAGACGGTTCTTTGCCAAAGGACCTTACCCGTGTCCCTGTCCAGGGCAAGAACCCGCATGCTGTGACGGAGGTCCGCCCCGACGCTGTCGGGATGCTTGAACTCCTGCCCTTCCGAGATGTGCTTTACGGCCTTGGCGCCGGGAACGATTTCCCCCTCGACATCCGTGGTGAGAAACACGCGGTTGTCCCAGATGATGGGCGAGGAGTGTCCCCGTCCCGGGATGGCGGTTTTCCACCGGATGTTTGTTTCGGCACCCCACTCTGCGGGGAGCCCCGTCTCCTGAGAGATAGCGCCCCCGCCGGGGCCGCGCCATTGCGGCCAATTCGTCCCGGCGGAGGCGGCGGACTGAAAGACGGCAAGCAGAAGAAGCGCAGGCAAAACCGTGATTCTCATCGGCGATCTCCAAGGTGGAGTGCGGCGGCTCGACGCCGCTTTCTGGGCGCGGCCCTCTGTCCGGGTTCGATCGTATCCTTCGGTGTCTTCAGCCTATGATAGATGGCGCTGTGTCACTATGCGGGCGGCGCCGAGGCGCCGCCCGGGAAAGCGGCGTCGGAGCCGCCGCACTCCAGATTTCACACGGGTGCCTGTTTGAGGAAGAGGTCGATGGATCGGGCGGCCTGCCGCCCCTCTCTGATGGCCCACACCACCAGGGACTGGCCGCGGCGCATGTCGCCGGCGGCGAACACTCCCGGGACCGAAGTCATGTAGTTCCCGTCCGTCGATATGTTGCCGCGGGCGTCCAGCGCGGTGCCGAGTTGCTCGATCATGCCGGTGCGGACCGGCCCTTCGAACCCCATGGCCAGGAGCACGAGGTCCACCTCGAGGGTGAATTCCGTCCCGGGCATCGGTTCGAAGCGCGGGTGCGGGGCCCACACGTACCGCGTGCAGCTGCGTGACGTTTCCTTCCGCGTCCCCGGTGAACCTGGTGGTCGCGGCGGACCATTCGCGGATGCCCCCCTCCTCGTGCGAGGCCTCCGTCCGGAGCATCAGGGGCCACATGGGCCACGGCGTCTGAGGCGAGCGCTGTTCGGGGGGGCGCGGCATGATTTCGAGCTGGTGAATCGACAGGGCCTTCTGACGGATCGAGGTCCCCAGACAGTCGGCCCCCGTGTCGCCGCCGCCGATGATGATCACGCGTTTACCCGTGGCGACGATCACCTCGCGCGGGTCGACCCGGTCCCCGGCGCAGCGCCGGTTCTGCTGCGGCAGAAACTGCATGGCGAAGCAGATCCCCTTTAGATCGCGCCCGGGGACTTTGATCTCACGCGGCCGTTCGGCTCCGCAGGTCAGCAGCACCGCGTGGTGGTTCCTGCGCAATTCATGAATCGCGACGTCCACGCCGACGTGGGCCTGGGTGTGAAACTGCACGCCTTCGGCCCTCATCTGCTCCAGCCGACGGTCGATGACGCTTTTCTCGAGCTTGAAATCCGGGATGCCGTACCGGAGAAGCCCGCCGATGCGGTCGGACTTCTCGTAAACGCTTACGGCGTGGCCGGCCCGCGCCAGCTGCTGGGCGGCGGCCAGCCCCGCCGGGCCGGAACCGATGACGGCGACCCGTTTCCCGGTGGGCGCTTGCGCCGGTTCCGGGCGGATGAACCCCTCCTGGAATGCCTTTTCGACGATCGTTTTTTCGATCGCCTTGATGGCCACGGGGGGGGCGCTGATGCCCAGGACGCACGAAGTCTCGCACGGTGCGGGGCACACGCGGCCGGTGAACTCCGGGAAATTGTTTGTGGCGTGCAGAGCGCGTATCGCGTCCTGCCACCGGTCGCGGTAAGCGAAATCGTTCCAGTCCGGGATAATGTTGTTGACGGGGCAGCCGCTGTGGCAGAAAGGGATCCCGCAGTCCATGCAGCGCGCCCCCTGGGTGCGCGCCTTCTCCTCCGGGAAGGGGTGGTACAGCTCGAAAAAGTCATTGACACGCTCGGCGACCGGGCGCCGTTCGGGCAGCTCCCGCTCGAATTCGAGAAACCCGGTGACTTTACCCATGGACTACCTGCCTGATCTCCGGAAGGCTTTGCCCCCCTGCGCTCCGTGCCGCGGCCGTACCGAGCACCCTCTTGTACTCGTGCGGCAAAACCTTTACGAACCTGGGCAGCACGGCGTCCCAGTTGTCCAGCACCCAACGCGCGCGGGGGCTGCGGGTGTATTCGACGTGGCGCGACAGGAGGATCTGGACCGCCGCGATTTCCTCGATGTCGGTTAAGGGTTCGAGATCAACGCCGGCGCGGTTGCAGCGCACGGTCGCGAACTCCCCGGTTTCATCGAGGACGAAGGCGACGCCGCCCGTCATGCCCGCGGCGAAGTTCCGGCCCGTGCTTCCGAGCACGACGACCATACCCTTGGTCATGTACTCGCAGCCATGGTCCCCGACGGCTTCGACGACCGCGGTGGCGCCGGAGTTCCGGACGGCGAACCGTTCACCCGCCATGCCATTGAAGAAGGCCTCGCCGCTGGTGGCGCCGTACAGGACGACATTCCCGACGATCATGTTTTCTTCCGGCACGAAGGTCGAGCCCTGGGAGGGGCGGATGATCAGGCGGCCGCCGGAGAGCCCCTTGCCGACGTAGTCGTTCGCATCGCCCTCGAGCGTCAGGGTGATGCCCCGGGCGAGAAACGCGCCGAAGCTCTGCCCGGCGGAGCCGGTGAAGTGGAACCTGATGGTGTCGTCCGGCAGCCCGCGCGATCCGTGGCGGCGGGCCACTTCACCGCTCAGCATGGCCCCCACCGTCCTGTGGATGTTGCGGATCGGCAGCGACATGTCCGTGGGCGCGCCGGTCTCGATCGATGCGCGGGCCCGGTCGATGAGCGCGTAATCGAGCGCCTCCGAGAGCCCGTGGTCCTGCGCGATCAGGCACCTCCGCCCCACGCGGCCGGGAACCGGAAGGGCTGAACAGGATCGCGGAAAGATCGATACCCTTGGCCTTCCAGTGGTCCACGCACTCGCGCACGTCGATCATGTCGACGCGACCGATCATTTCGTCCACGGTCCGAAACCCCATTTCGGCCATGAGCCCGCGCACTTCCTCGGCGACGTAGAAGAAGAAGTTGACCACGTGTTCCGGCTGCCCCTGGAACCTCTGCCGCAGGACCGGGTCCTGGGTCGCGATGCCGACCGGGCAGGTGTTCAGGTGGCACTTCCTCATCATGATGCAGCCGAGCGCCACCAGCGGGGCGGTGGCGAACCCGAACTCCTCCGCGCCGAGCAGCGCCGCGATGACCACGTCGCGCCCGGTCTGCAGCTTGCCGTCGGTCTGGACGCGGATGCGGCTGCGCAGGTCGTTCATCACCAGGACCTGCTGGGTTTCCGCCAGGCCGAGTTCCCAGGGAATCCCCGAGTGCTTGATGGCCGACAGCGGCGACGCCCCGGTGCCCCCGTCGTGCCCGCTGATGAGGACGACGTCGGCGTGCGCCTTGGCCACGCCTGCGGCCACGATCCCGACGCCCGACTTCCGCGACCAGCTTGACCGAGATGCGGGCCCGCGGATTCACGTTCTTCAGGTCGTAGATGAGCTGCGCCAGGTCCTCGATGGAGTAGATGTCGTGGTGCGGCGGCGGCGAGATCAGCTGCACGCCCGGGATGGAGTGGCGCACGCGCGCGATGACTTCGTCGACCTTGTGGCCGGGAAGCTGGCCCCCCTCGCCGGGCTTCGCGCCCTGGGCGATCTTGATCTGCAGCTCGTCGGCGTTGACCAGGTAGTTGGTGGTGACGCCGAAACGCGCCGGAAGCCACCTGCTTGATCGCGCTGCGGCGCCAGTCGCCGTTCGCGTCGGGCGCGAAGCGTGCCTCGTCCTCGCCCCCCTCGCCGGTGTTGGACTTCGCCGCCGATCCGGTTCATCGCGATGGCCAGGGTCTCGTGCGCCTCCTTGCTTATGGAACCGAACGACATGGCGCCGGTGGCGAAGCGCTTGACGATCTCGCGGGCCGGTTCGACCTCGTCGAGCGGGATGGGGTGGAGCGACTTGCGCAGTGCCATCAGGCCGCGCAGCGTGCAGCGCTGCCGGGTCTGGTTGTTGACGTGCTCGGCGTACTCCCGGTAATTCTCATAGCCGCGACTGCCGCACGGCGTGCTGCAGCTTGCTGATGGTGACGGGATTGTAGAGGTGGTACTCGCCTCCGACGCGGTACGCGTAGTGGCCGCCGCAATCCAGCTCCAGGTCGGATCCGGTCACCGGCTGCAGCGAGTGGCGGTGCTTGATCCCGGCTTCCAGCGCGAGCACGTCCAGCCCGATGCCTTCGATGCGCGAGGGCGTTCCGGTGAAGTATTTCTCGATCAGCGACTTGTTCAAGCCCGATCGCCTCGAAAACCTGGGCGCCGTGGTAGCTCTGGAGGGTCGAGATCCCCATCTTCGAGAACACTTTGAGCAGCCCCTTGTTTATCGCCTTCTTGTAGTTCTTCAGGGCCGCCGCCGCCGTGATGTCGGACGGGAGCATGCCGCGCCGGTGCAGTTCCTCGATGGTCTCGATCGCGAGGTACGGGTTCACGGCGCTGGCGCCGTAGCCGATCAGCAGGGCGAAGTGCATGACTTCGCGCGGTTCGCCCGATTCCACGATGAGCGCGACCTGCGTGCGGGTCGCCTCGCGTACGAGGTGGTTGTGCACTGCCGTGAGCGCCAGCAGGCTCGGGATCGGCGCGTAGTCCCGCTCGACGCCGCGATCCGAGAGGATCAGCAGACTGTAGCCGGAGCGGATGGCCAGTGAGGCGCGGCGGCACAGCCCGTCCAGCGCCCGTTCCAGCTCCTTTTCGCCGCCGTCGACCCGGAACAGCATCGGGAGCGTGGTCGCGAGGAAATCGCCCCAGGAAACGCGGCGGAGTTTTTCCAGGTCGTAGTTGGTCAGGATGGGATCGTCGAGCTTCAGCGTGTGGCAGTGCTGGGGCGTTTCCTCCAGCACGTTGCGCTCGGTGCCGATGAAGCTGGTCAGCGACATGACCAGCTCCTCGCGTATCGGGTCGATCGCGGGGTTGGTCACCTGCGCAAACAGCTGCTTGAAGTAATGGAACAGCAGCTGAGGCCGGTCGGAGAGGCACGCGAGCGGGGTGTCGGTCCCCATGGATCCGACGGGTTCCTGCCCGCCGGCCGCCATCGGGGTGAGGATCATGCGCAGCTCTTCGTCGGTGTAGCCGAAACAGCGCAGCCGGCCGACCATCGATTCGGGTTCGGTCGGATGCCAGCGCGGTGGCGCGGGGAGCTGCTCCAACGTGATCTGGTTCTCCTTCAGCCACTCGGCGTAAGGTTGTCGGCGGCGAGGCTTTCCTTGATCTCCTCGTCGGGTATCAGGCGCCCCTGCTCGGTGTCCACCAGGAGCATCCGGCCGGGCTGCAGGCGGCCCTTGAACCGGACATCTTCGGGTTTGACCGGCAGGACACCGGTTTCGGAGGCCATGATGACGAGGTCGTCGGTCGTGACGAGGTAGCGTGCGGGACGGAGCCCGTTCCGGTCGAGCGTTGCGCCGATCACCCTCCCGTCGGTGAACGCGATCGCGGCCGGCCCGTCCCACGGCTCCATCAGCGACGCGTGATACTCGTAGAACGCCTTCTTTTCGGGCCTCATGGAGGGGTCGGCGGCCCACGCCTCGGGAATCAGCATGGCCATGACGTGCGGCAGGCTCCGGCCGCCGAGGTGCAGCAGTTCCACCGCGTTGTCGAAGCACGCGGAGTCGCTGCCGCCCGGCATCACGATCGGGGTGAGCTTGCGGATGTCGTCTCCGAACAGCGGCGAGGCCATCACGGACTGCCGGGCGTCCATCCACGCCACGTTCCCCTTCAGCGTGTTGATTTCCCCGTTGTGGCAGATGAAGCGGAAGGGGTGGGCGAGGTGCCAGGTCGGGAACGTGTTGGTGGAAAAGCGCTGGTGCACAAGGCAGAGCGCGCTCACGACGGCTGGGTCCGAGAGCTCCTTGTAGAAGTGGGCGATCTGCGGCGCGAGCAGAAGCCCCTTGTAGACGATCGTGCGCGACGAGAGCGAGGGTATGTAGAAGAAGCCCTTGTCGTGCAGTTCGGAGGCGGCCACTTCGGCTTCGGCCCTCTTACGGATGACGTAGAGCTTCCGCTCGAGCGCGTCCTGGTTCATCCCGGGAGCCTGGCGCACGAAAATCTGCTGGATGTACGGCTGCGAGGCGCGCGCGATGCGACCGATCGCGTTGGCGTCGATCGGAGTGTCGCGCCAGCCGGCGACGCTGAGTCCCTCCTCGCGCACGATTCGTTCCAGGATCCCCTCGCACGTGAGCCGCTGATGCCGCTCGACGGGCAGGAAGACGATCCCGACGCCGTACTCTCCAGGGTTGGGGAGGGAAAACCCGAGCCTGGCGCACTCGAGTTCGAAAAACGTGTGCGGGATCTGGATCATCACGCCGGCGCCGTCGCCGGTCACCGGGTCGCAACCGCAGGCGCCGCGGTGCGTCAGGTTGATGAGGATCTCTATCCCTTTGAGGATGATTTCATGGGATCTCGCGCCCTTTATGTTGACGACGAATCCGATGCCGCACGCGTCCCGCTCGCCGCTGGGGTCATACAGTCCCTGGGGTGACGGTACGCCATGAATACGAATATCCCTGCTCACCTGGTACAGTCCTCTCTTATTACCTCTTACCTCTGGTGATTTCCGGCCGGCTTGGCCGGCGGCGCCGCATTACAAGTGGACTTGTAGCGATGTTATCCAAAGTATTCGGTTTGAACCTGAAATGCAATTTTTTTTGCGGGCTGGGCAGGTTGGGCCGCCTCGGCCCTGGATTCAGCTCACCGGTTCGTAGCCGATCACCCGTGGCTGTAACTCATTGGGGCGGGGGTGGGCCGCCCCCGCCCACTCGCCCCCAGAAACGAGGCAGCTGATTTCCGTCGTGGCCGTGGTACATTGACGCGAGTACCCGATGGACCCCCTCAAGTTCATGGAGGATCACATGTTGCTACGAACAGCAGCGCTGGTTCTATTCGTTGTGGGGATGGCAGGCGCCTGTTTGCCCGGCAATCCCGCCGCGGCGCCGCAGGAGAGTCTGGCGCCGTACGTGCCGACGCCACAGGAGATCGTGGACCGGATGCTTGCCCTTGCGGAAGTCACCTCCCAGGATGTGGTTTATGACCTCGGTTGCGGCGACGGCCGCATTGTCATCACGGCCGCCAAGAAATACGGCGCCCACGGGGTGGGGGTGGATATCGACCCGGAGCGGATTCGCGAGTCGCAGGCGAACGCCAAAATGGCAGGTGTGGAGAAGCTGGTTAGTTTCAAGCTGCAGGACGCCACGACGGTGGACGTCTCTCCTGCGACGGTCGTGACCCTCTACCTGCTCTCCTCGTCGAACCTGAAGCTGCGGCCAAGGCTCACCAAGCAGCTGAGGCCGGGTGCGCGGATTGTCTCGCATGCCTTCTCCATGGGCGACTGGGAGCCGGCCAAAACCGAGACATTCCAGGACAGCAACGGTTACAGCCGGACCCTGTATCTCTGGAAAGCAGACGGCAAGGTAAGGGATTGAGATATTTGAGCGCCAGGAAGCGGGCCTGCGCCATATTGTTGCTGGCCGGGATCATCGGGTGGCCGGCGCCGGTTTCGGGCTGGGGTCCGCTCGGGCACCGCGTGGCGGCGCGGCTGGCCGAACCGCGTCTTTCCGCCGCGGCGAGCGCCGCCGTCCGCAACCTGCTCGATCCCGGGGAATCGTTCGTCGATGCGGCTCTGTGGGCTGACAGCCAACGCAACATACCGCACAGCGCGCTTTGGCACTTCGTCAACGTCCCCATCACGGAAACAAAATACAATCCCGCCTACTGTCCGCGGGACGGCTGCGTCGTCGGCAAAATAGCGGACTTCAAGGCCACGCTGCGCAACCCGCGCGCCTCCCGCGCGCAGAAACAGGTCGCGCTGAGGTTCCTCATTCACGCGATACAGGATGTGCACCAGCCGCTGCACGTCGGCGGGCGGGGCGACCGCGGTGGAAATGACCTGCAGGTGCGGTTTTTTGGCCAGGGCGCCAACCTTCACCAGGTCTGGGACTGGCGCGTGCTCGAGCGCCACGCCCGAAGCGAGGACTGGCTCGTGCGCGAATTGGAAGGGATGATTGGGGCCGACGGGGGCGGGACCGAGACCGAATGGGCAGACGAAAGCCTGACCGAAGCGCGCCTGGCGTATCTGCAACCCGGCAGCGACCGCCCGCTCGCCCCCGGGGCAAGCCTGGGGCGGGCGTACTATGTCCGCGCTGTTCCGGTCGTGCGGAAGCGGTTGGTGCAGGCCGGCCTGCGGGTGGCCGCCGTCCTGAACTCCCTGTGGCCGTGACCCGCCGGCTTCAGGTGGAGCCGCCGTCTGTATCTACCGGGAACAGCTCGCCTTGCACCGGGTCGAGGCCAAGCACCTGCCGCACGCGGGCAAAGCTCCGCCGATGCACCGGCACCGCGCCGAGTTCCTTCAGGAGGCGGCAGTGCTCCGGCGTGGGGTAGCCTTTGTGCGAGGCGAATTGGTAGCCGGCGTACACGCGATCGATCTCCCTCATGTACGCGTCGCGGGTGGTCTTGGCGATGATGGAGGCGGCTGCGATGCTGGCCGAGAGCGCATCCCCGTGGATGATTCCGCGCTGAGGAGTGGCGCACTGCGGGATGGTCCGGGCATCCACAAGCAGATAGTCCGGTCTGCGGGACAGCCCCTCCACGGCCCTCTGCATCGCGATCAGCCCGGCGTGGTAGATGTTCAGCCGGTCGATTTCGTCGACCTCCGCCTGCCCCACCGACCAGCACAGCGCCTCGTGCTTGATATGCGAGGCGAGTTCCTCCCGACGCTCCGGGTCCAGGATTTTCTTGGAGTCGTCCAGGCCGCGCAGCTTGTATTTGCGGGGAAGGATGACGGCTGCCGCGACCACGGGGCCGGCGAGCGGGGCCATCCCGGCTTCGTCCACCCCCGCGATGTGAACGACGCCTTCCTGCCACAGCTCGATCTCAAACCGCAGCAGACGGTGCAGCCGCTGTCCCTCGCGCCGGTTCTCCTCCCGGCGCCGGCGGATGAATTGCGCCAGCCGGCGGGCTCCCGCGCGGTCATCTTCCTCGAGGGCTCCGAGCAGGCCATCCGGAATCGGGTGTTTCCGCTCGACGAAGCGCCTCCTCAGCTCGGGCACCGACAGCTGCAGCAGTTCCTCTACCGCCTTCATGCTGCCCATTATCGGGCGCGCGCCGCACAAATCAAGTCTTGAAATTCAGTGGCCCGCGGCCCGAGGCGGCCCCGGGATCTCGCCGGACGATGAGACGGGCCCATCCCGCCAGGAGGCGTTAGCGATAGACGGTCACCTGGAGGACCACGTCTTTGACCTCCCCCAGGCTGACCACCCGGGCGACCCGAATCTTCCCAAGGCGTCCCTGCGAAGTTCTTACCGCGAACGAAAAACCGGGAACGAGGTTGCCCGAAATGTCGGTGACGTCGAGGGGAGCTGCGGCATAGGCGGCTCCCCTGAGGTCCTCGAGGGTCAGGGTGGCGACTTCGCTTGCGGTGCGGATCCCGAGGGGGGCAAGCGTCGAGCCGTTTTGGGGAACAATATAGCGCACCGTGGAACTGATCACCTGGAACAGTATGTCCGCGGCGTTTCCGTCGTCGGTCGTGGAAAACGGGACCCGTATCGCGTCGGCGTCCAGCAAGGAGGTCTGGGGCAGGTAGCAGTAGGATTCCTTCTGGATCGAGTCGATGTGCTCGGCGGCCAGCGTGGCATACTGCACGCCGGTTGCGGCCTGCGTCTGGAGCAGTCCCAGGACCGCCACCGGTTTTTCGGCGGTACCGGAGAGGATGCCGTTGTAGACGGCATACTGAGGAAAAAGCTCCGGTTGGCTCAGGAACCGGGCCCTCTGCTCGCCGGGGGCCAGGACGAGGTCCACCGTCCCGCCGTCGGAGGCATCGGCAGACGCGGGGGGAAAAGCGGTCCACAACTTGAACGTTACGCGGTTTGTCGCGTCGCTGAGGTTGACGATGGCGAAGCCGGAGTAGAGCCCCTTGGCGGCATCGATCTCGACCGGGAACATCCACCGCCGCGTGGGTTCCCCGGCGGGGACGCTGACCGTGTCGACGACCCGGGCACCGTCCAGGACTTCGTAGAACACGGAAACGCCGATCCGGTAGTCGAGAGCGCTCGTCGAGTTACCTTCGCCGTCGCGGATGATCGCGTAACCGGAGTTGAGTCCCGGGGATAGCCCGAGGGTCTCGATCCGCAGCGTCTGACTGCGCCCGAGGTCCAGCAGGAATTCGCTTGCTGTACCGAGATTCGTGGCCACGATCCAGGGGCTCGAATCGGGCTGAAAAAAGTAGATTTTCATGCGCGTTACGACGGCGCTCGGGCTGAGATTGCTGATGTTGATCTTGGTCCGGATCCTGCCGGCGCCGTCCGCAACCTGTGGGATGATTTTGTCCCCCCGGGCCAGGGCCGGGCCGACGGTCCACAACAGCAACAACGCTGCCGCCCCGAGTCGGCGGAGCCGCCGGGACACGGTGTGGCGGCTCCGCGCCGCCGGGTTAGAGGATGGGTACGCGTGGATCGGATCGAGGTTCATGGCGCCCTCCGGGCAGATGGCTGATCCGTCAATTATCCGACGCCGCGCAGCGCGGCCGTATGCGCGCCGTCACAAAAGGACGCATCGGGGTTCGGCGCCCTGCAGCCCGGCCGGCCGCTTGAAGTTCTTTGTTATCGTGCAATTGAGCGGCATTATAAGAACGGTTGCCCGGGTATGCAGCGGTTTCGGCCCGGCCGTCCATACGGAATCCTTTACTGGAGGTGAGGTCGTGACCGCTTTCGTGCTGCTGCTGGCCGGCTGCCTCATGGCAGCCGATTCCGCGCCTGTGACGATGCGTCTCGATTACTTTCACACCGGCACCGCCGCCGATGAGCGCTTCAGCCTCGACGCTTTGGTCGAAGAGGGGCCGTGGCCGGGTAACCCGGCGCGGGCCATCGACGACACCAATCTCGGCAAGTACCAGTTCCAGGTCGTGGACCGGGCCACCAACCGGCTGCTGTACTCGCGCGGCTTCGCGAGCATCTACGGTGAATGGGAATCGACTCCGGAGGCCAGGGAGGCGACCAGGACGTTCCACGAATCGCTCCGGTTTCCCGAACCTCCCGGCCCGTTCCAGGTAATCCTCAAAAAGCGCGACCGGCAGAACGCCTTCCGGGAGATCTGGTCGGTCGTCCTCGACCCGAAGGGGCCGTTCGTCGACCGCACCGGCCCCGGTCCGGCCCCGAAACCGTGGGCGGTGCTGAAGAACGGTGACCCGAAGGACAAGGTCGACCTGCTGTTGATGGGCGACGGGTACACCGCGGCGGAGATGGACAAGTGGCACAAAGACGCCCGGCGCCTGGCGGAACTGCTGTTCGCCGTCTCCCCCTTCAGGGAGCGTCGCGCGGATTTCAACGTCTGGGCGGTCGATACCCCGGCCGAGCAGAGCGGGGTAGCCCGGCCCTCGGACGGAGTTCCGCGCCGCTCGCCGCTGCGCACCTCCTACGACGGGTTCGGGTCCGAGCGCTACATCCTCACCTTCGACAACAAACGACTGCGCGAAGCCGCCGCGGCCGCCCCCTACGAGTTCGTCGAGATCGTCGTGAACGGGCGCAAATACGGCGGTGGCGGGATTCACAACCTGTATGCGACCGTGGCCGCCGACAATGCCTGGACTCCCTATATTTTCGTGCACGAGTTCGGTCACCACTTCGCCGGGCTGGCCGACGAGTACTACACGTCCGCCGTCGCCTATGAGTCCTCGGCCGAGCGGCTGGAACCCTGGGAGCCCAACGTCACGGCCGACCCGCAGGCGACCCGGTGGCACGACCTCGTCACCGCCGGCACGCCGCTCCCTACCCCCTGGCAGAAGGATGCCTTCGAAGCCGATCAGCGCGCCGTCCAGGAGCGCCGGCGCGAGATTCGGGCTCGGAACAGGCCTGAAGAGGAGATGGAGGCGCTTTTCCGCGAAGAGCAACAGCGGACCACGAGCCTGCTGGCGGTTGGACCGTACGCCGGGAAGGTGGGTGCGTTCGAGGGCGCGATGTACGAACCCAAGGGATACTACCGGCCCCAGACCGACTGCATCATGTTCACCCGCGACGAAGTCGGGTTCTGCGCCGTGTGCCGGCGCGCCATCGAGCGGGTCATCGACCAGTACTCGGCCCGATAGGTCGGGCGAGGGCTCACTGTCGCCAGATGCCCCACGCGAGGGCAAGCCAGCCGGCGAGAAACGCGAGCCCCCCCAGGGGCGTGAGCGCCCCGAGCCACCGGGCTCCCGAGAGGCTCAGTCCGTAGAGACTGCCCGAAAACAGAAGGGTCCCCGCAAGAAACGCCCACCCTGCGAACTGAAGCGCCGCGCCGGGCCAGCGGCCGGCCGCCCATGCGACCGCCAGCAGCCCCAATGCGTGGTACATCTGGTAGCGCGCGCCGGTCTCGAACACCGCCAGGAGATCGGGCGCCAGGCGCGTGCGCAACGAGTGCGCGCCGAATGCGCCTGCAGCGACGGCGCAAAAGGCGGACAGGCATGCCACAGTACCGAACAGTCTCTCCATGGTCCGAAATGCGTCCTCCGGCGGGTTGAAGTGTTCGCCGGACATGATAACATATAGCTAATCCTGCCGGATGAAGGAGGTCTCCATGGCGGCGACTAGATCCGGCGATCCCTCCGAGACCGCCCATATCATCGAGCGTCAGATGCTGTTGCGCTATGCTCGTGACAAGGCGGTTCGGGAGCGACCTGCCGATGACCTTCCACTTAAGTACAGGTTTCTCACCATTTCCCGAGACCGGGGCACGATGGGGGATGCCATTGCAGCCCGCGTCGCCGCCAGGCTCGGCTGGCACCTGTTCGACCAGGAAATCGTCGATCGTATCGCCGAAACCAGCCATGTGCGGCAGAGCCTGGTCGCCGAACTCGACGAGCGCTCCGAGAACCTGATCCATGACACCGTGGGCCGGATCCTCCGCATGACCGAGGGCGGCTCGTTCGGCATCGAGGACTACCATGCTTCCCTGCTTCACACGTTCCATTTCTTTGCGACGCGCGGCGAAGCCGTCCTGGTCGGCCGCGGGGCGAATTTCGCTCTTGCGGGTGAGGCGGGAGGTTTCCACGCCCGCATAATCGGCTCGCCTCAAGTGCGCAGCCGACGCCTGGCCGCCCGCTGGCAGGTTCCCCTGGAAGAATCGCGGCGCCGAATGAACGATCGGGACGCGGCGCGCCGCAGCTTCACGCGACACCACTTCAGGCAGGAGCTGGACGACCCTCTTGCGTACGACCAGGTTTTTAACACCGATCGGCTTTCCGTCGACCAAGTCGTGGAATCGCTCCTGGCCGCGATCAACGCCGGCCCCGGAAAGACCATGCCTGCGCTCGAGGGTGCCCGGATGCGTGAAGCGTACGGCGGGTCGATCTGAGCCTTGTTCACTTCCCGAAGGAGGGTTGAGAACAAAATCCCACCGAAACATCCCTCCAACGAGTCTCCCGCGAGTGGGAGATTTCACCCACATTAGGTTTCCTGACAAGCCGACAGGGGTGGGGTAAACCACCCTTGTTTGACCTTCTCGAGCTAGCTCAATAGCTTATCGCATGGGCGGAGTTGGTAATGTAGTTGCCTTTCATTACCCCGAACACCAACGAGCTTGGAGCAGAGAAGCGACGGATGCAGGCATTGTCCGGCTGGCCGGGTTTTCCCCGCACTTACATGGTCTGCGGTATCAGTTTTCATGCGAGCCCGATCGAGGTGCGCGAACAGGTTTCGATCGGGGCCGCACGTTTGGCGGACGCTATCCTTTTCGTGCTCGACCAGCCGGGGGTGCACGAGTGCATGGTGCTGTCGACGTGCAACCGGACTGAGCTGTACGTTTCGGCCGACGACTGGGTGGACGGGACCGAGCTTTTCTGCCGGTTTGCGCGCGGGGTGCGCGGTTTCGATTTCGAGCCCTGGGCGGGCCGAGTGTACGTGCACCGGGGGACTGCCGCGGTGGCGCACCTGTTCCGGGTTGTAGCGAGCCTCGATTCGCTGGTGCTGGGCGAGCCGCAGATTCTGGGGCAGGCGAAGTGCGCATTCCGGGAGGCGGAGAAGCTGGGCGGCGTCGGGCGGAACTTGCATCGGTGGGTGCCGAGCGCCTTCGCGGCCGCGAAGCAGGTTCGCAGCGAGACCGGGATTTGCGAAGCCGCCGTGAGCGTGAGTTACGCTGCGGTCCAGCTTGCGCGCAAGATTTTCGAGGACCTCGCCGGCAAGTCCGTTGTCCTGCTCGGGGCGGGGAAGATGGGCGAGTTGGCGGCGCTCCATCTGAGAGAGGCCGGCGCATCATCGATCGTAGTGGCCAACCGGACCCTGTCGCGAGCTCAGGAAGTCGCGGCAAGGTGTTGTGGCGCGGCGGTGGAGTTCGAACGGCGCGGCGAGCAGATTGCCCGGGCGGACGTGGTGATCTGCTCGACCGACGCGTCACAGTACATCCTCGATAGGGCGAACCTCCGCGCGGTGCTGTCCGGCCGTGCACACCAGCCTCTCCTGATCCTGGACATCTCGGTTCCGCGCAACGTCGACCCGGGGGTCTGCGACCTGCCCGGCGTCTACCTGTTCAACGTCGACGATCTGGACAGCGTCGTGCGGGCGAACCGCCGCGCGCGCGAGGCGGAGGCGGCGCGGGCGCGTGCCCTGCTGGACAAGGCCCTGGTCAAGTTCCGGCAGGAGGAGAGCCAATCCCGGATGGCGCCGGCGATCGCCGCCATCCGCAACCAGGTGCGTTCGGTCTGCATGAGCGAGCTGGAGCGGTTCGCCCAAAGAAAGCCCGCGCTTGGACCGGCAGAGCGCGAAGAGCTCGAACTGATGCTCCACAGGATCGCCCAGAAGATCGTGCACCCGGCGATCATGGAGCTCAAGGCCGCCGACAGCGCCGAATCTGCCGGTGCGAAGCTGAGCCTGGTCGAAAGGCTCTTCGGCATCTGTTAGTCGAGGTTCTTTGAGTTTTCCGAGCCTTCGAGGCCAGGCCTGCTTGACCTAAAAGACGACCCGAAGGCTCCTCGGAGAATCTTCAGCAAAACGTCACTGAAACCGGGGGAGTGTCCGGAGGTCTGGACTCAGAGGTGAGCCCTAAACAACACGCTGCCGTGAGTGTCGGATGCGGCGTCGTCCTGGGGGTGGTCATGCGCTCCTGGGCTGCGGGGACTGCGTGTTGTGCGGCGGGGGTGCTGATTGACCTGGATCACTTCTTCGACTTCTGGCTGAACCGCGGCTTCAGCCTCAGCCCCCGAAAACTCCTCGATTTCTGCTATTGCGGTACTTCGAAGAAGTTCTACGACATTCTGCACGGCTACGAGTACATCCCGCTGCTGGCCTGGGCGAGCACGTTCCCCGGCTGGTCCAGGATCGGGTTGGGGCTTACGGTGGGCTACGCGGTGCATCTCGCGGGCGACCAGTGCTACAACACCCATCTCAACCGGTGGACCTACTTTCTCACGTACCGCGCGTTACACCGCTTCGACGCCTCCCGCATCGTGTTGCACAATCCCTTCCCCGACAATGGCCCGGCGGTTTTCCGCCCGGACGCACAGGGCGATAAACGTTAACCGGCCGCGTGTGTCCGGCCGATATGGGTGAGTGCGGCCCATGCGGCCCGACGCTTCGCATCGATCCAGAACAGGCGCGGTATGCAAGACGATCCGGGTGCAGCCAGGTGGATGGCGATCACGTTCTCGGGCGAGGGGGTCATTACGGCTGGTTCGCCGGAATCCGAGCAGATCACCGGATATGCTGCCCGCGAACTGGTAAAGCGCTCCGTCACCGAGATACTCGGCGACGCTTCCGTGTTTCGGCTTTCGGACATGATGGGACACTGCACGCAATGCGGCAGCTGGAGCGGCGACATCCTGCACCTGCACCGCAGCGGCGTGACCGTGCCCGCCTACGGGGTCCTGACGCCGTTGGTCAGCGCGGGCGGCCGTCCTGCATTCCTCCTCATTTCCTCGTTCGCGGGGAGCGGCTCGGAACCGATGAAAGGCGCCCACATGCGCGAGATTGGTTCCCGACTGCGCGAATTTGCGCACCAGTTGAACAACCCTCTCGCCGTGGTGCTGGGATTTGCGCAGCTGATCATGGTCAGCCCGCAGTGTGCCGGCTCGGTTCGGGTCGACATGGAGAAGCTCTATTCGGAAATGCGCCGCCTGGTCGCGATCGTGCAGCGTCTCCACGAGTACGCCGTCAGCCTGCAGGAACCCACCCGCCCGAAGACATGCTCCGCATTGGTTGAGCCGGGGACGCGCCCCGTATCCCGTTAAGGTACAATAGGCTTCATGCTCAAATCTTTTCAGGAACATCTTGCCGAAGGTGTGATTGTCTGCGACGGAGCCATGGGGACCCAGCTGTATGCCAAGGGGGTCTTCATCAACCGTTGCTTCGACGAACTGAATCTCGCGCACCCCGACCTGGTGCGCGAGGTGCACCAGGAATACCTGTGGTCGGGTGCCGAGGTCCTGGAGACCAACACGTTCGGCGCCAACCGCGTCAAGCTGGAACCCCATGGGCTTGCGGACCGCGTGAGCGAGATCAACGCCGCAGGCGTTCGCCTGGCGCGCGAGGTCGCCCGTGGGCTGGCTTATGTGGCCGGGTCGGTCGGGCCGCTCGGGGTGCGTATCGAGCCGTTCGGGAAGATGACGGCGGCCGAGGCCAAGGCCGTGTTTGTGGAACAGATCGGCTCGCTGGCGGAGGCCGGGGCGGACCTGCTGTCGTTGGAAACCTTCTCCGACGTCAATGAGTTGCACATGGCCCTGACCGCGGCCCGGGAAGTCTGCCGTATTCCGGTGATGGCCCAGATCGCGCTTTCCGACGAAGGCAACAGCCTCGACGGGATGCCGCCCGAATCCTTCGCGGCGCAGCTCGAGCGGTGGGGAGCCGATGTCGTGGGCGTGAACTGCGGCGTCGGGCCGCAGATCATGCTCGAGAGCGTCGAGCGTATCGCGCAGGTCGTGAGGTGCCCGATCGTGGCGCAGCCGAATGCGGGGAGGCCGCGCAGCTTCGAGGGGCGCAACCTGTACCTGTCCTCGCCGGAGTACGTCGCCAGCTACGCCAAGCGGTTCATCAGGGCGGGCGCACGGGTGGTGGGCGGCTGCTGCGGCACCACACCCGCCCACATCAAGGCAATTCGCGATACGGTCCGATCCATGACGGCGGTTCCGCACAAGGCCGCGGCGGCGGTCGAGCCCAAGACGTCGGCGTCGGCCGAGCCACTCCCCTCGGCGAAGAGGAGCAGGCTGGCGCACTGCATCGGGGAGAACCAGTTTGTCAGGCTGATCGGCGTGACCCCGCCGGGCGGCGGCGACGCAGGACCGGCCCTGGATGCCGCCCGGCACCTCAAGCAGCGCGCAGTGGACGCGCTCGTCGTCACCGACGGCCCGCGCGGCAGTTCCTGCATGGGGGCGCTGGCGCTGTCGGTCCTGGTGCAGCGCGAGGTGGGGCTCGAGGCCATGCTGCACTATAGCTGCGCAGACAGGACGCTCATCTCCATGCAGTCGGAACTGCTCGGCGCCCACGCCCTGGGACTGCGCAACCTGTTTCTGTCCACCGGCGATCCGATCCGCATCGGCGATTATCTGGACGCGACCGCGGTGTTTGACGTCGACTCGGTCGGCGCGGCCCACCTTGTCTCGGCGCTGGATCGGGGGCGGGATCTGGGCGGCAAGAGCATCGGATCGCCGACCGGATTCTTCGCGGGCGTGCTTGCCGACCCGGGGGCGCCCGACTTCGAAGAAGAAATCCGGTTGCTGGAGCGGAAGATCGAGGCCGGCGCGAGGTTTATCATGACGGCGCCCCTGTTCCGGGCCGACCTGCTGGAGCGGTTTCTCTCCAGGGTCCGCCACCACGGGATCCCGCTGCTTGCGGCCATACGCCCCGTGATCAGCTGCCAGGAAGCCGAGTTCCTGAACAACGAATTCCCCGGTGTCGTCATCCCGGAAGCGGCACTCGCACGCCTGCGCGCCGCCGGTTCGCCCGCGGGCGAGCTGCGGGAGGGGGTGGCGGTTGCGCGTGAAGTGCTCGCCGCCATACAACCGATGGTGAATGGGGTGGAGGTGATCGCCCCTGCGGGCCGTATCTCGCTAGCCCTGGAGGTGCTCGGCCTTTAACCCAAGTTCGTCACTAAGAGGGGTAATGCCTTTTCCTGCAATCACGCGCTTTCGAGGTTCCACTACATTCGCGGTCAAGATCGAGGCATTCCGGCACAACCCATTCGGGGCGATCGAGTGGTAGTTTCGGCTGCTGCTCCCCGGGACGGTACCAAAGGAGTTGCGGATCCCAATCGGCTAAGAAAGCCTCAAAATCCCACTACAGTGACGGACTTGGGTTAACGGCCAGGCATAAATGCGGGTGCCGCGCTCACGGAGGTGCGGCGCCCAGGCGCCGCACCCAAAGCGGCGTCGAGCCGCCGCACTCCACATCAGTAGCGCAACCCGGCCACCTCTTCCAGGGCGCGCGGGTTGATGCGGATCTTGCCGGCCTTTTCCAGCCCGTCGGTGACGCGCCGGATGTAATCCTGGAAATACGCGTCCTGCCACATGCCGAGGAGCCGACTGCGCAGCTGCGGCTTTTGCGTCTTGTAAGCCGCCTCGTCAAAGGGCGTGCGTGTTTTGACCTGCAGGACGGCGAGCTTTACGCCCCCGTCGAGCGGGATGGGGGCGCTGACGGCTCCCGCGGCGACATCGAAGGCCGCTTTGTTGAACTGCGGGTTCGGGCCGATGTCGGGATCGGCGGTGGCGTCCCGCTTGAACAGCCCGCTCAACTTTGCGCTGTAACCGCTTTTCTTGGCAGCGGCCGCGAGGTCGCCGGCGGCGGTCGCGTCCTGGACCAGTTGTTTGGCTGCCGCACTCACCAGTTCAGCGGCCTTGTCCTCGGTGTAGTCCTTTTCCACCTGGGCTCTGGATTCATTGAAGTCGGGCGGTTTGGGCAACCGGGTCTCGAGCAGTTTCGGTGCGGCGTAACCGAGCTGATGATCGACGACATTCCCGACTGCGTTGACTTCCTTCAGCCGGAAGATCTCGTCGATCATCGGCTGGGAAACGCCGTTGGCGAAGGCATTCGCGGTCCGGGTCAAAAAGGGTGTCTCCTTCATCTCGGTCGGGATGTCCAGCTTCTTGGCGACGACGCTGAGGTCCTTCTCGGATTTCAGCAGGGTCGCGGCTTCCGCCGCTTTCCGCTTCGCCAAGTCCGAGGCCTTGTTGAGCTGGATGCTCCGGATCAGGCTTTCCCTGCTGGTCTCCAGCGTCGGCATATCGTGCGCCAGGACCTTGAGGATGTGGTACCCGTACTGGGTGCGGACCAGGTCGGATACCTGGCCCGGCTTCAGGGCAAAGGCGGCTTCCTCGAACTCCTTGACCATCCGGCCGCGGGGGAACGGCCCGAGATTGCCCCCCTGGGACGCCGATTCGGTGTCCTCGGAGAACTTCTTGGCCAACTCGGCAAAATCCTCACCCGCCTTGGCGCGTTTCAGCACGGCCTCCGCCTTGGCCTTCGCCGCGCCGTCCTGGGCGGGATCCTTCACCATGAACAGGATGTGGCTGACGTTGACCGTTTCGTCGTGGGACTGCCGCGCCCATTCGTCCTGTATATCCTGCTCCGAGATCTTCAGCGTGGGGGCGAGGGCGGAAATATTGATCATCAGGTACTGCGCGCGCCGCTGCTCCTGGATGTTGTACTTGTCCTTGCGGGCATCGAAGTAGGCCTTCAGCTCGGTTTCGGCGGGCTTGACCTTCTTCTTGAAGTCCTCTTTCTTCAGGGCGACGAACTCCACCTGGGCTTCCTGCGAAGTACGCGCAAACTCTTCCCGCAGCTCGCTCTCGCCCACATCCATCGAGGAGGTGATGATGTTGCGCACCTTGCCGGTGAGCAGCATGCTGCGCATCCCCTCTTCAAACTCGGTCACGCCGATGTTGTTGGCGGCAAGCAGGGCTTTGTAGCGGTCGACGCCGATGAAAACGCCCTTGTCCTGGAGGTTGGGATTGCTCTCCACGGCGTGGCGGATCTCTTCGGGCGAGACGTCGAGGCCCAGCCGCTTTGCGGCGTATTCGATGACCCTGACGTTGATGAGCGCGTCGAGGGCCTGTTTCCCGACCCCCAGCGCCTTCAACGTTTCGGCATCCGTCTTGTTTCGGCCCCCCGCGCTGAAGTTGTCGACGAAGCGCCGGTAGGTCTTGGCGTAGTCGTTGATGCTAATCGGGTCGCCGTCCACCGTGGCCGCCGAAGTGTCGGTGCGGGTCCCCATATTGGCGCCCGGCACGAAAAAGAGCAGCATCCCCAGCCCCAGGCTGATGATGACGAGCCAAAGGACCCCTCTCAGCCGCTTCTTGCGGCGCATAATGTCGAGCATGCGAAGTCTTACCTCCCAATCGCGGTGTGGAAAAACGCTTATTATAACACAGCGGGTGGGACGGGCGGGTTTTCTCGATTGCCGCCCGGCCTCGCAAAATTTGGCGTGCGGCGGCTCGACGCCGCTTTCCCGGGCGGCCTCGGCGCAGCCCTTCACCGCCGGAATCGCGGCCGTAGTGACACAGCGAAACGTGGAGTGCGGCAGCTCGCCTGACACGGTCGGAGGGGCGGCGCCCAGGCGCCGCCCCCAAAGCGGCGTCGAGCCGCCGCACGCCAAATTTTCGGCCCCCTGCCGGGGCCTGGCCGTGTCCGTCCGCTAATAGCCTCGGGCGGATCATCCGATGAGAACCAGGTGGGGGACAGTCTACCCGGGTTGGCGGGTTCCCGGGAAACTGTGGATCCGGTGCGCGGACGCACCAAACGGACAGGTTCTGCCGCGGCATAATGCTGCGGGCAACAATGCTGCGGCAGGCGGGATCGCAAAACGTGGAGCAATCAAGAGTCGGGATTATCTACCGGGAGCAGGCTCCGCATGTATTTGCGGGTTTGGCGTCCGAGATCGCTCCCTGGCCGCTCGAGTTCATCGAGGAAGGTTCGCTGGAGGCTTGCGCCCCCGTTGCGCGCGACGATTTTCTAGCGGTGTTTTTTCCTGTCCACCGCGAGACGGACATCGTGCGCAGGCTGGCGGCGGTGTTTCCGGGGGCGGCGGTGATCGGCTACCGCAATTCGGCCCAGGTGGGCCCGACGCTGAACTGGGCGCGCAGCGACGCCGTCCCGCTGGTGCAGTTCCCGATGACGGTTTCGATGGCCGAGCACCTGCTTGAGAATTACGCGGCCCTGAAGGCGAACCGGCGCGCGCTGGCGGCCGCGCGCCAGCGGTCGGACGAGCTGCAGGAGTTCTTCGAGGCGTTCGTCAACACGATCGAATCGTCATGGAGCCTCCGCGACCGGCGACTCGGGATGAACATGCTCCTGCAGAAGCTCGCCCGAAGGCTGAATGCCGAAGAATGCCTGGTCTATCTCCTCGATGCCGCGGGCGGCACGCTCCAGCGGGCCTGGGGGACGGGCAACATCAGGGACATCGATCTGTTCGATTACCGGGCCAACAGCGCGATCCTTGAGCGCGTGCTTCACTCGGGAGCGTCGTACGTGAACAACCGGTATGCGTTCGAGCTGAAGGTGCCGTTCAGCCCCGCAAGCGTTTTCATCCGCTCGATCCTGTGCGTGCCGCTGCAGCGGCACGGGGAGAAGATTGGCGTCATCGAGGTCCTCAACAAGAGCGGTGCCGGTTTCGGGGACGACGACCAATCGCTCCTGCAGGCGCTGGCCGGTCCGGTGGCGGTGGCGGCCCGCAGTATCTCGATGTACGAAAACGCTGAGCGGCTGACCGTTACGGACGACCTCACCCGACTTTACAACTATCGCTTTCTGATGCAGTTTCTCGAGGCCGAGGTCAAACGCTGCCTCCGCTACAAGAAAAAAGTGTCGCTTTTGTTCATTGATGTTGATGGATTCAAGCGGATAAACGATACTTTCGGGCATCTCGTCGGAAGTCACGCGCTGGCGGAGATGGGGCAGGTGTTCCGGAGGATTCTCCGGGAGACGGACATCGTCGGGCGTTACGGCGGGGACGAGTTTGTGATTGTTCTGCCCGAAACTCCGCTCAATGGTGCATTGATCATTGCAGAGCGCATCCGAAAAAAGGTAGAAGATTACGAATTCACCGCGAAGAATCTGAGTATCCGGTTGACTGTGAGCCTAGGTGTGGCTAATTGCCCCAAACACACGCTGACGGCCGAGGGCCTGATCAAGAAGGCGGACGCCGCGATGTACCGGGCGAAAGAGCTTTCCAAGAACAGCATCAAGGTGGCTGTGTAAGGTGTCATGAGCTTTCGATCCATATTTGGTTTTTTCTCAAATGACCTTGCGATTGACCTCGGGACGGCGAACACGCTGGTTTTCGCCAAAGGGAGAGGGATCGTCGTCAACGAGCCTTCGATCGTGGCGCTGGACCGGAATACAAAAAGGGCCGTGGCGGTAGGGCACGAGGCGAAGGAGATGCTCGGGCGGACGCCGGCCGACATTATCGCCGTCAAGCCGATGAAGGACGGCGTGATCGCGGACTTCGACGTCACCGAGGTGATGCTGAAGTACTTCATCAAGCAGGCGCACAAGCGCAACCACTTGCTGAGCCCGCGCATCGTGATCGGCATCCCCTCGGAGGTCACCCAGGTGGAGAAGCGCGCCGTCCAGGAATCCGCGCTGCGCGCCAAGGCGAGCGAGGTTTTTCTCGTGGAGCAGTCGATGGTCGCGGCCATCGGGGCCGGCATGCCCATCACGGAAGCGTGCGGCAACATGATCGTGGACATCGGCGGCGGCACCAGCGACATCGCGGTGATTTCGCTCTCCGGGGTCGTCTACAGCCGCTCGGTCCGCGTGGCGGGCAACGAGATGGATGAGGCGATCATGCAGTACATCAAGAGGAGGCACAACCTCCTGATCGGCGAGCGCACCGCCGAAAGCATAAAGATCCAGCTGGGTTCGGCGGCCCCGCTCGAGAAGCCTCTGACGATGGAGATCAAGGGGCGCAACCTCATCGAGGGAGTGCCCAAGACGGTCACCATCACCGACGACGAGATCCGCGACGCGCTGAGCGACAGCATCGCCATCATCATAAACGCGATCAAGGTCGCGCTGGAGCGCACTCCCCCCGAACTGTCGGCCGACATCATGGATCGCGGCATCGTCCTCACGGGCGGGGGCGCGCTCCTGAAACGTTTCGACAAGCGCCTGGCCGAAGAGACGGGGCTGCCGGTGTTCATCGCGGAAGACCCGCTTTCGTCGGTGGTGTTGGGGACGAGCAAGATGCTGACGGACCTGAAGCTGCTGCGGAGGATCTGTGTCCATTGAGTTTGCCTCGAACGAGCGGGAGGGGCGCTCTCTGGTGGTCTTGATCCCGCTGCTTGTGCTGCACCTGGGGCTCATTTCGCTTCAGGTCGAGGACCCCGCCGGCGTCCTGCTGTTCAACCGCTGGGTGCTGGCGGCAAGCTCACCGTTTTTCAATGCCTCTTCGGCGGTCTCCCGCGGGCTGGGCTCGGCCTGGCGCAACTACGTGTGGTTGCACGGGGCCAGGCAGGAGAATCAGCGGCTGCAGCAAACGGTGCAGCAGCTCACATTGCGTGACGCCGCCCTTGCGCAGGTGAAGGGCGAGAATGCTCGACTGCAGAGGCTGCTGTCCTTCAATGAGACCCACGGCCTGCAAAGCATAGGCGCCCGCATCGTCGGGCGCACGCCGAGTTTCCTGTCGAACGTGCTGGTCATCGACCGTGGCTTCGACGACGGGGTACGGGTCGATTCGGCGGTGATCTCCGGGGAGGGCGTGGTTGGCCGGACCGTGCTCGTGTCTCGGCACGACTCCCAGGTGCAGCTGATTTCCAATCCCGACTCGTCTATCGGGGTCATGCTCGAAAGCACGCGGTCCCCCGGCATCCTGAAAGGGACCGGAACCGAAACGCTGGACCTGCATTACCTGAGCAACTCGGAACGTATCGTGCCGGGGGACCGCGTCCTCAGCTCGGGGTTGGACGGCATCTACCCGAAAGGCATACTGGTCGGCCGGGTGATCGACAGCCGCAAGGGGAAGTCGGTGTTCAGGGTCGTCGCGGTGGAACCCGCCGCCGACCTGCTCCACCTGGAAGAGCTGCTCGTCGTGCTCGGGAGCCCCAAGCCGGAGACCCCGATCCCTGGCGAGAGCCCGGCCGGGGGAAAGTAGACTGGACTTTGATGTCGGTTTATCGTTGTATTTATTGCAGTTCGGTAATAAAATAGAGTCGCTTTTGTGCGCGCGCGTGCAACTCACCTATAGTTTGTTATCAGGATCGGCGTGGTATAAGACCGCGCAGGCAGCACTTCAATGAAGTACGTGTTCCTAGCTGCGTCCTCGTTCCTCGCGATCGTGGCGCAGATGATTGCGGGCAGCAATTTTTTCCTCTTCAACTTCCTGGACCTCTCTCTGATTCTGATCGCCTACTGGGCGATTTACCGGAGCCGGACGCAGGCGCTCTTCGTCGGTTCCCTTACGGGCATACTGCTCGACGCGGTCTTTGGCTGGCCGCTCGGGTACAACGGGTTCGGCAAGACCCTCGCGGCCTTTGTCATCGGGCAGGCTGCGAAGCGCTTCAATACCGAAGAAACCTGGATCCGGTTCGTTCTGATCGCCGCGTCTTCCACCTTGAGTTCCCTCAGCATGTTCGCCCTCTTTGCACTTCTCCAGCACACATTCAGCGCCGTTTATCTCGGCGCGTCCCTGATCCAGGCGCTTATCACCGCAGGTGTCGGAGTCGTCGTGTTCGGTGGCCTCGACAACTACCACCAGTCGCACGCCCGGAGAGCAAGTTGAAGTGAGTCTTCAGCCGGAAAGCAACAGGCAGCAGATTCAGCAGCGCCTGGTTTGGCTGCTCTACCCGATCATCGGCCTCTTTCTGCTGCTGGGGGCTCGGCTCTGGCAGCTGCAGATCATCGATGGGGCAGAGTACACGCTCAGGGCCGAGCGGAACCGCGTCCGCACCATCCAGATCGTCGCCCCGCGCGGGACGATCTCGGACCGCAACAACGTTCCTCTGGTGGAAAACCGGCCATCGTTCAACGTGCTGCTCTACCGCGAGTCCATCAAAGATCTGCCGGCAACGACCGCGTTCATCACGCAAAAGCTCGGCGTCAAGCCCGAGGACTTGGCCGCGCGGCTGGAGCGCAGCCGGGGCAGCGGCCTGTACCGTCCGCTGGTCATCAAGGAGGACATCGGGATCGAGGACCTTTCGGTCGTCGAGGCGCACAAGCGCGATCACCCCGAAATCCAGTTGGGGCCCGAGCCCCGACGCCTGTACCGTCACGGCAACACGGCCGCGCACCTCCTCGGCTACGTCGGCGAAATCCCGGAACAAGACCTCGCCAACAGCACATTCCCCGGTCTGAAGCCGGGCGACCTCGTCGGGAAGTCAGGGGTCGAGCGCATCTATAACCATTGCCTCGTCGGTCAGGACGGCCGCCGCCAGGTCCTGGTCGACAGCGTCGGTAGGGAGGTGGGGCTGCTGGAGGAAGTCGATTCGACAATCGGCGGAGAGCTGCAGCTTACAATCGATCTCGACCTGCAGTCCGTGGCCGAACAGGTGCTGACGGGTAAGGTCGGGGTCGTGGTCGCGATGGATCCGCGCAACGGCGAGATCCTGGCGATGGCGAGCACGCCGTCATTCGACCCGAATCATTTCTCGACCCGGATCTCTGAGCAGGACTGGACGCTGTTGATCAACGATCCCGACAAGCCCTTGCAGAACCGGGCCATCCAGAATGCGTATTCACCCGGTTCCGTATTCAAGCTCATCATGGCGCACGCGGGGCTCCAGGAAGGCCTGGTCCAGGAAGACACGCGGATCCACTGCTCCGGTGCCGCGACGTTCTACAACCGTGTCTTTCACTGCTGGCAAAAACAGGGGCACGGCACCATCGATGTCGAGAACGCCATTACACGGTCCTGCAATGTGTTCTTTTACGAACTCGGCCGTCGGATGGGGATCGGCAAGATCGCCGCGCATGGCCACGAGCTGGGGCTGGGTGAGCGCACCGGCATCGATCTCCCGGGCGAACGCAGCGGCGTGATGCCTTCCCCGGAATGGAAGCAGCAGGCCCGCGGCGCGAAGTGGTTCGCCGGGGAAACGATCTCGGTTTCCATCGGGCAGGGAGCCGTGACGACGACCCCGCTGCAGATCCTGCGGGCGATCAGCGCCATCGTCACCGGAGGGAAGCTGACCACCCCCCACGTCCTCCTGCGCGCCGAGCGCCTCAAGGGTACGGTTATCCAGTGGCCCGAACGCCCGATCGCGCTCGATCCTGAGGGCACGCGCCACATCCGGAATGGGATGTGGGGCAGCGTCAACAGCTGGGGGACCGGCCACAACGCCGCGCTCCCGGGGTTGGACATCTGCGGCAAGACCGGCACCGTGCAGGTCATGAGCAACGAGCGCAGGAAGGAGTTCCGCGGGGACCTGTCGGAATTCGAAGACCATTCGTGGTTTGTTGGTTTTGCTAACCGCGACAATCCGGAAATTGCCGTCGTCGCATTTGTGGAACACGGCGGCAAAGGCGGAGTCGCGGCCGCGCCGCTGGCCAAGGAGATCTTTCGCGCCTATTTCGCCAAACAGAACCACCCGGAGCTGTTGACGGAGCTGGCGGGCGCTCCCGCCCGGGGCAACCCGTGATATTCAACCGTCGACTCCTGATCAGCTTTGACTGGCTCTGGTTTCTGGCCGTGCTGCTGCTGACGGCGGCCGGCGTCGCAGCGATCTGGAGCACGACGGAGGGCACCAGCCTGAACTCGTACTTCGGCCGTCAGGTCACCTACGTCTGCCTCGCCCTGCTCGTTTTCTCCGTGCTGCTGTACTTCGACTATCACATCTATTCCGATTTCATTACGTTCATCTACCTCGCCGGCCTGACGGTGCTTGGCCTGGTGCTGGTCTTCGGGCACACCAGCCACGGCAACAAGAGTTGGATCAACGTGGCGGGATTCGGCGTCCAGCCCTCGGAATTGATGAAGGTGGTCGTCATCCTCGCGTTGTCCAAGTACTACTCCGAGGCTGACCGCGAGCAACTTGACCTGCACGAATTGTTTGTCGGCGGCCTCATCGTGCTCGCCCCCATGCTCCTGGTTGTACTGCAAGGAGATCTTGGCACCGCCGTCACCTTCCTCCCGATTTATCTCGGGCTGTCCTTTCTGGCCGGGATCAAGCGGAAGCACGTCATTGCCCTGGTGCTGGCCGGCGTGATAGCGGCCCCGCTCGGGTGGTTGATGCTCAAGGACTATCAGCGGGGACGCATTCAGACCGTTCTGAACCCGTCAAACGATCCGCGCCATCTCGGGTATCAGACGATCCAGTCCAAGATCGCGATCGGTTCCGGGCGGTTTCTGGGGAAAGGGTTCAAACAGGGGTCCCAGGGGCAGCTCGGGTTTCTTCCCGCCCGGCACACCGACTTCGTGTTCGCGGTGCTGGCTGAGGAACTGGGATTTGTCGGCAGCATGGCCCTGCTTCTCCTTTTCCTTTTCGTGTCCCTCAGGCTGCTATGGGCCGCCCGCGAAGCGAAGGATAAGGTCGGGACCATGATTATCGTGGGGGTCCTCTCGCTGTTTTTGTTCCATTTTTTCATAAACACCGGGATGGTTCTCGGGCTGCTTCCCATAGCAGGCATTCCGCTTCCGTTCGTGAGTGCGGGGGGGTCGGCGCTGATCTCGTCATTTGCGGCGATGAGCCTTTGCATGAACATCAACATGCGTCGCTACGTCAACTGAGCCTCGGGCCTGGGATTCAGCCAAACCGCTGGATTTACCGCCAAACCCCGCCACTTCCGAGGTTGCATTTTACCCATAACTCACCTATCATACTGATTTAGAGCGAGATGAGGGCTCTTGCGTGGCAACGCAGCCCGCTCGCGCCTAAGAAGAACCGTCCGACCCGGGCGATTGAAATGGGCGATTTCCGGGCGCATGACAGAACCCGGACGCCTCCGCCCCCGGACCCGGTGCCGCTTCGGCGAGCACTTGTGAATTGTCTGTCGATTTTGAGGTAGTGAACCATAACTTCGCACGAAGCTGAAGAGCGACTCTTCGCGGTTTTGGGATTGTTTTTCGGGGAACGATTTTGACCAAACGGGGTTTTCCCCGGCCCTGAGACGACCTGGCGCCCCAAACGGGATTTTCGACTGGAGGCGCATTGAGCGGCTCCCCGGCAGCGATGGGCAGGAACACGGACGGAGATGAGTCCGTCCCCCGGGGAAGCATCGAGACTTTGGATCCGGATCAGGACCGGGCAGCGATAACTGCTTTCCGCAGGTGACCCGAAAGACGAAGCAAGGCCTCCGAGAAGGTTGGTATGAAGTATCTCGTACCCGGCAGCCCAATAGGCGCCGGGCCGCGTCAGGGGAGCGCCCTGGCGTCCGATACCGCCGGCCGTACTGCCCTACCCCGCCGCAAAATTGTCCTTCAGCAGTGCACTGGAGCCAAGCATGATAAAGGAGATGATCGTCTCCAGCACGGCGTTGGAAACGAAGGTGGCGATCCTTGAAGACGACCAACTGGCCGAGCTGTACATCGAGCGCAACCGCAGCCGCGGGATACTGGGGAACATCTACACGGGCAGAGTCACCAAGGTCCTGCCGGGGATGCAATCCGCATTTGTGAACATCGGGCTCGAAAAAGACGCGTTCCTCTACGTGTCCGACTTCATCGAGGACAACGAGGAGTACGATAAAGTCCTGACCGACGCCGAAGAACAGGTTGCCACGGTCCTGGCCGAGGCCGAGGTCCAGGAGAGAGCCCAGAAGCGGGACCGAAGGCAGGAAAAGCCCCGCTGGAAGGAGCGGCGCGAACGGGAGGGTTACCGGCAGCCCGCGGCATCACCCTCGGCGGCTGAGGCGGCTCCGCCCGCCGAACTGTTCAACCTGAGCGCCGAAACGGACCGGCTGGCCGGGATCGCCCTTGCAGCGCCGGCGCTTGCCGAGCCTTCGCCGATCCCCGGGCCTGCCGAGCTGGCGCTGCCCGCGGATCCTGCCCCCGGGGACGTTGCTGCGGGACCGGAGGCCGTCGAAATTGAGGCGGCCGGCAGCGCTCCGGCGCCGAGTGAGCCGGTCGGACAGGCGGAGTTGACGCCGGTGAAGGAGGCGTCGATCCGGGAAGGCGAAGATGTTGCCCCTTACTCCGCCGAGGAGCAACACGGCTCGTTGGCCGCTCGCCGTCGGGGCCCTGCCGCGCGGCGCAAACGGTACACGGCCGCGCGCCACACCCGCAACACCGAACACCAATCCATCGACGACATGCTCAGGGAAGGCCAGGAGATCCTTGTGCAGGTGGCCAAGGAGCCTATCGGAAAGAAAGGGGCCCGGGTGACAAGCCACGTGGCCCTTCCGGGGCGATACCTGGTCTATATGCCGACGGTGGACCACATCGGCGTGTCCCGCAAGATCTCTTCCGAGGCGGAGCGGATTCGCCTCAAGGACATTATCCTCAAGCAGCGGAACGGATTCCCCGGGGGCGTCATCGTGCGCACCGCCGCCGAGGAGCACAGCGAGGAGGATCTGGTCAACGACCTGAGGTTTCTGGTCAAGATCTGGGAGGACGTGCACATGCGGGCGGAAAAGGTCTCCGCCCCGGCCTTGATCCATTCGGAATTGAACCTGGTGCAGCGACTCCTGCGGGACCAGTTCTCGTTCGAGTTTGCCGCGATCCGGGTCGACGACGAGACGGAGTACCAGCGCATGGTCGAGTTTGTCGACAAGATCTTCCCAAACCTCGTCCACCGAGTGAGGCTCTACACGAAGGAAACGTACGTCTTCGACGAGTTCGGCATCTCGCCCGAGATCGAGAAATTGCTGCAGCCGAAGATCTGGCTGAAGTCGGGCGGCTACATCGTCATCAACCAGACGGAAGCCCTGGTTTCGATCGACGTCAATACCGGCAAGTTTGTGGGCCGCGGCAACAGCCTCGAAGAGACCATCACGCGGACCAACCTGGAGGCGGTGAAGGAGATCGTCAAACAGATCCGGCTGCGCGACCTCGGTGGCATCATCGTGATTGACTTCATCGACATGGACGAACGCAAGAATCGCAAACGGGTGATGGAGGCGCTGGGCCAGGAGATCATTCGGGACAAGGCCCCTAACAAGATCCTCGAGTTCAATGAGTTCGGCCTGGTGGCGATCACCCGGAAGCGGGTGAAGCAGTCACTGGAGCGGACTCTGTGCCAGCCGTGCGCATACTGCGGCGGCTCCGGCCTGGTGAAATCCGTGGCGACGACGTGCCACACGATCTATCACGAAGTCGAGAAGATGAGGCACCTGGTCGATGGCCGCGCCGAGCTGATGATCCGCGTTCACCCGGACGTTGCCCGGGCCTTGCGGGAGTCGGAGGCTGCGGTGGTCGAGGAGATCCGTCACCTGGTCAGGCGGGACGTGGTGATCAAATCGGACCCCACGCTGCACATTGAGCACTTCAACATAGTCACTTAGTGCACTGCCAGGGGCGTGGAGTGCGGCGGCTCGACGCCGCTTTTAGGGTCGGCGCCCGGGCGCCGACCTCTCGCTTCATGCGAGCCCTGTGACGCTCCTTCGCGCGTTCAGCCCGCGACCCCGAAGGGTCCGGCAAGCGTAAGCCCCGGGTGCACTGCAGCCTGAGACAAGCCCTGCAAAAGGGCGGCACCGGCGTCTATCGTGTCTGGCTGTGATTCTCACGGCTTCCCGGGGCTAGAGACCCTGTTTCTTGGCTTCGTCCCAGAGCGCGTCCATTTCGGCGAGGGTGGAGTCCTTCAGTTCCCGGCCCTGCGCCTTGATGGACGATTCGACGTGCCGGAAGCGGCGGCCAAACTTCTTGTTGCTGCGCCGCAACGCAGTTTCCGGATCTACTCCGAGAAACCGCGCGACGTTGACGGCCGCGAACAGCAGGTCCCCTACCTCGTCGGCGATGCGGCTTTCCGCGCCACCGGCGCGCGCCTGCAGAATCTCTTCCATCTCCTCGCGCAGCTTGGCCAAGACGTGTTCGAGTCGGGCCCAGTCAAAACCGACCCGTGAGGCTTTGGCCGTGATCTGGTAGGCTTCGTGCAGCGCCGGCAGCTTCGAGGGTATCCCGTCCAGCAGCGATTTCTCCGTGCCGGGCTCCGAGGCGGAGCGTACCCCCTTCTCAGCGGCCTTGATGTCTTCCCAGTTCTTCAGCACGTCTTCGGCGGTACGCAGGTCCGCCCCTCCGAAAACGTGAGGGTGGCGGCGGATCATCTTTTCGTGGAGGCGGTCGATGATGTCGGCCAGGTGGAATTCGCCCTTTTCCTCCGCAATTTGCGCGTGAAACACCACCTGAAACAAGAGATCGCCGAGTTCTTCCTTCAGTTCGGGCGGACTGGTGCCGTCGAGAGCATCCAGGACCTCGTAGGCTTCTTCGATCAGCATCGGTTTGAGCGACTCGCGCGTCTGCTCCCGGTCCCAGGGGCAGCCGTCCGCGCCCCTCAACCGCTCCACCAAATCCACCAGCTTCTGTATGTCAGCCCGTTTTGCCACTTTGCCCTCAGCACCTTCCCATACGCAAGTTGAGTATTCGAGCAGCAAAGATTAACATACAAAGCGGCCTCGCGCCCGCCACAGGCGGCTGTGCCTCGGGGCTTGAGACCCCTGCGGATGGGTGATAGCATTTCCCCCCCTCGCATCGATCTGGTCAGAGGAGGCGGCATGAAGGATGAACAGGAAGAACCTGGATTCAAGGTGAGCGACAAGCGGCTGTTCCGTGACGACGGCGAGTTACGGACCGCGGAACCCGCGATGCCGGAGCCTCCGCCCCCGAAGCAGGAGACTGGCACCCCGGCCGGCGGCGCACCCCAGCAGGAACCCGTGCCGGGCGCCTATGCCAATATCGATTTTCCTTCCTACATCCTGTCGTACTACACCCAGGGGCTGGTTCTGCTGGGGGAAGTCCCCAACCCCTACACCAACCAGAAGGAAGAAGACACCGAAGGGGCGCGCCACACCATTGACATCCTCTCCATGCTCCAGGAGAAGACCAAAGGGAACCTGAGCAAGGACGAGGAGCAGTTGCTCGGCAGCGTGCTCTACGAGCTGCGCATGAAATTCATGGCCAGGACCAGTCGCATCAAGATCTAAGAAAGGGCCATGAAAGTCTTCGAGCGACCGGAGGACCTCCCGCACCGTTACCCGCGCCCCATTGCTACCATCGGCAACTTCGACGGCGTCCACCTGGGCCACGTTCATCTGATGCGTGAGCTCGTCCGGCGCGCGGGCGACGTCGGCGGAACCCCGTCGGTGGTCACGTTCCATCCGCACCCGCTGCAGGTCCTGGCGCCAAACAACGCCCCGCGTCAGATCCAGACACTCGACCAGAAGCTTGCCGTCCTGGAGTGCCTGGGAATCCGGTTGGTGGTGGTGATCCCGTTTACGCTCGAGCTGGCGCAGATGAGCGCGCGCGATTTTGCGGTCGAGATCCTGTGGCGGCAGCTCGGGCTTGCGGAAATCTATGTCGGCCCCAACTTCGGTTTCGGACACCGCCGCGAGGGGAGCTTCAACCTCCTGAAGGAGATCGGGCAGGAACACGGCTTCGCGGTGGGGAAGATCCCCCAGGTGCAATTCCGGTCGAGCCGCGTGTCGAGCTCTGCGGTGCGGCAGGCGCTGTTGGCAGGACAGGCGGGACTGGCGCGGCGGCTGCTCGGGCGCCCCTTTGCCCTCTGCGGCAAAATCGCACACGGGACGTCGACGGGGGCCGGGATGCGGGTTCCGACGGCCAACTTGCAGACTGCCAACGACCTCGTTCCCAGATCCGGCGTTTACATAACCCTGCTGGCCCTGGAGGGGAAACGCCATCGTGCGGTTACCAATATCGGCGTGCGCCCTACCGTCACGGGAGGGGAGGGCGCGCCGACGACGATCGAGACCCACGTGCTGGATTTCGAGGGGGACATCTACGACAGGGACGTCAGCCTGGAGTTTCTCGTGCGCTTGCGCGACGAGCGCCGCTTCAGCGGCAAGGACGCCCTCGTTGCCCAAATCCGCAAGGATATCGCGCAGGCCCGCCGGTTCTTCGGCTGGGCGGAGAGGCTGGCGCCCGAGATCCTGTCGGAACGCGTTCAGGTCTGCTGAAAAGGAGGATTGCCGTGACCATAAGTCGGGAGGAGGTTTTGAAGATCGCCGATCTGGCGAAGCTCCATTTCAACGAGGCGGAACTGGACGAGTTCACGGCGCAATTCCAGCGGATACTGGACTACGTCGAGAAGCTGAAGGAAGCCGATGTCCTGGGGGTCGCACCGACCAGTCACGTCTCGGCGGCGGAGGGCATTGCGCCCCGCGTCCTCCGCGAGGACGTCACGCGGCCGTCGCTCCCGGTCGGGGAGGCTCTGGCCAATGCGCCCGACCCCGGCAGCGGCCACTTCCGGGTGCCCAAGGTGCTCTAACCTGCGAGGCCATTGCGGCCGGGGAGCCGATCTTGAACTTGAGGAGCGCGGTTGAAATACGTGATTCTGTGAGGGCGCGCCAGATCTCGGCGCAGGAGGTGGCCGCCGCCGCCCTGCGGCGCATCGAAGCGGCCGAACCGAAACTTCAGGCCTTCCTCTCGGTGGACCCGGCTGGCGTACTCGTGCGGGCTGCCGAAGTCGACCGGCTCGTGGCGGAAGGAGAAGACCTTCCGCTGGCCGGGGTGCCGGTCGCCATCAAGGACAACATCTGTACGCGGGATGTGCGCACGACCTGCGGCTCCCGGATTCTGGAGCGCTATGTGCCGCCCTACAGCGCCACGGCCGTCGAGCGGCTCCAGTCCGCCGGGGCCGTCCTCATCGGGAAAACCAACTGCGACGAGTTCGCGATGGGGTCGTCCACCGAAAACTCGGCGTTCCAGGTCACGCGCAACCCCTACGACCTGGAACGCGTAGCGGGGGGATCCAGCGGGGGGAGCGCGGTGTCGGTCGCAGCGGGGATGGCCACGCTCGCGCTCGGTTCCGAGACCGGCGGCTCGGTGCGCCAGCCCGCCTCGTTCTGCAACGTCTTCGGGCTGAAACCCACGTACGGGCGGGTCTCGCGCTACGGCCTGGTGGCCTTCGCGTCTTCTCTCGACAACATCGGCGCCGTGGCCCACAGTGCCCGCGACGCCGCCCTGCTGCTCTCGGTCGTTGCCGGCCGCGACCCTATGGATTCGACCTCGGCCCCCGTTCCCGTGCCCCCCTACGCGGAAGAACTGGGTGCCCCGGTGCGCGGCCTGCGGCTTGGTGTTCCACGGGAGTTTTTCGGCCCGGGACTCGACCCGGAAGTGAACGGCATCATCGGCGGGGCGCTGCGAAACGCCGAACAGCTCGGCTGCGAACTGGTCGAGATTTCGCTTCCCCACACCGAGTACGCGATTGCCGACTACTACATCATCGCTCCTGCCGAGGCCAGTTCGAATCTGGCGCGCTACGACGGCGTCCGCTTTGGTTACCGCGTCCCGCACCCGCAGGATCCCGCCGAAATGTACAAGTTGAGCCGCAGCGGCGGCTTCGGCCCCGAGGTCAAACGCCGCATCATGATCGGTACGTACGCGCTGTCTTCAGGCTATTACGAGGCGTACTACGGCCGGGCGATGAAGGTGCGCACCTTGATCCGGCGGGACTACGAGCTGGTGTTCGGCAGAGTCGATGCGCTCCTGACGCCCGTGAGCCCGACGCCGCCGTTCAGGATCGGCGAAAAGATCAATGACCCGATCGCGATGTACCTCTCGGACATCTACACGGTGACCGCCAACCTGGCCGGCATCCCGGCCCTTTCGGTGCCGTGCGGCTTCACGCCGGGGGGGCTGCCGGTCGGTTTGCAGATCACGGGTAAAGCATTCGACGAAGCCACGCTCCTCCGGCTCGGGCACGCCTATTCCCAGGCGTTCCCCGTTTCCGCCCCACCGCTGAAGGCCTGAGCGGGCAAGTGGGCCGCGTCGGCTCGCCGCGGCCCGTGGATTTTGCGAGTGCTCCGCCGGTTGTAGCTCGTTGGGGCGGGGGCGGGCCGACCCCGCCCACTTTGGCCGGCTGCGGCTCATCGGGGTCGCACTTTTCCTCGCTCAGCTGGTGCGCTTAGCGGTTAGACGGGCATGATATGCCAAAGTCTCGTATTGCTCGCCGTAACCGCGACGCTCGCCATGCAGTCACTCGGCGACGCGGCCCGCAAAGAAGCCGAGCGCCGGAAGGCGCTTCAAGAGCAGGGGGTCGAGGCGAAGGTCATTGACGCGGCCAACCCGCGGGATCTGGCTCGCAACGGCAATGTCACGGTGTCCTCCCCGGCGGCCGGTTCGGCGCGGGCGAGCCCCCCGGCCGTCCGCACGGCCAAACCCGACGTGCGGGTGCGAAGCGTCATCCAGAAACTCGACCGCGACATCCGTCAGGTCGAGGACCGGTTGGGTGCCCTGCGCCGCAAGGCCGACGCGGAGCGCTGGGCGCCGCCGCGCGCCGGGCCGGTGGCGCGGCGCGGCAGCGCGCTCCCGAACGAAGAGAAGATCCGGGAAGACATCGCCGGACTGGAGCTCAAGCTGAAGCGGCTGCGCGAAGATCGACTGGATGCCTACAATGATGCGCGCAAGGCCGGGCTGCTGCCCGGCGAGATCGACGGGAAGGGGATCACGCCCTAGCGTCACTCGGCGCCGTCCTCCTTCTCTTCGAGCAGGCGACGGTAGGCCTCCTTGCGCGAGATACCGCGCTGTCGGGCGGCGGCCTTCAAAGCTTCGTTGCGGGACACGCCCGAGCGCGACATTTCACGGCTCACGTGTTCGCTCAGCGACGCGGGGTAGTCTTCCTGGGGCGGGGGGGCGGTCCCCCGATCCACGATGACGGTAATCTCGCCGCGCACCTGGGCGCGCGCATCGAGTTCCTCGAGGATCCGGGCGAGGGTTCCGCGGATCCACTCTTCGTGGATCTTGGTGAGTTCGCGCGCGAGGCACGCGCGCCGCGGGCCGAGGATCTCGAGCATGTCCGAAAGGGCCGCGATAATCCGGTGGGGCGCTTCATAAAAGACGAGCGTCGCGGGAATCGCAACGAGTTCCTGCAGCCTGGTCCGCCGCTGCGACCTGCGCGAGGGAAGAAACCCGGCGAAGAAGAAACTGTCGCTCGGCAGGCCCGACCCCGCCAGCGCGGCGGTTGCGGCGGAAGGGCCCGGGACCGCGACGACCTCGATGTCGGCGTCCCGGCAGGCCGACACCAGCGCGTAACCCGGGTCCGACACCAGCGGCATGCCCGCGTCGCTGACCAGGGCGACACTCCTGCCGGCGCGCAGCGCGGCCACGAGCTGCGCGGCCCGCGTGGCTTCGTTGTGCTCGTGGTAGCTTTGCCGCGCCGTTTCGATGCCGTAGTGCGTCAGCAGGCGCGCCGTGTGGCGCGTGTCCTCGCACGCGATCAAGTCCACTTCGCGCAGCACGCGCAGCGCGCGCAACGACAGGTCTTCCAGGTTGCCTATGGGGGTGCCGACGAGGAAAAGCCTTCCCGGTCGCGCTACCCCCTGCTGCCTCTCCTCCGACAATTTCGCGGCTCCTGCCAGCCATGGCGCTCGGGCTCAGCGCCCCCTGGCGCTCCCCATAGCCTCGAGCATCTCCCTCACCGCCCGCTCCATCCCGACCAGGGCGGCGCGCGCGATGATGTTGTGGCCGATGTTGAGCTCCTCTATTTCCGGGATCTCCGAGATCAGCCGGACGTTGCGGTAGGTCAGCCCGTGTCCGGCCAGCACTTTGAGTCCTGACGCCGCGCCCCGGCGGGCGGCCTCGAGCACCTTCCGGTACTCGCGTTCCAGCGCCGTCCCGCCGATATCCGGGCTCCTCGGGCAGGTTTCCGAATAGGCCCGGGTATTCAGCTCGACCAGCCGCGCCCCGAGACTGAGGGCGGCATCGAGCTGGGCCGGCTCCGGATCGATGAAAAGGCTGACCTGGACCCCGGCGCCTTGCAGCGCCTCTGTCGCGGCGCGGACGGTCGCCACGTTCCGGAGCGCGTCGAGCCCCCCCTCGGTGGTGATCTCCCCTTCCCGTTCGGCGACGAGCGTTGCCTGGTCGGGCCGCAGCTCGAGCGCCGTGCGGACCATCTCGGGTGTCGAGGCCATCTCCAGATTCAGCCTCGTGGTAATCGATTCACGCAGCCGGCGCACGTCGGTGTCCGAGATGTGCCGCCGGTCCCCGCGCAGGTGGACGGTGATCCCGTCGGCGCCCGCGAGTTCGGCAAGCAAAGCGGCCGCCACCGGATCAGGCTCCGCCGCGTGGCGCGCCTGCCGAATGGTGGCGATGTGGTCGACGTTGACTCCCAGCTTCGTCATGGGGTTCCCCTCGATCTGAATTTCGCTCCTGAAAGCAGAAACCTAACACCACCACGGGGTTTCTCGCAAGCGGCCGCAAGATTGCGGGCGGCGTGTGTTATGATTTTTAGTTTGGCGGACGGCGACCTTGAGAAGAATTGTGCGTTCACGGAACTTTTTCGATTAAAGGATACCGGCCAGATATGGATGACACCATCAAGCCCGCACCCATGACTGAACCCGCCGGCGCCCCGGGCGCCGAAGCCCCCGCCGCGCGCGACTTCATTCGGACCATTGTAGTCGAAGACCTCAAGAACAATAAACACGGCGGACGGGTCGCGACCCGGTTCCCGCCCGAACCGAACGGTTACCTGCACATCGGGCACGCCAAGTCGATCTGCCTCAATTTCGGGATCGCGGCCGAGTTCGGGGGCAAGTGCAACTTGCGCTTCGACGACACGAACCCCGCGAAGGAGGACGTCGAGTACGTCGACGCGATCAAAGAAGACGTCCACTGGCTCGGGTTCGACTGGGAAGACCGGCTCTACTATGCCTCCGACTATTTCGACCGTCTCTACGACTATGCCGTACGGTTGATCAGGGCGGGAAACGCATACGTCGACAGCCTCGGCGCCGACGAGATCCGTGAGTACCGCGGCACCCTGACGGAGCCCGGGAAAGAAAGCCCTTACCGGAATCGTTCGATCGAGGAGAACCTCGACCTCTTCGAGCGGATGCGCGCCGGCGACTTCGACGACGGTGCGCACGTGCTGCGCGCGAAGATCGACATGACCTCGGGCAACGTGAACCTGCGCGATCCCATCCTCTACCGCATACGGCGCGTCAGCCACCACCGGACCGGCGACCAGTGGTGCATCTACCCCATGTACGATTTCGCCCACGCGTTGTCGGATTCGATCGAGGGAATCACGCATTCGATCTGCACGCTCGAGTTCGAGGATCACCGGCCGCTCTACGACTGGTTCCTCGACGTGCTCCAGGTGGAAAAGCGCCCGCAGCAGATCGAGTTCGCCCGGCTGAATCTCAGCTACACGGTCATGAGCAAGCGCAAGCTGCTGCAGCTGGTCCAGGACCGCTATGTGGGCGGCTGGGACGATCCGCGGATGCCGACCATCGGGGGGTTGCGGCGGCGCGGCTACACCCCGGAGTCGATGCGAAACTTCTGCGACCGGATCGGAGTCGCCAAACGGGACAGCCTGGTCGACATGGCCCTCCTCGAGCACAGCATTCGCGAAGACCTGAACAAGCGCGCGCCGAGGGTCATGGCCGTGCTGCAGCCGCTGAAGGTTGTCATCGACAACTTCCCGGAAGGCCAGGTGGAGGAAGTCGAAGCGGTCAACAACCCGGAAGACGCGGCTATGGGGACGCGGAAAGTGCCGTTTTCGCGGGTCCTTTACATCGAGCGCGAGGACTTCCGCGAGAACCCTCCCAGGAAGTTCTTCCGGCTGAGCCCGGGCAACGAGGTCCGGCTGCGATATGCCTACATCATCAAGTGCGTGGGGGTGGTGAAGGACGAAGCCACGGGTGAACCGGTCGAGTTGCACTGCACCTACGATCCGACGACCCGCAGCGGCCCCCACGGCCGCAGCGTCAAGGGAACCCTTCACTGGGTCTCGGCTGCCGACGCCGTCGACGCCGAGGTCCGCATCTACGACCGCCTCTTTTCAACAGAGGACCCGGGGGCGCAGGCCGACGGGGACTGGAAGGCACAGCTCAACCCGCATTCACTCAAGGTCCTCTCCCGGTGCAAGCTGGAACCGAGCCTGACCGGCGCGGCGCCGGGGACACGGTTCCAGTTCGAGCGGCAGGGCTATTTCTGTGTGGACCCGGATTCCGGCAAGAACCGCCTGGTCTTCAACCGCACCGTTTCGCTGCGGGATACCTGGGCAAAGATCGAAAAAGCGCAGGCCAAAGCAGGGGTAGAGGGGTAGGGGGATCGAGGAACATGCGATCTCCGATGCTCCGTTAGCCAGATCCCGGGAAACGGGCTCCGATCCCGACCTCAAAGCGCCAAGTGCGGCGGCTCGACGCCGCCGCTACGCGGGTCCGACCGTGTCCTTTGGTGTCTTCCGCCTAAAATGCATATAAAGTTCAGGCGAGTTGCCGCACTCCAGGTTGCGCTGTGCCACTACGGCCGCGATTCCGGCGATGAAGCCGGCGCCGAGGCGCCGCCCGGGAAAGCGGCGTCGAGCCGCCGCACTCCAAATCCACCCACCTTCAGTCGCGCGGGCCGAAGAGCTGTTCGTACCTTGACTCGAGGATTTTCTGCTTCTTTCCGGAAATGCCCCCCAGCGCCTCGAGCGCGCGCCTCAGCCGTATCCGGACCAGGTCCGGTCCCAGCAGTTCCATCGACTGGAACAGGGGCGGCGCGGCCTCCGCGCCCGCCACGGCGATGTAGAACGGCCGGGTCAGGTCGCGCAGCTTGATGTCCAACTTCTCCGCGGTTTCCCTGAAAACCGCTTCGATGGCTGCGCCGCCGAAGTCCTGCTGCTGGTCCAGCCGCCACAGGACAAGCTGCACGATCGCCGCCATCTCTTCGGGGGCTTTGTCCTTGAGGGCCAGCTTCGACGCGTCGAGCGGTACCGCGTCGGCGAAAAAGAAAGCCGTCAGGTAGCCCCAGTCCGAGAGTGTCTCCAGGCGCGGCTGGACCAGCGGGATGATCCGGTCGATCATCCGTGGGTTGAGCGCCCAGGCCTCCAGCGCCTGGCGCAGGCGTGGCGTGTCGTAGTTTTCGCGGACGTATCGACCGTTGAGCCAGCGCAGTTTCTGGATGTCAAACACCGGTCCCCCGAGTGAAACGTTTTCGAGGCGGAAGCCCGCCGCAAACTCGGCGAGGGTAAACTTTTCATCCCCCTCGGCCCTCGCCCACCCCATCAGGCCCAGGAAGTTCACCAGCGCCTCGGGCAAAAACCCGGCGCGGCGATAGTAGTTGATGGACGTCGGGTTCTTGCGCTTCGAGAGCTTGGACCGGTTGGCGTCGTTGTTGCGCAGCAACGGCAGATGGCAGAACACCGGCGGTTCCCAGCAGAAGTACTGGTACAGCAGCAGGTGCTTGGGGACGGAGTTGATCCACTCCTCGCCGCGAATGACGTGCGAGATGCCCATCAGGTGGTCGTCGACAACATTGGCAAGGTGATAGGTTGGGAACCCGTCGGATTTGAGCAGCACCTGATCGTCGATCAGCTCCCATTCCTTGCGGATCTCGCCGCGGAGCAGGTCGTTCATGACGCACTCGCCGGTTTCAGGCACCTTCATCCGCACGACGAACGGCTCGCCGGCATCGGCCCTGCGCGCGGCTTCGGCGCGATCGACGGTGCGGCAGAAACGGTCGTAGCCGGGGAAGGCCTTCTTGTCGCGGTTCTCGGTGCGCATCCGGTCGAGGCGTTCGCGGGTGCAGAAGCACCGGTAGGCGTGGCCCGCGTCCAGAAGTTCCCGGACGTGCTCCCGGTAGAGCTCGGTGCGCTCGCTCTGCCGATACGGCGCGTGAGGCCCGCCCACGTCCGGCCCCTCGTCCCAGGTCAACCCGAGCCATCGCAGCGAGCTCAGGATGGCCTCTTCCGACTGGCGCGTCGACCGCGCCTGGTCGGTGTCTTCGATCCGGAGGATGAACTGGCCGCCGTGGCTGCGGGCGAACGCGTAGTTGAACAGGGCCTGGTAGGCGGTCCCGAGGTGCGGATCCCCCGTAGGCGACGGCGCCACTCGTACTCGTACAGGTTGTTTGGCCATGGATGTCATTCTATCTTACTCGGGATAAAAGTGGGCGGGGCGGAAGTGGGCGGGGGCTTGAGCTGACGCATGGCCTTCTCAAGCTTGGTCCGGGCTTCGAATGTTGCGCCGCGATTTGGAAGTGCGGCGGCTCGCCTGAGCTTCATACGCATCTTCGGGGCCCAGACACCGAAGCCAAGGACAGAAGCGGCCGGCGGGGGCGCCCAGGAGTCGCCCACACAGCGGCGTCGAGCCGCCGCACTCCAAACAAGCCGACCGCTTGGCCCACTCGCAACCGGCCGGGAATAGTTGTACTCTGGCAGACTGTCTGAGGGAGACCGACATGGTCCATCTGTCCGAGGTTCTGGGTCTCGCTGCCCTGGATGCCGACAATCGCCGGGTCGGGAAGCTGCACGACCTTCAAATCGACCCGATGACCGGGCTCATTCGGTACCTCCATGTGCGCCGGGGCCGCATCTCGCAAGTTTACCCGTGGAGCGCCGTCGAGGCCTTCTCCCCGGAGACGCGCAAGCTGGAATTGTCCGGGGGCGCGCAGCCGCTGCCCGAGGTCCCCGGCGAGCTGATCCTGCTGGCGCGCGACGTGCTCGACCGGCAGATCATCGACACGAGCGGGCGCAAAGTGGTGCGGGTCAACGACGTCCTCCTGGAGTTCACCTCGTCGGGCCTCTACGTGCGGCGGGTCGAGGTCGGGCTCGCCGGAGCGGTCCGCCGCCTGATGGCGGGGATCCTCTCTCCCCGGCTGGTCCGCCACCTGGCGGGCGGGATGTCCGAGCGCGGCATATCCTGGGATTACGTGGGGCTGGTCGAGCCGGAATTCGCGCAGATCCGGCTGAAGGTGCACCAGCAGCTGGCCCGCATGCACCCGGCGGACGTCGCCGACATCCTCGAAGACCTCGGCCGCATGCAACGCAAGGAACTGGTCTCCATCATGGGCACCGAGACGGCAGCCCAGGCGCTCTCGGAAGTTGACCCGCCGGTACAGGCGACGGTGGTGGAGGACATGCAGGTGGACCACGCCGCGGACCTGCTCGAGGAGATGCAGCCCGACGAGGCCGCGGACATCCTCGGCGACCTCCCGGAGGAGCGTTCCGAGGCCCTGCTCCAGGCGATGGAGAAAGAGGAAGCCGAAGATGTCCGGGAACTGCTCAGCTTCGACGACGACACCGCCGGCGGCCTGATGACGACCGATTTCTTCAAGGCCGACCCGGCGTGGACGATCGGCGCAACCCTGGCTGCCCTGCGCGACGCCGACCCGGACCTGCTCGGCGAGATGGATGAAATCCCGGTGACGGACTCCTCCAACCGGCTGGTCGGGATGGTCCCTCTCGTGCGGATGCTGCGCAGGCCGCCCGAAGAAAAGGTCACCGCCGCGATGCGCCGCGACGCGCGCGCCGTGCTGCCCGACCGCGCCGCTCAGCGAGGTCGTCGAGCGGTTCGAGAAATACCACCTGCGGGGGCTCGCGGTCACCGACCAGTTCGGTTTCCTCGCCGGCCTGATTACGATCGAGGATCTGTTTAGCCGCCTGGCCCAGAGGTTCTGACCGATGCCCGTCAGAGATGCCGTCCGCTCGTTCAAGTTCAGGCTGGCCCTGCTGTTTGCGGTGATCGGGCCAGGCCTTATCACCAGCAACGTGGACAACGACGCCGGCGGTATCTACACCTACTCGCTCTGCGGCGCCCGCTACGGCTACTCGCTGCTGTGGCTGCTGCTGCCGGTGACGGTCGCCCTGATCGTGGTTCAGGAAATCTGCGCGCGCATGGGGACCGTGACGGGGAAGGGACTGGCCGACCTCATACGCGAACACTTCGGGCTGCGCGCCACGTTCCTCGTGATGATGGCGGTCCTGTTCACGAACCTCGGCAATGCCGTCGCCGAGTTTGCCGGGCTCGCGTCGAGTCTCGAACTTTTCGGGATCAGCCGCTACGTCTCCGTGCCACTCGGGGCGATTTTCGTCTGGTGGCTGATCGTCTTCGGGAACTACAAGTCCGTCGAGAAAGCGTTCCTGATCGCGTGCCTCCTCTATCTGGCCTACCCCCTCTCCGGGCTGCTTTCCCACCCGGACTGGCGGGTAGCGGCCGAAGGGGCGATGCGCCCGACAATACCGCTCGATTTCGCGGGCGTCTCCATGATGGTCGGGGTCGTCGGGACGACCATCGCGCCGTGGATGCAGTTTTATCTGCAGTCTTCGATCGTGGAGAAGAAAATCCAGTTATCGGAGTACTACAAGTCGCGTCTCGACGTCGTGTTCGGCTCCGTCATGGCCGTGGTCGTCGCCTTTGCCATCGTGATCAGCTGCGCGGCCACGCTGCATCGTTCCGGGATCACCCACCTGGAGTCCGGGGCTGACGCCGCCCTGGCGCTGGCCCCGCTGGCGGGCCGCTTCGCGTGGGTGCTGTTTGCCCTGGGGCTCGCCAACGCATCGCTGTTCGCCGCCTCCATCCTGCCGCTGGCGACCGCCTACAGCGTGTGCGAAGGGCTGGGACTCGAAGCCGGCCTCGACCGGAGCTTCAGCGAGGCGCCGGAGTTCTACTGGCTGTACACCGTGATCATCGTCATCAGCGCCGGCATCATCCTGCTTCCGGGTGCCCCGTTGCTGACGATCATCCTGGTCTCGCAGGTGATGAACGGGGTGCTTCTCCCGTTCATCCTCATATTCATGCTCATCCTGGTCAACAAGAAGTCCCTCATGGGGGACTACACCAACGGGCTGACCTACAATGTCGTGTCCTGGGCAACCACCGGCCTGGTCATAATTCTCACCGTCGTCATGGTGGGGACGAGCATCCTGGAACGTATCCGGGGTTGATTCGAGAACGTTCGAGTCCTGGAGGTGAAGACGCGAATCCCCTCAAGACCTGAGAACTGGAGCTCATCGTGACGCATCAGCCGATCCGGATCGGCATCTCCGCGTGCCTCCTCGGCGAACAGGTGAGGTTCGACGGGGGGCACAAACACGACCGGTACATCACGCTTACGCTTGGCGAACACTTCGAATGGGTGCCGGTCTGCCCGGAGGTGGAACTCGGGCTGGGGACGCCGCGCGAGACGATGCGGCTGCAGCAAGGCGAATCCGGGATCCGGATGGTCATGCTCAAGAGCGGACGCGATCTGACCGCGCCGATGCGCGCATACGCGCACGGGCGGGTGCGGCAGCTCGAGGCGGAGGATCTCAGCGGCTACCTATTGAAGAGCGACTCCCCGAGTTGCGGGCTTCTGCGGGTGCGCGTCTACGCCGCGTCCGGGATGCCGAGCCGCACCGGCCGGGGCCTGTTCGCCGAAGCGCTCGCCGAGCATTTCCCGCTCCTCCCGATCGAGGAGGAAGGGCGGCTGTGCGACCCGAAGTTGCGCGAGAACTGGGTCGAGCGCGTCTTTGCCTATCGCCGCCTGAAGGACCTGTGGGCTCTGCGATGGACAGTCCGGGACCTCGTCGCGTTCCACACCGCGCACAAGCTGACCGTCCTATCGCATTCCCCGGCCGCCTATACAAGGCTCGGCCGTCTGGTGGCGGGCGCGAGCGCAATGTCGCGGCCGGAGCTGCGCCGCAGATACCATGAGGGCTTGATGCAGGCGCTCTCGATCCTGGCCACCCGCGGGCGTCACGCAAATGTGCTCCAGCACATGGCCGGCTACTTCAAAAAGCAGCTGGACGAAGACTCGCGCCGGGAGCTTGGCAGCCTGATCGACGATTACCGTCGAGGTGAAGTGCCTCTGATTGTCCCGGTGACCCTCCTGAAGCACTATGTGCGCCGGTACGAAGTCTCATACCTGGCCGGACAGGTCTACTTGAATCCGCACCCGAAAGAGCTTGCGTTGCGCAATCACGTCTGAGATCCAGGGGCGGCCCGATCGACGGTAAAGCGCCGGTACAGGAGCCAGGCTGTGGCCAGGAGCACGGCCGCCCTGAGTCCCGCCGTCGGCAGCGCCGCCGGGAATGCCCCCGAGACGGCGTCCTGCGCGACGGCGAGGACCTGCACGCCTGCCACCGCAAAAAAGACGGCCCGGGGGTCGACGCGCACGACGAAGACATACGCCAGAAACAGCACCACGCCCCCGGTGATGCCGGCGACCAGCCACGAAGGAACGGTTTCGACCGAGCCGCCGGCCGCAACGCCCGCCGCCAGGAACAGCGCGACCCCGGCGGCTTTCCTGCGCACCCATCCGTTGGTGAATCGGTCAATGGCGGTCAGGAACAGCAGGAGCAGGATCGACTGCACAAGGCATCCCGTGACGGGCTCCACGAGGGCGTCGAGCCAGGGGCTCCAGGTCCCCAGCGCCGCATAGTTCGACCAGGTCGGCGAGAGCTTGTGAGCGAACCGGGACAAGACTGCGGAGAGCCCTGACGCAAGCGCCGCGAGGGCTAACCCTGCGACCGGACCCCCGGCTGCACCGGCTTCGGCGGCGGGGCGCCATGCCGAGGCGAACCCGCCCAGCAAGGCGACCCCGGCGGCGAGGAGGACGGCCGCGATCAAACCGCCGCCGACGAGCAGGCCCGCTTGGAGCTTGAACGGCTGGGCGGTCGAGAACTGCGAAGCCAGCGTCGGAAACCGGTTCAGCAGATTCGCTCCCCCGGCGACGGCCCCCAGCGCGAGAAGGAACAGAAACGTCGCGACTGAGAATCTTCTCCGGCTCCAGCTGATCACGGCCGCAACCACGCCCGCGACGGCGGCGACGATCAGGAGCACGCGTGTCGCCATCTCCACGACGTCGGGTACAACCCGGCGGTCACGCTCGCTGCGGGACCAGTCCTCGGGCACATGAACGAACCGGTAGGCATCCACGACGGCGTTCCCGGCGATCTGGACGCCGACGCGGGCCTCGCCTTGCTTCAGGGGCTTCGTCTTGTCCGCGAACGTGAAGAGCCAGTCGGTGCGGTTCTTGAGCTTTGAAGGGGAAGCCGAGACTTCATTGAACTGCGCAGTCCCGGCCTGGAAGAGTTCGCCCAGGGCTCGCTGCGCCATTGCCCGTGCTTCCGCTTCCGGGAGCGCTGCGCCGGGCCTGTCTTCGGGGAGCGTGTGCTTGAACCTCTTGACATTGGCGTCGCTCGAGACCGAGACCAGGTATTCTTCGGCGCGTTCCGCGACATCGCCTTCGAACCGGGCGAACCGGACCGTTCTGCGCGGTTCCGGCAGATAGGTGCCGAGCAGGTCCCGGTACCCATCGCGTCCTCCGGTCTGCCAGACGAACCTGTGGGCTTCGCCCGGAGTGGCACCGACGCCGGGCAGTACCTTCCACTGGGGTCCGAGCTCGATGCCGCGGCGGGCAAGCTCCTGGCGGGCAGCTCTCTCGGCGTCCGCGCGGCTCGCCCGCAACGGCGGCGACTCGGTCCGGAATGGCGTAAACAGCGCCCAGAGCACCAGCCCCACGCTCCCGGCGACGGGCACGAACCGCGGGATCGTCGCGGGGGCGGCCGCGCGGGGCAGGGGCTCTTCAGGCGCCTCGGCGCGCGGTTCGGCCGGCTGCCACGCTCGGTTGCGCATTGTATCGGGTATCTCGGTCCAGCCACGCGCGCGATAGCGGGAAACCAGCACGATCCAAAGCGGCATGAGCGCCAGCAGCACCAGCAGGACCCGGTCCGCCCATATACCGGGTGCCGTCGAGACGAACACCGGGATGGCGAACCAGACCACGTCGTAGGCAAAGTGCATGACGATCGACGGCCACAGACCGAACGCAAGGTAGAGGGAGCCGAAGATGAACGAGGGGACGACCAGTTCGACCATCCGGGCATAGGACGGCTGGGTGGCATAGCTGGCATGGCCGGCGCCGAAGACGGCCGCCTGCAGGACCATGGCTCCGGCGATCCACCAGTTGCGCCTGCCGAACCGGGTGCCGAGGAGCGCCGCCCCCGCCAGGGGCACGGCTCGGAACAGCGTCTCTTCCCAGAACCCTGCCTGGGAGGAGACCGCGATCGACGTCAGCCACGGGAGATAGGACGCCAGGACATCGGGGTCGACGAGGGTGTCCGAGGGGGTCCACCACCCGAGGTAGCGGGTCGTGGCGAAGTACAGCACGACCTCGTAGGCGAAAAACACGGCCACGAGCATGTAGGCCGCCAGCGTGCGGCCGAGAAGGCCCCTGGACGCGGCCACCTCCGTCGACCAGAGTTTCCACAACTGCGGGTGGTGCGGAAACGCCCTGCGCGAGAGGCTTTCGGCGGCCATGAAGGACAGCGAAAAAACGAACGTGTTCAGGACAAACATCAGTGCCAGGAGTGCGAGCTGCTGGGCGGTGAACCCGCCGACGGATACGGCCGTGTCATAACCGAGCCAGCGGAGCGGCCAGGAATTGATCCCGGCGAGCACCTGCAGGAAGGCGATAAACAGGCCCCAGAAGAGCGGCGCGCGCCAGAGGATCCAGCGCTGCCGCATCAGGAAGAACAGTCCGATGGCGCAACCGCCGACGAGGTACAGGAGCACCATGGCGATCGCCGCGGTGGCGCCGATCACGGTATTGGCCGACCGCATCTGCTCATACCGGCGCGAAAACGCTTCCGGGACCTGGACGAAATGCTGCACTTCCGTCAGCCGGTCGCCGCCCACAACCAGGCGCAGGCGGTAGCGCCCCGCACCGATCTGGACGTCAGGCCGCTCGTAGACGAAGGTGTGGTCGACGCGGCCTCCCGGGCGCACCTCGCGCGATTTTTCGACAAGGCGATAGCCGGAAAGGTCTACGTCCCAGTCTCGGGTCGCCGACTGGTCCGCGAGCTGCTGGGCATCGGCCGGCGCGAGGGCCGCCCCGGCCTCTTTTTCCGGGAGTCTCACGGCAAAACCGTAGGGGTCTCCGCGGGGCGTGAACCACAGGTGTGCCTCCCGGGCCTCCCCTTCTTTGAAGTGCCGCACCACCCACTTGAACGGGTGATAGAGGCCTGAGGTGAACATGTTCCGGAGGGCCGTGGTTCCGCCAGCCTCCAGTTCCACGAAGTTCTGCACCTCCTGTTCCCGCTGAAACGACGCGACCTCGCGGAAGCCGGCAGGGGCGAGGCGGTATTTCTCGTCAAGTTCTCTCGCCCGCGCGAGCGCACCCGCCCGGTCCATCCGCAGGTCGAGCGACACGATCGGGAACGCCTGCGCGAAGTAACGCAGCGCGAACCACCCGGACCCGAGGGACAACAGCGCGAACACGACCCAGAATACCGGTTTGCGAAACATCGTGCGCTCCTGCTCTGCAGTACGGCGAGAATACGGGAGTCGCCCCGGGCAGGCAAAGGGAATTTGACAGCGAGACGGCAATTTGGAATGCGGCGCCTCGGCGCCGCTTTCCCCTTACGCTCTACGGCCGAAATGCTCGGCGCCTCGGCGCCACCCCGAATCGAGACATTGCAATGCCCACCCCGCAATCTCGAAGTCGGCGTCGTCGAGCCGCCGCACTTCACAGCCGCGATCAGTCGAACACGGTGGGGGTGTCGGGGTGGGCGAGGGAGGCGAAGGCGTCCTTTATGTGACGCGGTCTGGTGCGCTCTCCCGAGAGCGGCGAGGGGAGCTCCGAGGCCGCGAAGAACGCGGCGTCGGACGTTTCGTCGCTCGGACGGGGCTGGCCGCCCAGCAGCGCGCAGTGGAAGACGATCTTGAACGCGTGAAAGACCTCGACCGGCCTCATCCGGTTGGCGTCGTAGACGCCGATGACCTTGCGCGCCTTGACGAGAAGCCCCGACTCCTCCAGTGTCTCGCGCTCGGCGGCTTGGGACGGGACGTTGCCGACATCCACCCAGCCGCCGGGGAGCGTCCAGCCCCCGTCGATGCGTTCGCGCACAAACAGGAGTTTCCCGCCCCCGTCGAAGACCGCCGCCCGGACATCCACCTTGGGGGTCGCGTAGCCGATCTGGGCTTCGAAGGCCCTGATAATGGGGGCGAAGGCAATCGATGAGCTCTCGCTGATCATCTCGGCGGCAATTGCGATCAGGCGCCGGCACCGCTGCCTCTGGAAATCGTCGTGGGCAAAGTGCAACTCGGATTGCGCCAGGGCCTGTATTTCTCGCGCCCACTCGAGCACGCGGGGAGCATGGGATCCCGACACGATACCTCCGTTGGTTGGGAGTGGTCGCCGAACGGCCGAACCTCGTCATAGCTTACCATGTGCATTACGGCTTGCCCTCCCTGGCCGGGCGCGATACAAATTCCCGGCAGAATGCGTCCATGGATTAGAGGTGCCCCGATGTCGATCCGAAGAGTTGTGCTGCTGTTCGCTTCTGCCCTGCTGCTGCCGGCGTCTCCTCGATCCGCCCAGTCGCCGCCCGGCGGCGACGAAAAGTGGGAAGCCTTTTTTCGCGCGCGGCCGGACCCGGCCAACATACGCGAGTACGCGCGGCGGCTGAGCGCGCGTCCCCACCACGTTGGTTCTCCCTACGGCAAAGACAACGCCGAATGGCTGCGGGCGAAGTTCAAGGAGTTCGGCTGGGACGCCTCGATCGAGCGGTTCGACGTGCTGTTCCCGACGCCGAAGGAGCGTGCGCTCGAAATGCTCACCCCGTCTAAGTTCGTAGCGCGGCTGGACGAGCCGGCTTTCCCGCAGGACCCGACCAGTGGACAGAAATCCGAACAGCTGCCGACCTACACCGCTTATTCAATCGATGGCGACGTGACCGGGCCGCTGGTCTTCGTGAACTTCGGGCGCCCGGTCGATTACGAGCAACTCGACCGGCGCGGCATTTCTGTCAAGGGGGCCATCGTGATCGCCCGCTACGGAGCGTGCTGGCGCGGAATCAAGCCCAAGGTGGCCGCCGAGCACGGGGCCATCGGCTGCCTCATCTACTCGGACCCTCGAGAGGACGGCTATTTCGACGGAGATGTCTTCCCGGACGGCCCGATGCGCAACCGCGACGGGGTGCAGCGGGGGAGTGTCATGGACATGCCGGTGTATCCCGGCGATCCGCTTACGCCGGGGATCGGCGCGACGCCGGGTGCGAAGCAGCTGGCGTTGAAGGATGCCCGGACCCTGACCAGAATCCCGGTGCTTCCGATTTCGTACGGCGACGCGGAGCCGCTGCTGGCCGCCCTCGCGGGTCCGGTCGCACCGGCCGAGTGGCGCGGCGCCCTGCCGCTGACGTACCACATCGGGCCGGGGCCGACGACCGTGCACCTGAAGGTGGCGTTCAACTGGGACATCAAGCCGATCTTTGACGTGATCGCCCGGATCCCGGGCTCGGCCTCCCCGGACGAGTGGATCATCCGGGGCAACCACCATGACGCCTGGGTCAACGGCGCAGCGGACCCCGTGAGCGCCATGGCCGCGGAGCTCGAGGAGGCGCGCGTCCTGGGCGAGATGCGCCGCAACGGCTGGCAGCCGAAACGCACGATCGTTTACGCCGCTTGGGACGGGGAAGAGCCCGCGCTGCTCGGTTCGACCGAATGGGTCGAGCTTCATGGCGCGGAGTTGGAGAAGAAGGGCGTCGCCTACATCAACACCGACGCCAACGGGCGCGGCATACTTTCAATGGGCGGGTCCCATGCGCTGCAGCGCTTCATCAACGACGTCGCCCGGGCCGTCGAAGACCCCGAAGCCAAGGTGAGTGTGTGGAAACGTCTGCAGTCGTCGAGGATCGCTGCCGGGACCGCCGAGGACCGGAGCAAGGCGAGGTCGCGCCCGGACCTGTCAATCGACGCGCTCGGGTCCGGCTCGGACTACACCCCGTTCCTGCAACACAACGGCGTCGCCGTCCTTAACCTCGGGTTTGGCGGAGAAGACGCAAGCGGGATTTACCACTCCATTTACGACGATTTTTATCATTACACCAAATTCGAGGACCCGGAATTCATCTACGGCCGCGCGCTGGCCCAGACGGTGGGGACGGCCGTGATCCGGCTTGCCGACGCCTTGGTGTTGCCCTTCGAGTTCAGCAGGACCGCCGAAACCGTCACCGGCTACGTCGGCGAGCTCCAGGCGCTGCTCAAGCAGCGTCAGGCGGACGCCCGCGAACTCAACCGGCAGATCGAGGAAGGTGTGCAGGCCGACCTCATAGACCCGAGAAGGCCTGTAACCCTACCGGCGGTCGAGGAAGTGCCGCCGGCCATCAATTTCGCGCCGCTCGAGAATGCGGCTGCACGATTGACGGCCAGCGCGGATCTGTACGGGAAGGCGCTCGCGGTCGCCGGACCGAAGCTGGCGGCCCACCCCGAGATTGTGCGTTCCGTCAATCTCAAACTGGCCCAGGCCGAGCGCCAGATGCTCGATCCCGCCGGGTTGCCTGATCGCGAGTGGTTCCGGCACCTGGTTTATGCGCCCGGTTTCTATACGGGATACGACGTCAAGACCCTCCCCGGCGTGCGAGAATCGATCGAGCGGAAACGCTACCGGGAAGCGGAAGCCGAGGGTGTGCGCGCTGCGCGCGCCCTCGATCGAATGTCGGCCCTGATTGCGGACGCGGCCGAGGAGATGCGGCGGCTGGGATCAAATTGAAATTTGACCCCAGAATCCATGCTCAAGACCGGACCCCTTTTCGCTTCAGGACGAGGACGATGCCTCCGGCGATGGCGGCTGCACCGATGATGGGAGGGAGGGGAAGAGTCCTGGTGCTTTCCTTGCTCGCTTCGATTGGGCCGATGTCCAAGACCTTCTCGCGTGTCGTGTAAGTGATCCCCTGGTATGCCAGAATCAGGACCCCGGCGATGATGAGGATGATACCGATCGTGCGTGCACCCATAGGCCATTCCCTCCGTAGATGGACAGTCACTTCCCTCTGCCTCATAAGCAACTCGCCGGCCAGTTGGGCTCAAGGGTGCAAGATTCATGAATTACTAAACTTGGCGTTGATGGAGGAGTGGTTTACCTGTTTTGAGGCGGGAAATTTGTCCGGGCTCTGGAGTGCGGCGGCTCGACGCCGCTTTGGCGTCGGCGCCTGGGCGCCGACCTTCGGCCCGTGCCAACCGATCGAGTACAATCCGAAAAGCGGTGCCGAGGGACCGCCTTTCATAAGCGCCGGAACCGGGCTTTGTGCCTGGTGAGCGGTCAAAGGGGGAAGGCCATGGCAATCGTGCGCTGGGGGATCGTCGGGTGCGGCGACGTCGCCGAGGTAAAAAGCGGGCCGGGGTTCCAGAAAGCGGACGGCTCGGCGCTGGTGGCGGTCATGCGGCGCAGCCGGGACAAGGCCGCGGATTATGCGCGGCGCCACGGTGTCCCGCGTTATTACGACCGCGCCGACGACCTGATCAACGACCCCGAGGTGGATGCGGTGTATGTCGCAACGCCCCCGTCGTCCCACTGTGAGTTGTCCTTGAGAGCCGCGGCGGCCGGCAAGCCTTGCCTGGTAGAGAAGCCGATGGCTGTGGGCCACGACGAATGCCTGCGGATGGTCGAGGCTTTTCGCAAGAAGGGGCTGCCGCTATTCGTTGCCTATTACCGGCGCGCGCTCCCGCGGTTTCTGAAAGTGCGCGAATTGCTGCGCGCGGGGGCCGTGGGAAAGGTGACGTCCGTGCACCTCGTGCAATATGAGCCGCTGCTGGCAGGAGCGCCCGACCAGCCCTGGCTTGTAGACCCGGCGGTCGCCGGCGCCGGTCTGTTTCTTGACCTGGCCTCGCACGGGATCGACCTGCTCGATTTTTTGCTCGGGCCGATGACAGCCGCCTCGGGGATCGCGGTGAACACGGGGGGGGCATATCCGGCCGAGGACGTGACGGCGGCCTGCTTCCGGTTCGAGTCCGGACCGGTCGGGACCGGTGTGTGGAACTTCAACGCCGACCACAACGAGGACGGGTTCGTAATTACCGGAACCGAAGGCGCGCTGCGCGCGCCCGTTTTCACCAACGGCGATTTCACCCTGCGCAGCCGGGGCAGGGAAGAGGTCTTCTCGTTCCGCAACCCCCCGCACGTGCATCAACCACTGATTCAGACCGTGGTGGACCAGTTACTGGGACGCGGCACCTGCGAGTCGACAGGCGAGACCGGCGCCCGCGCGTCGTGGGTGATGGACCGCTGCATCGCATCCTACTACAACCGTCAGGCGGTGGGGTCGGGCCCGCCCGGGTGACCGACGCCGATCAGCCGCCGACGTGGCGGGGTCAGCGACCGCCGGCGTGTGTCGCCGTATCGGACGCCAGCAGCAGGATGGGTACTCTGACTTTGCCCGACAAAAAGTGAACCCGGCCGGGCTTCCCCTCGTTCTAAATGGCAACGAGGTAACCCTGATGCTGCCGAATTTCTGCCTCTCGTTCTTTGCCCTGGTATTCTGCACCGCCGCAGCGGCCCAGGAACCCGACGTCGAGGAGATCATGGCGCGGCTCGCCCGCAACCAGGACCGCGCGCAGGATGTCCGTGCAAACTACGTCTACAACCAGCGGATGATTCTGCGTTTCAAGCGAAACTCCGGGAAGGTCGCGCGCGAGGAAATCCGCGAGTACAGCGTCGCGCCCACCCCCGACGGGACGGCCAAGGAGCTGCGCAGTTTTGCGGGCAAATACGAAAGAGGCGGGAGACTCTTCGACTACGACAAGCCGGGCTTCCAGTACAAGGATCTCGATATCGATGGTGAGCTCATCGACGATCTTGCGGATGATCTTGCCAACGAAAAGAACTCCCGCGACGGCGTGGCGATGGATCTCTTCCCACTCCGGAGCAATCAACAGCGGAAATACGTGTTCACGCTGGCCGGAAAAGAGGACTATCGAGGGAAGCAGGTCTATCGGATCACCTTTAAGCCGCGCAGGGAATCGTGGGACGACGACGAGGGCGGGACGCCCTGGGCCGGCGAGATTCTGGTGGACAGCAGCGAATTCCAGCCGGTGTTCATCAGCACGAGGCTGGCCAAGGGCTTGCCTCTTGTCGTCAAGACCCTGTTGGGGACCAACCTCAAGGGGCTCGGTTTCAAGCTGACCTATGAGAGGTTCGAAGACGGGATCTGGTTCCCCGTCATCTATGGCGCCGAGTTCGAGCTGAAGGCCGCCTTTTTTTACAGGCGTAAGATCGCCCTCGCGCTCAACAACAGCGGTTTTCGGAGAACCCAGGTGCAAACGAGGATCACGTTCGATGAGCCGCTTATGTTGGATCAGGTGCTCAGGATGAACGAAATCAAGCTGCTGCCCGCCCCTGCGCCACTGCCCTGACGCCGGTTGACAAGCGTGCCCCTTGCCAGTACAATCCGCCAAGTTCTTTAGAACTGCGGATTGAGCTATTATATGCACTTATGCTGTTGTCCTGGGCGGGGACGGTAACCCGCCTTGCTTCCGAATATCTGGCCCGCGTCCGACCACGGTCCATTCCAGCATCGTTCCCCGCCAACTCGGTTTGTTGGGATCCAACGCTTTCAGCTCGAGCTTGTTCGACCGGGTGATCGATAACATCCGGCGCAGGCCGCACCGAGGGGCGGGCAAACTCAATCCAGGAGGAACGCAGATGTCAGCAACCCCAGAACCACGCAAGTTCGGATTCAACACCCGTCAGCTGCACGCGGGCCAGCAGCCGGACCCGACGACGAACTCGCGGGCCGTGCCGATATATCAGACGAGCTCGTATGTTTTTAAGGACACCGATCACGCCGCCCGGCTGTTCGCGCTCGAGGAATTCGGGAACATCTACACGCGGATCATGAACCCGACGAGCGACGTCTTCGAGCAGCGCGTCGCGGATCTCGAGGGAGGGGTGGGAGCCTTGGCCGCCAGCTCGGGGCACGGTGCGCAGACGATGGCGATCCTCACACTCTGCGGCGCCGGCGATCACATTGTCTCGGCCTCGACGCTTTACGGCGGCACCTACAACCAGTTCACGTACACCTTCCCGCGGCTCGGCATCGACGTGACCCTCGTGGACCCCGCAGATCCGGAGAATTTCCGCCGCGCCATCCGCCCGAATACGAAGATTCTGTACGGCGAGACGCTCGGCAACCCGAGGATCAACGTTTTTCCGTTCGCGGAGGTGGCGGCGATCGCGCAAGAGCATGCGATCCCGCTGATGATCGACAACACCTTCGCGACCCCCTTCCTGAACCGCCCGTTTGAGTGGGGGGCCAACATCGTGGTGCATTCGACCACCAAGTTCATCGGCGGCCACGGCACCTCCATCGGCGGCGTCATCGTCGATAGCGGTAACTTCCAGTGGACTGGCAACCCGAGGTTCCCGAACTTCAACACCCCGGACGAGAGCTATCACGGGCTGGTCTATGCTACGCTCGGCGCGCCCGCCTTCATCCTCAAGGCCCGTGTCCAGATCCTGCGCGACATCGGGGCGTGCCAGTCTCCGTTCAACTCGTGGCTGTTTCTGCAGGGCCTGGAAACGCTCAGCCTGCGGATGGAGCGCCACGTCCGCAACGCGCAGAAGGTCGCCGAGTTCCTGGAAGGGCACGCCAGGGTCGAGTGGGTGACCTACCCCGGGCTGGAGAGCCATCCGGATCATGCCAGGGCCCTGAAGTACCTTCCCCGCGGCGCGGGCGCGATCCTGGGATTCGGCATCCGGGGGGGCATGGAAGCGGGACGGAAGTTCATCGACCGTCTGAAGCTGTTCAGCCACCTCGCGAATGTCGGTGACTCCAAGAGCCTGGCCATCCACCCGGCCAGCACAACCCACAGCCAGTTGACCCCCGAGCAGCAGACCGCGGCCGGCGTCACCCCGGACTTCGTGCGCCTCAGCGTGGGTGCGGAGGACATCGAAGACATCCTGTGGGATTTGGACCAGGCACTGGCCTAGCCCGATCCTGGCTGTTTAGAGGAGACGATTACGATGCCTGTAAAGATCCCGGATACGCTGCCCGCGCGTGCCGTCCTGGAGAGCGAGAACATCTTCGTGATGGGCGAGGAGCGCGCGGCACACCAGGATATCCGCCCGCTGGAGGTCGCGATCCTGAATCTCATGCCTACCAAGATCGCGACCGAAACCCAACTGCTGCGGCTGTTGGGGAACTCGCCTCTCCAGGTGGCGATTACGCTGCTGCACATGGACTCGCACGAGTCGAAAAACACGCCCCAGGATCACCTCCTGAACCATTACGAGAAGTTTCACGACATCAAGGACCAGCGTTTTGACGGACTGATCATCACCGGCGCACCCGTCGAGCAGCTCCCGTTTGAGGAAGTGGATTACTGGGACGAACTGCGCGACGTGATGGACTGGTCCGAGACCAACGTCTATTCCACGTTTCACATATGCTGGGGCGCGCAGGCCGGGCTGTACCATCGCTACGGCGTTCCGAAGTACCCGCTGGCCCGGAAGATGTTCGGCGTCTTCCGGCACCGTGTCATGAGCAGGAATGAGAAGCTGCTGCGCGGCTTTGACGACGAGTTCCTCGCGCCGCACTCGCGCCACACCGAAATCCGGCGTGCGGACACGGACACGGTGCCCGACCTGAAGCTGCTGGCCGAATCGGAGGAAGCCGGCGTGTACATCCTGGCTTCAAAAGACGGCCGACAGATCTACGTCACGGGGCATTCGGAGTATGACCCGCTCACGTTGAAGGGGGAATTCGACCGGGACGTGGGGAAGGGTCTGCCTATAAACATCCCAGCGAACTACTATGTCGCGGACGACCCAAAGAGCGAGCCGCGTGTGCGCTGGCGCGGGCACGCACACCTGCTGTATGCGAACTGGCTCAACTACCACGTCTACCAGTCGACGCCGTACCTCCTGCGCGATATCCCGGGACCGGTCCAGGGCGGCGCCTGAGCACGTAACGGAGCAGGAAGGCGGCTACAGCCGATCCGTCGTCATTTCGTCGGCCACGATCAGAATGAATCCGGGGATCTCACGTGGGCATTTCCTGGGGACGCCGCGGACGGTCCCGTGTTACCTTCGAGATCGAGACCTTCCTCGGCGCCGTGCGCCTGAGGGGCACTCAGGATGACCTCGAGCCCGGCTCCGCGATGCTGCACGGCATCATGCAGGGCTGGCCGGTGGTCCTCTCCAGCCTCAAGACATTGCTCGAAACCGGACAGCCGATGCCGATGACGAACCGGCGCTGGAGCGGGCGGCCGGAGTGAGTCTGTCCCGGGCGCTGCCGGGGACGTACCGGACGTTGTCCACTGCTCGCCTTTCGCTGCTGCGGCTGGATATCGGATCCTGTTGCCTTTTGGATTCTGCGCCCTGTAGATTGCGTGTGCAGGGAAGGAGGGGCGATGAGGGCCTTTCAGGTGCTGTGCTGCAGCCTGTTGCTCTGCGGTGCCGTTGCCGGTGCCGACCTTCCGGGACGGTATTTCGTCCTGCTGGACGCCGGAGCGGCGCGGGTGGAGAAACGCCTCTCGGCCGAGCCGTCGGCCGACTTGGAGACGCTGGAGGGGCTCCCCGGATGGCGCCATTTCCCCTACGCCATACTCCCGCCCGCGGTCCTGTATGCCGAAAAGCACCCGCAGAACAGCCGCTACCACGATCCCGCGATGCTGAGGCTCGCCATTCGCATAGGCGATCTCCTGGCGAGCGAAAACGAGAAGGGCCGTTACGAGCCCCGGCTGGACAGCGACTGGGACACCTACATGTGGCTCGAGGCTTATCGCCTGCTCCAGCGGGACCTGGGAGCGGAGCGCCAGGCACGCTGGAAACGCGAGATTGAAAAGAACGTGGCCCTGCTGGTGCCGGAAACCAGGGAACGGCTCGATTTCCCCTGGTACCAGTCTCCCTTCATCGGCACCTCGCCGAACCACTATGCGCAGTGGGCGTCCATCCTCCATTTTGCCGGCCGGGTGTTCGGCAACCCCGAGTGGGAGCAACTCGGGGCCGTCGTCCTGCGCCGGTTCGCTGCGGTGGAACAATCCCCCGACGGGTACTGGGGAGAGCACAACAACTCCGGCCCCACCCCCGGGTACAACCATCTCACCCTGACGGCGCTGGCCCTGTACTACGAATACACGCGCGACCCCACTGTGCTCCCGGCAATACGCCGCGCGACCGAGTTTCACATCAACTTCACGTATCCGGATGGAACGCCGGTGGAGGTCCTCAACGACCGGAACCGCTACTGGGGCGTCAGCGCCTGGGGGCAGTTCGCCTTCACGCACTTCCCCGAGGGCCGGCGTTATGCGGCATTTCTCACTGGTTTTTTCCAGCCGCAAGAGCTCAGCATCGATGTGCTCGGCAGGCTTGCCCAGGATGCGCTGTACTATCATGCAGGGCCCGCCAGGCCGATCCCCCAGGATTCGCCACGCTATTCCCGTCGGATGAGCGTGCCCGCCGGCATCCGCAAGTCCGGGCCCTGGGTGGTCGCCTTGTCGGGCCTGATGAGCTCGCAGGCGGTCAACAACCAGTTTTATCTCGACCGCCAGTCCTGCCTGAGCGTCTTCCACGAGCGCCTCGGGCGGATCATCAGCGGCGCGAACTCCAAACAGCAGCCGGAACTTGCCACGTTTTCCGAAAAACTGCTCGGGCAGACGTTCCACCTGCCCGTCAGCACCCGTCTGCAGATGAGCAATGCGGCGGACAGGCTGTCGCTCGCGTACAACACGTTTTTCAGCGATCTGTACGTTCCCGCCCCCTCCGAAGAGGAGCTGACGATTCGGTTCGCCATCACGGGCAAGGGGAGCCCGTCGCAAGACCCGCGCCTCACCCTGCAGCTCTGCCTCATCCCGGGGGAAAAGCTCGAGACGGGGACGGGGAAAACCCTGACCGTCGGGGCGGAGCGCATCGAGTTGGCGGCGGAAGATCTCGGCGGCGTGCTGCGCCACCACGGGTGGGTGCTCAAGACCGATGCCTCTGCCCGGCTCATCTGGCCGGTTTACCCGTTCAATCCCTACGCAAACGGGCCGGAGAAGGTCCTGGAGCACGCCGTGGGCGCCCTTTCGGTGCCGCTTGTCTTGAAGGACGGTCGGTACATCCGGCCGGGCGAGCAGGAAATCCGGTTCAGCCTGCGGGCTGCCGCGCGATGAGCCGGCCGCGCCCAAAAGGGCAATCCAGCTCAAGTGGATGGAGTGCCGGTTTGGGCATCAATAGACCTTGCTATCGCCTTGCGTCTGCCGGCGCGCCTGCGGTTGCAACCAAACCCGAAGCGGCATAGTATGCAATCCTTCGCACGTTACACCGCCTGTTTGCAGGAGACGCTTGTCGGCGCGCGCCGCATGTGGTTTCGCCTGATTGACGGCATTGAAAAGGAGTAAGGAGAATGAATCGCAGGCAAATGTTGATGTTGCCGGGGGCCCCATGCACGGCTTCGGCCTGCCCGACGACGTGCTGAGGAAGGTCTACCGCGACAGCGCACTGGCTGCCTTCAAGCTGGCGCAGAGCAGCGCAAGAGCCTGAGGCCGGGCGGCTGCGGAGTGCGGCGGCTCGATGCCGCTTTGGGGTCGGCGCCTGGGCGCCGACCTTTGGCCAGGGTCAACCGCTCCAGTACAGTCTTCGAAGCTTACCTCAGATGAACTCGTTGATCAGGTTTTCGAGGTACTCCTGCCGGCCGCTCACGTTCGGTGTGACGTCGCCTTTTTCGAGCATGTAGGCTTCGAGTTCCTTGAACCCGACTTTGCCCGTCTCGATATCGGCGCCGACGCCGCTGTCCCAGGAGGCGTAGCGCTGTTTCTTGAACGCGGCGAGGCGCCCGTCCTTGCGAATTGCGGCGGCAATCTTCAGGCCGCGCGCAAACGCGTCCATGCCGCCGATGTGGGCGTGGAACAGATCCACCGGCTCAAAGCTCTCGCGCCGAACCTTGGCGTCGAAATTCAGGCCCCCCGTGGTGAAGCCGCCCATCTCGAGCACCACCAGCATGATTTGCGTGGTGACATAGACGTCGGTCGGGAACTGGTCGGTGTCCCAGCCGAGCATCACGTCGCCGCAATTGGCATCGACCGACCCGAGTGCGCCCGCAGAGGCGGCGGTGATCAGGTCGTGCTGGATGGTGTGACCGGCCAACGTGGCGTGATTGGTCTCGATGTTGAGCTTGAAGTCGCCCAGCAGGTCGTACTGCCGCAGGAAATTCAGACACGCGGCCGCATCGGAATCGTACTGGTGCTTGGTTGGTTCTTTGGGCTTCGGCTCGATGTAGAACTGGCCCTTGAATCCGATCGCCTTCTTGTAGTCTACCGCCAGGTGCAACAGCCTGGCGAGATGATCGAGCTCGCGCCGCATGTCCGTGTTGAGCAAGGTCCAGTAACCTTCGCGGCCGCCCCAGAACACATACCCTTCCCCGCCGAGTTCCATCGTCACTTCCAGCGCCTTCTTGACCTGCGCCGCCGCAAACGCGAACGCGTCGGCATTGCAGCTTGTCCCGGCACCGTGCACGTAGCGCGGGTTGGAAAAGAGATTCGCCGTGCCCCAGAGCAGCTTGATCCCGGTGCGTTCCTGCCCGGCCTTCAGCGTCTTGACGATGGCGTCGAGATTCTCGTTGGTCTCCTTCAGCGACCCGCCTTCCGGGGCCACGTCGCGGTCGTGGAAACAATAGAAGGGCGCACCGAGTTTTTCGATGAACTCAAACGCCGCTTTCACCCGGTTTTGCGCGTTCCCGACCGAATCCGACCCGTCTTCCCAGGGCCGGATTGCCGTGCCGGGACCGAACGGGTCGCTGCCTGTGCCGCGCATCGTGTGCCAGTACGCGACGGCAAACCGCAAGTGATCTTTCATGGCTTTGCCGTCGACGAGTTCGTCGGCGTTGTAGTGTTTAAATGCGAGCGGGTTCGTGGATTTCGGTCCTTCGAACGGGATTTTGGGGACATTTGGAAACGCTGGCATGGGCATCTTCCTGACTAGGGTTGCGCGTGGTTGAACGCGGCTGAGGCAAAGCAACGATGGTTGACGAACCCCCGTTTGGTTGCTATGGACGAGGTTGAGACCGCACACGATGTGGTCGAGAGGGGGACCGTCGCGTTAGCGTCCGGCAATAGGAACTTGCCTGTTCGGTGCCGTCTAATGAAATACACGACCATCCGACTTGGAATGTGGGGTGACATGATAGACGCCAGTTCGAAGTCCCTGCGTTCAAAGTTCGTAAGGAAACACCCCGAAGGCACTTTCCGAGTCACGATCCGCAACGCGGATCCCGGAAAAGTACGCCGACGGGCATAATTATATCTCATTGTGGACCCTTCCGAGGCAAAGCGGTGGATGCTCCGCACCGGCGCGGCCGCAAGCAGCTGTAGCGACCGATTGAAGCTCTCGGCAATATCGATCAATCCACACAGTTCCCTTCATTGAACTGTGATGAGCAATTTTGACCATCCGTGTGAGCAGTCTTGAACTGAAGCGCGCACCATCCCAAGGTATTAAGAGGTGTCTCGAGCTGTTCGCCAGGATCTGGTACGGGGCGGGTGCCGGGGGACGAGCAACACGTTCGTGCAAGTGAATGGAGGCCTTGAGAAAGACCTCGCGCTGCAGGCGGTTAACCGGTCCAGAATCATAGCGTCGAGGCACCAGTCCCGGTGCGTCGGTAAGCGGATGGACGGACATAATGGACGGACATAGAGGAATAAGCATATGGCGAGCAACACGTATCATGAATCGCTCGATCTCCTGACCGAGGACACGCGCAATATGCACCGTGCGATCGTCAGCCTGATGGAGGAAATGGAGGCGATCGACTGGTATCAGCAACGCGCCGACGCGTGTTCCGATCCGCAGTTGAAGGACGTGCTGCTGCACAACAAGAACGAAGAGATCGAGCACGCCACGATGCTTATGGAGTGGATCCGCCGTCACAGCGACCACTTCAACGGGATGATGCGCCAGTACCTGTTCACCGAGCAGCCCATCGCTGGAATTGAGGAGGGTACAGGAACCGACGGTCCTGCCTCCGTGGCCACCGAGTCGCTCGGTATCGGCAGCATGAAAGGGAAGTGAGCCATGGATCTGTTGAAGCGCAATCATGCACCGATTACGCCCGAAGCCTGGAAGCAAATCGACAACGAAGCGAAGCGGGTGCTCCAGCTCAACCTGGCGGGACGTCAGTTGGTAGATTTCGACGGCCCGCACGGGTGGCGGTATGCCGCCGTCAACACCGGCTATCTGACCATCCGGACCGACGGGGACCTCGGCGTTCCTTGGGGCGTGCGCGATGTCGCGCCCCTGATCGAGGTGCGGGTGCCGTTCGAGCTGCCCATCATGGAGCTCGACAACGCATCGCGCGGCGCGGTGCTGGATCTTCCTGCGGTCGTGAGTGCTGCGGAGAAGACAGCCCACGCCGAAGACAACGCCATCTTCAACGGTTTCAAAGCCGGAGGCATTGAGGGCATCATCCCCACAACCTCGCATCCGGCAATTGCCATCCCGGAGGACTACGCGGACTATCCGTCCGTCGTGGTGGACGCCGTCGAGACGCTGAGGCGCGCGGGCATCAATGGGCCGTATGCGTTGGCGCTTGGACCAAACTGTTATGCGGGTTTGGCCCAGGCCGCGCAGGACGGCTACCCGATCCGTGAGCGCGTCGAGCACTTCCTTGACGGGCCGATGGTTTTGGCACCCATGGTCGACGGCGCAGTGCTGCTCTCGCATCGCGGCGGCGACTTTCAGCTCAGCGTGGGACAGGATCTGTCGATCGGATACGCGGGTCACGACAAGGATAAGGTTTACCTCTTTCTGACCGAGTCGTTCGCCTTCCGCGTGCTGGAGCGCGCAGCAGCCGTGTACCTGAAAGCAAAGAGCCACAAGTAGTAGGCGGTCTGTCGTATCCGGGCGGCTGAACCGCCCTTTGAGGAAGCCAACATGAGAGAAAAACTGTCCGTCATTCTGATCCTGATGTCCTGCAGCTTTGGGCTGGTCAGCGTTTTCCCGCGGACCTGCAGCGCTCAAGCCCGGCCGTCCAAGGAAGTGTTTACAGGCACTGTCGTTGGCATCGGACGGGAAGGAAACATGGTCTCGCGAGGATTTACCCTCACGATCGAAGGATACACGTCGGACGAGGACGCACTGAAATTCGAGCGCATTTTACAGTCACAGGGTGAGGATGCCTTGCTCAAGGCCATCGCCAAGGAAAAGAAGGGCACATTCTCACTCGATGGTCAACTCGCCCATGATATCAATACCGTGCGTGCCCATCAGAACCCGACCGGTCGCACTTACACTCTCGTCTTCGAACGCTGGCTCAGTTTTTTCGAGGTTCGATACGGCACCCGGTCCGAAGATTATCCTTTCACGTACATCGAACTGTTCGTAGACGAGGCCAAGGGAATGGGCGGGACACTCTTGCCGGCAGCCAAGATTCGATTTAACAAACAGAACGTGATCGAGATCGAGAACTTCGGCATCTACCCGGCGCAACTTATGGGGGTCAGGAGGCAGGAGTAAGTAGGTGCCGAAAACCTCCGGCACCACCCGATACGATCGAACGGAAAGGCGTGCATCGGTTAACTGACTTCTGCCGGAATCGGCCAGGAACACTGGGCACAAATGGTCGGCACGACCCGGTCGCGGGCCCCGCGTAGTCCCGGATCTCAGTAACTTCCTCCGTCGCCAACGTCTCGTCTCCCCCACCCGTTAACCGCTGAGCAATTTCGCACAACCTCCGGTCGCGCCGAACATCAGAACCGCGTGAAAATACATTCTTTTCCGCTCGTCCTGGACTAATATGGATTGTTTGGATCCATCGGAAGTCTCGGGATCATTAACGGACGTGGAGAAATCACTGGTGCCCCATGGAACCTGAGCGCTTCAGCCCACTCAGCCTCATCGGTCGAATCGTGCTCCCCTGCGTTCTGGTCTACGGGACCTGGAACCCGTCAGGCCTGTCGTTCTATCACTGGGCCATCGCGCCCTTTTTCTCGGGCACGCCGGCGATCGGACCGGTAAAGGTTCTTGTCGCTCTACTCCTGATCGCGGGCTGGGTTGTGGTCATCCAGGCGACGCGGCGATCGCTCGGACTCGGCGGCGCGGTGCTGCTCGCGGGCATATTCGGCGCTCTCGTCTGGTTGCTCATCGCGAAGGGGGGCGTCTTCCAGCCGCATAGCGCGACGGCCTTTTGGCACCTGGGACTTGTGGCGCTCAGTCTGCTCCTGGCCATCGGGATGAGTTGGGCCATCGTGCGCAGGAAGTTGACCGGTCAGGTGGAGGTGGATACCGAACGAGACTAGTATTACTTTGCTACGTAGACCGCACCCATCCCCACTGCGCCGATCTTCTCGACGACCCGATAGTGAAGGACCCCCCGGCCGATCATGCCGAGGCTCCTCCTCGCCCGCCCGTGCGCGTCCGCAGTGTGTCCGAATGGGCTGCGGTTCCTGGGATCGGCGGTTCGCTTCGGAGTAGGGGCTGGCAAGGGGGCTTCGCAGGTATGTCGCTGCCGCCCACAGCTCGAGCCGATCACGAACGACCGACCACAAACACGACTGTAAGTCAAAGCGGACTTGCCCAGATGGGAGTGTTTCCGGGGGCAGAGAGGCGGCCGCCCACCGTTCCGGCGGCGATGCCGGAAATTCGCTTGCTCCCGGAACCTTGTCGGGATACAAAAACCGGCCAGGCGGGCAGACCTTGCAGCAGGGCCCTGGCACCGGGGCGACTTGGCGGCGGTTTGTCCGAAACGCGGGACGAGCCGGGAGGAGTATCCACGATGCACATCTCGAGACGCAGCTTCGTCCGTACCGGTCTCGGCGCCGTCCTGGCGCCCGCGATCGTGCCGGCGCGGGTGCTGGGTGCGCAGGCACCCAGCAACAGGATTACGGTCGGTTTCATCGGCACAGGCGAGCAGGGCAAGTGGAACCTGAACCGGTATCTCGCGCTGCCCGACGCGAGGGTGCTCGTGGTCTGCGATGTCGATGCCAGCCGGATGCAGAAAGCCAAGGAACTGGTGGACGAGCGGTATCAGAACCGCGATTGTGCCGTGACGAAGGACTTTCGTGAAGTTCTGGCCCGACGGGACATCGATGCCGTCATGATCTCCACCCCGGACCACTGGCACGCGCTCATGAGTGTCATGGCGGTGCGGGCGGGCAAAGACGTGCAGTGCGAGAAGCCCACCCTCACCATCAACGAGGGGAAGGTCCTGGTCGAATCCGTCCGCCGCCACGGCAAGGTGTTTCAGACGAGCACCGAAGATCGCTCGCTTCCGATGTACCACAGGATGGCCGAGCTGGTTCGAAACGGACGGATAGGCAAGCTCGCGCAGATCGAGGTTATCCTTCCCCGCCAGCCGACCAGGGCGGGAGACCCGGCCCCGCAGCCGGTTCCTCCCGAGCTTGACTACGAATTGTGGCTCGGCCCGGCACCGTACGCGCCTTACACCAAGGACCGCGTCCATTTCAATTTCCGGTGGATCTGGGATTGCTCGGGCGGAATCATCTGCGACTGGGGGGCCCACCTGTTTGACACCGCCCAGTGGGCGAACGACACGGAAAGGAGCGGTCCGGTCGAGGTTGAGGGATCCGGCACGCATTGGGAGGGCGGGCTGTTCGACACCGTGAAGGATTACAATGTGGCGTTCAGGTACGCCAACGGTGTGGTGATGACGTGCAGGCCCGGGGATCCGAGCATAAAGTTCATCGGTTCAGACGGGTGGATCGGCAATCGCGGCTGGCGCGGCCCGGTGGAGGCCAGCTCGGAGGCGATCCTTAAGGCTGTCGTGGCTCCCGGGGAAATCCATCTCTACACCAATCCCGCGGGCGAGCACCGCGACTTCCTTGACTGCGTCAAGAGCCGCCGGGACCCCTATTCCCCGGTCGATATCGGGCACCGTGTTTCCTCGGTTTGCCACCTGGCGAATATCGCGATCAGGGTGGGGCGCAGGATCCGCTGGAATCCGGACACGGAGCAGATCGAAAACGATTCCGAGGCGTCTGCCATGATGGCGCGCCCGATGCGCAGCCCCTGGGCGTTCCCCGACAGCGGACATGCTGTCTAGACCGGACTGACCCGACTTGATGGCCGCCCCGCCACAAGCGCCTTTTCACGGTCGTCGGGTGCGGCTATGGGATGACGGGGAGCAGGATCCTGGACGGGTGGGCCGCGTCGTGATACACCGCGTTCTCCGCGATCGCCCAGCGCCGGTTCGTGTTGAGCGGCTCCCCCGTGTTCGGGTTGACGTCGAAGCGCGGGAAGTTGCTGCTGGAAACGTCGAGGCGGATCCGGTGCCCGCGCCTGAACACCAGCGATGTCGGATACATCTCGATCGTGAATTCGCAGGGCTCGCCGGGTTCGAGCGGTTTTGCCTTCTCGAGCGACTCGCGATAGCGCGCCCGGACGATGCTGTCGGCGACGTTGAGGTCGATGCCGGCGGGGAAGTCGGCGCTGGGCGGGTAGACGTCGATCAGCTTCGCCGTGAAGTCCGTGTCGGTCGCGCTGGAAGCGGCCCAGAGCTTCATGATCAGCCTGCCGGTCACTTCGAGGTCCTGCCCGAGCGGGGGCGTCTGGAAGACGACGACATCGGGCCGGGCCGAGAGCGGCAGCGTGTCCCCGCACAGCCAGATGTCCCCGCGGCAGCGCTGGTCCTGGGCGCCGCGCAGCATGAGGGTGCCTTCGGACGACACGTTGCCGCCGATGGTGGGGACGGGGTTCCGCGGATCGAAAGTGTAGCGCGTCGGCCCCGCGCCGGAATCTGCAGTCGTGCGCCGGGGAGGCTCGGGTGAGAGCGTGCCGTCCCGGTGCAGGTAGTACGGGGTGACGCGAGTGCGCGCCAGGGGCCATTCCCGCTCGTCCCGCCAGCGGCCGCCGACGAAGACGCCTCCGCGGGCCGTCTTGTGCGCGTCGCCTGCACCCATGACGAAGATGCGCACGGGTGTGTCGCCGTCGACGCCGTTCTCGGGCATCTTTGAGCCACCGGTCGAACCAGCGCAGCCGCAGGGCGTTCATGTCCACCGCCGCGTCGGGCCCGAACTCCGCGATCCCCGAGTCGGTGCGCCCCTGGCCGCCGTGGGTCCACGGTCCCATGACGAGCCGCTGCGGGCTTTTCTTGGCCCGCGCGAGTTCGACGTAGTTGAGGTTGGCGACCTGGGCGCCCCAGGAGTCGTACCAGCCGCTCACGTGGCACACGGGGATGTCCTTGTATTCCCGGACATGGTCGGCCACGCTCGAGCCCATATCGGTCCAGAAGGCGTCGAGGTCGCCGTGGGACATGGCTTCCACGAGCCAGGCCTCGTAGTCGGGCGCGAACTTCAGCGGGGTCGTGCCGGCCCGGATGGGCAACAGCCTGACGTACTCGCGCACCTGTCCGCCGAGGTCCACGAGCGCCTGCTCGGCCTCCGGCGGCACCGCGGTGCGGCGCACCGCGTCGTTGCCGTACGGGCTCGTGCCCAGGCCGGAGGCATTCGCCCGGACACCCGTGGCGTTCCCCAGCGTGAAAATCCAGTTGAACCAGCGCAGCTCGAACGCGCCGTTGTGGCGGACGCCGTAGCGCCCCGCATTGGACATGGCGTCGACGGGCACCATGGCGGCGAGGTGAGGCGCGTTGGCGATGGCCATGGCGTGCTGCGTGCCCCCGGGGTAGGACGTCCCGACGGTGCCGATGCGCCCGCTGCACCACGGCTGTTTGCCTATCCACTCGGCCAAATCGGCACCGTCCGGGCCGTCGTCCCGCAGCGGGCGCCAGCGTCCTTCGGAGCCGTAGCGGCCCCGCACGTCCTGGACCACGGCGACGTAGCCGCGCCGCACAAAAAACTCCGGCCAGCCGTTTGCGCTGCCGTCCTTGTTGTACGGGGTGCGCTCAACAATCGCGGGGAAGCGCTCGGCTACGGCTACGCCCCCGCGGGCGGGCACGTAGATGTCGGTCGCGAGTTTCACCCCGTCGCGCATCGGCACCATCACATTCCGGGTAAGCGAAATCTCGTAGCGCGTCTCGCCCTGGGAGCGGACCGGCTGCGGCTGGGCGGCGAGCAGGAGTAGAAGCGGCATCAAGGAAGCACGTCGGCGAAACGCCTGTTGAGACATCGCGGCCCTCCGTTCCCGGCAGGAAGTCGGGAGGCATTGTATGCCAGGTGCCGGGCGGGCGTCGCTCTTTTCAGGCGTTCCCGGGTCTGGTTGCGGAGAGGGGATTCTGCGGACACACGGGGAGATCCGGAAATCGTCCGCCAGACTGGCGTCTGCCCGGGTCCGCATCGCCGACACCCTGGCGCGAGTGTGAGTCAAGCGGCTGCGTTACCACAGTACGTCGAACATCCGCCTCCCAGGGAACCTTCTGCCGAGGGCACGCGCGATTCTGTTGAATCGTCCGGGGAGCGATGTGGCGCACTCCCGGATGAAAGCGAAACCGAGCGGGGAGTATGTTTCCATGTGGCGCAAATACGGTCCTGCATATCAGGGCGATGTGCGGCGCCCAGGCGCCGCACCCAAAGCGGCGTCGAGCCGCCGCACTCCAAAAAAGTTCCCCACACGCCGGCCATTGGATAAAGACGCGCCCAACATACAAAAACTGCCCGTGGTACAATTTTGGTCTGGTGTTCGGCTGTCTCGCAGGGCAGCTCTGGGCTCAGGGGACCAAGCCTGCATCCAAGGACAAGGCCGCCGCCGCGGCCCCGACTGCCGCCAAGGGAGCGCAGTTGGACCTCAACACCGCCAGCAAGGAAGAGTTGATGAAGCTGCCCGGTATCGGGGAGGCCACAGGGATTCGATCATCGCCCATCAGGTGAAGTAGTTCATCGCCAGTCGCAGCCGCTTGCCTGTCCGCGAGGGCGCCCCTTTTGATTTGTCCTACCCCAGAAATGAGGATGAACGTGGCGTCTTCTACGCTCTTAACTGTAGATTAGTACACTTAAATACTTACGGAAATAGGTGGCGGAGAGGGGGGGATTCGAACCCCCGACACCGGTTTTGCCAGTGTAACTGCTTAGCAGGCAGCCCTGTTCGGCCACTCCAGCACCTCTCCGCAGCCGATGCGTGCGGTCCCGCGCCAGAAACGGCGCAGGGCCGGACGGAATAGTAGCGAATTCAAATCCCAAAATCTACCACCAAGCCAAAGGCTTAGGATGCCGTCTTCAGTTGGGTGCGGTAGCGGGCCCGCAGCGCGTCGAAAAATGCCGCGTATCGTCCGCTGCGGAAATCGGGAAACGTCCACGGGAAACTGCGCCAGGCGCCGGCCTCGTAGTGCATCGTCACCTCGGCGTAGATCCCATCCGCCACCAGGATGCGGTGGTAGAAATTCTTGGTGGAGGCGAGCACAACCTTCGAAAGCTCGACATAGCCGGGGTCCAGGTTCACCGGTCTGCGCCACCCCGGCGAACTCCGGCCGCAGGGCCGCTTCCAGCTCGTTCGCCTGCAGCTTGATCGCGGCTATGTCGCCCGGCTGAATCAATTTCTCGAAAGCGACGAAGCGGCGTTCGATAGGCGTCCCCATCTCCTCGTTGTAGTACGCCGTCGCATCGAAGGGGAAGGATCCGCTGCGCATGTCGACGTTGCCGAACAGGCTGGCCAGCCGCGCTTCCGCCGCGGCCGTCGCCGCCTCGAGCGACGACAGGATCCCGACAAAGAGCTTTACCGGCGCGACCGGCCGGACATGGCCCATACTCACTTCCCCGGGGTGGAGTGTCATACGCGGTACCGCGTCGGATCGGGCACCCCTGCCTGCGCGAACCCCTCGCGGCGCAACTGGCAGGAGTCGCACGCGCCGCACGCAAGCCCTTCGGCGGTGGGGTCGTAGCAGCTGTGGGTGAGCGAAAAATCAACCCCTGCATCCGATGCCGGCTCGGATGATCTGCGCCTTCGTCATCTGCAGCAGCGGCGCGTGGATCCGGTAGCGCGCGCGCCCCTCCACGCCATCCCGGGTTGCCACTCGGGCCAGTGCCTCGAATTGGCATGAGGAACTCCGGCCGGCAATCGGGGTAGCCCGAATAATCGACCGCGTTCACACCGATAAAGATGTCCTCGCCGCCGAGGGCCTCGCACCAGCCGAGCGCGACGCGCGAGGAAAATGGTGTTGCGGGCGGGCACATAGGTGACGGGAATCTCCGCCGCCATCTCCTCGATCGGCCGTCCCTTGGGGACCGCGATGTCGGCGGTCAAGGCGGAGCCGCCGATCGCCCGCAGGTCGATCGCGGCGACGACGTGCCGCGCGACCTCGAGCTGCCGGACCACACGGCGCGCGGCTTCCAGTTCCTGTCGGTGCCGCTGCCCGTAGTCGAAGGTCAGGGCGCAGCTCTCGAACCCCTGCGCCCGCGCGAGCGCGAGCGTCGTGGCCGAATCGATGCCTCCACTGACCAGGACAACCGCGATCTTAGCCATCACCGATTCTGTGGAGTGCGGACGGCGGTTGGACGCCGCTTTGGGGTCGGCGCCCAGGCGCCGACCTCTGGCCCACGCCGGCCGATCCAGTACAATCCCGAAGCGGCGCCGAGGCACCGCACTCCATAAGGTGCCTCAGCTTCGAAGGCTCAGAGACTCCAAGCCGGCTATGCTAAACTTAAAAATTTTGAGGAAATCATGCTTCAAATCAAGGGTCTGGGCAAGGCCTTTCGCGGCGATTGGCTGTTCCGCGCGCTCGATTTCCAGATCAACGAGCGCGACCGCATCGGCCTGGTCGGCGACAACGGGACCGGCAAGTCCACCCTGATGAAGATGCTCTCCGGCCTGGCTGCGCCCGACGAGGGGGAGGTCATCGGCGCGCGCGACCTGACCTTCGGCTATCTGCCGCAGGACGGGCTGTTTGCCCGCGGCCGGACGGTGTTCGAAGAGGCCTCCGCCGTTTTCCAGAACCTGAAGGAGCTGGAAGCCGAGAGCCGCCGCCTCGAACACGAAATGGCCGACATGGACCACGCCAGCCCGGAGTACGACGGGACGCTCGAGCGCTATGCCTCGGTCTCGCAGCAGTTCCGGCTGCACGGACGGTTACAGCCTCGACGCCAAGGTCGGGGCCGTGCTCAACGGCCTCGGTTTCGGCCAGAAGGACTGGCAGCGGCCCTGCGAGGAGTTCAGCGGCGGGTGGCAGATGAGGATCGCGCTGGCGCGCCTGCTGCTGCAGTCCCCCAGCCTGCTGCTGCTCGACGAGCCGACCAACCACCTCGACCTCGAGGCACGCAACTGGCTCGAGGATTTTCTCCAGAACTACCCGCACGCGCTCGTCCTGGTGTCGCACGACCGTTTTTTCCTCGACGCCACCATCGACCGGATCGTCGAGATCCGCAACCGCGCGGTCCACTTCTACAAGGGGAACTACGAGCAGTTCCTCCAGCAGCGCGACCTGCGCATGACCCAGCTCGTGGCCGCGTACGAGGCGCAGCAGAAGGAGATCGCTCGCATCAAGGCGTTCGCCGACAAGTTCCGCTACAAGGCGACCAAGGCCGCGCAGGTGCAGAGCCGGCTCAAGGAACTCGAGCGGATGGAGCGGATCGAGCTCCCGCCGGAGGCGAAACCGATCCACTTCCGCTTCCCCGAAGGGCCGCGCACCGGCCGCGTCGTGCTCGAGCTGGCGCACGTGACGGCAGGCTACGGCGGCGATCCGGTGTTCCGCGACCTCAATCTGATCCTCGAAAAGGGGGACCGGGTGGCGCTCGTCGGGCCCGAACGGCGCCGGCAAATCGACCCTGATGAAGATCCTGGCCGGCCGGCTGCCGCCCTCGGAAGGGAATCGCACCGAGGGGCACAACGTCATGGTCTCCTACTTTTCACAGGACCAGGACGACCTGCTCGCTTCGAGCAAGACCGTCTGGGACGAGGTCTACTCCGTCGCGCCCGACTACATCATGCCGCAGCTGCGCACCCTGCTCGGCTGCTTCCTGTTTTCCGGGCGATTCCATCGAAAAGCCGGTCTCGGTGCTCAGCGGCGGCGAGCGCAGCCGGCTGGTGCTGTGCAAGCTGCTGCTCTCGCCGGCCAACTGCCTCCTGCTCGACGAGCCGACGAATCACCTGGACATCCGGTCCAAGGACATCCTGATGGACTCGCTGCGCGACTACGGCGGGACGCTCGTCTTCGTCAGCCACGACCGCTATTTCCTCGACGGCCTCGCGACGAAGGTCCTCGAGATCGGCGCAGGGAAGGCGATCGCCTACCTGGGGAACTACGAGGATTACCTGGCCCGAAAGAAGTGCGACCTCGAGGAAGTCGGCCCGGTGCGCGCAGCCCAGGAGGATGCGGCCGCTGCCCCGGAGCCTCGGGACGACGGGGCCGAAGGTGCGGCGCCCGGCCAGGAAGAAAAAGGTGAATCCCTACAGGATCCAGGCCCTCTCGGACAAGATCGGCGGCCTGGAAGCCCAGATCCAGACGCACGAAACCCGCATCGCGGTGCTGTCGCAAATGCTTGCCTCCGAGGAGCTGTACCGCGACTATACGCTGTTCCGGAGCACGATGGAGGAGCACGACCGGCTGCAGGATGAGTTGAACCGGTACCTGGCGGAGTGGGAGAAACTGCAGTCGGAGCTGGGGTCGCTCCAGTAGCCCGGGTTAAGGGCTTCCACCGCAAATCCTGCCTTGAACGACATCATTCGAGCGTTTCTTATGGAGTGCGGTGCCTCGGCACCGCTTTCTGGGTTTTGCTGGACCGGCAGGCGGGTCCGAAAGGTCGGCGCCTAGGCGCCGACCCCAAAGCGGCGTCGAGCCGCCGCACTCCATACTATTCCCTCAAAGACTCCTTTTGACCCCTTGCCGTGTAAATAAAGGGGGGGGGGCCGGCGCGCGACCGGCCGCGTGCTCGAGGGCCTGCACGATACGCTCCGACGCCAGCCCGTCCCCGTAAGGATTGACGGCCTCGGACATGCGCCGGTATGCGGCCGGCTCCGCCAGCAGCTCTGAGGCGGCGTCGACGATCGGCGCCGGTTTCGGTCCCGACCAGCCGCACCGTCCCGGCGGCCACACCCTCGGGCCGCTCGGTGGTGTTGCGCAGCACGAGCACCGGTTTGCCCAGCGCAGGCGCCTCCTCCTGGATCCCCCCGGAGTCGGTGAGGATCAGGTACGAGTTCTTCATGAAGTGGACCGTTTCGAAGTAGTCGGTCGGTTCCAGAAGGACGATGTTGTCCTGCCGGCTCAGCCGCGGCAGGACGGTGTCGCGCACCGCGGGGCTCAGATGCACCGGAAAGACGATCAGGGTATCGGGAAAACGTTCGACGATCTGCAGGAGCGCCGAGCAGATCTGCTCCTGGGGTTTCCCGTGGTTTTCGCGGCGGTGCGAGGTTACCAGGATCATGCGGCGGCGCTCGGCCGCTACCCGGCGCAGCACCGGGTGCTCGCAGGCGCGCCCCTGCCGCAGGACGTCCTGCAGCGCGTCGATGACGGTGTTGCCGGTTACCCATATCCGACCCGGATCGACGTGCTCGGCCAGCAGGTTGTTGCGGGACTGCTCGGTGGGGGCGAAATGCAGATCGGCCAGCACGGTGGTGAGGTGGCGGTTGATTTCCTCGGGGAAAGGGTGGAACTTCTCGCGCGTCCTGAGTCCGGCCTCGACATGGGCGACCGTGATCTTGTGTAGAAGGCGGTGAGCGCCCCCAGGAAAGTCGTGGACGTGTCCCCCTGGACCAGGACGAAATCCGGCCTCAAACGAGAGAACACCCCGTCGAGCCCGGTTGCGGCCCGGGCGGTGATTTCCGCCAGGCTCTGGCGCGGCCGGATGATGTGCAGGTCGTGGTCAGGCCGGATCGAGAACAGCTCGAGCACCTGGTCCAGCATCTCGCGGTGCTGGGCCGTGACGATGGTCACCGGCCGGAAGCGCGCCGGGTGCTCCTGGAGGCGGCGAATGACCGGCGCGAGTTTGATCGCTTCCGGCCTCGTGCCGAACACAAGCGCCACTCTTCAGCGGAGCTGCCGCCGCGCCGGACATAAAGTTGTCCTCAGTATTAGAGTGCGAAGCCGCGAACATCATAGCATGGGGCCTGGGGGCCGGCCGCTCGCACGCCTTTCATTACGTTACATGTGCAGATCGACTGGCAATAAAATCGCTTCTGTGTTAAGTTAGGATTTCTAGAGTACCCGGCACACCGTCCTGAAACAAAACGTGGAACTGTGCATCTTTCTTCTCGTGGGCGGTTGCCCGTTCCGGGCCGTCTGTTCTCCGGTCATACGTTTTCCCGGTTCTTACTGACTCGATAGCGGCGTCTCTCTCCGGCGGGGCATGACGCTCCGCGTTCCCGGCGGTCGCCGCGACGTATCTCCTGTCCGTACCGAAGCATTATTGGACATCCAGCTACACGTCGGCTTTACGTCGTATTACACCCGCTGACTCACTCAGTGGAGTTCTCTTTTCAAAGGTAAACACAGATGGACAGAAAGTACCGCCAACGCGGATACCAGGATGACGGCCGCGAGCGCGAGAAGAGGCCGAGGCCGCCGCAGCCGCACGGACCCAAAGGGTCCAGCGGGCGGGTCGAAACGCGGTTTCACCTGATCACGCGCTGCAACAACTGCGCCGCGGAGATCCAGATCGCCGACCAGATCCAGGTCACGGACAAGTGCAAGAACTGCGGCACGGATCTGCACACGTGCCGCAATTGCCTGAGCTTCGACCCGTCGGCGCGCAACGAGTGCGTCAAGCCGGTCGAAGTGCGTGTGACCAACAAGAGCACGAACAACATGTGCCCGTTCTTCACGCCGAAGATCCTGGTCGAGAAGCAGGGCAGCGGCGCCGCACCCCCCAAGGTGGAGCATAGTCACCGCCAGGCCTTTCTGGATCTCTTCAAGAAATAATTCATACGCCATCCGTGACAGCAGATGCCGGGCGCGCAGCGCGACCGGAATCGCCAGCCAGGCGGAGGGACATCATGACCAAAGAGACGGTCGGATTTGTCGGGCTGGGCAACATGGGTCTGCCCATGGCAACGAACCTCGTGCGCGCCGGCTACCCGCTCCGGGTCTACAACCGCACGCGCGAGAAGGCGCGGCTTCTGCAACGACTCGGGGCGACGGTCGTGTCGACTCCGGCGGAAACCGCGGTGCCCGGCGGTATCGTCTGCACGATGGTGGCCGACGACGATGCGCTGCTCGAGATCGCTGTCGCGCAGGATGCCCTGGCCGAAGAGTCTCGGGCCGGGCGGCGTGCACGTCTCGATGAGCACGGTCTCTCCCGAGGTGGCCGGTCGCGTCGCGCAGCATCACGCGGCGTTTGGCGTGTCGTATGTCGCTGCCCCCGTTTTCGGGCGTCCCGAAGCCGCCGAGGCGCGCAAGCTCGCCGTCTGCGTTTCGGGTGCAGCCGACGCCAAGACGCGGGTGCGCCCCCTCCTGGATGCGCTTGGCCAGGGAGTGTTCGACATGGGTGAAGAGCCCGCAGCCGCGAATGTCGCCAAACTCGTGGGGAACTTCTGGATCATGTCGGCGATCGAAACCATGGCCGAGGGTTTCGCGTTGGCCGAGAAGAACGGTCTCGACCCGGCCCGGGTGGTCGATCTGCTCGGATCGACCCTCTTCGCCTGTCCCATTTATCAGAACTACGGCCGGATGCTGCTGTCTGGCGTCTTCGAACCTGCCGGTTTCCGGCTCCAACTCGGCCTGAAGGACGTCAACCTGATGCTCAAGACGGCCGGCGCGAGCCATGTGCCGCTCCCGCTGGCCAGCCTGCTGCACGACCGCCTGATCTCGGGTGTCGCCCGCGGTCGCGGTAACCTGGATTGGACGGCCATCTCCCTAGATATCCGCGAGTCCTCGGGACTATAGAGGGGAGAGGAGTCGGCTGCAGCAGAGGTATCAGGACAAACCAGCGAATGGGCGAAATCCGCGGTGCGCGGTAGGCCTGTTCGTTCATACTGCACGGGAGCGCTGTCATGTCTGACCCAAAGAACGAGTTCGAAAAACTGGCGGAGGCAGGAGGGACCCCGGTCCGGACCCGGCCCCTGCCCCTGGAGTTCCCGGGCGTCCACCACATGGACGACGAGGAAATCGAGGCTGCCGTTCGCATCCTCAAGTCCCGATCCCTGTTCCGCTACTACGGCATAGATTTCCAGAACGAAGTGGCCAGCTTCGAGGCCGACTTCGCCGCGTTCGCGGGCGCGAAGCACGCCGTCGCGGTCAGCAGCGGCACCGGCGCGCTGCACACCGCTCTGGGGGCCCTGGGCGTCGGCCCCGGCCAGGAGATCATCATCCCTGCCTACCTGTGGGTCTCGGTAATCGCCGCCGTCGTCAACCACGGCGCCATACCGGTGCTGGCCGACATCGACCAGAGCTTCTGCCTCTCCCCGAGTTCGGTCGAGCGGCAGATCACAGGGAAGACGCGCGGGATCATCCTGATCCACATGAGCGGGGCGGCGGGCGACGTGGTGGCCGTTCAGAAAATCGCACGCGACCGCGGGCTCTTCCTGCTCGAAGACTGCGCACAGTGTGCCGGTGGGACGGTGGGCGGCCGGAAGGTCGGGACCTTCGGCGACATGGGGATCTTCAGCTTCCAGATGAACAAGAACATGACGGCCGGCGAGGGAGGCTGCATCGTCACGGATGACCCGCGGCTGGCGGGCAGGGCTTTCGCATGCCACGACCAGGGCTATACGCGCGATGAAAGCGGCCGCCCGGTGCAGGACGACCCGGATTTCCGCCTCTGGGGGAAGGGCTATCGTCTCGACGAGTTGCGTGCCGCCGTGCTGCGCGTCCAGCTGAAGAAACTCCCGGGCACAATCGCGGCCATGCGGACCAGCAAATACCGCATCCGTGAAGCCCTGAGCCGGTTCCCGCAGGTGACCCTCCGGACCATTCAGGACCCCGCCGGCGACACCGGGTGTTTTCTGATCACAACCTACCCTGACGGCGACACGGCCCAGAAGGTGAGCTCCGCCTTGCGCGCCGAAGGCATACGGACCTTCCCGCAGGGGATTTCGAACATCGTGATGACCGATTGGGGTCTGCACCTGTACTGGAGAAACGCCAGCCTGGTGCAACACGCCTCCCTGGACCGGGGCGGGTTCCCGTGGCGGCTCGCGGAAAACGCCGGCATGACCCGAAGCTACGGCAAGGGAACCTGCCCGGTGGCCGACAGCCTGTTCGAGCGCAGCATTCTGTTGCCCATCCCGTCCTGCCTTGCGGACTCAGACGAGGACGACATCATTCGAGCGTTTCGAAAGGTGTTGCATTGAGTGCGGTTTCACTGGATCCATAGGCATTTGCGAAAGAGGTCGGCGCCCAGGCGCCGACGCCAAAGCGGCGTCGAGCCGCCGCACTCCAAAGCGCGGTGCCGTTGCGGAATCAGACGCTATGGAGTGCGGTGCCTGGGCACCGCTTTTGCGGTTTCACTGGATTCATTGACAGGTGCGAAAGGTCGGCGCCTAGGCGCCGACCCTAAAGCGGCGTCGAGCCGCCGCACTCCAAAGCGCGGTGCCGCGGCTACTGCGCTACGGGTTCGTCCGAGTAGTCATCCGGGTCCGCATCGGGGCCGGCCGGGAGCCGCTCAAGCTGACGGCGGACTAGCTCTTGGTGGAGGATTTCCTCATCCTTGAGTTCGGCGAAGAGCGCCGCGACCGCCGGGTCCGCCACATGCGGCAGGGCTCCCGCGAAAAACTCGTGCGCCTTCACTTCGGACGCCAGGGCGACGGTCATGGCCTGTCGCGGGGACATGAACGCCCGCGTTTGGTCGTAGTCCGGCGCTTCCACGTCCCAGAGCATGGACCGGCTCATCCGCGTGGGCTCGTCGCCAAACAGCGCGCGGCGTCTCGCAAGCAGTTCTGCCCCGTGTTTGGTTTCGTTCCCCGCCATTGTCCGAAAGAACTCGGCTGCATCCGGGGTGTGGTGCAGCTGCAGTTGGTCGACGAATTCCTCATAGCGCTCGCGGGCCTCGTCCTCGATCAGGATGGCCAGGTCCAGTGCGTCCTTGAGCGACAGTTCTCCGAAGTTGACCTGTTTCATGACGGATTCTCCAGGAAGCCGAACCACCAGCGCGAGCGCAAAAAATTCTGTTCTGCGGCTCCCCGGTTGTCAAGGTGCCGGTCCCTTTTCCGTTGCGGTCGGCGACCGGGCATGCTACCAAGATTGCACGAGGAAAGGAGTCTCCCATGCGATTTGCGGCGCTCTCGGTCGCCTTGTTGGTTTTTTGTCTGCTGCCGGCATTCTCCGCCGCGGATGAACCGGAAACCCTGCCTGTAGGATCCCCGGCGCCGGATTTCAACCTCCCGGGCGTCGACGGGCGCAATTACCGGCTCGCGGATTTTGCGGGGTCGGACGTGCTGGTGATCGTCTTCACGTGCAATCACTGTCCGACTGCCCAGGCCTACGAAGGGCGCATCAAGAAGCTTGCCGAGGATTACCGGGGCCGCGGGGTCGCCGTCGTGGCGATCTCGCCGAACGACCCCCTGGCCGTGCGGCTCGATGAGCTCGGCTATACCGACCTGAGCGATTCGTTCGAGGAAATGAAGATCCGGGCGAGGGACGGGCGCTTCAATTTCCCGTATCTCTACGACGGAGACGCCCAGCAGGCAGCCCGTGCCTATGGCCCGACGGCAACCCCGCACGTGTTCATCTTCGACAAACAGCGCAAGCTGCGGTTCGCCGGACGGGTGGACGACGGCGAGAAAATCGAGCGGGCGACGGCGCACGACACCCGCAACGCCATCGAGGCCCTCCTTGCGAAGAAACCCGTTCCGGTCGAGACCACCAAGACTTTCGGCTGCTCGATCAAGTGGGCTGACAAGCGCGCTTCGGTCAAGCGCGGGTTCGAAGAGTGGGCCCGCGAAGAAGTGCGCCTCGACACGCTCGACGAGCCGGGTGTGCGGCGCGTGGTGAAAAATGACTCCGCAAAGCTGCTCCTCATCAATGTGTGGGCGACATGGTGCGGGCCGTGCGTGGTCGAGTTCCCGACTCTGGTCACGGTCAACCGCATGTACCGGGGGCGCCCCTTCGAGCTCGTCACCATCAGCGCCGATTCCCCCGGCAAGCGTGCCGACGCGCTGGCATTCCTCCGCAAACAGCAGGCCTCCGGCCGCAACTACATCTTCGCGCCGGACAACATCTACAAGCTGGTCGAGGCCGTGGACCCCGCTTGGCGCGGCTCCCTGCCCTACACGATCCTGGTGGCACCGGGAGGCAGGATCCTCTACCGGAAGATGGGTGAAGTCGACGCCCTGCAGCTCAAGAAGGCGATCGTCGGCCACGTCGGGCGGTATTACGAATGACGCCGCATCGGTGAACGATGGTGCAGCGCGCATTCTCGCCCCCGCCGGTCTCCATCCTTCTGCTCGTGCCACGACTACATCGCCAGCTTCAGCGCATGCCGCGTGGCTTCCTCGAAGGACGCGAATTCCGGGCGGCTGCATAGGATTTCGTGCAAGCCGGCGGAATCGGCGCGTCATCAAATTGGGGGAACCGTGAAACTCCCGCGCGCATCTAAGCCGTCGTACAACCATGCTCCCGAGCGGAGGAGAACGTGCTGCCAGCGAGAACTCGAGTGCGCAAGTTCCTGGGATCGGTGGGACCCATCGCGGTGATCGCGGTTTCGATCGCGATCACCTGGTCTCAGAACGTGAACAGACAACCCACCAGGCCTCCGGCGTGGCAGGAAATCGACCGGCTCATTTCTGAACAGAAGTTCGAGGAGGCCGCTGCCGCCGCTGAAAAGATCCGCAACGTCGCCCGCAAGTCGGCGAACCAGGACGAGTGGACCCGTGCCCTGGTAGCGGAAGTTCAGCTGCGCACCGGTCTGCACGGTTACGAGACCGCCGTCAAACTGCTCAAGGAGCAGCCCTGGCCCGGCGGCCTGCTGAACCGGGCGACCCTGGACCTGCTGTACGCGCAGTCCCTGGTGAACTACTACCGCGCCTACTCCTGGGAAATCAATCAGCGCGAGCAGGTGCAGTCTGCCGGGGAGGTGGACCTCAAGGCGTACACCCGCGCACAGCTTTTCGCCGAGGCGCAGAAGTTCTACGAAGACGTCTGGAGGCAGCGCGCGGAACTTGGGGGCAGCCCGGCAGGCCGCCTCGCGGAGTACCTCGACAGGAACAATTACCCGGACAGCGTCCGCGGCACCCTGCGCGACGTCGTTTCCTACCTCTACGTGCAGCTGCTGGCGGACACGTCGTTCTGGCGCCCCGCAGAGTCCAACGAACTGTACCGCCTTGATCTGAATGCGCTCCTTGCAGGCGGCGGAACGACCGGCGGGCAGCGCGTCTCGCTGCTCGACCCGGCGACGCACCCGCTGGTCAAGATTGTCTTCATCCTGGACGACCTCGAGGCGTGGCACACGGCTGCCGGCCGTCCCGAGGCGGCCCTGGAGTCCCGTCTCGAGCGCCTGCGCCGGCTACATTCCTCATTCTCGGAATCCAGCAGCCGGGCCGCCATTCTCCGGGACCTCGACTCCCGTCTGCCGCGCTATCGCGCCGTCCCGTGGTGGGCGATGGGGCGAGCGCAGGCCGCCGAGTTCGTCCGCGAGCAGCCTGACCCGGGGAAGCTCGTCCGGGCGCGGGCAATCGCGGAGGAGGGGTGGAAAGCGTACCCGGACTCGATCGGCGGCAGGCGCTGCTTCCATCTTCTGAAGACCATTGAATCGCCCGATTTCGAGGTCGCGTCCATGTCCACCGACGGGGCCCGGAAACGCTCCGTCCAGGTCACGCACCGCAATATTCCCGCTCTCTATTTCCGCGCTTACCCCTATGACCTCGAGGCGCGCCTCGGGACCGCGAAGGACTACAACCTGCTCCCCAACGAACAGGAGCAGGAGAAGGTCATGGCTGCGCGAAAACCGGCGGCCGAATGGCGCATCGACCTGCCGCCCACCCCGGATTACGAGTCGCACCGCACCTTCGTAACCCCTCCGCTCACAGATCCCCGGGTTCTACTTCCTGGTGGCCTCGGCCCGGCCGGATTTCTCGCGCGAGCGCAACCGGCTTGACGTCCACGGGACTGCTCGTCAGCGATCTCGTGCTTGTCGCGTCGCGGGAGCGGGATTCGGACCTCGAGCTCCGGGTAGTCTCGGGCGAAAGCGGCAGGCCCGAGCCGGGCGTTCAGATCAGTCTCTATCGTTTCGATTGGCAGACGGGCCACAGGGTATCGGATCGGCAGACGACCGACGCCGATGGGATCGCCCGGTTCGCCTACTCGCCCGAGCGCGCGGGGGGTATGTACTTTCTCTTTGCCAAACGCGGCCCCAATTTGGCGCTCGACACCGCAGTCGATCAATTTCTACCCGGCTGCCGCACGGCAGCGGGAGACGGTTGCGCTCGTTTACACCGACCGGAGCGTGTACCGGCCGCTGCAGAAAGTGTTCTGGAAGGCGCTGGCTTATGGCGGGGACCGCGACACCGCGCAGTTCCGGACTCTTCCGTCCCAGACGCGTGACCGTGACGCTGGTCGATGCCAACGGGCAGAATGTCGAGAGCCGGACCGTCACGACCAACGAGTTCGGCAGTGCGGCGGGTGAGTTCACGATCCCGGCGGGCCGGCTGCTGGGCGCATGGCAGATCCGGGCGTCCCAGTTGGGCGTGGCGCAGATCCGCGTGGAGGAGTACAAGAGGCCGACATTCGAGGTCTCGCTGCGGGAACCCCAGTCGCCCCTCAAGCTGAACCGGACCGCCGGGTTCGTCGGCGACGCGCGCTACTACTTTGGTCTGCCCGTCGTCAGCGGCAGCGTCCAGGTGGCGCGCCACGCGCGAGCCCGTCTATCCCGTTCTGGTGGTACTGGTACGAGCGGGGCGGCGTGCGACGGACACCGGTTCGCAGACCGTGGCCGCGGGATCGGCCAGCCTGAACGAGGACGGGACCTTCAAGATCGAGTTCACCCCCGAAGCGGACGAACGCACCGCGGCGAACTCGAGAGACGTCACGTACCGCTACCGCATCAGCGCGGACGTCACCGACGAGGGGGGCGAAACACGCTCGGCTTCCCGCAGCTTCCGGCTGGGCTTTGTGTCCGTCGAGGCGCGCATCGACGGGCGAGTCGAATTTCTTCCGGGAGGGAACTCCGGGCGCTTTCACGATTACCCGGACCGATCTGAACGGGGCTCCCAGGCCCGGGGACCGGGTCGTGGCGGATCGTCTCGCTCAGGCAGCCGGAGGCGGCTCTGCCGCCTGCCGACCTGCCCGCTGCGGGAACCGGAAGCCGCGGGTCAGAAAGCGTACCGCACCCCGGGTGATGCGCTCAGGCCGAGGTGGGACACGCAGTACGCCTTCAGGGCCGTTCTCCACGACTGGGCCGACGGGGCCGAGCGCGCACGGGGAGCGGTCACGCACGACAGCCGCGGGGAAGCCAGGATGTCGACGCCGGCGCTGCCCGCGGGTCCTTACCGCCTCCACTACGACACCGTCGACGACTTCGGCGCCGTCTATCGCCGGAGCGAGGAGTTCATCGTCGCGGGGGCCAGAACGCAACTTGCGCTGCCGGCCGTGTTGCTCGTCGAGAAATCGTCCCAACCGGTCGGCGGAACCGCGCGGTTTCTGGCGCTATCGGGGCTCCCCGACCAGCTGCTGTTTTTCGAAGTGTGGCGCGACGGCCGGCTGGCCGAGCGTCGCCGCGCTCCTTTCGGGCCGGGACGCGACGGTGATAGAACTTCCGGTCACCGAGCAGCTACCGGGGCGGTTTCAGCGTTCGGCTGGCGCTGTTGCGGGACTACCAGTTCGTGCAGCTCGAGGACTCCGTGTACGTGCCGTGGGACAACAAGACCCTGAAGGTCGAATTCGCCAGCTTCCGGGACAAGCTGCGGCCCGGGGCGAAGGAAACCTGGCGGGTTACGGTCAAGAACCCTTCAGGAGCGCCGGTCGAGGCGCGCGCGGCGGAGATCCTGTCTTACATGTACGACCGGAGCCTCGACATTTTCGCCCCCCACCATCCGCCCGCCCCGCTCGCAGCCTACCCGAACCGGACCGGCGTGTCTTACCTGAAGAGCAGCCTGGGCCAGGCCCGCGGCAGCGTTTTCTACGACAGCCTGTTCCAGCCTCCGTCGTACCCGCAACTCGACGGGGACCGGCTCAAGTTTTTCGATGGGTATGGCATCGGCGGGCCCGGGATCCGCTACAAGTACGCGCGCGTCGGGGTGGTTGGCGGTGTGGTTGCTGCCCAGGAAGCGATGCCGATGGCTGCCCCGGCGCGCGCCGACGCGTCCCTGAACGCCGTCGCGGAGAAGAGGGAAGAGGCGGCCGACAAGGCTGCTTCGGCCGCGGCGGAGGCGCCGCCGGTGCCGATGCGGAGCGACTTCGCCGAGACCGCGTTCTGGCGCCCGCAGCTCCTCACCGACGCCGACGGGCTCCGCCACGATCGAGTTCACCGTGCCCGACTCCGTCACCGCCTGGAACGTCTGGGTGCACGCCGTCACCCGCGACCTGCAGTCCGGGACGTTGCACACCGAGGCGCGCAGCCTGAAGGAGTTGATGGTCCGTCCCTACCTGCCGCGGTTCCTGCGCGAGGGGGACAAGGCCGAGATCAAGGTCGTGGTCAACAACGCGTCCGAGCGGGAGTTCCGCGGCCGGGTGAACCTCGATATCCTCGACCCCGAATCCAACGCGAGCGTGCTGGGCAACTTCGGGCTGGGCAGCGCCGCCTCGCGACCGTTTGCGGTCAAGCCCGGCGCCGGCGCCAACGTGACGTTCCCCGTCGCCGCCCCGGCAAAGGTCGGCATCGTCGCTTTCAAGGTCACCGCGGTCGCAGACGATCTGAGCGACGGCGAACTGCGCCCCCTGCCGGTCCTGCCCGGCAGGATGCACCTGTCCCAGTCCCGCTTTGTCACGCTCAAGAACGCGGACCGCCGCGAAATGGTCTTTACGGATCTCAGGAGCAACGACGATCCCTCACGCGTCAACGAGCAGATGGTCGTGACCCTCGACGCGCAGCTCTTCTACTCCGTGCTGTCGGCGCTCCCGTACCTGGTGAATTACCCTTATGAGTGCACCGAGCAGACCCTGAACCGTTTCGTCTCGACCGGCATTCTTTCGAGCCTCTACGACAAGTACCCCGCCGTCGCCAGGATGGCCCAGGAGTTCTCGAAGCGGCAAACGCCCCTGGAGACCTGGGACGCGGCGGACCCGAACCGGAAGATGGCGCTGGAGGAGAGCCCGTGGCTCGAGCAGGCCAGGGGCGGGACCGACGCCGGGTATGGCCTGGCCGCCGTGCTCGATCCGCGCGTCGCCGCGGCGGAGCGGGCATCGTCGCTGGCCAAGCTGCGGAAGGCGCAGACCTCCATCGGCGGCTTCCCGTGGTGGCCGGGCGGCCCGCCGTCGCCGTACATGACCCTGTACATCATGTACGGCTTCGCCAAGGCCGCCGAGTTCGGCGTCGACGTACCCAAGGACATGGTCCAGCGCGGCTGGGCTTATCTGGCCCAGCACTTCCGCGAAGAGTACGCGAAGAGAATGCTCAAGGAGGACTGCTGCTGGGAGTTCCTGACGTTCCTCAACTACACGGCCTCGTGCTACCCGGACCCGTCCTGGATGGGCAACGCACTGACCGCCCAGGAGCGCACCGCGATCCTGAACCACTCGTTCCGGCACTGGAAGCAGCACTCGCCGTACCTGAAGTCGCAGCTGGCGCTCACGCTGAAACGGATGGGACGCCCGGCCGACGCGACCCTCGTGTTCGCGAGCGTCATGGATTCCGCAAAGACCACCCAGGACGAGGGCACGTTCTGGGCGCCGGAGGACCGCTCCTGGCTCTGGTACAACGACACCATCGAAACCCAGGCGTTCGCGCTGCGCACCATCATGGAAATTGCGCCCGCAGACGCCCGCAAGGACGGGCTCGTCCAGTGGCTCTTCCTCAACAAGAAGCTGAACCACTGGAAATCGACGCGCGCGACCGCCGAGGTCGTTTACTCGCTGGTCCACTACCTGAAGAAGGAGGGGGCGCTCGGGACGCGGGAAGATGCGACCGTGCGGGTCGGAGGCCAGACCGTCCGCTACGTATTCGAGCCGGATCAGTACACGGGCAAGAAGAACCAGACGGTGATCCCCGGCGAGAAGGTCAACACCGAACATGCGACCGTGGTGGTGGAGAAGGAAGGGAAGGGTGTCGTGTTCGCTTCCGCGACCTGGCAGTTTTCGACCGAGAAGCTTCCGGAGAACGGGCAGCGGGGATTTCCTCTCGGTCCGGCGGACGTACTTCAAACGCGAGCACGACGGGCGCGACTTCGTCCTGAAGCCGCTGGCCGAAGGGGCGGTCCTGCAGCCGGGCGACGAGGTCGAAGTGCAGCTCTCGATCCGCGCCAGGCATGCCTGCGAGTACGTCCACCTGCGCGACCCGCGCGCGGCGGGCTTTGAGCCCGAGAGCGCCGTGTCGCGCTACAAGTGGGACAAGGGGATCGGCTGGTACGAGGAGACGCGCGATTCGGGCACGAATTTCTTCTTCGAGGCCTTGCCCGAGGGGGAGTACACGCTCGAGTACCGGCTGCGCGCCGACACGGCCGGGACCTTCAAGGCAGCCCCGGCCACCCTGCAGTCGATGTACGCGCCGGAGTTCAACGCCTACTCCGCCGGCGCGGTCGTTACGATCCGCTAGGCGAAGTGGGCGGGGTCGGCCCGACCCCGCCCCAATGAGCTACCGGAGAGGTGTCAGGATCAAACAACCGAATGAGCAAGATCCACGGGCCGCGTCGAGCCGCCGCGGCCCGCTTAGCCGCGGCCCACTTTGTCAAGCAGCTCGCGCGTAACGCTGCGCAGGAGCGACGCGTTGTGCTCGATCGCTTCCAGCCCATGCTCCAGGAGGGGTCGCTCGACGTCGGCGGACTTGAGCATGCGGGTCCAGGTAAGAATGCAGTCGAGCGGGACCGCAAACTCGCCCGAGAGCCGGGCCCGGGAATCGTCCCGGGCCTTTGGGTCTTCGGACACGGGTCTGAGGTTTTCCAGTTCGTCGACCCGTTGACGGAGCTGTTCCTGGGTCCAGCGCAGCCTGACCAGCGTGTTGATGATCGCAATCAGTTCCTCGTCGTCCAGCGGCTCGGCTAGAAACCAGTCCGCCCCCGTCTCGAGGCCTCGCACGCGTTCGCCGGCGGACGGGCCCGAAACTTCGAGCACCATCGTGGCACAGGTTCTGGGATCCTGCTTCACATGGCGGCACACATCGAAACCGCTCATGTCGCGAAACCCCATACCCAGGAGGAGAACGTCCGGGCAGCGGTGGAATGCGTTCAGCAGGGCCGCTTGCCCTGAATCGGCCTCGAGCACTTCAAACCCCGCCACGCGCAGTAACTGCGTTCTTCGGGTTCGGGCATCGTTGCGCCCGTCTGCATTCAGTATGAGAGCATTGAACCTGGCCTGTCCCATGGGTGCCTCTTGGGATCGAGGAGCTGCCTCGTCCCCGGACAATCGAGCATCGCTAAATGCACTTGCCGGCCAACAGGGATGCCGGACCGACTGCCGCAGCGCCACAGGTCGTGGGGATCGTTCTTGAACGACGACCTCGGGGAGGCGCTCCGACGGTCTCGCGGGGATTGGGTTCAAGCAGGCCGATTGTAGTCCTTCCGCTCCCGCCGGTCAAAGCGGAAAACGAAAGTCCGCGCCCTTTCGATCGATGGCCTCGCGTCCGAGGCTTGGACCCCGATTGCCACTGTCGCATGTTTTTGTAATACTGTCGCCTGGATGCAAACCGAATACGGGTACCGCAGTTGTCATGCGTGACATCGAGGAGGCGGATATGCGTAAACTATGGGTTTTGCTCGCTGTGGCGCTGCTTGTTGCGGGGCAGGCGTTTGCACAGCAGAAAGAACAGGACAGGCTCAAGGAGTGCGGCAACGTCGTTAAGGAGATTCTCGACGTGCCGGACGACATTCCCCAGGAACTTCTCGACAAGGCCGAATGTGTGCTTGTTTTTCCCTCGGTGAAGAAATTCGCCATCGGACTCGGCGCCAGTTACGGCCGGGGCGCGATGACCTGCCGCTCCGGGAAGAACTATACGGGACCCTGGGGCGCGCCTGCGCTCTATGCGCTCGAGGGGGGCAATATTGGCTTGCAGCTCGGCGGCCAGGCCACGGATTTCGTCCTGCTGGTCATGAACGACAAAGGGGCGAGATCGGTGCTGAACAGCAAGGTCAAGCTCGGCGCCGATGCCTCCGCCGCGGGCGGACCCAAAGGCCGCAGCGCGCAGGCGGCAACCGATGTGGTGATGAAGGCCGAGATCCTCAGCTACTCGCGTTCGCGCGGCCTGTTTGCCGGAGTCTCGCTCGAGGGTTCGACGCTCAGATCCGACGGCGGAGCCAACAAGAACCTCTACGGCAAGGAGCTGAATGCCACCCAGATCATCGCCGAGTCGGCGGTTAAGGCTCCGGCGGCTGCGGCGCCACTCCTCAGGATCCTGAACCAGAAATCGCCCAGGAACAAATCGGAGAACAAGTAAAGCCTGCTCACGGTGGCTCGGTGCCGTGGCAGGCCGGGGGCGGCCCGCCCCCGGCCACCTTAGGAAGGTGCGCCATGAGACGCCTCGTTCATCTCGCGTTGCTTTCCGTCCTGTCGGCTGCCGGCGCACAGGCGCAGCCCGCCAACCGGGAGTTCATTTTCGACCATTCGGTCGAACTTTCGGAGTGGCGGATCCCGCTGGGGGAGCTCTCGCCGGCCCAGCCTTCGGACTGGCCGGCCGAGGGATGTCTCGTCCTGGAAATGCGCGCGACTTCGACCCAGAGATTCGATCTGCGGGTCTACACGGGGGATGGTTACAGCCGGGTCCTGGTGCACCCTTATCCGCGTGTGTGGATAAGGGCCGCCATCCCCGTCCGGACCCTTGCCGAGCCTCCCCGCACGGGCGGGGATATGGCCGCCGTGGGCAACCGCTCGCGCGCCGGCTATTTCCTCGGGTTGTGGGGCCCGTTTCGCCCGATGCGAGGCGTCCAGGCGATCGGGTTTGCGATGGAGCACCCCATCGGCACCCCCAAGCTGGAAATCCGCTCGATCCAGGTCAGCGCCGAGCCTGTGGCCGACGCGATCCTGGAAAGCGGACCCCTGGTCGATGAACTTGGGCAATCGATCCGCGACGAGTCGCCCCGCAAAGTGGCTTCGCTCGCGGACCTGCGAGAATCCTGGGCGGGGGAGCAAGGCTCTCTCCCCCCCGGGGATTTCGGCTACTGCAATTACGGCGGATATGCGGCGGTTTCGACGAAGGCCCGGGGCACGGGTTTTTTCCGCGTGGAACGGATCGACAACCGCTGGTGGTTCGTCGACCCCGACGGCCACCTGTTCCTTTCTGCCGGCTCCGACGTGATGACCCCCTTCATGGACACGCGCACCGCCGGGCGCGCGGGCATTTTCAAAGCGTTGCCCCCGCCGCAACTGCAGACCCGGCAGCGCGACGACGATGCCGGCGCTTCCTTCTACACCTGGAACCTGAGCCGCAGGTTCGGCGCTGACTGGCTCGAGCAGTGGGTGGACCACAGTTTGCGCAGGATGGATTCGTGGGGACTGAACACCGTTGCCAACTGGTCGCACGCGGCCCTGTGGGACGCGCGCAAGAAGCCGTATGTCGTTCCGCTGGGGAGGTGGGAGACGAAGGTGAGTTACCTGGGGCTCCCGGACGTCTACTCCCGCGAATTCACGGAAAACGCCGACGCGTCGGCGCGGCGGCAGTGCCTGCCGCGCAAAGACGACCCGTGGCTGCTCGGGTATTTCCTCGCCAACGAACCGCCGTTCCCGCAGAAGGAACTGCAGACCGTGCAGATCATCCTGGACGGCCCCGCGACCGCGACGCAACAGCGGTTGAAGGAATGGCTCGCCGCAGCGGATACCCCGGAGCGGCGCAAACAGTTCATCGACGATGCCTTCGACCGGTACGTCCAGGTCACGAGTCACGCGGTCAGGAAATACGATTCTCACCACCTGAACCTGGGGATGCGTTCCGGCGGCCGCCCTACCGAGGCCGAGATCCGGGTGGCCCGCGCCTTCGATGTCTACAGCGTCAACATCTACAATTTCGAGGTGCAGCCCGAACGGGTCGGGAAAATCGCCGAGCTCACGGGCAAGCCCGTCCTGATCGGCGAGTTCCACTTCGGCACGCCGGGGGGCGGTCTGTCGGCCAGCCTGGTCCAGGTCCGCGACCAGGCAGAGCGGGGGGCCGCCTACCGCTACTATGTCGAGAATGCCTTCGCCATGCCCGAGCTGATCGGGACCCACTGGTTCCAGTGGGCGGACCAGCCGTGCACCGGCCGCTACGACGGGGAGAACTACAATATCGGGCTGGTGGACGTGACCGATCGACCCTACGCGGAGCTGGTCGAAGCGCTCAAGACGACACACCGGCGCCTCTACCGCATCCACACCGGCCAGGAAAAACCCTACTCGCAACACGCCAGGTCCAATTAGGTTGAAGGCAGTGCCTCGGCCTGGACTTCCCAGGTGCTGCGGTCGGGCCTTGACCCGGTCACACGGGAGACCCGCGGCGTCCCCAGAACTCCGCGAGGCCATTCAGGACAAACTGGACGGCAATCGCGGTCAGGACCAGTCCCATCAACCGCATCAGGATACGAATCCCGGTCTCGCCGAGGTACTTACGGACGCGGTTGGCCCCCGCCAGCAAGTAATAGGAAGCCAGCGCCGTTGTGGCTATTGCGACGAAGACGGGGAGGGTGTGCCACCAATTCCTGGACTGTCCTATTAGCACCATGGCCGTGGAGATCGCGCCGGGCCCGGCCAGCATCGGGATTCCCATCGGGGTGACCCCCACCTCCTCCTTCTCCGCTCCTTCCAGGCGTTCTTCGCTGACCTCCTGAGTCCCGGACCGTCGGGCCTGAAGCATGTCCACGGCGACCAGGAACAGCACTAGCCCCCCGGCGATTTTGAACGCCGGCAGCGTGATGCTGAAGAGCCTGAAAATCAGGCTTCCGGCGAGCGAGAAGAGGCTCAACACCAGGAAACACGTCCAGGCGGCCTGGCGCGCCATGCGCCTGCGCTTAGCATCGCTGTCCTCGGCCGTCATCGCCAGGAACGAGGGGATGGCGGCCAGCGGGTCCACGATGAAGAAAATGGAACTCAAGGCCACCAGCGAAAATTGAAGGATCTCTTTCAGCTCTGCGCTCATAGCGTGCCCGCCAACATACACCATCCCTGTCAGGCGAAAGGAAACTATTTCGCCGCGCGGCACGGCCGCCAGCCGACCGCACTCCACAGAACGCCAGAGCCTATGGAGTGCGGTGCCTCGGCACCGCTGTCGCGGTTTCGCTGGACCCGCAGGCGGCGGCGAAAGGTCGGCGTCAAGCCGCCGCACTCCACAAAACGCCAGAGCTTATGGAGTGCGGTGCCTCGGCACCGCTGTCGCGGTTTCGCTGGACCGGCAGGCGGCGGCGAAAGGTCGGCGCCCAGGCGCCGACCCCAAAGCGGCGTCAAGCCGCCGCACTCCACAAAACGCCAGAGCTTATGGAGTGCGGTGCCTCGGCACCGCTGTCGCGGTTTCGCTGGACCGGCAGGGGGCGGCGAAAGGTCGGCGCCCAGGCGCCGACCCCAAAGCGGCGTCGAGCCGCGCGCACTCGAGACCCGCGCGCAGAACTTGACGGCACCGTGGGGACACTGCACCAAAAGCTCCGAAAACCGCGAGGCAATGCGGTATTCTCTCAACTTATTTCGGCGCGGCAGGGCCAGGGGGGAGAGTTGTCTGTTTCAAGCCTTCGACAGTTCCGCTCGGAAATTCGGCCGATGCTGCGGCTGGCCACTCCGCTTGTGCTGGCTGAAATCGGTTGGGTTTCGATGGGGATCGTAGACACCGTGATGGTGGGCCGGCTCCCGAACGGCACCGACGCGATCGGCGCTACCAGCCTGGGGAATGTCCTGTTCTATGTCGTCGGGGTGTTCGGCAGTGGGCTGCTCTTGGGGCTGGACACGCTGGTTGCGCAATCCTACGGTGCCGGCAATGTCGACGACTGTCACCACTCGCTGCTGAACAGCCTCTACCTGGTCCTGGGCATCTCGCCCCTGATGATGGCGCTGGTGTGGTCCCTGTTGCCGGTGCTGCACACCCTGGGGGTTTCGCCCGCAATCCTGCAGCTCGCGCGGCCCTATCTGCGCGCGGTGCTCTGGAGCGCGCCGCCGCTGATGGCCTACTTCGCTTTTCGCCGATATCTCCAGGGAATGAACCTTGTCCGGCCTGTTGCGTTCGCGCTGATCAGCGCGAACCTGGTCAATGTCTTCGGAAACTGGGTCCTGATTTTCGGCCACCTCGGGCTTCCGGCGATGGGGGTGGAAGGCTCGGGCTGGTCGACATGCATCGCCCGGGCGTACATGGCGAGCGCGCTGCTGAGCTACATCCTGTACTACGAGTGGCGGCACAGGTGGGGGCTTACCCGTGTCGCCCTCCTGCCGGACCCGGCGCGGCTCAGGCGCCTGCTGGGACTCGGGCTTCCGGCTGCGCTGCATATCAGCCTCGAGGTCGGCGTTTTCGGTGCGGCGACGGCGCTGGCCGGTACCCTCGGCGCGATCCCGCTGGCGGCCCACCAGGTCGCGCTGCACACGGCCAGCCTCACCTTCATGGTGCCGCTCGGCATCTCGTCGGCCGCCGCAGTTCGGGTAGGGCAGGCCCTCGGGCGGCGGGATCCGACCGGTGCCGGCCGCGCCGGGTGGACGGCCGTGGCCCTTGGCGCCTCCTTCATGGCCGCTTCGGGGCTGGTGTTGCTCTCGGTGCCGCGCGCCATCGTGCGGCTCTACTCGGGTGATGGGGAGGTGATCGCCCTGGGCGCGATCCTGCTGATGATGGCCGCCGTCTTTCAGCTGTTCGATGGTATCCAGGGGGTGACGGTCGGAGCGCTGCGCGGCACGGGCGACACCCGCACCGCAATGCTCACCCATCTTTTCTGCGACTGGGGGGTCGGTCTTCCCGTCGCCTGGTACTTCTGCTTCCGGCTCCGCTGGGGTGTCGTTGGCCTGTGGGTCGGCCTGAGCGTGGCCATGATCCTCGCCGGGATCGTCTTGCTCATCGCGTGGTCGCGGCGGCTTTAGGAAATCGGCCGGAATGCCCGGGCTGCCCTACTGCCTTGAGCGCGCGGAAACGATTGTGGACGGCTTCCACCGCAGGTCGCGCACGAACGGGTACGTCGGGACCCGGTACTTGCTCGACAGGTGCTCGATGTCCTGGTTGACGGCGCCGTCGCTGAGGGCCATGAGGTTCGGGTTGGCGATCTTCTCGATCTCCGGCACGAGGTAGCCGGCCTTGACGACGACAATTTTGTAATTCGCAGGCTCTAGTCCGAGCGATGTGAAATCCGACACCTCGTGAAAGGGCCGGCGCCTCGCCGTGAGGACGACCGAGATCCCGCGGATGTCGACCACGGCCTGCCGCTCGGGAAGGTCCTTGGTGGGGGCCAGAAACACCACCTGCGCCGTGACGTCCACCCGGGGGCTGCCCTGCGGGTCGAGCGAACCGCCGATCTTCAGCGGCACAGTCGCTCCCTTGCCCGCGCGGTAGCACGCCTCCGTGGCGGGCCGGTCCGCGATCCCTGCGACCACCGCATTCCGGACCTTCAGCCGCAGGAGCTCGGCCAGAGCGTCGGCGCGATCGCCCGTCCCCCCACCGGTAGGGTTGTCGCCGGAATCCGACACGACCACGGGCCTGGTCGTCAGGCCCTGGGCGCGGGTGATAACCTCCGCCAGGGTGCCGGTCGGGACGCCGAACTTGAATTCGGCGCGGACTTCCCAGTACTGTTGCGCGAGCGCAACCGCTCCTTTGTGCAGCGCTTCCGGCTTGGTCCCGGTCAACACGGCGCTTGCGGTTGCGCGCGGCTCGTCGGCCCACACATAGCCGACCAGCAGCGAAACGTCCAGCACCCCCGGTTGTGCGTTCATGGCAGGCAACTGTGCCCAGAGCCTTTTGGCGGGTTCGTACAACGTACTGCTGCGTTCGCCGGGCATCAGGACGGGGATCGGCGCCCAGACCAGCGTCGGCCTGATCCTCCGGTCGAGGCAGTCGACCAGCATGCCGCAGGCGCGGCGCGCCGTTTCTTCCCGGTCGATGTGGGGCGCCGTCCGGAACGCGGAGAGCATGTCGATGTTGTCGATGACGCGCCGGCTCAGGTTGCCGTGCAGGTCGTAGCTGGCGCTGATGAGGCATTCCTTCCCGACCACGGTGCGGACCGCCGAGATCCAGTCTCCCTCCGCGTCCTGCATGCCTTCGACGTACATGGCCCCGTGCATGGGCAAATACAGCCCATCGAGCGGCGAAAGGTCGCGGACCCGGCGCAGGAATTCCGTCTTCAAATCATCGTAGGTTTTCCGTTCCACCGGCCCGCCCGGAACGGCGCTGGCCAGGAGCGTTGGTCTGAAGGGGTGTGGATAGCTCTTCAACAGGCTGAAAAACGGGTCGTCGGCCAGTTCCCGGCCCCTGCGGACGGTGAAATCCTCCATCTTGGCGCGGATCCGGCCGTAGGTGCTGCACTCTATCTGGATGCCGCCGAAGGCGATCCGTTTTGGTCCGGCGGCCCGCCCGAGCCGGGACCATGCCAGTGGAGATCCCAATGCCGCCAACGACGCCTGGTTCAGAAATTCTCTTCGGTTCATGACCCCCCACCGCCCCCACTGTAACATGGCCTTTGAACAGAGCCTATGGAGTGCGGTGCCTCGGCACGGCTGTCGCAGTCTCGCTGGATGGGCAGGCAGGTGCGAAGGGCGGCGCCCAGGCGCCGCCCCGAAAGCGGCGTCGAGCCGCCGCACTCCACAAAATGCTTGCATGCCCGCTCGCGGCCGTTCTCTAATCGGGACTTCCTTCATGGAGGCGGAGATGACTCGTTCCCTTGCGCGATATTCCGGCATCGTCCTGATCCTTTGCTCGCTGGCGCCGCTTTCTTCCGCGCCTGCGGAAGAGAAGATCGTCCTGACGCCAAAACCCGGGCCCCAGCCCAGAATCAACGGCGCCAGGATTTTCGGTGTTCGCCCCGGGTCGCCCTTCCTGTTTACCATCCCCGCGACGGGCGAGCGGCCGATGGAGTTCGCGGTGGATGCGCTCCCGAAGGGTCTTTCGCTGGAAACGAAGCACCGGTCAGATCACCGGCAGGCTCGACGCGCGCGGAACCTACAACGTGTCTTTCCAGGCGTCCAACCGGCACGGCCGGGACCGGCGCGCGTTCCGGATCGTCTGCGGCGACACGCTGGCGCTCACCCCGCACATGGGCTGGAACAGCTGGTATGTCTGGGAAAATCACGTGACCGACCAGATCATGCGCGCGGCGGCGGACGCCATGGTCGCCAGCGGCATGATCGACCACGGGTACATGTACGTCAACATCGACGACTGCTGGTCGGTGAGGCCGGGGTCTCCGGACGCGTCCCTCCAGGGGCAGCCGCGCGACACGCGCGGCCGCGTGAACGCCAACCCGCGCTTCCCCGATATGAAGGGGCTCACCGCGTATATCCATGCGAAGGGGCTGAAGGCGGGCATCTACACGTCGCCCGGCCCGCTGACCTGCGCCAGGCACGTCGCCGCCTGGCAGCACGAGCGGCAGGACGTGGAGCAGTTCGTGGATTGGGGATTCGATTTCCTGAAATACGACTGGTGCTCTTATAAGGAGATTGCGCAAGAATCCCGACCGTGCCGCGTTGCAAAAACCGTACCGGGTGATCAGCGACATCCTCAAGACGCAGCCGCGGGACATCATTCTCAATCTCTGCCAGTACGGGATGGGGAATGTGTGGGAGTGGGGGAAGGAAGTCGGAGGACACAGCTGGAGGACCGCCGGGGATCTCGGGGGGAGCTTTGAAGGGATCGGGACCGCTCTTTTCCGCGACGGGTTCGATGTCTACGCCCAGCGGGAGCTTCACAGGTACGGCGGCCCGGGAGGCTGGAACGACCCCGATTACCTGCTCCTGGGCTACCTGAGCAACTGGAAAGGGGAGACCGTCCCGACGCCGCTCACCCCCAACGAACAGTATTCGCACGTGTCGCTCTGGTCCCTGGTGGCGGCTCCATTGATCTTCAGCGGCGACATCACCCGGCTGGACGATTTCACGCTTGGCCTGCTCTGCAACGATGAGGTCATCGACGTGGACCAGGACCCGCTCGGCAAACCGGGGCGGCGCGTGGCCCGCGAGGGAACCCGCGAAGTGTGGGCCAGGCCGCTGGAAGACGGTTCCCTGGCGGTGGGTCTGTTCAACCGCGGGGAAACCGAAGCCGTGGTGACGGCGCGCTGGTCCGATCTGGGGATCGCCGGCCGACGGCGTGTCCGGGACCTATGGCGGCAGCGGGACGCCGGCGTGTTCGAAAACCAGTTCGAAACGAAAGTCGCCCGGCACGGGGTCTCCCTGATCCGCATCTGGTAATGTGAAGTGCGGCGCCTCGGCGCCGCTGTCGCGGTTTCGCTGGATCGGCAGGCAGCTGCGAAAGGGCGGCGCCCAGGCGCCGCCCACAAAGCGGCGTCGAGCCGCCGCACTCCAAATGCGCTGTGCCTTGACTTCGTATTGGGTGGGGGGTTAGATTCCGTGATCATATAACCGGTGTTCTATGCGAAAGATGGATATCGGCAACCTCGCCCCGGCGAACCACCGCGTGCTGCGCGACATCAACGAGGTCATGGTGTTGAACGTGATCAGGGAGAAGCACCCGATCTCCCGGATCGAGATCGCCGAATTGATCGGGCTGGAGGGGAGCACCGTCTCGAAGATCGTATCGCGGCTGCTGGTCGACGACTTTGTGTACGAGGAGGGCGTCGGGGAGTCGTCGCCCCTGGGCGGGCGCAAGAAGCGTTATCTCCACATCAATCCGAGGAAGGCCTGCGCGATCGGGGTGGACCTGCGTCCCAGCGGCTACACGGTCGCGCTGAGCGATTTCCGCGGAAAGATCCAGCGGTGCGTCGATCTGCCGGCCAATCCCGACCCGCACGCCGCCATGGCGGCCGTGGCTCGCGTGATCAGGGAAGTGCTGCGGTCGTGCCGGTCGGAAGGCGCCGAGGGGATCGGCGTGTCGCTGGTCGGGCTCGTGGACCCGGTGGAGGGAAGGGTGCTGGCCGGAGAGGGCCTCGGCTGGGGCGACGATGTCCCGGTTGGTTCCATGCTGCGACGCTCGCTGGACATGGACATCCCCCTTTATTTTGAAAACGGCGCGTGGTTGGGCGCGCTGGCCGAAGTCTGGTTCGGCAAACACGCGCGTCCGCCGAGAAACCTCGTCTTCTGGGACATTGGCGAGGGAATAGGGTCGGGCATCATTATTCGGGGGCAGTTCTACCACGGCTCGATGAACGGGGCGGGCGAGTTCGGCCACATCCCGCTCAACCTGGACGGTCCAGCGTGCAGCTGCGGCGGCCGCGGATGCCTCGAGGCGTATGCTTCCGACCCAGCGACCGTGCAGCGCTACCTGGCGCTCCGCCGGTCGCGGAGCAAAGCCATCGGCGGCGCCACCATCGAAGACGTTCTCTCGCGCGCGTCGCAGGGGGAAACGGAAGCCGTCGAGGTACTCCACGAAAAGGCCGCGTATCTCGGCAGGGGGCTTATCCCGATCATCTATTCGCTGAACCCTGAGGTCATCGTGTTGGGCGGCCCGGTGACCCGCGCGTGGGCCACGGTTCACCCGATCATGATCCGGGAGCTGTCGCAGCGGATCCCCCGGTTTTACCTCGACCACCTGGCCCTGAGCCCCACGACCCTGGAAAGCCGGCCCAGCCTGGTGGGGTCCATCGCCCTGGTCCTTGCCCATTCCTTCGCCGCCCCCAGCATCGCGTCGATCGGGTGAAGGTGTGAAGCATATTTTCCCCGGTTATGCGGCCCTGATCCTCTCGCTCCTGCTTGTGCCGATGACCGCCGGGCTCGTGCAGGCGCCGGCCCAGCCGCCGAACCTGGTGGTCATCACCGTCGACACCCTCCGGGCGGATCATCTCGAGTGCTACGGATACAAGGCCATCAAGACGCCGCGGATCAACGCGCTCGCCGCCGACGGGATCCTCGTCGAGAACGCCTACACCCCGGTCCCGCTGACCCTGCCCTCTCATGCCTCCATCTTCACCGGGACGTACCCGGTGTTTCACGGGGTGCGCGACTTCACCGGATTCACGCTCAGCAAAGAGCGGACCACGCTCGCCACGATGCTCAAGTTCGCCGGATACCGCACCGGAGCGGTGGTCGCCTCGGCTGTGCTGGAAGCGCGCTGGGGAATCAACCAGGGATTCGATTTCTACTACGACAACTTTCCCGCCGTCCCTGCCGCAGAACTGGCAGGTGGTCGCCGAACGCCGGGGCGACGAGGTGGTGCGGGAGTCGCTTCGCTGGTTGGAGACAAAGCCAGAAGGGGGGCAGCCCGTTCTTTCTTTGGGTCCATCTCTTCGATCCTCACGACCCGTACACGCCCCCCGCGCCCTACGACCGGCAGTACATCGGCCGCCCCTACGACGGCGAGATCGCCTACACGGACGAAAACGTCGGCCGCGTCATCGACGACCTCAAGCGGAAGGGGCTGTACGACAACTGCCTGATCGTGCTGCTCGGCGATCATGGCGAAGGCCTCGGAGAGCACGGCGAGTCGACTCACGGCTTCTTTATCTACGACTCCACTCTGCGGGTCCCGATGATCTTCAAGCTGCCGGGAGCCGTCGGCGCCGCGCGGGAAAGCGGCTCGCCGGGCCCGCTGCGCACGATCGACGTGGTCCCGACGGTGCTCCAGGTGCTGGGCTTGTCCGGCAAGGTGCGCGCCCCGGAGGTGCAGGGGCAAAGGGGCGTACGCCGCGCTGCTGGGAAGGGGCTCCCTGGCCGGAATCGCGGCGCAGGCGGAGATAATGCTCCCGTTCTACCACTTCGAGTGGAGCCCGCTGTCGAGCATCCGGATGGGGCGGTACAAGTACATCGAGGCGCCGAAGCCGGAACTGTACGACACGGTCTCCGACCCCGGCGAAAAGCGCGATCTCAGCGGCGCAAATCGCGCGATGGCGTCCCAGCTGAAGGCGCTCCTCGGCCAGGACCTCGCGCGCTATTCCGCCAGGAATGCGGCGGCCGTCGTGCCCCGGGATGCCGACCCCGCCACCGTCGAGAAAGCTGGCGTCCCTCGGGTACCTGGCGCTCAGCAAGGGATCCGCCGGCCTCCGGGGCCTGGAAGTAATCTTCCGGACCCCAAGGACCGGATCGACCTTTATGAACTCATCAACGCCGGGACGCTGGCCGCACGGAGCGGGGATTACGGTCGAGCGACAAAGCTGTTGAACCAGGCCCTGCAGCGCGATCCGGCATCGCTGGTCGCGCACTTCCAGCTCGGCGTCGTGTGTCGCGTGACCGGCGCCCTCGATCAGGCGGAGCAGGAATTCCTCAAAGACGCTGGAATTGCGGCCCGGGCTACGATCTGGCGCTGCGGCGGCTGGCCGAGGTCTATATCGCGGGCCGGCGGTACGAAGAGGCCGAGAGCACCTACAAGAAACTACTGTGCGCAATCCCCGAACGACTACCTCGCCCACTTCAGCCTCGGCGGCCTCTACGTCACGGTGGACCGGTGGGACGATGCGCTTGCGGCGTTCCGGAAGGCGCACAGCATTGAATTCCAGCGGATACGCTGGTCTCGATCGTGATCTCCCGGATCCTGCTCAAGCGGGGGGACCTCGACGGCGCGCTCGAAGCAGTGCAGCAGGCCCTCGAAGGTAGACCCGAACCTCGCCTCCGGACACGAAACCGCCCTGGAGATCTACCGCAAGCAGGGTCGATTCCCCGAAGCGGCGAAGGAAGAGCAAATCCTCCAGCGCCTCCGCTCGAAGCGGTAAAACAGGCTGATCGATGGAACGGGACCAACCGGCATTTTCCCTGCTGCCGGGCAGAGGCCTTCACCAGACAAAAAGTCCCCTCTGCGAGTTTTTGTTGCTTTTGAAAATACTCTGGTGCTAAGTTGCTTTCCATAGGACAGAAACTAACATCCCTACTTCTTCGCATAATTTGGCAGTAGCAGTCGGATCTCGAAACGGTGTGCATCGGGAGCGGAGTTCGAACGAACCTGGCGTTCTGAGTTCCGCGTCTTTTCGATCATGAGGTGAGTGATGATTAGGCCTAGCTTGAAAAACAGATCCAGCGTCGTGTCTGTTGCTTCGCTGCTTCTTCTGCTGGCGGCGTGCCTTCCTGGTCTCGGAACCAGGGTGGGCGCAGACCGGAGCCGGCGCCGTCGCGGGGACCGTGCGGGATGCAAAACAGGCCGTTATCCCCGGCGCCGAAGTCAAGGTCACCAACGAACTGACGAACGTCGAGCGGACAGGCGTCAGCAACGAGGTGGGTATCTTCACGATTGCCGCCCTGCCCATCGGTCCCTACCGGATGACCGTCGAGCTTGCCGGGTTCAAGAAGTGGGCGGGCACGTTCACGGTCATGGCCGGACAGCAGGTGGAGGTCAACCCGGTCATGGAGGTGGGCGACATCAGCACGACCGTCGAGGTGACTGGCGCGGCGCCGACCATCAACACGGCCAGCACCGAGATATCGAACGTCAAGGATTTCGCCCGGATCCGCGACCTTCCTCTGAACGGGCGGTCGATCAGCAACCTGTTCGATCTGACCCCCGGCGTCGAGGGGGGCGGCAACGCCCGCGTCAACGGCATGAAGGTTGGATCGCTGGAAATCACGCTTGACGGTATCTCGCTCGTCGACCGGTTCGGCGGCGGTATCGCCCGCATCCAGCCGGGTCTCGACGTCATCCAGGAATTCCGCATCGAGACCGTAGGTTCCGATGCCCGCTACTCGCGACCGGCAACCGTGACGATGGTGACCCGCAGTGGCACCAACAGTTTCCACGGCAGCGCGTTCGAGACGCACCGCAACAACACGGCCGGGCTGGTGGCCAGGCGGCGCGAATACGACTTGAACTACAACTGGCCGAAACTGATCCGCAACGAGTTCGGCGCGTCGGCCGGCGGCCCCGTGTGGCTGGGCAAGCTCTACGACGGCCACGACAAGACCTTCTGGTTCTTCGCGTTCGAGGGCGCCAGGCAGCGGGAATCGTACTTCCCGTATTACACCTACACGCCCACGGCGGACATGTGGAACGGCGATCTCAGCAACATCATCGACTCCGACGGCAACAAGACCATTATCTACGATCCGTTGACGACGGACGCCAACGGGCAACGGCAGCCTTTCCAGGACAACATAATCCCGGCCAGCCGGATCAGCGCCTTCGCCAAGCAGATGCAGAAGATGACGGCGCTGCCGACCAACGACTCGAATCCCGTACGTCACCTATTACAACTACACCAAGTATGCCCCGCGGAAAACAAACGCGGACAACTACACCACCAAGATCGATCACAGGCTCTCGTCCAAGGACAACCTGTCGGTGCGCTGGACCCAGAGCCGCCGTCACGCCACCGTGGACGGCGGCTACTATGGAAACCCGGCCGCCCCGACAGACGGGTACGGCACGTCGCGCAACGACGCGATCGTGAACAACGTTTCGACGACGTGGACCGCACCATCTCGCCGACCATTCTCAACCAGGTGATGGTCGGGGTGCATCGTTCCAACAAGAGTTCCGGGACGCTGGCCGACTTCGACAAGTGGGCGGACAAGCTCGGACTGCCCAACCCGTTCGGGGTTCCGGGCTGGCCCACGATGTACGCCGGCAATTTCGGCTTCGACGGCGACAACATGAAGGTCGAGGCTCTGACCGGGAGTCGTCGCCGAAGACAACGTCTCCTGGAACAAGGGGAAACACGAGATCCAGCTCGGTGCCAGGTACCGGAAGGAGTACAACAACATCAAGGAACTGCAGCAGTCCGCCGGCAGCCACAACTTCGGCGGCGAGTGGACCGGGCTCTACAGCGCTGCCGACGATTCCCAGACGTCCTATACCGGGCGACGGTTTCGCCGACATGCTGCTCGGGCTGCCGGACTACCTTTCCAACCAGTACAACCGCGGGTTCTTCTACTTCCAGCAGGCGGAGGCAGGCCTCTACGTGAACGACCGCTGGCGCATCACTCCGCGGCTGACCTCAGCCTCGGCCTGCGCTGGGACAAGTGGACACCGTATTCCGAGAAGCAGAACCGGCTGTCCGTGGTGGACATCAACACCATCGCGACCAAGTTCGAGGTCGTGACGCCGGGGACCACCAACGATGGAAGATGTTCCCGGGCTCCCACCTTCGATGCTGGCCTCGTACGAGCTCCGGGGCCTGACCTGGACGACCGCGGATTCGATCGGGTATCCGGACATACTCTTCCGCGCCGACAACAACAACTTCGCCCCGCGGATCGGTGCCGCCTTCCAGCTCAACAACAAGACGGTCTTGCGCGGCGGCTACGGCGAATACTACTGGACCATGCCGCTGTCCCAGATTCTCCAGGCTTCGAGGACTAACCCTCCGATGAACCTGAGGTACGAAAATCTCCCCAACTACAAGAACGCCACCCAGAACTACACCCTCGTTGGCAAACCCGTCGGCGGACGACTTCATCGGTCGGCGTCACGGTCGACACCGACGGCGTCGTGGTTCTCCCGACCAACCCTCAGGGCGGGATGGTCTGGGACGGCCGCAACTGGCGCGACAGCCGCGTCCAGTCGTGGAACGTCACCCTCGAGCGCGAGGTCATGAAGGACACCACGCTGCGGCTCAGCTACCTCGGCCAGCACGGCAGCGGCCTGGAGCAGCGGTTCTCCCTCAACCAGCAGGAATCCGAATACAACTACGTGGCGCGGACGGGGCAGGCACCTCCGAGCAACCGCGACCTGCTCCGTGTCAACAAGGACTGGAATCCAGCCGGCCTGAACAAGACCGGGTATTCCAACGCAAACGGTTTCCAGGTCGAGAGTGGAGCGCCGGTTCAGCAGGGGAGTGGCGTTCCAGTGGTTCTACACCTACAACCGCGTCCTGACCACGACCGACTCGGGCGGCTTTGACGCCGGCGGCACCAGCATCAACTCGGCCGGCGGCGGCGGACAGGTTCCCGAGAACCTGCCAGATCATCGGCGCGCCGAACCTCACCTACGATCGAGCGGCTCGCCCTGGTCTACTTCAATTCCACCACCGTTCCGCCGCACCACATCCGGTACAACGGCAACGTGGAACTGCCGTTCGGCAGGGGCAAGCGCTTCATGAGCGACGCGCACCCGGTGGTGAACGGCATCCTCGGCGGCTGGCAGATTGCCTTCAACGGCGACTGGCGCAGCGGCTTCTGGCTGAGCCCGAGCACCAGCCTTTTTGCGTTCGGCGATCCGACGCATCGACGCGGATGAGCGGCCGGAATTCACCTGGTCGAGGCAAACGGAACCGGCTTTGGTTCCGTGGCTACTTCGATCCCACCGCGGCCACGGATGTGACGGGCGGTGACCTGCTGTCCCTGGTGCCCGTCGATCGGTCGCAGCGCGTCCTGCGCCAGGTCGGCGCAGCCTTCGACAATAAGATTGCGCAGACGTTGGCCAACGGGAGCATCCGGCAGACGGCCATCGGTGAAAACTACAACTGGAGCCCAAGAGCGAATATAATGGGGCCCGGTGCATGGAATACCGACATCGGTGTCTACAAGAATTTCCGCATCGGAGAGTCGGTCGTGTTCCGTCTCAAGGGTGACTTCTTCAACGCGTTCAACCACCCGAACGACATAAATCCGGCGTTGAACTAAACCAAGGGCCAACGGGCATGCAAGACCTGAGCCGTCAGGCCAACGACGGCCGGGTCATCCAGCTTTCGCTCCGCGTCGACTGGTAACCCCAGGTCGCGCGAAGCAAAGGGCCCCCTGCCGATCCTGGCCGGCAGGGGGCCTTTTTTCTGTTATTACTACGCCCCAATCTGGAGTGCGGCGCCTCGGCGCCGCTTTCCCCTTCGCTCCTTCAGTCGAATTGCTCGGCGCCTCGGCGCCACTCCCAAATCGCGACATTGCGGTTCTCGCCCTGCAATCTCGAAATGCTGCGGCGCCCAGGCGCCGCGACCAAAGCGGCGTCGAGCCGCCGCACTCCACACTCTGGTTGTGGGCTCGGCAACGTTGTTTCACCAGCGAAGACCTTCGCGGATGATGCGGGCCGCGATGTCCCCCCAGAATTGCGGCGGCTTCAATTCGATGCCGTATCCAAAGTGCGTGAGGTGCTGCACTGCGCCGGTGTCCCGGCGCACCGTTTTCCCGGTCGAGGTGTCATACCACTCCACTTCGTATTTCCCATCGGCGAGCCCCACCACGTTGCATGACGCAGCGCGCTGCGCGGGTCCTTCGACCGCCTTCCCGTCCACGAGCCGGAACGCCAGCGGATCGTGAATCCACACCACGGCCCGGTCCTGCGCCGCGAGCCCGTACGCGTTTAAGCTGACCGGAAGGTTGGGGCGGGACAAAGTCACTCTTTTCCAGACATGCGCCGGCCAGTCGACCCTCTTCACAAAGTTGGCCAGCGCCCCGTAGTGGTGGTAGAGATCGTATGAATCGACGTAGTTGTGCCACCACCAGTAGAGGCCTGTCCCGGCGGCACCGTCCATGACCGTGACCCACATGAGGTCATGGAAGTGCTTCCCCTTCGGGTCCACTCCGACTGGGCCCTCGATACCCTGCTCGCCGAAGAAGAACGGCTTGCCGAACCCGCGCATCAGGTGTTCCGCGTCCTGCACCGCGTACTGGGCCGCGTCGTACTCCGGACCGAAATACGAGTGTCCCTGCACGATGTCGATCTGCGGCAGGGCAAGCGTCCGGCGGTCGCGCCAACTGGTCGTGATCAGGTGTTTCCACGGATCGACAGATCTCAGGTAGTCCCCAACCTCCCGGTGCCAGTCGGCGCACGCCTCCGAATTGAATCCCTCGTTGTTGTCGACTTCGTTCCACAGTTCCCATGCGAGCAGGTTGCTGCTCCAGCCCCACCGGGCCACGCTGTAACGCAGCCGGCGGCGCACCAGCTCCCGCGCGGCCGCGCTGGTGAAGTAGTCGGATGGCAGGACGCAGGGGCCGCCATTTTCGGCGTTGTACGGGTTGCGCTTCCAGCGGTACTCCATGCGCCGTTGCCACCAGACGGTCATTTCGAACGTAACCTGCCAATGGATATCGAGTTCGCGGCAGAGGTCGGACACACGATCCAGGCGCCAGGCAGACTCGAGATCGTAGCGACCCAGACCGGTGGCCTGGGTCTCCAGGGGAAATCCCGTGAAGTCCCCATCTCCGGCGCGGGCGACGACCTTCGGGTCATGGCGGACATAGTATTCCTGCCAAAGGCGGACATAGTTGCCGCCGCCCGCGTGTAGTTTCCCGAGGATGCGGTCGAAGTAGTACGTTCCCTCCTTCCCCTGGTACATGCACACGTTCAACCCGACAGGGAAGAACGGCTGTCCCGATTCGAATTCCAGGTACTGGCGATTGCGTGGGCTTATGCGGACGACGCCCGGGTTCGGTCCGGGGTTCACCTGGAAGGACTGTTCTGCGCTGCGCCGCACCCCGGCCGCGTCGCGCAGCTCGATCACGAATCGATGCCGGCCGGTCTGGCCGCTTGAGAAGTGCACCCGCCACCCGGGCCGTCCGATACTCTCCAGCACTTCGACCCGATCGTTCGCCCGGGCGGCAGGGTTTTGCAGCGAGCGACGGTACGCCTGGAACCAGAACCCGGGGACGGTGATCTGCTGTCCGGAGGGTGTCGTGATGAGCGCGTCGAGCGAAACCTCCGCCGGATTGAACGGGTTGGAGGGCACGCGCTCCGGGTTCAGCGCAATCACGACTTGGTCGTGCTGCCGCACAGTCGGGGTCAGCACCTCCACGGGGCCCAAGGCGGGGCCCCGTGCGGCCGGCGCGCGGCGCGCGGCCCCAAGGGACATCGCAAGCAACAGAAGAATCATCGATTTTCTTGCAGCCATTTAGTGCCCTCGAGAGCGGAGGAGTTTACAATGCTTGACATGCATTTCAGCTCCTGCTGTGATTGGCAAGGATCCTTGTCAGAGAGCCGCCATGAAAGATAGCGAAGCGAAAACTGGAGTGAGCCGGCGCCTTTTTATTTCCGGCATCCCACCGGTCGCGGCCACGTTGCTGGTCGCAAACGACGGTGCCGCCGGCCCGGCCCCCGCCGCCCTCACAGCCGGCGATGTCCACAACTACCTGAAGTCTCTCGACGGGGGGTGGGTCGACTGGAACAAGTCGGTGGACACGTTCAAGTCCGGTACGCCCGAGGCCGTCGTAAAAGGCATCGCGGTGGGATGGATGTCCTACACCGGGGCGCTGAAGAAGGCGCTGGAGCTCGGCTGCAACCTGTTTGTCACGCACGAACCTACCTACTACAACCACCGGGACAACGATCCGGATATATTCCGCTTTCCGGAGGTAAAAGCAAAGCGGGAGTTCATCGAGAAAAACGGCCTCGTGATCATCCGCTGCCATGACGTGTGGGACCAGTACCCGGAGATCGGGATCCCGACGGGTTGGGGCAAGCTCCTGGAACTCGGGCGGCCGATCGACGGGTCCGGCTACTACTATGTCTACGACGGCAAGGGCCGGACGGCCGCCGATATCGCTCGGCAGATCGCAACCCGCACCGCACCGCTGGGCCAGCCCGCAGTCCAGCTGATCGGCCCGGAAAACAAGACGGTCCGACGTGTCGTGCTGGGCACGGGCGCGATTACCCCGATGTTCCACTTCATCGAGAAGCTCGCGGCGGACATGGCCATCTGCACCGACGACGATTTCACCAACTGGCGCGACGGCGCCTTCGCCATCGACACAGGATTCCCGGTTGCCGTCGTTAACCACCCCGTTTCCGAGGAGTACTCGATGAAGCTGCTGGCGGGGCACTTGAGCAGGAAGTTCCCCCAGGTGCCGGTGCACCATATCCCGCAGGGGTGTATGTACAAACTGATAACGGCGGTATAGCGGCCGGCAAGCTTGAATTGACAGTGGAGGAGCGGGGTGTCTGACGCGGAGCGCTGAAAGCGCGGCAAGGACCTGGGCTGTTCCGCCCCTTCGAAGCTCGATACCAGGACACGAGAAGGAACTGACATGAAGCGCAGGGAATTCATCGGCACGCTCGGGACGGCGGCTCTGGTGGCGGCCCCATCCCGTCTCCAGTCCGGCACACCGCCGAAAACGCACATCGTCAGCCTGAGTTTCGACGACGGTTTCAAGAAGTCCTTCGTTCGCATCGCGCAGATATACGAGAAATTCGGCCTCTCCGGCTGCTTCAACATCATCGCCTCCGCACACATGCCCAACAACCAGGTGCGCGACGACTACATGAAACAGGAGCAGTTCGGCGATTTTGGAATCTGGAACGAGCTCCAGGACCGCGGCCACGAGATCATGCCCCACGGGTACCAGCACGCCCACCTTTCGAGCCTGCCGATCGCCCAGGCGAAAGACCTCATCACCAAGTGCCTGGATGTCTTCTCGAAAGAGCTGCGGGGATTCGATCCAAGAAAGTCGCTGTTCAATTTCCCCTATAACCAGTCCTCGCCTGAGCTCGAGGAATGGCTGCCGTCGACCGTGATGGCCTATCGCACAAAGGGTCCGGTTCTGAACCTGCTGCCGACTGCGAAGACCGTCAAAGTGACCACGGGCGGCTGGGGTCCGGGCAACGCGGAGAAGGATGTCGATGAAAACGTCGCCCAGCTCCTGGCACGACCCGAAGGCTGGATGGTATACAACCTCCACGGTCTGGACGAGGAAGGCTGGGGGCCGATCCGGCCGGCCTATCTGGAGAAACTGCTGGGCAGGCTGAGAGCGATCGACTCCGTTCGTGTGTTGCCCACGTGCCGGGCAATATTGCAGTCAAAACTAATCAGGTGAACCGAGCGTCCACCTGTCATTCCGGACAAATATGAAGATCTCCAGTGTTGCGGCTGGTCTGGCCCTGTTGCTGTGCGCGGGTTCCTCAGATAACCTGCGAGCCAAGGATGACAAAATAAAGCCGGAGGAGCTCGTCGCCCGCCACCTGGCCTCGATCGGTACGCCGGAGGCGATCGCCGCCGTGCGCACCCGTGTCATGGGCGGCACGGCGCAAGTCAACTTCAGGCTGGGAGGTCACGGGGAGCTGCGCGGCAAATCGGGCATACTGTCGGACCAGGGAAAAGTCAGGATCGGGATGACCTTCCCGTCGCTCGATTACCCGGGGGAGCAGCTGGGGTATGACGGGAGCCACGTCACAACCGGCTGGGTGAGACCCGGTCAGCGTTCGACATTCTCGCAATTCGTGTATCTTCACGACATGATGCTGCGCGAGGGGCTGCTGGGCGGCGCGACGACCACGGCCTGGGCTTTGCTCAACACGGCGCAGCGTCAGCCCAAGCTGAGTTACTCAGGTCTCAAGAAGCTCGAAGGGCGCCAGGTCCATGAAGTGAAGTACCGGGCGAAGGGAGCCGGCGACCTGCAGATCGCCCTCTTCTTCGACGCCGAGACTTACCGTCACGTGGGCTCGCAATACAGGCTCGTTCAGCCGGCCAGCATGCAGACTTCGATATCCGAGTCTTCGGGGCAGCGCGACACCATCTACCTGGTCGTCGAACGTTTCGACGACTTCAAACAGGTGGACGGGCTGACCCTTCCCCATGCCTACAAGGTCGCATATACCCTCGAAGGGCCGGTGACGGTGCTGCAGGACTGGGCAGTGACGATCGATCAGGTGACCCACAACACCCCGGTCGATGCCAAGTATTTCGCCGTGGAATAACCGATGTGGCGCCCCTCAGGGCGCGCTCTGCACAGTCCACCCATACCCAGGGCTCGCCTTGGGCTGCCTTGTGACGTGCCTGCGGCCATCGGAGGCTACCGGCTACGGCCCTGTCCACTGCTGGGCCGGAATAGCGGAAATGACGGAGAGCCGATGGGTTCCGAAGAGGGCGAAGCCGGCCAGCGGTTGATCGGATTCTACCCGGATATACCCCGCACTCAGCTCTTGTGAGGACAATTCCGGGAAATATTCGGTTAGGACCTTTGATATTCTGCCTCGCCCTTTGACCTTGAATGTACTTGAGGCGATGACGGCCCCCTGCGGGTTCGAAACGTCCACACGCACGTTGGCGTCGGCACCGCCGGGATTGAGCAGCGCGAGGCCCGTGAAATACGTGCCGTCGGAGGCGACCTGGCCGAAAAGGAGCCTGCGGGCCAGGGCAGAGACGAGGGGCAGCGAGGTCGCGAACGCGTTCTGTCGAGCGTCCGTGAAACTGACGCTGCCTGTCAGCCTCGGCCCGCTGCTCGTAATCTCCACATAACCTTGTTCGCTGCCGGGACCCATCGGTATGTCAGAGACCTGGATCTTCCCCCTGGCGGCGAGCGGGAGCTCGACAGAAGGGCCGAGGGGCGATCCGTCATCAGCCCGAAGGCGGAGCGTCACGGTTGCCGCGACCGAATCGAGGTTTATCACCGACAGCCTGGAATTATAGGAACTGTTCACCGCGAACTGGGGCGCATATAGGGTCGTGGCGCCACCCGTGGCGTCCTGCCCGTTCAGCCCGCGCGCCTGCCGGCCGTCGATGCCGAGGTACTGGAACGGCACGACTCCTGCAGGGGCGGAGGCACGGATAAAGTCCGTGGACCGTGCGTGGAAATCGGGAAAGAGCTCACCGACGACCGATGAGATGGCGCCCCTGGCCGGTATCTCCCGCGTTGCCCTGGAGCGGCCGGCGCCGCTGGAGTCGACCAGGTCGAACGTGATGGCCACGGGCGCCGCGCCGGGGTTCGCGACGTGGATGCGCGTGAAGCCCTGCTCTTCGATCTCAGGGAAGACGAACGAGCTTTGCGTGGCGGCTCCAGCCTCGGCGCCGTCCATCGTGTTCAGACCCGGATCGAAGGCAAGAAAAAAACCGGCCACGCGGCCGGTAGCGCTTTCGACTTTGAACCAGCCCTGGCGTGCGGCGGCGGTGAACCCGGGCCCCCAGATCTCCGCATCGATCCTGTCCAGCTGCTGCGCAGGGCCCAGGGCGAGAGTCCTGGGGTTGGTGATTCCGCTCCCCGCCAGCAGGGCCCCGCTGCTGTCATAAGCGGTAAAGACTGCGTCGGTCGCGAACCGGTCGAGGTTGGTGACGGCCACTCCCGTGTACTGGGCCTGTCCGTCGGAGAGGGTGGAGAGCATCGGGAAATACAGAAGGGACACGGCGGAGGCGTCCGGGTTCACGATTCTGTAAATCGTGCCTTCGTTCAGTCCGGCGACGTAGATCTCCCCCTGCTCGTCCTCGCCGAACGACGACACCGTCAGGTTCGTATCCAGCAGCAGGGCGGGGCCGGCGCTGCCGAGAATGAATATCTCGCCGCTGCAATAATCGGCATAGACATAGGAGCCGGAGGGGAGGCTCCCCCTGGTCCCGCGGTACACGTAGCCCCCGGTCACCGAACACCGCCCGCCCTCGTGCCGGTATTCGGCGACGGGCGGAATATACGAGGATGCGTCGCACGGGAGCGGCCCGAGATTGGTGCAGCGGGTCCCTTCAAAGACGCGCCACCCGTAGTTCCCGCCCAGCTCTACGATGTCGATTTCTTCCACCAGCCCCTGTCCCACGTCGCCGGCGTACAATCGCCCGGTTGCACGGTCGAAGGAAAAGCGCCATGGGTTGCGGAGTCCGAGCGCGTAGATCTCGTCACGCCCTTCGGTCGTGCCGGCAAACGGGTTGGTGGGGGGAGAAGCATAGGGTTTGCCCGGGTCGACGTCATCGACGTCGATACGCAGGATCTTGCCCAGCAGTTCCTGCCGGTTCTGGGCACGGTTTTCCGGGTCATTGGCGGAGCCTCCGTCGCCCATGCCAATGTACAGGTAGCCGTCGGGGCCGAAGACAAGCATGCCCCCGTTGTGGTTCGAGTACGGCTGCGGGATCGTGAGCAAGACCGTTTCGGCCGGGTCGGCGCGGTTCGAGTCGTCGGCGGAGACTCGGTATTCGGCAATCACGGTGGCGCCATCGGGGTTGCGCGTGTAGTCGACGAAGAATCTGCCGTTGATGTCGAAGTGCGGGTGCAACGCCAGTCCCAGGAGCCCGCGCTCGCCGCCGGACAGCACCTTGGCGGAAATGTCCAGGAACTGCCGAGGCGTCCCGGACCCGGGGGGCAGCACCCGGATCACTCCCGGCTGTTCGAGGACAAAAAGGCGGTCCGTTCCGTCATGCGCGTTGGTGACGAACACCGGCTGGTTCAGCCCGGTCGCGACCGGCTGCAGTTCGATGCGGGGCACGTCCCCGGATTGTGCGGCAGCGTGGTGCAACGAGAACAGAATCACGAGACACGCCCCCGGCAGGGACTTACCCATCAGCATATAACCTCGAAGAGGATTGATCACGAGCCATCCGAATGCCCGGTCAAATCGTATCCGTGCCCCATGCAAAAGGCAACGTGTGGCCCTTTGCCGGGCTCACGTCGGTGCCCCGGGCGTAGCTGCGGAGCTATGGGAGTGCGGTGCCTCGGCGGCCTCGGCACCGCTTTCCACGGTTCTACTGGATCGGCAGTACCGGCCATTGGGCGGCGGCTCAACGCCGCCCTCAAAGCGGTGTCGAGCCGCCGCGCTGCCATACCTCGGACGGCCGTCTGTCGCGAGGCGTATGCCGGGGAAGCTAAATTTTGGCGAAACTCAGGTTGGAAGCTATGATGATTGCGGGACTTGTGACCGCAGAACCCGCGCCCATGGAACACGACAGGAAGATTCTCGGTTTCTCCTCGACGGTCTTTGTTCTGGGCCTGGTCTCGCTGTGCAACGATTTTGCCAGCGAGATGATCTCCCCCCTCCTGCCGGTCTTCCTGACCTCCATTGGGGCGTCGATTTCCTTCATCGGCCTCGTCGAGGGAACGGCGGAAACGACCGCGAGCCTTCTGAAGCTGTTCTCCGGGTGGATCGGCGACCGGTTCGGGAACAAGCGGCTGCTGACCGCGGCGGGATACGGGTTTTCGAATGGCGTCCGGCCGCTGATCGGTATTGCCACAGCCGGCTGGCAAGTCTTGATTCTCCGGTTCGCCGATCGGGCAGGCAAAGGGGTACGCACTTCGCCGCGGGACGCGATGATTGCCGACAGCACGCCCCTCGACCAACGCGGCAAGGCTTTCGGTTTCAACCGGGCGATGGATCACGGCGGCGCCATGGCCGGATCGCTGGCCGCGTTTCTGCTGCTCACCCTTGGAGGGTTCCAGGTATCGTCGATCTTCCTGCTGTCCGCGATCCCGGGCATGGCGGCCATTGTCCTGGTCCTGGTCGGGATCGGGACGGCGCGGGACCCGGTCAGCTCGCCCGACCTTCCGCTGCGGCTGTCGCTCAAGCCCTTCAGCCTGCGTTTCAAGCTCTTTCTCCTGATCCTGACCGTTTTTGCCCTGGGGAACTCCTCCGATGCGTTCCTCATCCTGCGCTCGCGTGAACTCGGAGTGCCGGTCGCCTTAATCCCGCTCGTGTGGATCGTGTTCCACGCGGTCAAGGCGCTCTCGTCAACGCCCGGAGGCGCCCTGTCGGACCGCCTGGGCCGCACGCGCCTCGTCGTTGCGGGCTGGGTCGTCTACGCCGCCGTATACCTCGGGTTCACCCTGGCCTCCACCGCGCTCCACGCCTGGCTGTTGTTTGCGGCCTACGGGCTCTACTTCGGATTGACCGAGGGTGTGGAAAAAGCTTTCGTTACGGACCTCGTGCCTGCCGGCCTGCGCGGGACGGCGTTCGGGATCTACCACTTCACCCTGGGCGTCGCAGCCCTGCCTTCGTCGCTCCTCGCGGGGTTTCTCTGGCAGAGATACTCATCCAGCGTCGCGCTCGGCACGGGCGCCGCCCTGGCGCTGCTGGCCAGCGCCCTCCTGTTCTCCCTGACGCACGCGAGGGCCCGAGATCGTTAGCCCGCAGTTCCCGGAGGAGGCGGCCCTTTGAGCCCCCCATGAGGGGTGATAGGATAACGGGATGATGGGATAACAACGATGGCCAGAGGTTGGGAAAGCAAGACCATTGAAGCGCAGATCGAAACGGCCGAGAGCGAACACCGCGACGTCAAAAAAGCCCCGCGGAGCGCCGCCGCGGCCGAACTCCTCCGCACGAGGGAGGGGCTGCTCCTGTCCAGGACCCGGGTCCTGCACGACCTCGGGAAAGCCCGCCACGAGCGCTACCGAAGGATGCTCCAGGAAGCTCTCTCGCAGCTGGAGCGCGACCTCGCCGCCCTCGAGAACCAGTTCTAATTCAGAAAACGCTCGAGCCCGCGCCGCTAATTCTCGGTGCCGTAGGACACCTGCATGCGGCGGATGGCGAACCGGGCGAGCCACAGGAGCAGAGCCGTCACGACAAGCAGGCCGGCAATGGCGCCCAGACGCGAGGCGGGTGCGGCGGGAGACAGCAGCAGCTGTATGATTGCCGGCGCGTTCTTGTCGGTGGGAACCGGAACCGGGCACAACGATTGCAGGTAATACAACACGCTCAGCTTCTGCAGGATTTCGGGCAGGAAACTGTTGATGCTCTCCCAGGCGAGCAGCACGGCGGCCGGGATGATCGGGTTGCGCAGCAGCAGGCCGGCGGCGAGGAACACGCTCCCGTAACCGACGCAGCCCAGCACGGCGGCGGCCGTGTACCAGAAGGCGTGGGCCATCCCGGCGCTTTCCCAGTACGCCTGCACCTCGACGGGGTTGTGCGGCCAGATCATGGCCGCAAAGCACAGCATTGCGCCGCCGGCAAAGATCGTGGACGAGGCGATCAGGCCGGCGCCGTACTTGCCGGCCAGGAGCACGTCGCGCCGGGCGGGGGCAAGGAACCAGAAGTGCAGGGTCTTGTCCAGCATCTCGCCGCGGAACAGATTCATGAAGATGCCCAGGCAGCCGAAGAAAATCGCCAGCCGCAGATAGAAGAACTGGAAAATACCGGCAAAAACCTGGCGGTCCTCCTCGAAGTCCAGCAGCTGGCGGAAGTCTCTCGAGGCCAATGTTCCGTCGGAAAAGGTCAGGCGCGCCTCGCGGCGCCCGTCGAAATACACGAGCCTGCGGTGTGACGTGCGCTCATCGACGAACCGCGCGCCCGTGGCGTTCACGACGGTGGTAAACATCTTGCCGTCGCTGCTCACCTGGATGTTGAACTCGCGGGTGTCCAACTCCTCGTCCTCGCCTCCGGCGCTGGCGTGCTTGACCACGAAGCGTTTCACCTTGAGCACCTCCCCCAGGTCGACCTGCAGGAAGCGGTCCCACTCGTCCGTGCACCATCTGTCGCTGGTGCCGCCCGAGACGCTGCCGTTGAAGGCCTTCTCCGGCCCTTCCCCGGGGTCGCAGGGGGCGCTGCCCGTAGCCGGGCGCCGCAGTGCCAGGTTTGTCGCGCCGTCCGGGCCGTAGACTTCGAACTCGTAGATCCTGGCGGTCGGGTCGCCTTCGTACGTGGGCCGGGTGATGTTCAGACGCACAAACCGCGCCTCGACGGCCGGGTCGATCCCGTGTGTGGTGACGCTCGTGTTGGCGCCCTGGGCGCGGACACGCTTGCGGCTCTCCCACCGATCGTCGCGGGCCGGCTTGCCAAGCCGTTTGAGCACCGCTTCGTCGTTTTCGCCGTTTCTGGTGCCGTCGATCAGGGCGGGCTGCAGAATGCCCTCGGCCGAGAGACGATCCCGGCGAACCTTCACCTCGATGCCGTGCCCGAAGAAAATCACCGCCGGCAGCAGCGCCAGACCGTACACCCAGAATGCCCGTTTCGACAGGAAGGCGCGCCGCAACTCGATCCGCGCGATAATCCAGGCCTGAAAAACAGGTGTCGGGTATCGGGTCTTCATCGTCGTCGACCTTTGGCGTGCGGCGGCTCGACGCCGCTGTGTGGGCGGCGCCCAGGCGCCGCACGATGGCGCACTCCTTCCGATCCAGTACCACCGCACAAAGCGGTGCCGAGGCACCGCACTCCAAGCCGTTTAAGATCCAATCAGGTATTCGTACAGGGCGTCCACGTTCTCGTCGGCGGGGATGACGCCGTCGATTTTGTGTCCGTTGAGCGCGATGCGGCCGAGTGCGCGCGAAAACTGCTCGCGGTCCCGGGTCATCACCAGCATCCCCATGCCGGTCGTCGTTCAGGCTGATCTCGGTGATGTGGTCTTCGTTGAAAAGCAGCGCCGCGACGCGCGACGGGTCGGCGGCAGCGAATGATGAACTGGCTCGGGTGCTCGTGGATCTCCTCGCGTACGTTGCGGATCTCGCCTTCGGCCACGATCATGCCGTTGGCGATGAGGACCACCTGGTCGCTGATCACGTCGACTTCCTGCAGGACGTGGCTGGAGAGAATCACGTGCCTGCCCTGAGCGGCCCACTCGCGAAACAGCGCGATGGTCTCGGCGCGCACGAGCGGATCCAGCCCGTTGAGCGGTTCGTCCAGCACCAGGAGTTCGGGTTCGTGCGCGATCGCCTGTGCCAGGCGGACCCGCTGCCGCATCCCCTTGGAATAGGCCGCCACTTTGCGGTGGGCCGCTTCGGTGAGGCCCAGGCGCTGGAGCGCTTTCCACGCCTTTTCCTCGGCCTCGGCGCGGCTGTAGCCGAACAGCAGCAGGCCGGTGGTGATGAAGCTGAACCCCGTCGCCCAGCGCGGCGCGGCGTCGTACTGGGTGGCATACCCGGTGATGCGCATGAGGCGCTCGGGATCCCGGGGCGAGATGCCGCGCATGGCGATCGAGCCGTGATCGGGGTGGATGAGACCGGTCATCAGGTTCATCAGGGTGGTTTTGCCGGAGCCGTTCGGCCCGACCAGGCTCGTGATCCCCGGAGGGATGTCGAGGGAGACACGGTTTACGCCGAGCACCTCGCCGTAGAATCTCGAAACCTCCTCGAAAACCACCGAGGGCGTGCTCACGAGATCACCTCCACCGGACGCAACTTGCGCTCGAGCACGAGGGCGAGCAGGAGGATGATGAGCATCAGCGCGGACACGCAGGCGCAGGACGCCGGGCCCGTCGGGCGGGTCGACGCCGAGCATCGCGCACCACAGCCGGTTGACCGCCCAGGCCGGGTTCAGCGCGTGGCCCCACGTCACGCGAAAGACGCCGTTGATCATCACCGACAGGCCGGCTCAGGATGAAGAAGAAGGCGAGCACGAGGGCGCCTGCCACCACCCTCCACTTCACCTAGGCGGAACCGGCCAGGGCCACCATGCTCACCAGCAGCACCCAGATGGCGAAGCCGGCGACGATGCCGGAGCCGATCGTCCAGTTCGCCCGGAACCACCCCCCTCCGGCCATGCCGACCTGCATCCCGAACAGGAGCAAGCCCGGGATCCAGGTGATCATCGACAGCATCCCGAACAGGACCAGCAGGCGTGCCAGCGCGTAGTCGGACCGGGTAAGCGGACGGCTGAAGTAGAGCGGCAGGGCGTTGTTCGCCAGATCGGGCGCGATCAGTCCCGGGCCGGTGAGCGCCGCAAGGAAGATGGCGAAGGACGGCCTGGACGTTCATGAAGATGATGAAGAACTTGCCGTTGACTTCGATGAAGTCTCCGGAAGTCCTGGTCCAGCCCTTTGAGCAGCTCGGCATGGTTGGTGAGGTAGATGAAGACGGCGCACAGCAACGGCCAGATCATGGCAACGACGGTGAGGAGGACGACCAGGCGCTGCTGGAAGAGGCGGCGCCAGGAGAAACGGGGCAGCACCATGAATCGAGTCCACGGCCCCGTGACCTTGGCCTGGTATCTCCGGTAACCGCGTCTGTAGACCGCCATGTGCTAAACCCGGGTATTGCGGTGTCGGGTGCTGGCGTCTGTTCGGCGCTCGCCGGGCATTGCGCCCGGCCCATCGCCTTCAAAAAGATCTCTTCGAGCGTGTCGCGACGGTGCGTGAGCTTTCGCACCAGCAGATTCTGCTGCGCCATCAGGTTCCACACCGCCTGGACGTCCGCGTCGGGCGGCAGGACGATGCGCCACCGGCCGCCGCCCTCGGTGACCCCGTCGGCGCCGATGCCCGGCAGCGCCGCGCGCAGGTGCTCGTCGTTGCCGGTGACCTCCAGTTCGACAAAGCTCTTGTTCGAGCGCCGTTCCTCTTCGAGGTTGCATTCGTGCACGATCATGCCGTCCTTCATGATGACGACTTCGTCGCAGACCTGCTCGACATCGCGCAGCAGGTGCGAGCAGAGGAGCACGTTCATGCCCTGTTCTTCCTTCATTTCGCGCACCAGCTTCAGCATGCGGCGCCGGGCGGCAGGATCGAGTCCGTTGGTCGGTTCGTCGAGGATCACCAGTTCCGGGCCGTGCACGATCGCCTGCGCGAGCTTGGCCATCTGTTTCATGCCCAGCGAATAGGTCCGCAGTTCACGATAGCGTGCCTCGCCGAGACCGACGTGGAACAGCACTTCGTGAGCCTTTTCGAGTGCGGCTTCGCTGGGGAGGCCGGAGAGCTCGGCCATCAGCCGCAGTAAGGTGACCGCCGTCATGTTGGCGATGAAAGAATCGGTCTCGGGCATGTAGCCGATGCGGGAGCGGACCTCGCGCCTCTGCCGGTGACAGTCGAAGCCCAGCACGCGCGCGCGCCCCTCGATGCGGCTGTGGAAACCCAGCAGTGTCAGGATCAGGGTGGATTTGCCGGCGCCGTTGGGGCCCAGCAGCCCGATCGCTTTGCCGACCCCGGAAACGCCGAGACGGCAGGAGATCCCGCGCAGGATCTCCCGCCGTCCGAGCCTCACCTTCAGATTCTCCAGTTCGACAACCGGCGATGTCATTCAGCGTGTCCCTGGGTGCGCCCCCTGGAGGACAGCGGCCTGTGGCCCGGCGCGCCCCCGGCCGAGGCTCTCCAGCAGCATCGCGTCGACGATCAAACCCGATATCCGAGTACGACTGGCGGCGTGGATTTGTTCCGTCGTTCCGTTGAAGGCTACCAGGATCGGGTCGCGCTCCGCGATCAGTTTCTGGAGTGCCGGGTTGGCACCAGCGCGGCGAAATCCTGCGAGCGCGCCCTTCGTGTTCAGCCAGGCAAAGCCCGACGGGTGCAGCCCGGCGGACGACGGCAGCTGCTGCTGGAATGCGGCTGACCAGACCAGCGGCGATCCGCCGTTGCGGGTCGCAATCGCGCGGCGTTGCCGCCGCCGCGGTCGGACGCGGCCACCAGGTAGCCTCGATCGTACGTCCAGGTGACGGAGAGCGGCGGACCACCCGGCCTCATGGTAGTCCACCTGCGCCCGTCCACGGTTTCCTGCGCCAGGGCGATCCGCCTGGCCTGATCCTCGGGCGCCAGCTCGGCATTGAACACGTCCACCAGCCTCTGGAACGGAGCTGTCGATGGTCGGCGGGTCGTTCACGAGCACGGCCAGCATCCAGACCGGGCCGGTTACCGAGAACCCCTCCAATCGCGAATGCCGACTCGGTGCCGAACGCCGCGGCCAGATCGCCCGCGAAGCCGAGCCCGAGTTTCGCCTCGATCCGGTCGAAGTCCGCGGCGTTCGGACGAGCCTGATTCTGCGAATTGCGCCATGAGTTCGTCGAACAGCTGCCGCGGCTCCCGGGTGGATACGTAGAGCGGCGCATACGGCGTCGCTGGAGAGGTACTCGGCCGCGCCGCCTGAACCGGCGCTGGCCAGCCAGGAGGCCATGCCCATGCGCGGGCCCTTGAACGTGAGGGTCACCTCGTTCTCTTCGGCACCCTGCACGCTGCGCTGCTCGAGGAAAAGGTGCTTCATCTGCTGCGCGCCTATCAACTGCGCTTCGGCGGCCCCGGAGGCCACCGAGAGTGCCGGCGCCATGTCCATGCCGAGCAGCCAGCCGACTCCGCGCTGATAACGGGCGGCGATCGCCTCGGCGAATGGAGTGGCTGCACCTTGTCCCAGGTGCTCGAGCCACCCATTGCAGGTGCGCCTGCGAGTCGGACACCACCATCAGGTTGTCGGCCAGAGAATACGGCAGGGGAATTCCGCCCGGTTCGCCGCGCAACGCGTCCAGGGCGGCGGCCAGCTCGGCTCGCTTGCCCGGCTGCACCTCCGGCGATGAGCATCGGGATCTGGTCCTTCGCCTCCGGCGCGCTGGTCAGGCAGTGCGAAGACGATTTCGTCGCCGAGCAGCGGCGTCACGCTCTGGATGCGGTCGATCAGCTGCTTCAGGTCCTGACCGGCGCCGGAATTCCACCAACTCGCGGAAAACGGGATTTTCGACGGACTGCTGTTCGGCCAGGGCCATGGCCTGGCCGATGGTGCCGCCCAGGTTCGGAACCGCCCCGTAGAGCACCGCGTTCGGCGGCAGGTATTGAAGCAGGCGGCTTTCGGTGCGCAACGCCGGAGAGGGCAGGCCGGCGATCTGCTTCTCGATCTTGGCGAACGAGGCCAGCAAGGCGATGTAGGTTTCCGCGTCCGGGCTCCAGGACACCGCGTCCTGCACGGAACCTGCGAGCGCGGGTTCGAGGCGGCCTGCTCACCCGGGCTCAGCACGACGTCGACACCGGGCTGCGTCACCGCCACCGAGCCCTCGACCACCGAAACGACCGTGCCGCCGAGCCCCGCGGAGACGGCAAACACCGTCCCCTTCACCGATGCCACGGAATCGCGGGTTTGCACCCGCAGGTGGCCCCGCCGCTGTTTGGCGGCCTGGACGATGATGTCGCCGCGCTGGAGGTGAATGGACTGGCCGCTCCAGGCGGCACGCACGAACAGCTTCGGTCCGTTCGTTCACGTCCACCAGCGAGCCGTCGGCAAGCCGCAGCACCGCGCGGGCGCCGGGCCCGGTGCGCACCGACTTCACCGTCGGCGATGGCGGCGCCGGTTTGCAGCGCACCTTCCGGCACGCGGTACAACGCCCCGCTGCACGGAAGCGACCGTGGCGCGCGGCCCTCCCGGCGCCAGCAGGGTGTCGATGCGATCGCGCCCGAGGTAGAGCGCCACGAGGACCAGTGCAGCGGCCGCCGGCCCAGGTCCCCCAGCGCGGAAACCAGGCGAAGCATGACGCGGCGGCATGGCGATCACCTTCTGCTCGCCTTTCAGCTCGGCAAGCTGTGCGCGGCAGTGCGTGCAGCGGCTGAGGTGATCTTCCATCAGCAGCCGCCGGTTGTCGCTGAGCCGCCCTCCAGGTATTCACGGAAGCCGGGCTGGAACTCGGCGCATACGCTCACGCTCGGGCTTCCCAGCTTCTCCCAGACGCGAGCCCGCGCCCCGGCGAGTTGCTCCGGGCTGACGTTTTCGTTCTTCATCGCTTCCAAAGCCTTTTCCAAACGATCTTCGGACATCGCCGACCTCCTGTCTAACGCTCCATTTCCGCTTGCAGCGTCTGCCGGATGCGGTGCAGCCGAACCGCTATATTGTTCTTCTCCAGCCCGAACAGCTCGGCCAGTTCCCCGTTGGAGAGCCCCTCGACGTAGCGCAGCAGAAACAGGACCGCGTCGCTTTGCTCCAGCGTCGCAATCGCGCGCCGTAAGCCGCTCCTTCAGCAGCGCCTGGTTCTCAACGCCGGCGTGCGGGGCTGCTTCGTCGAACGGGGACTCGCCGTGCGAAACCCTGCGCCGCAGCAGGTCCAGCGGCGGCGTTGGCGGCCGCGCGCCGGAAGTACGCCTCGGGGTAGCGGCGGGATTCAGATCGGCTCCCCTGGTTGAGGACGCGGAGAAACACCGTCTGCAGCACATCCTCCGCATCGGCCGGGATTGCCGGTGACGCGGAGCGCGGCGCGATACACGATGCCGTAGTGGCGTTCGTACAGTTCGGCGAACTCCGTTGGCGAAGTCATAATGGCTGCAGTCGAGTCATGGCTGGCTGTTCCCATATCCGGTCGCCTCACCCCCATAACGCGCCGCCAGCCAAATTATTACAGTCGGGGGACTGACTAGGGCAACGCCTTTATTATGAATAATTTATCTGAAAAATCAGCCTCAAAACAGCCCTTAATTGCGTTCTTTGCCCCGCTTTTCGTGAAATAAAGCATCGCGGACGCGAACCGGCGACGTGCACGGACGGGCTGCGATGTGCTTCAATCCGGCAGTTTTCTCCTCTCGATGGGTGGATCCCGATGGGTGGATGCCGTCGAATGGTTTATCTGCAGAAAATGCCGGCAAAAAACGGATTTAAGGACCTTTTTGACCTAAGTTTTCGCGTCTACTTGTTGAATTGGAAAGGTTTATCCAGGTCAGTCCCCACGCGCAAGTAGCGGCGGCTCAGGAGGGGGTCTGTGGCGCCGGACGGGGTGAACTCGGCCAGCAGGAGGTAGCCGCCGGGTTGCCTGGGTAGGATCAACCTCACGGGGACATATGACTTGCCGTATGCGGGCACCGCGACATCCGCCTGTTGTTCCGCGACGGACCTGCGCGAAGCATCCAGCAACTTAACCGTGACTCTCCCCGTGGACTGTTGTGGAAGGTCGTTTATGCCGACCAGGTTGAAGATCAGGTCCGAGCCGGGCGCGTGCGGCGGCCGGGATTTCACATAGCGCTCGTCCGCAAGGTCGATAAAAACCGCCGCCGGGGCGAAGCAGTGGCGGAACCAGTTGAGCGTCGGCCCCGGCACGAGGTCTTTAATAGGGCCGACGAACCAGTCGCCGGTGAAGCCGTAATTGTTGGCCAGGTAGCAGAAGCTCAAGACGCCGGCCAAGGCTCGTTCAGACCTCAGCCACTCCGTTTCCAGCTGGAGCCAGTAAGCCTGCATTTCCCGCCGCTCGTCGGGCGTGGCGTTCTTGCCTGCGAAATAGTCGTACTGGTTTACCGTCAGCTTGGCGGGGCGGCCGTCGCGCCACAGCCAGATCCAGCCGTACTCATTGACGAGCTGGGCCGCGCTGCTGTGAATGCTTTTCTGCCACTGGTCAGGCCACACATCGAGGTCTCCCAAGAGATAAGGTTTCTCCTGCTGGGTTTTTGCGTATTGATCGAGTGTCATTCCCCACCCGGCAGCCATATAGGGGTGAGGCTCGTCCATCTCGTCGAGTTGCATATGGTCAGAGGTCATATAACCGGCATCCCACATCCGTGTAGGGTCGAGCTTCTTCAGATCCGGGATCAGCACGTTGCCGATGAACGGATCCCAGTTTTCGTTGATGGCATCCCAGATGGCGATGCTCGGGTGATTGCCGTCGTTCCACACCCAATCGGTGTACTCGGCGCGGATCTGCTCATCCCAGCCATGATTCTGCCAATAGAGCCATTCGTTTTGCAGCAGCAGCCCGGATTCGTCGGCAATGTCGTACCAGAAATCCGGTGCGATCCCAACGCAGACGCGCATGGCGTTCCAGTGCAGCTGTTTCGGGAGCTCCGCCATGAGTCTCTTGACCCACGCCCGATCCCAAGCCAGCCCCTCGCTCTCCGGGTCTTCGAAGAAACGGTGCAGCGTGATGTTGGTGCCGCGCAGGATGATCTTCTGCCCGTTCAGCGTGAAGTGTTTTCCCTGACGCCCGAACTCCCGCATCCCGAAGTTCACCCGCCTGACGTCGCTGCTCCGGTTGGATTCGAGGAGGCTGATCTCGGCAGTGTAGAGGAAAGGGTCTTCCGGGGTCCAGAGATGGGCTTCCGGCAGCGGGATGTCGAGCGCAACTTCCGTCAGGTTGTCGCGCTTGACGACGACCTCCTTGCGCGCGCCAGATGCGACCACCGGTCCCCCCCGCTTCTCCCGGATTTCAATCCTGACGTCGCACGAGTCGTTCATGGCGGCGCCATAGAGCGACTGGGACGGGAGGAAACTCCGGATCAGAAGCTTGGCGGTGACTTTCTTGTCCGCGAGAGAGGGGAGCAGCAGGACGCGGTGAGCCCGGAACGGGCCGGTGAACGACAGGGACACGTCGTCCCAGATGCCGGGAAGATAATTCACCTTCTCCTTGTCGGTGCTGCCGGCGGCCTGGCTGGGCAGCCATGCGCGGTCGCCGACGCGGATCAGAATTTCGTTTTCCCGGCCGAACTGAAGGACGTGACTCACGGGAAATTCGACCGGCGTGTAGCAGGCCATCGACGAACCGACGTCCATGCGGTTGACATAGACTTGGGTGACGTATTGGCTCTTGAGCAATCTGATGACGGCATGCCGCCCCCGCAGGTGATCGGGGATCGCGATGGTCCGCCGGTACCAGCTGTACCGCGGTTCGTAGTGCAGCTTCGACAGGTCGTGCTCGCCGGCGCTCTCCACCTTGTCCGGCTTGGCGAAGAAGATGCCGTACTGGTCCACCTTCGGTTCGGCCAGGTGGATCAGTCCCGGGACCGGGATCCTGCGGGTGAATTGCCGCGGCGGAAACGCGTCGCGCGTCTGATCAAACTCCCATGTCCCGTTCAAATCGAGCGTGACACGGCCATCCTGCTGGGCCTGCAGCGCAAATGGAAGCCCGAGGACGCCCGCGACGATGACGACGAAGAGATGCGCTTTTGTCCGCATCGCCGCATTATAAGTCCGATGCGGACGTTTAAGTTCTCGAGAAGTCCCGGAGATGAATTCCCCAACAAGCTTCTCGAAGGGCTCGAAGCAACTCCAAAGGAGCACGCGCCGTGCGGTGTCACGGTTGGATCGGCTGGGGCGGCACGGCCGCGAGGAAATCCTGGGCCTGATCGCCGAACAATTCGAACGTGACGACCGGGCCGCCGCTCGATGTCAGCCGGATGAACCCGCGCACTTGGTTGGAAATGGCCGGTACAAGTTCCGGGAGCGTCCGGGATATACGGTTTCCCGCGGGAAGGGAAACGATTCCCGTGCCGGTTTTGGTGCCCTGTTCGGAGTAGACGTCCAGCGTCACCTGCACCGCCGTGTTGTTCGGATTGTACAGGGCCACCCCTGTGAAATATGGCTTGCCTGCATTGGGACTTCCCTGGGCAACCTGGGACAGGACGATGTTTGAGGCCGGGTTGGCATCCAGCGGCAGGCTCGCGATGAACTTCTGGTTCAGGGCGTCCCCGAACACGACGTCCCCGACGACGCCGGGGCCGTCGGCAGTGACCAGCAGCGATCCCTCGACTATGGACGCGGTGAGGGCGGGGTCGGGAAGCCCGAAAACGGCGTCACCCCGGGTGCGGGATTGCTGTCCGGGTTCGAGCCGGAGCGTCGCTGGATTTGTGATCCCTGCGACCGGGACGCCGTTGTTGCCGACCAGCAGGACCTGAACGCTCCGGGTCTGAGCGGAAGTGTTGATCAGGTTCAGGTCGGTGAAGTACTGGATCCCGCGCACGCCGCCCGACGCGAACTGCGCAGAGTAGAGCCGTGTCGCGTTTGCCGGCGCCTGGGCGGGCAGGGCGAACGAGTCGGCGCCGGTATCGACCGACTGGTACCCCACGACGCCCCCGGTGCTGGTCAGCCGTACGTATCCGGATTGGCGCGTGCCGCTGCCCGGGAACAACGACGCCAGGTCTTGCGACAACCGGGCGTTTCCACTCAGGGACGCCGTCGCTGTGGCGTCCTCCCCCCCTCGGTCGTTGACCAGCCTGAATGTGAGCTGCACCTCTCCCGGATTGGGATTGACCACGTTGATCAAATTGCGCAGCGCCTGGCTCCCGAATATTCCCGCACCCTGCTGCGCACGGTCGAAGATCAAGGTCGTCGCGGTCCCGCTCGCGGCCACGGCCCCATCCAGAAGTTTCAGGTCGACGTCGCCGTCCAGGAAAAACCCGGTGACCTGGCTGCTGGTGGAATTGGCCACGATCCAGCCGTCCCTCGGGTCGCTGAGGAGGAGGCCGTGGATCTGCTCGGCCAGCATCGCAATCTGTGCGCCGGGAGGGATGGTCAGGACCCGCGGATTGATGATGCTCGACGGGCTGGCGACGGGGCTCCCGTTGTTGCTATAGGCCTGGAACGTCACATCGGCCGGGGTCGATCCCCAGTTCGCTATAGCGATGCCGGTATAGCGCTGGGTATTCCCGTGGAAGTAGGGGAACAGCATCCGGGTGGGTGTTGTGCCGGGCGTGTCCTGGAGGTTCGTGACGATCCAGCCGCGGCCCTGCGTCTCGCGGTTGAAGAATTCGACCCAGGCGTCCCGGATCCTCTGCACCTTCTGAATCTGCTCCTGCGTCGCCGTCTGGCCGCGCTGGGTCAGCAGAATGAATCCCTGCCGGAAGACCTTCGGAGCCTGGAAGACGGACGGCACGCGCAGTCCGTTCGCCGAGATGATCTGATCGACCGTGAAATCCCGGCGCGTGCCCCCAAACGATACCCCGATCGACGGGTTGCTGGCCGCCTGCTTCAGGGTCCCGGTCGGGTTCTGGACGAAGAACATCGAGGGCACGTCCTCCTTTCCCCGCAGCCCCATGATGTACTGATCGAGCATGCTGTACGTGTCTGTTGCCCGGATCGTCCGGAAGCGGGTCGAACCGAACGCCGGCACCCCGGTCCTCGATGTCGTTCCCTTCCATGACGGAGCCGTCGGAATCCATGAAGAAGCTCCAGTGCGCCAGGTCACGGCCAAGAATGGACGTTGAGCTGCGGCCCGTCGTGGGATCGAGAAACGGCGTGAACGCGAGCCACCGATGCCCTGACTCCTGCCCCATCAAGCCCAGGGTGTTGTTGGTTCCGAGAAAGATCTCGTTCGGATCGCTGGGGTAACGGTTGGGCCCCGTCAGCGTCCCCATGTTCAGGAAGCTGCGGAGGCGGTGATTGCTGCCGTAGTCCAGGCTGTGGTCGTCGGTCCCGAGCGCGATTCCCTCGATCTCGTTCTTTACGTTCAGTTCGTAGGCGTAGGCGTTGCCCCCCAGGTCGTAATCGAATGCGAGGAACAGGTTCAGGTGATCGAAGGAGTCGGGGTGATTCTGGAAGAATTTCTTCGCGGCCGCGGTTTCGGAGAGCACAAACTGGGTGGCGAACGACTCGGCGATCGTGCCGGGCAGCTCGGAGGTCGGAAGAGCGGAGCTGTAGCTGACGGCGGAGATGCCGTCCTGATTTCCCCCGGGCGAAATTCCGACGATCGATTCAGTGCTGTCGACCTGGGTGCCGTAGACGAATTCGATATTCCCGTTCCGGTAGAGTTTGACGCTGAAGTTGTTAAACAGGCTGGATCCCGCTTCACTGAACTGCGGCACGGAGCTCCACACGAACACGATCCCGTCGGCTTCATCGCGGACGAGGATCGCCCCCCTCGAGGGATCCAAGTCCGTAAAGAATGGCCCAATGCGCGGCGGGCCCGAGGCGAACCGGCCCAGGTCCCGATCCAAGGTCGACACGTCGCCCGCGCCGAACGTCAGATTCCCATCCGAGTTGAGCTGGACGGCCGTGTAGGTCTTCCCATAGAAGGTAAAGGTAAACCCGAGATTTCGGGTGACTGTGTCGTCGTCTGCCAGTCGGAGGGACGTGCCGCCGGTGGCGTTGAACGGGGTCGGCGTCGCCACGACCCGGTACGAGTTCGCGGACGCAGGCTCGAACCGGAAAGATCGGCCGGCCAGGTCGAACGGATTAGGCTGCCGGATGATGGTACCGTCGTCCTCGATCACCGCGACGTCTCCGCTGTCAAAGGCGGCGGCGACCGGTTCCGCGGCCAGGAGCACCCGGCCGCGACCCAGTCCCTGCCGGCGCAGCAAGTCCGCGTGGTACCGGCCGGAGACCAGTGCATTTGTCTCCCGCTCGGCGCTCGTACCGCAGACGAAAGCGTCGTTGGTCTTCTTCGGGTGGTTGCTCTTGGAAACGGCCAGCGGGGGGAGAATCAGACCCAAGGCGAGCACTACTATACGGACCCACGATTGTTGCATCGATACAGCCTTTGGAAGCATGCGGTTTCGCATCATTTGTCAAGCCGGGCGCAACCTGAGAGTATAGGACGCGCTGCGGCTGTTCAAGGTTCAGCGCCTGGTAGCGCGCCGGAGATTGGCGGACCGCACGGCGGTTGGTTTATAATCCCGCGGGCAGGAGAAGAATCGGCGATGGCGGCGAGAAACTCTTTCCTTTACCGGTGGATGATCAGCGCAACGGGATTGCTTGCGGCGATTTACTTCGTCCCCGGTCTGCACTACCGCGGCGGAGTTGTTGGGTTCTTAATTCTGGCCCTGATTTTCGGCCTGGTCAATGCGGTCCTGAAGCCGCTGCTTACCTTTTTGACGTGCCCTCTCGTCCTGCTCACCCTGGGGCTGTTCCTCCTGGTCATCAACGCGCTGCTGCTGCGCGTCACTGCGCTCGCGGGCCGCTCGCTCGGGATCGCTTTCTACGTGGACAGCTTCGGCGCCGCCTTGATGGGCGGCATCATCATCAGCCTGGTCTCCTTCCTTGCGCACGTCGTCATCCGGGACTAGGCCTTCACTGCCAGTTCAGGATCACTTTGCCGGCCTCGCCCGTCGCCATGGCCTGCAGGCCCTGTTCGAACTCGGTGTGGTCGAGGCGGTGCGTGATCACCGGGCGGATGTCCAGGCCGGACTGCAGCATCACGGTCATCTTGTACCAGGTTTCGTACATTTCGCGCCCGTAGATGCCCTTGATGGTGAGCATGTTGAAAATCACCTGGTTCCAGTCGATGGAGATCGGCTTGGAGGGGATGCCGAGCATCGCGATCCGGGCGCCGTGGCTCATGTTGGCGAGCATCTCCTGGAAGGCGGACTCGTTCCCGGACATCTCGAGACCGACGTCGAACCCTTCCTGCATGCCCAGCTCTTTTTGCACGTCGACAAGCCGCTTCGTGCGCGAGTCAACCGCCATCGTGACCCCAACTTTCTCGGCCAGCTTGAGCCGCCACGGGTTCACATCCGTGATGACGACGAAGCGCGCGCCGGAGTGCTTCACCACGGCGGCGGCCATAATGCCGATCGGCCCGGCCCCGGTGATCAGGACGTCCTCCCCGAGGACCGGGAAGGACAGTGCGGTGTGCACCGCGTTGCCGAACGGATCGAAGATCGAGGCGACATCGAGATCGATCGACGGGTGATGTCGCCAGATGTTGGTCATCGGCAGCGCGATGTATTCGGCGAAGGCCCCGGGCCGGTTTACGCCGATCCCCTGCGTCTTGGCGCACAGGTGACGTCGGCCGGCCAGGCAGTTCCGGCAACGGCCGCAAACGACATGCCCCTCGCCGCTGACGAGATCGCCCGGGTGAAAATCCGAGACGTTGGCCCCGACCTTCACGACCGTCCCCACAAACTCGTGGCCGACCACCATTGGTACCGGAATGGTCTTTTGCGCCCACTCGTCCCACTTGTAGATGTGAAGGTCCGTGCCGCAGATGCCCGTTTTCGCCACCCGGATCAGGACATCGTTGATCCCGATTTCGGGTTCCGGTACCTCGTCCAACCATAGTCCCGGTCTCGCTTCCTTCTTCACCAGTGCCTTCATGATCGTCCTTCCTGCGGGGTCAGGTCTTGATTTTTGAGTTTGGTTCTTCCGAATTGGCTATTCTATCATTTCGTTCGCCGCGGTCTGCATGTTCCAGAGATCAGCACGCGGGCGCCTGATGAGCTCTCTGGAGTGCGGCGGCTCGACCGGCTCGACGCCGCTTTGAGGTCGGCGCCTGGGCGCCGACCTGGGCCGAATCTCGGCTCGACGGTCGTTCATCGCGGGAGCGACACTTGGCGACAGCATCTCCGGTTCCCCGGGCCACTCCCCCCACCGTACGTCCGCGCCGGCGGCGGCGAACACGCCTGCTTGCCGCGGTGTGCCTGTTTTACTGTCTGCCCGTGCTTGTCAGTGCGGGCATATACCTGGTGAACGACCGGCGCCACGAACACTGGTCGAGGGCGGACCGCTCTTCCACAGGCTTGGCCCCTGATCCGTCCCGGACTCGGGAGGCTCTCGTACAGGTCTATGCCGCTCGCACTCACAGCTGGCGCGGCATTTTTGCCCTGCACACGTGGATCGCGGTCAAAGGCGCAGGCGCGGCAACCTGGGAACGGCTCGAAGTGATAGGCTGGGGAGTAAACCGTGGCCTCCCGGCGGTACGGATCGGACCGGGCGTGCCCGACTCGCGCTGGTACGGCAACGATCCCACGCTCCTCGCGGAACTGCGCGGCGCAGCTGCCGAAGCGGCAATTCCACGCCTGTACGCGGCCGCCGCCGACTATCCCTATCCGAAAAGCTATACCGCGTGGCCCGGGCCAAACAGCAATACCTTCACGGCTCATGTGGCGCGGCGCTTGCCTGAACTTCGGCTGGACCTGCCGGCCACCGCCATCGGCAAGAACTACCCGGCCGACGGCGCCTTTAGTCGCACTCCGAGCGGCACGGGATGGCAGTTCACTCTCGGCGGCTTGGGCGGGATTGCACTCGGGCTGGAAGAGGGTCTCGAGATCGACTTGATAGGGCTCGCAACCGGGATTGACCTGAATCGGCCGGCGCTGCGCCTGCCTGGAATCGGTCGCCTCGGCTTCCCGGACGCGAAATAGACCACCGCAACAGAAACCGCGGAATCAGACAGCAAAGGCCCGTCGATGCCCGGGGCGGATCGTATGCCCCGTTGATCCGGGGCAGTCTTCAGTCACATGGCTTCGACCGAGGCGGTGTGTTTGCATGTGATTATTTCCACACGCACCGGCCAATCGGGCGATTCTCCAAACCTCCCTCTTCCCGAATTCGGGGTTTTTTCCCTGAAACCGGCTTCTATGCACCGGCGATTGGGTCGGGTGACCCGGCCTGGACCTTCCCTGACGTCGACCAAGCCCTTGAGTTTCAATGAAGAAGATGCCGAGCCCCTGGACTGGTCAGTTTGTTGCGTAAATTACGAGCCAAAGTGAACTGAACCTGAATCTGAGCAACGCCCTTTAGGTGCCTCCCGCGTGAGGGTTCTCTATGCAAAGGGATCGTGACAGGTACGGTCTGAGCCGCTTGGCGACGCAGAGGCCGCAGACGCGCGAGTGCAACCCCGGGCTCTTTGGCGTCAGCTGATTCTCTGAACCTGGTTCGGAGAGTCTGAGTTACCAGAGGTCATCAACAAGCTTTTGAAGGGACAAACATGAGACTCAAGAAAAGCCGTGCCAGAGGCTTGCTTGCGCTTGCCTTTGTGATCGGGACGATTGCCACCGCTTATGCAGTGAGCGAGTACCTTGATCGGTTTAGGACGACATATCCGGCGACAACCTATCCGGAAGCGACCGCAATAGCTTCCTGCAGTCTGTGTCATACGAACGTGCCTACCCGCAACCCGTATGGTATGGCCTTTGCAGCTGCCGGCCACAGCTTCACATCCATCGAAAGCGCGGATTCCGATGGGGACGGCTTCACCAACATCCAGGAGATTACTGCAGGAACTTACCCGGGCGATTCCAACAGCAAGCCATCCACGCCGCCTCCGGACACCACGGCTCCGACGGTCACGGCATTCACGATCGCGGCGACATCGAGTTCGCTGACCGTGCCGATCACCTCGCTGACGGCCACGGACAACGTCGGAGTCACGGGCTATCGGGTGACGGAGTCTTCGACCGCACCGGCCGCGGGCGCTGCAGGCTGGACGGGATCGGCCCCCGGCAGCTACACTTTCGCGACCGCCGGGACGAAGACGCTGTACGCGTGGGCCAAGGATGCGGCGGGGAATGTCTCCACCGGCAGGAGTGCGTCGACAACGATCACGCTTCCGCCCTCCGCCGACACCGTCGCTCCGACGGTCACGGCATTGACGATCGCCCCGACCTCCAGCTCTCTGACCGTGCCGATCACCTCGCTGACGGCCACGGACAACGTCGGAGTCACGGGCTATCAGGTGACGGAATCCGCGGCCGCGCCGGCCGCGGGCGCTGCGGGCTGGACGGGATCGGCCCCCGGCAGCCACACCTTCGCGACCGCCGGGGCGAAGACGCTGTACGGGTGGGCCAAGGATGCGGCGGGGAATGTCTCCGCCGGCAGGAGTGCGTCGACAACGATCACGCTTCCGCCCTCCGCCGACACCGTCGCTCCGACGGTCACGGCATTGACGATCGCCCCGACCTCCAGCTCTCTGACCGTGCCGATCACCTCGCTGACGGCCACGGACAACGTCGGAGTCACGGGCTATCAGGTGACGGAATCCGCGGCCGCGCCGGCCGCGGGCGCTGCGGGCTGGACGGGATCGGCCCCCGGCAGCCACACCTTCGCGACCGCCGGGGCGAAGACGCTGTACGCGTGGGCCAAGGATGCGGCGGGGAATGTCTCCACCGGCAGGAGTGCGACGACGACAGTCACCGCTCCCCCCGCTTCCGATACGACGGCGCCCACCGTTTCATCATTTGCGGTCGCGCCGACCTCCAGCTCGCTGTCCGTGCCCATAACAATCTTCTCGGCGACGGATAACGTCGCGGTGACGGGCTACCTTGTAACGGAATCCGCCACGACCCCCTCGGCAGGCGCGGCAGGCTGGACCGCCTCGCCCCCGGCCAGCTACAACGCCTCGAGCGCCGGGACGAAGACCCTTTACGGGTGGGCCAAGGATGCGGCAGGCAACGTGTCGGCCGGCAAGAGCGCGACAACCGACATAACGCTTCCGTCCGGAACGGATGCCGAGCCGCCGACCATCACGACCTTCTCGATTCCCGCAACCACTACTAGCCTGGACGTTCCCATCCTCGCTTTGGCTGCCTCGGATAACGTCGGGGTTACGGGCTACACGGTGACGGCATCCTCCACAGCGCCAACCGCGCTCTCCGAGGACTGGATACCGGCTCCCCCCTCCAGCTACAAGGCTTCGGCCGCGGGTAATTTGACTCTGTACGCCTGGGCGAAGGATGCGGCGGGCAATGTTTCGGCCGCGCAAAGCGCGACGGTGACCATCAACGAACCCGGCGATCTGAGTCTCTGGAACGGCACGTGGTTCCAGGTGAAGATAAGCCGGCATTTCGACCGGGGATCGTCCGATAACGACTCGTCCGACGATGACTCCGATAACGGCTCCGCTGAGGTCGCCTTCATGAAGATCCGGTCCTGGGATCCGGTCCAGCTGACGCTGCAGACGACCCTGTTCACGTCGAGCGACAAGGGCGAGACGTGGTTGGCTTCCGAAGTGCCGTTGTACTATACGGCGGGCGGCCCGCTACGGTTTTTGTTCTGGTTTCAGTATGCAGGAGAGTTCCAGTTCGCGGCCGCCATGATCGGGGTGCCGGATCAACAGTCGCTCTCGGCCGCCAGATTCAAGTCTGCTGGAATTTTTCTTGCCAGGAACACGGACGATTCGGATGACACCAATGACCCACTCGTTCTGAGCGGCAAATTGGTGCCTGAATCCAAAGTCCCGATTGAACTCCTGAGCAAGTAGTCCACGGACGGTTTTTGGGGCGCCCCCCAAAGACAACTGCAGCTAGCTGACACGGAAGGACACGAAACAAGGGGATTCAGAACCCTCTGTTTCGGTGTCCTTCCGTGGCACACTCCCGCAATTGCCGAAAACTTGGACAGTGTGAGCCATCGACTGTGCAGATCGTGGCGGAGGAAGTAGGATTATCATCTGTGTCCGCGAAAATCCAGTAGAATCCATTATCGCCAATATCCATGCATGTCCCAGACTTTTTGCTTGTCCGCAGATGTCCAATCAAATATCCTGACATCCCACAAAAAATGTGGGGCGGGATGAGGGGTATCTTGTTCGAGTTCCTGCTTCATCAAAATTCCGTGTGTCAGATGCGGGGTGAAATGGCTGACGAACAGATGGTTGAACGAAAGAAGCACCCTGAAAAGGCTCTCTCTGCAGCCAAGATCAAGAATGCAAAACCCGGGCGATACGCCGATGGAAACGGGCTGTACCTCATCGTGGACGATTCCGGCGCAAAGCGTTGGATGCTTCGAACGGTGATACGCGGCAAACGATGTGATATCGGATTGGGCGGACTGTCTCTTGTGACTTTGGCGGACGCTCGGGAAGATGCAATAAGGCTGAGGAAGGTTGCACGCAAGGGCGGAGACCCACTAGCAGAACGACGTCAGGAGAGGCGCGTCGTTCCAACATTCGAAGAAGCGGCGAGGGAGGTCCATGGAACGCATGCTGCAACCTTCAAGAATGCGAAACATGCGGCGCAGTGGATCACGACGCTAGAGACCTATGCATTCCCGACGTTCGGATCACGTCAGATCGGTGAAATTGAGTCGAGGGATATTCTGGAAGTGCTCTCCCCGATCTGGAATGAAAAGCCGGAAACGGCACGTCGAGTAAAGCAAAGAATGAAGACTGTCTTCGATTACGCGAAGGCGAAGGGTTGGCGATCCGGTGATAATCCAGTCGAAGGTGTCTCAGAAGTGCTGCCAAAGCACAATGGAAAGAAGGAACATTTCGCGGCTTTGCCTTACGCACAAGTGCCGGAATTCATATCGGTTCTGGCGGAATCCAATGTCAGCATTTCTATCAAGCTCGCGTTTGAGTTTTTGATCCTTACGGCTTCGCGGACTAGCGAGGTCCTGCTGGCCACATGGAACGAGATCGACATCAACAACAAGACGTGGATGGTCCCCGCAGAGCGCATGAAAGCGAAGGAGGAACATCGTGTCCCATTGTCTGCAAGATGCCTGGAGATCCTCAAAGCGGCGCATCAACTGTTCGGAGACAGCGAGTACGTGTTTCCGGGGCGATCACCCCAGCATCCTTTGAGCAATATGTCTTTTCTTATGGCACTACGGCGCATGGGGCATGGCAATATCACTGCCCACGGATTTCGATCGAGCTTTCGGGATTGGGCCGAGGAAAAAACGAGCTTTGCCAACAGTGTCATTGAGGCGTCCCTGGCGCACACGGTCAAGAACAAGGTCGAGGCTGCATATTTGAGAACGACGCTGTTTGACAAACGGCGCGACCTGATGCAAGTATGGGCCACATTTGCGACGGCGAAGCCGTCCTCGAAGGTCGTGAAGATCCGAGCTTAAGATATTCAGAGCAACGGGTAAGTTTATTCGGAACGAT
>CAVZBT010000011.1:0-216452 GCA_963773605.1 uncultured Acidobacteriota bacterium
GAACCGGCCGGGACCGCGACGCTGGACCGGTTGGGGGACAAGGGATTCGGGTTCCGGGCCCATCCCAGACGATGCCGACCAGGGGCTGCCCGCGGACGGAAGTATCCGGTTTGTTTCGGCGCCGGGGCATCCCGGCTGCAGTGGAGATCGTGCGCGAGATCCTCACCGCCGTGCGGGACGGCACGGCGTCGGGGTTCCACGGGATCGCCGTCCTGTTCCGGCATCCGCTCGAGGAGGCTTCCGTTGTCGCCGAGGCGCTTCGGCTCCGGGGCATCCCTTATTTTCTCCATGGTGGGGAACCCTTCGAGCAGAGAGCACTATGTCGGGCGGTGCTGGCAGTGGCCGGCCTGGAGGCGGGGCAGTTCGCCCGTGCAGGCGTCCTTGCCGCGATGGAATTCGTCGCCGCGGCTCTTCCGCCCGCGCGCGCGGGGAGGTGGGATGCCCAACACTGGCGGGCCCTGACTGGCGACGCGAGATTCCTGGCGGGAGCGGACGGTTGGGATACAGGAGTCGACATCCTCGTGCGCGACGCGAAACGGGCCCTGGCCCGGGCCGAGTCCGGCGCGGGCGATCGAGACTCGGGCGACACGGAAGCGGTCATGTCGCCGCCACGCGCGCGAATCCGGCTCGAGCGTGCGCAGTCATTGCGGGATGCCTGGCACGCCTTGCGCGCCGCGTCCTTCGGTTGGCCCTCGACCCTGTCCTGGAATCAGTGGGCTGCGCTCCTAGAGGACCGCCTCGAGCCGCTTGTGGGCGACGCCGAAGCCTGGCCCGCGTTCTCGTCGGTCGTCGACGAACTCCGGTCCCTGGGGGCGCTCTCGGAGCGGCGCCGAATTCCTCGCGGCCGCATGGTGTCGCTGCTGAGAGAGTCGATACGGGGCCACAGCCTCACGGAAGGACGATTCCTCCGCAACGGGGTTAACCTCCTGCCGCTGGGCGTCGCACGCGGAATGCGTTTTCCCGTGGTGATTGTACCCGGTCTGGAGGAAGGGGCTTTCCCGCCCGACCACGGCAGGATCCGCTCCTGCTCGATAGTGAGCGCGCCATGGTGGGAGGCCTGTTTGCGAAACTCCCCCTCAAGGCGCAACGCCGCGAAGAGGAGACGCTCCTGTTTGCCATGGCGGCGAGGTCAGCCGGGAAGCGGCTGGTCCTGGTGACGTCCAGACTCGACGAACGCACCGACCGTGAGCGTATCCCGTCCGAGTTCTTTCTCCGGGTCTCGGAGGCCGCGGCCGGCTCCCCCGATAACATTGCGCGATCTGAGGGAAGGCTACGTTCCCGGATTTCGGTCGGTAAACCTGGAGAACCCGGCGCCAAACGCGGGCCAGGTCGCCGTCGACGACGGCGAGATACGGCTGAGGCTGATCACCCGCAATCGCGACCAGGCGCCCGCTGCGCTGAACGCCCTCGCGCTCGAGCAGCCTGCGCTGCTCGAGCGCAGCAGGGCCTTCGCCCGGGCGCGCTGGACAAGAAGATTGACCGAGTTCGACGGGCGGATTCTCGATCCCGATCTGACCCGTTGGGTCGGCGCGAGGATAGGACCGTCTGCGGGGCAGGTTTCGGCCACCCGCTTGGAGGACTACGTCCGGTGCCCGTATCTTTTTTACCTGAAACGGGTCGTCGGGATCGAGCCCTGGGAGGAGCCGACCGTGCACGGGCCCTCGATCCCATGGTTCGGGGTTCCCAAGTCCATGCCGTTCTCGAGGATTTCGTACGTGGCCTGGCAGGGCGCCGACTGTTTACCGACGCGCTGGCGAAGCTGGAGACGGAACTCCTCGAGCTCTCCCGGCGGGCCCTGGACGACGTGCGCCCGCCCGGCATGCCCGATCTGTTGTGGGAACTCGAGCAGGAGCGGGTGGACCAGATCCTGCGCGAGTGGTTGATTTTCGAGCGGGAAAGGGAGGAGAGCGGGCTTGTGCCCCGACTGCTGGAGCGTGCGTTCGGTCAAGTGCCCGGCCAGGCCGCCAGGCCCCGCGTTTGGACTTCCAGGCCGGCCGGTACACCTTCGAGTTCCGGGGCAAGATCGACCGCGTCGACCTCTCCGATGACGGCAGACGGGCGCGCGTAATCGACTACAAAACGGGCCGCCTGTCGAAAACGATGAAGAGCCGGAAGCGGCCGGTGCTCATGTGCGGCGAGAAGATCCAGATCGCCGTGTACCGGAGGACGCTGCAGCGCGACTATCCCGGACTGGAGGAAATATCCGGGGAGTACCTCCACCTCCAATCGCAGGACGGCGCCGTAGTCGCGTGTTCCTTCGACGACGGGATGTTACGGGCCGGAGTCGACCGGCTCGGCGACACCCTGGAGATCGTCGGCGACGGCATCGTACACGGCGCTTTTTTCGCGCGTACCGGCGGCGCCGTGCAGAAGGATCATTGCCTGCACTGCGGTTACCTGCCCGTGTGCGGCAAAGATGTCGCGCGCCGGGCGGAGCTCAAATCGCAGGACCCTGCAGTGCGCGAGTTCCAGAAGCTCGTGGACATCGACGAGCCGTGGGAGGGTGCATGATCCCCGACCAGCCGCAGCGCGACAGGGTGGTCCGCGAGACGCGGCGCTCGTTTATCGTGGAGGCCTCGGCGGGAACGGGCAAGACCCGGATGCTGGTCGACCGTATCCTCCACCTGGTGCTCCATCAGGGCCCCGCGGGACCGCCGTTGAGGCTCTCGGACATCTGCGCCATCACCTTTACGGAAAGAGCCGCCGGCGAGATGAAGATCCGGCTGCGGCAGGAGTTCGAGAATGCGACCCGGGACGAGGCTACCCGCTCCATGGCGCAACAGGCTCTGTACGATCTCGAATCCGCGGCGATCTCGACCTTCCATGCGCTTGCCGTCTCGCTGCTGAAACAGCGGCCCATCGAGGCGGGTCTCGATCCGCAGTTCACCGCGCTGGACGAGGTCCAGAGCGGGTTTCTCTTCGACGGGCTCTGGGAAGAGTGGATCCGCGACGTCCTGGTGGCGCGCCGGGGGCCGATCGAGACCGCCCTCCGGGGCGGCTTCACCCTCGAAGGACTGAAGTCGATCGCCGCCAGCCTGAGACTCCACGCGCCCCTGGTTGCCCGCCTGGAGCTGGTTCCCCCGGTTTCGGAGGAGGACGCCCAGCGCACAAGGGCAAGGATGCTGGGCGAGGCTCAGACCTTGCGCTGCCGCGCCACACGGCCGGACGACAGATTGCTCTTGCGGCTGGCGGACACGATCGCGTGGCTGGAGGGCCCCTTGGAGTACGCCCCCCCGTGCAAGCCGGGCAAGTCCGGTAGGGCGGATTCCTGGTCCGGCGGGGCCTGTACCGTGCGCCAGGTGCAGGACCTCATCCGCAGGGTCGCCGAGTTCGCGTGCGAGTTCCGCCAATACGAACTCCAGCGACTCGTAGACACCGTCGTTCGGTGGCTCCACGCCGATTTCATTCCGGTCTGGCAGCGACGGAAACAGGCCGAAGCCGTCGTCGACTTCGACGACCAGCTCGAGGCCGCGCGCAACTTGCTGGTCCGGAGCGTGGCCGCGCGCCGGGAATTCCAGGAGCGGTTCAAGACTCTCCTGGTCGACGAGTTCCAGGACACCGACCCGACCCAGTTGGAGATCGTCCTGCTGCTTGCGTCCCGGACCTCGCCGAGACGGATCCGGCACGACTGAAACCGGGGCCGGGACGGTTGTTTGTCGTCGGGGACCCGAAACAGTCGATCTACCGGTTCCGCGGCGCCGACGTCGAAACCTACCTCGATGTGGTCCGCAGGTGTGACGCACTCGGCCTGGAGCGCGTCGAGATTACGACCAATTTCCGGTCCGTTCCTTCGATCCTCCACTTTGCGGACGAGGCGTTCACCGGGGTCATGGCGCAGAGCGGGGACGGCGCTTACCAGGGGGACTATCTGCGGTTCGGCGGCGCCGCACGACAAGTCGAACCGGCGGCGCCTTCGATCCGGCTCCTGGGAGACCGCACCGAAGAGGGCGCCCTGTCGGGTTCCGGCAGGGGCCACGTCGATGTCGAGGCCGCGCGGTTGGCGAAGCTGATCGCGCAGATTAAAGGCGACCAGGACGGATCGTGGTGGGTCGAGGAAGCACGTGGACTTCCGGGCCGCCGGCGGCCGCCGGAGTTTCGCGATATCGCCATCCTTCTCCCCGCCCTTACCCATGTCGATGCGCTCGAAGAGCAGCTGAGAGACTCCTCCATCCCCTACGTGCTGGAAGGGGGCAAGTTTTACTATGCGCGGTCGGAGGTGTCTTCGGCCCTGACCTTGCTCCGGGCTGTGTCGAACCCCAACGACGAGGTCGCGCTTTACGGGGCGCTGCGCTCCATCTTCTTCGGGATTTCGGACGAGGACCTGCTGCGCGCGCGCGTGGCCGGCGTGTCGTTGGATTACCGCATCGCTGCGGCGGAAGGTTCCCCCCTGTGCCGCCCGTTCGCCGTCCTGCGGGAGCTGCATGAAGGCCGGCTCAGGCGCCCCCCGTCGGAGACCTTCGAGCGCCTGTTGCAGGGTACCGGCGCCCGGGAAGTGCTGGCGGTCCGCGGGTTCCAGTCCATTGCCAACCTGAATAAATTGGGGCGCACCCTGCGCTGGCTTCAGGAACGGATGACTTTTTCCGAGGCCGTCGACACCCTTCTCACGATGCACCAGGATGGTATCGCCGAGGGGGAAAGCCGCGTGATGGAGGAAACGGGAAACGCCGTGCGGATCCTCTCGATTCATAAGGCCAAGGGGCTCGACTTCCCGATCGTACTGCTGGCAGGGCTTGGCGGAGATCGCCTGCGCCGGACGTCTGACTTTCTGGCGGACGCGCATCGCCGGAAAATATTCGCGATCAGGTTTGCAGGGATCGAGGGCCCCGGATGGCGCTATCTCAAGGAAGAGGAAGAGAAGCGCGAGGATGAGGAATTGATCCGCCTGCTTTCTATGTGGCGCTGACGCGCGCCCGGGATCACCTCGGTGCTGTCGACGCATCACCGCGGGAAGTACGACCGCACCTCCGACGCCTGGTCCGCCGATTTCGACTCGACGCGGCTGAGGCCCCTGGCGCAATTCCTGTCCGAACGGGCCTGCCGGGACGAGAGCCTGGCGCGCTTCATAGACGGCCACCGCATCGATGCGTTGCGCGTGCCGTCGACCCCCCGGGGCGGAAGACGGCACGGGGGACTGGGTCTTGGCCCTGCGGCGCGAGAGCGCCGAGCTTGCGAGACTCCGTTCGGAGACGCCGGCGGCCATGCCCGTGAAGGCCGCCGGCGGAGCGCTTGGAGAAGCCCGGGCTGCGGGGTATGTGCCCGACGACGCGCGCGCACGTGCCCTCCGCTTCGGCGTGGCCTATCACGAGGCGATGGAAGCGGCGGACTTCGGCCGGTGGTCCGGAGCCAGAGCATGGGCCGGCGATGCGGCCCGGCGCCACCATATCGATGGCGCGGGTGTGGATGCCATAGAAGAGCTCGTGCGCAATACACTGGCCTCGCCCCTAATCGAACGGGCCCGGCAGGCGGCCTCGGCCGGGCGCGCAGTCTGGCGCGAACTTCCTTTCGTCCGGCAGGTTCCCGGCGCCGCCGGGGTCGCCGGGGTCGAGGAGGGAAAGATCGACCTCCTCTTCCAGGAAGAGGGCGGATGGGTCCTGGTGGACTACAAGACCGATAAAGAGACGCCCGGCGGGTCACGGCTCTTTGCCGAACGCTACAGGGCGCAGATCCTGGCGTACAGGGCCGCGCTGCGCGAGTTGGGCGTGAGGGTGACCGCCGCGTACCTGCTGCTGGCGCGCACCGGCGAGGCGGTCGAGATCGACGACGCACCTTGAGGGATGCGCTCTCAGTCCCGCTGCGCCCGCCCGGCCAACTGGCCGCACGCGGCCTGAATGTCGGCCCCGCCGCTGTAGCGCTTGTGGGACGGGAAGCCGTGGGCGCTGAGAACCGCCCGATAGGCTGCTTCCGTCTGCCCGGGCGAGCGGGCGAACGCGTCGGCCGCGCCCGGAGCGCTGGGATTGTACTCGATGATGCTGATGCGGGGCCGCAGACCCGTTCTGGCGCGGAAGTCACACGCCAGCCCCGCCAGGGCTTTCGCGTCCTCTTCCGAATCGTTGACGCCGTCAAGCAGCGTGACCGCCCACATCGGGGCCATCCGGGTCGCCGACGCGTGCTCGGCGGCCGCCTCGAGCACCTCCGGCAGAGGGTGGGCATGGTCGATGGGCATAAGGCTGGACCGCACCGACTGGCGCGGGCTCGCAATCGAGATGGCCAGCCGGACCTTGGGCACTTCCCGTGCGATCCGGCGAATGCCGGACGGCAGTCCCGCCGTGCAGATCGTGATGGCCCGGCCGTCAATAGCGGGGCCGCTCGGCTCGCAGGCCACCCGGATCGCCTCGATCACGTTTTCGACGTTGGCCAGTGGCTCTCCCATCCCTTGGAACACCACGCCGTGGATGCGCTGGCGCAGCGAGGGATCAAGCGTGCGCCGCACGACGCGGATCTGCTCCACGATTTCCCATGCCTCGAGGTTTCGCGCCAGGCCGAGCCGCCCGGTCGCGCAGAACGCGCAGCGCAACCCGCACCCGGCCTGGGAACTGGCGCAGACAGAAAACCGCCGGGTTTCTCGAGCGGGATCCGGACCGATTCCACCACCACCCCGTCCGGCGCCTCCAGGGAGTATTTCACGAAGGGGTCGAGGCGGCTGACGCGCGTTTCCCGTACGGCGAGGCCCGGGAGCGTAGCCGAGGCGCGCACCCGGTCGAGGGTGATGCGCCTGACCCCCCGCACCGCGGCCGGCAGGTGATCGTACCGGTGCACGGCCCCGACGATGCGGCGGGCTTCCTCCAAAGGGAGGCCCGGAATCGCGCCGCACAACGTCCGGGGGGTCACCCCCTGTAGGAAAAGCATCAGTCTCGAGCCTTTGAGTATGTGAATCGGTCAACGGCCCGAAATAACTTGACGGGCGCGCCGGTACGCGTAAAATTACCAGTTTTTGTCTCTTTTTGCAGTATGCAATCCTGAGAAGGGAGGATGAGAGCATGGCGGAGAAACTTTCGAAGACGGCCCGCGCGAGCATGGGCGACAAAGGGCATCGTTACGAGCACATGTGTCCGCAATGTGGCACCTCGATGGTCGCTACCAAGGTCATGAAGTACCGCGAGATGCCGGGCGGCATGTATTGGATCTGCCCAAAAGACGACCACCGCATCAAAATCTAACCGGCCCCGCCGGAGTCCAACCGAGGCAGTCGTTGCGAGCGACTGCCTTTTTTGCCCGCCGCACGACACTCACACGATCTGGTACACTTGCCTGTACAAGCTTGCTGAGTGGAGACTCTATGAAAATAAGAATTGCGTTCGGAAGTCTTGGCCTTGCGTTGGCGCTCGCCTGCGCGGGTGCCGCCGTGCCGCAGGCGGGGAGCCTCAAGGAGGCGATTGCGGTGATCAGCCCGGCCTCGGGCAGCAGCTGCAAAGGAACGGTACGGTTCACCGACACGGGAAGCGGGATCCGGGTGGTCGCGGACCTCGAAGGACTGACCCCGAACGCGAAGCACGGCTTCCACGTGCACGAGTTCGGAGATTGCAGCGCCCCGGACGCGACGAGCGCCGGCAGCCACTATGATGCGGAAAGCACCAAGCACCACGGCAGACCCGACGACCAGATGAACATGAAGCACTCGGGCGACCTCGGCAACATCGAGGCCGACGCGAACGGCAAGGCCCATTACGAGATCACGATCCAGGGTGTCTCGATAGACGGTACCGCCGCGCCAATCCTTGGCCGCGGCGTAATTGTCCACGCCAAGCCGGACGATTTCGGGCAGCCCGTTGGCAACGCGGGGGGCCGCATCGGGTGCGGTGTCGTCGGGGCCGCCAAGCCCAGGTAACCCCTCCTGCCGTGCTTTGTTCCGTAACACCACGCTCCAGTGTCGTGTTTCCTCAGCCGTAGTGAAACAGCGCGATTTGGAGTGCGGCGGCTCGACGCCGCCCTTCACCGCGGGAACCGCGGCGTCGTGACACAGTGCAACCTGGAGTGCGCAGCTCGCCTGGACTTTATACGCATCTTCGGCGGAAGACACGAAGGCACGGTCGGACCCGGATAGTGGCGGCGCCCGGCGCCGCCACCCAAAGCGGCGTCGAGCCGCCGCACTTCCATGAGAAGGTCAGTATTGTCAATCAATCCCGACGTGGCGGGATTCTCCGATTTGGCGGGCAACGCCCGCCCTTCCGGAGGCGGGGCTGTCGGTGATCTGCACAACAGTCCCGTGTACAGCCTCTCTTACAGGTGCCCCGCGCCCAACCTCCTCTCCCATCCCGCTTTTCCAAGGGCGGCGATAAGGCCCCTGCAGGGAGTGTGCCAACCCGCTTTTTGGTTGGCGCACTCCCTGCTCGGGCCTTCAGCTTGCCTGCACGTGTCGTAACCATCGCTCGAGGAAGCACGGCCGGGGCCGCCGGCTGGTTCGCACTCCTGTGGTTGTCGATCGCTTCCGCCGGGTATGTTCGAGCCTATTTCCCGCCCGTCCGATTGCCCATGCTTCCATTCGCACTCTGTGTGAGCTTTCTTGTGAGCTCGGTGCATTCTGGGGTCCGTCAATTTTGGTGCTGCTATCTCCACATCGGTCTCAGGGTTGCCCCTGCCTGTGCGGCGTCGCAGTCACCATGTTCGGGATCGGTGGTGATCAGCTCTGTGTTCCCCCTCGGCAGCAATGCGTCAATTCACAATCGTGCGGCTTCCTCAAGCCGGTCAGCAGCTCAGTGCGCCGCCGCGGCTTCTACCAGTTCCAGGCGCTTACTGTTGCGCAACGGTTCGTAGACCTCGGCTGTGGCCCAGAGCCGATGCAACAGCACTCCCAGCTTCCGCGCCACAGCCACGACGGCCCGCTTCTTGGCGTTCTTCCCGCCCCGGGCTGCGAGTTTGAGCCCGTATCGCCGCAGGTCGCAGTCCTCCCCGAACGGTCCCAGAATGTACTGGGCGCTCCCCACCAGCAGACGCCGCAGCATCCGGTCGCCCGTTTTCGTGATCCGCAGTTGCGGCGTGCTGTCTCCGGAATCGTACTGCTGCGGCACCAGCCCGAGGTAGGCCCCCACGTCCCGGCTCTTGGCAAATCGTGCCGGGTTTTCCAGCGTCAGCACGTACGCTAACGACGTCACCGCCCCGACCCCCTTCACCTGCCGGCACAGTTGCGTTTCCGGATAGGCCTCCGCGCACAGCCGCTCTACCTGCTTGTCGTACTCCTGGATCTGCTCCGTCATTTTCCCGATCTGCTCAAACATCGGAGCCAGTGCCTCCCGAAGTTCCTCCGGTACCCGCTCCCGCACCCGTTTGTGAAAAACCTCGGCGGAGCAGCTGGGCAACCGCTGCCCCGCCGACTTCACCGACCCCCGTATGCACGTGATCAGCTTCGTCCGCGAGCTCACCAGCGCGTCGCGCAACCGCAAAAACATCAGCCCCTGCCGTGCTTTCGCCCCCCGGTGTTGAATCGGGTACAGCAGTCTCGGATCCGCCTTCACCAGCCGGGCCAGCCTCTGGGCATCTACTTTGTCGTTCTTCCGGCGTCGCCGCTTCTTGCCCCCCTCCATCTTCCGAACGTTGGCGACATAAACTTCATGACCCAGTTCCTTCAATAACGCGTCCAGCCAGGGCGAATGGGTCCCGACTTCCATCGCCAACCGCGACTTCGGGATCAAGCGGAAGTACGCCTCGAACTCCTCCGCTGTCGTGGCCAGCTGCCCCGCTGCCGCTATCTCCCCGCTTTCGTCCAGAATGCAGTAGTGGGTCTGTCGATCACCCAGGTCCAGCCCGATGTAATACGCCGTGCCCCCAACCCCGCACTTGCCCGCTTTCGCCGAGTCCCCGAGCTTTTGCAGCAGTCTCGCCACACTCGATCGCAACAGCTTTGAAGTTCCCTCGGCCTGCTTGATCTCAGTTCCCTTAACGCTTCCCTTTGTCGTTCGAACCTTGGTAGTCTTCTTCATGTCGGTTGGCCTTTCTTCCTTTCTCAGAAGGTTAAAACTTCAAGGTTGAGCTTAATAGCACACCTTGATCGAGAGGCCAACCGACCTTCTCATCTCATCTCCACACAAGAGTCTTTACGCCAGCGTCTTGTCGATCTGTTCCAGTTCTTCGGCCGTGAAACCCGCCCGTTGGGGGACCGCCACGATCTCGTCGATCTGGCTGGCCCTGCTGGCACCGATCAGGGCCGACGTCACCCCCGGGTGGCGCAGGACCCAGGCGACCGCCATCTGGGCGAGGGACTGGCCGCGCCGTTCGGCGAGCGCATTCAGCCGGCGTATCCGGGATAGCGCCTCCTCGGTGACGTCCTCGCCGTCGAGGTAGCCGTACGGTTTGCCCGCGCGCGAATCGGCCGGTATGCCGTTGAGGTACTTGTTGGTCAGCAGGCCCTGCGCCAGGGGCGAGAACACGATGCAGCCGATGCCCTCGTCGTCGAGCACGCCGAGCAGCCCGTTTTCGATCCAGCGGTCGAACATGCTGTAGCGCGGCTGGTGGATGAGGCAGGGGGTGCCGAGGCTGCGCAGGATGCGCGCCGCCTCGCCGGGTGCGCTCCGGCGGGTATTGCGAGATCCCGACATAGAGGGCGCGGCCGCTGCGCACGGCAAAATCGAGCGCCCCCATCGTCTCTTCGAGCGGAGTCTCCGGGTCCGGGCGGTGGTGGTAGAAAATGTCCACGTAATCCAGCCCCATGCGCTTGAGGCTCTGGTCGAGGCTGGCGATCAGGTACTTGCGCGAGCCCCAATCGCCGTAAGGCCCGGGCCACATGTCCCACCCGGCTTTGGAGGAGATGACAAGCTCGTCGCGGAGCGGGGCGAAGTCCTTTTTGAAGATCCGGCCGAAACTCTCCTCCGCCGATCCGTAGGGGGGGCCGTAATTGTTGGCGAGATCGAAATGGGTAATCCCCAGGTCGAAGGCGCGGCGCAGCATCGCCCGGCCGTTCTCGAGCGGTTCCACGGCGCCCCAGTTGTGCCACAGGCCAAGGGAAATGAGGGGGAGCTTCAGGCCGCTCCGGCCGCAGCGTTTGTAGGTCATCCGGTCGTATCGGTTCTCCGCCGGCACGTAGGTCACGGTAGTCTCTCCTTGTCACGGATGGGTTTCGGGTCCGCAAAACGGACTGTTTCGGCCTCGCCGGCGGGCGGGCGGGCGGTTTCTCTGCTGCCCAGCCTGAGGGCCAGGAAGCCGAGGAGCACCAGCGCGCCGGCGAGGGTTATCATAGCGCCGGTGTAGCTGTCGGTGGTTTTCTTTATCTGGCCCACGACCGTCGGGCCGACGAAGCCGCCGAGATTGCCCACCGAGTTGATCCATGCGATGCCGCCGGCGGCGGCGGCGCCGCTCAGGAACTCCGTGGCGAGGACCCAGAACGGCCCCAGCACCGCTTTGATCCCGGCGAAGGCGATGGCGAGCGCTGCCAGGCCGAGAATCGGGTTGCCGGTGAGGGTACTGGCGGCGAAGCCGGCGGCCGCCGCGAACGCCGCCGCGGCCACGTGCCAGCGGCGCTCCCCGGTGCGGTCCGAATGGCGCCCCGCGAGCACCATGCAGACGGTGGCCACCAGGTAGGGGATCGCGTTCAGGAACCCCACCTGGACGTTGCCCATTGCAGAGGACCCGCGGATGATCTGGGGCAACCACATCTCGAAGCCGTAGGTCGCGACGTTGAGCAGGAAATAGAGCACGCACAGCAGCCACACCCGGCCGCTGGTGAAGACGTCGCGCAAACGGTGCTGCTGGCCCGGCCCCGCCCCGGCCTCGTCGCGCGCCAGCTCGGCGCGGATCCACTCCTTGTCCGATTCCGTCAGCCACTTCGCCTGGCCCGGGTTGTCGGGGAGCAGGAAGAACACGACGATGCCGACCAGCACGGCGGGGATGCCCTCGATCAGAAAAAGCCACTGCCAGCCGGCCCAGCCGAACACCCCGTCGAGCTGCAGGAGTTTGCCCGAGATCGGAGAGTTGAAGAATCCCGCGAGCGTGCCGGCGGTGGCGAACAGGGCGACCGTGCGCGCGCGTTCCCGTGCCGGGAACCAGAAGGTCAGGTACAGGATCACGCCGGGGAAGAACCCGGCCTCCGCGACCCCCAGGAGGAAGCGCATTGCGTAGAACCCCTCGGGGCTCTTGACAAACATCATGGCCGAGGAGATCACGCCCCAGACGATCATGATGCGCGCGATCCAGAGCCGGGCGCCGACGCGGTGGAGGATAAGATTGCTGGGCACCTCGAAGATGAAGTACCCGAGAAAGAACATCCCCGCGCCCCAGCCATAGATCTCGTAGTAGCGGGCCGCGTCGACGCCAAACGCCTTCTGCAGCTGCAGCCCCGCGAACCCGACGTTGATGCGATCGATGTAGGCGATGATATAGCAGAGGAAAAGAAACGGGATCAGCCGCCACGTCACTTTCGAAATGACGGCGTGCTCCTGGGAAGACGGCATCAAGTAACCTCCGTGGGCTGGACCCCCCTCACTTCATGGGCTCGAGGGCGCCGCGCTCGCAGGCCGCTTCGGGCCCGGGCCGAACACCATGCCGAAGTGCAGCCGCCACCCCGCCGAGACCAGGATGCGCCACACGGGGCGCCGTCGAGGTGTCTCGATTCCCACTGGTTGCGGCACCACTCGCTCCGCGATATGCGGCGGCTGGATATCAGACAGATGGGCTATATCTGTGAATAGGGCGCGGGGCGCAGGAAGACGATCGTCGTCGCCGACACGGTGTTCGCGAAGGCAGGGTCCGCACTGAGCTTCTTCCAGCCCGGCGCGTTGCGGAAGTCTTCCCAGACCTTCTCGCGGGCCGCCATGTCCTGGTGGACGGTCATGTAGACCAGATTCGGCTGCCGCCTGCCGATCAGGGTCTGGCCGAAAAACACCGGCCGCAGCCCGATGCGGTCAAACAGCGCGATTTCCCCGCCTTCGTTGAACATCTCGATCTTCTTCAGCGCCGCCGACTCACTGTGGCTTTCGTAGGTGCGCAACTCAAAGATGCGCGGCTTGTTGCCGGCCGCCTCCGCCGGCACCCGGACCCGCGGCACGTTCGTGAACGCCCGCAGCAGGCAGCTCTCTTGCCGCGTGTAGGCCGGGTTGTCGATCGTTGCCCCCAGGTAGTCCGCGGCGGCTTTCTGGTATTCGGCATCCGCCGCCATTCTCGATGGCGCGGACAACAGCGCGTCCATGCTTGGATAGGGTATAAGGGTATAGAGCAGCAAAGCGTTGCTGCCCGAGACCACGTTGAAGATGCCGACCGGCTTTATCCCCAGCCGGTTCCAGGCGGGTATCGCAGCCTTGGCGAGGTAGTCGTTCAGGACCCCTTTCCGGTTGCCGGTCTGCATCTCGTACGTCCGAAGTTCGTAAAACTCCCGTTGATCCTGTTGCGCCAGAGCCTGCTGTCCGAGCGCGGTGGACAGCGCGGCCGTGCCCGCCAGAGATGATGACTTCAGGAAATCCCGTCGCTTCATCGTTTCACCCCACGGATTGTTGATCGATGACTTCGAATCTCGGCACTGCGAACTTAATGCTTCCTACCCGCACCCGCAACAAAAAACAAATACCCTGGTGATAATGTTAGTTGTCACAATGTAAAAGTATGGTTTGCATAGCGGGCGCGCGGCCATGGTGCACAAGGGGTGCCTGAAGGTCGATCCGAGGCGGGCGACGGTCGAGATCGGTATAACGTGCGGGATTGTTGCTGAAGGCTCTGATCGCTACTGGCGGACAACTCGGCGCGGCCTGAGACGGCCGCGCCGTATCCACCGAGGCAAGAGTTGTTATTTCTTGTGGGTTTTAGTGGTGCTGGCGCTCATCGTGCCGGCCTTTGCCTTGACCATGGTCGCCACGTTCTGGCCGCCTTCCTCCCTGTAATGCACGGTCGCCTTTTCCCCGGAGCGCAGCTCGCCCTGTTTTCGGGTCTGGTCATTCAGGACGAAGGTGGTCTGCGCCTCCTTACCGTTGACCTTGTGGGTGAGCACGAGGGTGTTGGCATCGGCGGACGTGATCGTCCCGCTGGCCTGGCGGGTGACCTCGGCCTTCGCCTTGTGTACCTTGGTTCCGGTTGGTTTCGTCCCTTGCGCGAACGCCGCCATCGCAAGGAGGAGCATCAGCCCCGTCATCAAAGCCGTTAGTTTCTTCATGTGTTCTCTCCTGTTTTTCCGTTATCGGTTTCCAGCCACACCGCGTGACTGCGTTTTGCTGACGAAAGGCTAGCAGGAGGAGGCTTAAGCCAGGATTAACGCGGAATTATTTTGTATTTAATGTTTGAGCAGGGGTGAAGGTGTCGGCGACGGGCAGCGCGATGCGCATGGTGGTGCCCTGGCCGGGGCGGCTCTCGACCGTGATGCGTCCGCGGTGATGTTTGACGATCCATTCCACGAGGCTAAGGCCAAGCCCGGCTCCGTCGGTTTCCTTGGATCGTGACGGGTCGCCGCGGTAAAAGCGCTCGAAGATGTGGGGGAGCGCTTCCGGGGTGATCCCGGTGCCGGTGTCACGGACCTCGAGCAGCGCCTCCAGTGGCGCGCGGCGAACCTGCACGTCGATCCGGCCCCCTGCCCCCGTGTATTTTATGGCGTTGTCGAACAGGTTGAGGATGGCGCGCTCCAGCCAGCCGGGGTCGCCGGAGACGAAAACGTCGGGGCCCGGCTCTGCCGTCAAAGCGATGGATTTGTTGGCCGCCAGCGGTTCCATGAGGTCGGCCAGAGAGCGCGCCAATGCCGAGAGGTTCACGGTGTCGCGCCGCAGGGGTATCTGGCCGGCCTCGGCGCGGGCCAGGGTGAGCATCTGGTCGATGAGCCGCGAGAGCTTGGCGAACTCCTCGAGCTGGCTTTCGAGCGTCTGCCGGTAATCGCCGTCGGTGCTCGCCTTGGCCAGGGCGATTTCCGCCTCGCCCCTCAACACGGTCAGCGGGGTCCGCAGTTCGTGCGAGATGCTGGCGGTGAAATCCTTCATTTGCTGCACGGCCAGTTCGAGCCGTCCGAACATCTCGTTGAAGGCTTCCGCGAGCCGGTCGAGTTCGTCCTCCGCGCCCGTCAATGGCAGCCGCCGGTGCAATTGCGCGATGCTCATGTCCCGGGCGGCGGTGCTGAGCGAGGCCAGGGGGCGCAGCACCCTGCCCGACACCCACCACCCGGACAGAAGCGCGAGCGCGATTCCGGACGGGAGCGTCCAGACGATGGATCCGAGCAGCCTGCTCAGGACCGCGTCCCGGGGACCCAGGGGGGCTCCGACCTGCAGCAGGTAGGAGCGGCCGTCCGGGGAACGCACGATGTCGTTGTGGAGCAGCAGGTCCACCTGCTCGGTGTCCAGGCCGGTGAACTCCGGGCCGTGCGCGACCTCCTTCACCTCGTCGGGGGTGTACTGGAATCCGAGGGCCTCCAGCTGCGGCGAGCAGGCAGCGATCTCCCCCGTGTCGGCGTCGTAGACCTGGTAATACCGGGTGGCGTTGCCGATGAAGAAAGCCTCTTCCGGGTCCCGGGTGTCATAGACGAGCGTCGCCCGCCCCCCTTCGATGCGCAAGTAGCCGCGCAGGGCGGCCGCGCGCTCAATCAGTTCCTGGCGCAGGTCGTTGTCGGTCTGGTACACCAGGAAGCGATAGAAGAACGCGCTTGCCGAGGCGAGCAGCACCGCGAAGACCGCGCCGTAAAACACGGTCAGCCTCGTGCGGAGCTTGAGTGGTTTCACGGGCGCGAGTCCGTCAGGATATAGCCCACACCCCGCAACGTATGGATAAGCGTGGGCGAGAATCCCCTGTCGATTTTGTTGCGCAGCCAGTTGATGTGCACGTCGACGACGTTGCTGATCGCGTCGAAGTGGATGTCCCACACGTGCTCGATGATCATGTTGCGGGTCACGGGAGCATGAGCGTTCCTGAGCAGAAACTCCAGCAGCGCGTACTCCTTGGGTTTCAAATCGATGCGCCGGCCGTTCCGTCTCACGGCCCGGGTCGACGTGTCCATTTCGAGGTCGGCGACGCGGAGCTTGACGTCCTCTTTGGTGGAACGGCGGAGCAGCGCCCGGACGCGCGCGGAAAGTTCAGCGTAGGCGAATGGTTTGATCAGGTAATCGTCCGCGCCGCTGTCGAGACCGGCGACCTTGTCCTGCAGGTCGCTCTTCGCGGTCAAGATGAGGACCGGCAATACCGGGTTCTTCGCGCGGATGCGCTGAAGAACCTGCAGGCCGGGGAGGCGCGGCAGCATCAGGTCCAGGATGACCAGGTCGTAGGAGAAGCTGTCGGCCTGGTAAGCCGCCGTCTCGCCGTCGTTCACCACGTCGACCGCGTGGCTCTCCTGCCTCAGTCCCTGCTCGATGAAACCCGCCACTTTCTTGTCGTCTTCAACCACGAGGATGCGCACGCGACCATTCTACCGCCGTCGGGGACGACAAATGCAACTACCTGCCGCGGAAGGCAACGAAAGCCCCCCGGCTTACTTTTTCGCAAGCACGAGCGTGAGGGTTGCGCTCCCCTGGGACCAGTCGCCTGAAATGGTCTTGCCGTCATCGCTGAGCTTGCCCTTGTATTCCCCGGAGATGATCTGCACGCCCACCTGGATGGCATTCCCGTCCACCGTCATGCGGCTGATCGGGATTCCCGAGGCGCCCTGGTCGGGGCTGTCGATGCTGCCCACCGCGGCCCCGTCTTTGTTCTCGAAATGGAACACGATCCGCAGCGAGCCCCCTGGCGTTTCGATTTTGCCTTCCCAGACCCCCACGAATTTCTCCGGCAGCGACGGGCTCGAGGCGGGCACCACGACCTTGGCCTCGCCGGTCCGGGTCAGCGAGAAGGGAACCGAGCCGCCGTTCTGGGAAAAGTCCCCCGAGAGCGCGGTGCCTTCAGCCGACAGCTTCCCGTTGAACTTCGGATCGCCCGGTCCGGCGGGAAGCGCGAAGGTCACCGTGTCGCCGGTTACCGACAGGTCGCGCACGGGCAGGTCTTTCACCCCCTGGTCCGGCAGGTCGATGTCCCCGATCCAGTTGCCCTTTGCGTCTCGGTCGAGGTCCACCACGACCTTCAGGTCGCCCGACGGCACCTTGATATTCCCCTCCCAGTGTCCGGCGGGGGCCGTTTTGGACTGCGCGGTCAAAAATGATGCCAGAACCAATAACAATGCCGGAATACTGAAACGCACCATACGCATAACAAGACCTCCCGTCGGGATTGCTGCTGAAATGTTACAGAGGTCTCCCGTCAACTGCAAACGCCTCCAGCAGGTTTCACATTCCCGCTTATCCTGGTCCCCGCCGGCGTGCTACCATTCCTGTGATTGATCCCGCCTTCCCCCTCGCTGACACTCCCCCGCACGGTTTAACCGGCCCGGCCTGAGGGGCCTCCTGTCTTTTTCATAACGGTGGTCCATGCTTTTCGGAACGATCCGCAGATGTCACTACTGCTCCGGTGAAATCCACGCAATCGATCTCATGTGCAGGGCCTGCGGGCACCGCGTGAATTCGCCGGTTCGCACACTGTTGGCCAGCATCGTTCTTTCCGCGCTGGTGATGCTCGCCCTGGTTGTGCTGGGAGGGCTCTCGTGGCGTTGGTAGAGCGGTCAGCCGTCAACTCGCCGCTCGGCGCAACCGGCGCGCCGGGGTGCTGATTCGGTTGTAACCGCCGGCGCGCCGGGGTCTCTACCAGACGAGTTCGAACTCGTAATCGTCCGCGCCCCCGTCCGGGTCGTCGATCAGGACGATGGCGGTAAAGTCGTTAAACGACGTCGGCTGCTCGACGAGTTCCACAGCCCCCCGGCCGCGAATCTTGTTGAGCCGGACCTGCACGTTGGCCCGGGGAAGAGCCCGCGGCAGGGTGAAGGAGGCATTCGGAATCGGGTTCGCCTCGAGGTGGTCTATGGTGACCCGGTTGCCCTGGAGGTTGATGTAGTCGGAACCGTCGACCCGGCCCCTCCACCGGAAGGTTCCGGTACTGTAGGCTGCAGAGCTTCCCATGCGGCGGTCGCGGTTCGGGTTCCACCGGGTGCTCCTGCTCGTCGTGTAATTCAGACTGTAGAGGTCGGAGAGACGCACCAGGGCACCCTGAACATTGCCCCAGTCGCTGCGCAGCTGGTCGACCGCCGAGCCCTGGTCCATCAGCTGGTCGATGGCGCGGGCCTGATCCACCAGGTAGCGTGCCCCACCTCCCAGGACAGTGTCGTTCCGCGGGCGGGCCGCCAGATCCGAATAGACCCGTGAGCTCTGGGCGAAGCCGCTCAACGCGAGATACAACTGCATCCCTTCGGCTCCGCGCATTCCCACGGAGTCGCGCCTGTTCAGATCTCCCTGCACGCTGTTCCAGGCGTTCTGCGCCAGGTTGGACACGTCGCGCGCGATGTCGGCGACATCACGCCGTGTGTACTGGGAGAATCCGGGGAAGGGAAGAGCCAGCACTGCCAACGAAAACAAGGCCGTCAATAAGGATACTTTGCGCATAGCAGGATATCCCCCCTTTCGTTCCATCCTCAATATGACGCAAAGGCGGCACTAACGCAAGTGGCTAAGGGAAAGGGGTTATATCAGCTCTTGAGTCTTGGGCCTTCGAGTCTGGAGATGAAGTTCGACAGAATCAGCCACCTCAAAGACCCGAAGGCCCGAAGATCCGGCGCTAGGCCTTGGCGTTGCCGCGGGCCTGCTTGAAGGCGTTCGTCGCCGTGTCGTGATAGATCTTCTTGAGCACGTCGTCGGGCAGACCCATCCCGTGCAGCGGCCAGTGGTAGTTGAAGTTGAAAAAGACGTCCTGGGCATAGAAGTGCTCGTCAAGCGACTCCATGATCCGGAACGTGGTCGTAAACACGTCCTGCGTGTAGGGCATGTCGGTGCCGTAGGTCACGCGGTTCGCGTACTTCTTCAGGAACTGTCCGGCAAAACGCGGGATGGGCGCGGTTTCGGCAAAGCGGGCCGAAATGTCGGCGTACATGTTCGGGTGCCGGTCGAGCATCCCACTGAGGCGCGTCAGGTCATAATCCAGGTTCGCCAGGTGGCAGCAGATGAAGACCGTCTTCGGGTGTCGCTGCAGCGCCTTGTCCAGCGACTGGATGAGCTCATTGTGGCCCATAAGGCCCGGCTTGTTATCCAGGCGCCAGCTAAAACCGTTCATCAGCCCGTCGTTGTGCTTGTCCTGCGGCAGGTAGGACCAGTAGGGGTCGGACATATGCAGGTTGATCGGCATCCCCAGTTCGGCACACTTCTGCCAAATCGGATCCATCTTCGGGTCGTCCGGGTGTAGTCCCTGGATCGGGGGGCCCTGCTGGGGCCCCGAGCCGCCCCCGCCTGCAGGGCGGGTTCCCTGCCAGTTCGGCGGCGCCGACAGCCTGCCGCCAATGCCCCACCCCTTGTCGGTGATTTCGCCGACGCCGACGGCGCCCACCTTGTGACACCGCTCCAGCTCCTTGACGGTGTTGGGCCCGAAGCCAGGCTGGTCGACGCCGGCCATGTTGAATCCGCACCAGACATCAAAACGGCTGGGATACTTCGAGTACAACTTGTAGGTCGCGTCGAAGGCCTCGCCTGTTCCGCTGAAACAGACGGTCTTTTCCACGCCGACCTTGTCCATCATCTTCACCATCGTGTCGATGTCCTGGGGCGTCTTGCCGCGGGCGTGATGGTGCACGTCCACGATGGGGAACTTCGCCTTCACGATGTTGCTCACCGGGATCTTGTAGACCGACTTGGGGCGGTAATCCTTCAGCAGAAGCTGGTCCGGCAGGACCTGCCCCGCATCGGGCGCCGCGGCGGCGCCGGCTTGCTGGGTTCCAGCCGAACCCCGGCGCGTCAAGAATGCCAGTCCGGGAAGCATCAGTAGTTGCCTTCGGTTCATCGTATGACTCCTGTGTGTTGTGGGTTTTGGGGCCGACGCCCGATCCTACGCTCCTTCGAGGTTTAAACGCAAGGGAAGAAAAGGGAACAAAAGAGAAGATCAGCCCGGGATTCGGGTGTATAGTAGGGGGCCATCCGAGCGGATCGTGTGTGTACGTTCTCAACGCCCCGGGGTTTGCCATGGATACACTGGTGCAGGACCTGCGCTATGCATTCCGGGGGCTCCTCAGGAGCCCCGGTTTTAGCGGCATCGCCGTTTTCTCGCTGGCGCTCGGCATCGGCGCCAACACGGCCATCTTCAGCCTGATCGACACGCTGCTGTTCCGGCCGCTCCCCATACCCGAGCCGGAGCGGCTCGTGCGGGTGGCCAACCGGCAGTTCCCCTATCCGCGCTACGAGCAGTTCCGAGACCGCAACGAGGTGTTCACGGAAATGGCGGCGGTCGCCGCCATCGACCAGGTGCCGCTTCTGGGCGAGTCGTCCGGCGGGGAAACGGAGCGGCTCTCCGGCCGTCTCGTGTCGGGGAGCTATTTCCGGATGATGGGGGCCCGCGCGCTGATCGGGCGGGTTCTCTCCCCCGAAGACGACAAGGTCCCGGGTTCGCCTGCGGTCGCGGCGATCAGCTACGGCTTCTGGAGGCGCAGTCTCGACGGAGACCCGTCCATCGTTGGCAAGACGCTGCACCTGGGGCCCGGGCGCCTGGTTTGGGGCGCGTCGATGTCCGGGGGCGAAGGCCCGGAGGGCCGCCGGCTGGGACCCGCGGGCAGCGCGTTCGAGATCGTCGGTGTAATGTCGCCTTCCTTCACGGGCGAGACGGTCGGTGACGCCCCCGATTTCTACGTGCCCATGATGATGCAGGCGTCACTGATGCCGGGCAGGGAATGGCTGGAGCGCCGGAACGTGGGGTGGGTGCGGGTGCTCGGGCGATTGAGGCCCGGCATCGCCTACACCCGGGCGCAAGCGGGCATGGAGGTGCTCCTCCACCAATTGGTCACCGACGAGCTCGGGTCGAGAATAACGGATGAGCATCGGAACGCCATTCGCCAGCTGCGCGTGGAAATCCTGCCTGCGGGAAGCGGCCTGCCCCGCGAGGAGTACGGCAAGAACTCGGTCAGCTCCCTGCGGGAATTCTCCGAACCTCTGTTTATCCTGATGGGGGTGGTGGCGGCGGTGCTCCTGATCGCCTGTGCCAACGTGGCCAGTCTGCTGCTGGCCCGCGCGAGCGCGCGGGGGAGGGAAATCGCCGTCCGGATGGCGCTCGGCGCCGGCCGCCCGCGGCTGGTGCGGCAGTTGCTGACCGAGAGCCTTCTGATCTCCGTCTCGGGAGGGGTCGCGGGTCTGCTCTTTGCGGCCTGGGGCAGCGCGACGCTGGTGTCGCTCGTCGGGGCGTTTACGACCCACCCGATTGCGATCCAATTCCGCCCGGACCTGCGCGTCCTGGCATTCACCGCGGCGGTGACGGTCCTGACCGGGATGCTGTTCGGTCTTGCGCCGGCCTTCCAGGCGGCGCGGGTCGATGTGATCTCGTCGCTGAAAGACACGGCGCGCGGCGCGGGCGGCGCGGGCGGCGCGCCGGGCCGGTTGCGCCTGCGCAAGGCGCTGGTGGTGGCTCAGGTGGCGCTGTCGCTGGTGCTGCTCGTCGGGGCGACGCTTTTTGTGCGCAGCCTGCAGAAGCTCCGCGGGGTCGATCTCGGGTATGCGCGCGAGAATCTGCTGATTGTCCGGGTGGACCCCGTGACCGGCGGATACCGGGGGGCCGAGATCTCCCGGCTCCTGGACGAGCTGCAGAAGCGTTTTGCGGCCCTCCCGGGCGTGCGCGGCGTGACGTTTTCCGAAAACGGCCTGTTCAGCGGCCCGGAGTCGGCCGGGCCCATAATGGTGGAAGGGTACGGCGCGGCGGGGAAACCCGAGGTGGCGCGCTTCGACCACGTGGGGCCCGGTTACTTCGCCACGGTCGGGATTCCGCTCCTGCTCGGTCGCGACTTCACGGCGCAGGATGCCGCGGGGGCGCCCAGGACGGCGATCGTCAACGAGGCATTTGCGCGGTTCTACTTCCAGGGGGCAAGCCCGGTCGGCAAGCAGATCTTCTGGCTGCCCGGTCAGCGGGCCGGTTTGGAGATCGTGGGGGTGGCGGCCAACGTCAAGGACCACAGCCTGCGGTGGGGTGCCATCCGGCGGTTCTATGTCCCGATGCACCAGCCGATCGAAGCGATCAGCACGGTGAACTTCGAGCTGCGGACCTCGGGCGATCCGCAGCAGGTTGGTGGATCGGTCCGGCGCGAGCTCCGCGCCGTCGATCCGACCCTGCCGCTCGTCAGGGTCGACACGCTCGACGGGCTCGTCGACCGGTCGCTCATCGAGGAGCGGCTGATCGCCAAGCTGTCCGGTTTCTTCGGGGTGCTGGCCCTGGTGCTCGCCTGTACCGGTCTGTATGGTGTCATGTCGTACAGCGTCGCCCGCCGCACGAGCGAGCTCGGACTGCGCATGGCGCTTGGCGCCAGCTCCGCAGACGTGCTGCGCCTGGTGCTGCGGGAGAGTGTCGTGATGGTCGGGCTCGGGATCGCGCTCGGGATACCGGTGGCGCTTGCGGCGACGCGGCTGGTTTCGAGCCGCCTTTTCGGTCTCGAAGCGGCGGACCCGTGGGCGGTCACGACGGCGACGCTTTTTCTGATCGTCGTCGCGGTTCTGGCGGGGTTCCTGCCCGCCCGGCGCGCGGCCCGGGTCGACCCGATGATCGCGCTCCGCACGGAATAAGACCGCTGGCCACGGCTGGCGCGGCGGCTCGACACCGCCTGAAAACCTGCTGGAGTTCGGACAGAAACTACCGGGCGGCGCCGGCGCGCGCCCGCCCTCGCTTCAACGTCGGGAAAGGACGGCACGGGTATGGTCACGGCTCGCCAGGAAAGCCTTGGCAGGCATACGAAGCTGGCCATGGGTTCGCAGTTCCTGGGCTTCATGCTCGACGCATACGACATGGCGCTCGTCCTGGTGATGGCCCCGATCCTGGTGAAGGTCTTTTCATCGCCTTCGGGCAGCGAAGCGTGGCGGTACATCACGATTGTCCTCAGCTATTCGATCACCATGGCGGCCCGGCCGGTGGGGTCGGCCATCTTCGGGCATTTTGCCGACAGGCTCGGCCGCCGTATCCTCCTGATCGTGACGATCGGCGGCGTCGGTGTCATGTCCTTCGTTTCCGCGTTCCTGCCGACCTACGACCAGGTGGGTAACTGGGCCTATGTCGCCTTCTGCGTCCTCCGGTTTGTGATGGGGTGCTTCTTCGGCGGGGAGTATGCCGTTGGGCACACCTTCGCCATCGAGCACGCACCCAGGAACAAGCGCGGCGCCATCGGCGGGTTCATCCAGTCCGGTTTCCCCCTGGGATACGTATTCGCTTCGTTTGTGTTCGCCTTGATCTCGCACCGGCTCGGCGACCAGGGGATGCTGGCATACGGGTGGCGCATCGTGTTTGCGACCGGGGTCGTGCCGGTGTTCCTGGCCTTGTACATCCGGAAGGCGTTGCCGGAATCCCCGGAGTTCGAAAAGGCTCGAAGGGACGGTGCGATCGAGCGCGCGCCGTTGCTCAACCTGTTCAAGCCCCCCGCGCTGTGGGTTTTCCTGCAGGTCTTCGTGTTCATGACAGGACTGTTTCTCGCGGACTACTCGGTGTACGGTTTCCTTCCGAACATTCTCACGCTGGGCGGTCGCGGCTTCGACACCACCACCTACAGCCTGATTTACGGGTTCGCGCTGTTTATGGCATTCCTCGGCTACAACCTCTACGGATGGTTGTCGGACTTTACCGGGCGAAAGTCCCTCACCCTATGGTATTGCGGCTTCCTGGTGGTTTTCGGGATCCCGGTGTACTTCGTCCTTTATAACGCGGCGGTGGCCCGCAATATCCCGCTCGCAATCCTCGGGACAACCATGGCCGCCATGCTCAAGCTTGCCTGGGGCATAATCCCGGCGTACCTGGCGGAACGTTTTCCGACCAAGCGCCGCGCCGTTGGGGTCGGGCTCGGGTACTCTTCGGGTGCGCTGCTCGGCGCATGGTTCAGCGTATACGTCTGGTGGGCGCACAATGTCCCCTTCATCCAGAGTATCGAAGGGCAGGACATGTGGCTCTCCCCTTCGCTTGTGCTCACGGTGGGGGCGCTGATGACCTTTGTCAGCCTCCTGTTCAGCCCGGAAACCAAGGACCTCGAATTGTCGGAAGTAGGAGAGAAAACAGCGACCTGACATTTGGAGATTCTTCGAGTGCTTCGAGTCTTCGAGGTGAGCCGAAAACCCACCACGAAGGCTCCAGGGACTCGAAGGATCTTCCGAGGAAAGGCGGATCATGGGGTGGCGACGGCTGTTGCTGGTCTGCTCGATTGTGCTGCTCGGGGGCGTCCGTGGCCTTCCGGCGGAACTGACCGCGAAGAACGTCCGGTTCGTCGAGTACCCGGATTTTCCCGATGCCCATTCCACCTGGGGCTCCATCGGGTTCAGTTCGGTCCACTCCAAGGTCTTCATCGGCGTCACCAACCACCGAGACCGTGTCGGGTTGTTCGAGTACGACACGAGGGCCGGCCGGATGCGGCTGTGCGGGTTCATTCCCGCCCTGGCGCACCTGCGGGATTACCAGTGGCAGGGGAAGGTGCACAGCCAGATCGTGGAGGGGCCGGCGGGCGAGATGTTCTTCGCCACGGACGGGGGCGAGAGCCGCGAAGAGTACCTGATGGAGCATCCGCAGGGGTACAGCGGCGGTTTCTTCATGAAGTGGAACCCGGCGGCGCACAGCCTCACCAACCTCGGCGTCGGCCTGCAGTACGAGAGCATCAAGGACCTGGCGGTCGACCGCAAAAGCGGCCGCATCTGTGCTATTTCCTATCCGCAGGTTCACTTCCTGGTGTACGACCCGGCAAGAAACGATATCCGCGATCTCGGCCGGCTCGGCAGCGATCATGTGCCCAGGGTGATGTTCAGCGACCGCTGGGGGAACGCGTACTACGTGGACTGGCGCCAGCGGCTCGTTAAATACGAGCAGGCTTCCGGGAGACTGCTGTTCGCGCGCGATAGCCTCCCTGCCTTTCCGGGGACCCCGGGGGAATACATCGTCACCGGGGTGACCGCGTATGCCTCGGATCAACGGAGCGGCGTGATCTACCTCATCACCTACGGGGCTAAGATGCTCGCGTTTCACCCGCAGCGCGAGGGGATTGGGAGCGTGGAGGACCTCGGCGGAATCTTCGACGGGCCGCAGTCGCCCCCCTGGAAATACTACTGTCCGAATCTCGCCCTGGGCGTCAACGGCAAGCTGTACTACTTCCTGGGCGGGCACGGTATGTATGCCGTGCCGGGCGGGAGGATCGCGCTGATGGAATTCGATCCGGCCCGACGTACGAAGAAAGTTGTCCTGACCTATGCGATGGACGTCATCAGCGAGGTAACGGGATCGGACGTGAAAGACGGTCGGGGCAACATCTATTTCGCCGGACGGCGCGACGACCGGGGAGCTGAGCAGAGGGGTGAGTCGGGCGCGAGCCGGCCCTTTATGATCATTCTAAATCCAGGAAAGGCGATCCGATGAGACGGGCCGCTCTTTGCGGAGTTCTTGTGGTCTGCCTGTTCGCTCCCTCCCGCTCCGGAGCGGAGTACACGTTCTTCACGCCCCCGGGAAGTTTTGCGGTGGAGGTCTCGCTCGAGAATAGCCCTCACCCGCGTCTCCCGATGTACCGCAACGCGATCGCTTCCCTTGAAGTAGTGGGGCACCGTGCGGTCGGGGGCACGTCCGCGGTAGCCGGGGCGAGTCCGTTTCTGTTTGCCGTGTCGCTGTCGAATCGCCGCATGGAGGCGGTGCTCGACCTGGGTACGATCATCCCGGGGCAGCGCGAGATCTGCAGCGGGTTCGGCCGGGGCGCCGGGGGCGTTTTGTATGCGGGGACCATGCCGGATACTCCGGGGGCGAGCGGTCACCTGCTGGAAGTCCGGGTTGACGATAGCGGGATTGAGGTCCGCGACCTCGGCGCCGCGGTTGAAAGCGAGGGGGTGTTCGCGCTTGCCTCGGACCCGTCCGCGAAGGCCCTGTACGGAATCAGTTACCCGTCCGGGAATTTCTTCGTGCGCGACCTCGCTACGGGCAGCACGCAGGTCTATGACGAGACGGCGATTGCGCGGCGGACCCTGGCGTTCGCCCACGACTATGCTGTGGGCCCACGCGAGATCCTGAGCCGGCGGCTCGTGGTCGACCGCGGCGGCCGCGTGTGGGGAAGTATGCCGATCTCGAAGGTTTTCTGCTTCGATCCCGCGGTGCGCAAGATCAGTGTGCCGTCCGACGGGCTGCCACAAGTTTGGGGGAGGCTCCCGCTCGGTCGGGCGGATGCGTGGGCTGTGGCGCCGGACGGGACTCTGTACGGCGGCAACGCGGGGGATGGGCAGCTGTTTCGTCTCGATCCCGCTTCGGGGAGGGTCACGAATCTGGGCAAGCCGGTCATGATGCCGCGCATCACGGGGCTGGCATTCGGCGCCGACGGGAAGCTCTACGGGGTGGGCGGCGCACCGCCAGGCTATGCCCACCTGTTCTCATATGATCCGGCTGCCGGTTTCGTCGATCTGGGCAATCCCCGGTTCATGATGGTCGCGCCGGGCCTCGAGCAGGGCATCTGGTGGCGCGGGTTCCGCATCGGAACGGTCGCAGCCTCGGAGGACGGCCGATACATCGTCCTGGGCGAGGACGAGGCCCTCAGCCAGTTGCTGGTCTTCCGCGGGGACGGACCACGCTAATCCTTTGTAGATATTATATCTAACGTTAGTTGCAGGCCTGAAAAGGGGCCTTATTCTCATTCTTCGAGGGCAAATTCTGCGATTAGCGCACGCCTGCTCGACCTTCGTTCCCCGCCGCTCCGGGCCACAGAGCTTATTTTGGATTTTCCGCCCTAAAAAGCCGAAATAAGGCCCCATTCTGGATCGGTTCTTTCTCCTAAGCTACTGTCGAGGAAAAGCTTCGCTGGGTCCGTCCCTTCGGGCGCGGGCGAAGTGTTGGATGAACTGGGACAAGGAGGCGGACCAGGACTCGAGGTTGCTGTTCTCGAGAGGTTCGAGCATGAAGTCCAGGCCGGGGCGCCGGTCGGCCCTGTGGTCTTTCAGGTCGTCCAAGACATGGACGAAGCTTCGGCCCCCCGCCGACATGCCTTTGGGGTACCGGCTCTTCTCCCAGGTGGCCGTCAGGCCCTCCCACATCGCCTTCCGGTCCGAGAGACAATCCTCTACGCGGCCGCGCGCCTGAGACAGCAGCGCGACGACGTCATTGGGCCGGTCCTGCCTTTGTGCATCGGCCGCCTGGATCATCAGGTCTTCGGCATCCTTCAACGCGACAACCACCGTGACCCAGTGCCGCTCGAACTGCGCGATCGACAGCAGGACCTCGATGTTGTACCGATTCCGCACGACGACCCCAAGCTTCCCTTGCAGCGCCGCCGTCGTCTGATCCAGCCGCCGCCGCATCTCCGGCAGCTGCGCCAGAACATGCGCGTAGCGGCGGGAGAAACTACGCCCGACCACCAGCGTTTCATCGTAGGCGAAGGGGAGCGGCGGCGGCTCGATCCGCAGGTCGATCCGGGTCGTGTCCCGTCCGGGGCCGGCCCAACTCCCGTACGTTGGTTTCAGGCGCGTAGCCGGCACGCGATCCAGGCTCGACTCGTAGAATCGCGCCCCTTCCATCAGGGTTCGGTAGACCTCGACGAGGTCCTGGTTTCCGGGACCGTAGAAGACATCCATGAAGTCGGCAATCACCTGCTCTGGCCGCGGCTTGTCCGGCGACCAGCCATACTGGCTGACCATGACCCAACCCAGCCAGAACGTCTCGTTGTGCAGGCCGGAATCGTCCCACGCCGCGGCATATGTCCCGATGAGTTCATTGGGAGCCTCGCGCAGAATCCGGGGAACGACTCTGCCGGGCTCGGCCAGGTGGCCCTGCACCGGGCGGCCGTCGTCAAGGAGTTCCGAAAAGAAATAATTGGGGAAAAGCAGCTCGGAACCCTGCTGCGCGCTGTAGATCAGCGACGGCACCCCGGCATCCCTGAGTCCCTTGTTCCAAGCGCTACCGCGGTCCAGTACGGCGACACCGTTGATGAGCCCTCTTGGGAGAAGCTTGAGATGCTCCTCCAGCAGCGGGTATTCCACCCAGCAGAGCATCTTCCGCCCCCGGTCGGCGAGCCACTTGTGCATCCGGTTGACGTACTCTACCCAAGTCAGGCTGCGGTTTTTCTCATTGTACGGGCGCTTCTCCCGGCACTTCGCGGAAATCCCGGCGAAGTAGACCTCGTCGGTAGAAACGTGGAAGTACTCCACCCCGGGGGTGGCGTCGATCAGATCCTGGTAGAGATCCTGGATCAGCGAGATGGCCTCCTCGTCGCACATCGAGGCCTGGTAGTTGTTCCCGTCCGCCCGGAGATGTTTGAATTCGTCGTGCTTCAGCACGTAGGCCATGTGCGCAGGGGCCTGAATCTGCGGCACGAGCTGGATGTGGCGTTCCAGCGCATAGCGCGTGAGATCCTGCACCTGCGCCCTGGTAAAGGCCCCCGGTGCGCCCACCACGGGATGCCGCGGGAACTCATACTTGTCTTCGATCTCAAACCCGATGGCGTTCGCTTTGAAGAACGACGCCCAGTCGATGAACCGTTTCAGCGTTTCCGGCCGGTCCTGGTGATGCTTGGTGTCCCAGTGAATGAAGCGGAGCGGCAGCGCGGGCCAATCCTCAATCTCCGTTTCCGGCAGCCGGCAGGCGCCGCCATTGGCCGGACGGAGGAGCTGCAGCAGGCTCTGCACTCCGTGGAGCAGCCCCGGACTACCGTTCCCGGTGATTTCGATGCGCTGGGGTGCGATGCTCAGGGCGTAGGCCTCTTTGGACGTCGCCGCCGGAGCTTCCTTCACCTTCCCCGGCATAACCCGAAGGACAATGCGCCCCTGCCCGCCTCCTGCGAGCTTCAAGTCTGCCAGCTCAGCTGCCCCGTCTTTCAGGCGCCTCAAGGCGATGTCGCCCGGAGCGACCTGAGAATCCACTCCCCAGCTCGAATCGACGGAGGTCTCCCGCCCCGTCAGATGCACTTTCCTGGCCGCGGGGACGAGGCTGTACCCGAGCGACCTCAGGCCGCCCACAAGGTCTTCGGGCGCCGGCGCCGCCATCCCGAACATTGAAACCGCCAGAACAACGACAATGGTGCTGACAGGCAAGTTCATGTCTTTTCTCCGCGGCCGCGATGTCGGTCAACCTGCGCTATCGCCGGTAACCCGCCGTGAGATACTTCAGGAAATAGGGCGAAGCCCGGAAATTCTGGGCGAATGTCTTCACGCGGTCTCCTTCGCCTCCGGGCTGCGCCAACCGCTCAAGCAGCCGCAAGCCTTTCTTGAAATACTCCACATCCCCCGTGTATTCGTATCCGAGGCCGTACCCGATCAGGTTGATGCCGTACAAGTCGCCGGTACCCCCTTCGGGCTTCCAGAACTCCCGGATCAGCGCGTTGAGCGCTTTCACGAGATAGGCCGCCGTACCCGTGTCCCCGGTCAGGCGGTAGTACTTGTCGTACGCCTCGAATGCCAGCCCATACATCCATTCCTGGTCGTTGAAACTCCCCTGGTTCCGGTCCTGCCACGGCTTGCCCCACTGGTCGACGAAAAACTTCGCGCGGTCCAGGTACTTCCGCTGGTGCGTGTCGCGGTAAGCACTGAGGACTCCCCAGATGCCGTGCGCCAGGTTGCGCAGTGCCCCTCTGCCCCAGAAAGCCATGGCGAAGTCAGAAGACATGAGGCCGACCTCGTGGTACCACCGCTCCCCGGTGAGGTAATACAGTTCGTACAGGCTCTCGTTCTTGTAGAACGTGAAGGAGTCGTGCCCCTGATAGTTCTGGCCGCCCGCGTAATTCCGGAAATGCCCCACGACCGGGCCGCTGCGCGGGGATCCGGCGCGGTCCGGGTAACCTGGGAACGAATGGCATATGTCCAGGTCCGCGAGATGGAGCCCGGCCTCTTCGGCCGTCGTGAGATTGATCAGGTCCCCGGTCCGGAGATAATTGAGGATCGCGGCGTGCGGGAAATCGTAATAGTTTCCGTCCCACCAGCTCTCCGCCGCATTTTCCCGGACATAGCGCGAGTGATGCAGCCCGCTGCCGAAATTCAGCCACCCATACTCGTCCACCTTCCAGCCGGGGCGCGGCCGGCTGGAAACGACGCGGTTCAGGCTCGCGTCCACCTGGAGCTGGTAGCGGGCCACGAGATCGCGGTACTCCGGCGCGTACAGACTCGGGTTGGCGGAATACAAGTCGCCCATGGCACGTGTTCCCTGGCAGTACCAGTCGGGAGAGGCTGCCGCCACGAGCGGGTGTGTGGTCCCGGCCGCAATGGCCGCGGGTTCCGGCGCGCCGGGCGGCGCAAAGTGGAAGAACAGGAAATGAGTTTTCGCGCCCGCGGTGTAGAGGTCGACGCGGTCGGTGCCGGCCGGCTTGAGTTCCAGCGCGACGGTGCCGTTCGACGCGACGGTGAGGGCTGCCGGGTGGACCTCCCAGAACCAACGCGTGCCGGCAGTCAGGGTCCCGGTGGCGCAGCGCAACTGCACCCACCCGTCCGACTGCGAGCCGTGCGTGGTCGTGCCATCTGCGGCGACGATGCTCATCCGGTCGCGTGCCGTTTGGATCAGGCTGACCGGATTTGTGCCGAGCTTCGTCTCGTAGGCCCCACCTTCTCTGGACAGGGCCACAGACGCGCCCCGGGCGCCCGTCAGTGGAATCTCAACCGCCAACCGTTCGATTCCGACGAACCGGGCCATGCTGTCCATTTGCCGGTTCGCCACGCTGAGAGTCAGTTGCGCGAGCGGAGAACCGCTGTAGAAATACAGGCGCGCCGTGAAATCGAGGGACATCGCATCTGGCGTGGAGAACGTGCCTTTCAGCGCCACGACCGCACGGCCCGGGCCCCTCTCTTCGACCTCCGACGAGCGGATGGCCGCGGTTTGCCTGAACGGCTCCCCGAGGTTCACCAGTTCCGACTTGAACTCGTCCTTGATGCCGGGGCGAGGCACGACTCGCGACTCGCCGTTGCGGGCTGCGAGAACGACCGTCGCGGGTTGCGCCAGCCGCGCGTCCGACTCGCCGAAATCCCTCGAGAGATCCCGGCGCAGGTAAACCTGGCGGAATGGCGCCAGGCGATCGGTCGGGATCACGAATTTCGCCGGACCCGTCGTGACCGTGATTGTGCCGGGCCCTTCTTTGATCTCGAGGGAGGTCGCAGGCGGGGTCGCCCCGGAGGTGATCAAGCGGTATTGCCGGGTGCCCCCAGCTCCGACGCCGACGGTGAAATGCACGGTCACCCATTGGAGCGAGCCGTCCTCGAGCCATCGACTGCGGGGCGCGATGCTGGCCTGCACCATGTTGCCCCTCGCGTCCACCAGACGCAGTTCGCCGACGTCTTTGACCGCCCCTTTCGGCAGCGGCACCCCCGAGTTGACCGGGTTTCCGCTTCGTGCCACGCCCTTGGTTTCCCTGACGGTGAGCGGCACCTCTACCGCGCTCAGGGGCAGGCACAGCGCGACAAAAGCTACGATCGCCCGCACGGTCGATTTCACCCGCTCACCTCCGGGAAAAGACGAAGATAATCCACGCACCCACGCTCAAGCAAGGCCGCTTCGCCCGTGCGTCGAGGTTCTCCTCCCCCACGACGAGTCTTACTCGAAAGATCAAGTGCGGGCGGGCTTCATCCCTCCCGCGGCACAAGCCGTCTGAATGGGCTTCCCGCACCAGTCAGAATCTGAACCAGCAGAGCCATAAGGGCGACCGCATCATAGTGCACCTGGCCCCCCTGCTTGTGTTCCTCGGCCCAATCCAGGGCCGTGACTAATGGCACTACACGCGGTTCTCCGCCCACGACGGCGGCGGCAAGCCGCGATAGGGCTTCGGTGAGACTCGCTGCCAGAGGCACCGGTCTGGACCGGGTGGGCGCCGGGATCGCTGCAGAACGAAGCCGGGGACGTCACCAGGTACTCCCTGCAGGCGGAGGGCCTGTACGGGTGGATGGAGCAGGACTCGTCCTCCAGGAACGGGCAGGGCAGCCCGAGCCGCAGATAGTCGAGTCCCAGTTGCTGCACCTGGTCCATCGATGCGGCCGAAGTCAACGAGCGTTGCCCAAAACCCTCGCGCTCGAGGCGCTCTTTGGCGCGCGCAAAGCGCTCCAGAACGGCCGCTCGACGTTCCAGCGGCATCGATACAACGAGGTCCCGGAGCATCCACGCCTCGGGCGGCGACAGAGGAACCGCTTGCCGGCAACAGGCGCCGCAACCCCTGCGGCATGAGATCTGCCGGCCGTGTCTGGCCTCGGATGCAGCCGCAAGAGCAATCAGCCTGTCGTCGAGCCCCATAACGTTCCACGCTAATTCCGGCAGACGCAGGCCCCCCGACGGAACCGCCAGGCTTCCCGTGAGGCGTCCGAAACGGGTCTCCAGGTCAATCTCAAGGACGCGAGAACCACCCTCAGCCATAGTCCGCCTCCGATCCTCGAGCCCTGATTGCCGGCAAGAACGCTCGTCTGCACGAATATACCAAAAGGGGGTCAGGTCTCGACTTTTGAGTTTGGCCGCAAAAAGGTTGTCTGATAAGAATAGCAGGACGGGTTCCGGGCCCGCGCTCTCCGCCCGAGCTCTAATAGACGCGACCCCGTAGTAGAGAGGAACAGAGGTTATGCGCCCTCGCACAAGACTCGGGTTGTGTGGAATACTCGCACTGGTCTCTGCCGTCTGGACTGCCCGTCCCGCCCTGCCACAGCCGGTTCGGGGCCCGCTGGTTGTGAGCGAACGGTGGCCGGAATGCACAAGCCTCGCTACATGGATCCACGATGTCATGCGGCTGGAGGGCCTCGAAAACGCTCCCGAGACGGCCCAGGCCAAGGCGTTCTTCCGGTGGCTGCGACTCTTCTCCCGGATGGCCACGGGCGGCATGATTCAGGCGTTTGAAGGAGAGTACGGCAAAGAACAATACGTGCTCGACGCCCACAAGAACCTGTTTGTTTACGGTTGGGGCTATTGCGATACCAGCAGCCGCATCGCCGAGGCCGCCTGGTCGGAGTACAAGCAGGACCGGGCGACGGCGGAGCGTGTCTGCGTGATGCATGCGAACGGAGGCTTCCACACGATGTACCGCCTCCGGCTGGACGGCCGGTATGCGGCATTCGACCCGCGCTACGGCTACTACCTCGTCGAGCGGGATGCGCCGGACGCGAAGATCCTTGACTGGGCGGAAGTCGGGGTCGACGGGAATATCCTCCGGAACCGGCAATACAAGAACCGCAGCCAACCCTACTTCGAGTACTTCGGCGAGGAGTGGGAACGGGCCCTTCTGCTGCAACCGGCGTACTACCGCTCGGAGGAGGAATGGCGCAAGGCCGGGGGCAAGCCCGAGTGCGTGTTCGGCGACGGCAAGTACGAGATGGGAACCCGCCTTCACGAGATGGATTTCTGCCTTGCCCGGGGCATGACGATCGAGCGGTTCTGGGACGGAAGTGCGCGTGCGTTTTACGTGCCGGCGGGCGGTCACTCGCACCGGGAAGAGCCTTTCCTGGCTCTGGGCCGCTTCTACCGCGTGACCGAAACGATGCTCCACGGCAACTGGGCGCACAACGACCCGAATTATCTCCGGGCCAAACCTTACCTGTCACAGGTTCCGGCTGATGAGGGGTACAACAAAGATGTCGCTGGAGGCCGCACGCTCGGGCAGGCATGGGGCCGCATCGTCTATCAGCCCGACCTTAGGAGACCGCTCGATCTCCTGGTCCAGGGTTCGACGCTGGTCCAGATGCCCAGCCCTCCCCACCTGAGGCCTCGCAGGCCGGCGGGAGGAGGGAGCGCTACGTTCGACGTCCAGTGCCCGTATGTGCTGGTGGACGGGTCTATTGCCGGCGAATTGGCCGGAACCAAGGCAGACGCGCTCCGACTGGAGATCCGCGTCCTGCGTGCGAAGGCTACGAACGATTCCGAGCCGGATGCCTGGTCATCGTGGGAGGAGATCCACCGCGGACCGGGGGCATTCACCGTTTCCGTCGGCCGCGCCCGCTTCAACGGAAGGGACCCCAGCATCCACGGCGTGTACCGTTTTCAGGTCCGCGTGACCGTCGGAGCGAACAGCGGCCGCACAAGGCCCGCCGGCTTGTCCCAATTCCGGCTTGCCGCGCAGTTCGAAAATGGGATCATGTCCATCCCCCAAATCTTCGCCGGCCAGAACCGAATCCTCTTCAAGGTGCGCGACGCGAGATGCATAGGAGGCGCGCTCCGCGTCATCTACCGCTATCAGGATGCCGCCGGCGCCAAAGCACACTCGCAGTCGCTCCTTGCCTCCGATTTCCGGGACGACATCGCCTCTTATACCCTCGACGCCCCCGGGCTCGTGCGCTGTACATCCCTGTCGATAGAACTCCGGGACGGAGCACGCTAATTTACTTGTTCTCAGCATTTAGCTTGTTTCTAGGCCTCGGAAAGGGGCCTTATTCTCATTTTCGAGGGCGATTTCGGGCGATTAGCGTCTGATTACTCACCCCTGGTTCTCCGCCGTTCCGGTGCAGCCTTATCTTCGATTTTCGGCCACCCAAAGCCGATATAAGCCCTCTCTATGGCCGGTTTTCTCTCCTAAGCTACTGTGTCGCAAAGGTTCTTCTGGGTCCGTCCCCCATCTATGGGCCGAACTGGATGGTGGTTTGGGCGCCGAAGCGTTTGTAGTCGGCGTACGTGATGGTTTCTTCGATGTGCACGTTGTCCCGCTGGAAGTGCAGTTCGCTTTCGGCGTGGGTCCAGACGGGAAACCAGTACCGCTTGTCGATCATCTGCCGCACCGTCTCGAATTGAGGGAACTGGTTGTTCTTCTTTTGCGGAACGGGGGTCCCCACCGTGCGCACGACCTGCAGGTCCCTGTCGTCCACCCAGATCTTGCCCTCGAAGTACATCCTGTTTCCCTGGGTGGACTTCGGTTTCACCGAAAACACATAGCAGTCCAGTTCGTCCACCTTCTCTTTGCCCTGGAACCCGAGATTGTACAGGGGCAGTTCTTTCTCGGTCAGCGCAAACGGCTGGAGGTTGTTGATGACCTCCTCATCCTGCATCGTGTAGACCACGCTGCGCAGGCTGCCCGCGCGCCGGACGACCTGGACTTCCCGCGTTCCGTCGTCTTTGAAGACGATGTCCGAAATGGTGGTCATTTTTTCCCGGGTGGGCATGCCGTTGACAGAAACGACCTGCACGTCGGCGGTCTGATGGTACGTGTACTGCATCCAGGCCTCGTAAAACTCCGACTCCTTCGCCGAGAACCTCCGGATGATCTCTTCCGGGGACAGTGGCCCCGCCACCGCCTCCGCCGGCGCGGGGGAGGTCGCCTGCCGGGAACCGTCCTGCGCCCAGGACAGGGCAATGAGTGCGGGGAGCAGTAACAAGGCTGCCAGGTATGGTCGCGTCACAGTTTCCTCCGCAGGATTGGATGAGAAAGGCGGCCCCAAGGATCAGAAAGGCTGGCACCCGGCCAGAATTTCGCAAATTCCGTGCCCTCGGCGGCGAGCAAACCTCGTAAACTTGCAGGAATGAGAATCCATCGTCCCGCAATGCTCCTTTTCGCGCTTGCGTGCGTCCGGGCTGGAGCGGCCGAACCGGTCCGGTTCCAGCAGACCCGGCACACCATCCCGACGTACACGTTCGGCCGGTCGGAGATCGTGGCCCCCCTGTTCGGGCTGCTCGAGAGCGTGGGGCATTACCCTTACACGATGCTCGACTGGGATTCCCGGGCTAAGAAGCCGGTGCCGGTCGACTATGAGTCCCTGTTGCTCGAAAACGAGTACCTGCGGGTGGAATGCCTTCCGGAGTTTGGCGGCCGCATCTACTCGGCCTACGACAAGGTCGCCAGGAAGGAGATTTTCTATCACACGACCGTCATCAAGCCGGGACGCTACAATCAACGGGGCGGCTGGCCGGTCGGAAACCTCGAACTGTACGGCCCGTTCGACGCCCACATGCTGACGTGGCCCGGCGAACCGTGGGCATGGGCTCTCGAGCGGCACGAGGACGGCGGTGCGTCGGTCGTGCTTTCGCACATCGATCACTTCTTTCGCGACAAGATTTCGCTGGTCGTGACCTTGCGTCCGGGCCACGCGTACATCGAAACCACGATCCGCCTGCACAACAAGAACCTCCTCCCGAACCGCTACATGCTCTGGACCAACGCCGGGGTGGCGGTGAGCGCCGGAAGCCGCTTCGTCTACCCGATGACCCGGACCATCGGCCACGACAGCTCGGTCCTGAACAGCTGGCCGTTCATCGACGGCGTCGACATGAGCTGGAACAAGAACAACAAGAACATGCTCGGCGTCTTCGGCCTGGACATCTTCGACAATTTCATGTCGATCTACGACTACGAGGCGGATTACGGGACGATCTGTTACACCAACCGTCTGCTCGCGCGCGGCATGAAAACGTGGACGTTCGGCTCCGGCCAGACGGCGCTGCGCCACATGGCCGTCTACACCGACAACGACGGGCTGTACATGGAAACCCAGAGCGGGCGCTTCATCTGGGACGGGAACTACGAATTCATCGACCCCGGCAGGACCGATGGCTGGACGGAGTATTGGTTTGGCGCCGGCGGGCTCGGTGGCCTGACGACCGCGACGCGCGACGCGGCCGTCCTGCTCGAGGTCCCGCGGGAGAGGCCGGGGAGTGCGAAGCTCGCGGTGACGGCAACCGCGGCGTTCCCCCAGTCCGGGATCGAGCTGCTGGCCGGCGGCAAGACGGTCTGGTCCGCAAAGCAGGACCTGGTGGTAGGCGCGGCTTACCGGGCATCGATTCCCTTGAGCGGTGACAGCCAGGGGCAGCTACTTCAGCTCCGCATCCGTTCAGCCGAAGGCCGGCCGCTTGTCGACTACTTCGTGCAGCCTGACGGTTCCCATCCCGACGCCGCCTACGCGAGCGACTCGATCCCGCGCAAGTTCGGGCCGGTCGAGACGCTGCAGGCGGAGGAGCTGTACCAGAAGGGGTTGGGCCAGGAAAAGTTCGGGCAGATCGCCGATGCCCTGGAAGCCTACCGTGCCGCGCTCGCGAAAGACCCGCGGTTTTCGCCGGTGCTGCTGAGGCTCGGGCTGCTGGCCATGGAGCGCTTCGACTACGCGGCGGCCGCCCCGCAGTTTGAAAAGGTGCTCGAACGGGACCCGACCAACGGTGACGCTCATTACTTCCTCGGGCTGATCAGCGCCGGTCTCGGCCGGCGTATCGAGGCCGAGAGGCACTTCTACCGCATCCTGCCGTCGTCTTCGAAGTTCGACCGCCGGGAGTACTGCCTCGGGCTGCTGGCCCTGCGCGACCTTGACCTGCAAGGCGCCGCTGCCCTGATGGCTCGGGCTGCCGCGACTGCGCCCTCGGATCCGTCCGTAAGGCAGGCGAACGCCTATGTGCTGAGAAGGACCGGAATGGTGGGGGCGGCTGGACGAGAGCGCGAAGACATCCTGCGCGGCGATCCGACCAACGCGTTCGCCCGTGCCGAGCAGGCCTTCGCGTCCGGAAGCCCGGAGCAGCCCCTGCTCCTGATGGACGCGGCGTGCGCGAGACATCCGCAAGGGTACCTCGAGCTGGCGACCGAGTATATGAGGCTGCACGGCTGGGCCGAGGCCGCGCGGGTGGCCCGCCGAGGCGTCGAAAAGGCCGCGCCCTACCCGCTGCTCCTGTACTACGCCGCCTTCGCCGAAGAAGCGCAGGGTCACACCGAAGCCGCGGCTGCGCTGCGGGGCGCCGTGCGCACGCAGGAACTCCGGCTCGACATCTTTCCGTTCCGGTCTGAAGACGTCGATGTCCTCAATAGCGCGGTGCAGGCCGACCCGGCGGATGCCAACGCCCTGGTCCTGCTTGCGGACCTCCTCTACAGCCGCGAGCGCCGTGGCGAGGCGATTGAGCTCTGGCGCCGCGCCGTGGCCGCCGCGCCGCAGCACTTCTTCGCCCTGCGCGACCTTGGCATGGCATTGCTCCTGGAGGGCACGAGGGACGAGGGGCTCCGGCTGCTGACCCGGGCATTCGAAACACGGCCCGAACACCTGGCCACGGCCATAGTCCTGGCCAACGTCAACGCCGGGATGGGCAATGCGGAAGCGGCCCGCGACGCATTCCGCCGCTCGCTCGCAAGGAATCCCGGCAGCGATGCGCTGATTGAGAGGCTCGCGTCGCTGGAGGCCCAGACGGGGAACCCGGCCCAGGCGCTGGCTCTGATGACCGGGCGCAGTTTCGAGGCGACCCACCAGTCCTATGCGCTGTTGCATCTGTACCGGGCCGTCCGGCTGACCCTGGCGCTCGAGGAGTTCGAGAGGAAGAACGCCGCCGGCGCGCTCGCCCACATTCAGGCGGCGGCACGGCCGCCGGCGAGCCTCGGGGTCGATGACTTCGCCTCGGTTGCGAGTTCCCGGCTGCTGCTGTTCGAGGCGCTGTTGGAACAGGCGGGGGAAGATGTGTCGGCTGCGCAGGCCTCCTGGAAAGCGGCCGCGGCCACGTCGGACGACGACGTCGAGACGGAAGGGCTGTTCCGGGCCATCGCCCTCCACAAAACCGGCCAGCGGCAGCAGGCCGCTGATTTCTTCCGTGAATTCGACACGGTCAACGAGCAGCGCAAGAGCGACCGCAACCGGGCGCTGCGCGCCCACGCGAACTACACCGCGGGTATTTATGCGGCCTTCAAGGGCAACCCGGCCGAGGCGGCGCGCAGCTTCCGCCGCGCGCTCGAAGTCGACCAGTCGTTCCTGTATGCGCGCCAGGCGCTGGCCTGGCTCGATGCCGGCCTGCTCAAAGGCCTCCAGGAGTAGACCAACATGTGCTGTTTCCCGTGGCTTCAGCGTCCGCGTTGCCAGTTTTCTGCTTTTGGGGCGAGGATTCGATTGACCAGGAGCTGCCGAATGACCAAGGGCATCTCCATCGCGGTGGTGACCGTTATGTTGGCCGGGTCCCTTCCGGCGCAGGTGTTCTCCCCCAAAGTGCTCCTGGCGGGGCAGGTCGACACCACCGACCTGCGGGCGCTCGCCGAGGGGATCTACCGCGCGACCGATGCGGCCACCCCCAGACAGAAGGCCGAGGCGATCTGGCGCTTTTTTTTGACCGACGGTCGCTTCGTTCCCCCGGGCTTCTGGTATCACATCGCCGGTTGGGCTTACGAGGAGCCCACGGGGGAGGTCCTCGATCCGCTGAAGCTGCTGAATAGCTATGGCTTCGGCCTGTGCTATCACATCGCCCCCCTCCTTCAGGCGGTTTACCAGGCGGGCGGCTTCGAAGATGCGCGCGTGTGGTTTCTTACCGGCCACACGGTCACGGAAGTGTTCTATGACGGGGCGTACCACTACTACGATTCGGACATGCTGGGTTATTCGACAGTCGGGCGGGGGGACCCAAAAGAACTCCCGGTGGCCTCGGTCACCCAGATTGCGCGCGACGGGGCGATCCTCACTGGGAAGCTCAAGTCGGCCAGGGAGGCGGACAGCGCGCAAGTGGATTCCCCCTGGTACCCGGCCGACGTCAGGGAAGGAGCAATCGGAGGCCTGGCCGACCTGTTCACGTCCACATCCGACAACTGGCTCTACGCCGATGTCCGCTATCCGCAAGGCCACTCCATGGACTACGTGCTGCGGCCAGGCGAGCGGATCACGCGCCTTTACGAACCCGAAGAGCCGGGGCTCTTTTACCTGCCCTTTGCCTTCGACGGCAGCCGATGGGCCGAGGTTCCGAGGGCCGTGAAGGAATACTCGATCCGAACCGAAGACGGGCCGCGCAGCCAGAAAGATACGCGCCGCTGGGCCACGGGCCGCATCGAGTACACGCCCGCACTGTCGGACCCGAACGCCTTCTACGACGGCGTTCAGAACCTGAGGCTCTCCGATCCCCGGTCCGGCCGGGATTACCTCAGCCGGGAACGCGGCAACGAGCCCGGAGCCGCCGTTTTCGAGATTGCGAGCCCCTGGGTCCTGATCGATGCCGGATTGACGGTCGAGGCCCTCGCGGCGGGCAAGGCCGATAGCCTGGAGGCGGCGGTTTCAGCCGACGCCGGTCGGTCGTGGGAATCCATGGGAGCCCGGAGCGGACCCTTCCGGGGCAAGTGGGAGGCGAAACTTCCTGTCAGGCAGCGCTCCGCACACGGCGCCCTGACGCCCGTGACGGGAGAATACGGGTTCCTGGTTCGCCTTCGGCTGCTCGGCCCCGGCGCGGCCGACGCGGTGCGTCTGACGAGGGTCGAGATAGCCGCCCGGTTTCAACACAACCCGAGGACTCTGCCGGCACTGAGGGCGGGGGACAACGATCTGCGGTATCGCACCGGCACGCCCCAGCGCCGGCGCACGATCCCGGTCCGTCTCGAACAGATCGACCGCGTCGCGATGCGGCGCTCGGACGTGCGTCGGGTGTCGGAAGACGGGCAGGACATACTCTGGCCGTCGGAAGGGCGCACCGGAGAGGTGCTTTTCTGCCTGGCTGGGTCGGAGGCGGGCGCGCTGGCCGGCTTCGATGCAGGGGCGCGCTTCCTGGACATCAGGAACGGCCTGGCGCCCGACAAGCTCACCGCCGAGACCAGAAGCACAAAACTCGGTGCCGCCGTGCCCGACTCCGCCCGGCGGGCGGCCATCGCATGGTCGACCTCACCGACGGGGCCATTCGCTACGTTGTGGGAGTACCGCGCCGCGCTGCCCCGGCGTGACGGGCAGGATGTGCAACAGGTGCTCCGCTGGCCGGAGGTGGACAGGACCGTGAGCACGATTCCGGCCGGCATCGACAAGCTATATGTCCGGTACACGCTGGCGAACATGGGGATGGACAGCGTCAGGCTCGCCGCCCGCCTCCGCGCCCGGCCCGGCCCGGGTGCGCTGGAAATCACCCACGTGTGGCGCTCGGGTGGCGTGCGGAGGGAACACACGGAGCGGCTCCACAGAGCGTCCGATTACCGCGTGCGGATTGACGCCGGCGACGTCGTCAATCACGCCCTGATCCTCTATTGCCCGCCGGGCAACCGGTGATGGGGGGGGTGCGGGGCACGACCTGAACTTCACGCGCATCTTGATGCGCGCTGTTGTGTTGCCCCCAGGCAGGGCCCGCTTCGCGAATCACCGTCTCCCTCGGGCGGGCGGAGCCGGCTGCGGTGATAGTCCGTGATCAGCGCGTTCAGGTAAATGGTCCGCCCCTTGCCGTGGTTGCGGACGATCACGGCTGGCGTCCCGCGTCGGTCGCGGTAGAGGGCGCGTGCGCCCGGCAGAACCCGGATCCCCGGTTCCGCGGTCCCCACCCCGAGTTGCGGGGGGCGTGCCGCCGCGTCCGCCGCGGTGAGCGGCGCGGGTCCGGGAGCGAACACGCTGTCGGTGCGCCCCACGCCGAACAGGTCGTCGAGCTGTCCGCGCGGCTGCATCTTGCAGTGTTCGTCCATGGGGGCCGTGCGGGAGTCCGCGATCAGGGTGCCGCCGCGTTCGACGAAGCGGCGGGCCGCCGCGCACTCGGCTGCCGACATCGCGACGGACTGGGGCAGGATGAGGACCCGCGCGGCAAACCCGATCGTAGCCCGGGCGCGGCGAGTTTCATCTTCGACTTGCGCGCCGGCTTTGGTCGGCCTACATCGTTGTATCCTGGCAGTCGCCTGCCGGGTAATATAGGGCTGCACGGATCGGGAGCGTCCGATGAACAGCCGCGAGAGGATTTTTTCCACGCTGGATCACGAGCCGGTGGATCGCCCGGGCGTCATGCCGATCACGATGATGTTCGCGGCACGACATGCGGGGCTGCGATACGGGCGCTACGCTCTGGACCACCGGGCAATGGTCGAGGCGCAGCTGCGCACCTCGACGGATTTCGGGTTTGATCACGTCTCGGCAATTACCGAGACGCGGGAAGCCCCGGACTGCGGCGCCGCCATTCAGCTGTTCGACGACCAGCCGTATGCGATGGACGAAGCAAACTCGCGGCTGGCGGACAAGGGCGCGCTCGCAGCACTGGCGATGCCCGATCCACTCTCGGCACCGAACATGCGCGACCGGCTCCGCGGGCTGACGCTCATGAAGCGCGAGACCGGCGCGGAAAAGATCGTGGAAGGCTGGGTGGAAGGACCGTGCGGCGCCTCGGCCGACCTGCGCGGGATCAATCGCCTGATGCTGGACTTCTATGACGACCCCGCGTTCGTCCGCGACCTGTTCGAATTCGTGCTGGGGCTGGGGATACGGTTCGGGCGGGCCCAGGTTGAGGCCGGGGCCGACGTGATCGGGGTCGGCGATCCCGCGGCGTCGCTGGTCGGGCCGCGCATCTACGAGGACGTGGTCTGGCCCTATGAAAAGCGGCTGGTGGATGCGCTGCGCGCTGCGGGGGCGCGCGTGCGGCTGCACATCTGCGGCAGCACGAGGCGCATCCTCGACGCGATCGCGCGGCTGGGCTGCGATATTGTGGATATCGACTCCAAGGTGCCGCTCCCGGAGGCGCGCGAGAAACTGGGGCCGGAACAGGTCCTGCTCGGCGGCATCGATCCGGTCCGCGTACTGCAGAACGGTACGCCGGAGGTGGTCGTCGCGGCGGTGGAGGAGTGCCTGCGGGTGGCCGGGCCGAATTACATTATCGGTGCCGGATGCGAGGTGCCCCCCGACACCCCGCCCGCAAACCTGCGCGCACTGGTGGGCCCTGCCGGCAAGTGGGCGGCGCCGGCCCGGCGCGGCCCTGGATACAAGCTCATCCCGTAACTCTTCTCCCACAGCTCGACGCGACGTAGCGCGGCAGGGTCGAGCCGCCCCCGCCCACCGCGGCCCGCCTACGTATTCGTTATGCGCCGGCCAGGATGCTGATGTCGCGGGCGGGGAGCACGGTCGTGCCGGACTCCCCGGCGAGGGTGTTGGAGAGTACATCCTCGAGTCCTCCGGCCAATCGCAGGCTGATGCGCACGGGGTGTGGTTCGTAGTTCAGCAGATAGACCATGCGTTTTCCGAGACTGGTGCCCGAGCGCCACTGCACCATGGGCTCGCCGCCATCCGGGAACTGGATGCCGGATTGGACGCCTGCCTCTGCCAACCAGGAGCGCGCCAGCCCGAGGTAGGACGACGCCCGTGTCTCGGCGCTGCAATGGCCGGGATGGAATCCGTACAGCAGGGTCCGGCCAGTGGAGTGGTCCTGTGCCACAGCGGCTGCTCCGCCGTCGGGCCACTCCGCCAGCACACGGCCTCCGCGGGGATGGAGGAGTGCGCGCCGCCCGACGACCGGCAATTCCGCTCCCGCGAGTTGCAGGGCCTGGGGAACGGGCGAACGAATCGTCTTTCCCTGGTTAGCCCCGAACAGGCGATCCAGGCCGCCCCCGGGGGCGGCCGTGGTCATCCAGTAGCGCTTGTCCCGGAGCCCGAGGCCCTCCTCGGCGATCAGGAATCCCCCCTGGCGCACAAAGTCCTGGAGGATGGAGGCGACGGCCCCGTCGACCACGAGCAGGGCGGGCAAATAGACGAGCCGGTAACGGTCTATCTTCTCCAGGTCACGCGTGGAGACGAAGTCCAGGGGCGCATGGGTCTGCCAGAGCAGGCTGTAAGCGCCCTTGAGTGCCGCCTTGTACGTGTACTTGACGGTGTTGCCGAGGAAGTTCTGCCCGGTGGTGTCCTCGATGCGCGACATCAGGTCGGACTCGAGATCGTACAGGATGGCGACTTCGGCCCGGTCCGGCTGGAAATCGCGCAACAGCGCTTCGTGTTCCCGGATGCGCCGCGCTTCAAACGAGCAGGCCTCGGTCCGGGCGGTGTTTTCACCATCGATGCCGACGAGCCCGGAGCAGCCGCTCTCGTTGCCGACCCTCTCGGAGCGGTACTGCCAGAACACCACCCCCTTGGCGCCTCCGGCGAGGTACGTCCAGATCCGGAACCGGAGGTCGTCGCCGCTGATGTCCGGGGTGGTATAGAAAAACGAGTTGGTGTAGATCTCGTTGATCCAGAAGTACGGGCTGACGCATCGCAGCCAGTCGGCTCCGAGCGACAGGATGTAGTAGTCGTGGCGCCAACGGGGTCCGGTGAAGGTCGCTTCCCCCTCGATGTTGTCGAACTCGATGAAGTCGCCGGTGAAGAAGAGCTGGCTGGTGCCGTAGAAATCGACCGCCCGGGCCGTGGCGAAATCGTCGGAGCTGTCGGCCAGGATGTCCTGCCCGAGCGTGTTGGCGCCGACGTGGGCGCTGATCGGGTGAACGTCATCGACGCCGCGCACCGTGTCGTAAACCCAGCGCACCCTTGAAACCACGCTCTCCATGGCCCATTGCCGGAAGAGGGCGAGTTCCGTGTATTCGCAGAAATCCGGGGGCGGCGTGATCTCGGAGAAGCTGCCGTAGGCCTTGCCGTAGAAGCGGTTGAATGCCTCAATGGAAACGTGTCTCGTTTCCAGGTGCTGCCGGTAACGCGCGAGCGATTCGGGGCAGCAGCATTCGCCGACGGGGCGGCTGCGCGGCTCGTTCCACGCCTCCCAGAGCAGCAGGTTGGGCCGGTCCCGATACCGTTGCACGGCGGCCTTGATAAACCGCTCGCCTTCGAGGCGCACCATGGGGTGATCGAAGCAGGGGAGCCAGCCGCCGACAAAAAACGCGCCGTGGCCGCGCGGCAGGATCGGGTGCCCGAAGAGATCAATCCGGTGACAATCGTATTTCCGGTAAAGCCACGCAGGGGCCGTTTCCAGCATGAACTGGAACATCACCTGGAGACCGTGCGCGGCGCAGAGGTCGAACACGGTGTCCAGGTCGTCCCAGCAGAACTCCCCTTCGCGCCGCTCGTGCCAGCGCCACTGGGGGCGTACCTGGATAAACGTGAAACCCAGGTCCTTGATCCTGGGCAGGTCCACCACCCATTCCTCCGGAAGCGGCGTCGGCGCCCGGTAGTACTGGATGCCGAACGGAAGCCCTTTCACCTCACGTCCCATGATCTGCTCCTGCAGGTCGATCAAGCTCGCGCCTGGAAGTCGCCGCCACGTGTGGAGTGCGGCGGCTCGACGCCCTATCCTTCGGTGTTCCGCCGAAGATAGATGGCGTTGTCATAACGCCGCCATGCCGGCAGTGAAGGGCGTCGAGTCGCCGCACTCCAGATGGTATCCTTATGGGATCCTCGCTGCATCTTCCTTCTGCATCTGGCGGAAGGTGTCGCGCACGAGCAGGAAGACCACGTATGCCGCGAGTGCCGCTCCCGCAAGATAGAGGACCCCTTTCCAGAGACTGAAAAACAGCATCTCCCCGATGCAGAAGATGCTGAGAAACGTGAAGGCCGTGCCGAAGGCGAAGACAACGAGGTTGCGGCCCAGCTCGCTGCGGTGATCCCCGACCCCCGCCAGCTGTGCAATCCTCCGCCACAGCGGCCCGCCGGGCCGCACCTTGCGATAGAACAGGATGAGCTTCTCATCCGAGACCGGGGCGGTCAGGAGCGTCACGCCGACCCAGATGCACGTGCAAATGGCGGTCGAAATCAGGATCCGGGTTGGGAAGGAGTACCCGGTGAACGTGAGCAGCGTAGAGACGGTGACGGCCGCGGTCAGGGCCGAGATCTCGGACCACGCATTGACGCGCCACCAGAGCCAGCGCAGGACAAAGACGGAACCCGTGCCCGCCATCATAGCCGCCTGCAGTTCCCACGCCTGCTGGATCGAGTGCATGAAGTAGCCGGTCACGCCGCCGGCAAGGACCAGAAACAAGGTAAACAGCTTGGAAACGAACACGTAGTGGGACTGGGACGCCTCGCGCCGGACGAAGCGCCGGTACAGGTCGTTGCAGAGGTACGAGGCTCCCCAGTTCAGGTGGCTTGTCGTCGTGGCCATGAAGGCCGCGAAAAACCCGGCGACCATGAGGCCGCGGACCCCCGTCGGCGCGAACTCCACCAGCATCTTGGGGTAGGCGAGGTAGTGCTCCGTGAGGGTGGGGAAGGCCACCAGCGAAGCTACCCCGACCACGATCCAGAGCCAGGGGAGCAGGGAATAGGTCAGGATGCTGAACCAGATCCCGGACAGGAAGGCCTGCTTTTCGTTGCGGGTCGAGAGGATCCGCTGCACGTAGTAGCCGGTGCCGTCGGCGCGGTCCGTGCTCCACCACAGCACCAGGACGTAGACGAGAAACGTCGGCAGGGGCATCCAGGTCGAGTCGGCGGTCGGGACCATCTCCAGCTTCCCGAGCTGGCCGGAACCCGCCAGGGCGTTCTTGATGGCGCCGATTCCGCCCAATCCCGTGACGGCGTACCAGGCGAGCAGCACCGAGCCCGCGGTGGCCACGAAAAACTGCATGAAGTCGGTGGTCACGACGCCCCAGAGCCCGGATTTTGCGGTGTACACGGTGGCGATGCCGAGGAGGATGACGATGGTCGCCCAGCGGTTCAGCCCGGTCGTGACCCCGACCACCGTGGTCATGCCCGAGATGATCCATCCCATCTCGATGCAGTTGAAGACCACTCCGTAGAACAAGGCCATGAATCCCCGCAGCGCGGCGGCGGGCCGGCCTTCGTAACGGGCTTCGACAAACTCGACGTCGGTGACGAAGTTGGACCGGCGCCAGTAGACCGAGAAAAGGTAAACCGCAGACAGTCCCGTGAGCGAGAAACTCCACTTGAACCAGTTGCCCGCGATCCCGTATTGCCGGACATATTCGGTGACCGCGATGGGAGTGTCGGAGGCGAAGGCGGCGGCCGCGATGGAGGTCCCGGCCAGCCACCACGACAGCTTGCGGCCGGAGAGAAAGAAGTCCTCAACACTCTTGCCGGCGCGGCGGGAGAAATACAGTCCCACGCCGAGCGACAGTGCGAGATAGGCGCCGACAATGAGCCAGTCCACGCTCTGCAGGAGCATGACGAGTCCCCTGTTTACGTTCCGTTTCCCGGCTGTGCCGCGCTCAACGGCCCAGCAGCTTCAACGTGATCGTGCGTTTCCCGTGACTGGGGTCCTCGAACGAAAGGACGCCCTGGTCTGAAACCCGCCCTTTGAATAGGGCGCGCCCGTTGACTTCGGCCGCCACTTCCACGCCGGGCGGCAACTGTACGAGGAGGTGACGGGCCCGGGACGAGGCGGAGACATGATACTCGATCGGCAGGGCCGGCGGTGCGCCGCCCGGGCCGGCTGCAAACAGAACCACCGTCTCCTCGGAGCGTCCCGACACCTGCACTCCGACCGCCTTGCCGGCGGAGTCGCGGATCAGGCTGCCGCGGTCCGTGGCGCGGCCGGCTTCTCCGATCTGCAGCAGGTGCAGAAACTCCTCCCCCTCCGACCGTGCCTCCGGCGCCACCTCGACGCGCCACCGGCCGGATTCCCGCGGGGCGGCGGCGCGCTCCGGGATGTCCGGCGGGTGATTCGCGCCCTCAAACGTGTTGTAGTACTCATACCCGGGGCCGCCGACGACCGTAATGGCCCGTTGCGCCGGGAGAAGCGTCGTGGTCCTCAGCGTGCCGTTATATGCGAAGTCTTTGCCGCCGGGCGAGAATTGTCCGCGGCTTTGCACGAGCGTCTCGGAGCCGCCCGGGTACCGGGTGATCCCGACGCCCGGTCGATGGCCGTCGACCTCGGGTCGTTCCTGGAAATGGAGCAGCCAGCGTTTTTCGCAACGTGCGTCCGAAGCGCGCACGCGGTCGAGGACGATCAGGGTGTCCGAGCGAGGGAGGTACACGAACTGCCGGTTAAACGATGCGACCTTCTCGCCGTAGGCGCGGCCGAGACCGCAGCGCACGTAGGCGTACCCCGCTCTTTCGCTCGTTTCGTAGGCATCGACATCGGACGTGTCCATTCGCTCGCTCCGGGCGTGGGACAGCCAGCTTTGCCAGTCGCCGTGATGTTGCAGGCCGCGCAAGACAAGCTGCCCCCCGTCGTTGCTATAGCCGGGCGGCAGTTCCTGGCCGGGATCGAAGATCAGCAGGGCGTTGTGCGCCACGGTGCGACAGGCGTAATCCGTCCAGTGTGTGTGGGGGCGATACATGTTGTCGTAAGTGCCGCCGTCGACCGCAAGGCCTCCCCGATGGTAGACCAGGAAGTGGCCCTTGTCGAAGTGCTGGTGATCGGTGTAGTGATCACCGGCGATGATGGAGATGAGCGTACTGCCCGGTTCCCAGCCGCTGCGGAGCATGATGTGCTCAATCGTGCCGTTCCCGAGGCGCAGCGCCGTCGGGAGGGAACGATAGGATGGCGTTCGCTGCGCGCCGGGATCATGGAAGACGCGCATGCCCCAATCGAACTGCGGCAGGACCGCCTTGTCGCCGTAGGCTTCTTCCAGTTCCGCGGCAAACGAGCGGAACCGGGCGGCTTCTTGCGGATCGGCGACTCCGGCGGCCAGCATCTCGACCGTCAACGGAACGGTCAGGGCGGCCTGCGCCCGGCTCGGGAGCACGTCGCCGAGCCGCTCGAAGGTCAGATCCGGCCTGGTGCAGGCGATGAGGTAACGCCCGGCCCCCGATAGGAAATTGCCACGGCCGCCGGCGATCCGGGCGAGGTAATCGGTGCCGCTGGCCGACCGGTAGGCGTGCAGCATCATGATCAGGGTGCGGAGCGTCTCGTGGAACGTGTAGTGGCTCCCTTCGGCCCAGGCGCCTTCTTTGGCTTGCCAGGTGTCCAGCACCCCGCCGGGACCCTCGATCCACGACTGCGCCAGAGAAAGGTAGTCGCTCGCCGTGGAATCGAACGGCTCGGGTTCGCCCTTCAGGACAAGGCCGCAGACCGCGAGGGTGCGTAGCGCCATGTACGTGTAGTTGTGATTGATGTCGGGTGCGCCGTTTAGCATGAAGTCGCGGCTCGAATCGGCGGTGGCGACGATGTTGGCCATGGCCGCCCGGCGCTCGGGCTCCGACAAACCGTCGTAGACCCAGTCGAAGGCCGTGGCCATTTTTGCGCCGGCGAGCAGGCCGCTGACATCGTCCCGCTGGAGGGAGAACGTGTGCGAGACAAGGAACTGGCGCACTGCCGCAAGGTCGTCGGGGGCGTTGTGTTCCAGGTAGCGCGCGGCGCGCTCGACCATGCCGGCGGCGCCCTCGAGCCGCGCATCCCTTCTCCATCGAGCGTAGCCTGGGGCTGACGCGCGGCGCCGCAGGCCGCTCACGCTCAGACCCGTGCCGAACCGTGCGGCGTCATGCCTCAGGTAAATGCGGGGGTGAAGCGGGGAGACCTGCGGCGGTGGCTGCGCGGTCCCGGTACCTGCCCATACAGCGGCAATCACGACGCAGCATATCCTGGTCAGCACGAGGACTCCGGAATAGTGGGCTGCCCTGTGACGCGGCTTCGGCACTCAACTACACGACCCCGAAGGGGTCCGACACCAAAGCCCAGGGCGCGAGCCCCGGGCGGACTGTAGCCTGAGCCAAGCCCTGCGAGGGCGAACACTCGCGTCTGCCGTGTCGGGATCCGTATAACGTTCAGGTCGAGCCGCCGCACCTCCACACCAGCGCGCCCACTTTACTTGGGTCAATCCACTTCGCACCACGAGCAGATGAACCGGGCGAGAACTAGGGTGGTCAGGAAAACAGAGTCGAGGTCGACCCACTCGTCGGGAGCATGGGTGTTGCCCCCCTTAGGCCCGAACAGAACGGCGGGCACCCCGAACATCTGGTGAAACACAAACATATCGCAGGGGCCCCCGATGCCCTCGATTTGCGCAGGCGCCCCGGCCGAGTCCTCGAACGTCCTGGCCAGGCGCCTGACGAGCTCGTGGCGTGGGTCCATCGCCGAGCCGGGGAGCCATTCGATGGGGAAGTGAGTCTCCGGAGGCGACGGGAAAAGCTCCGGGCGCGCCGACGTGGCGGCGTCGAGCCATGAGAAGAACGCCTGCTCAATGTCCCGCTGCTCCTCGCCGGGCATGGTTTGCCAGTAGAGCTCGATGCGGCACGCGCCGGGAATCGTGATGGGCTCGCCCGGGCCCCAGCCGCCGGCCGATACCTTCGTCACCCAGACGGGGACGGGATTGCTCGACCATGGATACAGCGGGTGCGCGGGGGCATGATTGCGTCTGTGCACCGCGAACTCCCGGATTTTGCCGAGCAGGTATTCCAGTTGGTCGATGGCCCGCGCCTGCGGCGTGCCGTTGTAGAGGATCCCGGTGCCGCCGCCGCGGAGCGTTATGTGCACGGTGCGGCCTCCGGTCTGTGCGGGGCAGATGACGTTGTGGCTCGGCTCGCAGATGACGGCGGCGTCGGGATTGGGCCCGCGGATGCGTCCTGCCAGCGTGCCGTTGACGCCCCCGAACTCCTCGTCGACGATCGTTTCCAGGAAGAGATCGCCGCGCAGCCGGATCCCCGTCTGCCTCAGGGCTTCGACGGCCACGAGCATGGCCCCGATGCCACCCTTCATGTCGTTCGCGCCCAGCCCGTACAGGCGGTTCCCTTCCACCGTCGCCCCGAAGGGGTGATAGCGCCAGGGTTCCGACCCTCTCGGGACGGTGTCGGCGTGACCCGAGAGGAGCAGCGACTTGCCGCCGCCGCGGCCGCGCCACACGGCGGACAGGTTGGGCCGGCCCGCGTAGTCGTGCCCGCGCCGGTAGCCGGGGTGGTCCGCGATCCCCTGCACGAGACCGGGATCGTACAGCTCGGCCTCCAGCCCCAGGGCCAGCAGGCGATCGCGGATGTAGCGCTGGCAGGCAAACTCCGCCCCCGCGGGCGGCGTGTTTTCCGATGGGATTTTCACCAGGTCCGCAACGGTTTCGGTCAAGCGGGCCCTCAGTGTCTCCAACGTCGCGCCGAGGCGCTTGTCGAGCTGCTCCGGCCGGGTGCCCTCGACCCCCCTCTGCATGATTCTCCTGTCAGAGCCCGAAAGATCCAGGCGGTTCAGTCCTCCGGCGCGCGGAGGGAAAGCTTGTTGCTCTGCGCGTAGGTCCGCATGAGCGCGGCAAGTTGGCCGGCCCAGGCCTCGAGCCCGATGCTCTCCTCGGGTTGCGTCATGTAAGTGAGATCCGGGCGCCGGTCGGCCCAGTGGTCTTTGGTGTCGTCCAAAACGTGGACGAACTTCCGGCCGTTCACCTCGCGCCCTTTCGGGTACCGGCTCTTCTCCCAAACACGTTGCAGGTCGCCGAACATCGCCTTGCGCTCGGCGACGATGGAGAGCGCAAGTGTTCGGGCGCTGGCGAGATGCTCGAGGGCCCGGGCCGATTCCCCCTCGCGGGCCGCCTCGCGCGCGCGCTGCAGTAACGCTTCGATGTCCGTCATCCCCGAGATCATGCGGCTGTGGTGCGCGGTGAAGGAGGCGAGCGACAGGAACACCTCGAGGTTGTGGCGGTTCCGCTCGGCGCGGGCGATGTTTTCGTAGATTGCGCGCTGCAGGGTTCGGTTTTCCGCGCCGATTTCCCGCGCCTCTTGTGCGAGGCGGCCGTAGCGGCCCTGGTAGACGGGGGAGAAATCGAGGCCGGGCAGCGAAGGCAGTGCGGGGGCGGGCAACGTTTTATCGTAACGTGTCGTCCCGATGCCTTTGCCCTCCGAGTTGCCGTACCCGGGGCCGCGCTCCCGCGACACCACGCGGTCCCAGGAGCGCTCGAAAAAGCGCGCCTGCTTCTGGAGACCCAGATAAACGTCCGGCATCCCGGCGACTTCGGGGCCGTAGTAGGCCGTCGTAAACTCCGTCACCTGCTGGTGCACCGGCGGGGCCGCAGAGTTCCAGCCGTAGGCCGCGACCGCCGCCCAGCCGAGCCAGAACGTTTCGCTGTGGAGGCCGGAATCGTCCCAGGCCGCGCCGTAGACCCCGACGGCGTTGCCCGCGCGCTTCCCGGCCGCGAAAGCCCGTCGTGTCGACTCGAGCCTGCCTTCTTCCGCGGGTTCGCCGCATCCCTTCCAGCGCCAGGAGGTTCGGGGAACAGGGGCTCGTCGCCCTGCATCGACGTGTAGATCAGGTCGCGGATGCCGCGTGCCTTCTCGGCGCTCGAGCTGTTCTCCGTCCCCCGGCATGACCCCGTTGATCAGGTCTGCGGAAGCAGCCTGATGTGCTGCGGCAACACCGGGTATTCGACCCAGGCGAGCATGGTGCGACCGCGCGCCTGCAGGAACTCGTGCGCTCTCTGCGCGAACTCGACCCACTGCCAGGCTGCGGTTCTCCGGAGTGTACGGCTTCGCGCACTTCGCGCAGATGCCGGCGTAGTAGACCTCGTCGGTGGAGACGTGGAACTGGCGCACGCCGCGAGTGGCATTCATCACGTCGTCGTACATCGAAAAGATGAGCGCGTACGCGCGCTCGTCGCACATGCAGGCCTGGTAGTTGTTGCCGTCGGCTCTCAGGTCCGCGAACTCGGGTGCTTCAAGACGTAGGCCATGTGAGCGGGAGACTGGATCTGGGGAACGACCTCGATGAACCGCTCCAGCCCGTAGTCGACGATTTCCTGGAGCTCGGCGGTGCGTAAAGGCGCCGGGGGCGCCGATGACCGGGTGAGACGGGTACGCGAACTTGTCCTCGAGCTCGAAGCCGATCCGGTTGACCTTGAAGCGCGCCGACCAGTCGAGGTAACGCTTCAGGGTTTCGATCCGGTCCTGGTGGTGCTTGGTGTCCCAGTGCAGGAAGCGGATCGGCACGTCCGGCCAGTCCTCGATGGAGCAGACCGGGAGCCTCAGGACCGCCGCCCGTCTTCTCTAAGCAGCTGCAGGAGCGACTGCACGCCATAGAACAGGCCCGCATCCGTGTTACCCGTTATGTCGATCCTGCCCGGGGCGATCCGCAACCGGTACGCCTGGCTGTCGACGTCGGCCGAGAGGCCGCTTTTGACGGAACCCGCCGAAACCGCAAGCCGAAGGATGGCTTTTCGTCGGCGCCGGCGGCCGGTTGAAGGTGCATGGAATGGAAGTCGGCGAGGCCCTCGCGAGGCTCCGGACCGCGATGTGGTTCGACGGTACGTCGGAGCGAAGCGTCCATTGAGCGCCGAACTGCAACGTCGGATGGTTCGAGCTGCACTTTCTGCGGGGCCGGCAGAACCGAGTAGCCGCGAAGAAACAGCTCCGTAGGCCCGTCCTCGCGCGGCCACGCCGCCGTCAGGAGGGAACAGAGGGCCACAGCCACTGCTGCGACGAGCGAGCACCTCAGCGCTGGTCTCCGCACATGTCCTCCGTGGGGGGCTGAGTTAGTTTCCAACAGCAAGTAATCCACGGTCGCGGCGGCTAAGTCAAGATTAATATGGAGGTGCGGGCGGCGCGCCGCCGCTTGGGCCGTTTGTGCAACCGCGTCCAGGCTCGACCCGCAGGGCGGCGTCGAGCCGCCTCCCTTCATGTTGACTTTGCAAAAGGTGCGGGGTTAGATTCGGTTGTCCGTCAACCTGGAGATCGTCCGGTGCGCAAAATGGATCTGGCGAAACTCGGCCCGGCCGACCACCGGTACCTGCGCGACCTCAACGGAGTCATGGTGTTGAACGTGATCCGGGAGAAGCAGCCCATTTCCCGGATCGAGATCGCGGCGTTGACCGGGCTCGAAGGGGGGACCGTGTCCCGGATCGTTGTCGCGCCTCGTCTCGGAGAGCCTCGTTTACGAGGACGGGGTGGCGGAGGCGTCGCCGCAGGGCGGAAGAAAGCGGCGGTTTCTGCACATACACCCGCGAAAGGCGCTGGCGATCGGGGTCGACCTCCGGCCGAGCGGGTGCACGGTGGCCGTCAGCGACTTCACTGGCCGGATCCTGCGATCGGGGGAATTGAAAAGCTACCCCGACCCGCGGGATGAGGCGAAGAGCATCGCGCGGGGCGTCAAGAAACTCCTGTTGTCGTTCCCGAACGAGACGTTCGCGGGCATCGGGGTCAGCCTGGTCGGGCTGGTCGAACCGGAGGAGGGGAGGATCCTGGCCGGGGAGGCGCTGGGCTGGGGTGAGGAGGTCCCGATCGGTGTCGATGCTGCGGGACGCGCTGGACGCGGACATTCCGCTCTACTTCGATAATGGCTCGTGGCTGGCCGCGCTTGCCGAGATCTGGTTCGGCAAACACCCGCGCCAGCCCCGCGATCTGGTCTTCATGGACATCGGCGAGGGGATCGGCGCGGGCATCATCATTCGCGGCCAGCTCTATCACGGGGCGCTGCACGGCGCGGGGGAGTTCGGCCACATTTCGTTGCACCCCGACGGCCCCCCCTGCAGCTGCGGCGCGCGCGGGTGCCTGGAGGCGTTTGCCGCGGACCCCGCCACCGTCAAGCGCTACCTGGAAGCCCGCGGCAGCAAGCCCTCCGGATCCGGGCGCGGGGCAGCGACCATCGACGATGTCGTCGCGCGGGCTCTCGCAGGGCGAACCGGAAGCCGTCGCCGCAGTGCAGCAGACGGCCATGTATCTCGGGCGCGGGCTGCTGGCCGTGATTTACTCGCTCAACCCTGAAGTGATCGTCCTCGGCGGGGCGGTCACCCGGGCCTGGGATCTGCTGTACCGGGTGATCCTGCGCGAGCTGGCGCAGACGGCATCGCGCTTCTACCTCGATCCGGTCCGGATCGTGCCGACGACCCTGTCCGCGCGTCCCAGCCTCGTGGGGGCGATCGCGCTGGTGCTGGCGCGTTCCTTTGCGGTCCCGATCCTCGCGCCGGCCGCGGGTGACGAGCTCTGATGGCTGCCGGCGGGGGATGGGCGCAGGTCAGCGCGAGTCGGCGAGGCGGGGCGCGCCGTGCGCCGCAGCGCCCGCGTGGTTTCTGGCATGCACCCGCGGCGGCGTAGCCGTGGGGTCGAGGCTCACAGCCTCCACCAGCCCGACGATGTCGCCGAGGCTGTTGTAGACGGGCGCGAGCACCGACAGGAACGGCGGTTTCGCCGTGACCGTTTCGCGCGTGCCACCCTCCAGAACCTTTTTCATCTCCGGCGCCAGATCCTGGACCAGCTGCCCCCACGTCCAGAATTGGCTCCACTCGTTGGCGTTGCGGATCAGTACCTGGATTTTCCCCCGGTCACTCGGGATCGGCATCCACAGGTTGACGTCGCAGGGATAGGCCAGCAATCGCGACAGCCTGATCAGGGTCTTCTTGGTCTGGATGTACGGCTCGTGGTGGACGTCGAAATTGTCGCTGGCCGCCCAGGGGTCCCTCGGGTCGACCCGCGACATGCTCTCGAGGGCCCGCGGCGTCATGATGCGGCCGCAGCGGTCGCCATCGACCATAACCGAGGCGATCCGGGCGACTTCGTCCAGGTCCCGGGCGACACTCTCGCGCGACCGGGGTGAGCCCTGGCCGAAGCAGCGGCAGGACAGGAGCAAAGCCATGACCAACAGCCTTTTCGAAAAGCTCATTTTCCCTCCGCTGCCAGTTCAAGGACGAAGCGCCGGACGTTGAGCCAGGCCGAGGCGTCCAGTTTGGGGGGATCGCCCGAGGCCCGCCGGATCGCTTCGTCGATGTCGGCGTTCGTCCAATCGTACGGGTGCGTGTCGGCCAGGGCCGGCCGCGGGGTCCACCATTGCGCCGGTTTCGTGCCGTTGAAGCGGCGGGCGGCCTCGGCGCGCAACTCCTGCAGCGGGCGTTTCGACTTCAGGGAGTCCAGCAGCGCGAGGTCCTGGAGGCAGTTGCGCTGGATCTTCAGCCGCACGCTGGCCAAAGGCCCGTTGACGCCGAAACGGGCCCCGGGGTACACCAGCGCCGTCCCGCCGCCGTCGGAGTGAAACCACGGGTCGTCGCCCGGATCGACCGTCTGCCAGTGCACCCAGCCGTCGATGCCCAGGATCCAGGCGCGGAGCGGGTGCTCGGTCACGGCCGACGCGGCTTTTTGCATTGCAGGCGGCCCCCCGTATATCCAGACGATGTCCCCGCGGCCCTTCAGCAAAGGCACGGCCTGCGGGTACCAGCCGAACATGCCGGACCCGCACACCCACATGTTGATGACGCCCGCGAGGTCCTTGAACTGCCGCTCCATGTCCCAGCTCGCGTCGGTTCGGAAGACGAATTGAACCGGCGTGCCCGACGGCAGCGCCTTTCTCAGCATGCGGCTGTACTCGTGAAAGTACTTGTCGTCTTCCGGGAAACGGGTTTCGTCGCCGTCCCAGGGGAAGGCCTTGTAGCGTTTCTTGTGGTTGAAAAAAAGTTCGAAGCGCGTGCGGGTCCAACCCTTTTCGCGGAAATGACGTTCCATGTCGCGCACGACGCTGGTGAACTCGACCTCGTACCCGGGATCGCCCCACCAGAGGAACGATGCGGGCCACTCGGGGTTGATGGGGAGGTAGACGAAGGGTATCGGCTGTGCGCCGCGGCGCGACCCCGCGAACGCGGAGCCGTCGAGCAGCGGCCCGTAGTGCCTGTCGTAAAGGCTCCAATCGGCGACCTGCCGGGTGCGCCCGGCCCCGGCCAACTCGGGGGCAAACTCGCGGATCACCTTACCGCCGTGCCCGTACCCGAGTTGGTGGTAGAGGCCGCGGTGCTCGTAAAAGATCCGGTGGTGCAGGTGGGTGAGCGCGAGCGACGCGTCGCTCGGCACCCACGTCCCGGGGTACTGGTCGGCCAGCCAACCGCTGCCATAGGAATTGTGATCCACAGAGACGACGTCGTCCGCCGGGATGGCGGGTGAAAGCACCGTCAGGGTGATCGGCAGGGTCCGGCGCTCCTTCCCGGATTCGAGCAGAGCCCGGCCACGATACGTCCCCGGCACCGCGTCCGGTGGAATCCACACGTCGACCCAGAACGCCTGCGCGGTTTGCCTTTCGATCCGGTTCTCCGGGTCCGGCAGCCGCGACCCATAGGGAGCCTCCACCGGGATCAGCGCATCTGGATAATAGTCCGGCCCGGAGCCGGGCCGGTGAAACCACTCGCGAAAGAGGTCGGTTTGGAGTTTTCCGTTCTTGTCGTCGAAGGCGACCAGGAGCCGGTAATCCCCGCCCTGGGGCAGCTTCACGACGAGGTGGAAGGACACGTAGCCCGCCCGCGACCCCGAGAGTGCGAGGGGCCGGCGGGCGTCGTAGCGCGGCGGGTACTCGCCGCCTGTTCGGTCCGCGGCGACGATGCCTCCGAACGGGTCCGGGCGGAGGGTCTCGGGTAAGGCGATCAGCTCCGCGGCCATGGACGTGCGGCATAGCAGCAGCAGGCCCGCAAGCCGCAAAACCCACGAACGGCACGCGCGTTTCAGGCTCCACATAAGGGACTCCCGAGGTGACAGGCGGATTCTGCAAAACCGCCCTTTACAAATGGGTGCGATAATAGATCAAATAGGCGGGCAGCATGCAGCAAAACTGTCGGGGTTCCAATCTTGCCCCTGTGGATACTCACGTTTCTCGAACGAGGTTCGCTATGTCTCAGAGACCGTTAAATGTCGGATTGGTGGGCGGCGGCGGTGGCGCCTTCATCGTTCAGCCGCATCAGCGGGCCATCCACATGGACGGCACCCGCAGGGTGGTGGCGGCTGCGTTGCACCCCCACCCCGCGGTTGCGATGAACGAGGCGGAGCACTGGCCGTACCCGGTCCGCGGCTACAGGAGCTACGACGAGATGATCGCCGCCGAGACGGCCAAGCCGGTGGGGGAACGCATCGACTATGCCCTGATCGTCACCCCCAACCACGTCCACTTCGACCCGGCGGTGAAACTCGTCAAGGCTCGCATCCCGGTGTTCTGCGAGAAGCCGCTCACCGTGACGCTGGAGGAGTCGGACCAGCTGGTCCGGCTCGTGAGGGAAACGCGCATCCCCTTCTGCGTCGCCCACACGTACCTCGGGCACTGGTCAAGCAGGCTGGCACGCCACATCGTCCGTGCGGGCCTTCTCGGGGAGGTGCGCTGGGTCGACGCCTACTATATCCAGGGCTGGCTCTCCGAGAGGGTCGAAGACCAGGGGAGCATGCAGGCCGAGTGGCGGGTCGATCCCAAAAGGGCCGGCGCGAGCGGCTGCGGCGGTGACATCGGCACCCACGCGCTCATGCAGTTGCGCTTCGTCACTGGCCTCGAAGTGCGCCGGCTCAGCGCCCACCTGGAGATCTTCGTGGCGCACCGCAAGCTGGATGATCACTTCACGGTCTACGCCGAACTGAACAACGGTGCGCGCGCGCTCGTGCGCGCCAGCCAGATCTGCATCGGGTGCAAGAACGACCTCGGGCTGCTGGTCTGCGGGACCAAGGGAACGCTGCGCTGGTCGCAGGAGGAGCCGGAAAAGCTGGTGATCAACGTGCCGGGCAAACCCGACCTTGTGTACTGGCGCGGCAGCGTTCAGCCGAACGACGGGTTTCTCGGGGACGTGCCGCCGGAGCTGCTCCAGGAGGTGACGATACCGGCCGGGCATCCCGAGGCGTTCCACGACGCCTTTGCGCGGCTGCACCGCTGCTTTGAGGCGGACGTGCGCGCGTATCTGGACGGCCGGCCCTGCGCGAGCGACGGGTCGAAGTACGCCAACGTCGAGGACGGGCGGATGGGGATCTACTTCATAACCAAGGCGGTGGAGAGCAGCAGCAAAGGCAGCGCCTGGGTCGATATGTGAGAAAGAAAGCGCTTCCCAGTGGCGGCCGGCGGCCGCAACCCAAGTGTGAAGTGCGGCGGCTCGAGGCCGCTTTGGTCGCGGCGCCTGAGCGCCGCCCCGATCCGGGTCCGACCGTGTTGTTCGGTGTCTTCCACCGAAGATGCGTATAAAGTTCAGGCCTCGACGCCGCTTTGGGGTCGGCGCCTAGGCGCCGACCTTGGGCTCCCACCTGCCGGTCCAGCGCAACCCAGACAGCGGTGCCGAGGCACCGCACTCCAGACGCCGCTCACTGGCTAGTTCGCAGCGGCCCTCAAACACCGGTTTGGAGTGCGGCGGCTCGACGCCGCTTTGGGGTCGGCGCCTAGGCGCCGACCTTAGGACTCCCACCTGCCGGTCCAGCGCAACCCAGACAGCGGTGCCGAGGCACCGCACTCCAGATGCCGCTCACTGGCTAGTTCGCAGCGGCCCTCAAACACCGGTTTGGAGTGCGGCGGCTCGACGCCGCTTTGGGGTCGGCGCCTAGGCGCCGACCTTGGGCTCCCACCTGCCGGTCCAGCGCAACGGCGACAGCGGTGCCGAGGCGCCCAGGCACCGCACTCCGGCGTCATCCGGAGATCCCGAACGCCCAGGTCGGGACTTCCATCCGCGCCCCCTTGGCGGGGTCGACGATCTGGTTGATCCTGAGGTTGCCGATCAGGTTGACCAGGACCCGTGCGGCCTTTTCGTCCCTTCCCGTTTTTGCGGCAAGAAGCCTGACCATGTCATCGGTGGCCTGCCAGGCCGCCTCGGCCAGGTCCCTGTGAGCGCCGATGGTCGCTATCCATTCGGGCCGCAGGATGACTGGGCGCTCCGAGAGCTTCATGGGCAGCCTGGCGAAGCGCACGAGAACCTCGGCGGCGCACTCTATTCCTTGCCCGCTGATCTCGCCGTCGCCCTGGACGGCGTGCGGGTCACCGATCCCGACGAGTCCGCCCTTGACCTGCGCCGTGAACACAATTGTGCTACCGGCGCGCACCTCCTTGCAGTCCATGTTGCCGCCCGTATCCGCGGGGGCGCGCGAATCCATGACCCCCTGGGCGGGGGCGATGCCGATCTGGCCGATCATGGGCTGCAGCGGGATCTTCAGACCCCGGTCGAAGGTCGCGTAGCCGGTGGCGAGATCGAAGATCCTGTTGGCGCTGTATCCCCAGTCGCCGACCCGGATGTCGAGCAGTTCGATGGCCAGGGCGTCCCCGGCTTCGAGGCCCTCGACGTAAATGGGGCCCGTGCCTGGGTTGACCTTGTCGCCTTCCCTCGCCTTGAGGAACTTTCCGTCGCGGGTCACGAGCCCGGGCATGCCGTGCAGGCACTCGACGAGAACGACCTCACCGAGTTTCACGGCGTACGCCGGCGCGAGGCCGGCGCGGTAGGCCGTGAAGTTTTTGTCGCTGGAGAGCCGGCGCACCCCAGCGGTGTCCCGGGGAAAAGCGGCAGCGCCGCGCGCGAGGCCCAGGAGCGCGCACTGCTGCACGAAGGATCGACGCTTCATCGTGCCACCTCATTGCATGCCGGCCGAGAAGCGACCGGTACGTCATGCGATTCGTTGCAGGCAAGGGCCGCGTCGAGCCGCCGCCACGTCACGCGATTTCGTGGTAGGCGCGTTCGCCGTGTTCGACGACATCCAGGCCTTCGTACTCGTGCTCCTCAGTGCTGCGTACGCCGGAGAACGCGGAGATGGCCTTGATCAGGATCCACGTGACGGTGCCCGAAAACGCCGCCGTGGCGAGCACGGCAATCGCCTGTATGCCGACCAGCCTGGCATTGCCGTACAGCAGGCCATCGGCGCCGCCGCTGTTGACCGCCTTGGACGCGAACACGCCGGTCGCGAGGGCCCCGAAGATCCCTCCGACCCCGTGGACGGAGAACGCGTCGAGCGTGTCGTCCAGGTTCCATTTGATTCTCTGGTTCATGGCCCAATAGCAGACTACCGAAGCCCCGAGCCCGATACAGAGGGCGCCCAGCGGGGTCACGAACCCGCAGGCCGGCGTGATGGCGACCAGGCCGGCGACCGCGCCCGTGATGGCGCCGACGGCGGTCGGTTTGGCCTTCAGCGAGGATTCGATGAGCATCCACCCGAGCATGGCGGCGCCGGCCGCGATGTTCGTGGTCACGAACGCGACGGTGGCGACGGCGCCGGAAGCCAGCGCGCTGCCGGCGTTGAACCCGAAGCCAGCCGAACCACAGCATGCCGGCGCCGAGCATCACCAGGGTCACATTGTGGGGCGGGGTCACCCGGTGAGGGAAATTGAGGCGGGGCCCCAGCATCAGGGTGGCCACCAGCGCGGCCACCCCGGCGTTGACGTGCACCACGGTCCCGCCGGCGAAATCCAGCGCTCCCAGCGAGTGCAGCCACCCGTTGGCCCCCCAGACCCAGTGCGCCACCAGGTCGTAGGAAACGGTAGACCAGAGCACGACAAACAGGGCGTAGGCGCGGAACCGGAACCGCTCGACGATGGCGCCGGAGATCAGCGCCGGGGTGATGATCGCGAACATCAGCTGGTAGATCATGAACAGCTGGTGCGGGATCGTCGCGGCGTAGTCGGCATTGGCCTCCAGCCCGACCCCTGCGAGGCCGAACCAGTGCAGGCCGCCCGACGAACTTGCCTGCGAAACCGCCGGCGGGGCCGAACGCGAGGCTGTAGCCGCATCAGCACCCACTGGACCGTCACGACCGCCATGGCCGTAAAGCTCATCATCATGGTGTTGACGACGTTCTTGCTGCGGACCATGCCTCCGTAGAAGAAGGCGAGCCCCGGCGTCATGAACAGCACCAGTGCCGACGAGATCAGCATGAAGGCGGTATCGCCCCGGTCGATTCCATTCATTTCCTGTGCTCCATCCGGATCCTGGTGGTTTCCTTGCGCGTGGACAGCACCAGGTGTGTCCTCGTACTGACCACGCCCGTCCAGGCCTGGATCCTGGAGAGCAGTTTTTCGAGCGAGGCGGTGTTGGCCGTCCTGGCCTTGAGCAGGTGGGTCCCCTCGCCCGTGATCGCATGGCACTCGAGGACGTCGTCCAGCGTCATCGCGTGCTCGATGAACTGGGCGTAGTGCTTGGACGAGTCCACGGTCACGAAGATGAACGCGGTGATGTCCCTGCCGAGCCGGCGGTAGTCGACGTCGGCGTGGTAGCCCGTGATGATGCCCTGCTCCTCCAGCTTGCGCAGCCGCTCGCTGGCCGACGGCAGCGACAGGCCGACGGCGTCGGCCAGTTCGTTCCGGCGGGTCCGGCCGCGTTCCTGCAGGATATCCAGTATCTTGAAATCGATGTCGTCCATGGGGCGCCTTCAACTAAATAAGTAAGGTATAGTTAGCAATTTACTTAAGAAAGTAAGGCACAAGAGCGGATTTGTCAATAACCTACTGACCACCCTGGGCCGCGGTCCAGTGAGCCGCGGCGACCCGACGGCCCCGCTGCCTCACGTCCGAGCGCAAGCCGGAGGTATCGTGCACCCGAGGGCGGCGTCAGGCGGTCCCCGCCCACTATTCCATCCACCGCTCCAGGGTGCGGCGGGCGGCGCGCATGCGGCCGGGTTCGCCGACGCGGCGCGCGCGCCACAGGAGGTTGTGCGGGGTGACGGTGGGGGCGACGAATTCGACCACTTCGGTCTCGTACCCTGCCGCTTCGAGGCGCCAGGTTCTTTCGGCGTCGACCCAGGCCTGGACGAAGCGGCGGCGCACGGGCGCGTGGCGGGGGATGCCTTCGGCGTCGGCCCGGCGCTCCGCGCGTGCGGCCGCGTCGACGGCGCGGCCGGTGCAGCAGGGTACGAGCAGCAGCGCCCTGGCGCGGCTCGCGACGGCGCGCTCGATGACGGCGTCGGCGGCGGGCCCGCATGCGTGCAGGGCGGTGACGAGCGACGGATCATCCGGCCACGCCCGGGCGTCGGCCACGTCGGCTTCGCGGAACTCGATCGGGATGGCACTGTCGAGCCGGGCGGCGGCGCGTCGGCCCAGTTCGCAACGGCGGGGATCCCGCTCCAGGGTGACGATCTCGGCGGGTCGGCCCATGCGGCTCGAGCACCAGCCGGGCGGCGAGGAGCCCGACATAGCTCTTGCCGGCCGCGGCATCGACGAGCAGAATACGGGAGCGCGCGGGCGAAGCGCGCGACCACCACGCTCGATTTCCAGGAGCAGCGCCGCGAGTTCGACCGCCTTCTGGCGCTCCTCGCGCCGCAGTGTCGCTCCTTCGGAGGCGATGTAGAGCCGCTCCAGCCATTCCTCGACGAGCCTCAATCGCTCCCGGTCCGTTGCGCGCACGCCTTACTCCAGGACGACCACTTCGTGGTCCCGCACGGTCGCGACGTCGAACCGGGCCCATCCCCGCTCGAGGCGCGGTGCGCGCGTGGTTTCGGAAACGAGGAAGACGGCGCTCCGGGGCGCGAATCCCTTCCCGAGGCGAACCGACACCTGGAGCGGACCGACCGGCACGAGCTCGTCGGCCGGCGCCCGCCAGGTAGCCGCGTTTGTGAGGTTGACCAGGTGGAGCACCAGCCCGCCGGGCCGGCTGTAGAGGTGACAGTCGAGCAGCCCGGGGCCGGTCACGGCGAGGGGCATGTTGTCGGCCGCCGCCCAGCGGACAATGTTCGAGAGCAGGCGGAAGTGGTCCGGGAGGTTGTCGCGGCCGAAGCGGGTGTCGATGTCGGCCGCGAGGTAGGCGACCCGGCCCCCTTGAGGGAGGGTGCGCAGCAGACAGGCCGGGAATCGAGGTGCGTGGTTCCCTCATCCAGGACGTTTCCGGCGGGTACACGGGGAAGTCGGCGATGTAAGTGAGGGGCACCGTCGTGTCTCCCTCGGCCGCGACTTTGTGCAGTACTCCGCCGAAAGGGATGATGTTGGTTTCCTCGAACCCGCGCAGAACCGGGTGGCGGGGCCCCGCGGGGCCCTGCAGCCCCGCGGGGCGCGGCGGCCCATAGACCGTGTCGCCCATGTCGGGCACGAGGCGCAGATAGCTGTGGTCCACGCCCTGGCCTTCGTGCGGGGCCGAGCGCGCTCGCCGGTCGCGTGAGCGCCCAACAGCCCGGCCAGCGCGAAGTCGTTCCTCCGGGTTCCCCGCTCGTCGTAAAGGCTCGCTTCGCCGCTGGCGAGCAGCCCGCCGCCGCGAGCGACGAACTTGCCGCAGCGCCTCGGCGTGCCGGTCCGACATCGCGCCGACATTGGGCAGGATGACCAGCGACAGGCCCGCCGCGTCCCTTTCGAAGTGATCCATGTGCACCGGCACGTACGGGATCCGGGCGCGCAACAGGGCCTGGATGATCCCGCGGTAGGGCAGGATCACGCGGCCTTCGGCGTCGTCGCGTCCGAAGAAATCGACGTTGCGCTGCGACCACGCCACCCCGACGCTTGCGATCGGGCGCCGGTTCGCCGAGGTACGGCTGGTTCTTCTCGTGCCAGCGGAACACCGGTTCGGCCGTCCGAAACTGGCGCAGGTCCTCCTGGAAGGCGCCGACATGGTGCCACCACGGCTGGATTCCGCCGGCGATCCCTTCCAGCATCCAGAGGCGGGCTTCGTGCTCAGGGTTGGCGGCTTTGCGGAAGGTCGGCGCGCGCTGGTACATCGCCATGCTCTCGGGAACCAGCTTGTCCCACCCGAGCAGACCATGCATGCGTCTTCCCCATGTCGCCGTTACTCTGGAAGCCCGAGGCGTTGCTGCGCCCCTGGTCGTCGAAAAACACGATCTCCGCGCGCTCGCAGATGGCCTTGAGGTCACGGAAGCGGCGCCCCTCGGAGACCAGGTCGCCGCTGAGCATGCCGCTCCAGATGCAATCGCGGTCCACCGGCGCTGCGGGTGGTCCGGTTGTTGAGTTCCCAGAGTTCGAGCCGGCGCAGGTAATTCCACTCGATCCAGCGGCGGTAATCCGGGTCCTCCCAGTTTTTTCGGGCGGGCGGCCCGGTGCCGGCGAACTCGCGAAACAGGCGGGTGCAGTGTGGGCAGTAGCAGATGCTGTCGCGATCGAGCCCGCTCCAGCTGTTGTCGGTGAAACCGTCCGGATGATAGCGCTCGATGATCTCGCGGAGGACTTCCGGGAGGTACTCGCCGTAGTACGGGCTGTTGACGCAGGTGACGTACAGGTCTGCGGCGCGGTAAGGCGCTCCCTGGGCGTCGACGGCGAACCAGTCCGGGTGCTGGCGGTACAAGGCTTCGTGGGCGCGGTTGGAGTCCATTCGTGCTGCCACGACCAGGCCGTCCTGGCGGGCTGCCGTTGCCAGTTCGCCGAACAGGTCGCGGTCGCCGAGTTGTTGCGGCCCGATGATGGAGTGGGAATTTGCTCGGGTAATACGCGACGATGCCGCCAGCGTTGACGATGACGCCCTGGACCCGCGTCCGTCGCCAGTGTTCGCGCCACCATCCGACGTCGTACAGGGCGGGGTCCTGTTCGCTGATGTTGGTCTGGCCCCAGCGGTACGTACGCCGGTACCACGGTGCGGCCGCGCCGGCCCCGGCGACGGCCGGAGGTGCCGGCGCCTGCGCGCCGGCCAGGGCCGCAGTCACTCCGGGTACCAGTGCGGCCGTGACGATGAAATCACGTCGTTCCAGTTGTCACAATGTTCCTCCCCGCAAGCAGGGTAAGCCGGACAGCCGCAGGGTCGGCGTCGTCCGGCGTGCGCCGGTGCACGAGGCACAATCGCCGTTCGGTTACGGGCGGATTTCGAGGGACTGGCGAATCCGAGCCAGGACCTCCGTCATCAGGTCGGTGTAGAAGCTCTTCTTCGGGTTGTCCGATCCGGCGACGATCTTCGTCATCGTGTCGATCAGGTTCGCGGACTCCATCCGGTAGTGAGCAGTTTCTTTTCGAGCCTGCCCTGGAAGACCACCCGCTCGTCGGGTTCGACGTCGAGGCCCGGCGAGGGTCTTGATCTGCTTTTCCAGCCCGCCGATGACTCCCTGCATGCATGAGCACGAGCCCAGGAAGTGATCGCACGCGCTCGGTTCCCCGGCTGCGTGGTACAGGCGTCCGAGATAGTAGCGCGTGTGGCAGAACGTCGTTCCCCGGTGCATGAGGAGTTCGAATTCGCTCCTGGCGTCTTCCTTCTGTCCGGCTTCGAAGTGCAGGACTCCAGAAAGGTAGGAGACGTGCTCGGCGTATTTCGCCCGTGACTTGGCCTTCTCGACGAACTCCCGCGCCTTTTCCTTGTCGCCGGTGTTGGAGTAGTTCGAGGCCAGGTAGTAGTTGCACTCGACCTGATAGTAGGCGATGCTCTCGGCGCTGGCGCGGCCCCGTCGGGTCAGTCGCTCTGCAGGGCTCGGACCATCGACTCGTTCGACTCGGCGTGCTTTCCCAGGTGGTAGCAGACACGCGCCCGGTACCGAACAAGGCCGCGGTGTTTCCCGGATCCTGCTGCAGCGAAGCGCCGTAATACTCGAGTGCCTTGTCCCAGTCCTCGAGCGCATAGAAGTACACGTTCCCGAGGCCATTCAGGGCTCGAGTGTACTCCGGGATGAGCGTGCGGGCGCGCTCGAAGTATTTCCGCGCGCCGCTGAAGCGCGACTTCTGGAACAGGTCCTCCGCGGCGAATGCGAAGAGCTCGGCGAAGTCCGGGAACGAGTTTTCCAGTTCGGCGATCCTGGAGGCCGTCTTGCGGCCCATGTTGAGGTAGATGAAGAGCGGGGAGTTGTTGTAGATCTCCCAGAGCCGGGCCGCGTCCTCCTGGGACTGCTCCAGCCCGTAGGTGCGGCGGTGGAGTTCCAGGAGATAGGCGTCCAGGACGCCGCCGTCGAAGTTGAAGACCGCGGGCGCCGGCTGGACCTCCGGTTGCGGACGGGCCTTGAACGAGGTGGCGCCGTAGCCGTCCCGGTACTGGCGCGCCAGATCGCACAGGCACGCGGCCCGGGACGTGGGCGGCAACGCACAGAGTGCGCCCAGAGTCCTGTCGGTATCGGGCGAGACGATGTCCTCGTCGATCTGCCGGGTCATGATTAGAAACTGCGTGAGCAGCAGTTTGTCCCTGGCCTCCTCCGACGGGGCAAGCGCATAAGCCTTGGCATACGCGGCCTCGGCCTGGCTCCAGCCCGACGAGGTGATGGACGGCGAAGTAGGTGTCGCCCCGGGCGAGTTCCTCCCGTGCCTTGGTGTCGGTGACCGGCACACGGACTTGCGGCCTGGTGCAAGCCAAGGGAAGGCAGAGCAGGACCGTCAGGGCGAGCAGGATCTGAAACCGCCAGAGCGCGAACGTTCTCCTGTGCATGGCTGACCCCCTCAGGGACCGGCGGCGAAGCGCGAAAATGCGCAGTTCCCAACCGCGGTTTACTTTATCATTAGACGTCGCGGCGAGGCCCGTGGTTCCTGCGTAGTGTTCGAGGTCGGCTCCCGGGTGTGTCGTGGGAGGTGGGATGTCTCTCAAGTTCCCGCGTTGGCTGCTGATCGCCGAGGCGGCACTGCTCGTTTGCGCCCTTCTCGTGGTGGGCTACAAGGCGGCGCTGTGGGTGCGGCCTCTCGGGCGGGTAGACCAGGCGGAATTCCTCAAGAAGAAGGCCCCGCTCGTACAGGTGCACGAGTACTACCGGGACTACCCGGAGCGGTACATCCGCATCGGAAAGGAGTCCTGGCGGTATCTTCAGAATTCCCTCACCGCTGTTCATGCGTTCACCCTGACCAACACGGCGACGGTCGCGTACCATGAGATCCGGGTGCGGCTCACCTACCAGTCCGCCAGGGGAGAGATGCTCCGGACTGAGGTCGTCGGGGTGCCGGGGACCCTTGCGGCTGCAGGTACCATGCGGGTGACAGGGATCGAAGTGAGGCGCGTCCCGGCCGAATCCGACAGGGTCGTGGCACGGCTCGAGGCGGCGTCCGTGAAGTCGGCACGCTGACCTGGGTTCGGCGCGGGTCGGCGTGAGTCGTCGCGCAACCGGGGAAACCCGATTTACTCGGCGCCGTCCCAGCAGTAGGTGCAGAGCTTCTCTTTCGGCAGTCCTATGGCTTCGACGAGATCGGGGAGCTTCTGGTACCGCAGCGAGGTCAGGTGGAGCCGCACCCGGATGCGCTCGACCATGGCGTAGTGTCTTGGGCTGTCGGGGTTCGAGTAGTCGTCCAGGTGCGCGTCGTCCCGGCCTTCCAGTTCCTTGATTGCCGTTCTCCCGGCGAGGTCCAGGGCCGAACGCGAGCGCGAGAAATTGAGGAACTTGCAGCCGAACACCAGCGGCGGGCAGGCGGGGCGCATGTGGACCTCCTGCGCGCCGGAATCGTAGAGCCGGCGGATGGTGTCCTGCAGCTGTGTTCCCCGCACGATGGAGTCGTCCGCGAACAAGATGCGCTTGCCCTCGATGAGTTCCCGGATCGGGATCAGCTTCATGCGGGCGACAAGCGCCCGAACGCGCTGGTCGGTCGGCATGAAGCTGCGGGGCCACGTCGGGGTGTACTTCACATACGGACGGCTGTAAGGGATCCGGGCCGTGTTGGCGTACCCGATCGCGTGGGCGACACCCGAGTCCGGAATGCCCGCCACGCAATCGACCTGGACCAGGTCGTTGCGCGCGAGCGCCGCCCCGCATCGATAGCGGGTCGCCTCGACGTTGATGCCTTCGTACGACGAGGCGGGATACCCGTAATAGACCCACAGGAAGGCGCAGATCTGCAGCCGGTCCCCCGGTGGGTCGCACTGCTCGAGGTGATCCTCGGTAAACCGGACTATTTCGCCCGGGCCCAGATAGCGCTCGATCTCGAATCCGAGGTTGGGAAACGCGCACGTCTCCAGGGACGCCGCATACGCCCCGTCTTTTCGGCCGATGACAATCGGCGTCCTGCCGAGCCTGTCGCGCGCGGTGTAGATGCCGCCGTCCGTGAGCAACAGGATTGAACATGAGCCCTCGACGGCGCGCAGCGCGCTCCTGAGCCCCTCTTCGAACGAGGCTTCCTGATCGATGACCGTCGCCACCAGCTCGGTCTGGTTCACTTCGCCCCCGCCCATCTCGGCGAAGTGGGCGTGCCCCCTGTAGGCGGTATCCGCGAGTTTGGCCGCGTTCGCCACGACGCCGACCGTGACGATCGCGTACGTCCCCAGGTGGGAGCGGATGATCACCGGCTGGTCGTCGTAATCGCTGATGACGCCGATGCCGCGGTTGCCGTGCAGCTTCCGGATGTCGTCTTCGAACTTTGAGCGGAACTGGGCATTACTGATGTCGTGGATATACCGGTGTATGTGGTCTCCCTTGAAGACGGCCAGGCCGCCGCGGCGCGTGCCGAGGTGCGAGTGGTAGTCCGTCCCGTAGAAGAGATCCGCAACGCAGTCGTCGCTGGACGCGACGGCAAAAAGGCCGCCCATAACCCGCCTCTCTGAAATTGAGCGGTCATTGTATAGGGCTTCTGTCGAGCCGGCGCAAGCTAAAACGGCCTGCCGAACTCCACTGTGGATCCAGGCCGACCTGTACTACCATAGGGCACACCCTGTGCAGGGGCAAAGGAGCCGGACACGGATGCTTTTCGTGACCGCTTCCTGGTTTTGCGACGGGTTCAAGTCAACTGCAAAAGCCTGCCGCGGGGACATGAAGACGCGGAATCAATCCGTGGTCAGAAGGTTGTGGTATGCGAAGAGGCTTTGCTGTCGTTGCGGTGTTGTTGATGGGGCTGGCGGCCGGCCTGGCCGAGGCTCGAAACGACCTCCGGGCGCCCGCGCGCGCTCCTGGCGCAGGCGGTTCCCAGGTTGTCGACCTGCACGGCCTGAAAAAGCCGGTGGACATCCTGGTCGACCGATGGGGTGTCCCGCATATTTTCGCCCGGAACGAGCACGACCTCTTTTTCGCGCAGGGCTTCAATGCGGCGCGCGACCGTCTGTTTCAGCTGGACCTATGGCGGCGGCGCGGCCTCGGCCGGCTCAGCGAGGCGTTCGGCCCTGAGTTTATCCGGCAGGACCGGGCCGCCCGCCTGTTCCTGTACCGGGGCGCACTCGACGCCGAATGGAAAGCCTACGGCCCGGAGCACGCAAAGCGTATCGAGCAGACGGTAGAGGCGTTCACGGCGGGGATCAATGCCTTCATCGACTATCTCGCCGCGCACCCGGAGAAGCTGCCGTGGGAGTTCACGACGTTCGGCTATGAACCGTCCCGGTGGGAACCCGGAGACGTGGTCCGCATTCGCAGCCATGGACTGACCCGCAACCTGCAGTCGGAAGTCGCCCGCGCGCGCACGGCCTGTGCGGCCGGTGTCGCACCCGACCAGATCCGCTTCGGTCTGCAGCCTCCCTGGAACCCGGTGCAGCCCGAACGAATGGACCTTTGCTTCTCTCGCCAACTCACTTCGGACTTCCAGCTCGCCACGGAACCCGTGCGGCTGACGCGCTCTCTTCTGGCGGGGTCCACGGGCGCGGCTTTGCCGGCGGCCTGCGGCGAGGACGAGGACATCCTGGAGGGGAGCAACAACTGGGTGGTGGCGCCCGCAAAAAGCGCGACCGGCCGGGCCATTATGGCCAACGACCCGCACCGAGCCTACTCGACACCCAGCCTGCGCTACGTCGCCCACCTGTCCGCCCCGGGCCTGGACGTCATCGGAGCCGGGGAGCCTTCTCTCCCCGGCATCCACATAGGCCACAACGGCTCGATCGCGTTCGGGCTTACGATTTTCCCGATCGACCAGGAAGACCTGTACGTCTACGAGCTGAACCCTGAAAACCCGCGACAGTACAGGTACAAAGGTGGATGGGAATCGTTCCGGACCGTGCGCGAGGATATCGCGGTCCGGCGCGGCGAAACCGTTCCGGTCGAGCTCGCCTTCACGCGTCATGGCCCGGTAATTTATGTCGACCAGGAGAAAGGCCAGGCCTTTGCCGTGCGCTCGTGCTGGCTCGAGGCGGGGATGGCGCCGTATTTCTGCAGCGTCGAAGCGATGCGCGCCCGCAACTTCCAGGAATTCAGGGTGGCGCTGGCACGCTGGGGAGCGCCTACCGTCAATCACGTCTATGCCGACACAAGAGGGAATATCGGCTGGCTCCCCCGGGGGATGGCGCCCATCAGGCCGAATTGGGACGGACTGCTGCCGGTGCCGGGCGACGGCGGGTACGAGTGGGGCGGGTTCTGGAAAGGAGACGATTTACCGAGCGCCTACAACCCATTGCCGGGCTGGTTTGCGACCGCCAACCAGATGAACCTGCCGCCCGAATACCCCTATCGCGAGCGGAAGCTCGGGTTCGAGTGGACCAACCCGTCCCGGTTCATGCGTATCGCGGAGGTGTTGGGTTCGCTCCCGGCGATCTCGCTCGAGGATTCCGAGCGGTTGCAGAACGACATCCTCTCAATCCCGGCGCGCAGGCTCCGCGCCGTCGTCGCGGGGCTGAAACCCGAGGATCCCGGGGCAAGGGCGGCGCTCGCCCTGTTCCGGGGTTGGGATTGCCGCCTGAGCCGCGAGTCGGCTGCGGCCGCACTGTTTGAGGTGTGGCTGTCGCGTCACCTGCGTCCCGGGTTCCGGTCGGCCGTCCTCCCGCGCGCCGCGGCGGAGGTCATCGCCACCACCGACTTGCGGGTGATGCTGGATGCGTTCGAGAACCCCGGAGAGCTTTTCGGCGAGGGCGCCGAGGCGCGGCGCAACACGCTGCTGCTGTCCACGCTCTCGGCCGCTTACGCCGAGCTGGCCGGCCTTCAAGGGAGTGACGCCTCGAAGTGGCAATGGGGCCAGTTGCACTACAACTGCAGCGAGCACGCGTTTTCCGAAGCCGTCGAAGAAAGCGTGCGGGCCTCTATCAACGTCGGACCGTTTTCCAAGGACGGCAGCGAGAGCACCCCAAATCAGTCCCTGTACCGCTCCGACGATTTTCGCCAGACAAACGGGCCGTCGTTCAGGATTATCGTCGACGTCGGGCGCTGGGACAATTCGCGCGCGGTAAACTACCCGGGGCAGTCCGGCGACCCGGAGAATCCCCATTACCGCGACCTGGCGCCTCTGTGGCTGGGCGGGAAGTACTTCCCGCTGCTTTACTCACGCGCAGCGATTGAGAAGGCCACCGAATACCGGGTCCGCCTCGTCCCTTCGAGGTGATTTGAGGCTGGAGGTGCGGCGGGCGAGCCCCGAACTCCGCATGGAGTTCCAGCCATGGAGTAGTCGTTGTGTAGCCCCCCGGAAGGCCCGCTTCCCGATCCACCCATAACCGGACAGACTACACACAGTGTTCAGGTTTCGACGCCGTTTTGGGCCGCCGCCACCGGATGCGGCGGAACCGCTATGCGTTAGCTTTTAGGGCAACGGTCGAGATTTTCTTGATGTCCGAGCGCCTCTGCGGTACACTTTGTGGGTCGTATCAGGGTTTTGTGCCGCCGGTAGCACAGAAGGGCTGCAACTCCTGAGAGGAGTCGCGGCTTTTTTTATTTCCGGGCTATCAGCCGATCGCGGTCCGAGCGGCAACCAGGACCCAATCAGGACCCGCCCAAATGCGGGAATTAGCCGAAAGAGAAAAAAGAGAAAAGATGAGAGAACAAGGAACAGTAAAGTGGTTTAACAGCGAAAAGGGCTACGGATTCGTCAGCCGTGATTCCGGCGACGACATCTTCGTACACCATTCGGCCATAGAGGCCACGGGTTTCAAGTCCCTGAATGAAGGCGATCGGATCGAATTTGACGTCGAGCACGGTCCCAAAGGACTGAAGGCACAGAAAGTCGTAAAGATCTAACTGTCGTAACGGCGCGGGCGCCGGCTTCCGGCGCCCCGCTCACCCCCGCCCCAACTTTCCCTCCACTCCAGCCAGTTCCCTTGTGTCTTGAGCGGCCTCAAGCCTACTATGTCAGTTGCTTGCTGTGACATCCGTGGACCAGGAGGAACCCGTGATGCAACCCGCCAACGAACCGCCCGGAAAGGCTGCGCAATCCCCATTTGAGAACGGAGCGCTTTACGACGCGCTCTTCGCCGACTTCCGCTTTGACCTCGATTTCTATCTCAAGCTGGCAAAGGAGTCTCCAGGACCGGTGCTCGAGGTCGCGTGCGGGACCGGCCGCGTCCTCATCCCGTGTATGCAGCAGGGTACCGACATCGATGGGGTAGACCTGTACCCGCCCATGATTGACAGGCTCCGGCACAAGGCCGAAGCGCTGGGACTTCGGCCGCGGCTCTATGCTGGAGACATGCGGGACTTTACGCTGCCGAGGCGTTATGCCCTGATTTTCATCGCCTTCAACGGTTTCGTACACTGCCTCACGACTGCGGATCAGCTGAAGGCCTTGAAGGTCTGTCGCGAACACCTCAAGCCCGGGGGCGCACTGGTTTTCAACATCTTCTATCCGGGAATCGAGTTCCTTACGGGCCCGCAGGGAGCTCCGGTGCTCGAGAAGGAGACGGCAAGCGTGCGGATCTACGACACACGCACGCTCAACCGGGTGGAGCAGGTCCAGCATTCCAGCATCGAAGTCCAGGAGTTGGCAGCGGGCGGGGACATTGTCGCGTCGCACGTTTCCGAAACGGACATGCGCTGGACGTTCAAGCCCGAAATGGAACTTCTGCTGAGGCTCGCGGGATTCTCCCGGTGGGAGATCCACGGCGATTTCGAGGGGCGATCTCTGACCCGCGAAGACGACCTGATGGTGGTCTTCGCCTGGAACCTGGGTTAGCTCGTCGCGTGATTCCGTGGTTTCGGCATTCCCGGTGGCAGTAGCTTCAGAGTTCCTGTCGAGGGGTGCGGTGCCCGCCGCGCGGAGCGAAGAGGGCTGCGGCCCGCGGCGGTCGGCGTAAATCCTTCTAAGTGTGCGGCAAATCCTGCCGATACCGTTTAGGAGCCCGAGCTCCGGAAGTGGATTTCCGTCCAGCCCGGCGGCTCGCGCGATTTTGATTTGTGAGGAGACTATGCGGCCAAACCAGGTTCGTTCCAAATGGGCCAAGTCTGGAGTTGAGCAAAGGGCGTACCCGCGCAGACCTCCGTCGGTGATCCCGCACTTGAAGGCTGTACGGATCGTCGCGGGACCCGAGGCCAATCTGATCAACGTGTCCCGCGGCGGTGCGCTGATAGAGACCGATGCCAGGCTGGCGCCCAAGTCGCCGATCTGCCTGCGTATTGTGACGGCAGAGGCGATCCTCATGTTGAAGGGAAGGGTCGTCTACTCCCGAACGGCCGTTCTCGGCAGCTCCACTATCCGATTCCACACGGCGATGCAGTTCGACGAAGAATTCCTGCTTGCAGACGCGCAGTTTTCGGACGATGCTACCGCCGCCGGCGGTGCACCGTTGCCCGCGGTGCCGCCCCAGCAGACCGTGGAGCCGTCCCTCCAGGCGGAGGCTGCCGGCGAACCGGAGCGGCTTGTCATGGTGACCGCCAACTCCCCGGATGGCGGCAACGAGCTGAGGGACATGTTCGGGCTCAACAACTGGTAGGAGCTGGAAGGCTTCTGCTCCTGAGTCTCCTATGAAGATTCTGTACGTGACCCGTGACTTGCGGGACAGCGATTTCGTCGAGCACGAACTCGCGCGAATGCTTCCGCAGGTGCAGATCTCTGTGTCTCCTTCTACCGACGGCGCCTTGGCCCAACTGCACACGCTGGGACCGCGCGACGTCCTTCTGCTGGACCAGGCATCGCTCGGACCGGACTCGATCGAACTCGTGCACAAGATCCGCGCCGCCGGACCGACTCCCACCATCGTGGCGCTGACCGGCCTCGCGGACGCGGAAAGGGCGGACCAGTTGGTCCAGGCCGGGGCCGACGAGTCGCTCGTGAAATCCGGCGGCTACCTCGAGCGGCTGACGCGCTCGCTGCAGCGTCTCGCGGGGGCCCAGGACAACTCGCCCGGCCACCGTGGCGAAGACCGCTTGCGCCTGATCCTCGAACAACTGCCCGCGTGCGTGGTGATGATTTCTCCCGACGGCACCGTCATGGCGCTGAACTGGGCCGGACTCGCGCAAATCGGGGCGCAGCGTCTCGACCAGGTCGTGGGCAAGGACTTCTCCTCCGTGATGCCCGTGGAGTCACGGGCTCAATTCACGTCGTTTCTCGAGGCCGTCTGCGCGGGGCAACCCGGGTCGTTTCAGTTCGACTGGACTGGATTCGATGGCGTGGGCCGTCGTCAGGAATTGCGCGCGGTGCCGTTCCAACGCGATCCCAGCAGCGCGCCCTTCATGCTCGGGGTGCTCGGCGACGTCGCTGGCGACGGGAGCCAAAACGTCGGGACGGAAGCCTTCGACGCTCAGGCCGACAGGGAAGAAGAGCTCAGGGCCGCCCGCGAGCGATGCGCGGAGCTGGAACGCGGCCTTCGCGCCCAGCAATCGGTTGAGACGAGGATCATCGAGAAAATACGAGGATTGCGCAGCGAGTGGGACTCCGCGCGGCAGGACCTGGAAAAGCGGCTGAAGCAGGCGGAAGAACAGAGGGCCGCTTTGGAGCTGTCGCTCGAAACGACACGGGCGAACGGGACGGAGCAGGCGCAGGATCGCGCACGCTGGGAACGCACCTTAAAGGAGCTCGAGGCCCGTGTGGTAGCCGCCGAAAGCCGGTGCGGGGCCTTGGATCAGGGGCTCGAGGCCGCCCAGCTGACCGGAGAAAAGGCCTCGCTGCAGTTCGACGACGAGCGCAGGCAATGGCAAGCCAGGGTCGGCGCTGCTGAGCAGAAGATCCTGGAACTGGAGAAGGAACGCTCATCCCTGGAGAGCAGGTTCGAGGTGCAACGTACGCAATGGGCCGCGTTGCACCAGCAACTTGAGGAGCAGTTGCGGGAGGGCGCGGCTGCGCGGTCGGAGGCCGAGTCCGCGCTGGCGGAGGCGCATAAGGCCCGGCAGGGACTCCTGAGCGGCTTGGAAGAGGAGCAGGCGCGGTGGGCCGGAGCGCGGGAGGAGATCGAAGACGAAATGCTCGCGGCCGCGGAAGCGCGCGCGGTTGCCGAGTCCGCGCTGGCGGAGGCGCAGGCGGCGCAGCAGGAATTGGCGCACCGCCTGGAAGCGGGGCAAGCTGAGTGGGCCGTTGCGCGGCTGCAGCTCGAGGGTGCAGTGAACGCGGCCGCGGAAGCGCACACGGCTGCGGAGTCTGCCCTGGCGGAGGCGCAGCACGAATTGGCGACTCGCCTGGAAGCGGAGCGCGGACAGTGGGCGGTGTCGCGGCAGCAGCTCGAGGATGAGGTGAAGGCGGCAGCGGAAGCGCGCACGGCTGCCGAGTCCGCGCTGGCGGAGGCGCAGGCGGCGCAGCAGGAATTGGCGAGCCGCCTGGAAGCGGGGCAATCTGAGTGGGCCGTTGCGCGGCAGCAGCTCGAGGGTGAAGTGAAGGCGGCCGCGGAAGCGCACACGGCTGCGGAGTCTGCCCTGGCGGAGGCGCAGCACGAATTGGCGACTCGCCTGGAAACGGAGCGCGGACAGTGGGCGGTGTCGCGGCAGCTGCTCGAGGACGAGGTGAAGGCGGCTGCGGAAGCGCGCGCGGTTGCCGAGTCCGCGCTGGCGGAGGCGCAGGCGGCGCAGCAGGAATTGGCGAGCCGCCTGGAAGCGGGGCAATCTGAGTGGGCCGTTGCGCGGCAGCAGCTCGAGGGTGAAGTGAAGGCGGCCGCGGAAGCGCACACGGCTGCGGAGTCTGCCCTGGCGGAGGCGCAGCACGAATTGGCGACTCGCCTGGAAACGGAGCGCGGACAGTGGGCGGTGTCGCGGCAGCAGCTCGAGGACGAGGTGAAGGCGGCTGCGGAAGCGCGCGCGGTTGCCGAGTCCGCGCTGGCGGAGGCGCAGGCGGCGCAGCAGGAATTGGCGAGCCGCCTGGAAGCGGGGCAAGCTGAGTGGGCCGTTGCGCGGCAGCAGCTCGAGGGTGAAGTGAACGCGGCCGCGGAAGCGCGGTCCGCGCTGGCGGCGGCGCAAGCGGCGCAGCAGGAATCGGCGACTCGCCTGGAAGGGGAGCGCAGACAGTGGGCCGTGTCGCGGCAGCAGCTCGAAGAGCGGCTGCAGCGAGGCGTCGAGGCGCGGCAGACTGCGGAGTCTGCGCTGGCCGAGGCCCAGTCTGCGGCACACGAGGCGGAGCGCCGCCTCGAATCCGCTGCGGCGGAGCGGGCCGATCTTAAAATGCGGTTCGAGGCGGAATTGCGGGCGGCGGAGGAGGCGCGGTCGGCTGCCGATTCTGCCCTCGCTGCGGCGCAGACCGCGCGGCTGGAGCTGTCGAACCAGGTCGATGCGGATCGTGCACAATGGGCCGAAGCGTGCCGGCAGCTCGAGGAAGAGCTGCGGGAAGTCGCCGGTGCGCGCTCCGCTGCCGAGTCTGCACTTGAAGCGGCGCAGGCGACGCAGCAGGAGCTGGCCGGCCGGGTGGAGGCCGAGAGCGCGCAGTGGGCCGAGTCCTGCCGGCAGCTCCAGGAAGAACTGCGCGCGGCAGGGGAGGCCCGTTCGGCCGTCGAGTCTGCCCTCGCGGCGGCACAAGCGGCGCAGCAGGAAGTGGCGCAGACTGAACTGGAATGGGCGCAGGGCATGGAATCGCGCCAGCGCCTGGAGGAACAACTTCGGGCTGCGTTGGAAGGACAATCGGCTGTGGAGTCCGCCCTGGCGGAGGCGCTGGAGGTCCGGCAGCAACTCGTGAGCCGGATGGAGGCGGAAAGCGCGCAGTACTTGGAGTCGCGCCGGCAGCTCGAGGAAGAGTTGGGAGCGGCGCGGGAGGCGCGGGCGGTTGCCGAGTCTGCGCTCGCCGCCGCATCGGCCTCCCAACAGGAGTGGGCGCGCAAGGTGGATGCGGAACTCGCGCAGCGGCGGCAGCATGAGCAAGAGCTGCAGGCCGTAGGGGAAGCTCGCCGTGTTGCCGAGACCGCATTGGCAGCGGCCCAGGCGGCACAACAGGAACTCGCCGCTCGGCTGGAATCGGAGGGTGCCCATTGGATTGAGGCCCGCCAACAGCTCGAAAGCCGGCTGCAGCAAGTCAGCGACGCGCGCGCGGTCCTCGAGGGTGCTTTGGAGGACGAGCACGCAGCGCGACGTGCCGCATCGGTTCAAGTCGAGTGGGAGCGGTCCCAGTGGGCGGGCACGCGCCAGAAACTGGAGCTGAAGCTGCAGGAAGCGGTCGAAGCGCGCGTCGCCGTCGAGGCGCTCCTGGCGGAGGCGCAGACCGCCGCAGCCCGTTTCGCGACCGAACGGACGGAGTGGGAGTCGGGACAGTGCGAGCTCGATCGGGCGCTGCAGGAAGCCTTCGGTGCGCAAGCCGGCGTTGCGGCTGCCTTGAGCGCCGCCCAGGCCGCGCACGAGTCCGCTGTCGCTCAGCTTGCATCTGAGCGAAGCGCATCCGAGCAAGTGCGCAAGGAGCTCGAGCAGGGGCTGCGGGATCTCCAGGCCCAGGTCGCGGACTTGACCGCCTCGCTCGATGCCGCCGAGCAATCCCGGAGCGCCGCTTTGCGCGACGTCTGCGACACGCGGTCCGCCGCCGAGACAATGAGCCGCGAGTACGAGGAAAACCTGAAGTCGGTTTCCGAGGCCCTCGCCGAAAGAACGTCCTCCATCCAGTCGCTCCAGGGTGAAATCGACGGCCTGCGCGCGGCGCTGAACTCGGCCGAGGGCGCCCGCAGCCGTGTCGATCAGCAGCTCAGAGAGGCACTGAAGAGCCGGGAGGAGGCGCACCAGGAGCACGAACGCCAGCGGGCGAGCCTCGAAAGCGAGCTTCAGGCTACCAAGGCCAGGGAGTTTGATCACTCCTTGAAGCTGGAGCAGGCTGAACTGGAAAGGGCGCAGTGGGAGACCCTCCGGGCCGACATCGAGCAGCGCCGGGTGCTGGCCGAAACCGAACGGGCAGGGTTGGAGGAGACGCTGCGCGCGGTGCAGCGGGTGCAGGCCAGGCTGGCCGACGACCTGCGGGCCGAGCGGGCCGGGCGCCTGCAGGAGCAGGACTCGGTGCGGCAGCTCAGAACTGCCGGTCAGGAATTGGCCTCGGCACTGGAACAGCTGCGCGCGAGCCATGCCGAAGTCGTCGCAGCCCAGCAGGCCGACCGGACCCGGCTCGTGGCGCTGACGGACGAAGCCGCCCAGCTCCGGACCGTCATTACGTCCCTCGAGTCTGCGCGCGCCGCAGCGGAGTCCGCGCAGGCACGGCTGGTGCAAGATGCCGCCGCGCTCCGGATCCTGTTGGAAAACGAACGACAGGATTCGGGCAAGCTGCGCAACGACAAGGAAGAGTTGCGTCGCCAGCTGCTCGAGACCGGCATGCGGTACCGGCAGCTGATCCAGGACCGGTCCGAGAGTTTCCGCCAGACACTCGACAGCGGCGTGGCGCGCCTGCGGCAGATCGCGGAGAGCCGTCTTGCCCTGCTGGCAGCCCAGCATCGCGAGGAACTCGAACGTTTGCAGCAGCTCGTCCGCGAGGGCAACCTGCGCCAGCACGACCTCGATACCCTGCTGAACAACCAGGAAAAGGCCGAGCGGAAAATGGCCTCGGAGTCCGGCGGCAGCGCCGGCTAGTGGCTCATAACAGCCGAACCGATATCGACGCCATTCACTTCGTTACTGTTACAAGCGACCAGCGATGGTATTGGGCTCCCGCTTCGTGTTTCTTCACCACGAAGATTTCGCCATAGACGTACAGCGCCTCGAGTTTCCCACGCTGCGTCCCGTATCGTTGGGTGCGCCTCGAGGGCGGCTGGCAACCGAGCCTTCCGTCGCCGACCCCTCAGTCACGACCGGCAGCGTATTTCTTTGACTGCCTTGGAGGGTGCTGTTACCGTGAGGAATCTCTCACGCGAGCTTCCCATGGACCCGGCGACTTCGAGTCTCAGCCTGATTGAGCGCATCAAGAGAGGGGACAGGGAGGCCTTCACCCCTCTTTTTGAGAAGTACCGGCCGCGTCTGACGGCGTTGCTGTATTGCCGCCTCGGCCCGCAGCTGCGGGGATCGGTCGAGGTGGAGGACCTCCTGCAGGAGACGCTGCTGCGCGCATTCCGCGAGATCGACCACTTCACCTATCGCTCTCCGGGCAGCTTCTTCCGCTGGATCGCGCGCATCGCGGACCATGTGGTCGTCGATGCGGCACGTTTCGCGGGACGCGGGAAACGCCACGCCCAGGAGATAGTCCCGTTACGCTCGCCCAGCAACCCGGACGGCCCAGAGCCTGTCGACAGCCGCACGCCCAGCCGCGTGTTGGCGCAGCAGGAGGGGCTGGCGCGTTTGCTCGAGCAGCTCGACGCGCTGCCCGAGAACTATCGCCGGGTGATTGTGATGGCGAAGGTCGAGGGATTGACGACGCGCGAAATCGCCGAAAAGCTCGGCAAATCGCGAGAGGCCGCCTCTCTCCTGTTGCACCGCGCGCTTGCGCAGCTGCGCAAAGCCGGCACCGTCGAAGGGGGGACATGAGCCGGCCGGACCACACCCGCCCTGACCCCACTTCCGGCGCAGAGCCGTCCGTCTCCCCGCGCGAGCACCTTCTGGCGCAGGCGCTGGCCGATTACCTCGATCTGTGCGCCCAGGGGCGACACATCGAACCCGCTGACTTCTGCCGGCTTCACCCCGAGCTGCAGGACGACCTGCTCGCCGACCTCCGTACGATGACGGCCATCGATCGCGCGCTCGGAGCCGACGGGGAGTGCGAGCAGGCCGCCCCCGCAGCCGAGCCGCTTCCTCAGCGGCTGTCCGGTCACAAGATCCTCGGTGTGATCGGCAGCGGCGGCATGGGCCGGGTGCTCCTCGCCTACGACGACGGCCTGGGGCGCAAAGTGGCGATAAAGTCCCTCAGCCCGAGGTACATCGACGACACGGACGTGCGGACACGGTTCATGCACGAGGCGCGCGCGCTGGCGCGACTCAGCCATCGGAACATCGTCCGTATCTACAACCTCGGACAACCAGACGAAATGCCCCATTTCGTGATGGAGTACGTCGAGGGCGTCCCGCTGACCGAAGCATCTCGCGCGCTCACCCTGACTCAGAAGGTGGAGTTGATTCACAAAATTGTTCTTGCGGTGGACTTCCTGCATCGCAACCAGATCATCCACCGCGACCTCAAGCCGGGCAACATTCTCGTCGGGGCCGACCTCGAGCCAAAGCTGCTGGACTTCGGTCTGGCCCAGCAGGTCGACGATCATGAGAACCGCGTGACCCTGGCGGGCCAGGTGATGGGGACGCCCGACTATTTTTCGCCGGAACAGGCAGCTGCCGATCCGCGGCTGGACGCCCGCAGCGACATCTTCTCTCTCGGCGCCATCCTGTACGAGCTCCTCACGGGAACCGTGCCCTTCCGTGCCGACACCTATCCGGACCAGTTGCGCCAGCTCCGCGACCGCGACCCGGTCCTGCCGCGCCGCCTCAATCCCGCGGTCCCGGGGAGCCTGCAGAACATCTGCATGAAGTGCCTCGAAAAGAAGCGGGGGGACCGGTATGGCTCGGCGCGGGAGCTGGCCGAGGATCTCGAACGATTTCTGGCGGACGAGCCTGTGCTGGCAGCGCCGGCATCCTTCTCGAGGATGATGACCGGCAGAATCGAGCAGCACCTGCGCGAGCTGGGCGGGTGGAGGCAGGACCGCATCCTTTCGGACTATGAGTTCGATTCTTTCCGCAAGCTTTACGATCGGCTCGTGGAACGGGAGGACGCCTGGATTCTCGAGGTGCGGCGGCTGTCGGTTTCGCAGGTCACCCTGTACCTCGGCGCCTGGGTGCTCATCGTGGGTGCGTCGCTGCTGCTCCTGTTCCGGTTCCCCGCGCTCTCGGGCGCGCCGGCCGTCGCGCTCGTGTGGGCCGCCACCGCGCCCATGGCGTTTATCGGGCTCCGCTGCTGGAGGCGGGGGCAGCCCAGGGTGGCGATCGCCTACCTGCTTGCCTTTTGCCTGCTCCTTCCGACGGCGCTTCTGGTGCTGATGAAGGAGTGGGGCATTCTGACGGGCTTCAGCCACGGGAAGAAGAGCCTCGAATTGTTCGGGTCGCTGTTTGAGGCCGACGGGACGGTTCGGGTGACTACGAATGCACAGCTCTGGTGGGCGTTCATGCTGTCACTCCCCGCGTACCTGCAACTGCGCAGGTTTACGAGGGCCTCCGTTTTCTCGCTTGTGTTTGCTGTCGTCGGCGCCGCCCTGTGCCTGGTGACGCTGCTTCGCATGGGCATGCTGGACTGGATCCAGAGCGATCCCGGGAGAGTGTATTTTCGCCTGCTGCCGTTCGCGGCCCTCTACTTCATGGCGGCCTACTGCGTCGAAAAGCTGCGGTGCCCATCGGATGCACGCTATTTCTACCCCATCGCCGTGATCTTCACCTTCGTTGCCCTGAGCGGCGTCGCGGCCTTTCACGAGCCGTATGCGCGGTGGATCGAGTTCTGGATTCCCCTCACCCACGGCCAGGTGGAATACCTGTTCATCATCAATGCGGCGATATATCTCGGGATGCAGAGCCTCAGCGAGCGCGTCGGCACCGCCCAGATGCGCGCGGTGGCGAAATGGTTCCGTTTCGTGATCCCCGGTCACGTCCTGACCTCGATACTGCTGCTGGGCCTGGCCGCGTCCCACCGTTGGGCGGAGTCCGCCGGGGATGCTGCGCTGCGCCACGAAGCCCGGTTCTTCGAGGTCATTCTGCCTGTCGTCGCCTGCTTCTTCGTGTTCGGCAGCGTCCCCAAGCAGATGAAGAATTTTTTTGCCACGGGCCTGCTCTTTCTTGCGGTAGGCGTTTTCCGGCTGCAGCAAAACCTGTTCTGGCAGAGGCCAGTCTGGCCCATTGTTCTGCTCGTTGCCGGTAGCGCACTGATGGTTTTAGCCGCAAACTACACGACCCTCAAGCTTGCTCTGACCCGGATGCTCCGACGCGTCCGGCGCTCCCGCCGCTAGGAAACGCCCGCCGAGGTGAAATTTCCGCAACCGAATGGCGCTGTTCAGTAGTGAACGCAGTGGAGGTTGCATGAAAAGCAGGAAGAACGGGTGGGTGAGGCTCGGGCTGGCGGTGGCGGTCGCATCCGTATCACTTGCGGCGGACTGCGGGCCCAGCCGCATCGATCCGGCATGCCTCGTGACGTGGTCCCCCGACGGCACGAAGGCCGCACTGGTGCCATCGGCCCTCACCCTGAAGGACCGTGAGTCGGGCGTCTGGGTGTACGCCGCCGAAACCGGGGCGCTGCGCAGGGTATTCGACCCGGGTCCGAAGCGGGCCTGCCTGCAGCCGCAGTGGTCGCCCTTTTCGGAAGAAATCCTCTTCACCCTGGTTTCGATGGAAGAGTCGGATGACGGCAACGATTCCTATTCCGTCTGGGTGGTCAGGCCCGACGGACGGGAATTGAGGCAAGTCGTCGACGGGGTCACGCCGAAGGCCACGGCCCTGCTCCTGCCGCATTCCGTGATGTGGGGGGCAGTGCCCGGCACCGTCATATTCCAGATCGCCCGCGGCGACGAAGTGACGGCCGAAGTTTTCGATCCCTACACCGGCCGGCGGGGGAGCTTCCTGCCGGGATTTGCCGAAGCTTACGCGATAGAACCGTCGCCTTGCAGAAGGTTGGTTGCGGCGATCCTGTTTACAGACGACGGCCGCACCGGGAGCGTGTTTGTCTCGGAGTTCGGGTTCGGAAACTGGCGAGCGCTGGGATCGATCCGGACGGATCCGGAGTGGCTCGAGCAGGGATTCCCGACCCTCTTCTGGGCGCCCGATTCGTCCTGCTTCGTGACGCCCGAGGTGGAAGACGGCCTCGTCTCCGCGGAGCATTGCCTGCGCAGGTTCGATGTCCGGACCGGGCTTTCGGAGTGCGTGTCCCGTGGCCGCATCAACGGGCCGGTCCTCTGGGACCCGTGGGCAAGGTACTTCCTGTTTGCGGGCCAGATTGCTTCCGACGAAGGTGCCGCAGGCGTGTTCCGGGTCGACCTGAACCTGCGCCGGGCAGTGCCCCTCGTGAGGGCGGGAAACGCGCTACTGCTCGGGTGGGACCGGGACAACGGTGAATTCGTTTTCAGTACCGAGCCTGTTCCCGGAGCGATTGAAGTCGGCTCCGGCGCCCCGGACGGTTCTCGCCTGAGCCGGCCCGCTCCCGCATTTCAAATCCAAGAGGGGGAAGCCTGCAGCCTGTCGCCCGGGGGCCGGCGCCTCGCGGTCGTCCGCAAGTCCGGAGAATTCTCCGTTCTGGGGGGGCGCTGGCAGACGACTGCCGCCCACGGAGAACACTGAAGGCACGGCGTTCCTGGGTGGGGTCTTCCCTGACTTCAGTGTCCGTCTTGGCGCCGTTTTCCCGTTTGGGCCCCGTTCGCTATTTTGGGGGGACCACGCCGATGGTAAGGAGGAGGTTGGCGTAGATGCGCTGTTCGCCCGTGGCGATGGTCAGGGCCACGTTCGGAGTTCCCGCCGTTTCGTAAAACTTGAACCGCTCGATTTCTTCGAGCTTGAGTTGCAGTCCTGTCGACTTGTTCAGGATCTCACGGAATTCGGCCCAGATGCCGGGTTCCTTCTGCTCGGGAGGGACCGCCATGACCCCGGCGGCCTCCACGTTGATCACGGAGACGAGCGCCTCCAGCACCTGCGTGCAGCTGACGAGGCCGGGCGACAGGTTCAGGTTGACGAGGGCCGCCTTGGGCCCGAGCTTCGTGGACGCGGGGTAGTTGCCGTCGGCGATCAACACCTGGGATCCGTGGCCGGCGCGTCCGAGTGCCTCCAGAATTTGCGGGTGAATCAGTTTTCCCTTGAGCATGTCGAGTTCTCCCGGTGGCGTTTCGCCCGTTGGCATCCCGTTCGGCCCCGATGCAGACGGGGTGGCGGAGAGCGAGAGCGACGCGCAGACCGTCACGCCGCTCAACAGCAGGAACTCCCGCCGGCTGCATTGATCCGCATCCGCGTTATCTGCAGTGATCCCGTTCTTGGTCACAGGCGACCGTCCAGCAAGCTCTTTCATGGCCGAGATGCGACGGTATTAGAGCCCAGGTCTTGCCCGCGCGTCAATCAGTTCGCGGTGCGGGCAACGCCTGCGTGCGATAATAGGCCGTCTCTTCATACCGGAGGGTCGCGACGATGAACGCCGACCGACGTGATTTTATGAAAGTATCTGCGGCTGCTCTGGCTGCCGCAGGCGTCCGGGGGTATTCCATGGGGCAAAACCGGGACAGCACGAACATGACGAGCCGTGACTTCGCCGTCTACCAGGCGACGCGCCGGCAGGCGCTCTGGGGCTTGCTGGGTGAACTGCCGTGGGACCACAGGCCCGCGCCGCCCAGGCGTGTCAACACGGAAAGGCACGAAGGGTACACGCTCGAGCGGCTTGTCCTGGACCTCAACGGTATGGAGCCGGTGCCTGCGCTCCTGCTCATACCCGACCGACGCGCGGAACGGGCTCCCGGGCTTCTCTACATCCACTGGCACGGGGGCATGTACGACCTGGGCAAGGAACAATTGCTGACCGGCGTAGCCGCGCAGCCCCCGTATGCCCCCGATTGCGTCTCGAAAGGGATAGTGACACTCGCGATCGACAGCTGGTGCTTCGGCGAGCGGAAGCGCGTCAACCCCGGCCGCACCGGGGAAGAGGATGCGTTCAAGCTCCTGCTGTGGCAGGGGCGCGTGCTCTGGGGCATGATGATGTTCGACGAACTGCGCGCCCTGGATTATCTGGCGGGCCGCCCCGAGGTGGACCGTGCGCGACTGGGCGTGACCGGGATGTCGATGGGGGCGACCAAGGCCTGGTGGCTCGCCGCGCTCGATACGCGGGTCCGGCTGTGCCTCGACGTCTGCTGCCTCACGGACTTCGACGAGTTGATCCGGACCGGCAATCTGAAAGGGCACGGGATCTATTACTACGTGCCGGCGCTCCTGAAGCACTTCAGCACGGCGCAGATTAACGAGCTCATCGTTCCGCGCGCGCGGCTGAGCGTCAACGGCCGTAACGATGACCTCACCCCGTCGGCGGGCGTGGACCGCGTCCGGGACTATCTCGCCCCGCTGTATGCGAAGCACGGCCGCGCGCGAGACTGCAGGATCGAAATGTTCGACTGCGCGCATGTGGAGCTGCCCGAAATGCGCCGGCTTATCCTCGATTGGATGGACCTTCACCTGGTCGCGGCCAGGCCCGAGGCCGGGTCCCGATGAAGGACGCTATCCGCGCTGCCGCTGCGCGGCTGCTCAGGGCTTCGAGGGTCACGGTCCTGACCGGCGCCGGAGTCTCGGCGGCGAGCGGGGTGCCGACATTCCGAGGCCCCGGCGGCCTGTGGCGCAACTTCTCGCCGCAGCAACTCGCGACGGCCGAGGCCTTCCGCGAGAACCCCCGCCTCGTCTGGGAGTGGTACGGCTGTCGGCGCGAGTTGATTGCGGCGTGCAGGCCGAACCCCGCGCACGAGGTGCTGGCCGAATGGAGCCGCCGCCTCAAGGGTTTCACCCTGATAACCCAGAACGTGGACGGGCTGCATGAACGTGCCCGCACCCGCAACGTGATCCGGTTCCACGGCTCGATCTGGGAAATGGGCTGCTGGGACCGCTGCCGGGCGTCTCCCCACCGCTGGGTTGACGAAAGCGTCCCCCTCGCGGAGCTGCCGCCCCGCTGTTCCTTTTGCGGGGGGCTGGCCCGCCCCGGCGTGATATGGTTCGGCGAAGCCATTCACCCGGTTGTCCTGCAGCAGACCGCCGCCGCAATGAAGTGCGACGTATTCCTGGCCGTCGGGACTTCCTCCCAGGTCTATCCGGCCGCCGGGTTGGCGCACGAGGCCCGGGCAGAAGGCGCGTTCAGCGTGGAGCTCAACCCGGAGCCGACGGCGGTCTCCGGCGGAGTGGACCTCGTGCTGCAGGGCGCAGCGGAGGAAGTGCTGGTTCGGTTGGATGCCGCCATGAGGGAGACTCCCGCTTGACCGGCATTATCCGGCCGGGGGCTGTCGCGATGACCGGGTTCGACCCTCGCCGGAGAAAGTGCGATAATACGAGACCGATGAACGGCGCAACGGTCAAGGGTGGTCCATTCCGAACGTGTGGTTCGTGCGGCCGTGCCTGGATGACATGGCAGGAGTTCGTGTTCGATCCCGCCTTGAGGCTGCTCGGGATACAGGTCATGGAAGCGCATCCCGCGGCCAACCTGATCGTGTTCGAACACGGTTGCGGCAGCAGCGTCTCGGTGCTGGCCAGCAGGCTGCGACACCTCCTGCCGGAACCGCGCCGGTTCAGGCTGCCCAGCTTATTCGGCAGTGAGGAGTGCCGACAGCATTGCCGTGAAATCGAGAATCTCGCGCTTTGTGACCGTGCCTGTGCCAACGCGCGCGACCGCCGCCTCGCGCTGTTGTTGTCGGGAATGCGCGAGCGAGGCGCCCCCCCGCCGGGGTCAGGTCTTGACGGTTGATTTCTGGCGGGCACCTTGTGCACTCTGACGAATGGGTGCGTTGGCCATGGTCAAGACCTGACCCCGCACCCCCGAGGCCGCACTCCAGATGGACCGAACCATCCTGCATGTCGATATGGATGCCTTCTATGCCGCCGTCGAGCAGCGGGATCACCCCGAGTTCCGCGGCAAACCGGTCATCGTCGGAGCCGATCCGAAGGGGGGCCGGGGGCGTGGTATCGTCGCGACCTGCTCGTACGAAGCGCGCCGTTTCGGGGTCCACTCGGCCCAGCCGATTTCCCAGGCCTGGCACTTGTGCCCGCAGGGCATTTACGTCACCCCGGAAATGCGGAAGTACGCGCTCGCTTCGGAACGCATCATGGCGATCCTGCTCGAATTCTCGGATCTCGTCGAACAGGTCAGCATAGACGAGGCTTTCCTGGACGTGAGCGGCAGCCGGCGCCTGCTCGGCAGCGGCCCCGAGATCGCGAGCCAGATCAAGGCGAGGATCCGCCGCGAGCAGGGCCTGACGGCGTCGGTCGGGGTGGCCTCAAACAAGTTCGTCGCCAAGGTCGCCTCCGACCTGCGCAAGCCTGACGGCCTGGTGGTGGTCGACCCGGGCAGCGAGAAGGGGTTCCTGGGGCCGCTTCCGGTCGGGCGCCTGTGGGGTGTCGGGGTGAAAATGGAGGCTGTCTTTCACAAACTCGGGATCGAAACTGTCTCCCAGATTGCTGCGATGGACCGCGGCGAAATCGTCCGGTTACTCGGCAAGTCCGGCGCAATTGCCTGGGAACTGGCCCACGGCATGGACGACCGCGCGGTTGCGCCGGAAGAAGGATACAAGTCGATCGGTCACGAGACCACATTCGAGGTGGACACCTGCGACCCCGAGTTGCTGCACGACACGCTGCTGCACCTCACGGGCAAGATGACCCGGCGGCTTCGGGAACACGGCGCGACGGCGCGGACGATCGCGATCAAGTTTCGCGAGTCCGATTTCACTACCTACACCCGGCGGAGTACGCTCGCTGAGCCGGTGGACACCGAGGAAAAGGTGTTCCCGGTGGCGCTGAAACTGATGAACGCGCTGAGGCGCAAGGATGTGCGCGTCCGCCTGATCGGGGTTTACGCGAGCAACCTCGTGACCGGGTCCGTTGGCCAGATGCCGCTATTCCGGGAGCCCGCGCCCAAAGACCGAAAACTTGCGGCCGCGCTGGACGACATCCAGCGGCGCTACGGCGACGGCTCCATCACCCGGGCGGCCCTTGTTGTATCAAAGCGTTCGGGTGACGATACCAAGTGATACCGCATGGCCGGGCCGGGCGACGCGCGTCCGCCGGCAGTTCAGGAGCCAGCATGAAAAGAGTTCTGTTTGCGGCGGCGCTTCTCATCGCCATTGTCCTCGATGTGCCGCTTCGCGGGGCGTCGGACACCTCGTATTACGCGGCGCGCCGCTCTGCCGTGATGAAGAAGATCGCAGGTTCGATCGCGGTGCTGCAGGGCGCCCCGGAAACACGCGCCTACGAGCGCTTCCGCCAGAGCAACGACTTCTACTATCTGACCGGGGTAGAAGCGCCCGGCGCCATGCTGCTTATGGACTCCGCGCACAGGCGATCGGTTCTATTCCTCCCCCCGCGCAACCTGCAGGCCGAAACCTGGGAAGGGGCAAGGCTCTTTCCGGGGGAGGAGGCGCGCGCGGCGACCGGTTGCGAAGAGGTGTTCGACGTCGCCAGGTTCGAGGCTGAACTCGATTCGGCCCGGGCGGGCGCCGAAGCCGTCTACACGCCGTTTCGCCCGGAGGAGACTGCGACCACCAGCCGCGACCGCGCAAGCCAGTACGACGCTGCAATGGAGCGGAGCCCGTGGGACGGCCGGGTCTCCCGTGAAAAGGCGTTCCAGGCAAAACTGCAGCAAAGGCTGGGCGAAGCGGTGCCCGTGAAGGATCTTTCGCCGGTCCTCGACAGTCTCAGGCGTATAAAAGACGAGCAGGAGATCCGGCTGATGCGGGAGGCCGGCCGGGTCGGCGCCCTCGGCGTGATCGAGGGTATGCGTTCGGCCGAGCCGGGCCGGTACGAGTACCAGGTGGCGGCCGCCGCCGAGTTCATCTTCAAATGGCACGGCGCGATGGGCCCCGCGTATTTCGCGATCGCCGGTTCGGGACCCAACTCGTGTGTCCTGCATTACAGCGGCAATGCGCGCCGGACCGAGGCCGACGATCTCCTCGTGTTGGACTTCGGCCCGGACTACGGTTACTACATGGCCGACATCACCCGGACGTTCCCGGTGTCCGGCAAATTCAGTGAGGAGCAGGCGCTCGTCTACAACGTCGTACTGGAGGCGGAGAGGGCGACACTTGCCAAGATCAGGCCCGGGGCCACGTTCGCCACCCTCAACCAAGCTGCCCGCGAGGTGATCGACAAGGCGGGTTACGGCAAGTACTGGCGTCACGGGGTCAGCCATTATGTCGGGATGGCGGTCCACGACGTCGGGGGATTGGAGCCTTTCGAGCCTGGGGTCGTGGTCACCGTCGAGCCCGGGATTTATATGACCGAGAAGGGGCTGGGGGTTCGTATCGAAGACACGGTCCTTGTGACGCGTGATGGTTGCGAGGTCCTGACCCCGGGGATCCCGCGCGAGATCGGCGAGATCGAAAAGCTCATGGCGGAGCCCGGCATCATGGATTTTGCGCGGCCGTCCCGGTAGAATCCAAAATTCTGCCGTGGCCGTCGAGGTGGTAAGGGTCGGGGGCCCGGGGCGGGCCGCACCTGGCCGGCCTGCGATGCGGTAGAATCGCGGGGTAGCGGTGCGGATTGTGCCGCCCGTGCAGGGCTGGTCTCGTGGACCTCTTCGGGTTCACGGAAACGGGCGCCAAAGGCGCCTCACAGGGCAGACCAGGGCGCGAGCCCTGGGTGCGGGTGGGTCGCGAAGCGAGCCTGCGGCTCAGGCGACGCAAAAGGTGAAGGGAGATCCGTACAGAGTTCAGGCCCAGGCGCCGCGCTCCACGAACGGAATCTTGCTCTCAGGGGTTGATTGTGACCGTGCGGATCTGTGTCGCAATTCGGGAATCTTCGACCAGCGACGCGCTCGCTGCCGCAGCGCGCGCGGCGCAATGGGCGGACCTGGTTGAGATCCGGGGCGACTATATCCGCGACCTCGACGTGCGCCGGTTGTGCCGGGCCAAGCCCTGCCCTATGATCTTCACGCTGCGCAGCCGTGAGGAAGGGGGGACGTATGGCGGGACCGAGCGCGGCCGCCTGGAACTGATCCAGGAAGCCGCGCGCCGCGGGGCCGACTTCGTCGACGTCGAGTTTTCCGCATTCTGGAAAGTTGTCCTCGACACGGTGGGGAGAAACAAGGTCATCCTGTCCCACCACAACTTTCAGGAAACGCCTGTTTCGCTGGAACGCCTGGTGGAGCGGATGGGCGAGGCGGGCGCCGGTGCGGTGAAGATTGCCACGCGGGCCCGCTGTCTTGCGGACAACCTGAGGGTTGCCGCTGCGCTGAAGCACGCCTCGGCGCGAGGCATCCGGCTCTGCGCTCAGGCGATGGGGATGGCCGGCGTCCCGAGCCGGGTGCTCGGCGGCTTGTGGGGATCCTGGCTCACCTTCGCCAGCCTCCCCGGGGGGCAGCCGACCGCCGATGGGCAGTTGAGCGCGGATGAACTCGCTGGACCTGTACCGGGTGCGCAGCATAACGGCGGAGACGGAGATCTACGGCGTCGCCGGGCGCCCGCTCGGGCACTCGCTCTCACCGCTGATCCACAACGCCGCCTTCGCGGCGCGGCAGCGCGACGCCGTCTTCCTGCCGCTGGAAGCCGCCGATGTGGACGACCTCGAGGCTTTCGCCGCTTGCGTCTCGCTGCGCGGGGCGAGTGTGACGATACCCTACAAAGAGGAGATGGCACGCCGCGCCCAGAGCCTGTCGATCGAAGCCGACCGGGTGGGTGCGGCCAACACCCTCGTGCGCAAACCGAGCGGGTGGCACGGGGAAAACAGCGACGTGGACGGTTTCCTGCGACCCCTGCGCCGGAGAACCCACCCGGGCCGGTTGCGTGCCGTCGTGCTGGGCGCCGGCGGCGCAGCGCGCGCGGTCGTTTACTCGCTGCGCGCCAACGGTGCGAGGGTGTGCGTCGTCGCGCGCGACCCCGACAAGGCACGGGTGCTCGGACAGCGATTCCAGGCCGAGCACGCGCCGTGGACGGATCTTCCGGGATTGTCCTGGGACCTGCTTGTGAACGCAACGCCCGTCGGCATGCACCCTGAGCCTGACCTTTCGCCGGTGCCCGCGGAGTGGCTCAACGGGAAGTGGGTGTACGACCTCGTGTACAATCCTGTGGCAACCCGTTTGTTGAAGGATGCGGCGGCGCGCGGGTGCTGCACGATTCCAGGGAGCGAGATGTTCCTCTCCCAGGCGATGAAGCAGCAGCATCTGTGGGCGGGCCCGCCGGTACCCGACCACGTAATGAGCAAGACGCTGTCCAAAGCACTTGGATCCGCGGTGGAACCGTAGGCCATCGGGCCGGACCGAAGAAAGCCGATAATCGATGACAAGCAGGGCTGACCGGTCGAAGCGGGCCGGACGAATTCGAGTTCCTGGGAGCACCTCCAACCTGGGGGCCGCTTTCGACGCGGTCGGCCTGGCCCTCCAACTCTACCTGACGGTCGAACTCAACGAACCCGACGCGTCGCAGCCGTGCATCGAGGCGGCGGGTGAGGATGCCCCGCTGATCCCGTGCGACGAGTCCAACCTGATCTGGCGCGTGATCCACGAGACGGCGGCCCGCTACTCCGTTGCGCCTCCGCCCTTTGCGTTACGCATCCACAACGAGATCCCGATCACCAAGGGGATGGGCAGCAGCGCGGCCGCGTGCCTGGCCGGTGCTGCCGCGGCGAGCCTGTTGTGCGGGCTGAACCTGCCGCCGGAAGCGTTACTGCGGGACGCGGTACGGCGCGAGGGTCACCCCGACAACGTGGCCCCCTCGCTCTACGGCGGGCTGGTCGCCTCGATCTCGGGAGAAACCATCCTCTGCTCGCGCAGCGTGTTCCCGGCCCACTGGTCGGTGGTGGCGGTCACGCCCGAATTCGAGCTTGAAACCAGGCTGGCGCGGGCTGTGCTGCCCCAGGAAGTCTCCAGGCACGACGCCGTTTACAACGTGCAGCGGGCCGCTTTCCTGATGTCGCAACTGGTGCAGGGTCGGTCCGAGGGTCTGCGCGAAGCCATGCGGGACAGGCTGCACCAGCCCTTCCGGGCCCCGCTGCTCCCCGGGTTGCGGGATGTCCTTGAGCTGGATGGGGCTGGCCTGTTGGGGGTTGCCCTGTCCGGGGCGGGCTCCACGGTGGTGGCGTTCGCGGAAGCCCACGAAGCCGAGATCGGCGAACGGATTCGGGATGTTTTCTCCCGCCACGGCCTTGCGTCCGAAGTGCGGGTTCTGAAAGCGGACCACTGCGGCCTCCAGGTCGAAGATATGAACGGGGCTGTCCCGGGACCGCACCACGCCGGAGGGGGCAGCCGATGAACACCTTGAAACGAGCCAGAGACCTGATGCCCATGATTCCTCAGGGAGTGCAGTGCTACTTCGGCGAGGAGGTGAACCGGCGCAGGAAGGTGGAATCCGTCCTCGCGGGTATCATGAAGAATTGGGGATTCCTGGAGATCATCCTCCCGTTCTTCGACTACCTGGAGGACTTTTCCTACGGGCTCGGCTCTCAACTGGGCGACAAGGCCTACCGTTTCCTGGACAGGGACGGGTCCCTGCTCGCGCTGCGCCCCGACCTGACGACCCTCGTGGCCAAGACCGCCGCCACCCGCATGACGGGTCAGCCGGTTCCGATCCAGCTCTTTTACTCGGGCGAGGTTTTTCGGCAAGAGCGGCCGGGCGCCGGGAAACAAAAGGAGTTCTACCAGATCGGTTTGGAGTCGATGGGCGTGGGGCACATCTGGGCAGACGTGGAGGTCATCCTGATCGCCATCGATTGCCTGCTTCACCTGGGCATCACCGACTTCCGGCTCGCGCTCGGCCACGTCGGTTTTTTTGCCGGCATCGTCTCCGGTCTCCACCTCGAACCGGAACGGGCGGACGCCTTGCGCGACGCCATCGACCGGAAGGACTGCGCCTGGCTCGAGCGGGAGGTGGCCGGGTTCGACCTCACGCCGGAAAAAAGGGAGTTCCTGACGACGCTGCCCAATTATGCCGGTGGGCGCGAAGTGCTGGACGCGGCGCTGGCCGTGGTGCAGAATCCGCGCGCCCGGGGGGCGCTGGCGGACCTGGTCGAGATCCACTCCGTGCTGGAGACACTCGGCTTGGAGGACTACGTCTCGTTCGACCTCGCCGAAGTGCGCGGCCTGGATTACTACTCCGGCATGGTGTTCAAGATCTATGGCAACCTGCTCGGCTTCGAACTGGGCGGGGGCGGACGGTATGACGGCCTGCTCGGGAAGTTCGGCTGGGACCTCCCGGCCGTCGGTTTCTCGATCACGCTGGACCGTGTCCTCCCCCTGGTGGGAGACCTGGCCGGGCTTGCGCTCCCGGGCCCGGAGTCCGAGGAATATGTCGTGGCGGTGGAGGGGAGTTCGCCCCGGGAACTCTTCGAGCAGGTTTGGAGCCTGAGGCGCGGCGGGCGCCGGGTGCAGATCGGGAGGCGCACACCATGCTGACGGTCGCTCTTTCCAAGGGTCGGTTGCTGGAGCCCTCGGTCGATTGTCTGGCCCGTGCCGGTATCCAGGTCCCGGACGACATCCTGACTTCGCGGCGCCTGATCGCTCCGGACGCCACCGGCGGTTACCGGTTTTTGCTGGTCAAGCCCACCGATCTGCCGACCTATGTGGAGTATGGGGTCGCCGCCGCCGGCATTTGCGGGAGAGACATCCTGCTCGAGGCGAGCCCGGATGTCCACCAGCCGCTCGATCTCGGATTCGGGCGCTGCAGGCTGGTCCTGGCGGGGCGGGCGGGGAACGCCCCGGAAAATCACAACCTGCTCTCGACGACCCGCGTGGCGACGAAGTACCCGCGTATCACGGAGCGGTTCTTCCGGGCGCGCGGGCTCCCGGCAGAGGTGATATTTCTGACCGGCAGCGTTGAACTCGCCCCGAACATAGGGCTGGCAGAAACGATCGTGGACCTTGTGGAGACCGGGACGACGCTGCGTGCGAACGGGCTCACCATAATCGAGGAGATCGAGGAATCCACGGCCCGGGTCATCGTCAACCGCGCCGGTTTCCACATCCAGCACAAGGCGGTCCAGGAGTTTCTGACGAGGTTGAGAGGAACGCTGACATGATCCCGATTTACCGGCTCAAGGACAAGAACAAGCTCTTTGCGCGTTGGGAGAAGCGCCAGGGGCAGATTTCCGGAGACGTGCTGGCCTCGGTCCGACGGATCGTCGCGCAGGTGCGGCAGGAAGGCGACGCCGCCCTGTTGCGGTTTACCGCCGAATTCGACAAAGTGCGGCTGACCCCGGCGACGATGCGCATCAAGCCGCGCGCGCTCGGGTCCGCGGCCGCGGCTGCCGACCCCGCCATCGTCCGCGAGCTGGAAAAGGCGATCTTCAATATTTATGCCTATCACAAGCGGCAGGTGCAGAAATCGTGGGAGTTCGCGAGACGCGGCGTGGTGCTGGGCCAGCGCGTGCTGCCGCTGGACAGCGTCGGCGTTTACGTGCCCGGGGGGCAGGGCGGCCTACCCGTCGTCCGTCCTGATGAACGTGATTCCGGCCAAGATCGCCGGTGTCCCGCGGATCGTCGTGGTGACCCCCCCGGGACGTTTCAGCAGCACCCCATCGTTGCGGCCGCCCTGCACGAGCTGAACGTGACCGAGATCTACACTGGTGGGAGGGGCGCAGGCCGTCGCGGCCCTGGCTTACGGCACCGAGAGCGATCCCGCGCGTCGACAAGATCGTCGGCCCCGGGAACGCCTATGTCGCCGCGGCCAAGCGCGAAGTCTTCGGCCAGGTCGACATCGACATGATCGCCGGACCCAGCGAAGTGATCATCCTGTCGACGCGGCGTCCAATCCGCGGTTCATCGCGGCCGACATGCTGTCGCAGGCGGAGCACGACGAGTCGGCCTGCTCCCTCTGCTTCACCGATTCGCTGCCGCACGCGATCCTGGTGCAGCGCGAGCTGGAGGCTCAGCTGGAAGGCTCTCCCGCCGGGAGATCGCGCGCAAGTCGCTGGATAACTACGGGGCGATCGTCGTCATGGACAGCTACCTCCAGGCCGTCGAGTGGATCAACGAAATCGCCCCGGAACACCTGGAGATCTTCTCCAGCATTCCCGTATCCGCGATCGACATGATGCGGAATGCCGGGTCCATCTTCTATGGAGACTATACGCCGGAGGCCGTCGGCGACTATTTCGCCGGCAGCAACCACGTCCTTCCGACCGGCGGGACCGCGCGCTTCTTCTCGCCCCTTGGCGTCTACCATTTCCAGCGCAGGACCAGCATCATCCGCTACGGCTCCGAGGAGCTGTCCCGCACGTGGAAATCGATCGATACGCTGGCGCGCTCCGAAGGACTGGATGCCCACGCCCGATCCGTGCGCATCCGGCAGGAAATCGTGTCCGGCGGGGCGTTCGACAGTGAGGTATAGCCGTGAAAAAGCATTCGTCCCTTCAGGGCGTCAAGCCGCAGGTCCTGAGAGTGCCCGCGTATACGCTGCACGCCTACGAAGCCGAAATCAAACTGAACCAGAACGAAAATCCTTACGATTTCCCGGAGGACCTCAAGGACGAGATGTTCCGGCGCTTCCGCGCGCGGAGCTGGTCGCGCTATCCGGATTTCGTGCCCGATTCGCTGCGGGCAGCGCTGGCGCAAGCGGTGGGCTGGCACAAGGACGGCATCCTGGTCGGCAACGGTTCCAACGAACTGCTCCAGGCGACGCTCATGGTCCTGGTCAAAGACCGGACGCGGGTCGCGATCCCGGCCCCGACCTTCACCGTGTACGGGCTGATATCGCAGTACTGGGGGCCCGCGTCGTGACCGTCCCGCTGCGGCCCGACATGAGCTACAACGTCGACGAGCTCATCCAGCGATCCGAGGAAGTCGGCGCCGGCGTGCTGATCATCAACACGCCCAACAACCCGACCGGATCGGTGCTGAGGGACGACGGCGCTGAACGGATACTGGAGGACTTCTCCGGGTCACGTCCTGCTGGACGAGGCCTACTTTGAGTTCTGCGGCTACACCGGCCTGCCTCTTCCTGGAGACCTATCCGCGGCTCATCATCACCCGGACTTTTTCCAAGGCGATGGGAATGGCCGGGCTGCGCGTCGGGTACCTCATGGCGCACCCCGAACTCGCGACTCAGATTTCGAAGGCCAAACTGCCGTACAACGTCAACCAGTTCAGCCTGACGGCCGCCGAGGTTGCCCTGGAGAACCTGGACCGGTTCCGGCCGGCGATCGGCGACATCCTGAAGGAAAGGACACGCCTGGGAGAGGAACTGGCCGGCTGCCCGGGGTGAAGGTGTATCCGACGGAAGCCAATTTCTTTCTGTTCGAAGTTCCGGCCGATCCGCACGCGATTTTCGAGGAGCTGGCGGCCCAGGGAATTCTGATTCGCGATGTTTCTGCCTATCCGATGCTTTCCAGGTGCCTGCGGATCAGGGTCGGCAGCCGCAGCGGAAAACGACCGATTACTATCCGCGCTGCGCGCAAGTCTCGGGCGGCTGCAGCCTGCCGCCGTGGAGGAACCACGAAATGAACGAGACGAACAGCAACCATCAGCCGAACGACGAATGAAACGAATGTCAACGTCACCCTGAACCTGGACGGCCGGGGAAACGGGCTGTGCAGACCGGCATCCCGTTTCTCGATCACATGCTCGTTCTCTTTGCGAAGCACGGGCTTTTCGACCTCGAGGTGTCGTGCCAGGGAGACCTCGACATCGATGCCCACCACTCGGTCGAGGACATAGGCATTTGCCTGGGGTTGGCCTTCGACAAGGCCGCTCGGCGACAAGGCCGGTATCGTGCGGTTTGCGCATTCCTATTTCCCGATGGACGAGACCCTGGTGCGGGTCGTGGTCGACCTGTCCGGGCAGACCGTACCTGGTCTACAACGTCAAGGCGGAACGCGACCGCGTCGGCACACTGGATTCGGAGCTGATCGAGGAGTTCTGGAAGGCGTTTGTGACGCACGCCCGCATGAACCTCCACATCGAGATGCTCTACGGGCGGAACATGCACCACATCTTCGAAGCCGTTTTCAAGGCCGCCGGCCGCGCCCTCTGCACGCCACGCGCGTCGAGCCGCGGGTCAGGGGGTGCCGTCCACCAAGGGAGTGATGTAGTCATGGCCCCGTCCGCCGATTTGACGATCATCGATTACGGGATGGGCAACCTCCGCAGCGTGGAAAAGGCTTTCAGGCGGTGGGCGGCACGCCGGAGATGACCGGGGATCCTGCCCGGGTCAGCCGGAGCCCCAGGCTGGTCCTTCCCGGCGTCGGCGCGTTCGGCGACGCGATGCGCAACCTGCGGGATGTCGGACTGGACCAGGCGATACTCGAGTCGGTCGCGAAAGGGACGCCGCTCCTCGGGCTGTGCCTCGGTCTGCAGCTCCTGTTTGACGAGAGCGAGGAGTTCGGCCACCATCGCGGCCTCGGCATGATTCCCGGCCGCGTGCGGAAGCTGCCCGCAGGCGTTCGTGTGCCGCATGTCGGCTGGAACCAGATCGAGACGCTGCGACCCGACCCGTTGCTCGAGGGTATATCCGAGGGGACCTATTTTTATTTCGTTCACTCGTTCTATGTCGACCCCACGAGCCCGGAGGGGGCGCTCGGCTGGACCGATTATGGGCTCCGCTTCTGCTCTCTGGCGCAAAGCGGCAACTCCTGGGGCGCCCAGTTCCATCCCGAGAAGAGCCAGGACGCGGGCAAGCGGCTGCTGCGCAATTTCCTGCGCATCGGGCGGGGCGGGGCATGACGATGTTTGAACTGATCCCGGCGATCGATTTGAAGGGGGGTAAATGCGTGCGGCTGCGCGAGGGGGACGCCGCCAGCGCCACCGAATACGGCGACGATCCCGTGGCCATCGCGCTGCGCTGGCAGGAGCAGGGGGCGGCACGGCTTCACGTGGTCGATCTCGACGGAGCCTTCGGCGGCGACGCGAGGCACGCGTCTCTTGCCCGGTCCCTCTTCGCCGCCCTGCGCATCCCGGTCCAGTTCGGGGGCGGCCTCCGGACCCTGCAACAGATCGAGCGTATCCTGGCCCTCGGCGCGGACCGCGTCGTGGTCGGGACGGTGGCTCTCGAACAGCCGGACATCGTCGAGGAGGCCGTGCGCCTGCACGGCGCGGCCGTGGCGGTCGGCATCGATGCGCGCGGCGGCCGAGTCGCAGTCCGGGGCTGGGTCGAGCAGTCGTCCCGAAGCGCGCTGGACCTGGCCAGGCGGATGGGCGCCATCGGGGTGGAGCGCATCATTTACACGGATATTGCCCGGGACGGCATGCTGACGGGGGTGAACGTCGCGGAAACTGCCGCCGTCGCGAGGCAGTCGGGGCTGAAGGTCATAGCCAGCGGCGGCGTCGCGGGCACGACGGACGTGCGCGGGCTCTGGGAGCTGCGCGACGCCGGTATCGAAGGCGTGATCCTGGGGCGCGCCCTCTACGAGCGGAAAGTGGACTTCATGAAGCTGCGCGAAGAATTGCAGGGGTGGTGACGGAGTGCTGGCCAAGCGGATAATCCCTTGCCTGGACGTCCGAGACGGGCGGGTGGTCAAGGGGACTCACTTCGTAAACCTCAAGGACGCCGGCGACCCCGTCGAGGCGGCTATCCGATACGACGCGGCCGGCGCAGACGAGCTCGTGTTTCTGGACATCACCGCGTCGTCCGACCGCAGGAACATCGTGACCCGCATGGTGCGCGAGGTGGCCGACAGCGTCTTCATCCCCTTCACGGTCGGGGGCGGCCTGCGCTCGCTCGAGGACATACGGGCCATCCTGCGCGCGGGGGCGGACAAGGTCTCGCTCAATACGTCTGCCGTGCAAAACCCGGACCTCATCCGGGAGGCGGCCCGGTATTTTGGATCGCAGTGCATCGTGGTGGCGATCGACGCGCGGCGGATCCCTACGCCGGTCGGGGTCGCCCCGAGGTGGGAGGTCACGACGCACGGCGGGCGCACCGTGACCCCGCTCGAGGCCGTCTCCTGGGCTCGGGAAGCGGCGGAGCTTGGGGCGGGAGAGATCCTGCTGACGTCGATGGACCGGGACGGCACCCAGGCGGGCTACGACAACGTCCTGAACCGCGCCGTGGCCGAACAGGTGGGCATCCCCGTGATCGCCTCCGGCGGTTGCGGCGCTTTGGCGCACCTGGCGGAGGCGTTCACCGAGGGCAAGGCCAGCGCCGCGCTGGCGGCTTCCATCTTCCATTACGGGCAGCACACCATTGCGGAGGCCAAACAGTTCCTGCGCGGCTGCGGCATCCCCGTCCGCTGCCAGACATAGCCGGAGGGCTCATATGGTGAAACTGGACGAACTGCAGTGGGACCGCGACGGGCTCGTCCCGGCCGTGGTCCAGGACGCGTCCACCGGTGAAGTGCTCACCGTGGCCTACGTCAGTCGGGAAAGCCTCGAGCACACGCGCGCGCGGGGCGAGACGGTCTTCTACAGCCGCAGCCGGCAAACGCTGTGGCACAAGGGAGAGACCTCCGGGAACGTGCAGAAAGTGGTCAGCGTGACGGCGGACTGCGACCGGGATGCGCTGGTGATCCGGGTCGAACCGAAGGGGCCGGCATGCCACACCGGGGCTCGTTCCTGCTTCTTGGACTCGCTGGAAGGATTTGCCGGTGGCGACCGCGAGTCGATCGGCCTGGTCCTGGGCGAGCTGGAAAAGACAGTGGCCCGGCGCAAAACCGAGCGGCCGGAAGGATCCTACACGACGAAGCTGTTTGAGCGGGGCCCGAAACGCATCTTCCAGAAGATCGGGGAAGAGGCCGTGGAGACCGTCGTAGCCGGAGTCGGCGGGGACCGGGAGGAGTTGATCCGAGAGGCTTCCGACCTGTTGTACCATCTTCTGGTCGGTCTCGCCCAAGCCGACGTTTCCCTCGAACAGGTTGCCCGCGAGCTGCGCCTGCGCCGTAAATAGCCGCCCAGCGGGCCGCGGCGGCTCGACGCGGCCCGTGGGTCTTGCCCAACCGGCGGCTTCAGTGGATCCGCTGCGTTTTGAGCTCACTGGGGCGGGTGGGGCCGCCCCAGCCCACCTCCCAAAACCTGTTATAATCCGGGCTTGACCCAGGGGGAGACGATGCAGGACGTACTCGGGATTGTGCTCGGTGGCGGCCGGGGGCAGCGCTTGTACCCCTTGACTGGCATGCGCAGCAAGCCGGCTGTGCCGCTGGCGGGAAAATACCGTATCATCGACATTCCGATCAGCAACTGTCTCAATTCGGGCATCAATAAGATATTTGTTCTCACCCAGTTCAACTCCGCGTCCCTGAACAAGCACATCGTGCAGACCTACAAGTTCGACATGTTCAACGGCGGCTTCGTCGATATCCTCGCGGCAGAACAGACGCCCGACAATGCGAACTGGTTCCAGGGCACCGCCGACGCGGTGCGCCAGAGCATCAAGCATTTCGCCCCGTACGATGTGGAATACATCGTCATCCTGTCCGGCGATCAGCTGTACCAGATGGACTTCCGGCAAATGGTCCATTTCCACATCGACAACGACGCGGAGATCACGGTGGCGGCCTTCCCCGTCTCCGCGGAACTCGCGTCGAGCATGGGGATCATGAAGATCGGGCCGAGGGCCGAGGTGGTCACCTTCCGCGAAAAACCGAAGCCCAATGAACTGGAAGGGCTGCGCTGCCCGGTGCCGACTTGCCAGGCCACCGAAGACAGTTCGCGGCCGTACCTGGCCAGCATGGGGATTTACGTATTCCGCAAGGACTTCCTGATCGACCTGCTGACCGAATCGAGCGCGATGGATTTCGGCAAGGAGGTCTTCCCGGAGTCGATCCACAAGCACCGCGTCCGCGCCTACGTGTTCGACGGCTACTGGACGGATATCGGGACCATTCGGTCGTTTTACGAGGCCAACCTCGGGCTGACCACCAGCCTGCCGATGTTCAACTTCTACGACAACCAGATGCCGGTCTACACCCACCCGCGCAACCTGCCGGGCTCCAAGCTGAACAACTGCAACGTGCACCAGTCGATTATCACCGAAGGCTGCATTCTGAACGGGGCGGACATCAAGCATTCGGTCATCGGGGTGAGGAGCCGCATCGGCGGCGGATCCACCATGAAGAACTCGATCATCATGGGGGCAGACCTGTACGAAACGACCCAGGACCTGGCCGACAACGCTGCCAAGGGAATACCGAACATCGGGATCGGCAATCACTGCACGATCATCAACGCCATCATCGACAAGAACACGCGGATCGGCGACAACGTCTCGATCATCAATGCGCACAACCTGCAGGAGAAGGATGAGGAAAACTACTCCATCCGGGACGGCATCATCGTCGTTCCGAAGGGAGCGTTGATTCGCAGCGGAACCGTCATTTGAACCCTCTTTCCCCTCGGTGCGCCATTTCGGAGGATTCGCCATGGACAAGGTGCGTGTCGGACTTATCGGATCGCAGTTCGAAGCGGAAGTCCACGCGGAGAGCTTCAAGCTCGTGCCCGAAGCCGAGCTCTTCGCCGTAGCCTCGCCGACGGAATCCCATGTCCGCCCGTTCGCGCGGAAGCACGGCATGATTCACTGGTTTACCGACTACCGGAAGATGCTCGAGATGGACGAGATTTCGCTGATCGCGATATCCGCTCCCAACGACCTCCACTGCGCCATCACGCTTGACTGCGCGGCCGCCGGGAAGCACGTCATCGTGGAAAAGCCCTTCGCCATGAACCTGCGGGAAGCCGACCGGATGATCGAGGCTTGCAGGAAGGCCTCCGTCAAATGCATGTACGCGGAGGAGCTATGTTTCACGCCGAAGTATGTGCGGGTCAAGCAGCTTGCCGACGAGGGCGCCTTCGGCCGCGTGTACCTGGTGAAACAGAGCGAGAAACACAGCGGCCCCCATGCCGCCTGGTTCTGGGACGTGGGGCGCAGCGGCGGCGGGGTCACGATGGATATGGGATGCCACGCCCTGGAGTTTTTCCGGTGGTTCTACGGCAAACCGCGGGCGGTTTCGGTACTGGCCGACATGGGCACGTTCGTGCACTCCGACAAGACCCGTGGCGAGGACACCGCGACCATCATCGTCCGGTTCGAAAACGGCGCCGAGGGGCTTGCCGAGGAGAGCTGGGCACGGATGGGCGGCATGGACGACCGCGTGGAGGTGTTTGGGTCAAGTGGTTGCGCTTATGCCAACCTGCATATGGGCAATGCCATCCAGACGTACAGCGAACCCGGATACGGATACGTGGTCGAAAAGGCCTCGACCTCGCGCGGCTGGAGTTACACCACCTGGGAAGAGATCTGGAACTACGGTTTTCCCCAGGAAATGGCCCACTTCGTCGACTGCGTCCGGAACGACAAGGCACCGATCGAAACCGGCGAGGACGGGCGCGCGGTGCTTGAACTGGTGCAGGCTGCATACGCCTCGGCCGGACACAACCGCCGCATCGAGCTCCCTTTCCGCTCCGATGCGCAACGCCCCATAGATCTCTGGCTTGATCCGACGCTGTCGAGCCTTTGATTCTCCGAGTCCGAGAGGCGACGTCTTCCGAAAGCCACCGAGTAGACGCGAAGACTCAAGCACCGCCCTCGACGGGCAGGACCGGGACCAGCTTGTCCAGCTTTCGATCGCCTTCGTAATACACCCGTTCCAGGAAAAGACCGGAAGGAGGGGCGGCGAGTCGTGCCGGTTCTGCCGATGGTGTGTCCAAGAAACCGCGCACGTCCTGGACCGTAAGGCTCCCTTTGCCGACCTCGGCGAGTACCCCGACAATGCGGCGCACCATTTTCCAGAGAAAGTGGGATCCCTCCACCCGGACCAGGACCAGGTCGCCGGCCGCCTGAAGATCGACGCGGTCGATCAGGACCTTCGCGGACTTGTCGTCGCCTTCCTCCGCGGCAAAGGAGCGGAAGTTCTGCATGCCGACGAATAGCGCCGCCGCGCCTTGTCATCTCCTCCAGATCCAGGTCTTCCTTCACCCACCACACCAGTTTCTTCCCGAAGGCCGTTCGCCTCCTCGAGATCTGGTACAGGTAGCTGCGAGACACCGCGTGGTGCCGCGCGTGGAAGCGGGCGTGTGCGGGCTCGATCTGCAGGATGTGGATGTCCGGCGGGAGTTCGTCGTTCAGCGTCCGCCTCAGTTTTTCGGGTTCGAGCTCGACAGGGATGTCGAGGTGGGCGACCTGGCGCAGCGCATGAACACCTGCGTCGGTTCTCCCCGCGCCGTAGAATTCGAAATCGGTCCGTCCCGTTAACTTCGTGAGTGCTCCGACGATCTCACCCTGCACGGTGCGTGCGTTCTTCTGGATCTGCCACCCGCGATAGCGTGTGCCCTGGTATTCAATATAGACCTTGAGACGGGGCATAGGACAGGTTCCGCTTTCCGGGAAGCCCAAAGCACAGACTGGCTACCGAAAACACCGAAACTCCGTGTCTTCGGCATCCTGCGCGGCGGTTGGTTATCCCTGCAGGGCCCGCGCACGGGCGGGCGCGAGCGCAGCGGCGCCGGTCTCCTGGAATCCGAGGACCATCATGGTGATGTCATCGTGTTGCGGGGCGTTGGCCGAAAAGTGCGCTATGGCTTCCTGCAGCCGGCTCACGATCTCGGTGGTAGACGATCTGCAGTTTGCTTTCAGCAGGGCGCGCAGGCGCTCCTCGCCGAACTCGTCCCCACTGGTGTTGCGGGCTTCCAGGACGCCGTCAGTGTAGAGGACGACGTGATCGCCGGCCTGCAGCTTGATGCTCCGGGATTCGTATTGTGCCGAGCCAAACAACCCGAGAACCATGCCTCCCTCGGTCAGTTCCTGCAGGGCGCCGTCCTGGCCCAGGACGAACGGGGGATTGTGCCCGGCGTTGGTGTAGGTGCAGTTGCCCTCGGGGTCGAGTATGCCGAAGAAGAACGTGACGAACCGGTTGCCGGTGCCCCGCTTGACGAGGTTGCGGTTGACATTGGAGATGATGGCGGGAAGCGGCAGGTCGAGCAGCGTCTGGGCCGAGAAAATGCCCTGGATCATCGAGGTCAGGAGCGCCGCCGCCATACCTTTGCCCGCCACGTCCCCCAGCGCGAATCCAAGGCGGCCGCCGTCCATGTCGAAGTAGTCGAAGTAATCGCCCCCCACCTCGTGGCAGGGGAAATTCTGGCTGTACGCGGTGACGAAAGGGAGGATTTTCGTCGGATTCGGCAGCAGGGCCTGCTGGATCTCGCGGGCGATGGCGAGTTCCTCGTCCATCTTGCGCTTCTCCTGGGAATCCCGGTACAGGCGCGCGTTGTAGATGGCCATGGCGGCTTCGGACGCGAGTGTCTCGAGCGCGTCGAACTGGGTGTTGGACAGCCCGGCCCCGATATTCTGGCTGTCGACATATAGCACGCCGATCGTTTCCATGCGGCCGATGCCCGACAGGTTGCCCGACTCGTGGAACGCCAGGTAGCGCAACGGGACGCAGAAGATGCTGCGCAGCCCCAGGCGACGTGTGGAACTGTGGTCGTCCGGGTTGTCCCCAAAATCCAGGTCGTTGATGACGACGCGCTTCCCCGTCTTGAATGCTTCGTCGGGAACGCGGCGGCTCGTCTGGAACGAAGCGCCGTCGAGCGGGCGCTTGTAGTTGTTGCGCGCGCAGCGGAACGTGAGGTTATCGCTCTCGTCCTTCAGCATAATGAAGCCGCGTTCCGCGCCGGTCAGCTCTATGGCGGTGTCGACGACGAGTGCGAGGAGGTCGTCCAGCAGTGGGATCGAGCTGAGCGCGCGCAGCGTCGCCAGCAGCATGCCGATCTCGCGGAAGCCGCGGACCGAGATGCTGCTGACTTCGGGCTTGGACTCGGAGAGGCCGAGCAGAGACTGGAGCAGATCGCCCTGGTGGAAGGTGAGGGTCGGACCCTGCAGCCCTCCGAGCTGGATGCGGTCCCCGTTGTTCAGCTTTGTCTCTTCGATCCGGGTTCCGTTCAGGAAGGTGCCGTGCTTGCTGCCGAGGTCGCGCATCGTGAAGACGCCGTCCTGGACGAGGACCTCGGCCTGGGCACGGGAGATGCTCATCTGAGTAAGGACGAGGTCGTTGGACGAGCTGCGCCCGATCGTAAAGCGAGGCGGTATGATGGCTGCCCAGTGCTCTTTGCCGGTTTCGTCCAGGTAACGGAACCGGGCCTGCGTTTCGGTCGCCGTCGGGTCCTGACCGGCCGGCGCCCGGATCGCGTGCTCGAGGCTGCTATCCAGGATCTGGGCTGAAAGCGGGGGAGAGATCACATCGGCGGCCCCGGCGTGCCAGGCCTCCCGGATGATCGCAGCGGATTCCTGCCCGCAGACGAGCACCACCGGCAGAGCGGGCTGGACCGTCCCCACGCGCTTGAGAAGCGCGACCCCTTCCGGGTCCCGCGCACCCTGGACGAAGACGACGTCCGGCTGCGGGTTCCGGAGGAGTGTGTCGGTGTCGGGCCCGGGCTTGGCCGTCGCGACAACGTGGCCCGCGGCGGAGAAATGAGCGAGGACATGCCGTTCGGCGGGTTCTGCTAATCCCAAAAGGAGGATGGAGCGCTTGGTGGTCATCCCTGTCCCTGCCGGCCGTAAACCCTGATGATATCATATGGGTGGAGAATCCATGAGGCACGAACTACTGGTCGGGGCCCACATGTCCATCGCCGGCGGGATCCACCGCGCGTTCGATCACGGGACGCGGGCAGGGTGCCGCGCGATGCAGGTTTTCCTCAAGAACGCCAGTCAATGGCAGGGCAAGATCCTCACCGACGAGGACCGGCTGCTCTACCGCCAGGCCTGGCGCAGAAGCGGGATCCGGTCCGTAATTGCTCACAACAGCTACCTGATCAACCCCGCCTCCCCGGACCGCGCCCTGCGCCGGAAGTCGCTCGAAGCCCTGGTGGAAGAGATGGAACGTGCCAATTTCCTCGGGGTCGGCGCCCTGGTGCTGCATCCCGGCGCGCACATGGGCGCGGGAGAAAAGGCGGCGATCAGACGCGTCTCCGTGACGCTGAACCGCGCCCTGGAGCGGGTGCCGTTTCCCGTCCGGCTGTTGCTCGAGAACACGGCCGGGCAAGGGAGTTGCCTCGGGCACCGCTTTGAACAGCTCGCCGCCATTCTGGAAGGGGTAAGCGAAGCCGACCGGGTCGGTGTCTGTCTGGACACGTGCCACATGTTCGCTGCCGGGTACGATATCCGAACGGAGGAGGGCTACCTGGAAGCGATCGCCACGTTTCACCGGCTGGTCGGGACGGCAAAGATCGCTGCGTTTCACGTGAACGACTGCAAGATGGGGCTTGGGTCCCGGGTCGACCGTCACGCCCACATCGGGCACGGTTTCATCGGGCTGGAGGCCTTCCGCTGCCTGGTCAACGACGGGCGCTTCGCGGCTGTCCCCAAAATCCTGGAAACCCCCAAGGGCAAGGACCTCGCCGAAGACCTCATGAACCTGGCCACCCTGCGCAACCTCGTCGCCGAATAGCGGCCCCGACAAATGCGCACGGAAGCGAAAGCCTGCAGAAACTCCGCGATCCCAGTGTCCTCCGGGGCGAGTGGCGGCGTTTGTCTTTCGAGCCCTCGCACGCAAGAGCTACTCGTTGCGGAGTCGGCTCTGGCGGATGCCGTAGAGGAAGTAGATGATCAGTCCGGCGCCGAGCCAGAGGATGAATCTCAACCAGGTCACCGCCGGCAGGCCGGCCATCAGCCACAGGCACATCCCGATGCCCAGCAGGGGTGTCCAGGGCACTAGCGGGACGCGGAAGGCCCTGGGCCGCCCGGGCTCCCGCACTCTCAGGATAATGATCCCGACGCTGACCAGGACGAACGCGAACAGGGTGCCGATGTTGGTGAGTTGGACGATTTCGTCGATGTTGGCGACGGCCGCGAAGCCGGCGACGAACACGCCGGTCAGAATGGTGGTGACATGCGGCGTGCGATAACGCGGGTGAATCTTGCCGAACCACGGGCTCAGCAGCCCGTCCCGCGACATCGCCATGAGGATGCGCGGTTGCCCCAGCTGAAACACCAGCAGGACGGCGGTCATTGCGATCACGGCTCCGAGCGCGAGGACGCCGGCCGCCCAGTCCTGGTGCACGTAATTCAGGGCCGCCGCCAACGGGTCCGCTACGCCCTGCAGCTGTGCGAAAGGCATCATCCCGGTGAGCACGAGCCCCGCGCCGATGTACAGCACGGTGCACACGATCAGCGAGCCGATGATTCCGCGCGGCATGTCCCTCGCCGGGTTCTTGCATTCCTCCGCCGCGGTCGAAACCGCGTCAAACCCGATGTACGCGAAAAAAATCAGCGACGCCCCGGTCCAGACTCCGTGCAGGCCGCCCGGAAAGAACGGATGCCAGTTCGCCGGCTTGACGTAGAACGCCCCGACGGCGATGAAAAAAAGCAGCGTGACGACTTTGAGGACTACGATTACGTTGTTGAACCGCGCCGATTCTTTCACGCCCCGAACGAGCAGGACCGTGATCGCGGCCGTGATCAGGATCGCGAGGATGTTGAAGACGATCGGGATCCCGAGGATCACGGGGTGGTGCAGGTGGGCCTGGTAGGCGACGCTCGCTTCCGGGGTGAGGCCTGCGGTCCCCGACTGCGCGACCGTGCGCGCTGCGAGCAGGGTGGAGCGGTAGTCGGTGGCCAGCCACGGCGGGACCTCGACGCCGAACCCGAGCACCAGCTGCCGGAAGTACGCCGCCCACGAAATGGCCACCGCGATGTTGCCCACCGCGTATTCCAGGATCAGATCCCAGCCGATGATCCAGGCGACCAGCTCTCCCAGGGTGGCATAGCTGTAGGTGTAGGCCGAGCCCGCCACGGGAACGAGACTGGCGAACTCTGCGTAACAGAGGGCGCAGAAGCCGCAGGCGACGGCGGTGAGGGCGATCGACACCGATACTCCGGGGCCCGCGGGCGGAACGCCGTTGCTGCCCGAGGTGGCGGCGCCCAGGGTGGCGAAAATGCCCGCCCCGATGATCGCCCCGATGCCGAGCGCGACGAGGTCGACGGCGGTCAGTGTTTTTTTCAGACCGTGCCCCTCGTCGCCACCCTCCGCGATCAGCTTGTCCAGGGGTTTCGTGCGAAACAGGGACATATTGGGCTCCCGCTTCCAGGTACGTGCTTTTTCGGAAATCTCACCGCACGCGTCCTCCGCGTCTCTCCGCTGCGAGACGCGCATCTTCGTGCGACCCATTGTGCCGCCGCTTGCGGGGCCTCTGCGCAATCCCCCGGTTCTGGTCTTTCATGCCTTCGAGGACCCGGCGCTTCGGCCGATCCGCATGCGGCCGTCCACAACCAGTGCGCCGTTCCCCGGCTCCAGCACTTTGAGCGGGTTCAGATCCAGTTCTCTTAATTCCGGTATCAGCTCGACCAGCGCCGAGACCTGCTGTATGACGCGGATGAGCGCCTCCCGGTCGCCGGGCGGAGAGCCGCGATAGCCGTCCAGGAGCTTCGCCGATCGCAGTTTGGCGATCATCTCCTCCGCATCGATGTCGCTGACGGGCGACAGGTGGAACGAGACGTCCTTCAGCAGCTCGACCAGAACGCCTCCCAGCCCGCAGACGAGCAGGGGGCCGAAAGTCGGGTCGGTTGTCACCCCGACCAGCGCCTCGATGCCCCCGGGGATCTCGCGCTGCAGCAGGACATTGTTGAGGCGAACCCCGATGCCGGCCATCCGCGTCGAGAGAGCCTCGAGAGCGGTCTCGACGTCGGCGCGGGATTTCAGCCCGAGCACGACGCCTCCCACATCGCTCTTGTGCAGGACCTGCGATGACTGGACCTTCATAACGAGCGGGTAGCCGATATGGTCGGCGGCCTCGGGGGCGCTGGCCACGGGCACTTCCTGCGTCTGCGCATACTCAATCCCGGCCGCGCGCAGGATGGTCGACAAGTCCGCGGGTTCCACCCACACCGGGGTCTCGGAGGCCTGCAGCACGCGATCGACGACCGCGCGTATGGCGGCCTGGGAGAACGGCTCGAGGGTGCGGATGCAGCCTCGCCGGCGTTTGCGCCATCTCCCATAGCGTTCGGCGGCCGACAGGGCCAGGGCGGCGTTTTCGGGGAAGCTGTACGATGGCAACCTGCCGCGCGGGCCGCTGCTGACGATGGGCGCAGTGCTCCGCGAGGACATCAGCACCGTCAGGACCGGCTTCTCCGGCGGCACTTCGCCCGCCGCCTGCGCGATGGCCCTGGCGACCTCCTCGGGCGGGACCAGCAGCGGCGGGAGGTAGATGACGATCACGGCGTCGACATTCGGGTCGGCGCCTGTGAGCCGGATGGCGCGGGCGTACTGCTCGGCAGTCGCCGAGGGGATCACATCGACGGGATTCGTCAGGGCGGCGTGCGTGGGCAGGAAGCCCCGCAGGGCTTGCAGTGTCGCGGGGGCAAGCTCGGGGACCACGAGCCCGTTCGCCTCGCACGCGTCCGCCAGGAGGATGCCGGGGCCGCCTGCGTTCGTGATCAACCCGACCCGCGGCCCCGCCGGCACCGGCTGGGTAGACAGCAGGATGGCGACATCCATCAGCTCCTCGAGCGTGTTGGTCCGGATGACCCCCGCCTGCTCAAACAGCGCGTCCACGGCCACATCGAGGCTCGCCAGCGCCGCCGAGTGGCTCGAAGCGGCACGGGTGCCTGCGGCTGAACGGCCGGATTTCACGGCCACGATTGGTTTGCGGCGCGCGAGATCCGGAACCACACTCGCAAACTTGCGCGGGTTGCCGAAGCTCTCCAGGTAGAGGACGATGACGTCCGTATGGGGATCCTCGGCCCAGTAGGCGAGAACGTCGTTTCCGGAAACGTCGACCTTGTTCCCGACCGACACGAAGCTGGACAGCCCGACATCGAGGCCCTGTATACGGTCCAGGATGGTATAGCCCAGCGCCCCGCTCTGCGACAGCAGCGCGATGTTTCCCGCCGGCGGCCACGCGGAGACGAACGTCGCGTTCATCGAGACGGACGGGTCCGTGTTGAGCACGCCCATGCAGTTCGGCCCCACCATCCTCATCCCCGACGCCCGCACGCTGTCTTTCAGCCGTTGTTCGAGCTGGCGCCCCTCTGCAGAGACCTCCCCGAAACCCGAGGAGATCACGACCACCGAGCGCACGCCGACGCGGCCGCATTCGTGCACGGCGCCTTCGACGAGCGGGGCGGGAACTGCGATCAACGCCATGTCGATCGGCGCACCGACAGCGGACAGATCCGGGTAGCACTTGAGCCCGCAGATCTCCCCGGCTCTGGGATTGACCGGGTAAATCGGGCCCCGAAAACCGCACCGGGCCAGGTTGTCGAGCAGCGCATACCCGATCTTGCCCGGCTGCCGCGACGCGCCTACCACGGCGACCGAGCCGGGGTTCAGAAGCCAGCGCACGCTCTGGGCGGCGGCGTGACGTTCCCGGCTGTGTCGGGCATGCGAGTATTCTTCCGTGGGCTCCGTCGGGAACGACACGTGGATGATTCCCCCTTCCGCGGAGCGCGTCACCTTGAAGCCACTGGTCGCGAACATCCGCAGCATCTGATTGTTCTCGCCCAGCACGTCCGCCTCAAACTCGGTGACCCCGTTGGCCCGGGCGACAGCGACCAGGTGCTCGAGGAGCAGGGTGCCGATCCCGCGCCCCTGGTGTTCATCGGCGACGACGAAAGCAACCTCGGCCCGCGGCGGGGCCGCGTGCCCGCCGCTCATATACCGTCCCACCCCGATGATGCGCTCCTCATCCTGTTCCAGCAGCGTGGCCACCAGCGCCGCGTTGCGGACGAAGTCCAAGTCGGTGTACTGCCCCAGTTCGCCGTCGGTGAGCCGGGTCTTGGAGCGGAAAAACCGGAAATAGATCGAACGCTGGCTCAAACGGTCGAACAGGTTCAGCAGCCGATCGCGGTCGTCAGGACGGAGAGCCCGGATTCGGATCGAACCGCCGTCGCGCAGTATGGCGGCGGTGGAGTAGTCGATGGCCAGCATGTGAACCCCGGTTTGCGCGGCGGACCCGTTGGCGGGGGCGCCGCGGCGCGTGTGCACGACCAACCTAAAGCAACCGTCTGCCTTCCGTCAGAGCGCCTGGAGTTTCGCGTACCTTTCGATCAGGGTTTTTCTGCCCACCCTGCTGAATGTGATGACGAGTTTGACGTCGTTGCCGACGCGTTCCCGGCTGAGGATTATGCCGTCGCCGAACTGCGCGTGGCGCACGCGCGTGCCGGATTTCAGCGTGGAAGCGGGTGCGCCCGCCTCTTTACCCGTCTTCGGCTGTGTGGACTGCCGCTGAAGGTAGGCTTTGAGTTCGGCGATGGAGGTCAGGCCCGGCGGCGGTGGCGGCTCGCTGCGGCGAAACGAGGTCCGCGCCTCGTCGTCGTCGCGGCGATGGTAGTCCGCCTCCGGTTCGTACAGGTACCCCGATTCGGCCTCCAGCCCCTCGACCAGGTCGGACGGCATCTCCTTGAGAAAACGGGAGGCGATGGACTGCATGCCCGCATCCGGTCCGAAATTGCGGCGGAACGGCGTCCACGTCAGGTAGAGCTTTCGGCGCGCCCGCGTGATGCCGACATAGCAGAGGCGCCGCTCCTCCTCGAGGTCCTCCTTGCTGTTCATCGACTGGGAGTGCGGGAACAGCCCCTCTTCCATGCCCGCCAGGAACACGACGTCGAACTCGAGCCCCTTCGCGCTGTGCAGCGTCATCAGCACCACGCGGGCGCTTGGGTCGAACTGGTCGAGTTCCGAAGAGAGCGACGCGCGGTCCAAGAACTCGAACACGCTCTCGCCCCGCTCCTGCGCCTCGGCGGCGGCCCGGATAAGTTCCTCGATGTTGTCGACCCGCGCCTCGGCGTCCTGCGCGGTTTCCTGCTTCTGGAGCATCGCCCGGTATTGCACTTCGGATGCGATGCGTTCCAAGAGTTCGCCCGGCGCGACGGTGTCGCTGATCCGCTTCCAGCCCTCGACCATTTCGCTGAACCGGGACAGAGCCTTGGAGCTGCGGCCGACGAGCTCCGGGCTTTTCAGCAGCTCGGCGATCGCGTGGTAGATCGGGATTCCCTTCTCCAGGGCCAGGCGGGTCAGGAGGTCCACGGTTCCGCTCCCGATGCCGCGCGGTGGAGTGTTGAGGACACGAAGCAGGGCGATATCGTCCTCCGGGTTAAAAACCAGCCGGAGATAAGCGAGCATGTCCTTCACTTCCATGCGTCCGAAGAAGGCGACACTTCCGACGACCGCGTAGGTTATGCCTTCCTCGGTCAGCACATCCTCGAAGTTGCGGGAGAGGAAGTTGGCCCGGTAGAGCACGGCCAGCTTGTAGTCCGGGTGCTCCTCAAGGGTGTCCCTTATGCGGTCGGCGACCCACAGCGCTTCGGCGCGCCCCGAGAGAGAGCGGCGGACGGTAACCACGTCGCCGGTGGCATTTTCGGTCCAGAGGGTCTTGCCCTTGCGCTCGGTGTTGTTGGCCACCACCTCCCCGGCGACGCGCAGGATGTTCTGGGTCGAGCGGTAGTTCTGCTCCAGCTTTATGACCTTGGCGCCGGGAAAGTCTTTTTCGAACCGGAGGATGTTCTGGATGTTGGCGCCCCGGAATTTGTAGATCGATTGGTCTTCGTCCCCGACGACAAACAGGTTGCGGTGTTTCGAGGTGAGAAGCCGGAGGAGTTCGTATTGCGGCCGGTTCGTGTCCTGGTACTCGTCCACCAGCAAGTACCGGTACCAGTCGCTGTAATAGTCCCGGACGTCCGGGAACCGCTCGAACAGCTCCACGCTCTTCAGCAGCAGGTCGTCGAAGTCGAGCGCATTCGCCTGGCGCAGCCGGGTGTCGTAGCTCGAGTAGAAGGCGGCGATATCCCCGGCCTCGGCGGAGGGGAACCGGACCTCATACTGCACGGGGGTGACCCCGTGGTTTTTGGCGTAGCTTATCCGGCTCAGGACCTCGCGCGGCTTGAAATCCGACTCGCTCAGGCGCGATTCGCCCAACAGCTGTTTCACCAGGCGCTTCTGGTCATCGGAATCGTAGATGGAGAAGTCCTTGCGGTATTTCAGCCGCTGAATTTCACGCCGCAGAAGGCGCACGCAGAACGAATGAAACGTGGAGATGAACGGTTCCGACGTGCGCGTCGCCCCCAGGAGCGCGTGGACCCGCTCCCGCATCTCGGCGGCAGCCTTGTTCGTGAACGTGACCGCGAGGATGTTTTCGGGGCGTGCGGAGCCATTGCGGACCAGATAGGCGATGCGGTGCGCGATGACCCGGGTCTTCCCGCTTCCGGCTCCCGCCAGGACCAGGGCCGAGCCCCGCCCGTGTTCGACCGCGAGACGCTGCGGCGGATTGAGATTAGCAAGGAGATCCATGCACAGCAATCCTAGCAGAATTGCTTTTGGGGCGTTGCCCAAAAGGGGGTTGAACCGCTTGCCACGGAGGACACGGAAAGCCGCAAGGCTACGGTCCCGCTAGCCGGATCTTTTCAGCTCGAGCAGGGCCAGCTTTTCCTCGCGATCCGCGACCAGGTCGGACAACTCGAGATACATGTTCCGGCTGATCGCCTGCGCGTAGGGAAGGACCAGCTCCCGGGTCTCCGCGACGTACTTGCGAATGAATCTCTCCTCGTGGACAAAGCCGAGCGACGTCATGTTGCTGATGCGGTCCGCGAGCTTGAGGATTTTCGCCTTGGGGCTGCCTGTTTCCAGGATGCGTCTCAGATAAGTGGACTTGGGCTCCCGGTGCCCGTCGAGCAATCGGATGGTGACTTCCATGACCAGCTCGTACACGGAAGGGCCGTCCCGGTCGATGGCGATGATTTCGTCGCGATTAACCCCCGGCATCCCGGGAGCGTCCTCGAACAGGTCGTGGATGACGGCCGCCTTCAGGAGCACGGGGTCGACGTACTTGTAGTCCAGCAGGATCCCCAAGGTCGCGATCTGATGGCGGAACATGTTGCTGCCGGCTTTCCGGCGCACGCCTATCAGGGCCATTCCCTTCACGATGTAGGGCGCCAGGGTGATTTGCGCGAGATTTCTTTCCAGGTTTTCCATGCAACAACGCTCCGTGCGGACACCAGTCAGCTGCCGCACGATGCCCTGCCGCTCGGCGCGCCGCCGCGCCAGGTGCGTCTGACCAGTTCCATCTCTGGTTTTCGGGAGCTGCTAGTATATAGAGTCCTCCGCATTGTAGGGAGCGATTTTCGGCCAGGTCCCCTCGCGCCTGACGCCCGAGGCTATGGCCCGGTACTGTTCTGCAGTTTCTCCGGGTGAGAGCGGGTGTATCCCGGACTTGCGGGCCAGTTCCGGGTACTCGAGACCCGGAAATTCAACAAACTCCGAGAGGAAAACAACATCGCCCCGGCTCCAGGGGAGCGAGTTGAGCAGCTGCACGCTTTCGTCGACATGCCTTTCTCCAAACTCTCGTCCGCCGACGCCGAGCATAAGGATCGCCCCCACCTCCAGCCCGCCCCTTTTGATGGACCGGACCGTCTCGGCGATGTCCTCGGGCTCTTGGGGCTTGCGGAGAAATTTCAGGAGTTCGCGCGACCCCGTCTCGACGCCCAGATCGAGACGCCGGACATTGCGGCTGCGCAATTCGGCGTAGTCGCCGGCGGTACGCTGCCTGTCCGAAAACATGTCGACGAACGAATAGATGCCCCGCGACGACCCCCCGCCCAGCAAGGGTTCCAGGTGCGTATTCACGAGCTCCAGCAGCGGCAGCAGCTGCTCGAGCGGGAGGCACAGGGCGTTGGCGTCAGCCAGGAATACGGAGCGGCGCAGCGTGATGCCGGCACCCAGAAAACCGGCGACGGCAGCGATGTGCGCTTCGATCTCCGCCGGGGCTTTGACGCGGAAAGGGCGGTCGCGGTAGAAGCCGCAGAAAGCGCAGCGGTTGTAACTGCACCCTTCGGTGACCTGCAGGACCAAGGCGAGGTACTGGTCGGGAGGCAGGATTGTGACGGGGCGGTAAATGCGCGACAGCCGCGCGACGTCGCGTGCGAGCGCTTCGGCTCCAACCCGGGAGAGGCGCCGCAGTTCCGCAGCCATCGCCAGGACGTCGTCGCGCCGGGGGGAGACACAATCGAGGGCTGCGGCCGCCGACCGGATTTCGAGCTGGATCCTGTCGATCAGGGAACGGGTTTCGGGTTCGGTCAGCCGGCGCCGGCACGGCACAATCAGCCCGCCTGCCTGCTCCCGCCACTTCTCCAGGACGCGGCCGTCCAGCCCGCGCCTGTAGGTGTGCCCGTCCAGCACTGCCGTGACCAGTCTTCCGGCACGGTCGAAGGTCAGCACATCGACGTCACCCAGCGCAATCGTTACGGCATTCGGCCGGATGTTGACCAGAACCGATCTTCCCTCGCTACCTTCGAACTTCAGTTTCATGTTCCTGATAGAGGATAGCAGAGCCGGCCACCCCGTCGAGGTCGGAATCAGAGAACGCTGCGGACGTCATGTGGGACTGTGGTGGACTTTTGTTTTGGATTTTTCCCGGAAGAGCTATTAATCTGAAAATACCATGTCCCGGTTGTTCCTCTTCATCTTCGTCCTGGCCGCCGTCTTCCCCGCGCAGGCCAGGGAGAAAACGTTTGGCCTGACAGGGATAATTCTGCAAGCGGACGAAAAACCGTTCCCGAGGCGCGTGGTCCCGGTCGTTTTTCTGCAAGGGGCCGTGACTCCTTTCAGTGTCCGCACCGAGGCTCATGCCGACGGCAAGTTTCGACTCAAAAATCTGGCTCAAGGTTTATATGTACTGATCGCGGCGGTGCCACATGTCGGCGAGGTCCGAAAGAGCGTGGATGTGGGCCCAAGCTCCGCGGACGCGAAGGGAAACATTTTCGTCCGGGTCCTGTTCGATGCGCATGCAGCTCTGGACCGTGACCACGCGGTTTCCGCCGCCGAGCTCTCCGTCCCGGACGACGCCTGGAGTCAGTACGAGAAGGCTCAGGGACGCCTCGGCAGGCGTGACCTGGCCGGGGCGGTCGGGTTTCTGAAGAGGGCGGTCGAGATCGCGCCCCAGTTTGCCGTGGCGTGGAACCAGTTGGGCACGATCGCCTACCAGACGAAGCGCTACTCCGATGCCGAGGAATGTTTTCGCGAGGCTTTGAAACAGGACGAGCATGCCTACTCCCCGTTGGTGAATCTGGGCGGCACGCTGCTGAACCGGGACAGGCCGGCAGAGGCCCTGCCGCTCAACCTGCGGGCGGTGAGGGTGAAGCCGGACGACGCGCTCGCGCAGGTCCAGCTGGGCAGGAACTATTTCATGCTCGGCGAGTTGGACGCGGCGGAACAGCATCTGCGCGAGGCCAAGGCACTGGACGCGGCGCACTTCTCCTTCCCCCAGCTCACCCTGATGGAGATCTACGGCGCCCGGGGCGATGTGGCCGGGGTCGTGCAGGAACTCAAGGAGTTTCTGAAACTGCATCCCGACTCGCCGTTTGCGCCCGCGATGCGCAAGTCCCTCGAAGCGAACCTCATCCGTCTGCGCAATCGTCCCTGATGGGAGCTCCGAAAAAAAAGGGCGAGCCGGCCGGGCTCGCCCCCGTGATGGCTCTGCAGTGGTGAGGACTAGAGTTTCCACCCCTTGCGATAGGGGCGGCGCACCCATTCGTTTGCCTTGGGCACGTTGGTGATCTTCATTCTGGCGCCGTCCCACATCAGCTTCCCCGCGTGCCTGAGTGCGATGGGTCCGAGCAGCACCCACTCGGTGAAGGGGCCCGAATAGTCGAAGTTGGAGCAGGCCGGGGTGCCGCCCTTGCAGGCGCGGATCCAGTCGCGGTAGTGCCCCGGGGAGCGGTTCAGAAACTGCGATGGGAACTCGTAGTCCTTCATCTTGTCGTCCGGGACGAGGCGGGTGCCTTCGCCGTAGGTTCCGGTGGTGATGATTCCTTTTTCTCCGATGAAGATGGATCCGTTGTCGCCTTTCGGCTTGTCACCGAGGATGCAGTCAGCCGGAACCCCGGCGGGCCTGGGCGGGAACAGGCCGCCATCGTACCAGAAGATGCTCACCGGCGGCATCGAGCCGCGGGCGGGGAAGTCGTACCTCAGGGTGGATTTCGTCGGGTAGGTGTATGGGTTCTTGGCTTCCTGGTTGATGCATTCGACGGCGACCGGATGACCAAGCTGCAGGGCCCAGTTGGCCGCATCCAGAATGTGGCACGCCATGTCCCCGATGGCTCCGCAGCCGAAGTCGTACCAGCCGCGCCACTTGAAGGGGGCATAGTTGGAGTTGTACGGCCGGGAGGCCGCGGGGCCGAGCCAGACATCCCAGTCGATGTGCTCGGGCACCGTCTCGGACGGCAGAGGTTCGGTGATCCCCTGGGGCCAGATCGGCCGGTTGGTCCAGGCGTGGACCTCCGTGACGTTGCCGATGACGCCGGACCAGACCATCTCGCAGAGCCTGCGAACGCCTTCGCCCGAGTGACCCTGGTTGCCCATCTGTGTGGCGACTCTGTATTTCCGAGCCGCCTCGGTGAGCTTGCGGGCTTCGTAGATGTCGTGCGTCAGCGGTTTCTGCACGTAGACGTGAACGCCCCGTTGCATCGCCCACATCGCCGCCACGGCGTGCGTGTGGTCGGGCGTCGAAATGGTCACCGCGTCGATGTTCTTCTCCTTGTCGAGCATTACGCGGAAATCCTTGTACTGCTTGGCGTTCGCGTATTTGGATAATGTCTTTGCCGCCGTCTTGAAATCGGGGTCGCACAACGCGACGACATTTTCCGAGTTGCAGCCGTCGATGTCTGTAGCTCCTTTGCCCCCGGCCCCGATCGCCGCCACGTTCAGTTTTTCGTTCGGCGACTTGTAGCCGGCACTCCGGAGTGACTTTTTCTGGGCCATCGCACCGGTAGCGATCAGGGTCGCAGTGCTGGTCACAAGAAAAATGCGCCGGGAAACTCTTCTGTCCTCCATAATTCCCTCTGGCAAAAGTTGTTAGATGAATAGCCGCAAATAAATCGGGCTCGGGCTTCAGTCTGGGTTCGCCTCAAGCGCGAGCATTAAATCCGCAAACCTGAACCATCGAATCTATTAGGGTTTGTTTGCGATAGCAATAGTTTTGTGGGCGTTCGAGGTGAGTCTCCGGGCTTATCCCCACACCCCTGAGTGCGGCAGTTCGACGGGGTTTGGGGCCGACGCCTCTGCCCCTAACGCTGGAATCTCCGGACGGCTGAGCCGAGGCGTCACTCGACGGTGACGCTCTTGGCGAGGTTGCGCGGCTGGTCGACGTCGCAGCCGCGCAGCACGGCAACCTGGTAGGCGAGCAGTTGCAGCGGGACGGGCAGCAGGACGGGAATCAGCCAGTCCACCACCTCCGGGATGCGTATCACGTGCTGCGCGAGACCGTCCAGCCTCTGATCCCCTTCGGTGCCGACGACGATGACGACGCCTTCGCGGGCGCGCACCTCCTCGATGTTGCTCAGCATCTTCTCATAGCGCAGGACGGATTTCCGGTCGTGCGAATCGCGCGCGGCCAGGGCGACAACCGGCAGGTTGCCGTCGATCAGGGCATTGGGCCCGTGCTTCATCTCCCCCGCGGGGTACCCTTCGGCGTGGATGTAGGACACTTCCTTCAGCTTCAACGCGCCTTCGAGCGCGATGGGGTATTGTACGCCGCGCCCGAGGAAGAGGGAGTTGTTGTACTTGTAGATGGCGCGGGCGATCTTCTCGTACTGCGGCGCGCAGGCCAGCAGCTGATCCAGGCAGTGAGGGAGCAGTGTGAGGTCGGCCAGGAGCCGTGCCGCCCGCTCGGGCGCCATCCGGCGGCGCACCAGCGACAGGCGCAAGGCGAGCAGGAACAGGACGACGAGCTGCGCGGTGAACGCCTTGGTCGACGCTACCCCGATCTCGGGGCCGCTGCGTGTGTACAGCGTGCCGTCGCATTCGCGCGAAAGCATGCTCCCGACGACATTGCAGATCGCCAGAACGCGCGCATCCTTTGCCTTGGCTTCCCGCACGGCGGCGAGCGTGTCGGCGGTCTCGCCGGACTGGCTGATGGCGACCGCCAGGCACCGCTTGTCGAGGATGGGGTCGCGGTAGCGGAACTCCGACCCGTAGTCGACCTCGACCGGTATCCGGGCCATCTCTTCGATCAGGAACTTGCCTACGAGGGCGGCGTGCCACGAGGTACCGCAGGCGACGATGTGGATCCGGTCGATCGCTGCGACGGCGTCCTCGGAAAGGTTGGCCTCCTCCAGGAAAACCTGCCCGGACTCGAGGGAAATGCGGCCCGATATCGTGTCCTGGATTGCCCGCGGCTGCTCGTGAATCTCCTTGAGCATGAAGTGGCGGTAGCCCCCTTTTTCGGCCATGTCGGGGCTCCACCGGATTTCCTGGGGCGTGAAGGCGACAGGGTGGCCCGAAAAATCCTGCACCGTGACGCCGGCGGGCGAGAGGACGGCCAGTTCCCCGTCCCGCAGGAAGTACATGCTGCGGGTGTGTTCGAGGAGTGCGGGCACGTCGGACGCGAGCAGGAGTTCGCCTTCGCCCAGCCCCACGATCAAGGGCGGGCCGCTGCGCGCGGCGACGATTGTGTCCGGGTGATCGGCCGAAATGAGGCCGACGGCGAAGCTCCCGCGCAGTTGTGCCAGGGCGGCCGTCACGGCGGTGGGCAGGTCTCTCCCTGGAAGCAGCGACTCGACCAGGTGGGCGATGACTTCGGTGTCGGTCTCGGTGGCAAAAACGTGCCCCTGCTGCTGCAGGCGCGTCTTCAGGTCCAGGTAGTTCTCGATGATCCCGTTGTGCACGACCACGATCCGGCCGGTGCAATCCCTGTGCGGGTGCGCGTTCTCCTCGGTGGGCCGCCCGTGGGTGGCCCACCGCGTGTGGCCGATTCCATAGTCGCCGGCCAGCGGTGCGCTCTCGAGCGATCGCTTGAGGTTGGCCAGTTTGCCCGAGGACCGGCGCAGCGCGACCTTGCCCTGCGACACTACGGCGATCCCGGCGGAGTCATAACCCCGGTACTCGAGCTTCCGCAGGCCCTCCAGGATTACAGGGACGACAGGCTTAGAGCCGATGTAACCTACAATTCCGCACATAGACCCAGGTGAAGCGGACGCGGATGGCAGGGGGAAAGCCGGGCCCGGTGCGGCCCGCGTCCCGGACCTGCAACCTGATTTCCATGCTAAAATCCCGACCTGTGCTTCCAACTCGTTAGCGTAGTATAGAACACGGCATCACACTCAGCAACCTGGAGGGGCTGCCCATGGAACTCAAGAATGTCCGGCTCTTCGATTCCGGAAGAGTGCAACATTGTCGTCGGGCAGAGCCACTTCATCAAAACCGCCGAAGACCTCTACGAGATTCTCACCTGCGGTTGTCCCCACGCGAAGTTCGGCCTGGCATTTTCGGAAGCGTCCGGCCCGTGCCTGATCCGGGTGGAGGGAAACGACGAGGCGCTGAAAAAGGCGGCCGCCGAAAATGCGATGAGCCTGGGCGCGGGCCACACATTCATCGTGCTTCTGAAGGATGCGTTCCCGATCAATGTGCTGAACGCAATCAAGGCGTGCCCGGAAGTCTGCCGCGTCTTCTGCGCCACATCCAACCCGCTCGAGGTCGTCGTGATCGAAACGGAGCAGGGGCGCGGGGTGCTCGGGGTGGTGGATGGCTTTCCACCGCGCGGGGTGGAAATGGAGCCCGACGTTCAGGCCCGCCGGGGTCTTCTGAGAAAGATCGGGTACAAGCGATAAGATTGCGGTTTGGGCACTCCACGGCTCCAGGGCGCGATGAGTCGCCAAGGGGAGGAACCGGATGTCTTCAGACGAACTTGAACTTTCCCCGGACCGTCTGCGTTGGACGTGCGACCCTTCGGTGTTTCCTTTCGCGTCGACGGCCGACATCCCGCCGCTCAAGGGCCTCGTGGAGCAGGACCGGCCGATCCGGGCCATCCGGTTTGGGCTCGACATCACGTCTCCCGGCTACAATATCTACGTGAGCGGCCTGACCGGCACCGGCAAGACCACGGTGATCAAGCTGTTTCTGGACGAGATTGCCGCGACCATGCCGACGCCCGACGACTGGTGCTACGTGCACAACTTCCGCGATCCGGCCGCGCCGGTCGCCGTAAGCCTTCCTGCCGGCCGCGCCAAGACGCTGCGGGCGGAAATGGACGAGCTCGTACGCTATGTGAAGGCGGAGATTCCCAAGGCCTTCGAGTCGAAAGAGTACGAGCAGAGCATGAGCGCGATCATCGCGGAGAACCAGGAGCAGCAGCAGGCGCTCTACACGCGCCTGTCCGAGAAGGCGCGGAAGCGGGGGTTGGCCATCGAGATGTCCAAGGTCGGGGTCACGCTCGCGCCGCTCGTGCAGGGCAAGGGTGCTGACGCCCGAGCAGTACGAGCAACTCGATCGACGCGGCCAGGCAGGAGATCGAGCGCCGTCGCGTCGGATTTCCAGGAAGAGATCAACTCCTTTCTCCGGCAGGTGCGCGAGGTCAACAAAGAGAGCCGCCAGAAGGTCGCCGACCTGCACCGGCGCGTGGGCAGTTACGTCGTCGGCAACAAGATCGAAGAGCATCCGGGAAGAGTACCCGGGGCTCGCGAAGGTGATCTCGTACCTCGAGGACGTCGAGGCCTACATTCTCTCTCACCTCGAGGATTTCCAGGAGGCAGCAGAAACAGGAGACGTCTGCTGCCGCGCAGCTCAAGCTCGAGACCGAGCCGGACCCGTTCCTGAAATACACAGGTGAACGTGGTCGTCGACAACACCGACGTGCATGGCGCTCCCGTGGTGATCGAGACCAACCCCACGCTACTACAACCTGTTCGGCCGGGTCGAGAGCGCAGGGCGCAGTTCGGCACGCTTGCTGGCGGATTTCAGCACGGTGCGGGCGGGTTCCTACCTGAAGGCGAACGGCGGATTCCTGGTGATCAACGCCCACGATGCCCTGATTGAACGTCGGCGTTTGGGAAACGCTGAAGCGGACGGTCAAGAACAAGGAGGTCCGGATCGAGGATCTCGGCGAGCAGTAGCGGCCTGATGCGCGGTGGCGGGGATGAGCCCCGGAGCCCGTTCCCGCGGAAGTCAAGGTGATCATGATCGGCAACCAGTGGATCTATCACCTGCTCTACGGGTCCGACGAGGACTTCCGGAAGATCTTCAAGGTCAAGGCCGACTTCGACTCCGACATGGACCGATCCGAGAAAGCGCTGCGCGACTACGCCGCCTTCATCGGCACGCGCTGCCGCGAGGAGGGCCTGCGCCACTTCGATCGCCTCGGCCGTCGCCGCGGTCGTCGAGTACGGCGCGCGGCTCGTCGACGACCAGGAGAAGCTCTCCACCCGCTTCAGCGACGTCGCCGACATCGTGCGCGAGGCCAGTTACTGGGCCGGAGCGGACGGCGCGCCGAAGCGGTCTCCGCACGGCACGTGCAGCGCGCGGAGGACGAGAAGTGCTACCGGTCCAACCTGATCGAGGAGCGCGTCCGCGAGATGATCACCGAGCGGACATGATCATGGTCGACACCAAGGGCGAGCGCGGTGGGCCAGGTCAACGGCCTCGCCGTGCTCGACCTGGGCGACATCCGGTTCGGCAAGCCGTCGCGCATCACCGCCAAGACCTTCATGGGCAAGGGCGGGCGTCATCAACATCGAGCGCGAGGCCAAGCTGAGCGGCCGGATCCACGACAAGGGCGTCCTGATCCTCGGCGGCTACCTCGGCGGCAAGTACGCGCAGGAGCGGCCGCTCACCCTCTCCGCCAGCGCTCTGCTTCGAGCAGTCCTACGAGGGCGTCGACGGCGACAGCGCCTCCTCCACCGAGCTCTACGCGCTGCTCTCGAGCCTCTCCGGCGCTGCCGATCCGGCAGGACATCGCGGTCACCGGCTCGGTCAACCAGCACGGCGAGATCCAGCCGATCGGCGGCGTCAACGAGAAGATCGAGGGCTTCTTCGACGTCTGCAAGGCACGGCGGGCTGACCGGCGAGCAGGGCGTGATGATCCCGGCGCAGAACGTGCGCAACCTGATGCTCCGGAAGGACGTCGTCGAGGCCGTGCGCGGGGGCAGTTTCCACATCTACGCCGTCAGCACCGTCGATGAAGGCATCGAGCTGCTGACGGGCGTTCCCGCGGGCAAGCGGGTGGACGGGCGCTACCCTGCGGGGAGCGTGAATTACCTCGTCGACGAGAAGCTGCGTTCGTATGCCGAAAAGATGAAGCATTTCGGCGCCGTCCGCGAGCGGGAGCAGACGTCCTGAACGCGCGGCCCCGACGCCTGTACTGGAAGGTCCCTGTGATCACGATCGAACACGCCAGGGCACTCGTCCTGGGCAATCTGCCGGAGCGCCGGCTCGACGAAGCGCCGCTGCAGGAGGCCGCGGGAGGGTGCTGGCGACACCCGTTGTCGCCAGCTCGAACGTGCCGCCATTCCGGCGGTCGGCGATGGACGGTTATGCGTTGCGCTCGGCGGACGTCGCCGTCGTTCCGGCCACACTCCGCAGCATCGGGGAAGCGCGAGCCGGATGGGAACCGGCTGCGGCCCGTCGAGCCGGGTGAGGCGATGGCGATCTACACGGGCGCTCCCGTTCCCGAAGGCGCCGACGCCGTTCAGATCGTCGAGCAGACCCGGCCAGGCGAGGAGAACGGCTCGGTTGTGATCCTCAAGGCCGCAGCCCCGGGGGAGAACATCAGTCCTGCAGGGCACGAAGCCCTCGAAGGCGAAATCCTGATCGAGCCCGGACGTGTCATCGGCGCGGCCGAAATCGCCGTACTGGCGACCTTCGGCTGGGCGCGCGTTCCGGTCTGGGCCCGGCCGACGGTGGCGGTACTCGCGACCGGGGACGAGCTGGTCGAGCCGGATCAGACCCCCGGCCCCGGACAGATACGGAATTCGAATGCCTTCTGCGCTCCGCGGTCAGCTGGCCGCACTCGGCATACGCCCCGAGTACCTCGGCATAGCCCGTGACGAACGGGCCGACCTGCGCACCCGAATCGAACGGGGGCTGAAGTGTGACGTGCTCCTGGCGACCGGCGGCGTGTCCATGGGGGAGTACGACCTGGTGAAGGCCGTCTTTCTCGAGTGCGGCCTTCAAATCCATTTCGACAAAGTCTCGATGAAGCCGGGCAAGCCGACGGTCTTCGCCACCGGAGCGGGCAGGGTCGCCTTCGGACTGCCAGGCAACCCCGTGTCGGCATTCGTCGCCTTCGAGAATTTCGTGCGCCCGGCGCTGGGCCGTTTGTGCGGTCTCGCGGACCCGGACCTGGCCAGAATACGGGGGACCCTGACCCGCGGGATGCGACAGATCCCCGGGCGTACCGCGTTCCTGCCGGCGTGGGTCACGCTCGGGCAGGACTCCTGGGTGGTAGAGCCGTTGAACTGGCGCGGATCGGGGACATCATAGGATTCGCGCGGGGCAACGCCATGGTTGTTTTTCCCGGCGAGCGGGCCTCGATGGCCCAGGGTGAAACTGTGGAAGCCATGCTCCTCCCCGATTTTTTTCAGCGACGGCGCGGGTGACCGACGATATGAGCCGACGCACACCGGCGAAGGCACTCACGCACCTCGATGCGCTCGGCCGGGCCCACATGGTCGACATTTCGGAAAAGCCGGCGACAGCGCGCCGTGCCGTGGCCGAAGGCTTCGTCCGTCTCGCGCCGGGCACCATGTCGCTCATCGTCGAAGGGCGGCTGCCCAAGGGCGACGCTATCGGAACCGCGCGCCTCGCGGGAGTCATGGCTGCCAAGCGCACGTCCGAGCTCATTCCGCTTTGCCATCCGCTCCAATTGACGCACGTCGACGTGCAGGCCGAGCCCCAGGCCCGCGGGGTGAAGTTCGTGTCCACCGTGTCCTGCCATGGCCCGACAGGCGTCGAAATGGAGGCGCTGACGGCCGTGTCCGTCGCAGCCCTCGCGCTTTACGACATGGTGAAGGGCGTCGAGCGTGGCGCTTCGATCGAGCGGATCCGGCTGCGCGAGAAGAGCGGCGGCAAGAGCGGGGAGTACAGGCGCCGGGGCTGATTCCGCGCCTGGATCGCTGTGGTACAATCTCGCCGTGTCATTGTCATCCATTTGAGGACTCGGGAAATGATCAAGGTATACACGCAGCCTGGCTGACCCTCGTGCCACGAGGCGACAGAGTATCTGGCGCAAAAGGGAGTGCCATTCGAAGAAATCAATATTCGTACTGCTCCCGGGGCGATCCGCGAGCTGCAGCGATTGAAGGTCATGGCCACACCGGCCCTGATCATCGGCGACAAAGTGCTGGTTGGTTTCGATCCCCGGGAGATCGACGAGGCCGTCGCGGCCCAGGATGCGCCCCCCGCCTGAGTTTTTCACACCGTACCCACATCCCTTGCTTATGGGGGTTACCGTCATGCCTATCTACGAATATCGCTGCCTGAAGTGCCGGCGCAAAATGAGTTTCCTCGTCCTGACACCGGCTTCCTTCGAGCCGCGCTGCAAGTCCTGCCAGAGCCCCGAACTCGAGCAGCTGTTCTCACGCTTCGCGATGCCCAAATCCGAGGAAAAGCGCCTCGAGTCGCTCGCCGATCCCGGCAGTTTCTCAGGCTTGGATGAAAACGACCCCGCCAGCGTCGCCCGCTGGATGAAAAAAATGGGGAAGGAGATGGGTGAGGATTTGGGCGAGGACATCGACCAGCTCGCGGACGAGGCGGCCCAGGAGGCGGGCGCAGGCGCGCCTGACGGTGGCGCCCCTACGGACGATCTGTAGGGCCTTCGAGGTGCTACGAGTCCTGGAGCCTTGGAGGTGAACTCTTGACGCCCGCCTCGACGGCGTGCCGCAGACCGCAGGGCTCGGAGGGCTGCACCCGCACTTGTGCTAAATTATCGAGATGCTTTCGGATTCCGGACCGCAAAGAAGCGCGTTGGCCGATGTCGAGGATCTCGCGCAGCGCTATCCCGACATTCCGGTTGAGGCCATATTCAAGGAGGACCTGCTGCGCCGCGGCATGAGTTGGTCGCCCGAGGCGCTGGCGGTGGCGGCTCGGTTCAAGCGCAAGGCGTACTTCATCTTCTCGTTCGACATGGTGCCTATCGCGCAGATGGGACAGGACGAAAACATCCATGCGCCCGAGGAAATCCGCCTCGCCGGCGGACCCTTCCGGTTCCAGCCGGTGGTCGTGTCGGTGCGGCTCAATCCGGCTTCCCCGTACCGGATCGAACGCGCAGAGGACGCTTTGCGGCTCGAGCTCGACGGGCAGGCCGTCGCCGATGTGGAACTTCAGCGTTCTCCCGCGTACTACGCGCGCACGCTCGCCAGCGGGAAGCCCATCATCGACATCGCCCCCACGATCGAGTGGGGCTACCTCCTCTATCTGACGGCGTTTCGCCTGTGCCAGTATTTCGGGGCTCAAGAGGAGTGCCAGTTCTGCGACATCAACGCCAACTACCGCCAGCAGAAGCAGTCGGGCCGGCCGTACACCTCGGTCAAGTCGGTCGAGGAAATCCTGGAGGCACTCGATATCATCTCGGAGACCGACGGCGAGAGCAAGGCCTACACGGTCACCGGGGGGAGCATCACCGGCACGCTCGAGGGGAAGTCGGAAGTCGAGTTTTACGCCCGCTACCCGGAAGCCATCGAAAAGCGGTTCCCACGCAGGTGGATCAGCAAGGTGGTGGTACAGGCCCTGCCGAAGGACCAGGTAAAACGCCTGCAGGATGCCGGGGTCCAGATCTATCACCCGAACTACGAGATCTGGGACAAGCGGCTGTTTGACGTTTATTGCGCGGGCAAAGCCCGGTTTATCGGGCGCGACGAGTGGATCCGGCGCATCCTGGACGCCGCGACGGTGTTCGGACCCTCGAACGTCATCCCGAATTTCGTCGCCGGGATCGAAATGGCGAGGCCCGACGGGTTTGCCACGGTCGACGAGGCGATCGCTTCCACGGCGGAGGGCCTGGACTTCTTCATGAGCCACGGCGTGTCCCCCCGGTTCACGACGTGGTGCCCGGAGCCGCTCAGCGTCCTGGGAAGGAACCAGGAAGGGGCACCGCTCGAGTACCACGTCCGGCTTCTGCGCGTGTACCGCGAAAGCCGGGCCCGGCACAATCTCCCGCCGATACCCGGCTACGGCGCACCCGGGCTGGGCCGGGCGGTGTTCTCCGTCTCTTCGTTCATGGATGTGCTGCCTCCGGCCTGAGTGTCCCATGCCTGAAATGCCCGAAGTCGAAACGATCGCGAGGAAATTGCGCAAGGATGTAATTGGGAGGCGGGTCGACGCCGTTACCCTCTCGGGGCATGCCCTCAGGCGCCCGATCGCGGCGGATTTCGCCTCGAAACTCCGGGGCAGGACGATCCAGCGGATTCACCGCCGCGGCAAGTACCTCATTGCCGAACTTGAACCACGGCTGTTTCTGCTCATCCATCTGGGAATGAGCGGGCGCGTTTTTTTTCGGGGCGATGGAGTCGAAGTCGCCAGACACACGCATGCCGTCCTGCGCTTCTGCGACGGGACGGAGCTCCACTATTGCGACCCCCGCAGGTTCGGACTTCTGTCGGCCTACGAAGTTGCAGCCATCCGGGACATACCCGAGTTAAAATGTCTCGGCCGGAATCCTCTGGCGCCCGGGTTCACTGCCGCCTGGCTCGGCGGACTGCTGCGGACCAGCAAGCAGGAGATCAAGTCGTTTCTCCTCGACCAGCGGCGGATCGCCGGGCTGGGGAACATCTATGTGTGCGAGGCGCTGTTTCACGCGGGGGTGCAGCCGGGGCGGCGTTGCCGCACTCTGACCGCCCGCGAGGTGTCGCAGCTGGTGCGGGCGGTCCGACAGGTCTTGCGTGCCGCGATCCGGCACCGGGGAACCACGTTTTCCGATTTCATAGACTCCGACGGGGAGCGCGGCGCACACCAGGGCTATCTGCGGGTGTTCCAGCGTGAAGGTGAACGCTGCCGGCGCTGCCGGTCCGGAATCCGCAGGCTGCGGCAGGGGAATCGCAGCTCGTATTATTGCCCCGGCTGTCAGAAATGACCAGGAGCTGGAGAATCGAATGACCGAGACATATCGGAAGTGCTCTCACTGCAAAGGGACTGGGATCTGTCACGTCTGCAAAGGGACTGGGCGGCTCGCGCTGCAAAAGGGGAAGCCATGCACGTCCTGCTTCCCGCACGGCAGCGGCAAATGCCCCAACTGCCGGGGTCTCGGGGGATTCGACCAGGCCGGCAAACCGGCCCCCCGCCCCGATGAAGAAGGACGAAGCGAGGAACCAGAAGCCGGAAGCCAGGATAGCGCGTGAAGCGCCATTGAATGAGGCGGCTGACATGTTCCAATCGATGACAAACCGGGGCTTCTGGCTTCGCCCAGTTTCCTGCTTCCGGCTTCTGGAGTGCATGCCGTGACCCATCGCCACCCTATTTCCACGCGCCTCCCATCCGAACGGGCCGGCGTCGTGGGTGTGTTCTTCGGCGGCCGGGGGCGCAGCCGTGCAGAGGAGTCCCTCGAAGAGCTGCGCGCGCTGGCCGAGGCCGCGGGGGCGGCCGTGCTCGTCGAAACGCTCCAGGAGCGCCCGGCCCCGGATCCCGCGTACTATGTCGGGCGCGGCAAGGCCGAGGAACTGCGTGAGATCGTCAAGGGAGAAGCGCTCGATCTGCTGGTCTTCGACGAGGAGCTTTCACCCGGCCAGCAGCGCCACCTGGAAAACAAGACCGAGTGCAAGGTCCTGGACAGGACTCAGCTCATACTCGACATCTTCGCCCGCCGCGCCCGGACGCGTGAAGGCAAGCTGCAGGTGGAGCTGGCGCAGCTCAACTATCTCCTGCCGCGCCTGGCGGGGAAGGGGACGATGCTCTCGCGGCTGGGCGGCGGCATCGGGACGCGCGGGCCCGGCGAAACCAAGCTCGAGATGGACCGCCGGCGCATCCGCAACCGCATCGCCCTGTTGCGCCGCGACCTGGAGCGCGTCGCCACCCACCGTAACTTGCAGCGCACGAAAAGGCAGGGCGTCCCGCTGCCGATCGTGGCGCTGGTCGGGTACACGAACGCCGGCAAATCGACCCTGTTCAACGCGCTGACCCGCGCCTCGACCGTAGAGAGCAGCCAGCTGTTCGCCACGCTGGACCCGCTGCTGCGCAAGATCACCCTGCCGAATGCGCTGGACGTGATCCTCTCGGACACGGTCGGTTTTGTGCGCAAGCTGCCGCACGACATCGTCGCGGCTTTTCGCGCCACCCTGGAAGAAGTGCGGGCCGCGGACCTCCTGCTGCACGTCATCGATGTGAGCAGCGCCAACTGGCGCGATCAGGCGGCCGCCGTGTGCGACGTGCTCAACGAGCTCGGCGTGCAGAACACGCCCACGATCGATGTTTTCAACAAGGTCGACAGGCTCTCGCCCAGCCCGGCACCCGCAGGTACCGAGATCCTCGTCTCCGCCAAGTTGCGCACGGGACTCGACGCCCTGGTGGACAGGGTCGTGCAGGAACTCGATGCGTTTTCCATCCGGGTGGAGCTGAAAATCCCGTACGACCGGTCGGGTCTGGTCTCGAAGCTGCACGACGAGGGGAGGGTCCGGTCGGAGCAATACGAGGGCGACGGGATTCGCGTCGACGTGGACCTGCCCCGCTCGACTGCGCGCTCGATGCGCGAGTTCCTCATCGCGCCCGGCAAGAGCAGCTGAGGGGGTCGGGCGTGTGCGGAGTGCGAGGGCTCGAGGCTGCCTGGTCCGACGTTGCGCTCGAGGTATTTCCCGGCTTCTCCCGAGGTGTCTGCCGATGAATTCGAAGCTGGCTGTGCTTGCCTCTGCGCTGATCGCCCTGGCCGCGAGGAGCGCGAGCCCGCAGATCCCGGCCAAGGCGGTCAACGTCCTGGTCGTCTATCATTCGGTACGAGGTCACACGGAAGCCCTGGCTCGGGCGGTCGAACAGGGCGCTCGACGGGTGCCGGACACGGAGGTCCTGGTCCGGGTTCCGGGAAAGGTGACCTGCCAGGAGTTGCTCGCCACCGACGCGCTGGTCGTCGGCTCGCCCGTTTACTGGTCCAACATGTCGGCCGAGATCAAGGCGTTCTTCGACCGCTTCACGAACGAGTGCAAAATCGCGCCGCCGCAGTTCCAGATGAAGGACAAGGTGGGAGCTGCCTTCACGACCGGCGGCGAGGTCGCCAGCGGGAAGGAACTCACCCTGCTCGGCATACTCGGCGCGATGCTGGGCAACCGCATGCTGGTGCTGAGCGAAGGGCAGTCGTTGGGGGCGACAGCCACTACCGGCGAGGGCGACCATCCGCTCGCGCAGGCGGATCTCGAGGAGGGGCGGCAGCTCGGCGAACGCGTCGCCCGCGTCGCCCACGCGCTGAAGCGCGGCCGCGCGCCTCAATGAGGGTCAGGCAGGCATCACGGGTTCCGAGATGCCGCTGCGCACCGAGCGCAGGATGGCGTCGAGGGCCGCCATCTGGAGCACGGCGTCCTCCGGACCGTACGGCGCCCGGCTTCCACTCAGGATGGCCTGTGAGAACTGCTCGAACTGGTTGACGTACTGGTTCTGCTCGGGGAATTTCCTCTCCTCGCCGTTGATCGCGATGACCGCTTCGGGGTCCGGGAGCCACGGCTTGGGGACCTGCAGGATGCCGGCCTCGCCCACCACTTCCAGCCCCACGCGAAAAGGAAGATCGAACCCGCAGTCGAACAGGGCCCGCCCCTCGGGGAACTCGAGCACGCCGCAGACCCGCATGTCCACGCCATACTCCGGATCGATGTTGCCGCGGGCGAAGGCGGCAGTCGGCTCCGCGCCGAAGTAGTACCGGGCTGCGCTGACGGGGTAGCACCCGATGTCCATGACGCACCCGCCTGACAGCGACGGCACCAGCCGGACATTGGGCTGGCGCGGGATGGGGAACGTAAAGCAGCCACGCACGAGCCTGACCCGACCGATCGCCCCCCCGGCGATCGCGGCGCGCGCGGCGATGTGCTGCTCGTGCAGTCGCCACATGAAACCTTCCATCACGAGGACGCCCTCCTGCGCGGCGACCCTCGCCACCTCGCGCGCTTCCGCGGCGTTCGAGGCGAAAGGTTTCTCGGTCACGCTGTGCTTTCGGGCCCGCGCGGCCTTGATCATCCACTGGCCGTGCAGCCCGTTGGGCAGCGGGATGTAGACGGCCTGGATTTCGGGGTCCTCGATCATCTCCTCGTAGCTGCCGAAGGCCCGGGGCAGGCCGAAATCCGCGCGGAACAACTCGGCTTTATCCCGGTTGCGGCTGGCTACCCCGACCAGTTCTACCGACGGTGCCTTCAACAGTGCAGGGATCGTCCGCTTGCGCGCGAAATTGGCGCATCCCAGGACTCCCCATTTGACCTTGGCCATGAGGTGTCTCCGTGAAAAGGTTTCTTGACTCGAAAAGCCTCGAAGGGGCCGAGGACAAACGGGCTGTTTTTCAGAGGATGCGCACCGCCTGCGTCTGTACCCAGCCGCTCCAGCCGTTGGGGAGGCTGACCTGGTACCAGCCTCCGGCGGTCCCGCGCACCTGCAACCGGATTCCCTCGTGCACGGTGAAAACCGTGATGTTGTCGCTGCCCGGGCCGCTCCGGATATCCGCCTTGGCCTCGATGACGACGCCCTCCTGGGTCCGCGTCCGCTGGTAGATCTTCCAACCGAGGGAGGCGCCGAAAACCATCAGCAGCGCGAGAGCAGACAAACGTGCCGACGAGGGCCCGGAAGGCTGGCCGCCAGTTGCCGGCCAGCAGGTAGACGCCGAAGCAGCATGTTCGCGGTCGAGAACAGCAGCAGAACGAGCCAGCTTTCCAGTGCGACGCTGAGCAGGTCGGCGAAGCGCGATGCCACGCGCAAGGGGAAGGGAGGGGACGGGACTTCGATCCGGTCGACGATCATCAGATTCGCCAGTTCGAGGTTTTCCCGGACATCCCGGTCCCCGGGCATCTTGCGCCGGGCTTTTTCCCAGTAGTATATGGCCTCGCCCAACCGTTTCTGTTTGAAGCAGGCGTTGCCGAGATTGTAATTAACGGATCCGCTGTCGACGGCCGCGCCGAGCAGTTTCCGATAGGACTGTTCCGCCGACCCATAGTCGCCCTTCTGATAGGCTTCGTTCGCCTGAGCGAAGGTGCGGGTCAACGATTCGGGATCCGGCGCGGCCCTCAGGCGGGCCACCTCGGTGCAGGCGATCAGGAGCACGAAGGCGGTCAGACGCGGATTCCGCTTCATTGGCGTCGACGCTCCAGTTTTTCGACGGTGGCCCGAATCCTGGCGGAGAGCTTGCGCATCGCGTCGGTGGACGGCGACGCCGAAACAAACCGGCCGAAATCGCACTCCTGGAGGCATGCGACAACCCCCGCGACGGTCTCCGGGCCGACATTTCTTTCCGCCAGGGTGCGCTCCAGCGAATCGCCCGTGACCGCGATCTCGGGCAGATTGAAACGGTCGGCGAGGTATCCGGAAAAGGCCATGGCGGCGGCGTCGTAGAAGCGGCGCGGCTCGGACCGCCCCGCGGCTTCCGCCTTCCCGAGCCGGGCCAGAGCGACCCGGCGCGCCTTGCGGCTGCGCGCCAGCACCAGGTCGCCGGATTCCTTCAGCCGCCGCCTCTGGACCAGGTACGCGCCGATGTTGAACGACACCGGGAGCGCGGCGAGCGCATAAAACCACCACAAGCGATAAGGGGGGAGCTGCCCGGGTTTGAGGTCGGCGGGCGCGAGTTTGATGAAATTGATATCGGTCCCCTGGCGCGTGAGGTTTTGCTTGCTCACCCCGGCCAGACCGACACCATTGTCGCCGGCGCTGTCGCCGGGGGTCACCTCGAGGGTGATCGGGTGGGTGGTGACGGTTTCGAAGGCCTGTTTTGCGGGATCGAAATAGGAGAACGACAGCGACGGGACCACCTGGCTGCCCGCCACTTTCGGTACCACGACGTATTCCCAGGTCTTGTCCCCACCGATCAGGTCGCCATCGAACGGCCGGATGTTGTCGGCACGTTTGGCCGGGTAGACCGTGAAGTCCGGCATGGGAGGCAAGGCGATGTCCGGGATCATCTTCAGGTTGCCGCGCCCTTCGAGCCTCACTCTCAAGGCCACCGCTTCGCCGGTGGCCGCACGGTCCTGGTCGGTGCTCATCGAGAGATTGAAGGACCCGACCGCGTTGGAAAATCCCTCCGGCTTCCCCCGCACGGGCAGGGGCTGGGCATTCAGGGGCAGCTCCTTCGATTTCCGGTAGAGGGTTTCGGTCCGGCCGAAAACGCCGAAAAAATCGCCTGGCGTCTTGGCCGAAATGGCAAAGGTCGAGGGCGGCACCTTCAGCGCGCCGGCGCTGGTCGGGAAGAGAGCCTGCTTCTTCAAGACGAAATCGACGTAGTCTCTGCCTCCGACGACTCTGCGGGTGCCGGTCGGATCTTTGGGAACCTCAAGGTCCTCCACCCAGAAGCCGGACAGCGGCGGGCTTTCCTGCAGCTGCACCCCAGTCACGCCCACGCGCGTGAACAGGTGATACGAGAGGGTTGCCTGCTGGCCGACGAAGGCCGAACCGCGATCGAGTTCCGCGACCACAAATAGATCGTCGGGGGCTACCCGGCTGCGCGCGTCCGCGGGTTCCTCGCCGAAGAAGGGGTCGAGGCCGCGGCGCGGTGCAGGACGAGGCCTGCCCTGTCCAGCGGCGACGCGCACCGGCACGGGCGCCGTGCGATACGATTTACCGCCCACCCGGACCTCGATGGGGTCGATCGTGAATTGCCCTTCTCGCTCCGGCAGCAGGATATAGGTAAATGCCTTCGAACTGCTGACCGTGCCGTTTATCCACTGAAAGCTGGTGCTGACGTTCGGGCCGCCGACGACCTGAAACCCGCGCAGACGGGTCAATTGGGGCGGTTGCGCGTCGCCGCTATCCCGGCCGGCGACCCGGATGGTGAGCTCGAACTGCTCCAGGGCTCCGACCTGTTCGGCATCGGTCGACGCGCTGACCTGCACGTCCTGCGCGGGCGCATCGGGGCAGAGGAGGACGATGGCGGTCAGCAACAGGAGCGCATGGATGCGGGTTGGACGCGTTGGCTTCACCAGTCTTTCCCTATGGCCTTTCGACGTGCCTGGCGCTCCAGCGACTTGCGCTGGTCAGCCAGTTCCTGGTTCTGCAGGGCGTCCAGAATCTGCAGAGCCCGTTCCTTGCTTAATCCCCCCGCGCGCCCCTCGGACTGGGTCGCCTGCGGGATTGGCCGGTCGTTCCTGGTTCTTCTTGTTCCGGGCGGGGGCCCGGACCCTCCTGCTTGTCCTGTTTGTCGGGCTGCTTGTTCGCGTTGTTGCCGGCGGACGGGTCCTTCTGGGGCGACTTGTCGTCTTTCTGCTGCTGATCGTTTTGCCCTCCCCCGGAGGCCGGCTGTTTCTGCTGCTGCTGAAGCTTGCGCAGCGCGAGTTCGAGGTTCTGCTTCGCCTCGCGGTCGGCAGGGTTGATCCGCAGGGTCTGGACGTAGGCCTCGGCCGCGTCCTTGTATTTCCCGGTTCCGAACAGCGCATTTCCCAGGTTGTACCAGGCGCTCCCCTGCAGGCCGCGAGTTGCCCTTGCTGACCGCCTGGTTGAGCGCCTGGAGCGCCTGGTCGTACTTCTTCTGTCTGAGGAGGGCGTTCCCCATGTTGTAGAGCAGTTCCGGTCTGGCCGGATCCGCGGCCCGGGCATCAAGGTAGGCCTTCTCGGCTTCCTGGTACTTCGCTCGCGATAAAACTGGTTGCCCTGCCGGTTCCGCGCCGCGACTGACGAGGCGTGCATGTCCGCGACGCCCCAAATCGCCAGGAGCAGTCCCAGCGCGGCGCGCGAAGCGGCGCGGCTATGCCACCGCTGTGCGATCGCCGGATTTTGTGGTTTCAGTTTCATGGAATCGTTGCAGACGGGAAGGGCGCGTCCGCCGCCGTTCCGTGATCCATGCCTCGGACGCCAGAAACAGGAGCGCGAGCCCGAGGGGATACTGGAACTGATCCTCATAGTTCTGATACAGCCTGGATTCCAGGTCTTTCTTCTCCAGTTGTGAAATCTCGGTGTACATGTCATCGAGTTCGCTCTCGGAAGTCGTGGCCCGGTAATAGCGGCCCCCCGTGGCCTCCGCAATGCGGGCCAGGGCTCTCTCGTCGAGGCTGCTGATAACGACCTGGCCGTCGGGGTCCTTGCGATATTCTACTATATTGCCCTGCGCGTCCCGAACGGGGATGGGCCTGCCTTCGGGCGTGCCGACGCCGACGGTGTATATGATGATCCCCGCTTCCTTCGCTTTCTCGACCGCATCGTCGATCTGCCCTTCCAGGTCCTCTCCGTCCGTCATCATGACGAGCGCCTTGTATTTTCGTTCTTTGCCGATGAAGCTGGAGTTGGCGGCTTCGATGGCGGCGGCCAGGGACGTCCCGGGCTCGGGGATGATCTCGGTGTTGGCCATGTCGAGAAACAGGGCGGCGGCGCCGTAGTCCAACGTGAGCGGGCACTGGACGAGGGCGGACCCGGCAAAACTGAGCAGGCCGATCCGGTCGCCCTTCAGCCTGTTGAGCAGCGAACGGATCTCACTCTTGGCTTTGGCCAGCCGGGTCGGCGCGACATCCTCGGCGTTCATGCTGTAGGAAGTGTCCAGCGCGACCATGATGTCGACGCCGCGCCGGCGCACCGTTTCCAGCCGGGAGCCCCATTGCGGGCGCGCCAGCGCGAGGATGCCGAAAGTAAACGCCCCGAGCAGCAGCAGCGCGCGCAGAGTGGTCCGGGCACGCCGCGTACTCGGCCGTGAGCTGGGGTAGTATCGCGGGGGCGATCAACCGCTCCAGCCGTTTTCGCCGGCTCCTCAGGGCGAAAACGAAGAACACCGCGAGCGCAGGCACGAGCCAGAGGAGCGTCAGGAATCCGGGGCGCGCGAAATGCATGGCTTATCAGGGGAGCTTGCCGAACCGGGTAAATCCCGCCAGCGTGGCGGCGAGCACGAGGCCCAGCGCGGGAAGCAGCAGTTCGTGATAGCGTTCGTTATAGTGGGTGTAGCTCTTGACTTCGATGCGCGTCTTCTCCAGGCGGCCGATCTCCTGGAAAATCCGCTCCAGCGAGGGGCGATCGGTCGCTCGGTAGTAAATGCCCCCCGTGCCCTCGGCAATCCGGGTCAGGGACGACTCGTCGATTTCCACGGGCAGGTTCACATAGATCCGGCCATAGTTGGGGTCGTTGACCGGGAACCGGGCAGTACCCTGGCTGCCGATGCCGATCGTGTAGATCTTGACGCCGAGCGCCTTCGCCATCTGGGCGGCATCGAGCGGCTGGATTTCGCCCCGGTTGTTCACGCCGTCCGTCGCGAGGATGATCACCTTCGACCTGGCTCTGCTCTCGCGCAGGCGGTTGAGGCAGGTGGCCAGCCCGTTGCCGATCGCGGTCCCGTCCTCGATCGAGCCGAGCTGCACGTCTTCCAACACGTTCAGCAGGACCCCGTAATCGACCGTCAGCGGGCAGCGGGTGAAGGCTTTGCCCGCGAAGACGACGAGCCCGATGCGGTCTTGCCGGGATCCCTCGACGAACTGACGCACGACCGCCTTGGCGACAAACAGCCGGTTGCGGGGTTCAAAGTCTTCGGCGGCCATGCTCCCGGAGGCATCCAGGGCGACCATAATGTCCACACCCTCGGTCAGGATCTCTTCCTCCGACGTTCCCTCCTGCGGCCGCGCGAACGCGAGGATGGCCAGAGACAGCGCAATCATCTTCGCGCCGAAAAGGTAGTGGCGGACGCGGACCGTCCAGGACGGGCGGACTCCTTCGAGGGCAAGCGTCGAGGCGAACCGCAGGCTCCCTTCGCCGCGCCGCAGCCTGCGGACATAGCGCCACACCAGGGCCGGCACGAGGGCCAGCAACGCCAGCGCCCACGAGCTCGCGAAGTGCATCACTTCACCTCCACGACGGGACCAGCGGCCGGGACCGGGGCGGCCCTCAGCGCCTTGCAGAAACCGAGCAGTTCGATCGCGACCTTCAAGGCGGCGCCGGCTTCCTCGCGCGGCGGGACAAACTTGGCGAACTTCACGAGGTCGCATTCCATCAGGAGCGACTCGATGGAGGACAGCCGCGCCTCCTCCGGCCTCGGGTTGGCGCTGTTCTGCAAGGCCTCGATGATTTCTGTCGTGGTCTTCTCGACCGTCGTGACGGAGAAACCGCCCTCGAGTATCTTGCGCAAGACGTCCGACAGGCTCACGTAAAACTGCTTCATCAGCCCATTCTCGATCCACCCCCGCGCGGCGAGGTCTCGGAGTTCGACTTCCGCAATCTCGAGCGGGTCCAGTTGCGGCGGAGTGCCGGGTTCCGGGAGCGCCGGGCGTCGTCGCCGCCGCAGCAGCCACCACGCAAGGACGCTGCCGAGGAGCACGGCTGCGGCCACGGCCAGCCATGTGCGCCAGGGGAAGGGTTCCTCGATCTCCGCCTGGCTCTTGAGGTCCTTCAGATCCGTGTCCTTGTCGGTGAGCACGCTCTGGATCGTGATGACCACGGCCGGCGTTGTCGCGGGAAACTCCTTGCCGTCCGGAGCCGTCACGGTGAGCGGCAAGGGGGCCAGTGTGAATGTGCCCGTTTTGTACACGGCGACCGCCAGCCGGAGTCTGTCGTGCTCGGGCGCGACGGGGTCGGGACGGGCAGCGCCTGCGGGTGGAGGGGCGGCCGTGAATTCAAGTAAGGTGAAGTCGCCCAGCTGTGTGCCGGGTCGAGGCATGCGCACCCGATACCCGGCCGGGTGCGCGACCTCCACCTCGATTGTGATCGGGTCGCCGACGGTGGCCGTCTTCGGTTGAGCGCTGACGGCGACCCGAACGCCGGGGGGCAGTGCTGGAGAAGGGGCGGGCGTGGCTTGGCCGGCTGCGAACAGGGCCAGGGCGTTCAGGCCGAAGCAGGCCAGGACGCAGCGCCAAGACCGGATCAACTTCCCGGCCGGCAGGGGATGGCACTTTTCTGTCATGGGCCGCAATCGAAGGCCGGGCCGTCACCGGAACCGGCGCGCACGCTCCTCGAAAAACCGGACCAGCGGAATATCGTACGGCAGCGCCGTGTCGATCTCCAGGTGATCCATCCTGTGTGCCTGAAACAGTTTCTGAAGCTTGGCCCGGTTGCTCCGCCAGTTCTGGCTGTAACGGGCGCGCACCGAGGCGAGCGACGTGTCTATGTAGGCGATTTCACCGGTCTCTGCGTCGCGCACCTCGAGAATGCCGATGTCGGGCAACTCCTGTTCGCGCGGGTCCACGATCTGGATGATGACGATGTCATGCCTGCGGTTGGCGACCTTCAGGGCCTGCTCGAAGCCCTGGTCCAGCAGGTCCGAGATCAGGAACACGACGGCGCGCTTGTTGACGACGAGATTCAGGTGCTCGAGCGCCTTCGCGATGGAGGTACCCGTGCGCTCCGGCCTGTAGTAGAGCAGTTCGCGAATGACGCGCAGCACGTGGGTGCTGCCGCGTCGGGGCGGGATGAATTTTTCGACCTTGTCGGTGAAGAGCATGGCTCCGACCCGGTCGTTGTTCTTGATGGCCGAGAACGCCAGCAGGGCGGAGATTTCGGCGGCGATTTCTCCCTTGGTCTTGTCCGTCGAGCCGAACGCGCCCGACGCGCTGGCATCGACCAGGAGCATCACGGTGAGTTCCCGCTCCTCGACGTAGCGTTTGACATAGGGGTGGCCGGTGCGCGAGGTCACGTTCCAGTCAATAGTCCGTATGTCGTCGCCGTGCTGATACTCGCGCACCTCGTCGAATTCCATGCCCCGCCCTTTGAAGACGGAATGGTATTCGCCCGCGAGCGACTCGTTGACGAGCCGGTTGGTCGTGATCTGGATGCGCCGTATCTTCCGGATGACTTCCTTGGGCAGCATGAACGCTTCGGCCTCTTGACCGCGGTGCGGGGGGTATCAGGGGACCTGGACTGCATCGAAGATCCGGCTGATCACCGATTCGGTGGTGACTTCCTCCGCTTCGGCCTCGTAGGTCAGGATGATCACGGTGGCGCAGCACGTCGAGCCCGATCGCCTTGATGTCTTCCGGCGTGACATACCCGCGCCCTTTGACGAACGCGTGCGCGCGGGAGGCCTGGGCCAGGAAGATGGTCGCGCGCGGCGAGGCGCCGAACTGGATGAGTCCTTTCAGGTCGAGCTTGAACTCCTGGGGGCGCCGGGTCGCATACACGAGCTGGACGATGTAGTCCTTGATGCGCTCGTCCATGTAGACCTCCTTTGACGACCCCGCGGACGCGCAGGATGTCGGCCGGTCGCGACCACCCGGCTCACCGCGATCGGTTCGTCCCGGGCCATCAGATCCAGGATCTGACGCTCCTCCTTGCGGTCGGGATAGTCGACCTTCAGCTTGAGCATGAAGCGGTCGATCTGCGCTTCCGGCAGCGGGTAGGTCCCTTCCTGCTCGATCGGGTTCTGGGTGGCCAGCACGAGGAACGGCTCCTGGAGAGGGTAGGTGACCTCGCCGATGGTCACCTGCCGCTCCTGCATGGCTTCCAGCAGCGCACTCTGCACCTTCGCCGGGGCGCGGTTGATCTCGTCGGCGAGCAGGATGTTGGAGAAGATAGGCCCTTTTTTCGGGCTGAAGGTCCCCTCCTTGGCGTTGAAGATCATGGTGCCGATCAGGTCGGCAGGGAGCAGGTCCGGGGTGAACTGGATGCGCTGGAAGCGGGTATCGATCGCCGAGGAGAGGGTTTTGACGGCCAGCGTTTTCGCCAGTCCTGGTACGCCCTCCAGGAGAATGTGACCGCGGGTCAACAGGCCGATCAGGAGCCGTTCGACCATGTACTTCTGCCCGACGATGACGCGGTGCACCTCGCCGGCGAGCTGCTGGACAAAACCGCTTTCGGCCTTGACCTTCTCGTTTATCGTCTGGATGTGTGTGGCCAGTTCCATCTGGTTCTCCGAGGCAACCGGGCCACGGCTCCCCGGGGCGGCGCACGAGGCGGAGCGCATGGCCGCAAGGGCGCGGCAAGCTTCCCTGAAGCGGGGTCAGCCTTTGTTGAGCGAGTTGAGGAACTCTCCGTTGCTGTCCGATTTGCGCAGCTTGTCCAGCAGCAGGTCCATGGCTTCGTCGATCGACAACGGATTGAGGACCTTGCGCAGGATCCAGATCTTGTTCAGGTCCGAGCCGTCGACGAGCAGTTCCTCCTTGCGGGTGCCGGACCGGTTGATATCGATGGCCGGGAATATCCGCTTGTCGACGAGTTTCCGGTCCAGGATGATTTCCATGTTGCCGGTGCCCTTGAACTCCTCGAAGATCACGTCGTCCATGCGGCTGCCGGTATCGATCAGGGCGGTCGCCATGATGGTGAGGCTGCCCCCCTCTTCGATTTTGCGGGCGGCGCCGAAGAACCGCTTCGGCTTTTCGAGCGCGTTGGCGTCCACGCCTCCCGACAGCACCTTGCCGCTGGAGGGCACGATGGTGTTGTAGGCGCGCGCCAGGCGCGTGATGCTGTCGAGCAGTATGACGACATCCTTCTTGTGCTCGACCAGCCGCTTGGCCTTTTCCATCACGATCTCGGCCACCTGGACGTGACGCGAGGCGGGTTCGTCGAAGGTGGAGCTGATGACTTCACCCTTGACCGACCGCTCCATGTCGGTGACTTCTTCGGGCCGCTCGTCGATCAGCAGGACGATCAGGAAGATCTCGGGGTGATTGGTGCTGATCGAGTTCGCCAGGTTCTGCAGCAGCATGGTCTTGCCCGCCCTCGGCGGGGAAACGATCAACCCGCGCTGCCCCTTCCCGATCGGCGTGAAGATGTCCATCACGCGCGCGGAGAGGTTGTCCTTCACGGTTTCCAGGCGGATTCTCTCGTGCGGATAAAGCGGCGTCAGGTTGTCGTAGAAGATCCTGTGACGCGCCTCTTCGGGCGGCTCGAAATTGACCGCGTCCACCTTGACCAGCGCCAGGTAGCGTTCGCCCTCGTTCGGCATCCGGATCTGGCCGGACACGATGTCCCCGGTGCGCAGGTCGAACTTGCGGATCTGCGACGGCGAGATATAGATGTCGTCCGGACCGGGGAGATAGCTGTAATCGGGGGACCGGAGAAAACCGTAGCCCTCGGGCAGCACTTCGAGGACCCCTTCGGAGAAGATCAGGCCATGTTTCTCGGCCTGGGCCTGCAGAATCGCGAAGATCAGGTCCTGCTTGCTCAGCTTGCCGATCTCGGGCAGTTTGTATTTCTTGGCGAGCTTGGCCAGGTCTTTTATGTTCAGGGCCTGCAGTTCGCTGATGTGGAGCTGCTCGCCCTCTTTGTCCAGGGCTTCCTGGATCGAAATCTTCTTGTCGCCGGAGGCGTTGTTCAGCCTGGAATCCTTCTCCGCCATAGTGCTCCTGTTTCGGGATAAGTGCCGGAAGTGCGCGAGATAGTGTAGTGTGTAGAACGTAAGTTTACAGCAGCGGGCGGTCCTTTTCCAGTCCGCCGACGGGAGGGAACGAGCCCGTGGGGCCCGCGCCCTCCGGTCGGCGGGAAATCAGCTGATGCCAAGGTCGGCTTTCGCCTTGGCTTTGACCTGGTCGAGTCCGTCAAGGCTGTCGTTGTGGCGAGCCTTATAGAGCTGCTGCAGGTAGTCCTCCGCTTTCTTGGCGTTGGCTTTGCCCATGACCGACGCCTTGGCGAACGCTTCGATCGCCCCTTCCGGGTCCTTGCCGTTCCACTTGGACATGCCGATGTAATAGTAGGGGGCGTCATCGGCCGTGGGGGCGTACTTGATCACCTTCTCATATTCGGCGATCGCCGCAGGGTAGTCTTTTTTCGCATATGCGGCCGCGCCCATTAAACCATACGCGAAAGCCCGGCTGGCGTTCCATTGAGATTCCGGCAATCCCTGGGGCACCTTGTCGCCAAAGGCCGTCATGACCTTGCCTGAATAGTCGATGGCCTTGGCGAGATCGCCTTTCTGGGCATAGATCGCGGCCACCTGGAGGGCGGCCTGGTAACTTTGCTCGATCGGGAATTCCGCCACAAGCTTTTCTGCGTAAACCAGGAACTTGTCGACCTGATTGGCCTTCTGGTAGATCTGCATCAGTACCGGCACCATATTCTTGTCCTGGCTCTCTGCGTACATGGCCTCCGCCAGTTCGGCTGCCTTGGCCATGTTGTTGGCCTGGAAATAGGCCGCCATCAGTGCCTGCTGCATCCCCTGCCGGGCCGGCTTCAGCTGGGTCTTGATGAACTCGCCCGCGCCGGGTTCGGGCACCTTCGCCGCCTGCACGGACTGCTCGGTGGGAAGAAGGGTCATGAAGGCCTCTTCCATGGCGATCACCTTGTTCCAGTCCTTGGCATCCATGTGCGTCTTTACGCAGCCGAGGTAATCCGCCTGGATGTAAGGGAGCATACGGGAGATAGGGTGCTCCTTCATGAACGCGGTCAGGGCGTCGACCCGCTTTGCGCAGTCGGTTTCCTTTTTTGTGTTTTCATACTGGGCGTAATCCCTTTTGTACTGGTAGTCGGAAACCGGGGAAATTTTTTCCTGTACGGGCTGCATCGCGTTCACGGCGGGAGCGCACACGAGACTTATGAGAACGATCGCGCCGAGAGACATGCTCAGGGAAATGCTTCGGGCAGAACGGGTCATGGTATCACTCCTGCAAAAAATTCGAGAGAACCAGGGTCGGCTGTTAATCGAAGGTCAACAGCGGCGTCGCCGGACGCCATCTTGGACAGAATCACGGTCTGACACTCGTCCCAATGGGACTGCGAACTAGGTTCTAATGGAATTAAATTTCTGTCAAGCCAAATTCCCCGTGGAAGATCCGGCCTTTTCCAGCAGCCATCGGTTGCCGGGGTACCAGCGCATTTTACGCATGATGTAACGGCCCGACAGCTTCCCGCCGCCGAACAGGAGCTCGAGGTGTCGCGGGGACAGGGCTGAGATCTCGACGCTCCCCTCGTCCCAGGTTCGCACCTTGCCGAGGCCGAAGGCCTCCTCCTCGAACCTCCGTGCCGCCATCGCCTCGGGCGCGAAGCTTTCCCTCTCGATCGCCAGCCTGGACTGTCCTGCGGCCAACGGCGGTTCGCGCAGCAGCGACCAGCAGCGCAGGCGCGCGCCCTCGACGACCCGGAGATCGAAATGAGTCCGCCCCGTGCTGTGGCGGTGGACGATAAACCTCGATGCCATAACGGGTATGTGTGCTTGCCCCAGTCCCTGAAATGTGACACTATTCTCGCCGGAAAACCATGGAGATCCAAGTCGAATCGCGCGGTGACCGGCGAATTGTGCGCATCAAGGACAAGATCACGTTCGAACACTGCCCGCAGCTTCAGAGCCACCTCGATCCGGTGCTGGATGCCGGTGTACGGGAGGTGGTGATCGACTTCAAAGATGTTCCTTTTATGGACAGCTCGGGTATCGGCGAGGTGCTGCGCCTGTTCCGGTTGCTGCGCGACCGCCACGGCGAACTCGTCCTCATTAACCCCAACCGCAAGCTCCGCAACCTCTTCACGATGTATCGCTTCGAAAAGTTCATGAGAATCCGTGAAGAGGTGCAAGCGGGCGAGGAGTAGTTCATGGCCCGCGCAATCCTGTTTTTTTCCCTTATGGCCGGTTTACTCCCTTGCGGTGCGGCCGCACAAGTGGTCCGTGGGCAGAACCCCTTGCCGAACGCGCGGCCGACCGCCCCGCCCCCGCCGTCCGGTCCTTCTTTCATGAAGATCCGCGTTGAGCAGGACCAGGTGACCGCCCAGATCGTGTCGACGCCCCTCCCGGAGGTCCTCGACGAACTCGCGGCGCGCACGGGTCTGGTTTTCGAACTCGCGTCGCAGAACTCCACGCCGGTCACCGTGACCTTCTCCCGGGTTTCTCTCAAGGAAGCCGTCGAGAGACTGACCGACAACAACAACTCGATCTTCTATTACTCGCGCGACGACTCCGGGCAGAGCCGGATCACGTTCGTGCGGATCTTTCCGCGGGGCAACAAGCCGCAGCAGGCCAGCCTGCGCTATATCGGGTCCGGCACCGTCACCCGAACGGGAGATGACAGCGTCGACACGCCTGAGCAGGCGATAAAGGTGCTCGCCGAGAGCCAGAATGTCGATGCACGCCAGAAGGCCGTCGAGCTCTTGGCTGCCGTTAAGGGGGACGCCGCCGTTGAGGCCATTACGAAGGCCCTCGGCGACAGCGCCCCCGAGGTAAGGGTAGCGGCCATCGAGGCGCTGGCCGGGACCGGAATACACGCGGCGCTGCCCCAAATACTCCTCGCGCTCAAGGATCCGCACCCCGGGGTCCGCCAAAGCGCCATCGTCGCGGTGGCACTTCTGGGCGACGTCGAAAACATCCGCCAATTGCAGCCGCTCACCCGGGACAAGGACGAAAGCGTCGCGGCCGCGGCCGAGATGGGGGTTAAGAAGCTCGCACTGCGTCGACCGTAGGCGCCCGATTCCCGGTGCAAACGTCAATCAAACGATCCAAAGGTGAAAATGCGTCGATACCGATTCGTCCCCGCTGCCCTGTTTGCGTTCCTGCTCCACGCTGCGCCCGCGCCGGCCCAGGACCTTCCCCGGGAGCTCAAGGAGAAACTGGATGGGCTGGTCGCGGCCGCCTACCAGATCGCGGCAGCCGGGTTGCCGTGCAAGGTCAAGGCCGGAGGCAAGCCCCGCATGATCCGCTGGCAGGACGTCGACCGCTGCGTCAACGAAGCGGCCGACAGGGTGGACTGGCAGGGCATGGCGACGCAATTGGAGCCGATCCGGGCGGCGGTGACGATGTCCCCCGAAGACTTCAACGCCATCGTTGCCGGCGCCTTTTCCCTCCGTGCCCTCCCGTTTGACAAGCTTTTCATCGTCAAGAGTCCGGAATCGTATCTCCCGCTGACGAATTCGCTGTTGAAGTTCCTTCCCGCCGACGCGCTGCAGGACGTCGAAGTGATCGACAAGACGGGTAAGCAGATCGGGAAATTCGCAGGGACTTACTCATTCGAGCGGACAGGGGGGCTTGCGACGGCGAATACCTACCGCTTGACCCTGTTTCAGTATGCGGACCCTGCGGGAAACGTCCAGTCGGTCAGCGAGAGGCTGCTGCTCGGATCCTTCGGGGTGCTTTGGAAGGCGGTGCAGGGGCAGCCCGGGTTTCGCCTGACGACCGACAAACTTGCCCGCCCCGGTTCGAAGTAGCCCGCAGAGAGCGCTCGCCACCGAGAACACTGAAAACAAAATCCAGGTGTGTTGTGTTGTCCGGGGCGAGTTTTGGTTTTTCGCGAGTCTCTGAAACGCGACCTACGCCTACCCGCGGCGCAGCCGGCGGCGGATGAGCCATGCGGTGGCGGCGGCGGCGAGGACCACGAGCATCAGCGTGCTGTATTCCCGGACGATCCTGTCGACCGCTTGCCAATTTGTCCCCGCCACGTAGCCGGCGTAGATCAGGATCCCGTTCCAAAAGCCGCAGCCCACTGCGGCTAAGACCATGACTCGCAGCCAGGGCAGGCGATACAACCCGCATACGATAGAGATCGCCGACCTCACACCGGAGAAGAACCTGTTAAACAGGACTACCCAGTACCCATACCTCTGAAACCACGACCAGGCGGTCGTGAACCTGGAAGCGGGCAGGAACCGGAAGTTCTTGCGGACGAAATAGTCCCGCGGAATCATTCTGCCGAGGGTGTAGTACGTCATGAAACCGGCGAGGCTGCCCAGCGTGGTGGAAACGAGCACGCCGGCGAAACTCCCCTGCGCCCTCCCAGCCAGATACGCGGCGAAGACCGTGACCGTGTCGCCGGGGACCGGTGGAAATACGTTTTCCACGTACGCACTCGCGAATAGGAAGACGTAAAACCAGAACGGGGTCAGCGAAGCGACGTAATCAGCCAGGGATTCGAGCATAGTGCCTGCCTACCCGGTGCGTTTTTTTGCTTCCCGCTACACTGGCTCGTGTGGCGGCCATTCCCCTGGAAATGGCTACGGGCCCTCGGGGAATTCTGAAACGACGTTGTCAGGTTGTTCCGGGGCCCGGCGGCTGCCGTGGGCCGCATACCAGCCAATTTGACGCGCGATGCCGCGCAGCACCCCGACGTCCGGTCTTTCCAGCCCCGCACGGCCGAGCATGCGCCGCAGCGCGAACATCATGTGCCGGGCATTCTGCGGGTGGAGAAACCCGATGTCCAGGAGCGCACGCTCCAGCTGCGCGTACATCGCCTCGACCTGTTCCACGGGCGCGGCCCGGACCACCCGTACTGGTTCCCGCGCCAGCTGGGCCAGGAAGATCTCGTAACAGACGATCATGACCGCCTGGGCGAGGTTTATGCTGCGGGCCTTTGGGTCGGTCGGGATGCGCAGCAGAAGTTGACACGGCAGGATGTCCTCGTCCGTCAGACCGGTGTCTTCGGGCCCGAAAAGAATTCCCGTTTTGGCCTCGGCAGCCTGGGCTGCGATCCGGGGGGCAAGTTCGCGCGGGCTGTACACCTGCTCCCGGTGCCCTCCGGTTTTCCCGGAGGTGCCGATGACGAGGCGCAAGCCGCGAACGGCGGTGGCCACCGACCGGAACACCCTGGCCCCGTCGAGGATCCCCCCTCCGGCGCGCGCGAGGCGGCGAGACTCCTCGGAGATCTCACATTGGGGTGCGGCCAGGCGGAGCTCGCCTATCCCCATGTTGTTCATCGCCCGGGCGACCGAGCCGATATTGCCGGGGTGTTTCGTGCGGACCAGCACGACGACGACGTTACTCAGGGTGGTGCGGCGCATCCACCGTACTCTAGTGCATCCGTGGCACCGGGGTCAAAGATTCAAGGGGCAAAATGGGGGAACGGGCGTGTGGGCTCAGGCTTTTGGCGCCGCGCTTCATAAGCCGGTGGCCCGCCAGTGCCTGAATCGGAGCGGGAAAAATGGTCCGCGTGGGCTCGCGGCCCTGGATCTGGCTCATCCTCCTGATTTTCCTGGTGTCCCCCTGCTAGGGCATGTCCCGGGGCGGGGCGAGCCGACCACGCCCACTTGCATGGGGCCGGGCGGTGCAATAGACTGGCTCACCGATGAAACTATCGCAGCCCGGATCGATCTATACATCCGTTCGCAAAGGGGGATGGAATTGACTGCACGACGGTTGTTTCTGATCACGGCTGTTCTGCTCGTGGCCGGCGTGTCTGGCGCGCAGTCTTCCCAGGACGCCACCCCAAAGAAGCTCACGCCCGACGAAATCATCAAGGCGTTCGCGGCCAAGGAGAGCGAGTTCTACGATGCCTGGATGCAGTACACCTACCGGCAACTCGCCGACATACAGGTCGTCTCCGTCAACGGTTACGAGCCCAGAAGGCCGGAGCGCATGACTATGGTGTCCGACGTGGTGTTTCGCGACGATGGGACGCGCGAGGTGCGGGTCACCGAGAAACGAGGCGGTCTCCGCAGCGTGGGCTGGACCACGGAGGATGCAGACGTCCTGAACAACCTCCAGCCGTTCGCGCTCACCGCCAAGGAGCTGCCGCTCTACGACCTGAAATACGAGACGAAGGAGCGCGTGGACGAGCTCGATTGCTATGTGTTTTCGGTGAAGCCCAAGAGCACCCGTGGGGCCAGTACTTTTCAGTATTTCCAGGGCAGGATCTGGGTCGATGACCGGGATCTGCAAATAGTCCGAACCGTCGGCAAGCCCGTACCCCAGAAGGCGGAAAACCAGTCTCCGGAGTTCGAGACGATACGGCAGATCATCGACGAGAAGTACTGGTTTCCCGTCTGGACTCACGCCGACAGCAACCTTCGTTTTCCGGGGCAGACGGTACGGATCGAAGAGACGATTACATACGAAAACTACAAGCGTTTCGGTTCGAAGGCGACGATTGAATTCGGCCCGCCGAAGTGACTCCGGCGGATGGCTACGGCGCACGGAAACAGCGCGCGACGGCCGACATCGTTTCGACCACGGCATCCGCGCCGGCAGCCTCCAGCTCCTCGCGGGAGCGAAAACCTCCGGCGAAGGCGCAGGTGACCACCCCGGCCGCTTTTCCTGCCATGACGTCCACCGGGCTGTCCCCGATCATGGCGCCTTCCCAAGGCGCGCCGCCGCTGCGACGCAGGGCCTCCAGCAGCGGTGCCGGATCGGGCTTGCGCTGCGGCACGCTGTCGCCGCCCAGGATCACCCCGAACCGCTTTCCCACCCCCAGTTCGTCCAGGATTAGCCGGGAAAACCGTTCCGGCTTGTTGCTCACCACGGAGAAAGTTCCCCAGGACAGCGTGTCGAGCAGTTCGGCCACGCCCGGGTAGAGCCGCGTCTCGTCGAGCATGTGGGCTTCGTATTCCTGCAGGTAGTATGCGCGCAGCCTCGCCGCCTCCGCAGGTTCCGGCTGTGCCCCGAGCACCTCGTGCAGGGTGCGCTGCATCAGCATCTGCACCCCGTCGCCGACAAACTCGCTTACGCGGTCGATCGTCAGGGCCGGAAGGCCCAAACGCCTCAGGGCGAGGTTGATCGAGCGCGCGATATCCGCCCTGGAATCGATCAGGGTGCCGTCCAGATCAAACAGGAATATGCGGCGTGGCCAGCAGGGTTGGGGCGGCATTCACATCCCCGTTATCGTCAGGATGTGCCCGAGCTCGGGGATGATGAGGGACTCGGTCGCCAGTTTGCAGGCTCTCGGGCTGCCGGGCAGGCAGAAAACAGGTTTTCCCTTGACCGTCCCCGCGATGGCCCGCGAGAGCATGGCCGCGCTTCCCGCCTGCGGGTAGCTCAGCAGCATGAAGAGCGCCGTGAACCCGGGCATCTCTTTCTCGAGCATGGGTCGGACCGTCTCGACCGTGATATCCGACGCGGCCAGCCCGGTGCCCCCCGTCGTCACAACCGCATCTACATCGTTTTGACGGACCAACTCGCGCAGGGTTGCACGGAGGACGGCGCGGCTGTCGGAAATCAGCTTTCTGACGCCAACCGAGTGCCCGGCGGCCTCCAGCAGCTCGTGAATAATGTCACCCGACTGATCGTTCTCGCGGGATCTCGAACTCGACAGCGTGACGACCGCCACGCGCACGCGGGCAGTTGCGGCGGCCTTGTGCTCCTTGACTGGATTCGTGAGCCTCGAACGCGGCATCGCATTTCCCCGGGTAAATAAGGCATTAAAACAAATCTCGGACGATCGAAGCAAGAAGCAGAAGCCAGAACCCGGAAGCCAGAAGCCGGAACCACGGGCTAGGGTTTGTCTGGCGGCGGGGCGGCGTCCATCCGCCGGGCTCGACGAATGCGACTGCGCTCTTGCGGCGTCAATTGACGCCAGGAGCGGTAATTGCGGAGAAACCGTTCCCGTTGTGCCGGGTTCATCTCCAGGAAGAGGCGGTAATTCCTGCGCAACTGTTCCCGCCGTTGCGGCCCAAGCTGCCGCCACCGACGAAAATTCTGCTGCAGCGCCCGCTTCTGATCGGGGTCGAGCCGCTGAAACGCGTTATAGTTCTCCCGGATCCTCCCGCGATCTTCAGGAGACATGCGCCGCAGCTGTTCCAGGTGGTCCCTGAGTTCCTGCTGCCGCTCGGGGGATAGCGATCGAAAGGACTGGTAGCGATCGCGCAGCTGCTGCCGCTGTTCGGGCGGCAGCTTATTCCAGTCCTCCGCCTGGGTGGGATCTGGATCCTGTGCGGCGGCCGGCGCCGTACAGGCGAGCAGGGCGGCAACGACCCCAATCCGGAAGATGTTCCGGTGTTCAGCTTTTCTTCTTGCCATTCTTGCCTGCCTTATCCTTGTTGCTTGTGATCGTCTTCGGCGGTTTCGATACCGGGTCGGCCGGCGTGTTCGCGGCGAAGAACTCCAGGTACCGTATCTGTTCGAAGTTGCCCAGGAGTTCTAGATTCTCCAGCAGCTCGCGATTGCGGAGGATCTGCTTATCTTCTTCGGAAAGCGTCGGCTTTGCAGCGCTGTTTCCGCCCTTGCTTACCTGGGCCGGAGATGCGCCGCAGGCCCAGGCTGCCAACATCAGGGCGGAAAGGGTGCGCCGGGCAGCGTTCCTTGCGCGCCGCTCACTTTGCGCCGGTATCATGGTCCGCCATCCCCTCGATGTCGTCGAAATCTTCCAGCAATTCCAGGTTGTTGATCAACCCCATATCCTCATAGAGCGGCAGATACTCCGCGATGGCGATGTCGCCGGGGGGCGGCAGCGGGACCGTACGCCGGTTCTGGAGGAGTACGCCGGCAAGGACCACGGCGGCGAGAGCGCCGCCCATGGCCAGGCGGCCGGGCAGCCCTTGGGGTGCAATCCGTCGCCACCACGGAGGGGCAGGGCCGATCGAGTTGCGGGTGGCACGGTGCGCCTGGAGCCGCGCGTGAAATCGGGCTCCGATGTCCGCAGCGGGCTCGACCACCTCATCCAGTGCGGACAGGAGTTCCGTAAGCTCCGGTTGCGTCAACCCGGCGGCACAGGATGCACATCCGGCCAGGTGTGCACGGACCCGGTGCGATGCCGCGCCGCTCAATTCTCCGGCCAGGAATCGTTCGAGCTCGGTTTTGCTCAGATCGCACGTCATGTTCAAACCATCTGCGACAGCAGCGGCTGCAGCCGTTCTGCCATCCTCTCTTTGGCCCTGTGGATCAGGGATTTGACTGCCTTTTCGCTCACCTGCATCACTTCGGCGACCTCGGTGTACGACAGTTCCTGATACTTGTTCAAAATGAAGGCAATCCGTTGCTTTTCCGGGAGGTGCTCCAGGGTAGCCCGTAGCAGGCGGGAGATGTCCTGCCGTGCGATTTTATGGTACGGCGAGGTCTGGCTGGTGTCCTCGAACTCCATTCGCTGCACGGCGTTGCCGTTGCGGTGCGGCTCGTCGATGGATGCGTGGCGCGCGCGGAAATAGGGCTTCCGTATCTCGTTGAGGCAGACGTTGGTTGCGATCCGGTAGAGCCACGTGGTGAAGCGCGCCGCAGGCTTGTAGGTCAAACCGGAGTCGTGGACCCTGAGAAACACCTCCTGAGCCATCTCCTCGGCCACGTCGCGATTGCGCACGAATCGATAGGCGTAGTTCATCACCGCCCGCACGTGGCTCGAGAACAGCGTTTCGAACGCTTCGAGGTCTCCCTGCTGGAATCGGAGCATGAGTGCGGCATCCGGATCGGCCGCTTTTAGACGAGTGTCTTCAGATGATGCCGCCAACGGGTTCCAGCGCATTACGCGTTCCACTTGCCACCGCCCGTTGTCGCGCATGAGAACGCGAAACGGCTCCCCAGGGAGTTATTCCATTCCCCACAGGAGGTGAACACACACCCGAGCAAAAAGTTCCGGTGTTTTTGGCGCGCAGCGGCGTTCTCCACCTGGTTCCTCTCGAACGGCACCTGCTGACCCACCGGCTCAGGTGCGCCGGCGACGGGGGCGGGCGAGTTCCAGGGCCCTTGCTATGGCTTCCTCGGGCGACTCTGCCCAAACCACGCCGGGCGACGCATTCCCCTCGGGCGTTCCGATGGACCAGGAACCCAGGAGGATGACCGGCCGGAGACACTTCAGGGCGAGCGCAATTTCGGACAGGGTCCCGAAGCCGCCGTGAATCGCAACGACGGCCTCGCTGGTCAGCACGTTGATCGCGTTACGGGCATCTCCCATGCCGGTGACAATCGGGATGTCGATGTGGGGGTTGGCGTCTTCGGGATCGGTACCCGGCAGGATGCCGACCGTGATTCCACCCGCTTCCCTGGCCCCGGCCGCCGCGGCCTCCATGGCTCCGCCTCCCCCGCCGCACACAAGGATGCCCCCTGCTCGCGCGATACCCATACCGACCTCACGGGCGATCGCGGCCACGCGGTCGGAGCAGACTGATGGGCCCATCACTCCTATCCTGGGACGATCCTTCAGTTCCATCGCCTCCTCCCCGTGTGGGACTCGCTGGGTCGTGTGAAGCCAGGACCGCGGATTCTCACCCGACCTTATCATACAGCCAACCAGCGAGGCGGAGGCCGGCAGAACCAGGCCGCGACGGAAGATGCTAAAGTTCGGCATCTCGGTGGCGAGCCTTGATTTTGATCGCCGGATCCTCCTCAAACCTAAAGGTTTTCAAAAACTTGAACGAAGAGTAGAGAGCAGGCTTGGTACGGTGGCCTCCAGCAGTCCCGAAGCCGCTGCAACTCCAAATCAAGGGAAGCACCAATGCAAGCAACGCGCGAGAGTACACCCATTCAGTTCGACAAGAACTTTGAGATGCCCAGCATCCCTCTCGTTCTGAGCAAGATCATAGAGGTCCTGGATGACAACAGTTCCTCGGCCCGAGATCTCGAGGAACTCATTCTGCACGACCCGTCTCTGTCGGCAAGGATCCTGAAACTCGCCAATTCGGCCTTCTACTGCTTCCGGAGCGAGGTGAAGACGATCTCCCACGCGATCCCCCTTCTTGGCATGAACCTGGTCAAGAGCCTCGCGATCGGGGTGAACATTTTCGAGTCCTTCATCAAGGGAATGAAGTCCGAAGCCGCCCTCATCCACAAGCTCTGGATGCACTCTTTTGGGACCGGCCTGCTCGCCCAGCAGATCTGGACCTGCAGAAGCAACGAGAAGGAGGGCGAATTCGCGTTTTTGTGCGGACTGCTGCACGATCTTGGGAAAGTGGTGTATTTCAAGAAGGACGCGGCCCGGTACAGCGCTCTGTTTGCGAGCCCAAAGGGGGAGAGAGACCCCGATATCAGCGGATTTGAGCTGGAGTGCTATGGTTTTGACCATGCCGTCGTCGGTGCCATGCTCGCCACGCACTGGCATCTGCCGGCGGAGCTGGCGGATGTGATTCTCAAGCACCACGACACGGGCATCGTCGGGCCTTCGATTGTCACCGCCGTCAGCCTCGCGGATCTGATGGTCAAACAGGTGCGGATCGGCTACGACGGCGATTCCAAGGTGGACAGAATGCCGCGGCTGCTGGAGAGTCTGGGCGTGAGCCCCGAAGAGCACAACCGCATCGCCCTGTTTGCGGAGGAACGCCGGAGCGACATCGAGGAGTTCTTCAGACTGTCCTGAACAGGGCTCCAATGGACATCGAGAGCAGGATACGATCGCGTATCGAGGCCATTCTGCTGCATGACGCGAAGCAGTCTGCAGAGCTGAGGGATATGGCGTCCGCAGACGAGCCGTCGGTCGTAGATCCGCTCGCGGAGGAGAGAACCCTCTTCGGAAGAATCATCGCGAGCTACCGCAGCGCTGTGGCGGAGGTCAACGGCCTGCTGGAAGAAAACGTCGAATTCCTGTCGGCATTCTGCCGGATCGTCGAGACGACAAAAGACAAGGTGAATCTCGACGAGATCTGCCTCGACATAGCGCACTGTGCCCTGGACGACTTTGGCTCCGAGTATTGTGGGATCGTGTTCTACCGCGGCCTTGGACACGACGAGGAGCCGTTCCGCCTCGAAGGTATCCGCGACGGTCACGAGTTCCTCCGCATCCACGGCGGGAGGAACCTGCTTGGCAGCGCGCGGTTTTTCGAAGTCGTCGCGAGCCTGGCCCAACAGGGGCGCGGCAGCCTGAACATTCCCGACGTGTACCGGGATGCGCGCTTCCAGGCCGTGGACTGGCCCAGCGTCGTCCGCTCGCTCGTCTGCGTTCCGGTCACGTGTAAGGGCGAGGGCCTGGGGGCGCTGCTCTTGGGCCACTCCACCCCGTCGTACTTCCACGAAAGCCACCTCAGAATGCTCCGGATTCTCGCCGCGATGATCGCGCACGTCCGGCTGCTTACCTCGGCCGCAAAAGACGGTCCAATCGTCCAGAGCGAAGTTCCGCCCGATCGCGTCGGGGAACCGGACACGTTGTCGGTGGTGCTGATTCACGTTGAAAGCCCGGAACACTGCGCGCGCGCGATGCCGCTGGAAGTGAAAACCCTGCGTGAGATCCGGAGCATGTTTGCCGGAAGTCTCCAGGGGCGCGAATCCATCCTGCAGCACCGCGAAAACGAGCTGCTACTGCTGCTTCCCGGCGTCAACTCGGATCTGTTGTCATCGAGGGTACGCAACCTCAGGCAGGTCTTTCGCGCGTGGAAGGCGGCCCACCCCGGTCCCGCCGGCGCGGCTGCTCGCCTGAACATCGGTTTTGCGACCTGCGGGGCCGGGGACGACCTGTCAAGAGTCCTCGAAGCGGCTTCGGCGGTCATGCACCCGGATGCCGAGGACGAGCTTCAGGAACAACCGGCGGTCGTTCAGCCCTGAAGCGCGCGGTCGCCGCCCGTCGGCGAAAACGTCACGGCAAGCCATTTACGGCCACGTTCGCGCATCCGTAAAGCCCGATCCTGTAATCCGTGATGACGAAAACCGGGATGCGCTTCAGAATGGCCCGAATGTTGGGAACGTCGCACCGCGTGAATTCCCGCATGAAGGCCCCCGACTGAAATTCAGGGAGAATCTTGGCGGCAATCCCGCCGGCCAGGAACACGCCTCCGGGTGCCAGCGGGAATATCGCGCAGTTCTTGGCGGCGGCGGCATAACACCGGATCCAGGTGTCGAGCGCTTTGCGGCACAGCGGATCCTGGTCCGCGTTCTGCGCGACGATCGCGGGCCGGGCGTACGGGTCGGATGACAGAACTCTTGACGTGATGCGACGGTCCCCCAGGCCGGGCTCGAGTTCGGACAGCGCCCGGTAGACGTTGACCAACCCCGGGCCGCTGACCACCTTCTCGCGGTTCAGAGGTGCATTGGGGGACAAGTTCACGTTGTGGCGGATCCACTGGCTGATGCGGAACTCGTCCTCTTCGACGGCCGTGAAATCCGTGTGCCCCCCTTCGCCCGGTACCGGACGGTATTTTCCCGCAACTGGGTCGTGTACGAGCACGGTTGTACCGAGCCCGGTTCCCGCCCCGATGACGGCCAGCGTCGGTTTGTGCGCACCCTTGAGAGAAATGAGCCTTCCCGTCCGGGAAATGCGGGTGAAGGCCTCCGGCCTGTTGGCGAGCAGGACCTCCACGCCCCACCCGACTGCCTCGAAATCGTTGAGGAGGGTCACCTCGCTGAGGCCCGTCGCTTCCATGATCCCGTCGACGCTGAACCCCCAGCTGAGATTCGTGAGCACGGCGCGCGACCGGTCGGGACCTATCGGCCCGGCAAAATCGATGCATGCCCGGGTGACCTTGGGCTCGAGGCGTCCGCTGCCGCGGAGAAAGCGCCTGAGCCTCCCCGGGAAGTTCTTTGTTTTCCGGCTGAGCAGCGTTTCATGTCGGACGGGCTCAAATCGGTGGTTCCCGCTGTGTGCGAATATCGCGATCCCGATATGCGTCCCACCCACATCGGCAACCAGTACGTGATCGTCCACCTGAGTCATGCCTGCCTCTCAAATTGGGCAACGTGCGAACACACAACGCGCTTTTCCACGCACAGGAATCTCCAAACCCGGCGGCTGCAACGTCGGAGAACGCTGCGGGTATCTTCATGCGCTTGGGTACGTTCCGGCGCCCGCATGGGAACTCTGTTGAAACTCTTGCGTACCTCGGTACCGCTTTCCGTGGCTTTGCTGTTTGGGTATAGAGTCGGGCGACGGCGGCGTCGAGCCTCCGCGCACTGATGCTCTCTCAGACGCTGGAATACGCGGGGTATTCCTTGTCCACGATGGTGCCCGGCTCCGGCGGATCGAGCATAACACCGAGGGCGTCCAGCAGGACTGTCTTCTGCAGCTCCGGCGCACCCGGGTTTCCCAGCGAGTTACCAAGTTTAAAGCCGATGGGGTGCAGGGCGCGCGATGGCCGCGCCTGCCAGGACTGTTCGGGATCGACAGTCACGAGGACCGTCGGTATGCCTTCCATTTCGATTGCGCGCTGGATCGTGACGACCGTCCGGTGGCAAAGCGGTCAGCCGGCGGTGAGAAGCACGGCGTCCGCTTTCAGCTTGCGCACCGTGGAGGCGATCTCGAATGAGGTTTTCTCCCGGATTTCCCTCATAGCCTGGGAGAAACCCATGGATACATGTTCCGTCGTCGTGCCGCCGATGCGGCCCTCCGCTGCGAGCTCGCGCAGGATCCCCAGCGGGAAGACGCAGTTGATGTCCTCCAGCGCGTCGTTCCAGTCATAGTGCTCGTGGCTGATGCGGAGCTCTTCGCCTTTTGCTCCGGCCGGCACAAGCCGGACCGAGGTGTCGCCCGCCAGCACAAACGGGGGTTGTGTCTTAAGGTGGACCCCCGCCGTCGTGACCAGGCCTATCCGGCTACGCTCCAGTTTGCCGGTGAAGGGGGTATAGGGGATACAGTTTCGTGCGATGTCCCGCATAAGCTTTGGCCGTCCTGTCCGGGACACGGCCCCGGAAAGCTCAGCTTAGATTTTTTAACGCCTCGAAAAGCTCGTTGTTCCTGGGCTGGTCCCCTATCGAGTGTATGTCTTTGTACCTGATGATCCCCTGTTTGTCGACGACAAACAGGGCCCGTTCGGTAATGCCCTCCGAACGGAGAACGTTGTACTTGACCGCGACGTAGCCGTGGGGCCAGAAATCGCTCAACAGGGGATAGGAGATTCCCCCCAGCGAGTTGGCCCAGGCCTTGTTGGAGGGGGTATTGTCAACGCTAATGCCCAGAACCTGGGCATCGTGCCGCTCGAACTCGGAGAGGTCCTCCTCGTACGAGGGCATCTGGATCGTTCAGACGGGTGTGAATGCGGCCGGGTAGAACGCCAGCACGACATTCTTCTTTCCTCGGTAGTCGCTCAACGACACGTTTTCACCCAGGTGGCTTGGCAACGTGAAGTCAGGCGCTTCGTCACCGATCTGGATTTCGTTGGTCTGCTTCATCGGCTTTCTCCTTGGCCGGAGTCAGCGTCCTGGACAGAACGGGCACGGTGGGGATTATTGCAGGAGCTTCAACAGGAATCAACCGGTGGCCGCCAGCGGGACGCAGAACCGGTCGAGTACGTCATCGAAGCCTCGATATCCGCTGCGCGAGAGCACCTGCCGCGCGATCTGCTGGACGCGTGCCTCCTCGGAGTCGGGCGCCGCTTCAATATGCCGACGGTCGTCCACAATGCTGCTCAGCCGCACCAGGTGCACCAGCTCGTGTGTGATGATAAAAACGAGGAATGGGTAGAGGTCGGCCGAGATGTTCTCCCTGTCGGCCGCCGAGAGGATGCCGGGGTCGTTCAGCTCGATCCGGTAAAACTCATAGTTGCGCCGCCGTACCGGCTCGACCGCCTCGATATGCCGTACCCGGGCCAGGATGCGCTCGGGCAGCGGCTCCCACTCGTGATCCTGCCTGGTGAGGAGGTCGTAGCGGAGCGCCTGCCAGCGGTGTGGCGGGAAACAGTAATAGCTCGAGGTGCGCTCCGCGGCTTCATCGGCCGCGTGGATGACCAGCTTGCGCTGCTCCCGAGAGAATTGAACCAGGTTCACAGCCCCTCATTCGGTCTTGGCGCCCTGGGTGGGTGGCGGCGCCGCCGCCGGCTTCGTCTCGCTTCCCTTGTCGCTTTTTTCCGCCGGTTTGGATTCGCTCCCGCTGCTGGAGGGTTGGGATTTGCGGGCGTAATCTGTCAGGTACCAGCCGCTGCCTTTGAGCTGGAAACTCGAGTGGCTTATCAGTTTCTCGACCCGCCCATGGCAGAACTTGCACTCCGACAATGGGTTGTCGTGGACTTTCTGGAATGCTTCGAAAACCTCGCCGCAATTGGAACACTGGTACTCGTAGATGGGCACTGCCACGTGCCTCCTTTCGGAGCGAAAAATAACACCATTTATATAAGATCGCCGAACCGCTTCGTCAAATGCCCGGTTGAAATGTCGTCCGCCGAACGGGGCGCCCAGCCCCGAACGTTATCCGTTGTGCCGCCCCTCAGGGCTCGAGCCGCCGCACTCCAGGGATCTCAGTCGGTGAAGTCCGGCTGGATCGGAGAGGGAATCAACCGCTTTTCCCAGGCCTGATCGAGCAGCACGCGCACGGCCTGCCGGCCTTCCGCGCCGTAGTCCAGGGTCCGGTCGTTGACATACATCGACACGAATCGATCGGCCTGGGCTGGTTTGAGGCCGCGCGCGAACCGGAGCGAGTGCTCGAGGGCGGCCTCACGATGGTCGAGGCCGTACTGAATGCTGTCGCGCAGCAGCCTGGAGATCCGCCGGATCCGGTCCGGGCCGAGATCGCGCCTGATGGCGTTGCCGCCTAGTGGCAGCGGAAGCCCGTGCTGCTCAAACCACCACTCACCCAAGTCCACCACCTTGTGCAGGCCCTCCTCGCCATAGGTCAGCTGCCCCTCATGGATCAACAAGCCCGCATCCGCGTCGCCTTGGGTGACGGCGGCCATGATGCGGTCGAAGGGGAGCACGAGGGGTTCAAAGTCGGGCTCGAGCAGCTTCAACCCGAGGTAGGCGGTTGTCATCATCCCGGGGACGGCGATGGTCTTGCCTTTCAGATCGGCGGCCCGGCACGGCTTGCGGGCTACCACGAGCGGCCCGTAGCGATCCCCCATGCTCGCACCGGACGGGAGCAGGGCGTAGAGACCCGACACATAGGCGTAGGCGTGGATGGACACCGCCGTCACCTCGTACTCGCCCTTCAGGGCTTTGCGGTTGAGGGACTCGATGTCCTCCAGGACATGGGTGAACCGGAATTCGCTGGACGGCACCTTGCCGGTCGCCAGACCATAGAACATGAAAGCGTCATCGGAGTCGGGGCTGTGGGCGACTCGAATGTCCGTTATTGGGCTCATGGGTTGACCTGGACTCCTTCCCGGGCATTGGTGGCGTCCACGATCCCGACCTTGACGGGGATGTCCTTGGGGACAGGCTGGCCGGAGAGGTGCTGTGCGATGGTTTCAATGGTGATGCGCCCGATCTCGAGCGGGTACTGGACCACGTCCGCCTTCAGGGCGCTCCCGCGCAGGATGGCCTGCCGCGCCTCCGGGATCGCGTCGAAGCCGATGATCACGATGCCCCTGCGACCGGCCGCCTCCACGGCCGCGAGCGCGCCGAGGGCGCTGTCGTCGTTGATGCCGAAAATTCCGGCCAATTGAGGGAAGCCCTGCAGCAGGTCTTCTGCGGCCTTCATTGATTTGTCGCGCACCCCCTCGCCGCTCGGCCGTGCCACGACCCGGATCTCAGGGTGCTGGGCCATGACTTCCATGAAACCGCGCACGCGATCGATGACCGATTGCGTGATCGGCTGGTCGATGATGGCGACCTCGCCCTTTCCGTTGAGCAGACGCGCCATGTATTCGGCGGCCTGCCGCCCTCCCGCAACGTTATCGGACGCAATCTGGCTGACGATCTCGCCCCCTTCGGCGCGGATGTCGGCCGTGAATACGGGGATGCCGGCGGAATTGGCCTTTTGGATCGCTGGGCCTATTCCTCTCGAATCGCAGGGGCACACGATAATCGCATCGACCTTCTGGACAATGTAGTTTTCGATCTGCGCCTGGTGCTTGGCCAGGTCCCAGTCGCCGGAGTTCACAATGAGGTTGAAGTTGTGCTTTGCGGCCGTGTCGCGCAACGCCTTCTCCATGTCCCGGTAAAAAACGTGCTCCTTTGTCAGGAGCGACACCCCAATCGTCCTCTGACCGGTATTGCGGCCGCAGCCGGCGATCAGGGCGGCGCACAACAGAACGGCTGCCGCCGACCTCGTTTTCATAGATTCACCCTCGTTTGTTCTCGTCCGCCTTCCGAATGTCCAAAGACGACCTCGCGGAAAAAGGTCACCAGGGCTTGCTTGCGCGCCTGTTCCTTGAACTGGTGCGGAATCAGGGTGTCGGCCGGAAAGCGCAGCAGCGACATCTCGTATTCCATCTTCGACCCGTAGAAATTGTTAAGGTACCAGGCAAACATCAGGCCGAACAGGATGCCCGAAGGGAGGAACCCTTCGTCTCCGTTGAGCACGATCCGATAGACCCGGTCGTCCTGGGGGTCGGGTGTCATGCGGGCCAGTCCCAGGTACGTGCGCAACCGCGAGTCGTCGAGCAAGCAGTCCCGTGCGGCCGGCGGCCGGAGCCGGATCTCGTAACACCGGGCGCCGCAACTCCTCAGCGCCTGGCCGTCGACCCAGCGCCTGGACTCGATGTACCTGCCAAGCAGGGATTCTCCGAGCGCAACCAGCAGATCTTCGCGCAGTTTGGCAGGGTTGTCGAGCACCCGTTCGTGCACCTTCAGGAAGCGGTCCTCCGGATCGTAGTAGCCGAGGACGTTGTCCCATGCCGTGACGCGGTTCCATTTCGTCGCGGCAATGACGCGCGCGCCCTGGAAACCGTGCAGGTGGGACGGCCGGATATCGCGGTTTTCCCATGCCAGCTGCAGCAGCACCTGCCGCAGCGCTTGCGGTCTGAAGGTCTTCCCGCTCAGGGCTTCCCTCATGGCCGTCACGTGAGCGCACAGCGGAGCGTGCCCGCTCCGCTGCGGCTTGGCTGCCACCGACCGTATTGTCGGCTCGGATCTCTCGGGCTTCTGCTTGCCGGGCTTCCCGGACGGGATGTGGGTCCTTCGCCCAGAGCAAAGTCCGGACCGCCAGGGCGAATTTTCGCGCATCGTGATGTATCACGAGAGCCAACTGCATGCGATCCGGCGACAGCAGGCTTGCCTCGACCGGCTGGAAGTCCCATCTCCTCGACGCGGGTGCGGTCCAGGTGAATGGGGCTCTTCCCCTCCAGCGCGTAGTTGCGCAGGATGTTGCTGGGAATCTGTTCCAGGTTTGCGCTCAGCACGACGCCGAACAGCCCGTCGGGCGCCGCCCGGCACGTTGCGGTCGTAGGCCTCGATCAGTTCGGAAACCAGGAATCCACGCCCTTCGTTCCGCAGCGAAATGTCGGTTTCCCCCTGCTGTATCCAGGAATTCGCGCCCAGGATCTTCAGCGCAGCCTGGTTTCCCCGGATGGCGGAGACGATCGGCGGGATCTGCAGGATTGGGATGATGCTCGTGTAGAGGCTTCCCGGGGCGTAGATGATGAGGTCCGCTTCCCGGATGGCGCGCAGCACCGCCGGGCTGACGGCGGGTGGTGCGGTGAACTCGACGGTCACGCGTTCGACGGGGCAGCGGCGGTTCGCCCACGACGACTTGCTCTGCCCGTAGACCTCGACCCCGTTGGCATACCGGAATTTCAGTTGTCCCGGGGTCGCCGTCGCGGGGTGCAACACGTGAAGCGGGGTTCCGATCTGGACCGCGATCTCGTCCAGTCCGGCTCGGATAGCTTTCGGGCCCGGCGGCCGGTCCGTCCATCCGCCCGCGGCCCGGAACACCGCGGCGGTCAGGATCAGGTTGCCGAGACAGTGGCCGCTCGGGTCAAGGTGCAAGGTCGAACGGGAATCGGCCAGGGGCGCGCCGAGCGAACGCAGCGTGTCGGCCAGAGGCGCGGGACAGCTGCGGCGGAGGGATTGCGGAAGCACGGCGAGCGGGTCCCGCAGGAATCGCTTGCGGGCCCCCCTGTCGGGGAAACGGTAGTTGAAGATCCGCTGCACCGCGCGGACCATGGGCTGCGCTTCGTCCTCCGCGACGCCATACCTGTCAAACAGCCTGTCGGGCCGCATGAGCGACAGGCACGACTTGCGCAGATCGCCGATGCCGATCATCGGCAAGCGCTGGAGCAGGCGGCCCGTCGATCCCCCGTCGTCGGTCGTGCACACGACCACGTCCAGCTTGGGGAATTCCTGCTTGAGGCCGACGAAGGGGCGGTCGGGCCAGTCCGGCATCTGGGAGTTGCCGCCCACGACCGTCGAGAGCCCTGTGCCCCCCCCGAGGATCACGACGCGCGTCGCGGCCGGGTCGAGGTCGAGCACCCGTTTCACGAGTTCGCGCAGCCGCAGCGGGGACGCCTCGGGCGCCGAAGCATGGCTGAGTACCGCTTCGACGAGCCGTTCGACCGGCGTGCGGAAACCCGCCAACCGCCACGAAGTACGCTGTGCGGGCGAATGGTTCATGGCTGCGCGGTCTCGGCGCATCTTGGGAATCGTGAAGAATTCAAGAACTTCACCGCTCTCGACCTCGCGGCCAGCCGCTGTGGAGTGCGAGGGCTCGACGCACTCGACAAACGCTATCTCGGCCGCGACATTTTTTGCTTTCGGAATTGGACGTCTCCGGGCACGGTTGAGGATACCAACAGAGCCGTGCGTTCGCCAGAAAAACGATCCCGCGGACCGTGATATCCTGCGGGAACAAACAACGCCGGCAGGAGACGGAAAACCATGGAATCCGAGATCCTTACAGCACTTCAACGGCACGGGCCGCTAACGGGTGCGGAACTGGTCGAGGTTACCCGGCTCGACGTGTTCCGGGCATGGCAATGGTGCCGGAGGTCCCCGCAAGTCCGCTTTGCGGGCGCCGGCACCCGCTTCCTGCGCCTGGACAGGGCAGTCCCGGGTTTCGCCCGGCTTTCCCCTTCCATCCGGAGGGAATTCCTGACCTACACGATCCTGGGACTTGAAGGGCAGATTCCCAAGGTGGAAGAGAAGGCTGCCTTGCTGCGGGATGAAATCCGGGGGATCAGCCGCCGGAAGTGGGAACTGGCACGAGACACCATGCGGTCGGTGACGGCGGCGCTGCCGGAGTCGGAGTGTCTGGTCGAGCAGGTCTGCTTCATCATCGCCGGCGACATCGCCTATGACATGTCCCACACGGTGCCCCGGCCGGAGAAAAGCACGGGCCACATGGTGCGCGGTTCCGATCTCGACGTCATCGTGGTCGCGGTCGATGAGATCGCACGGGAAGCGCTCAATGCGCTGGACAACGCGATCCACAAGCGGAAGCACTTCCTCCTCGTGCACCCGGATTACCGGGAGGAGATCGACTACGTGGTTAAGGACCTGGCCAGGGTGCGCGCGCAACTGCGCTTCGATGCGTTCGAGTCGATGGTTGCGTGCAAGATTCTCTGGGAGGGCCAGCATTTGTGCGGCAGCCGCGCGCTGTTTGAACAAATCAAACAGCTCGTGGATGATCACGGGATCGCCGCGAAGCTGAGCGCGCTTGAACACCAGGCTTGGGAGAACCGGGCGCAGGCCGAAACGCGGCTGCTCGAGACCGGAGACGGGGGTGACAGCGAATCGCTGCACCTGTTCTACACGCGGGAAGAAGGGGAGGAAATCTACTGAGTCGGTCCGGCCCCCATGCCGGGAACAACCTTCCGCAAACTTCTCGAAACCGCCGTCGCGTCCCAGAACGGGTTCGAGGTTCAACCCGGGCCGAGTCCGCCCAAGAGGCGCTGCACGGTCCGGGCCAGCGCGCCAGCCAGGCGGTCGGTAACCTCCTGGTTTGGGCCTTCCACCATGACCCGGCACATCGCCTGGGTGCCCGAGTAGCGGATCAGCACCCTTCCCTGCCCGTCCAACTCCGCCTCCGCTTGCCGGATGGCGGCTTGCAGTTCCGGCAGTTCCTCCAGCGGAGGTTTGCGGCCAACGTCGACGTTGACGGTTTTCTGCGGCGACAGCTGCATGATGGCGGCGAGCTCCGACAGCGGCTTGCCCGCGGACTGGAGGGCTGAGAGCAGCTGCAGCGCGGAGATCACACCGTCCCCGGTCGTGTGGTGATCGAGAAAAATCATGTGCCCGGACGGCTCCCCACCGATTACCGCGCCCCTGTCCGACATCATCTCGAGGACATACCGGTCCCCGACTTTGCACGCGGCGTGCTCGATCCCCATCTCCCGGAGGAACGCCAGAAACCCGAAATTGCTCATGACGGTCGTCACCACCAGGTTGTTGCGCAGCCGGCCCCTTTCCTTGTACAGCTTGCTGCAAATCGCCAGGACGTGGTCGCCCGTAATCTCGCGTCCTTTCTCGTCGACGGCGATGAGCCTGTCGCCGTCGCCGTCAAACGCGAGGCCGATGTGCGCGCCGTGTTCGAGCACCGCCGCCGACAGGCTGCCGGTGTGCTGCGACCCGCAATTGTCGTTGATGTTCATGCCGTTCGGCTCGCAATGGATCGCGTGCACGTCCGCGCCGAGTTCCGCGAAAATGATCGGGGCGACCTTGTACGTGGCGCCATTGGCGCAGTCGATGACGATGTTCATCCCCTCGAGGCTCTGGTTCTCGGGAAACGCGTCTTTGCAGAAAACGATGTAGCGGCCCAGGGCATCGTCGATGCGCTTGGCCTTGCCGATCTCGCTCGCCGTCGGGCGAATGTCCTTGATCCGGCCCGAGGTGATCAGGTCTTCAATCTCGTCCTCCACGGAATCCGGCAGCTTATAGCCGTCGCGGGAGAAGATTTTGATCCCATTGTCCTGGTAAGGATTGTGGGAAGCGGAGATCACCATTCCCGCATCGGCGCGCATGCTTCGGGTGATGAAGGCAATGCCGGGTGTGGTCATCGGCCCGACGAGCAGCACGTCTACCCCCATGGAGCAGATGCCGGCGGTGAGGGCGCTTTCGAGCATGTACCCGGACACGCGCGTGTCCTTGCCGATGACGATGTTGTGGCGCCGGGTCTCGTGTCTCTTGCACACGAAAGCGGTGGCCCGGCCGATGTCGAGCACCATTTCCGCCGTCATCGGCGGGACATTCGCCACGCCCCGGACACCGTCCGTTCCGAACAATCGTCCCATGCCCCTCTCCTCGACGTTTTCTGGCGCTGCGCGTGTTTCGGGTTTGCGGTCAGGCGGTGTGGTTGCCGCCGTACAGATCTACGATAGACTGAAGCCAGGCCGTGGCCGCCGAGCGTGCCTTCGGGCTGATACGCCTGATGGCCTCCGTATAATTCGCGCCTTTGTCGATGCGCTCCCATTCCTCGAGGAAGACGCCGCGTGGCTGCGCGCCGGCATCGTCGGGCGGCTCGGCCTTGAGACATGCCTCGATTCGGGGCCAGGCGTGTATGAACATTTCCTGTCCGGCATACGGCTCGGAGCGCACGTCGACCCCGGCGTGCGACCTTGCGAGCTCCAGGGATGCGGGCATCTTGCCGGCGAGTTCCTCGAGACGCTTCACGCGCTCCTGGAGGATTTCGTCCAGCCGAGCGACTGCGCCTCTGCGGCAGGCGGCGGAAAACGGGTCGCCGTCCATGAGCGGTGCCCTGACCCGCGCGTACCAGGTGCGCAACGCCCAGATGTTGCCGATGTATATCCGGTTATTGCGCACGATGCGCTCGATCCCGCGGTACAGGCCTGTCACGTAGTCCTGCGACTCCCTGAACGCGGCCGGTCTCGGGACGAACAGCTGGTTGGCGGTGAGAATGTCCTCGCGGCAGATCGTGCCGGCGGGAATCACCGTCCCGTACTCGATGCGTGCGGGACCGATCAGGCCGCCCTGGCCGCCCAGGAATATGGGGCGTTCCCCGAGCATTACCCCTCGCGGCACGTCGCCGACGAGGGAAGCCGTGGCTTTGTCCTGGTGAGGGGTGAAGTTGAAGTGGATGTAGGAGGAGCCGATCTCGCTGTGGTTTTTTCTGCCGGTGCCGCCGGCCATGAGGGCGTCGCAGAAGTTGATCAGGCTCCCGGCGATGACGAACGGCAGGAATACCGTTTGCTTCAGCCCGACGGCGTGGGCCGCGCTCGCCCCTTCCTCGAGGAGCGTGCCCCCGCGCACGTGCGCGCCGCTCCCGGTACTGGAGTCGTCGAGAAACGTTGCGCCGGAGTAGTAGCCCCCTTTGAGCTGCACCCGCCGGCCCAATTGGCAGTTCTCGATCGTGGCAGGCGCCTCGGCCCCGATTTCGCACCCGGGTCCGATGGAGGTTTCGGCGCCGGAGAGCCGGCAAGCGGGTCGGATGACCACCCCGGGGGCGATGCGGCGCGGGTCGACGTCAGGCCCGATCTCTACGGCGTCGATGCACGGGATCACCACGCCGCGTTCTGTGAGCTCGCGCGCCCGCATACTACTCCACAAAAAACCAATTCTTCGAGCTCTTCGAGCCTTCGAGGTGAGCTTCAAAGACTTACCTCGAAGGCTCGAAGACTCAAAGAAATCTCAAAGGTTCTTAACCAAGAAATTCGTTCCCGACTTTCCGTGCCCGGACGGGTTTGTCGAGATTGATCCCCAGTGCCGTTCCGACCTCGATCAGGAGGTTCCAGCCGGCGGCCAGGCAGACGTAGGACGCGAGTGCCCCTGCATCGGGGACTCTTACCGTCGGGAAGATCGTTTCGTCGGACGCCACCGCGAACACTTTCAGCCCGACGCCCTTGATGAGGGTTTCTCTGATTTTCTCGACTTCGGCGGGGAAGGGATTGACGAGGATAACGACGTCGTCCGGGTTCATGACCTCTTCGATCCCGTGCACGGCGTAGGTTCCCTCGAGGTAGTCGCTCTTCTTGCGCGTGATCTCGTTGGTCTTGAGCGTCAGTTCTTCCGCCACGCCGTCGTTGCGCCCGGCAAAGTAGATCGTGCCCGCGCGGGCGATCGCGTCCGTCATCCTGGGATCGACAGCCGTGGTGAGAGCACCTTCATATGCCTCGGCCAGCTTGGGAAGGCTGGCATCGAGACTGCGGCCCTGCACCTGGGCAAGCAGCGACTCGTAAAAGAGCGCCTGCTCGGTCACGCTCTTGGTGGCCGCAACAGCGTCTTCTTTGCCGCAGCTCAGGATATAGGTCTTGCTGGCCAGCGACTCCAGCTTGGTGCTCTGGTTGGCGGTGAGCCCGAAGAGCTTCTTGTGCCCCGCCTTGCGGAGCTTGTCGAACAGCGAGATAACCTCTTTGGTCTGGCCGCTGTTGGAGGCGCCGAAGACGACGAACTTGTCGAGCTGATACTCGTGTGCCTGACGGGCCCCCTCGGTAGCGAGGTGCAGGTCGAGGCCGCTCCGCAGCGCCTGGGCCATAGCGTTTTTGGCGGGGAATATGCGGCTCGAGCCCTCACCGGTGAAGAACAGCCTGCCGGTTTCCTTGATGGTGCGGGCGGCGTCTTCGGACCCCCGCAGTTTGAAGTTGCGTATGATTCCGGGGGTTTCTAGCATCTCCCGCACGAGTGCGAACTGCGAATACTTTGGTTGCTGGTTCATTTGGATGCGCTCCGAACTGGATTGAATTTTAGGAAGGGCAGGTTGGCATATTCCGGCAGCGGCCCGACCAGCGGCCGGACGTAGTCGAGAAAGGCCTCGGTGACGAACGTCCCGTCGCCTGAGAGGTATTGGGCGGGCATCGGCTTGGCTTTCACGGCCACCTCCGACAGGTCGGCTGTCCCGGTCGTGCAGCGGTATTCCGAACCCGGTTGCCGGACGAGCGTGACCATCCGGCCCGTGACTCCTTCGGTAGCGAGTTCGACGGCTTTCCGGCCGCACATCGCCGCTTCGGCGACATCCACGTCCGCGCATCGGTCGGCCGCGCACATGGGCAGCGACTCCGTGACCTGGAACTCGCCGCGGAACCCGAACTCGTCGGCGATCATACGGTGCAGCGCCATGGCCGCGCTCGTACCCCCCATCGCGCCGAATTCCACGTTGCTGAACTTGTCCTTCACTCGCGAGGCCGACACCGGAGTGCCGTCGGGATAGCTGATGCCTTCGCCGCAGACGATGCTGACCCAGCCGTACTTCTCGTGGCAGGACTTCACCCGGGCCAGGAACTGGTCGCGGTCGAACGGGTGTTCCGGGAGGCAGAGGATGTGCGGCGGCTCCTCGGGAGATTTCTTGGCGAGCGCCGAAGCGGCCGCGAGCCAGCCGGCGGAACGGCCCACCGACTGGAAGATGACGAACTGATCCACTTTCTGCATGTCGCGCGCCAGGATGCCCGCCTGCTGCACCGACATCGCGACATAACGGGCGGCGCTGGGGAAACCGGGTGTGTGGTCGGTCCCAAACAGGTCGTTGTCGACGGTCTTCGGCACGCCGATACCGATCAGCTCGTACCCCTGCTGCCGGGCATATTCTCCGATGCGATGGATCGTGTCCATCGTATCGTTGCCGCCGATCAGGAACACATAACGAATATCGTATCGCTTCAAAACCTCGAACACGACCGGGAGGTCGGGCGCCTTCAGTTTGTGGCGGCTGCTGCCCAGCGCGCTCGAGGGCGTCTTTTTCAGGCCGGCGATAAAGTCGGCTGATAACCCGGAGAGATCGACAATATTCTCCGCCATGAAGCCCTCGATGCCCCATCGCATCCCGAGGACGCTGCCGATGGCAGCGGCCCCCTGGGCTGCCTCAACGACTCCGCCGAGGCTGGCGTTGATGACCGACGTCGGTCCTCCTGATTGTCCTATGATGGCATTACCTTTAAGCATGTCGGATTTCTCCCGCACGTAGTGGTTCAAACCTGACGTTTTTCCCCGGCAGTCTAACAAATCGCGCCCACGCCCTGCAATGTCTGGAGTGCGGCGCCAGGGCGCATGCGGGGCCCAGGTGGCCGGGGGCGATCGGGAAACGGGCTGTTCAACAAAACAAAAGGGCCCCGGGGTCCCGAAGGGACGCCGGAGCCCTGGCGCACCAGGGGTGCATCGGCTCGCCGCTCGGTGCAGCTAATCTTAATCCCCCGGGCACCTCACTCGGGCGGAATCGGGTCGACCCCGCCCGAGTTCTTGTTCCCGCGGCTTAGAACGTGTAGCGCAGGGCGAAGAAGATCCGGCGGTTTCCGCCGTCCGTGCCCCACTGGTTGCCGAAGCCGGTATTGTTGATGCGCGACTCGGGTATCCCGAAATTGCGCGTGTTGCTCATGTTGTAGAACTCAAGACGGAACTGCAGCCGGTTGGACTCGGTGATGCGGGTGCTCTTGACAAGGCTCAGATCGATCTGTGCGATGCCGTCGCTCCGAAGGACGTTGCGTCCGACCATCCCGACGCGCTGGGCAGCCGTGATCTGGGTGAAGAGAGAGCGCCCGCCCGCGGCGAGCAGTTCTTCCACGCTCATGCCGGAAATGTCTGCGCCGGCGGCGACGTTGGGACGGATGGCGTTGCCGACCAGTCCATCGATACCCGCCAGCGCGCCGGCCGGATCTGCTCCGTTCAGGGGAGAGAAAGGCGAACCGCTCTGCAGGGTGATGTAGGAGCTGACCTGCCATCCCCCCATGACCCGTCCGGCGAGGTTGTTCTGGTCGCGGTGGAACGGGAGTTCGTAGACGAAGTTCGTCGCGAAGCGCGCCGGCCGGTCATAGGTCGACGGCCCGCGGTCCAGGCGACGGTTGAACGAGTCCTGCGAGATTGCGACTTCGCCGCGCGAAGAGGGGTTGAACGTGTCCGAGGAGTCGTCGATCAGCTTGCTCCAGGTGAAGTGGAGGCCTCCGCTGAAGCCTCTGGCAAGCCGCTTGTCGGCGCTGGCCTGCATCGAGTGGTAAATCGAGGACGAAGAGTTTGCGCGCAGGCGAATCACGCCGCGGGTCGGATCGACGCGCGGGCAATTCGGCCGGCTGCTGCAGATAGTCCGAGGATTGCCGTCGATGGTCTGAAAGAGGCCGCTCCCTTTGGTTGCGACCCACCCGACCCGGAACACGGTGTTGGAGCTCAGCTCGCGCTGCACTTCCAGCGAGAACTGCTCCGCGACCGGAGCCCGGAAATCGGGGGCGACCACCGTGCGGGTAAGGGTCAACAACTGGGCCGGGTCGGTCAGGTTCGGTTGCAGGCCGGGGAGCTGCGCGAAGGCGTTGGCCAAATTCGACCGGCTGATTGCGGCCACGAACGGGAACGAACTGGCGACATTCAGCGCGAGGTTGATGAACTGGTAGTCGTTGGCTCGTGCATACCCGCCGCGGATCACCATCCTGCCATCTCCGGTCAGCCGCTTCAGCAGCCCTGAGTCTGGATGCGGCTGCCAGCTGAAGCCGAAGCGCGGCTGGAAGTTGTTGTTGTGCCCGCTTGGCGCCGGAGTCAGCCGGAAGACCTCCGTGCCCCCATTCGCGGCCACGATTTTCTTGTTGAGTTCGACCAGGCTCTGGATCGCATTCCCGGGTCGCTCATAACGCAGCCCGAGGTTCAGGGTGAGGTCGGACGTTACTTTCCAGGTATCCTGCGCGAACAGGTAAGCGTCATACCATTTGTAGTAAATGATCGTCTGCCCGCCAGGAAGCGGCCTGTTGATGTTCACTGCCTCCGCCACGTCGTCGACGAAGTTCTGCAGCGAGCTGTAGCGCAGCAGCCCACGGATCTGCGGGTAGAAGAAACTCTTCACATCGGTGCGCCGGATGTCCATGCCCCATTTGAAGGAGTGGGCTCCATGGATCCAGGACATCGTGTCCTGCAGCTGATAGGTGTTGTTGAACCTGAACTGAGGGAGATTGACCGCGAGGCCGATGGCGGTCCGGTCCGATGCGGCATTGAATCCCGTCAGTCCCAACTGCGTGATCTCGACGGACGGAATGCTCTCCGACGAGGTATCCGCCGCCGTGGTGGTGCTGGCGAATCGCCCATACGAAGCGCGCACCTCGTTCAGCAGCTTCGGGCTCAGGTTGCTGTTCATGAACAGGGACACCGACTGGTTCCGGGTTGGCACGTAAGTGGTGAATCCCGGGGGTGTTGCCTGACCGGTACCATTGCCGACGTTATCGTTATATATAAAGCGCCCGCCCAGTGTATGCCGCCCCAGGGTCTGGTCGATTCGGGCGGACCACTGCCAGTTGTCGGTGGTCTGGGTGGTGGAGTTGGTGAGTGTCCCTTGCTCGACCTGCACCGTCTGTCCGCCGACCGTCACCGGCAGGGACTTGCCGATCGAGTTCGCTGCGGGAGGCAGGAACTTCAACAGCGCCTGGACTTGCGGCCGGCTGCCTGCTATTGACCTGAGGGCTTCCTGGCCGGCGGAGGTGGGGATGCCCGAGATGGTGCTCCCCGAGCCGAGCTGGCGTATCGTCCAGCGCTGGAGAGATCCGAAGAAGAATGTGTGGTCCTTGCGGATCGGACCTCCCGCGGTCCCGCCGAACTGGTTCTCGATGAGCCACGGCGACTTGGTCAATCCCGCGTTCTTGTTGAGGTTGCTCAGCGAGTTCAGCCGGTTGTTGTTGTTAAACCAGTATGCGGATCCATGGAGATCGTTGGTTCCGCCCTTCGTAATCACGTTCACCACCGAGCCCGCGGCCCGTCCGTACTCGGCCAGGAACTGACTGGTCACCAGTTGGAATTCTTTCACGAGGTCGGGGTTGTTCATGCTCTGTGACCGGCCGGTGACGCTCGGGTCGTTCGAGTCCTGCCCGTCGATCATGAAGTTGTTGCCGCGCGGGCGGAGGCCGTTTGTGGAATAGTTGGTTCCGTTGGCAAATGCGGAGTTGCCGCTGTTGAGCTGGCTCACACCTGGGGCGGACAACGCGTACGAGAACACGTCGCGGAAACCGCCGCCGAGCCCGAACTGCCCGCTGGTGGGCAAATCCGAAATCCTCTTCTCGTCGAAACGAACACCGACCTCGGAAGTCGTCGCGTTGAGGAGCGGGGCGTCGTCGTTTACGATAACGGTCTCCGCGGACCCGGCTGGGCGCAGTTCAGGATCGACGACCGCCGCCTGGTTCAATACCACGTTGATGGGGGACCGCTTATACGTGGCAAAACCCGAGAGCTCGGCGGTGAGCTCGTATGGCCCTACCGGCAGCCCCGGGATGAGATATCGGCCAGCCTCGTCGGTGACGACCTGGCGGGTGGCATTCGTTTCCATGTTGCGCACCGTCACGGTGACTCCCGGGACGACCGCGCCGGTTTGATCTTTGACGATTCCGGAAATCGGACTGGACGTCATCTGCGCATACGTCGGCTGCACAGTCGTTAAACCCAGTGCGGATAGCATCACCCACAGGGCGATGCCGATGTGCCGGGCTCTTCGGTTGCACATGCACTCCCTCCTTGAAGTAGGACTACGCGTTAAGAAATTCCGAGATTATTACTCGCAGGCAACCTGAGTGCCATGTCTCGGCGCGTTGGTTCAAGCGCTGAGGCGCTCGGCTACAAACCATTATTATTAAAAGGTTTATTGGCGTAGGCCAAATGTGGGCACGGCAGACCGCCCGCGGGCTCATAATCAAAATCTTGGATATTAGATATAGTATTTTGGAGTTAACCAGTGCTAATCAAGAGCGGCGGGGCCGCTGCTGCCCTATCTTTTGCGCGGGCGGCGGACGGGGATATACTGCGTCCATGACAAAACAAATTCTCTATGTGGGCGACACTGCTCTGCGGGAAGCGGCAAGCTATCTGGCGGGGGTGATGCAGCACTTTGGGATTACGTTCGACTACGTCGCTTCCGATCAGCCGTTTCCGCCGCTCGGACGGGCGGCGTACGGCGGCGTTATCCTGAGTGACTATCCTTCCAGGATGTTTACCCAAGGGCAGCTCGAAGAGCTGGCCACGCGGGTCGACGGGGGGCTGGGTCTGCTTATGATTGGCGGGTGGGAGTCGTTTACGGGTTCGGGGGGGGACTATGGCGGGACGGTGCTGCGCGATGTCCTTCCGGTCGAGTTGGATCCTCGGGACGACCGGGTGAACTGCCCGCAGCCATGTCTGGTCGAGTTGCACGAGCCGCATCCGACGGTCGCCGGTCTGCCCTTCGAAGACGTCTGCCCGGGGATTGGGGGGTACAACCGGCTGACGGCAAAGCCGGGCGCACTCGAGGTCCTCTCGGCACGGCCTTTCCGGGTTTCGCGCGGATCGCAGGGATACCAGTTTGTCCCCGGAGAGAAGGTACCGCTGCTGGTGGCAGGCGAATACGGTCGAGGGCGCGTCACGGCCTTCGCCAGCGACGTGGCCCCGCACTGGGTGGGCGGGCTGGTGGACTGGGGGGACGCGCGGGTCTCGGCCTGTGGCGAGGGCGCCAACCCGATCGAGGTCGGGAGCTGGTATGCGCGCCTGTTCTACCAGATCGTAAAGTGGACGGCGCGGTGTTAGCGTGGGCCGCGTCGGCTCGACAGATCCTGAATAAGGCTCATTGGACGGGGGTCGGGCTGACTTCGTCCTATTCCTCTTTCGGTGGCAGGAACCAATAGATGTAGCCGCAACGCTCACAGATGATGCACCTGGCGCTCCGGTTGGCCCAGTCGAAGTTGAAGAACGTAGCTACGGCCGTGTTAAGTTGAGCCTTCCGCTGCCAGAATTTCTTGTGGTGGCAAATCTCGCACTCGAGCTCGCTGCCGAGAATATAGACGGTTTCCGGCTCTTCGTGTTTTCCGAGACCCAGCATAGGATCCTCCACGTTGGACTGAGCACTATACCGCCCGCCGGCAAGGTTTATTCTGGAGTGGGCCGCGCCCGGGCCGACCCCGCCCCCTTGCGTACTCCGGAGCCGATCTTTGCCACGGCCCGGTAACTGTCCTTCAGCCGCGGATAGAGGTCGCGGAACACCCGATAGTACTCGTCATACATGGACGCCGCTGCGCGATCGGGTTCACAACGGTCCGTGACCCGGATGCATGCCCGGCACGCCTCCACCACCGAAGCAAAACCGCCGGTGCCGGCCGCGGCGATCAGCGCGGCGCCATAGGCGGAACCCTCGGTCGAGTTTATGGTGACCATTTCGCGATTGAAAATGTCGGCCTGGATCTGCCGCCACAAGGCACTGCGGCCGCCGCCGCCGGAGGCGCGCACCTGCTGCACGGGGACCCCCATTTCGCCGAATATCTCCAGGGAATCGCGCAGCGAGTACGCCACCCCTTCCAGGATGGCGCGGATCATGTGGGCGCGCGTGTGGCGGGCGGTCAGGCCGAAGAATACACCGCGGGCGAGTGGATCCAGATGAGGCGTGCGTTCTCCCATGAGGTAGGGCAGGTAGAGCAGCCCCTCGCACCCGGGCGGGGCCGAGGCCGCTTCGCCTGCCAGGATGTCGTACGCATCTTTCCCGGCCGCTCTTGCCTCCTCCGCTTCCCGCGAGGCGAGGTTGTCGCGGAACCAGCGCAAGGAGAGCCCCGCGCCCTGGGTTACGCCCATGACGTGCCAGCGATCGGGGACGGCATGGCAGAACGTGTGGACGCGGCCTTGGGGGTCGAGGTGAGGTGCGTCCGTGTAGGCGAAGACGACGCCGCTGGTGCCGATCGTCGAACTGACGATCCCGGGTTCGACGATGCCGTTGCCGACGCCGCCGGCTGCCTGGTCCCCGCCGCCGCCGGCGACGGGGGTTCCGGCGCGCAGTCCCGTCGACGCGGCCGCTTGCGGGTTGATCCGGGTTGTCATTTCGGGCGATTCCGCCACGCGCGGGAGTTGGCCGGCCGTCAGGTCCAGGGCCGACAGGATCTCCCGCGACCACCGGCGCCCTGGCACATCGAGCAGCAGAGTACCCGATGCGTCCGAGACTTCGGTGGCGAAGTCGCCGGTGAGCCGAAACCGCACGTAGTCCTTTGGGAGGAGCAGCATACGGAGCCGCCCGAAGTTCGCCGGCTCATGATCCCTCACCCAGAGAAGTTTCGGGACCGTGAACCCCGTCAGGGCGGGATTGCAGGTGATTTCCTTCAGCCTGGTGGCTCCGATCCGGTCGGTGAACCAGTCCGCCTGCTCCTGGCTGCGCTGGTCGCACCAGATAATCGCCGGCCGAATGACGTCGTGGCGCTTGTCGAGCAGGACCGCCCCGTGCATCTGTCCCGACAAGCCGAGTCCGACAATATCGCGGCCCGTCAGGCCGGCCCCGGTCAGAGCCGCCCGGATCGCCTCCTGTGCCGCCCGCCACCAGTCCTCCGGATCCTGCTCCGCCCAGGTCGGCTGAGGCTGCGCCATGGGTGCGTGGTCCGCGGAAGCGGCCGCGACGACGCCCCCCTTTGAGTCCATGATGATGGCCCGCGAACCGGTCGTGCCGACGTCCAATCCCATCCAGAACATAAGCGCCTCCCCGCAGATTAGACCCCGTTCGGGGTCCGGACTTCAAGGCCGAACCCCTCGCACAAGCAGTCTGAGATGCAGGGAAGTGCCGGCTGCGTTTGTGATAGATAAGGATCTGCGAATGGTTCAGAATATGAGGAGCGGCCCGGCGGAGGATTCCTATGAGAAAACGCGCAGTGATTTTAGCGGTGTTGTTTTTCTCAGTGAGCGCGTTCGCCGGTTTCAAGGTGAAGCTGGTCAAGGCGAAAAAAGCCGAACAGTTCCAGGCGCGCACCACGGTCGGAAGTGTAACTTACGCTGCGGATCTGTTGCTGGATGGGAAAGACCAGAAAGATTTCTTCTACAAGGAGCTCACTCCGTCGGACATCGTGGCCGTGCGCCTTGCCGTCTTTAACGCGGGCAAAGAGGAAGTGCAGCTTCCCGGCGATCTGAAGTTGCTCGGGGCCGATGGGGGCGAAGTGCCCCTGATAGGTCCCGACACAGTGGCGCGGGCCGTGCTCGAGGGAATGGTGGTCAGCGCGGAGGCCAAGAAAGAGGGGCCTGTGGCGGTACAACCGGGGATAGGGACCCGCGACCCCCGGACCGACCCCAACGATCCTCGCTATGATCCTACGGTCGCCAGCGATCCCCGCCTCGACCCGCGTTACCCAAGCGACCCAAGGCTTCCTCGAAATGACCCGCGCTACCCGAGCGACCCGCGCAATGACCCCCGCTACGACCCGTCGGATCCGCGGAACCGCGGCTATGGAAGACGCGGTTGGGGCGGCCCCTCCATCGTACTCAACCCGGGCGGCGGGGGCGGCGGCGATCTGTCGCAGTTTGAGAAGCAGCTCGTGGAGAAGGACTTCAACGACAAGGCCCACACGACCGACCCGATCCCGTCGTCGATGAACCGCGACAGGTTCCTGTTCTTCTCACTGAAAGACCGGCCGGCGACAGTCACAGGGTTCACCCTGCGACTCCCGAAAGGGAAGGGGATCCCCGAAGACGTCGTCCTGAAGTTCTGACGCAGGGTGGTTATCTGTCTCACCAGGACGAAGGCCGCAGCCGGCCCGTGCAACCTCAAGATTGAGGCTTGGGCTGACCTATGCTTTGCTTTCGGTGAGCGCTTTTTTGGAGCAGGACGTCGCTAGCTGATGCCGCGGAACTTGGACTGAAGGGCGGCAATTTTTTCCTGCAGGGTGGGCTCAGGCAGCTTGGGCCCGGTGTCTTCGGGCGTCTCCTCGGCAACCTTCTGTTCCTGCAGGGGCTTGTCGGGGCGGCGCTCAGGCGCGGGCCCGCGGTGGTCGCGCATGCGACGCGGGTCGCGGCGCGGCGGGCGCGGGCCGCGTCGCCGTTCCGGGTTCCCGGCTGTTTCGGAACCCACGGCTTCGGCAACCGCAGGCTGTTGGCTCGGAGGCTCACTGGGATCGGTAGGCGCCGCCGTGGCCCCGACTGCAGGCTGCGCGCGGCGCGGTTTCCTGCGCCTGCGCGGCAGGGCCGGCAGCAGCGCTTTCATCGACAACCCGATGCGCTTGGTCTCGGTCTCGACCGAGATCACCTTGACCTGGACGACGTCGCCCACTTTGACCGCTTCGCGCGGGTCGCGGATGAAGCGGTTCGACATCTGGCTCAGGTGGACCAGGCCGTCCTGGTGCACGCCCACGTCGACGAACGCGCCGAAGTTGGTCACGTTCGTGACTGTCCCTTCCAGCGTCATCCCCTCTTTGAGGTCGCCGATCTGCCGAACGTCGGCCCGGAATTTGGGCAGCGTGAAGGTCCGGCGCGGGTCTCTTCCCGGGCGCAGCAGTTCTTCCCGGATGTCGGACAGGGTCGGCAGGCCGATGCCGTCCGCGACGAAGTCCTCCAGCTTCAGGCCCAGCACCAGTTCCTTGTTCCCGATCAGGTCGCCGATGGGGACATTGAGCGATGCGGCCATCTTCTCCACCGTTGGGCACGACTCCGGGTGGACTGCGGTGCGGTCCAGCGGGTTTTCCCCCTCGCGGACCCGGAGGAATCCGGCCGCCTGCTGGTACGCCGTGTCATCGATGCCGGGGACGGAGCGCAGCGCCTCGCGGGTTGCGAAGGGGCCGTTGGCGCGCTGGCCCACGATGCGCCGCGCAAGCTTGTCGTTCAACCCGGAGACGTAGCGGAGCAGCGAAGAGCCGGCCGCGTTGAGGTCCACCGCGACGCTGTTGACGCAAAACTGGACGGTCTGCAGCAACCCGCGGTGCAGCTCCTTCTGATCCACGTCGTGCTGGTACTGGCCGACGCCGATCAGCTTCGGGTCGATTTTCACCAGCTCGCCCAGCGGGTCCTGGAGGCGCCGCGCCAGGCTCACGGCACAGCGGGCCGCAATCGAAAGCTCCGGGAATTCCTCGCGGGCCACCCTCGAAGACGAATAGATCGCGATCCCCGCGTCGTTGACCGCCGCGATGAGCATTTGATCGAGTTTTTCTTCGTCAACGAAGTCCCGCAGGGTGGTTTCGATTTCCCGGGCGGCGGCTCCGGTCCCGAGCGCTATCGCCTGCACGGAGTGCTTTGCGATCAGTTCGCGCAGCGTCGTGCGCGTCGCCTCGATGTCACTCTTGGGAGGCAAGGGGCTGACCGCCGCCTCTTCCAGCAATTTGCCGCACGCATCCACCACGGCCACCTTGCATTCCTCCCCTTTGCCGGGATCTATGCCGAGCACGACCATCGGACCGGCCGGCGGCGAAAGGAGCAGGTTGGCCAGGTTTTCCTGGAACACGCGAATGGCTTCCCGGTCCGCGCGCTCTTTGAGCTGGGCGCGGACTTCGGTCTCGATCAGGGGCCGCAGGATGCGATTGTAGCTGTCGCGCGCCGCCGATTCCAGCACGGGGGCAAACGGGGACTCGCGGTCGTGCACGATTGTGGCGAGAAGGTATTCGATCGCCTTCGCGTTGTCCCCTTCGATCGCCGACGTGAGGACCCCTTCCTTGGTGCCTCTCCGGATCGCCAGCACCCTGTGGGAGGGCACCGTCGCGACCGATTCGCGGCGGTCATAGTACATGTTGTACTTGGTCTTCTGGCCTGTTTTTGCGGGCACCACGGTCGAGACCAGCGAGCCCTCTTTCCAGAGCGTCTCCCGGAGGGTCTTGCGGAAATCGAGGTTCTCCGAAATCCACTCGGCGACGATGTCCGACGCGCCCTGCAGCGCCTGCTCGCGGGAGGTGACGTTTTTCTCGGGATCGATGAAGACGTCCGCGTGCTCCTCGAGGCTCCAGGCATCGGACTCCTGGTTCCACAGGTACTCGGCCAGGGGTTCGAGCCCTCTCTCGATCGCCTCGGCAGCCCGGGTGCGCCGCCGAGCCCTGAAGAGGTTGTGCAGATCGTCGAGTTCCACCCGCGTGTGACAGCTTTCGATCCTGGTGCGCAGTTCGTCGGTGAGCTTCTTCTGTTCGGTCAGCAGTTTCAACAGCGAGGCGCGCCGGTCCTGCACTTCCCTGTAATAGGCGACGCGTTCCTGTATTGCCCGGACGTTTGCTGCATTCATGCCACCGGTTATTTCTTTGCGGTAGTGGGCGACGAACGGACCCGTTGCGCCCTGCTCGAAGAGCGCGACGGCGGCCGCAACCGAGTTCTCAGGCAGGCCCACATCCTGGGCCATACGCAAGATAAGAGCGGAATCCATGGGCGTTATTCTTACCGAGCCCGACAGCAGAATCAACCTGCATTTTGAGCGGAGCCACTGTTCGCGGCGTGTGTGCCGGTCACGGAGGCTACGGCAGAACGCAGGAAGCGGCGCATCAAAATTCCCGCGTGCGGGTCTTATACAGGATGTAGAAGCCTGCCGCGAACGCGCCGGCGGCCGCGGCGTAGACCCACCACGCCTGGTTATCGAGCGGAACATTAGCCCGGCTGGCCCACAGGGCCAGCCCGTTGTTGCCGGCATGGGCCGCGATGCACGGGAAAATCGAGCCGGTCAGGAGGGCGATGACGGTAAGGAAGACCCCCATGAACGCGGTCGGGATCAGCCGGAACAGCGCCACGTGAAACAGGCCGAAAATCACTCCCACGGCCAGCACCAGCGGCACCGGGCGCAGGCGCCGCCTTAAGCCGTACAGGAGCGTTCCGCGAAAGGCGATTTCCTCGCAGATGCCCGGCAGTACCGCGATGAAAAGGAACAGCTGCCACAAAGGGACGTCCTTCGGGAGGAGTTCCCGGCCGAACTGCTCCAGCATCTGCCTGGGGACGGGGAGGATCAAGTCGGCGAGGCGAAAGACGGCGACGCCCACCAGGTTTCCCGAAGGGATGATCAGCAAGACGCCCAGCCAGGCGGCGGGCTTGACGCGCCGCAGGCTCAGAGCCGCGCGCAGATCGAGGCGGTAAACCCTGATCATCAGCAGGGCCCCGGCGAGAAACACGACCAGCTCGTTGAACAGGATCTGGGCGCGGAAGGCGGCAAGTTGCGGGACGTTGACCGCGACCGCCAGGAGGACCGCGCCCATCACAGCGTACCACCGCAGCACGTGCTTGGGGAAAAGCGCCGGCCCCCCGGCCAGGTCGGCCGCATCCGACTCGCTCGACGTGATCAGCCGCTCCTGCCCCAGCATTCTGGCGGATCCGCGCGCAGTCCAAATGGCGGCCCCGGTCATCACGGCAAAGGCCACGAAAATCATCGGCCAGTCGAATTTGTCGACCATGATTTCCTTCACGGCGACGCTGATGTTGGCCAGCGGGACCGCGACCACCGCCGAGCGCAGCCGGATGCCGGGCAGGACGCCCGCGACAGACGGGAACAGGCTGACCAGGTAGACGGGGAAGAAGTACAGCTGCGCCTCCTTGTAGGACTTGGCATAGGCCGAAATCATCAGGAGCACGGAGGCGATGAAAGCCGCAACAGGGATGAAGAGCGCCAGCAGGGTCGCGATCACGAGCGGCGAAGCGTTGTAGATGTAGTCCTGCGGCAGTTTCACGATCCGGAAGGCGAGGAATGCCATGTTGGCCAGCTGTATCAGGGTACTGACGAGACCGACGATGAATATCGCGAGTTGCTTCGCCGCAACGATCTCGCCCCTCCCCGCCGCCGTGGTCAGCAGGGTCTCCAGCGACCCCCGCTCCTTCTCGCCGGCGACGATGTCCATGGCGACGACGGACCCTCCGCTGAGCAGGAACATCACGAGGAACACGGTCAGGAGCCGGCCGATGCGCGAGCCCGCGACCTGGCTGGGCGTCGCCAGCCTGTCGCGCTCGACCCGCAGGACTTGCCCGGGATCGACGGCGAAGCCGCGGGATTCGAGCAGAGCCTTTTCCTGCTCCGTCCGCGTCCGCTCCAGCAGCGCCCGCATCTTTGTTCGTCCTGCCTGCGAGAGGTCGCGGTCGCCGCGGTAGTGGATCACCACGACGGGCACGCCCTGGAGCCGCACAGTCTCCTCCGGCGGCCGGGACCGCACGCCCAGGGCTTGGGCCGGCGCGGGTGTTTTGCGGGCGAGGACATCCGCCTCCTGGCCGCCCAACGCCTCGAGGTAGAAGTGGATGTCCTTGTCGCGCAGGCTCGACGGAGGGTCGGGCACCTGGACCTCGCTGAATCTGAAGTCCCGCAGATCCTCCGGATTGACTTCGTCGGGGCCGGGTGCGCGCCGCAGCGCCTGCCCCGCGCCCGAGATAATGGTGCGGAGCCGCGCCTGCTCCGACCCGGTGACGGCATAGCGGTACGTCGTCTCGCGCAGGCTCCGGTCTCGCCGCTCGCCCATGGTCTTCGAGGCGAACAGGATCAGGGGCAGGGTCACGAGGGGCAGCGCGATGGCCAGGACGACCGTGCGGCGATCGCGTAGCAGCATCCGGAGTTCGTGGGCGAGCAGGACGCCAACGGTGTGCCAGTTCATCCGCGGCCCCTGACAAAATGCACGAAGATGTCTTCGAGGGAGTGCGCACCCGTGGATGCGCGCAGCCCCGCGAGCGTGTCGCACGCCAGGATGCGGCCGCCGTGGATGACGGCGATGCGGTCGCAGAGCTTCTCGGCCTCGCTCATGACGTGGGTCGAGAAGAGGATCGTCTTTCCCTGGGCGCGGAACTCGCGGATCACGTCCTGCATCTCGATGGCGTTGAGGACGTCCAGCCCGACGGTCGGCTCGTCGAAGATCAGGACGGGCGGGTCGTGGGCCACGGTGCGCGCGATCGACACCTTCTGTTTCATGCCCGTCGAGAGTTTTTCGACCCGGGCCGACGCGTATTGCGCGATCCCGAAGCGTTCGATCAGCTGCTCGACGCGTGCCGCGACCCGCTCCCGGGGGTACTGATTGACCCGGGCGAAGAACTCGATCGTCTCCCGGGCCGTGAGCCGCGGGTACAGCGCCGTGGAGGCCGAGTAGAACCCGATGGATTTCCGGACCGACGCCGGGTCGGCGCCCACGTCGTGCCCGAGCACGGTCGCGGTGCCGGAGGTCGGCTTGAGGATGGTCGAGAGCATGCGGAGCGTCGTGGTCTTGCCTGCGCCGTTTGCCCCCAGCAGGCCGAAGATCTCGCCGGAGCGGCACTCGAAATCGATGCCGCGCACGGCCCGGACCTCGCCGCGCCCCTCGTCGTAAAAGGTCTTGGCAAGGTTGCGCACCACCACCGGTTCGTTCATCGCGGGCCTCCGAGCGGCTTCCTGCTCGCCAGGAGTCTCTCTTTCACGAATTTCGACAGTTTGCCGCCGTAGCTGCCGATCAGGAAATCCTCGTACCGCAGGATGGTGGCGGCAAGCCAGAGCGCCAGCACCACGGTCACCACCTCCACCAGCACGGTCAGGCCGATCAGCGGCCAGCGGAAGATGCCCGTCACCGCCTCGCGGAAAACCAGGGCCACGTTCACTGACCGGCACCAGGGCGAGCACCGGGGTCAGCTCCAAACCCGGCACCTGCAGAAAACATCACGGGCAGAAACACCGAAATGTAGAAGGGGCTGACGAGGGATTGCCCCTCTTTGAACGTTCTCGCAAAGGACGCCAGGATCATCATCCCGGCCGACACGAACAGGGCCAGCAGGACGGTCACGAGCAGGATGATGGGGACGGCCGTCAGGGGGATGCGGAAGCTTAGTCCCTCGGCCTCACTCCCCAGCAGAGGCGCCAGGACCGTCTTCATCGAGAGGATCATCGCGGCGAGGTTCAGTAGCCCCGCCAGGCATGCCATGGTCGCCACGTACAGGTACTTGGCGACGACGATGTTGCTGCGTCGCGTGGCCACCGTCATCAGGGTCTCCCAGGTGGATTTTTCCCGCTCGCCGGCTGTGCTGTCGATGGCCGGGAACATGCACCCGACGGCGAGCATGATGACGAGGAACAGCGGCAGCATCAGGCCGAGGATGAACTGGCTCATCTCGCGGCTCGATGCCCTGTTGCGGCTCTCGACGACGAACATCTGCAGTTGTTGGGCCGAGATGCCGAGTTTGGCCGCTTCCGCGGTGACGAAGCCCATGCGGTAACGCGCGAACTGCTCCTCGATCCGGCGTTGGGCAAGCTCGCTGCGGTCGCTGGAGTTGTCGTACGTCAGCCGGATGCCGTAGTTCGCCCGGAGATCCGAGGCGCCCGCAGCGGGGGCCGCAAATTCCACGAGGAGGTCCAGGTCTCCGTTGCGGATCTCCTCGATCGGATGCGCGGAGTCTTTCAGAACGAACCGATCCTCTTTCTGAAGGTCGGCCTTGAATTTAGCGTGCTCGGGTGGAAGATTGCGGAGCGTGACGCGGGAGGTGAAACCCTCGGTCTGGCCGCCGACGAAGGAGATCCCTGTATAGACCAGCCAGAGCAGCAGGGGGTACAGGAAGATCGGCAGCAGGATGCTGTTGATGACGATGTTGCGCTCCCGCAGTGCCGAACGCAGTTCACGGAGATAGAGCAGCCGGATATCCGCGGCGTTGGACATGGACGGAGAGCCTACCACATCGCATGCCGGGTCCGGAACAGGGACAGATGAGCCCTCTTCCTCCCGCCTCACGACGAAAGTCGTTTGGTTCCGAAAGGATCGTGAGTGTCTTTGAGGTCCGAGCCTTCGAGGTGAATCTGGGAACTCACCTCAAGAACTCAAGACTCGAAGAACGTCAAAGGGTCCCTGCGATCTCCGCGACTCGGCGGTGAGGCTTTTTCGCAGCCGTTTCGGGTCAGGGGACCAGCATAGGCCAGGGGAGGCCGATGCCGCGGCGGCCCGGCCAGAGGGGCCCGTTGTCCCGGTCGCCGGGGGTCCGCCTGGGTTGCGGTATTCTGCGGCCCCCGTCCATCTCCTGGGCGGTGAAGTCGAGCTCGCCATACGCAAAGCGCAGCGGTTGCTTCAGCTCGAGGTCGAATTGGGTTCCTGGTTCGAGGACAAGCTCCCGCCCGCGGCTGAACAGGACCGTCGCCAATCCCACGGCCGCCCCGGCGCCGGCACCGATACCCGCGCCCGAACCGCCTCCGGCGATCGCGCCGATGATTGCCCCCTCACCGGCGGTGCCGACGACCTGGCCGGTGTCGGTGCCCTTGGAGGAGTCCATCTCGATGTTTTCCTTTTTCTTGTCCATCTTCTCGTTCCCCGGTCCGTGCAGGCCGCGGAACGAAGCGATCATGGGCCTGGTGACGCCGTTGGGCAGTTGAACCGAGTCGATGCGAATCGCCAGCCGTCCCTTGCCCTTGACCCTGCCGGACCGGGAGACCTGCGTCACCGTGCCTTTCACGAGGGAGCCTCGCGGGATGGCGAGCCGCTGCTGGATCCAGACAGGGTAGACGGTTTCGGCATAAAAGCCGTCCCCGACCGTACTGCTGCGCGAGTTCATGAATGTCGTCAGCGCGATCGGCAGAACGGTCCCTTCCGGGACGACGATTTCGGGGTCCGGCTGCACGGGAGGGCGGACATCCTGCGCGGCGACGACCATCCCGGCCGCAAGTGCCAGGCACGGGATCGCGGCGCACGAGACCAGGTAGTTTCTTGTTCTCATACAGTACCTCCGGGAACTCCAGTACCTTCAGATGCCCGTTATGCCTCGAGGGTTCAATCCTGGCCAAAAGGAGTTCCGTCCGGATCGGCAAGTTATGGCAAAGCGGGCGTCGGAACGGCGAGCCGCCGCACTGGAGCGCCCGCCTACTTGGCCTCGGCCCACCACATGCCCGCCAGTTTCTCCCGTATCAGGACCGAGTTAAGGAAGGACACCGCCTTGCCGAGCCCCTCCTCGACCGCCATGAGGCTGTCCTCGTGCTCGATCGACAACACGTCGTTGTAGCCGACCATCTGGAGCGTGGAAATGAAATCGGTCCACCACTCCGTACCGTGGCCGTACCCTACGGTCCGGAACAGCCACGAGCGCCGGACCTCATCGCTGTACGGCTTGAGGTCCAGAACTCCTGCCGTGGCCATGTTGGTCAGATAGAGCTTGGTGTCTTTCGCGTGGACGTGGAAAATGGCTTCACCAAGCAGCCGGACCGACTGGATGGGGTCGATTCCCTGCCAGAACATGTGTGACGGGTCCAGGTTGGCCCCTATGCGCGTCCCGGCCACGGCGCGCAGCTTGAGCATGGTCTCGGGCGAGTAGACGACAAATCCCGGATGCATCTCGAGGGCGATATTTATCCCGTAGTCCTCCGCGTGCTTGTTGCGTTTCGTCCAGTACGGGATCACCTTCTTGTCCCACTGCCACGCCAGGAGCTTCAAGTATTCGTCGGGCCAGGGGCACGTCACCCAGTTCGGGTAACGGGCAGAATCGGAGTCTCCCGGGCATCCCGAGAACTCGATCACCTTCGGCACCCCGAGTTTGGCGGCCAGTTGCACGGTTTTGCGGCTCACCTCGTCGTTGGCGCGCGCCACGGTCTTGTCGGGGTGAAGCGGATTACCGTGGCACGAAAGCGCCGAGATCCGCATCCCGCCATCGGCAAGTCTGTTCTTGAACTCGCGTCGAGCGGGGGCATTGTTCAACAGCTCGAGACTGCAATGCGCGTCGCCCGGGTAATTGCCGGTTCCTATCTCGAGGTCGGCTATGCCGAGCTTCATGGCACGCCGAATGACTTCGTCCAAGCTCTCCCTGCTCAAAAGAGTGGTGAAGAGTCCCACGCGCATGATGTTTTGTCTCCTGTGCAATTGAAGGCCCGGTTGCGGTTGCAGTATAACACAGCAACACGGGGCGGGTGTCGCGGCCCGGGCGCGCCCAAAAGCCTCGAATGTCTTCCGCTCTCTGCTTAGGATGTGTATGAAGTTCAGGCCGGGGCACCGCATGTTCGTGACGAGGTTTCCCGTGGCTGCTTTTGAGCGCGGCGCCGTGAGGCATGCTTTTTGCGTTAAGATCAGCTGTTTCGTCCGAGACAGGCGTGCAGAACTGATTATTATAGCGAAGAGGGTTAAGCGGCCGGGGTAAATGGGGCATCTACCCCATCAACGGGTGCCCGCAGCTGGCGATGCGGCGCGAGCGGCGCCGCATCGGAGGGGAGGCTTATGCTCGAGAGTGATGTCGCCAGGGATTCCCCCGGGGCCGTTGCGGCAGCCACCCAGCAGTCCGACATCCTGCGGCGCAAAACGCAACCGTTGAACGTGTTTTTCTCCCCCCGGAGCGTGGCTGTGATCGGAGCCACCGAAAGTGCCGGGAGCGTCGGCCGCACGATCCTCTGGAACCTGATCAGCAACCCTTTCGGCGGCACCGTTTTTCCGGTGAACGCTCACAGCCCGAGTGTGCTCGGGATCAAATCCTACCCGAGCATCACGGCTATCCCGGAGAGAGTGGACCTTGCCGTGATTGCCACTCCGGCCCAGACGGTGCCGGCGATTGTCTCCGAATGCGCCGATGCGGGTGTCAAGGGAGTGATTGTCATCTCGGCCGGGTTCAAAGAGACGGGCGATGCCGGGGAAAAGCTCGAAGCGCAGATTCTGGAGCATGCCCGCCGCGGCAGGATGCGGGTCATCGGCCCCAACTGCCTTGGCGTTATGAGCCCGCTGACCGGGCTCAACGCCACCTTTGCGGGGGCGATGGCTCGTCCCGGGAACGTCGCCTTTATCAGCCAGAGCGGCGCGCTGTGCACGGCTGTGCTCGACTGGAGTCTGCAGGAGATGGTCGGGTTCAGCAGTTTCATATCGATCGGTTCGATGGCGGATGTCGGCTGGGGTGACCTGATCGACTATCTGGGGGACGATCCGCGCACGCGCAGTATCGTCATTTATATGGAGTCGATCGGGGACGCGCGTCTTTTCCTTTCCGCGGCGCGCGAGGTCGCGCTCACCAAACCGATCATCGTGATCAAGGCGGGGCGGACCGAAGCCGCCGCCCGGGCTGCGGCCTCGCACACGGGCGCGCTTACGGGCAGCGACGAGGTGCTCGATGCGGCCTTCCGTCGCAGCGGCGTGCTGCGGGTGAACAACATCGCCGACCTGTTCCACATGGCCGAAGTGCTCTCGAAACAGCCGCGTCCCAAGGGGCCGCGCCTGACGGTCGTGACCAACGCCGGCGGCCCCGGTGTCCTGGCCACCGACGCCCTGATTTCGAGCGGCGGCGACCTGTGCGAGCTCTCGACCGCGACCCTCGAGGCGCTCAACGGCTTCCTCCCCCCGCACTGGAGCCACAGCAACCCGATAGACATCCTCGGCGACGCCGGCCCTGAACGCTACGCGAAGGCGGTCGGGATTGCCGCCAAGGACCCCGACAGCGACGGCCTGCTCGTCATCCTGACCCCGCAGGCGATGACGGACCCGACGCGGACAGCGGAAGAACTCAAGCCCTTTGCGAAGCTGGAGGGAAAGCCGATCCTGGCGAGTTGGATGGGTGGAGCGGACGTCACGGCGGGCGAGAGCATTCTGAACCGGGCGAACATCCCGACGTTCCGATTTCCCGATGCCGCTGCCCGGGCATTCCACTACATGTGGCGTTACAGCTACAACCTCCGCGGGTTGTACGAAACTCCGATGTTGCCCGATTCGGTGGAGGTCTCCTGGGACCGGGCGCTCGCCGCGGAAACGATACAATTGGCCCGCCGGGCAGGCCGGACCCTTCTGACGGAGTTCGAGTCCAAAAGGCTGCTGTCCGCCTACGGCATCCCGATCGTGGAAACGCGGGCCGCGCTGAGCGAGGCCGAGGCGGTGCAGGCGGCTGTTGAGATCGGCTTCCCGGTAGTTTTGAAGCTGCACTCGGAAACCCTCACCCACAAGAGCGACGTGGGGGGCGTCGTGCTCGATTTGGGCAACGCCCCTGCCGTACGGCGTGCGTACAGGTCGATCAAAACGGCGGTCAGGCAAAAGGCCGGGGCGAAGCACTTCATGGGGGTCACAGTCCAGCCGATGATCAAGCTGGACGGGTACGAGCTCATCGTAGGCAGCAGCCTCGACCCCCAGTTTGGTCCTGTGCTGCTGTTTGGTTCCGGGGGACGGCTGGTCGAGACCTATCGGGATCGCGCACTTGCCCTGCCGCCCCTGAACACAACCCTGGCTCGGCGCATGATGGAGCAGACCCGGATCTTCGCCGCACTTCAGGGGACGCGCGCGCGGCCGCCCGCAGATCTTGCGGGCCTCGAGCAGTTGCTGGTCCAGTTCAGCCAGATTGTAGCCGAGCAGCCCTGGATCAGCGAGATGGACATCAACCCGCTGCTCGTGTCGGGCGAGCGCCTGATCGCGCTTGACGCCCGCGTCGTGCTGCACGGGGCCGATGCGACTCAGGACACCCTGCCCAAGCTCGCCATCCGCCCCTACCCCGCGCAGTATATCGGTCCGTGGACCATGAAGAACGGCGTGGCGGTGACGATCCGGCCTATCCGGCCGGAAGACGAGCCCCTGATGGTGCGGTTTCACGAGACCCTTTCGGACCGCAGCGTCTACTTCCGCTACTTCCACCCGATGCGGCTCAATCAGCGCGTGGCCCACGAGCGACTGCAGCGCATGTGCTTCATCGATTACGCTCGTGAGATGGCGCTGGTGGTCGACCACCGCGACCCGCAGACCGGCGCGCGCGAGATTCTCGGCGTCGGGCGTCTCATCAAGCTGCACGCCAGCAACGACGGCGAGTTCGCGATCCTTGTCAGTGACAGGTGCCAGGGGTGCGGGCTCGGCACCGAATTGCTCCGGCGGCTCGTGCACATCGGCAAGGAAGAGAAGCTCAGCCGGATCGTCGGCGACGTGTTGCCCGACAACCGTGAGATGCTGCGGGTCTGCGAAAAGCTCGGTTTCAAGCGGGTCTACGGGCTGGAATCGGGCGTCGTCAAGACCGAGCTGGAAATTCCGAATTAGCTTCTGAATCGTTGCGTTTTTTGAGAATATTGAGGGTCCGTTTCATAGGGAATGAGGCACCTTCTCATCCAAAGGATCATAAGGGAGAAAACTAATGGATTTGACCACTCGATACATGGGTATGACGTTGCGTACCCCACTCGTCCCCTCGGCTTCGCCGTTGTCGGATACCGTCGATAATATCCGCCGCATGGAAGATGCGGGAGCGTCTGCGGTCGTGCTTCATTCTCTTTTCGAAGAGCAGTTGATGCGCGAACAGGAAGCGGTGCAGCACCACCTGATGTACAGCACCGACGCGTTTGCCGAGGCCCAATCGTTCCTGCCCGCCCCCGAGGAGTTCCGGGTCGGGCCTGAGGGTTACCTGAACCACATCCGCAAAGCGAAGGAAGCGGTCAAAATCCCGGTGATCGCGAGCCTCAACGGAACGTCTATCGGCGGCTGGGTCGAATATGCGAAGAAGATGCAGCAGGCCGGCGCCGATGCCCTGGAATTGAACATTTACTACATCCCCACGGAGATGGAGCAGAGTGCGGTCCAGATCGAGCAGACCTACGTCGATGTCGCCCAGGCCGTCAAATCCGTGGTGAGCATCCCGGTGGCCCTGAAGCTGAGCCCATTTTTCAGTAGCATGGCCAATGTGGCCCGGCGGCTGGACCAGGCGGGCGTCAACGCCCTGGTGCTGTTCAATCGCTTTTACCAGCCGGACATCGACCTCGAGACGCTCGAGATCAGGCCCAATGTCCTGCTGAGCACGCCGCAGGCCATGCGGCTCCCGCTGCGCTGGATCGCCATCCTGTACGGCCGCGTCAAGGCCAACTTGGCCGCGACCAGCGGGATTCACGGCGCCCAGGACGTGCTGAAGGTGCTGATGGCGGGGGCCGACGTCACCATGCTGTGCTCCGCCCTGTTGCGCCACGGCATCGACCACATCCGCACGATCGAAACGGCGATGTGCGAGTGGATGGCCGAGCACGACTATGAGTCGGTCACGCAGCTGCAGGGAAGCATGAGCCAGAAGCACTGCTCAGACCCATCGGCTTTCGAGCGCGCCCAGTACATGCGCGCCGTCCTGTCCTACAGGCCGCAGCCGACGGCGTAGAATCTGGAGGGCGGTGCCATGGGAGCGCATCCCGCGGCTTCTACTGCATCGGTAGCGTGGTAGGCCAGAGGGCGGCGCCTGGTCGCCGCCCTCAGAGCGGCGTCGAGCCGCCGCACTCCACACCTCAACTCACCAGCGCCTTCCGCATGTACTCGTAGCACTTTCTTACTTCGGCAACCGTGTCCATCCCGGCTGCGCCGTATTCGTACTCGATGTTGGCAGGAATCTTCCACCGCTGGTCCCGGAGCAAGCGCAGCACCTCGACGATCGGAGTCTCGCCCTGGCCGAATGGCATGTTCGGGCCATGGTTCTTCTTGCGATCTTTTATGTGCAGGGTGACCACCCTGTTGTGGTTCTCGCGCAGATAAGCGACGGGATCCCCGCCTGCGGCGACAAAGTGCCCGATGTCGAGGTTGACCCCGATATAGCTCGACGCCCCGGCCATGGCGCGCCCGAACGTCTCGGCGGTCGAGAACTCATCGGGCTGGTCCACCGCGTCGTGTCCGTGGAAGCCGACCATGATTCTGTATTTCTGCGCATATCTGTCCACGCGCGCGGCCGTGCTCACATTGGCCGACGAGGTCACGTAGTCGACCCCGAGGGCCTGGGCTTCCTTGAACCCGCGCTCGATTTCTTCGTCGGTGAAATCCTTGCGGAATCCGTAGGTGTAGGCGAACAACTCGATGCCGGCGCGGTCGAACTTCGCCCGTGTTTCGCTCCAAACGGAGAGCGGCGCTGCGAGGTGCCACTTGCGCAGCTCGGGGGCCTTGATACCCGCGGGCTCGACGTGCCCGGACCAAAGTTCGCACTCGCCCAGCCCCACCGTCTTAAATCCCTCGATGCAGGCGTCCAGCGGGCGATCCCGGAACGAGTAGCTCTGGGCCCCCACGATGACCCCGTTTACGACCGAGTTCACCTTGCCGGCCCCCTGCACCGGGAGCCGGCTCCCGGCCAGCCCTGCGGAGCCGGCCAGCAGCAGTTTGCCAGCATCCCGGCGAGACATGCGCTCCATAGAGCCCCCTCGCTGAATGGCGTTTGCAGAAAACTAACGAGACGCGGCTGCCACGGCTGCAGCTGGCCAGGTGGTCATCCGCGTCCCGCACCACTTGTCAGGTTACTTCTTGGCCGGCAGGAAGGGGAACAGCTGGCGCAGCATCTGCTCGTCCGGCTGTGTCCCATACTCGCACACCTCGAACGACTCGGCGTACCGGGCGCTGCGGGCGGCATCGACCCCGTACCACTTGGTCAGGCACTCGCGCACCGCGGCGGTCAGGTCCCTCTCCTCGTTGCGCCACTTCTTCATCCACTCGATCCGTGCAGCAGGGTCCTTCGGGACCTGGCTCAGCAGCCCGTCGTGCCACGGGAGCCATTCGTACATCTGGGAGACGTGCGCGTCGTACATGCTGAATTTCTTATCCATCACGTCATCGATGATCACCGAGACGTCGGGGCGGAACGGGTAAGGCTTCTGGAACCCGTCCTGGAAGTACATGAACACCGGATTCTTGCGCAGCGACGGGGTGTCGGGGCAGACGTTCGGCACCGTCACCATATAGGCGGCGTCCTGCACGAGGATTCCGGTGTAGCGGTGGTCGGGGTGGTAATCGTTGGGCCGGGGCGCCAGTACGAGGTCTGCGTCCCACAGGCGCATCTGTCGGATGACCTGCTGCCGTACCTCCAGGGTCGGGAGCAGTTCGCCGTCATGGTTGTCCAGCGTGATGTATTCGATGCCAATTCTTCGGCCGGCTTCCTTCGCTTCGGCCCTGCGCCGGGCCGCGAGTGCGCCGCCGCCTTCTGTCTGGTGCCCCGCGTCGCCGTTGGTCAGCGACACGAAGCGCACCTTGTGCCCGAGGGCGGCAAACTTGGCTGCAACGCCGCCGGCCCCCTGGTCACAGTCGTCGGGGTGAGCCCCGAAGGCGATGATGTTCAATTTCTTCTCCTGGCCGAGGGCCGTGGAAAAAACCAGTCCGATACTCAGGAACACGAGAGCGGATACCACCACAAACTTGGGCATTGCTTCCTCCAAGAAGATTTCAGCAGGGGCACAAAACGTTCATGATACATGAACCCCTCGCCGCAACAAGAGGATTAGCGGCCGAGTCGGCCCGCTTCCAGAAGGCCGGTGACGTGGCTGCTCAGCACATAGTGGCTGCCGTCGGTCGCGAGCGAAACCGCCCCATGATCCATCGTCAGAAGCGGACGCGCACCATGGCGCAGCAACCGCATGAGCAGTTCCCGCGACGGCGCGCCGAAGGGGTTGTTCCTTCCGGCCGAGATCAAGGCCCAGCGGGGCCGGACCCGATCGAGCATCGGGTCGAGGGTGGCGTAGCGGCTCCCATGGTGCGCCACCTTCAGCAGCGTGCTCCGGATCGGGACGGGACGCCTCACCAGGTAAGCCTCCTCGGACCTTTCCATGTCCCCCGTGAGGAGGGCGCTGAAGTCCCCGTACGTGATGCGCAGCACGACGGAGCTCTCGTTTGCGGCGGCGGCCGTCTGCCCCGGGGGCGGGCACAAGGTTTCGACTTCGGCGGCCCCCAACCGGCGCATCTCCCCGGTGCGTGCGGTGCGGCAGGGGACGCCGCGCGCGGTGGCCGTGGCGAAAATACCGGACAGAAACGGGTCCAGCGTCCCGCACTCGAAACGCCCGACGCGGAAATTCTTCAGGAGCGCCCGCACCCCGCCCGCGTGGTCCTGGTGGGGGTGGGTGACGATCATCCGGTCGATCGCGCTGACCCAGCCGTGCCACAGATAGCGGCTTACGACCGCTTCGCCGATATCGAACCCGCTTCCCGCGGCCGTTGGAGCGACCTCCTGGCGCATGCCTCCCGCGTCCACAACCCAAACCCGCCCGTCGGGGAAGCGCACCACCGTGCTGTCCCCCTGACCCACATCAAGGAAGGTCAGGGTCAGGACGGGTGTGCCCGCGCGGTCCGACAGGAGCGCCTCATGCTGTGCCGCCGGATTGGCCGGTTTGACCCACGAAGGGGCGTGCCCGGCGGCCAGGGTAAGCAGCAGGGCGCCGCTGCACGCGCACGGAATCCAGACCCGGCGCAGGCCCAGCAGGGTCCAGGCGGCGAGAAGCGTTGCAGTCGCGGCCGTCCAGCCCCAGGCGGGTGTCGGGCAACGCTGCCAGCCGAACGGCAGGGCTGCCGAGGCCTGGGTGATGCGGAAGAGCAGGGAGGCGAGGAACGCCGCGAGATCCAGGCATGGGGCGGAAAGGTACGGGATCCCGGTAGTCAGTGCGGCTGCAATGCCGGTGGCCAGCACCACGGACGACAGTGGCACGATCACGAGGTTGGCCAGCGGCGCAATCCAGCTGAGGCGGTTGTAACGGCAGGCCAGGATGGGCTCGATCCAGAACTGGACCGAGAGCGAGATGGCGAGCATGCCCGTGAGTACGAAGGCGCCGGAGGCCGCCCAGCGTGTCACGGTTCGCAGCGCATGTTCAACGCGCGGGCCGGCGCGGTCCCCGCACGCCTCTGCGAACAGGTCGGTCCGCACTCGACACCGGCGCCCCAGCCGGTCCGCCGCCTTCGTGCCGAATTCACGTCCGTGCGCGACCGTTTCCAGGCGGAGCGGGTCGAACACGGGACGAAGCCCTTTTTCCACAGCGGGGGCTCCCAGAAGGCAGATGGCCAGGACGGAAAGGAAAGAGAGTTGGAACCCGGCATCGAACAGCCAATCGGCGTTCACGGCCAGCAGGACGAAAGCCGAGGCGCCGGCGATATTGACTGGAGAAGCTCTCCTTGACAGGGCCTGCCCGCAGACGTAAAGGAAAAACATCCAGAACGAGCGCGAGATGCTGGCCTGGAACCCGACGACCGACGTGTAGAACAGGATGGCGGCGGCCACCGCCAGGCGGCCGGCCATGTCCGGGCAACGGGCGAGCCTGAGGGTCTGCATGAGTGCCCAGGCAAGCCAGCCGACGTGCAGCCCGGACACGACCAGGACGTGAAAGGTCCCCGAATTCTGGAAGGCGTCGCGTGTCTCGCCGTCCAGCTCCGAGTAATTTCCGACCAGGATGCTGGCCAGGATGGCAGCTTCGCGTGTCTCGCCCCGTCCTGCCAGGGCCGCGAGCCGCGTTTCGAGCCGGCGCCGCACGGCGCCCGCGGCCATGTCCCACCACCCCCCACAGTCCCCCGGCACGCGTTCGAGCAGCATCGACGATTTGACGCGCCCGACCAGGAAAACGCCGCGGCGGGCAAGCGTCTCGCGCCGGTCCGCTCCGCCCGGGTTGGCGTAGTCGCGCCGCAGGTCGAACATCGCCCACCCGCGGATCCGGTCGCCGTAGCGCGGGAACTTGTCCTGCCCGATCTTGTCCCCGCCGGGGTCGGCTGGAACCCGGACGAGAACCCCTCCCCGGGACGGTTCCCAGAGTTGCCGCACCCGCAGGGCCCTCAGGTCCACCCGGAGGACCATCTCGTTTTCGTCCCGGGACCGCTCCTCTGTGACACAGGCGTCGAAGCCGACCGGCTGATTCAGGGGCAGGGCGCCGCGGGACAGCAGGGTGCGCACGTCGTGGTTCGGATACGCGTCGCGGCGCACGAGCACCAGGAGACCGCCGCACTGCGTCACGGCCCACAGGGAGAGCCACAGCGCGCACGCGTGCCGTCCGGCGCGGGCGGAGAAAGCCGCGGCCCCTATGCTCGCGAGGCACCCGAGGGCGACGCCCGTGAACCAGCAGCGGGCCCCCAGTTGCGCGAGCCAGATGCCGAGCGCGAGCGCAGCCGAAAGTGCGGCAAACGGTATTTCTCCCCAGCGGCCCGACATGCGGGCCTCCTTGGAGTGGCTGTGGGCGGCCTACCCCCGCCCCAATGTCGTGCAACCGGGGGCAATCGATAAATCCACGGGCCGCGTCGAGGTGCTGCGGCCTACCCAGCCCACCGCCCGTCACCAATGAGCTACGACGAGGGACAATGCGGGGAGGCCACGGGTGGGGCGGGGTCCCGCTGGCCTCAGCGGCGTATGAGGCGCACGACGGTTTCGAAGTGATAAGTCTGCGGGAAAAGATCGATGCCGAGGACTTCGTCGATCTCGTAGTCTCGTGCGGGCAGCGTCGCCAGGTCCCTGCACATCGTTTGCGGGTCGCACGACACATAAATTACCGCTTCGGGGGCCCAGTCGCGGATGAGGCCCATCACTTCGTCCCCCGCGCCGGCCCTCGGCGGGTCGAGGACAATCAGTTCAAATCCCGGCGCCGACACCGAGCCGACTGCGGCCATCCACCGCCCGACGTCGGCGCATGCCACCCTGATATTTCTCAGGCCGGCGGCCTCGGCGTTCCGGCTGCACAGCGCGGAAGCCGCCGGCGAGCCTTCCACGGCGGTGACGGTCTCGTACAGCCGCGCCAGCGGGAGCGTCAGAAGCCCAACCCCGCAGTACAAGTCGAGCGCGGCGCGGTTCCCCCGGCCGTGCGCCAATTCGCCCACTGTGCCCGCCAGGTCGGCGACGGTGAAATCGTTGCCCTGGAAAAACGCCCCAGGCGAGACCGCATACGCGAACTCGCCGACGGTCCTGCGGAGCAGAAGGGGTGCCGGCTCAGCCCCGGCCCCTTGCTCGTCTTCCCCGGCCGACGGATTGCGTTCGGCCCAACCCCATTGCCTGTCTTCTTCGGAGCACGCGATGTCGACCTCCGTCGCCATCGGCCCGGGTGCCTGGACCCGTGCCCGGACGGAACCCAGGGCTTCGTTCAAGGTGGGTCTGAGCAGCGGGCAGCTTCGGATATCCTCGACTTCATGGCTGCGGAACTTGAAGTAGCCGACCGTCCGGGCCGCTGCGCTGCCGCGGATCTGGACCCGGGCCCGGGAGCGGTACTGGTAATCCATCGGCGACGCCTTCATGCTGATGAGCAGCTTGCGTGTTTCGGGAAAATGGTGCCGGACGATGTCCTCCAGGATCTGCCGCTTCGTTTCGACCTGCCGTGCGTATTCCAGCTGCTGCCACTGACAGCCGCCGCACGTCCCGAAGTAGGGGCAGGGTGGCTGCTGCCGCCCTGGTCCCGGTTCGAGGACCGACACGATCGCGGCCCGCATGTAGTTTTTCTTCTGCTCGACGGGTCGTACCCGCAGCAGGTCGCCGGGCACGGCAAACGGTACAAATACGACCTTCCCCCGGGCGCGGCCCAACCCGTCGCCGCCGTAAACGATCTTGTCGATGCGGACCTGGAACTCGTCCGACGCTAGAGTCTTCGCTGGTGAACTGCTTCGAGGGTTCACGTTCTTTTCATCCTGACCCAACCCCTGCGGCACCGTGCGCCTGCCTAGAGGCGAAAGAGGCTGAGTTCGCCGACTTCGAAAAACGCGCGGACCTTGCCCCCGATAAAGTTGCGCAGGATCTTCTCGTAAGTCTCTTTCGGGAGGCGCTTCTTGTAGACCTTCAAGTCCTTCTTCGCCTCCTTTCCCCAATCCGCGATCTGATCGGGTCCGGCGGCTTCCTGCAATTTCTCCGTCAGGACTTCGTCGAGTATCGCCAGGTCTCGTTCCACCGTCTCGAGTTCGACCTGCGGATCCTCCGGGACCGACGCGTGGATCTCGCCCAGGCGCCCGAGCACGCGGTCGAGCGTTTCCTGCAACTCGCCATCCCGACCGGATTGTTTCTCCCGGAGCGCCCTTATTTCCGCCATCCTGTCGAAAAGATACCGGACGATGGCCGCTTTAGACGGTACGGCCGAAGCCGCCTCGGGTGCCGCAGGTTCCGGTTGGGCCGCTTCGGAATTTTCGGCCTCCCCGTGGTGGGATTCCAGGTGGCGGGCATACTCCGTCATCACGGCGTCGTGACAGAACAACAGGGTGTTTACCTTCGTCTTGATCCGTTGTGACCGTGCGAAGAAGCCGTCCATCGCGATGTCTATGCCGCGCAGCGCGATGTGCAGGGGAACGCCGGAATCCCGCCAGGTGGCGATGAGGCTCCAGTCCAGGGGCGAAACATAAAGATGCTTCCCGCGCCGGCGGACGAAGTGCTCCTCGATCTCGGTGAAGTAGTTGTAGTAATTCATGCGTGCCCGGGAGGCATTTTACCGTCCGGGGGGACGCCTGCGGCACAAATAACCGGAGATGTTCCTGGCGCGGCCGGGACTGGGCGGCTCGTCACTCCGCCAGGTCGCGCAGGTAGCGGTCCAGAACACGGTTGAATTCTCTGGAGGGGGATTTCGCGCGGCGCCAGGCGAAGGCCAGAAATGCGGTCATCACCCCCATGGTTCCGAGGGCCTCGAAGGCCTTTTCGCGCGGGGTTGCCGAAGACCGGTACGCGACCAGGACCAGCACGGCCATGGCAAAAAGGCCGAACATCAGGATCCTGGAGTAGCGCTCGATCCGGATGTGGGCCTGGATCTGCTCCCGTTCCCTTCGGACAAAGTCCAGCATGGTGGATGTGGCGGTCCTTGTCCATGACCGGCCCCTGTCACTACTATTAGTCGCTTCCGGCGGGATGAAATTACAGACAAATGCGGCGGCGCTATTGAAGTGCGGTGCCTCGGCACCGCTGTCCGTGGTTCTGCCTGCGTCGCTAGCTCGGCCGATATGCAACGTCGATCAGTCGGACTGGTACTTCCGGTCCGAAGGCGAGATCGGGCGCTGGTTGAGGACTTTGTGTCCGCGGCTCATGAACACGGCGCCGGTGCGGGCCTGCTCTTTGATGCCGAAGCGGCGCAGCACCTCGAGGAACTTGTCCAGCTTGTCGGGCTCGCCCGTGGCCTCCAGCACCAGGGTCGTCGAGGAGATATCCACGATGCGGGCCTTGAAGAGATCGGCGAGCCCGACGACCTCCTGCCGTGTTCTTGAGTTCACCCCGACCTTGACCAGGAGCATCTCGTAGGAGAGTTGCTCAGGGTCACCGGTCACATCGACGACCTTGACGGTCCCGATGAGCTTGCGGAACTGTTTGGCGACCTGGTCGAATGTCGTGCTCGGGCCGTCGACCACGATGGTGATGCGGGTCATCTCGGGCAGCTCCGAGGCGCCGGCGGTAAAGCTCTCGACGTTGTAGCCCCGGCGGGCGAACAGGATGCCCATCCGGGCGAGCATGGCGGGTTCATCCTGCACCAGCGCGACCAGAACGTGTCTCATGGCTCCGACCGCCTCCTGCGCGGGTCTTCGACAAAATCGGCATTGCTGGTGCCCGGCTGCACCATCGGGTAGACGTTTTCGCCCCGCTCCACCTTGCAGTCAAGCAGGAAGGGGCCGGCGGCCTCGCAAGCGGCGGCGAACGCCGCGTCGAGCTCGGAAACGGCGCAGACGCGTCGTGCGGGGATGCCGTAGCTCGCGGCCAGCTGCACGAAATCCGGGCCTGTGATTGGTGTGCCGATGTAGCGTGCCCCGTGGAACAGCTCCTGCCACTGCCGCACCATCCCGAGGAAGCCGTTGTCCATAATGACGATCTTAATGGGGAGTCGTTCCTGGACAACGGTCGCCAGCTCCTGGAGGTTCATCTGGAAACCGCCGTCGCCAACCACGACCCAGACGGGTTCCCCGGGGCGCGCGGCCTGGACCCCCAGGGCCGCGGGGAGCGAGTAGCCCATAGTGCCGAGGCCCCCGCTGGTGAAGAAAGTATTGATGCGGCGAAACTGGTAGTGTTGGGCCACCCACATCTGGTGTTGGCCCACATCGCTCACGACGACCCCTGCGCCGCGAGTCGCGCGATGCAGGGCGCGGACGACCTCCTGCGGGGGCAGTGCGCCGTCGATACCGACCTCGAGCGGGTGCTCCTCGCGCCACGCCTGGATCTCGGCGATCCAGGCGTGGTGCTCCAGTTCAGGCAGCGCCGCGGTGAGCGCTTCGAGGACGATCCGGACGTCGCCGACCATGGGCACCGCCGCAGGGACGCGCTTGCCGATTTCGGCGGGATCGATGTCGACGTGCAGGAGCTTCGCCTTGGGTGCAAAGTGCGGCAGGCTCCCGGTGAACCGGTCGTCCATGCGCATCCCGAGGGCGATCAGCAGATCCGCATTTTGCGTGGCGAGGTTTGCCCATGCGACGCCGTGCATGCCGGCCATCCCAAGCGCAAGCGGGTGGTCGGCGGACATCCCGCTCAGGCCGAGGAGCGTGCTCACGACCGGGGTGTTGATGCGCTCGGCGAAAGCCTGGAGTTCCTTCGAGGCGTTCGCGATGTGGATGCCGCGACCCGCCAGCACGACCGGGCGCTTCGCCTCCCGGATCACCTGCGCGGCGCGCTGAACCTGGTACGGTGCCGAACGAACGACGGGGCGATAGCCGGGGCGCGAGACCCTTTCCGGGAAGTGGAAATCGGCGGTCCCGAGCAGGATGTCCTTCGGTAGATCGACTAGGACGGGTCCCGGTCGGCCGGTCCGGGCCAGGAAAAACGCCTCGCGCAGTGCCCGCACCAGGTCCTTGCTTTGTCGGACCAGGTAATTGTGCTTCGTGATCGGAAGCGTGATGCCGGTGATGTTGATCTCCTGGAAGGCATCGGTCCCGATGACCGAGTCGGCCACCTGCGCGGTCAGGGCGACCACGGGGACCGAGTCCATCATCGCGGTCGCGATGCCGGTCACGAGGTTTGTCGCTCCGGGCCCGGAAGTGACGACGCAAACGCCCGGTCGCCCGGTCGCACGCGCGTAGCCGTCCGCGGCGTGCGCGGCCGCCTGCTCGTGGCGCACCAGGACGTGATGGATCTGCGGGAACTTGGCGAGCGCGTCGAACAGCGGAAGGGCGGCGCCGCCCGGATACCCCCAGACAATGTCCACGCCCTCCCGGGCCAGGCAGTCCCACAGAGCTTCCGCTCCCGTGCATCGCATAGTGAACCTTTCAATGCTCTGGTCAGCGGATGATCTCGCTCACCAGTGGAGGGTGTTCTCCGGGCCTCTCCTCCACCGTGAAGTCGATCCGGCCCAGTATCGCCCCGTCCTCTGTCGCCACCTCGACGCGCCACCTGCCGGGCGCGACGAGGCGCTTGTTGCTGAATCCACGGTACCCGCCCTCGCGTCCCCCAGAAATCGCGAATGCGATCCGGTCTGTGGTGACCCAGCCGGTGCCGGGCTGGTAACGCCTCCACTCATGATGCACCGGCACCCGTATTCTGCGCGGCGCAAAGATCGACGTGAAGCAGTAAGCCGATTCTCCGGGAGTCAGCAGGAAGGGGTCGTCCCATTTCTTCCAGAATCGGTATGCCGGGGGCGCCACGTAGTGGACCTCGTAACCGTCGGCGGTCTTGCGCACGAGATGATACATCCCCGCCCCTTTCAGGGCGAGGGGCACGGGTGGGATCAGGTTGGCGAAATAGAAGGCGTTCAGGAGCACATAAGTAATGGCGACGCAGGCCGACACCGGCGCCATCTTGCGAAACCAGCCGGCAGCCCGGACCGGGAACGCCAGCGCAAAGACGAAGAGTGCCAGGCCGAGACTCAGCACCCCGGAGAGCAGGAAGACGCCGGTCCCTACGCGCGCAAGGACGATCGGAAGGAAAAAGGCGAGAAAGGAGAACGCGCAGAAGAAAAACAGCGTCGCCAGCAGCCGCGGATTTCCCAGCCTGTGGTGCAAGAACTCGTTGCCAACCAGCAGCGCCACCAGCAGTATGAAGAAAAACTGTGTCTGGCTCCAGGATACGCTCTTGAAGTAGAAGACGACATAGCTCGACAGCAACCCGCCCAGCAGGAACTGCATCGCCCATAGGAAGTGCGGTTCCACCCGTACGATCCAGCGGTTCTGCAGGAGCCCCGCCTGTCTGCGCAGCGTAAAGACGATCATCGCGCCCAGGGCGAGCAGATATCCGAGGAGGATCAGGTTGTCCGAGAGCCGGTCGATGCGTGTGAGGGTGAGCGAGTCCCAGGCGAAGCCGGCTGCGAATGTCACGACCGGGAAGTACTTCTCGTGCCGGTGATACAGCCTGGCGACGGCAGGGGATTCGGCGGGCTCGGCCCGCCCAATCTCCAAGGAGCTACGACCGAGAGCCATCGAGCCATCCACCGGTTGAGCGAATTCCGGGCCGCGTCGAGACGCCGCGGCCCACCTGCTGGATTCAGTGACGAAAATGGCGGATGCCGGTGAAGACCATGGCGATGTCGTGAGCGTCGGCCGCGGCGATCGCCTCGGCGTCCCGCACGGATCCGCCGGGTTGAATGATGGCACGGACGCCGACGCCCGCGGCAATCTCTATCCCGTCCGGGAACGGGAAGAAGGCGTCGGAGGCCATCGCACTTCCCTGCAGCGGGAGCAGAGCCCGCTGCGCCCCCCACTTTACCGAATCGACGCGGCTCATCTGCCCGGCGCCGATCCCCAGGGTGCGTTCGGAGCTGCTGAACACGATCGCGTTCGATTTCACGTGCTTGACCACGCGCCACCCGAATAGCAGCGCCTGCACCTCGTCGGCAGTCGGGGCCCTCCGGGTGACTACCTTCAGATCCTCCGCCTTCACGTGGTAGGCGTCCTTGTCCTGCATGAGGAAGCCGCCGCCGAGCTGCCGTATCTCCACCACGGGAGTGGTGACGTCAGGCATGCGCAGCAGCCGGATGTTCTTCTTCTGTTTCAGTATTTCGAGCGCCGGCGGGGCGAAGTCCGGCGCCAGCACGACCTCGACGAAGGTGCTGTTGATTTCCGTCGCGGCCTTCTCGTCGACGGTGCGGTTCAGCGCGACGACGGAACCGAAAGCGGACACCGGGTCGCAGTCGCGGGCCAGGACGTACGCGTCCCCGATCGTGTCGGCCTGCGCCACACCGCTGGGGTTGGTGTGCTTGATCACCGCGACCGCCGCCCGATCGAACTCCAGGATGAGGTTCCAGGCTGCTTCGGCGTCGACGAGGTTGTTGTAGCTGAGTTCCTTGCCGTGCAGGACGTCGGCGGCGACCACGCCCGATTTCGGGTAGCCGATCCTCGAGTAGAGCGCTGCGCGCTGGTGCGGGTTTTCCCCGTAGCGCAGGTCCTGCATTTTCTCCAGCGCCACCGTCTCCAGCGTGGGCAGGGCATTGCCGGACTTCACCACCCCATCAGGCGACCAGGTGCGCTCCGACAGGTAGTTCGCGATGGCCGCGTCGTACGCGGCGGTGTGGGCGAATGCCTTCTGGGCAAGGATGAACCGGGTCGCCGGGCCCAGGCTGCCGCCGTGGGATGCAAGTTCCTTGAGGATCCACCCGTAGTCCATCGGGTCGGTCACCACCGCCACGGCGGCGTGGTTCTTGGCGGCCGAACGGACCATGCTCGGGCCGCCGATGTCGATTTGCTCGACGACTTCCTCGAACGTGGCGTCGGCGCGGGCAGCGGCGGCACGGAACGGGTAGAGGTTGACGATGACCATGTCGATGTTTTCGATGCCGTGCGCGCGCATCTGTTCGCGGTGCGACGCCTTGTCCGCGCAGCCCGAGCAGACCGCCGTGGATCTTGGGGTGCAGGGTCTTGACGCGGCCGTCGAGCATCTCCGGGAAGCCCGTGTAGTCGGAAACGTCGGTGACGGGGACCCCCGATTCGCGCAGGAACCGCGCTGTTCCGCCCGTGGAGAGGATTTCCGCCCCGACCTTGTTCAGGTAAGCCGCCAGGTCGAGCAGACCGGTTTTGTCGGAAACACTTACAAGCGCGCGTCGGATAGCGATCACGGGGCCCTCCTGGTGGCTAAATCGTGGGAATCGCAAAGGATAGTATACGAAGGGGCGAGTTTGTGAAAAGATTATTTTTGTCCTTGACAAGCTGAAATCGGCTCGACTAGGCTGGCCTCAAATTTCCTATGAGTAGTGTTGCGGATAGCCAGGAGTCCCACGCCGTTTTCCCGTCAATCTGGGATCACTCCGGGGGGGTTCGCAATCAGGAGGGGAAGCATGGCCAGAATTACTGGCACCGTGAAGTGGTTCAACAATACCAAAGGGTATGGTTTTATTTCCCAGCAATCTGGAGCGGATGTTTTTGTCCACTACAGTGCCATCCAGGACAAAGGGTACAAGACGCTCCGGGAGGGTGAGCAGGTCGAATTCGACGTGAAGATGGGTCCTCGAGGACCGCAGGCAGAGAACGTAGTCAGGCTCGAAGCGCACCAGGAGTCGATGGGTTAGCGGCTGTTGTCCGCTTTGGCGGTGAACTTTCAGCGCATTATCCTCCAGCGCAATTGTAAACATCACGGTCGAGCATCTGAATGTGGCTCGGATGTGCCGGGTCTTTTCCGTAATGTAGGTTGCGAACTGGGAATAGGAAATGCTCTGCATCTCCTTCGCATGCATTCCCCTCATGCGCAGGAGGGCCTCGTACAGCTGCCGAACCTTTTCTTTTTCCGTCAATGGATCCGTAAGGCACACGTGTATCTTGCGGTCGCCCTGAGGCTCCCCCGCCGCAGGCTGCGAGAGCACTTCGTCTCCACTGTCGTCGCTCTGCTCGCGATCCTGCTGGGTCCGCCGCCACAGATCGCGGAAGAGGTAGTACCGGGCGATCAGGGTGTTATACCGAAAGCGGTGCTGAAAGCTCATGTCGGCGCACTCCGACAGCTTCTTGACGACCTTTTCCACGCGCATCCTGAGGTCGTCCGGAGGCTTCTTCCGGTGGCCGTTAAAGTAGATGTCGTACTCCACCTTCAGCCGCCGGAGCCAGTCTTCCAAGTTGTTCAGGTCGTCGTCGTACACGGTTTTGCTCGCGCGCGGCGTGGGGCCGGGCGGTTGACTCCCCTGTCGTGCTGTGTTGAAATGCGTCCATGACCTCGACTTCGGACCACGACTTGCTCCGGCAGATCCCCGCCGTGGACCAACTGCTCCTGCAGCCTCGCGCCGCGGCCTGGATCGCGCGCACCAGCCGGTCGTTCGTCGTTTCCGAGATCCAGGCGATGCTGGACGAGGTGCGGACGGCCATCCGCAGCGGGGCGCCGGGGGTGCCCACCGATCGCGGGGGCCTTGACTCTTCCCTGGACGAACGGTTGCAGGCGAGGCTGCGCCCGGCGCTCCGGACCGTCGTCAATGCCACCGGTGTCATTCTGCACACGAACCTCGGACGTGCGCCGCTGTCGCGGGCGGCCCAGGAGTCCTTATCGGCAGCATCGGCTCCACTACACCAATCTCGAATTCGACCTCGGCGCCGGCGCACGCTCGCGGCGGGATGTCCTGATCGAGCCCGTCCTGCAGCGAATTGCTGGGTTGCGAGGCGGCAACGGTCGTCAACAACAATGCCGCGGCGGTGTTTCTCATCCTGAACACGCTTGCGGTGGGCAGGGAAGTCGTGGTCTCCAGCGGGGAACTCGTCGAGATCGGGGGCTCTTTCCGGATACCGGACATTCTGGCGCGCAGCGGGGCCGTCGCTGCGGGAAGTGGGAACGACCAACAAGACGAGGGTCGGAGATTATGAGCAGGCCATCACCGCCGACACGGCGCTGCTCCTTCGGGTGCACCCCAGCAATTACCGGATCCGCGGCTTCACCGCGCGTCCCGGGCTCGACGAGATGGTCGCCCTGGCGCGGCGGCGCGGCGTGCCGCTGGTCGAAGATATCGGCAGCGGCTGCCTTGTCGACCTGAAGGCCTACGGGATCGAGGAGGAGCCGCTTGCGCACGCGAGTCTCGAGGCAGGGGTCGACGTGGTCTGCTTCAGCGCCGACAAGCTCCTGGGAGGGCCCCAGGCCGGGATCATCGCGGGCGCCCGCCGCTGGGTCGAACCCATCCGTAAGAACCCGCTCATGCGCACCTACCGTGTCGACAAGCTCGTCTATGGCGCGCTCGAGGCGACGCTGGCGAGCTACAGGACGGGCCGCGCGCTCGAGGACATTCCCGTGTTGCACATGATCGCCGAGACTGTCGACCGGCTTCGCGACCGGGCCCGCCGTTTCGCCCGCCGGGTAGCGCCCCGGCTTCCCCCGGGCACGGAGATCGTGCAGTTGGTGGGGCAATCGGTCGTGGGCGGGGGATCCTGCCCGGCCACTGAGCTTGACACCGCTCTCCTGGCTTTCCGGTCCCCGGCGCTGGGTGCGAGCGCAGTCGAATCGCGCCTCAGGACCCAGGACCCGGCGATCGTGGTGCGGGTCGAAGACGACAGGGTTGTGGTCGACTTGCGCACGGTCTTCCCCGCACAGGAGTCTCTGCTCGCGGAAGGGCTGGCCCGGGCGTTCTATACGGTGGAGAACGTCAGCCGACGGTTGTCCTGATCGGCGTTGTCGAGGCGCACCCGGATTCGCGCGCCGAGTTTGAGGTGCCTGCGGTCCTTTACTCCCACGAACGAGTGCGTCTTTTCCTTGTACACATACTCGTCGTCGATGAGGGTGGCCGCCGGGACGAACCCTTCGACGAAGTGATCGAGCAGCTCCACGAAGAAGCCCTGCCGGATGACGGAGAAGACAATCGCTTCGAACTCGTCCCCCACCTTGTCCGCCATGAACTCCACCTTCTTGATCTTCTCGATCTCCCGCTCCGCCTCGTCCGCGTTGCGCTCCCGGGCCGACGTGTGCAGGGCGATGCCGGGCAGCTGGATGGTCATCCTGGCCTGCCAGTCGCCTTCCGGCCGCTCCTTGAGACACTCTTTCAAAAGGCGGTGCACCACCAGATCGGGGTAACGGCGGATCGGCGACGTGAAGTGCGTGTACTCCGGCGCCGCAAGGCCGAAATGCGCCACGTTGACCTCCGAGTAACGTGCCTGCATGAACGAGCGCAGCATCAGGTAGGCCAGGAATCGTCCTTCGGGCTTGCCCTCGAGCCGCTCGACAAACTTCTGAAAATCCCTGGGCCGGTACTGGCCCTTGTGGCTTTCGAGCGGATACCCGAGTGCCAGGGCGAACTCGGCGAATTCCTCCACCTTCTGGGGGTCGGGCTTTTCGTGAATCCGGTAGAGGGCCGGGCCGCCGGACTCGGTCAGGCGCTCGGCCACGGTCTCGTTGGCCTGCAGCATGAATTCCTCGATGATGCGGTGGGCGATGTTGCGCTCGGCTGGGAAAATGCTCTTCACCCGGCCGCTTTCTTCGTCGAGTTGGATATCGGCTTCGGGGAGGTCGAAGTCGACGGCCCCTCGACCGTATCTCTTCTCGGACAGGATCAGGCAGAGTTCCCGCATCTGCTCGAACAAGGGTACGAGCGGGGCATAGCGCCGGATCTCTTCGGAGTCGCGGTCGATCAGGATGCGTGCGACGGACGTGTAGGTCATCCTGGCGGAGCTGCGCAGCACCCCTTGGACAAACCTGCGGTCGACGACGTTTCCCCGCGGTATCCAATGCCATGATCACGGAGAAGACCAGGCGGTCCTCGTCCGGGTTCAGGCTGCAGATGCCGCTGGAGAGTTTCGGCGGGAGCATCGGGATGGCGCGGTCCGGGAAGTAGACCGAGGTGCCGCGCTCGTACGCGTCGCGGTCGAGCGGCGCGCCGTCGCGCACGTAGTGCGACACGTCCGCGATGTGGACGCCCAGCAGGTAGTGGCCGTTCGGCAGGCGCCGCAGCGTTATGGCGTCGTCGAAGTCCCGGGCGGTCTCGCCGTCGATGGTGACCGCCACTTCGCTCCTGAAATCCTCGCGGCCGTCGATTTCGTCGGCCAGGACGTGATCCGGGAACTCTCTCTGCCTCGAGCTCGGCTTCGGGGCTGAACCGGGTGGGCAGCCGGAACTTGTGCTCGACGATCTTGTACTCGATACCCGGGTCGCCGGAATAGCCGAGCACTTCCGCCACTTCGCCTTCCGGGTCCTGGTACTTGCCCGGCGGCGCCGTGAGGACGACAACCACGATCTGGCCGTGCCTGGCCCCATTGGTTGCGTTCGGGGGTATGCGGATGTCGTGGATCATCCGTGCTTCGAGCGGTTGCACGTAAGGGAAACGGGGGTGCTCGAAGAACCGCCCTACGATGCTGGGCGATTTGCGCTCGAGCACCCTGACGACCGTTCCCTCCAGGCGATCGTTATCGTCTCCGGCGGCCGGCCGACGGGCCCCGCGGCGAACCGGTTTCTTCCGGGAGACGACTTTGATCAGGACCCGGTCCCCGTGCATGGCCTCGCCCATGTTGCGGCCGGGAATGAAGATGTCCTGATGGTACAGCGGTCCGGTCGTCGGGGACGACAAAGCCGTATCCGTCCCGGTGGCCGATCAGTGCGCCCGACACGAGGTTTTCGCGCACCGGGAGCGCGTACTGGCCCCGCTTGATGCGGTGGATGATCTCCTGGTGGTCGAGTTCGTCGAGAAACTGCTGAAGGTCGCGGCGGTCGTCGCTGGCGAGGTCGAGGTGGCGCACGACGTCGCGAAAGGTGAAGGTGCGGGTCTTCAGCGACCGCACATATTTGAGCACTTGGTCACGCTGGGTGTCGGTCAGCAACCGTCCTCCTTGGCATCGATTATTGAGCGCGAGACGCTTTGGGAGTGCGGTGCCTCGACGCCGCTTGCGAGATTCTACTGCATCGGCGGCGCTCGGAGTCATCCCTGAGCGCGGCCCTCCACGCCCGCCTTCCTTCATCCCAGGTCATGCAGCAGTCCTTCGAGCCGGCGCAGCACCGCTGCCCGGTGGGTGCCCGCCCAGTAGACTTTGTCGCAGCTGGGGCACTGCTTGAACCGGCTCTGGGTTTCGAACACAAAAGGAGGGACGGAATCGCGCACCGACTCACGCGAAGCCTCCGCGAGGAGATCGTTGCACGACAGGCAGCGGGTGAGCAGGCCCGGGATGCTGGAGGTGCCCGTCACGCGGAAGATCTGGCGGATTTGCTCCTGGATGTCCTCGCTTTCGAGGAAGATGAACCGGTCGACGACCTTGCGCACCAGCAGCCGGGTGTCGCGCGAAAGCAGCAGGCGGTCCTCCCGGCGCGACAGCGCCACGAGTTCGTCGTCGTTAAAGCGGTTGGAGTAGAGCACATCGAAGCCGGCGATGCGGAGCCATTTCGACAGGCGCCCGAGCATGACGTCCGCCACGAAGCGCGGCTGCTCCCCGGCGGGCAGGCGCACGGCTTTCGAGCGGATCAGCCTTTCTCGTGCTCGGGCCGCCCTGCGGCGGGATTCGGTGTTCCCCATACGCGTCTTCGAGGGCCTCTCATGGAGCCAGTTTGCGTTTCAGCAGGTCGTTGAGAACGGCGGGATTGGCCTGCCCTTTGGTCTCTTTCATCACCTGACCGACGAAGTACCCGAGGACCTTTTCCCTCCCGGATCGGTATTCCGCCAACTGCCTCGGATTCGCGGCGATGACCTTGTCTATGGCCGCCGAGAGGCTCGCCTCGTCGCTGACCTGGACCAGTCCGAGCCGGCGCAGCGCCTCCCCCGGTTCCTCCCCGCTCGCAAGCATCGCCTCGAAAACCGTCTTGGCGATCTTGCCCGAGATCTCGCCCGAGTCGACCATCCGGATGAGACCGGCCAGGTGTGCGGCTCTCACGGGGCAGTCTTCGATGTCTCTGCGCCGACGTTCTTGAGCGCATAGGTCAGGTCGCCCATGATCCAGTTTGCCGCGGCGCGCGGATTTTCGGATAGCCGGGATGTTTCCTCGAAATACGCTGCCGTGGCCCGCGTGGCGGTCAGCAGGAGGGCGTCGTCGTCGGCGAGCCCATAGGCGGACATGAACCGCCGCAGCATCGCCTGCGGGAGTTCCGGGAGCGTGCCCGCCAGTTCGGAAATCCACGCAGGGTCGAGCTGCAGCGGCGGCAGGTCCGGTTCCGGGAAGTAGCGGTAGTCGTGGGCCTCCTCCTTGCTGCGCATCGTGAACGTGCACCCCCGGGCGTCGTCCCAGAGGCGAGTTTCCTGCACGACCCGCTCGCCGTCCGCGCGCGCGCGCGCCTGGCGCTCGATTTCGTAGTCGAGCGCCTTCTGCAGGAAGCGGAAGGAGTTCAGGTTCTTGATTTCCACCTTGGTGCCGAACTGGGGGGTTCCCCTTGGCCGCACCGACACGTTGGCGTCGCAGCGGAGGCTCCCTTCCTCCATGTTGCCGTCGCACACGCCCGAGGTAGAGCAGTGTCTTGCGCAGGTGGCTCACGTAATCGTAGGCTTCCTGGCTGCTGCGGAAGTCGGGTTCGCTGACGATCTCGATGAGGGGAACACCGCTGCGGTTGAGGTTGACGTAGCTCTTGGAGTCGGTGTCGGGCAGCCCCTCGTGGATCGATTTCCCGGCGTCCTCCTCCATGTGCAGTCGTGTGATGCCGAAGGCTTTCTCGCGGCGGTTGACGATCCTTCCCCCTTCTGCCCGGTCCCCGGAGAGGACGGTGACGCGGCCGCACTCCCCCAACGGGAGGTCGAACTGCGAAATCTGGTACCCCTTCGGCAGGTCCGGGTAGAAGTAGTTTTTTCGCGCGAAGATGGACATCGCATTCACGCGGCAGCCGAGCGCCAGGGCGGCGCGGGTCGCCATCGACCACCGCCTCGCGGTTCAGAACCGGCAGCGCGCCCGGCAGCCCGAGGCACACGGGACAGGTGTGGGCGTTGGGCGGCCGCGCCGAACCGGGTGCTGCAGCCGCAGAACAGCTTGCTGCGCGTCAGCAGTTGCGCGTGAACCTCGAGTCCGATCACCGGTTCAAATTCCATCTTGCTCTCCTGGGCCTGGTGAAACGACATTATAACGGAGCTTGAATGTGAATGCGGGGTTGCAGGTCGTAAGAAACTCAAGAACTCACCGCGGCCTTCCAGGCACCCAGGCGCCACTCGGGAAGGAGCTATTTCGCAGCGCCGCCCGAGTTATTATCGCCTCAGGGCGCGATCCGGTCAGGTTGCCCGCAGCGTTCTCCGATTCCGGTTCCGACTCCGGCGCAAAGGTCGCAGACGCCGGTTGAATACAGCCGCAGAAAGTGAGCGTCTCGGATCACTTTCTTTCACCCTCCGGGGCACCTTTGGCTGCTGAATCCCCGCTAAAGTGCACTCAACCCCAGGTTTATCGGCAACTCGAGCGGGGTCCGTGACTGTGGCACAGGCCGTGCAATTACGGGGGATGCAGGGCGCGGCCCGGGGAAGCGGGTCGAGAGGGGGAATACAAGGGGAGCAGTTGCACGTCAGCTTCGGCTCGCCCCTGGGCGGCGCTCCGCCACAAAGGCTTCGACCAGCGCGCCGGCTGCCGCGGGAAGGTCCGCGCCGGAGTCGGCATCGAGCCAGTGCAGCTCCGGGTCGGCCCGGAACCAGGTGAGTTGGCGCTTGGCGTAACGCCGGCTCTCGCGGCGCGTCTCTTCTATGGCCTGCTCCAGTCCGATCCTCCCTTCGAGGTACTCCGCAGCCTGCCGGTAGCCGATCGCTTTGAACGCGTGACTATCGCGGGGGTAGTTCCGCAGCAGGGACTCGACCTCAGCGACCAGTCCGGCATCGAACATCGCGCCCACACGCGCATCGATGCGCGCGTACAGGACGGGCCGCGGCCAGGCGATGCCCAGTTTCAGCCAGGCAAACCCGGACAGGGCGGGGGAGGGCCGGGCCCGCCACCAGGTTATCGGCTTGCCGGTTGAGAGATACACTTCATACGAGCGGAGGATCCGGTCCGTATCCGCGGGAGCGATGCGGCCTGCCGCCACCGGGTCGATGCGTGCCAGGGCATGGTAGAGCCTCGAGGTTCCCCCTCGCCTGACGATGCCGCGCAGCCGCACTCTCCATTTCTCGGATCTCCCCGGCCCTTCGAACAAACCCTGAGTGAGGGCCCGGTAATAGAACCCGGTGCCTCCAGTCACCAATGCCAATCGGTTCCGCGACCGGATGTCGGCCAGGGCCGCACGGCCGAGGGCTTGGTACTCTCCGGCCGAGAAAGGCCGGTCGGGCTGCCGCACGTCCAACAGATGGTGAGGCACGATGTGCCGGTCGGACGCGGGCGGTTTTGCCGTGCCGATGTCCATCCCGATGTACATCTGGAGTGCGTCGCAATTGACGATTTCGCCCGAAAAGCGCAAGGCCAGCGCGAGTGCAAGCGCCGACTTCCCGGAGCCGGTCGGCCCGAGGACGGCCAATGCAGGATAAGGTTCGAACGCCATGGCTTATCCCAGCCTCAGGTAGTAGCGGATGCAGGCCAGGCAGAACAGCAGGGCTGCCAGGGCGAGGATGCCGAGGATCTGTGATTGGCGTCGGTCCATGACGGGCAAAGACGGCTGCTCGACCTTCGGTTCTGGAGTGCGCTGCCTCGTCAGCACCTTCCGCGGTTTGCGGCGTCGAGCCACCGCCCTCCACGCCGCTAGTAGGCCTTGCGGAGTTCCACTCCCTGATAGTAGGTTTTGAGGATCTCCTCGAAGCTCCGCCCGGAGCGTGCCATGCCGAAGGCTCCCACCTGGCACATGCCGACCCCGTGACCCCATCCCCGGCCGTTGAACATGAAGCGGTCGACGTTGCCCGCGGGATTCACCTCGCGCGAGATGGTAAACAACGTGTCCCGGAGGCCGAGTGCGTTTCGGAACCGGTAACCGTTCAGGGTCATGGAGCCGCGGCTGCCCACGAGAAGGATCTGGACCACTCGGCCCGAGTTGCCGAGGCGCGCGGGGCGAAGATCTTTCAGTTCCCCGATGCTGTCGGCCAGGCCGCGGAGTTTTTCGGCGACTGCCGAGCGCGCCAACGTCGTCTGCCAGCTTGCGACCGGCGAAAAACGATCGCTCGACGCTCCGGTGCTGTTGAGCTCGATTTCCAAAAAATCAATGGATCCGGCCGCACCGAGGTGGTAACGGATGCGTTCGTTGCCGATCACATTCAGGGCCTCCACGGGCGTGCTTCGCCCCGCGGCGATCCTGAAGAGGCGAACATCGGGGGCCAGTGCCGTGTCGTAGCTCCTCCCGCCGCCCTTGATCACGATTCGGGCGACGGCGTCCTCTCCGGCCGGGGCCGTCGAGCCGAACACTCCGGTGCGCAGCAGTTCGGGGCGGACGGACTCGACCCAGCGCGTGAGCCAGGACAGGGCGTCGGCGCGGCGCAGGCGTTCGGCCGCGCGCGCTGTGTTGTCGGGGTATGGGCGCCAGAGCTGCGCCTGGATCAGGTATGCGAGCGGCCGGCGCGCCGCCGCCGGCACGTCGCTGCCGTCCTTGAGGTTGCCGACGAAATACTCCGCGTCGGCAGGGGAAATCCTCCGTTCGATCTCGGCTGCGCCAAAAAACGCTTCCGCCGCGTGCCGCACGAATCCGGCGCGCGTGCCCCAAGCGTCGTCGTCACGGGTTCCGGGCCCGGTCCCCGAGTTGGCCGCGGCGGCGTTGCGCGCGCGTTCCGTCCACGCGCGCGCCTCCTCGGCACGAACGGGGGCGCTCAGGAATTCGGCCGACAGGGCCGCCGGTTCGGCGATCCCCAGCACGACGGCGAGTTCGATGTCTCGATTGGCGATGCCGCCGTCGTCGGAGGGGAATAACCCGGGGAGGCGGTTTCTTCCCGAAATGCGCGCGTCCGCGTCGGAGGCCGCGCCACTTTCCATGGCGCAGGTGACGCTGCGCAGATAGGGCACCGGCGCGGTGTCGAACACGTTCGAGAAGTCCTCGGTCCTGCCGCCGCAGGTCGACATGTACATCGCATCGATCAGGTTGCCGTCGTAGTAGAGGCTCAACCCCGCCGTCTTCTGGACAGCCTCGCTGGTGGGTTGTCTCTCCGCGGCCACACCGCCGTAGACCTGCGTCCGCACATCGGCCGTGAGGTCGAAGCCTTCGGCTCGGAACCGGCCCATATTCTTGAGCGCGTAGGTGCGCGCCGCCACCGCTTGAGCGGCCAGGGCGGCGAACCCGGGATACTGAGCGGGGCTGATTTCGGACGGGACCACCCCGAACAGGTATTCCTCGACCCCAACCTGGTTCACGACCGTGATGCGGCCGTTCCGGTTCAGGGAGACATCGAAAACACCGCGGTACGGTTTCCCATCCAGCCGGAGGAAGTCTGTGCCAGGGGCCGGGATAAACAGGAAGCCGACGGCACTCACGCGGAACAGCCGGTCCGGCCCTCTCAGCGCGAGAGTCGGATCGCCGCTGCCGCGGGTCGAGGTGTCGCGCACGACGATGGCGTCGGCATAGCCCGCTTCGCGCACCGTCGAAAGGAAGTCCTGGGCTTCCTCGCGGGTTTCGAACTCACCCACCCTGACCTGGCGGGTCAGCCCCGTCGGTGTATCGCGCACCACGGCAGGTAGGCCGAACTTTGCGGAGACGGTCCGCCGTAATTCCTCGGCCGTATCGCTCCTGGACAGGGCTGCCACCTGGATGCGGTACAGGTCCTGCCCTTGCCCCTCGCGCTCGACCCGAACCTGGATCTCACCCGGCACGATGTGCCGGGGCGACTCGGGGATCTTTTCGACCAGGTAGAACTCCGTCCCGGAGCTGATCTTTATGTCGGTCGCCGACGTGTAGAGCCCGATTCGTATCGAGGGGCCGGTCACGGATGGCGCGATCGGCTCCGGCGCAGGTACCGCCGACGGCCCCGGGGACGTCGGCGGCGGCTGGGGCGCTGCGGGTCTGGGGATGACCGTAGCCGTTGCCGGCGGCGCTCCGGTTGTTCGAGTCGTGGGCGCAGGCGTCTGCCTGGTTGTGGGGGGGCGGCCCGGGACGCGGACTTGGGCCTTGTGCCCGCAGGCCGCGAGAAGCGCGCCGAGCACAATCAGGGCGCAAAGCCTGGCGCCGATTGGGTAGCGACGCTTGAGTTGTGGGATTCCCGGCGAGGGAGGGGTGCTTGTCATCACCGCATTCATGGCCTGCTTGCCCGGAACGGCCGCTGGGAGCTACGGGCGCTCGTTGTAGGAAAACACGAATTTTGCGCCCACCTGCTCCCCGGGAAAGCCGTTCGGCAGCGGCGGAAAGGGATTGGACACGAGCACCGCGTTCAGCGCCGCCAGGTCCAGCGACGTGCTGCCCGAGGAGGTTACGATGTGTGCGTTCGTGTACCGGCCATCCTTGCCGATGAAGAAGATCACTGTCGTGCGGCCTTGTGAGCTCTTGAGGTTCGAAGGGATGTACCAGTTCCCCTTGATGCGCTCGATGATCACATTGGCGTATTCGCCCAGCGGGAATCCCTTCGTATCGAAAAGACCGCTCCCGTCGCGGCGGATGGCTTTTTGCTCGTTTTCGAATACTTGCGGCGCGGGGGCCGCTGGGGTTTGTGCCTGCGCGGTCGCGGGTTTAACGGCCGGCGGGGTCGCGGCCGGCGGAGAAGGCGGTGGGATGGAGTTCGGTATGGTCCGGGGTGCAGTACCGGTCTCGGCAGCCTTGGGCGGTTCCGGCGGCCTGGATTCCGGGGCGGGCAGGTAGATCGTCGGCGACTTGGCGCCTCCCCCCGCGCTGTCGCCGCCTTGTGTGGGTCCCGACGGCGAGCCGTCCGCCTGCCCGGGTCCGGGGGAAGGAGGCTGTGTGTCGGCGCGTTGTTCCGGCGGCACCGGTTTGGGTTCCTGCAGGCCAGGGACCGGGCGGACGGCGGCCGGGGGCTTTGCCTGTGCCGGGTCGTCCGTATTCAGTTCGTTGCCCCAGCGCAGCCGGATGGGCGGCGCCTTGGCTGCGGCGTCCGCTTCCCAGTCGTAGGTGTTGCTCCTGAGCGTCTCCGCCGAGGGCTCGCGCATGCCGCCTTTGCCGACAAAGGCGACGGTGCGCCACTCATCGTCCGACGGGCCGTGGCCGATCACGATCGGGTGACGGAGCCAACGGTTCAACCCCGGCATCAACAATCCGGGGTACGCGATCAGCAGAAGCACGGCGCCCAGATGGGCGGCGCAGCTGAGCGCCCAAGCCAGCATTATCCGCTTGGTAGGGCGATGCCTCCGTTGCTGGGAAATTGCGAAGTCAAACATGGAATTCCGCGCGTAACAACCTGAACCCCCTGAATTATAACGCTAACGCAGGTTGAATTCGAGTGCCTGAGCCCGCTCCGCCTGCTCCAACACCCGCAGTGCCAGCCCCAGCGCCTTGCGACCTTCCTCCCCGGAGCACTCGATTTGCCGCCGGCCTGAGGCCGCCTCGACAAAGGCCTGCAACTCGTCGAGGAGCGGTTCGCGGCGCGGCGGGTCGATCGTCCGGCTGGCGATCTGGGGTATGCCCGACCCCCCCGGCCCCGGGTTCAGGCTGAAAACCGCGACATCCTGCCGCGTGTAGTCCAACGAGAGGTACTGTTGCGCCTGGAAGAGGCGCAGTTTGCGGATTTTTTCCGTCGACACGCGGCTGGCGGTGACATTCGCGACGCAGCCGTCCTCGAACTCGATGCGTGCGTTGGCGATGTCGATCCGCCTGGTCAGGATGGCAATTCCCACGGCGCTGACCCGGACGGGTTCGGAGGGGACGAGCAGCGAGATAATGTCCAAATCGTGGATCATGAGATCCAGGATGACATCGATATCGAGGCTCCGCGGAGCAAACAACCCCATCCTGTGGGCTTCGAAAAACCGGGGCCTGCGCACGAGATCCCGCAGGGCGCGCACGCCCGGGTTAAAACGCTCCAGGTGCCCGACCTGGAGCGCGCGTCCGTTCCGCGCCGCGGCGGCGATCAGCCTGTCGGCGTCCTGGAGGGTGTGGCTGATCGGCTTCTCGACGAGCACGTGCGCGCCCGCTTCCAGGAAAGCCTCTCCTATGGAGGCGTGTAGAGTGGTGGGGGTCGCCACGCTGACCGCATCCACCGCGCCGAGCAACTCGCGAAAGTCGGTGAAGGCGCGGGTGCCAAGCGGGGCCGCGATTTCGGCGGCGCGTCCGGGCAGCGGGTCGGCCACCCCGACCAGTTCCACCCCCGGCAGCGTTGAATACACTCGCGCATGGTGCTGCCCCAGGGCCCCAACTCCAACCACTCCCACCCGCATCTTCCCCACCTGTTTCTCCGTCGTCATTGCAAAGAGGGCTTTCGAGGTTCTTCGAGCCCTCGAGTCTTTGAGGTGAGCTTCTGGAATCCACCTCGAAGGCTTGAATACGGCCTGACGCTACGGCTCTTAATCGAGCGGCTCGAGGGCGACCACGGCTATTGAGTTCTCGTCCGCCAGGCGGACGAGGTCCTCGAGGTCCAGCATCAGGGTGCGGCGCGCGTCCACGACCAGCGCCGTCGCTCCCGCTTGCACCATGTTCTCGATCGTGGGGACCCCGACCACCGGCACATCGAACCGCATGTCCTGTTTCGGCTTGCCCACCTTGATGACCGACAAATGCTTGTTGTGCACCAGCCCGCCGGCGCGGAGGATCACCGCGTCGGTTCCTTCCATGGCCTCGACGGCAACCACCGCCCTGTCGCGCACGACTATGGTCTGGCCGATATCCATCAGGGCGATCTTGTGCGCGATGGGTCTGCCGAAGTCGACGTCGGCCTGTTCCCGGGGGCTCAGCCCCCGCCGCGTCAGCACTCCCAGGACGGCCATGTACGGGGCCAGCAGCGCGGTTGAGCTTACCAGCGTGATCCCTTCCCGCTCCAGCACGCGGGCCACCCCGCCGATGAGGGCATCGGTGTTTTTCTGCTTCAGGCCCGCCAGCATCCGGATCATGGTCAGATCCGGCAGCGAGGAGCTGAAGATCTGCACGTGCTTGACCTGGCCCGCCATAATGGCCTTGGTCACGCCCGCTTTCTTGAACAGGCTGACGAGTTTTCCCAGTTGACCGAGCCCCAGCCACTGGACGGGGAAACCGCAGGCCTCAATTTCCGGGGAGGTCTCTTCCCTGATGGCCGCCACCACCAGATCGATGCCCTGCCGGTGCGCCGACTCCACGACCAGGAAAGGGAACCGTCCGTTTCCCGCGATCAGGCCATATTTCTCAGGGTCGGGCATGCGCACACGCTAGCGAATAAAACCGCGTTCGGAGTTTTCGATGAAGCCGGTCAGCACCGCCACTTCCGGAGCCGTCCACTGTTGCTCGCGGACCCGTGCGAGGGCATCGCTCGTGTTCAGCTGAGAACGGAACAGGATGCGATACGCGTGCTTCAGCTGTTCGATCGATGTTTCGGGGAGCCCCCGCCGCTGCAAGCCCACCGTGTTGATGCCGTAGATCTTCGCCTGGTTCCGCTCCCCGACTGTTTTGATGTAGGGAAGCGCGTCGCGCGTCACGACGGAAAAGCCGCCGATGAACGCGTGCGGCCCCACGCGGCAGAACTGGTGGACAGCCGAGAAGGCGCCGACGGTCGAGCAGTCGGCCACTTCCACGTGCCCGGCGAGTGTGGCGGCGTTGGCCATGATTACGTCGCTGCCGATGTGGCAGTCGTGGGCGACGTGACTGTAGGCCATGAAGAGGTTGCGGTCGCCGATGCTCGAGGTCCCGCCTCCGCCGGCGGTGCCGCGGTTCAGGGTGACGAATTCCCGGAATACGTTGTGGCTGCCGATCCGCAGGTGAGTGGGTTCGCCCCGGTATTTCAGATCCTGCGGGTCGCCCCCAACGGCGCAGTGACTGTAGAATCTGCAGTTGTCCCCGATGGACGTCCAGAGGCTGACGGTGACGTGGGCGTCCAGAACGGTGTTTTCCCCGATCCGGACGGACTTGCCGACGATGCAGTACGGACCGATCTCGGCCGACTTGGCAATCTCGGCCGAAACGTCGACGATGGCTGTAGGATGGATGCCCATTGCGTGCTCAAGGCCCAGGTTCGGGCTCCAGGCCTGACGCCTTGAGCGCTGTCCCGGGTTCAGTCGCGCTCGACTACCGCACAGGAGAGTTCGGCTTCTGCGACGAGAGCACCGTTGACGAGAGCTTCTCCTCTCATCTTGAAGAACCGCCCGCGTTGCTTCAGGACGGTTACCTCGAGCCGGAGTTGGTCCCCGGGGATGACGGGCTGGCGAAAGCGGCAGCGGTCAATACCGGAGAAGTAAACCAGCTTCGAGCTACGGGCTTCATCGCCGCCGAAGAGGAGAATGACGCCCACCTGAGCGAGCGCTTCCACAACCAGCACGCCCGGCATGACCGGCTGCTGGGGGAAGTGCCCCTGGAAGAAGGGCTCATTTATGGAGACGTTCTTTAGTCCCACCATTCTGGTGGCACCGTCCGATTCGAGAATTCTGTCGACAAGCAGAAAAGGATAGCGGTGGGGCAGCACCCTGAGGATGTCCCCTATTGCCTGAATCGGGTAAGCGTTTTCCATACTCCTCGGCGAGTGCGGAGGGGAACGACGCGCAAGAAAGGGGATGGCGGTCACCATCCCCCGGTTTAAGTTCAGACGATCCTCAGGGTTTCTTCGGCGGAGCGGGTGCTGCCGCAGGCTTGGCCGCGCCTGCCGGGTACGCCTGGTTGTACCCTCTCACCACCTCTTCCGTGATGATGAGCGAGGGATCGATCCAAGCATCGCGCGACGGGTTGATGTAGACGACGGCGCTCAGCCCTTTTTCCTTCGATAGTTTCTCGATCACCGGAAGCATCTTCCGGCCGATGTAATTGGTCGCCCGCACGCGGCGGCCGTCGATCTCTTTCTGGGTGTCCTGCTGGAAGCGCTGCAGCTGGGTGTCCTTCGCCTCGATCTGCTCCTCGAGATCGGCGCGCGCCTCGTCGGTCAGCTTCGAACCCTGCACCTGCAGCTGATTCCTGAGGGTTTCCGTCTCCTTTCGGAGCGCTTCGAGCTCCGAGTTCTTCTTGTCTACGAACTTCTGCACCTCGGCTGAACTCGCGTTTCCCTTCGTCGCAATTGAAGATGGCCTGCTCCAGGTTCAACCAGGCGATTTTCGCCGGGCCGATGACGGCGGGTGCGGCGGGGGCTGCGGGGGCCGCCGGGGCCTGTGCCGTGGCCTGTGCCGTGGCCAGCACCGGCACCGACAACACGGCGGAAATAATGGTCAGTATCATTCGCTTCATCGAGCTGCTCTCCTTTAGCATGATCGGGCGTCGGCCGGACATCCGCTTGCACGATAGGCGGATGACAGTTCCCAAAAAGCTAGAAATGTACTATATCCGGGGCTTGGAGGCAAAAAGGATTTAGAAACTGCGCCCTATAGTGAACTTGATATCCCTGCGCGCCTCTCGCGCGTAGATCGGCACGGTCCCGACGTTGACAACGCCCTGAAAGATCTGGGGATTGTAGGCGAAGATAAGCCGGAACGGCGCGCTGACGACCGGCAGGAGGAACTGGATTTCAACTCCCGTCG
>CAVZBT010000012.1:0-1475000 GCA_963773605.1 uncultured Acidobacteriota bacterium
CCACCAGATCGCTGAGTGAACGCGAAGGGTTGGTCGGGATGGAATGCGAATTCTGTGGCGGCGAAAAACCGGGCACATCTGGTAAACCTGCCGATAGCTCCTCCCAGCGCAACAGGCAGGTTTTGCAGATCGGACGCCACGACACCTACTGCAACCTCGGACGTTTCGGTCTGCATCTCGGCGGCTCCGCATTTACCGTGACCTGTTCATCTGCGGCACCGACCTCGAGCGTCACGTTCACACGGCTCACGTGTTTATCCGAGACCGATCACCTGCGGACTGTTCGAACGTCTTGAATCCCTGCTGGGTGACCTTGACGCTGTAAGTCCCGGTGGGGAGATCCGCGACGTAAAGTGCCCCTGCTCCATCAGTGACCACCTCACGGGTCATGTTGGTGCCCTTGTTGCTGACCACGACCGTCGTACCCGGAATGGACGCGCCTGAGGCGTCCTTCACGTCTCCACGATCGGACCGTACAGGACCTGAGCTTCAGCCTTCGGAGCCGTCGCAAATGCCAGGACTAAGGCGATACCCACGAGGCAACACCACCACACCGCCCTCATCTGCACTTGTGGCACGGACATCGTAACCTCCTCATTGACGCAAATCGGCCGTCAACCGTCGGAATGTGATCGAGTACGCAGTACCTGCGGTAGGGTGCTACTGCACCGACCTTCATAGCGAATAGGAAATCCGCGTTTCTTCCCGACGCCAAGTGAATTCATGTTAGGCGGTGGGCAATGGACGAGTCAGATATATTTGGCGCGAGGACATCGAGAGTGACAATTAGGGTTCTATTATTTTTATCGGCCTGATAACGAATACGGTGGCTGACACCGACTGCAACGATGCCGTGATCGAGTCCGTGAATAGTCTCACTGACGGTAGCCCGTTTGTCCCCCAATTCATTAGCGCCGACGAGTCCATAAGTAGGTATTCCTATGACGCGGAATTGAGTGTTTGGCGCATTGCTTTCCGTGTGGTGCTTGGCGGCAAATGGATAAGGGGTTTTCCAGCGTATATGCGCGTCGCATGTCGCGGTTTTATCCCCATCGTGAATGGGCTCACATAACTTCGCCTCCGGCATCCGTCGGGCTAGAGAAGATTTAACGGGAACTAATATATGAGATACACACGACGCCAGATCGTTGAGAGCACCGCCATAGGGGCAGCGGGAATTCTTGCTTACAAGGCGACCCTGCGCAGCGCCAATGCCTTCTATCAAAGCCCGCGCATACCGCTCTTCGGAACGACGCTGCGCGGCGTAGGCCCCGGCGGGATACCGGTCGCCGCCCCTGATTCTTCGCGGCCCCCGTCACGGGAGTCACCCACTACTCGATCAGCGTCGCCGCAGTACCAGGATCCGGGCGTGTGCCCGAGTCTTGGCCCGACGACCCTGTGGGGTTACCACCAGGCTGTCCCCTGGGGGCGGGACTCAGCCTCAGAGGCACCTGGCGGCATCATCGTGGCCCAGAAGGTCAGCCGGTCCAGATCACGTTCAACAACGAGCTTCGTCACGAAGCGAGCACACCCTCCGGTCGAGCGTTACCCTTCCGGGCGCGAACCAGGCGCAGAACCGGACAGCGGTGCACATCCACGGCGGCCTCGTCCCCTGGATCAGCGACGGCGGGCCTTTCGACTGGTGGGCGCCCAACGGGAACCACGGCCTGAGCTTCCTGAACAACCAGGTCCTCAATCCAACGGCCCCGAAGAACGCGGCCGAGTACTACTACCCCAACAACCAGAGCGCACGGTTCTGTGGTACCACGACCACGCCTTCGGCATCACGCGTATCAATGCCTATGCCGGGATCGCCTCCGCCTACATCATTCGGGACAATTTCGAGCGGGCCTCGTGCAACCATGGCCTTCCCGACTTCATCGAGGCGGGCGGCAACGAGATCCCGCTCGTCATCCAGGACAAGGTCTTCGTGGGCGCAACATCACCGCGGATCCGCACTGGGTGAATCGTCAGCGCGAGCCCACGACGCCGGGGAGCCTCTGGTATCCCACATCTACGAGCAGAACCGGTGGAATCGGATCGGCGCGGGATCCGCTGCCCAATCCGTCGTGCATCCCTGAGATGTTCGGCGACACGATGCTGGTCAACGGCACGTTCTTCCCAAGGTGACGGTCGAGGCGCGACGCTACCGCCTGCGCATCCTCAACGCCTGCAACGCCCGCTTCCTGAACCTGCAGCTTTACGTGGCCGACGGAGTCCCGACGGGATCACGCTGAATGGCGACGGCATCCGAGCAACGCGCCTTCGGCAACGCCGCCGCCGGCGCACGCCGAACTGGTGCTCCTCGGGACCGAGGCCGGGTTCCTGGCAAGTCCCGGTGCTGGTGAGCATCAACCTCACGTCGAACTTGCCTGGCGCGCAAACCCGGCGAGGGCACCATCGACCGTCCGGAGCCGGAAATCGCTGGGTAGCGCTGGGCGCGGCGGACGTTCTCGTCGACTTCAGCGGGTTGGGGAACAGCCATCATCCTCTACAACGATGCGCCCGCCCCATTCCCCGGCGGCGACCCCGCAACGACTTCTTCCTGCGGCTGGAATCAGTCCGGACACCCGCAGATAGGCAACCGGCCAACACCGCTCACCATGGCTTCGGCCTCAACATCACGCATCCTGATGCGGTTCGATGTGGTCCCGGCGACGGCATCGCGGACCTCCCGCTGCGCGATCGACGCAACGCACCGACCTGACGGCCGGCATCGATCCGCTATCCTGGCATCAGCGACAAAGGACCACCACCGGACAGCGTGTTCCTCACGCTCAACGAGACCTTCGACGCCTACGGCCGCCTGAGCGCAGATGGTGGACGAACGTCCGCGGTAACACCGAGCAGGTTCGGCCGACCTATGAGCGACTCCCCCACCGAGAGGCGGTCCACGACGGGGACACCGAAATTTGGGAGATCTTCAACCTCACCGCCGACACCCACCCGATGCACTTCCACCTGGTGAACGTCCAGGTCCTCAACCGGCAGCAGTTCGACCGGCGACACAGCGACGACAGTTCTCCGGACCTGCCGCGTCCACCGGAGCCGACCGAGCTCGGCTGGAAGGAAACGGTGCAGATGCACCCGGGGAGGTGACGCGGGTCATCATGAAGTTTGTGGTTCCTCCGATCAAAACGGCAAACGGGAAAACCATACCGTACGCCCGCCGAGCCCGAGGACTCGCGGTTCAACGAGTACGTCTGGCACTGCCATATCCTCGAGCACGAGGAACACGACATGATGCGACCCCTGGTTGTCAAGTAAGGCAGAAGCCAAGCGGCTCGGTTTAGGAGAAAGCCCCGCACTTCGGCGGGGCTTCTTCAACAGGTTGCACTATCAGGGGGCGCGACAAGGTGTGAGGAGAGGAGCGTGTGTAAACGGGTAAAAACGGGAGAACGAAAGGTGTGAAATCTTTATTTTACTGTAGCCTTTTCTTCGTTCTCGGCATCGGCGCATCTTTTCTGGCTGGTCCTGGAGCAGCCGGCCGGAAATCGCGACCATCCAGCCTCCACGGTGCTGACAGCAGCCGATGCCGATGAGGAGGACCCTGAGCAGTGTCTCCTGCCGGAACGGTCAGAATCAGCCCCGAACGGCAGCAGTTGATCGGCGTGCGGATCGGAACGGTAGACAAGACCGATGCGACCCAGGTGCTGAGGGTTTTGGGTCGGGTGGCGGTCGACGTGACCAGGGTGTACAGGCTTATCTCGGCCGTCGACGGCTGGATCCAGGACGTCCCGCCGGTCGCACCCGGCAGCCTGGTAGCGAAAAACGAGGTGCTGGCGACGTTTTACAGCCCGGAGTTCCTGTCCGCACAACAGGCGTATATCTTTGCGCTCGGCTCGATGGTGCGTTTCAAGGCGAACCCGAAGGAACCGCCCGAGCAGATCAACCTCACCAAGCTGAACCTGGCTCAATACCAGGATACTCTGCGCAATCTTGGAATGGGCGAACTCCAGATCGAGGAGCTGGCCAAAACACGCATCTACACGGAAAGCATTCAGATCACGGCCCCGTCCGCCGGGTTCATCCTCAGCCGCAATCATTTCACCCGGCCAGAGGTTCGACAAAGGCTACGAGTGGTATCGCCTGGCGGACCTCAGCCGGATTTGGATTCTCACTGACACTTACGAGAAAGAGGCCAAACACCTACCGCCGGGCAAAATCGTGACGGTCAGCCACCGGGGTGCAGGGAAGACCCTCCAAGCCCGCGTGAGTGAGACTTTGCCGCAATTCGATGCAGCCAGCCGGACGTTGAATGTCCGGCTGGAGACGGAGAACCCTGATTACCAGTTGAAGCCCGACATGTTCGTCGACGTGGAGTTTTCGGTTCAATCCACGCCCGCCCTGATGGTGCCTTCGGAGGCGGTGCTTGACACCGGCATGAAAAAGACGGTGTTCGTGGAAACGTCGAGCGGCGTCTTTGAACCGAGAAGGGTGCACACCGGTGCTCGTTTCGGGGATAGCGTCGAGATCACCGAGGGCCTCGCGGACGGCGAACGCGTCGTGGTCGAGGGCAACTTCCTTCTCGACTCCGAGAGCCACCTGCGGCTCGGGGCGATGGCGCCAGCCTCCATGGCCGAGCAAACCGCCGCCGCGAAGGACCCGGTCTGTGGCATGAATGTTGACCGGAACGCCCCGAGTACCCTGAAGGTCCAGGATGGCGGCAAGACCTACTACTTCTGTGCCGAGACTTGCAGGAAGAGCTTTGCGACCGATCCCCGGAAGTATGCCGCGCGTGAAGCCGTCCAGAGCACGCTCGTCTCCCGACTCAAACCGGGGCCTCGATGATAAGCGGGTCATTCCCGGCAGGCCGCCCGTCGTGATCGGAAGCGCTGGTGACGGGGGGCGCAATATGCCTTGAAGGGGGATCGTGATCCGCAGAACTTCGCTACCTTATTGATACAGCAGGGGATAGTCGGGAGCGTCTCCTCTTGTCGAGGTACATTGCGGCATCGGCTGCCCGCATGGTTCCCTTCCTGAACGACCGGAGCCCTTGCGCCGAACGGTATACTCTTGAGGACGCAAAACTCCGGGACGGCAAATCTGCTTTCCTGTTGCTTCATCTGTAACGCTCCTGCGGACTCAAGGTAAAGGAGAGCCCAGTGCCGCACTATCCGCATGACCTGATGGTCATCCACGAACACCCCGAATGGCAGAAACCGCTGTTTTCCGCGCTCCGGCGCCGCAAGGTGAATTTCGGGGTGGTGGACCTCAAGAGCGCCGCGTTTTCGTCGGAGGAGGACACTCTGGCGCCGCTGTATTTCAATCAGGCATCACCCAGCGCTTATGTGCGGGGCGCAACCCGTGCCGTACCGTATGCATTGTCTTTCATGCGCTCGCTGGGGTGCCGCGGATAGGGTTCTCAATGGAGCGGATGTTTTTGCCTTCGAGCTGTCCAAGACGATGCAGGTCTCCATGCTCAGGGCTTTGGGAATCCCGCACCCCCGCAGCATCACCTTCAATAGCCTGGACGCGTTGCGCGGTCCGCCCGGCGAAGTGGGATTCCCGGCGCTGGTCAAGCCGGAGCAGGGAGGCAGCGGCGCGCGCATCCACCTGGCCAACAGCATGGAGGAAGTGGACGCCCTGTTTGAGCAAAATCCAGAATTGTGGGAGCCGGACCACCTGATGCTCCTGCAGGAATACATCCCCCACGACGAGGATCGGGGCATTATCCGCATGGAGTTTCTCGGCGGCAAGCTGCTGTACGCGATGCGGGTGGTCAGCTACGGCTCATTCAACCTGTGCCCGTCCCCGGTTTGCAACCCGGAGGGCGGCTGCGGCCGTGTGGTGTTCCGTCGGCCGTCCGTAAGCCCGTGGAGTTCTATCCCTATCCGGAGGTTCCGGCGGAAGCTGTGGCTGCCGGAGAACGCATCATGGCGGCCGCCGGGATCGACGTGGGGGCGAGCGAATACCTGGAGGCCGGCACGGCGAGCGGGTGTTCCAACATCAACGCCAACAGCAACCTGCGGCCCAGTATTGCCGCCGCATTCGGCCTCGACCCGTTCGAACGCGTGGCGGGATGGCTGTCGGGTCACATCGAGGCGGTGAAGTCCGGCGCTGCGGTCTAAACGTGTCCCTGGCAACCGCCAACGGTCCGCGGGGAAGGGAACCCACCGTCACGGTGGCGGGTGGCGGAGCCAGGCGCCGCCTTTCCGGGGCAGGTCTCGAGGGCGCGAGGATCGCCTGCAGATCCTCGCGCCGTGCCGACTTGGGCGTCCTGAGGCCTAGATCCCTTTGCGCCAGCCGGGGTCGTCGAACTTTCGGAGCGTGATGCTGAACGTGCCGTCCGGATTGAGGGGTTGGGCGCAGGCCCAGCGCACCGGGCGCCGGACGCCTTTGGTTTCGATCTCCGCCCGGAGATTCATCTTCTGGCCTTCCATCCCCTTGGGCAGAACGAATGACGCCTCGCGGATGCGCGCGCCATAGGGGTGCCCGGCATCCAGGCCGCCGCCGATGCTCACCTTCTGGTCTTCGCTCTCCACGTACAGGCGCAGTATGCCGGGCACGCCGGCCACGCCGTCGTTGGCGATGCCGAGGATGATTTCGCTCGTTCCGTAGCGCTTGCGCTGCCAGACCCAGGAAGGCCGTACGCGATAGCCCATGCGCCGATGCAAGGTGTCGAATGCGTTGGGGTATTTCTTGTAGTAGGCCAGCAGGTTGTCGGCCTCGGTCCAGAGCGCCCAGTAGTTGGCGTTCAGGTCCAGGACGTGCATGGCACCGTTCTCCCGGTCGCTGATGCCGGCCGCATCGAAGCGCAGCGAGGCGGGATCGTAGTGCCGGTTGCCGCCCTCTTCCATGACCACCGCCAGCCATGGGGGTCGGTTGGCCAGGTTCTCGACCTGCACCGCCTCTTCGATGGCTACCGTGCTGTCGGAACGCAGCCACTCGCCGGCGCGGACGCACATATCCTGGACCTCGCGGTTGCCGACCGAGCTGATGTCCGGCTCGGTATTGACGGCCAGGGGGACCTTCTTCCAGGTCTCCATCTGGATGCGGGTCATCTCCACAAAGGTCTTCTCCGCGGTTACGTAATCGGGGAACGGATTGGGCAGCCGGTTGGTGTGCGCCTCTCCCCAAAAGCCGTACATCATGAGGTCCATGAACTCGACCAGCGGGTGGTTGCCGTATTCCGCCGCCATCAGCTCGTTGAGCTCGCGGAAAGCCTTCTGAAACTCCGGATGATCGTAGCGCGGCTCGACGTAGTCCCAATCCTGCGGCCTTTCGCGACTCTCGCCGCGGTTCCTGCCGATCTTCACCAGCGGCACCTTTTTCTGGAGGAAGTCCGGCAGGGCAAGCTGCTTGGGCTGGAACTCGGGGGTGGAGAGCTGTATCCGGAAGGCTACCCGGAGGTGGTACTGCCTGGCCGCCGCAAAGGCGAGCTCCCACACGGGTCCCAGGCTGAGCTTGCCGGGCTGGCTCTGCACGTCGCGCCAGTCGCAACGGATATACAGGACGTCGGCGAAGGGAAGGGCCCCGAGCGCGTCGACGGCCTTTTCCAGGGGCATCTTGCCCGCGCGTACCGCGCGCGTGGGGCCGCCCTCCTCCCAGGCATAGGGAACCAGCCCGGTGCCGAAATTCTTGACGTGGCCGTTGGATGGCGTGGTAGATGCGATCACCTGCCACCCCTCGTCCTGCTCGACACCGAACGGGCCCTGGTTGAGACGATCTCGCGGCGCCGGGCCGGGACCGAAGTCGTATCCGGCCCAGAGGTGATCGGGAACATCCGCTTGCGTCATTTTGGAGGTCGTGGCCGCGGCCAAAGCGGCGGCGCCGGCTGCCTTCATGAACTCACGGCGAATCATAGTAATAGCTCCTCTCTCTTAATCCTGTTTTCCGGGATACGGATTTACGCGGATGCACGCGGCCGATCCGCGCGAATCCGTGCATCGCAGCCCTCGCGGAACCGGCGTCGAGGCTAACAACAGGAGCGGTGGTTTACTAGTCAAATCGTCTTTGCGATGGCTAGGAAGGTCTGTAAGTTATTGACATTACAAGTAGTGGCGGAGAGGGTGGGATTCGAACCCACGTACCCCGGATTAGGGGGTAACTCGATTTCGAGTCGAGCCCGGTACGACCTCTTCGGTACCTCTCCGGCGCGCCAAAGACTATCAAACTCCCCGGCTTTCACCAAGAATTTTGCGGTCCGCACGCACAATTGGCCCCTGGCCGCGTCGTCCGGCTATAATGCTGCCGACCGTTGCATCTGGAGAGCCCAGCGCCGTGCCCGACCGATCGTTCTACGCCAGGATGTCGCGCCTGTCCGCCATCATGATGATCCTGCCGTCCTCCATGGGGGTGGGCTGGCTGCTGGGGTGGCTGGTCGACCGCATGCTCGGCACCTTCCCCATTGCCGCCATCGTGATGACCCTCTTCGGGGCCGGCGCGGGTTTCTACCAGATCTACCGAATCCTCAGCCAGGACGAGCAGAAACCCGATGACCAACCGCCCGCGGAACCCTGAGCAGCGTATTCCCCGCATCGGCGGCGTCCTCCTGGCCGCCGGGAGCCTGCCTGCTTTCTGGTTTTTCGGCGCCACCGCGGGCTGGTCGTTCGTCGCCGGAGGCACGCTCGCGGCGTTCAACCTGCTCTGGCTGCGCCGGAGTCTCGCCGGACTCGTCATGGACGACGCAAGTAGCTCCAAACGGCGGGTTTTAGCGGGTTTTTTCCTGCGGCTCTTGTTGCTTCCCCTGTGCCTCTATGTTATGATCCGCTTTCTTTTTTTAAGCGTTCCCGCTGCAGTGGCCGGATTCGCGGCGTTCCACTGCAGCGTTTTTATTGAAGGCGTCCTGGAGGCCTTCGAGAGCCGGAAGTAGTCTATGCACGAGCAAAGCGAAGTAGCCCTGTTCCTGAACGAGCACCTGTTTGATCCGCTGGCCCGCATGCTCGGTTTTGCGCCCGCCCCCGGACACCACGCCCTGCCCGACCACATCGTGATGATCCTGCTGATTGCGCTAGGCCTGGTCGGATTTGCCATCTGGATGCGAGGCAAGCTGAGCGTCGACAACCCCACCCGCACGCAGCACCTCCTCGAAATCCTGCTGGAGGCCATCCAGTCGCTCATGAAGGACGTGATCGGGAAGGACACGCGCAAGTTTGTCCCGCTGATCCTCACCCTGGCGATATACATCCTGCTCGGCAATCTCCTCGGCATGATGCCGGGATTCCTGTCACCGACCAGCAACCTGAACGTGACGGCGTCGTGCGCCATCTGCGTCTTCCTGTATTACAACTACCACGGGATTCGCAGGCACGGGTTTCTGAAGTACCTGAAGCACTTCGCCGGACCCGTCTGGTGGCTCGCCTGGCTGCTGTTCCCGGTGGAGATCGTCAGCCACATGGCGCGGCCGTTTTCGCTCAGCATGCGGCTGTTCGGGAACATCTTCGCCGAGGAACTGATCATCGGGTCGCTGAACCAGTATATTTTCCCGTTTCTGACCTCGGTGCCCGTGATGTTCCTCGCGCTTTTTGCCGGCACGATCCAGGCCTTCATCTTCGTCCTGCTGACGATGGTCTACATCTCGGGCGCAGTCGAGGACGCGCACGAGGAGGCGCATGCGGAGCCGCACGTCGAAGGTCCCGCGCACCCACAAACTCAAGCGGCGGCGGCTTAAGGGACAATCGTCCGGACAAATCCGCGCCACAGGTTCTGAATTACTGAAAGGAGACTTCTGATGGGCCGCAAGTTAGTTCCAGTTCTAATCCTTACATTCGTGTTCCTGATGCTGGCCGTGCCGGTTTTTGCGCAAGAGACGGGCGGAGCCGCCGCACCCGCGAAGGGGCAGTGGCTGGTGATCACGTCGGGCTTCGGCATGGCGCTGGCCGCGGCCGGTTGCGGCTATGCGCAAAGTCGCGCGCTGACGGCCGCCTGCGAGGGCGTGTCGCGCAACCCGGGTGCGACCGACACGATCCGCATCTTTATCTTTCTCGGACTGGCATTTATCGAGTTTCTGGCGCTGCTGACGTTTGTCGTCATCATGATGCTGCTCTACGTCTGACCCGCCCGGCACGTGCAAACGCGCGCTTCGGGGCCGTGAACGCCAGGGCCCCGAAGCGCGCGGCGTACTCCGGCCTCCGCGCGTCTCACGGCGCCTCATGCCCGGGCGCGCCGCGCCGCTGCTAATCTTCCAATTCGTGGATCGTGGTCAGGCTGCGCAGCTCGTAGTCCCGACGGCCCGCCGGGGTGACGATTTCGACCCCGTCGCCCACCATCTTGCCGACGAGGCTGCGGCCGATCGGGGAAGTGATCGAGATGAGACCGCGTGACAAGTCCGACTCCTCGGGGGCGACGAGGCGGTACTCGATTTCCCGGTCCGCCCCATAGTCGTACAAAACGACGCGTGATCCGTAAGCGGCCCGGTCGGTCGGTATCTTGCCGAGGTTGACCAGCGACAACGACGCCAGGCGCTGGTGCAGCTGCGCCTTCCGCCCCTCGAGATAGGACTGCCGCTCCTTGGCGGCCTTGAACTCCGCATTCTCGCTGAGATCGCCGTGTTCCCGCGCCCGAAGGATTTCCCGGGGCAGCTCGACGCGCAGCTCACGCTCTATTGCGTTCAGATCTTCCTGCAGCTTCTTGCGGACGTCTATCATGGAGGCACTCCGGCGTTGGTGAAGGGGGTGCGTCTATTTTAGGACAGGGATCGAGTGCGCCGCAAGGTTCAGAATGTGAGCCGGGTAGACCCCCAGCCAGAAGACGCAAACGACCCCTAGCGCTATGATGGCCAGCACCGGCAGCGCCATGGGGGCGGGCTCCAGTGGAGGCTGGGCCGGTTCCCTCATGTACATGACAATGAGGACACGGAAGTAATAGTAGACCGACAGCAGGCTGTTCAAGACCCCGATGATCGCCAGCCCGATGTAGCCCTTCTGGATGGCCGCGCTGAACAGGTAGAACTTGCCCATGAAACCGCCGGTGAGCGGGATGCCGGCCAGCGAAACCAGGAAAACCGAGAGCGCCGCCGCCAGGAACGGAGAGGTCCGGCCGAGCCCGGCATAATCGTCCAGGCTCACCCTCCGATCCCCCTTTCGGCTCAGCGAGAGGACGTATGCTCAGGGCGCCCAGGTTCATCACCGTGTATACGACGAGGTAGAACAGCACGGCGCCGAACCCGGCTTCGCTGTTGGCCACAACGCCGACGAGGATGTATCCCGGCATGCGCGATGGCCGAGTAGGCCAGCATGCGCTTGATGTTGCTCTGGAGGACGGCGACGATATTGCCGAGCGTCATGGTCAGGACCGCGCACACCCAGAGGAGCAGCGCACCAGTCGAAACCCGAGAAAGGGTAGCGCCTCGGTCAGGACCCGGACCAGCGCCGCGAAACCCGCCGCCTTCGGCCCGACCGTCATGAAGGCGGTCACCGCCGTCGGGGCGCCCTCGTAAACGTCGGGCACCCACGCGTGGAATGGGACCAGGGCGATCTTGAAGCCGAAACCGACCAGCAGCAGGGCCATCCCCATCAGCATCGTCGCCTGCGGGAATGTCGAAGCGCGAGGCCATGGTCCGGATCACCATGTAGTTGGTGCTGCCCGTGCTGCCGTAGATCAAGGCGATGCCATACAGCAGGAACGCCGTCGCGAACGATCCGAGGACGAAGTATTTCAGGGCCGACTCGTTGGACTTCGGGTCCTGCCGCTTGAATCCGGCCAGGATGTAGGTGGCGATCGACAGTATCTCGATGCCGAGGAAGGTGAGGATGAGGTCGCCGCTCGCGGCCATGAGCGACATGCCCGAGCACGCGAACATCAGCAGGGCGTAGTATTCGCCCCTGTCGATCGACTCCCGCTGGTTGAACCGCATCGAAACGAGGGCGGAGACGCCGGTGATCACCAGAAAGAGCCACTGGAAGAAGGTGCTGTAGCGGTCGACGATGATCATGCCGCCGAAAATGCTGCGGGCCGGTCCCGTCCATTGAAAGGCGAGGCTGTAGGCCGCGATCGCGGTCGACATCACGGCGATCTGTCCCAAGCGGCTCTTGCGCTCCGGGGGCGGTAAAGGGCTCCAGGAGCATCAGGGCCATGCCGGCGATCACCAGCGACCAGCTGCGGCACGAGGGGGACGATATCCGCCATAATCACCGTTTCGCCTCCATCGGCGCCGGCCGGCGCAACTGCTCGACCCGGAACCCGCCTTCCGGCGCGCGCGCGTGCTGAATCCGGTCCTGCACCACCTGCAGGCTGGCGTCCATGCGCTGCAGGAAGGGGGCGGAGTAGACCCCCATCCAGAACATGAGCGCCACGATCGGCACCAACAGGGCTACCTCGCGCGCACCGATGTCTCCCATGCTCTCGTTCTCGGGGACGGAAATCTTGCCGAGGAAAACCCGCTGGTACATCCACAGCATGTAGACGGCGCCCAGAATCATGCCGAGTGCGGCAATCGCGGCGTAGGTGCGGTTGTGCATGAAGGCCCCGAGCAGCACCAGCACCTCACCGACGAAGCCGTTCATGCCCGGGAAGCCCGATCGACGAGAGGGTCACGACCAGGAAGAACGACGCGAGCACGGGGCTGACGTGCGCCAGCCCGCCGAACTGGGAGATCTGGCGCGTGTGCCTGCGCTCGTAGATCATGCCGACCAGGAGGAACAGAGCTCCCGTCGAGAGGCCGTGATTGAGCATCTGCAGCGTCGAACCCTGCAGGCCCTGGGTCGTGAAGGCAAAAATCCCGAGCGACGATCAGGCCCATGTGGCTGACCGAAGAGTAGGCGACCAGCTTCTTCAGATCCGGCTGCACCATGGCGACCAGGGCGCCGTACACGATCCCGATCGAGCGCCGAGGACCGAGAGGTACGGGCGCCGCGCTGAGCGACGCGGTGGGGAAAAGCGGCAGGCAGAAGCGCAGCAGCCCGTAGGTGCCCATTTTCAGCAGGACGCCGGCCAGTATGACGGAGCCGGCGGTCGGCGCCTCGACGTGCGCGTCGGGAAGCCAGGTGTGGAACGGGAACAGCGGCACCTTGATCGCAAAGGCCAGCAGGAAGGCCAGGAACAGCCAGAATTCCTCGTTCGGGGTGATCTGCACCGCCCCGGACGCCAGGTTCTGCGAGATCTGCACCCAGTCGAAGGTGTCGCCGCCGTTCGTGATAGAACAGGTACAGGATGGCGACGAGCATCAGGAGCGATCCCGACCATCGTGTACAGGATGAACTTGACGGCCGCGTAGATCCGGCGCTCGCCTCCCCAGATCCCGATCAGGAAGTACATCGGGATCAGCATCACTTCCCAGAACACGTAAAAGAGCATGAGGTCCAGCGAGCAGAACACCCCGATGCATGCCCGTTTCGAGCACCAGGAGGCACGCCATGAACTGGCGCAGACGCTGCGAGACGGAGCGCCAGGACGACAGGATGGCGAGCGGCGTGATGAAGGTCGTCAGCAGCACCAGGAACAGGCTGATGCCGTCGATGCCGAGATGGTGGCTGATGCGAAACCCGGCCGCCTCGATCCAGGGCGCCGATTCCTCGAACTGCATCCCGCCGCGGCTGCCGTCGAAGTGGCCGAGCAGAGGCGAGCGACAGCAGGAAAACAACCAGGGAACCCGCAAAGGCCACGATCTTGATCTGCCGCTCCGCACGGCGGGGCAGCACCAGCAGCGACCAGGCCGAAGCAACGCGGGCAGGTAGGTGATCCAGGACAGGATGTTCCGTATTTCCATATTCAGGGCCGTCCGCTCATGACTGCGACGTAAAACAGCAAGGACGCACCGCCCCGAACAGGATCCAGGCGGCATAGCTGCGCACCAACCCGTTCTGGATGTTCTTCAGGTAGGCCGCCCACGCCTGTACGGACAAGCCCCATCCCGTTGACGAGCGCCGTCGATGCACCTGCACGTCAATCCCTTTCCAGAGCACCTCGCGCGACACCGCGACGACGGGATTCACGACCGCCGCGTCGTAGATCTCGTCCACGTAGTACTTGCGGAGCAGCAGGCGTATAGAGGCCGCCGAACCGTGCGCGAGCGCATCGGCCGAACCCGGGCGCGCCACGTAAAAGCGGTAGGCGACGAAGATGCCCAGCAGGGCCACCGCGACCGAAATCCCCGCGAACCCCGCTTCGACGCGCGTGGCTCGCCTCGTGGTGCTCGGCCACGCGGGCGAATTCGAGAGAAGGTTCGAGGAAACGCGCGAAACGGTTCGGGCCCAGCCACGCGGGCAGCCCGACGAACCCGCCGGCGATCGACAGCACGGCCAGGGCCATCAGCGGCACGGTCATGCTCGGCGGCGACTCGTGCAGGTGGTGCCGCGCTTCGTGCGGAAAACGTTCCTGTTCCGTAAAAGGCCAGGAACATCAGCCGGAACATGTAGAAGGCCGTCATCCCCGCCGTGACCAAGCCCGACGATCCAGATCGACCGGATGCCCGTTGGCCCAGGCGGACCAGAGGATCTCGTCCTTGCTGAAGAAGCCGGCGAGCGGGAAAATGCCGCTGATGGCCAGGGCGCCGACGAACATGGTGCGGTACGTTATCGGCGTGTGCCGCCGCAGTCCGCCCATGCGCGTAAGGTCCTGCTCGCCGCCGAGGGCGTGGATCACGCTGCCGGCGCCGAGGAACAGCAGGGCCTTGAAAAATGCGTGGGTCATCAGGTGGAAAATGCCGGCCGAAAACGCGCCGACGCCGGCGGCCACGAACATGTACCCGAGCTGGCTGACCGTCGAATAGGCCAGCACGCGCTTGATGTCCGTCTGGACCAGCCCAATGGTCGCCGCCATCAGCGCTGTCAGCGATGCCGACGACGGCCACGACCTCCAGGGCGACGGGCGCGCGGCTGAAAATCGGCGCACAGCGCACGACCATGTAGACGCCGGCGGTCACCATCGTGGCGGCGTGGATCAGCGCGCTGACGGGCGTCGGGCCTTCCATGGCGTCCGGCAGCCAGACGTACAGCGGAATCTGCGCGCTCTTGCCGGTCGCCCCGACAAACAGCAGCAGCGCGATGGCCGTCAGCAGCCCAACGCCCGCTTCCACCGGGAAACGCTGACTCCCCTCGGCGATCTGCCGGAAAACCTCGTCGAAATCGACGCTGTTGAAGGTCGCGAAGATCGAGGAAGATTCCGAGGATGAACCCGACGTCGCCGATGCGGTTGACGATGAACGCCTTCTTGCCCGCATCCCCGGCGCTCTTGCGGTCGAAATAGTAGCCGATCAGCAGGTACGAGCAGAGCCCGACTCCTTCCCACCCGACGAACATCAGCAGGAAGTTGCCCGCCAGCACCAGCACGCAGCATCGAGAACAGGAACAGGTTCAGGTAGGAAAAGAACCTGTAGTAGCCGTCCTCGGCGTGCATGTATCCGATCGAATAGACGTGGATCAGGAAGCCGACGCCGGTGACGACCAGCAGCATCACCGCCGAAAGCGGGTCGAGCAGGAATTCCGCCCGGGCCACAAACTCCCCCGAGGCGATCCAGGTGAAGAGCGTATTGACGAGGTGCCGTTCCGCCGGGGCCCGCTTCAGCAGGTCGAGCACGGCCGCCGTCGCGACCACGAATGCGCCCCCGGACGCTCCGCAGGCAATCACGGAAACGAGACGTCTTGGGCAGCCGCTTACCCGTCAGACCGTTCAGGGCGGCGCCGACCAGCGGAAGCAGGGGGATCAACCAGAGGTAGCTGGACATGCTGTTCTTCTACCACTTCATGAGGTCGGCGTCGTCGACGCTGAGCGTGCTTCGGTTGCGGTAGATGCTGATTGTGATCGCCAGCCCCACCGCAGCTTCCGCCGCGGCGACTACCATGACGAAGAAGACGAAGATCTGCCCGTGCACCTGGTTCAGGTAGCGCGCAGAACGCTACGAAGGTGAGGTTGACCGCATTCAGCATCAATTCGATGCAGAGGAAAATCGAGATAATGTTCTTCTTGATGATGACCCCGACGGTTCCGATGGTAAACAGCAGCGCGCTCAGGATCAGATAGTGGGAAATCTGCATTGCGGCTACGACTGCCTCCTCGCCAGGACCACGGCTCCGATGATGGCCACCAGGATCAGGATCGAGGTCACCTCGAACGGGAGCATGTATCGGGTGAACAGGGTCGCACCGATGCTTCGCGACGGACCCGACCGCGTCGGTCGTGCCGGGGGTGCGGCCGCCGCTCGCCTGATAGCCGAGCCAGGAGCGGACAGACCAGAGCGAGCCCGGCCGTGCCCGAGCAGCACCGCGACCGTGGCGAGGTACTGCTTCTTGTCCTTGAGCGCGGCGGCCGAAAACGGGTCCAGCAGCATGATCACGAACAGGAACAGCACCATGATCGCGCCGGCATACACGATGATCTGAACGGCCGCGATGAACGGCGCCTGCAGCAGCAGGTACAGGGCCGCAACGGCGGCCAGGCAGACGATCAGCGAGAGGGCCGAATAGAACACCCTGCTCAGCACGACGACGCTAAGCGCCGCCACCAGCGCGATACCGCCGAACACAAAAAAGAGGATGGTTTCCATTCAGGCCAGGTTGTCCAGGATTTCGTCCAGCTTTCCCGGTGTGAGGTTCTCGTGATAGTCGTCGTTGATCTGAACAACGGGGGCCGTGCCGCACGATGCCGAGGCACTCGACCTCGAGCAGCGTGAACTTGCCGGTCCGGGGTGGTTTCGCCCGGCTTGATCCCGAGCCTCTTCTGCAGGTGCGCCATGATCGACTCGGAGTTGCACAGCAGGCAGGAAATGTTCGTGCAGACCTGGAGCACGTATTTGCCGACCGGCCGCTTGAAGAGCATCGTGTAGAAGCTGGCGACCTCGTACACTTCGTTCGCCGTGAGCTGGAATATGCCCGCGATTTCGGTAATGACCTCGGGGGCCACATAGCCGGCCTCGGATTGGGCAAGCTGCAGCGACGGGATGAGCGCAGACCTGCGCTGAGGATAGCGGGCAATCACGGCGTCGATCTTCTGTCTCGTGGCTTCGGATAGCATGCCGGTACACTGAGCCGTGCGCTCGCCTCGGCATCGCGCACGGGCTCTGCAAGAGTCGATAAATCAATTATTTAAAACAACTACGGGCGCTCTGAATAAGTCACGATATTATTGGCACCCTCCAGACGTGTCAAGGTTTTTCTGGTCGCGGGCGGGTCCCCGGGAAGGGCGCGGCCGACATTCACAAGGGCACACTTGATTTGCGTCCAAGTGACTGAGTATCATAGCGTTTGTGTCGACTACATGGACGCTGCATATTAACGGAGAGCCGCAGCGCGTCCCTCCCGTTAACAACGTGCGCGAACTGCTGTCCGTATTGGGCATGGGCGAGGACAGGGTTGCCGTCGAATTGAACCGACGCATCGTCCGTCGGGGAGACTGGGACACGACGGCGGTCAGCGATCGAGACGAGATCGAAATCGTGCAGTTCGTGGGCGGCGGCTAGGGAAATCCTGAAGACAGGGGACAGGAGCGCAGAGTGACATACAAGCTCGCAGACGACCCTCTACAACTGGGTGGGCGGTCGTTCCGCTCGCGCCTCATCGTCGGGACGGGAAAATACTACGACATTCCCGATCATGAAGGAGGCGCTGGAAGCGTCGGGGGCAGAGATGGTTACCGTCGCGGTCCGGCGCGTCAACCTGACTGACCGGTCCAGGGAGTCGCTGCTGGATTACATTGATACCCGCCGGTTCACGCTCCTTCCGAACACCGCCGGGTGCTACACGGTGGAAGACGCGGTCCGGGTCGCGCGCCTGGGCCGCGAAGCCGGATTGTCCAACTGGGTCAAGCTCGAGGTGATCGGGGACGAGCGGACCCTGTTCCCCGATACCATCGGACTGCTCGAAGCGACGCGGGAACTCGTCAAGGACGGGTTTGTCGTGCTCCCGTACACCAACGACGACCCGATCATGGCGCGCAGGCTCGAGGATGCCGGCGCCGCCGCGGTCATGCCGCTCGGTGCCCCCATCGGATCCGGGATGGGGCTGCAGAACCCTGCCAATATCAGGATCATCATGGAGACCATCAAGGTCCCGGTCATCGTCGACGCCGGGGTGGGGACCGCCTCGGATGCCACGGTCGCCATGGAACTCGGCTGCGACGCCGTACTGATGAATACCGGTATCGCCGGTGCGCAGGATGCCGTGGCTATGGCCGAGGCGATGAAACTGGCCGTCGAGGCGGGCCGGCTGGCCTTCAAGGCAGGACGCATACCCAGGAAGCTCCATGCCGCTGCGAGCAGTCCCCTCCAGGGCATCCCCCGGTAACGGGAGACGATGCAGATCGAGCAATTCCGCACACAACTGGACCAGTTTCACGAGGCGTTGCACAGGGAAACGCTCGCCTTCCGGTCGGGCCGCAAGGAATCGCCCGACCTGGCGGGTGTCTACGCCGACCACTCCGATCTCTACGGCAGCGATACCCTCGGCGAACTGCGTGAGCAGATTCGTCGAGACGCCCGTCTCTTTTCCGTCGCGCCGCAAATCGCTCGCCCGGCTGGAGGCGTTCGCCGTGGGGCGGCACCTCGCTTACGAAACTGCCGGGCTCGATCAGGAGATCGCCGGAAAGGAGTGCGCCGGTTCCTTCCGATGGGACGGGAGTCCGGTGCGCTACGCGCAACTCGGGTGGCTTCTCGGAAACGAGCCCGAGGCGTCGCGCCGGCGGGCGCTCTGGGAGATCTCGATCTGCAGGGCGCGGGAACTCGAGCCCCTGCGCCTCGCCCGCCTCGAACAGGCACACGCGGCGTCCGTCCGGATGGGCTACGCGAACTACCAGGACGCGCTGCAGGCGAGCGGCGGTCCGGATTTGGAGCGCCTCTCCGCCTCCCTGGAGTTTGTGCTTGCCGCCACCGAAGCGGAGTACGCCGACGCGCTGGCTCAATCCCTGTCGACCACCCTCGGGATCGCCGCCGGCGATGCCGGGGAGTGGGACGTGGGGTACTGGGAAAAACAGAACGAGCCGGCGGACTTTTTCCGCAAGGAGTTGCTGGCCCCGGTACTCGACCAGACCTTCTCCGAGCTCGGGCTTCGGCCGGAGACCCCCGACGCCATAGCCTGCGATCTCGAGAGCCGCCCCGGCAAGCCCGCGGGCGCCTGGTGCATTCCGGTGCGGGTACCGCAGGAGATCCACGTGGTCGGCACCCCCGCGGGCGGTTCCGGGACTATTCCGTACTGCTGCACGAACTGGGGCACGCGCACCACTTTGCCTGGTCCGCGGCGGTGCTGGCCTCAGAGTACCGGCTGCTCGGGGATCAGGCGCTGTGCGAGGCATTCGGCTTTCTGTTCGAACGCCTGGCGCGCAACGAGAGCTGGTTGATGGAAAACCTCGGGTTTGCCGGCAGAACGCGTTTCTGCGCTTCCAGGGCCTGAACGAGTGCCATGCGGTGCGGCGGCAGATCGGGAAGCTGCGCTTCCAGATCGCCGTGAACGGACCGGCCGGCACGGCCGGCGCGCCCGAGCGCTATGCTGAAATCATGAGACGGCACACTGGCATCCGGCACGACCCGGAACTCTGGGCCGCCGACACGGAAGGCATTCGCCCGGCTACCTATCTGCGCGGCTGGATGCTGGCCGCCATGCTGCGGGAGTACTTCAGGACGAAGTTCGGCGCGAACTGGCACCGAAAGCGCTCCGCAGGCAACCTCTTGAAGGAGATCTGGGAGACCGGGCAGCTCTACAGCGCCGATGAGCTGAGTCGCGAGCTGGGGCTGGGCGATCTGGACCCCCAAATCCTCACCGACCATCTATTACGAGGACTGCGCACATGAAAACGCTGATGGTTGACCTCGCCGACCGGCCCTATCCGATCGTGGTCGGCACCGGAGTGCTGGGCCGCGCCGGGGAGATCCTGTCGCGGCGGGGTTTCAGGAGCGCCCCCATCGTGGTCACGAACCCCGCTGTGCTCCGCCTGCACGGGGCGGCGCTGATGCGCTCCATCGAGCTCACGTGGGGCCCCGCCCCGGTGATCCGCATCGGCGACGGAGAGCGTTTCAAGAGCCACGAGACGCTGCTGAAGATCTACGACGGCCTCTTTCGGGCGAAGGCGGACCGGCGCTCGTGGATACTCGCGTTCGGCGGCGGCGTCGTGGGCGACATTTCGGGTTTCGCCGCGGCGACTTTCATGCGGGGCATCCCGTACGCGAGCGTGCCGACGACCCTGATGGGGCAGGTGGACAGCGCCATCGGAGGCAAGGTGGGCATCAACGTGCCCCAGGGGAAAAACCTCGTCGGCGCCTTCCACCAGCCGAGCGCGGTTCTTTCGGACACGGGCTTGCTGCGGACGCTGCCTGCAAGGGAACTCGCGGCCGGCCTCTTCGAGGTCATCAAGTCGGGCGCGATCCGCTCCGAGCCGCTGCTTCGTTTTGTGGAGCGGCAGTTGACTGCGATAAAAGAATGCCGGCCCCGGGCGCTGGAGCATATCGTCCTCGAATCGTCCCGGATCAAGGCGCAGGTCGTTTCGGGCGACGAAAAGGAAGAGGAACTGCGCATGATCCTTAACTACGGCCACACCGTGGGCCACGCGCTCGAGGCGGCGACCTCCTACAAGAGGTTCAAGCACGGTGAGGCGGTCGCGTGGGGGATGATCGCGGCCGTGCAGTTCGGCCGGGAGCTGGGGCTCATGAGCGAGGGGGAAGCCGGCCGCCTCGTTTCCCTGATTCGCCGCGTGGAGCCGCTCCCGTCGCTCGCGGGGATCCGGCCGTCGGACGCGTGGGCGGCGCTGAAACGCGACAAGAAATTCCGATCCGGTGAAATCCGGATGATCCTGCTGCCCCGCCTTGGCGAGACGGAACTGCGCTCCGACATCGACCCGGCTCACATGAAGCGTTTCCTTTCCGCGTTCCTGGCGCAAGCCGGCCGGGACGGGCGCGCATCCGAAGGCCATGGCGCATAAGCCGGCGGCGGACAAGAGCAGGGCCGTGCGCGACATGTTTGCCGCCATCGCGCGCCGGTACGATTTCCTGAACCACTTCCTGTCGCTGAACGTCGACCGGCGATGGCGCAAGGCGTGTGCGCGGGGCGTGGCGGCGCGGATGACCCGAGCACTGCCGCGGATACTGGACGTCGGCTGCGGTACCGCGGATCTGTCGATCGAATTGTCCGAATTGGGCGAGGTCTTCGGCTGCGACTTCTGCCACCCCATGCTGCGCATCGGGCGCCAGAAGACCCGCCGCCTGCGCAGCCGCAATCCGATCGCCCTCCTGGAGGGGGATGCGCTGTCGCTTCCGTTCGCCGACGGTTCATTCGACGTCGTGGCTTCGGCCTTCGTGCTGCGCAATCTGACGGACATCGGCGCGGGGCTGACCGAGATGCGGCGCGTGCTGAGGGCGGGGGGAACGCTCGCGGTGCTCGATTTCTCGATGCCGCGGCTGCCCATTTTGGGAGCCGCGTACCGGGCCTACTTCACCCGGATTTTGCCACGGCTCGGGAAGGCCGTGTCGGGCGTCGAGGGTCCGTACCGCTACCTGCCCGAAAGTGTGGGGAATTTCCCGGCGCCGCACGAACTGGGCGCGCGGGCTGCGCGCATCGGCTTCTCAAGCGTCCACTACCGCAGCCTCACCGGCGGCATCGCGTTTCTCCTGCTTGCAGACCGCAGAGAATAATTTGGAGTGCGGCGCCTGGGCGCCGACCTTCAGTGAACGCCAACCGATCCAGTCACTAGAGCCGAAGATCCCGATCTCCACGGCCAAACGCGTCTGCCGTCGCCTGGATCCGTTCGCGCGGATCAGGGGCCGGCGGCGTCACTGCGACCCTACTTACCCGGCGTCATCCAGCCGGGCAGAGCGCCGCTCTTGCGCGCCTCCTTTTCCAGATCCTGCAGTTGATCCTTGGCCTTGGCGAGGTTCTCCTTGTTGGCATCCTGCTCGTAGAAGGCTTTTTGTATGTCACGCTGGATCGTCTGCTGGTGGAATCCGTCTGCCTCCCGGTAGAACTGCGTCTGGAGGTCAACAATCTTCAGCACGAGGACGTTCGCCTGGTTTTCGAGGTCTGCGACGCGCTTCCTGGCGTCGGCGAAAGTCTGGCGCCAGTAGCTCTCGGGCCTTCCCTCGAAATCGACCGGCTCGTCGCTCTGCTCCTTGTTTGCGGAGCCCGCGACCGCGCCTTTGTCGCCGCTGTCCCCGCTCTTTTTTTCCGGGACGGCCGGGACGGGCGCTCCCGTCGTTATTGCCCCGTTGGAGTATTTCGACCTGTCCTCGTTGGTGATCACCTTGCCGTCGGCTCCCACTTTTTCCCGCCGCTCTTTTTCCTTCTTTGCCAGATCGCCGAGCGACTGGGAAAGGGAGACGGCGGCGGAACCCATCAAGATCATGGCGGACAGGACCGCGAGCATATGCTTCATAGTGTCACCTCGGGGCATGGGGTACGGCCGGCTGACCGCGCCGGCCGCAAGTCGGTGCAAATGGCTGCCTACTGCCGGGTTGCAAGTTGGACATCCGTTTTCAGCCGGAGGCTGAAGGGTTGACGTGTTTTAGGGTCCAGCATAGTGCTGCTGCCCGTAATCGTGATGCTCACTTTGCGCACGTCGGCGCCCGTGGCTGCCGCACCCCCGGCCGCGTCGAAGTACTGCATCGCGAACGCCGAGATGTGGTTTGCCACGGGTTGTGCGGTTCCGCCGGTCGGGCTGACCTCTATACTGCTCGTGCCCGCATTGTAGCGGATGGTGAGGTTTTCCCCCGAATCGGCAATGTCGCCATCGGGATCTCCCTTGTCGGGCAAGGCCGGGCCGGCCGATCCCGTCAGATCGGAGCGCACGACCGCTTCTGTGGCGCTCACAATCGTCAGACCGTCTAACCCGGTGGCATGGGGATCGTTGCCGGCCTGACGCAGGGCGCGCTCGACAGTGTCCATCCCGATGCGCGTGTTGTCGAGCACCGCCTGGACTTCTGTCTGGTAGCTGGCCGCCCGCTGCGTGTCGCCCAGCATGCTGAATATGCTGGCCGTAATTACCAGAAGGATGCCCGTGGCCATCATGAACTCGGCCAGGCTGAACCCTGCCGCATCTTCCGGACAGGCACTGCCGCGCTTCGAATCGTCGTCTTTCATCAGGTTATCCTGGGACTGAAAATGGCAGTGACGCTTACGACCTTGTTGAGCGAAGCCTTCACGTTGACCGTCGTGGACGTCGCGAGGATCGGGGTCACGGTGACCCTGACCTGCCTCGCCTTCAGGGTCACGCCCGGACGGGGGTCGGAAACGGTGGCCACGATCCACGCCACGTTGTATCGGTTGAGTGTTCGACCGTTTGCCGTATTGATCACCTGGACCTGCTCCGGGCCGTGGCTGCCGTTGGTGAGTTCCGCGGCGGCCGAATTCTGCCGGTAGAGGTCGGCCAGGAATTCCAGCTTGTCCTGCGCGACGATGGCGGCGCTGCCTTTCGACCGGGACAGCGATGCCGAACCCATCGCCACATACATGAGGCGGCCTGCCGCCAGCAGGCCGAACGTCATGATAACCATGGCGATCATCATCTCGACCAGCGTGAAACCCGCAGCCGACGCGGCGGGTGACCCGCGACCCGAAACGGCTTTCTGCGTTGCGGAACCCATCACAGGAACCTTCCTGCGGCGTGGGAGATGGGGGGGCGTGGAACCCCGACTCGTGTTTTTCGCCGCTGCATAGGGCAGCCGAGTACCCGGATGACCGTCATACGAGGCGTGCCTCTGCCCATGGAGTCTCTTTCCTTATCGGCGCGCCGGGCGCCGGCATTAATGCCTAAAGACGGGGATTGGGTGTCGTCGGCGGTCAGTGAGTCTCTGCCTCCTTGATTTCGACGGGGGGATACCGTACTTTCAGAACTCACACCTCCATATCGGCAGGCCGCCGCTGCGGCTTCCGCGTTGGTGAAAGGGCGGAAATCCTTTGGACATCGTTGACGCTATCCGCAGGGTCGTCGAAGGGCAGCACCTGGACCGGGGCGAGGCCGAGTCGGTCATGAACGGCATCATGAGCGGCAAGGCGACCGACGCCCAGATCGCCGCGTTCCTGACCGCGCTGCGCATGAAATCGGAGACGGTCGAGGAACTGATCGGGTTCGCCCGGGCCATGCGGGCCAAAGCATCGCCGGTGCGGACCCGCTCGGGGGTCGCGGCCGCGCTGTCGGGCACCGACCGCGAGATGCTGGTCGACACGTGCGGCACCGGGGGGGATGCCACGGGCACGTTCAACATCTCCACGGCGACCGCTTTCGTTTTGGCGGGCGCGGGGGTGCGGGTGGCGAAACACGGCAACCGCAGCGTCTCCAGCCTGTGCGGAAGCGCGGACGTCGTGGAGGCGCTGGGCATCCGGATCGATCTCGGCCCCGACGCCGTGGGCCGCTGCATCGACGAGGTGGGGATCGGGTTCCTGTACGCCCCCCTGCTGCACGACGCAATGCGGTACGTCATGCTGGCGCGCCGGGAGATGAAGATCCGGACCGTTTTCAATCTCCTGGGCCCGATTTGCAACCCTGCCAGCGCGAATGCCCAGGTGCTGGGCGTCTACTCGGAGAAGTTGACCGAACCCATGGCGCAAGTACTGTGCGATCTCGGGGCGAGGCGGGCATTCGTGGTCCACGGATCCGACGGCCTGGACGAAATTTCCATCACGGGTGAAAGCAAGATTTCCGAGGTCCGCGACGGAGAGGTCCGCACCTACTACGTCACCCCCGAGGACTTCGGCATTGAGCGGGCCCCGATCGAGAGCATCCAGGGGGGCGACGCGCGGCGCAACGCCGAGATCATCCGTTCGATCCTCGCGGGCGGGGAAGGGGCCCCTGCGGATGTCGTACTGCTCAACGCCGCAGCCGGCCTGGTTGCGGGCGGCCGGGCCGAAAGTCTCCGGGCCGCGATCGCACCGGCGCGGGCATCGATCCGCTCGGGCGAGGCCCTGAGAAGGCTGGACACACTGGTCGCTCTTTCGCACCGGTTGGCCCTTTCCGCCTGAAAACCGCTCTCAATCCCACTGAATCCGAATCCGGCCGGCCGGGTTCACGATGACCCGGCAACTGCCTGCCGGTCCTGAGAGCACGTAGGTGCCCGCAGGCGCGGCATTGCCGCGCTGGTAAAACCTCAGCGGCTGGCCCGGCGCGGAGGTAATCCGCACGCTCGACGGGAGCACGCGCACCGAGGTCTCGTAGCGTTCGCCGGATTCGGGATCGGACCAGTGGAAGCCCCGGCCGCCGGGGTCGATCTCGAAACGCAGCGGCGCGTTGGCAGAAACGGCATACATGCGGCCCCATTGCAGCGACATGTCGACCACCTGCGCGGCCCCCCAGAGTGCCCACCGCTGCTGCAGCCTGTGCAGGTTCGGCACCGCGAGGCACAGCAGGACCGTGCCGCAAAGCAACGTGATCATCGCTTCGAGGATCGTCACCCCTGCCTCAGCTCCAACTCTCATCGCCGCCCCCGTTCGTTTTGGAGTGCGGCGGCTCGACGCCGCTTTGGGTGCGGCGCCTGGGCGCCGCACATCGCCCACGCCGGCAGGATCACCGCCCCCGCCGCCTGTCTAACGCCCCCCCGTTCTTTTTGGGCGAACTTTTTTGGAGTGCGGCGGCTCGACGCCGCTTTGGGTGCGGCGCCTGGGCGCCGCACATCGGCCCATGTCAGGCGCGCGTGTACCAGGCCAGGATACCGACCCCGAGGAATACGGCCAGAATCGCCCCCAAAGCGAGGAACGTGCCGAAGGAGAGCTTCGTCTGCAGGTTTCCGCCCCGGAAGATCACCACAAACACACCGATGATGCTTCCCAGTACCGACCCGGCGAAAATGGTCAGGAGCACGAGACGCCAGCCGAGGAACGCCCCGACCATGGCCATCATCTTTACGTCGCCCATGCCCAGGCCCTGTCTCCGCCTCACCTTCTCATAAAGCAGCGCGACCGACAGCAGGAGCCCGCCCCCGACGAGGGCTCCGGTGAGGGAGGCCACCCAGGGCAGCGCCGCCTCGGCGGCCCGGGGAAACATCATCGAGGCGAGCACGCGCGCGACCGGCTCATCGAAAAACGCGGGGTCCTGAAAAGGAGCCAGTGCCAGGCCCGCAGCCCATCCCGGAAGGGTGATGACATTGGGCAACAGCCGGTGATGGTAGTCGATGAGGGCCAGGGCGACGACAATGGCCAGAAACAGAGAGTTGACGAAGGTCGGGGCGGCGAAGCCCCATTTCAGGGCACAGCCGAAAAACGCCACGCCCGTGACGAGTTCCACGGCTGGGTATTGCGGGGAGATGGGGGCGCCGCAATCGCGGCAGCGACCCCGGAGCCACAGGTACGCGAGCACGGGGACATTGTCGTAGGGGCGGATGGCCTTGCCGCAATGGGGGCAGCGGGAGCCCGGGAAAACGATGGACTCCCTGCGCGGTATGCGGTAAATGCAGACATTCAGGAAGCTGCCGATGACCAGGCCGAAAATCAGGTACAGGATATCGAGCGCGAGCATCCCGGTACTGTAGGTAAAATCAGCATTTGGGGCAAGGAATTTGACGGCCTGGGGGCGCCCGCAGCCGCCGCGGACGCAAGGGCTCGGTTGCGAGACGCGGTCTGGGCAAGCGCGGGGCGCGGCGGCATGAAGCTGAAATCGCGCGCGGCGGCCCAGCCGGTCTTCCCGATTTCGCGGAAAACTGTTGCGCACCGTGACGGCCACACGGGCGTCACCCGGCGCGGCGTCGACTCGGGCCGCGGTCGTGCACGTCACGTCGGGGATGGTCCCCGGCTCGGATCACCCGCCTCCTGCCTGGGGGTTTCGTTGCGCTTTGCAAGGCGGCAGGGCGCCGGCAACGCAACGAACGCGATCACGAGCGTGGGGGAGATCAAGCCGCCGAGGATGACCGTTGCGAGCGGTCTCTGAATGTCCGAGCCGATACCTGTAGCGAAGGCCGCCGGCGTGATCCCGAGAGCGGCGATGACGATGAGCATGAGGAGTGGCCGGAACTGCGCGCACGCCCCGACGAGCACGGCCTTGTTTCAGCGGCTGCTCGTAATCGCGCAGCTGGCGGTTGATCTCCGTCAGGTAGAGCACTCCTCCCATCACCGCCACGCCGAAGAGCGAGACGAAGCCCACGGCGGCCGATATGCTGAAGTGGATGCCGCGCCGACACAACGGCGGGCAGCGCCCACGGTCGCGCGGCGGCTGGAAAACTCGCCGGCGCTCTCGTTTGCGCTGCCCGATGCCTGCTTCGACTCGCTGGGGACGTGTGACAGGGAAGGCGGGCGACCGCCTGGCCGTGTCGATCCCGGTTCGGACAAGGTTACTTCAAGGCCGGCACACTGACGCTGTCGGAACTGGTCTTGGCAATCTGGAAGTCGTTGGCTTCGAGCAGGGTGTACATGGCTTTCTGCAGATCGATGATCGACTTCTTGTAGGCAATGAGCGCCTGCAGTTCGACCCCCTGCGCGTTTGAAAGACCTCTCTGGCGGTCGAGTACGCGGAAGTTTTCGCTCAGGCCTGCCTGGAAGCGCTTCTCTTCGCCCTCCAGCTGCTCGCGGGCCAGTTCGCGCGCGACCTTAGCGGTGTCGACCTGCTTCTTGTTGGTTCCGATTTTCTGGACGGCGTTGCGGATGTCGACCTGGACCTGCTGCTCGACCGACTTGCGGTTCATGAGCAGCTGCCGCTTCTGAATCTTGACCTGCGCCAGCTGGGCCTCGAGACTCCTGTTTTTGAGCGGAATCTGAACGTTGAATCCCACCGCCCAGTTGGTGAACCCTCCGGTAAACAGCGTCTTATAAGCGTTCGCCGGTCCGCCGACCAGGCTGCTCGGAATACAGCGGGAATCGCCGGGACAGGTGATCGGGTTGCCGGTCAGCGGGTCGATGGTGGCCTGCGGCCCGGCGACCCCCATAGACCCAAAGGACGCCACAAGGTCGAACTGCCATTTCTTCAGGTTTGAATCGAGGTTGTAGGTGATGTCGGCCATCTCCATCTTGATCGCAAGCTGCTCGAGTTCGGGGCGGTTCTGCAAGGCCGTGTCGATGGCCGTGTCCAGACTCACCTCGTACTCCTTGAAATCCGGGGTTTCCGAGGGAACCACGGTCTGGCGCCAGATCTCGGCGTTGCGGTCGCTCGAGATGAGGGCGCGGAGGTTGTTCTCGACGTTGTTGATCTGCTCCTCGGCGGCGATCATCTCGACTTCGCGGCTGGCCATATCGGCCTGCGCCTCGGTGATGCCGATCGGGGCGAGTGTGCCGATTTCGACCTTCTTGCGGTTGTTCTGGAGGGTGATCTGGGCGAGCTTTACGGACTCGCGTTTGATCTCATAGTTCCGGATGGTGCCGACCAGGTCCCAGTACAGGGCCTGGATTCTCGCGATCGTGTCGACCACCTTCTGCTTGAACTGGCTGTCGTTGGTCTTGACGTCGAGGTTGACCAGCTTGATGTTGCTCCGGATCTGGTCGGTGCGGAAGTTGCGCCGCAGCGGTTGCGTGAACTGGACACGGGCAGAAGCGTTGTACTGGGGCGTAAACAGCGCGAACTGCTGGTTGGTGTCGTTGCGTTGGGTGTTGTACTCCGCCGTGATCCCGCCGCCGGTTGGGAGGTTCTGGGTAAACCCGAAGTTCCAGAATGCGTTGTCGCTCTTGTTGAAGTTGTCCTGGACAGACTTGGTGCTCAGGTTGGTGTTCGCCCGTTTGCTCGATTGGACACCCAACCCTGCGGTGATCGCGGGATCGTAGGGGCCGTACGCCTGGAAGATCTTCTGCTGGTACAGCTCTTCGTTCGTGTCCGATATCGCGATGTCCAGGTTGTTCTGCAGCGCCAGCTTCGTCAGGTCTTTGAGCGAAAGGCGCAGCGCGGTTCCGTTCTTTTCGGCGATCTCGATCGGGCTCATCGGCAGGGGGGCCAGCTGCTGGTCCACCTTGCTGGCCGCAGGCTGCTGGGGCGTGGGGGCCGCAGGCTGATCCTGCCCCAGCGCGCCGAACGCCGACGCGAGTCCCAGGATCCCAAGTATCGAGAATAATTTCGTGCCTGCTGCCCGCCGGCGGGAAGCGGTTGCGAGTATCATGTCAACGCTCCTTCAAAATGCCGCAATCATACATATTGAACGTGTCACAACCCAATACGAGTGCGGCAGCCAAAATGTTTCAAAAACGAAGAGCTCGAAGGCAGTTCGCAGTGTCAGTTAACGGTATCAGTGCGCAGTTACCACAGGGGATGGATCGGGGCTTGCCACACCGGCTTTTGGAGTGCGGCGGCTCGACGCCGCTTTTTGGGGGCGGTGCCTGGGCCCCGCCCCTTCCGACCGTATCAAGCGAGCTGCGGAAGTCGAGGTTGCGCTGTGTCACTATGCCGCGATTCCGGCGGTGAAGGGCGGCGCCGAGGCGCCGCCCGGGAAAGCGGCGTCGAGCCGCCGCACTCCATATTCCCCGCTGATTCAGGGTTGCGGCGTCGGATCCGGTTGGGTGTCGGTCGGCCGCTTCAGGGTCGGCCTGCTCTTTTTCGGAGAGTCGTCGCCGCCATCCGGGTCGGCGGGATCCTGCGAGCCGCCCCCACCGTCCGTGTTGGTCCGGCGCTTCAAAGTCGGCCGTTTCTGGTCCGTCGAGGTGGTCGCCCCTTCGGCGCGCTGGGCGTTGTCTATCGCCTGCAACCGCGACTTCACCCGCTCGAACTCGGAAGTGTTGACGATGTAGTTGTCCTTCTCGGGCAGGAACCGCTGCTCGTCCATGGACGCCGCGATGCGGGTCTCCGTGTACGGATGGGTGCGGAAAAAGCCCGCGAGACGTCCCGGCTTGCTCTTTTCCTGCTCCTGCAGCTTTTCAAAGAACGTGACAAACCCATTCGGGTCGTAGCCCGAATTCCAAAGATACTGGATGCCCAGCTGATCCGCCTCGCGTTCCGATTCGCGGGTAATCCCGAGCAGCTCGAGGTTAATGCCCAGCCCGAGGCCGTTCTGGATCGCCATCTGCGTCCAGTAGCCTCCGATAAAGAGAGCCGGGATTGCCGCAAACTGCAGGTACTGCGCCTTGGACAGGCGCTCGGTCGCGTGACGCGCCGCCACGTGCGAAATCTCGTGGGCCATGACGCCCGCCAGCTCGGACTCGTTTTCGGCGGCCAGGATGAGCCCCTTGTTCACGTAGAAATACCCGCCGGGGAAGGCGAACGCGTTGACCTCGTCAGTGTCGACCACCTTGATGTGGAACGGCACCTTGGCGTCCGAGTGCTTCACGAGGTTCTGCCCCACGCGATCGACGTATTCCGCGATCACCGGATCTTCGATCAGCCTGGCGGTCTGCTCAAATTGCTGCGCAACCTGGGCCCCAATCGCTATCTCCTTTTCCAGAGAGACAAAATTGGGGAGGATGCCCCACACTTTGCCGCTGATGTTGCGGTTCCCTATGTTTTCGACATCGCCGTGCTTGCGGTCGGCGTAGGCGGGAAGAGACAGCGCCACAAACATCAGTGCCGCAACCGCAATCGCCCTGATCCTTGCTGACTTCATACGACCTCCGTGGAAGCGGTTGTCTTATCCCCTGACGCCCGCTATCCTAGACCATGCAATCAGGCAGCCAGCGCGAACATACCGTTCCAAATGCGTTAGATATCCTGAGGAGGCAAATGTCTCAGATCATTCTAGGCCGATGCTCTCCCGGGTGTCAATCGGGAGGCCGCACCCGGATTCAGACACTGGGGAGTCATACAGGCTTCTTGGGACGCGGATTTTCACGGGTTTTCACGGATTTCCGTGTGGGCGGCCCACTCGAGTCCGGGAAAGGCGTATGAAGATCCTCACCGCACGTCAGATGGGGGAAGTGGACAGGCTCAGCACGGAGCGTTTCGGCCTGCCCTCGCTTCTGCTCATGGAAAATGCCGGCCGTTCCGTGGCCGACGAACTGCAGAAGGCCGTGCCCCGATGGAAGTCCGCCCGCACCCTGGTGCTTTGCGGGCGGGGCAACAACGGCGGGGACGGGTTTGTCGTGGCCCGCCAACTGGCGATGAGGGGCGCGCGCCCCGAAATACTGCTGCTGGACGATCCCGCGCAGCTGAAAGGGGATGCGCTCAAGAACTGGGAAATCACGCGCGCAATCGAGCTGCAGGCCAAAACGATCCGGGAGCCGGCGGAGGCTCTCGCCTATCTCCGGGGGACGCACCGGTTCGATGTCATCGTGGATGCGGTCTTCGGGACGGGGCTTTCGCATCCGGTCGCCCCGGATCTTGGGGGCGTGCTCGACTGGGTCAATGAATCCGAAGCCTTTGTCGTGGCCGTCGACATTCCCTCGGGGCTTCTGGCGGACTCGCCCGCCCTCCCCGGCCCGGCCGTCAAGGCAGCCCTGACGGTCACGTTTTCCGCGCTCAAGTTGAGCCTCGTGATGCCCCCGGCAGCGGACCGTGCGGGCAGAGTCGTCGTGGTGCCGATCGGCTCGCCCGCCGCGCTGGTTGACGCTCCTGAGCACCGCCTGGTCCTCACTGACGCCACGACCGTGTCGGGTGTGCTGCGCCCGCGGCCCAGGAACGCCCACAAAGGCACCTTTGGACATGTTTTGGTCGCGGCCGGATCGCGGGGGAAAAGCGGGGCGGCGGTGATGACCGGGCTCGCTGCGCTGCGGGCCGGGGCGGGCCTGGTTTCGCTGTATGTGCCCAGGAGCGTGCAAAGCGACCTGGCCGGCCGGGTTCCGGAACTCATGATCGAACCCCTCCCCGAAACAGCGGACGGGGCGTTCTCCCTGGCAGGCCTCGAACCCCTTCTGGCCGCTCTGGCGCAGGCGGATGCGCTTGTCGCCGGCCCCGGCCTGACCACCGGCGCCGAAACCCGGGAGTTCGCCGTCGAGCTCGTGCGGCGCTCCAGCGTGCCCGTGGTCCTGGATGCGGACGGGCTCAACGCCTTTGCCGGACAACCGGAGCACCTGCGCAACGCCAACGGGCAGCCTGTCGTCATCACGCCGCACCCGGGAGAAATGGGCAGGCTCGCCGGGCGGTCCATTCCCGAAGTCCAGGCCGATCGACTGGGGACGGCCCGCGATTTCGCTGCGCACCACGGCTGCGTTACAGTCCTCAAGGGCTTTCAGACGATCACGGCGACACCTTCGGGATCGGCCTACATCAACAGCAGCGGCAACCCGGGAATGGCGACCGGCGGGTCCGGGGACATCCTTGCCGGGATCGTGGGAAGGTTTGTGGCCGGCTGGAGACACGGCGACCGGGCCGCCGACCCGGAGGGGCTCGGGGCCTACGTGGCCTCCGCCGTGTATATTCATGGCCTCGCGGGCGATCTCGCGGCCGAGGAGAAAGGCGTGGATTCACTCATCGCGACGGACTTGCTGCCGTTCTTACCCGGTGCTTTCAAGAGGGCCGGGCGTGCCTGATCGATGCAACGGCCGCACCATTTACCTCACCCGGTCCGCCGAAGAGACCCAGGCGCTCGGACGCCGCCTCGCCGCATCCCTCACGGTCCCGGGTGTGGTATTGTTGCGCGGGTCGCTGGGAGCAGGCAAAACCACGCTGACGCGCGGCCTGGCCGAAGGGCTGGGAGTGGCCGACCCGTCCGTGGTCTCCAGCCCGTCATTCACCCTCGTCAACATTTACGAGGGGCATTGCCGGGTCTACCACGTCGACCTCTACAGGCTCGAGGGGAGCCGGGACATTTACTCCATCGGGCTCGAAGAGTTCATGGGCACGACGGGGGTCACCGTAGTCGAATGGAGTGAACGGCTCGAGGCTGCCGTCCAGCCGGCGACCATCGTCGAGATTTCGGATCGCGGGGGAGACCTCCGGTCTATCGAAGTCCGTCGGCCGATCGAGGCCGGGGCGGCGAAAACGGCCAGGCGACTGCGAACCCGCGGAAATCCGGATGGGAGAAAGAAGAGACGATGACCAGGAAAAATCTGCGCGGCGTGTTCCCTCCTGTCACCTCGCCGTTTGACACCGACGGCGCCCTCCTGCCGGACAGGTTCAGGGAAAACCTGAGACGGTGGGCCGGCTTCCGACTCGCGGGCCTCACGGTGCTGGGCTCAAACGGCGAAAGCCCCTACCTCTCGGATGATGAAAGAATCGCCCTGGTCAAAGAAGCCCGGGCGCACATTGGGTCGGACAAGACGCTCGTCGTGGGGGCCGGCCGGGAATCGACACGACTGTGCGCGGCCTTCGTGAAGCGCATCGCCGACCGCGGCGCCGACTACGCCCTTGTCGGCACACCCTGCTATTTCAAGGCGCGGATGACCGACGATGCCCTGTTTGCCCACTACTGGAGCGTCGCGGACGAATCCCCGATTCCGATCCTGGTGTACAACGTCCCGCAATTCACCGGGGTGAACACGAGCCTCGCGCTGATTCAGCGGTTGGCGGCGCACGAGAACATCGCGGGCATCAAGGAAAGCTCGGCGAATCTGCCGCTGCAGGCGGAGATCCGGCGCACCACGCGCGACGATTTCCACGTTCTCGTAGGCTCCGCCCCGACTCTGCTGCCGAGCCTTATCCAGGGGGCTTCGGGGGGCATAGTGGCCGCGGCCTGCGCGCTGCCCGGGTTGACCGTGGCTTTGTACGAAGCTTATCGCGACGGGGACTGGAAAGGGGCCGCCGCCATACAGGACCGGCTGTCCCCCCCTGCGGCCGCGGTTACGACGGCCTTCGGCGTCCCCGGCCTGAAGGCAGCGATGGATCTGGTGGGCTTCTACGGGGGCCCGCCGCGTCTCCCCCTGCTGCCCCTCAATACCAGCCAGCAGGCTACCTTGAACTCGATATTCCGGGCGGCGGGATTGACCGGGGCCGCCCAGCACGCATAGAACCTTGAGACTGCGCGATCTTCCCGGGTTCCCATCGCTCTACCTGGATTTCATCGAGGGCGCCGCCCCGGCTCGCGGGGCATTTGCCTGCGGACCCGGCCGCGACTCCCTGTTGCAGCGCGCGGCACACCTGGCGCAGCGCGCCCCGGGCCCCGGCATCCGCCCGTTGCCCGCCGGGAAGGCGGCTGGCCTGAACGGCTCCTCCGCCGCGCAGGACAACCTCCGGCGACTCGCGCTCCCGGGGACCCTGGCCGTCGTGGCGCGCGTCGCGCCGAGGCTGCTCGGGGGCAGCCTGTCCCGCCTGTTCCAGTGCCTGACCGCCATCAAGCTGGCCGGTGCACTCGAATCCGAAGGGCATGCGGCCGTGCCACTGGCCTGGGTCTCCGGACCGGCTTCGACCGAACAGGATGTCTGCCTGCTGGACGGCGAGAGCCGGATCGTCCATCTGGCAGCCGGCGGGCACAAAACGTATGAAGTATTACTTAATGAGTTATTGGGCATCTACCGCAGCGATATACAAAATACGAGTTCATACAAGGTGGTGCGGGACACTCTCGGCGCGGGCGCAACGCCGGGGCGGGGGACCGGGTTGCTGTTTTCGGCGCTTCTGGCGGAACACGGCCTCGTAGTGGTCGATGGGGGGGACGCGGACCTGCGCGCGTCCGCCCCGGCCCCGCTCGGGGCGCTCGGTAACGGCGAGATCCGGACTCATGTACTCTCCGCCCGGCGCCGCCTTTCCGACCTCGGTTATGGCGCATGCGCCGCCGAGGCGCGGGCCAATGATCCGGTCGAGGCTGTCGAGGATCTGCTGCTGATGAACTCGCTGCTCCCGGTTGCGGCTCAGGTCGTCGCCCCCGCAGAGATCTGCGGCACGGCGGCGCTGCACGCGCTCTTTGAAGCCGCCCGGATCGAGGAGCCGTTGACGTGGCCGGTGCTGAGCGCAACGCTGGTCGATGCGAGAAGCCGCAAGACGCTCGACAGGTACGGTCTGGAACTCCCCGAGCTCTTCGCGGGTCGGGACCGCCTGCTCGCGAAGGTCGATGAGGACCTTGGGGGCGCGCCTGCGCTGGCAACATTCGACAGGCTCCTCGGGGAGATCGACTCCCACATGCACGACGCGGGGCTATTGGTCCCCGCAGGCGACGCCTTGCGGGAGGCGGTTTCCGACTCTCAATCCCGGATGCGGTACCAGTTGACGAAGCTCAAGGAGCGTTTCGCCTCCTCGCTCACGGTCCGGCGCGACGCGGCCGGCCGGCAGCTGGCGCGCCTGTGCGACTCGCTCGCCCCCGAGGGTCGGCGGCAGGAGAGCCGGCTCTCCGCGATTCATTTTGTGCTGCGTTATTCCCGCGCCCTGTTTGACGAGATACTGCGCAAGTCGGATGTGTGGGATTTCCAACACCAGCTTATATCCCTGGATTGACTATGCAACTCGATCTGCTTGCCTTCGGTGCGCACCCGGACGACGTGGAGCTTTTCGCCGGAGGGACTCTCGCCAAGATGGCCGCTCAGGGCTATGCCGCAGGCATCGTGGACTTGACCCGAGGCGAGATGGGTACGCGGGGCACCCCGGCGGAACGCGCCCGCGAGGCTCGCGCGGCGGCCCGCATCCTGGGAGTGAAGGTGAGGGAAAACCTGAAGCTGCCCGACGGCGGGCTGACGGTTACGACGGCGAACCGTCTGAAGGTGATTCGGGTGCTGCGCAAGTACCGTCCCCCGCTGGTACTCGTCCACCATTGGGACGACCGGCACCCGGACCACGTCGGCGCGAGCAGGCTGGTTTCGGAGGCGGCGCACCATGCCGGGCTCTCCCGGATCAACACCGGGCAGGAGCGATTCCGCCCGGACACTCTCCTGTATTTCAAGGTCCCGGTGCACGAGACGCCCACTTTTGTCGTCGATGTGTCGGAATTCGCGGACCGCCGTCTTGCCGCCATCCAGGCGTATCGCTCCCAGCTTCACGATCCCGCGAGCCGCGAACCCTCAACCTATCTCAGCCAGCCCGATTTTTTGACCCACATCGAAAACATCCACTCTTTTTACGGGACCCTGATCGGCAAGGCGAAGGCCGAAGGGTTCTACCTGCGCGGGGTCATGGGGATTTCGGACCCCGTCGACTTCTTCCGCAAACGAGTTACGTAAGATTTCGTTAAAATCCGTTATAAACAGGGTCGACCCTCGTCTGATACTGTTGAGCCGGAAGACTATGCACAGGAAGACTGCCCGATTTGCCTTGATCTCGCTTGCCCTCATGGTGCTGGGCGGGGGGCTTTCCCATTCGGCGACGATCCGGCGACTCACCCTGGACTCCCTGGTCGCGCGCTCGGAACGCATCGTTCACGGGCGGGTGATCGGGTCGCGTGCGGCGTGGGATGTGCAGACGCGGACAATCTGGACCCACACGCAGGTCCAGGTGGTGGACTCCGCCAAGGGGAGTTCGGGGAGCACGGTCACCGTCAGCGAGCCCGGCGGGGTCTTGGGCGACGTGGGGCACCTGTTCCCCGGGGTGCCGCGTTTCGAGTTGAACGACGAGCTGGTGTTGTTTCTGCACGGTGCCGGCAACCGTCTACGCGTGACCGGAATGCGCCAGGGGGTCTACCGGGTGACCAGAGGGCCCGGGGAACCGATGGCGCGACCGCTCGGCAGGCAGGCCGAACCGGTGTACGAGAGCGACCGCGCGCGCGCGGTTCAGGGCGGCGAGCCGCTCGAGGGCTGCCGGCTGGACGAGTTCCTGCGCGGCATCCGCCAGAGGATCCGATGAAGCCGCAGTGGCCGCGGAAATCGCGCCTCTTTCCCCTTTTTGCGCTGGCGTTCGTACTTCTTCCCGCCGCCTCGGCCTATGTGCCCATGAGGTGGAGCGCCGCGGGTCTCCGCCTTTTCTGGCCCCCGGAGAAGTTTCCCATCGCGCTGCGCGTCAACGACTCCACGGCGAAAGGAACGCCGAACCTCGCCCAGGGGAGCGACCCCGTCGGCGCCATCAGGGCTTCAATGCTTACGTGGCAGAGTGTCCAGACGGCGGCAATCCACTTCGCGGAATTGCAGGCGTCGGGGGTGCACACGGGCGGGGAAGACGGGACCAATCTGATCACGATGGCCGACACGCCGGGCAATCGCCAGCTGATCGGGGACGCGGACGGGCCGGTGGCGCTCACGCGCGTGGTCTTCAGCGTCGGGACCGGCAAAATCACCGAGGCGGACATCATCCTGAATCCCGACGACAGGTTTTCGACGAACCTCGCGCCCGGCACATACGACCTGCAGTCGATCGTCACCCACGAGTTGGGGCACCTCCTCGGATGTGATCATGCCGTCGCGCAAAACGATACGATGTTTTTCCTGACCGGGCCGGGTGAGTTCTTCCAGCGATACCTGTCGGCAGACTCCATTTCTTTCGCCACCTTCACCTACCCTGAAAAGAGCCGCAGCGCCGGCCTGGGCCGGATTTCGGGGAGAGTGACACAGCAGGGGAAACCTGTCTTCGGCGCGTCGGTGGCGGCCATGGAAGTCGACCGCAACCTGATCTACACGACTCTGTCGGAACCGGACGGCAGCTACTCGATCACCGGACCGGTGTCGGGCCGGTACACGGTCTATGCCGAGCCACTGGACGGGCCGGCGACGGTTGACGAACTCCTGATGCAGGGGAACGACGCCTATTACCGGAGACTCAACACCACCTTCCGGACGGTGTTCAAAGAGGAGCGGGTCCTTTCGGCCAGCGACGTCTCGAGCCCCGATGGACTCGTCGGCGAAGTCGACCTCGACGTGCCGGCCAAGAGCGCCAGTTTGAACATCGACCGCATGGGCGAGGGGGATCCCGCCACCGGGGCGGGTTACCTCGCGACCGGGGCGGTGATCGTGCACCCGGGGGACCTGCTTACGCTGCTGATCGGGGGAGCGGGTATACCCGAGGTGGCGGGGATTCCCGACGTCCGTATCCTCGGCACCGGGATCGACATCGACGCGGCGCGGCCGCTCAAGGTGCTCAAGAACGCGGCGGGGAATGAAGTCGGCGTCTCGGTGCTCATTCACGTGGCGCCCGATGCCGTGCCCGGGCCACGTACGGTGGTCGTGAAGGTGGGGGAAGAGCAGGCCGCCAGTACCGGCGGGATCATCGTCGCGCAGCGGACGCCGACCGCCCTCACGCTCTACATGCCCTACCTTCTGGCCACGCCCGATCAATACACGGGTGTCGCCATGGCCAATCCGGCGATGCTCCCGGCCTCCGTGCGGATTACCAGCCGCGATTACTCCGGCGAGCTCATCTACGACCGGGACGCGACGGTCCCGGCGGACTTGAGCATCGCGGCCAATGCCCAGACAGCGAGGCTGGAGCGGCAGATCTTCCACCTCCCGCCGCTCAGCCGGCAGGCGGGCTCGATCGTGCTCGAGTCCGACACGGCCGAGCTCCAGGGCTTCTTTCTCTCGGGCGACAACGGCAGCACCTACCTGGACGGGGCGGGGGCGTTCTCCCGGGGGTACAGACAACTCTATTTCGCGGACGTGCTGCAGAATTCGTTCACCTCCACCGAGATCCACCTGTTGAACATCCTGGACTCGCCCGCGCCGGTAGCGCTCAGCCTTGTGGGGCCGTCGGGTGAGGTCTTGCGCGGACCGCTGAAGCGTACCATCCCGGCGCGGGGGAAAATCGGCGAAAGCGTGACGACGCTCTTCGGCTATGCCGGGCCGCTCGTCTCGGCCCACGTGCAGGCGATGTGCCCCTCCGAGGCGCTGGTGGGTTTCGGGTTCGTGCGGCAGTCCGGAAGCGTGCTGGGCCTCAACGCGCAGCCGCCGGAGGATGCCTCTGCCGTGCTGTACTCGCCTCAGCTCGCCGTCGGCAACTTCGGCGTAGAGTTCTCCACCCGCCTCAATGTCGTCAATGCCGGATCGACGCCGGCTGCGGTGACCGTGACTTTGCACGGCAACAACGGCGAGTTGCTCCCCGGGTCCAGGGCGGACGGTTCGATCACGATTCCCGCCGGCGGACACTTCACGGCGGACGTGGGCGCGTACTTCGGGCTGGCGGGCGATCCCCCGGTCGAGGGTTCGATCAAGGTTGTCGGCCCCCCCGGAGCCCGGCTGATAGGGAACGTGATGTTTGGCAACGGGAACCCTGCCGTCCGGAACCTCGATTTTGGCGCCGCCCTGCCGCTCAGCTCCACCGGGGATCGGAAGTTCCTGTTTTCGCAGGTTGCGCAGGGCCAGGGGTTTTACACCGGACTGGCGTTTATGGCGCCGGTGGGGGCCGAAGTGCGCATCGAGGTCTTCGGCCGGGCCGGTACCCCGACCGGAAACGCCTCCCTGATTCTGCGCGCGGGCGAGCGGGTCGTTGCGCTGCTGGAGCGGCTGATCCCGAGCACGGCGGGACAGGTGGGCGGGTTTGTCAAGGTCCTGTCCAGCAATCCCATCATAGGATTTGAGCTTTTTGGGGCGACCAGCGGCCGGTACTTGTCCGCCGTGCCCCCGCAGCGTTTGCCCGACTGACACGGCCCGCGGCGGCCGTGCTATACTTTGAAAGTTTGCGGGGTCCGAAAAGCGATGTTCCGAGAGCACGCCAAGCTTTTCACGACGTTACAATTCGTCACCGACCTGATGCTGACCTGCGCGGCTTTTCCGCTTTCCTACCTGACGCGTATTCACGCGGGCACGGCGGTCCCCGGCAGCCTCGAGGCGCTGCTCAACCCGGAACTGCATCCCTTGCAGTCGTATCTCTGGATGGTGGTGCTGGGGATCGGCTGGTGGGCCATGGTCGCCTACTCGCTCGGCTTGTACCGCATCTCCATCACGCGTTCCGGGTGGGGGAAGATCCGGATAATCCTGGAGTCTTCGGTCCTCCTGGGCCTGTTTCTGGGCTTCCTCTCGTTTGCCCTCACGTTGAACGTGAGCCGCCTGCTCATCGCGCTGTTCGTGCTGCTGCAGGCGAGCCTGCTCTCGGCCGCGCGCCTGGCGGTCGCTATCCAAAGCCGGCGACGGCGCTACTCCTGGCACCCGCGGCGCAACATCCTGATCGTCGGTGCCGGGGACAAGGCACGCGAACTGGGCGCCCTCATCTCGCGCTATTCGGATTGGGGCCTGAAGATCCTGGGCTACGTGTATGCCAACGGGGACCGGGACAGCGGCGCCGACGTTCTTGGGGGCGTCTCCGACATCCCGGAGATCATCGAGAACAACGTCGTCGACGAGCTCATTTTCGTCGGCAGCGAGCCCCGCGATCTGGACTGCTTCCGGGACGTGCTGGCCATCTGCAAAGAGCAGGGCATCCAGACCCGGGTGGCCGCCGATTTCTTCCCGGCCAAAGTCTCCAAGGTCTCGATGGAGTTCCTCGAGAACGTCCCGCTGATCACCTTCGGCAGCAGACCGGACCATCCGCTTTCGATGTTTGTCAAGCGGGTCATGGATGTTCTGATCGCGTCGGTCCTGCTCGTCGCGCTGGCGCCCCTGATGGTCTTCATCGGGGTCCTGATCTGGTTGACGTCGAAAGGTCCGATTATCTACAAGCAGATCCGGTGCGGGTTGTACGGGAGGAAGTTCGTCCTGTACAAATTCCGCAGTATGCGCGAGGGTGCGGAGGACGTCCTGTGGGAGATAAAGCACCTCAACGAGATGGACGGCCCCGTATTCAAGATGCGCAACGACCCGCGGGTCACGCCGCTGGGTCGTTTCCTGCGCAAGAGCTCCATCGACGAATGGCCGCAGTTCTGGAACGTCCTGAGCGGCGACATGAGCCTGGTCGGGCCGCGCGCCCCGTTGCCGGAGGAGGTGCGCGAGTACACGCGCTGGCAGCGGCGCCGCCTGTCGGTCAAGCCCGGCATCACGTGTCTCTGGCAGGTCTCGGGACGCAACGAGGTCGACTTCCACGAATGGATGAAGCTGGACCTGCACTACATCGACAACTGGTCGCTGCTCCTCGACCTGAAGATCCTGCTCCGCACGTTTCCGGTGGTGCTCATGGGGAAGGGGGCCCGCTGAGTTCCGGCGCGTGTGTCCGTTCCATCATGCCCGTGGTCACCAGCTGGTCCTTGTACTGCAGCTGGTAGAGCTTCCAGTAAATCCCTTTCAGCTTCAGCAACTCCTGGTGGCTGCCCATTTCGCGCACCCGTCCGTGGTGCAGCACGACGATGCGGTCGGCGTTCTGCACGGTCGACAGCCGGTGCGCGATGACGATGGAGGTGCGGCCCGCGAGCAGCTTGTCGAGGGCGTCGCGGATCAGCAGCTCCGTTTCCGTGTCGATGCTGGAGGTGGCTTCGTCCAGGATGAGGATCTTCGGGTTGTAGGCGAGCGCCCGCGCGAAGGCCAGGAGCTGCTTCTGGCCGACCGACAGCGACGAGCCGCGTTCGCCCACGCGGGTGTCGTAGTTCTTCTCGAGCTTGTCGATGAAGCGCGCCGCGTGCACGGTTTCGGCGGCGGCACGCACCTGCGCCTCCGGGATGTGCTCGTTGCCGAGGCGGATGTTGTCCGTTACGGTCCCGGAGAACAGGAACACATCCTGGAGGACGATCCCGATGGACCGGCGCAGCCGATGCAGGTCGAACTCGCGGATGTCGACCCCGTCGACGCGGATCTCCCCCTGGCCGGCCTCGTAGAAACGGCTGAGCAGCCCGATGATGGTGGATTTGCCGGCTCCCGTCGCGCCGACGAGCGCCACCTTTTCGCCCGGCTCCACCGTGAACGACACGTCGTGCAGGATGGTTTCGTCCGGGTTGTAGCCGAAGGTGACGTGGCGGAATTCCACGCGACCGGATTCGACGTCGCGCGCCCGGGGCCGGGGCGGGCTGACGATTTGCGCCGGCGTGTCGAGCAGCTTGAAAATCCGTTCGGATGAGGCCATCGCCGCCTGCAGGATCGTGTACTTCTCGCTCAGATCGGAGATCGGGCGGAAGAACCGGTCGGAGTACTGGATGAAGGCCACCAGGGCACCGAGCGTCAGGGCCCCGGCAAAAACCTGGAGCCCGCCGTACCAGATGATGAGCGCCACCGCGAAGGCGCCGACGAACTCGAGCAGCGGATAGAAAATAGCATAGTAGAAAATGGACTGCAGGTTCGCGTCGAGGTGCTCGCGGTTGATGCGGGTGAAACGCTCGTGCTGTTTGGCCTCCTGGTTGAAGATCTGCACGACGGCCGTGCCGGTGATGTTCTCCTGCAGGAAGGCGTTGATGCGTGCGATCGCGGTGCGCACGCGGCGGAAGGAATCGCGCACCTTGATCTTGAACAGCAACGTGATCAGGAACAGGAGCGGGACGACGGAAAAGATCGCCAGGGCCAGCCGGTAATTCATCAGGAAAAGGGTGATGACGATGCCGGCCAGGGTGCACACGTCGCCAAATATGGAGATCACACCCGACGTGAACAGCTCGTTCAGGGCGTCGACGTCGGTCGTGACCCGGGTCATCAGGCGGCCGACCGGGTTGCGGTCGAAAAAAGCGACGTCGAGCCGCTGGAGGTGCCGGAAGATCTGCAGGCGGAGGTCATACATTATTTTCTGGCCCATGAGGTTCATGACCCAGGTCTGACCGTAGCTCAAGCCGAAGACCGCAACCAGCGTGAGGACGTACAAGGCGGCGATGCGGTTCAGTCCCTCCAGGTTTCCGGTCTGGATATACCGGTCGATGGCAACCTTGGTCAGGTAGGGCGGGAGCACGGCCAAGGCAGAGGCCGCGACGATGTAGACGATGGCGAGGACTGCCGACCCGCGGTACGGGCGGATGTAGGTCAGCAACCGCCGCATCAGGCGCGCGTCGTAGGCCTTGCCGAGAACCTGGTCATCGTACGATTGGGGCGGCATGTCTCAGGCGGTGGCCAGTTCCTCCTCGAGCAGCTGTTTCTGATACAGGTCGGCGTATGCGCCTCCCCGGGCCATCAGGGACTCGTGCGTGCCGCGTTCCACGACGGCCCCGTCCTTCAGCACGAGGATCTGGTGGGCGTGCTTCACCGTCGAGACGCGATGCGAAACCAGCACGGTGGTGCGGCCCTTCATGACCTCAGCGAGTTCGCCCAGGATGCGCTCTTCGGTGTAGGTGTCGACGCTGGACAGCGAGTCGTCCATGAGCAGGATTCTGGGCGACATCGCCACGGCGCGGCTGATGGCGACGCGCTGCTTCTGGCCACCGGACAGCGTGATGCCGCGCTCGCCGACGAAAGTCTGGTACTGCTGGGGGAAAAGCCGGATGTCGTCGGCGACCTGGGAGACGCGCGCCGCCCAGGCGACCTCCTCGGCGGACACGATCCCGTGCCGGCCGAAGGCGATGTTTTCAAATATCGTATCCGAAAACAGGAAGGTTTCCTGGGGGACGTAGCCGATCATGCGCCTCAGTTCGGCCAGCGGCCATTTCCGGACGTCGCGCCCGTCGACGAACACGGTCCCGGGCGGGGGATCGAAGAGCCGGGGAATCAGGTTGATCAGGGTCGACTTGCCGCTGCCCGTGTGCCCGACGATCGCCAGGCTTGTGCCGGCGGGAACGGTGAAATCGATGTCGCGCAGGACCGTGTTTTCCGTGCCGGGGTACGCAAACGAAAGGTGCCGCACCTCGAGCCCCCCCTGCGGCGAGGCGGGCGCCGCCGCCGCAGGGTCGTCCCGGATCGCCGGCTCGGTTTGCAGCACGCTGAGGATCCGGCCCATGGATGCGGAGCCGCGCTGGAAGATGTTGATCACCCAGCCGACCGCGATGGTGGGCCAGGTCAGCATCGCCAGGTACCCGATGAAGGCGACGAACTCGCCCAGGCTCAATGCGCCCGAGATGACCTGCCGTCCGCCCCACCAGAGCAGGGCCGCCGAGGAGAGCCCGATCAGCGCGGACATCAGCGGGTAAAACACCCCCCAGAGCCTGATCAGCGACACGCTGCGGCCGACATAGTCCAGGTTGAGGGACTTGAACTCCTCGATCTGGGATTCCTCGCGGGCGAAGGCCTTCACGACGCGGATCCCGGACAGGTTCTCCTGCACCATCGTGCTGATGGTGGAGAACTGCTCCTGGATCTTTTCGAAGCGGTCGTGAATCTGCTGGCCGAAATGCTTGACCGTAAAGGACACCAGGCCAAGCGGCACGTACGCCAGGAGGGTCAGGTGCCAGTTGATGCGCAGCAGTATGGCGGTGGCCGCCACCACCGTGATGATCGTGGTGGCCGAATACATGATCCCGGGCCCCAGCACGGAGCGGACCGCGTTCAGGTCGTTCGTGGCCCGCGACATGATGTCGCCCGTGTTGCGCGCCTGAAAGAAGGACAGCGGCATTTTCTGCAGATGGGCGAGGAAATCATTGCGCAGGTCGTATTCGACTTCGCGGCTGACCCCGATCAGGATCTTCCGCATCCAGAAGCGGAAAAACCCCTCCGCCACCGAGATCCCGATAACCAGGCCCGCGAATTGCGGCAGCTTCGCGCGCGAAAAGGAGGACTGCAGATCGTCGACGACGTACTTGAGGACCCATGGCGCCAACATCCCGGTCGCCACCGTGAGCAGCACCATCGCCGATCCGAGCGCCATTTTCAGCCGGTACCGGACGAGATACGGAAGTAGCTGGGAGAGGCTGCTGCTTTTCATAGTCGGGATTTCGGGCCTGCGGACGTCAGTCTTTTCCCCTGAAGGCGCGCATGTCTTTGTAGGGCACCAGCTCGCCGTCGCGCAGGATGAAGTCGACCGAGTAGCTGCCGAACTGGCCTCGGTAATCGGGGTAGGTCAGGTTGAACTGGGCGATTCCATCCGGGGCGACGGTTTCGGTGTCCATCCGGACCACGCGTGTCTCGAGAAGACGGCCTTCGGTCGAATACAGCCGGACGGTGGCATCGAGCTTCTCGACGGGGGCCGTGGCGATGTTGCGGACGACACCGCGGATATGAAACTCGCTGCCTTTGACTTCATCGCCGAGATACAGGAAGGCAATTCTCTCCGGGACCGGCGCGGGCGCGGTGCGGGAGCGGAGGGTCGCCGCGGTCTTGTCCACGGCCCGCTGAGGGAGGAGGACAATGATGAAGCCCGCGGCGACCACCACCGCAAGCAGGATCAGCAGCCCCCGCAGCAGGGTGGTGAGCAGGGAGTAACGCGGGGCACCCGCCCGCACGGAATATCCTATGCCGGGATCCGGCCCCGGCCGGGGCAAGTCATCTTGGGAAATCGGCGGGTTCGACATGACCGGAATCAGCGGGGGCGTGTCGGATAGGGTTTGGGTTGACGCGAGTCGACGGGTTGCGGATTCTTGTCCCAGAATCCTTTCTTGTTGTCGAACTGAAGATCGTTCCCCAGGAGCTTCATGCTCACCCTTCCCAGGATCCGTTTCTCGACGGTGCCGACCGATTCGATGGGGATCCATTTTTCGCTGCCGTCCAGATCGCGGTTCAACGCCTCCATACGGGTGCGTATCGTCAGCATGGTCTGGGTGGGGGTGACGATTTCGAGAAGCGCCTCGACGGAATAGCGGGCCTTCAGCCAGCTTCCCGTGACCGTGTCATTCTTGATGGCGACCTTGTCCACCTCGCTGGACGTCAGGGAGCCGGTTATGAATTCATACGGCTTCGAGACGATGCGTCCCGCCTTGCGGTCCTCCAACTCGGTGGCAAAGCCCATGTCGTCGAAAATGGCCCGAACGACGTTCCAAACGATGTCGAACTTGTTTACGAACTTGACCGGATCGGGGAGCGAGGACTTCTGGGTCTGGGCACGGCCCGAAATCGGCCCGGCCAGCAGCAGGAGCACGAGGAGGAGCGCCGCGCGTCGCAGTGCCATAAACCGTTGACAACTCTGAGATTTGAAGATCACTGGGAAATCCTAGCATCGCGTTTTCTGCAAGTCAACAACTTGCCACCGAGGCACCGCACTCCACCCTTTGGAGTGCGGCGGCTGGACGCCGCTTTGGGGTCGGCGCCTAGGCGCCGACCTTGCGCAGCTGCATGCGGGTCCAGCGAAACCGAGACAGCGGTGCCGAGGCACCGCACTCCACATTTTGGAGTGCGGCGGCTGGACGCCGCTTTGGGGTCGGCGCCTAGGCGCCGACCTTGCGCAGCTGCGTGTAGGTCCAGCGAAACCGAGACAGCGGTGCCGAGGCACCGCACTCCACATTTTGGAGTGCGGCGGCTGGACGCCGCTTTGGGGTCGGCGCCTAGGCGCCGACCTTGCGCAGCTGCGTGTAGGTCCAGCGAAACCGAGACAGCGGTGCCGAGGCACCGCACTCCACATTTTGGAGTGCGGCGGCTGGACGCCGCTTTGGGGTCGGCGCCTAGGCGCCGACCTTGCGCAGCTGCGTGTAGGTCCAGCGAAACCGAGACAGCGGTGCCGAGGCACCGCACTCCACACTCTGGAGTGCGTCGGCTGGACGCCGACCTTGCGCAGCTGCGTGCGGGTCCAGCGAAACCGAGACAGCGGTGCCGAGGCACCGCACTCCACACGCCTTACGGCGTACGTTTCTGGTAGCGCAGCACCGCCTGGGAGTGGCTCTTGTAGTCTGTGGAAAACTGATGCGTGCCGTCGTTGCGGGACACGAAGTAGAGGTATTCCGTCCCCGCGGGGTTCATCGCGGCCCTGAGCGACGCCATGCCGGGGTTGGCGATGGGGCCGGGCGGGAGACCGGTGTGAACATACGTGTTGTAAGGGGACTCCATGCTCAGGTCTGGTTTGCGAATGTTCCCGTCGTACCGGCCGGCCAGCTTCAGCGCGTAGATAATGGTCGGGTCGCACGCGAGCGGGATCCCCCGATCCAGCCGATTGACGAAGACAGACGCGACCAGCGGCCGCTCGCTATCGTTTCCCACCTCCTTTTCCACCAGGGAGGCAAGGGTCACGAGCCTGCGGGTGTTCCAACCGGGGCCCGGGGGGTGCTGGCGGGCGAGCTTCTCGTAATTTGCCCGGAATTGCGTCACCATGGCGTGCACGATGTCTTCCGCACGGGCCGAGCGGGTGAATCGATAAGTCTCCGGAAACAGGTATCCTTCCAGGTTGCGGGCGCGGGGATCGAGGTCGCCGATCCACTCGGTGTGGGCCAGCGAAGCCTCCAATTCCTCCGCGCTCCCCAATCCGCTGCGCGCCACCTGTTCGAGCGCCTCCCGCGCAGTGAGTCCCTCGGGTACCGTGACGGCGACGAAGTGGATATCCCCGCGTACGATTCTGTCCATGACCTCGATGGGGGTGGCCGGGGTGTCAAACCGGTACTCGCCGGCCTGGAGCCGCCGGCCGGCACCCGCCCAGCGCACGTACAGGGCAAACGGGAGCTCATGACGCAACACCCCCGCCCGTGCGAGGAGTTCCGCGATCGTACGGCTGCCTGCTCCGCGGGGCAGTTCCACGAAAGTCTCGCCCGGAGCGCCGCCATAGTAAGGCGTGCGGAGCTCGCTGCCGACCCACCACGCAAACGCAACCCCCGCGAGGAGAACGAACAGCAGCAGCGACAGGAGCCTCGTCCAGAATCTCACGGGCGCGGCTCCTCCAGATATCTTTCAAGGATCAGTGCGGCAGCCAGCGAGTCGACCGTCCGGTACCGGCGCTTCTGCCTGGCACTCATCTGGTTCCAGATCTCCGCCGCCTCGACCGTGGAGAGACGCTCGTCAACCGGCGCCAGCGGGAGTGCCAGCTCGGCGGTCAGGGTTTCCATGAAGCGGCGGACCCGCTCGATGGCGGCGCCGGCGCTGCCGTCCATGTTCCAGGGCAGGCCGACGACGATAAGAGAGACTGCGTGTTCCTGCGCGGCCGCCCTGAGGCGGCCTACGAGGTAACCCTTGCCGTTGTTGGGCACCGATGCCAGCGGCTGCACCGTCATGCCAAGTTCATCGGAGCAGGCCAACCCGACGTTCCTGGTACCATAATCAACCGCGAGAATTCGACCGGTCGACATCAGATCATTGGAGCACAACCCCCGGCAGCCGTCAATTCATCAAGGCGAGTGGTTGATCGACGGCTGAAGTTGTGCCGGTTATTGCCCTGGCAACCTCGGATATGGAAGCCGGAAGCCAGGAGCCGGAAGCGCACCCAGCCCGAAAAATTTGCGCCTCCCCGCCCCTTTCGATATAATTTCGCGGAATTTCTGCGTAGTGGAGTCGGAGGTGTGATGCTCCATAAAGGGAAGCTGTGTGTATTTCTGGGATCTGCCCTGATCGTGATGTACGGCATATCGGCGGCGTTTTACGGCAGGGTTGTCGCCAAGGATGATGCCTACCGGGAACTGGCCGTCTTCATGGACGCGCTCAAGAAGATCAATGAAGACTACGTCGAGGCTCCGGACATGAGCAAGGTGCAGGAGGGCGCGTTTCGCGGCCTGATCGACGCCCTCGACCCGTACAGCAGTTTCCTGACCAAGGAGCAGGTGCAGGCGCTCGAGAAACGCAAAACGGGTAATCCGGCCGGGCTCGGGATGATCGTCTCGAAGCGCGCCGACGTGCTGTATGTCGTTTCCGCGCAGCATGACGGCCCGGCGGAGACCGCGGGCGTCCGTGCGGGCGATTACCTGATCGCGCTGGACGACGTCAGCATAGAAGACAGGAGCATCCTCGAGGTGGAGAGCCTGTTGCGGGGGGCTCCGAATTCGGTCGCCAAGGTGACGGTGTTCCGGAGCGCTCAGCCCAAGCCGATCGACATCCAGGTGACGAGGAAACCCGAGACGCCGTCTCCGGCCACGTCGCAGATGCTCGACGGTCACGTGGGCCTGCTCCAGGTCTCGTCGCTGATGGGCAACTCGGCGGAGCAGATCGGGGTGCGGCTGAAGACGCTGGTGTCGGCGGGCGCGCAGAAGCTCATCCTGGACCTGCGGGACTGCGCCGACGGCGACACGGCAACCGGCGCCGAACTGGCGAACATGTTCCTGAAGACGGGGACCATTTACTACAGCCAGAACCAGCACGGGGAGAAGATCCAGGAAGTCAACGCCCAGCCCGAGAAGTGCCTCACCGACGAGCCCATGGCGGTGCTCATCAACGGCTCGACCGCGGGGCCGGCGGAAATCGTCGCGGGCGCCCTGAAGGATCAGAAGCGCGCGCTGGTGATCGGGGAGAAAGTCGTTCGGGGTGGGTTCGGCGCAGAAGCAGATCGCGCTCAAGAGCGGCGCCGTTGCTCATCCTCTCCACGGCCAAGTACTACACTCCCGGCGGCAAGATGATCCAGGACGAGACGGTCGCGGAACACCGGCATCAAGCCGGACGTGCAGGCCCCGGACGACGACCGGCGCCAGGACCTGCTGGTCGAAGCCGTACTACGACGACCAGGACGACGCGCAGAAGTACCGCGCAGCTGCAGGACAAAGATCAGAGAAGGAACAGCTCGACAAGGCCCTCGAGGCGCTCTCGAAACGGCCAGATCCCGGTGAAAAGCGCGCCGCATAGGCCCGGACCGCTGGCGTGGGCGCAATTGTATTGACACCGTTTTGTTGTTTCTGGTAGCTTAACTGCTTATTTTTTAGGCGCGTAGCTCAGGGGGAGAGCACTTCCTTGACGCGGAAGGGGTCAGCGGTTCAAATCCGCTCGCGCCTACCAGATCGCTGCACGCTGTCATGAACCGTCCGGGACCGAGTTCGATGAATTCCGCCGCAACGACCCATTCATATTCGACTTCGACCGCTTCGTTCACATTTTAATGATCAGGGGACGCCCGCAGACTGGACTCGACGGAGAGGACTGGGGACGGCTTAGTTGACCATGGCACTAAAAGTCAGGTACGCAGACGGCAGGACCGAGGAGATCGAACGACCCGGGCGAAGCCCTGGAAGTCTACCGCCACAGCACCTCTCACCTGATGGCGGCCGCCGTCACCAGCCTGTTTCCCGGAACGCACCTCGGCATCGGGCCCGCCATCAGCGACGGGTTCTACTACGATTTCGAACGGCCCGAAGGCTTTGCCGAGGAAGATCTCGCGAAGATCGAGCAGCGGATGCGCGAGATCTGGCCGCGAAAGGACTCGACTACGAGCCCTCGCATCGTGTCGAAGGACGAGGCGGTCAAGTTCTTCTCCGGAGCAAGGCGAGCACCTGAAGGTCGAGCTGATCCAGGAAAAGGCCGGGCAGACGCTCTCCTGCTACAGGCTCGGGGACCTCGTGGACTTCTGCACCGGTCCGCACGTGCTTTCCACCGCGCAGCATCGACCCGTCGACGTTTCGCATCCTGAGCATCGCCGGCTCCTACTGGCGAGGGGACGAGCACCGCGAGCGGCTGCAGCGGATTTACGGCACCGCGTTCCTCACCCGCGAGGCGCTGGACGCCTACCTGGTCCAGCTCGAGGAAGCGCAAGCAAGCGCGATCACCGCAAGCTCGGGCGCGAGCTGGACCTGTTCAGCATCTCCGAGGAGGCCGGCCCCGGGCTGATCTTCTGGCACCCGAAAGGGACGCGGGTCCGGCTGGAAATCGAGGATTTTCTGCGCAGGGAGCTGCTGCGCCGCGGGTATGAATTCGTCACGACCCCGCATGTGGCCCGCAACACCCTCTGGAAGACCTCCGGGCACTACGACTACTACCGCGAGAACATGTACGTCTTCAACATCGAAGACGAAGAGTTCGTGATCAAGCCGATGAACTGCCCCGGGCACATCCAGATCTACAAGTCGAGGATGCGCAGCTACCGGGACCTGCCGGTGCGCTTTGCCGAGTTCGGCACGGTGTACCGCTATCGAGAAGAGCGGCGTGCTGCACGGCATGCTCCGGGTGCGCGGCTTCACGCAGGACGATGCCCATCTGTTCTGCACCCGCGAGCAGGTGTACGACGAGATCTCGAGCCTGCTCGACCTGGTGTTGTTCGTCATGAAGAGCTTCGGCTTCGACAAGTACAAGGTCGAGCTCTCGGTGCGCGACTCCGCCCGGAAGGAGAACTACGCCGGGACGGAGCAGGACTGGGAGATGGCCGAGGGCGCCCTCGTCGAGGCCATGAAGGCCAAGGGGATGCAATGGACGCGGATGGAAGGCGAGGCGGTTTTCTACGGCCCGAAGATCGACGTCAAGCTGATCGACGCGATCGGGCGGCCCTGGCAGCTCTCCACCGTGCAGTTCGACTTCACCCTGCCGAAGCGCTTCGACCTCAGCTTCATCGGCCCCGATGGGCAGCCGCACCAGCCGGTGATGCTGCACCGGGCGCTGCTCGGCTCGGTCGAGCGCTTCATGGGGGTCCTGATCGAGCATTACGCGGGTGCGTTCCCGATCTGGCTCGCCCCCGTGCAGGTGGTGGTCATCCCGATTTCCGAACGCCACCACGACTACGCCCGGCAGGTCCTCGCGCGGCTTGCGGCGAGCCGGCTTGCGCGCGGAAGTGGACGACAGAAACGAGAAGATGGGCTACAAGATCCGGGAGGCCCAGACGTCCAAGGTGCCCTACATGCTCGTGGTCGGCGACAAGGAGGCCCAGTCCGGGCAGGTATCGGTGCGCAACCGCTTCCAGGGGGACGAGGGGGCCCAGTCCCTGGAGGACTTCATAACCAAAATAAGGGGATTTGTCGAAGCCAGGGCAGTCCGGCCCTAGGAGCCGGATCGCTTCACCTTTTTCACCTCAAGGAGGTCGCGTATCACCACGACAAAGCAAGTACGGGTTCGCGTAAACGAAATGATCCGGGCCAAAGAGGTCCGGGTGGTCGATGAAGAAGCCGGGCAGCTCGGCATTATGACTCCGGAGCAGGCCCTCGCCATTGCCCAGCAGCGCGACTTGGATCTTGTCGAGGTGGCTCCGGGTGCCACCCCTCCGGTTTGCCGTATCATGAACTACGGCAAATTCCAGTACCAGAAAAGCAAGAGGGCGCACGAGGCCAAGAAGCACCAGAAACAGGTGGTGCTCAAGGAAGTCAAGTTCCGGCCGAAGACCGAGGAGCACGATTTCCAGTTCAAGAAGAACAATATCGCGCGGTTTCTGAGCGAGGGAAACAAGGCCAAGGCGACGGTCGTTTTCCGGGGCAGGGAAATGACGCACCAGGAGATCGGGCGGAGGCTGATGGACCGGTTGGTGGAAGCGCTGAAGGAAGTCTCCGAACTGGAGCGCCCTCCCAAAATGGAGGGGTACGCGCTGGTGACAATCTTCATGCCCAAAAAGGTGTCGTGAAGCGCTAAGGAGTTGCGATGAAGCGGAAAACGAGCAAGAGTGCGGCAAAGCGGTTCAAAGTCACGGGCACCGGCAAAATCGTGCGCCGGCACAGCCACGCCCGGCATATCCTGACAAAGAAATCGCGCAAACGCGTGCGCAACCTGGCCTCGTCGGACCTGGTGAGCAAGGCGGACAAGGCCCGCGTCAAGTTGATGTTGAACATTTGAGTGCCCACGGGCGCCGCAAGCTTGCCCCGGCGCCCGTGCCAACACCCTTCGGGAGCAGATGAAATGCCGAGAGTAAAACGTGGAAACAAGCGCGTGCAGCGCCGCAAGAAGATACTGACGCTTGCCAAGGGCTACCGCCTCACCAAGAGCAAGCTGCATCGGTCTGCGAAGGAGTCGGTGGACCGGGGCTTGAGATTTGCCTACCGGGACCGCCGCAACAAGAAGAGGGACTTCCGCAGCCTGTTCATCATTCGCGTCGGCGCCGCCGCGCGCCTGAACGACATTTCGTACAGCAAGCTGATGAACGGGCTCAAAAAGGCAAACGTGCAACTCGACCGCAGAGTCCTCGCGGAGATCGCGTTCAAGGATCCCGAGACCTTTACCCGCCTGACCGAAACTGCGAAAGCGGCACTGGCGGCTGCCTGACCAGACACGACCCAGCGACTTTTGTGAAGCGCCCGGTGTGCCGCAACGCCGGGCGTTTTTTTTGATGGCGCCGCAGGCCGGTAACGGAGTCCGGCCGCCTGCGGTTCACGCCGAGGGGGAAACGATGAGCGAGGCGATCGCGGAATTGCGCCGGGAGTTCGACGCGGACCTGTCGCGGATTACCACCGCCGAGGCGTGGAAAGCCGTGCGCGACAAGTGGCTCTCCCGCGAAAACGGCATCATCACCACCGGGATGAAGCGGCTCCGCGAACTCCCCAGGGAGCAGCGGCCGGCCTTCGGCCAGGCGATGAACGAATTCCGCACCTCCGCGGAAGAACGGCTGGAAGCGCAGCGCGCCGTGGTCCGGCAGGCCGAGCAGCTGGCCGCCCTGTCCCGGGTCGACGTGACGCGCCCCGGCTTCCCCTATGCCCTGGGGAGGGAGCACCCGATCAGGAAACTGCAGGACGACATCGAGCAGGTCTTTGTCGCCATGGGATTCCGGATCTTCGACGTACCGGAGATCGAGCACGACTATTACAACTTCGAAGCCCTGAACATGCCGCCCAATCACCCGGCGCGCGACGCGCAGGACACGTTCTACTTCGACGATGTGACGCTGCTGCGCACCCATTGCTCGACGGTGCAGGTGCACTCGATGGAGGCGATGAAGCCGCCGATCCGGGCCGCGCACACGGGCAAGGTGTACCGGCGCGACCCGTTCGATGCCACCCACTCTCCGATGTTCAACCAGCTCGATGTGCTTGCCGTGGACCAGGGGATCACCATGGGGGATCTCAAAGGGACGCTCGAGACATTCCTGAAGCAGCTCTTCCACCCCGACATCCGGATGCGCCTGCGTCCGGGCTTCTTCCCCTTCGTCGAGCCGGGGGCCGAGGTCGACATCAGCTGCATCTTCTGCTTCGGCGCAGGCTGCAGGATCTGCAAGCAGAGCGGCTGGATCGAGATTCTCGGCGCGGGCATGGTCCACCCCAAGGTCCTGCGCATGTCCGGCGTCGACGATTCCGTCTACACCGGGTTTGCGTGGGGCATGGGCATCGACCGGGTCGCCATCCTGAAGTACGGGGTCGAGGACATCCGTCTCTTCTTCGAGAACGACCTCCGGTTCCTGACCCAATTCTAGGCGGACGGCACTATGAGAATCAGCGTGGAGTGGTTGAGAGATTATGTCGATGTTCCGGGAGACCTGGCGCAGCTCAAGCAGGACCTCACGATGGCCGGACTGGTGGTCGAGGGGGTGACCGGATCCGGACGGCGCCGCCGTCCTGGAACTCGAAGTCACCTCCAACCGTCCCGACTGCCTCAGTCACATCGGGGTGGCGCGCGAGATCGCCGCCCTGTACGGAACCCGGCTCCGGACGCCCGAAGTCTGCCGGGAACTCTCCCTGAGCCAGGACCGCGTCCCCTACGACATCGAGATTCGCGACCCGGAACTGTGCCCGCGCTACGTCGGGCTGGTGATGGACGGCGTCCGGGTCGCCCCTTCCCCGGCCTGGATGCAGCGCCGCCTCGAGGCCGCGGGGATGCGGCCGCTCAACAACATCGTCGATATTACGAATTACGTCCTGCTCGAGATGGGACACCCGCTGCACGCGTTCGATTTCGAGAGGCTGCGCGGCGGCCGGATCGTGGTGGCGCGGGCTGCGGACGGCCAGGCCATGCGCACGCTCGACGGGGTGAGCCGGGAACTGGATGCGCAGATGCTGCTGATCAACGACGGGGCCGGCCCGGTCGCCATCGCCGGCGTGATGGGCGGGCTCGAGTCCGAGATCCTGGACAGTCACCCGAACCATCCTGATCGAATGCGCGTACTTCCGGCCCGCCTCCGTGCGCCGCACCTCGAAGAAGCTCGGGCTTGTCCACCGAGGCAAGCTATCGGTTCGAACGGGGCGCCGACTGGGACGACACCGTCGCGGCGACCGCGCGGACGTGCCGCCTCGTGCAGGAACTCGCCGGCGGCGCGGATCGCGGGCGGACTGAAGGATGTCTACCCCCGCAGGATCGAACCGGTCCAGATCCATCTGGAGCGTTCCCGCGCCGAGAGGCTCCTCGGCGTCAGCCTGACCGACGCCGGTATCGAGCAGACCCTGTCGAGGCTCCAGTTCGAGCTCGACGCGGGTCGGGAACGGCGCCTGGGAGGTGACGTGCCCCAGCTTTCGGGCCGACATGGAGCTCGAAGCCGATCTGATCGAGGAAATCGCCCGATTCTACGGCTACCAGAACATCCCGACGACCGCGCTGCCGAGCAAAAGCGCCGGAGTCCCGTCTCCGGTCTATGCGTCGCAGAGCGCCGCGCGGCAGCTGCTGCGCGGCCTGGGCTATTGCGAGGCGGTCAACCTGAGCTTCGCGGGTCCCGAGGAAGAGCGTCAATTCCCGCCCGTGGGCGGGTGCGCGTCTGGAAATCCGCAACCCGCTTACGGAAGACACGCGCTACATGCGGACAAACCTGACCGCAGGGCTCGTCCGCTCGGCCCGCAGGAACTTCAATCACGGCATGGCCGAGGTCCGGCTGTTCGAGATCGGGAAGGTGTACCGCGCCGCCGGCGACGGGCGTCCCGTCGAACGCGTCGCGCTGGGAATCCTGGGGACGGGTGGGTTTGCCGGCTGCAACTGGCATCACCCGGCCCTGTGTTACGACTTCTTCCACCTGAAAGGAGTCGTCGACGGGCTGCTGAGCGCCATGCGCAGCGCCCCGTTTGAGATCGTGCCGGTGCAGGGGGTTCCCTGGCTGAACCCGGCCGACGCCGCGGCGGCCCGGGTAGGCGGCCGCCAGGTGGGCGTGCTCGGGTCGCTGCACCCGGCCCTTGCCGAAGAGCACAAGCTGAAACAGCCGGTTTACGTGGCAGAACTCGATTTCGAGGAACTCTCCGGACTCATTTCCACCCCGGTGCGCTACGAGCCGCTTCCCCGTTATCCGTCCGTCGAACGCGACATGTCCGTCATGGTCGGGCGCGACGTCTCTTACGGCTCCATCCGTGAGGGGATCGGGTCGCTGAAAATCCGGGAATTGGCCGGAATGGACCTGATCGACGTTTACGAGGGCGAAAAGATCCCTGCAGACAAAGTGAGCATGACCCTTCGTTTCACGTTTTTGGATCGTGAGAAGACCCTGACCGTTGACCGGGTACAGGGCTTCAGCGATAATCTCTTAACCTTTCTCCGTCAGACGTACGGCGCAGTACTCAGATAGGCAGATATGATCGAGACCAAAGCCCAGTGGGAACCTGCGGGTCTGGAGCGGTTCAGCCACCTCGAGGACAAGATCTTCCGGGTGGTGGAAGCTTTCAAGACGATCCGCAAAGAGAACGAAACGCTGCGTGCGGAAAACGCCCGGCTCAAGACCGAGGTCGAGACCCTGCACGAGAGTGAAGCCGGTTTCAACGAGAACCTGTCCCACCTGCAGAAAGAGCGGGAAGAACTGCGGGAGCGGGTCGAAAAGGCTTTGAACCTGCTGGCGACGCTGGAAATGAAGTAAACCCCGCCCGCATATCAGCGCGGAGGTCCGCAGTGAGCGATTCGCAGCCCGGCGTCGTGCACGTCAAGATCTACGACCGGGACTACGCGCTTCGGACGAGCGGCGATCCCGAAGGCCTCAAGGCGCTGTGCGATGCGCTGGACAGGCTCATGCGGCAGATCTCGGACGAGTCCGGGTCGGTCGACACCGTCAAGGTCGCCATCCTGTCCGCCTTGAGCCTGGCCGACGACCTGCGGCGGGCGCGCGAGCAACTGCGTCAAATGGACGAGTCCCTCAGCCGTCGTTCGTTGGAATGCGTGTCGATGCTGGACCGCTTCCTGCACTGACGTAGCGCCGCCCGCTTCATCCCTGGATGTTGACCCGGACGATCGATCTGGCCCGGCCCGTCTCCTCGTCGATGTCGATGACCGCGCCGCAGAGTCTCGGGTTTCCCGATGCCGGCTCGAGCCGCACCGGTATGCCGGTCAGGAAACGCTCGAGGGCTATCTCGGGCACCGAGCCGATAACCGAATCGTAGGGCCCGGTCATCCCGAGGTCGGTGAGGAACGCCGTGCCCCGGGGCAGGATGCGCTCGTCGGCCGTCTGCACGTGGGTGTGGGTCCCCACGACGGCACTGACGCGCCCGTCCATGTACCAGGCGAAGGCCTGTTTCTCCGAACTGGCTTCGCCGTGGAAATCGACGAGGACGATCGGGGTCTGCTTGCGGATGTACGCGACCGCCGAGTCTCCCGCGACAAAAGGGCAATCCAGGCTCGGCATGAAGACGCGCCCCTGCAGGTTCAGGACACCGACACGCACCCCGGAGGCGGTGTTGCCGATGTGCACCCCGGTGCCGGGGACCGAGGCAGGGTAGTTCTGAGGCCGCAGCAGCCTGGGCTGCTCGGCTATGTAAGGAATGATGGCGCGTTTGTCCCAGATGTGGTTGCCCGAGGTGAGCAGGTCGACTTCGCTGCGCAATATCTCGTCGGCGATTTCCGGGGTGATGCCGAAACCGCCCGCGGCGTTTTCGACGTTGGCGATGCAGTAGTCGATCTGGCGTTCGTGGATCAGGCCGTGCAGCTTGTCGTGCACGACGCGCCGCCCGGCCTTGCCAAACACATCCCCGACAAACAGGATTCTCATCGTACGTGCCACCGCGAAAAAAAAGCCCCCGCGCCGCCGTGTGGCAAATTCTACTTGAACCTTGTTACCAAGGGGGCGTCCCAGCTCCGCTTCAGGCGCTCAAGTTCCCGAAGGAAAAGTTCGCTCACCGCGAAGCGATTCAGACTCCCATCAAATAGAATGTTGGCTCAAATATTGGTTGCCATCACCAACATTGCAGGGGCTGTCGCTATCATACTCAATCCACAGCCAAAGGGTCAATGGCGGCCCATGGAGTGCGGTCGGCGCCTAGGCGCCGACCCCAAAGCGGCGTCGAGCCGCCGCACTCCAAAGTATGGAGTGCGGTGCCTGGGCACCGCTGTCTGGGTTTGGCTGGACCGGCAAGCAGGTGCGCAAGGTCGGCGCCGCGCCCCCCACAGCGGCGTCGAGCCGCCGCACTCCAAAGTATGGAGTGCGGTGCCTGGGCACCGCTGTCTGGGTTTGGCTGGACCGGCAAGCAGGTGCGCAAGGTCGGCGCCTAGGCGCCGACCCCAAAGCGGCGTCGAGCCGCCGCACTCCAAAGTATGGAGTGCGGTGCCTGGGCACCGCTGTCTGGGTTTGGCTGGACCGGCAAGCAGGTGCGCAAGGTCGGCGCCTAGGCGCCGACCCCAAAGCGGCGTCGAGCCGCCGCACTCCAAAATATGGAGTGCGGTGCCTGGGCACCGCTGTCTGGGTTTGGCTGGACCGGCAAGCAGGCGCCGACCGCAAAGCGGCGTCGAGCCGCCGCACTCCAAAATATGGAGTGCGGTGCCTGGGCACCGCTGTCTGGGTTTGGCTGGATTGAGCAGGCGGCGTCGAGCCGCCGCACTCCACGCTGTCACCGCCTGCCGTCGCGGCCCTCGAGGTACTTCTTGAGGAACCGGCCCGTGTAGGACGATTCGCACCGCACCAGCTCGTCGGGCGATCCCTCGAACACCACCCGGCCTCCGGCGTCGCCCCCCTCCGGGCCCAGGTCGATGACCCAGTCCGCCGTCTTGACGACGTCGAGGTTGTGCTCGATGACCACGACCGAGTTGCCCGCCGCGAGCAGCTTGTCGAACGCCGCGATGCAGCTTGCGGATGTCGTCGAAGTGCAGGCCGGTGGTCGGTTCGTCGAAGATGTACAGCGTCTTCTTCTCCGTTTTCCTGGAGATGTAGGAAGCGAGCTTGATCCGCTGCGCCTCGCCCCCCGACAGCGACGTCGCCGATTGCCCGAGCCGCAGATAGCCGAGCCCGATTTCCTCCAGGAGACGGAGCTTGCGCGTGATGGCCGTATTGCCGGCGAAGAAGTCGATGGCCTCGTGGACGGTCAGTTCGAGCACCTCGGCGATGTTCTTTCCCTTGTAATGCACCTCGAGGACGGCGCTCTTGAAGCGCGTCCCTTTGCAGTCGTCGCACACCAGTTCGACGTCGGCCAGGAACTGCATCTCCACCGTGATGGTACCGTTCCCCTGACAGGTCTCGCACCGTCCGCCGGCGAGGTTGAAGGAGAAGTAGCCCGGGGCCGAAATTCCGGGCATACGCGTCGCGCGTCTCGGCGAACACAGCGCGGATCTCGTCGAACGCCTTCACGTAGGTGGCCGGGTTGGACCGCGGCGTGCGCCCGATCGGGGATTGGTCGACGAGGATCGCGTCGGAGATGTACTCGCTGCCCCGGATCGCGTCGCAGGCGTCCAGGGGGTCCTTGATTTCGCCCTTGGCCCGCTTGATCGCGGTGTAAAGGACTTCGTGCACGAACGTCGATTTGCCGCTTCCGCTGACGCCCGTGATGCAGACGAGGACTCCGAGGGGAATCCGGACATCCACCGATTTCAGGTTGTGCTTGCGCGCCTTCAGCACCTCGATGCAGCGGCCGTTGGGCTTGCGGCGGAAAAGCGGCACCGGTATTTTGAGCTCGCCCCGGAGATACCGGCCGGTCAGCGATTTCGCGTCCTGGAGGATGCTCGCGTAGCTCCCCTGGAATACGACCCGGCCGCCGTCTTCTCCGGCCCTGGGGCCGAGATCGATCACGTGGTCCGCAAAACTCATTATTTCCGGATCGTGCTCGACGACGAGCACGGTGTTCCCGATGGTCTTGAGGCCCTGCAGGATATCCACCAGCCGGCGGCTGTCGCGCGGGTGCAGTCCAATGCTCGGTTCGTCCAGCACATACAGCGCCCCGACCAGGGTCGACCCGAGCGAAGTCGCCAGTTGGATGCGCTGGGACTCCCCCCCGGACAGGGACGACGAAAGACGATCGAGCGAGAGGTAGTCGAGCCCGACGCGCAGCAGCAGGTCGAGACGGTGCGCAATTTCCTGGAGGATCTTCCCGGCGATCGACTCCTGTGCGGGGGTCAGTTTCAGCCCCGCGAAGAAGCCGGCCGCCTCCTGGATGGATAGCCGGGTGACCTCGGTGATCCGTTTCCCGGCGACCAGCACGTCGCGCGCCTCCCGGCGCAGCCGCTCGCCCCCGCAGGCCAGACAGGTCGAATAACCGCGGTACCGGCTGATGAAGATGCGTACGTGCATCTTGTACTTCTTGCCTTCGAGATAATCGAAGAAACCCAGGACGCCGGGAAACCCGGCCTTCCCGCGCACGATCGAACGACGGTCCTCCTCGGCCAGCTCCGACCACGGGACGTCGAACGGGATCCCGTGTTTCTGGGCAAACTGCAGCAGCTTTGCCTGAAAGGCGCGATAACGGGGTTTCGTCCACGGATGTACGGCGCCTTCGGCGAGGGCTTTGGATTTGTCCGGGACGACCCTGTCCAAGTCCACCGTCATGGTGTTGCCGAAACCCTGGCATTCGGGGCAGGCGCCGAAGGGGTTGTTGAACGAGAACAGCCGCGGCTCCGGCTCCTCATAAGGGACGCCGCAGAGCTGGCACTCGAACTTCTCGCTGAATTTCACGAGCGTGCCGGCGGGATGGGCGAGCCAGCGGACTTCGGGGTGCTCCGCGGCGATGAGATCCGGTAGCGCAACCGGCTGCGACGCGGCAGGGAAGACGAGCTCGATTCTCCCTTCCGACTCCCGGCCGCAGAGTTCGAGGGAATCCACCAGGCGCTTGCGCATGTCACCCTGGAGCACGAGCCTGTCCACCACGACGTGCACTTCCTTGAAGGCGCTGGCCTGCAGGGCATCCATCGCGCCGGGCAAGTCGACGACGCGATCCCCGATCAGCAGCCGCACGAACCCCTGCTGCAACAGGCCCGGGAGCGCCATGGCCAGCCTCGTCTCGGGGCCCTGCGGGTCGGCCGGCGCGCGTGCGCGGCCCCGGGCCCCAGCGTTGCCGGCGGCGCCTTGCCCGGGGGGGGCGTCCTGGAGCGACAGCGGCATGCAGAGCAGCACGCGGGTGCCCTGCGGGAGGGCGAGGACGAAATCGGCGATTTTTTCCGGCGTGTCTTTTTCGACGCGGCGCCCGCAGACGTGGCAATGCGTCACCCCGATGCGGGCATAGAGGAGGCGCAGGTGGTCGTTGATCTCGGTGACGGTCCCGACGGTCGAGCGCGGGTTCCTCGTGTAATTCTTTTGCCGGATCGCGAGGGCGGGGCAGATGCCGTGGATGTCGTCCACATCCGGCCGGTCAATCCGCTCGAGGAACTGCCTGGCATACGCCGACAGGGACGCCACGTAGCGTCGTTGCCCCTCCGCGTAAAGCGTGTCGAACGCAAGGCTGCTCTTGCCGCTGCCGGAGACCCCGGTGACGACCGTGAGCGAATCAAGGGGAATGTCCACGGTGATGTTCTTGAGGTTGTGGACCCTGGCGCCCACGACGACGATGGCGTCCTTGTTCTCTGCAGGCAACTGCCGACCCCCCGGCGAGGTTCTCGTGCTGGTGAGCAAACGAAAAATCTTATGGCCGGCGGCGGGGGTTGTCAACGTTGATCTTCCCTCCCGGCTGATGCATAATCCGCCCACATGCGAACGGAACGTCTTTGCATCACAGAAGTTAAGCCCGCCCTCGGGGTCCCCGGCGGGGAGATCACCATCGGGTGCCGGGGGTTTCGACCGGGTCTGCCGTCGCAGTCGCAGGTGCTGTTCGGGGACGCCGAGGCCGCGATTGTCAGCGCCTCCGAAAACCGGGTGGTCGCGCGCCTGCCGTCAAATCCGCGGGGCCTGGGGCTCAGCTTGAGGGTGGGGGAGAAACAGTCGGCCGTCTACCCGTTTGGGGTGGCCGTTCCGATCGCCGGCGAAGTGCACCCGGTCACCAGCCCGGCCGTGGCTCCCGATGGCTCCATCGTCACGACCGTAAGCGGGGCGCGCGGGCAGCAGGTGCCGCAACCCATAGTGCGCATCACCCGCACCGGGGAGAAAACCGCGTTTGCATGCGAAGTCACCAATCCGACGGGCCTGGCCTTCGGCCCGGATGGCCAACTGTATGTGTCGAGCCGCCACGACGGCATCGTATATCGTTTCAGGGATTTCGAGGAACTGGAGCCCGTCGCGGACGATTTGGGGACGGCTTGTGGAATCGCGTTCGACTCGAAAGGCTACCTGTATGTGGGCGACCGGACCGGCCGGATTGTCCGGCTCGGACTGTCCGGGGAAAGAGACGAGTACGCGCGGCTCGAACCAAGCGTGTCGGCGTATCACCTGGCGATCGATGCCGAGGACCGGCTGTTTGTTACCGGCCCGACCCTGGCCATGAGGGACCCGTTGTATTTCATCCCGGAAAAGGGAAAGGTGGAGCTCCGCTTGACGGGCCTGGCCAGGCCGCAGGGAATGTGGTGTACGGCCGAAGGCGAACTCCTGATCGCTGCGGCATTTGCCGGACGAAAAGGAATATTCCGCCTCGCCCCCGGAGCCGCGTCGCTCGAGCACTATGTCGCCGGGCCCATGTTGGTGGGACTGGCAGGGGCGAAGGACGATCTGTTTCTGCTGGATAACAGCGCGGTCTACTGGCTGCAGCGCCGCGGCGGTTCCGCGACCGTGATCTGAAGCGCTACAACAGCGGGACGGCGTCGGCAGAGTCCTTGGCGGCAAACTGGGCCCGGAATGAAGTGTTGCACAGGGCTTCCACGAGGATGCGCGGGCTTCTCACAATCAGCTGCCGCCGCAGTTCGAGGTAGGTGCTCTTTCCCGAGATGAGCGCATCCGTCATGCGCTGGGCCGTGGGGCTCAGGCGCGCGATCTGAACGGCGCGGTGGATGAAAGTCCTGAACAGGAAAGTCCCGGCATAGAAGCGGTCGCGCCAGGCGGCCGCACGCTCGAGGTCCCCGCCAAAATCCGCCCGCCACTCCTGCTCGAAGTCCCCGGGCCGGCCGCGCCGGAAGACACCCGCCAGCAATTCGGCCGAGCGGAGGGCATAGTGGATCCCTTCGGCTGTGATGGCGTCGGCGAACCCGGCGGCGTCGCCGAGCAGAGCCCAGTTCCGGCCGCAGACACGCTGGTCGAGCAGCCGCCGCCGGCTGAGACACGGAATGCGCGCTGCGTAGAACTTCTTGTCTTCCCCGGCCTCGGGGTATCTCGAGGAGATGAACTCCAGCACCCGCCGCCGCAGTTCCGCCGCATTCGCTTCCGGCAGCCAGCGCAGGATCCCGACCGAGGAGTGGTCCAGGCGTGGAAACGACCACAGGTAACCGAAGAAGCCGATCTCCTGAAAGTGCGCGAGCACCGCGTTCGGGTGGAACATGCCCGGGAGGTAATAGCCGAGCGCCAGCGAGAGATCCTCGGCCGCATAGCGGCCCGTCAGCGCACTGCGGACACTGCTGGTCGCGCCGTCGGCTCCCACCAGGTAGTCCACTTCGTAGGCGCCTCCCCGGGTGTGAACCGCCCAGCCCTGCCCGGCCGGTTCGAAGCGCACGGCCCGGTCCTGGATGAAGCGGGCGCCGGCGGCCATCGCGGCGGCGCGCAGGGCCGCGTCCAGGGTGGCGCGCGAGAATATGTGGATCGGGTTGCGCAGCTTGAGCTTGCCGCTGTAGCCGAACAAGGTGGTCAGCCGCACCGTGTCGATGGTGTTGTGCGGCAGCGGATTGTCGTTGAACCACGGCATCGTCCGGAGCGCCTTGGATGTGACCCCCCCGCCGCACGGCTTCTCCCGGTCCGTGGTGTGGTCGATAAGGAGCACTTCGTGCCCCTGGGCCGAGAGCAGCAGGCTGGCATAGGAGCCCGAGAGCCGGGCCCCGATCACCGCGATTCTCATGTTCCCAACTATACCCGAATTTCCGGGCTCCGGCACAAGTGGTAAATAGTGACTTTCTGGAGTGCGGTGAGCCGGCAGCGCAAGGTCGGCGTCGAGCCGCCGCACTCTGGGTTTGGCTGGACCGGCAGGGCGGGTGCGCAAGGTCGGCGCCTAGGCGCCGACCCCAGAGTATGGAGTGCGGTGCCTGGGCACCGCTGTCTGGGTTTGGCTGGACCGGCAGGGGGATGCGCAAGGTCGGCGCCTAGGCGCCGACCCCAAAGCGGCGTCGAGCCGCCGCACTCCAAAATATGGAGTGCGGTGCCTGGGCACCGCTGTCTGGGTTTGGCTGGACCGGCAGGGGGGTGCGCAAGGTCGGCGCCTAGGCGCCGACCCCAAAGCGGCGTCGGAGCCGCCGCACTCCAAAGTATGGAGTGCGGTGCCTGGGCACCGCTGTCTGGGTTTGGCTGGACCGGCAGGGGGGTGCGCAAGGTCGGCGCCTAGGCGCCGACCCCAAAGCGGCGTCGAGCCGCCGCACTCCAAAATATGGAGTGCGGTGCCTGGGCACCGCTGTCTGGGTTTGGCTGGACCGGCAGGGGGTGCGCAAGGTCGGCGCCTAGGCGCCGACCCCAAAGCGGCGTCGAGCCGCCGCACTCCAAAGTTCACCCTTGTCGCGGGGCGGTTGCTGTGCTCTCATCTACGCTCCTGGACCAAGCTATGTTGCGCTTCGAAGTCACCAATACAGATCCATCTTCTGCGGCCCGGGCCGGGGTGCTGCACACGGCGCACGGCGACATCCCCACGCCCGTGTTCATGCCGGTCGGGACCGCCGGGACCGTCAAGGCCCTGCCCCATGAGTTCCTGGAGAAGCTCGACGCCCGGATCATTCTCGCCAACACCTACCATCTCTACCTGCGGCCCGGCCACGACTGCATCCGGCAGGCTGGGCGGGCTGCACCGGTTCATGTCCTGGGACCGGGCGCTGCTGACCGACAGCGGCGGCTACCAGGTCTTCAGCCACAGGGAACTGCGACGGATCACCGAGGAGGGCGTCCAGTTCCGGTCGCACCTCGACGGCAGCGCGCACTTCCTCAGCCCCGAAACGGCGGTCGAGATCCAGCAGGCGCTCGGGGCCGACATCATCATGGCCTTCGACGAATGCACGCCCTATCCCTGCAGCCGGACCGACGCCGAGCAGTCGATGGAGCTGTCGATGCGCTGGGCGCGGCGGTGCCGGGCGGAGTGGCTCTGCCGCGAGACCCCGGGCGCGCTTTTCGGCATCGTCCAGGGAGGCGTCTACCCGGACTCTGCGGAGGCGCTCGGTCGAGGCGCTCGCCGAGCTGGATCTGCCCGGGATGGCGGTCGGCGGGCTGAGCGTGGGCGAACCGAAGAACGCTCATGTTCGAGACGCTCGAGGATACGACGTGCCGCGCATGCCGGCGGACAAGCCCGCGCTACCTGATGGGCGTGGGCTCCCCGCGGGACATCGTCCGGGCGGTCGCGCTCGGGGTGGACATGTTCGACTGCGTCCTGCCGACCCGAAACGCCCGCAACGGCTGCCTGTTTCACCAGCCAGGGGCGGGTGCTGATCAAGAACGCCCGGTATGCCGAGGACGAAGGACCCCTCGACCCCGAGTGCTCCTGCCCGACCTGCGCCCGCTACTCGCGCGCGTACCTGCGGCACCTGTTCATGGCCGGGGAGTACCTTTCGGCGGTGCTCAACACCATCCACAACCTCTCCTTTTATCTTGACATGATGCGCAAAATAAGGGAATTTATCTCGTTTTACGCGAATGGTAAGTTGCTCGAGTTAATGGAGAAAGCGCCCGAGTGAAGGGATCGGCGGGCGGCTCCATCCAGCAAATCCACCCGCTTCTCCAAAATCAAGAGGCATCGGCACTGAAAGGTTGGGAGTAATGCAACAGCCGACACTGATGCAGGCTGCGACTCCGGATATACTAGTACAATTCGCCCCCATCGTAATTATCGGCGCCATCTTCTACCTTCTTATCTTTATGCCGATGCGCAAGAGGCAGAAAAAGGTGGACGCGATGATCGCCGCCATCAGGAACGGCGACAAGGTGATCACCGGCTCGGGCATCTACGGCGTCGTCGCCGGGGTGAAGGAAAAGACGTTTATCCTGAAGATCGCCGACCAGGTCAAGATCGAGATCTCCAAGAGCGCCATCGCGGGCATTCAGGGGCCGGAGGAGATCCAGGGCAGCTAGCCGATCCGTTCTGACGGCGCGGGCCGCAGGCCCGGCAGCATCCAAAGCCTAAGGTAAAATCATGCAAAAGAATCTGAAGTGGAAACTGATTATGATCGGGGCCATCCTGGCGGTGGCGCTCTACTGGTTTATCGCGCCGCGCAGTTCAGGAGAGCCCCTGTTCTCCCGCATCAACCTGGGGCTGGATCTGAAGGGCGGAATCCACCTCGTGCTGCAGGTCGTCACCGATGACGCCCTGACCCAGGAACTGAATCAGACGGCGACCAAAATCGCCCAGGAAATGGCCGACAAGAACCTCGGCATCGTCACCAGCAAGAAGGGACCCGGCTACACCATCGACGTCTCCGGGGTCGACCCTGCGAAAGAGCGCGACGCGCGGCAGTACCTGGAAATGACCTATGGGCGCGAGTACACGATCCGGGGAAGCGTCGTCGAGGGGAAGAACAACTACAACCTGACCCTGATGGGGGCGGTGTTGCGGCGGCTGCAGGAGACGACGGTACAGCAGTCGCTCGAAACCATTCGGCGTCGCGTGGATGCCCTCGGGGTGAGCGAGCCGACCCTGCAGATCTACGGCGGCAGCGGGTCCGACGTGCAGGACCAGATCATCGTCGAGCTGCCCGGCATCGACGACCCGGACCGGGTCAAGGAACTGATCAAGGGAACGGCACAGCTGGAACTCCGGCTCGTCAAGAAGGATCAGGGCGGCCCGTTCTCCACCGTCGAATCGGCCATCGCAGGCCAACGGCGGCCGGCTGCCGGACGGCTGGGAGATTCTGCCCTATCGCGAAGACCGCGGCGACCAGAGCCAGCTCGAGTACCTCGTCGTCAGCAAAGTCCCGACCATCACGGGCAGGCACCTGAAGAACGCCCGGCGGTCGACGGACTCCAACGGGGCGCCCGCCGTCGGTTTCTTCCTCAACGCCGAAGGCGCAGACCTCTTTTCGCGCGCCACGGAGCAGCACGTCGGCGAGCGACTCGCGATCGTGCTCGACAAGGTCGTCAGCTCGGCCCCGACCATCAACGAGAGGATCGGGGCGGAGGGGATCATTCACGGCCGGTTCACGGTGCAGCAGGCCGAAGACCTCTCGCTGCTGCTGCGTTCGGGCGCGCTGCCGGCCACCATCCGGGTGCTCGAGGAACGCAACGTGGGCGCGTCGCTGGGCAACGACTCGATTCACAAGGGCATCATGGCCTCGCTCATCGGTTTCGGGCTGGTCGTGCTCGGCATGCTGGTTTACTACCGCATGTCGGGTATCAACGCGGTCATTACCCTGCTGGCCAACCTGATCATCCTGCTCGGATTCATGGGGAAGGTGGGCGCGACCCTGACGCTGCCCGGCATCGCCGGGATCATCCTGACCATCGGGATGGCAGTCGACGCCAATATCCTGATATTCGAGCGCATACGGGAAGAAATGCGCAACGGCAAGACGGTGCGCGCCGCCATCGACGCGGGTTTCTCAAAGGTTTTCTGGACCATTTTCGACACCAACACGACGACTCTGATTGCGGCGGCCTTCCTGTTCCAGTTCGGCACCGGGCCGATCCGCGGCTTTGCGGTCACCCTGACCGTGGGGCTGATCGCCAATGTGTTTACCGGCCGTGTACTTCTCGCGCCGCCTGTTCGAGTTGGTGCTCGGCAATCGCAAAGTCGAGAGGTTGTCCATCTGAGAAATATCGGAACTTCGGGGCGGCAAAAGGGTCAAACACGTTCTGAAAGGCTAAGAGCCCGAAAGTGCGAACACCCCTTGCAGCGATGGTCCCCGCGAGTTCAGCCTGATACCTGGAACGACGGGGAGATGTTAAGTGGAAATTCTTAAAGACGTATCGGTCGACTGGATCGGCAAAAAGTGGTGGTTCCTGGGCGTTTCCTGGATCCTGCTGGCCGCTGGGTATCGTCGGCTGGTTCGTGCGTGGCGGCCTGGCGTACGGGATCGATTTCACGGGCGGGACCGTCGTGTACATCAAGTTCAAAGATACCCCGAATCTCGACGAGATCCGGGGGGCGCTGCAAGCCCGAATCAGTCGGGACCACCATCATCCAGCGCTACGACGTGCCCGAGAAAAACTCCGTCCAGGTGCGCATGCAACGGGTTTACCAAGCCGGCGAGGATGTCGATTCGGGCCAGCGGGCGCTGCGGAAGCTGCTGCAGGAAGCTTTCGACTCGGCCAACGTCAACAACACCAAGCCGGATTTCAACGGCGGCAGCCTCGGCGCGGACACGCTCCAGAAGCTTCTGCTCGACGCCGACCCCGACGGCCTGAAGGGCCAGGGGAAAACGCTCCAGGAAATGGAGGGGCACTACAAGGGCGTCGCCACTTCATTGCTCGACTATCGCAACCGGGTACGGGACGGGCTGGTGGGTTCGCTCGACGAACTCGGCAAGGCGCCCGGAGTAAGCCCCGCCGTCGTGCAGTTCGTGAAGAACAACTTCTATGCCGGTGTGTTCGCGGTCAAGGGCGTCGAGAGTGTCGGCGCCGTCGTGGGCGCGGATCTGCGCCGCCGGGCCGGGCTTGCCATTGGGCTGTCTTTCCTCGGGATGCTGGTGTACATCGCATTCCGGTTCAAGCCGATTTATGGCGTGGCCGCCATTTTTGCGCTTTTGCACGACGTGCTGATCACCGTCGGGCTGTTTGCCCTGACCCAGAAGGAGATTTCGCTGACCGTGATCGCGGCGTTGCTGACGCTCGTCGGATATTCGGTCAACGACACGATTGTGGTTTTCGACCGGGTGCGGGAGAACCTCCGCCTCATGCGGAAGGAATCGCTCACCCGGATACTCAACACGAGTATCAACCAGACTCTGTCGCGAACCATCATTACCTCCGGTATGACCTTCCTCTCGGTGTTCGCGCTGTTTGCTTTTCGGCGGGGAGGTGCTTAACGGATTTTCGTTCGCCCTGACGGTTGGGATCATCATCGGGAGCTATTCGACGATCGCATTGGCGTCGCCGATCGTGGACTGGTGGTACCGGTCCGTGGATCAGAAGTCCGGGCGGAAGGCCGCTTAGGAATCTTGTTGTTGTTCGCATTTGTCGCAAGGTGGAACTATCTCCAAAAACGCCCAAAAGGGTTGAAAATTCATGGGAAAGCGGGCGAAAAACTGCTTGACAGTTTTTGCGGCGCGATATTAAGATCGCCTCCTCAATTCGGCACCGCAAGCACCCCAATTCTCAAGGCCCACGGGCAGTCTACGAGGGGGATCAATGTTTGAATCCTTAGAAGAAACCAGTCGTTCGGACCTGGCGAAGCGTCTCGTCACGCTCGTAGTTTCGATCGTCCTGCACTTTGTTGCGATCATCGTGATTGTGATAATCCCGCTGGTCTTTTTCAATGTGCTTCCGGAAGGCGAGCTGCTGACGTTTCTGATCGCGCCGCCGCCGCCACCGCCACCACCACCGCCACCGCCGCCGCCGCCGGCTCCCTCGAGGGTGATGCCCCAGAGGGTGACGGTCGACCCGACGAAGTTCGTCGCCCCGACGGAAATCCCGAAGGAAATTCCGCCACCGGTCGACGAGCCGCCGGTTGTAGGCGTCAGCGGTGTTGTGGGAGGCATTCCCGGCGGGGTTCAGGGTGGAGTGGTAGGAGGAGTTCCCGGAGGCGTTGTCGGGGGTGTGCTCGGTGGGGTGCCACCGCCGCCGCCGCCGCCACCGCCGCCGCGCCCTGTGAAACGAGAGCCGATTCGCGTGGGCGGCAACGTTCAGGAATCCAAGCTCATCAAGAAAGTCGAACCGGTATATCCAGAGCTCGCGAAGCGAGCGCGTGTCTCGGGTGTTGTCATCCTCCAGGTTACGGTAGATGAAGAGGGCAACGTGTCCGAGCTGCGCGTGCTGAAAGGTCATCCGCTGCTGGATGACGAGGCTGTCCGTGCCGTGAAGCAATGGAAGTATTCACCGACGCTGCTCAATGGAGAGCCGGTTCCGGTTATCGCTACCGTGACTGTCATTTTCAACCTGAGATAATCTTGGCCAAACTTTAGTCGGAGGTTAAAAAAATTCGATGGGACAAATGAACATAGTAGAACTTTGGAGTTCGATGGGCGGAATCGCCAAGGGTGTCGTGGTGATTCTCGGCATCATGTCGGCCTATTCGATCAGCGTCATGATCGAAAGGTGGATCACCTATCGGGCAGCGCGCAAGCAGTCCCGGGTCTTCACCCCTGCGGTGGCGGAATGCCTGAAGGAAGGTAAGATTGACGAGGCGATCGCCCTGGGCGAACAGAACAACAAGAGCCATCTGGCTAAGGTTCTGATTTCGGGGCTTCATGAACTGCAGGCGCACTCCAAGAGCAAGGAAATCCCCGGCGAGACGATCGAAGCCGCCAAGCGCGCGCTCGAGAGAGCGACCGCCATCGGCATCGAGGACCTGAAGCGGGGTCTGGGCGGCCTGGCGACCATCGGATCGGTGGCCCCCTTCGTCGGACTGTTCGGGACGACGATCGGTATCATCAACGCGTTCCAGGGCATGAAGACCGAGGAGACGGCCGGTATCGCGGCGGTCGCGGGCGGTATTGCCGAAGCGCTGGTGACGACGGCGTTCGGTCTGTTCGTGGCGGTTCCCGCCGTGATGGCCTTCAACTCCTTCACCAACAAGATCGAGACCTTCACGGTCGAGATGGACAATTCCTCGTCTGAGTTGATCGATTATTTCTTGAAGAAACGGGGACAGATCGGTGGCTAAGCGAAACTTAGGGCGAAGCAACGTCAACGCCGACATCAATGTCACGCCCATGGCGGACATCATGCTGGTGTTGCTGATCATCTTTATGATCTCGACGCCGCTGCTGCAATCGGGTATTACGGTCAACCTGCCCAAAGCCAAGAACCCCCTCGATGCGCCCGAAGCAGACAGCAAGGACGCGGTCGTGGTGGCCTTGAACCGGGAAGGGCGCATATACCTGTCCAAGACCATGATCAATGAAACCGATCTGCTGGATTTTCTCGCCAAACGGTTTTCGAGCGGCGAGATCAACAAGACCATTTACCTGAAGGCGGATAACGCCGTCGCGTATGGTCGCGTGGTCCAGATCGTCGACCAGTGCCGGAAGTCAGGTGTCGAGCGCATCGGTCTGATGACCGAGAAAGAAAAACAGTAATTACCCGATCGGCCCTGTTGGCGCGATCGATCCTTGTGTCGCGCGGTCTGCGGACAGCGACCCCCGCACGGGGACGGGGCCCACACGGCGTCGTCGGTATCGTGATGCGGCCGGGGATTGGCTCTTCAGACCCCCCGGCCGCCACCCGCGAGGCAGATGCGTACGGCAGCGGACCCACGTGGTCACCACGGTGGCCTGCGGCTGGCGCGTCGATTGGGGGCGACCGCTTTTCAGTGAAAAGGGAGTGACATCTTATGTCAATGGCAGTTGGTTCAAAGAAGGGGCCGAAGTGCGATATCAATATCACCCCTTACATTGATATCCTTCTCGTGCTCCTCATCATCTTCATGGTTATCACGCCCGTTCGGCAGATGGACCTGGATGTAAAGGTTCCTCAACCTGCGCCCGAGGATCAGACGAAGAACGTGGTTGATCCCAGCGTCATCGTGGTCTCTGTCGGGGAAAGCGCGCAGATAGCCATCAACCAGGATCCGACCGATATCGGATCGCTCGGCGCGAAGCTCCAGGAAATTTACAGCGCCAGGGCAAACAAGAACATGTTCATCAGCGCCAGCCCGAAGCTGCCGTATGGCGACGTCGTAAAAGTCATCGATATCGCAAAAGGAGCAGGTGTCGGCGATGTCGGACTGATCATCGAAGCGATCCGGTGATTTGCTCGCTCGCGCAGTCAATTAATTCGTTTGGAGGCCATAATGAAGGTCAATGCTAAGTGGCTGGCCGTTCTGGTGATCCTTGCGGCTCTGCCCCTGTCAGGCTGCGGCTTCGTGACCAAGCTGCGGGCGCGCGACAGCTTGAATAAAGGCGTAAAAGCTTTTACCGAACAGAAGTACGACGAAGCCGCGAAGTTCTTCGAGGAATCCATCAGGCTGGATCCCACCTTCCAGGTTGCGCGCATGTACCTGGCGACCACCTACACGTCCCAGTTTGTGCCGGGCTCTCCCGATCCCAGGAGCAATGAGATGGCGGAAAAGGCCGTCGCAACGTTCAAGGACGTCATCGAGAGCGACAAGACCGCTCCGAACATCAATGCCATGCTCAGCGTCGCCAGCTTGTACTACCAGCTGAAAAAGTACGACGAATCCAAGGAGTGGTGCCGGAAAATCCAGGAGGTCGACCCGCAAAACGCGGAAGCGCTGTACCGCATTGCGGTGATCAACTTCGACGATTCCCTGAAGAAGACCGGTTTGCAGGGCGAAAACGTGGAGTTCCTCAACGCCGAAGAGAAGACCCACACCCTGAGCGACATCGACGAAGGGCTCCAGGTCCTGGACAAGGCGCTCCAGCTCCGCCCGGACTATTTCGACGCGATGGAGTACCAAAACCTGCTGTGGAGAGAGAAGGCGAAATTCGAGAAGGACGACAAGGCGAAAAACGAGTTGATCCGGAAGGCCGACATGGTGGCCCAGAAGGCACTCGCGCTTCGCTTGAGGGCGCAGGAGGAAGAGGCCAAGAAACCCAAGAAGCTAGCCAAGTAATCCCGCCGCTTTCCGCCGCTTTCAGGGGGGCCCCCACGGGCCCCCCTTTGCTTTGCCGCCCCGTCTCGCCACGGCCACGATCATGTCACTCAACCGGCACCTCGACGCCCTGCGCAAGCCCCTCCGGCTCCCGCCTCCAGCCTTCCGGCTTCCATACCCCGAGGCCGCGCCATCCCATCCCGTCGCTCCCAGCCTCGCGCACCCATCACGCCAGCGCCCCTTATTGGCCGAGGCTTTATCGTCTATAATTGAGAGTTGTACGAAAAGACGCCATGATCCGTTATGAGGACCTCGCAGAGAGGGTTCTGCGCTACCATCCCGACGCGCCGATAGAACAGATCCAGCGCGGGTACGTGGTTTCCGCCAAGTACCACAAGGGGCAGGTGCGCATGAACGGCGAGCCCTACCTGACGCACCCGCTCGAGGTCGCCAACATCCTGGCTGAAATCAAGCTGGATGTCGTCACCGTCACGGCCGGGCTGCTCCACGACGTGCTGGAAGACACCCTCATGTCGCCCGACGAACTGCGGAAACAGTTCGGCGAGCAGGTCTACCAGATCGTCGACGGGGTGACCAAGATTTCGCAAGTCCACTTCACCTCGCGCCACGAGAAGCAGGCCGAGAACTTCCGCAAGATGCTGCTGGCGATGGTGGGCGACATCCGGTGCTGTTCGTCAAGCTGGCCGACCGGCTCCACAACATGCGCACGCTGCAGTACCTTCCGCCGGACCGGCGCGAACGGATCTCGCTGGAGACGCTCGAGATCTATGCGCCGCTGGCGCACCGGCTGGGCATGGCGCAAGATCCGGGGCGAGCTCGAGGACCTGGCTTTCAGTTTTCTCGACCCCGCGGCCTACCAGAACACGGTGGCGCTGATCGAGGCGCGCCGCGCCGTGAGCAAGGACTTCATCGAGCGAGACCATGCGGGTCATCGAAGGGGAGCTGGCCGAGCATCGCATCCCGGCCCGGCTCGAGAGCCGCATCAAGCGGATCTACGGCGTGTACAACAAGATGAGGCGCCAGAAGATCGGGATCGACGAGGTGTTCGACTTTATCGCGATCCGGGTGATCACCGACACGGTCAAGAACTGCTATACGGTGCTCGGCATCCTGCACAACCTGTGGAAACCGGTGCCGGGGCGGATCAAGGACTACATCGCGATCCCACGGCCGAACCTGTACCAGTCGCTGCACACTTCCGTGGTCGGGCAAGAACGGGCAGCCCTTCGAAATCCAGATCCGCACCCAGGAGATGCACCGCATCGCCGAGGAGGGGATCGCGGCGCACTGGAAGTACAAGGAAGGCAAGCTCGGGCGTCGTCGAAGGCGAGGAGCAGTTCAGGTGGCTGCGCCAGCTGATCGATTCGCAGAATGAAATCAGCGATCCGCGGGAGTTCCTCAGCAATCTGAAGGTGGATCTCTACCCGGACGAGGTGTACTGCTTCACGCCCATGGGGGAAGTCATCACGCTGCCGCGCGACGCGACCCCCGTGGACTTCGCCTACGCGATTCACACCGAGGTGGGGCATCACTGCGTCGGCGCCAAGGTCAACGACCGGATCGTCCCGCTGCGCCACAAGCTGAAGAACGGCGAAATCGTGGAGGTCCTCACCTCCAAAGACTCGGGGCCGAGCCGCGACTGGCTGTCGTTCGTTATCGACGGCCCGCGCGCGCAGCAAGATCAAGCACTGGATCAACCAGAAGGAGCGGGAGGACGCCGCCGAACTCGGCCGCAAGCTGCATGGAGAAGGAGGCGCGGAAATTCAAGACCAGCTGGAAAAAGGCCATGGATGGCGCCGAGCTTCCGCGCATCCTCGGGGACCAGGGCGTCCAGAAGCGTCGAGGACCTCTACACCGCGGTCGGCTTCGGGAAGATCGCCCCGCGGCAGATCCTCGGGGCCCTGTACCCGGACCTGGCACCCAGCGAAGCCCGGGCCAAACCGTCGACCATCGCCACCGTCGTCAACAAGGTGCTGCGCGGCGGGCGGATTCCCCCATCATGGTCAAAGGGCAGGACGGGCTGCTCGTCTACCGCGCCAAGTGCTGCAACCCGATCCGCGGGGACGAAATCGTCGGCTACATCACCCGGGGCAAAGGGATCTCGGTGCACACGACCGACTGTCCGAACCTGGTAAATTTCCTCGGGTCCGAACGCATGACGGATGTCGAATGGGTGTCGGCGTCCGCTGAAGAGCTGTTCAACGTGCGGCTCGTCGATCGCCGTCGAGGACCGGCAGGGAATCCTGGCCGACATCACGTCGGCGATCTCCAATCTGAAGACGAACATCCGCGAGTCGCGTTCGTCGACCGAAGGGGGTAAAGGGACCGTGGACGTCACCGTGGAGATCAACGACGTGCGCCACCTGCAGAAGGTGGTGCAGGTCCTGAAGGCGATACGCGGGATCCGCGACGTGGAGCGGGTGAGCAAGATACCGTAGAGGTCAGGGGGACTGCATGCGGGAGACTATCGAAACCAACCACGCGCCGAGCCCGATCGGGCCGTATGCGCAGGCGGTGCGGGCCAACGGATTTGTCTTTGTGTCCGGCCAGATCCCGATCGATCCGGCCACCGGAGCCGTGGTCGAGGGAGACATCGGCGCACAGACCCACCAGGTGATGAAAAACGTGGCCGCCATTCTCGACGCGGCCGGGAGCGGGTTGAGCAGGGTCGTGAAAACGTCGATCTTTCTGAAAAACCTGGACGATTTTCCCGAGATGAACCGGGTCTACGCGGAGTACCTCGGCGAGAACAAGCCGGCACGGGCAACGGTGCAGGTCAGCCGTCTGCCCAGGGATGTGCGGGTCGAGATCGAGGCGGTCGCGCTGGCCTAGACGGCCTTCTGCACTTTGCCCGATCGCAGGCAGCGCGTGCAAACGCGAACACGCTTGACGGAACCCTTTTCCAGAATGCGGACGCTCTGCAGGTTCGGGTTGAACTTGCGCGAGTGGACGTTGTGGGCGTGCGAGATGGTGTGGCCGAAAACAGGCCTCTTCTCGCAGACATAACACTGCCGGGGCATGGCGCACTCCTATTGAAAAACCGCAATGCTAACAGTCCCCCGCACCCGAGTCAATGGCGAACAAGGGACGAAGGGTTCGAGGTCGAGGCCGTCGGCCCGGTCGGGTCGGACCGGCGCTCACCCGACCAGGTCCTCGGCCCCGTCCACGCCGATCACGTTGCCGGTCAGCCACGTGCCACGGGACAGGCTGAGCGAGACGATGACCTCGGCGACGTCTTCGGGGGTCGTGAGACGCCGGCCGGGGTTGAATTCGAGCGCGCGCGCAAACATGCGGTCGCTGCCGGGGATCTTACGGGCGGCGGGGGTTTCGGTGACGCCCGCGCGAAGGGCATTGACGCTGATGCCGTGCGGCGCGAGCTCGAACGCCAGCTGGCGGACGTGGGATTCCAGGGCGGCCTTGGCGGCTGAGACCGCGCCGTATGACGGCCAGACGCGGTGCCCGCCGGCGCTCGTCATCGCGAAAATCTTGGCGCCCGATGCGAGCAGGCCAACCGAAAACAGGTCCTGGACCCAGTACACGAGGCTGTGGGCCATCACGTCGACGGTCATGTTCATGTCCTCGCGCCTGATGGCCGAGTTGCCGTCGCGCGCGATGTAATTCTTGAGGGTGCCGAAAGCCAGGGAATGCAGGAGCACCTTGACGCCGCCGGACCCGGGGGTGCCGGCGATGGCCTCGCCGACCGCCCGGATCACCTCGGCACGGCGTTCCGGGTCGGCAGCGTTGACGTTGAAGAAGAGCGTTTTCCGGCCGGCGGCGCGGACCTGTTCGATGACTGTCTCGGCGACGGGGAGCGTCGCCCTGCGGTCCAGGTGCACGCCGATGATGTGGAATCCGTTGCGGGCAAGCGCCACGGACGTCGCCGCCCCAAAGCCGCTCGAGGCTCCGAGAATCAAGGCCCAATTCTGTGACGCCGCGCTTGCGCTGTCCAACGCGTTCTCCTTTCGGGCAGTAGAGCCCGTAAATTGTAGAGACTGCGGTGCGGCAATGCAACAGCAGTTCACGGTTCGCCTGCCTTCACTGCGAACTGATACTGTGAACTGTGGTAGGATGAGCGGAATTTTGTGCGGCGCGCGGCGCCTGTGGCCGCGGTTATTACAATTCCCGGCTCAAATCCTCAGGGCGGCAGTTTGATAAGTACGGCGGCCGGCGGAAGACCCGAAGGACACGGTCGGACCCGGACAGGGGCGGCGCCCGGGCGCCGCCCGCAAAGCGGCGGCGAGCCGCCGCACTCCACATGCGTGCGATGGAAGGAAAAGCCGATGGCAGATGACCGGATGAGCAAGAACAAGGCGATCGATGTGGCGTTGACCCAGATTGAGAAACAGTTTGGGAAAGGCTCCATTATGCGGCTGGGCGACCGTCCCGAGCCGGTTGGCTTGCAGGCGATCTCGACCGGGTCGATATCGCTCGACGCCGCCCTCGGGGTGGGAGGGTTCCCGAAGGGGCGCGTGGTCGAGATCTACGGCCCCGAGTCGAGCGGCAAGACCACGCTGGCGCTCCATGCCATTGCCCATGCCCAGGCCGACGGGGGCGCCGCAGCCTTCATCGATGCCGAGCACGCCATGGACGCCAAGTACGCAAAGATGCTCGGGGTGAACACGGACGAGCTGCTGGTCTCGCAGCCCGACAGCGGCGAGCAGGCCCTGGAGATCGCCGAGGTGCTGGTGCGCAGCGGCGCAATCGACATCCTGGTCATCGACTCGGTGGCGGCCCTGGTGCCCAAGGCCGAGCTCGAGGGAGAGATGGGCGATTCCCTCCCTGGCCTGCAGGCGCGACTCATGTCCCAGGCGCTGCGCAAGCTCACCGCGATCGTGTCGAAGTCCAACACCTGCCTCGTGTTCATCAACCAGATCCGGGAAAAGATCGGGGTCATGTTCGGCAACCCCGAGACGACCACGGGCGGGCGCGCGCTGAAATTCTACTCGTCCATCCGGGTCGACATCCGGCGGATCGCGTCGATCAAGGAAGGCGAGGCGGTCGTGGGGAACCGCACGCGCGTCAAGGTCGTCAAGAACAAGCTGGCACCGCCGTTCCGCGAGGCGGAGTTCGATATCCTGTACAACCAGGGGATCTCCTACGAAGGGGACCTGGTCGATCTGGCCGTGGACCGCAAGCTCATCGATAAGAGCGGGGCCTGGTTCTCCTACAAGGGCGAGCGGCTCGGGCAGGGCCGGGAGAATGCGAAGCTGTTCCTGCGCGAGCATAAGGACATCACGCAGGCGCTCGACATCAAGCTGCGCGAAATGCTTGGACTGAGAAAGCCGGCCTCCGCCCCGCCCCCCGCCGACGCCCGCGCGAAACAGGGCGAATGGAGTGCGGCGGCTCGACGCCGCTGTAGGGTCGGCGCCTGGCGCCGACCTCTGTCGATGCGCCAGATAGCTGCTGTGTCCGATACGGGCGGTGCGGCGCCGAGGCGCCGCTTGCAAAGCGGCGTCGAGCCGCCGCACTCCAGAGGTGTATAATTGAAAGCTTGCCGGAGCCGGACAGGCAATCGCGGCCCTGATTTCGGGGGTCGAGGAAAGTCCGAACTCCACAGGGCAGTGTGCCTCGTAACGCGAGGGAGGGGCGACCCTACGGAAAGTGCCACAGAAAACATACCGCCCCGTTCGCGGGGTAAGGGTGAAAAGGTGCGGTAAGAGCGCACCGCGCCACTGGTAACAGGGGCGGCAGGGCAAACCCCACACGGAGCAAGGTCAAATAGAAAAGCGCATCCCGCAAGGGATTAAGGGCGGCCCGTCCGACGCTTTTGGGTAGACCGCTTGAGTCCCGGAGCGATCCGGGGACCAGATGAATGATTGCCGCCCTGCTCACGCAGGGACACAGGATTCGGCTTATGGACGGCTCCGGCAAGCCCCGTTCAGAACTCCGCCGATTTCAGCTTTCCGGTCACCGTCCCGATATTGACCTTTGCTTCGAACTGCACCGGCAGCTTCCGCTCGTCGGCCGTGAGCCAGATCCTGAACTGACCCCCCTCCTTGAACAGCCCGCCCACAAGCGAGATGGTGTTTACGCGCCAGGTTGCGTAGCTCCCGCTCGGCGTGATGACCGTTTCGCTCTTCTCCACGCGGGAGAGGACCTCCTTGAACTTGTCGTCGTCGCCGACAAGCGACTTGTGCGAGGCCCCGGGGTAGAATTCCAGTCTCCTGACGAAATACAGGGCGGAAAAAAGATCCCTGACGCACTTCGGGACGTCTTCCTTGACCAGGTTGCGTTTGACCTTCGGCGGTGCGACGGCGAGGTCCGTCTCGACCATGTGCAGCTGGTTGGTTTCGGGGAGGTATTCGACCTCGATGCTGCGGCGCCGCTTGCCTTCCAGGATCTTCTTGCTGACGCTCATGGTGCACAGGGTTTCGGGGTCGGTCAGGAATTCGAATCGATCGTCGATCTTCATCCCGGCGAGCTTGACCAGCGTGCCGCTCGAGCGTGCCTGGAACACGATCCTCAGGGCCTTCTTCCCGTGGTGATCGACTTCGCCCGCCACGCTGAGCTCGGCCTCGCCCGCTTCCATCCGGGGCAGGAAAAAGAGGTACCACGGGGGATTCCACTCCACGTGGTAAACGGTCTTTTCCCCGACGTCGAAGGGCATCGGGCCTGCCGCAGCCCGGGGCGGCGCCGCGTGCCCGGCGGGTCGAGCGGCCGAGCACAGGACGATCAGGGCTGTCATCAACAGCGCCACTCTCTTCAAACCGCGCGACCTCCCATGTCCGTGCTCGACGACCGCGTCAACCGGCGACCGACGGCGCGAAAAACCTCGTCCACCGATATATCCATGCACTCGTTCCGGGTCGGGCAGACGCGCAGATGACAGAAGCTGCAGTCGAGCTGCCGCACGACGGATTCATCTGACGCCGACCAGGGCCCGTTGCGCAAGGGGGAAGTCGGGCCGAGGATGCCGACGACGGGCGTGCCGACCAGGCACGCGAGATGAAACGGCCCCGTGTCCCCCGCCACCATCAGGCGCGCCTGCTCCAGGAGCGGCACCAGCTGCAGAAACGAAAACCGCGCATGGAGCGGGTGAGCCCCCGGGGCCCCCGCCGCGATCGCGGCAAACAACTCTTCCTCCCCAGGCCCGGTGGTGACGACCGTGCGGAATCCCAGGCCTGTGTGGATGCGGGCCGCAAGCTCCCCGTATTTGCGGGGGCTCCACCGCTTGGTGGGCCAGCCCCCCCCGGGATTGATGACGACGAAATCCGAAAGTTTCTCCTGCCGCAGCCGCTGGCCGACGTAGTCGCGGTCCTGCGGCAGAGATCTGCAGCTCGATGCGGCCGGGCGGGCACGCGGCCCCCGCAGCCTCCGCCAGCCGGCCGTTGAGGGTGATCACGTGGGCCGGCGCGCCGTTGCCGGCGTGCCGATTGTAAAACCATTGCGCCGGGCGCTCGCGCACGAGATCCCGCGAAAACCCCACGCGGAGCCTGGCGCCCGAGGCTGCGATCAGCAGGCCGGTCTTGATCAACCCCTGAAAGTCCAGGGCGACGTCGTAGCGGCGCTGGCGCAGGACCCGGAGCGCGGAGCCAAGCTCCTTCCAGGGGCCCGGGTGCCACGGGCGGCTTTTGAGGGCCTGGGTGTCGATGACGTGAACGCGGTCGATTCCGGGGACGGCGTCGAGGAGGAAACCGGCCCGCCGCTCGACCAGCCAGTCGATCCGGGCGTGCGGAAACGAGGCGCGCAGGCTCTGGAAGGCAGGAAGGGCATGCAGGATGTCCCCAAGAGAACTGAGCCGGACAATGAGGATAGCGCGGGGTGCCGTCATGGGCTGAACTTCACAAGGATACTCCGGATCAGATCGCGGGTCGAGTGGTCCTTGGGATCCCCGACGATCTCGACGTCGCCGCCGTAGGCGCGCACCGTCTCGCGTTCGGGGACGCTGTCGCGCGTGTAGTCCGTGCCCTTGGCGTGAACGTCGGGCCGGATCTCGACGAGCAGCGGATCGACGGTCAGGGAATCGAAGACGGTGACGTAGTCCACGGCCTCGAGCGAGGCGATCATCTCGGCGCGGTCGCCTTGACTCTGGAGGGGACGCCCGTCCCCCTTCAGCCGGCGCACCGACGCGTCGCTGTTGATCGCCACCACGAGGAGGTCGCCGAGGGATTTGGCCCCCTCGCAGGTAGCGCACGTGACCCACGTGCAGCAGGTCGAAGCAGCCGTTGGCCAACACGACGCGGCGGCCGCGGGCCCGGGCAGCGCGGGCAATAGGGACCAGCTCGCGCAGGGTTTTTATCTTGTCGGAGGGATTCATGGCTCGGAGACTCAGGGGAGGTCCCGGTTCACGGCGGACCGGAGTTCGTCGCCGCTCAGGGTGGCGGTCCCGCGCTTCATCACCACGATGCCGCCGGCATAGTTGGCGAGACGCGCGGCGTCCTGCGCCGACGCGTGGGACGCAAGCGCAAGTGCGAACACGGCGATCACGGTGTCGCCTGCGCCCGTGACGTCGGCCACCTCGTCCGTCCCGTATATCGGGATGTGGAAGGGGGCTCGGCGGCGCTCGAACAGGGTCATGCCGAAGCGCCCCTGGGTCACGAGCAGGCAGTCGAGTTTCTGTTTGTTGAGCACCGCGCGCCCGATCTTGTGCAGCAGGGGGGTATCGCTGCCGATGGGGGTCCCGGTCGCGGCTTCCAGTTCGGTGATGTTCGGGGTGATCGCGGTGACCCGCTCGAAGTCCGCCATGCGGAAGCGCGAGTCGACGACGACCGGGATCCGGCGGCGCAACGCCGCGCGGCGGATCTGGCCGAGCAGGCCGCCGGAAATCGTGCCGCACCCGTAGTCGCTCACGATGACGACATCGCACGCCGCGAGCGACGCAGGGGGGGTGTCGGCGGGGATCCAGCGCGCATCGGGCGGCCCGATGCGGTCCACCCGCACAATCTGCTGGGGCGCGGAGTGGTGCGCCCCCGCCAGGATGCGCGTCTTGACCGGCGTGCGATAGGTACCCGCCTCGCGGAGGTCGGTCGTATCGGCGCCCTTGGCCGCCAGCAGCGCCGCCAGCGCCCGTCCCGGTTCGTCCTGCCCCACAACCCCGACGACGGCAACCCGGCAACCCAGATCGAGCAGGTTGTTGGCGGCATTGCCGGCCCCGCCGGGGACCCGCACCAGATCGCTGTACTGCACGACCAGCACGGGGGCCTCGCGCGAGATGCGCGAAATCTCGCCGTAGAGGAACTCGTCGGCGATCAGGTCGCCCACCACCGCGACCTTGACCTGCGAAAACCTGTCGATGATCGAAAGCAGTCGTGCGCGCATCAGTGAGATCGCTCGATGATCCACCCGGCCGCGTCCAGGACGTTTTCGGCGACATGATCCGGGAGGCACGGCCACAGGTGCTTTTGAAACTGCAGTTCGCCGCGGCCGTAGCCGGTCAGCACCAGGACGCCGCGTGCCCCGGCGGCCCGGGCAGTCTGGACGTCGAGGTACTTGTCGCCGACGACGAACGACGCCGCGAGGTCCAGGTCCCAGTCGGCCGCGGCCCGCACCAGCATCCCCGGCTTTGGCTTGCGACAGTCGCACGCCCGCCGGAACTCGTCGATGCGCCCCTCCGGGTGATGCGGGCAATAGTACACCGCATCCAGGCGGGCGCCCGCACGGGCGAGTTCCTCCTGCATGAGGCCGTGCACGTCCCTGACGAGCGATTCCGGAAAGTAGCCGCGGGCGACCCCCGACTGGTTGCTGATCAGGATCACCTTGAAACCCGCGTCGTTCAGACGGCGGACGGCCTGCGCCGACCCGGGGAGCATCCTGAACCGGGAAACGTGGTTCACGTAGCCCACTTCCTCGTTGATCGTCCCGTCGCGGTCCAGGAAGACGGCTCGCTGCATGGAATGCCCCGGAAAGCCAGTGAATGTAACAAAGAACCCGCCGCCTCACAATGGAAATGCAAATCGGGAACCGGGTGACCCGGGTCACAGAAGGGGGGGGGGCGAGGCACTATGCTGTCTGCGACTCAGGAGAACATCGCGGGCCGGAAAACGGAGCAAGGTATCGGATGTCCGGGGGGATGCTTCCGAGCCCAGATTCCGCGACTCCGGCCGCGATGATTTTTACCCGCCGCCACCTCTTCCACGGAAATTCTCATCATACAGCGCAAAGTATGGAGTGCGGTGCCTGGGCACCGCTGTCTGGGTTTGGCTGGACCGGCAGGCGGGTGCGCAAGGTCGGCGCCTAGGCGCCGACCCCACAGCGGCGTCGAGCCGCCGCACTCCAAAGTATGGAGTGCGGTGCCTGGGCACCGCTGTCTGGGTTTGGCTGGACCGGCAGGCGGGTGCGCAAGGTCGGCGCCTAGGCGCCGACCCCACAGCGGCGTCGAGCCGCCGCACTCCAAAGTATGGAGTGCGGTGCCTGGGCACCGCTGTCTGGGTTTGGCTGGACCGGCAGGCGGGTGCGCAAGGTCGGCGCCTAGGCGCCGACCCCACAGCGGCGTCGAGCCGCCGCACTCCAAAGTATGGAGTGCGGTGCCTGGGCACCGCTGTCTGGGTTTGGCTGGACCGGCAGGCGGGTGCGCAAGGTCGGCGCCTAGGCGCCGACCCCACAGCGGCGTCGAGCCGCCGCACTCCAAAGTATGGAGTGCGGTGCCTGGGCACCGCTGTCTGGGTTTGGCTGGACCGGCAGGCGGGTGCGCAAGGTCGGCGCCTAGGCGCCGACCCCAAGGTGTGCCGAGCATGTACGACAGCTCGGAAGTGAAAGTCTTCCACCAACCTGATGGAGGTGAAGGGTAGCAGAGCGCAAGGGCGCCCGCCGCGAGGCGGGGTCTGAAAGAAGCGCCGAGCAAAAGCACGAGCCGATGGACAAAAACCGGATGAGGCGGGTAGCGCCGGACGAGCGGCCCTTTGACCGCAAAGTCCATATCCATCAAGGGCGCCGCACGTAGATCCGGCGGTTGTGTGCGGAAGGCGGTCGTACTTACCTCGGGAGGTCTGCACGTGTTCTGGGGGACCAGAACTGAGAGATCCGTGAGGGTCTCTGACCGCGATGCAGAAGTCAGCAGAGGGCATAGTAAGAGGCGGCAGTCGGATCACTCGACCGGGGCACTCACCCGAAAGGGGAGAAACAGTAGGGGTCGCGGAACCGGGAACGCGCTGATGAAGGCCCGAACGGCTCCCTTCTAGGAAGAAGGGTAAATGGTGACGCGAGTAGGGACAGGGACTCATGGGCAGAAAGCGGCAGAAGAACCAGCTTGAGCTGGCCTTTACGGCAGAGACGAGGGGTGAAGCCCCGGCGCCTGGCGGAAGGGTCGAACTGCACATGGTGAAACAGGAGCCGGAAAGCGAAGGCAGCCCGGAGCGGCTGATGGAGGGGGTATGTGAGCCGGAGAATCTGAGAAGGGCGTTGAAACGAGTGCAGGCCAACAAGGGGGCACCGGGAATCGACGGCATAACGGTCGAGGAGTTGCCGAACTACCTGAAGAAGAACTGGCCCAGACATCGGGAAGAGCTGCTCGAAGGGACCTACAGGCCGAAACCTGCGCGAAGGAAGGAGATTCCGAAGCCGGACGGGGGAGTAAGAAACCTATCGATCCCGTGCGTGATGGATCGCTTCGTTCAACAGGCGATGCTACAGGTACTGCAGGAGCAGTGGGACCGGAGTTTCTCCGAGCACAGCTATGGATTTCGACCGAGGCGGTCACAACAACAGGCGGTAGCCCGAGCGCAAGGGTACATAGCGGAGGGTTATCGAATGGTGGTGGATCTTGATCTGGAGAAATTTTTCGATCGAGTGAACCACGATATCCTGATGAGTCGGATCGCGAAGCGGGTGAAGGACAAGCGGGTGCTGAAGCTGATCCGGGCGTTTCTAAACGCCGGAGTAGTGATGGAGGATGGGGTGGTGATTCCGACGGAGGAAGGAACACCGCAAGGGGGCCCGCTTTCGCCACTGTTATCCAACTTGATGCTGGACGACCTGGACCGGGAGCTGGAGCGGCGCGGTCACCGATTCGTGAGGTATGCGGACGATTGCAACATCTATGTCCGGACGGAGCGAGCGGGGCAGCGGGTGATGGAAAGCGTGAGTGAGTTCCTCACGAAGAAGCTGAAGCTGAAGGTGAACAGGGAGAAAAGCGCGGTGGCGGCTCCGTGGCAGCGAAAGTTTCTGGGATTCAGCTTTACGAGTGGGAAAGCGCTGAAGCGCAGAATAGCGCCCAAGGCGCGGCAACGCTTCGAGAAGCGGATTCGAGAGCTGACGCAGCGGAGTCAAGGGATCAGCATGGAGCGGAGAATTCGGCAACTGGCGGCGTACCTGCGGGGCTGGATGGCTTACTTCCGCTTCTGCGAGACACCCTCGATTTTCAAGGATCTGGACTCGTGGATCAGGCGGCGACTTCGCTGTGTGCAGTGGAAGCAGTGGAAGAGCTGCCAAGGACGGTACCGCGCGTTGCACAGGCTTGGCCTTGGGGCCGAGGAGGCTCGCAGGCTCGGCTACTGCAGCCGCGGACCGTGGACGGTGAGCGCCTATCAGCCTATACATCGCGCTCTGCCGAACGCCTACTTCGATTCGCTGGGCCTCCCGCGCTTAGTTGCTCTATACGGTCGCTAACCAGCCGAATCGCCGTGTACGGACCCGTACGCACGGTGGTGTGACAGGGACAGCGGGCGACCGCCTACCTATGTCGATCGGCGTCGAGCCGCCGCACTCCAAAGTGTGAAGTGCGGTGCCTGGGCACCGCTGTCTGGGTTTCGCTGGACCGGCAGGCAGCTGCGCAAGGTCGGCGCCTAGGCGCCGACCCCACAGCGGCGTCGAGCCGCCGCACTCCAAAGTATGGAGTGCGGTGCCTGGGCACCGCTGTCTGGGTTTCGCACCGGCAGGCAGCTGCGCAAGGTCGGCGCCTAGGCGCCGACCGCAAAGCGGCGTCGAGCCGCCGCACTCCAAAGTATGGAGTGCGGTGCCTGGGCACCGCTGTCTGGGTTTGGCTGGACCGGCAAGCAGGCGCGCAAGGTCGGCGCCTAGGCGCCGACCCCACAGCGGCGTCGAGCCGCCGCACTCCAAAGTATGGAGTGCGGTGCCTGGGCACCGCTGTCTGGGTTTGGCTGGATCGGCAAGCAGGCGCCGCACTCCAAAACGGTTTTATCGGCGGCCGCGCAGTTGCTCGGCGGCGGCGGCCACCTCTTCCACGGAAATTCCCGTCATACAGCGGAAATCGATGGGGCACTCCCGCAGAAAGCACGGGTTGCACTCGACCTGGTGCTTGATGACGCGGGCGTGCGGGCTCAGGGGGCCGGTGGCGATTTCGCTGGTCGAGCCGAACAGGGCGAGCTGCGGCGTGCCCAGGGCGGCGGCCAGGTGCATCGGCCCGGAATCGTTGGTGATCAGGAGGCCGCATTCCGCAATCAGCCCCATCAGTTCGCCGAGCGTGGTCCGGCCGGCGAGCACCAGGGACGGGGCGGTCATCAGGCGGGCGACCTCGTCGGCGATGCGCCGTTCGCTGGGTGCGCCGAAGATCACGATCCGGGCGCCGTGTTTCTCCGCGAGCGTGTCGGCGACCCGCGCGTAGCGCTCGGAGAGCCAGCGCTTGGCGCCGCCGTAGTAGGCCCCGGGATTGATGCCGACAACCCCACCCCGGCCCTCGACGCCCCCGGCGCGCAGCATGCGCCGGGCCGCCTCCCGGTCGGATTCTCTCACCCCGATCGCGATCGAAGGCGTGTAGGCCGTCGTTTCCCACAGGCGGCCCGGCAGCAGCCCCGCGCCCGACAGGATCCCGAGATAGTAGTAACACTGGTGGACTTTGCGGATGTCCGGATCGATGCCGGGGGCGTGCGTCAGCAACAGGGCGCGGCCGTCCCGCGCGTAGCCGAGCCGGCGGGGAATCCCGGCCGCCCGGGCGATGAATGCCGCCTCGAACGCATTCTGGAGCAGGATGGCGAGATCGAAGCGCCCCGAGCGGATCTCGCGGCTCATGCGCAGCGCGCCCCGCCAGCCGCGGTGTGCGCCGGTCTTGTCGTACTCCAGGACCTCGTCGACGAAATCGACCGCCGAGTACACGTCGCGGACCCAGGGGCGCACCATGAGCGAGATGCGCGCGCCGGCGAAGATGCGGCGGATTTCGCGGAGCGCAGGCACCGACATGACGGCGTCGCCGACCCAGTTCGTCCCCCGGATCAGCAGACGGTCGATTTGCGAGGGATCGATGGGTTTCACGCGCAGGCCCCGATCACCGATGCGATCGTTTGTTCAAAAGCCGACTGTTCCGGCATGCGCGTCTCCTGCACGGCCACATACAGGGGGAACGCCGGCGGGCCGCAGAGCTTGACGGCGTCCTTTTCGGTGGTCAGAAGGGCTTGCGCCCCCGCGCGCCGCGCCTCGGTGAAACACGCCTGCCACTCGGCGGCGTCGAGGGCGTGGTGGTCGCGGAAAAAACGGGTTCCCCGGACGTCGACGCCCGCCCGGCGGGCGTCGTCCCGAAATCGTTCCGGGTTGCCGATTGCCGCAACCAGGAACAGCGGGCAGGCCACCCGTGGGGTGTCCCCGGCGGCCAGGGGATGCGATCTCCAGGTATCGTACGGCATCACGGAACGGATCTCCTGCGTGCACCGGAAAATCATAGCACCGGGCGCGAGCCAGAGCCCGGGGCCCGGCGCCGTGCGGTCTTCGGGGCCGTTGAGCACGACGGCATCCGCGCGCCGCAGCGCGGACAGCGGCTCACGCAGCGAGCCGCGCGGCACCACGCGGTTCGCTGCCAGCGCCTGGGTCGCATCGATCACGACGAGATCGAAGTCGCGTTGGAGGCTTCTGTGCTGGAAACCGTCGTCGAGGATGAACACCGGGCGGCGACAGCGCCCTTCGATGGCGCACGCGGCCCGGTAGCGGTTCGCATCCACCCCCACCCACATGTCGGGGCAGCGGCGGTGCATGAGCGCCGGCTCGTCGCCCAGCTCGGCGGGATCCGCTTCCGACCCGGTTCCGGGCGCAACCACGCGCGGGCTGCCCGCCGTGCGGCGGCCGTAGCCGCGGCTGAGCAGGACGGGGGTCGCGCCGAGTTTCAGCACGACCTGGCACGTGTGCAGGGCGAGCGGGGTCTTCCCGGCACCGCCGAGCGTGAGATTGCCTATGCTGATTACCGGGCTGGAGAGCTTGCGCGCCCGCAGGATTCCCGCGGAATACAGGCGGTTCCTGCAGCCGACGGCGGCTTCGTACAGCAAGCCCGGGGCCCAGAGCAGCGGGCCAAGGCGGCGGGACGGCTCGTACATGGCTCAACCCAGGCAGGGCGTAAGCAGCGAAAGCGTGTGGGCGGCAGCCCCCTGGTTCTGCCGGCACACGAGACTGGCCCTCTGGCCCAGCGTGGTGCGCGCCCGGTCGTTGGCGAGCAGTTCCGCCAGCGCGGCCGCGAGGTCGGCGGGTGCACACTGGCGCACCGCCTGCTCGCGCACGAAGAGCGCGGCCATGTCCCGGAAATTCGACATCTCGGGGCCGATGACGACGGCCTTGCCGAGAGCGGCCGGTTCGAGCAGGTTATGCCCCCCGAAGGGGCCGAAGCTCCCCCCGATGACGGCAACAGAGGCCAGGTGATACACGGAGCGCAGCTCGCCGATCGTGTCGAGCAGCAGGATCTCCGCCCCGCCGTCGGCCGCCGCCGCGGCGCGGCTGCGGCGGACAAACCCGACCCCCGCACGGCCGATGAGTTCCGCGACTTCGTCGAACCGCTCGGGGTGGCGCGGGGCCAGGACGAGGCGGGTGCCCGGCATGCGCCGTCGCACCTCCTTGAATGCCTCGACGAAGAGTTCCTCTTCCCCTTTCATGCTGCTGCCGACGACGACGACGGGCGTCTGGGGCGTGATGCCCAGCACCCGGGAGATGAGCCGCATCCAGTCGGCTTCGCGGTCCACCGCCGGCGGCGGGAAATCGAATTTCAGGTTGCCGGTGGTGCAGACACGATCCTCGGGCGCGCCCAGGTCGACGAATCGGCGCCGGTCTTCCACGCTCTGCGCGCCGATCAGGCTCAGCTGCGACAGCATGGTCCGGGTCACCCCCGGGATCAGCCGGTAACGCCGGTGCGATCGCTCCGAGATCCGGCCGTTGGCGAGAAACACGGGAACGCCGCGGCCGCTGCAGTTGCGGAGAAAGTTGGGCCACAATTCGGTTTCGAGCAGGACCACGGCCCGCGGATCGAGCCGTTTGAGAAAGCGCCTGATGCAGAAATCCCAGTCGAACGGGAAATAGAGAATGGCGGCGGCCTGCGGGAACTCCTTCCGGGCCAGGGCCTGCCCGGTGACGGTTACGGTGGATACGACCAGGGGGATCTCCGGGCGAGCCTCCCGCAGGCGGGCGCACAGCGGCTTGGCGGCGAGCACCTCCCCGACGGAAACCGCGTGGATCCAAAGCGGCCGGGGCGCAATGGCCGGCGTGCCGGCCAGCCCCAGGCCCAGCCGCTGGCGGAAATTGCCGAGGTACTTGCGCTCCCGAAGCGCCTTCACGACCCAGTAGGGGCTCGTGAGGAGCGCGCCAATCCCCAGCAGAACCGAGTAGAGGAAATACATAAGGTGTCGAACCGGCGAAATACGAACCTTAAGTCAACCCGCCCCCCAGATCAAGCTTATGGAGTGCGGCGCCTCGGCGCCGCTGTCTGTGTCCGCTATACCTTTGGTCGGCGCCGAGGCGCCAACCCGAAAGCGGCGTCAAGCCGCCGCACTCCAAAGTCTGGAGTGCGGTGCCTCGGCTGAATCGGCGGGCGGGTGTGAAAGCGGCGTCAAGCATGTTATACTCCGCGACCTCAGGTGCGTTTAAGTACACATCGTATAACCATACGGAGCCGCTGCCATGAAGCCTTTAACCAAGCCGCGACTGTTTACCCCGGGCCCCACCCCCGTCCTTCCCGAGGCGCTCGTCGAGGCGCTCGTCGCGCCGATGCACCATCGCAAGGAGGACTACAAGGCGGTGTTCCGCCGGGTACAGAAGGGACTGCAGCAGGTGTACAAGACCGCGAACGAGGTGCTGGTGCTCTCCTCCTCCGGCAGCGGCGCGATGGAAGCCGCCGTCGTCAATCTCACCGACCCGGGTGAGCGCGTCCTTGTCGGCGTGGCGGGAAAATTCGGGGAGCGGTGGACGGAGCTGGCCAAGACCTATGGCCTCGATGCGGATGTGATCCAGGTCCCCTACGGGGAATCCGTCGAACCCGAGCAGGTCGCGCAGGCGCTGCAGTCCGGGAAAGAGTACGCCGCCGTCTTCGTGCAGGCCACCGAGACTTCGACCGGGGCCATGATGGACCTGGAGGGGATCGGCAAGCTGCTCCGGGGCCGGGAGGCCACCGCGCTGGTCGTCGACGCGATCACCGGTCTCGGCACCATGCCGATCGAGACGGACGCCTGGGGATTGGACGTCGTCGTCGGCGGGTCCCAAAAGGCCTTCATGGTGCCGCCCGGCGCCGCCATGATCTCGCTCAGCGAGCGGGCGTGGAGACGGGTTGAAAAGTGCCGGCGCCCGCGGTATTACTTCGACCTCGTCAAGGAGCGCAAAGCGCAGCGGGACGCGCAGACGGCCTACACGCCGCCGATTTCGATCGTGCAGGGACTCGACCGGGCGCTGCGCCTGATCCTGGAGGACGGGGTCGACAACCTGGTCGCCAACGCGACCCTGCAGGCCGGCGCCACGCGCGCCGCCGTCCGGCGGTGGGGCATGAAGATATTCCCGCGCCGCCCCGGCAACGCCATCACGGCGTTCGTCCCCGGCATAGAGCCGTCGCGCGTGCTCTCGGCGATGCGCTCCCGGTTCGGCGTCCACATGACCGGAGGGCAGGGAAGCATGAAACCCTACCTGCTCCGCATCGGGCACCTCGGCTACTTCGACTTCTTTGAAACGCTCGGGATTATCGGGTGCCTGGAACTTGCGCTGACCGAGGCGGGGTGCGCCATCGAACTGGGCGCCGGCACTCGTGCGGCACTGGAATTTTATCGCGAAGAGGCAGGCCGTTTATGACAGCTATCCTGGTTTTGGAAGAAATATCGCCCGCGGGGCTCGAAGCCCTGAGAGCCGAAGCGGGTTTTACCGTGTCCGAACTGTACGGCGACGACCCGAAGGGTGTCCAGCGCGCGCTCGCGACCGCGGAAGCCCTGATCGTGCGCAGCAAGACGAAGGTCAGCGACGCCCTCATGGAGGCGGCCCCCGTCCTGAAAGTCATCGGCCGCGCCGGTACGGGCGTCGACAACATCGACGTCCCGGCGGCGACGCGCCGCGGCATCGTGGTCATGAACACGCCCGCGGGCAACAGCATCAGCGCCGCCGAGCACACGATCGGGCTCATGCTCGCGCTGCTGCGCAAGATCGCGCAGGCGGACGAGCTCGGTCAAAGGCGGGCCGATGGGAACGGCAGAGGTTCATGGGGACCGAGCTGCACGGCAAGGTGCTCGGGGTCATCGGCCTGGGCAAGATCGGGACGGAAGTCGGCCAGCGGGCCCAGGGCTTCAAAACCCGCGTGCTCGTCTTCGATCCGTTCGTCTCCGACTCCGTCGCCCGGGACCTGGGCGTGAAGCTGGTCACCCTCGAGGAGCTGCTGCGCCAGTCCGACATCGTTACGCTCCACGCGCCTCTGAACCCGGCGACCCGCAAGCTGATCAACGCCGAGACGCTGGCGCTCATGAAGACGGGGGCCTTCCTCATCAACGCGGCGCGCGGCGATCTGGTCGACGAGGCGGCGCTCGTCGCGGCGCTGAAATCGGGGAAGCTGGGCGGGGCCGCGCTGGACGTCTACGCCGGGGAGCCCAGGCCGAATCCGGAGCTGATCGCGCTGCCGAATACCGTCACGACGCCGCACATCGGCGCGTCCACCCTGGAGGCCCAGGAGAAGGTCGGCTCGACCTGGCGCTGCAGGTGCGGGACTACTTCGTCGACGGCATCGTGCGCAACGCGGTGAACTTCCCCTCGATTTCGCTGTCGGACTACCAGACGATCGCCCCGTACCTGGAACTCGGCGAGAGGCTCGGGAGCTTCGCCAGCCAGCTGTCGACCGGGAGGATGGAGGAGGTCGGCGTCCGCTACTACGGCGACCTGACCGAGCTGAACACCCCGCTGATCTGCAGTGCGATCCTCGTCGGGGTCCTGAAGCCGATCCTGTCCGAACGCGTCACGCTCGTCAACGCGCTGTCGACGGCCAAAGAGCGCGGCATCCACTTCCTCGAAACCCGCAGCACGCCGCGTCCGGAGCTACAGCAACCTGATCTCGGTGAAGCTGAAAACCGACGCGGGCGAGCAGTGGATCGAGGGGACCGTCCTGCATAAAAACCACCTGCACCTCGTCTCGCTCTACGGCATCGACGTGGACGCCCCGCTGGCCGGGGACATGCTCATCATGTGCAACATCGACACCCCCGGAGTCATCGGGCGCGTCGGGACGCTGCTGGGCGATCACGCCATCAACATCGCCAACTTCGCGCTCGGGCGCAGCGAGCAGGCGAAGGAGGCGGTCGGCGTCGTCAACGTCGACTCGGAAATCCCGGTCAGCCTCCTGCGCGAAATCCAGGCGCTGCCGCAGGTGAAGCTGGCCCGGGTGGCGCGCGTGTGACGCCGGCGCCCGATTCCGCTTGCCCCGAGCGGTGCTCACTGTATAATTACCGCTTTCATTGCATAAATATGGAATCGCGATGATGGCGAAAAGAGCACGGCAGGGGAGAATCGTGGACATCATCCGGCGGCTCCCCGTCGCCAGCCAGGAAAGGCTCTCGGAGCTGCTCAAGGCGCAGGGGATCGAGGTCACCCAGTCGACCCTGTCGCGCGACGTCCGCGAACTGGGGCTGGTGAAGATCCGCGGGATCTACCGCCACGCGCCGGGGGCGAGCGCGCCCGCCGGGCCCGACAACGTCCGCCGCTCGCTGCAGCAGCTGGTCGTCCGCACCGATTCGTCCGGCAACATCGTCGTGCTCAAGACGGTTCCGGCAATGGTCACTCGCTCGGCGTGGTGCTCGACTCCGCGCAGTGGCCCGAGGTGATCGGGACCGTTGCGGGGGACGACACGGTGTTTGTGCTGCTGCGCAACCCGCGGCTGGGCAAGCAGGTGCTGCAGCGCATCGAGGAGTGTCTCTCATGAGATTTCCAGTGGCGGTCGTCGGCGCCTCCGGTTACTCGGGGCTCGAGCTGATCCGGCTCGCGCTCCGTCACCCCGCCATGGAGTGCCGCGCCGTCATGGCGTCCGAATCGACCGGCCGGAAGGCGCTGGCGGACATCCACCCGGAATTGCGCGGCCTCACGGAACTCGTCTGCCTGCCGCAGGACCCCGCCGCCGCGGCGGCGCTGGGGATCGACACGGTGTTCCTGTGCACGCCCAACGAGGTCTCCTACGAGCTCGTCCCGAGGATTCTGGCCGAGGGATCCGGGTCATCGACTTGAGCGGCTCGTTCCGCCTGAAGGATGTCGAAAGCTACTCCTCCTGGTACGGGTTCGACCACGACGCGCCCGCGCTGCTGCACGAGGCCGTGTACGGTCTGCCCGAGTGGAACGCCAAGGCGATCGCGCCCGCACGGCTGGTCGCCAACCCGGGCTGCTATCCGACGTCGGTGCTGCTGGCGCTGCTGCCGCTGGTCACGTCCGGGATGCTCGAGATCGGCTCGGACATCTTCTGCGACTCGAAGTCGGGCGTGACCGGGGCGGGACGCGGCGCCCGCGTCGAGATGCTCTTCGGCGAGGTTGCGAGAATTTCCGGCCCTACAACCCCATCACCCACCGGCACGCCCCCGAAATGTGCCAGGAACTCGGCTGGGACGTCAACAACTTCACGTTCGTGCCGCATCTGCTGCCGGTCAACCGGGGCATTCTGTCCACGATGTACGTGAGGTTCGACCAGCCGGTCGGCTCCGAGGAGCTGGAGGCGGAGTTTCGCCGCCGATACGCGAACAGCCGTTCGTGCGAATACTGGGCGACACGCGCCTGCCGGAATTGCGGGCGGTCGCGCACTCGAATTTCTGCGACATCGGCTTCCGGCTGACGTACAACGGCCGCCGCGGAGTGATGTTCTCGGCCATCGACAACCTGGGCAAGGGCGCTGCCGGCCAGGCGGTCCAGAATTTCAACCTGATGCACGACCTTGAACAGGACACGGGCCTGCTGGAAGGAGAAGAAGTTGCGATTCACCGTTAAGCTGGGCGGGAGCATCCTGGAAGACGCCGACATTCGCCGCGCCCTGCTCGCACAGGTCGCGGAACTGGAGCGGGACGGCCACGAAGTCATCCTCGTGCACGGCGGAGGCAAGAGCCTGAACCGGCGGCTCGGAGAGCTGCAGATCTCGTCTCGCTTCGTCGACGGGCTGCGTGTCACCGACGCCGAGACACTCGCCGTCGCGGTGATGGTGCTCGCCGGCGAGGTGAACAAGACGCTTGTCGCGGAGATGCAGGCTCTGGGAAGCACGGCCATCGGGATCTGCGGCGCGGACGGCGCGGCGGTCCGGTGCCGCCCGCTGGCCGGGAGCCCCGGTTACCCGGACGAGCTCGGGTTCGTCGGACAGCCGATCTCGGTGAACCGGTCGCTGTTCAAGCTCCTGCTCGGCGGCGGGCTCGTCCCCGTGGTCTCCAGCATCGCCTACGGCGACGACGGCCAGCTGTACAACGTCAACGCCGACCAGATGGCCTCCGTCTGCGCCTGGGGCACCGGGTGCGAGTCCCTGGTTTATCTGACGGACGTCCCCGGCGTGCAGGACGACGCGGGCGAGGTGATCAGGGCCCGACCCCGGGGCAGGTCGCCCTGCTCCGGCAGGAGGGCGCGCTCTCCGGCGGAATGCTCCCGAAGACGGCGTCGTGTCTCGAGGCCCTCGACCACGGGGTCGGCGCGGTGTACATCCTGCCCGGCGCGGCCCGGCCGTCCTCAACTCGTTCGTGAGCGGAACCCTGTCGGAAGGAACCTGCATCCATGCAAAGCCCTGAGCTCGACCCTTACCTGAAACTCAGCCCCGCCGAGATCAAGGCGCTCGAAGAGGAGTGCCTGTTCCCCACCTACCAGCGCTACGACCTCTTCGTCTCGCACGGTTCCGGCGCGTACGTCTACGACCTCCAGGGACGCCGTTACCTGGACATGCTCGCCGGCATCTCGGTGAACTCCCTCGGCTACAATCACCCGCGGCTCACCCGGGTGCTGATCGAGCAGGCGCAGAAGATCGTGCACTGCTCGAACCTTTTCTATCACCCGTTCCAGGGCGCCCTCGCCCGCCGGCTCACCCTGATCTCCGGCATGGCGCGCGTCTTCTTCACCAACAGCGGCACCGAGGCCATCGAGGCGGCGCTGAAAATCGCGCGCGCCTATGCGCGGGTTCAAGGTCACGGGCAGAAAAGCGCGATCCTGACGCTGAAGAATTCTTTCCACGGCAGGACGCTGGGCGCACTCAGCATCACGGCCCAGGAGAAGTACCAGGCGCCGTTCCGTCCTCTCCTGCCGGACGTCTCCGTCGTCGGCGATTTGACGGTCGGGGCGCTCGAGAAGGCGTTCCACGACGGCGTGTGCGCGCTCGTGCTCGAACCCATACAGGGCGAAGCCGGCATCGTGCCCCTGGGCGGCGAATTCCTGCACGCCGCCCGCCGGCTCTGCGACCGGTACGGCAGCCTGCTGGTCGTCGACGAAATTCAGACCGGCATGGGGCGGACGGGGAAATTCTTCGCCTATCAGCACTACGGCATCCGTCCCGATCTGGTGACCCTGGCCAAGTCGCTGGCCGGCGGTTACCCGCTGGGAGCCGTGCTCGGCAGCGCCCTCGTCGCCGACAGCCTCAAGCCGGGCGACCACGGCACCACCTTCGGCGGGGGACCGCTCGCGTGCCGCCTCGCGCTCGAGGTGCTGGATGTGATCGAGGATGAGCAGCTGCTGAGCCGCGTGACCACGATGGGCGAATACCTGCGGTCGGGCCTGAAAGCCCTCGCGGCAAGGCACCGGCTGGTGGGCGAGGTGCGGGGACTGGGCCTCATGGTGGGCGCGGAGCTGGGGACCGCGGCCAAGGACGTCGTGCAGCGGCTCCTGCGCCGGGGCATCGTCGCCAACGCGGCGCACGAGACCGTGCTACGGCTCCTGCCGCCGTATACCGTGTCCCGCGACGAGCTGGACGAGTTCCTGTCGGTGCTCGGCTCCGTCCTGACCGAGGTTGAGCAGGAGCGGGGTCTATGAAAGCTGCGAACGCCCGGACCGGCGCGAAACGTCCGTCTTGGAAATCCGTTCGAGGGGGCGTTACCGCCCCCCAGGGCTTCCTCGCCTCCGGCGTCGCCGCCGGCATCAAGAAGGCCGGGCTCGACCTGGCCGTCCTGTTCTCCTCGCAGCCCGCCTCGGCCGCAGCCGTGTTCACGGTGAACCGGGTTCAAGCCGCCCCGGTCGTGCTCACCCGGAAACACCTGCAGGCGTCGCGCGGACACATCCGGGCGGCCCTGATCAACTCGGGCTGCGCCAACGCCTGCACCGGGGACAAGGGGCTGCGCGACGCCGCCACGACCGTCGACAGCCTCGCTTCGCACCTGGGCATTCCGGCCAACCAGGTCGCCGTGGCCAGCACCGGGGTTATCGGCGAACCGCTCCCCGTCCGAAAGATGCTCTCGGGTGTGGCCGCCGCCGTGTCGGCCCTCAGCTGCAGGGGTGGGGCCTGCGCCATGCGCGCCATCATGACGACCGACACGCGCGAGAAGACTTTCGCGGTCGAGGGCCGGATTGCCGGGAAAACCGTCCGCATCGGGGGCATGGCGAAAGGCTCCGGGATGATTCACCCGAACCTGGCCACCATGCTCGCCTTGATCACGACCGACGCGCAACTGCCCCCCTCCCAGCTCAACAGCGTTCTCCGGCGCGTGGTCGATCGCACCTTCAACTGCGTGACCGTCGACGGCGACACCTCGACCAACGACACCGTCCTGATTATCGCCAACGGCGCCTCGGGCGGCACCGTCGACGGACGCTGGGCCGCCCAGTTCGAGCGCGGCCTCGAGCGGGTGTGCGAGGAACTCTCGAAGCGCATCGCCGCCGACGGCGAGGGGGCCACGAAGCTGGTCGAGATCACCGTCCGGGGCGCGTCCAGCTTCCAGGACGCCCGCACCGTGGCCAAGGCGATCGCCCACTCACCCCTGGTCAAAACCGCCCTGTTCGGCGAGGAGCTGAACTGGGGACGCATCCTGTGTGCCGCCGGCTACAGCGGCGTCGCGTTCAACCCGGACAAGGTCGTCCTCACCGTCGCCGGCATCCCCATCTTTCGCGACGGGGCCGGCGTGACCGCGACGCGCGCCCGGGCCGAACGCGCCCTCAAGGCCAGGGAAATCAGGATCGGGGTCGACCTGGCCGAGGGGAAGCACGGCGCCCGGGTGTGGACCTGCGATCTGAGCCGTGAATACATCGACATAAACGCCAGCTACATCAGCTGACCTCTGGAGTGCGGCGGCTCCTGCCGATCCAGTGAAACCGAGACAGCGGTGCCGAGGCACCGCACTCCACAATTTGGAGTGCGGCGGCTCGACGCCGCTTTGGGGTCGGCGCCTAGGCGCCGACCTTGGGCCGCTGCCTGCCGATCCAGCGAAATCGAGACAGCGGTGCCGAGGCACCGCACTCCACAATTTGGAGTGCGGCGGCTTGACGCCGCTTTGGGGTCGGCGCCTAGGCGCCGACCTTGGGCCGCTGCCTGCCGGTCCAGTGAAACCGCGACAGCGGTGCCGAGGCACCGCACTCCACAATTTGGAGTGCGGCGGCTCGACGCCGCTTTGGGGTCGGCGCCTAGGCGCCGACCTTGGGCCGCTGCCTGCCGGTCCAGTGAAACCGAGACAGCGGTGCCGAGGCACCGCAGTCCACAATTTGGAGTGCGGCGGCTCGACGCCGCTTTGGGGTCGGCGCCTGCCGATCCAGCGAAACCGCGATAGCGGTGCCGAAATGCACTTGACAATCCTTGTCGGCAGTTTAAGATACGGCGATCACGTTCCCCCGCTCTGGAAAGGAATCCGGTAATGACAGGCCGCATTTACATATTCGACACCACGTTGCGAGACGGCGAACAGTCTCCGGGCGCCAGCATGAACATCGAGGAAAAGCTGATGCTCGCCCGGCAGCTGGAAAGACTGCGGGTCGACGTCATCGAGGCGGGCTTCCCCATCTCGTCCGATGGCGATTTCGAGTCCGTCAAACGCATCGCCGAGCAGATTCGCACCGTCACCATCGCCGGTCTCGCGCGCGCCAGCAAGCTGGACATCGACCGCTGCTGGGACGCCGTCCGGCACGCCGCCAAGCCGAGAATTCACACGTTTATAGCTACTTCCGACATACATCTAAAGTATAAGTTGAAGAAAAGCCGCGCGCAGGTGCTCGATGACGCCCGGCAGGCGGTACTCTACGCGAAGTCGCTTTGCCCCGACGTCGAGTTCTCGGCCGAAGATGCTTCGCGCAGCGACCGCGACTATCTCTGCCAGGTCATCGAGGCGGTGATCGAGGCCGGGGCGAATGTGGTCAATATCCCGGATACGGTGGGTTATGCCGATCCCGACGGAATTCGCCGAGACGCATCAGCGTACATCCGCACGCACGTGCCGAACATCGACAAGACGATCCTGTCGGTGCACTGCCACAACGATCTCGGGCTGGCGGTGGCGAACTCGCTGGTGGCGATTCAAAACGGGGTGCGGCAGGTCGAGTGCACGATCAACGGCATCGGCGAGCGCGCCGGCAATGCCTCGCTGGAAGAGATCGTGATGGCGTTGCACACGCGCAAGGACTTCTTCGCATGCGGACACGGAGATCGAGACCCAGGAGATCTACCCCTCGAGCCGCCTGCTGACGAACCTGACCGGGCTTGATCGTCCAGGCCAACAAGGCGGTGGTCGGGCGCAACGCGTTCGCGCACGAGGCCGGCATCCACCAGGACGGCGTCCTGAAGGACAAATCGACCTACGAGATCATGCGGCCCGAGGCGGTCGGCATCAAGGACAACAAGCTGGTGATGGGCAAGCACTCGGGGCGGCACGCCTTGAAGCTCAAGTACAAGGAACTCGGTTTCGAGTTGAGCCAGGCCGAACTGGAGAAGGCCTATACGCTGTTCAAGAAGGTCGCGGACAAAAAGAAGGAGGTGTACGACGAGGACCTGGTCGTCATCGTCCGGGACGCGCTGCGGGTCATCCCCGAGGTGTACAAGCTGAAATACATCCAGTCCAGCGGCGGCAACCAGATCATCGCGACCGCGACGATCGTGCTCGAGAAGGACGGCCAGCAACTGCGGGATTCGTCGGTCGGGGACGGCCCGGTGGATGCTGCCCTGAAGGCGATCGACCGGATCACCGGGATCCCCGGGCGCCTGATGGAGTACACCGTCCACAGCGTCACGCGGGGCAAGGACGCCGTCGGCGAGGTCTTCATGCGCGTCGATTTCGGGCAAGTCTCGTTTATCGGGAAGGCGGCCAGCACCGACATCGTCGACGCGAGCGCGCGGGGGTATCTCAACGCCATCAACAAGATGGTCCATTACCAGATGGCGCTCGCGGAGCACCGGGAAAATTCGGACGCCGCAGGCGCGGGAGCACAGGGTACGGGGATCGCCGAAAGATGACTACTGCAGCTGCGAAAATCATCAGCATTCTGCCCGGCGACGGGATCGGCCCGGAGGTCCTGGGGCCTGCGGTGGCCGTCCTCGAACAGGCCGCGCGCCACGCCGGTTTTCAGCCCGTGCTGCGGCGGGGCGAGATCGGCGGCGCTGCCCTGGAGAAGTCCGGCACCCCGCTCACGGAAGAAACGATCGGGATGTGCCGGTCGAGCGACGCCGTGCTGCTGGGCGCCGTCGGTGGCCCGCGCTGGGACTCCAACCCGCCGCATCTCCGCCCCGAAAAAGGCCTGCTCGCCATCCGCAAGGAATTGGGGCTGTACGGCAACCTGCGGCCGGTCCGGCAGATGGCGGGCCTGCTCGACTGCTCCACCCTGAAGCCCGAGGTCGTCTCGGGCGTCGACCTGGTGGTCGTGCGGGAGCTGACGGGGGGGCTCTACTTCGGTGAGCCGCGCGGCATAACCGGGGAGCCTGGGGAGGAGATCGGGTTCAACACCATGATCTACCGGCGCCCCGAGATCGAGCGGATCGCGCGCAAGGCGTTCGATCTGGCCCGCGGCCGGCGCAAGCGGGTCACGTCCGTGGACAAGGCCAACGTCCTCGAAGTCAGCAGGCTCTGGCGCCGGGTGGTCGAGGAGGTTGCCGCGCAGTACCCGGACGTGGAGCTGTCGCACCAGTACGTCGACAACTGCGCCATGCAGATGGTGCTGCGCCCGTCGCAGTTCGACGTAGTCCTGACGGAGAACACCTTCGGCGACATCCTCAGCGACATCGGCGGGGTCCTGACCGGGAGTATCGGCACGCTGCCGTCGGCGAGCGTCGGGGACGGTCCTGCGCTGTACGAACCGGTGCACGGCTCGGCCCCGGATATCGCCGGCAAGAACCTGGCGAACCCGGTCGGGGCGATCGGCTGCGTCGCCATGATGTTCGAAATCTCCTTCGGACGCCCCGACATCGGGGCGGCGATCTACCGGGCCCTCGAGCGCGTCCTGCAGTCGGGCAAGCGAACCGCGGACCTGCTGCGCGGCGCGGGCGAGGCGACGCGCACCGACGAATTCTCCCGGCTCGTGCAGGCGCAGTTGTCCGCCGAGCTGGCCGCGGCGGCCGCGCGATGAAAAAGAAATCTCTCACGACGAAACCCCACGCAACCGTTGCCTTCCAGGGCGAACGGGGGGCCTTCAGCCATCGCGCGAGCATGCAGATCTGCGGGTCGGGAATTGAGCCGCTGCCGTCGGCGACCTTCGACGACGTCTTCGCGCACGTGACGAAACGCCGCGCGGACCTTGCGGTGATCCCGATCGAGAACTCGCTCGCCGGCAGCATCCACCAGAACTTCGACCTGCTGGTGACCCACGCGCTGGAAGCCGTCGCGGAAACCTATGTCCGGATCGAGCACCACCTGATCGCGTCTCACGGGACGCGGCCTTCCGACATCCGGCAGATCTACTCGCACCCAGTCGCCCTGGCACAGTGCCGGAAGTTTCTGCGCTCGATGAAAAGGGCGGAGCAGGTTTCCTTCTACGATACGGCCGGCGCGGTCAAGACGATCAGCGAGCGGGGGATTCCCGGGGCGGCCGCCATCGCGTCGGAGGATGCCGCACGGATTTACGGCATGAAGATCCTGCGGCGCAATATCGAGGACAACCGGGAGAATTTCACGCGGTTTCTCGCCCTGGCGCCCCGCGGCCGCTTCCCGCAGGGGGGCGAGAAGACCACCGTGGTGTTCGGGCTCAAGAACGAGCCCGGGGCCCTCTTCAAGGCACTGTCGGTGTTCGCGCTCCGCAGCATCGACCTGACCAAAATCGAATCGCGCCCGATCCACGGCAAACCGTTCGAGTACCTCTTCTACCTCGACCTTCACAGCGACGTGCGCAGCCGCGAGTGCGCCAACGCCCTGCGGCATCTCAGGGAGATGACCCTGTTTTTCCGGGTCCTGGGCTCCTACCGCACCTACTGACGCGGCCCGGGGCCCTGTTCACGGGCGCCGCGGATGTGGTAAACAATCGCTATGGGATCCGATCCGTTTAAAATCGTCGACGCCACCGCCGCGCGGCGCGCCGCGCGGCCCGATTGGCTCCGGGTGCGGCTGCCGCACGGCGAGGAGTACTTCCGGCTCAAGAGCCTGGTCCACGAGCAACGGCTCAACACCGTGTGCGAGGACGCGCGCTGCCCCAACATCGGCGAGTGCTGGAGCGCCGGCACCGCAACGTTCATGATCCTGGGAGACGTCTGCACCCGGGCGTGCAAGTTCTGCGCGGTGAAAACCGGGCGCCCGCCGGAGTACGACCTGGACGAGCCCCGGCGGGTCGGCGAGGCGATCGCCAGCCTGAAACTCAGGTACGCGGTGATCACCTCGGTGGACCGCGACGACCTGCAGGATGGAGGCGCGTACGTCTTTGCCGAGACCATCAGGCTGACGCGCGTCGCATCCCCGGCGATCCGCGTCGAGGTGCTGATCCCGGACTTCCGGGGCGATCGCGAGGCGCTGGCTACGGTGGTGCGGGCAAGGCCCGATGTCCTGGCGCACAACGTCGAGACGGTTCCCCGGCTGTACCCGGTTGCGCGCGCCGGGTCCCGCTACCAGCGGTCGCTCGAGCTGCTGCGCCGGGCGAAGGGGATGGGCGGCGACGTCACGACAAAATCGAGCATCATGCTCGGGCTCGGCGAACGCCGGGACGAGCTGCTCGAGAGCCTGAACGACCTGCGCGACGCGCAGGTGGACATCGTGACGCTCGGGCAGTACCTGCAACCGACGCGCGCGCATCTGACTGTAGAGCGGTACTACACTCCGGAGGAATTTGAGCAGCTGCGCGATTATGGGCTTTCGCTGGGCTTCCGGCACTTCGAGTCGGGGCCGCTGGTCCGGTCGTCCTACCACGCCGAGAAGCAGGCGGCCATCCTGCCTCCGGCCCCGTAAAGGTCGGCCTCTGGAGTGCGGTGCCGTCGCTGGACCGGCAGGCGGGTGCGCAAGGTCGGCGCCTAGGCGCCGACCGCAAAGCGGCGTCAAGCCGCCGCACTCCAAAGTATGGAGTGCGGTGCCTCGGCACCGCTGTCTGGGTTTGGCTGGATCGGCAGGCGGGTGGGCAAGGTCGGCGCCTAGGCGCCGACCGCAAAGCGGAGTATGGAGTGCGGGTTCGCTGGATCGGCAGGCGGGTGCGCGAGGTCGGCGCCTAGGCGCCGACCCCAAAGCGGCGTCAAGCCGCCGCACTCCAAAGTATGGAGTGCGGTGCCTCGGCACCGCTGTCTGGGTTTGGCTGGATCGGCAGGCGGGTGCGCAAGGTCGGCGCCTAGGCGCCGACCGCAAAGCGGAGTATGGAGTGCGGGTTCGCTGGATCGGCAGGCGGGTGCGTAAGGTCGGCGCCTAGGCGCCGACCCCAAAGCGGCGTCAAGCCGCCGCACTCCAAAGTGCTCCTGTGTTATGATGTCCTGTCCAGGCAGGCCAGGCCATGTCCTCCCCATCGCGCCTCACCATAGCGATCATCTTGCTCCTCATCGGCGGAAGCGTCTGCGGCGCGTGGGGTAAGATCGCGCGCATCGACGTCAACAGCGCGATCGACCCCATCAGTGCGGAATACGTCGTCGGCGCCATCGCCCGGGCCGAGTCCGAACGGGCCGAGCTGCTCCTGATCCGTCTTCAGACACCCGGGGGATTCGCCGGATCGATGGAGGACATCATCACGAAGATGCTGGGCAGCAGCGTGCCGATCGTCGTGTACGTGACGCCGAGCGGCGCCAAGGCGGCTTCTGCCGGCTTTTTCATCCTCCTGGCCGCCGATGTGGCAGCCATGGCCCCGGGGACCAATACCGGGGCCGCCCACCCGTTGATGGCCATCGGCGGCTTCCCGGTCAGCGGCGGCGAGGCGGGCAAGACGCTCACCGAAAAGATCACGAGCAACGCCACGGCTTTCCTGAGGAGCATCGCGGGCAAGCGCAACCGCAACGTGGCCGAGGCGGAGAAAGGCGTCACGGAGAGCAAGTCGTTCACGGACACCGAGGCGCTGGACCTACACCTCATCGACCTGGTGGCGCGCGACGAGGGAGAGCTCCTGCAGCGGCTCCAGGACTACAAAGTCCACCTTTTTTCCGGGCAGGAACGATCGCTCGTCACCCGCGGGCAAGCGGTGGTCGACTACCCGATGTCGTCGCGGCAGAAGTTCCTGTCCACGATCGCGCAGCCCAACCTGGCGCTGCTCCTGGGCGTGGCCGGCCTGATCCTGCTCTATTTCGAGTTCACGCATCCCGGTTTCGTGGCGCCCGGGGTGATCGGCGGAATCTGCCTGCTGTTGGCCATCCTGGGGTTCTCGTTCCTCCCCATAAACTATGTGGGTGTCCTGCTGATCCTGCTCGCCGTCGGCCTGTTTGTCGCGGAGGTCAAGGTGCAGGGGTTCGGCGTGCTCGGTTTCGGGGGCGTGGCCGCGATGATTATAGGAATGTTGATCCTGGTCGACACGCCGGACCCGGCGGTCCGCATCGGTCTTGGGACGGCGGTGTCGGTGGCGGTGCCGTTCGCGCTTATTTTCATCCTGCTGCTCATGGCCGTGCTGAAGTCCCTGCGGCAGCGGGTTACCACCGGCGCGTCCGGGATGATCGGGCTGGTCGGGGTCGCCGACACGGAAATTTTTACGACCGGACGGATAATGGTGCGCGGCGAGTACTGGACCGCCCGAGCCCAGGCGCCGATCCCGCCCGGGGCACGGGTCACGGTCAAGGGCATCCAGGATCTGACCCTCGATGTAGAGGAGCTCAAGTGAAGCAGCTCGGCTAGTCACGACGGCATTCAAGAGAGGTGTGTCATGGACCAGTCCAATGTACCCTGGCTGTTTGCGGTCGGCATCGTTCTTCTGTACGGTTGGAGCACCGTCAACATCCTGAGGGAGTACGAACGCGGGGTGATTTTCCGGCTCGGCCGGCTTATCCCGGAGGCGAAGGGGCCGGGCCTGATCTTCGTATTCTGGCCGGTGTTCAAAATGGTCCGCGTGAGTCTCCGGACGATTACGCTGGAGGTTCCGCCGCAGGACGTCATCACCCGCGACAACGTCTCGGTGAAGGTCAACGCCATCATCTATTTCCGGGTGATGAACGCGCCGCGGGCGATCGTCGAGGTCGAGAATTATCTCTATGCGACCTCGCAACTCGCCCAGACGACGCTGCGGTCGGTCCTGGGGGAAGTGGATCTCGACGATCTGCTCAGCCGCCGGGAAAAGCTCAACGTCAAGCTCCAGGAGATCCTCGACCAGCACACCGACGCCTGGGGCATCAAGGTCGGCCTGGTCGAGGTCAAGCAGGTCGACCTGCCGCAGGAGATGCAGCGCGCCATGGCCAAGCAGGCCGAGGCGGAACGTGAAAAGCGGGCCAAGATCATACACGCCGAAGGCGAGTTCCAGGCATCGGCGAAACTGGCGGACGCCGCGGCCGTCATCAACCGGGAACCGGTCGCGCTGCAGTTGCGCTACCTGCAGACCCTGACCGAGATCGGGGTCGAGAAGAACACGACGGTGATTTTCCCGGTGCCCGTGGATATAATCCGCCATTGGCTCGAAAAGTAGCGGGAGCGACATGGATCAGCGTACGGACAAGGGCTTGGAATTCGTTCTGGACAACCGGAGGCTCATCGTCGGTTTCTTCATCCTGATCGCCATCTGCGGCGCGTTTTTTGTGATCGGGTTCGTGGAGGGAAAGCGGCAGGCCGTCGGGCTGGAAACCCGCGTGATCCCGGGGGCGCCGGCGGAGTCTCGGCAAGGCGCGGCCGCCTCCGACGCGGCGCCGGCGCAGCCGAACGAGGAACGCTCGGTGCGCGACCAGCTCGACTGGTACAAGAGGGTGAACAAGCCCGGGGAGGCGACGAAAGGACTCGAGCCGCCGCCCGAACCCGTCAAGACCGTCGTTCAGCCGGCCCCGGCGCCGGCAGCACCGCCGGCGCCCGCGCCCGCGGCGAAGGCCAGGCCCGACACCCCGAAACCGCAGACCTACTCCGTTCAGGTCGGCGCGTTCCGTCAGCGGCAAGAGGCCGAGACGAAGGCCGCACTCCTGAAGAGCAAGGGGTTCGACTACGTGATCGAAGCGCCGGTGCCGCCGAACACGCTTTTTCCTCCTGAAAGTCGGCAGGTTCAACAGCCGTGCGGACGCCGCTGCGATGCAGCTCCGATTGAAGAAGGACGGCCTGGGCTCGTTCATCAAGACCAACCCCTGAAGATTCCGTGTCTGCGACTGTCACACGATTGCTCCTGCTGCCGGCGCTCTCCGGTATTCTCCAGTTCGCGTCCTTGCCTCGCCCAGGCCAGGGGTACCTGGCCTGGATCGCGTTCGTGCCGCTCCTGATCGCCGTGGCGCGGTCGCACAGCATCCGCGCTGCGCTTCTTTGCGGGCTGACCGCCGGCGCGGTGCGGCACTTCGCCGTACTCGTCTGGATCCCGCCTGTTCTGGGCCGTTTCGGCGGGATCCCCGTCGCGCTGTCCTGGGTGCTCTTCTGCCTGCTCGTCCTCATGCAGGCGTCGTTTCCCACCGCGGCCTGCGGCCTGCTGCGCGCGGGCATGAACCGCGGCGGGGAGCGGCTGCTGCTCGCGTTCCCGTTCATCTGGGTCGCCCTGGAATATGCCAGCAACTACTACTTCTTCGGCGGGTTCCCCTGGCTGCTGACCGGGTACTCCCAGACGGACTACCCGAGGATGACGCAGATCGCCGATCTGACCGGCGTCTACGGCGTTTCGTTCCTGGTCGCCGCCGTCAACACCGCCCTGTGCCGGCTGTGGCTGTGCCGCAGGCGGCTGCGCTCGGCCGCAGCCCTGTGGCCGGCCTGCGCCGCCGCCGGGCTGTGCGCGGCGGCGTTCCTGTACGGCGGGTGGGCGCTCCGGGCATGGGACAGGGTGAAGCCCGACCGCGGCGCCGCGCTGCTGCAGGCGAACCTGGCGCTGGACGAGCCTGAGGAGAAGCTCGCCTGGAGATTCCTGCACGGCTATCCCCGGATGGCGCAGGCGCTGCCCCCCGGGATCGACCTGCTCGTCCTGCCGGAGTCGCCATCGCCGCTGACATTCCAGTATGACCCGGACTACCGCGCCGCGATGCAGAGGCTGGCGCGTGGTTTCCCGCTCGGTGTCGTGTTCAACAACATCGCCCAGGCGGCGGACGGCCCCGATTCCCGCTATTACAACAGCGCCTATTTTCTCAGCCAGGACGGCAGGGAAGTGGCCCGGTACGACAAGCTTCACCTGGTTCCTTTCGGGGAGTACGTGCCGCTCCGGAGGCTCTTTTTCTTCGCCGAGTCGATCACAAAGGATGTGAGCGACTTCCACCCCGGCGCCGGGTACGTGACGGCGCGGCTCGACGGGCACGTCGCGAACGCCGTCATCTGTTTCGAAGCCGTGTTCCCCGAGGTCTCCCGGGCCTTTGTGCGCCGCGGCAGCGAGCTCATGCTCAACCTGACCAACGACGGCTGGTACGGGGCGACGGCCGCTCCGTACCAGCACCTGGCGATTTCACGCTGGCGCGCGGTCGAGAACCGGCGCTACCTGCTGCGGGCGGCCAACTCGGGGATCTCGGCCATCATCGAACCGACCGGGCGGGTTCAGGCCGCCACGGGCCTGCTGCGGGAAGACGTCTGCATCGGCAGGTTCGCATTCATTTCCGGGCAGACGGTTTACAGCCGATACGGCGACTGGTTCAGTATTGCCTGTGTTATCATTTCAGGTTTGCTGTTGATTCGCCGTCTTCGAGTCGTTCGAGTCTTTGAGAAGTCTTTGAGGTTGAGTTACTCCAGGAAAAAAACAGAGGAGTGGGCATGTTGGAGGAGTTGCGCGACAAGGCTACCGCGATAGAGGAAAAAATCGGTCAGATACGAGGTTATCTTTGATGCGGAACGGAAGCGCGTCGAGCTTGCCGAACTCGAGAAGAAGGTAGCCCAGCCGGAGTTCTGGAGCAACCAGGAGACTGCCCAGGTCACGATGCAGGCACGCCGACGGCTCGAGGTGGACGTGGAACTGGATGCCGGCCTGGCCCGGGACGCGGCGGACCTCAGGGCGCTGCTCGACCTGGCCTCCGAGGGCGAGGATGTGCTCCCCGATCTCGAGCGCGAGGTCGCGCGCCTGGACCACGAAGTCCAGCACACGGAAATCCGGATGCTTCTGTCGGGCCCGCACGACCGGGCGGATGCCATCGTGACCATCCACCCCGGGGCGGGCGGAACCGAGTCCCAGGACTGGGCGGAGATGCTCGTCCGGATGTACCTGCGCTGGGCCGAGCGCTCGGATTACGCGACCGAGACGCTCGACTATCAGCAGGGGGAGGAGGCCGGGGTCAAGTCGGCGACCTTCATGGTCAAGGGCGAATTCGCCTTCGGCAACCTGGCGGCCGAGATCGGCGTGCACCGCCTGGTGCGGATCTCGCCGTTCGATGCCGCGGCGCGGCGTCACACGAGCTTTGCGTCGGTCTTCGTCTACCCCGACATCGACGAAGAGATCGAGGTCAAGATCGACGAGAAAGACCTGCGCATCGACACGTACAGGTCCTCCGGCGCGGGCGGCCAGCACGTGAATGTCACCGATTCGGCCGTCCGCATCACGCACATTCCCACCGGCATCGTGGTCTCCTGCCAGAACGAGCGCTCCCAGATCCGCAACCGTGAAATGGCCCGGAAGATACTGCGGGCCAGGATCTACGATCTGGAACGGGAGAAAAAGCGGAAGGAACTCCAGGCCGTGGAGGACTCGAAGCTCGACATCGCCTGGGGCAGCCAGATCCGATCGTACGTGCTGCACCCCTATCGAATGGTGAAGGACCATCGCACGAAGTATGAGAGCTCGGACACCGATCGGGTGCTCGACGGCGACATCGACGACTTCATCTATCAGTACCTCGTGCACCGCGAGGGCAGGAAGCGCGAGGCCGGCGGCGAAATAGGGAGGAGTTCCATGGTCGATCCGGCCAATGATCCGGTCAATGAGAATTTGAAGTCGCAGGCGTCGGGCCTGCGCTCCCACCCGCTCTCCTACAACCGGCGCCAGGCCCGCGCGGACCGCTTCAGGTACTGGTTTTACCTGGGGCTGCTGCTGTTTGTGGTCGTGGCCGGGCTGCCGATCGTCGGGGTTCCGGCGCTCAGACAGCGGCTGTCGGCCCGGGTGCAGGCCTTGAAGGACGCGGTCCGGGCGGATCAGGGCCCCGCCCCCCTCATGGCCCGCGTGGGCGAAAACACCGGCGAGTTCCCGAAGGAGTACGAGATCCCCGTGCTGCCGCGCGCGAACGTCGTACCCTATTTTGTGCCCGTCGCCCGACAGGGTCTACGGCACCGGGTCACGGCCTCCGGTCGTGACCCTGCGGCAACCGGGGTCCGCGGCGGCGTCTGCGGAGGAGTCCGGGACAGGCCGGGAGACGCCGGCGGAAGCCGAGCCGGTGTACGGCCAGGGGAAGATCGAGCAGGAAGCCTACGACGTGCTGATCAAGTCGAGTGAAACGGTGGCGGGCATGGTTCAGGGGAAGGATCCGTCGCTGCGGTTTAAAGGATGGGCGGCGGCGAGAACGGATGAGGACAATTTTCTGGTCCGGGTTACCTTCACTCAGACGGCCGACAAGTCGGACGTGCCGTATATCTGGCAGGTCAAGCTGGTGTCGAAGCAGGTGACGCCGCTCAACTACTACGCCCGCTCCGTCCCGAAGTAATATGGAGTGCGGTGCCTCGGCACCGCTGTCGCGCGGTTACTGGATCGGCAGGCTGCTACGCAAGGTCGGCGCCTAGGCGCCGACCCCAAAGCGGCGTCAAGCCGCCGCACTCCAAAGGGTCGCGCGGTTACTGAATCGACAGGCAGCTGCGCAAGGTCGGCGCCTAGGCGCCGACCCCAAAGCGGCGTCAAGCCGCCGCACTCCAAAGGGTCGCGCGGTTACTGGATCGGCAGGCAGCTGCGCAAGGTCGGCGCCTAGGCGCCGACCCCAAAGCGGCGTCGAGCCGCCGCACTCCAAAGGGTCGCGCGGTTACTGGATCGGCAGGCAGCCGTGCAAGGTCGGCGCCTAGGCGCCGACCCCAAAGCGGCGTCGAGCCGCCGCACTCCAAAGGGTCGCGCGGTTACTGGATCGGCAGGTTGCTACGCAAGGTCGGCGCCTAGGCGCCGACCCCAAAGCGGCGTCGAGCCGCCGCACTCCAAAGGGTCGCGCGGTTACTGGATCGGCAGGCTGCTGCGCAAGGTCGGCGCCTAGGCGCCGACCCCAAAGCGGCGTCGAGCCGCCGCACTCCAAAGGGTCGCGCGGTTACTGGATCGGCAGGTTGCTACGCAAGGTCGGCGCCTAGGCGCCGACCCCAAAGCGGCGTCGAGCCGCCGCACTCCAAAGGGTTGCGCGGTTACTGGATCGGCAGGTTGCTACGCAAGGTCGGCGCCTAGGCGCCGACCCCAAAGCGGCGTCGAGCCGCCGCACTCCACAGGAGAGGGATTGGGCGTCACCCGCATAAAACTGCTGCGCCGGTCGTTGATCGGCCTGATCGCTCTGGTGCTGCTGGCCGTCGCGATCAACTGGGTGCAGACCTGGCGCACCCGCGCCCGCATGGTCCGGCAGACGGCCCAGATCCTCAGCTCCGAGATGATCCGCTCCGCGGATTCCATCGAGTACTCCGAGAACGAAAACGGCGTGACCCGCTTCCGCCTGCGGGCTCAGAAACTGCTCGAGACCCGTCAGGGCAAGAGCCTCCTGCAGGGCATCGAAGCCTTTGATTTCAACCCCGACGGGTCGGTGCGCAACCAGATCCGCAGCCGCAACGCGGAATACGACCGTGAAGCCCGCAAGGCCCGCTTTCAGCACGACGTCCGGATCCAGGTCGGCACCGGCGTCGTGCTGCGGACGGAGAACCTCCTGTACGATATCCCGAACAACATCGGGCAGACCGACGACGGCCTGCAGTTCGAGTCGGAGCAGGCGAAAGGGAAGGCCAAGACCGCGCGCTACGACAGCTCCCGCCGGATCCTGGACCTGAAGGGGGACCTGGATTTCATCCTGCAGCGGCCGATCGCGCGCCCGGACGGGACCCACGCCACCGAGAATGTGCGCGTCACCTCCGACACCGGCTACTACTCGGAAGCGGACCTGCTGATCGTATTCCGCGGGCGATCGCATCTCGATTCGGATACCTCGTCGCTCTCCGGCGACGACATCGAGGCGCGTTTCACGCCCGACCGCAAGCGCCTGACCTCGCTCATGTCCCAGGGGCACGCCGCCTACACATCGAAGAACCCTGCCGATCGCCGCACCCTGCAAGGGGACCGGATCGATTTCCGGATCGTCGACCCTCCCGGCGCCCTGGAACGGATCGACGTGTTCGGCAACGCGCGGTTCTCGTCCGATTCCGACGCGGGCCGACAGCAACTCAAGGGCGGCCAGATCCACGTCCAGATGGATCCCGAGCGGGGCTTGCCGCTCAAGATCGACAGCAGCACCGGCGTCGAGTTCGTGCTGACCCGCGCGGCGGAGTCGACGAGCGTGTCGGGCAACCGGCTCGAATCCGGGTTCGTCGCCGGCAGCGACCTGCTCGAGCAAGTCCACGTGTGGGAGGGGGCGCGGATGTCGACCCGGGGTGCTCAGCCGGGTCAATCCGACGAGCTGAAGGCCGACGACCTGCGTCTCCGGTTTGCCGCGCGCGACGGAAACAGCGTGCCCCAGGAGCTGAACGCGCAGGGATCCGTCCAGTGGACGGCGGCCCCCGTCACCAATCCGGCGGGAATCCAGACCCAGGCCGGACGGAAACTCACGGCCGCCGCACTGGTCATGCGTTACGCGGAGGCGGGGGATACCCTGGAGTCGGGGGACGCGACTGGGAACGTGGTCATGGAGGGATTCCAGCCGGCGCAGTCCGGCCGCAACGAGTTGCGCCGCCTGCATGCCGACGCCGTCCATTTCCTGTTTTTCCCCCATGCGAACCGGCTGCGCGAGTTTACCGGTTCGGGCAACGTGCGCGTCTTTTACCGCAGGCCGCCCGATCCCGGAACCGATGCCCCCGGCCAGGATATCCAGACATCCAGCGCGAACATCAAGGCGACCTTCATCGAGCAGGATGGCAGCGCCGAGTCCGTGGCGCAGTGGGGGTCGTTCAGCTACCAGGACGGGACCAGGACGGCAACCTCCGGCCGCGGCGACTACGACGCCCGCAAGGACACGCTGCTCTTGCGCGAATCCCCCCGGATCGCCGACACCCGCAGCACGACGACCGGCGAGACCATCGAGTACGACCAGAAAAGCAAGATCCTGACCGTCAAACGGCGCGTGCGCTCCGTCCTGGGGGCCAAGAGCAGCGAAGGGCAGAACACCCCTTTCGGCGCATCATCGACGGGCGGCTCCGCCCCGAGCGTGGTTACCGCCGAGAGTATGCAGTACTGGACGGACGACGCCCACGCCCGCTACGGCGGCGGCGTGCAAATGCTTTCGGAGAGCGGCCAGCTGCAGGCCGATACGCTCGACATCCAGGATTCCGGCGAAAAGGTCGAAGCACAGGGCCACGTGAGCCACCTGACCGTCCGCCGTGAAAACGCGCCACCCGCTGACGGAAAGAGCCCCAAACCCGCCCCAGAGGAGAAACAGTCGAAGCCCGTCCTGATCCGCGCCGCGCAGCTCAAATACGCCAAACGGGAAAACACGATCCATTACTCGGGCGGGGTCACGCTCGAGTCGGCGGACCTGCGCATAACTTCAGAGAGCATGGACGCCGCCTTCGATGCCGAAGGAAAGCGGATCGAGCGCGCGACCGCGCGGGGGAACCTCAATATCCGGCAGGCGGGCCGCGAAGCCAAGGGCGAGCAGGGCGAATACTATCTCACGCCGGGGAAGTTCGTGGTCACCGGCACCCTGGCCGAAATCCGGGACCCCGTCCGGGGCAAGTCGCAGGCGCGTCGATTGACTTTCTTCACGTCGGATGATAGGATTCTGCTCGAAAACCATTAGAATCCATAGCCCTATGTTATTTGTTATGAACTATTTCTAAATGACAAGCAAATTGAAGGCCCTTGGACTGAGCAAATCGTACCGGGGCAGAAGGGTGGTGGACGGCGTCGACCTGGAATTACTCCAGGGAGAAGTAGTCGGGCTGCTCGGTCCAAACGGCGCGGGCAAGACCACGACGTTTTACATGATCGTCGGGCTGGTGGCCCCCGACGCCGGCCGGGTGGTCTTGAGCGGCGACGACATCACGGCGCTGCCGATGTACCAGCGGGCGCGCTGCGGCATCAGTTACCTCCCCCAGGAGCCCTCGGTCTTCAGGAAACTCACGGTCGATGAAAATCTCCGCAGCATAGCGGAGACCCTTTCGCTTTCGCCCCAGCAGCTCCAGGCAGGCGTGACGGATCTTCTCAAGGAGTTCGGCATCGAGCACTTGCGGGGACAGGGTGCCTACACCCTTTCCGGGGGGGAGCGCCGCCGCCTGGAGATCGCCCGCGCGCTGGTCCTGACGCCCAAGTTCGTTCTTTTGGACGAGCCGTTTGCCGGAATCGACCCGCTCGCCGTGCTCGACATCCAGAGGATCATCGGGCGCCTGAAAGAGCGCAACATAGGGGTTCTGATCACCGACCACAACGTCAGGGAGACTTTGAATATCACCGATCGTGCCTATATAATAAACGACGGGAAGATCTTACGCGCTGGTTCCCCGGAGGAACTCACGAGCGACGAAGAGGTTAAGAAGGTTTACCTGGGCGAAAATTTCCGGTTGATCTGACGGTATGAACACCCCTCGCAGACCCCATTTGCGGCAATCGCTGGACATAAGGCTCAGCCAGCGGCTCGCTCTCACCCCCTCGCTGCTTCAAAAAATTGAGCTGCTGCAGTTGAATAAACTGGAACTGCAGGACATGCTCAACCAGGAGTTGATGGAAAATCCCATCCTCGAAGAGGTGCTCGAGACGGAAGTGCCCAAGGAGGCCGGGGTGACGGAGGACCGGCCGGCCGAAGAGCCGCCGCGGACCGAAGCGGCCGAGACCGGGGAACGCGACTCCTTCGATGAAATCGACTTCCGGTATTTTTTCGACGAATACCTCGATACCGGCTACAAAAACCGCGAAGTCGAGGACTCGGAGCGGCCCTCTTTCGAGACATTCCTGGTCCGGGCCCCCACGTTGCAGGACCACCTGCAGTGGCAGCTCGGCTTGGCCGACGTTCCCCCCAGGATCGTCGAGATCGCTGCCGAAGTCCTCGGCAACATCAACGAAGACGGGTATCTGCTGCTGACCCTCGAGGAACTTTGCGGCTTGACCGGGTGCACGCCGGAGGAGGCCGAAGCGGCTTTGAAAGCCGTGCAGGCCCTCGACCCCATCGGCATCGCCGCCCGGGACCTGCGGGAGTGCCTGCTCCTGCAGTTGCAGGCCCTGGGGTTTGAGGACTCCCTGGCCGGCACCATCGTCCGGGACCATCTCCCGCTGCTGGAGAATCACAAGTTCAAGGAAATTGCGGGCAAGACCGGGTCGACCTTCGACGAGGTGCTCAAGGCCGTCGACGTCATCAAGCACCTGATCCCGAAGCCGGGGCAGAAGTACAACGGGCAAAAGGCCACCTACGTCCAGCCGGAGGTCACCATCGCCAAGGTGGGCGACGAGTTCGTGATCCTGCAGAATGACGAAGGCATGCCCCAACTGCGCCTCAACGCCGGCTACAAGGAACTGCTCAAGAGCAACGGCGTGTCGGGGGAAACCAAGACCTTCCTGCGCGAAAAGTTCCGCTCGGCGATCGACCTCCTGCGCAGCGTTAACCAGCGCAAGCAGACCATCTACAAGGTGTGCGCCTGCGTCGTAAACCGGCAGCGGGAATTTCTCGAACAGGGGCCCTCGGCACTGCACCCGATGCTCATCAAAGATGTCGCCAGCGAACTGGGCGTCCACAGCTCCACCATCAGCCGCGTCGTGACCAACAAGTACGTGGACACGCCGCAGGGGGTCATGGAACTGCGGAAGTTCTTCACCATGGGGGTGGAGAGCCCCGACGGCGAGGAACTCTCGATCGTCCAGGTGAAGCTCAAGATCAGGAAGCTCATCGACAACGAGAACAAGGTCAAGCCGTACTCGGATAACCAGCTCGGACAGTTGCTCCGACGCGAAAACGTCTTCATTACGCGGCGCACCGTTGCGAAATACCGGGAGCAGATGCAGATCCCCGGGTCGCGCGAGCGGAAGATCGGCTATCTCTTCTAACAGGACGCTTGGAGCCTTCGCGCCTTCGAGTCCTGGAGTCTGCAAGACTCAAAGGCCCGAAGACTCCAGGGTTCAGAGGGAACAGCACGATGAACGTGGAGATCACGGGCAGGCATGTCGTAATCACTCCGGCAATCCGCACCTATGTCCTGAAGAGAATCCGGAAATTCGACCGGATCGTGGGGGAGGATGCCTCGTTTCACGTCATCATCGGGGTCGAGAAGGACCGTCACACGGCGGAGCTTCTCCTGAAATCGAGGCTGCTGGATCTGACCTGCAAGGGCGAGACGGACGACATGTACGCCTCGATTCTGCGAGCGATCGAGAAGCTCGAGCGTCAGACCCTGAAGCACAAGAGCAAGAGAATAGAGACCAGCAGGCAAAAGGCGAAGGCCAAGTCCGTTGCGAAGAAATCGGGGACGACGGCTGCGCCGAAACGCGCGGCGTCGCAGCGCAGCGGCGACATCCTCGACGAAGAGGCGCACAAGAAGCCGATGGCCGTCGAGGAAGCCGTCATGGAGCTTGGCCACTCGGATTACCCTTTCGTGGTCTTTCGGAACGCCGAATCCGGGAACGTCAACGTGCTCTACCGGCGCAAGGACGGGTTTCTCGGCCTGATTCACGCCTGATTCATCGACTGCCTCAGAATGGAGTCTTCGAGCCCTCAAGTCTTAGCGGTTAGCGGGACCGGAGCGTTTAGCCGAGGGCCCGACAGAACGCCATGAGCCTGCAAGACCTCGTCATCGTAACGGGAATGAGCGGTTCGGGCAAAGGGACGGTGCTGAAGGCCTTTGAGGACATGGGGTTCTTCTGCATCGACAACCTGCCCGTGGAGCTGATCCCGAAGTTCATCGAGGGGATCCACGTCAGCGGCGGCGAGGTCGAGCGCGTGGCGCTGGTCATCGACGTTCGGGCCGGGGAGCACCTGCGCGACCTCGAAAAGACCCTGGCTCGTCTGCGGGAGAACGACTTCCGGATTTTCGTGCTCTACCTGGAGGCGCGCGACGAGGTGCTTGTGCGCCGCTTCAGCGAGACGCGGCGCCCGCATCCCCTGACGGCCACCAAGCCGATTCGGGACGCCATACAGCAGGAGCGCAAACGGTTGCGCAGCGTCCGCGACGTCGCGGACGTCATCATCGACACCTCGGACTATTCGATCCACCACGTCAAGGCGCTGGTGACCAGCCAGTTCCGGGCGCACCCGCGGTCGGCCGGCCTGGGTGTGACCCTGCTGAGCTTCGGCTACAAGCACGGGATACCGCTCGAGTCCGATCTGCTGTTTGACGTGCGCTTCCTCCCCAATCCATATTTCGTGAGCGGGTTGAGGGCGCTCTCCGGGCGCGACCGCAAGGTGGCGCGGTACATGCGCAAGTTCCCCGAGACCGCGGGTTTCGTGCGCAGGGTGGCGGCGTTCCTGAGGTATGTCGTGCCCTTGTACGTGCGGGAAGGGAAGAGCTATCTCACGGTGGGGATCGGCTGCACCGGCGGCCGGCACCGCTCCGTGTTCATCGCCGAGGAACTGGCGAGGCAGATGAAGCTGGACAAGGCCACCGTCCGGGTGCGCCACCGCGACGATACCCGGTGAGCCAATACTCTACCTTTCGGGGATGCATATGATCGGCGGACTTGTGGTAAGCCATGGGCTCCTGGCCCAGGAGCTGGTTGCGGCTGCGGAGATGATCGTGGGCGAGATCTCGCACATCCAGGCGGTCTCCATCGGCTGGCACGACGACGTCAACGACGCCCGGAAGGAAATCGAGCGGCGCATCGCCGAGGTGGAGTCGGGCGCCGGGGTCCTGATCCTGACCGATATGTTCGGCGGCACCCCTTCGAATATCGCGTTTTCGTTCCACGACCCGGGGCGGGTCGATGTCGTGACGGGAGTCAATCTCCCCATGATCATCCGGTTGTCGACCCAGAAGGAGGGCGACAACCTCACGTCCCTGGCCACCACGGTGTGCGACCAGGGGCGGTCGAGCATCTCCACGGCGAGCGAGTTTCTGAGTTCATGATCCGGCACACGGTGGAGGTCGCCAACAAGCTGGGGCTGCACGCGCGCGCCGCGGCGCAGGTGGTGCGGCTCGCCTCGCAGTACGCGAGCGAGATCTACCTGTCGCGGGAGGGCGCGCGGCAGCAGATCGACTCGAAAAGCATCCTCGGCATCCTGATGCTCGCCGCGTCGCAGGGGACCCGCATCATCGTATCCGTCAGCGGCGAGGACGAAGTCGAAGCCGGCGAGGCCATCTGCGGCCTGTTCGCCGCCAAATTCGGAGAAGAAAATTGAGCGCGCCGAAACCTGAACGGGTCCTGAAAGGGAATGGGGTTTCTCCGGGCGTAGCCCTGGGACAGGCGCTCAAGCTCGACAGCCACAACCGGGCCGTCCTGAAACTCCAGATCGACCCGGCGCACGTGGAAGGGGAAGTCCGGCGCATGCAGGAGGCGATCCGGGTGTCGCGCGCGCAGCTCGAGGTCCTCAAGGCGCGGCTCGAGGAAAAGGTCGGGCCCGAACACAGCTTCATCCTGGATGTCCATCTCCTCATGCTCGAGGACCGGACCCTCATTGCCGAGATCGCCGATCTGATCCGGCGCCACCGTGTCAACGCCGAGTGGGCCGTGCGCGACGCCACCGATCGGATCCGGCAGGCGTATGCCTCGCTCGACGACGAGTACTTCCGGGAGCGCTGGGCCGACGTCGAGAACGTCGTCGAGCGCATCCTGCAGAATCTTTCGGGCGACACCCCGATCAACTGGGCTCCGCTGCCGCACAACCTGATCATCGTGTCGGACGACTTCAATGCATCCGCCTTTGCCGCGATGGATCTGAACAAGGTGCGCGCCCTGGTGCTCGAGGCCGGAGGACGCACGTCGCACAGCGCCATTATCGCGCGCAGCCTGCGCATCCCCGCCGTGATGGAGGCGCGCGGGTCGCTTGCGGCCATAGAGACCGGCGACATGGTGCTGGTCGATGGCGAAGAAGGGCAGTTTGTCGTCAACCCGACCCCGGCGCGTCTCGAGGAGACCCGGGAGCAGTTGGCGCAGGCGGACGCCCTGCGCGACCCGACGGTGCAGCTGAAGGGCGGGGGCTGCACGAGGGACGGCACCGGGGTGAGCCTCCAGGCCAACACCGAGCTGCCGAGCGAGGTGCACGCGGCGAAACGTTACGGCGCCGAAGGGATCGGGCTGTTCCGCTCCGAATTCCTGTTCTTCGGGCACCCTAACGGTTTTCCCGGCATGGAAGACCAGCTCGAGACGTACCGCATGCTCGCGCGCGAGATGCACCCGTACCCGGTGGCGATCCGGACCCTCGATGCCGGCGCCGACAAGGTCTGGGCGGGCAGCGACGCTCTTTCGGAACTGAACCCGAGCATGGGATTGCGTGGCATCCGGCTGAGCCTGAAGGGTGGGGGCCGGCTCCTGGAGCCGCAGCTGGAGGCCATATTGCGGGCGGGCGCCGAGGGCAATGTGGAGATCGTCCTGCCCATGGTGTCGAGCGTGGAGGAAGTCTGGGAGGTGCGCGCGGCCATCCGCAAGATCCAGTCCGGCATGGGCGCACGTTGCGGGGCCGTGGCGGAGCGGGTCCCGGTGGGCGCCATGATCGAGATCCCATCCGCGGTGCTGTCCCTGGAGTCCATTGCGGCCGCGGTCGATTTCCTGTGCGTGGGAACCAACGATCTGATCCAGTACCTGCTGGCCGTCGACCGGACCAACCCGCAGGTGTCGCACCTGTTCCAGCCGCTCCACCCGTCGGTGCTGCACTGCCTGGGGCGCATCGCGGCGGTGGCCGGCAGCCTGGGCAAACCCGCGCGGATCTGCGGCGAGATGTCGTCCAACCCGTTTTTTGTCGTGTTGCTGCTCGGCATGGGTTTCCGGCAATTCAGCATGAACTGTGCGTCCATCCCGACCGTACGACGGGCGATCAGCCAGCTGACCCTGGACGACTGCCGCACGGTTGCGGCCGGGGCGATGCGCTTCATCACGGCCCGGGAAGTCGGGGAGTACCTGATCGAGACGGTCCGGCCCCTGATCGCCTGCGACACGGACGCGTTCGCCCGCGAGGTGCGCGGCCCCGCCGCCCCCGTCGCGTAAGTTCTGGAGTGCGGCGGCTAGACGCCGCTTTGGGGTCGGCGCCTAGGCGCCGACCTTGGGCTCGCACCTGCCGGTCCAGTGCGACCGCGACAGCGGTGCCGAGGCACCGCACTCCATACGCTAGAAATCATCCCTCACGTGCAGACGGTCGATTTTGAAGCTATGTACCAGATTGACGAAAGCGCTGTCGCTGGTGCGTTCGAACCAGGCTGCTGAACACCATGGATATTGTGATGAGACTTTCACAACGCCGTGGTGCACCGGGTTTTCATGCACGTATTTCAGCCGCGCGCAGTACGACCGTTCGTGGGTGATCAGGGTATCGAAGTACTGATACATCACTTTCCGCCCGGGAGTCCCGTCCAGCTGGTTCAAGGCTTTGGCTATACCGTGATGCAGCTTGTTCACCATTGCAGCCAGGATATGTACGTCGGGCGGGGACAACGCCACGAAATGGTAATGATTGGCCAGGACCGACCAGGCCTGCAGCTCCCAACCGAATTCGCACGCACAGGCGAACAAGTGTGCCAGCGCCAAGTCACGCCGCTCGGGCGTGTTCAGGATCGGGAGCTTCTGGTAGGTACCACCGGTGACCATGTACGCGCCGCTTTCCGGAAGCCGGTGCGCGGGTGCGTGATGCCAGTCTCGCAAGAGTGTCTTCATGCGTTTGAAGTTTCGGCGACATGTTGATTATTTCCGCTTTTTTGGAGTGCGGCGGCTGGACGCCGACCTTGGGCTCACACCTGGCGGTGTAGTGCAACCGCGACAGCGGTGCCGAGGCACCGCACTCCATAATTTGGAGTGCGGCGGCTGGACGCCGCTTTGGGGTCGGCGCCTAGGCGCCGACCTTGGGCTCACACCTGGCGGTGCAGTGCGACCGCGACAGCGGTGCCGAGGCACCGCACTCCATAATTTGGAGTGCGGCGGCTGGACGCCGCTTTGGGGTCGGCGCCTAGGCGCCGACCTTGGGCTCACACCTGGCGGTGCAGTGCGACCGCGACAGCGGTGCCGAGGCACCGCACTCCATAATTTGGAGTGCGGCGGCTGGACGCCGCTTTGGGGTCGGCGCCTAGGCGCCGACCTTGGGTTCGCACCTGGCGGTGCAGTGCGACCGCGACAGCGGTGCCGAGGCACCGCACTCCATAATTTGGAGTGCGGCGGCTGGACGCCGCTTTGGGGTCGGCGCCTAGGCGCCGACCTTGGGCTCACACCTGGCGGTGCAGTACAACCGCGACAGCGGTGCCGAGGCACCGCACTCCATAATTTGGCGTGCGGCGCCTAGGCGCCGACCTTGGGCGCGCACACCTGCCGGTCCGGTGCGCACCGCACTCCATGATTTAATCCCGGCGGCGGCTGTGCGATAATTAAGCCTCCGCCTGATACTTCGCGCCCGGGCCCGCATCTACCTGAGTGTACAGTCCCGGAATGGAGGCGAATATGATCCGCAGGCTATCCTTCGTACTTCTGGTGCTCTGGTTTGGCGGCGCGGCGGCGTATTCCGATACCGGTGAATACAGGATCGCCCGCCTTTCTTACATCGACGGCCACGTCAGCTTCCAGCATTCCGGCGACGTCGACTGGTCGGCGGCCAGCGTGAACATGGCGCTGCAGCCTGCGGACCGGATCTACACGGGCGCCGAGGGCCGGGCGGAAATCGAGTTCGACGACGGATCCGTCCTCCGGCTGGCCGAGAAGACGGACGTCGAGCTCCTCTCGCTGAAGGATGACCTCATCCAGCTGCGGCTCCTGGTCGGCCTGTCGACCCTCACGGTCCAGAGCGGCCTCGACTTCGAAATCAACACGCCCGCGGCAGCATTCAACACCATCAAAAAGGGAATCTACCGCTTCGACGTCGCCGACAACGGCGAGACCGACGGGATCGTCCGCAAGGGGGAGATGGAGGGCGCGAGCAACAACTTCACCCGGCGCGCGGAGGCCGGCGAGCTCATCCACGCGACCCCGGGAGAGGAGGGTACCAACGTCCTGTCGCGCTACGACGGCCGCGATGAGTGGGACGAGTGGAACGACCGCCGCAACGCCGAGCTGACTTCCTACCAGAGCCGCCGGTACATCCCCGAGCAGGTCTCCATGGGGGTGCGCGATCTGGATCTGTACGGGCATTGGGTGGATGTGGACTACGGCGCCGCCTGGGTGCCCTACCAGGTGGCTTCCGGCTGGTCGCCGTACTGGGAAGGCCGCTGGGTGTATCGCCCGCTCTGGGGCTGGACGTGGGTGTCGTATGAACCCTGGGGGTGGCTGCCTTACCACTATGGCCGCTGGTATCAACACTCGAGCTTCGGCTGGTGCTGGCTCCCGGGCGCGTCGTTCGGCTTCAATTTCTGGTCACCGGGGCTGGTGCGGTTCTACAACGGGCCCAGCTGGGTCTCCTGGGTGCCGCTGGGGCCCGGCGACTACTACAACGTGAACAACTTCTACTATCACCGCAACTACGGCTACCAGCTCAACAACCTGCGGCTGGCCCAGCGCCGGTCGCCCGACAATCTCTTCAACCGGCACATTCCCGGCGCGTTCCGCACCGTGCGGACCGATCAGTTCCTGAACGACAGCTTCGGCAGCCGGAGCCGGGTCGTACAGGTGACGGACGCCGGTGAGCCCTGGCGCAACGGCCGCATGGTGACCGATCGCCTCGGCCTGCAGCCCGGGGCTCGCAGCTTTGCCGCGGCACCGGACCGGCAGGCCGTCCGGCCCGCTTCAAACGACGTACGCGCGGTCGTGGTGCGTTCGGAGCCCTCCGTCCGGTCCACCGGGTCCGACCGCTTCCTGCGGATTACGAACCCGGGCGGAGGCAATTCCCTTGGCCGCTCCGCCGGGAGGAGTATGCCCGGCGCGGCGACCACCGACCCCGCGGGCGCGGGTCGCACTTACTCGGTGCCCGGTAACGGGCGCGAGGGCGGCGGGTCTGCCGGAACCGGCGGCGCCAGCATCTGGAACCGGCGCACCCCGGCCGCCAATGCGCCGTCTGCCCCCGGGGCCCAGGCGGCGCCCGCGCAGCCGGCGCCCGCTCAGGCGGCCCCGCAGAATCCGCGTACCCAAAGCTACCGCCCCTTCGGGCGCGACGCCGAAGGCTCGTCCGGCATACGCCGGATGGAGTCGCCGTCGCCCCGGAGCGTGATCGACGGCAATGCCGGCCGCAGGGACACGTCCCCGGGGTCCACCACGCGCCCGGAAATGTCGCCGCGGCGGATGGAGAGCGCGCCCGCGCCGTCGCCGAGAATTGACCGCGCGCCGGCTCCGTCGCAGGAACGCAGACAGCCGGAACGGCCGCGGCAGGAGTCGCGGTCCTCCGAGCAGATCAGCCCGTCGTTCGGCTACACGCCCAGGGCGTATGCGTCCAGCTATACGCCCCGGACGTACACCCCGTCGCCCCAGTATCGCAGTTTCGACAGCAGCCCGGGGGCGAGCACCCAGCGGTTCACGCAGACCGGACGGTGGCAGGGTGCGCAACCCTCCGTCCGGTCCGCCCCGGCGCCTGCCCCGCAGTATGCGCCCTCCTGGGGGAGGGGAGGCTCGGCGGGTGGCGGCGGCGGATACACGCCGCCCAGAGCCACCATCGCGGCGCCCCCCGCGAGGGCGCCATCTTCGAGCTTCGGCGGTTCGGGCATGCGCGGCGGAGGGGCATCGTCCGGATCGTCTTCAGGTTCCGGGCGGGGCCAGGGCGGCATCCAGCGCCACGGCCGCAACCGCTAACGCATCCGCTTTTTGGGACGCGGATTTCCGCGGACTCCCGCGGATCGAGCTTTGTCTGTGTTCATCCGTGTGAGCCATGAACGACTTCCGCAGGCTGTTCCCTTTCGTCCGTCCCTACGTGTCCCTGCTGGCCGCGTCGCTGGTCCTGCTCGTTTTTGCGGGGTTGTTTGAAGTCCTCACGACGGCCCTGGCGATACCCCTGTTCGACGAAGTCCTGATCCCCGGCGCGGGTGGCGCAACGGCCCCCGCGGTGGCGTCGGGGAAACTCGAACTCCTGAGTCGCTACCTCTCGCTGCTCCCCGGATCTAAAATCACGCAGCTGTCGCTCGCCATGGTCGGTTTGACGCTGTTGAAGGGTCTCGCGCTGTACTACTCGAATTACTGGATGAGCCATGTGGGTCAGGGCGTCGTCATGGACGTGCGCAACGACCTCTACGATCACGTCCTGCGCCAGTCCATGGGCTTCTTCGCGCTGAACTCGACCGGGCGCCTGATGTCCCGGATGAGCAGCGACGTCGAGCAGGTTCAGGAGGCGGTCTCGACCTCGGTCGCGGAGCTGTTCCGGGAAACCGTGCTGCTGGCCTCGCTCGTGGCGTGGGTGCTCTACATCGACTGGAAGCTGGCCCTGGTGTCGCTGCTGATCGCCCCGGCGGCCCTGGCCCTCACCCTGTCGATGGGCAGCCGCATACGCCGCGTGAGCCTCAGGAGCCGGGAGAACGTCGCCGCGCTGAACGACCTGCTGCAGCAGGCGATCACCGGGGTGCGCGTGGTCAAGTCCTTCGTGATGGAGGAGCACGAGAAGGGGCGCTTTCACAAGTCGGCCGGCGACCTGTTCCGCAGCAACATGAAGGCGGCCCGGATCCTGTTCATGAACTCGCCGCTGATGGAGTTGCTGGGCGTCGTCTCGTTCGTCCCGCTGCTGTACTACGCCCACAGCCGCATCGCCGCCGGCACCCTCACGTTCGGCCTGTTCGGGGGCTCGCTGTTCTCCCTGTTCCGGATGTACGATCCGATCCGGAAGCTGAGCCGGATGCACATCCAGTTCCAGCGCGCCTTCGCCTCGGCCTCCCGCATCATGGAGGTCTTCGACACCCACATCGAGATACAGGACCGCCCCGGCGCCCGCGTGCTGGAGGGGCTGAAGGGCTCGATCGAATTCAGGGAAGTGCACTTCCAGTACCGCGACGCGAGCGGCGGGACGCGGGTGCTGCACGACATCAACCTGAAGGTGCGCCGCCGCCAGGTGATCGCCCTGGTCGGCAGCAGCGGGTCGGGGAAATCGACGCTCGTCAGCCTGATACCGCGCTTCTACGACGTGGCGTCGGGCGCCGTCCTGATCGACGGCGTGGACGTGCGCGAGTTCACCCAGGCGTCGTTGCGCGGCAGCCTCGCCATCGTCAGCCAGGACACGTTCCTGTTCAACGACACCGTGCGGCGCAACATAGCCTACGGGGACGTCGGCGCTTCCGAGGACCGGATCATCGCGGCCGCGCGGGCGGCCTTCGCGCACGACTTCATCATGGCGCTCCCGATGAAGTACGACACCGTCGTAGGCGAGCGCGGCCAGCGGCTGTCCGGGGGGGAGAGGCAGCGCCTCTCCATCGCGCGCGCGGTCCTGCGGAACGCCCCGATCCTGATCCTGGACGAAGCGACCTCGGCGCTCGACTCGGAATCGGAACAGCTCGTGCAACGGGCGCTCATCAACCTGATGCAGGACCGGACGACCTTTGTCATCGCCCATCGCCTATCGACCATCCGCAACGCCGACGTCATCGTCGTGCTCGATCAGGGTCGCATCCGGGAAATAGGGACCCACGAGGGGCTGCTCGAATCCAACGGGTTGTACAGCCGCTTCTGCCGGCTGCAGGGCCAGGAGCCTTCGCCCGCCGCCCAAGCCATGGTTGAATAATATGGAGTGCGGTGCCTCGGCACCGCTGTCTGGGTGTGGCTGCACCGGTAGGTGTGTGCGCAAGGTCGGCGCCTAGGCGCCGACCCCAAAGCGGCGTCGAGCCGCCGCACTCCAAAGTATGGAGTGCGGTGCCTCGGCACCGCTGTCTGAGTGTGGCTGCACCGGTAGGTATGTGCGCAAGGTCGGCGCCTAGGCGCCGACCCCAAAGCGGCGTCGAGCCGCCGCACTCCAAAAAAAACCGGGGGCACTTGGCCCCCGGTTTATCAGCTGACGTTTGCTTCTGCGGGTCGATCTACTTTCTGAGACGCCTCACCGCCGCAAAGAGCAGGATACCCGAACCCAGCAGGACAAGGCTGGTCGGCTCAGGGACGGGGTCGGGGCCAGGATCTGGGTCCTCGCCTTCCCGGATATAAAGCGAAAGGTGCGACAGGGCAGGAGGGATTTCCTGGGGATTAAATCCGAATCTGACAACGTATCTCCCCCCGCCGCTCCCGTCGAAACTGACATTGTCGAACCAGTACGCCCCATAATTGGAGCCGGCTTTAATCACGCCGACGAAGTCCAGAGCAGTAGGCAGATTGAGGGGGGATCCGCCATTCGTATCGGTCCCGGTGAGCGTCCAGTTTCCGCTCGTGCCTGCCTCGGCAGTCAGGGTGAAAGATATTCCCTGAAACGTGCCGGTTCCATCAGCCGCCCCACCCGGAGCGGTGTCCCTGATTAGAACATCCCACCCCGTTCCCCATAACCCGCCGATTGCGTTAATAGTCCCCGTGCTGTCGTTACCGTCGACAATCCCGTAACAGTCGGTCGCATCGCCGCCGTTGTAGGTCATATCCGACCGCAACAGGCCATCGGTGTTGCCTCCGCCCCCGCTGCAGAATGTCGGTACGGCACTGGCGAGTGGCACAAACAGAAGAACAAAGAGCGTCCCGAAAATTACTATCCTTAACATCATGCCGCCTCCTGTTCGATTACACCTGCTCATTAAGCACGAAGCGTGCCGTTAGGTATCTGCAATCCCATCAACGACTTCTGACTTGACCCACCTTCCGAACTGTAAAGCTTTCCGACACTTTCGGGACCAGTCGGGGCCGGAAAAACTCCAATCGAAGGGTTCTGGTAAAGTTACCAGGTGCAGTTTCAATGTCTTACGAGGCTGGCAGCGGTCTGGCGCATGAATGGCCGCGGTGGTGAAACATGTCATAAATCCCGACATTGGGTGGCTTGAACGACTTTTCAAAGCCAGTATTGCCATTTTCCCGATGCGATAACGTAGGCCGCCAGGCAGCCATTGGTCACCGCGTGCGCCAGGATGCAGTCGGCCAGGCTGCGGGTGCGCACCATCCACCACCCGTAGGCGGCGCCGGCGAGCAGCCCCACCTCCCAATACGGCCCGTGCTCGCTGGCAAACAGCAGCGCCGTCACCCAGAACGATAAAGCGGTATACGTGCCGAGCCGGACCTTCTCGAACTCCGGGCGGACGAGATAGCGCATCAGCCACCCCCGCCAGAACAGCTCTTCGACCACCGGGACCAGCAGGGCTGTGCCGGCGACCCTGAAGACGAGGAACAGGGGATTTCCGCGCGCGAGCCCCGGCAGGGAACTGCGTGCCGAGCCGGTGACGGAGTTGGCGAACAGCCAGTGTTCCCGGTAAGCCGGCCACAGCAGGTCCGGCGCCACCCACACCGCGAACACCATCACCCCGAGCGCAGCGCTTTGCGTCGCCCGCCCCGGGCGCCATTCGATCACCTTTCGGGAGACGGCCGCCAGCACGCCACCCACGGTGACGACGCGCAGCGGGTATTCCCACTCCGGCCCGAAAGGCAGGACACCTCTGATCCCCAGGAAAAGGAGAAACACGACAAACGGCAAGACATACGGAATTGCAGGATGCCCGCTCAATGGCGTTGTGCGCACGTGAGATTTATCGGCAGGAGTTCGTGTTTTTCGTGGCAGATTCTTCGCGGCCCCGGCCTACAGCTGATACCTCGACATCAGCTCATAGAGCGTCGGCCGGCTGATGCCGAGCGTGCGGGCCGTCCTGGAGATGTTGCCGCCGTTTTCCCTCAATGCCTTCGAGATGATCTCGCGCTCGAGTTCCTGCCTGGCCTCTTTGAGCGATGAGCCGTTGGCTGCGGCGGCGGCCGGCGCCTCAAGCTCCAGCTCCGCCGGGTTGATGAACGGCCCGTCGGCGAGCACCAGGGCCCGTTTCACCCGGTTCTGCAGCTCGCGCACGTTTCCGGGCCAGCCGTACCGCCGCAGGGCGTCCAACGCGGGCTTGGAGAACTTCCTGGGGGGCTTCTTGAGCTCCTTCGAGAAGGCGGCGACCAGGTGCTCCGCCAGCTCGATCACGTCGTCGCCGCGCTCGCGCAGCGGCGGCAGCGTGATCCTGACGACCGCCAGCCGGAAGTAAAGATCTTCGCGGAACTGGTTTTCCTTTACCGCGGCCTCGAGATCCTGGTGGGTGGCCGCGACGATCCGGCTGTCCACCCGGATCGAAGTTCTCCCCCGACCCTCTCTATCACCTTTTCCTGCAGAAAGCGCAGGATCTTGACCTGCATCTCGGGCAGGAGGTCGCCGATTTCGTCCAGGAACAGCGTGCCGCCGTGGGCGTACTCGATCTTGCCGCGCCGCTGGGTCGTCGCCCCGGTAAAGGAGCCCTTCTCGTACCCGAACAGCTCGCTCTCCAGCAGGCTCTCGGGGATCGCCGCGCAGTTGATGGCGACAAACGGCGCGTCCTTCTTGGGGCCGAGGTTGTGGATGGCGTTGGCGATCAGCTCTTTCCCGGTGCCGCTTTCGCCCCGGATCAGGACGGGGACATCCGTGTTGGCCACCTTGCGCACGGTGCCGAAAACCGCCTTCATCGCCGGGCTGGACCCGATGATGTGCTCGAAGGGAACCGCCTCGGCCAGGATGCGCTCTTCAATGCTCTCCCTTTCCAGTTGCACGCGCTTCAAGACCCGCCGCAGGACCACCCGGAGTTCGTCGAGATCGACGGGTTTGGGGAAGATGTCGTGCGCCCCTTTCTCGATGGCGCGCAGGGCATTCTGCCGTTCGGAGTTGCCCGAAACGATGATGACTTTCACCAGCGGGTCGTGCGCGATGAGCTCTTCGAGCGTCAGGAGGCCTTCGGTGGCGTCTCTCGGGTGCGGCGGAAGACCGAGGTCGAGCAGCGCCACGGACATGCGCTCTTTCTTGAAGCGCTCCACGGCCGACTGCCGGTCCGTTGCCGGGAAGACCTCGAACTCGTCGGCAAAAGCCCACTGGATCTGGCTGAGGATCTGCGCGTCGTCGTCCACGACGAGGATGCGGGGCAGGGGAGGATCAAGTGGTAGCGCCATGTTTTATTTTGGAGTGCGGCGGCTCGACGCCGACCGTGCGCAGCTGCGTGCCGATCCAGCGAAACCCAGACAGCGGTGCCGAGGCACCGCACTCCACATTTGGAGTGCGGCGGCTGGACGCCGCTTTGGGGTCGGCGCCTAGGCGCCGACCGTGCGCAGCTGCGTACCGATCCAGCGAAACCCAGACAGCGGTGCCGAGGCACCGCACTCCACATTTGGAGTGCGGCGGCTGGACGCCGCTTTGGGGTCGGCGCCTAGGCGCCGACCGTGCGGAGCTGCGTACCGATCCAGCGAAACCCAGACAGCGGTGCCGAGGCACCGCACTCCACATTTGGAGTGCGGCGGCTGGACGCCGACCGTGCGGAGCTGCGTACCGATCCAGCGAAACTCACTCCAGGGGCGACTCTAGCACAAAACAGTGCCAGCCGCTACTTGACCCTGGCGCTTGCGGTGTTCGAATACGCCGTAAACCCCTGCGCCGTCGACGCCCGCACGCGGTAGTCGTACCAGCTTCCCTTGCTCAACCCGGAATTTGTGTAACTCGTGACCCCGGCCGCGACAGTCCCGATCACTGCAAAACTCCCGGACCCGCGCGGCCTCCGCTCGACGGAAAACCCCGTTTCGGCGCTGCTCTTATCCTGCCACTTCAGCGTCACCTGCGCCTTACCCGCCACCGCCTGCAGGCTGCCCGGTGCGCCGGCGGGATCCTGTGTGATGCCGACCGACACGGAGCTCGACGACACCACGTTCAACGTGGAATCATACGTATACCCGCTTGCCGACACCCCAGTCACGGTAAACGTGATCGTGCCCGACGAAGCCGATTGCGGCGAGCTCAACACGACCGACCCGTCGCTTGCCGTCGTCCCGCTCGAGGTCCCCGAGACGATGCCCCCCCACGTCCCGCTGACGGTCGCGCCCCCGACCGGATTCGCGCTCGCGCTAACCTCTTTGATAAACACCGTCGCCCTGGCCGAAACCGCAGTCGAGGTACTCTGCGGCGCCAGCGCGATCGACTGAACGCGCAGGTCGCGCCGGACCGAAATGCTCACCGATGTAGTGCCCGTCAACCCGTCGTTGTCGGTGACGGTCAGGGTCGCCGCATAGGTCCCCGCCGCAACATAAGTGTGGCTTGGGCTCGGATCGGTAGACGTCGACCCGTCTCCGAATTTCCAGGAGTAGCCGGTGATCGCGCCGCCGGCATCTGTGGACCCGGAACTCGAAAAAGCCACCGCAAGCGGCGCATTTCCCGTGGTCACAGATGCCGACGCGACGGCGACGGGGGGAGCCAGGTTCCCCGGATCCGCCACCGTCCCGGTGAAGGTGTACTGCCCCAGGCTGGCATAGCTCGAATACCCCGTCGTCAGGGGATCGCCGTATCCGCTATTGGCGATGACCAGATAGTACGTGCCGGCCGCCGTGAGGTTCGCGCTCAACGTCGCCCCAAGCTCGGGCGGGTTGGCCGAGGCAACGAGGTTCCAGCTGCCGTCGCGAATCTCCGCCCGGACGTCGAGGTCCGGGCCCAGCGGGGCGGCGGCTATCCCGATCGATATGCTCCCGGCCCCGCTCAGGAATCTGAAGACATCCACGTCCGTGTTGCGCTCGATAAACCCGGAGCCGCTCACGCTGCTGGTCCCCGGCAATGCCGTGGCGGTCGCGGCGGTGTTCCCGTGGTCGTCCGGGTAGTAGCTCAGACCGTTGTTCAACATGGTCTGGAGCTGGTCTTCGGTGTTGTTGGCGCCGGCGTACTCGCCCCGGGCCCACTGGGTGACGTTTCTGTAATAGGAGTTGCCCATGATGGGAGCCCAGCTGCCCTGGCCCTCGTAATAGACGGTGCCGTCGGTCTTCCCCTCGTGGTGCAGGCCGACCGCGTGCCCGCTTTCGTGGGCGCACGCCTCTCCTATGTACTTCTCCGAGTTCTGGAGCGCGTTCGAAAATGCGAAGGAGGTCTTGTAGTACTCGCCGACGTCGTCGAAGACCCCGATGTAAGAGACGCCCCCCGCGTTGGGATAGAAATTCGTCGGCGTGATCATCACCCGGACGCCGTAAAAGGTATCGCTCGTGCCGGTGCGCGTGAGCGCGTCGGCGGGCGGCTCTTCGGTGGTGACGTCGACGTCGAACAGGGAATAGTCTTCGGCAACCCGCCGCCAGATGTTCTGTATTCTCTCGAGCTCGGTCGTGCCGAAGGTCGCCGGGCTGCCGTCGAGATCGAAGGGCGCTGCCGTGAAGCTGGCGCCTCCGAAGTGGCTGGCGTTCCAGGCCGTCCCGGCGATGGTCTGCCCGTTAAAATCCAGGTAGATGACCTTCGGGGAACTGGGGGTGCTGTGGAGGCGGAATGTCTGATCGAGGGGGAAAGCCGCGGCCGTAACCTGCGGGTGAGTTGTGCCGGACGTCGCGTCGGCGCCTGCCGTCAAAGGACTTTCGAGTTCGCAGGCATAGAGCAGGCGGCCGCGCGGGTTGACCCACAGGTTGGGGTCGTGGCGCAGCAGCTTTGCCAGTTCGCCCGGGGTCTTGCCGTACCAGGCGGCGACTGCGGGCAGCCTGGCCCCGAGGGCTTGGACCGCGTTCTCGCTGCGTGCGAAGCGGGCAAGGTTGACCTCCGGAAATGGCGGTTTTTGCCTGTCGGCGGCGCCGGCCGGGAGGCCGATGGTGGCGGCCCAGAGTGCCAGGATTAAGTTGCGGTTCCCGAATGTCATTGTCGTCTCCCCCGGGAGCATTGTCGACAATTTCCTATTTCGGTGCTGTGACTCAGGATACGAAACCGAACTTTTGGAGTGCGGCGGCTCGACGCCGCTTTGGGGTCGGCGCCTAGGCGCCGACCTTGGGGAGCTGCCTGCCGGTCCAGCCAAACCGAGACAGCGGTGCCGAGGCACCGCACTCCACACTGGGCGTTTCCATGCGAAATAATGCGTTTTTCGCATTTTGTCGCTTGTCGCCGCCCTGTTCCGCGAATAGGCTGGTGCCTCTAATTGGGCCACGGTGCATGAAAACCACAATAGTGCTAGCGGTAGATCGCGGCATTCTGCGGGCCGGTCTGCGCAAAGTGCTGGAGCGGGAGCCCGATTTCGAAGTCGCCGGCGAGGCGGACGACGGCGGGGCCGCGGTCACGATGGCGGCCGAACTTGCCCCGGCCGTGGTCGTCCTGGACCTGCAGCTCCCTGGATCTGGCGAGCCCAACGTCCTGCGCTCACTCTGCCGCGACGACGTCCGCTGGCGCTGCGTGGTGCTGGCGCGGCCGGAGGACACGGCGGCGGTTTCGGAGGCGTTCCGCGCCGGGGCGCGCGGCGTGGTGCACAAGATCTCCGCAATGAAAGTACTGATCCAGGGCATCCGCAGCGTCATGAAGGGAGATTACTGGCTCGGCAGCGAGTCGTCCGCCTCCCGCTCCGGCCAAGCCCGGGCTCCGCGGGGCGAAGAAGCCGCAGGGCGGCAATTTCGGGCTGACGAAGCGGGAACTGGAGATCGTGGCGGCGATCGTGTCCGGGTTTTCCAACCGGGAGATCGCACGGAAGCTGGCGATCAGCGAGGACACGGTCAAGCACCATCTGACGAACATCTTCGACAAGGTCGGGGCCTACAATCGCCTGGAGCTCGCGCTCTTCGCCATCCACCACGGCCTGGTCCGGAAGTGAAATCTCTGGAGTGCGGCGCCTGGGCGCCGCTGTCTGGGTTTAGCTGGATCGGCAGGCAGCTGCGCAAGGTCGGCGCCTGGGCGCCGACCCCAGAGCGGCGTCGAGCCGCCGCACTCCAAAGATATTGCAACGTGTGTTATAGTACTGCCCTTCCATCCGGAGATCATACCCATGAAGCGGGTGATACGCATTCTTATTGCCGACCCGCACACGATGTTCCGCGACGCACTGCGGTGCGTGCTGGAAATGGAGCCGGGCATGTCCGTCGTCGGGGAGGCCTCGAACGGCCGCGAGACGGCAGAGCAGGTCCGGCGTCTCCACCCCGACATCCTGCTGCTCGACCTGGCGGCGCCCCAGCTTTCGGGCATCGACGTCTTGCGCACGCTGTCCTGCGACAAAGATCCGGTGCGCACGCTGATCATGGTCGACGGCGCAGCCAACGCCAGCGTGGTGCTGGCACTGAAATACGGCGCGCGGGGCATCGTGCCGAAGCGCACGACGTCTCCGCTTCTGTTCAAGAGCATCCGGGCGGTGGCGGACGGCGAGTACTGGGTGGGGCACGAGAATATCCTGCACCTGGTGGACCACCTCAGAGACGCCGCGCCCGCGCAGGAAGCCCAGGCGGCTCGGCGCGAGGGTTACCACCTCACCGCGCGCGAGCTGGAAGTCGTGACCTCGATCGTCGACGGGGCCACGAACAAGGACATCGCACAGAAGCTTTCGATCAGCGAGCAGACGGTCAAGCACCACCTGACGAGCGTGTTCGGGAAAGTCGGCGTCTCCAACCGGCTCGAGCTGGCGCTCTTCGCGATGCACGAGGGCAAGGACGCGTTCGGCAAGCCCCCCGGTGTCCTTCCTTGATTCCCGCGTCCTGCGTGACAGGTAGTCGCCGTCGTCCTTCCGCCTTTCCTTCCACCGACGTGCTATTCCGGACACCTACCTGTGTGCCATTGCCGTACTTTCCTTCCCGATGTTACGGTCGCGCGCATCACCCAGATTGCTGGAGGTTCCGGTGAATATGCGGCTGGAGTCTGCGGATCGGCGTGCCGGCGGCCAGGAGGTCGCGCGGGCGCAGCGTTTCCCGATCAGCGCCCCGCTGCTCTACCGGGAAGGCGGCGAGAGCGCGTGGAGCGAAGGTACGACGGTCAACATCAGCCGCTCGGGAGTCCTCTTCCGGTCCAACCGGGTGATGCCGCCGGACACGATGCTCGAGTTCCTGATCCATTTTCCCGCCGAAATCACGGGCGGGTTGCCGGCCGACGTGGCCTGCTGGGGTCCGGTCGTCCGGACCCAGCCGCCGGACGGGCTGGCAGCGGCCATCCTGCACTATCGCTTCAAGCACCATCCGTCCCCCGAGTAGCACATCGGTGCCATGCCGGGTGCTACCGGCGGGCCATGGACAGATTAAGAACTCCTCACTACGATATGGCCCTCACCCAATTTCTTATCGCATTTGACCAGTCTCAGGACGTCGATAACGTGTCCCGAGCTGTAAGTGAAGGGGCGAAGCTGCATCATCCGCCGGAGTCGACATGTCCTCCAAGAGCAACGCTAAATACCTTGTCCTGTTTATGATACTCTCGGCGCTCCCGGGATTCTCCCAGGACGCCGCGCCGAAGGCGGACCCGCTCTACGTCATCCAGCCGAACGACATGCTGGAGATCTTCGTGTGGAAAGAGCCGGAGCTGACCCGCAAGGTGCTGGTGCGTCCCGACGGCCGCATATCGTTCCCGCTGGTCCAGGACCTGCAGGCCGGCGGCGTGACGCCGGGCGAGCTGAGGGACCAGATCCAGTCGAGGCTGAAGCAGTACCTGACCGCCCCGAACGTGACCATCATCGTCGACGCGATCAAGAGCTACACCGTGTTCGTGGTCGGAAAGGTGCAGAAGCCCGGCGCGATCACGATCGAGAACCCGCTGACGGTGCTGCAGGCGCTCGCGATGGCCGGCGGCTTCCAGGACTACGCGAAGGATTCGGAAATGACGGTCATCCGCCGCAGCGGCAAGGACAGCACCGTCTTCGAATTCAATTACAGAGACGTGGTGAAGGGGAAAGCCTCCGACCAGAACATCGTGCTCAAATCCGGTGACGTGGTGGTGGTGCCGTGAAAAAAGACAACAACTTGTCACGGAGGACACGGAATACACGGAGGACACGGAAAAAATATATATGCTTTTCTTCCGTGTTCTTCCGTGCCTTCCGTGGCGAGTTTTTGCTTTTGCTATCCTCACCCGCTTACGCTGAGCGGAAGTACACGCTCGGGACCGACCTTACCCTCATGGGCGGAGCCAGCAACCGGGTCGGCAACTCCTCGTTCGCCTTGAAGGACGGCATGCTCCCGTTCGCCGCCGTGCTCAAATCCGGTGACGTGGTGGTGGTGCCGTGAAGAAAAGAAACAACAACTTGCCACGGAGGACACGGAAAACACGGAAGAAATATATATGGTTTCCTTCCGTGTTCTTCCGTGCCTTCCGTGTCCTCCGTGGCGAGTTTTTGCTTTTGCTTTTGCTATCCTCACCCGCTTACGCTGAGCGGAAATACACGTTCGGGACCGACCTCACGCTTATGGGCGGAGCCAGCAACCAGGTCGGCAACTCCTCGTTCGCCTTGAGGACGGCATGCTCCCGTTCGCCGCCGCCGCCCCGACCCTGACCCTGTCTTCCGAGGGGCGCCACTCGCTGCTCGGCTTCACCTACACCTTCGCCGCCGAACGGTTCGCTCTCGGAGCGACCGCCTCGACTCGACCTTCCACATGTTCACCGTCCGACTACAACGCGCGGCTCGGCAAACGCGCCACCCTGAGGCTCTCCGACTCCTCGACACGGCCCCGCAGTTCCGCGTCGCCGGCTATGCGAGCAGCGCCGTCACCCCGGAAGGCTTCCGCTACCTGTACGACCCGATCCTGGCCAAGCGCTCCAGCCTGAGCAACTACGCCCGGGGCGAACTGGAGGTCGACCTGGGCCCGCGGTCGTTCCTGACCTTCGGCGGCTCGCACTCGTTCCGCAGCTACGAAAAGATCGCGGAGCAGTACGGCGGCCTCTACGACCGGAACCGCGCCGAAGGCAACGTCTCCTGGTCGCGCCGCACCAGCCAACATCAGAACATCGGGCTCAAGTACGAATTCGTAGAAAACCGCATCGAACGGTATGGCACGCGCCCGCACCCAGAGCGCGACCGTGGTCTTCACCCGCGAGCCCGGCCCGACCTGGAGGCTCTTGCTCGAGGCCGGCCCGGCGTATTCGACCTCGCGCAACTTCGACGGCAGGATCGGTTACACCGTGCGTGCCAACGTGTCGAAGAGGGTTCGCGAGGCCAACGAGTTTTCGTTCTACTACTCCCACCGCCCGGCCGACAGCACCGGTATCGGCTCAGTCTCGGACACGCACAGCGCGGGCGCGGCGTTCTCCCGCACCTTCGGCCGCCGCGCGCTCCTGAACCTGAACCTCTCCGCCTACGACGCCCGCGGCAACGTCGCGACGGACCTACAACTCCCGGGGCGTGATGGCGAACGCCATGCTCGGTTTCGTCCTCGGCGAGCACTGGCTCGTCGGCTTCGGCGGCAGCTACCAGACGCAGGGAACAGCGGACCTACGGCGGACCTCTCCTACGAACGCGTCTACGCGATGCTCCGCTACTCGCTCCCGCGCCTCTGGAGGGGATCCCGATGAACAAGTCGAAAGGCCTCCAGGACTACCTGGCCCTGATCGTGCGCCGCCGCTGGTGGGTGATCGTCACGTTCCTGGCGCTCTGCGGCCCTGCACCGCTGCTGGTCGCCTCGTCATGCCGCAGGCCTACACCTCGCAGACCATGATCCTGATCCAGCCGCGCGAGGTCCCGACCGACTTCGTCAAAGACCTGATCGGCGAGAGACACCGACGCGCGCCTGACGGCGATCGAGCAGACCGATCCTCAGCCGCACCAACCTGCTGAAGATCCTGGACGAATTCGGCGATCAGCTGTCCGGATACCGCGGCCTGAACGACGAGCGCAAGGTCCTCAAGCTGAAGAAACGGATCGCGATCGAATTCTCCTCGGGAAAGCGCCAGCGGCAGGTATCTGCCCACCACGAACTATCCGGATCTCCTACCGCGACCACAATCCCGGAGCTGGCGCAGAAGATCACGGCCCGGCTCGCCGCGCTCTTCATCGAGCAGGACAGCCGCACGCGCGAAGACACGGGTGTTCGGCACGGCCGAATTCTTCGAGGCCGAGCTGAAGAAGGTCGCCGAGCAGCTGCGCAAGTCGGACGACAAGCTCAGGATCCTGAAGCAGCGCTACCGCTACGAGCTGCCCTCCGAGCAGGAAACCAACCTGCGCACGCTCGACCGGCTCCAGATCCAGAAGACGGCCAACGTCGAGGCGCTCGACCGCTACCTCACCCTGCAGATGAACCTCGAGCGGCAGATCTCGGAAACCCCGCCACGGTGGTCTACACCGAGACCGCGGAAGGATCGCGCCACGGGCGCCCCGGTTCGAATCCGCAGGTCGAGAACTACGCAAGAAGGAGCAGGAATACAAAGAACTGCTCATCAAGGCCAAGCCGAGACCACCCGGACGTGCGCCGGCTCAAGGCCGAGCTGGATCGGCTGAGAGTCGGAAGATCCCGCCGGCGCGAGATGCTGACCGCAACCGAGACGCGAAAGCCGCTCGACCGCCGCTGCCGCGACTCACAGCCGAACCCGGTCTACCAGAGCCTGACGGCCCAGCTGCACCAGTTGAAGACCGACATCGCGATCCGCGAGCGGGAGAAGAAGCAGATCGAAAGCGACATGGCCAAATACAACCGAGCGCGTCCAGAACACGCCGGAGGTCGAGCAGGAGATGCGCGGCGGTCATGCGCACCAACGAGGACCTGACCAAGCAGCACGAGGAGCTCAAGAAAAAGCTGGAAGACGCGAAGCTGGCCGGGAGCCTGGAAAGCCGCCAGAAGGGCGCGCAGTTCGCCATCGTCGATCCCGCCAATTATCCGATGGAGCCTTCGCCCCCAGGCGCCGGCCATGATCCTGCTGATCGGCTTTGCGCTCAGCCTGGCGGCGGGGATCGCGGCCGCCTGTGGTCAACACCCTGAACCAGCGGGTCTGGACGTACCACGAACTGGAGCGGGCGCTCGAAGCCCCGGTCCTGGTCGAGATCCCGGCGATGGTCACCCCGGCGGACGTCCGCGCGCGCTCGGCGCAGGAGCGCTCGCGCACGCGCTGCTCTTCGTCCTCTGCGCCGGCGTCTATGTCGGCGGCATCTATTATCCTCTACCTCAGCCAGTCGCGCGCTGCTGCGCCTGCTGGATCCGCTGATCGAAAGGATCGAAGAAAGAGCGGCAAAGCAGTCATGACGACCGAGAGCACCCGTTGCTGGAAGAGATCCGGCACCTCCAGGCGAAGGCCAGCGCCACCGGCCTGCTCGATCTGGAACGGGAAAACGAAGAAGATCGCGGTCTACTTCCGCGACGGCCTGATCGACGGCGCCGGGAGCAACATCGCCGGACTGCAGCTGGGGAAAATCCTGACCAAGAGCGGGTTTCTGCAGCGCCGACGGCTGATCGACGGCTGCTAGGACGTCGCGCCGCAAGAGCATGCCGATCGGCAAGGCCGCCGTCCTGCGCAAGCTGCTGGACGGGTCGCGAGCTGAAAGACAGCGTGCGCCACCAGGTCGTCCAGGTCCTGACGCACGCGCTGCAGCACGGATTCGCGGTCGGCGCGTTCAGGGACCGGCCCCGGCGCTGTACATGTCCGCGCCCGCGGGACTCAACTACGACAGCCTGGTGCTCGAGACTGGCGCGCAGGACGATCTAGCCCGCTGGAGCTGAACTCCCACCCGGCTGCTCAGCCTGAACAACGGGACAGCCTGTCGCATCTCCCCTGGTACCCGCAGGAACTGTCCGTGCTGAGCCGGCTGAAGACGCCTGCACGCCGCAGGACCTCGCCGCGGCCACGGGCATGGAATACGCGCGGCTGACCCGCATCCTGAGCGTGTTCCTGGACGATGACCTCGTCCGCGAGGAGGACGGCCCGATCGAGCGAATCGACGGCCTGCGCCGCCGGCGCGAGGAGCTTCCCTTCGAGCACCTGACGCCCGAGATCGCCGCAATCGGCCTGAGCGACAAGCTGGAGACCGTTCCACCGGTAAGGCTCTTTCATCAGCGAGCAGTTCCGGACCCTGAAGGTGCGCATCGCGGAGATGTCGACGCAGCGCTGCTCGCCGTCTCGAGTTCGCAGCACGCGAGGACGGCAAGTCACTGGTCGCCACGAACCTGGCGGCCAGCTCTCGAAGGACCCCGGCCGGCGCGTCATCCTGGTCGACTGCGACCTGCGGAACCCGAGCGTCCACGGTCTGCTGGGGCATCGGTGGAGCCGGGACTGCACGGATACCTGGAGACCGAGCGCCTGCAGCCCTACTGCTACATGCGGCGCTTCGGGAAAGCTCTACCTGATGACCGCCGGGGGGTCTCGGACAATCCGATCGAGCTGCTCCCGACACCAAGATGCGCGACCTGATCGACTACCTGAAGACCGAGTTCGACACGGTCATCCTGGACTGCCCGCCGTTCGGGCCGATCATCGGACGCCAGATCCTGACCACGACTGGCCGACGGCCTGATCCTGGTGGTGCGCTGCGGCAAGACGACGTACGGGAACATCGAGAAGGCTCACGCATCCTGGACCGAAACAAGCTGTTGGGCGTCGTCTTCAACGACGTCAAGTCCCTGATGTTCAACACCCAATACGACTACAGGTACTACCACTACAAGCACCGCGCCCACTACCCCTACAAGGGCCCCGCCCCCACCAAAAAACAAAAGACCTACCTGGATAGTTAGAAAGAAACAACTTGTCACGGAGGACACGGAAAAGACGGAGGACACGGAATTCACCGTATCACCCGTCTGACCTGGAGCCTCCCCGCACCGAAGTTGATCACCAGGGCGACGCGCAGTCCCGTGGCGGCGAGATAATGGGCCGCCTGAGCGGCGTGGGCCGGGACGAGGTTTTCCGCGGCTTTGAGTTCCAGAATAATCCTATCTTCCACAACGAGATCGGCCCGGTATTCCCCGATGGCGAAGTCTTTGTACCGGACCGGAAGCGGTACCTGGGTCTTGAATGCGACGTGCCTCAGCCGCAGCTCATGCGACAGCGCCTGCTCATAAACCGACTCGAGGAAACCGGGTCCCAGCACCTTGTGCACCTCGACCGCAGCGGCCAACACCCGGTTCGACAATTCCCCATAGACCAGTTCCATATGTTTTCTTCCGTGTCCTCCGTTTCTTCCGTGTCCTCCGTGACAAGTTTCTCAGGCTTCTAACGTGTTTCCTTATCCCCTAAAACTCCTAAATTCCGTGCACGAACCAGACTTTCTTCTAGATCAGGAGATGTTCAACCGAACCCTTACCCTCGAGCGGCGCCGCACCGAGCGCACCGGCGACGCCTTCGTCCTGATGATCCTGGACCTGGCGTCGCTCAACGGCAGCGCCCCGCTCCCGCGCATCGCGGACATCTGCGCCGCCCTCCGGCTGGACAGCCGCGACACCGACGTCTACGGCTGGTACCAGTCCCCGTCGACCATCGGCGCGATCTACACGGCCCTGCGCGGCGCCGAGCGCGCCTCGGTGCAGGCGGCCCTCATGGCGAAGACGGAGCGCGCCCTGCGCCAGGTCCTCAAGCCTGCCGAGTTCAAGCAGGTCCTGATCTCATTCCACTTCTTCCCCGAGACCGAGTGCAAGTCCGACCAGAAGCTCTACCCCGACCTGAAGGACCGCGACAAGTCCCACACCCCATACCGGGTCCTGAAGCGCACCATCGACATCGCCGGCAGCCTGTTCGGCCTGATCCTGCTTTCGCCGGTCTTCCTCGTCGTCGCCGCCCTGATCAAGCTGACGTCTGACGGCCCGGTGCTGTTCCGCCAACGCCGCATCGGCCGCTTCGGGAAGGAATTCTGGTTCCTGAAATTCCGCACCATGAAGGTGAACAACGACCCGACGATCCACCAGAAGTACGTCGAAGCCCTGATCGAGAAGCCGGTAGCCCAACCCACCTACAAGATTCAGAACGACCCCCGGGTGACGCCAGTCGGCCGCTTCCTGCGCAAAACCAGCCTGGACGAGCTGCCGCAATTCCTGAACGTGCTGAAGGGCGAGATGTCGCTGGTAGGCCCGCGCCCCCCGTCCCGTACGAGGTGGCCAATTACCGCCACTGGCACCGCCGCCGGGTCATCGAAGTGAAGCCCGGCATCACCGGTCTGTGGCAGGTCTACGGCCGCAGCCGCACGACCTTCGACGAAATGGTCCGCTTGGACTTCCGCTACATCCAGCAGCAATCCCTATTGCTGGACCTCAAGATCCTATTGCGCACCCCCTACGCCGTCATCTCCGGCCAGGGCGCCTATTAGCAAATTTGATTGAGTTTCGTGTCTTTTTTCCGTGTCCTCCGTCCTTTATTCCGTGTCCTCCGTGACAAGTTTTCAAGGACTCTCCCACCCCATACGCCGTAATCTCCGGCCAGGGCGCCTGCTAGCCAATTTCAGAGTTTTGTGTCTTTTTCCGTGTCCTCCGTCTTTTCTTCCGTGTCCTCCGTGACAAGTTTTCAAGGACTCTCGTGACAAGTTTTTCAAGGACTCTCCCATGATCAGCATCGGCGTCATCGGCTACGGCTACTGGGGCCCCAACATCGTCCGCAATTTCCAATCGTGGATCTATGGCTGCGTCAAATCTGTCTGCGACCTGAATCCGAAAGCCCTCGACCGGGCCCGCAAGAGCTTCCCCGGCATGAATCTCACCCGAATCCCGACGACATCCTGACCTCCCCGGACATCGACGCCGTCGCCGTCATCACGCCCGTCGCGACGCATTACCCTCTCGCCAGGAAGGCCCTGGAGAACGGCAAGCACGTCTTCGTGGAGAAGCCCTTCACCGACAGCGCCGCCCAGGCCGAGGAGCTGATCGAGCTGGCCGCGAGGAAGAATCTGAAGATCATGGTGGACCACACGTTCCTCTTCACCGGCGCGGTGCAGGAAGATCAAGGAGCTGATCGACGACGGACGCTCTGGGCACGACTCTATTACTACGATTCCATGCGCGTGAACCTGGGCCTCTTCCAGACGACGTCAACGTGGTCTGGGACCTGGCGCCGCACGATCTCTCGATCATGGAGTACCTGATCCAGGCGAAGCCGCAGGCGGTGGTCGCGACCGGCGAGAAGCCACGTCAACGGCACGGAGGACGTCGCCTACATCACGGTCTACTTCGACAACAACGTGATCGCCCACTTCAACGTCAACTGGCTCTCGCCGGTGAAGGTCCGGACGACGCTGATCGGCGGCGAGAAGAAGATGCTGGTCTGGAACGACCTGGAGGCGGACGAGAAGATCAAGATCTACGACAAGGGCGTCACGAAGATCGAACGGCGAACGGCAGAACGTGTCACGACCTGCTGGTCAGTTACCGCATGGGCGACATCTGGGCGCCGCGCATCGAGCAGATCGAGGCGCTGAAGGCCGAGACGCAGTACTTCGTCGACTGCGTCGAGAAGGACGAGACGCCCGTTCAACGACGGCGAGGCCGGCCTGCGAGGTCGTCAAATGCTGGAAGCCGCCGACAAGTCCCTGGCGCAACAAAGGAGGCATGGTCTACCTATGAGCGAGTACCTGTGCATCGCCCCCGACGTGAAGCTGGGCAAGAACGTCAAGCTGTCGAAGTTCATCAATCTCTACGGCTGCACGATCGGCGACAACATCAAGATCGGCGCCTTCGTGGAGATCCAGAAGAACGCCTTCATCGGCAACAACTGCAAGATCTCCAGCCACACCTTTATCTGCGAAGGCGTGACGATCGAAGACGACGTCTTCGTCGGCCACAGCGTCACCTTCATCAACGACACCTATCCCACGGGCAACCGCCGGACGGCCAGCTGCAGACCGAAGCCGACTGGAAAGTGGAGAAGACCCTGGTCAAAAAAGGCGCCTCCATCGGTCGCGGCGCCACAATCCTGTCCAAAGTAACCATCGGCGAAAACGCCATCGTCGGCGCCGGCAGCGTCGTGACCAAGGACGTCCCGCCCAACACCATCGTCGCCGGCAACCCGGCACGAGTCCTGAGAACAAATTCGTGAAATCCGTGTCGTCCGAGTCCTCTATGAGTGAGCTCATCATGAACATACCCATTTCTTGATCTCGTAACCCCGCACGTGGAACTGGAAGAAGAGCTAATCTGCCGTAGTCCGCAAAGCCCTCCGCACCGCGCCATTTCATCGGCGGCGAAGAAGTCGAAGGCTTCGAGAAGGAATTCGCCGCCTTCTGCGGCACCGAGCACTGCGTCGGCGTAGGCAGCGGCACCGACGCTCTCCGTTTCGCCCTGATGGCCGCCGGCATCGGCAAAGGCGACACGGTGGTCACGGTCCCGAACACCTTCATCGCCACGACCGAAGCGATCTCGCAGGCCGGCGCCGACGATCGCGTTCGTCGACATCGACGAGCGCACCTACAACATGGACCCGGAGAAGCTCCAGGCAGTACCTGGAGACGCACCCGAAGGTGAAAGCCGTCCTCCCGGTGCATCTCTACGGCCAGATGTGCCGACATGGACGCCATCCTGGAGCTCGCGGAGAAGTACAACCTGATCGTCATCGAGGACGCCTGCCAGGCGCACGGCGCGGAGTATTTCTCGCAAGAAGCAGAACCGCTGGTTCAAAGCCGGCTCGATGGGCAGAGCCGCCGCGTTCAGCTTCTACCCCGGCAAGAACCTCGGCGCCTGCGGCGAAGGCGGCGCGGTGACGACCAACGATCCGGAGATCGCGAAGAAGATCCGGATGCTGCGCGACCACGGCCAGGCGAAGAAGTACTACCACGACATGGAAGGCTACAACGGCCGCCTGGACGCGATCCAGGCCGGCATCCTGCGCGTGAAGCTGCGCCACCTCGACGAGTGGAACGAGAAGCGCCGCGAGGCCGCCGCAGCGCTACGGCGAACTGCTATCGGGCGTCGTCCGTCCCCTACGAACCCGACTGGTCCAAAGCCGTCTACCATCTTTACGTGGTCCGGCGCGCGGACCGCGAAGCGCTGCAGAAGCACCTGGACGCAGCAGGCATCGGCACCGGCCTGCACTACCCGGTCCCGCTGCACCTGCAAAACGCCTACGCTTCGAGCCTCGGCAACTACCCCATAACAGAAAAAGTCGCCGCCGAGATCCTCTCTCTCCCCATGTTCCCCCAACTCACTCCTGAGCACCAGCGCCAAGTCGCCGAGGCCCTTCGAGTTTCTTCAAGTGTTCGAGTTGAATCCCAATCCCACTAATCCCATAATAGGCACATGAGCAGCACCGCTTTCAGCTTCTACCCTGGCAAGAACGGTGCTTAACCATTGCTTAACCAGTGTCTGTCACTCTCTGGAACGAAGTAAGCCCCGGCTAAATCGAGCACATGTTCAGGTTGCGGCACATCGACGACGCGACGGTGCCTAGATGCTGGAATCAACAAAGGCCCTTCAGATGTCAGCGCTACCGCTTGGATCGTCTCTTAACCCTCTATTTGTTCGATCCAATCCGACGCCTTCGCCCCCCGGAGAACCCCGCGTCCCGGTTCTGATGTACCACAGCATTTCGGACGTCTCGTCCAGCCCCCGCCACCCCTACTTCGAGACACGCACCTCTCCCCCGACCTTCCGGAGGCACATGATCTTCCTGCGCGACGCCGGTTTCAAAACCCTCCTGCCTTCTGAGATACTTTTCTGGCTGGCATCGCCGGCTGCCGCCACAAGGCGCGCCGTCTGCCTCACCTTCGACGACGCCTACGAGGACTTTCTGACGGCCGCCTTCCCGGTTCTCGAGGAATTCGGCTTCAAGAGTACCGTCTACGTTCCGACCGCCCTGGTCGGCGAGAGAGGCGCCAACGGCCTGAAGCTGCTGACCTGGTTGCAGCTCCGCGAACTCGTGCATGCGGGCGTGAATGTCGGCTCCCACACCGTCTCGCATCCGGAGATGAGAACCCTTTCTGAAGCTGAAATACGCCGCGAACTCATGGATTCCAGGGAGGCTCTGGAAGACTCGCTCGGAACTGAAATCCGCGATTTCTCCCATCCCTTCGCCTTTCCCGAGCGCGACTATTCCTACGTGGAGATGTATCGCCGCAACCTGGATGCGACCGGCTACCGCACGGGGATGACCACCATAATCGGGACTGTTTCGCAGCGCGAGGACAGGCTGGCGATCAAGCGTCTGCCGGCAAATGACTTCGACGATCCCGACTTCTTCCTGGCCAAGCTGAACTCCTCGTACGACTGGCTCCATCAGGCTCAGTCCATCTCAAAGGTGGTCCGCGCTTGAGGCTAAGAGCGTTAGCGAGTCTCTGCACCCTTTACGTCTCTGCGGTTCACTCTGCTTGTTGTTCCTGACTACCCCGGAGTTTCGTGGGCCTCTACTCCCGCCGAATCAGAACGTTAAGAGACGTGGTCGACTGGCGCCTGTGCTGCGGTTGTGGCGCCTGCGGCTACGCCTCGCCTGAAGGATCGATCTCGCTGGTGAACATCGAAAATGTCGGAATCCGGCCCAGATTCAGAGACGACAAACAGGACGCAAGCATCGAGAAGCACTCCTACTGCCCTGGCTATGCGGTAACAGACCCGGCTCCGAAGGAATCAGCAGCAGACCATGAATTTGGCCGTTCACTGCAGATCTGGGAAGGCTACGCCACGGACCCGGAGATCAGGTTCAAGGCCTCCTCCGGAGGACTCCTCTCCGCTCTCTCGCTTTATTGCCTCAAACAGGAAGGAATGCGTCTCGTCCTGCACTCGGCCATGGACGAGGAAAAGCCATGGCTGAACAAGACCGTCGTTAGCCGCACCCGGGATGAGATCGTCCGCAGAACGGGTTCGCGCTACGCGCCGTCTTCTCCGTGCGAAGGTCTACAGCTCATCGAAGAGGCCGACGGGCCCTGCGTTTTCATCGGGAAACCCTGTGATGTCGCCGCGGTCGCGGAACTCCGCAAGACCCGGCTGAACCTCGATCGCAACCTTGGACTGGTGCTTACGTTCTTCTGCGCAGGCACCCCGAGCACGGCGGGTACGCTCACCCTCCTGGACGAACTCTATGGAGGTACCGACGGGCTGACGGATCTGCGCTACCGAGGCGGTGGCTGGCCCGGTCAATTCAAAGGCTCGTTTGAGACTGCGGGGCGCGGCGCGGCTTTCACATACCTGGAATCGTGGGGACGTCTGACAGGATTTCGGCCGCTGCGCTGTAACCTCTGCCCCGACGGACTTGGTCGACTCGCAGATCTTTCCTGTGGCGATGCGTGGCATCGTTATTACAACGACGGAGATGCGGGCCGCTCACTGGTGCTGGTCAGGACGTCGCGAGGCAGGGAACTCCTGCACCGCGCAATGCGATCCGGATTTGTCACACTGCAGGAATGCGGGAAGGCCGATGTTCTGGCGGCGCAGGCGAGCCTTCTGCAGCGCCGCCGCGAACTCCACGGTCGCGTGCTGGCTCTCACCATCGCTGGGATTCCTGTTCCCGCTTATTCCGGCTTCTCGATACAGGATTCGTGGGCTAAGTCACCCATCGGGCGACGTTCCCGCTCGGTGCTGGGCATGCTGCGCCGCATTCTCACGCGGCGGCAGTGGCAGCGCGACCGGACTTTCCACGACAGACTTCCCACTTTCGTCTCGTAGGGTTGTCCAGGCCTGTTTGCCGCTCAAGTGGTGGCGTGGCGGTCCTGGCAGGACGGGTAGTTTCTGAGTGATTGATGTCGGAAATCGTCGATGTCTCAGTCGTCATCGTCAACTGGAACTCGCGGGACGACCTCCGCACCTGTCTCAAGAGCGTCTGGGCCTGGACGCACGGCTGCCCGTTCGAGGTGATCGTGGTGGACAATGCCTCGTATGATGGCTGTGCAGAGATGCTGCAGCGGGAGTTTCCTTCGGTGCTGTTTGTCCAGAGCCCCAGGAACCTGGGGTTTGCGGGCGCGAACAACCTGGGCGCCCGGCGTGCCCGTGGGCTGAACCTCTTGTTCTTGAATCCGGACACGGAACTGCTCGAGGACTCGGTGTCAGTCCTCGTCCAACGCCTGGGCACGCTCCCCGGCGCCGGGGCCGCGGGATGTCGCATGCTCAACCGGGACCACACCCTTCAGACCAGCTGTGTGCAGTCTTTTCCCACGGTCTTGAATCAGGTTCTCGATTCGGACTTCCTCCGTGAGAAGTTCCCTGCGTCGAGCCTCTGGGGCACCGCCGCCTTTCTCTCCGCTGATGCGGGCCCAAAACAGGTGGAAGTCGTTTCGGGCGCATGTATCGCGCTCAGGCGCAGCGTCTTCGACGAGGTAGGAGGGTTTACTGAAGGGTATTTCATGTATGGCGAGGATCTGGACCTTTGCTTCAAGGTCAGGCGGGCCGGCTATCGTGTCCTCCACCTTCCCGAGACGAGTGTCGTTCACTACGGTGGCAGTAGCACGGAAAAGCAGCATATCAATTTCTCCAACGTCATGATGCGCGAGTCGGTCTTCCGATTCCTGCGGTTCAACCGGGGTTGGGCCTCCGCAAGTGCATACCGCCTGGCCATGATAGTCTCGGCGGTTTTCAGGCTTGCGCTGATTCTCCCGATGTGTCTAATGAGGAGCCGGCTTTTGAAACGCGGGTCTGCGTCGATCGGAAAATGGACCTCGATTTTGCGCTGGGGGCTGGGGATAGAGTCTTGGGTTCAGGACAGCTCAGTTTAGCATCTCGGAGACCGGCGAGTTGCCTGGTCCGGAGCAGCATCCCACTACGCGGTGACTATGTGCGGAATCGCCGGTAAACTCGCGCACGACCGGGAAGCTCGCGTCACTGAGCGCGAAATTGCGCGGATGATCGCTCCAATTGCCCACCGCGGGCCTGATGCCGAAGGCGTGCATCTGGACCGGCAGGTCGGGCTGGGTCATCGGCGTCTCTCGATCATCGATCTCGCCTCGGGCGACCAGCCGATGTCGAACGAGGACGGAACGGTCTGGATAGTCTTCAACGGCGAAATCTACAACTTCAAGTCGCTCCGCGAAGAATTGTTCGCCGCCGGTCACACGCTGAAGACGCACTCGGACACCGAGGTTATCGTCCACCTGTACGAAGACCTCGGCGAAGAGTGCGTTTCCCGTCTGCGCGGCATGTTCGCGTTCGCGATCTGGGACGCCCGGCGGGAACGCCTGTTCCTGGCCCGGGATCGCGTCGGGCATCAAGCCGCTCTACTACTGTCTGACCTCCGATGCGTTCTACTTCGGCTCTGAGATCAAGGCGATCCTGGCGGACCCGTCGGTTCCTCGGGAGGTCTGCCTGCCGGCCGTGCGCCGCTTCCTCTCTTTTCACTACCTGCCTGGCGAGGAGACCATGGTTCGGGGGATCTCCAAGCTGCTCCCCGGCCACATTCTGACGGTTGATGCTGCAGGAGTGCGGAAACGGCAATACTGGGACCTCCGGTTTGACGAGAGGCCGCCATCGATCAGCTTCGATGATGCGGCAGACAGGCTTCACCATCTAATCGCGGGGACGGTGCGTGACCACATGATCGCGGACGTCCCGGTCGGAATCCTCTTGAGCGGCGGCGTGGACTCATCTGCCGTGCTCAGCTTTGCGGTTCGGGAGACCGGGAAGCGCGTCAAAACGTTCACGGTAGGATTCGACGGTCAGGGAGTGGTCGACGAGCGTCCCTACGCCCGGCTGGCCGCCCGCGAGTTTGGGGCCGAGCATTTCGAAACGAGCATCACCTCGGAGGATTTCTGGGAGTTTCTCCCTTCGTACGTATGGCACATGGAAGAGCCGGTGCACGAACCACCGGCAGTTGCCCTTTACTACGTGTCGAGGCTGGCGCGTGGACATGTCAAGGTGCTTCTGTCCGGAGAAGGGGGGGACGAGGCATTTGCCGGCTACCCCAACTACCCTAATACACTGCGACTCGATCGCTACACCGGTTTCTTGGGACGCTTGGCCAGGGCCCTCGGGCTGGGTGCCTCGTTTGCCGGCAGACTCCTCGGAGACGAGCGATGGCAGCGCTACGGCGAGGTGGCCGGGCGGCCCCTCCACCAGCATTACTTCAGTCGGACATCGGGACCCGCGTCCTTCTTCAACGGGCACGCCGGGAAGTTGTTCTGTCCTGATTTCCTCCGCGAGACAGAGTCCGTTGTGCCGGCCGAAGAGATCTATTCCTTGCTTGCTCCGGTCCGGAATGCTCCGTTGCTGCATCGTATGCTGTATGTCGACAGCAAGACTTGGCTACCTGACGACCTGCTGATCAAGGCCGACAAGATCACGATGGCGAACTCGCTCGAGCTCAGGGTTCCTCTGCTAGACCACAAGGTCCTGGAGTTTGCGGCGAGTCTCTCGCCGGATTTCAAAGTCCGGGGATCAGAGACCAAGCGAGTACTGAAGGCCGCCTTCTCCCACGTGCTTCCTTCGGAAGTGCTCAGCCGGAAGAAAGCGGGCTTTCCCGTTCCATACGGCTCCTGGCTCCGCAATGAGCTCAGGGCCAGGACCGAGGAAGTGCTGCTTTCTCCTGATGCTTCAGTGACCCGTTATCTCCCGCCGCCGGCCTTGCGTGGGATCCTTGACGAGAACGCCCGGGACGGCTCGCGGTCGCGTGAGGTTTTCTGTCTTCTGGTGCTGGAACTGCTCCACCGTTCCGACCTCTTCAGGTCACCGTCCGAATTCGGATGGGTGTCAGAGAGCAGGGTTGTGTCAACGGACGGTTCTTCCCCGAGCGTGGTGACCGGCGGCCAGACAGTGCCCGCCAGTGCCGTCTTATCTTCCTGAGCGCAGGTCGTCCTCTGTGGATCACGACCACTGAGAACGATCCGCTCGACTCAGAATCGCGCGCCGGTCCGTCGGTCGGGTCAGCGCCATGGCTACTCTGGAGGTTGCCGTCAGTCGGATCTCTCGCATGTCCTATGGTCAATGAGAACAAGCCACTTCGGGTCCTCTACAGCTTTCCGCACAAGCTTGGCGCGGACCGCATCTGCCACACGGCTTGGCAGCAGGTAAATGGGCTGGCCGCGGCCGGCGTGCAGGTGCTCGCCTTCCCGGGAGTGTTGCACAAACCGGTCCCGGCCGGCGTGCAGGTGCAGCCGACGCTTGCCTGGGGCAAGCTGCGAATCAGCTACAAACTGTTGGGCACCCGACGGGCGTGCGCTCTGCACGACGCAATCGTGGCGCGGCGACTGCGCAGCCTGGCGGGGCAGGTGGACCTGGTGCACGCTTGGCCCATGGGAGCGCTCCGCACCCTCAAGGCTGCGGCCGAGCTGGGGATACCGACCGTGCTGGAGCGCCCAAATGCGCACACGCGGTTCGCCTACGAAGTCGTGCAGAAAGAATGCGAGCGGCTGGGAATCGCCCTGCCCCCCAGACACGAACACGCGTTCAAGCCTGACTGGCTTGAGATTGAAGAGCAGGAATACGCTTTGGCGACCCGGCTCCTCTGCCCCTCCGACTTCGTAGCCAAAACGTTTCTGGATCGCGGGTTCCCGGCCGAAAGACTGGCTCGTCACCAATACGGCTACGACGAGAGGCTCTTCTATCCGGGACCGGGAGAGCGTGATCCCCGGCGCCCGTTCACAATGATGTTCGCCGGGGAGTGCGCGCCTCGGAAGGGGCTGCATTACGCACTGGAAGCCTGGCATGGGTCGTCTGCCCAAAGACGGGGGAGATTCCGGATCGTGGGCGAGTTTGTTCCCGGATACGCCGAGTGTCTTTCCTCCCTGCTGTCCCACCCGAGCGTCGACGTTCTCGGTTTCCGTCGGGATGTCCCGGAGTTGTTGCGTCAGAGTGACGTATTCGTGCTGCCGACGATTGAAGAGGGCAGTGCTCTTGTTACCTACGAAGCGCGAGGATCCGGCTGTGTTCTCTTGGTTTCGGAGGCCTCAGGGGCTGTCTGCAGGGATGGTATAGACGCCTTCGTCCATCGTGTGGGAGATATCGGAACATTGGTGCGCCAGCTTAGCGAGTTGTACGACAATCCCAGAGAATTGTTGAGATTACGAATCGCTTCGCTGAAATCATCAGGCTTACTGACGTGGGGGGCGGCCGGGATTGTCCTGCGCGATGAGTATCAGCGAATCCTCAATTCTCACCTTCCGGCTCCATTGGGTTCGGCGATCCCCATATCAAGCTGATGAATCCAGGGCGGCGCAACTGGTTATTGCGGTTCGGTACCGTTTGTGCGTGATCTAATACGATTCCGAACCACGATCCCACTTCAAGATACAAGTACTTCGAGATACAAGTATAAGAATTCTGAATGGTAAGATGGAATGGAATTGCAGGCAATAGAATAGAAAAGCCCCGCGCTGGCGCTTGAATGGGTTTGGTTAAGGCAATGCGAAAGGCAATGAACGTATTAGCCCGATATCATTCAGTTCTCGGGCCACGTGGAGCGTTTGTTTTCCTGATAGCGCGATTTTCAGGTGCGCGACCCGTTCTCCGGCATTGCGTGCCTGGCCTGGGGCATCCTGTCTACCTCAGGATCGGAACGACGGATCTGTCGGTGTTCAGGCAGGTTTTCCTTGAACGGCACTATGAGTTTCAGGACTTTCCTGCGCCGAGGGTGATCATCGATGCGGGCGCAAACATGGCATGGCATCGATTTTCTTCGCCAGCAAATACCCAGACGCGTCGATTTTGGCCTTAGAGCCGGAGGCATCTCACTTCCAAGCTCCTGGTCCGAAATACCCAAGCGTATCCTAACGTGACTCCGTTACAAGTGGCCCTGTGGAAGGAAAACAAGATGCTTCGGTTGGTTGATCCTGGAGGTGGACACCATGCCTTCCGGACCTGGGGGATGGAATTCGAAGCGTGTAGGCGAATCGCTGAAGTCGATGCCGTAACGCTGGAGTCGTTGATGACGCGCAGAGGACTGGACCGAGTGGATCTTCTGAAAATAGATATTGAGGGTAGCGAGAAGGAGGTCTTTGAGAGCTGCGCACCCTGGATTTCGCGTGTAGGCGCTATTATGGCCGAGTTGCACGATTCTCTGAGGCCCGGGTGTAGCCGCGCGTTCGCTGAGGCGATCCAAACGTTCGTGCTTAGGGCTTCGCGGGGCGAAACCGTGTTGGCCTGGCAGGCGAGAGATCTTCACGAGATTCGTTGAGGAACTCGAACGACGGAATGAGGCAGAGCCCAACATTATTGCTATCTATGATGGATTGTTAGGTATAAAACAAAGAGCCCCCCACAACCCGACGGCAGCTCAGACGGCGGTGCAATCCTCTTGAAAAGTGTTGATGCCCGATTGTCGCTTACCGAACGTCTCGCCCGCTGCCTGCGCGATGGTCGGCAACCCGGTAAGGTGTCGCATAGCTGCACGGATCTGCTTCGGCAACGGGTGTTCGGAATCGCTGCTGGCTATCCCGACTGCAATGACGCCGACGCCTTGGCCGACGACCCCGTCCAGAAGCTCCTGCTCGACCGCGACCCGATCGATGGTCAGAGCCTGGGTTCCCAGCCGACGCTCTCGCGTTTCGAGAACGCCCCATCGTCCACAGAACTGTTTCTCATGGCGAACGAATTGGCCGACGTGGTGATTCAGCGCCACGCACAGCGCCTGGGAGGCAAGGCCCGTCGCATCACCATCGATATGGATCCGACCGATGATCCGACTCACGGCGCGCAGCAGCTCACTTTCTTCAACGGCCACTACGACACGTTCTGCTACCTGCCGATGGTCGGGACCCTGCAATTCAACGACGAACGGGAGAAATACCTGTTCACCGTCGTCCTGCGTCCCGGCAATGCCGCACTGTTCCAGGGGCGCCATTGGCATTCTGAAACGAGTCATCGCGCGACTCCGTCGGCCTTCCCCAAAACCCAGATTCGCGTCCGGCTCGACGGCGGATTCTCCACCCCGGCTATCCTCGACTATCTGGAGCAGGAACGAGTCGAGTACCTGGTCGGCTTTGCCGGAAACTCCGCCATCGAAGCCCGGGTCGAACCTCTCATGCGCGCCGCCAGGGTTCTGTCTTCGGTTTCCGGCAAGACTGAAACGCTTTTCACCGACATCCGCTATCAGACCAAGACCTGGTCGAAGCCCCGGCGCTTGATCGTCAAAGCTGAAGTCGTCCGCTTTCCCGACCGACCCGCCCGCGATAACGACCGCTACGTCGTTACCAACCTTACGCTCAAGCCCGAGCGCATTTATGGGATCTATCGCGGGCGTGGGGACATGGAAAACAGGATCAAAAGAACTGCATCATGACCTCGAACTCGACCGGACCAGTTGCGGCAGTTTCAAAGCCAACCAGTTCCGTGTGCTTCTGACAGCGGCGGCTTACGTCCTGATGCAGGAAATCCGGCGCCGTGCACGCCGGCACCGATCTTGCAAACGGCGCCAGGTGAGCACCCTGCGCCAACGCCTCTTCAAGCTCGGTGCCTGGGTGGAACGATCGGTTCGCAGAATCGTTATTCATCTCCCGCTCAGCTATCCGTGGGCGCCAACCTGGCGGACCATCGCATGCAGCCGTGGGTGCAGTCCTCTGACCACCCCGCAAATTCAAAATACAGGGAAAACAAAAGGGCAGCCGCCGGCACACGTCTGTTGGCATACACTCAAAACCCGTCGTGAACAGCGGTCTCGGTGGTGTCCCGCGTGATTTTGCCCGTGAATGCTGCCCGAACTCGGCCTCTGCACCCCACCTGCGAACTCTTCATGAGAAATCTCACCGGCGCTTGCCGTCAATCCCTGCTGTTTTCAGAACAAACGCGAATAGTCCGGGCTAAGGTGTAATGAGGTGAAGCCAGTTTCTCGATGCCTGTACTCCCACATGAGAACATTAGTCGGAGTTTATGAAGTACTGCAGAAAGGTTGAGAATTGTGAGAATCAGCGTGCTCATCCCAGCTTTCAACGCCGCTGCGACAATTGATGAAGCCATAAAATCAGTACTCGCGCAGACCATGGCTCCTGACGAGATTGTCGTCGTCGATGATGGCAGCACTGATGACACATTTGGCCATTTGCAGGCATATGAACCGAGAATCACCGTTATCCGACAGCGCAACGGCGGCGTGGCCAATGCCAGAAATGTATTGTGTGATCGAGCAGAAAGCGAGATTGTCGCATTTCTGGATGCCGATGATATATGGCATCCACGTTACTTGGAAATGCAGCGCAGACTGATCGAGTCCTGCCCAGAAGCTGTAGCCTATTTTACAGGGCATGAGAATCTATTTGGGTGTGGATGTTATGATTGGAAGAATGGTGCAGCGGAGCTGCCGTTGAATCCGTTTATCATTCGGCCGAAAGAGTTCATCAAGCTCTGCAACGCGCGCCCTCTGGATTTCCAACTAAGTTGTAGCTGTATCCGCAAAAGGGTATTGCAGGAAATCGGCCATGAGCCTTTTCGCGTCAGTGGGGTAGAGGACACCTACTTCCACATGTTGCTCCCCTTTCGGGGTTTAATCGTGCATGCTCCATTGCGATTGGTGGCTTATAGGATCACACGATCCTCTTTGTCGGCAGACCGATTAAGAAATTCATTGCTGGTTCTCGACGCGTTTAAAGCTCTTGAAGAACAATATGAGTCGATCAAAAATCCGTCTTTGTACAAGGAGTTCACCGTGGCTTACGCTTCAAGAAGACGTAACTGCGGAAAGTTCTTAATGGGTTCTGGCCGGCTTCGGGAAGCGCGGCGGGTCTTGCGGGAATCCATTCCGACCTCAGCCAATCTCGCATCGATGGCTAAGTCATTAGCGTTGTTGGTCTCAACCTTCATGCCGAGGTTCGTGCAGCCGGTCTGGCCGTCAAGTTCTCGTTGATGTAGGGCGTGAATTTACATATGCGGTGATTGACTCGACTAACATATCGCGGAAGTAGGAGCGCTGGTAATCGGAAGATTCCTGCCATCGCAGGATGAGAGGCATCGGGTCGAGGTGCGACTGGCCGCTGGTTGCGTCATGTGTTCGTTCCGATGCTAGCCTAGGCAGGGGCGGCGTTGGGAGAAGTGGCCGTGATGAAGAAACATCTACAGCTCGTACTGAGACAGCTGGGTTTCGATGTCTGCCAGGCAAAGCCGGATTTGATGGACTTCATAGACGACCGTTGCATTGATGTTGTTCTCGATGTAGGAGCCAACATTGGTCAATTCGGCAAGTCTCTCCGCGAGAGAGGGTACAGGGGCACGATGATATCGTTCGAGCCCATCAGGTCTGTGTTTCAGGAACTTCTGACTGCGGCGAAGGCAGATGCCGACTGGGAGGCGCATAACTGTGCATTGGGGGCAGCATCTGGGGAAGTGACCATCAACGTCAGTGATTACTCTGTGTTCAGTTCGATCCTGAATCTGACTGAAGCGGCGACTGAGTTCAATCCCAGGGCCGCCGTTAGCGAAATCGAGACGGTGACCATGAGAACGCTCGACGAAGTTGCCTCGATGTTTTCAGGCAACATGCTGCTCAAGATCGATACCCAAGGCTATGAGAAGTGTATACTCGAGGGCGGGCAATATACCTTGACAAGAGTGAGGGGAGTCTTCGTGGAGCTGCCGATCATTTCGCTCTATCAAGGCATCTGGAAATTCCATGAGGCCATTGAGTATATGGCTTCAAAGGGGTTCATTTTGGCGCAAATTCACCCCGCTAATTTCAGTTCTCGAGATAGGGTGTCCCTTCTTGAAGTCGACTGTCTGTTTCGCCGATGCGACCACTGACATTGCGCGTGGTTGACCCTGCGCGGTCGGGCTGCCGGATCCGTGTGCATTTGGCGACAACTGCTCGGACCACCTGCGTTCAGCTTCCCATGTATCGCTGCCCTCGATCGATGCGAGCTGCAGGTGGCTCGGAAATTGAAGTTCGGTTTTGACACGAATTTCGATCCTCGTTCGATACGGTGCTGGTTGGGAGCGGTGTGCGACATGGCCAAGTTGCTCGAAGGCTATGGCGTAGAGATGATTTAGTGGAACGGACGATTTTGTGAAGCAAGCGTGCTGCAGCGCCTTCGCCGGAGCTACGAGGAACTTCGCGCTCAGAGCTTCCGACGGCGAAACGGTCTTGTTTTGGCGGGCACGGAACGGCCATGAGACACGCCGAAGAAGGCGAAAGGGGCGAAGGCGCAGGGACCGAGTCTATCGCAATCCCTGACGTATGGCTGGCCCACTCCCCGAGGATGAGCGAGATGGCGGAGCCGGGGCGCGTGGGGGGCGCCTTCCGAAGCGAATTGCGTTACAATTCCAAAATGAGTCGCGGGTCCATTATGCCGCACAGCTTGGAATCGGCAGGCGCCAGATCGGTGTGTCTCTTAGGTGTGACGGACAACACCAACAACTACGGCGTTCGAGTCTTGCTCAGCGGCGCCGTGGCGGTGCTATCTCGTACGCTTCAGTGTGACAATGTCCAAATACTTGATTATGGGAGAAAGCCTAAGACTTGGACTGAACATACGGCTGAAGGCCCGGTGACGGTGCGGGTCATTGACGTCCGGTACAGCTGGCGGTTTCATCTTCCAAACAACATCTTCCGCCTGCTGGCGGTTGTGTTGCTGTCGCGTATTATTCAAAATCGTGCCCGGGCTGACAGATTGCTGCGCAGCAATGTCTGGTTGAGGCAATTGCTCGAAGCACAATCGTGCCTGGCACTCTCCGGAGGGGACAGCTTCAGTGATTTGGTACGGCTTAAGGCGCCTCTTGTATGTCGCATTGCCGCAGATTCTTGTGCTTTGGCTCGGACGCCGTCTTGTGCAACTGCCACAAACGTTTGGACCGTTTAGGAGCCCCCTGTCGCGAATGATTGCGCGCTACGTCCTTCGTCACTCCACGGCGGTGTGCTCAAGGGACCGAGAAGGAGTTACGATCGTCGAAACGCTCTTACGGCGATCTCATCCGGCCGTTGAGGTGGTGCCCGACCTGGGATTCCTCATGGAGCCAGAACCGCTTGGCGCTAATGGCAAAACCAGCCTAGCGAACCTGCGTGGAAAGCGAGTTCTGGTTGGACTGAATGTGAGCAAACTGCTCTATATGGGTGGCTACAGCCGATCCAACATGTTTGGTCTGAAGGAAGAGTATGTTGAGTTGACTCGTCGACTGATCCTTTCTCTGGTCGAGGAAGGTAACACCACCGTGCTTCTCGTCGCTCATGTCGCCGGCGGCACCGAGAGTGAGGAAAGCGAAGTGACACTGAACGGCCAGCTAGTCACGGAGTGGAAGCCCAAGGTAGGGAACCGGGTGGTGATGTGGGATGGTTATCTCTCGCACCGGCAGACGAAGACACTTATCGGTGAGTGTGATTTCTTTGTCGGAGCACGAATGCACGCATGCATAGCGGCAGTGTCACAATGCGTCCCTACCGTGGCGCTGGCCTATAGCGACAAGTTCGCTGGCGTGATGAACCTCGTTGGCGATGGTGTGCAGGTCGTTGATCTGCGCAGCACAAGGTGGGAGGGTGTAAATGTTGCTGTTCGGGGTGCGTTAAGTCGGCGGGACTACTTGGCGGACTCGCTGCGGAGAAGGATTCCTGCACTGAAGCAAGAAATCACCGGGTTCTTTCAATCTGAGAAATTTGCGGCGGCGGTATCAGTGGAATGACTGCGCTCGCCTGCGACTGCCTAAAGAACGGGTGGCGGGAAGGCCGCTTTGGGGCGGGCGTCCAGGTCGAGGATAGTCCACCTTCCGCAACTAACGTGGCAAGAGTGCGCACTGGATGCTTAGATCGGAGTTTGCTGTAAAGATGGAAACTCTGGAACCAGCCTCCGTGAACGCCCTTGCAGTTCTGTTTCTGGCGGTGATGGTGGGTGTCAGTTTCGTTGGGTCGAAAGTCGGAGCGGTCCTCGCAGTCTTGCTGACCGCGGTGTTCATCACTATGGGCCAGGTCGTTGTGGTTGGGGGCGCCCACTTCTACTTTCTGCGATTGGTGCTTGTTTCGGCTTGGGTGCGAGTGGTGGCGAAAGAGGAAGCGAGAGGCCAGAAACTGGAATCGATGGACAAGTTGTTCCTGGGTTGGGTCGCCTTTTCGTTCGTGATGGGTTTCGTCCCGAAGCCGAGACATCCCGCGGCTGTTATGCCGCCACTTGGTATTGTCGAAACGCTGATAAATCGGGGAGGATTTGCGTTCGATGCTCTTGGCAGTTATTTCCTGGTTCGGCATCTAGTGCGGGGGACCAACGCGGTGACGTCGCTGATACGCGGGCTGGCATGTGCGTCGTTGCTGCTTGGGTTATTCATGTTAGCTGAGAAGTCAACCGGCAGAAATCTATTCTCGATGCTGGGAGGCGTGCCGGAATTCACAGGCATCAGGGACGGCCGACTGCGGTGCCAGGGTCCATTCACGCACCCAATTCACGCTGGATGCTTTGGCGCGGTCGTCGTCCCGCTCTGCGTGGGCCTTTGGGGATTCGGGCAACGGCGGGTGGCAGGCATCGGGATCGTCTCTGCGAGTCTTGTGACCTTCGCCTCGGCTTCGAGCGGGCCGTTGATGGTCTGGATCTACGGAGTAGGAAGCTTTCTGTTTTGGCCGATGAGGATGCGAATGCGCCAGGTCCGGAGGACGCTCGTGGCAACGCTGATAGCGGCCCACTTGTTGATGACCGCGCCGGTCTGGTGGTTGATCGCGCGGGTGGGAGATGTGGTGGGCGGAGGCGGATACTGGCGGGCTAAACTGATCGACCAGTTCGTGAATTACGTTGGTGAGTGGTGGATGCTCGGTACCAACTACACTGCCCATTGGTCGCCGACAGGGTCGGGTTTGCCGCTTTACCCGGACTCGATGGACATTACGAACCAATTCGTGGCTGAAGGCGTTGGCGGCGGGATTGCGAAGCTGGTCTTGTTTGTCTGGTTGTTCGTCTTAGGTTTCCGCGTGGTCGGGGAAAGGCTGCGAAAAGTCGATCAGCCAGGAGATCGGGAAAGATTCGTAGTATGGGGACTAGGCTGCTGTGCGGTAGCCTTCATCGCGGTGTTCCTCTCGGTTGCCCTTTCGACACAGATGAGTATCCTTTTCTATTCTGTTCTGGCGCTACTGGCTGGATTGGCCGGCGGCCCTGAATTCGCTTCGCGCGTGCCCGCATCCGAAGATCGAAGTCGCTGGGCGGGCCTGCGAAGCGCCACGTCGTAACCGGTGCTGGACTGTAGCCTGACGGGTGATGGTGACAAGAGCCCCGGCCAGGGGAGTTATGTCCTGGTGACTGCGGCTAGGAACGAGGCCGCGTTTCTGCCAGGCCTTCTGGAATCCGTCTATTCTCAGACTGTTCGACCGACCCGTTGGGTGATTGTCAGTGACAGTTCGACTGATGATACGAACGCACTTGTGGCGGAAGCCGGCAAGGCGCACAGGTTCATTCAGCAAGTTTCGACAAAGGGAGAGGCGAAGCGGACTTTCCGTTCGAAGGCTCTCGCATTCCTGGCGGGCTACGATGCACTCCGAGCGGCCGGCTACCAGTTCATCGGCAACTTGGACGCCGACGTCACGTTCGAACCTGATTATTACGAAAGATTGATGGTCGAGATGGTGCGCAACCCCCGATTGGGTGTCGCCAGCGGCGTCTGCTGGGACAAGACGTCCACCGGATTCCGATGCGTGACTATCAGCCACAACCACGCTGTCGGAGCCGTCCAGTTCTTCCGGAGGGAATGTTTCGAAACGATCGGAGGTTACCGGCCCGTTTCCGTCGGGGGGCTGGATTCGCTGGCCGAACGGATGGCGCGCATGCGGGGTTGGGAGACGAGAGCTTTCTCCGACCTGAAGGTATACCATCACAAGCCGGTGGACTCGGCCACCGCTAGAACTGCAGTCCGGAAAGCGTACCGCGCCGGACTGACCGAGTACCATATCGGAACCACGCCACTGTTTGCAGTGGCGAAAGCAGTGCGGAGGTGGCGGGACCACCCGACGGCGGCTAGCGTTGTGATCCGATTGTTGGGGTACTTCGTATCGTGTTTCCGACAGGTCAAGCGTGATGCGCCGCCGGAACTAGTTGCCTACCTTAAGAGTGAACAAAGAGCTGCTCTCAAAGGGTGGATATTGGAGGCGCGTGGGCGTCGCCTGGGGCCCCGATAGGTTGAGATGGGACTGGGTCGCAAAATAGTGAAGGGATCGGCGATTCTGGGGACGGGCCAGGTCATAGCCTATGGATCATCCTTCGTCCGCAACATGATTTTCGCGCGGATGCTGAGCAAGAGCGACTTCGGTATAACGGCCGCGATCGGGATTGGTGTCACCGTGTTCGAACTGGCTGGTAAATTGTCGATCGGCCAGCAGGTGGTGCAGTCGAAGGAAGGCGATAGCGAGAGGTTCCAGGCGACCGCGCAACTTTGCCAGTTCGTTGCTGGGTGCTGGAGTGCGGCACTGATAGCTCTGTGCGGTAAGCCGCTGGCGGTGCTGTTCAAGGTGCCGCAGGCGACATGGGCGTTCAGGGCGGCTGGTTTGCTCTGCCTGATGAATGGTCTGCAGCACCTGGATGTTACTCGGCTTGTACGATCGTTGAGTTTCGGAAAACGATGGGTCGTAGATGTGGTCCCGGAGGTCATCCTGGTTGCCGTCGCTTTTCCCGCCGTCCTTTGGCTGCGGGACTACCGCGCCGTGGTTCTCCTCCTGGTCGCCAAAGCCGGGCTGCAACTGACGCTGAGTCACGCCCTGGCGGAGAGACGCTATACGTGGAGTGCCGACAGGGAGGCCTTCAGGCAGATCCTGAGATTCGGTGCGCCCCTGGTACTCAATGCATTCCTGATGTTTGGATACCAGCAGGCCGACCAAGCAGTGATCGGGGCTGTCTACTCCGTTGCCGATCTCGCCGGGTATTCCCTGGCCTTCACGATCACGATGATGCCTGGCTACATGGTTCAGGGCGTCATGATCTCAGTGATGCTGCCGCTGCTGTCGCAAGTGCAGTTGGAGCGAGTGGAATTCCAGAGGCGCTACCGCCTTTGTGTGGAATTCGTCGGGTTAGGCAGCGCGGTTGTCAGCGGGTTTCTCGTGTTGTTCGGGGAAGGACTGATCGTGACCATGTTCGGCCAGAAGTACGCCGGCAGCGGAGCCATTGTTGCCTGGCTGGCAACAGCGAATGCATTCAGGCTCATTCGAAGCGCACCCACACTGGCGGCCATGGCGCTGGGCGATACGGTAAACAACGTGTTCGCCAACACGTTTCGAGTCCTGAGTTTTGGACTTGTTGCGGCGGCGGCCTGGGTCGGCAAACCTCCTGTCTGGGTGGCGGCCTGCGGGTGCGTGGGAGAGGTGCTGGCGCTGAGTGCGGCCACGGCGCGACTGCAACGGGTACAAGGAGTTCCCAGGTCGATCGTGCTCCGGCCTGCGGTTCTCTGTGTCTCCACTGTCGCGAGTGCTGGTCTTCTGTCGATTGTAGCTGTGTCGCGTCTCGGGTGGGTGTCCGCACTAATCATCAGCCTGCTGTTCTCCTTCGGATCGCTGTCCGTGGCGCTGCGATCCTTCGGTGTGCTCCGCAAGAACATAGACCAGTTGCTGGTCGCCGCACATGCTCCCAGGACGCTCCTGCGTGTGGCGGCACTGCTTTCCGGGGCGCAGACCAAGTCCGAGCCGGCATGAGAGAGAGCATTGACGCAAGCTCAGCCGTGAAATGGGCGCAACGGCAGGAGCTGCGGAGTCGCTGCGCAGTCAGTCCAGTACTGACCCGGGTGTATGGCTTCCGGCCGTTGAGGGCGGTCGTCCGGGTGTTGGTCTCGCGACTTGAGGGCGGCGCGATGTTCTCAGCGACACTCCGGGACATACTGAGGGAGAGATTCGGCGTGGAGGTCGGCCGGTACAGCTACGGTCCCTGCCTCCACCCTGGTTTCCTTCCGCGTGGTACGCGGGTGGGAAACTACTGTTCGTTCGCGGCAGGAATACTAATCTTCCGTCGGAATCACCCCTTGGACCGGCTGTCGCAACATCCGTTTTTCTTCAACGAACGGTGCGGGATTCTGGAGGCGGGCGCGATTCCGGGCGATTCTGCGAATCCGCTTGAGGTCGGACACGACGTCTGGATTGGTGCTCGATCTGTGATCCTGCCGAACTGCCGATCCATCGGCACAGGAGCGGTCATCGGCGCCGGTGCAGTCGTCACGCGCGACGTGCCGGCGTTTGGCGTGGTCGGGGGAAACCCGGCGCGGCGCATCGGCGAGCGTTTCACGCCGGAGGTCGAAGCTGCGGTGGTGTCCTCGGAGTGGTGGCTGAAACCGCTCCCGGAAGTTTTGGAGCAGCTGCCCGTCTTCCTGCAGTCATTGAACGAGGCTGGACCGGAAGTGCTGCGTTGTCTGGCGTTGCGATCGGCACCCGGCGGAGCCCGCGACGCACACGAATCGGGAACCTAGTTTTCGAGGTCAGAAGCCGAGGACGCAGGTTGAAACCGAGGATCCAGCGCGGGCGTTCCGTCATCCACCCCCGCGGTTGCCTCGAGGCGGCAGGATTGAGACCAGATAGTGCGATGGCGGCGCGGTGTCGTTTCGTCGGCGTGGGCCTGGTGTGAAGTGTGACGGAACCAGGAGGTGACGTGGGTGAGAATGCCGATTGACTGGCGGAGAGTGGCCTCGAGGGCAGTCGCAGCTCTCGGATACAGGTTCTATGGCCTGGATGTCTTCGGCAAGAAGAAGTGGGTCGATGAGACGATGCATTGGTCCAGCGAGCAGCGGGCGACGTGGCGGTTGGCGAAGTTGGCAGACATCATCGACTTCGCCTGGAACGAGGTGCCTTTCTATCGGGAGTTCTGGGGAGATCACGGACTCCAGCCGCGCCGCCTTCAACACATTGATGAGTTGGAGGCGTTCCCGATTCTCCGGAAGGAGATTTTTCGCGCAAATGCCGACCGAATAGAACCCCGACTTGTTGATCGCATCCGGCATATCCGAAAACACACCGGTGGAAGCACCAGCGTTCCCGTCCACTACCTCTTGGACCTGGAGCAATGGACACTGATCGAGGCCTTCCACCTCTGGGGATGGGCCGGAGCCGGGTACGACTTTGGAGATCCCGTGGGGGTCATCGCCGGGGGCTCGCTGGTTCCCGAGAACATCACATGGAAATCCCGCGCAAGAACGTTTGCTCTGCGGCGAATCTTCCTGTTCGGGGTCGCGATGGACAGGGAGATGGCACGCCGGTACCATGCGGCGCTGTCCCGTCACGGAGCGAAATTCCTCTACGGCTATCCCTCCATCCTGTACCTTTTCGCCAAGCACGTATCTGATCTCGGGCTGCCTTCGCTTGACCTAAGAGCTGCCGTGACCACGGCTGAGATGCTGCTCCCTCAGTACCGGCAGGGAATCGAAAAGTGGTTAGGATGCCCGGTTTTCAACAATCTGGGATCCAATGATGGCGGCTTCGAGTCCTACGAGTGCAGATTGCACCGCGGGTTCCACTACAACGACCTCCAGGCCGTGCTGGAGGTAGAGGCCCCAGCCTCAACAGGGCAGGAATCCCGGCTGCTCATCACCAATCTCTGGAATCGTTCGACGCCTTTCATCCGGTACGAGAACGGGGACCTCGTCCGTCTCTCTCTCGACGCGTGCCCGTGCGGGGCCCCCTTCCCGCTGATCGCATCGATCCAGGGTCGGACCGCAGATGTATTGAGTTTTGGGAACGGCAGGTCCCTGTCGGGACCGGCACTGACATTGATTTTCGGCGACATGGAGATCGATGGGTGGCAGATCGTCCAGACCGGGGCCCTGAGCCTGGAGGTGCGGCTTCAGACCTCGCGCGAAGTGCCGAAGGCGTATGAACAGAGGATTAGGCGAGTTGTCGACCATCATTTGAACTCGAACGGCCGGGAGGTTGATATCAACGTGCTCCGGGTCGACAGACTGGAGACGACCATGGCCGGCAAGCTGAAGCCGATTTGGAGACAGGGTGCGCCGTAGTTCGCAGACGGAGGCTTGCGGGACCTGAGGCCGGATTTGGGCTGCAAAGGACAACCGTGGTCGAAAAACCGGGTTCGGTTGACCGAAGCTGCGCAGCCAGGTCAAGACTGCCCGGGCGAGGACTGTGGCGATCAGGGCTCGATGGCGTGACGGCTGACACAAGCGCACTGCGGTAGAGACCGATAAAGTAGGTGCACGTTCCTGGTTTGCGTCAAAGGGCAGCCGGAGGTGACTCGGCCCACTCCGGCGGTTTTGGGAAATCGGTGAGGCCAGGTTGCCGGGCGCACGAGTCGAGCGGCGAGTCAGGAACTCTCGAATGGCGTCAGGGCGGAGGAGAACATGAGACCTGGTTCAATGAAGTTCCGGACGGGCCTGCTTTGCGGCTGCGTCGCTTTATGGGTCGCCTGTATCCCATTGCCGGCTGCGAACTTCTACGTGGACTTTGCCGGCGGGAACGACGGCAATGACGGCCAGTCGACGTCGACGCCGTGGAAACACGCCCCGGGAGACCCGAACGCGACCGGAACAGCGGCACGGGCAACGCTCCGGGCGGGAGATACGGTCCTTTTTAAGGGTGGCGTCAAGTACAAGGGGCTGATTGGTTTGGGGGCGAGCGGCAGCGCCGGGAGTCGGATCACGTTCAATGGCAACAGCGGCTGGGGAACGGGTAAAGCCATCATCGACGGCACGACAGACCTGACGTTTACTCCGTGCCCGGACAGAGCGACCTGCGACAACGACAACTGGTCTAGGCTGTACTACGCCACCCTTCCGACAGGCGCCAACCACACGGCGCCGCTCTTTGAGAATGGGGACTGGTTGTGGTTTGCCCAGGCCCCAGCGCAGCCGGATCCGTTCTTCTATACGAACACCGACGGATTCCGTGCTCTCTCGTCGGGCATTGACCGGACTTCGTGTTCCGATGCTTCGTTCTTCACCCAGGCTGATCCGGGCTACTGGGTCGGGGTCTACTTCATGGCGCACGTCACCGGAAACTCAATCGGTGTCGGAAAGATCTCTGCGTACGACCCGGCCGCCCACAAGGTGACCTACTCCGACTTGGGCGCAATCCCCGACGTGGCCGGCGACTGGGACGGGAAGTATCACTTCTCGGTCTTCAACCACGTGCGCCTGATCAACGCGGCGGGACAGTACGCGATGGACGAATCTGTCAGGCGCATTTATGTGTGGCCTCGCGTCGGCACGTCGAACATCACGATCGGGTCTTTACCCTATGGTATCGACCTCAATGGACAGCAGTACATCACCATCGACGGTTTCATCTTCGATGGTCAGTACGGATCGACGTATCAGACTGGCCGGTCGGTGCGGAGCAGCAATTCAACCGCAAGCGGCGGGACAGTCATTCAGAACTGCGAGATGCGAAACAGCGAACTCGGGGGGGCGAGCGGGTCGATCTACGTTTACGGAACGGCTGCCGACGTCTACGTGCAAAACAACCACGTGCACCACATCCGGGGACGCGGGATGACCTTCGTCGGGGACCGCATCCACGCCAACAACAATAGGATCCGCTATGTGTCGGGCACGACGATCTATTTCGCGGGTGTCACCAACGGAGAGATCAACGGCAACGACATCGACGACTGCAAGGGGACCCATTCGAACGGCATTTCCGTGTACCAGAACAGCGCCAATGTGACCGTTGCGAATAACAAGATACTGAACATTCACAATTACTATGGTCCTTTTGCAGTAACCCACGAGGCCTCGAAGGATCTGACGTTCTACAACAACATCGTCGACGGAAAGTTCTATTCCTGGGGACCGGTGGCTGGATGCAACTTCCTGCGCATGTACAACAACGTGGTCACTGGTTTGTCATATGTGTCGTCTCCGACGAACTGCGCCGAGATAACTTGGAAGAATAATATCACCGCGGGCATCGACAAGAGTTCGGCGACGGTCCACTCGAATAATGTCTACGTCGGTCTGTTCTGGAACCAGAGTAGTGGCTACGGTTGGACGTTGGGTGCGGGCGAACTCGTTGAGTTTAATCTGGCCAAGGTGTTCGTTGACGCGGCGGGTCACAACTTCCGGTTGGCTGCCGGAAGCCCGGCCCTGGGTGCCGGCGTCGACCTCGGTAGCTTGCTCCCTGCCGATATCGATGGGGTGGTGAGGGGCTCGCGGTGGGACATCGGCGCTTACCAGAGCGGTGGGAGTACACTCGGGAGTCCGAAGAATCTTCGCGTGTTCCCCTGACACGGGGTTTGACCAACGGCGGCACGCCCTTGCGCAAGTTTCAAGCGGTGTTTCCAGCAGCCAACTCGGGGCGAGGTGATTGAAGAAACTCCGGTCGAAATCCGCCGTGAACGCCTGCAGGGCGCTCGCTGCCGCCCGGCGATCGATCTGGACATCGGGAACTGCAACCTGATTCCGGCGCGCGGTGATACCACACCACGCTGCTCCACCACATAGCGAAATCCTCGTACGGTGATCCTTCCATAGCTTAGTTGTTTGCCAATCACGTCTCAAAACTTGGGCTTGGCCCCCTGGACCTGAAGGCCGTCGTGGCAACGGCGGAGTGGACTGCCCTTCGGGAACGAGGCCTGAATGGCGGCTTCTCATAACGAACTTGTGGAACGGCTCGCTCCCTTCATCCAGTACGAGAACGGTGACCTCGTCTGCCTCGCTGACAATATGTGTTCTTGTGGGGCACCATCTCCCCTGATTTCTTCGATTCAAGGGTGCACAGCCCACGGTGTGAGTTTAGGGAACGGCGGTGCTTTCGGAACCCGCGCTGACGTCAATCTCCGACGATATGTCAGTCGATGGATGGAAGATCGTACAGGACTGGAACGGTCAGCCTGGAAGTGCGCGTTCAGCCGACTGATGAGTTGCCCGACGCGTAAAAGCAGAGAATCCGGCGCGTTCTCAATCATCACGTGAATTCGGCGGTCCCAGAAGTGGATATTTTCGTCCGTCGCGTCGACACACTGGAAGCAACTCCGGGTGGAAGTTGAAGCCAATCTGGAGGGGAGGCGCCCCGTAGACGGCGTCGCACACGCGCGCAGACGCCGGCCACATGAGGCAGCATTCGATCCGGGGTGCGACGCAGGATGGCCTGAGGCCGGGGGATCTGAGTCGAGCTCTCCTGACATAGCCCTCTACGAGAATGTCCTCTTTTGCGGTACCCGGCGGAGTTCGACGGCGTAATGGAGGTGGAGACAGGATTTTGGGAAAGTGGTTCTGCGCCCATCTGACACTCGCATCCTGGAAATCAGCCAAACTCGGGCGCCGTCGTGTGTCCACGGGAGAAATCAGCTGACTGAGGTTGTGGGCCCTGCTCGGGAAGCATTCTATTTCTGGAAACCAGCCCAGGGGCTTCCTTCTAGTGTTTTATTTCCTAAAGCCGCTGGTTCCCCGACGCCTACAACTGTTTCTGCGACGAAGACGCAGTGAACAACTACGTCGTTCTTGTCGGCATTCTTGGCCGATAGATCCGGCCGCAGGGAGGAAGCCTCATGGTTGGGTCGGATGGCCGGATGGACGCCAGTTTGCGGTTATTCTCACCCATGACGTCGAGGGATCGAAAGGGGTCCGGCGCGTCCAGTCAGTGATGGATCTTGAAAGAACACTTGGATTCCGGTCGTGCTTTAACTTTGTCGGCGCCGATTATGCTGTTCCCCCAGATCTGTTGCGCGCCGTACAAGCGGAAGGCTTCGAAATCGGAGTTCACGGTTTGCACCACAGCGGGCTGATGTATGCTTCAAGACGCATATTTCTGCGGCACGCCCGCGGAATTAATGCACGCCTCCGGGAGTGGAAGGCCGTGGGCTTTCGCTCCCCCGCGATGCACCGGAACTTCGAGTGGATGCACGATCTGGAGATGCGGTACGATTGTTCGAGCTTCGACACCGATCCATTTGAACCGCTGCCGGACGGTATAGGTACTATCTTCCCGCTCTGGGTCGTCAACAGAAATGCCACCCATGCTTTCGTTGAACTACCCTACACGCTCACCCAGGACTTCACGCTTTTCGAGATTCTGCGGGAAACAAGCATCGATATCTGGAAACGCAAGGTGGACTGGATCGCCGAACAGGGCGGAATGGTGCTGCTCAATACCCACCCGGACTATATGGCTCCCGACGGCCATCCGCCCGGGGGCGAAGAATACCCTATCGCGCATTACACCGAACTGTTGCGCTACATCCGCGAGCGCTACGAAGGCCGGTACTGGCACGCGCTGCCGGCCGAAGTTGCCGATTACCATGCATCGATCTACCCTGTTGAACAGGAATTGGCCGAGACGGCGCGCCACCTTGGGCACCAGGCTTTTCGCGTATGCATGCCCACGTACAGCTTCTACGAATCCGATGGACGTGTGCGGCGGTACGCCGAGACCCTCACCCGCCGCGGACATCACGTCGACGTGATCAGTCTCAACAAAGGCGGAAAACCGCGCCGTGAAATAATGAACGGCGTGCATGTCCACCGGATCCAGCGACGCACCCGGAACGAGCATGGGATCGTGCCGTACCTCCTGAAAATGCTCCTGTTCCTTCTGCGATCGGGAATCTTGATTTCATTGTGGCACTTGCGCCACCGATACCAACTGGTGCACGTCCACAACATTCCCGATTTCGAAGTCTTCGCGGCGCTGCTCCCGCGGGCGACGGGGGCTAAGGTTATCCTGGACATTCATGACCTTGTCCCGGAGCTGTTCCGGGATAAGTTCGATAAGACTGAACATTCGTGGACCTACAAGTGGGTGTGTGCAATAGAGAAACTTTCCACCCGCTTCGCCCACCACATAATCGTTTCCAATCACCTTTGGACTGAAAGGCTGGCAGCGCGAGGTGTTCCTGCCTATAAATGCTCCGTGTATCTCAATTGTCCGGATCCGCGGCTCTTCCACACGCTAAAGGGCAATAATCACAGCAATGGTGAAATGACGATTGTCTACCCGGGAACCCTGAACCACCACCAGGGGCTCGATCTCGCGGTGGATGCCTTCCCCGGCGTGGTCGCGGAGATCCCAGAGGCACGGCTGGATATCTATGGAGAGGGCCCAGCACGCGACGATCTGATCGCCAGAGTCGAGACACTGAACCTCGTTGGCAAGGTGCGGTTCCATGAGACCATTCCGCTCGAGCGGGTGCCGGCCGTCATGGCCAGTGCTACGTGCGGGGTGGTCCCGAAAAGGGCCGACGGTTTTGGCAACGAGGCGTTCAGCACAAAGATCCTGGAGTTTATGGCGATGGGCATCCCGGTGATTGTTTCGGGAACGAAGATCGATCGATATTACTTCAACGACTCCGTTGTGCTCTTTTTCGAACCCGGCAATGAGGCCGATCTAGCCCAAAAAATGCTCCGGATGCTGCGCGACCACGATCTGCGCGCTGCTCTGGTGCAGCGATCCCAACCTTTCATTGCGGAGTTCAGCTGGGACCGGAAAGAGGCCGATTATATCGACCTGATCGATAGGTTGGTTAAACCGGAGAATACCCCCGGCAAATCCTCGGTCAGTTGCCGGTGACGGGGACGGGAGGTGGGGCTGAAGCCTTCCAACAAATGGTTGCCTCTCTCCCTCAAAAACGGCGCATGCCTCGACCTGCGTTTCTGGCCCTGCTGATTCCACGGGGAAGTGTTCTGACGTTCAGCTTACCGCCTCCAGCGTGTCGGGTGGAACCCGCTGCGATCCTGCTCCCGGTATAGTCCGGTAAACGATGCCACTGCACCTAATTCAGCCGCTGGAGGATCCCCGGTGGGATCGTCTCGTCAGCCGTCATCCCCAGGCCTCCGTATTTCACACAAATGGATGGTTGAAAGGCCTACGGGAAACATACGGTTATACGATACTGGCTTCCACCTCATCTCCCCCCGGGCAGGAACTCACGAACGCCCTCACCTTCTCCGTTGTGGAGAGCTGGCTCACCGGGCGTCGCATCGTATCGCTCCCCTTCTCGGATCACTGCGCTCCGCTGGTCGCCGAACCACAAGAACTGACGTCGCTGCTGTCTGCCGTTCAGGCCTTCCGCCCAGAGGCAAGATGCAGGTTCGTAGAACTGCGGCCCAGCAATGATTCGGCGCACGCCGCAGCCTGCGAGGCCGGATTCGAGGACAGCAGCCGCTACTACTATCACAATCTCGATCTGCGGCCCGGCGCTGGCACGGTATATCGCCGCTTTCACAAGGACTGCGTGCAGAGGAAGATCCGGCGTGCGGAAGTCGAAAGGCTAACGGTCGAGCAGGGACTGTCCGATTGCCTACTCGAGGATTTCTATCGGCTGCAGGTTGTAACCCGGAAGCGGCAGGGCGTCATTCCGCAGCCGTTTGCATGGTTTCGGAATCTCGCCGCGTTCATGGGGGCTGCCATGCAGGTGCGCGTGGCATACAAAGACGCAACCCCGGTGGCGGCCATCCTGACGCTGAAGCACCGGGATCGAATCGTGTACAAGTACGGCTGCTCCGACTCCAGGCACAACGCGCTCGGCGGGACCCAACTGCTCTTCTGGCGGATGATCCAGGAAGCTTGTGATGAGGGGTTGGTCGAACTGGACCTCGGGCGGAGCGATTGCGACCATGCGGGGCTGATCGCGTTCAAAGAGCGCTGGGGGGCCCGACGGAGAGGAGCAAGCTACCTGAGATCGCCCCGCAAAGGCGCGCGCAGCAGGAAAAGCCACACCAAGCTCTTTTCCATGACGCCCCTGTGGCTTCTCCGAGCCGCGGGCACAGCGTTGTACCGGCATGCGGGATGAGTGAAACTCTAAGGCTTCTCGAAAGCTGCAAAACTCGAAGGAATTTGCTGTTTGCGGGATGCTGCGCAGCGGTGGCGGCGGCGAACTACCGCCTTTTGAAGGAGCTGCTTGCGTTCTCGCTGACGCACGAGTTCGCTTCCATGGTGCCGTTGGCGCCGATTCTCTGTGCCGCACTCATTTTCCGACTGCGGGACAGGATATTCGCTCGGCTCGGGAGTTCCTGGATCCCTGGAGGGGGCCTGATCGTTGCCGGCTCGGCGGCGCTGATGGGTGGGAGCGACCTCTCGCTGAGGGCCGCCGGGATCGTCGGGCTCGTGATTGGCGTGTTCCTTGCCTGCTACGGCTGGGAAAGTTTCAGGGAGGCCTCCTTTCCGCTGCTGATGCTGTTGTTCATGATTCCCATACCGGCGGCCATGCTTCAGGCAATCACCTCGAGCCTTCAATGGGGATCCGCACAGGCGGTGGCGATCCTGTTCAGCATCTCGGGGACGCTGTTTCACCGCCAGGGGCTGGTGTTTGTGCTGCCCGGGATCACCATCGAAGTGGCTTCACAGTGCAGCGGGATACGATCCACCATGGCTCTCTTTATCAGCTGCCTTCTGGCGGGGCACCTGATCCTAAGAACGTTCTCCCGCAAGCTGATATTTGTGCTGGTGGCGATCCCGATGGCGATGCTCAAGAACGCGATCAGGATTGCGACCCTCTCGTTGCTGGCGATTCACGTGGACAAGGGATACCTCGTCGGGGGGGATCTGCACCAGAGGGGAGGGATCGTGTTCTTCGTACTCACCTTGCTCCTTATGGTGCCGGTTTTGTGGGGGTTGCGGAGATCCGAAGTCAACCTCGAAGACTCGAAGAGCTCTAAGAGTCTCGAAGCTCATTAAGATGAACGTGATACTGTGCTTCGCGGCGGCGGCGGCGACGGCGCTGCTGGCGGTGCTCGTCGCGCTGAAGGACCGGCGCTCTTTCGCCAATCGGTGCTTCACTGCCATCCTTGCCTTGCTGACGGCGGCGGAACTGGTCCGCGGGATGAGCTTCCGGTCGATCAGTCCCGAAGATGCCCTCTTCTGGCAGACCATCCAGATGGCTATATCCGCCCTTCTCCCCGGGACCTGCCTTCTCTTCAGCCTCAGTTTCGCCAGGGCCTCCTACAAAGAGCATGTCGCAAGGTGGAGATTCGTGGTTGCCGCGCTCTTCGCGGCGCCGGTCCTCGCGCTCCTTCCGGGATCAATCTTCCCGGGGCAGCGCATTATGCCGGTCGGGCTCTCCGGGAAGCTGTTCTTCTGTTTCTTCCTGGGCGGCGCGACGCTCATCCTGGCGAACCTGGAGCGCACCCTGCGCGCGTCGACGGGATACATCCGCTGGCAGATCAAGTTCATCGTCCTCGGCATGAGCGGCATCTGCGCCGTCTGGGTTTACATCGGCAGCCAGGCGCTGATCTATTCCGTGCTCGACACCTCGCTGGGCATCCTGAACCCGGCCGCGCTCCTGGCGGCCGACGTCCTGTTCATCTGGGGACTGGTGCGGTCGCGCTTCCTGCACGTCGACGTCTACTTGTCGCGCACCACTATCCAGTACTCGCTGACCGCTCTCCTGGTCAGCGTCTACCTGGTCATCGTCGGCATCCTGGCCTACATGGTGCGGTTCCTGGATCTCCAGCGGCCCCTGCCCCTCGATGCCCTGCTCGTCCTGCTCGCGCTGGCCGGGCTGGCGACCCTCATCCTCTCCGACCGGCTGCAGGAGCGCATCAGGCGCATCGTCACCCGGCATTTCAAGCGGCCGCTCTACGACTACCGCAAGGCATGGATGAACCTGACGGAGAAGACGAACTCGCTCGTCGACGTCCACGAGCTGTGCACGACGGTGGCGAAGATCGTGTCGCAGGCATTCGGCATTCTCTCTGTGAACATCTGGCTGTGCGATGAGGCGAGGGAGCGGCTTTCGCTGACCGGGTCGACGGTCTTCACCCGGACGCAGTTTCGGAACTGGAGAGCAGCGGACCGCGGTTGCGGAACTGCTGCAAGCGATGGTGAAAGCCGGCGCGCCGGTCGACCTCAGGGCAAAGACCTGCGATTGGGCGGAAGACATCATGCGCGCCCAGCCGGAGTATTTCGGGGAGTTCAGGATGCGCTACGTGGTCCCGGTGCAGACCGGCGGGCAGCTGGTCGGCATCTTCACGCTCAACGACGACCGCGTGGGGAAGGCGCCGCTCTCAGCCGAGGACCAGGACCTGCTCAACGCCTACGCCTCCCAGCTGGCGGCCCGGGTGCTGCAGTTACGGCTGTCGGAGAGGCTGCGGCAGGCGCAGGAGATCGAAGCCTTCCAGAGTGCTGCGACCTTCTTCGTGCATGACCTGAAGAACCTGGCTTCGCGGCTGTCGCTCACCATGCAGAACCTGCCGGTGTACTTCGACAACCCGGAGTTCCGCGCGGATGCGCTCAGGCTCATCGCCGAAAGCCTCGGGAAGATCGAGGCGACCTGCGAGCGGTTGTCGTCGATGAAGCGGAAGATCGAGATTGAGCCCGGTCGATACCGACGTGAACGAGCTGGTGGCAAGGACCCTGGACGGGCTCTACGCCGGGGATGAAAGTGCCGCTCGAGCGCAACCTGCGGCCGCTGCCCCAGGATCGCGGTGGACCCGGAGCAGATCCAGAAGGTGCTGACCAATCTGGTCTTGAACGCGTATGAGGCGGTGAACGGGCAGGGGAAGATATCCGGGTGGCGACTGCGGCGACCGAAAAGCACGCTGGTGATCTCGGTGACGGATAACGGGTGCGGCATGTCGCGGGAGTTTGTCGAGCAGTCGCCTTTTCCGGCCTTTCAGGAGCACCAAGAAGCGGGGGATGGGGATCGGGTTGTTTCACAGCAAGATGATTGTCGAGGCGCATCAAGGGCACATCGAGGTGATCAGCGAGGAAGGGAAGGGCACTACGTTTAGAGTCATTTTAGCTAACCTCGAAGGCTCGAAGAGCTCGAAGAATCTCGAAGCTAACGGATCACACGCCGTATCCCATCCTTGATTCGGGCCACGTTGAAGTTGATGAGGAAGCCGAGGTGGAGGTCGACCAGCTTCAGCTGGGTCAGGATCTGAGCGAGGAAGACCGGGCTCATCGCCTCAACCGCCTTCAGTTCGCAGACGACTCGGTTGTCGACCAGCACGTCGAGCCTGACACCCCACTCCAACCGTGTCCCTTGATATACGAGCGGAACGGCGATCTGGCGATGGTAGGGAATGCCGCGCTGATGCAGTTCGTAGCAGAAGCACCGCTCATACACCGCCTCCAGGAGCCCCGGGCCGAGGTTGGTGTGCACCTTGTAGGCGCAGTCGACCACCGCACGAGCCAGTGCCTCCTCGCGACCAGTAGTTTGATATAGCGTATGCACACCGATGTAGTTTCGCGCCCCGGCATTCTATTTCCTTCGAGATTCTTAGAGCTCTTCGAGTCTTAGAGGTTTTCTAAATGCCCCCCCAAAAAGTCCTGATTATCGAGGATGATGATTTTGTGCGCGACCAGATGAAGTGGGCCCTGGCCGCGCAGTACGAAGTCTTTCTGGCCGAGGACCGCCTGTCGGCCCTCGAGATCCTCAAGAAGGAGCACCCGGGTGTCGTGACCCTCGACCTCGGGCTGCCCCCTTCCGCCGGCGACACCACCGAGAGGTTTCCGCACCTCGCCGAGATGCTGCAGGCCGATCCGCTCGCGAAGGTCATCGTCATCACCGGCCAGGATGAGCAGGCGAACGCCCTGCAGCGCCATCGGCCAGGGCGCCTACGACTTCTTCTGCAAGCCGGTCGATATCGAGGCGCTCAAGGTCGTGATCGCCGCGCCCATCCGTCTGCCAACTCGAGTGCGAGAACCGCGAGTGCTGAAGGACGTCCCGGCCGGGTCGTTCGAGGGCATGCTCGGGAGCAGCCCGAGGATGCAGGCGGTCTTCGAAGACATCCGGAAGGTGGCGCGCACGGACGCCCCGGTGCTCATCTCGGCGAGAGCGGGACCGGGAAGGAGCTGGCGGCCCGCGCCATCCATCAGCTCGAGCGCGCCGGAAACGGCCCTTCGTCGCGATCAACTGCGGCGCCATTCCCGGAGAACTGCTCGAAAGCGAGCTGTTCGGCCACGAGAAGGGCTCGTTCACCGGCGCCCACACGCAGCGGCAGGGCCGGCTCGAGACGGCGCAGCAGGGCACGCTGTTTCTGGATGAGATCGGCGAAATCCCGCCGTCGCTCCAGGTCAAGCTCCTGCGCTTCCTCCAGGACCACGTGATCGAGCGAGTCGGCGGGCGCAGGCCGATCAACGTGGATGCGCGGGTGATCTGCGCGACGAATGCCGATCTGCAGAAGGCGATGGCGGAGGGCCAATTCCGCGAAGACCTGTATTACCGCATCGGGGTCGTTACGATCATCCATGCCGCCGCTGCGGGACCGGAACGGCGACGTCGCGTGCTGGCCGAGGCGCTGCTCCAGCGCATCGCGGCGGAGTACAAGAAGACGCTGAGCTTCAGCAAAAAAGCGCTGGAGGCCATGGAGGCCTACCCGTGGCCAGGGAATGTGCGCGAGCTGGAAAACCGGCTGAGACGGGCCGTGATCATGGTGGAGGCAAGCAGATCGCCCGCAGGACCTGTCGCTGGACGGGCCACTTCGCCGAATACGAGGCGATGGGACTGAACAAGGCGCGCGAAGCGATCGAGCGGGATCTGATCGAACGCGCGATCGCCCGGAACCGCGGCAACCTGACGCGCTGCGCCGACGAGCTCCAGATCGGCCGGTCTTCCCTTTACGAGTTGATCGAAAGACTTGGGATCTCCCGAAAATAAGTTAAGCTTCGGATTCTTAGAACCCTTTGAGCCTTAGAGGTGACCTCGATGTATAGACGCATTCTCTTGGTATTTGCGCTCTTCTCCTGACCGGCTGTAGCCGCGACCCAAAGGTGGCCCGCGACAAGTACTTCACCAGCGCGGAGAACTATTACAAGGCCGGCAAATACGATGAAGCCACCATCCAGTACCGCAACGCCCTGCAGAAGGATGGCGGCCACATCCCCAGCTACCTCGGCATGGCGAAAGCCTTCCAGCAGCTCGGCAATCACCAGAACGCGATCGGCCTCTATCAGCAGGTCATCAAGCTCGACGGCAAGAACGTCGAGGCCAGGCTCAAGCTGGGCGACTATATGGTGGCCGCGGGAATCACAAATCCCGATGTGTTCAAGCAGGCGCAGCAGATGGCGGAGGAGGCCCTCAAGGTCGAGCCATCAAACGTCGAAGCGCTTGTCCTTCTGGGCAATGCGTTTTCCGGCCAGAACGACGTCGACAACGCCATCACGCAGTTCGAAAAGGCGATGTCGCTGGACCCGACAAACCTGAAAGCCATGTTGAACCTCGGAGCCGTTCAATTCCGCAAGAACGATCCGGCGAAGGCGGAAACCACCTTCAAGAAAGCGATCCAGCAACACCCCGAATCGACCCAGGCTTACCTGTCCGCGGCGCTTTTTATGGCGCAACGGGAAATTGCAGGAAGTCGAGAAACTCCCTGAAGAAAGCCTTCGACCTTGCCCCGACCAATCCGAACAGCCTCAGCATGTTGTCGCGGTTCTATCTCTTGGCGAAAAAGCCCGCCGAGGCGGAGAACGTTTTCCGGGAGGCCATCAAGCGGAAACCGGAAGCTCGAGAGCCGCGCTGGGCTCTGGGGACCTTCTATCTCCAAACCGGAGACACCCAACAGGGGATGAATGTCTTCGCTGACCTACTGAAGATGAGCCCCGGGGACCGCCAGGTGCTGCTGCGCCTCGCCGAATTGTACCTTGAGCAGAAGAATGACGCGAAGGCGGAGGAACAGGTCAGGGCAGTCCTGACGTCCAACAAGAACGACGGTCAGGCCCATTACCTGCAGGGGAAGATACTGCGCCGCCGGAAGGAATTCGACAAGGCGCTGACGGAGTTTGAGACTGCCATCAAACTGATGCCTTCGCTGTCACCCGCGTATCTCGAAAAGGCCAATCTCCAGCTGATGCGGGGGGACCTGGATGATTGCCAGAGCACCCTTGAGGAGGTTCTCCAGCGCGACAGAAACTATATGCCGGCCCGCGGAGCCCTCGCCAAACTGCTGGCCATGCGGCAGAAGCCCCAGGATGCCCTGCAGCAGGCGCAGGAAGTGCTGGCCCTGATGCCAAACAACGAGGATGCGATCGGGGCGCGGGCCGAAGCGCTGCGCATGCGGGAAAGCTCGATGATGCCAAGAGAGATTAGCTGAGGCTGTGTGAGATGCAGCCCCGGAGTCCAGCCTACTGGCATCGGCTGGGCATGGTGGAAGTCATGCAGGGGGATTCCAAGTCGGCGCTCTCCCATTTCCGCAAGGCTGTGGAGCTCAAGCCGGATTACGGCCCCGCAATCAACGACATCGTTTACAGCTACACCAAAGGCAAGCAGTTCGACGCCGCGCTGGCGGAACTGGACCGGCTCGCAACGATGCCGGGTTCATCCCAGGACGAAATCCACCGGATCCGCGGCCAGGTGTTCCTTGCGAAGGGAGACATGTCCGCTGCAGAGCGCGAATTTCGAAAAGCGATCGAGCTCAATCCGCAGAATTACCAGACCTACATTTTGCTGGCTCAGCTGAACATGCAGCGTAACAATGTGCCGCAGGCCCTGAAGGACGTGGACCAGCTGATTGCGAAGAACGGCAAGCTGGGGCCGGCTTACCTGTTAAAGGCTTATTACCTGCAGGTCGGGAAGGATACTCCGGGCGCGATCGCCAATTATCGAAAGGCGCTCGAGTTGGATTCCGAAAATCCGGTCGCCGCCAACAACCTCGCCTGGTTGCTTTGTGAGAACAATTCGAACCTGGAGGAGGCCTTGTCACTGGCAAAGGCCGCCAGGAAGAAGGTCCCCGAGGATCCCGAAGTCGCTGACACACTGGGTTGGATCTACTACAAGATGAAGAACTACACGCTGGCCGTGGACCAGCTTTTGTTCAGCGTCAACAATCGAAAACAGCCCAGGGCAGAACACTATTTTCACCTCGGAATGACTTATTACGCCAAAGGCGACCTTATTCTGGCAAAGCAGACGCTGAGAAAATCGCTCGAACTCAGTCCGTCGTTTCCGGGTGCCGCCGAAGCCCGCAAAATCCTCCAACTCCCCAGCTAAGCCTTCCCGTTGAGTCTTGGAGTCTTCGAGTCTGAGAAGCCCCTAAACATGATGGAAGATCTACTCCGGCAATTGCCGGATTCTGCAGATGCTCCGACGAAGCCTGGGTGGTTCTTGGCGTTTGCGGCTCTGCTGGCGGCGTGTTTTGCGAGACCGTTCGGCGACATGGCAGTGTTCGCAATTGACTCAGACCTGTTCTCCTACGTGCTGCTTGTGCCATTCATCTCCGGCTACCTGGCGTGGGTTCGCTGGAAGGGGCTGGCCCAGACGGCGGGGGGGGCTCGCTGGCCGGCTGCTCTCTTCGCCGCGGCAGGTCTGGGATTGATCGTTGTGGCTTGGCGGGGTGCCCCGGTAGGCGGCGTCGCAGGGTCGGCAGATGTCCTCGCGGCCGAGATGCTTTCTTTCTGTTGCCTGCTCTGGAGCGGCGGATTCCTTCTCCTGGGTACGCGGACAATGCGCGGGATGGCATTCCCGGCGCTGTTCCTGGTTTTTATGGCGCCTATTCCTTGGGCGGTCGTGCAATCGCTGGAGACAGCTCTGCAGCATGCGTCAGCGGAGTTGTCGTACAGACTCATCGGCCTGTCAGGCATTCCGATGAACAGATCAGGCATGGACTTCCACATGCCCCGGATTGCACTAAGCGTCGGACAGGAGTGCAGCGGAATCCGTTCGACGCTCGTTCTTTTCCTTAGTTCGCTCGTCGCAGGCGACCTGTTCCTGCGGAGGGTCTGGACGCGGGGGGTTCTCGCCTCGATCGTAATTCCCTTGGGGATCGCCCGGAACGCGGTTCGCATTCTCGTCCTTGCAGTGCTGTGCGTCCGAGTCGATCCATCGTATATCCATTCGCCGATTCATCACAAGGGCGGCCCGATCTTTTTCGTCCTCTCGCTCGTTCCGTTTGGGGTTGTGCTTCTCTGTCTTTGGGGATTGGAAAGGAGAATCCGGGGCAACAGGGGGCGCCCGCGCTGGAGTTGAAACTGAACCCGGGAACAGGGTACAAGCTCGCCGGCAGTAATCGCGAGCGGAAGTTCGTCGAAGCGGCATCCTGGGCGAACGTTCGCCGAAAACACTTCGAACCGCAGTCTTCCGACCCGATGCGCTTGCTCACGGCTGGGCGTCGGCGTGTAGTCGCACACCGTATAGGGGTGGTCTGGATCGCCGACGTAGGTCCAGATCGTGCCATTCCGGGCGCGGGGCAGTGGAATGGTCCGGTACGTTAACGGGGATGTCATCAGTCTGCAGCGCCTTCGACATCAGCGCCTGCTGTTTCATCGTATCGTTCTCTCCCGCCGGCGTCTCTTCTCCCCTCTACCGCTTTCCGGCTCATAAATACGCAACTCCTGGAAATCGCTGCAAACATGTGCTCAAACGCACACGTGCGTCATTCGCCGCGGAGTATCACATGCCAAGTTTACTGGGGACGATGGGTTCACGGGTTCACCGGACGGATAGCCATTGGGAGGGTTCAGGAAATGGGTAGACGGCCAGCTTTGGGGGGCTGTCGCGCCTAGCCTCCCAAAAATGTGGAACAGCAGTGGGTGCTCATCCGTCCGAACGAAAAGCCCGATTCGACAACAAGTACTCTGGCTGGTATACCCGGGGATTGACTCTGATTCTTCGCCATGAGAGGGGAACATAATCGTAGGGAACATGATCGTAGAAGGTGCGGCTTTGCGGTCGAAAGCCTGAAAGGCCGCTAAGTCCCGGCATTGGAGTCCCAAGACTTCGGCTCCCCACATCCAAGGTAGGCACATGGAGTTCAAAAAGCAAGGGCAGCCGCATTGGCTGCCCCTTTCCCCGGGATTCCCAATGACACGAACAGGGAACTAGCTCATCCGCCGCGAGATCAAAACCAGACAAGCTACGGCGACGCCGAGCAGAATCACCGTCAACCCACCATCGGGCACGCTCACCAGCATGTCCTGATGCTGATAACCGTTGACACCGACTTGGCCCTTGTCCCAGAGCTGCATGACTCCCACGCCGAATTGCGCGGTACTTGTGATGTCTGCCTTGGCGTTGGCAACACTTCCGAACCTGTTTATCAGCAACGCCTGGTAAGCTGCCGACAATGACGCGCCCGCTTCACCCTCGAGGTACCAGATAGCCTGTTGCAGCAGACCTGCCGACTGGACCCGGTTGATACCCGTGGTGTAAGTGTAGCCAGGGAGGGTTCCCCGCACGAACAAGCTGTAAAGATACGCCGTCCCCTGTGAGAGTATGTCGGACCCATTAAGCGCTCCACCCGCACCGAAGACCGCTTTGTCGCTGACAAAAGCTTGATACTCCGTCCCTGGGCTGAATGTCTCGGTTTCCTCAATGCAGAAAACCTGGAAACCCCCTCCGCTCAGGACGTTCTTCAGTGAACGGATCGACATAGCCAGCACTGGGATCGTTTCCGGTCTGCACGATAGCCCTGAATTCGCCACCGTTGCCATTGCTGAAGTTAGATGTGTCTTGATAGACCCTAACATAGATCGGATCGGCCATGAGGCTCGGCACCACCATCAACACCAGCACTCCGAGGACCCAGCTCTTTCTCATGATTGGCTACTCCAGCTCGTAAGCTCCCAACTGCTGCTCCACTTAGTCGACGAGCACTGCAGTACTCGAGAGCAACCAGCGTGCCAGACTCTTGTCATGATCCGCCGATTCGAGGCCCCAAACCTGATATCCAGTAGAGAACACAGAGAATACCCGATATCATCGTGGAAAATGCTCCGAGTTTCGAACCTTCGCATCAAGATCGAGTAGTTCTCAGAAGTGTCCGATTCTCGGACAGAATCCCATCGCCGCCCGCCTCTCCGATAGCTATTCACTGCCAGGGTTGATGTTATGGGATTACTCTCAACTGGCAGGACTGTGTACGCCCGCCCAAGCACTCAACGCGCGCTTTCCTGGCAGAGCCCTGAGATCGGCTAGTTCGGACGCCTCGCGGTATTCGCTGATTGACGTGCTGTTCCGCCGCGCGTTGGTACAGGGCGGAGACGGCGGATTGATCGAGGGTTGTCGTGTTTAAGTCGATCGCAGCGAGGATGTGAGCGGTCATTCCTGCCTCGAATCGTCGGACCGCTTGAGGCGTTGTACTCGACGGGAACCCCACGGATGAGGGCCACGTCGAATGCTCCCTGAAGCGTCACCAGGAAACCTTCGGCGAGGCACCGAGCGTGTACAGTGCCGATCGGGGATTTTACAGCCACCACAATATCCGGCAGTGTAAGGAATCCGGCGTCGAACTCGTGTGCATCCCTCAGCGTGGCGGAAAAAAATCGCCTGCGCAGGCATCCTACGAGAAAAGCTCAACGTTCAAAGATGGTCAGCGTTTCCGCGCCGGGATCGAGGGGCGCATCTCGAGGGGCGCATCTCCGTGCTGTTTCGCGGCCGTGGGATGAAACGTTGCCTCGCGGAGGGGCGCGAGCGATTCGAACTGCTTGTTGGCGCGGCCGTCCTTGCGAATAACCTCATGGTCATTGCCCGATTGCTGATCGAGAAGCAGAAACGCCGCCGCCGACGAGCCGCACAGGCTTATCGAAGAGTGATTGGCGCACTCATTGATGGAGACGTGTCTGTTCAGCACTGATAAACTCGCAATCCTGTGCCATCCCCTGTGCCATTGCGCTCATCTCAGCCCGGTTCTGTACTTGAATGACCTGGAGCAGGCCCCAAATCGCAGCAATGACGCACGTTTTGAGGCGTTTCGCGACAGAAACTAACTAACAGCCCGCTAACAGGAATCTGAGTGCAGAGTGTCTGAACAGGCGACGTTCACTAGATTCAGGTCATGAATACTATTAGCCATTTTATGTCAATGAGTTATGGGGGAGTATATGTTGAACTCGAACGAGCTTGTACGGACTCCGGTCGATTTCTGGAGATGCTTTGCCGTTAGGATTCGAATCCGTTTCCTGCCAAGTCGCATGCTCCTTTTCGGTCATAGGTTTAGCTGAAGATCATTTCCAAACCTTGAATTGGAAGCATTGGCATGGATGTTGCCTAAAACCGACGTGTCCGGGGTATGCCGAATGATGAGAAGGAGAAGCTACATTCATGAGGACAGCAACCAAAATCAGATATCCTCTAAATCGGACAGCGGGTGACAGAGAGGAGAACCTGCGTGAATCTTGTCCTGAATCTTGAATTGAGAAACCGTGTGATCGCGCTGAGGCTATCAGCTCTGGTTGCCACACTGTTGGTGGTACCGGCATTCGCGACCGCAGGCCCAATCACCGGTTACGCAACCGGCTCATTGGAATGCGTTTCTACGAATCCTTGCTACAGTTACAGTGCCAGTGGCGCGATTGGCGTGAGTTGGAGCGGTCCCGGCAATGCCACATCAACGCTCCTCGCGGGATTTCCAAGCTCAGGAACCACGGCGGGATCTCGCCTCGGGGAAAACATTATCGACCAAGACTACCAGACTCAAGGTGGGTTGGATGTTGATCTCGCGACAATAATCTGGGACGACAATGATAACCTAGGGCAAAGCAATGACTTGGTGAACTTCGCAGTGAACTGGAACATGACTCTCAATTTCACAGATCCGGTTGGGCAGTATACCTCACCGAAGTCACTGTTCATTACCCTTAAGAATGGTGAAAAGAACGACACGATTGCGCTCAGCGACCTGTCACACATCAGTTTCGAGCTGCCTGGCTGGCACGTGACAAACCTGCACTACATGCTCGCCGATCCGACCGGTGGGTCGTTAGCCGGCACGAGTTGGACGTCGAAAAAGGATGAACCAGATAGCAGGTTGTGGCTGGTCGGTGATTTCCAACCCACTCAGGTCCCTGAGCCCTCCCTCCCTCTGCTTATCGGTCTTGGCATTGCCACTGGCGTCCTGCTCGCTGGTCGGTGGAAGAACTAGCGTTTTCTCCGTAGTACCCTCCGGGATTTTCCATGGGCCGCTCTTACCGCTGCTCGTTTATTTTAGCCCTGGTCCGTACCGAGGCCCCACGCCGGCACTAGCTACTTTGTTGTACCCGGCACCCCATCTCCGGATACGACCCTCGGGAAGGACAGTACTTTCCCGAAGTTCCCGCCAACCCAGCGCGATGGCCTTCCTCGAAAGCCCACAGGCGCGGTGAACCTTCGACACGCCGCCATATCCCAATATCTTGGCTTCGTTCGGGGCGCATAGTCGTCGCGTCCGCTCATCCAGGAAGGGCCACAGTGCAGCTAGCTTAGCGTGCAGGCCCGAGAGCGTCGTCATAACTTAACCTTGTACACGCTCTCTCGCTCTGGTTGATACCTTTATTCGTTACCGGTGCCTGACCCTGCTGCGCAGACGGTTGGCGAAGGGCAAGACGTCCGGCAAGTGTCCAAAAACCGCACAAATCGTACCTTTCGGTATCCGCTCTGATAACCCGTGAATAATTATCATTTAAGTAGCACTTTGAGACTTGCATTCAAGATCACCGCCGGAATTCGATTCAGTTCCTAAATGGACAGTCGAAATAAGGAGCGCCTCCTCTAGGTAAGCGGAAGTATCGGATTGAATGAACTAAGCCATTGAATCTGACAGTTATCGGGTCATGATTAAGCCCGATATAGCAAACCGACAGTTTGGAACAGAAATTGCCTTGTTGAGAAAGGAGCAACGTCAATCGAATCCATCTTGAGAATGTCGGGAGGTCATGCTGATGAGAAAAGCCATGAAGAAATACATTGGCTATATCGCACTTTTCGTGGTTGTTTCCGCTCTATTCGCGCCTGCGGCAAGGGCCGACGTGATCGCCGTGGGCCCCATGGAAATCGGTTCGTGGGGACAAGCGTGGAACTTTCTTACCGCGGGGGCACCTTACGATCACGTGCAGCTGTTCCTTTTGGGAGGAGGTCCTACTTGGACCGTGACAGAAACCGACGCGAATTGGAGCGTGACAAGCGCGAACGCCACAATGGCGATTTTGGACGGTTCCGCTGGCATAAACCAGATCTTCGGCGTTACCACGACGGGTGCAGGTGATCTTGCGGACGCTCTATTTCTCACCCAGAAATGGGACACGACAGGTGCGACCCCAATCCTAAACCGGGAATACCTGATTGGCAGGCAAGGAGGTACCGGTTGGGATCCTGCCCCTGGTGGCGGTTGGTATATAAAGGTCTTGGATAATAGTGGCCCTGGGTACCAAGCCACTGTTCCTGACGGTGGTCTCACGGTGATCATGCTCGGCATGAGCCTGATTGTCCTCATTTTGGGACGCCGGATGGTCAAGTATTAGCGTTATTCGGTTTCTAATGAGTGTACACCCCAACAAGTCAGTGCGGAGCAGGCTTTCCAGCCTGCTCCTTCGCGTTTGGCGTTTGAGCGAGCGACCGTTTGATAGTGCGATGCCACAGATGGTCGTGTAGGCAATACAGTTTCAGGACTGTCATGCTCACCCCTCCGTGTTCGTTATACAATCCCCGACAAAAGTATAACATTTTCTTACTTGGAGATTCTTAGAGCTCTTGGAGCCTTCGAGTTAACCTCTAAGAAGAATCGCGAAAGTGGGGGGCGTCATCGACTCGAGGCGGATCTTATAAGGGGGTGCTAATACAAAACCTTCAGCCGGTCCGTGCGGCGATTGCTCTTTCCTTCGACGCCAGGCTGCCCAGGCCGAGGTTTCCTATGAGAGGCCAAGCACCCGCTTGAGCCCTTCTTCGATCTCCCGCAGGTTTGCTCTCGATATGCGGCCGATCCTCGCTTTCAGCCGGCTTTTGTGGACCGGGCCCACTGATTCGCATTTGGCGTAGCTCGTCTCTTTCAATCCTGTGGCCTGTGAGGAGTCCGAGATCCCAACTCTCAGTGGGCCGGGCTTCGTCGTCAACGGAACAAGCAGCACATCGGGGCACAAATCGTTGATGGGGTCGATGCTGACTACAACCGCAGGACGCGGCTTCGGAAAGCCCATCGGTTCGACGGTCCACACGTCAGCGCGGGCTATTCGTTCCACATGGCCTCCGCAAACGTGCTCTCCCATGCCTCCCGTTCCACGCGTTCCGAGTCGTCCTCGCGGCCGCCTCCAAGCAGACTGCGCAGCTCCCTCTCTGCCATCACCTTCTTCAGTTGCAGCAGCGCTTTCTCTATCTTCTGGGACCGCGAGTCACCCGGCAACGAGTCCAGAAACTCGAGAAGTGACCGTTCCACGGTTACAGATATTTTGTTCTTCATTTATCCTCCAGTATATGCTACTCACAGTAGGATACTGTATCGGGTTAGGAGGAATACGTCAAGTGTCCTGCGAGAGACGCTGCAGGTCTGGGCCTGATTGCTGCGAGAGCCTGCCGTGCCGCCCGGGCCATTACCGCCCTGCTGCGGCCGACAGGTGCGCCGTTCCGTGGAGTCCGTGCGAGTCGTTGTCGGTGCAATGCGCGCCCGTTTTCTTTAAAATGGATGCGCTCAGCAGCCTAGGAAACGGCGTATGCCATCACCGATGTTGCGCGCGTCAGTAGTCGTTCCCTCCGTGTTGATACTGGCCGTGCTCGCGTTGCCGCTGCCCGCATTTGCGGACTACACCGCGAGCGGCATGCGCGACAGCTCCGGGAACATCGTCGACTCCGTCGGCATCAGTTTGCCGCGCCTGGGGCACGTGGCAAAGTTCTTCTCGGAGAGGGACTGGTTCGGGCGCGCCTAACTCCGAATTCCAGGGGATACGCGAGGTCGTTGCCACGGCGCCGGTCAGTGCGGTTGCGTTGCGATACGACAATGAGGGGCGACACTGCCGGCGGTCGTTGTCCTTGAGCGGAGCCGTGGGTGGGACAACAAAAAAACCTGCCACGGAGGGCACGGAAGGACCCGGAAAAAAACGTAGAATGGCAGGCACTTTGAAATGCTACCTTGTCGCGACGCAGACCGATCCGCGCTGGCCCTCGTTCGTCGAGCGCCACCCGGCATCGTCGATCTTCCACAGCCGCGCGTGGCTTGGGGCACTCGAGCTCACCTACGGCTTCGAGGCGGCGGCGGTCACCACCAGCCCCCCCGGCGAGGAACTCGCGAATGCGATCGTGTTCTGCCGGGTGAGGAGCGGGCTGACCGGGAACCGGCTGGTCTCGCTTCCGTTCTCCGATCATTGCCAGCCGCTCGTGGATGCGCCGGAGAGCCTGCAGCTTCTGCTGGCGTCCCTGGGGGAGATCGGGGAGCGCGGGAAGTGGAAGTTCGTCGAGCTTCGCCCCCTGGACCCGCTACTCTCCACCGGGGCGTTCTCCCCGTCCAGGAAGTTCTGCTTTCATCTCCTCGACCTGCGCCCTTCGCTCGACACAATCAGGTCCTGGTTGCACAAGGATTGCGTGGTCCGCAAGATTCGCCGCGCCGAACGTGACGGCGTGACCTGTGAGGAAGGGCGCTCGGGTCCTCTCCTGCACAAGTTCTACGCCCTCCAGCTCCAGACACGCCGGCGGCACAGGCTGCCGCCACAGCCCTTCTCATGGTTCCGCAATCTTGCAGGTTGCCTGGGCGACCGGATGACGGTTCGCGTCGCGTCTGTCGGCGAGCGGCCCATCGCGGCCATCGTCACGCTGCGGCACCGCAATACCGTCACCTTCAAGTACGGGTGCAGCGACGAACGCTACAGCCGACACGGCGGCACCCAGCTGCTTTTCTGGCGCATGATCGAGGAAGCCAAATCGCAGGGGGTCGAGTGGCTGGACATGGGGCGCTCCGATTGCGACCAGCACGGGCTCATCGATTTCAAGTCGCGCTGGGGCGCTGCAAGCTCCGTCTTAACCTACCTGCGGTATCCAGCCGACGGGCAACTCGGAGGCGCGGGGTGTAAGGAGCATCTCGCGGGAAGAATCGTGTCACTGCTGCCGGACGCTGCCTTCTCACTGGCGGGGAGGCTCCTGTATCGGCACCTTGGATAGGACACCGAAGGCACACCGTGGTGCCATTCGAGGGATTGGTGATCGCCACCCCTCCGTGTTCGTTATACAATCCAACAAAAAAGTACAACATGTTTTTGCTTAGAGATTCTTAGAGCACTTTGAGTCTTAGAGGTTAACCTCGAAGGCTCTAAGAGCTCCAAGAATCTCCAGGAATTTTGCTTGACAACAAATGTGAGGGATAGGAAGAATGAGCGGTTGTTTCAGGTCCTCATGCGCACGGGTGCGCGCGTTGGTTCCAGATGTGCGCTTAATTTAACGTGATGGGATAACCTATGAAAAAACTACTGTGGAAGAGTTTACTATTCTCATTGTTGTGTTCTGTGATCATCCTTGTTTCGCAGGCGCAGCAACGTCAATTCAGGCAGCCGGGATTACAGGACACGCTGCTTCTGAAGGATTACACACCGCAATCCATTTTCAAGACGCCCCAGACGCAGGTTCTGAAGGCCAAGTATCCGGCCATTGACATGCACATGCACGCCCCCCGAGGCGGCGGCGATTTGAATAAGGCCGCTGCCGAGCTGTTGAAGAACATGGACGCGTGTAACGTTCAAAAGACCATTCTCTTCTGCGGTACCGGGAAGGGATTCGATGACATGGCGGCCGTTTTCGGAAAATACCCCGATCGCATCGAATTGTGGTGCGGGTTCGACTTTTCGGGCTCCGTCCCGACTTCGACCATCGCTGAACTGGAAAGATGCGTGAAGCTCGGCGCCAAGGGCGTCGGCGAGATCAGCGATAAGGGGGCCGGATATCGCTCAACCCCGCCCATGCACATCGACGACGCGCGCATGGATCCTATTCTGGACAAACTTGCCGAACTCAAGCTGCCCATCAACGTCCACATGGGAGATCCGAAATGGATGTACGAACCGATGGACGCACACAATGACCTGTTATTCGAGGCCTTCCATTTCCGGCTCGACAACAAGCCGGATATTTTGAACCTCGAACAATTGGGAACTTGCCTGGAAAACGCCCTGAAAAAGCATCCGCGCACGACTTTCGTCGCCTGCCATTTCATGAACCGGACCTACGATCTGAATCAGCTTGGAAGAATGTTTGATAAGTATCCCAACCTGTATTCCGACGTATCCCAGCGAGAATCTTACGTCGCGGCTATCCCCAGGTTCACGAAGCAGTTCATGGAGAAGTACGCCGACCGCCTGGTGTGGGGTACCGACCAGGGTTACAGCCTGCCCATGTATCGGAATTCATTCCATATCTGGGAGTCGCTCGACGAACACTTCTACGCGTGGGATGTGGCCAATACGCGATTTGCTCTCTCCGGCGTAGGGCTTAACGATGCTACCCTGAAGAAAATGTATCGGGACAACGCATTGAAGTTTCTGAAGAAGTAATAGAACGAAAAGAACAGTCGGGCTTCCGGCACCAGCAGGCGCTGGTGCCGGCGGCGGACCCGACGACTTGACGCCGCTTTGGGGTCGGCGCCTAGGCGCCGACCTTGGGCACACACCTACCGGTGCAGTGCAACGGCGACAGCGGTGCCGAGGCACCGCACTCCATATTATTCATTTCGCCTTTTTGTACCAATCGATCGTTTTGCGCAGTCCCTCCTCCAGGGTGGTTTGGGCCGCGAAGCCGAACCGGGCGCGCGCCCGGGACGTGTCCAGCATGCGCCGCGGCTGCCCCGACGGCTCTGGTCTCATCGAACCGGATCGCACCGCGAAACCCGGTCAGCCGCGCGATGAGCTGGACCAGGTCCCCGATCGAGATCTCGAACCCGGCCCCGATGTTGACCGGCTCCGGCCCGTCGTAGTTCTCGGCCGCCAGCAGGATCCCTTCCGCGGCGTCTTCCACATACAGGAACTCCCGCGTCGCCTTGCCGTCGCCCCAGACCACGATCTCCTGCTCGCCCCGCTCCTGCGCCTCGACGCACTTGCGGATCAGCGCCGGGATCACGTGCGAGGACGCCGGATCGAAGTTGTCGCCCGGCCCGTAGAGGTTGACCGGCAGCAGGTAGATGGCGTTGAAGCCGTACTGCTGCCGATACGCCTGGGCCTGCACCAGCAGCATCTTCTTGGCCAGCCCGTAGGGCGCGTTGGTCTCCTCGGGGTAGCCGTTCCAGAGATCCTCCTCCCTGAAAGGCACGGGCGTGAACTTGGGGTAGGCGCAGATGGTGCCGACGGCGACGAATTTCCCGACCTGGTACTGGCGGGCAAACTCCATCAGCTGGATGCCCATGATGGCGTTGTCGTAGAAGAACCGGCCCGGGTTCTCCCGGTTCGCCCCGATGCCGCCGACGACGGCGGCGAGGTGGATGACCAGCGTCGCGTGGGAGCCCTCGTACAGCCGCCGGATGTCGGTTTCGCCGCGCAGGTCGTATTCCTCGATCTGCGGCACCACGATGCCGCGGCATTCCTTCTGGAGCAACTGCCACACCAGGGCGCGGCCGAGAAAGCCGGCCCCTCCGGTCACGATGACCGTTTCATCCTTCCAGGCTCTCACCCGCTACCTCCCCGCCTTCGCGCGCCGCTGAACCCGTTCCAGATCGGCCTTGACCATGACGCGCACGAGTTCAGGAAGGGTGGTCTTTGCCCGCCAGCCCAGCCTGTCCGCGGCCTTCGAGGGGTCGCCGACCAGGACTTCGACTTCCGTGGGACGGTAGTATTTCGGGTCGACCTCCACGAGCACGCGCCCATCGGTGCCGGACACACCCTTTTCCCGGTCCCCTTCGCCCTGCCACTCGAGCTCGATCCCCAGCTCCCGGAAGGCGAGTTCGGCGAACTCGCGGACGGTGTGGGTCTCCCCGGTCGCGAGCACGTAGTCGTCCGGCTCGTCCTGCTGCAGGATGCGCCACATCCCCTCGACGTACTCGGGGGCGTAACCCCAGTCCCGTTTCGCGTTCAGGTTGCCCAGCACCACGCGGTCCTGCAGCCCCAGGGCGATGCGCGCCGCCCCCAGCGTGATCTTGCGGGTGACGAAGGTTTCGCCGCGGCGGGGCGACTCGTGGTTGAACAGGATGCCGTTGCAGGCAAAGAGGCCATAGGCTTCGCGGTAGTTGACGATGATCCAGAAGCCGTAGAGCTTGGCGACGCCGTAGGGGCTGCGCGGGTAGAAGGGCGTCTTCTCGTTCTGCGGGAACTCCTGCGCCTTGCCGTACAGCTCGCTCGTGGAGGCCTGGTAGAACTTCGTCTTGAGGCCGGTCTCGCGGATCGCGTCCAGAAACCGCAGCGTGCCGAGCGCGCTGACCTCCGCGGTGTACTCGGGGACTTCGAACGACACCTTGACGTGGCTCTGGGCCGCGAGGTTGTAGATTTCGTCCGGCCCCACTTTTTCGAGCGCGCGATTCAGATTGCTCGTATCGGTCACGTCGCCGTAGTGGAGGAACAGGGTCTTCCCGGAAATCTGCGGATCGTTGTAAAGGTGATCGATCCTGCCCGTGTTGAACGAACTGCTCCGCCGTATCAGCCCGTGCACCTCGTATCCCGCCTGCAGCAGCCGCTCCGCCAGGTAGGACCCATCCTGCCCCGTAATCCCCGTAATAAGCGCCTTCTTCATAGCCCCTGTCCCTGCATGTGTTGTTCAGCGACCGTCAGCGCCCATAAGCGGCCGCGGTGGCATTGTACTCCAAGGCAGGTTGGAAGAGTGATTTCAGATCCGCGGGGATCCGCGCAGATCCGCGTCCCCTTTTTTAGCCACGCGAACCCACCCTTGCGGCTGTTTTCAAACACTCTCCGCCGGAACTCCGGTTTGGGACCGAAATTCAGGAGCAGCCCGACTTCGTAAGGAGTGGCCCTGAGATAGTTCAGCAATTGCGCTTCGTGTTCCTCGGCCAGCATCCGAGCAGCCTTCAGTTCCACGATGACTTCGCCGTCGGCCACGATGTCGGCCGCATACTCCCCGACAAGCACCCCGTCGTAATGGACCCGGATCGGCACCTGCTGCTCGACCCGGAGCCCCAGCTTCCGCGCGGCGATCGCCATGGAATTCTCATACACCCGCTCCAGGAATCCGTAGCCCAGCTTGTTGTACACGTCGAAGAACGCCTGGATCAGCAGGCTGGTTGTGTGAGAATGGAGCAACTCACCCATGCCCCGGAAGTTTTGCCGACCGGCGCAATATTTCAAGAAAGTGGACGCGGATCTCCGCTGATTTTCGCGGATGGAGTCCCCAGGGGAAGGGGCGCTCGAAATCGATGGTCAGATCTGTGAAGATCCGCGTCCAGACTTGTTTTGGGTTCCCTGGTGCAGAAGTACGTTAAAATCACAATAGCCGCGGTAAAGGCGTCTTCTCCTCATGGTCCGATCGAAGTTTTTTTGAGAAAGTGCGCATCGGTCCGGCCGGCGAGCTGCAGTGGGAAGCCGAGATCGACCTCTGCCCGGACTCCCTGTACCTCAGAGCGACCGGCAAGAAGCCCTGGGACCTTTTCCCATCACTGACGCACGAGCCGTCCCGTGCCTGAGATCAGCCGGTTTTTCGGCATGGTAATCAAGATGTTTTTCGCTGACGACAATCCCCTCACTTCCACGCCGAGTACGCTGATAGCACGGCGCTTATAGATATCACGAATCTGTCGGTTTTCGCCGGGAGGCTGCCACCGCGCGCGCTCGGTCTTGTGATCGAGTGGGCAACTCTTCATCAACAGGAACTTCTGGCCGACTGGAACAGGGCCCAAAGCCAGCAAGGCACTGCAAAGGATTGATCCCCTCGATTAAGCAACGCGAAGAATCAGAACGGTTACGGAGGGCTTCTCCCAGCGCTTCGATTTTCGGCAGTGGCAGCCTTCGAACGGCCGTTGCAGGGCGGGCTCGATCCTGGCGCTGTACGACGGCGGAGTGCCCGAGAATCTGCGGATCGGACAGCGAGGAACCGACCTCCTGGTGGGCGTGAGGGGACAGCAGGTCGCCTTCAAGGCGGGACCGCGCTGGCGGCGTCGAGCCGCCGCACTCCACATTTTGGGTTGCGGCCGCCGGCCGCGCCGTGGGTTCCGTGGCGCCTGCTTTGCGCGTGCCGTCCTGTGGTATTGTTGGGTTTCACGGTGACGCACATGAATCGCTACAGGGACTGGCTGGCGCAGGCGGAGCGCGACCTGCGCCGGGCGGCGCTGGACATTCAATACGAGTTCTGGGAATGGGCGTGTTTCACCTCCCAGCAGGCGGCGGCAAAAGCGGTCAAAGCGCTCCTGATGAACCATGGCGTGGCGGCGTGGGGGCACGCGATAACCCCGATGCTGAATCGCCTCGAGGGCGTGCAGGTGCCGGGCCAACTGTTATTGCATGCTCAGCTGCTGGACGCGTACTACATCCCTGCTCGCTACCCTAACGGCTTTCCGGAAGGGAAGCCGGCAGACTACTTCAACCGGCAAAAGGCGACGGAGGCTACCGATGCTGCAGATCAGATCATCGGGTTCTGTAAGGACAATCTCCCTCGACAGGAGTGAGGTTCTCCGGGCACTTGGGGTTATCGCCGCCACCATCCGTGGGGCGCATCCCGAAGTCGCTTCGATCCGACTCTTCGGCTCGATGGCGCGGGGAGACCAGGTTGGCACGAGCGACGTCGATGTCCTGATCGTCCTGCGCGACAACGATCCACTGGATCCTCTGGAGGGGAGCCGCGCATTCTACCGGTACTTCAATATTCCTGTGCCCGTGGACCTGCTTGTCTGCAACGAGGTTCACGCCGCCACCCGGGTCGCGTCCGGCGACCCCCACTTCACCCGCATCTGGCAGGAAAGCCTGGAACTGTAAGGTGCGTCCAGTCCGCGGAGTGCGGCGCCGAGGCGTGGACCGGGTCCACCGATTCGTTAAACAGCGCAATTTGGAGTGCGGCGGCTCGACGCCGCTTTGTGGGCGGCGCCTGGGCGCCGCCTTCGCCGATGCGTATAAAGTTCAGGTGAGCTGCCGCACCCCAGGTTGTTCTGTGCACTATCCCGCGATTCCGGCGGTGAAGGGCGGCGCCGAGGCGCCGCCCGGGAAAGCGGCGTCGAGCCGCCGCACTCCATACCGAACGGTCCTGGAAACAGGCATCAGGGCAAGGCGAGAAACTGCGCCGGCGAAAGCACCGGAAACGCGGTGGCGGGAAGGTGGTTCGCATCGCGCGTAATCAGGCAGCCGGCACCGGCGTACACCGCCGAATGGAACTGGATCGCATCCTCGAAGCCGCGGAATCCTGCGTCGATCGCCTGACTCAGCACCTGCACGTTCAACGGCACGGCCGTGAACACACTTCGCATCAGACGAAGTGCCTTTTCTGCCGCCTAACGGTTCGCTGCCCTCCGCACCACATAGTAAACATTGTTAAAGCTGATGACCGAGACTTGGGCCTCGATCCTTCCGCGCTCCGCCAGCGACCAGATGCGGGCCGCGTCCCCATAGAAGGGCTCGCGCTTTGCCAGAACATCCAATAGACGCAAAGACTCGAGAACGAAGATGAAACATTTTGCGGCGGCTTTCCGTTATCCCGAGCGAACAATGATCGATCGACGGGGTGCACGTATGAATCTCTTCCAGGGCCTGAAGATTGCCTTTCGCCGGCTGGGTAAGACGCCGGGTTTCACCGCGGTGGCCGTCCTTGTGCTGGCGTTTGGCATCGGCCCGAACAGCGCGATATTCAGCATCGTCAATGCCGTCCTGCTGCGGCCCCTCCCGTTTCGCGACGCGGATCGGGTGGTGATGGTGTGGGAGACGTTCCTCCAAAAGGGCTTCAAAATAGTTCCCGCGTCCGGGCCGAATTTCGGCGATTGGAAGGAGCAGAACCGCGTTTTCGAGGATATGGCGGCCGGCTTCATGCTGCCGGAATATGGATTCAACATCACCGGGCGGGGCGAGCCCGAGCGGGTGCAGGCCATAAGGTTGACCTGGAACTACCTCTCCGTGCTCGGCGTGCAACCGCTGATCGGCAGGAGCTTTCTCCCCGAAGAGGACCGGCCCGGCGCGGCCAGCGCCGTGCTGATCAGCAACGCCCTGTGGCAGCGCCGATTCGGCTCGGACCCGGGTGTGCTCGGCTCCAGCCTCGGGCTGGACGGCGGCAGCTACACGGTCGTGGGCGTTCTGCCCCCGTCGATGAAATCCCTCGGGAGTTTCGACGTGATGCTCCCGCTCGCGCTCGGGCCCGACGAGCAGCGGTCCAACCACAGCTATGGCGTGATGGCGCGGCTGAAACCCGGAGCGACGCTCCAGCAGGCGCAGGCCGAGATGGAGACGATCGCTCAGCGTCTTGCCCGCCAGTACCCCGAGACGAATTCCGGATGGGGCGCCTCCGTGACGCCGGCGGCCGAGATCCTCAGCGGCCAGATCGGCCCGGTGCTGTTGATCCTCCTGGGCGCGGTGGGATTCCTGCTGCTCATCGCCTGCGCGAACATGGCGAGTCTCCTGCTGGCGCGGGCCGCGGGCCGCACGCGGGACTTCGCCGTCTGCGTCGCCCTCGGGGCGGAGCGCCGGAAAATTATCGGCGAGCTCCTGCTCGAGAGCCTCATGCTGTCGATCGCGGGTGGCGCCCTGGGCCTCCTGCTCGCGTACTGGACCGTGGGGGCGCTCCGGGGCATCGTGCCCGACATTATCCCGCGGCTGAAGCTCATGGACATCGACTACCGCGTCCTTGGGTTTACCCTGGCCGTGTCGGTGGCCACCGGGCTGCTCTTCGGACTCCTGCCCGCGTGGCGCGCCGTCGAGGTCCGATGTGGGGGCGACCCTGAAGGAGGGCGGGCGCGCCCTCGGAAGCGGCGGCAGCCAGCGCAGCCGCACCGTGTTGCTGGTTGCGGAAGTCGCGCTGGCCCTGGTCCTCACCGTCGGGGCGGGCCTGCTGGCGAAGAGCTTCGTCCGGCTGGTGTCGGTCGATCCGGGCTTTCAGCCGGCGAACCTGCTCACCCTGACCGTGAACCTGCCCCAGGCCACCTATGATGCGGACGCCAAGCGGCACGCTTTCTACCAGGCCCTGATGCAGAGGCTCGAGCAGGTTCCGGGCGCGAAATCCGTGGGGGCGATCAGCGTGCTCCCGATGCGCGGGGCGCTGTTGAGCATGCGTACGTTCGTCTGGCCCTTCGAGATCGAGGGGCGTCCCAAGCCGCGGCGGGGCGAAGAGTCGATCGCCGATTTCCGCGTCGTGACCGCCGGCTTCTTCAATACGATGGCCGTGCCGCTGCGCAGCGGCCGCTGGTTCGACGAGCACGACGGCGACAAGGCGAAACAGGTGGTCGTCGTCAACGAGGCGCTGGTGCGCCGGCATTTTCAGCGGCGAGGATCCCATCGGCAGGCGGTTGAGCTTCGGACCCGACGGCCCGACCCTCCATGAAATCGTGGGTGTTGCGGCCGACCTGCATCTGAACGGCCTCGGAGCCGACCCCGAGCCCGCGATGTACGTGCCGTACCAGCAGCATGCGTCGAAGACGATGAGCGTCGTGATCCGCACGAGCGTCGATCCGGCGGCTTTGAGCAGTGCGGCGCGCCGGGCCGTTCTCGATATCGACCCGCAGCTGCCGATATCGAACGTGAAGACAATGGCGCAGGTCGTCTCGGATTCCCTCATGCCCCAGTGGCTGTCGATGTACCTCATCGGTGCGTTTGCCGGGCTGGCCTTGCTGCTCGCCACCGTCGGAATATACGGGCTGACGGCCTACAGCGTCGCCCAGCGCACGCACGAGATCGGGTTGCGGATGGCCCTGGGGGCCCGCCGTGCGGACGTGCTGCGGATGCTGGTGCGCCGCGGGCTGGTGGTGGCGCTTGTCGGCGTCGCCCTCGGGCTGCCGCTGGCCTTCGGCGTCTCCGGCGTGCTACGGGGACTGCTGTACGGCGTGAAGGCTTCCGACCCGATGGTGTTCGTTGTGGTTCCGGTGCTGCTGATGCTTGCGGCGGCGCTGGCCAGCTTCGTGCCGGCACGGCGCGCGACCCGGGTGGACCCCATCGTCGCCCTGCGCCACGAGTAGGGAATTGGTGTGGAGAGCGGCGGCTCGACGCCGCTTTGGGGTCGGCGCCTAGGCGCCGACCGTGCGGAGCTGCGTATGGGTCCAGCGCGACCGCGACAGCGGCGTCGAGCCGCCGCACTCCAAAAAGCTCACCGGTGAGCGTGATGTCGGGATTGTCGACAAAGTCGAGGGGCGTCGCTAACGCCTTGCTCTCGAATGACTTCGCCGAAACTGATCCTGGCCTGCGTCTGAAATCGGTACAGCGCAGGCCCGGGCGGCTCTCATGGAATCAGCAGGCGACGCGCTTCTGACGCTGCTCGGGACCGGTGGAACGGTTGTTGCTTCGGATGTATCGGAACAACACCATGTCAACGGTCCAGGTGCGGCAGACGGAGGCGGAAACCTATCCCTGTATTCCCCGGGCACGGCGATTTCCGATTCAGGTGCCGGTGCACTTCTGCGCCAGGGGCGAGCGGCGCTGGCAGCAGGGCATGACCGTCAACATCAGCCGCACAGGCGTGCTGTTTCAGGCCGAATCCGCCCCCGCGCCGGGAACCATGCTGCTGGCCCGGATCTTCTTTCCCGCCGAACTTACCTCCGGTTCTCCAGGAAGCGTGGTTTGCCGGGCGACGGTCGTGCGCAGGGAACGCGGCGACTCCGCTGACCGGGGCACGACGGTGGCGGCCGCGATCTCGAGCTGCAGACTCCTCAAGAATGGCCACGTCGTATAAAAACCTGCCACGGACCCCTTGGAGTGCGGCGGCTGGACGCCGCTTTGGGGTCGGCGCCTAGGCGCCGACCGTGCGCAGCTGCCTACCGATCCAGCCAAACCCAGACAGCGGTGCCGAGGCACCGCACTCCAAACATTATCCATCCACTGATTGGATAGCACCTCAGTGCCATGCGGGTTGCTACCTGTGGGCCATGGACCCCCGGGGCAGGTGACCTTAGGATTGTGACCAAGATCACAATGTCTCCCCCCAACTGACACACTCCCGGAACGCGGAAGCAAGGTCAGGAAGCGTGTGAGTGAAGGGGCGAAGCTGTAGGAGGATGCGGCTCTTCAGCTGGTCGGTTGTCCCATACCCAGAGGGAGGGAGCGATGTATCGAGGGCGTGATTCATTCCTTGCCCTATCGTTGTTATCCGCAATGCTGGTCACGGGCGCCCAGGATTTTGCCCGTGGCTGCTCCCCGGCCCAGGAGCAGCGTGGCGCAGAGCCCGTGCTGCAGACACCCAACCCGCGCTACCAGCTCCGCGTCGGCGACATCCTGGAGCTCATTTTCCGGTTCACGCCCGATTTCAACCAGACAGTTACGGTACAGCCCGACGGGTACATCAACCTGCGGGAACTGACGGATCTATACGTCGCAGGCAAGACGACCCCCGAACTGACCCAGATCCTGCAGAAGAACTACTCCCGGATCCTCCGCGACCCGGTCATCACGGTGGTGCTGAAGGAGTTCGAGAAACCCTACTTCATCGCCCACGGCGAACTCGGCCGTCCCGGCAAGTACGAGCTGAGGGGAGACACGACCGTGCTGGAGGCGATCGGAATTGCGGGGGGGTTGAACGAGAAGTCGAAGCACTCCCAGGTGCTGCTATTCCGCCGAGTTTCCGACCAGTGGATGTCGGTCAAGAAACTCGACGTGAAGGAAATGCTCGACACGGCCGACCTCAGCGAGGACCTCCACCTCCGTCCGGGCGACATGATCTACGTGCCCAAGAACGCCGTATCGAAGATCAAGCCGTTCATACCCATCCCGATCGGAGTTTACGTCCCGAGCTTCTAACCCCAGAAACAAAGACGCCATGGAAGAGCCCATATCAATGCCTCCCGTACGAGTCCAGGCCCAGCCTCCGGTCGTGCAGGAATACTTCGAGGTTGACAGGCCATTGCCGCAGGACACGCGTTCCGGGTCAAACCGCCGGGTACGTTGCGGGATATCGCGGGGGTGATATTCCGTCGCGCGCCTGATCCTCACCACTTTCGTGGCCGTTCTCCTGGGGGTCGTCTAGTCATCTGCATCCTGCCGAAGAAGTACGAGGCGAGCATGAAGATCCTGGTCAAGCGCGAGCGCGCGGATCCGGTCGTACGCCCGGAGCCCAGCGCTCAAGCAGTCATGCGGGACGTCACCCAGGAGGATCTCAATTCCGAGGTCGAGCTGCTGCGGAGCCGCGACCTGCTGGAAAAGGTCGTCGTCTCGTGCGGCCTGCACATCCCGATCGAACGTTCCTCGCGGGGTAGGTCGGGCAGCAAAACCGCCCCGGCCGAGCAACCGGTGAACGAGCGCATTCCCGAGGCCGTGGCTTCTCTCGGGAAGCGCCTCGAGGTCGAACCCATCGCGAAATCGAAAATGATCGCCGTCAGCTACACTTCGGAGGATCCGCATCAGGCCGCGCAGGTTCTCCAGACGCTCGCCGGCCTGTACCTCGAAAAGCATCTCGCGGTTCACCGGCCTCCGGGAGCGCTCGACTTCTTCGAGCAGCAGACCCAGGAGTATAGGAAGGGACTCGCCAAGGCCGAGAGAAAGCTGTCGGATTTCAGCCGGAGAAACAACCTCGTCTCGGCCGACATCGAAAAGGACATCACGCTCCGCAGGCTGAGCGACTTCGAAGCCCAGATGCGGGAAACGAAGGCGGCGCAAAGCGCCGTCGAGCAGCGGATCAAGTCGCTGGAAGCGCAGGCCGCAAACACGCCGGCGCGGGTCGTCACCCAGGTGAGGACCTCGGACAATTCCCCGCTGCTGCAGCAGCTGAGATCGACCCTTCTCAACCTGGAGCTGAAACGCACCGAGCTGTCTGACGAAGTACGAGCCCGGCCTACCGCACCGTGCAGGAGGTCGATGCCCAGATCGCACAGGCCCGGGACGCCTTGCAGGAGGCGGAAACGAACACCCTCCGGGACGAAGACCACGGACCTCGACAGGACGCGGCAGTGGCTCGACGAGGAACTCTCGCGACGCGGGCCGAGTCGGCCACCCTGGAAGGCGCGCTATATCGGATGTCCGAACGGTCGAGGCATTACCGCGACAAAGCAGCGGAGACTCGCCGGCCGGGAGATCGGACCACACCGACCTGCTCCGCAACATGAAAACGGCCGAGGAGAACTACCTGCTGTATCAGCGCAAACAGGAGGAGGCGCGCATCTCCGATGCGCTGGACCGCAAGCGCATCGTCAACGTGGTGATCGCGGAGGCCGCCACTGTCCCGGCGTTGCCGACGAGCCCAAACCGGTTTCTGAACTTCGTGCTGGGTTTCTTTGTGGCATTGCTGACCAGCCTGGGGCTGGCCTTCTTGGTGGATTGCGTGGACGCGACATTTCGTACTCCTGACGAAGTGGAGAGCCTGCTGGGTGTGCCGGTCATCGCCAGTTTGCCGCGCAGCTAAGTACCGGATTCCGTAAATACGATAACGTTTGTGGGGACGCGGATGAACGGAGGCAAAGGTCGAGGGGACGCTGTGAACGACCTGGCAAGTCAGCGCTGCGCGCTGTTCTTTTCTCCGGGCCGGAGAAGAGATTCACAGCGTCCCCTCGACCTTTGCTCGCTGAACACCACGAAGAGGACCGCGTGCCTCAGCGTGTTCCCGCGTCCAGAAACTACCTTACCGTAATTACGAACGGCGGTACCAAGGTCGACTCTTAATCAGGGGTGACCTGTGTTTTTGGACTTCTACGGCTTTCAGGAACAGCCCTTCGGAGTCACTCCGGACCCGAGATTCCTGTTCTGGACCGATTCCCACCGTGAAGCTCTGTCGTCCGTCTATTATGGAATCAGATCCGGGGTCGGTTTTGTCGCCCTGATCGCCCCGCCGGGCATGGGGAAAAGCACCCTGCTCCTCCATCTCCTGGAACGGCTTCAAGGCGTGGCACGCACCGCCTTTCTGTTTCAGACGCAGTGCAGTTCCCGCGAGTTCCTCGGCTACCTCATGGAAGACCTTGGCATGGATGCGGGCCGGGAGGATACGGTCACCCTGCATGCGAAGCTCAGGGATGTCCTGATCGCCGAGGCCGCGGCAGGGAGACAGTTCGTCCTTGTCGTTGATGAAGCCCAGAACCTCGATGAACGGGTCCTGGAGACTGTGCGGCTGCTCTCGCCGACTTCGAGACGCCCAGTCGCAAGCTCATTCAGATCGTGATGGCCGGTCAGCCGGACCTCGCGGCGAAGCTGACCCTCCCCGGATTGCTCCAACTGCGCCAGCGCATCTCGATTGTTGCCCGGCTCCAACCTCTGTCCCCTGCCGAGGTCCGGAGCTACATCGAGCACCGGCTCAGAATTGCGGGCCGGAGCCGGGTTTCTCTATTCAAGTCCGGGGCTCTCTCGTTGATCTCCTCCGGTTCATGCGGGATTCCCCGCCGGGTCAACACACTCTGCTTCAACGCGTTGACACTCGGGTACGCACAACGCCGGAAGAAGATCGATGCCAAGCTGGTTGAGGAAGCTCTCTCTGACCTCGATATCGGCGACCTCGTTGAACCTGAAGACAGGGCTGGCAAGTTCAGCACGCCTCTCCCGCATTACATGCACGCCAACAGGTGGTAGGAGCTATCGTTGAGCAAGAACTACGAAGTCTTGCGAGCAGCCCGAGAAGGACCTGGAACTCTTCCGTGCCGAGTTGGCACCCGTGAACCGAAACGGGCACTCCAAGGCACGGGTGCGCGCACGCGAGGAAATACTGCGACTCGTTCAGCGCGTGTTTGCTGGCCGGAACTCCGGCGCCGCATCGCATGGTGGTCTTCACGGCCGTCGAACACGGCGACGGGTGCAGCTGGGTATGCGCACGCGCCGGCGAAGCCCTGGCGGCACAGGCCGAAGGCAAGGTCTGCCTCGTCGACGCGAACGTGCATTGCCCGATGCTCCACCGCTATTTCGGGCTCGATCAGGGTAGCGGTCTCGTGGAAGCCATCATGAAGAAGGGGCCGGTGCTCAATTTCACGCAGCCGGTCCGTGGCGGAAATCTATGGCTCCTGTCCGGCAGCTCATTGCCCGCAGGTACCGCCGGGGTCATGAGCCACGATCGGCTCAAGGTCCCGCTCGAGGCACTCTGCACCGAGTTCACCTACATCCTGGTAGACGCTCCCCCGGTGAACGAGAGTGATGACGCCGTCACGCTCGGGCGCCTGTCGAACGGCGTCGTACTGGTGATTGCGGCAAATTCCACGCGCCGTGACGCGGCCCGCAGGGCCAAATCAGTCCTCCAGGCCGCCCAAGTAAATGTTCTGGGTGTCGTCCTCAACAAACGCACCTTCCCGATTCCCGAAGTACTCTATCGTCGGATCTAGTGCCATGTAACGGTAGTAGTGGTATTGGCAGCGTACCACGATCCAGAGTGCGAAACGCGCGCGACAGGACAGCCCACGGCGAAGGCCTCGAAGTGGCCGCTGACCTGGGTTGGGGCGGACACTGGTAGCGGCGGCGCCGAGGCGCCGCTCACAAAGCGGCGTCGAGCCGCCGCACTCCAAACGTGGAGGCAATTGTATGAAAGCGGTTATCCTGGCTGGAGGGAAGGGCACAAGGCTGGCGCCATACAGTACCGTGCTGCCGAAGCCGCTCATGCCGATCGGCGAGATGCCCATACTGGAGGTAATCCTGCGCCAGTTGAAAGTACACGGGGTCGAAGAAGCGACGCTGGCCGTCGGGTATCTTGCCGAATTGTTCAAGGCGTATTTCGACAATGGAAACCGGTTCGGGCTAAAGGTCAACTATTCATTCGAAGATAAGCCGCTCGGCACGGCGGGTCCGCTTGCGCTGGTACCCGGCCTCGACGGCACCTTCCTGGTAATGAACGGGGACATACTGACGGACCTGAACTACGCCGACCTGTTCCGGTTCCACCAGGAGAGCGGGGCGACGGCGACCATAGCGACGTACATCCGGCACGTCAAGATCGACTTCGGCGTAATCGAAACCAACGGCGCGATCTCCTCGCGAAATATATCGAGAAACCGTCGTTCACCTATCGCGTCAGCATGGGGGTGTACGTGTTCTCGCCGCGGGTGCTCGACTATATCGAAAGAGGGGCCTACCTCGATTTTCCGGACCTGATCTGTTCGCTGATGGCGAAAGGCGAACCGGTAACTTCGTACGCGTTCTCGGGGCATTGGCTCGACATCGGGCGTCCCGACGATTACCGGCAGGCGGTGGCGGAGTTCGAACTGGAGCAGGCGCGGTACCTGAGAGAAGAGGTCGCCGCAGTGCCTCCGGCACCTCGGGCGGCACCCGAACGCGTGAAAGAAGGGACAATGGCCGAGTTACAGGTATTCGCAGGATGATTAGACGGATGCGGCCCCCGGGAAGCAAGCGACCCGGTCCCTTTCGGCGCGGGAAATCGCGCATCTCCGCCAAAACACGTCACGGCGGCGCCAAGGCGCTGCCTCCGAAACCGGCCCGCGGGCCGCAGGAATCCAGATGAAGCGCTGCTTTGACCTATTCCTTTCTGCGTTCGGACTCATCGTCCTCTCGCCGCTGTTCCTCGTCATCGCGATCCTGGTGAAACGCGATTCGCCCGGCCCCGTGTTTTTCCGCGGCCCGCGCGTCGGCAAGGGGGGAAGAATATTCCGGATGCTCAAGTTCCGCACAATGCACGAGCGCCCCGAGAGCTACGAGGGCCCGGCCTGACCTGCGAGACCGACAGCCGGATCACCGTCCTCGGGCGCTGGCTGAGGGACACGAAGTTGAACGAGCTCCCCCAGCTCTGGAACGTGCTCGACGGGGAAATGAGCCTGGTCGGCCCGCGCCCAGAGGATCCGGAGCTCCTGAAATCGTGGCCCGCAGTCCTGGAGGCCGAAATTCTGTCGGTCCGCCCCGGCATGACGAGCCCCGCCAGCGTGCTGTACCACAGCGAGCAGAGCTGCTGTCCGGGACGGAGTTCATCCGCCAGTACTTCAGGGACATCATGCCCGACAAGCTGCGCCTGGACCAGCTCTATGTGCGCAACCGCTCGTTCTCCCTTCGGACCTGGATGTGCTGCTGTGCACCCTGGCCCTGTTCGTCCCGCGCAGCCCGGGGAAGCAGATCCCCGAAGCCAATCTTTTCGCGGGGCCGTTCGTGCGCCTTCTCCACCGACACCTGGCGTGGTTTATCCTCGACCTGTTGACGGCGCTCGCGGCGGCCGCCGGTGCCGGGTTCCTGTGGCGTTCGCAGGCGCCGCTCGACTGGGGGCTGCTCCCGCTGGCTGTTTTCGCCGCCCTGTTCGCGATTATGTTCAGCGTCGTGAACCTGCTGGCCGGTATGAACCGAATCGTCTGGTCGCAGGCCCCGGCGGAGGAGGGCCTCGGCCTGCTGTTGTCGAGCGGCGTCGTGATCGCGCTGGCGCTGTTGCTCAACGACATGCAGTTCACCTACCGGATACTCCCATACCCGCCGCTCCCGCCCGTCCTGATCGTGGCCATCGGGGCGCTCACGCAACTCGGGTCGGTGGTGTCCCGCTTCCGCCTGCGACTGGCCACTTTCTTTGCCGATGCGGTGTTGAGGCCGGGCTCCTCCGGGTACGGTGAACGGGTCATCATCGTCGGGGAGGGCGAGGGCAGCCAGATCGCCAGCTGGCTTCTGCGCCACCGGGTCTTCCGTCACGCCTTTTCCCTGATCGGCTTCGTTACGACCAATAACCCAACGGCGCGGGGCATGCGCGTGCACGGCTGCACTATCCTCGGGGGAATCGCAGAGCTGCAGTCGCTGATCGCGCGTCACGACGTCCGGATGCTGATCTACACGGTGCCAGACCTGGAGACCGAAACGAGCCGCAGCGCCTACGACGCGTGCCGGACGTCGGGGATCAAAATCGCCTTCCTGCATGATCTGTTGGCGATCCTCGGGCGGCAGTTCGATCGCGGTGCCGGCGCCGACGAGTCCGAGCGGTGCAGCACGCGCCGGGGCGGCACCCGGCGGCTCTCCGACAATGTCCAGTCGATTTCGGACCGCAGGCTGCTCCAGCGGCGCCTCCGTCACTCGTTGGCGCTCGCTGAGCGTCGCATGGCCAGGCCCGCGATGCTCTTCATCGACATCGACGACGACGAAAACCTGCGCAAGCTCGAAGCCCGGCATGTCAGGGACGAACTCCTGACACTCATCGCGGAACGTCTGGTCCGGGTCAAGCGCGAGAGCGACCTGCTCGCGCGGTATACGGGCAAAGATTTTGCGCTCCTGCTGGAAGATGTCCCGGATGTCGGGGCGGTCCACACCATTGCACAGCGGATCGTCCGGCTTATGTCGGAACCGTTCAATGTCGGGGGTGTGCCGCTGGTGCTCAACGCGGACGTCGACGTCTGCCTCATCAACGACGAAAGCCTTGCTTCGACGAACGAAGACATCCTCGCGTTCCGTGCCGCACGGCACACCGGTGGTCGCGATTCCCGGGCGCGGGCAGTCTCATGAGCTGGACTGATACCGGCCCACCGAAGGCCGGGGATTCGGGCCGCAATCCGGCACCGCCCCGCTCACGGCGGTTCGCGCCCGGGGACGGAGGCGGCACGGAGAGGCCGGGCGCCTGAATGCGGCCGCTTCACGCCTGGAGAACGGACCGCCTCGGCCGCACCACACTGACGAATAGGCGCCGGCTACTCCCTGCCGCAAGCGCGGTTCTGCTGGTCGTCGCCCTCCTCTTTTTTCTACGCGAATCCATCCTTCTGCTCGCGGGCGACTACCTGGTTATCCGCGACGAACTCCGGCCTGCCGACCTGATTCACGTCATCGCGGGCCCGGACTACCGTGCCGATCACGCCGCCGCCCTGTACCTGCGCGGATATGCCCCGGTTGTCTTTTTCACGGGAGGCTGGTGTGTCGACGAACATTACTATCACGGTGCGCACGGCCGGCAACGGGCGGTGCAGATGGGGGTGCCGGCAAGGGCGGTCGCCTCAGACGATTCAAGAGTGACGAGCACATATCAAGAGGTCCTCCGGCTGAAAGAGTTCATCGCTCAAAGCCCGGTCCCGATTCGGTCGGTGATCGTTGTCAGTGATCCCCACCACATGCGGCGCGCCCGGTGGACTTATCACCAGATTCTGGGTTCCGGCATAGCCGTCCAGATGGCTCCGGTCCCCTTCGAATCTTCACCTTACCGGCGACGTTGGTGGACCGAGGCCGCGTCGCGGAGGATGGTTTTTGACGAGTATCTGAAGATCGTGTATTACCACGCGAGATATCAACTCAGCCGCGGCCCGGTAACCGACTGGCTGGCGTCGTTCGATCGCGAATGACCGCTTTCCTGCCTACTCATCCAGGTGTGCAGTGATGGAACATCTGTGCGGTTGCCAGATCCCGGGTCTGCAGGAGATTGCCGAAGGGAAAGCCGCCGCGGAGAACAAGGCGATTATCCTTAGCCTCAAACGCGCCCTGGCAAAACCATGGAACGGCCACGTGAAGAAGTGGTTGAAGAAGGCGTGGTGTCTCTGGAACGGACGAAGACCGCAGGGCTCCCGCGCCTCGAGCCCTACGGTTGGCCGGCCTGTCACTGTTGCGCTGAAGCCCGGCGACCGGGTTCGGGTTCGCTCCCGGGCGGAGATTCAGGCCACCCTGAACCCGTGGAACGAGCTCAAGGGGTGCGCATTCCTGGACGAAATGTGGCAGTATTGCGAAACAACCCAACGCGTTCTGCAACCACTCGAGAGATTCCTCGACGAAAGAGACTATACGGTAAAGAAGGCCCGGGGCATCATCCTGCTGGAAAGTGTGATCTGCCATGGCACTCCCGTCTTCGGCAGGTGCGATCGCTGCTGCTTCCTCTTCTGGAGAGAGGAGTGGCTCGAAAGGGTCGGCTCCGAGTAGGGAGCCGCGCGAAAAATCGAGCCAAACGGACTTTCGGGACGCAGACAAGCGCCGACAGACACTCACGGCATCTGATGATTGAGTCGGCGTCCTCATGGTTGTTCAGACTTCGCTTTCATGAATAATCCAGGTTAAGGGCAGCACAGACATGCGCATCCTGATGCTTGTGCCTCACTACGAGCCTGATCTTGGTCCCAGCGCCCCCATGTTCACCATGCTCGCCACCGAGTTGGTGAAGCTCGGTCACCAGGTTTCGGTGATCGCCGCCGTGCCTCACTATCCGTCGGGGGATGTTGCGCCTCCCTACCGCGGCTTCAGAATCCGGCACTCGACCGAGAACGGCGTGAGAGTGATTCGGGTACCTCTGCCCTCCTTGAAACGTTCCAGGCTGGGTCCCCGCATTCTTCAGTTTGCCTGCTATCAGGTGGGGGCGGCGCTCGCCGGAACCGGCCGGTCGTTCGATGTTGCTCTTGTGGTGAACCCTGCACTGTGGGTATGGCTCCCGTTTTTCTGGCTGGTGTCACGGCAGCGCAGACCGGCGGTTTTTTCCGTGTTCGATCTCTTTCCGCACGTAGGAGTGGCGCTCGGCATTTTCCGGCACAAGTGGGTCACAGGTGCAGTAGCCCGCTTCGAGCGGTACTGCCTGCGCGGCTCCGCGGTCGTCGGCATCCTGTCGGACTCGTTCAGGCCCGGATTGCGTGAACTCGGGATCTCCGACGACAAGATGAGCCTTGTCCAGGTCTGGGTAGACACCGACCTTGTCCGCCCTATCCCGCGTGAGAACGACTTTTCGCAGGAACACGACCTCGCCGATGCGTTCGTGGTGCTCTACGCGGGGAATCTCGGACTCTCACAGGGTCTCGAGGATGTGCTGGCGGCGGCCCAGATCCTGGCAGCGGAGAAAGACATTTGCTTTGTCTTCGTGGGTGACGGTTCCGGCCGTGAATCGCTGGTCCGGGAGGCGGCACGGCACAAGCTGTCCAACGTGCGCTTCCTGCCGTTCCAATCGCGCGAGCGCCTGCCTGAGGTGCTTGCCACCGCAAGTGTTTCCCTGGTTCTGCTCAGGAAGGGGATCGCCGCGGACTCTCTCCCCTCCAAGATATTTTCCATAATGGCAAGCGGCCGCCCCATCCTGGCCGCAGTCGATGAAGGCAGCAGGGCCTGGACCCTCGTGGAGTGCTCGAATGCCGGACTGTGCGTGCCGGCTCAAGTCCCGTCCGATCTGGCCAAGGCGATCCTGACTTTGAGGGACGATGCCGGTCTGCGGGAGAGTCTCGGCCGGAACGGTCGACAATGGGCGGAGAAATACCATTCGCCGCAGGCCGCTGCCCTGCATTACGAGGCGCTGGCCGCTGCGGCCATGGCATCGCGTTCATGATATGAAAGCGGAAATCTTCGCGGAGTGGCTGCGCCGCCAGGGTCACCAGGTCGTAAGGAGCAGCAGCAGCTATTGGTTTGATGCCAGCCCGCGGGTTTACCAGGCTTTTCCGTATCACTGGGTGATCCAGCCTTCGGAACAGGAACTGAGCAGCTTCCTCCGGAGCCAACGGGCGGTGGGCTTGCGGTACTCCACTCCGGTCAGCCATCCGCTGGGCCGCATCAGTTACCACGTCGTGTATGACGGCTCCGAATACACCCTCGATCGCTTAGACCGTCGTACCCGTCAGAACGTGCGCCGCGGCCTGAGCCGATGCCGGGTGCAGGCACTTCCGATTCAGCGGCTGGCCGAGGAAGGCTGGGAACTCGAGGTGGATACGGCCCGTCGCCAGGGCCGGCACGTGGAGATAAGGAAAGAAAAGTGGCGCCAGCGCTATCTCTCGGCTTGCGACCTCGACGGCTTCGAAGCCTGGGGGGCCCTGGTGGAAGACCGCCTGGCGGCGTCGTTATTGACGTTTAAGATGGATGACTGCTGTGAAATGCTTTCGCAGCAGTGTCACGGCGACTACATCGATGAGCGCGTGAATCATGCTCTGGCCTTTACCGTTACCCACACAATGATGAGCCGCCCCGGCGTATCCTCTGTGTTCTATACGCTTCAGTCGCTCGACGCACCGCCCAGCGTCGACGCGTTCAAGTTTCGCATGGGCTACGTCGCCAAGCAGGTCCGCCAGCGTGTGGTTTTTCATCCCTGGCTTGCGCCGCTGATCGGTCCGGCCTGTCACGCGGCTGCCGAAAAACTCCGGCGCTGCAAGCCGGAGATTCCGAAACTGCCCAAAATCGCCGGCATGCTGCGTTTCTACCTGGAAGGGAAGAGTCCTCTCCTGGAGCAGCAATGGCCGGAGTGCATCGTGCGTGGAAATGATGTGGGTGTGGTTAGAAGCTGAATCTCCGGGTTGACGCGGCGACGCGGCTCACAGGGGGTCCAGCGGACGCGCCCGGCAGACCAGCCCCGCCTGAGGCGGAACCCGGACAACACGTATCATCCGAGAACGGATACCCGACAGATGACGCCGCGTATTTGGGACACTCCCTGGAAGATTCGGAACGAAATCTGGCGCTGCGTATGCTACCCGCGCGTGCGACTTCTTTTTGCTCTGAACGGGATCCGCTGGGGTCAAGGCTGGCGCATCCATGGAGTTCCTATCGTGCAAAAGCACCGTCGCAGCTCGATCAAATTCGGTCCCCGACTGGGCCTGCGCTCCTCCGTACGGGCCAACCCGCTGGGGACAAACCATCCGGTCATCATCGCCACCTGGCATGAGCGCGCCTGCCTCGAGGTGGGGGAGGATTTTGCCATGACAGGAGGCACGCTGTGTGCGGCCCAGCGTATTCTGATCGGCAACCGCGTCTCGATCGGTGCCAATACAACCATCGTAGATACCGATTTTCATCCTATTGATCCGGTCCTGCGGCGCTCCGCGCCCGGCGACGCCCGCACGGCCCCCGTGGTGATCGAGGACGATGTCTTCGTCGGGATGAATTGCCTGATACTGAAGGGCGTCACGATTGGCAGGGGGAGCGTCGTCGGAGCCGGAAGCGTCGTTACTGCGGATGTGCCACCGTATGCTGTTGTCGGCGGCGGGCCGCTCAGACTGATCAGCCGATTGTCCTCGTCCTCCCAATCCAGCCGGTGAGCAAGTATCGTTCGTCATAACTCGGCCTCCGCACACGAACCATCTCGCTGGGATCGTCGTGATGGGCCCATCGTCTTTCACAACGACAGGTACTCCCCGACCAGAATACTCGGCGCCATTCATGCCTCGCTTGAAAGTCGCGATCGACGAACATCGAACGTCATCGAAGCCACCCAAGTCCAAGAAGGTGCGTCCGATCTGCCCTCGAAACACGACTCGAGACCCGCGCTTCGGGTCGAAAAATCCAAACGCGTAGGAGTCCCATGGACTCACCTTTGGTGGATGCCCTTACTCGCCTTGGGCCCCTGGATCTTGCCTTCCTCATTGCCGCATTCCTGCTGGTTTTCTGGCTTTCGCTCACGCGCCGCACATACGCGCTCATCTTCATCCTGGTCCTGAGCGCATCTTTTGCCGGTACTACCATCCCCATCCTGGACGCCACTGCATCCCTGGTGCGCTGGGCAGCCATACCCTTGATCGTCCTGTCCGGCCGACACCTCCCTGCACGGTTCGTTCCTCGCGGCTATCTCTTCTTCTTGGGCTATGCAGTGCTCGGTTTTGTTTTCCTGTTTGCTGCCATATCCCCGGCCTGGCAGCTTCAACGGGCACTGCTACTCCTCGCCGTGGCCACAGCAATCCCATTTGCCTACTCCACGGCTTCCGAAGGCGATTTCAGGTCGTCCCTCGTATCGATTTCAGTCGCGGCCGCGCTTGTTCCCATCATAAACCTGCCTTCATTTCATTCGGCTCTCGGCACGTCAGCCCGGTTCTCCGGGTATGCCGCGGGCGCACCGTTGTTCGCCGCCAGCCTTGGGGCCCTGCTGCCGTTTTCGCTGTGGGGATCCCTGATCGCCATTCCACGCAGTCTGAAACTGCTCTGTGCCACCGGTTTCCTGCTCGGGTTGTTCCAGCTGCTCCTGAGCGGTCAGCGTGCAGGTACCGTGGCAGGAATGGTCGCCGTATTACCGTTGGTGTTGTTGCACGGTCTTCGCAGAGGCAAGCTTCGGGCGACCCTGGCGCTTGCGTTGTTGTTGGTGATGTCGGCTGGTGCCGTGATGAGGTCCATAAGTACCGAAAAGCTCGAATTTCTGCAGGGCCGATACCGTCTCGAAGCGGGCGTGTCCGATAGGGACCTGATATGGAAAAGTGCATATCGTCAGATTGCACGCAGCCCCTTGCTTGGCAGAGGTACAGGCGCCGCCGAGAGGGCATTCGACGGCAACAGTTATCACAGCTCGTATCTCGAAGCGTGGTTTAACACGAGCCCTCTGGGGCTGATGCTGTTCGTGGGCTCGCAGATATATCTCCTTTTCAGGATCCGGTTTCTCTTTCGCAGGGCGAAAGACCCTGAGACACGGTCGATCCTGGCTCTTTCGCTCGGCTATCTGGCGGGATTTGTGTTTCTGGGAATCTTCGAGAGCGTGGGAGCAGGGGCAAGCAATGTCAACGTCGTCCTCTACATATTCCTGAGTGTCATGCTCTCTCAAGATGTCCTGTGCGCCAATTCTGCGGCGTCGGTGCGTCGTCTGAGAAGTTTTGTGCCTCAGACCGCAGCGACGCGGGGCTACAAGTTGAGGGCTGGGGCTTGATTGATCATCCGGGCGGCCTGATCACAGAAGATAGGCCATGTTGTGAACTCGACGCGATTTCCGTCGCAAACGTGGTCGCAGAAGGCGCAAAGTCGGTCAAATGGTCATTCCTGTACAACCTAACGCCGCGCGCCGTGACGCCCTTCTCCACCATGATCCTGGCGGCACTTCTCATGCCGTCGGACTTTGGGCTCGTAGCTGTTGCGTCCTTCGTCATAGCCCTGGCACAGATCGTTGTCGACCTGGGGCTGGGAAAGGCATTGATCCAACGCGAAACTCGAATCCGTGAGTTTGCGTCCGTGAGTTTCTGGGCTTCGCTGTTATTGTCGGCCGCGTTGTGTGTCATGCTCTGGGTCGCTGCACCGTGGGTTGCCGTGCTGTACAAGGACCACCAGGTGGCCGGGGTGATCCGTGTCTCAGCATTCCTGTTGCCGTTGAACGGATTGATTGCCATTCCGAAGGCACTGCTTCGGCGCAACATGGAATTCCGCAGTCTTTTCTGGGTGAACTCCTCCTTCTTGGTCGGCCAGGCCGTGGTTTCCGTGCTGCTGGCGCTGGCCGGGATCGGATTTTGGTCCCTGATTTTTGGACAATTGGCCGGAATGATCATCAGCGTGACGCTTGCCTGGAGATTTTCCCGGTGGCGGCCGATGCTGCACCTGGACTGGCCCTTGTTGCACTCTACGCTTGGATTCAGCGCGTGGGTCATGGTCTCAGGCTTTCACAACTGGCTCCTGCAGTACTCCGACAAGGCCATAGCCGGGTTGTTCCTTGGTGTGCAGGGGCTGGGCATCTATTCGCTCGGCTTCAGCATCGCCATATTGATCCCCGGACTCGTCGAGGCCTCGCTCAGCGACGTTGCTTACCCGACATTCTGCAAGCTTCAGCGGAACCCGATGATCGTGGGACGAAGTCTGGTGAAATTGCAGACGCTCGCCGCGGCGATTCTGTTCCCCGTGGCCTTCGGCCTCTCGGCAATTGCTCCATCCGTCATTGACCTGATTTATGGCGAGAAGTGGCGCGGCCTGGGCACCGTGTTGGCGATCCTGGTGGTTATGCCCGGACTTGGTTGTGTCTGGTCCCTGAATGAAACGGCCTATCAGGCACTGGGCAGACCCGATATATGGACGAAACTGACCGGCGTGTCCCTCGTAGCGCTCCTTCCTGTCCTGTGGATTGCCGGTCCCCATGGTTTGCTGCCTTTCACTCTAGCGCGCTTTGCGGCGGGATGGCTTCTTCCGGTCGGGAATATCCTATTCGGCTCACGCACACTCAGGGTCGGCATCTGGCACCAGGTGAGGTCGATCCTGTCGCCACTTGGCATTTCGCTGGTGATGTTCGCGGTGTTGCATATCCTGATCCGGCAACTCGGTCCCTTTCATGGTTTGCCCGGGCTGCTCAAACTGCTCTCACTGGTTGCAGGGGGCGGCTTTCTATACCTGGCGCTCACCTGGTCTTTACATCGGGACTTGTGGAACCGCCTGCGCGAGAGTGTGCGCCAGATGCTGGCCTGAGTGCAGGCTGGTGGATTCGAGGCAAGACTGCCAGCCGCGACTGCACCTGGAGCGTCGCGTCCTCCTCCTCGACACGCGGCTCATCGGAATTATGACCGATTGAGTTTTACCGGTGGTCCGCCGACCAGGGTAAGAAAGTGGCGGAAGAGAAATGCGCATACTGACAGTAACTCTTGGGTTTTATCCGGCTCTGTCCTGGGGCGGGCCGGTGAAGATCGTGTACCAGAACAGCAGGGAGTTGATTCGGCGTGGTCACCACGTGACGATCTATTGCTCCAACTTGATGAACAAGAAGCAGAAGATTCGCCCGGGGACCTTCGAAGGGAGCGTGGAAGGTATCCGCATTGTCTATTTCAACACCTGGAATCTGCCCTGGTGGCCGGGAACCCTGGGGCCGTTCTGGCTGCCCGACCTGCCGGCCTATCTAAAGCGGGAGGTCGGCGGTTATGACGTCGTTCACCTGGTCGGTTATCGCAGTTCCATGACGCTTCTGTCGGCGATGGCGGCCCGGAAGGCCGGCATTCCCATTATCACGCAGCCGCAGGGGACTTTGCCGGTCATAGCCAATATGTTCCTCCCCAAGCGCATGTACGACAGGCTTCTGGGTCGGATGGAACTCAAAGGCGTAAGCGCGCTGATTGCCCTGCAGCAGAGTGAACGCCGGCAGGCGTTAAGTCGAGGGATCCCGTCCGAGCGGGTTGAGATGATCCCGAATGGCATCGATCCGGGCGAAATCGAGGGTTTGCCGGAGCCGGGCACTTTCCGCCGCAGGTACGGGCTGGCGAGCGACCGCCCCCTGATCCTGTTCCTGGGCAGGATCAACAGGATAAAGGGCACAGACATGCTCGTCAGGGCGTTCGCCAAGTTGACGACTCCTGGAATCCAGTTGGCCATCGTGGGGCCGGATGATGGCCAACTGGCGGAGGTGAGACGCCTGATCCACGAGTTCGCGCTCAGCGATCGGGTGGTTCTTCCCGGATTGATATCGGATGCCGACAAACTGGCGGCGTTCCGGGATGCGGACCTCTTTGTGCTACCCAGCAGATCCGATGCCTATCCGACTACGGTAATGGAATCCTGCCTCGCCGGCAAACCCATGGTCGTCAGCGATCGGTGCGAGATGGCCGACATAGTAAGAGATAGAGTCGCTGACGTGGTCCCTTTCGACGCGGACGCATTCGCAGGTGCCATGCAGCGACTGCTTACGGATGAGGAAAGGTATGAACGCTACAAGAGCAACTGCGCGCAACTGCTGTCCGACACGTTCTCGATCAGCGCCGTCGTAGATCGGCTCGAAACGACTTATCAGCGCGTCGTCGCCGAGAAGAAGGCGGCGTTCCCGCCGGCCGGCTATGGAAACGCTGGTGGCAACCCACCTGTAAGGTGACGGATGACAAGAGTTACCATTGGACAACCTTGCCTCGTCAGGTACAGGGTACCGGTGTTCCGGGAGCTTGCGCGACGCCCCGGGTTTGCGGTTGAGATCCTCTACGGGGAACTCGCCCAGTTTCCGAACGTCAGCCCGGAAGGCTTTCAAGGCAAGAAAAGTAACCTCCGGCTCCTCCCCGGGGGAGCAATATGGCATCTTGCGCACCTCTCGGCCGCAACCCGGACCGGTTGTGACGTCCTGATACTGCCGTGGGACGTTCACTACATCCTGCTCATCCCTGCGCTTCTGCGCGCACGGGCAGCCGGGGTGAGAACCGTACTTTGGGGGCACGGATACTCGAAGCACGACAACGTCGTCAGGACGGCGTGCCGCGCCATTCCTGTGCGACTCGCGGATGCACTCCTGTTCTACAATCATTCTGCCGCCAGTCATTTCGTTGAGTCATTCCCTTCCGCTGCGGGTCGCGTTTTCGTGGCCCTGAACGCCCTTGACCAAACCCCGGTTCAGGAGGCAAGAACATACTGGTTGTCCCATCCGGACGAACTGGCGTCTTTCCGCAGGCAGTGGGATCTCTCTCATCCCGTCGTGCTCTACGTTTCGCGCCTCGAACCCGATAACCACGTCGAGTTGCTCTTAACCGCTTCTGCCCGCCTCAGCGGAAACTACCCGGCCTTACGGGTCGTCATCGTAGGCTCGGGACCTTCACTCGGCGCGCTCCGGGCGCTCGTCAGGAATCTCGGCCTTGAACGCAACGTACTTTTCACCGGTGCGATATACGATGAAATGAGCCTGGCGCCCTGGTTTCTTTGCAGCGACGTGTTCTGCTATCCGGAGAATATTGGCCTCAGCATTCTCCATGCCTTCGGCTATGGCCTACCGGTTGTGACCAGCGACAAACTCGAGATACACGGTCCCGAAATCGAAGCGTTGACGAATGGGCAGAGTGGTGTTCTCTACCGACACGGCAACGTGGACTCTCTCGCCAGTGTGCTCGACCGGCTGTTTTCGGACAGGGAGTATCTGAGCTCGCTTTCCAGGGTTGCCCACGATACAGCCACCAGGCGATTTACCCTGGACAATATGGTGAACGGCATTGAAGAGGCTGTCCGTTTCTGCACACAACTCAACCGACACGCCCAGCGAAAACACCGCGCCCCAATGCTTCGCCGCGGCTGACCGTGAAATAGCCCGCCATACCGTCTGCAGAACTTTCCAGCCACAACGACCTGCTTCGCTCGATACCATCCTCCCCGAACCCTTGACTACACGCGCTAACCTGGATTAAGCGAAGTCTGAACGACCAATGAGGACGCCGACTGAATCATCAGATGCCGTCGGCGTCTGTCGGCGCTCGTCCGGGTCCCAACGCGAAATGATGCAAGCGGAACTACTTCAAAAGATACTCAAGCGATCAAAACCGATCTTTGCCGACGATCTGGCGGATCATCGATTACAGATCGAGGATTGTATCAAGGGCGCCCGGATAATGGTGATCGGGGCGGCAGGTTCCGTCGGGAGCGCGTTTGTCCGTCAACTGGAGCTCTATGCACCGGGGGCGCTCCACCTCGTCGATATAAGTGAAAACAACCTGGTGGAGCTGGTGCGGGATCTGCGGTCTTCTTTGATCGCTCTGCCCGAAGATTTCAAGACCTACGCGGTGGCCATGGGCTCGCAGGAATTCGACAAGCTCCTGGAGGCGGAAAAGGATTACGATTATGTGGTCAATTTTTCCGCCTTGAAGCATGTGCGTTCCGAAAAGGACCCCTACAGCCTGATGCGGATGTACAACACAAATGTCTATTACGTTAAGGAGCTGCTGGATACCCTGACGGGCACAAAGATCAGGAAGCACTTTTCCGTCTCTTCCGATAAGGCGGCTAACCCGGCCAGTGTCATGGGGGCAACAAAGACCTTCATGGAGCGGATTTTACTGTCCTATGCCGATCGTATCCCTTTTTCGACGGCCCGGTTCGCCAACGTGGCCTTTTCCGACGGCAGCCTGCTGCACGGTTTCATGCAGCGTTTGGCCAAGCGGCAGCCTCTTTCCGCGCCGAACGACGTCAAACGCTACTTCATCTCTCATGAGGAGGCTGGGCAGTTGTGCCTCTTGTCCTGTTTTCTGGGAGAAAACCGCGACATCTATTTCCCAAAGTTGGACGAAAGCAGGGATCTCTTGACCTTCTCCCAAATCGCCGTTCTGGTTTTGGAGGCGGAAGGGTATCGGCCCGCGATCTGCTCATCCGAGGAGGAGGCCAGGCAACAGGCCGGGCACCTGACGGCCGATGCCACGGCTTGGCCTTGCTGGTTTTTCGCCAGCGATACGACTGGGGAAAAGGCTGTTGAGGAGTTTTATACGGCCGGCGACCGTGTGGATTTGAAGCGTTACCGGAATGTGGGGATCATCAGCCAACCGCGCTGGCCGGCGCCCGACAAGATTCATCAGGCCATGGATGCTTTTGCCCGGATCAAGAGGCGCGGTGCCTGGGTCAAGGAAGATATGATCGAAGCCATCAAGATTATCGTGCCGGAACTGGCGCACGAAGAGACAGGAAAAAACCTCGATCAGAAGATGTAACCGATGCTGAAAGAGATGCGACCGCGCCACACCCGTGGTATCGATTACGATGCTGCGGAGGATGAAGAGGCCATGGACGGTTGCCGCGTGAGTGCCGCGTCAACTCACCCGGTCGCTCCTACCCATGAGGTCGGTCAACCAATGATGCGCAGGTTCGTGGGTGCCGCCAGGGCCGTGCCGGACCCGGCCTTCAGTATGACGCGGAAATGCGACGTGGCGAAGCGGCACGAACTGCACAGTTGACTGTAGTACAGGGTGTTGATCCAGGACGAACCATTCCATTTCTGGGCCGACGAAGTCGCATACGTTGACGCGGCGCTCAGCCCGAGGTCTGCATCCACACCGGTGCGATCCGCCGACATGCGCCACACCGAAGATCCAACTGCGACCATCTCGATGTCCAGGACGTCTCCCGCGGCAACTGAAAATCTCTGGTCGGTGGGAAGGTCCAAGCTGTACCACGAGTAGACTCCGTTCCCGTTTGGGCTCGAGGTCGTAAAATTTGCGGTGGCCTGGTGAATGAGCGTCGTTGCGACCGTCGCGCCGTTCTTCTTGCAGGTGATGGCCAGGTCCCCGGCTGTCTGGGCGGACGCGTGAATCTCGACGCCTGTAATTATCGTATCCTCGGTGATATTGAAGCGCTCGCGTACCGGGCTGGATGAGTTGACGACATAGGGATAGGAGGAGTAGTTGCCGGGCTCCAGGCGAATGAAACCAAAGTACGTGCCGTCCGAATAGCCGTATTCGGCGCTGGGGAAATAGTACAGGCTGCCGGCCAGGCTGCTGGAGTGTTGAGTCGAGGCATCGATATACGTGCTCGAGCTCCCGCTTGACACTTCCCAGATCATGACCCAGTCCGGTACCGGCGTATGGCGGACTACGGTGACGTGCCGGTCGATTGCGCACTGCGCATTCACACTGACCCAGTTCACCGTAGGAGACGGATCGATGTTCTGGATTTCGATGAAATACATTTGCCCGGCCGTCACTGAACCGTTCGCCGTAAGGGCGAACAACGGCCAGCTATCGGAAAGAGCAGTGCGATTACCGCCTATGAGGTTGAGCTGTACCGAACCCGTCGACAGGGGCGTGCCCGTGCGGATCGGACGGGCAGGCGTTCCATTGTCCGCGGGCCAGATGCGGGCCTGCATCCGGCCGCCGGTACCGGCAGCATACCCTCCCGAGCCTGCCTGCAAGTAGGTGCGGAAACTCGTGATATTTCCGGACCTCGGGGCCCGGAAGCTCATCAGTACCTTGTAGGAACTGCTGCCGACATATCGGACGGGCAGGTTGCTATTATTGTCATTGATGTCCAGACCGGGCCCCAGAAGACATCCTGCGCCGATAATGGCGGTGCACCGAGAGCCCAAGAGCACGGTCAAGGAAAGAGAGACCGTACAGGCATTTGATAGCAGGAGGCCTGAGTCTGAAAGTCAACCTCGTGGTCTGCTTCTCTTTCATTGGAGCGCCCCGTTGTATCGGTTGGCAGGTCCGGTCGATCGGACAGCTGTGTGTCCTCAAGGGTAACAGTAACTCCAAGTGATCACACTTGTCTTCCTGAAGCTGCGATACGTTTGTCTGCCGACTCAGTATGGACTATTGCGCGCCCGGAAAGCGTGCCGCCCGTCACACTCGACGCGATATTTTAGTGAAGACCGCGGGGGATTCGGAGGCTCTTGGGTTGTTGACCATGCCCACCTGCAGACGTGCCGCTTCCGTCACTCACGCGCATGTAGAGATATACCGGGTTGCCTCGGAAAATCCGAGTCAATATAGTAAACATAGAAAACCGTATCACGTGTTTCCAGCTCGGGAGCTCTATCCAACCACCTTTGTCGAACACTCTCCTGCTCGGCTGATTGGATTTGTAGATGCCCGAGCGAATTGCCCGGCTGCCCCTATTCTTACTCTGGGTGATGGTGGCCTCCACAAGAGCCGGAAAAACACCCGCACCCCGGTATTCGGGATCCACTGCGCCAATCGTCATCTGTGCAAAGCCGGGTTGATCGGCAAGTTTCCTGCTGGTCTTTGAGACGTCCGGGCGACGGAACAATCGACTCCACAGGGCTTTCCGAAGCAATAGGCCCGGCGACCGCAACACGCTCTTCATGAATTCCGGTAAACATGCAATAAACATGGGCAGCGTGAATGGCCCGTCACAAACGCCGACCAGTCCGATGACCTTCCCAGCTGAATCAGCCACGATACAGTAGGCTCTATTGCTGGTAATGAGCCAGCGATAAGCCGCACGCACATAATCTCTCCCGAGCATGACGGGGACGTGCTCTTCCGGCCGGAATGAAGCGCAATGCAGTTCCGTTAGCGCGGCAATATCGTTTGTCGTTGCAGCGCGTATGACGAAGTTCAGGGAGCGAATTTGATCCATCGCGGAATGATCCTCCTGGTCAAATGCCCTTGGGGATTGACTCACACGCGGCCTCGCCAATCGTGTGGGCTATCCTCTGTGGCGCAGCACATCGAAGACCTTACACGCGATGATAATGGTACACCCAGGGGGTAACGCTGAGGCACGCCGACTTACGCTGACAGACACTGACTGGAGTTATTTTGCTTTGCGAGCGCCGCCCGTCACAATTCGTATGAGTTTTGCAGAGATTCGTACCGAGAGGGGCGAAGGCGTCAGCAAGTCAGCGGACGTCAGCGCAGGTGAGCGTCCGTCAGCGTTACCGAGAGGCGGTCGTGAGCGGCGGCAGGGAATGAGCGTAAGTACCAGCCGCACGGGGCACGGATCTGCGCGGATCTGAATCGGTGTAGATCCGCGCAGATCCGTGTCCCCTCATCTATTGCGGTTCTTGGCTCTCGCGCTCAGGACCCAACGTTACACTCTCCGACAGGATCCGGCCTGTGGTGGGGTCGAGGATCCGGGCCCTGAGCGCCCACGTCCCCGACGGCTGCGCGAACGAGGCGAGCGGGTCCAGGCTCAGGCTGTCACCCGGAGCGAGCACCAGCGCACCGTCGGTACCCAGCGACAGTACCGGGACCGGCGCCTGCCCGGCGGCTTCGAGCCACATCTTCACCTCGAGCGAGGCATCTGCCCCACCCACGTTCATGATGCCGTACTCGCCCCATTCCTCCAGGGCTGCCAGCAGCGACACCTCGCGGCGTGACTCGACGGTGCGGTTCTTTGCAGCCGAACCGATCGTGAACGGCGCGACGTCTTCGGACAGAACGTCCCCTGTGGTGGGGTCGATTGCGCGCGCACCGAACTGGTACCTGCCTGGAGGAAGGTCGCCGGCCACGTCAAAGAGCGGCCGCCGGCCGTAGTCTTCATCGTGGCGCGGCGCCAGCGTCACCACGTCTCCGGCGCCCGTGTCTCCTACCGGAACCGGGTTCAGGTCCGGGCCCTGCAACCACGTCTTCAGTTCCACGTCCCGGGCATACTCCGAAGGGTTGCTGACCCAGTAGGATTCCACGCCGACAGTCTGCCCGATCCCGTACGACTGCTGCGTCATCTGGATCCCGACGATCGGGAGGGAGTTTGCCTGTTCGGGCGCCGCGGGGTCCGCGGCAGGGTATTCCGCCGCGACCTCCATGGCAGCCGCGCTGTCCGGATCCGCAGTCGCGTTTATCGCCGCAAGCGCGCCGCCGCCGGGTTTCAGGCCAGCCACCGGAGCGGACATGATCAACTTCACCTCGTCCTGGGCGAGAGCCCGGTTATAGACGCGGACCTCGTCAATCAGCCCTTTGTAGTACTCGGAGGCCGGAACTGAGCGGCCGATTTGGAAGGCGGTGACGGGAGCCGCCGGCGGGATGACTGTCGACGTGCTGGCCAGCGCGCCGTCGACGTAGAACCGGTTGACGGAGCCGTCGAAAACGTACGCGAAGTGGTGCCACCTGCGCGTCGGCGGCAGGTTCGAAGCGACGATCCACGTGTCGCCGAACTGCAACACCCCTATTTGCGAGGACCTGGTGCCATGCTTCACCGACGCCTGCCGGGCGGAGTTGGCGAGCACCACCGTCGATTGCAGTCCCGACGCCTTGCTGTTCAGGTAAAGCCAGCAGGCGACCGTCTTGGGGGCTCCGACGTCGGGCAGACCGGCGAGGCCGGCGGATACATAGCTGTTCTTCCCGTTGAAAGAAAGGGCCTTGCCGAACTTTGCCGTGTTCGTCCAGGAGGCACCGTTCAGCGTCGCCACGCTCCCGGACGGCGAATAGTCGGCGGTCGTCGTGCCGGCGCCTTCGTCGAAGCCGTAAGCCGCGACCAGGCCGGCGGTCACGTCAGCCGTGGTCATAACGAATGTGTAGTCGGTCGACGTGGCGGGGTTGCCGGCCGCATCCTTCGACTTGACCCGGTAATGATAGAGTCTGCCGGCAACCAGGCCGTTCAGGGCTTGCGCATGCGACGTGGTCAGCGCTGAATTCAGAGTGGTCGAGGAGCCGTATGTGGTGGAAGTGCCGTACTCGACCTGCCCGTCCGCCGGCTCGTTGGTGGTCCAGGAGACGGTCGCGGAAGTACTGGTCACTACTGAAGCCGTCACCGCGCTGATCACCGGCGGCGTCGTGTCGGCCGCGGCCGCGGTGGTGAACGTGAAGTCTGCCGACACCGCCTGGTTGCCGGCGGCGTCCTTCGACTTCACCCGGAAATGATACGTCGTCTTGGCCGTCAGGCTGCCGAGCGACTGCGAGTGAGAAGTGACCCGCGCGGTATTAATTGATGTGACCGACCCGTAGCCGGTCGTGGTCCCATATTCGACGAGCCCGTCCGCCGCTTCATTGGTGGTCCAGGTGATCGTGGCCGAACTCGAGGTCACGGAAGCGCTGGCGACCGCGCTGATCACCGGCGGGGTCGTGTCGGCCGGCACCGCGGTGGTGAACGTGAAGTCTGCCGACACCGCGGAGTTTCCGGCCGCGTCCCTGGATCCGACGCGGTAATGATAGATCGTTGCGGGAGCGAGGCCTCCGATACCCACGGAGTGCGCGGTCCTCATCACGGTATCGAGGCTCGTGAGCGAGCCGTAGGCGGTACTGACCCCATATTCGACCTGGGTGGTCGCCCCCTCGTTGGTGGTCCAGCTGATTGTGACCGAGGAAGCGGTGATGCTCGAGCTCGCCACCAGGCTGATCACCGGGGCTTGCGTGTCCGCAGCGGCAACGACGGCCGAGGTCTCGTTCGAGTAGCCGGTTTCCGTGCGGGTGGAATTGTAGGCGGTGACCGCGAAGTAATATGTGGCCGCCGGGAGACCCTTCACGGGATATGTCGTGACGTTGCCGACATCGATCGAGTTGGTGTACTGGCGGGAAGCCGTGCCGTAGTAGAGCTTATAGCCGCCCAGGCCCGGACCGACCGCGGGGTCCCACGCGAGTGTGACATCCCCGGCCAGTGCCGCGGTGGAAGACGCAAGCGCGGCGAGGATTAGGGTTGTAAGGATCAGGGCGTAACGGGTGGATATCAATCTCATGCCAGGCACCTCTCGGCAACAGTCAAACATCGCGAACGATGAAAGGATTAGGAGGAGCGTCACAATTTCGGCCTTTTCCAGGAGACCAGTAACGATGGGCCAGGCTCAGGCGCGTCCGGCCAGTGAGCGGCGTCTGGAGTGCGGTGCCTCGGCACCGCTGTCTGGGTTGCGCTGGACCGGCAGGGGGGGCCCAAGGTCGGCGCCTAGGCGCCGACCCCAAAGCGGCGTCGAGCCGCCGCACTCCAAACCGGTGTTTGAGGGCCGCTGCCAAGTAATGCAGCAGAGCAGGGTGCCCCGCAGGGGACCGCACGTGGGCGAAGATGCGGGGCGCGCGTGGGGCACGGGAGTTGCTGCGCTAACGGCAAGCGGAGAGCCTTGGCTATGATTGCCCCCGCCGCATACCGGACCCGTCCACCGAGGTTCCCAATCCGGGCGCCCATCTATTACCGCGGACGCTGGGAGCCGGACTGGACCGAGGGCACGACGCTCAACATCAGCCGAGGCGGCGTGCTCTTTCAAAGCCCCACCGAGCTCGAGCCGCAGTGCGTCGTGCAGGTACGCATCCTCTTCCCGGCCGAGCTGACCGGCGCGGCGGCGGCAAACATGGTCGGCACCGCCACCATACTGCGCATGGAGCCGGAGCGGTCGGCGGTGGCGGCGTCCCTGGTCAACTGCAGATTTGTGCAGGGGGAGTGAGCAGCAACCTCAAAGGCGGAAAGGGCTCCGAGATTCTCGAAGGCCGGGGAACGACCCGGCCTTTTTTTTGCCACGGAGGACACCCCGGGAATCCGGGCCCCGTCCTTCGTGCTGTGCGCGGCACCACGGCACTCCTAAGAGCGAAACCGGCAAAAGTGTGATGCGCGGCATACTCCGCAACGTCCTACGAGCAGATAAGTAGGACCGGGGAAGCCTCGAACACGCTAAAGGGGTGTCGCAATGAGGATGCCGCGCATAGACCGGTTTATACGGCGTAGCTGTGGACCGATACCGATCTCACTGTTGTTCATCCTGATTGGCTTCGCGGCATCCCCCCCTGCGGCGCTGCCTGCGGATGTGACGCTCGCCTGGGACCCGTCCACGGGACCCGGCCTGGCCGGCTACAAGATCTATTACGGCACCGCCTCCGGCCGGTACACGAACTCGGTCGATGTCGGCAACGTCACAACTTACGTGGTGACCGGCCTATCTCCGGGGACGTGGTACTTCGCGGCGACCGCCTACGACTCCACACGCAAGGAAACCGTTTCGTCCAACGAGGTGTCGGTCCTTGTGGCCGCCGCCGACACCCAGGCTCCGGTGATCAGCGGCGTGGCGGCATCGGGCATAACCACCTCGGCTGCGGCGATCGGCTGGACCACGAATGAGCCGTCCAGCAGCCAGGTCGAGTATGGTCCGACAACCGCTTACGGCACCGTGGCGTCGCCGGGCGGCGCGATGGCGACATCCCACGCCGTCCTCCTCGGCGCCCTGCTTCCCTCGACCACCTATCATTACCGGGTCCTGTCCGCGGATGCTGCAGGCAACCTCTCGGTGTCGTCCGATGCCACCTTTACGACGCTGGCCCCGGCCGACATCACCCCTCCGGTGATCAGCGGCGTGAGCAGTTCGTCGGTGAGCGGCACCGCCGCGACCATCACCTGGACCACCAACGAGGCAGCCGATAGCCAGGTCGAGTACGGCCTCTCGACCAGCTACGGTCTGTCAACCACGCTCGACACGGCGAAGTTGACGTCGCATACGCAGGTCCTGACGGGGCTTGCCGAAAACACGATCTATCACTACCGCGTCAAGTCGAAGGACGCGGCGAATAACGGGGCAGTCTCGACCGACTACGGCTTCACCACCCTCGATTCCACCGCTCCGGTGATCAGCGGGGTGAGCAGTTCGTCGGTGACGGCCACCTCCGCGACCATCACCTGGACCACGAACGAGGCGGCCGACGGCCGGGTCGAGTACGGCCTCTCGACCGCCTACGGTTCGTCAACCACGCTCGATCCGGCGAGGTCGGCCTCGCATGCGCAGTCCCTGACCGGGCTCACGGAAAAGACGATCTATCACTATCGCGTCAGATCGAAAGACGCGGCGGGTAACGAGGCGTTCTCGGCCGATTACACGTTCACCACCATCGACGCCACCCCTCCGGTGATCAGCGGGGTGAGCAGTTCGTCGGTGACCGGTACCTCCGCGACCATCACCTGGACCACGAACGAGGCAGCCGACAGCCAGGTCGAGTACGGCCTCTCGACCGCCTACGGTTCGTCAACCACGCTCGACCCGGCGAAGTCGACCTTGCATGCGCAAGCCCTGACCGGGCTTGCCGAAAAGACGACCTACTACTATCGCGTAAAATCCAAAGATAATGCGGGAAACCTAGCAATTTCATCAAGTGCCACTTTCACTACTGTAACCGCCGCGGACACCACCGCCCCAGTAATCAACGCCGTGAGCAGCTCGTCGGTGACCGGTACCTCCGCGACCATCACCTGGATTACGAACGAGGCGGCCGACAGCCAGGTCGAGTACGGCGTCTCGACTGCCTACGGTTCCTCAAGCACGCTCAACGCGGCCAGGGCGACCTCGCACGCGCAGGCCCTGACCGGGCTGACCGAAAAGACGATCTATCACTACCGCGTGAAGTCGAAAGACGCAGAGGGTAACGGGGCGGTCTCGGCCGATTACACCTTCACAACCCTCGATGCGACGCCCCCGGTGATCAGCGGCGTGAGCAGTTCGTCGGTGACGGGCACCTCCGCGACCATCACTTGGACCACGAACGAGGCGGCCGACGGCCGGGTCGAGTACGGCCTCTCGACCGCCTACGGTTCCAGCGTGTTCAACGCGGCGCAGTCGACTGCGCATTCCCAGGTCCTGAGCGGGCTCACGGAAGGGAAGACGTATCACTATCGCGTCACGTCGAAAGACGCGGCGGGCAACGCCGCGGTCTCGGCCGATTACGCGTTTGCGACGACGCCCATCAACGACGTCACCGCCGGGCTGGTCGCCGCCTACGGCTTCGACGAAGGCGCGGGCTCGGTCACCTCGGACTATTCCTCCAACTTGAACACCGCCGTCCTGAAGAACGTGAGCTGGTCGCCCACGGCGAAGTTCGGCAGGGCCCTTTCGTTCAATGGAAAGAACAGCTATGTGTCGGCCGGCGTGGCCGGCCTGCCGGACATCGGCACCCCGAAGACGATTGCCTGCTGGGTGTACATGAACAGCAAGCCCGCTTCCATCCAGTCGACGGTCACGCTTGCCAACCCGGTACAGAAGGCCTCGGTGAAGCAGGGGACCAGGACCTCACAGGCGGGGGCGTTGCGCTACGGAGACACCTGGCTGGTTGCCTCGGCGCTGCCGTCGGTGAAGAAGTGGCACCATTTCGCCTATGTTTTCGACGGGTTGATGAACCGGTTCTACGTTGACGGGGTGCTGGCCAGCACCTCGACGGTTCCCTCGAACATGGCTCCCGTAACCAGCTTGGACATCGGCCGGTCGAACCCGGCCTCCGAGTACTACAAGGGAATCATCGACGAGGTCCGCATCTACAACCGGGCGCTCAGCCAGGCGGAAGTGAAATCGATCATGACGGCGCCGATCGCGAATCTGAAGGGGACGACCGGCGCCGCCGCCCCGTCGCAGATGGCCATGACCGAGACGGCGCAAACCGATGCGTCCGGGGAGGACCTCGCCATCGCGGACGATGCTGCCGATGCAACGGTGCCCTATGCCGAGGGCTCCCTCCCGGTGGTCGAGGTGGGGCTGACGCAGCGGTATTACGGGGTCGGGGAGGTTGTGACTGCCGGCTCGTACCGGGTCAGCAACCCGTCGGACCACGGCCGGGAGATCGAGTTGAAGACGTGGGTGGAGGGCCCGGGCCTGGCGCCGGTCCCGGTGTGGGGCTTTGGTGCGGACGAGGCGTTCAAACTGCCTCCGGGCTACGACGAAGACTACGGCCCGCTGGGGCTGTTTGACGTGTCGGGGGATCTGCCTGCGGGGAGCTACCAGTTCAAGGCGCGCGTCGTCGACCCGGTGACCGGGGACATCTTCTCCGAGGATGGAAAGAGCTTCGCGATCGGGTCCGAAGGGCACAAGCGCAGCGTCGAGCGGCGCGACGAACCGGTGCTGCTGGCCGACATGCAGCAGTGGGGCGAACTCGGGGTTACGAATGCCGGCGGCGGGGCGGCGGTGATTGAGGTGAAGATATGGCTCGAAGCGCCGGGCCGCTCCCCGGTTGCGGTGCTGTCGGTGGGCGCCGACGGCTCCCTGGTGCTGGCCCCGGGCGCAGCCATGACGCTCGACCCGTTGTCGTCCTTTGACCCGCCGCCCGGCTCGTGGACCGTAAAGTTCCGCATCCTCGACCCGGTCACCGCACGGATCGTGCTGGAACGTTAGTACCGGATTCCGTAAATACGACCTTTGCTCGCTGAACACCAGGAAGAGGGCCGCGTGCGTCGGCGTGTTCCCGCGTCATCGCGGCCGTAGTGACACAGCGCAATTTGGAGTGCGGCGGCTCGACACCGCTCTCCCGGGCGGCGCCTCGGCGCAGCCCTTCATCGCCGACCAGTACGTTACCATAATTGCGAACGGCAGTACTCAGCCTGCTGTCTGGTCAGCCACGAAGGAACACAAAAACCACGGAATTGCTTCCGTGGTTTTTGTGTTTTCCAGAGCGTTCTTACGTTTCCCATTCCTTCCGGCCGCGGAATGTTCACGGCCGAGGCCCACGAGCGGGTGGGGCCAGCCAAGTGGGACGAAGTCGCGGCGAGCATGGTTGCGTTGCTGGAGTACGGGACCGCTGGCGGCCCTCGACGCCGTGGGAGATGTTGAGCGAGGCGGGTAGCGATCGAGCCGGCGGGAGGAGTTGATCGCAAGCGGCCCAAGGCGAGGTGTTTCACAACGAGGGCACCACAGTATTAAGCACGGTGGGCGGTCCCGGAAATCGGCAATTCCCTGGCGCCGGTAAGCCCTTGGCGGGATTTGGTCGGTAGCGTAGAAAAGGGGTGCTTTTTAGGGCACCCCTTCTCTCAGGAACTTCATCTTAGTAGTTGAATTCGGGGATATTCCCCAGGGCGTTATTTTCTTGCCCTATTTCTGCTGAATCCATACAGTCCCAGCAAGCCACATCCAAGAAGAATCAGAGAGCCGGGCTCCGGGACTTCCGTGTTTTTGAAATCGGTACTAATTGACTCCCAAGCATTAGTTGTCCCGGGGATGGGCTGGCCGGTAAGCGAGAAGCCGAAAAACTCAAATTTTGTGTCGACGGGAAGGCCGATTGCGTCTAAGAAATCAGCATCCTTAGTATCTGGTCCAATGGCTTGAAAAATACCCTGAGGACTTGCTATCCAGGAATTAAATGAACCGGTCAGCAGGATGGTGCCATTTGGAATATTCAATAATGGTATCCCGCCGGTGATGGTGACGGTGTTTGCGATAGTGCTAAAATCTAAAGCTGCACTTCCGCCAGCAGCCGTACCGGTCACCATATACTGTAGAAACCCCGCTGGCGCTCCGGAGATATTCACGACGCCGATTGGAATATCGACACCCGTAGCGTTGCCCCCTGGCAAGAGTGAAAATATGCCACCAGTTGGAGCTAGGCCAGTCCCGAAATCAATAATGGTACCAGCATTAGCAAATGGCAGGCATATGCACATGAACATTGCCACCAAACTTACTGTGACGAGCAGCTTCCTGATCATTTTTGTCTCCTCCCGATAATTCCATTCCGATTAAGGCAAATAGAGTGCCAATGAGGGCATCAGCTGTTAAGGTAAAATATGGTCGGTTGATAAATGGCTTATATTTCTATTAGTTAGAAGATTACGAATACTTTGACATAGCTGAGAGATTTCAATCTGCATTAAAAAGAAATGCGTTGACTGTAAAAGTTTGCGACGCTCGGCGAGCCGCCAATTTGATATTTCCCGGGGTCAATGGCAGCAATTCTATCCATGACAATAGTTTATGTTACAGGGACCCAGTATTTGAAAGTGGAAAGAAGTCCGACAAATGAACAAATTCCGGGTCCGACACAAATAAAATAATATCTTTCAGTAACTTACGGTGATTCCTGACCGTAAGATGACGCGAGGAGACCGATTTGTTTCTCCTCCTCTCCTCTGACGACCCGTTTCGGATCCCCCTCTCCCTTGATTGGACTTGGCTTCCCTCAAAGGACGTGGGTTTTCACCAGGTGGCCGGAGCCGATGAGCTTTACATTGCGGGCGGAACAGTCCGCAGGCCCGAGGGGAACAAACTGAATGGAAACGACGATTAGGGTCGGTCACAGACGCGGCGGGTTCACCGTTTGATTTCTAAGTAACGCGACTGCGGGACGGTAAGGGGTAAACGAAGCATGAGCCGTAAACCGGAATGGCACGGACTGTCTCGCTGTCTCAGACCGGCAGGAATCTTCCCAGGAAGGGGAAGAGGACGTTCACGAATTCGAGAGCGCTTTCTTCTGCGAGACGCTCGGATTCAGGACTCAGGTCGGCGATGGGGCAGACAACGCGGACGAGTGCGGCGTCGGTGCGGCCCGTGCGCATGGCGTCAAGGACGGTGTAGACCTTGCCCCAGTATTCGCTCGCGATGACGCGGCCATGGCTCTGGTACCAGTAGAGTACCAGCTGCTTGCCGGTACCCTTCAGGATGGCGATCCGGTTGATGCGGACCGGGTCTGCGCCTGCATCGGGGGGCATCACGACCAGGGTTCCGCGATTCACGGGATTCCAGCCGGAGCCGGGCAGGCAGTTCAGCGGGGAATGGATCGTGTCCCCCTGCCGCTGGCTCTTGTAATAGCCGACGTACAGGTAGGCAATCTCGCCGGACGGCTTCCCATAGACACGATTCACGTAATCATCCACCCCGAGCACCGTGAGCACACGCTGCTCAAAGGCCGGCAGGTCGTTTCCGCTCCAGGACCCGAGTGCCAGGGGCAGCTTCTCGAGGGATTCGCGCGGCGGGATCGCTTCAGGCCGCGCGGCCCGGGTAATGTAGCCAGCGGTCAACAGCAACGAGGCGCTCAGGACGAGGATCCGGACGATCATTTTTTCTCTCACGCGGCGGCCGACCTGGTTTGCTCTGCCTCGCTTCGGTTGGGCGCTATGCAGAGCAGGAATCTCTGGACCACAAACAGGAGCAGGAACGCCGCCAGGAAGACGAGCCAACCCGAGAAGGTGTGGAAAAAACCCTGCGCTGCCTCCGGACCGTAGAACTGGGCGGCTATCCCAGTCCCGGCCACCCGGATCCCGTTGGCCAGGATAGCGATGGGAACGGTCGCCAGGGCGAGCGCGGTCCGGAACCAGATCCGTGAATCGGTGAAATACCCGTAGACGATTCCCAGGGTGAGCAGGGAGACGAGGGATCGTATGCCGCTGCACGCTTCCGCAACCTCCAGGCTCGTGTTGGCGAGGTTGATGACGTTGCCCTCGCGCAGCACCGGCACCTGGCAAGCCAGGAGCGCCACCTCGCCAAAGCGGGAGGCCAGGAGCTGCAGGGGGAAGGCGATCTGGTTGAAGATGATGGCGGGAATCGGGATCATCAGCAGAAGGAACAGGATCGGGAACAGCATCACCTTCAGGTGCTGCCAGCCGCAGAGAAAGAGCAGGGTCCCGGCAATCATCCCGAGAAGCGAAATGCGGGTCATGAACAGCTCGGATCCGAGGATCCCGGCCACAAGGCTGGCGAGGGCGCCCAGCACGACAACCAGGCCCAGCCAGCTCGGGCGGGCGGCTGCCTCCCGGAAACGCGCTCGCCGCTCCCAGGCAAAGTATGCCGCAAGCGGCACGATCAGGAACCCGTGGGAGTAATTGTCGTCGATCGACCAGTCGTGCACCAGTTTCCCGATCACATCCCAATAGACGATTGCGAAACTTGCCAGGAGCAGGGCCAGTGCCGATGCCAATCCAGCTTTCCTGTTCATAACCACCAATGTGGAGGGCTCGAGCCAGGAGCCTATCACCGTATCGAGCCGGCGTAAAGCAGCGACACAACGAACGAAAAAAGGCGCCGAAGTTCATTTCGGCGCCTGGGTGGATTTTTGATACTTCTAATTCGAAAGAGGTGGCGCCTGGGCGGCGCTGTCTAAAATATGGAGTGCGGTGCCTGGGCACCGCTGTCTGGGTTTGGCTGGACCGGCAGGCAGCTCCGCAAGGTCGGCGCCTAGGCGCCGACCCCAAAGCGGCGTCGAGCCGCCGCACTCCAAAATATGGAGTGCGGTGCCTGGGCACCGCTGTCTGGGTTTGGCTGGACCGGCAAGCAGGCGCGCAAGGTCGGCGCCTAGGCGCCGACCCCAAAGCGGCGTCGAGCCGCCGCACTCCAAAGTATGGAGTGCGGTGCCTGGGCACCGCTGTCTGGGTTTGGCTGGACCGGCAAGCAGCTCGCGCAAGGTCGGCGCCTAGGCGCCGACCCCAAAGCGGCGTCGAGCCGCCGCACTCCAAAATATGGAGTGCGGTGCCTGGGCGGCGCTGTCTGGGTTTAGCTGGACCGGCAGGCAGGTGCGCAAGGTCGGCGCCTAGGCGCCGACCCCAAAGCGGCGTCGAGCCGCCGCACTCCAAAATATGGAGTGCGGTGCCTGGGCACCGCTGTCTGGGTTTAGCTGGACCGGCAGGCAGCTCCGCAAGGTCGGCGCCTAGGCGCCGACCCCAAAGCGGCGTCGAGCCGCCGCACTCCAAAACTAGGCCCGGCAGGGAAGCAGGATGCGCACGGTGGTGCCTTTCCCGATCTGGCTCTCGACCGCTATGCTGCCCCGGTGGGCTTCCACGATCCGCTTGCACTGAAACAACCCGATCCCCAGCCCGTCGCTCTTGGTCGTGTGGAACGGGTGGAACAGTTCTTTCTGAAGGAATTCCGGCGTCATCCCTCTCCCCCGGTCGATCACGGCCAGCTCGACCCTTTCGTTTACGCGAGCGGTTCTGATGACGATCTCGTCCCCGGCCGAGGTTGCCTCGCGGGAGTTGAGCACCAGGTTCTGGAGCACGCGGCCGATCTCCTCCGAGTCCATCAGGACGGGCGGCACCTCGGACAGCTGCAGTGTCACGACCCGATCATCCCCGTCGAGCATCCCGGCGGCACAGTCCCTGACCAGCCGGTTGATATCCTGGAGCTTTCGATCTGCTGCCAACGTTGCCGAGAAGGTCTTCAGGCTGTTGCACAGCCGCTTCATTTTCCCGGCGGTATCGTGCACCGACTGGAACGCGTCCTTCTGGAAGTCCGGGTTGTCGCGGTGGCGCGTGGCGTTTCCGGCGACCAGCGACAGCGTGGAAGCGAAGTTCTTCAGATCGTGGAGCAGGAACGTCGAGAACGTGCGGAAGGCCTCCGCCTCCTTGGCCTCCACGAGCGTGGCCAGCAGTTCCCACTTGTGGAGCTCGCCGGCGGCGTGGCCGCCCAGAACCCGCAGGAACTCCCGGGTTTCCCGGTCGTAGGGACGGCCGCTGCGGTCGCTCCCGACGGTCATGACGCCGACCAGCCGGTCGCTCGACAGCAGGGGGACCAGCAGGGCCGCACGCGTCTTTTGCGCAAAATCGCGCAGCCCGGTTTGCCCCGCATCGATCGTATCGCCGCCGAATACGTCCTTGTAGTGAAGGAGGTTGAGGACGATCCCGTCCTCCGCCGTTTCACCGGTTTCGGGAGTGTTGCCGATGTACGACAGGAGGCTCAGGCGGTTCGGATCGCGCAGGCGGAGCCACACGGTTACATCTATGGCGCCCAGGGCGCTGTGCACTATGTGCGCGAGTTCTGCGGCGCCAATTTTCGGGTCGTCGATGGACCGGATTTTTTCGGACGCCTGCATCCAGTATTGCCGGTAATCGTAACGACCGGAGAAGATGTTGCGGCGCAGCCATTGCCGGACCCGCTGGCGGAAGCTGGTCCAGAACAGGACCAGTCCCATGGCCACCGCCGCAAGCAGGAAAACGAGCGCTTCCAGTTCGAGGTCGCTCTGGCCCAGAAGGCTGGCCCAGCGCGCCAGGAGGCTCGATACGATGAGGTAGACGCCGACGGCCAGCAGCGTGATGGAGCTGAAGGCCAGGGTCTGCGAGATTCTGATCCCGCCACCGCCCGCACTGCGGCGCCAGGAAACCAGGATCAGGACCGAAGCGACCAGGGACATGACCGGCAGGACGCTCAGGGAGTCCAGCGGCAGGAGCGCGTAGCTGAACGAATAGAGCAGCACCCTGGAAGCGAGATACAGCACGCTGGCAAACGAGGCGGCCAGCCCGAGCATGAGGAACTTGATTTTCCACCGGGCCCCCTCGTCGGAGCCGCGCACGATCTGCTCGATATGCGCAAGGCTCAGAACGGACAGGGCCAGGAGATAGACCGAAGCCAGGTATCCGCCAGGACCGAGGGCGACAAACGTACCGTCCTGGATGCTGGAGATTTCGAGTACCGGCCGCTCCAGGAGCAACAGCGCAGCAAGCAGCGGCGCCGGGACGGCGACCAGGATTACGGGGATTCTTCGCTTGCGCAGCGCCGCGCGGTAATCCGGCTGGCCGAAGGCCCAGAGGAACCGGAGGGCCGCCGGGAAGGCCGCTACAAGCAGCGCGTAGGCAATCCGGGCTTTCCACTCAAACGAAAGGACGGTCTCGGCCACAAGAGAGTGAAGGCCGAATCCGATGGCCGGTAGCGCCAGGAACCAGGAGAGCATCCAGGAACCCGCTCCGAACCGGGGTGCCACAAGCACCAGGATGGCGACGCCCAGGGTCAGCGCGGCGGGAACGACAAAAAGCAGTTCACTCATAGCGATCTATGACTCGGCCACGGAGATCAGGGTCGGCAACGCGAGGGTCAACAGCACGGATGCCGCTCTGAAGCGGCTATCGCAGATCGGCCCTCGCCCACGGTGCGGTACAAGTCCACATAGCCGCGTATCATCCTGCCGAGCGAGTAGGCCTCCTCGACACGGCGACGGGCGTTGGCGCCATGCCGGGAGCGCAGATCGGGCGCCAGGAAACAGGTCATCAGCCTTTCGGCGAGCCCTGCATCGTCCCCGACCGGCACAAAAATGCCTGTTTCACCGTCTGTGATCATGCGCCGGCTTTCGCCCACGGGCGTGCACACGATCGACAAGCCGGAGGACATGGCCTCGAGAAGCGTGTTCGACATTCCTTCGGCAACGGAGTTCAAAACGAAGACATCGAACACTCCGTAGAACCGGTCGACATCCGAACGATAACCCGTCAGGACCGGGCAGGGGGTCCCGGTCAGGTCACGAATTGCGGCTGCGAGCCGGGCGCGTTCCGGACCGTCGCCGACAATGACCAGCCGGGCTGGCCCCGCACGCTGCGCCAGCTGCGCGAATGCGCGGATGAGGCCGGTGTTGTTCTTCACAGGGTCCAGGCGACCGACGGCGCCGACCACGAAGGCGTCGTCCGGAATGCCCAGTTCTTTCCTCAGCCGAGGGTCTCGATGGGGCCTGTAGCGATCGGTGTCCACCCCGTTTGGGATCAGCACGATTTTCCGGCGCGGGATTCCGACGACATCGGACAACCAGGTCGCGAGATTGTCCGATACCGCCGTGAAGACCCGGACGCGGACGCCGAGCAGCCGGCGGAGCGTGTTGCGCAAGCGATCCAACCCCTCCGGATCGCCAATCTCGCGCCCGTGCTCGCCGTGCAGCACGGCCACACCGGGACACAGGCAGGCGGCAAGGACGCCGTCGAATGCACCCCAGTTGCGTGTGTGGACGATGTCGGCGCCCGATTTCCTGATTACGTGCCGCAGCTGCAGGACGAGGTTCAGGCTGTTGCCGGGCCGCTTGTGGAGCTCATGGTAACGGACCGGTCGCTTGAGGCGGTGCATGAATTCACCGGCCGTCGTCAGCAGGCAGAGTTCGTGTTCGATTTCGGGAGGCGAGCCGTTGATGACATTGACAATGCCGTTCTCGAGCCCGCCATGCGAAAAGGCGTGCAGTATGTGGAGGACCTTCACCGGACGGGACACCTGTCGGACCGTGTGTATCTCCGGGGCGACTAAAGCCATTTTCCGAGCCATTGCCACGCATCGGCCTGCATTTCGGCATTGAACTCGTGCTGCGCATCGTACAGCCGGGCACGGAATTTTTCCGGGATGCCTGCCTTGCGAAAGCAGGCAGCCAGCTTGTCAAAGGCGGCCTGGACCCCCGCCGGCTCGAACAGGTAGTCTCTGCTGCCGTTGATGACCAGCAGGGCCGCCGGCATAGCCAGGGCGGCGACATCGGGATAGTCCAGGTAGCGGCAGAGGCCCGGCACGAGCTGGGTGAATCCGACGGCCTGCAAGACGTGGGCATGGAGCTGGGCGGGGAATGACGTCATCCAGCCGACGACCACTGCCGCGCGGATCCGGTCATCGAGCGCCGCAAGGTAGCACGACCTCAGCCCGCCCAGGGACAGGCCAATGCAGCCGATCCGGTCCTTATCCACTTCAGGACGTGTCAGAAGGTAGTCGACCGTTCGGAGGTCGTCCCAGAACACAATGCCGGACCAGGTGAAACCGGCCAGGTATATGGTCCTTGCGATCAACTCCTCCTTCTGTTTGGCGCGGCTGTTGAATTCCGCGAGCCGCCTCGGGCTTATCGACGCGCGGGTGCGCCAGTCGGAGCGGTCATCATCGAACAGCAACCTGCGTTCGCCCCAATAGAACATGTCGATGACGATGACGACGTACCCGCGGCGGGCAAGCTCCTGTGCGATGGGCCGGCCGGCGTAAGTCTCGTTGCGGAAACGCGTGAGTGCCGCGTGCTCATCCGCCAACTGCACAATCTTTTCTTTTCCCCAGAAGTAGAGCGCGCTGTGGTCGTGGAGGGCGACGATCGCGGGGGCGGGGAGGGGTACGTTTTGCGGGACGAAAAGATAGGCAGGCACCCGGGTTTCCGGGGTTGTGTTGAAATACACCTTCTCGCGCACGTATCCGTTGCCGGGAACCCTCTCGACGATCTCGGGATTCGGGTCGCAAGGCTGAGGGGAGTAGTGCAGCAGGTCAAGTACTTTCGACCGCGCCTGCAGTTTCCAGGGTGCCACGTCGACAAACTCGCTCCTCAGATACGACAGCGGGAAATCGAGCTTCGCGGCCTGGTTCCCGATAAGCGGGAAGAGGGACCCGACGCCGGAGCCTGAGGGCCCGGCATCAGACCTTCGGATGGGGTTGCGTCCGTGTCGCACGGCCCGCACGGCGTGTCGGATTTTCTGCAAGTACCCTCTGGAGTCGGGGAGGGGTTCAGTGCACTGGACGCACAACACTCCCGACGTTTGCCAGGAGATCGGCGACGCGGTGGTCCCACGTGTGGTGCGACAGGATAGTCGAGCGGGCGGCGGAGCCAAGGGACATTCTGAGTCCCGCGTCGGCGTGAAGCCGCTCCAGGCCATCACACAAGGAGTCCTTCGAACCCGGCGCAAAAATCCAGCCGTCCACACCGTGGGTAATCAGATCGCGGATCGGACCATAATCGGGGGCGAGCACCGGTTTTCCCGCCGCCATATATTCGAGGATCTTCATGGGGGAACCGTGCTCGTTCGAATCGGCCAGGAGGCAGACGTCCATCGCATCGACGTATCCCGGGATGGAGGCCGGGGGAACTGTCCCCGTCAACGTGACGTGGGACTGAAGGTGGAGTTCGGCGATCCTCCGCTCCAGCCTGGGGCGTTCCGGGCCGTCTCCTACCAGCAGCAGCCTGGAGCCGGTCCGCGTCAGGAACGCTGCGACGCAGTCCAGGAGAAACGCGGCACCGTGCCAGGGTACGAAGGCCGCTACCATCCCGAGGGTGAACGGGTCGGACGGGGCCCGGGCGGCCACGTCCCCTGGCGACCTGAAGAGTTCCGGATCGACGGCATTCGGTTGAACGAGGAGGCGTCCCAATGCGATCCCGTGCTTCGCGGTAATCAGGTCTGCGAAGCGACGGGAAACGGTCACGAGCAGGGAAGCGTTCTGGAACGCCCATTTCTCGATCCGCTCGGCCGCTCGTCGAGAACTGAGCGGGCGCGATCTGGCAATGACCGTCGCGTCGTTGATCTCGAGCACGGTCGGCACTCCGCAATGGCGTCCGACCCAGGTCCCTGCCCAGCCAAAGAGTGCGTAACGCTCGTAGATCAGGTCGATCGAGTTCCTGGTAACGAGGTGGCGCAGTCTTGGCAACGATTGAAGGTTGTAGCCGAGCTCGAGTGCTTCGAATACGGGCTGCGGGGCAGCGCCGCTTACGAACTTCCACACCGCCCGGTAGCTCCCGGGCCGGGATCCCTCGTGGACTTCGAGCAGAACTCCGGGCGGCGACAGGACGTATACCTGGTTTCCGGCCCGGCGGAAGGCATTTACGATACCCCTGATGTGGGCCCCCTCCGCCCCCTTGGCCTGGGTGCGGTGGTGGTAAAGAATCCTCACCCCTACCCCCTTGGAGTGCGGCGCCTCGGCGCCGCCCTTCACCTGCACTCTAACGGTCGAACCCCGGCGGCGCCCAGGCGCCGCCCACAAAGCGGCGTCGAGCCGCCGCACTCCAAAGTCCTACTCTGTCCCGCGCGTGTACCGTCGAGGAGGACTCCAGTCGGTAACAGGAGGTATGCCTGGTTTCCGGCCCGGCGGAAGGCATTGACGATACCCCTGATGTTAGGCCCCCTACCCTCTTTGGAGTGCGGCGCCTCGGCGCCGCTTTCCCGGGCGGCGGCTCGACGCCGCCCTTCACCTGCACTCGAACGGTCGAACCCCGGCGGCGCCCAGGCGCCGCCCACAAAGCGGCGTCGAGCCGGCGCACTCCAGAGTCCTACTTTGTCCCGCGCGTGTACCGTCGAGGAGGACTCCAGGCGGTAACAGGACGTATGCCTGGTTTCCGGCCCGGCGGAAGGCATCGACGATACCCCTGATGTGGGCCCCCTACCCTCTTTGGAGTGCGGCGCCTCGGCGCCGCTTTCCCGGGCGGCGGCTCGACGCCGCCCTTCACCTGCACTCGAACGGTCGAACCCCGGCGGCGCCCAGGCGCCGCCCACAAAGCGGCGTCGAGCCGCCGCACTCCAAAGTCCTACTCTGTCCCGCGCGTGTACCGTCGAGGAGGACTCCAGGCGGTAACAGGACGTATGCCTGGTTTCCGGCCCGGCGGAAGGCATTGACGATACCCCTGATGTGGGCCCCGTACCCCCTTGGAGTGCGGCGTCGAGCCCGTCGAGCCGGCGCACTCCAGAGTCCTATTTTGTCCCGCGCGTGTAGGATTGGGCAATCTCGTCAAGCGCACTTCCAAGACGGCCAATCTCTTCCGGGGTATTGTAGAGGTAAAAGGACGCGCGGACTGTCTGCAGGAGACCGAGCTCTTCGTGCAGGACCTGGGCGCAATGGTATCCGGAGCGCACCATTATCGCGTACCGGTTGGACAGGATTCGCGCCAGGCCGTGTGCTTCCAGGCCCGGCAGTTCGAAAGAGACCGAAGCACTCCGGTGTTTCGGATCAAGAGGTCCGTGCACGCGAAATTTCCGTTTCGGGACCAGTTCGGACAGCGCCACCGCCGTGAGGTTGCGGACGTGGGCCTCGACGTTGGCCATGCCGATTCCTTCCAGGTAGTCCACGGCGGCGCCGAGCCCGATAGCGCCTTCGATGTTCGGTGTGCCGGCCTCGAATTTTCCGGGCAGACCCTCCGGGCGGTATCCGTTCTTACGGACCTCCTTGACCATCGAGCCACCGAGCATGAACGGCTGCATCCGGTCAAGAAGCTCGCGCTTCCCATAGAGGATTCCGATGCCCGACGGACCCAGCATTTTGTGTCCGCTGAACGCCAGGAAATCGCACCCGAGCGCACGTACGTCCGTGGGCATGTGAGGCACGGACTGGGAGCCGTCGATCAGAACCATGGCCTTGGCTTCGCGCGCAATGGTCACCGCTTCTGCGACGGGCGTGATGGCGCCGAGGGCATTGGAGACGTGCGGGAGGCAAACCAGCGCCGGTTTTTGCAGGACAGCCTTCTTGAAATCCGCCATGTCGAGCATCCCGTTCCTCTGCACGCCGGCGTGGATGATCTCCCGGCGACCTGACCAGGGCAGGAGAACCGAATGGTGGTCCGCCAGGGTGGCGAGGACCGGCCCCGACAACGGCAGGCAATGAGACACGAGATTTATGGCCTCCGTCGCGTTGCGCACAAAGACAATCTCTTCCTCGTCGCAATTCAGGAACCGGGCTACCTTGCGCCTCGCCTCCTCGTAGAGATCCGAAGCCTCCATCGACAGCAGGTGGACTCCCCGATGAATGTTGGCCGTCGAGTGCGTGTAAAACTCCATTATGGCGTCGATGACCGGTTGCGGTTTCAGGCTGGTCGCGGCGGAGTCGAAATAGGTAAGCGGTTTTCCCTCGATAACACGTTGCAGGATTGCGAAATCGGAACGAATCCGCTTCGTGTCGAGTGGTTTCGGGTCCGCGACGATCGCCCCGGACTCGGTTGCCTGCCGCTGCTGCCCTCTGTCATTCATAGCCTGGTCCTACGCACACTTGTGGATGCGCTCAAAGGAAGTGGATTTCACAAATCTGAATTTCCCGGAAACCTCCGGTTTTATTGTACTCACAACCCGGGGGCGTATGTGCATTCCGCCCCCCAGTAACGCCCCGGTTGCCTCGGCGACTGCACCGAGATCGGGCTTTCCGGATTCACCTTCCACTATGAGAATATCGCACCTGGTCTCGTTGCGCTGGACCAGTTGAGCGAACTCGACGCTCGGCCACGCCGCCAGGGAATCAACGATCTCCCGTTCCGTGGTGATGCCCCGCGAGGTGACTATGGTGTTTTGGACACGTCCCTCCACAACCAGCAGTCGGGTCTTGCGGCCACAGGCGCAAAAGTCGTCATAGAGCCGGCCGATGTCGCCCGGCCGATAGCGGATGAGCGGCATCACGAGGTTGTTAAAGGCGGTAATGACGATTTCGCCGACTTCTCCCGGCGCGACATGCTTCCCATCCCGGACGATTTCCACCAGGCACTCGGGCATGAGCACGTGCAGCCGGTCCTGTCTTTCGCAGGTGGTCGCGATACAGCCGAATTCGTGACCGCCATAGACCTCGTGCACGGGAACCCCAAAGGCCCGGGCGAGCGCCTTTTTGAGACTCGGCGGGGACAACGCACCCTGCGGCAGCAGGGCGCGGATCGGCAGGGGCGCGGGTTTGTGATTTTCGAGGTACCGGGCCAGCAACTGAAGGTAGGTAGGCAGGCCCGACAGCACGGCCGGTTGCCAGGTGCGGATGCGGTCGACGTACCAGCCCAGCAAGTCGGGAGGCACCCTCGTCCCTTCGGGTCCGAACGATGGCATTTCGCGCTCGGGCGCCACGATGCTCCGCAGGAGCCATCCGGCCGACCACCGGGGCAGGTTCAGGATGCCTTTTGACGTCATGTCATCCACGACCTCCCGGGCGAGGCGCCAGGGATCCCGCGGCTGCAACGATGCCGCGGCACAGGCGAGGCTGCAGGCGTCGGGCGGGATATTGACCTGCAGGGTGCCCGGCGCGTACGTTCCCTGCACTTGTTCCTCGTATAACGCCAGCGCCATGTTCTTGCTCAGGGACTCCGAGTCCTTCACGACCATGAGGCGATCGGTCGTCCCCGAGGTGGCGAAATACTGCCATTTGGATCGATCCGAGCTGCGCGAAGTGATGCGGTCCGGGAAATTGGCTGCGACCTGGGCCTTGTCGATGGTGGGGACCGAGAGAAAGTCTTCCGCGGTGTTTATGCCCGAAGCCGATACCCCCGCCGCGCCGAAGGTTTCAGCATAATAGGGGATGTTTTTTCCGGCATATTCCACAAGAGACCGAAACCTGTCCAGCTGGATGCCCAGCAACTCGTCACGGCCTGCCCGGTCCAACTTCATCAGTCTCCTGTATGTCGGCCAGGGCGGATCCGTGGTGAAGCGCAGCAGGAGCGGCATCAGGACCGCACGCGAGGCGACGCATCTCAAGGACATAGACTCTCCGTTTACAGTCTCACTCTGCCGGAACCGGCACCAGGATGGGGCCGGGGGCCTCCTCAATCCTGGCAGCCGCACCCTTGGTCACGGTGCGTTCCAGCAGGATCGGCAAAGTTAGGACAATCCACAGCATCTCGGAATACAGGACACTGTGAGTGGTCATCAAGCCCGCCGCGAACATGACGAGTGCGGTACACAGGGCAGATCTGAAGAGTTGGACTTCGGATCTCATGGCGTCATCGAGTGCGCCGAGCGGGATTCGTCGAAGGGCCGAGAACGACTGGCCCAAGATGATCAGGAACAACGCGATGCCCACGATTCCCAGTTCGGTGTAACACAGGACATACGTGTTGTGCGCATCCATCCCCTTGTTGCTGGGGTCGTAAAGGGGAACCAGCTGTTCGAATTGCTTGACGCCCACGCCGAGCGGGTGATCCGCAAACATCCGCAGCGAAGCTTTCCAGAACTGGATCCTGGTCATCCCGGCGGAACCGGCGTCCTGGCCTATGAGTGCCGCGCTGTCCCGGATAGTACTCATCCGGGCGAGAAACGTCACATCCGACAGTGCGGCAAACAGGACGCCTCCGAGGACGATGCACAGGGTGACGCGTGTCCTGTATTTACCCGGTACCGTGAAGAACGCAAACGGAAGTGCGACGAGCATTCCGAGGAACACGGCGCGGGACCGCGTCATGATAATCGTGTTCGCAATGAGCCCGGCCCCCACGACGTACAGGGCATTTTTCCACAGGTTCGACCGAAGCATCTGGTAGCCGAGCAAAACCAGGGCCAGGCACAGAAAGGCGGCCAGCTGGTTTGCCTCGCGGAAGTCGATGCCTCCCAGGTCCTCCAATCGGCCGCCCTGAAAGTATCCCGAGGACACCACGTGCGCCTGGTAGCCAAGAAACAGGGCTTCTGCCACGATCACCCAGATCACGATTTTGAATTGCTTGAAGGAGTTCACGCTTCTGATAAACAGAAAGATAAACACGAACATCTTGGTCAACTTGACCAGGTACACCAGGGTGTTGCGGTTCGCACCGACGCCGAAAAACATCGACGTGAGCCATGCGACCGCGAGAAAGGCGTAAAGACTCAACTCGTTTCTCGACAGTCTCCAGTTCAGGCTTCTCCAATGCAGCAGGCACCCGAGGCCGAGAAATAGAACGGCCAGGAAAGATGGCCGGGGCAGGGCACTGGCGATTCCCTGGCCCCACCATATGTCGGGATTATACAGGATATACACGGAGAGATAGCCGGCGACCCCGAAGATCGGGTTCCACAGGGACGCGATGAAGAAAAAGCCATAAATAGCAATGACGAAAAGAACGGTGAGTGACATGGGGCGGAGAAAGGTCTACAAGTCCCGGGTTCCGGGCTGCACGTCAACGGTCAATGAATGACCTGTGCCAGAGCTCGAGCGTTAAGAGGGAAATGACGCAGGTCGCGGAGCCGGTCGCATAGTCTGTTGTCCCGGCCAGAAAGGCCTCCACCGTTTTCACGAGCGCCTTTTCGTTGAAATAGCCCCGGCGCAACGTGCGGCGATCGAGGAGAATGGCGCGCACGTAATCCGCGAGGTGGAGCGTGAGCCACTCGTTTATGGGCATCGCGAAGCCCTGCTTTCGCTTTTGGAGAGTGTGCTGCGGCAGCAGGGGACGCATCGCTTCACGGAGGATGACCTTCCGGACCGTACCCCTGATCTTGAGCGGGTTGGGCAGGGAGGCGACAAATTCGACGAGCCGTCGGTCGTGAAAGGGGCTGATCGGGTTGAGGCCGTGTGCGGAAGACATCCGGTCGACTTTCACCATCAGGTCGTCGGGGGCATAGGAAAGAACGTCGAAATAGAGCAGCCGGGTCAGAAGATCGTCGCTTCCGGCCTCGCGGAAAAGCCCCCGGGCGACGGCCATGGGATCGTGCGTTGCGTTGACTTGGCGCAAGTCGGAACTGTACAGGTAGGTTCTTCAGCAATGGCGGGACGGGCATCGCGGAAAGTACTTTTTGTTCTTCCAGGGGAAACGACTCCCGGTACAAAGCCCGCTTGATCTTGTTCGGCAGGGAAGTCGTGTGCGCCCGCCAGCCGAAGGCCGAGAACGCGCGGTTGAAGGTCGGATGGCCGCGCAGTGCCGTCTTCCAGAAGGGATCCTCGCGGGCGCGGGCAAGGGCGAGCACCTGATGACCGGACCCTCCGATCAGTTGATCGGGGAAGTCCCCGGTAAATACGGTATCCACGTGCCGGCGGGCAAGCTGCGCGAGCAGGTAGGAGGGTACCGCGGAGGTATCCGCAAAAGGACCATCGTGGTGCCAGACGAGCTTTTCGAGCAAGGCGGGGAAATTCCGGTCGAAATCGACGAGGAGGGTATGGTGTTCGAGGTCCAGGTGGTCGGATAGGATCTTCGCGTCGCCGATTTCGTTGAAGGCTTCCTCGCGGAAGCCCGCCGTAAACGCCTTGACGGGAGCGCCCTTGAGCGCGCGCAACATGGCCACCACGCTGCCGGTATCCAGGCCCCCGCTCAAGAAGGCGCCCGCGTGAGGATGCCGCCGCAGTCGCTGCGCCACGGCCGATCTGAAGATCTCGAGGAAGGCGCCGACATATTCTGCTTCCGATCGCTTGCCCTCCCCCGCTGCGCCACACCCGTCCTGCGCAAACCTCCAATAGCGCTTCTCCGTCAGCGTTCCGTTCCGGCATATCAGCAGGCAGCCCGGCCCCACCTGCTTGATGGATTCAAACATCGTCGACGGGTTCGGAACGTAACCGAAAGTCAGGAATTCGTCGACCGCCCGCAAACTGGGCTTCCGGTCGACCAGGCCCGTGGCGAGAATGCCCTTTATTTCCGAGGCAAAAATCAAACACTGCTCATCGGCATAATAGTAGAGCGGCCTGGTGCCGAGCCGATCCCTGAGCAGAACCAGTTTCTCCCCCGCCTGATCCCAGAGTGCAACGGAGTAGGATCCGTCGAAATGCCCGGCGAAGTCGTCACCGTGGGACTTGTAGGCATCGACGATGTCAGCAATGTCGCGTAAACAGGGATCCTGCTCTCGACTCGGGCCATTGCACCAGTCGGACAATTCGCCGTCCAGCATCACCGCAACCCTGTGGGATTCCGGGCGCTCCGGGGCCCGCGGAGCACCCGCATCTCCCTTTGCCAGGGAAACACGTGTACCCTTGTGGACGACCGTGTGCACGGCGCCCCGGTGGTCCATCGCCGCCAGCATTTTGTCAACGGCATCGCTGTCGGCGATTGGCCGCTTGAATGTATACACGCCCGCAATGGCTGCCATAGTTTTGGAGTGCGGCGGCTCGACGCCGCTTTGGGGTCGGCGCCTAGGCGCCGACCTTGGGCTCACACCGGCCGGTCCAGTGCAACCGCAACAGCGGTGCCAAGGCACCGCACTCCAGAATTTGGAGTGCGGCGGCTCGACGCCGCTTTGGGGTCGGCGCCTAGGCGCCGACCTTGGGCTCACACCGGCCGGCCCAGTGCAACCGCAACAGCGGTGCCAAGGCACCGCACTCCAGAATTTGGAGTGCGGCGGCTGGACGCCGACCTTGGGCTCACACCGGCCGGCCCAGTGCGACCGCGACAGCGGTGTCACTTGACCCGCAGATTAATGGGATTGGCCGGAGGCGGGTTTGCCGACGAATACCTCGCATAATAACCGGCATACATATAGTTTCCCCAGACTCCTCCCGAAGGCACTCCCTCCTGGCCGAGGCTGTCGATCGCGGCTACGTAGAACCGATTGTACTTGTCGATACCGGTCTTGGGGGCAGAGTAAGAGGTTTGCGTCACGGCGTTTGTCGTGACTTCATGGACGCCGAGGTCCGTGTCTGCCACGTAAACGCGATATCCGGTAATTCCCTGGCCGCCGTCGTGCGGCGGAAGCCAGGAGATATCGTAGGTTGAGGCGTTGTTCAACACCCTCAACCCGACCGGAGCCTGGGGGATCGTGAACCAGAGTGGAGACCGGCCGCTTTCATGGCCGCCGGAATCGACGGCCGTGACGTAGAAGGCATATACCTTGTACGGATAGCCGGAGCCGCCGTTGAGAGCGACGGTAGTGTCGAGGAAAGACGTGCCCGTTATGGGGCTGGAGTTGAGTTTTCTGAAGTCCGCCAGTGCAGGCTGCGTTATGTCCTGGATGACGTCGCGCGTGTACTGTGCGAGGTCACGGTACGGATAAGCGGGGGGTGCGTTTTTCGGATACGGCGTTACAGACACCGGCGCCCGATACACATTGTAGCCGACGACACCGGTATCTTCCGATCGTGGAACCCAGTGGAGCAGAACCTTCGTTGCATCGATAACGGCGGCGAAACCCTCCCTCACAAAGCGGGGATAATTTCTCACCGGCGGAGTGATTGCGGGTGGCGTCGCGGAAGTGTTCGAATAGCGATAGGCGCACGTCCTGTTGCCGACCTCTTCGGCGGCATTGGCGCCGGCGTCGAGAACGATCACCGCGTTGTGCTTTTCGGAAAACGCGGCGTTCAGATCCATCTGGCGATGTCCCTTGGGTCCCCACGGCATATCGTTCCCGCGGGTCCAGGTTTTCGTGGCCGGGTCGTAGACGAAGACCATGATCAGCTTGGCCTCGTCGGAGATGTTTACGGAACTGGCGCCGGTGACCAGCACGAACATGATGACCTTGTCGTGAAGGGTGTCGTACGCCGCCGCCACGTCGGCTATGAATTTGTTGTTGGTCGCCGGCAGGAGTTCGGTTCCAGAAACGCCCTGGACTTTAACCCACTTCCTGTCCCCCCTCAGGTTGAAGGTCCAGACGTCGTTCATGAATCCGCCGGGTCCGCTGTCGGGTGTCATTACGGCCGCACCCACGAAGATAAACTGCTTTCTCTTGGTATCGTAGACCAATCCCTGGCTCTGACGGCTTCCTCCAAGATCTTCCCACGTAGCGACGTTGATGGTCGACGTTTCGTTCTTATACGGGTCGTAGAGTGTATAGCGCCCTTGACGGTCGTGTCGGTCATCGACGATGAAAAGGATACCGTCGTCGGGATCCCAGGCACTGACGTCGCTGAGTTCGCGACCCTTGTAGCCGAGCGAGGCAGCGTCAAACCACTTGTGGAGTTTGAAGTCGTAAAGCCACGGACCCTGTTCGAGGTAGAACTTGCGCCAGTATTCGTATCTCTGGGTGGCTTGTCTGCCCATTCCGAGGAAATACTGTTCGTCCGTCGGAAGCGAGCCCAGGAAGTTTCCGTGATTGGTGCAACCGCCGACCGGCTTGTCGGAATTCACAAATCGGAGGTTTTCAAGCTTCCACACTCCGCCGGGGGCGCTGTCCAACTCGTAGGTGTACAGGTCGTCGATTTGCGGGTAGCCCCCGCCCGCCGGATGTCCGCCCCAGGTCCCGACCATTTCATGAACGTGGTCGTACCCGAAAGCGATCTGCGACACGCCTCCGGATGGAAGTTGGGGGCGGAGGTCCATCCAGGAGTCGCTTGGCATCGAGGCGAAGCTGGTAGAGTTCCAGGACCTGGAGGCGTCCGTGGTTACGACCCTTGCCACATTGGACAGGGGCGAGTAGCCCGCAGTCGCATTCCATGCCTTCAGGGCAAAATAGTATGGGGTCGAGTATCTTAGATTGTTCACCCGAAAGTAATTCCAGACCCCGCGGTCCGGGTTCAAATCCGACCTTTCCACCTTTGTTACTGAATTCCAGTTCGAGTCGTCGATAGGCGAAACAGAGTATCCGAGGACATACTTTTCGATCGGCGCAAAGGTCGGAGGATTGGAGGTCGGGTTGAAACTGACGATGACGGAGGGAGCGTCGGTCAGCGTAAATACAGTGAGATCGGTTATTGCCGTCGCCGTTTGCGGATCCGGTACGGTTGCCTCATTGGGAGCTGGATATTCGCCCGGCTGGCCGGCTTCGTTCGGTCGCGAAGCGGCGCTCGCCGTGCTGTTGATGACGGTGGGTGTGTGCGGGACGAGGACAACGGTGAGTACGACCACCGCCAGAAGCTGCGCAAAGTGCCGCTGTCGGGAAGGTGCAGCGGGCGATGGGGATTGTGTCGAGCGAAGCATAACGCCGATCTCCTGCTTAGGCGCGTGACGCCGTGAATTCATGGCTGAAAAGCGGGCGGGCGCATCGGGGAAGCCCGCCGCGCGCGTATCGAGGGTATGTTACCCGACAGCGTTGCGATCCTGCTGTGAGTTGGGACACAAGAATCGGGTGGGAGCTGAAATCGTGTGACTCCAGGTGTTTAGGGCCGTTTGTGTACTCATGTGGAGTGCGGCGCCTGGGCGCCGCCGTTGGCCGGCTCCGACCCTATCATCCTTCGTGTTTTGAAGGGCGCCGTCGAGCCGCCGCACTCCAGATGCTCCTTCTTAATAGAGCGTGATCACCTTCCCCAGGGGGGTCATCTTCTTGACCTTGGTGCCGTCGTAATAGGGAAACCCGGCTTTGAGCATCGCAGGCTGGCCGTCGGCAATCACGATCACATTCTTGTACCCGCGCTGAAGCAATATCAGTGCCGCACCGGCACTGTAGCCTTCGGCGGGCCCTCAGTTGCAGAAGACTCCGATGAGAACTCCGGGGGGGGCGTTTATTTTCACCCCGGCAAGCCTGGTCGTCGGTACGTAGACGGCTCCCACGATGTCCGAGCGGCGCTTGTCGTCCCCGCCGGGATGCACGTCCATGAGGATAATCTTGCCAGCCTGATACAACTGGAGAGCTTGTCGCGCTCCCACGTGGCGGACCTGAGTCCGGGGATCTGGCTGCCCGTATGAAAGCGGAGCCAGGGCCACGACAACCAGTATGGCGGCAAGCGCCCTTCGCAAAGCTGCTGGCGCGGTCATTTCGGCCTCCTCCTGTGGAATGGATGCAAGTTCTTCCGTCGGGTTGCAAGGGTGGTGCGGAGGAACTGGGTTCACCGGCATGCTCGAGAGCAGTCCCGCTTGTCCGCATCCGGTTGATCCCGGCTTTGCTCTCGTGGGTCGCCGCCCCGGATTTCCCGCGAACTTGCGTATCGGTCATACAGTCGTTCGATCTTGTTGACGGTCATTCTGACGTCGAAGTGATCGCGGACCCGCTCACGGGCGGCGGCGCCCATCGACTGGGCCCGGTTGGGATCCGTGGCCAGGGCGACGATGCGCTCGGCCAACAGGGTGATATTCCCGCGTGGCACTATGAATCCGGTGATTCCGTCCACCACAGTATCGGTAAAGCCGGGCACGTCGGAGGTTATCACGGGTTTGCCGAGGGCCATGGCTTCGATAGGCGTCAGACTCATGCCCTCCGGGAAAGTGGAGACCTGTGCCACGACATCAAGGTCGGCAAGAACGCTGGGAACGTCGTTGCGCCATCCCGTGAAGATCACGTTGGTTTCGATGCCGAGATCGCGGCAACGGCGCTTCAGATCTCCGGGATAGTCGCTCCCCAGCGGGTCGTTGCCGACTATGACAAACTTCGCGTCGGGCAGAAGTTTCAGGACCTGGGAAGCCGCCTCTATGAATTCGGATATGCCCTTACCCGGCACGAGTCGTGCGATGGTTCCGACCAGAAAACCTTTCTGCCCCAGGCCGTATTCGGCCCGGAGAACGCCGCGCGCCACGTCTTCATAGGCATCGAGATCGACGCCGTTGAAAATCAGGCAGACCTTTTCAGATCCGAATGCGCTGCGGTACTCATTCTCCACGTGCGAATTCAGAGTGACGATCATGCTGAGCCATTTGCCCGTCCGGCATTCAAGTCCGGTTAACGGTTCCGTGCCCCTGATGTGAGCCATGCACGGAACGCCGGTCAACCTGGCCGCCAGAAGCGCGGCGAACCCTTCGTAGATACCGTTGTTCAGGTGAACCAGGGCAATGTGCTTTTCGCGTATGATGCGGGCGATGCGCCAGGCATTTGTGCAGGTGTTTACGAGGAAATTGCCGTAAAAGCAGACATTCCGGCCGACACGTCCGGAAGTGCCTTGGGGAAAGGGATAGACAAGACTGGCCCTTCGAACATCTACTCCCGCATTCTGGATCTCTGCTATCCTCGGTCCTACGCCATGGACGACGACGTGCGGTGTGTACCGCTCCCGATCGAGGCATTTCACGAGCCGATAGAGACTTACGGCGGATCCCCCGAACCCGGAGCCCGTTTCGTACAGAAGGACATTCACTGCAAATCGCCCCCCGGAGCAGGGCGGGCGCAGAAGCGGGGGGCCATCACCGTTCATTGTTACCTTCGCAATTCGCCTCAACACCTCTCGGTGGGCACACGTACTGTTGCCCGCTCGCTGCCCCCAAGACTTGTAGCAGGCGCTCCGCGTTGGAGTCTATCGAGAATTGTCTCGCTCTCTCGGCCGCATTCAGACCCAATTGTGAGCGCAGAAGTGCATCGCTGTGCAGATCCAGGATTTTCTGTGCGAGGGCCCCGGCGTCTTCGGCCTGCACGATGAGCGCCTCGCGCCCGTTCGTCACCAATGCGGCGAATGCCGGAATATCGGTCGCTACAATTGGTTTGCCCAAGGCCATCGCTTCCAACAGCGCAATCCCAAGGCCCTCATATCTCGAGGGCATCACGAACACATCTGAAGCATTAATGATGTCGAGGATATCAGGGCGGGACCCCAGAAACATGAACCTTCCTGAAAGTCCTTCCTTGCTTACATTCTGTTTCAGGTCCTCCGCGTGATGACTCTTGTCACTTCCACACACCAGGACGTGGCAGTTGACGAGTCTTGGGGCAATTTCCGCAAAGGCCTTCAACAAAACATCGTGACCCTTCCGAGGATGGATGTTGCCGGCGGCAACCAGCAGGAAGTCGCTTGCGGCGAATCCGAGTTCCCGTCTCTTGGCATCCCGAGGCATCAGATGCGAGAATCGTTTCAGGTCTACCCCGTTGACTATGACACTGATTTTCGCCGGCGCAACTCCCACGTGAATCAGGTAATCCTTAACGGCCTCGGACACCGCTATAACCCGGTCCGACACGTGCGCCAAAATCCTGTCCACGAAGAGCTCTATACCATTCTTCTCCGCTTCATAGACATTGTGTTCGTACGTGATAACCAAGGGCCGGGGGTGAACGAACAGGGCAGCCAGACGGGTCAGCGTATTGGTGAAATACAGGTTGCTTATGATGCAGTCAGGCCTTTCTGACCTCAAGAACATAACGAGCCGCACGAAACGGGGGACATCCAGCAGGTACTTGAAATGAAACCTCGTGACGTGACTTCCGGGCAGAGTGATCAGCTCGTCGAAATTCCTTCCCATGCTCTTCCGCAAGGTGGCTAGGCGAACATCGTATCCCCACGAACTCAGGAGGGTTGTCTGGTCAACCACGAGCCTCTCGGCTCCGCCGGCACTCAAGTTGTTGATCGCGAACAGGATCTTCTTGGGAGCGTTTGCCATGAGGATGTCAATTGCCATGTGCTGGGGTCCTGTCAGTCCCTGACGCCGGCTAACCTGGAGTATTTTCCAAGAAGCGTCCGCATTTGCGAGCATTCGCCTTTTGTCGTCAGTGTCGCGATGCCGATGGGGACGTACAGGCACACGAAGAGTACGCCCTTGCCGAAGAACGTGGGCCAGTCCGAAAAGCTGGAGAGACGCGGCAACAGGAGATACGGTACGGCTATGAGCGCCGTCGCCGAGAGCCACCGGAGCACGGTCTCGCGCACATACCGGCGCAGCGACAGGGAGGCGCTTCTGCAGGCCAGGATGGGCAGGAGAAAGGAGGAAAACACCAACGAGGGGACGAGACTGCCCAGCGCTATGCCCATGAGGCCAAGGTGGAAACGGAGAACCAGGACGATCCCCAGGGTGAGGTTCGTCAGGCCTTCCGCCACGACGCACGCCGCCAGAAGCCGCACACGCCCGATGCCCAACAGCAGGGTCGAGCAGGGCCAGGCGGCCAGCGCTCCCAGTTGTGCGAGTGCCAGCACAATCAGTATGGGATAGTGCTCTGCGTATTTTGCGCCCATCCACTTGCTTATGAAATCACGGCCGAAAACGACAATCCCGATCATCAAAGGCACCGCGAAAATCATCACAAAGCGGGTTGTCCGCTCCACCAGCCACTGCATTTCACTGGGGTTCGAACGGGCGCCGGTCTTGAGCAACTCGGGCGCAAGTACGGCGCGCACCTGCTTTATGGCGGTCAGGCCGTAGTCGACGAGCATGAAAGGGATATTGTAGAAGGTGATCGCGGCCGCGCCGATCAACCGGCCTATCACCAGGGAGTTCGTATAATAGATGAGTTGCACGCCGACGTCCGCGACAAACGCGTACGCCCCGAAGTGGACAATGTCCTGGAACGTCGCCTTCGTGACATTCGACGGCGCGATCGCAAATGGCGGTCCCCACCGTCTGGCCAGCCAGAAGAGAAGCGCGCACGCCAGGGTGCTCGACAGGAGTTGGACGCTTGCCAGGCCCAGCATGCCCCAGCCCGATGCCAAGGCCGCCACCGTGCCGATCGCACCGGCGATCAGGGTCGTGACCGTGACCCCGTTGATGACGCCGAAGCGGTCGCGTGCCGCCAGGAGTTGGCGAAAGACGCCGGCCGCGAACCCCATGACAATATTTCCGGAAAGCACGACCAGTATCACCCGGGCCTGGGCCGTCATGCCCATGGGGAGACGGGAAAACAGGGCGTACAGCACGGGGCCCAGGGTAGCGCCTATACCTACAATGACGAGCCCGAGGATTGCATACAGAACCAGCGAGGTCGAGACGATCCGGTTCAGCCGTTCCTGGTCGTTCTTGGCAATGGAGAGATTGATGTAGCGCGAGATGCTTGTGGTGGCTCCCAGGTCGAGGAGTCCCATATAGCCCGTGAGCGAAATCAACAACACCCACACGCCATACATCGCATCGCCGAGACTGTGCACGACGAACGGTGAGAGGAAGAAGGTCACGACCAACTTCGCCCCGTAGCCGGAAACGTTGGCGAGGGTATTGCCGAAATAGACTCCAGCCATACCTGTGGGCCGGGTTTCCCTGGGCGCACAGGTTGCTGGTTTGGAGGTCATTGAGCGACAATCTCCCGGGATCTGAACGGTCGGCAGCAGCTCGAGGCCACGCGACGAATAACCGGGCCGTGTTTGTGAGCGGCATAGAGGATGGCCGGGTACCCTCGTCGGGGGTAGAACAGGACGTTTCTGCGCTCGTGCAGTTTCCCGGACCAGCGCATTTTGTACCCGTAGGGCAGCCCGCAAAAATCGTACTCCTTGAGCGAGTTGGCAAAACAGTGTTTGATGATGGCCGACTCCAGCACGGACCCCGGGGAAAGATGCTCGAAGCCCTGGTCGAAATCCCCGCGCATGGCGTGAGTTATCCCGGCGTATTCGAGATGATATTCCGTGGCGATCGCCTGCCCACCCAGGCGCAAGAGCCAGATGCGCAACCAGCCGTTGTCCTGGGCGGTGCGGGAGAGGGCCCTGAAGAAACGTTCGCGTTCCGGCGTCCCCGTCATGGAGGTTTTGCCGGCGTGTTTCCAGCTGCGGCGGGAAACGGACATGGCCTCCTCGAGGTATTGCTGCCCTTCACCCACCGTGTCGTAGACCCTTATTTCCACGTCCCCCTGCTGCTCCAGGCGGTTTACTTTATTCCGCAGCTGTTTTCTGAATTTCGGCGTGGTCGTTTGCAGAAAAGCATCGTATTCACCGTTGGTGTCTATGTATGGGGAATCCATGGACGGCCGCACGATATGCCGGACTTTGTTTTTTTTCAGACACTCTTGAAGCGTCGGCAACGATGCGACCGGCACCTTGTTCAAGACGGCGACATCCCACAGGGCGGGAACGTGGTGCAGGAGGAACCCCAGAAGTTCCCCGATGGCCCGGCTCTCGTGTTCTGTGCGGCACACTATGTTCATGGAGGGTGCGTTGGCATCCTCGATAAAGCCCAGGCGTGTGTAACGAAGGCCTTTGTAGTTGTCGCCAAAAAGCATCAGGGGCGCAACGCCCTGGAGTTGGCCCTGGTCATAGCAGAGCAGGACAAACATCTTTCTTGCCGCACCGAACGCTTCGAACCACGCCTGAAACCATTCATGGCGCAAGAACACGTTGCCGGCCTCCCCGCTGCTGTCGAGCAGGGAGTTCCAGTCAGATCGAAGCTGTCCGAAGCGACCCGGTTCTGTGATGATTTCGACGCTCACCCGTCAACACCCTGCTTTCGGATAATTCATTCGCGGACGAGCGCCGAGCTTCATTGACGGCATCGGATGATGGTGCTCCATCACGCTTCGAGCCAACGCACTTCCCAGGGCAGCGAACGCCTCAGTTCATATGGGGCCGCATGCAACCCGTTGGTGCCCGGTTCGGTCGTGACCGCACAGGCAAAGCCGAGCTGTTTCAGGAGCGCGGGGGCTTCCCTGGGGTAATGTGTTGTGCGCCCGAAGGGGTAAGCAAAGCTCTTTACGGCTCGGCCGGTTCTCTCTTCAATCATCGTTTTCGAGTCCGCTATTTCCTTTTGGAGGACTTCGGCGTCGACCTGGGAAAGAACAGGGTGGGTGACCGTATGGGCGCCGAACTGAATGCCATTCTGGCTCATTTCGTTGACTTGCGCCCATGTCAGCATCTGCGGCTCAAGCGTGCTCGAGGGGTCAACTCCCAGCAGCAGGGGAAGGGTGGGCAGGATCGTGAGCCTTTCCCGGTCGGGGCACGTCCGCAGGTAATGCATCACCGTGTCGGAGGCAGCCCGCTTTTCCGCAGCGGTCCGAAGTGAGAGGGGCACCGTCTGTTTTCCCAGGTCGATGTCGACGCGGCTCTTCGGCGTGCGCATGAAAACGGAGCGCAACTTGATGAACCAGGGTGTTTCCCCTTTTTCGATGAACCCGGTGGTGAGGAAAATTGTCGCCGGCACCCCGTACTTTTTCAAAACGGGGTATGCTTTTTCGTAATTGTCCCGGAAGCCGTCGTCAAAAGTAACCGCGACACAATTCCTGACAGACTCCTGCCGCGACAGCCTTCCGATTATTTCCTCGAGGGGAAGAACGTTGTAGTTGCTCCTGAGGAACTGGATCTGCCTGACAAAATTCCGCAGGGAAATTTCGGGAAAAAAACCGTTCGGGGCGTCGGAAATCATGTGATAGGCGAGGATATGGAACTCATTCCGCAGGTGGGTGAGCCTGGGCAACCTGCTTCTGAGTAAGAGCACTCGAAGTGCACTCAAGATTCGACCTCTTGTGAGTCGGAAACCGGGCTGTTCTGAATGGAGCGGGCTGATCTGAGGGCGGACTACTGAGGAACGATCGGAGTCGTCGGCCGGGAGGTGCTTTGCGTAGCGGCGGATGCCAGCGCAGGAGGCAAGAGCAGCCCTGCGAACCTGCTCAGGTTCCTCTCCCAGCCGTAGTGCTCTTCGAGGACGGACCGTGTCGCCGCAACCTCAGAGTCGGACCGGTCGGCGCCGGTAAGATACCGGACGACGGAGTCGGCCATCCGACGAGGGTCGGATGCGACGGCGACAGGGAGTTGCTCCACAGCGTGGAGGCCTTCGGTCACCTGTGGGCTGGCCACGACCGGGAGGCCCGTCGCGAGTGCTTCCAGGACTTTGTTCTGCATCCCCTGGGAAATGCGCAACGGAACCACCGCCACGCGCGCCTGTGCCAGAAACGGTCTCACATCCGGGACTGTGCCGGCCACGGTAACTCCCTCCACTTCGGCGAGTTTCCGGACCGACCTGGCCGGATTCCTTCCAACAATCAGGAAACGGGAGGACGGGATTTGCGACCGGATCATGGGGAACACCGACCGGACGAAAAACTGCACGGCATCGACATTCGGGAAGTAGTCCATCGCTCCGGTGAAGATGATCACCGGGCCGCGCGGCCCGGCCGTTCGGGGCTGAAAGTAGTCCAGATCAATCCCGTTCGGGATGAAGTGCACCCTGGTGCGGAATTCCCGACCGAACGGATCGTCGCGCCCGATCCAGCCGACTTCCCTGGAGGAGACAAATACCGATGCCTCACAGAGCCTGATCATCTGGAGTTCGAAGGCGGAGAGGCGCCGCGACTCGAATCTGTAAAGCAGGCTTTTCGGGAAAGGCTTCATACGCGAGTACTGCTGCCACTTGGCCGCGTCTGAATCCACAAAATCGAGAACCCGGCGGCAGGGCAGTGACGCCAGGTAAGGGGCCACCGAAGACGAATATGCGAGCGCCACATCGACGCTCGCCTCCCGGAACTTACGCCAGACCGCAGATCGCATCTCGTGGCTCTCGTAGAATCCAAGAGTCCACGGCTTGCCTCGCAGCATCGAGACCAGGGCCTTCCTCGTCTGCCGACGGCGATCCAGGGCAATGAGCGTGACCGACCGGCAGAATTGCTCGAGGTCGCCCGCATACTCCGCATCGGCGGGATCGTCACAGAAGGCGAGCAGGTGGATCGCGTGGTTTCGGGCGAGAAACCTGATTTCGTGAAACGAGCGGATCTTGTCGCCTTTGTTCGGCGGAAAGGGGACGCGATGCGCCAGGTAGAGAATATTCATCGTGGAGACGGTGGCCGGGGGCGCGTTGTAACAGTAGAGAGCTTCGCCCTCTCAATTACAGGGCTGGGCCTTGAAACTGAAGGACTTATATGGTTTTTGGGCGTTCTGCACGCCAGGGTGCGTTGATGATAACACAGGGTGCAGACAATCGTAATCCCGCGCCCCCGGGCCGGCATGCGCCGCTGAATCGATCGGCAACCGCGGCGCAAATCGTGAGCATTATAGCGGTTCCAAACTCCTAAAGATTGGCCGGCTGCAAACCGATCTCCTTGTCTGGGATGCGGGGGCGGTGTATGGTTTTATCGTTTCCTGATCCTGAGGAGCAAATAACGTGAACAGGTATCTTACAGTGTTAGTCGCGGCGTGCGCGTTGGAAATGCCACACCCTGCAGTCCATGGGCAGACTGCAGCGGCGAATTCGGAACAATTCGTTATCGGGCTGCAGGACGTGCTTTCGGTTGTCGTCTGGCGCGAACCGGAGCTTTCGGTAAAGGAGGTGGTGGTCCGGCCCGATGGCAGGATTAGCCTTCCGCTCGTAAACGATATCCAGGCCGCCGGGCTGACCCCTAAACAACTGCAGGAAGGCATCGCGGACAAACTGAAAGATTTCGTATCCTCGCCCAACGTCACCGTGACGGTGATCAAGATCTTGAGCCAGACTGTGTCGCTCGTGGGAGAGGTGGCCAAGCCCGGAGTGTACACGCTCGGGGCTCCCATGAGCGTGCTGGACCTGCTGGCGCGTTCCGGGGGATTCCGTGAAACGGCCAAAACGAAGAAGATAAAGATTGTCAGGCAGGAAGGGAGTCGATCACTGCAGTTCGATTTCAACTTCCGTGATGTCTCGGCGGGAAAGAAGCTGGAGCAGAACATTCAGTTGAAGAACGGAGACGTGGTGATCGTCCCGTAGGGGCGCACTTCGGCGGCTCCGGGAACGGGCAAGAGGTGAAACGGCGATGAAGGATTTCAAGAGCCTGGACTTCTTCGGCTACGTCGGAATACTGTGGCGGAGAAAGTGGTACGTGGTTACGGTGTTTGTGCTCGTCAGCGCCGGGACGGCCCTGTATGCCTGGAGACGACCGCTGATATACAGGTCTGAAACCCGCATCCTCGTCGAACAACCCACGATCTCCGAGGAATATGTGCGCCAGAGCGACCCGTCCACTCCGGAGCAGCAGGCCGCGAACCTGCGCCAACAGGTTCAAAGCCAGTCCTTTCTGGCGCCGGTGGTCGAACAAATGCAGCTATTTGGATACGGCGCCAACAGTGACTTTTCGATGGACCTCGCGGTTACCATTTTGCGCAGCAACGTTCAGGTGACCGCTACGGGCGGCAACGTCGTGATCCTGAGTTACGCGGCGGCGGATCCGCAGGTGGCGCGCGATGTTGCCCAGCGCCTCGCCGATTCACTGGTCCGCAAGAACGTGACTTATCGGCGCGACAGGGCTGTCGACACAAAGCAGTTTCTGGAAGACGAGCTGGTGCAGGCCCAGCGGGAACTCGCTGGGAAGGAGGACCAGGTCAAGCAGTTCAAAATGTCGCATCTCGGGCAGTTGCCCGAGCAGGCAACGGCGAACATGAGCGCGCTTACGCTCCTGCACACGCGGCTCGCGTCGGCAGACGATGCCATCGAGCAGGCAAAGGGCCAGAAGAAGCTGCTCGATTTCCGCACGCAGGAGCAAAGGCGGCTGGATACCCTGAGCCGTGGCGTAATTTCGTTCGCGGCCGCTCCCGCTGCCGGCGACGCTGCGCAAGCGAACCCGCAACTGGCGGCCAAACGCGCAGAGCTGGCTCAGCTGATTGCCAAATACACGCCAAAGCACCCCGACGTGGTGCGCGCGGCGAAGGAAGTGGAGGAACTGGAGCGGCAGCAGAAGGCAGCCTCGGCCATGAACCCCGGGCCGGAAGGTGTGACGCCGCTGGGCCAGGACACGCCTTCAGGCCAGGCGGACGCAAACCCGAAGTCCGGGGAAGGCGACGCCTTTACGGTCGATGCCGGCGACGCGGAGCTGCGGCTCGAGGCCGAGGCGCTCAACGAGGAGATTTCGAAGAGGCAAAAAGAACGCGGGGAGATTTTGAGGCAGATCAGCGATTATCAGGCTCGCTTGAACCTGGCTCCAGCGCTGGAACAGGAGCTTGGGACTCTGGTTCGGGATGTCGAGGTACTCAAGTCCCGATATACCAGCCTGCTAAGCAAGAAGTTTCAAGCCCAGATGACGGAGAACCTGGAGACCAGCCGGAACTACGTGAGCTACCGCGTTGTCGACGAGGCCACGCTGCCTCCATTGCCGGCGTTTCCCAACCGGGCCCAGATGATCCTGATGGGCCTCGGCATGGGGTTGGTGCTGGGCCTTGGCGCTGCGCTCGGGAGGGAGTACCTCGATCCGACGCTGCGCAGTGAGGATGAAGCGGTGGCCGTACTGGGTTTGCCGGTACTCGTTTCCGTGCCGGAGCTGAAGGAGAGCGCGCGGAAGGGGAGGCAGCTGCTGGGGGGCGGAAGGGAAGCCGCCTGATAGTTCGCAGTGAACCAGGCCCCGCATCAGCGTCGAGGCGAGGCTCAGCACCTTTGCCGTGAATTCAGGACCGATTCGAAGACCCCCCCACCGAGGCGGCGCTCCGTTCCCAGGTTTGCTGCCGCGCCCAGGCTGAAATCCGCTCTCGATCCCAGCTCCTCTCCAGCGCCTCGGTCAGGCGTTGCGCTATTGCCGGGGACGATCGTTCAGTCGCCAGCCCCAGATCTTCCGATTCGAGGACACCGGCTAACCCGCACATCGGGGTCGCGACCACCGGGGTGCCGCAGGCGAGCGATTCCATTATCACGTTCGGCCACCCCTCGCGGCTGCTCGCCAGGCAAAAGACGTCAGCCGCGCTGTACCACAGGTGCAGATCGTCCGGCTGCACCACACCGGGAAATCGGACGGCGTCAGTCAAACACAGCTCCGATACGAGTCTCTCCAGCCTCCCGCGTTCCTCTCCCTCGCCGATGATGACGAGTCGCACATCGGCGAACCCCTTTTCCCGGCGGAGGCAGTCCACCGCCCGAATGAGGTATTCGAACCCTTTGAGTTCGACCAGGCGCCCGACCGACAAAAACAGGGGACCTTCCCCGATCTGCAGCCGTGCCCGGGCTTCGTGGCCCGGAACTCTGCGGAACTTCTCCGCGTCCACGCCGTTGGGGATCATCGACAGCGTTTGCGCACCGGCGCCGAGCTCGAGCATCCGCTGTTGCAGCGCCGGGCTGACGGCGATGCAGGCGTCGGCACGGCGCAGCGTGTATCTGATCAGCGGCCGAATCAGCGGGAAGCGGGAAAAGAGGTTTATGTCCGTGCCGCGCGCCGAGACGGTCACGGGGCGGCGAAATACTTTCCCCAGCAGCACGGCAGCCATCCCGTCCGGATACACGTAGTGGGCGTCTATGATGTCGAAATCGAAATGCCTGCGCACCCGGGAGAGCGTCGGCAACACCGAAAGGAACATCGTGACGCCATAGGAGGACATTGCCACCTTTGGAGTCATGAAGAAGCGGGGGTGGCAGACCGGCATGCCGTCGATCTCCTCGTGGCGGGCAACCTGCGAGAGAGGCCAGCGGCGGGTGTTTCTTATCGGCGGGTAATACGGGACCGGCGCCACCACCTGAACGTGGCATCCGTCCATGCGGGAGACGCGCAGCATCCGCTCCTTTATGAAAATGCCGTTGAGCGGCTGCATGTTGTTGGGGAACAGGGAAGTGAAGACGAGGATCTTCATCGGGGGCTAGGTCAGGTGCCGCGAGATCAGCGGGCCGATGGTGTTTGCCACAGGCATGGGCAAGTGGCGCCAGGTTCGAATCAGGAGCGAGAATTTCGGGTTCAGGGGCGACGTGTCGGGCAGCGCCGTGCGGCGGACCAGGTGGTATTGATAGGGCAAGTCCAGCATCGTCATGCCCCACCGTTTCTTGAAGTCGAAGGAGCCGGTCCCTTTCTTGCTCCGGCCGAAGTCGTATACGCGGCAGCCGTTCTCACAGCCGTACCTGATCAGCATCCAGTATATGAAGTTGTTGACGGCGAGGCGGTTGTATTCACGGAAGGAGCCGCCGTAGTACGGAACGACTTCGCCCTGATAAAAGAGCGTCAGGACGGCTGCCGCCAGCTTTCCGTTACTGTGCACCGAAAAGATACGGCAGTCCGACCCGAACTGGTGTTTTATTTCGTGAAACAGCCGTTTGGTGAAGATGGGTGTCCCAAGGTCGCGCAGGCTGCGCGAGTATACCGAGTAAAACTCGTCCACCCCGATCGAGTCCACGCCGAATTCCAGCCCGTTGCGGATCCCTTCTCTTATCTCGGCCCGGGTCTTGCGCGGGATTGACAGCATCTGCTTTTCGACATCCGGGGTCAGCTCGACCCGAAACGTCACGTACAGATCTTTCCGCGGCATGGACGGGTCGTCTACCTCGTTTCGGAAGTTCCGCAGCTCAAGGAAGTCCACTTTCTCGTGCTCGGCGAGAGCCTTCGCCTCCGCCAGCAGCACTCGATAGGCATTCGGGTCGGTGGCGAGAATCCCGCCGTAGGCGCCCTGCGGCGTGGACACGAGCATCCGGCCGAACACCAGGCTGCGCACGAGGAATAGCGGAAGCACGCCGGCAATCTCCCCGGACGGCCCCCGCGCGATCAGGTGGCTGGGCTTGTGGCCGAACGCGGATTGGATCGAGCGCTGCCAGGCGGACAGGTGGAACGGGGAGCCGGCGGGGTGGGATCGGACGAACGTGTCCCAGGCGGCGTCTGGTGTGGTCAGGGCAGGAGTGTCCATACTCGAAGACTCGAAGACGCAAAGACTCAAAGGCTCGAAAAGTACGAAAGTCGATTATCGTCGATCGGGGGCGGGAAGTTCAGCGTTTTCGTCTTTAGCCGGCAGGAGGCCCCGGATGGACTTGCGCAGCAGGTGCGGAATCAAAAGATGCGCCGGCATGCGGAGCCAGTGGGAGCGGACGTAAAGCGCCCGTCCGGCTGCCCTGGACGCGGCTGAGGGAAGATCGCCTTCCTGCGGTAGCAGGGCCTTCCCAACAAGCGAGTCCATTACGTCGAGCGTAAATTTCGACGGGGCAGCTCCGGTCACCTCATCGGTTGCGGTTCCGAGGTATTTCGAGGTGTAGCGGAGCGCGTAAAACATCGGTCGCTCGAGCCCGTGCACGCGGCTCCGCTCTGCCAGGGCATCTCGAAAACCGGGTTGGCGGCCGAAGACGCCGAGCAGGTCGTCCAGGTCGACGAGGTCGCGGAGTGAGCCGGAAACCTCACCATCCTGGAAAAGATGGGCGGCACTGTGCAGAACCATATCGGCAGGGCACAGCACCGCCAGCCGTCCTGATCCGGCCAGGGGCACCGCCGCCCGGAATAACTCTTCCGCCTTCGGATGGAGACGGCCCGTTTCCGGAAGGATCGTGTGGTGCACGTCCAGCGACGTGCCTCGTTCGCGGTGCCGCAGCGGCGGGAGCTCGTGCATCCACTTACGGTAATAGCGCTGATCGTACGGCTCGAGCTTTTCGTGTTCCCACCCATTCTCGAGCAAGGCCCGCTCGACTTCCACGATCCTCGCCTTCGGGACGAGGATGTCGACGTCGTCGTATAGCCGTCCGCGTGCGGCCGGAAGCTCCGCCATGACATAAGCGGCGCCTTTGAGCAGCACGATCGGAGTCTCGATATCGGCGAGCGCGCGCTCAAGCTTGTGCACCTCCCAGCGAACTGCCCTTTCCTGCGCCAGGGCAAAGCGGCGAGCCCAGTCGAGGCACTCGGCCGCGACTTTCGGCACCCGGTCAATCTGGCCCTCGTTGCAGATGAGCGCCCCCAACCTCCCCAATAACCTCGTCTGGCGGGCCTGGCGCAGCAGTACATTCCACTGCGGCGCATCCAGCGACAGTAGTATCCCCGGGTCTCGAATGGCACGGAGCAGGACAGGGTCGTTTCTCATCGTCGATGCAGTTGGGAAATCAAGCTCAATCCGTCGTCGAGGCTGCCATAGCGAATCTCGTAACTTGGGCACGATTCGATCAAGCGGGCCAGCGCCTCGAAGCCCGGCAGCCCAAGGCGGCTGTAATTGAAGGACTGATCGACCAGGAGCGCAAACGCCCGCGCCCGCGTCACGTTGTGCGCCACCGGCGCGCTTCCCGGCTTGAATTGCGTGAACACCATGAGATCGACCGGTGCGGGTTCCAGCGCTCTTTGCACACTCTCGACCGGGGGGCGCAGATACCCCATGGTCCCGCGAATCCTGTCCTGCACGACCGGTCCGATGTCCGCATCGTGGCAGAAGGCCCGGATGACCTCGAGAGAATTGTCTTTGAGGCCGACGGGCCGCGTCAACGGCTGTATCTCGCCATCGCTCAACCGCACCAGCGCCATTTCGTCCGACAGGAGCCGTGAACCCTCCAAAACCAGGGCAGCACAGAGGGTGCTCTTTCCGGAGCCGGATGCGCCGGCGATGATTACGGCGCGGCCATGCTGCTCCACAACGGCAGAATGCAGGATGAGATAATCGAGGGCGTGTTCTGCAACACAGTGATTCAAGCCCCATTCAAAAAGGGGCAGCGCCATGGCACGCGGGAAAGGGAAAAAAGGGACGTGGCCATCCGAATAAAAGAGCGCCTGGGGGCGAATCCGGCGACGCAGTCCCGGGGGCGCTGCGACGCTCACGCGAAAATGGGCGATTCCGTCCTGATCAATCGTGTGGTCCCGGTACAGCGCTCGTATGGCATCCGCGAGGTGGGGTAATTCTGTCCGCAACTGAAACACGAATGGTCCCGTACGCAGGAGAATACCCGAGGTCGAGAGTGCAGCGGAGGTTTCCGAACGCGACAGGTCGGCGAGTCTCACTGACGTGTGGGCTCGATCAGTCCGGCTTGTGCGAGCATGGCGAGGACCGAGTCGAGGCGCTCCGGAGTAATATCACCTGTGTTTCCTCGAAGTCGTAATGATAGGTGATCGCAGAGCTCGCCTCGTGTGGCCGGCTGGTGCAGTTCCAGGAGGACCTCACCAGAGAAGGCGTCCAGAACGTGAGAATCCGCGGAAGAAGAATTGAAAACGACGACATCCCCGTCCCAGTAGCGCCAGTGCAGGTCAGACTGCGGTGGAATACGCCATCGGGTCATGCCGCACTAGGAGCCCTTGGAAGAACCGGAGGTGGCGGCGGCGCCCCCGGGCTTTCCCAGGAGCGGCCGGCTGATCACGGTGAGCACGACCGGAGCCGCGGCGAGGCTTGCCTTAACGAAGCGGCGCCGCTCCGATTCCGGGGGAACTTGCGGATCATGTGCCCTGTCTGCAGATTGGGATGCCGGGGTCCCGCACCCGACCTCGATTTCTTTCTCACCCATCGCGCTGTCTCCGGAACTGGCCACACTGGCCGTCCCCTTTTGTTTTCACTATCCAGACACAAGCCCCTATTCATGGGGTGAGGAGAATCCCAATCTAACACTCTCCCTGCGCAGTGTCAACGGATCGGCGCGGGCCGGCTCACTCCCCGGGCTTCCTCGTCAGGGTCAGGCGATAGAGGCTGATGGCGATCACGAATGCAACGGACGTGACCGTGAGCATCAGAAAGCCTTCGTACGAGACCTTCGCGATCGGGCCCGTGAACCTGGTAATCAGCCAACCCAACCAGGATAGCAGCGAAAGAACGAGGAATGCCTGCGCCAACTTCTCAAGGATCCTGGCCATTGCCTTCTCCCTTCATATCGTGCGAATGGCACGATTGTATGAGCAGGAATTTGGAAAAACAAGGACATAACCCGGGACCCGGAAGACGAAAACTCCACGCCGTCCAGCGGGCAGGCTTGTGCCTCCGGGGGGGGCGACGGTATAATCGCCTCGCGGATTTTTCCCTCTCAGGTCCTGCCGGAGCGATGAGTGCAGAAATATGTGAAATATCGCCGCAGGATCTCGATAAGATAGACGTTATGAGTGAAATATACGGCTGGCTCAAGAAAACGGAACGTGAGCGGAAGAAGCTGCAGGCTGAGACGCCTCCGGAGTTGCCCCCGGTCGCGGCTCCGATGGGCGGGGGTCCGGCCCCGACTTTCGAAGAGCACGCAGATTCGGCACACCCGGCGGCTCCAAACGCTCTGATGGGAAGGGCCGGCGTGTTTGACCTGGCTGCGGCGAACAACCGGGTCCGCATGGTCCTCGATCCGCAAACGCTCATGGGGGAGCAGTTCCGGGTTCTGCGCTCCAAACTCTCGCTGATGCAGAAGCACCGCGGCATCAAGACGCTGCTCGTGACCAGCACTATTCCCCGGGAGGGGAAAACCTTCACCGCGTGCGGGTTGGCCGGCGTCCTGGCCCAGGAGCCCGGGAGACGGGTCGTTCTTGTCGACGCGGACCTCAGGAAACCCACCGCGGGGCAGAAAATCGGGCTAAACGGCTCGGGAAATATGGACGGTCTGGCTGCGATCCTGCGTGGCGAGAAGGGGATCGAGGAGGCGTTGTTCAGCTCCAAGACCTTCGAATTCTGCTTCCTGCCCGCGGGGGCGGTGCCCCCCAACCCGTCGGAGCTGCTCAGCTCGCCTTTACTCGAACAGATGCTGAAGTCGATGGCCGAGACATTCGACTGGGTGGTGGTGGACTCTCCTCCCGTGCTGGCGCTGGCCGACACTCCGCTGATTGCATCGCTTTGCGATACCGTCGTGCTGGTGGTGCAGTCCGATTCCACTCCTTCGAAGCTCGTCCTCGAGGCCATTCAGAGGATCGGGCGCGAGAAGATCTGCGGCGTGGTCATGAATCGGACCCGGCAACTGCACTCGTCGCGGTACTACTACCACTACTACACCGGCAAATCGCAAAGCCGGATCCAGTAACATTAAGACTGCAAATGAATCGAGTCTTCGAGTCTTCCGGTCTTCGACTCTTCGAGCTGATCTTTCTGATGCTCGCGGCGGCCGGGGTACAGGCCCAGAGCGCCGCGAACGTTCTGCTCGTCCTCAACGAAGCGAGCCCCGTGTCCCTCGAAGTGGGGCAGTACTATGCTCAGAAGCGCGGGATTACGCCGGGCAACATCATCCGGCTGAAGATCCCGGTCGACGACGAAATCTCCCGCCAGGGGTTCGAACGGGGGATCGAGGCGCCGCTGGCCCGCTGGTTTGCCGCCAATTCCGGTCACGACCGTATTCTCTACATCGTGCTGACCAAGGGGGTGCCGTTGCGCATTTCCGGCTCCGGCGGGGCGGACGGCACGGTGGCGAGCGTCGATTCGGAGCTGGCGCTGCTCTACCGGAAAATGGCGGCGCAGCCGGTGGCTGCCGCGGGCCGTGTCCCCAACCCCTACTTCCTCGGCGACGTACCGCTTTCGCAGGCGAAGCAGTTCTCCCACGAGTTCCAGGAGATCTACCTCGTCACGCGCCTGGATGGTTATACCAGCGCCGATATCCGCGGGTTGATCGACCGCGGTTTTGCGCCCGCCAAGGAGGGGAAGATTGTCCTCGATGAAAAACAGTCGGGGCAGGAAAAAGGGAACGCGTGGCTGAGGGCGGCCGCGGATGCGCTCGGCAGCCTGGGGTCGGGCGGTCGCGTCGTGCACGACGCGACCGAAAAGGTGCTCACGGGGACAAAGGATGTCCTGGGGTACTACTCCTGGGGATCCAACGACCCGGCCATCCGGATCCGCCATTTCGATTTCGGATTTGTCCCGGGTGCGCTGGCCGGGATGTTCGTCAGCTCGGATGGGCGCACATTCAGCGAGCCCCCGGCCGACTGGAAGCTGGGGACGTGGGACGACAAGAGCACGTACTTCGCCTCATCGCCGCAGTCCCTGGCCGGGGACCTCATCCGCGACGGCATCACGGGCGTGGCGGGCCACGTGGCCGAGCCTTTCCTGGAATCGACGATCCGGCCGGACATTCTCTTCCCGGCGTACCTCTCGGGATTCAACCTTGCGGAATCCTATTACCTGGCCATGCCGTATCTGAGCTGGCAGACCGTGATCGTCGGCGATCCGCTGTGCGCGCCGTTTCGGACGACGTCCCTCGGGACGGAGCAGATCGACCAGGGGATCGACGAGGAGACCGAGTTGCCGGCATACTTCGGGCCGCGACGTTTCCACACCATATCGGTCGCTGCGTATCAGCAGGCGCGCATTCACCCGGATACGACCCGGCTGTTGATCAGGGCGGAAGTCAGGGTGGCCAGGCGCGACCTGGCGGGGGCCCGCCGGATTCTGGAGGAGGCGACGTCGCGCGACAGCCGGATCCTGTCGGCACAGCTCACCCTGGCATCGCTGTACGAGCAGGCGCAGGAGTACGACAAGGCGATCGAGCGGTACCGGCGCATCCTGCAGCTGAACGCGGAAAACCCGGTCGCGCTCAACAATCTCGCCTACGCGCTCGCGGTGCGGAAGAATGCGCCGCAGGAAGCGCTGCCCATGGCCGAGAAGGCCTATGCGGCAACGAAGGGTAACCCCAACATGGCCGACACGGTCGGGTGGATCCATCACCTGTTGGGGGACGACAAGAAGGCGAAACCCTACCTTGAAGCGGCCATCAACGGCGGGGCGCCGAATCCCGAGATGCACTTCCATGCGGCTGCCATCTATGCGGCGCTGGGCGAGGAATTAGCGGCCGCCGCCGAACTCGAGCACGCCCTGCAGGCCGACCCCGATCTCGCCAAGCGCGAAGACGTCCGCCAGCTTCAAGCGAAACTGCAAAAGAAGTAAGAATTTGGAGTGCGGTGCCTCGGCACCGCTGTCGCGGTTGCGCTGGATCGACAGGCAGGCGCCCACGGTCGGCGCCTAGGCGCCGACCCCAAAGCGGCGTCGAGCCGCCGCACTCCAAATCAGACCTTCCGATAATCTGGAGTGCGGTGCCTCGGCACCGCTGTCGCGGTTGCGCTGGATCGATAGGCAGGCGCTACGGTCGGCGCCTAGGCGCCGACCCCAAAGCGGCGTCGAGCCGCCGCACTCCAAATCAGACCTTCCGATAATCTGGAGTGCGGTGCCTCGGCACCGCTGTCGCGGTTGCGCTGGATCGATAGGCAGGCGCCCAGGGTCGGCGCCTAGGCGCCGACCCCAAAGCGGCGTCGAGCCGCCGCACTCCAAATCAGACCTTCCGATAATTTGGAGTGCGGTGCCTAGGCGCCGACCGCAAAATCAGACTTTGGCGAGCGTGGCCCGGGCTTCGTCGGAGCCGGGGAAGTTCGGGTTCAGCCGGGTCGCTTCCGACAGCGCATCCTTCGCCCCCTGCCGGTCGCCGGCTTTGAAGTAGGTCATCCCCAGATGGTAGTGGTACACGGGGTTCTTCGGTTCCAGCCGCACGCATTCCCGAAACAGATCGATGGCGCTCCGGTAAGCCCCCCTCTTGTAGAGGACCCACCCGAGCGTGTCGGCGACACTGCTCGAATCGGGCATCTTTTCCCTGGCAATCTGCGCCAGTTTCAGCGCCTCGTCCAGATTGCCGCCGGTTTCCGCGAGAATCCAGGCGAGATTGTTGGCAGCCACGGGCGCCTGCGGGTCGATTTTCAGCGCCTCGCGGTAATAAGGGGCGGCCTTGGCCTGGTTCTTCTGGACATCCCAGAGCGACCCGAGAACGATGTAGCCCGCTACGGACTTAGGGTTGATGCGCACCGCGTTTTCGAATTCCTTCACCGCCCGGTCGAGCGACTTCTGGGCGATGAAGAGCCGTCCCAGGAGCTCGTAGGCAGTGAAGCTGTTGCTGTCAAGGGAAAGCACCTTGCGACACGACTCCTCGGCTTTGGGATAGTTCTGCTGAGAGAGATAGACCTGGCCGAGGGTCTCATACAGGCGGGGGTTCTTCGGATTCCGGGCGATCTCGGCATTGATCAGCTGAACCGCCCTGTCGGCTCGCTTCGAGGAGGTGTACACGTTGGCCAGCGTGTACAGGAGTGAAATGTCGCCGGGATTGGTCTTCAGAGCCTCCGTCAACGTCGACTCCGCGTTCTTGATGTCCAGCGTGCCGGCATAGGCCAGTGCGAGCCGCTGCTGGGCGACGGGACTGGCGGGATTGAGCCGGGCCGCCTCCTTGAATTCGGGGAGCGCGCGGAGGAAGTCGCGCTTGCGGGCATAGGCGTTTCCGAGCGCCGTGCGCGCGTCGACGTTGTTCGGATTGGCCTGGACGCCCTGTTGCGCGTAGTTGGCGGCCGCGTCGGCGTCGCCGGATTCCAGCTTGAGCTGCGCCAGGTTTGCGTATGCCGGGGCGAAGCGCGCGTCGGCCCGGATGGCCTGGTTCCACGCCGCTTCCGCTTCTGCGGCCTTCTTTCCCTGGTAATAGGCAACCCCGAGATAGTAGTGGGCCGCCGCGGCATTCGGGTTGGCCGCAACGATGGCTTTCAGGTCGGAGATTCCCTCGGCGGTCTTCTGCTGCCCCAGGAGGATCCGGGCCCGCAGGATACGGCCTTCCGTGTCGCCGGGTTTCGCCTTGAGAATCTCATCGGCGACCTGGAGGGCTTGATCGAAAGCCTGCCGGTTGGCATAAAACTCGGCCAGCGTGAACCTGGGACCGAAGTCCTTCGGGTTCATATCCGCGGCCCGCTTGAACTGCTCCTCGGCCTTGGCCGCGTCTCTTTGCGCCAGGTAGAGTTGCCCGAGAAGCTGGTGGAACCTCGGTTGACCCGGCGCGCGCGCGATCTGCTGGTTGATGCGCTGGAGGGCCTGCTCCGGCTTCCTCTGGCTCAGCGACAGGGTGGTCAGGTTCGACAGGGCCTCGAAGTTGGCCGGATCGGACTTGAGGATTTCCTCGAACTGGGCTTGCGCGGCGGGGGTATTGCCCTGCTGCAGGTTGGCTACTCCGAGCCGCAGTCTCGCGGCGTTGTTGCCCGGGTTGGCGCGCACCACTTCCTCCAGGGTGGAGGCGGCGGCCGTGAAGTTGCGTTTGGCGATCTGGGCGGTGCCCAGCAGCAGCTTCGCGTCGCCCAGCCCCGGGTTGAGGTTCAGGGCCTGCTGCGCGTAGCGGATGGCGCTGTCCGGGTCTCCCGCGTCCAGCTTCAGTTGGGCGAGGGCTACGTACGGGGGAGTGAAACCGCCGGCGCTCTTGACGGCTTCGCCCCACTCGGTCTCGGCTCGCCTGGTGTCCTTCGCCTGGGAGTACGCCAGCCCGAGGAAATAGCGGGCGACGGCGGACGCGGGGTTCGCGGCCACGGCGGCCTGCAGCGGCTGAAGCGCCTCGGGATGCTTCCCCTGCGCCATGAGGACACGGCCCTTGAGCACAAGGGCGTCGACGTTCTTCGCGTCGGCCTTGAGGATTTCCCCGGCCGCCGTCAGGGCCTGATCGTAGGACTTCTGATTGAGGTAGATGCCCGCGAGCCGGTTCTTCACCGCGACGTTGCCGGGATCTCTCTGAAGGATGCCCCGCAACGTCTCGGCGGCGCGATCGATCTTGCCGGCATTCGCGAGAAACTCGGAAAGTATCAGCTGCTCGTTGGTATTGCCGGGGTTGATGGCGGCCGCTTTGCGGTAGGCCTCTTCCGCCCGGGCGAGGTCGTTTTGCGCCGCGCAGACCTGTCCCAGGACGTGATACAAGCCGGGTGTGCCGGGCGACTGCGCGATGGCCTGGTTTACCCTTTGGACGGCCTGGTCGGGCTTCTTCTGGTCCAGGTAGATGCGGGCAAGGGCGCCGAGGGAGTCGGTGGCTTTAGGGTTCGCTTTCAATGCCTGCTCGAATTCGGCCACGGCTTCCGCCGGTTTTCCCTGGGCCGAGTAGAGCAGACCGAGGCGGTGGTGCCCCGTGGGATTGTCCGGATACTGCTTCGCGAATTCCTGCAGCTCGGGCTGCGCCGCCGCATAGTCTTTCGAGGTCGCCAGGGCGCTCCCGAGGACCAGCCGGGCTTCGGCCAGGTTGCGGTTCAGCTGCAGCGCCTGCCGGGAGAAACGGATGGCGGCGTCGGCATCGCCTGCGTCGAGTCGCAGCTGCGCGAGCGGGATGTAAGCCGCCGCGAGTGCCGGGTCGATCTTAACCGCGGTGGAAAGCTCGGCATCCGCCTGGAGCGTGTTGCGCACCTGCAGGTAGGCGACTCCGAGAAGATAGTGGGCCAGCGCCACCCGGGGTTGCGCCTTGACGGCGGCTTCGAGTTGGGCGGTGGCTTCGGGGATCTTGTTCTGGACGAGAAGAATTCGTCCCTTGATCAGCTGCGCTTCCGTGTCTTTTTCGTAGTCCTTCAGCACCTCGTCGGCGAGCTGCGTGGCCTTGTCGAACGCCTGCTGATTGATGTAGATGTTGGCCAGACGCTTGCGGGCGATCGTCGCATATGCCTTGTCGGCGATCATTTTCTGATAGACCTCGATCCCCTTGTCGATCTTGCCGGCGCCGATGTAGAAATCGCCGAGCACGATGCGATGGCGGGCCTGCTGCGGCTCCATGTCCCGGATCCTGATGTAAGCCTGTTCGGCGAGGTCGAGTTTGCCGGCCTGGATGTAGGCGAATGCCTGGGCCTCGTTGGCGTCGAGCGATTTTGGGTCGGTGGCCAGTGCTGCCTCGATCTCGCGCTGCGCGTCGTCGGGGCGTTTGTCCTGCAGGTGCAGGCTGGCGAGGGCGAGGTGGCCCTCGACGGACCGCGGATTGGCTTCGAGCACTTTTTTGTAGTCTTCCTCCGCGCGCGCCGGATCCCGTCTGAAATTCGTGTCGGCGGTGAGATCCAGGTAGGGGGGGAGCAGCCTGGGATCGTGCCGGAAGCCGGCCTTGAGTTCGGCGATGGATTCGTTGATCTGGATCATGCCCGCGTGGGAGTTGCCGCGGAGAATGAGCGCGCGGGGGTTGCCGGGGTCCCGCTTCAGGACCGATTCGGCTTTGACGAGGGCATCCTCGAATTTCCGTTCCAGCAGGAGGAAGTTGCCGTCCTGCAGCTGGGCGTCGGTGTTGTTGGGATCGAGAAGCGCAGCGGTCGAGAACTCCTGGCGGGCATCCCCGATCTGGCCGGCCTTGAGGAAGGTGACGCCGAGCTGGTAGTGCGCCGCGACGAACCTGGAGTCCTTCTTGATGGCATTGCGGAATTCGATGGCCGCCTCCGCATACTTGTTCTGGCCCAGGTACTTCATGCCCGCGTCGTAGTACTGTTGCGGGTTCCGCGCGCACGCCTGAAGCAGGACGAGCGCGAACAGGGTGAGCGGCGCGGTGCGGCGTAGGGGTGCGCTCATTTCGTTTCTCCGGTTGGCGTTAGACAGACGGGGATTATACCGCAATACCCGCATGTGGCAGATCGGCATGGACGGGAAAAACGAGCAGCACTTTCGCTGTGGAGCTCGGCGGCTCGACGCCGCCCTATCCGGGTCCGACCGAAGATGCGTACAAAGTTCAGGCGAGCTGCGGCACTCCAGGTTGCGCTGTGTCACTATGCCGGGCTTCCGGCGGTGAAGGGCGGCGCCGAGGCGCCGCCCGGAAAGCGGCGTCGAGCCGCCGCACTCCAAATTGCGCTATTTCGCTACGGCTCCCCGGCGATGCTAATGCCGGGCCGTGCACGGACCGATTATCCTGTCGAGAGAGTGCGCTTTGCGTTATCTTAGCCGCTCACGCGGGGGAGCTTATGCTGGGACGGATGGCGTCGCTATCGATTGCGCTGCTGGTACTGCTCGGGACCGGCGTCGCCCAAGAGGAGCCTTACCCGATAGAGCCTCAGCAGGAGGAGCCGGACCCGAGAGATGTGCGACGGCCTGCGACAGAAGACCCCGCCAGCTCTGTCACCGACAGCAACCTCCGGTCGAGGCGCAACCGTTACGGGGTGGCGCTCGGCGCTTACGAGGCCTACAGCACGAACCTCTACGCGACGTCGGAGGGCCGGCAGGGCGATGGGATGACGGTGCTGTCGCCCCGGGTATTCGCCAACTTCGGCAGCCGCCGGTCGCGCTTCCATGCGGACTATCGCTACGGGTACCGGTTCTACAACCGGTTTGGAGACCTCAACACCGACGAGCACCAGCTCAACCTGGACTACTCCGCGCTGCTGGCGCCGCGCATTACGTTTCTTGCCTATGAGCGGCTCGACAACTCCGTCAACGACTCGTACTCGATGTACCAGACCGGTTTCGGTTTCGCGGGCCCGGTGACCCCTTCTTTGTCCAGCCCGTTTGAGTTCCTGCGCGGGCGCCAGAAGGTGCTCCGCAACGATTCGGCCCTCGGACTCGGATTCCAGGTGGCGCGAAAAGGCCGACTTTCCGTGACGACCGGATACCAGACCTACAGGTACAATCGGGAATCGTTTGCGGGGATGAACGGCGCGTACGCATCGGTGAGCTACAGTCACGAGATCAGGAGTTGGCTGAACGTTTCGAGTTCATACATGACCTATTTCACGGACGTCGATGCGCGGTATCGGGACCGGCAGATTCACAGCGTCCAGGTAGGGAATTTTTCGTTCAAGTTGTCCCGTTCGTGGCGGGCGTCGTTCGGTGGAGGGGTGGACTACTCGAACGGGGGGCATGAGTACGGTTGGATAACGACCGGGTCCGGGGGGGCGAGCCTCTCGCGCAACAGCCGCAGCAACACATTCTCCCTCGCCTACCGCCGCGGACTATCGGCTTACTTCGGCCAGCCTGGGATCTTCGCCAGCAACTACGGCACGATCTCGTTTCTGCAGCGGATATCCCGGAAAATGAGCGCGCAGGCGTCCGGGTATTACCAGCGGGGGAACGAGTACCGGGGCGCCGGCCGCCTGGAGTATTACGGCGGGATCGCGGGTTTGGAATACGGGCTGCGGCCGGACCTCGTCGCGAGCATCAATTACTCCTATCGAAACCAGAGGACCATCGGGACGGAATTCACGTCGTGGGCTTTCGACCGCTCGGTCGTCTACGCCGGCCTGACCTACCTCTGGCCCTCCCGCCAATAGCTTCTGGAGTGCGGTGCCTCGGCACCGCTGTCTGGGTTTCGCTGGACCGGCCGGTGGGTGCGCACGGTCGGCGCCTAGGCGCCGACCCCAAAGCGGCGTCGAGCCGCCGCACTCCATAAGGTGTTGGTCCTGCTTGACATAGACAGCGCTTTATCATAAAATGTTCTGATTTTGCTTGCAGGTGCGAGGCCAATGATCCAGAGCATGACGGGTTACGGGACCGGTGCGGCGCAGCGGGACGATACGACGGTGGTGGTCGAGATCCGGACCGTCAACCACCGCTTTCTGGATCTGCACGTGCGGGTGCCGCGGCGAACACGCCTACCTCGAAAGCGAAATTCAGCAGGTCGTACGGGGCGCGCTCGGGCGCGGGCGGGTCGACCTGACCGTGACCCTCAGGCAGGAGGCGACGCCGGAGTGCGTCGTCAACGCGGCCGCGGTCCGGAGCTACCTGGAAGCCGCCGCGCGGCTGCGGGACGAGTTCCACCTCGTCGACACGCTGGACATAAAGACGCTGCTGAGCCTCCCGGGCGTGGTGGGCAACGCGGAGGCGGACGCCGAGGCGTCGCCGGACCGCGGGGTGCTGGAGCCGGTGCTGCAGGGCGTGCGGCAGGCGCTGGACGCCGTGGTGCGCATGCGCGGGCAGGAAGGCGAGGCGCTGCGCGCCGACATGGCGCGCCACCTGGAGTCGATGCGCGCCAAGGCGGCCGAGATCCGCGACCACGTGCCGGCCGCGGTCGAGGAATACGGGAGGAAGCTCCGGGAAAGGCTGGCCCAGATCCTGCCGCCGAACACCGTCGACCCGCAGCGCCTGGCGCAGGAGGTCGCCCTCATGGCCGACCGGTCGGACATTTCGGAGGAGATCGCGCGGCTGGACAGCCACGTCGAACAGTACGCGTCCATGATGGACGCCGGCGCCCAGACGGGCAAGAAGCTCGATTTCCTGCTGCAGGAGATGCAGCGCGAGGTCAACACCATACTGTCGAAGGCCGGGCACCTGGAGATTACCCGGCTGGGCATCGCACTGAAATCGGATATCGAAAAGCTGCGCGAGCAGGCTCAAAACGTCGAGTGATATGGCTCGAACCGGGATCTTGTTCATCGTCTCGGGGCCTTCGGGGGCCGGCAAGTCCGCACTGGCGGGTTGCGTGCTCGAGTCGGTTCCCGGCTTGAAGTTCTCCATTTCCTACACCACACGCGCACCCCGCGGGCTGGAGCGGGACGGGGTGGAATACCGGTTCGTGAGCCGGTCCGAGTTCGACGGGCTGATCGCCGACGGGGAATTGCTCGAGTGGGCGGAGGTCTACGGCAATCTCTACGGAACCTCCAGGAGATGCATCGACGAAATCCTCGCCCGGGGCGATGACGTGCTGCTCGACATCGATGTCCAGGGGGCGCGCAGCGTCCGGGAGAAGCGGCCGGAAGCGGTGCGCGTCTTCATCCTCCCCCCGTCCTACCAGGTGCTGCGGGATCGTCTCGAGGCGCGCAGGCTGGACAAGGACTACGTCATCGAGCAGAGGCTGCGGATCGCGTGCAGCGAGATCCGGTCGTACACGCACTACGACTACCTGATCGTCAACGAGGAGCTCAACCGGTCGATCGACGAGCTTAAAGCCATAATCCTGGGCTCCCGCTGCCGCCTGAGCGCGCGCGCGGATTCCGCCCAAACCATCATCGCCACCTTTGGAGGGCTGGATGCAGAAAATCCCTGAGAACATAGGTTCCAAGTACCGCTTCATCATCATCGCGGCCGAGCGCGCCAAGCAGCTGCAGAACAACGCCAAGCCGAAGGTGAAGATCAAGTCGAACAAGCCTTCCTACATCGCCATGAGGGAAGTCGAGCAGGGACTCATCGCGTTTGAGATCGTGAAACTGGAACACCCCGCTCCTTTGGGGAAGCCTTGAGAATCGCGCTGGGAGTAACCGGCTGCATCGCAGCCTATAAGGCCGTCGAAGTCATGCGTGGGCTGCAGAAGGCGGGCGCCTCGGTGGACGCCGTCCTGACGCGCTCCGCCTGCCGCTTTGTCGGCCCCCTGACCTTTGAAGCGCTGTCGGGCAACCCGGTGGTCACCGGCATGTTCTCGCGCGGGTTCAACCGGGAGATCCGCCACATCAGCCTCGCACAGTCGTCGGATGTGCTGGCCGTCGTGCCCGCCACCGCGAACGTGTTGGGCAAGTTCGCCAACGGGATCGCCGACGATTTCCTCTCGACCCTGTATCTGTCCTGTCCCGCCCCGGTCGTGCTCGCCCCCGCGATGAACGTCGAGATGTGGCACCACGCGGCCGTGCGGCGCAACATCGAGATCCTGGAAGAGCGCGGTCACTGACTTCGTCAACCCGGAATCCGGCATGCTGGCCTGCGGCATGGAGGGGGAAGGGCGGCTCGCGGAGGTCGACGAGATCGTCGCCCGCATCCTCCGGGTCGCGGCGCGCGGAAGGGCGCTCGCCGGCGTGCGCGTCCTGGTGACGGCGGGTCCCACCCTCGAGGACCTCGACCCGGTCCGCTTTCTCTCCAACCGCAGTTCGGGCAAAATGGGGTACGCGGTCGCCGCAGGCCGCTGCGGCGCAGGGCGCGGACGTCGTGCTCGTGTCGGGGCCCACGGCGCTGCGCGCGCCCGCCGGCGTGCGGTTCGTCGCGGTGCGCTCCGCCGCCGAGATGAAGAACGCCGTGCTCGAACACTACCCGCAGGCGGACATCGTGGTGAAGGCGGCCGCCGTGTCCGATTACCGGCCGCGCGACTATGCGGGCGAGAAGATCAAGAAGGACGGGCGCGAGTGGTCGCTTCCGCTCGTCGCGAACGACGACATCCTGGAGTTGCTCGGGGCGAGCCAAACAGGGGCAGGTCCTGGTCGGTTTCGCCGCCGAGACCAGCGACCCGGCCGCGCGTGCCCGGGAAAAGATGGCGCGCAAGAAGCTCGACTTCGTGGTCGCCAACGACGTGTCGCACGGGGTATTCGGCGCCGACTCCGCCACCGTGCACATCCTGGACGCCGCCGGCGGGGCCGTCACGCTGCAGGACCAGGCCAAATCCGCGATCGCCGACCGCATCCTGCAGATGGCGGTGTCGCTGCGCAATGCGCGCGCGCACGCGTCCGCGCGGCCTTGAGGCTGGGCTGGTGATGAAATCCGGTACCGCTGCAATTATCGGCCGGCCGAACTCGGGGAAATCGACCCTCCTCAATGCGCTGGTGCATCAGAAGATCTCGATTGTCTCGGACAAACCTCAGACGACACGCCACCGCATCCTGGGGATCCTGACCGAGGAGCGCGGGCAGATCGCTTTCGCCGACACCCCGGGGATCCACAAGCCGAGCTACAGGATGAACCAGCGCATGCAGCGCGCCGTGGCGGACGCGTTGCGCGAAGTGGATGTCGTCATACTCGTCGTCGACGGCTCGATCTCGTTCGGGGCCGGCGAGAGTTTCGCCCTGGAGATGGTGAAGGCGTCGGGCGTGCGGGCCATCCTGGCGATCAACAAGATAGACCGCATGGCGAAGGCGAAGCTGCTTCCCATCATGCAGCGCTACAGCGCCGGCTACGGCTTCCTCGAGCTCATCCCGATATCGGCGCGCACGGGAGAGAATCTGGCCCTGCTGGTGGATAAGCTTTTCGCCTACCTGCCCGACGGCGAGCCGCTCTTCGATCCCGAACTGGTCACGGACCGCAGCGAACGCTTCCTGACCGCCGAGTTCATCCGCGAGAAGATCCTGGCGCGCACGCGCGAGGAGCTGCCGTATGCGACGGCCGTCCTGATCCGGGTGTTCGACGAGAGCCGGCGCAAGTCGAAAAAGCTCGTGGTCATCGACGCGGAGGTGCTGGTCGAGAAGAAATCGCAGCAGGGAATCGTCCTGGGCGCCGCCGGGTCCCAGATCAAGGACATCGGGACGATGGCCCGCCGCGACATCGAAGAGCTGCTGGGCTGCAGGGTTTTTCTCTCGCTCCAGGTGCAGACGGTCCGCAAGTGGCGCGACAACGACTCCGTGCTGGATGACCTGGGGGTGGGGACATGAGCGACCGACGTCGGCTGGGCGAGGAGATCATCGACCACCTCCGCTTCTACCAGGGAATCGGCGGGAAATGGGTCGTGCGGCGCGCGAGCCGGCCGGCCCCGCAATCCCGTGCCGCGGCGCCCCCGCCCAGCGCCGCGACCGCCGCCCGGCCCCCCGGGCGGTGGTCGTGCCGCCGGCCACGATGTTTGCGGAGCCCGAGCGCCCGCAGGAGTCCCTCGAAGACATTCGCAACGACCTGGGCGATTGCCCGCGCTGCAAACTCGCCGGCACGAGGCGCAACATCGTTTTCGGGTCGGGCAATCCCGCCGCCGAACTGATGCTGGTCGGGGAAGCCCCGGGGGCGGACGAAGATGAGCAGGGCCTCCCGTTCGTCGGTCGCGCGGGGCAACTCCTGACCCGGATCCTCGAGGCGATCGACCTGCGGCGGGATGCGGTCTATATATGCAATATCCTCAAGTGCCGCCCCCCGGCAACCGGAACCCGGAGAAGGATGAAATCGCCGCGTGCGAGGAGTTCCTCTTCCGGCAGATCGCCGCCGTGAAGCCAAAGGTCATCTGCGCCCTGGGGCTTTTCGGCGTTCAAACGCTGCTCCGCACGAAGGCGCCGATTTCCGCGCTGCGCGGCAGATTCTATGACTATCGCGGCGTGAAGCTCATGCCCACTTTCCACCCCGCGTATCTGTTGCGCAATCCGAACGAGAAGCGGAGGGTGTGGGAGGACATGAGGATGATCCGCGATTACCTTCGTGGGCTCCGTCAAGCCTGACGCGCCCCAACCCCGGCTGCAAGTTGCCTATGGCCGCCTTTGCCGATGTTGCCGTCGCGGTGGCGATCCGCAAGTCGTTCGCCTACGCCATTCCCGCGCCCCTGCGGAGCCGCGCGGCCGTCGGGATGCGCGCGCTCGTGCCGTTCGGGCGCAAGGTCCTGACCGGCTTCATCGTGCGCGTGTCGGACGAGCCGCCCACCGGCGCATTCCGGCTGCGCCCCATCCGCGACCTGCTGGACCCCGAGGCGGTTCTCCCGGCGTCGCTGGTCGAGACCGCCCTGTGGATTGCGCAGCGCTACTTCAGTCCGCCCGGCGAGGTGCTGAAAGCCCTGTTCCCCGCAGGAACGCAGGTGTCCGGGGTGCGCCGCATCCGGATCCGGCCCCGCATCGCGCAGCTGCTCGGGGGCGGGCTGCGGCCCCCGGGTCTGCGGCCGGCGGAAATCCTCGTGCTGGAGGCGCTGGCGGCCGCCGGGAGCCTGACGGAAGCGGAATTGTCGTCCCGCGGCGAGGTGGCCGACCTCGGGCGCTGCATCGATGCGCTGGCCGCTGCATCGCTGGTCGACATCGAGGTCGAGGTCGCACGCGCGCGTGTCGACGCCAGGGAACAGCTCGCGATCGCCGCGCTCCGTGCGCCCGAAAGTGAGATCCCGCGCCTCTCGCCGGTGCAGCGCAGGCTGTACGATTTCCTGCTTGGCCGCGATGGCCCCGTGCTGCTGCAGGAGGCCATCCGGGCGGCGGGCTGCAGCCCGAGTGTCCCGAAGGCGCTGGAATCCAGGGGGCTCGCGCAGGATCTATGCGGCGCCGGTCGCGCGCCTCCCTCTCGACCTGAGCGCGGTCCCGGAGCGCAAGCACATCGTCCTGACCGAAGCGCAGGAGCGGGTGCTGGCGGAACTGCGCGAGATGATCGGCGCACGTCAGCCGCAGCGCTGCCTTTTGCACGGCGTCACCGGAAGCGGCAAGACGGAGATATACCTGCGGCTCATCGCCGACGTGCTCCGGTCCGGGGGGCGGGCGCTGCTGCTCGTGCCCGGAGATCGGGCTGACCCCCATGCTCAGCCGCATCGCGGTTTCTCACTTCCCGGAACAGGTTGCCCTGCTGCACAGCGGGATGTCGGCCGGCGAGCGGTTCGACCAGTGGAACAGGATCCGCCGCGGGGGCGCCGGCGTGGTGGTCGGGACCCGCTCCGCCGTGTTTGCCCCGCTGGACGAGATCCGGCTGATCGTCATCGACGAGGAGCAGGACGCCTCCTACAAACAGGACGAGTCCCCCTGCTACCACGCCCGCGAGGTGGCGTGGCAAAGGATCGGGCAATCGGGCGGGCTTCTCCTGATGGGTTCGGCCACGCCGTCCGTGGAGACCTTCCACGCGGCCGCAACCGGGGCGATGCGGCGCCTGAGCCTTCCGGAGCGTGTCGAGGCACGCCCGCTCGCCGAGGTGCGAGGTGGTCGACATGAGCAGGGAATTCCAGGAGGTCGGGAAGACGGCACGTCCTGTCGCGGGCGCTCCAGACGGAACTGCAGCGAACGGCTGCGAGCGCGGCGAGCAGTCGATCGTCCTGCTCAACCGGCGCGGTTATTCCCGCACCCTGTTCTGCCGCAGTTGCGGCCACGTCTACACCTGCCCCGACTGCAGCATCTCGATGACCTACCATCAGGCGGAGGGACGGCTGGTGTGCCACTACTGCGGCGGCGAATACGCACGGTGCCGGCCGCATGCGCAGACTGCGGGGGCCCGTACATCTATTTCGCCGGGGTCGGCACCGAGCAGCTCGAACAGGTCGTGCGGACGCTTCTGCCCGCAGGCCGCATCGCACGCGTCGACCGCGACACCACCCGGCGCCGCGGCGCGCTCCGCAAGATGCTGCTCGATTTCGCCTCCGGCGATCTCGACGTCATGGTCGGGACCCAGATGGTTGCAAAAGGGCACGACTTTCCCGAACGTGACGCTCGTGGGCGTCCTCGCGGCCGATGCGGGCCTCGCGTTTCCCGATTTTCGTTCCGCCGAGCGTACGTTCCAGCTCCTGACCCAGGTGGCCGGCAGGGCGGGTCGCGGCAGCGTTCCCGGCAAAGTGGTGATCCAGTCGCAGTACCCCGATCACTACGCCCTGCGGTACGCGCGGCAGCAGGACTATGCCGGGTTTTACCGGCACGAAGTGGAGTACCGCAGGCTGATGGGGTACCCGCCGTTCCGGGCGCTGGTGCAGATCCTGGTCGTCCACGAGAGCTACATGAAGGCGTTTGAGGTGGCCGACCGGGTGGCCAGGGCCTTGAAGGGGGCCTGCGCCAGCCGGGCCGGCGAGCCGCTGCAGGTCCTGGGGCCCGCGCCCGCGCCGCTCGAGAAACTGCGCGGGAAACACCGCGTGCAGGTCCTGCTGAAGACGCCCGATGCCGGGTGCGGCCACGAGGTCCCGATGGCCTCCGCGACGAAGGCCTTCGACGCGCTCGCCGGCGCAGGAAGCGGTCCCGCTCAAGGACGTGCACGTGGACGTGGATCCCCTTTCGTTGTTGTAGCCATGATCCGCGCGCACAGCGCGCGCACGCGATACGAAATCGGTTGTATGTCGCGCGTGCTTTGTGCTATTGGAATCAGTACACGCCATGCGCATCGCCTCTGCAAGAGCAAGCCAGTGCATCATATCGCGGCACGGTCGGATGAGTCGCTCACGTCTTCTTTTCCGGAGATCCGAAAATGGCATTCTGTGGAAAATGTGGAACACAGGTGAATGAGGGTACGGCCTTTTGCAGCCGTTGCGGGGCCCCGGTGGCCGCGGCTGCGGCTCCCAAGGCGCACCCCTTCCTCCGCTGCCGAACGCACCGGCGGGGACGGCCATGGCGCCGAATGTCGCGGGACTGCTCAGTTACGTGCTCGGCGTTTATCACCGGCATCATCTTCCTGGTGCTGGAGCCCTACAAGAACGACCGCTTCGTGCGGTTCCACGCCTTCCAGTCGATTTTCTTCAGCGTCGCCCTGACGGTGTTCTGGATCGTGTGGACCAACCTGTTCTGGTTGATTCCCTTTGGCTTTCTCATGACCTTGTTCGGCTTGATCGGGATGCTCGTGTGGCTCGCCGTCCTGGGGTTGTGGCTGTTTCTCATGTTCAAGGCTTACAACGGCGAGAGGTTCATGATCCCGGTCATCGGCGACCTCGCGGCCAAGCAGGCCGGCTAGACCTCTGCAAGCGCGGAGGAGGCCCCGGACAGCTCTCCGCCGCATCCAGGCATGTCACCCTCGGGCCACGGACAGCGCAACGGGCCGTGCCCTGTGCCCTCTTTGTCGTCCCAATGACGGATCAAGCCGATTCTCATCCGCGCAGCGGCAGGCAGGCGCTTGCGCTGTCGCTGACGATCACGGGCAGTTGGTTCCTCGTGGAGCTCGCCGCGGGCTTTTACACCAACAGCCTGGCGCTGATCGCCGACGCCGCCCACATGCTCACCGACGTCGCGGCGCTCGCCATGAGCCTGCTGGCCCTGAAGATTTCAGCGCGGCCGGCGACCCACGAGATGACGTTCGGCTACGTGCGGGCCGAGATCCTCGCCGCCCTCGCCAACGGGGTCCTGCTCGTCCTCATCTCGCTCTACATTTTCTACGAGGCCTACGAGCGGTTCATGGCCCCGCCCGTCGTAAAAGGCGGCCAGATGTTGACGGTGGCGATCCTCGGATTGGCCGCCAACCTCGCCACCGCGGCGCTGCTTTACCGGTCGCAGCACGAAAGCCTGAACATCCGAGGGGCGTTTCTGCACGTCGTGGGCGACACCCTGGGCTCGGTCGGGGCCATCCTCGCGGGCGTCATCATGGTTTTGTGGCAGTGGTACATGGCGGACCCGCTGATTTCCGTTATCGTCGCGCTGCTGGTCCTGTACAGCTCGTGGAACCTGGTCCACGAGAGCGTCGACGTGCTGCTGGAAGGGACCCCCCGCCACCTGAACATCCCCAGCATCCTGGCCGACCTGGGCTCCGTCGAGGGGGTCGTTTCGGTGCACGACCTGCACGTGTGGTCGATCTCCTCGCACATGCCGGCCATGAGCTGCCACATCGTCCTGCGCCGAGGCTACGACCCCGGTGTCGTGCTCTCGGCCTTGAGCAGCCTCATGAGGGACAAGTACCACATCGAACACACGACGATTCAGATCGAGATCGAGCACCTCGTGCGGCCGCCGCTCGGGCTGAATTCGGTTTCCTAGGGAGAAACGGAAGCCCGACAGACGGAAGCCGGAAGACGGAAGCCTGAAGCTTCTCCTGTTACATGCCGCCGGCCCTCACTGCCGGCGGGATACCCGTTCTCAGCGGCCGGCTCAGGGGAGATCGGCCGGCGGCGGAGGCGGGGGAGGCGGCGGGTAGTCGCGCGGTGGCGGCTGGTAGGGGGAAGGGACCGCCGGTGGCTGCATGCCGAGTTTGCGTTTTTCGAACAGGGCCACCCCGAGGGTGCCGCCGATCATCGCCATGATGCTGTAGATGAACAGCTTGAAGACCCCGGAAAGGAGCACGAAGAAGATCCCGACCCCACCGCCGCCGCCCAACACCCGCAAGATGGTGTCGCGGGCTTCAGGCGCCATGGGAACCTGCTGGATGGCCTCGCGCAGCTGGCCGACCCCGAAACCCATGCCCGTCAGCGCCAGGTGCAGCGGAATCGAGAAGAGGGTGTCCACCACGGCGCCGACCGCCCCCGCGATGAGGCCGATCAGGGCGCCCGTCCCGAGCGTGACGGGCAGCGGGGCGGACTTCACATACAGGTTCGCCGCCAGCACGCCGCCGGCGATAACCCACGCGCAACACAAGCAGTTCAGGGCACTGACGACCGGCAGCGCGGAAAGGACGCCGAGCAACACGCCGCCAATCAGAGCGGGCTTGAACATACCTTCCTGGTTCATCGGAAGTCTCCTGGAGTATCGGGAACGGCGGCCACCCGCACTCGCGCCGGCACCCGCGCCAGCAACTCCGCCAGCGCGGGGACCAGCAGCGTACCGGTCGCCAGACCGAAGGCCAGCCCGGAAACGACACGGGTAGCGGGTGTATTGACCCAGATGTGGACGAAGGGAAGCGTGGCATCGAGCAGCAGGGGGGTGAGGCCGAGAACCACCCAGGCCCGGCGCAGCCGGGCTGCATACCAGATGCCCGACAGCCGGCTGGACCACAGCGCCCCCACGCAAAGGCCGAGGTAAATGCCCGAGCAGCGGTGACACAGTGCCCAGCCGTAACCGTAACAGGCGAAAGACCGGTCGGGGTTTTGATGGCAGACCGGGGCGGTAAGCAGGTACAGCGCGGCGGCTGCGGCCGGGTGACCGGCGGCCTTCAGCCAGGGGGCCGCCACGGCAGCCGCGAGAACCCCGCCCCAGAGCAGGGCGAGCAGGGTGCGGGCGCGCAAAACATCGGCGGAAATCAAAGTTCCAATATTCAACGTAGTGGCCCGAAGCGCGCGTCATTATAACCGATTGCCAGGTCTCCAGGGATGAAAATTCTCGCCTGCCGATGGGGGCGCGGAACCGTCGAATTAGACATATCTAATAATGGCATGGTTGTTGCTTCGGGACCCTTCCCACACAAGATTTGGTACCCCGGGAGGTCCCTGCCCCCTGCATGTTGTGTCACGAGGTTGAAATAAATCTTGACAAGCAATTGCGATTCCCTTATATCAACTGAGCGAAAGGCTAGGGGTGGGATGAGAGTCGGACTGACATACAACTTGAAAAGGGGGGAAACGGACGAATCGGCACAGGAGCCCCCCAGTAGCATTTGCGACGTACAGGCCGAGTGGGACGACGCCGAGACGATTGATGCGGTGGCGGCGGCCCTCGGCGAGCGGCACGAGGTCATCCGCGTAGATGCGGCCGAGAACCCCTACGAAGCGCTTCGGACGGCCCGTCCCGATATTGTGTTCAACATTGCGGAAGGGAGCCACGGCCCCTGCCGCGAAGGGCACATCCCCTCAATCCTCGAATTCCTGAACATACCGTACACGGCCAGCGACCCGTTGACCCTGAACCTGTGCCTGGACAAGGCGCGCGCGAAGGAAGTCCTGGCGTATCACGGGCTGCCGACGGCCCGTTTCCGGGTTATGGCGGAAAAGAACTTCTCTTTCAACAGTCTCCACTACCCGCTGATGGTCAAGCCCCTGCATGAGGGCTCGAGCATCGGGATCCGGGACAACTCGTTTGCCAGGACGCGGCAGGAGATGCGCGAGCGCGTCTCCTGGCTGCTGGACACGTACCGGCAGCCCGCGCTGGTCGAGGAGTACCTGCCCGGGCGCGAGTTCACGGTGGCGATCATCGGCAACGGCAGTGAGGCCCGTGCGCTCCCGATCGTGGAAATCAAGTTCGATTCGCTCCCGGGTGGTGTAAACCCCATCTATTCGTACGAGGCCAAGTGGATCTGGGACCAGACGGACAACCCGCTGGAGATTTTCGACTGCCCGGCGGCGTTAAGCGCCGAATTGCAGGCGGAGATCGAGCGGATTTGCCTGGAGGCCTACCGGGTCCTGAGGTGCCGCGACTGGTGTCGCATCGACGTACGCCTGGATGCTCTGAACCGACCTCATGTTATCGAGCTGAACCCTCTCCCCGGGATATTGCCGCGCCCCGAGCAGAACTCCTGCTTCCCGAAGGCTGCGCGTGCGGCGGGGATGAGCTACGGCCAGCTGATCAACACGGTCCTGGACATCGGCTGCAAGCGCTACGGGATGGGGTGATGGGACGATACGACTGCCTGATTCTCTACAACGCAGCCAACATCGCCGAAGTGGAAGGGTCCCAGGAAAAGGTGTATCCCTCCACGATCCTGCGCGAAGAGGTCGGGGCGATCGAAGAGAGCCTGCGCGAATCCGGGTTCAGCCCCTACGTGCTGTCGGTCGACCATTTCTCGAAGGAGCTGGTCCAGACGATCATCCGGATTGCGCCGAAGTTCATCTTCAACCTGTGCGAGGAGATCAACGGCAGGTCCGAGCTGGAGATGTCGGTCGCGGGCCTGCTCGAGCTCGATGGGGATCCCTTATACCGGCTCGGGCCCGTTTGCGCTCGGCCTGGCGCTCAACAAGTTCTACGTCAAGCAGATCCTGCGGGCGGCCAGCCTGCCCGCCGCCCGGGGGTATCTGCACTCGCCCGGCCAGAAGGTGCGCAGCCGGGCGCGGCTGCCCGGTCATCGTCAAGCCGGTGCACGAGGACGCGAGCCTCGGGATCAACGCGGGGTCGGTCTGCCACGACCTGGCGCACCTCGAGCGGCAGGTCGCCTACATCCACGACGTCTACAAGCAGGATGCCCTCGTCGAGGAGTATCTGGACGGGCGCGAGTTCAACGTCTCGATCATGGGCGACCGGGAACCGGAGGTGCTCGCCATCTCGGAGATCGATTTCTCGGCGATGCCGGAAGGCGAGCCGCGCATCGTCAGCTACCGCGCCAAGTGGGACGAGGACAGCGCGGTGTACATCGGGACGGTCCCGATTTGCCCGGCGGAGATCCCGAAGCGTCTCGAGAACCGGATCAGGGACATCGCGCTGCGCAGCTACCAGTGCGTCGGCTGCCGCGACTACGGCCGCGTCGACATGCGGTCGGACGCGCGGGGCAACATCTATGTCCTCGAGGTAAACCCGAACCCGGACATCTCGCCGAAGGCCGGCTTTGCGCGGGCGGCGCGCGCCGCCGGGTACACCTACGCCGAAATGGTCGTGCGCATCACCCAGTTCGCGTTGGAGCGCGGCACAAAGGTGGCCGCCACCGTCTATGCATTCTGAAACGGACCCTCCCATACGCATCCGGCCGATGGCGCCCCGGGACCGGGACGCCGTGGCCGACATCGTCGCGCAGGTCGGCAACTTCACCAAGGCCGAAATCGCCTGCGCCCTCGAACTCGTCGACATTTATCTCACAGACGGCGCTCAGCAGGATTACAGGGCGGACGTGGCGCTGGACCGCTCCGAGCAGGTCCGCGGGTACACGTGCTGGGGGCCGACGCCCATGACGCGCGGCACCTACGATCTGTATTGGATCGCCACGCACCCGGCCGTCCAGGGGCTCGGCTTCGGCCGCTCCCTCGTCGCTCACGTCGAGGCGCGCGTGCGCGACGAGCGGGGAAGACTCCTGGTGATCGAGACTTCATCCAAGGAATCATACGGCAACACCGTCGGATTCTATCGTCGGCTGGGGTACGAGGAAGCCTCCCGGATACGGGACTTCTACGCTACCGGTGACGATAAGCTGATCTTCGTGAAAAGATTTCCCGGTTAAGGAGCTACTTTGAACATGGAACAATGGATGCTCGATCTGAGAAACAGCGTCACCAAGGGCGAGACCATCGACCAGGATTACGACGCCGAGGTCGACGACATAGACGAGGTGCGCAAGGTGTATCCGATGAGGATCCCGCGCTACTACTACAACCTCATCCAGGACAAGGGGGACCCGATCTGGAAACAGTCCGTCCCCTCGATCAAGGAGCTGCAGGATGAGGACGCGCTCGAGGATCCTCTCAACGAGGACGAGGACAGCCCCGTCCCGCGCCTTACGCACCGCTATCCCGACCGCGTTCTGCTTTTGATCACCGACCGCTGCCCGATGTACTGCCGGTTCTGCACCCGCAAGCGCATGGTCGGCCGCGCCAGCGACGTGACCGACAAGACGATTGCCATGGGGCTCGACTACATCCGGTCCCACCCGGAGATCCGCGACGTGCTTCTGTCGGGCGGGGACCCGCTGATGGTCAGCGACCAGAAGCTGGAGCACGTCATCTCCAGCCTGAGGGCGATCCCGCACGTGCAGATCATCCGCATCGGCACCAGGTTTCCCTGCGTCCTGCCGAGCCGGATCACCGACAACCTGTGCAACATGCTCAAGAAGTACCACCCGATCTTCCTGAACACGCACTTCAACCACCCGCGCGAGGTCACGCCGCAGGCCAGGGAGGCGTGCGAGAGGCTCGCGAACGCCGGCATTCCGGTGGGGTGTCAGACCGTGCTGATGAAGGGGGTCAACGACGACCCGGAGATCATCAAGGAGCTGATGCACAAGCTCCTGATGATGCGGGTGCGGCCGTATTATCTCTACCAGGCGGACCTGACGCGCGGCACCAACCACTTCCGCGCCCGGGTCGAACTGGGCCTGCAGATCATGCAGGCGCTGCGCGGCCACACGACCGGGTTCGCGGTGCCGCAGTTTGTCATCGACGCGCCGGGCGGCGGCGGGAAAATCCCGCTCATGCCCGAGTACGTGACCCGGTTTGACGAAAAGGAAGTCGTGCTGCGGAATTTCGAGGGGAAGGAGTACCGCTACCCGCAGCCGGACCACCAGTACGTCAAGGACACGCGGGAAATTGAGCTGATCAATTTCTAGCGTGCAAGGCCACAATGCGAGTCGCGGCCGTCATTCCTGCGCGTATGCAATCGACGAGGTTGCCGGGGAAACCCCTCCGCAGGATCGGCGGCGTCCCGATGATCGTGCGGGTCCTCGAGCGGGCGAGGTCGTGCGCCGGCATCGACCGCATCATGGTCGCGACGGACTCCGAAGAGATCGCCGGCACGGTCGAGCAATCGGCGGCGAGGCCTGGATGACCTCGCCGTCGCACCGCACCGGTTCGGACCGCGTCGCCGAGGTGGCCGAAAAGCTCTCCGGAAGACCTCATTCTCAACCTGCAGGGGGACGAGCCGCTGCTCCCCACCTCGACCGTGGCGGCGCTCCTCGCGTTCGGCCGGGCGTGCCCCGGGCTGACGGTGGTCACGGCGGCGATACCGCTCGTGCGCGCGCCGGACGTCGTGAATCCGAACATCGTCAAGGTGGTCTGCGACCGGGCCGGGAAGGCGCTCTATTTTTCCCGCTGGCCGATGCCGTACGACCGGAGCGCGCCGCTGGAGCTGGGGGGCGGGGACCGGGCCTGCGAGGGCTACCTGAAGCACATCGGGATCTATCTCTTCAAGCGGGAGTTTCTGCTGCAGCTACGTCAGGATGGAGCCCGGGCCGCTCGAGCGCTCGGAATCGCTCGAGCAGCTCCGGATCCTCGAGCACGGGCACGATGTCTACGTCGTGCGGGTGTCGGAAGATTCGATCAGCGTGGACACGGCCGAGGACCTTGCCGAAGTGGAGGCGCTCGTAACCGCGGGCCCGCCGGGCGCGCCGCCCTAGTGCGGTGCCTCGGCACCGCTGTCGCGGTTGTGCCGGATCGGCAGGCATCGCCCGAAGGTCGGCGCCTAGGCGCCGACTGCAAGCGGCGTCGAGCCGCCGGCACTCCAAAGCCAGCTTGCGCCGCGGGCGGCGGGCTGGTAATCTGCCCCGGTTATCCGGAAGTGAGATATGGATCAGGACGCAACTTATGAAATACATCTTTGTTACCGGTGGTGTGCTTGTCGTCGCTCGGGAAGGGCTTGGCCAGCGCCTCGATCGGGAGCCTGCTGGAGGCGCGCGGGTTCAAGGTCAACTTCCTCAAGCTCGACCCTTACATCAACGTCGACCCCGGGACGATGAGCCCGTTCCAGCACGGCGAGGTCTACGTGACCGACGACGGGGCGGAGACGGACCTCGACCTCGGCCACTACGAGCGCTTCACGAACGTCCGGCTGACAAAAGACAACAACTCGACGACCGGGAAGATCTACCTGGGCGTCATCGAGAAGGAGCGCAAGGGCGAGTACCTGGGCAAGACCGTCCAGGTCATCCCGCACATCACCAACGAGATCAAGAACACGATCCGCCGCGTCGCGCAGGACGTCGACGTCGCGATCGTCGAAATCGGCGGCACGGTCGGCGATATCGAGAGCCTCCCGTTCCTCGAATCGATCCGCCAGATGCGCAACGAGGTCGGCCGGGAGAACTCGATCTTCATCCACCTGACGCTGGTCCCGTTCATCGAGCACCTCCGGCGAACTGAAGACCAAGCCGACCCAGCACAGCGTCAAGGAACTGCGCGAAATCGGTATCCAGCCCGACATCCTGCTGTGCCGGACGGACCGGATGCTGCCGCGGGAGATCAAGGCGAAGATCGCGCTCTTCTGCAACGTGTCCGAAAAGGAAGTCGTCACGGCGCTCGACGTCGAGAACATCTACGAAGTCCCCGTGGTGCTGCACAGCGAGGGGCTGGACGACACCATCGTGCACCATCTCGGGCTGCCGGCGCACGAGCCGGACCTGAGCCGTTGGGAAGACCTGCAGGACCGGGACCGTGCACCCCGTGGGTACCGTGCGCATCGGCATCGTCGGCAAGTACGTCGAGTACGAGGATTCGTACAAGAGCCTGAACGAGGCGCTCTACCACGGCGGGGTCGCCAACCGCCTCAAGGTGCAGCTGAAGTGGGTGGAGTCCGAAGGGCTGCATCGAGGAGATGCTCGACGAACAGCTCGGGGCCTTCGACGGCATCCTGGTGCCGGGCGGCTTCGGCAAGCGCGGCATCGACGGCATGCTGCGCGCGATCCGTTACGCCCGGACGCACCAGGTCCCGTACTTCGGGATCTGCCTGGGGATGGAGTGCGCCGTGATCGAGTTCGCGCGCAGCGTCTGCGGCCTGCAGGCGGACAGCTCCGAGTTCGATCCCGTCGGCCCCGCACCGGGTCTTCTACATGCTGCGCGAGCTGCTGGGGAGCGACATCATGGGCGGCAACATGCGGCTGGGCGCATTCCCGTGCGTGCTCGATGAGAGACTCGCTGGCGCATCACATCTATCAACGAAGCGGGAGATCTCCGAGCGGCACCGGCACCGCTACGAGTTCAACCGCGAGTACGAGCAGATCCTGACCAGTTACGGGATGCGCTTCAGCGGCAATTCGCCCGACCGCAATTTCGTCGAGATCATGGAGCTGCCGGAGCACCCGTGGTTCCTGGGCTGCCAGTTCCACCCGGAATTCAAGTCGAAGCCGCTGCAGCCGCACCCGCTGTTTTCCAGCTTTATCGAGGCGTCCTTCAAGCACCAACAGCAGAAGGCGCGCGGGGCTTCGGACGCGGTGCGGTCCGGCGCGGCCGCGGCCTCGTCGTCATAGGGCCTCTGGCCATGAACGTCGGACCCCTCAGGCTCGGCACGTCCCGGCCGTTCTTCATCGCGGGGCCGTGCGTGATCGAAAGCGAAGCGCACTGCCTCAAGCTCGCCGACCGCCTGGCGGGCGTGGCGCACCGTCTCGGCATCGATCTCATCTTCAAGGCTTCCTACGACAAGGCCAACCGCACCGCGTCGTCGTCGTTCCGGGGCCCGGGCCTGGACGAAGGGCTCCGCATCCTCGAGAAGGCGCGCACCGCGAGCGGCCTTCCCGTCCTGAGCGACGTGCACGAAACGGCTCAGGTCGCCGCCGCCGCCGAGGTGCTCGACGTCCTGCAGATCCCGGCATTCCTCTGCCGGCAGACCGACCTGATCCGGGCCGCGGCGCGCACGGGGCGCGCGGTCAACATCAAGAAGGGCCAGTTTCTGTCGCCCGGCGAGATGCGCAAGGTGCTGGAAAAGGCGGTCGAGACCGGCAACCGCAACGTGCTGCTGACGGAGCGCGGCACGTTTTTCGGCTACAACAACCTGGTCGTCGATTTCCGCTCGCTCGTCCTCATGCGCTCGTTCGGCTGCCCCGTCGTCTTCGACGTCACCCACAGCGTGCAGACGCCGGGAGGGCAGGGCGATCGGTCGGGCGGACAGGCGGAGTACATCCCGTACCTCGCGCGCGCCGGTGCCGGTGCCGGCGTGAACGGGTTCTTTTTCGAGGTGCACGACCGTCCGGAGAAGGCGCTTTCCGACGGCCCAAACGCGCTGCGGCTGACGATCTTTCCGCGGGTGGTGGAAGACATCCTCCGGATCCGCGCCGCGCTCAGGAGGCCGTCTTGAGCGGCGCGCCGGCCTCTTCGCTGCAAACGGCGGTGCGTGTGCTGCACGCCGAGGCGGAGGCGATTCGGAATCTCGCGGGCCGGATCGGGGAGCCGTTCCTGAGGGCCCTCGAACTGCTCGCGGCATGCCACGGCAAGATTGCGGTCACCGGGATGGGCAAGTCCGGGATCATCTGCAAGAAGATCGCCGCGACCCTTTCCAGCACGGGCTCTCCCGCGATATTCCTCCACGCGGCCGAGGCGCTGCACGGCGACGTCGGCCTCCTCGGGCCCGACGACGTCGTCTGGCCCTCTCCAAGAGCGGCGAGACCGACGAGATCCTGCGGATACTCGAGTTCCTGAAGCGGCTCGGCCTGCCGCTGGTCGCCCTGACCGGCAACCCGCAGTCCACCCTGGCGCGGCACGCGGACGCGCACCTGGACGTCGCCGTGACGGAGGAGGCGTGCCCGTTCGACCTGGCGCCGACGACAAGTACGGCGGCCGCGCTGGCCATGGGCGACGCACTCGCGATGGCATTGATGGAGCGAAAGGGATTCCGTCTCGAGGACTTCGCCAAGGTGCACCCGGCGGGCGCGATCGGGAGAAAGCTGCTGCGCGTGGCCGAGCTGATGCACCGGGGCGAATCGGTGCCCCGGGTGTTGCTGTCCACCGCCATGAGCGACGTGATCTACGAAATGTCGTGCAAGAAGCTCGGCATGACGACCGTCGCGGACGAGTCCGGCCGGCTCGCGGGCGTGATCTCGGACGGCGACTTGCGGCGGCTGATGCAGAGGTCCCCCGACCCGCTGCGGCTGGTCGCGGCCGACTGCATGACGCCCGCCCCGAAAACCATCGCCGATGAAGAACTCGCCACGGCCGCGCTGTCGAAGATGGAGCAGCTCAAGATCACGAGCCTCGTGGTCGTCAACCCCGCGCAGGAGATCGTTGGGGTCGTCCACATCCACGACCTCTGGCGGACCCAGATGTTTTAGTGTGTGGAGTGCGGCGGCTCGACGCCATTTTGGGGTCGGCGCCTAGGCGCCGACCTTCGGGCGATCCCTGCCGATCCAGCACAGCCGCAACAGCGGTGCCGAGGCACCGCACTCCATATCCGCTTTGGAGTGCGGTGCCCGGGCGGCCGCGGCGGAAAGCGCCGCACAGGCCTGTATGCACGCAGTTCTGCAGTTTGTCCTTCACCACGGCTATGCGGTACTGCTCGGCGTCGTGTTCGCCGAGCAGGTCGGGCTGCCTGTGCCCGCGGTCCCCTACCTCCTCGCGATCGGAGCGCTCGCGGCACACCGGGTGGTTTCGTTCAAGCTGGCACTGCTGTTGGGCACGATGGCGTCTGTGGCTGCAGACCTGGTCTGGTATGAGCTGGGCCGCAGAAAAGGGAACTCGGTGCTGCGCCTCCTGTGCCGCATCTCCATCGAACCCGACTCGTGTGTCCGGAGAACGGAAGAGCTGTTCGTGAAGCACGGAGCCTGGTCACTCCTGTATGCCAAGTTCGTTCCCGGCCTTGGTACCGTGGCCCCCCCGCTTGCCGGCGCGCTCCGGTTCCCGCTCGCGCGTTTCGTGGCGCTGGACTCGCTGGGGGCGCTCCTGTGGATAGGGGCCTATACCGGGCTGGGGTTCCTTTTCGCCGAACAACTGGAGATCGCGGCGCGCCTGGCCACGCACCTGGGCGTCGGGCTGTCCGTTCTGCTGGTTGTGGCCATCGTCTTGTGGGTGCTCTTCAAGGTCCGGCAGCGCCGCAGATTCATGGAACATCTGCGCACCGCGCGCATCACCCCCGAAGAACTGAAACGGAAGATTGACCGGGGTGAGGCGGTCGCCATCATCGACCTGCGCAACGCACTGGCGTCGGGAGTGGAGCGGGTGAAGCTGCCGGGCGCACTCCACATCCTTCCCGAAGAACTCGCCGGCCGCAGTCACGAGATCCCCAGGGACCGCGAGCTCATCCTCTATTGCACGTGACCCAACGAAGCGACGAGCGCTCGGGCAGCGCTGATGCTGCATCGCCTGGGTCTGACGCGCGTCCGTCCGCTGGCCGGGGGGCTGGACGGCTGGCGCAAGCTCGGTTTTCCCCTCGATCCCATGGAGCCCGGCTGACCGGATGCCAGCAACAATGCGTGGCAGGCGGCCAGAATCGTGTGGAGTGTAGCGGCTCGACCCGGGGGCGGCGGCTCGACGCCGCCCTTCGGACCCTGTCAGGCACGCTACACGCCCATGATCGGGCCGTCGCGCATCGATGTGCTCGGTGAGTTGTTTTCCGAAAATCTGCGGCCGGTGCTGGACGATACCCCCGATTGGGACCTGACGGTGCCGGAGGAGTTCGGGACATGGGATCCGCTGGTCCAGCTGCAATATTACGAACTCAAAACCCGGTTGCCGGATTTCATCCTGCACCACCTGGACCGGACCTCGATGGCATATTCCGTGGAGGTTCGCGTGCCCTTCCTGGACCACGAGTTAGTGGAATTCTGCGCCGCGCTCCCGCCGTCGTTGAAACTGCGCGGTTTGAAGGAGAAATACATCCTGCGGAAGGCCATGCAGCCGGTGCTGCCGCGCGCCATCACCCGTCGCAAGAAGCGCGGCCTCAGGGCCCCGTTCAAGCAGTGGATGCGGGAGGCGCTGCCCGGGTTTGCCGCGGAGTTGCTTTCGGAGAGTTCGCTGCGCGCGAAGGGGTGTTTCAGCCCCGGGGTGGTGCACCAGATGCTCACGCGGCACCGCGCCGGAACGAGCGACTTCGGCGCCCTGCTGGTCGGGGTGCTCGCGGTGCAGTTGTGGGACGACCTGTTCATGCGGGGATGACGATGCGCCGCGGGGCAGCAACCGCTTGCAAAAATCGACAATGCGGACTAAAGTGACTTGCCGTGAGACATCACCGAGAGGCCTTTGGCCTTCGCAGTCTCATGTACACGCATCTGGAACAAGCGGGAGTAATTCAGCGGTAGAATGCCAGCTTCCCAAGCTGGACGTCGCGGGTTCGATCCCCGTCTCCCGCTCCATGTTTTCAATAACTTACAGCGAGCCCCGCCGGCGGCAGAGTCCAATAGAATCCATTAAGCGCCGATCGCGTCCTCCCGCGCGTTTACTGCTTCCCTGCGGCGGTTAATCGAGGTGAATCGTATACACGTTTTCGTTCACATCGACGGTATGCCCCATCTGCTCCGCCCGGACTGCGGATCGACATCCAGTTCCTTCAGAAGGGAGCTGTGAGTACGCCGCCATGACCTGAAAATTTTGCCCAAGCCAGTCCAACCGGCTTCAGCTTGGGCAAGAAAACCCCGCCTCCAGCAGTTGTCGTTTGCCAAAGGCGTGGTGAGCTTCTCGGAAGGGAACACCCAGGCATCTTCGCCGGAATCAAGCGACATGGCCCGCCACTCGATCAATCGAGCCGAGCAGCCCATCGGAAAGCGCCGCGAACCGAACCGACCGCACTGATTTGGGGGAATCCACATCGCCACGATAAACGCGCTGCCGGATGTCGGCGTAATCCGATCCCAGCCGCGCCCACTTGAGGCGGCCGAAAATCTCGCCGGGTCTCATTCCGGCAAGCACCGCCAGTTTCGCGATCAGCCGTTCCCGATCATCCAACACCGAGAACAGACTGCCGCACTTCATCCGGGGTCATAGCGCGCGGCACCGGACGTTCCGTGCTCATACTCGATGCCTGAGTCGAAGGCCACAGCCTCCCACCAAGGGTTAACTTGCCGATGTCCCGGATTCGAGACATAATGACTTGCGTGAAGCCGATCCACTTTCATCCGAGAGCGTTGGAATTCATTCGTGAACAATCGGCTACGATCCGAAGCGAAATAGGAGAGGCGCTGCGGGATTTGCAGCGGGGGCTTAATCTTGCCATGCCTCTCAGTCGACCGCTGCCTGTGGTTGCGCCAGGTGTGTGCGAGCTGAGAGTGGCTGAGAGTGAAAGACGAAGGCTCGACAGTGCGCGTCCTATATTTGGCACACATTCCTAACGCCATTCTTGTGTTTCATGGCTTTAACAAGAAATCGCAGAAGACGCCGGCCCGTGAAATTGATTTGGGACGACGCCGGTTGAGGGAGGTCTTAAATGCCTAAATCGAATTCCGATAGACCCATCAGAGTGAAAACCGCAGACGAGCTAGGCCGGGCACTGGGATTGTCGCCTGCTGAGACTGCCGAGATGGAATTCCGCTCGGAGCTGACCTCTGCCTTGGCTAAGATCATCCGTAGTGGGAACCTCACACACGCAGAAATTGCCAAGCGCGCAGGGACATCACGCACCCGCGTGACTGCAATCGCAAATGGGAACACTCACGGTATTTCAACCGATCTCCTGATCCGTGTGCTCTCTGCCACGGGGCACAAGGCAGAATTACGCGTGAGAAAGGCGGCCGCGTAATCGACCACCTCGAGCAACGGTGATACGGATCGCCTAGTCTTTCCTGCGCGAGCGGGCCAGAACGAGCGCGCCGAGTCCTGTGGCTAAAAGGAGGAAAGTCGCCGGTTCGGGTATGACCGCTCCCCCCTCTTCCGCCGTGCCGTCGATCTGAATCTCGGCGATAGAAAAACCGCCGCAGCAGCCAGACTCGAGAACGTTCGAAAATGTGATCCGGTCGGTCGCCAGCCCGTCCAACAAGCTTCCAGCGAGAATGAACTGGTCATTCCTGGGGGTTCCAGCCGTGTTGGGGCTCCCAAATGGCACGCCTAGAAACTGTTGCGTTTGTCCGTTGATCGTTATGTCCATTCCGTCGATCTCGCCGGGAATCGCGTTTGCAGTCGTGTTGCCCCCGAAGATATCGATTGTGTCAATTCTAACGGTGGCGCCCAGAAAAACAGTGATGACACTGTGGTCGGTGGTAGCAAATAGCTGGATGGTCCGCTCGGTCGATTCGATGACTCCGTTTGCCATCGTGCCCGTCCCGCCAGAATAGTTGGCCGCGGAGCCCGACACGGGCGTGATGGTTCCGGTATAGACGTGGCCCCAGGCACCATAACCCGAAATCGCTGCATTAGTGAGATCGTATCCGGTAATCGTCACCGGATCGGCCTGCGCTTGAAGCGCGATTGTCAGGACCACAAGCGATGCCATCATCACAGGTGCTCTTCTCATGGGTCAGCCCCCTCAGGAGTGGATCACCTACACAAACATGCGATTCGTTTATTTACTAAGTAAGCAACATTTACGCCAAAAGCGTCATGCGACGCCTGTATAACCTATATGTGACTCGCACAGCGTGACTTATGAGTTTCTCGTCCAGGAGAATCCGCATGCGGTTTCAAATTTCCAATGGCGCGCTTGTGTAAAGTATGCCACCGGATTTTATGAAGTCGTGTATCAGGGCCGGCGTATCCGGCTGAATTGCTTATAAATGCGGTGGTTATTGCGGATGTAAAGTTTGACGACAGGCTTGGTCCCCAAGTATGCCGGCATCCATTAAGGAGCGCCTTGCGATAGGGAGCGCCTTACGCCGGGGAGGCCCGGCCGGACGATGGCTTAAACTCGAAAGAGCGGGCCGAAAAACGGATTTAGCGCCTGTTCCAATCCTATAGTTTCCCTTAAGCTATTTTGAATGCTATCGTTCCCCGGGTCCGTCCCCGTACTTGCGGCACAAGAGCTTGATTTTTGCGATCAGCTTTGGGACGCCGGTCATCGGGTCTTCTTCGCCCTCGTACTCGGCGGACATGTAGCCGCGGTACCCCGCCCGGGCGAAGATCTGCCACACGCGATCGAGGTCCAGGGGTTTTCGGGCATCTCCGTAGAAGTCCCGGATGTGGGTGTGCGATGCGTAGGGGACGCACGCTTCGATCTGCTCGTAGGGGTTGTCCTGGAAATTGCTGATGTCGAGGTTGCACCCGGCAAACGGTGAGTTCACCCGCCGCAGGATCTCGACAATGTTCGTGGCTCTGGAAGTAATCCCCCCGTGGCTTTCGATGCCGAGCACGACCCCTTTTTGCGCGGCGTACTCACACGCGGGTTTCATCATCTCCACGACCCATCCGATCCCCTGTTCGTCGGTGGATCCGGGCGGAACTTCTCCTCCGAAGACACGCAGGTGCGACGCACCGAGCAGTTCCGCCGCATCCACCCATTTCCGGATGCTCTCGAGTTCTTCCCCGCGTTTGGCCGCGTCCGGCTGGCACATGTCCGTGCGGATCGCAGCCCCCGAGAACGGCATCCCGTTCCGGTACGCAAAGCGCCGCAGGCCGGCGAGATAACCGGGGTCCGTAGACTTCAGCCAGTAAGTGGTCATGTCCACGCCGTCGACGCCGAGCTCCACGCCCTTGAGGATGAAATCCTCCATGGTCATCTGGCCCTTCTTGAGGTAGCTCCCGTAGGAGTAGGCGCAGCAGCCGGACAGCAGTCTCGGCCGCGGCGCAGCCGGTAGGATCGCGGGGTCCGCCGGAGCCCCGAAGCCGGCGGGCAGCGATGCCGCCGCCAGTGCAGATGCGGTTTTGAGGAAGTCCCGTCGCGCGATTTTCATGTCACACCTCCACGTGTATTTCCTGTTGTCGTTACCTTATCCGTTTCTATGCCCGAACCACAAGCGGGTTGGGAAGCCATCTGCCGAACATGTCGGGACGGACTACACCTCCAGCCTTCCGTCGCATACGTCTCAATGCAACATTCTCACTGGAGCTTACCGAAATGGTGAACGGGCGATTCATGATGCGGTGTCAGGCTGCTTTACAAACTCCACGGGTTGGCTTGAGGTTACGCGCCGAAGCGAGCGTATGCAATTTGCTGAATTGGCAATGTTTAGAGTCGGGACGTGCCGCAACCTTCGATTTGGAATGGTCCTTGCGTTTGCAATCGGCATACGGAGGTATGCAATGAAACGTGTACGGCTCGGCCTGGCCGGTCTGGTCCTGTGCTTGTCATTGTCTCCTGTCGCGTTCGCCGATCAGATCCTGATCAACGGGGGCTTCGAGTCTGTTATCCCGACCAACATCCCTGACAGCTGGTCGAGATCGAGCAACGTGGGGTCCAACACGAGTGGACAGTGGATCGGTAATCCTGCGACTGTCGCCCCGCACTCAGGCAATCGCATGGCGGTCTTGGCACCCGGTGGGCTGGGAGATGCGGATCTGTGGCAAGAGGTCGATTTCACGGGCTATACGTTCGCTACGGTCTCCTTCTGGTGGCGCTATGAGGCCAGGGACTTCAATGTTGCGGACGCAGGGCAGGATGAGCTCCAGCTCCTGGTTGGGGATCCGGACCCTCAAGCCACATGGTGGGAAACCATCTGGGAATCGCCGATTGACGTCGATCCATCGGATGGGGACGTGCTGAGTCCCTGGATGTTCGAGACCCTGTCGGGCGACGTGACAGGGTCCGGGAAACTGACGTTCCGATTTCATCTGCTGAACTCAGGCTCGGGAGGTGAGTACGTTTCTCCGAGCACTCCGCCGTACACCGGCGGTCAAATGACCGTCGCATTCATCGACGACGCCGCGGTCGAAGCCGTTCCGGAACCTTCGTCCCTGTTTCTCCTCGGCACCGGCCTGGGCGCGCTCATTCTGGCCGCGCGGGGACGGACCCGAAGAGGTCACTCCAGAATAATAACTTAGGTTGCTTTTGGCCTCCGAAAGAGGGGCCTTATTCGAGACTTTTGGGCCGATTCTTTTGCGGTCTCCGGGGCTGAGGGATTGGATGCCTCACGTGAGACGGCTGCGGCGCCCCTTGCCGCTTCATCTGTCGGTGGACGTTCTTGCCCAGCTTCAAGTTCTTAAAGCCCTTGCCTCTTGTCACGGCACGCTCCTCCCCACTATTCTACGGCCGGACAGGCACGACCCGTACCTGAAAAGGTTCGCCGTGCTCCTGCACGGAAGGAGTCGTTCGGGGAAAGTCGACCCGCTACGAAATTAAGTATCGCGATCACGGTACGAAGCCCCTGCTGATCCATTTCCAGATCCTTATAACCCCTGCCATGGCGTGCTAAAATCACGGTGCGGCCGAGGCCTGTGCGCGCTTTGCAGCGCTCTGGGCCGCGGCAGTCTGCAGTACCACTACTGCTGTTACCTGCCACTACCTCCCAACGGGGGCAGCGCCTATGACAGAGGACCTATCGCTACGACACGGGCCGACTTCGGATTTGTTTCCGATCCCGACCTCCCGGCAGGGCTGGGACCAATTCCGCCTGCGTGGAGAGCAGATCCGATTCTTCCATGAGAATGGCTACGTCTCGGGCATCCGTCTGCTGGACGACCGGCAGGTCAAGCGGCTGCTCGCGGAACTCGTTTTGCTGACCGACCCCGGCCACGCCGCCCATGGTCTATTTTACGAGTTTCATTCAAACGAATCCGGGGATCCGGAAAGGGTGCTGTTTCACGCGCTGGGCGCGTGGCGCATCGCGCCCGGATTTCACGACATTCTGTGGAACCCGGCATTCACGGTTGCGGCAGCGCAGCTGCTCGCAGGCCCCGTGCGGTTCTGGCACGACCAGTTATTCTGCAAGCCCGCCCGCCACGGGGGCGTCGTCGCCTGGCACCAGGACTATTCCTACTGGACGCGGACGCAGCCGATGGCGCACCTGACGTGCTGGATCGGGCTGGACGAGGCCGCCCGGGACAATGGCTGTCTCTGCTACATTCCCGGAAGCCACCGCTGGAACCTGTTGCCGGTTACGGGCCTCGCCGGCGATATGCATGCCATTCAGACGGTCTTGAGCGACCAACAGAAGCGACAGTTCAATCCGGTGTATGTGGAACTGAAAGCGGGTGAGGCGTCGTTCCATCATCCGCTGATGGTGCACGGGTCATTCGAGAACCGCACGGACCGCGCGCGCCGCGCCACGGTCATCAACGTGTTCCGGGACGGAACCCGCTCGGCCTCCGACGATCCTCCGCTCCAAGGCGTCCCCCCCATCCCCGTCGGCGAGAAAATGCGAGGGCAGTTCTTCCCGCTGCTACTCGACCCCGACGAAATGTTGCACCCTTAGTGCCGGATTCCGTAAAATACGATAACGTTTGTGGGGACGCGGATGAACGCGGACACCCGAAAATCCACCGCCGATTGCGTCGACGCCTCGTCCGAAATCCGGCCCTCGAGCGTCCCGGCGCGAGGCCCGGCCTAGCGCCGCGGCCGCAGCCACAACAAAACCACGAGGCACAGTAGAGCCAGCAGCAGGTACTTCAGGTGCCCCTGGCCGATGTAGACCTCGACGCTGTTGCGGAAGGCGGCCAGCCCGGACGTGATCGCGCCGTACTCGACGAGCGTCTGTACGCATACCGGGACTATTGCCATGAGGCCTTCATTCCGGACTCGGACCTGCGCGCGCGCCTTACGGCCTGGCGTGAAGCTCGCCGTGCTTGATCCAGTTCGCCAGAAACAGCGCGGCGATGACAAACGCGGGACCCGCGACGGTCGCACACCACAACAGCTTCATGCCGGGCGGCGGATGCGGCCGGGGAACGAGCGTCACGACATAAACGAGCCCCGCCACGGCAAACAATGCCGCTCCGATCCACTCCCAGCGCCAGGCCAGCACCAGTACGACGATCAGGACAAAGGACGGGATGAGGTGCATGAAAAGCGCGAGCAGGGTATTCCAGAATCCATACCCTTGCCGTAAAACATCGAGCGCGAAAAGGCTCAGAAACGTGATGAACACAATGGACAACACCCGGGGCGCCCAGAACAGCGCCCGCATGGAAAACGCAGTCATACGCCCGCCTTTCAAAGAGCCCGGTTACTTGCCGCGCAGGGTTTTCAAAGCGCTGCCCCAGGCGATGACCTGATCGAGCATGGCGTTGACCGACCGCTCGTGGTGGGCCGCCGGCTTGAATGTGCTGAAATCCTCGAAGTCGGTGTAGAGCGAAAGCGCGACCTGCGCGCGCACGTCGGCCACCTGCAGTTCGGCCATGACCAGTCGCAGGTGCTCCACCGCACGCACCCCGCCCGCGCCGCCGTAGGCTACGAACCCGGCAGCCTTGTTGTTCCACTCGCGGTAGAGGTAGTCAATCGCGTTCTTGAGCGCGCCGGACGTCCCGTGGTTGTACTCGGGCGTGACGAACACGAAGGCGTCGAGGGAATCGATCTTAGCGGCCCAGGTCCTGGTGTGCGGCTTGGAGTACTGACCCAGGGACGGTGGGGCCGGCTCGTCGAGCAGCGGCAGGTTGTAGTCCCGGATGTCCACCAGCTCGAACTCGGCGTCCTTGCGCCGCTGCGCGAGTTCCCGAACCCAGCGGGCCACGACCTCGGCCTTACGACCTGGCCGTGTGCTCCCGACGATGATTCCCAGTCTGATCATGGTTGGTTCCCTCCCGCTCAGACGCTCTACTTGGGGGGTACAAGATCGCCCTGCTTTGCCGGATTCTAACCGATTCGGTCGGCCCCGTGGGCATGTTTCCGCGCGCAGTCGCCGGGCTTGCCCTTATAATCGGCCGCGGGGCCCGCTCCCGCGGGACCGGACGCCTCCGGTCCGCGAGCGAGCGGTGCGAGGGGAGGCGGACGATGAAGCGGCTACTGCTGATCAGCAACTCGACGATGTTCGGACGGGACTACCTGGAGCACGCGGAAGCGGAGATCCGGGACCACCTCGGCGCGGTCGGGCGGGTCGTGTTCGTCCCCTACGCGCTGTATGACCGGGACGCCTACGAGGCCCGAGCGGCCGAACGCTTCGCGCAGATGGGTTACGACCTGCGATCGGTGCACCGCGCGCCCGTGCCGCGCGCCGTGGTCGAAAACGCGGAGGCGATTTTCATCGGGGGCGGGAACACGTTCCGGCTGCTCAAAAACCTGCACGATTATGACCTGCTTGCGCCCATCCGCGCCCGCGTGGCTTCCGGGGTTCCTTACATCGGCTCGAGCGCGGGCTCGGTCGTCGCCTGCCCGACCCTGAAGACCACAAACGACATGCCGATCGCCGACCCCCCCTCCTTCGAGGCGCTCGGCCTGGTCGGGTTCCAGATCAACGCCCACTACCTCGATCCCGACCCGAACTCGACTCACATGGGGGAGACGCGCGATGTGCGCCTGCGCGAGTTTCTCGAAGAGAACGACGTGCCCGTGGTGGCCATGCGCGAGGGGGCCATGCTGCGGGTCGACAACACAGGCGTGCGCCTCAAAGGAACCACCGGTGCCCGGATTTTCCGACGGGGCCGTCCACCCGAGGAAGTGCAGCCGGGCGAGTGGCTCGCGGACTTGCCGGCGTGAGCATCACTCGTTTGCGCCACTCTTGCGGCCCACGGGTGTCATCCTGCAATGGGCGCTGCTGGCCGCCACGGTTGGTATGCTGCTGAAGATGATCGAGGAGCGGGCCGTAGAGACGCTGCGGTATTCCATCGAGTTCCGCGCGCTTCGGCGCGCCTGGAACACACAGGACCGCGCCCGCCGGGACGACCTGATGCTCTATTATCGCCCCGCCAGGGATTCGGCCGCGATCTGACAAGAGAGGAGAATCCATGGCTCAGGTCTACAGGATCATGGTGCGCTGCCCGACGACCCAGGAGGCGCTCGATACCGGCATTCGCACGTCGGGGCGCGACGCGATGACGAGCACCCTATACCGGGACGGCATGGTCAACTGCCGTCACTGCGGGCAATTCCACCCTTTCGAGGGGAACGCGTTCGCGGAGCTCGACCCCACCTCGTTGCCCAGCGACCTATGGCGCCCGAATCCATAGACGCCTTCGATCGGGGGGGTCGAAGGTTGTGAGCGGGCCTGAGAGCCTGACCGGTGCGCGACGCCCCAGTTGGAAGATGTGACTAAAACCTGGATCCTGATTTGCACTGCGGAGAAACCTGCCCATGGGTCAGGGTGTTGTCGCATCCGCTGATCGGCACATTGTGCGGCAGCGTTTGAGACACTCCGGAGCCACCCGGCAACTCGACGCCTTCACAAGCCATTCTGGCTTCCGGCTCCAGGCTTCCGGCTTCCATGTCCCGAGGTCGCGACGGCACAACCGGACAACTTTGGCGCCGGCGCACCCGGCCTGACCGGATTGCTTGAAACGGCTGGGCAAAAGTGGCAGACTGCGCGCGTACTGCACTAAACCTGAGTTGTCCCACGAAGGCCCGAGGATGCACGCCAGAGATCCCCTCATGCGGCTTTTCGCCGATAACTGCGCAGCCCAACTTCACTCACGGGAGGACTTCGATGATTACGAGACCGACGCGCGCCCGCTTCGAAAGACACGCTGCCGTGCTGGCCGTCCTGTTGTCGCTGACGGTGGCGGTTCCGCACCTGCTCGCGCAGAAACAGACGCGCCAGGTTCCGGTCGAAAGTCTCATCTATGATTTGAAGAATCCCGACCCGGTCCGGCGCAAAGACGCGGCGCTTGCCCTCGGCGCCAACAAGATCCAGCAGGCGACGCCAGATCTGGTTGCGGCGGCGGGCGACGCGGACGTGAGCGTGCGCCGCGAAGTGGTCACCGCGCTCGACAAGATGCTGGACATCCGCGCCCTGCCGGCCTTCGTCCAGCTGAGCAACGATCCGGAAAAGGAGATCCGGGACCGCTGCATCGTGGGGCTGATCAACCTTTACCTGCCGCAGGAAAGCGGTCTCGTCGTCTCCCTCAACAAGATGGCCAATTTTTTCAATCCCTGGTCGGACGAATGGGCCGACATCGTGGTTGAACCGGGGATCCGGGTCGACCCGAGCGCGGTGAACGCGCTGCGGAGCCGGTTGCAGGATTCGGACGAAGGGATCCGTGCGCGCAGCGCGCGGGGGCTCGGCATCGTGCGGGGGAGGGATGCGCTGCCGGCCCTGCTGGAAACGGCGCAGCAGGACCGAAGCAATGCGGTCCGGTTCGAGGCGGTGCGCGCCCTGCGGAAAATCGGCGACCCCGCGGTGGCGAGCGCCCTGATGAATTTCGTCGCATACAACGACCCCAAGGTCCGCAACGAGGCTATATACGCCATCGGCCGTCTCCGCTACGCCGAAGCCGTCCCGGAGCTGACCCGCATCTTCGAGAAGCAGGGGGGCCTGCCGGCAAAACAACTCGACAAGGACTACCGGGAGCGGGTACTGGACGCGCTCGCCTTTATCGCGGCGCCCGGGTCGAAACAGCTCTTTACCAAGGAGAGCCGCAACCCGGAGAACTCGGTCCGACTCAGGGCATACGAAGGCCTGGCGCGTCTGGGCGATGCGTCCATGGTCACCGATATTTCGCGGGACCGGCTGCGCGAAAAGGATGAGCGGGTCGCCACCGCGCAGGCCTTTGCTCTCTATCGCATGGGTCGGAAAGAATACCTGGAGGAAGTCGCCAAGGCCCTGGCGTCGCGAAAGACCAACAACGAGGCAAGACAGTACCTGGTGGAGACCCGGCCGGAAGAGATGCGCGACCTGTATGCGCTGTCGAAGCTGACCGACGTCAACGTGCGCGAAGGCCTGGCGGAAGTGGTGGGCCTGGTCGGGGACAACCAGGCTATCCCCGTGCTGCAGGATCTGAGCAAGGATAAGCGGGGTCAGATCGCCGCCATGGCGAACCAGGCGTTGAGGAGAATCAACGCCCGGTCGGCCACCCAGTGACGCGCGGCCCGAGCGGTACCGACCGGGACTACCGGGAGCAGCCAAAGTGAGGTCCGGCATGTTTGTCGTATATCTTTTGCTCGCCTCGTTGGCGGCCATCTTTCTCGCGGCGGGATTTCTGATCCACGCGTTCTTCTTTGCGCATACCAGGGTTCATGCGTTGAGCGGGGAAGTCGAAAAGCTGCAAAAGCTGCTGGGCGAGAAGCAGAACGAAGTCAGCGAGGCGCAGGAAGAGATAGCGAAGACCAGCGCTTTCGTGCGGTCCATGGAACAACGGATACGCCGGCGTCACCAGGAACTGGACGGGTTGCAGCAAGTCGCCGCGCGCCAAGACAAGGAAATAGCCGAGCTGCAGCGCGACGCCGAGGCGATCCGGTTGGCGCTGGCGGCCTCGGGCAGCCTCGGGCTGAGTCCCGCCGTGCGCCCGGAGGCCGTGACCGGTCGGGGGAGAGGACCCGAGTGGCGCAACAATTTGGATCAAATTCTCGAAAGTCTGGATAAAATAGGGAACGCTGGCGAGACGGATTCGTGAGGTGACGCAGGGCCAAGGGAAGTTCTGGTGGGCGCCACAGGACTCGAATTTGACGACTCAAACCCGATGGAGTCGCACCGAGTCCCACCAAACCCTACACTGGCACGGGTTTCAGGTCTCCCGTGGAAGCTCCGTGCAAGCCCATGCAAACCCGTAATAATGGGTCGATCTGGGATAGTTAGTGCACAAACTGGTGCACAAAAATCTGGTGCACAATAATCAATGAGGTCACTTGGAACTCAAAACCTGTTGAAGGAATTTCTTCCAGGTCAAGAGAGGAGGCAAAGTGGCAAAAGCAAGGGTCACCTTCCGTTCCATTCTCCAAGATAGTCAAGATTATGGGAGCTTTGATGCAAACGACGACCACATGGTCTCGGTGATTGAATTCGACCTCACGATAGGCGCTCGCTCTTACGCAGGTATGAGAGTCGAGGTCCGGCAACCCTTTGGAACAAGATACGAATCCGATCCACTCGAGGTCGGCCCACCCATTGGCTCTTATCCTGGGCGGCCTTGGAATCATTCCGAATTCGCGAATGCGTGCGAACGATACTACCGGAACACCATTGGGCCGGCCGGTTCTGGCATTCATATCGGCCAAAACGCAAGGGTCAGAATGCGTAATAACCTCTGCATCGCGGAGATGCATGCTGAATTTGATCTTCCGGAGATTGGTTCGGGGGCTTGGTGACGCTAAGGAAGTAATATTCCTGTAAGCAACAGGTCGTCGCTGAATCTCAAAGGCAAAATGCCATGACGGTGAAGGGAAAAGGCCGAGAGAGAGACAAGAAAGGCGGGCTGAGCACACAGCAAGAGCCCCGTCGCACAAGTAGGAAGAAACGTACAGCCTTCATTGAGTGGCCTCCTCCTTCGTGTGAACGATTCGGCCCGGTGCGAGGATCGGATGTTTTTCTTCCTGACAATCCCGGTCCCGTCGGATTTCGACCTTTGGGTGAAAAACACCCGGCCTTTTTTAACATTCCGATCCCGAGCAGGAGCGGTTCTCCATCTTTGCCGTCAAGGGCCCGGCCCGGCAGGAGGGTTCAGAGGGAGGTCACTATCAAAATCAAAACATATCTTTCGGCTAACCCTGACTATCAGGTGAATTTCGAAAACAGACTCGTTGACACGCTTGGAAAGGGGCTCGCCTTTTCTGGTTTGAGGGATGAAGTGGCGAGTTTAGCTCTCGGTCCCAGCTGGAAACACCACAAGAGGGCGGCCAGGGAATGTGTTCGTGATTACTGGAATCGTCTCATCTACAAGAAGAGAACCTCTCAGGCCTAACACCTGTCAAGGGGCTTCGTCGATTTTAGGGAGAAATCCCCCTCTTTTTCTATCCGCATTTCTCCCCTGATTTTCTCCCCTGAATACTCTCGCACTGTTAGGGCATCTCCGAACATGGGAGGACTCGGTCTTCTCCTCCGAGAACTTCCTCCCCGTATTCCGTCTGCGCTACGCCCATGGGCCCCGCAATGTCGACGTATAGTTATGGGAGAAAGTGAGGGAATATGAATTTCGATGATCCTAACAACCTGCTGGACCTGATCGAGGACCTTGGTTTAAACGAGCGGCAGCAGATCAGGACCCTCCTGAATGCGGTAGAAGAGAGTCTCGATCAGGAGGACGACGAGGACGACGACGAGGACGACGAGTAATCGGTACGTTGACTCCCGAGTTAATCGGTAGAATTTAGCGCCGATTTTCCCGCGAGCAACAAGTACTGTAGTTCTGGAGATCTTCTGCCTATGGCCAGCAAACGACATTATTGGGCTAAGTGGAAATGCCCGTGCTGCACTCGCGAGGTGCCCGTGTATCGGTGTTTCTCCAAGCGGGAAATGTACACTCTCTTTTGCCCCCATTGCTGGCTGCGGGTCTTTTACTTCAACGCTGCTGCCGTGGGACTGCGCGGCGTCACATTTCAAAGGAAGGAGTATCGTCGGTAAAGGCGTCGGCCCGGCTTCTCATCTTCACGGGACGGGAAGCCGGGCGGTTTGCGCTCGTTGATAGGAAGCGCGGGTTTTAGCAAATCAATCCTACCTCGCTTCCTTCCGGCACACAAGCAACAACGATGAATTGAACTCAGCGATAGGGCGGTGCTCTATCCGATAACAGAATTCTGGTGCCTGAGATGAAAAGCTTATGTGAGTTCGTGCCAGACCGCCTCCCTTTGGAGTTGCGGAAGTTGAGGCAGTGGGTGTGCTGGCGGTTTGCAGCCCCTAAAAATAAGGTCCCCATAAACGCCGGGAATGGGAGAGCTCGCATCCCCGAGTGATCCGTCAACCTGGGCTGCCTTTGAAGACGTCGCTTGCTATGCGGCCGGCCACGGATTGGGCGCTGGCTTCGTGTTCAGCATAGATGACCCGTATTGTGGGATTGACCTTGACCGTTGCACCGAACAGGACGGGATTGAGGTATGGGCGAAGAGACTTGTCGATCTCTTCGGGAGCTATTGCGAACTCAGCCCAAGCGGGACCGGGTTGCACGTTATCGTCCGGGCGAAGTTGCCAGCTGGCGGAAATCGGAAGGGAGCAGTCGAGATCTACGACCGTTCTCGATTTTTCTGCATGACTGGCAACGTTTGGCAGGACCGGGTTACTCCGATTCGCGATTGTCAGAACGAGGTTGAAGCTCTTCAGCGCGATCTGTTCGGCATCACGCGACGGCCTGGACTTACCGTTCCGCTCCCACCCCGTCAACAAGGAGCATACCTTCCGAGGTCCGATAACGAGCGTTTGCACATGGCGCGATCTTCGGTAAATGGCACGAAATTTCGTGTGCTCTATGACGCGGGTGACTGGCGGGATTGGGATACCCTCACAGTCGGAAGCCGACCTCGCCTTGTGTCACATCCTGGCTTTCTGGCTTGGGTGTGATGAGACCCGCGTTGACCGCGCTTTCCGGTCTTCCCGGATCTGATGAGGCCAAAGTGGGATTCGAGACGGGGTCAGGGGAGTTACGGCGCGCGCACTGTAGCCCGAGCTTGCCGCACACAAGAGAGGGCCTTTCTGTGATCGAGGCTACATCGTCCATTATGTGGGTTCGTGTCGGCCTGCCGACGCTCTGGCCATCCCTAATCCAGCTGGTGTTGGTGCTGCAGTCTGAGATCTCTGGGTTTGCCCCCCCCATGTGGTTTGTTTTTCGAGAGAGTCCAGTTTTCAGTGTTGCGTCCAAGCGGTGACGGAACGGCGCTGGCCTCCGCAACTCGGTGTGAGGACATAATGGAGAGTTTGTCATCAGCAACTATGCCCGCTCCCCCAGCGGCGCAGGATCCAATAGATGCTCATCGACGGTTCGATGGTGCCCTTGGTAAAGTTGCAAAATCGCTGTACCCCTCTCCAAATTCCCTGTCGCGCGATAGGAACTTAGCCGAGTCGCGGGCGATACGCTGGAGGCTTCATGACGCAGTTGCCGATCTCCTCCCCGGCTCCCGCACGGCAAAGTGCCATCGATGGAAGATCCCGCAACCCGCCGAAAGTAAGGTTCGCATCTATCGTTCCAGCCGAGGAGCCGCTTTCTATGGAGGTCTGCAGGTATGTGGTTCTGTATGGAGTTGTCCACTATGTGCGGCCAAAGTCTCGGAAAGAAGGCGTATCGAACTGAAGATCATGATGACTCTGTGGGAATCACGAGGCGGGAAAGTCTATATGATGACGCAAACCTTCCGCCACGGTGTGTTCGATCAACTTCCCGTTCTCTGGACAAGTTTCGCGCCGCGTGCTCGCAGAAGTTTTTCAATCGCAAGGTCTGGCGGACTTGGGCCAAATCGGTTGACTTGCGTCACTGGATCAATGCCTTCGAGGTTACGTACGGGGACAATGGCTGGCATGTTCATAGTCACCGTCTGCTCTTTGTTATGCCAGGTGCTGGGATAAAAGAGCCGAGTGCCCACGATCTGCTAGGCTCATGGCAATCTGCGTGTGTATCGGCCGGCCTAGGAATGCCCAACGAACGTGGGTTAGATATTCGGGATGGAATGGACGCAGCTGGTTACGTGGGTAAGTGGGGTCTTGATTTGGAAATGACCAAAGCCCATGTCAAGAAGGGTCACGAAGGTCACCGCACTCCTTGGGATCTGCTTAGGGATTTCGAGCAGACGGGTGATTGCGAGAGTGGCCATTTGTTTAAGACGTTCGCTCAGGCTTTCAAGGGCAAGAGACAGTTGGTCTGCTCCAGAGGAATGCGGGCTGATCTCTGGGACTCACGCCGGAGAAGACGGATGCCCAACTTGCGGAGGAGCAGGAAGAGAACGCAGTACTTCTCGGTTCCTTTTGCGACAGTGAGTGGCAGTTCGTATCAGATACCGCGCGCGCGGCAGCTCCTGCGAGGTCGCACGCAATGGTGGGTGGGTCGATGTTTATAGCCTTATTTTTCAGCTGAGGTACGACGATGCATGAACGAGACCAGCTGCCTCGAATTGGGGTAGCGAAATTTCTCCTCTGGATTATTGATGAAGGATGTGTTCTGCTCTCGGGGCACTCACGAGGAGATAGCACGTCGGTGGGGAGCTCCGGCAGGCTCCTGTCTCGAGAGGTTATTCATTCAGCTCTGTAGGCTCCTCGAAACTCTCATGCGGAGCCATGGTGAGGTGCTCACAAGAGTGGGATCAAGTGGCGCTGGAACCGTTATAGCGGGCATTGGTGCTCGGTCGTTCCAGGGACAAGCAATCAACGAGTGAGGCATAAGGATGAGTGACACGGACAGACTGGTGACGGAGGTTGAACTCGCCAAACTGTGGAGTGTGACCACCTCCGTTCCTTCAGAAGATGCGGCATGAAGGGCGCGGTCCGCAATTCATCCGAATTGGTCGCTTGGTAAGGTATCGCGTTTCAGACTTGACTCGCTATGTGGAGGAGAATAGAGTCGTCAATGAGCATCCCGAGGGACCTACCGTGGACCAGAGCAATCTTCAGTAGGTCACACTACTGAGTCTGAGTCCCTCGGTCCGGCCTTCGGAGCTGCACCTGAATCATGCGACGCCGCGGATCCGGCAGACTCCCTCTTCGCTTCGCGGCGAGGCACAGTTACAGGAACGGCATATCCTCCTGCGATTGCACACTTGAATTATTGCTTCCTCGTTGCAATCTGTAGGTGTAACATTGGCGCAAATGAATGAAAGAACGAATGTTAGTCCGAATCTTAGATGGCCTGAGCTCTAATTTGGAGAGTCGATCAAGGGCCCGGACAATCCAGCAGAAGGTCCTCGGGATTGGAATCAAAGCGCCGATCCTCCATACAAAGAGGCCCAGTGTTAGCTTACGTCGTCCGTGGTGCCAAAATACCGCCCACGGGGGTTGGAAGTCGGAAGGAGGGTGAACCGACTATGAGTTGGTGGTTCGATTTCATGAGGAACGTGGGACTAGCGACGCTTGGCAGCGTCGGAGGTGGCATTCTCGGTGCGACGGCCATCTATCAAACTTGGCACCGCGGCAACAGAGAAAGTACAGCGCGCCATCTTCTGTCTGAGGCTCTGCGCGTTCAGGCGCTTCAGGAGGCATGGATCCCAGATGGCCCCAACCACGCCTCTGTTAAGTTGTCGGACCTCAAAACTATACCGACGCTACACGATAACAAACAAGATGCCGTCCAACTGTCCCTTCGCGGAGTAGAAGTCAGGGCAGTCTTGGACGATGCTCCATGGGATATACCCGCCCACGGAAGCACATATCATAGTTTCCGAAATGGGCGGCGTGCGTGGATTGTCCGCGATACGCTTGACTCCAGTCCTCTGATTGACTCGCGGCCAGCGCTCCTGAGCTCTCGGGGCGTGGAGGAACTGTGCGGTTGGGTCGAGCAAGTAGCCATCGCATGGGATGGCTGCGCTCTCGACCAGCGCGGACTAAGGATTTTGACGCCCCTACTCCGCCCGGTCGCTGCTTGCAACAAACGCAACGTGCTCAAGAGGCAACTGTCAAACGAGGCGCTGAAGTTTTTGGAGGAATATGAGAGTAAGGGCGACAAGATGTATCAACCCACCTTGTTTCGTCGACTTAATCCCCTTCGGATCCGTAACTTTAGGTCGCGGGCACGACGGAGTTAGGCTGCGTCTCGAACGAAACCAAGGGAACGTTAAGTCTATGGCGCAGTCGCTGTGCCCGGAGCTCAGTCGCTCGCGCCTCGCAGATCAGTGTGGAGTGCGCGGAAGACCCAATTGTTTTTTGTTTTTGTTCTTGAGCTTGCAACTGAGTGGGACCTCCGATTGACCTAGAGCGTTTTCGCATGCAACAGGATCTGCCCATTGATCAAGTCCATCAAAGTGCCAAGAGTGTGTTCAACGGTTTCGGCGTCAAAACAGGTGAGCGAAGGTGGATAAGAGCCGTTTCGTCGAAGAGTACAGTTCGCATATCGAGCATAGCTCGGCTGGATTGTTCATCGGAGCCGGCGTCTCACAACAGGCGGGATATCCAAGCTGGAAGCAGCTACTTTCTGATGTGGCAGAAGACTTGGGTCTAGATATAGAACAGGAATATGATCTTGCTGGCGTGGCACAATATTATCTGAATCGCTCGCTCGCCAATCGAGCCAAGATCGCCAACATTATCAGGAAGGAGTTTCCACCGAAGAAAGATGTCCCAGCTCCACTTCGGATATTGGCGAGGCTTCCGATCCGTTGCATTTGGACAATGAACTACGACACCCTAATTGAGAAGGCATGGGAGCTCCAAAATAAGCGTTTAGATGTTAAGTCATGTAATGATGACCTCGTAACAGCGGATCCCTGGGCACATGGTGTTTTGTACAAAATGCACGGAACCGTGGAACACCCGACCGAGGTTGTGCTGGCGCGGGACGACTACGAACTATATCGGCGTGAGCGATCTGGGTTTTACCAGATGTTGATCAGCGCCTTGATCAGCAAGCGGTTCCTTTTCCTTGGTTTCAGCTTCACGGATCCCAACCTGTTTTATGTCTTCAGCTTAATTCGCGAGGCGTACCCGAAGGCCGCCCATCCTGCAGGCCACTATGCGATTGTGCGAAAACCACGGAAAAATGGAATTGGTAAGAAGGCTGAGACCAGATACCGGTACGATCTCAGGCGTCACGAGCTTTGGGTTCAAGATCTAGAGCGGTATGGCATTACTGCTGTGGAAATCGACGACTTCAATGAGATAGAGGAACTTCTCGAAGAACTGGAAGGCCGGGTCGTGCGGAGAAACGTGTTCGTATCTGGAAGCTACCCAGACTCGGTGTACACGAAGGAAAGACAAAAGGTCGAGGAAGTCGCTCGCCTTGTGGGCAACCTGCTCGGCCAAAGGGAATCGCGTCTTATTTCGGGATTTGGCTTAACGGTAGGAAGTGCCGTCCTTTCCGGGTTTCTGGAAGAGCTGTACAAGCTTTCTACACCAAGCCTAGAGCGCGCACTTTTGCTGCGACCTTTTCCGCAAACGGTTCCGAAAGGGTTCACGCGTGAAGGATTTGATCGTCGTTATCGGGAGGATCTACTAGCACAGGCGGGGGTCTACATCTGTATTGGAGGATTCCGAAAGGGTAGGGGGAAGAAGCTTGTTAGTGCCGACGGCGTCCTTGAAGAGTTCTCTGTAGGAAGAGCACTGAACCGTCTGCCGATCCCGATCGGTGCTACCGGGGGTGCGGCGGCGGAGATCTGGCATAATGTGTCTGCAAACTACAGTAGCTACTACGGTACGATGAATCGAAAAGTGTTTGACAAGCTCAACGATGGTGCGCTCTCAGCTGGAGAGCTCGTAGAATGCGTCAAAACAATATTAGACTGGGCCGACAAAACTGCCTAGCTAGTTTCTGTCGCGAAACTCGCAACTGACTGATTTTACTTCTGTTGAACAAATTTCCTTGACTGTATATGTGCTCTGTGGCACATATACGCCATGCCAACTAAAAGAGAATTTCCCGCAGATGTCGCGCATTGGTTCCAGGAACAGGCCGCCGCTCTCTGGCCGGCAGCACTGGGATCGCTCAGCCTCCGCCGGACGCGGTGCATCCGCGAACATTGCCCGGCGTGCAGTAAGGGTGAACAGCACTCCAGTCATGTGCTCTATGGCCGCATCAAGGGCCAGCGCTTCGCGATTTACATTCCCGATGAGCTGGTGCCGGAGGTGAACCGGTGTCTCGACAACGGTCGGGCTCTGCAGGAGCTGCTCTACCAGACCGCATTGAGGTATGCCAAAGCCCTGAAGCATGAGAGGACAATCCGTCAAAAGGCCAAAACATGACACGGTCGACGATCTCCCAGATGAGTTTCGCCGATCTCGAATTCCTTGGCCAAGGCGTTCGCCTGGAGCCAGTGCTGCAAGCAATCTCCGACTTTGTCGACCACCACGGACACATGGTGGACAGGGTACGCCGCGATCTTGAGCGCGGTTTGAAGAATCCCAAGACCGGACGCAACGGCCTCACTGCCCAGCAGGTGCTTCGTTCGCTCATCCTTATGCGGGTCAAGAACTGGGACTACCGGGAACTGCGCGAACGAATCGCCGACGGATATACCTTGCGGCGATTCACACGTTTCTACAGCAGCCTCGTTCCAAAGCACGATGCTTTCAACCGGGCCTTCAACAGGCTCACGCCGACCACGCTCGAAGCTATCAACGAAATGGTCGTTAAATCCGCCGTCAATCTCGGACTGGAAAACGGCAAGAAACTGCGCGTCGACACGACCGTGGTCGAAAGCGATATTCACCATCCGACCGATAGCACCTTGCTGTGGGACAGCAGTCGAGTCATCACGCGTCTGGTCGGTATCGGGATGATCTCTTCCGGGTCGGTGACGGCATTTACCAATCGCACACGCAGCGCCCGACGCCGCATGCAAGAGATCCAACGAATGACACCCAAACAGCGCCAGAAACAGTTGGTGTCCAAATATCGCGAGCTCATCCGCATCACCGCGCAGGTCGTAGAAAATGCTCGCGAGGTGCTCAGACAAACTCAGGGAGTCCGGGGGATCGATCTGATGAGCGACATTGCCATCAATGCGCTTCGAAGGAGATCGACCGTTATTGTGACCTCGGGGAGCGCGTCCTCGATCAATCGCGCCGTCGGGTGCTTGACGGAGAGCAGGTTCCGAACGAACAGAAACTGTTTTCGATCTTCGAAACTCACACCGATCTGATCAAGCGAGGCAAAATCCTCAAACCGGTCGAGTTCGGCCACAAGATCTTCCTGGCCGAGAGTGCGCGCGGCCTGATCACTCAATACCGCGTCCTCAACGGCAATCCCTGCGATGAAGGTCACGTGCACTCATCTCTTGAGCGTCACCGGAAAACATTTGGCACTATCCCGAACATCTACAGCGCCGATCGCGGATTTTTCAGCCCGAGCAACGTCCAGGAGTGCGAAGACGCCGGCGTTGGCCTTGTGTGCATTCCCCAGCGCGGAGGTAAGCGAAAGCCGGCGCAGGAAGCCCATGAGAAAAGTGCCGCCTTCAAGGACGCCCAACGTTTTCGTGCCGGCATTGAGGGGCGCATCTCCGTTCTGTTCCGCGGCCGGGGCATGAAGCGCTGCCTCGCCGAAGGTCGCGAACGATTCGAACTCCTGGTGGGCGCCGCCGTCCTTGCGAACAACCTCATGGTGATAGCGCGACTGCTGCTCGAGAAAAAGAATCGACATCGCCGCCGTGCCGCTTAGGCTCATCCTGGAACAAGTCGAACCGATATAAAGGGAGACGTGTGTAATTGGCACAACTCCAAACCCTATTAGATACTATCCCTTACAACCGACGCGCGTTTCTCCCCGTTTCCCGCTGTGACCCCATGGGCTGCCGGACCGGAGAAATCTACAATCACACGTTTGAACCCATTTCGCGACAGAAACTAGCTAGAGACTGAAATCGACAACCTATCCCGTGACGACAAAAGGATGCCCCTCTACCACCTTCTAGCTGCAGCTGCTGAGCGGGCGGCATCGGCGCGCTGGCCTGCAGCTTCTATTTCTCTCCGGAAACGTACCAAATCTTTGTCCCAGTCATAGGCGGGGAAGTCTATATTGAGCGGTACATTCGGCTTCGGTCCACGGATAGAGGTCTCACCGTTCTTTTTCAAGTGGTGGATATACACGCCCAACATTCCGTTCTTGCGTGCTATGGACTGCTCGATTTCGTATTTCACCCAGGGCCGGCTTGCCGTCTCTGTTCCGATCAGAACCACTGTGACCGTGGTGTTTTCAAGATGTTTGAGGATCATCCGTTGGATCCCGTCCTTGCCCTTCTTCTTAGCTTCTTCATACTCCGAGTGATCAAAAAAGCCCGCAACCTCCGTTCCGGCAACCACGTTCGCGTTGCGAACCTGGTTTGCTCGCCAAATGTCTCTGTCAAAATGGAAGCTGAAAAAATACTCGACGTGCCATAAAAAGCTCCTTTGGGTTAAATCCGTGCTATTCAAGGCGACTGTGTTGCGATGATAACTCCGGCCAGGAGAGACGATGTAGTATTTTTTATTGAAGGCGCGGCTCGAGGTTCGAGTTTGCGACCACTTCAGCGGTATCTGATCGTATAACATAGGCGCAAATGGCTGATGACACAAATGTTATGGAACTCGAAATCCTGATGGCCGATTACCGATCTCCATTTGGAACAGTCGATCAAAGGACTGGACAATCCGGCTAAGAGGCGTCGGGAATTGGGATGAAGGCGCCCCTCCTCTCCAAGACAAACCCACGGTAGTGCGTCCGCTGCGGGTGATTGTTCGACTCTATTTGATCAGCGCTCTGACAGAACTAGAATCCATCTGTAACTCCTGGAAGGCATTCAAGAGAATATCAGCTACAACATGAAGTCCTTTGGGTCGGACGCCAGTCAGACCAGAACTCGTTGCTGAAAGAGATGCCGCCGCTGTGTTCCTTTTGGACAACCTTCATTGCGCCTGGAACTTCCTCGTAGTTCCGGTGGAACTCCCAATTGGCGTCGGTCTCTGGCAGTACAGTGTCCGGAAGATGTCGCAGGGCGAATTCAGAGAGCTTTGTGATGAGGTGCGGACAATACCGAACACGATAAAGATTCGTTGCCAATTCGTGTCTTATGCGCTCCTTGTCGAATCGCCATTGAACCTTCTTCCCGATTATGCCCGCCTTTTCCCAACGACCATAGCAAAACCAGTCTGCCCACTCTGTCCAATCCATTCTCGCCTGTTTGCAGCCCCATGGATTAAGGCGGTTTTCGTCTTTCCCGAAGCAATATTCAACGGGTCGGTACGCGGTGGCCTGCCGAGACGCACACCAGATAAACCCGAAGACTTCGTCCCACTGCTTCTCCTCGCCATCCATATACAGGTTGCGGTTTCGTATTCCGCTGAGTGCTTCGGCAAGTGGCATGGCATCTGTCAACTTCCCGCTGGGAAATACCGCCAAGTACCAAGTCCTCTTTCCCTTCTGACATTGTTGAAACCCGGGGCTGGCGTTGGCTAGTTCGAGTGCTTTTGGGAAAGATGCAGCAGTCGACTCAGCAAACTCAATTGCTATGCCGGAAAGTGGAATTTCGAACTTCACCTGAACGTCCTGTCCGGAAGCGCTGAGATTGGCACCGCACTTGGAACAGAAGCGTGATTCACCCGAGTTCTCTGTTCCGCACGAGGGACAGAGTTTTCCCACTTGCTTTACAGAGGCAATGACATCTTCGCGCATTCTGTCCAGCTGTTCTTGGTGAATGCCGATTGCCTTGCAAAAGACTGTAATCATCTCGACTTCGCTTGAATCAAGGTCGCTGTCAGCCAGAGCGACTCTAAGCATCAGCTCGAGATTCTTAACTTGGTCGGCAAAGGATCCAACCGGCGTCAACCTGTAGTTTCCGCTGTCGACGAGCTTGATCGCTGATGAGAAATCGGCCTTCTTGATTCCGTATTCTTTCCGGATTGATTCTAGTTGACCAAGTTCATTTGCCGAGAGGGTTCGATCGGCGTGGGCCACAAGTCCAATGTTGGCCAGGAAAGGAATTGGTTCTGTTATCATTTTTCCCTCTTCCGAGATGCGAACTTCTATTAATGCTGACCGTCGTCAAATCCCTGCAGTCAAAACGCCGTGAGATAAACTCAGCTTAGTCCCGATTATTGGCATAATCGGGACGGATTACAACCATATTGCCGGTGAGGATCTTCTTTGGGGGGGATTTGGCCGCCTCGACCACATCCTTGCCCCGGATTGCTCGCAGGACGAGGAACGGCGTATCACGTATGTGGCGCTGAGCCGTGCGCGCACGCGCCTGGCGATTTCTATCCCGAGCTTATCGGCGGACTGCTCGGCGGCCCTTGGGGTCCTCGCTGTCCGAACTATCCGGCTGCAAGACGTTCCCTGAGGCGGACTATCCGTGACGGCTTAGGAATTGTCTTGAGCCGCTAAGCCGCTTGGGTTATTATATATTGATGGAGCACAATTTGGTTAGGAAGTACCTCTCGCGCATTGGTCGGAAAGGTGGCAAGGTCCGATCAACGGCTAAGGCGGCAGCAGCCAGGGAAAACGGCAAGAAGGGTGGCAGACCCTGCAAACGAGACCACGTCGCTGCCAAGGAGTTGATCCATGCCACTGAAACGGCGCGGTAAGTGGTATCACATTTCCGAGATGGTCAACGGTGCCATGGTCCGGGAGGCTCTCGGAACCAAAGACCACAGGGTCGCGAAGCAGCTCTACAAGGATCGCATCGCTGAATTGATGAGATCCAATCCTGACCCCTCGAAACTGGCGCGCAACTACGCGCAAGTGACGGTCGCGGAGGCGGTGCAGGCATACGCAAAAGAGCGTCGACCTTCTGTCAAACCTCGAACTGTGCAAGAATGGATCGTGAGCAGTCGCCCGCTGGCAGAGCACTTCAAGGACCTCAGACTTAAGCGATTCACGGCAGCAGGAATCGCCGTGTATCAGTCGCAGCGTCTCGAACATGGCATGGCTCCCAAGACTGTCAACAACGAGGTGGCCCTTCTCCGGCAATTGCTGAAGAAGGCCAAATTGTGGCATCGCTTCAAGGATGAGATCCATAAGGTCAAGGGAGGTCCAAGGCGGCAGGGCAGGGCTCTGACCGAAGAGGAGCAGGCCCGTCTTTTTTCGGTTGCGCAGTCCAAGCCTCAATGGCTGTGGGCGTACACTGCTGCCGTGCTTGCGTTTTTCGCAGGAATGCGTCCCGTAGAGATCCGGCATCTCCGGTGGCAGGATATCGATTGGGGTCGTAAGTTGCTGACAATCACAGTCAGCAAGACGCCCGAAGGATGGCGCACCCCCTCACTGAACTCGGTTTGCCTGAAGGCGCTCGAGACTCTCTTCAGACAGGCTCAGCTTCTCAGCATCTCTGAGCCTGAGCATTATGTTTTCCCTCACCATTCTCGTTTCGTGAACGGCCCAAAGGGGGAGAACGGTCTGCCTGACAGGGTATTAGATCCAACCCGGCCCATGACATCCTGGAAGAAGGCCTGGCAGAAGATCAGGGAGGCTGCGGCTCTTGGAGATTGCAGGTTCTATGATGGCCGGCACACGGTGATTACCACCTTGCAGGAAAAGGGCGTGCCGGACTGGGTCATTCAAGCGCAGGTGGGGCACGTTAGTCCGGAAGAAGCGAAACCCTATTCGCACATCCGGCGAAAGGCATTGGAGCAGGTTGCTCTGGTGCTCGAACCGACTTGGATTGACCGAACGAAGGAGCCCGGCGATGTTCCGGTTGCATCGATCCAATAGCAGAGAAGTTACTGCACAAAGTGGTGCACAAACAGAGGTTCAGTGCTTGTAAGCTATTGATGCCATTGAGAGAGTTCTGGTGGGCGCCACAGGACTCGAACCTGTGACCCCTGCGGTGTGATCGCAGTGCTCTACCAGCTGAGCTAGGCGCCCTTTGAGCGTCGTTTATTTAGCATCTTATGCGGCAATTGTAAATAGGCATGCTTCGAGGAGGGCTTCTCATGTACAGGCTGAAAGCTGTTTTTCTGCGGTCGCTGCCCGTCCTGGCATTGATCTTGTGGTGCGGGGCCGGGGAACTGCGGGCGCAGGACGACGAAACCACGGAACAGAAGCAATACCGGGAAGATTACGAGCGAACTCAGAAGTTGGTGGCCATTCCCGATCTGACGAAGCGGGCGGACCTGTTGCTGCAATTCATGAAGGAACGGCCGAATTCCAAGCTCAACGACTATGCCCAGGCGAGCTATCTCCAGGTCCTGGACTCCCTGTCCAAGGCGGAAAAATACCCGACGATCATTGCGCTGTCTGAAAAACTCATTGCGCTGCGGCCGCGCCTCGGCGAGACCTATTACTTCTACGGTGCGGCCCTGAAGAACACCGGTAAGATGACCGAGGCGATGAACGCACTCGCCAAGTCGTATGTCCTCAAGAACACCGCTTCCCGCAAGGCCAAGGAGTTCCTGGATTTCATTTACAAGACGCAAAACAAGGGCTCGCTCATCGGACAGGAGAAGCTGATAAAGAACGCGGCAGCGGAGCTTGGCAAGTAACTCGCGCGCGGCCGGCACCGCACCGCGCCGGCCGGCGGGCCCCCTCAGGCGGCCGCCGGCCGGCATTCGATTTGCCCGCAGTTCCTCCGGTTGTCCCGCGCTTAAAGAATCCCGCAGCCCCGGCCGATAACATCCTGGGGATCAGACTAATGTCGCCACAGGAACGTCGGGACACGAATGCAACGGGCCGGCAGATCGGTTACTTCTGCCACCTCAGGCTCAGCGACAAACACATGGGCGCGATCCTGGTGACCAACCAGATCGGGGTGCCGCTCGAATTCAAGTACACCGAGCCGGTTACCACGACGCGGCTGCAGAAGATCCTGTACGGGGCGGTGCTCGACCGGTATCTGCACGAAACTGTGCTCCGGGACCGCCTGGCGCAGGAGATCCGGACCCCGGCGGATTTCTACATTACCCCCTACGAAGAAAAGGAATTCGTCTCCCCGCTGGCAGGGGCCGAGATGGTGGCGCTCCAGCGATTCGTGTCGACACAGGGCGAGGGATCGGGGCCGTTCACGCGTATCAGGGAACGCGAGGCGCTGATCGAGCTCGAAGACGGGCCCACGTTGCGGGTGTTCTTCTCGACGGCAGACGACGCGGTCCAGCACAGGATTGCCGTGTCGCTGCAGGAGATCGGGCGCACGATGGACGTCGTCGAGCCTCTCGAAAGGATGTCGGCGGCCCTCAAGACGCTGTGCACGGAGGAGAAAAGGTCTTGAAAGCACTCAAGGCCAGGCTTGGCTGCACCCTCGGCCGATGGCTGGCCTCCAGGGCGGCCTTGTTCCCCGTGGCGGCCGTGGATGTCCGGCTTTGGGTGGAGGTCGGCAGCTTCGGCCCCGTCAGCCTGCCGCGTGTCGTCGACGCCCTCGGGTTTTTCCGCCGGGTCATGATGGAGACGGATTCGGGGAGGGACGCCCGGCGGCTGGCGGCCGCCACACGCGTCGCCTCGCCGGCGCTCCTGCAGGCGGCAGTTTGGCGTCAATGTGGCTTGGCGCTGCAAACCCCGGCCGTGCGGGAATCCGCGGCTGTTTCCACAGCCCCCGGGCATGAAACCGGAGTGCAGTCCGCGGCGCTGATAGGTGTCGCCGGCTGCGCGGCCCGAACGCCGGACTGGGCGATCCCTCGGGGACTCGCGGTGTCCAGCGCGACCGCACGCATCGCGCACATGCCGCAGATGCGCGTCGCCGTTTCCGCCGATGCCCTGTCGCTGCGGGAGTGCGAGAGCTACGTCCGGGAAGCGCAGGTCTTGAAGGGAATCGCAGCAGACTCGGGCGAACTGCTGGCCGTGTTCCGGCGGGTCCCGGTCGAGGCGGTGGCGCGGCTGCGGTTCATCGCATCGAAGAAGTTGCTGTTCTTCACGATGTCCGCCGGGAGATGCAGCGGGGTCTGCCGCTTGCACGACGTGGCCGCGGTTCGGGATGCCAACGGCGCGACGCATCTGGTCGCCCACCGAACCCGCTTCCAGACGGCCGTGCTGGGGTAAAGGAGCTCCGATGAGCAAGCGAAGGTGCGCGACGAGTTATGGAGAACACGACGACCCCGTGACCGTCCTGATCGAAGATTCCACCCTGCGGTGTGCCGGGCACTCCGGCAAGAACTCGGTGGTGATCCCTACCTTGACATTCCTTTCCGGAGTGGCCTTGGGTAAGGAACTGCCCCTGTTGCGTCAGCAGGTTTCTTTCGGCCGGGATGAAGAGTGCGACATCGTCCTGACCGATCCCGCCGTGTCCCGCAAGCACCTTCAGTTGACGCGCAGGAAGCTGGTCAGGACCGGCACCGACGACTCGGTGCGGGTGGTCCTGCAGGATCTCGGGAGCACCAACGGCACCCTGGTCAACTACAGGCGGGTGCAGCGCGCCGTGTTGCGCCCGGGCGACAAGATCACACTCGGCCAGACGATCCTCAAATACGAACACCGCGACATCGCAGACAGGAATTTCTACGACGAAGTCTACCGGATGGCCACCACCGACGGGCTCACGGGCCTGCTGAACAAAACAACCATAATGCGGATGCTCGGCGAGGAGCTGGAGAAGGCGCAGCGGTATCGCCGTCGCGTGTCGGTGCTGCTTATCGATCTGGACAACTTCAAAGGCCTCAACGACACGCTCGGGCACCTGACGGGAGACCGGGTGCTCCAAGTCGTCTCAGAAGTGCTGCAGCGCAACCTGCGCCGGCAGGACCGCGCCGGCCGGTTCGGAGGTGAGGAGTTCATCGTGGTGATGCCGGAAACGGGCGCCCGCGGGGCGGCCGCCTCCGCCGAGCGGATTCGGCAGGCGCTGCAGCAGGGGGTCGCCCCGGCTCTGCACCTGGACCGCGGCGTGACCGCGAGCATCGGCATTGCGTGCTATCCCATGCGCGGCAGCGATCCGAACGCGCTGCTCGACGGCGCCGATGCGGCACTTTACCGGGCCAAGGGTATGGGGAAGAACCGGGTCGAACTCTGGAGGGAATCGATGTACCCCAGGGCTTCTCAATGAACCGGGCGATGCTGCGGCGCAAGATCGGCCAATTCTATCTCGTGCAGCACCTGGGTTCGGGCGGCATGTCCGAGGTCTATCTGGCGCTGAATCCCAAAACCCGGGAGAGACGCGCCGTCAAGATCCTCGCCCGGCGCGCGACGGCGTCGCCTGCTGCCTACGCGCGGTTTTTGCGGGAGGTCGAGATCGTCGGGGGGCTTTCGCATCCGCGGATCGTGAGGGTCCTCGACAGCGGGACTCTCGAAGACTGCTATTTCTACTTCATGGAGTACATGCCCGGCGGGAACCTGTCGAAGAAGATCAGCCGCGGCCGGATTGCGTTCGGCGAGTCGCTGTCGCTGTTTTCCGGCATCTGTGACGGGATGGCCTATGCGCACCAGCGGGGCGTGGTGCACCGCGACCTGAAACCCGCCAACATACTCGTCGACGCCGCGGGGCTCCCTGCCGTCGCCGACTTCGGCATAGCGAAATCGCTTGCCGAGGAGGGGACGGCGCTCACGAAATCAAACGAGATCATGGGCACCATCGCGTACCTTGCGCCCGAACAGCGCTGCAGTACCAAGCGCGTGGACCGCAGGGCGGACGTGTATTCGCTGGGCGCGCTTTTCTATGAGATGCTCATGGGCTTCCCGCCCCTCGGCAATTTCCCGTGGCCGAACGAGGCGCGGGCCGGGTTGCCGGCGCGCCTGCAGACGCTGCTCGAAAAGTGCCTGGCGTTCGAACCTCAGAGCCGGTTTAACGACGCGGGCTCGCTCCTGTCGGAAGTGCGCAGGCTCGAGGGGGACGCCGGCGAGAGGCCGGACGCGATACCGAAATCCCGGAATGCGGAGGAGGATTGGGCTCCCTCCTCGGACCGCGTCGAGGGTTGGCTGGAATTGCTGCGTAGCGGCACGACACGCGAGCGGCTGGGCGTCGTCCGCGAGATGGTGGAGCAAATGCAGCCCGGCGAAGCAAACGCCATCCTCAAGCTCTACACGGGCGAGGAGGACAAGGTGCGGTGGGGCCTGATTCGCGTCTTCGGCGAGTTGAAGATTGTCTCCGCAATCAGGATGATTATCGGCGAATTGAGGAGCCCCTACCACCGCGAGTGCGCCGTCGAGGCGCTCGGCAGGATCGGAGCGGAGGAGGCGTTCGGTCCCATCCTGGACTTCATCGCACGCAACCCCGACGCGGCGATCATGGCGCTGGGACCTCTGGCCTCGACCGGGGGGGCAAGGGCGGTGCCGCATTTGCGCCCCTACCTGTCGCACCCGCTTGCGGTCATGCGCCAGGCCGCGGCGAAGGCGCTTTCCGCAACCCCGTCGGTCGATGTCCTCGACCTGCTCAGGAACCGGCTCGCCAGAGAACGCGACGATAAGGTACGGGCCACGCTGGCGCAAGCGGTCTACGGGCTCGAGAGTGCGGGCGTCCGCGACCGGGACACCGTCGTCCTGACGGGTGAGCCGGCGCCCTTCTGACGCCGCCCCGCGCGGCGTGTCGCTCCGTTGTCGTCCCCCAATAAGGTTGCAATGCAGGCGGGGCGCGCCTACGCTTATTGTATGGCGCCGATGAATATCCTGATGCTTTTGGCCCTCTCGGGCTTCTTGCAGGCCGGCACGCCGGATGTGCCCTATCCACCCAACGCCGCGACGGGCGGAACGGTTGTGGCTTCAGTCTCCGGTTCAGCGGCCGGGACACAGGTCCGGGTCCTGAGCGGGGAAGAGCCTTTTGTCTCAGCCGCCCGGAGCGCGCTTTCCCAATGGCAGCTGCCTGACGAAGGACAAAGGCGGCTGGTCGTGGTGAAGTTCAGGCAGCCGGGCCTGTTTGCCGTCGGCAGCCCCAGCCAGGCGATCCCTGCCCCCGCCCGCGCGGTCGGGGCCATCCCGTACCCGCGCACCGTGACCGAACCTGCCTATCCGCCGAATGCGTCAGGCGAGGGGAGCGTGGTGCTGCGCGTGGGTCTTGCGTCCTCGGGCGAGGTGGAAAAAATTGAAACGGTCAAAGGGCTCGGGGAACTTACGGATTCGGGCGTGGATGCGGTCAAGGGGTGGGCGTTCGAGCCGGCCAAGGATTCCGGCGGCCGCCCGGTAGCTTCGGAGGCTTACGTCGTATTCGTTTTCAGAAGTCCCGTGCTGTCGCCCTCGTCCAGGCCGCGCTGACGGCGCGATTCGGAGTGCGGGGGCTCGACGCCGCCGCTGGCCGGGTCCGACCGTATCCGTCGTGTTTTCCGCCCCAGATGATAGCTGCCAGTGGAGGGCGGCGTCGAGCCGCCGCACTCCAAACCGGTGTTTGAGGGCCGCTGCGAACTAGCCAGTGAGCGGCATCTGGAGTGCGGTGCCTCGGCACCGCTGTCTGGGTTGCGCTGGACCGGTGGGTGGGAGCCCAAGGTCGGCGCCTAGGCGCCGACCCCAAAGCGGCGTCGAGCCGCCGCACTCCAAACCGGTGTTTGAGGGCCGCTGCGAACTAGCCAGTGAGCGGCATCTGGAGTGCGGTGCCTCGGCACCGCTGTCTGGGTTGCGCTGGACCGGCAGGTGGGAGCCCAAGGTCGGCGCCTAGGCGCCGACCCCAAAGCGGCGTCGAGCCGCCGCACTCCAAACCGGTGTTTGAGGGCCGCTGCGAACAGCCAGTGAGCGGCATCTGGAGTGCGGTGCCTCGGCACTGCTGTCTGGGTTGCGCTGGACCGGCAGGTGGGAGCCCTAAGGTCGGCGCCTAGGCGCCGACCCCAAAGCGGCGTCGAGCCGCCGCACTCCAAACCGGTGTTTGAGGGCCGCTGCGAACTAGCCAGTGAGCGGCATCTGGAGTGCGGTGCCTCGGCACCGCTGTCTGGGTTGCGCTGGACCGGCAGGTGGGAGCCCAAGGTCGGCGCCTAGGCGCCGACCCCAAAGCGGCGTCGAGCCGCCGCACTCCAAACCGGTGTTTGAGGGCCGCTGCGAACTAGCCAGTGAGCGGCATCTGGAGTGCGGTGCCTCGGCACCGCTGTCTGGGTTGCGCTGGACCGGTGGGTGGGAGCCCAAGGTCGGCGCCTAGGCGCCGACCCCAAAGCGGCGTCGAGCCGCCGCACTCCAAACCGGTGTTTGAGGGCCGCTGCGAACTAGCCAGTGAGCGGCATCTGGAGTGCGGTGCCTCGGCACCGCTGTCTGGGTTGCGCTGGACCGGCAGGTGGGAGCCCAAGGTCGGCGCCTAGGCGCCGACCCCAAAGCGGCGTCGAGCCGCCGCACTCCAAACCGGTGTTTGAGGGCCGCTGCGAACTAGCCAGTGAGCGGCATCTGGAGTGCGGTGCCTCGGCACCGCTGTCTGGGTTGCGCTGGACCGGCAGGTGGGGGCCCAAGGTCGGCGCCTAGGCGCCGACCCCAAAGCGGCGTCGAGCCGCCGCACTCCAAAGATGAAACCTGGTGGACGGTGGGGGGATCGAACCCCCGGCCTCCGCATTGCGAACGCGGCGCTCTCCCAGCTGAGCTAACCGCCCACGTCGTCTCAGGGAAAGCGAATTATCACTGAAGCGTCCGCTGCTGTCAAACGGAACGTTCGGGCCGATTGCAGCCACCCGGGCTAGGTGATGGTCATCGGGACCGGAGTGAACGAGACGAGCAGGATGACCAGCGCCACGACACTCAGAACCGCTGCGGCCGCGCCCGATGTCTTCGTCGTCAAAAATCGTCGGAGGATGATAAAACCGGAACCGGATGCCCAAGACCAGCAGCAGCGCCCCGAACAAAAGGTACGACGGCACGGGCCACCCGGCAAAGCTCACCACCACGAGGGCAATCGCGCACAGCAACGGACAGTTTCTTTTGCGCGGCCCGCCCCAGGACTGCGTAGGCGATGTGGCCGCCGTCCAGCTGCCAGATCGGAAACAGGTTCAGGCACGTGGCCAGCAGTCCGAACCACGCCGCCATGGCGATCGGATGCGCCACCATGTCCTGAGTCGCCGGGGAATACCCGAGCACCAGGTGGCCCACCCAGCGGAAGAGCAGCGGTTCGCCGAAACTCAATCCCCCGGCAGCCTGTCCGCGCGGAATCAGTTCTGGATTTGGCGATGCCCGACAATCAGCGCCGGAACCACGACGGCGAAGCCGGCGAGCGGTCCGGCAATCCCGACGTCAAACAGCGCGCGCTTGTGTTGGGAAGGGCGACTTTATACGGATGAATGCGCCCAGGGTCCCTGCAATCGAGACCGGCAGCGGGAGGAAGTATGGCGGCGTGCAGCGGATCCCGTAGTAGCGGCAGGCGAAAAAATGGCCCAGTTCGTGTGCCAGGAGGATGCCAAGGAAGGTCAGCGAAAACGGCAGGCCGCGCAGCAGCAGCGACGGGTGCGCCAGGGACAGCAGCACCATCCGCACAAAGCCGCCGTCACCGAGTACATAGAACAGACCGGCAAACGTCGTGCTCAGACAGTGTCGCCACAAACAGCAAGGCGGGCACAACCCATTCGCGCCATTCCGGCGCCGGGTAGGCGGGGAGCCCGTAGTGGCCGGAGTCATACCCTTGCCAGCGGGGGCGACTCGAGTCAGCCGAAGGGTAACTACTCACGAAATATAGGGCTTTCTATTCCAGGAGGGCTTCCTACTGCGACGAACCTTCGCCTGCAGTAGTTACGATCTTGTCCGCTCGTATCTCTTTGCCCGGCTTGAAGCGGATCGTCTTTCCAGGAGGGATGGCCACTTCTTCCCCGGTGCGCGGATTGCGCCCGACGCCGCTTTTACGCGGCTTTACGATGAAGACGCCGAAACCGCGCAGCTCAATCCTGTCGCCACGCTTCAGCGCGTTCTTGAGTGATGTGAAGACAGATTCCACCGCAATTTCCGCCTTGACCTTCGTGATGTTCAACTGCTCAGCGACGCGGTTCACGATGTCCTGTTTGATCACGCTGACCCTCCATAAGTTCGTGCAATGATTTTATTTGCTGGCCGCAAAGGCTGTCAAGGCATTTCTGGCCGTACCTTCAAATCGGTTCCGTGCGCTCTCCTCCCGCGGCCCACGGCTGAAGTCCGACCGTGACGGGCCCTCGTTTACACGCGGTGGCTTCGGTGCTAGACTCGCCGCTTTTGGAGACACCATTGCCCCGCGGTTGGCGGGGCCTGAGGAGTTGCGATGGGGGTGTTGCCCGATCACTGGATACGAGAGATGGCGCAGACCCGGGAGATGATTGTGCCTTGTGCGGACGGGCGGCGCCGGAGCGGTAGAATCTCCTTCGGCATCTCGTCTTACGGGTACGACTTCCGGCTTTCGGACGAATTCAAGCTCCCCCGTTTTGCGGAGGCGAAGCATCTCGACCCCAAGAAAATCGACCGGATTCGTTTCGACGACCAGCGTGCCCGCAGTTGCCTCATCCCGCCCAATTCATTCATCCTCGGACGCTCGCTGGAGTACTTCAAGATTCCGCGCGGTGTGCTGGCGCTGTGCCAGGGCAAGTCCACCTATGCCCGCTGTGGCATAATCGTCAACGTGACCCCGCTCGAGCCGGAGTGGGAAGGGTACATAACGATTTCGCTGGCCAACGTCGCGCCCGTCGCGGTTAAAGTCTATGCGGGTGAGGGGATTGGCCAGATGGTCCTCTTGCGCGCCGAGGACGAGTGCCAATCGTCCTACGCGGATAAGAAGGGAAAGTACCAAGCTCAACGGCACATTCAGGTCGCGAAGGTATGACCGGGATTGCGCACGCGTATCGGTTGCCGGGTTGCCTGGCGGCACTGCTCTGCCTGGCCGGGATGGGCTGTGGTTACAGGGTCACCGGCGCCGTGAAGAGCCTGCCCACGGGCATCGCATCGGTCGGGGTGCCCACGTTCCGGAACCTCACACCTCAATACAGGTTGGAGCAGCGGGTTACGGGAGCGGTCCTCAAGGAACTGTCCGCCAGGACACGTGTTCGGGTGGATTCGAGCGAAACCGGCGTGGATGCGGTCCTTGCCGGCGAGATCCTCTCGTTCAGCAGCACGCCCGTCACGTTCGGCGACAACACGTTCGCCTCCACGTTTCTGGTCACCGTTCAGGTGGCGGTGAAACTCGTGCGCCGCAACGATTCGGCGGTGCTGTGGGAAAACCCCGGTTTCCTGTTCCGTGAACGCTATGTTTTGAACGGCAATGTGACCGAGTTTTTCTCCGAGGAGAACCCGGCACTCGAACGACTCTCGCGCGAGTTCGCAGCAAGCCTGGTCAGCACGATCCTGAACCGCTGATCGGTGCAGCCGGCCCGGAGCCCCTGGGGTTCGACTATGAGTCCTGGTCCTGAATTCGCGGTGTGGCCCGAACTGCGGGGCGCTCGACGCCCCGGAAGCGAACCGTGCAGATAAGCAGCGTTGAAGAACTGAAATCGGATCTGGCCCGCCACGGCCCGCGCCCGGTGTATGCCGTGCTCGGCCCGGAGCAGTACCTGGTGCGGCAGGCGTTCGCGTTGCTGAAGGAAACCGTCGTGCCGGAAGGGCTGATGTCGCTGAATTTCGCGGAGTTCAGCGCCCCGGACGACCCCGCTCCGGAATTTCTGGCGGCGGCCAACACCTTCCCCATGATGTCTCCCCGGCGCATGGTGGTGGTCCGTAACGTCGAGAAACTCCAGGAGGGAGACAGGGACGCGCTGATCCGTTACCTGCAGGCGCCCGCCGCCAAGACGGTGCTCGTCCTCGTCGGGACCGAGATCGATCGCCGCACCGTCCTGTACCGCACGGTGCGGGATTCGGCCTGCATCGTGGAGTTCCCGCTGATGAAGGGCGAGGCGCTGAAACACTGGGCGGGGGAGTACATCCGGCGCCGGGGACACACCATCAGCCCGCCGTCTCTCGAGAAGGTGGCCGAACTCGCCGGGTCCAGTCTGGAAGCGGTGGCGAACGAAATCGAGAAGCTGCTGCTCTATGCGGGGACGTCGAAAGAAATCCCCCCGGCGGCGGTCGACGATCTGGTCCAGGGCAGCCGTCAGCATCGCATCTTCGAGCTGACCGATGCCATGGGTGCCCGTGACAAGCCCCTTGCCTTGAAGGTGCTGGCGAACCTGCTGGATGCGGACGAAAACCCGATCGGCGTGGCGGCGATGATGGCCCGGCACTTCCGTCAAATCCTGATCGCGAGGGAGACCCTGGCCGCGGGTCGCAGCCCGGGTGAAGCGGCAGACGCCGCCCAGGTACCCGCCTATCCAAGCGTCCGGCAAGCCTTCCTGCGCCACCTGCGCCTCATCGACGCCGAAACCGCCGCGCGGGTGCACCGGGAGCTGGCAGCCCTCGACCAGCGCTTCAAGTCGTCGACGGGCAATCCGCGCATGCTGCTCGAGAAATTGATCTGTGCTCTGTGACGGCCGCGGGGCAGGCTCCGCCCCGCGCGTTACACTCCCCCGGGGCGGTTACGCAGTTCCGAAGGCAGGTGGGACTCAGGAGGCGGCCGTCGTTTTCGCGACGCTTTCGCTCACGTGCTTGGTCAGCCGTGATTTGTGCCGGGAGGCGGCGTTGGGGCTGAGCACTTTCTTCTGGACTGCTTTGTCGACCATCTCGTAAAGCGCGGGGATCGAATTCCTGGCCTCTTCCGCCTTCCCGTCGGTCAACAGCTCGTTGAAGCGCTTGATTGCGGTCCTCAAAGCGCTGCGATTGCTTCGGTTTCTCGTTTTCCGTTTCTCACTCTGTCGGTGCGCCTTCAGCGCCGACGCATGATTTGCCATCGAATCCGCTCCTTGCCCATCGTTTGGCCCGGGCCGGCACGGGCCCGCGGCTGCCAATAAAAACCCTTACTCTACAATGGTTTATGACTCAAGTCAAACCCTATTTTGCATTTGACTTAAATGTCGCGGGAAGCCTACAATTTCGTTGGACATGCGACCAATTTGCCGCGGGCGTAGCCCGTCCACCATCAGCCGGCCAGCTGTCAAAAACCGTTCTTCTCACTCCATCCAACAACGAGGTCAGATACGACGTTTAGATGAAAAAAGTACTGCTCTCCGATCGCAGTGTGCAGCTCCTCTTTGGACCCCTCGACGAAAATATCCGATTCCTGGAAAACCTCTTTGGGGTCACCATTCAGGCGCGGGACGCGGGGCTCGCGATCGACGGGGACGAGCGTGATGTTAATGCCCTGGAAAAGATACTTGTGGACTTCTCCACCCTGGTCGACAAGGGGCACTCGATCACGAACGGCGATCTGAAGGCCGCCTTCAAGCAGATCGCCGAAGACACGGCACTGTCGCTGCACGATTTCTTTCCCAAAATGCAGCTGCTGACGACGGGCAAGCGGCAGGTCACTCCGAAGAGCTTGAATCAGCGGCGCTACATCGATGCCATCCGCAAGAACGACATCGTGTTCGGCATCGGCCCGGGCGGGACCGGGAAGACTTTTCTGGCGGTGGCCATGGCGCTCACCTACCTGCTGGAAAAGGGAGTGTCCCGGATTATCCTGACCCGGCCGGCCGTCGAGGCAGGGGAGAAGCTGGGGTTCCTGCCGGGGGACATCGAGGAAAAGATCAACCCATACCTGCGGCCTTTGTACGACGCTCTTTATATTCTGCTCGACGGCGAGAAGATCCAGCGGTTTCTCGAAAACGGGGTCATCGAAATCGCCCCGCTCGCCTTCATGCGCGGCCGCACCCTCAACGACGCCTTCATCATTCTGGACGAAGCCCAGAACACCACCTCCGAGCAGATGAAGATGTTTCTGACCCGCATCGGCATGCATTCAAAGGCGGTAATCACGGGGGACGTGACGCAGATCGACTTGCCTTCTGGCCGCAACTCGGGGCTGGTGGAGGCGCGCAACATCCTCGAGTCCGTCGAAGGACTGGCTTTCTGCTACTTCAACGAGTCGGATGTGGTGCGTCATCACCTTGTCCGCCTGATCATCAAGGCATACCAGGAACATGCGGAGAGCGAAGTCCGCCCGGAAGGGAATGGGGATGGGAAACGGCCGAAGAGTTAAGCTCGGGATACTGTTCGGGGGCAGATCGGGGGAGCACGAGGTTTCGCTCGCCTCCGCCGCCTCGATGATTCGTGCGCTCAGCCCCGAGGAGTATGCCATCGTCGCCATCGGGATCACTCGACAGGGCAAGCTGGCCAGCGCGCCGGAAGTTCGGGCGATGCTGCCTGCCGAGGTGCAGGGCCGCGTGTCGCTGTTGGATGCGCCGGAAGCCCGCGCATCCGGGCCGCGCTTCATCCCCGGCGTGGCGGAACTCCAAGGGGACCCCGCCCCCGAGATCATCTTCCCGCTGCTGCACGGTCCTTATGGCGAGGACGGCACGATCCAGGGGTTCCTGGAGATCGCCGGGCTTCCGTACGTCGGCTGCGGAGTGCTTGCCTCTGCCGTCGGTATGGACAAGGATGTCATGAAGCGCCTGTTCGTCCAGGCCGGTCTCCCGGTCCCGCCGTTCCGGGTCGTGCAGTCGCGCCATCTGCCGGCCCGATTGGACGCGGTGAGGCGTGCCGTCGAGGATGAGTTTTCCTACCCGGTGTTCTCCAAGCCGGCCAACCTCGGCTCGTCGGTGGGGGTGCGCAAGATACACGGGCCCGCGGAGTTCGACGAGGCCGTCCTGTATTCCGCCCAATTCGATACCAAGGTGCTCATCGAGAAGGGAATCGACGCGCGGGAATTCGAGTGCGCCGTCCTGGGCAACGACGAGGCCCAGGTGTCGGTGGTGGGAGAGGTGATCCCGGCACACGAGTTCTACGATTACGACGCGAAATACGTCAGCGCGGAGAGCCGGCTCGTGATTCCGGCGGGGATCCCGGCGCAGAAATCCGACCAGATTCGCGACATCACGCTGCGCGCCTTTCAGGCCATCGACGGCTCCGGGCTGGCGCGGGTCGATTTTTTCATGGACCGCGCCACGGGAGACGTGTGGCTCAACGAGATCAACACCATGCCCGGTTTCACGCCGATCAGCATGTACTCCAAGCTGTGGGCCGCGTCGGGCGTGCCGTTTGAGGAGCTCGTCGGCCGCCTGGTTCAGCTTGGGTTCGACCGCCACCGCGAACGCAGCCGATTGCGGGTTTCCGATCAGTGGGATTTGCCTTGAGCACGGAGATTTGTTTAACAGATAATTCATAAACCTGGCGAATCACGATGTTTGAAGAGGAGGGAACAAAGTTATGAGTGTCTTACTTGGTGAGGCGGAGCTTCGCGAACATCTGATGGTCAACAATGAGGAGTTCCGCAGGCTGGCCGAGGAACATCATGCCTATGCCGAGCAGCTGGAGCAGTTGAGCAGCCACCATTATCTTACCGAGGAAGAGAAGATCAAGGAGGTCACGCTCAAGAAGAAAAAGCTGATGCTCAAGGATCAGATGTACTTGATGCTTCAGCAGTGCCGAAAGGAAATGAAGGCGGGCTGCTGAGCCTGCCCTTCGCGCTGTGGTTTAAGGAGACGGTGCCTCGGCATCACCTTACGGGTTTTGTCGTACCGGCAGGCTTTGGCTAAAGGGCGGCGTGCAGGCGCCGCCCTCCAAAGCGGCGTCGAGCCGCCGCACTCCAAAGCCGGCTCATGGGAGATTGCCCCCGTGGTCAGTGATGCCTATCGGTTCATCGTGCCGTTGGCGGCGATCGCGTTGGTCGCCCTGCTGCTGGGCGGCACCGCGGTTGCCGCCGTGGCGCTGGTGCTTGCGCTCTCTGTCGCCTTTTTCTTCCGCAACCCGCGCCGCGACATTCCGGCGGGGGACCGCCTCGTGGTGTCCCCGGCAGACGGCAAAGTGGTCAAAATCAGCGAGCTGCCGGAAGGTTCGGAACTGGCGGGAGGACACGCGGTAAGCATCTTCCTCAACATCTTCAATGTGCACGTGACGCGCGCGCCGATAGGCGGCCTGCTCGAGAAGCTGGAGTATCGACGCGGCCGTTTCAAGGCTGCGTTCGACGACGAAGCCTCCCACGTGAACGAGCAGAACGTTCTCACGATCCGGGGGCAGGGGAGCCAGGTCGTTGTGAAACAGATTGCGGGCCTGATCGCGCGTCGCGTGGTGTGCTGGAAGAAGCCAGGAAATGCGCTGGAGCGCGGCGAGCTGTTCGGGCTCATCCGGTTCGGCTCGCGGGTGGACGTTTTGCTGCCGAAGGAAGTCCGCCTGGTCATCCGGGCCGGCGATCGCGTCAAGGGCGGCACATCGATTATAGGGGAACGCGCATGAATGAAGGTCCCGAGGAAACCGCTGGCCGAACGTCGGGCCGCCGGCGACGGCTTGGACGCAGCGTGTTTATTCTTCCGAGCCTGTTCACGGTAGGAAATCTCTTCTGCGGGTACTATGCCATCATCGCCACGATGCGTGGGCACTACGACCAGGCCGCGCAGGCCATCGGGATTGCGATCATCCTGGATATGCTGGACGGCCGCATCGCACGGATGACGAATTCCGCCACGGGCTTCGGTCTGCAGCTCGACTCGCTCGCGGATATCATATCGTTCGGCATCGCCCCCTCGATCCTGGCCTTCGTGTGGGGGTTGGCGGGGGTCACGCCCCGCGTCGGCTGGGTTGCCGCCTTCACGTTCACGATCTGCGGGGCGATGCGGCTGGCGCGTTTCAACATCCAGGCCGGGCACCTGAAACACTTCGTCGGGTTGCCTATCCCCGCGGCCGGCGGCACGATTGCCGCCGTCGTGCATTTTGTCGGCGGGCAGCAGGTGGGCGCCGGGATCATCGGCGGCTGGCTGGTCACCGCCGGCGTCTTTCTCCTGTCGTTCCTCATGGTAAGCACGATCAAGTACAGCAGCCTGAAGTACCTGACGCTCGGGAAAAAGTCCCACCTCACGATCCTGGTGCTCGCGCTCCTGTTCGCGCTGATTTACGCCAAATCGGACTGGGCGCTGCTGGTCACGGCGGTCACCTATGTCTCGTCGGGGATCGTGTTGCGGATATACTCGCTATTGCGACGGCGACGGCCTGCCGACGAGGTGCCCGTGCCACGGCCTGCGGAGTGAATATGGCCACCGGCGAAAGGGGGTGGGGCCCGGTTGCGGCCGCTCTGCTCATCGCCTGCGCGCTCGCGGGTCTTTCCTGCTCCTCGCTACACGTCCCGGCAAGAGTCCCGTCGTTTAACGCCGAGGAGTACGCCCGTGTGTCACGCGGCGGCGTGACCCTGGAGGCCCACCCCGTCGCGGGTGAGGACGCCTACCTGGAGCTGTTCGACGACAACCTCCCCGAACTCGGGATCGCGGCGATCCGGGTAGTGGTGCGCAACGGCCGGGACGCGGCCCTGAGCTGGGAAAAGGCCCAATGGCGCCTGCAAACCGGATCGCGCAAATACGCTTCGCTCAACTCCGACGGCGTTCTGAGGCGGTATCACAAGGGCCGCGGCATAAGGTTTCTGACGGTTCACGCGGAGCAGCGGGTGCAGGAGCGGCTCCAAGCCGTGATGTTCCGGCCCTCCCGTGTAGGGCCGGCGGAGTCGCGTGACGGGTTCGTGTTCTTCCGCACCGATACCGCCCCTTCCGCTGAGTGGGTGAAGGATGCCCGCCTGATCCTGAGGGGTCTCCGCACGGCCGACGGCAAGTCCCTCACGTTCGACCTGCCCCTTGCCTATGCCCATCCATGACGCCGAAGCGCTCGTCCTGCGCCAGTATTCGTTCTCGGAGGCCGACCGCATCGTCGTCCTGCTGACGCGGGAATTCGGGAAGGTGCGCGGCGTCGCGCAAGGGGTGAAGAAGCCGAAGAGCGCGCTGGGGGCCGTCCTGGAGCCGTTGAATCACATCCGCATGCGGTTCTATCTCCGCGAAGGCGCCGAGCTGTGCCGCATCCGGCAGTGCGAGCTCATCCACTCGTTCCTCGGGCGCAGCCCCACCCTGGAACAGATCTATGTCTATGCCTACCTCGCCGAGCTGGCCCAGGAATTCGTCGAGGAGAATCAGGCCAACGAACACTTCTTCCGACTCATGATTGCGGCGCTTGCTGCCGGTGAAAAGACCGGCGCCGGGGCGGCTCTCGTGCGCTACGTCGAACTCTGGGCCCTGAAGCTGAACGGTCTGTTGCCGAACTACGACTGCTGCTCACACTGCGGACGATCCGTCGCGGATTCGGGCTTCCACGCGTGGATAGAGTCCGGGGAAGGGCGCTGCCCGGAGTGCTGCGGCGCAGCCGGCATCCGAGTCCCGGCCGCGGCTGCCGCGCAGCTGCGGGCGGCGCTCGCGATGGCTCCCGGGCAGTTCGCGGCGCGCGTGTTGGCCGGTGCCGAGTTGCGGGCCCTGGAGCGGCTCACCGAGAAACTGCTCGAATTCCACCTCGAAAAGCGGCTCAAGTCGTACGTTCTGATGAAGGAGTTGCTCAAGGCGGGCCCAGTGGGCGGGGTCGGCTCGCCCCCGCGCCAATGAGCTGCGGCCCCGGAGTGACCGAACCTCCGGGGATACGCAAGATCCCTTGGGCCGCGGCGGGCCGACGCGGCCCACTCCCCCGGTTGAGCTAAAGCAGGCGGGTGCGGAGCTCCGGCAGCAGGTCGGTTTCGTGCACACGCCATTGCCGGAGAGAGTCGCGGTCGCGCAGGGTGACGGTCCCATCCTGGAGCGTCTGACCGTCGACGGTGATGCAGTAGGGAGTTCCCGCTTCGTCCTGGCGCCGGTAGCGACGGCCGACGGCACTTTTTTCGTCGTAGAAAACGGTCAGGTGGGGCTTGAGGGCACGGTAGATGCGCTGAGCTATCTCCGGCATGCCTTCCTTCTTCACGAGCGGGAAAACCGCGGCCTTGATCGGCGCAATCCTCGGGTGCAGCCGCATCACGACGCGGCTCTGCATGACGCCGTGCTCGTCGGGAGCCTGGTCTTCGTGGTACGCCTCGCACAGAAAGGCGAGTGTCGCCCTGTCGGCGCCGGCCGAAGGCTCGATCACGTGCGGCACGTATCTCTCGTTGGTGATGTCGTCGCGGTAGGAGAGATCTTTCCCGGAACCCTTCCACTTCGGCTTGCCGTCGGGACCCAGTTCGACCACGAGCCGCCCGTCGCTGGCGACCAGTTTGCCTTCCATGTGGCTGCGCAGATCGAAGTCGCCGCGGTGGGCGACGCCCTCCAGTTCTCCGAACTCGCCCCCCGGCAGGAACGGAAACGCGTATTCGATGTCCGAGGTGCCACAGGAATAGTGGCTGAGTTCGTCCTTGTCGTGCTCGCGCAGCCGCAGGCGGTCGCCCGCCAGCCCAAGGTCCATGTACCACTTCAGACGCCGGTCACGCCAGTACCGGTACCAGCCGGGCGAGGAGCTCGGGTGGCAGAAGAACTCGATTTCCATCTGTTCGAACTCGCGCGACCGATAGGTGAAGTTGCGGGGGGTGATTTCGTTGCGAAAACTCTTCCCCATCTGCGCGATGCCGAACGGCACGCGCACGCGGGTGCTATCGAGGACGTTTCGGAAGTTCACGAATATGCCCTGCGCGGTCTCCGGGCGGAGATAGGCCGCGCCTTCCTCGCCGGAGAGGGCGCCGACATACGTCTTGAACATGAGATTGAAGTCGCGGGGAGGGGTCAGGGTGCCGACGGTCTTCGCATCCGGCCCCAGCACCTTGTCGTAGTCGCTCACCTCCATGGTCGAGAGGTAGACCAGCGGGCCCGCCCACGCCAGAACGGCCGCATCCTTGGCGCGCAGGTTGAAGAACTTGAGGGCCCGGCGCTCGATATCCGCCTCGAGGTCCTCCTCGGCGAACGTGCAGATGAAGACCCGTTGCCCCTTCGCCTCCACCCAGCGTCCCGGCACCTGGTCGTAGCGGTAGCGTTTCTTCGATTCGCGGCAATCCACCATCTTGTCGACAAACAGGTCGAAGTGCCCCGAGCACTTCCACACCTGCGGGTGCACGATGATGGTCGTGTCGAGCCCGACCATTTCGTACGGTTCGGGTGCGCCGGCGGGGGCCGCGAGGTCGTCATGGCCCGAGACCATGTCCCGCCACCAGGCGTCCTTTACATTCCTCTTGAGCTCCACCCCCAGGGGGCCATAGTCCCAAAACCCGTTGAGCCCCCCGTAGATTTCGCTCGACTGGAAGAGAAATCCGCGGCGTTTGCAGAGGGAGATCAGTTTGTCCATTTTCATGGTGCGGGTTCCGGGAAGAGGCGAAGCAGAGGTGGCTGCGTAAAGCGGGGGCGGCGGCGAGAGCCGCCGCCCCCGGAGCACGATCATGCTGTGTGCGAGATGGTCTGGCGGGAACCCAGAGCCGCCTGCGCAGCTGCAAGGCGGGCGATGGGCACCCGGAAGGGCGAGCAGGACACGTAATTGAGACCGACGCGGTGGCAGAAGCCAACCGAGGAGGGCTCGCCGCCGTGTTCGCCGCAGATCCCGACCTTCAGGTTCGGGCGGGTCTTGCGGCCGCGCTCGGTGGCAATCTGCACGAGTTGCCCGACGCCCTCCTGGTCCAGCACCTGGAACGGATCATCCTTGAAGATCCGGTTCTCGATGTAGAACGGGAGGAACTTGCCGGAGTCGTCGCGCGAGATGCCGTAGGTCGTCTGGGTGAGATCGTTGGTGCCGAACGAGAAGAATTCGGCCACCCCCGCGATCTTGTCGGCGGTCAGGGCGGCGCGCGGCAGCTCGATCATGGTGCCGACGAGGTAGTCGAACTTCTGCTGGGTTTTGTCGAAAACCTCCTGGGCGACCCGACGAACGACGTCCGCCTGCAGTTTGAGCTCGGTCACGTCGCTGACCAGCGGGATCATGACTTCGGGCAGGACCTTGATCCCCTTCTTCTGCATGGCGGCCGCGGCCTCGAAGATCGCGCGGGCCTGCATCTCGGTGATCTCCGGGAAGACGACGCCCAGCCGGCAGCCGCGGTGGCCCAGCATCGGGTTCGCCTCGTGCAGGGACTGGACGCGGTCCCAGAGCTGCTGCGGCCGCACTTTCAGCTTGCGGGCCAGCTTCCGGGTGTCTTCCTCGGTGTGGGGCAGGAACTCGTGCAGCGGCGGGTCGAGCGTCCGGATGGTCACCGGCAGGCCGTCCATCGCCTTGAAGATCCCTTCGAAGTCCTTGCGCTGCAGCTTGAGCAGTTCGGTCAGGCCACCGCGATAGAGCCGTTTCGGCTCTTCCGCCTGGGCCTTGAGCTTCTTGCGCAGCTCGGTCAGCTCCTTGCGTTTCTTGGGCGAACCCGCGCGGGCCAGGTCGGCCTCCACCCCCTTGAGCTCGCGCTCATACCGCTTGTAGTCGAGCGATCCGAGGATCATCTGGCGCATAAGGTCGATGCGGTTGCCCTCGAAGAACATGTGCTCGGTGCGGCAGAGCCCGATGCCTTCCGCCCCGAACTGGCGCGCCTTTGAGGCGTCGTTCGGGGTGTCGGCGTTGGTGCGCACTTTCAGGGTGCGGTACCTGTCGGCCCACTCCATCAGCTGGCGGAAGTCGTTGCCCAGCTCGGGGTCGATCAGGGGCGCCTGGCCCGCGATGACCTGGCCGGAGGTGCCGTCGACCGTGATCCAGTCGCCGCGGCGCACGGCCGTGCCGTTGACCGTGAACTCATTCTTGGCATAGTTGATGGCGACATCGCCGGCGCCCACGATGCAGGGCTTGCCCCAGCCGCGCGCCACAACCGCGGCGTGACTGGTCGGACCGCCCGTCGACGTGAGGATCGCCTGCGCCGCATCCATGCCGCGGACGTCCTCGGGGGAAGTCTCGCGCCGGACCAGGATCACCTTCTCGCCTTTCTCCTTCCACGCCTCGGCCTCCTGCGGCGTGAAGACGACGCGCCCTGCGGCCGCGCCCGGGCTGGCGTTGACGCCCGTGGCCAGTACCTTCAACTTGGCCTTGGGATCGACCATCTTGTGCAGCAGCTGGTCGAGGTCTCCCGCCGGGATGCGCAGCACGGCGGTCTTCTCATCGATCAGTCCCTCCTCGACCATCTCGACGGCGATGCGGACGGCGGCCGGGCCGGTGCGCTTGCCGTTGCGGGTCTGCAGCATCCAGAGTTTCCCGCGCTCGACGGTGAACTCCAGGTCCTGCATATCGTGATAGTGCCGTTCGAGCTTCTCGGCCACCTTCGCGAACTGTTCGTAGATCTCGGGCATGTCCTGCTTGAGTTCGTCGATGTGCTTGGGGGTGCGAATGCCCGCGACCACATCTTCGCCCTGCGCGTTGGCCAGGTAGTCGCCGAAGAGAGCCTTCTCACCGGTCGCGGGGTTGCGTGTGAACGCCACGCCCGTGCCGGAGTCGTTCCCCATGTTGCCAAACACCATGGTGACGATGTTGACGGCGGTGCCGAGGTTGTCGGGAATTTTCTCGCGCCTGCGGTAGGCGATGGCGCGGTCGCCGTTCCACGAGCGGAACACGGCCTTGATGGACTCTTCCAGCTGCTGGTACGGATCCGTCGGGAAGTCGGCGCCCCTCTCGTTACGGATGATCTTTTTGAACTCGTCGCACACGCCCTTGAGGTCGTCGGCCGTCAGGTCCGTGTCCAGCTTCACGCGCTTCTTGCGCTTGGTCTCACTGAGGACGTGCTCGAAAAGTTCGGCGTCGATGCCGAGTACGATTTTGCCGAACATCTGGATGAAACGGCGGTAGGCATCGAAGGCGAAGCGGTCATTCGCGGTCAGCTCCGCGATGCCCTGCAGCGTCTTCTCGTTCAGCCCGAGATTCAGGACCGTGTCCATCATGCCGGGCATCGAGAACTTGGCGCCAGACCGGACGGAGACAAGCAGCGGATTCCGGGGATCGCCGAACTTCTTGCCCGTGGCCTGCTCGACATTCTTCATTGCCTGCAGCACTTCCTCCCACATGCCCTCGGGGAACTTCGCCCCCGATTCGTAGTAGGCGTTGCAGGCTTCGGTCGTGATCGTGAAGCCGGGAGGAACGGGCAGGGCGGCATTCGTCATTTCCGCCAGGCCGGCGCCTTTGCCGCCCAGCAGGTCTTTCATTTCACCGTTGCCGTCGGCCTTACCGTCTGCAAACAAATAAACGTATTTCTTTGGCATCTATATGGTCTCCAGGATTAGTTCAGCATCATCGAAAGGCTAAAGCCACTACGAGAAAGAGAATGGCAATACAGTGCACCGCAGTGATGTAAACCTAATCGAATACTTGAAAACGGGCCCAATTGTCAAGGAAAACGGGCGATACGATCGCACCCGAACTACGTGAGCCGTGGTCGAACAGCGCAATTTGGAGTGCGGCGGCTCGACGCCGCTTTCGCTTGCGTCCTACGGCCGAAATGCTCGGCGCCTGGGCGCCAGCCCGATTCGCAAACATCGCGGCACCCGCCCTGCAATCTCGAAACGCGGCGTCGTCGAGCCGCATTCCACAATCTGGCTGGCTTTGGTTTTTCGGGTGCCACACACGATTTCGATGTTGGGGATGGGACGGCAGGAATCTCTCAGCCCGTGCCCGCGCCACCGCGGCGGGAGCCGGGGGGGGCGGGCACGGACTGAAAGTCAGCTTCTCGAATAGCCAAGTGTCATATCGGCGCCGCGGAACGGATCATCAGCGATTTTTTCAACCCGCCGCGCCCCGGGTAAGCCGCTCCAGTTGCCTTTCGAGTTCACGGACACGTTTGACGAGCTCCGGAAGCCGCCCGAAGGCGGCCACGGCACGCAGCCACACGCCGTTGTCGATCACGGGCGATCCCGACACGACGGCCCCGGCCGGAATGTCGTGGGCGGCGCCGCTCTGCGCCGTGACAATGGCGTCGTCGCCGACCTCCATGTGGCCCGCCAGGCCGACCTGGCCGCCGAGTTTGACATTCCGGCCCACGCGCGTCGACCCGGCGATGCCCACCTGGGCCGCGAGCACGGAATTTTCCCCTACCCGGGAGCCGTGACCGATCTGGACCAGATTATCGAGCTTGGCGCCTTTGCCGATGATGCTGTCACCGACAGCGGCGCGATCGATGGTGGTGTTGGCGCCGATTTCCACGTCGTCCTCCACCAGTACCCGGCCCGTCTGCACGATCTTGTAGTAGCTCCCGTCGTTCATCGGGGCGAAGCCGAACCCGTCGCTGCCGATGATTGCGCCGTTCTGAAGGATGACCCGCCGCCCCAACTCGCACCGCTCGCGCACCACCGAGTGGGCGTGCAATATGGTGCCATCCCCGATCCGCGCCTCGGGGTAGACCACCGCGTGGGGGTATACGACGACCCCGGCGCCCAGGACGCACCGGCTGCCGATGACCGCGCAGGCCCCGATGCTCGCCCCGGGGCCCACCTGCGCGTCGGGGGCCACCACCGCCGTGGGATGAATCCCCGGGTCGGGGAGTATCGGGTCGAAGAACAGCTCGAGGGCCCGTGCGAAGGTCAGGTAGGGGTTAGCGGTGCGCAGACTCGGGATCGGTACGGGCGGCATGTCGCGACCAAGGATGATGGCCGACGCGCGCGTGTCTTTTATGTGGCGCACATACTTGCGGTTGGAAACGAAGGTGAGGTCTCCCGGGCCGGCTTCCTCGATCCCGGCGACGCGCAGGATCTCGAGGTCGCCCTCGGCGGTCATTTCGCAGCCGAGCTTGCGGGCGATTTCAGAGAGTTTCATGGCTTGCGGAGCGGACCCGAAGCGGCGGCAGGCCCGGCCGCGCCTCCCTTTCGATAAGTTATAGGATAATCAAGGGTTTTTGCCGCATGGAAACGGCTATGGTAGTATAGGGGGCCATGCCAGTCAAGGAGACGCTGCGGCGCGATGTCCACTCCGATTGATGAAACTCCCGCAGCGGAAAACCGCCCGCTGCGGCGTAGCGTCGCAGGCGCCGCCGGGTCCGTGAGCGTCGCCACCATGGTCAGTCGCGTTCTCGGCGTATTGCGCGAAATGGTCATGGCACGCTATTTCGGGGCCGGGATGTACACGGACGCCTTCAACGTGGCCTACCGGATTCCCAACCTGCTGCGGGATCTGTTTGCCGAAGGCGCGCTGAGTTCGGCATTTGTGCCGACGTTCGTCCGCTATCTCACCCAGGCCGGGCGCTCGGAGGCCTGGTTGCTCGCCAACCGGGTGATCAATGCCCTCGCCGTGATTCTTGGAGGGGTGACGCTGGTGATCTACTTCGGCGCCAGAGGGTTCGTTTACCTGCTGGCGGCCGGCTACGCAGCGATCCCTGAGAAATTCGCGCTCACGGTCGAGATGACGAAGATCATGTCGCCGTTTTTGCTGTGCGTTGGGCTGGCGGCCGTGGCGATGGGGATGCTGAACGCGTGCGGATCGTTCTTCCTCCCCGCCATGGCCCCGTCGGCGTTCAACGTCTGCTGTATCCTGGCGGGTATCTTCTTGTCCCCCTTCATGCCGCGCTGGGGGCTCGAACCGATCATTTCGATGGCCATCGGGGCGCTGGCGGGGGGCCTCAGCCAGTTCCTCGTGCAGGTTCCCTCGGCCTACCGTGCGGGCTTCCGGTACAAACTCGCCGTGGACTTCAGCGATCCGGGTCTGCGCCACATCGCCCGGCTCATGCTGCCCGCGGTGATCGGCCTCTCCGCGACCCAGATCAACATCACGGTGGATAACCAGCTTGCCTCCCGTTTCGGCAACGGGCCCGTTTCATGGCTGAACTACGCGTTCCGGCTGATGCAGCTGCCGATCGGCGTCTTCGGGGTGGCCATCGCGACCGCGACCACGGCGACCGTCTCGCTGCACGCGGCACAGAACTCGATGGGGAAGCTGCGCGGCACGGTGTCGTCCAGCCTGCGGCTGGCGGCCTGCCTGACGTTCCCGGCGACGGTCGGTCTCATCCTTTTTCGCGCCGAGATCGTCCGCCTGCTGTACGAACGCGGCTCGTTTCTCGCGCACGACACGCTCCAAACCAGCCGTGTGCTGCTGTATTACGCGCTGGCGCTTTTCGCCTACTCGGCAGTCAAGATCCTCGTCCCGACGTTTTACGCCCTGGACGACACCCGCACGCCGGTGCGCGCGAGCATGCTGACGGTCGCGGTCAAGATCGCCGTCAACTTCGCCCTCGTCTGGCGCATGCAGTACCTCGGGCTCGCCCTCGCGACCGCCATGGCTTCGTGGCTCAATTTCGGTCTCCTCCTGAAGGCGCTCGCCCGCCGGACCAGCGCCGACCCATGGCAGTGGCGCAGCCTGTCCGTGTACTGCCGCATCGCGCTCGCTTCCATGATCATGGGTGTGGTTGCGGCCCTGGTTTTCCACGCCGCCGAGTTCGTCTTCGGCCAGGCGTCGCATTGGGCGCTCGCCGTCGACCTAGGATCCGCCATCGCCGCCGCGATGGCGGTGATCCTCCCCCTGTTGTACTTCTTCAAAGTGGATGAAGCCGCCGACGTGGCCGGCATGATTCGACGCAAGCTCGCGAGGAGAGGGGCGTGACCAGGGACTGGGTGGGCGAGTTCACCGTCTATCTGCGGGTCGAAAAGGGCTTGTCCCCCAACTCCGTCGCTGCCTATGCCACGGATGTGCGAAAATTGAAAGAGTACTCGGAGAGGCTTGACACACCGCTCCCCCGGCTCGATCAGGACGCGCTGGCGGCGTGGATCCAGCAGCTGCACCTGCAGGGAATTTCCGCCCGCTCCGTGGCGCGCGCCATTTCCGCCGCGCGGGCCTTCTTCCGTTTCCTGCTGACGCACCGGGTCGTCGCCGGCGACCCGACCGAGCACCTGTCCGTGCCCCGTGCCCTGAAGCCGCTGCCGCGGTTTCTCGGCCGGGCGGACGTGGAGCGGCTGCTGGCGGTACCCGACTGCTCGAAGGCAGCGGGCTGCAGGGACAAGGCGATGCTGGAAGTCCTGTACGCCTCGGGGCTGCGGGTCAGCGAGCTCGTCGGACTCACCATCGCCCAGGTGGAGCTGGACCTCGGATTGGTCACCTGTGTCGGGAAGGGGAGCAAGGAACGCGTGGTCCCCATCGGGGAAACCGCGGTCGCCTGCGTGCGCGACTATCTGCGGTCGGGCAGACTGCAGCTGCTGAAGGGAAGAAAGAGCAATTACCTCTTCCTTTCCCGGTCCGCGACCCGCATGACGCGCCAGGCGTTCTGGAAGACGATCCGGCGTCATGGGCGCAGCGCGGGCATCACGGCGCGCATTACGCCCCACGTGCTGCGGCACTCGTTTGCGACCCACCTGCTGGAAAACGGTGCCGATCTCCGGTCGGTCCAGGTGATGCTCGGGCACTCCGATATTTCGACGACCCAGATCTACACCCACGTCACCCGGGAACGCCTGAAACAAATCTACAGCCGCTATCACCCGCGGTCTTAACCTGCGCCCGCGGCAGGGCGGTGCACTCCCCCCCGCGCAACCCGGAACCGCCGGAGCGCAATTGATTGACTCCCCCCTATCGCTGTGCTAAAAGTCATGGGCTTTTTGCGGTTCGGTTTTCAATCCTACAGGGGAGGACGAGGCGTGGCAGGACGCAGCAGGTATCTCTTTACTTCAGAGTCAGTCACCGAAGGGCACCCGGACAAGATCGCGGATCAGATCTCGGACGCCGTACTCGACGCGATCATGGCGCAAGATCCGGCGGGGCGCGTCGCGTGCGAAACGCTCGTCACGACCGGTCTCACGGTCATCGCGGGGGAAATCACGACCAGTTGCTATGTCGACTTCCCGAAGGTCGTGCGCGAGACGATCCGGGACGTCGGTTACACCCGGGCCAAATTCGGGTTCGACTGCGACACGTGCGCGGTGATCTCGTCCATAGACGAACAATCGCCGGACATCGCGATGGGCGTGGACACCGGTGGCGCAGGCGACCAGGGGTTGATGTTCGGCTTCGCCTGCAACGAGTCCCCGGAATACATGCCGATGGCCATCCTGCTTGCCCACAAGCTCACGCGCCGCCTCGCCGAGGTCCGCAAGCAGGGCATCCTCGACTGGGTGCGCCCGGACGGTAAGTCGCAGGTGACCATCGCCTACGAAGGCTATACCCCGGTCAAGGTCGACACCATCGTGGTGTCTTCGCAACACAGCAACAAGGTGTCCATAGAGCAGATACGCAGGGATGTGCTCGAGCACGTGATCTATCCCGTGATCCCGGAAAGCCTGAGGGACGGCTCGACGAAGTACCACATCAATCCGACCGGCCGCTTCGTCACCGGCGGCCCGCAGGGCGACTGCGGCCTGACGGGACGCAAGATCATCGTCGACACCTACGGCGGCTACGGGCACCACGGGGGCGGCGCCTTTTCCGGGAAGGACCCGTCGAAGGTCGACCGGAGCGCCTCCTACATGGCCCGCTACCTGGCCAAGAACCTCGTGGCCTCGGGGATCGCGGACCGCGCCGAAATCCAGCTGGCCTACGCCATCGGCGTGGCGGAGCCGGTGTCGGTCATGGTGAACACGTTCGGCACCAGCCGGATCCCCGAGGAGAGGATCCAGGGGATTCTCCGTGACGGCTTCGACCTGACGCCACGCGGCATTATCCGGACGCTCGACCTGCGGCGCCCCATCTACAAGAAGACCGCAGCGTACGGGCACTTCGGCCGCAACGAACCCGAGTTCACCTGGGAGAGGACCGATCGCGCGCACGAACTGGCGTCGGCCGCGGGGCTCCAGTCCACCACCTCCATCGCGCACTGACAGGGGACGAAATGCAATACGACGTGAAGGACCTTGCCCTTTCGGACAAGGGGAAGGACCGCATCGAGTGGGCGCAGCAGTTCATGCCGGTGCTGCAGCAGATCCGTGAACGGTTCCACCGCGAGCAGCCCCTGCAGGGCGTCCGGATCTCCGCCTGCCTGCACGTCACCACGGAAACGGCGAACCTCGCCATGACGCTGCGCGATGGCGGCGCGCAGACGGTCGTGTGCGCATCGAATCCCCTGAGCACCCAGGACGACGTCTCCGCCGCGCTCGTAAAGGAGTACGGCATCCCGACGTTCGCCATCAAGGGGGAGGACAACAAGACCTATTACAGCCACATCCTCGCCGCACTCGGCCACAAGCCGCAGATCACGATGGACGACGGCGCGGATCTCGTCACGACCATCCTGACCGAACGCAAGGAGCTGATCCCGGACGTCATCGGCGGCACCGAAGAGACCACGACGGGCGTGATCCGACTGCGCAGCATGGCGACGGACGGAGTCCTGAAATTCCCCGTCATTTCCGTCAACGATGCCGACACCAAGCACATGTTCGACAATCGTTACGGCACCGGGCAATCGACGGTGGACGGGATCCTGCGCGCGACGAATGTGCTGCTCGCGGGGCTGCGCGTGGTGGTCAGCGGTTATGGGTGGTGCGGGCGCGGCGTCGCAATGAGGGCTCGAGGGCTTGGCGCCGACGTCATTGTCACCGAGGTCAACGCCGTGCGTGCCCTGGAAGCCGTCATGGACGGCTACCGGGTGATGCCCATGGCCGAAGCCGCGAAAATCGGGCAGCTATTCGTCACGGTCACGGGCAACAAGAGCGTCATCCGCAAGGAGCACTTCCTCGCGTTGCCCAACGGCGCCATCCTGGCCAACTCCGGACACTTCAACGTCGAAATCGACATCCCCGCGCTCGAGGCGCTCAGCAGCTCGCGCCGCATCGTCAGGGATTTCGTCGAGGAGTTTGTCGTCAACGGCAAGAAGATCTATCTGCTCGGCGACGGGCGGCTCATCAATCTCGCCGCCGCCGAGGGGCACCCGGCTTCCGTCATGGACATGTCCTTCGCCAACCAGGCCCTGTCGGTCGAGTACCTCGTCAAGAGCCACGCCCAGCTCCGGAACCAGGTCTACCCGGTACCTTCGGATATCGACCAGCAGGTGGCCCGGCTCAAGCTGAAAGCGATGCGCCACGACATCGACTCGCTCACCGCCGAGCAGACGACCTATCTCAACAGCTGGTCGGAGGGAACCTAGCCAGCGGCGCCAGTGACACCCCCCAGCGAAACTTTGGAGTGCGGCGGCTTGACGCCGCTTCCCGGCGGCGCCTCGGCGCCGCCCTTCCTGGCACAGTGACACAGCCCCCGCTATCTTCCGCTTTCAGGTCGTTTGAGATTCGTAGGATCGCCAGAGGCGGCCCATCGTAAACTCAGGTACGGATCGTGAAGAGAAGCGCGAGGCCGGCGGAAGCAAAAAGCAGGTTGGGGGCCCAGGCAGCCAGGAGCGGGATCAGAAAGCCGTAGGCCCCCAGTTGTTCGAAGACACTGAAAATCCCCCAGTACGACATCGCGATCAGGATGCTCAGCGTGATGCCGTAGAACGCCCCCTTTTTTCCCATCGAAAAAGAAAACGGCACCCCGAGCAGCGCCATGACCACGCAGCTCAGGGGAAACGATATCTTCTTGTAAAGCTCTACCTGTAATTCAGTAGCGTTATAGCCTGATTTCTTCAGATACTCAATGTAGTCCTTTAGCTCGAAATAAGAGAGCTTCGAAGACTCCTTGGGCTCGAAGATCTCCTTTTGGAAGTAGCTCGGTTGCTCCGGGAATTCGAAAACCTGCGAGTCGAAACGGCGGAACCCGTTGGTCGTGGGCTCGAAGTCGCGGACCCACCCGTCCTGGAGGCGCCATTTACCGTTGGCGTCGATGGTGGCGAGCGACGCGTGGATGCGGCGCAGAATCTTCAGCCCGTGCAGGTCGGCCTCAAAGACATTCAGCTTCACGAACCGGTTCTGGCTGGCGTCGTAGTAGTCGTAGTTGAAGATGCGGTTGGACTCGCCGAAGATCCACTTGCGCTGGGGTCGCATCGACGTTTGCGGCGGCCTTCCCTTGATGATGTTGCGGATGCTGTCCTGGCGGATGTTTGCGTAGGGCAGAACGTAGTCCTGCACCAGGTACAGGGTGACGCAAACGCCGGAGGACATGATGAACACCGGCAGGGCTATGCGGTACAGGCTCCAGCCGCCCGCCTTGAGGGCGGTGACTTCGGAGTGTTTCTCGAGGATACCGAAGTGGATCAGGATGGCCAGAAGCACGGCCATCGGGATGATCAGCATCAGGATTTGGGGGGTGAGGAACACGAAATAATTGATTACATAGAAGATGCCGATCCGGTTGCGGATGATGTCGTCCAGCAGGTCGAAAAGCGTGAGCACGACAAACAGCACTCCGCAGACGACGGTCGACCAGAGGAAGTACTGCAGGAAACCGCGCGAGATATAAACGTCCAGGACCTTTGGAAAACTGATCTGGGCGATGCGGATCGTGTTGCTCACGACGGCATCGTCGAACTGCTGGATGCGTTGGCGTGCGGCCTCCAGGTGCAGCTGGCGGCTGACGGGGCCGAATCTCGACTTCCACCCCCACGAAGAGACCCATCGGCTGAGCCAGTTTCCCCGTTCCGCGCTGGCCAGCAGGACACACCCGAGTGCCGAAAGCAGGACGTTGGCGCTCCAGGCACCGATCCAGGGCGGGAGTTTTTCGACCGAGGCGAGCCGGAGGCCGTTCATCAGCAGGGCGTAGAAAACGACCACGAGCCCCAGGCTCAGGACGAAACCGGATGTTTTGCCCCCTTTCTTGGTGTTGATCCCGAGCGTCAAGCCCAATAGCGAGAAGCCCATGACGGAGAAGGGAATTGCCACGCGCCGGTGCAATTCGATGCGCTGCTCGAGCCGCTGAGCCCGATTGGTGGCGCTCGACCCGTGCCAGAGTTCCGCCGTACTCATTTCAAAAGCCTTACGGGCCGGCTGGGCGGCGGCGGCGCCGGGTCCCGAGCCGCCGCCGGAGACCAGATCGATCGGTATGTCCGTTGTGGCAAACACACTGACGTTGTCCTTGGCCGGGTTGGTCGGGTCGGTCTGATAGACCGTCCCATCGCTGAGATGCAGCTGGAGCCGCAGCGCCGCGGAGTCCGTGACCCACGTGCCTTCGCGCGCCAGGACGGTCCTGGGCGCCTTGGGGTCGGAGTTGTCCGACAGGAAGACCCGCGACCAGTGCTGGCGGTCCACGGCCAGGTCGTCGAGGTAAAAGACGACGTTCGGGAACTGCTCGTTGAAGACCCGCGGTTGAATCTGCGCGGTGGCCTGTCGGAGGCTGATCCGGTCCTTGAGGCTATAGAAGATGTCGTTGGCCTCGGGCAGCACCACCAGGGAGAGCACCGAGGTGACCGCCCCGACCGCGACCGCCACCGCCAGGACCGGCTTCAGCAGCCGGTGCAGCGGCACGCCGCAGGCGCGCAGGGCGACAATCTGGCTTTCGCCCGAAAGGCCGCTCAGGCCGATGAGCAACCCGATCAGGTAGGCCAGCGGGAAGCGAAAAGATCAGGATCCCGGGGAGGATGGCGGCGGCGATAAGCCCGATCGTCGCAACCGAGGCGTTACGGGTGATAAGGAGTTCAGACAGGCGGCCGAACTCGCGCACAAACACCACGAACGTAAGCACCGCGAGAGCGATCAAAAACGGCGGCAAGATCGCGCGGTACAGGAGCTTATCGATTTTCATCATCGGACTGAAGACTAGCACAGCGGCAGCCGGCCCGTAAAGACCGACCCGTCGCATGGACAACTTCCGATAACGAACATTATGTTAACTACGAAGTTGGGTCCCTTGTACCTGGGGAGCCGCCGTGCGGCGGCGGTGCCCGTGTCCCCTCCCCGCCGGCAAGCCGGTAACGGCAGGACATTCGATCACCTATTTCGCGGCGCGGTGCGGTTCGTGGTAGGATTTGCCCTTTTGATGGGATCGTTTCGATCGATTCGGGAAGGTTTCGGGCTGACGTATGCCAAATCGCAAGCTGGTCGTTTTGAAATTCGGCGGCTCTTCCATGGCCGACCGGGACTCGATTCGCAAGGTGATGGATATCATCCGGGAGCAATGCGCGGTGCGCCCGGTCGTCACGGTGGTCTCCGCGATGGCCGGGATCACCGACCGGTTGCTTTGCGTCGGCGAGGACTCGCTGCGGCGGAGGCCGAAGCGGGTCGAGGCTGCCCTCGTTGAGCTTGCCTCGCTGCACGAGGACGTCTTCTGCTCGTTGACGGACGTCGACGGTTCCCGAGACTGGATCCGCCGCTTCGTGGCCGAGCAGTTCAGCCAGATCCGGGCGATCACCCAGGGGATCACGCTGCTGCACGAATTCAGCGGCCGCACCCGGGACAAGCTGCTTTCCTACGGCGAGATACTCTCGTCGCGGATGCTTGCCCGGGTGCTCCATGACCGCTCCGCGGCCTTTTGCCACTCGGATGCCCGGGACTGGATCGTCGCGGACCTGAATGGGGCCGGGAGGGTGGTCGATCAAGCGGAGACGGAGCGCCGGACTCGGGCGCACCTCCTGCCCCTCCTGGAACAGGGCAAACGGCCGGTGGTGGCCGGGTTTATCTGCCGCGATTCCCGCGGCGAGCCGGCAACCCTCGGGCGCAACGGATCCGATTATTCGGCCTCGATCATCGGCGCCGCGCTGCGGGCCAGCGAAATCTGGATTTTCACGGACGTGGACGGCATCATGACCGCCGATCCGAACCTGGTGGCCGAAGCCCGGGTCCTGCCGCACATCAGCTACCAGGAAGCCGCGGAAATGTCGTACTTTGGCGCCAAGGTCCTGCACCCGAAGACGATGATCCCCGCCGTCCTGCACCGCATCCCCATCCGCATCAAGAACACCTTTAATTCCGCGGCCGAGGGGACCCTCGTCACGAGCCGCGCCGCCCGCTCCCCCAGCGTCAAAACCGTCACCTCGGTCCGGAACCTGGCCCTGCTCAACGTCCAGGGCAACGGCATGATCGGAATTCCCGGGGTCTCCTCAAGGGTCCTGGATGTCCTGGCGCGGGACGGCATCAGCGTCATGATGATCTCCCAATCCTCTTCGGAGCACAGTATCTGCATGGTGATCCCCGCGGCCGATGCGGACCAGGGACGCCAGGCCCTGCGGCGCGAGTTCCGGCTCGAAATCGAACGCCGCCAGATCGACGACATTCAACTGACCGGCGGCGTCTGCATCGTTTCCATTATCGGGGCCGGGATGCGCGGCACCCCGGGCACTTCCGGGAAGTTCTTCGAGGCGCTGGGAAAATGCCGCGTCAACGTCGTCGCCATCGCCCAGGGATCCTCGGAACTCAACATCTCGGCCGCAATCCTCGAGAAAGACGACCGTCACGCCGTACAGGCCATCCACACGGCTTTCGGCCTGACCCGCGAGTTGAACGTTTTCGTTTTCGGCTGCGGCAACATCGGCCGCACCCTCCTGAAACAAATCCACGACAGCCGCGAGCACCTGGCCCGGAGTCTTAAAGTAAACCTTAAGGTTCTTGGTGTGGCGAATTCTAAAATACTACATTTTTGTCCTACAGGTATCCCGAACGAGACCCTCGCTCAGCTCGGATCCGGTACCCCGCTCGGCGATATCGCCAACTCCGAACCGCGCCCGACGTCCGGCGCGATCTTCGACCGGATCGCCGCCACCTACCGCTCGGATGTGGTGCTGGTGGATGCGACCGGGGCCGAGCTGGCGGGGACCCACATCGAAGGGTTGCGGCGGGGATTCCACCTCGTGACGGCCAATAAGAAGCCGCTCACGACTTCCCTGCGCGAGTATCTCGAGATGCGGCGCCTGTGCCGGCGCAAGGGGCTGAACTACCAGTTTGAGGCGACTTTTGGCGCCGGGCTGCCGCTGTTGTCGACGCTGCAGGACCTGTTGAACACGGGCGACCGAATCGTGCGCATCCAGGGGTGCCTGAGCGGCACCCTCGGGTTTATCTGCAGCCGCATTGGTGAGGGAGTTCCCTTCTCCAAGGCCGTCGCGGAGGCCTCCGCCCTGGGTTACACGGAACCCGACCCCCGGGACGACCTGAGCGGCCGCGATGTTGCCCGCAAGGCGCTGATCATTGCGCGCGAGCTCGGCATCTTCCTCGAAATGGAGCAGGTGGACCTCAAGGCGATGCTCCCCGCGCGGTTTTTCCGGCTGGCTTCGATCGAGAAGTTCCTGCAGTGCCTACCGACGGCCGATCCGCTGATCGCAAAGGAAGCGAAGGCTGCCGCCGGGAAGGGTTGCGTCTTGCGCTACATCACAGACATCGGGGAGGATGGTTGCACGGTGGGTTTGAAGCAGGTGCCCCGGGACAGTCCGATCGGGAGGCTCGCCGGCCCGGACAACATCCTGGTATTCCAGACGCAACGCTACTATAAGCACCCCCTCGTCATCCAGGGGCCGGGTGCGGGGGCCGGCGTCACTGCCGCCGGGGTGCTCAGCGACATCCTGAAAATCGCAAAGTGGGTTTGACGGCCCCCAATTGTGGAGATGAGATGAGAAGGTCGGTTGGCCTCTCGATCAAGGTGCGCCGTTAAGCTAACCTTGATGTTTTCACCCTCTAACAGGAAGAAAGGCCAACCGACATGAAGAAGACTACCAAGGTTCGAACGACAAAGGGAAGCGTTAAGGGAACTGAGATCAAGCAGGCCGAGGGAACTTCAAAGCTGTTGCGATCGAGTGTGGCGAGACTGCTGCAAAAGCTCGGGGACTCGGCGCAAGCGGGCAAGTGCGGGGTTGGGGGCACGGCGTATTACATCGGGCTGGACCTGGGTGATCGACAGACCCACTACTGCATTCTGGACGAAAGCGGGGAGATAGCGGCAGCGGGGCAGCTGGCCACGACAGCGGAGGAGTTCGAGGCGTACTTCCGCTTGATCCCGAAGTCGCGGTTGGCGATGGAAGTCGGGACCCATTCGCCCTGGCTGGACGCGTTATTGAAGGAACTGGGTCATGAAGTTTATGTCGCCAACGTTCGGAAGATGGAGGGGGGCAAGAAGCGGCGACGCCGGAAGAACGACAAAGTAGATGCCCAGAGGCTGGCCCGGCTGGTGAAGGCGGATCCGAGACTGCTGTACCCGATTCAACACCGGGGGGCGAAAGCACGGCAGGGGCTGATGTTTTTGCGGTTGCGCGACGCGCTGGTGAGCTCGCGGACGAAGCTGATCACGTGCATACGGGGGTCGGTGAAGTCGGCGGGGCAGCGGTTGCCCAGCTGCTCCGCCGAGGTTTTTCACAAACGGGTGCGGGAGCGGGTACCGGAGGAACTTCGGGAGGCACTGGCTCCGATGTTTGAGCAGATCGGGAAAATGACGGAGCAGATCCAGGAGTACGACAAGCAGGTAGAGCGGCTGTGCGCGGAGGCCTATCCGGAAACGCAACTGTGCCGGCAGGTGAAGGGGGTCGGGGCGGTGACGTCGTTAGCGTACGTGCTGACGCTGGAAAACCCGGCACGATTTGCCAAGAGCCGGGACGTGGGGGCCTACCTCGGGCTGGTGCCGCAGCAGTACGATTCCGGAGACAGTACGCCGCAACTGCGGATCACGAAAACGGGCGACCGGATGCTGCGGCGTCTGCTGGTGGGGAGCGCCCAGTACATTCTGGGACCGTTCGGGGAGGACTGCGACCTGCGGCGATACGGGCTCAGACTCGCAGCCCGGGGCGGGAAGAACGCCAAGAAGCGGGCCGTCGTGGCTGTGGCGCGGAAGCTGGGAGTGCTGTTGCATCGGCTCTGGGCCACAGCCGAGGTCTACGAACCGTTGCGCAACAGTAAGCGCCTGGAACTGGTAGAAGCCGCGGCGGCGCACTGAGCTGCTGACCGGCTTGAGGAAGCCGCACGATTGTGAATTGACGCATTGCTGCCGAGGGGGAACACAGAGCTGATCACCACCGATCCCGAACATGGTGACTGCGACGCCGCACAGGCAGGGGCAACCCTGAGACCGATGTGGAGATAGCAGCACCAAAATTGACGGACCCCAGAATGCACCGAGCTCACAAGAAAGCTCACACAGAGTGCGAATGGAAGCATGGGCAATCGGACGGGCGGGAAATAGGCTCGAACATACCCGGCGGAAGCGATCGACAACCACAGGAGTGCGAACCAGCCGGCGGCCCCGGCCGTGCTTCCTCGAGCGATGGTTACGACACGTGCAGGCAAGCTGAAGGCCCGAGCAGGGAGTGCGCCAACCAAAAAGCGGGTTGGCACACTCCCTGCAGGGGCCTTATCGCTTGCATTTTACTGGGCGGCGAAAAAGCCCCTGGCTGTATTGGGGGGCTTTTTCGCCGCCCTTGGAAAAGCGGGATGGGAGAGGAGGTTGGGCGCGGGGCACCTGTAAGAGAGGCTGTACACGGGACTGTTGTGCAGATCACCGACAGCCCCGCCTCCGGAAGGGCGGGCGTTGCCCGCCAAATCGGAGAATCCCGCCACGTCGGGATTGATTGACAATACTGACCTTCTCATGGAAGTGCGGCGGCTCGACGCCGCTTTCGGGGCGGCGCCTAGGCGCCGCCCTGGGGCCGATGCTTACCGATCCCTTACCACCCCGAAAAGCGGCGCCGAGGCGCCGCACTCCAAATTGCGCGGCGGGCTACATCTTGTATTTGCCCATATCTTCCGGGTTGAGATTCTCCAGCCACTGCTTGATGTCTTCCGGCGAGCTGCGTTCCGCGGAGAGGGTCGAGGCGGCCGCACTCGAGGATTTGGAGATGACCTCGTCCGTGACGAAAATCGGGGAGTCGGTCCTCAGTGCCAGTGCGATCGCGTCCGAAGGCCGGGAATCGACCGTGACCACCTTCCCGGCGACGTCGAGAAAGATCAGGGCGTAAAAAGTGTTGTCCTTGAGTTCCGTCACGACGATCTTGGTCACCTGGGCATTGAGGTGATTCAGCAGTCCCTTGATCAGGTCGTGGGTCATCGGACTCGGCGTGTCGACCTTCTCGATCTGCAGCGCGATGGCGTTCGCCTCGAAGATGCCGACCCAGATCGGCAGGAGCGTGTCGCTGGACGTGTCCTGCAGCACGACGATCGGAGAGTTGGTCAGCGGATCCATCATCAGCCCCTTAATCTTGAATTCGATTTCCTTCATGATTCCTCCGATCTTATCGGGCCCAGACACCCTTGAGGCTGTTTGAGCTGAAACCGGTTATCTCGACCGGGACGAGTTGTCCCATGAGAGTCACCGGCCCGTCAAAATTCACGACCTTGTTGTTGGAGGTGCGGCCTGCGAGGGAGAATCGGGTGCGGGCCTTGTCCTCGACAAGCACCTCCATGACCCGACCTTTGTAGGCGGCGTTCCTGTTGTACTGAATCAGCTTTTGATTCTCCTGCAGGATCCTGAGCCTCCTTCCCTTCTCCTCCTCGTCGACCTCGCCTTCCATCGTGAGGGCGGCCGTGTTGGGGCGCGGAGAGTACTTGAAGGAGAAGACGCTATCGTATTGTACCTGATCGAGGAGGCTGAGCGTATCCTGAAAGTCCGCTTCAGACTCGCCGGGAAAGCCTACGATGATATCGCTTGAGATCGCGATCGGGCGGGCGGCCGACCGCAGCTTGTCTATGGTTGCCAGGTAGCGCTCGCGTGTGTACCCCCTGCGCATGGCCCGGAGCACACGGGTTGACCCGGATTGCACCGGCAGGTGGATTTGATCGCAGACCTGCGGGCATGCGACCATGACCTCGAGCAGCTCGTCGCTGAAGTCGTTGGGGTGCGGCGAGGTAAACCGGATCCGCTTGAGGCCGTCGATCTCCGAGAGGCACCGCAGGAGCCGGGCAAAAGTGAAGCGCCGGTCTTCCGGGTCGCGGTAAGAGTTGACCGTCTGGCCCAGCAGCACGACCTCGATGTAGCCGGCGGCGACCAGCCCCTCGACTTCGCGGATGATGGACGCGCTTTCACGGTCTCGTTCCCTGCCGCGCGTCATCGGCACGACGCAGAAGGCGCACTGTCGGCTGCAGCCTTCGCTGATGGTGACGCCGGCGCTCCATGGGCTCTGCCGCAGCACATGGCCTGTTTCCAGCGGTTCGGGGTCGTCGTCCATCCGCAAGTCGATGGCAGGGGCGCCGGTCCGCAGGCTCTGGTGGACCAGGCCGGACATCACGTGCCCTTTCTGCGGGCCGGCGATGATGTTGACGAAGGGCGCCCGCGCGAGGATGGACTCGGCTTCCAGTTGGGCCATGCAGCCGACGACGCCCACGACGAGATCGGTTCCGGGCCCTTTCCGGTGCTTGATCTCTCCCAACCTGGCGTAGACTTTCTGCACGGCTTTTTCGCGGATGCTGCACGTGTTGAGGATGATCACGTCCGCCTGCGCCGGTTCGGCGGCCGCTTCCATCCCGCCGTGCTGGAAATCCCCGGCGATCTTTTCCGAGTCGAGCTCGTTCATCTGGCAGCCGAAGGTTTCTATGAAGTACTTCATGCCGGGTCCTGCGTGCCGTTGTGCTTCACTGCGGCGTGCGCGAGCATTTCCCGCGCGTGCCGCCTGGTTGTTTCCGTAATGACTTCCCCGCCCAGCATGCGCGCCAGTTCCTCGACGCGTTGCACGCCCTCGAGCACTTCGGCCGTTGCCTCGGTGCGGTCGCCCGCCGCGTGCTTGCGCACCCAGAAGTGCCGGTCCGCGAAAGCGGCAATCTGCGGCAGGTGGGTTACGCAGAGGACCTGGTTACCGCGTGCGACGGCGCGCAAACGTCGACCGACGGCCTCGGCGACCCGGCCCCCGATCCCGGCATCCACCTCGTCGAACACGAGGGTCCTGCCGGTGTCGCTCTCCCCGCAGAGGGTCCGGATTGACAGCATGATCCTGGACAATTCACCCCCGGAAGCGGTTTTCGCGAGCGGCTTCATTTCCTCGCCGCGGTTGGGGGCTATCAGGAACTCTACACGGTCCAGGCCGCTCGGTCCATAGGAAGCGGGAACGGGGCCGTCGGGCTCGTCCTGCTCCCGCGGGTGGAACCGGACCGCGAGCTCCATCTTCTCCAAGGCAAGGGACGGGAACTCCCGGCGAATCTCGCGTTCCAGGCGGGCCGCGTCGCGGCGGCGCTTGTCCGAAAGCCGTCGCGCCAGATCAACGTAGGCGCGGCGTTCCGCTTCCACCTGCGCGCCGATGGACTCCAGCGTTTCGGCCCGGGAGGCCAGCTCGTCGAGCCGACGGGCACAATCGTCGCCGTAGGCGATGATGTCGGGTATCGTGCTGCCGTATTTCCTGGAGAGTTTGTCGAGCTCTTCGAGTCTCAGTTCGACCTCGTCGAGCCGCCCGGGGGTGAAGTCGATATTGGCCGTGTAGTCGCGCGCCGAGTAGGAGAGGTCCTCGAGCCTGTAAACCAGGTCCCGCAGCGCCTCGGTGCGATCGGTCCAGGCCGGATCGAAGCCTCCGAGTTCCTCGAGCAGCTTCAGCAGGCGGCTTGCCTGTGCCAGTATCGACGGGTCGTTTTCGTAGAGCAGGCCGTAGGCCTCGGTTGCCAGCCCATAGATCCGCTCGCGGTTGGCGAGGATGCGCTTTTCCGACTCGAGGTCTTCCTTCTCACCCTGGCGCAGGGCCGCCCGGCGGATCTCCTCCAATTGGAACCGCAGGACGTCCATGCGACGGAGGCGCTCCTGCTCGTCGATTCTCAACGATTCCTGGCGTGCCGCGGCCTGGCGCAGGCTGCGAAAAACGGCGCGGATCTTCTTCACGTCCTCCTGGTTGCCCCCGAAGCGGTCGAGCCACTGCAGGTGGGCGGGGAGTTCAAGCAGGACCTGCCGGTCGTGCTGGCCGTGGATGTCGGCCAGGCGCTCGCCCACCGATTTCAGGAGTCCAAGGGTCGCCAGGCAGTTGTTGATAAAAATCCGGCTCCGACCGTTCGCGGAGATCTCGCGCCGGATCAGGAGGTCGTCGCCCGGCTCGATCCCGGCGTCATGCAGCAGGGCGGCGATTTCTTCCTGCGAGGCCGGGACGAAGGCGCCTTCGAGCACGGCAGACTCGCACCCGGAACGCACCATCTCCTGGGAGGATCTCTCCCCGGCCAGCAGTCCAAGGCAGTCCACGATGATCGATTTGCCCGATCCGGTCTCGCCCGAGAGCAGGTTCAACCCCGGACCGAACTCGATGTCGAGCTCGCGGATCAGCGCAAAATCTCGGATTCTCAGTAATTTGAGCATGTTGAGTGCCCGGTTGAGGGAAAAGCAGGGCATGTAGTCTAACACAATGGGCTATTCCGCATAAAGCGGTCTTAATTATGTTTGACATGGGCCGTAAGCTGTGATACTTCTGCATCTTAGAGCTAACAATTCAGGCTTGGGGAGGGAACCGCCATCATACTTCTAAATATGGTCTGGATGCAGGCCGTCGAGGGCGAAGCGCCCATGGCGGGCAGTTTCTCCGCATTGGCCCACAGCAGCCCGTTTGCGATCTCGATCCTGGTCCTGCTGATGCTTTTTTCGCTCCTTTCATGGACCATCATTGTCCGCAAGTGGCTGACATTTCGGGCCATCGAGCGTCAAAGCCATGCATTCGTCTCTTTCTTCCGCAAGAGCCCGCGACTGAGCGAGGTCAGCACGGGGTGCGAGCACTATCCTAGAACTCCTTTAACAGGATTATTTGCGGCCGCCTATCAGGAGCTGAACGCACAGTTGCAGACCGCCAACGCCAGATCCGCGCCGACGTCCACCAATCCCGGGCATGTCATATTGACGGAGCGCAGCCTGAACGGCATCGAGCGTTCGCTCCAGCGCGCATCGACCGCCGAGCTGTCGGTGCTCGAAAAAAACCTGAGCTGGCTTGCGACCACGGCCTCGGTAACGCCCTTTATCGGCCTGCTGGGTACAGTGGTGGGGATTATTTCGGCCTTCCAGGGGCTCGGGCTCGAGAAGACGGCTTCCATCCAGGCGGTGGCGCCCGGCATTTCCGAGGCGTTATGGGCCACGGCGGCCGGGCTTTTCGCCGCGATCCCCGCCGTCATCGCGTACAATCAGCTTGTGCACAGGATCAAGGAAATAGGGGCTGAGATGGACGACTTCTCGGCCGAGTTGATGAACCTGATCGAGCGGAGCTTCGGGTAATGGCGTTCACTACTCAGCAGGGCCGCACGGCGACATCGCTCTCGGAGATCAACGTGACCCCGATGGTCGACGTGATGCTGGTGCTGCTGATCATCTTCATGGTCACCGCCCCAATCCTTCAGACCGGCATCAACGTCCAGCTGCCGGAGACCCGCAACGTCGTCGAGACCAATCCCGAGGAGCGCATCGTACTCTCTATCAGCCGGGAAGGCCTGATTTACTATGGTTCCGAAGCCATAAACTTTTCCACCATCGCCGAGCATCTTAAGAGAGACGTGAAGGGGCCCAAGGACACGATCTACCTGAGAGCGGACAAGGACGTGAAATGGAATTCGATCGTGTCGGTGATGGATGAGATCCGGCGAGCCGGTTACACGGAGATAAGCCTTGTGACGAAGCCCTTCGCCGAGCCGCGCAGGAGAAATTAGCCCCATGTCCCGGGACTCGAGCCGTGGAACCCTGCTGGACATTCCGCTGGTCCGGGAAAGCTACGGCCGTACCGTGCTGGCGTCGATCGGGATACATTGCGCGGCGGTCCTTCTCCTGGTCTTCCTGCCCTCACTGTGGCCGAGGCCGGGAGTGGTCGTGCTGGGCTCGGGGCCGGGTGGCGGCGCGGGCGGGGACTCTTTCGCCGTCGGGCTTGCGGACGAACTGTCCGGTGGGGCCGGGATGATCAAGCCTTCTCTTACGCCCCAGCCTCCGCCCCTTCCCGCAGAAAAGCCGGCGGTGAAGGAGGAGCCGCCGAAGAACGCGGTGGCGCTGCCGGACACGGTGGCGCCCAAAAAGCCGCGCAAGACCGAAACGACTGCGCCCAACCCCTCGCAAAAACCGCTGCCCGCCGCTCAGAATACGAACGTGATCCCGACGGCGCCGCAGCCGGGCGCGGGAGGGACCGGCGGGCTCGCGGGAGGTTCCGGCGGCGGACGCGGCGGCGGCATCGGCGTTTCGATCGGGGCCGGCTCCGGGGGCATCGGGGACTCATGGTACGCGCGCGTGGTCGAGTCACGGATCAGCTCGAACTGGATCAGGCCTGCGGTAGGGATCCGGGTCGAGGTGGTCTACAGTTTTTTCATCGCCACCGACGGCAGCATCTATAACATCCAGAAGGAGAAATCGTCGGGCAACGACGCTCTGGACCTGACGGCCGAGCGGGCGATCCGGGCGTCGAACCCGCTTGCCGCCCCGCCCCCGGAGTTGCGCGGCAGACCGATTCAGTTTATAGCGCAGTTTGTGCATCCCCCACAGTGAGGATGAGTGTCGAGGAGCGCGATGTCGTTACGAAGATCGTTGATCGCGGTGCTGGTATGCGCGTTGACCGTGCCGTTGTTTCTTACGGATCGGGCCGAGTCCCAGATTGTCATCCGGCCCCGGGCACTCGAGGAGATGATCCTTGCGGTTGCCGACGTCCAGCCGCAGCGCCCCGAGGTCGCCGCCGAGCTCGCGGAGCCCCTGAAAACGTTCAACCAGGTGCTCTGGGACGACCTCAAGTTTTCGGGGCATTTCACGATGGCCGGCAAGAGCTTCTATCCGCCCCAGCCGATTACCTCCCCGGAAACCCTCAACTATGACAGCTGGACGTCGCTTCCCTTCGCGGTGACGTTTCTGACGGCGGGCACGGTCGATGTCGTCGGCGGCATTCTCCGGGCTGAGCTGCGCATTTTCGACATGAAGCAGAGGACGATGAGCTTTGGCCAGCGCATCTCGGGCGACACGGACCAGGTGCGCGCGATCGCCCACCGTTGGGCCGACGAAATCGTCTACAAGCTGACGGCCGGCCAGTCGCGGGGGATCGCTTCGACGAAAATCGCCTACACGTCGCGACGCGGGGCCGCGAAGGAAATCTATGTGATGGACTATGACGGCAACGCCGAGCGAGCCTTCACGCACAACGGGTCGACGAACCTGTTCCCGTCCTGGTCGACGGACAATTCCAAGCTGGCCTTCATAAGCTCGCGCACGGGCAAGTGGGAAATCAACATTCACTCGTTCCTGGACGGGTCGCGGCTCCCGTTCCCGATGTTCAATTCCTTCGCCTCGACCCCCGCGATTTCCCCCGATGGCTCCGAGCTGGTTTTCTCGCTGCGGACCCCGCGCGGAGATACGGACCTTTTCATATCCAAGCTGGACGGGTCGGACCGACGCAACATCACCAACCACCCGGGCATCGACACGTCGCCCACCTGGTCGCCGTCGGCCAATCAGATCGCGTTCGTGTCGAGCCGCGAGGGTGCCGGACAGGTCTTCATTTGCGACAAGGACGGGGCCAACCTGCGCCGCATCGTCAAGGAGGGGGGCGACGCGGATTCCCCCTCCTGGTCGCCGGACGGGCGCTGGCTGGCCTTTCACTGGAAGCCGCGGAACGCCGATAATTACGACATCTACCTTGCCGAGGTCGGCAGCGGCAAGTTATTCCAGGCCACCAGCGGCAGCGGCAGCAACGAGAGCCCGTCGTGGGCCCCGGACAGCCGGCACATCACGTTCCAATCCAACCGGAACGGCACCCCTCAAGTCTTCATCATGCTCGCCGATGGCTCCGAGGTGCGCATGATCACCACGCAGGGGAGCAATACGAGCCCCGCGTGGGGCGGCTATGTGCGCAGGGATTGAGGTCGGCGCCCAGCCGCCGCACTCCAAAGTGTGGAGTGCGGTGCCTCGGCACCGCCGGCGTCGATTTTTCTCTGGCCTGCCGACCGCTGTGCTATAGTGGCGCTTCCGCCACGGAACAGACTGCCGTGAATCAGGAAAAGCAGCGAACCGCCTTTTACTGCGCGAACAGTGAAAAACCACGTTCAGGATTCGAAGGAGGTCCAATTCAAATGAGCAAGTCTCTGTCTACGCTGGCCGTCGCGACCGTACTTCTCGTGGGCATGGCCGTTACCGGAAGTGGCTGCAAGAAAAAGGTCACCCCTCCGCCTGCCGCCCCTAAGGTCGAGGCTCCGCCTCCGGCACCGGTGTCGCCGGCTCCCACGATCTCTCTCTCCGCATCCCCGTCGACCATCGAGCGCGGACAGTCTGCCACGCTCTCCTGGAACACCAGCAATGCTTCCAGCGTGACGATTGACGGCGGCGTCGGAACCGTGGAGGCGTCGGGCAGCCGCAGTATCAGCCCGAACAACTCCACCACGTATACCGCGAAGGCGACCGGACCGGGAGGTACGGCCAACGCCGAGACACGCATCACCGTGACCGCGCCTTCCGCCGTGGAGCCTCCTCCGGCCCGGGCGATTTCCGACAGCGAGTTCTTCGAAAGCCGCGTGCACGACATCTATTTCGACTACGACAAATACGACATTCGCGACGACGCGCGCGCCGTGTTGCAGGAAAACGCCCGCGCCCTCGGCGAAAGAAGCGTGCTTCGGTTTACGGTCGAAGGTTACTGCGACGAGCGGGGCTCGGAGAAATACAACCTGGCCCTCGGCGACAAGCGGGCGAACGCCGCCAAGGAAGTCCTGGTCAGCCAGGGTATCGGCGGAGACCGCGTCGAGACCATCAGCTACGGCGAGGAGCGCCAGGTGTGCACGGAACACTCGGAAGAGTGCTGGCAGAAAAACCGCCGCGCGCATTTCGTCCTGCGCTAGACCTCTGCGGGTCTCAGTCTATAACCGGAGAGGAGGATCCCGGCCCTCCTCTCCGGTTTCCGTGCGCACTGCAGATTGAAGGCGTTGCCTGCCTGTGAAACAATAAAGCATGCAATTTCCTGCAGGAGAGACCCCATGAAGCAAGCAGTCCTCATTTGCCTGGTTGCGGCGCTGACGGCCTTTTCGCCTTCGGCACAGGCGGGAACCAAAGAGGAAATTCTCCGCCTCCAGAACGACGTCCTCGCTTTGTCGAACCAGCTCCGTCTGCTGGAGAAAAGCTTCAACGAGAAGAGCGACGGGCTCAAGAGCCTGGTGGTCCAGCTCAACGACCAGGTGGGGAAATCGAACCAGCTCCTCGGCTCGATCTCGGCCAACCTCGAGAACCAATCGTCGGGGGACAGGTCCGGCACCCAGACGTTGCTGCAGGAGATCCGCAACCTGAGCTCCAAAATCGACGACTCGGCCACGCGCATATCCGCGCTCGCGCAGCAGGTGTCGGAGCTGAAGGTCCAGTCCAAGCCGATCACCCAGAGGGTGTTCCAGAATGCGGGATCCGATCCCGGCACGATGATGCTCTCGGCAGATACCATTTACAACGAAGCGTTCAACGACCTCGTCCAGGGCAACCTGGACCTCGCGATCGAGGGATTCACGGCCTTCATCAAAAGTTATCCCAGCAGCGAGAAGGCCGACGACGCCCAGTACAATATCGGTGAGGCGTACTACAACTCCGGCAAGTATCCCCAAGCCATCGCGGCGTTCACGCGCGTCATGAACGACTACCCTTCGGGCGACAAGGTCGCGAGCGCGTACTTCAAACGGGCCAAGGCCGAACTGGCCATCAAGGAGCGGGAAAACGCCATCGAAGACCTCAAGACGGTCGTGCTGAAGCACGCGTCCAGTCCCGAAGCCGGGCTGGCCAAGAACGAGCTGGAAAACCTGGGTATTGATCTGTCCAAGCCGGCGCGGCCGGCGACGCGGCGCAAGCAGTAGGCTGCGGTTCGGGAGGCGTAATCGCTATGGGTTCACTCAACAAGGTCATCCTGATCGGGAATCTCGGCAGAGACCCCGAAATCCGCTACACCCAGGATGGGACGCCGGTAGCCAATTTCAGCATTGCGACCTCGGAATCGTGGACCGACAAGAGCGGCACGAAACAGGATCGGACGGAGTGGCACAACGTCGTCGCGTGGAAGAAGCTGGCCGACCTCAGCAAGCGCTACCTGGCCAAGGGGCGGCAGGTCTATATCGAGGGGAGACTGCAGACCCGCGAGTGGAACGACAAGGACGGTAACAAACGACGCACCACCGAGGTCATCGCCAGCCAGATGATCCTCCTGGGGCCCCGCGGTGAAGGCGGCGGGGCGGATGCAGGGGGCGCCGTGCCGCAAGCCTATCCGCCCCGGGGGCCGGAATCCGACGCCGGGCTCCAGGATCCCGGAGGCAGCATCACGGACGACGATATCCCGTTCTAGCGATCCTCGCTTCCAGAAACCGCCGCAAAGGCACCTCATAGTCCGCGCCGGTCGTGAGTTCCACGGACTGGATGCCGGCCATGCCGAGCGTCCTGGTGACGGTCGCCCGCACCTGGCTCGCGCTTTTCTCGTAGGCCTCCCTCGTTGCTTGCCGGCCGGTGTTGATCAGCCGCCTGCGGCCGCTCTCCGGGTCGGTCACCCGGATGCGGCCCACCGGCGGCAGGGACCACTCCCTCGGATCCGAGACCAGGATCGCGATGACCTGGTGCTTGCGGCATGCGGCCAGTAAGCCGTTGCTCGGCCGCAGCGGGACCTGAAAATCCGCCAGGAAGAAGAGAAGACTTCGGGGCACGACGGCCGAGTTGACGAAAGCCCAAAACGGCTCCAGGTCAGGGGCGGGACCCTGCGGCCGCGCGGAGGCGATCTCCCGGACGATGCGCTCGGTGTGAGTCCACCCCTTCGCCGCCGGGATGAAACCGTCAACCTTCGACCGGAAGAGGGCCAGGCTGACGCGGTCCCCTCCGCAGCTGCACGCGAGGGCGAGCAACGCCGAGAGTTCCTGCACCAGCTCGAATTTCGTTCTCCGGATCGTGCCGAACGCGAGGGATGCGGAGGTGTCCATGGCCAGGAGGACGCTTCTCTCGCGCTCCTCGGCCATGCGCTTCACGTACAGAGACTGGCTGCGGGCGGACACGTTCCAGTCGATGAGACGGATCTCGTCCCCCGTCGCGTATTCGCGCACGTCCGCGAATTCCATCCCCTGCCCTTTAAAGGCGCTCCGGTACAGGCCGGCGAATTGCGCCAGGGCAAGATGGCGGGCCTTCACCTGGAGGCGGTGCGCACGCACCACCAGTTCCCCGACCGTCGGGCGCGCATCGGATTTTGGGGTCATGGGCGGAGTTTACGGCGCCGGTACTTTGTTCAGAATAGCCTCGACGATGCGTTGTGCGTTCATCCCCTCCGCTTCCGCCTCGTAGGTGAGCAGCAGGCGGTGGCGCAGAACGTCGGGGGCGACGGCCTTCACGTCGTCCGGAATGACGAACCCTCGCCCGGAGAGGAAGGCGCGGGCCCGCGCCGCGCAGAGGATGCCGATGCTTGCCCGCGGCGAAGCCCCGTAGCGGATGAGGTGGCGCAGGTCGAGCTTGTGCTCTTCCGGATTGCGCGTGGCGAAGACGATGTCGATGATGTAGGTCTTGACGCGTTCGTCGACGTAGATGCCGGCCGTGATCTGTCGCATGCGCCGGAGCCTCTCGGGCACCAGCACCTTGTTGAGGGGTATGGCTTCCCCCAGCGACAGGTTCGCCTCGGCGGCTTCGCCCGACGCGATCCGATTCATGATTTCCCGCTCGTCCTTGCGGTTCGGGTACCCCAGGACGACCTTCATGAGAAAACGATCCATCTGGGCTTCGGGGAGCGGATACGTGCCCTCGTGCTCTATCGGGTTCTGGGTGGCCAGCACCATGAAGGGGTCCCCCAGCCGGAACGTCTCGTTGCCGAGCGTCACCTGCCGCTCCTGCATGCATTCGAGCAGGGCGCTCTGGACCTTGGCCGGGGCACGGTTGACCTCGTCTGCGAGCAGGAGGTTCGTGAACACCGGCCCCTGGCGCGCAACAAAATCGCCGGTCTTCTGGTTGTACACCATGGTGCCGATCAGATCGGCGGGCAGGAGGTCCGGGGTGAACTGGATGCGGCGGAAGGCGACATCGATGACTTCCGCGAGGCTGCGGACGGCGAGCGTCTTGGCCAGCCCGGGCACCCCCTCGAGCAGCAGGTGCCCGCCGGTGAGCAGCGCGGTGATGAGCGCATCGAGCAGATGCTGCTGGCCCACGATGCGCTTGTGCACTTCCTGCAGCACGCGTTCGAGATAGAACGTCTCTTCTTTTACCAGGGCCGTGAGGTGATCGGTGGTGGCGGACATCGTCAGAATCGGTACCCGGCCTGTTTGATCTCTTTGCGGAAGTCTTTGCCTTCGATTTTCACGACCTTGCACATCTCATACAGGCGTGACCGCAGCCTGGCGCCGATCCGGTCGGTGAGGCTCTCCTCACCGGTGCGCGCCGGCGTGTCGAGGTAATTCGACGTGAAAATCGTGAGCTTCTTGTCGTTATAGCGGCAGTTGATAATGTGGGCAATCGTGTCGCGGACCCAGTCGGTGGGCTTGTTTGCGCCGAGTTCGTCGAGCACCAGGAGGTTCGCATCCAGGACGGGCCGGAGTATGTCGAGCTCGGACGACTGCGACACCGAGTTGTAGCTCCCCTGGATCTCACGCAGCAGGTCGCGAAAGTCGTAAAACAAGCCGCTGTCGCCCTTTTCCACGATCACGTCTTTAAGGAGGGAGACCGCCAGGTGTGTCTTGCCGACCCCGCAGGCGCCCATGAAGAGCAGGCCGACATCGATCAGTGGGTACTGGTCGAGGAAGCGCTTCACGTCGGACTTCGCCTTTTTCTGCGACGGATCGTTCGGCATGTATGATTCCATGTCGCAGTGCTCATAACGCTTTGGAATGCGCGATTCCGCCAGCAGCCGCTCGATCCGCCCCGCATTCGTGCAGCCGCAGCGCCGGACGGTCGGACTTCCCGGCGTGTGCTCCCAGCCGGAACCGCCACACGCCGGGCAGACCGGTTTCGAAATGGAGATTTCGGAACTCATGGGGGTTCAGCTTAGCACAGGAAGCGCTGTTTCGGCAGCATTGGAGTTGGTCCGGCCGGCGGCGACGAGCCCGGTCGAGCCCGTCGAGCCGCCGCACTCCAAAGTATGGAGTGCGGTGCCTCGGCACCGCTGTCTGGGTTTGGCTGGACCGGCAGGCGGCTGCGAAGGGTCGGCGCCCAGGCGCCGACCTCAAAGCGGCGTCGAGCCGCCGCACTCCAGAGAGCTTTGCGGTTGCACCGGACCGATCACAAGGCGAGGTGTCCCTGGCGGGCCAGGATGTCCAGGCCGTCGCGGCAGCGCATCGGTCCAATGCCGGTGCGCAGGCGCAGTTTTTCCGAGACGAGCGAGCAGTCGGCGCCGCGGGCGGCCGAACCGGCCGCCCGCGGCATCCTTCCGGCCCGCACGAGCCCGCGGGGCGCGCCGGCGATGTCGGCGACCAGGCACCCGAATGCGTACCTCGAAAGCCGCTCCGCACCGCCGACATGGTACGTGCCGCCCGAGCCCGGGAGAGCAAACAGCGCGTCGATGACGCGCGCGACTTCCGGCCCGTACGTCGGCGTGCGGAACTGGTCGGTGTAAAGGACCATGGGTCTCCCGGTGCGCCAGGACTGAAGGATGTCTCCCAGAAACCCCGGGTTGGACGGGCTCCCAACCCCGTAAAGAACCGAGATGCGCAGCACGACGGCCGTCGCCGCGGATTGCCGTGCGATGGACTCGGCCTGTATCTTGCACTCCGCGTACACGCTCACACCCCGCACCGCATCCTCTTCGGTGTAGTTCCCTTTCGTCCCGTCAAAGACCAGGTCCGACGAAATATAGAAGAGCCTCGAGCCGTACAGGGCGCAGGCGGCCGCCACGTTGCGGGTGCCGGATACGATGACGCGGCGCGCCTCGTCGGGGTTCTGCTCGCACTCGTTGGGTCGTGAAAGCGCCGCGGCGTGCACGACAGCGTCGGGTCGCGCGGCGCACAGGAGTTCGTCCACCTGCCGGGAATCCGTGATATCCATGCGGGCGGGGATGACTCCCGGCCGTGCCGCGGGCTCGTGTGTCAGGTAGGCCGCGACCACCTCGTGTCGGGTGCCGAGCGCGGGACAGAGATTGTGTCCCAGCAAGCCGCTCGCGCCGGTGACCAGCAGGCGGCTCACGGTTTCGGTCTCTCCCGCTCCGGCTTGCGCCCGCCTTCGGAGTCCGCAGGCGGCGCGGCGAGCTGCAGCGCTTTCAGCTCCGTGTACATCTTCTGCAGATTGGCGGGGAAGAAATTCTGAAACTGCCACGAGGCGGACCGGGCGGGCACGTGGGAGTCGCCGATCAGCTGCTCCACGCTGTCCCCGCGATTGACTCCCGCCTCAACCATCTGTTTGAGTTCCTCGAGGAACGAAAGAAAACTCTTCACGTCCTCCCGGGTCCCCACGGGGCCGTGGCCCGGCACGAATGTCTCTGCGTCGAGCTTCAGCAGCTCGGGCAGGGTCTTCATCCATTCGAGCAGGTTGCCGTCCTGCGTGTTCGGGAGAGCCTTGTTGAAGAACAGGTCGCCGCAGAAAACGACCTTCTCCTCCGGCAGGTACAGCACCAGGTCCCCCTCGGTGTGGCCCATCCCGAGATACCGGAGCTCGAGCCGGCGTTTCCCCTCGACAATGGCGAGCGCGTCGTCGACCGTCAACGACGGCTGCACGATTTTCAGGCGCGACATGCGCTGCAGGAAATCCTCGCGCGCCCGCACTTGCCGCCGAAGTGCCTCCTGCTGTGCCGGGTCCCGAAGGGCCGCAATCTCCTTGTTCAGTTTTGCGACCTGGGCTTCGGTCGTCGCGACCGCACGGTTCATGGCGGGGATGTCTTTCTGAAGCATTTCCCTTCGGGTGGCACTGCTGCTGAGCACGTGCGGCGCCGAAGCGAAGGCCTGGGTACCGTGTGTGTGATCGGGGTGAAAGTGGCCAAGCACGACATAGCGCACCGGGTTCGGGGTGACGGCGCGGATGCGGCTTGCCAGCGCCTGGCCGGCTTCCGGTGTGAAGTGCGTGTCGTACACCACAACCGAGTGCTCCAGCACCACGACGCCGGAGTTGCTGACGGCGTTGCCGTTGGGGTCCGCCGTATCGACGTAGACGCCCTCGGCGATACGGGTCAGCCCGTTGTCTGCCGGTTTGTCCTGGGCTGCCGCGGGCGGGCAGCACCAGAGTGCGATGGCAATGGCGATCGTGGTCTTCCAGGCACGATGCAACGGATATCTCGGTCAGGAAAGGGAGGAGGGCGCCGGGCTCAGAATCGAAGCCCGCGCTGTCGCGGAGCTTCCACCAGAGGCACCGGGATTTCGACCTGGCGTTTGCCTCTGTTGACCGTGAGCCGAACCGTCTCTCCCGGTTTGCTTCCTTCCAGGGCGAGGCGCAAGTCATCCATCGAAGAGATGGGCTTACCCTCGAGACGCGTGATGATGTCTCCGCCGATCAGGATGCGCTCGTTGTAGAGGATGGCGATGTCGGTGGCGCCGCGTATGCCGGCGCCGTCGGCCGAGCTCCCCCGGTAGACCTTCGCGACGAGAATGCCCGTGGGGACCGGCAGGTCCAGCGCCGACGCGAGATCCTCGGTGATTTCGTACCCCTCCACCCCCATCCAAGGCCGCACGACCCGCCCCTCTTTGAGCAGTTCGTTTACCACGCGCCGGACCGTGTTGACGGGGACGGCGAAGCCGATCCCGATGTTGCCTCCGCTGGTCGTAAAAATCGAGGTGTTAATGCCGATCATCTCGCCGGCCGTGTTCAGGAGGGGTCCGCCGGAATTGCCGGGATTGATGGCGGCGTCCGTCTGGATGACGTTTTCCACCAGATCGCCTCCCTCGGTGCGAATGCGGCGGCCGAGGGAACTGATGATCCCGACCGTGAGCGTGTTCTGCAGCCGGAAGGGATTCCCGAGCGCGAGCACCTTCTGCCCCACCTTCAAGCTTGCCGAATCCCCGAGCGGCACCGGGTGAAGGCGTTCGCGCGGGGCACCCTTGAGCCGGAGCACCGCGATGTCGTTTTGCTTGTCGGTGCCCACGACCGTCGCCCGGTATTTGCTGTGATCCGGCAGCGCGACTTCCAGGCTCTGCGCAGAATCGATGACGTGATAGTTGGTGAGCACGTTGCCGTCCTGGTCCAGAACGCAGCCGCTTCCGGTGGCCCCTTCCCGTGCGACGGGGGAAAAGAAAAAATCATACTCGACGACGGTGGAGGTGATGTTGACAACCCCGGGGCTGATCCTCTCGTAGACCTGGGTGTTGACCTGCTCGTCCGCGCTGAGCGGCGGCTGTCCCGAAGGCGCGGCGGAAGCCGCAACCGGCGCCGGCGCAAGCGCCGGCTGCACGGCCGGTACCATGTTCCAGCGCAGCAACGCGATGGTGGCCGCGCTCGACAGCAGGGTGGTGATCAGGATGGTTCGGAAGGAGCGAGAGGTCATTGGGGCAATGCCATTCGAGCGGGGGGCCGGGCGGCGCTCGGCCCCCGCCCCCCCGCCCGGTTATTTCTGGGTGATGGCAATCGTGTTGCTGATGCTCACGTCGAAGGTGATCGCCCGAGCGGGGATCTTGGGGATCTTCACGTCGGTGCTCAGCCTGAAGATGCTGATGTTCAGGCGGTAGTCGCCTGGCGCAACGCCCGAGATCTTGCAGCTCCCGCGTGGACCATTCGTCATGATGGGCGTGGACTGGTACGACTGGGCGCCGGCCAACACCACCTGGAACCCATCGAGCCGTTCCATATTCCAGCTGCCGCCCGTCTTAATGAAGTTGAACGTGACGTCCTTCGGAGCACCCTTGAGCGCTTCCTGTTTCGCCATGTCGTCGCGCTGCTTCCCGACCAATTCCATTACGTTCTGGAACCACTTGGTGCGCAGTGCGTCCAGCTCGCCGGATTTCTTGAGGCGCGCGATGGTGTCGTTGACCTTGGCCAGCAGCTCCTTTTCGCCCTTGCGCACGACGACGCCGTACTGCTCCTGGTCGAGCCGCACGCCGATCGGGACGAGGTTCGGAAAGCTTTTATAAATACTGTAGGTCAGGATCGGCTCGTCGCCGACCACCGCGTCAACCTCGGTGCGGTTGAGTGCCGCCGAGCGCGTCGTCGAGCGTCTGGAACTTCACGATGGTCACATTAGCGGCCGTCTTCTGGGTCTCCATGAACATGCTGCCCGTCGAGAGGTTCTGGACGCCCACCTTCCTGCCCGACAGGCTGGCAAGGTCCTTGATCTCCGGCTTGTCGAGACGGCGGGCGATAGTGTTGCCGCTGTCAAAGTACGGCTCCGAGAAAGCGAATTCCTTCTTCCGTTCTGGGGTTATGGAAATGGCCGAGAGCACCAACTCCGCCTCGCCATTCTTCAGTATGTCGAAAATGCGCTCGAACGGTATCTTGACCCAACGCACCTCGTAACCGAGGTCTTTGCCGATTTCGGTGCCGATGTCCACGTCAAAGCCCTGGACCCCGGTGCCGGCTCCAAATTCGAACGGCAGGTTCACGGCATCGGTCGCGATGCGCACCATCTTGTTCTTTGCCATCGATGCTCTGGGCGTCCGGGCCTTCCTTACTACCACCGCACCCGATAATGCCGAGCCCGAGGGTCGCAATCATCAGGATGTGTTTTGCAGTCCGCAAAAGGAACCTCCTTAAGGGAATAGGAGCCGAAGTTTCAATTACCTTATGATGTTTGCGTATTCTAGCCAAATCGGGACGCCATCGAAAGCTTTTTCCCACAACCGCTCACAATGCGGTGCCGCGTACGAAGAAGACGAAGCCGCCGGCGGCGAGCAGATTGGCACCCGCGCAGAACAGGCAGACCCCGAAGTAGCCGGCCGATTCAAACAAGACCCCGCATGCCAGGGCGGCGAGCCCGATGCCGAGTTGGGAGAACGAGTTCTTGAGCGCGATGAACGACGCGCGGGGCCGCCCGGAAATCACCTCCGAGAGCAGCGCCTCCATCGGCCCCTGCCGAAACGCTGCCGCCAGGCTGATGCCCCCGAAAACGAAAAACAGGAGCACACCCCAACGCATGCCCGGCAGGATGAACAGAAACAGCGCCATGAACACGTTGCTCACGACAAACTGGACCCGCTTCCCTATCCTGTCCGACAGTGCCCCTGCAACCGGCGAGGCCAGGAGGGCCGCCGCTCCCGAGGCGACGAAGACCATGCCGGTCTCCCTGCTCGATATGCCGAAACTGTCGTGCAGCCATATGCCGACGAAGGCGAGAAAACCCATGGTCCCCGCCGACGCGCAGAACGAACTCATCAGAGCGCCCGCCGTCCTCGTGGACCGCAAGAACCCGGCGTACGTCCGCACCTGCTGCACCAGGGTGAGTTCCGCCGGGGTGCCCTCGACACGGCTGTCCGGGCTCGGCAGCAGCCACACGAGGCCGGCGGCGAGCAGGAGCGCGCAGAGGCCCCCGGCGGCGAAAACCGCATTCCACCCCGCCGCCGCGCCGAGAAACGAGCCGAGCGGAACGCCCAGAATCAGGGCCGCGAAATAGGACGAGACGATCGAACCCATGGCCCAGCCGCGCGTTGCGTATGGGAAGTACTCCGCGGCATAGAAGAGGCGTGTTCAGGCTCAACAAGCTGGCTCCCATGCCCGTGATCATGCGGCCCGCCAAAAGGCTGGGGAAACCGGCGGCGCTGAACGAGACATACGAACCGGCAGCAAACAGCAGCAACCCGGTTAGCAGCCCGCGCTTCGAGCCGAAGTAACCGGAGAGCGGTCCCCACAGCAGCACCGAAACGCCGGCGGTGACCGAGTAACCGGTGAAAAGCCAGCCCATCTGCTGGGCCGACTTGCCGAATTGCGCTCGGATCGCGGGGAGCAGAGGGCTGAGGACCTGGTTGTCGGCGACCCCGAGGAACAGGACGAGGAACAGGCAGAAAATAACCCTTGTCCCTTCCCTACTGGTGGCAGGCATCAGCTTCTATTCGAAGTGTTTGATCCGCAGGTGCTCGGCGGCGATGTCGGTGAGGTCCACCACCGATGCAGCGGCGACTCCCATGGCGATGGCGATCGCCTCGCTGATTTCCTCCGCTGTCGCCCCGAATTTCTTGGCTTTCTTGATGTGCCCGTTCAGACAGCCCTGGCACTTGAACCCGAGAGACGCCGCGATCGCGATCAGCTCCTTCGTCTTGCGGTCGATGTTCGTTTTCTTGTACGTCTCCTGGTAAAACTCGAAGTAGATCTTCTTCATCCGGTCTTCGACCATCGTGTACGAGGGCCAGCCGGCCGGCGGTTCGGGTGTCGTGGTGGATGCGTTCGGGCCGTCATTCGAGTTCTTCATGATCGCCTACTGCTCCTTCTCCGTAGAATGCCGGGGCTGCTTCAGGGCGATTTGACGCGGGGATACTACCACTATTAAAAATGTGACTCAAGGATGCGGGCCTCTGTTATGCTGCGCCTCGCAATGGCAGGATCCGCGCGCATGGCCGACCTTTGGCGACGCCAGGAGGGACAAGATGCAACTCCACTCATGGGAGCAGATGGCCTGGGAACCGGTGACCCGGAACCTCTCCCGCAAGGTGATATGGGGTGTCAACATCACGGTGGCGCAGATCGATTTGAAGAAGGGCGCCGTTGTGCCCGAGCACGCCCACGTCAGCGAGCAGGTCACCCTGCTCCTCCGCGGCGCGCTGCAGTTTCGGGTCGGAGACGAGGAGGTGGTGCTGCGGCCGGGCGAGGTGCTGGTGACACCGCCCAACATCCCGCACCAGGTGCTGGCCCTCGAGGACACGCTCGCCATCGACGTGTTCAGCCCGATCCGCCAGGACTGGCTGGACCACACGGACGATTACTTCCAACGCGAACAGCCGTGATCCGGAACAACGTGGAGCCAGGGTTCCGGCTTCCGGCTTCACACTTCCATTGCAAAGGGGCCGCACCGCCGCGTGTGTCACCCTCGAGCTTCGGGCGTCAAGCTCCCGGCTTCGGGGTTCACTAGAGCGACCGCTCCATAATCCAGGCATCTTCCACCGGCTCGGCGTAATAGTTCAGACGCGTGCCGGCGATCCGGAACTTGTGCCTCAGGTAGAACTGGATCGCGTTCTGGTTGGACTTGCGCACCTCGAGGAAGCACCGGGAACACCCTCGTCGCAGGCCTTCCGCGTAGGCAGCTTCCATAAGGGAGGTGCCGATGCCGCGGCGCTGGTATTCGGGGAACACACCGAGCTTGAGAATCTCGAGGTTCTCGAACAGCGATCTCGCGAGCACAAACCCGCCCAGTTGACTGTCCCCGCGGTCCCCCTGCACGATGACCTTGCACCCGAAGTACTCGGGGAACTCCTCGAGGAAGCGGCGGTAGTTTTCCGTCCCCCAGAAGGACAACCGCGTTTCGGTCTCGAGGATCTCGAGCACCGGGATATCCTCGGTGGTCAGCCTCGTGAGATAGGTGGCAGCCTGCATGTCAGACTCTCGGTTTAGCCTTGGTGGCGTCGGGGGGTCTGATGTACAGAGGCTCGGCCGCAACGAAACTCCCGCTGCGCCAGCTTCTCTTGCGGCTCAGCGCGAGTCGTCCGATGTCCCGCGCCAGGAACGGCTCGGCATCAGCGACGCGCGGCCATCCCTTGCCGTTGCGCCGGGAAGCCCAGCCGACCGATCCCGTCCCCGACGAGGTAAATGCGTCTGTGGCGCAGGCAAGGTTCGAGCTGGGCCGGGTCCCACAAGGACGGCTGCACGACGCACTTCGGCCGGCCGGACGCGTAGTCGTACTCCGCAAAGTACACCTGGGCGCGCTGGGCATCCAGCACGACGCCGAGCGGCGCTGTCGAGAAACGCGAAACGGGCGGCCAGGCTGTCAAACCCGGATATTCCGGCAAACGGAATCCCGAGGGTTTGGGCCAGGCCCATCGCGGTAGAGACGCCGATCCGTATCCCGGTGAATGATCCCGGCCCTATGCCGGCGGCAATCAGGCCGAGATCGCGCGGCGTCCACCCGGCGACGTCCAGGAGATACTCGACAGCTCCTGAGCAGGCGCGCCGAGTGCGTTTCGAACGACGAGAGTCGGAGTTCGGCCGCGATCTCCGCCCCAGCCTGCAGCGCCACGCTCCCGCGCCGGGTGGCGGTGTCGATCGACAGCACCTTGATCGTCGGAGGATTCGGCATCGTCATTGACAAGAACGAAGCGGGATTATATACTTCACGTTCTTTAAGTACAAGGATTGTCTATATTTCCAGTCGTTTAGCCGCCCCGCGTCCAGGCTGGCCAATCTCTCGCGCTCACCTCCGAAGCCGGGTACGCGCTCCCGGGCCGACCTGGACCGGCTCAGCCGCCGCGGCAGCAAGCAAAGGATGCCGATCTTGGAAGATCTCACACCCATGATGAAACAGTACCACGAGACCAAGCGCCGCTTTCCCGGCAAGCTCGTGTTCTTCCGGCTCGGCGATTTTTACGAAATGTTCTACGAAGACGCCGTGGTGGCATCTCGCGAACTCGAGATCACGCTCACGGCGCGCAACAAGGACAAGGCCGGCGCCCCGATACCGATGTGCGGTGTCCCCTACCACTCCGTCGACGGCTACATCGCGCGGCTGCTCAAGAAGGGCTACAAGATCGCCATCTGCGAACAGGTCGAGGATCCGCGCACGGCGAAGAAACTCGTCCACCGGGAGGTCACCCGGATCCTGACGCCCGGGACGGTGGTCGAGGAGATGTTGCTCGAGGCGAAGGACCACAACTACCTGGGCAGCTTCGTCACGAGCGATTCCGGGGCGGGACTGGCGTTCATGGACCTGTCGACGGCCGACTTCGTGGCCACTCAGTTCGCCGGCGAGGGGGCGTGGCAGAAGGCGATGGACGAACTCGGCGTGTTCCGGCCACGCGAGCTCGTGTTGCCGGAGCACTCCGCCGAGGAACTCAAGACCCGGCTCTCCTCGGAGTGGGCGGGCGAGTGGGTCGCCAGCCCCATCGACGGCTGGGCGTTCAACCTCGATTACGCGCAGCGCCTGCTGCTGGAGCACTTCGGCCTTGCGACCCTGGACGGTCTCGGCGCCGAGGGTCAGGACCTGGCGCTCTGTGCCGCCGGCGCCCTGATCCACTACTTGCGCGATACGCAGCTTGGGCACCTCGGCAAGGTCGCCGCCCTGCGCTTTTTCGAGCCCGCCCACTACCTGAAGCTGGACAGCTCGACATCGGCCAACCTGGAGCTCGTCCAGACCCTCGACGGGAACCGCAAGGGATCACTGCTGGCTTTCCTGGACCAGACTCGCACGGGCATGGGGAGCCGGCTCCTGAAATCGTGGCTGGTGGCGCCGTTGCTTGACGTGTCCGCCCTGGAGCTTCGGCTCGATGCCATCGAAGCGCTCGCCGGCAACGTGCAGGCACAGGAACGCCTTAAAGGACAAGCTCGCGGAGGTGCACGACCTGGAACGGCTGGTCAGCCGCGTCGTCGTCGGGGTGGCCAATCCCCGTGAAATGCTGTCGCTCCGCGATTCCCTGCAGCGGGTGCCGGCCCTGCGGGCGCAGCTGCAGAACCTCCCTGCGGCGCGCCTCGCCGCGATCCGGGACGGGCTCGATGACCTCCCCGATGTCGTCCGTTTGATCGAGACCTGCGATCGCAGACGATCCCCCCGGCTCGGCCACCGAACCGGGCATCATCCGCGACGGCTATTCCCAGGAACTCGACGAACTGCGCGCCGTGCGCCGCAGCGGGAAGGGCTACATCGCGTCGCTGGAGGCACGCGAGCGCCAGCGCGTCGGGCATCCAGTCTCTCAAGGTCAAGTTCAACCAGGTCTTCGGCTATTTCATCGAGGTCACCAAGCCCAATCTGCCGCAGGTCCCGCCCGATTACATCCGCAAGCAGACGCTCGTCAACTGCGAGCGGTTCATCACCGAGGAGCTGCAAACCTATGAAGAGAAGGTCCTGGGCGCAGAAGAGCGCATCGCCGTTCTCGAGAAGGAGTTGTTCGCGCAGGTGCGCAAAGGCGTCGCGGCCGAGGCCACCCGCATCCAGGCGACGGCCCGGCTGATCGCGGAGCTCGACGTGTACGGCGCGCTGGCCGAGGTAGCCGTCAGGAACGACTATGTCCGGCCACAGCTCACGGAAACCGACGAGATCTACATCCGGCAGGGCCGTCACCCCGTGGTGGAGTTTCAGAGTCGCCCGTTCATCCCGAACGACCTGTTCATGAATACTTCGACCGACCAGCTGCTCATCCTCACCGGACCCAACATGGGCGGCAAGTCGACCTACCTGCGCCAGACCGCGCTGATCGTGATCCTGGCGCAGATCGGCTCGTTCGTCCCTGCGCGCGAGGCCCGCATCGGCGTCGTGGACCGGATCTACACCCGCGTCGGCGCCTCAGACAATCTGGCCCGCGGCCGCTCCACTTTTATGGTCGAGATGATCGAGACCGCAAACATCCTGAACACCGCGACCCACCGCAGCCTGATCCTGCTGGACGAGGTCGGGCGCGGCACCGCGACCTTCGACGGCCTGTCGATCGCGTGGGCGGTCGCCGAGTACCTCGTGCAGAATCCCGCGCACCGGGCCAAGACGCTCTTCGCCACCCACTATCATGAGCTGACGAAAATGGCGGGCGTGCATGCCGGCGTCAAGAACTACTGCATGGCGATTCAGGAGGCGGGCAACGAGATCGTCTTCCTCCGCCGCGTCACGCCCGGAACCGCCGACAAGAGCTACGGGATCGAGGTGGCCCGCCTGGCCGGCCTGCCGCGGCAGGTGCTCATCCGGGCCGGCGAGATCCTGGAGCGGCTCGAAAAGAAGGAGATCGATCTCACGGGGCGCACGCGCCGCCGCACGACGGACGAGGTCATCGACGAGATTCAGAAAACGTTGTTCTGAAAAGGCCCGTCATGCCGGTACCAGCGATAATGCGCCGCTTCCCCTCCCCGCTGCTGCACGCGCTCGTGCTCACCGCTCTTGCGCTGCCGTACTGCCTGAACCTGGGGAGCTCCTCGCTGTGGGACGCCAACGAGGCCTTCTACGCCGAGACGCCGCGCGAGATGCTCGAGTCCGGCAATTATCTGGCGCCCGAGTTCAACTACCAGCCCCGGCCGCAGAAGCCGCCGCTGACGTACTGGGCGGTGCTGGCCTCGTACAAGGCCTTCGGCGTGCGGGAATTCAGTGTCCGGCTTCCGGGCGCCGTCGCCGCCGTCGGGACTCTGCTGTTCGTCTTCGGCATGGCCCGCATGCTTTACTCCCCGTTCGCCGGTCTGGTCGCGGCGGCCATCTGCTCGACGACGCCGCGCTTTTTCCTTCTCTCCCGTAAGCTCCCCATCGACACCTTGCTCCTTTTCTGGCTGGCGGGGACTGCATACTTCATCGTCCGCGGGATCTCGACAGAAGTCGGGCTCCAGCTGGTTGGCCGCCTACGCCTTTGCCGGGCTGGGTTTCATGACCAAGGGGCCGGTCGCTGTCGTCATCCCTGGCGCGGCTTTGCTCCTTTGGGCGCTCCGGTCGCGGCGTCTTGACCTGCGCGAGACGAGGCCTCTCGCCGGGGCGGCCATTTTCCTTGCGGTCGTCCTCCCCTGGTACGCGGCCATCTTCGCGTCCCACGGCTGGACCTATATCGCCTCGTTCTTTCTGCGCGACAACCTGGGCCGCTTCGCGGCCGAGTCCTTCGGACCGGCCCGCGGCCCGCTCTACTACGTGCCGATTTACCTGGCCGATTTCTTTCCCTGGTCGCTGCTGTCGCTGGCCGCCTTCGCCTGTCTGTGGCAGGCCAGAAAGCAGCACGCTCCCCTGTGCGACGCGGCCACCGGGTTCCCGTTGATCTGGGGCGGGCTCGTCTTGGTGCTGTTCTCGCTGTCCAGGAACAAGCAGGAATACTACATCGCCGCGGCTTACCCGCTGTTTTCCGTGCTCCTCGGCGGGATGCTCGATCGGCTCCGCGCCGGTAGTGCGATGCCGCAGGCCGGGTCCCGGCACCCGCTGCCGGCCCCCCGGTTTCCGATGGCCACCGCGTGGGCGGTGGCGGTGGCGGCGGCGGCGATCACAATGTTCACGATCTCGCTGGTCGCGCTCTTTGCGGCCCGCGCCATTATTCCGGATCTTCCGGGCGTGCTACACTATGGCGCGCCGGCGGTGCTGCTCGTCGCGGCGCTGGTCATAGCGTGGCATCTGGCGAGGCTTCGGCTTGCAAGATGCGCCCTGATCATGGCGGCGGCCCTGTGGGTGGTCTATCTCCTGACGCCCGTGGTCTACCTGCCCGCCCTCGAGACGCTCCGCCCGGTAAAGGATTTGTGCGGCGTGATCCGGAGTCAGGCGCTGCCGGGGGACGAGGCCGGCTATTTTCGCGCCACCGTGCCAAGCATGGTCTATTACCTGCGGCACCCGATCTTTGAGGAATTCGACGCAGACGCCATGGTGCGCAGGCTGCAGTCGCCGCAACGGGTGTTCTGCCTCATGACGGAGCAGGATCAGAATTATCTCGTGGGCACCCGTGACCAGATCCTCTACATCCTCGATCGGCGGGTCCGGCTGGTGACGCGGCTGAGCGGCCTGTTTGATCAGAACAGCTGGGCGCAACAGGAGCTCGTACTGATCTCCAACCGCCCTTCGGGCGAGTCTCCAGGCGCGCGGGGCATACAATGAAAGCGATCCTGACGGGAACCTTCAAGGCGGCCGTCACCGCCCTCCTCTTTTTCGTCCTTTTCCGGAAGCTTGATTTCGCGGAGTTCGCGGCTACGCTGCGCAATGCCCGGTGGGACGTGCTGCTTCTCGGGGTGTTGCTGCTGTGGGTCGCCCACTTTATCTGCACGCTCCGGTGGCGTCTCCTTATGCGCCCGGTGATGCCTTCCCTCGCCGTGCCGGAGCTCTTTGGCATTTTCTGCATGGGGTTGTTCTTCAACCTGGCCTTTCCCACGGTGATCGGCGGCGACGTGGTAAAGGCATATTATGCCGGCAAACCGGCGCAGCGTTTTGCCGAGAGCTTTGCCACGACCTTCCTGGACCGGGACGCCGGCATGTTCGCCATGATGGTGATCGCCTGCGCCGCGGCCCTGACGCAATCCGTGACCATTCCAGGGGTTCCTGTCCACCTGATCATCTGGGGTGCATCCGCGGCTTTCGCGTGCGTCAACCTGGCCATCTTCACGCCAAGGCTGCACCGGGTGTTCACGTGCGTCCTTCAAAGGGCTAATCTGCGCGCGATCGCAAGAAAGGTCGATGCGGTGTCGGGCGTGTTCCTTGCGATGGGAAAGAACCCCGGAGTCCTCGTCGGCGCGCTCCTGATCTCGCTTGCCAACCAGCTCCTCGTCATCACGGTGACGTGGACCATGGCTTCGGGGTTGCGCATAACGCTGCCGTTCCGGTACTTCCTCATTTTCGTTCCCGTCATCACGCTGGTTTCCATGGTCCCGGTGAGTCTCAACGGCATGGGCCTGCGCGAATACGCGTTCGTAAGCCTTTTCGGAGCTATCGGGGTGGACCATGAGGCGTGCCTGGCGCTCGGGCTGTTGTCCTCGGCCGTCATCGTGCTGTCGGCTATTCCGGGCGGCTTCGTGTACCTGCTGTATCGTTCCCGCGCCGACATCCGGCAGATGGCTGCGCTGGAGACCGACTTTACGTGAGCACCGGAAGGTGCTGTGCCCGTACTGAACAGAGGTGCGGCTGCATCATCCGAAAGCGCCCCGCGGTCGCGCTCTCGGCTTTCGATCCTATCGGAGAGGGATGCCCTTGTTCGCAGAACAATTCGATTTCAGGCTCCCGGCGCTGGTGAACTTCGTCGGGGGAGGCGGCAAGACCGGCCTGATCCTGAGGCTGCTGGATGAAATGGGCCAGGCGCAACCGGTCCTGTACACGACCACGACCAGGATCCACCCGCCGCATCCTGCCGGAGGCCTATCCGTTCTCTCCTGCGACGACCTGCGGCTGCTAAAGGCGATGTTGGGCCGCTCGGCGAGCTTCTGCCCGCCGGGGTTTTCCCGGTTGGTAGCCACCCGCCTCCGCGTGGGGCCCAACCTGCTGGGCGGCGTGCCGCCGGATTTCGCGCGCGATGTGCGCGGTTCATTCCCCCTCATCCTGAACGAGGCCGATGGCGCCCGGAGCATGTCGCTGAAGTTCCCGCGCCCCGGGGAGCCCGTCCTGATGGACGGCGGAGACTACCTGGTGGCCGTGATCGGGGTCGACTGTCTCGACAAGCCTCTCGGTCCTGAAACGGTTTTCCGGTGGGAGGTCCGGCCCGGACAGCTTGCCTTGCGGGAGGGCGCACCCCTGACGCCGCAGGTGGCCGCGTCGATCCTTCTGCACCCCGAGGGGGTCTGCAGGAACTGGCACCCGGGCGTGCGCTTGATCGTCTACGTGAACAAGGTGGATTCGGACCGCGAGGAAGGTCCCGCGCGGGAACTCGCCTATGCCCTTCTCAACATCGGGGCGTTCCCGGTGGAACGCATCGTCCTGGGGAGCGTCGAACGCCTGCGGGCGTCCTCGATTGCCCCCCGCAGGCAGTGACGGATGAACGTGCGGCTCATCACGAGCAAGACCAACCCGGTCCTCAAAGCGATCCGAAATGCGGCCGCTCCGGCGCGCCACGCCCCCGAGGAACTCGTCGTGGCCGAGGGGGTGCGTGTCATCGAGGAGGCGGCCCGCAACGGCTGTGAGGTGCGCACGCTGCTCGTATCCGAGACCTTTGGGGCCACGGCAAGAGAGAGCGCGCTGCTGGACTCCTGCGCCGCGGCGGGTGCGCGGCTTTACCGCGCGGCGGACAAGCTGTACCGGACCGTTTCCGGCGTCGTCGCGCCGCAAGGGGCCGTCGCGCTGGTGCGGGTCCCCGTCGCGGGTCTCGGGGCGGCCCTGCGCGACCCGGACCCGTTGTTCGTCTGTGGCTGCGAGATCCAAGACCCGGGCAACCTCGGCTCTCTCATTCGCACCGCGGCGGCGGCGGGGTGCTCGTTTTTTTGCACCACGCCGGGGACGGTTTCCGCGCGTAACCCCAAAACTATCCGGGCGAGTGCGGGCGCCTTTTTCCGGATTCCCGTGGTGGAGCGGGTCGCGCCGGGCGAGCTCGTTGAAGGCTGCGCCGCCCGCGGCATAAACCTGTACCGCACATCGGCCTCGGAGGGGGAGGATTTTATCCGAATACGTTTCGGGCCCGCGACCGGGATACTGCTCGGCAATGAAGGCCAGGGGTTCGGCCGCCGGGACTGGTCGGGCATCCCCGCGATCCGGATCCCCATGGCTTCGGGAGTCGAATCCCTGAATGTTGCCGCGGCCGGCGCGGTCATCGTGTTTGAAGCTTGCCGGCAGCGGGGGGGCCGGGCGCGGCGCCCGGAGGCTGCGCAGGCCGAGGAGGTCGGGCCATGAGCCGACCGCTGTTCCCTGATCCCCCCAGTCCCGCGGCTCCCGTCGACGTGCCCCTGGCCGAGCGCATGCGCCCGCGGAGTCTGGACGAACTCGTCGGACAGGCGCACCTCGTCGGCGCCGGGCAGGTGCTCCGTGAGATGATCCGGCGGGACCAGCTGATGTCCATCATCCTGTGGGGCCCGCCCGGAACCGGCAAGACGACGCTCGCCCGCGTCGTCGCCAAAGAAACGCGCGCCCCGTTCGTGTCTTACAGCGCCGTCCTGTCGGGGATAAAGGAAATCAAGTCGGTGATGGCGGCAGCGGAGCGCAGCTTCCGCGCCTCGGGCGCCAGGACCGTCGTTTTCGTCGACGAAATCCATCGCTTCAACAAGGCGCAGCAGGACGCCTTCCTCCCCTATGTCGAGTCCGGCGTCATTATCCTGATCGGCGCGACGACCGAAAACCCCTCGTTCGAGGTCATCGGCGCACTGCTGTCGAGGGCAAAGGTCTATGTGCTTAACCCCCTGACCCCGGACGAGGTTGAGCAGATTCTGGTCCGGGCGCTGGAGGATCCGGAGCGGGGGCTTGGCAGGACCCGCATCGCGGTTGCCGACGGCGTGCTCCACCGGCTCGCGGTTTTCGCCAACGGCGACGCGCGCGTCGCCTTGAACACCCTGGAGATTGCCGTGTCGCTGGCCCGCAACCGCGCGGGGTCGGGCGAACCGGAGCTCACCCCGGACGACCTGGAAGCCGCCCTGCAGCGTAAACTGCCGCAGTACGACAAAACCGGCGAGGAGCACTACAACCTGATCTCGGCGCTGCACAAGTCGATGCGCAACAGCGATCCTGACGCCGCGCTGTATTGGCTCGGGCGCATGCTCGAAGGAGGGGAAGACCCGGTCTACATCGCGCGGCGCCTGGTGCGGTTTGCCTCGGAGGACGTGGGGATGGCGGACGTCCGCGCCCTGACCGTGGCGCTCAATGCCACGGAAGCCGTGCGGCTCGTGGGCCTCCCGGAGTGCAAGCTCGCCCTGGCTCAGGCTGCGGTTTACCTGTCGGTCGCCCCGAAATCGAATGCGCTCTACACGGCCTATGGCGAGGTCGAATCCGACGTCCAGAACACATTCAATGAGCCGCCGCCCATGCACATCCGCAACGCCCCGACGCGGCTCATGAAAGAGCTCGGGTATGGGCGCGAGTACCAGTACGCGCACGACGTGGAGGGAAAAGTGGCGGATATGGACTGCCTCCCGGAGTCCCTCAAGCACCGGCGCTATTACCACCCCACGGACCAGGGCATGGAACGGCGCATCCAGGAAATCCTGCGGGATCTACAGAACAGGAAAAAACCGAAACCGTGACTGTCGCCGCCGTGTGTAATCGGGGCGCGCCCGTGATGCGCTCCGTTCTAGACGCGGTAATACATGATCAGGACGACCACGGCCAGCGCGACGCGGTAAACGACAAACGGGGTGAACGTGTTCGACTGGATGTAGCGCAGGAAATACCGGATGCAGAGAAACCCGGTTATCGCCGCCGTGACCACTCCCACGGCCAGCACAACCCAGCTCATCCCGGAAAATGCCTCGGGGCCTGCCCCGGGCTGGCGGACCGCCTTCAGGAGGTGCCATCCCTCGAGCAGCCCTGCCCCGACGACGATCGGGGTGGCGAGCAGGAAGGAGAAGCGCGCGGACGATGGCCGGTCCATGTCCCTCAGCAGCGCGGCGCTGATCGTGATGCCGCTCCTGGAAACGCCCGGTATCAGCGCCAGTGCCTGCCCCGCCCCGATAAGAATCGTATCCGTCAGGGTCAACTGCGCCAGTGTCCGGTTCTGTCGGCCCCTCCGCTCCGCGAAGTAGAGCAGCATGCCGAATACCACCAGGGTCACCACCGTCACAATCGGAGACCGTAGCGCTTCCTCGACGGTACTCTCGAACGCGAGGCCCACCACCATGGCGGGAATGGTCCCGACCAACAGGAACCAGGCGAGCCTCCGCTCGGTGCCGTCGAAAGGCCGGCCCTGCAAGATGCCGGTAATTCCCTCGCGCGCCAGAACGATCCAATCCTTCCAGAAGAAGGCGAGTACGGCAATTGCGGTCCCGACGTGGAGCGACACATCGAAAATGAGCCCGTTGGGTTCCCAGCCGAAAATCCAGGGCACCAGTATCAGGTGCGCCGAGCTGCTGACCGGCAGGAACTCAGTGAGGCCCTGAACCAACCCGAGAATAGCCGCCGCCACAATATCCATTATCGCCCCCAAGCCAATTCGCCTGACGCAACCGGCGGGAGGCGCGCCTCGCCTTCCACGCCCCGTCGAGTATACCCACGCAGGCCGAGATCAGCCGGAACCGGATTGCGCCGCCGGCCGGCGCTCACTCTAGCATGAGCGGCTTCGGTTTAGAAGTGCTGGGACCACCTGTGCCACCTGTCCCGGCGGCGTGTTTGCCGGTGCGCTCGCACTCAAGCAGCAAGTCCCGGAACAATGCGGCAATTTCGCGTCTCGATTCCGGCGGCGGCGCAGCCGGACTGAACCGCCAGCGCTCCACGGCCGCCCGGCAGGCGTCCGCCTTGCTTCGTGCGGCCGCGTCACCGGACACTTCGCGCTGGCACCGCTGAACGACCCGGTGGGCCGTTTCGAAGTATGGGCGGGTGGCACTGGACATCATCTCTTCGGTGTTCAGCAGGTCGCGCAGGCCGCTAACCGCCTGCCGCGCGGCGGGCAGGGTTCCCGACCGGATTCGGCGGAGCAGGACCCAAACCGCGGCCGCCACCGCTCCCCCGAGGCCCCAGAGCGCAAGGACGGCCCGCCATGAACCCGACCCGTCCTGTCGTTCAGCGTCCCCGGCGGGCGGCTTGGGTTGTCCGCCCGGAAGTGAGGTTCCCGGCGCGGGCGACGGGATGCGGACGACCGTGACCTGCTGCGACTCCGGATGGAAGACGGACAATGTGAGATCTGCGATCCCACCCCCGCCCACCGTGCGAATTTCCCAGCGCCGCCTCATCAGGAGCGAGGGGAGCCCCCCCTCGTTGACGTCTCCCGGCTGGACCGTGTTCTCGTAGTTGACCTGGCGCGCCGTGACTTGTCCGTCCTGCGTTCCGACCAGCCACAGAGCCGGGTCGAATAGAGCAAGGAGGGCCGTGCCCTGGAGGTCCAGGAACAGCGCAGGCGCGCCGGCGCGGCTTTCCTCAAACAGGCTGCCCGAAACCGATCCGACCAGGGGGGCTCTGCCGCGACCGCCCTGCGGCTCCCTGACCTGCATGCGGACCGGGTCCGACACCCCGATTACATCCCATTGGCCGGGATCGGTGCGGGAACGGGACCGCTTGACCTTGACCCGCAGAGGCGGGATCCGCGTGTCGCCGCCATACAGCGGGAAGACCACCACCTGGCGCAGAAGGTATTCCTCGAACCTGCCGTCGGCCGCGCGTCTCCGCCCGGAATCGCTGAGCGGGACGGATTCAGCCCAGAAGCCGGAGAACTGCTGCGGGTCGACGTCAACCGCCGCGGGAGGCTCCACGACTCTGAGCCGGTACACGATCGCGACCTGCTGGCCCACAAACGGAGAGCCAACGGAGGTCTCGGTCACAACGGTCATGTCCGGGGCGATCCTGGTCTCTACCCGCTCGCCGGCCTCGGCACGAGCGGGCAGAAATACGAACAGCAGCGCCACGGTAGTGATTTTCACAGGGGCAATCCCTCCCGACGGTCCCGGCGCCAATCCAGTAGCCTTTCGGCGGTCAGCAACAGCAGTGCGAGCCCCGCGAGCACCTGAACGAGACCGAGGGCAGCCCGGAGACCTGCCCCTGGGGTACCCCGGCGCCGGAGCATCGACGCAGGGGTGCGGGGCTCCGATGCCCAAACCCAGGCGCCGGCTGTTGGGCGTGCTCCGAATTGAGCGCGGCCGACGTCGTTGAGACTGACGGCGAGCGTGGGAGGCCCGCCCTCCCGGGCAAACAGCTTTTCGATGTCCGAGGCCGGCAGCCTGGTTACGATGACGACGCGCCGCCCGGGGCTCGCGGCGCCCACCGAACCGAGAAGGGTGCCCGCCTGTTCGGGCAGAGAGGACAGGCTCGGGCTGGCCTCCCGAGCGACCCTGTCCACGAGGATGAGGGCACCCTCCAGATCAAACGTCCAGGGCGCAATCTCCTCCAGCAGCGGGGCCAAGCGGAAAACGCCGATCCTGGAGTTCGGGAATTGCGGTGCCACCGCACGCAGGGCATCGGCCACCGTTCCGCGCTCGGCCGCCACCGGATCGATCACGCCGCCGTCAATCACGATGGCAAGCTCGGAAACGGGTGGCCTGCTCTGCGTGCCGTTGCCGCGTCTCACGAGGATCCCCGACAGCGTACCCACGGATGCGACAAACAGCATCCCGCTTGCGGCTATCACCCCCCAGCCCTCGGTGGCCCCGAACAGGTGCGGGTCGCCGAAGCGCCGCTGCCGGCGACGACGCAGGATCTCGGCGCCAACGGCGGCGCAGGAAACCGCGATTACGAGTGCGGTCGCAAATATTCGGTCCCAGGCCGGCATAGTTTTCTAACCAGGCAATTCGGCCAGAACGAAGCGATGCAGCAGGAATTCGAGCAGGAGCAGCCCCAGCGCGGCCCCGGCCAGCAATCTGATCCAGAAAGACCCCGATTCACGCGGGATCGACGCGCCCGGTTCGCGGGTCCGGGCTGTAACTGCCGCGAGCGCCCGGCGGAGTTCTTCGGCGGACCGCACGCGCCGGTATGCCCCGCCGGTCCTCCGGCTGACCGCAGCGAGCGCCGCGTCGTCGATGTCGATCCGCGCCTGCAATTCCAATTGTTCGCCCTCGGCGCCAGGGACCCGGAGGCGGGTGGCCTCATCGGTTCCCATCCCGACGGAGTCGATCACGACCCCAAGGAGCCGGCCCATTTCCGCGGCATCGCCGGGCGCAATCGCCCCGCGGTTGTTCACGCCGTCGGTGATGAGGACGATCCTGCGGGACACCCACGGTCCGCCGCGAAAACGGTTCAGCGCGCTGCCCAGCCCGCTGCCCATCGCGGTACCGTCTTCGCCATAGGCCGCCGGCCTGATCCGGGAGATCGCCCGCAATACGGCGTCGTGGTCCGGTGTGATCGGCGCAACCAGGCGCGGTGTGCCGGAAAACGTAATCAAGCCCATTTCCGCATCGGGGTTGGCCTGTACAAACTCCCGGAGCTTGTCCTTGGCCGCCTCGAGGCGGCCCGAGGGGCCGAAGTCCTCCGCCGTCATGGAACTGGATGTGTCCATCACGATGACGATCGCGGATGGCAGCGAGACGGGCTCCATCGGGCCGGGCGCCGTGATGCCGGCCAGCAGCGGCACGAGCGCAAGCATCGCGATGTATCTCAGTTGGGGAACGAGCACCGCGGCCGCGACGCCTTGTTCGTGCTTGCCGGGGAGCCATTCCGCCGCCGAGCATCGGATCGAGGGCGGCCCTGTGCGGCGCAACGCCTGCGCCATGAAGAGAATCAGGGGCACAACCGCGGCGCAGAGCAGCCAAGGAGAGGAAAACTCGATATTTGCCATAGGCTAATACAGGAGACAGGTGTCGGGCGCTGCGCCGCGGGCTCGAATCGCGAGCGGGGGTCGTTCACGGTGGCCCATTCTGTTGAAAACTCGAAGGTGGTCGGCTATTGTATGGGTGCCGCTTCGAACTGTCCGACAACCCGGGAGCACACCATTCACCGCGAAACTATCCTCATCTTGGATTTCGGTTCCCAGTATACCCAGTTGATCGCCCGGCGTGTCCGGGAACTTTCGGTATACTGCGAGATTGCACCGTATTCCCAGGCGGCCGAGCGCATTTCGTCGCTGGGCCCCCGGGGGATCATTCTGTCGGGCGGGCCCGATTCGGTCTGCCGGGACGGCAGCCCGCGCCTCGCCCCCGAGGTGCTGGCCAGCGGCATCCCGGTCCTGGGCATTTGTTATGGGCTGCAGCTGATATGCCAGAGCAGCGGGGGGGCCGTGGTCCCGGGCAACCAACGCGAGTTCGGGAAGGCGGTCATCGAGGTGACGGAGCCGAACGCCCTGTTTGACGGGCTGCCGCGCTCATTCCGCACCTGGATGAGCCACGGCGATCGTGTCGCCGCCATCCCCCCGGGCTTCCGCGTCCTCGCCCGGTCCGGTGAAATCATCTCCGCCGCAGCAGACGTCGACAAGGGGATCTGGGGCCTGCAGTTCCACCCCGAGGTCGTGCACACGCAGCACGGGAGCGAAATCCTCGAGCGCTTCCTGACCCGGTTGTGCGGCTGCCGCCGCGACTGGACGATGGCTGCGTTTGTCGATGCGTCGGTAAAGGAGATTGGGGACCGCATAGGAACGCGCCGCGCGCTCTGCGCCCTCAGCGGTGGAGTCGATTCGTCGGTGGCGGCGCTCCTGGTGCACCGCGCGATCGGCGACCGCCTGACCTGCATCTTTGTCGACAACGGCCTCCTGCGCAAGGACGAGTACGAGACGGTTCTGGCGAATTTTCGCGAGCGCCGGCACCTGAAGGTGATCGGGGTCGATGCCAGGCAGCGTTTTTTAAGGCGCCTGGCGGGGGTCGAGGAACCGGAACTAAAGCGCAGAATCATCGGCGAGGAATTCATCCGTGTCTTCGAGGAGCACGCGCGCGATCTCGGGGACGTACAGTTCCTCGTGCAGGGGACGCTCTATCCGGACGTCATCGAGTCGATGTCGGTGCGGGGCCCCTCGGCCGTCATAAAGACCCATCACAACGTGGGCGGCCTGCCTTCGAACATGCAGCTCGCGCTCGTGGAGCCTTTGCGCGAGCTGTTCAAGGACGAGGTCCGGAAGGTCGGGGAGGAACTCGGCCTGGACGCGAGTTTCGTCTACCGCCAGCCTTTTCCCGGGCCCGGACTGGCCGTCAGAATACTCGGTGCCGTATCGGAAGAGCGCCTCGCCCTGCTGCGCGAGGCCGATGCGATCGTGCACCAGGAAATCAAGGCTGCCGGCCTTACCCGCGAACTCTGGCAGTGGTTTGTCGTTCTACTGCCGGTCCGCAGTGTGGGGGTCATGGGCGACGACCGCACCTACGAAAACGTCGCGGCCCTGCGCGCCGTCACCAGCCTCGACGGCATGACGGCCGATTGGGCCAGGATCCCTTACCCCGTGCTCGAACACATCTCCAGCCGCATCGTCAACGAGGTGCGCGGCATCAACCGCGTGGTCTACGACATCACGTCGAAACCCCCGGGCACCATCGAATGGGAGTGAGCATTGCCTGACCCGAATTTCGTACACCTGCACAACCATTCCGATTACAGCCTGCTCGACGGCGCCTCGAAGGTGGACCTCCTGGTCGACAGGGCCCTCTCGATGGGGATGCCCTCGATGGCGATTACCGACCACGGCAACCTCTTCGGGGCGGTCGCAGTTCTACACGGTCGCCCGGAAGAAGGGGCTCAAGCCCATCATCGGCTGCGAGATCTACGTGGCCAAGGAGAGCCGTCACAAGAAAACCGGCGGCGGCGACCAGTCGAACCACCTCGTGCTGCTGGCCGAGGATCAGACGGGTTACCGCAACCTGAGCAAGCTGGTGTCCTACGGCTACCTCGAGGGGTTCTACTACAAGCCGCGCATCGACAAGGAGCTGCTGTCTCAGCACAGCAAGGGACTGATTGCGCTCTCCGCGTGCCTCAAGGGGGGCGTCCCGCAGAAATTGCTGATGAAGCAGTTCGACGCCGCCCTGGAGGAAGCCGGCGAGTTGTCCGATATTTTCGGTGCGGGAAACTTTTTTCTCGAGCTGCAGGACCACGGCCTCCCCGGCCAGCTGCAAGTCAATCCCGATCTGGTCGAGATCGCCCGCAAGACCGGCATCCCGTTGATTTGCACGAACGATTGCCACTACCTGACCCAGGATGACAGCGTGGCCCACGATGTGCTGCTGTGCATCGGCACGGGAAAGACCGTGCAGGACACCGACCGGATGCGCTATGGCAGCGACCAGTTCTACTTCAAATCCCCCGACGAAATGACCAAGCTCTGGGGGCAGGTACCCGAGGCGCTGCTCAACACGGTGCGGGTCGCCGAGCGCTGCAACCTGCGCATAGAAACATCGGAGTCTCTCCCCCCCTTCGAGGTCCCGCCGGGTTTCACTTCCGATACCTATTTCGAGAAAGTCGTCCACGAGGGGTTTGAAACACGCCGGCCTCACTTGGAGGCGATGGCACAACAGGGCCTGCTCAAGAACCCGATCGAGGCCTACCAGGAAAGGCTCGCTTTTGAGATCGCGATGATCAAGATGATGAAGTTCTCGAGCTACTTCCTCATCGTGTGGGATCTCATCAAGACATGCCCGCGACAACTGCATTCCCGTCGGTCCGGGCCGGGGTTCGGTCGTCGGCAGCCTGGTCGCCTACAGCATGAGGATCACGGACATCGATCCGCTGCAGTACGACCTGTTCTTCGAGCGCTTCCTGAACCCGGAGCGGATCGCCCCGCCGGACATCGACATGGACTTCTGCATGAACCGGCGCGCGGAGGTCATCGACTACGTGGGACGGAAGTACGGCCGGGAGAATGTCTGCCAGATCATCACCTTCGGCACCATGGCGGCCAAGGGAGTGATCCGGGACGTCGGCCGCAGCCTCGACATCCCTTACGCGGACGTCGACCGGATCGCCAAGCTCATCCCGAACGAACTGAACGCCACGATCGACAAGGCGCTCGACCAGGAACCGCGCCTGCGCGAGGAAATGAACAAGAACCCGCAGGTGGAGCGCCTTATCGAGATCGCGAAGCGCCTGGAGGGCCTGTCCCGTCATTCGTCGACTCACGCTGCCGGCGTGGTGATCGCGCCCAAGCCCCTCGTCGAACTCATCCCGCTGCACAAGACGAACAAAGACGAGCTGACGACCCAGTACAGCATGAAGGATCTGGAAGCCATCGGACTGCTCAAGATGGACTTTCTGGCGCTGGCTACCCTCACCGTCATAGATCACTCGGTCAAGCGCATCCGGGAGGAACTTGGGGAGACCTTGGACCTGTCCTCCGTGACCTTGAATGACCCCGAGGTGTACGCCCTTTTCTCCGAGGGGAAGACCAACGGCATCTTCCAGTTTGAGAGCGGCGGGATGAAGGCCGAACTGCGCCGGCTGCGCCCGGAACGCTTCGAAGACTTGATCGCGTTGAACGCGCTCTACCGGCCCGGCCCGATGGACATGATCCCGGATTTTATCAGGAGAAAGCACGGCCAGGTCGAGGTCGAATACGCCCACCCCGTGCTCGAGGGGATCTTGAAGGAGACCTACGGCGTCATCGTCTACCAGGAACAGGTGATGCAAATCGCCAGCAAAATGGCGGGGTTCTCGCTGGGCGAGGCCGATGTCCTGCGCAAAGCCATGGGGAAGAAAATGGCGTCGGTCATGGTCTCCATGAAGGACAAGTTCATCGCGGGAGCCAAGAAGAACAAGATTCCCGAGAAGAGCGCCACGCAGGTTTTTGAGCTCATGGAGCACTTCGCACAGTACGGCTTCAACAAGTCGCACAGCACCGCGTATGCCCTGCTTGCGTATCAGACGGCGTACCTCAAGGTCCACTACCCGGTTCAGTTCATGGCGTCGCTCCTGTCGAGCGAGATCGGCGACACGGAAAAGATCGTTATGTACATCGCCGAATGCAGGGACATGGGGATCCGGGTTCTGCCCCCGGATATCAACGAGAGCGAGCTTGATTTCCTCTCTATCGGCGGGCACATCCGGTTCGGGATGCTGGCCATACGCAACGTCGGCGAGGGGGCGATCCGCTCGATGCTGCAGTACCGCAAGCAGCAGGGCCGCTTCACCAGCCTCTTCCAGTTCTGCCAGGAGGTCGATTCCCGGGCCGTGAACAAACGCGTCCTGGAAAGCCTGATCAAGAGCGGCGCGCTGGACTCCTTCGGGTGGAAGAGATCCCAGCTTATGGCTTCCATCGATGCGGCCATCGAGCACGGCCAGAAAACTCAGCGCGACCGCCAGTCCGGGCAGAAAGGCCTTTTTAGCGACCCCCTGCCCGGTCAGGCTGCGGAGCCGGAACCGCCTCCACCCGACGTCGCCGAATGGGGGCAGGAGCAGCTGCTGGCGCACGAAAAAGAAACGCTCGGGTATTACGTGTCGGGGCATCCGCTCAACCGATTCAGCGGCGACCTGGCCCGCTTCAATAAAAAGACGCTCGCCGAGCTCATCAGTGACGCCAGGACTACGGAGTGCCGCATCGCGGGCATGGTCACCGACTGCCGCACCCGGCGCACCAAGAAGGGCGAATTAATGGCCGTCTTCAACCTGGAGGACCTCACCGGAGCGGTCGAGACCGTGGTTTTCCCCAGCCTTTACGCGAAGTGCGAGCAGTACCTCAGCTCCGACACCCCCGTCCTGATCAGCGGCAGGTTCGAAGCCGAGGAGGAAAAATCATGCAAGCTGATCGCTTCGGAGCTGCAGCCGTTGCAGGGTGCCTCCGAGCGGTGCGCCAAGACCCTGTGCATCCGGGCCTCTGTCCCGAGCCTGAGCCGCGGCGCGGCCGGCGAGCTGCAGCAACTGTTTCAGAAGAACCGCGGCGACACCGGGATAGAGGTGGAACTCTATAATCCGCGGGACTTCCGTGTTACGATCCAGTCCGCGGATTTCGTCAAGGTGAAGTCCAGCCCCGAGCTAATCAGGGCCATCGAAGGGATCTGCGGGCCCGGATCGGTTGTCGTCGTGAAGTAGTCGAACTCGGCTGCTGCCAGACCGGGGTTCGAGTTGCACATGGATCCCACCGGCGGGGTGCCACAATGGATCGGCAGGAAAATCCGGGAGGCGGACAGCTGCAGGAATTGCGCGAGGAACTGGCGCGCCTGCGGCAGGCCAACCAGAGCCATGCCTGGCAGAATACGCTGCTGGCGCGCCACGAGCACCGTCCTTACACGCTCGATTACGTCGAACGCCTCTTCCAGAACTTCGCGGAGATTCACGGCGACCGGCGTTTTGCGGACGACCCGGCTATTGTCGCCGGCTTTGCCCAGTACCACGGGCGACACGTGATGATCCTCGGGCACCAGAAGGGTCGCGACCTGAAACAGAGACAGCACCGCAACTTCGGCTACGCCCAGCCCGAGGGCTACCGGAAGGCGCTGCGCGCCATGAAGCTGGCGGAGAAGTTTTCGCGCCCGATCCTCTGTTTTATCGATACGCCGGGTGCCTATCCCAGTGTGGGCGCCGAGGAGCGCGGCCAGGCCGAGGCCATTGCGTACAATCTGCGCGAGATGTCCAGGCTTGAAGTTCCCGTGGTGGTCTGCATCATCGGCGAGGGGGGCAGCGGAGGAGCGCTGGGGATCGCGGTGGGCAATTACGTGCTGATGATGGAGAACGCGATTTACAGCGTGATCACGCCCGAAGGGTGCTCCGCCATACTCTGGAAGGATCAGCAGCACGTCGAAGTAGCCGCCGCCGCCCTCAAGATCATGGCCCGCGACCTGCAGGGGTTCGGGATCGTCGACGAAATCGTGGCTGAGCCGCCCGGCGGAGCCCACCACGATCATGACGCGGCCGCCAAACTGCTCGACGCGCGCCTGTGCCCCGCCCTGGAGTCGCTGCTCGGCAAATCCGGCCGGGAACTGCGGGAACAGCGTTACGTGAAGTTCCGCCGCATGGGTGCAGTGGTTACGGCCGGGATCGCGAGCACCTGAACCGCGCCTTGCGGCGTCGCTGACCGGCAGGGTCGGCGCCTCGGACGCAGCGGCATCAGATGCGGCCGAAGTTGCGCTCGATTTCGTACAGGCTGAACCGCAGGATCACCGGCCGGCCGTGCGGACAGTTGGTGGGGACCCGCGTCTGCGCCAGTTCATCCAGCAGCCACTGCATCTTTTCGCCGGTGAGCGGCATATTCACCTTGATGGCCGCATGGCACGCCATACTTACGGCCAGCCGGTCGCGGATCCGCTCGACATCCAGCGTCCTTTCCTCGGCTTCCAGGCCCTCCAGTATCTCCGCGATCAACTTCCTGCAGTCATAGTCGCGCGCCACGGCCGGGACCGACCGGATCAGGATCGCGTTGCCGCCGAATGCCTCCACCTGAAACCCGTTTCGGTTTAACTCGGGCAGGACACGTTCGAGCGTCGCCATTTCGTGCGGCGGGAGTTCCGCGGTAATCGGCACCAGCAGCCCCTGAGTTTCGACGTTCCGCAGCTGCATGGATGTGGCCAGCTTCTCGTATAAAACCCTCTCGTGGGCCACATGCTGGTCGATAATGAGCAACCCTTCCCGGTCACACGCGATGATGTAGCTCTCCTGCATCTGACCCAGAATCCGCACCCCGCCGGAGGCAAATGGATGCGCCTGCCCCTGGTCGGCGGTCGCGCCCAACAGCAGGTCGGCGCGCAGCTTCATGAGCTCGTGGCTCTGCCCCGAAAGAGAGGGCAGGGGCGGGAGTTCGCGGAAGGGGTAGTGAAAGGCCCGCTGAAACGGATCGGGGGCCGTTGCGGCCGGCCGGAATTCGAACTCCGGCGGGTACCCGCCAGCCACGGCGCCGGGCTGATCGAACGGTCCCGGGCCGGCGGCCGGCAGATGCTCGTACACCGGTATCGACTTGCTCTGCACAAGGGCGCGCCCGATCGTGTCGCGGACGAGATCGTGGACGATGCTCTGCTGACGGAACCGGATCTCGGTCTTGGCCGGGTGCGCGTTGACGTCCACCTCCTCGTACGGAAGCTGAAGGAAGATCAAGACCACCGGATAAGACGAGGCCGGCATCGTGTGCCGGTAGGCCTGGCGCACGGCGCTGGTAATCACCTTGTCCCGCACCATCCTGCGGTTGACGAAAAAAAACTGGGAGTATGGGTTCGTCCTTTGTTCATGCGGGCGCGAACTGAATCCGCTCAGCTCTACCGGGCCGCTGCGACCCGAGAGCTCGACGAGATTCTCCAGGAACTTGTCGCCGAACACCTGGAAGATGCGCTCGCGCAGGGTCCGCACGGGGGTGACGTCGATGAGCGACCGCCCTTCGCTTTGCAGGCTGAACCGCATCTCGGAGTGCGCCAGGGCGTACTGAGTCACGAGGCGCGTGACATGTCCCAGCTCTGTCTCGTTCGAACGCAGGAACTTGCGCCGTGCGGGGACGTTGAAGAACAGGTCCCGGACCATCACCTCGGTGCCGCGGTCCCACGGGATCGGCTTGACATGGCGCAGCGTGCCGCCCTGAATCTCGACCTCGGTCCCGGTCGCAGGCAGGCCGGGGGCGTCGGGCTGTCGGGTGCGCAGCGTCAGGCGGGATATGGACGCGATCGATGGCAGGGCTTCGCCGCGGAATCCGAGCGTGGCTATGGAGCCGAGGTCGTCGATGGTTTGCAGTTTGCTCGTGGCGTGGTGCTCGAAGGCGAGGATCGCATCGTCCTGGCCCATACCCTCGCCGTCGTCCCGCACCAGGATCAGCCGCTTGCCGCCGCCTTCCACCGCGAGCGACACGGCACGCGCTCCCGCATCGATCGAGTTCTCCAGGAGCTCCTTCACCACCGACGCAGGGCGTTCTACGATCTCGCCCGCGGCGATCTTGTTGGCCAGGATCTCAGGCAAAACGCGGATCTTGCTCATTGCCGTGTGCGCGTCAGCGGGCGTCTTGCGACGTGCGCAGATAGCTGGAGAGTTCCGTGAGCGACAGGCTCCACTGCCTGGAGTCGTGCATGCGGCGGATCGGGTACTTTTCGCGCGCGAGTTCGTCGTCGCCGATCATGAGAACGTGATCCGCCTCCAGCTTGTTGGCCATGCGCATCTGGCTCTTGAGGCTGCCGCCGCCGAACTCGAGGTGCACCGCGATGCCCTCGTTGCGCAGGGTCCGTGCAATGGCCAGCGCGCGCTCGAAGGCCGCTTCCCCGATGTAGGCGAGGAAGATCGCAGGCTTCTGCGCGGCTCTCTTCCCGACGTCCTCGCGCACGATCATGACCAGGCGGTCCAGTCCCAGCGCGAAACCGAACCCTTGAGCGGGCGGCCCGCCGAGCACTTCCGAAAGCCCGTCGTAGCGCCCGCCGCCGACCAGGGCATTCTGGGCACCCAGGTCGCCCGAGACGATCTCGAACGCGGTGCGCACGTAATAGTCCAGCCCGCGCACGAGCCTCGGCACGATCTCGTAAGGGATCTCCGCTCGTCCAGGTAGCCTCCTGAAGCGCAAGAAGTGCTCGGAGCAGCCGTCGCACAGATGATCGGTGATCATCGGCAGGCGCTCGATGTAGCGGCTGACACGCTTCGACTTTGCAGTCCAGCACCCGCAGCGGATTGGTTCTCGGAGCGACGGCGGCAATCTTCGCACAGCGCGCTCCCGATGCGCTCCAGCTCAGCCCGTAGAGTCCGGATGTATCCGGGCGGCAGTTCGGGCAGCCGACCGAATTCACCAGCAGCCGCGACTGAATCTCGAGCGATCCGAGCAACCGGAGGACCATTTCGATCACCTCGGCCTCGATGGCCGGGTGATCCGAACCCAGGACCTCGGCGCCGATCTGGAAGAACTGCCGCCAACGACCTTTCTGCTTCTTCTCGTGCCGGAACATGGGGCCGATGTAATAGAGCTTCGTGAGCCCCGCCCCACGGTACATGGCGTGCTGCCCGTACGCACGCACCACCGAGGCGGTAGCCTCGGGCCGCAGCGTTATGGATTTGCCGCTCTGGTCGAGGAAAGTGTACATCTCTTTCCCCACGATGTCGGTGTCACCGCCGATACCCCGCGCGAACAACTCCGTGGCTTCCAGGATGGGGGTGCGGATTTCCTGGAAACCGTACCGGGCGAAAAGCTCGCGGGCCCTGTTCTCCACCAGCTGCCATCGGGCGAGCTCATCGGGCAGAAGGTCGCGCGTGCCGGGTATCGTCGTCAGGAGCGTCTCTTGCATCTGAACCCTGCGCGAGAAGTGGTTGGCGGACAGCAAGGGCCTCCACAACTCGGCGGAGCGGGAAACCCGATATTGCACTGGCGCAAAATAACCTGTGAGTTTAGCAAAATTTACGGGGCTCCCATAAGGTTTTTCGACTCAATCCGGATATGAGAACAGGCGGCTCAGCCAGAGGGAATTTTTTCCGGCTCGGAAGAAACTTTTTCGGGTTCAAAGATATCGTTATGAATAGGGTGGCGGATCAAGGCTGCAGCGAAACCGTCGCTGCAGCGGGTGAGAGGCCGAAGGCAAGGGAGGGACGCATGCTCAAAGCCCACGAACTCAGGAGTCAGTTGCAGAAGGAGATCATCGGGCAGGATCGCGCCGATCGAGTCGGTGGTCCGGGCGGTCGTCGTTGCGGACCTGGGAATCTGCGACCCGCGGCGGCCCCTGGGCACTTTCCTGTTCCTCGGGCCGACCGGAACCGGCAAGAGCCAGATCGGCCGGTCCCTCGCCAAGATCCTGCACGGCGACGAAAACGAGGTCGTGGGCATAAACTGCACCGAGTTCAAGAACGCCCACGACGTGGCGAAGCTGGTAGGCGCCCCCCCGGGCTATGTCGGGCACGAGCAGCCGCCCTTCCTCACCCCGGAGAAGATCGAGAAGAAGTTCACGATCGTCATCTTCGAGGAACTCGAAAAGGCCGACCGGGCGCTGTACGACTTGCTGCTGCAGGTCCTGGAGCGCGGCGAGTTGAAAACCGGCAGGGGCGTGGACCTCAGCTTTCGCAACTGCTTCATCATGATGACGAGCAACGTCTGCGCCAAGGAAGTCGACAACATCACCAAGAACGCGATCATCGGCTTCGGACCGCCGGTACAGAAGTTCGAGGAACTGGACGAAGACTCGGCCGACCACAAGATACAGACCGTCTGCCTCGGCGCGGTGGAGGACTTCTTCAGCCCGGAATTCATCAACCGGGTCGACGAGATCATCACCTTCAACCGGTTGAAGGACGACCATCTCATGTCGATTCTGGACAAGTTCCTGCTGGATACCCGGGCGCGTCTGGCCATGGCAGGTGTCGGGGCGGCTATCTCGGAGGGGACAAAACGCTTCCTGATCCAGCGCGGAACGAACCTGCGCTATGGGGCAAGGCCCTTGCGCAGGGCCGTGCGGGAGTACCTGGAGTTCCCGCTGGCAAGCCAGGTTGCCGAGCATGGGCTGGACCCGAACCAGGTGGTCCACGTCGAAGCCGGGTCAGACGGCCTGGAGTTTCAGTGGACGCGCGCCCTAAAAGGGGCGCTCATCAGCTGAAGGCGCAACCTCCCCACCGGGCGTGAAGTTCAGGACCGGCGCACGGGACCGGTGCACCTCGCCGCTTTCGATCCCGTTGGACGCGCCGCCCACATAGCATCGGGGGATTTCCAGGAACGCCCCGACCGCAATCTGGTTCTTGTGCGGTCGCCCCTCTTCCGGTTGCACGCACCGGACCGTGCCGTAAAACCTCTCCAGCACCCGTTCCTCGGCGACCCCCACGCTCGGGTCCGGCGAGCCGCGCAAGAGCGTGACGTGGTAAATCGCGTTCCCCTCCGGATTGGGGCGTCCCGGTTCCGATTGCAGTTCCAGCACGCTCCAGACCTTGAATGCGGTCGGCTGAAAAACGTACCGGTCCTGCACGCCACTCCCCGCGTCCTGGAAGACTTCGGTTTGCACGATCAATTTACGCCCCGCCGGTATGGGGTACGGCGTGATCCGCGGGCGTCCCGGCTTGCGCGACCTGCGCGCAAAGGCGACCGTCGCCCCTACCGCGACAGTCCCCAGGGAGGACCAGAGGAACAGTCTCTTCCATTTCACTTTCATACGTCTTACCCAGTGGGGGCCGATGCGGCCCAATGCATCGGACTACTCGGGGATGTCTGGAAGCGGTTCGGCAACCGGTTCCTCCACCACACCCCTCTTCGATGCCTCCTGCACGAGGCTCTCGATGTACACGACGAGTTTTCGGACGATGGTTCGGACGTCGAGCTGGTCGCCGCAGCCGACGATCTGGTCGGCAAACTGTTCGAATTGCGCCAGGTCACGGTACAGCAAGTGGCGCATCGACGCTTCCCTGAACAGATTCACGCGACCGACGATGCGCGCAAGGTCCAGCGGTGTGCGATTGTCGAGGGTCTGCTTCATGTAGTCGCGCAAATCCCATAATTCCTGCCGCAGCTGCAGCGATTTCTGCTCGGCTGCCAGCATCGACGGGAAGAGCTTCCGCGGATCCAGGGATCGTTCGAACACGCGGACGAGAGAAATCACGCAACTTTGGACGCAGTGGTGCAACAGCCCGTGGCTGCTTTCGATGTGCGTGTATATCGACGGAGCCTCGGTTTCGCGGGCCACAAAGAGAAGCTCTCTTTGCAGAGTGCTCTGCGAATCCATGGTGAGCGAATACAGGATCAACTCGACCGCGCTCCGCAGCGTGGGCCCCGCATCGGTGCGCTTCAAGAAACGGGAGCGCAGGAAATCCGCCAGCTTTCCTATCTCTTCGTGCAGGAGGGCAAACACCACCACCAGGTGCCGCAGCGGGCGGTCCGCGCTCATCTCGGCCTCGATCAGCCGCAGGTACTTCAGGAAACGCAGCAGGTACAGCAGCGCGAGCGCGACGTCCCGCCTCAACGCGTCGTCTGGGATGGCCCGCAAGATGCCGCTGAGCACCGGGTTGTCCACCCGGTCGTACTGGAGCCGGAAGCGCTGGCCGAGGAGCATGTCCACATAACGGCAGCCATGCAGTTCCTTCTGGTATATCCTCCCGATGGCGACGAATACCTGGTAATCCTGCCGCGTCCCCGCGGCTGCGCTCTCGACGAGTATGCGCAGGTCGTTGAGCGACTCCATCAGACGCGTCATGCTGTCGATCGGCGTGGGCTGCTCCAGCAGCCTTGCGATGGCGTGATCAGAACTGCTCACCGCGCGGGTTTGCCCGCTAAAGGCCTCGAACTCCAGACGGTCGGGCTGGCCGCAGCCGCAGACGGCCGCCAGGCGCTGCTCGCACAACAGCAGTGCGGTGCGGGTTATGCGGAGCTCGGGTGCGAAGCTCCGGCGGAACAGTTCCGCGCGGTCCGTCTCTCCCAGGGCCAGGTGCTCGGGCTCGAAGAAGCAGCGCAGGCCTTTGAGCCAGGATTCGAGTTCGAAGAGCCGGTCCAGCCCGCCGGACTCCTGCACATAGTTGAGCCACACGGAGAGGTTTTCACTGCCAGAGACAATTTCGGCTTTCAGTGCATCGGTGAAAGTGTCCGTGGGACGCAGTTTAGGTTCCGTCATCGTCGCAACGTTCCGAGTCTAGGGATATTTCGGCTTCCGCGCAGTCACGGAATACTAAAATCCCGTTCAGATTGTAGCAGGAGGGATCGACGCCGGTGTGGAAGTGCGGCGGCTCGGGCTCCAGCGGTGCCAAGGCACCGCACCACCAAGCGTGGCCCAACCGCGAGATAATGTGGAGTGCGGCGGCTCGACGCCGCTTTGGGGTCGGCGCCTAGGCGCCGACCTTGGGCTCCCACCTGCCGGTCCAGCGCAACCCAGACAGCGGTGCCGAGGCACCTCACTCCAGACGCCGCGCTAGTTCGCAGCGGCCTCAAACACCGGTTTGGAGTGCGGCGGCTCGACGCCGCTTTGGGGTCGGCGCCTAGGCGCCGACCTTGGGCTCCCACCTGCCGGTCCAGCGCAACCCAGACCGCGGTGCCGAGGCACCGCACTCCAGACGCCCGCGCTAGTTCGCAGCGGCCTTCAAACACCGGTTTGGAGTGCGGCGGCTCGACGCCGCTTTGGGGTCGGCGCCTAGGCGCCGACCTTGGGTCCCCACCCGCCGGTCCAGCGCAACCCAGACCGCGGTGCCGAGGCACCTCACTCCAGACGTCGCGCTAGTTCGCAGCGGCCCCCTCAAACACCGGTTTGAGCTCGATTTCAAAAAAAATCATTCTTTCGTCTTTGTCCTGCCGGTAGACGTCGGGGATATAGAGCCTGGAAGCGGCAAGGTACGGCTCGATCTTGTCCGAAGGGATGTGCACGTAGAGGAAGCCTCCCCCCTTGCTGTGTGGCTCCACGATCTTGTCCCCGAGAAACTTGTGGTCGAAGTCGTCGAGAGCGTCGTGGTTTATGCCGTCTCCGGTCGTTTTGCGCGGAAGGGGTTGGGGTATCCACGTGCCCTTATTCCCCTTCGCGAACAGCCTCTGCACGACTTCGTTGGGCAGGAAGGTGTGCGTGTGCTGGTCCTGATGGATGAGCTCGATGGACGAAAAGCGGATCATTACCGGGAAGTCGTTGTCGTTGAAAATGATGACCCCGAGCGGCATAATGCCGCGGGTCACCATGTCGGATTTGTCGAAGACCTGGGCGGCCAGCGCGTCCCGGTAAAGCGGATCGACGGCAATGGTCACGCCTTCACTGGCGAGTTTCGCCGCGTATGTTTGGAGCGCCCTCGGCGTCCATGGTTTGGCCTTGTAGCCCGCCATAACGGTCGCGCCCGTCAGGAGCAGAACCAAGGCCGCGAGCCGCGCCACAGTACAGGAACGGGTTCTCAGAGTCATACCGTCCAATCGTATCAGTGACCAGAGTATAACATCGGGCCTCAGGCCAACACATTGGAATCCTACTTCGTCTACCTCATCTGCCGTGCAGCGCTGGCGCTGTTCTCCACACTGCCCCGCGCCGTTTCCGGGATGCTGATCGACGCCCTGGCGGTGACCACGTACTATCTCGACGCACGGCATCGCCGCATTGCCGACGTCAACCTCACTATCGCCTTCCCCAACCTCGGTCCCGCGGAACGAAAGCGCATCGCACGGCGCAGTTTTCGAAGCACAGGCCGCAACCTCCTCGAGGTCAGCCGCATGCGTGGGCTGAACTCACGGACTGTCCGGCGTCTCGTGACCTACGACGAGCAGTGCGGCCTGAACAACTTCGAGGCCGCTTTGGCGACGGGCAAGCCGCTGCTCTATCTGACGGGCCACTTCAGCGCCTGGGAACTGCTCCCGGCGGCGCACGCCCTGTACGGGCACCCGCTCAGCTTCGTGACGCGCCCCCTCGACAATCCTCATCTCGAAAGATACATGGTCCGGATGCGCGAGTTCTCCGGGAACAGCGTCATTTCGAAGAAGAACTCGGCGCGCCCGATTCTCGAGAACCTCAAGGGCTTGCGGCCTGTCGGAATCCTGCTGGACCAGAACACGTCGCTGCAGGAAGGGGTATTTGCGGACTTCTTCGGCATTCCTGCGGCGACATCAACGGGCCTGGCGCTCTTCGCCCTGCGCCGCGACGCCGTCGTCCTTCCCGGCTACATCACCCCCCCGCGCCGGGGCCGCTACCGTATCAAGTTTCTCCCGCCGCTGGATCTGGTGCGGACGGGGGACATGAGCCGGGATATCGCACTCAACACCACCCGATTCAACGCCGTGCTCGAGGGGATCGTGCGCGAGCAGCCGGAGTCCTGGCTCTGGGGTCACATGCGCTGGAAACTGCAGCCGCCGGAGAATCCGCAGGATTTGTACTCGCTGGCCGAAGAAGACCTGCGCCGTTTTCTGACGGCAGCGCGACAAGCCGGGGGCGCACTGGACGCCAAGGTCCTGGGCTAACGGTCTGTCACACGAAAAATCGACCAAAACGGGCTTTGGGACGCGGACGAGCGCCGACAAGCGGTGACGGCATCTGATGATCCAGTCGGCGTGGGGAGCTTTCAGGCTAAGGCTTCGGCGCGGCGGGTGGCGGCCCGGTGAGCAGCTGCGCAAAGCGTGGGTTGTACCGGACGCTGTCGAGGACGGAGTGGACCTTTTTCAGCTCCTCGCGCAGGAATTGCCGGTATTTCTCGGGTTCCAGCTCGATCGCCCGCGCGAGATTGCTGATGGCCTCGTCGGGCTGATTTCGTTGGGCGTACAGGATCCCAAGATGAAAGTAATTGACCGCCTGACCCCGGCCGAGCTGGATCACCTTCCGGTGGGCCTCCAACGCCTCGCTGTGGAGCGCCAGCTTCTCGCTGACCAGTGCGAGGTTCGACCAGGCGGCGGCGTAGGCCGGGTCGATTTCCACCGCGCCCCTCAGCTGCTCGAGTGCGTCCTGTAACTCGCCGCGTTCTGCGTAAAGCGTCCCCAGGTTGTAGCGTACCTCCTTCTGTTTAGGCTCGAGCTTCAAAGAGGCTCTGTAGGCAGCGACACTCTCGTCGTAACGGTTCTGCTCCGAGTACAGGTCGCCCAGGAGGTAAAACGCGTCGGGGTTTGCGGCGTTGATGCGCACGGAGCGCTCCAGCATCGCGACCGCCTCACCCGACCGGTTGAGGCTGGCGAGGCTGAATCCCAATTTGGAGAGCAGGGCCGCTCGCTCAGGCTCCTTGGCCAGCGCGGCCTGGTACGAGGCAGCGGCTTTGTCGTGCAGCCGTTGGAAAGCGTACAGGTCACCCAGGCGTTCGAGGATCTCCGGGTTTCCCGGAGACAGTTTGTCCGCCATCGCAAGCTGTTCGGTCGCTTCCGCGTCGTTCTTCTGTTTGAGCAGGATTATTCCGAGGTTGTAGTGGGCCCCGAAATTCTTCGGCTCGACACGGAGCAGGTCGCGGTAAGAGGCGGCCGCATCGTCCAGCCGATCGTTGCGCTGATACAGGAGCGCCAGGTCCAGCAGCGCATTTGCGTCGTTGGGAACGACACTGAGCACCGATCTGAGCGTTTCGATCGCCGCGGCATCCCGGGAAGCACGAAACTGCAGGAACGCGAGTGCCTTCAGCATCTGCAGGTCCTTCGGCTTGTTTTTCAGACCGGCCTCGAGCGTCGCCATCGCTGCCCCGTCGTCGCCCGCTTCCCGGTAGGCCGTCGCCAGGAGCATGTGGATGCCCTCGAAGTTCGGCTCCAGCTTCAGGACGGCTTCGAACTCGGCGGCCGCCTCCTTCAACTTTTTCTGGTTAGCGTAAATCAAGCCGAGATTGAAGTGTGCCTCCAGGAAATCGGGTTTGATCTGAAGCGCCTTGCGGAAGAGATCGGCCTGTTCTTCGCTGTTCTCCTTCGGGCTTCCGATCATGGCCTCGCCTTTTTTGAACCAGGCCATTGCCTCGTGATAAATCTTGGCGTCGGCGAGGGTGCTGGGCTTTTGGGTCTGCTGTGCCGGCGCCGGGGAGGCCAGGCCACAGAAGACCAGCGCGGCGCCGAGCGACCGCAGGGCGAAGTGGTGCGCGCGTGGGAAGCGGGGACTCGTCATAGTCACGCCTGGGGAATCAGCAATCAGATATCCTCGAAGAAGGTCAGCTTGCGGAACGCCCGGAAGCGTTCCTCGATCTCAGGGTAGGTCAGGTCTGCGAGCCGCCGCGGCCCGAACTCGCTGACATTAAAAGATGCCATAACCGACCCGAAAACGATAGCTTTGCGCAGCGCGGGTTCCTCGCTCGACCCGCAGGCGGCCAGATAGCCCATGAAGCCCCCGGCGAACGAGTCCCCGGCTCCCGTCGGGTCGACGACGTCCTCCAGCGGGAATGCCGGCGCGCAGAAGGTCGACGTCGAGTTCACCATCAAGGCGCCGTGCTCACCCCGTTTGACGATCAGCGACTTCGGCCCCCAGGCCAGGATTTTTCGGGCGGCGCGGACCAGGTTGGATTCGCCCGCCAACTGGCGGGTTTCGGCGTCGTTGATGACGAGGATGTCGACGCGCGCGAGGATTTTCCGCAACGCTTCCGGCTTGTGGTCTATCCAGTAATTCATGGTGTCGCAGGCAACCAGCTTCGGGCGCCGCATCTGGGAAAGGACGGTTTGCTGCAGCTCGGGGTCGATGTTTCCCAGGAACAGGTAGTCGAGGGCGCGATGCTCGTCGCGCATCGTGGGCGAGAATTCCGCGAACACGTTCAACTGCGTCTCGAGCGTTCTGGCCGTGTTCAGGTCAAAGCCGTACTCCCCCTTCCAGCGAAACGTGTTGCCGTGCTTGCGCTGCAGGCCGGACGTATCGATCCCCTTTTTCTGGAGCATCCGGATGTGACCCTCCGGGAAATCGTCGCCGACGACGGCCACCACGCTGACCTGGGTGAAATAGCTGGCCGCTATGCTGAAGTACGTGGCGGAGCCACCGAGGACCTCATCCTCCTGGCCGAACGGAGTTTTGACGCTGTCAAGAGCTACTGAACCGACCACGAGGATTGCCATCGCGTCCTCCATCACAGCCCGATGCCTTCCGCACGCGCCTAGTCGGCGGTTCGGCTCGATTCGAAGTACTTGCCGACGATGCACGCGAGTTTCTGCTTCACGGCGTCGGGAACAAGCTTGCGGTCCGTGATCAGGGCGTGCCGCAGCGCATGCCCGCATCCGCACCCGCGCTCATCCGGCAGGTCCGCAACGGCCTGGATGATCACGGATTGAGCATTGCGGCTGTTCTGCATGAGGTTGCCGACGATCATCTCGACCGTGACACTCTCGTGCGATTCGTGCCAGCAGTCGTAGTCGGTCACGAGCGCCATGGTGACGTAGCACATCTCGGCTTCCCGCGCCAGCTTCGCCTCCTGGAGATTGGTCATCCCGATCACATCCATGCCCCAGCTGCGGTACAGGTTGGACTCGGCACGGGTCGAGAATGCCGGACCTTCGATGCACAGGTAGGTGCCTCCCTTGACGGCCTTGATTCCCCTCGCGGCTGCCGACGCGTGCACGTGGGAAAGCAGTTCGGGGCAAACAGGGTCGGCGAATGCGATGTGTCCCACCAGCCCGTCCCCAAAGAACGTCGAGGCCCGCCCGCGGGTGCGATCGACGAACTGGTCCGGAAGAACTATATCGAGCGGGGCCAGTTCCTGCTTGAGCGATCCGACGGCGCTCGCCGACAGGATGCGTTCGACTCCCAGCATCTTCAGCGCGTAGATATTCGCGCGGAAATTCAGTTCCGAGGGCATGATGCGGTGCCCGCGGCCGTGGCGCGCGAGGAAGGCCACCCTCCTGCCCCTGAGCGTGCCGGTGACGATGTCGTCCGACGGGAGACCGAAGGGGGTTTCGACGGCCATTTCGTGCCTGTCCGTCAGCTCCGCCATCTCATACAACCCGCTGCCACCGATGATCCCTATCTTCACCTTGTCCATATGGTCCCGACCTGAGGGTTAACGTGAGCGACACGCCGGCGCGGGTGCCGCCAGGAAAGGAGATATGATGGATTGCTCCGACCGGTTTGGCAACGAAATTGCCGACTGCGCGCCTCGCTTGTCGGCGGCCACGGCTCATTCGGCATTCCTGATCTTGCCGCCCCACACGGCCGAGCGCTCGAGCAACTCCTCGGCTGCGGAATACGGATCGGTCTTCCGGTCGGCTATGTCCAGCGCAAGCTGGTCCAGCAACGCGGCCGTCTCATGATCGCGGAGCATCGGCTCCAGCACCATCGAGCGCGCGAGTTCGAGCAACCGCTCCCGCTGGATCCGGACGGCGCGTTGCCGCTGGGATCCGGAGGATCGGACAAAACGCCGGTACGACTCGAGCGCCGCGGCGCACTCCGCGACCCCCTTCCCTTCGGGGGCCACGGTGCGCACCATCGGCGGTTTCCAGCCGTCCGGCCTGCCGCTGATGGAGATGAGCGCCGTGAGCTCGACTGCCACGCGGTCCGCGCCCTCGCGATCAGCTTTGTTAATGGCGAACACGTCGCCGATTTCCATGATCCCGGCCTTCATCGCCTGGACGTCGTCCCCCATTCCCGGGACCAGCAGCACAAGCGTGATGTCGGCGGCGCGCACGATTTCCACCTCGTCCTGCCCGACGCCGACGGTTTCGACCAGGATCACGTCGAATCCTGCGGCATCGAGAACAGTGAGCACGTCGTGGCTGGCCCGGGCCAGTCCGCCCAGGTGCCCCCGGGTTGCCATGCTCCGGATGAAAATGCCGGGATCGACGCCGCCCGACTGCATGCGAATCCGGTCGCCCAGGATGGCTCCCCCGCTGTAGGGGCTCGTGGGGTCGACGGCGATGATCCCGACCCTGCGTTTTTCGCTGCGATAGTGCTGCGCGAGCTGGTCCACGAGCGTGCTTTTCCCCGACCCCGGAGACCCGGTGATCCCTATGGTGACGCTCCTTCCGGTATACGGGAAGAGCTCTCGCAGATAAGGAGCGGCCGCGGTCGGGTTGTTCTCCACCAGGGTAATGAGGCGGGCAAGTGATCGGAAGTCGCCGGCCAGCACCTGCGCAAGAAGTTCGGGGTTGGTATCCGGGCTGCGGGTTCGGGCAGGGGGCATCTTCGATTCGGGCGTACAGTTCACTTGAGCAGTTGGCGCGCGATTACCATCCGTTGAATTTCGCTGGTTCCCTCCCCTATTGTACAGAGCTTCACGTCGCGATAGTACTTTTCGACGGGGAAGTCCTTGATAAAACCGTAGCCTCCGTGAATCTGGACGGCTTCGCCGGCCACCCGGACCGCCACCTCGCCCGCGAAGAGCTTTGCCATCGAGGATTCCTTCGTAGTCCGCAGCCCTGCCTGTTTCATCTCGGCCGCCCTGAACGTCAGCAGGCGCGCGGCTTCTATCTCGGTGGCCATATCCGCGAGCTTGAATTGCACGGCTTGGAATTCGGAGATTGTCTTTCCGAATTGCCGGCGCTCCTTGGCATAGCGGAGCGAATGCTCGAAGGCTCCCTGGGCCATGCCCAGCGCGAGCGCGGCTATGGAGATGCGACCGCCGTCGAGCACTCGCAGGCAGTCCCTGAAGCCGTGTCCCTCCTCCCCCAACAGGTTCTCGGCGGGCACCCGGCAGTCCTCGAGCACGACCGTCGCGGTGTCGCTGGCACGCAGACCGAGCTTGTTCTCCTTGCGGCCGATCGACAACCCCGGGGCGGTGCGGTCCACGACGAACGCGGAGATCCCCTTGCGGCCCGCAGTGGGATCCGTGGAGGCCATCACCACGAAAGTATCGGCAAACGAGGCGTTGGTGATGAACTGCTTTGAGCCGTTCAGCACATACTCGTGGCCGCGGCGGGTCGCGGCCGTCCGCCCGGCGCCCGCGTCGCTGCCGGAGCCAGGTTCGGTCAACGCCCAGGCGCCGACGCGGGCGCCGCTGGCAAGCTCGGGCAAGAAGCGGTGCTTCTGCTCCCGGGTGCCGGCGAGGTAGATGTGATTGGTGCAGAGCGAGTTGTGCGCTGCAAGAAACAGCCCGATGGAGCCGTCGACCCTCGAAATCTCCTCGATGACGATCACATACTCCGGGTACGACAGACCGCCGCCGCCGTATTCCTGGGGTGCGATGCACCCCATTATGCCGAGCTCTGCCAGCTTGGGCACGATTTCCAGCGGGAACCTCTGCGCCTCGTCCCACTCCATCACATGGGGTGCGATCTCGGTCTCGGCAAAATCACGGATGGCATCCCGGAGGATCTTCCTTTCTTCCGACAGCTCGACGGTCATGGAACCTCTTCGCTGCACACGGCGCGGAATGCGTCCGACGCTTCGCGGACTTGAGCGCGGGAGATGTCCAGATGGGTGAGCAGGCGTATTGTCGAGGAGTTGACGGTTCCCACCAGGACACCCTCGCGTTTCAGGAGGGCTGAAAGCCTGCCGGCGTCGAGGCCGGTGCGGCCGATGCCGACGATGACAATGTTGGTCCGCACCCGTAACGGATCCACATCTAAAGTATGTATCCTGGCCAGCAGATCGGCAAGTAGCCTGGCGTTTTCGTGGTCCACACAGAGCCTCGCCGGCATCTGTTCGAGCGCGATCAACCCAGCGGCCGCCAGAACGCCTGCCTGGCGCATGCCGCCGCCGAGCATCTTGCGCGCGCTTCTGGCCCGCTCGATAAAGGCGGCGGTACCGGCGAGCATGGAACCGACGGGCGCGCCCAGCCCCTTCGACAGGCAGAACATCACCGAATCGCACGGTCGGCAGAGGGCCGCCACGCCGGTGCCGAGCGCGGTGGCGGCGTTGAAAATGCGCGCGCCATCCAGATGCACCGGCAGCCCCACCGCGTGCGCCCGGTCGCAGATGTCCAGGATCTGCTCACCGGTGTAGATCGTGCCGCCCGCCATGTTGTGCGTGTTTTCCAGCGTGACCAGCCCAGTCTGTGCGCGGTAGTAGAGGTTCGGAGCGATGGCCGGCTCGATGACGTCCCAGGACAGGATCCCCTCGGGGGCGCTCACCGGGCGCGCCAGGACCCCGCTCACGGCAGCCATGGCGGCCATCTCGTAGTTGTAGATGTGCCCGCGCTGCTCCGTGATGACCTCCTGTCCCGGCCGGGTGTGCAGCCGCACGGCAATCTGATTACCCATTGTGCCCGAGGGGACGAAAAGCGCGCCCTCCTTCTCAAGAATCTCGGCCGCCCGCTCCTGCAGACGGTTCACCGTGGGGTCTTCGAGATAGACGTCGTCGCCCACCTCCGCCGCCGCCATGGCGGCGCGCATCTCCGGGGTCGGTTTCGTAACGGTGTCGCTTCGCATGTCGATGATCGGGCTCGCCATATCGTGTACCTTCGTGAAAGGAGGGCGAACGAGGTCGCCCGTTTTTTTGGAAGACTCACGCCGCCCGTTGCTCGCACATCCTGCAGGGCGGCGGCTCCCCGTGACTTCGTACCGGTCTCCATTCACCGGGCCGGTTCAGACGAATTGTTGAAAGACTTCGTTGGACAGGAGCATGCCCCGCCGGGTCAGGAGCACCCTGCTGCCCTCGCAGCGGAGGAGTCCCTGGGCAACCATCTCGGCGACCGCGGGCTCATAGGCCGCGACTTTTTCGGGGCCGAACGCTTCGCGCAGCCTGTCCCAGTCGACCCCCTGGCGCAGACGAAGCCCGAGAAACAGCGCTTCTTGCAGCTGCTGCCCCGGCTCGTCCGGTTTACTCCAGTCTATCGCCGACCCTTGTTTTTCCACCGCCTCCAGGTAGGCATTCAGGTGGCTGACGTTGGCATACCGGACGCGGCCGTCGTACGAGTGGCTGGACACGCCGAACGCCAGCACGGGTTCCCGGTTCCAGTACTTCAGGTTGTGCCGCGACAACCGCCCGGGGAGGGCGAAGTTGCTGATCTCGTATTGAGCGTAGCCGAAGCGTTCGAAATACTCGATCGCCTCGAGATAAAAATCTGCGACCTGGTCGTCCTCCGGCAGCCGGAACGTGCCTTGGGCCACCGCATGGTACAGAGGCGAGTGCGCATCGAGGTCCAGCATGTACATGGAAACGTGCGCGGGGCGCAACTCAACCATCCGGTTCAGGTTCGCCGTCCACTGGGCTTGGGTCTGGTCCGGGAGACCGGCCATCAGGTCGAGGTTGATGTTTGTCAGCCCTGCCCCCCTCAGGAGCCCCACGGACTCCGCCGTGTCTTCCGAAGTATGCGTGCGGCCTATGGCTGCCAGGTCGCGATCGGCAAACGATTGGGCTCCCATCGATATCCGATTGATGCCCATGTCCCGATAGCCGACCACCTTTTCGGCCGTGAGGGTGCCGGGGTTGGCCTCCAAGGTGATCTCACAGTCCGGAAACACGTGGAAGGCGCGCCTGCACGCGGACAGCATTGCGAGGATCTGCTCCGGCGCCATGATGCTCGGGGTGCCCCCTCCGAAGTAGATCGAGTCGGCGGTGGGTAGCTCGGGGTGCGTTGCGCAGAACGCCCCGATTTCCCGCACTACCGCCCGGCTGTAGCGCAGGGCGACATCGTCCTGCATCGGCCGCGTCACGAAGTGGCAGTAGTTGCAGCGGGTTTGGCAAAACGGAACGTGGATGTAGATTCCGGCGGGGTGCGGCATCGGCTCGAAAAAGATCATCCCCCCTGCAGCGCCGCGAGCAGCGCTTCGACGGTCGTGAACTCCACGCCCGCGGCTCTCAATTCCGCAAAGGCCTGGTCTGCCGAGTGTTTTGCGAGGGAGCCGACCGCATCCCCGACTAGGGCGGTTTTGACGCCCAGCCTGCGCAAACCAAGGCAAGCCAGACGAACCGAGTGCTCCGCGATGACGCCGCAAACAATGGCGTGCTGCGGAAGGACCCGCAGCAGCTTTTCGGTGCCGGGGTTGCTGAACACGTCAAACTGCTGCTTCTGAATGACGATCTGCTGGTGTTTGCGCACCATGTCCAGGAGATTGCGGTCCAGGGGACGGGTTTCCACGATCATCGGCCGAGGCAGCAGCGTATCGTCGATCTTGCGCTGTCCATCGGTCCCCCGCACGCAGTGCGGGGCGAAATGCGCGAACTCGGGGTCGTCCTCGGCGTGTGTTTCGGCGGTGGAGATGATGGTGACGCCGTCTCTACGGGCAAAATCGAAGAGCCGGCGGAGCCGTGGAACGAGGCGTTGGGCGCCGGGCACGTGCCACGCCCCGGTCGGGAGCATGAAGTCCCGTTGCGTGTCGACGTCCAAGAGAAAAATCGACTTCATCGACAACCCCGTCCCCGAAACATCGACCTATTTTAGCAGACGGCTGCGCGCCTCAGGCGTGGTGATACGCTCCGGAATTCGCAAACTGCAGGATCTCGGCAAGCGGCGGGATCCCGGAACGGGCGCCGAGGTGGGTGCAGTTCAGGCCCGCAGCCGCATTGGCAAACGACATGATCTGCTCGAGCGACCAGTTGCGCAACAGGCCGTAGATGAACCCGCCGTGGAAAATGTCCCCGGCGCCCGTGGTGTCGACCGCGTGCACCTTGAACGCCGGAAACCGCACGCATTCGTCGCCCACGACGGCCATGGCCCCCTGCACTCCGAGCGTGACCGCCAGAAAGCCGCCGCAGTATGCGCGCAGGGCAAGCAGCGATTCGATCGGGTCGGCGATTCCCGTGAAGTCCGGAGGAAAGTTCGAACTCGTGATGAGAAAGTCGACGTTGGCGATCAGTTCGCGGCTGCGCGGCACGACCTTGTCGAGGTCGATGACGACCGGGATCCCTTCCTCCTGGGCCCAGCGGGCCGCCCGCAGGGCAGCGGCATCGTCGTGTCCGTCAAGGTGCAGGACACGGCCGGCACAGACCTCCTCCCGGCTCAGTTCCGAGTCCCGGAAACTCAGCCGCCGGTCGCGCTCCCACAGAATCGTGCGCTCCCCGTTGTTCTTATCGATGATTATGAACGCGTACTGGTTTCTCGCGCCCTCCTCGACCAGAACCGATGACGTGTCGATATCCTCGGAACGCAGGCTCTGCAGCGAGAACGCACCCAACTCGTCGGAACCGACCTTGCCGATATACTTCCCCCGCATCCCCATGCGCGAGACGAACGTGACGGTGGTGGCAACCTGTCCGCCCGCGAGTTTCTCGTAGTGCAGGATTTCGGTCTTGGTGTCGAAACGCGGGTAATGCGGCACGATGCACAGGTGGTCCACCGCGTTCAGACCGAACCCGACCAGATCGTAGGGTTTGTTCTGCGGGAAACGAATGTCGAAACTGTCGCTCGGGTCCTTAAGCCTTTTGATTTTCATGAGATTAGCGTGCCTGCCGATAAGGGAACCACCGTTTGAACGCGGCATTCTAGCAGCAGCGGTTCCGCACAGGCAAGCTCATCGTGCGTTGCGGCGCGCGGCCGCACTCCGGGTTGCGCTGTGTCACTATGCGGCGCTTTCGGCGGTGCCGGGCGGCGTCGAGCCGCCGGCACTCCAAATTGCGGCGGCCTACGGCGGGCCGTCGAGCAGCAGTCCCGCATCGGCGAAGCTGAAATAGTCCTCGTGGCCCAGAACGACGTGATCCAACACCCGGATGCCCAGGATCTTGCCGGCCTGGCACAGCCGACTGGTACACTCGCGATCTTCGCGGCTGGGCGCGGGGTCACCGGAGGGATGGTTGTGCAGAAAAATCAAAGCCGCCGTGCTGTCGCGCACCGCAGGGGCGAACACCTCGCGGGGGTGTACCACCGACGTGCTCAAACTTCCTATCGAAATCAGCACCTCCCGGATCAGCTGGTTCTTGGCGTTCAGGTGCAGCGACAGGAAGTACTCCTTGTTGGCCGAGAAGAACTGGGCGCGGTAGCGTTCAAACAGGTCCCGGCTGTTCGAGAAACGCTGTCCGGGCTTCAGGGGGGCGGAACAGAGCCGGCGACCGAGCGCGAGGGCGGCGTGCAGTCGCCCGGCTTGCCTGGTGCTGACCTTGCCGGCACGGCATATCTCGGCCTCGGACGCCTGAGCGAGGGCGCCAGCCGAGCCGAAATGCTTCAGCAGGCGGCGCGAGGAGACTTGGGCCGCGGAGCTGTTGCGGCCGCCGTCCAGGACCTGCGCGAGCAGCGCCGCCATTCCGTCGCTGGCTGCGGCGGGACTCGCATGATCTGCCGGCAACGCCCACTGGGTCTCGAGACCGCTGCTCACCATTCGCCTCCGGCTTGATAAACGCCGGAGCCGGCCACAGTGCCAACAATTTGTCGCGGCCAACCGCGATGCCTCGCCGGCAGGTATAAGCCCGAGGTCGGCGTCCAGCCGCCGCACTCCAAATTATGGAGTGCGGTGCCTCGGCACCGCTGTCGCGGTCGAACTGGACCGGCAGGTATGAGCCCAAGGTCGGCGCCTAGGCGCCGACCCCAAAGCGGCGTCCAGCCGCCGCACTCCAAAATAGCGTATAAGCGTCAGATCGCCAGGCCGCCGTCTACTTGGATGACCTGCCCGGTGATGTAGCGCGCGTCGTCCGAAAGCAGGAAAACCGCGATGCGCGCGACCTCGTCGACGGTCGCGAGGCGCTTCAACGGCACGGCATCCAGCAATTTCGCGCGGTGCTCGTCGCTGAGCCCCTGCGTCATATCGGTGTCGACGAGGCCGAGCGCGAGCGCGTTGACCGTGATGTTTCTCCCGGCCAGTTCCTTGGCCGTCGCCTTCGTCAATCCGATCAGGCCGGCCTTGGACGCCGAGTAGTTCGCCTGTCCGGCCATTCCGACCAGACCGCTGATGGAGGTGATGTTGAGGATGGAGCCGAACCGCGCTCTCATCATGATTGCCGCGGCGGCCTTGGAGAAGTTGAAAGCCCCTTTGAGGTTCGTGTCGATGACCGCATCCCAGTCCGCCTCGGACATGCGCAGGAGCAGCCCGTCACGGATGATCCCCGCGTTGTTGACCAGGTAGTCGATGCGGCCGAACCGGTCCTTGACCTGCCGGACCATTGTGCCCACGGCCGCCGGATCGGCCACGTCGGCCTGAAACGCGGACGCGGATGTCCCGAAAGCCGTGATGTCCGCCACGAGAAGATCGGCCGCCGCAGCGCTCCGCGCATAGTTAAACGCGACGTTGCACCCCCGCCGAGCCAGCTCGAGCGCGATGCCCCGCCCAATCCCGCGGGTTGCCCCGGTCACAATCGCCGTTCGGTCCTTCAGGCTCACAGTCCGCCCCCCGAGGCATGTCAGGCTTATTGTTTCAGTTACAGAGAGCTTCCACGCGGCGGCAGATGACGGCGCCGACCTCGCGGGTGCCCAGCTTGCCCCCGAGATCCTCGGTGCACTCGCCTGCCCGCACGGTCTCGCGCACGGCTGCTTCGATGATGGCCGCCTCCGGGGTCCATCCCAGGTGGTCGAGCATCATCTGCGCCGAGAGAATTGCGCCCATGGGGTTGGCGATGTTCTTGCCCGCAAACCTCGGGGCAGAACCGTGGACCGGTTCAAACATGCAGATGCCCCGCGGATTGATGTTCGCCGAAGGGGCCATGCCCAGACCGCCCTGCAGCTCGGCCCCCAGGTCGGTGATGATGTCCCCGAACATGTTGTTGGTGACGATCACCTTGAAGGCCGCGGGCTCCTTCACCACCAGCATCGCGAGCGCGTCGATGTAGAGATGCTCGGCCTCGATGTCCGGGTAGCGCGCCGACACGTCACGAAACGTGCGCTGCCACAGGTCTCCGCCGAAGCGGAGCGCGTTGCTCTTGTCGGACATGGTCACTTTGCGCAGCTGGCGGGCACGGGCGAATGCGAAGGCCGCCTCGATGATGCGCTCCACACCTTTGCGTGTCGAAATGCTCGCCTGGATCGCGACCTCGTCCGGCGTTCCCTTTTTGAAGATGCCGCCGATCCCGACGTACATGTCCTCGGTGTTTTCACGAAACACGGTGAAATTAACGTCGGCTTCGGTCGTGTTCTTGAGCGGCGTCAGCCTGCGGTCCAGCAGCTTTACCGGCCGGATGTTGGCATAGAGATCGAGCCCGAGGCGGATGCCGAAGAGGATCTCGGCGGCGTGCCTCATGTCGGGAACCCTGGGGTCGCCGAGCGCCCCAAGAAGGATCGCGTCGAATTCCCGCCGGAAAGTCTCGAGCGCGTCGGGCGGGAGCGTGGTACCGTCGCGCAGATAGCGCTCTGCACCATAGTCGAACTCCACGTGCTCGATCGGCTTGCCTGTGCAGCCCGACAGCGTGTCGAGCACGTTGAGCGCTTCGCGCGTGACTTCCTTGCCTATCCCGTCGCCCGGGATAACGGCAATTCGCAGATTGTCGCCCGTCTCGCCGTGCCGTTGCATAATCACTCGAGAATCCGTCTTATGAATTCCATGAACTGCATCCCCGTTGCGCCCTCCGTCTGGAGCGATTTCTTCAGGTACTCGAGCGTTGCAGGGAGTTCAGGGTACCGGACGCGGTAGTCCCGTGCGATCCGATCGAGCACCGAGAGAATCCGAGCCGGGTTTCGTTCACGCTTCAAGAGCGCCTTGAGATCGACGGCGGTCTGCTGGAAATGCGCATCCCCGCTCTCCCTGAGAAAGAAATCGCGCAACACTGTGGCCGCGGCGGCCACCGACGCGGGCGGCACGCCGACCGGCGGCTCCGGGGAGACCGGCTTCGGTCCGTGAGGCCGGTGTGCAACCGGGGCCGGGGGAATTTCCGGGATGTGCGGCTGCGGAGCCCGCTCCAACGGCGACTTGACGGATTCCCGGCCCGTCTCGACCGGCACGCCCGGGGTCGCGGCGGCGGCCACGTCTCCGTCGTCAACCACCTCAATGGCGCCGTCATCGGTACCGAGGATCAGACCGTGAACCTTGAGGTCGGGCGGCAGGATCCCGGACCGCCGGATGAACGAAATTCCGGAGAGGACGTTCCCCCTGATATCCGCGAACGCCCCGAACCAGGTGCGGAGGTCGTCGCCGCCGAACGCGCTGCGAGCCACCCCTGCGTTACGGAAGCTGTCGATGACCTGCGGGGCGGAAAAGCTGGCCATCGAGCAGTCGGTGTGTCCGACCACCAGCAGTTCCCGGCCCCCCTTGACATAGACGGCCACCGCGATCGACCGGAGGGCTTCCGGTGCGGCCTGAGAGACCTGGTTGCCTGCCACCCGGATCACGAGCGCACGGTGGCGCGGCAGCCCGAGGGCGGGTTCGAGCAATCCCGTGAGCCGGGAATCGATGCAGGCCAGAACGATGAACGGAGCGCCGGATGAATCGAGCAGCCGCGGCTGGCCCGCGCGGTAGCTGTTGTTGCACTCTCGGATCTGCTGCAGGAGGCTGGTGCTCATCGGCCCCTCCCGGAAGGGCTCGGCGCGGACGGTCTTACCAGGGCCTGATTTTTGTGCGCATCCTCGTGCGGGCCATTGCGCCCGCCGAAATGCGGCGTACAAAGCCCAAGCCGAGGCGCCGCACTCCACCGCGCCCCGCAGGACGTCTATGGTTTTGAAGCGCCGCGATTATATCAGGACCGCCGAGCCGGGCGGAATGAGTATGTTATCCGTGCCGCGAGCATGATCAACAGGGTACCGATCAACGCGCCGATGGCATCCGCCGCGACGTCGGACAGCGCGCTCTGACGCGTCGGGATAAAGGACTGGTGGAATTCGTCCGATATCCCATACAGGACCGTGAGGACGGCAGGGAGCCAGTATCCCGCTCGACGGTGAACGATGCCCACTCCCTCATGGACCGCCCAGAAAAGCAACACGTATAGGAGTGAATAGCCAAGGGCATGGAGGACGTAGTCGGGGAACGCATTCAGGGTCGGGGAGGTGACCGGGCCCGAACTCATGAAGAAGATGAACCCCATGTAGGCGAGCGCTGGCACCTTGAACACCAGGAAACGCAGACCGCCGCGCCGCTTCATGAGCGATTTCCCTTAACCGGAGAGGGTTAGCCGTCGATCAGAATGGGAACGGGTACATGAGCCATCCCGCGAGAACCGACAGGAGGACGAAGCAGCCAAACAGGTAGAAGAAGTACTTGACCCGTTCTTGAGTGCCGGTCTTGGCGATAAAAGTGAAAACCAGCGAAGTGAACAGGCTGAAGATGACCATCAGGACGAAGTGGCTGTTCATGGCTTCCTGCCCATCGCGATGTCGAACGCATCGACCACAACCAACATATTCAGCAGACCGGCGACATAGACGAACACATTGCCGAAATCAAAGGTGTAGGCACTAGGCTCTCCCGGCCCGAGGCCGCGGATCCACGATACCCAGTAAATCAACCCTGTGCCTGCATCGGCGATGAATTTCAGGCTTGAGAACAGGTCGGAGAAATCCGGGCCGAACAGTCGTCCCTGCAGGCGCAAGCCGAGGGCGAACATGATTGCGATACTGCCGCAAAAAACCAGGGCCCGGTCCCACTTCTGCAGGAGAGCGTGCCCGAGGCCAGGTATGAGCGCACCGGCCAGGCAGACCCCGATAGCTTTGATCATGCCTGCTTCGGGCTGAACATTTTGCACCGGCTGGGGTAGGGGTTCGGTTTCCATAGGTTACGAATGTTACGGAAAGCGTCCGGGGCAGTCAAGGTTAAATCATTAGAACGCAAGGGATTCGCCTTGGATCATCTCCGCTGCTGCGCAATGAAGGCCATACACAAGGATTGCCATGGATCTCGATAATCTTTTACGCGCGATGGTCGCCAAGGGTGCTTCGGACCTGCACCTGAAAGTCGGCTGTTTTCCTCACATCCGCCTCAACGGCGACCTCCTCCCGCTGGCCGAATACGGAAAAATCAGCCGGGAGGACAGCCTCATGATGGCTTTCTCGATCATGAACAACAAGCAGAAGCAGCGTTTCCGCGATAACGCCGAGGCCGATATCGGATATGGTTTGAAGGGGTTAGGCAGATTCCGCATCAACGTCTTCCAGCAGCGGGGCTCGGTCTCGGTCGCCATACGCGCCATCCCGGTGAGCGTGTTGACGCTCGACGATCTGCACCTGCCGAAGGTGCTGGAGAAAATCGCCGCGGAACCTCGCGGCCTGGTGCTGGTCACCGGTACCACCGGAAGCGGCAAATCCACCACCCTGGCGTCGATGATCAACTATGTCAACGAACGAATGACGCGTCACATCATCACGGTGGAAGACCCGATCGAGTTCCAGCACACCGACCGCATGAGCATTATCAGCCAGCGCGAAGTGTCGGTCGATGCGGCCAGTTTCGGGGCCGCCCTGCGCAGCGCGCTGCGCCAGGACCCGGACGTCATCCTGGTCGGCGAAATGCGCGACCTGGAAACCATTGAGACCGCTCTGCTTGCGGCAGAAACCGGCCACCTCGTCTTCAGTACTCTGCACACTCTGGACGCGATCGAGACCATCAACCGCATCATCGCCGTCTTCCCGTCGCACCAGCAGCGACAGATCCGGATGCAATTGGCCATGGTGCTCGAAGGCGGTGATCTCGATGCGCCTCATCCGACGTTCGGACACGGCCGGCCGCGTCCCCGCAGTCGAGGTCATGGTGGTCACCGAGTACATCCGCAACTGTATCCTGGACCAGGAGAAGACCCGACTCGATCCGGCAGGCGATTGCGGCTGGGACCTCGCAGTACGGCATGCAGACCTTCGATCAATCCATTTACGAACACTACAAGGCAGGGCGCGTTTCCTACGAAGATGCGCTAAACTACGCGAGCAACCCGGACGAATTCAAGTTGCGGGTCCAGGGCATCTACACCACGAAGGATGCCGCCATCGAAGCCATGGAGAAGGAGCTCGCGGGCCAGAGTTCGTGATCGATCCGGACGTCCAGAAGAAGCTACTCAACAAAGCCGGAGCCCTCCTGGGCCGGAGGCCCCACGCCCGGGGCGAACTCCGCCTCAAGCTGCTGCGTCACGGCGCGGAGGAGCAGGTCGAGGCCGCATTGGATCGCCTCGCAGGAGCTCAACCTTCTCAACGACGCCGAATACGCGTATAATTTCGCTTTTCACCGGGCCAAGCTGGAGGGTTGGGGGCCGCTGAAGATACGCCAGCCCTGCTGCGCCGCCAGGTGGCGCCAGGCCTTGCCGAGACCGCCCTCGAACGCGTGCGCCGCGACCTTCGGGGACGAGACCACGCTTCAGGAGTACGTCCAAAGGCACTGCCGCAGAACCGGTCTGCCTGCAGACCGCAAGGGAGTTCAGAAGCTCGTCGCCCATCTGAGGCGGCGCGGCTTTTTCGAAGATCACATTTGGGCCGTGCTGCGACAATTGATACCGGCTGCAGTCTGGCAGCGCCACGACAGCGGAGACTGAATTGCGAAGCAGCGAAATTCGCGAAGGATTCCTGAAGTACTTCGAGACGAAACGACCACAGGATCGTCCCGAGTTCATCCCTCATCCCGTTCAACGATCCCACCCTGCTGTTCACCAACGCGGGCATGAACCAGTTCAAGGAGGTGTTCCTGGGAAAGGAAACTCGTCCTTACCGGCGGGCCACGACGAGCCAGAAATGCATGCGGGTGAGCGGCAAACACAACGATTTTAAGGATGTAGGCCACTCACCCCGCCACCATACCTTCTTCGAAATGCTCGGGAACTTCTCGTTCGGCGACTACTTCAAGGAAGACGCGATCCGCTTCGCCTGGGAACTCGTGACCAGGGACTTCGCGCTCGACCCGAAAAGGTTGTGGGTTACCGTTTACCGTGAAGACGACCAGGCCTGGGACCTGTGGCACAAGGTAGTGGGCGTGCCCTCCGACAGGATCTTCCGCCTGGGCGAAAAAGACAATTTCTGGGCCATGGGCGACACCGGCCCCTGCGGGCCCTGCTCCGAACTGCACTACGATTTCGGCGTAAGCCCGCGTCCCGGGGCACGGCGCGTGCGACCTCACGTGTCCATGCGGGCGCTGGGTCGAGATCTGGAATCTTGTGTTCATGCAGTTCAACCGCGATGCCGCCGGTGAGATGGCGCTCCTCCCTTCCCCTTCCATCGACACGGGGATGGGTTTCGAACGCATCACCACGATTCTCCAGGGCAAGATCACCAACTACGACACGGACCTGTTTCAGCCGCTCCTGGAAGAGATCTCGCGGCTGGCCAACACCGAGTACGGAGCCGATCCCAACGACGACGTCTCGATGCGCATCATCGCCGACCACGCCCGGGCGGCCACCTTCGCGGTCGCCGACGGCCAGTATCCGGGCAACGACAAGCGCGGCTATGTGCTGCGCAAGATCATGCGCCGGGCGGTCGTGCACGGCAAAAAACTCAAGATCGAGGGGCCGTTCATCTTCCAGGTCTCCGGCACGGTCACCGAAGTCATGGGGGCCGCCTACCCGGAACTCGTCCAGACCAGGGAGACGGTAGCGAGGGTGATCCGCCAGGAAGAGGAATCGTTCGCCGACACTCTCGGGAAGGGTTTGCGCGACTTCTATGACCGAACGCGCCGCCTGGCTGCGTCCGGATCCCGCGTGCTGCCCGGGGATGTCGCCTTTTTCCTTTACGACACCCGGGGCCTGCCGCTGGAGATCATCGAGGACTTGGCGCAGGAGTCCGGTTTCGCGGTCGACGAGGCTGGCTTCGACAAGGCGCTGCAGGAGCAGCGCGCGCGTTCGCGCCAGGATTATGACGCCGGCAAAATCCGCGGAACAGGTCGCCCAAGCCATCTTCGAGGGCAAGAGCGAGATTCGTCGGCTACAACTACAGCGCACCGGAGACCGTGCACATCCGGGCCATCCTCGTCGACGGCGAGCGGGCCGAGTCCATCGAAGCCGGGCAGAGCGGAGAACTGGTGCTCGATCCGACGCCGTTTTATGCCGAAGCGGGCGGCCAGATCGGCGACACCGGAGTACTTTTGCAGGGCGAAAACCGGGCCAGGGTTATCGACACGCTGTACCGGGGCACCGCCATCGCCCACCTGGTTGAAATGGAGAGCGGTAGCCTCCAGGTCGGCGACGAGGCCGAGGCTTCCGTGGATCTGGCGATACGGCGCCTCACGATGAAAAACCACACCGCGACCCACCTGCTGCACGCGGCGCTCAAGAAAGTGCTCGGGCCGCACGTCAAACAGGCGGGCTCGCTCGTCGCTCCCGACCGGCTGCGCTTCGACTTCACCCACTTCGCCGCCCTGACGCGCTGCCGAGATCGACAAAGTCGAAGACGAGGTCAACGAGCAGATCTGGCTCAACTCGCCGGTTCAGACCGAGGTTATGGATCTGGAGCAGGCGCTGGGGTCGGGTGCCGTGGCGCTGTTCGGCGAGAAGTACCAGGAACATGTCCGCGTCGTGGAGGTCCCCGGGTTCAGCAAGGAACTGTGCGGCGGCACCCACGTTCCTGCCACGGGAACGATCGGCACGTTCAAGATCGTCTCCGAGGCCGGCATCGCCGCCGGCGTGCGCCGCATCGAGGCGATCACCGGCCCGGCCGCCCTCGCGCGCTTCCGCGCAGACGAGCATCTGCTCGAATACGTCCAGAGCGAATATAAAATCGGGCGACAGGAGATACCCGGGCTCATCGAGAAACTACAGGGGCAGATCCGCGAGCTGCAACGCCAGATCGGGGATCTCAAAATGCAGCAGGCGCGGCTCGGCCACATCGGGCATTCTGGCGCAGGCGCGCCAGATCCGGGGGGTAAGCGTGCTGGCGCAGGTCCTGCCCGAAACCGACCGCGCCGGCCTGCGGTCCCTTGCCGACGAACTTAGGCAGAAGCTCGGTTCCGGCGTCGTTATTCTCGGATCTCCGCAGGACGGCAAGGCGGCCCTGGTGGTTATGGTCAGCACCGATCTCGCCAAGCGCCTCCCTGCGGGGAAGATCATCAAGGAAATCGCTCCCCTGGTCGGCGGTGCCGGCGGCGGCAAACCCGAACTCGCCGAAGCCGGGGGTAAAGATTCGTCGCAGGCTGGCCGATGCGATAGAGAGGAGCTTCGGAATAGTTGAAGCTATGCTTGCCTCATGATTCTTAGACTTTTTGCATCCCCCCGTCATCAGACTGTAGGCACACGTTGTTGCGCGAGGGGATCGATGCTGAACCGCCCTACGTCCGTAGCCGCCCTTACCCTATTGCTCGCAAGCGCTTGCGCCGCCCCAGGCTTGGCTCAGACCCTGTACTCGTACGTCGACGAAGGCGGGGTCCGCATCATGACCAACATTCCTCCAAAGGCGTCGGTGCGCGATCTCAAGTTAACCGGACCGCCTCCCAGCCCCGCCAAACCGCCGGCGGCCACCTCGCACGGGGCCCGTACTTACGACCCGATTATCGAGAAGTACGCGACCGAGTACCGCCTCGACCCGTCGCTGATCCGACTGATGATTTCGAAGGAATCGGGCTTCAATCCCAAGGCCGTATCCCCCAAGGGGGCCCGCGGCCTCATGCAGTTAATGCCCGCCACCGCCGCCCGGCACGGGGTGCGCGACACCCTGGACCCCGATGAGAATATCCGGGGTGGCATGAAGCACATGAGGAACTTGCTCGACACCTTCGACAACGACCTCGCGCTCAGCCTGGCCGCATATAATGCCGGCGAGAATCTGGTGCAGCGCATCGGCAGGGTCCCGAACATTCGCGAAACACACGACTACGTGCGGACCATAACCGAAAAATACGGCAAACAGAACATGTCGTTGCAGTTGGGAAACCCCGCGCCCCGCCCTGTGATGTTCCGGTTCACGGACCAGAACGGAGTTCTGCACCTGACGAATATTCCGCCCGTGCAGCGCGAAGAGGCGGCTTCGCCCATCGGGGCGACGCCGGGAGAGACGCGCTGAGGCCCGGCCGGCGTGGTCCCACTGCAAGTATCCTAGATTCAATAACTTCCCAAGACAATTTGCTTGACAGCGGGCGCCCGTCTGGCTAGAATCCCTATTATGAACCTCCCCCGGTTCGGTCTCCCCACCGCGGGCCTGAAGTACTCCATCACGGTCGGGGCGATGCTCGCCTGTATTTCAAGTATAGTTATTTCAATGGCTTGGGACCGTGAAGCCGCCGAAAAAGCCCTTGAAAAAGCCCGTGCCTGGAGGGGGGAGCTGGCCTCGCGCCAGGACGTCCCCAGGGAGCAGTACCTCGGTTGCATCCGGACTTACCAGGAGGTTTACGCCTACGATCCCCATTACGGGGGAAGCGACGACGCTATCTATGAAGCCGGGGAGCTTTACCAGTTGCTGGCCGAAAAACTGCGTGAGCCGGAGTTCTTTGCCCGCGCGGCCAAGCTCTATCGCTATCTCTTGGCGGATTACCCCACCAGCCCGCGCTGTCCGGATGCCTTGCTCCGGCTCGCGAACCTCAGCGCCGGGCCACTGAACGATCCCGAGGGCGCCAGAGAAGCCCGCGAGCGCCTGAAAACCCGGTACAAATCCTCCCCGGCTGCCGCCTCCCTGATAGCGACGGCTAACTTTCCTCCCGCACCCGAACGGAAAGCCACGCAAACGGGCCGACCCTCCGAGAGCCCGATGGCGGCCGTCGAGAACATCCGGTACTGGTCGACCAAAGACTACACCAGGGTCATCATCGACCTCGACGGGGAGGCCCCGTATCAGAAGACGCGCATCGTGGATCCTGATAGAGTATTTTTTGACATTTTAAATGCCAGAGTTACGTCGGATTTGTTCAACAAGAAGTTTAATGTCAGCGACGAGTTTCTGCGGCAGATCAGGATCGCGCAGAACCGCAGCGGCGTCGTGCGGGTCGTCTTGGAGTTTGCCTCGGAGACAGAGTACTCCGTGGTTGAACTGCATAGCCCCTTCCGGATTGTCATCGACGTTCACGGCACGGCTGCCGGCGCCCGACGCGTGCCTACCCGGGGGGCGCCGCACACCGCCGACCCGGCGCGGGGCTCTGATCCTGGCGACGTGCGGGTGGCATCATCCCCAGCTGCGGCTCCGCCGGCCAGGCTGCCCGAATTCAAGCCTCTGCCCGACGGCGGCGCACCGGCCGAAGGACAGCGGCCAGGGCTCCGTCAAAAACAGGAGCCGGGGGCAACGACCGCGTTCCCGGAAAGACCCACCTTTGAGACCATACAGCTCGAGACCTCCGCGAAGAGGCCGGATCCGGCTCAGGCGGTTCCTGCCCTTCCGCAGGAACCGGTCTCGGCAAAACGGGGGGAATCTGTTTCGGCCTACATATCCAGCCCGCCGCTTCCGATCCTCCCTCCGGTCCCTGAGCCGAAGAGGCCGCCTCCATCCGCCGCGGCGGCCGACGCCGCTGCCCCGCGGCGCAAACCTGCCGATCCGCGGGGCGACGGTACGGTCGACCTGGGTTCAACCGGCTCGCCGCCTGCGCACGAACCCGTCCGTGCCCTGCCGTTGCCCAAGCCGGCAGCCGTCACCGTCCGGGCTCCGGACGTGCCGCCCCCCCCTGTGGTATCAGATTCCGCGCCCAGGCCCGCCTCCCCGACCAGCATGGGCAACCGCACGATGACGCGCATGCTCGGCCTGAAGATAGGCCGGATTGTCATCGACCCTGGCCACGGGGGTCACGACACGGGTACGATTGGCCGTGGCGGACTGCGCGAGAAGGATCTCGTCCTGGGAGTGGCGCTGGAGTTACGCAGGCTGTTGGAAGACAAGTTGGGAAGCGAAGTGATTCTCACGCGCGACGCGGATGTGTTCGTGCCGCTCGAGGATAGAACCGCGATCGCCAACGACCGCAAAGCCGACTTGTTTGTGTCGATTCATGCAAACTCGGCCAGCAACAAGAATACCAGCGGGGTAGAAACGTACTTCCTCAATTTCGCCCGCAGCGCGGCCGATCGCGAGATCGCCGCAAGGGAAAACGCGACGTCAGCCCGGAGTATCCACGAGTTGCAGGACTTGGTCAGGAAGATCGCTCTGGCGGAAAAATCGGCAGAATCCCGGGAACTCGCCGCCATACTGCAGAAAAAGCTGCATGCGGGCATTCAGCCGTTGCTGCCCTCTTCCAGGAATCGAGGGGTGCGCAGTGCTCCGTTCGTGGTCCTCATCGGGGCGAATATGCCTTCGGTGCTCGCGGAGGTGGCCTTCATCAGCAACCCTCGCGACGAGAAAACGCTCAGAAAAGAGGACAGCGCGCAGAGGGTGGCCAAGGCGCTCTTCTCAGGTATCGAGGGGTATACGAAGACTCTGGGTGGCGATGTCGCTCAGGGCCAGTCGAATACAAATTAAATGAAAACAACCGCACTAGCAGTCTTTGCCGTAGTGGCACTGGCGGCCGGTCCTGGCATGCTGCCGGGGCAGACCCAGTTTGTGGGACGCGATTTCTTTCCGGCGGAGCTGGAATTCAGAGAGCTCCTGGCGGTTCGATCCGAGACCGGTCCCGAGGGGGCGGCCGCATTGAAGCACGTTGAGGGCGGGGATCTGATCGATGAGGCCGGCGCCCAGAAGTATGCGCGGCGTGCCTACACGGTTGCGACCGGCGCGCTGTCCGTTGAAGTCGTCACCATGAAGGACGCCAAGGCGGCCTATTCCGTCCTCACGCTGTTGCGCAAAGCGCCGGCAGTTGCGGGCCCTCCGGGCGATTGGACCTCAGGAACCGACACGGACCGGCAGTTCGCCAGGGGCAACATCTGGGTGCGGGTGCAGGGGGATGGCGGCGGCGAGCTGGCGCGACGCGTGGCGACTTCCGTAAGCAATCGCATTGGAGCGCGCGAACCCGCAGCCGTGGCCCTCACGGCGCATCTCTCGCCTGCGGGCTATGATGCCGGGTCGCTGCGCTATTTTCTTGGGCCGCGCGCCTTCAGCGCCCTCGGCCGGCCCATCGCAGGTGGGGCGGTCCAGTTCAAACCGGACATGGAGGTGGCGCAGGCCGCCTACGCCCTGACCAATCAGCAGGGTCTGCTGACGATGGTCAGCTTTCCGACCAGCCAGCTGTCCGAAGAGTATTTCGACCAGGTGGCGAGCACGCTTGCGGCCGCGCCCCGTCAGGGGGAGAAGGTGTATACCCGCAGGGCGGGGCCGATCCTCGCATTCCTCGAAGGTAATTTCAGCCCGGAATCTGCCGATCAGATCCTTGAAGCGGTCCAGTACCGATATTCGATCAAGTGGATTTATGACCGGAACAACCGCGGATCCGCTACCGTCTGGGGTATTCCGATGGGAATCCTCGGAACCGTCGTGCGATCCCTTGTTTTCACGTCGCTTCTGTGCGGTGCATCGCTTCTGCTGGGGGTGGCGTTCGCCCTCGTTCGCGTTCTGATGAGGGAGTACGCGCCCGGCAACTTCATGGACCGGCCGGAGCGCACTGAGATCATTCGGCTGAAAATCGATGAGAACTGATTTCATCCGTCGCGTTCCGCTTTTTGCCACACTGTCCGACAGCGAGTTCCAGAGTATCGAGCACATTTTCCTGGTGCGCAGTTACCAGAGGAACCAGGTCGTGTTCCTGGAGGAAGAAGCCGGGAACTACATGTACATCGTCCTGTCCGGCAAGGTGAAGGTCACCAAGTCCACGCCCAACGGGAAGGAAACCATCCTGGCCATCCACCGGCAGGGGGATTTTTTCGGCGAGATGGCGCTCCTGGACGGCAAGACTTCGCCCGCGACCGTTTCCGCCATGGAGGATTGCAGGATCGTATCGATCACCAGCAGCGACTTCCGCCGGTTCCTTATGACCAACGACAAGGTGGTGCAGCAGATCATCCAGGTGCTCTGTTCAAGGCTGCGCCATGTCTGGGGCCAGATCCAATCGTTGAACTACAGCACGGCCGACGCCCGTATTCGCGGCGGGATCCTCCAGTTGTCGCGCAAACACGGGGTGGCGGATGCCCGCGGCATCATCATCGACCTGAAGATAACGCACCAGGAACTCGCGGAGATGGTGGGAACATCGCGCGAAACCGTTACCCGGACGCTGGCCAGGCTCCAAAAGAAAGGAATCATTTCCATGGATCAGCGCCGGATCATCCTGCTCAGCCCGCGCGCGTTGATCTCCGTCACGTAGCGGGCGCGGACCGCTCAGGCACTCAGCCCGGAGTTGTCGCCAAAGAGCGAGTCGACGAATGCCTCGGGCGAAAACTCGAGCAGGTCGTCGATGGATTCCCCCACCCCGATATAGCGCACCGGGATGCGCATCTCCTGGCAGATGCTGAACAGGATTCCCCCTTTGGCCGTGCCATCCAGCTTGGTGACGATCAACCCGGTGACTCCCGTGCTCTTCATGAATTCCTTGGCCTGGGCCAGCCCGTTCTGGCCGGTCGTGGCGTCGAGCACCAGCAGCACCTCGTGGGGCGATCCCGGCACTTTGCGCCCCGCCACCCGGCGCATTTTTTCCAGCTCCTGCATCAGGTTGCTGCGCGTATGCAGGCGGCCGGCGGTGTCGACGATGACGATGTCGCACTGGCGCGCGGTGGCGGCCGCCAGCGCGTCGTGCAGGACCGCTGAGGGATCGGACCCGACCCTGCTCTTGACCAGTTCGGCCCCTGAACGCTCAACCCAAACCGTGAGCTGTTCGATAGCCGCAGGGCGGAACGTGTCGGCCGCGCAGACCAGCACTTTCTTGCCGTCCCTGGCCAGGCGCGCGGCAAGTTTTCCGACGGTCGTCGTCTTCCCGGTGCCGTTGACCCCGACGACCATCCAGACTTCCTGGGCGACCTCGGCCGGTTGCGCCTCCACCGCGGGCTTGGTTTCGAGGATGGCGAGCAGTTGCTTCCTGATGGAGGCGCGCACGTCTTCCGCGGTCCTGACCAGGTTCCGCCGGTGCTGTTCGCGTATGTCGTCCATGATGCGGCTGGTGGCGCGGACCCCGAGATCGGCGCCCAGCAGTATGCCCTCGAGTTCTTCGAACGTGCTCTCGCCGAGCGTGGGGCTGCTCGAGAGGACCTGCTCGATGCGGGCGACGAGGTTGGTCTTCGTCGCACCGAGCGCCTGTTTCATGCGCTCGAAAAAGCCGGGTTTCTGCTCTGCGGCTTCCTTGGCGGATTTCCTGAAGAACATAGTCAATTCCCTGCCCCGCGCCGCACGGTCACGTCGCCGGCCAGGACGGTTTCCTCGGCTCCACCCGCCAGACGGACGCGCAGTGCGCCGATCTCGGTGAGACCGCACGTGACTCCCAGGCGTGTTCGCGCGCCATCGACAACCTGAACGGGGGTTCCCTCCCACATCGAGGAGCATGCCTTCCAGCGGTCCAGGAGGACTCCGTGGTGGCCCTCCTCGAACAGCGCATACACTGCCTGGAAGTGGTCGAGAAAACTGACCAGGAGAGCGCGCCGCGGCACGGCGACGCCGGCCTCGTCCTCGATGGACGTCGCCGTCTCGAACAGGTCCTCCGGGACGCTGCTTCGGCTGAGGTTAATGCCCACCCCGACGACGGCACCGGGATCTTCAGGCGCGCCCCATACCGTCTCGAGCAGGATACCGGCGACCTTGCGTCCGGACAAGAGCACGTCGTTTGGCCACTTCAGGTCGATGTCCGGCAGCCGGCCCGTGAGCGAGGGGGCCTGCCGCACTGTTTCGACCAGCGCCACCGCGGTCGCGTGCGTCAGAACAGGCCAGCGGATGAGCGGTTGTGACGGCCTGACGAGCAGCGAGAAATACAATCCTGCCCGGGCGGGCGAATTCCAGCGTCTTCCCTTCCGCCCTTTGCCGGAGGTTTGCTCTTCCGCACAGACAAGCAGCCCCCCGGGGACTCCTGCCCGTGCGCACGATGCTGCCTCGTCGTTGGTCGATCCAAGGCTGAAAAAGCCCGCGACGGTCAACCGGCGCCACGCCCGGGCAATGCTCTCCTGTTCTATCCAGGCAGGGACAAGCGCGTCCTCGTTTCGTTCCAGGACGGCGCGGCTGCCGGCGGCTCGGATGTCGTATCCCCACGCGCGGCACAGTTCGATATCCCGCAGCGCTCCCGGTCCGAGTGGAAGCGGGAGCCCCGCCTTGCCCGCCCGGGCGAGCTCGTTCAGGATACCGGGCACCTCGATTCTGCCGGTCATTGAGGCAACTGGCCCAGGTTGAACTCCAGCTTCTGAAAGCGCTCGAGCAGTTCGGCGTGGCGCGCTTTGTTGTCCGCCACGACCTCTTCCGGAGCACGCGCCATGAACTCGTGGCTGCTGATCTTCCGCGCGATTTTGTCGATCTCCGTCCGGACCTTGCCGATCTCCCGCGCGAGCCGATCGCGCTCGGCCCTGAAATCGATGACGCCCTGCAGGTCCAGTCCGAACTCCCCGAGCCGCCACACACCCTTGAGCAAGAGCCGGTCTGCCGGGAGCGCGGTCGTGGCGATCGTCAAGCTTGCCCAGGCGGGCCAGGCTCCTGATTTTCTCGCTGTTGTCTGCCACGAGCGCTCGGTCCAGGTCGCGGGGTACCACGAGAATGGCGTCCAGAGGCCGCCTGGGATCGATTCCCATCTCGGAGCGCGCCGAGCGCAGCTTGACCACGAGGTCCATCAGGTCCTGCATGGACTGCGCGGCTTCAGGCCGGTGGCGGAGGGCGCGAGGCTGCGGGTAATCCTGGACCATGAGGGACTCGCCGCTGTGGGGCATCTGCTGCCAGATCTCCTCGGTGATGAACGGCATGAACGGGTGCAGGAGCCGCAGGGCATAATCCACGACGTGGATGAGGACCTTCACCCGGCGGTTCCGCTCATCCGGTCGGGCGCCGATGGATCCGTGAGGACGGGCTTGATCAGCTCGATGTACCAGTCGCAGAGCTCGTGCCAGATGAACTGGTAGATGAGGCTCGACGCATCGTGGAAACGGAATTTCTCGAGCGCTTCCGCTATGTCCGCCGGAGACCTGGTTGAGCCGGTGCAGGATCCACAGGTCCTCGAGCGGGAGCGGCCCCGGCTGCTCTTGCAGCAGGGCATCGACAGTGCCGGCACTGACGGCCCCGTCGGTGTCCCTCAGGTGCATCAGGACGAAGCGGGCTGCGTTCCAGACCTTGTTCGCAAAGGCGCTGTAGCCCTTCATGCGCTCCGTCGAGAACGGGATGTCCGTGCCCGGCACCGCCATGGACGACAGGGTGAAGCGCACGGCGTCCGCGCCGTATTCGTCGATGAGGTGGAGCGGCTCGATGACGTTGCCGCGCGTCTTGCTCATCTTCTTGCGGCTGGCGTCGCGCACGATGCCGTTGATGTGCACCTGCCCGAATGGAATGTCCCCCATGAACTTCATCCCCATCATGATCATGCGCGCGACCCAGAAGAAGATGATGTCGGGGCCGGTGATGAGGACGTCGGTGGGATAGAAAGCCCTCAGGTCGGCCGTGTCTTCGGGCCAACCCATCGTGGAGAACGGCCAAAGGGCCGAGCTGAACCACGTGTCGAGGATGTCGGTCTCAGGCCTGACAGCGGGCCGCCGCACCTCGGGCAGCTTGCCGGGGTGGTCCTGGCCACGATGACGTCGCCGCACGCGTCGCAATACCAGGCCGGTATCCGGTGTCCCCACCAGAGCTGCCGGGAGATGCACCAGTCGTGGATGTTGTACATCCACTCGAAATAGCGATTCTTGAAACCGTCGGGCACAAACCGTATGCGACCGTTCTCCACGACCTCGATGGCCGGTTTGGCGAGGGAATCGACCTTCAGGTACCACTGCAGCGAGATCTTCGGCTCGACGACCGTCGTGCAGCGGTCGCAGTGACCGACATTGTGCTGGTAGTCTTCCGTCTTCGACCAGGTACCCCTCGGCGGCCAGCCGTTGCAGCAGTTCGGCCCGGCAGGCGAACCGGTCCATTCCCGCGTACGGGCCCGCCTCCGGCGTCATGCGGGCATCCTGGTCGATGACGGTGACCCTGGGCAGCTGGTGCCGGAGCGCGGCCTCGAAGTCGTTGGGATCGTGCGCGGGCGTGACCTTCACGACGCCCGTCCCGAACTCGCGGTCGACGAACCCGTCGGCGATCACGGGAATCTCGCGGCCCATCACCGGGAGGAGGACCTTCTTCCCGACCAGGTCACGGTAGCGCTCGTCGTCTGGGTGGACGGCCACGGCGGTGTCGCCGAGCATGGTCTCCGGGCGGGTCGTCGCGACCGTAACAAAAGCGTCGTCCGAGCCGATTACCGGGTACTTGATGTGCCATAGTTTTCCAGCGACGGTGTCGTAGACCACCTCGAGATCCGAAATCGCCGTCTTGCAGCGCGGACACCAGTTGACGATGTATTCGCCCCGGTAGATCTGTCCTTCTTCGTAGAGCCTGACGAACACTTCCTGCACGGCACGGGACAATCCCTCGTCCATGGTGAAGCGCTCGCGGCTCCAGTCGCAGGAGACTCCCATCCGTCGCATCTGGTTGAGGATCGTGCCGCCGCTCGTTTGCTTCCATTGCCACGCGATTTCCAGGAACCGGTCGCGGCCGAGGTCAAAACGGTTCATGCCCTGCGGCTTCCAGCTGCTTGTCCAGCACATAGTGCACCGCTATGCTTGCGTGATCGGTTCCCGGGAGCCAGAGGGTGTTGAACCCCGCCATCCGCTTCCACCGCACCAGTATGTCGTGCAGCGTGTGCTGCAGGGCGTGCCCCATGTGCAGAGACCCGGTCACATTCGGCGGCGGGATCACAATCGAAAACCGCGGCTTCGGCGAGGTGTTGTCCGCCGCGAAGTATCCCTTCTGCTCCCAGAAGGCATACCATTTTCGTTCCACAAGGGCGGGGTCGTAGGACTTGCTCAATTCGCGAGACATGCAAACCTCGAGGGGAAGCGAAGCGCAGCAACGGAATCCCGGGCGCGTCCGCAATGGTCCGTGTAAAAGGGTTTATTTTATGCGAACTCGGAGTTGGAGTCTAGGAGGCCGCAGTCCATAGGAGCGGCACAGGGTTCGTGCCTTGCGCACTCAGTCCTTTTTTGTGTCGGCGGTGATGCTTCTTCGCAGCTGCAGAGGGTGGTCGCGTCAGGACTGGACCGTCGGCGGCAGCCCCTTTTCATTGAGCATCTGGCGGATCATGATTTCGGCGAGTTCCGGGATCACTTCCCAGGCCACCTCCCGAATAACATCGGGCGACATGCGGCGGACCACACGGTCTACGATGAGATTCACGATCTCCTCGGGGAGCTCCACGCCCTCTGCGGCTTCGTCCGGCAGCCGCGTTCCCGGGAAAGGGATCACCTGGGGTGCGGCTGCGAGGCGCGGCTTCACTTCCGCAACCGGCTCGGGCTGCTCCGGTGGTGCAAGCGCCGGCTGGCCGACCCCTGTCGGGGCCGGCTCGACAGCAGGCGGCGGTTCCTCGGGCGCCTGGCGGGCGGCGGCGGGCTGGACAGGAACGGGTTGCAGGGCTGCGGCAAGCATCTGCGGCGCGAAGACGTCGAGGATTCGTCCGTCTCCCAGAAACGAGTCGCGCGCGCGCGCGCTGACCAGGGGGCGTTCGCCCGCTCCGGCAGCCCGGGCCAATGCAGGCGTTGGGGTACCCGGGGGCTCCGTCGGCGCCGGGCTCGCGGCCGCTGCGCAAGCGGGGGCCGCGCGCTCAATGAGAGACCGAACGAGTTGAATCAGTTCGGACGTGTCGAATGGTTTGGTCAGGTGACCATCCGCCCGCACCCTCGCCGCCTCGGCGTCGTCGAATGGCTCAAAAGTCCCGACCAGCAGCACGACCGGGGTTCCGGCAAGTTCGGCGTCTCCTTTGACCTTCGAGCAAACCTCGTACCCGTTGAGGCCCGGCATGAACACGTCGGCAAGGATGATGTCGGGCCGCAGGGCATACGCCCTTTCCACCGCCTGATCGCCGCTGGAAACCGCCTCGATCGCGACGTCTTCCCCCGCAAACGTCAGCTGGACCACTTTCTGAATCGTGACACTATCGTCTGCGACCAGGAGCTTTCTTGTCATAACCCACTCAGGACGGTTTCTTCGTGTTCTTTTTTTTGTTGTTCTTCCCTACGACTTTTTTCTTGTCTCCGTTCTTATCGGAGGCCTGCTGCGAACCGTTAGCACCGGCTGAGCCCAGGACCGCCGACTGCTCCGTCTGGCCGGAAGCATCTTTCTTCAGGATAGCCTCGATCTGGACGCCGTCGCCTGCGGTGCCCGTCTGTCCGGCCTGGACCGCCGCGGCTTCGGCTTTCTGCGCTTCGATGGTCTTTTTCGCGAGCTCGTAACGGTCCTGGTTGCCCATGAAGCCGAGTGCGGTCAGGAAGCTGGTGAAAGGCTTCAGCGGCGAGAATGGCTCGGGCTGTTTCAGGTTGCCCTGGTTTCTCGCGGCCGCCTGCTGGTCGACGGTGGGCACGGATTTCCCAAGCTTTTCAAGCCGATTCTTGGCCTCGTCATAAAACGCGCTGAAAGGGAATCCCTTGGCGAGCTCGCTGTAGTATATCGCCGCTTCGTCCGGGTTTTCGGTCTTCTCGAGGGATTCGGCAAGGCGAAAGAGCGTTTCGTCCATGCCGGCGAAGTCCTTGTAGCTTTCGGCAATCTCCTTGAAGCGTGATTTTGCGCCGACGTAGTTCCCCTTCTGGGCATAAAACATACCCACGCCAAAATCGGATTGTGCGAGATTCTCCTGGACCTCCTTCAGGTATTGCTTTGCCATCGGAACGTAATCGCTGTCGGGGAACGTCTCGAGAAACCGCTTGATCGCCGCCTCCGCCTTCACCGAGTACGTAGGATCCCGATCGGGGGAGCGCATCATTTTCATGTTGAGCGACACGATCTTCATCTGGGCGTCGGCGGCTTTCGGGTTCGTAGGGAAGAAGATGATGAAGTTCTTGTACTGCTCCTCGGCCTGCAGGTAGTTCTCGGTGGATCCTTCGCTGTAGAACGAATCGCCGATGGCGAGGTAGGAATCCGCGGCCATATCGCTGTCGGGATAGGTATTGATCAGCGTTTGAAACGCGAGGCGCGCCTTGATGTACTGGCTCTTCTTGAGGTAGTCGTCCCCCGTCTCGTACAGGGTTCGGTCGGGCGGGACGACGCTCTTCTGCAGCTTGGCGCCTTTTTGACCGCAGCCGGCCAGGACGAGCGCCCAAAGAGAAAGCAGCGCGATGGTTTTGACTGGTCGCATGACCTTACCTCCAAAAGCGAGGACCGAAGTCCGGGTCAGGTAGTCTCGAGGACCCGGGAGTGCCGGTCGGCTATGTCTTTCATGCCGCGGGTAGCATTCGTCGCACCGTCGGGGGCCCTGAAAATGGCCGACCCGGCGACGATGATCTCCGCACCGGCACCAAGGACGTTGTCCAGATTGTCGAGGCCGATTCCGCCATCCACCTCGATCCGGGCGTCACATCCATAAGACGTAATCATCTCTCGAAGTTTTCGGATTTTTTGCTGCGCCGAAGGAATAAACGCCTGGCCCCCGAATCCAGGGTTGACGCTCATCACCAGGACGTAATCTGCCTGCGGCAGTACCTCCTCGAGAAAACTCAGGGGGGTAGAGGGATTTACCGCGACACCCGCCCGGAGCCCATAACTCTGGATGAACTGCAGGGTGCGGTTCAAATGCGGGTCCGTTTCCACATGCACGGAGATCCAGTTTGCGCCGGCCCGGGCCAGGTCCTGCACATAGCGGGCCGGTTCGGAAACCATGAGATGCGTGTCCAGAGGAAGCCTGGTAACCTTGCGGATGGACGCTACCACGGGCGGACCTATAGTGATGTTCGGGACGAAGTGCCCGTCCATGATGTCGAGGTGCAAAAGGTCTGCTCCTCCCGCTTCCACGCTCTCGATTTCTCGGGCCAGATTAGCAAAGTCGGCGGCGAGAATGGAAGGCGCGATTTCGATAGTGCGTCCCAAGGATCGTTTTTCACCTTCTCCTATCCGGCGCAGGGTAACACAGCAGCAATCAAGATTCAAGGCAGATGGCTTGTAAGTCTAACAGCGGCGCAACATTAACGCTCCAAAGAACCCGTCCCAGCGGCGCTCCGACGGGAAGGTCCGAAGCGTGCCGCGGCCATCGAGCCAAGCCTCGACGCCCTCCGGGAAACTCGGCCGGTTCAACTCGAATTCCGGGTGCAAGGTCAGAAACGCGTCGACGATCTGTTCGTTTTCCTCGGGTTCCGTGGAACAGGTGGAGTACAGGAGATAACCTCCGGCGCGCACGGCGCTTGCCGCCGACTGCAGTATTTCGCCTTGCAGCCGCGCTATGCCGGGCAATTCTGCCGGGTTGAAGCGCCACCTGATTTCCGGATTGCGTCTCAGGGTGCCCAGGCCGGAACAGGGGACGTCTGCCAGCACCGCGTCAAAAGTGCGCATGAACGGCGGAGCCGCCCGTGCGTCCAGCACGATGACCTGCGGCTGTCCTCCCTGCAGGCCCGACAGGACTTGAGCCATACGCCGGGCGCGACCCGGTCGCCGGTCGCTCGACACCACGCAGCCGTCCCTGCCCACCGCCGCGTGCAAAATGGCGGCTTTTCCCCCGGGGGCGGCACATGCGTCCCAGATCCGCCAGCCCTCGACATTCCCGAAGAGGTGGGGGATCAGCTGGGAGGCCTCGTCCTGGAAGTGCGCGACCGATTCCGGGACGGAGCATGGTTCTGTCACAAGGTAAGCGCCAGGAACGATCGCGGACGGAGCCCCGCGAAAGGCGCCGGGCGGGTCCGGAGGATACAGCCTGCAGGCGCGCCCGGGAGCCTCGTTCAGCGATAACGCAAAAGCCCGGCTGCGCTCGTAGCCCCAGCGACGTTCCCACCGGCTCCACAACCACTCCGGAACAGAGCAGCGCACCCACGCGGGGCACTCTTGGCCGAAGCCGTCCTGGTTCCAGGGAGTAGTGCGGCCGAGCTGCCTCAGGATCGCATTGACAAAGCCGGCGGCACCCTTCCCTGCTCCGTTCTTTGCGAGCTCGACAGCGTCGTCCACCGCAGCGTGGTCGGGAACCCGATCCATGCGCCAGAGCTGATACACCGCCATCCGGAGTGTGATGCGGATCCCGGGATCGACACGGTCCCACGGGCGGGCGCTCACCCCCGCCAGCATGTGATCGATCAGCGCACGCCAGCGCAGGACGCCGTAGACCAATTCGGTCGCCATGTGCCGGTCGCGCTCTTCGAGGGCGGCCATGCCGGGCGCGTTCAAGGCAGAGTCGCTGTAGGCGCTTCGAAGTTCGACCTCCGCGAGCACGTCGTAAGCGAACCGGCGGGCGGCAGAGATCACGGGCGTTCCCCGGAAGCGGCGGGGCCCAGGATCCGATCACCCGAGCGCAACCGCGCACCGACCGCCAAGTCGCGTCCCAAAACTCGCTTGCGGCTTTCGAGCTGGACCTCCAGCAGTTCAATCACACCGTTGCCGCCGCATGCAACCAGCATTCCCTGGCCTGACAATCCGACGAAAGTTCCCGGCTCCAGATCGGCTATGCCCGCGTCGCAAGCAGCGGGCAGGCTGCGCAGGACCTGCATTCTCTGACCCTGGAATGTGGTAAAGGCGAAAGGCCAGGGATGGAGCGCCCGAACTCTGTCGTGGATGGCGCGAGCGTTCTGGCGCCAGTCGATCTCGCCCATTTCCTTCCTGATCCGCGGCGCCAGGGTCGCCCCGGTGTCGTCCTGAGGAGTCGCGGAGATCGTCCCTGCCGCAAGGCCGTCCAGCGTGGGGATGAGCAACTCGGCGCCCACCGTGGCAAGCTCGGACATCAGATCACCTCCAGTCACAGTGGGACTGATCGCCACCTCCCGGCGCAGGAGCATCGGACCGGTGTCCATACCCTCGTCCATCAACATCGTCGTGATCCCCGTGACCGTGTCGCCGTTCAGGATGGCCCAGGTGACAGGTGCCGCACCTCGGTAGCGCGGCAGGAGGGACGCGTGAACGTTTACGGGTCCTATGCGGGGCAACCCCAGCAGGCAGCCCGGTAGTATCTGCCCATAGGCCACGACGACCAGGAAATCCGGGGACAGTGGCGCGATGAGCGCCCGGTTTTCCTCGTGCCGGATCTTTTCCGGCTGGTGGACTTCGATGCCGGCCCGCAGGGCGAGTTCCTTGACAGGCGGGGCGTGCAAGGCGTGGCCGCGTCCCGCCGGGCGGTCGGGCTGCGTGAATACCGCGCAGACTTCGTACGGACTGTCCAGGAGAGCCTGAAGGGAGGGGACCGCGAAATTCGGCGTGCCCAGGAAGACGACACGCATACGGTTTACCATTCGCCGGCCTTGGCGAGTTTCTTGATTTTGTTTCGAATCAGGTTCCGCTTGAGGACACTCAGGTGGTCGATAAACAGGAGACCGTGCAGATGATCGATTTCATGGCTGAGGCAGCGCGCCAGCAAGCCCTCCCCTGCGATTTCGAGCGCCTCGCCGTGAATGCCCTGCCCTCTTACGACAATCTTGCGCGGACGCATGATAGTGTCGCTGAAATCGGGAATACTCAGGCACCCCTCTTCGCTTTTCTGTTCGCCCTCCACCGAGACGATTTCCGGGTTGCAGATGACAATCAGCTGATTTTGATCCTCGCCGACGGACAGATCGATGGTCGCAAGCCGGATGTTGACCCCGACCTGGTTTGCGGCGAGTCCGATGCCGGGGGCGCTGTACATCGTCTCGATCATGTTCCGGGCGAGTTTTTCCAGCTCTCCGTTGAAGTCGTCTACGGAATCGCTGCCGGTCTTGAGCTCCGTCGCCCCGTACTTGAGGATGGGCAGTAGCATAAATGAAGATTCTAATGGATATAACCCGTCTTGTCCAGTGGTCGCGTCCCTCCGGCGCGCCCCGGAGCGGTTCTTTCAGTAATCTTGGAGCATCCTGCAATAGCTGCGATAGTTCGCCTCGGTCTCGCCCATCGAGTCGCCGCCGAATTTGTCCAGAAATGCGCCGGCCAGCACAAGGGCGGTCATCGCCTCTGCGATGACGCCGGCGGCCGGCACCACACAGGTGTCGCTGCGTTCGAATGCCGCCTCGAACGCCTCCTTGGTGCGGAGGTCGGCCGACATCAGGGGTTTCCGCAACGTCGGGATCGGTTTCATGTATACGCGCGCCCTCACGTCCGAGCCGTTGGTGATGCCCGCCTCCATTCCTCCGGCGCGGTTGGTTTTGCGGTAAAACCGGCGGGATTCACGATCGTAGAAGATCTCGTCGTGGACTTGCGAGCCAAACGCGCCGGCGGCTTCGACCCCGGTTCCCAACTCCACCGCTTTGGCGGCCGGTATGCTCATGAGCGCCTGGGCGAGGGCGCCATCCAACTTGCGATCCCACTGGGTGTGCGAGCCGAGACCGGGAGGAACCGCTGCAGCAACCACCTCGACGACGCCGCCCAGCGTGTCGCCGGCGGTGCGCGCCTTGTCGATCTGCTCCATCATCAGGGGGACAGCGGCGGCATCTGCGCAGGGCAGTGGGGATTCCGGGTCGAGCTTGAGGATATCCGCCGCCTCGAGGAGGCGGTATTTCTCGGACACCCAGACCTCCCCAATAGCCAGAACGTGAGATCTGACCGCTATTCCGAACCGGCGCAGGAAGAGGTGACAGAGGGCCCCGATCGCGACGCGCGCCGCCGTTTCCCTGGCGCTGGCCCGTTCGAGAAGATCGCGCGCATCGTAGGTCTGGTGCTTGAGGGCGCCTGCGAGATCGACGTGACCCGGGCGCGGCCTCGTCACAGGGCGAACGTTGGATCCCTCGGCAACCGGCTCGGCCGACATTGGGATCTCCCAGTGAGACCAGTCCTTATTGCGGATCATCAGGGTGATGGGGCTACCCAGGGTTCGCCCGTGGCGAATCCCCGACAGCACTTCCGCCTCGTCTTTCTCGATCTTCATGCGGCCGCCGCGCCCATACCCAAGCTGGCGGCGGTGCAACTCGAAATTGATGAATCCAGCGTCCACCGGGAGTCCCGAAGGAAGTCCTTCGAGAATTCCGACCAGGCATTTCCCGTGCGACTCGCCACTGGTAACGTAGCGGAGCATCAGCGCACCCACTCCTTTTCAAAACTCGCGAAAGTCCGTACAAGTCAAAAGCTTAGAGCTATAATACTGCGCCTTTGTTCTTGACTTGGCAATCCGCGCACCAATACACTTTCGCAGGGTCGACGACGATGGCCATCAGCTTAGTCAAGGCGCTCAACGCGCCACTGCGTTTTGTTGCCCGGGCCATCTGGGAGATTCAATCCTACACTCTTCTCGCCAGTCGGGCCATCGCAAACCTGTTTACTCCGCCCATTTACGGACGCGAGATTGTGATGCAGATGGACCGCATCGGTGTGGGTTCCCTTACCATCATCGTGCTAACGGGCTTTTTCACCGGCGCTGTCCTGGCAATCCAGTCCGAGAGCGCGTTGCGGCGTTACGGAGCCGTCAGCATAACCGGCCAACTGGTCTCGATCACCCTCGTGCGCGAATTGGGGCCGGTGCTGTCGGCCCTGATGATGTCGGGCCGCATCGGCTCGGGCATAGCTTCAGAGCTGGGGTCCATGATCGTTTCGGAACAGATCAACGCAATGCGTGCGCTGGGAACCGATCCGACCCGGCGCCTTGTGACCCCACGCATGATCGCCACGGTTCTCATGCTTCCACTCCTGACCATTCTCTGCAACGCCGTCGGCATGTGCGGGGGATGGATTATCTCCCGGTACAAGCTGCTCATCAGCTCCAGCCAGTACTGGTCGGACGTGATCAACGCCTTGCAGTTTTCCGATGTTTTCGGAACGCTCATGAAACCCGTGGTTTTCGGCTTCATCATCTCGATGACCGGCTGCTACGTCGGGCTGCGCACGACGGGCGGCACGGAGGGGGTTGGGCGGTCGACGACGCAGGCTGTCGTGAGCAGCTCCATACTTGTCATCACAGCGGATTTTTTCCTGAACAACCTGATCATCTACATCTCGCCCTTCATCAACCCATAATCCATGATCGAGTTCCGCAACGTAACGAAGTCGTTCAATGACGAGACTGTCCTGAATAACATCAGCATGACGATCTCGCGGGCCGAGACAAAGGTGATTCTAGGGGCCAGCGGCTCCGGCAAATCGACGATCCTGAAGCTCATCCTCGGCCTGATACGGCCCGATTCCGGCCAGATTCTGATCGACGACCAGGATATCACCCGGTTGACCGAACGGGAGCTTGTTCAGGTCCGGCGCGGCATCGGCATGGTGTTCCAGGAGGGGGCTTTGTTCGATTCGCTGTCCGTGCGGGAAAACGTCGGATACCGCCTCTACGAAGAAAACCGCCTCACCGAGGACGAAATCGATCGCTCCGTGGAGCGGCTTCTTGGTTTCGTTGGCCTCGAGGACGCCATCGACAAGATGCCGGCCGAGTTGTCCGGGGGAATGAAGCGCCGCGTCGGAATCGCGCGGGCGCTGGTGGGCACCCCCAAGGCCGTTCTGTACGACGAACCGACGGCCGGCCTGGACCCGATCACCAAGCGAACCATCATCGAACTGATTATCAAACTGCGGGATATCGAAGGGGTCACCACCGTGTTTGTGACCCACGATCTGCACGCTGCCGGGATCCTCGCCACCGAGTACGCTGCCGCCGACGAAAATGGCCGCATCCGCGTGAAAAGGGGTGGCGACAGCCTCTGCCTGCTCAACGTTCACTTCATCATGCTCCAGGGAGGCGAGATCGGTTTTTCCGGCAGCTACCAGGAATTGAGGAATTCCCGTGAGTCTTACATCGAGGAATTCGTGTCGTGATTGAGACCGACCACGGCACGCCCTGCTCAAACGGGGCCTCGGCCCAGCATGTCACGAAGCGGAGGATAAAATGCCGGCCAAAAAGCAAGTAAACCTGGCTGAGATGAAGGTGGGGATACTGGTCACCATCGCCCTGCTGCTCATGGCAGCCCTCATCCTGCAGCAAAGCTGGGGCATCGACTGGTTCTCCAAGAACGTGAAGGCGCTCACGTATCTTCCCGACGTGGGGGGCTTAAAACCCGGCGCACCAGTCTGGCTTGCGGGCATCGAGATCGGCAAGGTCCGAAAGGTAACCATCGTCCCTCCTGAGGTGTATGCGGGTAACGACCCGGTGTTCCGACAGATCAACCTGGTAAAAAAGCAACTCCAGTCGTTAGACCCCAAGGCACCCGGTACCCGCCAGGCAGCCGACGATCTCGAGGATAAACTGCGTTCACTCAAATCCGAGTTGCGCTTTGTCGAGGTGCAGATGGAGATCCGCACCCAGTATCTCAACCGGATCAGCCGGGATTCGGAGGTCAGCATCGAGTCCCGCGGCCTCATCGGCGATTCCTTCATCGACATCTCCGCCGGCACCTACAACGAGCCGCCGCCCAAACGCGGCGAGTTCTATGTCGTAGAGGGTGTCCGCACCACGGGGTTCAGGGAAATCATGACCGGCGCCAACGACGTCATCGCCAACTTCGGCGTGCTGTCGGAGCAGTTCAAGAACATCGCCCAGAAAATCAACCCCGACCGGGTCGGGTCGGGGCTAACCGATACCATCCAGCAAGTGCAGTCGACCCTCAAACAGGCCAACAACACCTTTGCCCGCGCCACGGCGCTGGTCGAGGAAATCCGTGCCGGGGAGGGGACCTTCGGCAAGCTGGTCTCCGATCCGGAACTCTACGACCGTCTTACTGAATCGCTCCAGCGGTTCAACAGCCTCACCGAAGAAATTCAAAACGGATCGGGGACGCTGGGTAAGCTGATTAAAGATCCCGAACTTTACGATCATGCCAACGCGACCTTGCGCAACGCCGAGGTTGTTATGAACCGGATCGAAGGCGGAGAGGGCACCCTCGGAAAACTGTCGCACGACCCGGCACTGTACGACTCCAGCAAGAATGCGGTCGACCGAATCATCGCGCTCGCCAACGAAATCGACAAGGGTCAGGGAACGCTTGGCAAACTGCTGAAGGACCCCGGACTGTACAATAACCTGAACGAGTCTACCGCAGAGATCACGAAGTTTATCTATGACTTACGTCAAGACCCGAAGAAGTATCTCACTATCCGGTTTAGGCTGTTTTAACCTTGACAAGAAATTTGTATCTGTCTAGCCTAGCAGCATGATCAGCCACTCCATTGGCCTCGGCGGGAAGTTCGTTCTGGGCCTGATCGTGAAGGGGTTGACGTTCTGCCGCGTCAATCCGAACGTCCTTACGTTCACCGGGGTAATCATCAGCTTCTGGGCGGCCTGGAATTTCGGCCACGGCCGCTTTTTCCGGGCAGGACTGATCGTGATCCTCGCAGGCCTGTTCGACATGCTGGACGGCGAAGTCGCCCGCGTCAGTCGCTCTGAAACGCGCTTCGGGGCCTTCTATGACTCCGTGATCGATCGCTATTCCGATATTATCTTGTTGCAGGGCTTGATGGTTTGGTACGCGCGCCAGCAGATGCTCGGGTATGTCGTCCTGGTCGGGGTGGTTTTCATGGGCGCCATCATGACCAGCTACTCCCGCGCTCGGGCCGAGTGCCTGATCAGCACGTGCAAGGTGGGCTTTATGGAACGCCCGGAACGCATCGTGCTGCTCATTATCGGCGCCCTGTCGAACCGCATGGAAGCCGTCCTCTGGGTGCTGGCCGTCCTTGGTAATTGGACCGTCATCAACAGGATTTACTACACCTGGAAAGAACTGCCGAAAACGGAAGGGAGCGGACCGGAGCCGCAGGCGCACCCGGGTGAGCCGCGGATCCGGGTGCCGCTCGAGCCCAGCGCAGGGACGTCTCACTGAATCCGCTGCACATCCACCCCAGATGGCAGTTTCTGGTCGAACTTCGAGGCCGCGATGGAGCCATTGAGCTTTTCCGCGGAAAAGGTGACCAGTAAATAGTCCCCGTTCGGCTCCTGGAGTTTTTGTTGAACCGGGACGCCGTTCGCTTTCTTGACCCAGAGCACGATCGAGGAGAAGTAGGCCGCGGCGGCGGCACTCTTGGGCTTCAGGTCGATCACCCCGCACGGCTGGCCTCCGACCGATTCGGTCCCCGAGTAGGTGATGTTGAATGTCTGCTGGAGCTTGGCCGGGGATTGCCCCAGTCCCAGCGCGAGGTACTCGGCCTTGTCCTTGTTCTTGCCGAGGCTGACGACCTGGGCCTGGTTTATCCTGGGCTGGTAGACCGTGGCTATCCCCCCTCTTATCGTCAAGATGCGTGGCGCGGGATTCCGGACCTCCTGGCGTAAAAGGGCGGAGCCATCCTTCGCCCGGGCATAGTAGAACTCCCCCGACTCGGGCGGGTCGAACTCTTTGAGCACGGCCGTGTATTTCTTTTGTGCGAACTGCGCCGAAAACGTGCGGAACGTCCTGCCCGTCGCGTCCATCTGCCGGAGGAGGGCGCCCAGCTCGTCGGCCTGGGCGTACCCGGCAAGAAGGTAGGCGAGGCACGCAAGCGCCACGCCGGCGACATACGATGGGGTGCTTTTCATAGTCACAGGAGAAGATGCCCCGGCGGATGATTAGTTTCCGGGCCTTTGCTGGTCGCCCGGCGCATGGTGGGCGGAGCTCACGGCCGACGCCGCACCGACGTGCGCCGCGTTGGCCTTCTTCAGAAAGCAACTCCGCGGCGTAAAGAATATGAAGGCGAGAATGAGGCCGCAGATGATGTCGTACTGCAGCGTGCCGCGATCGTAGGACCAGATTAAAACGGGGCGGACAACGCCACCTGGCTTTCCCATCGAACCACCCTCCGTTAGAACAGCCCCTCGAACTCAGGCTCGTAGGAGAAGTGTGGCGTTGTGCTGAGGATCTGGCCGTCTCTCATCTCGACCACCCTGTTGGCCGTGGATGCGGCATCGGAGTCATGTGTGATCATGACGATCGTCTGCCTGTACCTCTCGTTCAGATCCTGCAAAAGTCGAAGGACCAGGCGGGAGTTTTGAGAATCCAGGCTCCCGGTGGGTTCGTCTGCGAGTATGATCGAGGGGTGGTTGATGACGGCCCGGGCAATCGCCACGCGCTGCTGTTCTCCGCCCGACAACTCCGTTGGGCGAAACGGCATCTTGTCGCGGATGCCGAGCATTTCGATGATTTCCTCGCTGCCGTTTGGGCTCAAGTGCCCGTTTCCGTGGATCTTCTTGGCCAACTCGATGTTGGCCCGCGCCGAGATTGTCGGGAGAAGATTGAAGCGCTGAAAGACGTATCCGATCTTCTTGCGGCGGATTGCGGTCCGCTCGGCGTCGTTGAGCCTGGCAATGTCTATGTTGTCGATCAGGATACGGCCGCCGGTGGGCTGGGCGAGCCCGCCAAGCAGGTGGAGCAGGGTTGACTTGCCGCAACCGGAGGGCCCCATGATCGCGACAAACTCACCCGCGTTGACCGTGAGGTTGACTTCCTTCAACGCGGGAACTTCCGTCCGGCCGGAGCGATAGACCATACTCAGGCCTATGGTCTGGATCATGCCGGATTCGGCTTCGGTACTCCTGTTTTCCCTACTCATAGGATAATGCTTTGACGGGATCCATCCGGGCCGCCTTATATGCCGGATAGAGCGATCCTAAAGCCCCACCCAGCAATCCAAGGGCACACCCGCGCGCCACTTCAGGAAACGACATAGCCACCTGAAGCGTTGGAAACGCGGAGATAATCATCTTTCGGATGATGGCGCTGGTACCGATTCCGAACAACACCCCCAAACACGATATCATAACAGATTCTTTGAGGATCATGCCAAGGATAAAGCCGCGTGATGCCCCGAGGGACTTCAGTATCCCGATCTCTCGCGTCCGCTCGAATATCGTGGTGTACATCGCGAGCAGAATCACCATAAAGCTCAACAACATCGACACGAGAACGACCGTAAAGCGGAACTCCTGGAACCCCGGCATCCGGGTATCGGCCATAAGGAGCGACGGATCGTCGGCTCGCACCAAGGCCAACTCGGGATAAGTCGACTTCAGTGTCGCATACACCTCGTTCACATCGTGCCCCGAACGGGCTTTTATGAACATGATGGTCACCCTGTTCGGGGTGCCGTTGAGTTCCTGCAGGGTCGCCAGCGGTACAAAGACCCGCACCACGGACCCGGAACTGCAGATGCCGCTCACGGTGAACTTGTTGTGCAGTATGTCGATTGATCTGGCCGGGCGACAACTTGTGGGTGCGGGCATAGAGTTCGTCGACGATCACCTCGAACCCCTGCAGCGATTCCCGGCCCGCGATGATGCGCAGCTTGCCGGAAAACTGGTTAAAGGTGGCCAAGTCGATCCCGAACACGAGTCCGAAATCCGCTGAGCTGAACTTGGCCAGCACGGGCGCCACTCCGCCAACCCCGGGGACCTCCGCAAGCTTCTGCGCCAGCCCGGCATTCAGCCCCGCCCCGCTGAACGCATAGAAGATGGACGAGCCGGGAGCCTGCAGAATGAAGTCCGCACCCACCCCGAGGGTCCGCCCGAGATAGTCGTTGAGCGTCCCGGTCGCTATGCCGCCGATAATGAGGATTAGAATCACCCCAACCCCCACAGCGACGATGCTGATCAGGGTTCGAGTGGGCCGGGACTTGATGTTTGCGGTGATCAGACTCTCCATGGGTAATCAGCCTCTTCCCTTCTCCTTGAGCACCACCTGCTGCGCACCCGAGGGAGGGTTCAGAACGAAAGCGGTATCCGGCAACTCCGTGTTGACGCGCCAGGACCTGAACTGCATGTCCAGAATATAGCCGTCGACCGGACGCTCGATCCTGATGGACAGGGGCAGGAGCACCCCGTCGGCCGGGACCAGGTTCGAGTACTGGATAATGCTGACCACAACGCCGCGTTCGCCATAGACAACCTGCCGGGCCACACTGAGGTCGGAGCGGTCGACCCAAAGCTTGCGCACGGGTTCCAGCTTCGCATCCCCCGCCTCACGGAACACGGTGAGGACGTAGTACTTGGTGGTCAGATCCCGATCCTCTTCCATGGCGATGCGGTAGCCACTCTCTTTGAAGGCGAGTTTCTGCGGGAAAACAGCCTCGAAGATATGACTCGGCCGCGCCGAGAAGCTGGGAGCTCCTTCAACTTCGAGCTCCCTGGCGCTGTTCTTCCCGAGGTAGAACTTGTTTTCGCGCGGATACCAGACACTGAACTGGTCTCCCACCGACACGAGCTCCACAATGCTCGTTTTGGTCAGCGGGTTCTGCACATTCAACCGTATCGAGTCCGGGCGCTTGAGCAGGATGTATCCCGGGGCACTGCGGTATTCCTGGAGTTTGCCCGACTCTATCCTGCCTGAGGTAAAAGTGACTCTCATCGCATTGGAGACCAGCGACGAGACACGGTTGCTGTAGGTTTCCAGGTTGGAGATCAGTTCATCCAAGGAAGCAGTCCGGGCCTGGGCGATTTTGGTTGTGGTCGGCACATTGACCGTTCGTTTTATCCCGCAGCCTGCCACCAGCGACACCCCCGCCATCAGAACGAGCCAGAGCAGTCCTCTGCGGAAGTAGCGTGTAGAGCAGTCCACGGATCAGAACCCCCCTCAGATGGTTAACAGCCCGTGAATCTAACAAACACCATGGCCATTGTCAACGCGGCGTGTGCCTCTAGCCCCATTATTTTCAATCACTTCCCAAGTGATCAACCGCCTGATCCGATGCAAGAAATGGTCCACGGGCTGGGCACCATAAATATACACCAAAACAATGAGTTATGGGCTTATGCCCGATCCCCGAACGGGCTTGGGTGCCGTTTGTGTGACAAGTGTCGAAGAATCAGGCGCCGGGTTCCGTTCGGCGCGCCCGAAAATAATAATTCCACAGCAGCACGGCAAGGGCCAGCGCAAGCATGCCGAAGAGAGCGATACCGATCTTGGGCAGATTCTGCTGCATGTAGACTTTGACCGAATTGCCGTACAGCATCGCGAGGATCCCCCACATCGAGTAGCGGATAGTCCGACCGATGGCGATGGCGGCAATGAATTCGGCCGACCTCAGACGGAAGACGCCTGCGCCGAGGACGAATATCTTGAACGGACACGGAGGAGGCAGGATGCTCGGCAGCACAACCGTGAGCATGCCGTACTTTTCGAACAGCTTTTCGGCTCTCTGGATGTTCTTCTCAGAAAACCTCTTGTGGAGGATGGGGCTGCCACCCTTCCGCCCGACGGCGTACAGCAGGAGGCAACCGGCAATGGAGCCGGCCGTCGTCATGGTCACGTAATAGGCCATGTTCTTCCAGGTGTTGCCTGCAGACAGGAGCACGATCAGGACGTCGTTCCCTTCGGGAATCGACAGGAACGAGGAGTCAAACAGGGCCACCAGAAGCAGGCCGGGGCCATCCAGGTTGGACGCAATATACCGGAGCATTGCTCCCACCCTGGCAAACCACGGCTCCAGTGTCGCCAGAAATACCATCATGCCGTCACTCTCACCGACCGGCCCACCGGAAGGGCCGGGTACAAAAACAACTCTTCGGATTATCAGGTTCGTGCCAGGGACAGTGAACGCGGAGATCGACGAGGGGCTCTGTATCCTGGATGGGGCGATGCTCCTGCGCCCGCCCTGTGCAGACCGTAACATATCGCCGCAGGCCCGTCAATCGGCCGGGGACAGGCGCAAACCGGGCCTCCGCCGGACGCAAGCGGGTCGCCCGCTCATGTACGGCAGGCATCGTCCAAAGGGCGTCGTCGCGCCCCCGCAACCTCACAGCGAATCCTCGCGCCGTCGATTGACACCCCCATTCGGGAGGCAGTACAATGAGCGATCACCCGGCAAAGTCCAGTAGGCCCATTTTATTTTCAGGGCTGCGGCTTTTCGGTAAAGTGTTGCATCCGTGGACGGTTTGTCCGCCCGAACACATTCTGTCGACCTGTTCCTATGGACTCCCTCGGCACAATATTCAATCTCGCGCGCGAAGGGCGCAAGCTCTCGCTCAGCCAGGCAGCCGAAGCCACGCGCATCAGCTACCGCCATCTGCAGAGCATCGAGGAGAGCCGCTTCCGCGATCTGCCCGGCGGCATGTACAATCGCGCGTTCCTGCGTGCGTACTCCGAGTACCTCGGCCTCGATCCCCAACCGATCCTGGAGCGGTACGACGCCGAGATGACTCCTCTGCCGGTGAAGAAGACTTACCGACCCAAGGTGCCGGTCCCGCAAAACTCGTACGGGCGAAGGATAAACCCGCTGTGGGCATGGGCTCTGATGCTCGTGGCGTCGATAGCAGGCATCTTTTTCAGCAGACACTGGATCGCCGAGGTTTTCTCGCCGTACTTTTCCAGCCCGCCCGCCGCGAAGGTTGCCGCGTCTCCCGCCCCGCCCGCACCGACATCCCGGCCGGCCGCAACACCGGCGGTCTCCCCGGCACCGGTGGCTGAACTTGCGACCGCCCCGATTGAACCGGCCGGAGGAGCAACCCACGGCAGCGAGCCGCCCTCAGGTTCTCCCGCTGCCGGATCGTTGGCGTCGACCGCAGCGGCCGAGCCTTCCAACGCCGATCCGTCGGCGCCGAAAATCCGGATCAGGTTCGAGGTGCTCGAGACGTGTTGGGCTTCGGTGACCGCGGACAACCGGAAAGTGCTCTCCCGGCAACTCAACCCCGGCGACGACAAGGACTTCTCCGCCGACGACAGCGTCCTCGTCGTGCTCGGCAACGCGGGCGGAATTCGACTGACCATCAACGGCAAGCCGGCGAGGGCGCTCGGGAAGCCGGGCGACGTCGTCAAGGTACTCATCACGGAGCAGAATCTCGCCGAATTGATTCAGCCGCCGACTCAGAATCCATGACCCCGAGCTCATTCTTCGAAACCTTTCTCGCGCACAACCCGGAGCGGCACATCCGGTTGGCGGTAGCGCGCGGAGCGGCTCCCTTGGCGCCCCGGGAGATGATTCACCTGCTGGCGCTCCTGGCGAGGGATCCGGATGAGGAGGTCTCCTCGCAGGCCGCCCGCACGCTGGAAGCCTGGTCTGCGGACGCGGTGCTGGAGGAGCTCAACTCGCGCGCGTGCCCCATCCCGGTCCTGGAGTACTTTTCCCGCAGCAACAGGACGGAGCACACCGAGGCCGTCATTCTCAATCCGGCGACCCCCGGTCCGATTATCGAGGACATGGCGACGCGCGTCCCGGGGCCCTTGCTCGAGGCGATTCTCTACAATCGCGTGAGGCTCCTCGAATTCCCGGGAATTGTCCGCAATGCCGGAGACAACCCCGCGGCCACACCCGAAGTGCGGCGCCTGGTCCGGGAGATCGAGCAGGAGTTTTTCAGCAACAAAAAACTGGATTACTCGGTGGCCACGGAGGCGAGTGGCCCCGAAGGTGCCGTAGAAGCTTCGGAACTGGAGACCGAACTTCCGCCCGACGATCTCTGGCTGGAAGGGCTTCCCTCCGATGCGGACGCCCGGGAAGGTGCGCTCATCGACCGCCTTGCGCACATGACGGTGCGCCAGAAAATCAAGGCGGCCATGCTCGGGCCTCGAGAAGCCCGGAGCATTCTGATCCGCGACACCAACCTCCAGGTTTCGCGCGCCGTCCTGGAGAGCCCGAAACTGACCGAGAGCGAGATCGAGGCCTTCGCGTCGATGCGCAATGTTTCCGATGAGATCCTGCGCAACATAGGCAGCAGCCGCGCGTGGCTGCGGAGTTACCCGATCGCGCTGAGCCTGGTGAGGAACCCTAGAACCCCGCCCACGGTTTCCCAGACGCTTGTCATGCGGTTGCAGACGCGCGACCTGCAGGCGGTTACGCGCGATCGCGGCATCTCCGAACTGGTGCGCCGCCAGGCACAGCGGACTCTCAATAAGCGCATGGGCGAAAACAAATCGGGGTAACACGTCGATGCCGAAACAGCGGGGCGCTGCAAGACCGACAGGACTTCAGGAGGCCGTGTCCGGCCAGTCCGGGGACGCCGGCCTGCTCCGCACCCGCGTCGCGCACCGGAGGATCCTCGATACCCTGGAGGAAGCCGCGGGCGGGCGCGGGATTGTCGGCATCTACCGCACCGAGGTGCTGCCGGTCAAGACCAGGACGATCCACTTGCTGGGCCGCAAAAGCAGCGCGCGCGTCATCCACACACTGCTCGGGTATGAGGTCCAGGCATCTTACAAGCGGATCCACTGTCCCGACATGCCCACCGCCCGGTATCTGAAACTGTTTTCGGAGATCGGGTGCCGCAGCGTGAAGCTACCCTATGATCCTACGGTCACCGAAAGGCTCTTGCCCGAACTGGAGCGCTCGCTGGGCGGTATCAACCAGGAGGTCCGGTCGATGTTTTTCCGCGACGCCCGGATGCAGACTTATGTGCTCGAGAGGGTCTACCGGTTGCTCCGGTCGCGGCTGCGCGCGGAGCAGGCCGCACGATCGGCACCCCCGTCCACCGAAGCAGCGCTACCCTGACCCCCGCTTGTGCGGCACCATGTCTTCGCGGAGAACCTGAAGATCCTGCTGCGGCACCAGCAGCCGCACCAGCCGGCCGCCCCGGTCGGTCGACAGTGTCCCGGTGAGTATCCCGATGAATTCGACCCGGAAATTGCGCACCGGCACGGGGACTCCCCCGGCGTCGAGCGCCGAATCATCCAGGCGCGTGAGCGCCAGGGGCACCTCGGCGCCGATCACCGGGATGAAGTTGCGGAAGGTCTGCCGGCCGCCTTTCCTGGAATCGTATCTGCGGACCAGGAAATCGTAGTGGTGGTAGACGCTGAAATCGATCAGGACCAGGTCTGCCTGCAGCGGGACCTTCACCGAGCTCGTATGCCCCCCGCGCGTCAGGACCCTCTCCAGCTGGCCGTTTCTGACGCTCACTGCGTAGGAGTCTCTGGCCTCGCCCGACGTGTAGGCGCAGGAGTAGCTCACCGGGGCGAGGCTCCTGGGCGCCAGCACGAGCCGCGTCGTAAATGCCATGCGCTTGGTCTCGAGCCCGTCGGTGACGAAGACTTCATGCCGGCTGGACGAGACGAGGTTCCCCTGCGCGTCGGATGTCTCGGACACGGACTCGGTTCCGATCGCGTCCCCTTTCAGGAAGACGCGGTAGGTCTGGGAGTACGCAGGCGTCTCGCCGGAAGCCAGCGCCACCGGCCCGACGAGTATCCAGAGAAATATCAGGGGGAGGGACATGCGCGCTAGCGTCGGCTGCGGACGATCTTCGCCGAGGACACTCTCACGAGAGCGTCGGTCGCTCCCGCCGAACCGGTCGTTGGCAACATGTTCTCACGCACGTATTCCATCAGTTCGTGCACCTGCTGCTGCATTCTCTCCATCTTTTCCCGCATGGTCAAGATGACTTCGACGCCGGCGAGGTTCACGCCGAGGTCGCGCGTCAGGGCGAGGATCACCCCCAGGCGCTCCAGGTCGGCCTCGGTGTACAGGCGCGTGTTTCCGTCGCTGCGCGAAGGTTTGAGCAGGCCGAGCCGCTCGTACAGGCGGAGCGTCTGCGGGTGGATCTGGTAGGTCTCCGCAACCGCGCTGATCATGTATCCTGCTTTTTTTCGCGGGTTCACCGTGCACCTGCTTCATCAAGACTGGCCGAGGCCGGCCCTGGGGTCCTCGGGATTGAGGCGGGCCAACTCCCGCAGTATTTCCTTCGAGCGCTCGTCGGCCACCCTGGGGACGAGGACACGAACCTCTACGATCTGGTTGCCGTGATGGTCGCCCTTCAACGACGGGACACCTTTGTCCCTCAATCGGAATTTCTGCCCGCTCTGGGTGCCGGGCGGAATCCGCAGCAGCGTTTTGCCCTCGATGGTCGGCACCTCTATTTTCGTGCCCAGGGCCGCTTCGGTTACCGTGATCGGCACCGCACACAGGATATCGTTCCCCTCCCGCCGGAAAAACTCGTGCGGCCGCACGCTGATAATGAGGTAGAGGTCACCCGGTGGGCCTCCCGCCTTCCCTGCCCCCCCCTTGCGGGGCACGCGCATCCGGAATCCGTTGTCGACGCCGGGAGGGATGCGGACCGTGATCGTCTCGTGGGCGGGGAGCGTCCCGGAGCCGCCGCAGACGGTGCAGCGGCTGCCGACTCGGCCAGTCCCGCCGCAGGTCCGGCAGGGCCCGGAAAAACGCATGATGCCGTGGGCCCGGCCCTCCTGCCCCGTCCCGTTGCAGGTGGGACAGACCTGCTGGCTCTTGGTGCGGTCCATGCCGGTCCCCTGGCAGGCGCCGCAAGCCTCCGGCCGGTTTATCGTCAGCCGCGTCGAGAGACCCCGGATGGCTTCGAAAAACGAGATGTTGAGGTAGTGCTCGAGGTCGTTCCCTTTGAGCGGCCCCGCTGGCCGGGCCCGCTCTGCCCCCCCGGCGCCGCCGAAAAGATCGGTGAAGATATCCCGGAAGCTGCTCCCGCCCTGGTCGGCGCCAAAATCCATGCCCGAAAAATCGAAACCGCCTCCCGGGCGAGCGGCGCGGCCGAACCCGGCTTCGCCCGGAGGAGGTTCTTTGAAGTTCTCCGAATAGAACCCGTACTGATCGTACATGGAGCGCTTCTTTGGGTCGCTCAGCACGTCGTAGGCTTCCTGGATCTTCTTGAACCGCTCCTCGGCGGACTTGTCCCCCGGGTTTACGTCGGGGTGGTTCTTGCGTGCCAGCCGCCGGTAGGCCTTCTTGATCTCGGCGGGTTTCGCAGATCTTGAGACGCCCAGAATCGAATAGTACTCTTCCTTGGCCATGTTTTAGGGCTGTACGGGGTCGGACTGGACGGGGATCCGCCTCACCCCGGGCAACGACTTGGGCAGGATCACCTTGAGCACGCCATCCTTCAGCTCCGCCGTGATCTCCTCGCCTTTGATTTCTTCGGGCAGATAGAACTTCCGGCAGAACCGCCCGCGCATCCCCTCGAGGCAGTAGTAGCTTTCCTCAGAGCAGGTCGAGTCGAGGAGACGCTCGCCTCGAATCGTCAACTCCGAGCCGGAAACGTCTATCCGGATGTCCTTGCGTTCGAGGCCGGGGAGTTCGGCGGTCAACGTGAACGAGTCCCCCGTTTCGTAGATGTCCACGGGGGGGACCAGCGATGCGCCTTCGACAGGGGCCTCGTCGCGGATCATGAGCGAATACAGGCTCTCCCAGTCCCGCGGGGCGCCGCGCCGGTTCTTAGGATTGGCTCCCATACTATCGAACTCCCTCTTCACGCTTTTCCGACCACACAGAACTCATGCACGAGCCGCGCGTCCGGCGCATGAGCCCCCGGAGCGGGCGGACCCGGTGGTCCCGGGCCCGCCTGCCCGCGGCCTCATTTGTTGTCGTCCATATCGACGTATTCGGCGTCGATAACCTCGTCCTCCTTCTTCCCTGCACCCGGCTCCTGGCCGCCGCCGGTTCCGCTCGTTTGGCCTCCGGTCGGGCCGGAGCCCGGAGGAGGCGTCTGGCTGGCCGTCTTCTGGTACATGACTTCCGCAAGACGGTGCGAGGCCCGGGTCAATTCTTCAAAGGCCGCAGTTCAGCTCGCCCGGTTCCGCCGAGCTGTTTTCGAGGGCGCGCTTGGCGTTCGCCAGCGCCGAGTCGAGGCTGCTCGCCTCCGACTCGCTGATCTTGTCGCGGTTTTCCTTCAGGATTTTCTCCGTGTTGTAGACGAGGCTGTCGAGCTTGTTGCTGGGCCTCGACCTTGTCACGGTTCTTCTGATCCTCGGCGGCATGCGACTCCGCGTCCTTCGTCATCTTGTCGATCTCGTCCTTGTTCAGGCCGCTCGAGGCCGTAATCGTGATCTTCTGCTCCTTGTTGGTGCCGAGGTCCTTCGCCGACACGTTCACGATGCCGTTGGCGTCGATGTCAAACGTGACCTCGATCTGCGGGATGCCGCGGGGCGCCGGACGGGATGCCCACCAGGTGGAACTTGCCCAGGGTGCGGTTGTCGCGCGCCATGGCGCGCTCACCCTGCAGCACGTGGATCTCGACGGAAGTCTGGTTGTCGGCGGCCGTCGAGAAGATCTCCGACTTGCGGGTCGGAATGGTCGTGTTGCGCTCGATCAGCTTGGTGAAAACGCCGCCGAGGGTCTCGATGCCCAGCGAGAGCGGCGTCACGTCCAGCAGCAGCAGGTCCTTGACGTCGCCCGACAGCACGCCGGCCTGCACGGCGGCGCCGACGGCCACCACCTCGTCCGGGTTCACCCCCTTGTGCGGCTCCTTGCCGAAAAACTCGCGCACGATCTGCTGCACGCGCGGAATGCGCGTGGAACCGCCCACGAGCACGACCTCGTCGATGTCTTCGGCCTGGATGCCCGCGTCGGTGAGCGCCTGCTTGCACGGGCGCCACCGTCCGCTGCAGGATGTCCTCGACCATCTGCTCGAACTTCGCGCGCGTAAGCTTCATGGTTCAGGTGTTTCGGCCCGCTGGCGTCGGCCGTGACGAACGGGAGATTGATTTCGGTCTCCATCACGGTCGACAGCTCCATCTTGGCCTTCTCCGCCGCTTCCCGCAGCCGCTGCAGCGCCATCTTGTCCTTCGACAGGTCGATGCCCTGGTCTTTCTTGAACTCGGTGATGATCCAGTCCATCAGCCGCTGATCGATGTTGTCGCCGCCCAGGTGCGTGTCGCCGTTGGTGGATTTGACCTCGACGACGCCCTCCGCCGACCTCGAGGATGGAGATGTCGAACGTGCCGCCGCCGAAATCGATACACGGCGATCGTCTCGTCCTTCTTCTTGTCCAGTCCGTACGCCAGGGCCGCAGCCGTCGGCTCGTTGACGATGCGGACCACGTCGAGACCCGCTATCTTGCCGGCGTCCTTGGTGGCCTGGCGCTGGCTGTCGTTGAAATACGCGGGTACCGTGATGACAGCCTTCTCCACCTTTTCGCCCAGGTATTCTTCCGCCGCCGAGCGCATTTTCTGCAGAATCATGGCGGAGACCTCGGGTGGCGCATACGTACGGTCGCCCATCTTCACGTGGGCATCGCCGTTCGGGCCCGGAAACCACCTTGTAGGGCACGAGCTTGGTCTCCTCGCTGACTTCGCCCAACTTCCGTGCCCATGAAGCGCTTTATCGAAAATATCGTGTTTTCGGGATTCGTTACCGCCTGCCGCTTGGCGACCTGCCCCACAAACCGTTCATTGTTCTTACCAACCGCGACCACGGAAGGAGTGAGTCTGCTCCCTTCCGGGTTCGTGATAACCTTGGGCTCCCCACCTTCCATGACCGCTACGACAGAGTTGGTCGTGCCTAGGTCAATACCGATAATCTTGCTCATCTGTGCTGTTCCTCCTCCAATTAGCCTACAACCCTGGCAATGCCCCGGCCTGCCACTTATATTTAGTGCCTTATCTATATAGAATCTGAGCGAGTGATTGTCAAGCAGGGCGATCCCTTCGAGCAGTGCGTGCGTTGCGCCGTCCAATCAACCGGCGGCGGCGGTTATTGTGCGGACTTCGGGATCGATAGCTAATAGTATGGTCTCGGCAGCCGATACCGACTTGGACGGTTATGTGCGGGATTTGTGGCTTTCTTTACTTCGATGACCGGCCCGTGGACGCGGACCTCATACGCCGCATGTCCGAGGTGCAGAAGCACCGGGGGCCCGACGAGTCCGGCGTCCATGTCGGGCGGCGGCTCGGCTTCGGACATAGCCGCCTGAGCATTATCGACCTGAGCACCGGCCGTCAGCCGCTGTCGAACGAGGACGGGAGCATCTGGATCACCTTCAACGGCGAAATCTACAACTTCCCCGATCTGAACCGTGATCTGGCCGGTGGCCACACGTTCCGGACGCGCGCGGATACCGAGACGATCGTCCACCTCTATGAGCAATACCCCGTCGATTTTGTCTCACGTCTGCGCGGCATGTTTGCCTTTGGGATCTGGGACGAGCCCGGGCGAACGCTCATCCTGGCCAGGGACCGTGTCGGCAAGAAACCGCTTTACTATTATCTCGACGACGAGAAACTGGTTTTCGCCTCGGAGATCAAGTCCATCCTCTGCCACCCGGATTTGGATCTCGCGGTAGACGAGCAGGCGGTCAGCGACTACGTCTCGCTCGGCTACATCCCGGCTCCCAAGTCCATCTATCGCCGCGTCCGCAAGGTGCGTCCCGGGCACTTCCTGAAGGTCGTCGGTCGGGATGTGCGCGAGACGTGCTACTGGGACCTCCGCTTCGAAGAGGACCCCGGTCCCACGGAAGCGCAGTGGGCCGCTCGGTTCCTGGCGGCCTTCCGCGAAGCCGTGGACATCCGGCTGATGAGCGAGGTGCCGCTGGGAGCGTTCCTTTCCGGGGGAGTGGATTCGTCGGCGGTGGTGGCCATGATGAGCCGCATTCTCGATCAACCGGTGCGCACGGCGACCATCGGGTTCAACGATGACAGATACGATGAATCGGGATATGCCCGCGAAGTTGCCGCCCACCTGAAGACCGATCACTTCGAGCGGACGGTCACGCCCGACAAAATCGGTGCCATCGAAAAGCTCGTGTGGCACTATGACGAGCCGTTTGCCGATTCCTCGGCCCTGCCGACCTACTACGTCAGCCAGGTCGCGCGCGAGCGCGTCACCGTGGCGCTCAGCGGCGACGGCGGCGACGAGAACTTCGCCGGCTACCGGCGCTACCTTTTCGACGCCCGGGAGAACACGGCCCGCCGTCTGTTACCGCACGCGGTCCGGCATCTGGTCTTCGGGCCTCTCGGCCGGCTGTACCCCAAGATGGACTGGGCGCCGCGTGTCTTGCGTGCCCGTGCGACGTTTCAAAACCTGTCGTATGATCCGGTCGAAGGTTACTTCGAGACGATGTCGACATTCCGGCGCAACGACAAGGCCCGGATTCTGGCCGACAGCCTGACGTCTCGCTTGAACGGCTATTCGACCCTTGACGTGTTTCGGGATCACTGCAACAGTGCCGGAACGGCCGACCCGCTTTCCCGGATACAATATCTCGATATCAAGACGTATTTGACCGATGACATTCTGACCAAGGTCGACCGGGCAAGCATGGCGGTCTCACTGGAGGTACGGTGCCCCTTGCTCGACCACAGGGTTATGGAACTGCTGGCCCGGATCCCGTCGGGCTTGAAGTTGCGGGGCTCGACGGGCAAGTATCTGTTCAGAAAGACGATGGAGCCCTTTCTGCCAAACGGCGCCGTTTATCGGACCAAGATGGGGTTTTCCATACCGCTGGCAGACTGGTTCCGGGGCGGCATCCGCGAATTCGCACGCGCGTACGTGGTGGAACGGGAGGATGCCTATCTCGCAACGGCGTTTGTTCGCAGGATCTGGGACCAGCATCAGTCCGGCGTCCGAGACCGGTCCACGCAACTCTGGAACATCCTGATGTTTCGTCTCTGGCTGGACCGTTTTGGCCGATGATCCTCCGGGCGGGGGCGGGCCGACGCAGCCCACCGCAGGGCCGAAACGGCGCGTACCGCCGGAAGAATGCTGTGCTAATATACAGCCATGTTGAAACACGTCCCGCTCCTGCTGACACTCTTGAGTGGAGTTCCGTTGCCCGTCGCAGGATACCAGGCGCAGCCTCTGGAGTCCTACCGCGCGCGCGCGACGGTCGGGGGCGTGACGGTTGCGGTCGAACCCTACGGTTCCGACGAAAAATCCGCGGCGGCATTCGACTTGCGCGACCTCGTGAAACGCGGCTATTTCCCTGTGTATGTCGCCATTCGGAACGAGACGAGCGACTACATCTCGATCAGTACCCGGAAGGTGCTATTGTCCACGCACTTCGGCCAGAGCCTCTACACCACCCCCGCGGCGATCGTGGTGGAGGATATCACCGGGGGAGGCGGATTCAGCAGGACGCCCAAATCCCGCGACGCTGCCGAGGGGAAAGGGGGCCAGATCTCGCTCCTGGACGCGCTGACCGGCAAGGAGCTGCAAAATGGCCAGGTCGAGCCGGGCGGAACCGTGCAGGGATTCCTTTTCTTCTTCACCCCGACCCCGCGCCAGGATTTCTTCGCCGGCTCCAAGCTGACGATTCCGGGGTTGACCAACAGGGGCACGGGCCGCGATATCGGGCCGTTCGAGATTCCTTTGGACGCGGGGGAAAAGCAAGTCAATCCCTGATTGGAAGCTCCGCGCGCTGCGGTCAACCCGAGAAGTATCTTTCGAACAACTCGCGCACTATCCGCGCATTTTCATCCCAATCGGAGAGGAATGCCCGCCGCGCGGCGGCGCGCGCATCGGCACGATATCCGAGGCTGCTGGCGAGCCGCGACAGCTTCGGTGACTCGCGGGAGATCTCCCGCGAATGCCATTCTTCGAGCAGTTGATAGCGGTTTTCGACGCGACGCAGGAACCGGTGTGCCTTCAGGAGCCGGTCAGTCTCGGGCCCGGTGAGCGCCCCGGCGGACTGTAAGGCCGGTAGCGCCTGCGCTATCCCGGGGTGGCGCACCTCGGGGTGCCGCCCGCCGTACTGGACTTGCAGCAGCTGCACCAGGAACTCCAGGTCGGCTACCCCACCCTTGCCGTATTTGAAATCGAGGTGGGTCCGGCTCTCTTTGCTCTTCTCCGTTTCGATGCGCCTCTTGATGTGGCGCACCGCCTCGAGCGCCCCGGCGTCCCAGGCGAATTCGTACACGATGCGTGCCACGGCATCGGGCCATCGAGCGCAGCCGCCGAGTGCGCGGGAACGTATCAGAGCCATGCGCTCCCACGGCTGCATGTAGGCGCAGGCGTGATCGAGAAAGCTCTCCCACGTGCGCGCGAGCAGGCCGGAGGCCCCTTCGGCCCTGAGTCGCAGATCGACCGCGTAGGTCATCCCTTCCGCCGTCACCCCGGAGAGGAGTTCAGCGATCCGCTCGGCGCGCCCGTCCTGCTCCCGCTGGGCGCTGGCGCGTTGTTCGGGGCTGCGGGCGCCCGGGGGCGGCTCGTACAAAAACAGCAGATCCAGGTCCGAACCGTAGTGCATCTGGCGACTGCCCAGCTTCCCCAGGGCGATTACCTCAAAGGTATCGTTCTGCGGTGCGGAGCCGCGCATCGGGGTGGCCGTCAGGGCGGCGGCGGCGCATACGCACGCCTCGGCCAGTTCGCTGAGCTCCCGGCTGATTTGCAGTTCGTCTCCCAGACCGGCGAGATCCCGGTAGGCGATGCGGACCATCTCGCGCTGGCGATAGCGGCGCAGCACGAGATCGGGGGCATCGCCCCCGGGCGCTGCGGCGATGCGTTCGCGGATCTCGGCAAGCATCCCCTCCGCCCCCCTCCCTTCGTGGAGAAAGACGCCGCGCGCCAGGCTATCAAAATACTCGGGGTGACGTATCAGGATCTGGTGACATCGGTTGCTGATCGCCAGCAGGTTCGAGAGCCGCATGAGGTGTGGGCGTCGTGAGGCGAGGGCCCGCAGAAAGGAGACGCGGTTGCCGGTGGCACTCGCGAAGCTCTCGAGGTTGTGCAAGGCCTGGTCGGGGTCCAGGGAGTCCTTCAGGACCTCCAGCAATGGAAAAACGCACTCCAGGAACGCGCGTCGTTCCCCGGGGGGGAGCAGCCGCCCCGCCGGGCCAAGTGCCAGAAGCCGGAGATTCTGCCACGCCCTGTCTATGTCTTCGAACCCGTACTGGGAAAGGATCTCCCGGACACGCTCCCTGGGGGCGCGCTCGCTCAAGAGCCGCGCAAACTCTTCTTCCCCTTCGTTCAGGCGCAGATACCCGGGGCTCAGGTACACGCGTTCCAGAATCCTGCGCACCTCGGCACGATACCGCTGCAGTACGGCCTCCAATCCGCCCTCGGACGGGAATCCGAGCCCGAGTGCCAGTAGCCTGAGTTCGCCCTGGTCGACCGGGAGGATCGACTGTGGCGTAAGGGAGCGCAGCTGCAACCTGTGTTCGACCGTGCGCAGGAACACGTAGGCGAGCGACAGCAGAGACTCTTCCCCGCTGAGCAGCGCTTTCGCCCCGGCGAGTGCGCTGATGGCTATGAGCGTGGTGCCGGAGCGGGCTTCCGGGTGGGCCGGACCCGCGACGAGCTGGAGGAACTGCACGTAAAACTCGATGTCCCTTATGCCTCCGGGCCCCTGTTTGAGCTGGACGCGCCCGGGGATCGCGTATTCCCGTTCTGCCCGGTGCTTCACCCGCTTGATTTCCTCAAGGGACGAATCATCCATCTGCCGGGAGAAGGTGAACGTCTCCACGAACCGCAGGAAACGCCGGCCGATCTCGTCGCACCCGGCCACAAACCGGGTTTTGATCAAAGCCTGCCGCTCCCAGGCTTCGCCCCAGGACTCGTAGTAATTGAGCATGCTGGCGATCGTCGGGACGAGCGGACCCGTTTCGCCGTGCGGCCGCAGCCGCATGTCCACGCGGTACAGGAAGCCGTCCGGCCCTGTGCCCGACAGGGCCTGGGTGAGCCGTTCGCCCAGGCGCGTGAGAAAACGAAGTTCCTGGTCGGAGTCCGAAACGCGCCGGCAAAAGAGCAGGTCGACGTCCGAGCTGTAGTTCAACTCGGCCCCCCCGAGTTTGCCGAGGGCGAACACGGAAAATCCATGAGGCGCACCCTCGTAGCCCGCGAGGGTGGCGGGCAGGTCGGCTTGCAGACCGAGCCAGCACTGCCCGAGCGCTTCTCGAATCACAAAATCCGCCAGGGCCGACAGGCGGTCTACGGTCTCCTGGAAGCAGGCGCTGCCTGCAACATCCCGGTAAAGGATCTCGAGGTAGGCGCGGCGCTTGAATGCGCGCAGCAGGTCGATCGGGGCAACCCCCGGTTGCCGGTCAGTCAGGAAGCGCCTCCAGTCGGCGGCCAGGTCGGCGGGATCCGACCCCGGGGCACGGGGAACACGCCGCGCGAGCCACCCGATCCAGTCAGGGTGCCGCCGCAGCGAATCGCGCATCGGAGGGGAGATGACCAGGACTTCGCCCAGCGTGACCAGGAAGCCTTGCGGCAGCGCATCGAGTTCTTCCGCGGCGCCGCTGGAGCCCTGCGCGACTTCTTCCAGCGCGAACAAGACCGGCCCGGGGGCGAACGTTCTTTCGGCTGCCGATTGCAGGGTCGGTAACACGGGTCACCCGTTCACGAGCCGAGGAAGGCGCGCGTGAGTGTTTTCTGCCACTCCGGCAGGTCGCGTTCGGGGATCTGGCCGCCGGCGAGCGTGGTGATATAGAAGTTGTTCTCCGCGCGGGCGTTCCACGTGGCCACTTTCGCGGAGTGTATGTGCAGGCCGCAGCGCGACAGCGCGCGCGTCATCAGGTACAGCAGGCCCTGCAGGTCGCGGGCGACCACGTGCACAACCGTGTGCTCTTCGGAGAGTTCGTTGTGCAACCTGACGCTGTCGAGCGGAATGCCCTCCGGGGGGCGCTTCCCCGCACCGGCCAGGAATTGCTCGAGCGTGCGCGAGTTCGTGAGCACCTCCTTCAGGGCCGCGCGGATCCGGGCGGCGCGGGCTTCCGAAACCTGCCGCCCTCCCGACCGGATCCAGAGCGTGTCGAGCACCACGGGACTGTCGCGCTCCATGGTGAAAACCTGCGCCTTGTGTATGTCGACGTTGCACCCGTAGAGGACGCCGGTGATTTTGGCGAGCATTCCGGGCCGGGGATCGTCGTGGGTGCATATGGTCAGTTCGGAGTAATCGTCCCCCGGACGGTTGTAGATGTCCAGTACGGCGCGCTCGGACTCAAGGCGGGTCAGGAGCTGCAGGTGCAGCGCGATCTCGTCCAGGGGCGTGTTCAGGATGTAGCTGGCGGGCATGGCGTCGCAGTGCCGCTGCACCGCTTCCTCGTCGGCGGCTTTGCCGGCCGCGGCGAGCCGCCGGCGTATCTGGCCGCGTCGGTTCTCGATCTCCTCTTTGCCCCCCTTTTCGGCCGCGCCACCGGTCAGAAGATCCTGCACCTTGCGGTAGAGGTCCTCCAGGTCCCGGTAATCCATCGACGTCCAGTTCTTTTCCCCGACCGACTTGGTATCGGCGTAGGTGAACACATAGAGGTGGCGCAACGCATCGACGCCGGGAAACTTCTGCGCGACCGCCTGGATCACGCCCGGGGATTTCAGGTCCTGCAACCGGCCCGTGCGTACCAGCAGGAGGTGGTGTCGCACAAGCAGCTCGAGCAGTTCGCGCTTTTCGGGCGCGAGGTCCAGGCGCGTCGCGACCGTATGGGTCAGCGCGAGCCCCGCCTCGCTGTGATCGGCGGCGGCGAGCATTTTGCCGGCATCGTGCAGCAGGGCCGCCAGGCACAGGACGTCGAAGTGAGAACACTGAGCCATGAGATCGCCGAAGCGCTGGGAGGTCGCATCCCTGCCGGCCGCGCTCCGGAGCGACTCCAGCTCCTCCACGATCCTAAAGGAGTGTTCCCCGACCGTGTAGCGGTGCGCCGGATCGGGCGGCACGTAGCGCATCAGGCCCGAGAAACCGTCGATGAAACGGTCGAGCAAACCGAAGTCCGCGAGGGTGCGGAGCGTGGAGCTCACGCCGCGCCCCTCGCGCAGCACGTTCAGAAAAGCCCAGCATTCATCGCCGGAAGCGGCCTGGGCGCGCGTCGACTCGGGTCGCCGGTGCGCCAGTTCGGCCGTGTCATCGAGCGCCACCGGAAGGCCGTGGCGCTGCGCCAGGTGAAAGACGCGCACGGCGGACGAGAAGTCCCGGGTCCCCGCGGCACCGTGCAGGTGAAACGCGCCGTTCTCCAACTGAAGGCCTCCCAGCTGCAACGGGCCGCGCAGGGTGCTTCGGACGGCCGAGGCGCGGAAATGCGCGAGCACTTCCGCCTGCGCGTAATGTTCGGAAAGCCATTTCTGCGCCGACGCGCTCCCCAGTTCGTCGGCGATACGGTCCTGCAGGTTGTTGATGAGTATGTCGGAGCGCTTCCCCGCGACCAGGTGGGTCCAGTTGCGCGCACGCCAGAACCACTCCGCCGCCGTCTCCACGGCCGCGATCTCGCCCGCGGTGAGGATCTCCCGCCGTGCGAGCGTGGGAAGAAGCTCGTCCTTTTCGACGCCCAGGAGGAGCATGTAGAGCCATCGGCCGCGATGCAGGTCCCGGAGCGACCCCTGCCCTTCCTTGAGATTCGGCTCGACCGAATAGATCGGGGGGGCGCCGTGCGGGTGCAGCGTGTCGCGCTCGAAGCGCGCCTCGAGCAGAAGATCGAGCGGCGAGAACACCTCCCGGACTCGCGCTTTCAGCGCCTCCGAAAGCCGGCGGTCGCCGCACAAGTGGCGCGCGTCAAGGAGGGCCGTCACGGTCGCCAGGTCCCAGGTGGAGCCTTCCGTGACCGGCCGGTAGGAATAGCCCACGTGTATCTCGCGAAAGGAGAGGAAGACATCCATGACGAGGCGAAACGCCATGTGGACGGCGGCCTCGACCCAGGGGTCTTCTTCGGAGGGGACAAACGCGATGTCGACATCCGAGTAGGGGTTCAGCTCGCGCCGGCCGTAGCCGCCCGTCGCCACGATGGCCAGCCCCGAGCGGCCGGTCCCGTGCGTCTGGCGGTCGGCGAAGGTGCAGGAGGCGTCATAGATCTCGCCTACGACGCCGTCTACGAGACCGGTGTAGCGTTCCAGGAGGTCTCGGCAGTCCGCCAGCCGGGCGGCGGGCGTGAACAGCCCGTCGCGTCCCTCGCGGAATTTGCGCCGCAGGCGCCCGACCTCGTTTTGCATGGTGCCCTGGCGTGGGGCGCCGTCGGGCGCCCCACGTTTCAGAGTGCGGTTTAGATGTCGTAGTAGAGAAAGTACTCGTACGGGTGCGGGCGCAGCCGGACAGGGTCGACTTCGTGGTCGATCTTGTAGCGGATCCAGGTGTCGATCACGTCCGGCGTGAACACGTCCCCTTTGAGCAGAAACTCGTGGTCGTTCCGGAGCGCGTCGAGCGCCTCGGGCAGCGATGACGGAGTCGACTTCACCAGCGCCTTCTCCTCCGGCGGCAGGTCATAGAGGTTCTTGTCCAGCGGTTCCCCCGGATCGATCTTGTTCTGTATGCCGTCCAGGCCGGCCATCAGCAGGGCCGAGAACGTCAGGTACGGGTTGCAGGACGGGATCGGGGCAGCGGAACTCGAGGCGCTTGGCGGCCGGACTCTTGGAGTACATCGGGATCCGGACGGCGGCGCTGCGGTTCCTCTGCGAATACACCAGGTTGACCGGGGCCTCGAATCCGGGCACGAGCCGGCGGTAGCTGTTGGTGCTCGGGGCCGCAAAGGCCAGCAGCGCCGGGGCGTGCTTCAGCAGCCCTCCGATGAAATAGTGCGCGCTCTGGCTCAACCCCGCATAGCCGCGCTCGTCGTAGAACAGGTTGACGCCCTTTGCTCCAGATCGACGTGTGGACGTGCATCCCCGAGCCGTTGTCCTGAAAGAGGGGCTTGGGCATGAAGCTGGCGGAGAGGCCGGCGTTGCGGCAGACGTTCTTGACCACGTACTTGAAGAGCATCACCTTGTCGGCCATGCGCACCAGGGTGTCGTACTTCATGTCGATCTCGGCCTGACCCGCCGTCGCGACCTCGTGGTGGTGCACTTCGCCTTCGATCCCGACCTGCTCCATGACCAGCATGATCTTGCTGCGCAGGTCCTGGAACGTGTCCATCGGGGGCACCGGGAAGTAGCCTTCCTTGTGCCGCGGCCGGTAGCCCAGATTCGGTTTCTCGTCCTTGCCCGAGTTCCAGATGCCTTCCCGCGAATCGATGTAGTAGTAGCCGAAGTTTGGCTCCCTGGTCGAAGCGGATGTCGTTGAAGATGTAGAATTCCGCCTCCGGCCCCCAATACGACAGGTCGCCGATTCCGGTCGATTCGAGGTACTTCTCCGCCTTGTGGGCGATGAAGCGCGGGTCGCGCGAGAACGGCTCGAGCGTCATCGGGTCGCGCACAAAGCACGTCAGGCTGAGGGTCGGCACCTGGAGCAGTGGGTCGACGAACGCGGTGTCGGGATCCGGAAAGACCAGCATGTCGCTTTCCTGGATCTGGGCGAAGCCGCGAATGCTCGAACCGTCGAACCCGATCCCTTCCTCGAACAACGACTCGCTCATGCGGTGCGCGGGAATCGAATAGTGCTGCCAGATCCCGGGCATGTCGACGAACTTGAAATCGATCATTTTGACGTTATTGTCTTTGACGAGTTTGACCACGTCGCTAGGGGTTAGTCCCATCCTCTTCTCCTTTTATCCGTGCAATTCTGGGGAAACACTACAGCGAGTCCTCGCCGCGCTCACCCGTGCGCACGCGTATCGAGTCTTCCAGCGACAGGATGAAAATCTTGCCGTCTCCGATTTCGCCCGTGTAGGCGGATTTGCGGATGGCCTGGATGACCTCCTCGCACTGCTCGTCGAGCACGGCGACTTCGATCTTGACCTTGGCGAGCAGGTCGATGCTGTACTCCGAACCGCGGTACCGCTCGACCTGGCCCTTCTGCCGGCCGGCGCCCCGCACATCGGTGACCGTCATACCCACGACGCCCACGTCCGCCAGGGCCTCCTTGACGTCCTGCAACCGGTGCGGACGGATAATCGCGTAGATCATTTTCATCGCGACAATGTATGGGCCGCGCATCCCACTGTCAAGGGATTTGTGCGCAATTGACTAAATTACTAAGGCGATGGTCGGCTTTGCCCTTACTTCCTATTGGCGTCGCGCCGCCGGGCAGGGCAGGCGTGCGCCAGCGAAGCTGAGCGGAGCAGGCCGGCCGGCCTCTCGATCAAGGTGCGCCGTTGAGCTAAGCTTGCGCTTCTGGCCTCCCGAGAAAGGAAGACGGCCCGCCGAAGCCGTGTATCAAGTTCGGGGGTCAGCCCCGCACGCGCTTGGATTCGCCGGTCCAATATTTTTCCCGCAAGGCGCGCTTGAGGATTTTACCCGTACCCCCCTTCGGCAGGCTTTCGATGAACTCGACGGAGTGCGGGCACTTGAAGCCGGCCAGATGGCCGCGGCAATATTCGAGCAGCTCGGTTTCGGTCGCCCCTTCTCCGGGTTTTTGGACGACCAGGGCCTTCGGGACTTCTCCCCATTGCTCGTCGGGCACCCCCACGACGGCGCATTCGAGCACCGCGGGGTGGCCGGAGAGGCATTTCTCGATTTCCAGCGACGCGATGTTCTCGCCGCCGCTGACGATGATGTCCCTTTTGCGGTCCACGATCGACACGTACCCTTCCGTGTCGATCGTCGCCATGTCTCCTGTATGAAACCAGCCATCGCGGATCACGCGCGCGGTCTCCTCCGGCTGACGCCAGTACCCTTCCATAACGCCGTCGCCCCGTGCGACGATCTCGCCGACCTGATGGCCGTCCGGGCGCACGTCACGGCCCTCCTCGTCGACCACCCGCACCTCGACGCCGACCTGCGCCCAGCCGGTCATCGCCTTGCGACGCACCTTTTCCTCAGGGGACGCCCCCTCGAGCGAGCCCTTGATCGAGGACAACGTCAGGATCGGCGACGTTTCGGTCAGACCGTACCCGGAGAAGCAGGGGCACCCGAACGCCTCCTCCATGCGCCGGATCAGGGGGACCGACGCCGACGCCCCGCCCAGGTTTACCATCCGCAGTCCGCGGTACCGGTGCCCCGCGCGCTCCGGGTGGTTCAGCAGCGCCCCGGCCATGGTGGGCACAAGCGACATGCGGGTCACCTTTTCGGACTCGAGCAGCCGCAGGACCTCGCCTGGATCGAACCGCCGCACCATCACGTGCGTCCCGCCGACACACGTCAGGCTCTGGGGCGCACCCCAGCCGTTCACGTGGAACAGCGGGATCGTGTGCAGTTGCACATCGGTGTCCTGAAGATCGAGGCCGATGATGGTCGTCAGGGCGTGCAGATAGAGGCTCCGATGGGTCAGCATCACGCCCTTGGGATTGCCCGTCGTGCCGCTCGTGTAAAAGATCTCCGCGACGTCGTCTTCCGCAGGCTCGGCGGCTCGATAGGGTTCCGGCCCCGCGTCCACGAGCAGATCGTCGTAGGTCTTCTTTGAATCCCATCCTGCGCTCGTGGGGAGGTCCAGCGGAACCAGGTGTTCCACCGAAGGCAGGTCCGCCCGGATCCCCCCCACGACTTGCGTGAAATCGCTGTCGAAAAACAACACCCGGGCTTCCGCGTCGCCGAGGATGGCCGCAAAATCGGCCCCGGTCAGCCGGATGTTGAGCGGCACCAGGATAGCGCCCATCTGAACTACGCCGTAGTAGGCCTCGAGCAGCCTGTGGCAGTTGTACGCCAGAAAAGCGACCCGGTCTCCCCGACGCACACCCAAGCCCTCCAATGCCTTGGACAGCCGGTCGCACCGGTCGAAGAATTCGCGGTAGGTGTAGCGAAAGGCGCCACAGACGACCCCGAGCTTGTTCCCGTATTGCGCAAGCGCCCTCTGCTTGAAGCGGAGCGGAGTCAGCGGAACCCGCATGCTATTTCACCTCACGAACGCTATTTCACCTCATGAACGTACTCCGCGTATTCCTTGGCCAGGCCGGCCTGGGCCGCGTCCCCAGGGTGAATCAAGATCCGGTAACGAAAGGTGAGGTCTTTGCCGGGTGCCAGCCGATAGCTGCCGTCCTGCGACTTGTCGCCGGTGAAGTCTTTCAACCCGAAGGGATTCGCGGCGAACAGCCCGTAGGCGCGCACGTGCCACGTGGTGGGATGGCGCAGGTTCTTCGGGTGGTCCATGATAGTGACTCCGACCTTGGTGCCCTGGAGGGCGCCGGAATAATCCACCCATTCTGCTTTTTTGCCCCAGCAGTTCTTTTCCCGGGTCGCCCCGGTGGAGTTGGAGATCAGCCCGCCATTGTCCTCCTTGAGCGGAGTGGCCAGCCGGACGCCGAACATGCCTTCCTTGGTGTCGCGAAATGTCACCTCACGGTCGACGGGCGTCAACGTCACGGTGAAGTCCAGGTATCGTCGCGACCCGTCGCCGTGCAGGACGACCTGCTGTTTTTGCACGAGCACCTTGCGGCCGGTATTGTCGATCCAGTCCATCGTGGCCGCGATCACGCCCGTGGCGCCGCCCTGAACCTTGTCCAGGCTGCGCTGGACGATCCGCCCCTGCAGCTTGGAGGCCTCACCCCAGTAGTCCACGCCGTCGACGTCGCCGAAGGTAAACCAGCAGGAGCGCTGGTGCGGGTGATCGCGGTCTTTTTCCTCGCCGGCAAACGCCGGGTCCATCGGGAAATGCCGCGTCACGACCAGGCCGTCGGCGGCCCGCAGCGGATAGAAGTACGGTTTGGCCTGGGTACCGGCATAGTAGTAGGTCGTGAATGGTTTACCGTCGATCAAAACGTCGATGCGCCCATCGCCCTTCTGCAGCGTAACCTCAGAGGCGCCGGCAGAGACCGAACCGCACAAGAGCAGCAGAACGCAGCATACCGCCAGAATCGTTGTTGCCCGCATCGTGTCCTCCCCAAAGAAGGTCTGACGTACTGGATCATCCAAGACCCGGATCGAGTGTACCACACCGGCATTTGCCGTTCCGAGGTGCCGGGCGGAGCCACCTGCCCCTTTGTCGCACGCGCAGATCGTGATCGTCCGCATGGCAAGCGCCGTCCCTTGCGGGGCGGCTGGTTCGATCATACATCAAAACAGTGGGGTCGACGCTCGAACCGTGCGCCGTTGCCGGCGACGGTGAAGTGAGCTGGCGCGTATCGAAGGTTGCTGCGTGCCCTCCGGGGATCGCCGGGAGGCGAGGAAGGGCAAAGCCGGGCACATGACCATTGTGCGGCGCTGCTGCAGGGCGCAGCGCCGCCACCGCTTTACGGGATTGCACTGGATCTGCTGCCGTGGGCGAAGCCGGCACCCGGGCGTCGACTCCCATAGCGTCGTCGAGCCGCCGCACTCAAAGTGGGCTGTGACCGCTCACCTCAAACACTCGAAGTCTTGCCCGATCCTACTTGCGGTTTCGATAAATATCCGCGTAGATACGACGCAGCGGCGCGACGCAGTACTGGTGGATCACATCCATGAAGCCGGGTGGATCCGAGACCATCTCTTCCATGTACTGCTCGTTCACCCCGAAGGTCAGGCGCACGATTTCGGCCTTGCCCTCGCGCTGCTCCACCGCGATGCAGGCGTTCAGATCCTCAGGGAGTGTGAAGACATCGCAGTTGCGCACCTTCTTGAGTTTCTTGAACCCCTCAATGGGCTTGGCATTGGATGGCCCGTAATGGGCGGTGAGGCGCCGCACCAATTCGCCGTAGTTGAAGTTCGGAACCTTGTTGTTGACGCTCACTTCGAGCTCGGTTTTATCGCACGACGAATCCAAGCTCAGGCCGTAGGTGAAGTCCAGATCGCCCTTGTTGAATTTGATGCGGTGGCGGTTCTCGTCGTGAAAACGCTTGAGTTCCTCGGGAAGTTCGATCGAGGGGTTCTCCGCCTTTTTTTCTGCGGTGATGTAATAGTCGCTTACGCTCAGATACCACTGATCGATGATGGCGCCAAGCGCCTCGTCAATCAGCTTGCATGTTTTCGGGAGAATCTTCCTTTTGACTGGCAACGAGTATTATCCTCACAACGTTAAGAAGAGAGGCCATGTCGGGGCCTAACCGAATGCGAGCTTGATAGTATAACACGGGTTCCGGTTTCGAGGCACCGACCTTCCGCTCCTGCCTGCCGGTCCAGCCAAACCCAGACAGCGGTGCCCAGGCCCCGCACTCCATACTTTGGAGTGCGGCGGCTCGACGCCGCTTTGGGGTCGGCGCCTAGGCGCCGACCTTGCGCACGCGCCTGCCGGTCCAGCCAAACCCAGACAGCGGTGCCCAGGCCCCGCACTCCATACTTTGGAGTGCGGCGGCTCGACGCCGCTTTGCGGTCGGCGCCTGGGCGCCGACCTTGCGCACGCGCCTGCCGGTCCAGCCAAACCCAGACAGCGGTGCCCAGGCCCCGCACTCCATACTTTGGAGTGCGGCGGCTCGACGCCGCTTTGGGGTCGGCGCCTAGGCGCCGACCTTGCGCACCCCCCTGCCGACCAGCCAAACCCAGACAGCGGTGCCCAGGCACCGCACTCCATACTTTGGAGTGCGGCGGCTCGACGCCGCTTTGCGGTCGGCGCCTGGGCGCCGACCTTGCGCACGCGCCTGCCGGTCCAGCCAAACCCAGACAGCGGTGCCCAGGCCCCGCACTCCATACTTTAGGAGTGCGCCGCTGCGATTCCGCTTTGAGTAACCCACGCCGAAGTGGCAGAATGTTCTTCTTCGCTGTATCCGATGGAACTCGTGGCTATGAATAAGACACTGTTCGAGAAAATCTGGGATTCCCATGTGGTCGGCGCCGAGCCAGGCTGTCCTGCGGTGCTGTACATCGATCTGCACCTGGTGCACGAGGTCACATCGCCGCAGGCGTTCCAGGGCCTCAGGAACCGCAACCTGAAGGTGCGTCTCCCCGACCGCACCCTGGCCACCATGGACCACATTATTCCGACCCGGGGACAGGGCTTGCCGATGGCCGACCCCCTCGCCGAGCGGCTGGTCCGACAACTCGAGGCGAACTGCGCGGAGTTCGGGATCCGTCTCTACGGCATGGGCAACGCCCATATGGGAATCGTCCATGTCATCGGGCCTGAGCTCGGTGTGACCCAGCCCGGCAAGACCATCGTGTGCGGCGACAGTCACACCTCCACCCATGGGGCCTTCGGGGCGCTCGCGTTCGGCATCGGGACGAGCGAGGTGGAACACGTGCTGGCGACCCAGTGCCTCCTGCAGCGGCGTCCGTGCACGTTCGAGGTCCAGGTCGACGGCGTGCTGAAACCGGGGGTGAGTTCCAAGGACATCATCCTCGCGCTCATCGCCAGGATCGGCGTCGGCGGCGCCACCGGGCACGTCATCGAGTATACCGGGAGCGCAATCCGCGCGCTGGATATGGAAGAGCGCATGACGGTCTGCAACATGTCGATCGAGGGCGGGGCTCGGGCTGGCATGATCGCGCCCGACGACACCACGTTCCAGTACCTGGCCGGAAAGCCGTTCGCACCCGCCGGCCGCGAGTGGGACGCGGCCCTCGGCCGCTGGCGACAGCTTCGCACAGACGACGGGGCCGGCTTCGATCAGACCGTGCACCTTGACGCGACGGCGCTCGAGCCGATGATCACGTACGGGACGAACCCTGGCATGGGGATTCCCGTCACCGGCCGCGTGCCCGATCCCAACGGCATCGGGGATGCGTCGGAGAGGAACGCGGTCTCCAAAGCGCTGCAGTACATGGGGCTGAAGCCCGGGCAGCCGATCCTCGGACAGCACATCGACACGGTTTTTATCGGCAGCTGCACGAACTCGCGTATCGCCGACCTGCGCGCCGCGGCCCGGATCCTCAGGGGACGGAAGGTGGCTGAGGGACTCCGGGTTTTTGTGGTGCCCGGGTCACAGGTCATCAAGGATGCCGCCGAGCGCGAAGGGCTCCACCGCGTCTTCGAAGAAGCCGGGGCCGAGTGGCGCGAGCCGGGGTGCAGCATGTGCATCGCGATGAACGGGGATCAGCTGCAGCCCGGCGAGTATTGCATCAGTACGAGCAATCGCAATTTCGAAGGACGGCAGGGACCGGGAGGCCGGACGCTGCTCGCCAGCCCGCTTACCGCCGCCGCTTCCGCGGTCGCCGGCGCCGTAGCCGACGCCCGTGCGTTTATATAGGATACGCCGATGGAACCTTTTCGCCAGCTGCGCAGCCGCATTTTGCCCCTCCCCAACGAGAACGTCGACACGGACCAGATCACGCCGGCCCGGTTTCTCAAGACCACCGAAAAGACCGGCCTCGGCAAAATCCTGTTCTACGACTGGCGCTATGATGCCTCCGGCCATCCCCGCCCCGATTTCCTCCTGAACCAACCCGGCAGTGCCGGAGCGTCGATACTGCTGGCGGGCAACAATTTCGGCTGCGGCAGTTCGAGGGAGCATTCTCCATGGGCGCTGGCCGATTTCGGCTTTCGCGCACTGATCAGCACGTCGTTCGCCGACATTTTCGGCAACAACTGCCTCAAGAACGGGATACTCCCCATCAGGGTCGACAAGACCCACCACGAAGAGCTGTTCCGGCTTGTGGCAGCCCAGCCTTCCGCTGAAGCGGCGATCGACCTGCAGACCCAGACCCTGACGCTGCCGGACGGAAAGACCCTTGAGTTCCCCATCGATCCCTTCTCGAAAAAGTGCCTTCTCGAAGGGCTCGACGAACTCGGGTATCTGTTGAAGTTCTCCGACCGGATCGCCGCGTTCGAGTCCGCCCATTTCGAGCGGCCGTGAACCCCGGAGACGGTTCTTTCCGACGAAGCCGCCTGGCCGCCCTCGGATTGCTGTTTGCCGTCAACACCGTCAATTTCTTCGACCGACAGGTACTGAGTGCGGTGACGGAACCGTTGCGGCTCGAGTGGCACCTCAGCGACACGCAACTGGGCTGGCTCGGGACTGCGTTCACCCTGCTCTACGCGTTCGCAGGCATGCCCCTGGGCCGGCTTGCCGATGTCAAACCGCGGAAATGGCTCCTGGCCGCAGGGCTCGCCCTGTGGAGTGCCCTCACCTTCGCCTCAGGGCTGTGCTGCGGCTTCGGTTCCCTTTTTGCCCTGCGGCTTGGTGTCGGCACCGGGGAGGCCGTGTGCGCGCCCGCGGCCACCTCGCTCATCGGTGACCTCTTCGGCCCGGGGGCCCGCGCCCGCGCAATGTCGGTTTTCATGCTGGGCCTTCCGGTCGGCGTGGCCCTGAGTTATGCCGTCAGTGGGGGCGTCGCGCAGCATTTCGGCTGGCGCGCCGCCTTTTTCACGGCCGGCATACCGGGCCTCGTTCTTGCCGTCCTCTGCCTGTTTCTGCGGGAACCTCAGCGGGGGCTCGCCGATCCGCTCTTGGGCGAGGCGAGGCGGGCTGGGTCCCCGATCAGGCTCGTCTGGCGCACACCGACCATGCGGTGGATTACCGTCTCGGGCGCCGTGCACAACTTCAATATGTATGCGGTGACCCTGTTCCTGCCCGCATTGTTGACCCGCTATCACGGTGCAGGGGTCCAGACGGCGGGCTATGTCTCCGCCATCGTCGTCGGCGCGCTTGGGGGGGTGGGGATGCTGGCCGGCGGTTGGGCGGGGGACGCTCTCGCGCGCCGGCGGGCGAACGGCCGGATGGTCGTGCCGGCGGCGGCCTCGCTGATCAGTGCACCGGCGGCCCTGCTGGCGCTGCTGCAGCCGCCGGGGAACATTCGATCGTTCATGCTCCTGCAGGGCATCGCCCTGATGTTGATGTATGTCTATTACGGAACCGTCTACTCCACGATTCACGATGTGATCGAACCGGCCCTGCGCGGTAGCGCGATGGCCTTCTACCTGCTCGCCATGTACGTCCTGGGCGCGTCACTCGGGCCGGTGCTGACGGGCTGGGCCAGCGATTACCTCGCCGGCCGCGCCGCCACCGCTGCCGGCGCCCTGAGCGCCGGCGGCCCGGTGCCCGACCCCTTCAGGGCGGTCGGCCTGCATCAGGTCATGTTCATTTCTCCGATCCTCGCCCTGCTGCTGTCGGCCGTGTTATTCAAGGGCGCAACCACTGTCGCCCGGGACATCGCAGCGCTGCATCAAACGGGCGGCCGCACCCGGCCGGCCTGCCCGTCGAATTAGGTATTGCCTTCTGCGGTCGTGCGCCTGGTGCACCTCGAACCCGTAGCTTCGATGCCTCCCAGGAGACCCGCTCGACCGCATGCCGGGCGAAGTCCCGGCCCCCTCGACGTTCCCGGGCGCGATTTGACGTGTTTGCGGGATGGCACGGCCCGATTTTGCGGGACACCGGCCTCGCTTCGTTGAGCACCACGCGCCCAGTCGCGGCGGCCTGCCCCCGGGCTGGCAAGCGGCACCGGCCTGACGACACATCTCATTTCCTTCCGCCGGGCGTGACCGTCCCGATCGGGTAGGAGGGGGCCTCACGGCCCCCGTCCTCCCACACCACCGGACGTACGGTTCCGTATCCGGCGGTTCAGTTAATCATTGGGCTAGACGAACCGTTGTCAGCAATGAAAGCAGCCCCAGTTGATCAAAGAACCTCTTCGGGAACGCCTCGTTCATGTGAGGTGCGCCCGAATTCCACCAGCTGCCACGCCCGTTCGTTGCGGACTTCCAGGCTCGGACCTCAGCGAGACCTCGAGCCTTTAAGCGCTTGAAACGGGTCCACACCCGCTTCCATTGTCGCCAAAGCAGGCACCGGAGCTTCCGTCGCAGCCATTCATGCCTGCGGCTTCCTTCAGATTCCACCTCGCGATGGACACCCTTGCCGTCCGGCTAGCAGTTCCCCTGACCGGGTCTGCAGAGGACTTTCACCTCCAAGGTGTGCGCCCTGCCGGGCGCACCAAAAAAACAGCGACGGAGAGATCCCGTCGCTGTTTGAGTTTTCGATGGGAAAGAACCTATTTGATCTGCACCAGATCTTCCGGCTTCTTCCCGAGAACCATCTCGTCATACATGCGCCGCATCATCAACTCCTCTTCGTGCGCGGTCTGAGGGCCCTGCGGCTTTTCTCTGACCCGCGCGGCGGCGACGGGGTCCACGACCAGGCTGTGATCGTAGGCCTCGAGTTCAACCGGTTTGCCGTTGGCGTAAACCTTGTGCCGGCCATACTCCTTGTACCAGGTAGCGACGGTGGCATTCATGTGCATCTTTTCGATGATATTCCGCCACCCCACACCCGTGTTGTACGCGCAGAACGAGATCTCCCCTTCCTGCGTGCCGTACGGGATGATGCACATCTCCGTCCGGCGGAAATCGTAGTTGAACAGGTCCTGGAACCACATGCCCGCGACGAACAGGAAGTTCCACGGATCCTTCCGGCGCTCCAGTCCCTTGCCGTAGCTGCGGCCGGTGGCCCCCATCGTCTTGTCGAACTTCTTGAGGATGTCGGACATTTTGAGACTGCGCGGAGACCTGAACGGGTCGTAGTTTTTCAGCAGCGCCAGCCCCATCATGAAGTTCGAGAAACCCTTGCCGCGCGCCGCATCGGTGACCTTCTGAGTGTCCTTGATCAGCCCCGGGACGTTGATGAACTCGGGCACCATGGCCCGTTCCTTGGTCTCCTTGTTGATCATGAACGCGGTGCCGACGCCGCAGTTGGGATGGCAGCCGCAACTCAGATGCCCCCAGTCGGCCTGTGGCCCGTGCACGAGGTCCGCGAAGTCCGAGAAGACGCTCATCGTCGAGATCGGGAACCAGTCGCGCGTCGGCTCCGAGATGCCGAGCTGGTCCTTGACGTCGTTGGCCATGTGGCAAAGCGTGTAGCGCTGCTGGTGCCGGCGCTCGTCGGTGACCTCTTCATCCCTCCCGGTAAATGACACCGGCTGGAAGGAGATGAACGAGATCTTCTTCGGGTTGTCCATCGCAAACTGGATGATCGGACCGACCTGATCGTTGTTGATGCCGTTGACCAGCGTCGTCACCAGCACGATGTCCACGCCCGCTTCGTGCAGGTTGTTTATGGCACGCAGCTTCACATCGAAGAGGTTGCCGATCTTGCGGTGCCCGTTGGCATCGTTGCCGATGCCGTCAAACTGCAGATAGACATACCGCAACCCGGCCTCGTAGGCGCGCCTGGCGAAGTTGATGTCCTTGGCGAACTCGATGCCGTTCGTCGCCGCCTGAACGCTGTTGAAGCCCACCTTGCGGGAGTAGGCGATGGCGTCGAAGAAATAGCGGGGACAGAGTCGGTTCACCGCCGGAAAACTGCACCGACATCTGGCGGCGCGGCTTGATCGTGATCGCGTTGTCCAGGATTTCCTTGATCTCTTCCCAGCTCAACTCGTGGACGAAGCCGACCTGGTTGGCATCCATGAAGCAGGGATCGCACATCATGTTGCAGCGGTTGGTCAGGTCGACGGTCAGGACGGCGCCGCGCCCGAACTTGATCGTGCTCGAGCCGTGGTTGTGCAGTGCCTGATCGTTGTGCGCGTCGATGTCGCGGCCCGGGTACATGGCTTCGACGTGTTCCAGGAACCTCTTGTCCTCCGCCATGATGTCTTCGAACCGGCCGTGCTTCGGGCACTCTTTGACCATCCAGATCTCGCCGTCGCGTTCAATGATCGAGGCCTTGATCTCGCCGACTTTCTCGTTGATGAGAATCCGGTAATCTTCTTCGCCGTCCAGGATTTTCTTGCGCGCCTCGATGACGCACTTCGGACACAGGGAGTCCGTAGTGCGGGGCCAACCAAGTGGGGGCTTTGTTTTCTGCCAGGACTTCTGCAACGGTTTGTCTGACCACTTCGGCGTAAATGACGGATTCGGCCGGTGCTGGTTGAAGAACTGCACCGTATCGAACGCCATGCCGGCCGTCGCGGTCAAGGCCTTCTCCACGTACTTGATCGGTCTGTGCATTCTTATCCTTCTCCTTGGAACCTGTTAAGCCAGAGCCTCTCGGAGCACGCCTGTAACAGGCGCAAAACGAGAGGCTTTGCGCGGAATATACCATGAACGGCAATCCGCGAAACAAAAAAACTAACCCATCCTCACGCTCGCTGGCGTGACTCCTACAAGGGAGCCTGCGTGTCTTTCTTCGTGCGCCGGAAATCGTCGCGCTTGGGGGAGTAGCTGGCAATCAGGCGCGTCGACAGGCGACGCAGCTCTTCGTGAAACCCGGTCGGCAAAAAGGAGCGGTCGAACGCCTCGAAGTCGCGTCCGAGCTCGTCCAGGACGAAATCGGGCAGGGCGTGCAGCACCATCGGGAACAGGATGTCCTCCTCCCGCATCACGTGCGGACGTATGCGCATGACATACCCGAGTGCGTGACCCCGCACGTCTGCCTGTTCCCTTCGGCTCAAGGGGCCTGCGCCTGCGCCAATCGCCGCAAGGGCGAGCAGGTGCTCCCGCCCCTCACCCTGCTCGGAAAGCATGGCGGACACCGGACCGTGCTCCCGCGAAAACCCATAGGCATTCATTCTCACAAACAAGTAGTTTTCTTCCTTGCCGTGGTGGCATCTGTCCACGAACTCCTGGAAGAATCGGGCGAACGCGGCGACATCGCTCCGTTCGTGTTCCTCCCGGACGCCGAGGTTTTCGATGAAAGTCTCGAGCGCGCCGAGCACCTCCTCGATGATCCGGTGTTCGTGCGTCAGGATTCCTATGGGGTCCGCCATGCATTCGGCTCCTTCGTCCCGGACCGGCCGCCGGCGTGCCGGTAGCCGCCTTTGCCAAGATGATAGCGAAGGATCGTATCACTGTCGATGTACATCTCTGAGTCCGCATGAGAACGCCGGCGGGTTCTCTATTGAGCGGTGTGCGGCCGTGTGGTTTAATGAACACACTTGGGTGTCGTCGGTGAGTCGGGACCCCCGGCTCGGGACACGATCAGCAGATAACTTCCGAAATTCGAGGCAGACGAGGGGAGAGCTTCGGAATCTGTGTTCACATCCCGGCCGCGGCGTTGCGCAACGCCGGCTACGGGGCGGTAGCTTGGATAAAGTGGGGAAATACCTGATCCTCGGAAAACTGGGACAGGGTGGGATGGGCGTCGTCTACAAAGCGCGTGATCCCCTGCTCGAGCGCATCGTTGCTCTGAAGACCATCAGCACTCACCTGGACACGGAACCTGAGCTGCGGGCGCGATTCTTTCGCGAAGGGCGCTCGGCTGCCCGCTTGTCGCACCCGAACATCATCACCATCTATGATATCGGCGAAGACGGGGGCGTAGCCTATCTCGCGATGGAATACCTCGAGGGCGCGGACCTGAAGGCTACCATCGCGAAACGCGTGCACTTCTCGCTGGCCCGTAAGCTGAGGATCGTGCGCGCCATCTGCCTCGGTCTGGCCCACGCGCACGGCCGTCAGGTCATTCACCGCGACATCAAGCCCGCCAACATTTTTCTGGCGAAGTCCGGGGAGGTGAAGATCCTCGATTTTGGTTTGGCCCGGATGGTCGCCGGAGACATCACCCGCACCGGGGCGCCGGTCGGGACCCCCAATTACATGTCTCCGGAGCAGGTGCGAGGCGAGAAGGCCGATCACAGAGCAGATATCTTCTCGGTGGGTGCCCTCTTTTATGAATTGCTATCGGGGCGCCGTCCTTTCGACGAGAACTCGGTTCCCGCCACAATCATGAAGATACTCCAGGCCGATCCGGAGCCTCTGGAAAAGGTCGACCCCTCGATCGACCCTCCGCTGGCCCGGATCGTGACGCGGGCCCTGGCAAAGGACGCGGCAGACCGCTACCAGACGGCCGACGAACTCCTCTGCGACCTCGACGGCGTCGTATCGCACCTCTCCGCAACCGGCCTCGACGAGCACGAAGACGAGGACGAAGATGAGCGCTCGACCGTAACGGGCCGGTCGGTGAGCAGCGCAGTTCTCGATGCTGCGACTATTCCGGAGCCCGTCGAGGGACCCGGGAATGCAGCGGAGCACGGGACCCACTCGGCCTGGACCATGCCGACCACTCCTACGCCCGCGCGTTCCCTGCCCAAAGCGCCGCCGCGCGACACGCGTTCCGCCGGCCCGGTATCCGGCACGGGCCCCAAGACTTCTCTTGGGCGCAGGCCCGTGCTGTATCTGGGGGCCTCCCTGATTCTGATTCTCTCGCTATCCTCGGTCTGGTGGCTGCGCCGGCAGCCCCCCGGAGCCGCCCCTGCCCGCAACGACAAGCTCTCCCCGTCGCCGGTGTCGCCTGTTGGGGCTGCCCACCCGAGTTCCCCGGACCATCCGGCGCAACCGGCTGCCGACCGCACGGCGTCAGGTGGACCGCGGAACACTGAAACTCCCACCCGTCCGCAGGAAGCCCGGGCGCCGGAGTCGTCCGTGCCCGGCGGCGTACCGTCGGGTCCGCGGCCTCTCCCCGGCCGCGACGAGACGACCGGACGGCCCACGGCGGGGAGCGGCAAGGTTTGGGAGGACGCTTCGTCTCGAAGCGGGGAGGCCCAGTCAAAGAAGCCCGAGCCGGAAGCCGCCGCGAGGAATGCGGAGGACGCGCTCCTGAAGATGGTGCAGTCGAGGTTCAGGGCCGAAGCGGTCGGAGCCTCCCAGTTCGCCGCAAAATCTTATGAGGCGGCGCGCAAGACCGAGCTCGACGCCAGGAGCCTGTACGAGAGACGGGATTTCCAGCGAGCGGCAGCTAAACTTTATGAGACCAGCGGCCTGTACACCAGCGCGGCGCTCGAGGCGGAGGCCGGGAGCGAGGCGCGCGGGCGCCTCGCCGAACAGGAAAAGCAGACGGCCCTCCTGCGCACCGAGACGGAACTCAGCCGCCAGTCTTTCGAACAGGCGCGTCAGGGTGCCGTGAACGCGGACGCTCCATCGCGGGCGCCTCAGAAGTTCCAGGAAGCCTCCAAACTGGGGTTGCTGGCTCAAGCGGCATTCGAACACCAGGAGTACGCCACCGCGAAAAGTCAATATGACGCGGCCACGTCCTCGATGCAGCAGGCCGCCTCGGCGGCCCTGGAGGCGCCTCTTAGACCGGCAGTCCCGGCTCCCGAGGTCACGGCGAAAACCGCGGCTCCGGTGACCATCGAAACCGAGCGACAGGCCATTTCGTCTTCGCTGCAGCAGTACACGACGGCCCTGCAGGCCCGGGACATAGTCGCACTCAAGGCCGTGTGGCCGGGATTGAGCGGAAAGCAGGAGGACGCCCTGCGCAATGAGTTCAACAACTCGCGCGCGATTCGGGTTCAGCTCGTCGACCTCGACATCCGGGTCTCCGGCGATTCGGCGACCGTGACGGGCCGGCGTCTGTACGTGATCCAAACCCTCGACGGTCAAAGACTCGAGACAGCCAACCGGGCGTCAATGACGTTGCGCAAGAACACGGGCACCTGGCTGCTCGACAAAATACGTTTTGAACCTTTGCGCTGAGCGGAAGTGGGGCCGCGCACCATTGATCAGGGAGGCGGTACATGTCGCGCAGGATCTGGCTGTCGCTTTTCTTGTGCCTGATGGCGGGCAATCAGTTTGCCTTTGCCCAGAGAATCACCAAACTTTCACGCCTCTTCCGGGACATGTACGGCCCGAACGGGCTCGTGGTCGACAGCGAGGCGGTTCTCCCCGATGGATCGACGCACTCGGGCCACTTCAACAGCGGGTTTCAATCTGAGTTTCTGCAGTTCAACGTCGCAATTGTGGGCCAGTTGACGTCGTTGCCGCTGCCATCGCCCGCCTCGGGTTTCACCTACACATTCGACACATCGACAGGGACATTCAGGCGCTCGACCCAGAGTTTCGGGCCCATCCTGGCCGAGCGTGCCGAGACCATAGGCAAGGGACGGATTTCATTCGGCCTTAACTATCAGCACTTCGCGTTTGATTCGATCGAAGGCATCGAGCTGTCCCGGGTGCCTGCGGTTTTCCGCCACGACGATTTTGAACTCGGGGGCGGGCGCGCGGACGTCGTCACCACCCAGAATACGGTCAACGCCAGCGTGGGCCAGACGACCGCCTTCCTGACCTACGGCGTATTCGACCGCCTGGATATCTCCGTCGCAGTGCCGATCGTGCAAAGCAGGCTCAGTGTCGTATCGAATGCCGTGATCCAGCGCATCGGAACGGCCGCGGACCCGCGCATTCACTTCTTCAGGGATCCCGGGGCGCCGGGAGAATACGGCACCCAGCGGCAGTTCTTTGCATCCGGCCGCGCGAGCGGCATGGGTGACGTAATCGTCAGGGCCAAAGCCACCGCCCTGAGGCGCGGCCCGCTCGGGCTGGCGGTGGGATTGGACGCCCGCGCCCCCACAGGCGACGCAGAGGATCTGCTCGGCTCGGGTGCGCCCGGCGTAAAACCGTTTGCCGCCGTCTCGATACTGGCCGGGCGCGTTTCACCGCACCTCAACTGTGCCTATCAGTGGAACGGCAAGAGCGTGCTGGCCGGGGATGTGGTGACCGGTCAGAAGGGAGACCTGCCCAACCAGTTATTCTGGGTGGCGGGCGCCGACATGGGAATATCGGAGCGGTTCACCCTCGCCCTCGACCTCCTGGGCCAGAGGAGTTTCGATTCGCCACGGGTCATTGCGCGCACGTTCACCCAGGCCGGTCCGAATGGCAGCGTCTCGTTCCCCGATCTGGCTTTTGTGCGGGGATCATTCAACCAGCTGAGCGGTGCGGCAGGAATTAAAACAAACATCAGCGGCAAGCTCCTCGTCAATTTCAATCTGCTCTTTAAGCTCGATGATGCCGGACTTCGCGATCGAGCCACCCCTCTGATCGGGGTTGAGTACAGCTTCTAGTGGAATGCAACAGGACTAGCAGCACTGGCAGAGTACCGCGATCCTAAGCGCTGCGCGTAAGGCCGCCGCACTGCATGGCCAGAGCGCCCGCACCGTTCCCTGTTCCGCCGAGACCACCGAAGCCAGGGCGCACCAGCTTTTTCTAAGGGGTTCTGCTAAACTGGCACCGCACACGAAACCATGAGGGGGCGAGACAATGATCGGCGAGACGATCGGCAATCACAAAATCACCGGCAAGCTCGGCCAGGGCGGCATGGGGACGGTCTATGAAGCCGAGGACACGACGCTGGGGCGCAGGGTGGCGATCAAGGTTCTTAACCCGTCGCTCACCGGGGGGAAGGAACTGGAGCGCTTCGAATCCGAAGCCAAGGTTCAGGCCAGCCTGAACCACCCGAACATCGTCTCTCTTTACAAGTTTGAGCCCATCGGCAACTCCTACTACATGGTGATGGAGTACGTCGAGGGGAAAACGCTTGCGGAGTTGGTGCGCTCCGCCGGGGCGCTGGCACCTCATATTGTGGTCGGCATTTCCAAGCAGGTGCTTGACGGCCTCGCCGCCGCCCACCGCCGTGGCATCGTACATCGTGACCTGAAGCCGTCCAACATCATGCTGACGCCGGACGGATTGGCCAAGGTGATGGACTTCGGCATCGCGAAGGTCCAGGGGGGCAAGAGCCTGACCGCGACGGGCGCCCTGGTCGGGACCGTCTACTACATGTCTCCCGAACAGGTGCGGGGCGAGGCGGTCGACGCACGTTCGGACCTGTATTCCTTCGGGGTCATTCTGTTCGAACTCCTGACCGGCAGGGTGCCGTTCAAGGACGAGAGCGATTTCCAGATCATGATTCACCACGTCCAGACACCCCCGACACCCCCGACCCAGCTCCTTCCCAATATCCCGCTGGCCCTCGAACAGATCGTGCTGCGCTGCCTGTCGAAAGACCCAGCCGAACGATTCCAAACGGCAGACGACATTCTGTCGGCCATGGACGCTTTCGAAGAGCAGGAGCGAGCCGCGGGCCGCGGGCAGTTGTACACGCGAAAGGTCCTGGCCCAATGGCTCGAGGCTCCTGCGGGCGGACAGGCTCCGGCCGCCCCGGAGCAGGCCACGGTGCTGGATCAACGGACGGGCCTGGCGGCTCCCGTCCTGGCGCCGGTCCTGCCAGCCCCACCCCTGGCGGATTCCGCTCCTGCTCCCGTCGCGGACAAAGCATATACCATGACCCCGCCGGTCCCGACGGAGTTTCGACGGCAGCTGGCCGCACAGGGGGCGCCCGCGCCAGCAAAGAAAGGATTTGTTTTCATCGGGGCCCTCCTGGCGGTTGTGCTGCTTGCGGCCGTGGGGACCTTTGTTTTCCTGAGCCGCGGCCACACGGTGCCGGGGACTGCTTCGGTCGCGGAAACGACCCCGGCGGCCGAGCCGACGCAGGCGGGAGCGGGACCAGCGGTCCCGGCGGAACCGCTCGCGCAGGACGCATCCGCGCCGGCCGGGGATGCCGGTGGCTCTATCCCGTCAGCTGCTTCCCAGGGGCCCGCGAGTTCGGCAACGCAGCCCCCGCAGGCGACCGTTGAAGCGGCTCCGTCAGCGGGGGCGAAGGGCTCCTCCGACACGGCACTGCAGGCCCCGCCCGCCGCTCCGGGTGGCAGGCCGTCACCTCAGAAAACGCCGACCCAGGCCGTCGTGGGTAAGCGGATCGCGCCGCGCGGCAGCCCCGCGGGTGCTTCAGCAGCGACGGCCCCGCCGGAGCCCTCCGCCGCCAACCCCAGGACCTTGGCCGCGGGTAGAAACTCCAACGCTGTCCGGCAGTCCGACCCGGCAGCACCGGAGGGAGTGCTCATTTTCCTGGATCCGGACCAGTCCGGCGAGCGCATCCCGCTGGGCACAGCCCAGGCGAGAGTGGCCGACATCGTTCGCGAAAACGGCTTGCAGGTCGTCTCTTCCGGCATGGTGGCGGCCAATGTCCGCTCCGCGCTCGACCGCAGGGATTTTGCGGAGGTCCGGCGCAGCGGGGTCGGCTACGTCATCATGGGAACGGCGCACGGCTCGCTTGAAGCGCAGAATGCCTACGGCAGCACCTACACCGCAGGCCGCGCCGAGGTGAGCTTCGAGATGGTGCGGATGTCCGACGGGGCCGTGGCCGCCACGGGGAGTGGGCAAGCCAAAAGCCGGGGCTCCGCGAACGCGACCGCGGCCCTGACGGAGGCGGTCCTGAGCGCGACCTCCGATGCCGCACGGGCCCTCATGCGGCAGTTTAAGCCATAGTCACCGCCCGGCATGGGCCGAAGCCAGATCTGTGCGACCGCTAGGCGGTCGAGTCAGCAGACGCCTGCGCGGCGGCCACGCCCGGCAACCCGTGACGGTAACTTTCCAGGTCCTCGCACACATCCGACAGGTTGGAGAAGCGGAAATCGCGCAACAACCGCTCCAGCCGCCCTTCGGTGCGTGACAGGTTCGTGTAGTGTCGCAGGCGGGACCGCAAAGGCGCCGATATGCGCGGTTGTTCCGGGTCGAGTTCCCAAGGGTGAAAGTAAACCATCGCCGGTTGTCGCTCATTCTCGTTCAGCCGACGTATCGCCCAGCGGGTCAGATCGTACGGGATCAGGCGAAGGTATCCGCCCCCGGCCACCCCGATCTTCTTGCCCGCCACCTGGAGTGTCGACGGGGAAACTCGAAGACGCTCCCCCCCTTGGGCGTAGTATGCCAATAGGGGAACCGATGGCCGTCGGGGATCCCGTATAGATCGTGCCGGACAGGAAATATCGACGAGTCGAAGCGGAATCCTTCCTCGGCAAGCACATCCACAGCCCAAAGGGTTCTCTTCGTTATGGAAAAACTCGGGGCGCGGTAGGAACGAACGGGCTTCTGGACCTGGTCCATAAGGCACTGGCGCGCAGCCCTGACGTCTGCACGGAACTGCTCCGGCGATTGCCTGGAGATATGCTGGTGCGAAAAGCCATGGCTGCCGATTTCGTGCCCCGCCGCGGCGATCTCCCGCACGAGCCCGGGAAACTTTCTGGCGATCCAGCCGAGGACAAAGAACGTTCCGGTCGTGCGATTCCTGTCGAGCAACCCGAGCACTCTCCGTACGTTGCCTTCCACTCGCGGCTCGAAGCCGTCCCATGAATCGGGCTTGACGCTCGAGGCAAACGCCTCCACCTGAAAATAATCCTCCACATCCACCGTGAGCACGTTGCGCATGCCGTTTTTCCATACCCAGGAAACGGGCGCAGAACGAAAGCCGGGGAAAATGCAGCGGTGGTCAGGGTCGTGCCGCGCCGAAGGCTATGATCCCCGTCGGAACAGGACAGTTTTGACGGTCTCGCAAGCAATCACGAAATCTAAGAGTGCCGACATGTGTTTTATATAAAAAAGGTCGTACTGCAGTTTCTCGACCGAGTCGCGCACGGAATTTCCGTACCCGTAGTTTATCTGGGCCCAGCCCGTGATCCCCGGCTTGATCGCATGCCGCAGGTGATAGAACGGGATCATGGCGGAGAGCTCTTTTACGAAGTGCGGCCGTTCTGGCCGTGGGCCGACGAGGCTCATGTCGCCCCGCAGGACGTTGATGAGCTGAGGCAATTCGTCCACGCGCACGCGCCGCAGGATCCTGCCGACCCGGGTGACGCGCGGATCGTCTTTGCTGGCCCACACCGGCCCCGTGACTTTCTCGGCGTCTTCGAACATCGAGCGAAACTTCCAAAGCGTAAACGTCTGCCCGTCCTGCCCCACCCGTTTCTGCCGGTGGAAGACAGGCCCGTGCGAATCCAGCTTTATGAGCATCATCACCAGCAGAATCAGCGGCGAAAGCATAACCAGCAGGATCGACGAAATCAGCAGCGACACGATCCGCTTCTGCAGAAGGACGTTTCTGGAAACCTCAAAGCCTGCGTTAAAGATCATCCAGCTCGGCTTGAGGTTTTCGATCGCGATCTTGCCGGTGATCCGCTCGTACAGGCTTGTGGCGTCCTCGATGGCTACGCCCTGCGTTTTGAGCGTCAACAGCTCTTCAATGGGCAGGCGGCCGCGACGGTCCTGAAGCTCCACCACGATACGGTCGACCTTGGTCTGCGCGACGATTTGCGGGATCTCTTTGAAGAGCCCGATCACTTTCGGATTCACCACCGAGATACCGACAAGGGCGGGGTTGTCGTCCACGAAGCCGGAGACGGCAATCCCCAGTTCCGGGTGCCGAAGAATTTCAGTGACCAGTTCACGCGCCAGGCGGCCCGTCCCCAGGACAAGGATATTGGTACGAGGGGCGCGCACCCCCACCCAGACGCGCAGCAGCGTGTGCCAGACGGTGAGAAAGACCGAGATCAGAACGACGCTGATGAGAAACACCCCGCGCCCGACCATCAAGTCCGGGAAGAGGTAGTAGACGAAAGCCAGCAACCCGGAGGCCAGGGTGATAGCCTGGGCAAGGCGCACAAGAAACTGCGCAAAGGACAGGGACTTGCGGAAATCGTAGACGTCGCGAAAGTGAAGAAACAGCTGAAAAACTACCGCCATGACGAAGGCGCGCAATAAGAAGGAAGGATAAGTGCGGGGTGAAAGCGGCCATTCCTGGAGCCTGATGTGAACAGCATCCAGGATGCAACACACCAGCAGCACATTCTCTACGAGAATGGCTCCGAATCTTCGGAAAGCCAGATAGCGCAAAAAAACCCGCCACATAGCAGTCAGCTGTTCAGTAGCTCGTTAGTTTTAGGCGCGACTCGTGCGCCGAGAACGCTGGAACCGTGGCTGCGCATATCGCTGCCAGCCCTGCGGCAGACGTACCTTAGAAATCTCCGCCTGCATACACACCGGCCGCGCCAAACGTCTAAGATCGTGCCGTCTGCCCCAACCAAAATCGGTCAGAGTGTAGCACATTCAGGCTAAGAATTCAGCGCAGCCGCGCCGCATCAACGTATACCAAAATTCATAGCACCTTCGGCTTGCGCGCGACCCCAGCCGTGCGTCGCCCACGTTCACCTTCACTATACTCATCGACCTCAAACATCCTTTCCCTGAGGAATTTGCGAACTTACTCGCGAAGTGGTTCGTAGCCCGCGTCCGTGGAGTGCGGCGGCTCGACGCAGACCCTTTGGGCCATGCCCTTCAGGGCAATCCGGAAAGCGTTACCGAAGTCCTGAATTTGCTCGACTGCACCGATCCCGACGGGTCAAAGGCGAGTGTCGCCTCTGACCCGCGCCACGGTTGTGCCGATCGCGTGAACTGGGCACCCGCATGATGCCTATATGAGTGTCAGGCGCGAGATACTGCACTTCTATAAGCCGCACGGGGCTTTGTGAAAGACTCACTCCGACCCTTTGCGTCCTGACGGTGATTACGGTCTCGAAGACACAAGAAACAAACCATCCCCGACGGCTCTGAGAGGTCCATCCACCAGGCCTCCCGTTGTCCCGGAGTGTCGGGCTCCGGGAACGGGCACCGCGATTTCCGCTCCCTCTGATTGCAATCCCCCAGAAAGATTCATTCTGGTGACAAATATCACCTTGGTCCCCTGTCGGATGACTTCAATAATCGCCAGGGTTGTATGAGAAGCACGAATTCCGTCCGACTCGATTCCGCTGTAGCACACTGGACGCTTGCCCGTCGTCAGGCCAGGAGAAAAGATTCACAGCCTCCCATCGACCTTTGCTGACTGAACCCCACGAAGAGGGCGCGTGCGTCGGCGTGACCCCGCGTCCAGAAACTACTGTACCGTAATTACGAACGGCAGTACTAAGTCCCGGGCTGAGGGTGTTTCATCGGGTGTCCCTCTTTCCTGGACGCCGCGGTGCACTCTCCGCCCGGTGGGTGCCGGCGTGTGACTGCCGCCACAATTCCCGCCGTCCCCCAGGCCGATACACTCCCCGAATCAAGCCGGATTCCCCTTATGAGAAGACTAATTTGTTCGCCGCTATCTACCGATCTGGTCCCGCAAAAGAGGTATGGCACTCTCATGCATCTCTACAAGGCGGCTGCACTGCAGCTGACAGTATTCCTGATCGTCACCGTCGCCGCGCCGCCCCTGCTCGCGGCGGACATCACGCTCGCCTGGGACGCCAACGCAGAACCCGACCTCGCCGGCTACAAGGTCTATGTCGGGACCGCCTCGCGCACGTATGGAACACCGGTAACCATTGGGACAGCGACAACTTACACCATTACCGGACTCGCTCCCGGCACGTACTACTTCAGCGTTACGGCCTGGAACGGAGCGGGGCAGGAGAGCGGGTACTCGAATGAGGTCACCGCCACCGTAGCCGGCTCGACGGGATGCGACATCAACAGCGACGCCCTCTCGAATGTTCTCGACCTGCAAGTCCTGGTTAACTCCATCCTGGGGACCGGTGCGTGCCCGGGGTCTTGCGATATCAACAGGGATGCCCGCGTCGATGTCCTGGATCTCCAGGTGCTCGTAAACGTCGTGCTCGGCACAAGAACTTGCCCGCAATAACACTCGTGGAGCCGCACTCATGATTCTCCGCCGGCATCAAACTGCTCTTCTTGCCCTTTTCCTGTGCACCCTCGCAGCGCTCCTGGCCCCGACGCCGGCTGCGGGCCAGACTCTGTCGGTGGGTAGTGGCTCCGGCCTCCCCGGCGCCTCCGTCGACCTGGCCGTGAATTTCACGGCCGGGGGAACCGGCGTCAGCTCACTCCAGTTCGACCTCAAGTTCTCGTCCTCCCTGACCTATGCGAGCATAAGCACGGGGGCGGCGGCAACCGCGGCAGGAAAGAGTGCGTTAGGAAATGCTATTGCCGGTGGCATGCGCGTGGTTCTCTCCGGCTTCAACAGCAGCACCATCGGGTCCGGGACCGTCGCCGTGGTCCGCGTCGGTATTTCGGCCGGGGCGGCGCCAGGTGCGGTCGCCGTTTCCATCGCGGAGGTCGTCGCTTCCGACCCGGGCGGCAACGGGGTGGGCATTACGGGAACCGGCGGCACCGTCACGGTCACCGCGCCGGCGGATACCACGCCACCCATCATCAGCGCGGTCTCGGCTTCGTCCATCACCGTCTCCGGGGCGACGGTCTCCTGGACAACGAACGAGCCTTCCAGCAGCCAGGTTGATTTTGGGACGACCATCGCCTACGGCGCTTCTACCTCGCTCAATACGGGCCTGGTCACGAGTCACTCTCAGACCCTTACGGGGCTCGCGCCCTCGACCCTGTATCACTACCGCGTCCGGTCGCGCGACGGCGCAGGGAATCTGGCCTCCAGCACCGACTATACATTCACCACGGTAACCCCGGCGGATACCACCCCGCCCGTCATAGCCGCGGTGACGTCGTCAAACGTCACCAGCTCCGGGGCCGCCATCACCTGGACGACCAACGAGGTCTCCAACTCGCAGGTCGAGTACGGGACCACAACGGGCTACGGCAGCTCTACCGGTGTGAACACGAGCATGGTCACCCACCATGCGCAGTCGCTGGGCGGCCTTGCGCCGGCCACGCTCTACCACTATCGGGTCAAGTCCCGCGACGCAGGCGGCAACTGGGCCACTTCGGCCGACTACACGTTCACGACGACGGCCTCAAACGACACGACCGCACCGGCGATCCGCAACGTGTCCGCATCGGCCGTGACGAAGGCAACGGCCCTGATACTCTGGTCGACCGACGAGTCCGCCGATTCCCAGGTTGAATACGGCACTGGGGCCTCTTATGGAACTTCCACTCCGTTGAATGCCGCCGCCGTGACCTCGCATGCCCAGCTGCTGAGCGGCTTGACGGCCAAAACGCAATACCATTACAGGGTCCGGTCGCGCGACGGCTCGGGCAACCTCGCCACCTCCGACGACCACACGTTCACGACCTCCGATGCGCAGGATACGGCACCGCCGGTCATTTCCGCCGTGACCGTTTCCGGCATCGGTCATTCCCGCGCCACCGTCACCTGGTCGACCAACAAACCGGCGGACAGCCAGGTCGAATACGGGACCGTGGAGTCATACGGCTTTGTCACGGCGCTCCGGCCCACTCTGGCCGAAGCGCACGCCGAAGTGCTGACCGGCCTGACGCCGAAGACCACCTACCACTTCCGTGTCAAGTCAAAGGACGCCGACGGCAACATGGCCGTGTCGGCCGATCTCACGTTCACCACGGGCGAGAAACCGAACGGGGAGGCCGCCGCCACGATGTTCTATCCCCTCATGTCCGGGGGCGGCGAGATCAGTCAACCCGGAGAAGGCGAGGACCAATACGTGGGTGTGGCCATCGCCAACCTCGACTCCGGCCCAGCCACCCTCACATTCACCGCCTATGGTCCCTCGGGAGAGGAGATCTCCGGACCGTCGATCACCAACCCTGCCACCCGGGTCCTGTACCCGACGCAACAATTGCCGGTCGTGGACACGGAGCTGTTCGGAGATGCGATCCAATCCCACGGCACCATCGGGTGGATCAAGGTCGAAAGCACGGTGGCGAAAGTGGCGGGGTTTTTCCTCATGTTCAACGCGCGTATGAGCGTACTGGACGGAGCGAACATCTCGTCGCACCCGATGACTTCGTTCGTGCTCCCCGAAATCGACGACCAGGGGTTCACACGGGTCGACATCGCGAACCCATCCGCCGACCCGGCTGAATTGAGCTTCGAGCTGGTCCGCGCGGACGGGACTACCGCCGCGGAAACGACCCGCACCGTGCTGGGGAACGGCGCCGTCGTAACCGACCTCTTCACCGACCTGTTCCCCGACACGACACCGGCGGCTTCCGACTATCTCCGCGTGAGCGCACAGAGAGGCGTGCTGGCGTTCGAGCTGTTCGGCAAGGGGTCCCAGTATGTGGATGGCCTCAACGGCCAGGATGCGGCGGCGGGAGCGACAACCCTTTACTCGCCCCAGTACGCCGTGGGCGGTCCGTGGCGGTCGGCGCTGTCGATCGTGAACCTCGACAATATTGCAGGAACCGTGACCTTCCGGTTCATCCGGGACGATGCCACCCAGGTCGGATCGACGAAAGTGCTGCCGATCGAGGCGCACGGGAAAATCCGCATCGACGACCCCGCACTCTTCCAGAGTCTGTTCGTCAACCCGACCAATGTCGTAACCCAGGGCTATATCGAGATCGTCAGCAGCGGAATCCGGCTCAGCGGAAGCGTCCTTTTCGGGGACCCCGAAGGCAAGATGTTCTCGGCGGCGCTGCCGCTTGTGGATAAGCTGCAGCGTTCCGTACTCTTCAGCCACGTGGCGTCGGACCAGACGTACTTCACGGGCATCGCGATCCTCAATCCGAACACCACCGATGCGACCGCGACCCTTGACCTCTACGGAGCCGATGGACGCATCGAGGCGTCGACGGTCATGACCATTCCGGGGAGGCAGCGCAAGTCGATGGTGTTGACCGAGTACTTCCCTGCTCTGGTCGGGCAGAACCGCAATTCGGGCTACGTCAAAGTGACGGCAGACAAAGAAGTCGCCGCATTCGCCTTATTCGGAAGCAACGACTTGTCCGTCCTCTCGGCCATCCCGCCGCAAGACGTGCCGTAACCGGCATGAACGCTGGGCGGGGCGTTCCCGAGCCCCGCCCTGTTTCCGCGGGTTTTGTCCGGGGCAGATGGATGCGCAGGGTCTGCCATCCTGAATCCCTCCCGGGGGGCGCAGGGGCCCGTTCCCGGCATTTTGTGACGTGTGCCCTATGCCTGCCTCTGCTGGCGCGCGATAAGTTCAGTCGAAAGCGTCCAGGAGCGGCCTATGTCCAGCGCCAAGAGACCATCGTTCATCGCGGTCCTTATCCTCTCGGTCTCCGTGGTCACCGGTTTTTCCCAGAACGCGCCGACCCTCACCGTTGGTTCAGGCATGGGCCCGGCCGGCAACGTCGTGGAGGTGCCGGTAAACCTTGCGGTCGGGTCGTACCCGGTCGGCACGATCCAGTTCGAGGTAACGTTTCCCACGGCCCTCGCAGTCGAGTCCGTCGTTGCCGGAACTGCGGCGGCAGCGGCAGGTAAAGCGGTTACCAGCAACACGAGCAGTCCCGGGCTGGTCCGGTTTCTGCTCTTCGGGTTGAACACGAACTCAGTAGGATCCGGCTGCGTGGCCCTGCTGCGCGTGGCCATCGCCGCGGGAACGCCGCCCGGCCAGGTTGTGCTGACGATCCGGTCCATCGTTGCTGCCGATCTGAATGGCTACCCGGTGACCCTCGCAGGCGGTAACGGGAGCATCACCGTCCTGGCCCCGGCGGACACTGCACCGCCGGTTATCATCAGTATCAGCACCACGGTCCGCTCCAGAAACGCCGTCATCACCTGGGTGACCGACGAGGCATCGGACTCGCAGGTCGAGTACGGAACCAGCTCCACGTTGGGGACGACGTCAGAATTGCGCAAAACGCTGGTGACGTCGCACTCCGGCGGCGTCTCCGGCCTGAAGGCGAACACCGACTACCAGTTCCGCGTCAAATCCCGCGACGCCGCGGGGAACCTCGCCGTCTCGCAAACGCATTCCTTCAGGACAACCACCTCATCCGGCAGGGCAGCGAGCATGTTCTATCCTCGGCTCGTCAGCCAGAACGGGTCGACCACAAGCCCCGACGGCAGCGAGTACACGGGCATTGCCGTCGTCAATCTCGGCAGCATCGACGCCATCCTCACGTTCACGGCTTACGACCCGCAAGGCGCGGAGATCATCGCGGACGGCCTCGTGAATCCCGCAGAGATCGGCCTGGCCCCGGGCATGCAGCTGCCGTTGGTCGACGCGGAGTTGTTCGGGAGCGGCATGACGCACAACGGGCGGATCGGTTGGATCAAGCTCGACAGCAGCGCCACGGGCGTAAGCGGGTTCACACTGATGTTCAACGGCAGCCTCAGCGTGCTCGACGGCGCGCCGGCATTCGTGACCCCGGTCGTCTCGTCGATCCTCTCGGAGGTCGAGGACGAGGGGTTCACCCAAATCCACATCGCCAATCCCAACGAAGACCAGGTCCCCATCCGCGTTGATCTCGTCCGGCAGGACGGGACGGCGCGGGCTTCCGCCGACCGCATCGTCAACGGCAACGGTGTCATCGCGGATTACCTCACCGAGTTGTTCCCGGATACCCCCCTGGATTCGAGCGACTACATCCGCATCCTGTCGGGCCGGGGCGTTGCACCCTTCGAAATGCTCGGCAAGCCCGCGCAATATCTCGAGGGGCTCAACGGCCAGGACACAACTTGCGGCTCCAAGGTCCTATATTCGCCTCAATACGCCGTGGGTGGCCCCTGGCGCTCGACCCTGTCGGTCATAAACCTCGATGCCACCCCCGGCACCGTCACCTTCAGGCTCCTGGGCGACGACGGAGCCCAGATCGGGCCGACCCGGGTCCTGCCGATTGACGGCAACGGGAAGATTCTTCTCAAGGACCAGTCGTTCTTCGTGACGCCGGTGGGAATCGTCCAGGGCTACGTCAACATAACGGCCGACGTGAATCTCTCCGGCAGTGTCGTGTTCGGCGATCCCGGGAGGCGTGTCTTCGCGGCGGCACTCCCGCTTGCGTCGACCTTGCAGGACGAGGCCATCTTCGGTCATATCGCATCCAGCGAAACCTACTTTACCGGGCTGGCGCTTCTCAACCCATCCGATAGCGCGGCGACCGTGACACTGGAGGTGTTTGCGTCGGACGGCACCCTCCAGGGCACGGTCACCGAGACGATCGAGGCCCGCCACAGAGTCTCCAAACTGCTGACCCAGTACTTCCCTGCCCTTGCCGGCCAGAACCGGAATTCGGGGTATGTCCGGATGGCTTCCGACAATCCCGTGGCCGCCTTCGCCCTGTTCGGCACGCATGACCTGTCCGTGCTGTCTGCGGTACCTGCCCAGCCCGCGCCCCGAAGCGGTCCGTAAACCGACCGAACACGCCGTCCGCCCCAGGGCACCTGCATTCCCATACCGCTCTGAACACGGGGACAGACAGGCTGCGGCAATTACGGTACCGGGCTACCGCCACCCGCTGACATCGTATGGAATGGGTGGGAGATTACCGGAAGGATGGTGCCGAAGGGGGGACTCGAACCCCCACGAGCTTAAGCCCACTAGACCCTGAACCTAGCGCGTCTGCCAATTCCGCCACTTCGGCACGAGGCAAGAACGGTATCTTAAGGTCGGTCAAGCGGCTTGTCAAGGCAAGCCGCAGTGAATCGCAGTGGATATGTGGGGGGCTACCGCCCAACCGGTGCCTGCAAGAACCCGGTCCGTTACGGCCTGTCTTCCCATGTGGTGATCAGGCGACTCCAACCTCTGGGCCCGTCCGCCTTCATTTTGTCGGGATCGACCCCGGCGTTAATGGCACCGGCGAGAGCGGCGGCTGCGGCCTCTTTTTTCGATTGCCGGTCCAGCACGAGGCTGAGGACATATTGAATGACTCCCCGGTTGGCGTCCGATCTCGCCGTCTGCTGCAGCAGGTTCTCCGCCATCGCATCGTTGCCCTCGAGGTGCCGGGCGATGGCGAGGTTCAGGGCGATCGTGGGTTGCTGGCCCGCGAGGTTCCGGGCTTCGACCAGGTGCTCCACCGCGAGCGGGTAATCCCCTTTGCGCAGGTAGGCAACCCCGAGGTTGTTCAAGGCCTCCGCGGACCGGGTGAACGCGAGGACGTTGTTGTAGGAGCGGACCGCTGCGTCGAGCGCATTGTTTTTCACGTAGCAGGTCCCCAGCATGAAGGCCGTCTCGAGATAGCCCGGCCGCCACTTCTCGCCGGCTTCGAGATAGCGGAGGGCCGCCTCGTAATTCCCGTGCCGGTAGTAGTGCCGCCCAGCCATGTAGGAGGCCTCCGGGATCTCCGGGTAGAGTTCGAGCGCGCGCTGCAGCAACACCAACTGCTCGTTGTCGTCGCCGGCGGTGAGACTGCGGATCAACGAGGCGTATGCCGGGTTGGGCACCGTTCTGCGCCGCGCGCTGAACGTCTCCCGCCCAACCGATCTGTCGACCCCGGTTTCGCCCAGGATGAGCCAGGCGAGTTCGTTCTCTATTTCAGGCAGGGCATCGAGGGGACCGTTGGCGGAGAGTTCTCCCCCGAGCCTGGTCGCTTTGACGTCCAGGATGCGCAACGCGATCCGGACCTCTTTCTCGGTTCCCGACCAGGAACCCATCACCAGCTTGCGGGCCCCCGCGGCGCGCGCGACGTGAATCATGCTGGCCCGGCTGAGCGGGACGTTCGGGGGCAGGTCGGCCCCCTCCAGAAAATTGTTGCGCTCCTGGCGGCTGAAAACCCTGAGGCCCGGCCACTTCAGCTGTTCCGAGATGGAGTGCGCAATGCCCTCTCCGACCCAGGCGAGCAGGGGTCGATCGGCAGGCCCCTCGGGAGGAAAGACCAGCACCGACGTCTCGTCCACCGCCACTACTGGCGCAGCCCCACACAAAACGACGCCAAGAAGCACGGCAGGTAAACACAGCAAGAGTGAGCGCAAGAATAAAACTCCAGAAGGGATAAAATACCATTCCGCGGCGCGCCGCTCAACCGGGCTCAATCGTGGCCCTCGCACCCCGGATCACTGCTCCAGGACGTACTCCTTCTCTCGCAGCACGATGCTGGCAGTCCCCAGCAGGAACGCCGAAAGGAGGACGAGCGTGACCACGGATTCCAGCGCGGGCGTGCGGTCGCCGATCAGCATCGCGAGCGCGGTGGAAGTGTCGTTGTGCGGGAAAATCGATTGGATGTAGTGAGTGATGGTCAGCTTGCGGGTGAATCCCGGCAGGTAGGAGATGATGGCCTCCCAACCGAACGAATACAGGAGCCCGAACAACAGCGAGTGCTTCAGCCAGGCGCCCAGCAGAGCGAAGAACGAGCCATACGCCAGGAGCGCAAGAGAAATCACGCCGACGTCCTTGCCGAGCGTCCCCATATCTTCCCAGAACGGGCCGAGGTCGGCGCGCAGGTAGAGTGTCAGGTAGCTCAGGAAGACGGTCGGGATCACCAGGACGGAGCTGATCCACAACAGCGCCAGAAACTTGCCGAACATTACCGTGGGCTTCGGTATGGGGCGGACGAACAGGTACGTCAGGGTCTTCCCTTCGACCTCATCCGAAATCAGGGCGGTTCCGTAAAACAGCGTCACGAAAACCACGAGGAAATGAATCACGGCGGTCGACATCAGGGTTCCAAAGACCTGCGCCGAGGTAAACGGAACGCGAATCCAGTGATACGTCATCACCAGGCGGCCCAGGACGGAAAGTCCCAGGACGAGCATGGAGACGAGCGCGACAAAGATAGTCTTCTTGCTCCAGAACAGCGTGTCGAGCGTCAGGAAGGCAATGGTGCGCGCATCACGCCAGCCCTTGATGATGCCGTGGTTGTCGGACACCGCGTCCTCCTATTTCACCAGGTAGTGGAAGACCGCCTGGAGGTTGTCGTCCGGCGAAGTGATCTCGTTCAGCTCGATCTCATGGCGCAGGAACAGCTCCGGGAGCCGATCGTAGAAGTCGTCGGGCTTCGAAGATTCGATGGTCAGCGCGTCGCCGTCGGGGTGGAACCGGATGCTCAGCAGGTCCGGGAATCCGACCAGGGCCTGGGCGAGCTTCCGCGGGTCCGAGCAACGGATGTAGATGTTGTGCGGGTGCTTGTCGATCAGGCCGCGGATGTGGTGCACGTCCCCTTCGGCCAGGACCTGACCGTTGTGAATCAGGAGAATCGTGCTGGTCATCGCCTCGATCTCGTGCAGGATATGGCTCGAGACCACCACGCACTTGCCCGCTTTGCCCCACTCGCGGATCGCATTGATGGTCTCCCGGCGCGCCACCGGGTCCATGCCCGCGAGGGGTTCATCCAGGACCAGGATATCGGGCTCGTGGGCGATGGCCTGGGCCATCTTGACGCGCTGCCGCATCCCTTTCGAGTACGCCGCGATCTTCTTGTCCCGCGCCGCGCTGAGGTGCACCTGCTCGAGCGCCACCTCGGTACGCCGGGCAACCTCCGGCTCAGGGTAGCCGTGCATGCGCAGGAGCGACGCCAGGAACTGCGCACCCGTCATCCGTTCGTAGAAGCAATCCTGCTCCGGGCAGAACCCGACGCGGTTAAACAGCGGGTAGTTGTTCCAGACCGCCTCACCGAACAGGCGCATCTCCCCCTGGCTCGGACGCAGCTGTCCCATCATCAGCTTCATCAGCGTCGACTTACCGGCGCCGTTGGGCCCCAGGAGCCCGGTCACTCCCGGCTCGAGCGAGAAGGACACCTTGTTGACGGCAATGACCTGGCCGTACCACTTCGACAGGTTCCGAGCCTGGATTATGGCCGTCACTTCACCACCTCCACGGCCTGCACGCGCCGGTAGACCACCCAGGCGCAGCCGGCAAGAAGCAGCAGCAGGACCACCAACGAAACTGCGGGACTCGATGGGAGGCGCGAGGACGTGCCGAACAGGAGGTCCCCGACCTGGATCACGTTGTTGGACAGTGAAACCCACCCGACGCGCTCCGTTCGCAGCATTTCGCGCAGAATGACATACACGATCTGGCTGAAGAACAGGACGGCGGCGAAATTGATCCCGGCAAACCTGCTGGAGCGGCTCAGCGAAGACAGGGCCAGCATCACAAGCGCATACGTGAATATGATGAGGAGCGCATAGGCCGCGATGGAGCCGGCCACCCAGTAGTTCGCGCGCACGAAGGCCGCGTCCGCCTTGAAAAGCACCGCCATCAGGAACAGCAGGAGGCCGGGGATCAGGGTAGGGAGCGACAGGAAGAAAACCAGCACCCCGAGTTTTCCCAGGATGTAGTCGCGTCGCGTGATCGGCTTGGACAGATAGATCTGCAGCGCGTTGACCTTCAGATCGTTCGCGATCAGGCCGGCGCCTGCGTAGATCGCGATCGCAAAGGTAAAAAACCACATTTGCTGCGACAGGAAATCCTCGAAGAATTGCGGCCCGATTTTCAAGAACGGGGCGTTCTGCGGCACCATCGTCGAGATGTAAATCAAGACGCCCCGCACGACAAACGGGATCATGGAGAGGAACAGGAGCACCGAAAACCGCTTCTTCCTGACCAGCAGCTGGATTCCCTGGCGCGTGATCACCCACCAGCGGTAGGGATGCGAAGTCCATTCCCCGGCCCAGTGCCGGTAACCGAGATCATGAATGGGCATTGGATTCTCCGATCACCTGCAGGAAGACGTCTTCGAGCGACTGTTTCAAGGGGACCAGGTGGCGGATCTGCACGCGGTGGTCGCGCGCGACCCGCAGTAGGCTCTGGCTGCCTAACCCGTTTACCATGCCAATGTGGAGAACGCCGTCCTCCCCCGGGGTGCACGTGCAGCCCAGCATGGTCAGCTCATCCATGAACGACTTCACATCGCCCTTCACCCGGCACTCGAATACCGTCCCGGCACCGAGCTTCAGCTCGTCGATTGCGCCCGATGCCAGTCGTTTTCCCTGGTGCAGCACCGTAGCCTCGCGGCATACCCACTCGACGTCGGGAAGCAGGTGCGAAGAGAGCACCACGTGCATCCCCTTCGACGAAGAGACGTCCCGCACCAACTCGAGCATTTCGATCCGGCCTTTCGGGTCCAGACCGTTGGTCGGCTCGTCCAGAAACAGCAGTTCCGGGTCGTGGACGAGCGCCTGGGCGAGCTTGATCCTTTGCTTCATGCCGGTGGAATACGTTTCCACGTTGCGGTACCGTGCCTCACCCAAACCCACGTAATAGAGGATTTCGTGAGCCCTCTGCAGCGCGTCCTTTGACTTCATCCCCGACAGCTGACCGGCATAGGAGACGAAAGTCACCGCGTTCATCCCCGGAATGTGACAGTCGTTCTCCGGCATGTAGCCGACCTTCTGCCGGATCGCAAGCTGCTCGGTACGAATGTCGCGGCCGAGGACTCTGCCCTTTCCGTTCAAAGGCGTGATAAAGCCGAGCAGCACTTTCAGCAGCGTGCTCTTCCCCGCGCCGTTTGGACCCAAAAGCCCCATCGAGCCCCCGGCGAACTGCATCCCCACACCCTCGAGGATGCGCTGGCTGCCGAACCGGACCGTGATGTTCTCGAGGTCTATGATCAAGGGGTGTCTCCCTGTTTGGTTCCTAGTACGAGTGCGGTGCGCAAATGGTTCGGAGAATGTGGGAAGCCCCGCCACCGACGAAATTCCCCGCCGCGCCCCCGCTTCCAATTTCGGCCTTGTTAGCGTCCCGAACGATGCTTAGAATATAAGCGGATGAAGAAAACATCACTTGTCCTTGCAGCGGTCACACTCACCTGCGCCCTCGCAACCGCAGTCGAAGCAGGGAAATTCCGTCTCCTTTCCGTATCCGGCACAAGCAAGCTGATCCTTATTTCCCAGATACCCGACAAGACAAAATTCGTGCTCGACGCGGCCACCGCCAAGATTACGGTCGACGGCAAGCCGGCGGAGTTCTCCTCGCTTGCGCAGTACAGCGTCATCAACGTCAAATTCGACCTCAAGAAGACCGCCAAGATGGGCATCGACATCGACGGCGCCGTCACCGAAATCCGCATCTCCACCCCCGAAAATCCCCAAGTCCAGCCGGAACCCACCAAGATCAGCGGCACGCCCTAGACCTCGCAATCCGGTCCAATCACGATCTCCGGAAGCATTACACCGCAAGGCGCGCCCGGGAATTACCGAAGCCTGGCACCACGGGGTGGAAATGAGGGGCGGATTTCTCTATAATTTCTGTGGCCGGCACGGCCCCAGATCCATGTTTGAGTTAAGTCATTATTTATCATATAGTTAGTTAGCATGGAATGGCTGCGTGTTGCCGGGCAGGAATCATGGAAGCATTGCTGCAGTATGCCGACAACTGGGAGACCGAGCGCTACGCGCTGTTGAACACGCCGGTCTGCAATCTCGAGCTCAAGTTCGATGACACGGTACTGAATCGCTGTATTCAAAAGCTTTACAGCGAGTTGGCCTCCAAGAAACTCCAGTTCAGGCCCCGCTACTACTTCACGTGCGGGGGCGACGAATGGGGGTGTCCCGACCGCGTCCCGATCATGGGAGTACCGTTCCACCTGGCCGACAACCGCCTCGTCCGCGTAGAGCGCGAGATGGGCTATACCACCTACGACCGGCGGGACCTGATGTTCCTTCTGCGGCACGAGACGGGTCACGCGATCAACTACGCCTACGAGCTGTTCGCCGCGCCTGAGTGGAAAGAACATTTTGGTGATTTTGAGAAGACTTACCCGGCAAACTTCAAGTTTAAGTTTAACCCGTTCAGCCGCAATTACGTCCGGAGCCAGGGAGAGCCGAAATACTACGCGCAGGCTCATCCGGACGAGGACTTTGCGGAGACTTTCGCAGTCTGGCTGACGCCCCGCTCCAACTGGCGCGTTGCCTATCGCAACTGGCCGTCGCTGAAGAAAATCGAATACATCGATCGCATCATGCACCAGTTGCGCGGCAAGAAGCCGCACGTTGTCACCGGCCCCCTGGATTCACCTTACAGCAGCAAGACCTACACGCTGATCGAGTACTACGGCGAGGACATCGACAACTTCAAGGACAAGGCACTCGGTATCTACGACCACGATCTCCGGACGATTTTCCCCCTGGAATCCAATGGCCACCGGAGGTACGCCGCGGCCAAGGACCTCATCCGCAAGCACCGGCGCTTCCTGATCGAAACGATTTCCGCGTGGACCGGCGCGCGGGAAAAGGTAGTGGCCCCGGTGATCTTGAAGTTCTTCCAGCGCTGTCGCGAACTGCAGCTGACTCTGCCCGTGGACGACGAGCCCTACCGTCTGGCATCGGTCACTGCCTTGGGCACGACGGTGGTGATGAACTACCTGCACACGGGCCGCTACATACCCGATGACTCAGCGTAGACCGATACGGATTGTGCGGACAAACCCAGGACTCGAAGGTGTCTTCCGCGCGGCCCATGAGGACCGCGCGGCGGCCGGCCGCATCCAGGTACTTGCCGCGCCGCACGGCGCGGGCGAGTTGGATGGGGCTTTCCAGGATAGAAAACCTCGGGACGTCCGGGGGAGCGGGCGCCTGGGCCTGGCCGCGCGCCGCGGTCGAGCACGCGCCTGCGAGCAGTGCCGTTCCCGGCAGAGCGCGAAGGGCCGGACCGTCATCTGAGCTCCGCAACGAGCGCCTGTGCGTGACGCACCAGGGCGCGGGCACGGCGCGCCGAGCGCGCCTCGGCCACGAGGCGCAGCACGGGTTCGGTGTTCGACGAGCGGACGTGGAGCCATTCCCCCGCCCAGGAGAGTTTCAGCCCGTCCAGGGTGCTGATCTCGGCGCCCGGGAACTCCCTCCGCAGGCGATCGAGCAGAAGCGGCACGCCGTCGGGGGGAAATGCCGTCTTTTCTTTCACCATGAAGTACCGGGGCAGATCCTTCAGGATCTCGCGCAGCGATTTGCCGGTTTCCGCCATCAGCTGGAGAATCGCGCCCATGCCGCCCATGCTGTCCCGGCAGTAGTGCACGGCCGGCAGTATGACCCCGCCGTTCCCCTCGCCCCCGACGACGGCATGGCTCTGTATCATCTCCTCGACGACATTGATCTCGCCGATCCTGGTGCGGATCACGGGACAATCGAGCGCGGCCGCGATGTCGTCGACCGCGCGGGTGGTCGACAGATTCGTGACCACCGGCCCGGGGCTGCGCCGCAGGACAAACAGACAGGCCAGGGCCAGCGTGTAGTCCTCACCGATGGCATGCCCGGAGCCGTCGACGACGGCGAGCCGGTCGGCATCGGCATCCTGCGCGAACCCGATGTCCGCCCCGTGACGGCGCACCGCGGCCTGGAGGTCGCCGAGATTTTCCGGCGTAGGTTCCGGGTTCCGCGGAAACCCGCCGTCCGGGTCGGTGTGGATGGCAAACAGCCGGCATCCCAGGTCGCGGAGAAAGCGGGGGGCGGCCACGCTCCCCGCTCCGTTGCAGGCATCGAGCGCCACTTTCAGGCCGGCCCTCCGGACGGCCCGCGCGTCGAGGCACCGCATCAGCCGTTCGAGGTGGGTAGCCACGGCCTGGCCGTCGGCGCGCGCGCGCCGGATCTCGCTTGAAGGCACCTGGGTGAAGTCGCGCTGGTGATAGATGTCCAGGAGTTCCCCGGCCTGGTGCGTGTTGAGGAAAAGCCCGCAGGGGCCGACGAACTTCAGCGCGTTCCACTCGACCGGGTTGTGGCTGGCGGTGATCGCGATGGCGCCCCGGGCCCGCACGGCCGCGGTGCGGATCTGGATGGACGGCACGGGGCAGATGCCGAGGTCGACCGGTTCGCATCCCGACGACAGGAGGCCGGCGAACACGGCGTTGCGCACCATCTCCCCGGATTTCCGGGTGTCGCGGCCGACCAGGATCGGGCCGCGGCCCAGGTACGTGCCAAACGCGCCGGCAAAAGCGGTGAGCAGCTGCGGGGTCAGCGACTCACCCACGATGCCGCGGACCCCGGAGATGCTGATCTTCAACGACTGCGTTCGCGTCATGCGCCGCCCCGTCCGGACTGCATGCGGCGGATCTCGTCCAGGCACTGGTCGTAGAGATCCTGCGCGCGCCGCGGATCGTCCGATTCCACGATCACGCGGATCAGCGGCTCGGTATTGCTCGCGCGCACGTGCAGCCAGGCGTCCTCCCAGTCCACCCGGACGCCGTCCTCGAGATTGGGCGCACAGGTCGCGGTATTTCGCCCGGAAGAACTCGATGATGGGATACACGCGCTCGGCGGAGCTGGGCACCGTCCCCTTCAGCATGTGCAGCCGCGGGAGCCGCGCCGCCAGTTCGGAAACGCGCACACCCTTGCGGGACAGGCATTCCAGGAGCAGGCCGATGACGGCGAAGCCGTCGAACCAGCGCGTCCAGCGCGGGACCACAACGCCCCCGCTCCCTTCCCCGCCGACGGCGGCGCGTTCGAGCATCGCCCGCTGCACCACATAGCCTTCGCCGATGCGCGCACGCACCACGGGTCGCGCGTGTCTCCGGGCGGCGCTTTCCACCATGCGGGAGGTCGACAGCGTCGGTGACGACCGGCCCGGCCGCCGACTCCAGCTGGTAATCCGCGATGAGCGGGAAAACGTACTCCTCGCTCAGCGCCACACCCCCCTCGGCGACCACGCCGACCCGGTCGGCATCGGCGTTGACGAGGAAGCCGACGTCGGCCCCGACACTCTTGACGACGGAGGCGAGCCCTCTCATGTTGCGCACGTTCGGCTCGGGGGAATGCGGGAAAGTCGCCGTCGGGGACATCGTTCAGGGCGGTGACGCTGCAACCCAGCTCCTCAAGGAAGCCGCTGACCAGCCCGGCGCCCGCCCCGGCGCAAGCATCGGTCACCACCCGGAAGGCCGACTTTCGAATAGCGCCCGCGTCGAGCCTGCGACAGGAGGTACGCGAAATAGCGGCGGGTGGCGTCGGGCAGGCTGCGGATAGTCGCCGAGCCGATCCCACCCGCATTTCCGGAACTCGCCCAGGTGATAGATGTCCATCACCTCTTCGCTCTGGAACGGGTTCAGCAGGATGCCGTCGCGTCCGATGAATTTCAGCGCGTTCCAGCGGGCGCCGTTGTGGCTGGCCGTGATCGAAATCCCCCCGGCCAGCCGGCGCGAGCGCACGACGTATTGGATGATGGGGGTGGGGAGCAGGCCGAGGTCGAGTACCGGACAGCCGCACGACTGCAGCCCGGCGAGCACGGCCGCGTGCACCATCGGGGCCGACGGCCGCGAGTCGTAGCCGACCGCCACCGTCGCACCGTCGACAAAGGTGCCGAAGGCGCAGGCGAAGTCGACCAGCAGCTCGGGTGTAAGGGTTTCCCCGACGACGCCCCGTACCCAGGAGATGCCGAATTTCAGCGGCTTCATCGAACGGCAGCTTTCAGTGCGATATCGTCCCGGCCATTATCTCGTGCTCTGGCCGTCAGCTCGTCTTCTTCGGTCACCCGAGGAAAAGGCGCATCGAGTCGCCGGTCAGTTTCTGGATGCGGTCCCAGAAAATCATCAGCCCCGCCGTGGGAAGCAGCATGAGCCAGACCAGGACTTCGTTCGCCCAGGACAGGCTGAGGCGGCTCTCGTCTTCGGCCCCCTCGATGATCATGGTCTTGATGACCCGCGCGTAGTAGTAAACCGCGATCACGCTGTTCAGCGCGCCGACGACGGCGTACCAGGCCATACCGCCGTTCACCGCGGCGGCGAAGACGAACAGTTTGCCGAAGAATCCGGCGAACGGAGGAATGCCCATCAGCGAGAGCATGAAGACGGTCATCGCAATGGTCAGGAACGGCGAGCGGCGGTAGATGCCGCGGTAATCCGTGAGTTCGAAACTGCCCGGTCCGGTTGTAGATCTCGATGACGATGAGGAACGCGCCGAGGTTCATGAACAGGTAGGTGATCAGGTAGATCAGGATCGACTGGAGGCCGTCGGCGGACATGCACCACGGCACCCATGAAGATGTAGCCGGCGTGCGCGATGGACGAGTAGGCCAGCATGCGCTTCATGTTGTCCTGCCGCAGGGCGGCGATGTTGCCGAACGTCATGGTGACGACCGACAGGAGCAGCACGAGGACGGTCCAGTTGCACCGAGCTCTGAGCGGTCCAGGCCGCAGGCCGGCGGGCTGGGACAGCCCGGTGAAAAAGAAGCGGATCAGAGCCGCGAATCCGGCCGCCTTCGGCGCCACGCTCAGGAAGGCGGTCACGGGCGTGGGCGCGCCGGTGTAGACGTCCGGGCACCAGAAGTGAAACGGCACGGCCGCCGTCTTGAAGCCGAAGACCGGCGAGGATCAGGACGGTGGCGACCAGCAGCATGATCGAGTTGCCGCCCCCGCCTGCGCCTCCGGCAAGGAACTGCCGGATCGTCACCATTTTGGTGGTCCCGGTCAGGCCGAACAGCAGCGTGATGCCGTAGAGCATGGAGCCGGTGGAGACGGCGCCGAACAGGATGTACTTCAGGGACGCTTCGTTGGACTGGCGTTCGTTGCGCAGATAGCCGACCATGATGTAGCTGCTGACCGACACCATCTCGAGCGCCAGGAAAAGCATCAGCATGTCGACGGCCGAGACCAGCAGCATCATCCCCAGGGTCACGCCGAGCAGCAGCGCGTAGAACTCGCCGCGGCTGGATTTGGAGAGTTCCCTGGATCCGGGCGTCGACAGCAGGACCAGGAACGAGGTCAGGATCAGGAAGCCCTTGAAGAACACGGCCATGCGGTCGATCGCGATCATGCCGTAAAACAGCGTGCCCCGCGGGCGCGCTGAAGAGCGGAATGGTGAGCGCAAACGCGGCGACCAGGCCCAGGGCTGCGATCAGGAACGTGCCGATCTTTCGGATGCCGGGGCAGCGAGATGTCCACGATCACGACGCCGAGAAACGCGGCGGTGAGGGCGATCTCCGGATAGAACAGCGCAGGTCCTGCAGGAGCTGAGGATTCATGGCTTATCCCTTGAGCGTGTCCGCGTGGTCGAGATTGACGGATCGGATTAGCCGATACATCGAAAGCACGATGGCGAGCGCGACGGCCGCCTCCGCCGCGGCGATGACGATGACGAAGATCGCGAACATCTGGCCGTCGAGGTTGCCCGCCGAGAACCTCGAGAACGCGACCAGGTTGATGTTGGCCGAATTCAGGATCAGTTCGACTCCCATCAGCACGTTGACGGCGTTCTTGCGCGTCAGCACGCACATGATGCCCAGGGAAAAAAGCGCGGCGCTGATGATCAGATAGTGGGTGAGTCCGATCATTCCTGTCTCCTCCTGACGATCATCGCGGCGCCAATCAGCGCGACGAGCAGAAAGATGGACGCGACTTCAAACGGCAGGATGTATTCCTTCATGAACAGCTCGCCGATCTGCGCGGTCGTCGGATTCGGGCGCTCGTCTCGCCGTGGCCGGCCCACGTGGTTTGCATCATCACGCCAATCAGGGTGATGAACACCGCGAGCGACCAGCAGCAGCGCCGGGCAGAACTGGAAGGTGTCGGACTTCAGGTCCAGGCTGTAGAGCTTGTGCGTCAGCATCACGCCGAACAGCAGCAGGACCAGGATGCCGCCGACATAGATGACCATCTGGGTCGCGGCCAGGAAATCCGCCCCGAGAAAACGTACAGCGCCGCCACGCCGAAGAAGGTGAACAGCAGGCCGAAGGCGGAGTGGATCAGGCTGCGCGAGAAAACCACCACCGCCGCGGAGATGACGGTCATGGCGGCGAAGACAGTAAAAAAGGATCTGGGCTGACGAGTGATGTGTCCATAAGGGTGCAGTCGTCACACTTTCGAGGCGTGCTCCTTGGGGGTTGTGTACAGCGGCTTGTCGACGGCGAAGTGATAGAGGTGTTCCTTCTTGTCGTAGACGGAGTATTCGTATTCCGGCGTCATCACCAGGCAGTGCGTCGGACACGGGAAGGTGCACAGCGCGCAGTAGCAGCAGAGGGTCATGTCGATGTCGAACACATACGTGCGCAGCTTGATCGCGGTGCCGTCCGAGGCGAAAATCGCCGGTTCGTCCTTCCCGCGCTTTTCCGTCTGGATGTCGATGCAGTCGGTCGGGCAGACGCGCGCGCACTGGCCGCAGCCGATGCAGTCCTCGATCTTGTTGAACAGCCGCGCCCGGGCCCGCTCCGGCAGGTTCCACTTCACCGTCGGGTACTGCAGCGTCACCGAGCGTGTGAACAGGTGCTTCCACGCCACCCACATCGAGATGTAAGTGGTCGTGAGCCCCAGCCCGATGTCCCTGAAATATTCCGCCATGATCCATCCCTACGGATGCGCCGGGGCGCCCGCGACCGCGAGGGTCGTGCAACCCGCGTCGAACCCTTTCATAAAACCGCCAGCCACCCCACCCCGAGGACCAGGATGAAACCGAGCGGGAGCATCACTTTCCAGCACACATACATGAGCTGGTCGACCCGCAGCCGCGGGAGCGACCAGCGCAGCCACATCTGCACAAAAATCAGCGCCAGCGCCTTCAGCGTAGAACAGCATCGGACCGGGGATGAGCTGGCGCGGCACCCAGGCGGCCGGCAGCACCTGGCTCCAGCCGCCCAGGAACAGCGTCGTCGCGATGCCCGCCACCACGAACATGTTGGCGTACTCGGCCAGGAAGAAGAACGCGAACCGCATGCCCGGAGTACTCGGTGTGATACCCCGCAACCAGTTCCGATTCCGCTTCCGGGATGTCAAAGGGCGTCCGGTTGACTTCGGCGAGCGAGCAGAGGAAGTAAACGAAGAAGGCGACGAAGGTGAACGGGTTGCGGAACAGGAACCAGTGGTGTATCCCCCCGGCCTGGGCCCGCACGATATCCTGCATCGACAGGCTGCCCACCGGTATGACGATCGCCATAATGGCGAGCGCGGCCGGGATCTCGTAGCTGACGATCTGGGCCGCCCCGCGCATTCCGCCATAGAGCGCGTACTTGTTGTTGGAGGCCCAGCCCGCCATGATGATGCCGACCACCGAGAGACTTGTCACCGCGACGACGTACAGTATCCCAATGTTCAGGTCAGACACGATCGAGGACGCCCCGAACGGGATGACGACCAGAGACGCGAACGAGGCCACGAACACCAGCGCCGGTGCCACGCGGAAAAGGAGCGGGTCCGCGGCCGCGGGGATGATGTCTTCCTTGAGCAGCAGCTTGAGGCCATCCGCCAGCGATTGCGCCCACCCGTGCCAGCCTCCGACGTACATGGGGCCAAGCCGGTCCTGCATGTGCGCCGACACCTTCCGCTCGAGCCAAACCAGGAACATGACGAAGATCGCGAGCAGCGCAAGGACCAGGGCGGCGCTGACGAGCTGTGCGATAAAGGTCTGCAGCGCCCCGGGAATGGCGCCGTAGTTGGGTATGAGTTGCAGCAGCTGATTGATGGATTCCATCGGATCGGTCCTCTACTAACGGTCAATCTCACCCAGGACGATGTCGATGCTGCCGACCAGGGCAACGATGTCGGAGATCATGGCGCCGCGGCTCATCTCCTTGAAGGCGCTCATCACGGTGAAGCACGGCGACTTCACCTTGACGCGGTACGGCTTGAGCCCGCCGTCGCTGACGATGTAGTAGCCCAGTTCGCCGCGGGGGCACTCCGTGCGCATGTAGACCTCGCCCGCCGGGGGCTTGATGCGCTTCGGAATGGCCTCGTGCACATCGCCCGGGGTGAGCATCTTGCACTGCCTGCCGGACGATCTTGCAGCGACTCCTTGACCTCCATAATCCGGACGATGTAGCGGTCGAAACAGGATCCGACGGGGCCGAACTCCCCCCGGCCGACAGGGACGTCGAAGTCGATCTCCCCGTACCCCAGGTACGGCTCGTTCTTGCGCACGTCGAACTTGACGCCGCTGCCACGCAGGTTCGGACCTGTGACACCGTAACTGATCGCCCTCTCGGGACTGAGAATCCCGACGGAGGCCGTGCGCTTCACGAAGATGTGGTTATCGGAGAGGAGCCGGTTGAGGCTGTCGACCTGCGGTTCGAAGTAGTCCACGAAGTCTATGACCTTCTTTTCGAAGCCGGGCTTGACGTCGTACATCAGACCGCCGATCCAGTTGTAGTTATACAGCAGCCGCGCCCCGCAGGTCTCCTCGAAGATGTCCAGGATCGTCTCGCGGTCGCGGAAGCAGTGCAGGAACGGCGTAAACGAGCCCATGTCGTTGCCATAGGTGCCGGCGGCCAGCAGGTGGCTGGCGATCCGGTTCAGCTCCGCCATGATGATGCGCAGGCAGCGCACCCGGTTGTTCACCTGGATGCCCATGAGCTTCTCGACCGTGAGAACGTAGCCGAGCTCCATGTTCATCGCGGCAATGTAATCCATGCGGTCGGTAAACGGGATCACACCCGGGTAGTCGACGTTTTCGGCGTGCTTCTCGAAGCAGCGGTGCAGGTATCCGATGTGCGGGATCGCTTCCGCCACCACTTCGCCGTCGGTCTTGAGCTCCAGCCGCAGGACCCCGTGGGTGGACGGGTGCTGGGGCCCCATGTTGAGGGTCATCGTTTCGCCGCTGTACTCGACTTGCATTTTCTACTCCAGATTCGCCGCCGTGCTACACCGGCATGTCGCGGTAGGTCTTCGGGGCCTTGTAGTCTTTGCGCAGCGGATAGCCTTCCCAATCGTCGGGAAGCAGGATCCGGCGGTGGTCGCTGTGCCCCTCGAATACGACGCCGAACATGTCGTACGTTTCGCGCTCGTGCCAGTTGGCCACGGCCCACACCGACTCCACCGTGTGCACGGCAGGGTTTTCCCGCGGCAGGCGGCACTTCAGGGTGTAACGGTGACCGAGTTCCAGGGAGGTCGCGATATAGACCACTTCGATGCGGTCCTTGTAATCGACGCCGCCGAGCAACTCGAGGTGGTTCATCTTCAACCGCTGGTCGTCCCGGACAAAGCGGCTGACTTCGAGCACAGCCTCGGGAAGGACCACGCTCCAGGGGTTGGTACCGTCCGTCTTCGAGTCGAGGATCTTCTCGCCGAAGGTTTCTTTCAACAGGGTGGAGATCTCCGCTGGATTCATGCCTTGACACCCTCCCGTTTCCTGGCTATGGTCTCCCGGCGGATCTTCTTCTGCAGCAGCATCAGGCCTTCCAGCAGGGACTCGGGTCTGGGCGGGCAACCGGGGACGAAGACGTCCACCGGTATGATCTCGTCGACGCCCTTAAGGACATGGTATCCGTGCTGCCAGTAAGGCCCTCCATTGTTGGCGCAGCTCCCCATGGAGATCACGTACTTCGGTTCGGGCATCTGCGCGTACAACAGCTTGATGCGAGTGGCCATTTTCAGGGTGACGGTGCCGGCGACGATCATGATGTCCGCCTGGCGCGGGCTGCCCCGGAACACCTCGGCGCCGAAGCGGGCCAGGTCGTAGCGCGAGGCTCCGGTCGCCATCATCTCAATGGCACAGCAAGCCAGTCCGAAAGACATCGGCCACGGTGACGAGGACCTCGCCCAGTTCATTATCCAGTCGAGGGACGTTATGAAAACGTTCTCCTCGAACTTACCGTCCAGCACTCCCATATACTTCCTCCAGTTCCTGCGCGGTCTTCGGCTCCGCAGGAGCGGCTGCGGTCATCTCGTGCAGATCCTCCGGCCTGACCCACTCGAGGTCGCCCTTGCGCCAAACGTAGGCGAGCCCCACGACGAGGATGCCGATGAAAATCAGCCCCTCGACAAACGCGAACATACCCAGCGTCTTGAACACGACGGCCCAGGGCAGCAGGAACACGATTTCAACGTCGAAAATGATGAAGATCAGGGCGAATACGTAGAACCGTATGTTGAACTGGACCCACGCGATGCCGACGGGGGTCTCGCCGCACTCGTAAGTTTTGAGCTTGTCCGGCGAAGGCGTGCCCTTGGGCCGGATCAGCTTCGAGAGCAACAGGCTGATCACGACAAACGCGAGGGCCACCAGCATGAAGAGGAGGACACCTGCAAAACTCGACTCCATAGGCACACTCTCCTTGCCTAAAACCCGTCCTGGCCGGAAACCGCAAAGCTCTGGATCCGTGCTACCTTACCTATCAGATGGCTTTTCTGCAAGCAATTCCTGGAGGCAGGTCCGGGCGGCTTTTGAGCGTAAGTTCAAGAGATAGAATACCTACCATCGAGGAGCCGGTCAAGGGTCATGAGGGCCGGCAACCCGGGCGAAAGCCCCGAGCGCTCCGGGGGAGTTCCCGTGCGTTTTAGCCTCAGTATGGGAGCCAAGAAGATGGCTGAATCTCGGGTCCCTCTTGTATGATAGGGGTTTATGAAAGCGATCCGATTTCACCAGCATGGCGGAACAGATCAGCTTCGTTTCGAAGACGCGCCCGATCCCATACCCGGCCCCGGGGAGATCGTCGTCCGGGTAAAGGCGTGCGCGCTCAACTTCCTCGACATCTGGGAACGTCGCGGGCTGCCCATAGTGAAGATCCCGCTGCCGCACATCTCCGGCAGCGATATCGCCGGCGTGGTGGATAGCGTGGGGCCCGGCGTGACCGCCGTAAAACCGGGCGACCGCACCCTGATCAACCCCGGGGTCAGCTGCATGCACTGCGCAGCCTGCTACGAGGGAAACGACAACTTCTGCCCGCGCTACTCCGTCCTGGGCTACATCTCCGACGGGGGTTATGCCGAGCGGGTCAAGGTCCCCGATGTCAACGCACTCCCCTTCCCCGAGGGCCTCGAGTTCCACGAAGCTGCGGCCATTCCGCTCGTGTTTACGACCGCGTGGCATATGCTGGTGACCCGCTGTGGGATCAAGGGGGGCGACGACGTCCTGATCCTGGGCGCGGGCAGCGGCGTCGGGAGCGCGGCAATTCAGATCGCCAAGTATTTCCATGCCCGGGTGATCACCACCGCAGGATCCCAGGCAAAGCTCGAGCAGGCGCTCGCCCTCGGGGCGGACTTCGTGATCGACCACACGCGGCAGAAGATCCGCGACGAGGTAAAGACAATCACGCACCGGCGCGGGGTCGACATCGTCTTCGAACACATCGGCGCCGCAACCTGGGACGACAGCGTCAGCAGCCTTGCCCCACGCGGGCGGCTGGTCACCTGCGGCGCCACGACAGGTTACGAAGCGCGCATAGACCTGCGGCACCTGTTCGCCAAGCAGATCTCGATCCTGGGCTCGTACGTGGGATCCAAGCACGAGTTGCTGAAAGTGCTGGCGCTCGTCAACCAGGGGCAGCTCAAGCCGGTGGTCTCCGGCATCCTGCCCCTGCGCGAAGCGGCGCGGGCACAGAGCCTGCTGGAATCCCGGCAACACTTTGGGAAGGTGGTCCTGACCGTCGGCGACTGAGACAACGGCCGTCCACAGTGCGGGCTCGCTCAATCCTGAATCGAACCGAGGCTGATTTATGATTCGTTCCGCTCTGTTCGCGGTCGTGTTGCTCGCCGCGCTCGGCTTTTTCGTCTACAGCTCGATCCGGCTCATCAAATCCCTGTCCATCGGGAAATCGGAAAGCCGCTTCGACCAGGTCGGCCGCCGGCTGAAGAACGTGCTGGTGGTTGCGTTCGGTCAGTCGAAACTGCTGCGCGAGCCGCTCGCGGGCCTGATGCACTTTTTCATCTTCTGGGGCTTCGTGGTCCTTTTGAGCGCCGTGCTGGAGGCGATCGTCGAGGGGCTCTTCCCCGGCTTCACGGTGGCGGCGCTCGGCCCGCTCTTCCCGCCGCTGGCGCTGCTGCAGGAGAGCATCGGGATCCTGGTCGCCCTGTCGTGCGTGGTGGCCCTCGTGCGCTGGTTCGTTGTGCCGCCGCGCAGGTACTTCGGCCCCGAGATCACGGGGCACGTGCGGCTCGACGCCACCCTGATTCTCTCCCTCATCCTGGCGATCATCGTCTCGATGTTCGGCACAAACGCCACCCGCATGCTTTTGAGCGGCCAAGTGCAGCATGTGCGTTTCGCATCGGCAGCGCTGTCTGGCCTGTTCGCGGGTAGCGGGAGCGTCGGCGTCTGGTTCGAAGTCTTCTGGTGGGTCCACATCCTGGTCGTGCTCGGCTTCCTGAATTACCTGCCGTACTCGAAGCACCTGCACGTGCTCACCTCGGTCCCCAACGTCTACTTCGCGTCGCTGGAACCCCGGGGCGAGTTGTCGAAGCTGAACCTGGAGGACGAAAACGCGGTCAAGTTCGGCGCCGACGACGTGACGGACCTCACCTGGAAACAGCTCCTGGACGGTTATACGTGCACCGACTGCGGCCGCTGCACGGCCGCATGCCCGGCCAACAGCACCGGAAAGGCCCTGAGCCCGCGCAAGATCATCATGAACATCCGACAGCGCACGGCCGAGATCGCCCCCATCGTGCTGGCCGGCGCGCAGGAACAGCATCAGGACACCACCGGACACCGGCTGCTCGACAACTTCGTCACCGAAGAGGAACTCTGGGCCTGCACCACGTGCCGGGCGTGCATGGAGGAATGCCCCGTCATGATCGAGCACGTCCCCGCGATCATCGACATGCGCCGCTTCCTCGTGCTGAGCGAGTCCCGCTTCCCCTCGGAACTCACCAACACCTTCAAGAACCTCGAGACGAACTTCACGCCCTGGGCGTTCAGCCACGAAACCCGCGCAGACTGGGCCAAAGGGCTCGACGTGAAGACGATGGCCGAGGTGGGCGGCAAGGTGGACATGCTGTACTGGGTCGGGTGCGCGGGTTCATACGACCGGCGCTACGAGAAGGTTTCGCGCGCCATGGTGAAGCTGCTGAACTCCGCCGGCGTACGGCTTCGCGATCCTCGGCACCGAGGAGAAGTGCAACGGCGATCCCGCACGGCGCGCCGGAAACGAGTACCTGGCGCAGATGCTGATCACGGAAAATGTCGAGACGCTGAACCGCTACAAGGTCGGGAAAATCGTGACCACGTGCCCGCACTGTTTCAACACGCTCAAGAACGAGTACCCGCGGTTCGGCGGCCACTTCCAGGTCGTGCACCACACGGTCCTGCTGGAGGAATTGGTCCGTTCCGGAAAGCTGAAGGTGAGCCAAGAAGCCCGGGAAAAGGCAACGTTCCACGATTCCTGCTACATCGGCCGCTACAACGGCATCTACGACGCGCCCCGCTCGCTGCTCGAGCGCACCGGCGCCCAGCTGGTCGAGATGCCGCGGTCGCGCGATCGCGGTTTCTGTTGCGGCGCCGGAGGGGCAAGGATGTTCATGGAAGAAACCGTCGGGAAACGCGTCAACATCGAGCGGACAGAGGAGGCGCTGCGCCTCGCCCCGCAGACGATCGCCACGGCTTGCCCGTTCTGCATGACCATGATGACGGACGGGGTGAAGGCGAAAGACGCGGAGGACTCGGTGCGGGTCCGGGATGTGGCGGAGGTCTTGGCCGACGCTATCGGCGCCTGATCGTGCAGCCGGGCGCCGGCGTTTCCGGAACCGCCACCGGCCGCCCCTCCAGAATGGCTTCAACACTGTCCTCTACCGGCCCGGACCGTCCTGCACCCGGCGCCGTATTCTCCAACCCGCCGCGGTAGCGCAGCACTCCGGACGGGTCGACTACGTACACACTCGGGGTGTGGTTGGCTCCGAATCTATCCGCCACGAGTCCGTCCGCGTCCAGCAGAACCGGGAACCCGACTTTCAGGTTCGCGGCGTTGCGCCGGATTTCCGCCGCCGTTTCGTTCGCGCTCGAGGCGATCCCGAGCACGACGACCCCCCGGCTGCCGAACTTCGCCCCGATCGCGCCGATCCGATCGGCGGCGGCGAGGGCCACGGGACACTTGAAAGACCAAAAGGCAACGACCACGGTCCTGCCGGCATAGCCGGACAGCGAATGGGTCGCCCCGTTCGTATCGTCAAGCCGGAAATCCGCAACCTTCGCCCCGATGTTTCCCGCCATCAGGCTGGGCGCGAGCCAAACGACGGTGAGCAGGCTGATCGACTTAATCATGCTTGATCCTGCAGTGCGGGCGCGCTTGTGAGACACGGCTCCCAGGCACCGCTTTCCCGGTTGTACCGCATCGGCAGGCATTAGCCAAAGGTCGGCGTCGAGCCGCCGCACTTCACACCCACCGAGTTCTTCGCTGGTACCACGCTCCATTTTCGTGCTTTTTCCTGGCGTCCGGCGCCTCGGCACCGCTTTCCAGCGTTGCGCTGCATCGGTAGCCGGTGGGCCAAGGGCGGCGCCCAGGCGCCGCCCTCCACACCCCCGCCGGCCGCAAGACGTGCGGCTAGTCCAGCCAGTTGGTCCAGGTCTCCAGGCGCTGCTTCAGGCGCGCCATGAACTGATCTGCGACGGCGCCGTCGATGATCCGATGATCGAAGGACAGCGACAGGTAGACCATCGACCGTATTGCGATCGCGTCATTCAGCACGACGGGTCGCTTCTCGATGCCGCCCACCCCGAGAATGGCGACCTGCGGCTGATTGATGACGGGGGTGCCGAACAGGGAGCCGTAGATCCCCGGGTTCGTGATTGTGATCGTCCCGTTCTGCACATCGTCGGGCCGCAGCCGCTTGGTGCGGGCCCGTTCCGCCATGTCATGGATGGCCAGGGCAAGCCCGGTGAACGACTTCAGGTGCGCATCCCTCACGACCGGGACGATCAGGCCCGTGTCGAGCGCCACGGCAATCCCGACGTTTACCGGCTTCTTGAAGACGATGTTTTCACCCGATACGGATGCGTTGACCACGGGGAACTCCCGGACCGTGTCGACGAGGGCCTTCACGAAAAAGGGAGTGTAGGTCAGCTTGACCCCTTCCCTCTTTTCGAACTCGGCCTTGTGCTTTTCCCTCAGGGCGACCACGGAGGTCATATCCGCTTCGAAAATCGTGTTGACGTGGGCGGAGGTGTGCTTGCTGAACACCATGTGCTCGGCAATGGCCTTGCGCATGGCGGTCATCGGCACCGTCTCGGAGTCCCCGAGAAAGCGCGTCATCTCCGGCGCAGTTCCGGCCGGAGCTGGGGGCACAGGCTGGGGCGGTGCGGGCGCCGCAGGCGCCGGCGCGGGTCTCAGCCCCTCCGTCGCGGAGCGCCCCGGGGTCTCCCGGGTCGATGCGCCGCTCGGCTGGGGTACCGCGGCGGCCGCGGGTCCCTCTTTGCGCCGGATGAAATCCTCGATGTCCTGCCTGCTGATGCGCCCCTCGGAGCCCGTCCCGCGCACCTGCGCGAGGTCCACGCCGTGCTCGCGTGCGAGCCGGCGCACCAAAGGAGACGTGCGGATGTCGTGAGGCTCAAGCCCCGGGGGCGCCGGAGCCGCCGGCGGCGTGCGCTCCGGTGGCGGCGGCGCAACCTGCACCGGCTCCGGCCGCGCAGCCTGCACCGGCTCCGGCGGCGGCCCCTTTTCCTGCGGCTGTGCCCCTTCCTGCGCAACGGTGGCCTGGCGTTGCTCCTCCACGAGCGGCACGACCTCCGTCGGGCGCTGCTCGGCCGGCGGGGGCGGCACAGGCTCGGCCGCTGGCGGCTCGGCGGCTTTAACCTCGGCGGCGGGCGGCGGTCCGGCCTCGGCCCGCTCCCCGTCGATGACGGCGACGACGGTGTTGATCTGAACGGTCTTGCCTTCCTGCACCAGAATCTCGCTCAGCACGCCGGCTGCGGGCGAAGGAATTTCCGAATCCACCTTGTCCGTAGAGATTTCGAAGAGGGGCTCGTCTCGACCGACACTGTCCCCCACCTTCTTCAGCCATTTCGTAATGGTGCCTTCGAATATGGATTCCCCCATCTGGGGCATGATCACGTTGGTCGGCATGAGTTCGTGGATCTCCTCGCTGGCTATGGCCGGAATGCTCGCCCGTTCAGTAGGCGGCAAGCTTTCGAGCCGTGTTCAACACATCGATGGCCTTTGGAAGGAAGAACTCCTCCATGGGCGGACTGTAGGGTACGGGAGTATCCGGAGCGGTAACCCTCAGGACGGGGCCATCCAGGTACTCGAAGACTTCTTCGCAGATAATGGATGTGATCTCGCCGGCGATGCCTCCGGTCCTGGTGTCCTCGTGCAGAATGAAGACCTTGCTGTTGCGCTTGACCGAATCGAGGATCGTCTCCTTGTCGAGCGGGAGCAGGCTGCGCAGGTCGATGACCTCGAGTTCGATATCCTCGCGCGCCAGTTCGGCCGCGGCCTCCAGGGCCACGTACACCATGGCGCCGTAGGTGAGGACCGTGATGTCCGTCCCTTTCCGGCGCACGGCGCGCCTTGCCGATCGGCACCGTGAATTCGGCCGACGGCAGTTCCTCCTTGATCCTGCGGTACAGGAACTTGTGCTCGAGGTAGATCACCGGGTCCTCGTCGCGGATGGCCGACTTGATCAGCCCCTTGGCGTCGTACGCCGTGGACGGGGCGACGACCTTCAGACCCGGGCGTGTGCACGTAGTGCATCTCGGGGTTCTGCGAGTGGAACGGGCCGCCGTGCACGCCGCCTCCGGAAGGCCCGCGGATGACGATCGGCACGCCGGCGCCCCACCGGTAGCGGGACTTGGCGGCGAAGTTCGTGATCTGGTCGAAGGCGCAGGATATGAAGTCGATGAACTGCATCTCCGCGATCGGGACGCATGCCCATGTAGGCCGCGCCGATCGCGGCGCCGACGATGGCGGACTCGCAGATCGGTGTGTCCAGGACGCGGTCGGGGCCGAAACGCTCGAGCATCCCCTGGGTCACCTTGAACGCGCCCCCATAAGTGCCGACGTCCTCTCCGAGGATGAAAACGCTCTCGTCGCGTTCCATCTCTTCCCAGATTCCCTGCCGGATCGCCTCCAGGTACGTGGTCTGGCTCAATGCAAGTTCCCTCTGGCTGACTGGTCTAAATGCAGCCCGGCGCCGCGCAGCTACCGAGGCCGCTATTGACCGTGGTAAACACCGGTGAGGCAGTCCTCGGGTTCGGGGTAGGGATTCGCCGACGCCCAGTCGACGGCGCGGTCGACCTCGTCCACCACGGCACGGTGCATTTCACTGATCTGGTCCAGGGTCATGACCTCGCCCTCGATCAGGGTCTCCTGGTAGCGGTAGATCGGGTCCCGCTTCTCCCATTCTTCGAACTTCACTTTCGGCACGTATCCGGCGTCGTCGTGGGCGGAGTGCCCGGTCATGCGGAACGTCTTGCACTCCAGGAGCGTCGGGCCGTATCCGGCCCGGGCACGCTCCGCCGCGCGCCGCGTGGCATCGTAGACGGCCAGCACGTCGTTGCCGTCGACGATCTCGCCCGGGATCCCGTAGGCGACGGCACGGTCCGCGACATTCTCCACCGCCATCTGCAGCTCGAGCGGGGTCGAATAGGCGTACTCGTTGTTGTTGCAGAGGTAGACGACCGGCAGACGTTGGACGGCGGCGAAGTTCAGGCCTTCGTGCCAGTCCCCGCGGCTCGTGGCGCCGTCGCCGAAGTAGCACAGCACCACGCGGTCCTCGCGGCGCATCCTGGCCGCGAGGGCGATTCCGGCCGCCACCGGCACGTTGTCGGCGAGCATGCTGACGAAGGCGACTACGTTCAGGCTGAGATCTCCCATGTGCATGTTTCCGTCGCGGCCGCGTGTGTACCCGTCTCTGCGTCCCATGTACTGCGCCAGGATGCGGGCCGGCGTCATCCCCCGGATCAGAAAAGCGCCCATGTCGCGGTGCGACGGGCAGATCACGTCCTGCGGACGCGTCTGGATGGCCGACCCGACCCCGATGGCCTCCTGGCCCCGCCCGACATAGACGCCGCCAACGATCTTACCCTGCCGGTACAGCTTTCGTTCGATGCGGTCCTCGAGTTCTCGAGTCAGGACCATGTAGTAGAACATGCGCCTGTGCGTCTCGCGGTCGATGGCGTCGACCGGCAAGCCGCTGAGCAGCACGCCGGCGCTATTCTCGGTCGTCCTCATCCCCTCCCCCCGGTCACGCTACTGCAGCTCGAAATACACTCCCCCGAGAGCGCTCGAGCCTTCGGGAAGCGGGCTGTTTTCCGCGAAATCGGCGGCCTCCTCGACCTCGGCCCGCACCCTGTTGAGAATCATAGCGCGTTCTTCGTCCGACAGGAAATTGCCGTCGGACAGGTACCTTTCGAAGCGCTCGATCGGGTCCCGGGCCCGCCAGGCTTCGAGCTCCTCCTTGGGCACGTACCAGGCGTCGTCGTGCTCGGCGTGTCCTGTCATCCTCATCGTTTTTGCGCAAATCAGCACTGGCCCGCCCCCCTCGCGTGCCATGTGCACGGCGCCGCGGGCGACCTCGTAGACCGCCAGCACGTCGTTTCCGTCGACGTCGAACCCGGTCACCCCATAGGCGCGCGCCCGTGTGATGAACTCAGTGCAGGCGGTCTGGCTGCGGGTCGGGGTGGAATAGGCCCAACCGTTGTTTTCAATGACGAGAACCATCGGGACCTTCTGGACCGCAGCCAGGTTCAACCCTTCATGGAAATCGGTGGTGCTTGTGCCGCCATCCCCGATGTAGGTGAGCGCCACCGTCTTTTTCCGGCCGATCTTCATCGCGAGCGCCACCCCGGCTGCCACCGGCACCAGCGCGCCCAGCATGCTGATCGGGGCGACGATGCCGCGGCGCAGATCTCCCACGTGGAGATTGCCGTCCCGGCCCCGTGTCGGGGTGCACTCCCGGCCCATAAACTGCGCCAGCAGCTCGCCGGGCGAAATGCCGCGCACCAGGAGCGCTCCGGAGTTTCGGATCATCGGGGCCAACACGTCCCCCTCCCGGAGGGCATAGGCCGTCCCGACCGAGATCGCCTCTTGTCCGCGGCTCGTGTACACTCCCCCGACAACCTTGCCCGTGCGGTAGAGCGAGACCAGGCGGTCTTCGACAGCGCGGTTCAGGTGCAGCCAGTAATACAGGTCATGCAGTTGCGCTTTTGCGAGCATAACTGTCCAGCTTGTCCTGAAGATCGTGGCTGGGAATCCAGACGACCTGCCGCCCGAACGTCTCGGCAAACCGCTGCGCCACCTTCAACGCCACGGCGTCCGTATCGACGGCGCGGCCGAGAACCGACCTCATCGACGCAACCCCTTTCCCGGCAATTCCGCACGGGATGATCAGGTCGTACAGCGAGAGGTCCGTCGCGACATTCAGCGCAAAGCCGTGCCTGGTGATCCAGCGGCTGATATGGACCCCCAGCGCCGCTATTTTGCCCTGCGCCGTCCAGACACCGGTGTAGTTGTCGTTGCGCCCCGCCTCGATGCCGAAATCGCGGAGCGCCAGAATCAGCGTTTCCTCCAGATTCCGCATGTAGCGGTGCACATCCTGCTCCGCTTTTTCGAGCTGCAACAGCGGGTAACCGACCAGCTGCCCCGGGCCGTGGTACGTGATATCCCCGCCGCGGTCGACCTCGTGGCGGCGCACCCCCCGGGCCTGCAACATCTCGTCGGACACGAGCAGGTTGTGCCAATTGCCGTTGCGTCCAAGCGTTATGGTGGGGGGATGCTCCAGCAGGAGCAGAACGTCCTCGGCAAACCCTTTCTTCTTCAGATCACAGATCCGCATCTGCAACTCGAGCGCCTGCGCGTACTCGACGCACCCGAGCCGGACGGCATAACAAACCTTGGCGGATCCAATCACCGTTTCATCAGAAGTGAATCGCGCTTCCGTAGATCGCGTGGGCCGCCTCCATGATCCCCTCCGAAACCGTCGGATGCGCGTGAATCATGTGCGAGACATCTTCCGCAGCGGCTTCCAGGCCGATGATCGCCGTGGCCTCGCCCACGAGTTCGGTGACGTGCGGGCCCATCATGTGCACCCCCAGCACCTGCTTGTACTTCGCGTCGCAGACAAGCTTGACGAACCCCTCGTTCTCGCCGAGGATCGTCGCCTTGCTCACGGCTGCGAACGGGAACCTGGCCGAGACGGTCTGATACCCGCGCTCCCGCGCCACGGCCTCGGTGAGCCCGACGCTCGCCACCTCCGGCGAGCAGTAGGTACAGTTCGGGATCAGGTCGTAGTTCAAGGGCTCGGGGTCCTGGCCGGCGATTTCCCGCATCGTGAGGATACCCTCGTGCGACGCGACGTGGGCGAGTTGTTGCGTCGGGACAATGTCGCCTATCGCATACACGCCCGCCACGTTGGTCCGCATCTTCGCATCGACGGTCACGAACCCGCGGGAGGTGGCAATGCCGAGACGCTCGAGACCGATTCCTTCCGTTACCGGCTTGCGCCCAACGGCGATGAGCGCCTTGTCCGCCGTGATGGTTCTGGGTTCGCTTCCGGCTACGGCAACGACCGCCTGCACCTTGCCGTCCTGTACAATCAGGTTCTCGAGACGGGCATTCGTCAGGATCTTCATGCGCCGCTCCCTCTTCGTCAGCACCTTGCGGAGCTCCTCCGAAATGTCCGGGTCCTCCACGGGCAGCACCCGCGGCAGCATCTCGACGATGGTAACCTCGGTGCCGAAACGCGCAAAGATAGAGGCAAACTCGACGCCTACAGCCCCCGCGCCCACGATCAGCAGCGATTTGGGGATGCCGTCCAGGTCCAGTATCTCCTTGTTGGTTAAGACTGTCTGACCGTCGACTTCCAGACCGGGGAACAGCTTCGCCTCCGAGCCGGTCGCCAGCACGATGTTCCGCGCCCGGAGCTCGGATGCCGTCTCCCCTTCCACCTGCAGGGTCCCCGGGGACGCGAGGGTCGCCTTGCCCCGTACGGTAACGACCTTGTTCTTCTTCATAAGGAAGTCGGTGCCCATCGCCAACTTCTTCACGATTTTGTCCTTGCGGGCTTTGACGAGGCGGAAATCCAGGTTGATGTCCTTGTAGAGGATCCCGAACTCCTTGCCGTTGAGCGCACGCTCCCAGAGTTCGGCGTTGAGCAGCAGGGCCTTCGTCGGAATGCAGCCCCAGTGAAGACACGTGCCGCCGAACTTCGCGTATTTCTCTACCAGGGCGACTTTGAGCCCCAGCTGGCTGGCCTTGATGGCCGCTACATAGCCACCCGGACCGCTGCCGACCACGGCTACATCGTGCACAACGGAGTCATTGCTCAAGATCCACCTTCTTTGATCGGAGGTTCGTTTGCTGTTCAGCCGGAAGGCATTGCCGAACCCGGCCCCGGATTCATGCAAGTCGGACAAAAAATTGATGTTATACCCGGTCAACCGGAGAGTCAAGCGAGCCCGGCCGCCTGCGGCAGCACGAACGATTCGCCCGTAAAAAACACACGTCCGAGACACCCGCCCGCTTGCATCCGCCCGATCGGACGCGTTCGGGACGTCTCCCGGGCGTGAGGAGGCCATGCTTGCGCTTCCGGGGGCCGAACAGGCATAATCCGCGCGATGCCGCAGGATATCTATGAACAGATTCTGGAGCTCCGGAAGCAGGGCCGCAGGGCGGCGCTGGCGACAATCATTGCCCGGAAGGGTTCCACGCCGCGCAAGGACCCCGCCAAGATGCTGATTCTCGAGGACGGTCAGCTCTCCGGGAGTATCGGCGGCGGGTGCACCGAGGCCGAAGTCTGCCGCGAAGCGTCGACCGTGATCCGCTCCGGGAAAGCGACGGTTCTGAGCTTCGATCTCACCGAAGACGACGCGGAGGAGACCGGGCTTCTTTGCGGGGGCACCATGGAGGTCTACGTGGAACCGATTCTGCCTGACCCCGTGCTTTTCATTTTCGGCGCCGGCCACATCGGGCGCTGCGTCGCCGACATCGCCCGGACGCTCGGGTTCAAGATCGCCGTCATTGACGACCGCATCAAGTACGCCAACGCGGAGCGATTTCCGGGAGCAGCGCTCTATGTCGCCCCGTGGGACGAAGCATTCGGCCAACTGCCGGTGAACGACTCGTCCTATCTCCTGATCGCCACCCGGGGGCACCGTTTCGACCTGGCGTGCCTCCGGTACGCCGTGCAGTCCCCCGCCCGGTATGTCGGCCTGCTGGGCAGCCGGCGGAAAAACAGGCTCTTGTTTGAAGCGCTGGAAAAACAGGGAATCGACCCCGTCCGGTTCGAGCGTGTCTACGCACCGGTGGGCCTGGAGATCGGATCGGAAACACCGGAAGAGATAGCCATCAGTATCGGGGCGGAGCTGGTTGCGGTCAGAAAGAACCTCGACGTCCGACCACTGAAGGAGTCCCTGCGCTTCCTGAAGACTGCTTCCGGAGCCTGATCGGCCGCGGGACGGCGCGCCCTATTCCGGCTCGCCCTTGCCGTACCAGGTCACCTCACCCGAGAGCGCTTTCAGGAATTCGATGATGTCCTGCTTGTCCTGCTTGCTGAGACGCAGCGGCTTCATCTTCGGCGACAGCCACTTGTTCGGGTGTCCGCCCTTCTCGTACAAGTCCATCACCTGCTCGAGTGTCTTTTCCGACCCATCGTGCATATAGGGTGCGGTACTGGCGATCTCGCGCAGGGTCGGGGTCTTGAAAGCCCCCTGGTGCCCCTCTAGTTTCGTGACGACATACCTCCCCAGGTCGGGCGTCTTCGCGCTCATTCCGACACCCAGGTTGTTGTAGTTCTCGTCGGAGAAGTTGAACGAGACGTGGCAGGTTTCGCAGTTGCCCTTGTTCTCGTCCCGAAACAGCCCAAGCCCTCGCTGCGCGGCCTCGCTCATGGCCGTCTTGTCGCCGGCCGTGAAGCGATCGTAGGGGCTGTTGCCCGACAGGATGGTGCGCTCGAAGGCGGCGATCGCCTTGCCGATGGTGCTCTCGGTCATACCTGCGGAAGGGAAAGCCGATCCGAACATGCGGACGTAGGTGGGGTCAAGGCTGAGCCTCCCGACTGCAGCCTTCATGTTCGGCATCCCCATTTCGACCGGGTTCTGCACGGGACCGACCGCCTGCTGTTCGAGCGAGGCGGCCCGGCCGTCCCAAAACTGCCCTGCGCTGAACACCCGGTTGATGATTGTCGGCGCCTGCCGCGTGCCCCTCTTGCCCCCGACGCCCCTGGAGAACTGCTCCGGGTCGGCAAATCCCTTGTCGGGGATGTGGCAGCTCGCGCACGAGAGCGTGCCGTCAGCGGAAAGGGCTTTCTCGAAATAGAGACGCCTCCCGAGCTTCACCTTCCCGAGGGTCATCGGATTGTCTGCCGGGATGACAGCGCTGTCGGGGGAGAGGCCCAGGGAGTACGTGAGCGTATAAGGCGAGGACTCTTGCGAAACGTCACCTTTCGGCGCCTCCGCGGTTTTGGTCCCGGAGCACGCCAGGAAGGCCATCAGGGCCAGGGCGAGCGGGGCTGGGGCGAAGAGCGCGCCACGATTCCGACAGGATGTCATGTGCGGGTCTCCGAGTGGTTCACGAGGGTCGCGGCCTAATCCAGCAGCTGGTCCATGCGGTAGATCATGCCCTCGCGGGTGTAGGAAGCGAGCTCCACGATACCTGAGTCCATTCGGATGGCGTCCTCGGGGCAGGCTTCCACGCAAAATCCGCAGAACACGCACACCCCCAGATTGATATCGAAGACTTTCGGCACCTTCTCCACATTGGGGTCCGGGTGCTCGGCGGCGATGATGTGAATGCAGCGGGCCGGGCACACCGTCTCGCACATCATGCAGGCGACACACCGGGGCGAGCCATCCTCCCGCCGGGTCAGGCGGTGCCGGGTGCGCAGCCTCCGGGCGTATGGGCGCCGCTCCTCGGGGTACTCGTAGGTGACCGTCTCGCCCTTTCCCACCTTGAACCCGACACTGCGGACGACGTGGCGGGAAAAATTGGCGAAGAAGTGCCTGGCAGTCAGCGCCAAACCGCTTGCCACCTCAAAGATGTAGAGGCGTTCCAGCAACCCGAGCGGTCGTTGATCCATAAGGCGAAATACTAGCCAAAGCGTCTCACCGGCGCAAGCGCGAGATCGGCCGCCTCAAAAAACCGCCAGGGCAGAGCTCGCCTCGCGGCCCATGTCCTCGCAGCGCCTCATCTGTTCCTCGGCGAAGCGCAAGAAGACTCTCTTGCCTCGACTCTCCATGAATTTTTCCGCGTACTGGCGGAAAAAGCCTGCGGCGCGCTGCTGCAGCGTCATCGCCACTTCCAGCGAGCGCTTCGTGTCCAGCCGCAATTCCCCTTGGGCCTCGTACTCGCCCAGGTCGGGGATCAGCCGGTCGAGATCGCCCGGATCGAAATGCAGGAACATCGGGGCCTGCTCCAAACCCCTCTCCTGTCCTTCCACTTCCGCCAGTTCGGTCTCCAGTTCGGCGGCCTGCTGACGTCCGGCTTCGGCGATTCTCTGGAGCACGCCTCGGCCGCCGGCGTCCTGGTTGCGTTCCGCAGCGTTGCGGCAGAATTCCTCACCGCGCCGCGCCGTTGCCAGGGCCATCCGAAGGGCATCGCGCGCAAAAATCTTTTCGGTGTCGTGCTTGACGAGGTGCTCGGGCACCGGCCGGCACTCGCGACAATCCTCGCACACACCGTAGATCTGGAACCGGTGGTGGACGGGTTGAAAATGATACTTGGCGACGATTTCGCCCTGGATCCGCTCCAGTTCGGGGGAGACAAACTCGATCGCTTTGTGGCACTCGGTGCAGACGATGTGGTGATGGTGAGGATGATGATAACTGTGCTCGAACCGGGTCAGACCGTCACCCAGGGTGATTTCGCGGGCGATCCCACAAGCGGTCAGGGATTTCAGGGTGCGGAACACCGTGACGATGCCGACCTTCCTGTCCTTTTTCTTGACCAGCGAATAAATGTCCTCGACGCTCAGGTGGCCCTCGGTGGTGACGAACGTTTCAAGGATCAGGTCCTTCTGGTGCGTCTTTTTCAGACCGTTCTGCCGGAGATAGGCATAAAACAGCTCGGTCTCTTCCTTGGTCTTTCTGATATGCATGGCATCGGTCCTCCACGCTATGGCCCTGTATTACCACGCTCCATTTCGTGTTCTTCGAGCACTGAGATTTCTGCGGTCCTATGGAGTGTGGTGCCTCCGCACCGCTTTCCGCGGCTTTACTGCATCGGTTGCCGTCAGCCAAAGGGCGGGCGTCGAGCCGCCGCCGGCACCGCGCATTCACGGGACGGAGTACGCGGGTATCATAACACCCCGACTGGCAACGGGATTTACGAAATCCGCTCGGCCATAAAGGTATAGCTGATGCGATGCCGTTCCGTTTCGAGAATGGCGAATCCCTTCTGGCGCATCTTTTCCCGCAGTTCCGCCTCCTCGAAGAAACCGAACCGGATAAAACGCTCCAGGAGGTAGGCCATCCCGGCCGACCGGGCGGGCCGGATGGTAGTTTGCACGGACAACCGGGCGCCGGGGACAGACACACGGCGGATTTCGTCCAGGGCGTGATCGGGGTTGTCAAACAGGTGCAACGCGCCGCAGCAGTTGACGTAGGGAAATGCGCCGGCGATGAACGGGAGGCGGAACACGGTGCCCCGGATCAAAACGACGTTGCCCGGCCCTTCCCGGTCGAGCCGCCGTCGTGCGCGCCGCAACATCGGGAGCGAGAGGTCAAACCCGACCACCACGCCAGGCCGCCGCCGGGCCAGGGGGCGCGTGAAGACGCCGGTGCCGCACGCGAGGTCCAGCACCCGGCTGCCGTCGGCCCGCTCCGCGAGGCGCAGAATCGTTTTCACCTCATCCCGGAACGACCGGGAGCTGGCCAGAAAGTAGCCCGCCGGCCGCCAGCTGTTTTCATAGATGGAAACGACGAGCCCCGTTTGCATGACCCGCTGAAACGGGGTGATCACTTCCCCGGGGAGACCGCCCAGCATATCGAGAATGCCGTCGCGGACGGGATAGCGCTTGTCGCACCGCGGGCAGCACACCACGCTGCCGCGGCTCTCGAGCGGCACATGGGCGCAGCCGGGGCAGCGCATGAAGGGGAGGATCGTATTGAGCACTGTTGAACCCCGGGGCCGCCGGTCAGTCCACCTTGCTGAGTATTTCTGGGCCGTTTTCGGTGATCGCGATCGTATGCTCGAAATGGGCTGACGGCTTCCCGTCCTCGGTCACGACCGTCCAGTTGTCCGGGAGGATGCGCACCCTGTCGCCCCCGAGGTTGACCATCGGCTCTATGGCGAGCACCAGACCGGGCTTGAGCCGTATGCCGCGCCCGTTGACGACGTAATTCAGAACCATGGGGTCTTCGTGGAGTCGTCTGCCTATGCCGTGCCCGCCGAATTCCTTGACCAGGGAGTACCCGTGCGACTCCGCGTGGGTCTGGATCGCGCCGGAGATGTCGGCCAGGTGGTTGCCCGCCTTCATCTGCTCGATCCCGAGATACAGGCTCTCCTCGGTCACGCGCAGAAGCTGCTCCAGCTCGGGGCCTATGCGCCCGATCGGCACCGTGACGGCCGAGTCCCCATAGTAACCGCCATAGGTGACGCCGAAGTCGAGCCCTATGATATCCCCATCGCGCAGTTCCCGGTCCCCCGGAATCCCGTGCACCACCTCGTGGTTGATCGACGTGCAGAGCGTCCGGGGGTAGCCGCGGTATCCTCTGAACGCGGACTGCGCCCCTTTCTTCCGGGTCATCTCGTCGGCGATGCGGTCGAGGTCGCCCGTGGTGACGCCCGGCCGGCAGTGCTGTTTGAGCTCGAGCAGAATCTCGCCGACAATGCGGCTTGCCTGCCGCATGATGTCAATTTCGCGTTTAGACTTGAGGGTTATCACGGGGCTCAGTTGATCCACTTCAAATGGTCCGCGGGCTCGTCCAGGCTGGACGCCAGCGGGCGCCGGTGACTGAAATTCTCCCACACCTTGTGGGTGAATGCTATCTGGTCTTCCCCGTAGGTCCAGCAGTACAGCAGCTCGGGGTCGACGGACTGGAAATCGACGGTGAAGTATCCTTTCGGGCTGGCGCCCAGCTCCACGACCCGTTCGGACCAGCTGCGCAGCAGCCCTTCGACCTCCTTCAGCACCGCTTCCGGCAGCGGGTTGAGCCCTTCGGCCGGGTCGAGCTGATGACGCTGACGCACCTCGTCGAGCTGTCGCACCGTGTCGGCCGTCAGGTCGGCAACCTCGGGGACCACTTCGTTGGCTTCCGAAAGGCTGAACACCTTGTTCGGTTGAGGCATGTCCATCCTCGGGATGTGTGTCCGTCCGCCTACTTCAGCGTTTCGAACACCGAGATGTTGCGCAGTTGAGCGAGCCGCTCGAAGAACGGGATCGCCTTCCGCACCGTGTGGGTATTGATCAGGAAACTGCCGAGCGTCACCGGGAGCCGGGGCCGCGCCGCCGGGCAATTCCGGCAGGCCGCGTAGTCGCTCAGGTCCCCCTTGATGTGCGCCTCCCGGAGCTTCACCATCCGCTCCGAGTTCCAGATCTCCGCCATCGTGTTTTTCCGCACGTTGCCCACCGGCTCCTCGGGGTAAATGTAGCAGCACGGGAACACGGTGCCGTCATAATGAATATACATCGGGCCGCGCCACAGCAGGTAGCAGGGATGGCGCATCGGCGGCCGGTCGCCGTCGTCGCCCGGAATGGCGCTCCCCTCGTTGTGCACCTCGTCCTTCTTGATCCGGACTTCATCGATGCCCTCGACGCGCCACATCCGGATGAGCGCAGGGACCTCGTGCCGGTTCTCGTTCAGCCGCACCATCTGGATAATGCAGAAAATCCGCGATCGCATTTCCTTTTTCACCCGCAGGAACGTGAGGATGTTGGCGCGCACCTTCTCAAAATCTCCTCCCTTGCGGTATTTCTCATACGTCTCCGCCGTGGCCCCGTCGAACGCGAAGATGATGTAGTCGAGCCCCGCCTCGATCAGGCGGCGGCTGGCATCCTCGGTCAGGATCGTCGCGTTGGTCGAAATCCCGGTCGGCACCCCGAGTGTCCTGCAGTAGCCGATCATGTCGTAGATCTCGGGATTCAGCAGCGGCTCGCCGACTCCGTAGGGAACGGCGAATTCCAGGTAATCCTTGCTCTCGTCGATGATCTTGCGGAACAGATCGAGTTCCATGTCGCGCGCCGGGAAGTAGATGTTCTCCCTCGGGCACATCGGGCAGAACAGGTTGCACTTGGCGGTGCTCTCTATGGCAAGGGTCAGCGGCCCGCCCGGCACGTGCGACCGCCGCAGGACATAGCTCTTCAGGAGGCCGAGGCGGTTGCGGAACTGCGGCGACAGAATCGACATCAGCGGACTGCCCCCCGCGGGCGGGACTACCGGTCCAATTCGCCGGCGATCATGTTGATCGAGCCGAACGTGGCGATGATGTCGGCGACCATGTACCCCTCGAGCATCGTGTGGAGCCCGGCCATGTCGAAGAAGCAGGGGGGGCGGACACGCACGCGGTAGGGCCGGTCCTGGCCGTCGCTCACGACATAGAATCCCAGTTCGCCGTTCGCCCCTTCGACGGCGAAATAGGTGTCACCCCGGGGCGGGCGGATCCCGTGATAGTCCATGATCAGCTTGAAGTGGTTCATCAGGCCTTCGATGTTGCCGTAGGTGTCCTCCTTTGCTGGGCAGCACGACCCGTTTCTCGTCCGGCATCACCCGGTCATGATACGGCCGCTCCATGCCTTCCAGGGTCGGCTCGACCGTGCTGATGACATTCACAAAGCCGGCGGTACGGCCCATCTTGGCTTCGTCGACCAGGTCGAACGATTCCATGACCTTCCCTTCCGTGTCGACGTTAATCGGGCCTCCCGGCATGTCGCGCATCGCCTGGCGGATGATCCGGATGCTCTGGCGCATCTCCTCCATGCGGACGAGGTACCGGTCGTAGTTGTCGCCCCGCTCTCCCAGCGGCACGTCGAATGCGACACGGTCGTAAGCAAAATAGGGGAAGGCCTTGCGCACGTCGTAATTGATCCCTGAAGCGCGGGCCAACGGGCCCGTGACGGCATAGCTGAGCGCGTTTTCCCGGGTGAGGACCCCGACACCGCGGGTGCGGTCGACAAAGATCCGGTTGCGGGTCAGGAGCTTGTCGACTTCGGAGATCTCCTTCTCAGTTTTCTTCAGCGCAGCCTCGAGCCTGTCGCCGATGCCCTCGGGCAGGTCCCCTTTGACCCCACCGATGCGGCCGTAGGAGATCGTCAACCGTGCGCCGGTGACTTCCTCGACGATTTCGTAAAGGTACTCGCGGGCCTTCATGAGGTACAGGAACGCGGTCATGGCCCCGAGTTCCATCGCGGATGCGGCGATGCACGTCAGATGGTCCGTGATGCGCGAGACCTCGCTCATGATGACGCGGATGTACTTGCACCTTCGGTCGGCTCGATGCCGAGGAGTTTCTCGACCGCCGCACAGTACCCGAAGTTGTTGATCAGCGGCGAAACGTAGTTCAGGCGGTCGGTGTAAGGAATCGACTGTGTCCAGCTGGAATTCTCGCAGCTCTTCTCGAACGCGCGATGGAGATACCCGATCTCCGCCTCGACCTTGACGACCGTCTCCCCCTCGAGCTCCGTGAGAAGCCGGATGACGCCGTGCATCGCCGGGTGCGACGGCCCCATGTTCAGGAGCATGTTCTTTGTTTCCCTGCGGGTCTCTGCGAACTCCATGCACTCCTCACTGGGCGCCGCCGCGGCGGCCGGCCGGTCACAGCGCCTGTTTCTGATTCTCGATCTTCGCCTGAAGCTTGATCAGCCCGTCCAGAACCGCTTCCGGCCGCGGCGGGACACCCGGGGATGTAGATATCCACGGGAATGATCGTGTCGATGCCCTGCACGGTCGCATAGTTGTCGTAGAAACCGCCCGTGCAGGTGCAGACACCGAAGGCGACGACCCACTTGGGTTCGCACATCTGGTCGTAGACCCGGCGCAGGATCGGCGCGATCTTGTGGCTGATGGTGCCGACCACAAACAGCACGTCCGCCTGCCGCGGAGAAAACCGCGGCAACCCGGCGCCAAACCGGTCGATATCGTAATGACCCGACGCGGCGGACATATATTCCATCCCGCAGCAGGCGGTCACGAATGGGTACTGGAATATCGAGTACTTCCGCGCCCAACCGATCGCGCGTTCGAGCCTGGAAGTGAAGAAACCCGGCCCTTCCCCTGATCCCATCGTCGTGACCTTTCGTTCTCGACCGGCTGGTGACTCACCCGGACCAACCGGCAACGGCTCTTGCAGTATAGTCGAACCCGCTCGGTTCATCCAAGCCGCATGGAAGCCGTGAAAGAATGCGGCCGGTGGCGCTGCGGGGTGGCGGCTCGACTGCCGCTTCCGGGGTGCCCGGGCGGCCGGCCTTGGACGGCACGGGGCTCTGTGCCTCTATTGGAGAATGACATGAAAGGTGTCGGGGACGGCGTCGCGCGGGCGAAGGCTGGCGCAATCGCCGCAGCCGATGGCGTCGAGCAGCACCTCGTGGCCGCAGCACGCGCACGAGCGCAGGATTTCCAGCGCCCGGGTCAACTCGGACTTCATCGAACCGAGGGCCTGAAGCTTGGCGTCGACGACCTTCAGCTTCTCACCCAGAACCCGGACCAGGAATTGCACCGTCTGGCGGTCGCCACCCTTGGCTTTCTTGGCCAGCAGGATCTGGCGGATCTCTTCCAGGGTCAGGCCGACCTCCTTCAGGAAGTTGATCACCTGCAGGCGCTTCAAGCTCTCCGCGCCATAGAGCCGGAACCCTCCTGCGCTGTGCGCTTCGGGCTGGACCAACCCGAGCTCCTCGTAATAGCGCACGGCGCGCACGCTGACACCAGCCCGTCGCGCCAGATCTCCGATCTGGGTGACTTCTCGTTTGTCGGTTCCGCGTCCGGTCATCGTCGCCAGCCTTGAGGACTTGGGGCCCGAGGGGCAATTCTGACGCCCCTCGGAACACCTCTATGATTGCTCAACTTCGACCTCGACAAAATCCAATTGCCCAGTCAAGGTGGCGGGCCGCTTTCTCACCCGCACGCCCACTCGGTGCGCCGGAAAATCCTGAAGGACTTCGCGGGCAAGCCGGTAGGCGAGCGTTTCTATCAGGTTGTACTCCCGCTGGTTGGCCACCGCGACCACGGTTGCCAGGATCCGGCTGTAGTCGAGCGCCTTGTCGATTGCATCCGTGGAGGCCGCGGCTTCAAAGTCTCCCCACACCGTGACATCTGCCTCGCACGCCTGGGGCATCTCGCGCTCCCCGGCCGTCACCCCGATGCGGGGGTGCAATTTCACACGTGAAAGCGTAATGCGATCCCGAGGCGAGCTGGGCGCCAAAGCCACTCCTTCCCGGCGCGCCGGAGCCCGGGCCAGCCCAGGCGAAGCGCTCCAAAAAAAACGCGGGCCGCTTCAGGACCCGCGTCTCAAGAAAGAAAAGCCAAACCCGCTCACGCGTAAAAGGACTCGCCACAGCCGCAGCTGCCTCGGGAGTTGGGGTTTTCGAACTTGAAGCCGGAACCGGTCAGCCCGTCGACATAATCGACCTTTGTGCCAGTGAGGTAGAGCATCGAGCGGCTGTCGACGAAAACCTTCAGACCATCCTGCTCGATGATCTGATCGTTGTCGCCTGCCTGCTTGTCCAGGGACATCTGATACTGAAACCCGGAACAGCCTCCGCCTACGACGGCGATCCGAAGCCCCCCCGACTCCCCGCGCTCCGCCAGGATGGATTTGACCTTTTCAACGGCTGTGGTGGTCAAGGTAAGCATTGAATCGTCTCCTTTTTCTTGGAACCAACGGATGCCGCAAGACTGGCGTAAGAGTGCGTACGGCAGGAAGTGGAAGGGTACGGAATTCTTACGTAAAAGTCAAGGTTGACCGGCCCGGGCAAATGGTATCATAAGACCAATAAACCGGGTGAGGTTGGTGTTTCCTCGAATCCTGCTAAACGTCGTTGTTTTGCTCGCCGCGGCGCCGACGCTGTACTCCCCGGCGCGGGCCGTCAATCCACCCATCGGGCTGAGGCAGTTTGGCGAGCTGATCCAGGACCTGTCCGAGCCCGAGGGGTACTTCGACAGCGACAATTTCGTCTCGAACGAGGCAGCCTACCTGCGGGTGCTCCCCGCGCTGCGCCGGCTCGGCATCCGGGGCGGCGCCTACATAGGTGTGGGACCCGACCAGAACTACTCCTACATAGCCGAAATAGACCCGGACCTCGCCTTTATAATCGACATCCGCCGTCAGAACCTCCTGCAGCACCTCTATTACAAGACGTTGTTCGAGCTGAGCGCGGACCGGGCGGAGTATGTGGAGCGCCTCTTCGGCAGGCCGATTGCCCGCGACGCCGACGTCGCGCGAGCCTCGGTCGGCCGAACTGCTGCGACGCACGGACAACGCCCCCGTTCGGACCGATTTCCAGGAGCGCAAGCTCGCCGAAGCGTTCGGCCTCATACGGTCCTGGAACCTGGGATTGAGCTCGGATGACGTGAGGTCGATCGCCTATATCGCGGGCGCTTTCATGGAAGGCGGCCCCGACATGAAGTTCACCAGCTACAACCGGCCGCCCCGTTCTCATCACCCCACCTACCGGATGCTGCTGATGGAAACCGACTCGTCCGGGGCGCACACCAACTACCTGGCCGAGGAGGCCCGGTTTCAAACGCTGAAGCGGCTGCACCATGCCAACAGGATCGTGCCGCTCGTGGGAGATTTCGGCGGGCTGGGAGCGGTCCGGCGCACGGGCGACGACCTGCGGCGGAGGGGTCTGCAGGTCAATTGTCTCTACATCTCGAACGTCGAGTTTTATCTGTTCCGCGGCGAGCGCTGGCAGAGGTATGTCGCGAATATCCGATCGTTGCCGTGGGCAGACCGTGGCTGCATCATCCGGTCGTATGCGAATGTCTGGCAGCCTCACCCGGCCCAGATCCCGGGGTACTACATGTCGACGCTGCTGCAGCCGGTCCGCGACGTTCCTGGCCAACGAGGACGGCGGGCGCAACCCGACATACTGGGAAATGGTCACGCGCGACTACCTGGCGCGCTAGCGGCCGCCCGGGATGCTATGATGCGGGTGACGTTCACAAGCTGCATTCGAAATATGGAGTGCGGTGCCTCGGCACCGCTGCCGCGGTTTTACTCTATCGGCAGGCAGCTGCGAAAGGTCGGCGTCGAGCCGCCGCACTCCAAATCGGCGGCCTGGTCGAGGCGAAGCAGCAAACTGAGGTTCGAAGACCCAACAACAGAGCGGGAATTCTGACGCGTCCCATGAAAAAACCCGGTGCCAAAACCCAGTCGCCTCCCCCCGACACGCCCTTCCGGCATCTGCCCGAGCTGCTGAGGGAATCCGGGCTGCACCTGGGCGTCACGCCGCCCGAACCCCCGCCCGCCGCGCCGAGAGTTGAGCAGGCCAGGGAGGAGCCCCGGGAGGGTCCCGCCGAATCGGACGAGGAACTTTTTGGGCGTGCGATGGATGGGGTGAGACGGGCGGAGTGGCGGCACGAGCCTCTCGCATCCGCACCGCCGGTGCCCCCGGAACCGGCCGACCCTGAGATCGAACACCGGCGCATGATGGAGGACGCGATCAACGGGATACCCGCCAACCCGGTGACCGATCATCCGGAGTACATCGAGGGTTGGGTGGGAGTAGCCGGGAAGCGGTTTCTGCCGAACTTGCGCAACGGGCTTTACTCGATCCAGGGGCAAATCGATCTGCACGGGCTCAGCCGCGAGCAGGCGCGCATCACGGTGGAAGAGTACATAACGCAGATGTCGCGGTTCCGCAGCTGCTGCGTCAAGATCATTCATGGGCGGGGGATCAACTCGCCCAGCGACCGGGCGATTTTGAAGGACAGCCTGCAACGCTGGCTCTCGACGCGTCGCATGTCGCGGCACGTCGTGGCCTATGCCTCGGCGCAGTTTGCCGACGGCGGGGTGGGCGCCCTCTACGTGCTTCTGCAGCCGCCGGCCGCCTGACCTGAGCCTATTCGTAGCGGAGGCACTCGATCGGGTCGAGGTTCGAAGCCTGCACGGCGGGGTAAATCCCAAACACGAGCCCAACCATGGAACTGACCCCGAACGACAGGATGATCGAACCTGCGGTGATTATGGTGCTCCAGCCCGAGTAGACGGCGACCATCCGGGAAATAGCGTACCCGAGCGCTATGCCGACGAGGCCTCCCGCAAGGCTGAGCCCGAGGGCCTCGGCGATGAACTGCACCCGGATGTCCCGCTTCCGCGCGCCGAGGGCGCGTCTCAATCCGATCTCGCTGGTTCTCTCGAGCACGGAGGCAAGCATGATGTTCATGATCCCGATCCCGCCGACCAGCAGCGAGATGCTCGCGATCGCCCCCATGACTATGTTGAAGATCCCCTGCGTTTTCTGGTTCTGCTCCAGGAGTTTCTCGGGCACGACCAGCGAATAGTCGTCCACGTAGCGGTGCATGGCCGACATCAGGTTGCTGATGGCTGCCGACTGTTCCTTGAGATCGGCTTCGGGACTGACCTGGACGACGACTTCGTTCAGCTCGTTCTCGAGGTTGTCCTTCTCGAACTTCTTGATGGATGTCGTGATCGGAATGTAGATGTCGTTGTTCGGGTTCTGGATTTTGACCCCTTCGAACTCCTGCTTCTCCACGTTGGCGTCGGCGAGGACGCCGATCACGGTCAGCCACTGATCGTTGACCTTGATCTGCTTGCCGATCACGTCGCCGAAACCGAACAGTTTCTGCTTGGCCGCGATGCCGAGCACCGCCACCTGGTTGGCCGCATCCTCGTCGAACGGCACGAAAAACGCCCCCTGCAGCAGCTGGAGGTTCTGGATGGCGGGGTAGGTGCTGCTGACCCCGAGCACTCGGCTGTCGCTGCGGGCGCTTTCGGAGATGACCTGGAAAGTCTTCACGACCCGCTTCGCCGAAATCGCGGGCTTGGGGTGGAGCACCGCCTGGAGGGCCTCGACGTCGCGGATCGCAAGCCCCAGGGATTCGGTGCGGATCTGTCTGAGTTCCTCCGCCTTGAACTCCTTGGCCTGAATGATGATGTTGCGGATCCCGAAATTCTCGATGATCCTCAGGCTCTCCCGCTCGGCGCCTGCGCCGATCGACAGCATCGCGATGACGGCCCCGACACCGAAGATCATGCCCAGCATGGTCAGGAGCGAGCGGAGTTTCCGCCTCCCGAGATTGCTGAGCGCTACCCGAACGCTTTCCAAGTTCCACATTGTCGCTGTGCCTTTTCCGCAGTTTCCGTATAGAAGAGTGCTCTAATGGCCGCCCATCCGGATCATCATCCTTCCGCCTCCGCCGCCCGCAGCCCCCGCTTTGCTGAAATCGGGCAGGTAGGCCTTGCGGGTCTCGAACGGATTGCGCACCGCGATCACCGTGCCCGCGTCCACGCCCGCCAGGATGGTAGACTGGCCGTGGCTCGCCGCCCCGACTGTGACCGGGCGAGGGACGAACTTGTTTCCCTGCTGGACATAGACCAGCGTGTCGGCTCCCTTGGTGGTGACGGCGCCGGCCGGCACAACGAAACACGAGTCGTATTTCTCGAGGATGATCTCGGCCTTGAGAGACATCCCCGGCTTTATGCGTTTCAGATCCTCGCCCGCGTTGGTGATGGACACATCGCAAATGAAATACTTGAGCGGCGAGTTGCGCTCGAGGGCTTGCGCCAGGGCGGCCACGTTGCGGACCGTGCCCTGGTAGACCTTCTCCGGAATCGAGTCGAGCCTCACGACCACCCCACGGTCCTTGGCCAGGCTCCCCGCATCGCGCTCGAGCACGTAGACGCGCGCCTGCAGGGCCGCGAGGTCGACGAGTTCAATGAGGACCTGGCCCGGCCAGGACTCGTCCCCGATCTGCGGGTCGCGCATGCGGTCGCGGCGGTACAGGACGAGCCCCGCCCGCGGGGCGCGCACCTCGAGCGAGGCCAGCGTCTGCTTGGCGATGGTGAGTTCCGCCTGCGCCTTGTTGCGCTCAATCACCAGGATCTGCTGGTCCGCCCGCGCGACGCGTTTCTGCACCCGGCCTTTGTTCTGCAGGAAGCTGATGCGCTCCTTCGCGAACCCCGCGTTGATCTTGGCTTCGATGATGTCCCACTTCGAGAAGATCGTCTCGTCCTGGGGCAGCACCGTCATGGCGTATTCGTATTCCTTTTCCGCGTCCGTGCGGTCGATCGCCAGGACCTTCTCGTTGGTCGACGTCGTGCCGGCCGTGATCTGGCCACGCTGCTTGTTGGCTTCGAGCGTGTTCTCCTGCTTTTCGTAGTTGAGCTGCGCATCGGTACTGTCGTATCGGACCAGCAGGTCGCCCGTGTTGACAAAACTCCCCTCGGGTACCAGCCATGCGATCTTGAGCCCACCCCCGCGGGTGCTCGGTGTGGAAACGGGGAGGCTCTCCAGGCCCGTGATCTCGCCGGTAGCGGGGATCTCGAGCTGGTAGGGAACCTTCTCCAGCCGCTGGACCGGGACGGGGTCTTCCTCCGATGCGGCCAGGACGTGCGTGATCCGCGTCGTCAGCGTGTCGCGGTACATCACGCCGAGCATGCCGAGCGCGGCAAAAAACAGGAACAGCCCGATGCGGGCCAGGCGCCCCCGGGGCGTGCTCCGCTTCGCATTCAAATCGTCGCCGTGGTACGTCATTGCGCTCATCCTAGACTTTGGGTTTGGATCTGATCTTGTCGTTCACCTCGAGCCCCGCTGCCACCACGGCGGTGATGCCGTCGTTGGTCAGCAGCTGCACCTCGCGCCAGTCGAAGCTCTTGCTTTCCGGCCGCCACAGTTGAACGTAGGACCGGCCTTCCCTTTCATTGATGCTCGACATCGGGATAACGATGGACTGGTTGTAGCGGCCCACCTGGATCGTGGCCCGCGTGCTCATGCTCGGCCGGAGCTGCGCAACATCCTTCGACAGAAGTTCAATGAAAGCTTCTGCCACTTTCTGCGGCCGGTCGTAGGAGGCCTGCTTCAGGATGGCGCTCAGATACACCACCTTGCCTCGGATCACCCTGCCCTGCACGGCGTCCACCTGGATCTGCGCCTCCTGTCCGACCTTGACCTTGCCGGCGTCGATCTCGTCGACCATGACCTTCGCCCGCAACGTGGAGAGGTCCGGAATCTCGAGCACCGTATCCAGAATGAACACATAGCTCCCGATCTGGCGTGCCTCGTTGCCCCGGTCTCGCTTGTAAATGACGACGCCCGACACCGGCGCCGTCACCGTCAGCGCGTCCATGGCGTCGAGGAGCATGTCCATGTTGTTCCGGTAGTGCCTCTCGTTGCTGCGCGACATCTCGAGGTCGAGCCTCCCGGCTTCGTCGACGAAGCCGATCTTCTTCTCGAGCATCGATACCTTCTGCCGGGCGGCGTCGCGGCGGATCTGCGTCTCGGCAATCACGATGGCGCTCTCGAGTTCGGCCTGCCGGCTCAGCTTGTTCTCGAGCTTCTCGTAATCCGATTTCGCCTGCTCGAGCTGCAGCTTGAGGTCGCGCATCTGGATGTCGAAATCCGAGCGCTTTTTCTGGTACTCCTCCTGCACGCGCTGGAAGTTGGCGGTCGAGTCCCGCAACCGGCGGCTTATGTCGGAGCCGTCGAACTCCAGCAGGAAATCACCCTCGGACACCTGCTTCCCTTCCTCGACCATGCGCGACAATTTGAAACGGTGCTCGCGCTGGATCTTGGGCGCGCCTATACTGACATTCTTCTCTGCCTCGAGAATGCCTGGCGCCGTTACCACCACCGGGTAGTCGACGCGCTGCACCACGACGAGGTCTCTCTCGTCCGGTGCCGCCGAAACCCGGGCGGAGCGGTAGAGCCAGACGCCGGCCACCGCCAGCGCCGCCAGCGGCAACAAAATCAAGAGCGTCTTGCGACTCACGACGTCACCTCCGATCCCTCGCGATTCAGGATAAGAATAGTATCCCCCGCACTCAGGCCGGAGAGGATCTCGACCGTGCGGTCACTGAAGCGCCCCACCTTGACGGCCTGCACGGAAGCGCGCCGCCGGTCCGGCCCTTTGAGCACGTAATAGCGCCCCGCGCTGTCCAGCCCGAGGCAGTCCCTCGGGATGGCCAGAGCCCCCGCTCCCAGCGAAACCTCGAACTCGAGCCTGGCGGTCATTCCAGGTTTCATAACGTTCAAATCGAGGCTGTCGGGTTGCACCGTGGCCCTGAAAACCTTGTGCTGGGAGGCGAAGCCCTTGCGACTGGCCACGCTGGTCAACGATTCGATCCGGCCGCGCCAGTTCCGGCCCGGGATCGCGTCCAGGTGGATATCGCAGACCATCCCCGCCGACAGGAAGCGCAGTTCGGTATCGTAGACGAACCCGACGACCTGCATGGCCGACATGTCCGGCAGGCTCAGGACCGTCATCCCCGGGAAAAGGTTGTCCCCGATCTGCACCTTGCGGTTGCTCGCCCAGTTGTCCCCGTAGACGACGATGCCGTCCTGCGGGGCGTCGATCTGCAGCTTCTCCAGATCGCCGTCGATCTTCTTGAGGTCCAGTTCGGCCTGGGCACGATCGACTTCGACAAGCGCCATCTGGGACGGGACACTCGCGTCCAGGTTTGAGAGTTTTTCCTTGGCCTTGTCGCGCGCCAGGACCGCCTTCTCAAGGTCGAGCTGGTACTTCTGAAACGTGTTAGCGGGGAGAAGCGACTTCTCGATCTTGGCGTAGAGCTGCGCGACCTTCAGGTTCCCCTCGGCCGTCGCAAGCTCGATCAACAGATCGGCGCGCTGTGCTTCGAGATTCGCCTTGGTCTTCGATATGTTCAACTTCGTCTCGTCGAGGCGCCGCTCCGCCTCGGACTTGCTGGTCAGAAGGGCAGCACCATCGAACTCGAGGATCCGCTCCCCTTGCTTCACGCTCGTGCCTTCCAGCACCAGAAACGTGATGGTGCTGGCAAAGCCGGACCGAATGTTCGGCACAGTGATGTCGCGCGAACGCGCCGCGCGCAGTTCCCCGGTCACCAGCAGCGTGCGGGTGAGGTCTGCCGTGCCGACCGTATGGGTGTGCACCCTGCGCGGTTCTTCCGGAGCCTTCGCTGCCACACCGGAATCCGCCTTCTTTGCGGCGGATTTTTCAGGGCTGCTCTGCGCAGTAAGCGCCGCGGGCGCTCCGGCCAGCAGCAGTAAGGTCATCCCTGCAGCCCACCAAGGCACGTGATTTCGCTTTATCGGAACCATGTCGTCGTCTCGCCAATCATCAGTTATTGGGCGGAGTGCCGGTCGGCCGGGTGCCGGGTCGGACTAACATCCGCATGCCGCCAGGATCGCCCTTCTGTGCCTTCACCCACGCCTGCCAGTCGCTCTCGAGTTTCTCCATGTCGGTCCCGAGAAAATCGGACTGGATGAGCATTTCACGCAGATCCTTCTTGTCCCGGCTCGCCTGCACCAGCGTTTTAGCCTTGTCCATCCCCGCCTTCTCGATGATGAACGAGAATAGCGAGGCCGCCTGCGCATCAAACACCATGCGGTCCTGGACCTCCTTGGGCAGGGAACCTCCTCCGCGCCCCCCGCGTCCCGCACCGCCGCCACCCGCGCCACCGACCACCACGTCCGGTGCGCTGCCCCCGGAGCACTCTGCCCGCCGGCTCCGCCGGCGGAGCCTGCCTGCCCGCCGGGAGTTCCGATGCGCATGACCATCGTCCCGCCGCCGCCCCCGCTTCCCTCCGAGCCAGGCACGACAAACGGGCGGGACATCACGATAACGTCTTCAATCGGGAACGCCTCCTCGAGGTGCTCCTGCAGGAGCCTGAGATTCGGAGTAGATCCGCCCGCACCGTAAGACACTATACCGACATCGAGCCAGTCGGCCATCGGGCTGCGGGCCACGTCGTCCGCCCGCGAGGAGCGGAAAGGCTTATCGGGGGCAAACGTGGTTGTCAGAATCGCATACCCCACCCGCTGGACGGTCCCCGTCACCATCCGGTTCAAGGCCGCCGCCTTCATTTCCGGAGTCTGGTTCCGCATGCGCTCGGCAAAACCTGCCGGCACCTGCCCGCCTGCCTGGGACTTGATGCGCGCCAGCATCTCCTGATTGTTCGCCTCCGGGGTGAGTTGAATGATCACCCATTTGTAACCCATGCGCAGCACTTTCGGCTCATTCACCGAGTCCTTCTGCTCCAGGCTGGAGCAGACCACTACCGCACCCTGTGTGAGCTGCGTCCCCAGAAACTGCTCGAGCCTCTGCCGCATTTCCCGGACGGGTTTTTCAAAGGGCGCGATCTGCTCTCGACTTGAGCCGAAAAAGTCTATGCCTTTCGCAACTTCCTTAAAAGTCTTGAAGTTTATCTTGAAGCTGTCGCCCTGGGGCAAAGCTGCGGAAGGAACCAGCCAGAGGACAGCGGCTATCATGAGTATGAGGCGCATGCGCGAAATCATCCTCGCCGAAACCCGGAGAAAAGGTGCACCGGTACCAAGACAACTGCTTTCGACCATAACTACGTCCTAAGTCCCGCCTTGTTCCGGTTTTTGAGGAGTGCCGAGACGGCTTTTCCGATCAGAACCCCTGGGGCCTGGGCGGCAGGGCCCAGCGGCAGTTGCAGCCAGGGAGGTACATGGAACAGCCGATCATCCCTGCGTGGTTTCAGGGTTCTCCGCAGCTGACTCTTGCAGTGGGTTACGGCTTCTTCGTGAAGTGGCGTGAAACGAACGCCGGCGCTTCCTTCTTGGCGGCCTCAAACGCCTCCTGGACGACCTGCGGCTTGCGCTCGGCGATGCGCTCGATGGCCTTGGCAGCCAGTCCCCGCACGATCCGGTTTTCGTCCTCGAGCCGGGCCCGCAGCTCGGACAGGAACCGGGGGGCGCACGACGGGAAGCCGGACCCGATCCGACCCAGCACGTAGGCGAGGTGCCAGCGGACATAGGCGGATTCGTCGGCAAGGTTGTCGTTGAGCCGGTCGACTATGCGGAGGAGCCGGGCGGAGTGGGAATCGGACAGGCGTGCCAGCGTCGCAGCAGCGCGGCCGCGGACAGTCCGGTCCTGGTCCTCGAGGAGCGTCAGCAATTCCTGCAGGCGGCGTGGGTGATCGACGACCGTCCGGACCACCTCGGCGGTGCGGAGTTTCGAAAGCGGGATCCTGTTTTTCTTGCGATCGCGTGTAACGCGGCGTTGACTTCTCGGTTCCATCATCATGCGTCCGCATCCGCCCGGGCACCCGGTGTACCGCGTCGCCGATTATGGGGGCACATCGGCGGCCGCTGAAACCGGGAAACCCTGGGGCAGGTGCTCCTGAACCCATTCTACTATACGAACCAGTGTGGACGTACGACTCTTGATGCGGCAACCTGATCGGTCCCCCAACCGTCGCTGGGTCGCGCAAGGACTCAGTCCCGCGCGGCCTGCGACAATCGACCGTGTGCGGCATCATGCGATTTCAGGCGCGCTATGCCTTGACGCTTTCCCGGGCGAAGTCCCAGCTCACCAGCTTCTTCTCACGCGCCGACTTGTTCACGAGGTGCGCGAGTGCCGCGGCGCGGTGTCCGGTGAGGGCGTCTTCCGGCGGCTGTTTGCGGGCCTGCACGGAGGCGAAGAAAGTCCGGAAGTGCAGCACCGTCGGGTCGAGGCCGACTTCCCTGTACTGCTCCTGCCCTGCCACAACCTCGGGCTCGCGCGAACTGAGCATCTCTTCGGCGCGGATCTTCGGATTCTTGTAGTAGGCGTCTTCCATCGCGCTCGGCCAGCTGTCGACAATCCAGCGGTTGTCCTCGTTGACCGTTTCCGGATAGAAGGTCAGGGTCTCGCCGACGACGAGGCTCCCCTTGGTCCCGAGGATCTGGAAGCCGCTCTCGGAGCTGCCCTGGCTGTTGAATGTGCCGCTCAGATTCGCGACAAAACCTTCCGGGTATTCGAGGACGGCATTGATCGTGTCGGGAACGTCTCTCGATTCCTTCCACCGGTACAGCTGCGACATCGCCAAAACGTTGGCAGGCATCTTAGCGTTCATCATGTAGTGGATGCTGGTGGCGAGGTGGACAAACAGGTCCGTGGCAATCCCGCCCGAGTAGTCCTGATAGCATCTCCACCGGAAGAAGCGCGCATAGTCCACGGGCCTCTTGGGAGCGCTTCCCAGGAACATTTCCCAGTTCACGGTTTCCGGTGAGGCATCGGGTGGGATCGGGTAGATCCACGCGCCGCTTGCCGTGTTCCTGTTGAAGTGCGCGCGGAGGGTTGTGATCTGGCCGAGCTTTCCGGAAGCGATGATTTCGCGCGCCTTCTGCTGGATGGGCGAGCTGATCCCCTGGCTGCCGACCTGGAGCACACGACCGCTCTTCTTGACCTCGGCGATGATGGCGTTCCCTTCGTCGACGGTGTAGGTCAGCGGCTTTTCTATGTAGACGTCCTTGCCGGCCTGGAGCGCCTCGATCGCCATGTAGGCGTGGTGATGGTCGGGAGTCGCGATGACGACCGTGTCGATGGACTTGTCGCCGAGGATCTGCTTGTAGTCGCGGTAGGCCTTGGCGCGCCCGGCGGTGCGTTCGATGGCACGTTCTATGCGCCCCTTGTAGGCATCACACACGGCGACGATCTCCGTGTTGGGCAGCACCCGGATCGCCTCGATCAGTTGGTGCGCCCGGGCACCGACCCCGATCATGCCGACCGTGATCCGGTCGTTGGCCGCCACCGGGGCTACCGGCTCGCCGTGCACCTCGTTTAAGGCCATCCCGAGAGCGGCGCCGCCTGCGGCGCTCCTCTGTATGAACTCTCTTCGGTTGATTCTGTCAAATGGCATTGTCAAAGTCCTCCTCGCGTGGCGAAGGATGAAGCGGTATGAACCGTGCGTGGTCCCGCCGGGGAATTAAGCTCTGGAAACGACACGGGGAGTATGACGCGACACTCTATCGAAGTCAATCAACTCGACTTGCGCGGCAGGTGGCCATCCCGGCGCCCCGCGCAGGCGAGCGTGGCCCGCCAAACTGTCCGGGGTTCCGGCCGGCGGAGGCGCAGTGTGCTATCTTTTGTTTCGGGGCCGGACATGGTCCGCTACTTCTTTCGATTCTGGAGGGAGCCGTGGCGACAGTAGCGCGGATCAAGGATGTTGCAGCCGCCGATTTCGACGCGTCGGTCATCGCCGAGTCGCGGAGGCGCCCGGTGGTTGTCGATTTCTGGGCGCCGTGGTGCGGGCCCTGCCGCGTTCTCGGACCGATTCTGGAACGCCTGGCCGAGGAATTCCAGGGCGACTTTCTCCTCGCCAGGGTCGACACCGAGTCCAGCCCCGAGCTCGCCCTCCGCTATCACATCCAGAGCATCCCGAACGTGAAGGTCTTCAAGGACGGGGAACTGGTCGAGGAGTTCTTCGGGGCCCTGCCCGAAGACGAGGTCAGGGCGTTTCTCCGACGCCACTGCCCTTCCGCCGCCGACCTGAAATACGAGGCGGCCGCGGCTGCACTGCACCAGGGGAGAACGGAGGGAGCGCTCACACTGCTGCGGGAGGCCCTCGAACTGGACCCATCCCACGCCGGCGCCCGGTTCGAACTCGGCAGGGCCCTGGCCATGGACGGGGCGGGCGAAGACGCCAAGGCGCAGTGGGACCGGATACCCCCGAGCAGTGAACTCTGGGACCAGGCCCAGACGATGAAGCGGGTGCTGGAATTCGAGTCGGTCTGCCGCGCGGACCGCAGCCCCGGGGAGTGGGCGGCGCTCGCTTCGGCCGAACCCGACAACCTGGAGGCACGCTACGGGCACGGGTGCTGTCTCGCCGTGGAAGGCGACTACCGGGGTGCGCTCGAGGAGTTCCTCCACGTGGTGTCCCGCGACAGGAACTTCAACGACCAGGCGGCGCGCAAGGCGATGTTGACAGTATTCGCGCTTGTCGGCGAACGCAGCGATCTATCGGAGGAATTCCGGAAGCGCCTTGCCCAGACCCTCTTTTAGAGCGACGGCGCCGCCGGGATCGCTTCAAGTGCCTCGAGATTCTCGACGGAAGACAGATCCGCGAGGGGCAGACCCAGGTAACGCCGCCGGATCGCGCCGCGGACGATTTTCGCCGAGCGGGTTTTGGGCAGCGCGGGGACGAACGTGCACGTGAGCAGGCCGCAACGTTTTGCCGAGCGCCGTCACGACCGTCTCGATCAGTTCAAGCTGCAGCTGCGCGTTCCCTTCGTAACCCGGGCGCAAGACCACGAAGCAGACAATCGATTCCCCCTTGATCTCATGGGGCACCCCGATGGCGGCGGCCTCGGAAACGGACGCGTGGCCCATGAGCGCTGATTCCACCTCGGCGGGCCCCGTGCGTTTCCCTGCTACCTTAATGGTGTCGTCGGCCCTGCCCTCGATGAACCAGAACTGATCGGCATCGATGCGGGCCCAGTCCCCGTGGTACCACAGGCCGGGCCAGCGCGCAAAATAGGTGTCCAGGTAACGCTGCGGGTCATTCAGGAAACCGCGCGTCATCGAGGGGGCCGGCTGCCTGATGACGAGGTAGCCAAGACCACCCCTGACCGGCTTTCCCCCGTCGTCGACGACGTCGACATCCATACCCAGCCCGGGACCCTGAAATGAACAAGGTTTCAGGGGCGCAGCGGGCGCGCAGGCCACGAGCGAACCCATCACCTCCGTACCCCCCGAAATGTTGATGATCGGACACCGCTCCTGCCCCGCGTTACGGAACAGCCACATGTAGGACTCGGGATCCCACGGTTCGCCCGTGGAGCCCAGGATTCTCAAAGAGCCGAGGTCATGGCGCCTGACCCACTCGTCTCCGGCGCGGAGCAGCATGCGGACGGCGGTGGGCGAAACACCCAGGTGGGTGAGTTTGTGACGCTCGACCATTTCCCAGAGACGCCCGGGATCGGGCCAGTTCGCCGCGCCCTCAAAAATCAGCACCGTGCCGCCGAGCGCCGTCACCCCGAGAATTTCCCAGGGCCCCATCATCCACCCTATGTCGGTCAGCCAGAAAAAACGGTCGCCCGGACGCACGTCAAAGTTGTACGCGAGCTCCTTGGCGGTCTGCGCGCCCAATCCGCCATGGGTGTGAACCGCTCCTTTCGGGTGGCCCGTCGTCCCCGAGGTATAAATGACAAGGCACTCCTGTTCCGATTCCAGCTCGGTCGTGGCGAACGCCGGCGGGTGCCCCGCCACGAAGCGGTCCCACCAGACGTCGCGCCCCTCCTTCCAGCGGACGGGGCCTCCGGTCCGGCGGAGCACGGCGCAGCGGGTCACAGACGGAATGCGCCGCAGCGCTTCGTCCGCGGCGGGTTGTATGGGAACCGGCTGCCCGCGACGGTAGCACCCGTCGGCCGTGAACAGAAACTTGGCCCCGGCATCGCCCAAACGGGTGGCGAGCGCTTCGGGGCCGAAGGCTGAAAACACGGGGACGGCGGAGGCGCCTATCTTGAATACGGCCAGGAGGGCGGCGACCAGCTCCGGCACCATGGGCATGAAGAGCCCGACCCGGTCGCCGCGTCCGATCCCGGATGCGCTGAGCGCCGAGGCCACCCGACACGTGAGCTCGTTCAGCTCCGCGTAAGTCAAGGCCCGGGTGGCGCCGTCGTCCCCCTCCCAAAGCAGACAGTCGCGCTCGGGAGTCCGCCGCGCGTGCCGGTCGAGGCAGTTGTGTACCAGGTTCAAGGTGCCCGAGACGAACCATCGGGACCAGGGGAGGCCCCCGCTGTCGTCGAGCACGCGGGTGTAAGGCCGAAACCAATCCAGCCCGAGATCCTTGAGGCAGATATCCCAGAACCCCCCGATGTCGGCTATGGAGCGCCGGACGAGTTCGCCGTAGCTCCCGGCGCCGCAGCGGCGCATCAGCCGGCCGACATTTGTGCGTTCGGCAAAATCGGGCTCCGGCGTCCAGACAATGTCGCGCATTCAGTCGGACCTCATTTCCTTAGCATGACCCGCGCGACAGGCGGGCGCAAGTTCCGTCGCCCGGCAAGTCAGGCCGGGGCGCGGATCGTTGCAAATCCGGGCCGATTCACGTACCTTCACCCGCGACATGAGCCCGTATCTGGTTGCGCTGCTCGCTTATTCCGCCGTGATGATGGTAACCGGCGCCCTTCTGTCGCGGCGGGTGCGGCGTGTCTCGGATTTCCTGGTGGCGGGGCGCAGCCTCGGCAGCGGCCTCATTTTCTCGACGTTTCTGGCCGCCAACATCGGGGCCGGATCTACGGTCGGGGCGGCCGCACTCGGCTACAGCCTCGGGATATCGGCCTGGTGGTGGGTAGGGTCCGCAGGCCTGGGCTGCCTGATCCTGGCCAACACGGTCGGCCCGAGGATCTGGCGTCTGGCCCGGGCGGAGGACCTCCAAACGCTCGGGGACTTCCTGGAGTACCGCTACAATCGCACGGTGCGGGGCGTGTGCTCCGCTATCCTCTGGGCAGGCTCATTGGGCTTGTTGGCGGCGCAGCTGATCGCGCTCTCGATCCTGTTCGATGTCGTCGCCGGGCTGCCGCGTTGGGCCGGGTCGGTCCTCAGCGGCGTGGTGGTCGTGTCGTATTTTGTGGCCGGCGGGCTGCTCGGCTCGGCGTGGGTAAACGCGCTCCAGGTGATCGTGCTGCTGTGTGGATTCGCGCTTTCGGTCTGGTCGGCCCTGGGGACTGCGGGCGGCTGGGGGGGAATTGCCACGACCATGGTGGCGCGGCTGGGCGAGACGCCCGGAGTTTCCTACATGAGCGTTTTCGGGATCGGCGTCGCGGGGGTACTGTACTATGTGGCGCTCCTGACCCCGTCGTTCATCGTCTCGCCCGGGCTCGTACAGAAACTGTATGGCGCCAGATCGGCTCGGACGGCCCGGCGTGGGGTGAATGCCAATGCGCTCGTCCTGCTGGCGTACGCGCTCATCCCGGCCCTGCTGGGCATGGCGGCGGCCGCGCGCTTTCCGTCGCTCGCCGACCCACAGTACGCGATCTTCAAGGTCATGACCGAGCAACTGCCCCTCTGGCTCGGGATTCTGGGGATCGCTGCGATATTTTCGGCCGAAATCAGCACGTGTGATGCGGTGCTGTTCATGCTCTCATCGTCGCTCACGATCGACTTCTACCGGAGCTTCCTGTCCCGCGGGGCATCCGAGCGCAGGCTGCTGCTCATCAGCCGCCTGAGCGCGGTGGCGGGCGCAGCGGGGGCGGTGGTGATCTCGATCAAGCTCCCCTCAATCATAGGCTCGATGACGCTCTTCTACAGCCTTGTTACGGTGGCCCTTTTTGTGCCGGTGATCGCCGGCCTGTATTCCAGGCGCCCGACCGCCCAGGCCGCGCTCGCGGCCATCGCGCTGTCGGTCCCCGCCACCCTCGCGCTCAGCTATGGAAATACAGTGACGTTGCCGCGCGTCATCAATCCATCCCTCGCAGGCATGCTCGTTTCTCTCGTCGTACTCTGGGCCGTGACGATCGCGCAGCGCAAGCCATGACCTTTGGGGAGCCTCCGCGTCCTCAGCGTCTCGGCAGGGAGCACGCAGGCAGCACTCAGGGCTGGGGTTTTTGCAGCGTCGGGTACGCTATGCCAAGTTGTTCGAGATAGGTCTTGTACCTGGATGCGTCGTAGTAGAACTTGCGCATCTCGGGCCGATAGCGCTCCATGACCTTGCGGTTCAGCTCCAGGGCCGGCTTGTCTTCCGGACCGAGGAAAGACGTGTACTTTACGTCCTTCGTTTGAACGTCCCGGAAGTACGTCCATGCCTGGCCGACCAGACCGGGATTGAGCAGCAGGTCCAGGGCGGTCAAGGCCATCGTCTTGGCGCCCGCCGTGACCCCCTTGTGCGCGATGGGGGTGGCCATCGAGATTGCGTTTAGCCAGCTGTGTCCTGGCAGGCCCGGGATGTTGGCGGGATATCTGAGGGTCACGGTCGGAACGGTCCACGAAACGTCACCGATGTCATCGGAACCGCCTCCGCGCTTGTCTTCCTCTTTTACCGGCAGCCCGATCTTACCCACCTCGTTTTCGAGCCCTTTCTCCGGCGCCTTCGCCTCGGCCTGGACCGCCCTGGCCAGTGCCTGGTCGGCATCGGTCCACTGCGGCATGCCGACGCTTTGAAGGTTCTCGTTCATCGCCTCCGCGATCGGCTGGTTGAAATAGGTGGGCCAGGCCGACCCGAGCAGACGCCATGTCACTGTCGTGCCCGTCATCAGGGCGGCGCCCTGAGCCATCGTATTGCCGGTCTCGAACAGCTCTTTGATGTGAGGGTAATCTGTTTCCCGGAAGAAGTACCAGACGGAGGCCACCGGCGGGACGACGTTCGGCTGGTCGCCGCCGTTGGTGATGACGTAGTGCGAGCGATGCTGAATGCGCAGGTGCTCGCGGCGGAAATTCCAGCCGACGTCCATGAGCTCTACCGCGTCGAGAGCGCTCCGGCCGCGCCACGGGGATCCACCCGCATGTGCGCTGGCCCCCTGAAACGTGTACTCGACGGAGACGAGCCCGCTGTTCGAGCTTGAACCGTAGGATACGCCCATACTGCTGTCGACGTGGGCGAACAGGACCACGTCGACATCCTTGAACAAGCCGGCGCGGACATAGTGGGCCTTGCCGGCGAGCTGCTCCTCCGCGACGCCGGGCCACAGCCTCAGGGTGCCGGAGGTGCTCCCGCTCCATGATTTTCTTGACCGCCAGTGCCGCCGTGATATTCAGCGGCAGCCCGGAATTGTGACCCTCGCCGTGTCCCGGGGCCCCCTCGATGAATGGCGCCCGATAGGCGATCCCGGGCTTTTGCGAGGTCTGGGGGAGTCCGTCGATGTCCGACCCCAGGGCTATGACGGGTTTGCCGGATCCCCAGGTCGCCATCCACGCGGTCGGCATCCCCGCGATCCCCTGCTCGACTCGAAACCCGTTCTTGCGGAGGATATCGACGCAGTAACGCGAGGTCTCGAACTCCTGGAACCCAAGCTCGCCGAAACTGAAGATCATGTCGACCATCTGCTGCGTGAACTGGGCCATCTGATCGACGTCAGCCGCCGCGGCCTCTTTCAGTTGCCCGAGCCGGGGGTCAGCGCTTTGTGGCCCCGGACCGACGGCGGTGACAGTGCCGGCGCACAGCAAAAAGGCGACAACAGCGCTGAATCGACGAAAACGCATGGCTTCCTCCAGCAAAATCGGGCACTCCATACGCTCGTTTGGAGTGCGGCGGCTCGACGCCGCTTTGGGTCGGCGCCTGGGCGCCGACCTTGCGCACCCGCCTGCCCGTCCAGCTAAAGCCAGACAGCGGCGCCGACGCACCGCATACTTTGGAGTGCGGCGGCTCGACGCCGCTTTGGGGTCGGCGCCTGGGCGCCGACCTTGCGCACCCGCCTGCCCGTCCAGCCAAACCCAGACAGCGGTGCCGACGCACCGCATACTTTGGAGTGCGGCGGCTCGACGCCGCTTTGGGGTCGGCGCCTGGGCGCCGACCTTTATAAAGCCAAAGCCCCACCGAAGTCCAGCGAGGTCTCGTGCTGACCGCCGGTTTCAGGGCTGCGGGTTCTTCAGAACGGCGAGATGGCTTCTAAACGAGGACCGGGTGGCAATAAAGTCGGGGCGTTCGATGCGCAGCTCGTCCGCAATCTGGCTGATCTCGTTGTCCTCGACGGTCGAGATCGATCGATCTGCCGCCGAAACCGCAAAAAGACACTCGAGCAGCGCCAGTTTCTGCTCCCGCGTCGCCATCTTGTTGAACTCGCGGGTGACCAGGAAATTTTCGGTTGAGCCGAACAGGGTGCTCTGCGATTTCGCCATCTGCACGACGATGATGGCCTGCTCTTCCGGCAGCTTGCCCCGATCCATGACGATCCGCTCCATGGCGCCGGTCTCCTCGGGGCTGATGCGCAAATCCGCCCGGGCGACCCGGCTCAGGATATAGGCAAACGCGGCGATGTAGCGGGCGCGATCGGGATCGAGCTTGTCCAAGGCTTCCGTGATCTTGCGGACGGTGTCGGTTTCGGCCGAAGCGACGGCGCGCGGCTGATCCAGCTTGAGGAATTTAAGTATCGACATAGGGTCTTATGATAGCAGACAGCCGGCCCCGTGCGGTCTGTCCACGTGTCCTAGACGTCGCCCCTATTCTCAGCGGTGAGGGGCAAACTCGGCGCCCGAACCACGGATGTAGGGCCCCTTCGCCCCGCTTGGCAGGGTGGTATTGGCGGCGGTACGCGCCTGCATCAGCTGACGGGCGGCCACATGCTTCGCTCCCTTCAGCGTCGCGCCCCGCAGATCCGTTGCCATCAAGGAGGCACCCGAGAGGGCGGCGTCCGACAAGTTGGCGTAGGAGAAGTCGGCGGCCTTGAGGTTGGCCTCGCGCAGGTCGCAGCCGGTGAGAACGGCGTGGCAGAAGGAACTCTGGGACAGGTTGGCCTCGCCGAACCTGGCCGAAGGGGCGGCCGCGCTGCGGAAATCGCAGTTCTGGACCTGGGCCGAGGCGAAGGAGGCCTGGCCCAATTTGGCGCCCACGAACCGGCAGAGGTGAAGCCGGGCATAAAGGAAATTCGCCTTCTCCAGGTCCGAGTCGGCGAAATTGCACTCCACGGCGTAGGCGCGGTGCAGCTGCGCCGCACACAGATTGGTGTCGGAGAAATCGCAGCCTTCCAGGCGCGCTCCCATCAGCCGGCTCTCGCGCAGGCTGGCCCAACGGAATTTTGCGCCCGAAAGCTGGGCATCGGCGAAGTTCGCCTGGGCCAGCCAGCAGTACTGAAAGTCCGCCTCAGCCAGGCTGGCCGTGCTGAAATCGGTCCCGAGCAGCTGGGCTTTCCGGAAGTCCGCCTGGGCAAGATCGCAGCCGCTCAGGTCGGCATGGGAGAGGTTCGACTCGACAAACGAGGCGCCGCTCAGATTGGCCTTGCGCAGGTCGATCCCCTGCAGGTCCATATCCGCGAGAACCGCGCTCGCGAGGTTCGCCCTGTCGCCACCCTTGTTCTGAAGCCAGAGCGCGTGCGCTTCCAGGATTCCCCGGAGCGAACGGCCCCGCACCGTCGCTTTGTCGACGGCGGGAGCATTTGTTCGCGCACCAAGTTCGGGCCGCACCAGTCCCATCCAGTTCCTCCCTGCGCATATCGTCCGCCGGGTTGACGAAGTTTAGCCCTGCCCCCGATCGCCCCGGTGGATCGGCGCAAACCGCGCAGCGCGCTTGCTCCGCGGCGGGGCCAATCGCTTCTGGACAGGGGGGTGCGGGCTGTGCGAATCTTTCAGTGCAGATGACCTTTGGGGCACTTTATCAAGCGTCGACTCCGGAACGCTGGAGTCCCTCCTCGGCCCTCTGATCCTCCATGATTGGCGAGAAACTGGGCAAGTACACGATTGTCGAAACCCTCGGGACGGGCAGTATGGGGACGGTCTACAAGGCCGAGGACCCCTCCGAAGGGCGTTTTGTCGCGCTGAAGCTCATACGCTCGAACGTTCTGTTCAACGCGGAGCGACGCGAGAGGTTTCTGCAGTGCGTGCTCGCGGCAAGCCAGGTCAGGCATCCGGCCGTCTGCCCCATTCTCGAAATCGGCGACGACAACGACGATTTTTTCGTCGTGAGCCCATTCCTGCGCGGAAGGACCCTGGAGCAATACCTGGCTGGCAAGGCCCTCCCCTGGCGCACGGCAGTGGCGATCGCGCTTGCGGCCGCCGACGGGCTTTCGGCCATCCACGCCTCGGGAACCGAACACCGCGGCCTGAAGCCGTCCAACATCTGGCTGGAGGGCGACGCCGTTCTTTTGTCGGACTGCTGCATCGGTCGTTTTACCGAGATCGAGAAGGAAACCAAGAGGGCTTCACGCCCCAGACGAGCCGAGTTCGCCGACACCATCATTCCGATGGGAGCCCTGGCCTATATGTCGCCGGAACAGATCCGCGGGGCGAAGATCGATTACCGCAGCGATATCTTTTCTCTCGGCGCGATCCTGTACGAGATGCTCACCGGGCGGCACCCGTTCGAAGCGCGCAATTCGCTGTCGAGGATGAGCGCCATCCTCGAGGGACAGCCTCCCGCACCCAGTGCGAGGAGCGCCGCGGTGCCGGCGGAGCTCGATGCCATTGTCGAAAAAGCCCTCGCCAAGAAACCGGGCGACCGCTACCGGAACATCGCGGAAATGACGCGCGAGTTGCGCCTCGTGCGCGACACCTGCGTGCCCCCTCAACCCGATCGTAGACGCGTCAAACTGGCTGCAGCATCGCTGGCCTGGCTGGCGGCCGTGGCCGCCCTCATCGTCGCGGTCGTCTACTACATCGTCACCCGCTGACCCCGCCCCGCGCGGCGCATTTACCCGACCCGTCTCCAACGCCGTGTTTTCGCTCCGCCGGAGTACGGTCCCCGGCGCCACACCCTCGAGCGATCGTTTCGCAATACAAACCGACGCAATCTCACCCATTTGCGCACCGGATGTGGTAATAATTGAATTGAATCAGGGGTGGACAGGACGGAGGTGGACATGCCCTATTGCCCGAGCTGTGAGGCCGAATACCGCGACGGCGTCGGCCGGTGTTCCGACTGCGACGTGGAACTGGTCGGTGCCCTCCCTGAGCGGGACGGGTTGGATGCCGAGGCCGAGGCGAATGCCGTCGAACTGTCTGAACTGGCCAGCTTCCCGGTCGTGGCCGAGGCGGACATGATCCGCGAACTGCTGGAAACCAACGGCATTCGGACGGTTGTCCGCGGCGAGACGGACCCTATCGGGGCGACCAGCATGGCGGCACCGACCACCCTGTTGGTCGAGCAACGCGACGTCGACCGTGCCCGTGAACTGTATAACGCTTTCTTTGCAGGTGACGAGCAGCAGGGCGAAGAACAGGGAAACGAACTGACGGATAGCCAGTCCCGGGATAACGACTAGCTGGCCGGGGTCATCAAGGACCTCCCGCTGTTTCACTGACCCCGGGCGCGGCGACAATGGTGATGCGTGCTTAAGTTCTTGCTGTGGTGCATCCTGCTGGTTCTCTGCTGGCCGCTGGCCATTCTGGCCCTGGTACTCTACCCGCTGGTCTGGCTGGTCCTGCTCCCGTTCCGGATCGTGGGGATCGCCGTGGGTGGAGCCCTCGAGCTTGTCTGGGCCGTCGTCACCTTGCCCGCGCGCATCCTGAAGAGAATTGCCTGATCCGAGAGATGTGATGCCCGACCAAGATGCCGCTTCGACAACCGGACGTTTGCAGGACGCGGTCGGGCCTGCCCCCGGGCCTGCGCCCGGGCCGGCGCCGCCCGCCCCGCCCGATGAGGAACTGGTCGCGATACGCGGGGGGAGCCTGAGGGTCGCCCAAAACATGGAGGCGAGCCTCACGATTCCCACGGCGTCCTCTTACCGGGCCATCCCGGTGAAGCTCCTGGAGGAAAACCGCCGGATCATCAACAGCTACATGGAGCCGGATAACCGGGGGAAGATTTCGTTCACCCACATCATTACGTGGGCGCTCCTCCGCGCGCTGCGCGATTTCCCCGCCTTGAACTCCTCGTACCAGGTCGTCGACGGAGAACCTCAGCGCCGCATCAGGCGCGCGATCAACGTCGGCATCGCCGTCGACGTCGAGCGGAAAGATGGCACCCGCACCCTGCTCGTGCCCAACATCAAGAACGCCGGCAGCATGGCGTTTCACGAATTCGTCCGCGCTTACGACGAGACCATCGCCCGGACGCGGAAAGGCTCGATCGATCCCTCGGACTTTCAGGGCACGACGATCACGCTGACCAACCCTGGGACCGTCGGCACGATCGCCTCGCTGCCCAGGCTGATGAAGGATCAGGGCGCCATCGTCGCGACCGGCAATATCGGCTATCCGGCCGAATATCACGCCTGGTCGTCGCGCGCCCTGTCGAGCCTCGGACTCAGCAAAGTGATGACCATCAGCTGCACCTACGACCACCGGATCATCCAGGGGGTTGAGTCGGGGCAGTATCTCGGCCGGGTGCACGATCTGCTGCTCGGCAACGACCGTTTCTACGAGGAGATTTTCGAGGACCTGCAGCTGCCCGACGTACCGGTCAAGTGGGCCCTCGACCACAGTCCTGCGATTTCGGGCGGCACCGTCGGCCGCGAGGATCTCGAGAAACAGGTCGGCGTCCTGCAGCTCATCAACCTGTACCGCGTCCGGGGCCACCTGATCGCGCACCTCGATCCGCTCGGCACTAACGCCCTGTACCATTCCGAACTCGACCCGGCGACCTACGGCCTGACCGTGTGGGACCTCGATCGCGAGTTCGTCACAGGCGGCCTCGGCGGCCTCGAACGAGGGACACTGCGCGAGATTCTGGCCATACTGCGCCAGACCTACTGCCAGAGGATCGGGATCGAATACCGGCACATACAGGACCTCGGAGAGAAGGTCTGGATTCAAAAGCGCATCGAGACGCCCCAGGCCCACGCCCCGGTCGACCCCGAGGTCCGTCGCCAGACACTCTACCGCCTGGTCGCCGCCGAGGGGTTCGAGCGCTACCTTCACGCGCGCTTCGTCGGGCACAAGAGATTCGGGCTCGAAGGGGCCGAGACGACTATCCCGGTGCTCGCCAAAATCCTGGCGGAGGCCGCCAACGACCACGTGCAGGAGGCGGTCGTCGGCATGGCGCACCGCGGCAGACTGAACGTCCTGGCCAATATCATCCGGAAGCCGCTGCCGAAAATCCTCTCCGAGTTCGAGGAGAACACCGACCCGCTCGTCACCCAGGGCTCGGGCGACGTCAAGTACCACCTGGGCTCGGCCGGCACGTTCCGTTCGGCGGAAGGCAACGACATCCTGGTGTCGGTCGTCCCCAACCCCAGCCACCTCGAGTGGGTGAATCCCGTCGTTGAAGGAGTGACCCGGGCCAAGCAGGAGCGGCGCGGCGACTCCGCCCGCGAAAAGGTGATCCCGGTGCTCGTGCACGGCGACGCCGCTTTCGCGGGACAGGGCGTGGTCTGGGAAACCATCAACCTCTCCCAGCTCCACGGTTACCGGACCGGCGGGACGATTCACATCGTCATCAACAACCAGATCGGGTTTACGACCACCCCGGAAGAGGCCCGCTCGTCACCCTATGCCACCGACCTCGCGCGCTCCGTCCAGGCGCCGATTTTCCACGTCAACGGCGATGACCCCGACTCGGCCGTCCGCGTCGCGTCGCTCGCCTATGCCTATCGCCAGCAGTTCAGGAAAGACGTGGTCGTCGATATCTTCTGCTACCGGCGCCACGGGCACAACGAAGGGGATGAGCCGAGTTACACCCAGCCGCTGCTCTACCGCAAGATCGCGGAGCGCCCCTCCGTGCTCGCCCTCTACTCGGAAAAGCTCGCGCGGGAAGGGATTGTCGAAGCGGCCGAGATCGACCGCAGGGTGACCGAAAACCAGCGGCAGCTCGAGCTGGCCTACGAGGAAAGCCGGAAAGGGGACCAGCATTTCGAGCCGGAGGTCCCGCTCGCCGTCTCCGAAGAGGAACTGCGCGAATTCCAGCCGACCGGCGGCACCGCCGTGTCCCCCGAGGAACTGCGCGAGGTGGCGCGCGGCCTGACAACGCTGCCCGACGCATTTCGCCTGCACCCGAAGCTCAGAAATTTCTTTGCCCGGCGCCGGGAGCTTGTCGACGGCGACCCCGGCATCGACTGGGCCTATGCGGAGGCCCTCGCCTTCGGCACCCTGGCCTACGAGGGCACACCCGTGCGCATCAGCGGCCAGGACACCGCCCGCGGCACGTTCAGCCAGCGCCACCTCGTATTGAGCGATCTCGACACCGGTGCACAGTACACGCCCCTGCAGCATATTCATCCAGAGCAGGCCCATTTCGAAGTGTTCGACAGCTCGTTGTCGGAGGCCGCGGTGCTCGGGTTCGAATTCGGCTACAGCGTGGCCGACCCGCTCACGTTCGTGGCGTGGGAAGCCCAGTTCGGCGACTTCGCCAACAGCGCCCAGGTCATCATCGACAATTTCATTTCCAGTTCGGAAGCGAAGTGGCGGCAGCCGTGCGATCTCGTAATGTTGCTGCCCCACGGCTTCGAGGGGCAGGGGCCGGAGCACTCGAGCGCGCGGCTGGAGCGCTTCCTGTCGCTCTGCGCGGAGAGTAACATGCGCGTCTGCCTCCCGACCACCCCCGCGCAGTACTTCCACCTGCTGCGGCGCCAGATGCGCGACGCCAAGCGCATCCCGCTGGTCGTGCTGACACCCAAGAGCCTGCTGCGACACCCGTCGAGTGTGTCGCGCGCGGCCGATCTCACCGGCGGCCAATTCCACCTGGTTCTGGATGACCCCGTCGTCGCCGATCGCGACGCGGTAAAAAGGGTTCTGCTCTGCTCGGGCAAGGTGTTCTACGATCTGGCTGCCGAGCGCGAACGGCGCCGCAGCGCCGATGTCGCGATCGTGCGCGTCGAACAGCTGTATCCCTACCCGGAGTGGAACCTGTCGCAGGCGCTCGGCTCCTATCGGCGGGCCCATACGCTCTGCTGGGTGCAGGAGGAGCCGCAGAACATGGGCGCGTGGGATTTTGTGCGTAACCGGATCGCCCAGACGCTCCCCTTCGGGCACTCGGTGCGCTACGCCGGCCGCCCGGAGGGCGCAAGCCCCGCCACCGGGTCCCTGCTCGCGCATCGCAAACAGCAGGCCGCGCTCATCGGTGCGGCCTTCGACTAGCCCGGCAGGGGCTGCGGGTGAAGCGCGGAGCTTCATGCAGCGGGCTTTGCCGGTTGCGTCCTGGCACCCGGCTTCCGGCTTCCGGCTTCCGGCTTCCGGCTTCTTTCTTCTAACGGAGGACGCTTGAAAATCGGCATCACGTGCTACCCGACCTACGGCGGGAGCGGCATCGTCGCAACGGAACTGGGCAAGGAACTCGCCCACCGAGGACACGAGATCCACTTCATCAGCTATGCCCCACCCATGCGGCTGGACAGGTCGCACTCCAACATCCACTTCCACGAGGTCGAGGTGACGACGTACCCGCTGTTCGACCACCCGCCGTACACACTGGCGCTCGCGACCAAGATGGCCGAGGTGGCGGAACAAGAAGGCCTCGACCTTCTGCACTGCCATTACGCCATCCCGCACTCCGTGAGCGCGTACCTCGCGAAGATGATGATGAAGCCCCGCCGGCTCCCGGTGGTTACGACGCTGCACGGCACCGACATCACCCTGGTCGGGGCCGACCGGTCCTACCTGCCGATCACCCGCTTCTCGATCGAGCAGTCCGACGGCGTCACCGCAGTCTCCAACTTCCTCAGGGACGCCACCTACAACACACTCGGCGTGAAGAACGAAATCGAGGTCGTCTACAACTTCGTCAACTGCGACATCTACAAGCCGCCGGAAACTACGGAAATCCGCGACCGGTTCGCCGCCCCCGGCGAGAAGCATCCTGATCCACCTGTCGAACTTCCGGCCCGTCAAACGGCCGACGGACGTGGTCGAGATTTTCGAGAGGGTTCAGCGCACGGTCCCATCGACCCTGCTGATGGTGGGCGACGGCCCGGAACGGGGCAACGCCGAATACCTGGCCCACCGCTACGGGATCGAGAAGAAGGTCCACTTTCTCGGTAAGCGCGACAACATCGAGGAACTCATAGGCTGCGCGGATCTGCTGCTGCTGCCGAGCGACAACGAGTCCTTCGGGCTCGTGGCCCTCGAGGCGATGGCCTGCGAAGTGCCCGTGGTCGTGTCGAACGTCGGCGGGCTGCCCGAAGTTGTGGACGAGGGAGAGGTAGGTTTTCTGGTCGAACCCTACCACGTGGACGAGATGGCGAGGCGCGCGGTGGAGATCGTCGGGAACCCGACGTGCCGGCGCGAGATGGGGAAGAAGGCGCGCCAGCGGGCCAAGGCGCGCTTCTGCGCTTCCAGGATCATTCCGCAATACGAACGCTACTACGAGAAGGTGATCGCGGCGGGCGCGCGCGCCGAGAGTCTTTGAGCTTCGAGGTGGAAACTGACTTCAAGCCGCGAAGAATCCCAAGGCTCCAAACACCTGGCTAGCGGGAGTATTTTGCCTTGTGGGACTCCTCCACCATCACCATCCCGGAACTGATCTTCTCGGGCAGCTTGATGAATGAGCCCAGGTCGAAACCGTCGCGGATGCGGCCTTTCACGGCCACGTGGGAGCCTTTGCGCGGCACGCCCTTTTCGGACACGACCCAGAGTTTCCCGGTGCCGTCGTCGACCTGATAGGCGCCGCGGCCCAGGATCGAGAAGCTCTCCGTGACTTCGCCGCGTATCCCGACATCGCGATTTGCATAACGGTCCGGTTGGGCCTTGATCTGGTTGATCGTCTTCTGTTCGCAGCCGGCCAGGAACATGGCTGCCAGGGTCAGGCCCATTATTGCCGCGAAACGCATCCGTTTGATTTGCATTCTCACCCTCCGCGTCCCCTCTTTGTCTATTAGAAGCAAACGGCCCGTGATTGTTTCACGCGTGGCGGCAGCCTAACGCAGCGTTATTTTTGTCGCCCCGTGCTGCACGGTCTCGAATGACACCGTCCCGGTCTCGTCCGCGACCGCGCGGCCCGCTTTGCGCCCCGAAATCCCGATCGTCATCTTGCGGTGGGGCGCGATCCCGATCACCAGGTGTTTGCGCTTCCCTGTCGCGCGCGAAACAAAGCTGACCGGGGCGCGAGCCGCGCCCGGTTCGAGCAGGACCACCGTCCAGCCCGGCAGTTCCGCCCCGGCCAGATTGCGTCCGCGGATCAGGGTGGCCGGCGCGACCGAGGCGGGGAGGCCGGGAAAAACCTGCAGCGCGTGCAGGAAGTCGATGCTCTTGCGCTCCTCCCGGGGCGCGACCTCGATACGCCAGGCCCCGCCCTCGGCGTCACCCCCCTTGACGGTTTCGTAGTTGGTCCCGTTGACCCAGTACTCTTTGCCCGGGCCTCCGATGGCGGTGATCAAGGGATCTGCCGGCAAGAGCGTCCTCGAGACCAGCGTCCCCCCGCTGTTCCGGCCCTGGGTTCGGCGCACGACGACGGTGTCGCCCTCGATCGCTGGCTCTTCCATCGAGTGGAGTAGCCAGACTTTCTCGTGCCCGGGGGCGCGCGACACGACCCGATCGGCGATCACGAACTCAGCCGAGGCGCCTTCCCTCCCCTGGAGAAACACGAATGTGCGGCGGACCAATTCGGCCTTGGCCCCATAACCCGCCGTGCCGTCAGCCGCCACGAAGGCGTACTCCTGCATCGGGTCGACACCGGCGGCGAGCACCCGGGCGAGCCTCCACTGGGGAGCGGTGATGTCCTGCAGCCTGTCGGCGTTCGCCCCTTCGGCCGGATAGAACTGGCCACCGTCGATATTGACCGGTTTGCCGCGGTAGGCGAGTTTCTCTTCCGGGTCACGGATCAACAGCGAGTTGTGTGCGATGGTGCGCTGCATGTAGTTGAGCCAGTGATCGCTGTCGTATCCCGACTTGCTCCCCTCGTACAGCCCCGAGTCCAGGGCGAGCGCCCCGCGGCAATAAATCTGGAAGCTGAGGCGGTCGAGGTGGTCGTGGTTCTTGGCGAACAAGGGCATCGCCTTGAACATCCCGACGACATCGTCCATCCCCCAGCCGGTCCGGAACAGGAGAGTGCCCACCGCGCCGCCCAGGTACTGCACGCGGCGCAGGGACCTGGCCTGCGCAGGCTGCAGCCGGGCATCGCGCCAGATGATATCCTCGATAGCCGTCCAGGCGCGGTCGAGGTCGCGGACTTTCAGGTATTCCGCGAGCAGGTAGCGATCGCCGTAGCGGCTTGCGCCATAGAGCAGCAGTTCGCTCAACCACGGGTGCGTCCACACGTGGCTTGCGCCGTCGCGGGAAGGAGCCGCCACCCGGTCGTTTTGACGCATGTCGTCGAGCCAGTCGTCGCCGTTGCGCAGCAACTGGCCGTCGGGCCGCCGCGTGTAAATCCAGTAGTACCCCAACGCCTGGTAGAAGGGGAATTTCGCGAACAGGTCCACGCCGGTGGCCTTGTACAGCAATGCGAGCAGCCGGAAATCGCCGTTGACGTGCGTCACCCCGTACGAGTTTCCCTGGCTGGAGGCGCCGTAGCGGTAGAAGACGTTCTTGGCCGCGAGTTGGGTGCGCGCCACCGTGAGGGCGCGCGCAAAGATGGACGGGTCGTCGTCATAGAATGCAATCCCCGCCGGCAGGTGAGCGTCGGCGAGGTGATTCACCAAATGCCCGGCATGCGGAGGTTGCTGTTGGAGGATGCGCCCGCCCGCCGTTTCCAGCTGGCGCCGGACGAGCCCCAGGAGCGCTGTGCGCTCGCCGGGGGTAAACTGCTCATAGCACCAGTCGTAAACGACCGACTCCGGCCACACGCGGTAGGCAGCCTGCAGGTCGTCATCGGCCCGCACCGCACCGCCGGCCAACTCGAGGGCGGCATCGATCGCCTTCCTCGCCGCGTCGCGGTCCGCGCGCATCTGATAATCGAAGGCGTTGGCCAGCATCCGCGCCGTCAGGTCGGAGCTGTCCTTCGCCCGCAGCACCTTCCCCCACTCGTCCGTGTGAGTGGCGACGATGCGTTGCCGGATGAGCGGCAACTCCTCGGGCATAAGGTAGAGCCGTGGGTGCCCCGGGCGGACCGGGAATTCCCCCGTGACGGGTTGAAGGGCTTGCAGCCACTCGGGGAGTGGAGCGGTCCGCTCAGGTTGCGCCGCGACCGGCCCGCTGGATACCAGCAGCGCCACGAGCATCAGGGTCATCGATGTGACGGACATGGACCGCTCCGCGGAGTCGTATCCTCCGCCTGCATTCTCCTAGAGCCCCGTCCGGGGGTAGACAGGCTTCCCGCCCAGATAGGTGCGCTGCACCTCGATCCCTTTGATCTCGTCTTCCGGACAAGTCAGGATATCCCTGTCGATGACTATGAAGTCGGCCAGCTTCCCGGGTTCGAGCGATCCCTTTTCCTTCTCCTCGAAGGTGAGCCAGGCATTGTTTGTCGTGTAGAGCCTGAGGGCTTGCTCGCGCGAGATCGACTGTTCGCTGTGGAGAGTCCCCTCCATCCAGCGCGGCCTGCGGCTCACCGCGGTCCACATCCCGAGGAAAGGGTTATAGGGATTAATGGAGCGGAAACTTCCGACCTTCTGCATGTGGTCCGATCCGCCGCCCACGACAACGCCGTTGTCAAAGAGGGAGCGGTACGGCTGGAAGATCGACAGCCGTTCGGCACCGAAGTGTTTCAGGAGCGTGGCGCCATCCATATAGAGCCAGACGGGCTGCATGTTGGCCACGACACCGAGCGCTTTCATCTTCTGGATGGTTTCCGGCGCAATGAAGTTGGCGTGCGTGATGTTGGGCCGCCGGTCGCGCACGGGCAGGTCCTTGTTTATCCGCTCGTATGCCTCGACGAGTGATGCCACGGCGCCGTCGCCGACCGAGTGGGCAGTGAACTGAAAGTCGTTTTCGAGCGCCGCCCTGGCGATCCGGTAAAGCCGCTCGGGATCGATAAAGCGCATGCCGCGGTATGCCGGGTCGTCGATGGAATACACTTTAGAGACCCCCCACGGCTGCCCCATGTAGGCGCTGCCGGTGAGCATGCCACCGTCCAGGTAGGCCTTGATGCCGCGCAGCCACAGCATGCTGTCGTGCTGGTGCAGCGGGTGAGCGGCGGCCTGACGGATGCGCGCTTCGATTTTCTCCAGCGGCTGCTGCGCATCGACGTGGAGGGCGAGGAAAGTGCGGCACGTCAGCTCTCCCCGGTCCTTCAGTTGCCGATAGATCTCCACCTCCTCGTCCTCGGCGTCCCCCTCGACGATTCCGGTGATGCCGACCGAGTTGTAGTCGGCCAGGAGGAGTTTGAGCCGGTTGCGCCGGTCGTCGGCCGTCGGGACCTTTTCGCTCGTCTTGTATTTGAGGTAGCCGGCGCAGCTGCGCAGGATCCCGGTGGGCTCGCCGCTGCGCGGGTTACGCTCGATGCGGCACGGTTCGCCGCCGGCGGGCTTGAAACTCCGGTCGATGCCGCAGAGCTTGAGGGCCATCGTGTTCAGCGAAGCATCCGGGCCGGTTCTGAACGCGACAGGGTTCTTCGGCGCAGCGCGGTCCAGTTCCTCCCGCGTCGGGTAACGCTGGTCACGCAGGCGCGTGATGAAGACCTGCGACAGCGAAACCCACTCCCCTTCGCGGAGCGCGTCTGCCCGCGCCTTCACGTAGCGCAGGACGTCGTCGATGGTTTCCATGTCGGGAACCGTATGATCGAATTCGTAGATGGCTGCGGCGGCGGCGTGAGAATGCGAATCGATGAGGCCCGGCAATACGGTCTGGCCCTTCAGGTCGAGACGCTGGGTCGCGGAGCCCGCCATGTCCAGGATGTCGGCGCTGGCTCCTACCGCTAGAATGCGGTCCCCCTTCAGCGCCATAGCCTCCGCAATCCGGGAATTCCCGTCCACCGTGACGATTTTACCGCCGTAAACCACCAGATCCGGCGCAGGCCTGGTGGCGCAGGCGCTGAGGCCAACGGCCAAGAGCGCGCAGATACCTACTTGTCGCATTGTCATGGATGTGTACCTCGCAGCCCGATTCTACAGAATCCCGCCGAAATTGCAGCAATTATGGGAGCGAGCGCCCCGGTATGTTATCTATGAGTCGCGTCTTTGCGCCCGAGTCTCCGAGGTGGCCCGCAGAGGATTCGATCTCCGATGCGGTGAGGGTAGGAGCGTTTGCACCGGGTGGAGCAATCGAACAGACCCTTAACCCGCTTCTGGAGTGCGGCGGCTCGACGCCGCTTTGCGGTCGGCGCCCAGGCGCCGACCTTTCGCACCCACCTGCCGATCCGGCCAAACCCAGACAGCGGTGCCCAGGCGGCCCAGGCACCGCACTCCATACTTTGGAGTGGGGCGCCTCCGTGCCATCTTCTCCCCGGCATCTTTTTCATGTAGAATACTTTCCGTCGGGAAGTTCACATAACTCTATCTAAATCCGTAGGCCGGTTCCAGACGGACAGCAAACGCGCATTTCACCTGTTTGCCTAAGGAAACCGCGAGCCGCTCGGGTTGCTTTCCCCCCTAAGGTGCTGCTGACCCCCTCAGGCGCAGCCTCCCCCCCTCATCATGGCGGCGATTGCAGGTGTCTGGACCTGAAGAGATCGACGTCCGTGAACTTACTGAACAGAGTCGAATTAAAACAGGTTTACGCCGACCCATGGTTTTCGCGTCTCGAAAGGAGACAGCCTATGCGTAGGGCTTTGATGCTGTTTGGTTTGTTAGGTCTCGCGTCCGTCCCGGCTCTCGGCCAGGACCCCGCGAAGGTAGCGGCCAAGCAATGCAGAGTCGCGTTTGAAAATGAGTACGTGCGCGTTTTGCATTGGACCGTCAGTCCTCACGAAAAAGTCGCCATGCATGAGCACCCGGCTGTGGTAAGTGTTTCGCTGGATGCCGGCAACACCCGCTATACCGCTCCCGACGGAAAAACAAGGGACGTCGAGAGCAAGGCCGGTCAAGCAAGGTGGAGCGATCCGGAAAAACACTCCAGCGAGAGTCTGGGTGACAAGCGGGGCGAAATTGTTCAAGTGGAACTGAAGAAGGAACCGCCTGCCGCGATGACGACCATCCCGGCATCCGAAGATTCCGTCAAAGTGGACCCAAAACATTACCAGGTTGAATTCCAGAATGACCGGGTCCGCATCCTGCGAGTGAAATATGGACCGAACGAAAAGTCGGTGATGCATTCACATCCTGCCAACGTCGCCGTATTTCTGACCGACGGATCAACGAAATTCACTCTTCCGGACGGCAAGACGAGCGTGACGAACATCAAAGCGAGGCAGGCGCAATGGGCGGACAAAGAGACACACCTGCCCGAAAATATGGGGGGCAAGCCTTTTGAGCTGGTTCTGGTTGAGTTGAAATAGCTCGGTCTGGCCGGGGGTCGCAGCCATGCCCCATTGATTTCATTTGAGAGTCTCAAGCCACGCTGGCTGACTTGGACCTGGCAAGGGCGCCGACATGCGCACCGTGGCGCTATTGCTCGGTCAGAAGGACCTGCGAAGGCCGCGCGCTATTAGCACCTTTCGAAACAGTTCCTGGCCGATGCCGTGGGGGGGGCTTGGCGGAGGTTTTGTGGACTGATTGAGAACAGCTGGCGTCCCCAACGGGATTCGAACCCGTGTTGCCGCATTGAAAGCGCGGTGTCCTGGGCCAACTAGACGATGGGGACGCAACGAGCGGGCACATTCTTGCATTTTTGTCCCATGAATGCAAGGGAGCGCACCGGGCCGCAGCCCGGTCTTCCAGGGCGGAAAGGCCTGCCGATTGACAGGTTACGCCCGCTTGGCCACCCGCACCGGTGAGGCGTTCCCTGTTATCACGGCATCGGACGGGCCGGATCCGGCCCCCCCTCACATAAAACAGCCTGGGCGCTTCGCGTTGTTCCGGCACGGCGGTTGCATGGAGGAGACCGAGGTAGAACGCGATATGAAACTCAAATCGATTTGGCCGCTCCTGAAAGAGACCTACTCGGAGTGGAGCGCCGACAAGGCATCCAGGCTGGCAGCGGCCCTCGCCTACTACACCATTTTCTCCATCGCGCCGCTGCTCGTGATTACGATTGCCATCGTCGGCCTGTTCTTTGGCCAGGAGGCGGCACGCGGCGGCATCGATCAACAGATCCGGGGGCTGGTCGGCGATCAGGGAGCTTCGGCGATTCAGGAGATGATTGCGAATGCCGGCAAACAGAGTTCCGGGATCCTGGCGACGGTCTTCGGGGTTATCGCGCTGCTGTTTGGGGCCACCGGTGTCTTCAGCGAGCTGCATGGGGCGCTGAACACGATCTGGGAGGTTGAGGAGAAACCCAGGTCCGGCGTTGTCTCTTATGTAAGAGACCGGTTCCTGTCTCTCACCATGGTGCTCGGGATCGGCTTTCTGTTGCTGGTGTCGCTGGCCCTCAGTGCTGCGCTGGCCAGCATGGGCAGCTTCTTCCATACCATACTGCCCGGGACCCAGGCGCTTGCCCACGGGGTCAATTTCATCGTGTCCATTGGGATCGTCACGCTTCTGTTTGCGATGATGTACAAGTTCCTGCCCGACGTGAAGATTGCCTGGCGCGACGTATGGATCGGCGCCGCCCTGACGGCATTTCTGTTCGCCATCGGGAAGTTCCTGATCGGGTTCTACCTCGGAACCAGCAGCATGGCCTCGGCGTACGGCGCGGCGGGTGCCCTCGTCCTGGTGCTCGTCTGGGTCTATTATTCAGCGCAGATATTTTTCCTGGGAGCGGAGTTCACCCAGGTCTACGCCCGGCGTTACGGGTCTCGCATCGAACCCGCCGAAGATGCCGTCCGCGTCACGGGAGAGAAACGCGCGGAACAGGGCATGCACCATCGCACGCAACCCGCCCCGCGCCGCCGGGAAGCTGCGCCGGTAGCATCGCTCGCCTCGGTGCTGACCGGCGTCCTGATCGGTTTCGCCGTTCGGATTATGCGCGGGTCAAGAACCCGGGCGGGCACCTGAAGGCGCGCCATTTCACAGCGGCCACGGCCCGATCCCTGTGAGGAAGCTCGCCGCCGAATCGACGAGCATCGCGTGGATGCCGCCCTCAAACATGTTGGGATCGCGACGGTATCCCCGCGCGCTCTTGCCGGCGCTCGCGGACACCACCAGCACCGGAACGATCGGCGCGCCCGGAGCCGCCTCAGCGCGGAGCGCATCGAGTCGCGTCCGGGCGCTGCCGTGCCGGCCTAGTCGTCCAGCACGAAGGTCACCAGCAGGTTCACCTGGTAGCCTTTGATCTGGCCGTTCTCGACGTCCACCCGCTGCTCCTTGACCCAGGCTGAGCTGATGCCGCGCAGCGTCTTGTTGGCCCGGTTCAGCCCCACTTTGATGGCGTCATCGAAACTCTTGTCCGAGCGCGCGCTGATCTCCGACACCTTGGCCACTGAGTTCATGTCATCCTCCCTTTCGTATTGGTCTGCCCGGTGCAGACCCCCGCGGTTGACCGGGCGGCACCGAGTTCCGACTGATAGGAATTTCCTCTCTTGCATTAATGATACCCGCGATCAGGGCATGGCGGAAGGGCAAGAAGCTGGGACCTCTGGCAATTGCGCCTCTTGCCAGTACTTCGGCGACACCGCATCTGGCTCCGCCGAGCCCGCCGCCCCGGCTGGCAAGTCCAGAACCGTATGCTGCACCCCGGAATTGGCCGACCTCGGAACCTGACCGGCAGCCCCGCCCCTGGGTGAGCGTCATAGTTTCGTGCCAATAGTCGCATGCCAATGGCCTTCCGCCGGTCGATGGAATCCAGGCGAATGTAAGCAGGCGGTCGTCTAGTGTCAGGCGACACGACCGCCTCGTGCTTGGGCGAAGCGCCTCGTGACAGGAAAATTACTTCCCATATCGGGACGATCGGGAGAGATTGCGCTTGTCCGATTAGCCGGTTACATCCACTTGACGGGCGCATGGTGGGGTAGCATTGCCGCGTGTATAAGGTATATTAACACCAATGTTAGCCAAGGACGTGTTGTGCGTCGTTTTGATTGGAATGATGCAGATAGGAAAACTCCCGGAAAACCAGACTGGAATGTTTGCAGACGCCGATTCGTACGAACGGTTCATGGGACGCTGGAGCAGGCTCGTCGCCCCGCAGTATGTTGATTTCGCACGCATTCATGACGGTAACCGTGTCCTCGATGTCGGTTGCGGCACCGGAGCGCTGGCCTCAACTATCGTATCGCTGAGGCCTCACTGCCGGGTGAATGGGATCGACCCGTCGCCGGAGTACGTGTCTTGCGCACAGGCCCGGAGCACCGGGGCTGCCATAACCTATCAGGTGGGAGATGCACAGAGCTTGACCTTTCCGGATTCCACGTTTGATGCGACGGTGTCGCTTCTGGTTTTCAACTTTATTCCCGATGCCCGGAAGGCTGTTGCAGAACTGCGCCGCGTTACACGCCGGGGGGGAAGTATATCGGCCGCCGTCTGGGATTACGGTGAGGGCATGCAGATGCTTCGCATCTTCTGGGATGCAGCCGTTGCAGTGGATTCGACTGCGGAACGGCTGGATGAAAGACACATGCCCCTTTGCCGTGCCGGCGAACTTCGCTCGCTATGGGAAGCCGCCGGACTTCGGAATATCGAGGAGAAGCGACTGGAAATCGTGATGGAGTTCAGGTCTTTTGAGGACTATTGGAATCCATTCCTGGAGAAACAGGGACCGGCTGGTGCTTACGTGGCAAGTCTAACGAAGGATCGCAGACTAGCGCTGCGGGACAGACTCAAAGCGGCGTTGACCGGACCGGATGCTCGGGCAGGGCTGAAGCTTCGGGCACGCGTGTGGGCCGTGCGAGGCACCGTTCCCTAACCCGGATCATTCGTGAAGGTATAAAACAATGCAGCTTGTTGTTATCCGTCGACCATACGCGTGCAGGTATCGCGTCGCCTTGGAATTTTGAGCGTTATCCTGGTCCCTGTGCCGGGCTCACTCCACAAATCCAGCGAGCTGTTCAGCATCCGGGCTCGCTCGTACATCGTTGCCAGCCCCAACCCACGGTCTTCCTCCCGGTTGGCATCGAAGCCTTTGCCATCGTCCTCGACGACAAGCGAGAGTTCGCACTCGCTTTCCTTAACGGAAACCGACAGATGGCCTGCTTCCGCGTGGTTCTGGATGTTTTCCAGAGCCTCCTGGAGGATTCGGTATGTGAGAATCCCCTCGGCCCCTTTGAGGAAAAGGTCGACGTCATCGTCGATTGTCACAGTCGTGTCCAGACCGGAGTCCCCGGCGAGGTTGGCAACAAGTCGGCGTGCAGCAGTAGTGAATCCCAGATCTTCAAGAATCGCGGGGCTCAGATCGCGCGACAGACGTCGGATATGCCGAACCATGTTGTCGATTTGCTCCGACGCGCCCCGTAACTCGTGCTGGGCGGCGGACTGATCTTGGTTAATGACGCTTTCCAGCAGTCTCAGCCGCAGTTTCAGCACAATCAGAGACTGACCTAAATCCTCATGCAGTTCGCGCGAGACGCGTTGCCTCTCCTTTTCTTGCACCGTCAGAAGCTGCGCCGACAGCAGGTGCAGCTGTTTTTCAGATTGCCGCAAGGCTGCTTCAGCTTCCCGGCGCTCAGCCATCTGTTCTTCCAGATGCTTTCCGAACTGGAGTAGTTCCGCGTTATGCAGTCGCATCGGACGAAACGTGAACAGATACAAGAGATACAAAAGAGGAAACAGCACCAGGATCAGCAGCAGCGAGTCAATCAGGGCCTGTTGCCACACCGTCAATTGCTCATGAAAGATCGCGAGCACCAGCATGAGCCCGGTTTCAGCCGCGAAGATCGCTGTCGCCGCAAGGACAAAGAGCAGTGTGGGTGTTTGTGAAATGGTCGATCGCACCAGCTGCGATTCCCGGGGTTGTTCGGCGACCGCGTTATTGGCCATGACTCGCTCCGCGCACACACTAAGCCACGCCGCTGAACGGTGATGCTGCTCGGCAAGGAGAGAAAGGTCAGCGCTCGCGCCAGGTTCCATGATTTCACAGCTTCAAGAACGGCCAAAGCGAAATCTGCCCGGAAGGGTAGGATACGGAAAAGCCCCGTACCACTACACGTAGAAAGGAGCCAGGGTGGACTTCGCCCATTCCCTTGCCGAGTTCTTCGATGATCCGTAATGCGAGATGCTGTTGCCCACCGTGGAAGGAGGAAAACTGTCCTTGACATCCCCTTTCATAGGACTTCCTCGATCGCGAGTTTTGGGGAGCATCATGAGGATTCTGGGTTGGTCAATGGGAATTTGCCGGATGCTGGCCATCGCTCGCTCGTAGCGAGAGTAGTTGTGTGGTCTATGTATTAAGAATAACGCAGCACGGTGACACGTTCTCTGCCGACCTTGATATCGATGGCTACATGGAGATGAGCCGAATCTCCGCAATAGGCCGGGTGAGACACGGGGGGATTCAGGTTCTGTATGCGGGAGATCGTCAGGGAGGGCGCGACCCCACCCGTGCTCAGGCAGAGAATTTACGAGGAAGGGCACGCACGGCGGGCAACGGCGGGCGGATCCGGAATCCTCGCCACGGATGAGGCCGCTGCTCCCGCCTATCCATACTACTTCTGGGACATCGACGGGCTAAGCCAATCCTCGAAGCGAATCTCACCTATGTGCGCCTCGCCGGACGCAACCAGGGTCAGTTCGCTCAGTTTCGCGCCGAAATATCGCGCATTCGGGTCGACGACCACTTCGCGCGGATCATTGCGAGCGCGGAGACCCTGCCGGATAAACTCGTCGAAGCGGAATCGCTGCGGCCCCGCCACTTCCACCATGCCGTTCAGCGGTGTGCCAACCGCTACCTTCACGACCGCGGTGGCTACATCCTCGGCGGCAATGGGTTGGATGAACACGGGCGGCAGGCGAACCTGGTTCCCATCGGTTGCCTCATCGGCGATCTGCTTCACAAATTCGAAGAACTGCGTGGCGTGGACGATCGAGTACGGAATCCCGGACTCCTTGATGAGCTTCTCCTGCGCGATTTTAGCGCGGATGTATGCGCTCTCTTGCAGTCGATCCGTTCCCACCACCGATAGTGCGACGTGATGCCGCACGCCCGCCTTGGCGTCATAGGCGAGCAGGTTCCCGGTGGACGTTCGGAAGAATTCCATCACCGCCTTCTCCTCAAACGAGGGCGAATTCGACACATCGATGACGACCGAGGCGTTTTTGAGAACGTCGGCTAATCCCTCACCGGTGAGTGTATTGACCCCCGTATCGGGCGCGGCTGCGACAGCCTCATGGCCGTGTACCCTCAGCTTTTCGACGACCTTTGAACCGATCAGCCCGGTTCCACCAATCACAACAATCTTCATACTCATGACTAACCTCCTTAGTTGGTTGCCCTTTGGCTCGGTTTTGCCTGGGGGGGCATTCTGGGCAGTCACTTTACTGGCACTAGCGCCGGAGCGCCCTTCTGCTTGACCAAGAACACGAGGAATTTTGCCGGCTTGGTACTGCTTGCGTTCCGGCCAACGATATGAACATCGTCGGAGCCTTCATAAAAGGTCTGTCCTGGTGTCAGCGTCACTTGTTTTCCTCCTTTCAGCTGCATTACAACGGAGCCCTCCAGCACGTAAACGAATGCATATGCATTGTGTCGGTGGATAGGATCCGATCCGCCGGGCGCATATTCCACTGTGATCATCAGAACTTCCTTGCCGGGAATGTCCAACAGATCTTTCGACATGAGCGACACGACCTCAGGCTGCTGAGCCATCGCCGTGCCGGTTATGAAACAGAGCAGAACCCACAGAATTCTCTGGTGCTTCATAATTATCCTTTCGTTCGTCGCCCATGGCACTTAGGGTGCAATCGGCTGTGTGTGCTAGCTATGACAGAGCGCTGGCCACACCCCTACTAAGTCAAGCCAAGCACACACTAGATAATTTCGGGGGGAGATTTCACCTTTCCGAGCGGCGGATCTACTGACGCGGATGCCTCAAACCCTTACTTTCTCCTCTGAAGATTTGGAAGGAGATTCAGACGAACTTTTCTTCTGATGTGGCGTGCCGAGATACGGAAACTCCCTCAGTACGTCAGTGTGCGGTCTGAGACCGCTCGGCGGACACTGCCCCTTCGTCAGGAATGCGAGGCGGTAGTCGATCACGTCGTCCGAAAAAACGCGTCCATTCGGATACTTCGCTGGCTTGGTTGGATCGAAGCTTAACACGTCGGGCAGTGTGCGCTCCTTGTCGATCGCGGCGATTGCTTCCTCGCGCGTGTAGTTGCCTGTGTGGCCCATCAGATGCACGAATTGATCGAGCCATCTCTTGCGATCGTTCACCGGCTCGCTGGCGTTGTATTCCTCTTTGGTATCGTCAGTATTGAAGAAACTGCTGACGCTCGGATGTCCCGCGCGATCGACGTGGATTAGCTTGCCGTCGCGCCGCACGCTGCACCGCCCCCATACGTGGATCTCAGGTCTTGGCGCCAGGTCGCTCGTCGGCAACTCGATCACCATCGAGAACACGTTCGCTTCGGTATTCGAATCGACGCCGGTCCATGGCGATTTGCCGCCCAGGTGAGGCTCGGTGAAATTCCGCTTGCCTCGCGTATCGAAAAGATTCTTGATGCCGTCGAAGTCGAAAAAGAAGGCGTCGCTGCGGCTGCCGGCAAAGAATCTGATGTTGCCCGCTGTCATGATGTTGGGCTTGGGCCCGAACGAGACTTCTCCGTTCGAGATGATCTTCGTCCCGACGGCTTCTGCCGAGCGGGACTCTGTCCCCTTTGCCATGAATACGTCGACTTTCTGCCTGCCGTTCTGCGGCTCGGAGAACACGTAGCTGAACGCGATGTCGGTAAGGTAGTCGCCGTCGTTGTCGATGTTCAGGCGGTAGATCGCTTCGGGGTGGAGTGCATCGGCATTCGGGTTTGCGTTGAGGATGATTACGGTCCGCGTCGGATCGTTGGGCTGCTGGAATGCATAGAGATCGCAAAGATCGAGTCTCTGGTCACCCATCGGCGGACCAAGCGAAAGACCGGTAAAATGATTCGACATTTGTCGTCCTCCTGGAAACACAAAATGTGTGGGGGGCGTTTAAATGGGTCGAAACTGTCTTACCGCAACTTTAACAGATCATCGTCCAGCTTTCCAAGTCAACAAGATATGAAGCATATGAAGCGGTTCGAATCCGCTCAGCGCCTCCAGCTCAAAACTGTCAGCGCCATCAGTTTACAGTCTCCCTCGGATGTCGATCCTCGTCGAATTTGGGAACAATAGGAGGCCAGTGTACCGACGCATGGGTCTGAGCGGCATGGCAGCAAACAGTGCCAGCTGGAGCCAGCGCAAGAAAGAATCCGGCTTTGATAACGAGCGGGCAGTGGCGCATAGGTTCGCCCCTGTTGTTCTTGAGTATATGGCCCTCTAACCGGCGGCTATCCACGTCACTGCAACTGTTATGCCCTCATATGGTTATAGGCTTCTTGAACTCTGGCGAACCACAAACGGCGATCTGGGAAGTGACCACCGACTCCAGCCCTATAACGGCGGGACGGCAATTTGGTCGAACTAAGCCGGGCGGATCTGCCAAAACAGCAAGGCCACCCAAGAAACGGCACCGGCGGCGGAGACCGCCAGCGCTAGCGCGCGAAGGTCAGCTCGGCCTGCGCCTGTCCGGGGATCCGTTCCAGCCGCACCGTGGACAGAATGAAGCCGTCCTTCTTCTCGGCGTTCTGCGATGCCACCTTGATGGTCGTGGACTGGAGCTGCAACGGGGCCGGGCTCTTGAACCGCAAGGTCAGTTCCTTCCGGCCCAGCGTGCCGGGCATGCCGTCCACCTTGGTGAAATCGAGCCGGACGGTGCGCTCCGCCATGGTCAGCGGCGTGCAGACGTTGTGCACGAGCTGATTGCGGAAGAACAGGGAATCCGGCGCCAGCATGGCATCCACGCGGTCGTTGAAGGGCCGCAGGAAGCGCACCCAGCCGTCTACGGTCTCTGAGTTGCGCTGGGGATCCGGGTGCAGAACGTTGGGCCAGTGCATGCCGCACGTGGGCCCGCGCACGGCGTGGGTGGGCGCCACCCCTGCGGAGGTCCATCCCAGTGCATCCTCGCCGCGGTTTACCGTGATCACGCCGGCGTCGAAGCCGAACAAGCCGTATTGCACTCCCTCCCGGTTAGCCATGGTGCTGAATGGGGTATTGATGTAGACAATGCCGCGCTTCTTCACCACTTCGGCGGCGCTGATCTTGCTCTCGCCGATGGGGCCGAAGCCGTGGTAGAAGGCGCAGGGCACCCAGGCGGTCGGGAAGGGCCCGAGCTGGTTCTGCTCGAGCAGCTCCGCGTAGGCATCCAGGTGGGCCTCCACCTGATCGAGCGGGCGCATGGTGCCGTTACGCTCGGCCCATTCGGCGCGCGTGAATTTCCCGTCCGTCCAGTACTCGTGCCCCACGCCGTGCATGGTCAGCTCGTAATGGGCGCGGTTATTCCGGATGATGTCGGCGGCCTTGTCCATCCAGGGACCGACCCATTTCGAGTTGTCCCAGTTGGCGCCCATCCAGGTGGCGGTGGGGAGCTTGCGCAGAATGTCCTTGCGGTCCCACTCGCACAGGATCATGGCGGCCTGGGGCCGTATGTTCAGGGCGCGGCCCAGGTCCACGATGGCCTGATAGTCCTCGGGTACGTGATTGCGCGCGATCCCGGTGCGGAAGGGCTCCTGCTGCTGGCTTCCGTTGTGCCCATTCCACCAGCCCACATCGTCGATGACTACCTGAATGGGCATGGGGATGGCGGCGGTAACGTCTCCGGATTCCTGGGCGTTCGCGGGACCGGCCAGGTCTGGCAGAATACTGCCAGCCGCCAATCCGGCTGGAAGGTGTGCGGCTCTCTTCATAAAGGTGCGGCGGTTCATCATGCGCATTGTAAGATCTCCGTGATCTCCGTTAACGCAACTTCCGGGGAGTTGGGGGACCGGTGACGGAGATAAGTGTTTGTCGGAGCGTCATTTCCCGGGTTTCAGTCTAGCTCGGATTTGTGAAATTGAATACTGGCAATCCATTTTGCGCATTCTGCAAAAATGGAACAAAAACCTTATGCTGACCTCATCGCCGTACTTTGCAAGCCCTTCCAAACCGCTTTCAGCTATTCTCTCGTTATCGGTCGCGCTGATTATTCGCTCCAGCAGTCGCAGATTTTCCGTTCTACCGTTGCTCGCCAAGTATTGCACAAATGCTTGGTCGAATCCCCCAACATCGCCGTCTCTATAGGTATAGTGCTTGCTCCTGTCGAAAAACAAGTTTTCAGCGAGATCCAATATAAACTTGTTTAATGCGGGTGCCGGGCCTTTCACGGCCAGTCCGAACGCCGTCCTCGTCCAAGAGGTCGATTTTGCAAAGGGTCTCGAACTTTATCAGCAATGTATTGGGGGAGATCAGCCCGAAATCCAGGATATCAGCACCGAGGATCAGGACGAAAACGCCTGAATTTGTTGTCGGTCCTGCTGATTTCTCAGATGGCGACTTCGAGGGAACTATGAAAACATCAGCGGTAAGTGCCGATCATGACTAAGGCGAGCAGAGCCTCATCACGCGACAGGACGCTTACGGAAGAGGTTCGGGCACTGAGCAGTGATTTGTGTCGAATATCTGGGCTATTGCACCATGCAGCACCCACCAATTGTGCCAACGGCTCCATTCGTCGGGTTCCGTACTACTGACGTTTCCACCTGTCGAGAAATGAGTCAGTTGCGACAGAGCGACCCGGGCATCGGACGCCATCTGACCGCCCGGTGGCCGCAACAAGTCAATCAAGATCGGAACTGCAGAACGGCTTCCGCTCGCGCCAAGCCCGCGAATAGCGGCGATTCGAAGCCCTACATCGCTGCCTCGCGCCACGGACGCCAGGAACGGGACCGCGGCTTGGCCGAGAATGCCCATGTGCCATAGAGCCAACTCCCGGTCCCTCGTCGGGCCAGTTCTGGCAATCCGCATCAGTAAGGGCAGTACTGCTGTTTCTCGTGTGGCCGCAAGCGCCGCTATGGCGTCCTGCCGGACATGTTCCTGTTTGGACTGCTCGGCCAGTTCGGCAAGTTTCTCTCTCGCGCCAATGGTGTTCAGGGAACCAAGACCTGCAACCGCTGGGCCTGCCGTGCGGGGGTTCTCGGCCAGTTGCAGAACCATGGGTTCCAGAAAGCGCGGGGCCACCACTGTGATCGCAGCTACAGCGTCGGGATCGCTTGTCGATTCCAGCTTTCGAACGTACTGTTCGAAGGCTGCTTTCAGTTCATCTTCGCTGGCCGGTATAAGGGTGAAGCGGAACTCAGATCTGGCTTCCACCGATGCAACGGCTTGGAAGTGTTCGTTGTCTGGGTAAACCGGCACTGTACGGCGAAATCGCATGGGAGGTCGAAGAGACGATCCAACAGCATGCGCTGGGTACGCTTCTCGCCGGGCTGCAGTTCGAGGAGGCTGAAACCGCAGCTCGCGCCTCTTCCGCCGGAACACGTTGGTGTGCGAGTCCCCGGCCTCCGCCTTGCTCCGATCACCTCGACGATCTCAGGTTCGCCGCATGGCGCACCGAAGCGGTTGTCAACAACGACAGGGTCACTGCTGATGTTGAGGACCTCAATCCTCAGAAAAACCGGCTCGCCGAGAAGGTAGACGGGCTTTTCGGGCCGGATGCTAACTTCGAGCGGACCGGGCTGGCTGCTTATCTGTGGTAAGTAGTTGAAAAAGACCAGGCTTAGCGCAGCGAATAGCATGGGTTTGCCTCAGTAAAGCCGAGGTCAGTGTACGCCCGGAAATCGCGTCGACTCAACCGATCTGACTACCAAGAGAATTGAATTCTGGTGCAGTCCCGGGGGCACCGGTGGGGATCCTGTCATCAGTACCGACCCGTGATGTCCGCGAAGCCGACTTCGTGGGAGTCGTCCTCGCACCCCAGGGTCAACGCGGGCTTTCATAAAGGCGCGCCACCAGCATATAGCGAACAAAACCGAGACTGCTGGCCACCTTCAGAACCTGTTCGACCTCTCCATATGGCACGCTTGCGTCGGCATCGAGGTAGAGAACATAGGGAATATCGCTCCGCGTTTGCGATTTTCTAAGCTCATCCCGCAACCATTCGGGCGCTACAGCCTTGCCATCAAGGTAGATCTCTCGGTTCTTTGTCATAACGACGAAAACGCTGAGGGGATTGTTCCACCCGGGATTCCTAAGCCGATGCACCGCAAGCTTGAAGGCGTTTTCAGGGATGCGAGGGGAATCAACAGTCGGCCCCCTCCGTGCCTTCAAAAAAACCGAGGCATCCCAGTCTACCTCGTAGTCGATCAGAACGAGCAGTCTGCCTATAAGAGTCAACAACACGATGAAAAGCATTACGAATTGGAAGGTGCCGAGGAATGAGGTCGAAATTGCCTTCTGCATTTGTCTGCCTTGAATTCCCTTGTATCCAGGGAGGCGTCACACGGTAACCGGGGAACCTTCAGAAGATCAGTATCCGCGATTTTGAGGGATCGTTCTCCACGTGCACAAATATCCAACTCTTACCCGATATACGCGACAACTGCGTGAGGATTTCGTAAACAGTCGCATTTTGAACAGAATAGACAAGCTCACAGCCGTAGTGTACCGGAGCGGAACTTCCTACGCGGCCTCGAGTTTGTCCATAGATAAGCTCCCTTAGTTCTGGGATCAGATGCAAGAGGTTCCTCATGACGTTTTCGGGATAGTATCCGGTCGGTGCCTTCCAGAATGGGATTCGGGCAAATAATGGATTATTACCGGAATCGCGGCCCAAAAAGACCCGAATGGAATCCGCTTGGCTGCCATCCAAAGTCCACTCGCACTCCTTAAACTGCGTGTCTCGCACAAACCGATCGATCAACTCCCTGAGCGCTATCGATTTTGCTGAGATGTTAATGACAGGTTCTCTGAATTCGTTAGCGACCGTGATGCTGACGCCGAAACGCAGGCCAAAGGTTTCCGACAAGTGCTTGAACGCCTCGGAGAGTCTAAGGGCCTGGATTGAAAACTCGGGCACGACTACGCTTATCAGAGTCTCACCCCGGACCGAGGCGCCTTTGGGTACTTGCCATGGACGATACTGGGCACTGCAGGTCGCAACCAGTGCCCACGCCCAAAGCAGTGTAGCGATTGCATAGACTCGCATCTTGAGCCCCCATGTTCTCTATGTTCGACCACGTCGCCGACAGGAAAGTTCCGCACCGCCGCTTGGTAAGCATCGCCAAGGCTCTCGCATGTATCTAACCCATGAGCTTGCCAACATATTGTCATGCCACATCTTAGGACGAGATGATGCGCTCGATGGAGGAGTAAATCCCGAGATACGGCGATAAGGGAAACTGAGATCGGGCCCCTGGGGACGTCATCGTCGGACTTGCACGATGCGGCAGTCGGCCAAACCTGCCGTGTTCGTCGATTTCCCCGAACGCCTCCCGGGAGCCAAGTCGTCCTGGACGGTGTCCCACTGCTTGATGTCGGCCGGGCTGTTCCAGGCATCCCACACGGCCTCGAGCCGGGCTCGCACGACTTTCTCGACGGTGATCTTCATTGATGTCTCCGCTGGAGTCGACTACACCGTGGCGTCGAACGTGAAAAGCGAAAATCGACATCCGGCATCCCGATGCTGGCCTTTGCGCGCAGCGCGGGTGACATGCGCTAGAGCTCTGTCACGGACGCATAGTGCCTTACGAGTTGCGGATAAATCGCTGCAAACGCCGCCTCGGTCCACTCCTTGCCCCTCGGCTCGTCGAGATCGATCGATGGCAGTGCGAGCGATGAGCCCTTCCGGAGAAAGTAGGCCTCTTCGATCATCGGCACACAGTGTCCATCCGGAAGATCGGGCTCGGGCGGGACACGTTCGGCGGCTCGGGTGGGGTCGGTGACGGCCAGCGCGACAAGGGCCGGATCGCCCTGCAGGATCAACCACGTTCGGAATGCCTCGAACGCCGCGTCCGAGCAACCGCCGCGGGCGGCGTAGGCGAGGGCCCACACATTCCAGTGGTAAAGCTGTTTCATGATTCTGGTATAGAGCGACCCAAACCGCTTGATCTCGGCGGCTGCGAAGGCGCGCAACGACTCGCCGAGGGCAGCAAGCTGTTCGAGCGTCGTCGGCGCGTGTGACCGCGCCTTCGCGATCAGCTCCCAGAAGAGCGGCTCGTCGATCCGGCGAAGGTCCGAAGGAGCTGGCAGGGAGGGCCAGCGCTCGTCGCGCAGCGCGTTCCGCTCCTCGGTCATCCGCCTGGCCGCGTCGAGGCGATCGAGCCTGGTCAGCCAATGGATGCCCTGCGCGTAGGCTTCCAGAGCGTAGTTTTTGAATTCCTCGGCCCCGGCGTGATCGCCGTGGTCACGCCGGGGCCGCTGATAGAAGAACTCCGCGCGGGTCAGCCGAGTGACCGACGTCCAGAAGCGCTCGATCAGATCGAAGCGCTGCGCCTCCTCGAGACGTTGGAGCAGACGATCGAACCTTGCCGCGACCCGGTAAGGTTGGCCGCTGTACGCTTTGACGAGAGGCTCCAGCGCGCCTCTTTCGTAGTAGCAGTCGAGCACGAACTCGCTGGCCACCCCATACAAACCGTGACCAGTGCGATTCGCCTCAGCGAACATGCCCCGTTCCGTATCCTCGAGTACCAAGTCCGTATCATGGTGCAAACTGCGGTAGCTGAGCGCGTCTTTGAGCCCCTGCTTCTCCCTCACGACGGCCGCCGGGTCGATGTCGGTCATGGCGTAGTCTCCGCGCTCGTTAGGTTGCCTGCTCGAAATAGCTCAGGTGCATCGGCAACTCATCTGTCCGCGAACATGCACCAGTCCACCGACAACGCACTGCACGTTTGTCTCTCCACGGAGATCTTCCAGCCTGACGCAACGCGCTGAGCTCGTGGCTGCCGAAGGACTCAGTCGAGACGAACCGACCGACGAGATGGCTCGAAGCGCCAGAGGGTCGTGCGCTGCCTTGCCCGGGCAAGGGCGAGAACTCTCGTGTCGCAGGGATAGGAAGGATGAGATGCCTAATCGCCCGTCAGGCTTCTGATCCGGTAGCTTTCGTCCCCTGGTGCATGCCCTCCCTTAGGCACGTCTGCGCCTGAAGTGAAGCCCTATTTTACACCGGAGCTGCTCCCCGAATGCGGCTTTTGGGGCACACACTCCCTCATTACAAACGGCACGTTCCCTCGAAACGGCGATATGGGAAAGTGCGCGGCCTCTCCTCGCCTTTGCGGCGGATGCCTGCAGCGACAGAACGCACGATGACTTCAGGTTTGCAGCTGGGCGATAAAATGCGCACCCCAGGCGCACCCGTAGGCTTTCAGGCTTCCGGGTGTTTTCTTTTGGTCCCTGTAAGTATTGTGTTTTAATGGAGTTTTTGGTGAGCCGTGCTGGACTCGAACCAGCGACCCTCTGCTTAAAAGGCAGATGCTCTGCCAACTGAGCTAACGGCCCATCTTTTTGCGTTGTTACGATCAGCAATCTGTGCGATCACAGTCGTTTCAGGGATGGTGTAACCAGTGATCTGGTAGTTCTGGCCGAGATGCGCGAACGCATGTTCAGGCTCTTCCAGCCGACAAATTCCTGCACCGTCCCCAGATCGACTCCTGCCATGACCAGCCGACTGGCGAACATATGCTTCAAAATGTGCGGCGTAACGCCCGGTGTGCGGCGTAACGAGCCGTCAATTTAGCATGCCGACAGGCGGTTTCAAAGGCCGTTCTGAAACTTACCTACTGGGCCCAATGTTTGTCCCCGCCGTGCTTGCTTCCCTATCACAGGCATTCCCTGCCGGCAAGGTGGGGCTGCGCCGCCGGTAGGTTCGGGAGGCCCGCGATGCGTGCGCGCAGCAGGACCGTCGGGCCGATCACGATGACCGCGGGAGGCTGGATCTCCTCCCATCCTTCTACTGCTTCGGCCAAGGTCGTCACCACCGCGTGCTGCGACTCCAGCGTCCCCCGCTCGATGACCGCCACCGGCACCGATCCGCCGACACCGCCATCGAGCAGGCGGCGCCGGATTTCAGGGAAGCCGCCCACGCCCATCAGGATTACCAGGTTCCCGGCACTGCGATAGAGCGCGGCATAGTCGGGAATCGGAGCCCCGGCGCACCGGTGCCCCGTCACTACGGCGAAGCTGTTCGAAACGCCGCGGAACGTCAAGGGGATGCCGGCCGAAGCCGGCACCGCGAGCGCACTCGTTACTCCCGGAACCACTTCGAAAGCAATACCTCTCGCGCTGAGGAAAGCGGCCTCCTCGCCCCCGCGCCCGAAAACGAAGGGATCTCCCCCCTTCAGACGCACCACGGTCTTGCCCCTCGCGGCGTGCATAGCGAGCTGTTCGTTGATGTGCTCCTGGCCCACGGCGTGCGCTCCCGGCTCCTTTCCCGCATAAATCCGTTCGGCTTCCGCCGGAGCCTCGTCCAACAGCGCGGAACTCACGAGGCGGTCATAGACGACCACGTCGGCCGCACGAATGCGCTCCAGGCCGCGCACCGTGATGAGGCCTGGATCTCCGGGGCCGGCGCCCACAATGTATACTTTGCCATTCATAAATCCTCCCCTCCCTGGAGATGCTTGAGCACCGGCGGTTCGCCACGCATCAGCCGCGGCAACACGCGCTCATCGAGGAGCCGGTACCAGGCCGCGCGCCGGCCAACCGCGTCCGGATAGCGCTCCTTCAGCACTCCGCGCAAGGTCGCGAGGTCCTCGAGAACCTGGCCGAAGGGTTCCCCAAGAATGCGGCCCAGATAGTCACGGATCCTCGACGCAAAAGCCGGGGCGACGCCGGAAGTCGAGACCGTGACCACAAGCTTGCCGCGCCGCAGCACGGCGGGAAAAATGAAGTCCGAATGCAGGGGGTCATCGACGATGTTCACCAGGACGTTGCGGCGCCGGGCACAATCGAAGATCTCCCGGTTGACCGCCGGGTCGTCGGTCGCCCCCACCACAACCCATATCCCGTCGAGGTCGGCCGGGACGAATCCGCGTTCCACCCACGGCAGACCGCACTCCCGGATCATTTTCTGCATGGGATCGGCTAGCTGCGGGGCGATCACCGTGACACGCGCACCCCCCTGGAGAAGGGCACCGACTTTCATTGCCGCCGCGCTGCCCCCGCCCACAACGAGTGCCGCCCGTCCGTCGAACTTCAGGAGTACAGGATAGAGGTCCATAATAACGAAAAGCCCGCCACCAGCTTTGTGCCGGTGGCGGGCTCGATAATACGACTGATGAGTATCGGGCTCAGACTGCGCTGTCCGCCACCCGGAGACCGCGCAGCGTGCAACAACAGGCGCAGGTCATGTTCGAGCGGCAGAGAACCATGCGAGATTTATACCGCGGCATCTGCGCCCTGGCAAGCCGAATGTGCCGCCGGATGGCTTTGTCCGTGCCATCAGCCGCCTAATCCTACGATTAGATTCGTTTCACTCCGAGGTTGACATTCCGCGGAACCGCTGTTACGCTTCGCCTCTGAATTCATCTGGACGGAGATCGTCCTTGGCCATGGTAGCGACTCGAACCCGAACTGGAAAAAATGCGATGGGAATGCGTTGCTGCATCTGTCGGGTGCCACGGGACCGGTCTCTCGTCCATGAGACAGCTGGGCCTTAACTCAGGGCCATTGCAGGGACGAAAAAGCCCCGGTTCCTCAAGGAACCGGGGCTTTTTCGTTTTTGGGCCGTGTGAAGGCGAAAACCCCCACGACGCGAGGGCGTTTTCGCTTGGAGGAGATCCGATGGGCGACGCGAATCTGAAGACTGACTGGGATGCCGATCGAGCAGGCCTAACCGCCACGGTGCGCGAAGAGCTGGATGTTTACGAAGAGCTGATCAAGAAGTACCGCGCCGGCGAGGTCGACGAAACCAAGATGCAGAAACAGCGGCTGCACTTCGGCACCTATGCGCAACGTCAGGAAGGCGTGCAGATGCAGCGGATCAAAATCCCCGGCGGGCGTCTCACTGCGGACCAACTCGGCTGCCTCGCGGACGCCGCAGATCGTTTCGGCAGCGGGTTCATTCATTTTACGACGCGCGAAGACGCGCAGATCTACTATGTCAGGCTCGATGAAGTACCGGCTCTTCTTCGCTTCCTGGCCGAGGCCGGCATCACGACCCGGGAAGCCTGCGGCAACACCGTCCGCAACATAACCTCCTGCTATCGCTCGGACACCGCCAGGGACGAGGCTTTTCCGGTGGCGCCCTACGCCGAAGCGCTCTTCCGATACCTGGTCCGAAACAGGTACAACCAGAATCTCGGGCGCAAGTTCAAAATTACCTTCGAAGGCTGCACCGAAGACCACTCCCACCTGCGGATTCACGACATCGGCCTGCTCGCACTCCAGCGCCCGGATGAACACGGCAAACCCCAGCGCGGATTTCGCGTATGGCTTGGTGGCGGCCTCGGGGCCGCCCCGCAGGCGGCCTTGCTTTACTGCGACTTCCTTCCCGAAGAGGAGCTGTTCAACCTGGTCACCGCAACACTCCGTCTGTTCGATCGATATGGAGAGCGCAAGGCCAGGATGAAAGCGCGCATGAAATTCCTCATCCAGACCATGGGATGGAACCGATTCCGCGAGGAACTCGAGGTCGAGCGGATCCGTGTTGGTCCGGTCGACCTCCTCCCGGAGTATCTCGAGGAAACGGGGGAGGTTGTCCCTCGTGTACCGGAACCGGATTCGGGATTCCGGGTGCTGGAGCGTCGCCTCGACGACGCTGCCTTTACCAGGTGGGTGGAGGATTCGGCTATCGAACACAGAATCCCCGGGCTTCGCGGCGTGCACGTGCGGCTCAAAATGGGGGACATAACCGCGGAACGCGCCCGCGGTCTGGCGCTTCTGGTGCGCAGCTTCTCGGCGGGGCAAATGCGAATCTCCATCGAGCAGAATGCTTATCTCCCGTGGGTCCCCGCAGACGCGCTCCCCGACCTGTACGACGGGCTGGTCGAATTGTCCCTGGCCGATCCTGGGGCGGAGACGGGCGAAGACACGACGACCTGCCCGGGAGCCGACACGTGCAGGCTTGGCATTGCTTCGGCCAAAGGCCTGGGCCGCGTCCTCTCCGACGCCTTGGCCGGCTTGCTGAGTGAGCATCGCGACCTGGCCCGTTCGCTGCGTATCAAGATCTCCGGCTGTCCCAACGGCTGCGCTCAGCACTCGATTGCCGATATCGGATTCCAGGCCGCGGCTCTGAATCAGGAGGGTCGCACGGTACCGGCGTACCTCGTATCCGTGGGAGGAAGCGCCAATCTCGGCCACGTCGGGTTCGGGCGGATCATCGGAAGAATCCCGGCAAAGAACGGAGTGCCGGCCTTGCAGACACTCCTCGAGCTCTTCCGCGGAGAAAGACTGCCGGCCGAGACTTTCGGCGCGTTCGTGAACCGGGTGGGAGAAGCCACTTTGAAGGAAGCACTCGAGCCTTTGAAACATGTTCCGGCCTACGCGGAAGATCCGTCGTATTTCGAAGACTGGGGACATGAGAACGAGCGTTTCGCCGTGCGGCAGGGGGTGCGGGGCGAATGTGCCGGTGCGACAATCGCGGAGACCGTGCCCACGATCGAAGCGGCGTGGGAATGGCTCGCCCAGGCGCGCGCCTTCCTGTATCACGAGGAGTACCAATCCGCGGCCCTGGCGGCTTACGAGGCGGCCGCGCGCGCTGCCCGCGTGCCGCTCTATCGGCGTCTCGTTGATCCATTCACTTCGGACCAGGCCCTGTGGGAATTCGAGAACCTCTTTGTGCTTTCAGGCATGACGGGGGACGAGTGGCAGCATCTCTCGCAGTGGTTTGAGACGCGGAAAAACCAAACGGCGGACGATGTGTCCGCGCGCGAGATGCTGGAGGGCGCGCAGCGGCTGGTCGAGTACTGCGCCTCGTTCAATGAAGTGTCGCCGAGGCCGGTAGCGACACCCGCGGGTGCGTGATTGTTATGAGTGAATTCCCAACTCCACACGAAATCCACCAAGAACACCGGGTTCTCATGGCAGTTCGTGTTTAGACTGGAGAAACAGCCTTGTTAGAACAGCAGACGAGCTCGTTGTCGCTTTCTGAAAAAGTCGAGATCAGCAAGACCATCATTGAATATGCCGTCAACAAGTATCCGCGTATTTTCGCCGCCTGTTCCTTCGGTAAGGATTCGCGGGTGATCGTGGATCTTGCGTCGCAGGTTTGCCCCGACCTCCCGTTCATAGGGATCGACACCGGCTACGAATTCCCCGAAACGCTGGCCTATGCGGACGAGCTCGTGCGCGAAACCGGGGTGCACTTCCGGTGGGCGCGCCCTTCCGACGAAGCGCGCAAAAGGATTGACGAGCAGTATGGCGATTCGTTCATCAGGAACGATCAGTACAAGTGCTGCGAGATGAAGATCCCGGCGATTGAGGGGATCCTCGGGGAATACGACGCCTGGATCACGGGTCTGCGACGCGACGAAACCGAGTATCGGAAAAACACGAGGCTGATCGAGATGGGGAAGATCGCCAAGGTCAATCCCATCGCCTTCTGGAACAACGAGGACGTATGGCACTACATCAACGGCAACGGTCTCAGTTACCACCCGCTGTATGACCTCGGGTATACCTCTCTCGGCTGCAAGCCCTGCACCACCAGCGGCAGAGTTCGTTCCGGCGGCGGCAGGCAGGGTCAGTTCGAGAGAGCGGGACGGTTCGCGGGCACAGCCAACCAGGGACAGGAGTGCGGCCTGCACCGGATCTGACGCAAAGGTCGAACCGCTTGGGGGGTAGATCTTGATATTTACATTCGGACAGAGGTTTAAGACGTGATTTCCTGCAGCAGCTCTACCTTCATGCTATACGCGGCCAGCATGTAATGCGCCAGTTCGGCGTCGGTGGGGTGCTCGTGGTAGGCCTTGCGGGTCGCGGCGATGCTTTCGTCGATCGCCTTCAGATTGGCCTCCAGCTCCGCCACAAGCCGGGGGTCCATCGTGTCCTTACGCCGGTCCACGATTTCGCTCAGGACCCGGATCGCGTCCGTATACTCCTGCTCCGCGCGCTCTATCGAGCGGAGCGCCCCCTCCAACGTCGTCCGCTGCTCAACCGACCGCAGCCCTGCGGTTTCCGACGAGCTGCCGCCGCCGTAGTAGCGCACGGCCAGCAATGTCGTTCCGACTGAAACTACGATCAGGGCCGCCGCAAACATCGTCTGCCGCAGCGCCGGGGACGCGGGAAGACAGGGCCGGACGGCGCCCACCACCCGGCGCCAGAGGCCCGGGGTGGAAGCGGGCTGTCCCGGTCGGATCGCTTCCCGGACGGACTGCCACATCCCGGGGGGCACCTGCAGGTTGCGCTCCAGTCCTTCCTGGTAGCCCCGATACAAACGACCCTCCGCCGACAACAGCTCGAGCTCGCTGGAACATGCGGTACAGGCGGAAAGGTGTGCCTCGACTCGGCCGGCGTCGCCGCTGTCGAGCTCCCCGCAACGGTATTCCTCCAGCAGACTCCGTACTCGCTCACAACTCATGACTCACCTCGGATTCTGCCGGTCCGGTCCCGGTACGTCAGAAGTTTGTGCCTCATTTCAAGCCGCGCCCGGTGCAGGTCCGTTTTCAGCTTGCCGACGGACGCTCCGGTAATGGAGGCAATCTCGTCATAGGACAATTGGTGCAGGACTTTCAACACGAACACCGTCCGGAAATCCTCCGAAAGGCTCGACAGCGCCCTGCGGATCGTGCGGCCGAGTTCCGTCGCGGCCAGTTCTTCGTCCGCCCCCGGCCGGCCGTCGGCCACCGACAGGGCCAACGGATCGTCCAGCGCCACGTTTGGGGAATGGCGATACCTCTCCCGTACCGCTTCCCGGACGACATTGCGCGCAATGCCGAAAAGCCACGTCGAAAACTGTCCCGCGTTGCGGATGCTGCCGAGCCCGCGGTACGCCCTGATGAAGGTCTCCTGGGTCAGCTCTTCCGCCCGCTGCCGGTCGCCCACAAGGTTATAGACGAACGAAAGCACAGGTTTGGCGAAGCGGAGGAACAAATAATGGAAAGCCTCCGGGTCTCCGGCCTGGGCCCGGACCGTCGCAGCAACGAGTTCTCTCTCTCGTTCGTCCATGCCGACGCATCGCGGCTGCGGCCAAGTCGTCGCCCCCGGCCCGCTGAACGCCCACGCAATCGGGCAGGCGGCCGGAGGCTGGGTGCCCTGGTCGGAAATTGTGCTTTCGTCATCCAAGATTAGGACGCGGCTGCGCGAAAAAGCAAGGGGCGAGCGATAGGCGGGGACAATCATCGACTGGGCACCGGGTTCCGGCTGCCGGCCCCCGGCAGGGCGGCCGGCAGCAGAGCGAGTCTCGATTAGATGCGGCCCAGGCTGACCCGGCCCGACACCGTGGTCACACGCAGGCTGGAGCCGCCGGAACCAAGGCGGCCGCGCGCCGAACGCCCAGGGCCGTACCGCGGTTCCTGCACCTCGATCGGAAAATCCGTTTTGAGGGAGCCGCTGACGCTGGACATCTCCACGTCCGCGTCCAGATTGGCCGGCGCCTTGACCGTGACGTTCCCGCTCACTGAAGAGAACTTCATGTCCCCGGTCCCGACCAGCCGGTTAAGCGCCGCGTTCACATCGCCGCTCACCGAAGAGGCGCTGACGATGCCGGCGACGTCCACCACGTCCACGTCGCCGCTGACGCTCTCCGCCCTGACACGCCCCGTCACCCCTCGCATGTCCACGTTGCCGCTGACCGACGAAATGCGATCGAAGTTGTAATCCACCGCCTGGGGTACCCGGACCTCGAAATTGACGCTGGCATCGCAATTGCCGTTCTCGGGATACTTGACTCGGATGTCGATCCGGTCGTCACTGCTCAGATCCTCGATCTTCAACAGGTCGCGGTCCCTCCCCTCCTTGAACCCGGCGACCACGATGCTTTCGCCGCCATATCCCGACACTTTTACATCGCCGGAAACGTTGCTTATCCGGATGTGTCCCCCAGCCCCGATCACATACGTCTTGTTGAAGTCCTGGGCCAGGCAGACAGCCGCCCCCGCCAGCACCCCCATCATCAGTGCCACACCGGAACGAACGAGTAGTTTTCGCATATGCCGGAACTCCCTAAGTTGGTCGCTTGTCACGGTCACGCTATGTACGTGGCGGGCGGCGCAAAAAGGTTTCAGAAATCATCCGACCGGGGCCGGTCTCCCGGGAGTGCAGAACGCTCCAACGACGGGTTCGCACCACCGGAGCGATCCGCGTCGGAGCAGCGTCGGCGCTGCAGCTGCAACTACTGCCGTACGAGGGCCACCCCGACACCGCTGCCGCCGCGCTGTTTTCTTCCTGAGTGAGCACGTCGACCATGTGCGATGGAAAACCCGCTGCTATGCTCGAGCGGATACTAGTGGTGGGCGGTGCAGGGCTTGAACCTGCGACCCCCGGCTTGTAAGACCGATGCTCTGCCAGCTGAGCTAACCGCCCTGGATGGCGTAGATTTTGCCACAGGCGACCCCTGGTTTCCACAAACAGATTTGGGCGGGAGCGCCCGACCCGGCTTTCTTGTGCGGTCCGACGGCATATGATAGTGTTTGCGGATTATCGAGGAGGAGGAACCAGGTTGGACAGCCCCCCGGTCGCGTTTCGCAAGTCCACGTTGAGGGAATACTTCGAGTCCATCGTGATCACCGCGATCATCGCCCTGTTCGCCACGACCTTCGTCGTGCAGGCGTTCAAGATTCCGACCGGCTCGATGGAATCCAACCTGCTGATCGGCGACCACCTGTTGGTGAACAAGTTCGTGTACGGCCTCCACTCGGGTTTCCTGTCGAACCTGCTCCCCTACAAGAGCCTCAAGCGTGGCGACGTGATCGTTTTCAAGTACCCGCAGGGGCCCGAGGTCGCCTACGTCAAGACGGCTCATCGGATTGCCGGGTGAAAAGGTCGAGATGGTGGGGCGCACCATCTACATCGACGGGAAAGCCGCTCAAGGAAAACTACACGCGGTACATCGATCCGGGGAGCATCTACGAGCACTATGGACCGTTTAACGTCCCCCAGGACCAGTTCTTCGCCATGGGCGACAATCGCGATAACAGCCAGGACAGCCGCTTCTGGGGGTTCGTTCCGCGGGACCACATCATCGGCAAGGCCCTGGCGATCTACTGGTCGTACGACACCCCCCGGGACGAATACCTTCAGACCAGCATCTCTGACCGGGCGAAACAGTTCCTCGACGTCTTCCTTAACTTTTTCACCAAGACGCGCTGGCGGCGCACCCTGAAGATCATCCGTTGACCGGCGGCCGGAGGGGCAGTCACTTGAAGCCGCGTTTCCGAAGCCGACCGTTCGCCGGCGTCGCCCTGCTCGTCCTTCTGGCTTCAACGCCTCTGCGGCCTGCCCAGGCGCCCGCCTCCAGGGCCGCGGCCGACAGCTGCGCCGCGAAGGTGAAGCGCCTCGAGGATTTTGCCGCCGCGGCCGCTCCCAAAAAGAAACAGGACACCGAGTTTACGCGAGGACGAGGTGAACTCGTATCTCGCGCTGGAACTCAGCTCCAAGTACCACCCGAGCCTGAAAAGCCTTCTGCTGAGCTTCGAGGCAGGCCAGGCTCCAGGGGGTCGCCGTTGTCGATTTCGACAAGCTGGGCATGAATGCCAAAGGGCTGGCGCGTTTGTTCGCCCGGCTCCTGTCGGGAACCCACACCCTTACGATGAGGGGAAAACTTCGAACCGAAGCCGGCAAGGGCAGCTTCATGCTCGAGGAAGCGCGCTTCGACGAAACCACCCTGCCCAACTTCCTCGTCGAGGAGATCATCAGTGCCGTCGGCAGCCGGCAGAAGCCCCCGTTCGATCCCATGCAACCCTCGCAGATGCCTTACCGCATCAAGACCGTCGGACGTCCATCCCGACCGCATCGTGGTCCACCAGTGAACGCGGGGGGCGGAAACCCATGCGTCCGCGCCTGTATGCGCACGGTTGCCGACCTCTCCAGAAGTTGTGCTAGTATACTTGTTCGTTTGCCACTCTCATGCTGAGGTAGCCGCCGATCATGGATGCGCAACGAACTTGAAGCGCGCCTGGGCGCCATCCGTTCGACCGAAGAGAAGATCTCGTTGCTGGACTCGCATGCCGAAGGCTTGTTCCAGAAAGGGGAGCTACTCGGAGGCGGGCAAGTACTACGGGCAGGCCTTCGAGCTCGAGAAGCAGCCAAACGGCCGCGCCTATTTCGCCGGCCAGATGGGCATATGCGAGTACAACGCCGGCCACGACCGCGAGGCGATGAAGCTGCTGCTGAAATCGGTGCGCCTGTTTGAGCCCGACCAGCCGGAGTTCATGGCCGACATGTACGGATTCGTCTACTTCCATCTGGGGTCGCTCTTCGAATACCACGGCAAAGTCGCCAAGTCGCTCGAAGCGCGCCGTATCTGCGAGCAGTACGTCGACAGCCAGGAAAAAGACACCCAGTGGATGCTCTACGCCGGGATGAGCCGCAATTACGAAGCGCTCGGCAAGCCGGATGAGGCGATCAAGTACTCCCAGCGCGCCATCCAGGTCCTCAGCGACAACGACCCCGGCCTCGCCTACCTGTACGAGAGCATGGGCAACAACTACATGAGCCTGAAGCAGTACAACGAGGCCATCAAGCACTTCTCCAAGGTGATCGAGCTCGACCCGCAATTCGAGCGGTTGGACGAGATCCAATTGAGCATGGCCAGCTGTTACCACCAGCTCGCCAACGATCAGCGCGCCGTCGAAATCTACGAGAAGATGCTCGAACTGAAGCAGATCACGGGCAAGCGGCGAAAACCTGATCGCGCTCTACATTAAAATCGCCGACTGTTATTTCCGGCTGGAGCGGTTCGAGAAATCTCTCCTCGTCACCCTCGAGGCGCTCCGGCGCCAGCCGCGCAAGCCGCTCGACAAGGCGCAGGTGCGCAGCTACCTGACCAACAACTACTACGAGCTCGGGCGTTACCGCGAGGCCGTCCTCGAAGGGGAGAAGACGCTCACCCTCTCCCCGCGTTTCCCGAACGACAGCATCTTCTACTTCCGGATGGCGCTCGGCTATCACCGGATCGGGGACAAGAAGTCGTTCACGAACTATCGCGCCCTGTGCCGGAAGTTGTTCAAGAACGACGAGTGGAATAAGTACCTGGACAAACTGGGCTAGCCCGACCCCGGCAATCGGCTCCCATTCCCGGATTCTGGCGAACAATGGAAATTGCGGCCCGGCGGATCGTGGAGAAACTGCGCCGGAACGGCCACGCCGCCTTTTTCGCCGGCGGCTGGGTCCGCGACCGGCTGCTCGGGCGGCCCTCGAACGACATCGACATCGCCACCAGCGCGCTCCCCCGGGAAGTGCTCCGCCTGTTTCCCAACTCCATCGCGATCGGCGCCGCCTTCGGCGTCGTCCAGGTCCGAGCCTACGGTCGCGCCTACGACGTGGCCACGTTCCGGACCGAAGGTCCCTATCTCGACGGCAGGCACCCCTCGTCGGTAACTTTCACCGGGCCCGAGCAGGACGCGCTTCGGCGCGATTTCACCGTAAACGGCCTGTTCTACGATCCCGTCGCCGCCAGGGTCATCGACTACGTTCACGGCCGCGCCGACCTGCGACGCCGCGTCCTGAGGGCCATCGGCGACCCCGCAGACCGCTTCGGGGAGGATAGGCTGCGGATGCTGCGCGCGGTGCGGCTCGCCTGCGCGCTGGGCTTCCGGATCGAGCCCGCCACCTGGCGGGCGGTGCGCCGGCGGGCCGCGGACATCAAGACCGTCAGCGCTGAGCGGGTCCGCGACGAATTGACGAAGCTCTTGACGGCGCCGGGACGCGCCCGCGGCCTGGACCTGCTCCGCGACAGCGGCCTGCTCGCCCACATCCTGCCGGAGGTGGAAGACCTGGCGGGCGCGCGGCGTCAACCCGGCGTCGAAGATCTCTTCGGGGAAACCCGAGCCGCCCTCGGATTGCTGAGAAACCCGTCAGCGGAACTGGCGATGGCGACCCTGCTGCACAAAGTGCGCAAGACCCCCGGGGCGATGCCCGCCGCGCGGCGCGGAGGGAAAGCGAAGCCGTCGCGCGGGAAGTCTGCCGCCGGCTCCGATTCCCCAATGCGGCGACCGCACGGGTGGCCGACCTGGTCGCCCATCAGCCGCGGTTCGCGAACGCAATGCGCATGCGGGAAAGCGCGCTGAAACGCCTCCTCCTCAAACCCAACTCACGGGAGCACCTGGAACTACTGCGGGTGACCAGCCTCTCGCAGGGCGGCGCCCTTGAAGAGTACCGGTTCTGCCTCCGCACTCTCAGGCAACTGCTCCGTGACCCCGGCCCGGCCGCGCCGTTGCTCACGGGCCGCGACCTTATCGAGCTCGGCTATGCGCCGGGGCCGCTGTTCCGGGAGATACTCGAGGCCGTCGAGGACCTCAGGCTCGAGCGCTCGCTGCACACGCGCCATCAGGCGCTGGAATACGTGCGCCGCTCCTACCCGAGGAACACCGGTCCTGCACGTGAAGGAGCCCAGTGAATCCATTTGATATCCAGTCCGATGTCCAGGTCTCGATCCGCGGTGCGCAGCGCCTCCGGCACGGGCATCTCTGGGTGTATGCGGGAGACCTCGTCCGCGAAGCCTCCGACCCCGCCGCAGCCATCGTGCGCGTGCTGGACCACGCCGGAAATGTCATGGGTTACGCGCTCCACAGCGCGCAGTCTCAGATCCGCCTGCGCCTGCTGGTCCGGGGGGGCGAGCCCCCGACCCCGGAATTGCTGCGCCGCAGGCTGCAGGCGGCCGTGGCGCGGCGCCCGGCGCTGGCGCCGCAGACCGCCTCCAGGCTGGTTTTCGCTGAGGCGGATCTGCTCCCTTCCATCATCGTCGACCGGTACGCCGAGTGCATCGCCCTCCAGACCCTTTCCCGCGGAGCCGATGCGCTGAAGCCGTTGCTGGTCGAGCAGCTGCACGAATTGTTCTACCCGCGCCTCATCGTCGAAAGGAATGACGTGAAGACGAGAATCCTGGAAGGGCTGGAAGAAAAACGCGGGGTGCTGCTCGGGGACCTGCCGCGCAACGTCGAGATCGTGGAAGACGGGATCCGGTTCCTGGTCGATCCGCTCGGCGGTCAGAAAACCGGCTTTTTCCTCGACCAGCACGACAACCGGGTCGCCGCGGCTGCGCACGCCCACGGGCGCGCCCTCGACTGTTTCAGCAACACCGGGGCATTCGCGCTGCACTTCGCGCGGCGCTGCGAATCCGTGCTCGCCGTCGACATCTCACGCGACAGCCTGGAACAGGCGCGCCGCAACGCCAATCTGAACGGCGTTTCGAACGTGAAACTCCAGGAAGCAAATGTTTTCGATTACCTGAGGGAACTCGAACGCGCGGGCGAGAAATTCGACACCGTCTGCCTGGACCCGCCGGCATTCGCCAAAAACCGGGGCGCCGTGTCCAGTGCAAAATCGGGATACAAAGAAATCAACCTCCGGGCGATGAAGCTTCTCAACCCGGAAGGCATCCTCGTGACGTCGAGCTGCTCTTATCACCTGAGCGAAGGCGATTTCGCGGACCTGCTGGTGGACGCCGCGCGCGACGCGCATCGCTATGTCCAGATCCTGGAGAAGCGGGGACAGGCCCAGGACCACCCGATCCTGGCGAGCATGCCCGAAACCGGGTACCTGAAGTGCTTCATACTCAGGATGCTGTGATGCTGGCGTGACCTTCCAGTTTTTGAGTCTCCGAGCCTGCGAGATGGATTCCAAACGCTCATCCCAAAGACTCAAAGCTCGGAGACTCGAAGGATCGCAGGGGGTTTACTTCGCCTTGGCAGCCTCGTCGGCCGTCGCGTCCTTGGCGCAGCGGCAGCCGAAGTCATACAGAGAGTTCGGCAGGTACGCCGACCGGTCCCAGAGGTGGGCGCGGGCACCATAGATCATCCGCGAAGCGCCACGCACAACCCGGAAACGCTGGCCGTAATTCTCGTCCTTCCTGGGATTGCCTTTGTAGCCCTGGTACCAGCTCCCGGTCCACTCCTGGACGTTGCCCAGCATGTCGTTGACGCCGTACGGGCTCACGTCGTTCGACGAACCGATTTCCACAGTCTGGCGGGTCCCGTTCTCGTAGGTATTGCTCTTCCGGGTCTCCCAGGTATTCCCCCAGGGATAACGGAAACCATCGGCACCCCGCGCGGCCTTTTCCCACTCCTGTTCGCTCGGCAGTCGCTTACCCTGCCCCTCGCAATAGGCCTTGGCGTCGTTCCACGTGATGTACAGCACCGGGTGCAAGGCCTTGTCGGGGGTGAAGAACGAACGCCAGTCCTTCCCTTCCTTGGCGCCTTCTCCCGAGTAGCTCTTATCGATCGCGAAATCGAGGAACTGCTTGTTGGTAACCTCGTACTTGTCGATCCAGAATGCGGGCAGATTCACTTTCTGCTGCGGATATGCAGTGCTGTCTTTCTCGTTGGTCCCCAGGACGAATTCACCTCCGGGGATCAGCACCATTTCGCCTGCCGTGGGCTTTGGTGGTGCAGCCGCCGTCTCGGTTTCCGGTGCCGCGACCGGTTCTTCCTTCTTGCTGCAAGCGGCTATAGAAAACACGATGATTAAACTTACCAGGGCGGAAATAACTTTCCTCAACATGGCATCTCCTTGAAGTTCCAGTGTTTAGCTCTATCGCGATGAGCACGGCGATTATATACACCGCATTCGTGTCAGTCAATTTAACGATTGCCGGACCTGCGCGAACGTTAAGGCGAGAAAAAACCGCCGCGTGAGATGAAAGAAACGCACCCGGAACGGCGCGGCACGCCTCCCGGCGCATTCCCTCAGGTGCCCGCCGCCACTGCGGCCGCAGGACCCAACCTGGCCCCGACCGCGGCGGCTATCGAGTGCAGGTCCTTCATCATGTCGTCGAACCGGTCCGGGCGCAGCGACTGGGCCGCGTCGCTCAGCGCCTTTTGAGGCTCGGCGTGGACCTCGACCAGCAACCCGTCGGCGCCGACGGCCACTGCGGCCCTGGCCAGCGGCGGCACCATCCACCAGTGTCCCGTGCCATGGCTCGGGTCGACGATGACCGGAAGGTGCGTCAGTGCCTTGAGCATGGGCACGGCGTTGAGATCCATCGTGTTGCGGGTGGACGTCTCGAATGTCCTTATCCCGCGCTCACACAGCATGAGCTGCCTGGTCCCCGATTTCATGACGTACTCGGCGGCAAGGAGCAACTCCTCTATGGTCGCCATCATGCCGCGTTTGAGCAGCACGGGTTTCCGGTACTTCCCGACCTCTTCGAGCAGCGCGTAATTCTGCATGTTGCGCGAGCCCACCTGCAGGACGTCGACATACTTGCAGGTGACGTCCAACTGCCGGGGATCCATGATCTCGGTGACGACCGACAGACCGGTTTCCAGCCGCGCCTGGGCCAGGAGTTTCAATCCCTCCACCTTCAACCCCTGGAAGCTGTAGGGAGAGGTGCGCGGCTTGAACGCACCACCGCGCAGGAGCCTCGCCCCGCTCGCCTTGACTGCATGCGCCGTCTTCATCAACTGCTCTTCGTCCTCGACCGCACAGGGGCCGGCCATAACGACGATCTCGCTGCCGCCGACGAGCACGTCGTTGATCTCGACGACCGTCCTGGCGGCCCGCGCCTGGCGCCCGACGAGTTTGAGCGAACCCTGCGCAGGGATGATCGACTCACCCGCTCCGGGGACGCTCGGTTCCAGCCTCATAACCCTCTCCTCAACACTTTACGTCCCGTGCGTGGAAGACGGCCACGGCTTCGATCTCCACCAGCAGGTCCTCGCGGCAGAGGCGCGTCTGCACGCCGACGCTCGCCGGCAGCGGGTTGAGCCCGAGCCACCTGAAATAAGAGGTCCGGATCCGGTTGAAAACGTCGTAGTCGCGTTCGATGTCCCTGAGGTAACAGGTCGTGCGCACGACATCGTGCCAACTCGCCCCCTCCGACTCGAGCAGCGTGCTGATGTTGCGGTAGGTCCGCCAGCACTGCGCCCCAAAGTCGCCGGCGTGGACCGATCTCCCGCGCTCATCCACGCTGGCGGTGCCGGAGATGAGCAGGACCGTGACGCCGCCGATTTCGAGCCGCAGCCCCCGGGAGAACGACGAGGGCTTTGCGTACTGAAAGGCTTCGTTCAGGACATCGGGAGCGTGCATAGCCCGCTTGTGAATAACGGGCTGACGATTGGGATCGACCGGCGGCCGAACATATTCGCGCACCTGCCCCTCCTCGGAAAGGAGCCCGAGCTTCAGCAACTCGTCGCGCTCCCCTTCGGACAGGCGCTCGACATCGATCAGCAGCTCTTCCGTGCCAGCAACACAATCTCTCATCTTTCATTTCCTCGGATCTGTGGTTCTCCAATCGCCGGCAATGCGCTCATGCAATCGGTTCAACCCGGATGAAATCATGCGCGGTCCCGGGACGCGCGAGCTCTCCGATTCAGGGTTCCCCGGCGCCGGGCTCCGGTCTGCTGAGCCGTACCCACGCCCCGCCTTTCGGGGACATCAGGACCGGCTCGGACTTGGAGCCTCCCAGGGAACCGAAAGTCATTCTGCCGGCCAGGCCTTCAAACGAGGAGGCCGACAGGGCGTCGCGGATCCGGGCACGGTTGAGGCCGGCTTGCCGGATCGCCTGTATGACCAGGCGCGCCACATCGTACGAATACAGCGCAACGGGAGAGGGCGCCACCCCTGCCCTGGCCCTGAACTTGAGGGCAAACTCCCGCAGCCCGGCATCTGTTCTGCTCAGGTCAAAGGGCGCAGCGACCACCAGCTCACCCAGACCCTCCCCTGTCTCCAGCGTCTCGGGGACGGCGAGGGCGGCGGGCGCCAGCACCGGGCACTCGACCCCGGCCCTCCTGAGCGCCTTTATGACACGCAACGCCGTTTCGGGCCGGCCCCAGAGCAGCACAGCATCCGCATCCCGCAGCCGGGGCACGATATCCTCGGGACCTGAGCCGGAGTATTGGAGGTGCTGGGCCAGCGAAAACTGTTGGCTATGCGAACTTTCTATAATACGCCTAAAACCGGTGTAAGCTTCACGTTCAATTTCACTCACGACAACCAATCGACGGTATCCCTTCGACCGCACATAGCGCAGCAAGAGATCCGCCTGCCGGCGGTCGTCGGGCACCGCACGGAAGACCCAGGGGACATTGGCATAATCGATCGATGCATCTACGGCCCCGGGGCTGATCACGGGGACCCAGGCCTTCGACACCACAAGCTCCGCCATATGGGTACGGTGCCCGTCGAGCGCGCCGATGATCGTCCAGACCAGGTCCTCGTAGGCAAATTCCACCACCTTTGAGGCGGCCACCCCCCACAGCCCGTCATCGGCGTGAAACACCATCTCGAAAGGAACCGGCCCACCGTTCCCGAGCGCGTATCCGCCGTCGCGGTTTGCCTCATCGATGGCCAACTGCACGGCAACCCGCTGCTGTTGGCCGTCCGCGCTCTTTTCCGGGCCGAGCACGCCAATCTTGACGCTCGTCAGGCCCACAGGGTCGGGGGCATCCCGGCCGGTGCCGTAAAACCCGGCGCCGGCGTCACCGAAATCGAAGTAGGGCGCCGGCTTGCCGGAAACGCTTTGCAGCAGCAGCAGCAAACCCAGGATCCACACGGAGGTCCTTCCTTCGGCCGTCGGGCCTGTTAAAACAGGTGTTCGAAATTCGGCGTGCCGTAAACAAAACGGCCGCCCTTGACGGTGGCGACACATACCGGCCGCCGGTTGGTAAAAACGTCGTCCATCACGATCTCGCCGGTAACCCCGTCCCAGCGGCTCATTTCTGCGAGAGCGTCGCGGATCCTGTAACGGTTCAACCCCGCCCTTCGGATCGCCTCGATCACCATCTGGGTCCCGTCGTATGCGTGCGCCGCATAGGCATCCGGGGGCGCAGCGAACTTCGCCTGATAGCGCTCGCGAAACGCGACCAGCTTAGGATTACCGGAATCGGGGTTGAACGGCGAGGTTGCGATTACGCCTTCGGCCGCGGCGCCAGCAATGCTCAGAAACGAAGGGCTGATAATCCGCTCGCACGCTACCACCGGCATTTTCATGCCCGCGTCCCGCATTTTCTTGACCAGCCATGCCGCGGGCTGTGGGTCCGCCCAGAGAACGACGGCATCCGGCTGCGTCTTTTCCAGCCGCTCGAGCTGGGCCGTGAAATCGGGGTTCACGTTTTCATAGTTGATCTCGTAGTTGATCTCGATGGGGGCGGGTTTGCCGAGGCGGATCGAACTCTTCCTGAACTGCGCCACCCCGAAGCGTCCATACCGGTTGTTCGCCCTCAGGATCGCGACTTTCTGAAGCCCGAGTTGCTTGTAAACATAATAGGCGATCGTATAGGCCATCTGCCGGTCATCGGGGATGACCCGGAAAACCCAGGGGATGCGCGTCTCCATCAGGGTGGGGTCAAGGTCCGCGACGTTCACCATCGGGACATCGGTCCGGAGTGCGACCCTGATCGCAATGTGGCTGTTCGCCCCGTCGACGGTGCCCAGGATAGCCCAGACCTGGTCGTCATACGTGAAGCTGACGACTTCGTTGGCCGAGGCACCCCAGAGTCCCGAGTCGTTGCGCACGATGACCTCGAACGGCTTTCCTTTGTACCCGCCGGCGGCATTGGCCTCGTCCAGCGCCATGCGGGTGGCGTTGAGCATCGAACGGCCTATGTAGGTTTCGTGGCTGCGCTCGACCGGGGCCATCAAGCCCAGCATCACCTTCGCCACATCGGGCTCGGGCTTGTCCCGGCCGGGCCCCCAGAAGGCGATGGCGCTGTCGCTCGGGACAAAGTACTTGTGGTAAGGATCCTTGGCGAAATCGCGGTACGGCTCCAGATCCTCGGGCATGTTGCCGTACAGTTCCTTCTTCTTCGCATCCGGTTGCGGCTTGCTATCCGACGCCGCGGGGGGGGCGGTCGCTTTGTTGTCCTGCGGCTGCTGCTCGGCCCCGAAGGCCAGGAGAGCGCACAGGAGCAATAGCGCGACAAAGACGCTTTTGGTGCACAGGCGGTCATTCATTTTGCAGCCTCCCCGGTGACGGTTCCCCGGCTGATCCCTTTCGAGGTCGCCACCCAGACGACATCGCCCTGAAAGTCAACGCCATAGATGTGATTGTTGGCCAGGCCGTGCTCCAGTTTTACCGTGTTGATGAGTTTGCTGTCGTCGTAAATCCTGGCCTCCCATCCCTTGTTCCCTTCCATCGGGCCGCGGTCGGCCAGCGACGGCATGCGGGCGTGGCTCCACACAGGGTCGACGGGCACGTAGCTCACCCACCTGTTCGTGTCGCCGTTGACCACCCCGAGTCCGCGGTCCGTGGAGACCCAGGCGACCCGGCCATTGGCCTTCACGTGGTTGATGAAATTGCTCGGCAGCCCCGAGTCCCCCTCGATGTACCCTCTCCAGTGCCGGCCGTCGTACCGGCTCATGCCGAAGTAGGTCGTCACCCACAGGATCTTGTCTACATAGGCGACGCTCGTCGTGATCACGTGGATGAGCCCGTCGTCACGCAGGATGTCGACCTCCATCTCCCCGTCGGGGTCGCGATAGGACTTCCACTGTTCCGTGGCCAGATCGAATTCCAGCACGCCGCCGCCCCACAGGGCCGCGTAGACCTTGCCGTCGCCCGAGGTGACGAAATAGCCCCAAGGCTCGTGCTGGGGCGAGTTGGCTGGGGTGTATACGTCGAATTTCCTGTCCTGCACGTGGAAGCGCGCGATCCCGTTGGTCGTCGCAATCCAGACATTCTGATGCTCCATGCAGACCCCAAAGACCACGTCGTTGGGCAGACCGCTGTTGAACTGCGTGAAGGTCTCGAAGCGCCCTGCCGAGATGCGGTTGAGCCCCTTCATGGTCCCGGCCCAGACGTCCCGGGTCACCGGATCGACAGCCAGACAGAGGACCGCGGGAAAAGCCAGGCCGTCTTCGACCCCGTAGGAGGTCCATTTCCCGTCCTCGTACAGGGCAAGCCCGTGATCTGTCCCCGCCCAGACGCGGTCCCTGTCGACGGCGATGCAGTAGACTTTGTCCGAGGGGAGGCCGTCCTCCTTGTGAAACGACTGCCACTGAGTGTAGATCTTCGGGAGGGGGTCGGCGGCCGCGCTCAGCTTCGACGCATGATCCCGCGCAAGCGGCGCGATCGTGCAACAGAACATCGCGATACAGACCACAGGCTTCAATCGAGTCATTGCGGGACCTCCCGTCACTTCGGATGCTTGATCTTCTCCCACGCGGCCTTCGGGTCGAATGGCGGTTTGCCGAGCTTCGCGTGAGACGGCTTCGGGCCGTGACACTCGAGGCAGTAACCCGGCTTGTCCGGCATCCTCAGGCCGAGGCTGATGGCCGCTTGTCGCTCCTTCATCACGTCGGCCCTGGTGTAGTGTTCCCCGGGCCCGTGGCAGTGCTCGCACTGCACGCCCTCCTCGATGTGGAAATTCGCCGACCGGCTCTCCGGGGCAACGTCGCCGGCCGTGCCATGGCACTTGAGGCAGAGGCTCTCGTGCTGCGGGGCGGCGGTCTTGATCCCGGCCTCCCCGGCGACCATTGCGGCGGCGCCGCTGTTTAGCATGACCCAGCTGCGAGCGTGCTTGGTGCCGATCCAGACCTTGTGCTGCTTGACGTGGCACCCGGCGCAGACGTGGTTTCCGACGTACTTCGCGGCCGCAACGACCGGGGCGGTCAGACCTTGCACCTTGAAACGGCTGGGGGCCAGCGCCGCAGGCGGCCACATCGCCGCAAGATACTCCTTGTCCGTCATCGGGTCCGAGACGGTCAGGGTCTTTATGTACTCGATCAGGGTGTTGAGCTGGCGCTTGTCCATGTCGTTGGTGGCGCCGTGCAGGTCATACGGGTTGAAGACTGTCCAGATTTCCTCGAGACTGTAGCAGCGGCCGTCGTGCAGGTACGGGGCACCGTCCCAGACGTTGCCCAGCTGCGGTGTGTCGAATCCGCTCTCGACATCGTGGTCGGCCTTCGTCCCCACGTCGAAGGAGTGCTGGTCCGTGTAGTACGGCGGCCGGTGGCAGGTGATGCACCGGTTCCCTGCGGGAATGTAACGTCCGTCGACGGTGAACTCGCGCTCGAAGTATTTTCTGCCCTCTTCCTGGAACTCGTTCAAAACGCCGTCGCTCGCCAGGTAGCGGCTTGGCCTGAGCGAGATTGACTGCACGAACCGGACCACGTCCCGCAGCTGGTCCTTCTCGAAGCCATGGGACCGGAAGAACAGCATCGCCGCCCTGGGGCCGTCCTGCCGCGCCAGCGTCGGGTTCTTGCCGTTCCATTTGTAGGGGCTGGTGTCGGCGATACCGCGCTGCGTGCGGTTGTCGACGAGGTTCTCCCCCATGCGGTCGCCGGGTCCGACGATGTCGTACGTCAGTCCGTCGACATGATATTCGGGATGGCAGGTGTTACAGCTGAGCTGGCGCTGGAAGCTGATCGTGCTGTAATTGAAGAGCTTCTCCCCGTGTCGGAGCGCCGTCTCCGCTTTAGGCCCGCCGAGATCAATGACCCCCGCCGCTTTGTTGGCGGCCGCATCGATGATGGTGATGTTGTCCGAGAGCCTGTTGGCGACGTAAACGCTCCGGCCGTCCGGCGCAACCACAAGGTGCTTCGGGTTGTTCCCGGTCGGGATCCGCGCCTCGACGTATTCCGAACTAAGCGCCAGGTGGCGGGCATTGAGCCTGATGGTTTCATCAGAGATCCCGATTTTTCCTCCGGACGCTTTCAACAATCCCCGCAACCGGTCGACATTGACGACCGAGACGACGTCGACGCCGCTGGACGAGACATAGAGACGGCGGCCGTCAGGCGAGAATGCGATCCCAAAAGGGTCGGCATAGTAACCGTTCATGTCGTCGAGCAGGAAGTAGGCCACCCTCCCTTTGGGTCCTGCTTCCGCGAGCGCGAAGCCGTGCGTCACCATCCACCCCTGATAGACTTGGGTCTCGGGAACCAGATTCTTCGGCAGTTCGAGGGCAACCACCACGAACTGGTTGTCGGGCGAGACGGCGATCCCCTGGCCGAGAACGGTGGATGCCAGGGTGCGGTGCCCCACGACCATCTGGCTTCGTAGATCGACGACCGTCAGCTCAGCAGCCGGGGGGGTGCGCATCGGAACAGGATTCGACATCTGGTTGGAAACGTACAGGTACTTGCCGTCGGGCGCCGCGGCCAGGCCAAACGGGCCGGCTCCCGCTTCGAGCCCCTTGACTTGCGTGCCCGCCGCCGCATCCATCACGGCGATGCTGTTGGTCGTGAGACTGGTCGCGAACAGAAACCTGCCGCTTGGGTCCATGCACAGCTGGTGAGGGTCGTCGGCGACCGGGAGCGTGCGCTTCACCTTCATCGTAGCCGTGTCCACCACTGCGATCGAATTGTCCCACCGGCTCCCGACGAACAGCTCGGCTTCGTTCGGGTCGAGGGCCAGGCCGAAAGGGTGCTTTCCCACCTTGACGCCGCCCAAGACTCTCTCGGCAGCAGTGTCCACAACCAGCACTTCGTTGCTGTTCTCGCAGGCGACAAACAGGCGCTTGCCGTCTTTGGTTATGGCCAGCTGGACGGGGGACTTGTACAGATCGTCGTCGGGCATCGCATACTTTTCCCGGTAGCCCATGTTGGGTGTCGAGGCTGGTTCTTGAGACACACCGAGCACCACCGTCGCCATGACGGCTGACAGGCTGAGCCTCAGAATCCTCTGGAGCACCTCGCGCCTCCGGGTACAACTGCGCACTGCCGTGATGTGTGTCAACTATGCAATTAATTCGCCCATCGGGCTCCCAGGTCAATCCACTGCACAATCGCGCGCCGCTCTTCGTCCCTCAACTCCACGCCGGGATGTCCAGCAGCCCCGGACCGGGAGGGTTTGACCGCGCCAATTATCTGCGATAACGCGCTTTCGCGCGCGCTACCCGGCACAACGTACGAGGTACGGCGACCACCCGGGGCGGTGTGTGCCGGAGCCCCGGCCAGGAGCTGCCGATAGGCGGAATTGAACGGGCCGGGCGCACTGTCGGCGACTTTAAAACCGCCCATGGGTGATTTGCCGCCATGGCACGAGGCGCAGCGCTCCTGCAGGAGCGGCATGATGTCCTTTTGGAAATCGAGACTCCTGCGCTGAGCGGGGGGGGCCAGCAGTTCGGCCGGCCGATGCTTTATCAGGGCGAGAGTCGCCCGGTTCTCGGGAGCCATTTCCTTGTTTTCGTGGCATCCCAGACAGCCGCGGCTGGTTCCTTTCCTGACCCACATCCAACCCCGCATGTTCTTGATCGCCATTCCGCCGGCATCGAGCAGCTGCACAAAAAATGGGGTGTCCGCGGGGAGGGTGACGAGAAAGGATCCGTCCTCCTCAACGGGCGCCTCTCCGAGTATCCGGGTGCGCACGTTCGAGAAAGACGAGCTTCCGGGCAGGGGCGGCAGAACCTTCTCGTGAGCGGGGAGTGGAACGCCCTCGATCAGCCGCACCGACTTGACCTCCCCCTTGCGGGGTGGCTCGGGAGTGTCCGACTCGTAGACATTCAGGCATTGCAGATCTGCTGTTTCCGCCGACTCCACGACCGCACTAAGGAGACCGGTGGGTTCGGCCCTGACCTCGACGGGCACCGGCTGCATATCGTCCCACTTCGGATCGTCGACCAGCGCCTCGGCGGGGGAGCCCAAATCGGGACCGAACCGGAAGATGCCGAAGCTCGCCTTCTCCGCGGCGTAACTCACGACGAGCGTCCCGTCGGCGCGTGCCGCAGGGCTGCTGTAGAGGCCCGGCTGTCGGCTGATCACCTCGTGGCTGTGCAGCGGCCGCTTGAAAGAGACACGCGCGAGTCGGCCGGCGCCGTTGGCGTCTTCACCATCGGACTCGACAAAGACGAGGGTGCGATCCGGCATCTCGACCCCCATCGTGTTGAGCGTTGCCCCGTCCGAGTTCCCGTAGAACAGGTTCAGACCCGTCCCGTCCCAATTGGTGAGCAACAACGGGAAACGCCCGTAGGGGTGAGCGGGATCCCCGCCCGGCTGCCGGCTCGTGAACAGGACCCGGCCGTCGCGCAACACAGTCGGCGAAAAGTCGCTCGACAGGTTAAAAGAGGTGCGCCAGGTGACCACGCCCCGACCGGCGATCGGCTCGATGTTGCGTACGTAGAGCGACGTCGAGAGCCGGTTGGTCAGTTCCTCGTACGTGCCGGCCGCATCGGACGAGAATGCGATCCAGCGAACCTTGTCGTCAAAGTCCGGCGGTGTGATGCTCCCGAGGGCGAGGTAGCGCGGCTCTCCGCAGTTGCCGAAACCGCGCGTGATCTCTCGCTTGGCGGAGCCGTCGACGGACATCTCCCAGATGGACCACGGGTCTCGAACCGTTCGTTTCGCGGCGAACAGCATTCGTTTGGCGTCGAACGAGAGGGCAGGATCGCAGGCGGAGGCAAACTCCGGGGTCAGGACCTGAACACGCCCGCCAGGAGCCAGTCGGACGATGCGGGCCCCCTCGGGCCTGGTGTTGCTGAAGGCAAACGCTTTCTTCGGCCTGGGCATCCGAGGACGGTACGGAACCTGCGTAAAGATCAGGTCCGGGATCGCCGTGCCCGGCGCCCTCGCGCTCCCCGCCGGAGCCAACAGCGCCGCAAACAGAGCGCACGCCGCAGTCAGTTGCCGGGCTCGGTAAGCTTGAGAATCTGGTTCGGCTTCACGCCTTTGAGAACCTGGCTGACACCGTTTGGCCATTTGATCCTGACCTCGTCCACACCGGCAGCGTTTCCCAGCCCGAAATGCATGCGCGGATCGCACTGGGAAAGATAGCTGGTTCCCGACTTCTTCTCGTCATACTGGGTGAGGTCTCCTGCCTTGACCTCCACCTTCGCGCCGAGTGCGTCACGATTGCTCCGGGTGCCGGCCAGATCCAAGACCAGCCAGTTTCTGCTGTTGCCCCCGTCGTTCTGAACCAGCATGGAGGCCTGGTCTATGTTGAGGATGAAGGCGTCGACGTCACCGTCATTGTCGTAGTCGCCCAGCGCAAGTCCCCGGGCGACGCTCTTTGTGTGGAAAAACGGACCCGATTGTTCGGCGACATCCTGATATACCCGCTTACCGCCCGCCCCCGGAACATTTCTGGCCAGGATGGCCTCCTGGGTGTCCGAGAGGCGGTGCCCGTCCCCGTTGACCACCATGACGTCGAGGTAGCCGTCGTTGTCGTAGTCGAGGAACTTGCCCCCCCAGGACCAATACTGCCCGCTGATCACAGCCAGGCCGACCGACATGGCCACATCCTCGAAAATGCCGCGACCCATGTTCCGGTACAGTGCGTTGTAGCCCATGGCCGGGACAATCAGGTCCAGCTTACCGTCACGATCGAAGTCGCCGAAGTCACCGCCCATCGATGCGGCTGCGTTGCCGTTCTGCCCGAAGGCGACCGCCGAGGCAAGCGCGACTTCCTTGAAGGTGCCGTTGGCGTTGTTGTGGAACAGGAAGTTGGGCGTATTGTCGTTGGCCACAAAAATGTCCGTCCAGCCGTCGTCGTCATAATCGACGGTCAGAACGCCCATGGCGCGACCTTTCAGCCCGACACCCGCTTTTTCGGTGACATCGGTGAAAGTGCCATCCCCGTTGTTGTGATAAAGGACGCTGGCCTGCGCGGGGTAGGCCAGCGGTCCCGGGTAGACGTCGGCTTCGTAATAAAGCCGATAGCTCGAATCGAACTCGAGGTAGACGCCGACGAACAGGTCCGCAAGGCCGTCCTTGTCGTAGTCCAGGAAGGCCGCGCCCGTGCTCCAGCGCCCGACTGCAACTCCGGCCTTGGCCGTCACGTCGGCGAACGTCCCGTCGCCGTTGTTGTGGTACAGGACGTTGCCGCTGTAGTTTGTGACATACAGGTCGGTGAAGCCGTCGTTATCGTAGTCGCCCGCCAGAACGCCCATGCCGTAGCGGTCCTCGTTGCCGGCCCCGGACTTCGCCGTGACATCGGTGAAGCTGCCGTCGCCGTTGTTGCGGTAGAGGCGGCTCTGGGGGCTGGCCCCTTTAAACGGAGAGCGGGGATCGCTGACTCCTTCGAGGTAGCGCCCGTTGACGAGGTAGAGATCGAGCTTCCCGTCCCGGTCAAAGTCGATCCAGGCGCACCCCGATCCTGTCGCCTCGACGATGTTGCCGATCTTTCTGGCTCCCAGGCAGTGCTTGAAGTCGATCCCGGCCCGCGCCGTCACATCGTTGAACAAGGGCCCGGCCGTCTGGGCCCCCTGGAGCGCCAGAGCACCGAAAAAGAGGAATGAGAGCAAAACCTTCATATGGTTTGTTCGAGCCTTCGAGACTGTACCTCGAGGTTGCGGCCCGCGGCTGAGGAGCGCGGCGGCCCGGCACCGCCCCCTGGGCGAATGCCCTGAATCCAGCACAACCCGAAAGCGGCACCGAGGCACCGCACTCGATCGTTGCTGCACGGATCGGTGTATTCGGAAGGCGCGTCACTCCTCGGCTTCGGCTGCCTGCGTCGTTCCGAATCTAACAGATTGCGAAAAGTAGTTCAAGGTAGCCAACCCCGGACCCAGACTGGGTTTGCCGCGCCCCGCCCGGAGTGTTACCATTTGAGATTCTCGGATCCTGACTCATGAACTGGACGCTACAGGCTACTTTCGCCCTCTACACGCTGGGATTGCTGCACTCGGTCCTCGGCTTCTACCAGAAGCGGCAGGTTTTCGTTACACTTGCCCTCTGGATGGTGGTTGCGGGGTTCGCCACCCACACAGTCTTCATGGTCATGCTGGGGCTCGACCGGCGCCACTTTCCCATCACCAACCTGCCCGAGTCGCTGTCCTTTTTCGCCTGGAGCGTTACCCTCACGTTTATCGTGACAAACCTCCGATACAAGACAAACGTGCTTGGCGCGTTCGTTCTGCCGTTTGTTTCTCTCCTCACCATCCTTGCGGAACTCATCTGGGAGGAGAACCATGCGATTCCGGCGCCGCTCAAGAGCAAGTGGCTGTTTTTCCACACCAGCGTCGCATTTCTCGCCTATGCCGCGTTCTTCCTGACTTTCGTATCCGGCATCCTGTACCTCATCCAGGAAAAAGAGCTGAAGGAGAAGAAATTCAAATTCTTTTACTTCCGGTTGCCGTCGCTGCAGGTGTGCGACGAGATCCTGCGCGCATCCCTGTTCGCCGGCTTTATCCTGATGAGCATAACCATCCTCACCGGCGCGTTCTGGGCACAGCAGGCGTGGGGGAGGTTCTGGAGCTGGGATCCGAAGGAGACCGCCTCGCTCGTGAGCTGGGGGATCTACCTGGCGCTTGTGAACTACAGGCTGTCTTCCAGCTGGCGCGGGCGCAAGGCCGCGTACATCAGCATCATCGGTTTTGTCTCCATCCTGTTCACGTTCGGGATGAACTGGTTCAAGGGGTTACACACCTACATATAAGAGCGCCCGCACCGACGGCAGGCCGACGGGTGTAGTGATTGGATAGATGCTCAACCTCGTATTGGTGGGTCTGAACCACCGCACGGCAGAAATCAGCATACGGGAACGGGCGGCGTTCGCGCCGGATCGCCTGCCCGATGCACTCGTCGAGCTGGTCCGGCAACCCGGGGTCGAGGAGGGCATGATTGTCTCGACGTGCAACCGGGTCGAGCTGCTGGCCCGTGTGCGCGAAGGCTGCCCCGGGGCCCAGGTGCTGGAAGACTTCCTGCGTCGGGAAAGCGGCCTGGACCCGGCGGATCTCAAGCCGCGGCTGTACTGTCACTCCGAGGACCAGGCGGTGCGCCACATCCTCCGGGTGGCCTGCTCGCTTGATTCCATGGTGCTCGGGGAACCCCAGATCCTGGGACAGGTGAAATCGTTCTACGGCCTCGCGGTCGAGGCGCAGACCGTCGGCGCGTTCCTCAACACGGTGCTGCAGTCGGCTTTTCATGTCGCCAAGCGCGTGCGCTCGGACACCAGCATTGGCGAATACTCGGTGTCGGTCAGCTCCGCGGCGGTGGAGTTGGCAAGAAAGATTTTCGGCACCCTGCGGGACCGTAGCGTATTGATCGTCGGCGCCGGGAAGATGGGCGAGGTCGCGGTGCGCCACCTCGCAGCGGCCGGGGCGAAGACGATTCGCGTGGCCAACCGCAGCCCCGAGGCCGCTCAGGAGCTTGCCCTCAGGTTTAAGGGCGCGGCGGTACCGTTCGAGCAATTGACGTACTGGATGGCACGATCGGATGTGATCCTCGTTTCGACGGCGGCACCGCAGGTGCTGGTGGGCCGTGAGATGGCCCAGGCGCTGATGACTGAGCGCAAGCACGCCCCCGTGGTCTTCGTCGACATCTCGGTCCCCAGAAACGTCGAGCCCTCGGTCGCCTCGATCGAAAACGTGTTCTGCTACGACATCGACGACCTCGGGGCGGTGGTCAACGCGAACCTCGGGGAGCGGCGCAAGGAAGCGGCCGCGGCCGAGAGAATCGTAGAGCATGAGGTGGCCTCGCTGTGCGCCCGGCTGCGCTCGCTCGACGTCGGTCCGGTCGTCGTGCAGGTGCAGGATCGCATAGGGCAGATCTGCCGCGGCGAGCTCGAACGCTACCTGCGCAAGTGCGGGCCGAAAGGGCCGGCCGAGGTAAAGGAACTCGAATCCATGATCTCGAAAATCGCGAGCAAGATTGCCCACCCACTGGTCACGCATGTACGTTCCATTCATCGGGACCACCATCATCAGGCGTACCTCGAATCAATCAAACGCATGTTCAAGTCCGAGGCAAGCGGCGGGCAGGACAACTGACGGCGCCCGGGAGCGGGATGAAATGCTGACCATCGGAAGCCGCGGCAGCGCGCTGGCGCTGGCACAGACCCACTGGGTGCGCGACCGTATCCTCGAGCGTTTCCCGGGGATCGCCATAACCATCAAGGTCATCCGGACTTCGGCCGACAAAGACACCCAGAGCTCCCTCCGCTCGAGTGCGTCGACCGGTGTGTTCGTGAAGGAAATCGAGGACGCCTTGATCGCGGGCGAAATCGATCTCGCGGTCCACAGCCTGAAGGATGTCCCCACCCGGATTCCCGAAGTTCTCTCCCTGGCGGCCATTCCCCCGAGGGAAGACCCGCGTGACGCGCTGATCACCACCTCGCCGATCGCCGACCTCGCGCAACTGCCCCCGGAGGCCGTGGTCGGAACCGGGAGCATCCGCCGGCAGGCCCAGTTACTCGCCGTCCGTCCCGATCTTCGAGTGGTCGACATCAGGGGCAACGTCGACACGCGGCTGCAGAAACTCGCCGAGGGGAGCTATCAGGCGATCGTGCTGGCGTGCGCCGGCCTCCACCGGCTCGGTCTGCGGGACCGCATCACGCTGCGGATCGGTATGGACAAGATGTTGCCGGCGCCCGGCCAAGGAGCGCTGGGGCTCGAGGCGAGAGACGGCGACCAGGGCGTACGAGAGCTTATCGCGCACCTCAACGACCCCGGCACCGCGGCTGCGGTTCTGGCGGAACGCTCATTCCTGAGGCGCATGGGAGGAGGGTGTAACAGCCCAATCGCAGTGCATGCGCGTGCGGTCGGGAGCAGGCTGCGCGTCGACGGGCTTGTCGCCTCGCCCGACGGACGTCGGCTCATCAAGGAGAGCGCCGAAACCGCGCACGCTCATGCCGAGGACTGCGGGGTATCCCTCGCCGAGAGGGTCCTGGCCCGCGGCGGCGACGCAGTCCTCTCCGCAATCCAGCAGGCTCTCCCGTGAACCGACCTACCCCCACGGAGCCGCCCGGGCGTCGACCGCTCGCGGGTAAGCTCGTCATCGTCGCGTGCAGCCGCCTTAAGGCGGACGTGCTCATTTCCGGACTCGAGGCTCTGGGCGCGCGCGTGGTCCCTTTCGAATCGATCGTCGTTCGGGGTCTGCACGACGGCAGCGGGCTGGATGCCGCACTGGACCGCCTGCCGGAATACGACTGGCTTGTGTTTACCAGCGCGCACGCGGTCGCCCGCTTCGCGGAGGCGCTGTCCCGCCGGCGTCCCAGCACGTTGCCCCCGTCCCTCAATGTCTGCGCGATCGGGCCGGCCACCGCGGCGAGAGCGCAGGCGGCAGGGTTCAGAATTGCCCTTATTCCGGAACGTTACATTGGAGAGCAAGCCGCGGCCGCGCTGGCATCGGCGGTGCAGCGCGGGCGCGTCCTACTCCCTCGCGCCCGCGTCGCGCGGGACGTGATCCCCGAGGCGCTCGAAGCGGCCGGCGCCCACGTCGACGTCGTCCCGGTCTATGAGACCGTGGCCGGCACGGTGGAGCCCGCGGTCATCGACCTCGTGTTGCGCGGGGAGCCCGACCTGTTGGCGTTCACGAGTTCATCGGCCGTCTCGAATTTTGTCTCCATCCTCGGGGAAGTTGCGGGACGCGAGGTGCTGGCACGAACCTTGACGGCGGCCATCGGACCCGTCACCGCCGCCACCGCCGCCGCTCTCGGGAAACACGTGGAGATCGTACCCGGCGAGCACACCATTCCCGCCCTGCTCAGCTCGATCGCGCTTTATTTCGAGAGACTCGAACACCGGGAGTGACGGACAGGCGGCTACTCGTCGAGGCGCCGCACTCCCTCCGCGTCGGCGGCGGTGACCCCATTTGAGGTGGGCGCGCGGCTATTTTTTCTCGGCCGGCGGAGGGAAGTCGACGTCAAACCGAATGGCGCTTTCCAGCACTTCCCCGTTTCTGGTGGCCGGAAGAAACTGCCAGCTGTTCTTCACGGATTCCTTCGCACGCTCATCCAGGCCCCTGCCCAGTCCCTTATCGACCTTCAGATCCTGGAGTCCGCCGTTCTTGTTTATGGTTGCGGACAGCCGCACCTTCCCGTAGGTGCGGCTCTTCTGCGCGTCCTCGGTCGGTTCGATATCCGTGCGCTGAACGATCTTGGGCGGGTTGACGCCCTCGGGCGTGAGGAGGTTCTGCCAGTCCTTGTCCCAGTCGGACGTGCCGTCGGTCGACTTGACGGTGCCGGCCTCCTCGATGTTCGCCTCCTGCAGCGCGGCGCGGCCGCTCTGGCTGTTGAGCTCGAGCTGCTGGACTTTGGCAGCGAGCTGATCGAAGTCGCCCCTTTCCATCGGCTGGAAGTAGAATCGCTTGGAACCAACCCGGATGCTGAGTTCCTCGATCTGGTCCACCTCGCGAAATGCGCCGAACAGGGTGAGGCCCGCCACAGAGTGCCCTTTCAGCAGAACCGACGCCCTGTACTTGAATGTTTCGCCCCGGTTGTCTTTGTACTCATCCTCGAAGACCTGCCCGATGTAGTATCGCCCGGCCCCCCCCCGATAGATGAACTCACTGCACTGGACGACCACGACGAAATCGGAGAGGTTCAGGAAATTGACGACGAAACTGCGCGGCGTGGCCAGTTCGGCAGTCATGATGTATTGCGGCCCGACGTAGGCAAAGGCCTTCGGCCCCTTTTCGGCAGACCCCCCTCGCGCGACGGCCGCCAGGAGCAACATCCACAGGAAGAAGCAACCGCGATTCAGATCGGATCTCATTGGTTTATCAGCTCAGCGGCTGCCGGTACCGCCGGCAGCCTCAATGGTGTCATTCCCCAACGATTGTAGCAGACGGGAGATCAACGCCGCTCTCCGGGGTATGTCGGCGACGATGACGTGCTCGTTTTCGGCGTGGGCGCCGTCTCCATCGACCCCGAGCCCGTCCAGGGTGGGGATACCCATCGCAGCGGTAAGCGACCCGTCGCTTCCTCCGCCGCTCGACCCTTCGGCGAGGTTCATCCCGAACTCCCTTGCGACGGCGCGAGCGATCTGAAACAGCCCCACCACGGCAGGCGTACGTTCCAACGGCGGACGGGTCATTCCGCCCCGAACCCGGATCGTGCAGCGCGAATCGAAGAGCCGCAACAAACGCATTTGTTCCTTGACCCAGTCGGCGTCCGAAAGCGAAGCCACCCGGAAGTCGATTTCCGCCTCGGCCTCGGCCGGCACGACGTTGGACGCAGAGCCGCCCCGGATTTTCCCGACACTGATCGTGAGACCCCGGTCGTAGTCCGTCAGCGCCTGGATTCTGACGAGTTGCCGGGCAAGTTCCACGATCGCGTTTGCGCCTTTTTCGTGGTCCAGGCCGGCATGCGCCGGGACGCCCTCGACGGTTACGGTAAGTTCACCGACTCCTTTGCGAAACGTCTTGGCCCCACCGCCCGGGAGCGGCGGTTCCAGGCAGAGGACGGCGCAGCAGCCGGCGGCCGCTTCTCGCAGATACGGGAGCCCGGCCTCCGTGCCGATCTCCTCGTCGGACGTGAAGAGGAACACGACATCCCTTCCGGGATCGACCATTCCCTGCCTGAAGGCCTCGCAGGCCAGCGCGCCCAGAAGCAGGCCCCCTTTCATGTCGAATACACCGGGCCCGTATGCGCGTCCGCCCGTTACCTGGAAAGGTCGCTTCAGGATAGTGCCGCCGGGCCAGACCGTATCCATGTGGCCCAGCACGAGGACGGGTTTTCCCGCCCTGCCGCTCTTCCACTCAGCCTTGACAATGTTGCCGCGCTCGGCAACAGGGATTATGGCAGCCTGAGCTCCGCGTGCGTGCAATTCTCCGGCGAGAAAATCGGCCAGCCGGTCGATCGAGCATTTCTCCAGGGAGCCAGACTCGAGTTCGACGAGCTCTTTCAGCAGACTCACGGACTCGTCGAGGCTCCCCTCGAAGAATTCCAGCAGTGTGCCGGGATTTCTCATGACGGCTCTATCACCGCGTCACCTTCGGCGTACACGCCGGTGCAGATGAGCTCCGCGGGGCCCGTGAGGTGGAGTTCCCCGGGAGCGTCCCACCGCACCAGCAGCGACCCGAGTTCCGTCTCCACCGTGACGGGGCTTTCCACCTCCTTCCTGAGCGTCGCCGCCACAACTGCGGCGGAACTCCCCGTGCCGGAGCAGAGCGTCCGGCCCACGCCGCGTTCCCAGAACCGCACCCGCAGCCGGTGCCTGTCCAAAACTTGAATGAATTCCACGTTGGTCCGGTTCGGGAAGGCGGCGTGCCGCTCCAGCAGCGGACCAAGGCTGTCGACCGGAGCCTGGGCCACATCCGGCCAGAATGTCGAGCAGTGCGGGTTTCCCATGGAACTCGCCGTGACCGGCACCGATTCCACTCCGACCGTGAGCGGCCAGTCGATGGCCGGGCCGGACGGAGGACCCGGCCGCAGCGGGATGCGCTCGGGTTCGGTGACGGGGCGGCCCATGGACGTTTCAAATGTAAGGAGCTTCCCCTCCCGCTGCCGCAGAGTTAGCGTCTTGACCCCCGCGACCGTCCGCACCCTGATGCTCGCCGCCTGGTGCTGCCCGGAGAGGCACAGGAAAGCGGCGAGGCAGCGCAGGCCGTTGCCCGACATCTCCGCGCGGCTGCCGTCGGCATTGAAGATGAGCGCCGCAACCTCCGCGTCGCCATCGCCGATGGTGGGCTGGTAAAAGACAACACCGTCGGCACCGATGCCGATGTGCCGATGGCACAGGGCGGTAGCGAGGGACGTCAGCGTGCGCTGGGCTCCGCCGGCGTCTCCGACGCGGATCACCAGGAAATCGTTTCCAAGTCCGTGCAGCTTGGCGAACTCCATCCGTGCAGGCACCTCTCTCTTTGCCGGTTCCCGCCGAAGAGCTTGGCCAGCATAATCCGCCGGCGTACCCTCCACCCTCAGCGACATCCACCAGCAGCCAGTCCGCATGGGCTGCAAAATAAAAGCCGGCAGCTGGTAAGTCGGATCACCCGGGCTGGCCCATTCTGTCAAAACGGCAGCGGAACTGTCAAATGCTCAAACGTTTGCGGACGTGCACCGGAAATGCGGCGGTAGTGACGGGCACCCGCTACCGTGCTGGGGTGTGGGCGGCGAGTTTCCGCTTGAGCGATTCGATGGCATCGACCGGGGTGGGGTCGACCTGGTTCAGGTATGCGAGATACAGGCTGACGAAGTCCCCCAGATAAATCACCGAGAATATTCTCGACAACAACGAGTTCCCCTCGCTCCAGACTTCATGCACAACGCCGGCCCTGGGGGTAATCGTCCCGATCGTCGCCTCGAAGCGCCTGCGCACTTGCGGGTGTTCGCCGCGGTCCCGGAGGAAGACGACGCCGAGGCGAGCTAACGCGTCCTCCGGCATCCTCCACCCCACCAGTTCATTGTGGTTCATCTCCGGCAGAACATGGTGGAATGCGAGGTTCTTCGCGTTCTCCTCCAACTGCCCGCGCCACCGGGCGGCCGCCGCGTCGAGGGTTCCGCTGGAGCCGTAAACGGCCACGATCCGGCCTTGCAGCGAGCGGGCGATCGACTTGGCCCGGTTCGCTTCTTCCGGGACGTCGGCTCGATACCGCAACGACAGGGCTTCCAGCAGCGATGCCGTCTCCTGCAGGCCCGCTGACTGAAGGGGAACCAGCCCGAGCGCCTCCAGGACACCGAGGAGCAGCACTGACGAGTACCCCAGCGCGGCGCGCGGCGGCAGCCCCGGCGGCAGGACGACGACGGCGTGCCCATCCCTCCGGGCCAACTCGGCCAGACGCCCTCCCGAAGTGATGCAGAAAATCGGGGCGTTGCGACGACATGCCTCCGCGTACGAGGCGAGCGTCTCCTCCGTATTACCCGAGTAGCTGCAGGCGAGCACCAGGCTGGCGCCGGTGACGAAGGAGGGCAGCGCATAGTCCCGGTTGACGAGGAACGGGACCTTCAGCGACTCGCCCACCGCGGAGCGGACCACATCGCCGCCAATGGCCGACCCGCCCAATCCGCACAGCACGATGCTGTCGATGCGGGCGGGGGCCGTGGCTCGCAGTTCCGCCGCGGAGCGGATCGCCGCCTGGAACTGCCCGGGGAAAGACTCGATCAGCCCCCTCATGGATTGCGGGTCGACTGCACGCCAGGTCTCCGGGGAATCGAGGGTGGACACGGAGCCATCTCCTTCAGGATTTCATCAATTTGGTGGACTCGTCGCGGAACTGCACCACATCCAGAGGCTTGGTGAAGAACAGGTCGGCCCCAGCCTGAAGGATGCGCTCGCGGACGCTGGGGTTGTGATCGCCCGTGATCGCCACTATCTTGATCTGTGCGGTGGCTTTGCTTGCCTTGAGCTTGCGGCAAACCTCGAACCCGTTCATACCCGGCATCATGATGTCCAGAATGAGCAGGTCGGGCTGCCGCGCCCCAATCAGCAGCAGCGCCTCGACCCCGCCCCGGGCCGTCACCACCTCGAGATCCTCGCCCCCCGACGACATGACCGACGCGAGCATGTCCAGCACGTCGGTCTCGTCGTCGACGATCACGACAAGGCGCTTGTCCAGTTGCAGGTCTTTGGGGATCGGCAGACCGAACTCCCGCATGAACTCCGCGAGATCTTGGCGCCGGATGCGCCGGTGCCCACCCGGGGTCGAATAGGCCTTCAGCTTCTTCTCTTTGACCCAGTTCTGCACGGTAGTGGGATTTACCTCGCAGATCTGGCTGATTTCGAACGTGGTGAAAAAAGAGCGTTTCGGCATGTAATCCCTGAATTCAGATTATGCCGTGAACTCCCAGTTCGTCAAGTCGATCGAAGGTCTATTTAAGGTCCATTTTCAGGAGCGGTACTCCGCTGTTCGTGGATCCTGGCCACGATCAAAGTCATGTCGTCGTCACGCTCCTCTTCGTAGGCCCAGTTCAGCGTCTCGTCGACGACAAGCTTCTGGATTTCTTCCGCCGATCTGTCGCGGTTCTGCTGGACCAACCGCACCAGGCGTTCCTCCCCGAACTCCTCCCCGTATTCGTTGACACATTCGACGATGCCGTCGGTGTAAGCCAGGAAGAGGTCGCCCGGATGAAGCTGGACGGACTCCTGCTCGTACTCTGCATCCGGGAAGATGCCGACGACGGTCCCTCCCGTGCTCAGCCGCTCGCAGCCCTGTTGATTGAAAAAAAGCGGCGGATTGTGTCCGGCATTGCAGTACGTCAAGCTCATGTTCCTGTCGTCGTAAACGGCGAAGAAGAAGGACGCATACTTGTTGGCCGACGTGTAGCTGCAGATCTGGTCGTTGAGTGTCTTGACTACTTCGGCCACGGCGCCCGGGGGGTGGGCAGGCGGCGGTGCCGGTGACTCCTTGAAGAACTGCACCACGTTACTGCGCAACGCCGCCTGCAGGTTGGCCATCAGGAGCGCGGCCGAGATGCCCTTCCCGCAGATATCGCCCAGCGCCAGGCCCAGGCGGTCGACGCCGAACCGCAGGAAGTCGTAGTAATCCCCACTGACGACCCGGGCGGGGAGGCACAGCCCGACGAGCTCCATCCGGGCCATCTGGGGCGCTTCTCGCGGAAAGAGCTGCTCCTGCACTTCCTTGGCGATCTCCAGTTCGCGCTCGAGGCGTTCCTTTTGAACGCGTTCCTTGACCAGTGCCTGGACGTACTCGGTCATCTGGTTGAAGGACGAGGCCAGGGCACCGAGCTGATCGTTCGATCTCACGACGATGCGGTGGCCGAAATCGCCGCGTTTGACGAACTCCGTGCCCCGGTACAGGTTGTAGACCGCGCTCGTGATCGATTTGGTCAGCGCGATGCCGACCACCAGGGACACGAGCTCTACGACCAGGAAGAAACCGACGACGATCTGCAGGACGCCGAGGATCGTCCTGGACACGGCGCTCTCGGAGCGAAAAACATTCTGGATGAGCCTGGAGGTAGACAGCTCGACAAACAGAACTTGAGAATCCCCCGACACCCGCTCGATCCCGGAGTTCCAGGAGATCGGGTACAGCAGGATGGACCACACGGAACGACCCTGCGACTGCTCGGGGTTCTCGTTGTCGTACGTGGCCGTGACCACGTTTTTCTGCAGGATGTCGGTCGTCTGCAACATCACGCTCAACCCTGAGACCTCGACGTGGTCCGCCAGCAGCAGGTCCTGCCCTAGTGCCGCCTTGAGCCGCTCCAGCAGGTACTGGTCGAAGGGGACCGAGACTTCCACGCTGAACGGCATTTCCGGGCGCAGGTCGCCGAAAACGAGGCTGCGGAGATAAAGGTGGTTGGGGCGTCCCCCTTCGCCCCCCGTGCCCGGAAGGAGGTATAACTCCGGCTCGGAGTCCTCCAGCACCAGCCCGCTGAACTCGCGCCCGGCAGCCCAGCGGGGCACCTGGTACTTGCGCAGGTGCGCCACGTTGACATTCCTGTTGCCATAGACGGCGGCTCCCCCGCGGCCATCCTCCGCGTGCAATACGACCCGGGCCGACGGGTACTCACCCAGAAGATAGTGCGCGTCCCGGTCGAGCTGCGCCTTGAGGCTGGACACCGAGGGAGTTGAGCCGGCCGCCTGCTGGAGCGCCGCCCGCAGCGAAAGGTTGAAGGCGTGCACCTGGGCCGTGTGAATGCCGATCTGGTTGGAAATGAGGTAATAGCTGAACTGGTAATAGAAGAGGAGCGCCGCGACCCAGAGGATGACGACGATCAGCAGCACCGGGATGGCGCCGGTGAAGACGTGCGCGAGTATCAGCCTGCGCCGCAGCTTCCACAGCAGCTTACGACGCACGAGACTGAACATTTTCGAAAGGTAGTAAACCGCGGGGATGACGAGCAGGAGCGTCAGCAGATCGAACGACACCTGCTGGCCGGCAGACAGGCTGCGTCGTGCGCCCGAGCTCAGCAACAGCGTTTTGAGGATCCACAAGACGACGACGATGGCGGTAAAAATAGCCATCCGCGACCTGGGCACGAACCTGCGCACGCACTCCTCCGTCGGAGCTCAGGAAAAAAATCTCGGCCACATACAGGAGGAAGTCTAAGCCCGCCGTGCCGAAATTGCGCAACGCATTTTGGGGCGCTTAACGGCTCTGGACCCACGCGCCTCGACGCATGTTTGGAGTGCGGCGGCTCGACGCCGCCCTTTCCACCGCAACCTTGGCGTCTCTGCGGCGGGCGTTTTCACTCGGTGCGGCCGTGGAGTCTGACCGTGACCGATTTCTGGGTATTGAAGACCCGCCGGGCAATGTCGGGCAGGTCGTCCTGTCCGACATCCTGGATGCGGGCGGTGTAGTCCAGCGCGCCCTGCAGCCCCTTGCCGGCAAGGACGTTGGCGACCACGTCCAGGATTCGGGCGAAGCGTTCCTGATGCGCGATCTGTATCCTGCCAATGGCCGCGCTCATGGACGAGCGGTAATCCTTGTACAGCAGCGGCGCATCGATCACCCGGCGCAGTTCGTCCGCCACAATTTTCAGGACTCGGTCTTCGTTCTGCGGGGTTGTGAACGCCGTGGCCAGGACGCTCCCGGAGCGCAGCCGCGGCTGGTATTCCACCGTGACTCCCGTGGCGAGCGCCTGCGTCTCTTCCAGCTGCTCACGCAGTCGCCCGCCCGTGCCCCCGAGCAGGGCGCACAGCATGTCCACGACCGGCCCGTCCTCGTCCCCTTCCGGAGGCGCCGCGAACCCGAGTTCCACGACGCTCAGCCGCTTGCCGCCTTGCGCTTCGACCGTGGCCTTGGTCTCGGGGGTCTTGGCATACTCGGCCGGCAGAGCCGTGTCCTGGAAGCGCGAGCCGCTGAATTTGCGGACGAAATACCCGGCCAGAGTCGTCCCCTGCGTGTCTCCGATCACGACGACGACCGGCTTGCGGCGCTCGACGGTACTCTTGTACCACTCGCGGACCGCCTGGGGTGAAAGCGCTTTGACGCTCGCCTCGCTGCCGTCGGGGCGCAGCCCATAGGCATGCCCCTTGAACATGGCCTCCTCGAACAGGTCCGCCGCGTAGCGGCCGTCGCAGTCCTGTGCCGCGCGAATGCGCCACAACTGAAGGTCCTGCCGGCGCGCGACGTACTCGTCGTCGAACTTGGGCGCGGTGACGACCTCTCCGAGCAAGTCGAGCGCAGCGTCGATGTTTTGCGACAGCACGGAGAAGAAAAACCCGAAGCAGTCGTCCTCCACCACCGGGTACATGCGGCCGCCATAAATCTCCAGCTGCCGATAGACCTGACCGGCAGACTTGTCCCCCGTCGCGCCCAGCATCGATCGGAGCATCAGGGCCGTGATGCCGCTGTTCTCCCGGGTCTCGGCCAACCTGCCCCCGGGATAAAAAAATCCCAGGTGGATCAGCGGCAGCGTGTGGTCTTCTCGTATGAACAGTTCCGGGCCGCGCAGGATGGACGCGGTGAGAAAACCCGCCCGCACTTCGCTGAACTTGAATGCCGATGCACGTGCGGCCTCGAATGCCGGTTTGGTCTCCTTCTCGCGCGCATCCAGTTCCTGCTGCACCGATGCCTCCAGGAGCTGCTGGAAGCTCTTCAGGACGGTTTCACCCTGGAGGCCGCGCGCTTCGGCCGTAAACGGCAGGAGCTCCAGCAGGGCACAGTTCGTGTAGTCCAGGTATTTCGACGCGACCCTGTGGATGTCGGCGGCTTTGACCTGCCTCAGTTGCGTGGGGTACAGGTCCATCTTTTTCCAGCCGCCGAGCGATTCGAAGCGCGCGAGCATATGGGCTCGCCCAGCGGTGGTTTCCTGTTCGATCCAGAACTCCCGCTCGCTTTGGGCGATGGCGCGCCGCACCTCGTCTTCGTCGGGATCCGCACGCCGGAGGATTTCGAGTTCCGTGACCGCCGCAAGTTCGCACTTGTCGATGTTTGCCGGGTCCAGCTCCATTCTGAGCGCCAGGTACCCCCAGTCCTTCGACGGGATCAGCCGGGCTTCGACGCCGTTGACGATCTTCTTCCCTTCTCTCAACCGCTGCGCCAGGGTGGAGCCGTCGCCCGAGCCGAGCATGGCTCTCAACACGTCCACGGCAGCATAATCCGGGGCATCCGGCGCCGGAACGTGGAAGCCAAAGAGCACCTGCGCCCCGCCCACCTTGCCCCGCAGTTCGCGGTAACGGAACCCGGGCGTCGCATGCGCCGCCGCAGACGGTGCCCGCTTTCCAGCTGCCGCGGCGGGCCTGTCGTAATACTTCACGACGTCGGTGAGGATATCGGGCGCGTTCACGTCGCCGCTGATGACCAGGAGCGTGCCCGAGAGCGGGAACAAGGCCTTGTAGTATTTCGCCGGTGACTCCGGCGTCAAACCCGACAGGGTCTGGGTATCCACCCCGAACGGTGATCGCCCGGGCCGGGAGGTGAATCCCAGGTCGAGCAGCGAGTCATAGAGCAGATCCGCGGGGCAATCGAGGCGGCGCGCGCTCTCCAGCCTGATCCGCTCGATGGCCCGCCCCATCTCCTCCGTGTCCAGTTTCGGGTTGAGAAAGGCGTCCGCAGCGATCTCCAGAGCCTTTTTCCACTGCATCGCGGGAACGGTGATCTCAATTCTCGAGTAGTCGTACCCGGTCTCCCGGTCAATTTCGCCGCCCAGCGCGGCGATCTCGCGCCCCATGACCCCGGGGGCGCGCGCTGCCGTCCCGCGGCCCAGCATATCGAGCAGCAGCCGTGAAATTCCGGGCGCATCCTCCGGTTCGTCCGAAACGCCCGCGGGTGCGTAGGTAGAAATCGTCACGACGGGCGTGCTTCGGAACTCGTTTACGACAACGGTCAGCCCGTTGCGGAGAACCGCCTTCGTGACAAACTGCGTTTCATCAAAGGACTTCAGACGCTGCATGTAGGCAGGCCCGGTACGGGGCGCGGCAGGCCGAGGCGTGCGCGACCGCTGCTGGGCGGAGCACACGGCAATACCGGAGAGTGCGATCCAGACGATCAGGAGCGGCGGTTTCATACGCTGTAACCCCGACTGATCATAGCAGATTTGCGGGCACCCGCACCCCGGACGCCGACAAATCAGAGGACAGCCACGGAAAGCTTGGTAATACGGAAGCAACGGTCGGACCAGCCAGTGGCGGCGTCGAACCGCCGCACTCCACAAACGCGGGGTGGTGACCTCTATTTAGTGGGAGTTCCCCGCGGGGATGGTCTCGTCGAGGCGCAGCCGGTACACCCCGTCAGAACTGGTGCCCAAGTACACGCAGGACGGGTCCGCCGGGTCGCGCGCAAGATGGCGGACAGGCGAGCTGAACTCGTCAGCCTGCACCCGGGTCCAACTATTGCCGGCATCCACGGACAGGAACACCCCGCCGAATGTGTTGTCCGCAGCCAGAATCCTCGTTCCAGTCGCATCGAGGAAGATGACCGAAGGGACATCGACGCCGAGCCGGCCGTCGCCCGATTTCACCCAGGCGTCGCCGCCGTCGCGCGACTCGAACAGCCCTTCCACCGTCCCGGCCAGGAGGTAGCGTTCATCTGCAGGCGACACGGCGAGCGACTCGATCATTGCGCGTCCCGGCAGCCCCTGGGAGCACGACACCCATTCGGAGCCGCCGTCCTTGGAGCGGAGGACACCGGCGCTGGTGGCCGCGTACACCCATCGCGGGGATGTTCCGGCGACGACGACCGACGACACCCGCGGGGCAAAACTGCTGTCCGGGGGCATCTCGAATTTCAGGTCCGACACCCGTGCCCTGAATACCCCCCGGTTGGTTGCCGCAAACACGAGGGCGCTTGCCAAGTCCAGGGCGAGGTCGGTGACCGTGAGACGGTCCGCCACCCCGGGCAGTCTGGCCCACCGTGCACCAGGCGCCGGCTGGGCATACAGGCCGCGCGACGTGCCCGCGAGGAAGCCTTGGCCATCCGGCAGCGGCAAATAGGCCAGCAGGTCGGTCTCGGGGAGAACACCCGGCCCAGGCCGACGCCATGTCGTTGAGTCTTTGTCCAGAAGGTATACCGCCCCGCCGCCGTCGGTCATCCCTGCAAAAATCCCGCCCGAGCGCGGTTCAGCCACGATCCGCGAAATCTGCCGATGAACGAACCCCGTGTTGGATGGGCGCCAGGTGCGTCCGGCGTCGTCGCTCCTGAGCACCCCCTCGTTTTCCGTGCCCAGGAGGATCTTGCCGCGCTTGCGCGGGTCGATCTGGACGGCGTTCACTATAACGTTGGGACCCGTGCTGCGGGCCCAGGTGCGCCCATCGTCGCGGCTAATGAAAAGGCCTTCGGTCGTCCCGCCATAGACCCGTTCCGGGTCGACCGGGTCCACCGCCACGACGTGGGTTCTGACGGTGAACCGGGTCGGAACAACCCTGAGCCTGGACCAGGACGACGCCCCGTTGGCGGACCGGTAAATGCCGCTGCACGCGCCGGCATACACCACTTGGGGCCTCCGCGGATCGATCGCTATCGAGAAGACATCGGAGTCGTAAAACATGCCCAGGTTCACGCGTACCCAGGTCCGGCCGAAATCCGTCGAGCGGTACCCGAGGCGCCATGTCCCGACAAACAGGACCTGCGGGTCGGACGGGTGGATGGCCACCGATTCGATGTCCCGAAAATCGCCTCCCGCCTTCGACCAGCGCTTCCCGCCGTCGCTGGACACGTAGGCGCCACTCAGCGTGCCGGCAATCATGTACTCGGGCCTGCGCGTGCAGATCGCGAAATCCCTGACGGCAGGCGAAGCCTCCGGCAACCGCACCTCCGACCAGGATGCGCCTGCATCCTGCGACTCGTACAACCCGCCCCCCCTGGAGCGCAGATCCCACGCGCCGGCGTAAAGCCGGGACGGGTTCGCAGGGTGCTGTACAAGCGTGTCGACCACAATCTGACGACGCCCTATGCCCGGGTGGATCCGGGTCCACGATTCCCCGCCGTCGCTCGACCGATAAATCTGGCCGTCACTGGTACCAAGATAAACACGTTCGGGGTCGGCGAAGCTGATGAGCAGCGAACGCACATCCCCGCCGAAGGGGCCGAGGCGCTCGAAACGCGCCACCCGCTCCGGCGCCGCACCGCCCGTCTGGGCAAGAAACGTTGCCGGCAGAAGCGTGAGGAGAGCCATGCATAAGATCGTTGTCGTGAGACGAATCGTGATCGAGCTCTGACAGGTGTTTCCCAAGACCCCGCACTCCTTGCGTCAGTTTACCGAATCTGAAGAATGACACACGACGCTGGCGAAGTGGGGTGCTTTTATTGCTGCAATCTCCATTGACGGCCCTGAACTCCGCAGCAGCGCGGGGGCGGCGCAGCCTTCGTCTGCGGCGCCACCGAAGAGCGCGGGGTTGCGCACGCTCGAAGACCCGGGGCTTGAGTCTCTCTACCCCGTCCCGCCCGCAACAGGCTAGAATGCCTTCTTTCCCGTGGGAGCAGCCCTGTGCCCTTAGAGCTTGAACTGTCCGGGGATGAGATGCGCCGCCTTGTCCGGCAAGCAATGGAACGCATCGTCCCCGCGGAGCCGCAATTGTCTATCGTCGCCTTCCGCCTGGCGCCCCCCGGACACTCACCGGAGATCCTCAACCAACTCAACCGGCGACTGCTGGAGCGCGTCAACGCGCGCCAGAACGTGTACCTGACTGGCACGACGGTGCGCGGCCTGTTCGTGATCAGGATCTGCGTTCTTTCTTTCAGAACCCACCTCGACCGTGTCCGGCAGGGCGTCGAAGACATCATGACGTGTATTGGGTCAGGTCTCGAAAATGCCTGAGTGGGTCACCGGTATGGCGCAGTCGGTGGATGGCCCGAATTCTGCCCGGGGTTGCAGTTCGTCCGGGGCGGGGTCTGGCCGACCCCGCCCCCTGTGGTTTACCAGCGGAGAACGAGGCCGGCCCCAAGCCGCAGATTATCCTGGCGGTCCTTGATGTCGAATTCGCTGCTGCTGCCGAATCGCGTCATCAGATAATCCGCCTGCACCAGGCGCACCGCGACCGCGTCGGACAGCCGGATGTCGACGCCCCCGCCGACGGCCATGGCGAACTTGGTGCTCACGATGTCCCTGAAGGGGGGCTCGTAATCATAGGCGCCGCGGGCGGCGCCGAACAGCGCATGTACGTAGGGCTGGAAGTGGTTGCTGGCGCGGCTCGTGAACTGCGGGCCGAAGAGGAACGAGTGCACGTTGGAACCGACGATACTCCCGTTGCGGGCCGCCTCGCTGATGTCGTAGTGGCCGCTGAAGTCGGCCTTAAGCCCGAACCAGCTGTTCAGGTTCCCCGCAACGGAACCTTCCCACCCGTGAAGGCTATAATCCTGCGCCGGATAGAATCCCTCCAGGGTTGGAGCATACCGGTCGGTAATATTCGTCCTGAGGAAAGAGTAGCCCCCGAACACCTCAGCTTTGGGGTAGCTCTCCTGCGCCGCCAGCGACAGCGGCAAAAGGAGGACCGCCCCGGCAAGTAACACCAAAAGCCTTTTCATTCTAAACACTCCGTCTTTTTCGAATTGACCCGGCAGCCAGGTCCGCCGGATGGATCTTGCTCCCCTTCGATGTAAACGGGGGGATACTGCCTTCGATAACGCCGCGGTCGAAAAGTTTCAGGTCGTCGTCGGCCCGGCGCATCTGAACTGCTGGCGCGGAGCCGCAGCAAATGGCAGAATTCTTGCATCACCGCCGTGGGGCACTTCCGCCTCGTACTGGGAATAAGAATGGGCTATTCGATTCTTCGGAACTCTCTGGCGTTTGTTCTCTTCAGCTTAGCGGCGGGCGCGGCCATGTTGGCCGCGCAGGATCAGCCGGCCGCCCCGGGACATTTGCCCAGGGCGCGGACTGCCCCGACGCTCCCGGCCTCCGCGACCTCGCATTACACCCCGCTCACCGGAAGCGAGAAATGGCACTACTACCTCCGGAGCACCTATGGACCGGTCGCGGTCGGCAAATCGGCGGTTTGGTCCGCCGTCAATCAGGCTCAGGACTCCAACCCGGAGTGGGGCCAGGGTATGGAAGGGTACGGGAAGCGTTTAGCGTCCAAGTATGGCCAGCACACCATCAAACGTTCGGTCGCGCAAGGGCTGGGCGCGCTCCTGCAGGAAGATCCGAGGTATTTTGCGTCGACCAACACCGGGTTCATGCCGAGGACTGGTCATGCCCTGGCGTGGACGTTCATTACGCGAAAGGATGATGGAGGCAACAAGTTCGCGGACGCTCGCATCGTGGGGACGTTCACCGGCGCGCTGATCTCACGCGCCTGGCACCCCGAAGGCGAGCGCAACGTCAGGAGCGGCCTCGAGAGCGGAGCCATCTCGCTCGCGATAGATGCAGGTTGGAACGTTTTCAAGGAGTTCTGGCCCGACGTGCGCAGGCGGTTACATCACTGAGCAAGCGGGCTCAGGCTCCCAGGGCAAGCTTCTTGTACCGGATCCGGTGGGGCTGGTCGGCCTCGGCCCCGAGCCTGCGCCTGCGATCCGCTTCGTAGTCGTGGTAGTTGCCCTCGAACCATACGGCTTTGGAATCCCCTTCGAAGGCCAGCATGTGGGTGGCGATCCGGTCGAGAAACCACCGGTCGTGGCTGATTACGACCACGCATCCGGCAAATGCCAGTATGGCCTCCTCGAGCGCCCGCAGCGTGTCGACATCGAGGTCGTTGGTGGGCTCGTCGAGCAGCAGGAGGTTTCCGCCTGATGTCAGGAGCCGCGCCAGGTGGAGCCGGTTCCGTTCGCCGCCGGAAAGATCCTTGACCTTCTTCTGCTGATCGGAGCCCTTGAAGTTGAACGCCGCGGCGTAGGACCGCACCGCGATATCGCGCCCGCTCATCGAAATGGTGTCGCGGCCGTCCCCGATGCACTCCCACACCTGCCTTTCTCCATCGAGTGAATCACGGCTCTGATCCACATAAGCGAGTTTGACCGTGTCGCCGATGCGCAGCGTCCCGCCGTCGGGGGCCTCCTGGCCGACGATCATCCGGAACAACGTCGTCTTCCCCGCGCCGTTGGGCCCGATCACGCCGACGATGCCGCCGCGCGGCAGCGTGAACGTGAGATCGTCGATCAGCAGGCGGTCCCCGTAGGCCTTGCGCAGATTTGTGCATTCGACGACCAGGTCGCCCAGCCGGGGGCCGGCCGGGATCCGGATTTCGACCGCCTCAATACGCTTGTCGAAGTCGCCGTCTTCGGCCAGCAGTTTCTCGTACGCGGCCAGACGCGCTTTACCTTTTGCCTGGCGCGCGCGCGGCGCCATCCGGACCCACTCGAGTTCGCGCTGCAGAGTCCGGCGGCGGGCGGACTCCTGCTTCTCCTCCGCCGCGAGCCGCGCCTGCTTCTGATCCAGCCAGGACGAGTAGTTCCCTTCCCACGGGATCCCCTCGCCGCGGTCCAATTCCAGGATCCACCCGGCGACGTTGTCCAGGAAATAGCGATCGTGGGTAACGGCAACGACGGTCCCCGCGTAGTCCTTGAGGAACCGCTCGAGCCATTCCACGGACTCGGCATCGAGGTGATTGGTCGGCTCGTCCAGGAGCAGCAGGTCGGGGCGCTGCAGAAGCAGCCGGCAGAGCGCCACGCGGCGGCGCTCCCCACCCGACAGCGTGCGCACGTCTGATTCCGAGGGGGGAAGCCGGAGGGCATCCATCGCCACGTCGAGCATCCGATCGATTTCCCAGCCGTTGCAGGCGTCGATGGCGTCCTGGACGCGGGCCTGCTCCGCGAGCAGCTTGTCCATCTCGTCCGGCGACAGGTCGCCTGCGAAGCGCTCGTTGATCCGATCAAATGCATCCAGGAGCGATCGGACCGGGCGCAGCCCCTCCTCGACATTGCCCAGGACGTCTTTCGCAGGATCGAGTTGCGGCTCCTGTGGGAGAAACCCGACGGTTACCCCCTCGGCCGCCCAGGCCTCCCCTTGAAACTCGGCGATCACGCCGGCCATGATCCGGAGCAGTGTGCTCTTTCCCGAACCGTTCAAACCGATGACACCGATCTTCGCCCCGGGGAAAAACGACAGCCAGATGCCCTTCAGCACTTCCCGGCCCGGCGGATACACCTTCCGCAGCCCCTTCATCGTGTAGATGTACTGGTACGCCATCGCTCCTCCATGGCAGCGCCGGTCAGTTCTGGTTCTGACCTCGAGCTTTAGGTCTCGTTTCCGGTTGAGGCAGCTTCGCCGGCGTGCTACCCGAGGGATCACGCAGGCGGTACGTCCGCTCATAGCCGGCGGTCTCGTTTGCGATATTCACCTCGATGATGCCCTGCCAGTCGCAACGGTATTCTTCGCGGATCGACTGTTGGGTGTGGTGGGCCGTACGCTGTACGCCCAGACCCTCGAGACCGGCTGCGTCCCCCAGGCCGGGATCGAGGCCGAAATAGACCTCGTTCCACGGTGTGATGTCGCCGTCCGGCTGCGCGTCTTCGGTGACGCGGCTGCACTCGAGATATCGAAAGTGACCGATGTTGTGGGCCGGGCTGTAGCGGCGGCACCGCACCAGCGTGTCTCCGGAAGGGGGGAGCGGCGTACCCTTTGCAAAAATCGGATCGAACACGATCCGGCGGCCCGATTCCGCTTCGCGCCAGACGCCGAAAAACCGGGTAAAGCGCTCGCGTATCCGGTGTTCGCTTCTGCCGTCGGCCGCGATGGCCAACCCGATCGCCGTGGCCGAGTACGGATAGGGGGAGCGCCGCACGCGCCTGCCGTAGCGCTCCCGCAGGATGCGGCCGACCACGGGCAGGTCGCTCGAGCCCCCGACGAGATACACGGCGGACACGGCGTTCCAATCGAACTCCGCCTCCGCCGAGGCGCGCCGCACGGCGTACTCGACCGCCGAGACGGTCTTTTCTACCAGGGGCGCGCATCGCAGGTAGTACTCGTCCACAGGCACCGTGACCTCGCCTGCGCCCTCGATGGCCCGTCCGAGGTCGACGGTGATGCGGCGGGTGTTCGGATGAAGCGCCTCTTTCTGACGCCGGCACTCCTCCAGGAGGTGAAACCGGGCCCGGGGTTCGATCACGAGCGGCGCCGGAGCATGCGCCAGGGCCAGCTCGAGCAGCAACTCGTCAAAATCGTCGCCGCCCAGCTCCGCAATTCCCTCGTCCGTGACCACCTCGTAGTCGCGCTTTCTCATCCCGATGATGGAGGCGTCAAAAGTGCCGCCGCCCAGATCGTAGACGAGCAGGTATTCCCGCGTTTTCGCCCCCTCTTTTGCCGTCGAGCGCTGGGCGTATTCGATCCCGGCGGCCGAGGGCTCGTTCACCATGCCGAGCACCCGGAATCCTGCCCGCCGGAACCCCTCGAGGGTCAGGAAGCGTTGGTTGCTGTTGGCATTGGCGGGGGCGGCGATCGTAACCTCGAGCGCCTCGCCCGGATCGATCTCCAGGTTGGAGCGCTCGCACAGGTCGATCCTCAGCTGCTCCATGTATTTTGTGACAAGGTCGAGCAGCGGCACGGAACAGTCCCCGAGCGCCACCCGGCTGTCCGAACCGTGATGGGCGAGCAACCGCTTGAGCGAGCGGAGAAGCGTCCAACCGGGCTCGTCGACCATCGCTGCGGCGCCGAGTCCGAAGCGCAGGATCTCACCGCGCGCGGCCACCAGCGCCGGGTACCACAGCTGTACCTCGCCACTTTCCGACTGAAAGCCGACGACCGGATAATTGCCGCGGTCTACAACCGCCACCACCGTCCGGGTCGTGCCGAAATCAATCCCAAACCTCATGTCAGCCCCCTCTGGCGCCCGCACGATCCTCCGGCACAATTGCCGCAGTCAGCGATGCTGCGATTATGCCACAGAGCATGGCGTGTACGTGCGGCGACCTGGACCAGGCCGTGAAGTGCGTTCTGCGCGCCTTTGGGATGGCTCTTTTGCTTGGAGGAATTCTGGATCCGAACCGAACCTGCGGGGCAGCCGGTGCGTTAATGTATCTGGCGGGTCGAGAGTGTATCCGGTCGGCCGAGAAGGACACATGGATCTCGCCGTTATTCTGGCGCACTGCAGGCAAGGCGACGAGCTCGCTTGGGAGGCGCTCGTGCGCGAGTACCAGGGGCGGATCTACGGGATCGCGGTCCACTACCTCGGCAACCCGGAGGACGCCAGGGACATGGCCCAGGAGATCTTCGTCCGCATCTTCCGCAACCTTCATCTGTGCACCGAGCCACAGTGGTTCCTGCCTTGGGCGATCCGCATCGCCCGAAACCTCTGCGTGGACCAGCTCCGGCGCAGGAAGGCCCGGCCGCCGTCCCAGGACCTCGCGGCCGACGAGTTGTCCCTCCCGTCCGGCGGTCTGAATCCCGAGCAGCAGTGGGCCGAAAACTCGCGACGGCGCCTCGTGCAGCGCGCTCTGCGCGATCTGACCGACCTCAACCGGGAAATAATCATGCTCCGGGATATCGAGGGACTGCCGCTCGAGGAAATCGCGACGGTGCTGAAAGTGCCGCTCGGGACCATCAAGTCGCGCTGCAACCGCGCCCGAATGGAGCTGGCCCGAAGAGTGCAGGAATTGTCGGGGGAACGCGCCGCGACGGCGCTTCCTTAGCGGGTCTACTATGGACTGTCGAGGCGTCGAAAATCTTCTGGATCGTCTGTGCGACGGGAGCGCTACGCCGGCCGATCAGGCCCGGGCGCAGGAACACTTGCGGTCGTGCCCGGCCTGCAGGCGGTTGAACCGGATCGCCCGAGGTGAAGAGGATGTCCTGCCCCCGGCGGGGCGCGCCGGCTTCACCCGCTCCGTGCTGGAACTGACGAGCGGGACCGCGTGCCGCCGATCGAGAGAGTTGCTGTGCGCAGGGTTCGACGACGCGCCGGAACCCGCCTCCGCCCGGATGCTCGAAATGCACGCCGAGCACTGCGAGCCTTGCCGCAGGTTTGCCGCTACCCTGCGCATGCTCAGGGACATCCTGCCCACGCTGGCCGAGTTCGATCCCGGGCCCGGGTTCACGGCCGCCGTCCTCGATGCCACGCGGCAGGCGCCGCAGGAGCGGGGCCCGCGCCGGATCCGACCCGGAGAGTTGTGGGACCGGCTGGTGCGCAGGCCGCTGTTTGCCTGGGAAGCGGCTTACGCCGCAACGGTGTTGTTCGCCCTCCTCTTCCTCAATCCGTTGCTGGACGTGGGCCCCTCCTCCGTGCGCGCCCTCTCCGCCGCGCGGGACCGCGCGGTCGCGGCGATCGAAGTCGAACCCGCAGAAGATGCCGCCCGCACGGCGGCGCGGCGGCTGGGCGCGGTCCGCGCTTCGATCACCTCCTTCTCCGCCCGCACGAGCGGCGCGGTGGAGGCCGCCTCACTGACGGTTGCGGCCCGCGGAGTGCGAGGCCTCGGGGCCGCCTTCAACACTTGCGCCGGAGCCGCCGAGCGTCTAAAGCAGCGCCTGGTCCAATGACTTTCAACTCGGGCCGAACTTTGTCTTGCGCGGTGCGTTTACCCGTTTGGATGGACAGAGGAAACACCGTGGAAAATCTCGAGGAGAACGTTATGAACACTTCGCAGGAATTTCGGCAGGAACCCGGCCCGGAACCGCGGGTCGCCGCCCCCACGCCCCCTACCCCCCCATTGGCGGCCAACTGGCGCCGCAGGGATTACTACCAGGAGGACTCGAGGAGCAAATCGCCTGCCCTGGCGACCCTGATGTCGCTGGTGCCCGGCCTGGGCCAGGTCTACGTCGGCTATTACCAGCAGGGCTTCATCAACATCCTGGTCGTCGCTGCGCTGATCACGCTGCTGCACCGCGGCATCGGCGACGCCGAACCGCTTGCCGGGATATTCCTCGCCTTCTTCTGGCTGTACAACCTCGTCGACGCCGCCCGCAGGGCCACGCTCTATAACCAGGCGCTTGCCGGCCTGGGCCCGCTGGAACTGCCGGATGAGATGGAAAAACCAAACCGCAAAGGCTCGCTGTTTGCGGGAGTCCTGCTGATGGTGTTCGGGGCGGTTGTCCTGGCCCACACCCGCTTCGGAATGCCGGTGGAGTGGCTGGAGCGCTGGTGGCCGGCCCTCCTCGTGATTGCGGGCGCCTACCTGGTGTTCCGCTCTGTGATGGATCGCAAAGCGGAAAAGAAATAACCCACCTCGGTCAAGCCCCGGGACGGGCCATGCCGCCCCCGGGGCCCTGGCCCGCCGCGTCGTTCAGGGCTTCTGCGCCAGAAAATCGGCGGCCAGGTGCGCGAGCGCCCGCACTCCCACCTTGAGCGCACCCTCGTCGGCGAAGAAACGCGGCGAGTGATTCGGCGCAGCCTGAGCCGGGTCCTGGCCTGCAGGCGTCACCCCGAGAAAGAAAAACAGGCCCGGAACCCGCTGCTCGTACAGCGAAAAGTCCTCCGAGGTCGTCTGCGGCGGCGCCAGAGAGACCGCGTCGTCACCGGCCACCCGCTTCAGGGTCGCGAGCATCCGCTCGGTCAACCGCGGATCGTTATAGGTGACCGGGGTCTCCTTCGTGATCGTCACGTCCGCGGTCGCGCCCGCGCTGGCGGCAATCATCTCCGCCGTGCGCCGGATGCGCGCGTGAGTCGCGTCCTGGACCACGGGATCAAACGAGCGGATTGTCCCCTCCAGCGCGACCGTTTCGGGCACGATGTTTCTTCGGACCCCCCCGTGGATTGCCCCGATCGTAATCACGACGGGGGATTGCGTGAGATCGGTCTGGCGGCTGGTGATCGTCTGCAGGCCCAGCACAATCTGCGCGGCGACCACCACCGGATCCAGCCCCAGCCAGGGCTGCGCGCCGTGTGTCTGGCGGCCCTTGACGACGATCTTGAGGGAATCCGACGCCGCCATGAATCCGCCCGGCCGGTACTTGATCCGGCCCACCTCGAACGGGAAGACGTGCAGGCCGAACACCGCATCCGGTTTCGGGTTCTCGAACGCACCCTCCTGGAGCATCAGGCCCGCGCCGCCGGTCTCGCCGGCCGGCGCTCCCTCTTCGGCCGGCTGAAACAGGAATTTGACGGTTCCGGGTAGCCGGGCGCGCAGCCCCGCAAGCACTTCGGCAACCCCCATGAGCATCGCGACATGGTTGTCGTGGCCGCACGCGTGCATCACGCCGACTTCCATCCCGTTGTAGCTGGTGCGCACCTTCGAGGCGAAAGGCAAATCGACCTCTTCGACCACCGGAAGCGCGTCCATGTCGGCGCGGAGCGCGACCACGGGTCCCGGCAGGCCGCCGCGCAGAACGCCGACGACGCCCGTGCGGGCCACGCCGGCGCGCACGTCCAACCCCAGGGCGCGCAGGTGGTCGGCAACGATTCCGGATGTGCGGACCTCGCGGTTGGACAGTTCCGGGTGCTCGTGCAGGTCGCGGCGCCAGGAAACGACCTTACCCTCGATCTGGGCTGCCCGGGTGTCGATTTCGGCGCGCAAGTCATCGGCGCCCGCGGCGTAGCCCGCACTCGCCCAGCCTCCGAGCATCAGCAGGCATGCAAAGACCTTCATCGGTGTCCCCTCCCCAATCGCGTAAGAATAGCCAAGCTGCCGCCACCGACGCCAGAAATTCGACGTCCCCTTCAGGGTACGGGTCCGAATTCGATGCTGCGATTCAGACAGTGCGCAACGCCGCAGAAGCATCTTGGACACGGATGAACGCCGGCCAAGCTTGACCGGGCGCTCCGGATGCCGCCACGGCGGCCGGCCAGAGCGCTCCGCCAAGCTTTGCACACGGATATTGAGCCGACCAACCAGGCCCGCACGTAAATCCGTGAAAGTCCGTGGAAAGCCGCGTCCCAAGAAGCCTGTAGGATTCCCCAGTGTCTGGATCACAGGGATTCGATGACCTGTTCTTGCGAAAAATGTCCGCCTGACGTATAAATCGAAGTTCTTTAAGAGTGTCTACTCATAACTTTTGGTCATACATATGCCTACAGAGTTCCAGCGTGTCGCCATCATAAACCGCGGCGAGCCTGCCATGCGCTTCATCAGGGCGCTGCGGGACTTCAATCGCCAGAACGGGACCCAACTGCGCAGCATCGTCTTGTACACGGCCCCCGACCGACGCGCCCGTTTCGTGGCGGAGGCCGATGAGGCGGTCGACCTCGGACCCGCGGCCTTCACCGACCCGCGCGACGGGCGCCGGCGGGAGGCGTACCTCGATTACGAAAGGGTCCGGGCCGCGCTGGTCATCTCACGAGCGGAAGCCGCATGGGTCGGGTGGGGCTTCGTCTCGGAACGCCCGGATTTCGCCGACCTGTGCGAGCACATGGGGCTGGTCTTCATAGGGCCGGACAGCGCGGGGATGCGGCGTCTCGGGGACAAGATCAGCGCCAAGCGCCTGGGGGAGCAGATCGGCATACCGGTGATTCCCTGGGGCGGCGGCCCCGCCACCGACGTCAACACGGGGCTGCGACAGGCCGAGCAATTGGGGTTCCCGGTGCTCGTCAAGGCCTCGGCCGGCGAAGGGGGCCGGGGCATCCGGAAAGTCGAGAGCGAGTCGGAATTCGGCGTGGCGTTCGAGAGTGCCCGGTATGAGTCGCAGCGCGCCTTCGGCAACCCGGTCGTGTATGTCGAAAAATGGGTGCCGGGCGCCCGGCACATCGAGACCCAGATTATCGCCGACCACTACGGTACGACGTGGGCTCTCGGGGTGCGCGACTGCAGCATCCAGAGGCGGCATCAGAAGATCATGGAGGAGGCTCCGCCGCCGTTGTTGAGCGCGCAGCAGGACTGGGCGCTGCGGGACGCAGCCGTGCGGCTCGCCAAGGCGGCCGCGTACCGGAACGTGGGCACGGTCGAATTTCTGCTCGACCCCGCGACCGGCCGGTTCGGGCTCATGGAGGTAAACGCGCGCCTGCAGGTGGAACACCCGGTCACCGAGCTGACTACCGGCATCGATCTCGTCAGCATGCAGCTGAAGGTGGCCCGCGGCGCCCGTCTCGAGGGCGAGCCTCCCGCCACCTCGGGGCATGCGATTGAAGTGAGGCTCAACGCCGAGGATGCGGAGAACGCGTTCGCCGCCGCGCCGGGCAGCGTCGAGATCTTCAACGTCCCGCCCAGGGCCGGCCTCCGGCTCGACACCGGTGTTGCGGCGGGGGATGAGATCCCGGCCGAATACGACTCGATGTTCGCCAAGCTCGTGGCGGTCGGCCCTACCCGCGCCGAAGCGCTCGACCGGCTGCTGCGCGCACTCGAGGACAGCGCGATCGTGATTTCCGGAGGGACCACCAACCGCACTTTCCTGCTCGAACTGCTCGGCCGTGACGAGGTGCGCCGTGGGGCGGTGGATTCGGCCTGGCTGGACCGGCAGGTCTCGGCGGGCGTGCATGTCTCGACCCGCTACGCCGACGTCGCGCTGATCCAGGCCGCCATAGACGTTTACGAATCGGAGTTCGCGCTGGAACTCGAGCAGTTTTTCGCCTCCGCCGCCCGGATGCGGCCGGTGGTGCGCACCGAGGCGGGCCGGGCCGTCGAACTGCGCTACAAGGGGGAGCACTACCGGCTGAGAGTTTACCGGCAGAGCATCCAGAAATACCTCGTGGACACCGAGCAAGGGCGGCTGGAGGTCGAAGTCTCCAGCAGTGGGCTGTTCGAGCGCTGGCTCACCATTGGCGGCCGCAGGTATCACGCGTTGTCGTCCGCCCGGGGCCTCGCGCACCTGATCGAGGTGGACGGAGCCTCCCACAAGATCTCGCGCGACGCTGCCGGGATCATTCGGGCCAATGCGCCTTCGGTCGTCGTCTCGATCGACGTGAGTCCCGGCGAGCGCGTCTCGGCCGGGCAACGCATCGCGCTGCTTGAAGCCATGAAGATGGAAATCCCGGTGCAGGCGCCCGTCGCCGGGGTCGTGCGCGAGGTCATGGTCCTGAACAACGCGCAGGTGGGGACGGGCGCCGCGCTCGTCCGGCTCGATCTCGAAGACGGCGAGACCGCCGCCCGAGGCGAGCGGGTAGTGTTTCACGTCAACGATCACCCCGCCCCGGCCGAGCCCGACGACCGCATCGCCCGGATGCGCTCCGTCCTCAGCCAGCTTCGCAACGTCGTGCTCGGGTGCGATCTCCATCCCGGAGACACGAAGCGCCTGGTCGAGGAGTACAACCGTCTCTGGCCGGATCTCCCCGCCGGTCACAACGAATTGAGCCGGACCGAAGACGACATCCTGCGGATCTTCGTCGATGTCTCGTCCCTCTTCCGGCGGCAGGCGCCCGAAGGGGATCCGGAAGAGTCCGAAAGGCTGAGCTCGAGCGAGTACCTGCTCACGTACCTGCGCACCATGGAGGCGCGCGGCGCCGGCCTGCCTTCCCGCTTCATCGAAAAACTGCAGCGCGCACTCCGGCACTATGGCAGCGACAGCCTGGAACCCACGGGGGCGCTGCGGGGGCGGCTGCTCTGGATTTTCAAATCGCACCAGAACATGGAGCAACAGGCGGCGGCGGCAAGCGCCTTCCTCGAACGCCGCCTGGCGCAGGCCGAGGCGCTGGCGCCGCGCGCGCTGCAGGACTTTGTCCCGGTCCTGGCCCAGCTGGTCCTGGTGTGTGAGAACCGCTTCCCGGCGCTGGCGGACCTCACGCGGGATGTCCGCTACCGGTTTTACGACCAGCCCGCATTCGAGCGCAGCCGCGACGCGGTGTACAGCGAGATGGAGGAACATCTCGCAGCGCTGCTGACGCAGCCGGACGCCCCCGGCACCGGCCGCGCCCCGCGCATCCAGCAGCTCGTCGACTGCCACTATCCCCTCAAGGACCTGCTGTCCGGTTCATTCGCATCTGCCGGGGCCCCGGCCCGGGAACTGATGCTCGAGGTACTCACGCGCCGCTACTACCGGGTCCACCACCTTGAAGACTTCCGCACCACGCAGCTCGGCGGGAGAAGCTACGCCACCGCGCGCTACGAATTCGACGGCAGGCAAGTCAACCTCGTGACGACCCACACCGAGGGGCACGAGTTTGCCGCCACGCTCGAGGGGCTGTGGCAGATCGCCGCCACGTTCCCCGAAGACCAGGAGGTCGTCGCCGACTTGTACACGTGGCACCCCGCCCTGCCCAAGGACCCCGGGATGATCGAAGCCGAGCTGCAGGAGATCCTGGGCCGCGACCGACACAGCCGCCGCATCCGGAGGCTGGTGTTCGCCATCGCCGGCCCCGGGGCCGGCCGCGGGATGGACAGCACCCAGCACTTCACCTTCCACCGCACGGAATCCGGCTACCAGGAAGAGAAACTCTATCGCGGGCTGCACCCGATGATGAGCCAGCGGCTGCAGCTCTGGCGCCTGCAGAATTTCCACATTGAGCGTCTGCTCTCGGCTGAAGACATCTACCTTTTCCGCGCCGTCGCCCGCGAAAACGCCAAGGACGAGCGACTGATCGCCATCGGCGAGGTCCGCGACGTGACGCCGGTGCGGGACGCGCACGGGCGCCTCGTCCACCTGCCGCACCTCGAGCGGATTCACATGGAGGCCCTCGCCGCCATACGCCAGGAGCAGCTGCGCCGGCCGGCCGAAGAACGCCTGCACTGGAACCGCGTGTTTCTCTATGTGTGGCCCGCCGTGGACCTGAAGCCGGACGAGCTGCAATCGATCGCACGCCAGCTGGCGCGCCAGACCGAGGGTCTCGGCCTCGAAAAAGTCGTCGTCCAGGCCCGCATGCGCACCCCGGACGCCGGCGAGTTCCGGGAGATGGTCGTCAGCGTCTCCAACCCGGCGGGACGCGGCATCGTCGTGCGCGTCACGCCGCCGTCGACGGAACCGCTGCGCCCGCTCACGCCGTACGTGCAGAAGGTCGTCCGGATGCGACAACGCGGGCTCGCCTACCCGTATGAGATTATCCGGACCCTCGCGCCCGCGGGGGCCTCCCCGCATGCCGAACTGCCGACCGGCGACTTCGTCGAGTACGACCTCGACGAGCACAACCGTTTCGGCCCCGTGGACCGGGCGGCCGGGTGCAACCGCGCGAATGTCGTGGTCGGGGTCATCTCCAACCGGACCGCGAAGTGCCCCGAGGGGATGAAGAGGGTCATCCTGCTCGGCGACCCCAGCCGCGAACTCGGGTCCATCGCCGAGCCGGAGTGCCGCCGCATCCTCGCGGCCCTCGACCTGGCCCAAACCATGAACGTCCCGCTCGAGTGGTTCACGCTCTGCGCCGGCGCGAAGATTTCGATGGACAGCGGCACGGAGAACATGGACTGGATCTCGCGCGTCCTGCGCCGGCTTATCGAGTTCACGCAGGCCGGCGGCGAGGTCAACGTGATCGTCACCGGGATCAACGTCGGCGCCCAACCCTACTGGAACGCCGAGGCGACCATGCTCATGCACACGCGCGGCATCCTCGTGATGATGCCCGAGAGCGCCATGGTGCTGACCGGGAAGACGGCCCTCGACTATTCGGGGTCGGTCTCGGCCGAGGACAACCAGGGGATCGGCGGCTACGAACACATCATGGGGCCCAACGGGCAGGCGCAATACTGGGCCTCGCGATCTCGCCGAGGCCTGCCAGATCCTGTTGCGGTACTACGACCACACCTACGTCGTCGCCGGGTGAACGCTTCCCGCGCCGCAGCGCCACCGCCGACCCGTTAAAGCGCGACGTGCGGCTCTTCCCCCACCGCGGCCCGGACGGGGACGGCTTCGCCCTGGTCGGAGACATCTTTTCGGACGAGACCAATCCCGGACGCAAGAAGCCGTTCGATATCCGCAAGGTGATGCTCTCGGTCACGGATCAGGATCAGAGCCCGCTCGAACGCTGGACCGCCATGCAGGACGCCGAGGTCGCCGTCGTGTGGGACGCGCACATCGGAGGCTACCCTGTCTGCCTGATAGGATTCGAATCGCGTTCGGTGCCCCGCGTCGGCTTCGTCGCCACCGACGGACCCGAGCAGTGGACCTCCGGGACCCTGTTTCCCATGGCCTCGAAGAAAATCGCCCGTGCCATCAACGCCTCCAGCAACAATAGGCCGCTGGTGATCCTGGCGAACCTCTCCGGTTTCGACGGCTCGCCGGAGTCGATGCGCCGGCGGCAACTCGAGTTCGGCGCCGAAATAGGCCGTGCCATCGTCAATTTCAAGGGGCCCGTGATCTTTTGCGTGATCTCCCGATACCACGGCGGCGCCTTCGTCGTCTTCTCGCGGGCGCTGAACGAGAACATGGAGGTGGTGGCGCTGGAGGGAACATATGCGTCCGTGATCGGCGGCGCCCCGGCCGCCGCCGTCGTGTTCGCGCGCGAAGTGGACACCCGCGCACGCAAGGACCCGCGGGTCCAAGCCCTCGAAAAACAAATGGCCACCTCCGACGAAGCTCAAAAACGTAAGCTCCGTGCGGAGCTGGCCACCCTGATTAAGGTAGTGCGCTCTCAGAAGTTGGGGGAGGTGGCCGAGGAGTTTGACCGCATCCACAGCGTCCACCGCGCCCTGAAGGTCGGTTCGCTCGACCGGATCATTCCCGCCGCGGACCTCAGGCCCTACCTGGTCGGCGCCATCGAGCGCGGCATCGCGCGCGTTGGGAACGGACCAAGGTAACTCTATTGCTATCGTTAGTTTCGTGCTTTTTTGAGCCTATAAACACGCCTTATTCCGCGTTTTGCGGGTCAAGAATTGCGAATCAGCGTCCCCCCGGGCCCAAGCTCGACCTGAACGCGATTAATAGGCCTAAGAATCGCAAATAAGGCCTGTTTCGGACCTCGTTTTACCCAGATATCGCTCTTTTACAATCACTTCCGCGGGTCCGTCCCCTATTTCGGGGGGTGGAGCTCGCCGACGATCAACCAGTAGGAGAGGAGGCCGGTCAGCAGCACGACGACGGCCAGCGCGAAGGCCGGGAAATAGGAGCCCGTCCAGCTGATGATCAGCCCGGTCACGATTGGGGCCGCGATCCCCGCGATGTTCCCGACGAAATTCTCCACCCCCGTCCATACCCCCACTTCGTCCGGCGGCGCGCAGTCCTGGAGGATGACCAGCAGGTTCCCGGTGGCGAGGCCGACCAATGAGCCTCCGATGATGAGCAGGATCGCCGTGTTCGCGTCGGCGACACGCGCCGCGGGGATCAGGAACAGCCCCGTGGAGAAGGCAAAGGTCACGATGCCTTTGCGTGTGCGCGTCCTGTCCCAGCCCAACCCGATCAGGCGGTCCGCGATCCACCCCCCGATCGGCTCGCTTGCCCCGAAGACGAAATACGGCAGTGCGGCAAAAAAACCGGCCTTCAGGATGGTGAATTGGCGCACCGTGACCAGGTAGTCGGGCAGCCAGGTCACCAGCAGGTACCAGTAGTAATCGAAGCAAAAGAACCCGAGGCAGATTCCGAGCAGGTTGCGATTATAGGTGAAGAGGCGCTTGCGCGCGTGGGGCGCCGCCTTTACCCCCGGGGTCGCCCCGGCTTCTGTGACCCCGCCGGCCCGAATCCGGTTCTTCATAACCAGGAGCCACGGCAGCAGCCATACGAGCGCCGAGAAACCGACGATCATGAACATGCGCCGCCAGCCATAGTGCACGATCAGCCATGGGATGAGGATCCCGTCGATGACGAGTCCCGTCCGGGTCCCCATGTCGAACAGCCCGCAAGGCAGACCGCGTTCGCGCGACGAGAACAGCAGGCTGACGATCTTGGTGCCGCCGGGCAAGTAGATCGATTCGCCGATCCCGAGCAGTATGCGCACGGCGATCAAGGCCCCCAGCCCGCCGGCCAGCCCCGTCAACCCCTGCGCGATAGACCAGAGCACGAACGCCCCGGCATAAAGCCATCGCAGATTGGCGCGGTCCGCGAGGAAGCCGATCGGGATCTGCATCAGCGCGTAAGACCAGAAGAAGGCCGAAAGCAGCATCCCTTTCGCCGCCGGGCCCAGCGCCAGGTCCTTCGAGATCAGCGGGAGCGCGATCGAGATGGTGGCCCGGTCCATGTAGTTGATCATCGAGGCCGTGAACAGAAGGCCCACGATCCACCACCGCCTGGCATTCGTGACACCGAAGGGGAGCGCAGCGGGTGGGTTGACGATTGCTGGTTGCATTTTCTTCGTCTTTCGAGTGAGTGAACGTGTGGGCCGTTGGTCCGGGATGCGTGCGTTGCGGGTCACGCCTTTCGGCGCTTCCCACCCGACCGCATCATGCTTCGCCCTCAGATCATTCGGTCAGGAAGCGATAGACAGTGACCGTCCGGTAGGTTTCCCCGGGCTTCAGGATCGTAGACGGAAAAGCGGGATGGTTCACAGAATCCGGGAAATGCTGCGTTTCAAGGCAGAATCCGTAGTGCTTCTGATACACGCCGCCCACGCCTTTGAGGGTCCCGTCGAGGAAATTGCCCGTGTAGAACTGAACTCCGGGTTGTGTGGTCAGCACTTCCATCACGCGCCCGCTCTTCGGCTCCTTCACGCGCGCGGCCAGCACCGGGGTTATTGAGCCGCCGCTGTCGAGGACGTAGTTGTGGTCGTACCCCCCCGGGACCCCGGCGATGCGCGCCCCGATCGCGATGGGTTTCGTGAAATCCATCGGGGTTCCCTGCACCGGAGCAATCGCGCCCGTGGGAATCAGGCCACTGTCGACGGGAGTGTACCGGCGCGCCGCCAGCATGAGTTCGTGACCGAGAATGTCGCCGTTTCCGGCGCCCCCCAGGTTGAAGTAGCTGTGATTGGTCAGGTTCACGGGGGTAGCCTTGTCGGTGGTCGCGGTATACTCGATTTTGAGCTCGTTGGCGGGCGTCACGGAGAACGCGACCGTGGTCTTGAGATTGCCGGGATACCCCTCGTCGCCGTCGCGGCTGACATAGGAGAACTTGATCCACGGCGCGCCGCCTGGGGCGGGCTCGGCCTTCCACAGGACCTTGTCGAATCCCTTGAGGCCGCCGTGGAGGTGATTCGGGCCGTTGTTGGTGGCGAGCCTGTGCTCGATCCCGTCGAGCTTGAACCTCCCTTTGGCGATGCGGTTCCCGACCCGGCCCACGGTTGAGCCGAAGTAAGGGTGCGTGCCCAGGTACGGCGGCAGGCTGTCGAACCCAAGCGACACGTCGCCGGGCTTGCCGTTCTTGTCCGGGACCTCGATGCTGATGACCGTGGCGCCGTACGTGATGACCCGCACGGACAGACCCCGCCCATTCGAGAGGGTGTAGACGTCGACAGGAGTTCCATCCGGCATTTTGCCGAACTGACCCTTGGCAATGCCGGCGCTCTTCCGCGGACCGGCTCCGCTGTTCGCAGTCGAGTTGCGTGTCATGGGTTCACCTTCAGAGCCCGTCACCGGCCACAGGAAAAACGCGAGCAGGACGGGTGTCAGGATGCGAGAGCGCATGCGGTCTCCTCTTTCTCCCGCGCGGGAGCCATGCAGGGTTCAGGCGACGCCCGATTGTAGTTTGTCTCCTTTCAAAACGCCACCATTGAACGGTTGGCCTTGGTCCAAGGTCGGAGCCCAGGCGCCGACCCCAAAGCGGCCTCGAGCCGCCGCACTCCAGAGTCGCGGATCCTTCGGATGCGGCTGAGCCGCCCGATGCCCGTTTTCCGTTGAGTTCATCGGGTTCAGACTCTAAGATCAAATGTTCCATGGCGGGGCGCGCCCCGCGGATCGGTTGCATGATCGGAAAGACCATCTCCCATTACAAGATCGTCGAGAAACTCGGGGGCGGCGGCATGGGTGTCGTCTACCGCGCCGAGGACGTTCGGCTCGGGCGCGCCGTCGCCTGCAAGTTCCTCCCGGAGGAGCTGGCCCGGAACGATCAGGCGCTCAAGCGGCTCCAGCGCGAAGCGCGCGCCGCGTCGGCGCTGAACCATCCCAACATCTGCACCCTGTACGATATCTGCGACGACGCCGACCACCCGTTCATCATCATGGAGTACCTCGAGGGTCAGACCCTGGCCCAGAAAATCTCGGGCAGCCCCCTCGAGCTTGACACCCTGCTCGACTGCGCCGTCCAGATCACCGACGCGCTGGCCGCGGCCCACGCCAAGGGAATCATTCACAGGGACATCAAACCCGCCAACATCTTCATCACGTCCGGCGGTCAGGCGAAAGTCCTCGATTTCGGGCTGGCAAAGCTCGCCGCCGACTGGCTGCCGGCCCGTGCCGGCGGCGACCAGAGCGACGGCAACCTGACCTCGCCCGGGATTGCCATCGGCACGGCCGCCTATATGTCGCCGGAGCAGGTGCGCGGCGAGGAGACCGACGCCCGAAGCGACGTCTTCTCCATCGGAGCCGTGCTCTACGAAATGTCCACCGGCAGGCAAGCGTTCGGTGGCCCGACATCGGGCGTGATATTCGACGCGATCCTCAACCGGACGCCCCCGCCCCCGATGCTGTGGAATCCGGCCATCCCCCAGCGGCTGCAGGAAATCATTCTGAAGGCGGTCGCCAAGGACCGTGAGGTGCGTTACCAGTCCGCTGCCGACCTCTGCACGGAGCTCAAGGGCATAAAATGGGAGCGGGACTCCGGGCGTGTCCTGGCAAGTGCCGCCGCCCTGGGTAAGGCCCCATCGGATCCGTCGGGCGCCGGACGGCCGACCGCGCCGGCGGAACTGGCGGCTCAGATCCTGCCGGCGAAGTCGCCCCGGCGGCTGCGTCTCGCCGGCCTTGTCGTGGCCGCTCTGCTCGTGGTTGCGGCGGGACTTCTCCTCCTGCCCGCGCGCGTCGACTACTACCCGTGCATCGTCATCGGGGAATTCGGGAGCACGGCCGAATCGGTCAGCCCGGGACTGGTCGAGTTCGCCATCAAACGAACGCTGTCGCAGTACCCGAACCTGACGATCTACGACCAGCGCGAATTCGGCCTGGCGCTGCGCCTGGAGAAGAGCCCGCCGGCGGCCTCCCCGGTGCGCCTGCTGGACCGACTCCTGCGGCGCGCTCCGCCGCAACGACAGGCCGCCCTGCTGGTGACCGGCGAGATCCGCCAGTCGATGGGTGAACTCGACCTGCAGCTGACCATGAACAGCCGCGGTCGCGCCGACAGCTCCTCGGGCCGCTTCCGGGGGATGGACCAGCTGATGACCAAAGGGGTCGACGACCTGGTGTCGAACATCCTGCGGACCTACGGCTCCGAAGGCTGGAACCCTCCCGCCACTGCCGAGTACCGCCCCGCCGTCCAGCTGCTTTCGCATCACCTCGATGCCCTGCGCCACTACTGGCGCGGATCTCAGGCTTGGTCGCACCTCGACATGCGGGTGGCCGAACACGAACTCCGCTCGGCCCTTGAAATCGACCCCACGTTCGCCCTGGCGCACCTCCTCCTCGGCGAGGTGCGCGTCTTTCAGAACCAGTGGGACGTGGCTCAATCGGAAATCCTCGTAGCCAAGGACCAGGCAGGCTCGCTCACCGAGGTCGACCGCCTGAGGATCAACGCGCTCCTGGCCCGGGTCTCCGGCAAACCCTTCGAAGAGCGCGTGCAGCTCGAGAAACTGCTCGGGCTCCAGCCCCATCGGAAGGAATACGTCTACGAGCTCGCGGAGTCCTACTTCCACACGGCCGACGCGGACGAGGCCGCCGCAAAGTACATGGAGGCGCTCAAGCTCGACGACAAGTACGCCCTGGCCTACAACCACCTTGGCTATTGCTACTCGTGGAAGGGCGATCACCCCCGCGCCCTCCGGGCCATGACCCGCTACCTCGAACTCGACCCGTCGCCGAATGCGTTCGACAGTCTCGGGGACGCCTACATGAGCGCCGGCGAATACGCGAAGGCCTTCGACGCCAAGAGAATGGCTCTCGATCAGGACCCGAGCCTCTATTACGCCAAGCGGACCCTGGCCTTCATTGAAATCCTCCAGGGACGCAACCGCGACGCCGAGCAACGGCTCAAACGGCTCACCGCCGAGACTTCGGACAAAACCCAGAAGGCCAGGTTCCAGGCAGCCCTGGCCTTCCTCTATCACCGCACCGGCCGCACCGCGCTGGCGGCGGCGGCCTGCGACCGTGGGCTCGAATTGATGGGAAGCGCGCGCAACGATGCCCCCAGCGATGAACTCGTCTGGATGAAGGGCCTCATCGATCTGGACCGCAAGGATCTACCGGCGGCCCGCGCGGCCCTGGCCCAGATGAAACAAATGCTTGATGCAAGCTCGATTACAGCCATGAACTTCAAGCCTTCCTATAAGTATTGGCTGCACCTGCGGGCGGAGATCCAGGCGGCCGAAGGGAACGTCGCCGAGGCCGCCCAGGCCGTCGCCGATTTGAAGTGGGTTCGAGACAAGCTGGGGTACTGGAGCACGCCGCACGACCGGGCATTCTTCATGGACGAGATCGGGGCGGTCTGCGAGCAGACCAAGGCGCTCCGGGAGGCGGAGCAGTCCTACCGGGACGCGCTTGCCTACAACCCGCACTTCGGCCTGGCGCACTACCACCTGGCGCGGTTCCTGGCCGCCAACGGCCGGAGACCCGAGGCCGAACGCGAACTCAGGATGTTCTTCGAAGAATGGCGCGGCGCAGACAAAGACGCCCCTGAAATCGTGGCAGCCGGCACGCTGCTGGACGTCCGCTCCGAATAGAGCGCACATGGAGCTTGTCATCTTCATAGGGCTGCAGGGATCGGGCAAGAGCAGTTTCTTTCGTCCCGGTTTGCAGCGACCCACGACCTGGTCAGCAAAGACCGTATGCGGCACAACCGGAACAAATCGTGCCGGCAGATGCAGGCGGTCGGGGAGTCGTTGCGTGCGGGGCGCTCCGTCGTCGTGGACAACACGAACCCGACGGTCTCGGACCGCGCCGGGTTGGTGCAGTTGGGCCACGAACTCGGGGCCGGCGTGACGGGGTACTATTTCGAGGCGGACGTCAAGGAGTGCCTCGCGCGCAACCGGCAGCGGACCGGGTGGAGGCGGGTACCGAACGTGGCCATCTTCGTGACCGCGGGCAAGCTGCAGGCGCCGTCCTACGAGCAGGGCTTTGATGCGCTGTACCGCGTGCGCGTGGCGGGTGAGAGCGCGTTCGAGGTCCGGGATTGGCACACGGAGGCGATACGGTGAGCGGAACCAACCGCAGTGAAATCAGACCTGGCCTGCGCGTGCGCGTGGTTCAGAAACAGGACCAGCGCTCCGGGAAGCTGACGGAAGGAGTCGTCGGGGAGATCCTCACCAACTCGCCGCACCACCCGCACGGTATCAAGGTGCGGCTGGTTTCCGGTATCGTCGGTCGGGTCAAGGAGGTGCTCCCGCCGGGACCGGGTCTTGATTAGACCCGGCCCCGGCGGTTTCAGTGGGTCATGGCGTACGTGATGACGTTGATGCCGACTTTGTAGGCAGCCAGGCCGTACTCGATCGGGTACCGCGGATCATCGATCCACTCCCAGGCATCGCCGAGGTCGCAGTTGCGCGCAATGAAGGCCACGAGGCGCCCCTTGCCGGCCTCGACACCCATATAGTGAGGAACGACGCCTCCCTTTTCGTACGTCACGCCGCGGCCCAGCCAGGCCCCGATGCCCGGCACCTGAATGACCTCATCGATGTCGAAATAGGAGTGGAATAGAGGGTGCGCCAGGGGCAGGTCCTCGATCGCGGCGTCGGGGAGGACCCGCCGCATTTGCAGACGCACGTTGTCCCACTCGTAGTCGCCCCAGAAGTCATCGAGGAAGAGAAACCCGCCGCGGGCGACGTATTCGCGCAGCCGCGCGGCCTCGTCGTCGGAAAGGTCCATGTGGCCCGGCTCGACGAAATAGATCAGCGGGTAGCCGAAGAGGCGGTCGTCGAGAATCGCGATCTGTTCCGGCTTGATGGAAATGTCGAGGTTCGCCCCGGACCAGAAGCGAATGCCCGCAATAAAGTGGTGGTCCGCTTCCGGAAAATCGGTTGCCCAGGAACCCCAGCCCCTTCCCCTGAAAGGTGAACTGTAGATAGTCCGGACGAACGTGAATTCGGAGAGAGGTGCCGGCGTGCTGAGTTCCCGGGCGCCGCGGCCCTGCGCAGGTCCCAACCTCTCCTGTTCCGCCGCAGCCACCCCAAAGACGAATGCGGCAAGGATCAGCGCAACACGTTTCATGGACGAAGCCCCCACCCGGTTGGGCGAACTTCCCTGCATTGTGCCCTGCTGCGGCCCGACATTCAACCGGGGTGACGATACTCGAACCCCGAATCTGGAACGAAACCGGCGCCAGGACGTAACAGTAAGGCGGCATTCCACGAAGGAGATCGTATGAGATACCGATTCCCCGCAGCCGTCTTAGGCTTGCTCATGGTTTCGCCGGTGGTTGTCCGCGGCCAGAATGCCGCCGCTCCGCGTGAGTGGGAGCGCAGACCCGAAGAGGCCCGTTGCGGTGCGGCCGCTCCGCTGACTAAGCCCCTCGGCATAGGCCCGAATGTGCAGAAGTCCAAGCTTCGAACGTCGGTCCAGCCCGCGTACCCTCCCGACGCGCAGGGTGCCGGGAAGATTGTCCTGGGGATTACGGTAAACGAGGAGGGAGCCGTGTACTCCGTGCACTTCCTGCGCTGCCCGACGCCGCTGCGGGAGGCCGTGCGCGCAGCGGTCTGCCAGTGGCGCTACGCGCCGACCTATCTCCGAAACGAGCCCGTTGCCGTCTCAGCGGTCGTGGAGCTTTCCTACAACTTCGCCCGATACCGCCTATAAAACCGTTGTTGCCCTGGTTGTGACGCTCATCGCTGCCGCATTTGCTCATCGAGACGCCGCGCGACGCGCTCGGCCTCGCGCAACACACGCAGCACGTTCTCTCCCAGCACCTTCCTGACGTCCTGCTCGCTGTACCCGCGCTTCAGCAGTTCGGCCGTCAGTGCCGGGAACTTCGACACGTCTTCGAGGCCGCGAATGGTGCTGGTGATGCCGTCGAAATCGCTGCCGACGCCGATGTGGTCGACTCCCGCCACCTGCCTGATGTGATCGATGTGGTCGGCGACCTGCGACACGGTCGCATGCGGTTCGGGGTGCGCCTTTGCCCACGCGTCCATTGCGGCGTTCACCGCGGCGGCATCGGTCCGGTGAAGCCCTCGTTGCCGCGCCTCCTCGGCATAGGCCGCGTTTGTGACGGGCGCCGCCGCAGGGGAGGTGAAGCCAGGGACGAAACTGACCATCACTACCCCGCCGTTCCGCGCCAACCGTCGCAGCACGTCGTCCGGCACGTTGCGCGCGACGCCGCAGACGGCACGCGCCGAGGAGTGCGAGAAGATGACGGGCGCGGCGGTCACGTCCAACGCGTCGGCCATCGCCTTCGCCGACACGTGGCTGAGATCGACGAGCATCCCCAGCCGGTTCATCTCGCGTACGACCTCCTTGCCAAACGTGGTAAGCCCACCGTGTTCGGGCTTGTCCGTCGCCGAGTCGGCCCATGGGGTGTTGCGACCGTGGGTCAGCGTCATGTAGCGCGCGCCGAGCTGCGAGAACATGCGCAGCGTTCCCAGCGACGAGCCGATCGAGTGCCCGCCTTCCAGGCCGATGATCGAGGCGATCCGGCCCGCCTTGCGGATGCGGTCTACGTCGTCGGCCGTACGTGCCAATTCGAAGGTGTCGGGATATCGGGCGACCATCCGGTAGACGAGGTCGATCTGCTCGAGCGTGGCGCGGACGGCAGCAGGCCCGGGCAGGCTCGCCGGAACGTAGACGGACCAGAACTGCGCACCCACCCCGCCTTCGCGCAGCCGGGGGATGTCCGTCATCAGCGACGGCTGCGGTTTCCGGATGTCGAGCACCTCGAAAACACTCTTGCCCTTCTGACGGATTGCCCACGGCAAGTCGTTGTGCCCATCGACGACCGGCGCGCCGTGGTGCAACAGGCGGGCACGCGCGACGGCCGCCTCGCCCGCGCCGGTCTTAGCCTGTGGCGTGCGCGCGGCGGCTATCGTCGCCAGCGCACACACGAGCGCAAGCGAGCAGGCGACGAAGCGACCGAATGAGATCGTGCTCCTGATCATCGAATGCCTCCGCTCCGCAGCCGGTGCTGGCTGACCGGTCTTCTGAATAAAGTGCCCGGCGCTCCGGCAGGATTCTACACCCGACATGGTGCGGCCGGTCGTGCTACGCTTTCGTACCGAACAGATGCGCGTTGTCGATTTGGAGACAAACAGGAGGATGCCATGGCAGCGAAGAGGATTCTGATGCTGGTGGGCGACTACGTCGAAGACTACGAAGTGATGGTGCCGTTCCAGGCCCTCCTTATGGTGGGCCACACGGTCCACGCCGTCTGCCCCGGCAAGCGCGCCGGTGAGAAAGTGCGCACGGCGATCCACGACTTCGAAGGGGACCAGACCTACAGCGAGAAGCCCGGTCACAACTTCACCCTGAATGCCACCTTCGCCGACGTGAAGCCGGAGAGCTACGACGCACTGGTGATCCCGGGAGGTCGCGCGCCGGAATATATCCGGCTGAACCAGGACGTCCTGAAAGCGGTGCGCCATTTCGCCGACGTCAGGAAGCCCATCGCGGCGGTCTGTCACGCTGCCCAGCTCCTGGCCGCAGCCGGCGTGCTGGAGGGGAGGAGTTGCTCCGCCTACCCGACCGTAGGACCCGATGTGAATCGCGCCGGCGGCACGTATGTCGAGGTCCCGATGGATGCGGCGCACGTAGACGGGAACCTGGTGACGGCACCGGCCTGGCCGGCACACCCGGCATGGCTCGCCAGGTTCCTGGCCGTGCTGGGCACGAGAATCGAGCCGTAGCGGACGGGAGGCGGTGTCGCGAGTCAAGATTCGATAGGAACGGGCGGTCGTTTGCTGGAAACAGAAACTCCGACATGCCGCAACCGAGCGGCTTGGGTGGGAAGACATCGAAGTTATCATGAGGACCGTTTGGGATTCAGGGCAATCTGATCCGAAAGGCCCGTTCCCGGGCTGGTGTGTGGGGCGGGCCTTTTCATTTCCCCGGCGGCAAAATCCGCACCCCGGACGCACCCACAGGGTTTTTGGGTTCTCGGCGTACTCTTAGTACGGCTGCAAATGACTGGGATTGTTGTAGTTTTTGGCGGGGCCGACGAGACTCGAACTCGCGACCTCCGGCGTGACAGGCGCACAATTTAGCACTCCAAGCTGTTGTATCTATTGCGCTTGTGACACCAAGGCAGTTTGCCGTGATATGCGTTATTTCCCAGTCTTTTCGAGTATTGTCTAGTGCGGATAGGCAAAGTCACGGGCAAAGACAAACCGCCCGAAACCGTGCAACTTTCAGCTTGCCGAACCATCGTGATATCGTATATGGTATCACTTGGAGATAAGTTTTCTGTGTTTCGCTTACGGGATAGAGTCACTGCCGATGCCGAAGGACCGAGAGCAACTCCTGAGAGACCTGAAGCTACGAAAAAGAAATCGCAGCCTTAAAGAGGCGTGCACGGTACTTGAAGCGTTTGGATTCGCAATGCGCAAGGCATCCAAAGAAAATTCCGTATGGAAGAACGGATCCGTAACCGTGACCCTTCCATTGCCGCACGGAGGTGATCCCGTCCTCCTACCTCCCTATATAAGTACGGTGGTAAGGGAAATTGAGCGTTCATTAGTTCTGAACGCCACTAAGGAGGGAGAAGAAGAAAATGAATAAGGCAGAATATTTGAAGCTCAATTACGCGATTGAACTGATTCGGGACACCGAAGAAGGTGGCTATTTCGCGAGCTATCCTGATTTGCCTGGTTGTGCCGCACAAGGGGAAGATGCAGATGAGGCCATTCGTAATCTAGAAGACGCGCGGAGGCTTTGGATTGAATCCCGTCTCGAAGACAACTTGCCCGTCCCCTTGCCATTAAGTGAGGAGCCTAGTGGCAAGGTTTTGCTTCGCATGACCAGATCTCTTCATGCAGAGCTCTCAAAGCATGCGGCCCGGCAAGAGGTTAGTTTAAACCTCTTGATAAACACAATCTTGGCGGAATACGTTGGCGGCGCAAACTATCGCACAGAAATGCCCAAATGCCATCAAATGATTGAGCTTATGAAATCCACGGCCAATATAGTGAGGATTATTGGCGAGCAGAGACGGCCGAAGCAAACAGATTTCGTTCCTCTGATTGATGATCCCAATAGCCCATATCAGCAATTGGTTACAACCGTTGGACTGAAAGAAATGCCCTGGCCGTATAAACGAGTTGATGCATCAAAGCCCAAAACTCTTTGGATAGAAAATGAAGAACATATCGGAGCTTAAGGCAAAGCAAATTCGCATCTTCGCCCCTGGCATGATTCCGTTTGTAGCACTACGAACCGCGATTGGGCAGAAATCTCTTTCGGCTCTATTCGCATGGACCGAAGTGCAAATGAGCTCGAACGGAGAATTGGTATTTAGTTCGGGAACATTTCAGCAAAAAGAGTCTGCGCCAATCATCATTAATAGCCTCCAAATCAACGAGCGAAGGTTGATTTTGGAGGTCCTGGGCGACACCGCGCAGGCCGACGAGGTATATCGGGCTTTGCTGGAATCGCTTCTTCAATTTGATAACAGCGGATTATTGAAAGACGCATTGCCCATCGTCGTCTCCAATGAAACTAGCTGCGTCGCGGCTCTAGATTTTGATTGGACTTGCCTGATTTCTCCCAGGCTTCTGGAGTTCGGCCGAAAACTTGAATTAGAGCTCTCAACAAAAAGTGCGAAGGCGGAAATTATTGGGCTCAGATCCGCCCTTGTATTCTCCTTTACTATCCAAGACGAAGCCATCCGTGAGAACGGAATATCTTTATCCCCCAAACCTTTCATTATTGAACCAAGGGCTAGTATCCCGCTGTCCGAACGTCGCTATTTGACTTCCTCCCCCACTGACACAAAGAATCACATGCAGCTACTCAGTAAATTGGAGCGTTCACTCGCATCCAAAAAACGAAATATGGACAAATAGCGACCCCATTGTGTATGCCCGGCTAGGCTGATCACCGAAAACCGGCCTCTTCCCGGGCCGGCCGCCGGGCATCCACAATTCGGGAGTGTCACGGGGAAGGTGACAAAGATGGACGAGAAAATCCACAGCATCATTGCCTGGATATGGGACAGCGGCAATCATGAAAAGGACTGTGACCTCGCAGCGCAGGCAATCCTGCAAAACGAGGGATCGTTGCTAGCGATCTTAAGAATGGCGGGCCAAGACAAGACGCTCTGCGAAACCGTCAATCTGCATCGTCTCGTAAAGAGATGTCTTCGGCAATACTGGAAACAGGAAGCTGCCGCGGCTGAGCGGAGAAGGCAACCAAAAACACTAGATCAGATCACCCGGGAATGTCTCAAACGATTTCACCCGGATTACTACGAGAGCAAACCGGAGGCAGCGGAGCTTCTAACAGTGGCAGCGATGAAAAGTCTTTTGATTGATGAGCGCGATTCGACTGTGCGAGAGCCTGACCTGCCGGCGCACAGGGGCTTAGTCTGGGATAGCGCCCACGGCCGCGTTCGTGTGGATGGGAAATGGGATCAACTAAACACACGCCAAGCCAAAATGTGGGGCAGACTCTGGAATGCCAAAGACCAACGGGTACCTGGGCCGCAAATCGATGTTTATGCCGCACAAACCAAGTTATCTATGCCGAAGAAAGTACGCGATGAAATCGACGGCGACAAGCACTTGGGCTACTGCCTGAAACGTTTCCTGCCTGACCAATCTGGTTGTAAGAAAAAGATATAACAAAGCTATCACCAGGCTATGTCCGATCTGCGCGTGACGTGCGATTCTCGGGAGCATGAGATACGCATCACGTACACCTGAGGCGCTTCGTGAGCGCTTGGCCGTCTTGGATTCCGAGCGCCGGCGCGTCCGTATGTTACTCCGCCTGGCCGAGGCGGAGCGCCGCGACCGTGAACGCCTGCAGCGGGCTGAGCACCAGGAGTCCACCCGTGGATAAATGCCTCGGTGGCTCTGCCCATGCGGATCGCACAACCCGGCTCGCTCTGGCCTGGCCGCGGCTCCTGGACGTTGAACTCGCGTCGCTCTATCTCTCGGTGGGCGTGCAGACCGTCCGGGATTATGCGGCCGACGGGATCTTGCAACCTGTTGACCTGCCTGGCTCCACTTTGCGCGACAAGAGCGGAAACGTCGTCGCGCGTCCGCGCCAGCGCAAGATTGCAAAACTCCTGTTCGATCGCGAGGACCTCGACAAGTTTGTCGAAGATCGCAAGGGGCGGGCATGACCACGGCCCCAGCGCTCCAGACACTTGCACGGCTGCCCGGCTTCAAGTCCGCAGGCAAGGATAAGTGGGCGTGCCGCTGCCCGGGACATGAGGACCGCGTTGCGTCTTTGTCGATCGGTCAGGGCAGCGACGGCCGCGTTCTCCTGCACTGCCATGCCGGCTGCGAGCTCCCGCGGATCCTCGAGGCGGCGGGAATCGACGCAAAAGACTTATTCCCGAGCAACGGCAACGGACACCAGCCCGCGCGTCAGATTGTCGCGACTTACGACTACCACACGGCCAGCGGCGAGCTGTCCTATCAGGTGGTCCGCTTTGAGCCAAAGGACTTCCGGCAGCGCCGACCGGATGGCAAAGGCGGATGGATCCCCGACACAAAGGGGCTGAAGCGGCTGCCCTATAACCTGCCGGAGCTCGCCGGCGCACAGTACCCATTTATCCCCGAGGGCGAGAAAGACGTTGATGAACTGCGCCGCATCGGACTGACAGCAACATGCAATTCAGGCGGCGCTGGGAAATGGACCGCAGAACTCGCGCAATACTTCCGCCCGGACCAGCACGTCACCATTCTGCCCGACAACGATGAACCTGGCCGAAAGCACGCGCGGCAAGTGGCCGAGGCATTACACGGCAAGGTTGCGAGCCTGAAGATTCTCGAACTCGCCGGGCTGCCCGAGAAAGGCGACATTTCCGACTGGCTCATCGGGCGGGATCCGGAGGCAGCCGCAGAGGAACTCTCGAGGCTGAGCGATGCGGCGCCCGAATGGAAGCCCGCAGAGAAGGAACCGGACAAGCCCGCGAACCCGTTCACGCCGCCGGCGCACTGGATCATGAGGGACGCGGCCGACGTTGCGTCCTGGCCGTGCGCGCCGATCCAATGGGTAATCGAAGGCATAGCCGCGCGCGGCAACCTCGTATGGGTTGCGGCCGACAGCCAGACTGGCAAGACGCTCGTCGGGCTGTACAACGCCCTGCAAATGATCCGCGGCGGCCTGCTCTATGGACAATTCCCCGTCACCCCGGTCAACCGCATCCTGTATCTGGTGCTCGAGGATCCCGACCGCCGCATTAAAGAACGCATCCTCGACATGCTCCGCGCCGGCGACCCGCCAATACCGCGGAACCGATTCACGGTCTACTTTGCCGCTGGCCTGAACATCGGGGACGAGCTGCAGGCGGCCTGGCTCGAGGGCATGCTGATCGGATTCGACGTTGTATATCTGGACACCTACCAGCGGGCAACCCCGGGCATTGCGTCCTTTGACGACGCGAAGCAGAGTCTCATCGTCCACCGGCTAATGGAGCTCACCCGGAAGCACAACATCCTGCTCTGGGTCCACGACCACTTCCGCAAAACCGATCAGAAAAACAAGCGCAAGGATCCCGACAAGTCCGACATCAAAGGGACCGGCGGCAAGGTCCAGAACGCGGACTGTGTGATTTCAATGGACAAGCAGGGCGACCGGATCCGCGTCAAGGTCGAGACCAAAGAGGATAGCAACGTCCGGTACTTCATGCTCCGGGTGAGCCCGAAGGGCAGCCCTGATGACAAGTTTACCTACATGGGCGACCTCGAGCAGATGGGCGGCGACATGAAGGCGCTGGGCGAGGCCAACCGCAAAAAGGTACTGGAGGCAGTACCGGATGACGGCCGGGAAGTCTCCCGCAATGACATCTGCGAAGCGACAGGGCTGCAGGACAACGCCGTCAAGAATCATCTCAGGGCCCTGATCGCAGAGGCAGGACTAAAGACGAACGGTAAGAAGGGCAAGGCAATTCGATATATGCGGGCGAATGGAATCGGGCGAGAAGAAACACCGCCTCGCCCGAACGGCGCAAGTCAGGAATTCACACTGAGTTAATCGGGCGAGGGGCCTGAACACATGTTTTCAATTGGGACGCAGAAGGACGCAAGCCCGGTTCGGCGAGCTCCCGAGAGCCGAATCGGGCGAGATAGCGTTAGCTATATAAGCTCGCCCGATCGCCTCGCCCGATTCGAGGAGACCATGAAAGAAGATACAAAGTTCATTCAATTAGCGACAACCGGCGGAGAGGACCCCGACGTTTATGCCTTGGACGAGGAGGGCTCAGTTTGGTGTTATCACCGCGCGGATACATACGCTCACACACCGGCATATTGGTATCGGCTTTCCGGGGACCGGAAAATTGACGGAGAACTCATCAAGGAGAGCAGTCTCGAAGAGTGCCGCAAAGATGACGAGCTAGAAAAGGCGCAAGTCTCGCGGGCATGCTGCTGCATCAAGGGGCGCGAATGAGCGAGCCACGGCCACTTTTCGAGCAGGAACCGCCGCGGTATCCGAACGCCTGGCACACGCACCGCGCCGGCAGACGGCAGACGGCCGCGGACTTCCGGCGCCAGGTTGCAGCGGTGCTCGAGGCGGCGGCGCCCGATTGCAGACTGGGGGGGGGCAGGGGCTTCGGGTCCTTCCGGAGGGGAAACCGATCGAGGGTGACTTAGTGGCACAACGCGGCCAGCTGAGGGCGGGGAAAAATCAACTTAACACTTAACACTCTACCGACATGGCAAAAAAACTGGTTACGCAGGCTGAATTCGGACGGTTGATGAGCCTCACCCGGGCGCGGGTCTCGCAACTCAAGGCGGCCGGGCTGCCCATGAGTGGTCATTTGGTCGCCGTCGAACGCGCGCGGAAATGGTACGGAGCCCACTTTCAGGAGGACCTCAAGCGCGGTCCCGGAGGCGGTGACGCTCAGCTACTCGACGAGCGGACCCGCGTGCGCATCGACTTGCAGAAAGCGCAAGCGAAGAGAATGGAGGCATCCGCGGAAGTGTCACTCCAGGACGCGCGAATCAAATCCCGCGAACTCGTTCCGCGGCGTGCTACGCGCCTGCTCGTCTGCCGCCTCCTGGCGGATGTGCGGCAGAGAATATGGGCCGTGCCGCTAAAATTCATTCATCACCTGACCAAAGAGCACGCCAACCAGGTTCAGCTCGACGAGACAATCCTGCGCGCCTTCGAGGACGCCTTCCGGCTTTCCAATCACAAGGATTTCGCACGCGAAAATGCTTACGTACTGGCGAAGGCGGATCTGGTTATACAGATCTGCGAGGCAGATTTGGTAATGGCAGAGCATGACGGCCGCGACAAGTCCACGGCGGAAACCTGCCTGAGATTGGCACGGGAAGTCCGGTCACTTTTTTTCGAGATGCGCCCCGAACTCATTCGGGATCTCGGAATCAAGATGTTTATCCGGGGCGAAGGTCGACCGGAGGACGAGTGGGCCGGGGAGTCCGGTTTATCCGAAGAGGGGGGCGAGTGACTGACGGCTTCGAGCGCCTCGAGCGGCGGATTATGAGCGACATGGCGGGCGACCTGGCCGGGCGCATGTGCATCCCGCCGGACCCCTGCGCCATGGCGCGCAGCGCGTTCCATGAGGCCGGACACTGTGTCCTATCGCGCTATAACGGTATCTCACCGATCCGCGCCGAGCTGGGCGAGGATGGCTCCGGCTGCGTGTATTTCCAGGAGTCCGACGTTTGCCCGACCCTGGCCGAGGCCATCGAAAGCAGCGTGCCGGATCAGGCGCAGATCGTAGAGCACGCGCAGATGTTGACCGCGCGGCGGCTGGCCGCCTGACCTGGCCGAGCTGGAGCGGCGCACAGCCGAGATACTCCGCGATCACTGGGGCAACGTGTGCCGAATCGCGAGGGCGCTGTACGAACACAGAGTTTTGACCGGCGCGGAGTTGGAGGAGCTTTATGCCCCCTGGTGGGAGTAGTTGGCAGCGAGTCAGGCGGTGGTTCCTGCGGCGCCTGTTCCGGCAACCGCGGGAGAGCCGGCGCAAGACATTTCGGCGCGCCTTTGAAAAGTGGCAGGACCGCGAGGCGCGGGAACGATCGCAGCGACGAGGGCGGAAGTGGCTGGCGTGCCGCTCGAGGCATGCAGAGCACGATCGCGGCGAGTGGATCAGGAGAGTTTGTTAGAGAGGGGAAACAATGGAAAACAGGCTGTGTACGAGCGATGACTTGAAAAAATCCGAGAGGCTTCACCGTGATTTGGAGACCGCGGCGCGGGAACGATCCCGGGTGTTGGTAAGGCGTGACGAATTGCAGGAGCAGCTTGAAGCTGCGCGCCTACACCTGTACTGCGCGGACGCACTTCTAGTGCGCTCTCCGCAAACGCGCATCGAGGCTTTGAAAGCGGAGTGTGCCAGGCTGGAGGCGCTGCGCGACAAGGCAACCCGCGAGGCTGAGGAGCCGTATGAACAGGCGCTCTCGGCCATCTTGAGGCACGACGGCCAAATCTTTTCCGCGGCGGTCGGATGGTTGGGCAGCTTCGAGCGCGAGTACCCTTTCGACGCCGCGCTTGTCGAGCTCGTCCAGACGACAAGGCGCGAGCTCGAGCGTCTGCATGTGGCCAGGGCGCCGCTGGCCCGGATCGCGGAGGTGTTCGAGGATGCGCAGGCGCGTGTCGAGAGTTGGGAGCTGGCGACACCACCCGCCACTGGGTATTTCGCCGGCAAGCACTTCCCGACAAGAATCACGCTTCCGCGGATCAGCGACTATCTGCACGCCTGATTTTCGGGCTCCAGGGCGCCGGGCTCCGTGGTCCTGATGCGGGCGCCACGTCCCGGTTGCGCTGCCTCCCCTGGCGGGGTGCTCTCCTTCACCCCGGGCACGGCAGCGCCGGGTCCGGCCGGCTATGTGCCAGGCTGGCCGGGCCCGTTGAGATCACCGGAGCGGCATGGTGCCGCGGCCGGGGCGGGTCCGGTTTTAGACATTGCGCCGGGCCCGCCTTAATCCGAGGACAATCGGGGCCGCGTTGCGCCGCGGCGGCGGGCAGTTCGACGGTTCGTCCTGGGCCGGATCAAACACTCCGGGGCAAGTGTACTCGGCTATCTTTTTTGAAATAGGATTTGATTATTTCCCAGAGATTATCCACCAAGAAAGCCAGAACAAAGCAGCCAGGGGACGATAAATAGTAGAAAAGATACCCGTTACTTCGATCAAACATTTGACACAGAGCAAAAACCACCGACGATGTTGCGAGCAAGAGTGCTGGATAGTAGTAGAGATATCGAGGCACCGGCGATTTTTGTATGAAGCGCAACTCGTACGCAAGAACAGCGAAGCCAATAAATGATGACGAAATGCACCATAGAAACCGGTCAACGTTGAACGAATCCAGACCTCCTGACATAGCCCCTGAAGACCCGCATTTTCATTGGTGAGTTCTTGAGAGGGGCGGGGACCCAAACCTGTCCTCTTTTTTCGTCTCTGATACCCTGACTCCGCCTGCGATGCTCTTGTCATGGCAGGTGCACAAAAGCAGCAGAGTCTCTTCGGTCAACCGGTCAGGAATCCCAGCTCCATCGTCGTCAATGACCGTTGCATGGTTCGCACAGAGCTGGGCAATCGAGTCGTTGTCGTCTCCGGGATCGTCCTGGCCCAGTACGATGCTGCCGACCGTATGGCGGAGTCCTATGCGATGGTCAGTCTCGTGGAACAGGGCTGGGCAAGCCAGCGCGAAGTAGCACGAGCGTTCCGGTGTTCCGTACGCACGGTTCGTCGGCATCAACTTCGATTCGCCGCAGGCGGCTTGACTGCGCTCGGCCGCCGGGATGGGTATCCTGCGGGACGCCCCCGATTGACGCGCTCGCGCGTACAGATGGTCCAGCGGCTCAAGGACGAGGGTCTGGCGAACCGTGAGGTGGCCCGTCGACTCGGCGTCACTCCGAAAGCGGTCAGGAAACTCCTGAAGCGGTTGGGCTGGCACGACCATGAACCTGAACAGGTTCGCTTGCCGCTGGCGCTGTCGGGTGGGGACCCAAACCTGTCCCCTTTTCCATCCAAGCAGGCGGTTACGGCATCCGGGAGACCATCGCCGGGCGGGGACCCAAACGTGTCCACTTTTGCCGCCGATGATGCAGAACCGGTTCCGATTTCGTTCGATGCGGATCCTTCCGATCGGCGCGCAGATCGCATCCTTGCCTGTCTGGGGCTCCTGGACGATGCCGCCCCCCTATTCCCTGCCGAAGCGCGTGTCCCCCATGCCGGCGTGCTGCTGGCGGTGCCGGCCCTGGTGGCGAGCGGTGTCTTTGTGATTGCCCGGAGCATCTATGGCAGCATCGGCCCGGCCTTCTACGGTCTGCGCACGACTCTCGTGGCTTTGGTGTTGATGGCGCTGCTGCGGATCAAGCGCCCTGAGGCACTCAAGGAGCATGCGCCAGATGATCTGGGACGCGTTCTTGGCCTCGACCGTGCTCCCGAGGTCAAGACGCTGCGGCGCAAGCTCGACCGGCTGGCTGCATCGGTCGGGCCGTCGACTTCGGCAGAGCTCTGGCGCAAAAACGCGTCGCAGAGCGAGGAGCCACCATGGGATTTCTCTACGTGGATGGACACGTGCGGGTCTATCACGGCAAGCGGACCCTGCCCAAGGCTCACGTCGCGCGGATGCGTCTGTCGATGCCGGCGACGACCGACTACTGGGTCAACGATGCGGCCGGCGACCCGCTCTTCGTCGTCACGGCGGAAGCCAATGCCGGACTGACGAAGATGTTGCCTGTCCTGCTTCAGGAGGTGCGCTCGCTCGTCGGCGAACGGCGCGTCACCGTGGCGTTCGACCGCGGCGGCTACAGCCCGAAGCTTTTTCTGAAGCTCATCGCTGACGGCTTCGACATTCTCACGTACCGCAAGGGGCGCATCCGGCGTATGGCGCAATCGCATTTCAGTCTACACGAGGCGGTCATCCGTGGTCGCAAGGTCGCTTACACACTGGCAGATCAGGGGGTTCGCTTGCTGAAAGGCAAGCTCCGGCTGCGCCAGGTGACGCGTCTCGCTGAGGATGGACACCAAACCCCCATCCTCACCTCCCGCCGCGACCTCCCAGCCGTCGAGGTCGCCTTCCGGATGTTTGAGCGGTGGACGCAGGAGAACTTCTTCAAGTACCTCCGCGAGGAGTACGCCCTCGATGCCTTGGCTGACTATGGCGCTGTTGCCGCGGACCCGGCGCGGGAGGTGCCCAACCCCAAAAGAGCCGAGATGACGACGCAACTCGAGGCGGCGCGCGCCGAGTTTAATCGTCTCACCGCGGAATACGGAGCCGAGGCCTTCACCAACCCCGAGCAGTCCCGCCCGACGATGCGAGGATTCAAGATTGCGCAATCCAGCCTCGCCGATCGTATCCGGCAGGCATTCGACTGCATCTCGAACCTCGAAGTGGCGCGATCAGCTCTGCCCAAGCGGGTTCCCGTAGCCAGTGTCGTCGCGGACGAGGTGGTCCAACTCGCACCGGAACTTAAACTCCTCACGAACATAATCAAGATGGTCGCTTACCAGTCCGAGAGTGATCTCGTGCATCTCGTGGCGCCCCACTACAAGCGGGCGGCCGACGAAGGCCGAACGTTGATCCAGTCTACCCTCGCGTGTACCGGCAATCTCCGGGTCACGGCTGAAGAACTCCGCGTCACGCTGGCTCCTCTCAGCTCGCCGCATCGCTCCAAGGCAATTGCAGCGCTCTGCGAGGAACTGAACCGCTGCGCGGCCACGTTCCCTGGATCCCGCCTCCGTCTCCGCTACGCAGTGGAACTCGGTCGGCCATGCCATAAGAGGACAATTCAATAGGCCGCTATGTCAGGAGGTCTGGAATCTGGATGCATCCTCAAAACGAAAATTGCACCAAACAAATAGCGGATCACTGGGAGCAGGAGCAGGCCGACGATGAAATAGGTCGATGCTGCGACGACGCGTTTTTTGTTCACTTTCGGTTTCCCGGCATCTTCAGACATGGATAGTCTCCGAAAACGGGAGAATGGGGGAGCTTTCGGCAGTCTCCCGAGGTTTGTGGTTAATGGTTTGGGAAACGACATTCTTTTAGCATTGGAGTTGAGGAGATAGCCATCAGAAAACAACCGCTTGACGAATGCATGTAATAACGATATCGTCTATGCATGAAAAACCTCAACGTTCACCTTTCAGACGAACTCCACAAGCGGCTCAAATTGACCTGTGTTCAAGAAGGCAAGGACATGGCCGAAGTCGTTCGCAAGCTGATCGAAGAATACGTCGAGAAGGCCGAAAAGAAATTGAAAAAGTAACCGCAAGGAGTGGAACCGGCCGCGGGTGCAACCGCAACCGGCTCCTAACCCTGCTTCCTACTACGGAGGAAAGCATGGCTACTCCTATTTTACCGCAACCCCGCACCGCTGTTACACTAAAACCCAAGCGCTTAGCTATCAGGCTTCGACTGGACGAATCCCATCCGCCGGGGCTGCTGCCACGGTCCATTGCCCCGGGAAAGGCGGTGCGTCCATGAACAGCCGCCTATCCGGTTCGGAGCTCGCCAAGATAATGACGGAAACTTGCCCGAAATTGCCGGGCTTCCCCCACTGTTTCAGGCTGGACCCGGAAAGCATACTCGAAGTGGAATGCAGATGGTGCGGGCTGGAGATCGACTTCACCACGTATACGTGCGACCGCACGGAGCAGGCGGCCGCGGCGGTTGCCCCGGGAGATCGGCCAGCAGCACCCCAGCCGGATACGCCGGCGCCGGAATGGCTGGATCCGGCGTTTCACGCAGCGAGTTGTTTTCGGCTCCCTTCGAGATCCAGCCTCATCGAACCGACTCTGTTCTGGTACTACCTGGATTTCATCTTGGACGAAAGAATCCCCACCCCGGGGGATCCGGCCAAGGATGAACACGCGGCCCTGATCAGGATCCCCGGCATTCGCTTCTACGAGAAGGACAAGAAAAACATTCCCGATCGTATCGAGGAGATCGACTCCGTTACCGGCATAAAACGCGTCTTCGTGGATTCGGGTTACACCCCACTCTTCGGAACCGTAGAAGCGTGGTTTTCGGAGCGGGCGGAGGAAGCCGCCTGGTTCAACCTGAGGAAGCTCCTGGCCGGCAAGTTCAAGCCCGAGCACCAGGCGGAAGCCCTGGCCGAGATAGAGCATCAGCTCTCGAAGGTTCCCCCCTTTGGGGCCAGGAGAAAGAAGCCCCGGGTGATCTTCGCCCGGCTCGAGGAATGGAAGCAGGTGCATCTTCAGCGGAGCGGAACACAAAGAACGCCCACTCGGGATGCGAAGCTCGGCGGCGCGGCCGGTAACAGACAGAGATAGGGCGGCCTACTTTTTCTCCCAGGAGGCCGCAAGCAACGACAGCGCAAACATCACCGTGATGACGATCCAGAGGAAAAGTGTGTATGTCACTATCCACCTCGTAATACTTGTCGGCCGATGTGTCCGAACTTTCCACAAGTTTGTGGAAAGTTCCTCGGGCCCGGCGAGAATCCTGGGGGATATCAGGACAAGGGCACTAGGCGAATTGTTCAACCTGGGTCATCCTGCGGCCTGTTTCAGTTGGATGATTTTGTAACGCGACTCGAAGTAAGCATCCGAATGCAATGATCCCCTGGAGGGCGACATGGGCAGCATCTACCGACCAAAGTACACCGACCGGCACGGGCAGGGGCGCGAAAGCGCAGTGTTGTGGATTCAGTACTACTCGAACGGGCGCAAGGTGCGCGAGAGTGCGGACACGGCGGATTATGACGAAGCGAAAGACTTCCTGAAAAAGCAGGAAGGCAAAGCGGTTGACGGCAAGATCCCGGCCGGCCGCAAGGTGACACTGGCCGACCTCCTGGCCGACGTCGTGAGCGACTATCGCGTCAATCGGTATCGCTCGATCGCGGACCTTCAACGCCGCATTGACAAGCACCTACTTCCCTTCTGGCGTAAGCAGAAAGCCTCCTCGATCTGCACCGCGGATATCCGCAAGTATGCGGAGCACCGGCAGGACCAGGGAGCGGCGAATGCGGAAATCAACCGCGAATTCAACGCCATGAAGCGCGGATTCACCCTCGGGATCCAGTCCGGTAAGGTCGCCGTGAAACCCTACTTCCCGATGCTGAAAGAGGCATCCGCTCGCGCCGGCTTCTTCGAGCGGGACCAGCTGGCCGCGGTGCTCGCCAAGCTGGCCGAGAATCCGCGGGCGAAGCACATGGCGAACATAGTCCGGTTTGCCTACATCACCGGGTGGAGGAAGGGCGAGATTCTCGGGCTGCCCTGGGGCCAGGTGGATTTCGAGGCCGGTATCGTGCGCCTGGAGCCCGGCACGACGAAGAACGACGAAGCCCGGGTGTTTCCCTTCACCGAGGAAATGCGGGCGATCCTGGAGGACCAGAAGCGAAAGACGGATGAAATCGCGAAGAAGCGCGGTCGGATCTGCCCCTATGTGTTCAACAAGCACGGGAAGCGCATCCAGGATTTCAAGAGCGCATGGACGACCGCCCGCATTGGCGCGGGAGTCCCCGGGAATATCTTTCACGACTTCCGGCGCACGGCAGTCCGCAACCTTGTCCGCGCCGGCATCCCGGAGCGCGTAGCGATGAAGATGACCGGGCACAAAACCCGGAGCGTCTTCGAGCGGTACAACATCGTTTCCGAGGGCGATCTGTTCGAGGCAGCCCGCAAGCTGGACGCATTTGCGGGCAAAGACACGGGCAAAGACGGCAGAAATGGCCCACTCGGAGGAAACCTGCGTGCTGTTAAGTGATTGGATTTTAAGGGGCTTAATGGCGGGGCCGACGAGACTCGAACTCGCGACCTCCGGCGTGACAGGCCGGCGTTCTAACCAACTGAACTACGACCCCGCTGGGTCAAAGGCGGCAAATAATAGCGCATACCTCGGCCGCACGCAAGCGGTTTCAAATGAGCCCGGGAGTGCCCTACTTGCCGAGCCACTGCTGGTAGGCCTCCAGTACGTTGCGGCCGCGGTACACGACCGTCCGCGCCGTATAGGCACGGCCATCGCCCGAGAGAGTAGCCGCCGTTTTGCCCGGCGCTTCCGGGTAATACTCGACCTTCATTTCGACGTCCCCTGCGATCTTCCAGGGGGCGAATTCCTTCAGCCGCTGCATGGCCCGCCGCGCGGCAGCCTGGATCCGCTCCTTCGCTTCCGTGTGCGAGATGCTCAGGGCGGACCCTTTCCCGGCAAGCCGCTTCACCGCGACCACCTCCGCTCTGGGCTGCAGTTCCACCATTTCGTCACACGCCGCCTGGTCGCCGGTCAGCATGATCACCGGGATATTGAAATACCCGCCGATTGCCGCCACCTGGCCCAATTCTCCTACCGCCCGGCCGTTGAGGTAGATGCCTTGCACGGCGAAACTCTGCGTGTGCGAGAGGATCGCGTTCTTCGACCCGGCCTTCGCGTGCTGCCCCACAAAAATGATGCCGTCGTAGAAGCGGTCCTGCATGTAAAAGTCGGCCGGGGTCGGCTTCCCCTGCAGGAGCTGCGCCCGCGGGTGAATCTCGTCGACCGCCAGTGACCGGCTGCCGTCGTGCCCGTCCCAGACGACAATCTCCTGCGCGCCCCCGTCGAGCGCGCCCTGGACGGCGGCGTTGACCTCGCCGGTCAGCAGGCGGGCCGACTGGTCGAACCGGCGCTGGCCCGGCTCGATCTGCTCGGCAGCGTCGTGAACTCCACCCACCCCTTCCATGTCGGTGACGATCAGGATCCGCGGACGCTCCAGCGCGGCGGCAACGCCTACCCACAGCAGCATCGACAGAATCGTTCTCACGATCCCTCCCGTGTCGCTCCTACAGCGTGCGTTTCCAGTACTCGAGCGCGGGGCCCTTGGCCACGTCGAACCTGTCCGTCGCAGCCCTGGCCCGGATGCGCTCCGCCTCCTCCTGGGTCAATGGCCGGAAACTCTGCGCGACCCGACAGTCGTCTTCAAGCTGACCGCGCGTGCTGAAACCCAGGGTCACGGCCGTGACGGGCAGCGACAGAGTGTAGCGCAGGCAATCGGCGACGCTGAACGTCCGCAGCAGGAACGCGTTCCCGAAGATCTTCATCCCCAGGATGCCCAGTCCCTTCTCCTGCGCGACGGGCAGCGCCTCCTTCTCGAAGCTGAGGTATGTGCTTTCCGTGGCGTGCAGCGGCATCAGGGTCGTGTCGAATGCGTCGCAGCCGCGCATCATCTCGACGTTGAATGCAGGATCGGCGTGACCGGTGAAACCGATGAACCGGCACTTGCCCGCTTTCTTTGCGGCAACGAACGCTTCGAGGGCGCCGCCCGGAGCCAGCGACTTGAGGACGTCTTCCCTGCTGTTTATGCCATGCATCTGCCAGAGGTCGACGTAGTCAGTCCTCATCGTCCGCAACGAGGTCTCCAGTTCGGCCGTGGCCTGCTGTGCGCCGCGCTCGCCCGACTTCGCCGTGAGGAAAACCTCCTTCCTGAACGCAGGGATTGCCGCCCCCCATACACTTCCTCGGCGCGCCCGTCCCAGTAGCTCCGGGGCACCCCGGGGTACACTACCTTCTGTGCAACCGATCGCCCCAAGGGAGGCTGTATAAGCAAGTGAAGCACAGCCGTGCATTGTTGACCGCAGTCCGGAACCTCGTTCGTGCCGGGATACCCGAGCGTGTTGCGATGACGATGACAGGCCACAAGACCCGCTCGGTGTTTGAGCGGTACAACATCGTCAGCAGCGGAGACCTCGCGGACGCTGCGCGGCGGTTGGATGAGGCATCTCGAAAGACGGCTGAGCTCCGAACTCAAGCAGAGGCCCGGCCCACCGTCGTGAGAGTGCGCACGACAGCCTAAAGAGAAGCCCCTCACACAAGGGCAGCCTGTTGGTACGTTGGCGGACATCGAAGCCGAACCAGCAGGTTGCCCCTCAATCGCTCGCCCTGAATATGAGTAAAGCACACCGGGGGCGAAGCCTCCCACAGACGCCCCCTGTCGACTCTGCCTGGTTCGCCTGCATCCACGCCAATGAGAAGCAAGTTCAGACCCTGGAGCCCGGCCGGGGAAGGGGTTGTTTTCCCGAGCCGACAGTTTGACCCGACACCGATAGTTCGGCGACCTTCTCTGCTGACGTCGCCGCGAAAGGGGGTGGCCCCCCCGGAACGGGTCCCCTTTGTACCAAGCCCCTTACGCCTGCCTGGAAGGGCAGGCCTGTCACTCGAGAAAGAGTGGCCGGACGGAGTTTTGCGTCCTGCGCGGGGTGACGGCCCTGCCGCGGGGGGGGGGGCCTCGGATGCGAGTTCGGGACAGCCAGGAGAGACTGCACCTGTCCGAGTAGCCCGTTACACGTCAAGTGAGACGGTCTCAACTTCCCACAACGCCGTCCTATGAAAGCGGATGTCAAGGACAAATCTCTCCGCCCCAGGGACAGGGGCGCCTTTTTTCGGTCCACGACATCCAGCCAATGCTCGTTACTGCTGCCCCGCCGATCCTGCAGTACTATCCGGATTAACGCATGCACTTGCCGTCATCGTAACTGACTGCGTAAGGGGCAGTGGGATTCAAGTCCGTTCGAGACTTTCAAAGCACAGCGGCCATGTTGCCGACCATGGTCCTATCTGAGACTTGGAAGCCTATTGCTTTATTTGGTCATGCGAGGGGGCCTATGGTTTCAGGGAGACTCCAGCTCCGGGCCTAACGGCGTTCATGAGACTCACCCTCGACCTCGCGTCTCGTTCGGGTTTCAACCTGAATACTCATGCCGACTTGTTCAGTCAGCCCTCGAGACGCTTCATGCCGCGTGCGATATCTTCAGTTTCTTCTCGCTATAGCGTTCTCCTCTTTTCCAGAGTGCCAGGGTAACGGATGCGATCTTCCTCGCCAGAGTCAGGTATGCCAGGGATTCGGGTGTTCCGTTTTCGACCATGGCCTCGAAATACGACCGCCATGGTCCCGAGGCGACCGTCCTGGCCGCACTCTTGAATACCGACTTCAGCGCCCGGCTGTAGTTCTGATTCAACCCGCGAACAAGTGGTCGCCTGTCGGATCGAAGGACTCTCCCATCGACGATCCTGTATTCCGAACTCGCCTCGGTGCGTACCGCCAGGCCGCAGTAGCTCCAGAACTGCCTCTTGGTTCGAAACCGGTGGGGAGTGCCAGCCACGCCGATGATTACGGCTGCCCGGACAAATCCGATTCCGGGTATGGTGCGAAGAATCTTTGCAGCCGGATGTTTCCGTGCCTCGGCCGTCAGTTCGTGCTCTGCTTCTATAGACAAGCACTCGAGGCAGTCCAGTTCAGTGCAGAGTCGGTCCGCGCGGGCACGGACCGCTGCCGTGTCAAGTTTCGCCAGCCACTGCTCCCGTTCCTCCAGGCTGTAGACTCCGGCGCCTTCACAGGCGATTCCCCGGGCCCGGAACAGAGCCTTCAGACGATTCTTGACCCGGGTCCTGTCCTCAATCAGGCAGGTGTAACCTTGCGTCAGTTCCTTCAACCCCTGCGTACTCTGCTCGCCATGATAGACCGGCGTCAGGGCATTGGTGCGAAGCAACTCCGCCAACCGCCTGGCGTCGGACTTGTCCGCCTTGTTGCTTGCCTTGGCGATCTTTCGTGGATCGCAAACCAACACGTCCGCGACGTGGGGCCGGAGCAGGTCATAAAGCCAGGCCGCCTGTGCACACTCCTCCAGAGTGACATGCAGCGCACCGCGCTGACCGTTGATGAAATCGAGGATTCCCTGCTGGGGACGTTTCAACAATGGTGTCTGTAATCCACCTGCCCGATTCACTAATGACCGCTATCACCGTTGTTGCCTTGTGGACATCCATGCCGATATACTTTTTCATCAGACGCTCCTTCGACGGTTTTGAATGGGTTCTTGAACCGACCCCAATCTTACCGCTGTTGGAGCGTCTTCTTTTCATAATGGCTCTCCCCCACCGCTCGCGCCGATTCTTCGAGACTGCAATTTCCTGTGTGCTAGATTGAAACCCACCTGGCGAAACGGAGTCAGGCTCTGCGGGGACGCAACCTGACAAGGGATAGTCAGGCCGACGGTGCGCCGATGGTGCATCAGGCCTCTGGCAAGTGATATAGTCAGAGGCCTCGTTTATCTATCGGACACCAGAGTCATGCCTCAGAAAATCCCGGGGTCAGGGGCAGAGCCCCTCGGCTGTCGCCAGACAGCCGCTCTTTACTGAGTCCATCCCGATCCTGCGGGGCGGGCTTTCATAATGCGTTTCTCGAAAAGAACCTCGACGCGAACCCATCCCTTGAGGTATGAACGTTGATTTTCCAGTTGACGAAGCCAATCGTGATGTGTTGATAGTAGGCCTAGACAATCTAGGAGAGAAAGATGCCAAAACGCGACGCCGAACTACTCCAGGGGACCCTTGACCTGCTGATTCTCAAGACCCTCGCGCTCGAACCGATGCACGGCTACGGCGTCTCACTCCGGATTCAGCAGATTTCGAAGGATGTACTGCGGGTGCAGCAAGGTTCTCTCTATCCAGCCTTGTACCGCCTCGAACAGCAAGGGCTGATCACCTACAACTGGAATACCTCGGAGAACGGCCGGAAGGCCAAGTTCTACAGACTGACCAAAGAGGGCGCAAAGAGACTCCGGGCTGAGACAGAGACTTGGGAGCGCCTATCAGGAGCCGTGCGCCGCATTCTGCAGACTGTATAAGGTGCCAATCTATGTCGTGGTTCAACAGGTTGCCGATTCGACTGCGGTCTTTGTTTCGAAGGGCGGGATTCGAGAGCGACATGGACCAGGAGCTGCTGTTCCGCCTCGAATCGATGATTGAATCCAACATCCGAGCCGGAATGTCGGCGGACGATGCCCGACGGGAAGCCCTGATCGCTTTTGGAGGCCTGGACAAGACGAAAGAGGAGTGTCGCGAAACCCGCTGGACAAGGTATCTCGACAGAAGCTGGGGTGATCTCCGCTATGGTGCCCGCGTCCTGGCCAAAAACCGGGGACTTACAATTGTTGCCTTAATCGCACTCAGCCTGGGCATCGGCGCGAATACCGCGATGTTCAGCGTGGTTGAGGCAATTCTTCTCAGACCCTTGCCCTACGATACTCCCGATCAACTCGTCGTTTTTACCGATGAAAGCGGAGACCTCGACACGATTTCCCCCCCCTATTTTCGGGGCTTGCGTGAGCGTAACCATGCGTTTCAGGCACTGGCGATGTTTGAAAGTGCCAGGAAGGATCTCACTGAAGCGGGTCAGCCCGACATCGTCAAAGCAGGGCACGTCAGTGCGGGGTTGTTTGGTGTTCTTCGAGTAAAGCCTATCTGCGGTCGTGGATTCACTGAGGAGGAGGATCGTCCGGCGAGCCCCCGAGTAGTTGTCCTCGGCAATGGGCTTTGGCAGGGACGGTTTGGAAGCGATCCGAACATCCTCGGCAGAACCTTGCGGCTGAACGGCAAGCCCTACACGGTAATCGGGGTCATGCCCACGGGATTCTCGTTTCCCGACCGCGATACGGGGCTGTGGACGACGTTCAACGTAGAAAATCCGGAGGCTTACGACCACCCAGAGGACCGGGGAGCCGGGGTTCACACTATAGCGCGAATGAGATCAGGCGTCGTTCCGGCGCTCGCCGAGGAGGACGTGAACCAGAATCTGGCCAAGATTTCAGACATCTATCCGCAATACCGGCACGACACACACGTTTGGGTCACGAGGCTGCATCCTTTCCTTGTCGGTGACGTCCGCCCGGCGTTGCTGATGCTGCTCGGTGCGGTAAATCTCGTGCTGCTGGTAGCGTGTACAAACGTAGCGACTCTCATGCTCATTCGAGCAGAAGAGCGAAGAAAAGAGATCGCGGTCCGCCTCGCGCTCGGTGCTGCCCGAGGAGATCTGATCCGACTGTTGGCTATCGAAAGTCTTCTCCTATCCATCATCGGATGTGGCATTGGGTTGCTGATTGCCCGAATAGTACTCGTTGCGATGATTAAGTTGGCACCAGCAACGATTCCCCGTCTGGATGAGACTGCGTTGAATGTGCCAGTCCTCCTTTTTGCCTTTGTCATCTCGATGTTCACGACTTTGGTCTCAGGCGTGTTTCCGGCCTTGAAATGCTCGCGCCCGTCGCTCAGTGACGCCCTCAAAGAGGGGTGGAGTAAATCGTCGGTCGGAACAGGGCGGAGTTGGGTGCGCAATGCTCTCGTAGTATGCCAGCTGACTGTGGCTGTGGTCCTTCTGGTGGGTGCAGGCCTGATGGCGAAGACTTTCATCCACTTGTTCCAGCTGCGTCTCGGATTTGATCCACGATCCGTACTTACGTTGAGACTGGAACTCCCTTGGAGAGAAAATGCATATGCGAATCGCTATCAGCGGTTGAGTTTCTTGAAGCAAGCCTGCGATCGGCTCGAATCGATTCCGGGTGTTGAATCCGTCGCGTTGGTGATCGCCTTGCCGTTATCGAGTAGTAGTGGCTCCATGTCTTTCAGAGACGGCCAGAAAAGCTCGCAACCCGATGAGTCCTACTGGGCGGACTTCAGAATCATTTCTGCGAAGTACTTTCAGACGATGCGAATCCCCGTTCTTCGAGGTCGCACATTCGGCGACTCGGACGGTGCACAGTCCTCCCCGGCAATCATCATCAACCAGAGCATGGCCAAGAAATTCTGGCCTACCCTGGATAACCCTGTGGGGAAGCAACTGTGGCGCGGAAATCGGCCCTGTACCGTCGTGGGCGTGGTGGCAGATGTCCGGTCGAGGTCGCTTGGCCGTCAACGAGACGACGTTTCCGCAATGACCTTACAAGCATACCTTCCGCTCACAGCCGACCACCTGGTGGACACCTATGTGATCCGCACTCGTTTATCTCCGCTGACGATGGTCGGAGCCATTCGCAAAGAAATATGGACACTGGATAAGAACCAGCCGACCTCCGAGGTCGCCACAATGGAGCAGCGCGTTGCGGATTTCACATCCGTTCCACGCTTCTACTCGGTGTTGTTGGCCAGCTTCGCGGTGATTTCAGTACTCCTGGGCTCCGTAGGTCTGTACGGAGTAATAAGTTACTCAGTGACGACGCGAACTCATGAAATCGGGGTCCGGATTGCAGTCGGCGCAGGGCGTCAAAACATCCTTCGAATGATGCTCAGGGATGGAATTGTGTTAGCTTGCTCCGGCCTTGTACTCGGGCTTGCTCTTGGAGGCTTGCTGCGTCACTTGCTCGTCAAATTGGTCTTCGAACTACAGCCGAACGACCCCGCAGCGTTTATCTCGGTGGCGCTAATCTTCGTAATAGTTGCAGTCGTTGCTTCTCTCGTACCGGCCTATGCCGCTTCAAGAGTAGATCCGCTCGCATCTTTGCGTTGTGAATAAACAGCAGGAGGATCGAACAACCGCGACGGCCGCAAATCGCACGACAACTTACATTTACCTACTGTTTGGTCGGGTTGCGCCCAAGAAGTTGCAATCTGGGAAGTAAGGAAGTAACGTGCAGCGGCCAAACCGACCTCCCGGTCAGCAGGGGCATCTCCCATAATGCGTTTAGGGCCCGCTGACTGCCTTGGTAAACACTGCGGCGTCAGCGGCGGGTAATCGGCATCTGGCTTTCCTTGCACCTTCTGGTTAACGCCGTTTCACAGGCCTCAACTTCCGTGTAGCGACGATCCACCCAGGAAAATAGCAGTATGGCGTAAGAGAGCGTCTCAGCTGCTACTCATCTCTGAGCACGACGTTCGGGTCCAGCCGCGATGCGCGCCACGCCGGCAGCCAACTGGCGACCACCGCCACGGCCGTAATCGTCGCGATCACAAAGGCGATCGTCACGGTATCTGTCGGTTGCACACCAAACAGCAGGGACGCAATCAGCCGATTTACGGCAAGCGCGCCTGCAAGGCCAATGGTGACACCCAACGCCGTGACCTGAAGCCCTTGCTTCATGATCTGTGTGAGCACGTGGGAGCGAGCTGCACCGAGGGCGACCCGAATGCCGATCTCGCGCCGGCGCTCCGTAACCATGTAGGAGAGCACACCGTAAGTGCCGATGGCTGCCAGTAGCAGCGCCAGTCCGGCAAAAGCGCCCAATAGCTGCGCCAGGAGTCTCGGCCGGCGAATCGATTCGGCGAACACCGAATCCATGTCGCGAAGCCGCACGACGGGAACCGCGGCGTCCACTTCCCGAACCACTCGCTCGATCGTCCCTGACAGCGCGGCCGGTGGCAGCGTCGTCCGCATCACCACATTCATACTCGGCGGAGAGACGCCGTGCTGGTCAAGGGATACGTAAAGTTCAGTTCCTGCCGGGCGCTCCACCCCGCGCTGCCTGACGTCCTTGGCTACTCCGATCACCGTATGCCAGACATCATCGGTAGCGCCAAACGAACCACCCGGAGGCCGCAGACGCTGGCCAATCGGGTTCTGCCCCTTCCAGATCCTTTTCGCCAAAGTCTCATTGACGATGGCCACCTTGCCTTGCGACGCGTTGTCGGTTCGCTCGAAGCCGCGGCCGGCGACGATCGGGATGCCCATCGTCCCGAAATAGTCGCCCATGACGAATTGGTAGTAGTCGATGATTTCAAAGGGCCTTCCATCGTCGGAGGTGTAGTTCTCGATAGGAGTAGCGATCGCATCTGGAGTTCGATTCGGCGGCAGACCCGACATGGCAACCGTTCCCAGCACGCCCGGTACGGAGCGAAGCCTGTCGAGGACGCGTTGATATGCCTGCGCGCGTGTGTCGGGATCTGAATTCGCCATTGGCAATGTCATCGAGAACGTCACCAGCCGCGACCGGTCAAATCCTGCATCGATCCTCGTGAGGTTGTAGACTGTCTGAACTAGCAAACCCGCTCCGATAACCAGCATCACCGCGAAAGCGACTTGGGCTATCACGAGTCCACGACGGGCGTAATGACGCCAGGCGCCGCTGGCACCCCTTGCGCCCTCCTTGAGCGCAGTCACCATGCTACTCGTTCTCCGGCGCCCGAGCGACACGAACCCGAAAAGCAGGGCAGTCCCAGTCGAGAGGCCGAGCGCAACCAGCAGAACGGGCAAATCGATCGTAAGCTCACTCGTCCGTGGGATGCTAGTCGGGTAAGCACGGATCAGCGCCCGCACGCCAGCGCTGGCTAGCCACAGACCCAGAATGCCACCGGCTCCGGACATCACCGCACCTTCGGTTACCGACTGCCGGAGCAGCCGGCCGCGGCTGGCGCCGAGAGCAGTGCGCAGTACAAATTCACGTCTGCGTGACCCGGCGCGAGCCATCACCAAGTTTGCAAGATTCGCGCAGACGATGAGCAGCACGAATCCCACGGCGGCCTGCAGAACCCAGATCGGGCGGCTGGCATTCCCAACGATCGCGTCCTGTAACGCCCGCAATTGGAGGGTGTGGTCTACTGCGCGCAGGGGACGGTTCGTGGGGACATGGTCTTTCGTGCCGACACGCTCGCCCCAGTCTTCGACGAATGCGTTCAGCTCCGTCTGTGCCGCCTCGAAGGTGACGCCGTCTTTCAGTCGCGCAATGACGTAGAGGACGTGGGCCCCGCGTTGCCGAGCCGTATTCGGGTGGAGCCAGAGGGGCAACCAAACCTGGGTGTGGTTATCCATGACGTCGGCCCCGGGTGGCATAATGCCAACGATTTCGTGGGGGCGGCCCTCGATTTCCACCTTTTGTCCAACGAGCGGTCGTCCTCCAAATGCTGTTCGCCACAATTCGTGCGAGAGAATTGCGATCGGTGGCGGTAGCGTCCCGGTCCAACGCGCGGTTTCTTCGTCACTGAAGAACCGTCCCTGCTCCGGCTGAATACTGAGCGCCTTGAGCAAATGTGCATCGACGGAGATCGAGCGCACCCGCAGAGGTCGATCCCCAGCCGTGAGGTTGACCTCGCCGGTTGTGTACGCCGCGCCGCCGGTCGAATAAGCGCCAACCGCCGCGAACGACTGGTTCATCTGGCGGAACTCCGTGTACTCTGGCGCAGAGAGCGCATTTCGGGTGCCCCCAATGGCCGGAGATTCTGCGGTCAGATACATCAGCTGATCGGGTTTTGGATAGTCGAGGGGCCGCAGCAGCACTCCATGCACGATCGTGAAAATGGCAGTGTTTGCTCCGATCCCAAGCGCCAGCGTGGCGACGACAACTCCTGTGAACCCTGGACTCTTCGCTAAAGATCGAATCGTGTAACGTACGTCTTGTACAAGATCCTCGACAAAGTTTACACGGCGCATATCGCGGCACTCCTCCTTGTATTGCGCGATGCCTCCGATCATGCGCTGCGCGGCCCGGCGGGCCTCCTCGGGCGGCATACCGGATGAAATGTTCTCTTCAATGAGCTGATCCAGGTGGAAACGAAGTTCGGCTTCGAGCTCGAAGTCGACATTCGGACGGCGGAACAGCGATCGAAGCCGCAAACGGGCTTTGTCTAACATCCGCATTGCTAAGCCTCCTGGACCACTATGTTGATGGCCGTCGACAGCCGAACCCAGTTCGCCAATTCCCTTTCCAGTTGCTTCCGTCCCGAACGCGTAAGGGAGTAGAACTTTGCCATTCGCCCGGTCTCGGTCGGGCGCCACTCGGCCTTGATCCAGGCCTGCTGTTCCAGACGGTGTAGCGCCGGGTACAGGGACCCCTGCTGGATCTGGAGAGCTTCTTGTGAAACCTGTTGGATGCGCTTGGCGATGGCCCAGCCGTGTTTAGGTTCGAGCGAGATGGTCTTGAGGATCAAGAGATCGAGAGTGCCTTGGACAAGATCGGTTGGCTTTGCCATATGCCTAGATTACCAACAATTGTAGACGTCGTCAAAGCATCATTGCGCAAGCCGGCCTCATGAGTGACCAACCGACCGGCATCAGGGAAGATGATCTTGGGTAGATCCGGATTGTTCGCCCGGCGTTTTACTACTGCGAACTGGTGATGCGCCACGCGGAAGTTGAGCCTGTGCCAACCAAGGGCGTCCCAGGAATCCTACGCCCATGCGATTGATGAGTTTATCAACTGGTACTGTTCGGAACCGCGGCTGGCTTTCAACCGCACAGTCGTACTAAGGTACCGGTTTTTCCTCGAACAGAAGAACATCGCGCCATCAACGATAAACGTCCGGCTGGCCGCCGTACGGCGCCTCGTGTACGAAAACGCCGACGCCGGACTTCTCAGCCCAGAACTGGCCGCCGGCATTGCCAGGGTGAAGGGAGCCAAAAGGCTTGGCGTTCGAATCGGGAATTGGTTGACCGCCGAGCCGGGCAAAGCACTCCTCCAGGCATCGTGCGGGAGAGACGCTCAGAGCGAAACGTGATCGGGCAATTGTGTCTGTGCTTCTCGGTTGCGGACTCCGTCGAGCTGAAACGACTGGGATTCGAATCGAGGATCTGCAACTCCGCGAAGAGCATTGGGTGATCGCTGACCTGGTCGGGAAGGGGCGCCACGTTCGAACAGTCCCTATGCCTTGTTGGGTCAAGGCGGCAATCGATCAATGGACAGCGGCCGCCGATATCAGGGAAGGCACAATCTTCCGTAGGATCAGCAGACAGGGGAAGGTGTGGGGGCCAGGAATCACGTCAAAAGCAGTCTGGCACGTCGTCAAGGCAGCTGCAAAGCGATCAGGGATTCCAAATCTGGCTCCTCATGACCTTCGTCGGACTTGCGCTCGTCTGTGCCATCTTGCCGGCGGCGAGCTGGAGCAGATTCAATTCCTGCTGGGGCATGTTTCTGTGCAAACTACTGAGCGCTACCTCGGCTGTAAACAGAAGCTCCGGCACGCTGTTAATGACCAGCTTGGTCTCGAAAATCCGTAATTCTGCACGCAAGGTGGGAGGCCCCCTCCCGACAAGGTGAAAAACGTCGAAGGTAGGTTCTGGTTTTTGGCAGGGACGGTCAGTAGTACTCTGGCAATGCGGTCGGGCTACCAATTCGAATAATTCCGGCTGCCCCGAATGCCCGGGACCGAAGACCAGGAGCCTGCGCCCATGAAGACGATGACACACTCAGAGAAAGATGCGTTGGCGAAAAAGGTCCTCGACGACTGGTTAGACTTTAAAATTGAGGTCAGCCCGAAAAAGCCGTATCCGAGAGAGAGGTTCTACGCTTCTTTCCAGTCGGCGTGGCGCTATGCCGAAGCAACTCGGCGGCATAGACTGATTCACAGGACAATTGTCCGGATTATGAACGGTCTGGTAGAAGGACTGGAAGCCGAGCGAAAGCGCGTCCCCAGCAAGATCCTACATGATGCGGGCCGACTCGAATGTCTGTTCTTCTGCGGGTACGACCCGCACTTTGAGGGTGACGAGCCTCCGGGATTGTGATGCGACACGTTCAATCCCGGAAATCGTTCAGTTAGTTAACATTGCAGGCAGACTCGATTCTTCTCACATCTCCTCGAACGGGACTTGGGGGGGATTGATGGCAATTCAGTCGTGATATGCTATTGTGAAATAAAGGGTAGCCATGAAGGTAAGCTTTTCCATTCCTCGATCACTTGCCTCGAAACTCTGCTCCGAAGCGAGATGTTGGCTATAATACCTGCAGGTTAGAACACAGGTATAGGAATGGATAAATCAGAAGCTCGCGCCGTTCTGGCTCAGCATCTTGCTACTTACCGGCGGTACTCCTATCGCGATCTCACACAATTGGTCGGCGTAAATTCAGCAGTGCAGGTCCGGGGGCCTTCTGGCGTCGAATATCAAATCGAGATCGAGGTAATGTGGGACTCGCTGCGGCACAAGACGGATATCCTGGTAATGGGGGCAATCGATGACGGACGCCTCCCAGGAGCTCTCTCGCCATTGTGTGATTCCTTCATCCTGGCCCCAGATGGAAGGTTCGTAGGTGAGCAAAGCGGTACCGGCTGACCGTAATAGCCCCGAATACAAAGGCTCACTTAGCAGTGACGATATGGTCGATGACCCAGCAATTGATTCAACCCCAGTAAGCAGCATCGTCGCGATGATCCGTGTTGCCGACATAATGAACTCGGTGAAGTTCTATCGCCACCTTGGCTTCGAAATCGGCAATGCCGTGCCGCGTGAGTGTCCTCCATTTCACTGGGCATGGTTATATCAGCCGAAAGCGCCGAACTGGAAGACTGGTGCGAATTTCATGCTCGTGTCCGGCGAAATTCCCATAACGGCTGAGAGCAAAGCCAAGATAGTCGTGTTCTATCTCTATGCGCGAGACCTGGAATCCCTTCGTGAGAAGCTGCTGGCGGAGGGCTTCAGCGCAAGCGAAATCTCCTATCCCGAATACCTGCCGGAAGGCGAATTTCGTTTGCAGGACCCCGATGGCTACACGCTAATGATCGCGCAGTCGGGGCGCGACACGCCTTAGACTATCCACCGCGTGATTGATGCGGCGTTGGGGCCTTGTATTTCGTCTGCTACAACTACCCGTCCCGATGGCCTCTAGTGTAGTGCGTCTAACGGGTCTTTACATATAATCGCGGTCAGAAACGAGATGGATCCTGTAGAACAGCCTGATTCCTTTTGGTTTTGCGCCCTCTCCTCATATGTCAAGGATCTTCTGACGCACTACACTAGCCTACAAAGGGAGACCCCCCGGCTCTGCCGGGGAGGCAGCAGAAGTTTGACAGATTCTGGAGTCCACCGTAGAAACTCCCAACCGTGAGCCGCCAAGCACACGAAAGGGAGTTTCACGATGGACGATGCAGAAAGCCTAAGTCATACAAAATGGGAGTGCAAGTATCACGTAGTTTTCATACCGAAGTGCCGAAGAAAGGCGTTGTACGCGGAGCTGCGACGGCACCTGGGAGAGGTATTCCGCAAGCTGGCGGAGCAGAAGGAAAGCCGAATCGAGGAAGGGCATTTGCTGCCCGACCATGTTCACATGCTGATCGCGATTCCGCCGAAGTATGCGGTGTCGCAGGTGATAGGGTTCATCAAGGGAAAGAGTGCGATCCATTTGGCGCGGGTGTACGGGGAGCGTAAGAGGAATTTCGTGGGGCAGCATTTCTGGGCGCGCGGATTCTTCGTGTCAACGGTAGGTCGCGACGAGCAGGCCGTTCGAGAGTACATCCAAACCCAAGAGGCAGAGGATAAGCGTCTGGACCAATTGAATCTCTGGCGGTAGCCACCTTCAGGTGGCCCCAATTACAGCGGGGCCGCGTCAGCGACCCCGCATAGCCGCTTCGAGCGGCTCACAGACTAAAGCCCCCGGCTCTGCCGGGGGATACTTACTGAAGCGTGTTATCTTCTCTCCTGTCGCCGAACGGTGTTGTTGTCAGGACCAGCTTCTCGTCCGCAATGCCGACTTCGGGTAACTTCCGCGATCGGGACTTCGTGGGAGTCTGGCGCTGATCGTACATTGAGCTGATTCTCAGGCGACGAATGTGCGTGATAACGGACGCTTGATGTACAGCACGCACACTCCTGAAGGGGAGCGGCTCCAGCTGAAGCTGTCCGAAGGTAAGAAACGTGACGCGCAAAGGAAGTCGCCTACCGTGTGTCGATGCCAAGGCGGTTCAGAAACACCCTGATCTCCTTCAGCACCTCGTCCCTATGCGACATGAACAGATAGTGATGCGCGTGCCGCAGGCGAACGACGCGAGCCCCGACGACGCGGCGTTCGACCCAGGAGGCCTGGCGCTCCGTCATGGCTTCATCGAACCGCGCGAATGCCTCGAACGCAGCACGAACGGCGGGGTCGTTCCTCGTCCACGGTCCCGCGTCATGCGGACTGGCAAAGATGGCCAACATTGGCACCGGGATGTTAGTGAACGGCTGCCCTCCCGCCTGAATCATGCGATTTATCTCCGGTGACGCCTTAGCCGGCCCCAGGCCGCCGTCTGCGTGGATCGAACGTATCGCCCGCAGCTCGGCCTCCGGCAGCGCGTAACCGAGCACGCGTGCCGACCAAGTCCGGTAAGCACCCAAATCCCGCAAGTCCGACGGCGACGGTTGCGGCGAAATAGGCGGCATTTCCGGTGCGGTCATCAACTCTCGCAGGTCCTGCTGGAAGTCGTCGAGCGTATCCCTCATTATCGACCGTATAGAGTTGGACAACACCGACGGCGCTTGCGGCGGCTTATTCAATTCGGCATCGAGGAGATCGAGCTTGCGTTTTAGCTCCACCAGATTATCGCGAACGCCCGGTCTATAGAGCGCATATCGGTACGCGCCGTCGAGATAGACTGCGCCCGCTACTCGCGCGGGGTGCTTCGAGGCCAGAAAGCTGATTTCCTGTCCCGCAATCGAATGACCGATGAGAACGGCCTTCTGTATCCCGAGCCTATCGAGAACTTGGAGGACATCGGTCGCGAGCCGTTCCGCAGTGTAGTCAGACCCGGGCGGCGCAACGGACGCCCCGTAACCTCGCCGCGTGATCCCATAGACGTGTCCGTCACCGGTGAGCAGCGGCGCGAACTCGTCGAACACGTGTGCGGTGTTGCCCGCACCCGCGAGGAGGACGATTGGCTGGCCGGACCCGCCCCAGTCGAGCACTTCCAACCGGACGTTCGCGTCTAGGGTGGCAAACTGAACGCGATGCGGCGAAGGGTCACGCCAACTCGAACTCTCCTGTGTGCGCCCGACCGCCATCGCGAGCACCCATGCTGCGATGATGATAAGTGGAACAGACCGGAATACGACTCTCATAGACAGGACCATAAAGGACGTGTCGGCGTGTTCACGTCAGCTTCGCCGCGCTGCCTCGATGGCGGCGATGTCGATCTTCTTCATCGTCATCATCGCCTCGAAGGCACGCTTGGCCTCACCGCCACCAGCCGCAAGCGCATCGGTTAGCGCGCGGGGGGTGATCTGCCAGGAGAGGCCCCAGCGGTCCTTGCACCAACCGCACTCGCTTTCCGTGCCACCATTGCCGACGATCGCGTTCCAGTAACGGTCCGTCTCTTCCTGATTGTCCGTCGCGATCTGGAAGGAAAAGGCTTCGCTGTGCCTGAACGCCGGGCCGCCGTTGAGACCGAGACAGGGAATGCCCAGGACGGTGAACTCCACCGTCAGCACATCGCCTTTCTTGCCGCCCGGATAATCAGCGGGGGCCTCGTGAACAGCGGTTACTTCACTGTCCGGAAAGGTGGTGGCATAGAAGCGCGCCGCCTCATGCGCGTCTTTGTCGAACCAGAGGCAGATCGTGTTTTTTGGCTTCATATTCGTGTGCTCCGTGTGCTCGATCAGGGCGAACGCCGCGATCTTTGCGTCGGTCCGTACCATGTGACGCACCAGTTCATCTGCTGATCTGCTGCGGCCGACTTTCAAATTGGTCGCCACCCATCCCGCCCTTCTGAATCATATCGCTGGCAGGGATCGACTTCGAGATCCGAATCTATCACGGGCCGATTTCCGGAATGATCCACGATTCAGGCTCCTCCCAGGGATAGATCACGCAAATCGGCGTCGCTTCTACGGATTATGCCAGGATCGTCTGCGATACGGGAAGCAGTAAGGGAGTTTCTATCGGCCAATCTATTTCTGTCTGGTCCTGGCCAATTATGATGCACCCGCACCGGCGGCATCTTGTCGCCGTGCGTCCGGTACGGAACAACGTTGAGATAGCAGATTTCGGAGAGTCTGACGCACGCCGCATCGATGGTCGGCCGCAATATTCGCCACAGGGGCCATTGCTGCACGATCGGCACGAACGCGTCGTTCACGCTCTCAAAGGCCCTGTCAACGTCTTCGTCAGCCGCTGTCTTGAGGGCCTCCAGCAAAGGATAGAAGACCTCATCCGCCGGAGTACGCTTCCTGTACGCATCTCGGCCGCCGCCGGGGTTGATCGCGACGACGACTACCCCGCCCGATTGATACCTACGACCGATGTAGCCCGCGAACATCGTGTCCGCGTCCGACGGGAGGTTGACCGGCCGAAGCCTGGGCTCGTCAGGCCCGAAGATAGCGGTGCGTCCGACCTGGGCGTTGCGGTGAACGAGGGGGGCGACTTTGCGACGGAAGTCCTGACGGTCCACAAGAGCCTCCCAGCCTGAATGAGGACTCAGCCCCCCATCGACGTAATGTACGGAGTCTGCCGGCGTATAAGGGGCCGAGACCTGCGCACGATTGGAATAAGCCCGTCGGGGGGCACCAGAGCGGCCGTTCGCCGAGCTTCACGTCGTCGATGGGTTGGAGTCAGACGGCTGGATCGCGGCTTGGGTTTACAGGCCCGGGAAGTTTCTTTCGTCATGGGAACCTCGCGCGGTAGCCAAACTACCGGCGGCGGCAATTGACCTTCACGCTCGTATCAGAACCGCCGCGGGAGCCATAGCGGGCTGCTGGGACGTTTTCGGATGGCGGAACGGTCAACCGCTGTTCGCGGAATTGAAGCGACACAAGTCGCCGGACCGAATACGAGCATCGCAGCTCGTCTGGCGTCAAGCCGCCATTGATTTGGGCGTCTCTATAACATCATTTCTCGTTGTGGAATGGAAAGGAGGCACGTTCGCGGGATGACGGATTTGGCCGAGGAGTCCGGCATAGCGCCAATCCCGAACTGCTCCAGGGCTTTGCCCCGCGGCTACCTCGCCCAGATTTTCTCAAAGTCTTCTGCGAACCGCCGAACGATCGGCGAACCCTGTATGAAGACGGCATTTTCGAAACTGTTTTCCTCGGCATTTGCGGACCAGTTGTAGTCGGGCCCCCAGTCGGCCACTGCCAGGAAGGACAAGGGGCAAACGAACGATGCCAATGTTTACGGAACCAGGATTCTCAGGACCTCTCGGGCAGGAACTTCGGATGCGAAATCTCGGAGAACCTGCCCGGATAAGGTGTCAGCGACCGGCTACGGCATGATATTCAATCCGGGGTCGTAGTAAAGCGATGCTCCCCCACTTGCCGTGTAGGTTTTGCTGATAATCGCACCTGACCATGGAGAGGTGCCGCTCATTGTGACTGGCGCATTCGGCGCGTAGATAAACCCGGATGCCTGCGACCCGCCGCTAAGTTGGATGGGCTGAGAGCCGTTGTACGTGATCACAAGATCTCCTGGCCTGCCTGAATTGATAAACGTGCTCCCTCCTGACAGGTTCAGCACCGACTTGGTTCCGAGGTTCTGGCCCTGCAGATTTATCACGACGGGTCCCTGAATGTTGACTTTTACGCCGCCTGGGATGTTAAGGCTGTTTATGGTGTAAACGCCTGGAGTCAATGTGACCGCAGCCTGAACTGTCAGGTTCCCGTAGCCGATCTCCGGGCTCGATGTGTCACCGGACAGGGGATGCTGAACGGGGTACAGGACTGCGGAGGACGAATAAGTCGTTGAAGTCGTGGCAGCGCGAGGCATAGATGCAGGCACGGCTTCGGGCACGATTGGTTGAGTCAGATTCGTAACCGTCATGCCCGAGGGGGCTTTGCATGTGTCCGTCGCCGGGACGGACATGGTGCCGTTCACCTTCGATCCGCCACTTACGCCCAACCCGCCGTTGGTGGCGACATTTGAGTCGATGTACGATCCCCCGGAAAGCGATATTGCTTTGCAGGACGTCGATGTTGCAACCAACGCATACTCGGCGTGAACAATTCTGAGCTGGAACCCGTGCGTGTTACCGACAGCGTCCCCGTACAACCCTACAATCAGGGAGGCGTCGTTGAGAGCTGCCGGCTGCGTGCCAACTACGAATGGATCCGCTATGCACGGCGAGCAAGGGACTGTCCCGAATGAGCCCGGAACGTCAAAGATCGTCCAGTCTTGCCGGGTCTATTTACCATGACCTCTCCGAAGAAACCCCAAAGTGTGTCGCAGAAATTCCGGTTCAAGAACAAGCTCGTGAGTCTGGACGCGAGCGTCATTGACCTGTCGCTCTCGCTTTTCGACTGGGCGCACTTCCGGCGGACCAAGGGTGCCGTTAAGTTACACCTGCTCCTGGACCACGATGGTTACCTCCCGTCGTTTGCTGTGGTGACAACCGGCAAAACCAGCGACATCAAAGTGGCGCGCAGGCTCCGGTTTGAACGTGGCACGGTGGTGGTCATGGACCGGGGCTACATCGACTACGAGTGGTTTGTCGAGTTGACGCGGCAAACCGTCTACTTCGTTACGCGGCTGAAGGACACCGCATCGTTTGAAGTCGTGGAGAACCGGTCGGTGCCGCCGGGAACCAACGTTCGCAAGGACCAGATTATCTTCTTCCACAGCCAAGCCATCGCTGACCGCGAGCACTTTTTCAGGATCGTCGAGGTCTGGGACGACGAAAAGCAGAGGTCCTTCGTTTTCCTGACCAACCGCTCACGTTCGCGCCACCACGATCGCGGCCATCTACAAAGACCGCTGGCAAGTCGAGTTGTTCTTCGACAGCTCGACATTATGCACTCCTTCGGATCCTATTGCATTTCAAGGGTCAATTGCGCTGAGTCGACCGTTGGTGGGGTCGCTTTGTTGTTTCGTTTCGCAATGAATTGCTCGACGTTCGATCTGCACAGAATCCACGGCGCTCCTGGGCATGCCTGCGTCGCTGGCAGCTGTTTCAGCCGAATCAGTCGCAATACTGTTGTCGGCGTGACACCGAGCAAGCGGGCCACTTCGCTCACAGCCATTTCTCCACGGGCTTGCCTCTCTCCTTCGCAGTAAATAGGAATCGCATGATTGTTACGCAGTGAGCAGACACGCCTCGCCGTCCAGCTCTGTCCGTGTGCAGTACGGCGTTCATTGCGATTGAGAACTGGAGGCGATCCTCGCGTCTGGTTCGATCCGCGCCAGCGCACGAACGATCTCAACGAGATCGCTGTCGGTGACATACCGATGCCGGCCAGAGCGAATCTTCTGGAACTCCAGCTGGGTGTGATCGCCTCCTTGCCAATGCAACACGAGGCGTATCGTATCTCCTTCACACGTGGCGATGATTTCTTTCAGGGCAATCCGAAGGATGCGCTTTTTGTGCTCAGGCGAACTGTAGGGATCATCCCAGAGTCGGGGCACATCGCGGGCTAAGGTGAGCAGCTCCCTTTTGGTCGACTCGTTCAGCGGGAGCTCGCGACCTTGTTGCAGAGTCACGAGCTCGGCTTCAAGCTGCGCCTGCGTGGCCAGCGCCAGATTCCAGCGGCGCTCGAGCTCTGCAGCAACGAGACGATTCGCTGGATCGACTGCGTCATATTGGCGCCGAGCCCTGGTGGCCTCATAGCGCGCGTGCTCCAACGCCAAGGCCTTATGCCGAATCCGGTCATCACTTTCGCCCTGCAGCGTCTCGATCGCTTCGATGGCCGCTTGGATTCCAAAGGGTGTCAGGCATCGCAACACCTGTTCCGACACAAGCCGATCAGCACGGAGACCGCCGCACGATTGAACCGCCAGAATTGATCGCTTTTGCGTTCAGTACATCGGGAATGGTGACAAGCGTCGTGTCGCAAATCCAGCTCCAGAGGCCCGGTCGGTGGTCCTTCAAATCCATGCACCCCCATGATGTCCGCATATTGGCCTACTACCGTTCCGGAGTTGTTGACGCCCAACGCCAGAACTGTAGTCGCATTCGGCGGACTCGGAATTTGTTGAAGGGGAGTATAGGGATCGAAGGTTGGAACACCCCGGAAGTAGCCCACCGAGTGTGCCAGATCAGTCCCGTAGAACCCAACGATCTGACCGGAGTCGTTGATGTTGCGCGCGCTCACGAAAGGCGGACTGACCGTGTCTGAATAGAATGTGAAGTTCTGGCCGTCAAAGATCCACGACCCGTCTGCGCCGGCATTGCATTGGAAGCAATTGCCCACCAGCATCTGTCCATTGTTGATGCCCCACAGCTCCGTAAAAGTAGAATCCGGCGGATCGAAGTTGGTGAACAGAAATGCCTGTGCAGAAACATGCACTGCTGAGACGAGGCATACAACCATAACCGCTACTGCAATTCTGACTGCGCTTCTCATAAGCCCTCCCTAGCGAACATCGTCGTCGAATGCCCGCTTTGACTGGGGACAGGGCGCGTCCGCGCCGGGTCACGCATCAAACGAAACGGGGGGGGCAGTCTGTTCGTCGACTGCCGGACGCTGGAACTGTCCCTCACCAAGAGACGCGAGAAACGGGCAAAAGAAACACCATGGCACCGACACTTTCACGGCGCAGCCAGAGCCCTGATTGCGCTGGAGCCCTGGCACCAAAGAGCGACCCGATCGGCTTGACAAACCAGAAAGCCAGCATCTACCGTGAGCATCGAGGGACTCAGTATCGATTACGACATTTCTCCGGAGCGGGCTGGAGCTCGAAAACAAACCAGCTTGAATGGGCGAAGCCTCTTCAGGGGTGCAGGAGACCGGCGTCGGCAAACGAGTAGTATTCCGCATCCCCGCATATGACGTGATCGATCACCTGGATGCCGAGAATGGCGCCGGCCTGTGCGAGACGGGTCGTGCACTCCCGGTCCTGGCGGCTCGGCGCAGGGTCGCCGGATGGATGGATGTGCAGAAGGATGACCGCCGCGGAGTTGGCGAGGATCGCGGCCTTGAAGACCTCGCGCGGACGACGGAGGAAGTAAGCGAGCCCTGCGAAACAAGATTGACCCCGATCAGCCGGTTCTTGCCGTCGAGTATACGGACGTGGAACTGCTCGCGGTCGGCGGCAGCGTAAAGGGCCTCGCGGCCGAACTGGAACGCATCCCGGGAGTTTCCGAAACGCTTCCAGGGGCTTTGGACCGACCCGTCGCGCACGAGCGACACTCGCTGCCTCAGGACCCTGTATACGGCGGCGGAGGGCTTCCGGTCTCCGTTCACGTTCCACCTCCTCGTGGGTGGAACGATTCGATTCTGTCGGGCATCGCGTTGGCTGCCCAGCGCAATACTCGCGGAACGGCATCTCGTGACCGCCGGTAGAAAACCCAATCCGGGATGGAGTGTAGGCCATTTGTCCGGTTTGCCCGGTACACGGCTGCTGGACAGGTGCATGCTGAAGCGACTTTCCGCGTATAGTCGGAATAACGTGCAGTTTTGCATTGCAGCGGCTCCTGAGTCAACCGCCGCATGTGGTCATCGACAGGGGCCTCCGCCGACGCTACACTTGGGCCAAGATTTGAACGTCAATCCTGACCACGGAGGAATCCACGATGATCGTACCCGACAGAATTGGCCATGTGGTGATCAAAGTACGAGACCTCGAACGCTCACGCAAGTTTTACACCGAGGTGCTGGGTCTTACGCAAATGATGGACCTGCCGGAGTTCAAGATGGTGTTTTTCGCCAGCAATGGCCGCGACCATCACGAGCTGGCGTGCATGGAAGTGGGCAAGGACGCAGATGCGCAACGTTTTCGCGAGATCGGCTTGCAGCACATGGCCTTCAGGTTGCGCGACGAAAACCATCTGCGGGCCCCCTATCAGGAGTTCAAGAAATGTGATGTACCCATCGACTTCACCGTAGACCACGGCGTCACCAAGAGCATCTATTTCCGCGATCCCGATGGCCATCAACTCGAGGTTTATTGCGACAATCCGCCCGAATACATCGCGAAGATTCGTACCAACATATACGCCGGATGGAAAAGCTCGACTTTGCCCCGGACGAACCCAGCATCGCCGATGCCCTCAGTCAGATAGGCATGTAGCATTTGCTGGCGTGTCGTCAGAATAAGGTGCACCTCTTCTTTGCGGCCTACCCGGTGCAAGGCTCTGCTGAGGTTCGGGCGGAAGAGGAGGGGCAGCAGAAACCCGCAGCGCCAGAATATCTTCACATGAGCGTGTAGTCGGCTATCCGGACAACTGGCTCAGGCCAACTCCCCGGAAACGGCGAGGTCCGCCTGCCGGCCCCAGGGTTACTCGATCGGGACTTTTGGCCCGGATCGGTAAACCCTGCGCCGTTACTCAGGTGAAATGAGAATGCAGTCTTCAAGCGGGATGCGATATGCTATCAAAGAGACGCCAAAGGTGTGCAAAGTAGACGGTGCCGCCAAACGCTCGCAAGAATAAGGGAGAGCTCATGACGCGAATTCTGCTGCTAGGCTTCGATCCGGAGACTGTGGATTTTTCTGACCCTGCTTTGCCACCAGGTATGACCGCTGAGAAGGTTCACGCCGGCATCGCGGTTGCGCTGAAGCAGTTCACTGATCGCGGATGGGAGTCCGACGTTGGTTTCATCCGCCCGGACGAAACCGCCGGACCGACAGTGGAGCGTCGGTTACGTTCGACGACCTACGATTGTGTGGTCATCGGAGGCGGCGTGCGCCTGCCGCCCCGCAACCTTGCATTATTCGAAGTCGTCATCAACGCTATTCGTAAGGCTGCCCCAGGCGCGGCGATTGCCTTCAATACACGGCCCGACGATAGCGCTGATGCTGCCGCCCGATGGGTGGCGGCTGGACGCCAGGCTGTATAGTCCGGCGTCCAACAAAACCCAAGTCGCCGCCTCAGCCACGCCGCGTCCTTCGGCTCTTCGATCGCCGTTGACGCGCCACCCGTCAGATAGCTGGAATCAGAACCGTTACAGGCTCTTAGAATGCCGTCCCTGGGCGCTCAGAAGTGGCCTCAACGTAGTCGAAATTTTGGATCAATTCATTTGGGCTTTTGCGGTGCAGGACGGGTACTGCAAGGACTTGACTTGAATGGAGTTCAGTCGCAGTTCCCAAGATAAGTCTTGGGTAGTCGGCAAGGGTTTATCCCCTTGCGAGCGCATTGTTGGCCCCAAACGGGCTTCTTTGACATAACGAGCCGACTGCGAGGGTTGCCTACCAGGCCGCAGGATAACTTCCGCGATCGCGACTTCTTGGGACCGTGACGGATTTTCAGAAACAGGAAGACTCCAACGCGCAGTATTCGGAACTGATCTTAACCATAAACGGGAATTCGAAAATAAACTCCCGCGCCGGGTGATGAACGGGTTCAGTCGGGTCCATGGGCTGAAAGATCTTCTTTTCCATCTTAAAGGAGTAAACCAACGTAACCGCCTCCCGTGACTGCCCACCGCCAGAAGCGCCCATGAATGTCCAACTGGAAGCGTTTTCCCGTGCGGCCTTCGCCAAGATGGGATTTGGATTTCCAGTAACTCTTGCAGAAGCTACGGAGCCGTCTGGATTGATGCTGCAGACTACCTGTACTAATCCTTCGATTCGCGCTGCCCGAGCGAGATGCGGGTAATCCATGCCCACTATCCGCTTGGGAACCCATTGCTGTGCCGTCTTGTCATTTGCGGCGAGCAGGGACCACACGACGATTAGCACGGAACACAATGCGAACCTCTTCATGTTCGCTCCCAAAGCGGAATTTCAGTTCTTCACATAAGTCAAGCTGGGGTCTGTATCTCGTTGTCTGCGCAGCAAGAGCCAGCGCATGATCTTTGCACTGATGTAGCTGGAGGCGATTCCAATAACAACTGGGATCGCAAACTGCCAGGGACTCAAACTAATTTCGTACTCCATTCCAATGCCGATCTCTCCGCGAACTATTGCGACTACCAGCAAAAAACCACCGAGCAGCGTCGCGGGAATGGTCGCAAGCGGAAGGTATCCGCGCTTGAAAGTGGCAGCATAAACGGCACCGCTCCCGAATCCCGCAACGGAGAGGTCGAGAATAAATCTCGTCGCCAACTGCAGGGCAGAATCCTCGGGAAGGTTGCGGGTTACGAATTGCACCAGCCCATAACCGAGAACGAAGGAGACCATACTCGCAACGATAGAAAGTAAGTAATGAATCACTTTGCCCAGCCGCATTGGGATCTCCGCTCAACATTTCTCAATATCGGAGTGCCTGGAGTTCATGATATTTTACCTCAATTACGTCAATTGCTTACAGTCTGATTCATATCAAGGGACCCGGAAACGGCGATGTGGGAAGTGACGATGCCAAGTGTACGTAATGTGGTGTCGGTTGGTCACTCGTCGGGGTGACTACAATTCGGGGACCCTACAATCCTGGTGCGGCTTTTGAGCGCCACGGGCAAAGTCACGGGCAAAGTCGCTGGTTTTCCGGGAGTGCTTCGGCTGTAAGTGATTGATTTACTGGTGCCGGGGGGCGGAATTGAACCGTCGACACACGGATTTTCAGTCCGCGGCCTTGGGTCACGGAGGACAAATGAGCAGAGCATCTTTCCTGTCGTTGTGGTTCACCTGCGCCGTCATCCCGGCGGCCGCACTCCAGAACCCGGAAGCACCCGCTTCTCTCGTCGTCACGGCGGACTGGTTGGCGCAGCATCTGCAGGATCCGGACCTCGTGTTGCTCCACGTCGGCGAGCCGCAGGAGTACGAAGCGGCCCACATCCCGGGGGCGCAATATCTCCAGCGGCAGGCAATATCGACGCCCAGCGGTTCCTTCCCGGTGCTCGAACTGCCCCCCGTCGAACAACTCCAGGACGCCTTCGAGAAGCTCGGGATCGGAGACGATTCCCGAATCGTGGTCTATTTCGGCAAGGACTGGGTGACGCCGGCGGCACGCGTGATCCTGACCCTGGACTATCTCGGGCTGGGGCGCCGGACGTCCCTGCTCGACGGCGGGATGCCCGCCTGGCTCTCGGCCGGCAAGGGCACGACAAAAGAGCAGACGCAGAAGACGCGCGGGCACCTCCGCCCCCGCAGACGCGACGACATCGTGGTCGATGCTCCATGGGTCCGCGCGCGACTCCAGGACCCGAGCGTAGCGCTGGTCGACGCCCGAGCAAAGGAATTCTACAAAGGCGAGTCGGCCGGCATGGCCTCACGGGCCGGGCACATCCCGGGCGCCGTGAACATCCCATTCTCCGCGACCGTCGAAGAGTCTTTGAAGCTCAAGGACAGGGCGGCGCTGGAAGCGTTGTTCGCACTGTCAGGGGTCAGGCCCGGCCAGACCGTCGTCACCTATTGCCACATCGGCCAGCAGGCGAGTCTGCTGTATCTGGTTGCGCGCTCTCTCGGGTACGAAGCGCGCATGTACGACGGGTCGTTCACCGAATGGGCCTCAAAGCCGAGCTACCCGGTCGAGAAGTAGCACGTGCGTGCGCCCGATTTCCATAGACTTTCCCGCCCGGTGGCTATCTCCTTATCCAGTACATCTACTACGGGAGGCAGACATTATGCGCAGCAGGATACCGTGGATCGTGATGGCAGGGGCGCTTCTCGCCGCGCCGGCGTGGGCACAGGAGCGGCAAGCCAGCGACAAACGCATGATTAATGTCGACGGGGAAGCGGAAGTGAAGGTCGCCCCGGATCAAATCACCCTCACCCTCGGGATAGAGACCAGCGACAAGGATCTTGCCAAGGCCAAGGCGCTCAACGACGAACGCTCGCGCAGCATCCTCGCCGCCCTGACCAGCGCAGGCGTGGAAGCAAAACACATCCAGACCGACTATCTCGACATCGAGCCGCGCTACGAGTGGAGCTCGCGCCAGGAGAACTTCATCGGCTACTTCGTGCGCAAGAGCTTTGTCGTGTCCGTGAAGACGGTCTCCAGGTTCGAGGATATCCTGACCGCAGCCCTGAACGCGGGCGCCAACTACGTCCTCGGAGTCCAGTTTCTCACTTCCGCACTGAGGACCCACAGGGACTCGGCGCGAGCCCTGGCCATTGGCGCGGCCCGGGAAAAGGCCGTCGCCATGGCCGGAGCGCTGGGTCAGTCCGTGGGCGAGCCCCATACGATCTCAGAACTGAACAGCAGATGGTACTACGGGTATGGGCGCAGCTGGTGGGGCAGCCGCCCGGGATCGCAGATGCAGAACGTAGTGCAGAACGCGGGGGGCGACGGCAACGTGGGAGACTCGGCCATATCACCGGGGCAGATCTCCGTGTACGCGTCGGTGAGGGTGTCGTTCGAGCTGCGTTGACTCAGAGCCTCAAGTCGCGATTTTCGAATAGCGGGCGCCACCGGCGGGTATAGAGCGTGGTTGATCTAAGGCCCAAGGATGTAACCGATGAACGCGCCTGACACCTTCACCACGCTAAGCCTCCTGCCGGACGAAGACCTGGTCCACAGGTTCCGGCTCGGGGAGGACGACGCCTTCGCACACCTTTACGCCCGCTACCGGCAGCGTGTGCTGCGAACCGCGCTCCGCATCGTGCGCAACGCCGACGACGCACAGGATGCAACCCAGGAGATCTTCATCAAGCTGTATCGCGCCCTTCCCGGATGGGACTCCGGCCGCGCCCGGCTTTCGACCTGGCTCTACCGCATGGCCGCCAACCATGCCATCGATACGTGGCGGGCGCGCCGCAGACGGATGCCGCCGGCCTCATCCGATTTCGAGCCGCCCTGCGATGCCCGGACGCCCCTCGTGCTGCTGGAACAGTCGGAAATGGCGGGCGAGGTTTTGCGCTGCGCGCTGCAATTGCCGCGCCTGCAGAAACGCCTGTTCCTGCACCGTTACTTCTGCGGGAGACCCCTCGAGGAGATCGCGCGCCGCGAGGGTCGGAGCCTGGGCACCGTGAAGGGTCTACTCCACCGCGCAACCCGCACCGTCCGGACCCGGTTGCGAAATTGAGCAAAAGTGGGTTTGCGCGGCCCGCTCCCGCCCAATTGAGCTGCAACCGCGATGTTGCCCCATCGAGCCGCCCCCCGTTACACCGGGAGGGAGCGCAAGTTGCGATAGCTCAGCCGAAGGCTCTCGACGGGGTCGCCCGGGGTGTGGTCCTGCTCGACAAAATAGTGTTCCGCACCCGCCGCTGCGGCGGCACGCAGGATTGCGGTAAAGTCCAGATCGCCCTTCCCGACTTCCTTGAAATCCTCGAGAGGCACCGCCTTCTCGTTGAACTCGGGCCGGGCGGCCTTCAGGCGGTCCTTCAGGTGGATGAGCGGGACCCTGCCCGAGTACTTTTTCAATAGCTCCACCGGATCGAGGCCCGCGCTGGCGACCCAGAACACGTCGACCTCCAGGCCTATCAGCTTCCTGTCGGTCTGATCCAGGAGGATGTCCAGCGGGCGCACCCCGTCGACCGTGCCGAATTCAAACGCGTGATGGTGGTAGCAGAGCTTCAGCCCGGCCGTCCGGCACTCCCGCCCGGCGGCATTGAGCCCGGCCGCCAGCGCCTTGTACCATTGCACGTCGCCGCGTTCGTTGGGAGTGAGATAAGGGACCACCATGTATTCGAGCCCGAAACGGCGCGCGTGCGCAATGGCGGCCTTCCAGTCGTAGCCGGCCGGGGGCGGCTCGTAGCCGGGGACCTTTTTCCAGATCTCCAGGTTTCCCGTCACGAGCGGCGCATCGAAGTGGCCGCTGACCATCCGCAGGCCCGCGTTGCGCATCGACGGGCCCAGCGCGTCGAGGCTCGCGCGCAACACCTCGACTTCGGTGTACCCCGTATTGGCCAGATCCCTGAAGATCCCGTCGGGGTTGCCCGCCACGACTTTCCGCACCGTGTAGAGCTGGAATCCCAGGGGCCGGCTGAAGGTTGCGGGCGCGGCTGCCGCCCGGCACAGGGTCGGGGCCGCGCAACCCGCGGACCCGGCCAGAACCGCCTGCGCTACGAAGCTGCGTCGCGAGAGCCTGCCGCCCGACATGGCTTTCCTCCGGATAGGAATGTTGTTTTACCTGCGCCGCTCTTCGGGGCCGAACTCGGCCCGCAGCGCCATCCACTCCCCGCGGTAGCGTGTCTCGGCGGCGCGGCCGCGGACGCCGGCGAGCACCGCGGTTATATCCTGATAATCGTGCGGCTGCAATCCTGAAAGCAGCAGCGTCCCACCCGGGGCCACCCTGCGGGCCAGCGCCGGCGTCGCCATCAGGAGTGTCCTGGCGTCAATGTTTGCCAGTACGAGGTCATACGCGCCTTCTGCGAGTTCCTCGACCGTGGCGACCCGCAGCTCGAGCTCCCCGCCGAACCCGTTCGACCGCCGCGTAGTCGCGGGCGCACTCGATGGCCACCGGATCGTTGTCGATGCCGAGCGCGCAGGCGGCGCCGAGCCGCAGGGACACCATGGCAAGAATCCCGCTGCCCGTCCCCACGTCCAGGACGTGCTCGCCGCCACGCACCTCGCCCTCGAGCCACTCCGCAAGCAGTTGCGTGGTCGCGTGATACCCCGACCCGAACGCCCTCCGCGGATCGATGACAAGCTCAACCGCGTCCGGCGGCGCTTCGGCCCTGTTCCAGCTCTGGCGGATCAGGATGCGCCTTCCGACGCGGACGGGTCTCAACGACCGGGCCCACGTCTGGTTCCAGTCCTGGTCCGGCACCGATACGACCGACAGCTTTCCCGGGCGGACCGGGCTGCCCAGGCGTGCCAGCACGCCGCACAGCTCGTCGAGCAGGGCGGCGTCCCACGATTCCTCGGACCAGAACAGGTGGACCGCACCACCGGCTTCCCAGGCGCCCTCGGGCGCGGGCCCCTCGAGCAGTGCGAGAATCTCGCCGGAGTCGACCCCGGTCTCGACGCGGACTTCGATGTAATTTCTGGACACTCTTGCTCCGCTCCGGGCGTCATCTCAATACCGCCCTCGAGCCCTTTGGCAGACCTGGAACAGCCACCGCCGGGAATACTGCCACATTGTGCTACGTGCCCTCCGGCTCGTGCCCTCCTCTGTGCGCCGGCGCCGGCCCGGAAACCGGCCGCTCTCCCGACAGGCTCGGTTTGGTTTTCCTCTTCTCCTCGCGGACAGACTGGATCGCCGCCTTCTTCTCCGGCTCGAGCAACCCCTGGAACTCCTGCAGTCCGGTCCCCAGCAGCGACGGCCGGCGCGCCTCGCGCTCGAAGTCCTTCTCGGAAAGCTCCCGCCGCCGGCCGAGTTGATAGAGGCCGTACACCATGAGCAGGAAGACCGTCAGCCCGACCCAGCTCGCCGCCGACATGGCGCCCTCACCCGGAACATCATATCCGAAATCCTCGCCGGTGCTACAATGGCGCATGCCGCCGATCACCTCGCGCTTCGCCCGGCTCTACGACGGAATCATTCTCGGCCACTACCGCGTCGTCGTTTTCGCCTTCGTCCTGGCCGTCTGCTTCTTCGGCTACCACCTGCAGCGTTTCCGCATGGACGCCTCCAGCGAATCGCTCGTGCTGGAGAACGATTCGGACCTCAAGTACTACGAGCAGACGCGGGCGCTGTTCGGCAGCGACGATTACATCATCCTCGCGGTGAGCCTCGAGGAGAGCGCGGTCGCCGACGATGTCCTCCGGAAGCTCGACGGCTTGAGCCGCGCACTGCAGCAGCTGCCGGGGGTCGAATCGGTCAACAGCATCCTCACGGTTCCGCTCTTTCACAGCCCGAAGGTTTCGCTGTTCGAAATGGGGACCGGATACAAGACGCTCGTGATGCCCGCGTGCGACCGGCAGATGGCGCTCGCCGAGCTGACCGGGAGCCCGCTGTGGCGCAACAACCTCATCTCCGCCGACGGGCGCACGACGTCCATCGTCGTCAACCTCAAGCAGGACCGGGACTACGACCAGCTCGGCGACGAGCGCTACCGTCTGCGCCGCAAACGGGCGGAGGGAGTCTTGTCCGCCGAGGATGCCGGGCGGCTGGAGGAGGTCACCCGCGCGTACAACCGCCGCCACGCGGAAATCTCGGCGCAGCGCCGCGCCGAAGTCGCCCAGATGCGCGGCATTCTTGAACGTTACCGCGGGCCCGGGTTCGAGATCGCCGAATCCGGGCTGCCCATGATCATCGCGGACATGGTCGGCTACATCGAGCGCGACATCTGGGTTTTCGGCGTGGCGGTCGTGCTCTTCCTCGGCGCGGTCCTCGCGTGGGTATTCCGTGCGACCCGCTGGGTCGTTCTGCCGCTGGCGACGTGCATGATCCCTGTCATCGGCATGATGGGGTATCTCGGGCTGACGGGCTGGGAGACGACGGTCGTGACCGCCAACTTCTCGTCGCTGCTCCTGATCGTCTCGATGCAGAATTCGATCTATCTCGTCGTCCGTTTCCGTGAGATCCACGCCCGGTTTCCGGATCTCGAGCAACGCGACATCCTGTTGCGCGCCGTCCGGGAAATGAGTGTCCCCTGCTTTTACACCTCCGCGACCCAGGTCGCCGGCTTCGCGACCCTCGTCATCAGCGGAATCCGGCCGATCATCGATTTCGGCGTCCTGATGAGCGTGGGGCTGGCACTCGCTTACGCCGTCAACTTCACGTTCTTTCCGGCGGCCATACTGTTCTTTCCGAAGGGGGCGCCGCCCCCCCGGCACCTGGCGACCCTGGAAAAATCGCCGGTCGCCTTCCTGGCCTCCGTCACCCGCCAGAACCGCGTCCTGATCGGCACTGCCGCCGCCCTCGTGCTGGCGCTATCCGCGCTCGGGATGGCGCGGCTCCGGGTGGAAAACCGGTTTATCGACTATTTCCGCAAGAGCACTCCAATCGCCCGCGGGTTGAACCTGATCGACAACCGCCTGGGCGGCACGACCTCGCTCGAAGTGGTCCTGGACGGCAGAGCCAAGGACTACTGGCTCGAGCCGCAGAACATCGACACCCTGCGCAGGCTGCACCAGTATATCGAAAAGATGCCGGACGTGGGGAAGGTCAACTCCCTGTACTCCCTGATCGAGATCCTGACCCGCGTAAACAACGGCACCCCGCCAAACAGGCTGATCCTCAACATCGCCCGGACATCGCTGTCGGACAAAATGCGGCAGGCGTACATGTCACCCTATGTCACGGGCGACTTCTCTCAGGCGCGCGTCTTCGTCCGGATCCGGGAATCGAGCCCGACCCTGAACCGGGACGGGATGCTGCGGGAACTGGACGGGTTTCTGCGGGGCGAACTCGGCCTGCCCCGAGACCGCGCGCGCATCACCGGTCTTTTCGTGTTGTATAACAACCTGCTGAAGAGTCTGTTCGACTCCCAGATCAAGACCCTGGGGCTCGTGTTTGTCGTGATTTACCTGATGCTCGTGGCGCTGTTCCGGTCTCTCTACCTGGCGCTGATCGCCATCGTCCCCGCTGTCCTGCCGGTGTTCTTGATCCTGGGGACCATGGGGTGGGCAGGAATTTCTCTCGACATGATGACCATCATGATCGCGTCCGTGACGTGCGGGATCGCCGTGGACAACATGATCCAATACACATTCCGGTACCGGGTCGAGTTCCGGGTCGACAGGGATTATGCGGCCGCGATGTTCCGTTCGCACAACAGCATCGGGCTGGCGATACTGTATGCGTCCCTGACTATCATCGCGGGCTTCGGCATCCTTGCCCTGTCGAATTTTCTGCCCACGATCTATTTCGGCGTGTTCACCGAGCATGGCGATGTCGGCGGGATTCCTGGGGTCGCTTACCCTTCTCCCCATGCTGTTGTCGTGGCTGAAGCCGTTCAGGAGCGGAAGCCGGGAGCCCAGCCGGCGGGCTACCTGATTCACGGCTTCAGGCTTCCGCCACCCTGCGGGCCCACGTGGCCTTGCGGTCCAGGGTTCAAAGCCGGAAGCCAGGAGCCCGGCCGGCATATTCACGGCTTCCGGCTTCCGGCGTCCGGCTTCTTGCCCTTACTGATGGAAAACGTGCCGTCCCCCATCGTTGCGCCGTTGCTGACCACGGTGAACGTTCCCGCAATCGTCTTGCCCGCGAGCGGGCCCCGGACTTGCGCCGCCAATGGCGTCTCCCCCAGTTTGAATGATACAGTGGCGGAAAAAACGCCGTCCTTCAGGGAGATAGCGGAGAGTTCGCCGGAGTACTGCAGTCCGCCGGGCCCCTTGACCATCACGGTGCCCTTGAGCCCGGAGCCGGACTTTTCAAAGACGATGTCGAGGTCGCCGGTGGGCGGGCCGCCCTGCGGGCCCGTCGCCTTGCCGGCCCAGTAACCGGTCAGCGACTTCAGGTTGTCGGCCGAGACGGCCGGGGCCAGCACCATCGCGCCGGCCATCATGGTGATGAGAAACGCCTTCAATGCCGGAATCCTCATGAGGTCCTCGGGGAATCTGGTTGTCATCGATGTGCATTTTATGGGCTCACGTCGAAAACTCCAACCCACGACATCGGGTTCTGCAGCGTGGAACGGGGAGCGTTATCCCGGCTTCCGGCTTCTGACTTCCTAGTTTTTTAGCGTGGGGATGCTTGACCCGGCGCGGTCGGCCGCGACCGCCCAGCCCTGCTCGTCGACGTTGCCGATCCGGCCGTGGAACCGGATCTCCGGGCCTTCGAGCACGAGGAGGACGTCGCCGAACCGGATCGTCTCGTTGTGCACGCGGAACCGTATGACCGTGGCGTGTCCGGCGGCGCTTTCGAGCGCCTCGAAATCGAGTTCGGATAGTTCCACACAGAGGGTTTGCGAATTGCCCAATCCTTTTTCCGTCTGCGGCATGAGCGGAGCGTATCACAGCCGCGCGCACCGCCGGAATGTTTTTGCGCCGCAGTGCGCGAAACAGGCTAGAATCGGCCCATGCCGTACTGGTTTGATGGAAACAACCTCGTGGGCCAGCCGGCGGCGACGCTCCGGTCGGACAGGAGGACCCGTCAGGCGTTTCTGGACCTGCTGAGTCAGCTGCACATCGCCCGCGGCGGCGCATTCGAGGTCTTTTTCGACGGCGACGACCCCGACCGGGCCCGGTCTCCGCGTGGGGTGCGCGTCCGGTACTGCGCCCCGCTGTCGGCCGACGACGCCATCGTGGACCGGCTCGCCGGAGTGCGGGCCGCGGCGGAGGTAACCGTCGTCACCAACGACCACCGTCTGACGCGCCGCTGCCGCGACGCCGGGGCGCGCACGAAGAACTGGGGTGAGTTCACCTCGGCGATCAAGGATCGTCGGGGCGGCAAGGAAAAAGAAAAAGAAGAGCGCGTGGACGTCGACGACTGGGCACGGTTCTTCGGGATGGACGACGGCGCGATTGAATAAAACCGGAGCCCGCTCCGCCAATCTGCTCTTCGAGGACGGCCAGGAAATCAACCACAGCGGAGAAGGCCATGCAGCGCAGCAAGAAACCAAGTTATGTCGTGCGTCCCCCGACGGCCGTTCTCACCCGCGGTTTCGACCCGCGGCTGTCGGTCGGTTCGGCCAGGCCGGCCGTGTTCCGGTCCTCGACCTACGTGTTCTCCACCCCGGAATCGGCCGAGCGGGCGTTTGCCATCGCACTCGGCAAAACGCACCCGGCCGAGGGCGAGAGTATCGACCTGATCTATGCGCGCCTGTCGCATCCGAACGCCGAGATCCTGGAGGACCAGATCGTGCCCCTCGAGCCGGGGGCGCATTCCGCGGCGGTGTTCAACTCGGGGCTCGCCGCGATCTCATCGCTGCTCCTGACGTTCTGCCCGCCCGGGAGCACGGTCGTCTACACGATCCCGCTCTACGGCGGGTCGGTGCACTTGATACACCAGATCCTGGAACCGCTGGGTGTCCACGCCGTCCCGGTGCCGGCCGGGGATTCCGCCGGCCTGCGCCAGGCCATCGCGGGGGCGGCGAACCTCCGCATGGTGTACATCGAGACTCCCGCCAACCCCACCCTGGTGATGACCGACATAGCGGTGGCAGCAGCCGACGCGCACAGCCACCCGAACGCGCCCCTCGTCGTCGTCGACAACACATTCATGGGGCCCACCTTCCAGCATCCGTTGTCGCGGCAGGCCGACCTTGTGGTCTACTCGGCGACGAAGTTCCTGTCGGGATTCTCCGACATGCTCGCCGGCGTGGTGCTGGGGCGCGACTCCGAGATCATCGACCACCTGCGGGGAACGCGCGCCATCCTGGGCAACATCCTGCAGGCCGACGAGTGCTGGCTGCTCAACGGCCGGCTCCCGACCGTCGCCCTCAGGATGAACCAGCAGAGCAAGAACGCGCAGCGGATCGCCGAAGATCTGGCTACCCACCCGAAGATTGCCCGGATGCACTACCCGACCCTGTTCCGCGACCCCGAACAGATACGCATTCGCGACAGCCAGTGCAGCTACCCCGGATCGATCATGTCTTTCGAGCTGAACGGCGGGAAGCGCGCGGCCTTCGACTTTCTGCGTCGCCTCAAGATCGCCAGGAACGCCGTCAGCCTGGGGGGCGTCGAGTCGCTGGTCTGTCACCCGGCGAGCACGACGCACTCCGAGATGTCGGAAGAGGATCAGATTGCTGCGGGAATCCCGGACTCGATGGTGCGGATCTCGGTCGGGATCGAAGACTGGCGGGACCTGCTGTACGATTTCAACCAGGCGCTCGAGGCCGTGTAGGATCCTAGACCGCCGCCGGCGTCGTCGCGCAGGCTCCCGCCGCCCTGACCACAAGGAGGCCCGCACCCTTGCACCCGATAGCCCCCAATGCTCTCGACTACCTGATCATCGTCGCCTACTTCGTCGTGATTATCGCGATCGGCTTCCGACTCCGGCGCAGAATGGTTTCGACTCACCAGTACCTGCTGGCGGGACGCTCCCTCCCGGTGCTGGTGACGGGCCTCGCATTCGTCGCCGCCAATTGTGGCGCCCTGGAAGTCATGGGGATTGTCTCGACCAGCGCCAAGTACGGCGCCCGCGCCAACCACTTCTACTGGCTCGGGGCGATCCCCGCGATGATCTTCCTGGCGCTCTTCATGATGCCGATCTACCACCGCAGCCGGGTGAGGAGCGTCCCGGAGTTCCTGAAGCTCCGCTTCGGGGAGAGGACGCGCGCCTTCAACGCAGGGGCCTTCGCCACGCTCATGATCCTGGTCTCCGGCATCAGCGTCTATGCCATGGCGATCATCATGCGCACCGTCGTGGGCTGGAGTTTCAGCACGGGCGTGCTGGTCTCGGCGGCCGTCGTGCTGGTGTATGTCGGCTTCGGCGGGCTGACGGCGACCATCTACAACGAGGTGCTTCAGTTCATCCTCATCGTCGCCGGTTTCACGCCCCTGGTGTTCTTCGTGCTCGCCGAGTTCGGGGGCTGGACTGGGCTGGTCGCAGCGCTGCCGCCGGCGCTCGGGCACACGTGGAAAGGCCTTCCGGCCACCGACCCGTTCGGCTCGGCCATGGATGGCATAGGAAATGTGATCGGGCTCGGCTTCGTCCTGAGCTTCGGCTATTGGTGCACCGATTTCCTGCTCGTCCAACGCGCGCTGGCCGCCAAGGACCTCCCGTCGGCCGTCCAGACACCGCTGATCGCCGCGGTTGTGAAGCTGTTCTTCCCGGCGCTGGTGGTGATCCCGGGGTTGGCCGCCGCGGCGCTGTTCCCCGGCGACCTCGCGGCGCGGTATGACCTGGCGCTTCCCGCCCTGATGGTCCGCTACTACTCGCACGGCCTGCTCGGTCTGGGGATCACGGCCATGCTCGCCAGCTTCATGTCCGGGATGGCCGGGAATGTCACTGCCTTCAACACCGTCTGGACTTATGACATTTACCAAGCCTACGTCAAACCCGGCCAGCCGGACCGGCACTACCTCGCGGTCGGCCGCCTCGCGACCGTCGCCGCCGTGATCCTGAGCGTCGCCACCGCCTATATCGTGCTCGGTTTCAACAACCTCATGGACTACGTGCAGCTCCTGTTCTCGTTCTTCAACGCGCCGCTATTCGCCACGTTCCTGCTGGGGATGTTTACCTACTGGGCCACGCCGGCCGGGGGCTTCTGGGGCCTGGTGGGCGGGACGGTCGCAGCGTTTCTGCACTACCTGGCCTACCGGGCGGGGATCCTCCCGTACGGGAGCGAGATGAGCGCCAACTTCTATGGCGCGATCTGCGGGTGGTCGTCGTGCTTCCTGATCACCTGCGCGGTAAGCGCGTGCACAAGGCGCCGCAGCCGCGACGAACTCGCCGGGCTGGTGTACGACCGGGCCGGCGCCGACCGGGGCGGCATCGCGGGCGCGCGCGGGACGACGATCGTTTTCGCGGCCGTGATTCTGGCCGCACTGGTGCTCTTGAACTGGCTTTTCTACTGAAACATCGTCAGACGGGGAGGAACTGGATCAGGACGGCGGTGATGTTGTCGGGGCCGCCCCGGGCATTCGCGAGGTCCACCAGGTCCATGCAGGCGGCCTCGGGGCTGGCCGACTCCGTGACCACCCTGATAGATCTCCTCGGACGACATCTGCGAGTGCAGCCCGTCGGAGCAGAGCAGCAGGACATCCCCGGGACGCACGACCAGCGAACGGAGCACCACTTCCACGGTGGGGCGCACTCCCAATGCCTGCAGCAGGATGTTGCGCTCCGGGTGTGTCCGCGCTTCTTCTTCCGTAATTTCCCCGAGGCTGACCCGGTGCGCCACGAGGGACTGGTCGCGGGTCAGTTGCCGGATCCCGTCGTCCCGGAGCAGGTAGGCACGGCTGTCGCCGACCTGGCCAATCACGGCGTGCCCGGCAAGCTCGAGCACGACGGTAAGGGTGGTGCCCATCCCCGCGTACTCCGGGTTGCGCTGGGCCATTTCATATATGCGGCTGTTGGCCGACCCGACCGAGTCGATCAGCATCTCCTGCAAGAGCTCCCCATCCGCCTGGCGGAGATCTCGCGAGAGATCCTGGACCTCACGGTACAGGGCACGCAACCCGGCCCTGCTGGCCATCTCGCCCGCCGCGGCTCCGCCCATTCCGTCTGCGACGGCGAAGAGCGAGCCTCTTGCCCCGGAAGCGAAGCGCAGCTTTCCGTTCTTCTCGATCCGCACCCCCTGGGTGAGGTTCGCCACGAAGAAGGAGTCTTCGTTGGTCGTGCGCACGCGGCCCACGTCACTGAGGGCGTACGCTTGGACCTCGAAACTCGGCAAGACTTTCATAACAATGCATTTTTAGTATTGCGCTTCGGAAAATGTCAACGCAAAACCCTCTCCTCCTGATATAATTCCACACTGCGACACAGCACAAACCCTGAGGATCGGGCTCTCGCCCGTATCAGTGACCGGCTGCCTGTACAGCGTCTGCGGAGTCACGCATGCCTGCGTTGTGGATTGCCTGCCTGGCGGCGCTCCTGCCGCTCATGCCGGAGCAGGCCGCGGTTGTTCAAGACCCGGTTCGTGCGCACTACCACGAAGCGCTGGCTGCAGCCTCGACTGAAGGCCTGCTTTCGTTCGTGTCGAGGCTGAACGCCGCAGCAACCGCTGCGCCAGGCGCGGCCTTTACTTCCCGGCTGCTGGAGACGATCCAGGTCGTCGGCCTGCTCCACCCCGGCTCAGTCCCCGATCGCGCAGCCCGGCTCCAGCACCTGACAGAACAGGCGGCAAATCCGGAAACCGCGGCGGTCGTGAAACGGATCGACATCCTGCAGCGTTATTTCGCCGCGGCTGCCCAGGGACATCCGGAGCAGGCGGTAGGCGCCCTGCACGACGCCGTACTTCGGGACTCGAATTGCGCCCTCCAGGCCCGTGCGGATGCGGCCTTTCGCTCCGGGGACCTCGCGGGAGCGCAGGCCCTCGCCACTTCCGCGATCGAGGCCGATCCCTTTTCACCCACCCTGACCTCCAGCTACGTGCTGCTCGGGCTGTGCGACGCCGCGGCGGGCAACCGGCCCGCGGCCGCCGACTACCTGCAACGCGCCCTGTCGGTATCGCCTCTGCCGACTATTTACGGGCGCACGCAGGATTACCTCGCGGTGCTCTCGCGCTTTGTGAGGCCCGTGCCGGGACCGGTGGGGGGCATCTTCGGCGAGACCGTCGCCACCCGGCTGGCCGGGGTCACCGGCTTGAAGGACCCGCGCTCCCTGTCGTTTGCCGGAGGCAGATTCACCCTGATCGACCGCGACCAGATCCTGGTCATCTCGACCGATGGGAAAGTGCTCGAAACCAAGGCGGCGCGCAGGCTCGAGGATGTGGCCCCAAGCGCCGCCGGCATCAACTACTATGTCGCCGAGGATGCGGTCGACCTCGGGACCGGAACGCTGGTGAAGGTAGCGGTGACGGTGGGCGGCAGGCAGAAGACGCTGGGAAAACTCAGGTCGATCGCCGTCGACCCCCGCGGCGACGTCTACCTGCTGGACCTCGAGGCGGGACTGTTCCGCATGCCGGAAGGGAGCGCGCCCGGTCCCGGCGCCTCGGCATCCGCACCCGCGGCGCTTGCGCCGGTACGGGGGCACCAGCTGCGGATCGATCGCCGCGGCTACCTGTACGTGCTCGGGGCGGACTCGAAGTCGGTGCAAGTCTTGTCTGCCGACGGTAAGCCGCTGGTGACGCTGGCACCCGGCGGTGCTCGGGAACCTTCCATCGAACACTTTGCGCTAGACCTGCTGAATAACGTCTACCTGCTCGACTCCGGCAACAACGCCATCGTGGTGTTTGCCGTCAAGGACACCGGCGGCGGCGTCGAGCCGGAACGGATAGGCTCCGTGACGCTCGACCCGAAGCCTCCATACCGGAACTTGAAGGTCATCGGCGTGTCGCAAACCGGCGAAGTGGTCGTGACCGGTAAGAATGATGAGAACTGGGTGCTGTACCGGTGAGAATCCTACTTTTCTTGTGCACACTGGAACTGTCGATCGTCGCCGGGCTGCCACAGGTCGCACCCGTAGAGCCGACACCCGTGGCGCAGATGCGGCAATTGCTCACCGAGGCTGCCGGTCTGCAGGAGACGGAACTCCAGAAGATCCCCGAAAAGCTGGCGCCGCTGCTGGAGGAACTGCGCCTCCGTCTGCAAAACGGCACGCTGAACGAGGAAAGCCTGCGCATCTTCCAGGAGGCCCTGCTGCTGCAGATGAGGACGCAGAGTAAGCTCCTCGTCGACGAGTCCGCGATTGCGGCCACGGTGCGCGAAGTCCTCGTGATCAGCCCCCGCATCGACGACACGACCTTCAACCCGCGGGAGAAGCTTCTCGTCAACAAGATCCGCTCGGCCGACACGGGCCGTCTCTCGCTGCAGACTACCCCACCGGGCGCGGAGCTGCTCTATTTCGGCACCTCGCTGGGCACCACGCCCGTGGATCTTCCCTTGATCGCGGGCTCCTACCGGCTGCAGTTGCGCAAAGACGGGTACCGGGACGAGGCATTCGAGGCGACGATCCGGCCCGCCGAGCTGCTCGCCATGGAGCGCGGCCTGCGGCGTCGTGCCGTACAGTTGCCCATGTCGGTGAAGGCGCCCGGCGTTTCGGCGCGTGTCAACGGCAAGGCCGTCGGGCTCGCGCAGGACTACGACGCCTGGCTGGCCTCGCTGCCACCGGAGCAGCAGGCCCAGATCCAATCGGCGCCCGCCGGTTGGACACGGAATCAGGGTTCCAGCTTTCTGTCTCTGGCCGACGTCCCGGTGGGCGACACGGTGACGATCGATCTGCAGGCGGCCTGCTACGAGCCGAAGACGTTGACCGTTACGGTGCGCGACCAGGAAGTGGACTGGGGCAAGCCCCTCCTCGTGCGCCCCGATCTGGTCAACATCGAAATGAAGAAAGACCTCGGGTCGCTCGAGGTCGGCTCCGTTCCGGCGGGCGGGGACGTACTGCTCGACGGCGCGCCGCAGGGCAAGACGCCCTTGCGCCTCGATGTCTGCGTGGGAAACCACAAGGTCCAGGTTATCCACCCGGCGGGGCAGTTTGCCAAAGAGGTGCTGATCGAACGCGGGCGCTCGGCCAGAGCAGCCGGCGACCTCAGGCCGGCCCTCGCTTTCCTGGGCGTGTATACCCCGGGGAAGCGCCGCCGGCTCTCTGGCCCCTTCCCTGCCTGACTGGGAACCTGTGGCGCGCCGCCTCGCGACCGTGACGGCGTTCGGCAACGCGGGGCTCACGGACGACGAGGTGCGCTCCCGGCTGAAGCGCGGGGCCCTGGCTCCCGAGAGGCTGCCTGCGGCGGACGGTGCACCCGCGGACCTGGCGGCCCTGATCGCCGGCGTTTCCGAGCAGGCGGGACACGCCGACCTGCTGCTCCTTGGGGTGCGCACGGGAGACAGGCTCGTGTTCAGACTGTACGGCAAGCTCAGTCCCCACCCCGACCTGATCGAAGTGCCGAATGTCGAGACGTCCTCGCTGGATTTCCTCGCCACGCAGATCGACAACGCGGCGAGGGTCCCGTCACGATTGGCCACGCCGCACCTGGCGCTGGACCTGCTCGAGACCACCCGCGGGCTCATCGTCGCGAACGACCGGCGCCCTGCGGCCGAGGCGCAGCCGCCCCTCCCCCCGGGGACCCTCATCCGCAGCGTCGACCAAAGAGCGATGGACTACAGCGAGCTCCAGGCGCACCTGCGCACCCGACTGCCTGGCCAATCCGTTACCCTCGCGATCTCGTCCGGGAACGATACCAGCAGCTTCCTGGCAGTTCCCGTGCGCTTTGCGGGCTCGGAGTATCCGTGGAGCGCGCCGGACGGGCCGGTCAATGCCGTGATGGCCATTCTCAACCACTTGTTGGAACGCGATCCCGCGGGCCAGGCATCGGGATTCGCCGCCCTGAGCCTGGCCCGCGGCCTCATGCACCAGGAGGAGTGGAAGCGCGCTCTCGACATGCTGGGCAGCGCCAAACTGGGCCCGCTCCGCTCGGGCGTCTGCCCCGGAACGGTGCTCTACTATCAGGGTCGCTGCTACGAGGAACTCGGTGACCGCGGCAAGGCCCTGGCGCAATATACCCAGGCCAGGGAGTATCCCGAGGCGACACTCGGGACCATTGACGGGATCCCGATCAAGGAATCAGTCGAACGACGTATCCAGACGCTCAAGAAATCAACACAATGATCCAAAAACTGGGAAAGTACTCGATCGTTGAAAAGCTCGGCGAAGGAGCGATGGGCGCCGTCTACAAGGCGTACGACGACGTCCTGGGCCGCTATGTCGCCATCAAGACCATGGCGGAGGACATCAAGTGGGACCAGGAGCTCAAGCTCCGGTTCTACCGCGAAGCCCGCTCGGCCGCGAGCCTGCAGCACCCGAACATCGTCATCATCCACGACCTGGGCGAAGACGGCAAGATCACCTATATCGTCATGGAGCTGCTCGAGGGGCGGGATCTCAAGGCCATCATCAAGGAGAAGGAACGCCTCTCGCTCGAGCAAAAGCTCTCGGTGATGGTCCAGGTCGCGGACGGCCTCAACCACGCGCACATACACGGCATCATCCACCGCGACATCAAGCCGGGCAACATCCACGTCACCCAGGCCGGCAACGTGAAGCTCCTCGATTTCGGCATCGCCAGGATCCCCTCCTCGGACCTGACCCGGTCGGGCGTGCGCCTCGGCACGCCGGTCTACATGTCGCCCGAGCAGATCCGCGGCGGCCACTACGATGAACGCTCGGACATCTTCTCGGCAGGGATCGTCTTCTACGAGTTCCTCACCTACACGCACCCGTTTCGGGACAAGAACATCGTCAAGACGATGGACAACATCCTGTTCCAGACGCAGTTCCCCTTTGCCGAGCAACTGCCGGAGGCGCCGGCCGGCCTGTGGCCGATCCTCAACACCTGCATGGCCAAGGAGCCCGACAAGCGTTACGCGTCCATGGCGGACGTGGGCCGGGCCTGCCGCAGGCTGCTCGACGACATGAACAACTCCGCGCAGCGCCTCATGAGCGAGATCGAAGACGCGGCCCCGCGGCTGGCCCAGGCGGCCGAGCGCGCCGGCGCCCCCGCCGGCCTGGTGCAGTTGGCAGGCAACGTCCGGGAAACGCTGCGCGCCGGCGACAGGCCGTCCTACGCCGCCCTGAAAGTCCTGCGCGCGTCGCTCGAGCGCGAATCCCTGCTGCGCCCCGTTCCCGGCCGGCAGCAGCCTTCCCCGCCTCCCCCGCCCCGTGAGAGCGCGCCGGCCGTGGCGGCCCCGCCCGGCGTCCCCCCTCCGGCACCACAGCCCGTACCGGCAGGCCCGGAAGCCACGGCACCGGACGACCTCGCGGCGCGGGGCGCGCAGCTTTTCAGCGACGGGGAGAGGCTGCTGAACGAGGACCGCCCCGAAGAGGCACTCGACATCCTGCGCCAGGCGATCGGCATCCTCGGCCCCAAGGAAGAATACGTCCAGCTGCTGGCCCAGGCCCGGCGGCGCATCGACGAACGCAGGAAAACGCGGGTCGCCAACCTGCTCAAGTCGGCGCGCGAAGCCCTGGCCGCCGGACAGTTCCCGAGCACCCTGGAGTCCGTCAGCGGCGTGTTGGAACTCGAGCCGGACCGCGCCGACGCCATCGATCTGCGGCGCCAGGCGCTCGCCGGAGCGGAAGCCGAGAAGGCACGGGCCGCCCGCCAGGAGCAGGGCGAGCGGGACAAGGCCACCGGCTTCAAGCTGCTCGCCGACAGGAAATTCCGGGAGAGTCTCCGGGCGCTCCAGCGCGCCCGGGAAATCCTGGGCGACGACACGGCCGTCCGGCTTGGCATCGAGGAGGCCGAGGAGGGGATCCGCGGCGAGGAACTCAAGGCGCGGGTCCAGGCGGAACTCGACGAGGCGCTTCAGCTGTTCCAGGCCGATGACCTCGATAAGGCGCGCGCCCACACCGAACGGGCGCTCGAAATGTCGCCGAGGAATGCGGAGGCGTCGGAGCTTGCGGCAAGGATCGACAGGACGCTCGAGCAGAAACGGTGCGCCGAACGCCTGTCCGCGCTGGTCCGGGACGCCAGGGAAGCGCTCGCACGGCAGTCGTTCGAGGAGGCGGCCGTGCTCGCATCCGAGGCCCTGAGCCTCGACCCCGCCCCGGACTCCGCCGTCTCCCGCCTGCTCGTCGAAATTGCCGAGCGGAAGGAAGCAACCCGCAGGGCCGAGGAAGTCAAGCTCCTGCTGAAGAACGCGGAGGATGCCCTCGAGAGGCACGATTACGACGAGGCGGAACTCCACGTCGGCGAGGCCCTCAAGGTCGTCCCCGACCACACGGCGGCCGCCGAACTCATGCAGAGGGTGCGGCAGTCGCGCGAGGAAAGGCGCCGCAAACAGGAACTCAACGAAATAATCACCCAGGCGCAGCAGGCCTTCCTCCAGGGGAACCTGGGCCAGTCCGAGGCGCTGGCGCGACGCGCCCTTCTGCTCGATCCCGAAAGCACTAAAGCCAGGGACATGATCCGACGGATCGAGGCTGCCCACGAGAAGGTGCGCAAGGAGAAGGTCGCCGCGCTGATCGCAGAGGCGGAGCAGGTGCTCGCCAGGGGTGACGCCGCGGGAGCCGTGGCGAAGGCGCGCGAGGCGCTCGAAGCCGACCGGCAAAACCCCGACGCGGCGGCGTTCCTGCGCCGCGTGACTGCGATCGAAGAGCAACGACGCCAGGACGAGATCGCCGCCCTGCTCGCCAACAGCCGAAACGCGCTCAACGCAGGAGAATTCGGCCAGGCGAGGGACCTCGCGCTGCGGGCGCTCGCGCTGGAAGACGGGAACAAGGTCGCGAAAGCGCTGTTGAAGGACATCGAAAAAGCTTCCCGGGCGGCACGGAAGGAGGCGGACAAGGAGCAGCGCAAGCAGGCCAGGAGCGCGGACCGCGAGAAGCCGCCCCCCCGCCCCCCGCTGCGGCTGCCCCGCTCGAAAAGACGGTCATTCTGCCGACCCTCGGCTCGCGCAGGAAATCCCGGGCACCGCTGTGGATCGGCGCGGCCGCCTTGCTGGTGGTCCTGGGAGCCTCAGGGGGAGCCTACTGGTACCTGCACCGTCCCAAGGTCGTCGTCACCGCGGCCCAAGGGATCGCCGAGGCAAAAGCCCGCATGGACCAGAGCCTGTACGGCGAGGCGATCGTGGCGCTGGAGCGCACGCTGCAGGAGTTTCCCGGAAACACGGAAGCCGCCGCCCTGCTGCAAGAGGCGCAGAAGCAGAAAACCCTGAAGGACATCGGGGTCCTGCTGGTGGAGGCGCAGAGTCAACGGGCACAGAACCAGCCGGACGAGTGCCGGAACACGCTGCAGAAGATTCTCCAGATCGATCCGGCCAACGAGCCCGCCCTCGCGATCCTCTCTCAACTCGATGCCGACGCATCGTCGACCAAGAGTAGAGAAGAACAGGACATCGAAATCAAAAAGTGGCTCGCCGAGGCCGCCGCGTATATCGGCGCCGGGAAGCTGGTCGAAGCCCGGGCGGAACTTGCCAAGGTGGCCCAGCTCAGGCCTGACGCCCCCGAACTCCCCCCGCTGCGCCGGCAGATCGCCGTCGCCGCCAGGGCGGCCGAAGCCACGAAGAAACAGCAGAAAGAGCTGGAGCAGGCCGCCGCCGCCCAGAAGGCGCACAGGAGCGCGGAACTCGGCCGCAAGGCCGAAGAGCTGTTCAAGCAAGGCAAGTACGGCGAAGCCCAGGTCGCCGTCGACCAATGGCTCGCCGAGGACCCCGCGAACGGTCCGGCCCAGGCCCTGAAGAACCAGGCGGCCGAGGCCGCCGGCGCCACCAGGGCGTACGAAACCGCAGTCGGCGGGAACAACTACGACGATGCGCTCGGCGCGGTGACGCGCCTGGAAAAAATCAACCCTGCCGATCCGGCCATCGCCGAGCTGCGCAAGCGCGTGGAAACGCGGAAGGCTTCTGCGCGAGCCACCTTCAGCGTGTACCGGCTCGGGGACCCCGGCGCCGTGCTACTCGACGACCAGCCCCTCGGCGCAAACGGCGAGGTCGAGAACAGGGCGATCCCGGTCGGGCGGCACAAAATCACCGTCAGAACGCCGCGCGGCCACCAGTCGACCCTGACGCGCGATTTCTTCGAAGGGGAGAACATCGCCCTCGTGTACGACGCGGACCTCCGGCTCATGAACCCCGGCGACCGGGACCTCCTGCGCCAACGGGCGGCGCGCGAAACCGCCTCCCGCTACACCGTGGAGCATACCCATGGCTTCCTCAAGGGGAAATGCACTGGCGAGCTGCGTATCAGCGGTGTCTCGGTCGAATACCAGGGGAGTGAAAAAGAGCATTCCTTCAGCATCCCGTTCCGCAGCCTGAAGCTCTCGGTCAAGGACGACGACAAGTTGGAGTTTACCGACGTACACAACGCCAAATACAGCTTCAAGGTGGCATCCGCCAAGGTACAGAAGGAAATCAAAGATCGGTGGGATCGCCTGGAGAAGATGGGCAAGTAGGCGTCGAAGGCTCTTCCACGTCGAGGGCGCAGGCTCAGTTGCCGATGCGCTCCTGCAGATTCCGCATCCGGACGTTGCTGTCGGCGAGAGCCCGCTCGAGCTGCGCGACAAGGCGGCGCAGCCGCTCGTTCTCCTTGGCCAGGTCCGACGAGCGCAACTGCGCGAGCTCCTGCCGCAGAGCGTTGTTGTCCCGTTCGAGCGCTTCCATCTGCGACCGCAAAGCGCCGGCGGCATCCCCGGGTTCGCGCGCCGGCGCGGAGAGGCCTCCGGGAACAGCGCACGGTTCCTGCCTGATCTGGTCATTCGGCGCGAGGTTCGGGTAGAAGCCCCGTAGCCCCCCCGTCGGCGTCCCGTCCTGGGATACATCCGATCCCTCGAGCGGGTCGCGCCCGAGGGGCGCCGGTCCTGCCGAGGAGTGCCCGCCCGTGCGAAAGACGGCCTTCGCCTCGCCAAAGCATATCCGGTCACCGTCACTCAGCATCTGCAGCTTGACCCGTTTGCCGTTGACGCTTGTGCCGTTGCCGCTGTCAAGATCTTTGATCCAGAAGTGCCCACCCTCATAGAAAATCCTGGCGTGGTGCCGGGACACGGAGCGGACGTCCAACACAATGTGGCTGTCAGGCGCGCGTCCTACAGTGGCGACCTGCTGGATGGTATACCTTCCGGCATCGTCAATATCGAGTTCGGCCAGGGCTTGAGTGGTTCTTGAGCCGGGTTCGTCTTTTTCGGGTCCCAGGTGGAAAGGTCGCTTGCCCATTTTCGCCCAGTATAACACACAAAACCCGGGCCTGAGGCGAGCGCCCGCCACCGACCTCCCGGCCCGGAACTTCCCGTTGATTTGGGCCGCCGCACCTGCGTGGGCCTGCACCTGGACCCGGACGCAGACCCGGACCTGGATGCCAGGACGGTACAAGGTCCACGTAATCGACGTCCCAGCCGAGGTCCGGGGAAATGCGCCGACGGCCGCCGTCTGCCACCGTGTTTTGTTTCCTTCAGCAGGTTCGTTCGACTCATGAAGTGCCTGAATCGCAAATTCCTAAAAGCGGCTCTCGACCTGAATGTCGGGATTTGGTATTCTCGCTAGCAATCGCAGCTCAGGTTCAAGAGGGACTTCGAAAGGGAATAGGATTGGGAATTTCACCGGAGGGGCATCCGCCACGACGCACAGTGCGGGTACGGGTCGGAGCTTCACGTCCGGAGGAGGAGGTGCTCTAGCATGGCTCTGAACGCTTATCTCAAGATGAAGGGTCAAAAATCAGGCGAAATCAAAGGGTCAGTGACACAGAAGGGGCGCGAGGGCAAGATCATGGTGATTGCGGTCAATCACGAGATCGAGAGCCCGCGCGACGCTGCGTCGGGGCTGCCGACCGGCAAACGGATGCACAAGCCGTTCGTCATCACTAAGGAACTCGACAAGTCCTCCCCGCTGCTCCTGAACATCCTGGTCAACAACGAAAACATCTCCGAGTGGGAACTGCAGTTCTGGACACCTCAGCTGTCGGCCGCGGGTGGGGTCGGCGCGGAAAAGCAGCACTACACGATCAAGCTGACCAACGCCAACATCGCCAGCATCGAGTTCGTGATGGAGAACAACAAGAACCCCGAACTCATGCGTTATGCGGAGTACGAACGGGTCGCCTTCACCTACCAGAAAATCAACTGGACGTGGGTGGACGGCGGCATCAGCGCAGAGGACGACTGGGAAGCTCCGGTCGCCGGGTAGTATCGGCTCAAGGCAGGCAAATCCAAAAGGGGGCGGGCGTCACCCTCGCCCAGCCCCCTCCAGTTCTCGTTTTTCACCCTACTGCCGCAGGTACTCGGCGCGCAGTTTGCGGTATTCCTCGATTTTTGCGTAGACATCAGCCAGCGAAGGGCTCGGGTTCTTATCGGTCTGCTCGAGTTCGATTTTGCCGCCGCCGATCGCCGTCCCCTCGATCACAATCTTGCCCTTGCCGTACGACACGCTCTTAAGCAGATCGTAGGGAAGTTTGAAGCCGTGATCCCCGTTGGTCTGGAATTCGATGCTGAACCCGTCGGCGCGCAGCACCCCCGTGCAATCCCGGTTTTTGATGCGCAGGAAACTGTGGCCGTGCTTCACCGCCACGCTGTAGGGCACCTTCAGGGTGGACGCGAGCGCCATGCGCCTTTTCTCCCTCTCGATCCCCTGGTTGAGCGGTTCCACCCCGCCCGGAGGATTGGGATAGCCGGCCTTAAGCTGGGTGTAAATGGCCAGCGCATCCTGGTGCTGGCGCGCGTCGGCCTTCGCCTTCGCCTGGTCCAGCCCGCGTTGGAAGAGCTCGCCCTCGAGCGTCTTCGCCTCGTTGTCCTGCGGGTCGACCTGCAGGATTAGGCGGACGTACTTGAGCGCGTTGTCCGACTCGGGGGTCACGTAATTCTGCCGGTTCATGGCGGCGTTCGTGAACGCGCGCAGGTCGGAAATGGAACGCGACAGCGCCGAGTCGTAGCGGGCCTGGAGGGCGCCGCCGCACGGCTGGCCCGGCATGCGTGTCCGGACTTGCTCGAGCAGCCCGCGCACGGACTGGAAATCCCGCTGATCGAGTTTCTCGAGCCCGACGGTCTCGACCTCGCGGCAGAAATTCTGGCGCGCCTGCTCCAGGGCGGCCGTGGGGGCCGCCGCCTCACGCTGCTGCCAGGTCTGCAGGACATCCCACGCGCTGCCCGGCGCCGGCGGGAAAAGATTCCGGCTGCGCAGGGCATTGTTGAACATCGCCTCGAACGGGGCCTTGGCGCCCCCGCTCACCGGAACGGGCGCCGGGGACGACGGGGGCTCCGTCGGGGCCGGCGGGACAAGGGCTGGCGTCGACATCTGGATCGGGGCTTGCCGGGTGAGCACAAAGGCGCGCTGCACGTCCTTGTCCGGGCCGACTTCGACTGTCGCGGCGACGGCCTCGTAACCGTCCAGCTGCAGACGAAGCCGGTAGACGTCGGACTTGATCTCCGGTATAAGCAGCGGGGTGTTCCCGCGATACTCATCGTTCAGAAAGATCTGCGCGCCCGGGGGTGTGCTCTCGAGCATCAGCTTCCCCGATGAAGCGCGCCCGAACATCAGGATGAGTGTGACGACGGCTCCCACGAGCACCAGGCCGCCCAATCCCATCAGGAGATAAACCCGGCTCGAGAACCTCCTGCGCGGGAGGAAATCCGTCCCGGTGAGATCGTCGCCCCGGCCGAAATTCGTGAAGGTCTCCGCAAAGCTCCGCCGGCGGCCGCCCCTCCTCCGGGGGCCTGTCGCCAACGCCGTCCGCTCGTCCATGTCGTCGGCCTTGGAGCTGGGGAAAAACGAGTCGTCCGCCGCTGGTGCTTTCTTTCTGGACGGAGCCTGCTTTCCGCCCCCGACGCGCGTCTTGAACCAGGTGAACACACTCGACTCACCCGAATGCGGCGCCTGGGCGGCTTCAGGCCATATGTTCTCCACCGATTCCCTGCCGCGGGCGGGCCCGGGCGTTGCAAACAGCCCGGAATCGTCCTTGGCCGGCGGGTATCCCGGCGACCTGGGCACCTCCGGTTCGTGGCGTTCCGGTTCACGGAAGGGCCGGCTCGCCGCCTCGAGTTCGCGCAGGAACTCTTCCATGGAGCGGTGACGGTCCACCGGCTGCTTCGAGATCGCTTTCAGCACGACTCGCGACAGGGTGGGCGACACCTGCGGGTTCGCGAAGCTGGGGGGCAGCGGCGGCCCCGCATCCATTACCGCAGCGAGGTCCTGGACGTTCTTTGCCTCGTAAGGCAGGCGCCCCGCGAGCAGTTCGTACAGCGTGATGCCGAGCCCGTAGACATCGGCCCGGTAGTCCGGGTAGGGGAAATCCAGTATGATCCCGAGCTGCTCGGGACTCCAGTAGGCCAAGTCCTCCGGTTTCGACGCGGCGCTGTCGGCCACGTCCCTCAGCCCGCTACGATGAAACCCCCCGACCTTCACGACGCCGTCGGCGCCGACCATTATCCGAGTCGGATGGACGGATCCGTGGAGCATCGAGGTCCTGTGCGCGGCCGACAGGCCGTCGGCCGCCTGCTTGATCAAATTACAGGCCTCGTTCCAATCCAGCGCGGGATGGCTGGCCCGATAGTCCCTCAGGTTACTGCCCGGCACGTACTCCATCAGTACCGTGACCGTGCCGTCGGGTGCGCGCTCGAGCGAGTAAACCCGGATGACGTGCGGGTGAATGAGCTTCGCCGCGAGTTGGACGGCATCCTCGAAGGCTTCCATCAGCACGGGGCTCGCCATACGATCCGCATTGATGTATTGCAGGGCGACAGTGCCCCGGGCGGGATCCTCCGCGCGGTAAATCGGCCCCAAGTCGCCGTCGGCGATCTTGTCGGAGACCTTCACGGCGCCCACGGTCTTGCCGGCGAACGGGTCGGTCTCAGCCTCAACAGCCTGCAGCGCCAGCCCGTCGATCGGGCACACGCGGAAGTCATCTTCCCAGGTTCGCTTGCACAGCGGACAGAGTTTCATCGGCTTGATTCTTTTGAAGGTTGAAGTTCACTCACCGGGTCTTTGCCGGTCTGATAATAGCCGATCGTTCGGCCAAAATGAAAGCGTGACCCGTTGCCGGGTTCGATTCTTCGAATGGTTGCATCTTTGAAGTCGCTTTCGAACCCCGCGGAAGGCGGTGACCAGGCCCGAGCCTAATGCGTATCACGACGCGAGCGTGCCCGGGACTCAGGGGGCTTCCCGTTGGACCCGGAACGACTGAAGAGTCGCGCAGGTCACAACCCGGAGAAAACGGGGTCGATGTTCATTTGAAACAAGTCGGGTTTTTCGCAGATGAGCGCGGCCGAGAAGATGGCCATCACGTAGTCCCGCGTTTCAGGCGGCAGCCAGCCGCTGCGGTAGAATTTCCAGAAGTTGCGCTCGCGCGGGTCGTTCGGGAGCTGGTCCAGCCGCGTGATAATCCGGGTCTGGCCGTAGTTGTAGGAGGCAATCACGAGCAGGCCGGAGGCAGCCGCCTTCGTCGCATACAGGTCCGCCAGGTAGCGGACAGCGGCCTGCGTCGAGCTGAGTTCGTCGTGACGCTGGTCGAGAGGGTCGAACCGCGCCTCGTCTTTCAACGGCCCGAGCCTGAGGCGATACTGCAAGGCCGTGGGTGGGATGAGCTGCCACAGCCCCTTGGCGAAGCCGAACCGGGTCGGGGGGCCCACCTGGGTGGCATCGTAGCTGCTCTCCTGCAGCGGGACGAAAAACAACTCGCGCGGGAGCCCGTACTGGTCAAGTGCGGTCCCGATGATGCGCGGCAGGCTGCGCTGCTTGGCCCGCTCGAGCGCATTGCGCAGCCGCGGCGTGCTGCGCCATTTTTCCACGTACAGCAGCGTCGTCTGGATGAAGTCCGGGGGAACGTCGAGGTCGGTTTCTCCCAGGTTCCTGGCCAGCCGCATGATGGCCTGTTGGACAGGGGTCTTGCCCTCGTACAGCCCCAGGTTTTTCAGAAAATCGTCATAGGCCCTGCGTATCCGGATCAGTTCCCCGCTCCGGCGCTGGGCCTCCTCGGGTTGCATTGTGTCGCGGTAACGGACCAGGTCGGCCTGGAGCGCCCGCATCTGATAAAAGACTTCCTCCGCCGACGCGCGGATGCGGCGGTTCTCCTGGGCCTTCTGGTAGTAGAGATACAGCGCCGCGAGCCCTCCCGCCAGCAGTACGGCCGAGACCAACAGGAGCGGCCACCGGCGCCGCTTGTGGAACCTGTTTGCCGCGTGCAGGAATAGAAGGGTCTGCTCGCCGGCCCGACCGCCCTTGGCCGCTCGCTCCAGCTTGCGGAACATGCGCTCGCCTTCGCGCTCATCCGGCTTGCGTGTGTTGCGTCTCGCCCCGGCGGCCCGGTACTCGAACACCGGCCCACCCGAACCGAGTTCCACCCGGTCGCCATCGTGCAGGCGCGCCGTGTCGATCTTCTCCCCGTTGACATAAGTCCCGTTGGAGCTGTCCAGGTCCTGAATCCGGCAGGAATCCCCATCCAGCAGGATCAAAGCGTGTTCGGATGAAACCACCGAGCCCGACTCGCGCCCAACCACGATGTCGTTGCCCGCACCCCGGCCGATGCTCGTGCGAGAGCCCGACAGAGCGATGGGTTCCGTGCCGCTCTGCCACGCACCCGACAGCGGGTTCAACCGAGGCCGGTCTGCAGTTTCGTCCCCTTCGGTGCGGAATTCGACGACCGGGCCGCCTTCCCCCAACTCGAACCGGTCGCGGTTCTCGAGCCGGACACGGGTGACAGCCTTCCCCTCGATGTATGTGCCGTTTGTGCTCCCGCAATCCACCAGGTGGTATTCGTTGCCGCTGCGGCGGATTTCCGCGTGGCTGCTCGATACCAGGTGATCGGAGAAAACAACTTCGTTGCCGGCCTTGCGGCCCAATCGGGTGATCTTCGAGTTAAGCCGGATTCGCTGTCCCTGCAGAGAACCAGACCGAACGATTAGGGTGGCGGACACCGCCTGATCATAACCGAGCTTGGAGCCAAAGGAAAGTTGCCATCGATTTGGCGGTCCCTGTTATCCCTTTACTGTGTTATATTTCAAAGCCAGAAGCCAGAAGCCAAAAGCTGGAAGCAAGAAGCCGGAAGCCGGAACGGCTGTGGCGGCCGGTCGCTACCGGCTCGCCGTCGACGCCTGACGAAAGCCGGGCCTTGTGGCTTCCGGCTCCTGGCTTCTTGCTTCCGACTTCTTGCTTCTGGCTTGTCGCTTCTCGGGCTTGAAAAGGAGACCATGACGGAGGAATTCAGTATAGAGCGACTGCTTTTCTTGCGTAAGGTGACCCGCGCGGTATCCGAGTACCTCCTCTTCCAGTTGAGAGAGCAGCTCACGACCATTTCGCCGCTGCTGCGGCCGCGCCGGGTCCTGGGCGACTACATCGACAGCGGGAGTCCCGAGCCGGTACTGGATGCCGAGAAGAATTTCGCCGCGCTGAACGAATTGTATGCCAGGGCGGCGGGTAAGCCCTTTGATCTGCCGAGGCCGCTGAGGCCGCCGCTGAAACCGATCGGGCTCGCCCTGGAAGTCCACCCGTGGGAGTACCTGCACCAGCTCAATGCCGGGACGGGTTTGAAGGTGGTGACCGTTATGTCGCCGGTGCGCTACGTCCTGTCCTACGGATCCGGGCTGAGCCTCTCGCGCCTGCGCCTTGGCGTTGCGGGCAAGGAGGAGAAGAAACCGGATGATGTCCGCGAATTCGTCATCCGCTGCTGCCTGATCCACCTGCTGCTGAACAAGTATCCGGGGATCGCGAACCTGCTTCGCGCACTGCGTTGGGAGATAAGCACGGCCACGTCGCCGGAGCTCGGGGACCTCCCGCTGACCACGTTGACGGCGCCTCTCAAAACGATGCTTCCTCCCGATCACCTGATCCTCGATTCGACAGAGATGAGCGGGACGTCGGTTTTCGAGGAGGTTGTGGACGTCGACCGACTGACGGAGATCCGAGATAGCCTGGTACAGAAGGTCGAGTCGATCATGGCGGCCGTGCCGGGAGGGACAGTCCGGGAAAGAACTTGACAAGGTTTCTGGGCACCTAAATAATAAATTTCGTCAGAACACGCTCGGATACGCTAAACAGGCCGGCTCGGCGGTATACCTTGCGCATATCGGGTGCGCCTGAACACATTGACCCGCACAACTCGAAAACCTGAGTAGATGTCCTTTTTGGATGCGGATATAGTCAACCTGGGTGTCGAACCGATAAGTGTGTCGGCTCCGGCCGGAGGATCGGTTCGTTTCGATCCGGAGTTCGAGCAGCTCAGCGCCGAAATCGCCAAGACGGAATCCATGTCGCCCGTCCCGGTGGACTGGAACGCCGTCACCCAGCTCTCGAGATCCCTGCTCAAGACAAAATCAAAGGACTTTCGCCTCGCCTCCTACCTGGCGGTGGGGCTCTATCAGACCAAGGGGTTCGAAGGGCTTCTCAGCGGGTTGGCGCTGTATTGCAGCCTGTTGAAGAACTACTGGGAAACCGCATTCCCCGAAAAAAACCGTATGCGCGGGAGGGTCGGCGCGGTTCAGTGGGTCGATGAGCGGCTGCCGGTGGCTCTGGCCCGGAAGCGGGTCACCGCGTCCGACGAGCTTGCGCTCGAGCTCGAACAGTGCCTCATGGACTTCGTGGCCGCCGTCCAGGAGTGTTTTGCCAACGAGGCGCCGGGATTCGTCGACCTTATTCGCGTCGTGCATGAGCAGGCCGACGGCGTACGCTCGCGCCGGGACGCCGCAGCAGCAGAGGCTGCGCGGCAACAGGAGGCGGAGCAGGCCAAGGCGGCCGCGCCCCCCGCGGCCGTCGGTCCTGGCGACGTGGAAGGTGTTCTCGCGGACTGCAGAACGCGGCTGTTCGAGGCGGCCGCGCTGCTGCACGCGGCGGATCCGGCGGACCCGCTCTCTTACAGGATCACGCGGGGAATCACGTGGGGATGGCAGGTCGCCCTCCCGACGCAGGAGGGCGGGATCACCTATATCCCAGGTCCGGACCCGGGCGCGGCGCAGCGCTTCCAGGAGCTTCTTTCGGGGCGCGATTGGCTCCGCATCGTGCGGGAGACCGAGTTGGGATTCCTGGAACGGGTATTTGCCTTCGACCTTCAACGCCACTGCGTTCAGGCGCTGGCCGAACTCGGAGAACCGTACTCGGCCGCGAAGACAGCCATCCTGACCGAACTACAGTCCCTGGTGCTCAGGCTCCCGGGACTGCTCGGGCTGAAGTTCGTCGACGGCACCCCGCTCTTCAGCCCCGCAACGGCGCACTGGGTCAACACCGAGCTGTCTTCGGCTCACCCGGATGCCGGCTCCGGAAGCGGCGATTCACGGGGCGGTCAGGACCAGGAACTCGCGAAGGCAGTGGCGGAAGCCCTTCGCCTGTCCTCGGGCGGGGAACTGCAAAAGGGGCTCGCCCTGTTCAGGCGCGGCATCGCCCAGGAGTCCCGGCCCCGCCGGCGCTTCCTGTGGCGGCTCGAGATGGCCAGGCTGTGCGCCGACTCGGGTAAGCCTCAGGTGGCCCTGCCACTCCTGACCCTCCTGGACGAAGAGATCGGCCGGTTTTCCCTGGAGGAGTGGGAGCCGGAACTGTCCCTCGAGGTCATACAGCAACTGTTCCAATGCCGGCAGAAACTGGCATCCGCCATGTCGGAACGCCCCCCGGACGTGCAGCGTCAGCTGGGCGAGCTGTATCAGCGGCTCTGCAGGCTCGATGTGAACGCAGCACTAACGGTCGACTTCTAGGTGCGACCATTTCGCGGAGGTAAGTGATGGCAAAAGAGGGTTCCGTGGCTCCCCGGGAACGCATCAACATCGTATACAAACCGGCCACCGGAGGGGCCCAGGAGCAGATTGAGTTGCCTCTGAAGCAACTCATCCTGGGCGATTTCACGTTCCGCACCGACTCGCGCCCCCTGGAAGACCGTAAGCCGATCAACGTCGACAAGGACAATTTCAACGAGGTGATGCGCAAACAGGAATTGTCGCTCAACTTCACGGTCCCGAACCGGCTGTCCAATCAGGAAGGCGACGAGTTGCCGGTCAACCTCAGGGTCGAGACGCTGAAGGACTTCGGACCTGAATCGGTGGCCGAGCAGGTGCCGGAGTTGAAGAAGCTGCTGGATCTGCGGGAGGCGCTGACCGCCTTGAAAGGCCCGCTGGGCAATGTCCCGGGGTTCCGGAAGAAGCTGCAGGAGTTGCTCCAGGACGACGCAGCGCGGGAGCGCCTGATCAAGGAACTGGGCATGGAACAGGGGAAGAAGGAGTAAGCGCCCTTTGAGCCCCTCACGGGGGCGGGAGAAAGACTATGGCTGATGCGAAGAGTGAGAAGGAAGCTCAGGCCCAGCAGGCCGAGGCGGAGGCCCCTTCTCTGATCGAGCAGATCCTCGATCAAACGAAAATGAAGCCCTCGCGATTTCGGCTACGACGTGGCGCGTAAGGGGGTCGAAGCGTTCATCACGGAGTTGCTCGAGCCCGCCCACGCGCAGGAGCGCGTGGAGCGCCGGCTCGTGGACGAGATGATCGCGGAGGTCGACCGGAAGCTTTCGGTCCAGCTGGACGAGATCCTTCACCAGAAGGATTTCCAGAAAATGGAGTCGGCCTGGCGCGGGCTCAAGTTCCTCGTCGACCGCACCGACTTCCGCGAGAACATCAAGCTCGAGATCCTGAACGTCTCCAAGCAGGACCTGCTGGACGATTTCGAGGACGCCCCGGAGATCATGAAGTCGGGCCTGTACAAGACACGTCTACACGGCCGAGTACGGCCAGTTCGGCGGCAAGCCGTATCGGCACCATGATCGCCAACTACGATTTCGGCCCCGGCCCGCAGGACATGGCGCTGCTGCAGAAGGTGCGCCGCGGTGTCGGCCATGGCCCACGCGCCGTTCATCGCCGCCGCGGGCCCGAAGTTCTTCGGCGAGGAGCTCGTTCCTCAGGCTGCCGAACCTGAAGGACATCAAGTCGATCTTCGAGGGGCCGCAGTACATCAAGTGGCGGTCCTTCCGCGAATCCGAGGATTCCCGCTACGTCGGCCTGACCCTGCCGCGGTTCCTGCTGCGGCTGCCCTATGGGCGAGACCTCGGCCCCGATCAAGGCCTTCAACTACGAGGAAAAGGTCGTCCGCGAGCCACGAGCACTATCTCTGGGGCAACACCGCCTTCGCCTTCGCCACCCGCCTCACCGACAGCTTCGCCAAGTACCGCTGGTGCCCGAACATCATCGGCCCGCAGAGCGGCGGCGCGGTCGAGGACCTGCCGATGCACCAGTTCGAGGCGATGGGCGAGATCCAGACCAAGATCCCCACCGAGGTCCTCATCTCCGAGCGCCGGGAGTACGAACTGGCCGAGGAGGGCTTCATCGCGCTGACCATGCGCAAGGACAGCGACAACGCGGCCTTCTTCTCCGCCAACTCGTGCCAGAAGCCGAAGTTCTTCGGCATCAGCGCCGAGGGAAGGCGGCCGAGACCAACTACAAGCTCGGGACGCAGCTCCCCTACATGTTCATCATCAGCCGCCTGGCCCACTACATCAAGGTGCTCCAGCGGGAGCAGATCGGCAGCTGGAAGGAGCGCGCCGACCTGGAGCGCGAGCTGAACAAGTGGATCACCCAGTACGTCGCCGACATGGAAGCCCCGTCGCAGAGCGTGCGCAGCAAACGCCCGCTGCGGCAGGCCGAAATCAAGGTCGAGGACGTCGAAGGCGATCCGGGCTGGTACCGGGTCGACATGAAGGTCCGGCCGCATTTCAAGTACATGGGCGCCTTCTTCACGCTCTCGCTGGTCGGCAAGCTCGACAAGAAGTAAACGGCTGACGGGGGCCGGCCGCGTTGGCCGGCCCCCCCTGCTTTTCGGGAAGGGGCTATGCATGTTCCGCGAGCGCAGTATCTTGGAGCGGCTGGCGGACCCGCGGCCCGAAGCGCCGCGCACCACCCAGCAGAATGAACGGCAGGTTGTCGCCTCCGTTCTCGAACACCTCGGGAAAATGCTCAACACGCGACGCGGGAACGCACCGGTCGCTTCTGACTACGGCATACCCGATATCGTCGACCTGGTCCATTCATTCCCAGAGGCCATCCGGATCATGGAGCAGGCCATACGCAGCACCATTGAGAAATACGAACCGCGTCTGACCGAAGTGCGGGTGAGGCACTCGGCAGCCGAGGACGAGGTGTTCAGCCTGCACTTCGAGGTGACCGCCGTGCTCGGGTCCGGCAGTCCGGTCTGGTTCGAAACCAAGGTGGACAGCAGCGGCGAAGTCCGGGTCCGCAGTTGATGCAATTGCACCGCGGAGCGATCGGTGCGGACTCGCGGATCGCAGTGCCAGGCGCCACCCGTAACGCGGCGTCGACCCGACACACTCCACACCCGCCAGCCACAATGAGGGGCCGCGGTGAGTTCCCTCTCATGACCGCGGCGCCGTGTGTGCGCGATTTCCTATGTTCAACAAGTATTACCAGGACGAATTGACGTTCTTGCGGGAGATGGGGCGGGAGTTTTCCCAGGCCTACCCCGCCATCGCGCACATGCTGGCCGAGCGCGGCAGCGACCCGGATGTCGAGCGCATGCTCGAAGGGTTCGCGTTCCTCGCCGGGCGCATCCGCCAGAAGCTCGACGACGAGTTCCCGGAGGTCACTCACGGGCTCCTGAGTCTGCTTTGGCCCCACTATCTGCGGCCGATCCCCAGCATGTCGATCGTGGAGTTCCGGCCCGTGGCGAACGCCGTGAGCGAGCGGACTCTCGTCCCCCGCTCCACCGAGATTGCGTCGGTTGCGGTGGAAGGGACGCGCTGCCGGTTCCAGACCTGCTGCGGCGTCGACTTGTACCCGCTCGAAGTGGCCGGCGCCGAACTGGAGGAGAGGGCCGGTTCCCCGGTCACGCTGCGCATCGCCTTTGAACTCGGCGAAGGGGTCCAGTTCAAACAGCTGAACATGGGCCGGCTGCGCCTGTTTCTGCAAGGGGAGCCCGAGCTTTCCAACCTCCTGTACCTGTGGCTCACACGGAATCTGCGGGAGATCGTCGTCCAGGGCTTCCTGGAGGGCCGCCCGAGCCAGCAGCTGACGCTGCCGGCTTCCGCCCTGCAGCCGGCCGGGTTCGCAGACGAGGATTCCCTGCTGCCCTACCCGCAGAGTTCGTTCTCGGGGTTCCGCCTGCTGCAGGAGTATTTCGCGCTCCCGTCCAAGTTCAGCTTCGTCGACCTTTCCGGGCTGGACCGCGCCGCCGAGCTGCAGACCGGGCGGAAGTTCGAAGTGCAGTTTCGCTTCAAGAAGACCGTCGACAAGCTGCCCAGGGTTTCGGGCGAAAACATCCGCCTCTTCTGCACGCCCGTCATCAACCTGTTCAGTCACACCGCAGACCCGATACGGCTCGAGCACGACCGGGTGGAGTACCGCATCCGGCCGGGGTCGGCCGATGCGCGGCACTATGAGATTTACTCGGTCGACAAGGTCTTCGGCTGGATCCAGGGGCAGGCCCGACCGCGCGAGTATGCGCCGTTCTACTCGTTCACCCATGACATCGGGGCCGCGCAGGAGCCGATCTTTTACCAGATCCGGCTGCGCGGCTCGGTGGCGGGCGAAGGCACCGACTCGTTTGTCGCATTTGTTTCGGAGCAGGAGGCCCATGTCCTCCCTCCCGCGGAAACCGTCTCGCTGGACCTGACCTGCACGAACCGGAGGCTGCCCGAGATGCTGCGCATCGGCGACATCCGCGCAGCCACCCAGCAGTCCCCCGAGTATGCGACGTTCCGCAACATCACGGGCGTGACCGCCTCCGTGCGGCCGCCTCTGGACAGAGGGCTGCACTGGCGGCTGCTGTCGCACCTGGCGCTGAACTACCTGAGCCTGGTCAGCGCCGACGCCCTCCGCTCGGTCCTGGAGATCTACAACTTCCACGCCCTGGTCGACCGCCAGGCGGCGCGGGAGAACCAGCTGCACCTCGAGGCCATTCAGCGCGTGCGCTCCGCCCCCATGGACTGGCTCTTCAAGGGTGTGCCCGTCCGCGGCACCGCGATCGAGCTGGACCTGCTGGAGTCCGGCTTCTCGGGCGAGGGCGACCTGTACCTGTTCTCGACCATACTCAACGAGCTGTTTGCCCTGTATGCCTCGGTGAACTCGTTCACCAGGCTCACCGTGCGCGGTGTGAACGAGGGCGAGGTCTACCAATGGCCACCGAGACTCGGGCGACAAATCTTGGCCTGATGCAGGAACTCCTGGAGAGGCCGCACGCCTTCTCGTTTTTCCAGGCAGTCCAGCTGCTGCTGCGGTACACGGGCAGCGCGCCTCTCGGGCACGAAGGTCCGGCCGCGCGGGAGATGATCCGGATCCGTCCGGCCGTGTCCATGATTTTCCCCGCATCCGACCTCCAGGAGATAGAGCGCATCGGTGGCGCTCGCGGCGAGGAGCGGTTCCGGGTCACGACATCCTTTCTCGGCCTGTACAGTTCCGACTCGCCCCTCCCTACGTTCTACACCGAAGACCTGCTCTGGAAGGAAAACGACCAGGCCGCCGTCCGGGACTTTTTGGACGTCTTCCACCACCGGACGTTTTCGCTCTTGTTCCGGACATGGCAGAAGTACCGCTACGACGTCCAGTTCCGCCATCGCGGTGCGGACGCGTTTTCACACCGCGTCTACTCGCTGATCGGGCTGGGCACGATGGAGCTCGCCGAATCGGCCGGTGTCCCTGCGGTGCGCCTGCTGCGCTATGCCGGGCTGATCACGCAGCGGCCCCGCTCGGCCGCCAGTATCGCGGGGGTGTTGCGCGACTATTTCGGGTTGCAGCACCTCGAGATCGAGCAGTGCCGCGAACGCTGGGTCACGATCGACGAAGCCCAGCAGAACAGGATCGGAGGGCGGAACTGCACGCTGGGACGCGACCTGATCGTGGGCGGTCGCGTGCGGGACCGCAGCGGCAAGTTCAGGATCACGGTCGGCCCGGTCCCGTTGCGGACTTTCCAGCGCTTCACGCCGGTCGGTGAGGATTACGCCGCGATGGTCAATCTCACGCGGTTGCTGGTCGGAGACCGGCTGGATTTCGATATCGAGGTCAAGGTTGCGGCGGAGGAGATTCCGCCGCTGCAGCTTGCGCGCGTGTCGACGAAACAGCTGGGTTGGACCAGCTGGCTGCCCGGCACACCCAGCACTGCGGCGGTGGTTTTCCGGCAGCCCCATTCCCAAATGCCCCAAACTCAATTCCCCTGGCCTGAAGCGGCGGGCGCCGGCAGGTCTTGACGGGGAGAACGAGGACACCATGATAGGCGTTGAGATCAAGTCGCTGTTGCGTCGCTTAAACCGGTTCTGCAGCCGTTCCCTGGAAGGTGCGGCCGGCATCTGCGTTTCGCGCGGCCACTACGAGGTCACGGTCGAACACCTCCTGCTGAAGATGTGCGAGGACCCGAACGGGGACCTGCAGCACATCCTGCGACACTTCGAAATCGAGCCCGCCCGCTTCCAGAAGGCGGTGCAGCGCGCTGTCGAGGACCTGCGCAGCGGCAACGCCGGGCGGCCCGTGTTCTCGCCGATGCTCATCGAGTGGTTCCAGGACGGCTGGTTGATGGGCTCTCTCGAGTTCGGCCTGACCGAAATCCGCTCGGGGGTCCTGGCCGCCTGCCTGGTCGATCGTCCGTCCCGCTACACCAGCGGCGCCTTTGTGGATCTTCTCGACAAGGTCGCCAAGGACGAGCTGCGCAAGAAACTGCTCACGATCGTCGCCGGGTCGCCCGAGGACGCTCCGGCCGAAGGGGCGGCCCCGGGCGCGGCCCCGCAGGTTGCCGGGGGTCGCCGGACGGACGGCGAATCCGCCCTCGCGCGCTTCACGCTCGATTTCACCGGCCGCGCGCGCGCAGGCGAAATCGACCCGGTGTTCGGGCGCGACCGCGAGATCCGGCAGATGATCGATATCCTCGGACGCAGGAGGAAGAACAACCCGATCGTCGTGGGCGAGGCCGGGGTCGGCAAGACGGCGGTCGTGGAGGGCCTGGCGCTGCGCATCGTCGAAGGGGACGTCCCGTCGATCCTGTCGGGGGTCGAACTGCTCGGGCTCGATCTCGGACTGCTCCAGGCCGGGGCCGGCGTCAAAGGCGAGTTCGAAAACCGGCTGAAGGCCGTCATCACCGAGGTCAAGGAGTCGCCCAAGCCGATCATCCTGTTCATCGACGAAGCCCACACGATGATCGGGGCCGGCGGCGCGGCCGGCGGCGGCGACGCCGCCAACCTGCTCAAACCCGCGCTGGCCCGCGGAGAACTGCGCACCATCGCGGCAACCACCTGGTCCGAATACAAGAAATACTTCGAGAAAGACCCGGCGCTCGCCCGCAGGTTCCAGCTGGTGAAGCTCGACGAGCCGGGCGAAGACGCGACGGTCCTCATGCTGCGCGGCCTGCGCGACAAGTACGAGGCTTCGCACAAGGTGCGAATCCTCGACGAGGCCGTGGTGGAGTCGGTGAAGCTGTCCAGCCGGTACATCTCCGGCCGGCAGCTGCCGGACAAGGCGGTCGACCTGCTCGACACGTGCGCCGCGCGCGTCCACATCGGGATTTCGGCCCGCCCGTACGAGATCGAGGACGCGCAGCGGCGCATCCAGACGCTCGAACGCGAACTGGGCGCCCTGGAGAGGGACCTGGCCGCGGGCGTGGCGGTCGACCCTGTCCGGATCAGCGACCTCAAGCAGAGCATCGAAACCGCTAAAGGCCAGGCCTCCGACCTCGAGAGCCGCTGGCTGCGCGAGAAAGAGTGCGTCGACCGCGTGCTCGAGCTGCGCGGCAAGATCGACGAAGCCGCGCAAGCCGCCGCGAACCCGCCCGCGCCTAAGGAAGTCGTCCCGGCCGCGGTAGCCTCCGCGGGAGCCGCCCCGGCTGCCGCCCGCCCCGGCCGCCGTGCCCGCGCAGGATCCCGCCACGCTGAAACAGGAGCTGGAAACCGCGCTGGCGCAGTTGCGCGAGGTGCAGGGGAAGACGCCGTTCATCCGGACCGAGGTGGACGGAGAGGTGATCGCCCGCGTGGTGTCGGACTGGACGGGTATCCCGCTGGGCAAGATGGTGCGCGACGACGCGCATGCGGTCCTGGAGTTCGAGGACCGGCTGCGAGAGCGCATCAAGGGGCAGGATCACGCGATCGAGGCCATCGGCCGAGGCCTCCGGGCCGCCAAGGCGGGGCTGCAAAACCCAAAGACGCCAATCGGCGTCTTCCTGCTGGTGGGGCCGAGCGGCGTCGGGAAGACCGAATCGGGACTCGGGCTGGCCGACCTGCTGTTCGGCGGCGAGCGCTTCATGGTCACGATCAACATGTCGGAGTTCCAGGAAAAGCACACGGTGTCCCGCTTGATCGGTTCCCCTCCGGGTTATGTCGGCTACGGGGAGGGCGGTGTCCTGACCGAGGCCGTGCGCCAGCGGCCGTACTCGGTGGTGTTGCTCGACGAGGTCGAGAAGGCGGACCCGGAGGTGCTGAACCTCTTCTATCAGGTCTTCGACAAGGGGATGCTCTCCGACGGCGAGGGGCGTGTCGTGGATTTCAAGAACACGATAATCCTGCTCACCAGCAACCTCGCTTCGGACACGATTACCTCGATGGCGGGCGGCCCGGTGCGGCCCGAGGTGGATGAGATCATGAACGCGATCCGCCCGGCGCTGATCAAGCACTTCAAGCCCGCGCTGCTGGGGCGCATGACGGTCGTGCCGTTCTACCCCATCTCGATGGACGCGATGAAATCGATCGTCGCGTTGAAGCTGAACCAGATCGGCAAGCGGCTCGCGGAGAGCCACCGGATGAAATTCGGCTATGAACCGGCCGTCGTGGAACTCGTGTCGCAGCGCTGCACGGAGGTCGAATCGGGCGCGCGGAACATCGACCACATCCTTAACGGTACCCTGCTGCCGCTGATCTCCACCGAGATCCTGCAGCGCATGGGCACGGGCACGCTGGGCGATTCATTGACGGTAGGATTGACCCCGGAGAACAACTTCGACCTGCGGTTCTGAGGAGGCGTCTGTGGAGTGCGGCGGCTCGACGCCGCTCTGGGGTCGGCGCCTCGGCGCCGACCTTCGGGCAACGATCCGGGACAATCTCGGAAGCGCCCTCTCGGCAGAGCCGCACCGCGGCCCCTCTGTTTCGGCCTACCGGGGTGGGGCTTGGCCAACCCCGCCTGGTTCGCCCGGCACCTCGAAAGCCTGCGGCCCGCTGATCCTGCCGTCGACGATGAGGTAAGCCACATATCGGCCAGGGTCCAACTCCCCCGTCCTGTTACCTGTGGCGAGTGCGTCGACGGCAAGAAAGCCTCGGGCGGCGGTGCCGACCTTGGGTTGCCGGCCGTAGATGGGTACGACCCAATCGAACTGCAACGGCACGGTCGCATTCGCCGACAGCACCGCAAGAGTCACAGGCACCGCTGCGCCCACAGTCTCCTTCCGCCCATTCTGGAAACGATGGATTATGCGTCGCCCAGGCAAATGGAAGGGTCGGGTTCTGATTTCAAATGTCCCGAATACGTTCAGGCTCTTCCGTCCATGCTCGGCCCGATACTCGAGGAGGAAGGAGGTGCCCGAAGCGCGCGCCGCAGGGGTTCTAGGCGTCGGGAAATAACACGGCAGAGCCGCACAGCCATTCCTTGACGCAGTTTCGCGCGTGCCGGTCGCCGGATCGGGCGCAGGATATACAGGCCGTGACTGTGCGGGCCGCAGGGGTTTCCGGCCCTTCAGCTCTACCAATGCGATGTTGGACGGCCAGTCGTAGTAGATCACACCCAGGGCCCACGTTCCGCTGTTCCAGTCGAGGTCTATCAGGCGGCGCACATCCAGTTCAGTCAGCTGGGCGGCAACTTCTGCCAGCCCGGCCGGTCTGGGCCCCTTCTTTGTTCCTGGTTCGACGCTGGGAGTCTTGTCAGTCGCAAAAGCAGGCGCCAAAGCTACCGTGCCGTCCTGCAGGTTTGAAGCCAGGAGGATGCAGTTGTCTCGCAGAGTCAAATCCCAGTCCCTCTCGCCGCCGCAGCGAACGGCCATGACCAAGGGCAGTCTGTCATGACGCTCAGTGTCGATCTGGCTCGGAGCGTTCACCGCCACACCGACGAAGTTCATGCCCAGTAACTGCGACTCCCGCGGACTCAAGGCCGATGGGTCTGCGGAAAAATACTCGCTTTCGCTGAGGTTCAATATCTTCGAAAGAATCGCGGACACGGGTGCCGTGCTATGTTCCTGTATCGCGCATATCAAAACTAAAAATAGCAGAAGCTCCTTTCTCATCAGTGAGGGGCCCCCTGTTCACCGGTTTTCCGGAACCTCGAACTTCCTTGGGCCGAAAATCCTGCCGTCGGCGACGATATAGCAGACGTAAGAGCCGGCGCTGAGGGGAGAATCTTCCGAAGCAAGGGCATCTATGGCGAAATAACCGCGGGCGATCGTTCCTATGGCTGATGGTTCCCCGTAAACGGGAACGGCCCAATCGAATTGCCACGGCCACACGTGGTCAAGTTTCAGCATGGCCAGGGTCACAGGTACGATTGCCTGAACCTTTTCCCGCCGGCCATCCTGATATTCATGGACGATCTCTTGTTTGGGAATGTGAAGTTCCTTGACCGGAACTGCGAACGCCGCAGTCACAACCAGGCTTTGCCGGTCCTGCTTCATCCGGAAATCGACCCCAAAGGCGACTCCGGATTCGGGAGACACGGGCGTTTCGGTTGTCGGGTAATAGCTGGGCAGAAACTCTTTTGCCTGCTTCATCACCCTGAGCGCGGCCGGGTTGTAAGAAGGACGAACAGACCGCACAGGCCCACTCGGAGCGGGGCTGCCGCCCTCCAGTTGCACAACCACCGTGTTGGACGGCCAATCGAAATAGGCGACGCCGAGGGCCCAGGTCCCGGATTTCCATTCAGGATTCAGCCGCCCTTTGACATCAATCTCGGTCAGTTGGGATGATACTTCTGCCAATCCGGCAGGTTTTGGCCCCTTGTCCGCTCTGATTCTGCCGCCTCTGCTCGTCAGGTCCTTTTCCGTCAGCAGGGCGTTGGTCACGCGCACGGTGCCATCCAGGAGATTCGTCGCGACCAGCATGCAATTGTCCGTGAGGTCCACATCCCAGTCTCTCGCGCCGCTGCACCTCAGGGCCATGATCAGGGGAAGCTTCCGATGGTCACTGATTACGATCCGGCGAGGTGCATTTACAGCCACTCCCGAGAAGTCCAATTCAAGCAGCTGGCCCTCCCGGGGAGACAGGACTGACGCATCGGCAGCAAAAAACTCCTTGTCGCCGAAATTCAGCACCTGATCCACAATCTCGCGTGTCGAAGTCATATTCAGGCTCGCTGGTTCTGTGCCAAACAGAGACGCTGATAGGCATGTCCGCTACATGGATGACATGTCCTGGAGCTGAAGATAGGGAGTGCACGTGACGCAGAACTTGTGGCTGCAAGCCCTGCTGAAACTGTGATACATGATGCAGTCCCCGGCCTTCGGACTGGGTGTCTCCTGTGTTTTGTCCTGCCAGTTGACGGCGCCGGCCGCTACCGTCGCTCCGTGCCGGCAGTGGGGACCCTGACCGCCGTGGCCGACATACTGCAGAGGATGATCGTTCATCGAATTCGGCTGCTTCGCGGGGACAGGTGTTTGATTCCACATGTGCCCGAGCTCGTGGGCAACCGTATCGTTGTAGTCCACCTCGCTCCCCTGGCTCCCAGCGGCTGCCGACGGGCGATAAACGCACAGAATCTGCCCCTTGCCAAATGATTCGCCCAGGTAACTCGCGCAGGTCTGCACCTGCAGCTTGACGTAGACCTTGGTTGCGTCCGAAGGCGCGGGTGCGCCTGCCGGCAGGTTGATTTTTAGGCTGAGGGTACTGGCTCTGCCGGAATCGATTTCGATATTCGCATCGGTGATGTCCCCACCCTTCGTCCATGGAGTCTGTACAGTGGCCCACTCGCCGACGACAACCAGGTTCGCGCCAGCCTTCAGGGCGGGCTTGCTCACAATCGAACCGCCCGAACCCTTAGTGAGAGTTATGGCCTGGCCGTTCGCGGTCAAGGAAAAGATGCCCAATGCAGACGGGGCTGCGGGGTCACATTGATACTCACAGACAATCAGGTGCGCCTTCAGGGGATGGTCGGGCTCGCTCGTCAACATCTTGGCGAATTCTTCTTTGTTGTGAGCACCGATGGCGGCGACGTCCCCGTCGGCACCGCCCTGCTTGACCATGTACTCCTTGAGAAAGGTCCGGTCCTGCAGGTTCGCCGGCAAGTCCGTCTTGGAGAAGGTCTTCACATTCGCCTTAGTCATGCCGCCAAAGACTTCGGTATAGGCTTGTTCGGCGCTAGTGGGTTGCGGCGGGTTGTAGCCCGTAGCATGAGTGAGCTGATACCAGAACTTCCGCCAGACCACATACTGGGCTTTGGTCTTGATCGGCGCTGACCCTTGTGCGCCGGGCGTTCCCGGCGCCAACTCGGCTTTGATTTCGAAGCGGTCCCCGCCAAACATGGAGACATGGAACGAGACCACGCCTGTCCAGCCCTGGCTGTCGGTTTGCCCGGTCGTAGTGGCATCGCCATTTGCACGGTTGAAGCCTTCCTTCTGATCTCCGGTCAGTGCAGCTCCCGTCCAGACCCCGGGACTCGGAGCTGCCGGGTTGGACCGGTTTGGGCCGTCTGTGCGTGAATGGCTGAAGTTGACTTTGACCCCCGCCAGCTTGTCCTTCAGCCCGTCCTTTTGCCGGATGCGGGCACGAAATGTGATTTCGCGGCCGAGCTCGGGATGCCGCTTCGGCTGGCCCTCCAGGTCCTTGTTGAGATTGATAAACTGCTTGAAGTGGGATCCGTCCTTGTCCTTTCTTTCGACGCTTTCCGCGATCACCGCCGTGTCTGTGGTATCCATCGCGGGGCCCTTAACCCATTTCTCTTTAGCCTGCGTCACCACTTCGACCAGTTCGACCAACTCGTATTCGACAACTCTCTTGTCGTCAGGCGGCTTAGGCGGTGGCGTCGGTTTGGGGGGGGGCGGTTCGGGCTTCACCTGCCCACGATCGACAATGATGTACGGCCGCAGAGCGTTGCTCAGTTTGATCTCTCGGATTTGGTGCAGCCGCAGGACCTGCTGGATCACCTCTTCGTCGCTCTGCCCTCCGACGTCGTGTCGCCGACCCGCTTCGGAAAGAAATCTTCGCAGACTGGACATCGCAACCGGATCTGACTTGAGCGACTGCAGCAGGATGGGAGCGTCGGGCAAAACTTCGACGGGCTCCGGCTCCCCGACATCAGATCTCCACCGTAACTCCACGACACGACCGCGAAATGTCACTCGCATAGGCGCGCTTCAGCTCCAGGGGCCGGGACCGCAATTCAGTTTCCCTTTTCCGTCGAATTACCGGGAGCTTCGCAAATAAGATATTGGGATTGAGCCGCACCGTCAAGCTCCGCAGAAACCGCTAAAACCAAGAATTTCGGTCGGAGTCTACGACTGATCACCTTCCCATGTTGAAGACGAACAAGTACACGCCCACAGCAGCGAAGATGACTCCGACGCGCAGCCACGTTCGCCGGGCCGGCGTCATCTTGGGACCACACCGCAGGTAATCCCGTGCGGATATGCCCAAAAAGAAGAGGGCGAGACAGATGAAAAGCAGTCCAATCTGCGAAGCACTCAACGAGGGTTCCCTCAGTGGCGGACGTTTGGATCCCACAACCCGTTTTGGGCGCTCACATTGATCCGATGAACTTCGAGCCTATCGAGGCTCTTAAGGGGACAAACTCCACGAAACACCTCATAGAAGGTTCCTTCATCCGGGGTAAGAACCAGAGTGTCCAGATTCGCGTCGATCGACTCCTCGGAAGCAGGCACCTCGTCGAGTGTCGCCTGGTGTCCCTCAGTGGTGTTTTTCTCCATCCATTCGGCCGGATCCACTGTCCATTTCCTGATTCTGATTTGTGGGCGCACCCCGGGAAGGTTAAACCTGAGTCTGCCTTGAGGGCTCAGGTTCACGAGTTCGACTGGCTCGTCACCGCGCAGATACCCTGTGACCTGAAGCTCAGGGTGCGCGCCATTGAAGAGGGCATACGAGAAATCCTTGGGCAGAGCCGGCGCCTGCTCCTTCTGATATTTCTCGTCATAGGTGCCGGCGTACCTGAGCCGCGGCATCCAGCCGCGGCCGTAAAATCCAAATCCGACCGGCTTAGGGTGGTCATCCCACGACTGGATCAAGTGACGTGGATCTTCGATGTTAGGCAGCCGTTTGTCGTGAATCGCTTCCGGCGATCTCTTGCCGATAAATCCTCGACCAACGGGATTCTCCGGGCAATACGCTGCCGAGCTTTGGTCGATCCCGCCGAAAGCGCGCTCATAGGTGAGCTCCATCGTCTGGAACGGTTCGGGTGAGGTAAACACCGGAGCGCCGGCAAGTTTGCTGGGGAAGCGCCAGCTGCGATCGCCGAAGACCCTGATCCATTTCTCGAGCGAGCCAACTCGGAGAACCGCATCCATTTGCGTAACAGGTCGCTTGTTTGGAGCGTGAGCGGCTCCAACCAAAACAATGTCGGCCGAGGGCTTAAACGGGACGGCATCCGATTCGAACCTGACAGGTGCCTCAGGATCGTCCCTGTAATGTTGGTCTGAGGTGAACACGGCAACCTGCTCGTTCGAAGCGACTGCCTTACCGTTCTCGATCACGAAAGAGCATTTCACGATTACGCTCAGCTTGGCACGCCCCTGCAGGTCCTCCCACAGTGTCGCTGCGGCATTGAAGTGCGTCCGATTGAAAATCTCCATGGTAAGACCGCATTCAAGGTTAGATGGTTAGGGCCACACTTCCGCCGCGGCTCTCCGTCGTGCTGAAGCTGTCTACGATTCAGACTCGAGCGCCGATTCCACCAGTCTTTTCCTCTCGTCTGCAGTTGCTGCACTTCGATACAAGGGGGCCGATTTTACCTCGGGAGGTTTAACGCCCGCCGGACCGTATTTGACGTCGATCTTCTCGGGGAAGCGTGCGCCCACGGTGTTGCAGTGCAGGAGTTCAAGGCCATCCATTTCAGCCCAGCAGAAATCAGCTTCCCGGAAGTCGCACGCCACAGCCCGGGCACCGTTCAGCGCAGCGCCGACCAGATTTGCCCGAGGAAACACAGCATCTTGCATGACTGCATTCCGCAGGTCGGCATACTCAAAAATCGCTGCTTCTGCGATTAATCTCACGATTCGCGCCCTGGTCATTGTCGTCCGTTCGAAGTTGGCTCCTCGCGCATTTGCGTCGGTTAGATCGCACTCAGAGAGATCAGCCATTCTGGCGTTTGATCCCTCCAATACCGCCCCTTTTAGAATGATTCCGGGTGCCGTCACAGAGGACAGATCGGCACTTGTGAGGATGGCGCCGGTCAGGTCAGCCTCCGTCAGTTGGGCACCCGCGAGATTGGCTCCAGTTAGGTCGGCGCGGGTCAGCTTGGCTCGCGTGAGATTAGCCTGAGCCAAATTGGCTCCCTTGAGGTTCGCTCCCGTAAGATCGCAGGATGATAGGATGGCTTTGCCGAGTTCGGCGTTCTCGAACGAAGTGCCACGCATGGTGCTGCCTTGAGCCGAGATCCCTGTGAGCACCGAGCGGGGGAGACTAGCAGCACTAAGGTCCGCATTCCGGAGGTCCGCACCCGACAGATTCGCTTCCGCAAGATCGCGGCCTGATATGTTCGTTCCAGCCAGGAACCGGTTGGCAAGATCTGCACCCGGCCTGAGCTCTTCCGCACTCACCTGCGACGGGGTGCGATGTTTGTGGTCTTCACCCATTAGTCTCCTTCTCTGGCCCAGCCGCTGCACAGCAATGCCGAGTCAGTGGCTCTATCGTAAGTGATCTCCTGCAGCTCCGATCTCGCGCGACTTTGGCGCCATGTTGCGCGTGGCACAGAGGACCACTCTCACGTCTCAAGGTTATTTGCTTTTCGCCTTCTTGGCTTCCTGCAGGATCGATTCGAAGTACGCCTGAACACTGGGGAAGCGCCGCGTGATCTTGCCTCCGCTGGTTCCCGGGATCCAGACCAATTCCATTTCTCCTGTGGGCTTGATAGTTCGCCCGTCATATGCGAGAGCAGAGCCGAGGCGGTCAGCCGCGATGATTGCATGGTCACCAAGGAACAACTTACTCCGGCTCTTTTCCCACTTCGCAATTGTTTCCGGAGAGCAGTCGCCGAACACGGCTTCCATACTCTCCCGCTCCTCGCGAAGGATATACTTAATGGCCGTCAATAACGATTTCTGCCGTCCTTTATCCGTCCCCACAAAGGAGAGCATGTCCCAACCGTTGTCTAAACCGTCCGTGGCCCGCAGAAAACCACCGTACGAAGGCGGCAGAGGCTTGCTCCACCCGTTGGCCAGGAATGCCTGGATGACATCTTCCGGAGCCGGCTCGTACAAGGTCATCACCTTCGCGCCAGATTTCCGGCCGGACTGCAGCAGGTGGCTGCTGTCCACGTATGGTTTCAGTTCGTCGAGAGTCTTTCTTAGATTCATGTGTTGACCTATTATGGAAGAACAGCGTTTGGGCTCCAGACGTTCTTGCAGGGTTTTGATTTCTTCCCGGGTGGCGAGCACGTCTTAGCGGGAACGACACTTTTGATGGTGACGCTCGATTTCCCGGCCTTTTTCGCTTTCGAGAGCACCGTTCCGATCTGGCTGCCGACCGACCGGTTAACTGAGGCATTTCTGGGAGTCATGTTTTTGCAGTTATCTTTACCGCCGAGCACCAACTCGAGGCGATGATCCGCATCGTTGTCCTTACAGGCATTCTTGGTGTTTTTCACCGGCCGTCGGCTTTTGTTCTTCATCTTGCACTTCTTCCAAGTCTCCGCCGCGGTGCCACAGGGCCGTGGTGGTGCGGGTATGCTCACCTTCGCTCCTCCGCCAGGCAGTCCACGGTTCTGGTCCCGTATCTTGGCGACGAAGTCGCGCTTCTGCGCCTCCGTCCAGTCGCAGCGCCAATTGAGAGTGAGGACGCCTTTGGCGCCCAACGAGCCCAGGCCATCCACATCCACCCAGAGAAAAGGGTTCGAACTATACCAGTACAGGTTCTGTGAGTAGGTGTAACCCTCGGGGTCGGCAGAAACGTAGCGGCCTAATAGCGGATCGTAATGGCGGGACAAATTGTAATATAGCCCCGTTTCGCGATCATGATACTGCCCCAATGCGCGTAAAGGTTGCTCGACCCGGGCGAACTCCTCGCGCAGGTATCCGAATGCGGTGTAGTCGGCCGCCCAACGCAATTCCCCGTCAAGCCCGAAGGCCTCGGTCACCGTCCCGATTTGATCGAAGAGCAGCAGAAACAATGCACCGTTCTGGATCAGGCCTAACGGGATAGGAGACTCCGGTAGCATGATGTAGTAAGTTGAAGAATTGCCCCGATGTTCTCCCTGCAGGAACTCACCATCCCAGAAATACTGCGTGGTCACCCCATTCACCCGCTTTTCGATGCGTCGCGAAAGGAAGTCATAGTCGTGTTCGACCACGCCACCAAGGGTAGCGGCCCTTATCAACATGCCTTCCCCATCGAATATGTACTCGTACGTCCCGGCCGGTCCGGAGCGCCGACGGACATTGCCGGCATCGTCGTACTCGAATCGCTCTGATCCGTTTCGAAGGATCCGATTCCCATCGTCTACGGTCACCGGCTCCGCCAAAGCCGAGATCAGCACATTGTTATTGCCATCGTGTATGTAGCTTTCCGATACACCCCGATCACGACGCACTCCCAGAAGCCGGCAAGCCGGGTCGGAGAGCACATCCCATCCCCCAAGACGCCAGTCCTCGACACGTTTCAGGTCATCGTTCCGGTCCCAGAGAAATCGGCGCCACGCGAGGATTCTCCCATCACGCTGACGCAAACTCCTCTCGACCATGCGCCTGAGGCTGTCATAAGAAAACGATAGGCGTAGGTCACCGGGCGTGCGGGCTTCGACGAGAAGATCCCGGGTATCGTACTCAAAGTGCCATGTCCACTGATCGTTTACCGTCAGCGTTCGGAGCCGTGATCGAATATCCCATTCGTACTGGATCTGAAGGCCGCGATCATCGGCCAATCGGGTTCGCCGCCCAAGGGAATCCCTGCTGATCTTCAATTCCCGCTGCGGCGATTTCTCCCCGCACCATTGATCGCCCGGAGACCAGAATACCTCCCAATTACCCAGAGGAGACTCTGCCGAAACCAACTCGCCATTTGCTCCGTAGCCAAACTCCCACGACGGACCGTTCGACGAACGGCGCACAATTGGAAGGCCGAGTTCATCGTAGGAGAACTCCTGGAACGAGTCGCCTTCGGAGAAGCGTATTGGATTGTCGTTAGCGTCGTAGGAGACGTTCGTCGACCGCCCATCATAATGGCGCGCGCTGACCAAGCGGTTGCACCGGTCATACTCCAGATCGAGATTCCGGCCTCGCGGGTTCTTAATCCGAAGATAGTTGTCCTCGGAGTCCCAAGCGATCCTAAACTCGTCGCCCAGAGGATCCAGCCAACCGGTCGGCCGCCCAAATTCGTCGCTCTTCCATTGGAGTCGAGCGCCGTTCTCGTATTGGATCTCAGCCGGAAGCCCGGCGGCATCGTATCGGAAGCTCTGCTGACCGCCGTCAGGATAGGTGACTGTCGCGACCTCCCCGCGGTTATCGTAAGTGAGCCTCGTCTCGTTTCGCAATGCATCACGGACGACAACCAGGTTAGCGAAGCAGTCCTCTGTAGACGACCCGACTCTGCCAAGCGAATCGGTCATCGCCTCGGAAAAACCGGTTCTGGTAAAGCGCGTCACGTTTCCTGTCGGATCGCTGACCGCGGTCACCTCTCCACGAGCCGAGTACTCGAAACGGACCTCGTTACCGTCCGGATCGACCACCCGCGTGAGGTGGTCTCGCGCATCGTACGTGAACCGCGTCACGCGACCACCCGGCTCCTCAATCCGAAGCGGTTGATCGTGCTCGTCAAAATAGAGCTTGGTCTCCAGGCCCCCGCCACAGATAGTTGTTTCGATGCGCTTCTGCTCGTCAACAATCCAAACACAGGGGGGGGCTCCGGGCTCCATGGTCGAAAAGACTACCTGCCCTGCCGCATCGTAGACGGTCTCCCGCCGACGTCCGAGCGGATCCGTTTGCGAAGTGACGAGGCCCTTTTCGTTGAACTCGTACAGCCAGACACTACCCCGGGAGTCAGTCACTTGGATCTGCCGTTTCTCGGTATTCCGGCGAATCCGGCGATAGCGGCCAGCGTCGCTGCGCCAACGAAGGACACAAGCACCGCCGGAGTCATAGGCAAAAAAGTGTCTTCCACCCTTCTGGTTTGTCACGGCGACCAGCCGATGTTGAACGTACTCATAGCGAACAGGAACGCCAGATCGATCGATTACTTGCACAAGATCGCCCGACGTATCGTAAACGTATGAGAGAAGCTGAACCTCGCGCGAAAGGCTTGCATGCGCTAGCCTTATGCCCGAGAGAAACCTGCCCGCGTTGTAATCAAGACGGATCCTACGCCCCTCGCTATCGGTAACCACTACCAGCAAGTCGCCGGAATAGACGTACTCGATACGGTTACCATCCCGGTCCTCGCGGGCAGTCAGTTGGTACATCCCGACGGAGGACGGCGATTGGGAGAACCGCCAAGTGGATAACTCCTTATCGTTGATGACGACGGAACCCTGGTCAGGGTAGAGAGTGTACTCGCCCGACTCATCGTGCCAAACCCGCGACTGGGCATCGAAGGCGAACACGTCATCGCCTTCCCCCACACCGCCGAAAAAGAATTGACCGCCCTGTTCGCTCAGCTTAAGTACTAGATCGTGCTGCCATCCATAACCGAGCGGCCCACGTTCTGTCGAGAGCGAGCTGTATCGTCGGACCATCGAGAGCGGGGGGTGGCCTGCGAAAAAGAGATCACGGTTGGCCTGCGTAACCTCCCCAGTCACCAGATTGACGTCGCAATCGTGGGTGATCAATGTCATGGGCAATCCCAGTAGAACAATGCTCCATCAGGGGAGCACTCTCGCTTGCAGACGAAGAGGTAGCCGAAACCGCCTCCGAAGTTGAAGTGGTCAGGAGCCCACTGCTCGTCAATGGAGCAAACGAATACTAATGGGCTCCGGCACACCGGACATCCGGCTTTCAGCGGGGGCTGAATGGATAGTTGCCGGCCACCGAGTTTGCCGCGCATTCTGCAGCGCACTCGGGGAGACTCCATCACAGGCGTCGCACGAAATTCGACGGGCGCTGGAAGAAGCGGAGGAGGAAGGAGCTCGATGGAGTTCCGCAGGTTGGCATAGAACCCGTTCTCACCGGCCGAGCCATCCGTTTCCTCAGCACAATGGGGACACATCTCGAGGCTGATGAGGTCGAATTTCTCGAGCGGTATAAATACAGATTTTCTCGCCACTGCAGCCAGAACCAGCGGCTGCGCGCAATTTTCACAGCGCCTGCGCGCCACGCTCCTCGGTCGTGCCCCACCTTCGAGCCGCAGTCCCAGCCCTGGAGTCGCCTCACCAGGTTGAGAAGGGTCCATCCAATGGCTTCTTATGCGCTTCATCCGTCCTCAGGTTTGCGATGGACACAACCCAGTCGATACCACCTATCTCCGACCGGAGAGACGCTTGTCACGCTCACGTTGCGCCGGGCGGGCAACCGCCACCGCCCATACCGATCAGCACCGTGAATTCCCCGACGACGATGTTGTTGGGGGGCGGCAGAGGTACCAAGGCTGCGGGTTCCATGACGATGTCTCCGACCCGTGCAGCTGGTTTGCCTCCGATTAACACAATTCCTGAGCCACCATCCGGAATCGGCGTGGTAATTCCGGGACCATGGGGTGTACCGGTGCACACGGGAGGAGGCGCGTTGGGAATCGGGCAGGTATGCTGATCGCCAATACGCCAGGCGGGCTTGCCGCCAATCAAGACGGTTGTACATGGCGCACCCAACAGCGGAGAGCCGTGCATAGTGGAGTCTCCCAGCCTCGCTGCAGGTTTACCCATGTTCCTTCCTTTCCCTGCCGCCTATTTCTAGACCAGGCGGTAACTCCACGATACCCTCGATGCTGAACTTGCCGCCTCTAGCGACTATTACGGCGTCCCTCGGATCCAGGAGCTGCGTCCTCGCCTGCCCTGAGAAACTGTATGTCGCCCCGGTTACCGGTCCCCACACTTTGATAGGACGGCCACCAGAGTACCTAACCTTCATCCGGTGCCGCGGCGTCAGCGGAGCGGTCCGGGACTGCCCGCAACAACTCATTCTGTGGCTCCTCTTTCCACTCGAACGGTGGCCGAGTGAACTCGTCGATCAGGGCCGCTGCGCCTGAGAGAGCGAGCCACACGACAATCATCTGCCACAGGCTGCCGCCAACAAAGAACGCGAGAGGCACCGCGAACCAGACGCTCATGCACTTGACACACTCCAGAGCCCGACCGAGTGCGACGCGGGCGGCCAATTTGCGGATACGCGCGAACAGCTCCCATGGACCATTCTCGCGCGCAACGAGGAAGGACAATCTCCAGGTCGCAAGCGCCGCTATGGTGAATCGAAACCAGGCCGACCAAGGTTGCTCTTCCACTCAGTTTATCTTCACCAGGGCGCCCTTGATTGTGTTAATGCCGGAGGCCTCGACAGTCACCATAGCGCCCTTCATCTCGTTCTTCATCTGGGCCTCCGATTTGATCTGAGCTGCCTTTTCCTCGATCTTTTGCGTGCCTTCAATCGTAATCTTCATGCCCTTGATGTCGATCGTGCCGTCCTTCTTCATTGTGATGCTGGCGCTGCCAGTTTGGAGTACGATCTGGTCCCCGGCATCGATCGTAAGCTTCGTCCCGACCTTGAGCGAGTCGTCTTTCCCCACCGAGGTGCTCCGTTTGCCGCCAACGTCGAGCGTCTGGTCGGCGCCAACCGAGGTCGTTTCATTGCTGCCGATCTCCGTGGACTTATCGCTCCCTACCGACTCGGTGGAGTTCGCACCCACCGATTGGGTCAAATTGGATCCGATATCGACCGACTTTGATACTCCGATGCTCTGAGACATCGTCGCGCCGACACTCTGGACCAGCGCGGCACCCACGGTGTGGGTCATGGCCGCGCCTATCGTCAGTTCCATGGCCACACCGACGGTCTCCGAATAATTCAGGGCAACATTCTCCGTCAGGTTTGAGCCGACAGTAACCGACATGTTGGCGCCGATTTTCTCGGTGTGATTTGCTCCAACGGTGAGGTCCTTATTGGACCCGATTTTCTCCGTGTGGTTGACCCCCACCGTGATGCTCTTGTTGTTGTCGACGGTTTCCGCCTGGTCGTGGGCTACGTGTTTGGTACGATCGTGGCCGACGTCGAGGCTCTCATCGTGGCCGATCTTCTGGGTCTTGTCGTGCTCGATGACGATGTTCCAGTCCTTTTGCCCGTGAAGGTAGATCTCCTCCGACCCTTTGCTGTCCTCATAACGGAGCTCGTTGGAACCGCCGCCGCCTTTCGAGCTGTTCGATTTCCAGGTGCTCTTGGTCTTGGCGCCCGGAAGCGGGTAGGGAGGCCGGTTTTCACCGTTGTAGACCCGCCCCGTGATGATGGGCTGGTCCGGATCGCCTTCCAGGAAATCCACGATGACTTCATGGCCGATCCGGGGGATGATCATCGCGCCCCAGCTGGGACCGGCCCAGTTTTGGCTCACGCGGATCCAGCAGGACGTCTTTTCGTCTTTCTTGCCATCGCGGTCCCAGTGAAACTGCACCTTCACACGCCCGTGCTCGTCCGGATAGATCTCTTCCCCTGCAGGACCCGTCACGATAGCTGTTTGCGCGCCGTGCACGACAGGTCGAGGCGTAACCCGAGCCGGCCGGAACTGGACCTGCGCCGGCATGCACGAAAACTCGGAATTGTACTCATTGCCCTTCGAACTGCCGGCCGCTTCCTTAAACGTCTGAATCTGTGCCCCGGTGTGCAGCACCTGGGTAATCAGGTACTCCTGGTTGAACGCCGCCCGGTTATGTTTCTCCAGGGTGAACTTCCGTCCGGGGAGCATACGGCGGCAGTTCGTTCTGCCCTGACCGACTTTTCGGGGAGTCTGCTGTTCCTGAAGCCGCACCTCGCTGAGATCTTTACCGACTGCCGGCTGGACGTACTCGCCCGGGTAGTCATAGATCTCGAGCTCTTTACGGACATCTGCAGCCTTGTTGGCCGTCAGATCCAAAGACGGCTTCTTGAAGTCGAAATCGCGGAGGACAACTTCCCCGGGCCTCACTTCTTCCGTGTAGCGGAAGTGGTAAATGTGCTCGAAGTCGGGCTCTTCGCCCGTCACTTCATGCAGCACCAGTCCCGCGTTCCCCTCGATGGGGACGTGAACCGGGTACGCGTCGCTCATCGTCAGGACGTGCTTCTTCTCCGTGTGCTCGAACCAGTAGTAAATGCCCTCTTCTTCCATGAGCCTGGATATGAAGGCAAAATCCGATTCCCGGTACTGTACGCAGTATTCGCGCGCCGGATAGCTCTTGCGCAATTTGAATTCGAACTCATCCGGCGGGATCTTTGCGTCTTTCAGCACCTTGTCAATAATGTCTTTGACCGTCATCTCCTGGAAAATTCGGGAATTGTGGCGGTGCTGCAGCAACCAGATTCTCGGCACGAGCTCCGCGCTGTACTGCGTCAGCCGCGTGGGCTCGCCGGCCTGCTCAAACCAGCTTATGATACCGTTGACATACCGCGTCCCTTCACGCCCCATGATCTTGAGTCGTGCGGGTTTGCCCAGGATGGATTCGAAATCGGCCTCGACATCCTCCAACGCAAGCTGCAGCTGGAACCGGAACAGTTCCGAGAGTGACTCTGTCCCTTCAAACCGGACCACACGAAGATCCTTCTCCGCATAGGAACCGGCCTGGAAGAAGAAATCCGCTTCCAGCCCCAATCGTCGGGCCGTCGTCGCCATGTTCAGACCCCCATTGTCAGACAGGCACAGATGGCAGAAACTGCCACCATAAAGCCGCCTGAGTTGCCCCGATTCGAAAGCGACTAAATTATATGGGTGCCTCTCTGTCGCAAACAAGGTGCTGATGCGCCGGTACTTCAAACTGTACGCTAACTCAGTTCCTTCTTAACGGGACGTTCATGTGCAGTGCAACCGGCAGCGGCCAGATGGAGTGGCCCGGGCTAACCCGGATGACGAGATCGTGGTAGCCGACCCGCTCCTGGCTTTCCGCGAGGCGCACCTCCACGGCGTCATCGGTCGCACCGCCCATCAGGCGCTTCAGCGCCGCGCCGATCTCGCGCTGGATCTCCGCGGCACCCAGCCCGCCCAGCTGCGCCAGCTCGCGTTCGACAAAGCGGGCGATGCGGCCGGCGACGAGCTGGTAGGATAGTTTCGCGCGGTGGCGGCTGTCCTCCGTCTCGCGGGCATCCGAGTACTGTTCCGGACGGTGCGCCGTGGGCGCATCCATCAGGGCGGCAACGTCCTGGTCCTCGCCGCACTGCAGCGCCAGAAAACCGGCGCCGTAGAAATCGTCCTCCCTCCCGCGCAGAAACACCGCCTCGAGCGGAATCTGTCGCACGTCTCCCGACGGCAGGGCAAACTCACGCACGGGCAAATCCTCCAGGACCCCGCCGCCGCGCACTCCCGTTATGTGGCCGCACCAGCTGGTGCGTGAAAAGCTGCGCACCAGCAGCGACCCTATTGCCCAGACGGGGTCGCCCCACAAACCGTCGCCGGTTTCGTGAAACGGAAACGCCAGATGGGCCGACGCCGGCTCGTAACGGTTCCGCAACAGGAACCGGTTGAACCCCGCCCCGAGCCACCGTGAACTCTCGACGCCGCGGAAGGATTCCCACTTCACGAACCCGGGGTTATCGAGGTGCGCGCGCAGGTGAGGGATGCGCGTCACCTCCGCCGCGCTCTCCTTTCCGAAAAACGGCGCACCCACCGAGATCACGACCGGGGCCCTGAGCGCCGCGGCGAGCTCCGCCGCGCGCCTTGCGATATCCAGATCCTCGGGAGTGTTGCGGAACTCGAAGGGCGCCAGCACCGCGTCCACCCCGGCGGCGCCGGCGTCGATGCCGGCCAACTCGGTTTCCATGATCCGCACCAATTCCCCTTTGGGCGCGGACACGACGTCGAGTTCGATCGCGTCGCGGAAGTCGGTGCGGTCCACCAGGAACTTCAGCCCGCGCCAGGCCGCTTCGAGTCGCCGGAACTCGGAGTGGTTCAGCACGTCGTTCAGCCGGGAAACCAGCATGCCTTCGATGTCCTGCACCATCCGGCCGGCCTTCCCGCGGTCCACTCCCCCAACCGGACGCCCACCCTTGAACATGTCGGAGATGAAGGCCTGGACGCGGGCCGCCCCATCCGTCGGCCCCGCCGTCTCCGGGGCGGCGGGCGCCTCCACCATGCCGAGAATCGAATCCAGAATATCGTCCTTCCTGGGGTCGGCGCGGCGCGGCGGCTCGGGGGCTCTTTCTACCTGGGGCGGCGCGGACGTTCCGTGCAGCAACCCCACAAGGGCGTCGCGCAAGACATCGGATTGCACCCGGTGCTTGAACTCCTCCGGCCGGATCCTGCCGTCCCGCAGATCGACTGCCGCGGTCCGGTCGCTGACCAGATCGCGGAAAAGGGGCGCGGCCGCCAGTTGCGCGGGGGCGAACGACTTCAGGTCCTGGACCGGGAACTCGGCCTCGACCGGGGACGACCCGGGCGACCGTGACCCAAGCCGGATGGCAACCCGGGGACACACCGTCCTGAGCGCCTCGTTGAACGAGTCTTTGTCCACGCGCATCCGCCCGGCATCGCGCGCACTGCTGCCGCAGGAGAAGTCGCCAATTGCGAGCAGCCGCAGCGGCGGCGCCGATGATTCCGGAGGCTCCTCTGCGCCGAAACGGATCCGGTCTCGAACATCCTTGGGTCGCGCCATAGTCCCTCTCAGAGTGCGATGCGCAGCGTAAAGTCCACGTCCTTGCCCTGCATCTTGAGCTGCGGCCGCAGCGTGATTTGGAGGGCCCGGCTCGCCGGCTCGCCGGCGGCCTCGACCACCTCGGCGTGGACCGCTTCCCCGGGCTGATCGCCCGAAAAGGGTACGAGGAACTCTTCGAGGCGGGAACGCACGAAAGCCACGACCGCCTCCGCAGCTCCCTCGGCCGGGAATTCAGGGTACAGGGTGACCAGGTAGTGGAAAAGGTTCCCGGCGAACAACTGGTAGGACAGCGCCGATTCGACCGTGACAACGCCGGGTTTCAGCCTGTAGGCATTCGCCACCAGGGGAAAGCTCGCCACCGCGCCGTCGCTGATTCCGAGCAGGATAGTGATGCCTGCCCGAACGATCTCCCAGGCCTTCGTGTCGTCCAGGAGAATCTCGGTCGGACTCGGGACCTCCACGTTCGCCTTTTTGGGGAAAGGGCGTACCGGAAGGTTGTCGTGGGCGGTGTCGGGACTCATACCGTCGATGACCACGCAGTGACGATATTTCGAAAAGCTGCGGGCGAGGTTGCACAGGATAAGCCATCCGGCCTCCGCCCACACATAGTTCTCGGGGTGCGACGCATCGGCCCTTTCCTTGTAGTCCAGGGCGGCGCCGCCCTCGCGGCTGAGGGCATAGCTCTCGCGCGCCAGGAAACGGTTTGCGGTCAGGCACACCCAGCGGGACGCCGGGTCGGTCTGGAACCGGCGCCAGCCGGCATAGGCGGGCTGCTGCATCCGCGGCCCCAGGTCCGGCAGGCTCGGAAGGTGGGCGAGGTTCTTCAGCTGGAAGAACGCGGGCGAGGCGGCGGCGATCATGGGGGTTTCCAGGGCAGCGCAGTCGGCAGCGAGCGCCTCGAGCAGGGGCAAGTCGGCGGGTTCGTGACTGAACCGGAAGTCGAAAAGCACCGCCGAGAGCGGCGGCCCCGCCTCCCCCTGATATTCCGGCTCGAAGACTCGGCGGTGGAACACCTCCTTGAGATCTTTCCGGGTTGTCGTGAGGACATCGGCGATCACGTCCGGCTTGTCTTCGAGTTCACGGCAGAGCCGCGCCAGTCCGCGCCAGACCGATTCCAGGTGCTGGAACTCCGGGTGATGGAGCACCGCGTCCAACTGTTCCGCCAGAGCGGCGCCGCCCGACGGCAGCGCCTCGGAAAAGGCCGGCGTCCGGCTGACGATGGACTCGGGATGAAAGTCGCGCAGGCAGCCGAATTGCAGCTCGAGCGCCAGTTTCGGGGCGCCTTTGCCGAGCCGGTTCTCCACGGTCAGCCGCACCGCCGGGCGAAGGCTTTCAAACAGGCCCTCGAGACCCCGGTGGATCCGGACGATCGTCTGGGCCTCGCTCGCGCCGCAGTCGGCAACGACCAGCATCTTGAGTGGAAGCGAAGGCGGGTGCCCCGCCGCTCTAGCCTGCAGCTGTTCCAGTAGGGTCTCCATCGTTTCTACTCCTTGTCAGCGCGCCGGCGAGAGCCCCGCGGTTGCTGACGACGGCTGCGTAACGGTTTCAGGACAGCTGACCACGCGGAAGAAATTCGGGGGGAAAGGATTCCGATAACTCCGCGCCTGGAGTTTGTAGCGCACCTCGAGCTTCCTCCCGTCGGCGCTGGGCAGCGACCAGCTGACGCTGTAGGCCGTCTGGGACTGCGGCATGACGTGGGCCTGCGCGAGCAGCCTGAAGAACGCCCATTCGCCTTCGACAGCCGGGATGCTGGGCCGCTCGCCGGAACCGGTCAGCGAAATGCTCAGCTTCGCCTGGGGGGAACCGCCCTTTCCCGGCCAGCTCACGACGGAGGGGACCGGCCTTTCGTTTCTGTAGAGTATCTTCTGCCCGTCGATCTCCAGGAGGCTTTCGGTAACGCCCGGCGTCGCGTCCGGGGTGAGATCGAAGGTCGCGCCGATATCGGGCGCCGCCGGCGGGTAGAGGGCCTGGCGGATCGTGTTGGTTTTCTCCAGGAACTCGAGGAATTGCGGGGAGAAAGCCACTTGCGCATTGAACAGGGTGCGCGGCGTGAACGCGTTGCCCGACGGGGTCACGAACATCTTGAGTTCTTTTTCGTAAAACGCGTCCAGGGTGCCCTCGCGCGGCTTCAGGAATTGCGACAGGGTGGCGAGCGGGAGATCCTGCCCTGAGAGGTTGAAGGGGAAGCCGCTCTCGATGTCGCGCCGGTAAAGCTCCGCCACCTGCGTCTTCCACAACCCGTCCAGCCGGAAGCCGACCTCGCGCAGGATCGCCGCCCAGGTCTGGCGCAGGGGCTGTTCCAGCATGGGGCCGACGGGCTGCGTGCTGCGGGTGCGGCACTGTTTGTTGATCAGGGCGGTGAGGCGATACCCCTCCTGGAATTCATTGCTCGAGAGGTTGTTCGCGATCATGTCGACGTAGGCCTTCACCTGCTCCCACTGGGTGCCCGCGCCGAACAGCGACTCCAGCCGCGCGTGCACCTTGCTGAGCGCGAGGATGTACCCTGCCAGCATTGAGGGGGTTTTGCCGCTGTCGGGCGAGGTGACGATGTCGTGCAGGGCCTGGAACTGGTCGGCGACCGAATCGACCAGTTCGGCCCGGTTCACGCGCGTCGAAAGGCCGAGCGTGGCCAGGGTGCTCGACACCATCGCCGTGATGCTGCTGCCCTTCTCCGGCTCCTTGCGCAGCATGGTGTTGGCGGCGGCGTTCATGAGCAGGCGCGAAACGGCGGAATCTTGCTGCGAGAAGGAGTCCAGCGCCGAACGCGCTTCGTTCAGGTCCGCCAGCGGCCGTACCGATATACCCTCCAGGAACTTCTGCCACTCCTCGATGTACTCGGTGAAGTATTTGTCGCGGATCTGCCGTTCCGAATCGGCGTCGGTTGTGCGGCCGCCCGGGCTGCTGTACGTCGGCCCGACGACCCAGTCATCCTGGACCATCTCCTTGCCGGCCTGCCCGACCGCCTGCTTGAAGTACCCGGTCCAGCCGGCCTCGGTGAACACACCGGGAATATCATGGGTCGAGTTGAGGTACTCCAGGCTCTTCCCTCCTGTCGCCTGCGCCAGTGTGTACGGGGGGTACTTGGCGTTCCCTTCGATCTTCAGGCGCATGTAGAGGCGATCGAGCGCCGGGAACTGCCCCAGGGTGCGACGGGCCCGGGCGACGACCTCGTTGTCGCGCGTCAGCTGCAGGTCGGGATCGTTCTTCGGCAGCTGCTGCGCGTAAAACCGGAGCTGGTCCAGCACGACGGGCTCGGCTTCCGGAGGCCCATGGGTCTTCCATACCGGGGCCAGCGTGGTGCGCAAGAACGATTCCTGCGAGCGGGGCGGCTCGGTCATCATCAGGTAGGCCTGCAGGAACGAGTGGAACTCGTTGTAGTTCGTCGTGCCCGGCTGAGCCGATGCCCACGCATTGAGTCTCTGCCGCAGGGTATCGGCCGTCGGGAGGATGAAGGAGTTGCGCAGGCGGCGGAAGTAGACGCGGCGCGCGGCCTCGACGATCTGGTCGCCCGAGTACAATCCCCACCGCATCGTCCATTTCGGCCCGTCGGTCTGGAACCGGTCCAATTCGTCGAGCCGCTCGCGCAGCTGCTGCATCGCCGCCAGATCCGAAGCCCGCCGTCCGTTCCAGCCCGCATCGGTGAGCCGCAGCGCCGCCAGTCGCGTCGATTCGATCAGGCCCCGGTTCTCGCTGAACGAATAGAGCATTCCGATCAGCAGGGCCGTGCACACGGCGATGGTCCCGAAGAAAACCACATCGAGCCACAGGCGCCGGCGCAGGCGCGTATCCACGGAGGCCTTGACCTGCGGGCGGTCTGCGAACACCACACGGGGCAGGAGCGATTCCAGGAAATAGGTTTTCCGCCGCAACGGCTCCTGCTGGGCGGCCGCGGGCTGGGGCCTGGCATCCCACCGGAACTCCGCCGGTTCGGGCTTGGCCTCCGGGATTTCGGCGATGCCCGCGCTGCTCAGGTAAAAACCCCGGAAAATCGGCCGTTCCGAATAGGGGGTCGCCTGGAAGAGCGTGCCGACAAAGGCCGCCAGCCTGCCGCCGATTGCCGCGAACCGCTCCGGGAACGCGAACACGCGCGCGAGCCTGCCCGGGTCCTTCTCGGCCGCCAGCGCCTGGAGGCGATACCCGTACAGGGACTCGGCGAGGCGCCCGAACTCCTGCCGGAAAATCTCGTCCACCGGGAGCTGCTTGCGGGTTTCCCGGGACACCGTTGCGCCCCACACCTGGGCCCGGTCGTGGCTGCGAAAGCTGCGAAAAAATTCCGGGAAGCCGTCGATCTGGTCGCACTTGGTGAACAGGACATAGACGGGGAAGCGAATCCCGAAGCGGCGCGTCATCTCGTCAAAGCGCTGCCGGAACCGGATTGCCAGGCCCTCGACGTGCTCGGCGTTCTGATCCACGATGTCGCGGACCGGGACCGTCACGACCACGCCGTCGATGGGGCGTTCGCGCCGCGCGCGCTTCAGGCGGTCGAGGAATCCTTTGAACACCTCGTATTCCTCGTCCTCGGCCCCGAGCCGGCCGGACATGTCGATCACGACTGCGTCGCGGGCAAACCAGAAGTCGCAGCCGGCATCCACGCCGGCCCGCCTCGACTTCCGGGCCTCGCCCGCCGTGCTGTACGGGAACTCCACGCCGGACTCGCGCAGCAGCGTCGTCTTGCCCGACTCCGGCGCGCCGAACAGGACCACCCACGGGAAGGCGTACAGGGCTTCCTCCCCCTTGCGGCCCCGGGCCATTTTGGATTCGCGCACGACCCGCAACGCGACATCGATGTTCCCCTGCAACGCGTCCAGGGCAGCCCGTTCCTGGGGGGTCGCCCCTTCGACCGGGGCCGCTGCGCGCGCCGCCTTGGCGCGCGAGCGGGCCGAGGACATCGACAGCAGGATTTTCCGCACCAGCCAGACCAGCAGCCAGACGATCAGCAGCACCGCCGCGAAGATCAGGAGGATGGCCAGCAGCTTCTTGGCCGCATCCGGGCTGACGTAGGAGTTGACGGCCCACACCGCGGCCGTAGCCAGGGCGACCGGGATCCCCACTTTTGTCGCGATGCCTGAGGCGGATATGTTCATGGTTCGCCGGTTGTCAGATGTTTCAGTTGGTAAGGCCAGGGACGCCCGCGCGCGGGATCCCGAAACTCACAGGACCATCCGCCCGACAGCATCGGACGCTGCCGCACCCAGCCACAGTTTCAACACCACGTAAACCACGATGACCAGCGCGACCGCCGCGGTTCCGGCAACCCACGCCCATACGGGGACCGTCTGCCGAGGCCTTTCGACCCGCTCCTCGGGGACCTTCCAGTGCGGCGAGAGCCCCGGGGCGCCGCCCCGGTACTGCTGCACCTCCTGGACGACCTCGTGCGTGAGGCTGGCGAGTTCGTCTCCCGCCCTCATCTTGTACTTGCCCTGGAACCCGAGGATAAGGACCACGCAAAAGACCTCGAGCAGGTCGGCCTTCTTCCTCGCCTTCTGCCGGACGCGATCGAGCAGATCGAAGAAACGCTCCCCCGCCAGCTGCTCCCCGAAGTACTCGAGTTGCAGCGGGCGCGCGGCCCACTGGTCCTTGAACGACCACCTCGAGTTGAGCATCGTTTCATCGATGAGGGCGCACAGGGCATAGCGGCTCGCCTTGGCATCCTCCTCGCTGTGTCCCGACTTGGCCGCCTGGCCATCAAACGTGCGCAGCATTGCGGCGATGCTTTTCCGCAGATCGTCGGGGTGCCCAGGGTCGTTGCCGCCCCGGATGTGGAAGATGAGGAGGAAAGCGTCGCGGCAGAGGTCCACCAGGGTCTTTGACCCGGTCGACCCTGCCCCGAAATCCGTGCTGTCGAAGTCGTCCCGTGACGATGGCATTTCGGCACCTCAGTCCTTCACGGCATACAGTTCCAGCTTCAGCTCGGGAAACTCGGCGGGAAAATAGATGCAGACGCTGCGCGAGGCGGCAATGGTGTCCCAGTACGTGCCGAGCTTCTCCAGGCGGAAGTATTTGAAACCCATGCGGGCCGGGATGGGTCCGGGGGGGATGGGGACGGGGCGCAGCAATACTCCCGGCAGCGCCTGCCCCAGGAGATAGTTGATCGTATCGAGCGAGGCGATCTTGGTTTTGCGCGGCACACGCTCGATGATTTGTGTCTCGGGGATCCGTGCGTACACGCCCAGGAAGAACTCGGCCTGTGTCAGCAGCCGGTCGTCCAGTATGCGCCCGACATAGAGCGATTCCTTGGTCCGCTCCAGCGGTATGGGGACGCAGCGGGTCGGGATGACCGTCTCCAGCAGGACGCGCAGCCGACGGTCGAGCTCCGTGAAGGTGCGGGTGAGGTCGCTGTGGAAGTACTTCGGGATATCCCCCGGGCTCGCGTCGGTGACGAAGGTCGTCAGCTCCGCCGCAAGGCGCGCCATCGCGAGATACAACTGCTCCGGATGGATCTTCTGCACGTGATGAAAGTGCATCACGACCGGCAGGTACGAGTTGACCGTGTGGAGCAGCCAGAAGTTGGCGACATCCGAGGTCGTGAAATCCGCCATCCCCGGGCCTTTCTGGCGCCGCTGGTCCGACAGGGTCACGCTCTTGGCCGTCAGCACCTCATAGAGGCGGCGCACGATGTCGGCGAGGTACTTCGAGGCCGTCAGCGCGGTGGCGGGCGGGATGAAGAAGTCCTCCAGCACGACCTTGCCTTCAGGCGTCCGCCGCAGCTCGGCGACCTTCAGTGAAACGTGGCCGGAGACGTCCTCTCCCAGCAGCAGCCGGACGTTCTTCGTGGCCAGCGTCACGGGCTGCGGGTTCTCCCCGGTGTTCTCGTCCGCCACCGAAGCCGACGTCATGCGGAAGCGCGCCATCGAGTCGGTCGGGGCGTCGCCGTTGGATCTCAGGTTCGCCCCTCCGGGGCGCAGCGAGGGGACGGCGAGGTGAACGCTCAGCCGCTCGCTGGACGGAGAAAACTCCGTCGAGAAGTTTCGGCTGGGGGGCGCCGGATCGGTCTCAGGGATGTTGAGCGGCATGCCGTCGGGGAAGACGGCCCGACAGCGCAGCAGTTCCACCACCCCGTTCTGAAGCGCCTCCGCGTTGAATTCCAGCTCCTCCGCTCCCCAGGCGAACGTGCTGAGCGAGCGCAGCCGGAAGCCGACGAACTCCTCGTAGTAGCGGTCCCACTGCTGAAAATGCTGCGGGGTCAGAAACAAACCCTCGCTCCAGAGCACTTTTTCCAGGCGTGTCATCGTTGCCGTTCCTATTTCCCCGTCGAACTCAGTTCGATGCTCTGCTCGCGCAGGCTGAAGGTGATCTTCTGCGCTTTTCCCTTGAGCGGAACGATCCTGCGCCAGCTGTCGCCGGAGGGGTTGCGGAACAGGGCGACCACCCCGAGGTAGGCGGCCATCGGATTAGCCTTGACCTCGAGCATCTCCTGAGTCCCGGGCTGTACGATCCGTTCCTGCCGGTCGAGGAAGTCATCCGAGAGCGTCTCACGGTCCGCCTTCCAAATGGCGTTGTAGTCCGCCGCCTCCAGGCGCCCCTTGTCCTTCAGCTGGTAGACGCGGACCACCACCGACAAAGGCTGCCCTCCCGGGTCGGTGTTGACGTTGGCGGCGGCGGCAAGAACCATGTTTACGCGCGCGGGCTCTTTCGGGCACCCGAGCGTGAACAGCAGACTCGCTATCAGAATCGACCACACCAAGTACCTTTCGGATCGCATAGTTTTCCCCGAGGTGTGCAATGGGTTTCCGAGCGCTGCATGTGAGCATACGACATTCGTATTCAGCCGGCAAGACGAGTTCCAGGTGCGGGTGCGGCGGCTCGACGCCGCCTTGCGGACGGCGCCCAGGCGCCGCCCGCAAGGCACCACGGAAAACAGACGCCCTGAATCCGGCGTCCACAGGATCGTGTCATTATTTCTGGAGCAGCGTAAGCATGACGTTGCGATAGGAAACGGCGCCGTGGTCCCCCTGCAGCATGAGCGGGCCGGGCTCGCCCTCGCGGCTGTGGAGCGCCCCCCCAGTGATCCCCGGGATCTCCTTGTCGTCGATGACGGTCCTGCCGTTGAGGGTTATCGTCACCCACCGCCCGACGAGCGTGATGTCGTAGACCTGCCACTCCCCGGCCTTCTTCGCCGCATTTTCGGTGGGATCGATAAACCCGTAGAGTCCGCCCACGAGATGGCTCTCAGGCGGCTTCCCGATGTCGTCCTGCACCTGGACCTCGTATCGCCCCCGGAGATAGATCCCGCTGTTGCTCTTCGGAGCCACGTTGAACTCCAGGTGCAGCTTGAAGTCCGCGAATTGCTGCTGACTCACGATGTCGCTGGACGGCATCGTGTTTTGCATGACCCCGTTCACAACTTTCCAGCCGTTCGGGAGCGACGGGTCCTTCAGCTTCCAGCCGGACATGTCCTTCCCGTTGAACAGCGCCACCGGGGTTCCCCACTTGATGTTTTTCGGCTTCGGCAGCGCCGGTGCCCTCACCGCGACCCATGGGAGGACGCCGTCCTCTCCGTCGGTGGTGCCCTTCAGCCGGCCGCCCGACAGCGTTCCGGTAAACGAAATGTCCTTCTTGATCTTTTCGTACTGGGGGGGCAGCGAGAACTTCAGGGTGCCGTTGGCAAATTCGAGCTGCTTGATCGGCCGGGCGCTTCCCACCTTGCCGACGAAGCGGCCGGCGAGCTGGCCGTCCCTGGAGGTGAATTCAAACCAGGAAGGGTACGTGTGGGGCGCGGTGCCGACCGTCAGGTCCCACCGGCCCACGATTTCAGGCTGCGCGGCCTGGACTCCTCCCGAAAGCAGGGCCAGGGACGCGAGGGTAAGAACAAACGTGAGCGAAGTGCGATATCGACCGGGCATTTCTCTCCTTCTCCTATGTAAGAATCAGACTTCGTACTGACTCGGAAACAACCACCGGGAGTGCGCACCGGAGCTCAGTCCGGGGCTCGGCCCCGGACTGCTTCCTTCCAAAGATCGGGGTAATCGCAGAATCCCCCGTCGATCCCGAGGTCGAGATAGTGCCGGATCTCCTCGATGAGGTTCTGGCGCACCGTCGACCCGTTCTCTTCCAGTTGGTCCAGCGGCTTGCGCACGACCGCGGTTGTGCTGCCCCGGAACGTGTACGGGTGAATCTTGAGACCTGCGCCGTGGAGCGCATCCACGTCGGACCGCCGGGTCACCATCGCCCTGTCCGGCCCGACACCGTAGGCGTAGACACCGATCTCGGCGGCGAGTTCAGGGGTGACGCGGCGGGTGTCCTCCCGGCCGGGGTCCTCCATCGGCAGCAACTGCACCCGCCGGTACTGCGGGCCGATCTGCGCCAGGCGCAAAAGGCTCGCTTTCGAAAAAGACTGGATGAGTACAGGAGAGCCCGAGGCCCCAGATCCTGCAAGCCCATGCGCCGCCAGGATCTGCACGAGCCGGGCGACCATGTCGTGGCCCAGCTTGCGGTAGAAATCCACATGTTTGGTCTCTATGTACAGTCCGGCGTGCCCTTTTACTTCGCGGATCGCCTCGTCGAGCGTCTGAATCCGCTGCCCCGCGTATTCGGCCCTCGCAGAAAACGGGTTCGCCCGGTTGTACCACGACCCCGCATCGAGGGTCTTCAACTCCGCGAGGGTGAAGTCGACCGCATACCAACCGCGTCGCACGGATCCTGTGCCCGAAGGGTCGCGCGCCGTAGCCCTGTCAGGGAAGCGGCTGGCGATGTCCGTGGTCCGGCTGAGTTCGGCGTCGTGCGAACAGATCAGCGCGCCGTCGCTCGTCATCTGCAGGTCCTGCTCGACGAAGTCGGCCTGCATCCGGATCGCCAGCCGATACGCCGCCGGCGTGTGTTCGGGGGCGTAGCCGGACGCACCCCGGTGTGCGACAAGGATCGGGAACGGCGCAGGGGGATTCTGGCTCATTGAACTCCACCCCAGGACGAGGGCCCAGCACACCCACATGGCGGCCCGAATCATGTTCGCTCCACATTTGTCGTGCTTTTGTCGTGCTTTTCGCGACAAGTGAACTCTATAATAGGCCAAATTCGCTGAGCACAAACCATAATTACCGCGGCGCCCCAGTCGCCAGCACGCGCCGCAGTCTTGCCTGCCGGACGCCTATGTGCCGATGTCTGCAGTGGCTGATTCTCGTCGCCTGCTCCCCGTCTCTCACCGCCATGGCCGACGATCCCGGTCCTTATCGAATCTGCGGCCGGGTGGTCCGGCCCGACGGTGAGGCATTCCACAATCCCAGGCCCGTGGTCGTCCTCAACTCGGCCGCTGTCCCGGTCTCCCACCAGACGGTCGCAGCGGCGGACGGCAATTTCGCATTCGAACGGCTGAGCGCCGGCGTCTACACCCTCGTCGCCGCAGTCCCCGGGGTGCCGCCACTGAGAAAAACGGTTGAAGTCGGACCCCCGTTCGCCGACACCCGCAACGCGATCCGGATCGAACTCCGCCTCGAGAGCAGCTCCGCACGATGGCAGAGCGTCTCGCTTGGGGAACTTGCGGTGCCCGAACGGGCCCGGGACGAGCATGCAAGATCGCGGCTGCGGCTGAGCAAGAGCGATGTCAAGGGGGCAATCGAGTGCCTGAAAAAGGCCCTGAAGCTGGCTCCGCAATTCGCCGCCGCATGGAACGACCTCGGGGCGATCGCGTTTCGTCACCAGGACTACCCGCAGGCCGAGTCCTGTTTTCGAGAGGCGCTCAGGCGGCAGCCGGAGTTGTATCCCCCGCTGGTGAACCTGGGAAACGTCTTGCTGTCCGAAAGGAAGATACGCGAGTCACTCGACGTCAACCTGCGAGCGGTGGAGCAAAACCCTGCGGACCCTATGGCTGAAGCCCAGCTCGGATTGAGCTATTTGTACGTGGACAACGAGGAGATGGCGCTCGTCCACTTGAAGAAAGCGAAAGCGCTCGATCCGGCCCATTTCAGCTACCCTCAGTTGCACCTGATGGAGATATACAGCCGCAGGGGAGACCGCTCCGCCGCCGCGGCGGAAATGGAGGAGTTCCTGCGCCTGCATCCGGGCTCCCGGCTGGCGTCCTCGATACGACGGCGTCTCGAGAACACGCGCGAACTCCTCGCCCACTGAACTACCACTCCGAACCGTGGGGACTGGCAGGCTCGACGATATCGCGGAAACGAACGACCGTCTTGATTCCGCCGGCGGACTCGATCTCGATCAAACGGTCTGCGCCCTCCTCGGTCTGCTCCAGCCAGAGGCGGTGCGGTTCCTCGATGAAGTGCGTCGTGTGCGCCCTCGGGCCGTTGGCCGTTGTGATGGAGATTAAATGCTCCCCGCGTTTCGCGTTGATGCCCAGCAGCGGGACCTGCTTGACCTCCGTTTGAGTCCCCAGATCGGGGGACAGGACGTCCACGGTAATGCGCCAGTGCTCGTGGCGCCGGCTGAAACCGTTGAGAAAAGAGTTCCATTCATCGCGCGGGATTTCTTTCGTGTACGTCACCTACTTCTCCGTTTAAGCCCATCCCCGGAGTGGACGCAACAAATGTTCCAAATGGCCCGCGGCAAACCCTTACCCCTAAGCCATTTGCGGCGTGTCTTGCAGGGCGTCAATCCCGCGGGAGCCCAAACCGGGGAAAAGTGGGCGGGTCGGCCCGCCCCGGATAGGCCACAGCCCCGGGGATTGTCGAGCAATCCATAGATTGAGCAGGATCCACGGGTCGCTGCGGATTCCTGCCCCGTGGTGCTAAACTGTCGGTCGCAGCGGAGCGGGAGAGGAGCGCATGAAGATCGCGACATGGAACGTCAACGGCATTCGCGCGCGGGAAAACCAGTTCATCGAGTGGGTCGGGCGCGACCGGCCGGATGTGGTGTGTTTACAGGAAATCAAGGCAGCCGTCTCCCAGGTGCCGTCCGCTTTATGCGAGATGCCGGACTACTGGTGCCACTGGCACGGCGAGCGCGCCTACTCCGGGGTCGGGCTGCACATACGCAAGGACTCCTGCGCAGGCGACCGGCCCGACTTCACGCATCCCGCGTTTGACCACGAGACTCGCATTGTCACGGCCCGGGTCGGCAACCTGGTATTGGGGTCGGTGTATGTGCCGAACGGGGGCAAAGACTTCGCGGCGAAAATCCGCTTCCTCGAAGCGATGGAACGCTACGTCGCGGAGACGCACGACTCCGGGCTGGAGCTAATCCTCTGCGGGGATATCAACATCGCCCGCACCGAAATGGACGTTCACCCCAAGGAGCGGAAACCCGGCGCCATCGGGCAGCTCCCTGAGGAGCGGGAACTGTTCGAGCGGATCCTTTCGAGGGGACTGGTCGACGTCGGCCGCGCGCTCGATCCAGGCAACGAGAATCTTTTTACCTGGTGGGCCCCCTGGCGCAACCTGCGTCAGCGAAACATCGGCTGGCGCCTCGATTATGTGCTGGCCAGCCGTTCGCTCGCCGGGCGCGCCTCCACGTGCACCGTGCTTGCGCAATTCGGCACGAGCGACCACGCTCCTGTCGTGGCCGAGTTCGTTCCCGCTGCCGGGCCGTAGAGCGAGGATTCCGGGCCTGCCGCCGCGTCTGCGGCGTTGTCGACGCGCGTCACGTTTCGAACAGCTCGGCCGAGGGGTCGAGTCTGTCAAACAGGCGGCCGAGCCAGGCGATGACGGAGGCGGCTTCGACCAGGAGCGCGCCGCACGCCACGGATGCCGCCAGGGGTACGGCGGCATAACCCAGAAACCACGACCCCGGAAAATACGCGGCGGCGAAGACGGCGGCTGCGGGAATCACGGCGACGGCGAGTACCACGATCGTGGCGACCATCGTGATCAGGCGCTGCCCCATGGCCTCGATGCCGCGCTGCTGCGTCCGCCCGAGCTGTATCCAGCCCGGAATGACCAAGGCCGCGCCATTCTGCACAAGGAGCGCCATCAGGCTGAAACAGGGGAGGAGCATCATCGCGCCCAGACAAAAGGCAAACCTCTGCGAAGGCGCCCAGGGTCCGCGCCCCAGCTCCGTCAGGGTCGCCGCCGCGATCAGGACCAGGAGCCACTCCGCCGCCGTGAGAACCGCCGCGGGCGCCAGCACCTCGCCCAGAACGATCCGCCACCCCGGGATCGGATAGGTTTTGATCACGTTCAGATGCAGCAGATCCATTCTCAGATCGTTGCGCAGGATCACCGGACCCAGCAGCGTCAGAAACGCGGCAATCCCCGCCGCCATACCTCCCGCGATCATCAGCAGGCTCTGCCGGGTCATCGAAGAAAGCCCTATCGCCAGCGCCAGGACCGAAAGCACGACAATCAGGCGCCACGGGTTTACCCGCCCGACCGAGATGAGGTTTTTCCAGAGGAAGGCGGAGTGCGCCGGGCCGTCGGGAACCAGGCGGAAAGGAACGAGCGGCGTCTTGGCGGAACGTCTCGGCACGACGCCGGAACGCGCCGCCTCGAGCTGGCGCGCGACCGTCTCGGCGCGGGCGAGCGAGGCCTCTTCAAACCGGGCATGGCTGTTCAAGACCCAGGCGTAGGCGAGCGCGAGAATCCCCAGCGCGGGAATGAGGCGCAGCACAAATTGGCCCAGGTCCGGGGCGAGGGCGGGGCGGATGAGCGCGCGGCACGGAAGCAGGAGAAAGTACGCCGGTCCGGTCTCGGCGACCCGGTTGCAGCCAAGCCAGCATATCGGCCGGGGTCGACCCCGCCACCTGCAGGGGCGACGGAATGAACCACCTCAGCCACACCACGACGGCGCCAACCAGCGCCAGGACGAACCCGAGCACCCACAGCTGGCGCCGCAGGCCGGCCGTCCCGTGTTCGGCCAGGCTGGTCTTTGCGAGCGATGTCACCCATCCGATACAGGGCGAGGAACGAGTACACGACCCAGACCGTCACAAACAGAAACAGCCGGTGCGGCACGAGCTGCGGCCGCGAGAAGACCACGATGGAGACCAGCACCCCGAACAGGATCGCCACCTGACCGCGCGCGATACGGTACCGTAGCAGAGCACGACGGGATATCGGGGCCGGAAAAAGGAACTGGATCTCGGCTTCGGTGAAGAAGAGCGCGCTCGGCCTCGCGAACGACAACCAGGGCCCGATCACAAGGAAGAGCAGAAGCAGGGCAAACAGGATTTCCGCCGGAGCGAGCAGGTTCAGATCCGGCGGGAGCTGAGGAGCCCTCCCCGCCCGGGGACCGGACAGGAACTGCCGCAGAAAAGCCACGTAGAGGTACGCCACTCCGGCCAGCGCCGAGACAAGGTACTTCGGCCGCCGCAACCTCTTCACCCGCACGACGACGCGGTTCCTGAAGGTGCGATACAGAAAGAAGAGGAAGGCGCGGGTCACTGCGGCACGGCCTCCTGCCCTGTGTCCCCGGTCATGCGCAGGAAGATCTCCTCGAGGTTCTCGTCCCCCCGCAGTTCCGGGAGGCTGCGCGTGATGTCGTCCAGGGAGCCGTGTATGATCTTGCGGCCCGCCTTCAGGATGAGCACCCGGTCGCACAGCTCCTCGACCAGGTGCAGCAGATGCGAGCTGATGATCACGGAGGCCCCCTCCCGCGCGCGGCGCACGATGGTGGATTTCATCCGGCGTATGCCGAGCGGGTCGAGCCCGGTAAGCGGTTCGTCGAAGAGCAGCGCCTTCGGTGCGTGCAGCAGGCCGCAGGCGATCACCAGCTTCTGCTTCATGCCCCGCGACAGTTCCGCAGGAAGAGCATCGCGCTTGTCGGCCAGCTCGAGCTCCTGCAGCAGCGCCGCCGCGCCGCGCTCGAAATCGGTCACGCGGTAGATGCGCGCGGTGAACTGCAGGTGCTCGAAGACGGTGAGGTAGTCGAACAGACGGGGCTCGTCCGGCATGAACGAGATCTGACGCTTCGCGTCGACCGGGTCGTCGGTCAGCGAGTGCCCCAAAATCCGGATACGGCCCCGCGTCGGCGGAATTATGCCGACGATGCACCGCAGCGTAGTCGTCTTGCCGGCGCCGTTCGGCCCGACCAGCCCGAGCACCTCTCCGGGCTCGACGGCGAACGAGAGGTCCGTCACCGCGCTGAGCGACCCGTAGATCTTGGTGAGTCCGTCGATCTCGATCAAAATACCCTCCCGCGCCGTATTCTATCATCGGCGCCGACCTTCCCGGCCGAAATGGCGTGCGGGACGCGGTGGCTCCCACCGGGAGCAGGCCGGGTACTCCACCGGCTGAGCAGAATCCCGGCGCCGCGCCGGACCAGGTGGGCGCGGGTCGGCCCGGCCGGCAAACGGGCTGCAACCGGGAACAGACGAGCGCTCCGCCGGCTGAGCAGAACTCCGGGCCGCACCGCGCCGACGCGGCCCCACTGCAAATTCCAGCTAAAAAACCGTCGGGGATCGGTGGTAGAATTTTCGCTCTCGGGATGATTACCCATCTTGCACTGGAGACGTAAAGCCTTGGACAACCCAGACACAGCCGTGACCGTGGAAACAGACAGCACGGACGTGCGCGCACCGATCGTCAACGATTTCAGCATCCAGGTCGCCACCGTGAACGGGTCCGGCAGCCAGTCGGCGAACATGGTGCTGCTGCGCTCGGTGTTTCAGATGGGAATCCCGGTGAGCGGGAAGAACCTGTTCCCCTCGAACATCGCGGGCCTCCCCACGTGGTTCACGATCCGGGCCAGCAGGCACGGCTACGTCGCGCGGAAGGCCGAGATCGATTTCATGGTCGCACTGAACGCGCAGACGGCACGCGAGGATGCGATGGCGGTGCAGCCCGGAGGGGTTCTGCTGGCCGACGAGAGCTTCCGGCTCAATGGCATCCGCGACGACATCAGCTACTACGAGGTCCCCTTCAGCAAGCTGGCCGGCCAGGTCGCGACCGATGCGCGCCTCCGCAAGCTGCTGGCCAACATGGTCTATGTCGGGGTCATGGCGGAGCTGTTGTCCATCGATCCCGGTGAAGTCGAGAAGGCGATCAGCAAGCAGTTCAAGTCCAAGGCGAAGGCGGCCGAGATCAATGTGCAGGCCGTAAGGATCGGGATGGAGTATGCCCGGGACCGCCTCGTCAAGACCGACCGCTACCGGGTCGAGCGCATGGATCGGACCCGCGGCAAGATTATCGTCGACGGAAACGCCGCAGCCGCGCTCGGGGCCATGTTCGGCGGGTGCACGGTCGTGACCTGGTATCCGATTACGCCGTCGACGTCGCTCGTCGAGCAGATGATCGATTACATGAAGCGGTACCGGATCGACCCGAAGACCGGCAAAGCCACCTTTGCGATCGTCCAGGCCGAGGACGAGCTTGCCGCGGTGGGCATGGTCGTCGGGGCAGGCTGGGCCGGGGCGCGCGCCATGACCTCAACCTCGGGCCCCGGCATTTCGCTGATGTCCGAGTTCATCGGGCTCTCGTACTTCGCCGAGATCCCGGGCGTCATCTGGGACGTCCAGCGCGTCGGCCCCTCGACGGGCCTGCCGACCCGCACCAGCCAGGGAGACATCCTCTCGACCTACGTCCTCAGCCACGGCGACACGAAACACCTCGTGCTCCTCCCCGCCACCGTGGAGGAATGCTTCCGGTTCGCGCAGGAGGCCTTCAACCTCGCCGAGAAATTCCAGACGATGGTTTTCTGCCTCAGCGACCTCGACCTCGGCATGAACAGCTGGATGTCGGATCCGTTCCAGTACCCGGACGACATCCCGATCGATCGCGGCAAGGTGCTGTCGGCCGAGGAACTGGACCGGTTGGGCAAGTTCTCGCGTTACCTGGACGTCGACGGCGACGGCATCCCATACCGCACGCTGCCGGGGACGAACCACCCGGCGGCCGCCTACTTCACCCGCGGGAGCGGGCACAACGAGCACGCGGAATACACCGAGCGGACGGACGACTACCTCAACCTGATGAAGCGGCTCGCGCGCAAGATCGAAGGCGCCCGACACGCCGTGCCCCCGCCCCTGATCGAAGACGGACGGGGGCGAGATCGGCATCGTCGCCTACGGCACGACCCACCACGCCATCGGGGAGTGCCGTGACCAACTGCGGGCCGAGCAGGGAATCGAGGCCGATTATCTGCGGATACGCGCGCTGCCCCTGTCACCGGCGGTTGGCGAGTTCCTCGCCCGCCACAAGCGCATCTACGTCGTCGAACAGAACCGGGACGCGCAGATGGCGGCCATCCTGACCGCTCGATTGCCCGGAAGCCGCCGTCAGGCTGCGATCCGTTCTTCACTACAACGGGATCCCCATCGACGCCCGCTTCGTCACCGATTCGATCGTGTCGCAGGAAAAGGAGTCAGAGTAAGTATGTCCACCGCTGCACAACCCCCGCGCCCCAAGGGAACGAACCGCCTCGGCCTGGTGCTGCAGGACTACAAGGGCAAGGACTCGACGCTCTGCGCCGGGTGCGGTCACGACGCCATCACAAGCCAGATCATCAAGGCGTTCTTCGAATACGGGGTCGAACCGCACCGGGTCGTCAAGCTGTCGGGCATCGGCTGCTCGTCGAAGACCCCGGCGTACTTCCTGAGCCGGGCGCACGGCTTCAACGCCGTCCACGGGCGCATGCCGGCCATCGGCACCGGCGCCCTCCTGGCCAACCGCCACCTCGTCGCCATCGGGGTGAGCGGCGACGGCGACACGGCCTCGATCGGGATCGGCCAGTTCGTCCACCTGCTGCGCCGCAACGTGCCGATGATCTACATCATGGAGAACAACGGCGTCTACGGGCTCACCAAGGGGCAGTTCTCCGCGACGGCGGACTTCGGCTCACACCTGAAGACGGGGGTCGTGAACGACCTCCCCGCGATCGACTGCTGCGTGCTGGCCATCGAGCTGGGCTGCGGCTACGTGGCGCGCTCCTTCGCGGGCGACCCGAAGCAGCTGGTCGCGCTGCTGCAGGGCGCGCTCGCGCACCGCGGCACCGCGTTTCTCGACGTCATCTCCCCGTGCGTCACCTTCAACAACCACGAGGGGTCCACGAAGAGCTACAAGTACGCGAAGGAGAGCGAAGAACTGCTGCACGAGATCGGGTTCGTGCCCTTTTACGAACAGATCACCGTCGAATACGAACCGGGCACCACCGAGGTCGTGGAAATGCACGACGGCTCCCGGATCACCCTCAGGAAACTCGAGCGGGACTACAATGCCCGGAGCAAACCCGACGCGCTCCGCCTGATCCGCGACGCCAACGCCAAAGGGGAGTTCCTGACCGGGCTGCTCTACGTCGAACCCGACAAGCCGGATTTCACGGACGTGCTGAACATGCACGACGAGCCGCTCTGCTCGCTCCTTCCCGACCGCGTGCGCCCATCGCGCGAGGCTCTCGAGGAGATCATGGAATCGCTCCGGTAGGACGCAGCGAAGTGTGAACGCACTTTGGAGTGCGGCGGCTCGACTGGCTCGACGCCGCTTTGCGGTCGGCGCCCAGGCGCCGACCTTGGGCTGGTCCCGATCGATCCAGCACGGTCCCGGAAAAGCGGTGCCGAGGCACCGCACTCCAAAAAACCCAAACCCGACAAGCCCCCGACCGCGTGGGCCCATCGCGCGAGGCTCTCGAGGAGATCATGGAATCGCTCCGGCAGGATCGCGGCCAGCGGCTTTGCGGTCGGCGCCCGGGCGCCGACCTTGGGCTGGTCCCGATCGATCCAGCACGGTCCCGGAAAAGCGGTGCCGAAGCACCGCACTCCAAGAAGCCCCTTGCGCTTCAGATCGTGCGGTAGTTGCCAAAGTTCAGCTCGAGGCCGAAGTCCTGCTCCCGCAGCTGCCGCATGACCGTCTGGAGATCGTCCCGCGAAGGCGAGGAAACGCGCACCTGGTCGGCCTGGATCTCGGCCTGGACGCGCCGGATTTTCCGCTCCTTGATAAACTTCACGATCGCGCGCGCCGTCTCGATCGGGAATCCCCTGCTGCAGCGTGATGTCCTGCGATGACGTTCCCGGAGGCGGCCGGCAGCACCTTGCCGAGCTGCAGGTTCCGCACCGGGACCTTGCGGCGCACCAGCTTCTCCTGGAGCACTTCCCACATCGCCTTGAGCTTGAACTCGTCGGGACCGTGCAGGACGATCTTCTTGCCCACCCGGTCGTAATCGACCGCAACCTTCGCGCCCTTGAAATCGTAGCGCTGGATGAACTCCTTGCGCGCCTGGTTGACGGCGTTGTCGACCTCCTGGAGGTCGCACCCTGAAGTGATGTCGAAGGACTGCGAGCCTGCCATGAGACTCCTCTTTACCTGTTCGGATTCTCCGGTTTCGGCTGCGCGGCGCCGCGCTGCATCTGTTCGAGAATCGCGCCGAGGTTGCGGAGTTCCTCGCCGTAGCGCGCCCAGTCTCCCTGGCGCTGCGCCTGCACCGCCCGGTCGTAGGTCTCGCGGGCCTGGCGCGCCAGGCCGGCCGCACCCGCAGCCGGCTGGGGAGGCGCCGCCCCGGGAGCCGTCGTCACCGCCGGTTGTGCGGTCTCCCGCGCCGGCGTGGCGCCGTCCGTCCCGGCGCTGAAGATCCGCTCGATCGCCCGCTCGAGCGTCTCCTCCATCGCGATCTTGTTCTCGTAGGCCACGATCACCCGCTTGAGTTCCGGGATCTTGCCGGTCTCGGCGCGCAGGTACAGCGGCTGGACGTAGATCAGCGAGTTCTCGATCGGGATGACCAGCAGCGTGCCCTGCATGACCTGCGAGCCGCGCTGGTCCCAGAGCGAGACCTGCCGCGAGATCTCGGTGTCCTGGTTGATCCGCGCCACGATCTGCTTCGGCCCGTAGACCAGCCGCTCCTTCGGGAAGCGGTAGACGACCAGCTTCCCGTAGTTCTCGCCGTCGCTGCGCGCGACCATCCAGGCCGAGAGGTTGTCCTTGTTCTTCGGGTTGAAGGGGAGCATCAGGATGAACTCCTCCTGCTTCTCCCCCGGCAGCCTCATGATCGTGTAGTACGGGGACATCGCCTTCTCGCGCGCCGCCCGCGCCCATGACCGGGATCTCCCACAGGTCCTCCTGGTTGTAGAAGATCTGCGGGCTCCATGTGGTAGGTCGAGTAGACGTCGGTCTGGACCCCGAAGATGTCCAGCGGGTAGCGGAGGTGCGCGCGCAGGTCCGGCGGGATCTCCGACATCGGGCGGAACACGCCGGGGAAGATCCCCTGGTAGACCTTGATGATCGGGTCCTCCGGGTCGGCGATGTAGAAGTCGACGCTCCCGTCGTAGGCGTCGACGACGATCTTCACGGAGTTCCGGATGTAGTTGACGCCGCGGCGTCGGCGGCGAGTACGGGTAGCGGTCGCTGACCGTGTAGGCGTCGTAGATCCAGAACAGCTGCCCGTCTCGAGACCACCATGTACGGGTCCTGTCGAGCATCAGGAACGGAGCCACCCGGCCCAGCCTCGTCTTGAGGTCGCGGTGATAGAGGACCCGGCTCGTCGGCTTCAGCAGCGGCGAGAGCAGGATGTTCGATCCCGAAGTAGACCGCGAACAGCAGCTTCCGCACCAGGGAGTCGATCGGCGACGCCCCCGTTGCCCTGGTAGGCCGTGAAGACGTTCTCCTCGCCCGCCGGGTAGTCGAACTCCTTCTGTCTCGTGTTGACGATGACGTAGCCGCTCGAGAGCTCGCCGTAGTAGATCTCGGGCCGCGTGATCTTCAGCTGCGGGAGCTGCGAGACCGGCGGGATGTCCTTCACCAGCAGCACCGGCAGCCCTTCGGTGGTCACGCGGTTGACCGGCCCGAGCGTCAGCCCGTAGCCGTGGGTGAAGGTCAGGTCTCGTTGATCCAGTTTCGCTCGGGATGCTCGTCGAGGTGAGCTCGCGCGGGGAGAGCATGGTCTGCGCGGTTCGCCGTTGACCACGTAGCGGTCGTTGTCGACCGAGGTGAAGTCGTAGTAGGTGCGGATCTCCTGGATCTGGCTGAAGGTGTCCAGCAGCGGCTGGTGATCCCAGAGCCGGATGTTCCTGATGGTCGCGGCGTTCTTCTCGATGTCCTGCGGGGAAAGCGCCTTGTCGCCCGACATGTTCCGCTCCTCGACCGCGTCGAGCCCGAAGCCCTGCCGGGTCGCGCGATGTTGTGCTGGATCTACGGCGTCTCCTTGACCAGCTCGTTCGGCGCAACCACGAACTTCTGCAGCAGCGCGGGATAGAGGTTGCCGACAACCAGGACCACGACGTAGAGCACTACCGCCGCGATCGCGCCACGGTTGCTCGGGGTCAGGGCGTTGTAGATCCAGAGCAGCGCGCCGAGCCAGCGCGGCCACGGCCAGGACCGAGAGCATCGGGAGCTCGCGCGTGCAGGTCGGCATAGGTGGCGCCGAACATGGGTCCGTGGTTGGCATACAGGATCTGGAAACGGTCGAGGTAGGCGTCAAACGCAAGCAGGAGGAAAAACAGCGCTGCCAGTATCGAGACGTGCACCGCAACGCGGCCGCGCCTGCCGAAACTGCGGATTCCCCCCGAAGCCAGGACCCCCTTGAAATGGTACAGAACGAGCGCGCCGGCCGCCGCGAGGAAGACGAGCAGCATGCCGAAACGGACGCACTCGGCCAGCACGGGCAGCGAGAAGAAGTAGAAGGAGATGTCGCGACCAAACACAGGGTCCGCACTTCCGAAAGGCACCCGGTGCAGCCAGCGCCAGAAAAGCTCCCAGCTGTCGGCCTCGCGCACCGCCATGAACAGGGCCACCACCAGGGACAGCAGGCCGGCCCCCTTCCGAATCTTGTCCGGAGGAAGTGTGTAGGCCGTGATCTGCCCCGTCGGCGTCGGGATCCCGATCTGGATCAGTCCCGGCCCGCGGTTCGCGTGCCAGAGGTTCAGGTACAGGAAAACGAAGGTCACGGCCAACGTGACCGCCCCGACGGTGCTCTTCGCATACAGCGTGGTCGTGAAGATCACGCTCTTGCCCAGCTCCACAAACCAGAGCCAGTCAAAATACAGATCGACGGCAAATGTCAGGCCCCCGACCAGCAGGAAAAGCGCAACCAGAAACACCAGGATCGGAATTCGTCCGCGCATCGTCAGCCTCGTTGGAGTTTGAGAGCGGTGCCAGAATGGCATTAGAGAAAGCATAAAGCAAGCAGACAGAAGCCGGAAGGCAGAAGCCGGAAGCCGCCGGCGCATCCCATTCGTGGATTCCCGCTGGCTTCCGGCTTCTGTCTTCCAGTATGCTGCGCGGCACAAACGGAAAGGAACGATCGATGCGGCGCCGGACCGAGCGTGCTGTCCCGCCCCGGCCGGAAGGGGTCATTCTCTGGAGCATCATCCTGGTGTCGACCCTGGTGTACCTGCGGTCGATCGGGTATGAGTTCACGTTCGACGACTGGGCGATCGTGGCGCGCAACCCCGCCGTCCAGGCTTGGGCGGGGTGGAAGAACCTGCTCGCCTCGCCGTACTGGCTGGGCTCTACCCGGGGCATGTATCGGCCGATCACGGTGCTGTCGTTCGCCCTCGAGCGCCTCGTCCACGGCGGGGGTCCGGCCGGATTCCACCTGGTCAACGTCGTCCTGCACGCGGCGGTATCGGTGCTCGTGTACCGGGTGGCGCTGCACGTGCTGCAGTCGCGCTGGGCCGCCGCGCTGGCGGGATTGCTCTTCGCCGCCCACCCCATCCATATCGAAGCCGTCGCGGGCATCGTCGGGCGCGCCGAACTGCTGTCGTGTGGCTTCGCGCTCGCGACCGCACTGGTCTGGATGCGCCATTCGGACGGGAGCTCACATTCCCGTGGCATACCCGGGCTCGTGGTCCTGTTCGCCCTCGCGGTCGCCTCGAAAGAGCACGTCATCGTCCTCCCAGCCGTGCTGGTCCTCTGGGAGCTGGCGCGCGATACCAGCGACGGGCCGGCCGCAAGGATCAAGAAGCTGGCGCGGGACCGGCGGTTGTGGGCGCTGGCGGCGTCCGGTGCGGGTTCTCTAGCGCTGCGGGTCGCCGTCCTCGGCGGAGCGGCGCAGTCGTTCGTCTCCAGACCGCTGTTTGTCGAGAACCCGCTGGCCCACCAAACCGCCTCCGTGCGGATCGTGAACGCCGCTGCCAACCAGGTTTACGCCGCGTTTCTGCAGCTTGTGCCCTACCGGTTGCTGCCGGACTACTCCTACAGCACCTTGCCGCTGAGGCTCTCCTGGCACGACCCGATGTGTCTCACCGCCGTCGCGCTGCTGGCCGGCGCCGTCCTGCTCTGGTTCGCCCGCGACCGGACGGCGCGGCGCCTGGCGTTTGCCTCCGCGTGGTACGTGACGGCCGTGACCCCGACCTCCAACGTGTTTTTTGCGATCGGCACCATATTCGGGGAACGCACGCTGTACTTCCCCTCCGCCGCATTCTGCATCGGCATCGCGGCCGTGGCCGAACGCGTGTGCGTGCGCTTCCTGCCGGGGATCGCCGAACGGTCCAGCCCGATCCCGAAGGCCGCGTTGGCCGCCCTGCTCCTCCCGGCCCTCGCCCTCTCGGCCGTGACTTCGGTCCACCTGCCGGACTGGAGGAGTGATTTATCCCTTTTCGGGTCCGCCGCAGCTTCGGCGCCCGAGAATGTGAAGGTGCGCCTCTGGCTCGGAGATGCCTTCGTGCGCGCCGGCGATTCCGCGTCGGCCATCCGGGAGTACAGGCGGGCGCTCGAGATCCGGCCGGAGTACGGGGCCGCCTCCGCAAACCTGCTGGTCCCGCTCATGAACCTCCATCGATATCCGGAAGCCATCGAGGCCGGCGAAACCGCCCGTCGCCTCTTTACCGAAGACAACGCTGTGCTGTTGATGAATCTGGCGACCGCGTACCAGGCGGTGGGGGAGCAGGTCCGGTTCCTGGAATGCATCCAGCGCGCGCTCGAACTCAACCCGGAAGCAGCCGCGCCCACTACCAGCTCGGGCGGTACTACCTGCAGGAGGGGAACCGGAACGCGGCCCTGGAACACCTGCGCGAGTCGCTCCGGCTCGAGCCCGATTCCGCCCAGTCTGCGCTCATACGCAAACTGATCCCGGGCCCGCGCTGAGCCGCAAAACCCTTCAGATGTGTGGTATCGTTAGGTCCTGATGGCCCCAGAAACCCAGCCGGCGGACAGCAGGATCGAGAAGCACGTGCTGATCAAGGCGAGCCGTGCGATCGTGTACCAGGCGCTGACCGACGCGCACGATCTCGTCCGGTGGTTCTGCGATCGCGCCAGCTCCGACCCGCGTGTCGGAGGCGAGTTGTCGGCCTACTGGAGGCACGGGAAAGCCGGCCGGCGCGGACGCGCCGTCTACACCCGCATCGAGCCGCATCTGGCGGTCGAACTGCTTTGGATCGACGACGGCTGCGGCCCGGATCCCGACAACGCCCACCACAGGATCACCTATGCGATCCGGACGACCCGGCAGCGCGATACCGAGGTGATCATGCGGGACGAGGACCACTCCGCCGCGGCGGATGCCGAGGTCCGCTCCATCCTCGACGAGGGCTGGAACACGGTCCTGCTTGAACTGAAAGATTTCTGCGAGCGGAGAGAGCGCTCAGGGAAATCCCGCCAGCGCTCCGAAGAATGACCAGACCGACATCACACCACGTCATGGCGCTGTGGCTCCTGCTGTCGCTCACTGTGGCAGTGCGGGCGGCCCAGTATGACGCCCTCGCCGCCGTCCTCACGCCCGACACGGAAAAGAGCTGGAACCGCTACTACGACTGGGCAAACAAGAGAGTCGACCGGGAACTGGCCGACCGCGGCCGCTTCCTGCTCGAGGAGTTCCTGGCGCCCAAGGAGCAGCAGGAGGTCCGCCGGGAGCTCTCCAAGGGGGGCATCGTCGTGCGCCACGTCCCCGCCACCGCCGTCGTGCCCCCTGGACAGCGTCTCGAGGTGCCCGATGGTGAGATACATCACTGGTGGGGCGCGATCCTGATACCGAACGCCCGCCTGCCCGAACTCCTCCCCTTCCTGCAGGATTATGGGCACCACGCGGGGAAATTCTCCGACGTCGAAAAATCAGAGCTCCTGTCCAGGAAGGGCGAGACCTTCAAATTCTATTTTCGCCTGCGGCGGACAAAGGCCTTCGTCACCGCCCACTATAACAGCGAACAGGAGTGCACCTACCAGCAACACAGCCCCACCCGGGTGTCGAGTCGCAGCGTCGCGACCAAAATCGCCGAGGTAGAAAACCCGGGCACGCCCCAGGAACGCGAAAAGCCCCCCGGCAACGATCGGGGCTTCCTGTGGCGGCTCGTGAGCTGGTGGAGGTTCGAACAGACGGCCGAGGGCGTCATCGTCGAATGCGAGTCGGCAAGCCTGAGCCGCGACATCCCCACCGTGGTCAAGTTCATTCCCGGGGTCAGCAGCTACATTCGCTCGACCCCGAAGGAATCGCTCGAGTCGGTCCTGGTCAGCATCCGCAACCACGCCCCCCGGCGCTGACCCGGCGGTCAAGACGAAGGCTTACGACCCCGCCGTTTGCTGCCCCACCCGGACCCCGAGGTGGGATCGTCTCCACCTTGCAGAGTCAATGGCGCTTCGCCATTCAGGGGGTAGGAATTCCACACGGCGATTTTGTCCCCTGCATCTGGCCCGCCCAACACCTTCCGACTACCGGTTTCCCATCGTGCAAACCGAGTCCGACCGGTCCAAAGTCAAGATCCATCTTGACGTCGGGAGCCTGCCCGCTTGTTTGCGGAAGCGATTTCCAGATCCAGAGTTTGGCGAAAAAGCCGGTGGCGAGCAAAGCCGTTCCGTCGGTGTACACATCGGGATTCCCGAGGATATTGAGAGTCTCCAGGGTATTGATCTCGATGGACGGACTGCCAAGCTCCGGAAAAACTAATCGATCTGATAAAGCATCTGGATGGCGTGGACGGCTTCTTCCCGCACCTTGCCTTTGACGGAAACGTTTTGCGGGTCGCGCCAGAAATCGAACGTGGCGACCTGGTGCACGCAGGCGATGGTGCAGTAGTCGGCGCAGGCCTTTTTCGTCCGATACTCGCGCCGGATGTCCTCGACCGAGTACTTCTCGAGCGGGATTCCCGGGTAGCCCCTCTGCTGCGAGCAGTAGTGCACCAGGCCATCCTCGCAGATGTAGAGGTAGCGCGCGCCGGCACGGCAACGCCAGTTATTGGGCTTGCCGTCGACGAGGTGATCCTGGAAATAGTTCAGGCGCGTGTAGCCCCGCTTGCCGAACGTCTTCATCCGGAAGTAAATCTCGCGCTCGATGCCCGCGAGCGGCTTGAGGGTCCCCGACTGGTCGTGGATGATCCCGAGCGACGCGGTGAAGCCGAGCGCCACCGCCCTCGCCCCGATCGTCAGCGCGTCTTCCGGCGTCCTGATGCCGCCCCCGATCACGGAATTAACGTTCACCTTGAAGTCGGCCAGCTCGGACAGCCAGACGAGTTTCCTGTCGAGCAGCGATAGGCTCTTCTTGGAAACCTCGTCGGGCGTGACGTTGTCTATGCTGATCTGCAGGTACTCCAGCCCGGCCTCGTTCAGCTCCCGGATCCGGTCGCGCGTCAGCAGGTAACAGTTCGAGATCAGGGCGGCCAGCATCCCGTGGCGGCGGATCCGCGCGATGATCCGGTCCAGGTCCGGGTGCAGCAGCGGCTCGCCGCCGCTGATGATCACGGCCGCCGTCCCCAGTTGCGCCAGCTTGTCCAGCCGCCCGTACATCGTTTCAAGCGGCACCGGCGGTGAGACCCGATCATACTCATTGCAGTAAGCGCACGACAGATTGCAGCGCCGCATCGGGATCACGTGCGCGAGCACGGGGTGATCCGTGGACATCAGCCCCTTCGCCAGAAAGCGGAACTCGCGCAGGTAAGATTTGGCCTTGCTGATCGTCCTCATCCCACCCCCTCCCAAGCTACTCGATGTCGACAGGCCGAGACGCTTTGCCAGGTCAGCGCACAGCCCCCGCCACCCGAACGAAGCTGTTGCGGGTTATTCTTTAGCACATTTGCGATTATGAAATCCAGCTTCGTAACAGTTTCTGGGGCCGCCGCCCGGGGCGCGGGCGGGCCGGCCGGCCGGCGTTTTTCCGCTAATTCTTAAGACCATCCGGGTGCCCTCAGGCATCTATGAGTATGGTACTCTTGGCACTCGCATCAACTAATGAACGGAACCGGTTTTCGGGGAGGGGTATTTATGAAGCGGCTGTGGCTTGTGGCGGTGGCAGGCGGCCTGCTGTGCTCGACGGCGCTGGGCAGCGAGGTGGGCGACCGGGTGGTCAAATCGGCTGTCGTGCTCAGGGAGATCATGGGGATCCGGGAAAGCGGAATACCGCAGGACCTGCTGGACAAGTGCATGTGCGTCGCGGTGATTCCGTCCATGAAAAAAGGGGGCTTCATGATCGGCGGCAACTACGGCAAGGGCCTGATTACCTGCCGGACCAACCGCGGCGCAGGGCCCTGGAGCGCGCCGTCGATGCTGCTGCTCGGTGGCGGGAGTTTCGGGCTGCAGATCGGCGCGCAGGCGGTCGACCTCGTCCTGGTCGTGATGAATATCAACGGCCTCGACAGCCTCCTGGACAGCAAGTTCACCCTGGGCGGAGACGCATCGGTGGCTGCCGGGCCGGTCGGGCGGACGGCTGCGGCGCAAACGGACGCATGGCTGACGGCAAAAATCCTCGCGTACTCACGCAGCCGTGGCTTGTTCGGGGGCCTGGCGCTCAAAGGCGAGGCGGTGCGACCCGACAACGACGCGAACTTCGTCCTGTACGGCAAGGAGACGGCGCCGCGCGATCTTCTCCTCCGGCCGGCCGAGAACCCGCCGAAAGACGTCCAGATCCTGCTGAACGAGCTGAACAAGGTCAGCCCGAAGAAACTGAGCTGACCGCTCGGGCGACCTCGGTCGCAGCCACGCCCGCGGCGAAGGCAGCCGTATCCCACCCCGTCTCCACGCCCGGGATGTTGATCGGGTTCGCCCCTTTCAGGCTGGGCGGCGGAGCATGGGCTTGAGGACCCTCCAAACGTTCTCGGCGACGATTTCGTAGCCGCGCGCGGTTGGGTGAACGCCGTCCTCCTGGTTCAGTTCTGCGTGGCCGCCGACACCCTCGAGGAGAAACGGCAGGAACGGCACGCGGTGCTGACGGGCGAGCTCGGCATACATCCGGCGGAACGCACCGGTGTACTGCGGGCCGTAATTCGGCGGCAGTTCGATGCCGGCCAGGACCACGTCGGCCCCATCCTGCTTCAGGGTCGTGATAATCTCATCCAGGTTCTGGCGCGTGCTGGCGACCGGAATGCCGCGCAGCCCGTCGTTGGCGCCAAGTGCCACGATGACGATCCTGGGCTTGAGCGCGCGCACTACTGCGAGCCTGTTCAATCCCTGGGCCGAGGTGTCGCCGCTGACTCCGGCATTCACCACGCGGTACCGGTAGCCGGCCGCGTCCAGTTTGGCCTGAAGCCTCGCAGGGTAGCTGCTCGACGAGTCCACGCCCATCCCGGCGGTCAGGCTGTCGCCGAGCGCGACGATGGCCGGGCGACCGTCCGGTGCACGATCCGGCGGGGCCGGCGCCCGCCCGGCGGCCTGCCGCGCGGGCTGCGCCGGCGGTTCCGACGCGCCCGAACCACACCCCGCGGCGGCGCAGCACAGCGCGGCAATCAGCAGCAGGGCGCCCGCCGTTTCCGCAACTCCCAAACCCCTCACATGCACGCCGTCCTCGAATTCTGCCCGGAGGCTGGAACTCAGTTCCCTTCGCTCGCCAACTTTAGAGGCCGGGGGGCAATGGATCAAGAGGCAAAGGGAAGCTGAGTGCGGAACTGTGCAGAACAGGGCAACGGGCGCCATGGCGTCGGCCATGGGAGCCGTGGTGAAACAGCGCAATTTGGAGTGCGGCGGCTCGACGCCGCTTTCCCGGGCGGCGCCTTGGCGCCGCCCTTCACCGCCGGAATCGCGGCATAGTGACACAGCGCAACCTGGAGTGCGGCAGCTCGCCTGACCTTTATACGCATCTTCGGCGCAAGACACCGAAGGACACGGTCGGACCCGGATAGGTGCGGCGCCCAGCATGCTTTGTTTTTTCGGGATGCGTTTGTTCCCTGACGGCCGATCCAGTACGACCCGGAAAGGCACCGCAGTTCATACAGCGGGTGACCCGCTGTATGAATCACCGGCCGGGCGGCATCCCTTGACCCACCTCTCCTTTGGCCGGTGCTATGATTACAGCTTCACCTTGGAGAACATCGGATGATCGAGGTCAGGAATCTCACCAAAACCCTCGTCTCGGGCTCGCACGAGGTCCGCGTCCTGCGGGGCATAGATCTGACCGTGCGTGCGAAGGAAGTGGTCGCCATCGAGGGGCCGTCCGGCAGCGGCAAGAGCACGCTGCTCGGCCTGCTCGCCGGCCTGGACGTCCCCACCGGGGGCTCGATCAGGCTCGACGGCGAAGAGATTTCGGCAATGAACGAGGATCAGCTGGCCCTGCTGCGGGGCCGGAAAATCGGCTTCGTGTTCCAGTCCTACAATCTGATCCCCACCCTCACGGCCGAGGAGAACGTGATGCTGCCGATGGAACTGCGGGGGGACGCCCACGGGGCCCAGGAGCGGGCCGGTGCCCTGCTCGACGCGGTCGGGCTGGCAGAAAGGCGCTCCCACTACCCTGCGCAACTCTCCGGCGGCGAGCAGCAGCGGGTGGCCCTGGCGCGCGCTTTCGCGGGCAGCCCGTCGATCCTGCTGGCCGACGAGCCGACCGGGAACCTCGACAGCGCCACGGGAGCCGTCGTGCTGGACCTCCTGCTCAGCCTGAACCGGCAGCAGGGCACGACGCTGGTGATCGTGACCCACGACCCCGCACTGAGCCGGCTCACCGACCGGATCATCCGGCTGCGTGACGGGCAGATCGTGGACGAGGCTCTCCCGGCCGGGGCCCCGCCGAGCAGCGGGACGGCGGAACGACATGGGATTTGAGCTCCGCATGGCGTGGCGGGAGATCCGGCCGGCGCTCCGACGTTTCGCCTTCATGGTGCTGGCCATAGCGCTGGGCGTCGGCGCCGTCAGCGGCATAAAGGGCTTCAGCCAGGCGCTCGACCGCGCGATGGCGCGCTCGGCCCGCGACCTGATCGCCGCCGACCTCTCGGTGCGGATGAACTCGGCGCCGAACGACGCGGAAATGCGGACGTTGACAGGGCTGGAGCAGCGCGGCGCCGCCATGACGCGCGTCACCGAAACGCTCTCGATGGCCTCCCTGGCCGGTGCTTCGCAGCCGGTCCTGTCGACCATCCGGGCGGTCGACCCTTCGATGTATCCGTTCTACGGCAGCGTCGAACTCGAGCCCTCGGCCGCATTGGCCGCCGTCCTGACCGACGACGCCGCCGTCGCCACCCGGGAGTTGCTGATCCGGACCGGCGCGTCCGTCGGCAGCATGATCCAGGTCGGGGATGGCCGTTTTCGTCTCGCCGCCGTGCTCACGAGCGAACCGGATCGCCTCGCGTCCGGGGTGGAGCTCGGTCCGCGCATCCTGATCACGCGCAATGGCCTGCAACGCAGCCACCTCATCCAGTTCGGCAGCCGGGCCGCGGAGACATTCCTGTTCCGGCTCCCGCCGCACATTGAACTCGACGACGCCCGCCGGATCCTGCGCAGCGCGCTCGAGCGCCGCGCTCGCATTTCCGACTACCGCTCCCCGAACCCCTCCGTGTCCCAGGGCCTTGAGCGGATGGGAAACTTCCTGAGCCTCATCGGTTTGATGTCGCTGCTCGTCGGCGGCCTGGGAGTGGCGACGAGCGTGCACGCGTATCTCCAGCAGAAGCTGGACACGATCGCCATCCTCAAATCGATCGGCGGGCGTTCGTCGCAGATCATCCGGATTTACCTGATCCAGGGGCTGGCGCTCGGGATTGCCGGCAGCCTGCTCGGGGTGGGGCTCGGCTATATCGTCCAGCGGGTGTTCCCGCCGCTGCTCAGGGGCCTGGTCGACCTGCCCACCCGGCTGGAGCTCGCCCCGAGCGTCGCGGCGCAGGCGTTTCTGATCGGCGTGGGGACTACCCTCCTGTTCCTGCTCCCCCCTCTGCTGGCGCTCCGGAAAATCCGCCCCACCCGCATCTTCCTGAGGGAGATGCCGGAGACGCAGTACTCCACGCTGCGCCGGTTGTGGCGCGATCCGGCGCCGCTCGTTTCATCGGTCGCACTGCTGGCGGGCGTCGGCGTGCTGGCGAGCTGGCTCGCCGGCTCCTGGTCGCGCGGTTTTATCTTCATCGGCGGGCTGGCCGCGGCCATCGTTGTCCTGGCGCTCGCGGGGAGACTCCTGATGGCGCTGCTCAGGCGCGTGCCCCGGCCCTCGTCGCTTGTCTTGCGCCATGGGCTGAAGAACCTCTACCGGCCCGGCAATCATGTCGGCGCCGTGCTGGTCTCGCTGGGGATCGGGGTCGCCTTCGTGCTGACGATTTATCTGATCCAGACTTCCCTGCTCTCGCAGATCGTGAGGAGCGCTCCGGCCAACTTCCCGAATTTCTTCATCCTGGGCGTCACCGAACGGGACCGCGCGCCCCTGTGGAGTTACGTTAGAGCCCTCCCCGGGGTCCTGGATCCCGGGGAACCCATACCCGCGATCCCCGCGCGGCTGCAGCGCCTCGACGGCAAGACGGCGGATCAGCTCGGGCTCGATCCTCCGGACCAGCGCTACTTCCGGATCGAGTTCGTGCTGACCTGGACGGAGGACCAGCCGCCCGACAGCCGCATCCTCGAGGGAAAATGGTGGCGCGCGCCCTTCGCTGCCCCGCTGATTTCCGTCGGCCAGTATGCCGCGAACCACCTCAAAATCCGGGTCGGCGGCACGCTCGAGTTCGAGTCGAGCGGCCAGACGATCCGGGGCACCGTGGTCAACATCCGGGACGCGGAATTCGCACGGCCGGGCACCAGCAACCAGTTTATCTTTTCGCCGGGGTCGCTGGCCGGGCTGCCGGCGTCGTACGTGGGCGCCCTGCGGGTGCAGCCCGCGGCGGTGGCCGCGGTGCAGAACGCCCTGTTCGCCGGATTCCCCGCGGTCACCTCCATCGACGTCGGGCAGGTCCTGTCGAGGGTGCAGGGCATCCTCGACAAAATCGCCGCCATAATCCGATTTGTGGCGCTGTTCGCCATTCTGGCTGGGGTCATCATCCTGGTCTCCGGCGTCGCCTCTACGCGCTACCAGAGGATCCGCGAAGCCGTGCTGCTGAAGGCGCTCGGGGCGACGCGGTCACAGGTGGCGCGGATCCATGCCGCCGAATTCCTGGTCGTGGGCACGGTGGCAGGTCTGATCGGTGCGCTGCTGGCGGCGGCGGCGGCCTACTACCTGCTCGGCAGGCTGCTCGATACGGAATTTGAGTTCCGTTGGGCGCCCCTGATGGCCGGCACGGCCGGCACCGCGGCCCTGGCCGTTGTCACCGGGTGGCTCGCCAGCCGCGGCGTCCTTAAACACCGCCCCCTCGAAATCCTCCGCGACAACTGATCGAGTCCAGTGGGCCGCGTCGGCCCGCCGCGGCCCGGGATCTTGCTCAACCCGTGGATTCCCCTGATTTCGCCCGGTTGCAGCTCAGCCGGGCGGGGGCGAGCCGGCCTCGCCCACCGGTCAATTCTTCCGGACGCGCGGGTCGGTGTTGGGGATTTCCGTCGGGACCGTCGGCTGCTGGCAGCACTCGCACTTCCCGGGGCCGAACCGCGTGATGTTGCATACGCTGCAAAAGTACACCAGCCGGTACAGGGCTCCGTCCGGGCGCACGACATAGAACTCGTCGACTTCGAACAACCCGTCCGGCTGCGACCGGCCGATTACTTTCAATTCCTTGCCGGAAATCCTGCTGTCCTGCAGGGTGTCGCGGATGGAACGGCGCGCGCTGGTCAGCCGGACAGGCGTCCCGCCGCTCTCGAGGACGGGCGGCTTCCCGGGCTCAACCACAAGACGTCCCTGGAGCGCGGCGTCCTGCGCCGCAACCGCAAGCAGAATACAGATCAGAGCGGCCGATTTCATCCCACACACCCTTCCCTTGCGCAATATACCACCGGCGGAGGTGTCTCTCCATTGACGGCCGGCGCGTGCCTCTGATAGGGTCACCCCGTTTCACTTCGGAAACCGACCTTCGGGAGGAATATATGGCTACGGCTTTCAGGCTGGGAATCATAGGAGCAGGATTCATCGCGCGGTTTCAGGTAGCGGCCATGAAGCAGGTGCGCGGCATAGAGGTGTGCGGTGTTACGGCGCTGCGCGGCGCGGAATCGCTGTGCGCCCTGGTGCGCGACTACGGCCTTGGGAACCCCGTCGTTTACGACAGCGTCGGCGAACTGGCCCCGCACGTCGATGCGCTCGCGATCTTCGCACCCAATTTCACGCGCATCTCCATTGTGGAAGAGATCGTGGCCGCCGTCCGGGCCGGCGCCGAACTGAAGGGCGTCATCTGCGAGAAGCCGCTCGGCCGCACCGTCGCGGAGGCGCGTCGCCTCGCGGAACTTGCCGACAGCGTAAACCTGCGGACCGCGTATTTCGAAAACCAGCTGTTCATGAAACCGGTGCGCGCCCAGATGGCGCAGCTCGCCCTGGTGCAGAAGACGATGGGGCCGATGTCCCTGACCCGGAGTTCGGAAGAGCATGGCGGTCCGCACGAGGGGTGGTTCTGGGACCCGCGCCGCCAGGGCGGCGGCGTCATGAGCGACATGGGTTGCCACAGCATCGCGGTGGGCTGGTACCTGCTGACCCCTGAGGGAAAAGGGCTCACGTTCCTCGAGCCGCAGACCGTCACCGCCGAGGTGGCGTTGCTCAAGTGGGGTCAGCCCTACTGGCGCGACAAACTGCTCAAGGACATGGGGGTGGATTACGCCCGCCATCCCGCGGAGGACTTCGCCACCGGCCTGATCACTTATCGCAACCCCGAAACCGGGCAGAAGGTCAAATCGCAGTTCACGAATTCCTGGATGTTCGAGAAACAGGGGCTGCGGCTGTTCATGGACGGCACCGGCCCGGGATACGCCTTTGAACTCAACACCCTGATCTCGCCCCTGAGCGTCTTCATCGGGGATTCGGCAGCGAACGCGGTGGCCAACGCCGAGGTCGCGCTGGAGAAGTCGACTGCGACGCGCGGGCTGCTCGCCGTCCAGTACAACGAGACGGACCTGTACGGTTACCCGGACGAGATCGAAGACGCGATCCGAGCCTTCCAGTGCGGCCGCAACGGATTTTTGCCGTGGAGCTACGGCGTGGAGATCACGCGGCTGATCTCGGCGGCGTACATGGCGGCCGAATACCGGCGCACGATCGACCTGACCGACCCGGCGACGAACAAGGAACTGGAATCCTACATCTCGCTGATCCAGCAGGGGCGGGGCACCGAGGTCCTGTAGGCCGGCGGGAGTGGGCCGCGGCGGCTCGACGCGGCCCGCAAATCCTGCTCAGCCGGTGGTTCGTCCGACAACTCCGGGTTGTAGATCGTCGTTGGGGCGGGGTCGAGCCCCGCGCTCATCTTTTGAGGCGGCGATCGAAAAACTCCGCGGCCGCGGCGTAGGCCTGCAGCCAGTTGCGGTGGAGTAGGAAATCGTGCACCTCGTCGGGGAACACGACCTGCTCGAAATCGATCTTGCGCGCCCGCAGCCTCTGCACCAGGTCGACGGTCTGGCTGAAAGCGACGTTGCGGTCGTCGTCGCCGTGCATCAGCAGGACGGGCGACGTCCACGTGTCCAGGGAGGCGACCGGGGACGCGTCGCGCGCTCTCTTGACGACCTCGGGCGATTCCGTCCCCGCCCGAAAGGCGCGCACGGACCAGTCGTGGACACCGTGCAGGTCCACTCCGGCGGCAAACATGTCGGAGTTGCGCGCCAGCCCGAGCGCGGTGAGATAGCCTCCGTAGGACCCGCCCCACAGCCCGATTCTGGCCGGGTCCACGTCGTCGCGGCCGCGCAGATAAGCGCCGGCCGCGACGACGTCCTGGTATTCGGACGCGCCCCGCGGGCCGCGCCCGGCGGCTTCGCGGAACGCGCGGCCGTAGCCGATGCCGCTGCGGTAGTTGACGCTGAAGACGACGTAGCCGCGGCTCGCCAGGTACTGATTCATCGCGTAGCAGTTGTGGTAGTAGTACATGTAGTGCCACCCGAGCAGCATCTGCCGTACGGGGCCGCCGTGCATGTACACCGACGCCCGGGAGTTTCCCCGGTGGTGTTCCGGTCCCGGGTGAGAACAGCTGGCCATGCACGGTCGTGCCGTCCGCGGCCTGAAGGATGATCGGCTGAGGAATGACCAGCGCTGGCGCCGGAAAGTCTTTCGGCAGCAGGTCCGGCGCGATGGGCTCCGGACGGGCCGATGCCGACGCCTGCAGGTAGGGCATCCCCGGCAGGCGCGCGTCGGAGCGCAGAAACGCCACCACGCCGCCGGCGAGCACCGCGGGAGCCCATTCAATGGAGGCGCCGCCGGTCAGCGCGGCGGTCGCGCCGCCGGCAACGGGCACGCGCCACAGGTGGCGGCGGTCGGGATCGCCGGCGTTGGACGAGTAGACGATCGTAGCCCGGTCGGGTGACAGGGCCGATTGTTCGACCTCGGATGCGCCCGGGGTGAGCAGGGCGGGCGTTCCCCCGGTGGCGGGCATCGAATAGAGGTGCAGCCACCCGTCCTGCTCCGACAGAAAGACGAGCCTGTCCCCCGCGCCCCAGCGCAAAATGTCGGCGCCGGCCTGCGTCGGGATCGACTCGTCCGGCGCCGGTCCGCTCTCCCACACGACTTTGCCCTGCAGCGTGTGCGCGTCGGCGACCACGATCGACCAGGGCTCGGGGACGCGGTCGGCGCCGGGCGCCGGGAGTTCCCCGCCCCGGCCCGGTTCGCGCACAAACGCGATGCGATCGCCTTCGGGCGACCACCGCGGCGTGTGGTCGCGGTCGAAACCGGGCGCGACGTAGGCGATGGTCCGACCCTCGGGCCGGAACAGCACGATGTAGCTGTGGTCGTCGCGCTCGCTCACGAAAGCGAGCGCCTTGCCGTCGGGGGACCATGCGGGGCTGCTGCTGCGGCCCCGCACGCGCAACAGCGGCTTCGGCTCCCCTGCCCCCGAAAGGGCGACGCTCAGGATCGAGCCGTCCGACACGAAAGCGACCTGCCCGGTGGGAGATACGGCGGGCGCGTCCCCGTTGCCGAGCTTGCGCGCCGGTCCGCCCGCAAACGGGACGGCCCAGAGCGCCCTTTCGGTGCCATCAGGGTCGTGGGTGGGGTTGGGGGTCTCGCCCGCGCTATTTGCCGCCTGACCGCGGACGAACACCAGCGTGGAACCGTCGGGGCTCCAGCACAGTTCCGTCAGCTCCTGTCCGTCGTCGGCGCCAAACCTGGTCAACTGCCGCGGCGCGAATCCCGAGCTTGCCGCCGCCCAAACGTTGCGCCGGCCTTCCTGGTAGACGAGCCATGCGAGCTTGCTGCCGTCGGGCGACGCCATCAGGTCGGTCACAAACGGGGCACTGAGAACCTGCTGCAGGGTGAAACGCGGCTGGGCGCCGGAAGTGCCGGCCAGAACGCCGGCGCCGAACAGCATAAGGGCAACCTTGATGTGTCGCATCGAGCATGCCTCCGCGGGAACCGAATGCTATCGTCTCCAAAACGGAGACATTACGCAAGGCCGGCGCGAATCGGCTATGATGGGCGCGTGAAGACGAATGCAGCGCGGCAGCTGGACCGGCTCGGGATCAGTTACGAACTGCGGGAATACGCGGTCGACAGTGACGAGTTCACGGCCGAGGATGTCGCCCGCAAGATCGGCTTCCCGCCGGCGCAGGTCTTCAAGACGCTGGTGGTCCGCGGCGACCGTTCCGGCGTGTGCCTGGCCGTGGTGCCGGCGGACGCGGAGCTGGACCTGAAGGCGCTCGCCCAGGTCTCGGGCGACCGGAAAATCGAGACGGTGCCGCTCAAGGAGGTTCAACCGCTGACGGGATACATCCGGGGAGGCGTAACCGCACTGGCCTGCCGCCGGGAATACCCGGTTTATCTGGACCGAAGCGCCGAGACGTTCGGGACGATTTCGGTGTCGGCGGGGGTGCGCGGCCTGCAGATCCTGCTCTCCCCGTCGGAGTATGCCCGGGCGGTGCGCGCGCGTCCCGGTACGATTTCGCGTCCGAAACACGCGACAGATTGACAACGGGCCGCTCTGCCTGTATGTTGGCAGCCTGCGTTCCGTACCATTGCTCCTCAGTAGCTCAATGGTAGAGCATTCGGCTGTTAACCGAAGGGTTGTAGGTTCGAGTCCTACCTGAGGAGCCACTTCACCCCCCACAAAACGAACCACTTACGGAATCAATTGACGGTCTCGGGAGTGCCGTTTTCGGGCAAACGTTCTAACAATGTTCTAACATCCGCTTTCTTACCGAAGATGGAACGTTCCAGCTTCCGCGTTGCATTGACGTTCTGGTCTCGCGATGGCCGGCAGGACAGTTATTATCAAGGCACTGTTCTGCATGATATTGCCCGCGGAGCGTTGGGTTTAAGCAACGCGCCGATCGGCAAGCGGGCTTGTTGCGTTGTATAGCGGTTGACCGTCAGCGTATTCTGTCCCAATGCGGCGCAGGCGAAAGAGCCTCGAGATAGAAAACCGGGTCTCCTATGACGACCGTTCCGTGGTGCATCGCGGTGGCGTTGGCACCTCCGTAGCGTGTGTTCTCGCCGAAGCAGAAGTGACAGGTGCCGCGGGCGGTTTCGCTTTCCATGATCACGTCCGACACCAACGCGGCGCCGTTGCCTCCAATGCCGACCTCGGCGAGCTGGGCGTTGGCGCCATCAGCGGCGAACGCGTCCCTCATCGTGCGGAGATAGTCGGCGAAGACTGCGTCTTTGGGGTCTGCGCAGAGCACATCGGCAACGCGCCCCTTACGTATCACGATGGTTATCGGCTTACCGACCCTGCCGAACTGGACGGCTCCGTCGACGACGATGGCGCCCTCAATAGACGCCTCCACCGGCGCAGTGCATATTTCCCAGTCGAGGCGGTTCCATTTCCTCGCGGTGAATTGAATGTCCGTGCCTGCGGGCGCTGTTATGCGGAAACGCGCGTTGTCGCGGAAAGTGGATTTGAGCGTCTCGAGCCAGGCTTTGTCCTCAGCTGCGTCCGAACCATAGAGCCTCACGAGGCTCGCCATGGGCGTGACCGCGTCGAAGAACACGGGGGTCGCGGCCGCCTGAACCGACGGTCCATCGTTGTAGACGAAATACCGATGCAACCCCTGTGGGCCCCACATGCGCGCCGAGGCAAGGACCATAAGCGCGGCGTTGGAATCGGAAAACGCCTTTGAGGCAAACGCCCGCGCATCGGAAACGTCGTCGGGGACCTCGATAGTCGCCACTGAAGTGCCACGCGCCTTGAGCCTGGCGGCAATGGCGTCCGCCAGCGCGCGCTTTTCGGCACAGCACACGATTGCCACGGGTCTCGCGGCGGGAGGTCTGAAATAATGATCGAGAATGCTCGCGGCCGCGGCGGAGACGGAATAGTCCTGCACTGTGCCCTCCGGAGTTGCCGGGTCTTTCGCTCCCTCCGACGGAATAAGAACAGTAGCCGCGAGCGCGCCGCATACAAGGGCAATTGCCGCGCAAAAGGACGAGCATGTCACAGTCGGCTCCTTTCCCCGCCTTTAAGAATCTCTCCTAGGCGTCAATCAGGAATTTGTGGGGTTTCTGCAGTTCGACACCCGAAGAAGCGCCTCCAGTTGCCGTCTCTGCTCCTCCTGCCGGCCCTCGCGTGCCGCGACTGCGGTACGCTTCGATACGTGGTGACGGCGCCACGTGGGACCTCCATTCATGAGTCTCATTCCCGCGTCAGGACCGGGTAACGCGGCAATTCAGGGAGGATCTAATTGGAACGCCGGGCCGCGCGCAAATCGAGCGGGACTGAAAGACCCGATGAGTGGCGACGGACCACTGCTCACGGCCCGCTTCTTTCGAGGCATAACTTCACGGCTTCGCTGATCTCGTCCACCTCCTCATCCTTCAATCCCGAGTAAGTCGGCAGGACGATGCCGTGATCGGCCAGGAACTCCGCGTGGGGAAGCCGAATCTCCCGCCGGTAAATGGGAATCCGGTGCATCGGCACGTAGAATGGCCGGGTCTGAATTCCGAATTCCTCGAGCGCGCGCTTCCGGACCCGGTCGGTCGCCTCTTTCCCGCCCTTGCACAAAACGATGCTGTAGAGCCAGTAAACCGAGAATGCACCAGCCGGCTCCGCCGGGAGATGCACTATCCCGCAATCCTCCAGACCCTGCAGGTTCCACCGGTAACGGCTCGCAATCCGTCTCCGCTCCGAAATGTGGTACCCGGCCATCTCCACCTGGGCGCAACCGATCGCAGCGGCAAGATTGTGCAGGCGGCCGTTGTAGCCGTGCAGGACGTGCCAGAAATCGCGGCCCGGATCCAAACCCTGTTCCCGCAGGCTGCGCACGAGGTCGCGTTCATGCGGGTCTTTCAGGAAGACCATGCCTCCTTCGCCGGTCGAAATGACCTTGTTCCCGTAAAAGCTGAAGATGGCGGCATCGCCGAACGAACCGCTGTTTCGGCCGCGCATCCGGGAACCGAAGCTGTGGGCGCAATCCTCGACCAGCCACAGCCCGCGCGCGCGGCAGAATTCGGCGACTTCATCCACGGGAGCCGACAACCCGAACAGGTGCACGAACAGGACTCCCCGCGTCTGTGGAGTCAGTGCGGCTTCGATGGTCTCGACCGTCAGATTCCTCGTGACCGGGTCGCAGTCGGCAAATACGGGATTGCCGCCGCAGTAGTGCACCGCGTTCGGGCAGGCCACAAAAGTGAACGCCGGCACGACCACATCGTCGCCCGGCCCGACTTTCAGGCTCCGTACGGCCAACTGCAGTGCGGCGCTTCCGCTACAAACGGCGATGCCACCCTCCAGGTTCAGAAACTGCGACACCTGCTGTTCGAACCTGGTGACGAACGAGCCGTGGCCGCAAATCCAGCCGCTGGCCAGCGCTTCACTTACGTACCGCATCTCGTTCCCTGCCAGGACCGGCTTGGACGTCTGAAACCGCATGTCGCACCTCGACTGTTTTAAATCTGGCAACGCTCATTTATCGGGGATATAACTCGTGGAATCAAGGAGCATCACAGCCCCCACCGGGAGAAGAAGGAGAACGCTTGTCAGCCGAGGCGCCGATCACCTCCGAGCCGGATCTCTATCAGTCCAACCTCCGGCTGAATCGCACGGAGTTCGCTCTGAACCGGATCCACCTCATGTCCATGCCTCGCTACCTGAGCGTGGTGATCGGGACCCGCTGCAACATCGACTGCCCCTATTGCTACCAGGCGAAGACAGGAGACTCTCTTCTGGCGCGAGAGCCTTTTGGCGATCAGCTGCGGCGCGAGCTGGCGGCCTTTTACCCCTATCTTTCCACTTTGAGGATAGGAGGCGGCGAAGTATTCCTGATTCCCGGGTTCGAAGAGCTCGTCGAGGAGGTGTCGGCATCCGTAAACCGGCCGATTGTCAGCGTCAGCACCAATGGTACCCTCATCGACGACACATGGGCACAGAGGATTGTCGACCTCCCATTCCAGGGAATCACCGTCTCGATCGACGGGGCGAAACCTGAAACGTACGCGCGGCTGCGGCGTGGCGCGTCACTCGAACGAGTGCTCGCCAATGTCCGGAGACTGCAGGCTCTCAAGAGCCGGCGCAACGCCCAACTGCCGGAACTGGATTTCTTCTTCCTGGTGATGCGTTCCAACTACCGCGAGATTCCCATGTTTCTCCAGCTCGCCACGGACCATGGCATCGAACGGGTTTCCTTTCAGATGCTGCTGGTCGATCACCGCAACCTCGGCCGTGAACCGGGTCTCGGCGCCGAAGTCGCGTTCGAACCCGACGAGGTCCGGGAGCTCCACGATCTGGCTCGCGGCGCGCTCGGGCAACAGAGGAGCAGTTTCAGAAGCATCAACGTAAGCGGCTTCCACTCCCTGTTCGAGTCGCACGGCCTGGAGACGGGTTTTCTCGACGAGGGCCGCTTCTCCATATACCCGGACAACGCGGGGAAGGTCTCGACGCACGACGCCCGGCAGCCCCCCGGGAACGAGATCGAGCTGTGCCCGAATCCCTGGACCCTCATGTACGTGACCGAAACCGGCGATGTCCATGTCTGCTTCATGGCGACGCCCGTCGGGAACCTGTACGAGACGCCGCTGATCCGCCTCTGGAACGCCCCACGCGCGGTGGCCGCACGGGCGGACATCATCAACGGACGCTATGAAGCGGCAGCCTGCTCGAAGCTGTGGTGCTCCTGGCGCGAAGGCAAGAAGAGCAGGCCGCCCGCCGCCGCCGAGATCCGCGCCTTGATGGACGAGTTCAAGGGCCTGACGGAAGCCGCGTTGAAAAACCCGCTCCCGGCCACCGAATCAATTGAACCCGATCGGATGCTTGTCTCCGTCCGGCGCATGCTGACCGAACGCAATCAGCGCATCGCGGAGCTCGAATCGAACTTCGTCGGACTGTGTGAGAAGAATCGCGAGATGCTGGAAATGGCCGACAAGCAGAATCAGCACCTGGCCGGGAGAGTCGCGGCGTTGGAGCGGGTGGCGACACAGTTCACATCGGGAGGAAAAGTCGCCCTGGCAACCGATGTCCGATTCGGCAAGGGGTTGCCGGCGAAAATCCTGAAGAAGACGGCCATAGGTATGGCAGTCCGCTCAATCCGGATCCTGGACTGGGCGGGCAACCGCCTGCGACAATTGGTCAACCGGTTGTGCCGGTGACCCTGTCAACGCTGCACGGCCTTCCGTTCTTTGCGTCGCGGCGGTGACGTGCCTTCACAGCTTCCACGACTGTCAAGGACCAAAGAGGAATACATGGCGAGAAGACGCTCCCGCGTGTAATCCCAGCTCAAAGGGTACCGCTGTTTCTCGTCGAGCAGTTCCAGGCCCCTCCGGTATTGGACGTCGCCGAGCAGGCTGCGCAGGGGCGCGGCAAAATCCCGCACCTGCTCGCAAACGACCAGCGACGGAAGTCCAAGACCGAGGTAGCCACGAGCCCCTGCGCGGGTGGAGACGCAAACCCGCCCGGCGGCAAGGCTTTCGGCGACCTTCATGCAGGAGCCCCGGTTCCCGCTAATCGGGTTGATCGTCAGAGCGCACTGCCGCAACAGCGGCCCGACGTTGTCGACATACTCGATTACCCTGACGCCGCGCTGCCTGAAGCCAGGACGGTCGCGAGTCAACGCTGAAGCACCCTTGCCGCCGAGGTACCACAGTTCCAATGTGTCGAATTCGCGCAGCAGAACGGGGTAGGCGTGCTGCAGGAACTCTTCGATTCCGGGGAGATTCTGCGCCGCCCTCCAGGGCCCCACGAAAAGGATCCTGGGAGTGGCCGGCGAGGGCTCGTACGGGATTGACGCGAGATCGACGCCGTTCGGCACGATGGCCACGTTGGATCGGTGGAGCAGTGATGCGTCCTCCTGCGAGCAGCAGATCAGCGCATCGAATCGGCCGATCAGATCAAGCTCATACCAATCCTCCGCGCCGGCTCCGGGAGCCTCGGCGGAGAGCAGAACGTCGTGCAGGTTCAGCACCCAGGCGGGGTCTGCGCCTTCCCTGACATCGATCAGCCTGGCCAGCTCGACATGCTCGATCTCGACAAACCTGGGCTGATACGCCGCTATCAGCATCCGGAGTGTTTCCTTGAGCGCTGAATGGGAATGACTTTCGATACGGGCGATCCGGTTGTGCGGTTGCGCGGCCTGCTCCACCCTGCCCGACAGCAGCCGCACCGTCGCCAGGCCCGCGAAGTACGGCACGCTGCCGGAACCGTACGCGGCAGATTCGTCCGAGACGAGGTGGACGGTGTATTGCTCGTTTAGCGCCCGCAGGAGGTGCTCCATCCCGACCGCGCTGCCGTGGGAGGGGGGAAAGATCACGTAGGGTGACACAAACACGAGGCCCGGCTTGGCCTGGTCGCGCCGGGGCGTGAGGTAGTAGGTTTGGTGCACCTGTTCCAGCGGGAGGGTATTGAATGGGTAGAAGCCCTCCCGGAATCGTGCAGCATAGCAGGACGCCATCGCCCGCGCCCGCGCGATGCCTCCGCGCACTGTTCCGGCAAGGGTCCTCAGGCCGGCGGCGTCGGGAAACGTGTTTCTGAGGAGGAAGCGCAACCCGTCGGGTTCAAGACGCCCCGGGTCCGAAACGGGCGCCTCCGCCGCGCCGTGCAACCGCGAATCGGGACAGAAGATGGTCTCGAACCCCATCTTCCAGGCTCGAACGCTCCACTCCAGGCTCCTCCAGTCCCACGAAACGTAGCCATCGCCGGCGCGACATATTCTGCGCAGAAGCTCGCGGTTGTACAACGCGGTCCCCGGCTTCACACCGGGAGCGCCACGAGCAGATGAAGGCGTCTCGAGCGTGTGTTGCTCCAACCCCGGCAGGCCGAACTTGAGCCGGACCCGCATCCAGCCGCCCGCCGTATCCCCGACCGCGGACCCGACGGCGAACACGTGCGGCGCTCGCCATCGCAGCACCGCGGGGAGCGTGCCGTGGTCGAGGGCGTAGTTGCTTCCGAGGATATAGATCCATGGATATTTCGCCGCTTTCAGCCCCGCCCTGAAAGCGCGCGCATCGCCGGCGATGATCACCTCGAACGGCTCCTGCAGCTCTGCGACGGCGTCCCCAATACTCTTCCGACAGGCGTCGAGCGCGGGCTGGTCCGTTACGTCGAGAACCATGATGGACAGGCCGGCAGGCGGAGCCGAACGCGGCCGCGCCAATTTCGGGGGTCTGCGGCCGAACGATTCGATCCTTCGCGGAAGGGAGGTCAGAAGCAACTCGCCCAGGGCCGATTTCGATCGCCTCACCGCATCGGTCCATTTCGTTCTTGCCTTTTCAATGACGCCGAGGCGGGCGGCCGAAACATTGAGCAGCGCGAAACCCAGCGCGCGCCTGTCCGGCGCGTCTCCAAATTCCGCGGGGCAATACGGGTCTTCGACATGAACCCTTATGTGCAGGAGGTCCCTCGACGAGGACCGGACCAGGCTGCGGAATCCGAACTCGACGGGTTGCCTGGAGCAATTCCGGACGACGCCGAGTGGATGCCCATCGCACTCAACGGCAAGGGTGTTCTGTCCCTTGCGGATCCCGGGGGCAGCAATCCCGACATAGTCAGGCAGGATCCGGAGCCGGGATTGAGGAGCAGCATGGTGGCGTTCTGCATGCTCCAAAGGCTTCCGCCGGCATCATCCTGATGCCAGCCACTGAGCAGCTGGACGCTGGAACCGTCGGCGCCGCAGAGGGTGGGGCTGGCATTCAAGGTCGGGCAGGTAGCGGTCCAGCGGCAGTGTAATGCGGCGCACGGCATGGCGCGATTGTACCTCAACAAGTCGGGAAATCGGCGGATCTGCCGAGCGCCTCCGCTTGGACTTCAGGGTTTCGTCGCGACATAGAGCACTTGCCGACGGGTGAACGCCGCATCGACTCCGACCCCAAGCCCGGCGCCGATGCCTCCGAACATGAGCCCGTAGATAGCCCCGCCGGCCGCCGACGAACAGCCGCAGTCCGAACAATACAACTGTCCGCGGTGACGATCTTGCGGATGTCGGCTTTCCGGAGGAGGCGCTCGGTTCCGTCGACCTCGGTGAGGGTGAGGGCTTCCGCGGAGGGGGTTGTCAGCACCCCGGTGACTTTCTCGCCGTCCTGCATCGTCACAATGATTTTCAGCCCCGGGGACTGCTGATTCATCATCTCCCACCGCCCCGGGAACACTTCGGCTTTGAGCGTTGAGGCAAGTAGTAGGAACCCAAGCACAACCGTATGCGGTGTTGCCATGGCACCACCCCCGGAAGGGTCGGACCGCAAAACCGGCGCCGGGGCGAAAAAGACCGCAAAATCGTGGGGTTCCGGTTGCCTCGCGCCCCCGGCACCTGCCCGAATTCCAGACACGTGATGACGGTTTGTGCGGGGCTCTGGAGTGCGGCGGCTGGACGCCGCTTTGGGGTCGGCGCCTGGGCGCCGACCTTCCCACCGTGTCAGGCGAGCTGCGACACTCCAGGTTGAGCTGTGTCACTATGCCGCGATTCCGGCGGTGAAGGGCGGCGTCGAGCCGCCGCACTCCAAATTGCATGCGTCCTGCTCACCCCATCTCTGAAACAGACTGGAGCAATGCGCGGATGTACCCGTAGCAGAACGCAAATGCCTGGAGCCCTTCCCTGTCGCCGTCGTGGCGCGGGACGTGATCGGGCATGAGCATGTATGCATAGCCCGTGTCCCGGTACACGAGCAGCGCCTTGAGCATATTCACATCCCCCTCGTCGGGAAATGTCTCCTGAAAGTCGTCACGCCTGCCCCGGATATTCCGGAAATGGACATTGAAGATTTTCTGCCGCTCCCCGAAGTAGCGGATGACGTCGTGAATCTCCCGGGCCGGCTCCTGCAGCATTTCGCTCACCGTTCCCTGGCAGAAGTTCAGGCCGTGATAGGGATTGGCCTCAATGCTTACGAATTTTTTCAGGCCGTCGACGGTTCCGAGGACGCAATCCACTCCCTCGAATCCCGGCGGCACCCCGGGGTCGTGCGGGTGGCATGCCATCCGGATCCTGTATTCGGCGGCCACGGGAATCACGCGTTGCAGGAAGTAGGTGATGCGTTCCCAATAGACGTCTTCCGGGACCCGCCCTGCAGTCGTCGTTTGGGCGGCACGACCGCCCGCTTCCGCAAGCCGCCACGTACTCTGCAGTGATCCTCCCCTGCCCCGCGTCGGTTTCGTCCGCAGCACGCCAAGCAGGTTCAGGTTGTACTTGACCGCGGGGATTCCGGCCCTCGCGCAGTTGCGGATGAGCGTCTGGATGTCTGCGATGTCCCGGTCACGGTCGGGGCTTCGACCCAGCATGATCGCAGGGCGCCGTGTCCTGTCGATATGGGTGGACTCCAGGAATGGCGGCGCGACCATGTCCAAAGTCATTTTGTGTTTCTCGACCCGGTCGCGGAGCTGCACGAGTTCGTCGACAGTCCAAATTCGGCCGTCGGTCGGCTCCGGCGGGCTTCCGCATATGGCGCCGACGCCGTGACGTGCGAAAAACTCCAGCCGCTCGTCCGTTTGCGGCCCGCTCTGACAGCCCAGTTTCATCCGGACGGGTCGGGAAGAACTCGATGGCCCGGGGAATCCCCTCATCTGCAAAGCGGTCGATCCTGCCAAAGAAGCGGAGATGAACTGTCGCCTGCGCATCATGCCTGTACCTCAAGACTGAAGACTCAAAGACTCGAACATCACTGCGCCGGTTCCCGGATCGTCAGGATCTGGTCCGCCTTGACACCGGTGAGTTCCTGCTTTCGGCCGCCGGGCCAGCTCACCTCGACTTTGTCTACGGTCGCCGAATTCCCCAAACCGAAATGGACGCGCTTGTCGCTGGCCGAATTGTACCCGACCGTGGTCGTGGCCTGGTTGTATTGGACCCCTCGGGCCGTCGTTATCTTGACACGCGCTCCCAGGCCGTCCCGGTTGCTCTTGGTCCCCACCAGGCTGACCACGAGCCAGTGATTGCCGTTTGCCGACCGGTTCAGGAACAGCTGGGGCCTGGCGTTCAAAACGACCACGACGGCGTCGACTCTGCCGTCGTTGTTGAAATCACCGAACGCCGCTCCGCGGTGCGCCGCGGGCGTGGTGAAGCCAGGCCCCGCCTGCGACGCGACGTTCGTGAAGGTGAAGTTGCCGTTGTTGCGGAACAGCACGTTCGGGAGGAGAAACGGCCGCTGCTGGATCTCCATCGCGTTGTCCAGGATGGCCGAGCACGCCGCGAAGATATCCTTGTAGCCGTCGTTGTCGAAATCGAAGATTCCGGTGCCCCACGCCGTCAGCGAGCTGCTGGGTATCGTAATGCCCGCCGCCCTCGTCGCGTCCTCAAACTGATCGCCCAGGTTCCTGTATAGCGGAAAGGTGTCCGCGAACATCGCGGTGTGAAAGATGTCGGGCCTGCCGTCGTTGTCGAGGTCTCTGAAATCGGCGCCCATGCCGGCGACGGTTCTGCCGTTTTCGTTGTAGGCCACACCGGTGAGCATGGCCATATCGCGGAAAGTCCCGTTGCCGTTGTTTTTCAACAGGAAATTCGGGAACGTGTCGTTTGAGACGAAAATGTCGGCGAAGCCGTCCCCGTCGTAGTCGGCAAAAGCCATCCCCATGCCTTTGCCTGGCAGCGCGTCGATGCCGGATTCACCGGAGACGTCCGTGAACGTACCGTCGCCGTTGTTGCGATAAAGAAAATTGGGCAGAGGGTCGAAATTGTTCGGCGAGCAGTAGGCGGGGAGTTCCTGGATTTTGCAGTGGGGAGCCTTCGCGATGCTGTAGGTCAGATAACTGTTGACGAACAGGTCGAGACGCCCGTCGTTGTTGTAGTCAAACCAACCCGCCGTAATCGCCCAGGTCTTGCCGAACCGGGGATGGATCCCGGCCACGCCGGCTTTCGCGGTCGCATCGGTGAACGTCCCGTCGCCGTTGTTATGGAGCAGCTGGTTGTAGTTGACACCGCACACGTACAGATCGACAAAGCCGTCGTTGTCGTAATCGCCGGTGGCCACCCCCATGCAGTAACCGCGGCCTGCCACGCCCGCAGCGCCGGTGACATCCGTGAAGGTGCCGTCGCCATTGTTGCGGTACAACCGGTTGTAATAACCGGGGCCGGCCTTCTCCAGGGCGGGGATGGTCGCGCCGTTCGGGAAGAAGATATCGAGCAGGCCGTCGCGGTTGAAATCGAAGACCGCCGCACCCCCGATCATGGTTTCGTAGTAGTAGCGCTCCGGTGAAATGCTGTTCCGCAGGACGTAGGTGATCCCGGATTTCGCGATGACGTTCTCGAACAGGATGGTGGACTTGGGAGACCCTTGTGCCACCGGCCGAATCTGCCGCGCGTAAGCGGCCAGGGAGAGGATCAGGCCCGCGGCAACCACGGTCGTCACTCTCCTGGCAGCCAACGGTCACCTCACGCTGGCAGGCTCGACCGCCGTTGGCCTGGGCCTGCGCACCGAAAAGAGCAGGTTCTGCATGGACGGCGGCGTCTGCGTACCTGGAGGAAAAAGAGCGTTCAGCCGCTTGACCTCGGCGAGCTCGACCTGCTGCTTTTCGTCCTGGCCGGTGATCCGGTAGAGGCTGGCCAGCAGCCAATGCGCATCCGCCATTTCCGGATAGAGACGGACGGCCTGTTGCAGGTGTGCCAGCGCCGCATCGTAGTTTTTCATATCCAGAGCGACCCTCCCCGCCTGTGCGGCCATGTAGGGATCCTCGGGTCCGATCTCCAGCCCGCGCAAAATAATCTTGTACGCAGCGGCATTATCTCCGGGCGTCAGGTCCTTCATGGCAAGGCAGAGATGGTAGTAGGCAGATGGGTCCTTTGAGCCCAATGCGATCGCGGTTTCGAGCAGCTGTTTTGCTTCGGCCGCCTGGTGCTGGCTCTGCTGGACAATGCCGTGAATCACGTAGGGGGCGGCCCACTCGGGCCATTGCGCCTGGATGCCGGCAAGTTGCCGTGTCGCCTCGGCGGTCTGGTTGCTCATTTCGAGAAAGATCGCGCGCGCCAGCTGCAGTTCGGGCGAGCCCGGGACGTACTGTTCCGATTGCTTCAGGAGTTCCAGGCCCTCCGGGTACTTCTTGTGCTTCATCAGGAAGGCACACGCCTGCAGGTACAGATCGGCGCGCGAGGGTGCGGCGTGCAGCGCCCGGTTCAGTGCCTCGACAGCCTGGTCAAAGCCGCCCAGGCTGTCGAGAATCCGGGCGCGCAGCAGGTAGTAATCGCCGTTCCTGCCCGGTGCCGGGACCGCATCCAGAACCTCGAGAGCCTTCGCCGGGCCTGCCGTCTGCAGGTAGGCCATCGCCCGATCGAGGTGAATCGCTGCGGGCGCCGAACCCAGTTCGACCGCCTTCTCGATAAAAGGAACGGCGTTCTCATAGAGTTCCGCATCGACCAGGAGCCGCGCGCACCCGGCCAGGATACGCGCGTCCCGCGACGACTTCCGGACTTCGTCCAGCAGTGGCGCGGCTTCCTGCGTCTTGTCCTGGGCCACGAGCGCCTCGATCAGCCTCAGTTTCAGCTCGTCGTCCGTGGGGCGCTGCAGAACTGCGTTCCGGAGGTTGGCGAGGTACCGGGCCTGCTGATCCGCAGGCGAGAGACTCAGGAAATCGAGCACGCCCGGACGAGGCGAGACGTTTTCTTTTCCGCCGCCGAGTTGCTCGAACTTCGCGATGGCCTGCGTCATTTCATCCGTGCGACCGAGGGCGCGCAAGGCGCGGCTGTAGTGGAAATAAAGGGTTCTGTTGCCGGGGGCGGCCGCGATCGCGTTCTTCAAAATCCCCGCGGCCTGCTGCGCCTGACCGGAGCCAAGCAGCGCGCGGGCTAGTTCTTCCTGCATCTGGACATTCGCCGGCTCACGGCGGCTGCAAGCCTCGAGATCCTTTATGGCCTCCTGATTCCTGCCTAACCGCTGCGACAGGACGCCGCGGGCATAGCGCGCCCCCCAGAACTGCGGGTCGAGCTGCAGGGCGCGGCCGACCTCGTCCAGCGCCTTCGCCTTATCCTCGTACGAAAGCGCGACGGCCAGCTGGAAATGTCCCCAGGGGTCCTGGGGATGCTTTTTCGCGTACCACTCCAGGTCCGGAAGTGCTTCTTTGAAGCGGGAGCTGCGAGCCAGCGCATATCCCCGTTCGCGGCGCGCGGCGTCATCGCCAGGCTCGAGTTTCAGGTACCGGTCGTAAGCGGCGGCAGAATCCCCGTAAAGTCCCGCGCCGGTCGCGGCTTGCGCTGTGAGCAGGAGGACATCGGCGCGGGAAGGGACCAGCTTGTTGGCTTGAACGAGCAGCGGCAAGGCCTGCATGTCCTGCGTGACGCCGATCAGGGCGCGCGCGAGTCCCACAAGAGAATCGGCATCGTCCGGCTTCTGCTGCAACGCCTGTTGATAGATGCCGCGTGCGCGGTCGAGGTTGCCCGCACGCAAGGCCGCCGTGCCCAGGTTATAGAGCACGTCGAAATTCGCGGGGTCCGCCTTCAAAACCTGCGTAAAAGCCTGCTCCGCATCGGCAAACCGGCCGATCTCCACATAGGCCATGCCGAGCGCAAACATAGCACCCGGGTCGCCGCGCGCGGCAACTTCGAGCTGCCGGACTTCTGTCCCGGCCTGCTCCTTCAAACCGGCGCCCCACAGCGCGCGGATGTGCAGCACCCGGCCTCCCGGCGAGTTCTGATCTGGTGCAGGCAGGAGGGCGAGACGGCGCAGCGCGCCGGCAAAATTCCTTTTCTGGAGGTTTATCTGAGCCAGCTGCAGGTTGGCATTGGGATGGCGCGGCTCGACAGCGACCGCGCGCAGGAATGCCTGCTGCGCTTTTTCGAGATCGTGCTGTGCCGCGTAGTGGTTGCCGAGATTGTTGTGCAGCGCCGCGGAACCGGGCGCCAGCTCGATCGCCTTCAGGTAATATGGCTCTGCTTCGGCATAACGCCTTTGTCCATCGAGCACCACTCCCAGCAGGCTCAAAGCGCGCACCTCCGAGGGGTGCGCCGTGAGCAACGCCCGAACCTGCGTTTCGGCATCGTCGAGGCGTCCCTGCGCGTAGGCGGCGGTAATCTGAGCATAGGCGGGCTGGAGATTCGATCCCTGGCAAAAAAGAAAACCGGCCCAGAGCAAGGAAATCAGGCCGGCGGCGATTACTCTCATCAGTCGCAGCTGCAGCATGAGCAGGCGGAAACGCCGGCAAAGCGCATTCCCGCCTGCTCATGGAAAAGTCAGTTCAGTTTACCAGTAGAACTTCAGGGCCAACTGCACTTCACGCGGCGAGCCGGCCATGCTGTCTACCAGGCCGAAACTGCCGCTGTCGAGGCTCGAGTTGGGCCCGCTGAACATCGGGTGATTGAATGCGTTGAAAAACTCCGCCCGGAACTCCAGGCGGGCGCCCTCTCTGATTCTGCCAAACTGAGTGAATTCTTTCAGCAGCGACATGTTCGCCACCTTGACGCCCGGATTCCGGACGCTGCCGGTCGTTCGCGGCGCATTCCCCACCGTGTAAGGCTCGGGAGCGACCACCACCTCGGGGTTGGCGAAGTACTGCTCGCGCCAGTCGGAGCCGGTGTTACGAACCAGGGTTCCCGTCAGGTTGGGCCTCTGGTCTCCGTAGGTCGGCAGACTGGTTCCGCAACAATAAGTCAGCCCAATCGGCTGGCCGGAGCTGAAGCGCCAGATCCCGTTGGTCTTCCAGCCGCCCAGGAAGGCGTCGAGCACCGGGTGCAGGTTCTTCCCGAACGCCTTGCCCCGCCCGAACGGCAGTTCCCAGATGTAGCTGAGGCCAAGGACCTGCGGTATGTCAAACTGGGACAGGCCGCGTTCCAGCGCCATGTTGTTCGGGTTCTGCAGGCTCGTGGAACCCCCAAGCCACGTGACGCCGTCATGGGTGACAGAAGCGTTGTCGATCGACTTGCTGTTTGTGTACGTCGCCAGGAACTGGAGTCCCCTGGAGAAGCGTTTCTCCACCCGCACCTGGAAGGCGTGGTAAATGGAGTTTGCCACAGGCGGGGCTATGCCGGCGACGTCGCCGTATTGCGGGAATGGGAGCAGCAGCTGCGATTGCTGGATGTACTCGCCCCCGACCCCGGTGTTCGGATCGATGACACCGTAGAACGGGTTCGGCACGTAGGTCTGCAGATCCGCAATCTGATCCAGGCTGTACTTCTCGATTTCCGGTCCCAGATGGTTGGTGTTCTGGGCGCCGCCGAAGTATAGCTTGGTCCCCTTCTTCCCGACGTAGTTTGCCTCGAGGATAATCCCCGACCCCAGTTCATGCTGGAACCCCAGGGTCCAGGTCTGTTCGTAAGGGGTGAGGTCCTGTCCGTGGATCGGCCCCCTGATTGACTGGCCGACATAGGACCAGTCTCCGAGCGCCGATCCCCTCACGGGTGGGATGCCGCCCGTGATGGCCGGGAACGGATCGCTCAGGCGTCCCCACGGGGTGACGCTGTCGTAATGCAGACTCGTCATCCAGTCGGGCACCGAATCGAACCCTTGGAACCCGTAACCTCCCGTCCCCGCTGCGCCGCGGGTGGTGATGGTGTAGAAGAGGCCATAGCCGCCCCGCAGGACTGTCTTGTCCGTCAAACGGTACGCAAAACCGAAGCGGGGCGCCCAGTTGTTTTTGTCCCAACCGTAGTTGTGGGGATTGTTCTTGTCGGTGAACTTGAGCACGCCTTTCAGGTCGGGATAGCCCGGCACCTTCACCGGCGAAACGGCGTTCGGATCGATGTAGCTCATCCGGTCGTACCGTTCGGTGCGCGGCGTCTCCAGGTCGTAACGGAGCCCGAGGTTCAGGGTCAGCTTTTCGGTCGCCTTCCAGTTATCCTGGATGTAACCCGCATAGCGGAAGCTCTGCGTGCTGGCCCACGCCGGGATCTCGTATTCGCCGTACCAGCCGCTGGGCCCGGTGAACCCGGTGAGGAAGCTGGCCATCTCGTCACCCTGGGTGTAATTCGTGTCCTTCGACGTGCCGTTCTGGTCATACTCGTAGTACCCGGCGCCGCAGCAGGGCTGCACGAAATTGATCCGGTGCATGCGCGCTTCGCCGCCGATTTTCAGATCGTGGCGGCCGCGTATTTGGCTCCAGCTTCCGGCCAGATGAAACTGCTCGGGAGATTGCCGCAGAATACCCCAGGCCTGGGACCCGATGTTGTTGCCGCTGGCCGCATTGTAATTGTGGATGACAATCGCCGGGGAGGCTTTGAACCCGGAGTCCGCCAGGTACGACGGGAGCCCCAGGTCTTTGATCGGATCGACGTCGGGATACGCCGTCATGATGTCCTTGCCGTCGTAGAAATTCCGCGTGTACCCCAGCGTCAGGCTCATCAGCGTGCTGTTACTGATGGTCCGGGTGTAGTTGAAATTGAACGCGTGCGTCTTGCTCCCGCCCGTGCCGATCGAGGTCGGATCGTAGGCGTTGCCGAACGCATTCGCGTTTATGTTGGAATCGACGCCGCGGGCGAAGCGGCTGCTGATCCGGTTCTTGTCGTTGAAGCTGTGGTCGATCTTGATGTCCCACTGGTCGTTGCGGCCCCTGCTCGAACCGGAACTGATCCAGTTGTTGAAGCGGTTGTAGCCGGACGTACCCACCGCGACGTTGGGCAGCGGGAAATAGCTCATCATCTTCTGCGCCGCCGGATCGATGAGGTTGCCGGGACGGGCCGCGGGCTGATAGCCGGCGGGAAGGTTGGGATTGCCGGGGCTCTGAAAGAGATCGAGCCGGTTGAACGGCACGAAGCGGGAGCGGACGGCACCGCCCACCTCCTCGTCGTATTCGCCCGAGTAAGGATCCCAGAGCTGGCCGTCCCCTTGGCACAGGCCGTCGGCGTCAAAGCCCTCGGGGCAGATCTCCCCGAAATTGCCGGTGCGCATGGCGGCGCTCGGCACGCCTGCACGGAAGGTGCGGGCGTTGACGTCGCGCAGGCCTTCATAGCTGAAGAAGAAGAAAGTCTTCTGCTTCCGGATCGGACCTCCGACGGTGAGGCCGAACAGGTTGTAGCGGCGGGGCGCCAGCTTCACACCGTTCGCGTTATTGAACCAGTCGTTGGCTGTCAGGACGTTGTTGCGCAGGAATTCCCAGGCGCTGCCGTGGAATTCGTTGGTGCCCGACCGTGTGACCATGTTGATGATCGTGGCGCCGCTGAAACCGATTTCCGCGCTGAAGTTCGACTGCTGGATTTTGAACTCCTGCACCGAGTCGACCGACGGAGTATAGAGCGCGTTCAATATGCCGCTGTTCTGCTCGAAACTTGTGGCACTGACGCCGTCCATGAGAATGTCGGCCGTAGAGTTGCGGCTGCCGTTGGATACAAAATTGAGGGTTCCCCCGACACCCCCGGGTGCCGGAATAACTCCGGGCGCCAGGTTGGCCAGATCGAGCACTCCTCTTCCCAGCAGCGGGAGTTCGTTGATCATGTTCCGATCGAGTTCCTGACCGGTCGACGCATCCTGGGTTGACAGCAGCGCCATTCCGGTCGCCGCGACCTCGATGGTCTGTGCGCTCGCCCCCACCTGCAGGGATACATCGATGTTCGCACTCTGGTTGACCGCGAGCACGACGCCGTCCCGTGAAGAGGTATTGAAGCCACTAACCTCCACCGTAAGCTTGTATGTGCTCGGCGGGAGCGCGCGGATGAGATAGCGCCCCACCTCGTCGGTGACCGTTGTGTAATCCAACTGCTTGGCCACATCCGTCAGGGTGACCTTCGCTCCGGGGATCACGCCGCCCGTTTGGTCGGTGACCACTCCCGTGAGCGAACCGGTAAATACCTGCCCCCAGAGCAGGCCGCATGATGCGATCAGAAAAAGCAGCAACAGCGGTGTCCGAGGGGTTCTTCGCGTCCCGATCTGCATGACATCCTCCTGGCTGAAACAAAAGACAAACGTCAATTCGGGCAGACTGAAGAATCCTTGAGCTTGTAGCTGGCCTATTCTAGCCCTATTGCTGTCAAGAATACCCAAAAAGCGCAAGCGAGGCCAGCGGCTCTGGAGTGCGGCGGCTCGACGCCGCTTTTCGGGCGGCGCCTGGGCGCCGCCCTTTGGCCGATGCTTACCGATCCAGTACCACCACGGAAAAGCGTGGCCGAGGGTAACTCTAATACGGATCTCGATACGTGTGCCGCCCTATGCGGGGACTTCTTTCAGGATACAGCGTCCGGCAGAGCTCACGCCCCGGGTGGTTAATGGTGGACTGCAAAGCGAGCCCTGCAGGGGCGACACAACAGCGTGAATGGCGATCCGTACAAAGTTCAGGCCGAGGCACCGCACTTCCACAGACGCGGCACGGGCTCTCTGCGACAGGCCCAAAAACCCTCGAAGATCCCTCGGAGCTGGACGCCTGCCTCTGTATAATCCGTCTGATCAATGGAGGCCCGATCACGTCCGTGTCCGTCCGTTTCTGTCTCGTGGGAATCCTGTTGCTCGCTTGGCGCGGCGCGGAGCTGGCCGCACCGGAGGGCGCCGAACGGCCGCAGTTCTCCGATGTCGCCGCCCGATCGCAATTCGCCTACACCTCCAACAACAACTACACGGGCAGGAAATACTTTCCGCAGCCGATGTGCGGCGGCGTCGCGCTGCTGGACTACAACAACGACGGACGGCTCGACATTTTCTTTACCAACGGGGCCAAGCTGCCGGAACTGAAAAAAACCGATCCTTCCTTTTACAACTGCCTCCTCGAGAACGCGGGCGGTGGCGTTTTCCGGGAGGTCACCTCCACCGCCCGGCTGACCGGCGCCGAGCTCGATTTCTGTTACGGCGTGGCTGCGGGCGACTACGATAACGACGGATTTGCCGACCTGTTCATCTGCGACAGCGGTCCGAACGCGCTCTACCACAACAACGGGGACGGCACCTTCTCGAATGTCGCGTCCGAGGCCGGACTCGCCGACAAGCCCCCCGATCTGCTCAGCGTGTGCGCCGCCTGGTTCGATTATGACAACGACGGCCGGCTCGACCTGGTCGTTTCCCAGTACACGAACTGGAACCCGCGCACGGACCGCCGCTGCGTGCGGCCCGATGCCGTCGACTACTACTGCAGTCCCCGAACCGTGACACCCGTGCCGCACTCGCTCTACCATAACGAGGGGAACGCCAGGTTCCGCAACGTGACCGCGGCTTCCGGGTTCGGGAAATCCCTGGGGAAAGGGATGGGGATCGGGATCGCCGACTTCAACCGCGACGGCCTGATGGACGTCTTCATCAGCAACGACACCGAACCGAACTTCCTCTATCTCAACAAGGGGGACGGCAAGTTCGAAGAATCGGCCATGGTCTACGGCGTGGCCTACAACGATCAGGCCGCCATCGTTTCGGGGATGGGTTGCGACGTGAAGGACTACGACAACGACGGCTGGGTCGACGTGTTCTACAACAACCTTCAGCACCAGACGTTCGGCCTGTTCCGCAACGAGGCCGGCAAGTATTTCGAGTACCTGAGCGCGCCCGCGAACATCGAGAAACTGAGCCACAACTTTTCCGGCTGGAGCAACGCGTTTGTCGACTACGACAGCGACGGCTGGAAGGACATCTATTCCGCCAACGGCGACGTGGACTACTTCGGGGACAACGCCGCCCAGCACGACACGCTGTGGCGCAACGAAAACGGCAAGAGCTTCGTCGACGTTTCGGAGGGCCTGGGCAAGGATTTTCTGCGTGCCGGGTTCCAGCGGGGATCGGCCACGGGGGACTTGAACGACGACGGGTTCCCGGACCTCGTCGTCACGTCCCTCAATGCCAAGCCGCGGATCCTCATGAACTCGGGGGGGAAAAACCACTGGCTGCTGGTGGAAACCCGCGGCAGGAAGGCCAACCGCGACGGTATCGGAGCGAGCGTCACGGTGGTGACGGGATCCGGGCGAAAGCTCTATGGCCACGTGAATCCCGGCGTGGGATTCATGTCCTCCAGCGACAAGCGCGTCCACTTCGGCCTCGGGCCGGAAAGCGTCATCAAGGAAATCGAGATTCGCTGGCCGGGCGGCGCGGTGCAGCGGCTGGCCGGAGCTGCCCCGGATCGCGTCGTGAGAGTCGAAGAGCGGTGAAAGGTCCCCACCCAAAGACGGCCTGTCGAGCCCGAGTGAGCCAAGCAGGCTCGGCCGCAGGAAGACCGCCGTGCCCCAAGACCGGAAAAGACAGGCCAAAAATCGCAAATAAGGGCCGGTTTAGACCCATTATTTGGTGCAGCTTACTGTAACCGCTACACTTATCCGGGTCCGTCCCTGTCAGTAGCCTTTCTGCTTGTCGACGACGTTGATCAACGGCTTCCCCTCGACAAAGCGGCGGATGTTCTGTTTGATCGTGTCGATCATGCGGGCACGGTCCTTGTCGGATCTCCCGGCGATGTGGGGCGTGATGATGGCGTTGTCGCACTTCCAGAGCGGGTGGCCCTTCGGAAGTGGCTCAGGGTCGGTCACATCGACACCGGCACCTGCCAGCTGTCTGCTTTGGAGCGCAGCGACCAGGGCATCGATGTCGTACAGCGGGCCGCGGCTCACCGCGATGAAGTAGGCGCCCTTCTTCATGGCGCCGAATTGCCGTGGGCCCAGCAGCTTGTTGCTCAGGGCGGTATGAGGGGCCGACACGAACACCACGTCCGCCTGGGGCAGAACCGAGTCAAGCTGGTCCGGCTTCACCACCTTCGCGATCACGGGCATATAGGGGATATCTTCCGGGTCGACGCCGATCACGGTCATACCGTGCGCCCAGGCCCGGAACGCGATCTGCGTCCCTATGCCGCCTACTCCGATCACGATCGCCGTGCGGCCGTTCAGTTCGATGCCGGAATAGGGTCGTGGCTTCCAGTCCTCCCGCTGCTTGTCGGCGAGGAATTCGTGAATGCCTCTCGAGAGCGTGAGCAGCATCGCCATCGCATGATCGGCGATCTCGGGCCCCTGCACGATCTGGTTGTTCGTGAGGGTGATGGGGCTATCGCGCAGGTCGTTGCCGCCCGAACGGTGCAGAACGCGCTCGACGCCCGCGCTCATGGTCTGCACCCACCGGAGCTTCTTGCCGGCGCGCACCTGCGCCGGTGTGATGTCCCCGATGAAGGCGTCGGCGTCGACGATCTCCCGCATCACGTTCTCCGCCGTGACCGGAACAATCTTCGCCGCCGGGGTGACGGTCTCAAATTCCTGCACAAGCGCCGGGTCGGCGTTGCTGATGAGAATCTTCGCTGTTTGCGCCTGCCCCCCGAACACCAGCAGCAAACACAGTGCCGCACCTCGCATCCTTCACCTCCTTCGCTTGGACACCCTGGACTTTCAGTGGACAGGGCCGGCGCGGCGGGGGAACCGTGGAATCGGCCCGATGTTGGGCCAGTTCCAGCGCCGCGTCCAACCGCCACGGCCCACCCGTCATTTCCGGACGAGCTCGATGCCGCTGCCGGTGCCGAGGTTGCGGGTGTATTGCATAGACTCGGCGTTATTCCAGTGTTCGTGAACGCCCAGGCTCGCCAGCCGCCTCGTGGCCGTCGCGTGGTCCGGATCGTAGAATGTGCCCGAGGGAGGGTTGTCCGCCAGGGCGGCCTCGTGCAGGTAGTCGTCCGCCCCGGACATTCGCGGATGATCGTTCCACTCGGCCCAGAGCATGTCGTACGCCACCGAATCGATGGCCACGGGGTCCTGCGAGACGAGCAGGCTCGAGCTCCAGTCGCCCCCGAAAGGCGCACGGTTCCATTTCTTCGGCGAAGTCTCGACCGGGTGCACGCCGGCATACAACCCGTCGACCAGGTACAGGATCGCCTTCCCCCCGATGTGCGCGTGGCCGGTGAGATCGACGAGGTCCCTGTAATGGCCGTAACCGGGAGTGTTGCGCGGGAGGCTCTGGTGCATGTCGAAGTAACCCTTCTCGACCGGGCGCCGCGCCAGCGAGCCGAAGTGGTTCTTGGCGCATAACGTCACGCCGGCCATGGTGTGGCTCTTCAGGTTCGCCAGGTTGATGAAATAGGTCGCCTCGGCGTAGGCGTCCGGGAGGTAGTCCTGCGCGGCGCCGGTCGGGCGCGAACTCCAGTAGAAGGCGACCGACGACGGGTGCACGCCGCGCCGCGGCTCGGCCGCGGTCCCGCCGTCGTGATCCATGTACCGGACCTCGGGAAACTCGCGGTGCAGGATCTCGTAGTACTGGCGGGGAAAACGCGAGAGCGGATCGCCGATAGATATGTCCGACGGCCTCGCGCCCGCGCCCTTCACCAGCTGCCTCAAGAGCGCCGCCATCATTTGGGGAGCGGTGTTCATGTAATCCAGGTCCTTGGTCATCTCGTAGGAGTCCGGGTCGACGCTCCCGCCCCTGGAGGCGATGCAACCCACCAGATTGACCTTGATGGCGATCTTCTCCCCGGCCTTGTAGCCGCGCTCGGTCCCCGATCGGATTTTGTTGAAGTGGCGGAAGAGCGTCTGCCAGGCGGCCGCGTCGCTCCGGGTTCCGGTGAGCGCCTGCAGGGAGCCCGACATCATTTTGTCGACTTCAGCCTGATCCGTGTGGTTCGCCTCCCACCAGTGGCCCTGCCCAGGGCCGCCCCAGTCGGTGGCATTCGGGTCGTGGGTCCACACGACGCGCCCCGGGTGGATTCCCCGGGCCACGCCGAGCGGGGCGTTCGGTTCGGGGTTGTCGGCCAGCGCCGGCCCGGGGGGAAGCAGCAGGAATGTCCCAAACCCGATCGCGAGAGCCACCGCCCCACAGGCGCAGGCGAGCCGCCAGCGGGATTGCCTCAGCAGCAGCCGACTCTTGCGAAACGCCGCCATCGAGGCGACCACGCCCGCCATCCACAGCACGAAACTGCCCGCCAGCGGCGCCGCCATGCGCTGGCAGGGGTAGGCGGCGCGCGTCGGCTTCGGAATGACGCGAACCAGGAACCAGATGAGCGCCATCACTCCCGAGAGGGGAAATATCCACTTCTTCCAACGAGCCTTGGTGCGATTATGGCAATACATGGGTGGTCTCCGGATTGTGTACGGCTAGGATAAGCCAAAACATCGGCTGCCGCGCAAAACAAAAAGCATCCGGCTGCCGGCTCGACGCCGCTTTGGGGTCGGCGCCTAGGCGCCGACCTTTCCCAAACCCAGACAGCGGTGCCGAGGCACCGCACTCCACACTTTGGAGTGCGGCGGCTCGACGCCGCTTTGGGGTCGGCGCCTGGGTGCCGACCCTTCCCAAACCCAGACAGTGGTGCCGAGGCACCGCACTCCACACTTTGGAGTGCGGCGGCTCGACGCCGCTTTGGGGTCGGCGCCTGGGCGCCGACCCTTCCCAAACCCAGACAGTGGTGCCGAGGCACCGCACTCCATATGCTCTATTTATTGACTGGAGACGTGAACGGGCGGAGAATCGGGCCCAGCTTCACTTACATTCCCGCAATCAGGAGGATGACTATCCAGAACCGTTTCCCTCGGAGGATAACTTCATGAAACTGTCACAACGATGCACGGCGGAGTTGGTCGGTACTTTCTGGCTCGTTTTCGGCGGTTGCGGAAGCGCAGTTCTGGCCGCGGCCTTCCCAGAACTGGGGATCGGGTTCCTCGGTGTCGCGCTCGCTTTCGGGTTGACCGTCCTGACTATGGCCTTCGCCATAGGCCACATCTCCGGCTGCCATCTGAATCCGGCCGTCACCTTCGGCCTGTGGGCAGGAAAGCGCTTCCCGCTGGCCGAAATCCCCGCCTATGTCATTTCTCAGGTTGTCGGCGCCACCGCCGCAGCGGGTCTGCTCTATGTAGTCGCGAGCGGGAAGGCCGGCTTTGACCTGAGCGGCGGCCTCGCATCGAACGGGTATGGCGCGCATTCGCCCGGTGGGTATTCGCTGATGGCGGGATTGATTGTCGAGGCCGTCCTGACTTTCATGTTCCTGCTGGTAATACTCGGCTCCACAGACAAGCGTGCACCCCAGGGGTTGGCTCCCATTGCGATTGGCCTCTGTCTCACCCTGATTCACCTGATCAGCATCCCCGTCACGAACACCTCGGTGAATCCTGCCCGCAGCACGGGACCGGCCCTTTTCGTCGGCGGTTGGGCTTTGTCACAGCTCTGGCTCTTCTGGGTGGCCCCGATCGCTGGCGCCCTGGTGGCCGGGGTCGTTCATGCCGCGGCCTTCGCCTCGAAGGATACGGCAGTGAAAACCCGGGCCTAGCGCCCGTAGCTGATCCTCTGGCCTTCGAGCCTTCGAGTTCAGCTTTCACAAGCCACCTCGGAGACTCGAAGGCGCGCAGGCTGACGATCCGGGGTCAGAATTCCCTGATCGCTATGTTGCGGAAGCGGTGGAAGCCGCCCGGGGCCCACCGGGGAGTGCGGCTGTTGGAAAAGTGCATCTGGAGGGCGATCATGCCCTCGACCGCACCCCCGACGGCATGGTTGGCGCTATCGGTCCAGTCGACCAGCTTCATTTCGTTGATCCACACCTGAATGTGCGGGACATCCCCCTCGATGCGGGCGCGCAGCGCATTCCACTCCCCCTTGCGCCATGACTTCTCCCATCCGTCGCCCGACAGGTCTCCGGCGCCGGCTTGAGACAAATCGGTCAGCCCTTCTCCATAGATGCCGCCGACCCTCCCCTGGTCGAGATAATCGATCATCACCTGGTAGGCTTCTCCCTTTTCGTTGGAACGGAGGAAAAGCCCGCCGTCGCAGCCCCAGTCCGGTTTGATTTCGAGGGATATCTCGAAATTCCTGTACTTCCGGTCGGTGAGCAGGATCCCGCCATTCCCGGTCTTGTCCTGGGTCGCGAGGATGACCCCGTTTTCCACGGTCCAGCCGCGGCTGTTGCCATGGTGATTCACCTCGCTGATGTGCCAGCCTTTCAGATCGACCCCGTTGAAAAGGGGGACAAAACCGGGTGGAATCTGAGGAATAGCCGGCATCGTGAGGGCGAACAGCAGCCACGTCACTGGTGCGGTGAAGTTCGTCATGGTTTCCTCCAGGTAAGCGCCGGATCCGACCGACTCCAACAGGCTCCCGAACCCAGACGGCGTCTTTCTGTGCTTTCTTTTCGATGGAGACCTTTATAATCGAGACTATACATAGCGCGGAAAGGCGGGATGGTCCAATCAATCCGGAGCGACTATGCACAGGTCTGCCAGCACCGGCGACACAGAGAATGCAGTCCCTTCACCTGAGGCCATGGCCGCCGAGATTTCGGCCGGGTTGCGACAGATGGGGGACCCGGCGCGCGCACGAGGCGCGCAGCAATACTTCAAGAACGAGATTATAGCCCTCGGGGTCACAACCCCCGCGCTCCGGGATTTCATGAAGCAGCGCGTCCGGGGTATCCGCAACGCATGGAGTCTGCGCGATGCCATCCGGCTGTGCGACCGTCTGCTTCGGGAGCCGGAGATGGAGATTCGCGGCGCCGGCATCCTCGGCCTCGCGGCGTTCCGGGGAAAGCTGGCCCCCGAACTGCTGCCCCACGCCGACGGCTGGCTCGGCCGCCGGCTCGACAACTGGGCGTTGGTCGATCTCTTTTGCGGCTCCGTGCTCGACCCGCTCCTGGAAGGTTACCCGGAAACAGAAGTGGCTCTCGCCGGCTGGTCTGCCGCCGAGTCCCTCTGGAGAAGGCGGGCTTCCCTGGTTACCCTCGTCCCTTCCGCCAGGCGGGGGCGGCGCCTCGACCTGGCGTACCGCCTTGCGCGCGAGCATTTCGGGGACGGTGAAGATCTGATGCACAAAGCGACGGGCTGGCTGCTGCGGGAAGCCGGCAAGACCGACGTCCCCCGGCTCAAGCGCTTCCTGCTCGAACACGGCCCCGCCATCCCGCGCACGGCGTTGCGTTATGCGATTGAACGCTACGATGCGGCCGAACGCGCCGCACTGCTTGCCGCCACCCGCGGGCGCACGACCCCGACGGGCCGGAGAGAGTGATGCCGGGGCCTGCGCCATGGCTCACTTGCCGGCTCCGACGCGGTTCCGGCTCGCAACGCTTGTGACGCACGGCGACCCATCCTGCCTGAAACAGCTCCGAAGCCACCCAGACTCTACTGCCCGGGATCGTCGGCGGACGGCCCGTAAATCGACGGCACCTTTCCCCCCATTGGGCGCAGATACGTGCTGAGCTGGCCCCGGTGGTGGATGGCATCGAACAGGAAGCCCCACACCATCTGGGAAAGCTCGTCCTCCCAGGCTCCGCCGCTGCCCATCAGGAAGCGCACCTTCTTTGCCCACGCCGCCTCGTCCAAGCGCTCGAGCCGCGCGTTGACCTCGGCCGAGTCCCGCTCGAACGCCGCGACGATCGCGTCCACGCGCCCCGGCGGGGCCGAGTCTTTCCATTCGACGACGCCGGTGTCGATCAGGCTGAGCAGCGCCGCCTCCTCCACCGCCAGCACCCAGGCCAGTTCGGCCGCACTCCGGGCCTTCGGATCCGGGCGGTAGTCCGATCCTCCTTCGGGGATGGCCTTGAGCACGCGGATGAACGCGGGCCGCTCGGCCTTTCGACGGTCGATGCAGAATCCCAAGTTGGTCATCACGCCTCCTCTCGCTCGTCTCGAGCCGAGTGAAGGATCATAGGCGCGGGCAAAGCGCAAAGTCAAACCTGCGGGCCGACGCGGCCCTCCCGGGCTGCCTTGACTTTGCGATTAGGCTGAACTACGGTTTCAACAGACAGGGTGTCGTTGACTAAGTACCCGCTTCTCCGGGCTCCAACCCATGACTCTTGCCCGTTTTGTCACACGAAACGCGTTCCGCAACAAGCGGCGCGGCATATTAACGGTGCTGAGTATCGCGTTTTCGCTCCTGCTGCTGACCCTTATGATGTCGATCTGGCGCGCCTTTTTTCTGGACCAGGGGACGGTCGAATCCGCCCAGCGGCTCATCACGCGTCACAAAGTGTCGCTCGTGTTCTATTTGCCGGCGTTCTACCGGGAAAAGATCCGCGTGATGCCGGGGGTGCGCCACGTGGTGAACGAATCCTGGTTTGGCGGGCAGTACAAGGACGACAGGCCGGAAAACTTCTTCGCCCAGTTCGGCACCGATCCGCAGGAGTTACTGCAGGTCTACCCCGAGTTGGAGATCCCGCCGGATCAGCTGGCAGCATGGCAGCGGGACAGGGCGGGCTGCATCGTTGACGCCGCGCTGGCAAAAAAACACGGCTGGGGCATCGGTCAGCGGCTGTTTCTGAAAGGCACAATCTACCCTGTGGACCTCGAGCTCACGATCCGCGGCATATTCACTTCTCCGCAGCCGAACGAGGCACTGTACTTCAACAATGTCTATCTCGAGGAGGCGTACCCGGAGGAAAAGGGTCGTGTGGGGTTCTTCGGGGTGCTCGCCGATTCGGCCGAGGCGGTGCCGCGCGTCGCCGGGGAAATCGACGGTGCCTTCCGCAACTCCCCGCGTGCGACCAAGACGGAGAGCGAGCGGGCGTTCCAGTTGGGGTGGATCGCAATGCTGGGCAACGTCAAAGCATTTATCCTGAGCATCTGCACGGCCGTGGTTTTTGCCACCCTGCTGGTTTCCGCGAACACCATCGCCATGTCGATCCGGGAACGCACCCGCGAGGTGGCCGTGATGAAAACGCTCGGGTTCCGCCGCACCACCGTGCTCGCCCTTTTCGTGGGTGAGGCTGTGGCGCTGGCCGTTGCGGGCGGGCTCCTGGGCAGTCTCGCGGCTTCGGGCCTTATCCGGCTGATGGCGCAATCGCCGCAGGGGGGCGTGTTCCTTGCCGGCATGAAGGTCACGCCGGCGACTGTGGCGGTGGCCCTGGTGGTGGCGGCTGTGGTGGGATTCGTCAGCGCTTGCCTGCCCGCGTACGGCGCCGCGCGCAAGAACATCGTCGAAGGGCTGCGGCACATAGGCTGAGCGGAGCAGAGGAATGCCCCTCCCGATTAGCTACAACGCCAAGAATCTGCGTCGGCGCAAGGCTGCGACCGTCATGACCGCGCTGGGCATTGCCCTGACCGTCACGACCGCGATCTTCATCATGGCGCTCCTTGCGGGGCTCGACGAGGCGTTCGCGACCAGCGGCGACGCCCGCAACGTGCTCGTGTTGCGCAAAGGGTCCACCTCCGAACTGGCCGCCGGTGGCGTGCCCCGGGACGCGCTGCAGGTTTTCAAGAACCTGCCCGGCGTTGCACGCGACTCCCAGGGAGAGGCTTTGGTGTCGGGCGAGGACATTCTGGTCATCGTCCTCCCGAGAAAAGACGGCACGGGCGAAGTGAACGTCACGGTGAGGTTTTTGGCCCCGCTCGGGATCGGGATGCGCCCGGGCGTGACCCTGGTCGCCGGCCGCTGGTTCACCCCAGGGCAGCGGGAAGTGGTCGTCAGCGACGCGATCCACAAACGATTCGGGCAAGCGAACGTCGGCGACACCATGCAGATCGGGAGCGGTCAATGGACGGTGGTCGGCATCTTCGATGCCGGCGGGAACGCACACGAGTCCGAGATCTGGGGCGACATCAACCAGATCACGAACGACCTCGATCGCGCCGTGTTCTCGTCGGTCCTGATCCGGGGCGTCGACGCGGTCGCCGCCGAAGGCCTGAAAAACCGCGTGGACACGGATCAGCGGCTGAAGCTCAACGGGATGCTGGAGACCGACTACTATGCCTCGCAGACACGCTCCGGGGCCCCCATCAAGTTCGTCGGGATCATTGTCGCCGCGATCATGGCCATCGGCTCCTGTTTTGCCGCCATGAACACGATGTTTGCCGCCGTCGGCTATCGCGCGCAAGAGATCGCCACCTTGCGGATCCTCGGGTTCTCCCGGCCGAGTATCCTGACGTCGTTCGTGCTGGAATCGCTCTGCTGTCGTTGCTCGGGGCGCTGATCGGTATCGTCCTGATGCTCCCCTTCAACGGCATGACCACCGGCACCTCGAACGCGGTCACCTTCAGCGAAGTGGTGTTCAGCCTGCGCATGACCCCCGCCGTAATCGGGGTAGCCGTCCTGTTTGCCGTCGTCATGGGCCTGTTCGGCGGGCTGGCCCCTGCCTGGCACGCCGCCCGTCAGAACATTGTCGCCGCCCTGCGCGGCTGAGCCCCGAGATTGAACCTCTTCCCGGTCGTGACCGAGCATGCCCATTGACGCCAAGCACAAGGAACTCGAGAACCTGCGCATCGACCGGTCCGAGCGCCGCAACGCCGGGGAGCCGGCGCCCTGGGCACGCCGCTACATCCTCGGCGGCACAGCCGTGGTCGCCCTGCTGAGCGCAGCGGCGCTGGCCTACCGCTGGCTGGCCCCCGATGTCCCGGAGGTGGAGGTCGTCCGGGCGGCAACGGAAAGCTCCGATGTTCCCGGGACCGTGCTCTCAGCCAGTGGCTACATCGTCGCGCACCACAAGATCAACGTGAACTCGAAGGTGACCGGCAGGGTAGCCTGGATCGGTGTGGAGAAGGGCGACAAGGTCAAGGAAGGGCAGATCCTGGTCCGCCTGGAGAACGACGAGTTCCAGGCGCAAGTGCAGCAGGCCTCGGGCGCGGTGGAGAACGCGCGGGCCGCGCTGCAGGAGCTCGAAAACGGATCCCGGCCCGAGGAAATCCAGCAGGCGAGGCACAACCTCGACCAGGCTCGGGCGACCCTGGCGGACGACCGGATCACGCTGGAGCGCACGAAGGAACTGGTCGCCAAGGGAGTCGCGCCCCGGCAGGCGCTCGACGACGCCACGGCCAAACAGGAAGCCGATCAGCAGCGCGTCAACTCGTTGCAGCAGGCCTACCAGCTCGCCCGGATCGGACCCCGCCCGGAGGCGATCGCGCGCGCCAGGGGCGCGCTGCAGCAGGCGCAGGGCCAGCTGGCCTTCGCCCGATCGCAGCTCGAGGCCACGATTATCCGCGCCCCCGTGTCCGGCACGATACTGGAGCGCACCGCCGAGAAAGGCGAACTCGTCACGACCCAGTTCGCCAGCGCCGCCGCAGGAGGGCCGGTCGGGTCGGTCGTGGCCCTGGCCGACCTCTCGGATCTGCAGGTGGAGCTCGACATCGCCCAGGACGACTTTTCCAAGCTCGGCCCGAGGCAGAAGGGGGTGGTCACCACCGATGCCTACCCGGACCGGAAGTACGAGGGGACGATCGCGGAAATCTCCCCGGAGGCGAATCGTCAGAAGGCGACGGTGCAGGTAAAAGTGCAGATCACCAGCCCGGACGAATACCTGCGCCCCGAAATGAACGCCACCGTCCGGTTCCAGCCCCAGGAGAGCGCAACCCGCGTGGTCAGACCCGCCGGCGTATTCGTCCCGACGCGTGCGGTGCGCGACCGGTCCGGCCGGAAGATCGTGTTTGTGGCCTTCCACGGCAAGGCGGCGGCGCGCGAGGTGCGCATCAACGCCACCCGGAGCGAAGGTTACCTCGTGGAAGGGCTCACCGGGGGAGAGGATGTCATCACGGCCGGGCCTGCGGACTTGCAGGACGGGGACAAGATCAGGATCAGGGGGCAATCATGAGCTCGGCGGCTGCCAACGTGGCGACGGACGCGATGGTCGTCCAGGCGCGAAACGTCAGCAAGGTCTTCAAGCGTGACGCCTTCGAGGTCATGGCCCTGGATCACGTCTCCATCGAGATCGGCAGTGGGGAGTTCCTGGCCCTGATGGGGCCCTCGGGCTCGGGCAAGACGACGCTGCTGAACATGATCGCCGCGATCGATCCGCCCACCTCGGGGGAGCTGCTCGTCATGGGGGACAACATCTTCCGCTACAGCGACCGCCAGGCGGCGCGCTGGCGCAACGAGCACATCGGATACGTCTTCCAGACTTTCAACCTCGATCCCGGTGCTCACGGCCGCCGAAAACGTCGAGTTTCCGCTCCTCCTGACCAAGCTCCCGTCAAGGAAACGGCGCGAGCACGTCATGACGGCGCTGAAACTCGTAGGCCTGGAGGATCGCGCCCACCACCTGCCCAAACAGCTGTCCGGCGGGCAGGAACAGCGCGTCGCCATCGCCCGCGCCATCGTCTGCGACCCCACCCTGGTCCTGGCCGACGAGCCTACGGGAGATCTCGACAGCCGCTCGGCCACCGAGGTGCTGGAGATCCTCTCGCTGCTGAATCAGCAGTTTCACAAGACCGTCGTCATGGTAACCCACGACCCGCACGCCGCCTCCTACGCACACACCACCCGACACCTCGAAAAAGGCATGCTGCTGCCGGCATGAAAAAGTGGGGACGGCCGGCCGAAGCTGCGGCGATCCTCCTCAACGTTCTCCCAAAAACATTAACTGAGGAAAATTGTGCCGAGGTTAGACGATCTGCAGTATAAAAGAACTATTCCGGAATCGGTCTTTGGAGGATGTATGGCCACGGAACTGGAAAACGGAAAAGAGTGGGTGTATCGCACCGCAGAAACCGTCGCGCGAGAACTCGGTATGGACGGAAGCGTCGAGTGGATTGCAGGCAACCGCGGTAAGCTCTCGCTCGTGCTCAAGGCTGGGGAGTCCGCTACCGAGGTCATGGCGTTCGACGAACAGCAGCTCAAGCGGTCGACTTACGATTTCGCGATACAGCACAGCCTGCGCGCCGAAATACGATCCGCAGTGATGGACGTCCACCTGCGCGGCTGAGCCCGCCGTGGGGTGTTCGTGGGCTCGCCGCAGGGCAAGCGATGTTGTCAATCCAGCGCTCTCTTTGCGCTGCACTCTGCCGGAACGGGATCGTTTACCCTCGCTCTGAAGATATCGCCCGCATGCGAAAACCCCGCGCACGATTGATGTCGCGTCCGCAGAACAAACACCGCAGCGCGCCTCTGATGTTCGCCTGAATGTCGCCCACTCGAATTCAGTTCTTGATCGGGTCGTCTGCCGTGGGGACGTCCTGTCCTGCGCCGCAACACGGGCCGGTCTGGAGCCCCCCGCCCCCACCCTGGAGCCGCAGGCCGAGCGCCGGGACACCGGTAAGCGCGTGCTGTGACGTCAACAAGCGCAATCTCGCTCGCGTAAGACTGCGGTCGAGTTGATCGGAAACCCACGGATTGGAGTTGGCCGGGGCGCTCCGGTTCCGCCCGGACCTGTCGATTGCGCGGCCGATGAAATAGCCCCCGACGGCCCCGCCAGCGGCGGCAATCAGGGCGGTAGTCCACACCTTTCTCGTGGCGTAGCGCGCGTCGTCGAACGCTACGAGGCCGCCGAAGACGCCGAGGGTGAACGCGCCACCCGCCCCTGCGGTCGACAGTATCACGCGATACTTGTGGGATTCGGGCGGCGGTGGCGCCGTTTGCGAAAAAACCGGCCCACGCGCCATCAGGACAAGCAGCAGCCCACCACAGACAGGTATTCGAGTTTTCATATTTTCCTCCGCAACGCCTCCCTGCAAGGGGCGTTCCGGAGCCAAGGGCCTGATTTGCGGGGTGTTTCGGGCCTCTTAAGAAGTGCAGAGGCCAAGAACCGCGTCGAGTGGTGCCAAATCATGCAGGGTCTGGAGTGCGGCGGCTCGACGCCGCTTTCGGGGCGGCGCCTGGGCGCCGCCCCTTCGCAGCTGCCTGCCGGCCCGGCAAAACCGAGACAGCGGTGCCGAGGCCCCACTCCGCAGGCTCTTTTCGAGTGCGGCGCCGCCGGAAAGCGTCAGCTACTGCTTCGTGATTTTGAAGTCTCCTTTGCGATTGTCGTGACTCCAACTTCCGCTCATCGTGCTCTGTTCGACCTTGCCGTCAATCACGTAGTGGATCGGAGCGCCCCTGCGGTTCTTGGCGTCGGCCTCGAAGTGAACCGCCCCGGTTTTCGGGTTGAAGGTGGCGTTTTTGAGCTCGACCGCATTCGCGCCGGGGTTGACAGTTCCTGTCAGGTTCTTGCCGTCCCATTTGAGCTCGACGGTGACCTGGTTGCGGTCATCCGCGCTGGGCCCCCAGTCACCGGTCCAGGTGCCGCTCAGCGGGTCCGCGGCGAAGACGGATATCGTAAGAAGCAGACAAACTGCCAGGCAGAAGCAATATACGGTTTTCACTTGTTTCCTCCTTCGTTGAGAATTCCAACAGACGATCATGCGTTTAAACGCATCGTAAGGCGTAGCCCGAACAAACCGCTCTGGATATGATACCTGAACCCGGGCTCGAGCGGCGTGTCAACATTCCCGAACAGGAACCCCTGTTTTGTTGTATAAACTTAGTCCCACGGCGGGATTACTGATCGGGTGGCCAGGCATCCCGGGCCATCCGTCCGGATACACGAGGATTTATCGAACACCGTCGCTCCGTCTCAGCACCCAACGGTTTGGATCGGAATTGAAAGGAGATGCGGCATGAAACGCCTGATCGGATTGTGCCTGGTTCTGGCTCTCGTCGTTACGCTCGCAGCGCCGGCCTTTGCCCAAGGGGACGCGAAGAGAATCCGTTACAGCGGCACCATAATACTGGTGAGCCACGACAAGTCCACGTTCACCATCCAGAAGGACAATCTCAAGATCCCGATGTCCTTCGACGCCCAGACGGTGTTCACGACCCGCAACAAGCCGGGTGCTTCGGCGCAGGACCTGAAGGAAGGCCGAAGGGTCATCTGTCTCGTCGACGCGGCCCAGAAGGACAACCTGGTCGCGCGCCGGGTGGATTTCAGGACGGACAAGTAGCTCAGAGCTTCAACGCCGAGGACGCGGAGGGTCGCAGAGGCCGTCCTGTAAATTGAAGAGGGCCTGCTCGTTTCCCCTGCGGATCTTTGCGACTCCCCGCCCGGCAGTCGCGACCGGGACCAAGGCATGTTTGGCATGTGCGCCCCCGCACGAAGGGTTTAACGGGTTACCACGGCGTCCGCTTCGACTTCCAGCACGGCGGCAGGGTCCGCCAGGGCTGCGATCTGGACCATCGTTGCGGCGGGCCTGACGTCTCCGAGCAATTCGGCGTGCACCCGCCCGATCTCCTGCCACACGCCGATGTCCGTCACAAACATCCGGGTACGGATGATGTCGGTCCGCTTTCCCCCGAGTGCTTCCACGGCCGCGATAATAATTCCCAAGGCCTGGCGCATTTGCTCTTCGGCCGTCGGCGGACACGTCCCGTCCGGCCTGAGCCCGATTGTCCCGGTCACCGCAATCCAGTCGCCGGCCCGGACGGCCCGGCTATATCCGATCACGGGTTCCCAGCGTGTCGCCGTGGAAACCACCTGGCGCCCCGCAACGCTACTGACCTTCATGACCCTGTCCATTGGCTCCTCCGCCGCGGCCGCACGCCCCAGGCAGCAAATCTCAGAGCTGCGGCTCCGAGAGGATGCGGCTCACCAGCGCCACGTTTTCCCGCACCTCGTCTTTGAACCGGGGGAACATGCCGACGATGATGGCGTCCGTAGGCTTGATGCGGGTCAGGGCAAACCGGAACGCAGCTTCGAGCGTCGTTCGCGAGTTGATGTTACGCCCGGCACCGAGCACTTTGAAAGCCAGGCAGGGACGCCGGGTCTGGCGCACAACCCTGCACATGCGCTCCGGGTCCTTCTCGAGAAACGCCTCGCCGAGCGGCGCCTCGCCCCCGAGTTCCTTCCTTGTTTCCTCGAGGGTCCGCGACACCCGGTAAAGGCAGGTCATGTAGTAGTCGATGTCCCAGTCCTGGCTCTCCACTTCCTCGATGACGTGCGGGTTGTGGGTCGACAGACCCACCATGACTCCGCTGTCTCGGACGGCCTTGAGGAAGTCGCGCACCTTGCCTGTCTCGCCGCTGCGGAACCGCTCGTCGGTGCGGTTGCCGTGGTGCCCGATCCCGAGCGGCCCCATCTCCTTGACCACCTTCGGCATCAGCCCGGGATTCTGCATCAGCGCAAAATCCGCGAGGAGGATCAGGTTCATCGCTCCCCCCTCGGCGCGGTAGCGTTTGAAATCCTCGACGGGCTGCTCGTTGTAGTGCAGTTGCCACGCGTTGATGCCGGCGTTCTCGCACCGGTGCAGCACCTCCATCTTCCGGTCCTGCGTCATCCACTCGCGCATGTGGCTGTCGAGCAGGGCGTTGAAGTGCGAATACCCGTAAAACGGATTCGAGCCGATCAGGAGGCGCGTGATCGGCGTTTTACCGAAACTCACCCGGGGCAGGGCCGGCAAATCATCGGCCTGCGGGCGCGCCGAGCGGGACAGGGCCAGTCCGGCCCCCGCGCCGCCCGCCGTTCGCAAGAAATTTCGCCGCGACACCGAGTGGTTATTCGTATCCATGGCAACCCTCCATTGTTCGGGAAAGCGCGAAACAGGCGCCAGTTTAGCACCGTCGGAGTCAAAGGAGGAAGCAACGATGGTGCCCGGGCGTCTCTTCCGAATAGTATGGAGTGCGGCGGCTCGACGGCTCGACGCCGCTTTGGGGGCGGCGCTTGGGCGCCGCCCGTGGCGACCATTTCGATCCAATACAACCGTGGAAAGCTGTGGCCGGAGCGCCGCACGCGGTCACTGCAGCCATTGCCGGAGCCAGGCGAGCACCGTCTCGTGCCACTGGATGGTATTCGCGGGCTTCAGCACCCAGTGGTTTTCGTCCGGGAAATACAGGAAACGCGAAGGTATGCCTTTGCGTTGAAGCAGGTTGAAGGTCGCGATCCCCTCGGTGTCGACGACGCGATAATCCTTTCCTCCGTGTATGACCAGCATTGGTGTCTTCCAGTTCCGGGCGTAGCCGAGCGGGCTGTGCTTAGTGTACGCCTCCGGGTCGTCATACGCCGGTCCACCATGTTCCCACTCGGGGAACCAGAGCTCCTCGGTGTTGTAGTAGGCCATGTGCTCGTCGAGGTTGCCGTCATGGACGACCAGGCACTTGAACCGATCGGTGTGGCCGGCAATCCAGTTGATCATGTACCCGCCATAGGATGCGCCGAGCGCGCCTACCCGGCCGCCGTCCAGGAAAGGGTACTTCTGGAGCGCGAAGTCGAGGCCCTTCATCAGATCCTCATAAGGGGCCCCGCCCCAGTCCCCGTTGACGGCATCGGTGAAGGCTTGTCCGTACCCGGTCGACGCATGGAAATCGACCGTCAGGGCCACGTAGCCGGCCCCCGCGTAGGCTTGCGGATTCCACCGGTAGTGGAAATCGTTGCCGAAGGATCCTTGCGGGCCGCCATGGATGAGGAAGGCGACCGGGTACTTCTTCGCCGGATCGAAATCGACCGGATAGACGAGATAGCCGTAAACGGGTTCTTCCTTCGCTCCTTTGAAAACGAATTGCTCGGGCCTTCCGAATCTGGCGGCGGCGACCCTTGCATCATTGAAGCGGGTGACCCGGTGCGCATCCGTACCGTCGCGCGCCGCATCGTAGAGTTCGGCGGGACCGAGCAGCGAATGCATGCTGTACAAGATCCGCCCGTTGGGGCGGGGCTGCGGAGCCGCCGTCGTCCCATCCCGGATCACGATGCGGGTCCCACCGGCGGCGTCGACGGCGAAAAGCGAGTGCTGCCCAAGGTGATCGGCGGTGCAATACAGCTCGCTGCCGTCGGAGGACCATGCCAGTTCCCCCGCCGAACGGTCACCGCGCGGAGTCTCGTCGGCGCGGAGCACGATCCTGCGTTCCGAGGCGCTTGCCCAGTCGCGCAGGACGATGTCGTATCGATCCGCTTCATATCCGGCGCGGCTCATGGCCAGGTAGGCCAGGGTTCTGCCGTCGGGAGAAAAGACCGGCTGCGTATCCCACGCCGGGTTGCTGGTGAGCTTTCTCGGGGCCTCTGGCGCACCGGCGCGCGCCAGGTAGAGATCGTAGTTTGTCGACCATGCCTCCTCGCGTCCCGCATTCTTCGCGGCGAAGACAATCCGCTGGCCGTCGGGCGATATGCCGTACTCCTCGGCGCCGCCGAATGGCCTGGACGGGCAGTCCGCGTCCATCCCCGGCATGAGATCGCGCGCGGGTCCTGCGGGGAGCGGATAGATGAACAGGTGATTGCGCGTGCCATCCTCCCACGTGTCCCAATGGCGGATGAACAGTCGGTCGTACAGAACGCCGGTGGACTTGGCCTTTGCCCTTTCGTCCAGTAGGCGCCGCGTCTCCTCCGGCGACTTGCCCGGAAAGATCGCGACGGAGAAGGTGAGAAACCCGGCGTCGGGAGCAACCCTCAAAGCGTCGACGCCCAGTGGCAACCGCGTCACCTGCTCGGCTTCACCACCGTCGATCCCGAGCCTCCAGACCTGCGGAGAGCCTCCGCGCGAAGACAGGAAATAGATCCATTTGCCATCCCCGGTCCAGCGCGGCTGGGTGTCGCTCGCCGCGTCGCTGGTCATGCGACGCACGAAGGAGCCGTCGACGGACGCGACATAAATGTCGGAACGCCGCCCGTTCGCCGCCAGATCGGTTACGCTGACCGTAAAAGCCACCAGCTTGCCATCGGGCGAGACCTGAGGATCCGCGATGCGGTCCATCGCCAACATGTCATGCACCGAAAAAGGGTGCGGGGCTGCGCCCTGGCCCCAGACCGCCACAGCCGCGACGAACATCAGCACCAGCGCCTTACGCATGCCAGCCTCCCTCCGTTTGAGTCAATGGATCGCACTATATTGAACGCGGGCGGACTCCGGCGGCAATGCGAAAAGTCCGCGCCCCCCCCCGCACGCGATAAATTCGGGCAACCGGATCCACTGGCCCACGGACGGTGCGGCGCCCCGGCCGAAAGGGAGAACACGGTGAACGAGCTGAAACGGGCTGCGTTGATTCTGCTCGCCCTTTTGCCGGTCGCAGCGTGCAAGCGTCCTGCCGAGCAGGACTGGACGGCGGTTCTGCAACCGATCCAGGCGAGGTACGCCCCCGACACCGCTTTTGCGGTCGGCGCCTAGGCGCCGACCTTGCGCACCCCCTGCCGATCCAGCCAAACCCAGACAGCGGTGCCCAGGCACCGCACTCCATACTTTGGAGTGCGGCGGCTCGACGGCTCGACGCCGCTTTTGCGGTCGGCGCCTAGGCGCCGACCTTGCGCACCCCCTGCCGATCCAGCCAAACCCAGACAGCGGTGCCCAGGCACCGCACTCCATACTTTGGAGTGCGGCGGCTCGACGGCTCGACGCCGCTTTTGCGGTCGGCGCCTAGGCGCCGACCTTGCGCACCCCCCTGCCGATCCAGCCAAACCCAGACAGCGGTGCCCAGGCACCGCACTCCATACTTTGGAGTGCGGCGGCTCGACGCCGCTGTGGGGTCGGCGCCTAGGCGCCGACCTTGCGCACCCCCCTGCCGATCCAGCCAAACCCAGACAGCGGTGCTCAGGCACCGCACTCCATACTTTGGAGTGCGGCGGCTCGACGCCGCTTTTGCGACCGCGCCGACACATTCGTGCGCGCGCGGCATCTCACTCCGTAGAACCGAACCGTGCGTGACCCGCGCTGAGCGGGGTTCAGCCTCGCTTGCCGGCCTGTGTCGGCTCAGCGAGGGCGCGCCGGATTTCCTGCAGGCTGGGGGAGATGCGGCCCAGGGCCTCGCCTACCGAGGCGAAGTAAGCGCCGTAAACGGACTGGATGCTCGCGGCCGGAGGCTCGGGCGTCTGCGTCAAACGCGTGCGGCCGCGCAGAAACGAGACGTTGCCCATCTGATTGAAGGCGTCCAGCAGTGACGCCAGCTGCGGGGCCGTAGAGTAGATCGACTGCTTGATCTTTTCGAAGGCCCCGAGCAACGCGACGGGGGAACCGGTCGGCGTCTGCCGCGCGAGCGCCAGCCCCTCGTTCAGGGCCTGTGCCAGGCGCGTCGATTCCGCGTCGAGGAGATCGACCGTGTCGCGTTTCACCGGGCCTGCCCGCCTCGCAGCCGCTTCATACAACGTCCGCACCCGGCCGACCAGGGCCGGGTCGCGCGAGCAATGCCTGTGCAGCGCCTCGCGCAGGCTCAAAATCTCCACACCCTCCCGCAGGATGCCCCCTTCGGTCGCATTGATGAAGCGGGTCCCGGGGTGCGTCCCGATCTCTTTGACCATCCAATTCCAGTACGCGGCCAGCTTGTCCGTGGTTTCGACCGGATGGCCGAAGAGGTCCTCCATGACGACGATCTTGTGCCCCTCTCTCAGTCGCTCCCACCGGCTTTTCCACTCCTGCGGGTTGGATACTCCGGCGAACCATTCCGCCTCGGTGTGCAGGCCCGTGCAATAGGTCCTGCCCTCGCTGTGCGCAAGATCCTGGCCTGCGAAAATGACCGGGTCGCACCCGAGGTGCAAAGCAAAATCCAGGGCCATCGTCGCCACCGACCCCCATGCTTTAAGGCAGCCTTTATCGGCAAGGATGGCCGAAAGCGCCCGCAACGAAGAATCCCGAAACGTGCAGGTCACCGTCCTGCCCGGAAACTCAGCGAAGACCGCGGGATAGGCCGTGGCTTCGGCGACCAGCAGCGCGCGACGGGTCACTGCGCCTTTGATGTGGAGAAAGTTCCGGTGGGCCGGGTCCGCGGTGAGAACGAAGTGCGGCTCGATGCCCGCCGCCAGCAGGGGTTTCAAAGCCGTGTCGGTCGCGAGGATGAGGACCTGCCCCTCCAGGCCGCGTATTTCGTGGATGTTCTTGTCCAGCGACGGACCGGCCGAGACGATCACCGCCGGCTCCCTGGTGAACGCCCCGGCGAACCCCGAAACGCCTGGGCAGGCAAGCGCCGGCCGGAGGTTCTCCGTGAAATTCCGCAGGAACTCGAGCGACCGGGCGACCAGCGTGTTGATATCGGTCAGGATCTGAAACGTCCCGCTCCGGATGGTTTCGGCAGCCGCCTTGAACAACCCCGGCGCCTGAGCGATCGAAGGGGCGTGCATGATGAACGTGCACTTCTCCGCCTTCACAGGATCAAAGAACTGTCGCCATTGTTCTCCGAGGTCGGGGCCGGACGGAGGCCACGCCAAGTGCAGTTGCGGCAACGAGAGGACGCCCGCCATATCCCGGGCTTCGAATGCAGCCCTGAGGATCTGGAGATTGGATTCCACCACGAAATAACCGACACTCCGGCCGCAGTTTCTTTCGAGCAGCGCGTCGAGCACATACCCGAGTCCGAACCCGAGCAACACATAGCAGTCGCCGGCGGAATATTCCTGTTCCGCGAGCAACGCCCGGGCCTCCTTCACCGGGTCATACCGGCTGTGCAGCAGGATCGTCGAAGATGGGCCCGCCCAACGGGCGGTTGGCGCTCCGCTGGCCGACGGAAGGACTTCGATCGGAGCCGGACTCGTGCACGACAACAGCCGGGCGAGCGCGGGCTGGCGCCGCGACAGCAGATCCAGGTTCGCGTTCAAATAGTCCAAGGCAGCCCCCGAAAAAAGAACGAACGTACTGCGCGCGACACATCTTACAACCAGTGAGTGAATTCCCGACGGATTCCGTGACCGGCCCCTGCAGCTCGGGTGAGCAAACCTTAAAGCCTGCAGTCGCTTCCGACGATGAGCTGGTTGTGGCTGGCCCGGTCAGCCGGTGATGTACCGGGTTGAACCATTCACTGGATGAAACCGATGCGAATCCGGGCCCCACGAAGCCTCTACAGTCCCGCGCCGAGACTCAATCAGCTGCGTATCCTGGAGCAGATTGCCGCCGACCACGGCATCACGCAATCCGAACTGGCCCAGCGGTGCTCCCTTTCTGTGGCGATGGTTAACAACTACATGAAGGAACTGTGCGCCCGCGGCCTGCTGGAATACCGCCGTCGGACGGCGAAAACCATTTCCTACCATGTGACGCCGGGCGGCCGGCAAAGCGCCGAGGCAACCCAGAACGAGCTGCTGCGCGAGAGCATAGCATCGTTCGCGGACACGAAGGACTGGGTGCGGAAAATCATCATGGGCCAGGCTCGCCGCAAACTTTATCGGGCGGTCTTGTACGGGAGCGGGGTCCTGGCCGAGATTGCTTTCCACGCGCTGGAATCGGCCCGGGTGAGTATCGTCGGTGTGTGCAGCGGCGACCCGGCGGAAATCGGGAAGGAGTGGTGCGGTCGTGAAATGTCGAGTCCCGCGCAAATCCGCTACCTGGCTCCGGACGCAGTGGTGATCGCGCTGGAAGAGGGCGCCGACCCCGTCTGGCGGGCGCTGACTTACCTGGCCCGCTACGACATCGACCTGATACGGACAGACCGCGTCCCCGCCTGCCTCCAGGTCGACGACCCCGAACTTGCCGGGTCCAGCGCGACACTCGCGGGACGCGCAGCGCATCCATCGGACACCGGAACGCTTGCAGGTGACAGATGACGGACTTAGAGAAAAAGGTGCTCTATATCGCCCACGCGCATCCGGCCTTCTCGCGCGGGGGCGGTGAGCTCGCCGCGTATTACCTCTACCAGGCCATGAAACTGCATGGGCACTACCGGCCATTCCTGCTGGCGAGGTTCGCCGACCCGTCATGCCAGGTCCAGCATCCGGGCTCGCGCCTGCTAGGCTGGGAGAAAGACGCCGCGACGCAACTGCTGGTGAGCAACAGCTCCAACTACGATTACTTCTACCATACCAAGCTGGACGCTAAGCTCGCCGAGGCGGACATGTATGCCGACGTGCGCGAGTTCCTGCTGGCGCTCAAACCCGACGTCGTGCATTTCCAGCACTTCATGCACATGGGCGTGGATCTGATATCGTACGTCAAGAAGCTGCTGCCGGAAGCACGGGTCCTGCTGACCCTGCACGAGTATGGCGCCATCTGTGCGCACGACGGTTCCATGCTGAAAACAGACCGCAGACAGCTGTGCCGTCGCGCGTCCACCCTGGACTGCTGCCGGTGCTTCCCACGGCGAAAACCCCGCGAGTTTTTTCTGCGCGAGCGCCTGATCAAGTCCAACTTCTCGGCCGTCGACCTGTTTCATGCCCCGAGCGAGTTCCTCAAGGAGCGTTACGTCGAATGGGGTGTCGCCCCCGAGCGCATCGTGGTCATGGACCATGGGCGTCCCGCCTGGGCCGCGACAAAACGCTCCGCGGGTCCTGCGGCGGGCCAGCCTTTCAGGGTGGCGTTTTTCGGCCAGATGGTCTTCCACAAGGGCTGGGACGTATTCCTGCAGGCCGCCGGCGAGTACGCGCGGTTACGGTCACAGACCGCCCCCGGCGGGCACGATTTGCCGGAACTCCATTTCAGCCTTCACGGGAACCGCCACCTCCCGGAGGAACTGTGCGGCCGGCTCGACGCTCTCCTGGAGGCCACACGCAGCGTGGTGCACGACCACGGCCCGTACGAGATGGATGGCATGCAGGATCTGCTCTCACGTGTGGACTGCGTGGTCGTCCCGTCCATCTGGTGGGAAAACTCGCCGCTGGTGATCCAGGAAGCCTTCATGGCGGGGCTGCCGGTCATTTGTTCCAACATAGGGGGAATGGCGGAGAAGGTGCAGGACCGGGTTAACGGGCTGCATTTCGCGGTGGGCGACCATTTCGACCTCCTCGACCGGATACTGGAACTGGCGGGGTCAGCGGAGCTCTATCGCCGCCTTGTGCAAGGCATCCCCGAAATCCTGCCCGACCGGGAGATGGCCCAACGGTTCAATTCCATCTATGACGGCTTGCTGCAGGGTGCCCAGCCGGCGCAGCCGCGGCACGGAGCGCAGGGGAGAAGGCCGGATCCCACCCGCTCCCTGGCCGCCGTCGAATAGCCGATTATGAAGAGAAAAGTGCTCTACGTCGCGCACGGACATCCGGCATTCTCTCCGGGGGGAGGGGAACTGGCCGCCGCGCACCTGCATCAGGCGATGAAGGCCACTGCCGGCTATGAGCCCCACCTGTTGGCCAGGGTCGACGATGCCGACGGCCGTTTCCGCCACTCCGGCGCGCCGCTGATCGGGTATCAGCGGGACGACTCCACCCACCTCATTGCGAGCAACAGCGGCCACTACGACTACTTCTTCCACACCAAGATCGATTCCCGCCTTGCGGAGGCGGACATGTTCGCCTCATTTCGCGAGTTCCTCCTTGCGCTCCAACCGGACGTGGTGCACTTCCAACACTTCATCCACCTCGGTGCGGACCTGATGTGCTATGCCCGGTCCCTGCTCCCGCACGCGAAAATCGTCCTCACGCTGCACGAATACGAGGCCATCTGCGCCAACCAGGGTCTGATGCTCACGACAGACGGACGACGGTGCCGCCGCGCATCGACACTGGAGTGCTGCCGTTGCTTCCCGCACCGCAAGCCGCGAGAGTTCTTCCTGCGGGAGCGCCTGATCAAATCCAACTTCGCGGTCGTCGACCGGTTCATCGCACCCAGCCATTTCCTGAAGACCCGCTACGTGGAGTGGGGGATCGCTCCTGGGCGCATCCTGGTGATGGACAACGGGCGACCGGTCTGGCGCGGGCGGGAGCGCCCGCCCAGGCGGCTGGGGCAGCTGTTTCGACCCGCCTTCTTCGGGCAAGTCGTCGCGCACAAAGGCTGCGACGTCTTCCTCCGGGCCGCCGAGGAATACCTCCAATCTCAGTCGCGCCCCGGCCGGGAGCTGCCCCAGGTCCGCTTTGGCCTCTACGGGGCACGACACTGGATGTCGGGATCGCCGGCAGAAGAGCTCGACCGCCTGATCGAGCGGACGCGCGGCGTGGTGCATCATCACGGCGCCTACGACATGGACTGCATGCCGGACCTGCTGAGCGGTGTCGATTGCGTCGTGCTTCCCTCGCTCTGGTGGGAAAACTCCCCGCTGGTGATCCAGGAAGCGTTCATGGCGGGACTGCCGGTCGTCTGTTCAAACATCGGCGGCATGGCGGAGAAGGTGACCGACGGCGTCAACGGCCTGCACTTCGCCGTCGGCGATCATTTCGATCTGCTGCGGAGGATCCTCGAACTCGCGGCCTCTCCGGAGCTCTACGGCCGGCTCGTAACGGGCATCCCCGGAATTCTCTCCGCGGGGGAGATGGCCGGCCGGATCACGACACTCTACGACGAACTGCTCGAAGGCAACCCAGCGTCATGACCATGAATAGCACGATCGGGCACCAGTACATCACCGACGCAAGAGACTACCGGCATCTGGCGGACCGAAAGCGCTACAAGGCCCTGTACGACGACGTAGGCACGCTCGAGGCCAACCGCCAGGTCCGCCGGCGCGAAGAGCGGATGAAATATTTCAACCCGAGGCCGGCGGCCCGCATCCTGGAACTGGGCGCGCACAACGGGCCGAACCTGATCCACTATGCCCGGAAGGGGCATGTGGTTCACGGCGTGGAATTATCCGACACCCTCGCCGAAACGTTCGTGTCCGCCCTCGCCGGTGAACCTCCGGACGTGCAGGCCCGGATCCGCATGTACCGGGGATGGATAGCGGACTTCAAACCCGAGGAGTCTTACGACCACGTGCTCTGTGCCGAGATACTCGAGCACGTCACCGACCCGGTGGAAGTCCTGAAGGTCGCGCGCGCGGCCCTCACCGCTTCGGGCACGCTCTACCTCTCGGGCCCCTCCCGCCACTGGGGGAACAACACCTACGTCCGGGGCGTGCCGGCAGCAGACCTGGAACGCTGGCTGAAGTCCGCCCGCCTCACGTACTCGGAGATGTGGGAGGAAGAAGGACGGACATTCTGCATCGCCCATGCAACCGATTTGCGAGTGATTGGCCTGACGAGGGTCCGGAACGAGGCGGCCATCATCCGGGAAACATTGGATCACATGGCGCGGTTCTGCAACGGCGGCATTGTCGTGTACGACGACGTCTCGTCGGACTCGACCCCCGAGATCTGCCGCGCGCACCCTGCAGTCCTCGACGTCGTGCGGGGAGAACTCTGGGACGGCAATAGGGGTCGGGCAGAATACGCCGGCCGGGCGGTCCTCCTTGCCCGTGGAAAGCGAGAAGCCGGGCCGCGCGATTGGTTCGTTTACATGGACGCGGATGAAAGAATCGAGTTCGACTGGAGCAGTCTCCTGCTCTGCCCTGACGACGTCGTGGGCGTGCGGATGAAGCTATTCGACTACTACATCACGGAAGAGGACGTGCAGAGATCCTACGCGGAACGCAGGTGGCTAGGACCCGAGTACCGGCCCATTCTGATGGCATTCCGCAACCTGCCGTCGCTTTCCTACAGCCGTCCGGACCAGCGCCAAGCGGACCTCGGGCCCGACGGCACGATCCTGGATGCCGGCCACGTCAAGCACTACGGCAAGGCGGTTTCCGTCGCGCAGTGGGAGGACGCCTGCCGGTACTACAGCGGTTACTTTGCCGGCTACGCGGCGAAATGGAACGCGCGCAAGGGAAAGGCCGTCCACACGCACTCGGACTTCGGCAACCCCTTGATCAGGTGGGAGGAGAAGGAAGCCAAGGGCATCCCGCTGACGCCCGAGATCGAGGCGGCCGCGGCGCAGAAGACGCTCGCCGAGCCGCGGCCCGGTCTGAGGGTGCTCCTGACGAATCATCAACTGCTGGACTTCACAGGCTCCGAGCTCTTCACCTATACCGTCGCCGATTTCCTGAGGAGAGAGGGGCACGAAGTCGTCGTCTACTCCCGGTACGTCGACAAGATCGGCCGCCGGCTCCGCGGCATCGGCGTGCGGGTCGTGCAGGACCTGGACGAAATCGCCGGCGAGCGGTTCGACATTGCCCACGTGCATCACAATCTCAACGCGATGGAAATCCGGCACCGCTTCCCACAATTGCCGATCATCATGGTCTCCCATGGCGTTCTTCCCTTCCTGGAGCAACCGCCGGCCGTCGACCTGAGGATCGCCCGGTACCTCGCGGTGAGTGAGGAGGTCCGAGAGAATCTCCTGTCAAGGGGCGTGCCGGCCGGAACTGTTTCGGTTTTCAGAAACGTCGTGGACTCACAGCGCTTCAGCCCCACTTGCCCGATCCGGGAGAAGCCGGAGCGCGCGTTAGTCCTGAGTTCACGGCTCGACTCCGGGCGGGAAAGGACCGTTCGGGAAGCGTTCTCGGCCCTGGGCATCCTGGGACGCTTTGTGGGGGGGCGCTTCGGAGAGGCTGACCCGTCGCTGTTGCCCTCGTACATCAACGAGGCCGATATCGTGTTTTCCCTCGGAAGAGGCGCAGTCGAGGCCATGCTGTGCGGCCGCATCCCGGTGATATACGACTATCTCGGCGCAGACGGGCTCGTGACCCCGGGAAACCTCGGGGACCTGATGGCGCGCAATTTCTCGGGCCGGACGCACCGCACGGAATACACCCCGGCACAACTGGCCGATGAGATCCGGCAATACCGAAGAGAGTATGGATGGCAGCTCCGCACCCTTGCGTTGGAGCACTTCGACGCCGGGACGAGGATGCCGGGGTTGATCCGGATCTACCACGAGGCGCTTTCCGTCGCCGTCCCCGAAATGTCTACGCGAGACAAAGAACAACTGTCGGCCTTCGTCGAAACCGTCCGTGAGACCCGGAATTACTCCTACAGCCAGGTGATCCGGAAGCACGGCCGGGATCTCCAGGCCCTATCCCGCACGACCATACCGGCCCCCGGGCTGCCCACGGGCGCAGAGGCGGCGCGATCGGCAGCGGAGCTCAGGGATCTGCTCTGGCTCGACGGCACGGAATCCGGCGCACACCACGAGCTCGGACTGTTGCACTATGCGCGGGGCAGCAAACACGACGCGCTGGAGTGTTTCCGAAAGGCGGTGGAGCTTGACCGTGAAGATGCCGCGGCCAGCAAGGACCTGGCCCTGCTTTATCTGGAAATGTGGCCGGCGCTCGCGCGGGAAAGAGATGAGCGCACGGAGCAGCTGCAACGGCAGGAATGCCGGATAAAGGAACTCGAGGCCCACAATTCGAACCTCCGGCAAATCGTGGAGTGCACCATGCCGCGGATGCGCACCGAGCTCTACGAGGAGAAGATGTTGAGGCTGGCGAGCCGTATCCGGCGGCGCGGCATTCGCGACGTGCTCGTCTACGGCGCAGGCGAAGCGGGCCGGGCCTTTGCCAGGGCAGCCCAAACCGTCGGGCTGCGCCCCTGCGGTTTTGTGGATAAGAAGCCATCCCTGTGGGGATCGCAGGTGGAGGGCGTGGAGGTCCTGTCCCTCGACGCCGCCATGGGCAGAGGCATTCACGTGTACGCGGTCGGATCGTTCGCCTTTGCTTCCGAGATCCAGCACGAGATCCGCCTCGCCTACGCCGCGGCCGGGTGCAGACCGCGGATTTTTGCGATCCATTGACGGAGCCAGGAGCATGACCGAATCGGACAAGCTCAGCGTCATCGTGCTGATGCACAACAACGTTCCCATGACACGGAACTGCCTGGAGACCCTGTCGAAGGCGGTTACGGGATTGGACCACGAAGTCCTTCTGCTGGACAACGCCTCGACCGATGACACGGGACCGCTGCACGAGTGCGGTGGCTGGTTCCAACGGTTCAAGATCTGCAGGAACGAGGACAACAGCCCGTTCGCCTCGGCGAACAACCGGGCCGTGCGCGAGACCTCGGGGCAATGGCTTCTTTTCCTCAACAACGACGTGACCGTGGGGCGCGACAGCGTCGAGCGGCTGCTGGCGCCGCTCCGCGAAGACCAGGGAATCGGCATCACGGGGGCCAAGCTGCTTTTCCCCGGCGAGGCGGCAGTCCAGCACGCGGGCATCGGACAGATGTTGTGGGGTTACCCAAGCAACTACGGGGTAGGCGCCTCGCCCGTGGATGCCAGGGTGAACCAGCGTTGCGAGCGGTTCGCGCTGACGGGCGCGATGCTCTGCCTGAGACGCAGTGTCTTCGAAACGGTCGGCGGTTTCGACGAGCGCTACGTCTGGGGCGTCGAGGACGTCGACCTCTGTCTGAAGATCAGGGCCGCCGGCCTCAAACCGGTCTATCAACCGGAGGCCGTCAGTGTGCACGTCGAATCCGCTACCCTGAAGGTCACCCGGACGTGGGACCTGGACCACAACTACAGGCTTTACCGGAACCTCTGGGACAGGGAGCTGCGCGCGCGTGAACAGGGCTATGTGCGCCGGCTCGAACGCGAGGGGATTCGCAGGGTCGCTGTGTTCGGAACCGGAGTCGCCGCCCGGGGACTGGCGCGGGTGCTCGACGACAGTGGCATCCGGATCGTGACCTTCACGTCATCGCAAACGGCAGGCACGGGCGAAATCTTCCTCGATAGGCCGGTGCTCCCGCTTGTCTCCCTCAAGAGGGTCGCCTACGACAGGCTGATCGTGGCGACGCAGTACTTTTTCGAGGTGGAGCCGATCCTCCGTGCGTTGGACCCGGTGGGGGAGCCGATTTTCCCGGTCTTGATGTGAACCGGAGCCTGGGAGCCAAATGAGCGCTGAACCGTTGACGATTTTTCACATGATTGCCCAGCTGCGGCTCGGCGCGGGCCGGGTGGTGGCCGACGCCGCGATCGAGCAGGCGCGCGGAAGGGGGCACCGGGTGACGGTCTGTGTGAGCGCCGACGCGGAGGCGCACTGGCGCACGGATCCGAGACTCGCCGCCGAACTGGAGCGCCACAACATCGAGGTCCACACCCTCGGGGACTTCTTCCATCGCCGGCCCGATCAGCTTCGCCGCGCCGCGGAGCAACTGCGGGGCGCGCTGTCGAGGGACGGCGGCGCGGTCGTAGTGCATGCGCACACGGCCATGGCCGCAGCCGTCGGGCACTGGGCGCAGCCCGACGCCCTGGTTGCGACCTGTCACGGATGGGGCGCCGGCAGGCCTCAGGACATGGACCTGCAGGACGCCCTGGCTTACCAGCTGTGCGACGCGGTCCTCACCTACTCCCGCCACTGGGCAGCCCGGCTCAGTCAGGACCTGGGAGTGCGCTCTCCGAGGCTGATCCCGATGGGCCTCGACCTCGAACGGTTCCCGGAATCGCGCATGACGCGCCGCGCTCAATCGACGCCATTCCGGGTGGTCACGGTCTGCGAGTTGACGGCGCGCAAGGGCGTCGACCTGCTTCTCGATGCCATGCCGGCAGTCTGGAGCCGCCTCCCGGACGCGGAGCTGCACATCATGGGTACCGGGGACCTGGCCGCCGAGCTGCGGTTCAGGGCGGCGGACCTTGACCCCGGTGCGAAGCGCATCGTTTTCTACGGCGCCGTCGCGAACCCGTATGCGCGGTTGGCGGAATTCGACCTCTTCGCCCTCGCCAGCAGGTCCGATAACCTGCCGGTCGTTCTGCTGGAAGCCATGCTGGCCGGGCTGCCGATTGTGGCCGCGGGGGTGGGCGGGGTTCCCGATCTCCTCTGCGCCGCAGGGTGCGGCGCCGTCGTTCCCTCGGGCTCCCCCCAGGCGCTCGCGGACGAAATCCTCGCCATGGCCCGGCTCGACCAGTCTAAGCGGGTCGAACAGGGATACAGCGGCGAGCAGTATGCCCGCCGCGAATTCGACGCGCGCAGGGCAACCGCGTGCCTGGAGCAAATCTATCTCGAGGCGCTCGACAAGAAGCGCACCGAGGCTTCGCGCGGATAAACCGATCATGGGCATGCGGCCACCCCACATCATTCAGACAATCCCACTCCCCCGCTCAGGCGCTGCGCAGCCCGGCCCGCTCCACACGATCGTTTCGGACGCCGCGGATAACCTTTACTACTCGGACGAAATCAACCACAGCATCGTCTCGCTGGACGACAAACGACAGGTCCGCTGGCAGAGGACGGCCTGCGGCAGCGCCCCAGGTGAGTTTCAATACCCGCGCGGCCTCTCCATCGGCTGGGTTGAACGGGACGGGCAGACGGTGCAGTGCGTGGCCATATGCGACGCCTGGAACCGTCGCGTGCAATTCCTGGATTTGTCTGGGAACCCGGTCCTGTCGTGGACGGGTGCGGGACAAAAACCGTTCGGGGAGGTCGCCGACGTCAGGTTCATCGCCGGCGACTTCAATCAAGGCCGCGCCGGCAAACCGATGAGCTTCTGGTTTGTGCTCGACCGGGGCAATCACCGTCTCTGCGCGATGTCCCTCGGCGGACAGCTTCTGTTTGAAATCGGGCGCGGTTTCCCTCCACATATGGGAACCCGCTGGGCGGTCCCGGGTCTGTTTCTCGAAAGCGAGCTGGAGCACGCCGGTCTGGTAAAAGACTTCCCTGCCCTCGATTTCACCTTCTACCCGGAGCGCATACTCGGGGATTCGGAGAACGCTCTCTACGTGTGGGAACCTTCCCCGCGGATCCTCAGGCAGGTCCTGCTCGGGAATTTGCTCCCGGTGAGGATCGCCGCGGAGAGACCGCTCGACTGGGTGTCCGCCGATGAATCCGGGTTGATCGGCTGGGACAGGCCACGCCGCCTCCTGTTCTACGGCTGGACCGGGGAACTCGAGCAGACGCTGGAAATCGCCGGCAACCCGATCGGGACCAGCAACTCGCCCGAGGGGTTCTGGCTCCAATGCGGCAGACAGATCGAACGGTGGGCCCGCGACGGCTTCGATCGGATCCGTTGTGAGCCGCGATTCCTCGATATCCGGGCTCCGCTGCTGCGGACCGCGCAGGCCGAGCTCGAGCGGTTCGATGGTGTCGCGTCGAGCACAGCGATCCGGCAGTGGACGGCCGTTGTGGACGACGGCCTGGCCCTGGCCGACGAAGTGCTGACGCCGGAGCGGGACGAGGCCGCGCCGGACCTGAACCACACCCTGGCCGCGCTATGCGACCTGCCGCACAAACTGGGAGCCGCCGAGCAGCGGGTGCACGAGACCCTTCATGGTTTCTGCCTCGGCACCCTCGAGTGTCATCTGTCCGGAAGCCCGAACGGTGCCGGCAGCAACTCGATCGCCGGGGCGCGCAAACGATGGGCGCCGCTTTTTGAGCCCATCCGCACCAGGTTCGCGCCCCTGGCCGCGCGGTTGGACGACCTCCGGGCGCGCCGGCTCGGCATTGCCGCCGAAAGCCTGTCCCATCGACGCTGGGCGGATTCGTGGTGCCAGGCGGCCGGGGCCTGCGAAGAGCATCTCCAGCGCACCTTGGAATGGATCTACCGGTGGTCCGGCGTGGTCGAGGGGACCCAGGAACTGTTGCCTCTGCCGTGGATCCTGCCTCTGCCCGAGACACTGCGAGACCAGGCGCGCGCGCCAGGCCACGCGGCGTCCCGCAGGTCCCGCTGGAGCTACACACCGAAGCCGTCACGCCTTCGGGAAGTCCACAGGATGCCACTGGGCGCCGCTCCCTCGCCGCTGCATCCTCACGGCCTCGCCTTCCTCGACGAGCGCCTGTTTGTGAGCCTCAACGGCGGCCACGAGGTCGTCGAGCTTCACCCGGCAGGCAACGTGACCCGCCGCATTGGAACGGGGGGAAGCGCCGCCGGCGCACTACGAAGGCCGGCGGGAATCGTGTTCGACGGTCGTGGGCGGCTCTGGGTGGTCGATTCCGAGAACCGGCGCGTGGTGTTATTGGACCTGGAACGCGGCTCCGCCGACCGCATCCCATCGGGCGCCGAATCGCCCTGGCTGAACTGCCACCCGTTCGGGATCGGCAGGATGGCCGACGGATCGATGCTCGTGAGCGACTCGGGCAACCGCCTTGTGCGGGTCCGGCTCGACGGCGCCTGGGACATCCACACCGGGATTCAAGGAACGGGGTTAGGAGAGTTCCGGAATCCGACCCAGGTCAGCCCCGGGCTGGGGGGCACTCTCTGGATCGTGGACCGAAATAATCACCGCGTCCAGAAGCTTGACTCGGAAGGGCGATGCCTCCAGGCGATCGGCCGTTGTGGCCTGGGCCACGGGGAGCTGTTCACACCGGAGAGCGTCGCCCAGTTTGAAGACGGCGTCGTCGCCGTCGCGCAGAACCGCTGGAACCGCTGCATCAAGCTGTTCACGCCCGAGGGAGTTGAATTCGACAGGACGGTGCTCACCTACTTCGCGGAAGGCATGCGGGTCCACGGCGGCCGGCTGTACGTGGCGGCCATGGACCAGGATGCGATCGTCGTCTACGAACGCGAACAGGGCACTTGACGCTGGGGCGTGGCGCCGCGACTATTGTGGCAGAGCGCTTCCTGTCCTTATGCGATCAGTTCGGAGATGACCGCGCCCCACTTCCGCTCGTGCCGCCGGGCGTTGATGAAATGCAGGGAGCGGCGCACGTCGGAGGCCCACGACGCCCCCTCGAGGTGATAGAGCTCAACCCGGTTGTCGCAGAGTGTCCTCCTGCCCTGCTCCCTGAACCGCAGGCAGATGTCCGAGTCCTCGTAGTCGCCGCGGACAAAGCCGCTGTCGAGCATCCCGAGCGCCCGGTACTCCGCAGTCCTGAACATCATGCAGGCGCCGGTGACGGCGTGCACTTCGGTCAGCCCGTGGCATGGGACCAAGGCCGGGCTCATTCCCTTGTACGGGTGGTAGTTCACCAACAGATCCTGGAGGGCGGGATCGCGGCGCCAGGTCAGCCCGGCGTGCTGTAGCGACTCATCAGGGTACAGGAGCCGCGCTCCGACGATCCCGGCGGAGGGGTCGGCTTCCAGGTCCGAAATCAGGGTCTGCAGCCACTCCCTGGACTTCGGGAAGACGTCGGAGTTGAGCAGGAGGAGGTAGGTCGCGCGGGCAGCGGTTGCGCCGATGTTGCACGCCATGCTGAAACCGCACGTGCGATTGGTGACCAGAAGCCGGACGGGCACGCCATACAAATCGTACAACCGGTGCAGCCGGACCTTGAACCGCTCCGGGTCGTCTTCCTCATCGTCGACATGGTGCTGGACCAGTATCAGTTCCTGCTGTTTGAGGAACGGATCGGCGGAGAAGTCCGAAAGCTGGTGCCGGATCAAATCGTAGGCCCGGAAGAAAGGCACCACGATGCTGACCTTGGGATGCCGCGGCGCGTCGCCGAACTGGTACGCGGCAATCACCTTCACGCCGCTGTTCGCCTCGGCGTTCAAGGCTGCAATCACGTCGAGGAAGCGCTCTTCGGCGCCCATGCTCCGCTCGACGGATCGGCGGGCCGGGCCGCAGCAACGATTGAAGGCGACGACGAATTCGTCCAGCAGCGCTGCGGTGTCGGATGAGGGGTCGAGGTCGAGCGTACGCTCGCACCCGTCGGGATAACGGATGCGCAGCGCCGTTGAGTGGAATCGGGGAGGAACGAAGATCGCAACCCCGGTCTTGTCGTCGGGCGCGCCGGCATCCGGGCCCGGATACCGAAACACGGCGGCTTCAACCGGCGCGGAGCCGGCATCACCGAGCAACGTCAGTCTATCCGCGGGAACGCCGCCATCGGGGAGCCGGCCGACAATCGCCAGCGCGCCGTCATCGCTGCGGAAGCAGCTAATTGCCTGTTGATGGCAAACCGAGCCGGCCACAGCCATCGCCCCGCGCGCCGGCCAGGGAGAGAGGCTGCGCAGGCTCAGGTCGGGAGTCATGACATAGGCCGGAACCTCGCCGCACCCCCGGGCAAAACCGACGAGCTGCTCGAATCCCTTGCCGTCCTTATTCCCCAGCGGCACCACGACGGCCGCGCACTTGTCCCAGTCCAGTTTCCCCTCGAGTTGCGAGCGCATATCCGCTTCCAGGAACCGCTGCCCGCGATAATGTATGGTCTCGGCCCACGAGGGGTAGCGCTGGAGGTTGCCGGCGTTTGCTTCGAAAACCACCACACGGTGGCGGGGGAACTGTGTGCGGATTTTGCCCAGGCATTCCGTGAAGGCATCCCACGGGACGCACCTCGGAACCAGGACGGCGGACGAATCGGCGGCAGGCATCAACACCTCCGGGGAAAAGGGCTTCAAGAGTGAGAACGGCCGGCCAGAGAAGCCTCGCGACGGGCGTCCGGGCTGCGCCCGGCCTCCAGGTACTCCTGCAGCGCGTGCCGCCAGGGCGGCATGCGGTCAATGCCCAGCATGGCGAGGTTGCGGTTTTCCAGAACCGAAAACGAGGGACGGGCCGCGACGGCTCCCGATTGGGATGTCGACTGACGGCCGAGGTCGGGCGCCAGACCCGCCAACTCGAAAATCGCTGCCGCGAACTCGAACCACGAGCATGCCCCCTGGCAGGTCGCGTGGTAGGTGCCGTAATGGCCGAGCCGACACAGAGAGGCGATCTGGCGCGCCAGCGACGCTGTCGGCGTCGGCGTCAGGGTTTGATCGTCCACCACCCGGATCGGCTTGCCCGAACGGGCCAGCCGCAGCATCAGTTCGACGAAGTTGCTCCCTTTGCCGGAGGGCCCGGCCGCCCCATAGAGCCCGCTGGTGCGCACGATGAAATGCCTGCGCCACAAGGAGCGGACCGCCATCTCGCCGGCGGCCTTGCTGATACCGTACATGTTGATCGGATCGACCGGGTCGGACTCGTAGTACGGGCCCCCTTTCCGTCCAGAGAACACGTAATCCGTGCTGAGGTGGACAAGGACCGCATCGAGTTGCCGGCACACCACGGCCAGGTTTCTCGGGCCGAGCACGTTGACACGGAAAGCGCACCCGGGAGCGGCTTCGATGTCGTCCACGCGGTGACAGGCCGAGGTATTGACCACCACCCCGGGCGCGAGCGGAAACAGCGCCGCCCGGACCGACTCGATCTCGGAGACCTCGATATCGGCGTGAGTGAGCGCGCGCGGCCCGGCACCGGCCGGGTCAGCCGGCCATAAACGCATCAGGTCGGCCCCCAGCTGCCCATTCGCGCCGACGATCGCCACCGGCCTGCCCATCCTGCCCCCTTGCCCCGCAACGCAGCGTGGTCTCGATAGGTTGAGTCTTCGATCTTCGCGTCTTTGAGATGGCTTCTCAGGCGCTCTTTGCGAGGTTTGGCAACTCCCTCGCGTCGAAGACGGCCCCTGTTATCTGAACGATCCTGTTGGCCTCTTCCAGCAGGCGCATCCAATCGATGTTGTAATACCGGGGATTTTCGAAATCGGTGTAGCGCGCGCGCCGGATTTCCTGGACCAGGTTGCGCACCGATTCCTCGACAGAGACCTTAGGCCTGAAGTTCAGGACGCGGTAGAGTTTCTCGCCCGTGACCCGGTAATTGCGCACGCCCTTGTAGGCGTAGTCCGCTTTGATCTCGACCTCGATGCCGAGCTCGCGCAGCACTTCGCGGATGCGCAGGGCAAGCTCGCTGATCCGCAGATTGCCATAGACCAGGTTGAAGACCTGCCCGTTGACAGCCTCGGGCTCCGCCTGGATCAAAGCAATGTAGGCACGGGCGGCGTCACGAATCTCGACCAGCGGCCGCCACATCTCTCCACCGTAGTGCAGCCGCATTTCTCCCTTGCTCATGGCGTCCTTCACGAACGTGTTGACCACGAGGTCATAGCGCATCCGGGGGAGAAGCCGAACAGCGTGCCCTTGCGCAGAACCGAGACGCAGAACTTCTCGGATGCCATCGGGAGCAGCTCCTTCTCGGCCGCGAACTTGGAGCTCGAGTACGCGGCCCGCGGATTGACCGATGCGGTCTCGTCCAGAATCAGGTCCTGGTTGTGGTCCAGGATGCCGAAGTCATAGATAGAACACGAGGATGCGTAAATGTACCTGCGGACCCCCCGCTGCATGCACGCCCTGGCCAGCGCCACGCTGGCCGTCGTGTTCATCGCGTAGTTCGCGGCGGGATTGTACTCGGCGGTGGGATCGTTGGAGAGCCCGGCGATGTTCACTACCGCCTCGACATTGTCGAGAGCGGCTGCGGGCGGGGTTCGCATGTCCGCCACGACGACCTCGACGCGGTCGCGGATGTCGGCCAGCCCCTGGTCCCCGAAATACATGCGGTCCAGGATCCGCACCGCGTAGCCCCTCTCGAGCAATTCATGAGCCAGCACCGATCCGATGTAACCTGCGCCCCCGACGAGCAGAATCTTTTTCATGAATGCCCGCTCCTCCGTTCGGTGAATGAAAACCGGGGCCCTGACGCAGCCCTTGCTCTTCATCGGCAGGCCGGCGCACGTACTTGACGAATTACTCATTCAGGAAATGAAGTCCTTGCAGGGTGCATCGTGGTGGCCCGACGCAGGCCGGGAGACCGGGCATATCGGCACGATGACGGAATCTGATAGTATGGCGCGTCTCGATTATCACGGAGGGGCGGCGGTGAGAATCCTGGATGTGAAGAACCTGGTTGTCCCGGAGATCCGAGTGATCCGATTCGCGCGTTTTCAGGATCACCGGGGTTACTTCGCGGAGCACTTCCGCAGGAGCGATTTCGACGGCCTGCCCTTCATGAAGGGCGTGCGGTTCCGCCAGGCCAACGAGAGCTTCTCCCGTCCGGGAACCATCCGGGGTCTGCACTTCCAGTGGAATCCCTACATGGGGAAGCTGGTGCGGACACTGAGCGGGCGCATGGTCGACCTGGTCCTGGACATCCGCCGGGGGTCGCCGACGTTTGCGAAAATTCTCGCCTATGATATGCCCGCGACGCCGGAGCGTGAGTTCGCGGAATGGATCTGGGTGCCGCCGGGGTTCGCGCACGGGAACTTTTTCACCGAGCAGACCCTGATCGAGTACTTCTGTTCCGGGGAATACAGCCCCGGATGCGAAGCAGGCATATCGCCCATGGCGCCCGACATCGACTGGTCCCTGTGCGACCCGCAGCTGAAGGAGCTTTTCGACGGCATACGCACCGGCGGTGGTCTGATGACCGAGAAAGACAGAAACGGGTACGCCCTGGCCTCATGGGCGCTGTCCGCCGACTCGCAGCGTTTCCTCTACCAAGGTTGAACCTGGATACTCCCGCACGCATATCCACCTGCGCGGATGGGGGCGGGCGCTTCCCCCCCCCGCGCCCGTCAGAGCACGGGCGCTACGGCGCCGTCAGGAACCCCAAAAACGCGGCATCGGTGACCGCTGCGGCGCCGTGCACGACCAGCCTGGCCCCGGTGCGCGCGGCCTGATCCCGATACCAGTTCAGGTCGAACCCCGGACCGGGATTGACCAGGTGAACCTGGCCGGGGATGAGAAACACCGCGGTCCTGAGATCCCCGACCCGGCGGATCGCCCCGGCGGGCATCAGCCTCGACAAAGTCCGGTCGTAACCGGGATCCTCGCCGTTCAGGTCCGCGACGACACGGTCCGCCCCCCCCTGGAGGGCAGCCGCGAAGACTGCGCTCAGCCCCGCCCTGTCCAGCCCGATCACCGTCAGCGGCACACCGGGCAGCTCCTGCCGTATAGTTGCCATCGCGGCCATGATCTCCTGGACGGCGAGCTCTTCGTTGGAGCGATTATACGAGTCGGGCCATGAAACGGCGTCCCAGGCGCGGTCGCTGATGCGCGCCGCACCCGAGGCATAGCCGTGCACGCGGAACACCGCATTCCCCTTCTCGAGCAGACCGGCAACCCAGGGGAGAGCGGCTCCCGAACGGTCGTCGGCAACCAGCGATCCGAACGAGTCCGGCGCCGCTATCAGGATGGCTCCCGCCGGGCCGCCGCTCCCCCGCACGGACTCGAGCAACATGGAATCACCCCCGGCCTTCCGGCCGATGCGATCGCTCCTGGCCTGGCGGCCGCGACGCGTCTCGGGCGCTCCCGGAATCCTGTTCAACGTTTCGGGGGACACTCTCTCGACATTGAGCACGAGCGCCAGGGCATCGGCGAACGCGGTCTGAAACGGCGCCAGTTCAGCGGCGTTCTTCGGAAAGGCCCGGGCGAGCGCTTCTTCGGATGTCTTCTGCCAGTCCTGGGCGATCGCTCGCCCCGGTTTCGCGACCTCCGGCAGGATGCCGTCGGGAAAGACGCGGAGATCCCCGAGAGACTTCATTTCCGGGGAGACCGGGGGCGGGGCGTCCACCGCGGGGCCGGGGGGGTTCAGGTACGTGCGGAAAAACGCGTACACGGCGGCCCGGCTTTGCGCGTTGTAGTTGTGCGCCGCCGCGACATGGACGTTGGCAATCCGATCCTGGGCTCCGAACAACGCGTAGTACTTTGTGAGCATCGGCAGCTCGCGCGTGGGCGTGGAGTGGGTCCACGGGTCCTCGGTGGCCGAAACCAGAAGGAGCGGCCGAGGGGCGAAGGTCGCGGCCACCTCGATCGTGGACGTGTCCACCCACAGCCCCGGCAGGTTTTCGCAGCCGCAACCCGGATGCTTCTCGGCGCCGATGATGTTCACGGGCGCCGCGACGCGCACGCGGGGATCCGCAGCCATCAGGAGGATCGTTTGGGTCGCTCCTCCGGATGCCCCCGTCACCCCGATCCGCGTCGGGTCGACTTCCGGTAGCGAGGTCAGGAAATCCAGGGCGCGCATGCCGTTCCACAACTGCATCCCCCCGAGGTTGAACCCGTACAGTTGCGCGTCGGGGAACGACCAATCGGCCCGGAACAGCCGCGGCTCATAGGGCAGAGGGATGTCGGCAGACAGTTGCGCCCGGCTTTTCGCCCCATCGTGCGGCAGCTGGAAGGAGTCGTTGTACCCGACCATGTCGATCGAAAACACCACATATCCCTGCCGTGCGAAATCGATGCATCGGGCCGGTATGGAGCCGGACTCGCTGTTTTGCAGCCGGCCGTATTCCCAGTGCCCGTGCGGCGTCAGGATCGCGGGATAGGGCGGCTTGCCGGAGGTCGGGTAGTAGAGGTTCCCGGTGGCGAGGAAACCCGGGAAGCTCTCGAAATAGACCTTGGCGACTCTGAAGCCCTTGCCCTCCCTGACGTCGAAGATGCTGGGTCGAAGCGGCGTCCGCTCCCGTTCCGGCCACAGGCCCGCCGAAATCAGGATCTTCCGGCGCAGCTGCGCGGCGCGCCGCTCCCACTGCTGCCGGGTGGGAAACGGGTCGGGTAGACCCCAGCGGAAATGGTCCGGGTCCTGCAATGCGGGCCCCTGCGGCGCAGGCTTGTCCCGAGGGTCCTGACCGGCGTACAGCGCCGGGTAAAGGGAAACCAACAAAATGACGCCCGCCCAAAGTGCAGATCTCCTCATGCTCGAGCCTCCATGCCGGGGATAATATACGCCGAAACGGGAATCCCCGGTAAGGTAGTGCAAGTGGGCGTCTCCCGTTGTAGTATTTGGGATCCCGCGGCGGTCGGCGGGTGTGGAGCGCCGCGGCCCAACGCCGCTTTGGGGGGCGGAGCCCGGGCGCTGCCCTCCGGCCGATGCCTTCCGATGCGGGAAGCGATGCCGAGGACACCGCACAGCGGGGTTGATGTCTTGAATGCCAGACAGGACTGACTGCTGATAACCGAGGGTATCTCACCGTTTGGTTCCGGCCTGCCCGAATCGGGTGTGGGGCCGAAACCCGAAACCCAACACCCAATCCCCGTACTGACTATGGATGCACCTGAAATGAAGCTCGACGAAGAACTCCGCGACGGCGCGCACTACCTTTCCCAGAGACTGATGCCGACGACGGGCGCGATACCGCAACTGCCCGGGATCGATATCCACGGTGTCAGCCTGCCCCTGAACGGCGTGGTCGGGGGGGACCTCATCACGTATGTCGATTTCCAGGAACGCTTCGACCTCGACGCCCGGATCCGCCACGCCGTGGCACGGGGACAGGACAGGAAGGCGCACGCGCTCCAGAAGCTGAAACGCAAAGGAGCCGTCCTCGTCGCGGACGTCGCCGGCCACGGTTTCACGGACGCCGCCCGGGCGCTGCTGCTGCACCAGGCCTTCCACACGGGCGCCCTGTACGAGATGGATTTGAACGGGGAGATCACGGTGCGACTGTTCGAGCAGATCAACACCCGCTTCCTGAAATCGTCCACCCTGCGCAACCTCGCGGCGGACCCCGACGCCGCATCCTTCATCACGCTGATTTACGGCGAGATTTCGCACAGCGGCAGGTTCAGGTTCCTGAGCGCCGGCCACCCGCCGCCGCTGGTCTTCTCCCGCGAGTACGATCGCTTCGTCGAAATCTCGCCCGACCGCCTGGTCAGCTACCCGCCCATCGGGCTGCAGCCGAGCGAAGACCTGGCCGATGCGCGGCGTTACCAGCTGGCACTCGGGTACAAGAAACGCTACACGGTCAATGAACTCAATCTCATGGGTCACGGGGACGTGCTGCTGCTGTACACCGACGGCCTGCTCGATCCCCTGTCGCCGTTCACGCAGGCACAGCTGGAGCGCGCCGTCTCGCGCACGGTCCAAGGGAGCGCACGGGAGATCTGCGACGCGCTCGTCCAGGAGCGGAAGGCTGTCGCGGAACAGACCGACGACCTGAGCCTGGTGGTCATCAAACGCAGCCGGGACTGATCCGGGGCACCCGTCCTCAGCGCACCCGCTCGTAATTAAACGGGTGCGGCGGCTCGTCTTTCCCGTCCTTGCGGAAAATCCACTCCTGCGACATGTGGTTTTCGTCTTGGAACTTGACCGTCAGGTCGCGCATGTGGCCGGCGTTCCGGTCCGCCAGGTTGGTGGCGTCGATGAATCGGAACCGCAGCTCTCCCGGGCGGCTGGTGCCCAGGTCCGCTTTCATCCGGGGCTGGTTTTTCGCCGCGCAATAGTGGGTCAGGATCAGGTTGCTGCCGTCCACGTGATACATGGTAATCATCGACCCGCCGTCGGGGGTCGTCAACTCCTCCATGAGAACGCTGCCGTTGGACACAACCCTGTAGTTGGCGGTCGCAACCTTGCCGTCGGGCGTCTGCGCTTTCCATTGGCCAGCCAGCGTCGCCAGCTTTTCGAACCCTGCCTGCGCGGTCGTCTCCGCGCGGGTGCGCACCGGCGCAAGCAGCACCAGGGAAAAGATCGCGATCGTGCTTGAGCCCCAAACCTTCATACACCCTCCGTCTGCTACAATTGTGGGTAGAATCGTTGGGAAAATACAGCGCAATCCCCCCTCCCGCGGAAGAAGGGCATGAACCTGACGAACGCGGGCCGCATCTGGAACATCAGGCAGAAAGAACCGGCGACTCTCCATGAGGTTTCGCATTGCATTATACGGGTGGCTGCTTTGCCTCCCGACGGCGCTGCGGGGTGCCCAGTCGACCCCGCCTGGAGCCATGGCGCCCGAGGCGGGAGTCCTAAGCATCGATGCGGGCGAGAAACTCGTGATCGAACTCGAGACTTCCCTGCACACCCGGTCGACGCGCAAGGGAGACAAGGCGGCGTTCCGGGTGCTGCGGGACGTGCGCGTCGGCGACCGGGTCGCGCTGCCCCGCGGCAGCGTGGTTCAAGGCACCGTCACGCTCGCCAAGCGCGCCGGGCGCATCGCGGGGCGCTCGGAAATCCGCCTGCGCCTGGACGACGTGCGCCTCCCCGACGGGACCAGCAGCCCGCTGGCGGCCTCGATCGTGCGCGTGGGGGTCAGCCCGGTCGAGAAGGCGAAGGACTCGGACCCGAAAGTCCGCGGAGAGTCGGGCAGCGGCGGTAGCCCCGCCGCCGTTCTTCACGGCGGGATGCAGGGCGCCGTAATCGGAATATTGGGCGGCGGTGCGCGGGGAGCGATGTACGGCGGCGCCATCGGCGCCGGCGTCGGGCTCGCACAGGTGCTGCTGCAGCGCGGCCCCGATGTGGACCTGCCGCGCAACACCATTTTCGAGGCGAGGTTTGACCGCCGGCTGGACATCCCCACGGAAACGGCGCGCCGCGCCGCCGAGATCGCGGGGCGCACCGGCGCGCCATCCGCGGGCGCACTCCGGATACCGGAGGAAGAACCGCTCCCCGAACTCCGGGACGTGCGCAGGCCCGCCCTGACCCGTCGCACGCCGGCGCAAACGCCGCCCCCCGCCGAAACCGTCACGATCGAGCCACCGCCGCCGGCACCCGAGCCGCCGGCTCCGGCACCGGCGCCCCGTTCCGAGGCATCCGCCGAACCCCGGTGCCTTCAAGCTGAGCATCGCGGTTCAACTGGTGCAGGTCGATGCGCTGGTGCGCGATCGCAGGGGCAGGCCCATGGACAACCTTACCCGCGGGGATTTCCGGCTGTTTGAAGACGGCGTCGAGCAACCGGTCCACTCCTTCTCGCGCGACGAGCTTCCGCTCGCCGTCGCGCTGGTCGTGGACCGCAGTGGCAGTGTCGCCCCGTATATGAACGAAATCCGCCACGCCGCCTATCGCGCCCTGATGCAGCTGAAGCCTGGCGACCAGGTCTGCCTGTTCTCCTTCGCCGCCACCGCCGAGCGGCTCGAGGAGCTGACCACGGATCGCCAGCGCATCGCGGACCGCATCGCGACCATTCATGGCGGGGGCGGGACCAACATCGTCGACGCTGTTCACGACTCGGTCAACTATCTCGGGATGGTGGCGCCCGAGAGCCGCCGTGCCGTGATCCTGATTTCCGACAACCAGGCCACGACACGACCTCGCGCGGACCTCGGCCAGACGATCCGGCTGGCCATCGAGACCGAGACGGTCGTCTACAGCGTCAGGACCGCCGGGGAAACGCTGCCGCTGACCCTGCAGCTCCCGAATCTCATCGGGCGCTCTGGCCCGGTGCCCAGAATCACGGAGGAAACCGGCGGAGAGATCATCGAGGTCGCCGGCAACCGGTCGCTCGACGCGGCCCTCAAGACCGCCGTCGAGCGGCTGAAACTGAGGTACACGCTCGGCTACTACCCGCAGAATCCCCAACCGGGAACATTCAGGCGCATCAAGGTCAGACTCGCCGACCCCTTCGGCCAGCCGCCGGCGGATTACCAGGTCTACTCCCGTTCCGGGTATTATTACCCCGCCCCGAGAACATCCGCGCAAACGCCCTAGGACAGGTCTGCCAGACCGGCGGTGGGGCGGATCCGCCGGGTCACTATGCCCCGCACAAGCGAACTTCCGCTTTCCAAGGTAGAACGCCATGAGTCCACACGCGCCGGCGGTGACGCCGGGATCGGAGAACGCCGAAACATTCTCGTGCGCCTGGGTGCGTCGCCCCCCGAGACTGCTTTCTGGGTAACAGCTCCGAAGGTGGTAGTCTTATATCAAGGGAGAGGGAGCCCTATGGGGGTGGCAATCGTCGGGACCCGAATTTCATGCCCCGAATGCGCCTCGGACCGCGTCCGTCGCGCCACCCGGCACGGTCTGGCCGAGTGGCTGCTCAAGAGGGTGCGCGTCGTCCCCTATCGATGCCTGCAGTGCGACACCCGTTTCCTGTACGGTCGCATTCTGCCCTGGAGATCCGGGAGATCGACTGCCTAACTATTCGTGAGGGTCTCGGTCGGCAGCGCATCGCTCGGGGAGGGCGTGTGATGCCCAACGCCCGAAGGCAAGCGACTTGACGCTGCCTGGCGCCGCCGCTGGACTGAAGCAGTACGGGGGGCTGCAGGATCACGTCCGAGAGCAGACGGCGGCCGTCAGCATAAAACCTTCAAAGCAGCCGGCCCCACCCAGCCCCAGTGAGCTGCAACCGGCGTTTCCGAGCAACGGCGCTCCTCTACTGGCCGCCGACCGCCGGTGCTGCCTGTGTGTCGGCAGTAACGCCGGGGGGCAACTCCATGATTTTAATGTTCCTGAAATGGATCTCGGCCCCCTCCGACTCCAGGCAGATGTATCCCTTCTTCACCGAAGCGCGGCTGATGCCGTTGACGAACTTCCCGTTGACGGACAGCTTGACGACTCCGTCGACGGCCACGACGTCGTAAACGTTCCATTCTCCCTTGCCCTTGCAGCGGTTCTCAATCGACATGCTGCGCGTGCCGCGGGGATTGTCCGGTGTCGTGGTCACGCCGTTGGCGCCGAAGAGCTCCCCGTGCACATACGCGATGGGGCGCGGGTTGCCCTGGGCGTCGCGGTTGAGGTTAACCCAGTCGAGTTCGAGCATTTGCACTTCAAGACCCTTCGGCAGCGGCCCGTCGGCGGCCGGCGTCCCCTCGCTCCAGATGAACGTTCCCGAGTTTCCGCCCGGCTCCATGTGCATCCACTCGATGTGCAGGATGAAGTTTTCATACTGCCGGTCGGTGCGCATCACCCCGATCGGCTTGCCCTTGCATATGATCATCCCGTCCCGCACAGACCAGGTGTCCTTATCGGTGTTGACGTTCACCCAACCGGTGAGGTCCTTCCCGTTGAACAGGTTCCTGAACTCCGGCAAATCTGCCGCGCCTACCCGCCGGCCCGCCGCCAGGGCCAGCAGCAGACCCAACACGAGCGCCGCCGTGTTCCGCATTTTCCTTGTGACCATCGCACTTTCCTTTCCTCTAAACTCCGGGTTCGAGCCAGGGCCCCAAAAAACGATCGCCGCCGCTGAGAGTATCAGACAAGCCTCGCCTGGTCACGCGATCGAGGTCAGATCCACTTGACCAGCGCGGCCCTGCGAGGCGGGGCTTGCGGCTGCTCCTTCGGGAAACCGAGCAGAATCGGCCCGAAAATCCGTTCGCCTTCCTTGAGCTCGAGCCCACGGACGATTTCGGGATGGTCCGTTACGAGCGAACCGAGCTTGACCCAGCACGTGCCCAGCCCGAGCGATTGCGCCGCCAGCATCAGGTTTTGACAGGCGAGCGGACACGAGTCGCAGGCATATGTCCCGGAGCCTATGACGAAGATGATGGCGGGGGCGGAGTAGTAGACGGGGTCCTCCAACTCGTCGTACCTCCTCATGATCGCCTCGAACCTGGCCGGATCCACGTCCCGCATCGGCTCCAGGTACTTCCTGGAATTGGGCACGGCCGCCGCGGCCAGCCTTTGGTGGAAAGCCTGATCCTCGACGACGACGAACCGCCACGGCTGGGTATTCATACCGGAAGGAGCCTCAATCGCAGCCTGGATCACGGCCGTGATCAGGTTTCGGGGAACGGGGCGCGGCTCATACGCCCGAACCGACCTGCGCATGCGTATTGTCTGGAGCACGGGGTTCACAAAGCCTCCTGCTGAAGGGGTCGGGGCTCGATTGGTGGTTCGGCCGCCTGATTTCCCGCCGGAAAACCGACAATCAAGACCTGACCCGGCACTTTTGCCCATGGTGAGGCACTGGGTATATCATCCGTTGTATCTTTGGACAACCCGGTTGCGCATCTGGGGGCGCAAGACTATGGCAACGGCTCGGTGGCATTCATGCGAGGACTGCAAACTGCGGAAGTACTCGGAGCGGAGACCCGGATCGCTGATCGCCCGCCTGTGGCGGTGGCACACCGGGTGGTGCCCCGGCTGGAAGGCCTACCAGCGCCGTTTGGCGCAGCGGCAGGATACGGCCCAACAGCCCTGAAAGCGCGCGGGGCGAGGAGGATTCCGGGTTCGAATGCCCCGCCCTATGGGTGAGCGGGTTCGGCGGCACCGTCGCGGAGCGGGCGCGATTTGAACGAGAAGAATCCCGAGACGTTTTCGCGCAGGAGTTGCGGGAAGGTCTTGTCGAGATAGCTGCGTATCGAGACGTAACACTGGTCGCAGTTGTTGGCGGCGGTGAACTCCCGCACCATGCGCCGCTGCTCGGTCAGGCCGTAGCGTTTGAACTGCATGGAGCAGGGCTGCAGCGCGCCCTGGTTTGTCACCACGAGCCAGCGCTGGCCGGCCTTGCAGCCCGACGCGCCGCCGGCTTCGAAATAGCGCAGGGTCGCTTCGATCGTGCTCTCGGTCGTGGCGATCCAGCGGTTGCCCTCCAGCCGGGATTTTACGCGGCCCAACTCCCGGCGCAGGATTTCCAGCTGCTCGGGAGAATCGGGAAAGTAATCGCGGCAGCCGGTGCGTCGCGGGGAATATGCGCTGAAGTTGATATTCACGCCCCACTCGCGCGCCTTGTCGGCGCACTTGTTGATCTCCGAGACGTTCTCCGCCGTAATGCAGTTGTTCAGGAGTATGTCGTCGTAGCCGTACGCCGCCAGCTTCGGCATGATCTTGTTCAGGTGCCGGTACAGGCCCTTATGCTGCCGGAATTCGTCGTGCCGCTCGTCGGGAAAATCGAGACTGACGCAGAACTCGTCCACGCCGGCCTGGCGGAGCGCGAGGTAGCGCTCCTCGGTCATCAGAGACCAGTTGGAGACCAGGATTATGAACGGCAGCCCGGATGCACACTTGATGTTGCGCACGACCTCGGCCAGATCGCGCCGCATCAGCGGTTCCCCGCCCGAAACCTGCACCACTACCGGCCGCAGTGCATCCATGTACCGGCGGTAATCGGCGGGCTGCATGTCCCGGGACGTGTCCTTCGGCCCCCCGTGGTCGCAGTGCTTGCACCAGCAGGTGCAGGAATCGGTCACCTCGAACGAAACGACAATGGGTCGCTCGAAGAACCAGTTGAGGGAACCGCGCCCGATGATCCGGAGCGATTCGGATAGAGGAACCTTGCGCATGATCGCCACCTTCCGCCGCCGCGACCCCGGCGGCCTTCCTGCGTATGAAGTCAGTCCGGCCCAGCGAGTTTATAAGCTAGAGATCCTATCATCAGGAGCGCGGATCATGCAAGATCCCAAAAGCTTCCGCCAGTTCGCAGTTATCACGGTCGGATCTCGGCGGTGCCTCCGGATTCCCACCCGCTCCCGCGAAGACTCTACCTTCAAGACCTGACCCCGATCTTAGATGCGGGCGCGGACTGCGGCCAGCACCTTGCCTGCATCGCTGACGCGATCGCCCGCCAGCCGGGTCCGGGCGGCGGCGGCCAGCGCCGATTCGATCTCGACGAGCAGTTCGTGTTCGCCCTTGGCGGTCTGTCCGGACTGGAGCACCCGTAGCCGCAGCTCCGCCGCGCCGGCGTCGCGGTCCGCCGCGAGGTAGGCCGCCAGGACGGGGCCGATTTCACCCTTGGCGGCCGCCATCAGCCGCGGGATCAGCATTATCCCCGCGTTGTTGACGACATAGTTGACCGCGCCGGTCGCGACGATCTCGCGGCGCAACGCGTGGTCCTGGAAATATTCCGCGAAACTGTCTTTGAGTCGCTTCGGGAAGTAGTCGTCCAGGAACCGACGTGCCAGCGGGCTGTCCGGCAGCTCGCCCTGCATCGCAAGGCTGAACGCCCACATCTTCGTGTACCCGAGCAGCACGGCGAGCAACGGGCGCGGCAGGCCCCGTTCCCGCCGCGGGCTGGCGAGCAGATCGTCGCGGGTCGGGACATCCGCATCGGCCCGGTGTACGACGCCGTTGGCGACCAGTTCCTCGACGAAGCCGGCATACTCGGCGTAAGCGGCGACGCTGCGCAACCCATCCAGCGTGATGGCGCGCGCCTGGTTGTCGTTGTCCGCAAGCACGAGGTTGGCGACCTCGTCGGTCATTTCGGCGAGTATCCGGTTGCGCTCCTCCCGTCCGCGGATCACCCCTCGTTTCACGAGCATGTCGAGCAGGATCTTGATGTTCACCTCGTGGTCGGACATGTCGACGCCACCCGAGTTGTCGACCGCGTCGGTGTTCGACAACCCTCCCGCAGCCCAGTATTCGAGCCGGCCGAGCTGCGTGCACCCGAGGTTGCCCCCTTCGGCGAGCACGCGGGCGCGCACCTTCCCGCCGTCGACGCGCACCCGGTCGTTGGCGTGGTCGCCGACGTGGGCGTTCTCTTCGTTGGAAGCCTTTATGTAGGTGCCGATGCCGCCGTTGTACAGCAGATCGACCTGGGCGAGCAGGATGCGCCGGATCATTTCCTCGCCCGTCACGCTATCGGCTTCGATGCCGAGCGCGCACCGCACTTCGGCACTCACCGGGATGGCCTTGTCCGACCGGTCGAAGATCCCCCCGCCCTCGCTGATCAGGGCGACGTTGTAGTCTCGCCACGAGGACCGCGGCAGGTTGAACAGGCGCAGGCGCTCCTGGTAGCTCGTCGCGGGATCCGGGTCGGGATCGAGGAAGATATGCGCGTGGTTGAAGGCCGCGATCAGCCTCGTCGCCCGGCTCATGAGCATGCCGTTGCCGAAGACGTCGCCGGCCATGTCGCCGATGCCGCAGACCGTGAACGGCTCCTTCTGGATGTCCATCCCGAGGTTGCGGAAGTGGTGCTTGACGCACTCCCAGGCGCCGCGGGCCGTGATGCCGATCTTCTTGTGGTCGTAGCCGTGGCTGCCGCCGGACGCGAACGCGTCGCCCAGCCAGAAACCGTACTGGATGGAGATGCTGTTGGCGGTGTTCGACAGGTGCGCCGTGCCCTTGTCGGCGGCCACGACAAGATAGGGATCGTCCTCGTCCAGGCGGACCACTTCCGGCGGATGGATGACCTGGCCGTCGACGATGTTGTCGGTGACGTCGAGCAGCCCGGAAATAAACTCGCTGTAGCGGTCGACCAGATAGGCATCGAGGGCGGGCGGTGACGGGACGTTCCCCTTCAGCACGAATCCGCCCTTGGAACCGACCGGGACGATGATCGAGTTCTTCAGCATCTGGGTCTTCATCAGGCCGAGGATCTCGGTCCGGAAATCGTCATGCCGGTCGCTCCAGCGGATGCCGCCGCGGGCCACGCGGCCGCCGCGCAGGTGAATGCCCTCGAGGAGCCTGGAGTGCACGTAGATCTCGAACATCGGCCGCGGCGACGGCATCCCTTCGACTTTCCGGCTGTCGATCTTGATGGCGAAAACAGGGCGTTCCGGGCTCTGGAAGAAGTTCGTGCGCAGGGATGCGCTCCGGAGGTTGTAGAGGGCGCGCAGGATTTCGTCTTCTGCCAGCAGCCGACCGACTCGAGCGCCGCCTGGAGGCCCCGCGCCCCCTCCTGCATCGCGTCCTCGCGATCGCCGGTCAGGGCCGGATCGAAGCGGGCCGCGAAGGACCGGAACAGAGCCGCGGCGACGGCGCTGTTGCGCAGGAGCACGCTGTTGATCGTCTCGGCGTTGTAGTGGGGGCGGATCTGCAACAGGTGGTTGCGCACGGTGCGCAGCATCTCGACCTCGCGCCAGGACAAGCCGGCGTCCAGGATCAGGCCGTTCAGGACGTCTTCCGTCGTGCGCTCCTCGTCGATGGCGCGGAGCGCGTCGATGAAGCGCTCTCCGCCGGCCTGCAGGTGCGCGATGCGCGCCGGGGGAGCCTGTATCTCCAGGCGGTAGAGATAACACTTCCTCCCCTCCGGGAGCGTCAGGGGAACCCGCATCTCCTCGACTACGGTGAGCCCGAGATTTTTCAGCGTCGAGAGGATCCCTGTGAGGCCGAGCGCCCGCATCGAGTACAGGTGCAGCATCGCGCTTTCTGCGGTGCGTGGCACAACCCGGACCTCGAGCCGGCTCTCCAGGTTCTCCAGGTGACGGATGTCATCGGGGACCAGTTCCGGCGGGGTTACTTCGCGGTAGAGCCCGCTGCGGCTCTCCTGACGCACCCAGCGGTTGTACAACCGCCGCCCTTCCCGCTCGCCGAACTCCTGCTCCAGCGCCGAGGCGACGCGGCCCTCCCACGTCATGACAAGGGGCTCGGTCATGCGGCGCACGACTTCCGGGTCGACGGGATGATCCAACCCGGCCGCGTCGAAGTAGAACATGATCAGGCTGACGGCGCCGCAATCGGCCGAGGTGTGGAAGTGGATCGGCCCGAACGACCGGGCAAACGCCTGCGTGAGGCTCTCTTCGACCCCGTAGGAGTACCGCAGCCGCGAAAAGGCAATCAGCAGGGCGATGTAGCCCCTGCCGTTGCGAATGTGCACGGCCATCTCGTCGTCCCCCATCATGAACACGATCTGATCGATGATCGACTTGAGCGAGGCCGGGTCGGAATAGAACAGTTCCCGCAGCGGCAGGCGGTTGAACGTGGCGCGGATCTCGCGGTAGATATGCGAATTGGGCAGGGCGCCGCTGGCCTGCAGAATCGACTCGACTTTCTCCCGGAGCACCGGAATCCTGTCGGCCCTTTGCACGAAGGTGCCGCGCGCGAAACGGCCCAGCAGGAGGGTCGCACCGCTGAAGGTGCCGGCGGCGTCCCACTCGCGGATCACCACGTAGTCGATCGGGTCGAGGTGGTGGAGCGCCGCGGCGTTCTTGCAGTAGTCGAGCCCCACGATGTGATCGACGCCCGGAGCCGGGGGAATCCGGGCCTCGATCTCCTCGAGCAACCCGGGGAAGACGACCGGAAGCAGGGTCGGATCCTTGAAAACCCCGTGTACGGTGTCCTCCACCCGGACCGGGACGCCGTCGCTCCCCACCTCATAACGAGCTGTTCCCATGAATATATAGTTCTCGTCGGCGAGCCAGCAGAGGAACTCGCGGGAAGATTTCACCTGCTCGGGATCGCCGGCGCGGGCCTGCAGTCTCTGCGCGATGTCGTCCAGGGTGCAGACCATCGCCGGGAAATCCTCGACGGCCAGGAAAACGGATTTCAGCACCGAGAAGATTTCGTGCTCTATCCGGCGCAGCCGTTCCTTCGAATCCACTCGCTCTATCTGGAACTGGCAATAGACCTCCCTGGTGCCTTCCTCATGGGGCCCGGCGATGCCGACCACGCGCTCCCACTGGCGCCGCACGGTAAAAATAGGGTGCACGGCGGAGAATACCCGCAAACCCGCCTTGCTGAAGTAGTTCTTGAGGCTCTCGAAAATGAACGGCGCATCGAGCGTGTGGGTCCGGACGACGGTGGTCTCCAGCGGAAGCCCCGACCCGCCCCCCGTTGCGCGGGCCTCGGCCTCGCTGGGGTTCTGCGCCGAAACGTGGATCCCGGGCAAGCCGCGGTATAGCTGAATGGCAGGCGGCATCTCGCGCGCGAAAAAGCGGAAGTGCGCCTCGATCCTCTCAACCACGGCCTCGGTCGGGAGTTTCAGGGCGATGCTGTCCGGCATCTCCGCAAACATGACCGGCGTGAAGGCACATAAGAGCTCCAGGTCTTCTTTGGGGGCCTGCTGCCGAAGCCGTTCCTCCACCTGTGCATAAACCTGCGCTCTGCGATCCGGATCTTCTGTAATCATGGCTTATCCGTCCGATCAGTGAGTGTTGGCCGACGCTTGAGAATTCCCGTAACATAGAGAATTGTACACCTTTACGGGCGGAATCGGAGTGTCAAAGTGGGCGGCGGCGGCTCGACGCGGCCCGGCGCCTTTGCCTGCCCGTCCGGGTCGTTCGAAGCCTCTGAATAGCTATTTGGGGCGGGCCGACCCGGCCCACTTTCAAAGGTGTAGAAGCACCTCGTGCACGCTCTCCAGCAGGAGGTCGGGGCAGGCCGCGGGCAGGCGGTCGCTTCCGGGGTAGGCGCTGCGCACCCCGACGGTGAAAACGCCGGCCTCTTTTCCCATCAGGATGTCTTCGGGACTGTCGCCCACATAGCAGCATTCGTGTTTCGGGCAGCCGAGGGCGCGCATGGCCAGCTCGAGACCTTCGGGGTGGGGCTTCTTGTGTGTGGTGCTTTCGTTGCAGACAACCACTTGGAAAAGGCGGGCAAGGTCCAGCTGCGCGATTTCCCGGCGGACGCGGCACTCGGAGCCGCTGCTGACGACGCCGAGGCTGTAGCCTCTGCCCGCGAGGCCGATCAGGGTGCGGTTTGCCCCGTCGACCAGCTCCGGGGATTCCTCACCGTAATGCTTGAGCCACAAACGGTCGGCAGTGGCCCAGGATTCGCTGGGGAGGCGCAACGCCTCGTACATCGCGTACCAATTGGGGGAATACACGGACCGGTACAGTTCCTCGGGGAACGCGATGCCGAGGTCGGCGAAGGTCGCGCGGAACGCAATCAGGCTCAGGCGCGCCGAATCCAGCAGCGTGCCGTCCCAGTCGAAGAGTACGGTCGAGAACCTCCCGTTGCCCGGCATCGCCGGCCACCTCAGGGTTGGGCCAACAGGGCTAGCGGATGCTCGCTTCGACGGTCGTCACGTCCACCAGGCCGTTGCACCCGTATAGGGCCGGCAAGACCTTCGCAGTCGGGTATCTGCGGCGCAGCTCGGCCACCAGCTCCGTTCCCACTCGGTAGGCCGGCAGGTACATGCGGCCGAGCAGGGGATGGCGCCCCCAGGCGCCCGAGAGCTTTTGCGCGCGCTCCTCGGTGACCAGGAAATCCCTGCGCAGCGTCGCGGCGACCTCCGGCTGCGGCAGACCTTCTTTCCATGTGAGATAGGAGGCCTGGTTCTTGGCATCGTCCTGGAGCAGGGCGAGCAACAGGCCCAACTGCAGGTCCTCATCGGCGAGCTGGTCCACCTCGGTCACGCCGTGGGCGATGAGGAGCGCGTTGTTGGCGATCCCTTCAAAGAGGGCGGCAGCCCGCGTGTTCATGGTCAGGACCGAGGCTTCGAACCCGACTTTGCCCCGCCAGAAGAGGTTCTGCAAGTAGGCGAAACAGGTCACGTGACCGGGGACCACCTCGTGGCTGACCAGCTGCTCGAACTCCGGCACCGAGATCTCGAGCGAGGCGTTGATCTCGTAGGACGCCTCATACTCGGGGCTGCCGTCCGCCTTGCGCGCGTGCCCAAGGTAGTTCATCGACCCGGAGAACCACGCGTCCTTGATCGGCAGGAACCGGATGTTGGCGCGCGGGACGCGCTGGAGCGCGGAAGGCAGGTAGGGGACGAGGCTGCGGGTCGACAGCGCATCGTAGTGGGCGATGAACGCGGCGCCGAGCGCGGCAATCGACTTGGAAGGGACGAGCCGTTCGCGGCGCCATGCATTGATAGCCGAGAGCAGCTCATCGTTGGTGCCGGTAGGGTAGCCGGCCCGTGCCAGGATCTCCGCGGCCCTCTGCCGCTTCGCTTCGGGCTGTGACGGTTCCGGAGCCCGACCTGTCGAAGCGAGCACGCAGCGGTCGTACGGGACCGCATCGCCCTTGCCGAGAATCTCCATTGCCAGGTCCCACATCGTCTCGAAGCAGACGGCCAGGCCCTTGATGTAGGCGTGCCGGCGCCGCCCGACCGTCTTGGCCACTCCGGCCATCCCCTTGATAGCGGCGTGGATATCGATCGCCCCGAGGTACTCCTCGATTGCGTTCTTGTCGGGTTGCGGCGCCGAGACTCCCCCGCTCGCGCGCACCCGTGCCGCCAGCGGGTGGGTGTAGGCGGGAGGGAGCGGCTCGTCGGAAAACCACGAGTCGGCGATGAAGCGCCCCGTCCCGGAAGGGTTCATCACATCCCCGCCCCAGAGCGTGTCGATGCCGAGAATGGCGTCTGCCACCAGTCGATTCAAGGATTCTTCAGGTTTCGAGTTCACCGCTGCACCTCCTTTACCCGGCGCACAGGCCGACAGACAGTATGAACGAGACGCCCCCGGAAATCACGCCGTCGCGTGGAGTGAGCATTGAATTCCGAATGGTTGAAGCCTGCGGGTGAGGTGCGCGGCTCGACGGCGCTTTCCGGAGGGCGCCTGGGCGCCGTCCCGAGGCCGATGCCTGCCACGGCAACCCCAACCTGCCGTCCTGCGGCTCCCCGCGCCTTGCTTCCGCCGCCCGTCCCCCCTAATCTTAGGGTATGCATCGTACCGAAGCCCCTGAAACCCGATCCCCTTTCCCGCTGATTCCCACGTGAAAAATGTAGAGCATTCGGTGCGCCTGGAAGGCACCGTTCCCGGCGGCAGGCGCATGTTCCTGGATTTCCGCTGGGAAGGGGAGCGGCTCCCGAGCATATTGCTCATGCCGGAACAGACCGGCACCCTCGTGCCGGCGGCGCTTCTGCTGCACGGGTTCACGCTCGACAAGGAGCGCATCTCCGATTCGGTGGGGCATGCTTTGTTGCGGCTTGGGGTGGCGAGCCTCGCCCTGGACCTGCCCCTGCACGGGGAGCGCTTCGAGGCGCTCGACCCCACCAGGCTCAAGACCCCTTTCGAGCTTGTCCGGCGCTGGCGCGCCGCGCTGGAGGAGTGCGCCGTGGCGCTCAGTTACCTGCGCGAACACCCGCAGGTCGACCCGAACCGCTTGTCACTGGTCGGCTACTCGCTCGGAGCGTTCCTGGGCTTGAAGGTGGCGGCGAGCGACGCGTCCGTGCGCAGCGTCATCCTGGCCGCCGCGGGCGACCTGCCCGACTACATCCCGTTTGTCAGCGTCGCCCGGATGCTCGCCGATCCGGTCAAGCTGATACGACGGCTCGCCGGCAGGCCGCTCCTGATGGTCCACGGGCGGTGGGACCGGACGATCCCGCCGGAACAGGCGGAGCGGCTGTTCCAGGCGGCGCCGGGCCCAAAGACGATCAGGTGGTGGGACTCGGGGCACATCCTGCCGCCCGCGGCCATCGACGACGCCGCGCTCTGGCTGGCCGACTCGCTGAGCGCCTCGCCCGCCGGCGCCTGACTTGGGCGCCCGGTGCGCGAGCAAGTGGGCCGCCGCGGCCCTGGGATGGAGCTCAGCCGGAGGTTTGGTCGATGCGCTATGGCCGCAGCCCAGGGAACAGGAACGGGCCGAGCCATTGATCATAGCGGCAACCGGAAAGCGACCCGACCCTGGGCTCAAACAAGCTTCCGTCTCTGCCACCAAAGCAGCAGCGACACGACGGTGAGCAGCAAGGCGATGAACTGGGATGTGGACAGCAGGCCGTGCAGAATAAAACCCCGATCCTCGTCGCCGCGGACGAATTCCAGGAGGAACCGCGCGGCCGCATACAACAGCGTGTAAGCCAGGATGACCTGCCCATCGAAGCGCTTGCGCCGTGCGCGCCAGACCAGAAATAGGAACAACGCCAGGCACGCGGCGGATTCATACAGCTGCACGGGGTGCAGCGGCACCCCGAGCGGCGCACCTCCGATTCTGTATGCGTCCGGGTCGGTGAACGTCACCGCCCACGGGACCGACGCGGGGCTGCCGTAGTCATCACCCGCCATGAAACAGCCGATACGGCCGATCGCCTGCCCGAGCGCGATGGCCGGTGCGCAAATGTCCGCGGTCTGCCAGACGGGCAACTGCGGCGTGCGCGCGAAGTACACCGCCACGGCGGCCAGGGCGCCCAGAAAGCCACCATAGAAATCTCCGGCGCTTTGCAGGGTGGACAGCGCCCAGAGTTGCGACGGGTCGTCCAGGTAATCCGGCAACGTCCGCAACACCATCAGGAGCTTGGCGCCTGCCACCGCGCCGAGGATCGCCCAAAGCCCGAGCGACATAACCCGGTCTGGGTCGAGCCCGTCGCGTTTCGCCGAACGGGTGATCCACCAGAGCGCGGCCAGGTAACCCGCGGCGAGAAATACGCCGAAGGTGTGAAGCGTGAAATAGGGGGTCGTCAGTAGCCTTGGATGCATCTTCGAATATCCTTCCGCGAGCCTGACTATAACGGTCGGGTCCCTTCAGAGCAACAACCCAGCGAGCGGAGGCGCAGAATTCGTGCGGCTCCGCAATGTCGCCGTTGCTAATCGGGGGCAGCACAATATAATCGGTGGATGACGGGCGGACAGCGAGGAGGAACGGGGCATGGACAACGAGAAGAATGTCGGAGCCGGTGGGACACCCGGAGGAATCGGCCAGTTTTTCGCCGGCTTGATAATGGCAGGGATCGGCGCCTACCTGTTCCTCAACCAGGTGGAAGTGACCACGTCGTGGGGACGGCTCTGGGGCTTTAACGCCTTCGGTCTGAGCCTGGTCCCGATGCTCGTCGGCGTCGGCATGCTCTTTTTCAACGGGAAATCGGCCGCCGGCTGGATTCTGACGATCCTCGGTTTCGGGATCATCGTGGCGGGAGTATTGATGAACATGGACATCTACTTCCGGCCGACCTCGCTGTACAACACGCTTTTCATGCTCGCGCTGCTGGCCGCGGGGCTCGGGCTGATCACCCGTTCTCTGGCCCCGAGAAAAAGCGCCTGACGTCAGGGGGCCCGCCACACGACGTCCTTGTCGTTGCGGAACTCGAGGCCGGGGCCGCGGGGGAACAGCAGCATCATCACCCGCGAGATTCCCGCGACGTCGTTGAGGACCAGCCCCGGTGTGTTTTCCTTTTCGAGCATTCCCAGTACGGCCCTGGGCTTGTCCGCGGCGTCGAAGACGCGCACGACGGCGCGATCCGAACCGGCCGAGAGCTGCACGCCCCCGTGCTCCTTGGCGGCGAACAGGTGCAGGTAGGTGTTGTCCGCGCCCGAAGCGCCGAAGGCGGCCCTGGCCTCCCCCGCGATCCCGAGCAATCCGATTACAGGGCCTTGCGCCGCGACGCTCATGTTCAGCCGCCTCACCCCTGAACGGGAGAACATGCTCAGCACCGGGCCGTTCTGGGCGGCGCTCAGAACCATCGCCTGCTGGCCGGCGGGGTTATACAGGGTCAGCCCGGGACCATCCTCCTCGACCCCGACCGACACGGACGCCCTCTCCGTCTCGTCATAGAAGATCAGGACCGGGCGGCCGAGCTCGATGGCCATCTCCGCCCTCCTCTTGCCCTTTGCATCCCTCAGGGTGAACCTCCGGGCCTCGACATTGCGCACAACCTTGGCCTGCCCCATCCAGAAAAGCGCTCCGGCCGAGACGAGCACAAGCAGGCCAATCCTCTTGATGATCCGGTTCTGCACCTCGAGCTTGCGCAAACGCGCAAGGATTTCGCCCTGCGTCCGGTCATGGTCGCTCATGATTGTTCTCCTTGCGCCGGGGGTGCCGACGCGAGCACCCGTTGGTTTCATTGGGGGACCTCACTTGAAGCCTATCACCGCACTCGGGCGGTGGAAAGAAGCGACACGGGCACCCAGGCACGTACTTCCTGAGCGCTCCACAGGGCCTTGTGCATCGGCGGCGATTTTTTCACGGCTGCATAGGGGCTACGACCTCCTGGCCCCGCGCGGCAGGGTAGCGTGGCGCACGGGGCATCGTGACATGCCGCGGAGCAAACTCCCCCAGGCGTCGTACACGAGCGCCCGCTCGGGCGGGTCGTTGCCCTGACCTCCCTCATTCGTTGCAGCCCTGCTCTCTCCGGAAAAATTCCGCTGAGGGAATGGATTCGGGCAAACCAGGGATTACCATGTTATGTGGCTGATGGAGGCACCAAATGTCTTCTGCCACGCCGCCGCCTCCGGGCTTCCGGGCCTGCGCGAGGCCTGAGAGCCGAACGTCACGTTAACCGAGGGAAATGGAGAGACACGAGCCATGGACTACGACGCTATCGTAATCGGTGCGGGACAGGCGGGCGGACCTCTGGCTCAGGGGCTAGCGGATCAGGGCTGGAACGTCGCGCTGATCGAGAAAAGGCACCTGGGCGGAACGTGTGTGAATACCGGCTGCACGCCGACGAAAGTCATGGTTGCGCACGCCCAGATCGCCCATTACGCGCGCCACGCTGGCCGCTGGGGAGTTCGAACGGGTCCTGTGAGCGTTGATCTGGCCGCAGTTGTCGCACGGAAGAACCAGGTCGTCGAGAACTTTAGAGGCGGACAGGAGAAGAAGGTGGATAGCCGCAAGACCCTGCACCTCTATCGGGGACAGGGCCGCTTTCTCGACCAGCATCGCGTGAAAGTCAACGGCAACATTCTGGAGAGCCCCAGGATCTTCATCAACACAGGGACACGCCCTTCCACACCACGGATTGAGGGCCTGGATTCGATCGACTGGCTCACAAACGAAAGCATCATGGAATTGCAGCACATTCCCGGGCACCTTCTCATCCTGGGGGCGGGTTACATTGGGCTTGAATTCGGACAGATGTTCGAGCGCTTCGGAAGCCGCGTGACCATCATGCACAGCCACGGTCAGATTCTCCCCAGGGAAGATGCCGATGTCTCGGCGGAGCTCCAGAAAACTCTCCAGGCTGAAGGCGTCAGCTTCGTCCTGAATGCCCGATCCACTCACGCATCCGAAAAGAACGGGCAGATCGAGCTCGAGGTGGAGACGCCGACGGGCGCGCGCACGGTTGTGGGATCTCATCTCCTTGCGGCTGTCGGGAGAGCGCCAAATACTCCGGATCTTGGCCTCGAGAACGCGGGAGTCGAAACCGACAGCCGGGGCTACATAAAGGTGAACCACCGGCTGGAAACGAACATCCCCGGCATCTGGGCTCTGGGAGACGTTAAGGGAGGACCAGCCTTCACACACATTTCCTACAATGATTACCAGATCCTGTATGAAAACGTCGTCGAGGGAAAGGCGCTCACGACGGCGGATCGTATCGTCCCATACTCGGTCTTCACCGATCCGCAACTCGGCCGCGTCGGGATGACCGAACGAGAAGCAAGGGAAAGCGGGATTCCGCTGAAGATCGGCAGGACTCCCATGACCTCCGTCGCACGCGCGATTGAGCGGGATGAAACCTCCGGTATCATGAAGATCATCGTGGATGCGCGCGATGACCGTATTCTCGGCGCCGCGGTCCTGTCCACGGAGGGCGGGGAACTGGTTCAGATCCTGGGAACGGTGATGCTGGCACGGCTCCCGTACACCCTGCTGAAAGGAGCCGTATACATCCATCCGACGCTGGCCGAAGGCTTCTTCGCACTCATGGAGGATGTTCAACCTGCTGAAATCGACCAACCTGCAGCAGCACGGCAGTAGCAGCTTCCCGCAGCCTCACTCTGCCGTACCGAGGGTACGACGCGTCGGGGGTACGACGCGTCGGCCCCCGCGCGCCAACCAGCCCACAACTCTGCTCATGAGCACGGGGCTGACAATGGGAACGATCAGTTCGCTGTTCCGTTGCCAGACGGGAATCATCAACCAGGCGCAGTTCTCGGTGCTGGTGGCAGGTGCGGTATTCCCTACGTTCCTTGCCCAAAGGTACTTCCACCCGCACCATCTGCTTGACGCGCTGCCGGGAGGCAAAGTGGATCCCGAGTTTCTCGGATCCGCACCTCGGAATCGCTGAATGTCGCGCGTCAAAGGCATGACTGCCTCTCCTCTCCTCTCCTTCCCGTTCGGTCTCGGCTCGCCCATTACGACTACGGCCGGACTTGGGACATTGGCTCCTCGAGACAGCAAGTTTGCTTTTGACTTCCCTTTGAGGCGCCATATAGGCTGTTTCCCCGATGCCCGGATCTCGCTTCGCTCTCAAACTGACGCCGCACGGCCGCCTCGCTCTCACTGAGTCCGAGCGATGCGCCCGAACTTGCGCCGGAGTTGGCGCGGCGCCTGCAGGAGGCGTTTTCCCGTGGCGCGGGCTTTGGGTTGCTGCAGCTCGGCGCTCGCGAAGTCGGCCAAGCCCTGCCCGCGGTTTTCGCCTACTGGCGCGAATTCGCCGCCCGCTTCGTGACTGAGCTTTGCACCCGAACCGGCGGCAGACGATTCGGCAGCCGCAACTCCGGATCCTCCGGGCTCGGAGCTGGCGGAACTCTCCCTATCGCCACCCGAAATGATCGGGGCCGAATACATCACGCCCGGACGTGCTGCGCGCGCTATGGCAGCGAACTGGGGATCGCGTTTCGCCGACGAGATGTCCGCCGCCCGGCTTCCTCTCCAGCAGTTTCTCCAGATCCCTGAATCCCGCCTGGAACCTCGTGGGGCGGGTCCACTTCAACCTGGCCGAGAACCGCAGGGACGACAGAAGCTCCGTTTGCATTTCTCGCCACCTATACGACCCGCCTGTCGGCGCAGGCCCGGGCGCAGCATTTGCCGCTCGGCCAGGCTCTGAAAGAGTACGCCGGGGCTTCGAATAAGGAAAAGCTGCTCTCACTGCTCTTGCCCGTCCAGCGGGCGGCGGAGCGCTGCGCCTGGCTGCGGTCCATGGTGGATGCGCACGAGATCTTTCACCCGATCCGATGGACTGCTTCCGAAGCATTTCGTTTTCTGCAGGACGTGCACGAACTCGAAGCCGCCGGGGTCGTGGTGCGGATGCCCGCGGTCTGGCGTTCCGCCCGCCCGCCCCGACCGCGAGTGACGGCGACCGTCGGCGGCCGGACCGCGACCGGTCTCGGCACGGATGCCCTGCTCGATTTTTCGGTCGAGGTGATTCTCGACGGCGAGAGGCTGACGCAGGCCGAAATCGATCGAACTCTCTCAAGCAGACCGACGGCCTGGCGCTGATCCGGGGACAATGGGTGGAGGTCGACCGCGAGAAGCTTGCGCGAACCATGGAGCAGTTCCGCAAGTTCGAACAAATCGCGGCGAAGCAGAGGAGTCACCTTCGCCGAAGCCATGCGCATGATGGCCGGCGCCGACATCGCCGGAGGCGGCCCGGCCGCGGCGGACCCCGAGTGGGCGGGAGCTGTCGCCGGCCCATGGCTGGCTGAAACCCTGCAGGCGCTGCGCTCCCCGGAAGCGCTGGACCGGATCGATCCGGGGCGGGATCTGAACGGCACGCTCAGGCCCTATCAGCAGACCGGGGTCCGCTGGCTGCACCTGCTGTCGCAACTCGGGCTCGGCGCCTGCCTCGCCGACGACATGGGATTGGGCAAAACCATCCAGGTGCTTGCGCTGCTCTTGATCCATCGGCGGGACGCGCCGGACCGGGCGAGCGCCCAGCCTGCTTGTTGCGCCGGCTTCGCTGCTCTCGAACTGGTCCGCCGAGATCGAGCGGTTCGCGCCGGCCCTGAAGACCGTCGTGGCACATCCATCCGCAATGCCGCCGGATCGGCTCAAAGCGCTGGAGCCGGACTCGCTTCAAAGACACCGACCTGGTCATCACCAGCTACGGCTCGCTTCTGCGGCTGCCGTGGCTTGCCGAGACCAGCTGGCATCTGGCCATCCTGGACGAGGCCCAGGCGATCAAAAATCCGAATGCGAAGCAGACGCGGGCCGCCGGCAAGCTCCAGCGCGCGGGCGCGGATTGCCCTCACGGGCACCCCGGTCGAGAACCGGCTGGCCGACCTCTGGTCCATCTTCGATTTCATCAACCCGGGTCTGCTCGGCTCCGCGCGCGAATTCTCGTCCTATGCCAAACGCCTGGCCGAACGCCCGCACAATCCCTACGGCCCGCTGCGCGACTTGATCCGGCCGTACATCCTGCGCCGCCTGAAAACCGACAAGTCGGTCATCGCCGACCTGCCGGATAAAACGGAGGTCAAAGCATACTGCCATCTCAGCCGCAAGCAGGCCGCGCTCTATCAGCAGGCGGTGCGTGAACTGGCGGAAGGACTGGCCGACACCGACGGCATGCAGCGCCGCGGCATGGTGCTCGCGTTCCTGCTGCGCTTCAAGCAGATCTGCAACCATCCGTCGCAGTGGCTCGGCGACGGCGCCTGGAATGAGGCCGACAGCGGGAAGCTGGCACGGCTGCGCGAAATCGCCGAGGTGCTCGCGGCCAAGCCAGGAGAAGGCGCTCGTCTTCACCCAGTTCCGCGAGATGACGGGACCGCTCGCGGCATTCCTCGGCGGCATCTTCGGCAGGCCCGGGCTGGTGCTTCATGGCGGGATCGAGGTGAAAAAGCGAAAAGACCTGGTGAAGCAATTTCAGGATGACGAATCGGCGCCCTTCTTCGTGTTGTCGGTCAAAGCCGGCGGGACAGGACTGAATCTCACGGCCGCATCGCACGTCATCCATTTCGACCGCTGGTGGAATCCCGCAGTGGAGAACCAGGCGACGGACCGCGCGTTTCGCATCGGCCAGACGAGGAACGTGCTCGTGCACAAGTTTGTCTGCCGCGGCACTGTCGAAGAGAAGATCGACGAACTGATCGAATCCAAGAAACAGCTCTCGAAGGACCTGATCGAAGGCGGCGGCGAGCTGCTGCTGACCGAGATGAAGGATGACGAACTGCTGAAACTCGTGTCGCTGGATATCAACGCCGCGCTGAAGGAGGAATGACATGTCCTACTGGGACATGAGTGGCGGCCGTATGTATCGCAAGCGGAACGAAGGCGTCGGGCCGCAGTCGGAGATGGCGAAGCTGAAGAAGAAAGGGCATCCGGTCGTCGCCGGTAGTGCTGCAGGGGCGCACGATCGCCTCCACGTTCTGGGGTAAGGCCTGGTGCGACAACCTGGAAGGCTACGGCGATTACGAAAACCGGCTGCCGCGCGGCCGGACCTACGTCCGCAACGGTTCGGTTGTGGATCTGCAGATTGCCGAAGGAGAAGATCAGCGCGCGAGTCAGCGGCTCGGATCTCTACAAGGTAAAGGTGGATATCGTCCCGGTTCCAAAAGCCCGCTGGAAATCCATCTGCAAGGATTGCGCGGGCGGCATCGATTCACTCGTGGAACTGCTGCAGGGACGGTTTTCCAAAGGAGTGATGGAGCGGATCTGCCGGCAGCGGAGCGGCCTGTTCCCTGCGCCGGAGGAGATCCGCTTCTCCTGCAGCTGCCCCGACTGGGCATCCATGTGCAAGCACGTCGCGGCGGTGCTTTACGGCGTCGGCTCGCGTCTCGACGACAAGCCCGAACTCCTGTTCCGGCTTCGCAAGGTGGACGAAAAGGATCTGCTGGCCGGCGCGGCTGCGGGGTTGCCCATGTCCAGGAAGAAACCCGCGCCGGCAAGGTTCTCGATACCTCGGATATCTCCGGCATTTTCGGCCTGGATCTCGCCGGGGGAATCGAACCGGAGTCCACCGGACCCGCGAAGCGGTCGCCTCGCAAGCCAGGTAAGAAGCCGGGCACGAGAAGGACGGCCGGGCAAGGGACGAAACGCGCCCCCAAGCGTTAAGAACGCCTGCGTGGTTCGCTATCCTCTCGCGGACGTTGCATAGAATGATGGAGAATGAGCCGCGATGAGATTTCCACCCGGCATGTCGCCAGTCAGTCGTTGATAGGGGCGGGTTCGACGAGTTGGGAAACGGTTTGGAATCTTGACCGGACCCCTCCCTGTCGGTCAAGTCGCTGTCTCCACTGTCTTGCTGGTGATCGCAGTTCTGCTCGCCCGGACGGATATCAACACCCAGGCCGTCGATCCGGGGATCGACATCAGGAATACGCTCGCGGTCTCAGTTGACTCGAGCCAGACGGGTTCCGATTGCTTTCCCCCTGGACTGCTCTGTTTCTTCCTTTCCGATTGCGATTTTTCACGGCTCCGTAGAGTCTACGACCTCCTGGCCCCGCGCGGCAGGTAGCGCGGCGCACAGTACCGGTTGGGAGGGGCCCCGTCGCGTTGCGCGGCGCTCATGCTCGGGGAGGGATCCCCGTACGGGTCCCCGAAGCGCGTCATCATCTCATAGAGCCTCGCCCTCATGTCGTCCGCATCGACGCGGTAGGAGGGAACTTCCACCACGTTGCGCAACTCATGCGGGTCCTTTTCGAGATCGTACAGCTCGTCGAAATCGAACCCGTTGAACACGTACTTGAACCGCCGGGTGAGGGCAATGCGCTGCGTGTAGAGGAACTCACCTCCGTAGTATGCGCACAGCAGCTGGTCGCGCCAGTCGGCACGGTCCGGCTCTTCGCAGACGGGCAGCAGGCTTCTGCCGTCCGGGAACGGGAGCGGCTGGGCGCCGGCGGCGGCGAGGTAGGTGTGGCCGAGGTCGTGCGACGAGACGAGCCGGTCGGTCCTGCGCCCCGCGGCCAAGCGCGCCGGCCACCGTATGATCAGCGGGACCCGGTAGCTTTCCTCGTAGGGCATCCAGCCTTTGACCCACATGCGGTGCGCGCCCGCAAGGTCGCCGTGATCGGCCGTGAACGCCACGAGTGTGTTCTCGGCCTGCCCGGACTGCTCGAGCGCATCGAGGACCCGGCCGATTTGCGCGTCGACCTGTTCGCAGTAGGCATAGTAGTGGGCTCTTCCCTGCCGCACGTCCGCTTCCGTCATCGGTCCCCAGGACTCCGCCTCGCGGCGGTGCAACCCGGGCTTCCCCCGGAAGGTGTCTTTGAAGCTCTCGGGCACCGGGATGTCGTCGGCCCTGTAGTGGTCCAGATACTGCTTGAGGGGCAGGTACGGGTCGTGAGGTTCGGGAAAGTGCACTTCCAGGTGCCAAGGCCGGGCGCCCGCGGCGAAGCGCCGCAGCATGCGCACGCCGCATTCTGCGAGGTAGTACGGGTTGGTCTGTTCTTCGGGGCCGACGACGTGGCCCCACATGGGGAACTCTTCGCTTCCGGGCCAGCGGCACGAACGCGCGACTACCCTACGGAGCGAATCGGCCGCAGGCGCCGCGACCCTGTCCGGGTTCGTCTCGAGTCCGCGTAGCACCCGGGGGTTGTAGCTGTTGGGGGCGGCGATTTCGTCGAATCCGAAGTCGAGCGGCGTGCGCGTGTAATCGGCGTGCCATTTTCCCACGTAACCCTGCCGGTAACCCGCGTCGCGCAGGCGGGCGGAGTAGGTGACCACGTCCGGGAACATCGACCGGCTCACCGACGGGGACGAATGGACTTGGTTGTAAACGCCGTTGTGCCAGTGATACGCCCCGGAGATCAGCATGGCGCGGGCGGGGCAGCACACGGCCGAGGGCGTGTAGGAGCGGTCAAAGAGCACGCCGCCGGCGGCCAGCCGGTTGATGTGCGGGGTACGGCAGGCGCTGCGCCCCGCAATAACAGCCGCCTGCATCTGGTCGACCATGATGTGGAGAATATTCGGAATGCCGGCCGCGGGCGCCGGTCTCACCTGGGAAACGGCCGCAGCCGAAGCCGTCGCGGCCAGGAAGTGCCGCCGGCTCATCGATGTTACCTGCATGAATCACCTCGCGTCACGAGAACCGCCGTCGCATGTGCCTGCACTCTAACACACGCCCTGGCAGCGTGCGAAATCGTCCCGCGCCGCCGGCTGCTATAATGTCGCGGTCACCTCGAAGGGAGCAAACGATGAAAGCGATACGCGTACACGAAACGGGCGGCCCCGAAAAACTCCAGTACGAAGAAAGCGCCAAACCTGTCCCTGGTCCCGGCCAGGCCTTGGTGAAGGTCCAGGCGATCGGCGTGAACTTCATCGATATCTACCACCGCAGCGGGCTGTACAAGCTGCCGCTCCCGTTCACCCCCGGATCGGAAGCAGCCGGGGTCGTCGATGCCGTGGGCGAGGGCGTGAATACGGTCGCCGTGGGAGACAGGGTAGCTTATGCGATGAATATCGGCGCCTACGCGGAGTACGCGGTCGTCAACGACTGGCAGCTCGTGCAGCTCCCCGACGGGGTCGACTTTCCGACTGCGGCCGCGCTGATGCTCCAGGGAATGACCGCGCACTACCTTATGTACTCCACCTTTCCGCTCCGGAGCGGAGAAACCGCCCTGGTCCATGCCGCCGCGGGGGGAGTGGGGCTGCTGCTGCTGCAGATCGGGAAAATGATCGGCGCCACCCTGATCGGCACCGTCTCGACGCGCGAGAAGCGCGACCTCGCCCTCGCGGCCGGGGCAGATCACGTCGTCTTGTATGAACAGACCGACTTCGAGGCGGAGGTGAAGAAACTCACCGACGGGCGGGGGGTTCACGTCGTCTACGATTCCGTCGGGCGGACGACATTCGACGGGAGTTTGCGTTGCCTGCGTCCGCGCGGCATGCTCGTTCTCTTCGGACAATCCAGCGGTCCCGTGCCCCCTCTCGATCCTGCGGTGCTGGCGGGGCGGGGCTCGGTCTACCTCACGCGGCCAAGCCTGGCCAATTATGCCGCCACCCGCGACGAGATCGAATGGCGCGCCGGCGACATACTGCGCTGGGTCCGCGAGGGCAGGCTCAAAGTGCGCATCGACGCCACCTACCCGCTCCGCGAGGCCGCGGAAGCTCACCGCGCCCTCGCGGGCAGAAAAACCACCGGCAAGGTCATCCTGCAGCCCTGAGCGGCCTGGGATCTAGCTCAGAGTGAAAATCACGGTCACGATCGCAAACACCGGCACCGGCTCGCCGTTGAGCAGCGTCGGGGAATACTTCCACTGGCGAACGGCCTCAACGGCCGCGTTGTTCAGCAGCGGATGGCCGCTCAAGATCCGGACGGCGGCGACGGCCCCCTCCGCGTCCACCGTGACCTCGAGCGCGACCTCGCCTGAAACGCGCGCCCTGCGGGCAAGGTCCGGATAGGCAGGTTCCACCTTGCGGACCAGCCGCGACTCGAGCACGTTCCCCCCGATGCGCAGCGGCTCCGCCGGCCGCCGCACCGGCGGCGGGGGAGGCGGTAGCGGGGTTGCCACCGGCCGAGCGCCGGGCAGGAGCTCCAATGGCACGCCCGCAAGGCCCGCCGGACCGAACGGCTGCCCCGCCACTCCGAATCCGACCGCCGGCAATTCCTCCGGCGGGGGAGGATCGAGGGAGATGCCGTCCGGGATGGCCCGCGGGGTAAAGCGGCCCAGACTGACGGTGCCCGAATTGCCATAGGCCTGAACCGGCCCGACCGGGGGTAGGGGCGGCTTGTCCGCTGGCGGCGGGGACGGCACGGCGAAGAGATAAGTGAGCAGGGCCACGTCCGGGATGATGCTCAACCACAGTAGTGGGACCAGCACCAGCGCGCCGATCCCCACGACGTGAAACAGCAGGGAGACGAGGAGACTGCAGGCGCGGCGCACAAACCCGCGCCGCTCACCGAACTCGAGCGTTTCGAACATGGTTCCCCCTTTCCAGCGCCGAACGGGCGCCCGGATCATCGAAGCCTGAGATTTCCGGATTTTCGACTGCTGACAGGTTTGACCCCGTGCGCCCCGGCGAGGTTCCGGAGTGTACCTTCGAGCTGAAGACTCGAAGACTCCGAGCATCTCAAATGAGATCCCAATCCCGACGGCCGCGATTGCGGCGCGGCTTTGAGGTGGGGCGGCTCGACGCCGCTTGGGAAATCGGCGCCTGGAATGCCGACCGATCCAGTAGAATCCCGGCAGGCGGCGCCGAGGCGCCGCAATCATAAGCGCTGCCGGGGGGCTTTGTGGCGATGGGTGGGAGCGGTTTTCCGGGTGCCTCAGGCGTCCTCCAGCACCATCGTCAGCAACGCCATCCGCACGTACAGGCCGTTGGTCGCCTGCCGGAAGTAGCAGGCGCGTGGGTCCGCGTCGACAGTCTTGTCCAGTTCCGCGGTCCGGGGGAGGGGGTGCAGAATCAGCGCGTCGGGCCGCATGCACCTGAGCACCGAGGCATCGATCGCGTAATTCTGCGCCCGCTGGTGCTCCTTGAGGCGGGCGGGGCGGATCTGGGTCAGGTAGACGACGTCCACGTGCCCGAGGACGGGGGCCAGCTCGGTCTCCAGCCCGTACCACACGTCGTTTTCCTCGAGGTGGTCCAGGATGTCGCGGGCCATCTGAAGCTCGGGCGGGCTCACAAACCAGATCTTCACCCGCTCGAACTTGCTCAGCAGGTACGCCAGGGAACGGGCGGTGCGCCCGCGGTCAAGGTCACCGATGATGGCGATGCTGAGCCCGTCCAGGGTGCGGCGTTCGCGGAATATCGTGTACAGATCCAGGAGCGCCTGCGTGGGGTGCTGCCCGCCGTTGGCGTCGCCTGCGTTGATCACCGGTACCCGGGAGACGGCCGCCGCCCGCGCCGCCCCCCCCACCTCCGAGTGGCGGATCACGATGACGTCGGAGTAGCCGGAGATGGTGCGGATGGTGTCTTCCAGGTGCTCCCCTTCGACCTCGGACGAAAAGAAGCGGGCCTGCTCGGTCGAGAAGACTCTTCCTCCGAGGCGGTACATCGCGGCTTCGAACGAAAACCGCGTCCGCGTCGAAGGCTGGTAGAACAGGGTCGCCATGATCTTGTTCTGGTAGTCCAGTGTGCCGCCCCGGAGCACGACCCGCTCCATGGTGTGGGTGCGCTCGAAAAGCTCCATCAGGAGGGGAACAGTGAACTGCTGCGATTGGATGACGTGACGGAGCTTCATGGCTTGCGCTCCTCAGGGTTGTCGGGAAGGATCCGGGTCCCGGCTTCGCCGTGGAAGGCGGCGACCAGATGCTCGTGGGACGTGACGATAGCCTCCTTCCCTCCGAGCGCGAGGAATTCCAGCGCCGCTGCTATCTTGGGCCCCATGTTGCCTGGCGGGAATTGCCCGGCCGCCAGGTGGCCCCGCATCTCCCGGGCGGGCACGCGCGTCAGCGGCCGCTGGCCGGGCTTCCGGTAATCGAGATAAACGCGGTCGGCATCGGTGGCGAACAGGAGGACATCGACCGGCAGGCGCGACGCGAGCAGCAGGGAGGCGCGGTCCTTGTCGATCACGGCGTCGACGCCTTGAAGGGTGCCGTTTTCGCGCGTTACCGGGATGCCGCCCCCGCCCATGGCGATGACCAGCATCCCCAGCGAGAGCACTCTGCGAATCACCTCTTCTTCGACGATCTCGAGAGGGCGCGGCGACGGGACCACCCGCCGGTAACCGCGGGCGGCATCCTCGACCATAATCCAGCTCTGCAGGCGCGCCTTCTCCTCTGCCGCAGAGCGGGAGTAAAACGGACCCACCGGTTTCGTGGGGTGCCGGAACGCCGGGTCGTCGGCGGCCACTACCACCTGGGTCAGCATGGTGGTCACCGGCCGGTCGATTCCCTGCCGGCGGATTTCGTGCCCGAGCGCCTGCTGGAGGAGGTAGCCGATTTCGCCCTGAGTGGAGGCGACGCACACGTCCAGACCCTGCTCGTAGGCCTGGCCGGAGGCGCGTTCCGAGCGGAGCAGCGCGGCCCCCACCTGCGGCCCGTTGCCGTGCGTGACGACCACGTTGAGCCCTTCTTTGAGGAGCGTGGCGATCCCGCAGCTGATCCGGCGCGCGTTGGCCACCTGCTCCCGGGCCGTCCCCTTCTCGCCCGCACGGATGAGCGCATTCCCGCCCACTGCAACCAGCGCCGATGTGGCCACGGGATCACCTCAAGCCATGACGCCCAGCATGATCGCCTTCTGCGCGTGGAGCCGGTTTTCCGCCTGCTGAAAAACGACAGAGCGGGGCGAGTCGATCACCCCGGCGCTGACCTCCTCGCCGCGGTGCGCGGGCAGGCAGTGCATGAAAATCGCGTCGGGCTTGGCCAGGGCACACAGGCGTTCATTGACCTGGTAGGGCTCGAAAATCACGCGCCGCTCCACCGCCTCGGCCTCCTGGCCCATGCTGGCCCAGACGTCGGTATAGAGCACGTCGGCGCCGGCGGCGGCCTGTTCGGGATCGGTCGTAACTTCGATCCGGCGCCCCCTGGCCGGCGCGTGCTCGCGCGTCCACTGGACGACCTCCTCCTTCGGCTCGTAGCCGCGGGGGGAAGCGACGGCGATGTGCACGCCCAGCAGGGCAGCCCCGAACATGAGGGAATGGGCCACGTTGTTGCCGTCCCCGAGATAGGCCAGTTTGAGGCCGTTCAGGTCGCCCTTGCACTCGATCATGGTCATGTAGTCGGCCACGGCCTGGCAGGGGTGGCTGAAGTCGGTGAGGCCGTTGATCACCGGGATCGACGCGCACGTGGCCATCTCCTCCACGATCCGGTGACTGAACGTGCGGATCATCATCGCCTGCACCATGCGCTCGAGGTTGCGCGCCACGTCGCTCACCGCCTCGCGCTTGCCCAGGTTGATGTCTGCGGGCGAAAGATAGACGGAAAAGCCCCCCATCTGGTGGATGCCGACGTCGAAGGTCACGCGCGTCCGCAGAGAGGGCTTCTCGAATATCAGGGCCAGGGCCTTCCCCTTGAGCGAGTCGGAAAACTTCAGGGGGTCCGACTTGATCGCGAACGCGTTGATCAGCGTGTCTCGCAGCTCGTCCGTGGACTGGTCACGGATTGACAGGAAGTCCTTTTTCCGCATAGTCGCCTCTTCTCCCCAACGGACTGGAAAGGAACTGTCCCAGCACCCGGTCAAGCGCGTCCGACGCGGCCGCGTCGAGGCTGTAGGTCACGAGTACCAGCGGGTGCCGGGTCTTGATGAGCCGGCCCAAGTCGAGCGGGGTGCCGACGAGCACGAGGTCGCAGGGGACCGCGTCGATGCTCTCCTGCAGATCCCGGACCTGCTCGTCGCCGTAGCCCATCGCGGGAAGCACATCGACCAGGTGGGGGTACCGGGCGAAGGTCTCGCGGATGGAGCGCACGGCATAGGGCCGCGGGTCGATGATTTCGGCGGCGCCGAACTGGCGTGCAGCCAGGTGCGCCGCGCCGTAGGTCATTTCGCCGTGTGTCAGGGTCGGCCCGTCCTCGACCACAAGAACCTTCTTGCCGCGTATCGCCGCTTCGTCCTGCACGTGCAGGATCGAATCGGCCCGGATCATCAGCGCCCCGGGATTGGCGGCTTTCGCGTTTGCGGTCACCTCCTGCAGGCCCGAGGCGCTCGCGCTCCCCGACTTGCTCACGACCACCACATCCGCCATCCGCAAATTGGTTTCCCCCGGGTAGTAGCGGAGCTCGTGCCCCGGCCGGTGCGGGTCCACCAGCACGATGTGCAGGTCCGGGCGGTAAAACGGCAGATCGTTGTTGCCGCCGTCCCACAAAATGATATCGGCCTCCTTCTCGGCATTGCGCAGGATTTCCTCGTAATCCACCCCCGCATACAGGATGTTTCCCTGCAGAATGTGGGACTCGTACTCCTCGCGCTCCTCGATCGTGCAGCGGTACCGGTCCAGGTCCTCGAGCACTTCGAAGCGCTGGCAGCGCTGTGCGGTCAGGTCGCCGTAGGGCATCGGATGGCGCACCACCGCCACCGATTTCCCTCGGCGCCGCAACAATTCGGCGACGCGCCGGGACGTCTGGCTCTTGCCGCATCCGGTCCGGACCGCGCAGACCGCAACCACGGGTTTCTCAGACCGGATCATCGTGCCCGCCGCGCCCATGAGCCTGAAATCGGCGCCGGCGGCATTGACCAGGGACGCCTTGTGCATGAGGTCCGCGTACGAAACGTCGCTGTAGGCGAAAATCACTTCCTGAACCCCTTGGCGCCGGATCAAGTCCGCAAGATCGGCTTCGGGGTAGATCGGGATCCCCTCCGGGTACCCCTCGCCGGCGAGCGCGGGCGGATAGGTGCGCCCTGAGATGTTCGGGATCTGGAAGGCGGTGAAGGCCTCGACACGGTACTGCGGGTTGTTGCGGAAACAGACGTTGAAGTTGTGAAAATCCCTCCCGGCGGCCCCCATGATGACGACTCTTTTGGTCACAGGCATATAGGCGACTCCATCCTTACCGTCACAGACTAGCCCTTTCCCGCACAAGGAGCAAGCTGCGGGCAAGGGGTCGAGGGAAGGCCCGGGGCAGCTATTTGACTCGCTGTCCCAGCGCCGCGTCGGGTTCAAACCCAGGGCCCTGATAAGCGGTTACGAGCAGTGTCTCGACCCCTTGACCGCTTGACCCGTTTATCAGTAAGGTTCCGCATGGACCAACGCACTTTTGCCACATTGGAGCTTCAGTCCCTGCTGGACCTGCTGGCGGGTCACGTGCAAACCCCGCTCGGCCGCCGGTTGGCCGAGGCACTGCGGCCATCGGTCGCCCGGGCCGAAATCGAGCTGGCGCAGGATTTCACAACCGAGTGCGCGCGCTACTTGAGCGCGGGCGAACGCTTCGGGCTCGCAGGCGTCGAGGATCCCGAAGCGCCACTGGCCAAGCTGCAGATCGAGGGCACGACCCTCGAGCCCCTCCAGATACTTCAGCTGGAGCGGCTCATATCGGTCGGGATGGGTCTGCGCGAGCAATTCCGCGACGCCAAAGTCCGGGAACTCTATCCGCAGCTATCCGGACTTTCGGGCCGTATCCCCGATCTGCGGCGGCTGCTCGGCTCCATCAAGGGCAAGATCTTGCCGGGGGGCGAGATCGACGATAACGCCAGCCCCGAGCTGCGGGCCGTTCGCCGCGAGCTGGGCGAGGCCCGCGCGCGCATCTTCCGGAGCCTGGACTCCATTCTCAAGACGCAGACACGCGCCGTCCAGGAGGACTTGGTCACCTTCCGCAACGGCCGGTTCGTCATCCCGATCCGCACGGACTCGCGCAACCAGGTCCCCGGCGTGGTCCACGGCCTGTCGTCCAGCGGCCAGACGACGTTTGTCGAGCCCCTGGCGGCCATCGAGCAGAACAACGGGCTGGTCCGGCTGCGGGAACAGGAAGAGATCGAGATCTCCCGCATCCTGCTGTCCATAAGCGAGGCCCTCCGCGTCCACCTGCCCGCCATTGCGGTTGTCCGGGACGACCGTGGCCTTGGTGGACCTCGCCCAGGCGAAAGGACGGCTTTCCGCCGAGTTCCGCTGCGTGCGGCCGCGGCTTGCCGGAGGCAAGACGCTGCGCCTCGCGGACGTGCGCCATGTCCTGCTCGAACGCGGGCTGCGCGGATCCGGGGCGGCCGTTGTCCCGATAACCCTCGAACTCGACGAATCCCACCGGGTGGTCGTCATCAGCGGACCGAACGCCGGCGGTAAGACGGTCGTGCTGAAGACGGTAGGGCTGGCTGTCCTGATGGCGCAGATGGGCCTGCACGTGCCCGCTTCCGAGGCGGTTCTGCCCGTCTTCGACCAGGTGTTCGCCGACATAGGCGACCAGCAGTCGATCGCGGCCAACCTGTCGACCTTTACGGCCCACATGCGCAACATCGCCGAAATGGCGGAGCGTGTCGCCCCGCCGGCGCTGCTGCTGCTGGACGAGGTGGGTACCGGGACCGACCCCGACGAGGGATCCGCCCTGGCGGTTTCGATCGTCGACTTCTTCCGCCGTGCGGGGGCGATCACCATTGCCACGACCCATTACTCGGGGCTCAAGATCTGGGCGGCGCAGGTCGAGGCTGTGCTCAACGCGTCGGTGGAGTTCGACGAACGCACCCTGCGCCCGACCTACAGGCTGATGGTCGGGGTCGCCGGCGCATCCGCCGGGCTGGAGATTGCCCGCCGTATGAACATCCCCGCCGCCATCCTCGACGACGCCAAAGGCAGAATAGACCCCGCCCACGCCGAGGCCGGCGCATACCTCAGGAAGCTCAAGGCCTCGGTGGACGACCAGGAACAATTGCGCGCCGCCCTCGAGCAGGAGCGTGAGGCGACGGCACAGGAGTACGCACGCCTCGATTCGGAGTCCGCGCGCCGCGAAGCCGAACGGCGCCGGGAATTCGAGCAGGAACTCGCGCGGGTGATCGCCGGCTTCACCGCGGAGAGCGAGCGGCTCGTCCGCAGCCTGAAAGACCGGGTCGAGGCCCAGCGCCTCAAGAAGGCTGCGGCAAACCGTTCGGCCGACCTCCGCAGAACTGCCGAGCGGCTGAAAAAGGGATCTCCCGTCGCGGCGGAAACCGGCACGGATGAGGGCGCGGGGACTCCCGCCGCCACCCCCATCGACGTCGCGGACATCCGCGAGGGAACCCGGGTGCGCATTCCCGCGCTGAACAAAGAAGGGGTTGTGGATTCGACGCAGGACGACACGTGCACCGTGCTGGTGGGTTCGCTGAAATTCCGCCTCAGGCCGGATGAGATCGTCCTGCTCCAGACGCCGCCCGGCGCCACGCCCCCCCGCCCCGCCTTTCGTGCCTCCGGCCCGGACGCCAACATCGACCAGGAGTTCGCCGGCGAGGTCAACGTCATCGGCATGACGGCTGACGAGGCGACCGACCGGGTCGACAAGTTCCTCGACGAGGCCTTCGTCGCCGGGGCGGACACCATCCGCGTCATTCACGGCCACGGAAAGGGCATACTGCGCCGCGCCATAGCACAGTTGCTCAAGGATCACCCGCAGGTCGAGCGCTTTGCGCTCGCCGCGCCGGACAAAGGGGGCGCCGGCGCCACGGTGGTCGAAATGCGAAAATGAACGCCTCGGCTATCACGGGGTCCTGTACACCGTCGAGCCGCCGCACTTCCGTGTTCATTATTCGGGCCTTGACCGCTGCCCGCCTGTTTCCGCAGGCGGGCTCTGGTCGTCCCGGTCGTTCCCGATCCCGAAGAGACGCTTGAAGAATCCCCTCTTTTTCTTTTTTTCCGCCTTGGGCGCATCGCGCTGCGGCGTCTCGTCCCGCACCGTCTGCTCCTGCGCGGCATCTGCGCGCCCTGAACCGAAAACGCGGGAGAGCCAGGAGATTGGCGGGATGCTTTCCAGCTCCCTGTGCAACGGGCACGTGTCCGTCGGCTCCGTACCGGCGATGAAGACTTCCTGCCTGGCGGCGGGACAGGCCGAGGTCGCCAGTTGCTGCGACTCCGGGTCGATGGTCTCGAACACGACGCCGTCCGGGCGCGCGAACGGCTGCGTGTTGCGGTAGCGGGGCAGCGCCGTCGCGCGGCGCATGAACTCGGCCCAGATGGGCGCGGCGGAAGCCGACCCGGCGAGCCCGAGCTCCCGGTTGTCGTCGAAGCCGACCCACACGACGCACAGAAGATTCGACGTGTACCCCGCAAACCAGCCGTCGTGAGACGTCCCGGTCTTGCCTGCAGCGGGGGCCCGGAGACCCCGGGCGCGCACCGCGGCCCCGGTGCCGCGGTTGACGACATCCTCCAGGATGCTGGTGACCAGGTAGGCCACTCGGCCGTCGAGCACCGGGTTCCGGCGCGGATCTTCCTGCTCGAATGCCGCGCCGTCCCGTCCAATCACGCTGCGGATGAAAACCGGCTCGCAGCGTGTACCTGCATTGGCGAACACGGTGTAACCCGACGCAACCTCGAGCGGCGTCATCTCGTAGGCACCGAGCGCCACGGCCGGCGTGGGCTGCAGGTCCGGGCCGAGCCCGAGCCGCCGGGCCACCTCGACCACGCGCTTGTATCCGACAGCCTCGGCCACTTTCACGGTGGCGACGTTGAGCGAATAGGTCAAAGCGTCCCGGAGGCTTACCGTGCCGCGGAATTCCTGCCCGTAGTTGTCCGGCGCATAGGCGGTCCCTTGGAAGTTGAATGTCGTCGGTTCGTCCACGACGGTACTGGCCGGCGTGAACACCGGCCCTACGCCATCGATCGCATTCTCGAGAGCGGCGGCATAGACGAACGGCTTGAATACCGAGCCCGGCTGGCGTTTTGCGAGCGCGTGGTCGAACTGGCTGCGTGCGTAGTCGCGGCCCCCGATCAGGGCGCGGACCTCCCCGGTCGACGGGTCGAGAACGACCAGCGCCACCTGGGCCGCCGGAACGTCGCCCCCCTGCCGGCGCCACGACTCGTACTTGCGCGCGAGCTGCCCGTCGATTTTCTTCATGCCCCACTCGACGGCCTGCGCCGCCACGCGCTGCAGATCGTAGTCGAAGGTCGTGTAGATCCGGGAGCCTTCGGAAACGAGTTCGTTCTCCGAATACCGGTCCAGGAGGTCGTCTTTGACCAGGTCCACGAAGTACCCGGCCGAGTTGCCGACCGTGGCGCTCGTGACGATGCGCAGCGTCGCCATCCGCGCGGCCTCGGCGTCCGGCGGGCCCCAGTTTGCCGTTCTCCACCATCCGGGCGAGCACCCGGTCGCGCGCTTCCGCGGCGCGTTCCGGTCTGCGCTCGGCCGACGAGTAACGGTTCGGCGCCCGGATGATGCCGGCCAGGAACGCCGATTCGGCCAGGTCCAGCTGCCGGACATCCTTCCCGAAGTAGGCCATGGCGGCCTCTCCGAAGCCGCGGATCGCAAAGCTTGCGCGGTTGCCCAGGTAAACCTGGTTCGCGTACAGCTCGAAGATCCGCCTCTTGGTGAACCGCTGCTCGAGCAACAGGGCCATGACCGTTTCGCGCAGTTTGCGACCCCACTCGCGGCGCGACGTAAAAAAGAAACTGCGCGCGACCTGCATCGTGATCGTGCTGGCGCCCTGCGCTTTCTCGCCGCGCCGCAGATCCACCCAGGCCGCGCCCAGCACACGGAAAAAGTCGAGGCCGGGGTGATCAAAAAAGCGCCGGTCCTCGGCCGAGAGGACGGCGTCGATCAGGGTGCCCGGCAGATCGTCGAACCGGACCGGCCGCCGCTTCTCGCGCGCCACATCGAAGAGGCTGGTGATCATCTCGGGTTCGATTTCGGCGGCGGTGAGGCGGGCCCCGCCGTCCAGGGGGCGGATGCGCGCAATGCGGCGGCCGGCAAACTCGACCCGCAGCCCGTCCTTGCCCGCAAACCACGAGTCCTTCCCCGGCAGGATCTCCACCGCGGACCCGGCATAGGTGTAGCGCCCGAGCGGACCGCCTGCCGGCGAGTTGCCATATCCGGCACCCTGGAGGTACTGCACGAGCTCGGCAGCGGTGACCACCTCGCCGACGGCGATTCTCTTGGGGGCGGCAAAAACCCGCGAGGTGTTCTGGTAGATGTTCCCCGCCAGCCTCTCCTCGATGAGCCGGTTGAAGCGGACGTAGAAATAAGCGCCCGCGCCCAATACGGTCAGCGCCGCCGAAAGGGCGATCAGCAGGACCGCCAAGGCCATGCGGGACGAGCGGATTTCCCGCCATGCAGGGAGGTGAAGTGGGAAGCGGCCCGGCGGGGGCTCACCGTGCGTGCGGGACGCTCCAGGATCCTGCTTCCGGAAAGTGAGCCTCACCCTGGAATTTAACCACACCCCGGCAGCGATTCACAGCCGAAAGCAGGTCGAAGCGGCGGTCTTCGCCGCAGGAACAAGAACCGGCCGGCAAGACACGGAAGGCACCGGGAAAAACACATCGGCGATGGCATTCCCAGCGGGCCGCGACGTTGAAACCTATTTCACCTGCGACCCCGGCAGCGGCGTGAGCAGCTGGTTCGAAATGCGCGAGACGAGCTCCCGGTCGGCGCTGCCGGGGGCGGTGGAGATCCGTTTCCAGTCCGGATCCTGGCCGAACTTCCCCCAGGCCTCGCTCCGGGCCTCGACAGACGGGAAGCAGATCATGTAGACGAGGTTCGGCAGGTTCGGCCCATATATGGTGGAGCCGAAAAAGACCGGCGTGATCCCCACTTTGCGGAAGATGTCGATCTCGCCGTTGTCGAACATCGCCACCTTGCGGACGTGCCCCTGCAGATTGCGGGATTCGTAGATCCTCAATTCGAAGAGGTTGGCCCGGGCAGGGTCGAGCGTCTTGGGGACCTCGATGCCGGGGAAGGACTTGAACCCCCGCAAGAGCCACGCTTCGCGGCGGTCGTACGCCAGATCCCACTTCTCGTCCAACGCGACGAGGTCGGCGGCCCACTTCTCGTCCCGGAGCAGTTTCGTGTCGATATCCTGGGCGGCGCCCATGGACGCGAACTCCGTCAGGACGAGGAACGACGGCGCATCGGGGCCCACCGACACCTGGAACAGCCCGACCGTCCTGAGGCCGGCCCGGTTGCACGCGGGAATCAGAGACCCGCCGAAGAAATCCCGCAGACGCTGCACGTCTTGGTCGCGGCGGCAGCGGTACCACTCCAGCGCGAGATACTTTGGGGCCGCGTTGGCCGGGGCGGCCGCTGCGGGGATTCCGGAGGCAAGACCGGCTGCGATACTGGATTTGAGGAATCGTCGGCGTCGCATGTTTCCCCCTGGCGTTCGGATTGTATGAGAGCCTGCTGCTCGGAGCCTCGCTGGGCAACCGCGAGAATAGCAGATTGCGATGGCCTCCCGCACCCTGTTTCGACAAACCGGCCGGGTCGCCTCCTCGGTCGTCCCGGGGTCGCCGCGCCGAGTTTTTCGCACGCGCCGGACGAGGTTTCCTATAATGACGGTGGCGCACTGCGGCGCCGGGAGAGACCATGCCCTACCTGCCCGAACTCGACCACGCGCTGGACGTCGCCCGCAAGGCGGGCGCGCTGGCGTTGAGCTATTTCGACCGTGAAACCACCACCCAGGAGAAACCGGACCACTCCCCGGTGACCGTAGCCGACCGGGAATGCGAGGCCCTGATCAGCACCGCGCTGGCGGCCGCCTTCCCGCGGGACGGCATCGTCGGAGAGGAGGGCGCCTTCAAAGAGGCCGCTTCGGACCGGCGCTGGCTGGTGGATCCGATCGACGGCACCCGCGACTTCGTGAGGCGGAACCCCTTCTGGTCGGTGCAGATTGCCCTGCAAGAGGCCGGCGAGGTTGTGCTGGGCCTCATCTACTTCCCGTGCCTCGGCGAGATGTTTCACGCCGTCGTGGGGGGCGGCGCCTACCGCAACGACGTGCGCTGTTGCGCCTCCGCAGTCTCCGAACTGGACAAGGCCATCCTGATGGTGAGCGGGTTCAGTTCGGCCTGGTCTCAATGGCCGGAAGAAGCGATCCGCTATCTGACCCGCAACTGCTGGACCGTGCGGTGCTACGGCGGATGCTACGACGTGGCGACCCTCGCCCGGGGCAAGGCGGACATCTGGCTGAGCGGCAGCGGCATGGAGTGGGACTATGCGCCCGCCCGGGTGATCGCGCGCGAATGCGGTGCGGCCTTCTTCTCCCGCGACGGTTCGGGCCGGATCGACGCCGGCAACTGTGTCATTTGCGCACCGGCGCTGGAATCCGAACTGCGGACGATCCTGAAGGTGCCCTCGGGCGACCGGTGAAAAACGGTTCGGCGCGACCGGCGTGTGGGTGCGGCACCGATCTTCGGCTGACGTTATCGGATGCAGTGGAACCGCGGACGATCAGGCCTGTTGGACGGCCTTGGGAAGGTCCAGGTTCTTGAGTGCGACTACGCGGTTGCGCCCGAGGTTCTTGGCGGCATAGAGGCACCGGTCCGCGGCCTCGAGCAGGTCCCTGCTGTCTTGAAACGAACTCGGAACCGATTCGGTCGCGCATCCCGCCGAGATCGTCACCTCCACGGCGCGCCCCTCCCCGACCCCGTGGCGGCGGCCCGCCACCGCAGCACGCAGCCGTTCGGCCACCAGCGCGGCAGCCGTTTCCGGGGTGTTCGGCAGCACGCAGACGAATTCCTCGCCGCCGTACCGGCCGACCACGTCGGGAGACCGAAGCGTCGTCCTGAGTACGTCGGCCACCGATATCAGGACCTGGTCGCCCCCCTGGTGGCCATACGAGTCGTTGATTCTCTTGAAGTGGTCGAGGTCGATGAAGATGACGCTCAACGGCTGGGACATCCGCTGCGCCTCGAGAAACCGGGCCGGGATCACCTCGTCCAGGTAAGCGCGGTTGTAAAGGCCGGTAAGCCGGTCGCTTTGCGATTGCTCGCGGAACTCGCGCGCCTGCTGCTGTGCCTGCAGGGTCAGGACGACCAGCGCTTCGCGCGCCTGATCGAGCAGCCGGCCGATCGCTTCCTCTCCGCCGAGGTCGACGTCCAGGTTGACGGTGACCTCCGGCAAAGTCCGGGCGATCTCGCCCAGGATTTTATCGAATCGCGCAGCCGGGATGTCCAGGAGGCGGATCGAAGCCTCGCGCGCGTCCGCCGCGGCGGCGGCATTTTCCGGCCGGGTCCAGATCTCCGCGATCCGGCTCGCCAGCGCGACGCTGCTGGCGAAGTTGCCCGCTGCGGCATCCGGCTCCGTCCGGTGGCTGCCGGCGACGGCAGCCTGCAGTCTCTCGGGCAGATTCCACGTCTTAAGCAGCCACTCGCCGATCGCGGCATGGTCGGCACCGAGCTTTTCGCGTTCGATCGTCGTCAGCTTCTGATGGTTCCGTTTCGCCTCGGCCACAATCGGGCCATAGAGTTCGGGGACGGCCTCGTTCAACGCCAGCATCCCGATGTCCTGGAGCAGCCCGGCCAGAAAAAGCTCGTCCGGAGTCGCATCGCACTCGAACCGGCCGATCACCCTGGCGGAAACCGCCGCGACCGTGGATCTCCGCCAGTACCCCTGGTGATCGAATCGGGCCCGCTCGGACCCGCGCAGGCCGCGCACGAACGAGAAACTCAGCGCCAGGCTGAGCGTCGCGTTGATGCCGAGCAGGGCGAGCGCCCGGTCGATGGTAGTGACTTGGGAGCGCACCCCGTACCAGGCGGAATTCGCCACCGTGAGCACCTTCGCAGCCAGCGCCGGGTCGCGCGCCAGCACCTTCGCCACCTTGGGTATGGCCACATCGTCGCGTTGGCAGAGGTCCAGCACCTCCAGCACAACCGCCGGAATGCTCGGTAGTGTGCGGCAGACTTTCAATCGCTGCTGCAGGGCAAGGGGGAGCTCGTTCATACGAAACCCATTCGCCTTCTAGATCGGTCCGGGAGTTGGCGATCGTTAGCTCAACGTCGATGCGGCGGGAGAACCGAACTCTAAGACTTTTCCAAGAATGGGTGAACAAATCGCCGACGGGACCCGGCGCGCAGACACCGAAGCAGTACAACCTGTGTGGTGCGGCGGCTCGACGCCCTTTTGGGTGCGGCGCCTAGCGGGAGTTTACTGCCGAGGAGACCGCTCGTTCCACTCCCTGGCCTACAAAGCACATGCGCTCATAGTTTGAAGCCGGCGATCGTCCATCCAACTGCGTATTACCCTATATCAGGCGTCGACCCGGCCGGGGCTGCCCGCAACGAATATATGCAATAATAGACCTTAACTTATAGCATTTATCACTTGACATTTTGCGCTGATGCCCTTATGTATTACCCTATATGGCATCGCTCATCGCTAAGAAGAAGGCCAACAAGCTTTACTACTACCTCGTCGAAAGCGGCCGTGTCGAAGGCAAGCCGCGCATCATTCACCAGACCTATCTCGGCACTGCCGACAAGATCGCCGCCATGGTTCAGGATCGATCGGCGCCGCTGCCTCTGTCGGCCACTTTCCGGGACTTGGGCCTGCCAGGCGCACTTTGGCTGGCGGCGACCGAGACCGGCGTCTTCGATCTGCTGCAATTGCATTGGCCCGCACCGCGGTCCGGTCCCTCGACTGCCCACTATTTGCTGCTGGCTGCCATGCATCGCATCTGTGAACCGGGGCCCAAGACGGAGGTGGCTGACTGGTATGAGGGAACCGTCCTGCCGTCGCTGTGGCGCTTTCCTGCCGAGCGTTTCACTTCGCAAGCCTTCTGGGATTGCTTCGACGGGATTCGGTTGAATCCGACCGGCGCGGAATCTATCGACAAGGACGATCTGGATCGAGCGCAACTGCAGCTTTTGGCCTTGTGGAAAGACAAGCAGATAGTCAGCCGCCACTTGTTGTCCTACGATGCGACGAACTTCTATACCTTCGTATCGTCAACCAACGACCGCAATACGATCGCTCAGCGCGGCCACAACAAACAGGGGCGCCACAATCTCAGACAGGTCGGATTGTCATACGTTCTGGATGGGATGACGGGTCTGTCGCTCTGCCATCATGTTTATCCCGGGAATGTCTCAGATACCGAGGAGTTCTCGACCTCGCTGCCGCGCTTGCTCTATTTCCTCGATGCCAACCAGATTCCGCGCGACACGGTCACGCTGGTGTTCGACAAGGGCTCGGCCGCGCTCTATAACACGCTCGATCTGGATCAGTCGCACGTGGGCTGGATCTCGGCCCTGCCCTGGAATCAGGCGCCGCCGGATTTCCGGGCGATGCCGTTGGGACAGCTAAAGGCACTCAGCAGCGATCAGCCAGGAATCCAATCTGCGTCCGCGAAGCTCCTGGTTCACGGCAAAGAACGGCTCTGCGTGCTGAAGTATTCCGCACCGTTTCTGAGTGAGCAGATTCACAGTCTGAGCACCAGCCTGGCCAAGACCACGCAATCGTTGCGGCGGCTCTCAGTGGAACTGCTGAAACCGGACTGCGGGCTGAAGGAAATTCACATCCGCAATAAAATCAAGCGTTGGCTATCGGCTCAGTTTCTGGATGAGCTGATCCGCTATGACCTCACGCAGGAACGTGGACGCTGGAGGCTCCAGTTTGACGTCGATTCCTCGGCGTTCAATCTGTTGATGACACAACGACTCGGCCGGACCGTCCTTATGACCAACCGTATGGATTGGACGGAACAACAGGTCATCGATGGCTATGGAGGTCAACAGCAGGTCGAGAAAGTCTTCCGCGGCCTCAAAGACGGCGACTGGCTTGGTTGGGGCCCCATGTATCACTGGACCGATAGCAAGATCCGGGTCCACGCTTTTTATTGTATGCTTGGCATCTCACTGCTCGGATATCTGCATTCACAGGCAAAACGTGTGTGTCCCCAGATCACAGTTGAGCAGATGAAATCCGAACTCGAAGGAATCTACGAATTTGCCCTCCTTTACCCGCCGCAGGGCGAAAAGGGACCGTACCGGACGGCCACTGTCCAAAGCAAGCAAACGCTCACGCAGCAAATGCTCTCCGAAGCACTTGGAATCCGGAAGATCAGCGCCGCCAAGGTGGGTAAGACAAAACACAGCCGCTAATTGGGGCCAGGAGAATCGCTTAGGTGAAACCGCGGTCTCCTCGGCAGTAAACTCCCGCTAGGCAGCCTAGGCGCCGCACTTCAGCCGAACCTATCGATGCCGTACAACCGCGACAGCGGTGCCGAGGCCATAGGAACCGCTGGCCGCCACACTGCGGCTCCCTACGGGGCCTCAGCCGCGATGAAGTGGGTGGTGACCAGGGTCCAGTAATCCTGGTAGACACCGCGCTCGTAATCGTCGAGAAAAACATCGATCTTCTGGAGCAGGGTCGTCAGCCGGTGGGTCCCGATGCGGGCCGGGTGCGGATCGCGCATGTTGGGGAACGCGCGGATGAATACGCTGTGCTCGTTGACCGGCAGCTTCCTGACGTTCTCTTCGAAGGCGCCGAAAACTCCGTTGGCGAAAAGGTATTGCTCGACGTTGGAGGTGTAGAAGGCCGTGACTGAGTAGCCGCTGCGCTTCAGGTAGTCGGCAACGGACGGCAGCGCCTTGGTGCCCGCGAAATCGCCGACGATCGGAATAATGCGGTTTTGCCGCTGCATCTGCCGGACGAACTCGAAGTCGTCCCGGGTGGCCAGGAAGTTTCCCAGGTGCCCCGTCAGGTCCGGCTCGAGGATCAACTCCCGGAGCGTCGGGAAGTCGCCCCACGGGCTCCCGGGCCAACTCGGGCCCCCGGATTTGTACTGGATCCCGAGGTTCTCATCGCGAAAAGCCGTGTACACATACTCGAGCGACGTCTGGTCCCGGTCCGACAGCGGCACGCCGAACCGTTCCCGTATGGTCTTGCGGATGAGCACGAGGTTGCGCTCGAACGCGGCCTCGTCAGCCGGGGTGCGTCCGAAGTAGTCCAGGATGGTCTGGATCTCGGCGGCGCCGGAAGGGGCATCCGGCCCATACAGGGGCTTGCTGAACAGGTAGGAGAGAAATTCCGCCCTGCTGTCCGCGAGCGTGAACAGGGCCTTGAACATCAGATGCTGGATGACGGCCTGCCGGCGGATGTCGACAATGAAGGCGATTCTGGGCCGGATCTTGGCGATGTAGGTAAAATTCTGCTCGGGCCCTACTCCGATGTAGGCGCCGCCGTGCGCCTGCAGGGAGTGCAACTTGTCGAGGATGTGCAGATAGGAGGTCTCGTTGGAGACGAAATTATCCGACCTGAAGAATCCGTCCTCTTCGGAATAATCGTTTACGAAGTGGGCGAATTCCTCCGTCGAGATCGCTTCCGAGCGGGTCTGCCCGGCTTTTGAGTCCTGCCACGCCTGGGTCGCCGGCCCGACCCCGAGTAGTAGCGAAAAGCCGAATACGCCCAGCAACTGCGCGGAGATAAAGCTCCGCCGCGCAAGGCCTCTCAGAAGCTGCCCCATGGCTCATACCCCGAATTTTCATACTAGGGCGAATCAGATGGTGAGACACCCGCCCGCACCCGAAATCCTATGAAAATCCTGCCTGATGAGAGGGGTAAATGCAAGCGCGGATCCGGCGCCGCCGGGGCGTGCGCCCCGCTTCGAATGCGGCTTCGAGCGTTGGGCTACTCGCCTTCGAAATCGAGCGCGGCCGAGTTCATGCAATACCGGAGTCCCGTCGGCGCGGGGCCGTCTTCGAAGACGTGCCCAAGGTGCGCGTCGCACCTGCGGCAGACCACCTCCGTCCGGGTCATCCCGTGGGTGTCGTCCCGCACGGTGCGCACGGCCTGCTCCGATGCCGGCGCCCAGAAACTCGGCCAACCGGTGCCGGAATCGTATTTGGTATCCGAACGAAATAGTGCGTTCCCGCAGCAGACGCATCGATACGATCCGGTCGCGTGATTGTCCCAGTACCTCCCCGTAAAGGCTCGCTCGGTGCCCTTGTTCTGGGTCACCTCGATCTGCTCCGGCGTGAGATGCTCCTGCCGCTCGGCTGCCGTCTTCCCCAGCTTGTCGGCCATCGGTATTCCCTCCTCCACCCATGCGCGGCGCCGGGTCCCGGACGCGGTTTCTCCCGGGAAAACCCGACTACACCTGTGTCTCGAAGGATACCACCCGGGATGGGGGCCGTCACGCGGGGCCGATTCGGGCTGGGACGGATATGCGGCAGGGCTCAGGGCTTGCGCTTGGCGGACCAGTCGGCCGCACCGTCATCGCCAAACTGCGCGGTGCCGCGCATCGTCTCTTGATCGACGGTGCCGTCATACGTGACGCTGATCGGCTGGTCCTGGAACTTGAGGGTCACAGAGAAGCGGATGTGATTCTCCCGGATAGTGCCTTCCAGGGCACTCTCGCCCATACGGCCCCTGTAGGTCCCCGTGAGATGGCTGCCGTCCTGCCGCAAAATGATCGTCGGGCGCCCGGTACCCTGGGTAGATCTGACCGTTATCTCCCAAGTTCCGGCGACATTCGCGTCCTCTGCCGCCCCGCCGGGCCGGAGCAGAACGATCGACAGTGCCAGGGCTGCCGCAAGGACACATCCGCCGTTCAGCGAACCCATGGACGACCTCCGGGTGCCGTATCGGCCGATGATGCTCACGCCGCGGCGGCGAAGCGTATGTGGTGGATCATGGCCGGCGGCAGGTTCCGCACAACCACATCGTGCTTGTAGCTGTACGTGGCCACGTAGCTGCGGACCACGAGCGACACCCCCGCCGCCCGTCTCCGTTCTTCGGGTTTTCCGCTCATGATGCGCACGGCCCGGCGCATGAATAAGTACTCATAGAAACTGCATATTCCGCCGGGCTTCAGCACCGCGCGATAGATCTCGAAAATGTTCCGGACCACCTCGGGCGCAAAGTTCGTAAACGGCAGACACGAAATCACGAAATCGTATTGCGGCTCGCGTTCGATCGCCTCGATCGGCTTGTTGTGAACCCGGACCGCGGCATCCACGCCGCGGAATGCCCGATCCTCTTTCAGGCGGTGCCGGATCAGAGACGCGAAGCGCCGGTCGATCTCGTAAACATCCAGGCGGTCTCCCCCGGACAGGTGCCGGACGATCTCCTCGGTGATGCTGCCGGTCCCGGCCCCGACCTCGAGCACCGAGGCCGGATGTCGGTAGTGCCGGGCGAGCTCGCCGGTCATCGACTGCGCCAAGGCCTTCGAAGAGGGGGCGACGGCGCCAGTCCGCTTGAAGTCGCGGGCGACGTTCATCAGGAATATCTTGTTCGTGGCCAGGTGCATCGGCATGAATCCACTCAATCCCAAAACCGACAGCAGCTATTAGAAATCACCACTGGTGCCCGGCCACCGGGCCAGGCGCTGCATTTCATCGAATTGCGGGCGCGCCACGCGCCCCGGCGAAACCAACCAGATCGGGACCTCCGCATCGATAGATAGTTCTTTATACCATGCCGGTCTCGTTTTATGCCGGTGAAATTGCTGGCACCGTCGTCGGGCACGCCGGCACGCACACCAAGGAGCGGATGGACATGCACGGAAAGGAGGCCCCCCGACACGGCCGTTGGACGCTTCCGCCCTTCCTCCCGACCCTCGCCCACCCGGCTTTCGATCCCTGTTTGGAGCGTCCGGGTTGTGCTATCGTCATCAGGAGGACATTTCGAACTTCCTTCGCCCCCGTGGGAGCGGGCATGCACATCGGGTTTCTGGGCGGCACCGGGATGGAAGGCAAGGGTCTCGCGTTACGTTTCGCCTCGGCGGGGGTGCCGGTCGTGCTCGGCTCCCGCTCGGCCGAGCGCGCGCGCCTCGCCGCCGATGGTTACAACTCCACCATAGGGACGAGAGCGGTCGAAGGCTGCGTCAACCGTGAAATGCTGGCGCGGTCCGACATCGTCTTTCTCACGGTTCCTTACGAGAGCGCGGTCGAAGCGGTCGAATCCTGCCGCGACGATTTCCGGCCGAACCACATCCTGGTCGACGTGACCGTGCCGGTCGCCTTTGCAGGCGGCCGCCCCGCGTTCATCGAGCAGGAGGCCGGGTCGAGTGCGGAACTCGTCGCCCGGCACGTTCCGGAGGGCGTAGCCGTAATCGGCGCCTTCAAGACCATTCCCGCGCATGTGCTTGCCGAACTGGATACTGAACTGCACTGCGATGTTTTCGTCTGCGGCGACTTTAAGACGGCGCGGGAAAGCGTCATGGAAGCGGCGGCCCTCATACCTCACCTGCGCCCGCTCGATGCCGGCCCCCTGGAGATGGCGCGTGCGCTGGAGCGCATGACCTTTCTCGCGATTACCCTCAACCGCCGCTACAAGCGCAGGGGAGCGCGTTTCCGGATCGAGGGCATTTAGCCTGGCGTGACTTGAGAGGCGGCCCGCATTGGGCGGGACGTGCGGAGCGGCGCGATGAAAATCACGGCCCTCGCCGGCGGCACCGGGGCGGCCAGGCTGGTATCGGGACTGAGCGAGGTCCGGCCGCCCGAAGACCTGACCGTGATCGTGAACACGGGGGACGACTTCGACTGGATGGGCCTCAGGATCTGCCCGGACCTGGATACCATCGTCTACACGCTCGCGGGCTGTGCGAACCCGGCCACCGGCTGGGGCGTTCGGGGCGACACATTTTCCATGCTCGGCGAACTGGCCCACCTGGGCGGGCCCGCGTGGTTCAGGGTCGGTGACCGCGACCTGGCTACCCACCTGTACCGAACCTCCCTCCTGTACAGCGGCAAGAGCCTTTCGGAGGCGACGCGCGCCCTCTGCAGCCGGCGGGGAGTGCGGAGCCGCATCCTGCCGATGACGGACAGCCCGGTGCCGACGCTGGTCCATACGAGCGAGGGGGACCTTCCCTTCCAGGAGTATTTCGTCGGGCGACGCTGCGAGCCGCAGGTGCTCGGCTTCACGCACGTCAACGCCAGTACCTCGCACCCCGCCGACGGCGTCCTGGACGCAATCGCGCAAGCCGACGCCGTGATCGTCTGCCCGAGCAACCCGTTCATCAGCATAGGCCCGATCCTCGCGGTCCCCGGAATCCGGGAGGAACTGAAGGGCAGGTCGGGACCCGTGCTTGCCGTCAGCCCGATCATCGCGGGGCAGGCCGTGAAGGGCCCGACCGCCGCAATGCTCCGGCAGCTTGGCCGCGAAGTCTCCCCCGCCTCGGTGGCCGCGCTCTACCGGGATTTCGTCGACATTTTCGTCCTCGACGCGCTGGACATCGACCAGTGCGCCCGGGTTTCCGGCCTGGGGCTGTCGCCCCGGCTCGCGCCGATCCTGATGGAAGGCCAGCCGGCCCGGGTCGCGCTCGCGCGCCGCCTCCTGGAGATGCTCCCGTGAACCCCGGGGTCGTGATACTGCCCGTCAAGGAACCCGGCGCCGCCAAACTCCGGCTCGCCCCCCTGCTTCATCCGCCTGAACGAGCGGCCCTGTGGTGGGCGATGTTCGAGGATGTCTCCGCTGCGCTGGCCCGCACCGGGATAGCCGTGGTGGTGGTGACGAATTCCGACCGCGCGTCGGCTCGCGCACGGCGGCTGGGGTGGCGCGTTTTCCGCGAGCGCGCGCAGGTGTCCGAGAGCGCGTCGGTCGATGCGGCCTGCAGGCAGGTCTCGCGCGAGGGATGCCCGCGCGCCCTGCGGATTCCGGCCGATGTCCCGCTCGTGCGGCCGGAAGACATCGCGACAATCGCGGAGATGCCGGCCAGCGCCGGTTCCACGGTCCTGGTCCCCTCGCGGGACGGCTCCGGGACCAACGCGATCCTGAGGTCGCCCCCGGACCTGTTCCCGTCGCGCTTCGGCACCCACAGCCTGGTGCTGCACACCCAGGAGGCGCTGCGCGCCGGGTCCACGCCCGCGATCCTGGAAAACGAGCGCCTGGCCCTGGACCTGGACGACGCCCGCGACGTGCATGTATTCCTGCAGCGGCCATCAGATACGCGCACGTACGCACTGTTGTCGACCTTTGGGCTGGCAGAAAGGATTGCAGTGCTTGGCTAGCGGCAGGATTTCGATTCGCGCGCTCGAGGGCCTGCCGGAGATCGTGCCCGGCGACGACCTGTGCGAGAAGATCGTCGCTGCCCTGCGGCAGCACGGAGGTCTTCTGCAGGGTGAGGATCGGGGCCGCCCCGGGCCCGTATTCGTCGTGGCCCAGAAGGCCGTCAGCAAAGCGGAGGGCAGGATCGTGCGGCTGGCGTCGGTGGCGCCGTCCGGGCGCGCCCTGTCGCTCGCGGCGGAGCTCCACCGGGACGCCCGCATCGTCGAGGTCGTGCTGCGCGAATCCAGGCGGATCGTGCGCACGGGTCACGGAGTCCTGATCGTCGAGACCCACGGCGGGTTCATTTGCGCCAACGCCGGGGTGGACGCGTCGAACGCGCCCGAAGGCTGCGTGATCCTCCTCCCGTCGGACCCCGACCAATCGGCGCGTCAGCTGCAGCGCGGGCTGGCAGAGGCGCTGCGGACGGAAGCGGCCGTCATCGTGTCGGACACATTCGGTCGTCCCTGGCGCCAGGGGTTGACCAACGTGGCCCTGGGGGTCGCGGGCCTGTCGCCTTTCATCGACTACCGCGGACAGGTAGACTGGTACGGACGCCCGCTTATGGCGACCGTCCTGGCGGTGGCCGACGAGCTGGCGGGAGCGGCCGAACTGGTGATGGGCAAGACGTCCGGCATCCCGGTGGCGATCATAGAAGGCTTCGAGTACCGCCCGGCAGACGGTTCCGGGCGCCAGCTGATCCGTCCCGCCGGGGAAGACCTGTTCCGGTAGCGTCAAAGCTGCCGGTGTGTGAGGATAAAGCTAATTCGCCGGGCTTCCAGCCCGGAGGAGGGGATCATGTCACAGGGAACCATTCCTCAGAATTTTCTCGACCTGCTGCAGAAACCTGCCTTTGCGAACCTTGCGACCATCATGTCGGACGGGAGCCCGCAGGTGAGCCCCGTCTGGTGCGACTACGACGGCCGGCACATCATCGTGAACACGGCCAAGGGGCGGGTCAAGGACAGGAACATGCGCACTAACCCGAATGTGGCGCTGGCGATCATGGACCCCGGCAATCCGTATCGCTATCTTGGCATACGAGGGCGGGTGGTGGACATCACCGAGGACGGGGCCGACCAGCACATCGACAAGATGGCGAAGAAGTACCTCAACGTCGACCGGTATCCCGGCAGAACGCCGGGCGAGGTGAGGGTCATCTTCAAGATTGCGGCCGAACGGGTCAACACGATGGGTTAGCGGCGCCCGGTGGGTAGTGACGGCCCGCCCCCGCCCAAACGAGCTGCAGCCCGCTGCGTCCGCAAAACCGCCGGTTCAGGGCAATGGATGGGCCGCGTTCAGCGCGCGCCGCCACTGCTCGATAGTTTTCTCCTGCCCACCGCGCGCCAGGTAGTCCTTGATGAACAGGCGGGTCTCGGTGGTGCGACCCAGCCGGACCGACGTGCGCGCCAGGAGCACGTAGACGTCCAGGGGCGGCGAGGACGTGAGATCCAGCACGCTGCGGTAGGCCTGATAGGCGTCCTGCAGCCGGGAGTCGGCCTCCAAGACCCGGCCGAGTTCCACCAGGAGGTCGATGCTCCCGGGGTGTTTCTGCGAGAGATTCGTCAGCGTTTCGGCCGCGGCTTCCCGGTAACCGGCCGCGACCAGCGCGCGCGCCAGCGCCGCGCCCACCGTTCGGTCGTCGGGGGCGAGCTCCAGGGCCTTCCGCAGCGCGTCGACGGCGCCTTCACGGTCGTCGATCGTTGTCAGAGTCGAGCCGAGGTTGAACCACAGGCCCGGGTTGTCCGGCACCTTGCCGACCAGAGCCCGCAGCGCCGACGCAAATCCCTCGATGTCTCCCGCTCTCCGCGCCTCGTCGGAGCGCAGGAGCAAGGTCTGGAGATCCTCGTCACCCGCAGCCCCCGCGCCTTGGTCCGCGCGGCGCCCCGCGTAGTATCCCTTGCGCGCATGAATCGTAGCCACCGCGGAGGTCACGACACGAATGCGGTGAAAGCGCCCGTCGGCGGGCTGACTGGAGAGAAACCCCAGGTAATACAGCTGGCCCGTCCCCCGCAGGGCGGTAGCGGCGGCTCCGGCCAGATCGTTGGTGGAATGAATGAACCGGCCGCCCGTCTCGTTCGCGAGTTGGGCCAGCGGGGTTTCGCGGTCGCTGCGCCAGTCGGAGGCGTGCGAGTTCAGGATTCCGGTCAGGTGAGGATTGCGCAGCAGGAAGGCGCCGCTCGCCCCGATCCCAATGGCTTCCTGGGTTTCGAGCCCAGAGGCGGAGACCGTGAGGAAGCGCACGTGGTGCTCCCGGGCCGTCCTCACCATGCTGTCGAGCCTCGAGCTCAGGTCGGAACGCATGCTGGTCCTGCCGACCGAGAAACCCGAGGAGAAGAAGATGATCGTCTTCGGGTACGTGCCCGGGTCAGCAACGGCAGCGTTGAGGACGGCGCCCAGTCCGTCCAGCATCCGGGAAGTCTGGGAGAAATTCTGGCCCAGAAGCGTACGGCAAAGGACCTGGACCCCGGTTTGGATCATGGTCGGGTCGCCGGCTTCAGTGCCGTCGACTTCTCCCAGGTTGTTCTTGTAGTGGACTCTCTGCTGCGAGGCGTAGCGCAGTTCCACGAGTTGCCGCGCCTGGTCGTCGCCCCGCTCGATGAGGTAGGCCTCGTGTATGCTCATGATTCCGTCGTTCGACGTCAGCTCCCGGTCGGAGCGTACTCCTGCCGAGCGCAGCCTGCGGATCATCTGCTCGACGCTCTCGCCGGCCGTGACGCTGGCCTGGCCCTCGCTGGTGAGGTGGAGCGAGGCGGGGCGGACCGCGCTGTGGTATTCGCGGATAAGGCGCTCGGCGGCGTCCCGGGCGCCTATGAACGCGCCGGGCGCGCTGGCCACGTTGTCGACAACCACATAAGTCCTGCCGAGCACCAGGTCGCGCGCATCGGCCAGCGCCGGGGTGCTCGAGCCGGAAAACGCGTTCTTCAAGGCGGTCGCGCGCACGGCCGGCAAGTCCTCCGCCCGAATTCCCCTACGGAAATACCCCACCTCGCGCAGGGCGCCGTCTTCGTATATCCGGAAATCCTTCTCCCGCAGGTCGGGTAGAGTGCGGCCCGCAGCAGCCTCCATCAGGACCGGCACTTCGACAAACCGGGATTCCACCTTGAACGACGGCCTCTGTTGCGCCACAGCGGCGCGAGCGGCCGCGGGTTTCTCGCTTCGCAGCCCCGTTGCGTTTACTTCACGCAGCGGCGCGGGTGTCGACGTCAGTTCGTGGAAGGCCACCTGCGCGCTCAGGTCGCGCGGCGGGGGGGCCGGCCGGTCCGCCGCGGCCCGCGGCAGTTCCCGGGGGGGCTCGAGGGCCGACATCAGGCCCGTCGAGGCTCCCGCCCGGGCAAAAAATCCTTTTCGCGAGTTGACCTTGACACGCGGGTTGGGAACCGAGACGGCCAGGTTGTGCCAGCCGCCGTCAAACGGGACGCGGGTGTAGTAGCTCAGGACATATGCCGACCGGAGCTCGGCCGAGATCTCCGCGAAGGCGCCCTGGAGATCTTCCGGCTTTTCCAGGAGAAACATGCGCGCGCCGTTGACATCCGCAAGATCCTTGAGGACCCGTCTCAGTTGTTCGCGGACGAGGCTGCTGCCGGCCGCAATCGGGTAAATCGGGAAGCCGTAGCGCGCCGACGCGTTTAACACTACGTTCAACGACGAGCCGCGCCCGGTGTCTTCGCCATCAGAAAACGTGACAATGGCCTTGCGCCCCTCTTTGCCGCTCAGCTGCTTCGCCGCATAGAGCAGCGCGTCGTACAGCCTGGTGCTTCCCGCCGCTTTCAGGCTCCGGATCGCGGTCAGGAGGGGTCCCTGGTCGTCGGTGACCTGGGGCACGGACCGTACGTCCGAATTGAACGGGATCAGCGTGACGCGGTCCTCCGGCTGCAGGGACTGCACAAAAAACTCGGCAGCCGCCTGCACGGCGGGCAGCGCTTCGCGCATGCTTTCGCTTGTATCGAGCAGGAGCGCGACCTGCAGCGGGACCGTGCCCGTGTCGACGCGATCGATGGCCTGAGGCTTGTTGTCCTCCGCCAGTGAGAAGTCCGAAGCAACGAGGTCGCTAATCCTGCGGCTCCCCTCCGTCACCGTGGCGTAGACCTGAACCAGCTGGCTCTGGACGGCGAAAGTGGCGCCCCCGTCACCGGCAGCGGCCAGCCGTTTCTGGCCGGCCACCTGGTTCAGAAGCGGCAGCAGGCAGGCGAGTACGGCCAGCCCGCCCAGCCTTGCTCCCGATGTACGGGGGGCGATGAATCGAAATCTCTTTGTCATTGATCAGCCTTCGCAGGGGATTCGGCCAGCGGGGCTGCGCTTTCGATCAGGCAGCCCCGGGTCGCGAGCTCCTCGACCCAGTTGCGCACGCTGTAGGGGCCCAGCCGCGCAATCTGGTCCAGCGCGAGCTTCCAGCTGGTAGACCGGGTCTGCTCGCTGTCCGGGACGATGTCCCTGATGGCCAGTTCCCCTTCAAACGCCCCCAGGGCCGAGGGCAAACCCAGCGCGTAGTTGAGCTCCGCCATCCTGATCCTCAGGTCGCAGAGGCGTTCGAATATCAGTTGTGTTTGCAGCCTTCGCTCGAGGTTTTCGTAGGAATCCAGGACAGAGAACGACAGCACGTTGAGCCCGATTCGGCTGCGCGCATGCGGCCCGTACAGGTCCACTTCGCGCTCGAATTGAGCCGCATCGGCCGTCCCCGGAGCAGGGAGGATCGACCTCAGGCGGTCGAGCGTCGGAGACTTGAACCGGGGGACCGGAACGGGATCAGCAACGGGCCCGGAACACGTGAGCACGGAGTCGGGGCACTCGCCGGCTGCGTCGGCCAGGTACCAGCGGCCCAGCAGGAACAGCTCAGAGCGGGACAGCACCCCGGCATCAGGACTCAGATCAGGGCGCCGGGTCCACTCGGCCAGAAGCTCGTGGCGTCGTGGTGATATGAGCAACCCAGTCCGGCGCGTAACCCAGGAGCCGACGCCTGGGTCACGGCCGGCCGACACTGCGAGCTCAGTTCCCAGGCGCGTCGAGAGTGCCACGAATTCCTGGGCCCGCGAGGATCGCATCGGGTACGGAACCGCTCTCAAGCCCGACAGCAGGGTGGGGACAAGGCCAGCGGCGTCGGGGCCGAGCGATTGCCCGGACTGCGGTGTCTCCAAGCGGCTCAATTCCAGGTCGAGGCCCGACAGCGCCCCCGTCATGACCGAGCCATCGGTGTCGCTCTGGTCGAGATAGGCGGATCGCCAAGACGCTTTCGAGCCCGGCACGTCCGGGTAGAACTTGTGCTTGCGGATGAAGTGGGGGTCGAACGTCAGCAGGTCGATGTCGGGCGTGCTGTTATCGGCATAACAGTAGCCCAGCAGCGAAATCCCAAGTTCGACGTGCAGCCCGGCCGACATGGCGCCGACCGCCTCGGCGGCCCCCCCGGCTCGCGCCAGTTCTACCTTCTGGAGCAGTTCCTCCAGCTTCGCATGGGCCACGGAGCGGAGCCCGTCCTTGGCCACATCCTTCAGCTGCTGAGCCGAGCCAATCTCCTCCAGCAGTTTTGTCAGCGCGTCGACCGCGTGTTCATCCGGAGAGCCGGTCGCGCCCAGACTGGCCGCGAGGCGGTAGGCTTCGAGCAGCGGCGCCAAGCCGACGACGCTCTGCTGCTGTATCCCGGCCCTCATGCGCTGCAGCCGGAAGGCGGACCCTGCAAGCCGGAAGTCCTTTCCGTCAAACCTAAAAGTCTCGTCCGCCCGGGTGCCGGCCATCGCCCGCATCAGGGGATCATCTTCGCCGCCGCCGGTCCATGCGCCGACGACGCGGCGGACCGCAGGCAGCAGGGTGTCGGACAGCAGCGAGGCCAGGTTGGCCGCAAATGCGCTTTCCGAGGGAGCCTCGAACCGGGACAGTGCATCCGACAGAACCGCGTTTGCCCTGTCGTGATCGAGCACACGCTCGCGGCACAGGGCGGAGAGGATGTAGAAAAAGGCCTGGCTGCTGCGCGTCCGGTTGACATTCCAGTTCCGGCTGCGCGCCTGCACCAACTCCCGGCAGTAGGTGAGGTATTTTGCCAGGACCTCCGGCGCCGGATCGACATGCCATATCAGGTCGAGGAAGACGGGAACCTGCGCGGGGTCCTGAAGCAGGGATGGCAGGCTCGCGGCGCCGACACTTTCGGGCCGGGTGCGTCTCAGGAAGCTGAGGAGTTCCAGCGTATCCGTGGGCGTGTAGAACGGGGCCGAGGCAGATGAGGGGCCGCGGGCCATCAAGCCCACGACGGCCAGCAGATCCAACCGCCTCTTGCCGGCGCCGTCCATTGCGCCACCGGCATGGAGCGGCGAAATCCGGGACACCACCAAGGGATCGATCGGGGCAAAGAGCCCCGCGTCGTCCGCCGAGACCAGCCGCAGGAGCCGTCCGAGGTCCTGGCGCGCCGAGTCGCCGTACCATGTCAGCAGTCGCGTCGAGTCATAGGGGGCGAGGAGCTGATACAACTCGAGGAGGCGCTGGGGCGTTTGCGTCAGATACGATCGGACCGGCAGCGGGGCCTCGCTCAGCCCCTGATAGAGAAGGAGCGCCCGGCCCTGGTCTTTTCGGACGAGAGAGGCCAAAAACGCCTGCGGTTTCGAGTAGAGGGTCCCGATCACCAACTCCCATGCCGCCTCGGAGCCCGGAAGAACAAGCCTTCCGTCTTTGAACTTGAGGTAGCGCCCATAGATCGCGATCGCGTTCGCGAGGTGCAGGAGGTCGGGACCCAGACCCGCATCGAGAAGGGCGTCACGCGTCGAGGCCGAGCAGCGGGAAATCCCGAGGTACAGCTTCATCGCCTCCATCGAACCGACCATGCGTCCGAGGAGCGCTGGAGCCGGAACTCCCCCCAATATCGTCGCGGCCCAGACGTCGCTCCCCAGCAGCAGGGGCACGCGGTCGCCACGCAGGGTGAAGCGGATTTCCCGCAGCTCCCGACTCAGCAGATCGACCCCGAGGTCGCGCAGCAAGCGCTGCCGCTCCTCCGCGCCCCCGCCTTGCTGGATGGTGAGCTCGGGGCCGTTGCCTCCCTGTCCCGGCTTGAACTTGACGGAGAAAAACGACAGGAACTCCGACGTTTTCGCAAGCGCGACATCGGGCCCGGAAATCGGGAAGGCGAGCTCCTGTGGGGCTTGGAGGTCTTGTTCGCGGTGGACGAGGTTGAGTTTTACCAGGTGCCGCACGAGGGCATCGTAGTGCTTCAACGAAGCTGCCACTGCCCTGGAAAGCTCGTTGTCCCGGTTGCTGGAGCCTGCATCGAGAATGCGCGCGAACAGGCGTTCGATCGAGTCCCGGGTTTTGAGCGCCCCTGGATCCATGCCCACTACCCGCGCCAGGAGTTCGGTTCCGCCCGGAACGAAAAGCCCGCTGTCCCGCGCGGTCGCGGCCGGGGGAACCGGGGCGAGGGAAGCGCCCGTCTGTGCGGCAGGCGCAGCGCCCGCCAGGACGGTCGAAAGGAATTCGACGTGCGGGGACAGCTCGGCGGCCATTTGCGCGGAGACTTCGGCGGGCGCGGCGTCGAACGCCGAGCGATAGTCGAGCAGGGCTTGGCCCAACTCGCCCCGGCGCTCCCGGATCTCCGCGGCGCGCCGGAAAAGCTCGTGCCGGCCGGATGCGGCCGCGGCGGCGCCGGATTCAAGCGTCTTGGCCCCCTCGGCGAGGTTGCCGATCCGGACTTGCAATTCCGCAACCCGGCTGTAGACTCCGGGGGCGAGCCCGCCAGCCAGCGGTCGGGAGAGCAACCGCTCTGCGTCCCCGAGTCTTCCTGCCCCCAGGAGCGCCTCGACCCGAAGCGGAAGCAGGTCGGGCTGCGACGGATCCAGCGCGGCAGCAGCTTCGAGGTCCCGCACGGCAGCCGCCCAATCGCGGCCCGCGATCCGGAGTTTCCCGACTTGGATACGGGCATCGGCGTCGTTCGGGCGGAGCCTGGCGGCACGGTCAGCCAGGCTCAGGGCTTCCGAGATGTGGCCCGCCTCGGCCTCGAGTGCCGATTTCGCCAGCAACGCTCCCGGTCCGACGGCCGCGCAGGACTCCAGCTGCCGGCGAGCGCCTGCGGCGTCCCCGGACTTCAAAAGCGCCCAGCCATAGTCGCCGCAGACCTCAGCCGGGTTTGCGGAACCCGATTCCAGCAGCCGACGGTAGATATGCGCCGCTTCCCGGAAGTCGCCGGCCACCGCATGCAGACGTGCCGCAACCGGTTCCGGGAGGGCACCGTCCTGCGCAGCGAGCCGCTCGAGCATATCGCGCGCGGCGCCTGTGCTGCCGGCCTGTTCCATGAGGTCGGCCAGGGTTCGCACCGAGTCCTCGGTCAGCGGCATCGTCCTGACGGCGCGGGCCGCAAACTCCGCCAGCCGCGGCAAGTCGTTCCTCGCAAGCGCCACCCGTGCCGCGGCCACGGCCGCGGCCCCGTTCGCGTCGTCCAGCGCCATTGCATTGTCGATCAGGGCGGCGGCCCGCGTGTAATCGGATTCTTCCTCCGCCTGCCGCGCGCGCCGCAGGAGATCGAGCGCGTTGCTCACCTCGACGTAACTCGGTGTCGGCCGTGCATGCGGGCAGAGCCAGAGCGCGCCCGGCGCGCGCACGCGTCCTGCGCCCGGAGACGCGGCGACGGAGAACTCGAGCCGGCCGTCAACCGGTACGTCCCTGTCGCCGTAGGGGAGGTCGAGTTCGAGCAGATAGCCCCGGGCGCGCGCGTCGGCGATGCGCCCCAGCACCGCAGCCACAGTCGTGCGCGACGGGTTGAAAGCCTCTCCCCCGGACGCCGCGATCAATCGGCCCAGGAGAGCGGAACCGGCCAGAAAGCCGTAGACGCTGCTTCCCTTCCGCAGACTGGTCTCCAGGATCCGGCGCTCCAGGGCCGACGCCAGGTACTCCGGAGACCCGGCGTCGAGTTCCCGGTCCCTCGCGAGCAGGAGGCAGTCGATCGGGCCGTCGGCTTCGGCCTTTTCGATCAGCGCACCCAGGAGCTCCACGACCCGCCCCACTTGGATGGGCTGCGCCTCGGTGGAATCGGGGGTGAATCGGGTGACGGCACGCTCCAGCACATCTGCAACTCTGTCGTGGCGGCTCACCGGGTCGCTCAGGACGCCATCGAGCACCGTAACCCCGATCCTGATAGACAAAGGCTGAAGCGGCGCAACCGATCTCGTCAGAACACCCGCCAGCTCATCCAAGCGCCCCTTCAGTTCCGCGCGAGGAAGGGATGTCGGGTCGATCACCACCAGGAGCGGGCGTTGCGCGGTGATGCGCGTCACGGAGGTAACCGGCAAAACCCGTCCGCGCAGGGATGCCTGGAACACAGGCTCCGGCCCCGCGACAGCCGGGCCCAGGTAGACAGACATGCGCATCCGGACATGCGCCCCGGGGGCCTCCGCGGGCAGGCGGGGCACTATGAGCAACCCTGACCCTAGAAGGCCGGCGAGAACACGGATAAGCACCACGTTGAGCCTTTCGCGATCGCAGAGTTTTGGCGGAAAGGACCCGCGCAGAACGACCGAGGATTGCTGGCCGGCGCACGGCCACGCCGATTTCCCGGCGCTGTCCGACGCCGACGTCTTGAACCTGGACATGCAATAGGCTTGCCACCAGGCAGCAGCACTAATCCCCTGTTTGAAGGCGCGTTCCGTGCGACGGGACCAACGGCGGCGCGTGACGGGCGGGAAGATTTCCCGCCGGCAGCCGCAGAAAGTGAAAGTCTTATCTTGTATGCGGCACAGGCAGTATCTTAGTGTTCACTGGGACAAACAAGCGGCGCAGGAAGAGCATACACGGTGGAGAAGGCGACGCCGGGAAGTGAAAACATGCGCAAAAAACGGGCGTTTCCCAGCAACACCCTGGTTTGGCTGACCGCCGCGTTCATCGCATGGGAACTCATGGGCCGTCTGCTCCGGATCAGACCGGACATCCTCCCCACCCCGTCGCGTATAGTCCTCGAGGCGTGGCGCAATTCCCCCGATCTGCTGCGGCACCTGCTTGCGACCGCAACCCCCTGGCTATTCGGGCTTGTGGCCGCCATGGCGCTGGCTCTCGCTGCCGGCCTCGCCTGTGCGTCCTTTCAGCGGCCATGCAGGGTGCTGCTCGGGGTGGCCCGGACGTGGCAGGCGATCCCCGTTATTGCTCTTGCCCCGGTCCTGGTGCTCTGGTTCGGTTATGGAGGGATGCCGCGGGCGCTCCTGGTCGGGTTGGCAGCATTCCCGGTGATCGCGACGGCCGTGCTGACGGGATTGCGTGGGATACCGGCCGAGATGCTGGAGATGATGCGCAGCATGCGTGCTACGCCCGCCCAGGTGACCCTCAAACTGAGAATACCCTTTCTGCTGCCGGCGCTGCTTCGCTCACTGAAATCGGCGGCGACCGTGGGGATCGCGGCCGCGGTTGCGGCCGAATTTGTCGAGGCGGAAGCCGGCCTCGGCTACCTGATGCTCTCGGCGATCTCGAAGATGAACACGCCCCTGCTGTTTGCCGCGTTCCTCTGCGCCGCGGCGCTTGCGGCCCTGCTCATCGGCGTCGTCAAAGCCGCGGAGCACGTACTCACCCCCTGGCACGTGGATTGATGAAGGGCGCCCTACAAAGACCTCTGCGGCTTCCCGTCACGGCAGGACGCTGAACCCGGAACTAAAGTCCTTTTCCCTGTCTTCAGCATCTGCCGTGGCTAGTTCTGCGCTTTCGGGGGTCCCTGAAACGCAACCGGGCCCTTGGGGAGCAGCGCGACCGCCAGCGCGCCGCAGGCGGCCAGCCCGATCAGGATCGCGAAACCCGCAGAATAATTCCCCGTACGGTCGCGTATGGTCGCCACCAGCATCGGCGAGAGGGCTTCGGCCACCCCGTCCGCGGTAAGTATGACCCCCATGAGGCGGCCGAGCACGCGCACCCCGAAGATGTCGGCGGCCATGAGCGGGATGATCATGTAGTCGCCACCGAGGCCGATGCCGAATACCAGGGCAAACAGCAGCAGGGCCCAACCGCTGGACGCGCTGAACAGAAGGGGGATAGCGGCGGCGACGATCGTGTAGATCAGGAGCATCACGTACTTTTTCGCGTACCGGTCCGCGAGCCAGCCCATCAGCAGGCGGCCGGCGATACTGGTGACCAGCACCAGTGAGAGCACCCGCGCGATCGTGTCCTGGGGCAGCTTCTGGTCGAGGCTCAGGAAGAGTTTCAGGTTCTGCATCGTGCCGCCGACCGCGCCGATCGAGCACATGCTCCCGGCGGCAAGCAAGTAGAACGCCGGGGTCCTGAAGGCGAACCCGGCGCTGGCGGGCGGCTCCTGCGGGGCGTCGGCCTGGCGGGCGGGCGCCTCTTTCACGAAGTAGGCCGCCGGGAAGGCGATCGCGATCATCAGGATCCCCAGAGTGACAAGGGCGGACTGCCAGTGCATGCCGTGGATCAGCCGGTTGGCCAGCAGCGGCACAATGGCCCCGCCGATCCCGATCCCGAGATAGGCGATCCCCATCGCCTTGCCTCGGGCCTTGTCGAACCACCGCGACAGCAGCACCTGATTGGGCAGCGGCCCCCCGCAGACATACCCGAGCGCGTTGAAGAGGTAAAAAAAGTAGAAGAGACCCAGACTGGAAACAAAGCCGAGACCGACGAGTGCGCCCCCGGCCATCAAGATGCCCACGAGCATGAGGCGGCGCGGCCCGAACCGGTCCACGATCCACCCTGCGACGAAACCGAAGAGAGGGCCGACGAGCAGCTTGCTGTAGGCGTTGCCCGAGGTCACCTGCGCCCGGGTCCAACCGAAATCGCGCACCATGAAATCGTAGAAAAACGGCAAGCCGTACAGGGCAAACCCGACGATGGAGAACAACGCCAGAAATGCCGTGGCCGCGACGTGCGCGAGGGTGAGCCGCGATGCCGAAGGTGCCGCAACCTGAGCGGTCGAGAAGCCGGGTTTTGTCATGTCAGATCCCAAAAGGGCCGGGATGCGCCGCTCTCCCGTCGCCGGGCGGGGCCGGGAACCTGTTATGCCGCAGAACAGCCACGTTATATACTGGACTGCATCCCATACTAAGGGCCGGTACAGTGACAGGCAAGACAGAAGTGGAATGGGTTGTCCGCGTCGAAGACGCCGCGGCGCCGCCCCTAGACCCCGGCGTCGAGGTCCGCCGGGGCGAGCTGCTTGCATGGGTGGGGCCACGCGGCTGCGGGAAGACCGCGCTGCTGCGCCTGATCGCCGGCCTGGCCCCGGTGGGGCCTTCGCCGATCGACGTGTCCCGAATCCAGACCAGGGAAACGGACCCGGGGGTTGTCTGGGGAGAGGCGGCGCTTCTGCCGTGGCGTACGGTGCGACAGAACATCCTGCTTGGCGCCGAACTGCGCGGCCTGGCCCCGCTCAACTCCGGGGCGCGCGTGCGCCACCTGCTCGGGCTGCTCGGGGCCGCGGACTGCGAGGACGCCATGCCTGGATCGCTGACGCCGGGAAACTCCCGCCGGGCGGCACTCTGTTGCGCCCTGATCCACCGACCCGGGCTGCTGCTGCTCGATGACCCCTTCCGCGGCCTGGACCCTCTTGCGCGCGAGCAGCTCTGGCTGGACGTGCAGCGGCTGTGGATGAACGAACGCTTCTCCGCGATTCTGGCGACGACCGACATCGTCGAAGCAGTCCAGCTCGGAGATCGCGTCGCCGTGCTGTCGGAGTGGCCCGCCCGCGTGCAGCAGATACTCGTCGTGGATCTCCCGCGTCCCAGGCGCATGCACAAGGCCATGACCCACCGGATCGCAGAGTACGGCGACACGATCCGAACCATTCTCCGAGCGCAAGGCGCACTCCCGTGACCTCGACACTACGCACGCAGCGCTTCGATGAAAACCGTGGGGGAGTTCCGGGCGCACGTAGCCAACGGCCCGAAGCCTCCGTCCTGAAGCAGGTGAAAGCGCACGGGACGCCACATCCGCGGGGAGAAATCCGGTGGTGAGCGGCATCCCGGGCGGCGGCATCTCCGTCCTCTACAGCGCCCGCCGAAGCGCGATCGGCAAGTCCGTCAGTTGCGGCCGGTACTCGCGCGCCCAGCGGCCCGGGACCGGCTGCGCACAGTCGGGGCATTCCCCGGCCGCACTCAGCGCATAGCCGAGGATCCGGTAGCCCCTCCGCTCCACGAGTACCTTCCCACAACCGCAACAGATCGTGTTCTCGTGCTCGCCGACCCTCCCCGGGAGATTTCCCGCATAGACGTAACGCAGGCCGGCCCTCTTCCCGAGCGACAAGGCCCGCAGCAGGTCGTGCGACGTCGTGTCTCTCGGAGCGGTCATCTTGTAGTCGGCGTGGAACGCCGTCACGTGCCAGGGGATCTCGGGCGAAACGCCGGCGATAAACCCGGTGAGATTCGCAAGCTCTTCGTCCGAGTCGTTGAACCCCGGGATCAGGAGGGTGACGATCTCGACCCAGATGCCCATTTTGTACAGTGCCTCGATGGTTTCGAGGATCGGCTGCAGCCGGCCCCCGAGCTGCCGGTAGCGGCGGTCGTCGAAGCTCTTCAGGTCGACCTTGTAGATGTCGACCCACGGCCGGAGATACTCGAGCACGGCGGGAGTCGCGTTGCCGTTGGACACAAACCCGGTCATCAGCCTGGCTTTTTTGGCTTCTTTGAAGACCGCGACGGCCCACTCGGCGGTGATGAGCGGCTCGTTGTAGGTGCTGACCACCACCTCCGCTCCCTGGGACACGGCGAGGCTGGCCAGCTGCCCGGGGCTGGTCCGCAACGCGGGCGAGACCGCTTCCGGGTCGCGCAACGCCTGGGAAGTCACCCAGTTCTGGCAGTAGCTGCAGTGCAGGTCACACCCGAGCATCCCGAAGCTGAAGGCCAGGGCACCCGGCCGGACGTGGAAGAACGGCTTTTTCTCGATCGGGTCGCATTGCGTGCCTGCGACATAACCGAACGGGACCCTGAGGACCCCTCCCAGATTGAACCGTACCTTGCAGACGCCGAGGGCACCGTCGGGTATGGGGCAGCGGTGCCCGCACGCGACGCAGCGGACCCGGTTGCCTTCGAGCTTCTCGTAGAGCTCCCCGGGAACGGTGTTTCTTTGAAGCAGATCGTTGAGCGAAACCATGATGCAACCTCGATCTGCCAATTGTACCGCACGCAGACAGGGCGGGGAGCCCCGAATTAAAACGTGATCCAGCGGTGCAGGCGGGAATCGGGCGAGGTGATGATGGTCTCGGTGCGGTCGGGACCGGTCGAGACGACCGAGATTTCGGCCTGCGCGAGGTCGGACAGGCGGTTGAGATAGTCGCGCGCCAGCACCGGGAGATCCTCGAGGCGTTGAATTCCCGCGGTCTTCGTGCTCCAGCCCGGGACCGTCAGGTATTCGGGCCGGCACTGCCCGAGCACCTCGATTTCCGGCGGGAAGCAGGTCAAGAGCGAGCTCTTGTAGCGGTAGCCGGTGCAGATCCGGATCTCGGCGAGGGTGTCGAGGACGTCCAGCTTGGTGATGACGAGGGTGTCGAGCGCGTTGATGAGCCGCGCATAGCGCACGATGACCGCGTCAAACCAGCCGCAACGGCGGGGCCGCCCGGTCGACGCGCCATACTCCTGGCCGCGCTTGCGCATGATCTCGCCCATCCCGTCGACCAGCTCCGTCGGGAAAGGCCCCTCGCCGACGCGCGTCGTGTAGGCCTTCGTGATCCCGATAACCCCGTCGATCCTCGTGGGCCCCACCCCGGTTCCGATGCAGGCTCCGCCGGCCGTCGCGCTCGACGCGGTGACAAAAGGGTACGTCCCGTGATCCACATCCAGCAACGTTCCCTGCGCACCCTCGAACAGGACGCTCTGCCCCGCATCGATTGCCCGGTTCAGGTATTCCGCCGCGTCGAGGACATACTCGGCCAGTTCCTGGCCGAGGTCCCGGGCCGCCGTCCAGGTGGATTCCAGATCCGCCTCCGACAGGTGGGCGGACTTGCCCCGGGCGTTGACTTCGAGCGCATGCCGCAGCGATTCCGGGTTGAGCAGGTCGCAGACCCTCACCCCGCGGCGCCCCATCTTGTCCTCGTAGGCCGGGCCGATGCCGCGGCTGGTGGTACCAATCCGCTGCCGGCCGCGCCGCTCCTCGTCGTCCCGCTCCAGGGCGCGGTGGTAATCCAGGATGACATGGGCGCGGTTGCTGATGAACAACCGTCCGCGGGACTCGATCCCCGCGTTCCGCAGGGAGGCGATTTCCGCTTTCAGGGCGGCGGGGTCGACCACGACGCCGTTGCCGATGACGCAGACGGTAGACGGGTGGAGAATACCCGACGGAATGAGGTGCAGCACGTACTTGGCCCCGCCGATCATGACGGTGTGGCCGGCGTTGTGCCCTCCCTGGTACCGGGCGACGATGTCGAAGTGAGGGGTCAGCAAGTCGACAATCTTCCCCTTGCCTTCGTCACCCCACTGGGCCCCAACCACGATCAGGTTTGCCATGGGCGGTCCATCCACGTTTCAGCGGACGGCGGCTCGCCTGGTAACTGGCAGGCAGAACCGTCCATCCGGATTGAGACTCTCGAAGCTGATGTTTTGATGGGCGTTGACCGGAAAGCCTCGCCACCGCCGGAAGCGCCGGCGCCGGGAGCGCGCCGCCGAAGTAAAACAAGCGGAGCCGGCCGGGCGCGCGTGCCACTCCCGCCGGCCCTGCTAACGTGCTAATATCACAGGTGGTTATCGATCATTTTCGAGATCGTGTCTTTGGTCGTGTTGCCCACGATCTGCTCTTTGATCATGCCGTCTTTGAACAGCAGGAGGGTCGGGATGCCTTTGATGTTGTACTTGCCCGAGGTCATCGTGTTTTCATCTACGTTGAGCTTAACCACCTTCGCCTTGCCCGCGTACTTGTCGGCAATCGCCTCGACCACGGGCGCCAGCATGCGGCACGGGGCACACCAGGCAGCCCAGAAGTCTACGAGGACGGGTACGCCCGAATTCAGAACTTCCAGGTCGAAGTTCTGGTCCCCAACTTCTGAAACTTTTGCGCTCATCTTTACCCTCCAGAGGTTATGATTGCCCGTTTGAGACCCAGGCACCCGAAAACAAACGTGTCATTATGGTGACGCACCCCGGCGATGTCAAGTCAAATGGAGGTCACGCCGAAGAAGGGCTTCGGGCAACATTTTCTTAGGGATAGCGGCGTTCTGGAGCGGCTCGTCGGGCTGATCCGGCCGTCGTCTGAAGACGTGTTCCTCGAGGTCGGGGCGGGCGCCGGCGCCCTCACGGTCCGGCTGGCGCCGGCCGTGGGGAGGCTGTTTGCCGTCGAACTCGACCGGGATGTCATACCCGCCCTGCGCCAGGCCGTCGCCGCGCACCCGTCGGTTTCGGTCATCGCCGACGACATCCTGCGCCTCGATGTCGTGGACCTCGTGCGCGACGCCCTCCCAGGGCGCACGCTGCGGGTCGTCGGCAATCTCCCTTACAACATCGGGACGGCCGTTATCGAAAAATTTCTTTACACCGGCGTTTCCGTCCACGACCTGACTTTCATGCTCCAACTCGAGGTGGCCGAACGCATCGTTGCCGGCCCGGGGTCGAAAAGGTACGGCTTCTTATCGGTCCAGTGCCAGCACCGGGCCGATGCGCGGATTGCGTTCAAAGTTCATCCAGGGTCCTTTGCACCCCCACCCCGGGTGATGTCGGCAGTCGTCGTGCTCCGCCCGAAGGCCCAGGGCGTCGCACCGGCGTCGGAGGCGGGGTTTCTCGAGGTCGCGAAGGCCGCGTTCGGCCACCGCCGTAAGACGCTGCTCAACTCGCTGAGGCACGCACCAGCCGTGGCCCCCGTCGCCGAACGGCTCCTGCGCGAGGCCGGGATCGACGGGGCGCGCCGCCCGGAGCAACTTGCCCCGGACGAGTACGAGACGCTCGGCCGGATCCTGGCACAAATGTGATGTCGAGATTCTTCGTACTGGCAGATCCGGCGGCGTGTGGTGCGGCCTGAACCCTGCGCGCCTCTCGACGCGTGCCCCCTTTGCAGGGCCTCAGGCTGCATCGCATCCGGGGCTGACGCCCGGGGCTCGCCTGCTGGACGGCCTTCGGGTCACGGCACCGAATCAGAGAATCTGACGGGACTCGGCTCGTGCTATACTGATTTTTCTCCTCCGGAAATCGCGTGAACGACCGTAACTGTGTAGAAATAGTACCTCTCGGCGGACTTGGGGAATTCGGCCTGAACATGATGGCGGTCCGCTGCCGCGGCTCCATCGTCGTTATCGACGCGGGCTTGATGTTTCCCCGGGACGACCTCCTCGGCGTCGACCTGGTGGTCCCGGACTTCGGCTTCCTGCTCGAGCACAAGGACGAGGTGCGCGCGGTCATTTTGACGCACGGGCACGAAGACCACATCGGGGCCCTCCCCTACCTGCTCGAGCAGATCCCGCTGCCGGTCTACGGCACTCCCCTGACCCTGGGATTTGCCCGGGGGCGTCTCGCCGAACACGGCCTGCTCGACCGCGCCGAGCTCAACCAGATCCACCCGCGCGAGCGGCTGCGGGTCGAAGACCTGGATATCGAGTTCCTGCGCGTGACCCACAGCATCGCCGACAGCATCGGGCTGGCCATCACGACGCCCGTCGGCACCGTGGTCCACACCGGCGACTTCAAGTTCGACCAGTCGCCGCCGGACATGCAGACGAGCGATTACGCCCGGTTCTGCCGCCTGGGAGAGGAAGGGGTGCTGGCGCTCTTTTCCGACAGCACCAACAGCGAGCGGCCGGGCTACACGCCGTCAGAGAGCGTGGTCAAGAGCCACGTCGAGCAGGTGTTTCACAGCAGCAAGCGTAAGATCATCGTCGCCTGTTTCGCCTCGAGCATCCATCGGATCCAGATCGTGCTCGAGCTCGCGGGCCAGTTCGGCCGCCGGGTCGTCCCCGTGGGCCGCAGCATGAAGGAGAATATCGCGATCGCCCAGTCCCTCGGCTACCTCGACGTGCCGCGCGGGGTGTTGGCCGACATGCAGGAGGCCGGCCGGCTCGCGGACCGCGAACTGGTGCTCCTCAGCACCGGCAGCCAGGGCGAGCCAATGGCCGCGCTGTCGAAGCTGGCCATCGGCAAACACAAGGACTTCAGCGTCGAACCCGAGGACGCGGTCATCATCAGCGCCCGTGCCATCCCGGGGAACGAGCAGCGGGTTTCGCACCTGATCAACCACTTCTGCCGCCGGGGGGCCAGGGTCTACGACGAGAGCCACTGGATGGTGCATGTGTCGGGCCATGCCAGCCAGGAGGAGCTCAAGCTCATGCTCAACCTGGTGCGGCCGAGGTTTTTCACCCCGATCCACGGGGAGTACCGGCAGCTGTACCACCACGCCCTGATCGCCCGGGAAATCGGCTTCCCGAAAGAACGGATCATCATGGCGGAATCGGGCGACATCCTGGAGTTGACGCCCGAATCCGTCGAGATCCGCGGCAAGGCTCCCGTGGGCAGAAGGTTCATCGACGAGGGCGGGATCGCGGAACTGGACGAGGTGGTCGTCAAGGACCGGCAGCACCTGTCGGAAGAGGGCGTCGTGCTGGCGGTCGTCCCGATCAACAAGTCCAGCGGCCGCCTCGAAGGGATGCCGGAACTGGTCAGCCGGGGGCACATTCAGGAAGACGGCGGCGCCGCCTTCCTCGTCGAAGCGAGGCAGGTGGTGCTGAAAACCGTCGAGGAGTGCAGCGACGAGGAGCGCGCCGACGCCCTCGTGCTCACCGAAATGGTCCGCGCGGACCTGAAGCGTTTCTTTCGCAAGCGCACCGCCACGCGCCCGATGATTGTCCCCGTAATCCTGGAAATCTGACGGAGCAGATCAGGCATGGCAAAGGAAGTGCCCGGAAAACGGCACGAGATTATCGGCGTCATTGTGCTGTCGGCTACGGCGCTGCTGGCACTCTGCCTGGCCTCCTACGACGCCCACGACTCGAGCTTCAACGCGCTTTTCTACAAGGCAAGCGCGACAAACAAGGCCGGCCGGCTCGGCGCCTGGGTCAGCGACATCCTTTACCAGGTCTTCGGCTTCCCGGCGGTGCTCCTTCTGATCCCCATGGTCATCGCCGGGTGGAAGCTCATACGGGGTCGCAGCATCCGCGCCCCCTACGCGCGCGCCTTCGGGCTCCTGCTGCTGATCGGGGGGACCGGCACCGCGCTCCAGCTTCTTCCGGTCAAGCTCAGCGAGATCAACTTCGCACCGGGGGGCATGACCGGGGTGCTGCTCTCCGAGGCGCTGCTGGCCAACCTGAATCGGACCGGTACAATCATTGTCGTGGCCGGAGCCCTCATCCTCGGTTTCCTGGCGGCCACGACGTTTTCGCTGCAGCAGCTGTTCGAACGCGCTACACGGGACCAGGAGAGCGCGCGGCCGGGCCTGTGGGCCCGCTTCAAGGGATGGCGCGCCCGCCACAAGCCCGTCCGCACCGTGGTCAATATCAAGCCGGCGGCGGCACAGGTCATCGAACTGACCCCCAGGCCGGCCCCCGTGCATCAGGCGGCGGCACAGGCGAAGGTCGAACCGAAGATTCAGCCGGTTGTTAAGCCTGTGGAACCCGATCCAGCCATACCCGCGCCCGCCGGCGACGAAGGCTGCCCGCGTCCGCAGGTTCGTGCTGCCGCCCGGTCGAGCTGCTGCCTTCGCCGGACGGGCACGTGGCGGTCGAGGAAGCCGAACTGATGGAACGCGCCCGCCAGCTCGGCGGACAAGTGCGCCGAGTTCGACGTGAACGGCAGCATCACCCAGATACACCCCGGGCCGGTTGTCACCACCTTCGAGTTCAAGCCGGACGCCGGGCGTGAAGTACTCCAGGATTACGGGCCTGGTCGACGACCTGTGCCTCGGGCATCAAGGCCGAATCGATCCGCATCGACCGGATCCCGGGCAAGGCGACGGTCGGCATCGAAGTGCCCAACACGCAGCGCGAAACGATCATGCTGCGGGAGATCATCGAGTCCGATGCCTTCCGAAAACTGACCTCCAGACTCACCTTGTGCCTGGGGAAGCTGATCAACGGCACCCCCTACGTCACCGACCTGGCAAGGATGCCGCACCTGCTCATCGCCGGCGCTACGGGCTCGGGCAAGAGCGTCGCGCTTGAACTGCATGATCACCTCGATCCTGTACAAGGCGACCCCGGACGAGGTGAAGTTCATCTTCATCGATCCCAAACGGCTGGAGCTCGGCATTTACGCCGACATCCCTCACCTGCTGACGCCGATCGTCACCGATCCCAAGGAGGCGGCGAGCGCGCTGCGCTGGGCGACGAGCGAAATGGAGACGCGGTACAAGAAGCTCGCGCTGCGCGGCGTCCGGAGCATCGACCAGTACAATACCCTGGTCCGCTCCACCGGCGAGGCAGCTCTCGCTCCTCGAGGCGGACGACGCGCGGGGGAGCTCGAGAAGCCCCTTCCCTACCTCGTCCTGGTCATCGACGAGCTCGCGGACCTGATGATGGTCTCCTCGCGGGAGGTCGAGGAATCGATCTCGCGGCTTGCCGCCATGGCGCGTGCCGTCGGCATCCACCTCATCCTGGCCACGCAGCGCCCCTCGGTGGACGTCATCACCGGCATCATCAAGGCCAACTTCCCCTGCCGCATCGCCTTCAAGGTGGCCACGAAGGTCGACTCGCGCACCATCATCGACGCCAACGGCGCCGAGCAGCTGCTCGGGCAACGGCGACATGCTTTTCATTCCCCCGGGCTCGTCGCGTCTCACCCGGATCCACGGCGCGTATGTCAGCGAAAAGGAGGCGCAGGCGATCGTCGAGCATCTCAAGAGGCCAGGGCCGGCCGGCCTACGACCACTCGGTCCTGACCTACGGGACCGAGGAACTGGACGAGGAAGGAAACCCGGTCGGGCCCGGACGCGCAGGACGCCCTGTACAACGACGCCGTCCGGGTCGTCGTCAGCGAGGGAAAAGCCTCGACTTCGCTACTTCAGCGCCGTCTGAGCATCGGATACGGCAGGGCGGCGAAGCTGATCGACAACATGTATCAGAATCGGCCTCGTCGGCCCGGCGGACGGATCCAAGCCGCGCGAGGTGCTCGTCGGCCTCGATTTCCTCGACCGCCTGCAGTAAGAAGCACGCGACGCCGGCTGTTTCTTGACATAGGGCCGCTGTTTGTTAAACTGCATCCAGAGGTGCACGCAATCCGCTGAATAATCGGGCATTTTGCAGATTTGACGGTCGAGGACAAACGTGACGTTCCAGCGTAAGATGTGGGACTGCTGTTCGCCGATGGCAGCGTTCCTCGCCGCCGGGTGGGACGCGCCCGGACAGGACCGGCGCCGCGACCGAACGTTCACCAGACGAAGCCGCAGGGAGAAACCGCTGTTCCGGGTCGGCGTGGAGACCGTATTCGTAAAGGTCTCGGTGACGGATCCCCTCAACCGCTACGTGACCGGGCTCGAACAAGAGCACTTCAAGGTCTTCGAGGACAAGGTCGAACAGACATCGCCCACTTCACCCAGCAGTCCGCCCCCATCAGCGTCGGCATCCTGTTCGACGTCAGCGGCAGCATGAAGGATAACAACAACATCAATGCTGCGCGGAACGCCATCGTGCGCTTTCTTCAGGCCGGCAACCCCGAGGACGAGTTCTTCCTGGTCACGTTCAACCAGAAAACCACTCTGGTGACGAACTTCACGCACGAGAGCTCCACGATCCAGAATGAGATATGCCTTCCGCCAGCCCGGCGGGCGCACCGCGCTGTACGACGCCGTCTACATGGGCCTCGACCAGATCAGGGGCGGGCAAGAACGAGAAGAAGGCCCTGATCCTGATCACCGACGGCGAGGACAACAGCAGCCGGTACTCGGCCGCCGAGGTGCGCGAATTCGCGAAGGAGTCGGACGTCCAGATCTACGGCATCGGCGAGGAAGGCAAGCTCGGCTATGGGCGGGCCGAAATCCAGAACATCGTCGCCCTGACCGGCGGACGCGCCTTCTTCCCCAACAATTTCAACGAACTGGATTACTACATCGACCTGGTGCACGCCGAGCTGCGGAACCAGTACGTGATCGGCTACGTGCCGACCAACAAGAACCACGACGGCAAGTGGCGCAAGATCAGGGTGAAGCTCGAACCCCCCGAAGGCCTTCCAAAGCTGATCGTCCACGCCAAGGAGGGATACTATGCCCCGAAAAGCTGAGCGCGCGCGCCTGGTATCCTTCTCGTCCTGCTGACCTCATGCTGCTGCTCACCCTGCCCTGTCGCACCCAGGGATGCCTCGGCGGACCCGCAAGAATCTCCCAAGGAGGAAGATCGGAAGAAACCGAAGCCCGAGCTCGAGTCGAGAGGGCCGCAGGACAGCCCCGAAAAGCAGAAGGGGTACACCATCGGGGTCAACGTCGACCTCGTCGTTATCCACACAACGGTACTGGACAAGGACGGCCACTTCGTCGCCGGGCTGAAGAAAGACAATTTCAAGCTCTACGAAGACGGGATCGAACAGACGGTCACGCTCTTTTCGCAGGAAGACGTCCCGATCAGCCTGGGCATCATCCTGGACACCAGCGGCAGCATGCGGTCGAAGATCGACTTGGTGAACAAGGCTGCCCTCGCGTTCATCAGGGCCAGCAACCCGGACGACCAGGTCTTCCTGATCGGATTCAACGACCAGACCGAGCTGCTCGAGGATTACACCAACGACATCGACGCGATCACGGACTCACTGGACAACATCGTCGTGACCGGCGGGACCGCGCTGTACGACGCGGTCTATCTCGGGGTCCAGAAGGCCCAGTCCGGGGTCAAGCCCAAGAAAGCCATCGTCGTCATCACCGACGGCGAGGACAAGGACAGCTACTACAAGCTCGAGGAACTGGTGGCCAAGGTCCAGGAATCCGACGTGCAGGTCTACACCGTCGGCTTTCTCAACGAGATCCCCGACAAGGGCTTGTTCGGCCGCTGGTCGAAATCGGTGCCGGAGAAGGCCCACGATGCCTTGAAACGCATCTCCGACGAAACCGGCGCCAAGTCGTTCTTCCCGCAGAAGGTTTCCGATATCAGCGGGATCGTCTCCGAAATCGCCCACGAACTCCGTAACCAATACAGCATCGGGTACATATCCAGCAACGCCGCCCGCGATGGCTCCTACCGCCGCATCAAGATCACCCTGGATACCGCCAGCGCCCCGGGCCACACCGCGCGTTACCGCCGTGGCTATTTTGCCCCAAAAAACGTGACGCAATAGGCTCCGCCCCTTGCGGGATCCCCGCGCCGTTTTGGCTAAAGCCGCAGGCTCGCCCGCCGATGGATAAACTATACGAAAGGGATTCCCATGAGCGGCCGGAAAGGGGCGGATCTTCTGGACGGCGTCCTCATCGATGAAAACACCCAGATCACGAACCAGTGGCTGGAAATGCTCGTCACTCGGGAAAACCACATGCCGCTGGAGACGGGGGCTCAGTGGGGAACGCTGCCGGCGCAGGCCCTGGAGCTGAGTCACAAGGTCGACGCCCTGCGCGAGCGGCAGAACGGGCTGAGGCGGGATCTTAACCGCATCATCGAAGCGCTCTCCCAGGCGGACGCTGGCCTGGCGGCGCCCGATCCCGAGGGGGCTCCCCCGGCGGCGGCCCCGGGCCCATCAGACCAGGCCGGCACCAACTCGTTCCTCAAGGGTATTGCTCGTAAGCTCTTCAGCAGTAAAGGGATGGTTTAGTCCGTCGGCGGCGGCCCGGGTAAAGCAGCGCCCGCCGTTTTCCCTGGCAAATGGAAACCGGCATTCCTATAATATTGCCTCGACTCAGGCGCATGACAATTCCAGGGCTTCCCAGGGCTCAGCCGATATGTTCGTCGTAGCTGGCGTTTCCGCTCTATTCCCCTGCTCCGACCACCCTCACGCCCTGTGGCTGCTGCTGGGCGTCCTGTTCGCCCTCGCGACCGTGCCGGTGCGCAAGCCGGCCAGATTCAAACAGCGTGAGTTATCGGTGCTGCGCAACATATCGTCGATGGTCAACCGGGCCGTCGACCTGACCGCGGTGGTGGGGAGCGCGCTGGACGACGTGATGGGGCTCCTCGGCATGGAAGCGGGCACGTTCCGGATCGTCTCCAACGACGACAATATGTCGCCGACGGCCGTCTACCGCGGCTTCAGCAAAGACACCGTGTCGGCCCTGGAGATCGACCAGGAGCAGGGCGGGCCGGTGCGCCAGCAGCTGGCCGACAACCGGGCCGTCGTGCTCGACGGCTCCCCGAACCCGAGTTGCTCCGAACGCATCGCCGAAGCGCTGCGCAGCGAAGGGCTGCGGTTTTTCGCGCTCTACCCCGTCAGGTCGGGAAATCGCCTGCTCGGAACGCTTGGGCTGGCGAGCAGGAAGCCGAAGACGCTCGGCGATGTCGAGGAAGACCTGATCCTCACCCTGACAGAGATCCTGGGCGTGGCGATCGTCAACGTGCACCTTCAGGGAACAGGCCGGCAAGCTCTCCGAAGACCTGATCGCACTCCAGGAAGTCAACAAGATCATCTCCCAGAGCTTTGACCTCGAGGATATCATCAAGAGGATCGTCGTCGAGGGGAAGCGCCTGGTGAAGACCAACCAGTGCCACCTTTTCCTGGTCGACGACCGGCAGCCGCGGCTGCTCGGGGCGGCATCGACCCAGACGGAAAATTTCGATATCCGCCAGGTTGAAATCAGCCTGTCCGACTCGTCCATCGCGATCACCGCGCTCGCGGAAAAGCGTGTCATCGCGGTGGAGGAGATGCCGCGGGGCGACCGCATGGAGCGCCGGTTCGCCCACCCGCTGGGCTGGCGCGCGGCCATCTTCGCCCCGCTGATCACGAAGGACCAGGCCATCGGCGTGCTGGTCTGCAGCGACAACTCGCGCGAACGGAGCTTCAGCGACGAGGAGATCTTGCGGGCGGAGACCCTGGCGCACCAGGCCGCCATCGCCCTGGAGAACGCGCGGCTGTTCCAGGTCGTCTCACGCAGCCAGAAGGAGTGGGAGACCACCTTCGATGCGATGCAGGACTGCGTGTCCGTGCACGACACGACCGGCAAGATCGTCCGCGCCAACCTGGCGCTGGCGCGGCGGCTGAAAACGACTCCGCCGAAGATCATCGGCAAGTACTGCGCCGAGCTGTTCAACCCCGCGGGCTCGAGCCCGAGTCCGTGCCGCCACATGCACTCGCTGCAGGCCGAAGGGCTGATCGTCGAAGAAGTCGAGCTTCCCGTCATGGGCGGCACCTTCCAGATTTCGGTCGGCCCCTGGTACGACAAGAACAACCGCCTCGCCGGGTCGATCCATGTCGCCAAGGACATCAGCAACGAAAAGCTCCTGCAGCAGCAGCTGATCCAGTCCGAGAAGCTCTCGGCCATCGGCGAGCTGATTTCGGGGATCGCCCACGAGCTGAACAACCCGCTGACGGGCGTCATGGGCTACTCGCAGCTGCTGCAGCTGCGGAAGGACCTCGACGACCGGGCGCGGGACAGCCTGCTGAAGATCAACAACCTGGCGCTGCGCTGCCAGAAGATCGTGCAGAACCTGCTCTCGTTCGCCCGCAAGCAGAAGCCCGAGCGCACGCTGTCGGACATCAACGAGATACTCGACCGGACGGTCGAGTTGCGCAACTACGAGCTGGCCGTCAACAACATCGAGATATGCCGCGAACTGGACCGCGAGCTGCCGAAGACCATCGCCGACGCCCACCAGCTGCAGCAGGTTTTCCTGAACGTCATCACCAACGCCGAGCAGGCCATGCTGGAAGCGCACGGCCGCGGCCGGCTGATCATCCGCACCCGCGCGGACCGGATCAACCAGCGCGATCATCGTCGAGATCGTCGACGACGGCCCCGGCATCCCCGAAGTCGATCCTCACCAAGATCTTCGATCCGTTCTTCACGACCAAGGAGGTCGGCAAGGGGACGGGGCTCGGCCTCAGCCTGTCCTACGGCATCATCAAGGAGCACGGCGGGCAACATCTATGCGCGCAGCCGCGTCGGCGAGGGCTCGACCTTCGTCATCGAGCTTCCGATCATCACCGTCCTGCAGGAAGAACCCGCCGTCGTCGCCGAGCTCGATGCCGCAGGCCCTGCAGTTCGAAAACCTGGTGCGCGGCAAGCGGATGCTCGTCGTCGACGACGAGAAATACATCCTGGACTTCTTCGTCGAGGTCTTTCAGCATGTACCCGATCCACGTCGACACCGCGAGCAACGGCCGGATGGCGCGGGAGAAGATCGAGGCGAACGAGTACGACGTGGTCGTGACCGACTTCAAGATGCCGCAGATGAGCGGCCGCGACCTGTTTCGACTGGATCACGCGCGAGCGGCCGCTGCTGGCCAAGCGCATCATCTTCGTCACCGGCGACACGGTGAGCGCGGAGACACGGTCGTTCTTCGAGCACACATCGAACCGCTACCTCGCCAAGCCCTTCCGGATCGAGGACGTGAAAGAGGTCATCCAGCAGACCCTCACAGACTGAGGTTGCGACCGCGGGCGGGAGGGCTGTCATGGCTCACGGCCCGGCTGCGCATCAGTAGCCGAGCGCGACACCGTCCATGCGGGGGTCGGCCGCCCCGAGCCTCACCCCGGTCTCCGGGTCGACGACGATCGCCTGGCAGTCCCCGATGGAGCTCCGCGTCTGCAGCGCGTGGCCGCGCGCCCGCAGCGCCTGCGTCACGTCCTCCGCGAACCCGATCCGCTCCAGCGCCAGCGCGTCCGGCATCCACTGGTGGTGGATCCTCGGGGCGTCCACGGCCTCCTGCACCGTCATCCGGAAATCGATTACGTTCAGCAGTACCTGGAAAACCGTGTTGATGATGGTCGGCCCCCCGGGGCTTCCGAGCACCATGAACAGCGCGCCGTCTTTGGTCACGATCGTCGGGGTCATGGCGCTCAGCGGCCGCTTCGCCGGGGCTATCGCGTTGGCCTCGCCGTGAATGAGGCCGAACGCGTTGGGCGTCCCCGGACGTGCGCTGAAGTCGTCCATTTCGTTATTCATGAGGATGCCCGTCCCCCGCACCGTCACGCCGGAGCCGTAACTCCCGTTGAGCGTGTAGGTGTTGGCCACCGCGTTCCCCTTTTCGTCGACGACCGAAAAGTGCGTCGTCTGTTCGCTCTCGTCGCCGGCCGGGGCACCGTGTCCCATGCGCGCGGCTTCGGACGCCAGAAACGGGTCGATCCTGGACCGGCGCTCCGCGGCGTAGTTTTTCGAAGTCAGCCCGGCAACGGGGATCTTTACGAAATCGCCGTCGCCCAGGAACTCAGCCCGATCCGCGAACGCAAGCTTCATGGCCTCGGCGACCAGGTGCAGGGTGCGGCTGGAACCTGCGCCGTAGCGGTCGAGCGGGAAGCCCTCGACCACGTTGAGCATTTCGACCAGCGCGATGCCGCCCGAGCTCGGCGGGGGCATCGAGTAGATCCGGTAGCCGCGGTAGGTCCCCTCGATCGGTTTGCGCGCGAGCGCCCGGTAGTTCCGGAGGTCTTCCTGCGTGATCAGCCCTCCGTTTATCCTCATCTCCTCGGCGATGCGCCGGGCGATGGGGCCGTCGTAGAACTCCTTCGGGCCGTTGCGGGCGATCGACTCGAGGGTGGCGGCCAGGTCGGGTTGCCGGAAGCGCTCGCCGGCGCCATACGGCACGCCGTCGCGCAGATAAACCCGCCGGCTTTCCGGGAACCGCTCCAGCAGCCGGCGCGCGCCGCGCAGCGACTCGCTCTCGAACCAGCTCAGTTCGACGCCGTCGCGCGCCAGCGCAATGGCCGGCGCCAGCACCACTCAAGTTTCATGGTCCCGTGCCGCTCGAGGGCCATGGCCAGCCCCGCGACGGTGCCGGGCACGCCGGAGGCGCGCCACCCCACCGTCGAGGCGCCCGGATCAGGGGTCCCGGAGGCGTCCAGGTACATGTCGCGCGAGGCCGCCGACGGGGCCATTTCGCGGTAATCCAGCGCGATGACGTTCCCGGTGCCGGCCTCCCTGATCATCATGAAACCGCCACCGCCCAGGTTGCCGGCCGACGGGTGGGTCACCGCAAGCGCAAAGCCGACTGCGACGGCCGCGTCCACCGCGTTTCCGCCCCGTTTGAGCACGTCGACGCCCACCTGGGCCGCGCGCGGCTCGGTGCACACCACCATGCCGCGCAACGCCCGGACGGGGCTCTTGGAAGCGCCGTAGCAAGCAAGGAGCGACCCGAGCAGGAGAACCCACACCGCGGTTCGCAAGGGCAGCGGTCTCATGAGCACACCTCTTGGGCGAGGATGTTCAAAATACACTAACTGCACCGCGGGTGGGAAGTCGCGACAGGAAGCCGCTGGTGCCTGGACTCCGCTCTCTGGGCGAACGCCTTCCGTTCCAGTACAACCGCGGAAGGCAGCGCCGAGGCGGCCGCACTCCGAACGGCGCAGACTCAAGCGGGAAACTGCCGGATCTCGGTGACGAGCACTTCGTTTGCCGAACCGGTTCGGTAGCCCTCCAGGTCCAGGGCGACGTACTTGTACCCCAGGCCCTTGAACAGCCGGGTGAGGCGCCGCGCGACATCCGACGTTCAGGGCGCGGGCGAGGTCCTCCGGCCCGAACTCCAACCGCACCATGTCGTCGTGGTGGCGCACCCGGAAGATGCGGAATCCCATCTCGCGCAGCGCCTCTTCGCCGCGGTCGACGATGCGCAGCTTCTCCTCGGTGATCTTCACGCCGTACGGGAAGCGCGACGACAGGCACGCCGAAGCCGGCTGGTCGGCCGTGGGCAGCCCGGCCCTGCGGGAGAGTTCGCGGATCTCCGCCTTGTTCAGTCCGGCCTCGACGAGCGGGCTGCGGACATTGTGGGCGCGGGCCGCGTCGCGGCCGGGCCGGTAGTCTCCCAGGTCGTCGGCGTTGAGGCCGTCGAGGATCGTCGAAAACCCGCGCTCGGTGGCGATTGCCGCAAGCGCCGCAAACAGCTCGTCCTTGCAGAAAAAACAGCGGTTCGGCGGGTTCTCGCGGTACTCCTCACGCTCCACTTCCCGGGTGCTGATGATCTCGTGCGGAAACCCGAACTGCTCGGCGACCAGCAGCGCCATGCGGCGCTGCTGCGAGGGCACCGATGGGCTCTCGGCCGTGACGGCGAGCGCCCGCGCCCCGAGGACCCGGTGCGCCTTGTACGCGAGGTAGGAGCTGTCGACCCCGCCGCTGTAGGCGACGAGGACGCGGCCCATGCCGGCCAGGGCGGTTTCCAGCTTCAGTTCCTTTTCTTGCAGGTTCATCATCCAAATGTACCATGAAAGCGGGAAAGTGGGCCGGGCGGCCGACGCTGGATGCGTGCAGCCGACTCCCAGCGCCCGAAACCCGATTCAGAGGTACTGCTCCGCCATGCCGTCCGCTTCGCGTATGGCCGCGGGCAGCTGGCCGAGGCTGTGGGCCTGCAGGTCGGCTTCCTCGAGCCCGTCATGCCGGTGCAGCCCCCACCCGCAGCCCACCGTGAGGAGGTCGAGGCTGTGCGCCGCCTCGAACATACTCGGGCGCGTCCCGAGCACGAGCGTTTCGCTCGGGTTCACCTCGGCCTGGTGCATGACGTCCTCCAGCATCTCCTGCGCGCCGCCGACGCCGTACTCTTCGGTGCACAGCATCAGGTCGAACACGCCGTGGAGGCCATGCCGGTCGCTGACGGCCAGCAGGTAGTCGCGGCTCGAGTCGGCCCCGACCGCCAGCCGCACATCCTCGCGGCGGTACCCGGCCAGCAACTCCAGGATGCCGGAATAGATCTTGCCTGTGCCCGCTTCGATGAGCCGCTCCTCGTGGATCCGGTACGCCTGCCGGAGTTCCTCCAGCCGCTCCTCGTCAAGCCCGATTTCCAGGAACTGCAGCCAGCGGAACCCGTGCAGACGGAACCCCTCCTCGGCATCCACGGCGTCCGGCAGCCGGACACTCTGCGGTATGGCGTCGGCGAAGGAAATGAGGCTCTGTCTGAGAGCGCCTACCTTGAGGAGCGAGCAATCGAAAACGAGGTAGTCCAGGTCGAAAACCAGAAGGCTTATGTGCTGCGGCAACTCGTGGCCTCCATAAAACGCGCGCACAGCAGCGGCCACGGTGCGGGTGGGGCAATGCGGGGGCGGGGGTCACGAGAAGGCATCTTCAATACTCGCGCTCGTCGTCATCTTCCTCCTCGTCTCGTCGTCCCATTCCTCGTCGTCCTCGTCCTCCTCGTCGGTTTCGTCAAATCGATAGTCGTCGTCCTCGTCCTCGTCGTCGACGGGGGCAAGGTCGAATTCCACAGGATCAAGCGAAATCACCTCGAGCTCAACGCCGCACTCGGGACAGGAGATCACCTCCCCGAGGTCTTCAAACTCCTCGTCGATAGGCGCCTCGCATTCGGGACAATAGCTCACGTGTGTACCTCCGAGAAAATCAAACGGGAAGATAGAACGAACAAATTATTAGCACCCGGGAATATTGGCGTCAAATCATTTGTCCCGCCGATTCTTTGCGTCTCTGAGGCTGTGTGTTACCATTATTTACGGTACTTTCCGACGCCATCACCGGCCCTCGCGCCGACCGACTTGGAGTCCCTTTTATGAAGTCCGTCAGGATCATCCTGCTTGCCACCCTCAGCCTGGCTTTACTCGTGCCGGGAAGCCTCCGGATGCCCGCCTGGACCGCCCGGCGTCGACGCCCGCGCTTGCCCAGGGCGCAAGCCGGACGAGAAATCGCAGCCCGGGCAGAGGCCGCCGCTGCGCAGACGACAGAAGAAGGAGGGCGGCGACAACCCAGGAGGACCAGGACAAGCCGCAGGGACAGACGGCCATCTCGGTCGCGGTCGACCTCGTGTCGCTGCAGGTGCTGGTGACCGACCCCAAGGGTAACATCATCACCGGCCTGACGCCCGAGAATTTCACGGTTTACGAGGACAACGTCAAGCAGGAGATCACCAACTTCTCCCCGATCGAAGCGAACATCACGGCCGTGATGCTGGTCGAGTACAGCAAGCAGGTCAGCTGGTTCATCTACGAGGTGTGGAACGCCATCTACGGGTTCGCGAACAGCCTGCGGCCAGGCGACTGGGTCGCCGTCATCGGCTACGACATGCGACCGACGATCCTGTCGGACTTCACGCAGGACCGCAACAAGCTGAACGAGGCGCTGCGCCGCTTCCAGTATCCTGCCTTCAGCGAAAGCAATCTGTCCGACGCCCTGATCGACACGCTCGACCGGGTCGAGGAAATCGACGGCAAGGTCGCCGTCCTGCTGGTCAGCACCGGCCTCGACACCTTCAGCCGGCACACCTACGACGAGGCGCTCAAGAAGTGCAAGGCCGCCAACGCCTCCGTCTACGCCATCGGCCTCGGCCAGAATTTCCGCATCCGCGCCGACGCCGCGGGCTACATCTCCCCGGAGCAGAACCTCGAGCTGCTCATGTCCGACAACCGGCTGCGCTCGTTCGCCGAGTTCACCGGCGGCGAGGCGTTTTTCCCGCGCTTCGTGACCGAATTCCCTTCGATCTTCAGCAACATCTCGACGATGCTGCGCAACCAGTACAGCATCGCCTACGCCTCGACGAACACGAAGAAGGACGGGAAGTATCCGCAAGATCAAGGTCGATGTCACTGCCGACTTACAACAACGACGGCAAGCCCGACAAGGTGAAGGTACAGACGAGAAAGGGCTATCAGGCCAAGGAGAGCTGACGCCGCGCCCGGCAGCAGCAGGTTACAGGAAGCACATCATCCGGTAGGCGTCCAGCCGGCCGCAGTAGTAGCCGCGCACCATTTCCACGTACTGGTACTCGAGCTTTTCGTAGAAGGCGCCGGGCGCCTTCGTCCTCGGCGCTGACCTCCAGCACCGCGACCACCACGTGCCGTGTTCCGGAATTCCTCGTGCAGCGCGTTCATCAGGACGGTGCCGGTGCCCGCCCTGCGCGCGTCCGGGACGACATCCAGGGTCAGGACGTGCCCCGCGTCCCCCTGCTCAACCCTGCCGACCGCGAATCCGACGATCTGCCCGTCGCGCTCCGCGATCCTGGAGATGGCGTGCGGATGCTGGACGTAGAAAAGCAGTTCGGTGCGCGAGAAGGCGATCTCGGGGGTGAAACAAATCCGGTCGATCCGGTGCAGCGTCGACAAATCCTGCGGCCGGTAATCCCGGACCTCCACCGGTGGAGCAGAAAGGGCGGTTCTCATCCAAGGATTATACAGTACCGCCCAAACGGTGTCTTTGAGCTTGTCCCGATCTCGGCTTGGGGGCTGTCGAGTGCGGCGGCTCGCCGCCGCTTTGGGTCGGCCACCAGGCGCCGACCTCTGGCCCATGCCAACCGATCCAGCGCAATCCGGGGAAGCGGTGCCGAGGCACCGGACAGGGCTTCGGACCTGGAACTTATTCCCCGGCACGCGGGCTCACTCCGTTCTTGCGCCCCGTCGGCCGGACTAGGGGCTTGTAACAGCCGAACAGATATCGACCCGCGCTATTTTCCCGAAGTTTTGGAGTGCGGCGGCTCGGCGCCGCCGCTGTCAGGGGCCGATGATATCTTTGGGTGTTCTTTGTAACTTGTGATCCTCCGCCCCAACCCAGGGCAGCGGCCGCTTCGAGGCCTTCGCCGTGGGCTGTCCTGTCGCGCGCCTTTCGCGCTCCGGATCGCGGTACGCTGCCAATAGCGCTACTACCGTTACATGCCACTAGTTCGGGCGGATTTCCCCCCGTCATGGCGCCAACGTCTTGACCGGAGCAATGAGGGCAGGCGCTCCTCGGAAGCTTCCCGGATGAGCGCCTGCCGCCGATCAATCTTACTGGGCTGCCCCCGGAGCCTTCATGCCGAGGGTGTTCATGATCTCCATCGCCTTCTCCTTGGCGGATTGAGCCTTGCCGACAGCATCCTGCAGGTTGCCTGCCGTGAAGGCTTCGGACGCCTCGGTCCAGTTCTGAGTGGCGGTGGTCAGGGTTGCTTTAGCGGATTCGAATTTCTCCTTGTCGAGGCCGGCGGGCAGCTTCCGCGATTTCGAGAGGATTTCGACCCGTTTGCCGATCGCCCCAAGCATGCCAGGAAGGCCGCCGCTCAAATCCTGCCAGCTCTTTGAGAGTTCCTCCTTTTTGGCAGCCACCGCGGCAGCCAGGTCTTTCGTTTTCGCCGCAACGTCCTGGGCACCGGTGAGCGCCTGCTGATACTCACCCTTCTGGAAATTCTCCTTTGCTGTGGCGAGCGCATCCTCCACACCCTTGAGCTCGCCCGGAACGAACTTGGCCGCCTCGGGTCTGACCGCGGCAACCGCGTCTTCCGCGGTCTTGATGGCCGCCTCGGCGGGTGCCTTCGCGGTGGAGCAGGCCAACAGGACAAAGCAAAGGGACAAAACTGCGATCGCAACTACCGCTCGTTTCAACATGATTCCTCCCACTGGCATGATGTCTCGGATACTCCTGATTTTGATCCCAGTGACGGATCCGTGCCGATCAGGCATGGACCCATCGGCAAATAAACCTGGCAGGGTCGCGATTACGGGATGCGAAGTTTTTGTCCGATCGCTATCGTATTGGGATCGGACAGAGCGTCCTTGTTTGCTTCAAAGATTTCCATGTAGAGGCTGGCGTCGCCGTAGTACTTCTCGGCGAGTTTAGACAGGGTGTCGCCCGATACCACTTCGTGGTATTGGGTGGCGTCCCAGTTCTTTGAACCCGGAGCATCTTTCTTATCGTCGGTCATAAGAAACTTCCTTTCGGGGCGGGTGGTTAGGCTGATCATTGCACTCTGTCCGGACTCTGTCAATGCAGGGGCCACAACGAGGAATGACGCGATGCCTGAGGGCAGGCGGCAAGGTACTCCCAGAAAGGCACAACCGAACGGGGCGCGCTTTTCGGGCGGGCAGAAGCGGTGCCGCGCCACGCCGCCATCCGCGGATCAAGCTGCGGCGGGCACCCGGCGGCGCTTCAAGATGGCGGCGGTGACAACGCCAAAAAGGCCGCAGAATATGACAGTCCAGGGCACCCAGAGGAAAAGCTGAGGAAGCAGGCCGAGCAGGAGAAACCTGGGCCCCTCCACGACGACTTCCGGTGGCAGGGCGTCATAGTGTGTGTTCCAGTTACCCTGTATTGCCAGGAAATAAACGACAATCACGGGTATCCGGGCAATGAGAGCGTAGGCGAGCATCACATTCCAGTAGGCAGGCCACGCCTGGCGCATGACGACGAGCGCCACCACGCTGCTCAGGGCTCCCAGGGCCCCCAGGGTCGACAGGCGCAACACGCGGGCGCCGCCGCTCCCCAGGAAGGGTAGAAAGCCGCCCGCAATGAAGATGGCCAGCGCCAGCACGGTCAGGCCTATCGCCTTCCCGCTGCGCTGGACACCCTGTCCGCCTCTCTGCAGCTTCACCGCAAAGTAGACTGCAAAGATAAAGGCGAGCCAGGCGATGCCAACGATGGCCCCACCCCCACCCGCGGATCGTGAAAACAGAACTGAGGGCCAATGTTGCAGCTCTCCGACAAGCCTGAGCAAGGTTACGGCCAATGTGATGATGCCCGGCACTATTACCAGTTGTGCAACACCCGCCTTTTCAGTTTCCATACCTCCCCGCCCTTTCGCACCCGACAGTGACTTAATTGAAATATATCCCGATCCGTCCGTGCCGGCAACCGATGCCCGCGACCCGCAGCATTATGTTCCCGGCGCCTCCGCCGCCATGAGCGCATAGCCTGATCCCGGGCGCCCACGTGACGGCTCGATACCCGAACCCTCTCTGCCCGGGTAAACGCTCTGCAGGTCCTTTGCGTTCATCGTCCAGTCGAAAACCCCGGCCGCCGGCTGGGGCGTGTGTTCGTGCAGGGCAATGGCCTTCATCTTCTCGACAATCACCGGGGTGCTGTCCGGCAGTGCTGCCGCGCCTTACTTCCGCCAGAAAGTCACACCGTTTCATCACCTTCAAAGCCCCCCCGCTGGCGCCCGCCCAGTGATCATGCAGGCTTGCGGTCGACAATGGACTCCGTCCTGGGATCCCAGTAGAGCTTCTTACCCTCCAGGTAAGAACGCGCCGCCATAATGCAGGCTACCGAGTGGGCATAGCCGGCCTGCACCGGCGCCGAAGGCTGTTTCCCGGCACGCATGGCTTCCAGCCAGTTCGACACGTGAGAGAGGTCCTCGTCGGGCGTCGACGCCGGGCCCTTTCCCCCGTCGCCGGGCAGCGACACCCATCTCTCTTCCCGGCGGATCTCCGGGTCTTCTTCGAAATTCCCCTTTTCTTCGACCCACTTCCAGCGAGGGGTCCCTTCGGTGCCGAAGTTCATCAGGGTGCCCGTTTTCCCCATGAGGCGGATGTGGCTGGGCGCGTCATTGCCGAAACTCGTGGAGTAGCTGACCAGGAAGCCCTTGGGATAATCGAGCAGCGCCTCGAAGGTGTCGGGGGTCTCACGGCCGTCGTGCCAGGCGAAAACGCCGCCGTGCGCGACAACCGAGCGCGGGAAATGGTCATCCATGAACCAGTGCACGAGGTCGATCCCGTGGCTCATCCACTGATCCGGGATACCGCTGGAAAAGTCCTGGTAGAGCCGGTATTCGAAATAGAGCCGGGGATCGAAGGGGCGGTAGGGCTTCGTCATCAGCCACTCGCGCCAGTCGATGTCGTCTTCACGGATCTGTTTCACCTCCGGGCGTCCGCGCCAGCGGGGTCCGCGATAGTTCCATACCACCTCCACCTTGCTGACGTCGCCGCACACCCCGGAGCGAAACAGTTTCTGCGCCGCGATCTGGTAGGGCTCGCTGCGGCGCTGCGTTCCTATCTGGACAATCAGGTTGTTGCGCGACACGACCGCGTCGCGCGCAGCCTTCGCCTCCTCGAGGACGTTTCCCATGGGCTTCTCGCAGTAGGCGTGTTTGCCCGCCTCGGCGACCCGCTTCAGCATGTGTGAATGCTGGTGCTCCGGGGTGGAGATCAGAATCGCATCCACATCTTTCAGCGCCAGCAGATCGTCCATGCGCTCGACGGCGCGCGCGGGGCGCCCGTAGTATTTCCGCGCGGCGGCAGCCGCCCGTTCCCGGTTCACCCTCCAAAGATCGCACACCGAGGTCACTTCGACATTCAACCTCCCGGCGAGCTGCGACACTATCCACTCCAGCCCCCGCCCTCGGTTGCCGACGCCGATATGCCCAAGTCTGATCCGGTCATTCGCGCCCCGGATTTGGCTGTAGGAGAACGCCGTCACCGCCGGCGCCGCCAGCAGCGGAGCCGTGCGGTCAAGAAATGTTCTTCGCGTGATTCGGTTGTCATCCATGCCTGCCTCCGTCCGTTTGCCTTGGATTCTTACACGAAGACACGCCCGATTTGGAGGGGAATGGTGCGATTCCCGGCGAGCTTCGGGTTAGAGCCAAACGCACCACGCCAGCCGCCATCCGCAGAGCCCGCAGGGCGGGTGGCTTGCGGAGGCCCCCCGCCCCATGCTCAAATTCCAGTCCCGGGATCGCGGGACCGCAGACGGTCCATTTGGTGGAACCGGCGTTCCGATCCTGACCTAGCGGCCGCCCTCGCGAAGCGGCAAGACTCCAAACACCCATGTCAGATGCCGCCGCGCGGCAGAGCCTGTTCGGGTCTCAACGCCACAGGCGGTGGATCACGCAGACGAATTCGTTACTTCGGGCGGCGACCAGGCGTCGCGGAATGCGACCGTCACCGTGCGCTCCTGCCGGACGTTCATGACGAGTGCGGGGCGGAAGCAGGCGAGGCAGGTCCCGCCGCTGCGGCGCACGCTTGGATAGATGATTCCGGCCGATCCCGACGCCAGCAGTTCCCTGGCCAGTTTTTGCGACTCGAAGTAGCTGTCCGGGTCGAGGTACGAGGCGTATCCGGCGCCGCTGCGCAGGTCGTGCAGCTCGGTGCGGAAATCGGCCAGGAATTCGGTGAACGTGAACCGCTCCGGCTCGTGCCACTCGATCTCGCGGAGTTCCCGCGTCTTGTGGAACGCGACCTCCGCCGCCGACGTTTCGAGCTCGAAGGCCGCGTACCACGCGCCCCGATCCGGACCGTTGAAGCGGCTCCCCGCCGGGTGCGCGTGTGCAAACGACGCGTTGACAATCCTGGCATAGGGGACGCCAAACAGCAGTTCGTGGACGCTGATCCCGGGGAGCAGGTTGGCCTCCGCGTGCAGGCGGTCGTTGGTGGCGCCTTCCAGCTCGAACAGCGGCTGGAGTTCGCCGTCGCTGTCCGCCAGCCGCGCCAGCACGCTCGCGTCGGTGTAGCAGGATGGGATGAGCCGGTGCGTATCGTCCCGCCGGATCGACGTGACGGCGGGGATCAACTGCCGCCCCGGCGCGCATCCAGCAGCTGCCGGACGCGCATCAGCGCAGGCACGCCGCCGCGGACCATGCAGGCAAGGGGCGGCTCTCCTGCAAACATCGGGTTGGAGTTCGGCCGGGTGACCCAGGCATCGGCCAGCCTGCGGCTGTAAAGAATATTCAGCGCCTTGAAGATCCCGAGGAGCAGTGATATGCGTGTGAGCTTATCCTGGTCGAGTGTCTTCCTGTTCCCGCGCTTCAGCTGGTAGAACACGCCGTTGGAGACCCCGCCGAGCAGCTGCCGCGCCGCCTCGTCCCGCAGCCCCCACGTCTGCGCCAGCTTGAAAAACGCCGCCATGGCCGGCCCGCTGAGCCGCTCCTGTATCTCCCGGCGGGACAAGTCCACCGGGTTATCCACGGAAAAGCCGGACATGAAGCTCTGAACCGTCGCCACGCGCCACCCTCCACTACCGGAGCATTATACATACATTTATGGAGAGTGTCCATTCAAGGACGGGCCAGGTAAGTCACCTTGCTCCGCTGACCCCCCTCCCCGGTAGGCTTTATACCGTGCGCGTGCGGATCACGCGGGGTTTTGGCTCCCGGGCAACCCGGCTCTCATTTCATCCAACCGCCGGGCGATGGCGTCGAGACGCTCGAGCAGTTCCTTCTGCTGAGCCTCATTGGTGCTCGGTTTCCTGCCGACAAAAAAAATCGTGCCGCCTGGTTCAATTATGGCGCGCTCGATCTCGTGCAGGCCCGCAAAGCCCTGCCGGTGCGCCGCAGTCTCGAGTTCGTGGCGGGTCAAGAGCTCTCTCCTCAGCCGGTCCTCACGTACGACGCCGTTCTCGATAAGGGCATCGGGCTCACCCTCAACCATCCGATCGAGTTTCTCGTGATTGAACAGAAATCGAACCACGAGGTAGTTGGCAATCAAGAGCGTCGCGGCGCCGATCAGACCTCCCGTCACCGAATTGTCATTCCCGATTATCGCGTTCTGCACCGTGTTGGATAGCGTCAGCAGGACTACGAGGTCGAACGGGTTCAGTTGGGCCAGCTCGCGCTTTCCCGCCAGCCTCAAACCGACAATCAGGAACGCATAGACGATCAGGGGCCGGAAGACCTTTTCCAGCAGAGGCAATGCCAGGATGAACATGTCGTGCCACATGGAGTGCATGGGGTCCACCTCCTTTCCTCAGAGCACCGGGACGGCGGAGGCCGACAGGGCGCTCGCGAACAACAGACAAACCATCAGCAGGCGCATGATTCTGATACGTCTAGTCACTTCCATCGGGCTCAGCGAGCAAATCGCCCAACCGATCAAGGCGGCGCTCCCACAGCGAACGGCGCGCGCCGATCCACTGCTCCGCCACTGAAAGCCCGGCGGGTTCGATGCGGCAAGTGCGCACCCTGCCGACCTTTTCGGTTTGTACCAGCCCGCTCTCCTCCAACACTTGCAGGTGTTGCACTACTGCGGCCAGAGTGATCCCGAGTGGCTCTGCCAACCGCGAGACCGATATGGGGCCTTCGCTGAGCTTCTCCACAATCGCCCGGCGCGTGGGATCGCCGAGGGCGTGGAAGACACGGTCGATATTAGATTTCTTCCTGGGCATTGGTCCGCGTCCTGAGTCCCTCACTGACTAACGCGGGAACTCCGCCGTCAACTGTCCGAGCCGCTTGCGCCATCCCGCTTCACGCATTTCAGGACCATCGGCGCCCTCGAAGAATGCTCCCTGATGGGTGAAGATGAGGTCGGTCCCCGTTTCCGACGGCAAGAACTCAACCGTGGCCAGAGACGCCGAGATGCACTTCGCACCCACGCTCATAGTAGAGGCAAATACAAGGCGACGGTTGGGCACAATGTCCTGATAGCTGGTGTCGTTCGTGCACGCGATCCCCTTCAGCGGGGTACCGTCCTTGAAGCGAAAACGGGCACGTTCTTTGCCTCCAACCCGAAAGTCCATCTCATAGTGCTCGACTTCGTGGTCGTCACCTTCAACAAACCAGCGGCGTTTCCTGGTCGGGTCGGCGAAAGCGCCGAAGACGCGCTCGGGCGGGGCCGGATAGCTACGTTCGATGACGAACGTGCTGTGAATCACTGATCGCTCTTCCATGGTCTTCCTTCCTTCGAAAAGACTTGGTTAAGTCTCAACTTGAGTATTTAGCGCCGCGCGCCAATTGTCAAGTGACTGCTTAAGTAGTTTCGGGGAGCCCGTCTCGGACCGTCTGCTTCTGCGATTTAAATTTGCACTTTGACGCGGTTGACGACCACCGGTGCTGTTGAAGTAAAGTAAGTGGTTCTGCGTTTCACAGCGGTCCCCTAAGCGGGACGCGCACTGCAGTAGCGGCCGGCATGCCGTTCAAGGCATCTTGGGAGGAGTATGAGGAAGCCGATCGAACGAATTTCCATTAACACCGGCGGCGGGGACGCCCCGGGTCTTAATGCCGTGATTCAGTCGGTCGTCTACGCGGCGGGTCATCTCGGGTGGAAGGTTTTCGGTATCCGGGAAGGCTACGACGGGCTTCTGTTTCCTGACCGGTATCCGGATGGGGGGCTCGTCGAACTGGACCGGGACAAGGTGGAGGGTATCGGGCACCTGGGCGGGACCATCCTGGGGAGCACGAACCGCGGAAATCCTTTCAAGGTCCTGGAAAAAGCGTCCGACGGCAGCCTGCGCGAGGTGGACAAGTCGGATGGGGTGCTGGAGGCATTCCGGCGGCACCGGATCGACGCGCACATCGCCGTAGGCGGCGATGGGAGCCTTACGATCGCGCTCGAGTTGCACCGCAAGGGACTGCATCTTGTTGGCGTCCCCAAGACGATCGACAATGATCTTCGCTCCACGGCCTCGACCTTCGGATTCAGCTCGGCGGTTTCTTTCGCCACCGAATGCATCGACAGGCTTCACACGACTGCGCAGGCCCATCGCCGGATCATGGTAGTGGAGGTCATGGGGCGCTATGCCGGCTGGATCGCCCTGCACAGCGGGATTGCGGGCGAGGCGGATGCGATTCTCATTCCCGAAATTCCGTACGACCTCCGGCAGGTGGCCGAGCACCTGAAAAAGAAGATCTGCGCCGTCCAGCAGTATGCCATCGTCGTGGTGGCGGAAGGGGCAAAAAACACGGGCGGCGCCGTGACGGTGAAGTGCCGTGAGCCGGGCAGAGTGGACCGGCTTGGCGGCATCGGCGAGATCGTCGCGCACGAGCTTGGGACGCTGACGGAACATGAAACGCGCTCAGTGGTGTTGGGGCACCTGCTGCGAGGCGGCTCGCCCAATGCCACGGATCGGATTCTCGGGCTGAGTTTCGGCGCGGCGGCAGTGCATGCCCTGACCGCGGGGCAGGACGGCATCATGGTGGCGCTAAACCCGCCCAGGATCGACTTCGTCCCGCTGGAAGAGGCGGTCCGCAGTATCAGGACCGTGCCGCCAGATAGCGAGCTCGTGACTGCGGCCCGGGCGCTGGACATCAGTTTCGGCGACTGACCACCGGGTGCCAGGCCCGTGCACACTGGCAGGTCGACGAATGGGCGTGGTATTCGGAAGATCCGCTCTATCGACGGAGGAAGTGCCCGTCGTGCACCAGGATCCTTATGGCGTGGATTTTGCCACAACCCCGCTTCGATAACCGGAGTACGCGATTATCGTGCGGACATGTTCGATGGGAATGATTCGCAGTCGCTCGACGCTGATAACGTGATCGACGCAAGGAGTTGCCGCATGCCGTTCAGCAATCGGTGTAGATGTATTGCCGCCACTATCTTCCTCGTCGCCGGACTGCTTTTGTCCGGCTGCAAGCCGCAAACGGCTCCTCCGCCGGCGGGTCCGGCCGAGGTCGCCATTGTGACGCTTCAACCCGAACGGGTCGTGCTGACGACGGAGCTGCCCGGCCGCACATCCGCCTACCTGGTCGCCGAAATCCGACCGCAGGTCAATGGTCTCCTCCAGAAGCGCCTGTTTCAGGAAGGCGCCGATGTCGGGCAAGGCGATCTCTTGTACCAGATCGATCCCACTCCGTATCAGGCTGCGTACGACCAGGCCAAAGCCGCGTTGGCCACCGCTGAGGCGAACGTCGTCACGGCTGAGGCGAACGTTGTCATGGCTGAGGCGAACCTGCCGGCGGTCCGGTCACGCGCCGAGCGCCTCAAGGAGCTTGCAGCCGTTCGTGCCGTCGGGCAGCAGAACTACGACGACGCGGCTGCCGCGTTGCGGGAAGCCGAGGCCAACCTGCAGGTACGAAAGACGGCCGTCGAGGCAAATCGGGCGGCGGTGGAGGTAAACCGGGCGACGATGGAGAGCCGCCCGCATCAACTTGTCCTACACCCCTGTCAAGGCTCCGATTTCCGGACGGATCGGCAGATCCAACATCACGGTCGGGGCGATGGTGACGGCGTATCAGCCCGTGCCGTTGGCTGTGATTCAGCAGCTCGACCCCATCTACGTGGACGTGACCCAGGCCAGCACGGATCTGCTGCGCCTGAGACGGAGTCTGGAGAGCGGAAGCCTCAAGAATGCCTCGAGCCAGAGGAAGGTCAAGCTGCTTCTTGAGGATGGGACGCCGTATGCGCGGGAGGGTGCGCTGCAGTTCCGCGACGTGACGGTGGACCCCACCACGGGTTCGGTCACAGTGCGGCTGGTCTTCGCCAATCCCAAGCATGTCCTGCTGCCAGGCATGTTCGTGCGTGCGGTCGTCGAGGAGGGGGTGAGAGAGCAGGCCCTTCTGGTTCCCCAGCAAGGGGTGGCCCGCGATCCCAAGGGAAATCCCATCGCCCTGGTCGTGGACAGCGACAACAAGGTAGTGCAGCGCGCACTCGAGCTGGACCGCGCGCTCGGGGACAAATGGCTCGTCACCAGCGGATTGAATGCCGGAGACCGTGTCATCGTCGAGGGGGTTCAGAGGGTCCGGCCGGGCGCCTCGGTCCGCGCCGTCCCTTTCGCCCAACCTGCCGGGAACACACCCAAAGCCGGCGACAGCCAGCCCGTGGCGCAGGCAAAGTAGGAGAGGGACTCAATGGCTCGATTTTTCTTGGATCGTCCGGTTTTTGCGTGGGTGGTCGCAATCGGGATGATGCTCGCGGGTGGGCTCGCCATCTACAATCTGCCCATCTCCCAGTATCCGCCCATCGCTCCGCCGTCGATCTCAATCAGGGCTGTCTACCCCGGCGGATCCGCAAAAACAGTGGAAGACAGCGTGGTTCAGATCATCGAACAACAAATGACCGGACTCGACCGGATGCTGTATGTCCACTCGACCTCGGATTCGTCAGGCATGGCGCAGATCGAGCTGACGTTCGCCCCGGGCACCGATCCCGATCTCGCCTGGGCCAAAGTGCAGAACAAGCTTCAGCTTGCCATGCCGGTGTTGCCGGAGGTGGTCCAGCGTCAGGGTCTCAGGGTCAGCAAGTCCACCCGCAATTATCTTATGATCGTCGGGCTCACTTCCCTGGATGACAGCCTCGACCAGAACGACCTTTCCGATTACGCTTTCTCGCAAATCCAATATTCGTTGGCCCGTGTCCCCGGCGTGGGTGAAGTGGAGCTGTTTGGCGCCGGGTATGCGATGCGGATCTGGCTGGACCCGAACAAGCTCACGAATTACGGCATGACCTCGGACGATGTCATCGCGGCGGTCCGGAGTTACAACGTGCAGGTGTCGGCCGGCCAGTTCGGCGGGATGCCTGCCGTGCCGGGCCAGCGACTCAATGCTTCCATTATCGTCCAGAGCCTGCTGAAGACCCCGGAGGAATTCGGCGCCATCCCGCTGCGCAACAACCCGGACGGATCCATCGTGCGGGTACGGGACGTGGCGCGGACTGAACTTGGGACCGAATTCGACAACGTCAGGGTCAGTTATAACGGGCACCCCACATCCGGTCTCGCGATCCGGCAGGAGGCCGGGGCCAACGCCCTGGACACCGCCGCCGCCGTGAAAGCCAAGATGCAGGAACTGTCCAGATACTTCCCCGCCGGGATGTCGGTCGTTTACCCGTTCGACACGACTCCCTTCGTGCGGGTAGCCATCAACGAGGTCGTCAAGACCCTCATCGAGGCCATCATTCTCGTCTTCCTGGTCATGTTTCTCTTCCTGGGGAACATGCGCGCCACGCTCATTCCCACGATTGCCGTGCCGGTCGTGATCCTCGGGACGTTCGGTGTGCTCGGCCTGTTCGGGTATTCCATCAACATGCTGACCATGTTTGCCATGGTCCTGGCGATCGGGCTTCTCGTGGATGACGCCATCGTCGTCGTGGAGAACGTCGAGCGAGTGATGTCCGAAGAGGGCCTCCCGCCGTTGGAAGCTACCCGGAAATCAATGGACCAGATCACCAGCGCCCTGGTAGGTATCGGGCTCGTTCTGTCGGCGGTATTCGGCCCCATGATGTTTTTCGGGGGATCCACGGGCGTTATCTATCGCCAGTTCTCGATTACGATCATCTCCTCCATGCTGCTCTCGGTCCTGGTGGCTTTGATCCTGACGCCGGTGCTCTGCGCCTCGCTTCTCAAACCGGTGGGCAAAGGACACGAAGCCGCGGAGACCGGCTTCCGTCTCCTCCGGCCTTTTTTCCTGTGGTTCGACCACACGTTTCTCCGTCTTCGGGGACACTACCAGTCCGCGGTCGGGCACATGCTCGGGGCACGGCTCCGCTACCTGGCCGTTTTTGTTCTCATCGTGGCAGCCCTGGGTTTTCTCTTCGTGAGGATGCCCAGCAGCCTATCTGCCGGACGAGGACCAGGGCGTACTCCTGGCCATGGTCCAACTGCCCCCCGGTTCGACACTGGAGCAGACTCAGGCGGTCATGGACAAGGTGCGCAACCATTTCCTCGTGGATCAGAAAGAGGCTGTGGAATCCTCCATGACCATCAGCGGTTTCGGCTTCGCGGGCATAGCACAGAACCAGGGGATGGCCTGGATCAAGCTTCGAGACTGGGACCTGCGAAATAAGCCGGACCTTCGGGTAGAGGGCATCCTGAGGAAAGCGATGCCGGTTCTCGCAGGCATTCGGGAAGGCACGGTTATGGCCTTTCCGCCCCCCGCCGTCACGGAACTCGGCACGGCCAAGGGATTCGACTTCATGCTGCAGGACCGCGGCGGGATCGGCCACGAGAAGTTGATGGAAGCCCGTCTCCAGGTTCTTGGCCAGGCCATGCGCGACCCGAGGTTGGCCGCCGTCCGACCAAACGGTATGCCGGACATGGCCGAGCACAAGGTGGATATCGACTGGGAGAAAGCCGGCACCCTCGGAGTTTCCGTACCGGCGATTCAACGTTTGATCTCGACGGCCTTCGGCAGCGCATACATCAACGACTTCATACAGGGCGGGCGCGTGCACCGGGTCTACGTGCAGGCGGACGCCCCGTACCGGATGTTGCCCGAAGATCTGAATAACCTCTATGTCCGGAATGCCGTGGGCGGCATGGTCCCGGTCTCCGCCCTCGCCTCGGGGCGCTGGAGGTACGACTCCCCCCGGCTCGAGCGCTACAACGGTTTCCCCGCCCTGAACTTCCTGGGGGAAGCCGCGCCCGGAAAAAGCACCGGCGACGCCATGAAAGCCATGGAAGACATCGCGATGAGACTACCCCAGGGCATCGGTTACGACTGGACCGGCCTCTCCTACCAGGAACGGCTGAGCCAGTCCCAGACCGGGCTCCTGTATGGCTTCTCCATCCTCGCGATTTTCCTGGTACTGGCGGCCCTGTACGAGAGCTGGTCGATTCCTATTTCCATTCTGCTCGCCTTGCCGCTCGGGGCGATCGGCGGTGTGCTGGCCACCTCCTCCCGCGGGCTGCCGAACGACGTCTACTTCCAGATCGGACTCCTCACGGTTCTTGGGCTTACGACGAAAAACGCGATCCTGATCGTGCAGTTCGCCAAGATCCGCGTGGAACAGGGCGAGGGCCTGATCGAGGCCACCCTCGAGGGTGCCAAGCTCAGGCTGCGCCCCATCGTGATGACCTCGCTGGCGTTCGGATTCGGGGTATTGCCGCTGGCGATCGCATCCGGAGCAGGAGCAGGAGCACAAAAGGCCATCGGCACCAGCGTCCTCGGCGGCATGGCGACGGCAACATTCCTGGCTATCTTCTTTATTCCTCTGTTTTTCGTGGTGGTAAGCAAGATCTTCGGCAGGAAGAAACCTGGAGCTGGAACCATGACGGTCGTCTCAGATTCCAGAAGCAATAATACGGAGGGGCCGCAACATGCGTAAACTCCTACCACTGTTGGCGCTCTCGTTTTTCCTGTACGGGTGTCCGCGCCCGGTGCAGTACAGCCGTCCCGGGTTGCCGGTTCCCGCCGACTGGCCGGAAAAGTCCGCCGCTCCGCCGGCCGCACCGGGTGGGCCTGCGGCGGCCGACGTGAAATGGCAGGAGTTCTTCACCGACCAGCGGCTTCAATCGGTCATCGAGCTGGCTCTGACGAACAACCGCGATCTCCGGATAGCCACGCTTAATATAGAGAAGTTCCAGGCACTCTACCGGATTCAGCGCGCCGAACTGTACCCCACCATCACTGCCTCGGCCAGCGGCGAACGCGTATCGGGTGCCCGAAAACCTGGTCGGGCGGCGATCATTCGGAGACCGTAGCGCAATACACCGTGGGCCTGGGCACGGCCTCCTGGGAACTGGATCTTTTCGGCCGTATCCGCAGCCTGAAGAGCCGGGCATTGGAGCAGTTTCTGGCGACGGAGCAGGCTCGTTCCGCCACTCAGATTTCGCTCGTGGCCGCCGTCGCCAACACCTACCTGGCGCTGGCCGCCGACCGGGAGAATCTGAGGCTGGCCCAGGTGACCCTCGATGCCCAGCAGGCTTCTTACGAGCTGATCCAGCGCACCAGGGATCTCGGCATCGCCTCCGACCTGGACCTCCGTCAGGCGCAAAGCCAGGTGGACGCGGCACGCGTGGATATTGCCCGGTACTCAGGCCAGATCGCCCTGGACGAAAACGCGCTCAACCTGCTGGTCGGCGCCCCCGTCGCGGCCGGCCTGCTGTCCGACGACCTGGGCCAGGTCGGGGCCTTGAAGGACATCGCGGCCGGCTTGCCCTCCGACGTGCTGCTGCGCCGGCCCGACATCCTCGTGGCCGAGCACCAGCTGAAAGCCGCCAGCGCCAACATCGGGGCCGCGCGCGCGGCGTTCTTCCCCCGCATCTCGCTGACCGCCGCCGCGGGCATCACCAGCAGCGATCTGACGAACCTCTTCAAGCCCGCAGCCGGAACCTGGAACTTCGCCCCGCAGGCGATACTGCCGATTTTCGATTCCGGCGCCCGCCAGGCCAACTACCAAGCGGCCGAGGTGGACCGGGATATGGCGCTCGCCGAATACGAGAAAGCGATACAGGCAGCCTTCAGGGAGGCGAGTGACGCCCTGAGCCTGCGGACTACCCTGGTGGCCCAACAGGACGCCCAGCAGTCGCTGGTGAATGCGCTCGGGGAAACCTATCGTCTTTCCGAGGCACGATACAAGGGGGGGATCGACAGCTACCTGAGCGTTCTCGTCGCCCAGCGGTCGCTCTATGGCGCTCAACAGCAAATGGTCGGCGTCCGCCTGGCACGCCTGAGCAATCTCGTGACCCTGTACAAGGTATTGGGTGGAGGAGCCTGACGCGATTATTGCACGGTCCCGGCCTACATGCGGAGGTGCTCTCTGCAAGTACACCGTTCGGTTCCCGCGCCTGTGCTGAGCACCAGGCTACTTGAGTGCCAGCGCTATTGCCGCGTCTTGCGCGACGATGGCATGCACGACCTTAGGTGGGATGAATTCCATCCCAAAATCGGATCGTGTCCGAGAGGCTGTCACGGTCGCGGAGGGCGGTCAAGCAGCCGCCTCAGCGCGTCGATGTCTACGGGCTTGACCAGATGGTGGTCGAAACCGGCTTCCCGCGAGCGCTGCAGGTCCTCCTCGCGACCGTAGCCGGTAAGGGCCACCAGCATCGTCCCCGCCAGATCAGGATCCTGCCGTACCCGGCGCGCTACCTCGAAGCCGTCCATGCCGGGCAGGCCGATATCCAGCAACACCACCTCCGGATGGCACTCCGCCGCCGCTTGCAGGGCCACGGGACCTTCGTGGGCGACCACCACCTCGTGTCCATCCATCTTGAGGACGGTAGCCATGAGTTCCGCGGCATCGGGGTTGTCTTCCACCAGGAGAATCCGGCGCTTGCCAGCATTCGAGATCACCGGTCGTTCCACGGTCGCTGTTGTTGTCGCGGCCACCTTGGGTTCGTCTCGCGAACCCCCGGCAGATTCTCCGTCTTCGGCCTCCTTTGCACTCAACGGCAGCCGCACGACGAACTCGCTCCCCTTGCCCTCTCCGGCGCTGCGCGCTTCGACGCTCCCGCCGTGCAGTTCCACCATGTGGCGGACCAGCGTGAGGCCCAATCCCAGGCCGCCCTGGGAGCGATCCGGACTACATCGGGCCTGAATGAAAGTGTCGAACACGTGGGGCACCAGCTCTGGCGGGATGCCGATCCCGTCGTCCGTCACCCGCACGACGACTTGTCCATCCACAGCCCAGGCACTCAGCGAGATGTGGCCACCCTCCGGCGTGTACTTCACCGCATTGTTCAGCAGGTTGCCGACCACCTGCTGCAGACGATCAGGGTCGCCCTCGACGGGGAGCGGTTCCGAGGACAGCGAGACCCTGATCTCCTGCTTCCGTTCAGCAGCCCGCGGCGACGCTATCTCGACGGCGTCCATCAGCACCCCCCGCAGGTCCAGCGGCCGCCGGTGCAGCTTGACCTGGCCGCGCGTGATCCGCGCCGTATCCAGCAGGTCGTCCAGCAGGTGCGCCACGTGCGTCACCTGCCGCTGCGCTATCTCGGCGGTGCGGTCCAATCGCGGCTCTTTGCCGCTGGCCTCGCGCCACAATCGGATGCTGGACGCGATCGCCGACAGCGGGTTACGCAGCTCGTGCGAGAGCATCGCCAGGAACTCGTCCTTGCGCCGGTTGGCATTCTCGAGGGCCGCCGTGCGCTCGGCCACCCTCCGTTCCAGTTCGTTGTTGGCGCTTTCCAGCTCCTCCTGTGCGCGTTTCAGCTCGGTGATGTCCACAAACGCGACCACTACCCCGTCGATGACGTTCTGCCGGGTGCGGTAGGGCATGATGCGCATCAGGTAGCGTGCGCCGTCGTCCGCGCGCGATACCGGTACCTCCCGACGCTGCAGGGTGCGCAGGACCTCCCCGATCTCGGACATCATGTCGCCGTTGGTGAAGCGCGCGGTGATGTCGGTCACCGGCCGGCCGACGTCGCCTTGCCGCAGCCGGAACAACTCCGTAGCCGCGGGAGTGAACCGCTTGATGCGCAGATCGTTATCGAGGAAGATCGTGGCGATCTGTGTCCCCTCGAACAGGCTCTCCAGGTCGCTCTTCGCCGTGTCCAGTTCCTCGACCTTGTGCGTCAGTTCGCGATTGACCGACTCCAGTTCGCCGTTTACCGTTTGCATCTCTTCCTTGGAGGACTGCAGCTCCTCGTTGGCCGACTGCAGTTCCTCGTTCATCGAGAGCAGCTCCTCGTTGGCCGACTGCAGTTCCTGGTTGGCGGTCTCCAGCTCGTCAATCGTCATCTGCAACTGCTCGCGGGTATTGCGCAGCTCGAACTGGAGCTGCTGAATCGCCGCTTCGGACGCCACCGCCGGCCCCCCCGGCTCCTTCGGGATAACGGCCGCCACATCCTGGAAAACGACCAGGTAGAGACCCGATTCCGGGCCTGTTTCTGTGAACGGCCGAACGATCAGATTGATCGCCTCTGCACGCCCGTGCACCATGTCCGGACCGCAATGCACCGACACCGCCTCGTGCGTGCGCACCGCCTCGTGCAGGGCGCGCCGCAACTCCGGGCGCAGGTCCTTCCGGACGAGGCTGAGCGCGTTGAGGCTCGGCACACCGGCGGAGGGCGCCAGGTACTTCGTCGTAGGCCCGAAAAGGTAGACGATTTCGCCACCGTCCCGGACCACCAAGCCCGCCGGCGTGTACTCGTCGAGTATGGCGCGCTCCAGGTTGCGCTGCGGGCCCGCCTCGAAAGCTGCCCCGGACTTGGCTTCCGATCCGGCATGCGCCCGGAGGCCGCCCGAATTCCAGCTGAGCGGAAACTCCACCGGCACCCGTATGGCCAGATCGCGGCGCCGGTAGACGCGCTGCTCCCGTTCTACAGGCTCGAACAGGTCCGGCCGGCCGGCGAGGTTCTCGGAAGTCCCAAGGAAAAGGAACCCGCCGGGGCGCAGCGCATAGTGGAAGAGGCCGATCAGCTTGCCCTGGACCCGGTTGTCAAGGTAGATGAGCAGATTCCGGCATGAGATGAGGTCCAGCTCCGGGAAGGGCGCGTCCTGCAGAAGGTCGTGCTTTGAAAATACGCACATCTGCCGCAGCTCTTTACGGGCTCGATAGCCGCCGTCCTCGCGCGTAAAGAAGCGCTCCAGACGATCCGCCGAGACGTGGTCGACGATGCTCTCCGGATAGCAGCCCCGGCGTGCGGTTTCTATGCCTTCCTCGTCAATGTCCGTAGCGAAGATCTGCACCCGCGGCGGCGCATCATTCCGCGTGGTTATTTGCTCGTACAGAAGCATGGCCAGGGAGTAGACCTCTTCGCCGCTGGCGCATCCCGCCACCCACAGGCGCACCTGGTCGGAGGCGCCCCTCCCCTCGAGGATGCGCGGCAACACCCGCTGGCCCAGGACATCGAGCGCCTCGGGGTCGCGGAAGAACTCCGTCACCCCGATCAGCATTTCCTGAAATAGGAGCCCGGCCTCGTGTGTATCCTCTTCCAGCCGTTTCAGGTAATCGGCGGTCGACTTGATCCTCAGGGTGTCCATGCGCCGATTGATCCGACGGACGACCGTGTTCTTCTTGTAAGAGCCAAAGTCGTGTCCCGTCCTGCGGCGGAGGATGTCGCAGATGCGATCGAGGGCATCGTCGGCTGCCGTTTGCTGCCCGCCCGGCAGCTCGCCGGCCCCCAGGTGCTCCGCCTCTGAGGCGTGCTCGAAGCAGCCGCGCCGGCATCTCCTCGGGCGGCAAGACGTAGTCCACCAGACCGGCGGCAATGGCGCTCCGAGGCATGCTGTCGTAGGCGCAAGACTCGGGAAGTTGAGCGATAGTCATCCCGCCACGCTCCTTGATGGCGCGCAGGCCCAAGCTGCCGTCGCTGCCGGTTCCCGACAGTATGATGCCGACGGCGCGCTCCAACTGATCCTGGGCGAGCGAGGCAAGGAAGGCATCGATCGGCCTGCCGAACTCGGGCTGCGGCAGGCGCGGCCCCAGGCGCAGCACGCCCCCCTGGAGCGTGAGCGACGTGTTGGGAGGGATGACATAGATGTTGCCGGGCGCGACCGGAGTCTCGTCGTGGACCGTGTGCACCGGCATTTGCGCGTCGCGGGCCAGCAGCTCGCGGAGCACGCTCGCATGGTGCGGATCCAGGTGCTGCACGTAGACCAGGGCGAACCGCGCGTGCGGCGGCATATGTTTGAGGAAACGCTGGAACGCTTCCAGACCTCCGGCGGACGCGCCGACGCCCACAATGATGCGCCCGCTGGCCCCGTGACCCGCCTCGTGAAGGTTCTGGTGCTCCCCCTGGTTTCCCGCGTCCTGCATTCCCGCCCTGCCACCCTGACTATATTTACTTTACTCTATATGCTATCCGCAGCAAAGAGGGCCAAGCCCCACGCTCGGGTGGCGACATGGAGTCGGGAGCAGCCTACAGCTTGAGTGTCGGCACGAACTGGGGCGGTCTCCGGGCCTTGGTCGCCTGCTCGAACGAGTACGCGAGCCGGATGAGGGTCGCTTCACTCCATGCCCGGCCGAAGAACGAAATCCCCACTGGAAGGCCGTGGACAAATCCCGCCGGGAGCGAGATTGCCGGGTACCCGGCCACCGCAGCGGCGTTTGAGCTGCCGCCCGAGGAGTGATCGCCATTTACGAGGTCCGTCAGCCACGCCGGGCCACCGGTAGGCGCGACGATCGCGTCCAACTTGTGCTTGTCCATGATCGCGTCGATTCCCTCCCTGCGGGCCAGGCGTTTGTTTGTGCTCAGCGCCTCCAGGTATTCCTTGCTGGTGAGCGGTCCTTTCGTCGCTGATTTTATGAAGATGTCCTGTCCGAAGTACGGCATCTCCCGGTCCCGATGGCGTTCGTTGAACTCGATGATCTCTTTGAGCGAGCGCACGGGTGTACCCGGGCCGCGGCTGTCCAGGTAGGCTTTGAGATCGGCTTTCAGTTCGTACAGGAACACCGTGAATTCCGTCTCGTCGAACTTGCCGTGGGTGGGCAGATCGGCGGGGTCCACGACGATCGCTCCCTGTCTCCTCATCTCTTGTATGGCGTTGTTCATGACGATGTCGACGGCCTCGCTGAAGCCGAAGTACTTGCGGGCGATTCCAATCCGCGCGCCGCGCAGGCCTGCCGCGTCGAGAAACCTGGTGTAGTCGGCCGCGGCTTTGCCTCTGCTTGCTGCGGTCGCCGGATCGCGGCTGTCGATCCCCGTGATTGCGCCGAGCAGCATGGCCGCGGTTCGGACGTCGCGTGCCATGGGACCCGGCGTGTCCTGGGTGTGCGAGATTGGAACGATTCCCGACCGGCTCGCCAGCCCCACGGTCGGTTTGATCCCTACAATCCCGTTGACGCAGGACGGGCAGACTATCGAACCGTCCGTTTCGGTCCCGATCGCCGCGGCGCAGAGATTCGCAGCCACCGCGGCACCCGATCCGGAACTCGATCCGCACGGATTTCTATCGAGTGCGTACGGGTTCCTGGTCAGCCCACCCCGCCCGCTCCAGCCGCTGCTGGAGTGAGTGGATCGAATATTGGCCCACTCGCTGAGATTGGTCTTGCCGAGAATGACCGCACCCGCCTCCCGGAGACGCTGCACGATGAACGCATCCCGGGCGGGCCTCGAATCCGCGAGTGCAAGAGACCCGGCCGTTGTCCGCATGCGGTCGGCGGTGTCGATATTGTCTTTGAGCAATACGGGCATGCCGTGCAGTGGGCCGCGTGGGCCCTTTTCCTTGCGTTCCCGGTCGAGCGCATCCGCAATGGCCAGCGCCTCGGGATTGACCTCGATGACGCTGTTTACGGCCGGGCCGCGCCGGTCGATCTCCTCGATCCGGGCCAGGTACTTCTCCGTGATTGAGCGGGCGCTAAATCGGCCCGAGGCCATGCCCTGCTGAAGCTCGGGGATGCCGAGCTCATCCAGCTCGAACGGCCTCACCCGGCCGACCGGCTCGGCCGCGCCTTCCTGGCCTACAGCCGGAACCGACAAGGCCGCGCTTATTCCGGCGACGACGCCGGTTGTCAGGAATACCCTTCTTCCGCTGTTCCCCATGATCCCCTCCGCAGATCGGGACGGACCCGGATAATAATAACGCCTGCAATGGTTTGCGGCTAAGACCTGACCCCAAAGGGGCCTTATTTACGATTTTCGGGCCTGTTTTTGCCAAATAACGCCTGCAGGCGCGCTCCACTCGGCCCGGCCACTGGACGCTATGTTGTGAACGCACCTCCCGTGCCCCGGGAGGATGACTTGCCCGCGTTGCGCGCGGATATCGCCTCGCACAGCCCGAGCATCGTTGCGGGTCGCAGCCGCCCGGCTCCGCCCTGTGCAGGAGCAGCGCGGCGGGGTAGTTTAGCACGCCTCATTCTGCACGTGTGCAATCCCGCGCCGCGAGGGCCCATCCGCCGGTGCCGCTGTCCTGGAGTGGTTGAGGTCGTTGTTCAAATCGCTCACACGTGGAACTATTCGACGCCCGAAAACGTCTAAGGTTACCGAAACGTTCCAGATCTCTCCATGTGCATCAGTTTGCGGGACCGCATCCATAGCAGGAGCCCCCTCATGCGTGGAATTTCGCTTCGGCTCGCCCTTTTGTTTGCATTCGCCGGAACCCTCTCTTCGACGCCCCACTCGAACACCGGGAGCAGCGCAACCAGCACCCGCTCCAAGGTACTCGTGGGCTGGTTTCACACCGTCTGCTTCGATGAGTTTTCGGAGGGTCGTGCGGGAGCCCGATATTTCCTGATCGATAAAGAGGGAGCGAGCGCGGAGATTCTCTTGAGTTCCGGCCTGCTTCAAACCATGCCGGATTCCCCCGGCCTGGCGCCGCGCTTTGCGGAAGTCCACGGCGAGTGGGTAGAGAGTGGCGGCCGCGCGGGCCTGAAGGCTTCTTCCTTGAAGTTCGCAGACACCGCACCCTCCGCATTCGACGGCGTGCGAATGGCCACGAGTTCCAACTCGGCCAGGGTCGGGTCGCAGCCCTGGGTGATCATCCTCTGCAAATTCGCCGACGTCCCGGCCGAGCCGCGAACCGTCAGTTACTACCAGGATCTGCTTTCGGCAAGCTTCCCGGGGATGGACCACTTTTGGCGCGAGGTCTCCTATGACACGATCAACCTCGAGAATAGCCGCGTAGCGGGCTGGTATGTGTTGCCTCATCCCCGCTCCTACTATGTCTATGGCGATCCTCTCTTCCTCGACCAGATGCGAGCGCTGCGGGATGCGACCGCAGTAGCCGACCGCGATGTGTATTTCCCCGCCTATGCCGGCATCGCCCTGTTCTTCAATGACTTTGTCGGCGAAAAATACCTGGGCTACGGCGGACCTATGAATTGGACTCTGGACCGCGTCAGCCGGACCTGGGGGGTGACCTGGTTGCCACCCACCCTGCTTCACTCGGTCTATGGTCATGACCGGAATGCCAACCATTACGTGTTTGCCCATGAGATGGGGCATGCCATGGGATTGCCGCATTCCAGCGGAAGTTATGGAGACACCTACGACAACTTCTGGGACCTGATGAGCGGCTGGGGCTCCAGAACCACCGATCCTACCTTCGGCCTCCAGGCCATGCACACGACGGCGTACCACAAGGATCTGCTTGGATGGATTGCTCCGGAGGAGAAGTACCTCGCCGCCCCCGGCACACAGGGAACCGTCCATTTATCACGCCTGGCGCTGCCCCAGGGTCGCGGCTTCAAAATGGCTCAAATCCCCCTCCCGGGCGCACACGTCCGTTTCTACACCGCGGAAGCGCGCCAGCGCGCTGGCTACGACACCGGCCTGTATGGGGAGGCGGTGATCCTGTACGACGTCGATCCCGACCGCTACTCTCCATCCCAGTGGGGGAGCCTTCCGGAGTGGAAACCGAGCGAAGTCATCGACACCGATGGAAACGGGTTCACCGGCGACGACGGCGCGATGCAGACTCCGGGCGAGGTGTTCTCGGACCCGGCCAACGGCATCTCGATCGCCGTTGAATCGGCCTCCGACGACGGCTTCACCGTGACCATAAACAACAATGCGAAGTTCCTGCCGCACTTTGCCAATGGGTCCGGTACCCAGTCTACACTGGTTCTGGTGAACCCCTCGGCCTCGCAGGATGTCTCGGGTACGGTGAGGTTTTTCGCACCCAACGGCAGTCCGCTGCGCCTGGCGCTCAACGGCCAGGTGCAGGACTGGTCTTATGGATTTCACCTGCCCGCGCGGGGCGTTGGCTATTACGCCACGGACGGGCAGGGAGAGTTGCAGACCGGCTCCATCGAAGTGGGGTCGAACGCGCGTGTTGAGGCGTCGCTGATCCTTGCCGGCCAAACCGGGAGTACCGGCATCTCGGCTTCCTCGCTCTCAACCACCGGTCTGGTCGTGCCGGTGGAAACGGATCCTTCACACGAAATCCGCAGTGGCGTCGTGCTCTCCAATCCCAATGCGCAGGACATTTCAGTGGCTTGCCAGCTGCGTTCCGCGGATGGGTCACCGATGCCCGAGGCCGCTGCAGCCGTGACCGTCGCCGCCCACGGGCAGCTTGCGCTGTTTGCCGACGAGGTTTTTCCGTGGCTGGGCTCAGCCACTTTCCAGGGTACGCTGGTAGCCACCTCCCCGCTGCCGTTCAACGGGGCGGCCATACTCAGAGCCGGACCCGGGCAGTTCGCCATGCTGCCGGCAGCCCCCATCGATCGTGTCGCGCCGGCAGGCCCTGTCGGGGTCGTTTCCACCTTCGCGGGCCAGGCCACCACTCGTGGATCGGAGGACGGGGACCTCCGCGCGGCGCGCTTTGCGTCCCCTAACGACATCACCGCGGACAAAGCCGGGAATCTGTACGTGGCCGACACCGCAAACCACACCATCCGCAAAATCACGCCCGCGGGGATCGTCAGCACGCTGGCGGGTCTCGCCGGCAGCAGCGGGAGCCAGGACGGCATCGGTGCATCGGCCCGTTTCTCGTTTCCTCGCAGTCTGTGTTCAGACGAAAACGGCACCCTGTTCGTCGCCGATTACGGCAACCATGTTGTTCGCAAGCTCACACCCGACGGCGCCGTGACCACCGTGGCTGGACTGGCCGGCGCGGCCGGCGACGTGGATGGGGCGGCCGGCGCGGCCCGCTTCAACGGACCGCGCGGGGTCGCGGTCGACAGATCGGGCGATGTGTATGTGAGCGACACATCCAACCACGCGATTCGCCGGATTGCACCGGACGGCGTCGTTAGTACCGTCGCCGGGCTTGCCGGGGTACCGGGCCATGTCGACGGCGCCGGCGCAAACGCCCGTTTCGATGGCCCTCAGAAGATCGCGCTGGATTCCGCCCGGAATCTGCTGGTCGCCGACTACAACAACTGTGTCATCCGCAAAATCTCGCCCCAAGGGGACGTTACGACCCTCTCGGGTACTCCCGGCCTTCACGGCGGGATGGATGGTCCGCCCGAAAAGGCGCTCTTCGGATACCCACTGGGCATGACCATTGATTCCTCCGACAACCTCTATGTCTCCGACGGATGGACCGTGCGCCGGGTGGCGAAGGATGGATCTGTCCGCACGCTGGCAGGCAGTCCGAAAATCAACACGACCCCCAATACATCGCTGTCGGGGAGCCGGGACGGAACGGGCAGTGAAGCCCGGTTCGCGTTGCCCTCCGGCCTGACCATGCACCCATCGGGCAGTCTCTTCGTCGCGGACCGGGATAACCATGCGATCCGTCAGCTGGCCCTCGAAGCCGCGGCCGATACGGTTTACTTCTCGCAATTCGCGGACGGCGACGGACTCGCCTCCACTCTGCGGCTGGTCAACCCGTCGTCTGTCGAACCCACCACGGGAACCGTCGAATTCCGCGATAGCCGGGGACAGCCGCTCGCCGTTGGTCTGAACGGCGCGCCGGTCGCGGGAAATTACACGTTCAAGCTGGCGCCCGGCGGCTCGGCCTGGCTCAGGACTGACGGCCTGGGATCACTGGTGGTTGGGTCGGTGAAGATCACGTCCGATATCCCGATCCGCAGCACTCTCCTGTTTTCCGGCGTTCTGGGTCTGGGTGGACTGGATGCGGCTCGCCCTGCAAGCCAATTGAGGATTCCTCTCGAGACCGACGATGCCCAATATCTGGACACCGGTGTGGCATTCTCCAATCCGGCCTCGGTTCCAGTCAGCCTCTCTTTGAGATTGAGGGACACGGGTGGGAACCTGGTTGAAGGGGGCGCAGCAGACGTCGTCCTGCCGGCCCGCGGCCAGCTGGCCCGGTTTCCCAGGGAACTCTTCGCGGGCAAACCGGCCGGCCTTGGGCGATTTCGCGGAACCCTGGAGGTCGATGCTTCGACCCCGATCTGTGCGATGGCGCTGCGCCTCACCCCTGGAGCGTTGGTGGCCCTGCCCGTCATACGATAAGGCGCCCCAAGAGCCCTATCTGACGTACCGGGAGCGGCGGCTCGCCGCCCAGGCACCGCACTCCATATTTTGGAGTGCGGCGGCTCGACGCCGCTCTGCGGTCGGCGCCTAGGCGCCGACCTTGCGCACCCGCCTGCCAATCCAGCCAAACCCAGACAGCGGTGCCCAGGCGGGCTCGCCGCCGCTTCGGCAACGACAAGCCTAACAGATGCGGGGAAGTTGCTCGCCGCTCAACATGTCGACCACCCGAGTGGCGCCGATGCGGCTCCGCATCGTGACCAGGCCCGCCGGTTCGGCCAGTACCTCCCCTACAATGCGCGCACCCTCGCTACCCGGCCGGCTCCGCAGGAGGGCCAGCGCCAGCTCGGCCTCCCCGGGGGACAGGAAAGCCACAAACCGCCCTTCGTTGGCAACGTACAGAGGGTCGAACCCGAGCATTTCGCAGGCTCCGCGCACAGCCTCACACACCGGGATCGCCGACTCGTCGATCCGGATATGGTGCGCCGCGGCTTCGGCGATCTCGACCAGCGCGCTGGCAAGCCCGCCGCGCGTCAGATCGCGCATGCAGTGGATCTCGACACCCGCGGCCAGCAACGCCAGCACCGTCGACGCAAGCGGCGCACAGTCGCTCTCGATCGTGGACTCGAATTCCAGGCCCGCTCGTTCGGTCATGATCGCGATGCCGTGCCGGCCGATGTCCCCGCTCAACAGCAACCGGTCGCCGACTTTCACACGGGAAGGCGCGATCGTCAAACCGTGCTCGATCACGCCGATGCCCGACGTGTTGATGAAGATGCCGTCCCCTTTGCCTCGATCCACCACCTTCGTGTCGCCCGTGACGACTTCAACCCCGGCCTGCACCGCGGCGCTTTTCATCGACTGGACCACGCGCCAGAGAGTCTCCACCGGGAGCCCTTCTTCCAGGATGAATCCCGCACTCAAGTACAGCGGCCGGGCGCCGCACATGGCGAGGTCGTTGACCGTCCCGTTGACGGCCAATGTTCCGATGTCTCCGCCGCGAAAAAACAGCGGCTGAACCACGTACGAATCCGTCGTAAACGCGAGTCGCTGGGGCCGGGGGCTCAGCACCGCGCCGTCGTGCCGCGTCTCGAGGAGCGGGTTGCCGAAGACGGGCACGAAGACCGACTCGATCAGCTCGTGCATCAACTTGCCGCCTCCTCCGTGGCCGAGCAGGATGTTCGGGTAGCGCTGGATCGGCAGCGGGCATTGAAAACCCGTCGCAACGTCGTATCGGGGTTCACCCATGATTTCTAACTCCCGTGGACTGTCGAGTATTCTCGCGGACTCGAAGAAGCTGTGAAAGGCCGTTGAGGTCCCCGTCTCGAGGTTGCCGCCCGCGGCTGTGGAGTGCGGCGGCTCGCCGACGGCCGTTGGTCAATGCCTACCGATCAGTAAAGCCCCGGAAAGCGGTGCCGAGGCCGCCGAGGCACTGCACTCCATCGGGCGGCTGGATGCAGCCGCGGCAGCCTGGCCAAGCGCGATCCCGCCGTCATTGGGGGGCACACGCTGGTGCCAGTAGGGGCGAAACCCCTCGGCCTCCAGTCGCCGAACGACCCGCTCGGTGAGATACTTGTTCTGAAAGCAACCTCCTGTGAGCACGACGCGCGGCTGTGCGATTCTGAGGGCGACGGCGACAACAGCCTCGGCCAGTGTGTTGTGGAACGATCTGGCCAGGGTTCCAATTGTCGCGCCTCCTTGCCGAGCCTGCAGAATCTCGAGGACAAGGGGCTCCCAGTCGACGATCAACAGGTCGCCGGACTTGCGAAGCACAAACGGAAGGGCTGAGTCGCCGGCTTCGGGGTCGATGGCAAACTCGAGCTCCATCGCCGCCTGCCCTTCGAAACTGGTTCGGTGACGCAACCCGGTCAGCGAGGCGACCGCGTCGAAAAGCCGCCCCACACTCGTCGTGACCGGCGAGTTCACCCCGTGCTCCAGCATGCGCGCGATGACGGGCAACTCGCTGTCCGAGAAGGCCGCGACGGCGGGAATTTCGCGCCGCCGGACCGCCGCGGCTCCAAAGATCTCGTACAGCAGCGCCAGGGCGCAGCGCCGGGGTTCCCTGATCGCCCGGGCCCCGCCCGGGAGCCGGAAAGGGCGCAGGGTCGCCGCGCGTGTAAACGACTGCAGCGTGGCGAGAAGGAACTCCCCCCCCCCACACCGTTCCGTCGGTACCGTAACCGGTCCCGTCCCACGCGACGCCCAGCACCGGTCCCTCCAGTTCATTCTCGGCCATGCAGGACAACACGTGGGCGTAGTGGTGCTGGACCGAAATGACTTTCTTGCCGGCGGCCGCAGCATATTGGGTGGAGAGGTAATCCGGGTGCAGATCTGCGACGATCTGGTCCAGCTCGGCTCGATACAGCGTCCGAAAACTGCGGATCACACTGCGAAACGCGTCCCCGGCCTCTTTGTTCTCGAGGTCCCCGATATGCTGGCTGATGAAAACGTTGTCTCCCACCGTCAGCGCCACCGTGTTCTTCAGATGCCCGCCGACGGCGAGAGTCGAAGCCAGCGCCCCGCGCACCCGCACCGGAAGCGGGGCGTAGCCCCGGGAGCGCCGCAGCACCAGTTCACGGCCAAGAACGACGCGGACGATGGAATCGTCAACGTGCCGGAGAATCGGACGATTGTGCACCAGGAACCCATCCGCAATCGAGCCCAGCCGCCCGACGGCGTCGTTCTCGTCGGTGCAGATCGGTTCGTCGGAGATGTTGCCGCTTGTGGCTACGATGGGGAATCCCAGTTCCGAAGCCAGGAGGTGGTGCAGCGGCGTGTACGGCAGCATCGCGCCGAGGTAAGGATTGCGCGGCGCCACTGCGGGCGCGATGAAAGCGGCCCCCGTCTTCCTGCGCAGCAGCACGATCGGGGCTTCGGCCGAAAGCAGCAGCCGCTGCTCCAACTCGCCGACCTCGCAGGAGTCCTGTATGGCCGTCAAACCGGGAAACATCAGGGCAAGGGGCTTCTCTTCCCGGTGCTTGCGCTGCCGCAACCGTGCGATCGCCGTCTCGTTCGCGGCGTCCACGACCAGGTGGAATCCACCGAGACCCTTGATGGCTACGATCCTGCCTGCGCGGATCATTCTTGCGGCCTCGAGCAGCGCCGCGTCCCCGAAACCGATCTTCAACCCGGCGGCGTCCCACAACTGGAGGGCCGGGCCGCAGTCCGCGCAGGCGTTCGGCTGAGCGTGGAAGCGCCTGTCCCGTGGGTCCCCATACTCACGACGGCACTGCGCGCACATCTTAAAACATTTCATCGAGGTGTTCGGGCGATCGTACGGCAGCGATTCGATGATCGTGAAGCGCGGGCCGCAGTTCGTGCAGTTCGTGAAAGGATACCGGTAACGGCGGTTGCCAGGGTCGAAGATTTCGGCCAGACACTCCGGACAGGTGGCGACATCGGGCAAAACCAGGGCGGTCTGACTCCCGCTCGTGTCGCTGACGCGAATCTCGAAATGCGTGAAACCGGCAGGATCGAGGTAGCGGAACTCCAGGCTCTGGATGAAGGACCGCGGGGGCTTTTCCCTCTCCAGGCGCAGAAGGAACCCGTCCAGCGTGCTCTTTTCCCCTTCGGCCTCGATGAAAACCCCCTCGGGGGAATTCAGCACCCAGCCGGGCAGCCGCATCTCTGTGGCGAGCCGATAGACAAAGGGCCTGAACCCGACCCCCTGAACCGCCCCGCGAATGACCACATGGATCCGTTGAGTCACGACTTGCGCTAGACCTTCTCTTTCAGCCGGTCGCACCATCACACGATAGAATGATACCCCATCATTGTCGGGTACCAAGGGCAGTCAGAGACGCGCGTGTCCTTGACCATCGCCGCCACATTCCAGCGCTGGGACGCGGGAAAATAGCGGCGGACACTGACACGCACCGACGCAACGCCGTGTGCAAAGATCGAGCGCGCGCCAGGCTCGAAACGGGTCGCCGCTCCGACTGAGCCCTGAGTGCTTCATGCGTTGATTCGGCACCGCTTCAGCCGTTCTGCGGCATCGTTAGCGTCGACCATCGGGCGGCTTCGGGCAGCAGCCTCACTTCCCACCTCACACCGCTGTAGCCGCCGGCCGCGCGGTAATTCCGTGGGCAGGGTTATTTGCCGTAGCCTGCATGGTATCATTTCCCCAGTTGTGGCCCCCCTCGGAAACACGAGATGCGCCGCCGGTGTTGGGTTGTCCTGCTCATCCTGTTGGTCGCCGTTGGGGCGGCATGGTTTGTCCAATCCACCTCCGTTTCGCGGCCGGAGTCCGCGCCATCCAAGAGCGGGAGGCCCGGAGACGGAATGCCTGTGGCCGTCGCCGACGCGAGGCGTGGCGATATCCCGGTCTATCTGGACGGGCTTGGCTCCGTCGCCGCCTTCTACACGGTCACGATCCGATCCCGCATCGACGGCGCGCTGGACAAGGTCTACTTTCGGGAAGGGCAGTATGTCCGCGAAGGCGACGTCCTCGCCGAAATCGACCGGCGGCCCTTCCGGGTTCAGCTCGAGCAGGCGGAAGGCCAGATGGCCCGGGATGAGGCGCTCCTGGACAACGCCCGCCTGGATGTCGATCGGTACCGCCTCCTCGTCTCCCAGGACGCCATCCCGCGCCAGCAGCTCGACACCCAGCTGGCCGCAGTCAAGGAGGCCGTCGAACAGGAAGCCGCCGAGCGCGCCGCGCAGGAGTCTCTGCAGCTCGAGGTCGTGCGGTACAAGGCCGGGACGGTGTCGTACCTGGACGTTATCACGACCCAGACGATCGCCTTGAACGACCAGCGCGCCGCCCTCCAGATCCTGCAGCGCCGCATGGCCGCCACGGTGCAATTGATCCGCTCACTTGGCGGCAGCTGGGACGTCGGCAACCTCCCCGCCCCCGAAACACTGCGGTGAGCGGTCCTGGGCACCGCTTTCCACGGTCTACCGGATCGGCCCGCAGGCCCTACTCCAGGTAGAGCTCGCCGGTGCCGTCATCAAAGGCAAACAGCTCGGCAAAACGGCCCCAGCTTATAGCGGCTTCCAGCTGCTGCTTGGCCTTGTCCTGTAAATCGGGCTGCAGCCGGTCGACGAAGTATTCCTCCGCGACGCGCTGGTCATCGTCGCGCTGCAACGTTTCGTATATCCACCCGATGATCGGCAGCCGCAGGACCCTCCCGGCGAGCATCTCCTTCCGGCTGAGGATGCTTGCCTCGGCGTACGCTTTTCCGAGGGGCGTGATGATCAGGTCGCCCTCCTGAACGACCAGAAAACCGAGCAATTCGCCCGATTCGACCACGGGCAGCATCTCGTCGAGTTCCATGACGAGCTCCGACGCGAGCCGGAACAGATCGGTGCGCCCTCCCTCGGAGGACAGTTTCTCCAGCAGTCCTGCCACCGCATTGAGCCGGGCCCGGGGCAAGAGGCGAAGCCGGCCCTGTCCCGGCGCCGGGCCCAGTTCGTCGGCTTCCGGCTGGGTCCTCCCTGCCACTGCGGCGTAGATCAGGTCGACGAGGCCCTGGAAAGCCGTGTCCTTGCGCTGGCGCGGGTGGCGCAGCGTGATGCTTCTTTCCGACACGATCCTACCGGGGTCCTTGTCCATGACGATGACCCGGTCCGCCATCTCCACGGCTTCTTCGATGTTGTGGGTCACCATCAGGATGGCTTTTGTCGGCATGGACTTGCTGAGCCACAGCTCGAGCAGTTCGCCCCGCAGGGCCTGCGCCGAAAGCACATCCAGCGCGGAGAAGGGTTCGTCCAGGCACAACAGCTCCGGTTCGACCGCCAGGGCGCGGGCAAACCCGACTTTCTGGCGCATTCCCCCCGAAAGCTCGCGCGGGTAGGCGGACTCGAAGCCATCCAGCCCGACCGTGTCGATCAGCTTGAGGGCACGCGCATGACGGATCCCGGGCGCAACGCGCCGTGCCTTAAGTGCGATCTCGACGTTCTCACGGACGGTGAGCCACGGGTACAGCGCAAAAGTCTGAAACACGATCGTCGCGTACGGATTCACGCCGACCAGGGGCTTTCCATGATACAGAACGCTCCCCGACGTCAGAGGGTTCAACCCGGCAATGATGCGCAGCAGCGTGGACTTGCCACAGCCCGAGGGGCCGAGGAGGCTGACGAATTCGCCGGTGCGGATTTCCATGTTGATGTCACGAACGGCCACAAACTGCTTCGCGCCGACGCCGTAGCTCTTCCCTACATGCTCGAGCTTCAGAAGCGTCCCGTCCGCCACAACGGCGGCTGCAGCTGTCATATCGCCTCCCGGCTACTCCATCCGGTAGCGCTGTTCCGCGACACCGTAAAGCCGGCGCCAGAACAGGCGGTTAATGGCCACCACCGTAATCACGAGGGCCAGTGTTCCGGCCAGCAGCAGCGGGTAGTTTCCTGCACCGGTCGCGTCTGCGATCAAGGCGCCGATGCCGACGGTCGAGTGCGTGCGCCCTCCGAATTCGGTCCGCTCGGCCACGATGCTCGCGTTCCAGGCACCGCCGCTGGCCGTAATAGCACCTGTAATGATATATGGAAACAGCGCCGGCAAGATCAGGGTGCGCCAGCGATCGACGCGGGAGAGGCGCAGAAGGTCCGTCGTATACAGCAGATCCTGCGGGATGGCCGCGGCCCCGGCGATCACGTTGAACAGCAGATACCACTGCGTCCCCATGAGCATCAGGATCACCGCTGCGATGTCCAACCCTCGGGGCACTCGGACCACCGCGAGCAGGAACACAGGAAATAGCGCGGTCGCGGGGACGGAGGCAATCACCTGCACGACGGGCTGAAAAATGCCTGCCAGGCGGCGATTGGTGCCTATGGCCACACCGGCGGGCACCGTCCAGATCAGGGCGAGCGCCAACGACGCCGCAACCCGCGCAGCAGTCGCCGCGACTCCGAGGCCGATACTTTGCCATTCCTCCGCGTCGAGGAGCCGCAGCATGAGCACGATCCTGGACATTCCGTACAGTACCCCGGCGCCGGCCAATATGGCGGACAGCTTCACGCCGAGGGATAGGCTCGAGTCCCGCCTCTCGTAGAACACGGCCCCGTCGCTCTCGGACAGGCGGCCTATCCGGTTATCGATCCATTCGGTCGCCGGGTCAACAACCAGCAGTCTGAAACGAGTGACAAACCATGAACGTGCGAGTATCTCCAGCAGGCGGGACTCCGGCGGCTGGTCGCCGCCCACCATCTCCAGCTTGAACTTGTCGGCCCAGGCGAGAACCGGGCGCCAGATCAGCTGGTCCAGCAGGATGATGGTGAGGATGAGAGCTATGACGCCGGCAGCAACGGCGTGCAGATCGCCGGCACTGGCGGCTGTCTGCAGGTAGGCGCCGATCCCCGGCAGCCTGAAATCGCGCGAACCGATCGTGAATATCTCCGCGGCCATAAGGAAGAACCATCCGCCGGCCCAGCTCATCATGCTGTTCCAGATGAGCCCGAGCGCCGCAAAAGGGACCTCCAGCGTCTTGAACCGCAACCACGGCCCGAAGCGGAACACGGCCGCCGCTTCCTTCAGTTCATTCGGGATCGTCTTGACAGACTGGTAGAAACTGTAGGTCAGGTTCCAGGCTTGCGAGGTGAAGATCAGCACGATGGCCGAGCACTCGTCGGCGATGGACTCGGGGAGCAGGACGCTCAGGCTGAGGAGCACAACGGGGAGGAACGACAGGATCGGAATGCTCTGCAGCACGTCGAGCAACGGCATCAGCACTCTCTCGGCGGCGCGGCTGCGCGCGGCGGCATAGCCGTACGTGAGGGTAAAAAGGAGCGAAAGGAGATACGCCACCATCATCCGGCCGGTGGAAAGAAAGGCGTACCAGGGCAAGGCTCCCAGCGACAGCGAGATATCCGGCCCGGCAACGACGGCAGGCGCGTGAAACGACAGCCGCACGCCGGCGTAGAGCAGAGAAAAAAGCAGAAGCAGGATGATTGCGTCGCCGGCGCCGAATGGCCGGGTGGGCGGCAGCGCAGGGCCGAACCGGAACGTTCGCATCCGCTTATATTAGAGCAGGGCCTGCCGGACTCACATGCCTATCCGTTGGCCGGGGAAACATCGCGCGGTGATCCCGGGGCCGGCGAGGAGGCCGGCATCCGCACACGGGTGTACCCCGCCCGCGAAGTCGGCCGGGACCAAAGAAGGAAGCCTGCGGTTCACCGTGCCGCGGCTGGCAGAGTACGAAGGGTGGTGATTGACCGCCGGAATAGTCCGCCCAGGCAGCGGTCAGGGCTTGCCGGCCCCGCAATTGCACACCGGGCACCCCTTGTCGAAAACCACCCGCCACTTTCCGTCCGGTTCGCGGCGCCACACGGAGTTGAACGTGCCCGTGCGCCTGCCGGACGGACCGAACACCGGCCCGCTCGACAAGCCGAGCGTCCCGTTCGCGAGCACTTCAACCGTCTCGGGCTTCCACGAGAAGGGTGCGACGGCGCCTTCGTAGAAGGTCTTCCAACCCTCGCGCACCGCGTCGCGCCCGCGCAGCGGGCCGCGGCCGAGGAACACGGCATCTTCCGCGACAAAGCTCGCGAAAGCCGCGAAATCACGCCGGGCCATCGTTTCGGCAAACGCCGCCTCGGCGGTGCGCACCTGCTCGACGAGCTCGGACTGAGTCGGTGCGGCCAGCGGCCGCGGCACGAGAAGTCCCATTGCGAGGAGAGCCAGACAGGACGAAAAGCTCATGACGGAAGTCCGGGTTTTGGGTGGATGATCCATGGCATACGCCGCATTTGTGTCGTTCGAGTATACTGCCGTTTGCTCTCAAACTCATTCTCGCGGCTGATTAATTTGCGGAAGCGCCCGGCCTTGCGCTGGACTTTGTCCTGGTACAGCAACGCCGGCTCGTTATTATCGAACTCCTCGAAGAACTCCTCCCAGGGAATCTCCTGCAGGCTAGCCGCCGCTGTAGGTGGGGAGATCTATCGTGAGCAAACGGGCGCCGTTCCGGCCGCCGGCCACCCTCGACACACGCGGGCCAGGCGGCCGCAGTTGCGTTGCCTATCGCGGGTTCGGGCGCTCTTGTTTTATGATAGGCGGCATGAAAATCGGAATGCTTGGTCTCGGATTCATGGGCAGTACCCATCTGCAAGGGTGGAGCAGAATCCCGCACGCAGAAATCCTCGCGGTCCTGGACAAGAACGATACGCGACTGTCCGGCGATCTCAGCTCGATCCAGGGCAATCTCGGCGGGCCGGGAAGGAACATGGACTTTTCCGCGGTGCGGAAATACCGGTCAATCGACGACATCCTGGCCGACCCGGACATCGAAGCGGTTGACATCTGCCTGCCGACGTTCCTCCACGCAACCGTCGCCATCCGGGCCTTGCGAGCGGGCAAGCATGTGCTCGTCGAGAAACCCATGGCGCTGAATGGCAACGACGCGGACAGCATGGTCGCCGAGGCAGACCGGGCCGGACGAACCCTCATGGGAGCCCAGGTATTGCGCTTCCTTCCGGAGTACCGTGAACTGTCGCGGCTGGTCAAGTCGGGTCAGCTGGGCGTGATACGCTCCGCCTTCTTCCGAAGGAGAACTGCAGTGCCGTCCTGGGGACCATGGGAGATGGATAAAGAAAAGAGCGGTGGTGCGATTTTCGACCTCCTGATACACGATGTCGATATGAGCCAGCACCTGTTCGGGGTGCCGAAGACGATGTCTTCCACCGGATACGAGGATCTGGCGGGCGGCATTGACACGATTGTTTCCGAATTCCATTACCCGGCCGTGGGGCAGGTCACGATCACCGGCGGCTGGTTTCATCGCGGAGACTATCCGTTCTCGATGGAATTCACCGTCGTGGGCGATTGCGGCGTCGTCGAATACAGTTCGGCAGGGCGGCCTATGACTGTCTACTGGGCCGACGGCAGGCGAGAACCGGTCTGCCTGCCGGAAAGAGACGGGTATGAGGCGGAGCTGGAATATTTCCTCGCGTGCTGCCTGAACGGTGCTCCGCCTGCGCAATGCCTGCCCGCAGAATCCTCGCTGGCCGTGAAGCTGACGAACCTCATGGTCGACGCCCGGGAGAAGAAGGGAGAAAAGGTGAAATGCCCGTTTTGAGGGAGCTGGAAATCGGACTCATGTTCTGGGGTGAAAGGAATCCCCGCCTTGCACTGCGCGGGGTAAAATCGCTCGGCCTCCGCTGCGGCCAGCTTGGCATCGCCGGCCAAGTCCCGATCGACGAGGTGACGCCCTCGTGGAAAGCGGCGCTGGCCGAAGAAGACTTTGCCGTGACCACGGTCTTTGCGGCCTATGAAGGAGAAAGCTACGCCGATATCCCGACCGTGCAAAGAACGGTAGGGTTTATCCCGCCCGCAACCAGGGCCGCGCGCGAAGCCCGAACGCTCCAGGTGATCGACCTGGCGGCCGCGCTGGGTGTGCCCAGCTTTGCCTGCCACGTCGGATTTGTACCGGAAGACCCGTTGGTTCCTGACCGCATCGCCGTCCGTGACATGGTGCGCCGGATCTGTGATTACACGGCCGAGCGGCGGATGACTTTCGCGCTGGAAACAGGGCAGGAGACGGCGCACGCGCTCAAGGCCTTCATCGAGGATGTCGGGCGCGACAACCTGCGCATCAATTTCGATCCGGCGAACCTGGTGCTTTACGGCACAGGCGACCCGATCGATGCACTCCTGGTGCTGGCGCCGCTTGTTGTTTCGGTTCACGTCAAGGACGGCATATGGCCTGCTTCCGACAAGCCGGGCTCTCTGGGCACCGAGACGCCGCTCGGCGATGGGCGTGTGGGAATCGACCGCTTTGTCGCAACCTTGAAAGCGATCGGCTATAAGGGACCTCTGACCATCGAACGGGAGGTTTCGCTCGAACAGGAAATGGACGACCGGCACAAGGAGGGACTGTCCCATCTCGAGGATATCCGGAACGCGATCCGCCTGCTCGAGCAACTTCGAAGTTCCTGACAAAAGCCGGCCACGGCGGACTCGGGAATAAACGCCGTGTTTTTCGAGCCGGACAACTGCGAGGTCCGCTCCTCGGGATTCTTTGAGTCCTTGGAGCCTGGGAGGTAAGTTCTAGAGCTCACCTCCCAGGCTCGACAGCACTCGAAGAATTGCCAGGTCCAGGTTGCGGCCACCGACCGCGCGTGCCAGGCAAGGCAGCAGCTGCAAACCGGCATTCCCCCATGAATCGCGCCCGACTGAACGCGAATATCACCTCAAGCTTCGTAGATTCGCCGGGCGACGGGATCGTGGGCCATGCGTTTTCCGCGGATGAAGGACTCATCGGCCATAATGCCGGCCACGGCCTGGGCGTAGCCTGCCTCCATCGGGGCGATCGGGGCCTTGCGCGTGCGGAGGCAATCGAGCCAGTTCCTCATGTGGTGGACGCTCTCCACGCGAGGCAATTTTGTGCCCTTTTCAACACGGTCCGCCGCCTCGGCATGTTCGCCGCTGACCGGCCATTCCCCGTCCCACGACCAGTTGCTGCAGTCGATGGTGCCCCGGGTCCCGTAGATGCTGTTGTAGCAGCCGGCCCCGTTGCCGAAGAACTGGCCGTAACGCACAACGAAACCCTGCGGGTATTCGAAGGTCATCTCGACGGAGTCGGGAACGGTCCTGCGATCCTTCCATCGATAGTTGCCGAAGTGAGCGACGGCTCGGCTGGGGGCGCCGACCCCGGTGATGAAGTGAACCGTGTCGATAAAGTGCAGGCCCTGGGTCGTGTGCGGGCCCCTCGAGAACTCCCGGTAGCCGTACCAGCACGCATACTGGTCCGCATCGAAAGGCCGGGGCGGCAAATGGCCCAGAAATGCCTTCCAGTCGACGTCGTCCTCCTTCACGGCTCTCTCGCCATATCTCAACCAGTAGGGTGCTGCGCCGTTGCGCGCCTGGGCGGCTTTCAGGATCTTTCCCAGCCCGCCGGAGGCAATGAACTCGCGGGCCGCCAGCGCCTGGGGCAGGCTCCGGATCTGGGTGCCGTTCTGCACGATGCGGCGGGTATCCTTCACTGCATCCACCGCCCCGATCAGTTCTTCCATGTTCATCGCCAGAGGTTTCTCGATGTAGACATCCTTGCCCGCCCGCACGGCGGCAATCAGCTGCGGGCAGTGCTGATGTTCGGGCGTGGCGATCGTAACCGCGTCGACATCCTTCAGCGCCAGCAAGTCTTCGTAGTGCACGTGCTGAACCGGTTCTTTGCCGGAAGCGCCCTTCACCTGGGCTGCGGCCTGTTCGCGCATCTGCCGCCAGGGGTCACATACGGCGGTGATCTCGACATTGGTTTCCTTCTGAAAAGCAAGAATGTCCGCGATGTGGGAACCACGGCCGCGGTCGCCGCACCCGATGATCCCGATCGAGATGCGGTCGTTGGCACCCAGGACACGTGCGCCGCTGATGGCCGTAGCCGCAAGCGCCGCCCCGACAAAGTCCCGCCGGCTGATTTCAGTTTGCATAGTCGCTCCCTTTTTGGCACAACCCGCGGTTTCCAGACGCCGAGCGTGCCGGAGAAATAGTCTGCCGCCGTCCCGCGATCGTATGACCGCGGCACGGAAAACGCACCGTGACAGAGCGCGACCTCACGGCCGGGCTGCGGCCTGGCGCAGGAGCCGCGAGGCGGTTTCGACCAGCAGCTCGCCGGAACCGGCGCCGCAGCGCGCACTCACGACCTCGTAGTTGCCCTGGGTCCATGCCTGCCTGGTGGGGACATAGCCGACCGAGCCGTTCGCCAGCTGCGCAATGGCGGTGTACTTAAACGGCGAGGCCTGCTTTATGGCGAGGCCCAGTTCGACGAAGATCTCCCCAGGCAGACTGACCAGCGCGATATCGCGTCCCAGTGTGATCACCTGCACCTCGACCTCGTGCGGCCGCCCCTGGCGTTGGTCGACATCCATGATCTTGAAGGCATCAACCACCTCGAGGAACGCGGGCTCTTTCCCTCCCTTGCCGCGCCGGGCGGCCGTCTCGCGCGCCCTTTGCAGGTCGCCGGGCTTGAGCTCGGGGAGCGGCAGCTGCACCGTCGCGCTGAGGCAGTGAAGCGGAGTATCCGGCACCTCCTCCAGCCGGGGCAACGTGTGCAGGACCGCGCCGGCCAGGACCGTTCCAATCCGGGCAGCTTCGGCATGCCCGTTCGGCTGGTCCGCCCATCTCACGTTGATATGGTTGATGTCGCCGGCCGTCCCCAGGGTGAACATCGTCAGCATGCCCGCCCCTTTAACCGCGCCAAGGAGGTTGGCGAGCGTGTAGGGGTAGTCAGCCGAGATTTCGAGACCGCCTACGGTGTCCAGGTGCATTGAGAAATTGACGTAGAGTGCCAGAGGCTGCCCCTCGCCCGAAACGAAATACAGCACCGGTATCGCGGGGTCGATCGGACCCGCCGGGCGCAGGATGTTCGGGTTGAGCCGGCCCGGGTTCCAGCCTACCGAACCATCCCTCATGTGAAAGCGCCGGTTGAAGGACAGGTGGTTCTCCCGACCGAAGCCGGCAAACACCTTTGCCGGAGCGAGCTGCGCCCGGGCCTGTCTCACGCTCTCCGCAATCAGGCCCGGAAGCGCCTTCGTATAGGCCGCCGCGAGAACCTCGTCCCCGCCGAAAGCGGCGGTGCGTGCCGAGGCGCCGCTGATGACCGGCCCGGTATGGGCGTGTGTCGCGCTGATCATCACATTTTCACCGGGAATGCCGGTCGTTTCCCGAATCAGCCGGCGCGCCTCCTGCACGAACTCGCGCTGCGTCGTTATGATATCCAGGGCAACCAGCGCTGCCGAGGCAGCGCCGCTCTCGATCACGATGCTCTTGGCCCAGAGGTCATCGTGAACGCCCGCGGCCGCGCGCTCGCTGTAGTAACCCGCCATGGGCGTGCCGAGCGCCGGCGTGATCTTCACCCGGGCCGCTCCGATCCTGAGGTCGGCTGCGGCAACCGGCAGAGCGGCAATCAGAAAGACAAGCGACAGGGCGGCTTTCGTGGCGATAGTGGTCATGGTCCAGTACTGTAAAATCATTCTGCCTGATTTACTCCAGTGGTTTCAATGTCGGAGTCGCGCAGGCCGAAACTGGGTTACGGCTTGCCCTCCATTGGCCTGCGTACCACAAGTTCCGGGCACCATGCTTCGATGAATCGAGGTTCATTCTGCTGGGGTGGTTGCTCTCACCCTCCGGCTGCCGGCGTCCCCTCGATCCGCGGAATCGTCATCGGAAAACGCCGGTAAGTGGTTTCCGCAATCCGGCAGGGCGCGGACCATCGGTAGGGGTTGTGGAAGCGAAGGCCGCGCGCCGACAAGAAGTGATTGACATAGTCGGGGAGACGGGAGATGCATGATGAACCTCCGAGTGGGAAGTCGTCGGAAGCAGGAAGGCGCTTTTCCGGGATTCAACCTTGAGCTGAACATTGCCAGGAGGCTGCAATAAACACGAACATCGACCGGGCTCGTACAAGTAGCGGATTTTCCTTAGTGGATAAGAAAAACAATGCGCAATCCCCGCGATCGGAGCGGGGCCCGCTGGTTATCCCGAATCAGATCTCAGCAATTCGACCCTTCAGGAAAAGTTCTCTGGAAGATCGAGGCGCCACTTCTGTTCCCGGATGAGGAAATTCCAGAAGACCATGTGGTGCAGATCAGGGGCTAAGATGTAGACTGTTCCCGTGTCCGAATCGAACAGAGGCAGGCTGTCGGCGGGCCGGTATCGAGCCGGCCCCGATCGAAAGCATCCAGGGGGCGATGTGCGGCGCAACGCCGAGATCATCCGTTCATCGACGGCATCAGCCTGTTCCTCGTGCCCCTGACGACCTTTACCACGCCGCTCCCGCGGCGTCGAGCCGCCGCACTCCAACAGGCCCCGGCGCACCGACGCTTGGCTCACCTGGATCCCTTGGCATTCGCCGAAGGTCGGCGCCCAGGCACCGACCTCAAAGCGGCGTCGAGCCGCCGCACTCCAAAGAACCCGGCGCACCGACGCCCCGATGCAAGCGCGGGCCGTATCGATGGGCGACCTCGCGGTTGAGAGCGGCGGCATTGAAAGAGAACCCGGTACGACACCGCGCGATCCCGCGGAACCCGATCACTCCCGGGCGATCCGGCTAGACATGGCATTTCTTCGTCGCATAAGCCTTGATGACCTTGGTAAGGGCGCCGGCAATCTGCTCCATGTCCTCTTCGCCAAACGTCGGGTAGGCGAAACAGGTGAAGGTATGCGACTCGTGCCACAGGGCGTTCGGGACCTCCACCTTGCTGTAGGCGACGTTGTCCGGGTTGGTGTACTCCCGGGACCTGAACGGGAAGCCGGACCTTCCGAAGGAGTTGTGTTCCTGGAAAGCCCGTTCGGTGTGACATTGCGGCCAAAATACTTTCCAGCACGGTGCTCCCTCGGCGCCCGCGGCGTCCACGAACTGCTGGATCGTGCAGTCCATATCCTCGAGGTTGAGCGAGAACGCGAGGACGTACCAGCCGTTACGCCGTTCCTCGGTGTCGATTGGGAAGAAGCGGACCTCAGGCAGCTGTTTGAGGGCATTGATGAGTACATAGGCATTGCGCCGGCGCGTGGGCATGTTCCATGTGTCCATGCGCTCCAGCTCAGCGAGGCCAATCGCGGACTGCATTTCGGTCATGCGGTAGTTCCACCCTACCATGTTGTGGATGTAGGGCAGCTTCTGTTCCAGTTCCAGCAGGCTCAGACGCTCCTGGACGTCATAGCCGTGATCGCGGAAACTGCGCGCGCGCCAGGCGAGTTCCTCGCTATCGGTGGTGACCATTCCTCCCTCGCCGCCAGTGGTGAAGGTTTTGTTCTGGCAAAAACTGCATCCGGCGACGTCACCGAGCGTACCCGTCTTCCTGCCCTTGTAGGAACCTCCGAAAGCCTCGGCGTTGTCCTCAACGACAAAGAGGCCGTGTCTCCCTGCGAATGCGCGGATCTGATCCATGTCGCAAACATTGCCGTAGAGATGGACGGGCATTATGGCACGCGTTCGGTCGCTCACGAGACGCTCGGCGGACTCCACGCTGATGCAGTGGTCTTCGAGATTGACGTCCGCGAAGCGCGGGATCGCCCCTGCCTGTACTACCGAAAAACTGGTGGCTATAAAGGTATAGCTGGGCACGATGACTTCGTCTCCCGGCCCGATCCCGAGGGCCGAAAGGGCCACGTGCAGCGCGGCAGTCCCCGTAGCAGCACTGATCGCGTACCGGCTGCCTTGCCATTCTGCGAACCGGTTCTCGAACTCCATGCCCTTCCGGCCGGTCCAGTAATTCACCTTTCCGGACCGGAGGACTTCCTCCACGGCCCGGATCGCTTTCTCGTCGAACCTGGGCCAGCCGGTGAGTTTCCGGGTTACCGCTTTCGGGCCGCCGTTAATCGCGAGCTTGTCAAAGTCGGCCATGTCGTCAGCTCCAGATTGAGTAGGCGATATTATATCAGACTGCCGGATGCCGAACGGGATGTGCGTCCACGCTGTCGACGCTCAGGGCCATACGCTAATTCGGGGGCATCCGGCGACCGGCTCAACCCGGCTTTAGTCGGCCGACATAGCCTGTTGGCAATTGGAATCTTGCATGCTACGGTGGAACCAGTCCTGGGCGCGAAACTCGGGGGTCATGGAGTGGAGGTCGGATGTGAACCCGTTTACTACCACTACAACGTGCTCGTTCCTCGCGGATGGGCGGGATCGAAACGGGATGGGCTGATGGCCGTGCTCAGCCAGGAGTACGGGTCGACGACAAATCTGCCCCAAAGCCGATGAACTCGGCGCGCGCCCGTTCTGCCCGCCGATGCACCCGCTCATGTCCGACTTCTGCGCTGCGGTGCAGCGTAAGAAAGGCTGAGGAGCTGACGCACTCAGGATTATCCGCTGCGAAGGCACGTCCCGCCCGCCCCCGACGGGGCCTGCTTCGTGCAGCCTGTGTGAATTAAGGAAGGTCACAACCGATGTTTCGGCGAGGCAAGTGGCGGGGAATCCTGCTTTCCGCGGCAATTGCGTTCTGCTCGTCGCTGACCGCGACGGCGGATGCGGCCGCCCAGGCACAGCTGCTCCCCGATCTTGTGCCCGCCGAGCGGATCAACCTGGAAGACTTCGAACCGGCGGTTAGGGACCAGATCAGCCGGATCTACGACGAAGCGCGCAAGAGAACCAATGATGCCGCTGCCGTCGGAAAACTGGGGATGATGTTTCACGTTTACGGCAGGTACGAGCTGGCCGACACCTGCTATCTTCGCGCCCGCGGGCTCGATCCCCGCTCGTTCCGCTGGCCGTATTACCTGGCCATCGTCGAAACGGCGCTTGGCAAGCATGACCGGGCCCTGGCCCATGTACGTGACGCCCTCAAGATCGACGAGGGCTATGCCCCTGCCCGGATCCGGCTGGCCCAGCTGTTGCTGGACTCCGGAGACGCCGAACAAAGTGCGAAGATCTACCGTTCGGTCATCGCGCAGAACAAGCATCTCGCGACAGCTCACTTGGGCCTCGGGCAGGTACTCGCGGCACAATCGGACTGGCCGGCTGCCATCGGTTCCTACGGCCGGGCCTGCGAGATCGCCCCAAACTACGCCGCCGCCCACTACGGCCTCGGCATGGCTTACAGAAACGCCGGTGACATGGCGAAGGCTCGTCAACACCTCCAGCGCTACCAGGCCCTGAAAGAGCTCAAGCAGCCTTCCGAAGATGCCCTGATGGACGAGGTGACGTCCCTCTATTCCGGAGGCCTCACCCGTTTTGCGCAGGCTTCCGCCCTGTTCCAGAAAGGCAAGGCCCATGAGGCCATCCAGGAATTCGAGGCCGCCCTCGAGGTGAATCCCCGTCTTGTTATGGCCCACATAAACCTCATCGCGCTTTATGGCCAGCTGAATCAGCCCGAGAAGGCTGAGCAGCATTTCCACGCCGCGGTCGAACTGGACCCGGGCTGGGTCGAAAGCTATTACAACTGGGGGTTCTGCCTGTTGCAGGAGGGCAGGAAAACCGAGGCTGCAGGGCTGTTCCAGAAAGCTCTCGAGGTCAACCCGAACTATCCCGAGGCGCACATCCAGCTTGGTCTCACGCTTGACGAACTGGGACAGTGCGCAGATGCTGCGGCTCATTACCGGCGTGCCCTGGACGTGAATCCCAAGAACCGGCAGGCCCACTACTTCCTGGGAAGGAACTTGCTGCGTGGAGGGCAGGTGAAGGAGGCAATCCAGCACCTGCTCGAGACGACCAAGGTGGAGGACGCTTGGACTCCTGTCTGCCTGCAGGCCGTCGCCATCGCCTACGAGCAGGGGGGTAACCGGGAACGGGCCGTGCACTTCCTTCGCGAGGCAAAGCAACGCGCACTCACGTTCCGGATGCAGGAGATGGTTTCGCAGCTTCAACGGGACATCGACAGGCTGGCTTCGGAGGTCCACCGCCCTTGAACACGTGGTCCGCGGAATCTCGCTGCAATCGGCCTTTTGTACACGCCCTCCTCAGCCTCATGGTCCTGTGGGCAGCGACCCTCGCGGGCGCGGGACGCGCCCGCGGGACGGCGGTGCCGTTTCAGGACGTGGCGGAGGAGACCGGACTCCGGTTCCGGCATTTTATCGGGGCCACCGGCTCGTACTTCGTCCCGGAGATTTTCGGTTCGGGGATTGCCGTCCTGGACTACGACGCGGACGGCGATCTCGACGTGTACATCCTGCAGGGCACAATCCTCGACAAGACAAAGGCTCTCAAAGACTCCCTTTTCCCCCCGCCGGCGGAGCACTTCCCCGGCAACAGGCTGTTCCGCAATGACCTGATCCCATCCGGCAAGCTTTCGTTCACGGACGTCACGGACAAAGCGGGTGTGGCCGGAAACGGGGGGTACGCGATGGGCGTGGCGGTCGGGGACTACGACAACGACGGCCGCCCCGACATGTACGTCACGTACTACGGCCGGGACATGCTCTTGCACAACAACGGGGACGGCACCTTCGCCGATGTCAGCAAGGAAGCTCTCCCGCAAGACGAGTCGTTCGGGTCCAGCGCGGCCTTTGTAGACTACGACAAAGACGGGTTTCTCGACTTGTTCGTCGCACGCTACAACTCCTTTCGGGTTCAGGCCGGCAAGCAGTGTACGGGCTACGCGGGCGGACGCGAGTACTGCGGCCCGGGGGACTATCGCCCCATCCCCAGCAAGCTTTATCGCAACGACGGTCGCGGGCACTTTGTCGACGTAACCAGCAGGGCCGGAACCAGCACGGCTTACGGGAATGGGCTCGGAGTGCTCTGGTGCGATTTCAACGACGACGGCTGGATCGACATCTTCGTCGCCAACGACAAGACTCCCAATCAGCTGTGGATCAACAGGCACAACGGCACCTTCGAAGATGAGGCGCTCGTGGCGGGCGTCGCCTATGACGAGCTGGGCAAAGAGCACGCGGGAATGGGCGTGACGGCGGGGGATTTCGACGGCGACGGCGACGAAGACATCTTCATCGCAAACATCATGGGCGAGACCCACATGCTGTATCAGAACCAGGGAAAGGGAATGTTCCGCGATGCGACGACCCTCTTCGGCCTGGGTAGCTCGACCGTGCCCTACACGGGATTCGGCACCCTCTGGTTCGATTACGACAACGACGGGAGATTGGATATTTTCGTCGCCAATGGCGAAGTGAGAATGATCGAGGCGCTTCGGGGCAAGCCGTTCCCGTACGATCAGAAGAGCCAGCTGTTCCACCACGAGGGCAAGGTGTTCCGCGACGTGTCTGCCGAGGCCGGGCCGGCATTCGAGTTCTCGGGGGTTGGCCGGGGGGCTGCTTTCGGCGACATCGATAATGACGGGGACGTCGATATCGCGGTGAGTAACGCGAACGGACCCGCTCGCCTTCTCCTTAACCAGGTCGGCAATCTCAACCACTTCCTGGAGGTTCGCCTGCGGGGGAGCACCGTTAACCGGGATGCCTACGGCGCCCGGGTCGCCCTCCTGCGCAAAGGACGGCCCCCATTGTGGCGCCGCGTGGCCGCAGATGGAAGCTATCTCAGCGCGAACGATCCCCGGGTCCATTTCGGGTTGGGAACCGACGAAGATCTGCGGGCGGCGCCTCCGGAAGGCCTGCTCGTGATCTGGCCGAGCAGCGCGCAGGAATCGTGGAGCATCCAGAAGACCGACATCCTGCTCGATCTGCGCGAAGGCGGCGGCACCCCGGCCCCGGGCTTCAAGCCCTGAGTTGCTTCAATCGCAGCTCAGGACCGTTCATGACAGAGCAGGTTGACACCTGTCCGACAAAAGACATAGAGTCGGGCAGCGTTTGCATGGTCTTCTCTTATATCCAACCGATCGGAGGAAGAAACCCGATGAGGCAGGTTCTCTGTTGGCTGATGTTTCTGGCACCGGCTGCCAATGCCGCCCACAACGCGCTCCTGCCGCATCCGCAATCAGTGCGGTATGGGACCGGGACAATGGCGGTCAATGGCCTTTCCATTCGCTTCGGATCGAATCCCAGCGCCGAGGACCGGTTTGCCGCCCAGCAACTCTCCTCCAGGCTGTCGGCGATCGCGCAGACGCTCGTGCCGGTCCAGGAGGTCGCTGCGCCCGGTCCTGCCATCGTGCTGACCCGCACGGGCGATGTCGCGGCGCTGCCCCTCGCGGACGAACGCCCCGGGCCGGAATCGCGTGAATCGTATTCACTGAAGATCGTGCCGGGCGGCGTCGAAATCCGCGCTGTGTCCTCCGCCGGCTTGTTTTACGGAATTCAAACCGTGCTGCAGATGGTCGAGGGTGCGGGGAGTCAGGCGGTTCTCCCGGCCGCCGAGATTCGCGACTGGCCGACGCTGGCCTATCGGGGTTTCATGATGGACCTGGGGCACGGCCAGTTGCTCCGCGTATCCGAGATCGAACGCCAGATCGATCACCTGGCAAGGTTCAAGGCAAATCAGTATTACTTCTATTCCGAAGCCACCATCGAGCTGGACGGGTATGCGCTGGTGAACCCGAAAGGCCGGTACAGTCGCGAGGAGATCCGACACGTCATCGACTACGCCCGCGAGCGCCACGTCGACGTCGTGCCCTGCCTGGAACTCTACGGCCACCTGCACGACCTGTTCCGCGTCGAGCAGTTTTCCGACCTCTCCCTGCCGCGCTACGGCGGCGAGTTCGACCCGCGCAACCCGAAAGTCCTGCAAGTGCTGGATGGATGGGTGGAGCAGACCGCTAAGCTCTTCCCCAGCCCCTGGTACCACGTGGGCTTCGACGAGCCGTGGGCGTTGGGCAAGATCGGCACCACCGAAGGGAGCGACCCGTTCAGGATCTACATCGACGTGCTCCGTCACGTCGCGGGGCAGGCGCAGAAATACAACAAGCGCCTCATGTTCTGGGCGGATATGCTGAGCGGCGCGCGCATCTTCTCGAAACACCCCGAACTGATCGGCGAGTTGCCCAAAGGCACGATCGCGGTGCCGTGGGTTTATGACGACCGGCCCGACTTCGTGCCTTACCTCGAGCCGCTGGCGAAGATGAACATTCCTACGGTATCCGCCCCGGGCGTCTGGAACTGGAACGAGGTGTTCCCGGATTACCACAAGACGTTCAAGAACATCAACGGGCTGCTCGGGACCGGGAAGAAGTACAACACGCTCGGGATCCTGAACACGGGCTGGACCGACAGCGCGCAGACGATTTACCGGATGTCCCTGCCCGGCCTGGCGCTGAGCGGCGTCGCAGGCTGGCAGCCCGAGGCCGTCGACGCCGGCACCTATTTCGACGAGTACTGCAGCCAGATGTATCCTGCCGCGGTCGCCGCGGAGGTCGCGCCTGCCCTGGAGGAACTTGTCGAGCGCCGAACAGATCTTCACGAAAGCCCTCGGCGGGCCCACGATTCATCAACTCTGGGCGGACCCGCTCGACCCGGCCCGGCTGGAGCGCCTGGAGGCGAACCGGGACGACTTGCGCAAAGCCCGCCTGTTGGCCGAGAGCGCCCAGGTCCGCTTGCAGCGCGCGCTGAAGATGCAGGGCGATCCTGTCACGCTGCAGAGCCTTCTGCTGGGCGCCCGCATGTTCGACTACCTCGGCATGAAGAGCCTGTATGCGACCGAATGGGCAGATTACTTCCGCAAGCTGAAGGGCAACCCGGAACCCGAACTGGTGAGCTTTTACCTGAGCACGCAGATCGCCGCGCAGGATCACGGCATGCTGGCGGACCTCACGGATCTGATCACGGAACTGCGGGAAGAGTACCGCGAAGCCTGGCTGCAGGAGAGCACTTCGTATCGCCTGGGTACCGCGCTGGCGCGGTGGGATGCCGAGGCGGAGTACTGGAGGTCGATGCAGGTGCGGGTTCCCCGCGTGGTGCGCGGCTACAAGAAAGGCGACCCGTTCCCGTCCATCGATGTGTTGAGACCTGTTCAGTGACAAGGCGCGGTCAGGATGGAGGTGCCCTGTGAAAGACGGGAAGTACGGAGTGCTCGTTCACGGCGCGGGGTGGGTTTCAGGGCAGCACATTGCCGCCTTTACCCGTAACCCGCACACGGAAGTCGTCGCGATCTCCAGCCTCAAGAGGACCAGCGCCCAGGCCCGGGCCGACGAGGCCGGACTGAAGGGCATCGGGATCTATGACGACTTCCACCTCGCGCTGAGACACGACGGAGTCGACATCGTTTCGGTCTGCACGCCTCAACACATCCACTGCGAGAACGTTCTCGCCGCGGCCGCCGCCCGGAAGCACCTCGTGATCGAGAAGCCGGTCGGCAACTCGCTCGACGAGCTGCGGCAGATGCGGGACGCGGTCCGCGAGGCGCGAGTCAGGACCATCGTGAGCTTCGTCCTGCGCTGGAACCCGCTGTTCAAGACGATCAAGTCCATGATGGCAGACGACGCTCTCGGGAAGGTCTACTTCGTCGAGACCGATTACGAGCACCACGTGGCCGGCTGGTGGAGCGGATTCGAGGATGTCCGGAAGGCTTCGACCGGGGTCAGCGCCCTTCTCGTCGGCGGCTGTCATGCCGTCGATGCCCTGCGGTGGTTCGCCGGCCCGGGAGAGTTCGAAGCCGCGAGGCCGGTCGAGGTGTTTGCGTATTCGGGGGGATGGCGCAAGGGAGTCCCCCGGGAATTCAACTACTTCACAAACGAGTTCCACGAAGCGCGGCCTCTCGAGTACGACGGCCTGGAGGTCGCGCTGGTAAAGTTCTCCAACGGCGCGCTCGGCAAGGTGACGGTCAACTTCGACTGCGTGATGCCCTACACCTTCCCGATCGAGATCTTCGGCGACAAGGGGACGATTCGCGACAACAGGGTCTGGTCACACAAGTATCCCGGACAGAACGGTTGGGTGCAAATCCCGGCCGTGTTGCCGGATTCCGCGGAAGTGTCGCACCATCCGTTCCAGGGACAGATGGACCACTTCGTCGAGTGTCTCCAGTCGGATAAGGAATCCCACTGCAACCTGGAGGATGCGATCCTGACCCACGAGGTCGTGTTCGCCGCGCAGGAGTGCTACCGCACCCGTTCCCCGGTCAAGCTACCGCTGCTGTGACACGTCTCGCCGCTTTCGTGTGTTCATATGGAGTGCGGCGGCTCGACGCCGCTTTGTGGGCGGCGCCTGGGCGCCGCCCTATTTTCCACGAAAGATACATGGCGCTCTTTCCAATATGCCGCAATTCCGGCGGTGAAGGCCGGCGTCGAGCCGCCGCACTCCATAGCTTTCACGCGAGACCCGCGACCAGGCTCTCGACGAATGAGCGTGCCTTCTTTGCTTCGGACAGCAACTGAGGGAGATCGCCGGGAGCCAGGCACTCGATGATAAGCGGGCCGCCGGTGAAACCGCCCCGCTTCAGGCGCGACATCACTTCGGGAAATTTGACCATCCCGGTGCCGGGCGTCAGTTCGACGTCTTTCGGCATCCGGAAATCCTTTACCGACATGCCGACGAGGAGCCCGTTGACGGTCGCCGAATCGTCGACGGGATCGAGTTTCCCATCCGAGTAGTAGAAGATGTTCCCCGGGTCGTACCACAGGCCGAAATTCTTTTGGCCCGACCGATTCGATCAGCTTGCGGCACTGCGGGCCGGTCGCGTTGGTCCCGCCGTGCGGTTTCACGCTGATGCCGATCCCTTTCTCGGCAGCGTATGGGCAGCATTCCGCCGACGGCCTTGTAGTAAGTCGTCTCCAGTTGCGGATCGCCCACCCCGCCCATCATCAGGTTGCCCGCGCCGGCGGCCACGCAGTTGTCGATGAGCCGCCGGAGGCCCTGCGACACCTGCTTCCAGCGACTTCGCCACCGGGATGTCGCCCCCATACAGCGACGGCACGGCGAGGTTGCGTTTCCTGCACTCTTCGCCGACCTTCCGAGCCTCGTCCACCGTGGTTTCGGCGGAGATGACGAGGTTATTCGGCGACTTCGTCGTCATCAGGCCGACATACTTGAATCCAGCTTCTGCGATCGCGTCGAGCGCGACGGTGTACTCGTGTTTTGCCCATGGCCGGGTGTAGCAGCCGACCTGAAATCCCCGGGCGGGCCTGGCCAGCGCGGATCCGATCTGAGGGCCGAAAGCGCCTGCCACAAGCGCCCCCTTCAGGATCTGGCGGCGCGACATTTCACGATTTGATTTCACGGATGGTCCTCCTCTGTATACGGTATACGTGTGTATACCTGGTCCCGCCTACCCTTCGCGAATCTCACGCGTTTTCGGATCGTATACCTGGCGGCGGCCCGTATCAAAGGCGCGGACGGCCATCAGGCACGCCACCGCGTGCTGGTACCCGGCGTCGATCGAAGCGTTCGGCGTCTTGCGCGACCGCAGGCACTGCAGCCAGTCCAGGAAGTGCTCGGGGTGCTCAACCGGTTCCACGTCTTTCTTCAGCTCCTTTGTACCCTCCTTCGCCCCCTCGGTCGAAAAGACCGGCTTGTCCCAATTCAGGAGGTCGAGGGCGCCCTGGTCCCCCAGGATCCGGAAAGTGCTGCCGCTGGCGTTGCCGAAATTGGACGAATAGGTCGCCATGAATCCCTCGGGGTAGATCCACGCGGCCTGCACGTGATCGGGACACGTGAAGTTGTACTTGTCCTTCCACGTGTACACGCCGCCCAGGCAGACGGCGCTGACCGGAAACGACGCGCCGGCGATGTAGTGGACCAAGTCCAGGTAATGGCTGCCGAATCCGGTAACCGGTCCGTCAGACGTCTCCCGGTAGCCGTACCACCCCGAATAGCGGACCGGATCGAATGGCATGGGCGGCACGTCCATCAGGAATTCTTTCCAGTCCACGTCCTCTTTGTGAACGTCCTTGATGTAGTGATACCAATAGGGTGCGTTCGAGTTGCGGCATTGTTCGATCCGCGAGATCTTGCCCAGCGCGCCCGATTGAACCAGCGCCTTCGCGCCCGTCATGCTGCTCATGCTGCGCAGCTGCGTGCCCACCTGGCAGACCACGTTGTTGGTTTTGACCGCGTCGACGGCGGCCTTGAGCGGCTCGAGGGCCTTGCCCAGCGGCTTCTCGCAATAGACGTCCTTCTTCGCCTTCGCCGCAGCCTCGAGGTGGGTCGTGTGCTGGTGGTCGCACGACGCGATCATGACCGCGTCGACGTCATCCAGCGCCAGCAGGTCTTTGTAGGACACGAACTGGCGCACGTCGCGACCGTACCATTGCTTCGCCTTGGCGGCAGCCAGCTCGCGCCGGACCCGCCACGGATCGCACACCGCCGTGATCTCGATATTCTGTTCTTTGGCGTACTGGTTCACGCCGGGCATATGGGCTTCGGAGCCCCTGTCGCCGCACCCGATGATGCCTATCGAAATCCGGTCGTTCGCGCCCCGGATGCGCGCATGGCTCGATGCGGCAATCGAAAGCGTCGCCGCGCCGGCCGCCGCAGTCGTCAAGAACTGGCGTCGGGTCGTGTTCCGCATTGCGTCCTCCTTCGCTGGACAAGGAACGGTTTGAAGGCAAGTTCCCGCCAGCATAAGCGTCGAGGCCCCCCGAGTCAAACCCGATTCCCGAGCCGCAGCGCACCGTCGCTCACAAGCGTACTGAATTCGGGCCGCCAAGCATCATCTTAGTGTTTTATAATCACAAAATCGCAACCTCAAAGGCCTTGACCGACGCGGGGAAGGCGAAGATACTGGCAGCAAGTTCACCCATACCGCCATGAGCGGAGGCCGAAACCAAGGGGATCAAAATGCACACACCGATCAAGAAAGTCAGCGGAGCGTTTCTCGGGCTGTTGTTGCTGTTGTCGCTCCTCACCGTGCCTGTCTTCTGCCAGGAAGGACTCTCCACGCTTCGGGGAACTGCGACGGACACCAGCGGGGCGGTTGTGCCTGGTGTTAGTGTGGTTGCGCGGGAAGTTTTGACCAATGTCGTGGCGCGCACCGTGACGACGGATGAACAGGGAAATTACGAGATGCCGGCCCTGAAATCAGGCACCTACCAGGTGACGGCCACGCTGACCGGCTTCAAGAAGGCTGTGGTGGACGGAGTTCTGCTGCAGAGCAGCCAGGTGCGGCGCGTCGATGTCACGCTGGCAGTGGGGAGGTCACAACCGAGGTGACCGTGGACGCGTCCGGCGCCGCGATCCAGACGGAAGAGGGGAAAATCGCATCGGATTTCAAAGCCGCAGAACAGTATGCGAGTTTGCCGATCCCAGGCAACGCCTTCTCGGGTACCTATGCCGTCCTGGCTGTCTTGCCGGACGTCCAGAGGGAACCTGGCGATTGGGGCTCGCCGAGATTCGCAGGGCAGGGCGGCGCACAGGTCCACATGGGCTCGGACGGTGTGAAAGAAGAGACGATGAACAGCCAGACCGTCAACATGGAGTCTGTGGCCGAAGTCAAGGCAGTCGTGGTGAACAACACTGCCGATTACGCGCGCGTGGGCTACTTCGACACCATCACCAAGAGCGGTACAAACGACTATCATTTCGATGGTTCCTACTATTACCGCAGCTCGGCGTTCGCTGCGCGGGGTTTCTTCGAAGATCAGAAAACACCGGTTCTCTACCACACGTTCAACATGGGGGTCTCGGGCCCGATCATCAAGAACAAGACCTTTTTCTACGCCATGTGGAACGCCGAGCGTGTTCCGTCACACTCCTTTCACCTGAATAACGTGCCCACCAACGCGATGCGGGAGGGGGATTTTTCGGCACTTGGAACCATTATTGATCCGCTGACAGGCTCGCCCTTCACGGGAAACCGGATTCCGGCTTCGAGAATCAGCAGTGTCGCCAAGGCCACTCAGGATCTGTTGATTCCTGCTCCGAACCGCGGCGACCCAACTGTTCCCGTGGACAACTTTACCTGGACGCATCCCTACCCCGACGACCAGTACTATGCGGACGTTTTCTCGGCTCGTGTCGACCACCGCCTGTCGGAGAAGAACTCACTCTATGGCAGGATACAGATGTACTTGCCTAAGTACATCCTCGCGGGCAATTACCCTGAGACCGTTTTCACCAAAACACGGCACAGTTACGCCTGGGTCATCACCGACACCCACACATTTTCACCGACCCTGGTCAATTCTTTCACGTTCGGAGGCAACCGCGATTCGGAGAACTACGGCATCAATCTGGACGGACACCAGCCGATCCCCGGCGCGGAACTGTTGCAAAAAATAGGCTTGCAGGGTGTCAACAAGGCAGGCGTCAATTCGCCCGGCGGATCTCCGGTCTTCGACATCAGTGGTTACAGCGAACTCGCGACCTACGGGGGAGGGTTCGACATACCGAACAAGAATTTCAACGTGGCTGACGCCGTGACCTGGGCTAAGGGTAAACACGTGGTAAAGATGGGTGGAGAGCTCAGAACGTACGGCTACTATAGCGAAATAGTCGATAATGCGAATTTCGGTAGCTTCTCGTTCAACGGTTCTTTCACTGGAGATGCGTACGCCGACTTTCTGTTGGGACTCCCCAGGTCCAGTACCCGGCTGGATCCCCTCGTGAATCGGACCCAGTCGTCCAAGGAGCTGGGTTTGTTCATTACCGATACATTCAAGGTGACTCCTAAGCTGACCCTCGACCTCGGCCTGCGCTGGGACCGCTTCAGTGCAACAACCTATGATGACGGACTGATGCTGAATTGGGATCCCACGACCGGCAACGTCATCGTACCCCAGGGTGCCTTGGACAAGATCAGTCCCCTGTATCCCAGTAACATAACGGTCGTCGCCGGTGACGTGGTACCGAAGCCGGACAACAAGAACTTCGTGCCGCGCATTGGTTTCGCCTACCGCCTGACTGAGAAGACAGTCGTTCGTGGAGGTTACGGGATCTTCAACGAGTTCCTGGGTCAATTCACCCGCGTCAATGGCGGAGGTCCGTTCGAGATCGCCGAACACTACACCAACTCGATCACCAACGGCATTGCGTTGTTCCAGATGCCGGATCCCTTCCCCTCCTCCCTGGTTTCGGCAGGCATCCCGTCGCAGAGCGTTACCGCCTACCCGATGAAAACGAAAAACGGCCAGATCCACCAGTTCAATCTGAGCCTGGAACACCAAATCAAGGACATCGGGCTCCGGCTCTCTTACATCGGCTCCCGGAACCGCAACATGAACTACAGCATAGGGACCAACCTACCGGAGCCGAGCCTGATCCCGTTCACCGACGACCGGCGGCCGTATACTCAGTTTTCCGACACCAGCGAGTATCGCAACGACGGCGCCCAGAACTACGACTCCATGAGCTTCGAGGCCAACCGCCGCGTCGGTTGGGTAACGTTCAATGGGCATTGGACGTGGGCGCACGCGATGGATAACACTTTGAACACCCAGAATCCTTACGCCCCGCTGGTCTGGAACCGCGATTTCTTTGCCAAGCACCGGGTGGTGTTGAACAGCATGTGGCAGTTGCCGTTCGGCATCGGAAGGCGATATGCCAGCGGTATCCCCCCTGTGGCGGACAAGATCATCGGCGGATGGACTATCACGTGGGTGGCCTATCTGCAGTCAGGCCAGTTTTTCTCGCCTTCCTTCTCCGATGCGGATCCCTCGAATACCAACAGCTTCGGCGGATATCCCGATCGGGTCTGCAATGGCAACCTGGATCCGGGTCAACGGACCATCGGGCGCTGGTTTGACACGAGCTGCTTCGTGAATCCACCGGCCGGCAGATTCGGCAACAGCGGCGCCAATATCCTCGAAGGACCGGGGATGCAGACCCACAATGTGACCTTCACGAAGGGTTTCAAGATCCGCGAACGGGTAACTTTCGACTTCATGACGCTGATCGGCAACCTCTTCAATCACCCCAACTTCCTGGCGCCGGAATCCGACATCTCTACATCAGGTGCCGGCGTGATCGGATCCACGTATGGATTTTTCGCGGCGGAGAGAGCGAACGCGCGCATGATCGAATTCAGAGCACGCCTGCGGTTTTAAACCTGCTGTTCAGTTACTGGCCAGATGGGCCGCAGTCCGCTACGGGCTGCGGCCCCGTTTTTTTGGGTGCGCCCGCTACGGACCGTACGAGGCTCGGGTCAAGAACCGGGAACGAAATCGGTTTCCACAAAGACGCGAGGTGGGTACATCACCCCTGCAACAGAGTGGTGTAAATGGATGACAACCCAGTTCGCCTTAGACGTGAGCTTGCCGTCGCGCAGATGAAGTGATTACCTCTGCCTTCACGCCCGGAAGCCCGACCGTTTCGTGATCGAGGATGCCTGCCAGGCGCACGGCGCCGTTGATCTGGCTATTGCAGCGCCAGCTCGTGGCCACGGCGCATCAGGGCACGGATGTTTTCCACCGGCACGTCGCGCGGGATCATCTCACCGCTGTCCAGCATGAAGCCCGTAGTCTGCCGGCCGATTGTCATGATACGCTCGACCTCCTTTTCCACCTGCTCCGGGGTCCCCCGCATCAGGACTTCAATAGGATCGACATTGCCCATCACACAGGTCTTTCCGCGCGCCGCGCGGAGGACGGCGTCCATATCGGCGCCGGGTCCGACGCTGACGACATCCGGTTTCAGCTCAAACTCCAGTTCGATGTGCGGCAGCGAGATTTCGCTGTTATGGAGGAACACCATCCCACCGGCCTTCTGACAAGCCTGGATGACCTTGCGGCAAGGCTCGGCCGCGAAATCCCTGTAATGAGCAGGAGAGAGCAAGCCGGAAAAAGCGTTGCAGTCTCCCAGCCAGATGGCATCGGCACCCGCCTCGATCTGCGCCACGCTCCAGCGCGACTGAAGTTCCACAAAAAAGTCCATCGTGTCGCGCAACAGCTTCGGGTCCTCATACATCAGGAGCATGGGTGCTTCCAGTCCGTACAGTAAGCCGGCCGAGGAATAAGGTGCGGCATTGCTCCCTATGACGCATACGGTGTCGCCGAATTCGGCTTTGAACCGGCGCAACGCCTCCAGTTTGGCCGGCATACGGCCGTCGCGCAAAGGGTCGGGCAGCTTCAGGGTTTTCAACGTCTCCTGTGTGGCTGGCAGGTAATGATGCGTTGCACGCAGGATGTTACCTTCGCCGACACAGCCGACACCCAGCACCTCGAACTCGATACAGTCGTCTATCTGCAGCCAGACCCAGTCGTAGTCGAACTCGCGCACCGCGGCGCTCCACACCTCCACCAGTTTGTCGGCGCTCTGGATCGCCTCTTCGTAGGTGTACTTGCCGTACCATTTGACGTCGAACTCCTCGCTCATCGCTAAAACAGGAATCCGTCGGGGTTTCTTCAAGGCCACACAGGCCCGAATGTCGTCCAGCACTCCCTTATATGGCATAACGTGTCTCCCGGTTGTCTGCTGTCGCTGATGTTCCGGCTCTGTTGTTCCTTGAAGCGCAACAAAACCCTCGAGTCTTAGGTTTCTCCGCTGTCCATTGCCCGGTGAGGCCAGCATACGGCCTCAGACCGTGGCTCATCATAACCGATCCAGGGTTGCCGCCCAAAGCGCCATGCAGATGCCCGAGTATCGCGGGGTGACCAGTGCGCGTGCAGCAATGTCCGCACGCATCCTGGCAATAATGCTTCTGAGGCCAGGGTCGGACCAGACATCCACGCCCGGCTACAGTCCGAGCTGGCCGATGATGTACGCCTCATAATTAAAAGAATCAAATGTCGGGGAGTTTTCTGCCCCGTTCCCAGGCAGATTTTCTGTTGACAAGCCGGCCCCCCGGCGCGCCAGATTCAGGCAGGGTCTGATTGTGCCGCGGAGGTGACTGATGGACAGTAGAATAGATCGGCGCAGATTTCTCGGGGTTGCCGCAGCCGCTCTCGTGCCGGTGGGTACGGCAGCGGAGAATCCGGTCAGAATCGGCATGGTCGGTGTGGGCAATCGCGGCAGCAGCCTGCTTCGGCTGATGCTCTCCATGAAGGATGTGAGCATCCCCGCGCTTTGTGACATCGACGTGCAGCATCTGGCCGCGGGCCAGGAGATGGTGCAGCGGTCGGAACGGCCCAAGCCGGAGGGCTACTCCCGGAACGAACATGATTTCGAGCGACTCATGTCACGCGATGACCTTGACGCAGTGGTCATCGCAACCCCTTGGGAATGGCACACGGTCATGGCCGTTTACTGCATGAAGGCCGGCAAGTTCACCGCGTGCGAGGTGCCGGCAGCCCTGACATTCGAGGAATGCTGGAGCCTGGTCGACACGCACGAGAAGACCGGGATCCCATACATGATGCTGGAGAATTGGTGTTACCGCGAGGACAACCTTGCGGTGCTCAACATGATCCGGCAGGGCTTGCTCGGGGAAATCGTCCACTGTCACTGCGCCTATTCACACGACTGCATTTACTGGTACTTCGACGAGAAGGGCTACCCGAAGTGGAGCGGCGAGTTCCTGACCAGGCGCAACGCCAACCCCGAACCCACGCACGCGATCGGACCAGCCATGAGCTGGATGGATCTCAACTGCGGCGACTACTTCGCCTACGCAACCACGACCGCAAGCCGGCCTCTCGGCATATACCGCGGGCTCAGCCGAAGATACGGTGCGAATCATCCGTCCGCAAACCGGAAATACCTGCAGGGCGACATCGTCACCACGGTGATCAAAACGCACAAGGGCAATACCATCGTGGTCAACAACGACATGCAGCTGCCCCGGCCCTATGACAACCGCTGGCTTATCCAGGGCACCCTGGGTCTGTACTCCCACGAGCACAACGCCGTTTATCTGGAGGGGGTAACAAAGGGCGAAAGATGGGAGCCCTTCGATCCATACCAGGCGAAGTTCGGGCACGGCTTGTGGAAGAGCATCCCAACCGATTCACCGGACGGGGGCCATGGCGGCGCCGATTACCTGGTGGTACGGGAATTTGTGAAGTCCGTTAGAAACAGGACGCCGCCACCGATCGACGTCTACGATTCGGTTCTCATGACTTCGATCATCCCCCTCTCCCAGGAGTCCATCGCCAAAGGCAGTGCTCCGGTGGTGTGCCCGGACTTCACCCGTGGCAGGTGGCAAACACGGAAGCCATCATTTGGTGTGCATACGGCCTGACAGGACGGGCGCAACCATTCTAGGCACATCTCGCCGAGTCGCTCACGGGGCCCGGGGGCCGTATCGTCAGTCGTATCGCCGCACAGAATCGAGGTCATAATTCCATGAAACTCCCAGCTCTGATACTGCCGGTGGTTCTAACCTGCGTGCGCAGCCTCTGCGCTTCGAGTTCGCCCGCGGTGTTCCCGACGCCGCGGCACATCGAAACGCGCACCGGTGAAGCACTCGCATTGAACGAATCCGTTCCGATCCTGCTCCCGGAGCGTCCGTCGGCCGAGGACATTTCCCTCGCCCGCTTTCTCACGGCCGAATTGAGCGATCGCTACGGGCTGGCGCTCCGGACTGAGCGGGTGGCGGGCTTGCGGGACCGTCGTTCCTTCATTTTGATGGGTTCCGTCACCAATCCCCTCGTCCAGCAGTACGCGCGGGAAAATCATCCAAACCTCGTTGCAGAGCGTGAAGGGTATGTGCTCGATGTGGGTCGAAGCAGGGCCATTATCGCTGGCGCCGACGATGCGGGTGCGTTCTACGGTCTACAATCGCTGCGGCAACTGATCGCACGAACGCCTGGCGGCGTGCGCGCCCAGGGCACGCTCATCCGGGACTGGCCTTTCAAGCCGTTCCGCGGCATCAAGCTTTACCTGCCGGGGCACGGCAATATCGCATTCTTCAAACGTTTTGTCCGGGACTTCATGGCCCTTTACAAGTACAACACCATGATCCTGGAAGTGAACGCCGCGATGCGGCTTGATACCCATCCGGAGTTGAACGCCGGATGGATAGAACTCGGCAAAGACCTCAATTACACCCGGCGCGACCGCTCGTGGGGGCCCGGACGCCAGTACCAGGATTCCGCCAACGCCGACACGGCCGATGGCGGAGTGCTCGAAAAGGACGAGGTGGCCGGTTTGGTTGCGTTCGTCAGGAAGCACCACATCGAGGTAATACCCGAGATCCCGTCGCTCACCCACAGCTATTACCTGCTGACACGGCATCGGGAGTTGGCCGAGATCCAGGAAGCGGAGTGGCCCGACACTTACTGCCCTTCGGAACCGAAGGTCTATCCCCTTTTGTTCGATGTCCTCGACGAGTTTATCGAGGTGATCAAGCCCACGATGGTACACATCGGCCACGACGAGTGGCGCATGCCGCTGGGCGTCTGCCCGCGTTGCCGGGGGAAGGACGCCACGGAACTGTTCGCGGCGGACCTGAACCGGATCTATGGGCACCTGCGCGAGAAGAAGATCGCCACCGCGATCTGGGGTGACCACCTGATCGAACCGCTCCGCGGCAAGAAGCTCAAGCACGTGCCCAATCCCCGTGGAACGGCGTACGACATGCCGGGCGCGTTGTCCCCCGAACAGGTCAACAAGCTGATCCCGAAGGATATCCTGATCTTCAACTGGTTCTGGGATGCCCCGAAAGGAGGGGACGAGGAGCAAGGGCTGGGCGAAAAGAACGAGATTGCACTTTCGGACTGGGGATTCCGGCAGGTTTTCGGCAATTTCGCGCCGCATATTGCCGACTTCGACCGCCGCGCCGGCCGGCGCGGGATCCTGGGCGGCGCGCCGTCCAGCTGGGCGGCGACAAACGAATTGAATTTCGGCAAAGATATGATGTTTGATTTTCTGGGTTGCGCCAGTCTCCTCTGGTCCGTGGACCGCCCCGACATGAAGAGCCTGGCCGAGATCGTGCAGGAGCGCCTTCCTGGGATACGCAGCAGCCTGAGCGCCGGCCCGCTGCCGAGTCGCGATTGCCCCGCGTTGGTCAAGGAAGTCGACGTAGGCACCGGCAATTCAGTTCGCATCGACGAAGATGCGAGCAGCATTATCTTCGTGCACGCCTGCCGCAACCGGGCGCGCAATGCGGCGGCTTACAGCGGAACCTGGAACTTCGCGGACACGGCCGATCTCGTGGGCTGGTACGAAGTGCTGTATGAGGACGGGTTCATCGACACCGTTCCACTGCGCTATGGGGTGAACATCCTGGAGGAGGGATGGCTCGATAGCCCAGCCCCGAAAGAGCTGGCGTACGAAGCGGAGGTGAAGACGGGTCGCCAGGGCAAGACGGTCTTCGAGTTCGAATGGGTCAACCCGCGGTTCGGAAAGGTGATCCGGGAGGTCCGGCTGAGACCGGTATCGGGAGCGAATCCGGTGACGCTGGACAGGCTGAGTATCGTCATGAAGCGCATTGCCCCAGAGCCCAAACCTCTGCGCACGGCTCCTTAACCGGATCGAGACGGCTGAATGTCACTCAAACACTCGAAGACTCAAAGACTCGAAGACTCGGCGTGTGTTAAAGTCGGGCGTCAACCACCGCATCAGACCGCATACTGCGCTAGCCGTAAGTTCGAAAGGAGAGTTGCCATGACGGACAAAGTGAACTTTGGAGTTATTGGTGCCGGCGGGATCGCCCGGCGCAAGACGATTCCGGGGATGTTGAAGGCCAGGAATTGCCGGCTCGTTGCCGTGATGGATCCGGTGGACGTAGAAAACATCGCCGCTGCATTCGGCGTGCCCAAAGCCTACAAGACCGAAACCGAGCTTCTGTCCGATCCCGAGGTCCAGGCGGTTTACATCGCGTCGCCCGTCAATAGTCATTACAAGCAGATCCGCATGGCCGCAGAAGCGGGCAAACACGTCCTCTGCGAAAAGCCTCTCACCCTGACCCTGAAGCAGTCCAAAGAAGCCGTGGAAACCTGCCGGAAAAAGAAGGTCTTCCTCCAGGAAGGCTACATGATGAAGTTCCACGGCGCGCACCAGGAGATCAAGCGGATCGTGGACGAGGGCCGCCTGGGCAAGATCGTCTACATGCGCGCCCAGCTTTCCTGCTGGTACCCGAAGATCGAAGGCGCCTGGCGCCAGGATCCGCGGCTTGGTGGCGGCGGTGCACTCATCGACATGGCGACACATCTCTACGACCTGCTCGAATATTTCGCCGGTCCGATACGCCGTATCGCGGCAATCGCCGACACGCTTGTGCAGGAGTACAGATCGGATGATTCCTCCACGACGCTCGTGGAATTCAAGTCGGGTGCGCACGGCACGGTGGACTGCTTCTACTGCATTCCGGATGCAGCCAGCCGCACCCGCCTGGAAATCTACGGTTCGAAAGGGGCCATCCTCACCGAGGGCACGATCGGTCAGAGCGAGAAGGGGAAGGTGGAAGCTTATTTCAGTGAAGCGGCGGCCGGCTATGACGCGACGCAAAACAAGGACAGCGCGCGCCGTTTCGAGAAAGTACCGTTCAAACCGGTAAATCCCTACACCGCGGAATGCGATTACTTTGCGCGCTGTATCCTGGAAGGCCGGGCACCGGCCATCAACGACGGCAAGAATGCGATCCACGTCATGTCCCTCGTGGAGAAGGCCTACCGGTCATCGAAAACGAGGCAAGTCCTGCCCGTATAAGGACGCGGCAACGGTTTTTTCGGAGTGCGGCGGTATGCCCGGTATGCCGCCGCACTCCGAAATACCCTGTTCGAGGTGAATATGAGACTGGCCCTCTGCTCGGTTTGGGTTGCGCTCGTGTGCTCGACGGCACAGGGCGACGTTCAGCGAAAGGCCCCGCTTCCTCTGCCGCAACAGATTCGGTACGGCAACGGGACCGTGCCGGTACGGGGATTCCGCATCGATCTGCCTCCGAACTGCGCGCCCGAGGACCAGTATGCCGCCGAGGAACTCGCGTCGTTCCTGGGCGCCCGGGCTCTTGACCGGTTCCCTGTCTCCGGCAATTTCAGCGCCCCTCGCGTCATTGCCCTGATTCGAACCGGCCCGGTGGATCCGATCCCGGCTCCGGGCGAAAAGGCGGGGCCGGAATCGCGGGAAGCCTACAGCCTTGTGATCGCACGTGACCGCATCGACCTGAAAGCGCGTTCGTCCGCAGGGCTCTATTACGGCATTCAAACCCTCTGTCAGCTGGTAGAGGGTTCGGGCGACCAGGCGGTGTTCCCCGAAGCGGAGATACAGGACTGGCCTTCGCTGCCCTATCGCGGAACCATGGTGGACATCAGCCACGGTCCACTGCCGACGGAAGAGGAGATCAAGCGCCAGCTCGACCTCCTGGCCCGGTTCAAAGGCAACCAGTATTATTTATATAACGAAGCGAGCATCGAGCTGGAAGGCTATCGGCTCGTAAATCCCAAAGGCAGATACACGCAGGCACAGATACGGCGCATCATTGCCTATGCCCGGGAGCGCCACATCGACGTGGTTCCCTGCCTGGAGCTCTACGGCCATCTGCACGACATCTTCCGCCTGGAACGGTTTTCCGATCTTGCCGTGTTCCCGCATGCCGGCGAATTCAACCCGGCCAATCCCAGGGTAAAGGAGCTGCTGGCCGACTGGGTAGAGCAGTTCGCGCGCCTCTTTCCGAGTCCTTTCGTGCACGTCGGATTCGATGAGACGTGGCAGATCGCCAACCTGGCGAAACAAGCCGGAGGGCTCAGCCCGGCGAAGCTGTTCGTCGAGCAGCTCAAGAACGTGGCGACCGGGTTCCAGAAGCACGGAAAGCAGGTGATGGCTTGGTCCGATGTCATGGTTCACTATCCGGAGAGCATGGCGGACATGCCCCCGGGGATTATCGCGGTGCCCTGGACGTACGCCGTCGAGAAGACCTACGAACCGTTCATCGGCCCGCTTGTGAAGAACGGCGTACCCTACATCGTCGCCTCGGGCGTGCGAAGCTGGGGCGAGATCTCCCCGGATTTTGACCTGACGTTCGACAACATCGATGCGTTCCTCAAGGCGGGCCGGCAGGCCAAGGCGCTCGGTATTATCAACACCGTCTGGGCGGACGAGTCGCAACTGCTGATGCGGCAGTCCTGGCCGGGCATCGCCTACGGAGCCGTGGCTGGCTGGCAGGCGGCTGCCGTCGACCACGCCGGATTCCTCGATGCCTATGCCAGGACTATGTACCCCGCAGCAGCTGCGCCGCACGTTGCAAGGGCACTGGAAAAACTCAACCGGGCCGAAAACCACCTGCAGAAAGTCCTGGGACAGGAAACCAACCAGGGGCTCTGGCAGGATCCGCTGAATCCCGCCGTCCTGAAGAGCCTGGAGCCGCAACGTGAGAATCTCCGGCAGGCCCGCCTGCTGGCTGAAGATGCCTTCGACCAGCTGGACGAAGCCATGTCGGCCGGTGCGGATCCCCTTACTATCAAAAGTCTACCTGGTCGGGGCACAGCTCCTCGACTACGCAGGCATGAAGTTCCTTTATGCCCTGGAGATACCCGAGCGATGGCAGAAGCTGGGCCCGCGGCCGGACTCCACCCAGTGGTGGAACGAGTTCGAGGCCGAAGTCATCGAGCAGAATCATGGCCGGATTATCGACCTTATGGAGATGATAGGCGAGCTGCGCGAGGACTACCGGGCGGCCTGGTTGTCGGAGTACACCCCTTACCGGCTGGCGACCGTGCTCGGTCGATGGGATGCGGAATTCCACTACTGGCGCGCTATGCAGGAAAAACTGCGAGCTTTTTCCAGGGTTAGGAAGGAAGGTGAGCCTCTGCCCCCGTTGCAGCAGGTGATCAGGTAGCGACATGCAAGAAACTTGCCACGGAGGACACGGCGCGGCCGGCGGCCAGAACCCAAGTGTGGCGTGCGGCGGCTCGACGCCGCTCCTATCCGGGTCCGACCGTGTCCTTCGGCGTCTTCCGCCGGAGATGCCTATGAAGGCCAGGCGAGCTGCCGCACTCAGGTCGCGCCGTGTCACTATGCCGCGATTCCGGCGGTGAAGGGCTGCGCCGAGGCGCCGCCCGGGAAAGCGGCGTCGAGCCGCCGCACTCCAAATTCGTTTCACTACGGCTCCCATAACGCCGCAGAACTTTCGTGATGAGAAAACACGAAACTGGAGCGTGGTGTTACGGAAACCTCTGACTGAAGGTCTGCTCCGCTATGAGCTGCTTCGAGTCTTCGAGTCTCTTGAGATTCTCATGCTCAAAGACTCATCCAAGGAGTGAATTGTGAAATCCTGGTTTTTCCTTTTCGCCTGCAACCTGATGTGGGCCCTCCAGTTTACCTGTATCAAGCTGGTACAGGACCAGGTGGGCTCGTTGTTCACGGTCTGGGCACCCATGACCCTCGCGACGGTCATGCTCTACCCCTTCGTGAAAGCCGAGCGAAGAACGTCGCCTGCACGAGCAACGCGTGGCTGGAAAGATGTCGGGCTCTTCTTCGTCCTGGCGTTCATCGGGGTATTTCCCGGGCCAGGTGCTGATCACGTGGGGGACCCGGCTGTCGCTCGCCAGCAACGCGGCGCTGCTCATGTTGACGATGCCCGGTCTGCACGGCTGTCCTGGCGTTTCTCCTGCTCGGAGAAAAAATGACGCCCATCCGGTGGCTCAGCTTCGGTCTCGCCATCCTGGGCGTCCTGTTCTGCTCGAATTTCGATCTGGGGGAATTGAATTTCGGGAAAGGATTTCTGTTCGGTAACCTGCTCATTTTTTCAGGCGTCCTCGGCAGCTCTTTTATAAACTCCTATGGCAAGAAAGTACTGGAGCGTTATTCGCCGATGGAGATGCTTTACTACATGTACCTGGCGATGTTCGTGATCATGACGCCGCTGACTCTCCATCAGGAAATGGACGTTTTCGCCCGGATTCCACACTTTACCGTTCAGACCTGGACCGGGCTGGTGCTGCTGACCTTTTTCCATAATTACCTCTCCATGGTGCTGTTTCTCAAAGCCCTGAAGCAACTGGATGCGATCCAGGCGGCGCTGTCGAATTACCTGATCACTTTCTTCGGACTTCCCATCGCCGCCATCTGGCTCGGGGAAAGGCTGACCATGATGGCCATCGTCGGGGGCGTCCTGGTGCTGGTCAGCACCCTGCTCGATCACGATCTGGGACGAGCTTCGAAAAGCGCAGGGCCCTGCGGCCGCAGTGAATGATTGACGATTGACGAAATCCTGGACGCGAATGCAGTAGTTCAATCGTCATGCGTCATTCGTCAATCGTCAATCGTAAGTGGGTTCTATGACAGGAGGGTTGGATGGTTACGAGAATTCCGGGTGCCGGCATACCATTGGATCGGAGGGATATCCTGAAGCGCGCGGGCGTTGCCCTGGGGGCCATGACCCGGATTCCCGGTTTCCTTTGTGCCGTACCAATGCCAAGGCCAGCCGATCCGCCTCTGGACTCCCCCCTCCTTTTTCCCCAGCCCCAGGAACTGAAAATGGGCGAAGGGCACTTTGTCGTGGACGGACAGAACCGCGCTGCTCCTCCCGCCTTCACCATCAGACGGCGATCTTCGCTTGTCGCGCCATGTCAACAGCGAGCTCAGCGACTGGTACGATGTCGTGCTGCGGACCCAACAGGTCAGGCAGGCGCCTGCGCATGCAAGGTTAATCCTGATCGGATCCATCGAAAATCCACTCGTCCGCGAGCACTGCGCGCGTCTGAAGCTGCCGCTGACGGAAAAAGCACCCGGGCCCGAGGGATACCACCTCCACGTCGACGACAGCATCGTTCTCATCGCCGGGAGCGACCCGCGCGGGGCTTTCTACGGGCTGCAATCGCTGCGTCAGCTGATCCGCAAGGCGGACGGGCAAGTCCGGATTCCCAGGCTGGACGTGCGGGACTGGCCCGACAAGACGTTTCGAGGCGTGAAGCTGTACGTGCCGGGCCGCACCCAGATCCCGTTCTTCAAGCGGTTCATCCGCGATTTCATGGCGCTGTACAAGTACAACACGCTCATGATGGAAATGAACGCGTGCATGCGGCTGGACCGGCATCCGGAGCTGAACGCCGGCTGGGTCGAAATGGGACGGGACACCAACTTCAGCCGGAAAAATTATCCTCCCGGTGTGCCGCACGACATGGAGTCGAACTCGTCGCACCACGATACGGCCGACGGCGGTTTCCTCGAAAAGGACGAGGTCGCCGACCTGGTACGCTGGGTCGAGGACAATCACATCGAGGTCGTCCCGGAAATTCCGTCGCTGACCCATGCGTACTACCTGCTGTCCAGGCATCGCGAACTGTCCCAGGTCCCCGGCGTGAAATGGCCCGACACCTACTGTGCCTGCGACCCCAGGAGCTACGAGCTGCTCTTCGACGTCATGGACGAATACATCGAGGTGATGAAGCCCAAGATGGTCCATGCGGGCCACGATGAATGGTTCGCACCTTTTGGCCTCGGCCCGTGCTGCAAGGACAGGGATCCCGGCGAGGTGTACGGGGAAGACCTCAGGAAGGTGCATGGCTACCTTGCGAAAAAGGGCATTCGGATGGCGATCTGGGGGGATTACCTGCTGGAACGGGTCCGGGGGAAAGGGCGGCAGAAACGCTCGGCGCCCGACGGCTTCAAGTACGAAGCGCCCGGAGCCATGACACCCGAGCAGGTCCGGAAACTGGTGCCGAAAGACATCCTGATGTTCAACTGGTTCTGGAACGAGGAAGAAGGGGGCGCAAGCGACCGAGGCACAACTGGACGAATTCGGTTTCCGCCAGATCTACGGGAACATGACCCCTTTCATAGAGAGATACCGGGAACGGAGCAAGCGACCGACGATCATCGGCGGCGCACCTTCGTCGTGGGCAGCCACCACCGAATACCAACATGTGCAAGGACCTCCTGCGGGATGTCCTCGGGTGCAGCAGCCTTCTGTGGTCCAAACAACCGCTCGAAAGCGGGGAGTTATCCAGGATTACCCAGGCACGCATGCCCGAAGCCCGACCCCGGCTCACCGGTCAGGTGCCGCCGAGCGCGACCCGGGATCCCGTCGTGCCCGTGGACATCTCGTCCCGGTTCAACGGGCAACTGCGCGAGGTCACGCTCGGCGTCGACCTGAGCGGACTGCAAACCGGGAAGATCACAAGTGGCAACCGTGTGTTCGAATTGGGGCAATCGCGCGACGGCAACCAGGTGGTAATTGTCGGAACCGAGGGACAGAAACCGAATCCGTTGCCGCGCGAAGTTGAAGGAATTAAGATCGGGGTGGATGCGACCAGCGTGATTCTGCTCCACGCGTGCGCGATACCCGCGACGAACAAAGAAGCGTACAGGCTGATATGGGATTTCCCGGATTCGGCAGATCTGCTCGGATGGTACGAAGTGGTTTACGAGGATGGACTGCCCGAGGTCATCCCCGTCCGCTACGGGATCAACATTCTGGAGTGGAATTGGGGCACGGCGAAGTCGCCAGGGTCGTATTGCTATGGGGCCGACCTGGTCGTCTGCGGACAGCAGGAGAAAAATCCCATCACGTTTTTTGCGATGGAGTGGACGAGTCCTCGGCTCGGGAAAGTCATCCGTGAGATCCGGCTGAAGGGATCGACGCGGTTCCGGGGTGCCGTCCCCGGGTTCGAGAACGCCTTTGGCGATGTCATTCCAAATAACGCCGTCATCCTGAAAGCGATCAGCTACACCCGAGCGAGAGCCTAGCATCCATACTCGAAGACTCGAAATTCCGTGGAGGTTGGTATGAAAGCTGCGGTTTCTGCTGCTGAAGTGACCACCCCGAAACCGGCAACAGCCCGGCTGGTTTCGCTCGACGCGTTCCGCGGTTTCATCATGTTCTGGATCGTGGGAGGGAGTGCGCTCGTGGTAGGCCTCCAGGCGCTGGGCCACAACCGGTTCACAGATCTCCTTATTTACCAGCTGAACCACAGCAGCTGGGAAGGCCTGCGCTTCTACGATTGTATCTGGCCCTCTTTCATGTTGATGGTGGGCGTCTCGATACCGTTCTCGTATGCGAAGCGTTCGCTGACCCAGAGTCATCAGCAAATGACGATGCACGCATTGAGGCGATTTGCGATCCTGATGCTGCTGGGGGGAATTCGCGAGTCGGTCAGCCTCGGCTCGCCGCGCCTCATCGAACTGAGCAGCGCTCTCCAGCCCATAGCCGTGGCGTCGCTGGTCGCATTCCTGCTGGTCCGCAAGTCGTGGAAATTCCAGGCGCTGGTCGGCGCATCGATTCTGGCAGGCTACCTGCTGCTCCTGGCCGTTGTTCCAGTACCCGGAGTGGGTGCGGTGTCATACCGGTACGGCGCCAATCTCGTCTATGCGGTGGACAAGGCCCTAATGCCGCACAGAGTCGGAGAGGCGGTCTTCCAGGAGGGTTGGGGAACGATCATCTGTACGATTCCGACTATCGCCACCACTATCCTGGGGCTTCTCTTCGGCCGACTGCTGAAAAGCAGCCTGACCGCTGAGAGAAAGATGACGATAATTGCCGCGACGGGGCTGGGCGGCCTGGTTGTCGGATACACCCTGTCTCTCTTTGTTCCAGTGGTCATGAAGATGTGGACCACCTCGTATGGAATCCTGTCGGCCAGCTGGTCGTGTCTCATGTTCCTGTTATTTTACTGGATTGTCGATGTGCTGGGTTACCGGAGGTGGGCGTTCGTTTTTGTCGTGATAGGAATGAACGCGCTGGCCGTCTACCTGTGCAATACCGTCACCCGTCTCCATGAGATCGTCGCCATCTTCACCCGCGGACCGGCTACCACGATGGGTTCGTTGGGGCCTTTGTTTGCGGCACTCGCATTCTTCGCCGTCGAATGGAGCATTCTACACTGGATGTACAAGCGGAAGATCTTCCTCAGCGCCTGAAACCCGCGCTTGAACGGAGGTGTCAATGTATTCCAAACGGGTGACGCTCTGGCCTGCGGCAGGCGACTCGAAACGGATTTATCACACAAACCAGGGGGTAGCCAGGTGATGCGGAAGGCCATGCTCGGAATCGCACTTGTCCTGAGCGCAGTTCAGATCCAGTCGGCGCAAGATCAATATCCCAAGCAGACGGGACTCCATGCTCAGCAGGGAGTGGACGTCATTCCCGAACCGCAGGTCGTGCGCGCTGGCAGCGGCGATTTCCTGATCGATGCCGCAACGGTTGTGTACGCCGACCCGCGTCTTCAGGATGTCTCGCCCGTCACCAGTCTGCAGGAGGGCCTGGGAGAGGCACTGCAGCTCCAAGTCGCCAAGACCGATTCCCAGAGGCCCGCCAATGTGGTTGTGCTGAGCCTGGTCCCTGAAGCGGACCTGCGGGAAGTCCCTGCCGGGAATGCAAGAAAGGAAGCGTATTCTCTCCGCATCTCCCGTTCACAGATCACGCTCGAAGCTGCGTATCCTGCCGGGCTGTTCTACGGCGTGCAGACCTTGCTCCAGATGGCGGAACAGGGGCGGGGACGCGTGTAGCGGGTTTCAGCATCGTGGACTGGCCGGAGATGGAGTGGCGCGCCATACATGTGGACCTTTGGTTCCACCTGGACCGCCCCTGGTACTACGAGCACCTGTTCCGGCAACTGGCCCACTACAAGATCAACACCGCGGTTTTCGAGTTCGAGGACAAGTTCCCTTACGTCAGGCACCCCCTGCTTTCAGCCCCCGGCTCGATGACGCGGGAACAGGTTCGCCAGCTGGTTCAGACGGGCAAACGCTATTTCATCGAGGTTGTTCCTCTCGTCCAGACCCTGGGGCACACTGCATTCATAGCCAAACACGCCGAGTTTTCGGAGCCTGCGCGAAGTGCCCATGAGTAACTGGCAGCTTTGTCCACTAAAAAAAGGCACCTTCCCCCTGATCCAGGACATGCTCGACGAAGTGCTGGAGGTGGTGCAGCCGACGAAGTACGTCCACATCGGAGGCGACGAGGCGCGGGAACTGGGCATGGGCCCCGAATGCCGGCAGAAGTGGGGCGACAAGGCGGCGGTGGAGAGCTACAAGCTCTGGCTCGGCTTCGTCTGCGACTACCTGAAGAAGCGCGGCAAAACCGCGATCGTATGGGACGACATGTTCCTGCGCCATTTCAGCCGGGAGGACATGGCCCGCCTGCCCGACAACCTCATCTACATGCGCTGGGACTACGACACGGGCGAGTTCGTAAGCGAGGACAGGAAAATCCTGAATCTGGGGTATCCGGTTTGGATCGCCACATCAGCCCAGACCATGACTCCCGTTTTCCCGGATCAGCGGCTGCGGGTGCACAACAACGCGAACTTCATTCCCAATGCAGCCGCGCTCGGCATCAGGGGCGTTATGAACACCGCGTGGGAGGATGCGGGCGTACACCCAGAGACTTACTGGATGGGATTTGTCTGTTCGGCAGAGTATTCCTGGTCGAGCAAGAAGCCCACCACAGAAGAGTTCTGGAGCAAGTTCTTCCCTATTTTCTATGGCCGGAACCAGCAGGAGTTGAGCCGGGCCTACACGTCGCTGTCGGAGAAGGGGTTCATCCGGCGCGGAAAGCTCGTGGACGAAGGAATTCGAGGCCCTGGACCTGCCTCCGTTGCCCGACACTTCATTCCGGGTGGACTCCGGCTGGGCGGCCAGGCACAACACCCTCGTGGCACAGGCGAGGGAAATGCGTCCGCGCTATGCCGAGGCGGTCGAGATCATGACCAGGAATCTCGCGGGCGACACGAAGAACAGGTACAACCTGGAAGTCCTGCTGCTCTGTGCCAGGACCATGCTTCACTTCACAGACCTCATCCTTCGCATCAACGAAATCAACGACAGCCTGCTGGCCGCCGACGCTAATCACCGGGAAGGCGATGATCAGGCCGCCATCAACCGCTATCAGCAGATTGGCCGCATCATTGATGACCTGCGATACGACAAATCCACACTCTTCGAGGAGACCGTCCGGGTCTGGGAAAAATCAACCTTCCCCAAGGATTTTCGGCATATCGAAGGGGGCAGGAAGAAGTTCGTACACCAGATCGATCGTGATTTCTATTACGGCAACAAGACCCTGGACCTGAGTTACATCTTCGAAGTCGAGGAGCAGCTCGGGCTGTTTGCTTATCAGCAGAAGCTGTATCGTGTTGCAGTGGCTATCCTGAGGGGGCGGACGCCCTGGTAGAGATGTTGAGTGACTCTGTTGTTTGCGTCTCGGCGGTAATTCTGTCAAAGCTTCGTGGAGTCTTGGAGGAAGCACCTCGAAGGCCTCAAGACCCGAAGACTCAAACGCCGCTGTCCATCGCGAATCAGGGTTTGCGCGAGGCTCCGAAATCCGGAGGCGGGTGAGCAGTCCCCCGGATGCTGATGCGCAACACCGCCCCCGGCGTGTCGTGTTGTATCCGGAACCTCCTGAACACGCGCACAACCCGGCGGAAAAGTGCCCTCGAAAATCGGGATCAGGACCGTTCGGGATGGTTGCTTTCCCGGATATTATAGCGCAATAAGAAGTTCGCTGGGTGCCGCCCAAAGGAATTCTGATAATGAATTTGAGTTGCCTATTGACTGTAGCCCGAATCAATTCCATCATCTTGCACAATAGCACGTAGGGTTCTCAACAAATGGAGGTTTACCGGGTGAATCTCCAGTCAATGAAAGCACGAAATGCGGGTGTAGCCAGGATACGGAGGGAGTGTATGCGGAACAAGGCTATTGCTGTTTCTACGATTGGGCTGCTTTTGCTCGGCTTTGCGGTATTGGGATGGGCACAGAACGCGGCGAAGGTGCAAATCCCGTTTGCTTTCGTAGTCGGTGGTAAAGACATGCTCGCCGGGAGTTACGAGATCAGGACCGTGAATTCAAACCAGAATGTCCTCGAGATCCGCAACTTGGCGGGGGGCGAGTCGATTCAGGTCCCTGTGCTCACGCGCATTTCCGCGAGACAGGGAAGCGGACCGGCCATTTACTTCGACAAGGCGGAAGACAAGACCTATCTTTCGGAAGTTTACTTGGGCAACATGGACGGATTCCACCTGAAGGGAGCCCCGGGCAAGCACACGCATGTGAAGCTCGGTGGCAAGTAACCGGAAACCGCTGGACCTCAAGGGGCGGATGGAGGCCGTCAGATACGGCTCCCCATCAGCCCCCCGTGGGGTCCGCGAGCTGCGCGGCCGGCTGTCGACCGCCCACGCGCCCGTCGCCGGGCCGGGGCGCTTACTGGATCTTGATCAGCTCGATGTCGAACACGAGCGTGCCGTACGGGGGCTGCTGTCCCTTGTAGGCGATCTTTTCAGGAATCCAGAAGCGCATCTTCTGGCCCTCCACCATCAGCTGCACACCCTCGGTCCAGCCGGCGATGACCTTGTCCAGGGAGAAAGTGGCCGGCTGGCCGCGCACGACCGAGCTGTCGAACCTCTTGCCGTCGGTCGTCCAACCGGTGTAATGAACCGTCACCGTGTTGCTTGACCGGGGATGCCTGGTTCCAGTCCCGGGCTGGAGGGATTTGTAGGCAAGTCCGCTCACCGTGTAGCTTGCGTCCTTGGGTGGCGCCTTGACGTCGACGGGAGCTCTTGTCGGCGACGGGGTGAAGCTGATCAACTCGATCTCGAAAACCAGCAATCCCTTCGGACGTCCTTCCTTCCCCTTGTAAGCCAGAGCCTCCGGAATCCACACCCGGCGCTTCTCGCCGACGACCATCAACTGGACCGCTTCGCCCCAGCCGGGGATGACGCGGTCCAGCCCGAACGTGGAGGGGCGCCCGCGCGCAATCGAGCTGTCGAACATGTTTCCATCGCTCGTCCAGCCGGTGTAGTTCACGGTGACGACGTCGTCGGAGGCCGGACGCTCTTTCCCGGTGCCGGGGGCGAGCATTTTCGAAGCGAGGCCCGACGCCGTCTTCACGGCGTCGTCGGGCGCGGCGGCGACGTCCGGAGGAGGCGGAATCGTTTTGAGCGCGGCCGGAGGCGCCTGGGCCATGACGGCGACGACGACAGCAAACAGAAATGCGAACAGAGCGACTAAGCGCATGACAATCCTTTCGGTTCCCGGTACGGTACAAAAGGTAGTCTGGTGAGCCGGGGATGACAAGGAGAAAGCCCGACGTTCCTGAATCCTATCTTGGCCGCCGTCGGGGTTTCCTGTGACCGATTTTTGCTTTTCGGGCAAGCCCGGGAGCGCTATTGTCTCCAAGCCTCTCCTGGCGGACGCTGTCGCGGTTTCACTGGATCGGCAGGCAGCGGCACAAGGTCGGCGCCCAGGCGCCGACCCCAAAGCGGCGTCGAGCCAGTCGAGCCGCCGCACTCCAAATTATGGAGTGCGGTGCCTCGGCACCAGGCCACGTCCTTCCGGATCGTCCTTGCGTAAGATCCCGCTCATGCTCGACCCTCGGAGAATACCGGCAGATGGGACGCATTTGATATAGAATCCCCGTTTCGGGAGCAGGTTCGGTCCCCGATCGGGTTCGATCCAATAAAACAGCTTCTTTTCGAATCTGCCGAAAGCACATGCCAAAGAACGACGAACGATCTACCTGGAAGCCCGCGGATCTGCGAGGCATCCTGCGATATATCCCGCACTTCCGGGAAAAAGCCTTTATCCTCAGCATCGACGGGGGCGTCGTCACCCACGAGAATTTTTCCAACCTCCTGCTGGATGTCGCCGTTCTGAGATCCTTGAATATCCGCGTCGTGATCGTACACGGGGCCTCGGCGCAAATTCGAGCTCTCGCCGAGGAAAAGGGGCTTTCTCCCTCCGATCTCGAAGGCACCGGCATCACCGACGACTCCACGCTCCGGCTCGCCCTGACCGCCGCCAACCGGCTCACACACGAGATCCTCGAAGGCTTGTTTGCCAACGACCTGCGCGCGGCCTATGCCAACGTCATCACCGCCTATCCCGTGGGGATCATCGGAGGTGTCGATCACCTGTACACGGGCAAGGTGGAGCGCGTCGACACGGAAATGCTGCAGACCCTCCTGACGCAGGGAATCATCCCGGTGTTGGCCCCGCTCGGATTCGATGGCGACGGCAAAACCTACAGGGTGAACTCCGACAGCATCGCGCTCGCCGTGGCCGAGGCGCTCAAGGCCATCAAACTGGTGTTCGTCACCACGCAGGACGGCATCGTCTCCCGCGGCCGCCTCATCCGCCAGATGATCGTGGCCGATCTGGAAGCCCTGCTGCAGGGGGGCAAGGAAGACATTCCCGCGCCCCAACTGTCCAAGGCACAGCATGCCGCGCTGGCCTGCCGCGCCGGGGTGCAGCGCGTGCACATCATCAACGGGTTGGTGGACGAGGGGCTGCTGGCGGAGGTCTTCTCGAATGAAGGGATCGGCACCCTGATCTATGCGAACGAATACCAGCAAATCAGGCGCGCCGCGAAAAAGGATATCCGCAGCATCCTCATGCTTGACCAAAAAATCGATGGACACCGAGGAATTGATGAAGCGGAGCCGGGCGGCCATTGAGAAGCAGCTGGGAGACTACTACCTTTTCGAAATCGACCGGAATCCCGTGGCCTGCGTGGCGCTGCACTCCTACCCCGAGGAGAACCAGGCGGAGATCGCGCACCTGTTCGTCAACCCGTCGCACGAAAACCAGGGGATCGGCCGGACGCTGGTGAACTTCCTCGAGAACAAGGCGCGCGAAGCGGGCGTCCGGGAACTCATAGCCCTGTCAACGCAGGCATTCACCTATTTCCAGAGCAAGTTGGGCTTCCTGGAAGGCTCTCCGGAAGATCTGCCACCGGCGCGGCGCGAAACTTACGAGCAGAGCGGGCGCAGGTCAAAAGTGCTCGTGAAGAAGCTGGCGAAGCAGCCCCCGTCATAGACTCGAGCGGGGCGGGGACTATCCCTTGTTCTCCTGGGAGTTTTCGAGCCTTGAAGCCTTGGAGGTACTCAATAACTTCACTCCAGGAGTCAAAGGCCCGAAGACTCAGGCCATTAAAGGAGCTCCAACTCATGAAAACCAATCGCCGCAAATTCATCTCGACTGCCGTTGGCGCAGGCTTGGCCTCAATGCCGCTGTCCTCTTGCGGCGGTCGTCGCACAGCCGTTTCCCATTCTCCCTCGCCCACTCCCGGCGCATCCGCACTGAATTCCCGTTATGCCAAAATCGACGAGATACTGAAACAGCCCGTACTGAAAAAAGAGCTGTTTACTGCCCCGGTAATCATCGAATCGCTCGAATTGCTCCGCTTGGACAACAGTTTCCTGTGCCGGGTGCGTTCCACCGACGGAGCCGAAGGCATTTCCGTCGGTCACAGCGGGTTGCGTACGCTGTTTCCCATTTTCCTCGATAACCTGCAGCCTTTTTTCATCGGAAAAGACGCACGCGAGTTGGACCTGATACTGGAGAAGGTATACATCTTTGGCTTCAATTTCAGATACAACGGCATTAGCCTCGGGCTCCCGCTGGCCACCATCGAGTTTGCCGTGCTCGACATGCTGGGGCGCATCGCCCACAAACCCGTCGGCCAGTTGATCGGAGAAATCCACAACCCGGCAGTTGGAGTTTACATGGCCACGGAATGGCGCGAGAAGCCAGTCGAGGAATCCATGGAACTCATAAAAAAGGCGGTAGCGGAATACGATGTTCACGCACTCAAGATTAAAGTCGGCGGGCTCATGTTCATGACCACCGACATGTATGCCGTGGGGCCGCCCCGCAGGACCGAAACCATTGTTCCGCTCGTGCGCAAGACTTTTGGCGACGACCTGGCCCTCTATGCCGACTCCAACAGCTTCTATTCGGTGGACGAGGCTCTGCGCATCGGACGACTGCTGGAAGAGTACAAGTACAGATACTTCGAAGAGCCTGTGATGTTTGACCATATTGAAGAAATCAAACAGGTTGCCGACGCACTGACGATACCGATCGCCAACGGCGAACAGGACTACGGCTTTTACGGGTTTCGCTGGCTCATCGCCCACGACGGCATCGATATCGTGCAACCCGATAATTATTACTTCGGCGGGTTGATCCGCTCGATGAAAGTGGCGCGCATGGCGGCAGCCTTCGGGAAGAGCATCGTCCCGCATATGTCGGGCGGGGGGCTCGGATATCTCTACAATATTCAATTTCTTTCCGCCGTTCCGAACGCCGGCGCCCATCACGAGTTCAAAGGACTGAGGACCAATGTGCGATTTGAATGCAGCACATCACCCCTGCAGGTGGTGGACGGGAAGATCAAAGTCCCCACGGGTCCCGGATTCGGGGTGGAGATGGACCCCGAATGGGTCAAGAAGCACCAGGCATTGAAAATGTAATTCGGCGGATTCGCCAAAGCCCTATACCGGCCAGGCAGCGCAGCGGCGCCACAGCGCCGGTCCGCCATCTCGCCGCCGCGCAGCTGTCGCCTCCGGTGCGTCCGGAACAGGGCGGCGGGCCAGCCAATCGGGTCAGGGTTTCGGGGTGTGCGGGTCTTTGCGAAATTCGATGAGTTCTATCGGGGCGCCGTCGTGAACGATCATCGCCGCCCTGACGCCCGCGGATGGTGAACTGGGTCCGCTCAGGATCTCTTTGCCCTCGAGTTCAGCGTCCAGATTGTCGACTTCGAAAGCGAGGTGGGGCACTCTTCTTACCAATTCCGATACGGCACAGCCCGGCTCGAACCGCATCCATTCCACTCCGTAGGGACTGGTATCGAAGCCGCAGACGTGCAATTTCAGATGCTCTAGGTAGCGCTCGCCTGGCCGAGGGGTGTCGGTCGGAATCCCAAGATGGTGGTATCGCCACCCCCACCGGGCAGTGGCGGCAGGCGTCTCGTGATCCTCGCGCTTCTTGAATGAACGATTTTCTGACATGAATCCCGCCTGGTTTCGTTTGCCTGTGAGATGTTGGATACTAAGCCAGACGCTGTCGCTTGAGTAGCGAAATCGAGACTGGCGGAATTCCGGATGGTTGCGGCGATACCGAATTTCCCGTATTCTGCCTGCTCCAAACCCTCACACAGGAGTCGGGTGATGCGTTATAGAACGTACCTTCTCGCCTTGGTGATCTGTCTCGGGCCCACCTTGGGTCCCGCGTACGCTCAGAAGTCTCCCAAGAGGGCCCCCGACGTGCACTGGGAACCGACACCCGAGGACGTGGTCGCCGAGATGCTGCGGCTCGCGACCGTGAGCAGACGCGACGTCGTCTATGACCTGGGCTGCGGCGACGGTCGAATCGTCATCGCGGCGGCCCGCGATTTTGGCGCACGCGGAGTGGGGATCGATATCGACCCGCAGCGGATCAGCGAGTCGGTGGACAACGCCCGCGCGGCGGGCGTCGAGCAGCGGGTCCGTTTCCGGGAGGAAGACCTGTTCGAGGCCGATATCCGGGAGGCCACGGTGGTGACCCTGTTCCTCTGGCCCTCGCTCAATCTCAAGCTTAAGCCGAAGCTGCTCAAAGACCTGAAGCCCGGCACCAGGGTGGTCTCCTACATACACGACATGGGGGACTGGCAGCCGGTGAAGCAGCTGCAAGTCAGAGAGCGGCCGGTTTACCTCTGGACGATTCCAGCGGCCCGCCCTTGACATCTGGTCAAAGCCCCTGAACATTTAGGAAGTTGCACGGCAACACTGCGGCACTTGTCTCGATTTCAGGGCAAAGGGGCCGAGGGATTATCCCTGGCCCCCTTTGTGTCCCTTCGCCTGTAGAGCGCATCCGCTTTCAGGCTCCGGGGCCAAGCGAGGCACTGCGAAGTTTTCAGCTCTTGTGGGCGGAGGGCCCGGTTTTCCCGGCGGGCGGATGACCCGTGTGGGATGCGGAGTGCGGCGTCGCCTCTACTACCGACGACGGCTCCGGCACTTGATCGCCTGCATCGCTTTCACTGTCCCAGATCTGGGACAGGTATTCCTGGTTGCCGATCCGCTTGAATACCAGTTCCGGTTTCGTCGAGACATCGGATTTCGGGTAGATCGGCTCGGCCATCATGAACACAGCGGGCGAACCGTTCTGGTTGCGTAGTTCGAGAAGATCCGGATTGTTACTGCTCGCGCGTTTGATCATATACTCCCCGGCAGGCAGCGTCGCGCTTCCCACCCTGAATTCGAACGGGATTTTGGCTTTGATGCCACCCGGGATCATGCCAAAGGCGGGCATGCCGTTCAGCACCACAAGCGCGCCAAACGCCAACAGAGAACCAAGCGATTTGTGCTTCATATTTCCCTCAGTTGCTTACGGCGCGGCCGAAACAAACCGCGCGTCGGAATACGTCGTGGTGAGTCAGCCCTACCGGCCAACTGCTTCGCCACCGGAGCGGCCTGGAAGGCCCGCTCGGATCGCAATCCGGCGCGGGCCCTCACCAGGTCACCCTCATCGGCCAGGGGACCGGGCCTCTCGCCCCCTCTCTTCGGCCACTGTTTTCTTAGCACCTGCCGTGCCAGTGGGGAGCCCCGCGGCGCTCTGCGCCCAAGTGCGTGCGCTTACCGCATTTACCTTCCAGGAGAGCACGGACTGCTTCGAGTCCACTGGTGTGGCGGATTTGCAGATGCGGCTGAGCGCGTCCGCAAACCCGCCACACATGGGTGACGCCTGGGTGGACGCCCATTGAGAATCCAATATGGTATGAACTGCGGAAATTACGACTGTCAGCCAAAAGGTGGGTCGTAACGGCAGAAAGCGAGGCCTCCCCGTTCAACCCTCCCCTCACGAGACTCGTTGCTTTCAGGCGAATCCCTGTGCGAGGTTATAGGCAATCCGACCGGAGAAACCCCTGGAGGTGATCCGATGTGTAACCGCACTCCTGTTCTGGGTGGCGCGCTCGCGTTGCTCCTGATCTTCCTCTGCGCCGCACCCGCACTGCATGCCGAGCAGCAGGTTTTCGCTTCGTTCGAAAATGCCGACGAAATCGGCGCCGTGCGCGCATCCGTGAACGTCCGGGTGCGACAGTCCGAGCGCTTCCCCGCCTGGGAGAGGAACTCGCTCGAGGTCGTTTTCCCCGAACGCGGCGGTTCGATTGAGACGTCGCGGGTTCCCGCGGACTGGCGGCGGCAGGAAGCCCTGCTCGCCTTTGTCTGGAGCATGCAGCCGGGCGAAGCCCGGGTCACGGTCAGGGATGCGGCCGGCGCGGTCGCCTCGCGCAGCTTTACTCTGCGGGCCGGGGTGAATCACCTGCAATGGCCGCTCGCCGAGATGGCGGGACTCAACCGGGAGACCATCCGGCAGCTCTCGTTTGATGCGCCGCAGGCGGGCACGTGGTACCTGGACTACGTGGCGCTGGATCGATATCACCCGGTCCTGAAAGAGCGCGGCCGGTGGGATATCGACTATTCGATGGAGGTGGAAACCCCGCACATCTCCTGGGCGCGTCCGTTCCGGGGCGGTCCCATCAAGGTGTTCGCCATCGCCGACGTCGCCGACGGCCGCGGCGTCATCGAACTTGCGCAGCGCCTGCACATGCAGGTGAGGGCAACGACCATCGGGAGCAGCCCCGGAACCAACAAGTGGGGCTTCGGCGATTTCTACACGCAGCGCAGCTCCGGCGGCGAGTTCTGGGCGCACGCTTACAGCCTGGCGCAGGCCTACATCGCCGACGACCTGATCCATGGACCACGGGTTGACGTGATCCTCTGGCCCGGCCTGCGGCCCTGGGACAGCTACCCGCAGGAGATCCGCGACGCGCTGCGACGGCGCGTGGAACAGGGTACTGGCCTGGTCCTGTTTTATCCCTTCAGCCGCGACGGCAAGTCCGGCGACGCCTGGACACCGTCGCCGCTCGTCCGCGCGCCGGACATAAAGAACCAGGACTCCAACAACTTCTTCCGGAACCGTTTCGAAAGCCTGGACCACTCGCCGTGGCAGGCCGTCGCCGAGCACTACATCACGCGGGGCGTCCCCCTGCCGCTCTTCCCCTGGGACCAGATGGCGGTGCCTCCGTCGAGCGCCTTGGGGCAGGTGCTGCTCCGCACCATCTCCGGAAATCCCGTGCTCGCGATCCAGACGGTCGGAAAAGGGCGCGTGGCGGCCTTTGCCTACACCGAAAAGGGAATGCTCCCGGAGATCCACGACGTGTTCGAAACCGGACTGCACTATCCCTACCACGAGTACCTCTGGTCGCTCGTCGCGCGTGCCGTCGTATGGGCGGCGGGCCGCGAGCCCGCGCCGGCAATCCGCGACGTGACGTGCACGACCGCGGCCGTGGACAGCCGGGTCGACGCGGCGCCCGAGGATGCCCGGCTCGCCGTCACGGTCCGCAACAGCTTCGGGGAAATCGAGACGACCGGGTTCGCCAGCGCGCGTGCAGCCGCGCGCAGCTTCCATTTCAGCTTGCCGCGGCTGCAGGGCGGCAGCCACATGGTCGAAATGAAGCTGCTGCAGGGCGGCCAGGCGGTCGACTGGTCGGTCGCCCAGTTCGACGTCCCGGCCCCGGTGTCGATCCGGACGCTCAGGCCCGAAGCCGACCGCGTGAGCGTCGGGAACGACGTCGCGGTTCGCCTGAAGCTCGAGGCAGCCGCGCCGGCGAACGCCGAGATACGCATGCGGCTCTATGACAACTACGACCGGCTCCTCGACGAGAAAAGCACGACGGCCGCCCTGCCAGCCGGTGCCGAGCAGTCCTTCCGGCTCAGGACGCAGGGCACCCTGACACACCTCGCGCACGTCGACTGCGAAGTCCTGGTCGACAGGATCCGTGCGGACCGCCGCACCGCGGACGTGTTCGTGCTCCAGCCGCGGCGCTGGGACGACTACGACATCGTCATGTACCGGTTCGGCCCCGACCCGATCCCCGGTATTTGGCCCAAAATCGACGAGCAGATGCGGCGCTTGAACGTGACGACCCTCTCGTCCTATTCGGTGAACAACAGCAAACACGCCAACTACAACGTCCAGGCCCAGACGCGCATCCCGGGCCAGGAGTCCCCCGATGGACCGGCGCGGGACTACTACACCGCCATGAAGAGGAAGTACCTCGAGACCGGCGACAAGCACGTTCTCCAGCGGCAATACTGCCTGGACGATCCGGCCTATCGCACGCTCGTGTCACAGGAGCTCAAGCGACTGACCGGCCCGTGGGTGCCCTTCTCTCCGATGTCGTACTACGTCTATGAGGAACCTTCGTTGACGTGCTACACCGATGCGGTGGACATCTGCTTTGCGCCGCACACGCTGACGGCGATGCGGCAGTGGCTCAAAGAGGCGTACGGTTCGCTGGAGCGGCTGAACCAGCAGTGGGGAACGGGTTTTACGGCATGGGATGCCGTCGAGCCGGACGACGCTCCGGAGGCACAGCGCCGCGGGAATTTTGCGTCGTGGGCGGACCACCGGACCTATATGGAGAAGGCATACGCAGACACCTTCGCGTTCGTGCTCGACGAACTGCGCAAAATCGATCCCGAAGGGATCCTGCTGAATTCGGGCACCCAGGAATCGGGGTCCCACAATGGCTGCGACTACAGCCGCATCAATCGTTTTACCCGGCACCTGAACGCCTATGACGGCGGCAACCAGCTCGAGTTTCACCGCTGCTTCAGCCCGGACCTGAAGATTTCGGGGGGCGCGGGATACGGCGTGCTCGGCCGGGACGTTTTCTACAACTTCTACGACAACCTGTTCAAAGGCTCCAACGGTGGGGCCTATGTCTTCTGGCAATACTCCACGCTCGACCCCGACCTGACCATGAGCCAGAGCGGAAAGGACATGGAGAAGGGATTCCAGGAGATGCGCGGCGAAGGGATCGGCAAGCTGGTCGGGCTCGCCGTGCCCGACAACCACGGGATTGCGATCCACTACTCCTACCCGAGCATCCACGGCACCTGGATCCTGGACGGGAAGGTGAAAGAAGAAGCCAGCGAGCATACCAGCGAGGCTCTCGACCGCTTCAACGACAACCGCGACGGCTGGGTGAAGATACTGAAGGATTCCGGCCTCCAGTTCGACTTCATCGCGTACAACGCAGTGGAGAACGGCGAGCTCCTCTCCAGGGGCTACAAGACCTTCGTGCTGCCGATGAGCATCGCGCTGAGCGATCGCGAGATAGAAGCCATCCGGGAATTCGTGCGCCGGGGAGGTACCCTGCTGGCGGATGCGCTGCCCGGGGTGATGGACGAGCACTGCACGTTTCGCGCGTCCCGTCCGCTCCTGGACGTGCTTGGCATCGACGCCGCGCCGGGGTCCAGGCAGGCGCTATTGACTGCCGACGGCGAGAGAGGACTGCAGCTGACCACGGCGCACAACCTGGCGCAAGCGGGAGGGCGCGCCGCGGCGACCGCCAACCGGTTCGGCAGCGGGCGCGCCTACCTGCTCAATCGATTCCTGTTCGCCTATCCGAAAGATCGGGTCGAAGGGAGATCGTCACCGACGCTGGAAGACATGGCGCTCGTGCTCAAGGACGCGGGCCTTTCTCCCAGGGCGCGCATCACGCTGCCTTCCGGGGATCCCGTTGCCGGCTGCGCCTCTTACCTGTTCAACAACGGGAGCACGCGCCTCCTCGGGCTCGTACCCGACAAAGAGAGCCCGGCCCGGACGATCCGGATCCGGCTCGACAACCCCGGGACGGTCTACGACGTCAGGAAGAAGGCTTACGTCACCACCGGACAGGAATTTGAAACCGCAATCGAGCCGGCGGTGCCGTGCCTGTTTGCGATTGTCGGCGAACCGGTGGCGGACCTGCAGGCCAGGGCGCCTGCGGCCATCGCCGCGGGCGATGAGATTCGGGTCGATTTCCAGGCGGGAGGTCCTGCCGGCCTGCGGTCGGTGGCGAAAGTCGAGGTACTCGATCCCTCCGGGAGAATCGTCCGGTACTATTCGGGCAACGAGGACATCGAGAACGGCAAGGGGCACACCCGCTTCCAGACGGCGCTCAACGACGCCAGGGGTGAGTGGCGCGTCGTCGTTACCGAGGTGATCAGCGGCAAGAGCGCCGTAGTCCCGATCACGATCCGTTGAGACGCTTGTACTGGGTCCGCAGGTGTTGGCTCCACGGCGGCGTGGCCGTCGCGCTTCATACGTGCCGGAATGAGACAACGAACCGAGGCCGGTGGCGCGATCTCGCAGGGAATTCCGCCCGGTCTTGAGAAGCCGATCGGCCGCTGCCTGCGCAAGGAGGCGGGGCGCCGTATCCAGCACATGGATGACGTGAAGCTGGCTCTGGAAGAGATCAAGGGGGAGGTTACCGGCGTTGCGAAGCAGGCAAAACCGGTATGGGGTGCAGTCGTCCTCGTGCCAGCAATTGTCCTTGCCGTGGCCGGCGGATATTGGCTCAGCCGGCAACGCCCTGGCAAACCGGGGGACCGCTGGTTCCTAGACCGGCCCACTCGCGCACAGACGGCCGCTCGCCAAGAGACGGCACCGCAAACACCGCGACGACCGTGCCCGGGATTTTTTTTGGGGGGGGGCCTGCCTTGACACGAATTTCGTGAATTAGTAATATCGTGACATGCGTAACGTAACCGTTTCTATGGAGGACCAGGTGGCCAGGTGGGTCCGGCTTGAGGCCGCCCGCCGCGATACGAGCGTGTCACGTTTTCTTGCCGACCTGGCCCGGAAACAGATGTTGGCCGAACAACGGTACCGGAAAGCGTTGCGTTCTGCCCTGATGCGGAAACCTTTCCTGAAGACCGACGGTCGCTATCCCGCTCGAGAAGAGTTACATGAACGTACCGGTCTTCGTTGACACGAATGTCCTTTTGTACGCCGTCGATGTCGGCGTCCCACAGAAACAACGTGCTGCGCGGGCATGGCGCGATGTTTTGTGGCGCAGTCGATCGGGACGGGTGAGTTTTCAGGTTCTGCAGGAATACTATGTGCAGGCTTGCAGGCTGAACCCGAAAGCGAAGGCAGCGGTACGGGCGGACATCAAGGATCTTCTCGCATGGGATCCGGTGGTCTGCGACGAGAGGGTACTGCTGGATGCATTATCGATCCAGGACGATTTCGGCTCCTCGTTCTGGGATGCACTGATCATCGCCGCAGCCCTTGCGGCTGGTTGCCACTATCTGGTAACCGAAGATCTCGAGCACGGTCAGGATATCCGCGGAATGCGTGTCGTCAACCCATTCAAAGTCCGCCCCGACGAACTGGCCTCCTACCCTTCATAAAACGGTCCCGCGAAAACACGGAATCCCGAGGTGCCGTTTCCCTGTTCCTCCATGTCTTCCGTGATTTCATAGGAGGAAAGCCTGCATCCTCCGACGCCGGATTCCAGTGCCTTGTGCTTTCGGAGCCCGTGCCCGGCGATGCACTGGCGCAGAACCCCCGTTATTTCGGCAGGAGCGTGGCCGAGACCGGGAAGGTCACATCCAGCCCTGCGTCGGGAGTGACCTTCAGGTTGGTGACAGCGTACCGGAGTTCGAACCTCTTCTTTGCGTCCAGGGTCTCGGATCTTCCCTGGAGCCGAAGCAGCACCGTCTTCCCCGCTTTAAGGACCAGGCGGGACGGCACCGAAATCTCCTCGAACTGGCCCCCTCCGGACAACTCGTAATCGATATCGGAACTGTTCCTGATTTGAACCAGCGCGGATTGCCTGCCCTTGATCGTCACCGACGGGGTGAGGATTTCAACGGAGGCTTGGAAGATCGGCTCAAGGTATTCCTTGCGGCCGATCAGCATTCCCTTGGCGGCGACGGCAGTGCGGCGGGCCAACAAGGCCTCCTTGATCGCTTCGGGACTCCTGTCGGTGGCGAAAACAAGAGTGATAGGCCTTCTGTTGGCCGGGCTGCTTTCATAGTCGTGTCCGGCCGGGTCATGCATGTCCGAGTTGCCCATCATCGTAAGATTCTTTTCCAGGCACCAGCGATGAACGTCCGGATAATACTCATTGCTGTTGACCACCTCTATGCCGTGCATCAGGCCCTTCTCGAGGAGTTCAGTGTGCTCGGGATACCAGCGGCTCACCCCATCGGGCTGCTGCCCGGTCCAGCCGGGGTGATTCCAGAAGACAAAGGCGCCCTGGGCCGAGGCCAACCGGATCGCCTCGCGCCAGTCCTCAACGTCGAGGGGTTTGCTGGAGGTGATGAATACCGCATTGATGTGTCCCGGCGGCATCTTGCGGGTTACCTCTGAACCCTTCAGGACCAGCACTCCCAGATTGTCGCCTTGGCTCTTCGCGATCTCATAGGACCTGTCGTGGTTGATCGGAAGATCGTCTTTGTGCGGCTGGTACTCGATGTGGTCGGTAATTGCGATTACATCAAGACCTTCGCGCCAAGCCTCTTCGGCCCTGACCTGCGGCCAGACGTTGCCGTCGGAGAACACGGTGTGGATGTGAAAATCGCACTTGAGGGTCGTGTAACCCGGGATATCCGGGATACGGATCTGTGTGCGGGCCCTGGTGTCCTGCCCCCGGGACTCGCCCATCACGAATGTTGCGGCAGCGACGAGCAGCAGGAGCATCTGTCTTCTCATTGGTATCTCCTTTGTTGACGGGCCATCAAGATAACACAGCACGGCCGCATGGATGTGCTCGAGATATTTTCGAGTGTCGAGAGGAGTAGGAACTGTGGCTGCAATACCGGAAACCCTTCTTCACCGAGGCCTTCGACGGGAACTGGGCCGCCCGAATCTCCGCAAATCCCTAAATTGATATAGTTTCTCTAGGTCCGTCCCCGATGCAGGTCGAGGGCGCGGAGGCGTTTGTGGAGGGTGGTGCGCCCGATGCCGAGGGTGCGGGCGGCGCGGGATACGATCCAGCCGCTGGATTCGAGCGCCTGGCGGATGCGCTCCCGTTCGGCGCTGTCCCGAACCTCCTGCAGGGTCGAGGACGCGGGCTGCCGCGGCGCGCGGATCTCGAGCGGCACCATTTCCGGCGTGATCCGGCCGGTGGGCGCCAGGATCGCCATGCGCTCAACGGCATTCTTCAGCTCCCGGACGTTGCCGGGCCAGCCGTACCGGGCAAATACCTCGAATACCTCCTCCGCCATGCACTTGGGCTTAAAATTGTTCCTCGTGCAAAAGTCGTCCAGAAAGTAGACGGCCATCTCGCGGATGTCTTCGGCCCGCTCGCGCAACGGCGGGACGCGGATCGGGACGACGCTCAGCCGGTAGAAAAGGTCTTCCCGGAATTCCCTGCGCTCGACCATGGCTGACAGTTCCCGGTTTGTGGCCGAGATCACCCGCACCGCTACGCGGACGCTCCGCTCTCCCCCGACACGTTGCAGCTCCCCGTCCTGCAGGATCCGGAGCAGCTTCGCCTGCGACGCTTCATGAAGGTCCCCGACTTCGTCCAGGAAAATCGATCCGCCGTCCGCCAGTTCGAACTTGCCGCGCCGAACCGACGTGGCCCCGGTGAACGCCCCCTTTTCGTGCCCGAAAAGCTCGCTCTCGATCAGATCGGTCGGGATCGCCGCACAGTTGACCTTGATGAACGGGCCGGACTTGAACGGGCTCGCGTGGTGGATGTGGGAAGCGATCAGCTCCTTGCCGGTCCCGGATTCCCCCGTCAGCAGGACCCCGGCGTCAGACCGGGCAACCATCGTGGCCTGCTCGACGACCTGCAGGAAGGAGGGGCTGCTCCCGATCATCCGGCGCCCCTGGCCCACGATTTCCCGCAGCCGCGTGTTCTCGCGCAGAAGGCTGGCCTGGTCCAGCGCATTCTTCAGCACAAGGAGGAGCCGGTCGCGGCCGAGCGGCTTCTCCAGGAAGTCGAACGCGCCGGCCCTGGTGGCCTCCACGGCATCGGCGATCGTGCCGTGGCCCGAAATCATGATGACCGGGTCGGGAATGTCGAGTTGCCGGAGACGGCGCAACAGGTCGATCCCGTTTCCATCCGGCAACCGGACGTCCAGGAGATAGGCGTCGGCGCGGCGCGCCCCGGCCGATACCAGGAATTCGCCTGCCGTGCGGCAGATCTCGACGGAGTAGCCGACCCCTTCCAGGATCATGCGCAGCGAGATCCCGATGTTTTTCTCGTCGTCTACGATCAGGATCTTCTTCCCGTGCATGTTCACACATCCTGCGCCGTGGGCAGCAGCAAGCGGAAAGCCGCGCCGCCCAGACGCCCTTGGATGACCTCGAGATCGCCGCCTGCCAGCAGCGCATTCTTGCGGGAGATCGAGAGCCCAAGCCCCATGCCTTGCTTCTTAAACGAAATCGTCGGCTCGAACAGGGAAAGCCGGACATCGTCGCTGAGCCCGGGGCCGGAATCGTGCACCTCGGCCCAGGCCTTGCCCTCCCGCGCGCCGGTGACGACCAGGATGCGGCCTGCCCCCGACATGGCTTCGGCCGCATTCTCCAGGAGGTTCGTCAGTATACCCTTCGACGTGGTCCGGATCCGCGAACGCTCTGGGAGCGGTGGCCGCAAGCTCGACGCAATAGTCTATCTCGGGATGCGCCACCCTGAGGAACTCGACCCGTTCCGTGACGGCTTCGTTCACGTCGACGGGCGCAGGCCGGGGAACGGGCTCGCTGGAGAACTCGGAAAAAGCCCGCACGCGCCGCTCGAGGGTCTCGATCTCTTCGATCACGACCTGGGCCGCCTGCTGCAGGAAGCCTTCGTCGTAGTGCGGCTGCCGGGCGACGATCTCTTCGACGGTGAGCCGAATGGGGGTCAGTGAGTTCTTCAACTCGTGCGCCATTTTTCGGGCCAGCAGCTGCCAGCTGGCGACCTGGGTCAGGTACACCAGCCGGTCGCGATTCTGCTCGAGCCGCGCAGCCATGTCGTTGAAGGCCTGGACCGCCCGACCGACTTCGTCCGACCGTTGCACGCGGACCCGGGTTTCGTAACGCCCGGCCGCCAGCTCCGACAGGCCCCCCGCCAAGTCCTGGATCGGACGGCTGATCCGGTGAGCCACATACGTCAGCGCGATGAGTGAGAGAATCCAGACCGACGCGCTCAAAACAAGCAGCGTGTAGGTAAAACCCTTTTGCAGGTCTCTTCGCTGGAGATCCTCCACCTGTCGACGGGCCTGCCGGTATTGATCCGACAAAGGCCCCATCCGGATCCTGCCCAGCGGCCGCGTGTAGAGCAGAACCTCCTCGCCGCGGCGCACCAGGTAGTCTATCCGGTCCCCCTCGCTGCCCGAGAGCGAAAACCTCTCCGGTTCGCCGCTGTCCCAGAACTCCTGGACCGCCGCGGGCCAGGAGGCGGAGGCCGATCTCGGGATACGCTGCGGGGTGATTGTCCCTTTCGCAACCTCCTCCTTCAGATCGTCGCGTGCACCCTGGTAGAGCTGGCGTCCGGTTTGTTCCAGCAGTTTGGACAAGCCGGTCCAGATCGCCGGTGTCGGCGTACCGGAGGCTCTGCTGCAGCAGCGAGACGGTGATCCAGAGCATCGCCCCGAGCGGCACCAGCGTGCCTGCCAGAAAAACCAGGATGAGCCTGTTGCGGAGCCGGTTCACATCGTTGGGCCGCGTGACTTGGGTGGCAGCGACGCCCCGTTCTTGCCGCGCACCTTGGGGCTTTTCGGGTTCAAGTCCTCGACGCGCAGCGGCCCCGATACGGTGGACCAGCGCGACGGTTGTTCCTTGGCTCTTGCGGCTGAAGACTTCGATCAGACCGGCCATGGAGAGGCCGGGGTTGCCGGCCTCCGCATCCGGTTGCTCCACCTGTTCCTCAGCCCGGATCTCCAACTTTAGTACGAACGGTTTTTGTCCCGCAAGGGCCGAAAGCGGCAGCGACACGCCCTCGAGGCTCCACGACTCGGCGGCATTCGAAGTCAGGTGCGAAGCCGTGCGCCTCGGCGCGTCCTGCACGCCGGAGAAACGCTCCTCCCAGAGATCGAAACTCAGGACGACGCGCCCGGACGACTGCGCGACGGTCTTGCCTCCGGCCGTGGCCGTCAACTGGAAGCTGAACGGCACTGCCGCGCCGTTGCGCAGCCTCTCCAGCACCCGGCCGGCAAGAAACTGGACCTGCGGCGCCGTCACATGCACCCGGTCCGCCTGCAGGTACGGCTGCAGATTCTGGGCCAGGAGCGCCCGGGATGGCGCAACGAACAGGAGCGTCAGGATCAGGAGTCGTCGACGACTTCGCAAGGCGTCTCCTAGAACCCGATGCCAAAGGTGACGACCGGGGCCACGTGGTTCAGGCGCACCGGGAACCCCAGGAGCAGGAAGGCGCCGTGCCTGTCCGCGACTCCGAACCCGACCGAGTGCCTGGTCCTGCTCTCCTTCCCGGAATCCCAGACCGCCCCGGTATCGTAGAAAATTTTGAAGCACGCATAGGCGTATTCGAGGGACGCGTAGGCGACGCGGTTCCCCCCGAGCGGCGCGACGTCGAACTTGTTCCAGCCGCGCAGCGTCATGGAATTGCCCAGCGAAAAGCGCTCGAACAGCGGCGCGCGGCCTGTGATGCCGCCCGCGAGCACGCGTACGCTGAAAAGGTTGCGCGCGTGCCTGACCCTGTATTCGGCCTCCAGCGCGTGGCGCGTATAGACAAAATCGCTGTCCAGTACGCGGGTGGCGCTGCGCAGCGCATAATCGGCCCGGAAACGCTGCCGGAACCCGCCGGCGCCCTCGCTCCGGTGCTGGTAGCTCGCGGTCAGTGTCCCCGAGTACGCGGTGTCCGTATGGAGGGTGGGATATTGCATCTGCAGCCGCTCAAAACTGGTGCCCACGCTCAGCTGCAGGTCGCGCCACGGCAGGACGGCGATTTGCGGGCTGAAATTCTGGCGGGCGCGGTAGATGCCGGGAACGTCGCCCCTCAACCCGAGCGCCAGTTCCGTGGCGGGATTCCATTTCTCATGGTAGCTCTCGAAACCCATCCGGAACCGCAGCCGGTCCGTCCCCAGCTTCCGGTGTTCGTAACCGAGGCGGATGCCCGCGTTCCTCTCCAGGAGTTCGTCGGCGCTGTTGGCAAACCCCAGGATGAGGTCGTTGTGGTGCGAGTCGATGGTCGCGCTCAGCGCCCCGCTCCACCCCTGCTTGGAGTGGTAGACGATGCGTGAGCCCCCGACGTCGAATTTCTTCCACCAGATCCTCTCGAGCTCGAAGATCACCTTGACATGGTCGGCCTTGTCGCCGCGCCGAACCTTGGTCTGGACCGCGTAATCGGGCAGCCCCTTGCGCAACCGTTTCGCGAGCTCATCGGTGGCCGACTCGCTGAATTTCTCGCCCACCAGCTTCTGCATGTCGTCGTGGAGGGACTTGTCTACCTTCTCCCCGGCCACCCCCCGCAGCTGGACATCTTCCACCGTGTAGCGCTCGTTGACGTTGGGATCCTGCGGCGCCGCCGCGACCGGAGCCGGCCGCACCAGGAAAAGCAACCAAACCAGCATCGTGAGTTTGTTTTTCATGCCCCTCGCCGTGGCAATTTCCCGCCCAATCGCTATCTCCTTATTACACAGCCCCTTACTTTCCCAGCCCCCTGTGCCGATCCCGCACACCTGTGTCTTCACGGGACGGACCCAGCCAACTCTCCGTTTGCCGGACACATACGTCAATTTCGCGCTCCAAAGAGCGCCTTAATTTCGATTTGGGGCCTGTTTCCAGCATTTAAGCTCCCGGCCACTACCGAGAAACGGAAACGGGAAGCTGCTTGCCGGGGTTGACTTGCTGAATGATTGACTTGAACAGCCCCCCGGTCTGCCGACAGACCTCGTTTGTATTCGATCCGGTCGCAAACCGAATGGATCATGTTGAGGCCCTCGCGACGATGGAGAGCATAGCACCGGCACTGGGCTTCGCACACGACGCCCCCTTTTTTACCGGGAGCCTCCGCCGACCCCCGTGGGGTCAGTAAGCTCCCGGGGCTGGCTGATAGCATTGTCGATTCGGAGTGAGGACCCTCAGGGTTTTTGTGCCATGAGCCGCAAGCGCTCGTACGTGTTATGGCCGACGGTGTCGTGAACGCCGAGGTGTGTCGCGGACGGCGCCAATCACCCCCGAACACCGGCCGGAATTGAAGCCAATCGACAAACCGATTCGGGATTGCGGCGGACCGCCCCGGGTTCGGCAGCGGCTGCCGCGGCGCCGAGCGATCCGGGTAGAATGTTGTCCCGTTTCCGCTCTGAACGATGCTATTTTAGCTCCCAGGAGAACCCGGATTCAGAGGACGCCATGGATCACCAGGGCCTAAACCCCGTGCCCCGTTCAGTGCCTGGGAGAGGCGACGCATGCGTCTGAGCCGTCGGGAGTTCATCGGGCTTACCCCAAGCCTCGGGATTTTGCCATTCGCCCTGCCCGCGCGGACCCAATCCTACGCACTGGACTACCCCGACATGCTTCTGGCATACCTGGCGCAGGGGCTGAACGCGCTCGCGGCGAAGTGGGACGCGGTGCGCGCCGGCATTCGCACGCCCGCCGACATCGAGGAGCGCAACCGGTTTGTTCGAGACCGTTTCCTCAAGATGATCCACGGTCTGCCGCCGCGGACCCCGCTGAACCCGAAATTGGTACGGACCAGGGATCTCGACGGTTACCGCATCGAGAACCTCATGTTCGAAAGCCGGCCGGATTACTGGGTCACGGCCAACGTCTACGTTCCCGTGGGCCGAGGTCCATTCCCGGGGATCATCTCTCCCTGCGGGCATTACCCGCTGGCGCGCATGCAACCCGACTACCAGGCCGTGTACGTGAACCTGGTCAAGAACGGCTTTGTCGTGCTCGCCTACGACCCGATTGGTCAAGGGGAACGCCGCCAGTACTGGGATCCGAATGGTGCGCCGGCCGAGATCACCGATCCGGTCTACGAGCACTCGATGCCGGGGCAGGTGCTGCTGCTGATGGGACAGGATCTGACGCACTACCGCATCTGGGACGGCATGCGCGCCATCGACTACCTGCTGACGAGGCCCGAGGTCGATGGCGCCAGGATCGGATGCGCCGGCCACTCCGGCGGCGGCACGATGACGATGTTCATCAGCGTGCTGGACGAGCGCGTCCGGTGCGCCGTCATCAACGAGGGAGGAACGAGACACCGCTGGCCCGTCGAGATCCGTCCCGACGACCGCGTCGGCCCGTCGGACGTGGAACAGAACCTATTCCCTGCCGCGGTGCACGGCATCGACCTGTGCGACCTGCACGTGGCCATCGCGCCCCGACCGCTGCTGGCGCTCATCGAGCAATACTCGCCGCGCTTCGACACCGCGGCCGCGCATATCCGGCGGCGTTATGAGCAGCTTGGCGCCGCCGACCGGTTCGCGACTGCCGAGGCGAACGACCCGCACGCCTACACGGTCAAGCTGCGGCTGGCCACCACCGACTGGTTCAGCCGCTGGTTTTACGGGCGCCCGGGACCGGTCTCCGAAGCCGACTTCGAGCCCCAGAAACCGGAGGCGCTCTACTCGACCCCTCGCGGTTCGATCAAGGCAGCAGGGCAAGGGCAGACGATTTTCTCGCTGATCGTGAGCCGCGGCGCCGCGCTCCCGCCGCCGCGCGCGGTGCCCGGCGACGCCGCCGAGCTCGCGGCGTTCCGCTCGCAGATGGCAGACCAGATCAGAACGCTGCTGCGTCTCGAGCCGCAACCGGCGCATCAGGAGCTCGCCGTACGCCAGCTCGAGGTCACGCCGCGCAAAGGCTATCGAGTGGAGAAAGCGGAGTTCCTGTCTGCGCCCGGCATCTACATCCCCGCCTGGCTGTTCCTGCCCGAGCGGCAAACCTCGGGACGTGTCATCCTCTACGCCTCGGAAGCCGGCAAGGAAGAGGACGGGATGGAATTCGGCATCCTCGAGCGGCTGGCGCACCAAGGCCGAATCGTCCTTTCGGTGGACGTCCGTGGAATCGGCGAAACGTCTCCGCCGCACTGCCAGGACCTGGACGGCAGCAGGTTCTCGCACCTGTTCAGCGTCGAAACCGCGGCGGCGTACATGGCGTGGTACATGGACCGGTGCCTCTTCGGGATGCGCGTCCACGACGTGATCCGGAGCGCGGATTATGCGCTGAGCCGGCCCGGGGTGGACCGGTCCGGTCTGGACGCGATCGGCAAGGGCGCCGGCGCGCTGTGGGTCCTCTACGCGGCGGCACTCGACGGGCGCTTCCGGGCCGTCGTGGCCGAGCGCGGGCTCGTCTCCTACGCGAGCCTGACCAGGGTCGACCGCTACCTGCACGGCGCGGGCGTTTTCGTCCGGGATGTCCTCACCTCGTTCGACCTGCCGCACGTCGCTGCGGCGATCGCGGACCGGTCCCTGGCCCTGCTGGCGCCCGTCAACGCGATGAAGGAAACGGATATCGCGATGGCAGGCGGAGCCTACGAGTTTACGCGGCAGACCTATGCTCGTGCGGGCGCCGCGGGCCGGTTTACGATAGCCCGGCCGGAAGGGGAATCGAATACCGCGGATCAGTATCTCCGCCTGCTCGGGTGAACTCTCATGAACATTCGTGCACTGGCCCTTACAGTTGCCGTCGCGGCGGGCGCGATCGCGCAGGACCTGCCGCGGGCGAAGTGGATCGACAACGGCCTCATCGACGCGGGGGGCAACCACGAACCCACGATTTTCGTTGTCCGCCGCGGCGGGCAGCGGCTGGACGCGCGCGAGCAGAACGAACGCGCGGAGAGCGAAGACGCGCTGCGCCGGCTCAAGGAGCAGGGAGTCGAGGTCTTCCACACCCACTTCTACAAGGGCTTCGGCATGGCCGCCGAGAGGCCGGGGATGGAACAGACCAAACGCACGGCGGAAGTCGCGCACCGGCTCGGCCTCAAGGTCGACACCTACCTCCAGTGGAACACCATGATGTACGAGACCTTCTTCGCCGAGGAGCCGCGGGCGCAGGACTGGATCCAGCGCGACGCGCGCGGCCAGCCCATCCTGCTCACCTACGGTTACCAGCAGTCCTACCGCTACCGACCCTGCTTCGCGAACCAGGAGTACCTCGATTACCTCAAGAAGATCGTCCGGTACGCGGTCGAGGAGGTCAAGACCGACTTCATCCACTTCGACAACTTCGACCTCAATCCCGAGCCCGATTCCTGCCACGACGAGACCTGCACGCGCGGGTTCCGCGCTTATCTGAGGCAGAAATACACGCCGGCGCAACGCCGGGAACGCTTCGGTTTCGAGAACGTCGATTTCGTCAACCCGCCGCAGTGGAACGAACACAACCCGCCCTCCCGGATGCAGATCATCTTCGATCCCGCCATCCAGGAGTGGATCGACTACCGCTGCCAGGTCATGTCGGAGGCATTGCGGCAGATGGCGACCTATGCCAAGTCGCTCAACCCCGAAGTCGTGATCGAGGTGAACCCGCACGGCATCACCGGCGGCAACCGCGCCTGGGAGGCCGCGATCGATCACTCGCGCATTCTCAAATGGACCCAGGCTTTCTGGACGGAGGAATCGATCGAACCGGGCTTCGGCGCCGACGGCCGGCTGCTCTCGCACATCCGCAGCTACAAGCTGGCCCGGACGTATCGCAACGTGCTGATGACGTACATCTCCGACAACCCGGTCGCGATGGCCGAATGCGCTGGCGTTCAACCAGACGATCGGGTTCGCCGGCACCGATCCGCTGCGGCCCGAGATGCTGCGCTACATCGAGTTCTATCGGAAGCACCGCGAGCTGTTCACCGGCACGCAGGACGTCGCCACCGTCGCGGTGCTGCGCTCCTATCCGTCGATCACCTACAACCAGCGCAAGGTCCAGCTGGCGACGATCCTGGTCGAGCAGGCGCTGATCCAGGCGCGGATTCCGTTCGACCTGGTCTTCGACGAGCACCTGGCGGATCTCTCGAAGTACCGGGTGCTGGTGCTGCCCGATACGGAATGCCTCACCGACGCGCAGCTCGCGTCGATCCGGCGGTTCGTCGCGAACGGCGGAGGGCTGGTGGCCACCGGGCAGGCCGGCCTGTACGACCAGTGGCGCCGGTTGCGCGTCCTGCCGGGCCTGAAAGGCCTCGTCGACACTCAGCGGGGCTGCGCGGGACTACGAGGAAGAGGTGGCGGCGGTCGAGCTCGGAGGCGCCCCGGAGCGCAGGGAATACGAGAAGGGGCGCGTGGTGTACATTCCGGCGGTGCGGTTCGACGGCCCGCTCCCGGAGTTCGGCAAGTTCTTCCAGGTCGATCCCCGCTTCTGGAAGCAGCCGAAAAACGCCCGGGACGTCACGGACGGCGTGCGCTGGGCGGCCCGCGACGACATCCCGGTGGAGGTGAACGGGCCGCCGTACCTGGTCGCAAATGCGGTGGAACAACCCGCGCAGCAGCGCCGGATCGTGCACCTGGTGAACTACAACGCCGCGCAAACGCCTGCCCTCGGACCGGTCGAGGTCACCTGCCGGATTCCCGCCGGGAGGAGTGTCAAAGGAATTCGCATCTACTCGCCCGACGCGGTCGGGCCGCAGCCGGTCGAGATGAAGAGCGATGGCCCGAGGGTCAGTTTTGCGCGTTCCCGTGAAGACCTATTCGGTGGCGGTGATCGAATGGTGAGCCAGTCCGTGCGTTGCCTCCTCATGTCGGCGTTGCTCCTGACGGCACGGATCGCCGCGGCGCAAACCGTCCGGGTGGATCACCGGGTGTTCCCCGGGCTGCACGAGATGGACGGCAACTGGGCGGCGCTCTTTGCGGCGAGCGACGGAAAGGTTTATGCCGGGCTTGCCTATCACGGCGGCGACGGCCACCTGGTCTACTACGATTCGAAGACCGACCGCATGCACGATGTCGGGAACCTGACCGAACTGTGCGGCGAGTCGCACCTGAAGCGCGGTCCGCAGTCGAAGATCCACGCGAAGTTCGGCGAGGGCAAGGACGGCCGCATCTATTTCGGGACGCACGCCGGGCTGTGGTGGAACTACTGCGCGGTTCGCCACGAAAGAGGGGTACCCCGGCGCGCACTGGATGGCGTTCGACCCGAAGACCGGCCGCGTCGAGGACTTCGGGCTGGGCGTCCCCAACGAGGGCGTCAACACCGGCGCGTACGATCCGCTGTTCAACCGCATCTACGGCCTGACGCACCCGCGGGGGCACTTCGTCTACTACGACGTCGGCGCGCGGCGCTCCGTCGACAAGGGCCGCATCAACAACTTCGAGTCGATCTGCCGCACGCTGGGGATCGACGACGAGGGCAACGTCTACGGCAGCTTCGGCCAGGGCCAGGTTTTCCGCTACGACCCGCGGACGGACGAGATCGAGGAGCTCCCCGTGCGGCTTCCGATCCGCGCGAAAGGGATTTCGCTCGGGCGCGACTACCTCAAATCCGAAACCGCATGGCGCACGGTGGTATGGGACCGGCAGACGCGGCAGTTTTTCGGCGTGGAGGAGAGCGCCACCACCCTGTTCTCTTTCAACCCGCGCACCCACGAGGTGCGCCGCCTCGGGCAGCTGTCGATGCCCTCGCTTCGACGAGAGCCGCGAAATCCCGTACGCGACACTGAGCCTGACGCTCGGCCACGACCGGAAGCTCTACTACGGCGCGGCGGGCCGCGAATTCGATTACGGCGGCAGCGCAGGGGCGGCGACCGCGCACCTGGTCACCTGGAGACCTCGCCACCGGTCGGCGGGAGGACTTGGGCGAAATGCTGCTGGCTGACGGCAGCCGCGTGCTCGGCACCAACGCGGCCGACACCGGCCCGGACGGCACGATCTACCTGGTCGGCGCGATCGAGGTGCGGCCGGAGGCGGGCAAGCCCGTCGAGGCGTGCGGGGAAGATCGGCGGTGTGTACTACCGTCTCGCGCTGCTGATCTATCGACCACGGTGAAAACCATGCTGAAGACGTTTCTGAAGGCAGCTCGCGCGCACTGGCGGGCCGGTGTCTCGATCATCCTGGTCGCGCTGCCGCTGGCCGCTCAGCGCGAGTCCGGCTACGACCGCTCGGTGGTCAGGCAGGTGCGGATCGATCTGCGCGACCTGGGATATCCGCCGGTGGACGTGATCCCGCCGGACGAATCCGCCATCCGCTCGCTGGCGGTGGCGCCGGACGGGAAGCTGTACGGCGCCACCAGCGGGAAACGCAGCCACCTGTTCGTGCTCGACCCGGTGCACGGGTACGTGCAGCCGCTCGGGTTTCTCGAGGGCGTATCGACGGTCGAGGGGGCGCTGGTGGTCTCGCGCACGGGCGACGTCTATATCGGGACGGCGCCGGGCGGGCATCTGCTGAAGTATGCGCGGCCGGAGCCGCGAATCGGAGAGCCGTGCCGCAGTTCCCGAAGCCCGTGACGGTTGCCGACCTGGGCGCGCCGGTTCCGGGCGAGAGCATCTCGGCGCTGGCGATCGATCGCGAGCGAAACACGATCTACGGCCTGACCAGGCCGAACGGCTACTTCTTCAGCTATGGCCATCGACGGCGGCAGGTTCGAACGTCCACGGCAAGGTGGCCGAACACGACATGCCGGGCGAGAAGTTCGAGCGGCAGAAGAACATCGGGCGCGCGATCGCGCTCGACGCCGACGGCAACGCCTACACATCGGGCGAGGACGGGCGGCTGTTCCGTTTCCCGCCTCCGCGGCAACGCTTGCGCAAGCTGGACATCGCGGTGCCGGCCGTGCCGGGCCGCGAGCCCTACAACCGGGTCGATGCGTGGGCCGCCGGGTGCGACGGGGCCATCCTCTATGGCGGCACCTCCGACGGCTACCTGTTCCGGCTCGACACCAGAGAACTGCGCGTCCGGAATCTGGGCAAGCCGCTCAACCGGTACCGTATCCGCGCGCTGGTGCTTGCGCGCAACGGCAAGCTGTACGGCGTGGGCGGCGACGACGACGAAATGGCGCAGCTGTTCGGTTACGACCCGGCGGGCGGAGTCTATGAGCTGCTGGGCATGATCGACGTAAACCGCCGCCCCTACTACTCGTGGCAGGCTTACGTCATCGATTGCGCGGCGCTCGGCACCGACGGCACCGTCTACCTCGGACAGAGCGAGCGCAAATCGAAGCTGTATCTTTATTACCCCGAGCCTTAGGTCAGCTGGTCTCGAAGCACCGAAGAACCTGATCTCGGTTGTGCCTATGGAAGCACTGCTCGTCAAATACGGGTACGCCCTGCTTTTCGTCGGGGTGGCGGTCGAGGGCGAGGCTTTCCTGCTGGCGGGCGCCTTCCTCGCCCACCGAGGGATCCTGCATCTGCCGCTCGTGATCCTCGTCGCCATCGCCTCCAACTGCGCCGCGGACCAGATCTACTATGGGCTGGCGCGCACCCGCGGGTACGCGTGGCTCGAAAGGCGCTTCGGGGATCACCGGCGCTACAAAGAACTGATGGCGCGCATGAGCCGTTTCGCCGACTGGCTGCTGCTGGCCAGCCGTTATGCCTTCGGGTTCAGGATCATCATACCGGCGGCATGCGGCGCGCTCAGAATGCCGCTGCTGCGCTTCTTTGTCCTGAACCTCATCGCGGGCGCCATCTGGGCCGTGCCCACGGCGCTGGTCGGGTATTACTCCGGGAACGCCGCCGAGAGGCTCCTCGCCGGCATAAGGAAATACGAGATCTGGGTCGTCGCCGGCCTTCTGGTTGCGGCCCTGCTCATCCTGCTGCTGCGCCATCTGCGACATGCGGAGTGGGTCGAGGACCTGCGGGTCGCCGACCTCCACAGGCTCGTCCCCATCCTCATAGGGGTGATGGGAGCCATAAACCTGGTGTCGGCGATCTGGCCGCAATCGGCCGCCTCGCTCCGGATTGTCGATTCCTGGCTGCCCCTTGAAGTCACCCAGCGCAGCCGGCCTCTGATGCTGTTTGCCGGGATCGCCCTGCTCCAGGTGATGAGAAACCTGTCGCGCCGCAAAGAACTGGCCTGGTACGTGGCGGTCACGGCCCTCACGGTTTCCCTCCTGACACACATCACGAGGGCTCTCGATCTTCATCACTCGCTGGTGGCGTCGCTCCTGCTCGTCTACCTCTTCATTTACCGCCACCGCTACTACGCGCGCAGCGACCCGGGATCCCTGAAGGCCGGGGCGGTTATGGCCCCGCTGATCGCGCTCGTGATCTTTACCTATGGACATACCGGGCTGAAGCATCGCCAGGAGAACTTCGTCTGGTATGCCGGGGCGACGCCGGTGAGCGAGGCGATCCGCTCCGGGATCCTGGTGATCGAGCCGCAGGTCGATCCGCTGACCCCCCAGGCCGCCCGGTTCCTGGGGTCGCTGCAGATCGCCGGATGGCTTGGGCGATTTTACCTGCTCCTCATGTTCCTCCGGCCGGTCGTGCTGCGCAGGAGGCTCGAGGCCTCACCCCAGGCCGTGGCAGCCGCGTTTCAGGCGCACGGCCGCCACGGGTTGTCGGCGTTCGCGATACAGGACGACAAGCACCATCTCCTCGTGGCCGGCGGCCGCGGACTCGCGGCCTACGCGGTCCGCGGCGGCGTCGCGCTGTCGTGCGGCGACCCTCTGGCCTCGGACGGGGACTTCGAAACGAGTGTCCGCGAGTTTCTGGAACACTGCCGCAAGAACGGCTGGACGCCGTGCATCTACGAAGCGGCCGAAGAAAGGCTCCCCGTTTATCACGCGCTGGGCCTCCGCTCCCTCAAGATGGCCGAAGAGGCCGTCCTCGATTTGAAGGAGTTTTCGCTCTCCGGCGGAAAACGGGCGAATGTGCGGGCTATGGTTAACAAGGTGCTCAAAACGGGCATGGCCGTCGAGCGGTACGAACGCGCGGTGAACCCCGTGCCGTCGATCGACGAGCAGCTCGAAGAAATATCCCAGGAGTGGCTTTCCGAGAAACACATGGGCGAACTGGGATTCACGCTGGGGCGGTTCTCGCTGGATTCCCTCCACGGCACCCCGGTCTTTGTCGCGCGCATCGGCGAGAAGGTCGAGGCGTTCTGTTCGTGGCTCCCCTACCGCCAGGGCACCGCGTGCGTGCTCGACCTCATGCGCAAGCGCGGCGACGCGCCTGCCGGCACGATGGACATCCTTATCGCCCGTTCGCTCCTCGCGCTGAAGGAGAGCGGCGTGACCACGGCCAGCCTGGCCAACGCGCCCCTCGCCAACTCGGCCGGCCCCCACGGAACGCTCGAGCGCGGGGTGGCTCTCCTGTTTGAACGCATGAACGCCTTTTACGGGTACAAGAATCTTTTCATGTTCAAAAAAAAATTCGCCCCGCAGTGGGAGGGCCGCTTCCTCATCTATCCAAAAGGAGCGGACCTGCCGCGCGTGGCCTACGCGCTCACCGCGGTCCACAGCGCCGGCGGGCTGTGGCAGCTGATGAGGAGGTAGCGTGCGATTTCGGTTCCTCGTGCCGGCCGTGCTTGCCGCCTGCGTTCTCGCGACGGCGCAGACCCCTGCCACGATCGATCTCCGCGGAAAACCCCAAGAGCTCCATATCTACGGCACTCCCGGCAAGCCCCTGGTCATTCTTTCGTGCGGCGATCTGGGGTGGGCGGGGCTGGCCGTGCATGTCGCGGAGTTGCTCTCCTCCCGCGGCTACTGTGTCGTCGGATTTAACACCAGGGCCTACCTCTCCAGCTTCACAGCCGGGGCTGCTACGCTCAACCCGGCTGATGTTCCGGGTGATTACAGGGTGCTGATCGACTATGCCCGCCGGCGGAGCCCCGGCCGCCCGATCCTGGCCGGCATTTCCGAGGGCGCGGGGCTGTCGGTGCTGGCGGCTACGGACGGCTCGCTGAAGCCGGCGCTGCAGGGTGTCCTCGGGCTGGGGTTGCCGGACCAGAATGAACTGGGCTGGAAGTGGCAGGATTTTACGATCTGGATTACGAAAAAAGCCCCCAACGAACCGAGCTTCATGGTCGAGGACATCATCGCGAAGGTCAGCCCGGTGCCGCTCGCCGAAATCCACTCCACCCACGACGAGTTCGTCTCGCTGGAGGTGGCCAAGTCCATGCTCGCGCGCGCGGGCGATCCGAAGAAGATGTGGGTGATCGAGGCCGCAAATCACCGCTTCAGCAATAACCGGGACGAGCTTGACCGGCGGGTGCTCGAAGCGCTGGAGTGGATCCGGAACCGGTGACAGGGCCGGCCGGCGAGGCTAGGGCAACCGGGCCGGGATCGACGAGGCCGCCCCATCGAGAGCGCGCAGTTTTCCGGCCCGCTCCGCGGTCTCGCGAATCCACGCCATTCCCGCGAGAGCCTCGCCGTACAGGGCATCGCACCCTCCGCTGAAACGATGGTTGCGCGCCTCAACCGGCCTCAGCTTGCGCAAGTTCGTGTCCGGTCCGAACAAGTGGCGCGCGGCCTCGGCGGTGACGTAGTTGTCCCCGCTGGACTGAATCACCATCACGGGAAAGCCCGACAGGCGGGCGAGGTAGTCATACGTCTTGATTTCGACCAGCTCCCGCTTCGGGGTACCGACAGATCCCCGGCGATCGCGCCAGCCATAGTGGCGGACGTATTCTTCCTCCCTGGTCAGTGCGACGGCCAGCAGCCCCGCGAGGTGCGGATTCAGCGCGCCCTCGCCTGCCGCGACCACCGACAGCCCGGCGCCGCGCGAAAGGCCCGCCAGAATGACGGAGGTCGACGCCGGCAGCCCCAGCTGGCCCTCGGCAAAATCGATGATCAGCGCGAAGTCCTGCACGAGGCGTTCGGGTGTTGTCGTATCGGACACGTAGCCAAGATTTTTCAGATAGCCTCGCGAACTGAACCCCGCCACCGAGTAGCCCTCGGCCGAGATCCAGTCGTAAAGCTGCGCGTCGAGGCCGTGCCACCCTCCGTCGCCGGTGGCGTAGATGACCAGGAAGTGCGGGCCGGGTTCGGCCGACCGGGAAAGCCGCAACTCGAGCGGGTGCCGGTAAAGGATGAGGGAACTGCGCCATTCCGACCGCATCGTCGTCGCGAGTCCCGCATGGACCGGGCAGGAGCAGCGCAGCGCGGGTAGAACCGCCAGAAGAAATAGAAGTTTAAGATGCAGCCCTCTCATCCTGTCGGCCACCTCACCCGAAGTCACGCCGGACCCTTGTATAAAGATACGCGTGCGGCGGCAAAATGATAACGGGGAAACCGGTGCGCGCTCCCCCGGAGGCGTTCCGCCCGTTCCGATCGGGAACAGGCGGCTCTTGTGCGGGAGCAACCTGCGCGCAGGCCGCAATGAGGAATCTCACCGCCGTCGAGGCTCGAGGGGCGTGCGCCGGCCCGGCCCACTTGGCAAATATGGTAGTATCCGTGCTTTTAGGAGGGTTCTCTTGGCCGACAAAGTGCTGGTCACATCCGCGCTCCCCTATGCGAACGGCCCGCTGCATCTCGGGCACCTCGCGGGCGCCTACCTCCCCGCGGACGTCTACGTGCGCTACCAGCGGTTGAAGGGCGCCGACGTCGTCTACATCTGCGGTTCCGACGAGCACGGCGTCCCGATCACGATCCGCGCGGACCGCGAGCAGACCACGCCGCAAGCCATCGTGGACCGGTACCACCTGATGATGAAGGAGAGCTTCCGGCGGCTCGGGATTTCCTTCGACAACTACTCGCGCACTTCCCTGCCGCTGCACTACGAGATCTCGCAGGGGTTTTTCCTCGACCTGTATCACAAGGGGCACATTGTCGAGCACGACGTCAACCAGTACTACTGCCCGACGTGCCGGCGCTTCCTGCCGGACCGCTACATCGAGGGGGAATGCCCGCACTGCCACCGGGGCGGCGCGCGCGGCGACCAGTGCGAAGGCGTGCGGCCGCTGGCTCGAGCCGGAACTGCTGATCGAGCCCGAGGTGCAAGATCTGCGGCTCCAGGCCCGAGATGCGGACCACGCGCCACTGGTATTTCCGACTCTCGCAGTTCCAGGAGCGCCTGCAGGCAGTGGCAGGACTTCCAGGCCCGAGTGGAAGAACAACGTCCGCGAGTTCTGCGCCGGCTGGTTCAAGGAGGGACTGACGGACCGTCCCGATCACCCGGGACATCGACTGGGGCATCCCCGTCCCGCTGCCGGGCGCCGAGGGGAAGGTGCTCTATGTCTGGTTCGACGCGCCGATCGGCTACATCTCCTCGACCGTGGAGTGGGCGCAGAAGCAGGGCAAGCCGGAGCGCTGGCGCGACTACTGGCTGCGACCCGGCGACGCGCCTGGTGCACTTCATCGGCAAGGACAACATTGTTTTTCACGCGATCGTCTGGCCGGCCGTCCTCATGGCGCACGGCGAGCTACGTCCTGCCCGACCAGATCCCGGCCAACGAGTTCCTGACCATCGAAGGCGAGAAACTCTCGACCAGCCGCAACTGGGCGATCTGGGCGGACGAATACCTCGACGTTTTCCCCCCCGACCCGTTGCGCTATTATCTCGCCGCCAACGCCCCCGAGAACAAGGACGCCGATTTCGCCTGGAAGGATTTCCAGGCCCGCAACAACGGCGAACTGGCCGACGTGCTGGGGAACCTCGTCAACCGCAGCCTCAGCTTCATCGAGAAGCACTTCGAGGCGCGTGTCCCGCCCGCCGGCACACCCGGCGAAGTCGACCGCGCCGTCCTGAGCGCCATCGGGGAGTACACGGGCCGGATCGGGAAGTCGCTCGACGAGTTCCAGGTCCGCCGCGCCGCGGGCGAGCTGATGGAGCTGGCGCGCATCGGGAACAGGTACTTCAACGACGCGGCCCCCTGGACCAGCCTCAAGACCGACCGGCAGCGCTGCGCAACCACCCTGAACATCGCGGTCCAGCTCCAGGCGGCGCTGGCAGTCCTGATGGAGCCGATCCTCCCGTTCTCCGCCGAGAAGCTCTGGAAGATGCTCAACGCCCCAGGCAGCCACCGCGACCGGCGCTGGCACGACGTCCCGGGCCTGCGCCTCCCGGACGGGCACCCGCTCGGCGCCCGGGAGATCCTCTTCCAGAAGATCGAAGACGAGGTGATCGAGGCGCAGATCGCCAGGCTGGGCAAGGGGCAACCAGGAGCGCACGCATAGACGCGGGGGCAGACACTAAGCGGGTCGCCCGCTCATGGAAGTGGTGCCTCGCGCCGCGCGGCATTGCGGCAGGTACGACGCGGCACCGAGAGGCAGCCCCGCGTCTGACAACGAGGGCTTCCGCAAGGCCCGTTGAAAGACCCGGCGCTCCACGATCACTTCAAAGGCAGCCTGCCCATGGGCCAAACCCGACAGAGGCTGATTCCGGCGACGGGCTCACTCGGTGCGCCGGGAAGCATCCGGAGGCGGGGGCATGGCGCGGGCCGGGAAGCGCGGGAGCGGCTCCTCTCGCATGGCCAGCTGGTAGACCGCCGAGGCCACGCAGATTGCCGCCGCCTTCAGGTCCTCTTCCAGGATGCGCTCGTAGCTGTCGAGGTTCGTGTGCCACGTGTCGGTCCCGTACTCGATCGGATCCTGGAAAATGCCGATGCCCGGCAGCCCGGCCTGGTTGAACGATGTGCTGTCGGTCCCGCCGAGCCGTCGGCTGTTGGACGCGGTCACCCCGATAAACCCCAGATCCTCAAACGGCGCGAAGATCTCGCGCAGCGCCGCGGCGGCCTCCGGCGGCCCGAAGACGCTGGCGCCGCGGGCGCGCCCCGTCCCGGAGTCGATGTTGAAATAACCGGCGAGCATGGAGAACTCCGGCTTCGGGTCTTCACTCGTCCCGAAATGCTCCTTCACGTAGGCCTGAGAGCCGAGTAGCCCCTGCTCCTCGGCCGCCCAGAGCGCGACCCGGACGGTGCGCCGCGGCTTGAGCCCGAGGGCGCGGATGATGCGGGCCGCCTCCATCATGACCGCGCAGCCGGTGGCGTTGTCGGTGGCGCCCGTGGACGCGTGCCAGGAGTCCAGGTGACCGCCCAGCATCACGACCTCCCCGGCCTTGTCGGTCCCGGGGATTTCGGCCACGACGTTGTAGGTCGTGCGCCCCTCCGGATAGACCCGGTTCACGATGTCAAACTCAAGCTCGACCGGGACGCCATCGGCCAGGAGGCGGCCGATCCTGCCATAGTCCTCGTTGCGCATCACGACGGCCGGGACCGACCGGGCCGGGTCATAGGTGCGGTTCCCGAAAGCCCGGATCTGCCCGTGCTCGCGCGCCGCGTCGGTCACCTTCAGCAGTGCCCGTCCGCCGAGCAGGAATTCGTCGAGCTTCTCGGTGACCTGGTTGGCGTTCAGGCGCTTCGGGTCTCCCGGCTCGTCGCCGCCCGGCCGCCGGGATGGCGCCGGGTTCTTCGGGTCGAGCATGGCGCGGAGCTGCTTGTCATCGCGACGCCTCGGCGGGGGATTGAGCGTCACCGGCACCGCCTGCGGCTTGCCGACAAACACGATCTTCCCCGCGATCCCGTCCCGCACGGTTGCGAAGTACGCGGACAGCTCCCCGGCGGTCGGCTTTTCCGGCAGCTGCAGCATCACCACTCGGCCGGTCACCGGCCCGTTCGTCCCGGGCGTCCAGGCCACCACCTCGCAGGTCAGCTGGTCCTTGAACGGGGAAAGCGCGTGCGCCGAGACCCGTTCGTTGGCCCAGCCCGGGTGACCGAAATCCCAGGGCTCGAGATGGCCCTTCACGAGCCCCCACTCCTGCATCTGGCGGACCGCCCATTCGGCCGCGGCCTTGTAGTTCGGCGACCCCGTCAGGCGCGGCCCATAGACGTCGGTGAGGATGTGGGCCGTGCGCATCACCTGGGACCGGAACAGCGCTTCGTCGCGGATCCTGATGTTGGTCTCGCCGGCGGATACCTCTCCTGCGCGGGCAGAGACGCCCACACAGGAAAGCAGGGCCAATAACGCGATTGCGGGTAAGGGGCGCATTTCATCTCCATCGGGAAAGCGTGCCGGAAAGCGGCCATTGTAGGATCTCCCAGGCCGCAACCAAAACAAAAATCACGGCGGCTCGGGAGAACATCCCCGTTTCCATCTGGTCGCACCCGACGGCGCCCAAAGCTCGACTGCCGGCGGCTCTGGAGCGATCGCTGGATCAACTCCGGCGCGTGCTCAACCGACGGGGACGTAATGCGCTATAATGAGGCCCATCGTTCAGGAGTGTGAGGCAATGGCATCTGACCGGGACGAATTCGTGGCCCAAATGCGCCGGGAGCGGGAGCTCCGGATGAAGGGTTACCGGGAACAGGCGCTCAAACTGTTTCCCCGGGTCTGCGGCCGGTGCGGTCGCGAGTTCGAAGGCAAGAGGTTGAGGGAGCTTACGGTCCATCACAAGGATCACGACCACGACAACAATCCTCCGGACGGCAGTAACTGGGAGCTTCTGTGCGTGTACTGCCACGACAACGAGCATGAGCGTCATGCGGTCGCCGACTGGTCGCAAGGGCCCGCCGCATCCGGACCACAGAAACCTGTCTCCACCTTCAAACCATTCGAATCCCTCCAATCCCTCTTGAAGAAGCGATAGGATTCCGGGACCGCTCTCATCCTCGTCAGGTTTCGAATTTCCCTTTGCCCAGGCGGGGTTCTTGCTGTCCGAGAAACGCTGCTTCGGCACTCAGAAGAAAGGGAACAACTCCTTCATATTTTCGCGGGTCAGACGCGCACCGTACTCGCAGCCCTCGAAAGCTTCGGCAAACTTCACCTTTGCGGCTCGCTCCGGACCATACAGCTCCACCAGCTTTTCACGATACGTGTCTGCGATGCCCGACCAGATCGGCTTCCAGGTCTCGCCCAGCCACTTCCGTCGCTCGGCGTTTCCCTTCGGCACAAGCCCGAGTATGCCCCTGTTGTACGGCAGCCACTCGTACATCTGGGACTCGTGGCGGTCGAGCATGTCGATTTTTTTCTCGATGAACTCCGTTATGTCGACCACCACGTCCGGCCTGAAGGGGAGCGGCTTCCGGAAGCCATCATGGGTATAGACGATGACGGGGTTCTTCTCGAGGTGGGGGACGGACGACACGATGTTCGGCACTGTCACCATGTACGCCGCGTCCTGGATGAGAATGGCCGTGTAGCGATGATCCGGATGGTAATCATTGGGTCTGGGGGAGACGATCAGGTCTGGCTTGAATTCGCGGATCGCCCGGATTACCTGACGCCGGACCTCGAGCGAGGGCGTCAATTCGCCATCCGGGTTGTCCAGGACCACGTATTCGGCGCCGATAACCTGGCCTGCCCGTCGGGCCTCTTCGGCACGGCGCTTCGCCAGCACTCCCCCTCCCGTCGACTGGTGTCCGGCGCAGCCGTTGGTGACCGAAACCAGCCGCACCTTGTGTCCGAGTGAAATATAGCGGGCCGCGGTCCCTCCGCAGTTATCCGCATCGTCAGGGTGAGCGCCGATAATCAGCAGGCGCAGCATTTTCTGTTGGGCCGCGGCCTGACAGACGAGCAGGGCGAAAAGGAGACCGAACAATAGGGCGGATGATCGTGATTTCATGTTTTCCTCACAAGTGAGCTACCCCGCGCAGAGTGCGTGGCCTCGGGATGCCTCCCGAAAAGGAGACGTTAAACGCCGTGGCGCCTCGGGCGCGGCCAGGCGCTTTGGCATGCGGATCCCACGCGGCACCATTGTCAAAACGCCAGCTCTCCCATCGACAACGGGTCCTCGCACGCCAGGAACACTCGGACATCTGACAAGATCGATTGAACTCAACAGCGGCGCCGAGGCGCGCGCTCCATAACCCGACGCCGAAACAGCACGGCTCTTTCCGGCTCACCGCCGCAGAAATTACCGTGAAGGGTCTGGGAAACACGTGCCTTAAGACCAGCCGGATACTACAGAGGTGACCCCTCCCCCTGTCGAGGGAAATCAAGCCGCCGGCAATCGCATATGTCAAACGAGTTCTCTCCAGTTTACCGACGATCGATGCGGCAGCGGCCGCCCGCGGTCACTCGCCCAAATCGATTGGCGTATCCATTGAAGGTTATCGATCATCGGTGGGCTCATAAGGTGCCGGTGTGGTCTCGGGCTCGAGCAACGGGTGAAATGCGGCCTTCGGGAGGCATCCTGTCTGCGCCACTCTGCGGGTGGCAGCTCACTGCGAGCGGAACAGGCGCAGACTTGAATGTCACACGAGTAAACGGCTCTGTGACTGTGCTCACATCGATAACAGAAGGGCCCGGGTTACCATGAATGTAGCGCTGCGCATTCATGTCTGGGGAATGGTAGCCTGTCGCCGTTTTCCTGCGGCATGCCAATTCTGCCCATCAGCACCGTCAGGATACAGGGCAGGTACGACCATCAAATTGGTCACGCGCGACGATGCGCAGAAAATCGAACAGGAGTAGTCTTTGTCCACGGTCCCATTCAGCTTCTCGAATCTGGTTGGTGCTCTTCTCTCCGCCGTTCTTGCGAACCTGTCGGAGGCGGCGCCGCGTTGGCACATTACTGATGCATTCAGTGCACCCTCAGGAGGAACAAAATGAAAGCATCACGTTTGCTATTGGCATTAGCGGTTGCGCTGCTGCTTGTCACACCGCTGCTGGCGCAGGACGAAATAATTAAGCTCAGCGGTTCCCATTACACCCTGAACCTTCTCGGCAAGGACAACTGTCCGGGTGGCGATATGATAGGCAGTAACCGCCACAGCATCTTTGTGCAGCTTAAGTACTCCGATCCGGACGCCAACGATATCCTCGGCGATGATCCCGGCAATGCGGTCGACCTGGTCAAGACCAACAAAATCTTCTTGGCTGGCGGGGACGACTTCCAGGTAACCGATGGGAACGCCTGCAACAAGGGCGGTGCTGCCTTCACGCTTCCGTGGACTGTCGCTACCGAATGGACGGTGTACGTCCGTGAGCTCGGCAAGCCTGGCGGTACGGGCGACATCGTGACCTGCGGCATCAGCGACAGTGGTACCCCCGACGACCCATCAGACGATGAGGTCGTTTGCTCAACCTTTAACGTCCCACTGGAGCGGAAGGCGGGCAGAAGCCTGTGGCGAAACGTCACCAAGGAACTCACCACCATATCCTACCTGGTTCTGATCGGTGAAGATCCTGAGACCGGCGAACCAATTTATCAGGAGGAAGTGGCCAATCTCTTCGATCCTGACTTCTACCAGTATTTCTGGGATTATGACAACAACGGCCTGCGCCTAGTGCAACTCCGGTTCTACCCGGTAGCTCAGTAACATGAAACGCAAAAGACCGGAGGGCGAGGTTCTGCCCTCCGGTCCGTGGCGACCAATCCGTATGAGCAACAGGTTCCTCCGCAGAACAGTGAGCTTTCTCCTGCTCCTCGCTCCTCTGTCCGCGGCCTTGCCGGCGGACGCTCCGAAGGCCGTCATCCCGGAGACCCGGTTCGCCTTCGGCCAGGCCAAGCAGGGGACGGCGATCGAGCATGAGTTCGTCTTGAGAAACGAGGGCTCGGCCGCGTTGCGGATTCTGGGTGTCCGTCCGACCGCCTCTCTGATGCTTGGTCGCATGCCCGCTCAGATAGCTCCCGGCGCCGAGGTAAGGCTTCGAGTCCAGTTGGACACCTCGAAACTGAGCGGCCCGTTTGAAGGACAGGTTTTGATTTCGCTGAACGATCCCGGGCTGCCGGAGGCGACCCTCCTCTTCGAGGGCCGGGTAGTTCCTCCGATCGAGCTGTCGCCCCAGCCCTTGTTCTTCGTGGCGGGTCAGCGGGGGGAGCGCCGGCAAGCTGCCCTCGAGATCATCAACCACGAGCCGGAGCCCCTGCGGATCGAGTCCGTCGAGCATCCCCTCGAGCGCTTCACGACGAAACTGGAGACTATCGAGGAGGGGCGCCGCTATCGCTTGAGCCTTATCCTCAACCCCGATGGCCCTGGCGGGAAAATGAAAGAGACCATCCTGGTTAAAACGTCAAGCCGGACCAGGCCTCTGCTCAACATTGCCGCCAATACGTATCTGCGGGAACGCGTCTATACCTTTCCCGATGAGGTCGATCTCGGAGATCTGCGCCTTGCGGACATAAAAGCGCACCCCGATCTCCTGCAACGGACGGCGCAGACCTTGATGGTGTACCAGTCGGGCGGGTCGGATTTCCGGGTAACGCTGCGTACGGATCTTCCGGTGCTGGACCTGAAGTCGGAGCGCGGGCCGAAGGGCGATCGATATCAGAGCACTGTCACGCTGATCGGAGAGAAGCTGCAGGCCGGTCCGATCAAGGGATCCATTGTCATTGAAACAAACGACCCCGAATTTCCGAGCCTCACGGTCCCGGTCCGCGGCGAGATTCGATAACCGGGAATGCCTCGATGCTCCAGGTTTATGTTGTTGGCCTGTCCGGCAGGAGCATTCAATGAAGCCCGACAGTAGGTGTTCTCTTTAGTCCTCGGAGGCGATGCGCTGCCCGGCTTTAGGACGCCGCGGCGGCCCGACGCGGCCCACGGATCTTGCTCAACCGGTGGAATTTCCGATATCCCCCGGTTCAGCTTATCGGGAGCGGGGCGGGCCGACCCCGCCGACTGGGGACGACCATTCGAGCGGGACCTGTTCGACTACCGTGATGCCGAACCCCTGCAGGGCGACGATTTTCCTCGGGTGGCCGGTGATGAGCCGGATCTTCCCCGCCCCGAGTTGGCGCAGGATCTGAGCTCCGGTGCCGTAGAGGCGCAGGTCGGGCTGGCCGCCCGGCTGGGCGCCTTCCCCGAGGGCGAAGGCGCGGACTTCGGACGCCACCGCGGCCCCTTCCCTTTCCTGCCGCAGATACACTAGGATGCCGCTTCCGGCGTCGCGGATCATCCCGAGCGCCGTCCGGAGCTGCGCGCCGGTGTCGTTGCGCAGCGCGTGGAAGACGTCGCCCAGGGTGGACTGCGACTGCACCCGGACCAGCACCGGGACATCCGGCTGGATGGGGCCTGCCGTCAACGCGACGTGGTGTTCCCGGTCGAGCGTGTTCTCGAACACGGTCACCTGGAACTCTCCGAAGGCAGTCGGAACAGGGGCTTCCGCCACCTTCCGGACGAACGTCTCGTTGCGCAGCCGGTAGGCGATGATCTCGGCGACGCTGACCATTGTCAGACCGTGCGCCCGCGCGACCTCGTTCAGCTGCGGGGCGCGCGCCATGCTCCCGTCGTCGTTCATGACCTCGCAGATGACGCCGGCCGGGTACAGTCCCGCCAGCCGCGCCAGGTCGGAGGAGGCCTCGGTCTGGCCCGCCCGCTCGAGCACGCCGCCCGGGCGCGGACGCAGCGGAAACACGTGCCCGGGGCGCACCAAGTCCTCGGGCCCGCTGCGGGGGTCGATCGCGGTCAGGATGGTGCAGGCGCGGTCCGCGGCCGAGATCCCGGTCGTAACGCCCTGTGCGGCCTCGATAGAGACGGTGAAGGCGGTGCCGAGCTTGCTTGTGTTTTCGTCGACCATCATCGGGATCCGCAGCCGGTCGAGCCTCTCGCCGGGCAGCGACAGGCAGATCAGGCCGCGGCCGTGCTTGGCCATGAAGTTGATCACCTCGGGGGTCACCTTCTCGGCGGCGACGGCGAAGTCCCCCTCGTTCTCCCGGTCCTCGTCGTCGATGACGATGACGACCCGGCCCTCGCGAAACGCCTCGATGGCCTCCTCGACACGATCCAACGCGCTGTCCTCCCGCCCTCCGATTCTACCGGAAAAACGATGCCAGTCACCGTATTTCCCGCTACAATCCCCCGCATGATCCGCGCAACGATCGTCTACCTGTTCGTGGCCCTGTATATCCTCATCCTCGGCCCGCCCGCCATGGCGTGGACGTGGCTGGCGCACGAGACCCGCACCATCTATCGCTGCGCCCGCGTCTGCGTCCGGGTCGCCGGCTGGCTATGCCACGTGAAGGTCCGGGTGCGCGGCAGGGAGAAGATCGTCCCGGGCCAGACCTACGTCGTGGTCAGCAACCATCAGGGGAACTTCGACGGCCCAGTCCTGCTCTACACCATCCCGAGGGACCTGCGCATCGTCGTCAAGAAGGAGATGATGAGCCTCCCGGTGTTTTCCCTGGTGATGAAACAGGTGCAGTGCGTCGCCGTGGACCGCTCCGACCCCTACAAGTCGCGGGAAAGCATCGACCGGGCCGCCCGCCTGCTGACCGAGGGGTTGTCGTTCGTCGCCTTCCCCGAGGGGACGCGCAGCCGCGACGGTCGCCTCGGCCCCTTCAAGAAGGGGGCGTTCATCATGGCGATCAACGGGCAGACGCCCGTTCTGCCGGTCACGCTCCTGAACACGCACCGCATCCAGCAGCCGGGCCAGTTCGCCATGCACGCAGGGACCGTCGACGTCGTCATCCACGACCCGATCCCGACCGCCGGCATGACCCTGCAGGACCGCGACCGCCTGATGGCCGCCACCCGCGCCGCCGTCCAATCGGCGCTGGACCCCGTCGGGCCGCGACGGCCCGACGCGGCGCTGGAATCGAGCGCAACCGGTGGTGTGATGGACACGCCGCGGCTGTAGCTCCACGGGGGCGGGCCGACCCCGGCCACTTCGATTTAATGCGGGGCGGTGAGTTTCTTGCCCTTGATCCAGCGCAGGGTATTGTGTTTGTCGGTCGTGATGCTGGTCAGGGTCTGCACGAACGCCCGCACCGCGTGCTTCACCATCAGGGCGTTTTCCTCGTCGTCGAGGAACCAGCGCTCCGAGCCGCGGTCATCCTTCACCTTGACGACCGGAAGCAGCTTCCGGGCGCGGTTCACCTCGACGGTCAACTGGGCGGTCCCGTCGAGCGTCAGCAGGCCGTCGACCCCGTCGAGCGACACTTTCATGCGTCCCTTTTCTTTCAGGTCGCGGAAGATGCGTTCGCTCAGCCACAGGGTGGTGGCGTCCTTCCCCTTCGTGTCGACCCCCCCCTCGAACAGCCGCGCGCTCAGGAAGTGCTTCGCGTTCTTGAGGGCCTTCTCGGTCATGTAGATCGTTCCCTGCGTAGTCTGGTCCTCCCACTCGAGAAAGCGCCCGGGCGCGAACTCGGCGATACGCACCACGAACTGCGCGGCAGCGGCGTCCTGGTTTTGGATCTTCCACACGAGCACGGTGTCGCGGCCGAACGCCGGGAGCGGGCCGTCCTCGGCGGCGGCTGAACACGCGGCCGCCAGGAGCGCCGCAACAACCCGGAGGAGCAAGGCTGAACGGTCAGTGGTCATGCGTCTAGTACCCTTGCTCTTTCAGGTAATCGGCGGTGAGCGCGGCGCCCGGGGCCTTGAGGACGCCCAGCTGCAGGAAACGCTCGAAATACTTGCCCAGCATGTCGGTCTCGAGGTTGACCGCGTCGCCGGGCGCGAGGCGCCCGAGCGTGGTGGCGCGCAGCGTGTGGGGGATGACGGCGACGGTGAAGCGCCGCTTTTCGAGGGACGCGACCGTGAGGCTGATCCCGTCCACCGCGATCGACCCCTTGTGGACGAGATACCGCTCGAGCTCCGCGGGAAAGTCGAACCCGATCACGACCCCGTCCCCGGCTGGGGCCACAACCGCCACTTTCCCCACGCCGTCGACGTGCCCCTGGACCATGTGGCCCCCGAGTCGGTCGCCGAGCGCCAGCGGCTGCTCGAGGTTCACAACGGCGCCGGAGCGGGCCGTCCCGAAGGTGGTGCGCCGGAGCGTTTCGGCCGACAGGTCGGCGGCAAACGAGTCGGGCGCCGCCTGCGTCACGGTCAGGCAGACGCCGTTGACCGCGACGGAGTCGCCGCTCTTGAGCCGTGGCGGGACCGTCGCGGCCGAAACGACCAGCTGCGCCCCCTGCGCGCCCGGTCGTATCGACCGGATGCGGCCCGTCTCCTCGATGATGCCCGTGAACAAGGCTACTCCGCTGCGCGGCCGTGCCCGCCCGCGCCCTGCCGCGCCCCGAGGCGCAGGATCCTGGCCACTTCCTTCGGGGCCAGGTGCCGGTAGCGTCCCGGCGCGATCCCGTCGTCGGTCAAAAAGCCGATGCGGGTGCGGCGGATCTTCATGACCGGGTGACCCACCAGTTGAAACATGTTGCGGATCTGCCGGTTCTTCCCCTGGGTGAGGGTCACCTCGTACCAGCTGTTGTTGGCCCGCCGGAGCGGGACGATCCGGCACTCGGCCAGCTGCGTCCCATCGCGCAGCCGGATACCGGCACGCAACCGCTCCAGGGCGGCGTCCTCGACCGTGGACCGAACTTTTACATGATACACCTTGGGAAGGTGCGTCCCGGCGCTGCTCACGATCCTGGCGAACTCGCCGTCGTTGGTCAGCAGGATGAGCCCCTCGGTGTTGTAGTCCAGCCGCCCCACGGGGTATAACCGCGCGCCGGCGTCGACCAAGTCGGTCACCTTGGTCCGCCGCTCGGGGTCCGAGACGGTCGAGACCACCTGGCGCGGCTTGTTGAGCAGCACGTAGACCTTCTCCGGGAACCCGTGCAGCAGCCTGCCGTCCACCTTGATATGGTCGCGCACGGGGTCGGCCTTGGTCCCGAGCTCGGTCACGACGTGGCCGTTGACCGTGACCCGCCCCTCGGCGATGAGCTGCTCCGCCTTGCGACGCGACGCGACGCCCGCGGTGGAGATGATCTTCTGGAGCCTTTCCTGGTTTTCCATGTCAGAGCTGGTCGCCGGCCATCTGGGCAAACTCCTCGAGGGTGGGGAGTTCCGAGAGCTCGTTGAGGCCGAAGTGGAGCAGGAACTCCTTGGACGTGCCGTAGAGGATCGGCCGACCCACGACCGGCTTGCGCCCGGTGATGGCGACGAGCTTCTTCTCCAGCAGCGTCTGCAGCGCCGTCGACGACTTCTTGCCGCGGATGGCCAGGATCTCGGCCAGCGTGACCGGCTGCTTGTAGGCGATGACGGCGAGCGTCTCGAGCGCCGCCATCGAGAGCTTCGCGCTCGGCTTCGATTTCAGGTAGGCGCGGATGTGCTCGTGGTGCTCGGGGCGTGTCGTCATGCGGTAGCCACCCGCCACCTCGCGGATCGCCATGCCGCCGGGACGCGCGTTGAATTCCTCCATCAGCTCCTGCAGCGCAAGTTCGATCTTGTCGAAGCTCTCCTGCTCGAAGACCTCTTTCAGCTGCTCCGGCTTGACCGGGTCTTCGGCGACGTAGATGATGGCCTCCAGGATCGGCCGGAGTTCGCTGATTTCCATAGCGTCAGACCGCCTCCGATTTTCCCTTGGTGATGTAGATTTCGTCGAAAGCCTTTTTCTGGTACAGCCAGATCTCCCGCAGCCGCACGAGCTCGAGCAGCGCCAGGAAGGTCACGATGAGGTGGCGCTTGCTGGGGCACTGCTGCAGAAAGGTCGAGAAGACGAGCCTGTCGTGCACCAGCAGCAGCCGGCGCACCTCGGCCAGCTTCTGCTCGATCGAGACCTCCTCCTGGTCGAGCTCCATGTGCGCGGCGCGACTCGAAGCGCTTCACGACCTCGTGAACGCTTTGAGCAGGTCGAACAGGGTGACGGCGACGACCTCCTTCGCCGTCTTCGAGCACCTCCGGGGGCGGGTTGTGCCAGCTGGCGTTCTCGACCTCCTCGCGCGTGTAGAGCATCTGGGCGGCGTTCTTGAACTTCTGGTGCTCCAGCAGCTGGTAGACGAGTTCCGTCCTCGGGTCGTCGGCGCCTTCCTCCTGCTGCTCTGCCACGGGGTCGGGCGGCAGCAGCATGCGCGACTTGATGTAGATCAGGGTGGCCGCCATGACGAGCCACTCGCCCGCCACGTTGATGTTCAGGTCCTTCATGAGCTGCAGGTATTCCAGGTACTGCTCGGTGATCCGGGCGATCGGGATGTTCCAGATGTCGATTTCCTCCCTCTTGATCAGGTGCAGCAGCAGGTCGAGCGGACCCTCGAAGGCGTCGAGCCGGATCGTGATCTGGTCGGCGCCCGGCGACGGCCTGTCCGGAGCGTCGTCCGCCCCGCTCTTCACGCTCTCGCCGTCTTCCATGGCTCACCCGGAAAAAGAACCGCTCCGTTGCCGGACCGCCGCCTCACAGCATGAGGAGAAGCGTGAGGACCCATTGGACCGGAGATGAAGATGAACTTGAACATGCCCAGGAACATGAGCGCGTACAGGATCAGGAAACCGTAGGAACTCACCCGCTCGAGGACCTGCGCCGCATTATAAGGCAGCACGCCATACAGCATCCAGTGCCCGTCCAGCGGCGGCACCGGCATCAGGTTGAACAGTGCCAGCGCGAGGTTGATGATAAGGGCGAAAAAGACGAAGCCGACGACCGGGACCAGGGGCGACCGGTCGTTCGGCAGCCGCATGTTGATGATCATGTTGATGATCAGGCCGCCGGCCTGGTTGGACGACATCCGGAGGACGACCAGCAGGGCAAAGGCGGCGATGGCGGCGAGCAGGTTGGCGCCCGGCCCGGCCAGCGAGATGAAGATCTGGTCGCGCCGCGGGTTGCGCAGGTGCGCGGAGTTGACCGGGACCGGCTTCGCCCAGCCGATCAGCGGGAGGTTGGAGACAAACTGCAGCAACGGGAACAGGACGGTCCCGATCAGGATCGATGTGGGCGGTCGGGTTGATGGTCACGCGCCCGAGGTAGCGGGCGGTGTAGTCTCCGAAACGGTCGGCCGTCCAGGCGTGCGCCGCCTCGTGGATGCTCAGCGAAAACAGCAGCACCGCGAACTGGATAGCCACACTGCCGACGTCGATTCTCTGCAGGAAATCCACCCTTGCCACACTCCGAAAAACGCGAACTATAACACAAACTGCTTCCGGTGAGGTGAGCCTGGACCGGCCCGCCCCGGCCCCAATGCCCGGAAACGGGGCGCGATCGACAAATCCGCCGGCTGGGCTAGCTAGCCTAATCGGCAGGCCTGTTGCACAAGAGGGTGCGGCCCGCGGACTGGAGCAGAACGTGATACCGGTTCAGGCCGAGAACGGGGACGCGCTCGTCCGCGGCCAGGACAAAAACCCGTCCCGGCCCCGCCCACCGTTTCTCGAAATCGTCTTTGGTCAGGATTCTCTTCGGGGCATCCAGGTAACGGAGGCCCCACTGGAGAACCGCGGCCGTCCCCCCGTACACTTCCAGCGGCAGGTCGGTGTAGAAGTTTATGGAGTTCGCCGTTTCGAAATCCCCGGCGACCACGACGTGGTCCCCGGGGCGCGAGGCCTCGCGAATAACCGTCGCGAATTGCCTGGACGACAGCATCTCTTCGCAGATCCCGAGGCTCTGGTGGGCAAACAGGCAAAACGCACCCACGGTCGCCCCGAGGGCCAGCACCGCCGGGCCGAAACGCCCTCGGCGATTGAGCCACCACCCGAACAGCAGGCCTAACGACGTCGCGATCCCCACCCCGACCAGCGGGGCCCTGAGACGGGCTCGCAGCATCTGGGGCAGGTCGTATACCGGCGCAAAATAGTATTGGTAGGCGTGCACGTGCGCACCGGCACTCTCGGCGGCCTCTCCCGCCCGTGCGGTGAGCGCCCAGTACAGACCCGCGCCCAGCAGCGCGAACGCGATCAGTGAACCCAGCACCGCAAGGGACAGGAACCCCCGTCTCGTCCACCGCCTGGTCGCATCCTCGGAGGCGGTTGCAACGCCCACGAGCAGCGCCAGCGGAGGCAAGACAGGCATGGCATAGTGCTCGATCCGGGACGAGACGCTGAAAAACGCCACCACGACCGCAACCCATATGAAACAAAGCCGGACGATGGCTCTGGATCGCGTCGACGCCGCTCCGCTCCTCAGAAGGCGGGGAACCGCGGGCAAGAAGGCGCTCCAGGGAAAGAACCACAGAAGCACGAGACCCCAGAACACGACCAGCGGAATGGTCTCGTAATCGAGCGGTTGCCGACGCCCCAGAAACCGAAGGAAGTGCTCGTTGACGAAATAGTACCAGAGAAACCCAGGGATGCGGCGCGCAGCCGCCACGTGCCACGGCAGCGACAGCAGCAGGAACAGCGCGCTGCCCTGCAGCACATAGAACCGGCGCAGGCGTCCGAGGTCTCGGTTGAGCAGCATGAAGAGCACGACAACTGCGACAGGGAAAATGAGCCCGATCAAACCCTTCGACAGCACCCCGCCGGCTGTCGCCGCATAAAACAGCAACGCGGGGCACGGGGCCGGGCCCGGGCGCGTGTACCATCGGGCAAAGCCGTAGATGGCAAGGGTCAGAAAGAACACGAACAGCATGTCCGGAAAAACCATCCGGGTAAAGAGGAACGTTCCGATCGAAAGGCTCGCCCCCAGCGCCGCCGTGAACCCGGCAGCCTCACCTCCCGCCTCGCGGGCCAAAACAAACAGTAGCGCCGCACACCCCAGCACAGCGAGAACCGAAGGGAACCGGGCCCCGAATTCCGTCACCCCGAAAACGCTGTAGGAAATCGCCATCCCCCAATACATGAGTGGGGGTTTGTCGAGGAAACGCACACCGTTGGCATAGGGCGTGACCCAATCGCCGCGATTCAGCATCTCGCGGGCAACGGTGGCATAGAGCGCATCCCCGTCGTCCAGGATCGCCCGCCCGCGGGCTGTAGCCACATACACGGCGCCGATCAGCAGGATCAGCAGAAGCAAGCTGAGCTTTTGACGCATACGATACACGAGCCTGAGATCCGGGCGGTGCGGTTAACGCAACGCTCTGCCTGTTGGTGAGGTGGCGGTCCCGGGGACCTCGTCGCCACGCAACCGACGACGGATCGCCCACTGCAGGCCGATGATCATGGCGCAACTGAAGGCCGTTATCCAGAATCCTATGCCGACCCCGTGAGATTGTGAAACCCGCCCGAAAAGCCAGGGGGACCGACATGCGCCGAACCCAGCTTCCTGATGACCGCGCCGAGCAAAAGCTCTATAGTATGCGGGACGGGCCATTCTGGCACCTTTCGAGTTCCATACTAAGAACTTTCATGAGACAGCCTTGGAAACGCGCCGCGCGCTGGACCGGGAGACACTGGCCGCTGGCCGTGCTCCTCGCCTGTCTCGGGATATCGGTGATGACACCGGGCTGCCTGGAACGGATGTTCGTCTATTTTCCGGCGCGGACGCTGGACACGAACCCTGCCGCCATAGGCCTCCAGTACAGCGAGGTGTGGCTGACCGCCGAAGACGGTGTTCGGCTGCATGGGTGGTTCGTGCCCCACCTCTCGGCGCGCTGCACCTTCGTCGCATTCCACGGGAATGCCGGGAACATCGGTAACCGCCTGCCCTGGATCGAACTGCTCCACCGCGTGCCGGGGCACGTGCTGCTGATCGATTACCGCGGCTATGGCAGGAGCGAGGGGCGGCCGCATGAGCACGGGATCTATCGGGACGCGACGGCGGCCTACCGCTGGTGTGTCGACCACCGGCCGGCAAGCCCGAAAGGGCTGGTTGCCATCGGTGAATCCATCGGCGGCGCCGTCGCAGTGGACCTGGCCGGCCGCGTGCCGGTAACCGGGTTGGTCGTGCAGTCCACGTTCACCTCCGCGTGGGACATGGCCAAAACCATGTTGCCCATAGGACTGCTGCAGCCGCTGGCGCGCATTCGCTTCGACTCGGCGGCCAAACTCCGCACCATCCGGTGCCCGACACTCGTCATCCACGGCGACCGGGACGAAATCGTGCCGTTCCGGATGGGGGAGAAGCTCTTCGAAATCGCGCCCGGGCCGAAATACTTCTACCGGGTTCCCGGCGCCGGGCACAACGACTTGCTTTGGGTTGCGGCCGACGACTACTCCGCCAGGGTGCGCGACTTCGTCGAGCGCCTCCCCGGGGCGCCGTGAGCCTTTCGGCTACAGGAGCTTCTCCAACTCATCCAACAGCTGGCCGAACAGGTCCATCGTGTCCTGGATCGGCTTGGGCGAGCTCATGTCGACGCCGGCCTTCTTCAGGATGTCGATCGGATAGTCGCTGCTCCCGGCCTTGAGGAAACCGAGGTAGTCGCGGAGCTTTGCCCCGTCCCCGCTCAGGACGCCCTTGCCCAGCGCCACCGCCGCGCTGTAACTCGTGGCGTATTTGTAGACGTAGAACCCGCGGTAGAAGTGCGGTACCCTCAGCCAGTAACCGCCGACCTCGTCGTCGTACGAAAACGCCGGGCCAAAGTACTTCACGACCAGGTCGCGGTAAATCCCGCTCATGCTTTCATAGGTCAGCGGGTTACCCTTCTCCGCCTCCGCGTGCAGCAGCTTCTCATACTCCGCCCACATCGTCTGATTGATCACCGTTCCGCGGATGCTTTCCAGGGCCGTGTTCACCAGGAACAGTTTCTCGGCGTCGTTTTTTGCGTGCGTGCGGAGGTAATCGTTCAGCACGACTTCGTTGCTGGTGGAGGCGACCTCGGCCAGGAAAATGGGGTAGTCGCCATAGACGGGCGGCTGGTTGTGCTGCGAAAACCAGCTGTGCATCGAGTGGCCCATCTCGTGAGCCGTCGTAAACATGGCGTCGTAGGTATCGTTGTAGTTCATCAGGATGTAGGGGTGAACCAGGTAGGTCCCCGAGCTGTAGGCTCCACTCCTCTTCCCTTCGGTTTCATACACATCGATCCAACGGCTGCGGAAAGCCGTGCTCATCGGCTCGAGGTATTCCTTCCCCAGCGGCGCCAACCCCTGGAGGATTGTCTTGACGGCGTCGTCGTAACTTATCCGTGGCGATTCCCCTTCGATCAGCGGCACGAAGGTATCCCAGAGGCGCACCCTGTCTATGCCCAGCTTCTTACGGCGGATCTCCATGTAGCGGTGCAGCTTCGGAAGGTTGGCGTGGATCGTCGAGATCAGGTTCTCGTACACGCTGACCGGGATGTTGTCGGGTGCCAGCGCCGACTCGAGTGCGCTGTCGTAATGGCGGGCGCGGGCTTCGAACACGTCCCCCTGAATCGATCCGGCCAGCGTCGCCGACATCGTGTTCTTGTAGGCCAGGTAAGCCTCGAGCGTCTTCCTGAACGCGCGTTCCCGCACGGGCCGGTCGGGGGAGCGCATGAAATAGGCATAACGCCCCTCGCTGAGCTGGACATCGTTGCCTTTCTCGTCCTTGATCGTGGGGAATTTCATATCGGCATTGGAGAGCATCGAGTACGCTTCGCGGGGGGCGGCGGCAATCTTACCGGTCATCGCCATCAACTCCTCCTCGCGCGCGCTGAGGACGTGCTCTTTCTGACGCAGCAGATTCTGAAAATAATGGGTGTAGACGGCCAGCCCGGGGGTGGTCTTGCACCACTCGAGCAGCTTGCCTTCGGGCAGGGCGAGCACCTCGGGCTGAAACCAGGCGGTGGCTTCCCCGAACTTGACCCCGAGGTTCATCACCCGGTCATACATCGCCTGCGGCGCCGGCTGGCGCGTGTCCTGGTCCTTGAGTTGGGAAGCATAAGAGCCCACCCGCGAGAATTTCGAGGAGATGTCGTCGGACACTTTCAGGAATTTCAGCAACGCCTCGGGCGACTTTTGTGACGGCGCCCTTCATGCCGGCCAGGGTCACGACGCCCTGCTCGCACGTCCTGTAATCCGCCTCCCAGGCGGCCGCGTCGGGGTACAACGCGCTCAGATCCCACGTGTATCTCGGATCAATCTCGGAGCGTGACGGGACTTTGCCCTGTGCCTGCTCTTCACCTGCCGACCTCATAGGAGCCACCCCCAGAAAAGACGCCAGGACGCCCGCGCTCAGATATCTCCAGCACCCACTCATGCCGACCTCCACAGGGATTGTAGTCAAGTGAGCCGCGGCGGCCCGACGCGGCCCTTGGATCTTGCTCATCCGGTGCGGATCCCGCTCTCCCGGTTGCAGCTCAGCGGGAGTGGGGTTGGGCCGCCCCCACCTTTCACCCCAACCCGCTGCCCACGGGCGTGGCGCTTGGCTCGGGATCGTACGCAAGCTGCGTCGAGAGCCAGCGTTCGATGACCTGCAGCGGCACCCCTTTGCGTCGCTGGTAGTCGAGGACCTGGTCCCGCCCGATCTTGCCGACCGCGAAGTAGCGCGCCTGAGGATGAGCGAAGTAAAAACCGCTCACGGAGCTCGCGGGCAACATCGCGAAGTTCTCGGTGAGCCGGATCCCGGCCCGATCTTCGGCCCGAATCAAGTCAAACAAGAGCCGCTTCTCGCTGTGGTCCGGGCATGCCGGATAGCCGGGCGCCGGCCGTATGCCGCGATAGCGTTCGTGCAGCAGATCGTCGGCCGAGAGGTTTTCGTCGACGCCGTAACCCCAGTCCGACCGTGCCGTCTTGTGAAGCGCCTCGGCAAACGCTTCGGCCAGGCGGTCTGCAAGCGCCTTGGTCAGGATCGAACTGTAGTCGTCGTGGTCTCGCTCGAACCGCTCGCCCAACTCCCGCTCGCCGATTCCCGCGGTGACTGCGAAGCAGCCCAGATAATCCGGGATGCCCGTCGAACGGGGCGCCACAAAATCGGCAAGGGCAAGGTTCTGGCCGTCCGGCTTATCGATCTGTTGCCTCAGCGTGTGGCACACGGTTCGGAGCACCGTGCGGTCGTCGTCGGCATAGACCTGGATGTCGTCTCCGACGCTGTTGGCCGGGAAGAATCCATAGACCCCCCGGGCCGTCAGCAAGCCTTCGCCCACTATGCGGTCGAGCAGCGACCGCGCCTCATGGAATAATTCCCGAGCGCGGGGCCCGGCCACGGGGTCGTCCAGGAGCTGGGGATACCTCCCGCGGAGCTCCCACACGTGAAAAAAAGGCGACCAGTCGATGTAGGGAACAAGCCGATCGAGAGGAAAACGATCCAAGACGCGGGTCCCGGTAAAGGCCGGGACCGGGATATCCTCCGGCCGCCACTCCAGGCGCGCGCCACGCGCCCGGGCCTCCTCGATGGAGAGGAGCGACCGCTGAGGCTTTCGTCCACTGTGCTGTTCGCGCGCGCGGTCCTGCGCCTTGCGGTTCTCCGCGACAAACGCCCCGCGCAATTCGGCGCTGAGCAGGTTCCCGAATACGCCGACCGCTCGGGAGGCGTCGAGGACGTGGACGACGGGGCCGTGATATGCAGGGGCTGATCTTCACCGCGGTGTGGACCCGGCTCGTCGTCGCTCCACCAATGAGCAGCGGCATCTCGAAACCGCCGCGCTCCATTTCGCGCGCCACGTGCACCATCTCGTCCAGCGACGGCGTGATCAGGCCGCTCAGACCGATGGCATCGGCCCCCTGCTCGCGTGCCGTTCTTCAGGATTTTTTCGCCGGGCACCATCACGCCCGAGATCGATGACTTCGTAGTTGTTGCAGCCGAGCACGACCCCCACGATGTTCTTGCCGATGTCGTGCACGTCCCCCTTGACCGTGGCCATCACGATCTTGCCGGCCGTCTTGTACGAACCCGGTGGCCTGCTTTTCTCGCTTCCATGAACGGCAGCAGGTAGGCCACCGCCTTCTTCATCACCCGCGCGCTCTTGACCACCTGCGGGAGGAACATCTTGCCGGCACCGAACAGGTCGCCCACGATGTTCATCCCTGCCATCAGCGGGCCTTCGATAACGGCGAGCGGCTTGCCATACTTCAGCCTGGCCTCCTCGACGTCCGCCTCGATGTGATCGGTTACGCCTTTGACCAGGGCGTGGCTGAGACGCTCCTCTACCGGGGCAGTGCGCCACGCGTCCTCGGCCTCCCTGGACTTCTCCCCTGACTTGAGGGACTCGGCAAACCTGACCAGGCGCTCCGTGGCGTCGGGCCGCCGGTTCAGGAGGACGTCCTCGACATGCTCCAGCAGGTCCGGCGGAATTTCTTCGTAAACGGCCAGCTGCCCGGCGTTGACGATGCCCATGTCCATCCCGGCCTGGATGGCGTGATAGAGAAAAGCCGCGTGCATGGCCTCTCGGACCGGATTGTTGTCCGCGGAACGCAAACGACACGTTGCTGACCCCGCCGCTCACCTTGGACAACGGCAGCGTCTCCTTGATCCGGCGCGTGGCCTCGAAAAAGCTGACCGCGTAGTCGTTGTGCTCCTCGATGCCGGTTCCTACCGTCAGGACGTTCGGGTCGAAGATGATGTCCTGCGGGGGGAACCCCAGGTCGCGCGTTAGAATCGTGTAGGCCCTGGCGCAGACCTCGACGCGACGCTCCGTCGTGACCGCCTGGCCTGACTCGTCGAAGGCCATGACGATCACGGCCGCCCCGTAGCGCCGGGCCAGCCGCGCGTGCGTGCGAAAGACCTCCTCGCCTTCCTTGAGGCTGATCGAGTTTATGACCGGCTTGCCCTGCAGGCACTTCAGCCCCGCCTCGATGACCTCCCACTTCGAGCTGTCGATCATGATCGGGACACGGGCGATGTCGGGTTCCGACGAGACGAGATTCAGGAACTGGACCATCGCCTCCTTCGAATCGAGCATTCCCTCGTCCAGGTTGACGTCGATGATCTGCGCGCCGCCCTCGACCTGCTGCCGCGCCACCGCCAGCGCCTCTTCGAACTGGCCGGCGAGGATCAGCTTCGCGAATTTCGGCGACCCTGTCACATTCGTGCGCTCACCCACGTTGACGAAATTGGAATCCGGTCTGAGATTGAGCGCCTCCAACCCCGCCAGCCGCGTGTAGGGTTCGGGACGGGCCGGAAGGCGCGGGGCGAAGGGCGCGACCGCCTCTGCGACGGCGCGGATGTGCTCGGGCGTCGTGCCACAGCAGCCGCCCACCATGTTCAGCCAGCCCGCTTCCGCAAATCCCGCCAGAATCGAGGCCGTCTCCGCAGGCGACTCGTCGTATTCGCCGAAGGCGTTCGGCAGTCCGGCATTCGGATAACAGCTGATGTATATGGGGACCAGGCCGGCGAGCTCCTCGATGTAGGGCCGCATCTCGCGCGCACCCAGGGCGCAATTCACCCCGACGCTCGCGAGGCCGGCGTGCGAGACCGAGTTCCAGAACGCTTCGGGGGTCTGCCCCGACAGGGTCCGGCCGCTCGCGTCGGTGATTGTCACCGACAGCATGACGGGGATCCGGGCGCCGACCTCGTCGAAATAGGACTCTATCGCGAACAGGGCCGCTTTCGCGTTCAGGGTGTCAAACACGGTCTCGACGAGCAGCAGGTCCACCCCCCCCTCGATGAGCCCCTTCACCTGATCCAGATAGGCCGCTGCAAGTTGGTCGAACGTCACGGACCGGCACGCGGGATCGTTCACGTCGGGGGACATCGATGCGGTCTTGTTGGTGGGGCCCAGCGCACCGGCCACAAACCTCCCGCCCCCCGCCGGCAGCCATCCAGTTATCCGCAGCGCGCCGCGCCAGACGCGCGGCGGCGACGTTCATCTCGCAGGCGAGATGTTCCATCCGGTAGTCGGAAAGCGAGATGGCGTTGGCGCTGAACGTGTTGGTCTCGATGATGTCCGCGCCCGCCCGCAGATACTGACCGTGGATGCCCTCGATGACCTGGGGCTGCGTCAGCGAGAGGAGATCGTTGTTCCCGCGCAGGTCGCTCGCATAGTCTGCAAACCGCTCGCCCCGGTAGTCCGACTCGGTAAGGCGGCAGCGCTGGATCATCGTCCCCATGGCCCCGTCGAGCAGGAGGATCCGCTCCCTCAACAGCCGGTCGAACTCTTCAGCAATATCGTTTCTCAACGCTCACCTCGACCCATTTCGACGCCGTCTATGATGAGGAGGTTATCGACTTTGCCGGTCGGATTCAAACCCGAACGCCTGGTCATGCCGAAGCGGGGTTCAGACCTCGAACGAGCCGGGTCGTCGGGCGATCGCCGGCGGCTCCGTAAGCCCATCGGGCAGGCACTGCGGGCAGGGGCAAAGGGCCCGCAGGTAGTCAAAGGTGTATATCCCGGTTGTGTGGTTGTCGCTCCACCCAAAATGCAGCGCGTAATTTCCCACCGGCTTGATGCTTACCCTCTCGATGGTGGAGGGGATGCTTCCCGGCTCGATGCGGCGGACGCCGCTGAATTCCTCGACACAGAAAGCGCAGGGGCACTTCTCGCGCAGATACCACGAGGGGTAGCTGCTGATATGGCCGTCACTCCAGACTACATCGGTCAGGGCCGGGCTGACCCGCTTCACGATCGTCGGCATCAGGTAAGGCAAGGTGTCTCCATTCCGGCTCTGCAGGAAAGCCGCGCATCCCCACACCCGCGCCCATGCGCTCTGTCGCTCCCGACCCGCATCTGACCGTGCCGGCAGAAGGTCACCGTCGCGCGCCGCCATCCCTGAGGATCCACTATTAAAGATACCACCAGTCGCGACACCCGTATGGTATCGGGCACTCGGTCGAGCTCGCGACGTTCAGCGCCTTCGCCTTTTTCCGTCGCACGTTCTGGCTCGACAGGCGCTCCCGGAAAACGACCGATTGTGTATACTGCTAGAGCCATGAAAAAAGCTGTCGTAGCGCTCGGCTTCATACTGGCCGCCTGTGTGTTGCCGGGCTACTCCCAAGGATCCGCCGAAAGCCCCGTCAAGTGGACCGGTACCGGCCCGGACCAACCGGTGCGGCCCGGCGGCAACCTTCGAGGTCCGTCTGGATGCCGCCATCAGCGGCGACTGGCATCTGTACTCCGCCACCCAGGCGGCCGGCGGCCCGAACCCCACACGTTTCTCCATGATTTCCGGCGATCCGTTCAAGCTGACGGGCGCGCTCCATCAGTCGCCTCCGACGATCCAGTTCGACGCGAACTTCGGCATCGAAACCGAATACTTCTCCGGGGCCGCCGAGTTTCGTCTCGGCGTGGCGGCCGCCGTTACGGCACAACCAGGCGACTATACGGTGCAGATGCAGGCGGTCTACCAGGTCTGCAACGACCAGGTCTGCCTCCCGCCGACAAAGGTTCCAGTGCCCGTGAAGGTCACGATTGCCGGCCCGGCGACGCCGCCCGCACCCCCGGGCACGGCCGCCGCCGCTCCCCAGCGGCAGGCCGCGGCCGCTGCAGGATCGCCCGCCGTTTCGGCACCCCCGGGTGCGGCCGAACCCGCTCCCGCGCAAACCGCGGCAGCGGCCCCCCGCACTCCCACCGGGACCGCAGCCGAGGTGCAGGAAGCCCGCGCCAGCGGGTTCCTGCCGTTCCTCTGGCTGTCGATGACCATGGGAGCCCTGTCGCTCGCGACCCCGTGCGTCTTCCCGATGATCCCGATCACGGTCTCGTATTTCACGAAGAGCGCCGAGGCGCGCCGCGCATCCGGGATCAGGCAGGCGCTCGTCTATTGCGTCGGGATCGTGGCGACGTTCACGGGGCTCGGGCTAGGACTCTCCGCGCTCCTGGGTGCCACCGGCATCAACCAGTTTGCCGCAAATCCCTGGCTGAACCTCCTGATTACCGCGGTATTCCTCAGCTTCGCATTGAACCTGTTCGGGCTGTACCAGATCGGCGTCCCCTCGAGCGTGCTGACACGGCTCTCGAAGGCCGGCGGCGGCCACGGCTACATCCAGGCCCTCCTGATGGGACTGACCTTCACGCTCACGAGCTTCACCTGCACGGTGCCCTTTGTCGGCACCGTCCTTGTCGCCACGGCGCAGGGCGAGTGGCTCTGGCCCGCGCTGGGAATGCTCGGCTTTTCCGTGGTATTTGCCGCACCCTTCTTCGTTCTCGCGCTGATCCCGCAGATGCTCACGAACCTGCCCCGCAGCGGCGGCTGGCTGAACTCCGTCAAGGTGACGATGGGTTTCCTCGAAGTGGCGGCGGCGATGAAGTTCATCTCGAATGTCGATCTGGTCTGGAACTGGCGCATCTTCACGCGCGAGGTCGTTCTGGCCGTCTGGATCGCGGTCGCGGTGCTCGCCACCGTTTACCTGCTGGGCAAATTCCGGCTGCCTCACGACAGCCCGGTGGAGAACCTCGGCGTGATGCGGATGATGTCGGCCCTGGTTTTTCTCGCTCTCGGGTTTTACCTCTTTACCGGACTGATGGGAGGGAGCCTCGGGGAACTGGACGCGTTTCTTCCGCCGCGCACTTCCGGAGGCCTGACTCTGACCGGCAGCGGCGCACCCGGCCAGGAACTCACGTGGCACACCAGATCTCGAGGCCGCGCTGGCTCAGGCGCGGCAGGAGCAGAAGCCCGTGTTCGTCGACTTTCACCGGCTACACGTGCACGAACTGCCGCTGGATGGAGGCCAACATCTTTCCGCGTCCTGAGATTCACTCGGAACTGCAGCGGTTCGTCCGCGTGCAGCTGTACACCGACGGAAGCGGCAAGAAATACGAAGACAACCAGAAATACCAGAAGGAGACGTACGGAACGGTCGCGCTGCCCGCTCTATGTCATCCTCGATGCGACAGGGGAACAAGATCGCCACGTTCCCCGGCATGACCCGGAAGCCCGAGGAATTCCGCGCCTTCCTGCGCACCGCATCACGGCCGGCGACTGATCGAATCCGGGTGCCGGTGCGCCGCTCGCGCCTGCACTATATCGCGGTCAGCGCGCCGCGAAACGACCACGATCATGACTCATTGCGACGACGCACGGCCTGGGCGCGGCGGACGCCGCTCGGGTGGCGGCCCTTGAGGTCGTGCCAGAAGCGGGCGAGCCACAGCAGCAGGCCACCGAGCACGACCGTCCACGACCAGGCAGCCCAGGTAGCCCATTTCCATCCCCAGGACAGGGCCGAGGTGCTTTCCCCGCATCACCGCGAAGATCAGCCAGAGGTGCGACGCCGTAGACGAGCAGCGATTCCTGTCCGGCCACGCGGACCACTTCGAGCAGCCAGGACCGCACCCCCTGGATCCGGAAGAGCCCGACACAGATCAGCAGCACGACACCGATGCGCAGCGCGACGTAGAGCGGGCTCGTCGTGTAGAAGTTGACGTGACCCGGCAGCGTGAACGGGAGGTAGACCGGCCGAGCAACGCCAATGGGATCACGACCGCACCGACGAGCGACGATTCGTCGCATGTAACGGGCGATCGACCCGGCGCCGACGGGTTTACAGAAAGAGCTGCCCGGCGCACGCCCCCACCAGCACGAAGGCGGTCCACGGGAAGAGCGGGAACAACGAGATGCCGTGCGGGTTGAGGAACAGGGCGACCGACAGCGGAAGATGCGGGATAAAGTCGATGCTCCACATGCAGCGGCGTGGCGACGTGATGGCCGCTGCGGTGATCCCCGCGCCCCACAGAAACGTACCGAGGCTTGCGCAGCACGAAAAACGAGCAGGTGCACCAGCAGCAGAGACGCGACGATGCACTGGAGTATGTCGACCTGGAGCGTTTCCTTCCAGATGCCCGGGTCGTCCGGCCTGCACGTACTTGCTCCACCGGAATCCCCTGGAGGTGGCTGTAGTACGCCACCAGCACGATGAAGCCGAGCCGGCGCATCTGGCGCCAGAAAGGGAGGCCGGAACTGCAGCCAGTCGTCCCACTGGCGGCTGGCCAGCAGCATCACGGAAAAGCCGGCGGCGAAAAGGAACGTCGGGGCGACCAGGCCGTTTACGAACGAGAGCCAGAAGAAAACGGGGACTGTGCCGCGCCCCGTCGGAGAGGTAGGCATTCACGACGTGGGTCTCGATCATCACCACGAGCGCGAAGCCCCGCAACAGGTCTATGAACGCGTAGCGCGGCCCGCGCAGCGTGCACGGGGCCGCTCACGCGCTTCCGCGTCTCCAGGGGCACTGCCGTTGCCATGGCGACGCCTGCCGGAAGGGAGGAGGGGGCCGGCCTCCCGCCACGGGCGGCGAGGCCGTCGATCCGTTACGGCTTGGGCAGCGGCGGCGGGAGCCTGCGCGCTTCGACATCGGACTGGAAGCCGATCCGGTTGTGGCTCCCGTCGCAGAACGGCTTGTTGGCCGATGCGCCGCAGCGGCAGAGGGAAATCGCATTTCGTCCCGACAGGTCGAACGCGTTGCCGCTGGCGTCCGTGATCACGAACTGTCCGGAAATACGCAGCGGTCCGTTCTTGTTGCACATGACATTCACGCAATGACATTCACATCACTCATGGCATCTCCACAAACTGCGGTCCAATGCCGCGCTTTGGGGCGGCCGTCTTTGATTTGGGCGCGGCGGCTCGACGCCGCTTGGGGGCGGCACGCAGGCGCCGCCCTTGGCCGCTGGCTACCGATCCAGTAAAACCCGGACCGCGGGGCCGAGACCGCCCTTCACATAGCACCGGCTTTCACGATACGGGTTATGCGCAGGCCGCGAAGTTCGAAGCCCTAGTCTGAACGAGAAATCGCGGCACCGCAAGGGTCAAGAGGCCTCCCCGGGCCGCGTGTTATAATGCGCGCCATGATCGTGAACGTCGGGCTCATTCAGATGGCGCTCGGCCGGGATTCGGAGCTGAATCTGGAAAAGGCCGTGGAGCGGGTGCGGCAAGCCGCCGCGCACGGCGCTCAGATCGTTTGCCTCCCCGAGCTCTTCCGCTCCCTCTATTTCTGCCAGGCCGAGCAGCACGTGAACTTCAGCCTCGCCGAAGAAATCCCGGGTCCGACCACCCAGCGCCTGTCGGACCTCGCGTCGGAGCTGCAGGTCGTGCTCATCGCTCCGCTTTTCGAGCGCCGCGCCCCCGGCATCTATCACAATTCGGCCGCGGTGATCGACGCCGACGGCAGCTATCTCGGCAAGTACCGGAAGATGCACATCCCGGATGATCCCCTTTACCACGAGAAATTCTACTTCGCGCCGGGGGACCTGGGCTTCTCCGCCTGGGACACGCGCTACGGGCGCATCGGCGTCCTGATTTGCTGGGACCAGTGGTACCCCGAGGCCGCGCGCCTCACCGCACTGAGCGGGGCGCAGATCCTTTTCTACCCTACCGCCATCGGGTGGCACCCCTCGGAGAAAGCGGAGTTCGGCGCGATCACAGCACTCCGCGTGGGAAACGGTGCAGCGGAGCCACGCGATCACCAACGGCGTGTACGTCGTCGCCGTGAACCGCGTCGGCCATGAGGGCGACTTGGCGGGAGGGATCGAGTTCTGGGGGGCAAGCTTCGTGTGCGATCCCGGAGGGAACATCATTCAGAGAGCGTCACACGACCGGGAAGAAACCCTGGTCGTGCCCTGCGACCTGCAACAGATCGACATCGTACGCACGCACTGGCCGTTCCTGCGCGATCGCCGGCTCGAGGCTTACAAAGACATCACCCGGAGATACCTCGACTGACCACAGAGCCCGGCGCACCCGGGCCGCCAGACGCCAGGGGCGTCTCACGCCCGCTGCGCCGCATCGCCGGACAGCGACTTCCGCCCCACCCAGCGCACCAGGGAGGTCCACGCCAGCCACGAACCCGGCGCCAGGACCAGCCCGAGCGTCAGCCAGCTGCCATAAATGCCGTCTGGCCCGTAGGCTTCGGTGGCGTCGTGAAGCGCCGCACTGCCGGGGAAAACACCCGCTTCGGCGAGTTCATGAAACCCGTAGATGGTCAGCTGCAGGGTGAAGACCAGCAGGAACACCGCGGTAACCTGCAAAACCCGGCGCAGATCTACACGGCTGCCGTACCGGGCCCAGAGCGCCGCCAGAGAAGCCGCGGCCGTCAGGCCAAGCAGGGCGCCGCCGGCGATGCGCGCCGCCTTCATCTGAAACATCAGGGTGCCCAGGAGCAGGGCCGTCTCCATCCCTTCGCGGGTGATCATGAGGACCGTAAAAAGGAAGACACCGAGCCACGCCGTGCGCCCGGAAACGGCCGCCTCCTCCAGGTTTTGCTGGATACGCGCCTTGAGCGTGCGCGCCGTGCGCCACATGTGGACGACAAACGTCGCGACCAGCGCAGCCGCCACCAGCGCCAGACCACCCTCCCAGAGCGATTGGTTGGCGGCAAAGGAGAAAAGATAACCCGCGGCGGCGCTCGTCGCCACCGATGCCGCAACCCCCCAGTACACGGGCCGGACCAGTTCCGACCGGCCGGTCTTGCGAAGATAAGACAGGCTTATCGCCACGATCAGAAATGCTTCGATCCCCTCGCGCAGAGTCACGACAAAAGCCTGAAACATCTCCCTACCCCTCGCAGTCTATGAAATGCTCTTTCATTATATCTGTATATAATTGATATGTTGTGTCTTGTCAAGTTAGCCAAACACCGTCATTGGGCCCGGCGCAACGCGGTGCCGGGCCTGGACTTCATGCGCCCCTCGACGCGGTAACGCGCGTGTCGCCCCGGGCAGGCTTTTGTCCAGGCCCCGCACCCCGGGGGCGCCGCCGAAGCTTGGGCTGAGATTACGCTGCTGTACTGCGGCAACAGACGAGTCGGGAGGGGTCGGCTCCCCGGGTTACGCTTTTGCTTGACCCGCCGGCGGCGATGCTTGACGATGGCGCGCAGCGGCCCCGGTGCGCGGGAGCCGCATCAGCGTGGACTCGGTCGCGACGCCAATCGGCGCCGCAGCCGCGGATTGCCTCCGCGTGAAAGGACCCAAAGAGAGTGTCGCGCGTCCCGGTTCGGGAACATGTGCCGCTGGCTCCGCTGACTACGCTCGGCATGGGCGGTCCCGCGCGCTTCCTGGTCGATGCCGTCGACGAAGGTGCGGTCACGGAGGCGCTCGAATTCGCACGTGTCCGATCCTGCCCGGTGTTCGTGCTGGGCGGGGGCAGCAACGTGCTCGTGGCGGACGCGGGGTTTCCGGGGCTTGTCCTGCGCGTCGGGTTGCGCGGCATCCGCGGCCTCGACGATCCCGGGGAGGCCGTGATCCGGGTCGCCGCGGGTGAAGTCTGGGATACGTTCGTCCAGGCCGCCGTGGAGCGGCAGTGCGCCGGGGTCGAGTGCCTGAGCGGAATACCGGGAAGCGCCGGGGGAACGCCCGTGCAGAACGTGGGCGCTTACGGGCAGGAGGTCGCGGAGGTGATCACGGGCCTGCGGGCGCTCGACCGCGATGCGCTCCGGGTCGTGGAGATCGACAGGGCCGGGTGCGGATTCGGTTACCGCTCGAGCATCTTCAACACCGCGTGCGTCAACCGGTACGTCATTCTCACGGTCGACTTCGCTCTGCGCAGGAACGGACCGCCGCGCATCGCGTACCCGGACCTGCAGCGGCAGTTCGAGGGGAGATCCGGGGACGCGTCCCTTGCCGAGGTGCGGGAGGCGGTGCTGCGGGCCCGGGCCGCCAAGGCGATGTTGCTGGTTCCCGGCGATCCGGATGCGTGCAGCGCAGGGTCCTTCTTCAGGAACCCGGTTGTCGATCGCGCGCACTTCCGCACCATCGTCCATGCCGCCCGGAGCCGTGGGATCGTCTCGCAGGATCAGGCGCCCCCGTCCTTCCCTGCCCCGGACGACCGGGTCAAACTCTCTGCCGCGTGGCTGATCGAGCGTGCCGGCTTTGCCAAGGGATACGCGCGGGGCCGCGTCGGGGTGTCGCACCGGCACACGCTGGCGTTGATCAACCGCGGAGGGGGTACGGCCGCCGAACTGCTCTCGTTGGCACAGGAGATTCAAGCCGGCGTCCGGGTCGTGTTTGGCGTCGATCTTACACCGGAGCCTGTTTTTGTCGGATTCCAACGCCCGGTTTCGAATAACCCGGGTGCTGCGGTACTATAGTGGACCTTGAGAACCGGAGGACAGGATGAAAAAAGGATGGTTGGGTTGCCTCGGCATTGCCGTCGTGGGAGCGCTTATCGTCGGTTTCATGGTCAGCGGCACCTACAACGACATCATAGGACGGGAGCAGGCGGTCAACGCCCAGTGGGCGAAGGTTGAGAGTTCCTATCAGCGACGCGCGGACCTCGTGCCCAACCTCGTAAACACGGTCAAGGGGTACGCCGCGCACGAAAGGGAAACGCTGGAAGCGGTCACGGCGTCCCGGGCTCAGGTCGGTTCGTTGCAGGCGTCGCCGGACATCTTGAACAAGCCCGCGGAGTTCGAAAAATTCCAGCAGGCGCAGGCGCAGTTTTCCAGCGCCCTGTCGCGCCTCCTGGTGGTCGTCGAGCGTTATCCGGACTTGAAGGCGAACCAGAACTTCATGGACCTTCAGAGCCAGCTCGAGGGGACCGAGAACCGCATCAACGTCGAGCGAAACCGGTTCAACGATGCGGCGCAGAACTACAACACGCGGATAAAGCAGTTTCCGGCCGTCCTGATTGCCCGGCTCTTCGGGTTCCAGGAGAAACAGTACTTCCATGCGGCCGCCGGGAGCGAGCGGGCCCCCGCCGTCGATTTCAAAAAGTAAGCGGACTGTGATGCTCACCATTCTGATTCTCCTGGCGCTGCTGATGCAGGCACGCCCAGGCTATGGGCTCGATGTACCCACGCTCGAACACCGGGTAACGGACCTGGCGGGGCTCCTCACGCCCGAGCAGGTCGCCGGCCTGGACTCGAAGCTCCGTGATCTGGAGACGACCGACTCCACCCAAGTCGCCGTCCTGATCATCCCAAGCCTGGAAGGAGAGCCGCTCGAGGACTACTCCGAGCGTGTGGCCACCGCGTGGCGGCTCGGCCAGAAAGGGCGCGACAACGGCGCGCTTCTCCTGGTGGCCATGAAGGAGCGCAAGGTGCGGATCGAGGTCGGGTACGGGCTGGAGCCGACCCTCACCGACCTGAAGAGCCACCGCATTATCCAGGACGAGCTGGTGCCCCGCTTCCGGCAAGGCGATTACTACGGCGGGATCGACGCCGCCGTGACCGCGATCGTCCAGGTGGTGCGCGGGCTCTACCAGGGTCCCTCCGAACCCTCCGGCTCCGGACGCCGATCCGGCAGGTCGTTTGACTGGATCATCATCATGCTGCTCCCCATGTTCTGGGTGTTGAGCGCGACGGGCAAATGGGGCGGCGGACTACTGGGGGCCGGGGCCGGGGCATTTCTGGGATACTCATTCATGGGACCGTTCATGGCAGCCCTCCTCACCGGGGGCGTTCTGGGCGGGCTCGCCGGTCTTTTCCTTGGGGCACTCGTCCGGGCCGGCAGCCGGCAGCCGAACCGGAGCCGCTGGGGCGGTTTCGGGGGCCCGTTTTTCCCCGGCGGAGGTGGCGGCTTTTCGGGCGGTGGTTTCTCGGGAGGCGGATTCTCCGGCGGCGGCGGCGGCTTTGGCGGCGGCGGCTCTTCGGGCAGCTGGTAAGACAGCGGACCGTGTGGATAGGCAGGGCATCATGGAGTTGCTGAGCGAGCAAGACAAGCAGGCAGTCAGCCAGGCGATCAACCGGGCCGAGGCCGGGACATCCGGCGAAATCGTATTCGCTCTCACCGACGCTTCGGCACGTTACCTCGAGGCCAGCTTTCAGGGCGCCCTCGTGTTCATGGCGGCCGCCTGCGCGGTTTATCTGGCGCTTCCCGTGCAACACTCCATCAAGACGCTCCTGTGGACCGAAACCATCGCCTTCGCCTTCTCGTTCGCCCTGCTCACCTACTGGCCGTGGCGCCGCTGGTTCATCTCGAGGCGGGACATGGGGCAACGGGTGCATGACGCCGCCCTGATGGAGTTCTACTCGAGCGGGCTCTATCGCACGCGCGACGCCAACGGCGTCCTGATTTATCTTTCGCTGCTGGAGCGACGTGTCGTCGTCCTCGGAGACCGCGCGATCCACGAAAAAATGGGCGACCAGTGGGACCAGGTACGCGACACGATCCTTCGTGGCATTCGCGACAGGCAGGCCCGGGCGGGGATCTGCGCGGCCATCGACATTTGCGGCCGGAGTCTCGCCGAGCATTTCCCCCGTAAGCCAGACGATATGAACGAACTGTCCGACAACGTCATAGACCGCAGACCCCGGCGCAGCTAGCGCTTCAGGCACTGCAAGGTCACGCCTTCGAGTTCGCGGGACCTCTCGAGTGCGGCGGCCGAGCCCCGGATTGGAGCGGGGGCGCTGCCGCCGGTGTAAGCTGGCCGGGCGGATCTCTTACGAGGTGACCCATGGCACGCGCGCTCGTTTTTCGGAAGCAGAGCCTCCTTCTAATTCTGGCAGCCCTGTCGCTTTTTGCGAGCTCGACGACGGGGGCGCAAGCTCGTCCGAAGGGGCGTAAACAGATCGCACCATGGCTCGTATTCCGGGAGGAGAAGGGGTTCGACCGCATACAGCAGAACGCGGACATACTGAGCTCATTGAGTGTCTTCGGCGAGCCGCCGCGCGAGTTTATCGACCGCTGCCACGGCCTGAACATCGAGGTCTACTGGGGTGTTTCGGGCAATGCCACGGCCTTCGACACGCCCGCCCACGCGCAGGCGACGCTCGAGAAATACATCGAAGCCTGCCGCACAAAGGGTTACGACGGCATCGACCTCGACTTCGAGCACCTGGATCCGGCGATCCAGGACAAGTATTCCGATTTTCTGCGGCTGGTTTCCTCGAGCCTGCACCGGCTGTCCAAGAAACTGAGCCACTGCGTCGGCTTTTATCCCGGTATGGAATTGAACCCGCCGCGCAAGATCTTCTATGACCCGAAGGTGGTCGCGGAAACCTGCGACATGATCCGGGTGATGTGCTACGACATGTACTGGGCACCTGGAAGAGGCGACCCGAAAATGGCCGACCGGCCGGACACCCAGGGGATCGGTCCCACATCCAGTTATCCCTGGGCGAGGGAGGCGATGCGCTTCTGGGTGCAACAGGCGCCGCGCGAGAAACTGATCATGGGCCTGCCGGCGTATTCGAACGACTATGACCTGTCGCCGAAAGGCAAAGGCAAGCAGGTATACGGGTCGGCGCCGCCGGTCCCCGCACCCGCTCAACTCGAGAAGGCCTGGCAATGGTACGAACGGCTGCCGGTGTCCGTCTACACCGACCCGGCCGGCGCCCGGCACGTCTTCTATGGCAGCGACCCCGAAAGTACCAGGGCCCACCTCGAGACGGTCGACGAACTGGATCTGCCCGGGATAGGATTCTGGCATTTCAGCAGCGTGGATGACGCGACCTGGAAAGTCGTGCGCATGTGGCTCTCCAAGCAGTGACTCCTCCGTCCGATGCCGAGCACGCCTCAACAGATCATCGCCACCGTCGGACCCGCCAGCCGCGGGTTGGTTGCCGGACTGCGCGCAGCGGGCGCGACGGCGTTTCGTCTGAACGCGTCGCACGTGGCCCCGCCCGCGCTCGCGCGGCTGGCGGCACGGTGCCGGCGGGCGGCCCCCGACGCGCCGCTCGTGATCGACCTCCAAGGCGCAAAAATGCGCCTCGGTGTTTTCGAGCCGGTGCTCCTCGCCGAGGGGGACCGGGTGTGCTTTTCCTGCGCCGGCGCGGCGGGAGCGCTCCCGCTTCCCCACGCGGAGCTGTTGGACACGGCGGTCCGGGGCGACACCCTGAGTTGCGACGACGATCGTCTGCGGTTCCGTGTGCTGCGGGTCTCGGGCGGCGTCCTGGAGGCAACGGCCCTGACGGCGGGCAGGCTCCAGCCGAGGAAAGGGATTAACGTGGTCGAGCACCCGGTGAAACCGGGGGCGCTGTCCGGGGCCGATACGGCGGCGATCGACGCAACCCTCCCCCTGGGCGGCCTCGCCTACGCATTCTCTTTTATGGAGGACGGCCGCGAAGCGGACTGGGTCCGGGGCCGGGCTCCAGGTTGCGCGGTGATCGGGAAGATCGAGCGTCGCGCCGCCGCCGCGCACGTGCACACTATCGCCGCGGCGGTCGACGCACTCTGGATCTGCAGGGGCGACCTGGGCGCGCAGCTCGGCGTCGCCGAGATGGCGCGCTGGGTTTCGGACTACAACCCGGGAACCAACCAGGGTCCGGTCCTAATGGCAGGTCAGGTCCTCGAGCACATGACCGAGCACGCGACGCCTACACGCTCGGAGGTTTGCCACCTGCTCGACCTGTACCGCAGAGGGTACAGCGGATTCGTGCTTTCGGACGAGACCGCCATAGGCCGGGATCCGGTCGGCGTCGTCCGGACGCTGCGCGCGCTGCTGGCGACTTTCGCCGGGTAGCGGAACGCGCGCCCGCCGTGGAGCCCGACCGCGGGGGCAACGATCAGGGCAACGCCTTCAGCCTGATGTTGCGGTACTCGACACGGTACCCTTCGGCCTCGAGCCCGAAGAAGCCGCGGCGCACTTCACATTTCATTTCGGTGGAGGGCCCGCCGTTCACCCACAGGCTGATCTGGTCGCCGACCGCGCGCAGTTCGTAGGTGTTCCACTCTCCCGCAGGTTTGATGCGGTTCTCGGGCATTTTATCGCGCGTGTTGACGCGCTGGACGACGCCGTTGACGAACGTGTCCGCGAAAAGGTAACCGCCCCCGGCGGTGGCCTGCGCCTGGTGCCATATCGAGCCGTCCGGGCTTGTGCGGACAAACACGCCGGCGTTGTAGCGCGGTTGACCTTCGACTACGGGGAAGCGCCACTCGACATGAGCCGCGAAATCGGAGAGGTCCTCGCCCCACCGGAGCCACTCGTGGCCGACCCTGTCGCCCTCGCAAATGATGACGACCGAGCCGGAGGCGTCGAGCCTCCAGGGCGACGGGTCCGTCATGCGCCCGGGTCTGAGAGCGCCGGCCGCGCTCAGGGGACCGCGAACCCAGTCTTTCAGGCTCTTGTCGGCAAGCAAGTCCTGCCACCCGGCCGGATCCGACTCCAGCGCGCTGCGCGATTGCGATTGGAGCGCCGGCAGCAGAAGGCAGACGCATAGAACGGCGGCGAACAAAAAACGCATGTGTTCCTCCCTACGTGCAGTGTAAGCGTTCCGTTGCAATTGCAGATGACCAGAAACCGACCTCTCCAGGCCTCGACTGTCACAGGATCGCCCGGAACAAGAAAACGGAGATCGTGAAACAGAATGCTATCGTTGCCTCACTCCAGGGGAATTGCAACCCCTGTTTATGGCGGTCACGGTCCGGCATGCCAGATCACTTGGAGCGGGATGGAACCGGGAACTCCAGGAAGACCGGGTGCGCCGTGCTTTTTCTGGTGCCAAACCGGAGCAATCACGGGTAAGTTATGGGTTCGTGGAGGTGTTCATGGCTTTCTGCACTAAGTGCGGTGCCGCAGTTTCCGGTGATTTTTGCACGAGTTGTGGTGCGCGCGTCGGGACCCCGACGCCCCCTCAATCCCAGGCTCAGCGCCCGGTGCCCCCCCCGGTCTATCAGCCCCCGGCGCACCCCGCCCAGGCGCCCGGGCAGTCCGCGCCGACCGGGAAGAAGATCAGCCCCGTGTTGTGGATTGTCGGTGGCTGCTTCGGCTTGATTGTGATTGCCGGGGTGATCGCGATCTCCGCAGGCTTTTTCGTGGCCAACAAGGCCAGACAGGCCGGCCTGGACCCGTCGCTTATCCAGAAGAACCCGGGCCTCGCAGTGGCCAAAATGATGGTCAGCGCCAACCCGGACCTCGAGATGGTTTCGGTGGACGAAGACAGGGGGATCATCCGGGTACGAGAGAAGAAAACGGGCAAAACCATGACGGTCAATCTCGAGGCCGCCAAAGAAGGCCGGATCGAATTCCAGGACGAGAACGGCGAAAAAATCGAGTTTCAGGCAAGCGGAGGAAGCGATTCCGGCTCGCTCACCGTCAAGGGGCCGAAGGGGAGCATGCAACTCGGTACGGGCATGAAGCTGCCGGACTGGGTACCGTCTTACTCCGGGGCGCAGGAAATCGGTTCGTTTGGCGTCACGGCCGACACTTCGAAGGCGGGAACCCTGAACTTCAAGACAGGGGATAGCGCGGATCGGGTGATCGCGTTTTACGAGAACGCCCTGACCGGGGCCGGGTTCGCCGTGGAGAAAACCGCGCTAAACGCCCCAGGTCAGCCTGCGGTCACCTTCCTGACCGCGAAGGACAGAAGCTCGAACAAGAGCGTCCAGGTGACGGCGACTACCCAGGCCGAGGGCACGGCCGTTGGCGTGATGTACGAAAACAAGTAGGGCGAAGGCTCGGCGTCCTGGAAAAGCAATTACGGGAGGAATAGATGCGAAAAGAGATAGCACTTGCATCCGCCCTGATTTTATCTGTGGCTCTAATGACCGCGTGCAGCAAGCCGCCCGAGCATCCGGCGGAATCTGCGGCGACGATTGACAAGGCGAAGCTCGAACTGTTTGCCCCGCTGCCGAACGTGGTGGCGTCGGACGCCAACCCCATCACGGAGGAGAAGATCGTGCTCGGCCGCATGCTCTTCTACGAGCCGCGGCTTTCCAAGAGTCAACAGATCGCGTGCAACACTTGCCACAAACTCGACAAGTACGGCGTCGACGGCGAGGTAACGTCGGACGGGCACAAGGGGCAGAAGGGGACGCGCAACTCGCCGACGGTCTACAACGCGGCCGGCCATATCGCCCAGTTCTGGGATGGTCGGGCGGCGAATGTCGAGGAGCAGTCCAAGGGGCCGGTCATGAACCCGGTCGAGATGGCGATGGGATCCGAGAAGGACGTCATCGCCGTCCTGAAGTCCATGCCGGAATACGTGGACGCTTTCAAGCGGGCGTTTCCGGACGAGAAAGATTCCATCAGCTACGACAACATGGCGAAAGCCATAGGAGCGTTCGAACGCAAGCTCGTGACCCATTCGAGATGGGACAAGTTCGTCGCAGGTGACGACAATGCCCTTACCCCTGAAGAGAAGACTGGGTTCGCAACCTATGTCGAGGCCGGGTGCCCGACCTGCCACATCGGACCCTATGTCGGCGGCAACCTGTATCAGCGGTTGGGCGTCGCGCGCCCCTGGCCTGACAGCACGGATCCGGGCCGGGAGACCGTGACCAAGAGCAGCGCGGACCACATGGTTTTCAAAGTCCCTTCGCTGCGCAATATCGACAAGACAGGGCCTTATTTCCACGACGGCAAGATTGCCAGCCTCGACGAGGCGGTCTCCAAGATGGGCGAGTACCAGGTGGGCAAGAACCTGTCGGAGACGCAGGTGAAGTCGATTGTGACATGGCTCAAGACGCTCACGGGCGACCTGCCGGCCGACTACATCAAGGAGCCGGCTCTGCCGAAGGGCACGTCCAAGACGCCGAAACCCGAAGTGGGCGATTAGCGGAATGATACCGGTTCACGACGGCGCCGCTCGTGAGGGGCCGGCGCGGCCCGTGCCGGGGCGATTATTCCGGGAGTGGCTGGAAATGCGAAAAGTCCTCAGGTATGGGATCGCAGTCCTTGCTGTGCTGCTCGTGGCCATCCAGTTTCTCCAAATCGAACGGAGCAACCCGCCGGTCAACCCGGCGTCCACCTTTGAAGCCGTTGCCAAGCCGAGTCCCGAGCTCGCCACCGTGGTCAATCGAGCCTGCCGCGACTGCCACTCCAACCACACGACCTGGCCCTGGTACAGCAAGGTCGCACCCGTGTCATGGCTCGTTGCAGACGACGTCAAGGAAGGCCGGGCGCACCTGAATTTCTCCGAGTGGGGAAACTACAGTCCCGAGGTGTCCAAGCTGAAGCTGAAGGAGGCGTGCTCGGAGGTCAGGCGCGGCGACATGCCACTGTGGCAGTACCGGCTCGTGCACCCTCAGGCGCGGCTGACCGAGGCGGACGTAAAGACGATCTGTGGCGCCGCGCCGTTGCCCTGACGCCTTCCCGGCGGTGCAGGAGCTGTGCCGAGGAACGCAGAGACGGGCGCGGGCCGCGACCACTCCAGAAAGGATCATACGGCGCCCCTCCTGCGAAAGTGTCGGTGGCGCATCGGCTGAATCGCGCACACATCAGGGCTTCGGATCGAGACCGCTGGTGACTTCCCGGAAACCGAGTTGGGCGGGCGGGATCAGGCGTGACGCGGTACGCACGGCGTCGACGTTCATGGTCAGGCGGCTGTTGCCGCCTATCGTCAGCCTGGGGCTTCCCCAGGACGCAGCGCCGGCACTCCCGGAAACGGCCGCCACCAGCACCGCACCCGATAGGGCCAAGTCTGCCGCCGCCAGTTCCATCTCACCGGCGCCTATGACGAGCACGACGCCGCTGAAACTGAACCTGCCGGTTACGCGCAATCTTCCGGAAACGATCAGCAACCCGCCCCCGGAGACACTGCCGCCGATGCTGAGGTCCCCGTCGACCAGGGTCGCCATCGGCCGCTGAGCGGGCGCGTTGAACGGCTCCGTGGGATCATAAGCCCCGAGTTCGGGAACCGCGGAACCGTCCCAGCTCTGATTGCCCAGAAACACATTGTCGGCAAACTGCGGCGCGACGCTGTCGACGAATTCGCGCAAGTAGGTCGTGTCGAGCAGCAACGCCTGGTCGCGGTTTCCGGCCGCTATCCCCGCGGTGATGTCGCCGATCGACGGAACCGGACCTGCCCCCGCGATGCTGGCGGCCCGGTCCGCAGGGAGCTGCGCCGCAATTTGCAGGGCAGGTGAAGTGTCATTGCTGCCGTCGGTGTCGATTGCGGCGATCCCGAACCCCGTCGCCCCCCCCTGGATGTAAAATCCGTCGCCTTCAAATATCGACCCCGCCGCCGGAAGAACCGCATCGCCCAGCACGACCAGGGGGGCGTCGAGCTCGAACGTCGACCGGCGCTTGTACCGGGACTCGAAAACGGCGACGGCGTTTCTGCGCACCGTGGAGCCCGTCATTTCATGAAAGGTGGTCGCGAGGCCCATCGAGCGGACGATGATGATACCGTCCCCGTCGTAAAAAGGGCTGTCCGAGGCGTCTCCCGCTATCTCGCCGGGCTCGCCGTTGTTGTCGGCCACCTTTACGAAATAGCGCGCCGAGACCACGTCACGCCCACTGCCGTCCGGGCGAGACCCGGGCGATCCCGTCCCGGGGGATCAGCACGGTGCCGCCGGCGCCCCCGTAGGCTCCCGTGTTGAGAAGCCCGTCATCGGGGCGTCCTGCGGCGTCGGCGGCCGGATCCAGGCAATCCACGAAGCGGGCCAGTTCCCACTCGAAAGGGTTGCGGAATTCGAAGGTGCGGGCTGAGGCGAGATACTCGGGCGCAGGCCCGTAGACCCCGTCCGGTCCTTTCAGCAGATCGTTGAAATCGAGGCCGCGCAGCAGGGCGCGCGCGTGACCGGCGCCCGACAGCGCGGCGTAGCGCGCCTGGATCAGGGCTTCGTAGTTGTCGCTGATCCGCACTTCGGTGACGGCACTCAGCGAGAAATAGAGCCCGATCAGGCAAAACAGAGCCAGCGTGATCACGGCCGACAGCAAGGCAAGCCCTTCGTCGCCTGCAAGCCGTCTGCGACCGGCGCTCCCCTGCACTGCGTCAAGTGCGGCGCTTCGCATCGCGACCTCCTGAAAAGAGTGGCCGGGCAGGCATCCGCCCGCCGCTCACCCCACTGTTTCAGAAAAGGCGGGAATATTTCAGGAGACCTCAACTTTGCCGGCCGTTCAGGATCAAGCGCGGACATGTGCTGTCTTGACGGCGGCCGGCCCGGGCCGCACGACGACCGCTTCGTATCGCGCATGCGTTACCCGAACGCCGATTTTTGTTCCGGGCTGATCTACCAGAGTAATGGGACCGACATGTTCCCCGTGATGCTCGCCATCCCGAGGACCAGCGGGTGGGCGGCCACAATGGCAGGAAGAGATACTCGACCCAGACCTGAAGATGGCCCGCCCACGACAGATCGCCGCCTTGGGCTCGCCGCGGCCCGCGATCTTGCTCAACCTGCGGATTTGCCGGTGACCCCCGGTTGCAGCTCATTGGGCCTTGGGCGGGCCGACCCACCGACTGTCCAATCGGTGTGGGGTTTCCGGTTCAGGATCAGGAAGCCATACAGCAGCTCCGAGTACGATCGCGGACGCATTCCCTTGTTGTGGAAATACGGATCGAGGAGGCGCCGCAACCGGGGGAGGTTGTAAAAGGGCACGCCGGGGTAGTAGTGGTGCTCGAGGTGGTAGTTCGACCACAGATAGACAAACCCCCAGACACGGCTCGGCTCCATCAGGGTGCTCCACTGCGCCGGGTCAGCCGGGTTGATGTCGTAGTGCTGCCCGAGCCGGTTCAGGGCAAATGCCACGGGGAACACCAGAAACACCGGGACAAGATATACCTTCGCCAGCAGAGCCCAGCCCGCCGCCAGCCCCACCGTCGCGGCCAGGAGCAGGTGGAACAGGATGGCGACCGCGCGCTCTCCGGCGATTTGCCGACGCAGCGGGACGGGGTATGAGGCCGTCTCCCGCGCGGCCGCTCGGAAATAGATCGGGAACAGCGCAGGGGTAAAGTAGAGGGCCTTGAACCAGGGCTTGTTCCTCTTGGGCGAGAGGTAGTGGCGCTTGGGGTCGTCCTGCGCGGAACCCAACTGGGCGTGGTGATCCAGGTGCCATCGCGTGAACTGCGACGCAGAGATGCCGCTCGGGACCGAGTACAGCCAGCCGAGCGCGCGGGAGAGGCCGGGGCGGTTTCGGCCGAAAACCAGGCCGTGAAGCACCTCGTGCAGCAGCACCGTGCAATTGAACACGGTCAGACCGACCACGGCGGCGCAGGGGATCCACCACCAGGAATCCCGCAGCAAGACGATTCCAGCGGCCGCCGCGGCCCCGGTGCCGAAGTGGCGGGCAGCCACCAGAAAATGAAGCCCTGGGCGGCGGCGATGCAGTTCCCGGAGTTCGTCGCGGTCGAGAGTGTCGGCGAGCTCCCGTTTCAAGCCCTGGGTATGTGTCGCGTAGTAGCCGTTTCCCAAATCGTGTTCCCTGCCTGAAGGATGTCTCTGGAAATTCTAGCACACCCTCCCGCGGCGGTTACGGCACCACCCTGCCGGAGAAGACGATAGTGCCGAACCTGGCCGGCACATGGAAATCCTCGCGCAGGGTCGGCGACCAGGCCAGGTCGGCAGGCTCGGGGAGTTTCTCCACGCGGTACAGATTCAGGTGCCACTGATCTCCCGCTTTGGGCGGGATGTTGGCCGCCGGGACCACGTCCTCGAGGGGCAGGGCTATCTCGCATGTCCATTCGCGATCCCCGGGCTTGCCGTCCACGCTTCCATCCACACGCACCGCCCACGCGATCTTCTCGCTGTTCCAGCTCTTGTAAGGGATGGCCTTGCGCGTGTCGACCAGGTAGATATCGAGCAGGGTGCCGAGAGGATTCACCTCGAGCTCGATATACCCGGTATTGTTCGCAGCCGGCTTGAGGAAGACTTCGACGACCTCCTCTTCCCAGAGGTGCTGGTCGCGCTCTTTCAGCGTCGACCAGATGTTGGTATCCACACAGCGGAAGCCGAAATAGATGAACTTATCATCGTAGAGTATCCTCGCTTCCGTCGGATAGGGCGACGGCTTGCCGTCCAGGTTCCGGACGAAGGACATCGGCGGCGCGGCGGCCCAAACAGGGTCGTTGAGCGCTCCGTCGACGGCAATCGGGACGGAGGTGCGATCCACGGTGTAGTGCGCAAGATCAGCGGAAGGCCCCATGCGGCCCCCGAGCGCGATGACCACCGCAAACAGGACGACAGCGCAACCCGCTTTGATACGCATCATGAGCCACCTACCGGTTCAGTGCCGTGGATAAACTCGCCGAACGCAAACAGGCCGGAACGCAGAATAGTCTATAGCAGCTTCGGGCTCCCGATCAAACCGCTTTGAGCAAAGCGTCGGTCGGCGGCCGAGACCGGCCCGGCAGGAATCAGGGCCGCACGAAGCGGAGACGTGGGGCGGCGATGGTGCTTTTCAACCACACCTTCCCGCACTACAATGTGCCGGGCATGGGCGGCGCGCCGTTGATCCGGTTGGACGATCCGGGATTTCCGTGCCCGGCCTCAAGCTCCGGCACCGTTCCTGAACATGGAGATAAAGCGGATATGGCGAAGAATTGTGGAAAGCTGAGCACCCTGGGGCGGGCACCCGAGCGCTGCCTCAGGGTTCGCCGGCCGCCCGGGAAATACCCGGTCGCCGCGGCCTCGCTCGCGCTCGTGGTCCTGGCGCTGAACTCGGCGTGCTTTTTCCGGAAACACAAGGTGGAGGTCCCCCAGGCCCGCTCGCCGATCCGGATCGCCCTGCTGCCCGCGAATGTGCCAACCGACAACGGCGACCTGCAATGGATCGCAACCGCCACCCCGCTGCTCATGGCCCAGGCCACCGACGATTCCCGGGACCTCGATGTCGTGCCGTTGTGGGAGTCCATTCCGATTACCAAAGAGACCCTGGGGGACTCCCGGACGATCACGGAGGAAAACGCCGCCTACATCGCGAGCCGGCTCACCGCGCGCTGGGCCACGTTGTGCACGATCTCGCCGGACAAAGCCGGAGTCGCGCTGGTGCTCGACTTTATCCCTTCGAAAGCGACCCTCGTCCCGTTCCGCTACGAGAAGAAGGGACCCACGAGCGAGCTGAACGCCTATTTCCGGGAGGCGTTCAATCAATTTCTGCGCTACCTCGTCGCCGAACCGCTGAAGGAACGGAAGCTCCCCGATACCGCTTCTCTGCGCCCCGTGGCCGAGGCTGTCAACCGCGAATATGGGTGGTCCGTGGCGGCGGAGCCCGGCAAGTCGGAAGCCATCGTGACCGGCTTCGCACGCGCGAACCAGGGAGTTGCGGCGCTGATTTTCAATCCGAACCTGTACCCTGGGATCGGGGCAAAGCCGGCGGCGAAACCCGCTCCCCAGGCCGCCCCGGCCCCGGCCAGCGCGCCGCCGGGGCCCGCCGCCGCTCCTGCGTCCGCGCAGCCACCGGGAACCGCCTCAGCCCCCGCCTCGCCCGTTCCGGCACTCCAGAGCGCCGCCGCGGCACAACCGGTTGTCGAACCGGATGAAGACGTCGTCGTCCCTCCGCCGAGAACTTTCACCCAAGAGATTGGTTCATTGCCGCAGGCGGCTCCGGACCCTCCCGTCGAGTTCACCGCAACCGGCGGTGGGCGCGCGAGCAAGGAGGCGGCCCCGGCGGCGAACACGGCATCCCCCCCGCCCATCGCCGGCGACTATGAACTTCAGGTTTTTGCGACGAAAGGCAAGGCCCGGGCCGAGGACATGTCGGAGAAACTGAGGAAGCTCGGGCTGACACCGCGGGTGGAGACAGCCGAGATGCAGGATAAGGGTACCTGGTTCCGGATAAGGCTGTGTGGGTTCAAATCCCGCAAGGCGGCGATGGCGGCGGGAGACAAACTCGTCGCCGACGGGCTGATCGAGCAGTACTGGATTGCCCGCTCCACAACTCCGCCGCCCGCCCCGAAGCAATAATCCCCTGACAGCCCCCCAGAGCCTTCAGATCTCGGCCCACTTCCCTTCCCCTTCCCAGACCCTGACCGTAAAAGGAAATGCGATCCCCTGCTGCAATCGCGCGCGGATCAGTTCGCAGAGGTTTTCCACGGAAGGGTAGTCAAGAAAGTCGTTCAACGAGCGGTGATCGTAGGTGCCCAGCGCCTCACGCACGACGCTACGCAGCTCGGCAAAATCGAGAACCATCCCGCCCTTGTTCTCACCTTCGATGACGACTTCGACCCTGTAAGTGTGGCCGTGAACCGAACCGCATTTCGCATGACCGGGCAGGAAATGCGCGCAATCCATGTACTCCATTACCCCGAGCCTCATTCCGCCCCCCCGTTGCGGAACGGCCCGGTTGTGACCTTACGGCAATAGCTCGCGATTAATCAATGATCGGGAAGCACTCCGGGTAGGTTCGAGATTGAGTTGAGAACCCCACCGGCTTCCAGGCGAGGGCGGCGCTCGGAAGTTCAATTTTCTAGACCTGGCCCCCGACCGACCCCGAATTCTTGACATAACCAGGGACCCTCTGTTACATTCCGGTTTTATTTTGTGGACGTCGCTCCAACTATATCCTCGCTCGCTCTACTTCCCGCCTAACCCGGTCCAGCTGTCCCGGACTATCCGGAATAGAGCCCCGAGGTCGGACTGCTGCGAAAGTGGCGGAATTGGCAGACGCGCTGGACTTAGGATCCAGTCCCGCAAGGGGTGGGGGTTCAACTCCCCCCTTTCGCACCATCGAAATGGCTGGCAAAGTGCAGGATCATGAGCAGCGATCTGCGAGATCGCAGGACTATCACAGAAACATGCAAGACAACAGGTGAAACAACGTTGACAGTCGAAATCGTTGAAGTATCCAGCTGCAAAAGAAACCTCGCGGTCGAAGTTCCGGCGCAAGAGGTGGACCAGGAAGTGGACAAAATCGCCCGGGAATATGCCCGCAACATCAAAGTGCCCGGTTTCCGGCCCGGCAAGGTGCCGCTGAGCATCATCCGGCAGCGCTTCGGGAGCGACCTGCTGAAGGATGCAACCCAGAACATCATCGAGCGCTGCTGGAAGGACGCAATCGCGGAGCACAACTTCAAGCCCCTGTCCGCAGCCGTCAGTCAAAGAAGTGAAGAACAAGCCGGGCAACCCGCTGAAATTCACCGTGTCTTTCGAAATTCTGCCTCCGCTGGAAGTAAAAGATTACAAAGGTGTTCCGGTCAGCCTTGCCTTCGTCGACGGTCACCGATGAGGATGTAAACAAGGCAATCGATAGCCCTGCGCGAGCAACAACGCCCAGTTCGTCCCGGTGGAGGGCGAAGCCCGCGACGGCCATGTATCTGACGATGACGGTGGACGGACAGTTCGAAGACGCCACCAAGCCGATGCATGAAGAGGACGTCACGCTGATCGTCGGCCATCCCTCAGACAAATGTGGAGTTTTCCGAAAATCTGCGCGGGCGCGGAGCGGGCGAAACGCGGACTTTTGAAGTCAGCTACCCGGCCGACTATCACCGGAAGAGATTCGCCGGCAAGAAGGTCCGCTATACTGTTCTCGTAAAAGACATTAAAGGAGAAACAGCTGGCGGAATTGAACGATGATTTCGCCAAAGATATGGGCGCCGAGAGTCTGGAAGCACTTCGAAACAAGGTTCGCGATGATTTGGTAACGCAGGCGAAGCAAAATGCCGAAAAGAAGGCCAGGGAGACGCTGCTGGATTCAATCGTGCAGCGCCAAACGGTTGAAGTTCCGGAGTGTTTGGTGCAGGACGAACTGGAAGCACACGCCCGACAGAGTCGCCAGCAATCTGGCTTATCAGGGAATCGATATAAATCAAGACCTCTATCGACTGGAAGAAGATTTTCGAGGAGGAACGGCCTCGCGCGGAGCAGGCGGTCCGCCGGTCGCTTTTCCTCGATGCGATTGCCCGTCAGGAAAGCATCGAAGTGACCGACGAGGAGATCGATTCCGAGCTGCAGAAGCTCGCGGAAGGCACCAGCAAATCGGCAGCCGCCCTGCGGGCTCAACTCGAAAAAGAGGAACGAATTCAGAGCTTTGAGGAGCATTTGCGCCAGAACAAGGCGCTTGATTTCATCTATCGCAATGCTAATATAAGCGAGGGGTGACAAGCATTGGCACTAATACCCATGGTGGTCGAACAGACCAATAGAGGCGAACGCGCATACGACATCTATTCGCGTCTCCTGAAAGACAATATCATCTTCCTGGGGACTCCGATCGATGACAATGTCGCGAATGTCGTAACAGCCCAGCTCCTTTTCCTGGAAGCCGAAGATCCGGAAAAAGACATCTCATCTTTACATAAACTCTCCCGGCGGTTCCATTTCGGCCGGCATGGCCATCTATGACACGATGCAGTACATCCGGCCGAATGTGTCGACTATCTGCATCGGTCAGGCGGCCAGCATGGGAGCGTTGTTGCTGGCAGCAGGCACTCCCGGGAAACGTTTTGCCCTGCCAAACTCCAGAATTTTGATCCATCAGCCATCGATGAGCGGTCTGGCAGGCCAGGCAACGGACATCGACATTCACGCCAAGGAAATTCTCAGACTGCGCGAATCCATGAATCAGATCCTGGCCAAGCATACCGGCCAGAATATCGAACGAATCGAGAAAGATGTCGAACGCGATTACATCATGACCGCCGAGCCAGGCCAAGGAATACGGCATAGTGGATCAGGTGATCTCGAGAAAAGAGTAGGGCAGCCTATCTGCACTCTGGAGGACTCCTTTGAGAAAAGACGACGAGAGAGATGATGTCTTAAGATGTTCATTCTGCTCCAAAAGCCAGAATGACGTCAAAAAGCTCATTGCCGGCCCCACCGTTTACATCTGCGACGAATGCGTCGATGTCTGCAATGAGATCATCGCCGATGATGTGGTGACCTCTCCGATCGGGGAAAAGCTTCCCAAGCCGCAGGAAATAAAAGAATTTCTCGACCTGTACGTGATCGGCCAGGAAACGACCAAGAAGAAGCTGGCCGTCGCGGTCTACAATCACTACAAGCGCCTCGAAATATCCAAGAAACGCGGCGATCTCGAACTGCAGAAAAGCAATGTGCTGCTCATCGGCCCGACCGGCACCGGCAAGACGCTTCTGGCCCAGACCCTGGCCAAAATGCTTTCCGTTCCCTTCGCCATCGTGGACGCCACGACGCTGACCGAAGCGGGCTATGTCGGCGAGGATGTCGAGAACATCATCCTCAAGCTGCTGCAGAACGCCGGCGGCGACAAGGAAAAATGCCAGCAGGGGATCGTCTACATCGACGAGATCGACAAGATCGCCCGCAAGGACGAAAACCCTTCGATCACGCGCGACGTTTCCGGCGAAGGGGTGCAGCAGGCGCTGCTGAAGATACTGGAGGGCACGGTCGCCAATGTGCCGCCCCAGGGCGGACGCAAGCATCCGCACCAGGAATTCATCCAGATCGACACGACCAACATCCTGTTTATCTGCGGCGGCGCCTTCGTCGGCCTGGAAAAGATCATCGAACGCCGGATCGGCAAGAAGAGCATGGGCTTCCTGGTCGGCGACAAGGACATCCAAGGTTTGAAGAGCTCCAAAAAGGATCAGCCGGCCAACATCCTGGAAGCTGCGAACCCAGAGATCTGATCAAGTTCGGCCTGATCCCGGAATTTGTCGGCAGGCTGCCGGTCATCGGTTCGCTCTCGGAACTGGATCACGCGGCGCTGGTCGATATCCTGACCAAACCCAAAAATGCTCTGGTACGCCAGTACCAGAAGCTTTTTGAGTTTGAGAACGTCAAACTTAAGTTCACCGACGATGCGATCGGCGCGGTCGCCAACCTTGCCCTGGAGCGCAAGATGGGCGCTCGCGGATTGAAAATCATCCTCGAAGATCTTATGTTGGATGTGATGTACCAGCTGCCTTCGCAGAAGAAGGTAAAGGAATTTATGATAACGCGCGAGATGGTCGAGAACAAGGACATTGTCTTCGCGCTGTTGGAAAAGGCCGGTTAACTTTAAGCATGACAAACGAAACTCCCTCCAAAAAAACTGAACGTCTCCCAATGATCCCGATCCGGGATGTTGTGGTTTTCCCACACATGATGATCCCGTTCGTGATCGGGCGGCCCTACATCCGTGCGCGCTCTGGAATTCGCGCTGGAAGGTTCCAAGCGGGTTTTTCTGGCCACCCAGATGGATGCTTCGGTCGATGAACCGAAGGCCTCGGACATCTATGCGGTCGGCACCGTCGCCAATATCGTCCAGAGCGTCAAGCTTTCCGACGGCAACATCAAGGTTCTGGTTGAGGGCATCCAGCGAGTCCGGGCGCTCCGCTATTCCAACGATCCCGGCTTCTTTGTCGCCGACGTGGAACTGCTGGAAGAAACCTCCGCTTCGCAGCGCCCGCACCAACCTGCTGATCAAGCGGCTGCAGACCGTTTTCGAGCAGTTTTCGAAGCTGAGCCATCACGTCAATTACGACGCGATCCTGAATGCGATGAAGACGCTGGAGCCGTCGAAGCTGGCGGACAACATCTGCGCCAACCTGCCGATCAGCATCGAGGAAAAGCAGCAGCTGCTCGAGATGGTGGATCTCGCGGAGCGGATCGAAAAGATCAACGAGATCATCGAAGTCGAGATGGAAAAGATCAAGGTAGACCGCAACATCCAGGGGCGCGTCAAGCGCCAGATGGAGCGGGCTCAAAAAGAGTACTACCTGAACGAGAAGATGAAGGCGATCCAGAAGGAACTGGGTCGCAAGGACGAAAAGAGCGAGCTCGACGATCTGAAGAAGCAGGTCGAAGCCGCCAAGATGCCGAAGGACGCCCACGAAAAGGCGATGAAGGAAATCCAGCGGCTCGAGATGATGCCGCCGATGTCGGCCGAATCGACCGTTTCGCGGACCTATCTCGATTGGCTGCTGGCGATGCCCTGGAACAAGAAATCGAAGGAAATCCGCGACATCAACTGGTCGAAGAAGGTTCTCGAAGAAGACCATTACGGCCTGGAAAAGATCAAGGACCGCATTCTCGAATTTCTGGCGGTCCGCAGCCTGGTCAAGAAACCGCAGGGAACGATTCTCTGCTTTGTCGGACCTCCGGGAGTGGGAAAGACCTCGCTTGGAAAATCGATCGCGCGCGCGACGGGCAGGAAGTTCGTCCGCCTTTCGCTGGGCGGAGTCCGGGACGAAGCGGAGATCCGCGGACATCGACGGACCTATATCGGCGCGCTGCCCGGCCAGATCATCCAGTACATGAAAAAAGCGGGAACGCGCAATCCGGTCTTCATGCTGGATGAAGTCGACAAGATGAGCATGGATTTCCGCGGCGATCCGTCGGCCGCGCTGCTGGAAGTGCTCGATCCCGAACAGAACCACATGTTCGTGGATCATTACCTCGATACCGAATTCGACCTCTCGATGGTGATGTTCATCGCAACGGCCAATGTGCTGCACACGATCCCGCGGGCGCTTGCAGGACCGCATGGAAGTGATCCAGCTCTCCGGCTATACCGAGAATCGAAAAGCTCGAAATCGCCAAGCGATTCCTGGTCCGAAAGCAGATGGAAGCCAACGGGCTCAGCACCGAAGCAGATCCAGTTCGCCGATGAAGCACTGCTGGAAATCATCCGCAAATACACGCGCGAATCGGGCGTGCGCAACCTGGAACGCGAAATCGCCAACGTCTGCCGCAAAACCGCCAAGAGGATCGTAACTGCGGAGCTCAAGAGCAGCTCGATCACGCCCGAAGAAGTTGAAAAGCTGCTGGGCCGGCCGAAATTCCGGATGCAGGGGATCAGCGAAAACAACCAGATCGGCCTGACGACCGGTCTTGCCTGGACCGAGGTCGGCGGCGAGGTGCTGCAGACCGAAGCGACCCTGATGGATGGCAAAGGCCAGCTGACCCTGACCGGGAAACTGGGCGAAGTCATGCAGGAATCGGCGCGCGCGGCGATGACCTTCGTCCGAAGCCGGGCCGCCGATTACGGCATCGGCCGCGATTTCCACCGCAAGATGGATCTGCACATTCACATTCCGGAAGGAGCTATTCCCAAAGACGGACCTTCCGCCGGAATCACGATGGCAACGACCATCGTTTCGGCGCTGACCAAGATACCGGTGCGCAACGATGTCGCGATGACCGGCGAGATCACGTTGCGCGGCAAGGTGCTCCCGATCGGCGGCGTAAAGGAAAAACTGCTGGCCGCGCATCGCGCCGGAATCAAGAATGTCATTCTCCCGAAGGAGAATGAAAAGGACCTCCAGGACCTCCCGCAGGATATTCTGGAGATCATGAGTGTTAATCTGGTGGAAACGATGGATGAAGTCCTGCAGATAGCGCTGGAACGGCAGCCTGTTCCCAGGACCAGGTGTCCCAGATATCGGATATCGAGGGCAGCTCGTCCGAACGAGAACGTCGCGCACTAATCCAGCTCTAACATAAAGTCCGCTGGCACGACAGATCATCCAGTGACTCCAAGCCGGAATTTTGCGATTCATCAGCGCCGTCTCGGAACGTGATTTCCCGCACGACGGGATTCCCGAAGTTGTTTTTGCGGGCAGGTCGAATGTCGGCAAATCGAGCCTGATAAACCGGCTTGCGGGCAAGAGAGCCTGGCCCGAACCAGTTCCACGCCGGGCAAAACTCAGACGCATTAATTTTTATCGGATTAACGGATCTTTCTTCTTCGTCGATTTGCCCGGTTTTGGCTATGCGAAGAGCAGGAAAAGCCGCCAGCCAGCAATGGAAGGAGCTGATCGAGCAGTACTTTCGGAACCGTCCGGCCATCGCTCTGGTCGTTCAGCTGGTTGATTCGAGAATGCCTCCAACGAACGCTGGATCTGCAGCTGTCCGAATGGCTGGAACAACTGAATATGCCGCACATGCTCGTGGCGACCAAAGTCCGACAAGCTGTCCAACAATCAGAAGGAGCGCAATCAGACGCGCATTATCTCCAATTCGTTTGGAGGGGCAACCGTGGTGATGTCCTCGGCTGAAACCGGGATAGGATGCAAAGAAATCTGGAAACGGGTGCTGCAGGCAACCGGACAGTGTCCTCTGAATCCCCGAGAAATTAACCATTAACCTACCCTATTCTCCCTCTGGAGGGAGCAGTCATGCCTGAAACGACGCAACGTCGAAATGCAAACGTGAACGCAAGAAGCAGGCGGCGCGAAAACGGCCATCTGAACATTCGTGAACTGAAGGAGATGAATATCTCCTCCCTGACCCAGGTCGCCAAGGACCTGAACGTTCCGGGCTACACCGGGATGCGCAAGCAGGAACTGATATTCCAGATCCTGAAGGCGCAGACCGAGCAGAGCGGGCTGATCTTTTCGGAAGGCGTTCTGGAATGCCTGCCCGAGGGCTTCGGATTCCTGCGGGCTCCCGATTACAACTATCTGCCCGGGACCGGACGACATCTACGTCTCGCCGTCGCAGATCCGGAAATTCGATCTGCGCACCGGCGATACCGTTTCCGGACAGATCCGGCCTCCGAAGGACGGCGAGCGCTATTTCGCCCTGATCAAGGTCGAAGCGGTCAATTTCGAGCATCCGGATGCCGCCAAGGACAAGATCTTCTTCGACAACCTGACGCCGCTCTATCCGCACGAGCATCTGAAGCTGGAAACGGGGCCGGACAATCTTTCCGGGAAGAGTCATGGACATGCTCGCGCCCATCGGCAAAGGACAGCGCGGACTGATCGTCTCTCCGCCGCGAACCGGCAAGACGATGCTGCTGCAGTCGATCGCGAACTCGATCTCGCAGAACCACCCGGAGGTCGTACCTGATCGTGCTGCTGATCGACGAACGTCCGGAAGAAGTGACCGACATGCAGCGCTCGGTCAAAGGCGAAGTCATCAGCTCCACCTTCGACGAGCCGGCCTCGCGCCACGTCCAGGTCGCCGAAATGGTGCTGGAAAAGGCGAAGCGATTCGTCGAACACAAGCGGGACGTCGTGATCCTGCTCGACAGCATCACGCGCCTGGCGCGCGCCTACAACACCATCGTGCCCCCGAGCGGCAAGGTCCTCTCGGGCGGCGTCGACAGCAACGCCCTGCAGCGGCCGAAACGGTTCTTCGGCGCGGCGCGCAACATCGAAGAAGGCGGCAGCCTGACGATCATCGCCACCGCGCTGATCGACACCGGCAGCCGCATGGACGACGTCATCTTCGAAGAATTCAAGGGCACCGGCAACATGGAGCTGCACCTGGACCGGAAGCTTGTCGACCGGCGCGTCTTCCCTGCCATCGACATCAACAAGTCCGGCACCCGGAAAGAGGAACTGCTGATCCCGCAGGCCGATCTGAACCGCATCTGGATCCTGCGCAAGGTGCTGACACCGCTTGTCGGTCACCGAGAGCATGGAACTGCTGCTGGAGAAGCTCTCCGAAGACCAAGACCAACGCGGATTTCCTGAACTCGCTGTCGGGCGGCGGGGGCTAACCGGACCCCGGTGTTCGCAGGTCATTGGCACGCGTCGGCTCGACGCCGCTTTCAAAGGGCTTGCTGAATTTCCGACCGAAGTCGCCACGGGCGGGGCCTGGTTCCAGGCGCCGCCTGTGGACACCACGCTGCATGAAGACCGGCGAAAAACGGTATTTTCGCCGACGGCCGACCTATCCAGACGCGGAGCTTCACGTGTTTCCGCGGGTCTGGCGATAGACCCGCACGGCGGCTTCGAAGTCCCGCGCGACACTCCCATCTCTCAACCGGCTCCGCATAGCCTCAAGGCGCCGGATGTATTCCGACAGCGCCTCGTCGACGCAATCCCGGTTGGTCTCCAGGATGCCGCTCCAGACGGAGAAGGGGCTGCCGGCCAGCCGAATCATGTCGCGAAAGCCGGAACCGGAGAGCCCGGCGGCCCGATCCGTGCTGCCCGCGGCCAACGCCGTCGAAAGCAACTGCGGCAGGTGGCTTACCCAGGCGAGCGTCCGGTCGTGCTCCTCGGCGGTCATGATGTAGCTGCGCGCCCCGATCCGGTCGAGGATCGTACGAAGCCTGGAGATGCCGCGCGGCTCCCGGCCGGGCCGCGGGCAGAGTACGTAGGGCGCCCCACGGAACAGCTCGGGCAGGCTGTGCTCGACGCCCGTCACCTCCCTTCCGGCGACCGGGTGCCCACCGATGAATTCCGCCCCATCGGGCATCCGCTCCCACGCTTTCGCGCATATCGTGCGTTTGGTGCTGCCCACGTCGGTCACGACGCACCCGGCCGTCAGACTGTCGCTCAGCTGATCCAGGGTCGACAGGATCTTTTCGATCGGCAGGGCCAGGACCACCAGGTCACATCCGGACACATCCGAAACCGTGAGCGAGCAGCCGTCGACGGCGCCAAGGCGCAGGGCGAGGTCGAGCCTCCCCGGATCCCTTCCAATGCCGAGCACGTACGGCCTGGGCTCGAGTGCGTGCAGTGCCATGCCGAGCGAGCCGCCGATGAGCCCTACCCCGACGATCGCTACTCTCTGAAAGGGCGCTTCCATTGCTGCGCTCCTCCTACCGGACCGTGCGGCCGACTGCCGTGGCGATCAGCCTCAACTCGATCATGAGCTGTTTCAGCTGCTCCGGGTAGAGCGACTGGGCCCCGTCACACAGGGCGGCATCGGGGTCGGGGTGCACTTCAAGCAGCAGCCCGTCGGCGCCCGCCGCGACCGCCGCGCGTGCCATGGGCGCCACCTTGTCGCGCCGTCCCGTCCCGTGGCTCGGGTCGACCACGATCGGCAGGTGGCTGAGCTTTTTCACCACCGGAATGGCCGACAGGTCGAGGGTATTGCGCGTGTAGTTTTCAAAAGTGCGGATGCCGCGCTCGCACAGGATGACCTGGTGGTTGCCGCCGGTCATGATGTATTCGGCCGCAAGGAGCAGCTCCTCGATGGTGGCCGACATGCCCCGTTTCAGCAAAACCGGCTTCGTCACCCGGCCGAGTTCCTTCAGAAGCGTGAAGTTCTGCATGTTGCGCGCGCCCACCTGGAGGATATCCGCGTATTCCATGAACAGCGGGATCTGGGTCTGATCCATCACCTCGGATATGACATACATCCCGTGGCTTCGGGCGGCGGCGTGCAGCAGCCGCAGCCCCTCTTCGCCCATTCCCTGGAACGAGTGCGGCGACGTGCGCGGCTTGAAGGCTCCCCCGCGCATGATGCGCGTCCCGACGTCGTTAACGGCCGTCGCGGCGGCTTCCACCTGATCGCGGCTTTCGACCGTGCAGGGACCGGCCATGACCACGACCGCATTATCCCCGATGCACACGTCGCCCAGCCGTATGACGGTCCCCTCCGGCTTGAAGGTGCGGCTGGAGAGCTTGTACGGCTGCGTGATCCGGATGACTTCCTTGACGCCATCGAGCAGTTCGTAGTCACGCGGATCCACGATGCGCCCCCCCACCACCCCCAGGATCGTCCGCTCGACGCCCGTGGAACGGTGGACATCGAAACCTTCCCGCTTGAGACGTTCGCTCACCCTCGCGATCTCGTGCTCTGTTGCCCCACGCTGCATAACGATCACCATTTAGAAATCCCTCCCTGTTCGAGGAGCCCCGGTCAGCCAGCGGCAAAAGTCCCCGACGTGAGGTACCAGATCCCGGGAGTTCCGTTCTTCTTCGATACGGGCGACGATGGCGCTGCCGACCACCGCCCCCTCCGCCATTTCCCAGACGGCCCGGACCTGCGCCGGGTGCGAAATGCCGAACCCCACGGCAACAGGCAGGCTCGTCTGTCGCCGCACGCGTGCGATCGTCGGTGCCATCGCCGATGATATCGCGCCCTGAGCGCCGGTCACCCCCGCGCGGGCCACCACGTACACAAAGCCCCGCGCGCGGCGACAGATGGCCGCCACCCTGTCGTCGTTGCTGGTCGGAGCCGCGAGGAAGATGGGATCCAGCCCGTAGTCGTCCAGGCACGCGCAATACTCGTCCCCTTCTTCAGGAGTGAGGTCGGTCACCAGGATGCCGTCCGCGCCCGCCTCGGCGGCATCACGCGCCAGCGCCCCCACACCGTATTGCAGAATCGGATTGAAATAGCTGAACACTACAATCGGAATGCGGCTCTCGCGCCGAATGCGGCGCAGCGCATCCAGGTAGTCCGGAAACTTGTAACGATGGGCCAGGGCCCGCTCGGAAGCGCGCTGTATGGTGGGGCCGTCTGCGACCGGATCGGAGAACGGAATCCCCAGCTCCACGATGTGGCACCCCGACCGGGCGAGTTCCGGCACCAGCCGAACCGTCGTTTCCAGGTCCGGATCACCCGCCGTAATGAAAGGGATGAAGGCCCGGCCGCCCTCGTGCCGAAGCCTGTCAAAAACCCCGGCGATCGCCCCGCTCATAGCACCCGCCTTTCCAACGACCGTTCAGACAACCCCGCGGCGCGCGCCTCGAGGAGCTCGGCGACCTCGCCGACATCCTTGTCGCCGCGGCCCGACACATTGATCACCACGACTGCGTCCGGCTCCAGTTCGGGCGCGCGCCGTATGATTTCGGCTACGGCGTGCGCACTTTCCAGCGCCGGTATGATCCCCTCGAGACGGCTCAGGAGCTCGAATGCCCGCAGCGCCTCCTCGTCGGAGGCGGAGGTGTATTCGACGCGGCCCGCATCGTGCAGCAGTGAGTGCTCCGGGCCGATGGCAGGGTAATCCAGCCCCGCCGAAACCGAGTGCGTCGCGGCGATCTGGCCTTCGTCGTCCTGGAGCACGTAGCTCTTGGTCCCCTGGAGCACGCCCACACGGCCTCCGCTGAAACGCGCGGCGTGCTCGCCCAGCCCTTTGCCGCGCCCACCGGCTTCCACCCCGATCATGCGCACGCCCGGGTCGGGGACAAACTCGTGAAACAGCCCGATGGCATTGCTGCCGCCCCCCACGCAGGCGATCAGCACGTCCGGGGACCGCCCCTCGGCCGCGAGCACCTGCGCGCGGACTTCCCGGCCGATGACGGACTGGAATTCTCTTACCATCCAGGGGTACGGGTGAGCTCCAAGGGCCGAGCCAAGCAGGTAGTGCGTGTGCGCCACGTGGGTGACCCAGTCGCGCATCGCTTCGTTGATGGCGTCCTTCAGGGTACGGCTGCCGGCATCGACCGGGGTCACCCGCGCCCCCAGCAGGCGCATGCGGAAGACGTTCAGCGACTGACGCCTCATGTCCTCGGTCCCCATGTAGATCTCGCACTCCATTCCGAACAGGGCGCAGACCGTCGCGGTGGCCACGCCGTGCTGGCCGGCGCCGGTCTCGGCGATGATGCGCGACTTCCCCATCCGGCGGGCGAGCAGAATCTGGCCGAGGGCGTTGTTGATCTTGTGGGCGCCGGTGTGGTTCAGGTCTTCGCGCTTGAGATAAATTCTCGCGCGCCCGAGATGCGCGCCGAGACGGCGGGCGGGGGTCAGTGGAGTGGGTCTGCCGGAATAGGTGCGCAACAGTTCGTTCAGTTCCGCCTGGAACGTGGGGTCCCTGCGCGCCCCCACGTAAGCCTCCTCCAGCTCCTGAAGCGGGCTCATCAGCGTCTCGGGAACAAACCTGCCGCCGTAAGGGCCGAAGTGGCCGAGCTCGTCCGGCCCCGTTGTCTCTATTCGCATCGTCGAACCTCATTCATAAAGGCCACCAGCCGCGCCTTGTCTTTTTTCCCGGGAGCCGACTCGACCCCGCTGCACACGTCGACGGCATAGGGCCGGACGGTGCGGACCGCCGCGCGCACGTTGTCCGGTCCGAGACCGCCGGCGAGGATTACAGGGCGAACCCGTGCCACATGCGCCGCGAGCTCCCAGTTGAACACCCTCCCGGTGCCGCCGAAAAGGACGTCGTCCCGCGCGTCGAGCAGAAACGCGTGGACCGGAAACTCCGCGATGGATTCCGGGAGCGGCTCCGTCCCGATCCGCAAGGCTTTGATCAGGGTCCAGCCCGAAAGCGACTGGCAGTACTCCGGCGTCTCGTCGCCGTGGAGCTGGAGCGCCGTGATTCCCGAAACTCGGGCCGCGTCGGCGACGCCCCGGCCGTCCGGCTCGTTGACCAGCACCGCAACGCGCGCGGCAAACGGGGGCAGCCTGCGGATAATTCCTCGTGCCGCCTCCATGCTTACGCAGCGCGGGCTCCGCGCATAGAAATTGAAACCGAGCGCATCGGCTCCGCAGTCCAGGGCCAGGGCCGCATCCTCGTACGACGTGATCCCGCAGACCTTCACTTTCATCGCGTGCGCCCCAGGCCCTTCCCGATCAGTTCGCGCAGCGCGGCTCCGGGCGAGACGGCGCGCATCAGCAGCTCGCCCACCAGGAAACCGCAAAACCCGGCTTCCCTGAGGAGGGCGAGGTCCCGTGGAGTTCTGATGCCGCTTTCGGCAACCAGGACGATACTCTCGGGAACAAGCCGGGCCAGCCTCAAACCCGTCTCGAGCGAAACCTCGAATGTCCGCAAATCCCTGTTGTTGATGCCGACGAGCGTGGCCCCCGAATCGAGGGTGCGCCGCAGTTCATCCTCCGTGTGCACTTCGACCAGGGCTTCCATGCCCCAGCGCTCCGCCTCGATGCGCATCGAGCGCAAAGCGTCGTCATCGAGAACGGCCGCAATCAGCAGCACCGCGTCGGCCCCGGCGTGACGCGCTTCCAGCACATGGTACGGATCCAGCAGGAAGTCCTTCCGGAGCAGCGGCAGCCGGGTGTGCCAGCGCAGCCGCGCCAGGGTCTCCAGCCCGCCCCGAAAATGCTGCACCTCGGTGATCACCGAAATGGCTGCGGCCCCCGACTCCTCGTACTCCCGTGCAATGGCGACAGGATCGAAGTTCTTGCGCAGGACCCCGGCCGAGGGGGACGCCTGCTTCAGTTCCGCGATGATCGCCGGCGCCCGGCGCATCAGCGCCCGCTTGAGCGACCGCGGCTCGGGCGCCCGATCGAGCGCCTCGATGATCGCCGCCGCCGGCCACCTCCCGGAGGCTCCCGCAAGCTCGCGCACCTTCGTGCGGATGATGCCCTCCAGGACCGTGCCTTTCAGGGTGTCGGGCGGATGGTAGCCTCGTATAGTCATGGACACCTCAAACGCACAAAATTGGCCAGCAGTTCCCGGCCGGAATCCGTCAGGATCGACTCGGGGTGGAACTGCACCCCTTCGACGGGAAAGTTGCGGTGCCGCAGCCCCATGATGATGCCGTCCCCGGTTCGGGCGGATACTTCAAGACAACCCGGCAGACTGGCAGGTGCCACCACCAGCGAATGGTATCGCGTCGCCCGGAACGGATCCGGCAACCCACGGAATATCGTCCTCCCATCGTGGCGGATCATGCTGGTTTTGCCGTGCATCAGTTCCGGAGACGGGACCACGTCGCCGCCAAAGGCGGCTCCTATCGCCTGATGCCCGAGACACACACCCAGGATCGGGACGCTCCCGGTCAACGCGCGGATCGCATCGACGATGATGCCGGCGTGCTCGGGCCGGCCCGGTCCCGGCGACACTACGATCCGTTCCGGGCGCAGTTGCCGAATCTGCTCGACGGTGATGGCGTCGTTCCGCACCACCTCCAGGCTCTCGCCGAGTTCTCCCAGGTACTGCACCAGGTTGAACGTGAACGAGTCGTAATTGTCTATTACCAGGATCATGGTGATCACCCGGTCCATCCGGGTCAGGGCCTGAAAATTGAACTCTTGCGGCCCGAATGGGAAAAGACATCAAAAAGCCTATTTCAAGACCTGTCCCGGTCACTCACGCAGGCCCTGGTGGGCAAAATCGACCGCCCGGAGCAGCGCCTGCGCCTTGTTCAGCGACTCTTGCCACTCCCGTTGAGGGACTGAGTCGGCCACGATGCCTCCGCCCGCCTGCGCAAAGGCGTGATGGTCCTTGATGACCAGGGTCCTGAGGGCAATGCACGTGTCGAGGTTCCCCGAAAAATCGACATACCCGACCGCCCCGCCGTACACGCCACGTCGGCAAGGCTCCAGTTCCTCGATGATCTCCATGGCCCGCACTTTGGGCGCACCCGAGACGGTTCCGGCAGGCAGGCAGGCGCGCAGCGCGTCGAAACAGTCGAGACCCGACCGCAACTTCCCTTCGATGCTGCTGACGAGGTGCATCACGTGACTGTACCGCTCGACCCGCATGAGGTCGGTCACCCTCACGGTCCCGTAGTCGCAGACCCGGCCCACGTCGTTGCGGCCGAGGTCGACGAGCATGACGTGCTCGGCGCGCTCCTTCTCATCGGCCTGCAGTTCTGCGGCCAGCAGAGCATCCTGCCCTGGCGTCTCGCCGCGGGGCCGCGTCCCCGCGATCGGGCCGTACTCGACCTTCCCGTCGCGGACCTTGACCAGCATCTCCGGTGACGAGCCGACCAGGTGCAGCGTGTCCATCCGAAGGAAGAACATGTAGGGCGAAGGATTGATAAATCGAAGCGCCCGGTAGATATCGAACGGATCGCAGGCGATCTCTAACCCCATGCGCTGCGAAAGCACAACCTGAAAAATGTCCCCGGCCTGGATGTACTCCTTGGCCTTGAGGACCCGGGCGCCGTAGTTTTCCTCCGACAGGTTCGACACCGGGTCCGGGTTCGGCGCGGCGGCACGGGCCGCGGGCATCGAGAGCGGATCCATCAGCCGGCGCTCGATCTGCTCGAGGCGCTGCACCGCATCCGCGTAGCGCGCTTCCAGGCTCTGCGGACCGCGGCGGTTCAGGATGTTGGCGACGATGTGGATCCGATGCCGCAGATGATCGAAGGCCAGCACCGTCGAGAAATACATCACGTGGAAATCGTCCAGGTGCAGGTCGTCCGTGGCGCTCGACGGCAGGCATTCGATCGAACGCACGAGATCGTACCCGAAGTAGCCGACTGCGCCCCCGATAAAAGGCGGCAGGTCGGGCACCGGGGCCAGCCGGAATGCGGCAGAGAACTCCCGCAGCACCTCGAACGGGTTTCCCTCGACGTCACGCTGCTCGCCCAGTTCCTCGACCGTAATCGAATTCCCCCGGCCTCGAATGACCACAAACGGATCCCAGCCGATAAAGGAGTACCGGCCGAGGCGTTCTCCCCCCTCCACACTCTCCAGCAGGAAAACCCGTCGGCGCCCCTGGGCCACCCGCAGGAAAGCCGCCGCAGGAGTCAGAAGATCGGCCAGTATGGTCTTGTGCACGGGGATTACGTTGCCTAGCGCGGCAAGCTCTTCGATCGCGCCAAATGGCGGTTCGGCCATCTTTCCCTCGTCTGGGCACAAAAAAAGCCGTGAACGCCTCGAGTCGTTCACGGCTTTTGATCACCCTCTTTTTCCAGATTTCAGGGCACCGGCAGCGAACGAACTCGGGCGTACCGCGACGCCCATCGCCAAAACCAGTAATTTCCCTGAAATGTATCTCTCATCTTGCCCTGGAAATCTTTTGTAACACAAGTCGGGCGCCGGGGGCAAACACTTTAAGGGCCTGGGGAAGCCGAGTTACGACAGGCGTCGCACGGCTGCCCTGTGTCTGAACTGCAACACCGCTCGGCCCGGTGCGGCCTCAGTCGGGCACCAGGCTCCATCCAAAGTTAAATTAACAAACATCTTACAGAATTTCCGCGTGCGAGCCTCAACTGGGTACGAAATTTGCTAACTTCTTATAGTTTACGGTGTAAGGCGCCTGATCGTGTCATTGCTGATGCAGACCCCGAGAGAGGATTCGATGCTGAGACACCAGAGAACGCTGCGTGACAGGATACAGCTCCAGGGCATTGGCCTTCACACAGGCTATCCAGTCCAGGTGACCCTGGTACCGGCCCCTGCGAACACCGGCATCGTTTTCCGGCGGACCGACCTGAGGAACTTCGAGATCGAGGCAACCCGTGCCCACGTCGCGCGCGTCAGCTATGCGACCACGCTGATGAAAAAGGGGGTGATGATTTCCACGGTGGAGCACCTCCTCTCGGCGCTGTACGGGCTGGGTGTGGATAACCTGCACATAGATCTGGACTCGATGGAAGTCCCGATTATGGACGGCAGCGGCAGCCTGTTCATGGAAGCGATTCAAAAGGCAGGCATCGTCGACCAGGGAGAGGAACGGCGCTACCTGCTGATCCAGGAACCAATCGAAGTGCGGCACGGCGACAAATTCGCCGGGGTCTACCCGAACCTCGTACCCAAGGCGACCTACATGATCGATTTCGAGCACGCGGCCATCGGCCGGCAGGAAATCGAGCTCGAACTCACCCCGGCATTATACCGCCGGGAAATCGGGACCGCCCGGACGTTCGGGTTCGTGGCCGATGTCGAATACCTGAAAAAGTGCGGCCTGATTCGCGGAGGTTCGCTCGAAAACGCCGTGGTCCTGGATGAGTCCGGGATCGTAAACGACCATCTGCGCTTCCCGGACGAATTCGTCCGGCACAAGCTGCTCGATCTGCTCGGCGACATATCGCTGGTCGGCTACCCCATCATCGGCCACCTGTTCGCAAGCAAGGCCGGACACGCGATTCACACCGCGCTTGCAGACCAGATCGCCCGCCTGCGCGGCCGGTGCTGTCGCATCTGCTCGTTCGCCGAAATCCAGAGTCTGACCGCAGCGCGGGCCGTCCCGGCCTGACCTGCCTGCCACTGCCCCGCACGGAAGAACCGACGGCCACAACCAGGGTGTGGCTGGGGCAGCGCAGCCGGATCACCCGGCCACACCGGGATCCCCGGCCGGATTTCCTTCTAGATGTCGTATATCTTCATCAGCGCCGCGTCCCCAGGGCGGACGGCTGCACTCGGGTTATTTCGGCGGTTCGGGTTTGGAGAAGAAACTATCCGGGATGTTGTTGTTGTATGTGAGCTTCACGACAAACAACTGCGAGGATTTAAGCCCGTTCACAAAGCCGTCGGTGCGCAGGGGTGTATTGACCCCCTGAATGTTGTGCCACTGGCTGAATTCCTGGAGGTGCCGCTGCCGGACTCCCTTCTTATCCAGGCTCCGGTATTCGATCTTGACAGGGAGGAACGAGATCCGGTCGAAATACACCGTCACTTCATCGTTTTCCGGGTCGAGGAGTTTCACCATCTCAAGATTCACGTCGGAACCATCACCCGGCCCAAGATAGAAGAGCTTGTTGGCGGGGTCTTTGTAGCGGGAACGGAAGATGGTGTCGATGCTGTGCTTGACGTCGTTTCGGAACGATTTCATCTCGTCCGGCGTGGCGGCCCGCGTATCCTTCTGCCCCTCCAGGATCCAGCCTTCGCCCGTTTCCAGGTTGAACACGATCACGTCGCGCAGCTTCTTTCTGTTCCCGACTTCGTTGCGGCTCTTGTCCGGGAGCTTGGTCCAGTCGTTGTACTTGATCAACCCGGATGAGTTGCCGTCGCGGTCGAAGAAAAAGAGGTTCCCCTCCGAAACGATGTCCTTCACGTTCAGATAGGCCTCCCCTCCCATGGCCGCGATCGCCCCGGCAAAGAGTTTCTGGGTTCTTTCCTCGTCCTGCGCCGCAGCGGTGCGAGACAGCGCGAGACCGATGAGGGCAGTCACAACGATCGTCATTTTCTTCATAGGATTGATGGTTTTGCGAATCGCGCAGGGCAGTCCCTCCCGCGACTGCGCTGCCCGTCAATTGCCAACCAGTTTCGAGTAGAGTCGCCGGGCTTCGCCCACATCGTGGGTCCCCCGAATGATGGCGCGCCCGTCCCGGAAAATGGCGACCTCGCGGTCCCCAAGGTCCGCCTTTACGAGATAACTGTTCGCGGTCACAGATCCGATGCCGGAAAGGCGCTGAGCCACGGTGGTCAAGTCGACCGGGCCGGATTGGGCTGACCACACCTGGACCGCGTTTCGCCCGCACAGCGCCTCCGCCCTCGCCTCATGCTCTCCAGCGAGAAACTCGTACCGCTCCCCGGCGCAGGCGGGGCAGGCAGGGTCCCGCTGCCCCCGGGTGCCGATGGCGGACATCCGGTTCTCCCACAAGTCAATGGCGACCAGGCTCCGGTTCACCTGGTCGAGACGCCCGGTAAGGATCTTCATCGCTTCGGCGGCCTCGAAGGCGGCGACCAGGTGCACAACCGCGCCGATCACCCCGACGGTATCGCAGGTCGGCGAACTGCCCGGAACCGGCAGCTGCTGCATCACACAGCGCAGGCACGGGGTGACGCCCGGCACGATCGTCATGCAGATGCCGTATGCCCCCACGCAGGCGCCATAGGTCCACGGGATGCGCCATTTCAGGGCGGCGTCGTTCAACAGGTAACGCGTTTCGAAGTTGTCGGTGCCGTCCAGGATCAGGTCTTTTCCAGCAACCAGCGCCCCGATCGTGGAGGCGCGCACATCCTCGACGGTCCCGACGAGTTCGACCGAGCTGTTGATCTCCCGCAGGTGGCGGACCGCCGCCACGGCCTTGGGAAGTCCCTCGCGGCTATCCGCCTCCGTATAGAGCGATTGTCGCTGCAGGTTGGAATCGTCGATGTAGTCCCTGTCGACGACCGTAACGTGTCCCACCCCCGCGCGCACCAGTATCTCGGCGATGACGGAGCCCAGAGCGCCGCAGCCGACCACGAGGATGCGGCTGCTGCCCAGCTTGGCCTGACCTTCAACACCAATTTCCCGGAACAGGATCTGACGCGAATAACGCTCATCGAACATCGCTTACCCTGGACGCAGTCCGAAAATCATATCAGAACCGGGTGCGCGTGGGGACGCCGACATCAAAGGTTGCGAGAAAAAATGCAGAAATTCAGGTCCTGCGGCGAGGCCCTCTGTCGGCGGGTCGAGCCTGTGCCACGGGCTGCGGCGGCTTAGCGGATCGCGGAGGCTATCCGTTAAAACCGCATACTTTACACGTGCTTGCCCCGCACATCCCGTCTCAGCGGTGGGTTTCGGGTTTGGGATCTGCGTCACGCCGCCCCGGGACGGTCGTGCTAGAATGGGTGCTTCAATTATGGAAAAAAGGAAGCGTGCAGATCGGCCCCGAGCCGGCAAAAAACCTGCCCCCCGCCGCCGGAAGCATCGGCTCCTGAAGATCCTCGCAGTCCTGTGTGCGCTCCCGGTCCTGGTCGTCGCCGTTTTTCTGATCCGGTACTACTACATTTTCGACGGTTTGATCCAGGAGAAGCTGGCGAAGCGCAACAACGTATCCCAGACCGAGATTTATGCCCGGCCGGTCGTGCTTTACCCCGGGCGGCAGATGCAACCTGCGGAATTGATCGGCCGATTGCGCAGGCTTGGGTATACCGAGGCCGCCCACACGCGCACCGCGACTGCCGCCACCTACGAGATCGTCAAAGACCGCATTTCCATACACAACGACGCGTCCGCGCCGCACGATGCCGACGAGTCGGTGGAAGTCCTCTGCTCGGCGACCGCCATCCGCTCGATCCGCAACATCCGGACCCGCAAGCCGGTCGAGCGGTTCGCGCTGAAGGCGGAGATGCTGAGCACCACGATCAACAAGAGCCGCGAGAAACGCAGGTATGTGCCCTTTCCCGACCTGCCCAAACTGGTGGTGGACGCCATCGTGGCCTCGGAAGACCGGCGCTTCTTCAGCCACAGCGGCGTGGACCCCATCCGGATCATCAAAGCCCTCATCGTCGATGTGCATGAGGGCGATAAAGTGCAAGGGGCAAGCACGCTTACGCAGCAGTTTGTGAAGAATTACTTCCTGACGACGGAAAAGACCTGGAAGCGTAAGATAACCGACGCGTACATGTCGATCCTGCTCGAGCAGAGGCTATCCAAGCAGGAGATCTTCGAACTGTACTGCAACGACGTGTATCTGGGGCAGCGCGGGTCGTTCAGCATCGTCGGCGTGGGGGAGGCCGCGGAGGCGTTTTTCCACAAGAACGTGAGAGAGCTGACCGTAGGGGAGGCGGCGATGGTGGCGGGCATCATCACCGCGCCCAACCGCTTCAACCCGTTGCGCTATCCCGAGAGGGCCACGAACCGGCGCAACCTCGTCCTGGACGCGATGGCGGAGGAGGGCATGATTACGCCCCGCGAGCGGGACGAAACGAGGCAGAGGCCGCTCGACATCAAGCCGTCCACCATCCTGAATTACTCCGACGCACCGTATTTCGTGGACTATGTCCAGGATCTGCTGATCGACAAGTACGGCGAGGGCGCCCTGGCAGGGGCCCGATACAAGGTCTACTCGACCCTGGATCCCGAGCTCCAGCAGAGGGCCTTCGAGTCCGTCCGCGAGGGGATCCAGGAAATGGATGCCTATTTCGCGAAGGGCAAGCGAGCAATTCCGCCGGGAACCGTCCAGGCCAGCCTGATCGCGGTCGACCCGAGGTCAGGCGAGATCCTGGCGATGATCGGGGGGCGGAACTACGGGATGACTCAGTTCAACCGTATTACGCAGGCCAGGCGGCAGCCGGGAAGCATCTTCAAGCCGTTCGTGTACGCCACCGCGCTGGAGAGCGCATACCACAGCTCGACTCCTTTGACCGTGGTGTCAACCGTACTCGATGAGCCGACACAGTTCACCTTCGGGGACCTCTCGTACGAACCCCGCAATTTCAAGGACGAGTACTTCGGCCAGGTTACGATGCGGCAGGCGATCACCAAGTCGCTCAACGTGGCGACCATCAAGTTCGCCGAAAAAGTGGGATACAGCAAGGTGGCCGACCTCGCCCACAGGCTCGGGCTCAACGAGTTGATCAAGCCATACCCCGCGATGGCAATCGGCGCTTTTGAAGTCACCCCGCTGGAGATGGTGCGGGCCTACACGGCGTTCGCCAACGGCGGGATGATGGTCGAGTTGACGCCGATTTCGGAGATCCGGGATGCGAAGCAGCAGCGGGTCTTCCTGAGCGAGCCTAAACCGACCCAGGCGCTGAGCCCGGAGATCGCGTTTCTGGTCACCTCTCTGCTGGAATCGGTGATCAACCACGGCACGGGGGCCGGTGTGCGGTCCCGGGGGTTCACCCTGACCGCCGCGGGCAAGACCGGCACGTCCCGGGACGGCTGGTTTGCGGGCTACACCCCTGACCTGCTGTGCATCGTCTGGGTAGGGTTCGACGACAATCGCGAGCTAAATCTCTCGGGTTCGCAGAGCGCGCTGCCGATATGGACATCGTTCATGAAGAAGGCGACCGCAATCGTTCCGCTGCGCGGCGCGGAGTTCCCGCTCCCCGAAGGGCTGCCGGAAGTCGAGATCGATCCCACGACGGGACTGCGCGCAACAGAACGATGCATCGAACGCCAGACGGAGTACTTCATCAGGGGAACCGAGCCGACTCTCTTCTGCTACGGCAACAACTACGAACAGATGCTGGGAGGCAATCCCACCAGCATCTACGCGAGCCCGACGAAAGACTCGGGCACCGACAAGACGGTCCCCGCCGAGGAGAAGAAGAAGCCGACGTCATAAGGAGGGACGTCCGTGGCGCTGCTGATCCGCGACCTCATCGTCCTGCACGGCCGGCCCGTATTGACCGATCCGCTTGCAGCGGGCGCCGAGGACGTCCGGCGGTCGTTCGTGGGAACTCCCGACGCGGGTCGGGTGTGCGCACAGATCCTCCGAAGCGTCTGCGCCCCCGGGTCGCAAAAGGGAGCGGTGCTGCTCAGCGGCTTGCCCGGATCCGGCAGGACACACATCCTGCGTTATGTCGACCTCCTGATGGCCGAACCCCGGGGCCTCGCCTGGGAGAATCCCCCCCCTTTTCTGCAACCGGCAGACCGGCCGTCAAAACCGGTACGGTCGCTGTTTATCCCGGTCCCTGCGAGCCCCCACGTCGATCTTGGCCCGTTTCTTTGCGCACGCCTCTCTGCCGACGGGATCCCGGCCGGTTTGTCCGGTGGGCACGCGCGCACCGCAGAGGAATTGGCAAAGTCTCTGGAGACCTCCCTGCCGCGCCTCGCCGCCGGGGGTGTGGGCATGGTGGTGCTGGAGAATGTGTCCCGCAGGATCCGGGAATCCCGAGACGCCTCGCTTCTCGAGCATGACCGCGACCTGTACAGGGCCGTCGCTCGGGCTTTTACCCACAGCGGCATTCTGCTTGTCACCGTGGTCGACGAGTCGCACATCCGGCTTGGCCCGGGTTCGCGCCCGCGGCTGTCGTCGCTGAGGGATGTGTGCGACAGCCTGGCGGTGAGCCGGAACAACCTGCTGCAGGTCGTCGCCGCCACGGCCCTGAAGGACCCGGCGCAGCGCCAGAGCGTCCGGAGGATGCTGGACGACGCGCGCGCCAAGTTCCCCTTGTTTGGCCCGAAGGCAGAGGAATTCGTCGACCTGTACCCGCTCCACGCTTCGGTGTTCGACGCCCTGTTCCGGTTGCGGGCCGCCGTTCCCGGCTTCTCTCCCCTGCATGCTGTCCGCACGGCGTTGAAGAGGTACCTTGACTCGCCCCCTTCCGCGATGATCACGGTCGACAGGTTCTTCGACCACATCGAGCCGGAATTGCGGGCCGGGGAGAAGAGCAGCGGCGCGCTTGCGGGGTTGGACGAAGGTATGAAGCACCTGGTGCCGCGGCTCAGCCCGGCTCTCCGGCCTGCGGCCGCCGCCGTCCTCAAGGCCATCGCGCTCGGGAGCATCTGCTCGCACAGGGGCACGTCAGTCCGATCGCTGGCCTACCAGTGCCTGATCGAAGATCCGACCGGCGCGTTGTCGGGCAACGCCCTGGCCTCGGCGATCCTGACCGAGATGGAAGAAATGCCGAACTCGACCCTGGCCGCTGCCGGAGAACGCCTGGAACGGGTTTACCGCTTTTGTTCGGGCCGGCCGCGGCATTCGGACTCTCCCGCTGGACGAGCGACACAGGCGGAAAGGTTGAGTGCGATTTTCCCCCTGATGCTGTTCGACTGGGTGCATTTCGAGGTTTCCAGCTGGGACCCCGAGATAAGCCCGAGATACCTCAGGGAGTCGCAATCGCTGAAGGCGTCGCTGCCTGAATTCGAGCCCCCCGTCCGAGGGGTCGTCTGCTTCAAGAGCATTCATGACCCGCTCTGGTCCGATCAGGATGTCGCCGCGCTGCAAGCCAGCGGGGCATCATGGGTCCTGCTGGTACTCAGCCCGTTTGAGCGGACCAGGGAACTCGAGAGCCGCCTGCGCGAAATCGCCGCCCGCTGGGATCGCATACTGGTCTGGGAGCCTGCCGCCCCGACCGCACGCGAATTGCGGTGGATGCAGAGGGCCGTGCCCGCGTACGCGTTGCCGTCGCGCGCCCAGGCGGGCCGGGCGAGGGCCAAAGCCATCGCGCGCCGGACGCTCGCCTCGCTCTATGTATCCAGAGGGACGTTCAGGAACGCCGCAGACCGATGGCCCATAGCCGAAGAGGTGTCCGCCTCCAGTGTGGCGCTGTGCCTCTCCAGGAGCCTCGCCTCGCTGCTCGGGGCAGACGTGTCTGTCCTCGCCGGTTCCGTGGGCGCCGCCGGTGCAGACGGGCAGGACGGTACGCAACAGGCACCGCGATGGGCGGCGCTCATGCCGGGGCCGGAAGGCGCGAACGACGTGGGAAACCCCGAGCAGAACCTGCTGGCATGGTGGGCCGCCCGGCTGGAAGTCGACTGTCCGGCGCTGATCGCGAAGCTGCACGATCTCCCCGAAAGCATGATCACGACCAGGATGTGGGAAGAGATCCGCGTCTTTGAGAGTTCGCTCGGTCTGATGAGGTCGGTTTTTCAGCGGTTGCGCATGGGGGAAATCCCGCTCGTGGAAGCGCTGGGGCAGGTCGCACATCATTTCGGCAACGACGAGGCCCGCATCGCCCGCTGGCGTGCCTCCCTGGACAACCTGGCGGCGCTGTCCCGCTGGGTGCCGGCCTACGAGCACGCGCATGATTATCTGTCGGCGGCGTTCGGGACGGGCAATGGCGCCATCGATGGCAAACGAGACGCGCTGATCGATGCCGCTCGCCAACCGCACCACTTCCTGCAGTCGACCCGGCGCGATCTCTTCGATGCCGGCTTCCTCGAGTACAAGAAGGCCTACATCGAGGCCTATGCGGCCGCCCACGCGGATGCGCTCGGGCACATCCATAACAAAATCGACTCCACTTCACTCCGTACCCTCGAACTACTCTCCAACCTGCCCCACGCCGACGAGACGAACTGGCACAAGGTCAAGCTGATCGGACGGTGGGCCCAGCGAAACCGGTGCGACCTGCCCGTCCGTGAGATACTGGACCGATACCCGCGCTGCTACTGCAATTTCAATCCGGCCGTCAAGCAGCATCTGGTCGATCCTGGAAACCAGATCAACCGGCTCGTCCAGGACGGGATAGAGCACTGCCGCAGAGTCCTGCGGAATGCGCGCAAGGTGATCATTGAAGACCTGGGAAAACTGGCGGGAGGGACTGAAGCCAGCCGGCAGATTGCCGCGCTGATCAGCAACGGGCCGCTCGTCCCCGTCGCGCCGGAGTGTGTCGACATCCTGACCCGGATCATCCAGGACCACCCCGAACAGTTTTGCCACGATGCCCGCGCCGCTCGGCCGGCCAAACCCGCTGCCTTGCCTTGAGGCCTCCGATCCGCCGCTGTCCCGTGCCTCCCTGCTGTCGAGTATCTTTACAGTGGGAATTCCAGGATACGCAAGAGGTTGTGCGATAGGGCGCAAGCGGGGCGTCGGCGGCTTTTACACCTTCCCACGAACGCGCCGCTGGAAGTCGTGGCTCGTCCATGGCTCCATATTCATGATCCTGAAAGGATTAATGGAGCAGACGCCGCCTGCCTCGCCACATGGTCACGATTTTGCTTCTTAGCAGGCAAATGAACAAAGACAGAGACTTCCTCTCAATAACAAATGGAGAACTATGAAGGTGAGCAGATCATCCCTGTTAGTCGCGGTTCTGGCGGTCTTGGTTCTGGGCGTGGGCCAGGCCGGAGCCACGACGGTAGACTTGATTTCCGGCAATTCAGGTTCAATAGACAGTGCCTTGTTTTACTGGGTGGACACGGGATCGACCGGCACCGGAGTGATCCACTCGTTCGTCCGGCTGAACCCCGGCGGGAGCGCGACCTTCGAGCAGGGTTACAACACCGATGCCAGGCCCCTGCAGTTCGACGAGAATTCGTCGCCGCAGTTCACCCTCGGCCTCCCGTTGAGCACGGTCCCGGTGGTGAACATCAACGGCACCGATTATCGCGAGTTCCTGCTCGACATCAACCAGACCAGGTCGGATCCGTTCATCTCGATGGTCGGGCTGCAAATCTGGCTGCGCGGCGCTGCGGATCTCAAGGGATACACCGCCGTCGCCGGTCAACCGACCGCGGGGTCCTTCGCTTCGGGCAGCCAGATCTGGGGCATGAGCCAGGGCGACCGCGTGGATCTGGACTTTACCCGCAACCCGGGCAGCGGCTACGGCGACATGTTCGCTTACATCCCGAATGATCGCTTTACCGGACCCAACCAATGGGTTTACCTCTACTCTGCCTTTGGTGGGAACGGGGTACCTGAACCTCCCTTTCAGACCAACGACGGCTTCGAAGAATGGGCGGTACGGGAAGGCGGTACGCCTTCGCAGGTTCCGGAGCCTTCGACCCTGCTGCTGCTCGGCACCGGCATGGCTCTGGCCAGTCTGACGGCGTATCGCAGGCGCGCGAAGTAACGGCGGCACGCCCGACATCGGTCCATTCAAGGGGAACCCGCGGGGGTTCCCCTTTTTACTTTACCTTGCCTGCGAGCCCCCGTCCCAAGCGGCGGCTGCAGTCCACCATAGTGCAGCGGTTCATGACCACCAGCGTCAAGCCGGAAAAGAGGCGGAACTGACATAACGCCCCCCGTATCAGAAGCAGGACCAGCGGAACGGCCCCCACAGCCCCCCGCCGCGATCCAGAAACTGCAGCCTGTTTTTCCTATCCGTGTTGTTTTTCGTACCCGGGCTAACGGAAGAGGTACAGGCGCCTTGTCATGCGGGTCAGGTCGGTCGCGAATGGCAGCCCGGTTGCGAGCGTCCGGGCTTCATCCACAACACGGCGCCGCGCGACGGCGCCCACGGGCGCGAAAGCGACGATGTTGTGTGAACGCCGCCCATGCAGGACGGACACTTGACCGATGGCGGCCTCGATGATTGAAAGGAGCGTCCGGTACCGTACTTTGTCGCCGGTCATGCAATTGACGGCCAGCACGCCCTTCTCCGAAAGGCGGCACCGGACGTCCCGGAAGAACTCGAGTGTGGTGCACTGCGGCGGCATGGTTTCACCCATATAGGCATCGAGTATGACAATGTCGTACCGGGTCCGGCAGCGCGCCAGGAATCCCGCCGCGTCATCCAGGTAGATTCGGAAATTCCGCCGCTCCCCCACCTCGAAGAATCTGCGGGCGACTTTCAAAACGACCGGGTCGATTTCCACGACGTCGATGGAAAGGCTGGGCTTGGCGGCCAGCAGCATGCGGGGAATGGATCCGCCCCCGAGGCCCAGTACCAGCGCCGACTCCGCCTCCGGGCTGAATGCAAGTGCCAGGAGCGTGTTGCGCGCGTACTCGAGGCCAGGCAGGTGAGGGGCACCGAGATCCAGAACCGTGTGTCGCACTCCGGTCGGAGACCACAGGGTCAGCACGGTTCCGTCCCTGGTCACCACCAGGTCGTGAACTAATCCCTTGACGCGGTGCAGCGTTTTCATCGTTTGTCAGATCCTACCTCTTTGTGAGAAAAAATCCACCGGCAGTCCTCCAACGTCCACGGGGCGCGGCCACGCGCACGAGAATATCCGCGGCGGTCTCCTCGGCCGTCCCTGCGTTCGGCATTGATCGGGCGTCACAACAAACTATGGCCTTGAGGCGGGGTTCGCGCTTAGACTCGTGCTACTCCTTTGGAGCAAACGGATGCGGCGCGCACACGATCAATACGCAAACCTGGCCGATCTGTACGATCTCTTTTCCCTCGACGAATCCATCAAGGCCTTCTACGGCGAGTGGAGAGAAAGCCTGCTCGCCGCGGTGCGGCGGCACAGAGTCAATGTCCGCACTATCGTCGATTTAGCCTGCGGGACCGGCAATACCACCGTCCCCTGGACGAAGCGGCGCGATTGGACGGTCATCGGGGTCGATGCCTCCCCCGCCATGCTCCGCCAGGCCCGCAGGAAATCGAAACGCGTCCGCTGGTACCGCCAGGACCTCAGGGAATTGGACCTGAAGGAGCACGCCGACCTGGTGACCTGTCACTTCGACGCCTTGGACCACATCCTCGTGCCGGAGGATCTGCAGCGGGTATTCATCAATGTCGAGCGGTTGTTGAACGAGGGCGGCCTGTTTCAGTTCGATATGAGCACGGCGGCGTGGTTCCGGTGGCTGGCGGTCCACGAGAAGATGTTCCCCATGGGTCCGCATCGCATGATGGCTTACAACCGGTACGAGCCTGGGCAGCGGATCGGCACGTTTTTCCAGCTCTGGTTCGTCCGGAAAGGGCGGCTCTTCGAGAAGCGGGAGGTGAAAGTCCAGGAGCGCGCCTACCGCCCGGCTGAGATCGCCGGCATGACACGCAAGGCAGGCCTCACCCTGTTGCAGGCCAAGGTGCAGCGCAAAATGGAGGGCAAGCCGATCCGCATGCTCTACCTCGTCCGGAAATAGAAGCAGGTGCGGCCAGCGTGTGTCAGCGGGAGATCAGGAAATCACCCAGGAACAGAGCGTCCATTCTGGTCGTCGCAAAGCAGTGCAGCGCGTCCTCGGGGGTGCAGACGATCGGCTCGTTTTCGTTGAACGACGTGTTGAGAACCAGCGGAATCCCGGTGCGCTGACGAAATGCTTCGATCAGGCCCCAAAACCGGGGATTGACGGCTTTCGATACCGACTGCACCCGTCCGGTGTGATCGACGTGTTCGGTCGCCGGGATCGCGGGGCGCTTCTCCGGCCGGACCTTGAACACCATGAGCATGAAGGGCGAGGCGAAGGAGTCCTCGAAGTATTCGTCCACGTACTCTTCCAGCACCGCGGGCGCGAACGGCCGGAAGCTTTCGCGGTGTTTGATGCGACGGTTCAGGACGTCCTTGATCTCGGGTTGGCGCGGATCGGCCAGAATGCTGCGGTTGCCGAGCGCCCGGGGACCGAACTCCATCCGGCCCTGAAACCAGCCGACGATCTTGCCCGAGGCGAGCAAATCCGCGGCGGTCGCGGGGACGTCATCACAGCGTTGGTAAGTCGCGCCGAAGCGGCGCAACGCGCGCTCGAGTTCCTCGTCGGAGAACTCCGGCCCCAGGTACGCGTGAGTCATCGTGTAGGCGCGCGGTTTGCCCAGCAGGACGTTCCAGACGTAACACGCGACCCCCAGCGCCGTGCCGCTGTCTCCCGCAGCGGGCTGCACGAAAATCTCGCGAAAGGCGGTGCGCTGCCGGATCAGGCCGTTGGCCACGCTGTTGTAAGCGACGCCTCCCGCAAGGCACAGGTTCGTTGAGCCGGTGGTCTGCTGCAGATGATCGAGCAGCCTGAAGAAGTGAGTCTCGAGGCATTTCTGCAGGGAGGAGGCCAGGTCGCGGTGCCGGGGCGCTATCTCCGACCGCGGCACGCGCGCAGCGCCGAACACTTCCACGAGCTTGTCGGAATAGACCCGGCCAATGTGGGGCGGCCCTTCGTCCCAGCTCATCTCGATCCCGCGCACGTGGTGGGTGAAGTAATCGAGATTCAGCTTGAAAGCGCCCCCTTCGTCCGGCACGACGATCTCCATCATCTGCTCGAGGTATCGGGGTTCCCCATAGGGGGCGAGGCCCATGACCTTGCCTTCGTCGCCATAGCCGTCAAAGCCGAGGTACTGGGTCATCGAAGTGTAGAACAGCCCGAGCGAGTGGGGGAAGAGGACCGAGCCCAGTTTCTCCAGCGCAGTTCCGTTGCCGTGGCCGGTCATCGTGCTGCAGAGGTCGCCGAAGCCATCGAGCGAGAGGACAGCGGCCTCTTCGAAAGGCGAGACCAGGAACGCGCTGGCCATGTGTGCGACGTGGTGCTCGACGTTGTGGAATTCCGCGCGCAAGTCCGTTTCCGGGACGCCCAGCGTCTCCGCCAGCACCGTCTTGACGTTGCGCACCTTCTGGACGCTGCGCAGCCGATCGAGGCCCTGGTGGGTGAACATCAGCCGGTTGAACAGAACATACGTCAGCTTGTTGATCAGTTGCGCACTGGGAACCCTGGAAACACCCACGTGCGCGACCTGCCCGATCTCGATGCCCGCCTGCCGGAGACAGTAGCGGACCGCGTGCTCGGGGAATCCCGCCGAATGCTTGACGCGGTTGAAGCGCTCTTCTTCGGCGGCGGCTATGACGCAACCGTCCTGCAGAAGCACCGCCGCGGCGTCCGCGTGGTAGGCGTTGATGCCCAGGATGTAGGTCGCTTCGCTCATGGCCCCCCCGCCCCGCCGCGGTAGAACTCGGCGATGCTCGATACGACCCAGCAGCGCTGCTCTGCGGTGAGCTCAGGAAAAACCGGCAGGGCGAGCACCTCTTGCGCGGCGGCGCTGGACCGCGGGAAGTCGGCTGGCTGGTAGCCCAGGTGCCGGAAGCACACCTGCTCGTGGAGGGAGAGCGGGTAGTACACTTCCGTCCCGACACCGCGGGCGCGCAGAAAGTCCCTCAATGCATCGCGCCTCTGCGCGCGAATCACGTACTGGTGGAAGACGTGGGTGCGGTTCGGCAGCACGGCCGGCGGCTTCACGCGCGTCAAGAGCCCTGCCGCTTCGAATTCCCGGTCATATGCCGCCGACTGGCAGCGTCGCGCCGCCCCCCACTCGTCGAGCTTGCCGAGCTTGACCCGCAGGATCGCGGCCTGGAGTTCGTCGAGCCGGCTGTTGAAGCCGATCGTGGAGTGATAGTACTTTGGCTCTGCGCCGTGGTTGCGCAAGAGCCGCACGCGCGCGGCGAGTTCCTGGTTTCGGCTGAGGACGATCCCGCCATCGCCCGATCCCCCGAGGTTCTTGGACGGGAAGAAACTGAAGCAACCGATGTCCCCGATCGTGCCGGCGTACTGCTCGCCATAGCGGGCGCCGATGGCCTGGCAGGCGTCCTCGACCACCGGCAGGACATAGCGCGCCGCCACGTCCATGATCGCCGTCATTTCGGCGCACTGGCCATAGAGGTGCACAGGCATGATCGCCTTGACGATTGTCCCGGACGGTTTGTGAACGAGCTGATGAGCCCGGACGTTGAAACTGCAATCCCTGGCCAAAACGCGCTCCAGGCTTTCCGGGTCCATCGTGAAACTCCGGTCGTCGATGTCGACGAAAACGGGACGAGCCCCGACGTTATGGATTGCGCCTGCGGTCGCGAAGAACGTGAACGGGACCGTCACGACCGCGTCGCCTGGGCCGATGCCCAGCGCCCTGAGCGAAAGCAGGATGGCGTCGGTCCCCGAGGCCACCCCGACGCCGTGCGCGACCTGGCAATAGCGTGCCAGTTCCTGCTCGAACGCCTCGCCCTCCGCGCCCAGGATGAAGCGCTGGCTCTCGAGCACCCGGTCCACCGCCGCGCGCACCTGCTCACGGATACCGCGGTACTGCCCGCGCAAATCGAGCAGAGGCACGTCCATTCGGGCAACCTCGCGTGGAAAATCGGACCGCGCGGACTGCGCACGCCTCCGCCGTCCGGATGAGAATAAAACGTGGCAATGTAGCACAGAAGCGCGGATTTTTACCCGGCAATTACGGACTTGGCGTCCGCGACCTTGATCCTGAAATGCTCGATCGTGCGGATCAGCCCGTCCACAAGCGGGATCTTCGGACTCCACCCGAGCAACACCTCGGCACGGCTGATATCGGGGCGCCTGACCTTGGGGTCGTCTTCCGGCAGCGGCGCATAGGACACCCGGCTGTCGGAACCGGTCAGCTCGATGATCTTTTCGGCGATCTCGAGGACGGTGAGCTCGTGTGGGTTGCCGATATTGACCGGGTTGTGGATGTCGTCCGTGTCGGGCGACATCAGAAGCCGGATGATCCCGTCCACCTCATCTTCGACATAGCAGAAACTGCGGGTCTGTTCGCCCTTCCCATACACCGTCAAGGGCAAGCCCTGCAGCGCCTGAACGATGAAGTTCGACACCACACGCCCGTCGCAGAGCCGCATGCGCGGGCCGTACGTGTTGAAGATCCGGACAATCCGGGTATCCACGCCGTGACTTCGGTGATACGCCATCACGAGCGCCTCGGCGAACCGCTTGGCCTCGTCGTAGACTCCGCGCAACCCGATAGGGTTCACGTTCCCCCAGTAGGTTTCCGGCTGAGGATTCACGAGCGGGTCGCCGTAGGTCTCGGACGTGCTCGCCAGCAGGAAGCGGGCTCTTTTGTGCTTGGCCAGCCCGATCGTCTTATGCGTCCCGAGGGCGCCGACTTTGAGCGTCTGGATCGGCAGTTCGAGGTAGTCGCGCGGGCTTGCGGGTGAGGCGAAGTGCATCACGGCGTCGATGGGCTGGCCGATGAAGATGTACTCGGTGACATCGTGCTTGACGAAGCGGAAGCGCGGATGCCCCATCAGGTGCACGATGTTGTCGACCGATCCGGTGATCAGGTTGTCCAGGCAGATGACTTCGTTGCCCAGATCGAGCAGCCGGTCGCACAGGTTGCTGCCCAGGAATCCCGCACCACCAGTGATCACGATTCTCATCTTGCCCCCATGCGCACGACCACCGCGAGTGAGTTGACCGGCAAGCGTGGTCCTGAGTCCTTTCGGAGGGGCCTATTGCTGCTTCCCCTTCGCCAGCGCCTTGTAGTACTCCTCGACGAGTCTTCTTATAGCTGCTGGGCGCTTCGCTGTCATCCGAATAAAAATACTTGTCCTTCTGGGTGAGCCGCGACAGGTCCCGGTTCAGGTCGAGCTCGACCTGACGCAGCAGGTCGATGGCCTCCTTAAGCCGAGCCACCTGTTCGGGATCGCTGTAGTTGCGCCCCGAGTCCATGTTGCGCAGGTTGCCGATGACCTGCTCGAGGTTCTTCATCTGCGTCGGGTTGCGGTCGAGCAGACGCCTCAGTTCCTGGGCGTCCGTCATGCGCTGCTGCGTTTCGCGGCGCAGCTGCCGAAGGTCCTCGTCCGTGTAGCGACCGACGCCGGTCGGCGGCCCGAAGGCGTCGCCGCGTCATGCTGCGGCCGCCGCGGTGAGCCGCCGGAGGGATTCATCCCGGGGCCGCCCGGACTCGGCCCTCCCCGTTCTGGCCGCCTGGGGCGCACCCTGCGCCAGACTGCGCCTGCCGGCCCTCCCCGGGGCGGCCCTGGTCGCCGGTGCCCCGGTTCGCCCGGTGAACCCTTGCCGGCCCTGCTGGCCCTCGCTGTCCCTTGCTGACCTTGCGGATTCCCTGCCGCCCGGCCAGCCGCTGCTGCATCGACTCGAGGCCCTCGGCCAGCTGACGCGCCTTGTTGACGGCCTCCTCCAGCTTTCCCTCGGGCGTCTGCCCCAGGCTGCCCTTGGCCGACTCGAGCTGGCGGGCCGATCTCCTCGAGATTGCCCCGAATGAACTCTTCCCGGCCCTTGATCGGGTCGTAGTAGCCCCCCTGAAGCAGCTGGTTGTTGCTCTGGATCCGCTCGGCGAGACGCTTGTCGCGGATGATGCCGGCCGCATCCCCCAGACGCGCGGAGGCTTCCTTCTGATCCTTCCGGGCCTGCCGCGAGAGCTCCTCGATCTGGGAGCCGAGGCCCTTCACGCGGCCGGCCATGACGTTCTTGCGCTCGATGATGTCGTCACGCTTCCGCTGCCCTTCCGGGGAGCTCGCCGCCTGCTTGTCCCGGCTGAGCCCGTCGATACCTCCTTCGACCTTCTTCTGCTCCTCCAGCAGCCTCTGGGACTCCTCGAGCGCCCGGTCCATCCCCTGCGCGAGCCCCTGGTCCTGTCCGCGCGCCAAGCGTGCGCTTGGCCTGGTCGAGCTGTTCCAAAGCCCGGATCCCCTGCGCGCTGCCTTCCTGACCGGTGCCGCCCCGGTTCCTGTCGAGGGCCTTCTTCATCTCCTCTATCGCCTTTTGTAGCTGGCTGCTTACGCCGTTGAGCTCCGGAGAGCTTCGCTCGCGCGAGAGGCGCTGCAGCTGCCGCTGGAGCTGTTCCGTTTCGTCCATGAGCTGCTGCTGGCTCTGGCTGCCGCCCGAGGAAGACGAGGCGGAGTTCCCGCCGTTGCCGGCCATCATGCGGTTGCGCTCGTTGAGCTGCTGCTGGCGCTGGGCAAGCTCCTTGAGCCGCTGCATGGCCTCGTCGATTTTCTGATCGCGGGTCTGCTGCTCGCCGCGCTGCACGGTCTCGTACTGGTTCTTCAGCTTGTTGAGCTCGAGCTCGAACAGATCGGCCAGGTCCTCCGCATTCGCCTGCGACCCTCCGCTCCCGCTCCGCTGCTCTGGCTGAAGGACACCTGGATTTCGCGGAAGAGGCTCTCCGCGCGCATCAACTGCTGGAGGGCTTTCTGCTCGTGCGGCAGCGCCTCATCGGGCTTCTGGGCCCCGAGTGCCACCCCGGCCTTCCCCATATCGGTCGTCGCGTTGACCAGGTATTCGGCGAGTTTGGCAAAGTTCGCGCCGGAATCGGCGGCGCCGCGCCGTGTCAGCCGGTCCACGACGCCCTGCGTCTGGGCCTGGAGCCGGTTCTGGACCAGCGCAAGGGACTTCAGGCTTTCGAGGTACTCCTTCGCCTCCATTTTGTCCTTGTCGCGGATCAGCTTGAAGGTCGCGCTGATGATGTCCTTCTGCTGCCGGCTGAGGGCTTCCTGGCCGCTGTCGCCGCCGCCCGGCATGCCCCCCTGCTGGCTCTGGGTGTATTTCTGCTCGAAGGGGCGGATCTGGATGAAGTAAATGTCGGTGCTGGAGGTCCCCGGCCCGGTCACGTTGTTGTTGTCGGTGGCCTTGCCGTAGTACGAAACGACATCTCCCGGCTGAAGCCCGAACTCCTCGAGAAAGAACGTGTGGGCGGCCGTAACCGCCTGCTGGCTCGGTTTGCCGTTGTAGAGCGTGAGCGCCTTCTCCTCGCCGCCGTTGACGGAGAAGTCGGAGCTCGAGTTTGCCCATACCGATGTCGTCCTCCGACTTCAGTTCGGAGAAGACCTCTTCGACGTTGGTGGCGCGCAGGTCGCGCATCGGCTTGGTAATCGAAACGGTCGGGGGGCATCTTCCACCGCCTCGATCTCGTATTCGGGCGAACCCGGGTAGCGGCGTCCGCCGGTCGCCGCGAGTTGGATGACGTAGGAACCGGAGCGCGACAGGTGGAAACGAGCCGGTGAACTCGCGGCCGCCGGCGCCGGCAGGCAGGTCCAGGCGTGGACTGGTTGTCGAACAGCAGGCGGGCCGAGGAGGCCGCCTGATTCATCTTGAGGGCGACCGTGATCTTGGTCCCCTTCAGCGCCGAAATATCCCCTTCGCCCTCCACCGTCTGCGCCGCCATCCCGGTGTAGGCCGGGAAGTCGTACGTCAGGGTGAGCTTCTCCACCCGGGGGAGATCCACCACGTTGAGCCGGTACTCGGGGGAGCGAATGCCGTTCGCCTCGACGTAGTATTCCACCGAACCCTGCACATCGATAAGGAGGTACATGAAGCCGCTGCCGCGCGGTTCCGGCTGCATCGCAAACGAAGACCAGTCGGCGCTCCCGCTCCTGGTAAGAAGCCTCACGTCGGGGGAATCGAACCCAACCAGCTGCGCTTTGATCTGCTGGTCGGCCCCCTTCGCCATGTCGGCGTTGCCGGGCACGACCATGATGGCGGACCGGGAATTCGAGGAGGCCTCGGCCCAGGGCACATACAACCGGTCAAACCCATACGGGAAGAAAGACGGCCCCCAGTTCAAGAGCGCCAGCAAGGCCAGGAGAGAGCCGCCCCCCGCCACGGCGTACGTCGCGACCCGCCTGCGGTCGACAAAGACGGAAAAATCCATGCGCCTGACGTTCTCGAGCGCATCGCGCACGAGCAGGTGCAGCATGCCTCCGGATTCCTTGCCCTGCTCCCCGAGCTCGACGGCCGTGACGAGGCGGTCCTGCAGCTGGGGATAGTGCTCTTCGATGTATTGCGCCACCTGGACGTCGGACACGCGCCGCAACAGCGGGGCCACGAAGAACCGGTAGGCGATGTACAGGGTCGAGCCGCCGATGATTACCCTCATCGCCCAGACTGCGGCAGGTTTGAACCCGAAGAGGTCGGCGCCCCACACACCGAGCACAAGGAGCGCGACCGTGGCTGCGAGCAGCAGAGAGACGCCCCGCACCAGGGCCTGCATGCGCCATTTGCGGCGAACCATGCGCACTCGCGACAACAAGCTCTGGTAGGTGTTCATACGAAATCCTCCCGTTTCAAATCCAGCGTCCGAACCGCGAGGGCCGCGCGTCGCGTGTGCCGCGATCGCTACTTGCCGGCGGCGTTGCGCACGGCTCCTCGCCCTGATTCTGCCGCCGGGACATCACGACGCCCCTGCGAAGACGCATCGCCCTTGACAGCATAGAAGTTCGAAAGCAGCCCCTCGGTGAGCAGCAGCAGCAGCGCGGCGGCAAGCGGGAAGCGCCACAGCCGTTGCTTGCGGTCCTGTTGCTCCGGCGTCAGGCGCTCCTCGGTGGCGGCCGACTCGGCCGCGCGGCCAGCCGCCGCGCTCCAACCTGCAGCCAACTCCTCGGAGTTGGCGTGGCCGAGATCGGACTCGCGGGGGACAGGGTTGACCGCCACGAGAGTGCCGAAATTGGCCGATTTCACCTCGTAAAAGCCGGTCCGCTCCGCCAGGATCGAATCGCCCAGGGCGGCGCCGGGGATGCGCTGTTTCGCGGGGTCGACGATCGCTATCGCCTGGTTGGCATCCAGGGCCACCCGGGACTGGCGCTGCGCCGATTCCACCAGCACATCCCTTGGGGCGATGGTGTCGCCCACCATAACCCAGCTGCGCGGCGCCTTGAAGTTCTCCAGGTATTTCAACATCTGCTGCCAGAAGGGGGCGAAAACGGACTTCAGCGGCAGGTCGTTGCCCGAGTCGTCCGACGACGACGTGAAAACCAGAACCCGTCCGTTCTCGTACGGGACGGTCGCCAGCGCAGGGTCGCCGTTGTCAAAACGTGCGATCACTTCAGCCGGGGGCCTGACGACCAGGCGGGCATGCTTGAAAAAGCGCGCGGTCGAGAACGACCCGGAGTGGGGCTCGCGAAAAGGACTGAAGATGGGATGGTCCATCCGCATGTCGGTCAGGAGAGCATAATCTTCCGCGGGCCGGCGCACGCGTCCACCCTCGGCGGCCCCGGTCGCCTCGGCTCGCATCGGTATCCAGGAACCGACAGAACGGTTGAACTCGGCCGCCGCGGAGGCGTCGGGGAGCACGAGAACAGCCCCTCCCCCGGTGCGCACCATCTCCTGAAGCTTCCTGGCCGCACCCGCGGCGCCGGTCCAGGCGCCGTTCCAGATGACCAGCGCGCCGGCGCCGGCCCCGGACTTTTCGAATTGCGCCGGCGCCACGGCACTCAACCGGTAGGCAGACAGCTGGGAGACGTTGAGCGCATTCGCGAGGAAAAACCCTGGAGATCGGCCGGCGCGCCCGGTCCCGGGGTTTTCCACGGACAAGACGGCGGTCTTGCCCCTGGCTTCGAGTGTCAGGGCAAAGCGGTTGTCGCGCGTCAATTCCGTGTCCTCGACCTCGAGCACCGCAGGATGCTGGCCGGGCGCGACGCCCGGCAACTGGAATTCGGCACCCTGGACCGAGCCTCGGGGAGAGTCCAGGCGCTTCTCAACCACGGGACGGCCGTCCACGGAAAGCGTGACCCGCACATTCTTGCGATCCTGCGTACCGAAGTTTACGACGCCAAATTTGATGGTCACCGCGCCCTGCAGCGCATCCTCACCCTGGATGACGCGCACATCCCCGAGCGTCAGGTTGCTGAAATCATCGGAACCCAAATCCACCCGTTCGAGTTCGATGCCTGAACCGAATCGAAACTCCTGCTCGTCGGCGGCGTTGCCCGTCCTCTGAAAATCCGAAATCAGGTGTACGATTTTTCTGCCGGTACCCGCGTCGAGCGCATACTTTTCGGCCGTCCTCAACGCCTGCCCGTACCGGGTCGGGCGGTCGGTGAGTTCCACCCCGTTGTTTATCTGCTGCTGGACGGAGACAAGATCGGCGGTCAGATCGGTTCGGGCCACGGTCGTATCGGAAAACTCCAGCAGCGCGGCTTTGTCTCCCCGCTGGGCTGCCCTGACGATCTCCGACGCGGCCTGCCGGGCGCGGGACCAGCGGTCCCCGTAGCCCATGCTCAGGGAGTTGTCGAGCAGGATGATGTGCGCCTGCGTAACCCTGCCGGAAGCGGCCGCCGCCTGGGGTGCCGGACGGAACGGGCGCGCGAAGGCAAGGGCAAGCAGCACGAAAGCCAGGGCGCGGAGCAGCAGCAACAACAGGTGCCGCAGCTTCTGGTACCGGATCGTCTTCTTGCTGATCCGGCGCAGAAACATCAGCGTCGGGAACTCGAGTTTCCTGGCCCGCTCACGCTTGACCAGGTGCAGCAACACCGGGACCGACGCCGCCAGTGCGCCCAGGAAAAACAGTGGAGTCACAAAGCTCATAACTCAGCCGGCCCTCTCCCGGCCTCCTAATAGAGTTGCTGCCGCCGGAGCAGATAGGTGAACAGCGCATGGTCCAGCGGCTGGCCCGTGTCCAGCAACGCATAATCGATACGATCCTTCTGGCACTCTTTCTCGAAATAGTCGACCTGGTCGCGCACGATCTTGCGGTATTCCTGCCGGATGTATTCGGGTATGACGTGCATCTCGGCCCGCGTTTCCATGTCGACGAACTGCGCGCTCTGGTCGAAATCGAACTGCAGTTCGGAAGGGTCGAGCACGTGCAGCACGATGACATCGTTGCCCCGGTAGGCCAGGTGGCGCAAACCGTCCATTACGTTCTTGGGCTCGTCGTAGAGGTCCGAAATGATGACGACGATCCCGCGGCGCCGCAGGCGTTCTGCGACGCTGACCAGCGGCCCCACGAAACTCGTTCTCTCTCCGGGCTGCGTCTGCTCGATCGTGTGCAGGACCGTGTTGAGGTGCCCGATGCTCCCGCGCGCCGGGACGAACTGCCGCACCTGATCGTCATACGAAACGAAGCCGACGCTGTCGCGCTGCTTGAAGGCAAAGTAGCCGAGCGACGCCGCCAGGAACTGCCCGTACTCGAGTTTCTGAATCCCCTGTCCCTGGTAGGCCATCGACCGGCTGCAGTCGAGCACCAGGAAGACGCTCGTGTTGGTTTCCCCCTCGTACTCCTTGACGAAATAGCGGTCCAACCGCCCGAACACCTTCCAGTCGATTTTCCGGATATCGTCCCCGGGCCGATACGCCCTGTACTCGGCGAAGTTGACACTGAAACCGAGGTGCGGAGAACGGTGCAGTCCGGAAATAAAACCCTCGACCACGGTGCGCGCCACAAGCTCCAGGGTCGAGATGCGGGTTAGCGCGGCAGGGTCGATGAAGCGGGTCGGCTGCGGCGCGGACGGGTGTGCGTGGGTCATTGAGTCCTCGCCCTCACAGGCCTGATTTCGGGACCGGCACGGCCTCGAGCAGCCGCCGGATGATTTCCTCGGTGGTCACCCGCTGCGACTCCGCGTGGAAGTTCGTCAGGATGCGGTGCCTCATGACCGGGTAGGCCAAGGCCCGGATGTCCTCGACAGAGACGTTGAACCGGCCGCTCAGCAGGGCCCTCGCCTTGCCGCCGAGAATCAGATACTGGGAGGCGCGCAGACTCGCTCCCCAGTTTACCCATTCCTTGATGAAGTCCAGTCCCTCGGGCTGACCGGGCCTGCTCGCCCGCACCAGGGATACCGCATAGCGCGAGACGGACTCCGGTACCGGCACGCGCCTGACCAGCTTCTGGAATTCCACGATATCCTGGCCGCGGACCGTCCGGCGCAGTTCGAACTTCCTCTCGATCGTCGTGGCGGTGACCACGGCCAGCTCCTCATCCGCTTTCAGGTAGTCGATGATGATGTTGAACATGAAGCGGTCGAGCTGAGCCTCGGGGAGCGGATAGGTGCCCTCGAGCTCGATCGGGTTTTGGGTCGCCAGGACGAAGAACGGCCGGTCCATCGGATAGGTGACCCCCTGGACCGTGACCTGCAACTCTTCCATCGCTTCCAGCAGGGCCGCCTGTGTCTTGGGCGGCGTCCGGTTGATCTCGTCGGCCAGCAGGATGTTGGCGAAGATCGGGCCTTTGACAAACGTGAGCTCCCGCTTGCCGGTCGTGATGTCCTCCTGGATGATGTCGGTGCCGGTGATGTCGGCGGGCATCAGGTCGGGCGTGAACTGGATCCGCTTGAACCGGAGATCCAGAACCTGCGCCAGCGTTTTAATCAGCAGCGTTTTGGCAAGCCCCGGCACCCCGGTAATCATGGAGTGCCCGCCCACGACCAGCGAGATCATGACCTGCTCTACCACAGTCTCCTGCGCGATGATCACCTTGCGCAATTCGGTGACGATCTGGTTGTATCCCGATTTCAGCTTCTCGACCAAGGCTTCGTCGTCAATCACAGGCTGCTGCACACTCTCCATTTTTGCGTTCCCTTTCTCGCGGATCGTTCGCCCTAGTGCGTCAAGGCATATATCAGGTAGTTGACCCCGTACTTGTAGGACTCGTTGGTCTCCTCGATGGGCATGAAGGGGTTGTCCGACCACTCCCAGTACTCGCTGAGGTCGTTGTTGTAATCGACCACCATCATCAGCCGCCCTTTGTCGTCGTTGATCCCCATATACTGCGGAATCAGCCACTGGGCATACGGCGGTGGAGGGTAGAGGTTCGCGATGTCATAAAAACAGTTGAATATGGGATGCGTACGCGGCAGTTCCTCCAGGGACCGGTCGGGGAAGACTTTCTTCAGTTGCTGTTTGAAGTTGTCGAGGTCGCGCTCGCCGCGGAAGTCATCCACGATCAGGAAGCCGCCGCGGAGGAGGTATTCGCTCATGTTGTGAGCTTCCTGGTCGGAGAGTTCGAGGTAGCCGACCTCGCAGAGGTAGGCCACCGGGTACTGGAAGCAGTCTTCGTTCTCGAACGAAGTAATGTGGCCGTCGGGGTTCACGTCGAGTTTTGTGACTTCCGCCATGATCTTCATCAGGTGCTGTTCGGATCTCGGTGTGTCGTGGCTCCACGGCGGCCCGGATCCCCGGCCACCGAACCGCATCCAGCCGAAATCGCCCGTCCCGAACTTGATCCGGGCCATGGTGAACCTGCTCCTCACTTCCGGCGCCTGCCCCCCCTCGTCCTGCGCCACGGCCGCGAAGAAGCCGAACAGCAGGACGCCAAGCCCGCACCAGGCGCACAGGCCGCCCCGGCCCGCGATCGAAGACGGACGGGTCCACCACCGGTTGCCGATTCTCATGGACTTCCCCCGCTCAGCTGCAGCAGCAGCTGTTGCGCCTTCTGGTAGCCGGGCGCGATTTCAAGCGCGCGCAGCACCTCCCGCTTTGCTTCCTGCTTCTTGCCGGAGCCTAACAACGCCTGGGCGAGGTTAAGGTGCGCTCCGGCAGGGTCTGGGGGGTTCAGCCCGAGCAACACCTGGTAGGCCGAAACCGCGACGGGCCAGTTACCCGATCTGGAGGCTGCCTCGCCGAGCAGGACGTGCAGCTTCGGGTCGTACGGATCGATGTAGACCGCCCGTTCGAGCGCGGCCGCGACCTCGGCCCAATTGCTGCGGCCGCGATATATCTCGGCGGCCCGCATCACAGGGGCCGCCGCATTCTCGTCGTAACGCGACCAACCCACGAATTCCGCGAGTGCCTCCGCCTCCCGCTTCTGCTCGAGGTACATGTCGCCCAGCAGCTGGTAAGGACTGCCGGCCTCCGCATATTCGGGAAACAGCTGTTGGGCTTTTTTCAGATAGGGCTCGGCCGCGGAGTCCTGCTTTGCGCGCCGCAGCAGCGCGCCCATCTGCAGATTGGCGAAAAAATCGTCCGGGTTCTTCCGGAGCAGTTCCCCGATCGCCTGCTGGTCCAGCCGGTCGGGGTTTTCCGCAAGCCCTTCGTGCGGCCCGGACGCGCCCCGGAATTCGAGGCATTTTGCCGGGCCGCGCAGGAGGCCGTCGAGGAATTGAGCGTATTCGCGGTCCAGCGTGGCGGCGTCCCAGCCCAGCGCCTCGCGGAACACCTCCTCCGAGGGCTTGCCCTGCGCGAAAAGCAGGAGGGATTGGCGGATTTTGTCGAACCCGAACTTCTGCTCGATCAGATCGCAGACCAGGGAGGCCTGATAGTACGAGAGCCCGATCTGCTCGGGGAATTTCGGACGCATCATGCCGGCATTGAGCTCGCTCACCTTCAGCAGTCGTCCGTCCTTGTATGCCCTCACGAAGGCCGGCGTGAGGTCGTCCCCCCATCCCGGCCGCGCCTTGCGCTCCTCGTACACGGAAATGCCCTCCGAGTACCACCGGGGAATGTTGTGGTTGGTCATCTGCAACGAAATCACGTGGGCAAATTCGTGCCAGAGCGTCGAGCCCCAGTTGAAATCCCCCGGCTTGCGGGCGCGGGGCGAGTCGAGCGCGATGACTTTGCCGAAACATACCCCGAGGGCGCCGAGCCCGGGGAGGCCAAGAGTGCGGACGGCGAAACCGCCGTGATCCGGGAAGATCTCGATCTGCAAGGGCCCCTTGGGAGTGAACCCGTAGCGGCGCGTCAAGCTGGCAAAAGCCTCCTCGGCCAGCTTGGGCGCATACGGCCCAAGGACGGGCTCGTCTTCCAGCGCGAGGCGAAATGAGAAGTGCTCGCTCCGAAGCCTGGAGAACTTGTCCATCGTGTCGAGCAGACCGAGCGTATTGAAGGCCCATATGTTGAACGGGTCGCCCTCGAATGCGCGCTCGATCTCCTGCCTCCCCTGCTCGAGGTCGCCCACCCGCATCAGGTTCATCCCGAGGCTCGCGTGCGCTGCCCACAACTGCGGCTCGAGCGCGATGGCCTTGCGGTCGTATTCCACCGCTTCCTGGTATTTCCGGCGCATCACGAGGTTCTCGGCCATCGTGTAGTACAGGTCCCCGCAGGCCGGATTGATCGACAGCACCTTCTTCTCGGCTTGGGCATAGCCGGGGGCATCGCCGCGCATATAGCAGAGCACCGCCTGGAGGGTGAGGACGTCCAGGTCGGACGGATTCACTTGCAGGGCGCGGCGGACGTGCTCGAGCGCCCCATCGTAATTCTCTTCTTCGATCCTCAGTTCGGCGAGCAGGTTCATGGCGCCGGTCAGGCTCGGGTTCACCTCGAGGACCCGGCGGATATACTCTTCGACATCACCGCTGCCGTCGAATTTCTTGGCGAGGGCCAGACCGAGCAGGGCGGGAGGATAGGACTTGTTGACGGCCAGGCAGTCCCGGAACACGGAGAGGGCTTCTGTCGAGTTGTATTTCTCGAGAAAGAGGTACCCGAAATCCGCCAACGCTTCCGGCGCCACCTCGCCGGACTTCTTGTCCGTGGCATCGAGAAAAATGTCCTTGGCATCCTGCACGTAGCCGCGGCGCCAGGCCGCAACGGCCGCCGAGCCCAGGGCACGGCTTCCCCTGACCCGGCCTGCGCGGTACTCCGTCAAAATGCGGTCCCAGAACGCGCCGGCTTCGGTTTTCCTGCCCAGCTTTTCCAGCAGGTCGGCGGTTTCCCGCAGGGCCTCCCACCGCGACGTCCCGCCGATGGTCTCAGCCCGGCGCAGGTGCTTCTCGCCCGCGGCATAATCGCCCACCGCGACGGCCGCACGGCCGCGCTGCAGATGCACCCCGGCAGAATCCTCGCGGGAGGCGAGGAAGGCATCGGCCCGTTGCGCCCCCTCGCCATATGCGCCGGTCTGCAGAAGCGCTTCGAGCAGGCCGACCCTGCTTTCGTCGGCGTCGGGGTTGGCCTTCAGGGCGGCCTCGAAGCCTTGCCGCGCCTTGGCGTAGTCGCCCGAGCGGAGCGAGGCCGCGCCCGAAGCGGAGCCCTGGGCGGCATTCGGCCGCAACGCAGAGCAGTTCCCCAGCAGCGCTCCCGCCAGCAGCAGCGCCGCACAGAAAGGGATCCGCCTTCGCGATCTACTTAGCCTGTAACTTCGCATTAACCCGGGCCAGTTTCAGCAAAAGTGCCTCCAGCTGCCTTTCGTACTCGTCCGTCGGCATGCCGGATTTTTTGTATTTCAGACTCTCAATCTCTTTCTCGAGGTCCTGGGCGGTCCGCGCCAGTTCACGCTGCTCCGGCGTGGCCGTTCCAGCGGCCGCCGCGACCGGCCCGGCATCCAAGTGCGTCGTCCTGGCAAGAAAGCCGTCCCCGTTCTCGGGCGCCGGCTTGTCGTGCGCCTGCGCGTCGCCGTTGTCGTCGAGAACCGGGTGCTCGGTCTGCAGGTTGCCTTCCCTCGTGTAATACTCGGAGACCTTCAGGTCCGCGTAGTTGAAGGCCTCCAGGATAGAAACGCGCCCGCTTTTGTCGGTGTCGGCGTTTCCCGCCTCGAGCGCCTCTATGAAGTACGCGCTCAGGTGCGTCTGGTTCTTCTCGTGACCGCTTTTGGTCGCGGTGAGCACGATGCTTCCTTTGCGGGAAAGCGCGGCGAGACTTCCGCCGCTGCAGGTGGTGGTATTGACGATAACGAAGCTCTGCGACGGTATGGCGTACAAACTCCTGGCCAGTTCCTCCGCCGTGGGGTCCGGCCCGACGAGGTTGAGTTTATAGACACTCCCCTCGGCATTGCCATGCCCCAGGATGAAGACAAAAACCTGGTCGTCCTTGCGCACGCGCAGGCTCAGGTCCCGGCAGACTTTGTCGAGGTTCTCGCGAGTCGACTTGTACTGGATCAGCTCCGGGGCCTGCGCCGGGTCCTCGGCTAACACAAACACCCGGTCGCGAGGATAGCCGAGCGGCCCCTCCAGGACCGACCGGAGTCGCTTGAGCTGCGCCAGAAACGACTTATGCAGCTCCGGGTCACCGCTGATGCCGGCGATCAGGATGGCCCAGCGGCCGGGAGAGCCCTCCGCGGGCAGGCCGGACCGCGCTGCCGCCGCACACGCGCACGCAATCAGGAATGCCGCCAGGCCGCGCGCCATTTTCGTCATCATGCCAGACCCTTCCGCTTGCGCAGGATCCATTCCGCCGCAACCGAGCCGATCAACAGAAGGAAAAAAAAGGGCATGTCCCAGAGTTCCTTTTCCTCGATGCGGGACGCGCCATTGTCGACGTACGAGATGTCCTCGGCCAGATGTTGCGCATCCCCCGGCGAGTAATAGCGCCCGCCCGTATCGGCCGCGAGCTGTTTGAGGAGAGCCGAGTTCAGGGCCGCGTTGTGGTACTCGTCCGTGGAGTCCGCGACGCGAAAACTCCCCTTGGCGCTGCCAAGCGACTTGTCTCCCTGAAACGCCTCCGTCGACATTTCGTAGATGCCGTTCTCCTGGGCTTTGTAGGTGGCCGTGTACACGCCTTCCTGGTCAGGCTCCCACGTCAGCGGGACGGTGGCCAACTGTCCTGAGGGCGCCTTGACCTGGACAGCGATGCGGGCATTGTTCAACTGCATGAAGCCGGGGTCGTTGACCTCGGCCCGCAGGACGACTGGCTCGTCCAGAGAGTAGGAGTGCTTCTCAGTTTCCAGCCTCACCGGATCGGGGGCATCGCTGACCAGCCAGCGCAGCATCTGCTTCCAGAAGAGCTCGTGAAAATTGTCCCGGTGATCCTGCCCCATGCGCCACCGCCAGGTGGAGCCGGTGGCGAGGGCCATGGACTTACCGCGGCCGAAGCGCTGGAATGCGAGGAGGACGGCGCTCTCCGAGCGGGTGTCGCCGACTCCCTGCAGGAGCACGGTGGCTCCCGGTTTGGCTCTTGAGGTCGGGTTCATGCCGACGAGGGACGGGGCGCCCTCCCAGCGCTTGCGATTATCGGCGTCCAGGACCGACATGCGGGTGACGGGGTGCTCCGAGCCATAGGCGGTCAGCCGGGCTTTGAACTCCACATCGCGGAACGCGGGGACGCCTGCGCTTCCCGCACCGAATCTCAGGGTCACGGGCAGCAGGTCCTCCAAAGGGGTGTTGATGTACCCTCCCTGCCCGAAGGAGTTCTTCCCGCCCAGCATCAGGAACCCGCCGCCGCGCTGGCCGACAAAGTCCGCAATCAGACGGAGTTGGTCGAAGGTAAAGAAGCTCGCCTCCACGCTTCCCAGGATGATGGCCTTGTACTGAAACAGCTCGGCTCGGTCGGTCGGGAAACCTTTCTCCAGCATCGAGCCCGTTTCGACCCCCTGGCGCAGGAATTTGCCGTCCGCCTGCCGCAGTAAGGTGACGAGGTGCAGGTTCTTGTCCTCGAGGCTCGCCCGCCGCAGGAATCCGTAAATCCAGCGCGGCTCGCCTTCGACGTACAGCACCCTGGGTCTTTCGTCCTCGACGCGCACGAGCACGGTGCGGTCGTTGTTCTCGGAGATCAGCTCGTCCTGGAAGGGTTCGATCCTGAAGGTGAACACCCGGGAGCCGGCCGCGTCGGGGGTAAAGTTGACCTTGTAGGTCTTGACCTCGCCGTCGCTGCCGAGTGTGATCTCCTGCGACTGCAGGACGCGGTCGCGTTCCTTGACCTGGATCCGCGCGCGCCGCCCCGGGTAGCCGGTCGCCCGGACCGCGACGTCGGCTTCGATCATGGTGTCCTTGAGCACCTTGCGCGGGGCGGAGACGCGCACCACCTCGGTGTCGCGCGAGAAACCGTCGGCCCCGATCCCGATCGGGTACACCGGAATCTTGCGGGCCTTCAGCAGCGCGGCGGTCGCCGCGAGATTCCGCGAGCGGTTATCCGCGCCGTCGGTGATCAGCACGACGCCGGAGACGGGGGCATTGCCGAGTTCGGCCACGACCTGGTTCAGCGAGCGGTCGAGGTCGGTGAGGTTGCCGTGCCGCGGCAGATATTCGACTCCGCCCACGCGCTCCGCGGCATTCGAGAACCGGAAGTAGCGCAGCTTGAACTTGGCCGCCAGGTCGTCCAGGAGCCGGTTGCCGGCCGGCCGCAGGAGGTGCTGCTGGATTTCGAGCCTGGACTGCCCTTCGGCGCCGTCGTGGATCTCCATGCTCTTGCTGACATCGTAGGCCACGGCGACAAAGCTCTTCTGGGGAATCACCGAGTGGAGAATGAGGACCGGCTGCAGGAAAATCGCGAGCACGATCAACAGCGACAGGGCCCGCAAGCCCGACAGGCCGAACCGCCATCCCGCACTGAGCGAACCCGACACGCGCTGATAGAGAAGAAAGGCCAGCACCAGCGCCCCGGCCGCCAGCACCCACGTGACGTAGCCCGGCCAGAAGGCCCGCACCGCCAGCGTCCCCTTCTCGAAAATGGGAGGCCGATACTTGAACAGAAACTCGAATATGGCGTTCATCTTCCTCTGCGGAAGCTCCCGTCCGAAATTGCCTGCTGGAGCACCCCGGGTGCGGGAAAATCAGGGACCCCAGTCGCCTGGTCTAGTGGCTCATCGCGTAGACGATCGCATTGATGCCGATCTGGTAGGCGTAGGTGGAGTACTTCGCCGGGTAGCCGGGCAAATCGGCCCACTCCCAGGCGTCCCCCAAATCCGTGTTCCAATTGACGACCACCATGAGCCTGCCGCTGCTGTCGAAAATGCCGCGGCAGTGCGGGACGATTCCGTCCTGCTCGGATGTAATGCTCTTGTAGAGAGCGTTTCCCACGTTCGGCGTCTGCAGAATCCGGGGTATGTCGTAGTAGGAATGAAAAACGGGATGATCGAGGGGGATTTCCGTGATCCGGCTCCCGGGAAGCACCCGCTGGATGTTCTGGGAGAAATTCTCCCACTCCCAGCTCCCCCAGAAGTCGTCGCAGAACAGGAACCCGCCGCGCTGCAGGTATTCGCGCAGCGATTTCGCCTCGGCCTCGCTGAGATCCCAATGCCCGACCTCAACCGAGTAGGCGAAAGGGTAGCGGAACAACTCCGGATCGGTCAGCGGTAGGGTCTTTGTCTCATCCGCAACTTTGATGTTGGTCAACCTCTTGACCCCGAGGATGAACTGCCGGTCCGCCTTGGGCCAGTCGGTGTACCAGTTCTTGTAGTATCCCCAGCCGCCCAGTCCGTTGTACACAATGCGCACAAACGTAAATTCCGGTTCCGCCTGGTGCAGGGGCGCAAATTTTCCCTCATTTACCCTGAAAAACGCCCGAGTTCCATCCGACTGAGCCAGGGCGCTGATCAACAGCCCGAGGATGGCCAGAACTGCGCAGCCGGCAGTGCGATAACTTGCGACGCGTCTGCTATTTGTCAATTCCTTGTTTCACCCAGGGGCGACGCTTCACCCAATTGCCGAAATTATAGCAAAGGCCCGCGATCTTGCCTATATACGGCAGGCGGCCAGTTTCGTTTTTTTAATTGCTGCCCGATGCACTTTCGGGATCGGAGGAAGGCGTCGACATCGTGACCGGGGGGCTTGCCCCGAGAGCTGGCCTCAGGGGGCCAACGGCTGTATATCGCCGAGCGACGCCAGCCCGGCCTTCAACGACGCCGCCGGGCCCCGGACGAAGATGACGACGCCGCCCGGGAAGACCCACTCCTTCGCGGCGTTCTTCACCGTGTCGGGGTCGCAGCGCCTCACCAGCTCGGGAAAGCTGGCCGCGTAGTTGGTCCCCAGGCGGTAGAGTTCCGAATCGAGGATAACCTCGCAGATCCCGGCGACGCTCTTGTAGTTGGAGTTGAATTCCTCGATCCAGCGCTTCTGGGCAACGGCGAGATCCTCTGGGGCCACGGCGGCGGCCTTGAACTCCTCCACGACCTGGAGGATCTTGGTGATCTCGCCGACGGCCTGGTCGGCGGCAGCCTGGCCCTGCACGTAGAACGGCCCCGTCATCCGGCGCGGGTCGCTGCCTACCGTCAGGAGCGATGTCGGCAGCGCTTTCGTCAAGCGCTCCTGCAGGAGGCGCGCGGCAACGGAAGCGGAGTAGTACTCCGGGTCTTCGCGGCGCGGCCACAGGTTTCCGAGGATGAACTGGGCGGCGGGCGAGTTGGGATCGTCCTGGAAAAACACGTTGCGCGAGGAGGGATTGCGCGGCGGCAGGAAGCTGAAAGGCACCTCGTCCCGGCGGACCCACACCCCCCAGATGCGCGTCGCCTTTTGCAGCACCTGGGCCTGGGGAGCGGAACCGACCACCGCCAGCGCTGCGGAGTTGGGCGAGAAGAACCTCCGGTAGAACAGGCGCACGTCGCCCGCCGTGATGTTCTGCACCGACGCCTGCGTTCCCCGCAGCGGCCGGCCATAGGAGGTCCCGCGGAATAACGCGGTCTCGAACTGAGTGCGCACCTGCAGCCTCGGGTCTTCCGGCTTGGCGATCTCACCGAGGACTTCGGCCTTCACCCTGGCGAATTCGGCGTCGTCGAATACGGCCTCGCCGACAACCTGATACAGCAGCAGCAGCGAGCGCTCGAACACGGCACTCCGCCCGCGCACGAGGAAATACATCCCGTCCCAACCGCAGCGCACGTCCAGGTTGACCCCGAGGGAGCTCAGCTCGCCCTGGATGTCCTTGCCGGACCTGTCCTGGGTGGCCCTGCCGAGCATGCGGGTGAGCAGGTAGCACACCCCACCCTTGTCGATCGGGTCGAAGGTGGAACCATAACGTAGCACCAGCCCGATCGCCATCTCGTCGCCCGCGCCCTGCGGCGCAGAGGCCACGATCAGCTGCAGGTCGTTGAGCAGCCGCTTGTAGTTCAGGTCCGGCAGTGCGGCCGTCTCCTGGATAGCCCCGTGCACACCGGAACTGAAGGCCAGGGCACAGAACAAAACGATGGTGGCGAAGCGCGTCGTCATCTCCTAGATCCTTGAAAACTCGAAGGCTACCACACCGGCCGACGAACCGACAAGGTGATACCCGGGGAGGCTGCGATTCAGACAGTGCGCACCGCCGCAAACGCATCTTGCACACGGATATTGAGTCGACCAACCAGGCCCACACGTAAATCCGTGAAAATCCGCGTCCCAATAAGCCTGTGTGATTCCCCAGTGTCGGCCCGGCGCGACGATTTCGCCGGAGTCATTTTCGATCTGTTATACTAAACGTTCTCACGAGGACTAAATCTTCATGCACAAGGCACTGTTGGCGGTAGCGCTTGGAGTGAGCTGTTTGACACCGGCCCTGGCGGCACAAAGAAAGACCGCCAAGCCGGCGGCACCGGCTCCGACGCTTCAGGATCTGATTGTCCAGAATAAGACCCGCGAGGCGCTGCGGTTGGCGGGCAAATCGCCCGCCCTCGTGCCGGCAGCTGTGAAGGCCATCCTCGATGCGGCCGATCTGCAGATCACGGAACGGCGGATCGCCGACGCCAGAGCCGCCGTCGAGGGAGCGGACCGCTTTTGCGCGGCGCTGGCCAAAGCCGGCAAAGTCAAGGGGGTGATCCTCCCCACCGACGCGATCCAGGGACGCCTGGCGCGCATCGCGGGGATCGAACTCGCCGACAACAGACAATATTCCAAGGCCGAAACGAAGCTGAGGGAAGCTCTCGATCTGAGCAAGAAAGCGAACGACCCCGTGCTCGAGGCGGGAGTGCACAACAACCTTGGGGTTGCGCTCAGGAACGTACAATCGGGTTCCGACGAGAGAGTCGAAGAGGCGGCGAAGGAATTCGATTTGGCCCGCAAAATGGCCGAGGAGCAGAAGGACCTGATGCGCGCGGGATCCTACAATTTCAATCTCGGCCAGGTGATGCTGCAACTGGGTCGCCCCGGCGCCGCGCTGGAGGCGTTTACGCGCTCGGCCGACCAGAACAAGGCGGCGGCAAAACCGGTCCTGCAGGCCCGGGCCATCATGTTCCAGGGAGTCTCGCTGAGCAGAATCGATGCCGTCAGCAGCGAGCCGATGAAGTACTTCGATGCGGCCCACAAGATGTTTGTCGGGTCGGGCGACGACCAGAACGCCGGGTGGACGCTGTTTCTTATGGCAGATCACCTTGCCTACGGCTCGAAGAATACCGAGGCCGCCGCCGCCGCGGAGCGGGCGGTCCCTTTTCTCGTCAAAGCCAACGATAAGGCCGGACTGCGTCGCTGTTACACTCTGCTGGGCGACATGTACGGACGCCTGGAAAACAAGGCGAAGTCCGAATCCTACAAGCAGAAGGCCGCCGAGCTGTCCGCCGGAAAGTAAGCCCCCCGGGAGTTGCGACTCACGATGCAGGAAAACAGGAACGTTTTCGCAGAGCGCTTCGGTGTGACCCGCAACGACCTGCAGCGGCTCCTCTCGACCGCGTTGTCCGAAGGTGGGGACTACGCCGATCTTTATTTCGAGTACCGGTCACGGGACGTACTGACCCTCGAGGAAGGGATCCTGAAGAACGCCTCGACGAACATCACCCAGGGGGTCGGGATCCGGGTCATCGCGGGCGAGAAGACCGGCTACGCCTACGCCGACGGTTTCGAACCGGCGGAGGCGATGCGCGCAGCCTCGGTGGCCAGGGCAATCGCCCATGGTTCCCCTTCGAGGCCGGTCGGCCCCGTCGATGTCTCCCGTGCCGGCAGACACGACCTGTATCCCGTTCCACGCCCCCTCGTCAGCCTGGAACTGCCTCTGAAACTCGATCTCCTGACCAGGGCGGACCGCGCCGCGCGCCGCTACGACCCGCGTGTTTGCGAGGTCAGGGTCGTCCTCGCAAACGAAATCAAGCACGTCCTCGTCTGCAGCAGCCTCGGCGACAGCGCCACCGACACCCAGCCGCTGACCGTGCTGCAGGTTTCGTGCATCGCCGCATCCGGCGGCGGGCGCCAGATCGGCATCAAGGGCGGAGGCGGGCGCGTCGGTCTCGAATTCTTTGCCGGGAAGACCCCCGGCCACTTTGCGCGCGAGGCCGCGCGGCAGGCCGTCCTGCTGCTTGAGGCGCGCGAGGCTCCCGCCGGCCCCATGCAGGTCGTGCTCGGCCCCGGCTGGCCGGGAATACTTCTGCACGAGGCTATCGGCCACGGGCTGGAGGCGGATTTCAACCGCAAGAAACTCTCCGCTTTTTCCGGCCGCATCGGGGAAAGGGTCGCCTCGCCGCTGTGCTCCGTCGTCGACGATGGAACCATACCGGGCCGGAGGGGGTCTTTAAACCTGGACGACGAGGGGAATGCGACCTCCCGGACTATCCTTATAGAAAACGGCTTCCTGCGCGGGTACATGCAGGACGCGCTCAGCGCCCGGTTGACGGGCGCACCCCCGACCGGCAACGGACGCCGCGAGAGCTATGCCTGCATCCCGATGCCCCGGATGACCAACACCTTCATGCTCCCGGGCACCAGCTCGAACGAGGAGATCATCCGGTCGGTCGCAAAGGGGCTGTACGCGGTTCACTTCGGAGGCGGCCAGGTGGACATTACGAGCGGGAAATTCGTCTTCTCGGCGTCCGAAGCCTACCTCATCGAGAATGGTCGCATCACCTCCCCCGTCAAAGGGGCGACCCTGATTGGCAACGGCCCCGATGTGCTGACCCGCGTGTCGATGGTCGGCAACGATCTCGAGCTCGACGAGGGCATCGGGACCTGCGGGAAAGAGGGGCAGAACGTGCCGGTGGGCGTCGGTACCCCGACCCTCAAGGTCGAAGAGATCACCGTGGGCGGCACCGGCGGCTGAAAACGTGGAGTGCGGCGGAACCGGGGTCGGGTAGATTGCGCAGGAAGCCCCGGAGGGGACACGAATGGCTGGCACGAAGACGTCTGTAAAGCCCGGGACTCGACGCCGCCTTCCGGCCGACACTGCCGGCGCAGCAGAACCGGGGAAAACGGTGTCGAGGCAGCGCACCGCAACAGCGCCGCAGGAATCCTTGTGCTGAAAAAACACGAAAATGGAGCGGGGGACTACACGATACTGGCACAGGACGTCGTCAGACGGGCGGCCAAGGCGGGCGCTTCCGCCGCCGAGGTGACCGTGCGGGAAGGCCTGGAGTTTTCCGCCTCGGTACGGCTCGGGGCCGTGGAGAAGCTCTTTCAGTCTGATTTCCGCAAACTGGGGCTCCGGGTCATCTGCGGCAGCCGTGCGGCGACCACGGCCACTTCGGATTTCTCCCCGGACACGATTGAGACGGTCGTCGCCGCCACCGTGGAACTTGCGCGAGCCGTGGGGGACGACCCGGCAGCCGGGATGCCGCCGCCGGAGGCCTACGAACGTCCCATCCCCGCGTTATCGGTCTGCTACCCCGCACCCCCCGATGTGGACGCCGCCGCCAGGATCGAGATGGCGCGCCTGTGCGAGGACGCGTCCCTGCGCTACGACCCGCGCATACGCAACTCGGAGGGCGCCGGTTTCACCGAATCCGTCATCGGGACCACCTATGCAAACTCGTTCGGCGTTTCCGCGCAGTACCGCAGGAGCGTCTACTCCCTGTTCACCTCCCCTCTGGCGGAACTGGACGGGCAGAAGCAGCGGGACTACTGGCTCTCGACGGCCTTGGATTTCGCGCGCCTCGAGCCCGCCGAGGTGATCGGGCGCGAAGCCGCGCGCCGCGCACTGCGCAGGCTCGGGGCCCGCAAGGTGGCCACGTGCGAGGTGCCCGTCCTCTTCGATCCGGTCGCCGCCGCGATGCTGTTGAAACATGTCGCCGATGCCGTGTCCGGCACCGCCCTGCTGCGCAAGGCGTCCTTCATGCTCGACAGGCTCGGTAAACGCGTGGCTTCCTCGCTGCTCAACGTCACCGACGACGCCCTCCGGCCTGGCGGGTTGGGGTCGCGCCCCTTCGATGCCGAAGGAGTAGCCTCGCAGACCACCCGTGTGATCCGGAACGGCGTGCTCGAGAGCTTCCTGCTCGACTCCTACGCCGCCCGGAAACTCGGGCTGCGCACGACGGCCAATTCGAACCGCGATCTGCACGGAGGCCCTTCTGCAGGCCCGAGCAACTTCTACATTCACCCGGGGAATGCTTCGCCCGCCGACATCATGGGATCGATCACGCGGGGGTTGTATGTCACCGAACTGATCGGCTTCGGAGTGGATATCGTCTCCGGCAACTACAGCCAGGGGGCCGCGGGCCTGTGGATCGAGCACGGCGAGCCGGCGTTTCCGGTCGAAGAAATCACGGTGGCGGGCAATCTGAAAGACATGTTGACAAGGATTGAAGCGGTCGGCAATGATCCAGTGATTTTGGGCGAAACGTACGCCCCGACGCTCCTGATCGGCAGCATGGTGGTCAGCGGCAACTGACCCCGGGCGGGAGGACCGTAGCGCATGGTCGAGTTTACATCGGAGCCGAAACAATCCGCCGTGGTCATGAAAATCGGCATCGCGCTGGCAGTTCTGGCCATCGCGGTGGTGGCGCTGTTCCTGTACGCCAGGCTGCAGCCCGCTCGCGAAAAAGCCGCCGGCCCCGTCACGATCCCCGGCATGCTGCGTCCCGGCGACCCCGGGTTCGAATACTACAAAAACAAAATTCGTATCGAGAGCACCAAGGCGTCGCTCAGCATTACGTTCAGCAAGGCGCGCATTGCGATCATCTCCGGAATGATCTCCAACGAGGGCGACCGCAAACTGGAGGCGATCGAACTGCACATCACACTGTACGATCTCTACGGCAAATTCTCGAAAGACCGGATTGCGACACCGATCCGGCCCGGCCTGGGCCTCGGGAGCAAGCCGCTCGCTCCGATGCAAAAAAGGACGTTTTCGGTGGGGATCGAGTCGGTCGAGCAACTGTGGAACCCCAAGAGGCTTGAAATCGAAATCACCGGCCTCAAATATCAGTGACGCGACCCCGGCCCGGTCGTATTCCCGCAGAGCTGCCGCCGCGGGGTGTCTGCCAAACCGCGCGGGTCTCAGGGCCGTGCCGGACCGGCGCCGGCCGCTCCACACACACGATGCGGAAATCGACGGGGTTGCTGATCTTGATCCTCCTGTGCGCGGGGACGCCGTCCTGCGGGCGCCGCAAGCTGCTCCCGGACGAAATCGCGCACAACAGGCTCTTCGCCGAGATGCTCAAGAGATCCGATCGCCGCGAGATCGGGCGCGACGGATTCTTCGAGCGCGCTCTTCTGTCCCCGACGTTTCCAGACGGACGGGAGTGGGGCGCCGTTGCCCTCGGCCGGATCGGCGATCCCGCAGCCCTGCCGCTGCTCTACCAGGCCCTCGATTCGGCGGACGCCGCCTTGAGGGCCGCGGCCGCCTTCGCCATCGGTGAGATCGAGGACCGGGACACGCGGCAAATCGAGGGGAGGCCGCTCCGTCCCGAGTCGATCCTGCAACTGCGCCGGCGCCTGGACGACACGGCGCCTGCCGTCCGCATGCGGGCCGTCGAAGCCCTCGGAAGGGCCGGCGCGGAGGCCGACGGCGCCGAAATCGGCCGGCGTCTGCGGTCCCTGCCGCGCGACCGGGCCCCCCTGGGTCGCGCCTACGCCGATTTCGCCGTCACCGCCCTGATGCGCCTCAAGGCCGCGGGGGAACTGCAGACACTCCGCGATTTGGCCCTGTCGGACGATCCGGAGATCCAGTGGCGCGCGGCGCACGCACTGTTCAGACTGCGCGACCGGGCCGCGTTCCCGGTGTTTCGCGCCCTGCTCGACAGCCCGCACGCTGCAGTGCGAGCCCATGCCGCGCGCGGGCTGGGAATCTGCGGCAACCCGGAGGCCGTGCCGCTGCTGATCCCGCTGCTGCACAACCGGCAGCCCCTTGCCGTCCGCGTTTGCGCGGTCCAGGCGTGCGGCATGCTCCGCGAGGCTGCCGCCGTGCAGCCCATAGCCCGCGCGTTGGCGCAGATCAAGGGAGGCGCTGCGCCCCCCGAACAGACGAATTTCTCCGTGGAGGCCGCAACAGCCCTTGGAGAACTCGGGTCGCCCGACGCGGTCCCCACCCTTGAAGCCCTGGTCCGCTTGACGGGCCCCGCGTCAAGCGCGGCGATCGTTGCGCTGGCAAAAGTGCTGCGCTCCGAGCCGGACCGCTTCTTCAGGATCGCGACCCGGGACCGCTTCTCAAGCCCCCCGGCGCTCCGGTCTTATGCCCGGGCCCTGGGAGAACTCGGCGGCGCCGGCGCTACCCTGGAGTTGCACGCGATTCTCCGGGGTTCGTTCGACGGAAGCGGGACGTCGGCCGGGTTCCTGGCAGTCCCGACCGTGCTGGAGGCCCTGGCGAAGACCCATGCGCCCGACCTGGACGACATCGTCGGCAGCTTTCTCCAGTCGCACGATGGCCCGATCGTCCGCTCGGCCCTCGTGGCCTACCAACCGCACCAGGGCGCCCCCAAACCGTGGCTGCCGGTCCTGGACGCCTACAACAGGATTTCTGCCAGCCAGGACGCAGAGACCAAGACGGCGCTCTTGAGCCGGCTCGAACCCTGGGTCGCGGAACCGGAGGTGGCCCGGACGCTGGAAACGGCATTGCACGACCGCTCGCGCACCGCCCGGATCGCCGCGCTGCGCCTGCTGCGGGCCGCTGGCCGCAACGACGCGTCGTTCGACCTTGGCCCCGCCGAGACCAGCGCCACCGACATCACCTACGACCTGCTGGCCGCATACCGCCAGGAACGGACCGTCGCCATTATCGAAACCGGCCGCGGGACCATTGAGATCGAGCTCTTCCGGCATGACGCCCCCCTCACGGTCGCGAATTTCATTGCGCTCGCCCGGCGGCGGTTCTACGACGGCCTCACCTTCATGCGGGTCGTGCCGTTCTTCGTCGTCCAGGGCGGGGACCCGCGCAACGATCAGGAGGGAGGCCCCGGCTACTCGATTCGCTGCGAAATCAACATGAGGCCGTTCGGGCAGGGGAGCCTGGGGATGGCACTGGCGGGCAAAGACACCGGCGGGAGCCAGTTTTTCATCACGCTCGCCCCCCAGCCCCAGCTGGACGGTGGCTACACCTGCTTCGGCCACGTGATCAGCGGGATGGCGGTCGTCGAACGCCTTATCGCAGGCGACCGCATCGAGAAGATCCGCATCGAGGACGACGTCACCGCCCTCGATCACCGCCGGTATTGACGCCTGAGGTGAGGTCTCGGGGGTTGGGCGCGCCGAAAATCAAAAGGCAGCCACGGAAGGCACGGCGCGGCCGCGGCCGCAACCCAAGTGCGGAGTGCGGCATGGGATCCGCTTCCCTTCCTGGACCTTGTCGCGCGCGCGAACATCGTTGATTCGGACTTCCCGGATTGCACCTGGCCAAGTCGGGTCCCCGTACTGCGCGAGATTCACGAAGTTGGCGTTGACGGCGCGCCGCATGAATGCATTTCTCGTCATCGATCACGACCCGCATGCCGTCGTGCCGGATTCGGTGCTTTTGCATATGCCGGTCCGACGCGCGCGCCCGGCTGCGGCGCACGCCACCGCAGGTTTCCAACCGGCAGCGCCCGCGAATAGAACACCCTTCGGGGACGGCACGGCGCGCCCCCGGCCCAGCGGCCCCTACGGAAGTTGCTCGTCCTGAGCCTCCTCACTCACGCTGCGGTGGGTCTGGGTGTGCGCAACCGTTGCTGTCGCGTCCAGGCGCGTCAAGGTGCCCCCATCTTCCTACGCAGGGACGATCACTTGTCCGCGGAGGATCCCGAGACCGATGAGCGAGCGAGTGCATGAGAATACGTGTAACAATGGCGGGCGACCCGAAAGCGGCTCTGGGCGGGCGCGGACAGTGTGGACTAAGCAGTTATCGAGGAAATACTGTGATCGTGTGCATCTGAAGCCCCAGCCCCCGAGGATAGCCGGTGCCGCTCAAGTATCCAGAGTATAGCTCCCGAAGGAGGCGGGTGCAACCTGCGCAATCCCGAAGACAAGGGCTTGTTCTGTAGCGCTCTTGTCTCACACCGAAGAGCACGGAAGGACGGCCTGGCTGAGTCCGACCCACGGTCCCGGAGGTGCAGAGCGAAGCTCAGCGCCCGTCCGCAACATCAAAGATAATCGTGTATCAGTGGACTTTTTGTACTTTTTTCCTCATGTAGTCCATGAGGATGTACTGGCCCAGCGAGCTCGGGGTGGTGAAGTAGGCCTTGCCGCGGCAGATCTCGGTGACTTTGCGTACGAAGGCCACCAGGTCCTGATCGCGCGCCAGCATGAAGGTGTTGATCAGGATGTTCGAGCGGCGGCACTGGCTCACCTCTTTGAACGTCGCCCCCACGACGTAGGGGTCGAGTCCGAACGCATTCCGGTAGATGGACCCGTCGGGCTCGGTGACGGCCGACGGCTTGCCGTCGGTGATCATGACGATCTGGCGCATGTCCTTGCTCTCGCGCGCCAGGATGCGCTGGGCGAGCCGCAGCCCCTCGCGGGTGTTCGTGTAGAAGGGTCCGACCTGCACCTGGGCCAGCCGGCTCAGCGGAATCTCCTCGGCCGAGTCGTGGAAAAGCACGACGTGGAGGGTGTCGCCCGGGTACTGCGTGCGGATCAGGTGGGAGAGCGCCAGCGCCACCTTCTTGGCCGGGGTGAAGCGGTCCTCGCCGTACAGGATCATGCTGTGGCTGCAGTCGAGCATCAGGACGGTGGCGCACGACGACTGGTATTCGCACTGGTGGATCTGCAGGTCGGAGTACTCGAGTTCCATCGGGACCTTCAGCCCCTCGCGCCGGATCGCGTTGAGGATGGTGCCGCTGACGTCCAGGTTGAGCACGTCGCCGAACTCGTACAGCTTCGTCGACCCGCTGGACTCGACGCCGGTGGCCAGGTCCCGGGTGTCGTGACGGCCGAAGCTCGACTTGCCCAACGAGGCCAGCAGGTTCTTGAGCGTCTTGTAGCCGAGGAAATCCAGCGCCTTGTCGGTCAGCTCGAACTTGACCTGCCCTTCGGCCGGCACCCGCCCCTTTTTGCCCGTGACCGGCTTCTTGCGTTTGTTGATCCGGATGTATCCCTCGTCGCTGAGGCGCTGCGTGAGGTAAGCGATCAGTTTCGAGAGCTCGGAATCCTCCGATCCCTCGCCGTTCTGGTCCTTTTCGGCCTCGGCGAGCATGTCGTCCGGCAGAAGCTCGCTGCGCATCAGCGCGTTCAGGATGGCGTCGTGCAGCGCCTGCAGGTCGCGATCGGAGTTCCTGTATTCGTCGAAATAAGGGTTGTTGAATCCGGACTGCAGGAGGAAATCCGAGAGCTTGTTAAGCAACTCCTCGAGGCTGAGGGAATCCCAGTCTTCGCCGGAGTACTTTGAGTACGTGATCGAACGCATACTGCACCAGCCACCTTGGCTTGCGGCGTCGGCGGGCACCCGTTCCCGATGGCGCCGGTTCCGGAGTTCGGGGACGGTCAGTTCCACTTCTTCCGGTTTTCGCCCGCATCCTCGAAATACGTCTCGCGGGAGCGTTTTTCCGCGGCGTGGAACAAACGGTCTTCGGTCCGGTTGATCTTCTTCAGGGCGTAGAGCCCCTCGAGGATGAACTCGGCGGCCGCGGTCCGCTCCTCCCTCGAATGCTCGCCCTTGCCCAACAGCGCGTCGGCCTTGTCGTTCAGGCCCTGGATCGACCGGAAGTGATCCGAGCACTCGGCCGTGGACGAATCGCCGCCGATCCGCAGGGTCCCGCCGAGATCGAACCAGTCGACGATGTGCTGGTAGTCGGCTCCTTCGTTGTAGCGCTGGAACACTTCCCCGACGGCCGCGCGGATCAAGTCCCGCGCGATGTTGTCGGCGCCGCGCAATTCGCCCTCGTACTCGAGTTCGAATTTCCCGGTGAGCGAGGGAATCGCCGAGTAGATGTCGCCGACCCGTGGGGTCACGCATTTCTCGCGGTGCAGCAAGGCCCGGCGCTCGGCATTGGAGACGGTGTTTTCCAGGCAGGTGATCGACAGGCGCTGGCTCACGCCGCTGCGTTTGTCGACCCTCGGGTCTTTCCTGGCGTTGAAGGCGACCGCTTCGACGATCTCGGCGACGAACCTCGGGATGTGGCAGAGCCTTTCGCTGTCGCGATTGGTCCATGCCTCCTGGTGCGTGATCGCCATGCCGTCTTCAAGGGTCGCCGGATAGTGCGTCCGGATTTCCGAACCGATCCGGTCTTTGAGCGGCGTGATGATCTTGCCGCGGGCGGTGTAGTCCTCCGGGTTGGCGGAAAACACCATCGCGACGTCCAGGGGAAGCCTGATCGGGTATCCTTTGATCTGGACGTCCCCTTCCTGAAGGATGTTGAACAGGCCGACCTGGATTTTCCCCGCGAGATCGGGCAGCTCGTTGATGGCGAAGATGCCGCGATTGGCGCGGGGGAGCAGGCCGTAGTGAATCGTCAGTTCGTCGGAGAGGTTGAGCCCGCCCTTGGCGGCCCGGATCGGGTCGACGTCCCCGATCATGTCGGCGATCGTCACGTCGGGAGTGGCGAGCTTTTCGACATAGCGCTCGTCGCGGTGCAGGAAGCGGATCGGCAGGTCGTCGCCCATTTCCGCCAGCCGCTGGCGGCAGGCGCTGCAGATCGGCCCGTGGGGAGAGTCGTGGATCTCGCACCCCGCCACGGCCGGGATCCACTCGTCCAGCAGCCGAACGAGGGAGCGCAGGATCCTGCTCTTCGCCTGCCCGCGCAGCCCGAGCAGTATCATGTTGTGCCGGCTCAGGATGGCATTGACGATCTGCGGCACCACGGTCTCGTCGTAGCCCACGATGCCGGGAAAAATCGTGTCGTTGCCGCGCAGCATGGACTGGAGGTTGGCGCGCATCTCGTCCTTGACGCTGCGGCGGTTCGTAAGCGCTTCAGCATAGGGACTCTGCCCCAGCTCACGGAGCGTCTGCGGAAAATCCTGTGTCATGTACCCACCCGGCATAAACGTTAGCTCAAAGACCGGGGCTAGTCAAATTGGCGGGGTTCCGGCCTCCCGGCGTTGCGGAGGGGGAAATGCGGGTCGTGAGCCGCGCAGGGCCAGGAACCGGGAGCCTTCAGTTTCAAAGGATAGTTCCGGAGCTCTCCGCGTACCTTGCCTGTCCGCGCGAGGGTCTTGTGGTTTTTTTGCGCACGGGCATAGCCGGGCGGCTGCGGTGACATTTCGTACTCACGGCGGAGGATTTCGAATAGAATCGGGCAGGAACGGGTAATTCGATCTGCGGCCGCGGAGGACTCATGTCCGTCGGAATCATCTATTTCCTGAGTTTTGTGATCGGCCTCGGCTACGCTCTGATGGTGGGGCTGGCGGGGCACCTCTTCGGAGGGGATGCCGGCGACACCCACATGGACGTGGGCACCGACCTCCCGATCACACCGCTCAGCCCGACTGTCCTGTCGACCTTCCTGACGGGGTTCGGCGGCGGCGGGATGCTCGCGAACTCGTACTTCCAGCTCCCCATGGGCAAGGGGGTGGTCGTCGCGATCCTGACCGGGTTCGTGCTGAGCGCCGGCACGTTCGGCGTCCTGACCCTGCTCTTTCGAAATACCCAGGCCGGCAGCGAGTTCTCCCTGGACGACATGGTGGGGCGCGTCGTCCAGATCATCACGCCGATTCCCGAGGACGGCACCGGTGAGGTCGCCATCATCGTGAAAGGGACGCGGATCTCCGGCCCGGCGCGTTCGGTGGACGGCAGGGCCATCGGGCGCAAGACGCCGGTCACGGTCGTCCGCGTGGTCGGGAACGTCTACTACGTGCAAAGCCAGCTCGCCGCGTCCGACATCGACCACGCGTCCGGGAAGCCGGCGGCGCACTGACTTGCCGGGGTGAACATTCGCATCGAGCCGCGCGCCCGGCAGACATGGCGCCGACTCGGTCCGGTTCGGGAGGCAGTCATGTTCAGTGAATTCAACCTTGCGCTGGTCATCGTCGGTCTGGCCCTCGCCTTCATCCTGGCGGTCTACGCGGTCGCGCGGCGCTATAAGAAGGTGGGGCCCAACCAGGTCATGGTGATTTCGGGTCGGAAATACAAGATCAAAATACCCGACGGGCGCGTCGACGAGGTGGGGTTCCGTATCCGCCGCGGCGGCGGCGCCTTCATCCTGCCACTCGTCGAGAAAGTCGACCTTCTGAGCCTGGAAATCATGACGCTCGACATCACCACGCCGGAAGTCTACACGAAGCCGGGCGTGCCCATCATCGTGGACGGCGTTGCCCAGGTGAAGGTGGGCGGCGACGAACAGTCCATCCGGACCGCTTCCGAACAGTTCCTGGGCAAGACCCCGCAGCAGATCCAGGAGATTGCGCTGCAGACGGTCGAAGGCCACCTCCGGGCCATCATCGGCACCATGAGCGTGGAGGACATCTACAAGAACCGCGATCAGTTCGCCTCGTCGGTGCAGGAGGTGGCGGTCTCGGACCTGGCCAATATGGGGCTGCTGATCGTTTCGTTCACCATGAAGGACATCCGGGACAACCACGGCTACCTCGAAGCGCTGGGCAAACCGAGAACCGCCGAGGTCAAGCGCGATGCGATCATCGCGCAGGCCGAGGCGGACCGCGACGCCGCCATCAAGTCCGCGATGGCGCGGCAGGCCGGCGAAATCGCCAAGTTCCAGGCCGAAACCCAGATCGCCGAAGCTCAGAAGAACTACCTGCTCCAGAAAGCCTCGTTCGACGCCTCGACCAACGAGGCCAAGGCCCAGGCAGACCTGGCCTACGACCTGCAACGCTATAAGACGAACCAGTCGCTGAAACGCGAAGAGGTGCAGGTCGCGGTGGTCGAGAAGGAACAGCAGATCACGGTGCAGGAACGGGAGATCCTGCGCAGGGAGAAAGAGCTCGAAGCCACCGTCAAACGGCTGGCCGACGCCGAGCGTTACCGCATTCAGACCGAAGCCGAAGCCACCCGTTTCAGGTATGAGGCGGAAGCCCGCGGACAGGCCGAAGCCCAGAGGGCCAAAGGCCTGGCCCAGGCGGATGTCGTGAAGGCCACCGGGACGGCGGAAGCAGACGTGATCGCCCTAAAAGGAGCGGCAGAAGCCGAGGCCATGGCGAAGAAGGCGGGCTCGTGGAAGGAGTACAACGAGGCCGCCGTCGCGCAACTCATCCTGCAGGCGCTGCCGGAAATAGCCAAGGCCATAGCCGAGCCGCTCGGCAAAACCGAGTCCATCACCATCGTCAGCGCCGACGGCAACAGTACCGGCGCGGGCAAGTTGACGCACGACATCGCCAACATCATGGCCCAACTCCCCCCCATGATCGAAAGCCTGGCGGGCATCGACCTCCGCAAGCTCGTCGACCTGGTGCCCCAGCTGAGATCCGAGCGGGCAAAGAAGCTGGACGCCGATTGAAACAGTCTGAAGTATCAGCTCACAGGATAAGTTCGCGGATCAGTTCACAGTGGACCCAAACTTCGAACTGACACCGCGAACGGCGAACTGATCGCGGGTGAAATGCATGCCGAAAACCGTCGGGGCGCGAGACGCCCGCATTGCGCTGACAATCCTGACTGCCATCAACTTCCTCAATTACATCGACCGATACGTGCTGGCCGCGGTGTTCGAGCCGATCAAGCGGGAGCTAGGCTTCACCGACGCCCAGCTGGGGTGGACGCTCTCGGCCTTCATGATCACCTACTCCATCACGTCGCCCGCGTTCGGCCGCATGGGCGACCTGTTCACGCGGAAGTACCTGATCGCCGCCGGCGTCGCGGTGTGGAGCGTGGCGACGGCTGGTGCCGGCATGGCCCGGAGCTTCTGGCAGATGCTGCTGCCCCGCTCGGTGGTCGGCATCGGGGAAGCGAGTTACGCGACCGTGGCGCCAGGGATCATCACCGACTATTATCCCGAGCAACGCCGGGGCCGGGCCCTCGCGGTGTTCTACGCGGCCACGCCGGTCGGGAGCGCGCTCGGTTTCGTGCTGGGAGGCCTGCTCTCGGCCACGCACGGCTGGCGCTCCGCCTTCTTCATCGTGGGGCTGCCGGGGTTGTTGTTTGCGCTCCTTGCGCTCACGATGAGGGAACCGCGCCGCGGAGCCATGGATGCCGCGCCCGCCGGCGGCGCGACCCCCCCGAGCCTCGCCGCCACCTACGGGATGCTGTGGCACAATCGACGCTACGTGGTCGTCACGCTCGGCTTCGTCGCCTACACGTTTGCGCTCGGCGGGCTCGTCGGCTGGGTGCCGGCCTTCCTGGAGCGGTACGACGGCATGACGACCTCCCGCGCCAACGAGATCTTCGGCGCGATGACCGTCGTGGCCGGGTTCCTCGGCACGTTCACCGGGGGATTCCTGGGCGATTACCTCCTGCGCTACACCCGGAATTCCTATCTGTGGGTGTCGGGGGTCTGCATGCTTGCGGGCGCGCCCGTCGCGGTAGTGGCGCTCACGTCGCGCAACCCCGCCGTCTTTCTGCCCGCCATCTTCTTGGCCGAGTTCTTCCTCTTCCTCAACACCGGCCCCTTGAACGCCGTGTTGCTCGGGTGCGTCCCGGCGGCCATACGGGCGACCGCAATGGCCGTCAACATTTTCTTCATCCATGCCTTCGGGGACGCCATATCGCCGCCGGTCATCGGCATGATTTCGGATCGGGTCGGTCTTTTGCGCGCGACCCTGATCGCCCCGGTCATGATGCTCGCCAGCGGCGTGATCCTGCTGTATGCGATCAAGGCGCAGAATACCCAGAATGCCGCCGGCGACGGCCTGGCCCTGCCGCCCGGGTAACGCCGCATGCTCGACCAGGGACGCGACACCTTCCATGTCACGCTGCTCCGCGGCACCCTGCTGCTCCTCATGCGTGTGCTGTTCAGGATCGAACACACCGGCATGGAGCGCATCCCCAAGTCGGGGCCGCTCATTTTGGTGGCTAACCACGTGACGTATTTCGACCCGTTCTGGGTCGCCGTACGGGTCTACCGCGCGCTCCGCTTCATGGCCTGGGACAGGATCTTCGCAATACCGGTGGCGGGACGGATATTCCGATGGTTCGGGGCCTTCCCGGTAAGCCTCGACAACCCCGAATCGAGCGCATTCAAGCTCGCCCTGAGCGTGCTCCGGAAAGGCGAGGCCCTGATGATTTTCCCCGAAGGGGGACGCTCGCCCGACGGCGGCCTGATGCACTTCAAACCGGGGGCCGCTCGGCTGGCGCTGCGGACCGGGGCCGCGATCCTGCCGGTGGTCGTGCATGGCGGCGCAGCCGTCTGGAACAGGCGCATGTGGTTTCCCCGCCCGGGAAAGGTAAGGGTGGAGTACCTGGCGCCCATCATGCCCGGCGATTGCGGCGCCACGCCGCCGGCATTGACCGCCAGATTGCGCAGCGTCATCGAGCGCCGTCTTCAGGAAGCCCGGCATCGCCCGCAATAGTACGCCGCCCTAACCAACCTGCCGGAGCCACAGGAAGGGGCAGATACCCCGCACCTTTTCGAACTCGACCTCGAGGCCGCAGCACGGCATGATCCCGCGGGCGCCTTCCCAGCAGGCCCGGTGGTCGAGATCGACGCAATCCATGTCGAAGTTGCGGCAGATCTGCTCGATCTTGCGCTCCTCGCGCGGAATGCGCGCGTTGAGCATCGGGAGAAAATCCATGCCTTCTTTTTACCACACCGGCGCCCGAATCAAAAACGCCGAAGCAGGCCGATTTTACTGGGCTTCCCGAACGCGGCTGTGGTCAAATCGGCGGCATGCAGCGACCCGACAAGACCATGCACATTCACCTGGTGGGTATTTGCGGCACCGGCATGGCGTCGCTGGCCGCCATGCTGAAAGACGCGGGGTATGCCGTTTCCGGTTCGGATGAAGGCATCTATCCGCCGATGAGCGATTTTCTCGCGCAGAAGGCGATCAGCGTGTCGCAGGGATATAACCTGTCCAATCTCCAGCCCGAACCCGACCTCGTCGTCATCGGCAACGCCCTGTCCCGCGGAAACCCCGAAATAGAGTACGTCCTCAACTTTGGCGTGCCGTACACGTCTTTTCCGGAAGCCCTGAAGGAATTCTTCCTGCGCCAGAAGACATCCGTCGTGGTGACCGGAACCCACGGCAAAACGACCACCACCTCGATCCTCGCGTGGGTGTTGCACGCCGCGGGCCTCGACCCGAGTTTCTTCATCGGGGGGATCGCCGAGAACTTCAAATCGAGTTATGCGCTGGCCGAAGGCGCCCACTTCGTCGTCGAAGGCGACGAGTACGATTCCGCGTTCTTCGACAAGGGCCCGAAATTCCTGCACTACCTTCCGCGCGTGGCCATCATCGGAAACGTCGAGTTCGACCACGCCGATATCTACCCCGACCTGGATGCGATCCAGCTCCAGTTCAGACGCTTCGTCAATCTCATTCCAGAACGCGGCTATCTCGCCGTCGGAGCGGAAAGCGCCCACGCCGTCGAGGTGAGCGCAAAATCGCTCTGCCGCAAGGAGACCTTCGGGATCGCCGGGCCGTTCGACTGGACCGCGCACCACATCGGCGTCGACGGCGCACGCGGTACCTTCGACATAATGTACCGGGAAAACTGTTCCGCCGGATCCGCATGGCACTTTACGGACGGTTCAACATACGCAACGCCCTGGCTGCTACCGCGGTCTTGCATCAGATCGGGGTGGCGGAGGACGACATCAAGGACGGGCTGGAGTCTTTTGCAGGAGTCCGACGCCGACTGCAGTTCCGGGAGGAGGCAGCCGGGATCCGGATCTACGAGGACTTCGCGCATCACCCGACCGCGGTGCGCGAAACGCTGAGCACCATCCGCGAGACCTTCCAACCCGGGAGGCTCTGGGCGATCTATGAGCCGCGCTCGGCCACCAGCCGCAGGAACGTCTTCCAGGGCGAAATCGCCGAGGCGCTCGCGCTCGCGGATTGTATTGCCGTTCCGGCGCTCTTCAAACCCGAAAAGGTGCCCGACGGGCAGCGACTCGACCTTGACCGCCTCATCGACGATCTGCGGGCCCGCGGCCGCGCTGCCTGGAATCTCGGGACGGTGGACGGTATAATCGACAAAGTCCGCGAAGAAGCTCGCCCGGGCGATTTCATAGTAATTCTGTCCAACGGGGGTTTTGGGGGGATCTATCAGAAACTCCCTGCCGCCCTCCGTGAAAGGTAATCCGTTGGTCCCAGGACATCACAGCGACCGAACGATCAAACTGGCATCGGTGTGCGCCGCAGCGACCCTGTTCTGCTGCGGCTTTTTCGCCCGCGCGCAGCAGCCCCCCGCACCCCAGGCGCCGGCGCCTCAACAGCAACCGTCCCAGACCGGGCAGAAGAGCACGGGCGGCCAGGAAGGCTTCAAGATTGGCGTCGAAGTCAACATGGTGACCGTTCCGGTGACGGTTCGGAAGGGCGGCGGCGGGTTCATCAAGGGGCTGCCCCAGAGCGCTTTCCGGATCACCGAGGAGGGCGAGGATCAGGAGATCCTCCTGTTCGCCCAGGAAGGCGTGCCTACCCGGATCGCGATCGTCCTCGACATCAGCGGCAGCGTGCGCTCGGAGTGGGGTTCGATCAAGTATGCGACGAAGAAGTTCGCGGAGCATCTGAAGCCCGAGGACCTGTTCGCACTGGTCACCTTCAACACCGAAACGCGGTTGAAAATGGATTGGGGACGGAAATTCGACCGCATTGACCCGGTCCTGACGTCGGTCTACTGCAAGGACAATACGAACCTGTGGGACGCCTTGTATGTCGTCTCAAACGAAGTGCTCAGCGGGATCAAGGAGAAGAAGGCCGTGATCATCATGAGCGACGGGCTGGACAACAACAGCTCGACGACCTATGCCCAGGCGCTCAACGCGGCGATCCAATCTGAGGCGGCAGTCTACGTAGTGAGCAAGACCGAAGCGGTGCGCCAGATGCTCACTTACCAGTACAGCCAGGCCGGGTACTACAACAACATCCCGCAGGAAATGTTCGTCCAGGCCGACCTCGCGCTGAGGAAGCTGGCCTACGAGACGGGCGGCCGCGTGCTGTATCCCAATAACTTCGGGCAACTCGACAATGTCTATGCCGAGGTGGACGAAGAACTGCGGAATCAGTACACGCTCGGGTACATCTCCACCAACACGGTCAAGGACGGCAGCTACCGGCACATCGAAGTCTCCGTAGACGCACCCGGAGCGCAGATTTCCGCCCGCCCCGGCTACTTCGCGGCCAACGCGCTCCGGCCCGCCCCCTCAACGATGTCTCCCCGGCCTTAATCGGGAAGCCGCGAAAAATCAGAGCCGAAAGACAAGTGCGGCGCCCGGTTGTCGGATGGCCTGGCACCGGCCAAGGGGCGGGCCAGGCGCCGACCCCAAAGCGCGTCGCCGCGCATTCCACGGCCACCCGCTGTGCGGGTGGCCGCCGACTCATCGGGGATTCCTAACATTGCTCTTGACACTCGCACGGTCAGGATCTAATTTGACCTTACCCCTTCCTCAGCTCCTCTGCTGACCATTCGAGCCATCTTCGAACCACCACGTTACCTGCAGCCATTGGCTCGCTCATAACAACTTCGTTCGGAGGGGCTGAGTGTGTACTACTCCTATGTCGTCGTCCGTTCGCAAGCGTTACACGTCAGGGAAACGGCCGCTGCGGGTTACCGCCGGAGTGCAAAGCTCCAGGACTGGCCTGACGACGAGCTGTCGCGCATTCGTGCCGTGCTGAGGAAGCTGAGCGAACTGAGGGTGGCGAATGCCGAAGACGCAGAAGACCTCGTGCAGGAAACGTTTCTCACAATGACAACCAGGGGAGTGGACCTGGAGCTCGAGAAGGGGCTCCTGGTCTGGAGCCTGGGGATTCTCCGGAACAAAGTGGGCAATTACTATCGTAAGGCGCGACGCTCCGCACCCCTGCATGACTTCGCCCCCCACGAGGGGAGCGCCTCGAGCCTGCGGGCGGGGTTGCAGACGCCCGAGGCCAGGCTGCGCCATGCGGAACTCCGTGCCCTGATCACCGGCATCCTCGGCGGCCTCACTTGCGGCGAACGTGAGGCCGTACAGTTGCTCCTCGCCGGTATGGCGACCGGGGAGATTGCCGCCCGCCTTTATCCGGTGCGCTACCAGAATGTCGTCAACCGGCTGCACCGCGGACGCAAAAAGGTGGTCGAGGCGCTGGCGCAGTTCGGATACGTGCCGAGGAACGGAGGGAGGCGGCGGCCGCGGGTTCGGGTCCAGCTGAAAAAGCCGACGGCAACAGCCTCCTGACGTGCCGGCCGCGGGAACGTGAGGACCGGGTCGCGGCCCTGACCCTGAAATCCGCAGGCACGGCGTCCCGACCGGGTTACCGGGAACCGGCGCTCCCGACGTGCCGTATCGCCCCCGCATATTCGGGGACCGGCTGGAAGAATCCTTCCATCCCGGGTGTCAGCCAGAGTTCGACCGGTTGGCGGTCGGGGACGAACAGGGCCGCAGCGCCCGGCACACCCCGAAGCACCTTCGTGCCCGCCTCGACTCCGAGCACGAACAGTCCGGTAGAGAGCGCGTCGGTGGTGGTGGCGTCGGGTGCGATCACGGTGACGCCCGCCATCCCCTCGACCGGCAAGCCCGTTCGGGGATCGATGATGTGTGCATAGCGTCGGCCGCCCATGTCGACATAGCGCTCGTAATTGCCCGACGTGGCCACCGCCATCCCATCCGGCAGACGGAGTTTTCCGACCAGCGTGCCCCGATCGAAGGGGTCGCGCACCCCGATCGTCCAGTCTGCGCCGGGTTGGGCCTGCCCGAGCACCCTGATGTTGCCGCCGAGATCCAGCATCGCGGCTTTCACGCGGGTCTCGCGGAGCAGCTCGAATCCGCGGTCGACGGCATACCCCTTCCCGATGGCCCCCAGGTCGATGCTCATGCCGGCCGGCACCCACGCGGTTCGCGGGCCCAATGCAACCCGGCGATAGTCGACCAGGCGCAGCTGCTCCCTGATCTCCGCAGCCTCGGGAGGGTTCGTGGGGGGGCGCACGCCGAAACCCCAAAGCCGCACGAGGGGAGCGACCGTGACGTCGAATGCCCCGCCCGTCAGGTCGCTGTAATGTCGTGAAAGCTCGAGGATGCGCACCGTGTCCTCGGAGACCGCCACCGGGGAGAGGCCGGCCTCTCGTCCGAGCTGCGAAATCTCGCTGTCGGGCTGGTAGGTCGTGAAGAGGCTCTCGAGCCGGCGAAAGGTGAGCTTTATGTGCCCCGTGAGCGGTCCGAGGTCGTCCCGGTACTCGTCGGCGACCGAAACAGACGCGATCGTCCCCATCGATGTGAAGGACTCGGTCGCCGGCTCTGACGGCCGCAACGAGCAGGCTGCGCTTATGAGGGCCCAGGCGACGGCGATGAAAAGAAGAGCGCGCGACACGGCTTGCCCGCGCTCCCTAGGCTACCCAGGGGCGCGTGCGCCTCTGCCCGCATTTCGACAGGGCCTCCAGCGTGATGTTGACGTCCTCCACTATCTGAAAATCGAACATCCCGACGCAGATGAAATCGGCGCCGTTGTCGAAGGCGTATTGGAAACCGTCGCGGGGATGAATGGCGCCTCCGGCGAGGACCTTGAAGGCCACCCACGGTTTTTGCACGGTGGCCATGAACTCGACCGTGCGCTCGGGGAAGAGGTCGAACATGTTGTCGTGGAAACCGTTGTGATCCTGAGAGCGGTTGCCGTCGATGGACCACTCCTGGCGTTGTTCGCGGGGGTGCGCGGACCAGTAGCGGTCGTGGTGCATGGTCTTCACGTAGTAGTCCGGGTTGAGGCCGGCTTTTTCGACCGCGATCGGGACCTCGATCGAATGGGCGCCGATCCCGGAGACATAGCCCTGCTTCTTCATATAGTCGAGGCACTTTCCGAGCAAGTCCAGCTGGCCGGCCTTCACGAAACGCTCGGCATACGCGCCCTGCACATACAGCGTCGTCGCGCCGCTGGCGATGGCCTTGTCGATATCCGTGGTCATATCCTTCTCGGTCGGATACACCTGGCACATCGTCTGCATCTTGTTCGACACGAGCTTGCCGTACTTCAAGAACATCGGGTACTGGGCGCTCACGAGCTGCATCATGGTGACGCCGGCCTTTTCGGCCAGCTCAATGGTCTCGAACACCTTGCGCTCGGTGTTGTACGCCTTGAACAGCGAGGGGACATACAGGAGATCGCGCGAGTGCGCCCACCCGCCGATGAGGTTGCAACCGAGGATGAGCCGGGTCATCTGGAGGTTGCCGACCGTTCCCACGGGGAGTTCGCCCTTGAGGTCTTTCAGGGCCGCCTCCTGGAGCGTGATGGTGGCGCCGGTGATCGCGTGCACTGTTTCGAAATCGCGTTTCCTGTAGGCACCGTAGGCGAAGGCTCCCAGCACGGGCACCGCAGCCAGATTGCCGACCAGTTCGCGGCGCGACAGCGCTTTGCCGTCGGCGGCGGGCGCCGGCGCACCGGGCGCGGCAGCGTCCCGTCGCGCGCGCCGCAGCAGGCCCGCGAGGAGACGGTCGAGGCCGGCGAACGCATGGGTCGGGAACGCGGCGAACAAGGCGAGGGCGAGCAGTTCGACCAGGTTCTTGTTCACGATGAAGTAGTGGCCTTCGGACGGCAGGCGCCAGTCCGCCCCGATCAAGGGCGGATGCGCCAGGTAGTACATCATCAGGAGCGCAATCCCGAACAGGCTTACCAGCCGCGTGCCCACGCCGAGCATGAGCCCGATCCCGATCAGGCTCAGCCCCCAGATGTTAAACAGGTCCGTGGCCTTCAAGGCCCACGGCGTCGCCGCAATCCAGCGGAAGAAATCCGAGAAAATCCAGGTGGACGTCTGCAGGTAGGGCGCAGCGCTCCACCCGGGCGTAAAGAGCTTGGCTATGCCCTCGTAGAGGAAATGCCACCCGATGGCGATGCGCAATATCGTCAGAATTGCTTTCTGCGTGCTCGAGAGCGTGCGGCCCGTTGTGTCCGCCATACGTTACCTCTTTGAATGAAATGGAGCATTCAGTGCCGTCACTCCGACACCAAGGTCGAGGACTGCTGCTGTATCCGTTGAACCGCCTCGGCGATCTGGTCCATGTCCGCAGAAGGCCCAAGCAGCATGTTTTGAGTGAACCAGACTGCTTCGTCGCAGAGTTTGTCGTTTGCCGGGCAGCGGTTCCGTTCGAACAGGCCGTCGATCTCCCGCGCCGGATAGATACGCCGGAAACCCCGCGAGGTGAGCGTCGTTTTGAGAAAAGGCTCGTCAGTCAGCGGTGTGTACCCTCCCGAGCAGGGGATGCCTTCCGCAGCCAGCGCGCGGAGAAAGCTCTGTCTGGAGACGCCGGAGAAGTGGGCCTTGTCGTAGCGGAACATATACAGGTGGTATGCGTTGCGCGTGCAGCCGCCGTACATCTTCGCCGGGGTGATTCCCGGTATCTGGCTCAGCATCCGGGTGAGCCGCGCCGCATTCTGCTCCCGGACGGCAGTCTGCTGCTCCAGCCGGGTCAACTGCTCGAGCAGGAGCGCGCCCTGGAACTCGGTCATGCGGCGGTTGTCGCCGTTTCTCGCGTACGAGAATCCCGCGCCCCGCGCGGCCCGGCCCTGGTTGTGAAAGCTGCTGCAGATGTCGTACAGCTCCGGGGCGTCGGTGACCAGAGCGCCACCCTCGCCGGAATTGAGGTTTTTGGACGCCTGGAAGCTGAAACACCCCATCGTCCCGAGTGTGCCGAGTTTGCGGTTGCGCCACTCGCCGAAATGCGCCTGGCAGGCATCCTCGAGCACCGGCAGCCGGCGCCGCCGGCCGATCTCGAGGATGGTGTCGAGGTCGGCGGCAGAGCCGCCCAGGTGCACCGGGATGATGCAGCGCGTATTGCCGGTGATCGCGCCCTCGATCTTCCTGGCATCGATCTGCATTGTCTCCGGGTCCGTATCGACAAACACCGGCAGCGCGTGCTGCATCAGGACGACGTTGATGGTGGCGACAAACGTGTACGGCGGCACCACGACCTCGTCTCCGGGCCCTACCCCCAGGGCGTTCAGGCTCGCAACGAGGGCGCTCGTCCCGTTGGCGGTCGCCAGGCAGTGCCGCGCGCCGAGCCGGCTTGCCCACACACTCTCGAACTGCGCCACCTCCCCGCCATCAAGCCGGTTCCATTTCCGGCTCCGGAGCACCCCCATCCATGCCTTTTCCTCGTTATCGGCGATCACGGGCCAGGAAGGAAACGGCGCCGTGCGGACCGGCGTACCGCCGGCAACGGCCAGCTTCCCGGCGGATGTCCGGCTCGGCTGGACCAGAGGCGCGGCGGCAGCGGCGGCTTCAAAGGCTGCGGCGCTTCCGATGGCGCTCTTCAGGAACCCGCGTCGTGTCACATCAGGTCGCATTGGGGCCTCCAGGCCGGTACCCTGTTCCAGGGCCGGATCAAGCGATGGGGCGATTATAGCGGCGGTTGCCCCCGTAAGTCGACAAGACTCGACCCTGAACCCGCGGCGTTTCTTGCCGAAGAGGGCGAGGAAAGCCCTGTAATGCGCGCCAATTCAGGTTGTGATGCGAATTATCTAAGTTGCTATTTCAGCCAAAAGGAGCACGTGGCCGCATTGCACAGCCATTCGCAGTGAGGTTTCTGCTCACACTCCTTGACAGGCCCTTACTTGCGGAACTCGCTGAACACGGAATCACGGCCCTTCTGGTGGCAGGCAAAGCAGGCCGCTTTCTCCTGCGCCGTCAGGGATCCTTCGGTATCGTTGTTGCCTTTGAAGATCTCAAATCCCCACCCTCCCGTTTCCGGGTACCGCGCCGCCTGCTTCATCATGACGGCAAGCCGGCGTCGAGGGCCTTCGGTCGTCACCCCGTCGATATTCTTCGCCTCGAGCAGATCGTCGATCAGAACCGACCCGTCCGGAAACCTACCGGTTCGGTATCCCTGCATCCCGCTCTCGTTCGCATAGAAGTGGTGGATCCCGCCGTTGCGTGTGAAGTTCGCACTCTGCGGACCGATTACCGTGCTCTTCACATGCCACCACTTGCGGTATTGCTGGGGAAACGGGATTCTGTCATTCGTTTGGGACAGCACACAGACCCCGCCGATCACGATGGTGATCGCCGCCATCACACACCTCGTGGTTTTCACCATCGCGACGGTTGCCTCCCGGTGGCTGCTGCCGGACCCGAGGACCCGAGACGGGGCCCTCATACTGACTGGAACGGGAATTATAACAACGGACGAGTCAGCCACCAACCGCAGAGCAGATGGCTTGAGGGGGCCTCCCAAAGGGACGCGTTTGGCTCCGGCAGGATCTTCGAGAGCCTTCGAGGTGCTCGAATCGCGTCGTGCGGATGGATTGCTGCAACTAGATGCGGCCGAGCATGCGGTACCAGATATAGCCGAGGTACTCATGCCAGGCCCACTGCACACGCGACAGCCGGTCGAGCGAAGGGTGGGCGAAGGAGCGGGCCAGGGTCGGCATCAAGCGGGAGCCGTCCGCCGGGTATCCCTGCAGTGCCCACACGTAGGCGGGCGCGGGGACCGGATCGAGTCCCAGTTTGCGCGCGACCGCGACGGCTCGACGCAGGTCGCACGCCGCCGCCACCAGGATGAAACGCGATCCTCCGAGTATCTTGCGCACTTCGGACAAGTTCTCGAAGGTATTCATGGACTTTCCTTCGACGACAATGTCGGCGCCGGGCACGCCCAACTGCGCGGCGAAATCCCCCATCTGCGCGGCCACCGGCCGGTCGCCGGGGCGGAGCACCCCGCCCGAGAACACCAGTTTGCTCCCGGGGAGCCTCCGGTAAATCCGGATCCCCTCGACGAGACAGAACACGGTCTGCTCGGACAGGCTGCTGGTCACGGGGATCGAGGCACGGTCCTCGCCGTAACCGGAGAGAACCACGATCCTGTTGACACCCGACGCCGGGTCCGGAGACAGCAGCGGCGCATAGTCTTTTTCCAGGCCACGCACCAGTATTTCCGCGAGGGGCGAGCACAGCAGCACCAGATACGCGGCGGCGCCTGCGCCCAGCATCCGGCGGCCCCAGGGGGACTTCCTGCGCACGAACGTGAAGGCCAACCCGAACCCGAGCAGCAGGGTCAGGATGCCGACCGGCGACAAAAAGAGCTCGAGATAGCGGGTCATTGGAAACCTCGGGGGAGCGCAGGCGTGGGCGGGCCGACGCCGTCCCCAATGAGCGACATAAGTGGTGTGTGTGTCAAGGCGCCGGCTGAGCCGGATCTCGGGACCGGGTGCGGCCGGCCCGGTCCACGCCGCATGCCCAAAGGACCCGGGGTATGGCGGGAGTACCCCACAAACCCGTTGTGCATCGTCGAGCTCCCACTATATAACAAACCGACCCGCTCCGGGAGCGGGGGCCGGCTGGCCGCGGCGGCCCCTGCATGACGCTTGCGGCTGCAGGAGCACAAGTGAAGCTGAGCAGAAAGGTCGCAATCGTCACGGGCGCAGCCGCCGGCATCGGCGAGGCGACGGCGAGGCTGTTTGCGAAAGAGGGTGCCAGGCTCGTGCTGGCCGACATCGCCGCCGAGCCGCTGGCCGCCCTCGCCGAGGAGCTCGAGAAAGCCGACACGATTGTCGTCGAGACCTCGGGCGACCTGTCGGATCCGGCCGTGTGCCACACCGTGGTCGAACGCACCGTGCATCAGTTCGGCCGCCTGGATATCCTCTTCAACAACGCCGGCATCGTCGCCGGCGGCACGCTGGTAGACTGCACCGAGGAGCAGTGGCACCGCTCAATCGACGTCAACCTGAAGTCCATGTATCTGCTCTGCCGGGAAGCGGTCCCGGTCATGCAGCGCCAGGGCTCGGGCAGCATCGTCAACATGTCCTCGATCGCGGGAGTGGCCGGTGTGGCGCAGCGCGGGGTGTATTCCGTCAGCAAGGCTGGGATCATCGGCTTGACCAAAAGCCTGGCGATCGACTTCGTCAAAGAGGGCATCCGCGTCAACTGCATCTGCCCGGCCACGGTGGACACCCCTTCGCTGCGGCAACGCATCGCAAGTTCGCCCAACCCGGAGGCGGCGCGGCGGGCATTCATCGCCCGGCAGCCGATGGGGCGGCTGGGGACGCCCGAGGAAATTGCGGCCATGGCGCTCTACCTCGCCTCGGACGATTCGCGCTATATGACCGGCCAGGCGATCGTTATGGACGGGGGGATGAAGCTGTAGGCTGTGCCTGCGGCCCGCCCAGCGGGATGTAGACGTCGATTTTCGCCTGGGTGCGCAGGTCGTTGACCACTTTCTCGAGCTCCCCGTCCGTTTTCTGGTCGCCGAGGAATTTGACCAGATCGTCCCGGACTTCCTCGAGAGGCGACACGCCCGCCTTCTTCTTGTCGATCACTTTGATGATGTGATAGCCGAACGGCGTTTTCACGACGTCGCTCAGTCCGCCGACGGGAAGTGAAAAAGCCACGGCCTCGTACTCGGGGGTCAACTGACCTTTGGGGGAGTATCCGATGTCGCCGCCCTGCGAAGCCGAACCATCCATCGAGTTTTCCTTCGCCAGCTTGGCGAAGTCTTCGCCCTTCCGGAGCCGGGCGAGCAGGGCCTCGGCGCGCTGCCGTGCGATGCGGTCCTGCTCGGAAGTCGCCCCCGCCGCAACTTGAATGAAAATGTGGCTGCTGCGCGCGAGCTCTTCGTGGCGGAACTCCTCCGTGTGCTGCCCGTAGTACTGGGCCGCTTCGGCGGGGGTGACGGCGATCTTCTTGGCCACGAATTCCTGTATGAACTTGCTCACGACGAGCGATCGTTCGATATCCCTGTTGAGGGCCGCCCGGTCCAGCCCGCGGCCGGCGAGGCTTGCGTTCATCTGGGCATCGGAGGAGAAGGTTTTCGCGATTTTGGCGAATTCGGCCTGGACCTCCGTTTCGGCAGCCTTGATCCCGCTCGCCAGGGCTTTCTGGTACAGCAATTCGGTGGCGACCAGCCCGCCGAGCGACTGGCTCGTCAGCTCCTGCCTGTACTCGTCCCGCAGCTTGTCCCACTGCGGATTCCCGATCGGGGCGAGCTGCCCCTGGATGCGCTGCTCGAGGTCACGCCCGAGGATTGCCTTGCCGTTCACGCGAGCGACCACGGCCGGGAACATCGCATCGGGATCCGCCGGAGGGATCTGCTCCTCCGGTGCGGGCTTGGCGGCGGCCTCCGCCGGAGGCGCGGCTCGCGCAGGCGCCGGCTTGGGCTTGGGTTGCGTCTGGGCCAGGGCCGCATAGGCGACGCACAGAACAAAAACCGCGGCAAAATATCGTACGGGGGATTTCACAGGCGAGTCTGCTCCTTGAAAAACTGGAATGATAGCACACTGCCGCCCACCGGCAGCCGGGAAATCCCACCCGCGCCCCGGAACCCGGCCCCGGGAGCGCCGAGCCCACAAAAACGTTGAAATCCCGATAGCAATTGCGATATTCGTGACGGCGTCCTCAGGGGGGAGCATGGGCTTTGGTTGGGTTGACGGGGTCATTGTCGTCGCATACCTCATCGCCATCACCTTGTTCGGGGTTCATTTCCGAAAGAAACAGCAGTCCATCCACACGTACTTTCTGGGCGGCAAGACGATTCCGCCCTGGGCCTTGTCTTTATCGATCGTCGCTACCGAGACGAGTACCCTGACGATCATCGGGACTCCCGGGATAGCCTTCGGCGGGGACCTGACATTTCTTCAACTGGTGATGGGCTACCTGGTCGGACGCGTGTTCATCTGCCTCGTCCTCATACCCGCCTACTTCAAGGGGGAGATGTACACCGCCTACGAGCTGATGCAGCGGCGCTTCGGGCCGAAAATCAAGCACGCCACCGCCAGCATGTTCCTCATCACCCGCGCGCTGGCCGAAGGCGTGCGCGTCCTGGCGATCGCGACGGTGGTCAGCGTGGTCCTCGGCACCGGGGACGTCTGGTCGATCCTGATCATCTCCGGCCTGACCCTGCTCTATACGTTCGAGGGCGGTCTCACGGCCGTGATCTGGACCGACGTCGTGCAGCTCGCCATCTACGTCGGCGGCACCCTGATCACGTTCTGCGTCATCCTCTGGCTGATTCCGGGCGGCTGGTCTGGCGTGATGGCCAACGCCGGGCACAAGTTCGTCATCTGGAATTTCGCGGCCGATTACCGCATCCCCTACACCTTCTGGGCCGGCGTCATTGGCGGGGCATTTCTCAACACCGCGAGCCACGGCGTCGACCAGCTGATCGTGCAGCGGCTGCTGGCGGCCAGGAATGAACGGGAAAGCAAGATCTCGCTGCTGTCGAGCGGCCTGGTCGTGTTTTTCCAGTTCGCCTTGTTCCTCGTGGTCGGCGTCATGCTCTTCAGCTTTTACCTGTATCACCCCGAGGAGGCGGTCCCGGCGGCCCGGGACAGGATTTTCCCGACCTTCGTCGTGAATCATCTCCCGCACGGGGTATCCGGGATCATGGTTGCCGCGATCCTGGCCGCAGCGATGGCCAACTTGAGCAGTGCGCTCAACTCGCTCGCATCCACCACGGTCGTCGATTTTTACCTGCCGTTCGTCCGGAAAAATGCCAGCGCCGCACACCAACTCCTGGTTTCACGCTGGATGACGGTGATCTGGGGCGTCGCGCTCGTGATTCTCGCCATCCTGTCCCGGGGCGTGCGCTCGGTGCTCGAGGCGGGTTTGACGATCGCATCGATTACCTACGGCAGCATGGTCGGGGTGTTCCTGTTGGGCGTCCTGACGCGCAAGGCGAATGAGAACGGGGCCATCGTCGGCATGGCGGCCGGCCTCGTCACGATGCTGGGCGTGTGGTATTTCACCGCAATCGCCTTCACCTGGTACGTCCTCGTCGGGACGGGCATCACGTTCGCGGTCGGTTACGGCGCAAGCCGGCTCCTGGGGAACGCCACGGCAGAACCCGGCCACGGAGGAGGCTGAACGGGCCGGCGTGTCGCCCCCGCCCCCTGTGGTTCAGGGTTTTTCAGGGCGTGCTTCGGCCGTCAGCGCCGCGACCTGCGGGGCGAGAAACAGCACCCCGAACAGGTTGGGGAATATCTGGAGCCCGTTCATCGTGTCGGCGTAATCCCAGACGGTCCGGACGTCGGAGACCGCGCCCAGGAAAATCAAGCCGCAGTAAATCCACGAGTACAGCCGGATCACCCGTGAGCTGAAAATGTACCGGAAGCAGAGCTCGCCGTAATAGGACCATCCCACCAGGTTCGAGTACCCGAACAGGAAAGAACTCAGTGCGACGATCCAACCGCCGACGACCGGGATTCTCGTGTTGAATGCGGAGGCGACGAGCGCGGTGCTGGTCAGGCCGCTCGACCACTGGCCGGAGACCGTGACGACGAGCGCGCTCATGGTGCACGTGACAAACGTGATGACAAAAACGTCCACGGTGGCGATGAGGCCCTGGCGCACCGGGTCGCGACTCCGGGCCGCGCCGTAGGCCATCGCCGCCGTGCCCAGCCCGGCCTCGTTGGCATACAGTCCCCGCGCCGCGCCCAGGCGCGCGGCCAGCAGGACCGATGAGCCGGCAAAGCCCCCGAACGCCGCGGTCGGGGTGAAGGCCTGACGGAAGATGAGCCCGAGCGCTTCCGGCAACGCCTGCAGGTTGGCGCAGATGACGAAGAGGCTGCCGCCGACGTACAGGAGGATTTTGACCGGAACCAGCCGTTCGGCGAACCGGGCGATGCTGCGGATCCCGCCGATCACCACCAGCCAGGCGGCCACGGCGATCGACGCGCCGGAGATCCACCGGGGGATGTGAAACTCGCTGTTGAGCACCAGCGCGATGGAGTTGGTCTGGGCCAGCGGACCCGTCGTCATCGCCGCCATCCCGGCGACAAGCGCAAAAATCCACGCCAGCACCGGGGAACGGGCACCGATCCGGAGGTAGTACATCGGCCCGCCGCCCGTGGTCCCGTCGTCCAGGCGTTCCCGGTAAATGCCGCCGAGCACCGCCTCGCTGTATTTCGTGGCCATCGCGAGCAGACCGCTCGCCCACATCCAGAAGATGGCGCCCGGCCCGCCGGTCGCGACCGCGGTGGCCACCCCGGCGATGTTGCCGTTTCCGATGGCCCCGGCCAACATCGTCATCATGGATTGCCACGGCGAAATGTCGCCCAAGCCCGCCCGGTCCGCTGCCGGCGCCGAACCGCGGGCAGCCAGCCGCCAGGCCAACCCGAAACGCCTGATGTGGGTCCACCTCAACCGGAAGGAAAGGTAGACGCCCGTTCCCATGAGGAGAACGACGGTGACCGGTCCCCACACGAATGCGGCGGCATGCGCCCAGAAATCCTTCATCGTCCACCAGGGCTGTGAAGACGGACGGACCCCGCGATTATCTCGGAGTGACGCCCCGCAGGGCCGTCCAGACGGAATCGCACTCGTGCAGGATTTCGGCGTCCAACGCAGGCTGCCGGCATACGGCAAGATTCTGCTCGAGCTGATCGATGTTCGAGGCACCCAGAATCACGCTGTCCACCACCGGCTGGGACAGCAGCCATCGGAAGGCCAGTTCCAGGAGCGATAGGCCCGCCTTCCCGGCGACCGCGCCCAGCTTGGTGATCGCGTCGAAGTACTCGCGGTGCCAGTAGCGCTCCTGGTACATGCGGTTCCCATCGAAACGCGTGCCCGGCGCCGGCCCCGCCTCGAAATGGTGCTTGCCGGTAAGGAGCCCGCCCGCGAGCGGGTTGTACGGGACAACGCCGATGCCATACTGCCGGCAGAAGGGCAGGTACTCGTGTTCGATCCCCCGGGCGAGGACGTTGTACATCGGCTGCGACACCGTGGGCGGCGCATAGCCCCGGTTTTCGCTCTTCCACAGCATTTCCAGCGCCTGCCACGCCGCGTAGTTCGAGATGGCCGGGTACCGGACCTTCCCCTCCCTGACCAGTTCGTCCATGACCGCCAGCGTTTCGTCGATGCGGGTGCCGGGATCGGGCCGGTGGAGATAGTACAGGTCGACATAGTCGGTAGCCAGCCGGGTCAGGCTTTCGTGAATGGCCTTCCGGATCGCGCCACGGCTGAGCCCGGCATCCTCGGGCTCGTCCCCCATCCTGAGCCCCACCTTCGTGGCGAGCACTATCTGGTGGCGTCGCCCGCGAAGCGCCTTGCCCAGCGCGGTTTCAGCCTGTCCCTTGTTGTAGACATTCGCGGTGTCAAAGAAGTTGATGCCGCTGTCGAGGCATTGGTCCACTATGCGGACCGACTGATCTTCCGAAACGGTTCCGCCGAAGGTCATGGTACCCATGGAAACTCGGGAGACCCTCAGACTTGTCTTTCCCAGGGTTCTGAATTCCATCTGCACTCCGGAGTCATAGGGTTCGGTGCGGCCACCGCCACGCGCGCTTCATCTTACCGTAATTCCGGAGCAGGGGGGGGCCCGAATGAAAATCGGCGGGCCGCGGGCGGGTGGTTTTCGAAGAACTGCGATTCAGACACCCGGGAACCGATCCGTTCGAGGAATTCTCAACTGTCGCGGGTAATCCATTTCCTATAAAATGCGCTATTCAGCATTTTGGGCAGACGGGCGATCGGGCGAGTCCCGATCATGGCGGATTCAATGGCGTACACGGTGGGTTCGCGCCTTCCCGAGTACCGGGTCAGGGCGCTGAACAACGAGCCCGATTCGGCAAACCTTCTTCATAACGAAGAGTACGCCCGCAGATACGGGTTCACGGGCTGCGTCGTCCCGGGAGTTTCGATTTACGCCTACATGTCGCGCAGCCTGGTCGAGTTCTTCGGTGAAGACTGGCTTGCCCGGGGTACGGCCGAGGTCCGAATCGTCCACCCAGTTTACGACGGCGAGGAGGTCCGGGTCGGCGGGTTCGTTTCCGATATCGACCTCGAGGGTACCGTCGCTGTCTGCTGCACGACGGTGAACCCCCAGGGTGTCGACTGCGGCACGGCCACCGCGACCCTCCCCCGTCTCCCGAACGACCCGGAGCCCGGTGTCGGCGACTACCCGGCCCGAAAGAGCACACAGCGGCGTGCCATAGCGCTCGACCGGCTGGAACCCGGACAACCCCTGACGCCGATAACCTCCGACTTCACGCGCAGCACGCATTGGGAATACTGCCAGAAACAGATCAAGGATCATCACCCGGTTTACCTGCGCGCCATTCACCCCGGGTGGCTCCTCAGCCGGGCCAATCACATCCTGGCGGCAAACTTCGACCTTCCCCCGTGGATTCACGTGTCCAGTTCGGTGCGCAATTATCGCGCCCAACGGGAAGAGTGCGTGGTGGAGACCCGCGGCCGGGTGCACGACCGGTTCGAAAGCGAAGGCCACCATATCGTGGTGCTCGATGTCGCCCTGTTCACGGGCGGGCGCTGTCTCGAGACCATCCTGCACACGGTGATCTTCCGGATCGCGCCCCAGGCCGCGTAAGCACGGCGTACCGTGGGGGCGCAACGGTTCCCGGGCCGGGAAAAACCCGATTCCGATCCGACGGCGCGGCGGCTCAGGCTGAAACCCCGGCAAAAGAAAGCCCAGGGCGGCAAGGCCGCGCGCAGCGGGACCGGAGCCTGGTCAAAAGAGCCCTGCAGCTCGAAGCTCCTCGTGCTATAAACGTGTCGACCTCCTGACCCGTCTGCGGGCACCCTCGGTGTTTTCCGTGATAGGTAGTTGCAGTTGTCTTTCGTGCCTCGGTGCGTTTGACAATCGCAAGCGTCGGAGTATGCTGAAGCATGGCCAACCGCAGCGCAGACTGGCTCCGCCAGGCCGACCGGGACTTGATGCATGCCCGCCATGCCGTCGAGGACGGGGACTTCGAGTGGGCGTGCTTCGCATCGCAACAGGCAGCCGAGAAAGGGGTAAAATCGGTATACGAGCATCTCCACGGTGAAGCCTGGGGGCACGTCGTCAGCAAGCTGCTCCGGGAATTGCCGGCCGCCGCCGCCATGACCTCGAACCTAATGGATGCAGCGCTGCGGCTGGACAAGCTGTATGTTCTGACGCGCTACCCGAACGGGTTCGAAAGCGGCGCACCGGGCGACTTTTATACCAAATCCGAAGCGGAAGCAGCCATCAGCGATGCCGTCACCATCATCGAATTCTGCCGGGGCGAGATTTCTTGACCGTAACGCAGTTCTGGAATCCCTGCGCCGGATCTCGGAGCGCCTCGTTCGAAACAACCCTGAGGTTCAGGCGATCTTGCTTTTCGGATCACTGGCCAGGGGCGATTACAGCCGGCGGAGTGATGCGGACCTCCTTATCTGCTTGCGCGTCGCCGATGCAGAGCAGCCGGCGGATCGCATTCCGCAGTTTATGGCTGCGTTCCTGGATGCCCCTGTTCCGGTCGACATCCTCCCACTTACGGCCGAAGAGATGAGTCGTCGGCTGGCGGATCCAAGTCCTTTCTGGAAACGGATCCGCCGCGAAGCGCTGCTACTGGCCGGAACTCTGCCCGTGGTTTTCGCGCCTTCGCCGTGATTACACCTCTCTGTGCCAGAGCCCGCACCCGCATCCGGAATTCCCGGGCATCTGCGAGCCGCCAGCCTCTATGACTGGGGACCATCAAACGCAGGTGAGGAAAAAACTGCTGCCAGACGTGTACAAAAATCCCGCCTCCCGGCAAAAGAGGCGAAGTCGACACGAGACCCGTATCAAAAGCAGGACGCTACCGGGGCATAGAACAAGATTGCAGCTTATCGCCGATGCGATGAGGGATTACCTCGACTATCTCGACCATCTCGGGTTTTGCATTGTGCCGCAGACCTCCCGTCTCAGACGCATTTGATGGCTTTCTGGTCGAAAACAACATCGGCTCAAACTTCCTCTCTTGGCCACCGATATAGGGCACGGCCGCTTCGAATTATACCAAGAGCTATTTAACCCTGACCTGACAGCGGCTCTCGGAGGCAGGGCAGCGCTTTGCCCGCGGCTTCGATCGGCTGGACTGGATACCCCACGATTCCGCCCTCTCCCCACAGGAAGAGGGAAAGGTTGAGGGGGGCCTCGAATACGTAGCTTTACTCATACCCAAATGGGTATTCGTACGAATTGCTTATGGGTACTGCTTTTGTTGATGATAGCCAAGGAGGCCCCCAGTTAGCCCGAATGACATGTGGCCGACTTGGTAAGCAAGTCATTTCGGAAAGGGAGTGTCCGAATGTCGTCATTGACAAGCCAATAGACTCCAGAACTCAGTGAAGTGAAACGACGGGCGGAACGCGCGGAGTTTAACCTGGTCGGCTTCGTACTGCCCTCGGATCGCGGTCGAGGTCCTGCAGTCCAAGTTCCGCAGCACCACGGCGCGCCGAGCACTACTAGACACTTAAACTCATCTTTAGTTGCGGTGGTACGGCCGTATCTCAAACAGCCCAGTACCGCTGCCGATAGATCGCACTGAGTTCTGAGACTGCAAGGAGAAGAGATGAAAACTAGAAATCTCGGTGTAACTATCATCTATATTGCTGTATTGCTGGGCGCCGGCCTCATAGGGATAGGCAACCCGGCTTACGCTCAAAGCCCGTCAATGGTCAAATGGGTCGATCCGCTGCCGGTGCCGCCTGTGGCGGTCGAGACCTTCAAGCCGCTGATCTCGGGGTGGGCTGATTACTACGAGATCAACATGACAGCCAGTCAGCACCAGTTCAACTCCAGTCTGGGCCCGGCTACCGTCTGGACATACGGGCAGCCAGGGAAGACGCCCGTCCTTCTTGGCCCGACGATTGTCGCGCAAACAGGCCGGCCCGTGGTGATCAAATGGATCAACAACCTTCCCACCAACCCCCGTCGAGTTCCCGCTGTCGGACCTCGATCGACGAGTACCATCCCTGGAGCGCCGGGATTTGAAGTGCCCACGGGCGCGGCGACCCCGCACCTCCACGGCGGGCACACCGCAGCACGGTTCGATGGAACTCCCGAACAATGGTGGACGGCTGACGGGATCAGAGGCAAGGACTACGTCACCGACACCTTCACATATGTCAACGACCAGCCGGCTTCGCTGATCTGGTACCACGACCATACGATGGGGGCCACGCGGTTCAAGCCCTATCTCGGACTGGCCGCAGCCTACTTGATCTTGGACAATATCGACAACGGCAACACAATCACCGTCAACGGCCCCGACAAGGACAAGTACGGGAGGTTGATCCGGCATGTTCAGAACGTTCCGGCCGGTTATGGCAAGTACCACCTGCCGCTGGTGATTCAGGACAAGCAGTTCAACACCGATGGCACCCTGTTCTATCCCACAATAGCCGACGGAGGCAGCGGTGGTCACCCAATATGGGTTCCTGAGTTCTTTGGTGACACTCCGGTGATCAACGGCAAGGCGTATCCCTACCTGGATGCCCAGCCGAGGAGATATCGGCTCCGCTTGCTGAACGGCTCGCAGGCCGCGCTTCTACAACGTGCACTTCAACCAGGAGGGCGGGAGTGACCTCCCCTTCTGGGTCATTGGATCCGAAGGAGGGCTTCTTCCCGCGCCGGCGGAAAAAACCAGCCTTCTGATCGCCCCTGGCGAGCGCTTCGACGTAATCGTGGACTTCACGGGACTATTGGGAAGCACGGTCATGATGACCAACGACGCCAACGCGCCTTATCCGGATGGCGACCCCACCATAGTGACCGAGCTCATGAAGATCAATATCAATACCGCAGTGCCGGCGAACGATCCTGACAATACTGTGCTTCCTGCTGATTTGAAGCTGCCGGCGGTCCCTCGACTGACCCCAACGCCCAAACTGGCGCCGCGGGATGTCGTGGCCAAAGAGAATTTTGTGGACGACAGTCCGTCCGAGGATGCTGCTCAACGGTTACCACTTCATGGACCCAACTACCGACTTCATCAAGGCCGGCACTACCGAAACCTGGCAGTGGATCAACCTGACTGAGGACGCTCACCCGATGCACCCGCACCTGGTGACATTCCAGGTCGTAAACCGGCAGCCGTTCAATGTCGTCGCATTCACAAAGGACTGGCTTGCCTATCTGGCCTCTGGACGGACAGCGCCCAAGCCCGACGTTAACGGAATCGGTTCAGACGGAAATCCATACCTGACCGGGCCCCCGGAAGGGCCCGCCAAGGAGGAGATGGGCTACAAGGATACCGTGAAGGCCCCTCCAGGCTATGTGACGAGGACAAGGGCCAAGTTCACGCTGGCCTGGACGTCCCTCCTGGACTACAACCTGAAGACCAGGAGCTTTGGCAATTGGGTCTACCACTGCCACATACTCGAGCACGAGGAAAACGACATGATGCGGCCGTTTGAAGTCGTGCCCTAGAGCGAACGTTTCGGAAGTATCTTAGGGGTGGGTCAAGGCTGACCCACCCCCCATCTTTCAGCCTGCGGATTTAGCCTGCCGAAAACCCCTGTGGCAAAGGAGTCCGCGTCAGCGCCCGACAATACCGCGCGACGGCACCTGCCGATCCAGTAAGGCTGCGGAAACCGGTGCCGCGATGTTCCCTGCCATCCGGGGCTGATTTCGGAGCGGAGACGAGTCAGTTCTTGCCCAGAAAGCGGATGCGCCCCGTGAACACTCTCCCCTGCCCGCCGCTGAACTGACCGAAATCCGCCGAGCCGGTATTGTTGTTGACGACCATGGGATTGTGGTGGCTGGTGATGTTGTTGAACCCGGCCCGCAAGGCCCATTGATGGCGCCAGAATCGGAACCGGCGCTCGAAGTGCACGTTGAGGCTGAAGTAATCGGGGAAGCGTCGCGTGTTGGGGGCGCCCACGAGCTCCTGCAGATCGTTCACGGCGCTGTAGGGAAACCCGCTGTGCCATTCGGTGAAATAGGCGATCGTGTACTGCTTCAGCAGCGGCACCGGCAGCAATCCCCAGGTGATCAGCCGGTTTGGGGTGTCCCAATCGAGCGGGCCGCTCGCTTGCCGCCCGAACACCGGATTGTCGACCGAATAGTCGACCACGGCCGAAGACCGGGCGCTCGCGCGCGCATACGACAGCAGCCAGTTGTAGCGCTTTGCAAAGGCGCGGGAGAGGGTGAACTCCAGGTACGAGTAGCGGTCCCGTCTCAGGTTTCCCAGCACAAAGACGTTCGAGGCGGGCGCGGACCCGGGCGGTCGCGGCAGCAGATCGTAAGACCAGCCGTTCTTCCCGCTTTTGCGCATGTAGTTGGTGCGCAGGTAGAAAGAGCGCGGCAGGCGCTGTTCCCATCCCACGCTCCAGTTCAGGTAAGACGGCGCCTTGAGGAGTCTCTCATCCGCCGCATAGCGCGACCAGAATGGTCCGCCGAGCACGGTCTGGCCGTCGTCGCCGTAAAACGTGTCCGAGCGCCTTTGGTCGAGCGGGCGCGTGAGCATCCCGAGGTTGAGGGCGTCGTAGAAAACACCCACCCCGGCGCTGAGCTTGGACTCCGGCATCCGGGCCGGGGCCCACGACACCGCGAGACGCGGTGAGAGGTGAAGCTCGCGCAACACCTGGTCCCAGTCCAGCCTGACCCCACCCTCGACCACGACCTTGTCCAGCGGGGACCAGCGGTCCTGGCCGAAGGCGCTGAACTCGGAGCTGTCGCGGGAATACGCGGGAGCGCCATCGAAAGTCACCCGGCGCGCGAGCGTGCTCGACAAACGCCGCACCTCAAACGCATGACGCGAAGACTCCTGGCCGAAATGGACCCGGTTGGCGTCGATGCCGAACTTGAGCCGGTGTTCCCCTGCCCGGTTCCAGACGGGGGCCGCGAGGTTGGCGAGAGCCTGCAGCCTCTCGACTTCGCCCTTCATCGCCTGGAAGTAGTTGCCGGACCGTCCCTGCGGTGCGATCGTGTAGGTCGTCTGGCCGAGGGGCCTGTCGCGCGTGTCCATCCGGTTCACCGCGACACCGGTCTCAAGCACCCATCCGCCCTCGAAGTAGGCCTGGTCTTTCACGCTGAAGAAATAGAACCGCTCCTTGCGGTTGCGGCTGGTCTCGACCGGGTCGAGCGGCGAGATGCCCCAGTGACGCGAGTTCTGGAAGTTGACGAGCAGGCTCGACGTCAGGATGTTGGTGCCGGTCAGATGAACCTGGAACACGGTCATGTTGCTGCCTTGCCAATTGCGGTTCGTGTTGGCGGTCGGCGGCAGTGCGTCCACGATGTTCAGGTCATACTGGAGGTCGAGGGCGTTGAAAAACCAGGCCCGGCCCCGCACGATGGGCCCGGAGACGGTGGCCCGCGGGGTCCAGTTGCTCAGGGTCAGTCCGTTGTGAAACTCGTACGACGGCAGAAAGTTCGTCGCCGAAAACCGGTAGTGATCGTCCCCCCGGGCAGTCTCGAGCGCGAGCACCCCCGCCGATCCCTTGCCGTACTCCGCGGAGTACCGGCTCGTTTGGACCGTGACCGAGCGCAGGGCATCGACCGATATCCGGTTCTGCAGCGTGCCGGAGCCCGGGCTGGTCACATTGAATCCGTCTAGGCTGTAATACGCCTGGTCTTCAGCCCCGCCCCCGAGGTGCACACGCCCGGAATTGTCCTTGTACACGCCCGGAATCAATGGGAGGGAATTGCGGAAGTCGTGGGTGGAGGAAAACGGCAGATCCTGGATCTCTTCGGCCGTCAGCGTGTCCTGCGCCGCCGTCTCCTTGGGATCCACCCTGGGGGCCGAGTAGACGACACTGACCGTCTCCTCGAACTCCTGCGTGTGGTTCAACACGATTTCGAGAGGAGCGGGATTGCCGAAGGTCGTCAGCTCGGACACGAATGCATAAAACCCGAGTTTCTCCACGCGAAGCGAGAATCTGCCCGCCGGAACGCCGCGCACCACGTAGCGCCCGGATTCATCCGTGACGGCGACCACCGGGGTGGCAAGCCCCTCGCCCGCAACCGTAAGCCGGGCCCCGACGACGGCGACGCCGTTCTCGTCGATCACCTTGCCGCCGAATTCCTGCGCCCCCGCAAGGCAGGGCAACAGCAGGAAAAGGGGGAGGAGGCGTCCCCGGGCTATGGCGTGAAGCATCATGCAATGTTATCACAGGGAGGTGGCGGGTCCCCCGGAGTTCGCGCGCGCCGTGCCGTCTCGTCCCGTCAGCCTGGCCACCAGGTGGAGGAGCCGTTCCGGGTCAATCGGCTTCGACATGTGCTCGTGGAAGCCGGCGCTCAAGGCGCGGCGCCGATCCTCCTCGCGCGCAAACGCGGTCAGCGCCAAGGCGGGGATGGACTCGTTCACCGACCGGATCCTGCCCAACAGCGTGTACCCGTCCTCGCCCGGCATCCCAATGTCGCTGATCAGAATGTCCGGACGAAAAATCTCCAGGGCCTTGAAGGCCCCGGCGGCCGATTCCACGGCGAGCACCCGCGCGCCCGCGTGTTCGAGCGCGACGGAAACAAGTTCCCGGGCATCTTCCTCGTCGTCCACAACGAGCGCCCGCAGGCCGTCCAGTGGAGCCGGAACCGGCGGGGATTCCTCCGCGCCTCCCTGCCTCGGGTCCGGGCAGGGCGGGGCCGCCTGACTGCGGGACACCCGCAGGCTGACGACGAACTCGGATCCCTTCCCCTCCCCGGCGCTCGTCGCCTGCACCGTGCCGTCGTGCAGTTCGACGATGTTGCGGACGATGGCCAACCCGAGACCGAGCCCGCCGTGTTTGCGCGTCAACGAAGATTCCCCCTGGCGAAACCGGTCGAAAATGTGGGGCAGCAGGGTGGCCGGAATCCCGATGCCGGTGTCAGCGACGCGGATCGACGGCGCCTCCCGCCACCCGGGAGAGGGTGACGCGCACCATCCCCCCGTGCGCCGTGAATTTGATTGCGTTCGAGAGCAGGTTCCAGACTACCTGCTGCAGGCGCCCCGGGTCGCCCGTCACCGGATCCACATCACCCAGATTTCGCTCGAGGCGCACGCCCTTGGCCGCCGCTTCCGGAGAGACAGTCTCGACCGCGGCTTCGACCACCGAGCGGAGGCTCACCTCCTGCCGTTCCAGCCGCAGTTTCCCGGACACGATGCGGGACACGTCCAGGAGATCGCCGATCAGCTGTGCCTGAGCCCGGGCATTCCGCTCGATCGTCTCGATGCCCCGGGCGGCCTGCTCGGGACCCAGCCGCCCTTTGCGCAGCAGCTGAGCCCAGCCGAGGATCGCGTTCAGCGGGGTGCGCAGCTCATGCGACACGATCGCCAGAAACTCGTCCTTGGTGCGATTGGCCGCGACCGCCTCCTGTCGAGCCTCCTCGTTGGACCGGTAAAGCCGCGCATTGTCGAGCGCCACCGCCGCCTGAGCGGCGATGCCGTTCAGGATGCGTTCGTGCCGTTCCGTGAAGGAACTCGGTTCGGAGTGGCCCACCAGCAGCGCCCCGAACACCTCCCCGGCGCGCGAGCGGACCGGAACCGACAGGTGGCTGCGGAAAGTCGGGGCGGGCCGCCCCGTGTCGTCTTCGACCACATTGTCCCCGGGCAGCTGAGCGTCCTGTCGCACCCCGCCACCCCCGGCGACAAGGTCGCCCCACCACTCCGGCAAGCGGCTGCCGGCGAACTCGCCCGAAACTGCGCGCACCGCGGGGGCTCCCCCTGCCGGGGGGGACATCTGGAGAAACGCCCCGAACCTCGCACCGGTCAGCGCCGTCGCCGCATCGGTGAGCCCCTGCACCAGCCTGTCGATGTCCAACTCCGCCGAAAGGCTGCGGCCGATCCGGTTCAGGGTTTCGGCTTCCGATCGGGCTTCACGCTCGCGCGTGAGCAGACGGCCGCGCTCCTCCTCGGCCTGCTTCCTGCCGGTAATGTCGTTGATAAATCCCACCAGGCCCCGGACGCGCCCGTCGGGCCCCAGGTCGGGGATGTAGGCCCCGTAAATATCGCGAGTCGTCCCGCCCCGGGTGTCCAGCACCGCTTCGAAATTGGCCGGCGCCCCCTCGAGCGCCGTCCGGACGTGGGGTGCGAGACGCGCGTAGTTGGCGTCGCCCAGCACGGTGCGCATGTGCTTGCCGCATGCCTGCTCGCGCGAAACCCCGAACCAGTCTTCAAACGCCTGATTCGTCAGCCAGTAGCGCTCCTGTTCGTCGATGTACGAGATGAGCGCCGGAACCGCGTCCGCTGTCAGGCGGAGCCGTTCCTCGGTGGCGCGCTCGGCCTGCTGCGCACGTCGTCTTTCGCTCAGGTCGACGACAAACCCCACGTTCAGCCCGTCCGATCCATCGACCCGCGCGTTTCCCACCAGGACCGGCACCCGGCCGTTGCCCTTGCGGAACAGTTCTTTCTCGTAGGGCGCGTGCATCCCGTCGGCGGCCAACGCCTCGGCAGCACGCGCGTCACGCTCGCCATATTCGGCGGGCGTCAGCTCGGCCCATCTCAGGGCTCCAGCTTCGAGGTCCCCGGTCGAGAACCGCACCATGATCAGGAACGCGTCGTTGGCATCGACGATCCTGCCGGACGCGTCCCAGTACACTATCCCGATCAGGCTCGATTCAAACACCCGCCTGGCCCGCGCCTCGCTTAGTCTCAGCGCCTGCTCCGACGCCCGCAGTTCCGCGGCCGTGTCCTCCGCCGCCGCCCTCGCCTTGGCCTGCGAGCGTGTCGCGACAAACAGGAGCAAGGTGATGAGAAGGCCCCAGAACGCCACCAGGCCGACGAAGTTCCGCCCCGACGCGAATTCGAACCGGGCGTTGGACGCAAACAGCACCGTCCACTGCCGCCCGGCGATGTCCAGGGTCGACGACGACGTGAACGCCGGTGCCCGGTTCCCGGGATGCGGTTGCGCATCCGAGGCGTAGATCCGGTCCTCCGGCAGGTGCCTGGTGCCGTCGTATACGGAAAAATCCAGCCCCGACATCCCCTGAGGCTCCGAAACGCTGTCGAGCAGATCGTCCGCCCGGAAGGGGCTGTAGACGTAGCCGATGATCAGTTCCCGCCTCCCGGCGACCGTCTCCGGGATGCGCCCGCCCCGATAGACCGGGACGTATATCAGGAACCCCGCCTGCTTGTGCTCGTCGATCTCCTGGACCAGGCTGACCTTCCCGGAAGCCGCCGGGCTCCCGAGATCCCGCGCGCGCTCCATCGCTTCGCGTCGCACCGGTTCGGAGAACATGTCGTAGCCGATCGCCGCCCGGTTCCGCCGGTCCATCTCCTCGAGAAAAACAATCGGGTATTGTTCCGAAAGCGCCTGCGCCGCCCCCACGGACCAGATATCAAACGGCAGTTCCCCCGCACCGGGGATCTCACGCGTGATTCCGGCCCGGCGCAGGCGTTCGATGAAGGCCTCCTTGTCGTGCGGCACGACCCGCGCCGCAAATCCGATCCCCTGACCGCCACGGTACCGCTCCCAGATTTCCATCCTCCTGACGAATGCGTGGAATTCCTCCCGCGTCACCGCGGGATCGGACGCAAATAAGCCTGCCCCCCCCTGCAATATGGCGATGTAGGTGTCGATGCTGTGTTGGATGGAATCGGCCATGTGCCAAGCCGTGCTTTCGTACCTGGCCTGATCCTTGTCGCGCGTCGAGCGGTAGACGTATCCCGCGGCGACGGCCGTGACGGCCAGCCCGACGATTGCCACGAACCACGGGACCCATGTGCGCCGGGCTCCGTGACTGATTTTCCAAAGGCTTGCGGCCATTATGTCCGGGAATTTGGAATAGGAAAACGCTTAATCATAGCACACGGACGCGTGGACGCTGGCCCTAATTGGCCCGGGCGCGCCCCGCGCTCATCATCCTCAGGGTCTGCCCCCTCTATCCCATGCCCGCATTCCTCCTGTGGGACTACATTCGCTCGACATCAACGCCGTCAGGGCGAGGTATGTTCATTCCCCAGTTATGTTTCGTTGCTGCAAGTCGCGGCTACCTCCGGTCAACACAACTCTCCCCATGTCAGCTCAACGCGTGCCGCGACAATGTGGGTGCATCGCAACAAGCGGGGGACCACACCGTCGGTCTCCGCTTGCCGTCAGACGCCCGCCTCTGGCGTGGGGTTCAGGGAAACGATCAAGCCCTTCGCCAAGCTCGAAGTCATTCGTTCCGCAGTGCCATCATCGGATCGAGACGCGACGCTCGTCGAGCAGGGACATATGCCGCACACGCAGAAACAACGACGAGCACGCCGACGGCCGTCCCGTACGCAAGGGGATCGGACGGAGCGGTGCCGTACAACAAACCGCCTACAGCGCGCGCGGCGAGGAACGCGAGTGGCAGCCCGATCGCTCCTCCAAGGAGTACAAGCAGCAGTGCCTCACGCACGATGAGCCACTGCACAGCGCCGCGGTCGGCGCCCAGCGCTATCCGTATGCCTAGCTCGGCGGTCCGTCGCTTGACGGCGTACGAAATTGTCCCGTACAAACCGAGGCACGCGAGGCCGAGTGCCGCCCCGCCAAACGCCATCGTCAGCGCGCCGAGGAGTCGCTCGACGCCAATCGATCTGGCGATTCGGCTGTCGAGCGTTTCGATCGTGCCAACGGCGAGGCGAGGCTCTGATTCGCGCAAGGCCTTCCGCAACGCATTCGTCACTGCCGTGGGATTGCCCGCCGCGCGCACCTGCACGTGATTCAGATATCGCTCGGTCTGGGTCGCTGGCATATACGCCATGTTGACCGACTCGGCCCTCACGTCGTTGTAGCGGGCATCCTCCACGACGCCGACGATCTCGAATCCATCTATGTCAAAGTTGCTGCTGGTCCCCCAGCGCTTCCCAATCGGATCCTGGTTGCGAAAGTACCGTCGCGCCATCGTCTCATTGATGACGCTGACCCGCCGGCTGTTGGCCGAGTCCTCCGGACCAAACCCGCGCCCCTGCTTGATCGTCAGCCCCACGGTACGGAAGTAGTCGGACGTAACCCAGTCCTTGAGCGTTTTCATCTGCTCGTCGGGCGCGGGTGTGTACCCCTCGACCAAGAAATCGCCCCGGTTTCGCCCGCTGAACAGCCCGCTCGCAGACATGCCGACAGCGACCACGCCTGGCAGAGGAGCGAGACCTTCGACCACTCGGGTGTACAACGCTGGCAGTTCGGCCACGCTGTAGCCCGCTGAACGCGGGTCGATCCGTGCCACCAGTACGTGATCTCGGTCGTATCCGACATCCACGTGCACCAAGGCCTGAAGGCTCCTCATGAAGAGCGCCGCCACGACCAGCAACAGGATAGCGACCGCCATTTGACCCGCGATCAGCAACTTCCCGACGGGAACGCGTCCGCCGTGCCCTGCCGCTCCGATTACGCTGCGCGTTTGTGCCTTCAAGGTTTCGGCAAGAGGCACGCGGGTGCCGCGCACCGCCGGAAGCAGTCCGAACATCACGGCGGTGGCGATCGATGTGGCGAACGTCAGGCCGACCACACGCCAATCGGGCCTGACATCAATGCCGGTCACTGGCGCTCCACGTGTCAGAGACGTCAGCAGCGCCGTGCTGCCCCAATACGCAAGCGCTAATCCAAACACGCCGCCAACGGAGGCAAGAAGCAGGCTCTCGGTTAGAAGCTGTCGGATCAGCCGTCCACGTCCCGCTCCCATCGACAGACGAATCGCCATCTCGCGACCGCGAGTCGTGGCGCGCGCCAACAGTAGACTGGCGATGTTGGCGCACGCAATCGCGAGCAGCAACCCGACCGCCAGCAGCAGCACGATGAGCGGTGTGGTCAACTCGCTCCGCATGGGAGAGAAACCACCTGAGCCTGGAAGCAATGTGACTCGCACCGCCCCAGCGTCTTGCCCACGGACAGGTGGACTCTCACGGTGCAGTGCGAGAGTCATGGCTTCGGCCGCCGCTGGTGCGCCTCCCGCGGGCACGCGGATCATGACTTGGAGCCACGCGAACTCGGGTTGGGACGGCCACGGCTTCTGGAGATCGCCACCCGTGCGATCGAAGCTCCCGGCGAAGCGCAGGGTCGCCTGCATCGCTGCGGGTGCCCAGACGTCCGGCGTCTGTGTGTCGACCGTCGCGCCAAAAAACTCCGGAGCCGCAACGCCAACGATAGCCATCGATGCGCCGTTGATGATCAGTTCGGTATCCAGCACGCGTGCTGTACGGCCAAACCGGCGGCTCCAATACCGATCGCTCATCACCGCGACGGGATGTTGGCCGAGGGTTCGATTGTCGTCGGGACCGAGCAGACGACCGATCTGCGCACGCTGTCGCAGGGTGCCAAAAAAGTCGCCCGCCACCAGCTGCAATCGGGCGGCCTCGGGCGGACTCGCTCCAACTCCGCCTCCTCGTGTAGCGATGAGTACGGATTCGGTGCTGCTCTGCGCAGCGACCTCGGCACGGCCGGCAAGCAGCTTGGCGGCGCGCTCCACGACCGGATACGAGAACTGCAGCTCGACCTCATCCGGCTCCGTCGCCTGCGCGATATAGAGCTCCTGCGGGTCGGCGATCGGCAATGGACGCAGCACGATCGCGTTGATGAGCGAATAGATCGCGCTGCTGGCGCCGATGCCAAGCGCCAGCGAGAGGACCGCGACGGCCGTGAACCCACGCCCTCGGGCGAGCAGACGGGCTCCAAAACGCAGATCATGCAGGAAATGTTCGACGGGCCGCAGCGTGCGCATGTCGCGACAGGCCTCCTTCACCTGATCCAAGCTCCCCATGTGGCGTCGAGCCCGCCACCATGCGTCAAACGGGGTATCTCCGCGGGACACCGCAAAATCCTGCAGCTGCTCGAGATGAAACCGCAGCTCCTCGTCGAGCTCTCGGTCGACGGTTCGGCGCCGCAGGAAGGACCGAAGGGCCGTCAACACGCGATGATGCAGGCGTGGGTGCATACCGATCACACGGTATCGAGGAGTGTCGTGACAGCCGATGACAAACGCCGCCACTGGGCTCCTTCGCGCTCGAGCTGACGGCGGCCCGCGCGGGTCAGCGAATAGTACTTGGCCCGACGACCGGCGGCGGTCTCGCCCCACTTTGCGACCATCCAGCCGTGGTGTTCGAGGCGATGGAGCGCTGGATAAAGCGCCCCAGGACGGACCTGGAGCACATCGCCTGTGATCTGCTGGATTCGGAGGGTGATGCCCCAGCCATGCATCGGCTCGAGCGCGAGCGTTTTCAGGATCAGCAGGTCCAGCGTGCCCTGTAGCAGCTCCGTTGGTTTGCCCATGTGAAACAGGTCTCAAAGTCTCCAGCGGCGAGCCCCGACCAAGGACGAGCTCGCTGAGGAGAGCTCTCCTCTCAACGTCCGAGAGTATATAGCTCGTATACTCTCAATCGTCAAGAGAAACGATCCTTGAGGGGAATCGGATATCTATGTAATCGGTGCGAACGGGGCGCTCCCCGGCGCATGACAACGGACTCTGCTGACGCCAATTGGCCATCCTGATCTCAGGACGGCCCAGTCGGCGCCCAGGCGCCGACCCCAAAGCGGCGTCGAGCCGCCGCACTCCAAATTATGGAGCGGTGCCTCGGCACCCCCGCCTCAGGCATTGAGGAAGATCTTCCGCTTGTACATCCAGTAGAGGGGCGCGGGACTAGAATGCGAGGCGGCCGCGGAACTCGACCATACGCGGCCCGGCTCTTTCTCCCGAGTACAAGCCGTGCGTTTCGCTGATCACACCGGCCTCTCCCGGAACCGAAATGTTGGCCGCGGGGGCAAAAAAATTCGGATGGTTGAAGATGTTGGAAATGAGCGTCATGAAATCAAAGTGCACTCTCTCGCTAATGCGGAAGCGCTTCGAGAGCGTCAGGTTATGTACGTGCAGGCCGGGGCCTTCCAGCACATTGGCGCCGCTGTTGCCAAACCGCCCCGCCGGTGGAACTGCGAAGCAGTTCGGGTCGAACCAATGGTCGACCGTCCGCTCGCCCGGCGGCAGGTTGCCGTTGCAGACCCGGTCGGGAAAGCCGCCGAAAGTATTCGTGTTGGATGGATCCGCGCCTGAAAAACTTGGCGAAAAGTACTGGCCGGTCTGCAGGTATGCCACCCAGACAGCGCGCCACCCGCCGATTACCTGGTCTACGGCGCCGGGTGCGTTGCTCATGAAGCGGCGGCCGCTGCCGAAAGGCAGTTCCCAGATCGTGTTGAACACCACCCGGTGCTTGGCGAAGAAATCGCGGTTCCAGAGCCTGGGGCCGTACGGATCCTGAAGGTTGAGAGTAGTTGTTCATGCCATGCGCCCAAGTCCAGTGATTGTCGAACATCACCTGGCCTACGCGCCGGTTGACTTCGAAGCTGAACGAGTCGTAATTCGCACTGCCGTCCGTCCGGTATTCGGTCGTCCCGACAAACTGGGGATAGGGCCGGCGACTGCTGGAGAACGGGATCAGACTCGCCTGCGGCTTATTGGTTGAAATACTGTAGTTCATCCCCCGATTGCGCGAGCCGATGTAGGACAGTCTGAATCCCATGTCGCGCAGCTGTCGTTCCAGGCTCACGTTGAATTGGTGAATGGACCCGTTCTTCGTCTGTATTGGAATAGCGGTGACTCTCTGAGAGGGGACGTCCGGAGACACGCCGGCAGAGGGGAACGGGTTGGGCATCTGGAAGAGCGGCACGCCATTGTCGATCTCGTTGAAGTACGTTTCCGTAACGGCGAAGGGACCACCGCTCAGGACCCGGTTGTACTTGCCATGGAACTCGTTGAACATCCCGTAGCCGCCGCGGACGACCATCTTGTCGCTGAGCCGGTACGCCACGCCGATGCGCGGGACGAAATTCCGCTCGTCGGGCTTGGGCACAACCTCTCCGGCCACGACTTTGATGCTCGAAGGATAGTTGGGGCTGACTTTCGACATCGCGTCCGGGGCGACAACCAGGTTTCCGGTCTTGGGATCCCAGTTGAACATCAAGCCGTCGCTGTAGGTCTTCTCACTGAACCGGTCCCACCGAAGTCCGTAATCCACGGTCAGCTTGGGGGTCACCTTGAAAGTGTCCGTGATGAACAAACCGAGTTCCTTGGATGTGATTTTCCTGTCCACCAACGGGTTCAGGCGCGTGCTGCTGAGCGGCACCCCCAGCAGGAAGTCGGCATAGGCATCATTGGTGAAACTGCCGTCGAACTCGAAGCTCCCGAAGTTCTCGTTGGGCACCGTTCCCAAGAAACGGCCGTAGGTCCGGAGTTCTCCGCCGAACTTGAGCACATGCCGGCCGAACGCCCAGCTGATGTTGTCCGCGAAGTTGAAATTCTGGTCGTAGAGAGTCAGGCCGCCGGGCTGGACCTCGACGGTGTCGTACCCGCTGATATTGAATACGGGAGATCCACCGGGGTTGTCCACATTCGCCTGGTTGACGCCTTGCAGCCCAAGGTTCTTGACAATATCCGCCCCCGAACCTGGCTGGAAACCATCCACCAGTTTGTTGTCATAGTTTGCGTCCCGGTTCCCGCCCGTGGAAAAGGTGTTGATGAACCTGGGCGAGAAGACGTGCGTGTCGGTGGCGACCCAGGAGTAGTTCGGGCGCAGCTGTGTCGATTGGGTTATGGGGTAGGCACCCGCAAGAACGTACTTGGGGAAATACGTCTGGATCCGTCCGTAAAGCGAGTTCTTCTCGCTCACCTTGTGGTCGATGCGAAACGAAAAGACGTCCGCATAGAACTGGTCGTCGGGATAGCGGTGGACAAACCCGTAGTTGTTCACCAGGTCGTTCGGGCCGCCCCGATTCGGCAGGGGAAAGAAATAGTCCTGCGTCTTCTTCGCAAGACCGGAGATCCGGCTGGCGGGAATGATATTGTTCGTGAAGGGCTCGCCGGTAAGGGGATCGTTCACGATGACAGGGTCATCCAGCGATAGCAGCTGAGAGAAATCGCCGTTCCGCATCTTCTCGGTGGGCACCGAAATAAGATAGAAGGAGTGTCCCGGAACCCGTTCCCCGTTCCACAGAAAATAGAAGAACGTCTTGTTCTTGACGATCGGACCCGAGGCGCTGACGTTGAAAGTATGGTAAATGACCTTGGTTTTCTCCTCCTCGAAGAAGTTGCGCGTGCCCAAGGCCGAGTTCCGATGGTAATACGACGCTTCGCCGTGGAAGTCGTTGGCGCCCCCTTTGGTGATCGTGTCAAAGTAGCCCACCCGCGCATATTCCGCGGTGTTGTTCACAAAGACCGCCTTGACTTCGGTGACCGCTTCCATATTGACAGTCTGACTGTTGAGCGTCTCCTCTTTGACCCCGTCCTGGGCCATGTGCACCTGCGCGCCGCCCTGACCGGCGAAGGTGGGGGCACCCCAGTCACCGGGCTGCCGTTGGACGTCCGGGAGAATGGACAAAATCGCATACGTCCCTGAGAAGGCGTTGCCCGGAGCCGGCAGATCCGCGTAATTCTTGGCCGCGTTGAAATCGGCCCCTATCGTGGCCTGCTCGGTCTGGATGGCCGCGTTGGCAGCGCTGACGATCACTTCCGTGGTCACCTCGCCCACCTGGAGAACGATATCCACGCGCTTCACCTGGTTGCCCTGCAGGAGGACTTCGTCGACGACGAACTTCTTGAAGCCCGCCAGGGCGGCCGTCACCTGGTAGTTGCCGGATTTCAGCGCCGGCATTTCATAGTTGCCCTGCTCGTCGGTCGTTACGGTTCTGGCCACGATGTTGGTGAGAACTTCACGGGCCGTAATGGTGACGCCGGGGACAATGCCGCCGGTGCTGTCGGTGGCCGTGCCCCGGATTGTCGATAATCCTTCCTGCCCATGAAGGGTTGTGCAAATCACGAGGCATAGCGCAACGACTGCGCCACTCGCGGCGCAGAATCTGGCATGTGGCTTTGTCACGGGATTTCCTCCGCTGACATTCTGCAATCTGGAGAGTTCCAACTTGCGCCGAGTCTAAGTCCAGTAGACCGGGGCCGTCAAGCATCTTGTCCGCGGCAGCCGTCCGACCGCAATCCCACGCGCGGCGGGGCTTTGCCTTCGGCAGGGGAAACAAGCCGGCGATCGTATATGGCGCCAACAAACAGACGTCTGGGGGGCGGAGCCCTACATCCGAAGTTGGCGGTGGGCGTCCACGCCGTCGTACGGTGGATCTACACCGGCCCGCTTCAGGCGCGGCCGGTCCCCGGGGGCTTGCGCCGCAGGATGCGTTCGGCGGCAATCCGGTGCGGGTTGTCGATGAGGTTCCCATCGATGGTGGACAGGGCGCGACCGCGCTCCTCCGCGCGGTCGAGTTCTTCCAGGACCTTCTCGGCCCAGGCGATGTCCTCGGCGCGGACCCCGAAGACGTCGTGAATGACCTCGATCTGACCGGGGCGGAGCGCGCTCTTGCCCGCGAAACCGAGGCGCCGCGCATGCACCGACTCGTCGCGCAACTGCCCGGCGTTGCGGAGGTCGAAACAGGGAGCATCGAGGGCGTCTATGCCCGCGGCCCGCGCGGCCGTCACGATCATCTGCAGGGCAAAGGCGAGTTCGGAGCGGTCCGGGCCCGGCCGGCAACCGACATCGGCCACGTAATCGGCCGAACCGAAGATCAGCGATGCCATTCTCGGACTGGAGCGCGCGATCTCGGCCGCGTGCAGGACCCCGGCCGCGGATTCGATCATCGCGTGCAGCCGCAGGCTCCCCTCCGGTATGCCGTACGCGATCTCAAGCTCCAGCAACGCCGTGTCGGCCTCCTGGAGCTGCCCGGCGCGCTCCACCTTCGGCAGGCAGATGCCGTGCGGGCGCGACGGCACCACGGCGGCAAGGTCCTGTACGCCGACGGCGGTCAGCATCGAGTTGATCCGCACCACCACTTCCGCACCCCCGAACGCAATCGTGTCGAGGGCTCCCTTGACGTTTGCGCGCGCGGCGTCCTTCCGCGACCGCGCGACGCCGTCTTCCAGGTTCAACAAGAGCATGTCCGCACCGGAGGAGGCGGCGCGCTGCAGCATCTTTTCGCTGTCCCCCGGCACGTACAAGGCGCTGCGACGCAACCACTCCGCCATAGGACCCCCGTTTCTCGGCCAGGCCTCGCCCGGCCCGCCGCTCATGCTACCACACGGCCGGCCGCCCCCCCTGGAAGTGCACCGCCGGCCCAAGAGCCCTCCGAGGTGTTGTCGAAGCGCGGGCGATGTGGTAAACAACCGCTCGGGGACGGCAACAGAGCGCCGGCGAACGGATTGTCGATAATCACGATTTCGGAACAGCACGGGACTCGCGGCGATTTGGTCGCGCGAGAAGTCGCCCATCAGCTCGGCTTCACCCTGGTCACGCCCGCCAAGATCGATGAAATCATCCGCGAGAAATACCGGCTCGACTACTCCCTGTCGGGACAGCTCTCCGGCGCCCCGACCGACAATCGGACGAGCAAGGTCTTTGCCAATCTGATCGGGGCCATCCTGACCGATATGTCCGTACTGAACGACCTGGTCGTGCTGGAGGGGGGAGGCCAGTTCATCTTCGGGGCCTTCCCAAACGCGCTCCGCATCCGGGTGATCGCCACCCGGGAGGTGCGCGCCCACAACGTCATGCAGGATTCCGGAGCGTCGTTCGAGGACGCGCTGGCGGAATTGGACGAGCACGACCGCAGGCATACCCGTTTTCTGCGGTCCAGTTTCCGACGCCCGTCGGACCCTCCCGAACGTTACGATCTCGTCATCAACGCCGGCGCGCTGGACGTGTCGAAGGCGGTCGAGCTCACGCTCCTGGCGGCCAAATTGAAGAGCCTGACCGACTACGGGATGGTGTCGAGCGAGACCGTCGAACGCGCCCGCCTCCGCAACCAGATCCGGCTGCTGCGCGCGCTGACGCGGCTCTCGATCGAAAACTCCCAGAGCCTCACGCAGTTCGCCCACCCGAGCGAACTCGTGTTTGCGCGTCTGCTCGATTTCTACGGCATCCGGTGGCAATACGAGCCGCGCACGTTCCCGCTCAGGCATGACGCGGGCGGCAATATCGTCGAGGCGTTTTCGCCGGACTTCTACCTCCCCGACAGCGATCTGTATGTCGAGCTGACCACGATGAAACAGTCGCTGGTCACCAAGAAGAACCGGAAGGTGCGGCTCCTGCGGGAGCTTTACCCCGATATCAAGATACGGCTGCTGTACCAGAAGGATTTTGAGGACCTGATTTTCAAGTACACGGCAAGGGAGTCCACCACCCAGTGACCGGCGGAATCGAAGACGATCTGGAACGGGTGCTGTTCACCCGCGAGCAAATCGAGCGCAGAATCCAGGAACTCGCCGACGAGGTCGCGCGCGACTACGAGGGACGCGAGCTGATGCTGGTCGGGGTGCTCAAGGGCGCGGTCTTCTTTCTGACCTATCTCGCGCACGCCCTGAAGATTCCGGTGCGGGTCGACTTTCTCGGCATCGCCAGCTTTTCGCCGGGGCGGGCCCTGCCGGGCGTGGTCCGCATCGCCAAAGACCTCGACCAGGACATTCACGGGCTCGATGTGCTGGTGGTCGAAGACATCGTCGACACGGGCCTGACGCTCCGTTATCTCCTGGGCGTGCTCTCGGGACGGCAGCCTAACAGCCTCGCCGTCTGCACGTTTCTCGACAAATCGACGCGGAGGCTGGTCGAGATACCGGTCAAGTACCGCTGTTTCGAAATACCGGACAGGTTCGTGGTGGGGTTCGGCCTGGACTACAACCAGCGCTACCGCAACCTGCGCTCGGTGGGGATCCTCAAGAGCCACATCTACCAGGGCAAGTAGGGCCGTCCCGTCACCGGGCTTCGCGCACAAAGACGCTGAAACCGGTCATCTGGCGCTGGACCCAGGCCCGGTTGCCGGCCGCGGCCGGCCGGAACCCACGGCAAGGATCGGGGGTCATCCCGTTGAAGCAGACCACCACCCGCCGGCGGGTTCCGCCCGCAACCAGCCCGCCCGGGCCCGGATCGAGGTCTGCCGACCGGAACCTCGCCAGGGCCGGCACGTGGAACTCGAGCAGCGGGGAGACCGCGGGGGCGCTGAGTTCGTCCCCCTCCTGCAGCGTCTCCTGCAGATACTGCGCCGTTCCGGCCCAGTCTGCCGGGACCTTGCGCCAGTGCAGCGGCGCAATGACGAGCGACATCAGTATGAGGGCCGCGGCATAGACCTGCGCGGGGGAGCTGAGCCGGTAGGGGAACTCGTCCAGGAGGGTGAGACGCTCGCCCACGTGGCCCAGCCCGTATCCCGTGAGAAGCAGCAGGGGGGGCGTGAGCACGACCAGCTGTCGCGTCGCGAAGAAATAGCCTGTCCACAGGTCGAGCACCCACGCGGCGGGGAGGCCGGCCACCGCCCAGGTCAACAGCCATTGCAGCGCACCGTGCCGGCGATGCCGTCTCAGCGCGTGGATCCCCGTGGCGACCCCGACCAAGACGAGGGCGGCCGCGGGGAAACTGTCGTCGCCAATCCCCTTCAGGGCCACCAGCAGCACGCGCGGAGTCAGGAGCTCGCGCGCCGCCACGACCTCGGGTTTCACCCAGGAAAACCACAGCCACGGCACGTACAAGGCAAAGGCCAGCAGGACCGCCGCCGCATAGGCGAGCAGCTGCGTCGCACGTGGCGCGCCCAGGTCCGGCAAACCATCGTCGCCCACAGCCGCGGCGATCTCCCGCCTTCCCCTCCCGGTCAGCGAGGTTACCAGGAGGCCCGCCGCCTGCGAGAGAAGCACCACTATGCCGAGAATGCTCGTGTACAGCAGGAGCGACTGAACCACGCACAGCAGGACCCACAGGGAGGCCCGGCTCTTCCCCGCCCTGTCCGAGAGAATCCGGAACAGCAGGTCGTAGGACGCGAGCGTCAGAAAAACCAGCAGGGCATACGGGCGGCCTTCCTGGCTGTAGTGCTGGTGGAGCGGGTAGAACGCGAAGAGCGCCGTCGCATAGACCGCCACCCGCTCCCCGAAGAGCGTGCGCCCGATGCGATAGAACAGCCACAACGAGAGCGTGCCCAGAATAGCCGCGTGCAGGCGCAACGCCCAGGCCGCCTCACCGAACAGGACAACGAACCCCTTCTGGATGAAGTAGTCCAGAGGGGCGGGCAGTGCCATGCCCCTCCTCAGATTTTCGAGCAGGCCCGCAACCGAATCGGTGCGCAGGGTGAGCGCCTGCATCAATTCGTCGGTCCAGAGCTGCCGCCTTCCGAGAAACACAGCCCGGAAGGTAAGTCCCAGGGCCAGGATCACACCGAGGGTTTTTTTCATCGCGTAATCCGCACGGCGCTCCGGCCGGTCAGGTTGCACTGATCTCGACGGTGTCGATGCGCACACCAGGCTGATGGGCACGGGCGGGATCGCGCGGCGGGATCGACATGAGGACATCCAGCCCCGAGGTGACTTTGCCGAAAACCGCGTGCTTCCCGTCCAGCCAGGGGGTGGGGACATGCGTAATGAAGAACTGGGAGCCGTTGGTGTTCGGCCCCGCATTCGCCATGCTGAGGATGCCCGGAGCATCATGCCTGAGCTCCCGGTGGAACTCGTCGGCAAATCGATACCCGGGCCCCCCACGCCCCGTCCCGGTCGGATCCCCGGACTGCGCCATGAAATCGGCGATCACCCGATGAAACGTCACGCCGTCGTAAAAGCCCTCGTGGGCCAGAAATACGAAGTTGTTCACCGTCTGCGGGACTTTGTCGGCATACAGCTGGATGACGATGTCCCCCTTTTCGGTCTTCAGGGTTGCCTGGTAGGTCTTCTTCGAATCGAGGACCATCTGGGGAGGAGCGCTCCACTGCTTTTCCATGACCTTCCTTTCTACCCCCGGGAGCGTATGTGGGCCCCCGGGCATGAGAACAGACCGAAAAGGTATTCTGTTCCGAAGGACATTGCAAGCGGCTCCGCGCCGGCCGGGGCGCGGATGCGAGAGCTCAGACGACCAGGACGAGGTACAGGTGGTACAGGGAGACCCCAAGGTAACACCAGAGGCACAACCGGGCGGCGTACCTGGCCATGACCCACTCGTTGTGCAAAACGATGATGGCCAGCGGGAAAGCCGTCATGGCCGCTTTCAGACTGAAGAACGTCCACAGACCCCCGTGGTAGATGGCAAAATCCATCAGCGGGTTAGCCTCGCGGCTCTTCCCCTGGACGATCTGCATCCCCGTGAGCAGGGCATCGGCCAGCGAGAGAATCAGGACCGAAAGCGCTATGCCCCACGTGCGCGCGTCGTAGCAGTCGACGTATCCCCTGTCATGCTTGCGCCTGCCGCTGCTGCGCCGCCTGCGCTGCCCCGAGAACTCCGGCGGGAACGACGCCGGCTTGCGCCGGTCCGCGCACGATCTTCTTTCCACAAAACGGGAATCGGGATTCCCGGGGGTACGGGACATCATAGAGATACCATATCGGCCGATGCGCTCCGCAGCTGTCCCCGAAATGTCATCTGGAGTGCGGCGGCTCGACGCCGCTTTCCCGGGCGGCGGCTCGACGCCGCCCACCACCGGAATCGCGGCCAGTGACACAGCGCGGTCTATTCCATCGCAGCCCGTTTGCCCCTTGACCCCTCTGCCCCTGTGCCCCTAGAGTTGGCGCGCAAAGCGAGCCAAGCCCTATGACGGGATGTCTTCGACCGATCCGCGAGGTTATCGACGCGCAAACACCGGTGCTCCCGTGAACGCCGGCCGGGCTTCCCTCGCCCGCTCCGTTGCGGCGGTCGCGCAGTCCCGCATCCGGGAGCTGGCCGACATCGCCATGTCGATGGACGGCGTCCTCCGGCTCTACTTCGGCGAATCCAACCTGCCCACACCCCAGTACATCAAGGACGCGGCCATCCGGGCCCTGGAGCAGGGCTACACGTACTACACGGCCAATGCCGGGCTGCCGAGCCTCCGTCGCGCCATCGCCGACAAGTATCGCGAGATCCACTCCGTGGCGCTGGACCCCGCGAGGGAGATCGTCGTCACGGCCTCCGGGGTGCAGGCCCTGAATGTCGCCATCCGCTGCGTCCTCGACCCGGGGGACGAGGCCATCGTCCTCACGCCCGCCTGGCCGAACGGCGGAGCCATCGTGCGCCTGTGTTCCGCGACCCCGGTGGAAATCCCTCACCCGCTGAGCGGCGCGCGCTATGAAATCGACTTCGGCGCCGTCGTCGACGCCATCTCGGACCGCACGCGCCTGATCGTCTACACGTCGCCCTCCAATCCCCTGGGGTGGGTGGCGCGCCCACGAGACCAGCAGATGCTGCTCGATATCTGCCGCAGCCGCGGCCTCTGGCTCCTGGCCGACGAGGTCTACGAGCGCCTCTATTACGAGGGGGCCGTCGCCCCATCGCTGCTCCGTCTGTGCGACCGGCACGACGCCGTCATCGTCGTGCACTCGTTTTCCAAGAGCTACTGCATGACCGGGTGGCGCCTGGGCTGGCTCGTGGCGCGCGCCGACCTCGCGCTCAAGGCGACGCAACTGAACGAGTTCATCGTCTCGCACGCACCCTCGATGGCGCAGAAGGCCGCCGAAACCGCCCTGGGCGAGGGCGAACCCGAACTGCGCCGCATGGTGGACCGGCTGAGGGAAAACCGCGACTTCGTCCGCGCCGCGCTCATCGATATCCCGGGCGTTGCGGTCCCGCAGGCCGAGGGCGCCTTCTACCTCTTCCCGAGGATCGAAGGGGTGGACGATTCGTTCGCGCTCTGCCGGCAGCTGCTGATCGAGGAAAAGGTCGGCATCGCACCCGGGGTGGCGTTCGGGACCGGAGGCGAAGGGTCCGTCCGCATATGCTATGCGGCCGACCGCAGCGTCCTCGAACCGGCCGTCGAACGCATCGGCGCCTTCCTCCGCAGGCTGGATCGGTAAAGATCAATCGGGCTGCGGCGTGCCGGCCCCGTGGCGGCTACACGTCGAGCCCGACGGACCGCATCAGTTCCAGCGCGTTGCTGCGCTGCACCACACCCGGCCGGAGTCGATAGTCGAACTCGATCCTGCCGTTCTCCAGCCGGTCCTCGAAGTGGACGTTGGCCGCCCGGGGCGCAAGCACCTCGGCAATGTGGGCGAGGGCCAGGTCGTGGGTCGTCAGCAGCCCGATGGCCCCCCGCTGCGCGAGCCCGCGGATGACCGCCTCGGCGCCGATGCTCCGGTCGTGCGAGTTCGTCCCCTGAAGCAGTTCGTCGAGCAGAAACAACAGGGACAGCGGCCCGCGGGTAATGTCCACCAGCTGCCGCAGCCGGGTGATTTCCGTGTAAAACCGCGAACTGCCGGCCTGCAGCGAGTCGGTGATCCTGATGCAGCCCCCCACCGCCAGAGGCGAAATGCGCAGCCGCAGGGCGCGCACGGGGGAGCCGCAGAGCGCCAGGACCGCGTTGGTCCCGACGCTGCGCAAGAGCGTGCTCTTCCCCGACATGTTCGACCCGCTGATGACCAGAACGCTCAGGTCAGGGCCCAGCGTGAGGTCGTTTCTGACGTTGCGGCCGTCCGGGAGCAGGGGATGCCCCAGGCCAACCGCCTCGAAGCAGGGCCCCCCGTCGACGATCTCGGGAAAAGGATCGCGCGGGTGCTCGTAGCTGTGGCCTGCCAGGGCACACAGCGCCTCCATTTCCCCTGCGGCTTCCAGCCAGCGCCTTACCGCCGGCCCCGACTTGCGCCGCCAGGCCTCGATGGCAAAAGCCATCTGCGTGCCCCAGAGAAGCACCCCGGCGATCAAGGCAAACATCTGGTTGCGGCGCGAATCGAGCAGCACGATGAGCTGATTGAGCCGCGCAATGCGCACCGACGGAGGCTGGCCCTGCGTCTCGAGGGCCCGCCGGAGCTCCACGAGACGCCGGCAGCGAAACCGCTCGCCTTCCAGGCGCTGCAACAGCTGGGCCAGGAGAGCCAGATCGCGCCCAGGGGCCTCCACCGCCTCGATGACGCGCCGCACCCGGGGGCGCAGCCACAAGGCGAAGCCACCCTCGACGGCCGCGGGCACCGCAAACCAGGCCGCGATGCCCGTCACCCCCCACAGGATCAGACCCGCTGCGCCCAGCACGGCCAACGCGGCGGCGACGCCGCGCAGCTTCCCGGATGAGAGCAGCGGCGGGGCGCTCCCCCAACCGGCCAGCGCCGCCGGGTCCAACGTCGACCGCAGGCCGCTCCCGAGCACCGCGATGTCCTCGCGCACATCCAGGCGGTGCCGCAATTCCTCGACGGCCTCCTGCCTGGACCGGATCTCGGCCGGACTCGCCGGAGCCCGCAGCCACCCGGCCAAGGCGTCCTCGCCAGCCCGCGTGCGCGCCGTGCACAAGAGTTCAAAAAGCGACCCCTTGCCGAACAGATCGAGATCGTCCGCATAGGGATGGGAGGCATCGGAGTACCGCGTTCCGGCTGTGCCCCGCCCCGCCCAACGGTCCTGCAGCCTCGCGATCCCCTGTTCGTAGAAACCGGCGGCGCGTTCCAGGCGACCGCGCGCCCGCGCCACCCGCTCATGCACCACGACGAGCACGGCGAAAAACACGGCCGGCGCCGCCAGCCACCACGGGCTGAGCAGCCGGGGACCGAACCAGAGCCAGGCAATCGCGGCAGCCGCAACAAAGAGCGCCAGCCGCAGGTTGCCAATCGTCCGGTGCATCCGGTCTTTGAGGGCAGCCGCCGACCGGCGCGCTGCCAGCCTGCGGCCGTACTCGGACAGGGGATCGGAGGACATCGCCGGCCCGCTCATCAAACCTTTATAGAACCACTTAAAGTGATACATTAGACATGCTATTAAAAAGAAGATCAACACAAAGCAAAGCCCAAAGAGAAGCGAGGCGTTGACCGGCGCCGCCAGCGGGGCGAACAGGCGGCTGAAGAGATACGCTTTCAGGGTGAGCGCCGGGCCCGCGCCCGCCGAAACCCTGACGTAGGCGAGCAGCTTCGCCAGCAGTCCCGCCATCACGTAGAGGGCGATGGCGTTCATGCCGTAAATGGCAAACGGCTTCGCCCAGCGGCGCAGCCCCTGGACGTCGACGAGCCAGTAGCAGGCGGCAAAGACGCTGGCGGCCATTCCGGCCATGAAGACGGAAAATGAGCTGGTCCAGAGGTTCTTGTTGATGGGCAGCCAGGCGTCCATGGCCAGGCCGGCGACGATCAACGCGTTGCCCACGAGAAAGATCCAGGCCGTCTTTTCGGGCGCGCTCCGCCGTGCGCGCAGGATGTGGCCGGTCAGGATGCCGAGCAGGGTTGTGGCTATGGCCGGCAGGGTGCTGACGATCCCCTCGGGGTCCCAGGTGTTGGACGCCCACATGTGACCGCGCAGCAGCATGCTGTCGACGTAGTGGGCGAAATTCCCGTCCACGTCGAGCGCCCCGGCACCGTGACCCGGCACCGGGACGAACCGCATCACGATCCAGTACCCGCCCAGCAGCGCCGCGGTCGACAGGATCTGCCCGCGGACACCGCTCCACAGGTAAATGACGGTGGCGACGAGGTAGCAGACCGCGATGCGCTGAAGCACCCCGGGGATGCGGATGGTCCCCGGGTCAAAACGCGGGACGGCCGCGAGGAACAGGCCCAGGGCGAAGATCACGGCGGAGCGGCGCAGGGCGTGCAGCAGGAGCGTGCCGCGGCCGTCGCCGCACGCGAGCCGCTTTGCGAAGGAAAACGTCATGGCCACGCCGACAATCCACAGGAAGAACGGGAAGATCAGGTCGGTGAAGGTCCACCCGTGCCACTCGGCGTGGCGCAGCGGCGGGTACACCGCGTCCCCGGTCCCGGGGTTGTTGACCAGCAGCATCGCGGCGATCGTTGCGCCCCTGAAGACGTCGAGAGACTCGAGCCGCTGCTTTGTCCGCGGCGCCGGCGCGCGCGTGCCCGTCTCGCCTTCCGCCGGGACGGGTGCGGCTGCCGGGTTCAGGGTTTGTGCCATCGGGATCCTCTCCGCTCCACCAAATTCTTATCACGAAACCGCGGAAAGCCAAGCACTACTGCCGGCGCAGCTGGCGCAGGGCCTCGTACATGGCGACCGCGACGGCGGCGGCCAGGTTGAGGCTGCGCACGTGGGGGGAACTCATCGGGATGACCAGCGCGTGTTCCTGGTGTTCGGCCAGGAGTGCGTCAGGCAACCCGCGCGACTCCGGCCCGAACACCAGGCAGTCCCCGGCCGCGTACTTGACCTCCGTGAAGGGGCGCCCCGCGCGCGCGCTGAAGTAGAAGAGCCGTGAGCCCGGCAGACGCCGCCGACAGTCCCGACAGGTCGTTCTCGCGCCGCACGTCCACGTGGGGCCAATAGTCCAGCCCGGCCCGCCGGACGGACCGCTCGTCCAGCCTGAAACCGGGCATTCCGACGATGTGCAGGGGAACGCAGTTGGCGGCGCACAGGCGGGCGATGTTTCCCGTGTTCGGGTGGATCTCGGGCCGGACGAGCGCGACGTGGAGGTCGGGCAGCGCGCAGGTCATGAGCCCTCCAGCACACGGTGCGCATGCTTCAGGCGGCGGACGACTTCCGGCCGGGCACCGTTTTGAGGGCCACTTCCACGCCGCCGGGCAGGGGCACGACCTCCGGCACGTGGTGCAGGCGCGCCGCGCGGCCGCCGGAGAGCCAAGGCAAGGCCACCGCAGGCGGCGGGATGGGCGGATGAGCGGCTCATCCGGACGTGCGCATGGCACGCGGGTTGAGGCTGTCGAACCCGGCGAACGTGCCGCCCCCGCGGGCGAGCCGGGAGAGCAGCGGCGCCGGCGACCAGTGATCCCCGAACCGGTCCTGGAAATCACGCACCCTCGCGTAGACCCTGTCCAGCCCCACGGTGTCGGCGTACCACATGGGACCGCCGCGGTGCGCGGGGAACCCGTAGCCGTGCACGTAAATGATGTCGATGTCGACGGCCCGCAGGGCGATGCCCTCCTCGAGAATCCTTGCCCCTTCGTTGACGAGCGCGTAGATCGTGCGCTCGATGATTTCCCCCGGCGGGACCTCGCGCTGCGTGATCCCGGCATCGTGGACGCATTGGGCGATGATCCTGTCGACTTCGGGATCGGAGATCGCTTTTCGGCTCCCCGGCGTGTACCGGTACCATCCGGCGCCGGTCTTCTGGCCGAAGCGGCCCGATTTCGCAAAGCCGGTCCGCGACTACGGGTTGCCGTACCCGAGCCGTCCCGGCGTCCCCGTACTCTTTTCGTACGCGCCAGCCCACGTCCAGGCCCGACAGGTCGGCGGTGGCCAGCGGACCCATCGCCATGCCGAAGTTGTACAGAGCAGTGTCGACCTGCTGCACCGTCGCGCCCTCCTCGACGAGAAACTGCGCCTCGCGCTGGTACTGGTGGTACATCCGGTTGCCGACAAAGCCCCGGCAGTTGCCGACCAGAACGGCGGTTTTGCCCAACTGCCGTGCCAGCGCCATCGAAGACGCGATCGTCCGGGGGGAGGAAGCCGCGCCGCGGACTACCTCCAGCAGGCGCATCACGGCGGCCGGGGCAAAGAAGTGGTGGCCGACGACATTTTCGGGCCGGGACGTCGTCGCGGCGATCTGATCGATATCGAGGCCCGAGGTGTTAGTGGCGAGAATTGCCTCGGGCCGGCAGGCCGAGTCGAGCTCGGCGAAAACCCGCCGCTTCAGCTCCATCGACTCGAACACCGCTTCGACCACCACGTCGACGGCCTCGAGACCGCCGTAGCCCATCTGCGCACGAATCAGGCGCAGGCGCCGCTCCGCCGCCTCCGGCGCGATGCGTCCCTTCGCCACGGAGGCCGCATAGTCTCTCCGGATGGTGTCCATGCCCCGGTCGAGCGCCTCGCGCGCCAGATCCACCAGCAGCACCGGGATGCCGGCGTTCGCGTAGACCATGGCGATGCCGCATCCCATCGTCCCGGCGCCGACGACCGCGGCCGAACGCACCTCCGCGACCGGGGTGTTTTTCGGGACGCCCGGGATCTTCGAGACCTCCCTTTCGCCGAAGAAGACATGAACCAGGGCTTTGGACTGCTCCGAGAAGAGGCACTCCATGAAGAGTTCCGCCTCCCGGGCGCACCCGGCTGCGAAGTCCAGTTGGGTGGCGGCTTCAATGGCCTCGATCGCCTTCAGGGGAGCGAGCCTGCCGCGGTCGCGGGTGCGCACCCGCTCGCGCGCACCCGCGAAGAGCGCCGCGTTCTCCGGCGCGTGTCCCAGCCTGGCGTCCAGCAGCCGCGTCTTACGGGGTCCCGCGCCGGCGGCCGCTTCACGGGCGAAGGCAACGGCCCCGCCCTCCAGGTCGGCGTCGACGATCCGGTCCACGATGCCCGAGGCGAGAGCGTCCGCGGCGCCGATCGGGCTGCCGCTCGTGCACATGTCGAGGGCCTTCGCGATCCCGGCGAGGCGCGGCAGCCTCTGGGTCCCGCCTGCGCCCGGGATCAGCCCCAGCTTGACTTCAGGCTGCCCCAGCTGGGCGGAAGCGAGCGCCACGCGGTAGTGGCAGGCCATGGCCACTTCCAGGCCCCCTCCGAAGGCCGTGCCGTGAATCGCACAGACCACCGGCTTGGGGGCATCTTCGAGCGCATACAGCAACGGGTGCAGTCCCACACCGCGCGCCCTCGCACCCGAGGTCATCTTCTGGAACTCACGTATGTCGGCGCCGGCAATGAACGTCTTCCCGTCCCCGATCAAGACGACTCCCTTCAGGGATGGGTCGCTCACCGCCGCATCGAGGGCGGCGGCGATCCCTTCCGGCACACCGGGGCTGAGGGCGTTCACCGGGGGATTGCTGACCCTGATGATGCCGATATCACCTTGGACCCCAAGCGACACCAATTCCGTCATGGCCTGCCTCCTCTTCTGCCCCGAATCCGTCAGGGGACTGCATAGCATCTTGTAACACCGCCCCGCCCCCTCACCAAGCGGCTTCTCCCATTGCGCCGCGGGGAGGCGGGAGAATCGGCCCGACCCGTCCCGACGAGCTACAACCGGTTGCGCTCGAGAAATCCATCGGTCCCGCAGCCTCCGCGGGCCGCGGCGAGCCGACGCGGCCCACCCGCCCGCCCCATGCGCAGCCTCGCGTCAGGTACAATGATCCGAGCGCAGGAGGACGAGCGATGCCCTTGCACGAATACAGAAAAAAACGCCGCTTCGATGTCACTCCGGAACCGGCCGGGAAGGAGGCCCCCGCTGCCCGGCGCGGCAAGAAGCTCGCCTTCGTCATCCAGAAGCATCGGGCCACGGCCCTGCACTACGACCTGCGTCTCGAGTGGGACGGCGTGATGCTCTCCTGGGCGGTCCCGAAGGGACCTTCCCGCGACCCCGCCGTCAAGCGCCTCGCCATGCAGGTCGAGGATCACCCGATCGAATACAACAAGTTCGAAGGGATCATCCCGGAGGGCGAGTACGGCGGCGGCACCGTGATGATCTGGGACAAGGGGACCTGGACACCCGAGATGCCCGAGGTCGAGGCCGCGATCCGGAAAGGGGACCTCAAGTTCTCGCTGCACGGGAAGAAGCTCCGGGGGTCGTGGGTGCTCGTGCGTACCCGGCCGCGCCCGGGCCAGGAGCGCGCCTCGTGGCTGCTCATAAAACACCGCGACGACTGGGCGGGCACGGAAGACGTGACGGAACTCGAGCCCCGCTCGATTGTTTCGAATCGCCTGCTCGTGGAAATCGCACGCGACGAAGGGGGCGACATCCTCAAGGCCGCCGAAGGAGACCCGCCCGACCTCCTCCGGGAGATCATCAAAGACCCGCGGCTGCTTTCGCCGCCCACGAAGCGCCGCAGCAAGTCAGTCTGGCATTCCAAAAAGACGAAGCCCTGACCCGGACGCATACGAACTTTTTCCCGTGCCTTCGGCGGGCCTTCCATGGCAGGCTCTGTCCTTGGGCACAACCGAAGCGGCTGTTCTGCCGAAGGGCACGAAAATCACGGAATCGACAAGCTAGGCCCGTCGTGCAGGCAGAGGGGAGGCATACCTGTCATGTCCAGAGTGCGAATTGCCCTGGTGGCCGCAAACCTGCTGACACTGGTCGACCTCGCCCGCGGCGCATTGCCGGCGGAGCTGGAACGGCTTGCGTTCCTGCTTGGGCAGTGGGAGAGCGACGGCCGTTCGGCGCTGGGGGCGGGAAGCGGGAAGGCGAGCTTCGCCTGCGGTCTCCAGGATCGGGTCATCCTCCGGACGAGCTACGCCCTGTACCCGGCGTCCGCCGCGGCGGCGGCGCGGCACGACGACCTGATGGTGATCTGTGTGGACGACGGGCGCGCGGTGAGGGCGGATTACTACGACAACGAGGGGCACGGCAGGTGAGACCGCGGCGGCCGGGTCTGAGGATGCGAAACCGACAGGGGCGCGGCGCGATGTGGTACGGCACCACAAGGCGAACCCGCGCCCCTGCTCGCAACCGCCGGTCGTTTTCAAACGAAGCCGGGGCCTACGGCGCCTTCACACCCAGGACATGGATGGCCACGCGGCGGTTTTTCGCGCGCCCGTCCCGGGTCTTGTTGTCCTCGACGGGATTGGCTTCGCCCAACCCCAGCGAGCTGATGCGGAACAGCTCGACCTTCGCGGTCCCGACCAGGTAGCGCACCACGCTGTCGACGCGGCGGTTGCTGATCTGGACGTTGTATTCAGGATCGCCGACCGAATCCGTGTAGCCCTGCAGCTCGAGCAACAGGTTCCTGTCGCCGGCGAGGGTCTTGGCCACGGAATCCAGCACCTGGCGTCCCGCGTCGTCGAGGTTCACACTGCCAAACTTGAACAGCACGTCCTGGCTGTCGACCGTCTGGTAGTTGTTCCGGTTCACGAACGCCGCCGAGTTCTCCTTTGAGGCGGTCATGGCGCTGTTGGCCGTCTCGCGGGCTTCCGTACCGGTCCGCTTCGCGTCTTCGATTTTCGGGTCGAGCGCCTTCACCGCGCCACCCAGGCCGGTGTTGACTTCCTCGATCCGCGCGGTGTTCCGCTTGTTCAAAGAGGACAGTTCCCCGACCTGGTTCCCGAGATCGGCGCGGCGGTTCGCCTCCTCGTCGATCTTCTTCGTGAGTTCCGCCTGGGTCGTGCCCACCTGCTGTTGCACGTACTTCTTGGTCGCGCACGAACACAGCAAGACAAGCCCGAACGTGAGGGTCAGGACGAGCAACGCACGTCGCATAATCATGGCCTTCTCCTTTCCTTTTCGTAGTGAATATAAGATCTTTGAGTATATCTAAGTGTTCCAAGCGAAACAATAAGTACCGGGACAGCGCGGAACGGCAATTTGGAGTGCGGCGGCTCGACGCCGCTTTCCCGGGCGGCGCCTCGGCGCCGCCCTTCACCACCGGAAGCGCGGCCATTAGTGACACAGCGCAACCTGAGTGCGGCAGCTCGCCTGAACTTTATACGCATCTTCGGCAGAAGACACGGAAGGACACGGCCGGACCCGGATGGGGGCGGCGTCGAGCCGCCGCACTTCCACACTTGGGTTGTGGCCGCCGGCCGCGCCGTGGTTTCCGGCGTTGAACCCGGTTCAGGGCCGGATCACCGTGCCGTCGCGCCGGCGCGTTTCGCCCCAACCGTGGTCGAACGTGTCGCCGGGCGGGAACGGGAACTTCGCCGCGAGTTTTTCGTCGATATCGATGCCGAATCCGGGCGCCTCCGTCGCCCAGAGATACCCGTTGCGGACCTCCGGGCAGCCGGGGAAGACTTCGCGCGTTTCGCGCGGGAACACATACCCTTCGTGGATCCCGAAATTGTAGCTGGCCAGCTCGAGGGCCAGGCTGGCCGCGTGCCCCACGGGGGACGTGTCCCCGGGTCCGTGCCAGGCAGTGCGCACACCGAAGAACTCCGCCATGGCCGCGAGTTTCCGGGCCACGCTCAGCCCCCCGATCTGGGAGATGTGGATGCGGATGAAGTCGATGAGGCGATTGGCGATCAGGGGGACGTATTCGTGCTGCGTGTTGAACAGCTCGCCCATCGCCAGCGGGGTGCTGGTCTGCTGGCGCAGCAGGCGGAAGTGCTCGTTTTCCTCCGGCGGCAGCGGGTCCTCGAGGAAGTAAAGCCGGTAGCGTTCAAGATCCTTGCAGAGCTGCACCGCTTGCGGCAGAGAAATCCGCTCGTGCACGTCGTGGATTAGTTCGACGTCGTCGCCGAGCTTCGATCGCAGGTGCTCGAATAGCCTCGGGACGGTTCTCACGTAGGCGGCGGGTTCCCACACCGCCTTCGGGTTTGTCGGCCCCACGCGCTCGGTGTTCGGGGCGCCTGGAGCCGGCCCGGTGCCGCGGGTCCCGTAGGTCGACATCCCGGCGATGCCAACCTGGGCCCGCACGTAACGGTATCCCTGCTCCATGGCACGGCGCACCCGGTCCTCCACCTCCGCGAAATCCTTCCCGCTGGCGTGGTAGTACAGCTCGGCCGCCGCCCGGCACTTGCCGCCGAGCAACTGGTAAACGGGCATGTTGGCCCGCTTCCCCTTGATGTCCCAGAGCGCCATGTCGACACCGCTCATCGCGTTGAACAGGACGGGCCCGTTGCGCCAGTACGAGCTCACGTACGACGACTGCCAGATGTCTTCGATCTCGTCGGGATTGCGCCCGACGAGGAACGGCTTCAGATATTTCTCGATGGCGGTTTCGACCACGTAGGCCCGCTGGGTAAAGGTGGCGCACCCGAGCCCGTACAGCCCCGGCTCGCTCGTCATCACCTTGACCACGACGAGGCGGATGCCGTTCGGTGCCGTGAGGATCGTGCGGACGTCGGTGATCTTCAGCGCCGGCAGGCCGCGCGCACCTGCCGGCCTGTCCTGCTCCCGGAGCCCGGCAAACCCGTACCCAAAGGTGCCGGCCCCGCCCGCCAGGGCGGCGCCGGCGCCGAGCCTGCGCAACAGTTCACGCCTTTCCATCGCCGCTCCTTTCGTCGATAATGGAATCTTCTGGAATGGAAAGCTCTGGCTATACCGGTACGCCGACAGGTGTCAAGCGGATTCTGGGTTTTTCAAGCTGATCTCAAAGACTCGAAGACACGAAGACTCGAACCGGTATAATCGGCGGGGAAAAGGAGATCTCATGCCCCCCCTCATGTCGCGGCGCCTGGCCCGCGTGGCGCTGTGCGCGCTGTCGCTGCTGTTGCCCGCGTACCCTGCCCGCGCCCAGGATCTTGTGTCGGGGGCCGGATACACGCCCCGGCTGGAGAAGATCCTGTACCAGAACATCGCCCCGTTCTGGCATCCGCGTGCGCTCGACCTCGCCCACGGCGGGTACCGCGTCGACTTCAGCGGCACGGGTGAGCCGAAGCCGGGCGGGACGAAGATGATCGTCAGCCAGGCCCGCATGGTCTGGTATTTCGCCCACATGGCCCGCACGGGGCTGGGGGGGAGCGAATACCTGGAGGCTGCCGAGCACGGGTTCCGGTTTCTCCACGACAGGATGTGGGACGCCGCGCACGGCGGCTTTTTCTGGGAACTCGACTCCACCGGGAAAAAGGTCGTGCAGTCCCGGAAACACCTTTACGGTCAGGCATTCGGACTGTATGCCGTGTCCGAGTATTTCCTCGCGTCGGGGCGGAAGGAAGCCCGCGATTTCGCCGAGCGGATCTTCGGGGTCATGGAGGCGCGGGCGCACGACAAGGAATACGGCGGCTATGTCGAGTTCTTCAACGCGGACTGGACGCCGGTCCCGGCCTCCGAGTACAGCCCCATAGGGGAGGGGGCGTCGCTGAAGCTGATGAACACCCACCTGCATCTGCTGGAGGCGCTCACGACCTACTACCGGGCGACCGAGCAGCCGCTCGCGCGCGAGCGGCTGCTCGAGCTGATCGAGATCCAGAGCAGCACCGTGGTGCGCAAGAACCTCGGCGCCTGCACGGACGCATACCAGCGGGACTGGACCCCCCACCCGGACCCTAAATACGCCCGGGTGTCCTACGGACACGATCTCGAGAACGTCTGGCTGCTCCTGGATGCCTGCAAGGCCGCGGGCATCTCCTACCACCCGCTCACGGACCTGTTTCGCACCCTCTGGGACTATGCGTTGACCTACGGCTTCGACGAGGAGAACGGCGGGTTTTTCTACACGGGCGCCTTCAACAAGCCTGCCGATGTGCGAGACAAGTCCTGGTGGGTACAGGGAGAAGCCCTGGTGAGCGCGCTCTACATGTACCGCCTGACCCAGGACGAGCGCTACCGCAGGGCGTTCGACAAGACCCTCGATTGGATCGAAAGACACCAGGTCGACTGGAAGGGGGGCGAATGGCACGGAACGGTCACACCCGACGGGAAAACGCCGGATGACAAGGGGAACGCCTGGAAGGCCGCCTATCACAGCGGCAGGACGATGATGGAGTGCCTCCAGCTGTTGTCCTACAAGCCGCGGCGCCCGTAACGCCGCCCGGCGCCCCCGTCACTTGAATTCGCATGTGGGAAAAAGTACTTTTCATTCAGGCGGTTTCACGCCCGCTCGGCCGGACCATGCGTGAAACCTCGACAGCAGAAGACTTTCACGGAGCACACCGATGACTTTTCTGAAGAGGATCATCAGTACCCTGACGGCCTTGCTGATGGGGATCATGCTCGCTGGCGACGCCACCGCCGCCCAGGAGCACGTGGTCAACCGCGCCGAACTGCAGCGGAGCCTGCTGGACGCCGCGCAACTCCGGCGCGCCAACCTCAAGAACGTGGAGGACTTTTTCTCCTCCGGACCCGCCCGGCGCGCCCTCCAGGGCTGCGGCATCGACTCCGCCCGGGTAGTGCGCGCCGTCTCGGCGCTGGACAGCGAAGAACTGGCCCAGCTCTCCACCCGGGTGGACAAGGTGAACAAGGATTTCGCCGGCGGAGCGCTCTCGAACCAGGATCTCACCTATGTCGTCATTGCGCTTGCGACCGCGGTGGTGATCCTCGTGATCGTGGCCGCGGACTGAGCGGGGCGGCCCCGATGGCGGTCGCACTCGCCCTGCTGGCATCGCTGGCGGCCGCATCAGGCGGCGGGCCCGCGGCCTGGCTCGACGTCCCTTTCGTGCGCCAGGCGGAAAACGGCTGCGGCGCCGCCTGCATCGCCATGGTGCTGTGCTACTGGAACGGCAGTGCGGACCCGGGCCAGGTGCAGCAGGGCCTCTTCGAAGCCGGGGCAAAGGGCGTCCGCGCCGAGGCGATGGAGAACTGTTTCCGCGCGCGCGGATACCGCACGTACTCCTTTCGAGGAACCTGGACCGATCTCGGCCGTCACATTGCCAAGGGAAGGCCCCTCATCGTCTCGCTGGGGGGCATGGGCGTCCCGCTGTCCCACTATGTCGTGGTTGCCGGCATTGACCCCGAACGGCAGCTGGTGCTGGTAAACGACCCGGCAGGGCGCAAGCTGACGAAGTTGCACCGCTCCGCATTCGAAAGGAGTTGGCAGGAGTCCGACCGCTGGACCCTCCTCGCGCTGCCGGGGGCGAGATGATCATCCCACTCCTCGTGGCCCTGGCGGCTCTGGCCACGTCTCCTGCTCAGGCCGAATCCGACGCGCGCGCGCGGCCTCTCTTCGAGGCCCGGCAGTGGTCGGAACTCATCCGGCAGTTTCCCCCCGCCCCCGACGACACCCCCGACATGCACTTGCGCCGGGGCATCGCGCAGGCGCGGCTCGAACATTGGGACGCGGCCCGCGCCGAGTTCGAGAGCGGGCTCCGCAAAGCTCCGGAGGACGCCCGGTTGGCGACCGAGCTGGCCGGAGTCGCGTTTCGCCAGGGTCGACGGCGCGACGCGCGGCGCCTGCTCGGGCTCGCATTGCGCCTCAGGCCCCATGACGAGTATGCGACCGGGTTTCTGGCGACCATTCACCTGCTTGACGGCAACGCGCGCGCCGCCTTGAAAGTCTGGAACCGCATCGGCGCGCCGCGCGTCGAAGCAATCCGGGAGGTCACCCGCTCCGGACTCGATCCGGCGCTGATGGACCGCGCCCTGGCTGTCCGCCCGGCGAGCCGGCTGCTGCTCGGCGACTATGACGCCACCCTGAGACGACTCGACCTGCTCGAGGTCTTCCGGTCGCGCGCGCTGGAACTTGCGCCCCGGCAGGACGGGGCGTTTGACCTCGAGCTGCGCACCGTGGAGAAAAAGGGGTTGGGGGACGGCTGGGCCGAGGGCATCGCGGGACTCCTGCGAGGCCTCCCCTACAGCACCGTCTACCCGGAGTTCTTCAACCTGCGCCACTCGGCGGTCAACTCGGTGTCGCTGTGGCGCTGGGACGCGCGCAAGCGGCGCCTGGCCACATCGCTGTCCGGGCCGGTCGGCGGCGACCCGGCGAAACGCTTCCGGCTCGATCTGGACGCCCGGGATGAGGAGTGGGATCTCTCCCGCGCGCCGATGCGGGCTGGGACGGAGAGCCCGCGGCTTTGGGTGAAGAAAATCGAAGCGGGCACCTCCTTCCAGGTTGCCGCCGGACCCTGGTTGCTGGAATCCGGCGGCTCCGTGGCGGCCCGGGATTTCCGGGGCGCACTCCCTCTGCCCGCTGCGATCGTGCACTTCCGCGATGGAGTGTCTCTGAAATACGGATTCGCCGTCCACAACACGGCGCTGTCGTCTCCCGAGCGTCGTTTCGAGGCGCCGTGGGACGCCGCGGTTCATCTCGGGAAGATGTGGGGGGAGCCGGGCGGGCGATTCTCCAGCATCACCGCCGGGGTGTCCCCCGTGTGGTACCCACTCGCGCGCGGGGACGACTACAGGATGTCCGGCAGGATCCGGGCCGGCGCCATCCACGGGGCCGCTCCGCTGGACGAACTCTTCAGCTTCGGGCTGGAGCGCGACAACGAACTGGGCATGCGGGGGCACCCGGGGACAGACGCGGGACGCAAGGGGCGCGGCCCGCTCGGGACGGCGTTCGTGCTGGCGTCGTGGGAGATCGACAAGAGGGTGGCCGGAAACGGGCTCTGGCGGCTGTCGGCGGGCCCTTTCGTCGACACGGGCAGGATGTGGGACGGCCGCGGCGCCTTCGGCACGTCGGCCTGGCTTGCCGACACCGGCGTTCAGTCTCACGTCTCCGTGCTCAGGATCCTGTCGCTGACCCTCTCGTTCGGCAGGGACCTGCGCTCCGGCGGCCACGCCCTCTACTTCACGGCGCGCCGCACCGCCGAATAAGCCCGGGCCGGGGCTCGGTGCCGGGGCGCCGGGTCAGCTCCAGAGGCGGTCGTGAGAGCGTTCCTTGTCCCACTCCGGCGTCGGCTCGAAGTATCCCGGGTCGCGCAGGTGCTGCCTGATGACCTCCTCGTTCAATTCGATGCCGAGGCCGGGCCGGTCGGGCACCGACGCGAACCCCTGCTGCACGATCGGCTTGGGTATCCCGGTGACGATGTCCTCCCACCAGGGCACATCGACCGAGTGATTTTCGAGCACGAGGAAGTTCTCCGTCGCCGCGGCGCAGTGCACGCTGGCCATGAAAGAGACGGGGGTCCCGGCAAAGTGCATCACCATCGGCACGCCCGCTTCCATGGCCAGATCGCCGATTTTCTTCGTCTCCAGCAGCCCTCCTGCGGTCGCAAGATCCGGTTGGATCATGTCCACCGCCCTGGCGGCGATCAGCCTGGCAAAGTCCTCTTTCAAATAGATGTCCTCGCCGGTCAGTATCGGCACCTCAACAGACTCCGCTATCTTGCTCATGAGCTCCGGGAATTGCCAGGGAACCATGTCCTCCATCCACGCCAGCTGGTGCTTTTCCATGGCGCGCGCGAGCCGGATGCAGCTGTTGACCCCGATGTGCCCGAAGTGGTCGGCGGCCAGCGGCACCTCCATCCCGATGATTTCCCGGATCCCGGCGACGTAGTCGCCGAGCATGGCGAGACCCTTGTCGGTGATCTCGATCCCGGTGAACGGGTGCATGGTCGTCGCCGCCTCCTGCGTGCTCTGCCCGACCGGACGGGACAGCGTGCCGGGCGTGTCCTGCAGGAGATGGATGCCGAAGTCGACCTTGAGGAACGTGAGGCCGTGGTCCATCCTGGCTTTCAACCGCTTGCCCTGCTCGATGCCGTTGCTGGTTTCGTTGGTGTCGGCGTACAGCCGGATCCTGTCGCGGAATTTGCCCCCGAGCATCTGGTAGCAGGGGACTCCGAAGGCCTTGCCGGCCAGGTCCCAGCACGCCATCTCCACGGCACAGACGCCGCCCGCCTGCCGCGCGTGGTGGCCGAACTGCTTGATCTTGCGGAAAATTTTATCCACGTTGCACGGGTTTTCGCCCAGGAGGCGGTTCTTCAGCATGAGCGCGTAGGTCTTGCTGGCCCCGTCGCGCACCTCGCCGTACCCCGAGATCCCCTGATTGGTGTCGATGCGAATCAGGGGGCACGTCATCGGCGCGTCCTTCACCACGGCCACGCGCAGGTCGGTGATCTTCAGCTGCGACGGCAGGGAGTCCCGTTTCACGTTCTGGACCGCCCCCTCGAGATCGCCATTCGAGAGCAGGCCCGTCGCGCCCATGCCCGCGGCCACGCCGACCGATTTGAAGAAAGAACGTCGCCCCAGCAGTTTCCGGACTGAAGGTTTCATGGCTCCTCCGCGCGCTCTCCGCGCCGTTTGACCGAGATCGGTGCCATTAAAGCACAGACCGGCCCGTGCCGAAACGGTTCTCAGCCAGCGGACCATGCCGGCCGGAACGCTCGGCTGCCATCCTGCGTATTGCGCAGCGAACTAATTCTCCTTAACTAAACTAGTTTCTGTCGCGAAACGCCGACGAACCGAGAACTTCCACGCGAACATCCCCTCGACCTGGATCGATCCAGGATTCGAAGCGCCCATGCAGGGAGGACGCCCACCCCTGGCGCCACGAATCGCCGGCGCTCGCCTCCAGACGCAGGGTCGGCCGGCCGTCAGGCGCAGCGATTACGGCGAGCATGCGTAGGGATTACGGAGAACTTGGCGCCCCATTGCGGCGACCGCCGCCATCCTAAGCCGCCAGGCTTGGGGGTTGGTGTCTTGCTCATGAGTTCAGCTGGGACGGCCGATCAGGTCCGTGCCGTGGCGATCGAGCCTGATCCCGCGCGCTTCGGCCAGGCGCTGCACGGAAACCTCCTGCTTGATCCGCTCGATCTCGGCTTCCGGTATCCGCGCCATTAAAGCGGCCCTCCTCAAGAACTTGTCAAGAGCCAGGCTACACGTTTTTAGGAACTGTGTTGACCCTGTATTACTGTCCGTGGGAGTATACGTATCACGTTAGTCCTGTCAGGAAACCGGCTTCGGTTTCATAATAGGATATGGCTCGCTGAGTGGTGCCGGCGGCTTCGGCAAGCTGCACCTGGGTTAATCCGCGGGCCTTACGGATGGCTTGCAGACGCTCCCCGAAACTTTCCCTGGTCGAGTCCTGCCGGCAAACAACGTCTACGAGAAGCGCGCGGCCTGCGGTAACCATCGTGCGCCACTTGAAGGGTAGGGCTGGTCAGTGAGCAGTCCGTGGCGATTGTATGTGCACGTAAAGGGGTAGGTTACCCCGAACTGGGAATCGTTCAAGCGCAAGTGCAAACCACTCGTTGAGAAAGACTGAACCGGCCTACCGCGCGTCGGACCCGCACAGGCCCATCCGATAATAGTGCCCGTGCGCCCGGACCAGTTCGGCGGGGCTTCCCTGCTCGAGGACCCGACCGGAGTCGAGCACTACGACCTGGTCCGGATCGAGCCCGGCGCCCAGCCGGTGACCGATGACGATGATGGTCATATCCCGCCGGAGCCGATGCAGGGTTTCGAACACCCGCGTTCTGAGCTGCGAATCCAGGTTCCCGGTGGCGTCGTCGAGGATCAGGACGCGCGGCCCTCTGAGGAGCGCCTGGGCAATGGCCAGCTGCTGCCGTTCCCCACCGCTGAGGGCCGCGCCCCGCTCGCCGACGTGACGGTTGAGGTCTTCCTCCGTGCCCGGAAAACCGGCCGCTTGCAGGGCCCGGGACATTGCCGCCGCCGGGGCCTCCGGGTTGGCGAGCCTCAGGTTGTCCAGGACGGTGCCGCTGAACACGAATGGGTCCTGGGCGACGCAGGCCACGTGCCTGCGCCACCCCTGGAGATCAAAGCGCCCCAGGACGCAGCCGCCGACGGCGATGTCGCCGGAACACGGCTCGTAGAACCTCAGGAGCAGCTTCGCGAGGGTCGATTTCCCGCTGCCGGTGGGTCCGACCAGGGCCACGAGCGCGTTCGGGCGAATGGTCAGGTTCACACCCGACAGCACGGGCGCGCGCATCCCGTAGCGGAATCCGACATCCGCAAACTGGATCAGCGCGGGACGGTCCGGGGGACAGCGGGTGCCGCCGTGCTCCCCCTCCGGGGCCAGCGCCTGGATCTCGTCCAGCCGCTCCGCGGCGACGCAGGCGTTCTGGATGGCCTGGTTCATGGCCAGGAGCCTCTGCAGCGGCTGGAGCATCGAGATCAGGATCGAGTGGAAGGCGACGACTTCGCCGGCGCTCAGTTGCCCGCGGAGCGCCGCGGCGCCGCCGGCCGCCAATACGCAGACGGCCCCGACGGAGGCCGCCGCATCGCCGGCCGTGGCCGCCGAGACGGCCACGATCGTCCCGTGCAGCAGTTCGTCCAGAAAAAGCCGGATCCGCTGCTCCACCTTCCCGTAGATCGCATCCTCGGCTCCGAGCGCCTTGACCGTCCCCACGCCGCCGAGCGCCTCCACGAGCGCGGATTGAACGTCGGCGGCCCGTTCCATGGTCCGTCGCTGCGCGCGGCGCAGCGCTCGGTTGCCGGCCCCGCCCGCCAGCAACGCGAGAAACCACAGGGCCAGGCTGATGGATGCCAGGCGGCGGCTGTAGTAGAAAAGGAAGGCGAATCCGGCGAGCGTGGTCGCCGCATCGACCAGCAGGACCACGGCCGTGCCGCCGATGACGTCACGCACTTTGACGGCGTCCGCAAAGCGCTCGAGCACCTCGCCGGCGGGCCGCGTCGCAAAGAAATGCACGGGGAGCCGCAGCACGTGGCGGAGATACCCCAACATCAGGGCGGCGTCCACCCTTTGTCCGATGCGTGCCAGCAGGGCGCCGCGCAACCATCCCGACCCGGCGCGCAGCAGCGCCAGCGCGGCGACCAGCACGGTCATCCCGGCCAGCAGCTGCGCGTTGTGCGCGAGCACCACCCGGTCCACGAGAAACTGCAGGAACACGCTCGTGCTCATGCCGAGCAGCGTGAACAGGAAGGCCGCCGCGAATGCCCCCGCCAGCAGCTTCCCGTGCGGGCGGACCAGCCGGAACAGCCGCTGGCGCAACGGGGGAGAAGCCGCGAAGTCGGCCGGCGGGAAGTCGCGGCCGGCGGTCAGCAGGACCAGCACCCCAGTCCAGATCGAGGCGAACTGGCCGTGCGTCGACCGCACGACGCCGCGCGCCGGGTCGGCGACCACCACGTGCCTGGGGGTCACGCGGTGGACGACCACGAAGTGCGGCAGGGCGCCGCGGAGCACGTGGGCGATGGCGGGCAGCGGCACGCCCGCCAGCGCGTCGAGGCCGGCCTTGACCCCTCTGGCCTCGAACCCAAGCCGGCGGGCCGCTTCGAGCATGCCCAGGATGTTGGTGCCGCGCCCGTCGGTGCCCGCGCACTCGCGGATCCGGGTGAGGGAAACCCGCCGCCCGTAGTGCCGCGCCACCGTCGCCAGGCAGGCCGCGCCGCAGTCGGTCGCATCGTGCTGACGGACGCAGGGAAAACGTCGCATGAGCATCGTGCCGCCGCCGTTTCAGAGCCAGCTCGGTTCCTGGTTCGGGCAGCCGGCCAGGTGAAGGAAGAGCGACTCGAGCGTGTGAAACCTGCGGCCGCCGGCTTCCAGTTCCCCGCCGCACGCCAGGCGCGACAGGTCCCCGCGCCAGAGCAGCTTTCCCCCGGCCATGAGAGCCGCTTCGTCGCACAGCCGCTCGATCGTGTCCAGGGCGTGGCTCGTGACCAGGACCGTCCCGCCGCGGGCCGTGAAGCGGATGAGCCAGCCCTTGAGCATCGACACCGTCCGGGCATCCATGCCGGCAAAGGGTTCGTCCAGCAGAAGCAGGTCCGGGCGATGAATGACGGCCGCGGCAAACGCCACCTTGCGCCGCATCCCGGCGCTGAATTCGGCGATGGGCCGGTGCGCCGCCGGCAGGAGGTCGAGAAACCCGGCGAGGTCCCCGGCCCGCCGGCGGGCCGTCTCCCTGGCCACGCCGAACATGCGGGCGCAGAACTCCAGGAATTCGAGGGCCTGCAACTGGTCGAAGAGCGCCAGGCTCTCGGGCATGACCCCGATCTTTCCGCGTGCGCTTTCGCTGTCGCCCGAAAAGGGCTCCCCGAAAATCCGCAGGGCTCCGGCCGAAGGGTCTATCAGGCCGGACAGGCATCCGATCGTCGTGCTCTTGCCCGCCCCGTTCGGGCCGATGAGCCCCAGCAGGCTGCCGCGGCGCAGCCGGAGACAGAGGTCGTCCAGCGCGACGAAGTCGCCGTACCGCTTGCTCACGTGCTCGGCGACGACCGCGTCGCGCGTCGTCCCGGCGCCGCACACCCCCTCTCCCTCGCCGCCGTACCCGGGGAGAGCTACGGATCCTGCGCTCTTATGCGACACACGACCTCCTGTCCACGGACCTCCGCCCGCCGGCAGCTCCAGTGCCCGGAGAGCAGGTACACCAGCCCACACACGGCCGCAGCCACGGGTGGCGCCCACCAGCGCGCGACAGGCGGCGCCCCCGCCCCGCGGCCGGCCGCGACGAACGCCGCGCCCAGGGCCGCCGCCAGTCCGCCTGCCACCACGACGTTGGCCGGCCACGACAGCTGCGTCCCCGTGATCCCGCGGAACGGGACCGGCCGTGGCGCCAGCACTGTCGTCCACAGTCCCAGCGCATTGAACAGGCAGGCGCCGGCAAGGAAGCTGAACGACAGCATGACGGCGGGTACGACCCGCGGCACGGGCCCCGAAAAGAGCGACCAGAGCAGCAGGCCGGGAAACAGCACGGCCCCGCCGACCAGCAGCGAGGCAATGCTCCCGGCCCGCAGCGCCTGCCCCAGCGTCGTCGGCACCAGCCGGTACCGCTCAATCCCGCCCCCGTCGAAGCCGAACTGATTCATCATGAGCACATTCGTCGCCAGGGCCGGTGCGACGAAAAACAGCGCAAGCTGGATGGAGAACACCGTTTCCGGACTCCCGCTCTTCCCCATCCACACGGGCAAAAACACCATCAGCGGGGCCGCGACCGCCGTATTGAAGCGGACGCGGTCGCAGCGCAGGTGGTAGAGGAGGGCCTTCGACACCAATGGGGCGAGCCGCGCGCCGAAGGCGGCGGACAGCCCGTCGCAGAGAGGCGCCACCCTCGAGGGCCGCAGCCCGGCCGCCGGCCCGCGCGCCGCGCGCCGCTCGACGGCGTACAGTGCCGCGCCCGCAGCCGCGCACCATCCCAGCAACCCGGCCAGATCCCCGCCGGTTGCGGGGTTCTCCGGGGCGGAAATGATCGATCCAGCGAGCCCAACGGGCAGCGCCGCCAGCACCGTGTCCAGTTTCGACAGCAGGCCGGCGCCCGCGTCACCCGCGGCAGACAGCAGAAAGGCCGACCCGACGAAGATCGCCAGCACCGCCCCGTAAAGCGCCGTCGCGCCGGCGCGCCGGCGGAGCAGCGTGTCGATGGTCGACAGCGCCAGGCAGGTCGCCAGCTGGCAAAAGACCAGGAAAAGCGCCGCAGCCGCCAGGCTCAACGTCGTCGTCCCGGGTCCGGCGTGGAAGCCGGATACCACGCCCAGGAGTGCAGCACCGGAGAGCACCGGGACCGGGTCCAGCAGTCCGGCGACGAGCCGCACGGCCAGGCGCCGGAGCCGATTGAAGGGAAAGCGCCGCAGCGCGGCGTCGGAAAAGGCCGCGTGCGCGCCGCGCCCCATCCCCAGGCCGAGCAGCAGCGCGTTCGCCAGGATCCCCGCGAGCATCCGGCGCGCCATCGTCGCGCCAGAACCCGAGTGCAGGCCCGCCACCCCGGCGGTGAATCCGGCCAGCACGCACAGCGCCGAAAACAGCGCGCCCGCGACATACAGGACCCAGAGGCCCGCGCGCGTGTGCGCCCGGGCGTCGGCCCAGATCAACCGGTACCGGAAACGTATGAGCAGCAGGAGCATGAGTGCATCCCCGGAACGGCGCACGGTCCGGCGGGATCGGCGCCCCGGCGGGCATGACGGCGCCGATCCCCCCGGCATCTTCCCGGCCGCTAAGCCGAGAAACAACCGCTGTTGTACGCAGCCACCAGGCCTCCGGCGACCGCCCACCACTGCCCGGCCAGAAACGCGACGGCCGTGAAACCGCCCATGAGCGCACAGCTGTAGGGCATCGCGCCGCCGTAAAGGCCAAGCACTTCGTCGTCTGTCAGTTCCCTGAACTCCATGATCGTCCTCCGCTTGCGCCGGCGCCCTGCGCCCGTCGAACGGGCTCGGGCGTCAACAGTAGGTGTAGATGAACCAGACTCCGGCGGTAGCGGCCATGGCGTTCATGGAGGCGACCCCCAGCACCGTCATGACCCCGCCACCCCAGCAGTAGAAGTTGTTTGAGCCTCCGGCGATCGCCATCGCCTCGCCTTCGGTCAGTTCGATCAGGTTGAGATTCGACATTGCGTTCTCCTTGTTCTCCGCCTTGCGCGACGAAGCCGGCCGAGGAGTTCAGCCGGGCAACGCCGGGCTGACCGTAATGTTTCGAGCCGCCCGTTTTTTTTTCAGACAATCGTCGAACCGCGTGATCACCGCCTCGGCGGTGAAGACTCGAAGAGGCTGTGCGGCTATTTGGAGGCGTGTATGTAGTGCGGCGGTCGGCGCCCAGGCACCGAACCCAAAGCGGCGTCGAGCCGCCGCACTCCATAGAGGTGAGCGCAGAAGATCAGCGCATGGCAGGCCTGCGGAAGAGGAACTGGCGCAGGCTGCGCAGCGAGGGAATCAGCCGCCCGGTGGAGCGGATGTACTGCTCGTACTGCTCGCCGTAGGCGGGTATCAGTTCGAACCGCTCCTCGAAGTACGTGTACGCCACCCAGAACCCCGCAATCAGCGGCAGCGCCCACAAATAGGGGCGCGACAGCGTGACCAGCCCCACCCCGATCGCCAGCACGCACAACGCCAGGGCCTGCGGGTGACGCACGAGGCGATAAATGCCTTCGGTGTGCAGCCCCAGGCTGAAGCGCCTGCGCGCCCGGAGGCGCCCGACGTGGACGGCGCTCGCGAAGTAAAGGACGGCGGCAAGCAGCGATAAGACGATGCCCGCCAGGCGCAAGCCCAGGATATTGTAGTGGGGGCCGGCCAATGCCAGCACGCCCCAGCCGATGCCGGTCAACGACATCCCCGCCGCCCCGAGCACCCAGCCGCCCCACCAGACGGCGGCGGCGCCTTTTTCCCGGAGACGATAGTTGGCGACCGTGTACGCGGTGATCACGGCTGCGCCTGTTGCCGTGCAGAGGAAGCCAATCCCAGCCATATGCGCACACCCTGAACGACAGTGGGCGAACCAGGTTGTCCGGAGCGCTGCGGGCGCGCGACCCAGGCGTCGCGCGGCCAGATTAGCGGAATAATATCAAATGCGGAAAACCCGGGCGATACGAAACGCCTGCAGATGTATCGCGGACGCGGGGCAGGTCGCGGAGCTTCCGGCGCCGGCCCGGCGGGATCAGGCTTCGACGCGCTCGGTGCGGGTGTCGTAGATCCTGAAGCCTGCGCGCAGATAGGTGTCCAGGGCGCGGGGGTGGTCCAGCGTGCAGGTGTGCAGCCATATCCTGCGGGCGCCGCGCTCCCAGGCCGTGTCGATGCCGAAACGCAGCAGATAGGGGCCCAGGCCCCGCCCGATGAATTCCGGCACAATCCCGAAATACGCGATCTCCACATCCGGCGCCCGGCGCCAGTCGAGCTCGATGTAACCGGCCGGAACGCCGCGGACATAGAGCACAAAAGTCCCTACCCGGGGGTCCTGGACGATGGCGGCGAGCTGGTCGTCGCCGAGCTTGAAGCGGTCGACCCAGTGCCAGGGAGCCCCCACCGTGCCGTACAGGAACCGGTAAAACGAAACGGTCGGACAGACGGCGTGCACGACCGAGATCCCGTCCGAGGGGGGCGCAGGCCCCGCGGCCCGGGGTTTCTCGAGCATTTCGAGATAGGTCACGGTGGTTTCAATCATCGCGTCGCTCCCCTCGCGGCGGCGGGCGCCCGCGGCCCCCGCTTCGCGGACGGGCGGCATCCTAGCATGTTTTTCGTTTTGCGCGCCGTCGCTTTGCCGTTAGAGTCACACGATGCACACGGAACGGGAGCCCGGGTTCGTAGACACGATCGTCGACGTCCGCTACGCCGAAACCGACGCCATGGGCGTCGTGTATTATGCCAACTATCTCGTCTGGATGGAGGTGGGCAGGGGGGCGTGGTGCCGGGAGCGGGGCTTCAGCTACCGGGACCTGGAGACGCAGGACCAGCTCTACCTGATGGTCGCCGAAGTCACCTGCAGGTACAAGGCTCCGGCGCACTACGAGGACAGGGTCCTGATCCGGACGGCGGTTGCGTCGGCGAGCCAGAGAGTGATTCGCTTCAGATACGAAATCACCAACCACGCCACGGGGCAGCTGCTCGCGACGGGCGAGTCGGTGCACGTGGTGACCGACGCCCAGTACCGGCCCGCCCGGCTGCCCGACAGGCACAGAACCTATTTCGACCCCGCCCCGGGGCAACGCGCATGATCCCCCGGGAGACACCGGCAGGAGCAGATACATGCCGCACCGAACAGGCTTCGCCCTCGTGGTCCTCTGGAGCGTGCTGGCCGTCATGAGCGCCGCGGCGCGTCCAAGGGAAACCGGCTTCCTCAACCGCGCCGCGGAGGTCGGCGGCGTGAACTACCGGTACCAGGTTTACGTTCCCCCGGAGTGGACGGGAAGCCGCAAGTGGCCCGTCGTCCTGTTTCTCCATGGCGCCGGCGAACGCGGCGAAGACGGCCTGCTGCAGACGCAGGTCGGCATCGCCACCGCGATACGGCTCCACCGGGACCGCTTCCCCGCCGTCGTCGTGATGCCCCAGTGCCGGAGGAGCGCATGGTGGACCGAGCCCGCCATGGAAGCCCAGGCGCTCAAGGCGCTCGAGCAGTCCATCAAGGAATTCAACGGCGACCCGGAGCGCACCTACCTGACGGGGCTCTCCATGGGAGGGTACGGCACCTGGGCGCTCGCCGCAAAATACCCCGGGCGCTTCGCCGCGCTCGCCCCGATCTGCGGCGGCGTGCGCGAACCGCACCGCGGCGCCCCGGCCCCCGCCGACGCGGGCGATCCGTATGCTCCCGCGGCGGCGAAGATCGGGCAGACCCCGGTCTGGATCTTCCACGGCGGGGACGACAAGACCGTCCCCGTCACCGAGTCCCGCGAGATGAACCGCGCCCTGAAGGCCGCCGGGGCCGCCCCGAAGTACACCGAGTACGAGGGGGTGGGGCACAACTCCTGGGACCGCGCCTACGGTGAGGCGGACTTCATGCCCTGGCTGCTCGCTCAGAAGCGCAGGTGACGCGGGGGCTGTGGAGTACGGCGGCTCGATGCCGCCCCCATTCCTGCGCAATCCTGTTGCAATTTCGCTCAAGCTCCCCGTACGATGCGGCCACACGACACGTTCGGCCGCCACAGCGCCGGGATCCCACGAGGCGGGATGATGGGAGAGAGCCAAATCAAGGTGCGGGGTGACCTGGAGATCCGGAGCGAGACGCCGGACCCGGGCTCGCCGGTCATCGTGAAGGACCCGGTCGCGCGCCGCTTCTACCGCTTCACCGCCGTGCAGGCGGCGGTCCTCGGCCGGCTCGACGGCCGCGGCGACCCCGCGGCGGTTGCGGCCGAGGTGTCGGCCCGCTTCGACACGCCGGTGACCGAGGCGCAGGTCCGCGATTTCGCGGCGCGCCTGCGCGGCCTGCTCCTCCTGGACGAAGAGTCTTGCTGGCGGCGGCTGGAGGCCGCGCGCAGGCCGAGGCGCCGGCTGCTGCAGAACGTCCTGAGCGTCAAGATCCGCGCCTTCAATCCCGACCGGCTCCTGACCCGCCTCGAGCGCCGCCTCCGCTTCTGCTTCCACCCGGCGTTCACGGCGGCGGCCTGGGCGACGGTCGCGGCGGCCGCCGCGATCGCGGTGGTGAACCGGGAGCTGCTCTTCGTCTCGCTGGGCGCCCTGCTGTCGCTGCACTCGATCCCGCTGATCGTGGCGGTCGTGTTCGCCGTCATGACGGTGCACGAGTTCGCGCACGGCCTGGCGCTGAAGCACTACGGCGGCAAGACGGAGGAGATGGGATTCCTGCTGCTGTACTTCATCCCGGCGTTTTACTGCAATATCAGCGACGCCTGGATGCTCCGGAAGCGGGAGCGGGCGCTCGTGACGCTGGCCGGCGGCTGGGCGCAGCTGCTGCTGTGGGCCGGCGCGATCGTGGCGTGGCGCCTGCTGGCCGTCGAGACCTTCGCGTCGCGGGTGTGCCTGGTGACGATCGCGTTCACCGGGATCCAGACCCTGTTCAATTTCAACCCCCTGATCCGCCTGGACGGGTACTACCTGGTGAGCGACCTTCTCGAGGTCCCCAATCTGCGGTCGAAGTCTTTCGGGTACCTGCGCCGCACGCTGGGCGGCTGGCTCTTCGGCGGCGCGGGCGCGACGGGCGCGACCCCGAGGGAGAAGGCGATTTTCGGGCTGTTCGGGACCGCGTCGCTGCTGTTTTCGTCGGCGCTGGCCTGGGTGATGCTCGAGCGCGTCGGCGGCTGGCTGGTGAGCGAGTACAAGACGTGGGGCGTCCTCCTGGTCTCGGGCATCGTGCTGCTGGCGGCCCCGCTCCCCGGGAGAGGCCCGGCGTCACCGGCCGCCGCGCCGGCGGCGGAGAAGCCCCGCGGCTGGGCGGCGCGCCGGCGCAAGTCCGTCCGGCTCCTGGTGCTGCTGGCCGTGGTCGCGGCCATCGGCGTTCATCCCGTGGGAGCTGAAGGTCTCGGGCGACTTCACGATCAACGCGCAGAAGCGCGCGTCGGTGAGCTCCCGGATCGACGGGACCCTGAAATCGGTCCTGGTGGACGAGGGGACGCGCGTGAGCCGCGGGGACGTCCTGGCGGAGTTGCAGAACCTGGACCTGAGCAATGCGTACGAGGACACGCGGGGCGAGCTCGAGGAGAGGCGGGCGGCGCTGGAGCTGCTCAAGGCGGGGGCGCGGCCCGAGGAGATCGACCGGGCGAAACGGCTGGTGGAGACCAAGCAGGCCGAGATGAGCAACACGCTGCGGGTCGAGCAGGAGCGCAAGGTGCTGCTCGAGACGGTGGCCAAGAGGCGGGCCGAGCTCGCGCAGGCGCGCGCCAACTACGAGCGCAGCCACAGGCTGATGCAGGAGGGGCTGATCGCCCGCAACGAGGTCGAGCGCGACCGCACGACCTTCGAGGTCCAGCAGCAGGAGCTCTCCGAGGCCGAGGGGCAGCTGAAGGTGCTCGCGGAGCGCACGGACCGGACCTACCAGGTGAAACGCAAGGAGGTGGGCCAGGCGCAGAGCGAGCTGAGGATCCTGCAGGCGGGTTCGCGCAAGGAATCGATCCGGGCGGTGGAGGCCGAGGTGGCCAAGCTCGAGACGAGCGCCGGGATCCTGGAGCAGCAGCTCGAGTTCCTCAAGATCCGGGCCGAGATCGACGGGGTGGTGGCGACGCCCTACCTGCGCAACCGGGCGGGGGAGTACCTGGCGAAGGGGGCGGCGCTGTGCGAGATTGTGAGCATCGGGGTCGTCAAGATCGACATGCCGGTGCCGGAGAAGGAGATCGCCGACGTGCACCCCGGCTACACGATCACGATGAAGGTGCGCGGCTACCCGAAGCGGTCGTTCGAGGCCGAGGTGAGGGCGATTTCGCCGGTGGCGGTCCAGTCGGGGTCGGAGCGGATGGTGCTGGTCCAGGGGGAGCTGGAGAACCGGGACGGGCTGCTGAAGGCGGGGATGACGGGTGTGGGGAAGATCCTGTGCGGGAAGCGCCGCGTGGGGGAGCTGGCGACGCGCCGCCTGGTGCGCTGGCTGCGCACGGAGTTCTGGGAGTACCTGCCGTAGGGGTCGAAAAGCCGCATTGTGTCAATTTCGTGACACCCTTTACTTCTGTGACTGCACCATTTAATTCAAAAAATTTCAACATTTCTATTGACACCGCCGTGGCGATCTCATTAATCTGCCCCACATCTATATAGCTTTGCGGTTGGGCGTAGACCTTTTTTGCGGTTTGCGCGGCAGGCGTTGAGGGCAGCACTCCCCCGTTTTTGGGGGTCAGCAATTCTCGAATAGCTCTCTCAGGAGAAGTACCTGATGGCGGAAAGCCACCGTCGCATGGGTTCAGGTACCCACCAATTTGAGGAAGAGCGAAGCTGAAGCTGCAGGTAGTCCCGGCAGTAGGCATGTGCGCGGGCGTCCGGGCCGCGGCCGGTTGGGGTGTATCTGCCCCGTCCTGGCGTGTGGCCGGGCTGATTCCGTGAGGTATAGCCGCTGAGCAACCGGGGCGCCGTCTGGCTCTCTCCTGTCGTAAACATCTACGTCTAAGGCATTTACAACCGCGCGCCGTTTCTGTTGCAATGTGCGGCGCGTGTGATTGCGGCCACAGCGAGGGCTGCAGGGCCGTCGGACAATGCGTCCGGCGGGGCGTTTCTCACATGAAGACCATGATCAGAACATCGGAGGCAGCAAACCATGTCGAATCCAGGCGCAATTCTGTGGCTGTAGGCGCGGGCCGCTCGCAGGAGCGTTCGTGCAGGCACTTAACCCAAAAGCAAGCAGGAGACTTCCATGTCGCATCCAGGCGCAATTCTCTGGCTGTAAGTGACTATCGCAGTTCACGTTTGACATCCGAAACGCAACTCTTGACCATCCAGGAGCCTCAAATGCAGACCGAAATCGAAATTCTCGAATCCCGTGAAAACCCGATGATCGTTTGGTACTAAGCACTCAACATTACTTGTTCTCTTTGCAGGTACTTAGGAGCCTCAAATGCAGACCGAAATCGAAATCCTCGAATCCCGTGAAAACCCGATGATCGTTTGGTACTAAGCATTCAACATTACTTGTTCTCTTTGCAGGTACTTAGGAGCCTCAAATGCAGACCGAAATCGAAATCCTCGAATCCCGTGAAAACCCGATGATCGTTTGGTACTAAGCATTCAACATTACTTGTTCTCTTTGCAGGTACTTAGGAGCCTCAAATGCAGACCGAAATCGAAATCCTCGAATCCCGTGAAAACCCGATGATCGTTTGGTACTAAACGTCCAAAACGCTCTTGCTGAGGGGCAACTGAATATGACAAGTATTATTCTCTGGTTGTAAGGCCACCGGCCGTAATCCTTTAATGCGAAAGGGGCTAGAAGCCGATCTGCTAGTAGGATATTAAGATAGCCCGAGTTTGCCGCATGCCTTCTTGGTCATCGCTTCCATTACGCATCAAGCTCTACTTAGCTTCCATAGTTGTTGCTGCTGTTCCCATCCTTGCATGGGCCTTATACTCCGTCATCTCAAATGCGGGGCGCGTTTACGATGAGAACTGGCTGATCCTGACTGTCATCACTATCGTCACGGTGCCCATTTTCGTTTTACTACCCAGCGTGCGGAATCTCGTTACCATTGGCGATGCATTTATCATCTATATCTGCATAAAATACGGCACCCAGCCAGCGATTCTTGCCAACACGCTCTACATGACCGTTCTAACACTACTACTACGGGGAAAACACAGAACTCCAACACATCGCATCATCTTTAACATAGCCTGCGCAGCATTAACAGTAAGCCTTTATGGACACGTTTATCGACACCTTCTCGGCACTGGGAACTGCCACTAATGCACTCGATAAAATTCTGCTTCCAACCTTAGGTCTAGCTCTTACCTACTTCCTGTCCAACTCACTACTTGTCGCGGTAGTAATCGCATTATCATCCAATGATGGCGTCTTCAAGGTTTGGTACCAAAACTATTTGTCCCTCTCCATCGACTTTCTCGTGTCCGCTTGTGGCGCTGCCCTGATGGTGTACTTAAGCAATTTCAATGCCTATCTGCCTCTGCTCATTGCCCCGTTCCTGGGAGCCGTCTGGGGAATCAATAAAATCAACCACGCTAAGGCCCTTGAGGCTCAACACCACCTGAAAGACCAAGAGCAACTATACCTCAGAACAGTCGAGTCACTTGCACTCGCTGTAGATGCGAAAGACCAAACTACCTATGGCCATATTCGTCGTGTCAGAGCATATGCACTTGGCCTGGCAAGACTTTGCGGCATCACTGAGAACAATGAACTTATGGCGATCGAAACTGGATCGCTGCTGCATGATATTGGAAAGCTAGCAATAGATGATTATATTTTGAATAAACCTGGGAGGCTCACAACCCAAGAATTTGAAAAGATGAAAGTGCACTCAACTGCCGGCGACGAAATACTTCAACAAATTCAGTTCCCTTTTCCAGTCGCAAAATACGTTAGATATCATCACGAGAGATGGGACGGAACCGGATATCCCGATGGATTGAAAGAAAGTCAGATCCCATTGGGAGCTCGAATTCTCGCCGTCGCTGATGCGTTCGACGCGATACGTTCATCTCGACCCTACAAGACATCCTTTGGCATTCAGGATTCTCTCGAACTCCTCAAGGCACAAAGCGGTACACTCTACGACCCAGCCATAGTCACCCTCCTTGCGGAGAACATCGACCGATTGGAATCCGACGCCTCCTCAGCGGTGCAGAATATCCCAGAACTAACCTTCAGGAAATATTTCGAAAAAGCCGACCAAGCTATACTCACCGCATCTTCCTCTCCGGAAATACTTCCTCGAGAGACTTCATCCGAACTCATCTCCTGTTTCGAGTTTTGCACAACGATCGGCAGGCAACTCAATCTCGACGACCTATTCCCCATTCTCACGAGGCGGCTCAGGGTTTTAATCCCGTTCACAACATGCGCATACTATCTTGACGACGGTAGCGGGTTCATTAAAGCTGTCTATGCCGAGGGTCATTGCGCAAATTTAATTAAGGATCTCTCAATAGGATTGGGAAAAGGGATTAGCGGCTGGGTTTCAGCCTACAAACGCCCGATTGTCAACACCCACCCCGCACTAGAGTTCGGCAGCATTAAGCAACCAGGGCTAGATGAATTTACGGATATTCTAGCCATTCCGCTAGTATCCGATAGCATTTCTATAGGAACTATTACACTATACGCAAAAGCGCCCATCTCCTATTCCGAAACACATGTGGCACTCATGCAAACGCTGGGCGGGCAGGTTGCAGCCCTTCTCGATAGTGTTCGTCGTAAATCGGATGCCGATGACGGTATGCGTCTAATTGATCCGATAACCCGGACCCACCGCGCCACCTACCTTTCTGTTGCAGGCGCGACGCTTCTCGCCTCGGCGGAGAAATCCCAATCTCCTATGTGTCTTCTTTGCATTACCATAAAAAACCTGAACCAGATTGTCACTCTGTATGGAGCAGAGGTAGCAAATTTGGTGTTGAAGAAGGTATCTGAAACGATCCAGAGCGAACTGCGCCAGACAGACGTCCTCGTCCGTTACGGGTATCAATCGTTTATCGCCCTTCTTCCCGGTGTAAAATCAGAGCAAGCAGCGCGATATAATCAGCGACTTCAATCTCAAATAAGATCAACCAATACCAGCAATTCAATGGGACACAACATACTTATACATTCTCAAGGAGCCATCGCATGCTACCCGCAGGATGGTTCTACCATTATTTCGCTACTTCAATCTGTGAATACCACTTTGCACGAAACAAATCCCACCGACGAACGAGAATCTCGCATACTAGAATTCCCTCCTCGCCTCAAGGAATAGTCCTGCAAGTGCGCCTGGCCTCAAACCAGAGAACCGGGTAAGTTCGAGGTAGGTGGGCCAACGCAGAATTTTCGTGGCCGGAACCCACTACTTCGGGCCTGGTAGTGCATGCGCGAGATCCTCGCATCTAAATGAGCGATTCAGCCAGCTAACCTGCCCGTGAACAGTGTGAGGTACATTATGGCATCTCCTTGGCCCAAAGAAAAAGATATAAGAAGCGTATAGGCTTTGATGTGAAGGGGGGACATACGCTGGAATTTCTTGGGAATTGGAGAGTTCGAGCAAATGTACTTTTAGAGAATGCCTTCCGTATCCGGCAAGTCCTCCCGCCTTCCGCCCCGGAGATCGCGCTACGCTTTACGCGCGAGGTTGGAAAGGGCCGGGGTGCAGGGCCCCTATATCAATAACCAGGTACGTTCCGGCCCTTCCGCACTGTGCTCAGTTTCCCTGATATAAAACGGCGCGTCACGAAACAGTAAGGGCGCAAGGAGGGCCATCTCATGACGGAGCAGGGAGCAGTCCTTTTTCTGAACGAAGCCGACGGGGTGTGGGAGCTCGTGACGGGCGATGCGGGTGATTCGGTTACCGCCTGGGAGGAAGAAGCCGATGCACTCCGGGATCTCGCCAAAGACGGCTGGAAGATCGAAGGGCCGTTCAGGATGTGCCCGAAGGCCGGCTTTCCCAAGGTGTGGTTCACCGGTTACGGGCTGACGAGGTTGATTCATTAGGCGAGTCGGCCTGCACAAGTACGTCAGGCGAACTTACCCTCGAAGCTCTCCTGGCCCGGAAGGCAGCAATCGGCACCGAGATCGCTGAACTCAACGCCCGGTTGAAACCCGTCGCCGGACGCAAAAGAGCGAAAAGCGTTGCGGGAAAGGGTATCAAGAGGCGAGGCATGTCCGGCGCCGTCCGCAAGGCGTTAAGCCAGCGAATGAAAGCATACTGCGCAAAGAAGAAGGCCGGGAAGCGCGCCCGCATTTGAAATAGTGGAGGAGGTAGCTCCAGCAGCGTCACCCTTCTCCCAGGGCGGGCCATTACCCCCAAAGCCGCGGAGGTAACGTCATCGTCGTCACTAAGTCACGAGACGCCTGCGGAACTTCGAGCCGGACGCAGCTCACACACAGCAGCCTTCAAGAGGTCTTCCCCACGCGGTACAGGAAAGGAACGCCGGTTTCCCGATCCGGTGTCTGTTTACTCTCGTTCAGTTTGTTGAGAATTCCTCATCACCATAGACAGATTTTCGGAATGTGGTACTGAATATGCAGACCGTGCAGAAGAGCTGTGCAAGCTGTCATTCCAATTCCTAAACCTCAAGCGAGGTCACACCGTCTACGACAGTCTATATTGGCAGAACACTACATGTAGAAGCTGTAGCGGGTTTGAATGGATTCGCTCTCATTAAGGTGTTTGAGGATGTGTCCCACCTTTCGTGCAGCCGACAACGTAATGGGCTCGTATCCATCAAACTGCGTGTTATTCCAATTCATTTTAGTTAATGCAAGGATCTCTTTGGTAAGCAATAGCCGACCCTGGTCTGTCTCTTCGAAGCGTATTCCAAGAGACTGCGGCACGTACATCCCTGGATAGGTCCGAAAGAAATCGACGCTACCCCTAGTATAGAGACAATATTCCTTTTCATCCAACTGCAATAATGTTCCACGCAACGGTGGGTATGCGCCTGCCCGGAACAAACGGACGCCCGAGTCGTGCATGCTTATCAGATCGAGCGAGTGAAGGCGGTTTTCCTTCGCAGCCTCGTCGAATCCTGCTCGCTCTTCACTGCTGTATGTGGAACTCTTATGTAACACCACTCGGGCAGGAATATTGTGGTGCTCAAGTCCGTAATCCTTTAAAGCTTTGTTCAAGAGCGAATATGCTCCCTCGGCAGGAAGATGAATCTGCAAATCATCCTTACCAAGGAAAGCCGCCGATCCACGTACCGCCATGCCCTCGCCACGCTCATTAAAGACCTGCGCAACGCTAGTAAGGAGGCTTGACTTATCCACGCTCTGGTAAAAGCAGATCCCGACAAAACAGGCTGTATAGTCATGGGCATGCCGTACAAGCCGCCATGGGATTCCGCCAGCCTTGTAGTAGAGTGCCACATGGAAGTTCCATGCCCGCGTTGCCTCATCCTGATTCGTGCGCAGTCGGTTTCTGTTTCGCTTCTGGACTTTCCTTTTGGACTCGTCGTAAGTGCCTGGCAAGACGATCTGGATAGGCTTGCCGAATTTCATTGCCTTCGCCTTGAGCAGATCATGAAAATCCGGCACCCGTTCAGGCTGTCGCACGCAATGCGCTCCCGTGCCACTTTGCGCCTCGAATTCCTCAATGTTCATAGCCTGAATGAGCGCAACTGGCGGCGCACAGACAATTACATGAACATTCTTAGTAGAAACGGCTTCGATTTCAGCCAGAAACGCTTCAACGGCCTTTTCAACAGCAGCCTTGGAGTTGGACTTGTCCTTGAGGTCTTTAAAAATACGGGTGGCAATATGTCCCTGCAACTCTGAGGGAGCACAAACCACTGATTGGAGCGCGTCGTCGACCGTAAATCCCGGAAACGCTGAAAACAAATGGGGTTGGTTGCTAGGTTTTTCTTGGATACCGTGCCGACAACGCTCAAGCCATTCTAAAACACCCTGAGTCGTCTCAGCTGTGCCAACAATTCCCAGATTGATTTGTTTTGGAGATGTGTTCTCCGCATAATCAAGCGGGCCATAGTTACGCAGGCCAAAGCGAATGTCTATATGTCTGCCAACCCCAAATTCCAATTCAGGTTCTTCGAGGTGTATGACTTTCATAGTTCGAAAAGGTGGAGTCGCTTCTTCACTCCCGTCCTTTATCACCTTTCCACCATCTTCCTCTTTTTGTAACCATTCCCTGTCGATGATTCCCACTTCGGTTCTGAAACTGATTTGTTTGCCGAACGTCAGATCAACGTGGCGAGTGAAGAGGCCCGGTGGCCTTGAAAGATAATCGCTCACAAAAACGATTTGACCGAGCACTGCGGAATTCCGCTCAAGCAGTTTCATTCCGCTAAGAAGAGATTGAAATCGCATTGTTCGAGCCTGCGGAACCCATCTCTCGTATAGTAATAAGTCGGAGTCACCCGCAAGTAGTAACTTTGATCGTGCAAAAGAAACATCGCGCTAAACCCGAGATGGCGAAAGTATGCCGACCGTTCCGGATCTCTCTTGTTCTGAAAGTACTCGACTACGCCCCGAGAAGTGCGCTTGGAGATGCTGTCATAGGGCTCGTTCCATGACTTCATGCCTTCAGGCAACTTAAAGTAAAAGTAATCCAGGTTGGAATCAAATTCTATGTCAAGGTGATGAAGCTTCCGGCGTAGCGTTAATTTGAGCAGTCTGACAAACTCATGCCGAACTTGCTCTTCATCAGAATAGGCAAAATCTCCAGAGTCAAACGATTCTATGCTTCCCTGATCGCAGATCTCAAGCCACAACTCGTGGCCAAGGTCGTAAAAGCTGACGACTTTCTTTTCCTTTAAGAACCACTCCCCACCCATCCTCAACCCTTTGCTCCTAAAATGCTGTTTGACCTGCCAGTCTTGTCGCATTTGGGTGTCTGCGGTCCATATCTTTGGAGGGAATGATTTTACTGGGAGGAGGTTGGAAAATACCCGTTCCTGGCGTGGCTGAGGAGAAAGGTAAATTCCAGAACTGGGAGGCAGTGCAAGCTGCATGAGAGTCTGCCTTGCCGAGCTGTCGAACCTGTGCTTGGCCTTCTCGAAAAGGATCTTCCTCTTTGATCGCACTGAGAGTTCCTTGAAATAATCCTTGACGGAAATCCAATAGGCCTCCTGCGTTTTTGGTCTCGACACCACGAGGATTACCGGAGCGTTACCCTGGAGCCAATAGTCAAGGTCACGTTCCTTACAGATGAACTCGAAGGACTCGCGCGTCTCCGCAATAAACGATTTCTCCGTCGCCTTACTCTGGACAAAGATGATGCTGTTGAAGACCTGGCTGGTAGCCGAGTCGCGAATCTCCAGAAAGCCGTCGAGGCCCGCTTCAAGCGCCTGATTTGTTGGGTGCCATGTGAATCCCATTTCGAGCAAGACACGTTCGATTACGTTTATGCCCTTCTGGCCGACAATGGAGTTCTGCGAAACTCTTTTGGGTTCTGACATTGCGTCGAGCTTAGGGTAGTTGGGTCAGGTCTGTCAACTGCCTGGGTACCTTGGCCGTGAGTGTATGGCTCCAGAATCGTGAAATCTTGCAGTTCTGGAGCCGATGCAACAGAGTCCCCGGCTTGCGGCGGAATCAGCCTTGAGAGAGCCTTCCGTAATGTAAAGTGGCGTGCTTGGATCTCCTAGCATTCCGCGAACCAGAGGCGGCATATCCAAAACCAGGCGACTGCCGGCGCGTGTTTCATATTTGATTGGTTTCCCGTCCTCCTTCGTCCTCGGTAGATCTGGTCTTATTTGGCAGGTAGAAGGTTCGCCGTGGACGTCGTAGATAGGGATGAATAGGAAGGGCACCAAACACTGCGCTTCAGAAAAGCCTGTTCCCAGCAGCACGCCTGGGTTCGTCACGGAACAGTACCCACGCGCCTCGATGACGTCCGCTGAAATGGCCGAGTCTTCGAGGCGCTCCCTATGATGCGGTAGCACGATGAGTTCGTCGGTGTCGTCACCCTTACTGCCTACATGCTCTGGCATGATTAGCCTCCCTTTGTTGAACACGAATGCGTGTGACCTTCTGCCCAATCAGACGCGAAAACCGCTACTCGCTTCCCCTAATTCGCTAGTTTGTTATTAAAATCTGCTCAATCACTAACCTGCCCGCAGATGATCCTTGCGGCTTAAGACAGTGGGGGGACAGGTGGGACAGGTGGGCCGTTTGGTAGAGAAACAGCAGAGCACGCCACTGGCCCATTGTCTTTTTCTGCAGCAACCACGGGTTCTCTTTCAGGGAGGCGCCCAACCGTCCCAGGTGTCCCTACTCGTCGTTTCGACTTGTCCAGGTGGACACAGCCCGGACTGCCGAGTTCGGGCATTGGAGCTTCCGCCCGGAAGACAAACTTCCAGTCCGGGTGCCCTTTTGGTCCTCCACCTCCCTGCACTAAGAGTCGCCGTTGGTTTTCGTCGACTTTCATCGAGTTATGTTTGCTGTTGTGTCACTTCATAGAAGGTAGTAGCTTCGCACTACGCTGACCAAGTGCAGGCAACTTCAGAGGTTGGCCATGGGAAGGACAATGCCCGAACCTGGGTTGCGGTTGACAAGGTTGCCCGTCACCTCGGTGTAGCCAAAGACTCGGTTTACGGGTGGATCGAGACCAAGGGCCTGCCATCTCACGGAGTAGGAAGGCTCTGGAAGTTCAAGATGTCGGAGATCGATGAGTGTGTTCATGCCGGCGGCGCCGGGTCAAGATCGACACTAGCAAACGCAGGGGGAGACGCTGATGGCACGCAAGGGGGGAAACGATAAGGGAACGAGTGCCAACGTCGGTTATGAGGCCCAGCTCTGGCGGATGGCAGACGCTCTTCGCGGGCAGCAGCGACGATGCAGCAGAGGTACAAGCACGTGGTCCTTGGTCTGATTTTCCTTAAGTACATCTCTGATGCGTTCGAGGAGCACCACGCGCAGTTGATGGCGGAGAAGTCAAAGGGCGCAGACCCCGAGGATCCAGATGAGTATCGGGCACTGAATATCTTCTGGGTACCACTCGAGGCGCGCTGGTCACAGCTGAAGGCCAAGCGAAGCAGCCCACCGTCGGTCGACTCGTCGATGATGCGATGGATGCCATCGAGCGCGACAACCCATCGCTCAAGGGCGTGCTGCCGAAGGACTACGGCCGTCCTGCGCTCGACAAGGAACGGCTCGGGCAGCTCATCGACCTGATCAGCAACATCACGTCGGCGATGCAGGAAGCCGCGCGAAGGACGTGCTCGGCCGCGTCTATGAGTACTTCCTCTCGCAGTTCGCCAGCGCCGAGGGCAAAAAGGGCGGCGAGTTCTACACGCCGCGTTGCGTCGTCAAACTCCTGGTCGAGATGATCGAGCCCTACCGCGGCCGCGTCTACGACCCCTGCTGCGGTTCCGGCGGCATGTTCGTGCAGTCGTGAGCGTTCAGTCGAAGGCGCACGGCGGCCAAGCTAGGGCGACATCTCGATCTACGGCCAGGAGTCGAACTACACCACCTGGCGGCTGGCCAAGATGAACCTCGCGATTCGCGGCATCGACGCCAGACTCGGCAGCACGGCGACACCTTCCACAACGACCGGCACCCCGACCTCAAGGCCGACTACGTCCTCGCCAATCCGCCGTTCAACGATCAGCGACTGGGGCGGCGAGCGGCTGCGCGACGACAAGCGCTGGAAGTACGGCGTGCCGCCCGCCGGCAACGCCAACTTCGCCTGGGTGCAGCACTTCATCCACCACCTGGCGCCCACCGGGCTCGCCGGCTTCGTGCTCGCCAACGGCTCGATGTCGTCGAACCAGTCGGGCGAGGGCGAGATCCGCAAGGCCATCGATCGAGGCCGACCTCGTGGACTGCATGGTGGCGCTGCCGGGCCAGCTCTTCTACTCGACGCAGATCCCGGTCTGCCTGTGGTTCCTCGCGCGCGACAAGCAAGAACGGCACAGCTTCCGCGACCGCCGCGGCGAGACGCTCTTCATCGACGCCCGCAAGCTCGGCACGCATGGTCGACCGCATCCACCGCGAGCTGACCGACGAGGACATCGCCCGCATCGCCGGCACCTACCACGCCTGGCGCGGCGACAAGGACGCGGGCGAGTACGCCGACGTGCCCGGCTTCTGCAAGAGCGCCACGACTCGAGGAGATCCGCAAGCACGGCCACGTGCTCACGCCCGGCCGCTACGTCGGCGCCGAGGCGGCAGGAGGACGACGGCGAGCCGTTCGAGGAGAAGATGAAGCGGCTCACCGCGACGCTGCGCGAGCAGCAGGCCGAGGCGGCGAAGCTGGATACGGCCATCGCCGCCAACCTGAAGGAGCTTGGGTATGGCGGGTGAGTGGCGCGACTGTCCACACTCGGTGACGCTCTTGATCGACGATGCGTGACGAGCGAGAACTGGCCCATTCGGACCGACTACTCGACGGCGATGATGCCCCTGATCGCATTCCCGTGACACGATGGACGACGATTCGAAGTCGGCGCATATGATTACTCCGTCCTCAGGATCACATCGTCGAAGGCTAGGGCAAGCTGGCTCGCGGCTGCGGCCAGCGATGATTCTGTTTGCTCGGCGATTGGTGCAAGACTGGACGAAGGTTGCGTTCGTGAGGCCGAAGCCGGCGATATTTGCGCACAGCCGGTCATACGGTCTTCGATGCAACGCGGACATGGCGACAGCGATTCGATTCTCCTTTCCTGCATGTCCTTCTGATCCAGCGTCAATACGCGAGGTTCTAGTTCAGCAACTGGTGCACGTGCCAGATCAGTCAACGCAACGGATCATTCCGCAGTTTCGAGCTCGCGATTCCTCCTCTTGCCGAACAGCGCGCCATCGCCCACATCCTCGGCACGCTGGACGACAAGATCGAGTTGAACCGGCGGATGAACGAGACGCTGGAGGCGATGGCGCGGGCGCTCTTCAAGTCGTGGTTCGTGGACTTCGACCCCGTCCGCGCCAAGGCCGAGGGCCGTGATCCCGGGCTTCCAAAGGACCTCGCGGACCTTTTCCCCGCCCGACTCGTGGACACAGAACTGGGCCAGATTCCGAAGGGGTGGAAGATCGCAGTGTTATCCGAGGTGATCGATGTAAATCCAACCCGTTCGCTTCGTAAGGGTGAATTGGCTCTGTACCTCGACATGGCCAATATGCCAACTCGAGGCCACTCACCTCACATGCTGGTCCACCGGGCGTTTGGCTCAGGCATGAGATTCGTTAATGGCGATACGCTCGTGGCACGGATAACCCCGTGCCTGGAGAACGGCAAGACAGCCTTCGTGGACTTCCTGGAAACCGGCCAGGTCGGGTGGGGCTCGACAGAGTACATCGTGTTGCACCCGAAGCCGCCGCTCCCTCCCGAGTTCGCGTACTGCCTGGCCCGCAGCATGGAATTCCGAGACTTCGCCATTCAGGCTATGACGGGATCGACCGGGAGGCAACGCGTGCCAGCAGAATCCCTCTCTCACTTTCTCATTGTGTCACCCCCGAAGCCCATTGCGGAACAATTCGGACAACTTGTCAGTTCCATGTTTCGTCGAGCCAGCGCGGCCACAGGCGAATCCCGCACCCTCGCTGCCCTGCGAGACACCGTGCTGCCGAAGCTCCTGAGCGGCGAACTCAGACTTGGGGTTTGACGTGGCCGAACGTAATACCACCTTCGCCGTCTTTATCGACTACGATAATCTTGAGCAGCCGCACAGGAGTGCCGGCATCCTCGACGTCGTCACCAGAGTCTTGATTCAGATTCCGATGGACTCATCCACCACGCGAAGCCAGGTGCGATGTGCGGGTGTATGGCGGGTGGTATGAGGGCACGCAGATCACACGAATGGCTCAAAACGTGACAATTGAGATACAGAACGACTTCCCAACGATTATCCGCCTATCGCCCACTACGGGTTCTCATGTCGCGATCTCGACGAATGCCGAACTCGCGGTCGCTTTGCTACAGGAGCCCGGATACCAGATATTCAACACATACCGGCGAAAGGGGAGACCCAGGGGTGTGCGAATCGAGGAAGCAGCCGCAGTTGGATGCAACGATTCGGCATGTATTCTTCCCCTTATGAAGACGCTTCTCAAGACCGGCTATTGTCCGAAGCCGAATTGCAGGGTTGTGCTCGGCGATCTCGTTTATAGGCATGAGCAAAAGATTGTCGATACCATGTTGTCGTGCGATTTGATTCACGCCGCCAGCGCTGCCTATGATCCGATCATCTTGGTGAGCGGAGATGACGACTTTCTACCGCCCCTCCGGACCATCTTGTTGCGGGGAGCCGCCGTGCTGAGGTTCCATCCTAAGCCCAGCGATCAACGAACCTCCTTCCCCCAGGTACCTCAGTTACTTGAAAAGGACCTTTAGCCATGCAGATCAACGACTTCAAATCCATCGTAACAGCTTTTGCTGATCCGGGGAACGGAGCTTCTATTCGAAAAAGCACAAGTCGTTATCTCCGTCAACGGCGATCTCATTTCCGCCACCATCGCGACTAAGTCGGGCGATCTGTACGTTGACGAAGGCAGTGGTCAGGAACCCGCCAGCAAGTGGATTCTCACTCGATTGGCGCGATTGCCGTTGCTAGCAGCGCGGCTTCGGGAGAGTGTCGTCCCGACCGAATTCTTTGTTTCGCCCTCGGCATCGCTCTTTCCCACACTTGGACACGGCGAGGACGGGGTCGGCACAGATGATGCCTTAACTACAACGCTACAGACCATTAATGCACGTAGTCCGTTAGAAACAATGGTCCTCTATGTCACTAGCGATGCTGGCGAGGGAAAGACTTCGCTCATTAACCAACTCGCGCGTGCCCAAGCCCAACGGTTCACGGAGAACAAGTCCGACTGGCTGTTGGTCCCAATTCCCCTTGGAGGCAGGCACTTCTTGAGGTTCGACGATATCACTGTTGGCGCGCTTCAAAACCGGTATCGATTCCCATTCCTCTACTACGACTCATTCCTCGCACTTGTGAAGATGGGGGTGATCGTGCCCGCCTTCGATGGGTTTGAAGAGATGTTCGTGGAGAGCAGTTCGGGCGAGGCGCTTTCTGCCATGGGGATTCTAGTCGGGGCGCTGCAATCTCAAGGAGCGATAGTTGTTGCAGCCAGGAAGGCGTACTTCGAGTTTGAAAATCTCCGAACTCAAGAGCGGCTTTTCGACACGATCAGGACGTTCTCCGTTGGGTTCGGAAAACTTGAGCTGAAGCGATGGGCCCAGCCGCAGTTCATGGCGTACTGCAATAATCGAGGCATCATCGACGCAGAGAAAATCTACACGAGTGTCAGCGAGCGACTGCTGCCGAACCACCCCCTCCTGACACGAGCAGTACTGGTGAAGAGGCTTCTGGATGTAGCCACGACAAGCCCATCGCTGGACGCCTTTCTAGAACAACTGCAAAAATCGGGCGCAGACTTTTTCTGGGTGTTCGTGCGAGGATTGATCGAGCGGGAGGCCAACGAAAAGTGGATCGACCGGACAGGCGACAAGGAAGTCGGGGCGCCACTACTCAGCATCGAAGAACACTGTGAGCTTCTTTCGCAGATCGCTCTCGCAATGTGGGAATCGCGGGTGGCCTACGTGAAGCTAGACAATCTCGAATTCGTCGCGGACTACTTCAGCGAATTGACAAAGAAGAACGCCTTCCAGGCACAGCAGATTCGCGAGCGCATCCGTGGCCATGCGATGTTGATTCCTTCCCCAAACGCGGGGCAAGCGGTTGAATTCGATCATGATGAATTCCGTCTGTTTTTCCTGGGAGAAGGGATTGCTCATCAGATCCGACCAATGAACGATCGTGCTAAAGCGGAAGTGCTGGGAACATTCCGCCGGGGTGTTTTGCCACGGCATGCGCAGCACACCCTCATCCGAGCTGTTACGCGGGACACGAGGTTAGATCGGCTTCAAGTCATCAGGTTCCTCCTGGACATCCGCACGATGGACGCCCACGCATCCTATACACAGGAGAACTGCAGTGACATCGTTATTCGCATGCTCAGCGGTGCCGATGGTGGCGGCTTGGAGGTAAGGGATCTAGCGTTTGGAGGGGACGCCCTTCGCGACAGGAAGCTTTCCGGGGTCTCCTTTTATAACTGCTATTTTTCCCCAACTAGCTTGGAGTTAACAGAGCTGACAAAATGCGTTTTCGTCTCAACACAAAATTCGCTCAGCTAAGGGTATACGATTCCACCAAAACTGTCGATGTCACCTTCGACCGGTGTACAGTTGATGCGTTGATGCTGACAGACAAGCATCGCCAGAGCTGGGATCCGGCTGAAATCCGAAACCAGCTAGAACAGTTGGGCATCACATTCCTTGAACCGGAAGCACCCACGAGCGGTCCCGTCCCTACCGAGCAAGTCGATGCTCAGATCCGCGACGTGGAGAAGGTTGTTCGTTACTTCTTGCGTAGTACCCACATGAGCGAGAGCGTTATGAAGTTGAAGTTAGGAGGGCGGGGACAAGCGTTTATCGACCAAACCTTGCCACGGTTAAGGAAATGCGGAGTGATTGTGGAAATTGAAAACCGCGGGGCGGGGACCAGCGTCGATTCAGACTTGGCGTTTCACTCCAGAGGCTAAACACGGCCGTTGCGGCCTCCCGTGGATCATTTTCACGATTCTTGGAACAATTTGAAAGAGTTGTTTGATGGCTGGAGACTGCCACGCTGCGGGGGAAGGCTCGGGGCTCGAATCGGCGGTTGTCATGACGCCCATGACCGAATCCGTTGTCGAACAGGCTGCGTTCGCTTGGCTTGAGGACGCCGGCTGGTCAGTCAGCAACGGCCCGGGAATCGCGCCGGGCGAACCCGCGGCAGAACGCGACGACTACAGGCAGGTAGTACTCGAAGCGCGTTTACGTCATGCCCTTGCTCACCTCAATCCGGGACTTCCGGCTGAAGCGCTGGAGGACTCCTTCCGCAAGATGACGCGACCAGAAGGCGCGGATCTGTTGGCGCGTAACCGGGGCATACATCGCCTGCTGGTGGACGGAGTAACGGTGGAGTACCGCACCACAGAGGGCGAGATCCGGGGCGCGCACGCGCGTGTGATCGACTTCGATGATGCCGGCAACAACGACTGGCTCGCGGTCAACCAGTTTTCCGTCGTGGAAAACAAGCACAGCCGCCGGCCGGACGTGGTTTTGTTCGTCAACGGCCTACCGCTTGCGGTGCTGGAGCTGAAGAACGCGGCGGACGAGAACGCCACGATATGGTCGGCCTTCCAGCAGTTCCAAACATACAAGGCCGAAGTGCCGTCTTTGTTCGCTTCCAACGAGCTGCTCGTCGTCTCTGACGGAGTGGAAGCACGCGTTGGCACGCTCACCGCCGGCCGCGAGTGGTTCAAGCCCTGGCGTACGGGCGAGCACGTAGCCGATCCGCACCTTCCGGAACTGCAGGTGGTGATACAGGGCGCACTTGCGCCGCGATGCATTCTCAACATGATCCGCGATTTCATCGTGTTCGAAGACATGGGTGGTGGTGCCGTCACTAAGAAGATGGCAGGTTACCACCAGTTCCACGCGGTGCAGGTGGCGGTGGGCGAGACGTTGCGGGCAGCCGAGCTGTGTCGCGAACCTGAAAAGATGAGAGAGGAACTAGGCCGGTACGAGGCAGGCCTGAAACCCGGAGGCAGACCGGGCGACCGACGCGTTGGTGTGGTGTGGCACACGCAGGGCTCGGGCAAGAGCCTGACGATGGTCTTCTATGCGGGTCGTATCATCCGCGAACCAGCGATGGAAAACCCAACTGTCGTCGTGCTTACTGACCGCAACGACCTCGACGACCAGCTATTCGGCACTTTCTCGCGCTGTAAGGAACTGCTGCGTCAGCCGCCTGTGCAGGCGGAAAGCCGAACGCACCTTGGTGAGCTACTCTCAGTGGCGGCGGGCGGAGTCGTCTTCACGACCATTCACAAGTTCTTCCCAGAGGAGAAGGGCGACCGGCATCCGACGCTCTCCGAGCGCCGCAACATCGTGGTGATCGCAGACGAGGCGCACCGCAGTCAGTACGACTTCATCGACGGGTTCGCGCGGCACATGCGCGATGCCTTGCCAAACGCCTCTTTCATAGGCTTCACCGGCACACCGATCGAGCTGCAAGACGCGAACACGCGCGCCGTGTTTGGAGACTACATCAGCGTTTATGACATCCAGCGCGCCGTGCAGGACGGGGCGACGGTACCGATCTATTACGAGAGCCGACTGGCCAAGCTCGGCACTTGACGAGGCCGAGCGCCCTAAGATCGACCCGGAGTTCGAGGAAGCGACTGAAGGCGAGGAGGTCGAGCGCAAGGAAAAGCTCAAGAGTAAGTGGGCACAGCTCGAAGCCGTGGTTGGGGCAGAGAAACGCCTAAAGATCGTAGCTCGGGACATCGTCGAGCACTTCGAGAAGCGGCTCGAAGCGATGGACGGTAAGGCTATGATCGTCTGCATGAGCCGGCGCATCTGCGTGGAACTGTACGGAGAGCTCGTGCGCCTGCAGCCGAGCTGGGCGCAGGAGGACGATGACCGCGGTGCCATCAAGGTCGTGATGACCGGCTCAGCCTCAGACCCGACTGACTGGCAGCAACACATTCGCAACAAGCCGCGGCGCCAGGCACTGGCGAACCGCTTCCGCGACCCGAAGGACCCTCTTAGAATCGTGTTGGTGCGCGACATGTGGTTGACCGGCTTCGACGCACCAAGCCTGCACACCATGTACATTGACAAGCCGATGCGCGGCCACGGGTTGATGCAAGCGATCGCGCGCGTAAACCGGGTGTTCAAGGACAAACCCGGTGGGTTGGTGGTGGACTACCTCGGTTTGGCACAGGAACTCAAGGCAGCGCTCGCGACTTACACGGAGAGCGGAGGCACGGGGCGGACAGCTCTCGATCAGGAGGAGGCAGTCGCCGTGATGCTGGAGAAGCACGAAGTTTGTTGCGGGCTCTTCCACGGTTTCGACTGGTCCAAGTGGACGACGGGGACACCACAAGAGCGGTTGGGGCTGTTGCCGCCCGCGCAAGAACACATCCTCAGGCAAGAGAACGGAAAGGACCGCTGCCTACTCGGTGTGCGGGAGCTGTCTCAAGTGTTCGCGCTGGCTGTTCCGCATGCCGAGGCACTGCGCATCCGCGATGATGTGGCGTTCTTCCAGGCCGTGCAAGCCGTACTCGCCAAGCGCGCACCCGGCGATGCGCGGCCTGAAGAGGAGATTGACCATGCTGTGCGGCAGATTATCGCCCGCGCTGTTGCGCCCGAAGGAGTGGTGGACATCTTCGCTGCAGCAGGACTGGCGAAGCCCGACATCTCCATCCTCTCTGACGACTTCCTGGCGGAAGTGCGCGGCATGCCGCAGAAAAACGTTGCGGTAGAGCTGTTACAGAAGTTGCTCAGGGGAGAGATCAGCACGCGCCGGCGCAAGAACGTAGTGCAGGCGCGCTCCTTCGCAGAGATGCTGGAGCAGACTATCCGTCGCTATCAGAACCGCGCAATCGAAGCGGCACGAGTGATTGAGGAACTGATCGCACTAGCAAAAGAGGTGCGTGCGGCCAATGCACGCGGCGAGGACCTTACGCTGAGCGAAGATGAGCTGGCGTTCTACGACGCACTGGAGACAAACGACAGCGCAGTGAAAGTGCTCGGCGACGAGACGCTGCGCACGATCGCGCGCGAGCTGGTTGCGATGGTCCGCAACAACGTCACCATCGACTGGACCCTGCGCGAGAACGTGCGGGCACAACTACGGGTCCTGGTAAAACGAATCCTGCGAAAGTACGGCTACCCGCCGGACAAGCAGGAGAGGGCAACACAGACTGTACTCGAACAGGCGGCGCTGCTGTCGGACCTTTGGGCTATAGGTGAGGCGGCGAGCCTAGCCTGAAAAGTCGATAGCGAACGCTAAGTGCACTGCATTTGGCTGTGTCCCGAGCTGTGCCCGCGACAACTCACTCGTAACCAAACATAACCAACTCAGTCCTACTTCTCGCCCGCGAGAGACGCAGGTTGTGCCTATTTATCAATGATTTACAGAGCCCTGTTGCAGGGCTGAAAATCCGTGTGTCGTTGGTTCAGTTAGGTGCTTGCGACCAGTGCAGAGCCCATCTCCTTTAACGGCTAGCCCGACGTTCCGTTTGCTCCCGCAACTACGCCTCAAAGTAAGCATTTGTGTCCTAAACTCTCACCGGCAATAACCCAAGTTCAAACAACTGCAGCGAGGATGATCAAGAACAGATTGAGAGGAGCGTTCGGAGTCCGACGAGCGCACAACACACGCCCCTGGGGGGCGTGGGTTGTGTCCACGGGGCTAATCCTTGACTCCAAAAGCGATTTCCGTGAAACTGCGCGCATGCTTCGGTTGCTGCGATTCGCGGCCGCGCTGGCGCTGCTGGTGCTCGGCCTCCTGTCGTTCTGTGCGACGGCCGCCTCATCCCCCCAGACCGGTCCGGCAGACTACCTCGTCCTGAAAGGCCTGGCCGGCGCGCCCGGGGGGAACCTGGTCGTCGCAGTGCCCAACGACCCCGCGTCCTTCAACCGGCTCTTCTCGACCGGGGTCTTCAACGCCATGATCACCGACCGGCTCTCGGCCGACCTCGTCCACATCAACCGGATCACCTTCGAACTCGAGCCGGCCCTGGCCCGCTCCTGGGAGCTGCTGCCCGACCGGCGCAGCTACCTGCTGCGCCTGCGCCGCGGCCTGCGGTTCTCCGACGGCTCCCCCTTCACCGCCGACGACGTCCTGTTCACCTTCCAGGTCATCGCCGACCCGGAGGCCGCCGTCCCCCTCGCCGACCAGGTCAAGGTCGACGGCGAGTTCCCCGCCGTCACCAGGGTGGACGACTACACCGTGCGGTTCTCCTACCGGCGGCCCGTCGGGATGGGGCTCCGCTCCCTCGACTCCGTCCCCATCGTCCCCCGCGCCCGCCTCGCCGACCCCTACCGCCGCCGTGCGATCGCCGCCGCCTGGGGGCCGGCCGCCGACCCGAAGGACGTCGCCGGGCTCGGACCCTTCCGGCTGCGCTCCTACCAGCGCGGCGTCCGGGTCGTCCTCGAGCGGAACCCGCACTACTGGAAGCGCGACAAGGCGGGACGGCCGCTTCCCTACCTCGACACCATCACCTTCCTCGTCGTCCCCGACCGCAACGCCGAAGCCCTCCGCTTCCAGGCCGGCGAACTCGACCTCGTCAACCTGCTCAACGCCGAAAACTACGCCGCCCTGCGCCGCGCCCAGGCCGGCTCCGGCTACACCGTGCGCGACCTCGGCCCCGGCATCTCCTTCGACTTCCTCTGGTTCAACCTCAACCCCGGCAACACCCCCGCCGGCAAGCCCTGGATCGACCCCGAAAAGCGCGCCGTGTTCGAAAAACCCGAGTTCCGCCGCGCCGTCTCCCACGCCCTCAACCGCGCCGGCATCAGCCGCTCCGTCCTGCTCGGCCTCGCCACCCCGCAATACGGGCCCGTCAGCCCCGGCAACAAAATCTGGTACGACCGCGAGCTGCCCGCGACCGACTACAACCCCGCCACCGCGAAGCAACTCCTGGCCAAGGCAGGGCTGAACGACCGGGACGGCGACGGGGTCCTCGACTTCGGGACGCCGGCCCGGCCGCTCGACGTCACCCTCATCACCGCCCGCGGCAACGCGGCCCGGGAAAATACCGCCCGGATCGTCCAGGACGACCTGCGCCGCGTCGGGATCCGGCTCGACGTCCAGCTGCTGCTCCCCAACGAGCTCGCCATGCGCTTCATGAACTCCTTCGACTACGAGGCCATGCTGTTCGGGTTCACCACCACCGACGTCGCCCCCGACCTGCAGTCCGACCTGTGGCTCAGCAGCGGCAGCTTCCACTTCTGGCACCCGCGGCAGCCCAAGCCCTCCCGCCCGTGGGAGGCCGAGATGGACGGGCTCGCCTCCGAGCTCGTCCGCAGCCTCGACCCCGCCGCCCGCATCCGCACCTTCGGCCGCATCCAGCGGCTCTGGGCGCGCGAGATGCCCGCCATCCCCACCGTCGTCCCCAACATCCTGGCGGGCTGGAAAAACCGGCTCGGGAACGTGCGCCCGTCCGTGCTCGTCCCGCACCTGCTGTGGAACGCGGAAGAAATTACGGTAGGCGGCCACTGATCGAAGACCTGTCACGGAACCCACGGATGCCGGAATGGCTCTCCGCGGGGCCCGGGGAAATGGCCCAGTACCTGCCGGTGCAGGCCAACCTGAAACCGTTTTCGCGAATTTCACCTACGCCACATTTCTCCGGGTATGGCAGGATACAGCAAACGGAGGTGCGCGATGCCCAGCCGAAGAGAGTTCCTCGCATCAGTCGCGGCCGCTGCCGGAACAGCCGGCAAGGCAAGGAGCAACCAGGCGGGTTCACCGGGGCGCCAGAAACCCTCGCCCGATTATTTCGGCCCCCAGTTTTATGATGAGAAGGAGCGGCGGGAGCTGCTCGACGTTCTCGAGACCGGCCGCCCGTTCCGCTGGTACGGACCCGGCGATGATCCGCCGGTCAAGGTGCTTACGTTCGAAAAAGAATTCGCCGCACGCATGCAAACAAGGTATTGCCTCGCGGTCACGTCCGGCACTGCCGCGCTGCAGACGGCCATGGCTGCCCTGGAGGTGGGCCCCGGGGACGAGGTCATCATTCCGGCATGGACCTGGCATTCCTGTTACACCGCCGTCGTTCTTGCCGGTGCCCTTCCCGTCTTCGCGGAAATCGACGAGTCCTTCAACATCGACCCGAAAGACATCGAGAAGCGGATCACGCCCCGCACCAAGGTGATCATGGCGGTTCACCTGCAGGGAAATCCCGCCGATCTGGAGCCGATCCTGGCGATGGCGCGCAAGCATCGCATCCGCTTGCTCGAAGACTGCGCCCAGAGTGTCGGCGGCAGCTACAAGGGCAAGCCCCTCGGTTCGATGGGCGACATCGCCATTTACAGCCTTCAGCTGAACAAGACAATTTCGGCCGGGGAAGGTGGGGCGGTGACGACCAACGATCCTGTGCTCTTTGAGCGGGCCGGACGCTTCCACGACGTCGGGAGCCTGCGCGAGCCGCATGAAAAGCGGTTAGGCAAGGCCCGGCTGCAGCCGTTTGTCGGCTGTAATTTCCGCATGAGTGAATTCACCGGCGGCGTGATGCTGGCGCAGACGCGCAAGCTGGACACCATCGTCGGCGGCGTGCGGGCGGCCGCCCGGCGGGTTTACGAAGGCATCGGCGCCATCCCCGGCATCCGGCTGCGCCACCGGCCCGATCCGGACGGCGAACTGGGAGTCGGCGTCTTCATCGGTTTTGCCGGCAAGGGGCCGCGTGACGCTTACATGGCGGCGCTCAGGAAAGAAGGGATTCGATCTTCGCCTCCCGGCGGATCCGTCATCCTCCCGATCCAGCCTTACATCGAGAAGAAAGCCACCGTCCATCCCGCGTGGCCGAGCTTCACGAGCGCACGCGGAAAACAGATTCAATATGGTGCCGCCTGCTGCCCGCGTACGATCGACATTCTGAACCGATTTGCCGGCGTCCCACTCGGCCCGAAGTTCACCGCTCAAGACACCGACGAAATCGTGGCCGCGATCCGCAAGGTCTATCCGACCATCGTTCGGACCACATGAGGGAGCAGCCGCAGAGAAATTTGGACGCGGATTCACGGATGCACACGCATCTTAATCCGGCTTTTTTCCGCGAAATCCGCGTCCAGGAGTCGTTCCCAGGAGGAACCATGAGAACAGCGCTTGCGATCGGGATCCTGACGGCTTGCCTGGGCGCCACGGCCGGCACCGCGCAAATGGAAAACGCCCGGCGCACGACTCGTCCCGTCATACGCGGGATGGAGTATGCCATCTCGTCCATGAAGCCCCAGGCCACGCAGGCGGCCGAGCGCATCCTGCGAACCGGCGGGAATGCCTTTGATGCCGCCGTGGCGGGACAGGCCGTGCTGGGAATAGTGGATGCGGCCAACAACGGCGTGGGCAGTGACGCCGTGTTGCTGATCTACGATGCACGCTCGCACACTGCGCATTCCCTCAATGCGGAAGGCACCGCGCCGCGGCTGGCAACCATCGACTGGTACATGAAAAACCAGGGCGGCAAAATACCCGTGGACGACGGCCTGCTCTCCGCCACGGTCCCGGGCGTGGTGGACGCGTGGTTCACGCTGCTGGACCGCTGGGGCAGCAAGAGTTTCGCCGAGGTGCTGCAGCCGGCGATCGAATTGGCCGAAAACGGTTTCCCTCTCTCGGACGGTTTGGCACGCCTCTATGCGGGATCCAGGAAGCTGCGAAAATACCCGTCCAGCGTGAATCTCTTCAAGCTGGACACGGCCGTCTACCACCCGGGGGACGTCATCCGAAATCCCGACCTGGCGCGTACCCTGAGGAAACTGGTCGAAGCCGAAAACGAGAATAGCTCCAAGGGCCGGCACGAAGCGCTCAAGGCGGCTCGGGACCGTTTCTATAGAGGCGATATCGCGCGCGCCATGGCCCGCTTCAGCGAGGAAAACGGCGGCCTCTTCCGATACGATGATTTCGCCTCATACTCCGCCGAAGTCGAGCCGCCGGTCTCAATCAATTATCGCGGTTATGAGGTTTTCAAGAATCCTTCGGCAAGCCAGGGCCCCGCGGAACTGTTCACGCTCAACCTGCTCGCGGGTTATGACCTCAAATCCATGGGGCACAACAGCGCCGATTACATCCACACGTGCATAGAGGCCGTGAAGCTTGCTTTTGCCGACCGCGACCAGTTTCTCGGCGATATGGACTTCATCAAGATTCCATTTGAAGGCCTCCTTTCCGCGGATTACGCCCGGGAGAGGCGCAAGCTGATCGATCCCCGCGCGGCATCGCTGGAATTCCGCCCGGGCAACCCCGAAAAATTCACCAGGGGGTTCGAGCCCGTCGTCCGTCCGCGCGACGTTCAATATGACGGCAATGCCCAACATGACGGCGATACGAGCTACATCGCGGTGATCGACAGCAGCCGCAACATGGTGAGCTTCACGCCGAGCCTGCACAGCACCTTCGGCACCGGAGTCGTCATCGGCGACCTGGGATTTATCCTGAATTGCCGGGGCGATTATTATTCACTTGTTCCCGGACATGCGAACGCCCTGGAACCGGGCAAGCGGCCGCGCAGCACACTGCAGAGCTCCCTGGTCATGAAGGACGGCAAGCCGCTCATGATCCTGGGCAGCCCCGGCGGAGACGAACAGTGCATGCGAACAATGCAGACCTTCCTGAACATGGCGGAGTTCGGCATGAATATCCAGCAGGCGATCGAAGCGCCGCGATGGGCGTCGCAGAGCTTCCCCGCCTCGCCATTCCCACACACAATGTATCCGGGTGCCATGTCGATAGAGGACAGGGTGCCTGAAGCCGTCCGGGATGGGCTACGGAAGAGGGGGCACAGGTTGAAGGTCAGCGGCGCGTGGACCTTGGGTTCGAACGCCGGGATTATCATCGATCCAAAGACCGGCGCCCTCAGTGCGGGTGCGGACCCGCGCGTGGACGCCTACGCCCTGGCGTGGTGACCCCGGAAGACCGCTCCTGATTCATGGACCACCACGACTGCTGGACATACGGCACAACCCTCTCAGGGGCGAGGATGCCGCAGGCGAACCCGCAGAATCCGCTCCTTGTCCGCGGTGATCACGGCGTCGGCGCTCAGCACCCAGGCCTTCTTTGCGAAGAGATCGGCTTTGGGGGTCGTCGTATCCAGGCGGATCCTGAATTCGACGATCCCGTCTCCCTCGATGTCGAACTCCTCCTCGATCAAGGCGGGCAGCGGTTGACCGTTGTTGGGCACCCAATCTATTTGTACGAAACCGTCGCGCCGCTCGCCCAGCAACCCGTCAAAGACGGGGCGGTGGAGCCGCGTCTGGTATGACCCGTGGTCCGTGCTCAGTCGGACCTCCCCTCCGGTAAAACGTGGAGACACCTGGATTCCTGTCCCGTTGGCCAGGGTGCGCGACCAGAACCCCAATCCGACGAAAGTAGCCGGGACAATGAGGAAACAGAGCACAGCCCAGGCAGTGCCGACGCTGGTTTTGAGTCTTTCGACCGCATTCATGGCAGCCCTCCTACTTGATCATGCTGCCGGTGGTCAAAAGCAGCAGGATGCGATACAACCCGTCCTGGATCATGCCGCTTCCGAACACGGTCATGAAAAGAAAGGCCGGGTAGAGAAAGAGCATTCTCGCCCGGGCCGGCTTCCATTGGGGCGGCGTACCCTTCACGTGATAGGCAATGGCGCCGGTCGGACATGCGTCGATGCACTTGCCGCACTTCATGCAGTTGATCCGCGTTTTTCCGAGCGCCACACTTCCCGCGTCCAATGAGAACGTCGGGCATTCACGCACGCACTTGTCGCAGTCCTTACACTTGTCCCGGTCGATGCGGATCTCGAAGGGATTGAGTTTGTTGGTGAACGACTGAAACGCCCCCATCGGGCAGAACAGGCCGCACTGGGTTCTGCGTCGGGTCAGGATGGGAAGCGCCACCACCAGTCCAAAGAACAACCCGACAAAAAGGATGGCCTGGACCAGCCTTTCGAACGAGTTGACCTCGAAATACTCCGTGACCGTCTTGAAAGGGCAGAGCCACTCACAGTAAAAGGGCGAAAGCAGCGCGGTGGACATGACCACGATGATCCCCAGCACGGCGTAAGGCAGGTAGGTCCACCGGTCGGCGATCTTGCGAATCAGCGGCTTGCGCCGCACGCGGCTGAATCCGTCTTCGAGCCCGCCGAAAAAGCAACCCCAGCCGCAGAAGCCGCGGCCGAGCGCAAGCGTGGCTCCCAGCCAGAGAACCATCATCGATGCGATCGAGTAAGGGCCCAGGATCGAGCCCGGGAAAATGATGGTGCGAGTCAGCGCCCCTGGAATGATGGTCATCGGAATGACCATGTGGCAGAAGGGGGTTCTGCCCTTGATCTCCTCGCCCGGAGTCAATGCCATGCTGCCGCGTTCTTCCTGGAAGTGAGCCAGGAAGCTGATCACGAATAGCACCGCCATGGTAATAAAGAAAATGGCGCGATAGCGGTCTGTCCGGCCCGTCCGCATCATCAGGAAGAAGAGAACGTTGACGAGTATCAGGGTCAGGACCATAGGAATGGCTCGGAGCGGATCCCCGGGCACACCGCCATTGCCCAACGCCATAAAAAGGGAAAGCGCCAGCATGGGAAGTGACCAGAGACCCGCTTTTCCGGGGCTGGTGGCGGGCAATCCCGCCGTTTTCGCCGAGTGGCATCCTGCAGTCACGATTGCAGTCCTCCATAAATCATGATCAGGCTCTTATAGAAATAGTAGGCACCCATCACTCCGGCAGCCAGTCGACCGGTGATCCTGATCGCCTGTGAACGACCGAACAATGCCGCCAGGGGCAGCGGCACCAGATACAGGGCAGTCGCGGCAAAAAAGGCCGAGAAGAACAGCAGGCTGGAAGCCAATGCGACCTGGCTGGTGGCGCCGGCCAGAGCGGCAAGGAAGGGCGGGCAGAGGCTGAGCCCGGTCAGCAGTCCCATGAGGCCGGGGAGCATTCCGGGCCAATGCACGGCCATGGGCCTGATTCTGCGGCGGAGGCCGCCGGCCGCGCACGAAGCAGGAGGTGATTTGAATCCATAGACCATGAGCACGATCGCCAGCACGGCATAGATCATGCCGAAGATAAGCGCGCCACCCGCCGAACTTCGAATCCAGCGGCCCGCTTCCCAGGCAAACACGGCAAAAACCAGGTAGCCGACAAGTCTGCCTCCGAGGAAATGCAGCAGCGGAAGCGCATTACCCCGCACCGTTCGGCCCTCGCTCAACAGGTAGGGAAGCAGCACCGGAGCGCAGGTGGCGAGGCACGAGGCCCCGTTCGCCAGACCCAGCAGAAACCCCTGCACCAGGATGGTCACGCGCGCCAGCTTACTGCAGATTTTTTAGCGGAACGAGCATTTGTTGCACCGGGAATGGGGGTTGGGAATCGCAGGGTGATCGCGCCAAACAGGGTCGATGCTATCGGTTCCTGGTCCGGCGTTTGATGGTCTCTGGTCCGGACCTCACAGTCCCACTCCGACCCCGGGAATGGCAGCCTGTTTGAGCGTCATAAGCCATCAACCTGCCTCCAACTGGCGGAGAGCGGCGCTTGGCCTGTCTCTGCAGGGCAATTCCTTGACTCCAAAAGCGATTTCCGTGAAACTGCGCGTATGGTGCGATTCCTGCGATCCGCTACCGCGCCGGCGCTGCTGGCGCTCGGCCTCCTGGCGTTCCGCGCGACGCCCGTGCGATCCCTCCAGACCGGCCCGGGCTGGAAAAACCGGCTCCGGAACGTGCGCCCGTCCGTGCTCGTCCCGCACCTGCTGTGGAACGCGGAAGAAATTACGGTAGGCGGCCAGTGATCGAAGACCTGCCACGGAACCCACGGAACCCACGGATGCCGGGATGGCTCTCCGCGGGGCTCGGGAAAATGGCCCAGTACCTGGCGGTGCTGGCGCTGGTCACGCTCGGGACCTTCGCGCTCTCGGCGCTGATCCCGGGGGACTTCTTCTCCGTGCAACAGCTCGACCCGTCGATTTCGCGCGAGACCCTCGAGCAGCTGCGGCAGCGCTACGATCTCGACCAGCCACTCGCCCATACGCTACGGCCGCTGGCTCGCCGGGCTGGCGCGGCTCGATCTCGGGCACTCGCTCTATTACGGCAGCCCGGTCGGCGGGGTCGTGGCCGGCGCCGCGGCCAACACGCTCTGGATCGGCCTCCCCGCCCTGCTGCTGGGCATCGGCATCGGCGTCCTGGCCGGCACGGCCCACGCGCTCCACCGCGGACGGCCGCTGGGGCGCCTGCTCGACCTCGCCTCCACCGTCGCGCTTTCCCTCCCGTCGATCGTGCTGGGGCTCGGGGCCCTGCTGCTGGCGGCCCGCACCCACTGGTTTCCGCTCGGCTCCATGGACCCGAGCCGGGAGCTGGACCCGGGGACCGCAGCCTGGCTGCTCGGCCGGCTGCACCACCTGGCGCTGCCGCTCGCCTGCCTCGCGCTGCCCATCGCCGCGTCGGTCGAGCGCGTCCAGCAGGCGGCCGCGGGGGGCGCGCTCGACGAGCTGTACGTGCGCGCGGCGCGGGCCCGCGGGATCCCACCGGGGCGGCTCCTGCTCCGCTATGTGCTGCGGCCGTCGCTCAACCCGGTCCTGTCCACCTCCGGCCCCATCTTCGGCGCCGTGCTCAGCGGCAGCCTCGTCCTGGAGGTGATCTTCGCCTGGCCCGGGCTCGGCCAGGTCACCTACAACGCCCTGTTCAGCCGCGACGTCCTGCTGCTGGTCGGCTGCGTCGTCGCCAGCGGCGCCCTGCTGATCGCCGGCAACCTCGCCGCCGACCTCCTGCTCTTCTGGCTCGACCCGCGCACCCGCGCGGGCGCCCGCGGAGGGACGCCGTGAGCGCCGGCGCCGCCGCACGCGGCCTCGCCCTGGCGCTCATCGCCGCCGCGGCGCTCGCCGACTTCCTGGCGCCGCACCCCCCGGCGGAGCAGGACCTGGAACGGTTCTTCGCCCCGCCCGCGCGCGTCCGGTTCGTCGACGCGCAGGGGGTGTTTCACTGGCGGCCGTTCATCCGCGGGTACGAATTGGCCGATCCCGTCGACGTCGTCTACCGCGAGCGCGCCGGCACGGCCCACCCGATCCGCTTTTTCGTCGCCGGTTACCGCTACCGCCTCCTCGGGCTCTTCCCGGCCGACGTCCACCTGGCCGGGGCCGAGGGGGAGCCGCTGCATCCGCTCGGCACCGACGAGCTGGGACGCGACGTGCTGGCGCGGCTCCTCTCGGGCGCGCGTACGTCGCTGCTCGTCGTGGGGCTCGGGATCGCCCTCTACGCGGCCCTGGGGCTGCTGCTCGGCTGCGCCGCGGGGATGGCCGGCGGCTGGGCCGACGCCGCCCTCATGCGCTTCTCGGAGTTCGTCCTGGCCATCCCGTCGCTCTACCTGATCCTGGCGCTGCGCGCGCTGCTGCCGCGGCGCCTCGGCTTCGCCGAGACGCTGCTGCTGACGGCCGGAACCATCGCGGCCGTGTCGTGGCCCCCGCTCGCGCGCGCCGTCCGCGGCCTCGTGCTGCAGCTGCGCAGCACCGGCTACGTCGAGGCGGCCCGCGCCCTGGGCTGCACCCGCCGGCAGCTGCTGCTCAACCACATGCTCCCGCCGCTGTCGTCGCTCGCCGCCGCGCAGGCCGCCGTCGCTGCCCCCGTCTTCCTGCTCGGCGAGGTGGTCCTGTCGTTCCTGGACGTCGGGTTCTCCGACCAGGGCGAGTCCTGGGGCGCCATGCTGCGCAACGTCCGGGACCCGCGCGTCCTCACCGACTTCTGGTGGAACCTCGCCCCCCTCGCCTGCGTCTTCCTCACCCTGCTCTGCCTCAACCTGCTCGGCACCGAACGGCGCGCACGGCCCGCCCCCGCGCGCAATTAGCACGGGGCGTTCCCCAATGAGACGTCTTAGCCGCGGTCGATCATCGTACTCTGTCATTCTGTAATCCCCCCGGCCTCATCCCCTTTTCAACGATCGCCTTGAGGCTCAGCGCCCAACCCTGGAAACCGTGTGATGGCGTTTCGGGCTGGAGGGTGCGGTTTCGTCAGCGCCAGAACATCAGCCGTTCCCGACAGATCAATCGAGGAGTGCCAGGAACTCCTCAACTGCGAGGTCTGCTTGGCAACACGGTAAGCCCGGGGTTGACTTGACTCAGGGGAGCGGATCGAAACCGAGGGCCTTGCCGGAGGATCGGATCCGCTGGTCGAGACTGAGGAGCTGCAGGCCCGGGATCATCGCACGAGCCGAAAGCGCGCAGGCCAGATGCATGGCATCCAGAGTTCGGACGGGTTCGCACGGAAATGCACGCCTCGCCCGATCCACGATCTCTCCCTCGAGACGCATGATGTTCCAGTGCGCGGCGGCCCGGTTGAGGACCGCACGCCGGTCGGCGATCGCGGTTTCGGAAGCCCCGCTCATGCCCGAGGCGCGGATCAGCACGCGGTCACATTCGATTACCGTCAGATCCGACGCCAGCACCAGGGAGGCGCCGGAGAGGATTTCACGGACTCGATTGCCCTGCGTCTCTCCCAGCAGCCAGGCCAATACGGCACTCGATTCCGCATACAGGTTCAACGGTCCTCCCGCAGCTCGTCAAGCAGCCGTGAGGTGCTCCCTTCGGGCAGGAGTGCAGGAAGTTTCGGGTAGAGCTCCGGATCGTTGGGCGCGCCCGGAGTCGCACGTCGCTGCCTCACGAGCTCCGCCAGCCCCGGATGCATATCCGTCGGGGGCGCGGCATAGCCCACAGGGCGAAGCTCCGCAACGGCCTCACCGCGGTCGGTCACAAGCACGACATCGCCCTCGCGCACGGACCGGACATAGCTGCTGAGCTTGTCCTTGAGCTGCCGTATGCCAACGATTCTCATTGGATCAATGTAGCCTCATGGGGCTACATGGTCAAGGTAAGGGTGCGCGGCGGGTGCTAAGGAGCCGGAATGAAGGATGCCGGCGACGGAGTCTTGACTTGGTGGTGTGGCGCAAGGCCCACCAGTGGTGCTTGCGGCCTACCTTGTTGTCTCGCGGCGCTGTTTCCGAGACAAGCGGGTTCTTGAAGAGGTCAGCAAGCTGTTGGTGGGCCTATGCGCAGGCCACTCTGAATTCTGCTCCTGAATCCTGCCTGCTAGGGTGTCAACCCCCAAGGATTGAAGTCCGGCAGCCGCGTATGAACCCGGGTCAAAAAGACGCCACCCGGGAGGATGACGCTGGGGCCCCTCTGGGCGTCTACAATTGTGGTGGCGATAGCCAGCCCGGGTCCCTCGATTGCCCCGGTGATGAGGAAGTCATCCACGGCGAAGGCCGTGCTGCCATCCGGCCGCGTGACGACGCGGGTGATAGTGCCGGTGCCGTTGCAATTCACGGTGTAGGTTCCCACGCTCGTAACGGTTCCGACAGTCCTTTCCCCGGTTGTCGAATCAGCCTTGGGCTGGTTGAGGACGCCGGTGCGCGTCATGTTGCCTCTTCCGTCAAAAGACTCCGCCTGGAGTCCGAGCGCCACGTTGGCGCCATAAGTGTTGACAACCGCATAGGGGCCCTTGAGGCTCCCAAGGGTGTACGGGCATGTCGGGTCCTGCGCATTTGCGGCCGGCACGACGAGGAAGCTGGTGACAATTAGCACTGCCAAGACAAACGACCTTTTCTTGCCGATCATGGTTTTTCCTCTCCGCTGGGACTTCCGTTTTGGGATCCGGCATCACTTCTCCGGGAACATGTGTCACCCGAAATGGCGGCCTTCCGTGCGTCCAGCTCAAGACGCGGCCGCGACAGCGGCCGGGTTCGGATTCTGCGATTGATGCGTTTGACGCCGAGTGCTGATCTACCTGCATAAGGCGTAATGGGAAGGAAAAACCCTCCATTCCGCCGGAACTTTTTTGTGAGAATCCGCACGCGGACAAAATTGGAGTACAATAATCGTATTGCAGGTTCAATCCGGACAGAGCCCCGTAGGTGTGTGCATGGGAGCCCTTACATCCACGGAACTTACGCAGTTGCTTGCAGATTGCAGTAGCGGCGACAAGGCGGCCCTGGACAGGCTGATGCCCGTGGTGTACGGAGAGCTCCGCCGGCTGGCCCATCGCTACATGCGCGGCGAGCGTCCGGGGCACACCCTGCAAACCACCGCACTCATTAACGAGACCTATCTGCGTCTCGTTGGCTATCGCAAGATGCAATGGCAGGACCGGGCCCATTTCTTTGCCGTAGCCGCGCAGCAGATGCGGCGTATCCTGGTGGATTCCGCCCGAAGCAGCCGTGATGCCAAGCGGGGCGGGGGCGTGCGGAGAGTGTCGTTGGACGATGCAGCAACCGTGTCGCGGGAGAAGACGGCCGAGGTCATCGCGGTGGACGATGCGCTCAAAGACCTGGCAGCGCTGGATCCCCGCAAAAGCCAGATCGTGGAATTGCGTTACTTTGGCGGGCTGGACATCGAGGAAATAGCGGAGGTGCTGGAGATTTCTCCGACTACCGTGCAGCGGCAATGGCGCATCGCAAAAGCCTGGCTGCGCCAGGCGGTACAGGAGACCGACGCCCCACCCCAAGCTGGAAACTGACATCGCTTCGAGAAAAACCGCCAAGAACGACAACCTGCCGCTGCCCGGCTCATTGCTTTTTCTCATCACTGACGACCCGACCCATGGATGCTGAACGCTGGAGGCAGATCGACCGGATCCTTCAGCAAGCCCTCAGCCAGACGCCGGCGACCGTGAAATCGTTCCTGGACGAAGCCTGCCACGGCGATGAAAGGCTCCGGGACGAAGTCGATGCCCTGCTGCGAAACGACCGCGGGAAAGAGGATTTCATGAAGTCGCCCGCCGTGGAGCTTCTCGCACCGGCCCTAGCGGAGAATGGTGCGGCCGGTCAGCCAAGCACGCTGACCGGTCGCACGATTGCGCACTACCAGGTGATGGAGAAACTCGGCGAAGGTGGCATGGGTCTGGTGTACAAGGCCCTCGACACCCATCTGGACCGTTTCGTCGCCATCAAGGTCCTACCACCAGAGCAGGTGGCCGATCCGCAGCGTAAAGCGCGTCTGGTGCAGGAAGCCAAGGCGGTCTCCGTACTGAACCATCCCAACATCGTCGTGGTGCACGATATCGCGTCGGAAGACGGCACGGACTTCATCGCGATGGAGTACGTCGCCGGCAAGACACTGGGCCATTTGATCGGGCCCAGGGGCCTGGCGCTCAACGAAACGCTGAGGTATGCCGTCCAGATTGCCGACGCCCTGGCCCGTGCGCACGCGGCAGGCATCGTGCACCGCGACTTGAAGCCCTCCAATATCATGGTGAGTGACAAGGGGCTCGTGAAGGTGCTGGATTTCGGCCTGGCGAAGCTGACCGAGGGGCCGCAAACGGAGCAGTCCGGCGCCGAGTCCTCGGCCATGTCGCTGACCGGAGGCGGCATGATTCTGGGGACCGCTGCGTACATGTCGCCGGAGCAGGCCGAAGGCCTGAAGGTTGATGCGCGCAGCGACATCTTCAGCTTCGGATCCGTGCTGTACGAAATGCTTACGGGGGAGCGGGCGTTCCGCGGCAACTCGAGGCTGTCGACCATCTCCTCGGTCCTGCGCGACACCCCTGCCCCCCTGAAAGCCGTTCGGCCGGATGTGCCCGCGGAGTGGGATCGCATCCTCGGGCGCTGTCTTCAGAAGGACCGCAGCGCCCGCTACCCATCCGCGACGGAGCTGCACAAGGACCTGATTGCGTACCAGTCGCGAGTCGCCGCCTCTCAGGTCAGCTTGCGCTCGGCATTGCATCGACCGGGGATCCTGATTGCGGCGCTGGCCCTGCTGGCGCTGCTGCTTGTCGGGATCGGGTGGGTCGGGGTGTGCGCCTACCGATCCCGTTGGGCGCACACCGTCGCGCTCCCCGAAATCACGCGCCTGATGGAAAAGGAGGACTATGTGGCCGCTTTCCGCCTTGCCCGGAAGGTTGACCGGTACGTCCCCGACGAGGCCGAACTGCAGCGCCTGCGACGCGAGATGTGGGTGCCCATGTCGATCTACACGGAACCGCCCGGGGCTGACCTTTTCATCAGGGATTACGCGGCAGACAACAACGACTGGGAATCGCTGGGAAAGTCGCCGGTGGAGAAACTGCGTCTTCCGGCGGGAGAGTTTTGCGTCAGGATCACGAAACCGGGATTCGAGGAGGTCGGAGGGACCATCGACCCGCTACACAGGGAATTCCGGCGTCCGCTGCACCCGGCGGGCACCGCGCCGCCCGGAATGGTCTTCGTGCCCGTCGACACCTTCGAGGTTCCCACTGCAGACGCGGTGAAAGCCGGAGCATTCTGGCTCGACAAGTACGAGGTGACCAACAGGCGGTTCAAGGAATTCGTGGACGGAGGGGGGTACCGGAAGCGCGTGTACTGGAGGAACGCCTTCGTCGACAAGGGCAGGACACTCTCCTGGGAAGAGGCGATGACGAGGTTCACCGATTCGACCGGACAGCCGGGACCCGCGACCTGGGAACTCGGTGCTTTCGCCGAGGGCCATGAGGACTATCCGGTAGGAGGCGTGAGTTGGTATGAGGCCGCCGCATACGCTGAGTTCGCCGGGACATCCCTTCCCACGGTTTACCACTGGGAGGCTGCGGCAGACTTCGCGCACTATTCCACGATTCTCCAACGGAGCAATTTTCACGAAGAGGGTCCCGCGCGCGTCGGCAGCTACCCGGGAGTGGGCCGGTTCGGAACCTATGATATGGCGGGCAACGTGACGGAATGGTGTTGGAATCTCAAAGCCGACCGGCGCTGCATGCGGGGCGGAGCGTGGCCGGATCCGAGTTACATGTACCTGGACGTGGAACCGGCCCCGCCCTTCGAGCGTGGTCCTACGCGCGGCTTTCGTTGCGCGAAGTACGCCGGTCCGCTGCCTGAATCGTTGACCGGTCCGCTGCCCGATCGCCCGGCCCACGACTACGGCAAAGATCGACCGGTGAGCGACGATGTCTTTCGGTCTTACAAGAGCATCTACGCCTATGACCGGACCGACCTGGAGGCGCGAGTCGAATCCGTGGACGACAGCTCGCCCTGGTGGCGCAAGGAAAGAGTCAGTTTCAACGCGGCATACGCCGACGAGCGTGTCATCGCGTTCGTGTTTCTGCCCAGGACTGCAGCCCGGCCATACCAGACCATCATCTTCTTTCCCGGCGGAACCGCTCAACGCGAACGTACCAGCGAGAACCTGGAGTTGCGCCGCGTGGACTTCCTGCTGCGAAGCGGACGCGCCGTGGTGTACCCAATTTATAAGGGTATGTACGAGAGAAATCGTATCTCCGAGCCGGCGGGCCCCAACGCTGTGCGGGACCTCCGAATACAGTGGGCTAAAGATTTCAGCAGGTCCGTAGATTACATAGAAACCCGCGCCGACCTGGACCCCCAGAACCTGGCGTTCTACGGCCTCAGCGGGGGGGCGGGGTTCGGGCCGATCGTCTCAGCCCTTGAGCCCCGGCTCAAGACCAGCATCCTGCAATCGGGCGGTCTCCCTCCCTCAGGTGCTTCGGGCCGGCTTGGCCCGGCGAATCCGCTCAACTTCCTCCCACGGGTAAAGATCCCGGTCCTGATGATGAACGGCAGAGATGATTTCATTTCTCCACTGGAGGAAAGCCAGATCCCGATGTTTCGCCTCCTGGGCACTCCTGGGAAAGACAAACGTCACGCCCTTTTCGACTCCGGTCACGCGTTGCCCCGGGCTGAATTGATCAAGGAGGTCCTTGCCTGGCTGGATCGCTATCTGGGTCCCGTGAAGTTAATGGAACCATGACCAGATGGGGTCCGGACCAGGTATCGGCGAAAATCCCCGAAAGGATTTGCGTGGCGGTACCACCTCACCGCTCCGGAAGCGACGAACACCGGAAGCCGGGACTGGAAGGCTTTCCACGTGTTTTCACTACCGCGACCGCATCACCCGGACAATCAGAAACGCCGGATAGCTCGCCGCCAGGACCAGGACCGCATACACGCTGTTGCGCGTGTCGCCGAGGATCGCGCCCGCGAGAAATGCCGCGGATGCGCCCAGCGTCACCAGGGTCGTCCACGGGTATCCGGGCACGCGGTAGGGGCGCGGGCGCTCGGGCTCGCGGCGGCGCAGCACCAGTACCGCCAGCAGATCCGCGATGTAGAGGAACACGAAGAAGAACGCCACGCACGCGATCAGCCGGTTGATCGTGCCGCTGGCAATCAGCGCGACGGCGGCCACCGAAGTAGCCAGCAGGCTCGCCGTCGGCGTGCCGCCCCGGTTCACGCGCGCCGCCATGCGCAGCATCAGCCCGTCGCGGCTCATCGCGAACAGCACACGCGAGCACATCAGCTGGTACGCGTTGATGGCGCTCAGCATGGAAACGATGACCACCACCTGCACCACCGTGTCCGCGTGCGCTCCCCAGATGCGCCCGATCGCGGTGCCCAGCGGCAGCGTGTCGCCCGCCACCTGCGCGACCGGCACGATGTGGAGCACGGCCAGGTTCAGGAGCAGATAAATGGCGATGACCGCGCACACGCCCCCGAACATCGAGCGCGGGATGTCGCGCGCCGGGTCGTGCACCTCTTCCGAAAAATAGAGGATGCCCTGCCAGCCGTCGTAGGTGTAGATCACGGCACCCAGGGAGACCACCACGGCCACGAACCAACCCGGGCCCACCGGCAGCTCGGGCACGGCGGCCGGCGCCGTCGGCGCGCGGCCGGCGAACAGGAAACACGCCACCACCAGCGCCAGGAAGGCGAGCGTCTTCAGCAGCGCCGTGACCTGCTGCGTCCCGCTGCCCCAGCGGATGCCGCGCCATTGCAGCAGCGTGAACCCCACCACCACGGCGATCGCAATGCGCTTGTCCTGGCCCAGCAGCCGGGGGAACAGCAGCCCCGTGTACTCGCCCACGGTCAGCGAAACCAGCGCCATGGCGCCGCAGGTGGAAAGCCAGTCGGCCCAGCCGGCGAGGAATCCGGGGTAATCACCGAACGCATGCCGCGCGAAGATGTAGTGGGCGCCGGAGCGCGGCAGCATGGTGGCGACCTCCGCAATCGACAGCGCGCACAGGAACGCAAACACTCCGCCGGCCAGCCACACCGCCATGAACAGAAAGGCATCGGGCAAGCGGGTCGCGACTTCTCCCGGGGTGCGCAGGATACCCATGCCGATGGTGTTGCCGATCGTGACCGCCAGCCCGAAACTCACGCCGAGCACCCGCAGCAAGTGCCCGCGCGGCGGGACGGGTGCGGGTTCAGCCACCGGTTGCATCATTGAGCCCCTGGTTAGTGTCGTTGCGAGCGCGACAGCGGTCCGCGACGTTCTGTGGCGCGCCCGCATCAGCGCCCGCGATGATATCTCGCAATCGGCGGCGCTTCAACCCGCTGGGTGGCACTCTAACGGGAACCCGGAGTCGGGCGCGCATTGCTTCCGCGACGCCCCGCGGTCCGGCCTGTGGGCGGCGTAAGCGGTCCTTCGGAAGCCGGAGTCAGCCGCGCCTTCGGAGCATTTGAGACTCAGATTTCTGTGCTCTGGATGCTGCTGTGGCCGAACCAGAGTGAGACCTTCCGGATGTGGCATGCCAAGTTACGTCATTGACACGAATGCCGAAGTGGACGAACGTCGCAGTCGCTATCTGCGAGCACCGATTTCGCACTCGATGGGATAGTGGTCTGAGAGCATCTCGACTCCGCGATCGTGGATTATGGAGGCTCGAGGGGTGAGGCGAAGCATTGCCGTATTAGCCATGAAATAATCCAGCCGCATTCGAGCCACGTGCATAGGGTCCTGATTCAATGGGGTCGGCACCGTGAAGGCAGCGGCGCCGAAGGGACCGAGATCGTGCAGCCCGGAGTCCATCAGAATCTGCATCGGCCGGTAATTGATTGCGCCGTTGCGAAGGAATTTCCTCGCCAGACCTTCGTCGTTGGCAAAGAGATCCCGCAGCCCGGCAGCAGCGTGCAGCCCCCGATCGAGGGGAGAGAGAGTGTTCAAGTCTCCTGCCAATAGCAGGGGCTCGGATACTCGAATGGCTCCGGCGAGCGCGGCTGCCTCATGCTCCCGGAGCATCGAATCTCGCGGGGACAGGTGGGTGGTCACAAAGTGGATGCCACCTGCAACCACGTGCAGAAATCCGTTGTCGAACCCCGTCGCCCTTCTTTCGATGAGCCGGATAGGAGTCCGGGCCATGACTGCCAGCGGCAGTCCGTTTCCTTCCATTTTGTAAAGTACGGAGGCCCTGAAGCCGCATTCGCGGGCAACGTCAGCTATGGGTGGATCGCTCTCCCAGCCGAACGCTTCGTTCAACCCGACGATATCCACCTCACGACCTCGCAGCCATTTTTTCATAGCGGCGAGTCGCTGCCGGCTTTCTTGACACCCTATCAGGATGTTGTATTGAAGTACCCGCACAGTTTAACCTGTTTGGAATATTGGCGCCGACGGGCATCGGGAATGGGTGCGAGCACGGCAGCCAGGGGTGCAGCGAAGCGGAACCCCCTTTGGTGTTCCCACATAGTATCTGCCGGGCAATGCGGCCAGACAACGGCGGGGGCAGCAGCAAGTGTCAGGCGCATCGGAGCAGAGGCGGCCGGCAATGAAGCTGCCCGAGTCCAGTAGTCTCGCGAACCGGGATTCGAGCCGGTAGCGGGGACTATGGACGTGACGCGTACAGTCAGCCGCCGGCTCGGGCACTTTGCCTTGTTCGGGGTCCTTCCCTGCTGCGGCTGCGCCCAGCGGCATCAGAACAGCCAGCAACATCGCGGCCAACGATCCTGCCTGCAACTGATACTCCTTCCCCTTGCGGCCGCGCCTGCTGATGGGCGAATTGCTCCGCTCTGAACACCTCGCCGGTTCAGTGACACCGATTCGGTTATCGCGGCCACCTCCGCCCTTACCGGCCTGGTGGCGGCTATTTCACCAGTGCGGCGACGAGCTTCGTCGAATTTCCGTCGGACCTGCCCCCTGTCCACATCCAGAATTCGCTCAACGGTTTGTCGAGGCTCGGAGCCGCAGGTTGGAGGAGATCGGCCCGCCGGCCGTTTGACAAACAGCGGCACAATTGCGGTTTTTCCTGAGCATCATTTGCAGGAATCACCCGATGTTGGTCCCGGATCCTGGGTTCTAACATTCGGTGTGGAGTAGATCCAGGAACTCGCTCAGTTGACGATTTCTGTGAGCCGGGACTGGAGCAGACTGTCCGCCGCAACCCCCGGTCCCCCAACCCCCGCTCCAAACCCACAAACATGGCGACGGGCTTCCTGCGTCTCACGGCCGATATCGACCCGCCGACGCCGTCACCCACAATTCACCGGGTTGCTTAAGTCGATAAACGAGCGACGGATGGACGGTGGGGAGACCCGTCTGTCCGGTAATTGAAAGGCTGAATCTAATGCCCAAGGACCTAATACTGGCATGTGTGATGGGGAACATGGACCTGGTCCGCCCGTTAGGAATGGCCGGGATACCGTGCGCTGTGGTTGCCCGCCCGCATACTTCGCCTTGTTTCTCGCGGTTCGTCCGAACGACGATCGATTGGATCGACTCGGACGAACGTCCGGACGAGATGGTGGAGGCGTTGATGCGCTTCGGCGAAAGCCAGAGCAGTCCCCCTGTCCTCTTCTACCAGGAGGATCGCGACCTGCGGCTGGTCTCTCGATATCGCGACCGCCTGCGGCAAGCCTTCCGGTTTGTCGTGCCCAACCCGGAACTGGTGGAAAACCTGGCAGACAAGGAGCGCTTTCAGCCGTTGGCGGAACGCCTCGACCTGCCGGTTCCGGCGACGCGCCGTCTGCGGCCCGCCGACGAAGCTGCGCCCACAGGCAATGTTCTCTGTTTTCCGGTGGTTATCAAGCCGGTCTGCCGGCTGAACATGGAGCGCTGGGAGCCGATCGCCGGGCTTGCGAAAGCCCGGCGGGTGGACACGCCTGCCGAGCTGCGCGCTCTCTGGCCCCTGCTCAGGGAAACGGGCATGGACGTCCTGGCGCAGGAGCTGGTTCCTGGCCCGGAGACGCGGGTGGAAAGCTACCATGTCTATGCGGACGAGCACGGAAAGATCGTCGGGGAGTTCACCGGACGGAAAATACGGACCTATCCTGCGGAGTTTGGCCAAAGCACGGCGCTGCTGGTGACCGAGACGCCCGATGTCGCAGAACTGGGCCGGGACTTTGTACGCCGCCTGAACCTGCATGGAGTAGCTAAGTTCGATTTCAAACGCGGACCGGATCGCAAACTTTATCTGCTGGAGGTGAACGCGCGATTCACGCTGTGGCACCATCCCGCTGCGATCGCCGGCGTCAATATCCCTGCAATGGTTTTTGGCGATCTGACAGGACATCCCGACCGCGAGGCTCGCCGTGTCCGTCACGGCGTCCGTTGGTGCCGCATGTGGCAGGACAGGCTGGCAGCCACAGGAGAGGGGATGTCGCTGCTGAGATGGCTCGTCTGGTGGTTGGGCTGCGAAGCGAAGTCCGGCGTAGCCTGGGATGACCCGATGCCGATCATGAGCTCCGCGCTGCGGCGCGTGTCGAGGCGGCAGCGGTTGCGGAAGCAAGCGGTCAGTGCAACGACTGCCGCGAGAGTAGTGGACGGAGAACTGACGGGGCCCTGACCGGCCTTGCCAGCCGACGTTTTCAAGGAAGGTGTACTAATAGGTGCATACAGATGTCAGCGATTGCTCTCGAACATACAGCATACCCTTACGTTCTATAGCAGAAAGGACGTGCTATCCATATGCGATCATCGTCGGACTGGACAATATCACGGGACTGCAGGCCGCAAGGATCCTGGGGCGCCATGGTGTTCCCATCCGCGGAATCGCGACAGACCCGGGCACTACTGCTGCCGGACAAACGTATGCGAGGAGGTTTATGCTGCGGACACGTCCGGCGAGGAGCTTGTCGAGTCACTCTTGGCTTTGAGGACCGAACTGCGCGAAGACGCAGTATTGTTTCCCTGTACGGACATGAGTGTCCTGCAGATATCTCGCCACCGCGAGGCTCTCCAGGAAGGCTATCTCTTTACGCTGCCGGATGCCGAAGTGGTCGAGACGCTCATGGACAAGGTCCGTTTCGATGCGTTTGCCCGGAAAACCGGCCTGCCGGTGCCGGCAACTAATGTACTGAACGACCCTGGGGATGTGGAGCGGGCGGCCGGAGAGCTGACCTTCCCTTGTATCCTGAAGCCCTCGCTCAAGACGGCAGACTGGGATAAGCACCTCAGATTCAAGGTGCGCAAGATCGACCATCCGGAAGAGCTGCTTACCGTATATGAGGAATGTTCCGGATGGGCAGAGTCGCTGGTTGTGCAGGAATGGATCGCCGGGACGGATGCCGACCTGTATACGTGCAACGGCTACTTCGATGCGGGATCGAATCCGCTGGCGGTTTTTACCTCTCGAAAAATCCGACAGTGGCCGCCGGAGTCGGGAACCGCATCTCTGTGTGAAGCGTGCCACGATGAGACCGTGCTGCAGGCTTGCGTGCGGTTGTTCCAGGCGGCGGGCTATCGGGGACTGGGTGAGCTGGAGATGAAGCGCGACCGGCGCACCGGCGAGTACCTGATCACCGAGCCGAACGTCGGGCGCCCGACATCCATCTCCCCGCTGGCTGAGGCAGGAGGAGTGGACCTGCATTTTCTCGCTTACTGCGATGCGGCCGGCATCTCGCTGCCGACCAACCTGACACAGACAGAGGATGCGGTGAAGTGGATCCACTTCCGCCGCGATCTGCAATCTGCGTTCTACTACTGGCGACTGGGCGAGATCACCATTCCGGACTGGTGGCGCTCGCTGCAGGGACGGAAGATAGAGGCAGTCATATCCTGGGCCGATTCCGGGCCTTGCTGGGGCGAAATACGTCGTGCTCTCAGGCTGTCGTACCGACGACTCCGGTGCCTTGTTAGATCGCTTGTTCGGTAAAACCTTACCGATTAGCGACCCCGGGCCGGTCCGGCACGAGCAGGCTCCGGTCGGGCGCAAAAAGGACGCGAATGCAAGCTGAGGCCCGATCTTAATGAGATCGAGGAAGCCTGGTCGCATAACCTGACGCCCCGTCTGCGGCGCGAGGTGCGCAAAATCATTTTTGACCACTTCGATCTGATCGTGGGAGGATGGCAAAGAGCTCTGGGGGCAAAGGAAATGAGAGCGACTGAACCACTCACCGCGACAGCCATTGAGACGACGCCGGAGGCACTTGTGCTGGTGCTTGGCGAGCGTAGAGTTCGTCTGCCGGTCCCCTCGACCTTTGCCTGCGTTCATCCGCGCCCCCACAAACGTTATCGTATTTTCGGAATCCGGTACTAACTCTTTACGGATTTGCGCGCGATTTGCATCGGTTCACATAGGAGGATGCCAGTGGAAAATCAGAAGAAATCCCTTACCCTCTCGATCGCCTGGATTGTCCTGCTCGTGTTCGGAATTCTGATGTCGATCACGGGGATCGGGTCTCTTGCGGAAGCATACCGCGGGGCGGACCCGTTTCTCGCCGGCGTGACCTACGACCAACTCGCCACCCTCAACCCGGAAATTCCCAATATGCTTCGCGGACGCCGGGCGACGGCAGCGTCGCTTGCGGTCACCTGCGGCGTGCTCCTGTGTTGGATCGCCGCAACAGCCTTCCGGCGACGGGAGCAATGGAGCTGGTATGCGCTGCTGTCCGCCTTCGGCTTGGGATCCATCCTGTCGATTCTGCGCGTGCCGGTGCTCGGATATCGTGCAGGCGCGGAAACCGCCGGTGTGTTCCTGGCTATTCTTGTGATAACACTCGCCATCTCATATCGTGACTTTCGACAAGCTTGAGGCAGTTTCCTCCCGGCAACAGACGCCGCTTGCAGGCAGGGGCAAGGGAGGGGCATCGCAAGAGTGGCAATGCCCTGTTTGAGCTGAGTTTACGGTCAGGTGCTTTCGGCTGCATCCCGGACGCCTCCTCCCGTCGGCGCCTGCCCCGGTGTGATCCAGCGACAGTCTGAAAACAGGATGCATTTTCATTTCGGCCCTAAGCCCGATAGGATAGTCTAACTGGACATGACCAATCTCCTCACGGACCTGCGCTACTCGTTGCGTACGCTGCGCCGCAGCCCCCTGTTTGCTCTTGTCGCCGTCTTCTCGCTGGCGTTGGGCATTGGCGCAAACACGGCCATCTTTACCCTCATCGACCAGATCCTCCTGCGCCGCCTGCCAGTCAGAGACCCGGGAAACCTGGTGATGCTGTTCCAGCAAGGGCCCCACAACGGCAGCAACATGGGCACCCGCATGCACTCCTACCCTATCTATCAGGATTACCAGCAGAAGGCCGCTCCGCTCGCGGAGGTGTTATCTCGTCGCCTCGTGACCGCGTCGATCAGCGTGGATAACCAGACCGAGCGCGTCGACGCCGAAATGGTCTCGGGAAACTTCTTCACGATGCTGGGGGTGAAGCCAGCCGTCGGACGGGTCTTCAGCTCAGAGGAAGACGACCGTGTCTATCAGGGTCATCCCGTGGTGGTGCTCAGCCATGAGTATTGGTCGACCAGGTTCGCCCGGGATCCGAAGGTTATTGGCAAGAAGATCCTGGTCAACAATTACCCCATGACGATCGTGGGGGTATCCGCGGCCGGCTTTGCCGGGCTCGACCCGACGCAGTCGCCTCAGATTCGCGTCCCCATCCTGATGAAGCCGGCGATGATGCCGGAATGGACATGGCTGCAAGCGGGTGATCGCCGGGCGCGCTGGGTACAGGTGTTCGCGCGCCTGAAGCCGGGTTACACGGCGGAGTCGGCGCAGCCGTCCCTGCAAGTGTTGTTTCATCAGATCCGCGCCTACGAGGCCACCCTGCCCGCGGCCGCCAAATGGTCGGCCTACTCCCGCGAACGGTTCCTGAAAGGGACGCTGCACGCGGAGAAGGCCGCTACGGGATACTCCGATCTGCGCAATGACTTCTCGAACGCGCTGCTGGTGTTGATGGGGATGGTGGGGCTGGTGCTGCTGATCGCCTGCGCCAATGTCGCCAATCTTCTGATCGCGAGGGCCTTCGCGCGGCAGAAGGAAATTTCCGTCCGCTTGTCGCTCGGGGCCTCGCGCGCGCGTCTCGTGCACCAGTTGCTCGTGGAGAGCGTGGTGCTGTCGCTGGCCGGCGGCGCCGCGGGTGTTGTCCTCGCTTTCGCCATGACACGCGGGTTGCTGGCGCTCGTCCCCGTGGAGGGGAATCCGCTGCTCATCCGGCCGGAACCGGACGGGCGCATTCTGCTGTTTACGCTGGCGGTGACCGTTCTCACCGGCATCGTCTTCGGCCTGCTCCCCGCGCTGCGTGCGAGCCGTCCGGATCTCTGGACGTCCCTGAAGGACACGGTGGGATCCATTGCCGGCACGGGCAGCTCTTTGTTCCTTCGCAAGGGCTTGATTGCCGCACAGGTGGCGTTGAGCTTTCTCCTGCTGTTTGGGGCCGGGCTGTTCGTGCGCAGCCTGCAGAATCTGAAGACCACGGAGACCGGCATCCGCGAAATGAGCCATCTCATTACGTTCCAGTTGTCTCCCGCGCTGATTGGATACGACGCGCCCCGGGTCATGCGCTTCTATCAGCAGCTCCTGGAAAATATCCGGGCGCTTCCGGGTATCAAGTCCGCGGGCCTGCTGCGGGTTCCGCTGCTGCATGGATCGGAGTGGGACAGCACCACGTCCGTCGAGGGTCACGAGGCCAAGGACGGCGAAGACATGCAGGCGTTCATGAACTCGGTTTCGCCCGGCTATTTTCAGACCATGGGGATCCCGCTCCTGGAAGGGCGCGATTTCGACGCACGCGACATGAAGGAAGACTCGAAGGTGGCCATCGTCAACCGCCGCTTCGCTCGACATTTCTTCGGCGGAAACATTGCGGTCGGGCGCCATCTCGGTTCGGGAGGCGGACCGGACACCAAGCTTGACATCGAGATCGTCGGGGTCGTGGCAGACAGCCTGTACGAAGGCCCGCGCGAAGGGGTGCGCCGGCAGGTCTTCATCCCCAATTGGGGAAACGGCTCGGTGGCGTTTTATGTGCGCACATCCTCGGGTTCCGAGTCGTCGTACCGGGCTTTGCGCAACGAGGTGAAAAAGCTGGACGCGTCCCTGCCCGTATATGAACTGAAGACACTTGAAGCGCAGCTCGATCAAACGCTGCTCACGGAACGGCTGATCGCACTGCTCTCTGCGGGTTTCGGTTTTCTCGCTACCGCGCTGGCGGCCATAGGGCTCTACGGCGTGATGGCGTTCGTGGTCGCGCGCCGCACGAAGGAGCTGGGCGTGCGGCTCGCGCTGGGAGCTCAGCGGAGCTCGGTCATCTGGATCGTCATGAAAGAAGTCCTGGCCCTGCTGGTCATCGGGATCGCGCTGGGCGTTCCTTCGGGCCTGATGCTGGGGCGCCTTGTGGCCAGCCAGCTCTACGGCATCCAGGCCAGCGATCCTTCCGTCGCCGTCATAACCGTCCTGCTGCTCGCCGTCGTGTCAGCCGCTGCCGGAATAATCCCCGCCCACCGCGCCAGCCGCATCGATCCGATTCTGGCGCTTCGTTATGAGTGAAGGCGGAAACGATTTGGGGGAGCCTGCGCCGCGGCGCGTGAGTGAGCGCGGTCACCTGATGCCCCGCCTCGACGAGCGCGCGAACGAGCGGATGGCCCATGGTGCCCGATCCTCCGGCAACGAATATTCTCATGACGCCGTCCCCCACGCTCGTCGCGCACCATAGCGCAACCGCCGACCCCGCGGCCTCGGTGGCCACCAGCAACGCGGCGGTCGTGCCGAACAACGCCCGCCACGGCTCCGCCACATGCCTCACATTATCGGCCCCTGGAATCAGAAAATGATTTGCCAGGCCGAATATCAGCGCACCGGCCGGCGTGGCCGCGACGACCCAGGCACCGGCCCGCGGCAGCGCCAGGCGCTGCACGATCAGTCCGAGAACCGGCCCGATCAGAATGACGCCGAACACAAACAGCATCGACCCGCGGGAGAGCGCCACGTTGGCGCGGGTGCGCAGTAACCGGCTGCCGCTAGGAGTCGCCTTCGAGGAGGTCGTTCCGGATCCAGGGAATTGCAGCTTGTTGTTATCCGTCGACCATGCGCGTGCAGGTATCGCGTCGCCTTGGAATTTTGAGCGTTATCCTGGTCCCTGTGCCGGGCTCACTCCACAAATCCAGGGAGCTGTCCAGCATCCGGGCTCGCTCGCACATCGTTGCCAGCCCCAACCCACGGTCTTCCTCCCGGTTGGAATCGAAGCCTTTGCCATCGTCCTCCACGACAAGCGAGAGTTCGGATTCGCTTTCCTTGACGGAAACGGACAGATGGGTTGCTTCCGCGTGGTTCTGGACGTTTTCCAGAGCCTCCTGGAGGATTCGGTACGTGAGAATCCCCTCGGCCCCTTTGAGGAAAAGGTCGACGTCATCGTCGATTGTGACAGTAGTGTTCAGACCGGAGTTCCCGGCGTGGTCGGCAACAACTCGGCGTGCAGCTGCAGTGAATCCCAGATCTTCCAGAATCGCGGGGCTCAGATCGCGCCACATACGTCGGATATGCCGAACCATGTTGTCGATTTGCTCCGACGCGCCCCGTAACTCGTGCTGCGCGGCGGACTGATCTTGGTTGATGACGTTTTCCAGCAGTCTCAGCCGCAGTTTCAGCACAATCAGAGACTGACCTAAATCCTCATGCAGTTCGCGCGAGACGCGTTGCGTCTCCTTTTCTTGCACCGTCAGAAGCTGCGCCGACAGCAGGTGCAGCTGTTCTTCAGATTGCCGCAAGGCGGCTCCGCAATCTGTTCTTCCAGATACTTTCCGAACTGGAGTAGTTCCGCGTTATGCAGTCGCATTGGACGAAACGTGAACAGATACAAGAGATACGAAAGGGGAAACAGCACCAGGATCAGCAGCAGTGAGTCAATCAGGGCCTGCTGCCACAGCGTCAATTGTTCATGAAAGATCGCGAGAACCAGCATGAGTCCGGTTTCGGCCGCGAAGATCGCTAGCGCCGTAAGGACAAAGAGCAGTATGGGTGTTTGTGAGATGGTCGATCGCATCCGATGCGATTCCAGGGGTTGTTCGGCAACCGCGTTATTGGCCACGACTTGCTCCGCGCACACACTAAGCCACGTCGCTGAACGGTGATGCTGGTCGGCAAGGAGAAAGGTCAGCGTTCGGCGCCAGGTTCCATGATTTCACAGCTTCAAAAACGGCCAAAGCGAAATCTGCCCGGAAGGGTAGGATACGGCAAAACCCTGTACCGCTGCACGTAGAAAGGAGCCCCGCGGGTAGTTGAATCGGCGGCACTTATGAGGTGATCGAGGACTCCCGGACAGACACGCTCCCACGATACGGCGTTCGAGGAGTAAGTGCGGCAGCCGGAAGCCAGAAGTCGCAGGCGCTCCATGACCGTTGGGGCAGACGGGGTGTTGACATTCTACATGCCATGGGTGTAGAACATCTACATGCATAACCAAGACCGCTATCAAAATCGGATTGAATTGCTCCAAGGGACGCTCGACCTGTTGATTCTCCAGACGCTCCAATGGGGCCCCCAGCACGGTTACAGCATCAGCCAGGCCATCCGGGCCAACTCGGGTGACGTTTTGCGGGTCGACACCGGCTCGCTCTATCCGGCGCTGCACCGGCTGGAACGACAGAAATGGATCACCTCCGGATGGAAGATATCCGGGAACAAACAGCGCACGAAAGTCTATCGCCTGACTGTTGCCGGGAAGAGGCAGCTGCAATCTGAACGTTCGCGCTGGAAGCGATTCGTGGCAGCCATGGCGAGCGCCATGAACCCGGCCCAGGGTGTGGTAACTTGAGTTATCGAAGAGCCTTTGTTTGCGTATTGAACGTGATTGGTCTCAAGTTGTTATACGCAGAGAAAGGCTCTGTGTTTTGCTACCTTCGCGAATAATCCGGGTTAATGGTGCGGGAAGCTTGCTCGATTCCATCGGCTGTCCTCCGGGCGCTTGTCGCGCTGCAGCCAGACGGTATCAAAGCACGTCATGCGAAATCACGCATCCTTGCCGCAAGGACACGGTAAGCTTTGCAGATCCCCTGACACCAAATTGCTACTTGATGAAATAGCTGAGCACGCCCATTTCATCATTACGTAGACAAGGTTGCGCTGCTGGTTTCGCCGGCGCCAATCAGAATAAACTGAGTGGTGTACCCTCCTCCATCAACAATATGAGGGAAGACGATCGGCGATGGAGCGGGCTGGGTTCGGTCTGCTATCGGAAATGTCGTCATCAGGAACTCCTCCCGCTCATTGACCAGCAAGCGCAGCGTCAAAGCTGCAAAGGGCGTTGGAGAACTGATATCCAGCATCCCGGTGAATCCTTCAGGCAGGCCCGAGATAAACTGATCCGCAAATGCCGCGGTGTGTCCATTCGCGGCCCGACAAAGCGGACCATCGCTGGTTCCGGCTGCCGTGACGCCATCCTTTTGATATGCATTGACGGTGATACCGGCGTTGGCATTCACGAGATTCACAATTGCCAATCCGGTGTTGTGGCGTCCCGCAAGATCCACATAAACACGGGCATGCGTCGTGGCTGCGGCCGAAGGGATGCCGGATTCCGAGCACAAGAATATTGTCCTGATTCTATCCAAACACTCCTGAGACCGGTAGGGGTTGACGTGCCTGCATCCGGCATCAATTTCACCCATCCTGCCCCTGGTCGCTGCCGGGGATCCATCTGTCTGGAAGTGGAAGATGCCGCCGGGGGGTATCGAGTAGTTGAATAAAGAACCGGATACGCCCCCTACCCGATTTGTACGACAGAACGGCGCTCCAGTACTATCCGATAATCTGAGACTCCGGCTTCGATCGCATCCGATGTATTCATCAGAATGAGAGACGTGGTGTAGCCGCCGCCATCGGCAACTTGTGGAAAGTAAATGCTGCCGGAGCCCAAGGATCGCGTAAGATCGGCTACAGGAGTGGTTGTCATGAGGAAGTCGTTTCTCTGGTTATTTGTTCCACGCAGCGCAAACTTCCCAGACGGTCGCCCGGAGGTTATTTCAAGAAAACCAATTGAAAATCCGGAGGGAGATCGAAGCCGGGCACCTTTTCCGTCAACTGAAGCATAAAATCAACCCGGCGAAGTGATTGCCTGCTGAGATAGTACTCTGGCCGCGGGAGCGCGTAACGCCATTTGGATCGCGCAAGGTGCAGGTAACGTTGGCGAGATGGAAGAATTATAGTTTACAATGGCGATTCCGGTATTCACGTTGACAGTGCCGGCTTCGCTTTATCACAGGCAATGCTGGGACATTAAAGCGAATGGCGCTGGATGAAGATACCGGGGCTGCTGTTGGAGGAGATGCCGAACTCCCCACCTACAGAGATACGTCACACAGTTCTGCTTAAGACTGGAATTCTGCCGTTCCGTATGGAGTGGCGCCCGAATTGATGACAGCGGTTCGTGGCGAGCCAGGCTCGTTTCATTCAATCCTGCGGTACAAGAAGCTCTTGCTGTCACCACCCACCCTTAAGGCAAATCCGCTGAGAGATCCGACACTCCAAATGCCTTGCGAATGCGGTAGTTCAGTGAGTCGGCGATGAAGAGATTCCCCGCTACGCCGATGGTCACGCTGCGGGGTTGTGAAGTTGCATGGGAGTCGCCGTTCCGTTACCCACAACCGTTGAGATAGGGCCTTCCCAGTTGATCTTCCGGATGCGATTGTTCCCCGAATCCGCCGAGGAGATTGCCTGTCACGTCCGGGAAAGGCCTCGAGGGAAATACAAATCCAGCTTGGGTACCGGCGCCATCACCGGAAAAGCCCGCTTGCCCCGTTCCGGCAATCGTGTTGATGACACCGCCTGGCGATACGCGCCGGATGCAATGGTTGTAGGTGTCGGAGAAGAACAGATTCCCCATCACGTAGAAGGCAAGCGCATACACGAAACCAATGTCCGCACTTGCTGCCGAACTTCCATCTCCCGAATTGGGAAATTGTCCCGTCCCGGCAAAAGTGAAGTATGCCGTTCCGTCGCTACTTTGCGGATCCGAGCGTTGAAGCTGTCGGCGATGTCCGCAAGTTTCCTGATGCATCCACCGCAAGTCCGCGAGGGATCACCAGGGTCCTCGGCTCCCCGGTCCTCCATCGCCTTGGTCACCGTCTGCCAGTCCCGACTATCGTTTCGATTACGCCATTCATTTGAATACTACGAATGACATTGTTGCCGGAATAGGAAACAAACACATTTCCGAAGTCCACCTGAATGCACAGTCGTTCCAGAAGACTTCCGTGCAGATGAATTCGATCGAATCCGGGAGGTTCGCGAGGTTATCTGCTGTAACGGTCACGCGAATTCCATAGGGATAACCAGCTTGGTCAAACCTGCGCAGCGTGTGGATGACCCGGTCACTGGTGCCCTGGCCGAGCACATTCAGGCGATGGAGATCGTTGACAGAGGGGAGCCCGTCATAGGAGATGCTGGTGCCTCCGTAGAGATGAGAGATCATCCAGGAAATCTGATCCTCAGACAAAACACCGTTGCTTGCAGCCGAAGCCGGTGGGGGCCTTAGCCCCAGTTGAGTGGCCCTTTCCCTCGCGTAGGCGAGTGATTCCGTCATCACCCGCCAGTTGGTCGTGGGCTCTCCTCCACCATGGTATGTGATTTGAAAAGTTGACATCCCTCGCTTGAGCGCATTCCCGGATACAAAGTCGATCCCGCGTTTGGCCACCTCCAAAGACATCGCTCTCACAGGAGTGTCGCCTGCTGACGCATAGCAATACGTGCACCGCAGGTTGCACATAGTAGTTAAGAACAGGCTGATCGACGTGGGTTCGGGCATGTTTCTAAATGTCGTTACAGGGGGCAATTCTGGTGTTGCATTCAAGATTTCCAGCTGGCGTAGAAATGCCACGAGAGAACGGTCGGGATCGTCGTCCGTGTTGAAAACGCCGTCCTTTAGTCCCGCTATGAAATTGACGACACGGGCGTTCGCTACAAAAGCTGACCGCCGTAGCGGCGCGTATACTAAATAGCGGTCTTCCTCGAGGGGGATCGCGAATACCTCAGACGTAACCCGAGGAACTAACGTAATCTCCTCACAGGCGGCAGCGGTTGACTGCCGATTTGTATCTGGAATGAAGAGCTCGAGACTTTGACACTAAAACACCCCTGTCCGTCCCTCACAAAGTGTGGGTTGGCAGAACGCGTGTTTTGAGTGGCCGCCGCAGCTGGCAGATGCCGCCAATGCCCAGTTGTCTCAAGGTTTCCCCCGGTATCTGAACGTCCTCAGGAGGCTGAGGGGGCAGTAATTATCAACGCTTGTCATGGCTTTTGCTGTAATCCGCAGACTAAGCAGCCTATCCATGCACTGATATCACCATCGGAGTTGCTCCATCTTCCGGCACATGATGACCACTTGGTGAAGCCCATGTCTTACTCCAGCCGCAGAGCCGCCAACGGATCAATGCGCGACGCTCGCCTCGCCGGCGCATAGCCGGCGAGCATCGCGGCGATGAGGAGGACAACACCGGCCAGCGCCAAGGTCCCCGGATCGTTGGGCCGGGTCCCGAACAGGAACGATTTGATGAGGCGGAACGCGCCCAACGCGATAGGCACGCTGATGGCGAGCCCCGCCGCGGCCAGTATTAGGACGCGGCGCAGGACCATCCATACCACGGCGCCTCGTTGCGCGCCCAGCGCCATACGGATTCCAATCTCGCCGGTTTGCCGCGCGACGGTGTAGGACATCGTCCCGTACAGCCCCACGCACGCGGTCAGCAAAGCAAGAATCGCAAACCCCGTGCAGAGTTTCGCAAATGTGAGTTCGCGGCTGATCGTCCGATCGATTTCCGCGGCCTGGGTAACCACATTGGTGACGGGGATGCGTGAATCCGCCTCGCGCACCAGCTCATGCACGCTCTTGACGTAGCGCAGCGGATCGCCCGCGGTGCGCAGCGCGTAGGTCATTCCCTCCGGGGAATACTGGCCGACCGCGACGAACACGGTCATGGGATCCTCTCCTGTTTCAGACCACCGCTACCGCAGGTTCGCCGACACGCCGACGATTTCGAGATCGCGCTTCTCGTCCGGCAGCGTGATGCGCCGGCCCATCGGACTTTCGCTTCCGAAGTACGTCCGCGCCAGCCGCTCGCTGATAACGGCAACCGGCGTGGACCCCGCCTGGTCGCGGTCGTCAATCTCACGTCCGGCCAGCAGCGGAATCTGCATCGTCGTGAGGAAACGCGGTCCGGCGACCATGACTCGTGCGCCTTCGATGGAGACGGCGCCGGTCTTCATGGCTCCCCGGTTGGTCTTCCCGGCATGGCCGGAGTTGATGATGGAGGATTGCGAAAGCGTCGCGCTGATCACTCCGGGGATCGCTTCGAATCGCTGGCGCAGGTCCGAGTAAAAGGTGGCGATCTCCGGGTCGTGATGCCCGGCCTGGCGCGCATTCAACGAGAACAGAAGGATGTTCTCGCGGGCGTAGCCCAGTTGGACGGAGTGCAGCTGGTTGAGTGTCTGGACAAAAAGCCCCGCGGCGACCAGGACAAGAAAAGACCCTGCAATCTGGGCTACCACCAAAACGTGCTGCGCGCGGCGGCTCGATCCGCCCATGCGGCCGTTCTTCAGCACGGGCATGACGTCCGGACGTGTCGACTGAATCGCGGGAACGAGGCCGAATAGCACGCCGCAAACCACGGTGAGCGCCGCCGTTGCTCCCAGAACGATCCAGTTCAATTCCGCGTGCAGCGTAAAGTCCTCCCGCCCGTGGGAGAACAGAAACGTCAGCCAGCGCACGCCCCAGATTGCGAGCAGGACCCCGCATGCGCCGCCGAGCGACGCCAGCATCACACTCTCGGTTAGCAATTGCCGGACGACACGGAACCGTCCAGCCCCCAGGCTGAGCCGGACCGCCATTTCGCGGCGCCGCGCGGCGGCCCTGGCCAGCAACAGATTGGCGATGTTCACGCAAGTGATGGCCAGGATCAATCCCACCATGGCCAGCAGCACGTAGAGGGGTTTGGAATACTCGCGGCGCAGGCTACCTAGACCGGCGGCGCCGGGATTCAGCTTCAGCGCGGGCAGTTTGGCGCGCTCACCGTCGGTCGTCGCCGTGGCGGCAACCCATTGATGGAACCGGGGCGCCAGCACGGCCTGCGCCTGGGCCATGCTGACGCCGGGACGCAGGCGGCCCATCATTTCGATCCAATAGAAGTTCTCGTCGCGATACATACGAGCCGCTCGGCCGTCCGCGAGCAGATTCGTGTGCAACGGAAGGTAGAGGTCCGGCGCCACCGCAGGGTCGACTCCGAAGAATTCCGGCGGCGCCACGCCGATCACCGTGAAGGCAACGTTATCGACGAGAATCGACTGTCCAATCGCACTCGGCGGTCCTCCAAAGCGGTTCTGGCTCGCGGCAAAACTGATCACGGCCACCGGCGCTGCACCTGGACGGTCGTCTTCGGCGTCGATCAGACGGCCCGCGGCCGGCGACACGCGCAGGCCGCGAAAATACTCGCCGGTGACGTACTCCGTGCTTGCGCTCATGGCCTGCCCGCGGACGGCCAGGGTACGGGTATGTCCGTTGAAGTATCCGAAGAGCGTAGAAAAGGCGGGATTGTCCTCGCTCAGCGTCTCGAACGCACGGTACGGGAAGATCCCGCTGACCAAGACGCCTTTGTCGCCCGGCCACGAATGCCTTGTATCCCGTGGATGACGTGGACCCATTCCTTGTTGCGCGTCCTGGGGCGGCCGGCTCTGCCAGTTCAACACCACCAGCGACTCTGGATCGGCCACCGGCAGCGAGCGCAGCAGGATCGACTCCATCAAGCTGTAGATCGCAGTATTGGCGCCGATGCCGAGCGCCAGCGACAACACCGCCAGGGTGCTAAACGCCTTGTTGGCGGCCATGGTGCGAAAGCCATAGCGGACATCCTGGCCGAGTTCGGACAAGAACCGTGTCATCCAAATCTCCCGTGACTCTTCCTGCTTCTGTCCGACGTTGCCAAATCGCCGGCGCGCTTCAGCCCGGGCGCGATCTGCCGTCATACCGTCTGCCTGCAACTCCGCGGCTCTTTCCGCAAGGTGGAGTTCCATTTCCTCGCGCAGCGCCTCGCTGCGCCTGGCTCTCTCCATCCAATACCTCAGCCGTCGTAACATGTCCGTCACTCCGCTCCCATCACGCGCGCGATCGCCAACGTGAGTTTGGCGTACTTCCGGGTTTCAACGGCCAACTGTTTGCGGCCAGCCGCCGTGATCTTGTAGATCCTCGCCCGCCGGTTGTTCGACGTCACGCCCCAGACACCGTCGATCCAGCCGTTTAGCTCCAGCCGTTGGAGAGCGGGGTACAGCGAGCCCTCCTCGACGAGGAGCTCATTGTCGGACGATTGTTGAATGAACTGGACTATGCCGTATCCATGGAGGTCGCGCAGCGACAGCGTCCGCAGAATTAGCATGTCCAGTGAACCGGGCAACGAATCGTTCTTTTGCGCCTTGCGTCCCATACCAAGAATTCTTAGCTTACGGCGGCGAGAATGCGCGAGTCAAGTTCAAATTGGTGAGCCCTCGCGCCGCAAGACGATTTCGGGGTGCTCACGCGCGCCGGATGCGAATCGCTATGGCGCGCGTTGCTGTCGACCAACAGGCTACGTCCGATCTCAACTGGCGTAAAGGGTCAGAGCGCTCGTGCGCGTGGTCGGCAAGCCGGGAGGTGATCCAGTTGGACGAGAATGTCGGCTAACCGGACAAAGTGACGTGAATGCAAGGTCCCGATATACGGCGACGTGGGAAGTGACCGGTTCCGCCCGGGGGTCGTTTGGCAGCCGCAGGATCATGTCCGCGACTTCGCGGGAGTGTCGGGGGATTTCACCTCTACGGTACGGTAGCGGACGCGCAACGCGATACGCCTACACCGGCGCCGAGGTCTTGGCGCTAAGTCTCAAGATCAGGGCTTGATCTTTCCGTCAGTCGCCGGCTCGCGCCACTATTGCGTTCCAGTTGAGGATAGCGTTCCAGAGGAAGCGGTGGTCCGAGCGGTTCAGGTCACGGTGGATCGGGTTGAAGTTGAAGGCGATTACGCGACCCCGGCCGGCTGGCAGGTCGAGGATCGCAGGCCTTCCCTCGAGTTCGTCCTCCCCTTTTACGGCGCCGCTGACGAGCATCTTGACTTCGTCTTTCTTCGCCTGCTCCTTCGGGTCCTTAGCCTTTCCGGTCTCTGGCCCTTCCTCTTCCCGGTCCTCAGTCCGGAGCTTGGTGCCCCACTGCAGGATAACTCGGCTCCGGCCCGACACTGCGATATCGTAGACGGGAAGCCCGGTGCGGAAGACGGAGGTCACTTCCGGCGAGCCGTAGGCCAGCGGGTGGTCGGTCTTTACGAACTTGACCTTGAGCTCCGAGCCCGGCGTGTTGACGGCGCCCGCTTTCCTGGACACGTCGCGGACAAGCCCTCCCTCGAGGGCGAGGGCAGAGCCGTTGCCGAGCGTAATCAGCAGGCCGCCGGCGTCGAGAAACTCCGCGATGTGGGCCATGCCGGTCCAGCCAATGCCGCCGGTGATGTCATCCGACGAATCGGGGACCCCGAGGCCGGGGGCGTCTTTGGTTTTCTTGTAAGGCATCGGCCCCCATTTCTTGTCTATGCCGTGGATCTGGTCCTGGAGGCCCAGGTAGCATTCGCCGAAAATGACAACGTCGAATCGCTCGCTCAGGCGTCCGGCGCGGATATCGTCGTCACGGATGTAGGAATACTGGATTTTCTCCCGGTCGAGGACGTAGCGTACCCACCCAACCGCCTCAGTGTCCGCCCAGGTATGCCAGACAGCCAGGCGCGGCGTTCTGGAGTCGTGGCGCGTCGCCTCCGGAACCGAGGGCGCGCTTTCGAAATCGACTCCCAGTTCGGCGGCAGCCCCCTTCAGCGCGTCCGTCAGCCCTTTTTGATCGGGCAGGATCCAGGAACCGGCTGGAAAGTCCTTCTCGCCGGACCTGAATGCTTTCTCGGCGATCTCGACGTGGAAGGGGGCCAGGCGGGCGCGGAGCGCGAGCAAACCCTCCTGACCGGTGTCTTTCAGCAGGAAGACGGGTCCCGTCCCGTTCACCGTGCCCGCGGTCTGGAAACCGGGGTGAACGGAGGTCAGCGGCACGTCCTTTACCCTGGCATCATCGATCCTTTTTGCTTCGAGTCCATAGTGGACGGGCAGGGACCAGGAAACGTCGTCGTATGGCTCGTACGCGGTGTCGGGCGGGAAGGTCTGCGGAAGAAGGAGGTCCACTGCGTAGTTCCGGTACGGCTGATCGAGCCGCACGACATAGGTCCCGGACGGAAACTCCCCTTCTTCGACCTTGAAGGGCGCGGCGGCCCGCCCAACCTCAATGCGGTGGGCGAGCAGGAGGCCGACCAGTTCGGCGACGCGGCGGCGGTCGCCCTGGTCCTCCGGAATGGCGAACGCGTACGGGCCCCCCTTGACCCCTCTCTGCCAGGAATTGTAGCCCTTGCGGTAGAAGTCCCGGAGCATCTCTTTGGAGTTCTTTGCCGCGTAATCGAGGATGGCCAGGCACCCGCTTTCCATATAATTGGTGTTGTTCCGAAGCGACCAACGTAGCTTCCGTGGTGGAGGCATGGGCCGGTACCATTCCCGGCTCGTCACAGGCCGGCCCACGTATCGCTCTTCGTTCGGGCGAAGCACGCGCTCGACGGTTTCGGCGGTGCCGTTGCCGTACGTCTCGTAACCGCGTCCCATGCTGTTGTGGTTGACCGCAATCGAGTCGAGGTAGTGGTGCCCCCAGCCCTCGCCGAATCCCCACGTCCAGACGCCGGGCATGCCCATGGACGTCAGGGCTCCGATCTCGGCGAAGGCCATGGCGAAGAACTCGTTGACGTGGATCGGGTCGAGGTTGGTGTTGAACGGCCCCGTCCCGTTCCAGGTCTGCAGCAGAGGGATTGATTCGTGGAGGTCGTGGACCACCGTCGGATGGTACTCGAAGAACATTCTGCTCACTGCCCGCGTCAGCTCGAGCGCCTCCTGGTGGGTGTCGCGGTTGTTGTCGTGGAAGACGTAGTGCCCCCAGTAAGGCGGCGAGACCGGCGGCAGGTTGTCGAAATCCGTCTTGCCCCTGAGATAGCGGTAGAACCAGTCGACGGCTTTGTCGCGCCCGTCCGGTTCCGAGACCGGGTTGATGAGGACAACGAGCTCCCTGCGGATTTTCCGGATCATCGGCTGTTCGGAGACAGCCAGGCGGTAGGCAAGCTCCATCGCCATTTCCGGACTGCCCGTTTCGGTGGAGTGGAGCCCGGCGTTGAAATAATAGATCGGCCTTGCCGAGGCGATCACCTCCTCGGCGTCCTCGGGAGACGTTTTCCGCGGATCGGCCAGGGCGGCGGTCGCGTCTTTGAGCCGGGCCAGGTCGCGGATGCCGTCCTCGTCGGCGATGGCCGCGAGCACGATTTCCCGCCCCTCTTCGGTCCTGCCGATGACCTGAACTCGTACGCGTGACGACGCCTCGGCGAGTTTGCGGAAGTAGCCGTAAATCTTGGCCGTCGACGACAGCTCCCCTTCGGCCCCTACGACATGGCCGAGAAACGTAGTCGGCGAGGGCACGGTGTCCGATGACGGGACATAGGCCACCCATGGATTACCGAAGCGGGCTTCGGTCGTAAACCTGGCGATGGCCTCCACCGACCCCGGTTCGGGAATGTCCGGCGCATAAGGGTTCGTCACCCGGCTCTGGGGCGCTGCGGCGCAGACGACGACGCCGCCGAAGAACGGCAGAAGCATCCAGGCGAAACGACGGGATCCCTTCATCGGTTCAGCTCCTGTTATGCACGGAAGCATAAGCGAAAACGCCGGCGGGTCGACAAAAGAAATCAGTGGGATTCGCCTTCGATGAGAACTTCTCCGACCGAAAGTCAAAATAAGCTGCCGTTTTGGTTCTGATCCGTACTCGGGCTTCCCTCCCTGCAACTACCGATAAGGGGCTTGCACTGTCTGTTCGGACTATGTGAAGATCTTCCTCCCGAGCCATCGCTTGCGATACCCGCACGGGAACCCCGCATAATGCACCGCGGCACCAGTAGGCCCCGGCCGGGGCCTCGGGATGTTCGAATCCAACGATTTCTCAGGCTAAGTACCGGATTCCGTAAATAGTGTCGGGACGCGGATGAACGCAGGCAAAGGTCGACGGGACGCGGTGAAGCATGTCAGCGCTGCGCGCTGGTCTTTTGTCCGACCTTTGCTCGCTGAACACCACGAAGAGGGCCGCGTGCGTCCGCGTGTTCCCGCATCCAGAAATTGCGTTACCGTAATTACGAACGGCAGTACTATTGTAACTAGGGTCGACGTACTCGGAAGGTACAATTTAACTTAAGAAGAGACCGACCTTCTCATCCCATCTATCCGTTACTGCGGGAGCTTCATGCGGCGCAGGCAGAATACGTTGCGGTATCTGCGAAATCATCTACTAAGTTCGGAGGGTTTATGCGAATTTTGCCCGCAATAGCTTCACTTCTCTGTCTCGCGACCGGTTTCGGCCAGACTTCCCAGCCCGCAATTCCTTCCTCGGCCGCAGCACCGTCCAATCACGAGCATGCGAGCAGCCTTCTCGATGAGGCGCTGAAAGACAAAAACCCGGACACGCGGAAACACGCGGTGCAGGCGCTCGGCTTGGTCGGTGCTCGCGAACCCCGCATCTCGCGGCTCGAAGGGATGCTCGACGACAAAGACGTCGAGGTACGGGTGGCGGCCATCACGAGTCTGGTGGATTTGAAAACCAAACGCACGGTTCCAGCGTTGCGGAAAGCTCTCGACAGTGATGTGCCTGAGGTAAGCTTCGCGGCGGCGAAGGCGCTTTGGGCACTCCAGGCGGAAGAAGGCCGCGAAGCCCTGCTTTCCGTTCTCAGCGGCGAGACAAAGACCCAATCGGGTTTCATTACTCGGCAGAAACGCGATGCGCTGCGCATGCTCCATACGCCCAAGACGATGTTCCTGTTTGTGCTGCAACAAGGAGCAAACCTGGCGCCTGTGCCGGGACTAGGCGCGGGCGTCTCGTCGATGCAAGGGATTCTCTCCGATGCGAATATTTCCGGGCGCGCCGCAACGGCACTACTGCTCAGCACCGACAAGGACCCTCAGGTATTGCAGGCCTTGCGCGACGCGCTCTCCGATAAGGATTGGTCCGTGCGCGCGGCCGCGGCTCACGCCATCGCCCTGCGCAACGATCCTGCTCTGGCACCCGATCTGGTCCCAGTGTTTGAAGACAAGACCGAAGCCGTGCGCGTTCGCGCCGCTGCAGGCTACCTACGGCTCGAGTGGATCAAGCCTCCACGTCCCAAGGCCGCACTGAAACGCTGACGCCGACGGTTGATTCAATCGAAACAGGCTGCCGACTCCCCGAAGACTACTCCGCCGGGATATGGCCGAGGGACAACAGCCGGGATCGGCTGCCGTCAGAACTGCGGTCAACACAATCGGCATTACGGGATATTCGCAGCTGGTGGGAAGGTTGGGTTCCGCTGCCACGCTTGAGGAATGTCCCGATGAAAAGAACATCAACTCGTAAATGCGCGGCCGGGGTGAGGGCTTCCATTCTGACATCCGCGAGGAGGACCCGAAAGTCATCACTCTCTCGACTTAGCTGTGCCCATTGCTGCGCCTTCGCGGGCAGGAACGCTCGGAACAATGCTCATCCGAGACACGGGGAGCCAAACGAGAACGGTTTCAGATCGAGCCGACGAGATCACACACTCCTGCCCGCGGAGGACATTTCATTCCGCATGGCGGACACTGTGTGCTGGCAAGAAAAGTCGATTGTCCCGGCTTGGCAGCCCTTTCCCACTGTCGGTTTCTTCCACGCTCAACCCGCCGAAATACCGAAGCTCAACGACACGCGCCTTTCGCGGATCAAATTCGCCAGCGCCGTTGAGCGCATCGTCTACCCGGACCAGGTCTTCCTGAGGCTCCCGCGAGACCAGCAGCGCTTCGTCCAGCGAGACCTTCCTCAGCTGGCCGCCCGCCGCTTCTGGTAACCGCGCGAGCGGACGAAATCCATCAGGATGCGCCGCATCAACCTCGCAGCGATGCCGAAATAATGGGCGCGGTCCTGCCACTTGCACCAGGTTTGCATCGCCCAACCGCATGTAGGCTTCGCTCACGAGTTCCCGCCTGAATGACCGAGCTGAGCAATTTTGACCAGATCCGTGTGCAGTACTGACCTGACATGCAATTTGCCCCAGAGTACAAATAATACTGAGGGGCTATGTAATCTTCGATCGACCACCTTCTAAATCGGCGATCACCGACTCTGTGAGCAACGATGCAGGCTTGGCTCCGTCCCGGCGGAACAGACACCCGCCGAGGCAAGATCTCAAACTGACCTAGAGGAGAAGTAAGATGAAGACAAACGCAATTTCAACGATCCTAATGGCTCTCTCGTTAGGAGCCTTCGGCACGATGGCTACAATCGCACAAACCAATAAAGTCCAATCCCCTTCGGCAACACAAGGCATGAAAGAGATGTCGCACGATCACATGATGATGAACATGGCCAATGAGCCGCATCATGTCCTGGCGATGGCCTACAAAGATAACCTGATGAACTTCGCCAAGGCCTTACGTGAGCAGGCAGCCAAAGCGAAGACGGTCGACCTGGAATTTGCGCGCGCGGCGGTGGCGGAGATGAAGCGAAGTTTCGATCAGATGCAGGAGCACCATCAAGATCACATGAAGACGATGGACGAAACAATGAAAGCGCAAATGGCCGACATGATGAAACAAATGGACGCGCACCATTCGGCAATCCAGGAACATCTCGCCGCACTGGATAAGGAAGTTCAGACCAGCGCGCCGGACGCCAAGGGTATTTCAACTCATGTCGCTGAAATTCTCAAGCAGTGCGACGGCATGGCGAAGATGCACGGCGGATCGATGGAACACAAGATGGCCGGACCCAAAGACGGCAAAATGGACTGAGACCGGCTCCGCAAACGAATTAGATCCTCACGGCACACAAAACGTGCCGTAAGGATCTGAGGCCTCACGTCGAAACGGGACTTCTCCGGACACCCGCAACGCGGGTACTCATGATGTAACCCGCATCCACCGCCCGCTGTGCCACGGGGCGGCTGCCGTCTGGGAATCAGCAAGGCAGGACAATGCCGCCCTTCACTATCCATCTATATAGTAGAGGAACTCATGAAAACATTCGAACACACCGTCACCACTGAGAAAGCATTTGAGGAAGTGGTTTTGGCGATCGAGAGAAAGTCTGCAGAGAAGGGTTTCCGAGTCCTGCACACACACGATGTGGCCGCTACCCTGGCGGAGAAGGGGTTTCCACGCGAACCGTTGAAGATCATCGAGATCTGCAACGCCAAGTACGCCAGCCAGGTACTGAATAGGGATGTAAAGATCTCCCTGATGCTTCCCTGCCCCATTAGCGTCTACGTGCAAGGCGGCAAAACCGAGATCAGCACGCTGCTTCCTTCCTCGATCGCGGATTTCTTCCCTCGTGCCGGGATCGAGGCCCTGGCCGCAGAGGTGGAAAGCGTCGTCCTGAGAATCATCGAAGAAGCACGTTGAGGCGGTTACCGCCGTCATGAGCTCGGGGCGGCGCAAAAGAGCACTAGTGTCCACCTGTGGGGGCGGGATTACTTACGATCAATAGCATCTTCGTCGCATCATTGCGATTACAGCCCGAGCGGCCAGCGCTCCCATAAACCACCACATTACACTGAAAAAGCAATCCCAAATCTGGTTTCACCTGCCGGCTCCCTCTAACCGCCGCTCAAACATCGCTTCCGCCCACGCACCCTCACCGACGAACCATGATCTCCACCTCATTGCATCAAAGGCCTTGAATCCTTTCGCGCTCTCCGGCATCTAATGACTACTGGAGTCTGGGTGCAGTACTCGGGTCTAAGCGCATCCCAAGGATATGTTATTGAGGAGCAATTGGTTATGAATCATCGCAGAGGAATGCTAGTGTGTCTGGCTCTGATGGTTTTTTGTCTCGGCGGAACCTCGTTTGCGCAAATGCCCGGGATGGGAAATGGTTCGGGTGCCTTTAACGGCTACGAAGGGCATAATATGAACAACGACCTGATCCTGCCCCAGGTGGTCGTTGGCCAGTGTTACGCGGCGCGTTGAACCAGGGGATTGACGGCAGAATCCACCAGGGCATTTGCTAATCGGAAAAGCTCCCTCCTGAAGAACTTCACAACATCCCTACTTTTTCCGGGATTTCAGTACTCCAAGCCCGTCTCATCCTTCCCTTCCCGATCAACTCTATAGGGTGGGAAGGGAGCGGAACGATTCACAACGAAATCTGGAGTGGCAGATTGCTTTGGAGTGAGGCGGCAAAACCGTGCGCTTGGTGATGAACCACACCCTGTTCGACAAGCCTGCGCAGAGCCTCGACCACACGTTGATTGCGGACCTGCAGGCGAGACCGCAGAGCATCGACGGTGAGCGGTTCCGGAGCCGCGGACAGAAGATCCATTATCCGGGATTTCAGGGCGTCCTGAGGCGGAGCGGATTGACTCTCGTTTGTAGCGGCGATCTTGAGATGCGGGCCGATGGGATCGGATTGCACGAGTTCAAGGGTGATGGGACCGAATGCGGGTGCGGAGCGGTGTTAAGGGAAGGGCGGAGACCTGCTTGCTCGACAACTGTTCCCCGCCGCTGGCATCCCCCGCGATCGCCTCGCGGGCGACCCCGCCGCCGCTTCCGATTCGAAGGTTGTCGGTCCTGCTGGTGCCGGATTCAAATTCCAGGCCCGCTGTCGACGTAGCGGAACGCCCGTTCCATTCCACAGTGAGAGCATATTTCCCCGGTTTCAGATCGCTGAACTCGAAGATTCCATCGCTGCCGCTCTTCGCGGACCTGCTGCCCTCCTGACCCTGCAACGTAACGGACGCATCGACGATGCGCTGCCCTGCCGCGTCACGCACGCTGCCGCGCCAATTGATGCGATCCTCCCGACTCGACCCCGGCTCGACCCCGATCAGGATGATCACTGTAATATGAAAGATGATTACGGGAAGGCGGGAAGGTAATGGTTAGAAAAACCCGTCTTCCTGCTTGAGAAAGCCCTGACACTCATATCACCTGCCTGTGTTCCGGCTGATCATTGAAATGGACAGACGAAATAAGCTGCCGTTTTGATGCTGATCCGTACCTGGCGTACCGCCCTCAGACTGCTAAACTTCCCTAAACTGACTGAGAGATTTCGCTCAGGTAAATCCGGACGCAGATCCCAAAACGCACCTTATGTCGCCACGCCGGCACAGCCGTCAGGAGATCCCCAGAGCAGGGAGCGCAGTTAACGTAGGATCTACAACTTGGAAGCTGGCGGGCATCATGGGCAGGCTGTAATGCAACGTGAAATCCGATTCCCGTGACCTTCATGTGCGGCGATCGGCTGGCGAGCCTGTATAATTCGGGGGCCGAATTGATGGGGCAGCGACAACTCCGGATTTTACATCGGTGGTTGGTGTTACAATGGAGCCAAACGATGCCGGAAAGCATGTACTCCGGTGCGACTGGATGAATGGAGGGCCCATGGGCGATTCCCCCCTGTTAGGCATCGGGCGATTCCTATTTCCTATTCCCGGCTGGTACTGGAAGCGACAAGTTGAGACCGGCGCGCGCCGCCTGACCGCGAGTCTCGCTTTCATGTCGGAAGATCATCACCGGGTCCGCTGCCACGTCGTGCGCGAGATCCCCCGCGCGGGGAAACCGCTCGAGCCGGAGGTTATCGCAAAGGTCCTAGATCTCCGTCCAGAACGGCTGACGCAGATTCTGGAGGATCTGGAACGTCACCTGACATTCCTCTTCCGCAACGAGCAGGGGGCGGTGGCCTGGGCCTATCCCGTTACTGCCGACCGCACGCCGCACAGGGTGAAATTCAGTACCGGTGAGGAAACCTACGCTGCTTGAGGGGAAGACGCGATTGCGACCCCCTTCGTGCAAGGGCGACTCCGGGAAGAACCGATCGAGTTTTCCATCACCACAGAGTGCGCCCACTGCGGCCGGCCGATCCACATCGAGATGGACCGCCTGCTGGATTTCCGGGTGCTGGAAACGGATGCAAAACCGCTGGTGTTTGCTCCGCAGGTGGACTTTGCCAGGTTGTCCGGGCCGAGCATCATCGACGACTTCTGACGGAACAGTGTATTCTTCTGGTCAGAAGAACATGCCCGTGAATACAGAAGGCGAATCCGTTCCCCCCGGGGAACATACTTCACGATGCGGCAGGCGGCGTACATGACACCCCGAATCCAAGGGGCACTTTTTGCGTTCGCCCTCGAGAAACGTTGAAGTCGCGGCCGTGCGCTTGCCGGACGCGCCGCTAGATTTTTGGGGGCATGCGGAGCAGCCACCTGCTTGATTGCCATCTTTCTTGCAGGTACCGAAGAGCATCGGGATGGGTGTGTGCCAAATGCCTGCTATTTCAATGGGTATAGTCGGAATAAGCTGCAGTTTTGCATTGCAGCCTGCCCACAGCGGAATGGTGTTGCGGGCTCGTTGCTCCGAAGCGGAGTGAAGGCGAGCGTAGCGAGCCGGAACGGAGCGGAGGAGCAACCATACCCGCCACTCCTTTCATCATTCCTGTCATTACCATCTTGGATTTTCTCCCTGCCCTCTACATTAATTTAACCAGGGGCAGGTGTCTCACCATTATTGGCACAGAGGGGGTCGCGAGCAGTTGGCCGACGCAATCAGGAGCTTTCTGCTCCGTACCGCGGACAAACCAGCGCGCAAGTAACCGACGAGCCGCCGACCGCACACCAGTGCACGTTTCCCAGATCGGGACTTGAACTGAGCCGCTGCGCGGCGGACGCTTCGCGTACGCAGCGATTCGCGTGAGCGCCTTGTGCGGTAGTGTGTGGGTCATCAGGAGGTGTCCTATGACCCACTTACGAAAGATCATGCTCGAGGAACTCGCGCGTCGCAACTACTCTGCGTCAACTACGGAGTGCTACATCCACGCGGTTGAGGATTTCGCCCAGTATTTCCACCGTCCTCCCGACCAGCTGGGTCCCGAACATATTCGGGAATTCCAGGCACATCTGTTCACGGCGAGGAAGATGGCCCCGAATACGGTGAACCAGCGGCTGGCCGCCCTGCGTTTTTTCTTCGTCAAGACACTGAGGCGGCCCTGGAACGCCGACGAGACGCCCTACCCCAGGAAGGTGGTTAATCTGCCCGTGATATTGAGTCGGGAGGAAGTCGCACACCTCATCGACTCGGCTCTCACACCCTTTCACCGAATCATCCTGATGACGCTCTATGGTACCGGCGTGCGTCGCGCCGAGCTGACACATCTGAAGGTGAGCGATATCGACAGTCAACGGATGGTCGTCCATGTCAAGGGAGGCAAGGGCCGCAAGGATCGCGACGTCATGCTCAGCATGAAGTTGCTCGAAGCCCTACGCGAGCACTGGCGCACCTATAAACCGAAGGAGTGGCTTTTCCCGGGTGGGATAAATCACAAGCTGAACAGCCCCATCACGACGAAAGTCGTCTGGTACGCATGCCGGGAAGCAGCGCAACGCGCGGGGCTTGGGAAAAAAGTGCACCCGCACCTTCTGAGGCACTGCTTCGCCACGCATCTGCTGGAAGCCGGCACCGATCTGCGCAAGATCCAGATCTTGCTCGGCCACAGCGATCTGGAAGAAACTACGATTTATCTTCACGTCTCTCAGCTGCACGTCAGCAAGACAATAAGTCCGCTGGACGAGCTGCCCCTGTCAGACACGGTTAAACCAGCAGTACCACCGACGAAAGCACCATAGATGAGCCGGCCACCGCTGGAGGTGGCCGATATCATCCGGGCGGCGGGACAGGCATTCGTCGAACGCAGCGCTCGATGGCTCACGGCGCAGCACCGCAAAGTGTTGAGGCACATCGAGAGCTGCCGGACGGCTGCTCTTGGCGGCCATCTGGATCAGTGTTCCCGGTGCGGGTATCGCGTCATCTCGTTCAACTCATGCCGCGACAGGCATTGCCCAAAGTGTCAGGCCAATGCCAGAAAGCGCTGGATCAGGGCGCGTGAAGCCGAACTCCTGCCCACCTCTTACGCTCACATCGTCTTTACGCTGCCCCGCCGCCTGGCTCCTCTCGCACTGCAAAACAAAAGACTCATCTACAACATCCTCTTTCGACTCAGTGCGGAAACGCTGCTCGAGGTCGCTCGCAATCCCAAACGCCTCGGCGCCGAGATCGGCTTCTTCAGCGTGCTCCACACCTGGAGTCAGAAGCTGGACCATCATCCGCATGTCCATTGCGTCGCTCCCGCCGGTGGACTCTCGCTCGATCACAAGAGCTGGGTCCATCCGCGTCACCGCTTCTTTCTTCCGGATAAAGCACTCGGGCTCGTATTCCGAGGCAAAATCAGGGAAGCTCTCGAGGACGCTTTCGCACAAGGCAAGCTCGGCTTCCACGGCGAGCTTCAAAATCTGGCGGACCCGAAGGCCTTCCACTCCTTTGTCCGGCAGCTGTTCCGTCACGAATGGGTTGTACACTGCAAAGCCCCGTTCGGCGGTCCGGAACATGTTCTCCGCTACCTTGGCCGCTACACCCATCGGGTGGCCATTTCCAACCATCGCCTGGTTTCCCTCGCGGATGGCAAGGTCACATTCCTCTGGAGGGACCGGGCCCACGGGAACCGGCAGCTACCCATGACGCTCACTGCGCATGAGTTTCTGCGCCGCTTCCTCCTGCACCTGCTTCCAAAGCGATTCGTCCGCATCCGCAACTTCGGCTTTCTCGCCAACCGCAAACGCGCGATGCTGCTCCCTGTCTGCTTGCGTCTGCTCGGATGTGTCCACGAGGCCTCGTACGACCAGGAACAAGCCGCCACCGATGGCGTCGAGTCACTGGGGACGTGCCCTAAATGCGGCGGACCGATGATCATGATTATGCTGATAACCCCGGCGGATGTGCTGTTGCGCTCGCCGCCGGCATTCATGTCTGTGGACTGTCACCCCGGTGCGCAGGTATGACACTTACCCGTCTTCGGGCGGGATCAGTTATCGTATGCCTCGCCTGGATGGAAATGCGAAGAGAGAGGACCTGAGGCGTTGAAACAAGACCGAAATGAACTATCTCTTTACCATGTAAAACTGCGCAAAAGCTCTCTGAAAATCTCCGCGCAAGTGCACTTCATATCGCCGCTCCGATTGAAAACCCATTAGCACGATCTGTGCCACCGCTCCGCGGCTCCCTTCAAGTCGGTGTATCGGGAGCGCACCCCGATGCATCGCACGCGGCTCCGGCTTTTTGCTCGTGGGTGCGCCCCCCGATACACCTCTAGGACTTCGGGGGAGTCGGGAAGATTTCACTATTCCGAGTAGCGGCGTTTTTACGGACAAACGGTCGGCAAGAGAGCCGTTTGGGATCCACACTTCCGACGTGCCCACGATTCCAGTATTATTTCATCAGTCAACTGGCAGATTCCCCCCTTTTGCAGTGCCGGGACGCGGTGGAGACCAAAGCGATCTTAACCTTTCTTGCCCGCCACTTTGGTCGTGATCGATTGCACAAACCAATGGTGACAAACTACGCATCCGCCAACCCTCCGATTCCCGCGAATCGAGCCGGCCAATAGCAAAAACTGGGCATGACCTGATCGGAGGGCGCTATGCGCCTCACGCTGCTGATCCTGGTCCTGCTGGGTCAGAGCACTCACGATCTCGAACGTTTAGCCACGACACCGATATTCAAGGTGACCGGACGTGGAGTCGGCTATCCGGACAAGTGATCTTGCGTCAAAACTCCAGAGATACGGCCTTCTCGGAGAGGACCGTGCCCACCGGGAAGGTCGCCTGCCGCTGCCGGGTTACTTCCCCGATCGGGACTCATGGACCGCGTCGATGCCACTACTGTCTGCATTGGTACCGATGGCCGGCCTTGCATTCTCATCACAGGTGGGGCATGCTGTCGACAATTACGTTTGGTTTCCGCCGGCGTCATGGAACTCTACCAAATGAGGAGAACCTTACGCATGATCGATCAGCTGCCGGAACATCAGACGCGTAATGGTCCGTTACTGCCATAAGCGTTGCTCTGCCTCAATGGAATTAAACAAGACCACACCCCCAGAAATGAACCGGCCCTCGCATGATCCGCCTTCCGCCACTATTTTGATGCCGGCAACCGGCAGGGAAATCAGTTGCCGGATTACCCGAACTCTGTTGATGTATGTTCGTCAGCGCAACCATGGATCTCTTGCGGGCCTTTTGGACGGGCTCGAGCTCGATGAAGCCTACCTGCTGGACACCAACAACTGGGTATCGCACTCTTTCCTTCACATACTTTACCACCGCATGATCGAAATCACAGGAGACGAGAACGCCGTCTACAAAATGACTATCGAATCGAAGCGCTTTGAGTCCCTCGGGCTTCTCGACCGAATTGTGCGGCTCATCGGAAATCCCAAGCTCGTCTACGGACAGGCAGCAAAATACAATAGGCTGCTGAAATTGAACGGTGATGTCTACGTTCACGAACTGGGTGACTCCTGGGTCCTGTTAGAAGACCGATATCACGACAGCGCGCAGAAGACCCGGTACGACTGTGATTACACGCGAGCGGTGCTCGCCGCCATACCGACGATGTTCGATTTGCCCTTTGCGAACGTGGAGGAGCTTGAGTGCCAGGTCGCTGCCGAGACATATGGCCGCAGATTCTGGCCGGACCGTCCAGTCTATGGCAGCAGAGGATGCAAATACAGGGTCCGCTGGAGTTGCAGGGGGATAAGCTCGCTCTGGACGCGCTTTTTCACCAGGCGCACAATCCACCGCGACGCTGTCGAAGATCTCCTGGAGGCCAATAGCAGAATCCAGGAAAAATATGATGAAGTCCGAAAGCTCGCCTCTGATCTGGAAGCAGCCAACAGAGAGTCGGTCGCGTCCAGGAAACAACTGGAATTGAACGCGATTCAGTTAGAAGCTTCCGAGCTGAAGTATCGGCTCCTGGCAGAGACGGTCACGGATGTCATCTGGACCTGCGACCTAAGAACGTTGAACTTCAAGTATGTCAGCCCCTCCGTTGAGAGACTTCTTGGCTATACGCCGGAAGAAACGCTGGGTCTCAAATTGGAACATCTATTAGAGCCGGAGTCCCATCAGATTGCGATGAGGGTGCTGGAGGAAGAATTAGACAGGGATGCCGAAGATGGCCTCGATCCGGGCAGATCGAGAACCTTGGAGGTTCGGCAAAGAAACAAAGAAGGGGGTTACGTCTGGGTCGAGGCAACGATGACCTTCATGCGCGATGAGGCAAGACGGCCGGTGGAGGTTCTCGGCGTTACTCGCAATATCAGTGAGCGAAAGCGGGCCGAGGAAGCGCAACGGGAGAGCGATGACCGGATGCGAGCGGTCATTTCCACTCTTCCCATCGGTGTAATGGTTATGGACGCCACCGGACGCACCGTACTCAGGAACGGAACTATGGAACGGATCTGGGGAGGTACGATCTCGGCTCCAGTATTTCCGTCAAGCATTAGCGACATGGACCGATACCAAGGATGGTGGGTGGCCACCGGCATGCGTTTGACTGCCGAAGATTGGGCATGCTCGCGAGCGCTGACCAGGGGCGAGACCTCCGTGAGCGAGATAATCGACATCCGGCGATTCGACGGAACACGAGGTACCATTCTGAACAACGCCACTCCTCTGCGCGACGGGAACGGCAGGGTAAACGGAGCTGTAGTAGCCATCATGGACATCACCGAACTGACGCGCGCGCAGAAGGCACTGAAGGAGGCCGACCGCCGCAAGGACGAGTTTCTCGCGATGCTCGCACACGAACTGCGCAACCCACTGGCGGCAATCTCCAGCGCGATAGAGTTGCTCAAACTGCGCGGTCCCGCAGACCCGATGTTGAACCGCACGCGCGAGGCAGCGGTGCGGCAGACGGCTCACATGGCGCGCTTGCTGGACGATCTGCTGGATGTCTCCCGTGTCACGCAAGGGAAGGTTACGCTAAACAAACGGCAAATTCCCCTGCTCTCGATCCTGGAAAGTGCAATAGAAGCGAGCAATCCGGTCATGAATGCCCGGAAGCACCGTCTGCTCGTGTCCTATCCTCGCGAACCGATGCATGTGCTGGGCGATCAGGTCCGGCTGTCACAGGCGATTGGCAACCTTCTGCAGAACTCGGCCAAATTTAGTCCGCCGGGCGGTGAAGTATATTTGATCGTAGAGCCACAAGATCGTCAGGTAAGAATCTTGGTGCGGGACAACGGCAGTGGAATCGAGCCAGAATTACTCCCGCATGTCTTCGATTTGTTCGTGCAGGGAAACCGTTCTCCCGACCGCTCCGAGAGCGGCCTGGGTATCGGCCTGACTTTGGTGCGCTCACTGGTCGCGCTTCACGGCGGCCGTGTCGAGGCGCATAGTGAAGGCGCTGGCAAGGGTAGTGAATTTCGCATCTGGCTCCCGCTGTTGCCAATAACGGAGGAGCAGGTTGCGGATGGCTATGGCAGTGCAGAGGAAACGAAATCACTTCGAATCTTACTGGTGGACGATAATCTCGATGCAGTCGAGCTGATGTCAGCACTGCTGGAGTCTGACGGCCATGAGGTCACAACCGCGCTCAGCGGTCAGGCTGCGATTGAGTCGGCAATAGAATGCCTCCCGGAGGTGGCACTGATAGACATCGGAATGCCTGGTATGGACGGATATGAAGTCGCACGTCGCCTGAAGCAGGAACCGAAGCTTCTTAGCACGATCCTGGTTGCAGTGACGGGTTACGGCCAGGAAGAAGACTTCCAGAAGTCACGTAATGCAGGTTTTGATCACCATCTCGTGAAACCCGTGGACCTTGGGGCACTTCGGCAGATCTTACGAGGGGGCACTGTCACGAGAAAACCAGACGGTCGCGGGCCGTAAACGACATTGTGTCCCACAACGCGACTTCTTGATAGAGCACCATCAACAGCGTTCGGTGTATCAAACTGGATGCGCCTTCAATCAGTCCGGTTGCCGTGTCGGTAGGGCTCCTCACGCTTTCGGTCGCGGCATTGCTCGCCGGTTATCTGCCGGCGCGTCGGGCGGCGCGCGTCGATCCGTTGGTCGCACTACGCTGCGAGTAGGGATCCGTGAGCGAATGTCATGCCAGTGGTGTCATCGATCTGTATAGCCATCTTGCCTTCAGTCGGCTATCCGGACAAGTGGCGTCGAGCCAGACGCCCCAGACGGCGGTCTGGGAAGCTGGAGATCGGATTATCCGCGCCTGGCTCGCCGGCATTAATGAGCCCGAGTGGTTCGTCCAGCTATCGTCGATTTCGTCGAGCGGTCCTCGAGCTCGTGGTATTGGGGTACCGTCAGGGGGTGCGCAGGGGGGTGAGTGCCTCGTAGAGTGCGATGCCGGAGCGGATCGAGGAGATCAACGCGTCGTCTTTTTGCCGCACCGCGATTTCCAGCGCTCGGCGGGCAGTGGCCGACGCATCCGAAAACCGCCCGGTCTCGGCATAGGCGGCGGCGAGAGTCTCCAAGACCGCGGCGTCCTTCCCGCCGGACAGGCGCAAGGCCCTGCGTGCGAGCGAGAGGGCCTCGCCGCCGTTGCGGAAGCGCCCGTCCCGGCACGTGGCCAGGACCCAGGCCAGGTGCCGGAGCAGGGGCCCGTCATCCGGGCGAAGCTCGATCCCCTTGCGCCACTGGTTCAGCGCTTCGGCGACCTGTCCCCGGTCGCAGAGCGCCGTGGCGAGGCTGTCGCTCGCCTCGGGGTAGTCCGGGGTGATTTCCAGTGCCCGGCGCCATGCTGCGATCGCCTCGTCCGGGTTGCCCCGCGCCAGCATGATCTGCCCGAGATGGTGGTGCGCGGGTGCGTAGCGCGGGTCGATTTCGAGCGCCTTGCTCAGTTCGGCGGCCGCCTCTTCCCGTACCCCTGTTCGCGCGAGTGCGGTCCCAAGGTTAGAGCGCGCGGCGGCGCAGCCAGGCTCCAGGGAGACGGCACGGCGGAATTCCGCGATGGCCTCCTCCACCTTGCCGTAGCGCAGCAGCAGCACCCCGAGATCGTTCCACGCCGTGGCGCGGGCCGGGTCCAACCGGACCGCGCTACGCGCCTCGAGCTCCGCCGCGCGCTGCAGGTGCCGGTCGGCCTCCTCCCGGTTGCCGCCGCTCAGCATCAGCGCCATCCCGAGGTTGCGGCGCGCGAGCGGCTCGTCGGGATTGGCGTCGAGAGCCTTCCTCCAGGCGGCCACGGCCTCGGCGTACCGCCCGCGTTTCTGCAGATACGCCGCAGCGTCGAACAGCCTCAAGAATTCGATGGCGGGCCCCCCGATCGAACGGATGCCGTCGGGGCTGGTGTTGACAAACTCGGGGATGTTCACCGCGCGGTTCGCGGCGGTCGCATTCTCGACGAGGACGGCCGGGCTGTCGTTCCCGTTCTCGTCGATGTGGGTGAGGTACATCCGGGTGTAAGGCGACGTGCCTTTCGAGGAAAACACGAGCCAGCGGCCATTCGGCGAGAAGCTGTGCCAGGAATTCATCAGGCTTGTGTTGCAGCGCATGCGTCGCGCAGTTCCGCCCTCAAGAGGCACGATGTAGAGGGCGCTGTCGGGGCGCATCAGCAGGCCGTTGCGGGCCTGGACGAATACGATCCAACGGCCGTCCGGCGACACCTTGGGGAACGAGTTGCTCATGCCGTTCTGGGAAGCCCCGGCGATGGGGACGGGAGTGCCGCCCTTGCCGTCATTGAACGGGATGCGGCAGAGGTCGTACCGGATGGGTGTCTCGTTCGGGTCGTTTGCGGCGGTGGCCAGAGGGACCCCTTCCGGGTTTGGGTCCCTGGCTGGAGCCCGGGCAAACACCAGCTCGCGGCCGTCCGGCGTCCAAACGGCCCCCATCTGCACGAAATTCGGGTCGTCCGCCCCCGGCAGCGGCCGGAGTTCCCCGGTGTCGCGCCCGTACCAGTGCAGGACGCCACGGGTGGGGTAGAAGACCTGGAGGAACCGGTAGTTGGTGAAGTTGGCGACGTAGTAGTTGCTGGGAACCGGCGCCGGTGAGACATTTCCCGCGTCCCGCCGCGGCCTGGCGAGCGCTGCCGGGTTCAGGGTGGTCACGACGCGCTGTCCGTCCGGGGACACCTGAGACATGAACCCCACCCTGATCTTGCCGCGCAACTCCCCGGCAGGGGAACTCCACTGGAAAACGTCGCTGTTGCCGACGGACATCTCCGGCCTGACGGGGACGAGCGCGTATTTGCCGCGGTTATTCTGGAGCCCGTCCATGTCGATTCCCATCGTCCTGCCGTCGGCCGAGAAGGAGTGGCAGTTCGCGCATACCGGGAGATTGGCCATCACGAGACGGCTGCCGGGCTCCGCGATGTTGCGGACCCGCCAGGCGACCAGGCGTATGGCGTGCAGCGAGAGCGGCTCGATGACGCCCTCTTCGGTCTGCGTCGGCATGAGAGGCACGTCGCGGTAGAAGATGGGGGCCCCGACCGGGTCTGCGGAAGTCCTGATCCGCACGCTCCCGCGCGGGCGCTCCCCGGTCGCACCTGTGCCCGTGATGGTCACGGTGGCGGGTGCGGCCCGCGAGCGTTGCTTGATCCGTGTCCAGAGCGGGCCGTCGGGTGTCCATGTGCGCGTGGCGGCCTGTTGCGGCGTGAGCTTCGGGACCTCGTTGGTGGAGGAGATGCACTCCGGGTCGATCGGGCCGATGCGCATCGGCTCACCGCGCGTGGCGGTGCGAATGCCGGGCGAGCCGTCGCCGAAGATGATATCGACGGTCCAGGGGAAGCCCCCGGAGCCGACGGTTCGAAACAGGAATGTCGGGGGCGTGATTTCGGGTGGGAAGATCGACCCGTCCTCGGGGTAATCGATGACTATCGTCGCCGCGGGGACCCTGCCGAACCCAGCACAGAAGACAACGCAGAAGAAGACGAGGACCGCAGCCGCATATTTCATGGTGCAGGATCAGAATATCAGGCGCCCTCCCCGGATGAAAGCGGTGCCTCGGCACGCCCCGCGGGACCAGCGCGCAAATGGACAGTCATCCCCAAGGAGCTGTTGCGCAACGGTTGGCGTGTCGGCTGTGATCTCCAGGTGCCCAACCGTGGCCCGCTGGCCCGGTGGGCACGAGTCCTGTCAACAGGCGGGGGAGCCGTTGGTGACTTCCAGGCTCGACGCCTCGGCCGCACGGATCACGCTCACCGAGCAGCCGTCGACGGCGTCCCGTAAACAATCGCGTGCGCAAGGGGCGCGGGCACGCCTGGGGACGGCGCACGCGGGCTATTCGCAGCGCAGCGCGACCATGGGATCGACGTTCATCGCACGGCGCGCGGGAATGTAACTCGCGAGCAACGCCACGCCCATCAGGAGGATCGGGACCAGCAGCAGCGTCGCCGGGTCAAAGGCGCTGGTCTGGTACAGCGTCGCCCGCATCAGCCACCCGCCAGGGGAACCAGGGCCAGTCCGATGGCGCAGCCTGCCAGGGCGAGCTCCGCGCCGCGTCTCATGACGATCCAACGCACTTCCGCGCGATCGGCCCCCAGCGCCACCCGGATCGCCAGCTCCCGGCGACGCTGAGCGACCAGGAACGACATCACACCAAACAGGCCGACCAGCGCCAGCACCAGCGCAATGAGCGCGAAGGACAGGATCAGGACCGTGGTGAAGCGGCGTTGTGCGGCCGATTCGGAAATCAACATGTGGAGAGTGGTGAAATTGTAGACGGGAACGTCCCGATCGATCGCCCAGACGCGGCGTCGGATCTCCTCGAACAGACCCTGGTCCTGACGCCGGCCGGGGTCGAGGTGCAGGAGCACGGCGGTGCGCTCGCTGGCGCCGCTCTCCACCTGGAACATGCAATTGTAGATCATGGGTGGAGGGTCCGCATCGAGAGCCGAGCGGGGGCATCCCCTGCCCGATGTTCTGTTCGATCAGCAGCTCGAGGTGAAAGCGGAGTTCGTCGCTCAGCTCCTGCTCGACTTCGCCCCGGTGAAGGAGCGATCTGAGCCGGAGGGGGAGTTGATAAATCCAACGCATCATGGCCACCCCGCCTCCCCGTGCTCCAGGACGAGGCCGATCGCCGCGGACAGCCTCTTCCAGTTGGCCTGCTCCTGCCCCAGGTATCTGCGGCCCGCGGGCGTGAGGGAATAGTACTTCGCGCGGCGGTTGTTGTCGGACTCTCCCCACTTCGCCCGGATCCAACCGCTTTGCTCGAGGCGGTGGAGCGCCGGATACAGGGCTCCCTGATTCACCTGGAGAACTTCATGCGACACCTGCCGGATGCGCCGGGCGATGCCCCAGCCATGCATGGGTTCCAGGGCAATCGTCTTGAGAATCAGGAGATCCAGCGTGCCCTGGAGCAGATCGGTGGGCTTGCTCATCCATGCTCCCCTCAGTTATCAACACAACCTAACACCACTCGTGTCGATAATCAACAAGAGAGGTCGGGAGCGACACGCGCTGATGTCCGGTGGTACCGGGGCATGGACGCCGGCAGTTTGGAGCCGGAAGCCAGAATGGGTTGTGAGGGGCGTCGAGTTGCCGGGCTCACTCCGGATGGTTTCACACTCGGCTGCGCTGAAGACAGCCGCGGGGTGAGCGTCAGTTTCGGAATGCAGGAAAGTAAAGATATTTTGGAGGACCGAGTTTCAGGCCGGGCCACCCCAGGTGAGGCCCGGCCCTGAACGGCAAGTCAATCTTTTCGTCCGGGGTTTCGTGTTCCTGGGCTATTTCCTGACCGTCAGGTTCGACGTCACGTTCTTGACTCCCTCGACCGTGCGGGCGAGGGTAATAGCACGGCTGGCCTCCGCCTGGCTGCTGACCGCCCCATTGAGTGTCACGTTGCCGTCCTTTGTATCCACGTTGATGTCAAAGGCCTTGACCGTCTCGTCTTTCGCGAACTTCATCTTGACTGCGGAAGTGATCGTGGCATCGTCCACGGTCCGGGCGAGTTCCTTGCCGGCGTTCGCGGTGGCATGAGCCGCGTCCTCAGCCTTGTCCCCCACTTCCTGACCCGTGGCGACCGTCGCGTCCTTGACCGTGGAGCCGCTTCGCCTTGCGGCACCACACGCAGCACCGAAAACAAACACCAGCGATATAGCAAGAAACGCAAGATTCTGTCTCATAGTCCACCTTTCGTATATCAACCCCGAGAGACTCTGCAATCGAGGTGCCACTGGCCCTCGCCGGCCTAAGTAGCGTACTGACTGGGATAGGCCGGATAGGGTCCAGTCGAATCAATCCTATGGCCGGGAAATATTCCTCGGACCATTTCCGGATCGCGGGTGGGCCGAGGCTGCCCACTGGCTCTGGTATAGTTGCGTAAACCCAGCCTCGCAGGGAGGTGGACCGATGTGGCAAGACCTCAGATATGGCATCCGGCAGCTGCGCCTCAACCCGGGATTCGCCCTGGCCGCGGCGGTTTCGCTCGCGTTGTGGATCGGTGCGAGCACCGCCTTTTTCACGGTCTTCGACCAGATCCTCCTGCGCCTGCTCCCTGTGCACAACCCATGCGAGCTGGTGCCGCTGCGTGTCGAAGGGGGGCGGTTCGGTTCCCTAGCGGCGACGGCGAGCACACCTTCTCGCACCTGATCTATCTGGCGCTGCGCGACCGGAACACGGTCGTTTCCGGCCTCGCGTCGCGGCTCGACCCGATGGCGGCGCTGAGGGAATAGTAGGGAATAGTCTGGAGTGCGGCGGCTCGACGCCGCTTTGGGGTCGGGCGCCTGGGCGCCGACCCTTCGCAAACCCAGACAGCGGTGCCGAGGCGCCGCACTTCCAAAAGGGGGCGGATATTTTTGAGCTGGTGCGGGAGAGCAGATCGGGGAAGACACGGGTGTGGTGCGCCGTCGCCGCGGTCTGCATCAACGCGGCGGCCCTGGCGGGTATCGTCGCGGCGTCGCAGGTGGCGGCCGCCCGCAACTCCTCGCAGCGGGTGATGGCGGAGCTGCGGCGTCACCTGGGCGCCTACACGATGATCCTGCTGGTGTCGCCTGCCCGGCTGCCCGGGCACCCCGCGCCGGCGCCCGCGCCCAAGGCCGTGCGTCCCCGCAGGGCCGCGCCCTCGCGGCCGAAGCCGCTGGACGTCCCCGACCCGCGGCTGCTCGACCGCATGGACCCGGAGGTGGCGCGCTTCGTCAGGGACAACCCCGCGCTCGAGGGCGTAATCACGCGCGAGATCGTGCGCGACGTCGACAGCCGCGTCCTGGACGCGACGAAGCTGCTGGCGCACAGCAGCATCCGGGTGAGCTTCGCCGTCGACGACGAGGGCCGCGTGCGCGATGCCCGGATCGAGAAATCGTCGACCGTACCCTCCATCGATCACCTCGCGCTCGAGCTCGCCCGGCTCGTCGAAACCTACGGGCTGCTCGCCGCCGTCCGCGGCCTGGCGCGCGTCGTGATCTCCATAGACGTGGGGGACGGGATCGAGGTCGTCGTCGAGGGGAAGCTGCGCGATCCCGCCGGCACGGAAGCGTTGCGCCAGCAGGTCCGGAGCCTGCTCGTGTTTGCACGGTTTGCGCTGGGGGGGACAGACGGGGTGTTCATGCTGCAGGACGTCGTGCTGGAGGCGGGCGACGGCCGGGTCTCGCTGCGCCGGTCTTTCGCCAAGGAGCCCCTGCTCGAGTTCCTGGCGCGCTATCACGGGGGGGCGCAAAAATGAGGCTGGGGACGAGGTCCGCCGGACCCCGTCCCCGATGAGCTGCGCGGTTCCTCGAGCGACCGGCCCGGGAAGAGCATGCCCGGGGCCGCCGCGGCCCGCTACTTCTTCGGAGGAACCACGGCGTCCTTGGCGGCTTTCGCCACGCGGAACTTGACCACCGTCTTTGCAGGGATCTTGATGGCGGCGCCGGTCTGCGGGTTGCGGCCCATGCGCGCCTTGCGCTGCGACTTGACGAGCTTGCCGAGGCCGGGAACGACGAACTGGCCGTTCTTCTTGGTCTCGGTTACGGCCGTGCCGGCGAGAGCCTCCAGGATGTCGGTGACCACCACTTTCGTGACCCCGGCTTTGTCGGCGAGATGCGATACGAGCTGACCTTTGGTCATCACTTTTCCAGCCATTTAACCCTCCCGAAATGAGCGATTGACGAGATGAGCGAACGCGATCATACGAAGACAAGCCTCATTTTGCGGATATTCTGCGAAAATGCAATGGAGAATTTGCCGAAAAAGGCCGTTTTCTGGGGTTTTTGAAGGATTTTGCGTTTCCCGCTCCGCTACGGGCGTCGCGCGGCCCAGCGCACGACCACGAGATCCTCCTCTTCCCACACCGGTGGGCCGGGGGCGAGCGGGTGCTCCGCGTCCGCGCAGCAGCGCGCGAGCGCCTGCTCGACCCCGCGCTCCCAGTAACCGCGGAAGCGCACGTAGTCGCGCCCGTCGGGCGGCGCGTGGGGCTCGGGCCGCGCCTCGTCGCCCCCGGGCGTCGAACGGAAACGGCGCTGCGTGACGAGCCAGACCGCGCCGCCGCGCCGCAGGGCCGCGGCAATCGCGGCTGCGGGCTCGTCGCCCGGGCCGCCCAGCATCGCTTTTTTCACCAGGTCGTAGCGCATCACGGGCGCGCGCTCCAGCACGGGCGCCATGACCCACTCCGCCCGGCCCCGGTAGTACCGCTGGAACGAGGGGTGCAGAAACCATGGGGAGAGCACGACGAGGTCCTGCGGGGCGGCCTGCGCCGTGAGCAGCGCCGCGGCGGCGTCGGCGTTGGTGCGCCTCAGGTCCAGCGCCGACCACGAAGGTACCGCGGTCAGCAGCGCCCCGAGCAGGGCGAACGGGACGCGCCAGCGGCTTGCGCGGCCGAGCACGTCGACGGCGAGCGCCAGCGGGACCAGGGCCGGGAGAAAATAGCGCGGGAAGGGGGGCACGCCCTGCAGCCAGATGAGGCCAAGCTGCGCCGGCAGGACCGCCGCCGCGACCAGCCTGCAATAGAGGTCCGTCGCCGCGCGCGGCCCGAGCCGGCGCGGTGCGCCGCCGTGCCCGAGCACCGCCGCCGCGGCCAGCGTGCACGCCGCCGCCCACACGGCGGCGAACACCAGCGAACGCCCGTCCAGGAAGCGCCCCGAGAACGCGGCCCAGTCGACCGGCTGCCGCACGATCCCCGCCCAGCCGGCCGCCGTGCGCAGCGCCGGGTAGTAGGGCGCGAGGGAGAGGGCGGCCGCCGCGCCGGGGAGAAACAGCGCCCAGCGCGCGCGCCGGCCGGCGCCCGGGCGCGCCGCCGCCGCGGCGCACAGGGTCAGGACGCCGATCGGGACGGCGTTCGTGTAGCCGGCCTGGACGCACAGGACGGCGCAGGCCGCCGCCGTCGCGAGCCAGCCGGCCGTCGCGCCGGCGGCGCAGCGGCCCAGCGCGGCGCACGTCCAGACCAGAAACAACAATCCTATCCCGTACGGGCGCACGCTGTCGGCTTCCGCGACGATCAGCGGGCCGGCGGAGACGAGGAGCGTCGCCACGACCGGTCGCCTCGAACCGAGGACGCGGCCCGCCGCCCAGACCGACCCGGCCAGCGCCAGCCCCGTCAGCAGGCCCAGGAAGCGGAGCGTCCGGTCGGACGCGCCCGGCCCCGCGCCGGACCAGGCGCGCAGCAAGGCCGGGTACAGGATCGGGAAGGAATCGTAGTGGAGCGACTCCCGGAGCGCGCGCCACGAGGGGAGCTGCGCCTGCGCCGCGCTGTTGGCCTCGTCGCGCCAGAGCGCGCCGGCCGAGCCGAAAAAGAGCGCGTGCAGCACCAGCGCCCAGAGCAGCAGGGCGGCCGCCGCGGCCCGCGTCCCGGGTGACGCCCCGGCGCGCGGCCTCACGGGCGCCGCCGCGCCCGGCAGGCGATCGCCGGGCTGAAACGCCGCCACGCGCGGGCGGCCGCGTGCGCGTAAAAGCGGCCGGCGACGAGGTAGCGGAACACCCCCACCCAGTCGACCGGGTCGAGGTGCCGGCCCGCGGCGCGCAGCCAGAAACCCCGCCCCTGTTTGTGGACGTGGGTCGGGTCGCGGTCGAGCAGGCGCACGAGCAGACCCGCGGGGCCGTCATAGACGGGGACCACGAACAGCAGCTCCCCGCGCGGCGCCAGGTTCCGGGCGATCCAGGCAAGGGTTTCGTCCAGCGCGGCGACGTGCTCGAGCACGTCGAAGGCGGTGATGAGGTCGAACGGCCCCTCGACGGGCATGGCGCCGGGCGGGGAGACTTCGAAGCGGACGCCGGGGACGGTAGCGCGGGCGCGCCCGATCGCGTATGCGCTGGCGTCGACCCCGGTGCGGTCCCAGCGGTCGCCGAGCCTCTGCAGGAACAGCCCGAAGGCGCAGCCGATGTCGAGCACGCGCGGCCGCGCCACCTCCTGGACCGCCCGCCCGGCCGCCGCCACGTAGAAGTCGAGCTTGCGGGGCGGGTTCTGCCTGGCGTAGTCCCGGTACTGCGTCTCGAAATAGTCCCGGTCGAAGGCCGGCGTCCGCGAGGGCACGGTTAAAGCCCCATCCTGCGCTTCAGTAGCAGTTCCAGGGTTTTGTAGATGGTCCGGCCGACCCGCATCTTGCTCTTGCCGCCCTTGCGGTCATAGCGCAGCACCAGCGGCACCTCGCCGAACCGGAGGCCCATGCGGCTGAGCTTCAGCAGGATGTCGACCATGCACTGGAAGCCCTCCTGGTTGATGAACTCGTGACGATAGCGCAGGGCCGCGTTGCGCAGCGCGACGGCCCGGTAGGCGCGGTAGCCGCAGGTGAAATCGCGCACTCCCGCGATCGGATACACCGTGCGGAACAGGAGCGACGCCGCGTAGCTCAGAAACCTGCGGGCCGGCGGGACCCCGATGACCTGCGCCCCGGGCTGGTAGCGCGACGCGATGACGACGTCGCAGCCGCGGTCGATCCGCGCGATCATGGCGGCGATGGTCGAGGCGGTGTGGGTGTCGTCGGCGTCCATGGTGACGACGACATCCTCGTCGCGGGCCAGGTCGACGGCGGCCAGCAGCCCCGTGCGGATCGCCGCCCCGAGCCCCTGGTTGCTGCCGTGCTCGATCAGGGTGACCGGCAGCGGGCCGGCGTGATGGCGCACGACGTCGCCGGTGGCGTCGGTGCTGCCGTCGTTCACGACGATCGCCTGGTAGTTCATGCCGGCATCGGCCGCGGCCTTCCCGAGGGAGACGAGGACCGTGCCGAGGTTGGCAGCCTCGTTGTAAGCGGGGAGGACCACGCAGATGCGGCGCGTGATGGTGGTCATGGCAGCTCTGGAAAAAAGGGGCCGCGGCGGGCCGACGCGGCCCACTCGGCCGACTGCGTCCACTTCGGCTCAGGCGAGCAGCTTTTTCAGGCCCTGCAGTGCCTGGCGGGTGCGCTTCTGGTTTTCGACCAGGGCGAACCGGATGAAACCCTCGCCGTGCGGCCCGAACCCGATCCCCGGCGCCAGCGCGACCTTCGCCTCCGAGAGCGCGAGCTTGCAGAACTCCAGCGACCCCATGTCGCGGTAGCGCCCGGGCAGCCGGGCCCAGACGAACATGGTGGCGCGGGGGAGCTCGCAGGGCCACCCGATGCGGTTCAGCCCGTCGACGAGGACGTCGCGGCGGCTCTTGTAGACGCCCACCGTCTCGGCGACGCAGGCCTGCGGGCCGCGCATCCCGACGATCGCGGCGATCTGGATGGGCTGGAACATGCCGTAGTCCAGGTACGACTTGATGCGCGCCAGCGCCGAGATGATCTCGGGGTTCCCGACGCAGAAGCCGACGCGCCAGCCGGGCATGTTGTAGGACTTCGACATGCTGAACAGCTCCACGCCGACGTCCTTGGCCCCCGGCACCTGCAGGAACGACGGGGCGGCGTAGCCGTCGAAGACCAGGTCGGCATAGGCGAAGTCGTGGATGACGATCACGCCGTTGGCCCTGGCGAACTCGACGAGCCGCGCGAAGAAGTCCAGTTCGACGGTCGCGCACGTGGGGTTGTGCGGGAACGACAGCACGATGTACCTCGGCCTCGGCCACGTCTCCTGGTAGGCCTTCACGATCGAGGCGAACAGGTCGGGGTTGCCGATCATCGGGATGGTCCGGATATTCGCGCCCGCGATGATCATCGAGTAGGCGTGGATCGGGTAGGTCGGGTCCGGGACGAGCGCCATCGCGCCGGGCTCGACGATGGCCAAGGCGAGGTGCGAGAGCCCCTCCTTGACCCCGATCACCGCGATCGCCTCCGACTCGGGGTCGATCCGGACGTCGTAGCGCCGGGCATACCACTCGGCGATGGAGCGGCGCAGCTGGGTGATGCCGCGCGAGGCCGAGTAGCGGTGGTTGCGCGGCTTTCGGGCCGCCTCCACCAGCTTGTCGACGACGTGGTGCGGGGTCGCGAGGTCCGGGTTGCCCATCCCGAAGTCGATGATGTCCTCGCCGCGGGCGCGCGCCCGGGTTTTCAGCTCGTTGACGATGTTGAAGACGTAAGGCGGGAGTCTCTTGATCCGGTAGAACTCGTCCATGGCTTCAGTGCGCGAATGTGGAGTTGAGAACTTCGTGAGTGCCGTCGTCCTGCACGAAGACGACCACCCCCAGCTTTTTCGGGTCGATGCCGGCCGGCTTCTCGTCGAACCGGAAGCCCGGCCACTCCGCCGCCTGCTCCTTCTCGAAGCCGTCGAGGTACTCTTTCAGGGAGCCCGACAGCGCCTCGACGCTGACCGATTCGGAGAAGGCGACGCCGTCGCCCCCGCGGAACGGCATACCGTCGCCGGGGCCGAGGAGTTTGCGGACGACGAAATGGTGGAAGTGGATGCCATTGCCCCCGGTGTAGTGCACGACCTCCTCGACCAGCGCGATCCGCAGCCGCAGGCGGTCGCGCGGCGCGCCCGCGTCGACCGTGGCCCGGCCCGACACCCGGACGCTGCCGGCGGCGGAGACAAACTCGAGGTCCGCGAACCGGGCGCGCGGGGGCTTCCCGACCAGCGGCTCGATCTTGGCGGTGTACATCGAGAAGAGCCGCGGGCCGACCGCGGCCGCGCCCCCGCCGTAGAGCCTGACGGTGCCGCCGACGAAGCCGGTCGGGGTGCCGGCGACGCCGTAGTACTCCGCCCGGCCGACGGCGTCAGGGTTGGCGAGCGGGTCGGGACCCGGGGCGTGGATGTGGTACTGGAGCACGGCCACGGTGTCGCGGTCGAAACGGTCGCTGAGGCCGCCGACGGCCAGGTCGGCCGCGACGCACGGCCCGCACTCGGCCCCGGTGAACAGCTCGACGAGCACGGTGGACCCGGGGCGCCCCCCGCGCCGCGCGCGTACTTGCCGGGGTCGAACGCCCTGGGCCTGGACAGCACGAGGGCGTCGAGCTTCTCGTGCAGCCCGTCGAGGCTGCCGTATTTCTTCTCGTAGGCCTCCCGCAGCGCGGCCCGCACTTCAGGCGTCCCGCGCCGGGCGCCGGCGTTCAGGTAGGCATCCAGGGCCGCGTCGGCGTTCCCCCGGGCCGCGTGGATCTTGCCCATCATGAAATACAGCTCGCCGGGCGGGTCGGGCATGGCCGCAGCGAGCGCCTGCCCGGCGGCGGCGGCCGCCTGGTCGTAGGCCCGGTGTCTGAGCAGGGTCCGGCCGAGGAGCGCCAGGAAGCGCGACCGCATGGCCGGCGCCATCTCCTGCGCCACGGGGCCGAGCGCCTTTTCGATGAGGGCGGTCCTGCGGGCGGGGAGGGCGTCGTCGCGCAGCAGGATTTCGATGGCGGTGCCGTAGGCCAGGGCGACACGGCCGGAAGCCACGTCCGTCGTCCCCTCGACATAGTCCCGGACGGCCTGGTCGAGCTGTTCCGGGGCGGCGCCCCCGCGGGCCAGGGCTTCGAGGAGCTGGGGGTAGACGACGTCGCGGTACTCGCTGGCCGGGTAATCCGCCAGGAACGCCCGCATGGCCGCGATGCGCTCGCCCGGGCCGGCGTCGACGGTGGCCCGGAAGGCGCGCGCGTCGGCCGCTTCGCCCCCGGCCGCCTGCGGCGCGCCGAGGCACGGCGCCGGCAGGCACGCCGCGCCGAGCCAGCTCGCAAGCAGAAGTTTCCGGATGGTCGGCCGCATGCCTTTCCCTGCCCCGTGAAATCGGAGAAGGAATTCTACACCGGGGCGAGCCCGGAACCGGCCTGATTTTGTGGAGTGCGGCGGCTCGACGCCGCTTTGGAGTCGGCGCCTGGGCGCCGACCCTGGCCGGGTCCTGTCGTGTGCTTCCGTGTTTCAGGTGGCTGGCTTGGGGTTCCTGGAGCGGCGCCGAGCTAGTGGCTCGGCTGGTAGTACGGGTTCCGGCCGGCCGCGTGATCGGTCGTGTCGAGGATCTCGCCGACCTGCGGGATCATGTCGCGGATCGATTTCTCGATGCCCTGCTTCAGCGTCACGTTGGCGGCGCCACACCCCTGGCAGCCTCCCCCGAGCCGCAGGTAGATCGAGTTCTTCTTGACGTCGATGAGCTCGACCCAGCCGCCGTGCATCCCCACCGCGGGGTTGATCTCCCGCTCGAGGAGCTGCTGGACTTTTTTGCGGATCTCGCCCTCCGGCGGGAGACTCTTGACATACTCCTCGGCGACGGCGGGCTGCCCCGAGCGGATATGCTCCCGGATTTTCGCCCCGACCTGCTTGCCGGTCGCGGGCCACGGGTCCGAGCCCGATTTCGTCACCGTGATCTCGTTTTCCGCGACGAGGATGTTTTCCACCTCGGGGATCTCGAAAATCTTCAGTGCAAGGGGAGAAAGCTGCGCGGCCTCTCGTTTGCCGAAATAGGCGGAGCCCCCGGGGTACACTGGTCGCTCTACCGTGAACCTGCAGACTGTGGGCTGGCTGGTCGGCTCGCCGATGATCGTGATGTCCTTTTCCACGGCTTTCTCCTTAAATTCTGGCATCTACCGTGAAAGTAACCGACCACGCCGGCAATGTCAATTGCGTGGAGGTCGCAAAGGGCTCCGGGACTCGAAGGCTCCACATATATACTTCACAGGGAAGGAGGTGGGACCATGGGAGGGACCAGGACGGAGCGGGACTCGCTCGGGGAGCGGCAGGTGCCGGCGGAGGCCTATTACGGCATCCAGACCCTGAGGGCGATCGAGAACTTCCCCATCAGCGGCCTGCGGCCGAAACCCGCGCTATGTCGAGGCGACGGTGCACGTCAAGCGCGCGGCGGCCGTCGTCAACCTCGGGCTGGGGCTGCTCGACGCGGCCAAGGCGGAGGCGATCGTGCGGGCGTGCGACGAAATCCTCGCCGGCGGGCTGCGCGAGTGGTTTGTCGTCGACGTCTACCAGGCGGGCGCCGGCACGTCGCACAACATGAACGCCAACGAGGTGATCGCCAACCGCGCCATCGAGCTGCTCGGCGGCGTCAAAGGGGACTACGCGCTCGTCCACCCGAACGACCACGTCAACATGGCGCAGTCGACCAACGACGTCTGCCCGACGGCCATCCGGATCGCCGCGGTCGTGCTGTCGGAGCGGCTGCTCGCCTGCGCTGCGCGGGCTGCAGGACGCCCTCGCCGCAAAGGCGGCCGAGTTCGACGCCATCGTCAAGTCCGGGCGCACCCACCTGCAGGACGCCGTGCCGGTCCGGCTCGGCCAGGAGTTCGGCGCCTACGGCCACAACATCGGGAAGCACCGCGGCTCGATCGAGCGCGCGGCCGACGCCAGCCGGGAGCTGGGGATCGGCGGGACCGCCGCCGGGACCGGGCTCAACGCGCACCCGTCCTTCCGGCCCATGATGGCGCGGGAACTGAGCCGCGCCCTGGGCCGCGCGTTCCGCGATGGCGGAGGACTACTTCGAGGCCATGCAGAGCCTGCGCCCCTTCGTCGAGCTCTCCGGCGCCGTCCGCAACCTCGCCCAGGATCTGATCCGGATCGCCAACGACCTGCGGCTGCTGAGCTCCGGGCCGAAGACCGGCCTCGCCGAGATCGCCCTGCCCGCCGGTCCAGCCGGGCTCGTCCATCATGCCGGGCAAGGTCAATCCCGTGATGGCCGAGATGCTCGACATGGTCTGCTTCCAGGCGATCGGCTGCGACACGACCGTGCTGCTGGCCGCGCAGGCCGGCCAGCTCGAGCTGAACGTGATGATGCCGGTGGTCGCCTGGAACCTGCTCCACGCGCTCGAAATCGTGAGCCGCGCCGTGCGACGCGTTCGTGCGCCTGTGCGTCTCCGGGATCACGGCCGACGCCGAGCGCTGCAGGGCCTACGCCGAAGCGAGCATGAGCATCGTGACCGTGCTCAACCCGCACCTCGGGTACGCCAGGGCCGCCGAGATCGCCAAGGAGTACCTCGCCTCGGGCAAATCCATCCGGGAGATCGTGCTCGACAGGGGGCTGATGAGCGCCGGCGCAGCTCGACGAGCTCCTCGACCTGCGCGCCATGACGGGGCCATGACGGGGTCGGACCCAGGGACAATCAACGATTGCAGTGAGATACCGTGAAAACGCCATGAAAAACAGCCCTCACACGCGGCGAATGATGGCCGGCATGATGGTTGACAGCAATGTCCTACTCGACGTTCTGACTGAAGATCCGCATTGGTTTGACTGGTCATCGGGCGCGTTGCAGAAATGCGCCGAAGTGTCGGAACTGATAATCAATGCCGTCATCTATGCGGAAGTAGCGAGCCGTTTCGAGACTATCGAGGAACTGGAAGACGCCCTGCCGGAGTCCATGTTCGAGCGGCGGGATATTCCCTGGGAGGCAGCCTCTCTGGCAGGCAAGTGCTTCCTCAAATATCGCCGGCGCGGCGGACACAAAGCCAGCCCTCCCTGCCGGTCCAGCGCAACCCAGACAGCGGTGCCGAGGCACCGCACTCCAGACGCCGATAACTGGCTAGTTTCGCAGCGGCCCTCAAACACCGGTTTGGAGTGCGGCGGCTCGACGCCGCTTTGGGGTCGGCGCCCAGGCGCCGACCTTGGGCCCCCACCCGCCGGTCCAGCGCAACCGCGACAGCGGTGCCGAGGCACCGCACTCCAGACGCCGCTCACTGGCTAGTTTCGGACTACTGACGCGAGACCCCGCGCGCTACAGGGCGTATTTTCCGCAGATCAATCTGATTTCCCCCTCCCGATCCAAGTAGGTTCCCGTCGCCGAAAGGTTGGCAGCAGTGATGCCGACGGGGGTGAGGTTGACAGTCCACGGCCCACAGCTCACGGCGTACGCCGAACCATAAGGCCGACCGCCCCATACTTATCCGCAAAAAAACAGGCCGAAAATGCAGAATAAGACGGATTTTTGACCCGAAATTTCCTGCAGGTTGCTGTATTTAATGTTGTTACCTCGGTCTGACCCCGATTAGAATACGGGGATGCGGGTTGCGCTGGCGCAAGTCTACTGCGGGTGGGGTGAAGTCCAGGCCAACCTGGCGAAGATGGTGGATTATGGCGCGCGGGCCCTGGCCGGTGGCGCTGACCTTGTGCTCTTCCCCGAGTTGAACATCTCCGGTATCTGGAAAGACCCGCAGGTGAGTGGGATCGCCGAGGCTCTCGATGGACCTTCCGTCGCCTTTGCACGGGACCTCGCACGGAAACTGCAAGTCGCGATCGGGTTTGGGTTCAGCGAGCGCGCGCCCGGCAAGCCCTACAACGCCTACGCTGTCGCCTCGCGCGACGGAGAACTGGCCGGTGTCTACCGCAAGAACTACATCCCGGTGCTCGAGGCCCCGTTCTGGCAGGGCCACGGCGCGCGCCCGGTTTTCGACGTGCTCGGGATCCCTGCGGCGGTCGCGATCTGCTGGGACAACAAATACCCCGAACTCCACGAGGATTACGCAAAGTCTGGGGCGCGGATGCTCATCATGCCGCACGCGTGGGATTCCGATGCACTCGACGAACAGGGACACGTCATCGACTACCAGTCCATGGAAGAGATCGTCGGGTACCACGCCCGCACGGGACAGCGCTTTTTCAAGACGCACGACCAGATGAAGAATGACTTCTACGGGTATGTGCCGGGCGTGATGCGCACGCACGGGTTGTGGGGGTTTTTCATCAACCAGGCGGGGCGCCCTCACGACAGCATCCAGTTCGTCGGTCCCAGCTTCGTCGTGAATCCCGGCGGCGGCGTCGTCGGCGAGACCCAGGGTCCGGACGAACAACTTCTGTTCGCAGATGTAAAGGAATAAAGACTCCGCGCGCACCCCCTGCGCCGTGTCGAGTCATGTGGGACAATTCGATTGTGAGGTACCTGCCATGAGCATCAGTCAGGACGAAAAAGCGGCCCGGTTCCGCGCGCTTCACGAAGGCGCCGGCACCTTTGTGATTCCGAACCCGTGGGATATCGGATCTGCACGCCTGCTCGCCGGCCTGGGTTTCCAGGCATTAGCCACATCAAGCGCCGCCTCCGCCGCCGCCCTTGGGCGGGGAGACGGCGGGCTGACGCGAGACGAGGCACTGGCGCATGCGCGTGCGATCGTCGACGCAACCGACTTACCCGTCTCGGCGGATCTGGAAAAGGGCTTCGGGGACGCACCTGAAGTCGTGGCGGAAACGCTCCGGCTCGCGGCCGGGGTCGGACTGGTGGGATGCACGGTCGAAGATGCAACCGGCAACCAGGACAGACCCCTTTACGATGTTCACCTCGCCGTCGAACGAATCGCCGCAGCCGCGCAGGCGGCACATGCACTCCCGTTTCCCTTCGTCCTGACGGCGCGAGCCCACAATTTGCTCTATGCCGACCCGAGGCTGGACGACACCATCAACCGCCTTCAGGCCTTCGAAAATGCCGGAGCCGACGTGCTGTTCGCACCCGGCCTGCCTGACCTTGCCGCGGTGAGGACGGTCTGTGCGGCGTTGTCGAAGCCGGTCAATTTCATGGTGGGCATCAAGGGAAAGTCATTCTCCGTAGCCGAACTCGCGGCGGCCGGAGTCAGGCGCATCAGCCTCGCGACGTCACTCTATCGCGCAGCAATGACCGGTCTGCTCGAAGCTGCGCGTGAGGTGAAAGACGAAGGCCAGTTCGGGTTTCTCGACCGGTGCCTGACGACCCCGGAGCTGCACAAACTCATGCGCATCTGAGGCCCTGACCCGCCTTAGTTAGCATGGAACGGCACCTGTCGCCAGCTTCGGGCCGCGGCGGCCGGCGCTTTTCGGGCGGCGCCTCGGCGCCGCACCGATTCTGCGGTTCTCTGCGATCTTTGCAGCTCGGCGGTGAGATTTGGGAGTACTACGGCACCATGCGGGAGGTGACCTCCTCGGGCGGGTTTCCGGCCGGGAGGTTCTGGGCGATGATCAGTTCCCTGGCCTGGGTACGGAGCCCCGGGAGGCGCAGGGCGAAGACGGCCGAGCCGGCCAGGCAGCCGAGGGCGCCGGCCGTGATGGTCAGGGGGGCGCCGAGCCTGTCGGCGAGCAGGCCGGCCAGGAGCGAGCCGAACGGGGCCATCCCCATGAACATCATCGAGTAAACCGCCATCACACGGCCGCGCAGCCGGTCGGGGACCATCGACTGGATCAGGGTGTTGGAGCTCGCCATCTGCACCATCATGGAAAAGCCGACTGGGACCAGCAGGGCCGCTGACAACCAGAACGACGTCGACGCGGCAAACACGACGAGGCTCAGGCCGAAGCCGGCGCTGGCCAGCGCCGTCCACCGGCCCAGGCCCCGGATCCCCGAACCCCGCGAGGCCAGCGTCAGGGCCCCGATGAGCGCGCCGACCCCGGTGGCGGACATCAGGATCCCGAGCCCGCGGGCGCCGCCGTGGAGGATCCTGTCGGCGAAGATCGGCATGAGGACGGCGTAGGGCATGCCCACCACGCTCACCAGGCCGAGCAGCAGCAGCAGCGCCCGCACCGGCGCGGTGCGCCGCACGAAAGCGAATCCCTCGAGGATGTGGGTCAGGGTCGAGCCCGTCCTGGGCACCGCCTGCCGCGGGGGGATGCGCATCAGCGCCAGCCCGGCGATCACGGCGACGTAGCTGACGCCGTTGGCGAAGAAGCACCACCCCTCGCCGATGGCCGCCACCAGGACGCCCGCGATGGACGGTCCGATGATGCGCGCGCCGTTGAACATCGACGAGTTCAGCGCGATCGCGTTCATCAGGTCTTCCTTCCCGACCATGTCGACGATGAACGCCTGCCGCGCGGGTATGTCGAAGGCGTTCACCGTCCCCAGGCACGCCGCCAGGACGAAAATCTGCCAGACCTGCACGTGTTGGAAGAGGGTCAGGAGGGCCAGCACCAGCGCCAGGACCATCGACGCGGCCTGGGTCGTGACAATGACCCGGTGCCGGTTGTACCGGTCGGCCACCGCGCCGCCGAAAGAGGCGAGCAGGAACACCGGGATCTGGCTGCAGAAGCCGACCGTGCCCAGCAGCAGCGACGACCCGGTCAGGCGATACACCAGCCAGGACTGGGCGACCGACTGCATCCAGGTGCCGATCAGCGAGATGAGCTGGCCGCCGAAAAACAGCCGGAAGTTGCGGTGCCGCAGGGCGCGCACCGTCAGCTTCAACCGCGAGCCGCCGGGAAGCATGCCGGCGGGCGACCGGCCGGGATCAGAAGCGACACTTCCCACCATCACGGGAAGTGTAGCGCACGCGCGGGTCGTAGGGCGTGTCAAAAAAGAGCCGCATCAGCGGTGTACCGGCGGAGTCCTCGGAGTCATGGGCGCCGCCGGAAATCCTCCAGCATCGGCGCGCGCACGCGTTGACCGGTCGAGCTCGAGAGGGAGCCGATGCCCGGCGAGGCTTGCGGCAACCGGGCATCAGCCTCTCCACGGCAATGCCGGTCAGCGCACCTCGTCCAGCAGGAGTTGGCCGCGAATCTCGCCTCCGGGGGAGAGGGTGGTGTGGATATTTACGTAGGTCCTGCCGCCCAGGATGGCGTTCTGGACATCTGCGAACGTCGTCACCCCCCTATCCGGGACCGCAACGAAGTCCGTGTCAAACAGAGTTCCGCTCAACCGCCCCGGAAACTCCCCCTGAGCGTTGCTGAACAGGGGAACGATCACTGGCCCGGCGACACCAGGGAATCCGAGGTGGATGTGGGCCGCCTGCACCTCCGTCCCAAAGCCCCCCCCGGAGAAGGTGTAGTCGATCCTGTCGGGGTAAACGACAAACACCGCTTGTCCCGAGGCGTTCGAAGCCACGGGAGGCACTTCGTGCTCACCCGTCATCGTCGCCTTGACCGCGGTTTGAGCCATGAGCGGCGCACCGCCCGTCAGCAGTAAAAGCGTTCCAAAGACAATTCGCATGTTCCTCATCGGGTTCGCTCCTGTTGTTTTGGTTTCGTCCCGCCAGGGCGAATAAAGGATATGCTGTTCAGAATAACTGTTCAATGCGATTAGCACTCTTAATAGATCACGGCCGTGTTTCCCGCTGGTTTCCCGCGGCCGAACGGGCTCTGGGACGCGGACGAGCACCGACAAACAGACTGCATCTGATGATCCCATTAGCGTGGGGAGCTTGTGCCTTCATCCTGGCCCGCAAACAGGCTGTGCGCGCCACGCATGTCCCATGCGAGCAATTCGTTCTTCCTTCAAGTGGCCAGGATGACCAGCGCGCAGCGCTGGCACTTCCGGTGCGGCACCAGCCAATGAGGACGCCGACAAACGCTGCGGGAGGTTCAGACTTCTCTCTCATGAATAATCCAGGTCACCGCGAACTCTATCCAATACCCCCCGGCGGCGCCATTCTGACACTTGCCTCAATAATGTTTATATTGAAATAAATATTATTGTAATATTTATTCAAGTTGGGTCGATTAAATGAAAGCAGCTTCCAGGATGGGTAACGTGGACAGGAAGCAATGGGTTGATGGTCTGGGCGAGGACGACCTGGCGTTTCTCAAACGGTTTGTGCTGAGTTCCGGATCGCTGAAGGAACTCGCACGGCTTTACGGCATCTCGTATCCGACGGTGCGGCTTCGCCTCGACCGGCTGATCGAGAAGGTGAAGGTTCTCGACAGCGATGCGTTCTCGTCCGACGTCGAGCGGTTGCTGCGCACCCTTTACGCCGACGGCAAGATCGACGCTGCGACACTGAACGCCATAATCGCGGCCTACAGGCGGGAAACGGACGGCAAACAATGAGAGCTATGGCAGGAGTGCTTTTGTGGTGTCTTCTCTGCGGCCCGGCGACGGCGGCCGAGAAGCTTCGGGAGTTTTCGTGGTCGCAGATGAAGGCTGCGGATCGGGTCAGGGCGGGACGAGTTCTTTCCGCCGGGCCGGACGGCGCGGAAGAGTCCCTGCAACTCGAAAATGCCGCCCCCGCGCCGATGACGGCGCAGATCCTGGTTATCGACCAGCCTGGCGTAACGCTCCCGGTTTACGCGCTGCACGGCCGATTGCGCTGCCAGGACGTCGAGGGGATCGGCTATCTCGAAATGTGGAACCACTTCCCGGATGGGAGCGCCTATTTCTCACGAACCATGGCGCAGATCGGGCCGATGGCCGGCTTCTCGGGAACGACCGGCTGGCGTCCCGTCGCACTGCCGTTTTCGGCTGCCGGTACCGCCAAGAGGCCTTCGAAGCTGGTGATCAATGTTGTCCTGCCGGGTAAAGGAAAGGTCTGGATCGGGTCACTCAAGCTTGTCCAGTACGCCGAAAATGAGAACCCGCTGACCGCTGCCGCCGCATGGTGGACAGACCGGCAGGCTGGAATCTGGGGCGGCGTCGCGGGCTCGGCGCTCGGGTTGTGGGGCGCAGTGGTCGGGATCTTGTGCTCTGCGGGCCGGGCACGTTCGTTCGTTCTGGCCGCTATGGCAGTCCTCACCACGCTCGGGGGGGCTGCGGTCGCAATTGGAATTGCCGCCGTCCTCCTGCGGCAGCCTTGGGGCGTGTACTACCCTCTCCTGCTCGGCGGTGGACTGGCTGTGGCGTTGTTCGGCAGTATGTTGCGGATCGTGGGGCGCCGCTACGCCGAGATCGAGCTGCGCCGGATGGCCGCCATGGACGGGGTGTAGCGTGGCGTCCGTCGGCGCACCCAGCACCCCCTCCGGCAGTGTCATGCACCCTCGCTGCCCGGGCGAACGGCGGTAGTCCCTGCTTACGACTTGCGCAGCAGCTTGAACCCGTGAACCCAGTCATTGTGAAGAAAGCCCGGGATACACCAGAGCATGCACAGCGGTTCGATTGCGCGGGCCGCCTCGGCCCTGCCCATGTCGGCCGTCTCCCAGCCGAAATGATCCAGCAGACCACTGACGAGCTTCTTCGCGGCATCGTCGTTGCCGCAAATGAACATCGTGGGTGCGCCGCCCTTGAATTGGGGATCAACCATGCAGGCACTGCCCACGGAGTTGAAGGCTTTCACAAATCTTGCCCGGTCGAACTCCCGCTGCAGCCGCTCCATGAGGGACTCATCGAGACTGGTGAAGAACTTCAGGACACCGTGGACGGGGGGCGCGTCCGCGATGGGGTTGGTGGTGTCCATGATCGGTTTTCCCGCGACATCGGAGGCGTCTGCCAGACGCAGCGCATCCGCCGCGGCGGCACCCTTGACCGCCAGCACAAGCAACTCGCCGAACTTCGCTGCGTCGGCGAAGCTGCCGATGCGGGCCCGCGGATTCCGCGCCGCCCAGTCCGCCAGCTTTGCGGGCGCGCGCGTGCCCAAGGTCACCTCATGGCTGTACTTGAGAAATCCGCCGGCCAGTGCTCTTGCGACATCACCCGATCCAAGAATTCCGACTTTCATCTCTTTCTCCCAAGTTGCGTCAAATTATTGCAGAGCCCAGTGCGACCCGCAACGCGGGGATTCCGCGGCACACGTCGTTCCTGGAAAGCGGAATGAGGCCGATGGCGGGCGATGCTGCGGTGGCCAGGTGAGAGGTGCGGCATTATCCAAGGATGTCGCGTCACGTGTGCCCGGATCTACTCCTTTGCGTTCGAAACCAAGCTGGTCCGGGTTGGCCAAGTTCCCTATCAGGGCATCATATCGACTTGTCCACGGATTGCCTTGAGCTTCATATCTGCCGCACCTGGGTATCGAAACGGAGTCGGACACGGATCCGTTATCGGAAAGAGCCTGAAATCGGGGCGCCGGCGTAGCCGGTCATCTCGAGGTAGCCCCTGCCGCGCACGCCCGCGGCGCCGGCGGCGGTGACCGCCCCCTCGTAATACGCCACGCCTGTCGACCCGGCCGTGCGCAGCTCCTGGTCGTCGAGCGCGGCGCGGACCTCGAGCCGCAGGTTCTTCCCGGGGATGCGCACGAGCCACTCGACCGGGTAGGCGCCGCCGCTGCCGGTAGATTTCCAGGCCCGGCCCGCCACCAGCTCGAAATCGGCGGCGCCCAGCGGCCATGCGGCCCCGGAGGCATCGACGAGGGTCCCGCCCGAATGCGGGTCCCTTGAGCCGTCGGCGCGGCGCAGCTGGAAGAGCATCAGGTCGCGCCCGTCCTCCAGCTGGAGGGAGAACCAGTCCCAGCCGGTCTGACCGCTCTCGAGAAAGCTGGTCCCGAACTCGTGGTCCATCCAGCTCGCCCCCCGGACCGCGAACTGCTTGCCGTCGACCGTCAGCTGCCCGCGGGTCGGCATCCTGGTGAGCGAGTAGTACTCGGACGCGTTGCCCGGGGCCGCGCCCTTGCGGCTGTAGCCGCGCGCGCCGTGCAGGACGGGAGGGCTCCCGGAACCGAGCGCCAGGTCGACGCCGATGCCGCCGCCGGAGGCGCGCAGCCGGTGGTCGCCGTCCGGGTCGAGCCGCGCTTCCCAGCCCTCGTTCCACACCCGGTAGGCGTCCGGGTCCGCGCCGGCCCAGCCCGGCCCGCCCCGGTTCAGCAGTTCCGCAAAGCGGAAGCGGCCCCCGTCGATGTCGCTCACGGCCAGGTGGGCCATGAACAGGTCGCGCACGGCCCAGCGCGACGGGTTCGCCGGCTTGTAGTCCGCGCCGACGCGGAAGAAGGTCAGCTGGTAGCCGAAGCGCCGCCCGTGCTCGGCGCTGAGGTTCCCCGTGTAGTACCACCACTCGATCCTGTACTCCGGGTGGCTGCGGTGATCGCGCGGGAACTCCCAGGGGTACCCGGGCTCCGCCTGGCGCCACGTGCCGGCGTCGAAGGCAAACAGCAGCCCCGCCCAAGCGAGCGCGGCGCCGATCAAGCTTCGTCCCCGGTCCATGGCTTCACTCCTCGGCGACCTGGTCGGACAGCCGGAATCCGCAGGCGCGGCGGGCCGGGTAGAGGCCGGCCACCGCCGTCGCCGCCAGTATCCCCGCCGACATCTGCAGCAGGAACGCCCCCGGCAGGTGGAACTGGATCGTCCAGCCGAAGCTCTGCACGTTGATGACATAGATCAGCAGCAGCGACAGCAGCAGCCCGACGGCGACGCCGACGGCCTGGCTGGCGGCCCCGAGCATGCCCGCCTCCGCCACGATCATCCTAGTGATCTGGCGTGTGCCGGCGCCGATCAGCCGCAGCATGGCCACGTCCCGCCGCCGCTCGTAGGTCAGGGTGACGAGCGTGGTGGAGACCCCGAGGATCGCGACGAAGATGGCGATCGCCTCCAGCGCCCAGGTCACGGCGAACGTGCTGTCGAAGATGCGCAGCACCTCGCGGCGGAGCGACTCGTTCGTGTTCAGGAAGACGCGGTGACGCGCGCCGAGGGTGCGCAGGATGCGGGAGCGCGCCGCCCCCGGATCGGATCCCGGCTTCAAATAGACGCCCAGGCTCGAGGGGGAGGCGTCGTCGAAGTGGCGCAGCCAGGTGCTGCGGTCCATGAGGACGATCCCGCGGTCGCTGGAATAGTCGTAGTACACGGCGGCGATCCGGAACCGGGCGCGCCCCGACCGCACCGGCAGCTCGACCCGGTCCCCGTCGGCGTAGCCGTGCTTCAGGCAGAAGCTCTCGGATGCGACCACGGCATCCGTGCCAACGGCCGCCAGGGCTGCGCGGCGGCCCTCGCGCGGGCTCTTGAACATGAGGCCGCCCCGCGCCAGGAGCACGCTGAAGTCGCTGCAGCCGAGCGTGATGGTTCCCCCGCCGAAGGGCGCCTCTTCGCGCCGGAAGGGGTCGACGGCCGAAACCGCCGGATCCGCGGTCACGGCCTGCACGACTTCGGGCGAGAGCGCGGCCGGGGCGCCCGAGGCGCCGCGCAGCGCCGGGCTGAGGTAGAGGTCGGCGCGCAGCGTCTGCCCCACCCAGTAAATCACCGTTGCGCGGAAGCTCCCCACCATGACCGCGATCGCGACCATCATCGAGAGGCTCAGGGAGAGCGCCGCGACCGACACCGAGAGACGGGGGACGGAACCGGAAAGGTTGGCGTGGGCGAGCATCCCCTCGACGTTCAGCAGGCGCGCGAGCGGCCGGCGGCCTGCCCGCGCGAGCAGGAACAGGACCAGCGGGGTGAGGGCGGCGCCGCCGAACACGATCAAGAGCGCCGAGCAGAAGCCGAAGACCGGGAGGCCGCCCACGGGCCCGAGACGCGCCAGCCCCCAGCCTGCCAGCAGGAGCAGCGCCGGGAACGACAGGTGGCGCAGCCGCAGCCGATACCGGGTCTCGAGCCTGTCGGCGCCCCTGACCGCGTCTGCCGGGGGGACGCGCGCGGCCTCCAGCGCGGGAATCGACGCCGAGACGAGCGCGAGCGGGAGGCCGACGGCAAACGCCAGGACCGCGTCCCCGAAGCCCACGGCCGGCGGCGGCGACACGACCCCCCGGTACAGGACCGACACGGTCGTGGAAGTCAGCGAGACGGCCCCGAGCGCGAGATAGCGCGCCAGCAGCAGCCCGAGACCACACCCGGCCGCGGCCAGGATCGCCGCTTCGCCCAGGAAGAGGCCGAGGACGGTCGCGCGGCCGGCGCCGAGTGCCCGCAGGCTGCCGATCTCCTCGCGGCGCGCGACGACGGAGACCGAAATCGTGTTGTAGATCATGAAAAGGCCGACCAGGAGCGACACGTAGGATAGCGCGGAGAGGTTGAAATGAAAGGCCTGGAGCATCTTCTCGACCTCGCGGCCGCGACGCGCGGGCCGCTGCACCGACAGGCCGGCCGGCAGCCGTGCGGCGATCCGCCGCTCCGCGTCGTCGACGGCGACCCCGTCGTTCAGTCGCACGTCGATCCGGGTGAGCCGCCCCAGCGAGGCGAACGCCCACTGCGCCGCGGCGATGTCCATCAGGGCGACGTTGCCGTCGAGCGCCTGTGCCGGCCCCGTGTCCCGCAGCAGGCCGCGGACCGTGAAGCGCTGCGCGCGGTCGCCGATCGCGATCTCCACCTCCTGCCCTGCCGTGACCCCGAAACGGCCCGCGAACCGCGCCGTGAGGATGACGGAGTGAGGGTCGACGAGCAGCGCCAGAAACTCCCGGCTGTCGGGCTGCCGCCCGCCTCCGAAATCGAGCAGGCGGTAGTCGCGCAGCGCCCTGTCCCTGAGGATGTCCACCCCGAGGACGCGCACGACTTCGGCGCCCGAGGCCGTGCTCACGCGCGCGTCCCCCTCCAGCACGGGGCTCAGGACACCGTAGGCGCCGAGCCACGCGAGTTCCGGTATCCGGGTTTCGTCCACGCCCCCCGGCGAGGTGATCTCGAGCGAGGTCTTCCCGGAGATGATTTCGAGCGCCGACTCGAACCCGCGCAGCGAGCTCGCGTTGGCCAGCCGGATGGCGACGATGACGGCTATCCCCAGGGCAAAGCCCAGCACGGCGCTGACCGAGCGCGCGCGCTCATGGCCGAGGTGCCGCAGGATGAAGAGCCTAAACAGGCGCAACGGGTGTAGTCCGCCTCCCCGCCGGCAGGGCCCGGGCCTCCTCGACGCTCTCGATGCGCCCGTCCTTCATCCGCACGATCCGGTGCGCGGCGGCCGCGATTTCCGGGGCGTGCGTGGCCAGCAGGACCGTCACACCCGTTTCCGCGTTCAACCGCACCAGGAGGTCCAGCACGCGGGCCCCGTTGTCGGAGTCCAGGTTGCCGGTCGGCTCGTCCGCGACGACCAGGGCGGGCTCGTGCACGATCGCCCGCGCGATGGCCGCCCGCTGCATCTCGCCGCCGGAGAGCTGCTGCGGGAAGTGGCGCAGCCTGTGGTCGAGGCCGACACGCTCGGCGACGCGCGCGGCGCGCCCGTCCGCCCGCGACGTGCTTGTGCCCGCCAGGAGCAGCGGCAGCGCGATGTTCTCCCCGACCGTCAGGGTCGGGAGCAGGTTGAAGAACTGAAACACGAAACCGATGCGGCGCCGCCGCAGAACCGTCAGGGCCTGTTCGTCCAGGCCGGCCACGGGCATGCCGTCGATCTCGAGCCGGCCGGAAGTCGGCCGGTCCATCGCGCCGCACAGGTGCAGGAGCGTCGACTTGCCGCAGCCCGACGGTCCCATGACCGCGACGAAATCGCCCGGGTCGACCGCGAGATCGACACCCCGGACCGCCTCGACGGCGGCTGCGCCGACGGTGTAGGTTTTGCGCAGTTCCTTCGCAAGCAGAATCGGCATAAGCCATAAGCTTACACTATGCAGCCTCTGCCATCTCTGCTTGTGCGGAAACGCCGGAGCCGCCTCACGGGCCGCTCGCCGCGGCCCACCTTGCCGAACTGGGCGCGAACAGGCTCGGCCCCACCCTGATGAACTACAACCAGGGGATCCATGTGAAATCCAACGGTTGAGCGAGATCACGGGCCGCGGCGGGCCGACGCGGCCCACACTGAGGCGCTCCACAACGCCATCAGGGTGGCGAGAGGGATCAGCCAGAGGGCGGTCTGGGCCAGGCCGAGCGCGGGGATCATGATCACACTGGCCGCCAGGCTGCCGAGGCATCCACCGGCGAGGTCCGCGGCGTAGAGCGGTGCCGCCAGCCCGGCCTGGTCGGCGCTCTCCAGGCTCGCCTTTGCGAAGAAACCGGCCACGAGAAACCCGGAGGCCGCAAGCTGCGCGGCGGTCGCGGCGAGCCCGGCCTCCAACCCCGGCATGGATCTGCCACCCGACCAGCGCCGGCAGCAGGAGCGCCGCGAGGCTCAGCAGGGGGCCCCACGCGGGCCGGAGCCGGACCCTGCCGAATGCGCGCAGTGCCGGCGCGTCGACCGCCGCGGCGCCTGCCCCCAGGCCTGCCATGAAGCTCATCAGCAGGATCCCGAGGTTCTGGTACAACACCCCGCTGGTCACCTGGTAGCGCAGGATGAGCACCGTTTCGAGCACGGTGCCGGCCAGCCCGGCCGACCCGACCAGCAGGAGGCGCCGAGCCGGGGCCCTGCGGGAGGCGGCCAGGAGGCCGGCGAGAACGAGGGCTCCCGCACACCAGAGCGCCGCGGGCCACCACGCCGGCAGCTCGAGCGGCCGTGCGGCGGCGACACGAGGGAAAAACTTCGACAGCCAGATCATCGCCGTGTAGTGGTAACAGATCGGGCGCGCGTCGCTGTTGACCGGCGCGGAGCTCTTTTCCAGGATGCCGGCGACCGCGCCGAAACGGTCGTTGGTGAACACGTAACGGAGGTACGCCGGGGATACGAGCCGCGGCGAGAGCCCGCGCTCGGCGAGCCTGGAAGCGAGCACTTCCGGGTCGCGGCACAGCGTCGCCATGGAGGCCACCAGGACGTTCGTCGACCCCGGGATCACGACCACGTCGCGGAAGACGGCACGCAGGGCGCCGTCGATGCTGGCGGTCCGCTGCGCGATCTGGGGCGTCCAGAAGTTCTCGGACGAAACCAGCCGCAGGGCCAGCACGCCCTCCGGTGCCATGCGCGCACGGCACCGGGAGAAGAACTCGCGGGTGTAGAAACGGTTCGCCTGCCCCGAGGACGGTTCGGGCATGCCGACCAGGATCAGATCGAACGGCGGCCCCACGCCCCGCAGGTACTCGCGCGGGTCCTCGAGCCTGACCTCGACCGAGGGGTCGCGCGCGGCCTCGCGGAATCCGGCCGGCAGCCGCGGCAGCACGACACGCGCGAGGACCGGGTTCAGTTCCACGTCGACCACCCTGCGCGGCCGGTGCGGCAGGATCTCGCGCACGATGCCTTCGATGCCGCCGCCGAGGACCAGAACGGACTCGGGCGCAGGGTGCTGCAGGGCGGCGAGCTGGACGAACTCCTCGGCCTCGGTCCCCTCGGTGTTGAACGAGAGCGCGTCGTTCTCGAACACGGAGACCTGCCCCCCGAGCTGTTCGACGGTGACGCGGCCGTAGGGCGAGTCGCGGGTTTCGACCAGGTTCGGGTGAGTCCACGCGGTGCTGCGGAAGTCCAGCGCGTCCGAGGACCAGAACGCCAGCGCGAGCGCGCCCGCGATCGCCACCGGCGACGGGGCTCAGCGCCTCCGGGGCGCAACCGGCCGCCGGAGAGACGGACTTGGCCCGCCGCCAGCGACAGGAGAGCGCACACGAGAGCCGACGCCAGGTTGCCCACCCCCAACCACGAGCAGGCCGGTGGCGAGCAGGCCGCCGAAAACGCCCCCCAGCGCTCTCGACCGCATACGCGCGCGCCAGCGTGGACGCCGCCGGAAACGCTCGCAGCCGCGGCCCACTGGAACAGCGCCCCGAGCGGGAGAGCCACCGGCAACAGGACGAGGCCCAGCGCCGCCAGCTGCGATGCGAAAGGGAGGAAGGCTCCCGGGACCTCGGCGAACAGAAGGCGCACCGAGCGCGCCAGGGCGACGTCCACCGGCAGCGCCGCGGCCAGCAGGACGAAACCGGCGGGAAGCAGGCGGGCGCGCGACCGCCGAGCGGAACGGCGCGGCCGAGCAGGGCACCGCACGCCGAGCAGAGCAGCCACGCCCGAGCGCCAGGACGTAGATCAGCTCGACGCCGTAAAAGGCGACGCTCAGCTCGCGCAGGATCACGACCTGCGCGAGAATCGAGACCAGGCCGACCGCGAAGAGGTAGAGCATATAGGGGTGCGGCGGTTCGACGCCGCCCTGGCGCACGCCTGCCGGTACAGTACAACCGCGGAAAGGGGCACGCACGCCACACGCGCAGGATCGCAGGGACTACACTTTCGGCTGCCCTCACTGGAAATCGGCTTCGCTGAAAACCTCGGCCTGGAACACCGCGAACCGGGCGCCCTGCCTCCAGCTCCCCTGCGGCAGGCCGGCCTTGCGGCAGAGATTGTCGAGCATCTCGTCGCGCCCCCACTTGTTCTCCGTAGCGACCTGCGGGAGGAAGACGGCCGACTTCCCTTCTTTCGAGAGGATCACGCCGTCGCGGCCGACCTCGATGTCGTCGGGGCCGCGGATCTGGCGCGGCGGCGTCAGGGCAGAGATTTCGATCAGGATCTGCCCGAACTCGTTCCGGATGAGCGGCGGAAACCTCGGGTCGTTGAAGGCGGCCTGCGCCGCCATCGCCCCGACCGTCTGGGGGAGAGGAGTTTCGGCCGGGATATGGCCGACGCAGCCGCGCAAATCGCCGTTCTTCTTCAGGGTGACAAAGGCGCCCTGCAGCCGGTTGAGGGCCGGGCTGAAGCCCCGGGCCAGGGGGAGCGTCTGGGTGGTCAGGTAGCGGCGGATGGTCTCGCGGGCGAAGGCGAGGAGCGCCATGCGGTCGGATTCCGGCAGCGGCCCGGCGCGGGGCGCGGACGGCGGCGCCGGTTTCAGCACGCGGACGTCGGGGTGTCCCTCGTTTGCGCTGAACAGGACCGCGCCGTAGCCGACCACGCGGGTGCGGTCGCCCAGGAGCGCATCCCCGGAGTTGGCGTAGCTCAGCACGACGCCGCGGCGCGCCCCCAGGGCTTTGGCGGCGCTCATCGCCGCCAGCACCGGCGCCTCGCCGCACGCGCCCACCTCGAGATTCGGCGCCCGCTTCACGAGCAACGCGCGCGCGACGTCGTCCAGCCTGCGCGGGACCAGGCTCGCGATCGCCTCGAGCGTCTGCCGGTCGGCGCTCACCGCGTCGTCGTACGCCGGGTAGTGGGACAGGTCCGAACTGGCCACAACGAGCGCGCGCCGGCCCTTCAAGGACCCGGCCAGCGCCTCGCCGAACTGATCGCACATGGGGAGGTCCGGCTCGGCGACGACGACCGGGAGGATCCTGGCCCGCGGGAAGAGCGTCTGCACGAACGGCACCTGCACCTCGACCGAGTGTTCGCGGACATGGGCCGGCCCGCCGGACGTGCAATCCCGGTCCGCGGCCAGCAGTCGCGCGGCCACCTCCTCGTCGACCAGCGCATCGCCGAGTGGGGTCCGGAAGGCGCCGTGCGCGTAGACGGAGATGCCGCGGAAATCGGCGCTCGTGTGGTTGGTCCCCAGGATCACGACCACGTCGAAGGTCTGCCCGGCGACCTGCCGGTAGGCGTCCGCGTAGATCTGCCCGCAGTAGACGTACCCGGCGTGCGGAACCACGAGCGCGACCGGCTTTTCCCCGGGCAGGGGCGCGACGGCGCTCTTCATGAACTGCTCGATGGCGAGCTTCAGATGCTCGGGGCCGGCCGGGTAGAACTGACCCGCGACGGCGGGCGCGCGGATGCCGGGAGCCTCGCCGCGGGCGGCGCAGGCGGCGCCAATCAGGAGGGCGATCGGAATTCTGACGGAGCGAAACATGCAGGTCCTCTCTCTGTGCGTCGGCCGATTGGGCCCGGCTTGCTGCGGGCCCTCAGGACCAGACTCCGGCGATGGCCCTGCCGCAGAACCGGCAGTTGCCGCCCTTCAGGTGCGTCTCCAGCACGAAAAAGGCGCTTCTCTTGATGACGATCTTCCCGCAGCCCGGGCAGTAGGTGTGGTTGCCGGGGTGATCCGGCACGTTCCCCACGAAGACGTAGCGGAGCCCCCGGTGCCAGCGCGATGTCCCGGGCGCGCTCGAGCGTGGCGACGGGTGTGGGCGGCAGGTTCAGCAGCTGGTAGTCCGGATGAAAGCGCGTGAAGTGGACGGGCACGTCGGGGCCGATCTCGCCCATGATCCAGTCCGCGAGCGCCTGGAGCATGGGTTCGGCATCGTTCAGGGTGGGGACCACGAGGTTGACGATCTCGAGGTGCACGCGCCGCGTCGCCGCGATCTGCTTGATGCTGCGCAGCACGGGCCGGAGTTCGGCGCCGCAGACGTTGCGGTAGAAGGGCTCGCTGAATCCCTTCAGGTCGATCTTGATCGCATCGAGGACGCCGCAGATCTCGGCGAGCGGCTCGGCTTGCGCGAACCCGCAGCTGACCATGACGCTGCGGATCCCCTGCGGCCGCGCCCGCCGCGCGATGTCGGTCAGGTACTCGGCGAAGACCGTCGGCTCGTTGTAGGTGAACGCGATGACCGGGGCCTTGCGGGCGGCCGCGCCCTCGACGACCGCCGCCGGCGGGGTGAACGGCGCGTCGTGGTCCTCGGGGCTGGACTGCGAAATCTGCCAGTTCTGGCAGAACTTGCAGCGCAGCGGGCACCCGGAGGTCGCGAGGGAGAACGCCGACGAGCCCGGCAGGAAATGGTAGAACGGCTTCTTCTCGATCGGGTCGACGTGGACCGCCGCAGGCCGCCCGTAGACGAGGCTGCGCATCTTGCCGGCCACGTTCATCCTGGCCCGGCATTTGCCGCGTTCGCCGGGTTGCAGGGTGCACTCCTGCGCGCACAGCCGGCAGCGGACGACGGCGCCGCCCTGGTCGTGCGGGCTTGCCTTGAGAGCCGCGCCGTCGGCGTGGCAATCGCGGCAGTGCGCCGCCCCGGACGCGCTCGAGACCCAGTAGCGGGCCAGGGGGGCCGACCGGAGTATCTCCTCGAGCCGCTCGTCGGCGAACCCGAACGGCCCGGAGCCCGCGGCGGCCAGAAGGCCCAGCCTGGAGCCGGCAATGATGAAATCGCGCCGAGAAATCGTGGGCATGTCGGGCACGTTTATAGTCCCGCCGCCGCGCCGATGTCAAACGCGGCGCGGCCGCAAGGTGGGCGGCGGCGACCCGGCGAGGTCCGCGGATTCCTCTCAACCCGTGGATTTCCCGATTGTTCCCGGCTGGCCCACGTCGGGGGGGGCCGGGCCCACCCCGCCCGCCAGGAAGTAGAAAGAGAAAACTCCGGAAACGGCATTATAATGTCCGGCAGACATTGAAGTCCTTCCGGAGGGGTCATGACCAAAGAACAGTCTCGCCGTGAGTTCCTCGAACGGGTCGCCGCGGGCACCGCCGCCGGCGCCGGGTTGAAAGTCTTTGCCCAGAACGCCGGCGCCGAGCCGCCGGCCAAAAAGACCTTGCCGCACCGGGTGCTCGGGGCCACTGGAGTGAGCGTTTCCATTCTCGCCTTCGGCTGCGGGAGCCGCTGGCTTATGTACAAGGAAGAGGAACAGGCGCTGGCTGCCCTGAGCCGTGGGATCGACCTCGGCATCACGTATCTCGACACCGCGTTTTCCTACGGCGACGGCCAGAGCGAAACGCGCGTCGGCAAGCTCATGCCGTCCCGCCGCAAGGAGGTGTTCCTGGCCACGAAGATCCCGGACCGCACGCGGGACGCGTTCTTGCGCAGGCTCGAGGCGAGCCTGAAGCGCCTGCAGGTCGACCAGGTGGACCTCGTCCACATCCACAGCCTGGGCAAGGCGGACGACCTGGCGAAAATCGAAGCGCCGGACGGAGCCCTGAAGGGTCTGCTCGAGGCGCGGGAGCGGAAGCTGACCCGCTTCATCGGGATGACGAGCCACACCGACGGCGCGGTGCTCGCGCGGGCGATCGAGCGGCACGACCTGAACTGCACCCAGATGGCGCTCAACGCCAGCCGCAACGGGCATTTCGAGGAGCTCGCGCTTCCGGCCGCAAACAAGAAGAAGCTGGGCGTGATCGCGATGAAGGTGGCGGGCCAGGAATTCCTGGTCGGCCAGGAGCCCGGCAAGGCGGACATCGGTCTCCTGCTGCGCTACTCCCTGGGGCTGCCGGTCACGGCGGCGGTCATCGGGATGCCCGCCGTCGGCCACATCGACCAGAACACCGACATCGCGCGGGGCTTCGAGCCGCTCAAGCCCGCGGAAGTCGAGCAGTTGCGGCGCAACCTCGACCCGTCGCGGGCTCCCCTGGAGAAAAGGCTCGTCGGGCATCTGGACGGGCCGACCCGGATCCCCGAGATATTCTGGGCTTAGCCGGACTTGAGATACGTCAAAGACCTCCTCGTGACGGACGACTTCCTGATCCGCGGGCACGTGGCGACGGGGGGGCGGCGGCTGACCGATTTCCTCAACGCCACCCCCCGCACGTTTCTCGAGGTGGGCGAAGCCACCGTGGTGCGCCACCGCAGCGGGCGCATCGGACAAACGGGGTGCGGTGCTGGTCAAGATCGACGAGGTGCTGCTGGCCCACGAGCTGGTCGAGGCGGGGGGCGACCAGTCGCTCAAGGCGCTCGCCGACGCCGACCGGGACCTGGCCGGCATCCGGCTCGAGCTGGCGTGCCGCTGCGGGCTGTCGTTGACGGGCAAGGTCAGCCAGAGGTTCTTCGACCGCGAAGATCTCGGCACGTACCGGTTCATCGTGGTGGACACCCCCGGTGTCGCCGGCTTCCCCGGCTGCGACGGCGGGGTCCCCGGACCGCTCCGGGATCTCCCCTACCTGATCGTCAATCGCACCCGCATCGCCCTGGCCTCCCAGACAACCGGCTGACCCCGCCCCGCGGCGTCCGCGGCACGCCGGTTTCACGGCGGGAACCCGGCCCCGCAGCGGCGGTTGGGGGGAGTGTGCGCGCCCCAGATTTTCGTTGCTTTCGGCCCGTTCCTCTATAATCATTCCCCGCGAGAGGAAGGCTCCAAATTCATCCAATCCTGCCCTGTTTCGGCAAGGCGAGCCTCGAGGAGTTATACATGACAAATATAAGTGATCGCGTCGAATGTACCGAGTTGTTGGGCAAGCTCATGCCGGTGGAGGAGGCGGTCAAAATCGTGAAGGACCACGACCAGATCGGCATCAGCGGCTTCACCAAGTCCGGCGAGCCCAAGGCATTCATACCCGCTCTCGCGCGGCACCTGGAACAGACCGGCGCCAAGACAAAGATCGCGCTCTTCAGCGGCGCGTCGCTGTCGGAGGAGGTCGAGAACCCCATCGCGCCGTTCGTGGGCAAGCGCGGCCCGTACATGTCGTCCTCGGCCTCGCGCAAGCTGATCCACTCCGGGCAGATGGAGTTCACCGACGTCCACCTTTCGATGTTCGCCCGCAATCTCGCGTACGGCTTTTACGGCGACCTCGACCTGGCCGTGGTCGAGGTCTCGCGGATCCGGCCGGACGGCAGCGTGATCCTGTCGTCGTCGGTCGGCATCTCGGCCGAAGCCCTGACGATGGCCAAGAAGATCGTGCTCGAGGTCAACACGGCGATCCCGGACTACACCGGGTTTCACGACATCGTGGTGCCGGCGGTGCACCCGCGCGTGGGCTGGCCGATCCCGATCATCAACGTCAACGACAGGGTGGGCACACCGTACGTGGAGATCGACAAGAGCAAGGTCGTGGCCATCGTCGAATCCGACAAGCCCGACTACCCGGTCAGCTTCAAGGCGACCCAGGAGATCGATCGGCAGATCGCCCGGAACGTGATCGAATTCCTGCTCTGCTGCCGCAAGCAGTACGGCTGGGGCAAGCGGCTGCCGCCGATCCAGTCCGGGTGTCGGCAACGTCGCCAACGCCATCGTCGGGCGAGCTCTACGAGTCGCCCTTCCAGAAGATCCGGTTCTGGACCGAGGTGTTCCAGGACGGGATGATGCGCTACGTCGAGGACGACGACAAGTTCGACTGCGCTTCGGCGACGGCGATCTCGTTCTCGGCGCCGGCGCGCGCGGAGTTCGAGCGGCTGTTCGCGCGCTGCCGCGACAAGCTGGTCCTGCGGCCCATGTGGCTCTCCAACTGCGCCGAGATCATCTCCCGGCTGTTCGTCATCGCGATGAACACGCCGATCGAGGTGGACATTTACGGGCACGTCAACTCGACGCACGTCGACGGCTCGCGCGTGGTAAACGGGCTGGGCGGCAGCGGCGACTTCTTCCGCAACGCCTACATCAGCATCGTCCACACTCCGTCGATCCGGACGCTGAAGGACGGCAGGGTCGTCAGCTGCGTCATGCCCTACGTGCGGCACATCGACCACACGGAGCACGACATCAAGTGCGTCGTGACGGAGCAGGGGTTCGCGATGAACTCCTCGATCCGCTCCGCCCGGCACCGCGCCGAGGACATCATCGACAAGTGCGCCCACCCGCATTTCAAGCCGATCCTGCGCCAGTACCTGAACCTGTCGGGCGGCGGCGACGAGCCGCGCGCGACCGACATGGATGTCCTGCGCGGCTGGTGGAAGGATTACGACGCGGCCTGCCGCGACTTCTCCGGCTCGGCTTCCACGGCGAGCTAACCGATGCGGTCCACTCCGGCGCTGCTGCTCCTCTGCACGCTCTCCGCATGCACGCTCTCGGCATCGCCCGCGCCGGCCCAGAACGGCCGGGAGCCGCACGTCGACCCGGGTCTGCGCGCCATCGACAGCGCCGTCGTCTACGAAACGTGCAGGAGGCTTGCCTCGCCTGAATTCGCTGGGCGCCTCACCGGGGACGTCGGCTACGCCGCCGCGGCCCGGTGGATGGCCGGCCTGATGCGGGGGTGGGGCCTGCAGCCGATCGGCGACGGGGGCACCTACCTGCAGGCCTTCCCGATGCAGTACACCTCCGTCGAGCGCTGCGCCATGAGCCTGTTGCCGCCCCCCGCTGCGGGGCGGCAACCCGACGAGGTCAAGCTCGAGCCGGGGCGGGATTTCCTGCCGCTGATGTTCAGCGACACGGGCGACCGCACGGGCGAAGCGGTTTTCGCGGGCTGGGGGATCGGCGCGCCCGACCTCGACTACGACGATTACCGCGGACTGGACGTGCGGGACAAGTTCGTGCTCTGCTTCCGCGGCACGCCCGACCCGGCCGATCCCCGCTACAGGACCCACGACGAGCACCGGACCCGCATGGCGCTGGCGCGCGCCAAGGGGGCGCTCGGGGTCATCTACATCTACGACGACCCGATCGCCAACCCGAACGGCGACTGGATCCCGGGCTTCACGCCGGCGGTCGTCAGCCGCAAGGTTGCCGACACGATCCTCGCCCCGCGCGGTCTCGGGTCGGAGTCGCTGCGCGCCGACCTGTTGAAGTACAAAAAGCCCCTCTCGTTCCCCACCTCGACCCGCGTGCGCCTTGCCGTCCGGACCAGGCACGTGCCGCAGGGGAGCGGGTTCAACATCGTCGGTATCGTGCCGGGCTCCGACCCCGCGCTGCGCAACGAGTACGTGCTCGTCGGCGGCCACGCCGACCACTGCGGCACCATCATGGAATTGCGTTTCCCGGGCGCGAACGACAACGCGAGCGGCACCGCCGCCGTCCTGGAGATCGCGCGGGCGCTCGCCGGAATGCCGCAGAAGCCGAAGAGAGCCGTCGTGTTCGCGCTCTTCGGCGCCGAGGAGTCCGGCCTCAAGGGATCGCGGTACCTGGCCGCACATCTCCCCGGGGGCCTCGGCCCGCCGTTGGCCATGCTGAACTTCGATATGGTCGGGGCCGGCGACGGCATCGGCTGCGGCTACACCGCAGGCCGCCCCGAGCTGCAGGCGGCGCTGGATCAGGCCCGGGCCGCAGCCGGCGGCACCCTGCGCGCAAACTCCGCGATCCGCGGGCTCGGCGTGCAGGGGAGCGATTTCGCGCCGTTTTTCGAACGTGGCATCCCCTGCCTCTCCTTCTCCTCCAACGGACCTCACCTGGAGTACCACCGGACCGGCGACACCATCTACCGCATCAATCCCGACATCATGGCCGACGCCGCACGCGCCGGCCTCGCCGCCGCATTCCACCTGGCGAACCGGTAATTCCCCTTCGTCTAGTGTGAATTCATTCACCGGCGGGGCGCTGCGCCCTTTTGCTATGCTTATTGCCGAGCTATGCCGCCCGCCGCTCGGGGCCGGGCGGCCACACCTAAAACACACAGGGGGTATCAATGAAACCAAGACAGGACGAGCAGCAGTCCGTCCAGAGGCAGCAAGAGTTCAGCATGCCGCAGTTGATGGAGCTTCACCTCGGCTTCGCTCCGGCCCGCACCCTGATGAGTGCGATGGAACTGGACGTGTTTTCCAAAATATACGACGGGCACAGGACGGCCGCCCGCATCGCGGCGGCGGCGGGTGCGGCGGAGCGCGGGATCGGTATGCTGCTCGATGCGCTGACGTCGATGCGCCTGCTGGAAAAGAAAGATGACCAGTATTCCCTGACTCCCTTCGCGGCCCAGTACATGGTGCGCGCCAGCCCGGACTGCCTCGGGGATTTCCTGACGCTTGAACCGTTGTGGGAGTCCTGGGGGAAGCTGACCGAGAGCGTGCGCACGGGCCGCCCCTACCGCCATGTGGAGACGCAGCAGGAAGCCGAGGAGTTCTTCCCGAAGCTGGTCCGGGGACTGCACATCGTCCACCGGGAGCCCGCTCAGAAGATCGCCCGGCTGCTCGGTGCGGGTAACGGGCGCCGCGGCCTGCAGGTCCTGGATGTCGCCGCCGGGTCGGGGGTCTGGGGGATCCCCTTCGCCGAGGCGGACGCCGGTACGCGCGTCACCGCGCAGGATTTTCCGGGCATGCTCGACGTTACGCGCGAGCACCTGCGCCGCCATCGCGTCGAAGGTCAATACGACTACCTGGCCGGCGACCTGAAGCGTGTCGATTTCGGCGCGGAGCGCTACGATGTCGCGTTGCTCGGCAACATCGTGCACTCCGAGGGAGAGGACTCGTCGAGGGACTTGTTCCGCCGCCTCCACCGGGCACTGCGCGACGGCGGCGAGATGGTCGTCATCGACATGATCCCGAACGACGCGCGCACCGGGCCGCCGTTTGCCGCCCTATTCGCGCTGAACATGCTCGTCAACACCGACAGCGGCGGCACCTACACGGTCGCGGACTACCGGCGCTGGCTGCAGGACGCCGGTTTCCAGCATGTGGAAACGGCCGACATCGAGTGGCACTCTCCCCTAGTCCTCGCCCGGAAGTAGGGGACGGACCAAGACAATCATATTGTTTTAACGAGTTTGCCGTGAAAATGAGGCTAAAAAGGGCCCCTTAATCTCGGTTTTGGGGCCTGTTTTCGTGAACAAGGCCTGTCAAGCTGAAATTCTGAGGGGTTCCACAACGAAAAAAGACCTTAATTCAAAAAAAGGGGCAAGAAATCGCATTTAAGGACTTCTTGACCAGGTTTTTTCTCTTAAATGACTAGATTTAAGAGGCTTCACCCGGTCCGTCGCCGAACTTGATGCCCTGGGCCAGGGGGAGGCTGGTCGACCAGTTGATGGTGTTGGTCTGGCGGCGCATGTAGGCTTTCCAGGCGTCGGAGCCGGACTCGCGGCCGCCGCCGGTTTCCTTCTCGCCGCCGAAGGCGCCGCCGATTTCCGCGCCGGAGGTCCCGATGTTGACGTTGGCGATGCCGCAGTCGGAGCCGCGCGGCGACAGGAATTCCTCGGCCTTGCGCAGGCTCCCGGTGAAGATGGCGCTGGAGAGTCCTTGCGGGACGTCGTTGTGCAGTTTCAGCGCGTCTTCAAAGTCGTCGTATTCGAGGATGTACAGGATCGGGGCGAAGGTTTCCTGCTTCACGATGTCGGTTTGCGCCGGCATTCGGATGATCGTAGGTTCGACGAACTGCGCTCCGAGCTCGGGCCTCCGGCGTCCCGCCGCAGAGCACCTCGCCCGCCTTCGGCCTGGCCTGCTCCATCGCCTCGAACATGTCTTCGACCGCCTCGGGTGTGACCAGCGGACCCATGAGGGTGGCCGGGTCCAGCGGATCGCCGATGCGCACCTGCGCGTAGGCGCTCTTGAGGCGCGCCGTCAGCTGGTGGCGATGCTCCTGTGAACGATGATGCGCCGGGTGGAGGTGCAGCGCTGGCCGGCGGTGCCGACTGCGCCGAACAGGATCGCCCGCGTCGCCAGGTCGAGGTTGGCGTCCTCGGCGACGACGATGGCGTTGTTGCCGCCGAGTTCGAGGATCGAGCGGCCGAATCGGCGCGCGACGATTTCGGCCACATGCCGCCCGACGAGCGTGGAGCCGGTAAAGGAGATCAGCGGCAGCCGATCGTCCTGCAGCATGCGCTCCCCGACGCTGCTGCCCGGCCCGATGACCAGGTTGAAGATGCCGCGCAGGCCGTGATCGGCCATGACCCGGTTGGCGATGTGCTGCACGGCGATCGCGCACAGCGGCGTCGGGCCGGCCGGCTTCCACACGACCGGATCGCCGCACACGGCGGCGATGGCGCTGTTCCAGGACCACACGGCGACCGGAAAGTTGAAGGCGGTGATGACGCCGACGACGCCCAGCGGGTGCCATTGCTCCATCATGCGGTGCCCGGGACGCTCCGACGCCATGGTCAGGCCGTACAGCTGGCGCGACAGTCCGACCGCGAAGTCGCAGATGTCGATCATCTCCTGGACTTCGCCGTGCCCCTCGGCGCGGATCTTGCCCATCTCCAGGCTGACGAGGTCCCCCAGCGGTTCCTTGACGTCGCGCAACGCGTTGCCGAGGTCGCGGATCAGCTCGCCCCGCTTGGGCGCCGGGGTCATGCGCCAGGACTCGAACGCCGCAGCGGCCTCCTCGACGACGCGGTCACAGGATGCGGCTGTCGCCATCGCTACCCTTGCGATCGGTCTGCCCGTGCTCGGGTTGCAGGAGACCACCACTTTGCCTTCCGGGTCGGAAATCCAGCGGTCCGGGCCGGAGCAGGCACCCGGGTTGATCTCTTCGATATGCAGCCTGGAGAGCAGCGCGGTCGATTTCAACGTCGTCGCCATAAGGGCCTCCCGACGCACATTGTACCGCACCCCAATCAGGAGTCGTATGCGCGGGCAACAACGAAACACCCCACCGTGACCCGCCACCGGTGGGGTGTTTTCCGCACTCGCGCGGAGGGTTTCCCTCCGCGCCGCCGCGGCTTAGAACATGAACTTCAGCGCGAGCTGGATCGACCGGTTTCCGCCGCTGAACTGGCTCGCATTGAGAAACAACGGGCTGGCCGCGTTGGCATATGTTGTGCTCAGCGCGTTGTCGGTGAACTGGAACACCGTTCCCGCACCGAGGGCCGGTTGGGGATGGTTGAACGCATTGAACAGCTCCACGCGGAACTGGACATACCGGGTCTCCGTGATGTAGGTGTTCTTGAAGAACGAGAGGTCCCAGTTGTTCAACCCTGGGGCGCGCAGGATGTTGCGTCCCGAATTCGGGAAGGAGCCGGGCTGCGCGACCACAAACCGCGCACTCGGATTCTGAGCCACATAAGCAACCACCTGGGATCCCGGGCAATCCGACGTGCCCGGGTTGCAGATGGAGCTGGCTCCTGTCACCGGATTCCGCAGGACGAAGTTGACATCGCTCCCTGTGCGCACAGTGCCGTTCGGATTCTCGAAGGCACGCGCGCCCGCGGCGTCAAAGGTCCCCATCGTATCGACGGGTGATAGAGGGGTGATCGGCTGGCCGGACTCGGCCAGGTACGTGCCGTTGATCTGCCACCCATGGACGATTTCGTTGAGGAATGAGTTCCCGAGATTCGGGTTCGGAACCTCGACCAGCCATCCCATAGCGAACTTGTGCGGCCGGTCCAGGACCGAGAGCCCGCGCTCGTTCCGCATGTTGTAAGGATCCTGCGGTCTGCGCGGGTTCACCCGGCTCGTGAACAGCTCGTTGGTGGCATTGTCGATCGTCTTCGAGAAGGTGTAGCTTCCCTTCAGGAAAACGTGGTTGGCCAGCCGGCGGTTTACGTCAATCGACCCGCCGTGATAGATCGAACTTCCTATGGGCTGGAAGGCGGTTACGAAGCCGCCGACGAACCCGAGGTTCGAATAGCGCAGATCCTGGGCATTCTGGAATGCTTCAAGAGTCGGCGCCGTATCCGGGAAACTCGCGGGGACCTGCGACGGGTCGAAATAGGTGGTCAGTGCGAGTTCCGGATGCGACTCGAATACCGAAATGGCGTTCATCCGCATTTGAACCGGCAGGTTCAGGCCGCGCGTGCCCAGGTACCTGAGTTCGACCTGCCAGTTCCTGAAGAATTCGCGCTGAACACTCAGCATCCAGGTGAATGTCTTCGGGGCGTGCTGGTCCACGATGATGGCCTGCGTCGCTGCCCGGGCTTCATCAACCGTAGTCGGAGGCACATTTACGCTGAGCAGTCCGCCGCCCGCAAGGAATCCCTGACCCGAACCGCACCAGGAGGGAGCGTTGGGCAGAGAGCAGGTCAGGCCGGCGTTCTGCTCGGTCTGCAACTGCGGAGGCAGCTGCAGGGTAACGAGGTTCTGGAACGAGACGTCGTAGGCCGTGCCGAAGCCGGCGCGGATCGAGGTCCGCCCCGTGCCGAACGGATCCCATGCAAGGCCGATGCGCGGGCCGAAGTTGTTCTTGTCAGTTTTCGGCACACGGAAGTCGAACAATCCCGGCACGCTGGCAATCGCATTCAGCGCCTGGAGCCTCGCGTCCCGCGCATTGGTGACGTACTCGTACCGCAGGCCTAAGTTAAGGGTCAGACGCGGCGTGACCTTCCAGTCGTCCTGGGCGAACGTGTAGAAAGCCTGCTGGTTGCCGGCGAAGAATCCGGTCCCGGCGCCGCGCAGGGCTCCGTTGCCCCCGGTCGGCACAAGGTCGCTCACGAATTGGCTGAAGTCGACGTAACTCCACTCCCCGCGCTCGCGGGGGAGGAAGTCCGAGGGCGCGATCCAGTTCCTGTATTCGAATCCCCACTTCAACGAGTGGCTTCCTCTGGTCCAGGCCACGTTGTCGAGAGCCTGGTAGGCGTTCTGAATACTGGACTGTGGAGCGTTTGCTTCCGGCCCGACATCGAGCCCGAGCGTGTTGATCTCGATGTTTGGAAAGTTGGCGAACGTCGAGGGAACTCCGAAGGTCTTGACATCACGTGAATACGATAGCCGGAAGTCGTTCACCCAGCGGCTGCTGATGGTCCAGACATCCGTGAACGCGACCTTGCGGTTGTCGTCGGCATTGTCGCCCGTGAATTGCGACAGCGGCAGGTTGGGATTGATCCACGGCGCCCGATAGCGGTCGTAGAGGAAACGGCCGCGCAGCTGGTGAGATCCCGCATTGTAATCCGCGTTGATCTGGAAGTCGTGCTGGTTGAAATAATCGGGCGCGAAGGCCTGGAAGGTTCCGACCGGGATTGCCAGACCGTTGACAAAGACAGAGTCTGTCGCTGTGCTGGCGACGGGGAACTGGGCCAGATATCCTCGGACGACATCATTTGCAGCCTGGGAGTTGAGAGTGGACAGACCGGCAGCTGTAGGGGCCAGGACGGAAACACCCGTCGCTTCCCGTCCGCGCGTCTGGTACTGGTACGCCCCGAACATGAAGAACTTGTCGCGGATCACCGGGAACCCGACGGTGCCGCCCACTCGGGCGAAGTCGTATCTCGGTTTTGCCGGCAGCCCGGACGCGAGCCGGTCGGAAATCGCGGCCTTGGTCAGATTGTCGTACGCGTTGAGTTTCTTGTTCTGCCCGAATGCGAAAGCATTCCCGTGGATATCGTTCGTACCGGACTTCGTCAGGATATTGAACTGACCCGCGGTGGAATGCCCGAACTCGGCGCTGAACATGTTGGTCAGCAGGTTGAACTCGGAAACAGCGTCCTGGATAACGGGAGCGAGCGGGCCCGTCAGGCTGACGTCGTTGTTGTCGACCCCATCGATGGTGAAGTTGTTGTTGCGCGGACGGTTCCCACCAACCGAGCCACCCTGCCCTGCCACACCACCCGGCATGGTAGTGGTGTTGGGGAAAATGATCGCCAGGTTCAGCGGTGAGCCGTCCAGCGTGGGATTCGGCACCTCTTCCACGGCCTGGTCCCGAATCGTGCCGCCGGCCTGCGTGGTGGTGGTCTGAACCATGTCGGAACCCGACGTGACCTCGACCGTGTTGGTGACCTGGCCGAGCTGCATCGTGGCGGTCACGTCCGTCACCTGGTTGGCCTTCACAGCCACGTGGCTCAGGATGTACTTGTTGAACCCGGCCAACTCCACCGTCAGCGCGTAGTCGCCCAGCTGGAGGCCGGGGAAATTGAACGACCCGTCCGACGTGCTCGCCATGTTCCGGCTGTCATTTGTTGCTTCGTTGACGATGGTCACGGTGGCGCCCGGAATAACCGCGCCCGACGTGTCTTTTACTATTCCCCTCAGGGTTCCGTTCTGGCTCTGGGCGAACGCTGCACCTGCGGGCAGTAACGTGATCGCAAGTGCGGCCATCACCACCAACAGCACACCGCGATTGCGGTTCTGCAACATACTTTTCTCCTCAAATTGCGGTTCGAAGTTCAGCCAGGGGGGACGGCACGGGGGGTTGTATTACGCGCCTATCCGGGGGGCGGTTGATTCGCTGCTAAAATTCTAGCACGTGGCGTGCCCAACCACCAATACTCTGAGACCCTTTGGTTTACACCGCCAGAACGGCTGACCCCGGAGGGCTCGTCCTGAAATTTGGATACAAAACATTGGATGGGGCACGGCGGGAGAGCGGGCGGCTCCCCGCCCAATGAGCTGCAGCGAGGACCTGCTCAAGTAATTCATGGCCTAGCAAATTCCACGGGCCGCGGCGAGCCGACGCGGCCCACTTTCGCCGGCCCCGGCCGCGTTAATTTATCGGTCGTCCCACTGGTAGACGATCCCGAGGGTCACGATCTTGTCGTGCAGGAACCCATTCGGCCGGAACCCGGGGACCAGCGCGCCGGCAGCGGCGTAGGCGGTCGGGCGCAGACCATAACCCGGGACGCCTGAAACGGAGTCGGTAAACTGCAGCGATGCCGCCCAGTGGTCCACCAGGAGGTACTTGACGCCGCCGCCCCAGTTGACCGTGAACTTCCACGGATCGCTCACTCGGGTTTCGGACGCGGAGCCTTCGGCGATCGACTTCCGGGCGACCCGGAAGAGCGAAAGGCCGGGACCGGCGAAGGCATAGGGGCGCAGGCGCGAGTGCGGGTCCAGGGGGTAGTAGGCCAATTCATACGCCACCCGGTGGACCGAATGGCTCAGGCCGAGCGACTCGGGCTGATCGAGCAGGCCGGCGAACTCGAGCGGCTGGTTGGCGAACGTGTATTCGAAGGTGGCCCCCACGTGACGCCAGCGGTTTTCCGTGACGCTCGCGCCCACGACGTAACCCGAACCATAGCGCAGCCCGACGTTGCGCGCGCCCGTCGGGCTCGGGCCCGCCACGTCCGTCGGGTAGCGCCGGTCGCCGAGAAAGCTGCCGCCGCCGAAAAACGACACCTCCCAGGAACGGTGGAAGAGCCTCAACTGGGCTTGGGCGGCGCGCGGGACGGCAAGGACGATCAGCAACAACAGCGGCGCGGCCGTGGCCGCCAACCTGCACACACGTGGCATCGCGTTCTCCTCGGCGACAGCGAGATGGGGAACTGTCGCACACTAGGGTACCATCCGCGCGCGCCGGAGGTGAACCCCGAAGGCGCCGGCGCCCTCAATCAATAGGGGTACACAATGAGGTGCAGCCGGGCAGGCGAGCCGGGCCATGGCGTCCAGCTCGCTGTCGCCGTCGTTGACGCCGGGGATGAGCGGGATCCGCAGCCATATCCGGCCATGCGCGTGCGCCAGCGCCTCGAGGTTGGCCAGGATCGGCGCGTTCGAGGCGCCGGTGTAGCGCAGGTGGAGCGCGTCGTCCGCGAACTTCAGGTCGTAGAGGAACAGGTCGGTCGCCCGCGCGGCCCCGAGCAGGTCGTCGAGCGGCGCATAGCCGGTCACTCGGGGGCCGACGGCCGCGGACGTTTCTTCTGCTGCCGGATCCGCGCGCATATGCGGCCGTGCTCGATGGCGAGGCGGGTCGTGTCGGTCCACGCCCCGCTGTTGTACGCCGCATAGACAAGTTCCCTGTGCTGCAGCACTTCCTCGTAGCGGGCGCCATAAGGCGTCGGCGGCTGCATTGCCTCCGACGTCGCGCTTTCCACGCGTTTCACCCACCCCCACGCGATACGCTCGTCCGTGCGGCGCTGCTCACAGGGTAGGAGGTCGACGACCCTGTACGCCCGTCGTCCAAGCGGTAATTCAGGACCGCATGGAATGTGCGGTTTCGATCCAACGGCGCAGGGGCGGTGATCTCGAACTCGCCTTCGTAGTGTCCGCCGGGCTGCAGTCCCTGCACATCAGGCTTCGTCCCTGCGACCGGGACGGCGCGAAAACCTGCGGGGAATCTGATCTCCCCTGAAAGCGGCCGGGAGGCGGTGTTATCCACGGTGACCAGAACCCGGGTCGGCTTGCCCTCCGCGGCGCTCACCCGTTGGGCGCCACGCATGCTACCTGGGCTTCATACGGTCGATTATCCACTCGGCAACGTCAGCGTCTCCGGCAGGGCTGCCCACCACCAGATTTCCGGCTGCACCCGCGGCTTTGTATGACTGGAAGGCGGGCTGGTAAATCGATCGCGCCGTTGCCGGATCCGCGCGACGATTCAGCCCGTCGACCAACCCTTCCAGCCTCAAGCGCTTCGGTGCCAGGCTCGCGGCGACGGCGCAGAGATCGCCGGCCGTCAGGACGCCGGGAATGACGGCGTCGTACGGCAGGTAACAGAACTCACTGTGGAGCACCGACTCGAATCCCGTCAAGCCGCCGCGGGCATAAACCGTCCGCACATCTGTTTCGAACAGGGCACTCAGGACCGCCAGCAGGGCTCCGTCCGGTTCGGAGAGTGATGGTTCGTCGGAAATCCCGAGGGGAACTCGCAGCTCGCGGCCGGGTGGGTTGACGGGAGCGAAGGAGTCGCCCCACACGGCGATGCGGCCGGCATCGAGATCCGGTCGCATACGCAAAAACCGCAGCGTGCTTCGGACATCGCGCAGGCGCGCACCGACCAGCGTCTCACCCAGCATGAGCTCCGTGGCAGCCACCGAGGTGGCCTCGCTGCTCCGCCCCCTGTACCTGTCCGGACTCGTCTCACCCGTTCCCCGCAGATCAGGCAGGCAGACGGCTGCGCCGCTTCTTACCAGTCCGGATACAGCCGCGGCACGCTTCCGCAGAAATGCGGCCTTGCCCGCGTGCGACAGTGCGACCACGACGGGTCTCGGGACGCGGCCGGACCCATAGGTCAGGATGAGGACTGGAACGAAGATGCCAGGCTCGGTCTCGAGTCCCACCCGCTCTACGTGCAGACCGTTGAGCGCACTCGCGCTCGACCTGATGATCCGCGGCGGTCCGGGTTCAATATTGCCCAGGAGGACTCTCCACTGGTCCTGCAGTCGCGGGGTCCGCGCCGCAGGCGTGGGATCGCGGCCCTGCCGCCGGTGCGGCAACGCTCTTTCATGCCCCAGCTGAGACACGAGCGACTGGAGCAATGGCGGTTTCAGCTCGGCCGCCAGGGCGCTCGTCATGCATTGCAGGTCCCCGGCCGGAAGCCGGTTCTGGTATTCCTGCGCGGGGCCGCCGGGGATTCCGAACCACCGTTGCAGGGCTTCGTGGATGCGCTGCCGGTGGGGTGACCCGATGTTGTTGCAGTGCGAGGCGTCGGGAGGGCGTCCCTGCAGCAATCCGAAACCGCTTGTGTAATCGAGGGCCTCCGGGGATCCGTAGAAACCGGCGTAGATCCGGTGCAGCCGGTTCCAGACAGGGTCGTGCTCCCGGTCCCAGCTGAACTCGTGGGCATAGATGAGCCTGCGCGGGGCGATACTGCCGATGATGACCCACGGCAGAAAACCGTCACGGCAGGAGAGCCGCAGGTTGCGCGTCGGCTCCCAACTGCCGCTGCCCGCGTAATCGAAGGTGTTCTCCGGGTCCGCGGCGAGGGGAAAGGGCGTCTCGGGCTGGGGGCCGCCGAAGTTGAAGGGAACCGCGGCGCTGATTCGCTCGTCCAGGGCCGCCGTGACTGCGGCGGGATCGCCCCCTCCGGCCACGGAACCCATGAGGATGATGCGTGTCGGATCGGTCCCCACGCGTGACAGCAGCAGGTCCACGCCGCGCCTCAAGTCCCATACCATCCATCCCATCAGGCTGTCGCCGATCAGCTGGAGCTGAATGCCGGTGTTGTAGCGGAAGTAATAATCCTGCCGTCCCACGGGAAACTCGCCGGCATAGTCGCGCTCGGACGCGAACGGATGCTGCCGGCGTTCGCCGTGGCCCAGTTGGTCCATAACGAGCACGAGGCAGCCGGCGCGCGCCCAGGTCATCCCCATGTCCTGCAGTTCCACCTGTGTCTTCGGATTGTGGTGGCTGTGGCACAGCAGGATCCCCGGCATTGACGGCCGCACCGGTTCCGGACGATAGAGATTCGCCGTGACCCACAAGCCGGGGCGGCTTTCGAACACCAGGTTTTCGACGACATATCCCTCGCCCGGTACCGTCCTCGTGACACGGGTGTGGAGGTTCCCGGGGATTTCCGGGAATCGGCCAAGTGATGTCCGCAGTGCGTCCAGTTTTCCGCGCCGGAACTGTTCCCACTGCGCGGGTGTGGAGACTAGCCGCCATTGATCCGTGGAACGCCTGTTGGCGGCTGCCATCCGCTCACGGGCATGATCCTCCAGCATCCGGGTGAGTCGCTCGCCCGGCACGTCCGCGAGGACGCGAGGATCGAGGCTCCCGATCGCCTCTGCAGTCAAGTCGCGTTGCGCGGGCGGGGTCCACGCCGCGGCGGACGTGACAGAAACAGCCAGGACAACGGCGGATACCACTTTCCTGTTCACGGTTCTCCTCCGATCGTTTCACCTGGGTTGGACGGACCGCAGTCGATCGTGGAGGTCCCAAACACCTGGTACAACCGCCTTGTCGGCGACGCGGCCCTGCCAGCTGCTCCTCCAGTAGGGCCGAATCCGGGCTCCAGGCGACCCCCGCAGCCGGCCAGGGATTCTCCCGGGGTGTTTTCGATCAACCCACGAGAGGAACCGGAACCGAGGCTCGTGCCGGGCCGCCGCGACCCGCTCCAAGGTTCTCGAAGAGCGCGACATCCTTGCGAAGCATCCCCGGGTCATCCTTGCTGTAGATGCCGACGCACACCATGTCCTGCGGGCGCAGGCCCCGGCCGCAGCAGGCAAAAGCCTCCTCGGGATCGTTGCGGCCGGCGGCCAGGATCTTGTAGTGGATGACGGGCCTGGAGAGTGTCCGGATCAGGGCGATCATCGCGCGGCGGTCTTCTTCCAGGTACGTTTCCACCGCCCCGTGGACGTGCTCGGGATCTTCATCCCGGCCTGACGGATTGTAGTAGCAGCACATGTAGTAGTCGATGTTGAGGTTCTTCTCGGCCCACTCGAACACCTTCGTATTGTGCCCGGCGATGCCGACCGGCAGCCCGTGCTCCTTGAGCAGGTCGACGGCGCGCTTGACCTCGTCCGCCTTGCCCTGGGCCACGAGGTGATCCATCACGCCGCCGTGAATGTGGCAGGCGCTGGCGCCCCCTTCGATGGCCATGCGGGCGCAAAACTCGCTCGGCCCGACGGCCGGGCAGGTCTGGGCCAGCCACGCGAGCTTGCCCCCTTCCTCCCAGTACTCCAGCAGGAACCGCATCACGTGATGGTCGGCTCGCCCCACCAGTGCCGTGATCCCCACGCGTTCCGCCTCGAACAGCGTTTCCTTGATCCGGGCAACCGTGTAGAACCGGACCATCTCCCGGTCGCGGGCGACGCCCTGATGCGAATAGCCGCTGAAGGGATTGCTCCCGAGCAGCAGGCGCGAGACGACCAGATTTCCCAGCTTTGCCGTTTCCATGAAGACCGTATCCCTTCCCGGCAGGCTCGCCCGTTTGGGGCACCCCCGTTTGACGAGCCGCCGCCAGAGCGCGCGACGGCCGAATCCTCGATTTCGAGAGCACTCAGTATATCCCAGAGGCGGGCACAGTGTTCTCCCGTGTTTTCTTCCGTGTCCTCCGGATTTATCCGAGTCTTCCGTGACTGGTTTTTTTGCGTCCGGAACCCTACCGCCCCGATTTTTGCTGCCGGACGGGCATCGCCTTCGGTATTCTGGGCGGACCAAGGAGGTCTTCCCGTGAGAGCGCTGTTTGCCCGGCTTGTCGCGTTGATGCTGTTTGCCGCCGCCGTCCAGGCCGAGCAGTCGCCTGTTCCCGCCGACTTGACCGTCGCCCAGGCGGTCGACATCGCGCTCAGCCGCCACGCCGGGCTGCAGGCGGCCGCGGCGCGGCTGCGCGGCGCCGCGGGCCTCGAAAGCCAGGCCGCGCTGCGCCCGAACCCGGAATTTTTCGTCCAGTCGGAGAACTGGCGTTTCGCCGGCAATCCGGGTTTTCGCCCGCTCGAGGAGCTCGACCTGTTCGCCTACGTCGCCCAGCCCGTCGAGCGCGGCGCGAAACGCCTGCGGCGGGCGGAGCTGGCGCGCCAGGACACCAGGATCGCGGCGCTCGAGCTGGAGGCGTTGCGGTGGAAGGTGCGCCAGGACGTGCGCCAGTCCTTCCTGCGCGACGTGCTGGCCTGGAAGCAGGTCGAGTTGATGGAGGAAAACGGGCGTTACTTCCAGCAGATCATCGACTACCACCGGGCGCGGGTCGAGCAGGGGGCGACAGCCGAGGCCGACCTGATCAAAGTACTGCTCGAGCGCGAGCGCCTCAGCCTGGCCGAAAGCGCCGCGGCGCTGGACGTCGACAGGGCGCACGCCGATCTCACCCGGGCGATGGGTCTGCCCGGTCCGCCTCGGCCGCTGCGCCTGACGGACTCCCCCGCGCCGCCCGCCGGCCCGGGCCCTCCGCTGGCCTGGGAGGGGCTGGTGCAGCTGGCGCGCACACGGCGCGCCGAGGCGCAGCTGGCCGACGCGCGCGTTGTCCGGGCGCGGGCCGAGGCCGAGGTGCAGAAATCGCTGGCGAAACCCGACTGGAACCTGCTGTTCGGGTACAAGCGGACGGCCGGGTTCGACACGCTCCTCGGGGGCATCTCGGTGCCCCTGATGGTGTTCGACAGGAACCAGGGAAACATCATCCACAGCCTGTCGGAGGTGGAGCGGGCCGAGCACGCGCAGCGCGCCGTCCTAGCGCAGATCGAGTCGGAGGTGGCGGCGGCGCTGGCCACGATGCGCCGCCGCGCCGCCATGCTGGGGCAGCTGGAGAAGGGGATGGTCGAGCGGGCGGACGAGTCCTGGCGCATCTCGCTGGCCGCCTACCAGCAGGGGGGCGCCGACCTGCTGCGCCTGCTCGATGCCCAACGCGTCCGCAACGAGGTCCGGCTCCTGTTCACCCGGACTCAGATCGAGTACCGCATCAGCCGGGCGGAGCTGGAAAACTCGGTCGGCGATGAAAACGTCGTTCTGGCGGAGGGACTGTTACGTGTTCAGCCATAGGTTTGGATTCTTGTCGCCGGTCCCGGCCCTGGCACTTCTGCTGCTGGCCGCATGCGGCTCCAGGCCGGCGGCCCCGCCCGCCGCTGCGCCTCCGGCCGCCAGCGATCCGAAACTGGTGAAGGTCGACATCACGCCCGTCCGTGAAGGGCGCATCCAGTGGCAGGCGGTCCGGCTCGCGCCCATGCCCGAAATCCTTCAGGTCACCGGCAGGATCGGGGTCAACGAAAACCTCACGTCCCGGATCGGCTCCATCGTGGACGGGAGGGTCGTCGCGGTCTATGCGAACGTCGGCGACCGCGTCGCCAAAGGCAAGCTCCTGGCGCAGCTCCACAGCCACGAGGTGCACGACGCCCGCGCGGAATACGCCAAGGCGAGGGCCGAGCTGGGGCGCCGCCAGGGCGAGCTCGACTTCGCCACCAGCGCGCGCAACCGGGCCGCCCGCCTCTACGAACTGAAGGCCACTTCGCTCGAGCAGCTGCAGCGCGCGGAAACCGACCTGCACAGCGCCCAGCTGGGGATCACGTCGGCGCAGGCGGAGGTCAACCGCATCGAGGAGCACCTGCGGCACCTCGGCCTTACGACCGAGGGGGCCGAGGAGGAGTACGCCAGCCCCGGGAAGGCGGGGGCATTCGAGCAGGACGAGCTGGTACCGGTGCTGGCCCCGATCGCCGGGACGGTCCTGAAGCGCTTCTTCAGCCCGGGAGCGGTGGTTTCACCCGCCAGCGACCTGATGATCGTAAGCGACCTCAGCGCGCTCTGGGTGAACGCCGAGGTGGCCGAGAAATATCTGCCCGCCCTCAAGGTCGGCCGGACCGTCGACATCACGGTCCAGGCCTACGGGGACACGATCTTCCCCGGGCGTATCACCCACATCGGCGACAGCCTCAACCCTGAAACCCGGACCGTGGAGATGCGGTGCGAGGCACGCAACACCGACGGGAGGCTCAAGCCCGAGATGTACGCCACGGTGTCTTTCGAAGTCGGCGAGGTCCGCGAGGCCGTACTTGTCCCGACCGCGGCGGTGCAGGACGTCGAAGGGCAGGCCACGGTCTTCGTGCGGGAAAGCGACACCCAGTTCCGTGCGCGACCGATCACGGTCGGGCGGCAGGCCGGCCGGGAAACCCAGGTGCTCGAGGGGCTCAAGCCCGGCGAAACGGTCGTGACCAACGGGAGTTTTCTCCTCAAATCCGAACTGCTGAAGAGCCCGGTATCCGAGGACTGATGGTGCTCCGCAGAATCATCGATTTCCACCTGCGAGCACCGCTTGTTCGTGCTCGTCGGCCTGGCCGGCCTCATCGCCTCGGGCTGTGGGCGCTCGCGCGCATCCCCATCGACGCCTTCCCGGACCTGACCAACAACCAGGTCGTCGTCATCACCGAAGCGCCCGGCATGGCGCCCGGTCGAGGTCGAGCAGCTGGTCACCTTCCCGATCGAAGCCGCCATGATGGGGCTGCCCGCGCACCGAGAAGGTCCGCTCGATTTCGAAGCTCGGGCTGTCGATGGTCACCATCGTGTTCGACGACTCCGTGGACACCTACTTCGCCCGCCAGCTGGTCAACGAGCGGCTGCAGGAGGCGCGCGGGCGCATCCCGGCCGGCCTGGAGCCCGCGCTGGGACCGGTGGCGACGGCCTTCGGCGAGGTCTACCAGTACACGCTCGAGGGCGAGGGCCACTCGGCCATGGACCTCAAGACCCTCCACGACTGGCAGATGAAGATACCAGCTGCGCACCGTCCCGGGCGTGAACGAGATCAACACCTGGGGCGGGGAGACGCAGCCAGTACCAGATCGACGTCGACCGGCGCGGCTGCAGCGCTACGGGCTCAGCCTGCGCGACGTGTTCGAGCGCGTGCGCGAGAACAACGCCAACTTCGGCGGCGGCTTCATCGAGCACGCGTCCGAGCAGTACACGGTGCGCGGGCTGGGCCGCGCGCGCGACGCCGCAGGATCTGGCGCGCATCGTGCTCGCCAGCCGCGCGGGCACGCCGGTTCTCCTGCGCGACGTCGCCGAGGTGCGAAATCGGCGCCATGCCGCGCCAGGGCGCGGTCACGCGCGACGGCAAGGGCGAAACGGTCTCCGGCATGGTCATCATGCTCAAGGGCGAAAACGGCAAGCACGTCATCGAGCGGGTCAAGGCGAAGCTCGCCGAGATCCAGCGACCTTCCCCGCGGGCGTGCAGGCTCGAGCCCTTCTACGACCAGTCGCGAGGTGATCGACCGGACCATCCACACGGTGCAAGCAAGAACCTGCGTCGAGGGCGGCATCCTGGTGATGGTGGTGCTGCTTCTGTTCCTCGGGCAACATCCGCGGCGGCGCTGATCGTGGCCGCGGTGATCCCGCTCTCGATGCTGGTCGGCTTCATCGGCATGCGGCGCTTCGGCGTCTCGGCGAACCTGATGAGCCTCGGCGCCATCGACTTCGGCATGATCGTGGACGGCGCGGTGGTGATGATGGAGAACTTCGTCCGCCGCCTGCAGCACCGCCGAGCGAGCCGGCTCCAGGCCGCTGGAGGAGATCCGCGCCGCCGCCCACGAGGTGGCGCGCCCCATCGTGTTCGCCGTCGCCATCATCATCGCCGTCTACATGCCGATCTTCTTCCTCGGAGGGACTGGAAGGGCGCATGTTCCGGCCCATGGCGATCACGGTCTGCTCGGCCCTGCTCGGCTCGCTGATCCTGGCCCTGACGGTGGTCCCGGCGGCGACCGCCCTCGTCTTCCGCAAGCCGCTCCCGCGAGCACAAGGAAGCGCTGGTTCGGAGCTCTGCGCGACCGCTATGTCGTCGCTCGTGCACTGGGTCCTGCGCCACCGCGCGCAAGACCGTGGCCGTGGCCGCCGCCGTCGTGGTTGCGGCGCACTCGGCTCGCTGGCCTTCATCGGCACGGAGTTCATGCCGCGGCTCGACGAGGGCTCGATCCTGATCGAGACCCGCAAGCTCCCGGGCATTTCGCTGACCGAGTCGGTCGCCATGAGCACGCAGTCGAGCGCGTCGCTGAAGCCGTTTCCCGAAGTCACCAGCGTGGTGACGAAGCTCGGCCGCCCCGACGTCGCCACCGAGGCCATGGGCATCTACCAGGGCGACGTCTACGTCCTGCTCAAACCGCGCGAGCAGTGGACCCGGGCCAAACGAAGGAGCAACTGATCGACGGCCATGGCGGCGGCGCTGGCGAAAGTGCCCGGCGTGACCTACAACTTCACGCAGCCGATGGCCATGCGGCTGGACGAGGTCGTCTCCGGCATCAAGGCCGATGTCGCGGTGAAGATCTTCGGCGAGGACGCAGCGCGTCCTGGACCAGAAGGCCGACGAGGCGCTGCGGCTGCTCGGCGGCGTGCCCGGCGCGGCCGACGCGCAGATGGAGATCTTCTCCGGCGTCGCGGAGTTGCAGATCGACCTCGACCGCACCGAGCTCGCCCGCTACGGGCTCAACGTCTCCGACGTGCGGGACGTGATGGAAACCGCGATCGGCGGCCACCTCGTCAGCGAGATGATCGAGGGCCAGAGGCGCTTCGACATCGCGGTCCGGCTCCCGGCGGCATACCGCCAGAGCCGCGAGTCGTCGCGCGGCGTGCAGCTGCGCGCGCCCGGCGGCGAGACGGTGACCCTCGACCAGGTCGCCGCCATACGCCAGGTGCGCGGCCCCGGAGGTCATCACCCGCGAAGACAGCCAGCGCCGCATCGTCGTGCAGGCAACGTCCGCGGCCGCGACCTGGGCGGCTTCGTCGCCGAGGCCCGCGGCCTCATCGAGTGCCAGCGTGCAGCTTGCCCCCCGGCTACTACTTCGCACTGGGGCGGGCAGTTCGAAAACCAGGAGCGCGCGATGACGCGGCTCGCGCTCGTGGTCCCCGCGGCCATCCTGATCATCTTCGGCCTGCTCTTCTCGACCTTCCACTCCGTCCGGCAGGCGCTGCTGATCCTGCTCAACGTGCCGTTCGCGCTGGTCGGCGGCATCGCGGCGCTCTGGCTGCGCGGCCTGAACCTGAACCTCTCGGCCTCGGTCGGCTTCATCGCGCTGTTCGGCGTGGCCGTGCTGAACGGCATCGTGCTGGTGACCTACATCAACCGGCTCCGCGAGAACGGGCTCGGGATGGAGGAGGCCATCGCCCGGGGAGCCGGCCGTGCGGCTGCGGCCGGTGCTGATGACCGCGCTGGTCGCCAGCCTCGGCTTCGTCCCCATGGCCTTCGCCACCTCGGCCGGCGCGGAGGTGCAGCGCCCGCTGGCCACGGTGGTGATCGGCGGGCTGGTCACCTCCACCGTCCTGACCCTGGTCGTGCTTCCGGCCCTGTTTACGTTTTTCTGCGACAGGAAGGAACGCGAAGCTCCCGGCGCTTAGCCGCCATCGCTCGAGAGGTCCACGAGGCCGGTGACGATCGACATCGGGGGCATGTCGAACTCCACCCGGCGCCCGGCCGCGGCAATCGGGTGGGTCCTCGGCGCGATGAGGTCCGGGTTTTCGAACGTGTTGCACGCGTTGAAGTCGGCGTCGTGCAGGACCCGGGCCCTGGCTGCGGTCGCCGAGGCGGCGGAGAGCCGGCACTTCACCGCGGCCCCCGCGTCGTGCCGCGGGTTGACGCAGGTGATCACGAGCAGCGGACGCGACAGCGACGTGCGCGCGACCGCGGCGGCGGCGACCGATGCGCCCAGGCGGGCGGCGAATTGACGGCGGGACAGGGTGGTCGGCATGACGTTCCCCCGGCGAGCAGCGCTCAGGATGGACTGTAAACGGTTGCCAGTATATTCCGGAATGTGCTCAAATAGCGGCCGAATTTGACGCTCCCCGCCACGGCCGCCAAGGAGGACGACGTGAAAAACGCATTCCTGCTTCTGATCCTGGGCGCGTCGCTGTGCGCGGCGCCCGCACAGCCCCAACTGAAGGTCTACCCGGAGCGCTGGTTCTACCTAAGCACGAGCCTGCGGTCGGACCAGGACGTCGAAAAGGTCCGGTCGATCGTCAAGACGGCTGCGGAGCACGGGCTCAACGGCATGGTCTTCTCCGCCGGGCTCGACCGGCTGGACCTCCAGCCGCCCGAATACATGCAGCGCCTGCAGCAGGTGCGCCGGATCTGCGCCGAGCACCGCGTCGACATCATCCCGTCGTTCCTCTCGGCCGCCTACGGCAGCTCGGTCCTGGCGCACGACAAGAACCTCGCGGCGGGGCTGCCGGTCAAGGACGCCTTGTTTGTCGTAACCGGCAACGAGGCCAGGCTGGCCGCCGATCCGGGGACGGCCCTGGTCAACGGCGGGTTCGAGCAGCCGGCCGCCGACCGCATTCCGGGGTTCGAGATCAAGGGGCAGCTCGGGGACGTGATCTCCGTCGACCGGCAGGTGTACAAAACCGGGAAGGCCGCGCTCCGGATCTCCAATTTCGAGCGCGCTCCGGGCCAATCCGCCGGCATCGTTCAGGAGATCGGGGTCCGCCCGTACCGCTGTTACCGTCTGCGTTGCTGGGTCAAGTCGGAGAACCTGAACCCCGCCGACCCGTTCGGCTCGGGGAACTTCACGCTGGAGGTGCGCGGGGCGTCCGACGACCGCCGGCTGCAGTACCTGAACCCGAGCATGAAACCGACCGGCGACTGGCACGAAGTCGCCGTCGGGTTCAACAGCTGGGGCTACGACAGGGTGCGCGTCTCGCCCACCGTCGATGGGAGCGCGGGCGGGAAGTTCTGGATGGACGACCTGCGGCTGGAGGAGGTCGGGCTCGTCAACGTCCTGCGCCGCCCCGGGACGCCTCTGACGGTCCGCGGCGAGAAAAACGGCACCGTGTACGAGGAAAACCGCGACTACGAGGCAGTGGCCGACCCCGGCATGGACTTCCGGTTCGGCCACGACGGCCCGCCCATACGCCTGAAGCCCGGCACCAGGATCCGCGACGGGGAGCGCCTCCGGGTCAGCTACTATCACGGCGTCGCCATCTACCGCGGCCAGACGCCCGTATGCATGTCCGAGCCCAAGCTCTACGAGATCTGGCGCACCCAGGTCCGCCTGCTCCAGGAGGCGCTGGCACCGCAAAAATACCTGCTCAGCATGGACGAGATGCGGGTCGGCGGGTCGTGCGAAGCCTGCAAGCGCCGCCACCTGTCGATGGGGGAAATTTTCAGCGACTGCGTCACGCAGCAGTTCGACATGATCCGCAAGGCCAACCCCAGGGCCGAAGTGTTCGTCTGGTCGGACATGCTCGACCCCAATCACAACGCGAACCCGGCCAGGAAGTACTACTACCTCGCCGAGGGCAATTTCGCCGACTCGTGGAAGCACGTCCCCAAGGACATCAACATCGCCTGCTGGTATTACGATGTGCGGGAGAAGAGCCTGCAACACTTTTCCAGCCTGGGATTTCGCACGCTCGGGGCCGCGTATTACGACGCCGACTCGCTGGAAAACCCCGAGGGCTGGCTCAAGGCGCTCGACGCCACCCCGGGGGCGTGCGGGATCATGTACACGACATGGCTCGACAAGTACGCGCTGCTCGCCGCCTTCGGCGACCTCGTCTCGCGCCGGTGAAGGTTTCGAGGAGACAGATCCGGAAAACAGGAGACACCCGTGTCCAAATCTCACCCCAAGAACAAGCCTGCCGACAGAAAGAAGCCCCTCGATAAGAAGGTCTATGAGGACGAACTCGCGGCCCTGCAGATCGAGCTGGTCAAGCTCCAGGAGTGGATCAAGCACGAAGGCCTGAAGGTCGTTGTCTATCTTCGAAGGGCGCGACGCCGCCGGCAAGGGCGGCGTGATCAAGCGCATCACCGAGAGCCTGAACCCGCGGATCTGCCGGGTCGAGGCGCTGGGGACCCCGACCGAGCGCGAGAAGACCCAGTGGTACTTCCAGCGCTACGTCGCTCGCCTTCCCGCTGCCGGCGAAATGGTCCTCTTCGACCGGAGCTGGTACAACCGCGCCGGCGTCGAACACGTCATGGGCTTCTGCACCGAAGCCGAATACCTGGAGTTCCTGCGCTCGTGCCCGGAGTTCGAGCGGATGCTCGTGCGCTCCGGGATCGTCCTGATCAAGTACTGGTTCTCGGTGAGCGACGCGGAGCAGGAAGCCCGGTTCCAGGCCAGGCTCGACGACCCGACCAAGCGCTGGAAGCTCAGCCCCATGGATGTCGAGTCCCGCGCCCGTTGGGTCGACTATTCCAAGGCCAAGGACGAGATGTTCGCCCACACCGACATCAAACAGGCGCCCTGGTATGTCGTGGACGCCGACGACAAGAGGCGCGCGCGCCTGAATTGCATCCGCCACCTCCTGGGCCTCATCCCGTACGAAGACCTCACCCCGGACGTGATTACACTGCCCCCCAGGCAGTCGGAGCACGGCTATGTCCGCCCGCCTCTCACGGACCAGAACTTCGTCCCCGACAGGTATTGAGTCGGCAGGGGTGGGCGGGTTCCCGACGATCCGGCTCGAACCGAGGATTCCCGGGGGCTCCCTGTTGTGCGGGCCGGCCCGCCGGGCCGCCGTGAACTGAAGACACGAATAGAACCCGCGCGCCCGGGTATAGGTATCAACGCCCGGACAAAAGGGCGGCAGAAACGGGAGGGGCAGGTATGAGAACCCACGTCCAGATACTCGGCGTCCTGAACATCGCCTGGGGAGCGCTTGGCCTGTTCGCGTCCCTGATCATCATGCTGGTGTTCGGAGGGGTCATGGGCATTATCGGCCCGGCGGCCGCGCACGAGCCTGACGCGCACATGGCCATCCCGATCGTGGGGCTCGTGGGCGGCCTCATCTTCCTCATCCTCGTGATCACGAGCGTGCCCTCGCTGGTGATCGGCATCGGGCTCCTACGCCGCGCCTGGTGGGCGCGGGTCGCCGGCATCGTCCTGTCCGCGGTGCACCTGCCGAACATCCCGTTCGGGACGGCGCTCGGCATCTACGGCCTCTGGGTGCTGCTGTCGCAGGACACCCTCCCCCTGTTTTCCGAAGCCAGGAGCCCGGTCAGGATCTGAACCGGTCGGAACCTCCCCCGCGGCGTCGGAGCCGCCCCTGCGAGTTTTCTCCGCGGCGCACTACGACCGCAGGACGCGGTTCAGGTGGGCCACCGTGTCGTCCACCTGCGCAGGCTTTTCGAAACCCACCGTCATCGCGGCGGCCCGACACGGCCCCGGAGATCGAGCCGAGCCAAAGATCCCGCCGGTGCCTCGTTGATGCGGCGCGGGTCCCGGCCCGCACCCCGGCCGCACCGGTGAATCCTCTTGCTTTCGGTGGTGTTGCGGGATAGAGGTAGACTCAACCAGGAGGATACGACAATGAACGGCTTTCTTGCGGGGTGGAACCGGCGGCAATTTTTGCGCGGCGCGGGGCTGATCTCGACGCTCACGGCGGCGGCGGCCGACAGGCTGGCCCGCAACGGTTACGCCGTGGCGGCTTCTCCGGCGCTGCACAACGCCGTTTACGCGAAGCTGGGGTTGCGCCCCCTGATCAACGCGGCAGGCACCTACACGCTCCTGAGCGCCAGCACGATGCCCGCGCGAGGTCGCCAGGGCGATGGAGGAGGCGTCGCGCACCCACGTGTCGCTCAGTGAACTGCACGAAGCCGTCGGCAAGAGGATCGCGGCCCGCCTCGGCGCCGAAGCGGCGCACGTGACCTCCGGGGCGGCCAACGCCCTGCTGCTCGCGACCGCAGCGTGCGTGGCCGGCAAAGACCCGCAGAAGATCAGGCGCCTCCCGGACAGCGCGGGCATGAAGAACGAGGTGATCCTCCAGAAAACGCACCGGGTGGCCTACGAGCATGCGATTCGCGCGGCGGGCACCACCCTCGTCGAGGTGGAGACACGCGAGCAGATGGAGAACGCCATCGGAGACAAGACCGCGATGATGTTCTTCCTCAACTATGCCGATCCCAAGGGCCAGGTGAAGCGCAAGGAGTTCGTCGATATCGCCCGAAATCACCGGGTGCCGACCCTGATCGACGCCGCCGCCGATGTCCCGCCGGTGGAGCGGCTGTCCGAATACGTCAGGATGGGGTTCGATCTCGTCGCGTTCAGCGGGGGCAAGGGGCTGCGCGGGCCGCAGTGCTCCGGGCTGCTCCTGGGCCGCAAGGACCTGGTCGAAGCCGCATATCTGAACGGCTCGCCGCACGCCGACAGCGTGGGGCGCGGCGCGAAGGTCGGCAAGGAGGAGATCGTCGGGCTGTGGACCGCCGTCGAAGTCTATCTGGACACCGACCACAAGGCGGAATGGCGTGACTGGGAGTCCCGCATCCGGGACATGAACAGGACGCTCGACGGTTTGCGCGGCGTCAAGACGGAGCCGTTCGTGCCGGAGATCGCCAATGAGAGCCCGCATCTGCGCGTGACCTGGGACGAGCAGACGATCCCGCTGAAGAATGCGCAGGTCGCCAAGCTGCTGCGCGACGGCGAGCCGCGCATCGAGGTGCGCCCTTCGGCCGCAGACCAGCCGGTCGTGGAGATCGCCGTCTGGATGCTCTACCCCGGAGAACACCGCATCGTCGCGCGCCGCCTCCGGGAAGTCCTCGCCAAGAACCTGACTTAGTACCGGATCCCGTAAGTACGATAACGTCTGTGGATGAACGCAGGCAAAGGTCGAGGGACGCAGGTCAGTGCTGCCCTCTGAACACCAGGAAGAGGGCCGCGTGCGTCGGCGTGTTCCCGCGTCCAGAAACTGCGTTACCGTACTTACGAACGGCAGTACTTAGCGACGTTGCGCCCTTGACCCTTCGGGCTACTCGGTGCGCGTGCGTGCTGCGATGAAGGACGCCCGGACCTTGATCTCGTTCTTCTCTATCCCCGAACTGGGCATGAGGCAGGTGCGGACGCCGGGCCCCTTCGAGAAGAATTCCTTGTAGACATCGTTGAACGGCTGATAGTCGTCGATCGTCCGCAGATACACGTGGCCGGAGACGATGTCCTCCAACTTCAATCCCGCCGCCGAGAGCAGGTCGATGTCGCCCTGCGCCATCAGGCGCACCTGCTTGTCCAGGTCCTCCCCGAGGCGGCCGTCCGACGGGTTCACCCCATAAAGTCCCGACATGTAGAGCGTATCTCCCGCCCAGACCGCCGGGCTGGCGGTGAGGGCGCGCTCATCCGCCCCGTACTTCATGGACGCGGGACGGACCACCTTCCGACCGGCCAGATCGGTCGTCGCGATGCAGGTGATCTCGAAGTGCGATCCTCCGGGAATCCAGTCCACAAAGACCGTCGAGCGTGCCGGCTCGTTGCCGTGTTCGAAAAACTCGCTGTAGACCTTGTTCAGCGCGCCGTAATTGTCGTAATTGTCGAGGTAGACATTGCTGAACACGACGTGCCGGAAGTCCAGGCCCGCCTCCTTGAGGACCGCTTCGACATTGCGCATGGTCTGGCGGACCTGCTCCTCGACTGTCGGGGGATGACTGCCGTCGGGGAGCTGGTCCCCCTTCCCGGAGACGTAGAGCGTGTCCCCGGCCAGGATGCCGGGGCTGTAGGGGAACCCGGGCTTGGTCGTCCCGATCTGTTTCACCCCTGCCGGATCGGCATACGCGACTACCGTGATCTCCACCCGGGAATCACCCGGCACGTTGGGTACCCCGAGGGTGGTTCGAGCCGGGGGCCGGTTCGGGAAGAACTCGCCGTAAACCTCGTTGAATCTGGAGTAGTTCGAGGAGTCTTCCAGGTAGCATTGGGATGCCACGACGTTGCTGAGGCTCAGGCCGGCCACCTTCAAGGTCTTTTCCACCTCTCCGAGGCAGTTCCGCACCTTCTGCGGGAATTCCTCCTTGGGGCTGTAGTCGCCCTTGCCCGCGATATAGACGGTGTTTCCAACCGCGACCCCCGGGGCGAACAGCCCCGTCGGCCTCGCACCGTTGGCCGTGAGGAACTTCTTTGCGGGCGCCTGGGCGGGGCGCAGCTGGACCCACGCCGTGCAGACGAGAGCGATGGCAATGCAAATTCGTATCGAGAGCCGCATAGGGTAGTCTCCTGTGGCCTCCAGATTACACCCAAACGGGCTTGGTTTGGCAACGCAGATCGTTGTCCGGCAAGGTCCTAATATGGTAGAAATGTGCTCATTAAGACGACTGCTACAGGGGGATTCGCTTGGACCGAAGGACCTTTCTCAAGAGCGTGGGCGGGTGCGGGCTGGCGTCGGCTTACGGGAGCACGGCTGTGTTCGGCGGGCCTTCCGAGGGTCCGCAGTATATCGGGCTGCACCCCTTCATAGAGGCGCACCCCGAGGCGGTTTTCATCCGGAGGACGGCGATCGCCGCCAAGGAGGACTCGGAGGCCAAGCAGAACGCGGCCCTGACCCTCGCGCGCCAGATCTTCACCCTGCGCGACACGCCCGGCATCCCCCTTACACACAAATTCGCGATCAAGCCCAACCTGACGTCGGCCAAAGGCACAGGCCTGACCCATGCCATCGTGACCGACCCGTACGTGGTCGAGGGCCTGATCGAAGGAATGAAAGGCCTCGGCGTGGCCGCCCCGTCGATCTTCGTGCGCGAGGGGCTGGCGGTGAAGCAGTCCGGCATCGGGTTCGTCGAGATGAGCCAGCGCACGGGCGTCCACTACGACGACCAGGACTCGCGCGAGCCGACCGTCCGGGAGTGCCCCGACGGGGTCGTGTTCCGCCGGACGAAGTATCTCGGGCCGTTCAACTACCCGGACAGCTGGCTGCTGAATGTCTCGAAGCTCAAGACCCACCAGATGGGGCTGACCTTGTGCGTCAAGAACCTGCAGGGCACGAACATGCCCCCCCACATCCGCTTTTGCGGCGGCCTGCTCCCTGCCATCGCGCGGGACTTCCAGCCCGACGCTGCGGACCACGTGGACGAGCTCTACAACCGGCACCGCCAGGCCGGGTTCGTCCGCTGGGAGACCGAGAAGGGGCCCTGGATGGAAATGTGGGCCCAGCGGACTTTGGACTCGTATCCGCTGATCAAGCCGACCATCGGGCTCAACATCATCGAAGCGATCTACGGGCAGAACGGCGACGGGTTCGACGGCGGGCCGGGTCGCGACGGCATCCCGGAGAGCTTCCTGACGAACCTGCTGGTTTTCGGCAAGGATGCGTTCCGCGTCGACATCATCGGCCACTGGCTGGGCGGTCACGAACCCGGCAACTTCGGCCTGTTCCACATCGCCCGGGAACGGGGCGCGTCGACTGCACTCAACCCGGCGAACATCCCGGTCTACCTCTGGGACGATGCGGGCCCGACGCTCACCCCGCTGCAGAAGCTCCAGCGCACGCCGCTGCGCGCCCCTTACCTGGAGCGGGTCGGCGAGCCGCGCTTCCACCTGTGCGACGAGCCTTTCGCCTACCGCCAGGAAAAGGCTGCGGCCTGCCTGTCCGGCGGCACGAGTCCGGACCTCCAGGTTCTCGGGCAGCGGCGGTCCGGCGCGAGACCATCCCTGATCATCGAATACAGTCTCCCGGCGGAGGGGAATGCCCTGGTCGACATCTGGAGCGCGGCCGGGGAGCGCGTCGGCGTCCTGGCCGAGGGCCGCGCCCTGCGCGGCATCCATGCCGCGCAGTGGGGCGTTCAGCGGACCTCCGCCGGCCGCTACTGGTGCCGGCTCCGGACGGCGGGGACCAGCGTCGTCCGCCCTGTTTACCTCGCCTCCTGACAGGCCGTAAAAGAGTGCCGGTTATGGAAGTGCGGGGGCTCGGCGCCGCCCTCCACTTTTCACAATTTCTTCGAGCCTGCCTCCAGCACACGCTTATGAACTGTCATAGGAATATCCCATGAGCGAGAAGGTCCCCCACGCGTTCCCGCCCGTCTTCTGGTACGCCAACGTCACCGAGCTGTTTGAACGCGCCGCGTACTATTCGATGGCCAGCTTCGTCGTGATCTATCTCGGCCAGCTGGGGCTGGGCACCTACTGGCCCGCGTTGCTCAACACCCTGCTCTGGTTCCTGATCTACTTCCTCCCGATTCTTTCGGGCACCCTGGCCGACCAAATCGGGTTCCGGCGCGCGCTCCTGGCCGCGTTTGTCCTGCTCGCGGCCGGCTACCTTCTGCTGGGCTACCCGGTCTGGCTCGGCGGCGCCGCCCTGGCCCCCACCATCGAGCGGCAGGTGACGGCGGGCGCGAACGTGGTGCTGCCCGCCGTGCTCGGGATACTCCTGATCGGTTTCGGCGGCTCGTTCGTCAAGCCGTGCATCCTCGGCACGACGCAGAAGACCGCCGGTGCCCGCGCCACCCTGGCATTCGCGATCTTTTACGTGGTGGTCAACGTCGGCTCGCTCTTCGGCCGGGGCGTGGCCTTTTACGTCCGCACGCGGCCGGGAGCCGCGCTGTCGGCTATTTTCGGAGTCGCCGCGTCCATGGCGGTCCTGGCGTTCTTCGTGGTTGCGGTTCTCTACCGCGACCCGGAAACCGCCGCCGGGGGCGTCGCCGCCGCCAGGCCGAAGCGCACCGTATCCGAAATCCTGGTCGGGATGGTCACGGTCATCTTCAACCTGCGCTTCTTCCTGTTCCTCCTGGTTTCATGCGGCTTCTTCTTTCTCTACAACCAGGTGTACGTGGCGCTGCCGCTCTATCTCAAGACGGTCGTCGAGTCGAAACCGGCCATGGACATCTACACGATGGCCAACCCGCTGGTGATCGTCTGTTTCCAGCTTCTGGTGACGAGGCTGTTCGGGAAGATGCGGCCGATCCGCTCGATGATCGTCGGGACGGTCATCATCGGCGCGGCGATGGCCCTCAACATCGTCCCGATCTTCACCGGCAGCAACCTGCGCGCGCCCTGGGCGGGCGTGATCCCGGTGGGATCGCTGATCATCGTGGCTTCGATTGCGCTCGGCGCCTTCGCCGAACTGTTCACGTCGGCCCGGATGTACGAATACGTGGGGGCGATGGCGCCCAAAGGGCAGGAGGGGCTGTTCCTGGGTTATGCGAATCTCCCACTTGCGTTCGGCTCGCTGGCGGGTGGCCCGGTGGGGGCGCTCATCTTCAACGAGGTGATGGCGCGGGGAGCCACCCGGCGCCCCGACGGCCTGCTCGAGCTGGTGCCGTCGCAGAACGCGCTGGGTTGGGTGATCTTTATGACGATCGGCCTCGTTTCGGCCCTCTCGATGTGGCTGTTCAATGCATGGCTGGAAAAGCAGGAATCCACAGACAAGGAGCGGGCGGCTCACCGCCCGTGAGTGGGCGCCCGGCAATTCGAGCAAGGGGGCCGGGTCGGCCCGCCCCCCCAATGAGCTACAGCCGGAGGGGAATCGAGCAATCCATCGGTTGAGCAGGATCCTGGGGCCGCGGCGAGCCGACGCGGCCCACTTATCCCGACGAGCTACAGCTTGATGAAGATGCGCCTCTTGTACATCCAGTAGCAAAGTCCCCACAGCATGGCCCAGACGACGAGGCTCGTGGCGACCTCCGGGTACGGCTCCGCCGCCCACGCGAAGAGCCCGTGCACGAAGGGCTTTGCCATCCTCTGGAACCAGTCCGCGCCGCCGGTGTTCGTGACGAGGTAGATGAACAGCGAGTTCATCCCGACGACATTGAAAAACAGGATGCCGCGCCGGAAATTCTTCACGTCGATGAGCCAGTACGACAGCGCGAGGCCGATCAGGCACCAGCCGCCCGACACGATGACGAACGAACTCGTGCAGATCCGCTTGATCACCGGAGTGATCGGCGCGATGCCGTGGCCCAGGACGAGGGCGGGGTCGAGCGCATAGCCGATGACCAGCCCGATGGCACCCGCGATGCCCAGGATTTTCAGCTTCTGCATCGGCAGCCGCGCGCTCCTGATAACCTGCCCGGCCAGCACGCCCCACACCGTGTGCGCGGTGGTCGGCAGGGCGTTGATCGCCACCCAGTGCCCGCGCGACAGCTTGCCCATCAGGAGGTAGTCCATCCACGAGCCGAAATTGTGATCCGGCACAAAGGGCTGGTCAAAACCCGGGACGGGCCACAAACGGTACAGGAGTTCGGTCGCGACGAGGAGCAGGACGGTGACGCCGATCTGCACGCGCGCCGTCTTGCGCATCAGCAGGAAGGCGACGAGGTACGTGACCGAGAGCTGGGCCAGCACGTTCCACAGTTCGAACGTGATCCGGCCCGGCCCGATGCAGTATAGGCCCCAGCCGAACAGGAGCAGCAACGCCGACCTGCGCAGCGCGTGCTTCAGGCTCTCGCGCCACTTCTCTCCCGCTTCCCAGCGCCGCGCGAACGAGAACGGCATCGCAACCCCGACGATGAACATGAAGAAGGGCTGGATCAAATCCCAGAAGTGCAGGCCATTCCAATCGTGGTGTTCGAGCTGCCAACCGATGAAGCCGAGGACCGAGCCCTGGAACGCGGGGCTGCGCAGCAGGGAGTAAAGCTCCGTGGCCTCACCGACCAGGAGAAACATCGTCACGCCACGGAAAAAATCGAGCGAAACGAAGCGCTGCGGCACCAGCGACCCGGCGGGCTTCTTTGCCGTCGTGGCGTCAGTCGCGACCTGTGCTGATTTTTCCATCACGTCCTCCGCGAAGCGTCCATGTGAGCCCACCACCCCCCATCCCGTCAAGGGGATACGCATTAGAAAAACCCAAGCCGCCGCCGCATCCGGGCTTCCGGCTTCGTTTCTACTTTCTTCCGTCCGCGGGGATCACATACTTCTGCCCCTGGCGCAGCTTGTGGTAGCGCTGCTGCAGGGTCTGCGAGAGGCGCGCTTTGAGCTCGTCCGGGTAGCCCCGGGTCCAGAACGCGTTCTCCTCCGTCTGGCGGTACGTCTCGAAGTGCTGGGGGAAGATGTAGGCGGGCTCGAGGCGGTTGATCAGGATCATCGATCGGTCGACATACATGTTGTGAACGGTGGGTGAGACGAAGAGCGCGTCGATCCCCTTGAGTCCGAGGTGCTCTTCGGTCAGCACCGAGTCGCCGGGCTGCAGCAGCCGCTTCCCGCCGATCGTCAACACGTAGCCGCAGTTGGAGGCGATCGACTCCACGAAATCAGGCTCGCGGGTGAGGACCGTGAATTCCTGGTTGCCGTGGATGGCGTGAATCGGCTCGACGCGTATTCCCTTGATCTCGAATGGGCGGCCCGGTTCGGGGACGATGACCCGCTCTGCGGGCAACGCCAGGCCCGCGGCTTCCTTGAGGCACGGCCGCGGCAGCACGAACGAGCACCGGGCGCCCCGCGCCAGTTCCCGCAGGGTCGGGATGTTGCAGTGGTCGCCGTGGTGGTGGGTCACAAAGGCGACGTCGAGTTCCCCAGCCAGCTCTTGAGCACGCACGGGCGGCGGCTGAACCTTGTCCCCCGCCTCGAGGTCCGGGTCGATGGCGATCACGGTCCCGCCGGACTTGATCAGCCAGCCGTCATTGCCAAGCCACCACAGCGCGATGCCCTGTTCGTGCGCCTTGATCTCCCGCACGAGGGCGCCTTCCTGCGCACCGGCGCCGCTCATTGCCGCCAAAGCCATCACCAGGCCAAGTGCCTTTTTCATCATCCGCTCCCCGCCAATGCGCCCCGTCTGCCCGGCCGGGCCACTTATATCACGATTCCTTGCCGCACATTTTGGAGACAGGTGATGATTTTTCCGGCATTCCCCTGCCGCGGGCTCCCCGCAAACCCGCATCAGATCGGGGAACGTCTCTGGTCCCACTCGTGCCCAGTTCCAAGGTCAATGGTGTTCATTAGAAACCGGCCGACCGGAAAGGTCGAGAGGAGGCTGCCATGTTGTGTCGCACATGTACTTTCGGTATCGTTCTCCTCGCGTTTTTGTTGAGCGAGGCGCCCGTCGTCCCACCCGCCGTCCCCGGCACGGCATCCTACAGCCGCGTGGCCCTGGCTTCGATGGCCGCGGGCTACGGAGACGTTGCGCAAGCCGGCACCGACCGCGGTTCCCTTTTCGGTGTCGCCCTCGTCGTGCTGGTGGGCCTCGCGGCGGGGCTGCACGCGGCCCTGTACGGGGCCTACAAGGACTCGCCCCACGAGAATTTTCTTCTGCGCCGCTTCGTGAGGGAACTGGCCTGCGCGGTCGCCGTGACCGTGCTGCTGGCGGGGCTGCACCTCGCCGACGGCCAGACGGTGTTCGTTATCTACTTGTCGGTGTTTGCGCTGGCACGCATCATCACCGAGTTCTGGAAGCTGTTCCTGCGTGTCGAACCGCAGGAGGACTACCGCATCCCTACCCAGATCCACTGGGTCGTCGGGGTCGTGCACAACCCGCTCCTGCGCCTCCTGATGGGCGCGGGTTTCCTCGGCGGGATTTACGGCTGCTACCGGCTGTTCGGACTGCTGCCGCACTCGCTCCCCGCGGCGCTGACGGGACTTATCGTGGGCGGCGGGATCGGGGTCGCCGAAGCCATCGCCGGAGCATACAAGGACGGGACGATCGAAGGTTTCTCGTTCGTCAAGTTTCTCAAAAGCCCGACCTTCGGGGCGCTCGGGGGCCTGATCGCCTCGTGCCACACGACGGACCTCGCGTTCCTGCTGCTGGCTTCGATAGGAAGCATGCGGATGTTCAACGAGCTGCTGTTCAAGATCCTCGCGCGCAACTACACCCCGGGCAAGTTCAAGTCCCTCACCGGTCCTTTCCAGGAGTGGATAACGCGCCGGCGCCAGTTCCTGCCGCCGTACGCCGCCACCTGGGTGCTGTATGTCGCTCTTTGGCTGCGCTTGAGCTGATCGAACGGGAGGCCGTCATGACGAAGCACAGTCTGGTCAATTTCCTGCTGGTTTTGTGGTGCCTGGCCCTTTCCTCCGCACGCGGCGCTCAGCCATCACCCGGGGCGCCGTTCGCGCCTGAGTGCGCCCGAAGCGGAGCGGGCGCGCTGCCCCTGGCGGGGGCCATGGACGAGTGGCGCTACACGCTGACCGCCCGCGTCCGTCTGCTGGTGTTCTGGATCAACCGGGAGGATGTCGGCGGCGCGCGCATCGCCTCCGCCCGTGACGCCGACGGCGGTCGCGCGCTGGAGCTGCTCATCGGCTCCGACCCTGCCCGCGCACCGATGCGCGTCAACCGGTGGGGCTACGTGGCCGAGCGCAGAGCCGGCACATCCGCCGAGCTGCTGGGAATAATGACCGCAGCCGACGAGCAGTCGATCGAGCAGGCGAAGGCCGGGATAACGCAGCCTGGGGCCACACACCTGTTCAAGGCGATACGCGGGGGGGTGGACGGCCGCGTCGCTCACAGCGTGGTCACCCGCATGCCGCTCAAGGAGGATTTCACCTTCCGCGACCTCCACGCGCTGATCTGCATGCTGCCCGAAGGCGTCACGCCCGCCAAGACCAGGGTTATCCCCGAGGGGACCGAACCCGGGTTCCTATTCGCCGTCAAGAGCATGCTGGACGAAAGCGTCGCCGCTTATCGGCAGATGGGCGGGACCGTCGCCCCGACGAAGTCCCGAAGAACCTACGTGTACGACGCGTGCCTTTTCGAGCTGACCCGGACCTCCAGCCGAGGGCTGCCTGAAACGCGCGTAAACGGCCGCACATACAAGGACGCCATCGAAAGCGACTTCGAGGCGCGCAACCTGTCGACCGGGAAGATCAACAGCTTCTCCATCCTCTACAGCACGACCGGCCCCGCCGCCGGAATGCCGGTCCGGATCGTGTACCGCCCGCGCTGGTGGTTCGAGGCCGAGCTGCGGCTCGACGCCGGTCCCGTCACCCAGCAGGCGAGCGCCGGAGGTGTGCCATGCAAGGCTGGATCGAGGTGAGCGGAGCCGGAATCTACCTGTCGTGCTTCGGCCTGTCGGTCGTCAGCGCCCTGCTCCCATGGGTCAACTGCGAGGTCCTGCTGCTCTCGCTGGCCGCTTTCGCGCGCTCGCCGTTCGACCTGGCCAACCTGGTCCTGCTCACCACGGCAGGGCAGATGGCCGGCAAGTGCGGGCTCTATTGGGCGGGACGAAGGGGCCTGGGACTGCAGACCGGAAGAGTCGGCAGGACAGTGGACTCCTGGAGAGGGCGGTTCGAAAAGTCACCTTCCAGGCCGGCAGCACTCGTGTTCCTCAGCTCCGCCGTCGGCATTCCGCCTTTTTACGTGATCACCGTGCTGGCTGGAGCTTTCCGGGTGCACTTCGGGCGTTTCCTGCTGTTGGGGGCCCTGGGGCGCGTGCTGCGCTTCGGGCTGCTGGCCTTCGTGCCGCAGCTCGCGCTGCGCCTGATGCACCACTGAGCCATGAGTGCGGCGCCTCGGCGCGCTTTCCGGGTTGTCCTGAAGCCGCAGCCCGGCGCCTGGGTGCCTGGAAATGGACGCGAAAAAGGGTCGGGCCGGGGCTCATTCGGTCCCGGCAACCCTCAACCTTCTCTCACAGGCCCAACGGCGCCGAGGCGCCGTCGGGGGAACCTACCCAGCCTCAGTCACACGGCGAAAGCGGCGTCGAACTGCCGCATTCCATACTACTGCACCCGCAGCACCACGATGGTGCGGTCGTCCTTGCAGTCGCCGCAGTTGGTGCGGCTGCCGGCATGCTCGTCGAGAGCCCGTATGATCTCGGAGGCGATCCACTCCGCGCCGGCACACTGCCCGGTCCCCGCCAGCAGTGCCACCAGGCGTTCCAGCCCGAACTCCTCATCCAGGCCGTTCGTCTGCTCGTGGATGCCGTCCGAGCAGAACACCACGACGTCGCCGGGCTCCAGCCGCAGGTGCACCGCGTCGTAGGCGGAGTCTGGGAAGAGCCCGAGCGGCAGCCCCGCCACGTTGATCGTCGTTACGCTCCCCCGCCGGACAAGTAACGGCTGCGGGAAGCCGGCGCTGGCCAGCGACAGCTCGCGGGTCGCGGAATCGTAGACCGCGAAGGCCATCGCGATAAACCGCCCCTGGCTCCCGGTCCCCTGCAGGTGACCGTTGAGATCGGCCAGCATCTCCGCCGGGGGGGAAGACAGGTGGATCGCATGTTCGCGCAGGATCCCGATCCCGAGCGACGCCAGCAGCGCCGCCGCAGAGCCCTTCCCCGCGACGTCGCCGGCCACGATTGCGACCCGGCCGTCCCCGTACGGGAGGAAATCGTAGAAATCGCCTCCCAGCTCGAGTGCGGGGTAGTAGAGGGCCGCGAGGTCGAGTCCCTGAACGTGGGGTACCGACCGGGGCAGCAGCAGCCGCTGCACGTCGCGCGCCCGCTCGAGGTCCTCTTTCCTGCGCTGCTCGGTCCGGCGCAGTTCGTCGTACAGGAACGCGTTCTCCAGCGCGATCGCCACGGTGGAGGCGAGGGTGACGAGCGTCTGCTCGTGTTCCGCGGTGAACGCGTCGGGACGCAGGCTCTCGAGATCGAGCACCCCGAGCACCCGATCCTTGGCGATCAGGGGAACCACCAGCTCCGACTCCACGGGCAGGCCGCTCTCGCAGCGGATGTACCGGGCGTCGCACTTCACGCGGCCGACCCGGATTGGCGTGCGCTCCAGCACGGCCGTGCCGCAGAGCCCTTCGCCCGGCGCCAGCGTCGTGCGCAGCAGTATCCGCTGGTCGTACCGGAGCGACAGCGAATGCTCGAGCCTCCCCGTTTCCTGGTTGAGCAGCAGCACGCTGAGCAGGTCGTACTCCACGAGGGCCCTCACCCGCTCCCCGACGGCCCGGAGCAGCTCGTCGACGGCCAGGATGGAGGTGAGTTCCTTGCCGATGTCGTACAGCAGCGCCAGGACCCGCGCCTGCTCTGCAAGCGCCTCGGCCTGCGCGGACTCCTGCCGGGACTCCCGCGCGGCGTTTCCCTGTGGCTTGGCCGTGATCTGAAGTTCTTTGGACATACACACTCTCCCCCCCGTCGAGTCGGCCGCCCGCCCGTTGCCGGGCGCACCCGAGAGGCCCTCGACTGGTGTCCGATACAGGTAAGTCTATCGGAGTACCTGAAAGAGGTGAAGTGCGGTCTGTCCGAGGGCCGGGAGCCCATCACGCGACGAGCAGGAAGACGCAGACTGCCACGGCGACTCCGTAGGAGACGGCAAAGATCGGCCGCCGCGCGAACCACTCCGGGTAGCGGAGCGGCTTCCCCGCGTGGATGCCCCGCACCTGGCGCCGGAGAAAGGTCTTGTACAGCTCCACCCCCACCCGCTCCCCGCCGACAACCGCCAGGGCCACCAGCAACCAAGTCCTCGAGAACTGGACGAACAGCACGCCGGAGAGTGCCCCGACGATCGGGCTGCGGACGAACTTGGCCGGGATGAACCCTTCGAACTGGGAATCCTTCAGGGCACCCCCGATCGCAACGAGCAGCCCGCCGCCGAGACCGACCAGCAGGCCGGGCACGAACAGGGAATCGAAACGACCGGCCATCCGGGCCAGCCAGAACGCCAGCAGCCGGAAGAGCCAGTACGCGCCCACCATAAACCCGATGCCCGTGAGCAGCTTGACCGGATAGACCGACGCGGGGACGCCTATTCTGCGGAGGAGCTTGAAGTACTCGGCATGCGCGCTTCTCCGGAAGAAGCCCTTGTAGGCCTCGCCGAACACTCTTTCCACGGCCACGATGGCGAACGCAAGCACCCCGAGGTTATCGACGGCGATCCTGCCCGCGGCGGCCGCCCAGGCGAACACAACCCCGGCCACGGCGCCGACCACGATGCTGCGGAGAAATTTCCCGAAATAGAAACCTTCCCAGGGCGGGTCCTTGAACCCCTGCCAGCTCGAAACAATGAGGCCCGCCGCCGAGCCGATCGCCGCCCCAAGCAGAATGGACATGGTGCTCCTGCGAAGGAGTCATTGAAATGGTAGGCCCCCGTGGATCGGGTGGTCAATCACGATGTGGGCCGAGTGGGTCGCGGCGGCTCGAACGCGGCCCGGCGTTCTCGCGGGCTGACCGGCCCACCACTAATTCGTTGCCTGCTGCGGGCGCACCGTGATAACAATCCGCCGATGGCCCGGTCTCGCGGATAGCAACTATGAAAAAACGCGCCATTCCACACCTGCGTTGGTACATAGTCATACTGCTGTGCCTCTCCACCGAGCTGAATTACCTGGACCGCCAAACCCTGTCGGTCCTGGCCGACACGATCCAGCGCGAACTCGGCCTGAGCGCCGTGGATTATTCGCGCATCACCTCGTCGTTCCTGATCAGCTACGCGATCATGTACGCCGTCGGCGGCAGGCTCGTCGATTCCATAGGGAGCCGCCTGGGGCTGATGATTTTCGTCTCCGGGTGGTCGGTGGTCAACATGCTGCACGGCCTGGCGCGGACGGCGCTGCACTTCTCTATCTTCCGGTTCATGCTCGGGATCGCCGAGCCGGTGAACTTCCCTGCCGGCGTCAAGGCCGTTTCGGAGTGGTTTCCCCTGAAGGAGCGCGCGCTGGCGGTCGGCATCTTCAACGCTGGTACTTCTCTCGGGTCGGCCTTCGCGGCCCTGCTGGTGCCGTGGATCGCGCTCACCTGGGGGTGGCGTTGGGCCTTCGTCGCGACCGGGGCTGTCGGCTTCATCTGGGTGGCCGTGTGGGCCGCGCTCTACCGGCTACCCCAGGACCATCCCTGGATCACCGCGAAAGAGAAGGAGCTCATCCTTTCGGACGCCGGCGCGGCGACGGCGGCCGAGGCGCCGGGCCGGGTGCCGGTCCGACGGCTGTTGAGAATGCCGGAGACCTGGGGCTGCGTGCTGGCGCGCGTTCTGACAGACCCGATTTCCTATTTCCTGTTCTTCTGGACGCCGCAGTACTTTCAGCGCGAGCGCGGTTTCAACCTTGCCGACGTCGGGGTGTACCTCTGGATCCCGTTCGTGGCGCTCACACTCGGCAACCTGGCGAGCGGCGGCATCCCGCGCTGGCTGATCGCGCGGGGGTGGCCGCTGAACCGGGCGCGCAAGGGGACGATGCTCGCGGTGTCGCTGGCCATGCCCGCGCTCTGCCTCATGGTCACGCGGGTCGGCAGCCCGGCGGTCGCCGTCGCGATCATGACGGCCATCATGTTCGGCCATGCGGCGTGGGGGAACATCATTCTGCCCGCCGAGGTGTTCCCGAAGACCGTGGTCGGGACCGTGTCGGGCCTCGGGGGGGCGCTGGGCGCCGTCGTGGGCGCCGTCACGCAGTGGAGCATCGGCTGGATCGTGCAGAATCTCTCGTTCGCGCCGATCTTCGCCTTCTGCGCCTTCGCCTACCTGATCGCGCTCGCGCTGGTTCACTTCCTGATCGGCCCGCTCGGGGTCATCCGCGAGGTCAACGCATAGGCAAAAGGTGGTCGAGCGCCGTGCTGGCCGAGACGTTCGAGTGGTTTCACCGGCACGTGAAGAACAGGAACGGGATGTGACGCGAGGCCGTGATGCAAAGAGCGGCCACGGAACCAGGCTCGCCTCGAAGACCCGAAGAGCTCAAAGAGTCCCGGAACGTCGGCTACTAACTTGGCAGCCTTCAGGTAGGCGATGAGGTTCTCCATTTCTTCGGAGGTGAACGTCCCATGAATCAGACTATCGCAGGTTTCGTTCATGACGCGCTGTCCCGGGGCGTTTCCCGGGAGGACATCGCCGGCGCCCTGGAGAAAGCGGGCTGGGCCCGGAAGGAGATTGCCGCGGCGCTCGACGTCTACGTGGAGAGCGACCTGCCGCTGCCGGTGCCCCGGAAGCGCGTTTCGACTTCGCCCAGAGAGGCCTTCCTTCTGCTGATGCTGTTCGCCACGCTGTACACGGCTGCCTTTCAGCTTGGTTCGATTTTGTTCAACCTGATCGACCTGTTCCTGCCGCAGGCCGCCGAAACGGCGCAGACATCCATCGTGTCGTTGCGCTACGGCATCGCCTCCACGGTCGTGGCGTTTCCGATCTTCCTGTTCATGTGCTCGGTCGTCGCGGGGGAAACCGCGCGAAATCCGGGCCAGCGGACCTCGCCGGTGCGCGGCTGGCTGACGTATCTGACCCTGTTTGTGGCTTCGACCTCGGTCGTGATCGATCTGATCGCCCTGATCCTGCGCTTCCTCGAGGGCGAGGTCACGCTGCGGTTCGGCCTCAAGGCGACGGTCGTCGCGCTTCTGGCCGGCGGAGCCTTCGCTTATTACTTCCGCGAGCTGCGTCGCGACGAGGTGGCGCCGCCGGTCGAAACCGGCCCGGCGCGCCCGGCAAGGCTCGGTCTGACCGCACTTGTCGCGGCGGTCGTTGTGGTGCTCGGCGTCGCGTTCTGGTTCGCCGGCAGTCCGATGAAGGCGCGCCTGCTGGCACAGGACCGTCAGCGCGTTCAGGACCTGGCGGCCATAGGCAGGCAGGTGGAACGGTACTACTCCAACAAGGGGAGCCTGCCGGAATCGCTCGGCGCCTGCGACATCAATCCGGGCACTTTTGTGGAGCAGAAGGTCGACCGGGTTACGGGCCGGCCCTACCAGTATCGGGTCATCGATGCGACGCACTTCGAGGTGGGGGCGAACTTCGAGTTGCCGGGCGCGTCCGGAATGCCCGAGGGGCGGCCGCGCAGGCCAGGCGAAACTGCTGTCGAGAACGAGCGGTTCTGGGCGCACGGCGCCGGCCTGCAGACCTTCAGAATCGACGCCGCGCGGACAAAACCCTGAAAGAGCGCGCGCCGGCGTCGCGCCGCGAGGGGATCGGGAAAGGGTGTGCATCCGGAGGTCGCATGGCCGGGCAGCCGATGCGGGTCGGAGCTCGTCGGACGGTTTGCGGTGGTCCGCCAATTTCGCTTTGTCCGCCGGAGCGTCCCGCGATACAAATGCATGCGCACCGTGCACAACGAGGCCCCCGATGAACCAGACCGCGCTCGAGCGCTTTCTCCGATACGCCAGGATCGACACCCAGTCCAGGGACGACTCGGACACGTATCCCAGCACTGGGAAGCAGTTCGACCTCCTCAATCTCCTCGTCCATGAGCTGAAGGAGCTCGGCATCCAGGACGCGCGCATCGACGCCCACGGCTATGTCCTAGCGACCCTCCCGTCCAACCTCCCGCCCGGCGATCCGGCGCGGGGGAGGGTGCCGCCGATCGGCCTGATCGCCCACGTCGATACCTCGCCTTCCTTCAGCGGCGCCGGCGTCAATCCGCAGGTGATCGAGAGCTACCCGGGCGGCGACCTCGTCCTGCCGGGCAATCCCGAGGTGGTGATCCGCGTGTCGGAGAATCCCGAGCTGCTCGACAACGTGGGAAATACGATTGTCACCGCCGACGGCACGACGCTCCTCGGCGCCGACGACAAGGCTGGCATCGCGATCATCATGACCGCGGCACAAACGCTCCTCGCCGACCCGTCGCTGCCGCACGGCGAGGTGAAGCTCGCCTTCACCCCCGACGAGGAGGTCGGGAGCGGGACGAGGCACTTCGACGTCGCGGAGTTCGGGGCGGCGTTCGCCTACACGATCGACGGGGAGACGGCCGGCGAGCTGAACCAGGAGACTTTCAGCGCCAACCTCGCGGTGATCACGGTCGTGGGCCGCAACATCCACCCGGGGAAAGCCAAGGGGATCATGGTCAATTCACTGCGCGCCATGGGCGACATCATCGTGCGCATGCCCCGGGACGTCGCGCCCGAGGCGACCGCGGAGTACGAGCCCTACATCCACCCGCACGTGCTCCAGGGCGAAGAGGCGAAATCCACCCTGAAGGTCCTGCTGCGCGATTTCCACACCCCCGGCCTCGACCTGCTCGAGCAGAGGCTGGCGCAGATCGTGGCGGAGGTCCGGCCACTCCATCCCGAGGCGCGCATCGAGATGAACATTATCGAGCAGTACCGCAACATGAAGGACCACATGGGAGAGGACACCCGCGTGCTCGATTACCTGTGGGAGGCTGCATGCCAGGCCGGGCTGGAACCGCGCTGGGTCCCGATCCGCGGCGGGACCGACGGTTCGCGCCTGACCGAGCGGGGGCTGCCCACGCCCAACATCTTCACCGGGGGAAAGAACTTCCACGGCCCGACGGAGTGGCTGTCGGTCGAGGCCATGAACAAGTCGGTCGAAACCGTTCTCGCACTGGCCCGCATCTGGGTCGAGAAGTCCCGTTGACGAACCTGCCCGCACCAGACCACACGGAGCCGCCGCCATGGAGCACGAAAAAGCAAAGGGCTTGCCGGACAATGCCTACAAGGAGCTGAAACCCGGGGAGGAATACCTCCCGATCATGCCGCCCGAGAGCGCGCCGCGGGAGGTGACGCCGTGGTCGGTGGGATGGGGGCTGGTGATGGCCGTGCTCTTCTCGGCGGCCGCGGCCTACTCGGGCCTGAAGATCGGACAGGTTTTCGAAGCCGCCATCCCGGTCGCCATCCTGGCCGTGGGGATCTCGGCCGTGTTCGGGCGGCAGGAGGCCCTGGGCCAGAATGTCATCATCCAGTCGATCGGCGCCTGCTCCGGCGTGGTGGTCGCCGGCGCCATCTTCACGCTGCCCGCCCTCTATATTCTCAAGCTGCCGACGAGTTTCTTCCAGGCCTTCGCGGCGTCGGCGCTGGGAGGGTTTCTCGGCATCCTTTTTTTGATACCGTTCCGGAAGTACTTCGTTAAAGACATGCACGGCAGGCTGCCCTTCCCCGAAGGGACCGCAACGACCGAGATCCTGGTGGCGGGGGAGAAAGGGGGCCGGCAGGCGGCGGTGCTCGCGGTCAGCGGCCTCCTGGGCGGGCTGTACGACTTCGCCTTCAGCGCCTTCGGCTGGTGGTCGGAGGTCATCACGTCGCGCATGTTCGGCGCCGGGGCCGTGCTGGCCGACAAATACAGGCTCGTCCTGCGCCTGAACATCTCCTCGATGGTCTTCGGGCTGGGCTACATCATCGGCCTGAAGTACTCGACGATCATCGCCGCGGGGTCGTTCCTGTCCTGGCTGGTGCTGGTGCCACTGGTGTTCGAGATCGGCAGCGGCCTGACCGTGCCGCTCGGGGCGAACGCGACGAAGCTGATTTCCGCCATGACCGCCGAGGAAATCTTCCGCCTGTATGTCCGGCCGATCGGCATCGGCGGCATCGCCATGGCCGGCATCGTCGGCATTCTGCGCTCCTCGAAGATCATCGCCGGCGCGTTCCGCCTCGCCTGGGCGGAAATCGTACACAAGTCCGCTGCCGCCGGCGAAGACGCGCCGCGCACTCAAACCGACCTGCGGATGGGCTTCAACCTGCTCCTGATCATCCTGACGGCCCTTCTGATCCTGGTTTTCTTCTACGGAGGCGTCGTCTTCAACCTGACCCATGCCCTGATCGGCATGCTGATCGTGGTCGCGATCTCCTTCCTCTTCACGACCGTCGCGGCAAATGCGATCGCCATCGTCGGCACCAACCCGGTCTCGGGCATGACCCTGATGACGCTGATCCTGTCGTCGATCGTGCTCGTCCAGATCGGCCTGACCGGCACGTCGGGAATGGTCAGCGCGCTGATCATCGGTGGCGTCGTCTGCACGGCCCTGTCGGTGGCTGGCGGGTTCATCACCGACCTGAAGATCGGCTACTGGCTCGGCTCGACGCCCCGGAAGCAGGAGACCTGGAAGTTTCTCGGCGTGCTGGTCTCGGCCGCTACGGTGGGGGGCGTGATCATCATCCTGGAACGTACGTTCGGCTTCACGGGAGAAGGCGCGATGGTCGCGCCCCAGGCCAACGCGATGGCGGCCGTGATCCAGCCGCTGATGTCTCAGGCGCCGACCCCGTGGCTCCTCTATATCGTCGGGGCGGTGATCGCGCTGCTGCTGACCGTCCTGAAGATCCCGCCGCTCGCCTTCGCGCTCGGCATGTACATCCCGCAGGAACTGAACGTGCCGCTGGTGTTCGGCGGGCTGGCGGCCTGGTGGGTGTCGACGCGGTCGAAAGACGCGAAAGTGAACGACGCCCGGCTTTCGCGCGGAACGCTCATCGCCTCGGGATTCATCGCAGGGGGCTCGCTGTTCGGCGTGCTCAACGCGTTCCTGCGTTTCGGCGCCGCGGAGTTCGGCCTGCCGCTGAACTGGTACGCCGCCAACGCGCACTGGGCCGAGTCGAGGGCGGGGGAGATCACCGGGCTCGTGATGTTTGCTCTCCTGCTGGCCTACATCGTCGCCGATTCGATGCGCGCCAAGGGGGACGGACCAGAATAACCATCGTTATAGCAAATGGTTAGCGGAATTTATGGTGTCGAAAGATGCCTTATTTCGATTTTTTGAGGGCATTTTCGGCCAACAACGCAGTGTTCCCGGCATCTTTCCCTACGCCCGCCGGTTCAGGGTCTTATTCTCGATTTTCGGCCCCAAAAACCTCGATTAAGACCCGTTTTGGGGCCGATTTTTTCATAAGTGACTGGCTTAAATGAGCTTAGCTCGGTCCGTCCCCACACCCGCTTTTTTGTGGTAGAACAGTACCCAACCGGGAGGATGCATCATGAAGCGGATTCTTGCCGCGGTGCCGTTAATGCTCGCACTGTCCGTGTGCCTCTTTTGCCAGCAGGCGACTGTCCAGGAGGAGAAGGCAGGTCTTCAAGACGTACCCCTTCTCCGGTCCCGACCCCGCGCCCATCATGACGCGATCGAGCATGTGGGGAAAAGGCCCGAGGCTTTACCCCTACTTCTTCTTCGACAAACTCAGCTACACCGGCACCGACCAGAGCTGGAACGTGGTCCGGCTGGAGAACCCGTACATCCGGGCGTTCGTCCTGCCGGCCGAAGGGGGGCAAGCTGATCGGCGCCATCGAGAAGAGCACGGGCAAGGAGTTCATCTACTTCAACCACGTGCGCAAGTACCGGCACATCGCCCTGCGCGGCCCCTGGACCTCCGGCGGCATCGAGCTGAACTTCGGCATCGTCGGCCACACGCCCGCCACCGCCACCCCGGTCGACTATCTCTACCGCAAGAACCCCGACGGCAGCGTCAGCTGCTTCGTCGGCGCGATGGACCTCCCGTCGCGCACCCAGTGGCGCGTGGAGTTCGTCCTCCCCCCGGACAAGGCTTACTTCGAATCGCGTGCGCTCTGGTACAACCCGCAGCCGCTCAACCAGTCCTACTACGTGTGGATGAACGCGGCCAACAAGCTCGGCCAGGACCTCGAGTTCATCTTCCCCGGGACGAAGTACATCGGCCACAACTACGACGTGCCCGAACGGCCCTGGCCCATGAAGGGCGAGCGCAACCTCGCCCTCTACAAGGACCACGACGACAGCGACGAGGGCAGCTTCTTCATCCACGGCGCCTTCAACGACTTCTCCGGCGGCTACTGGCACGATTCCCAGTTCGGCTACGGCCACTGGGCGATGCACGAAGACGTGCCGGGGCAGAAGTTCTTCCGCTGGCCGCTTTCGGGCGCCGGGGCCATCTGGGAGACCCTGCTGACCGACAACGACGGGCCGTACTTCGAACCGCAGAACGGGCGCCTGCTCGACCAGAACGACCACGAGTTCTTCGCCCCTTACACGACCGACCAGTGGAGCGAAGTCTGGTTCCCCTACAAGAAAATCGGCCCGATGGTGAAGGCCACGCCGTACGGCGCGCTCAACGCGCGCAACACGGGCGGCGCCATCACCCTCGCCTTCTGCGCCCTGCAGAACATCGACGAAAACATCGTGGTGCGCGCCGCCGGCAAGGAGATCTTCCGCGAGCGCCTGGTCCTGAAGCCGATGGAGGTCTGGGAGAAGAGCGTTCCGGCCGCGGTGAAGAAGGGGGACTCTGCGCGTCGAGATCGGGGACAAGCTGTCCTACACGGACGACCCCGCCGACGAACTCCTGAAGCGGCCGCAGAACTTCCGCAACTACGACGAGAGCACGCTGGAGGGGCTCTACCAGAACGCCGAGCGCGAGGAGAAGGCCCGCAACTACGAACTGGCGCTCCAGAAGTACCTGGAGTGCCTCAAGCGCGAGCCGCTGCACGTCCGCGCCCTGACGCGCGTGGCCGAGCTCTACTGCCGGCGGGCGGAGTACCAGAAGGCGCTCGGATTACGCCTCCAAGGCGCTCGACTACGTCATGTACGACCCGGACGCCAACTACATCTACGGCGTCATCGCCCGCCGGCTCGGCAACCTGGTCGACGCCAAGGAGACGCTCGGGTGGGCCGCGCGGTCGATGAAGTACCGGTCCGGCGCCTACTGCCAGCTGGGCGAGATCTACCTGATGGAGGGGAATCCTGCGCGCGCCCTGGAATTCCTCCAGCGCTCGCTCGACTACGACGCCCGCAACATCAAGGCGCAGGAAGTCCTCAGCACCGCATACCGGCGGCTCAAGGAACCGCAGAAGGCGCAGGACATGCTGAGCCGGATCCTGGCCATCGACCCGCTCAATCACTTCGCGCGCTTCGAACAGTACCTGCTCGACCCGGATGCCGCGAAGCTCGACCACTTCAAGTCGATGATCCGCAACGAAATTCCGCACGAGACCTACCTCGAGATTGCGATGCACTACGTCGACCTCAACCTGACCGACGACGCCCTGCGGGTGCTGGACGCGGCCCCGGAGCAGGCGACGGTCCGGTACTGGCAGGCGTATCTGCTGCGCGAGAATTCCCCGGAGCAGAGCCGGGAGAGGCTCGGTCAGGCCACGGCTCTTTCGCCCTACCTCGTGTTCCCGTTCCGCGAGGAGTCTATCCCCGTCTTCGAGTGGGCGGCGCACGCGCGCCCGGGCGACTGGCAGGCGAAGTACTATCTCGGGCTGGTCTACTGGGGGCTGCGCCGGCAGGATGAGGCGCTGAAAATGCTGTCGGAATGCGGCAGCCAACCCGACTATGCGCCCGCCTACGTGTGCCGCGCCTGGCTCGAGCAGGGTGCCAGCCCCGACAAGGCGCTCGCCGACTTCGAGAAAGCGCTCGCCGTCGACCAGAAAGACTGGAGAAACTGGCACCACCTGGCCAATTACTATGTCGAGCGCGGCATGCACGAGAAGGCCATGAAGATGGCCATCGAGGCCTCCCGGCGCTTCCCGGACGAGGACCTCATCAAGATCCTGCTCGCGCGGACTTACCTGAACAACGGCAAGTACCGGGAGTGCTACGCGGTGCTGGAGAACGCCACCATCCTGCCGTTCGAAGGCCAGCGCGACGTGCACGACCTGTACGTCCAGTGCCAGATCTGCCTGGCGCTGGAGGCCATGAAAAAAGGGCGCCCCGAGGAGGCGCTCAAGCGGCTCGAAGGGTCAAAGGAATACCCGGTGCGGCTGGGTACGGGGCGGCCGGGCGATCCGGACTTCCGGATCCAGGACTACCTCATGATGCTCGCTTACGACCGGATGGGAGCGGCGTCCAAGGCCGACGAGGCGCTCAAGAGAATTGGCTCATATTCGGCGCGCACCTCCCGGGCCGCGGCGGACAAGGCGAAAGTCGAGCAGTGGTTCCGCACGAGCTTCAAAGATGGGGGCGAACTGCAGGCGCTCAGGGAACTGGTCAGCCTGGTCCAGGGCTCGAGACGCCGTCGGGAGTAGGCGCATGATCGCGTTGATTACGGTTGCGGCGAGCGCAGTGCTCTATTTTTTCTCCACGAACCTGGGAACCGTCTGGCCGCTGGCGTGGCTCGCCCCCGCCCCCGTGCTAGGGTACGCACTGGGCTCGGCCAGCCCGCGGCGCGTCCTCGTGGTGGCCTTCGCGGCATTCTTCCTGGGTGAGATCAGCCTCGTGCCGGTCTACGCCGGCCTGGTGCCGGCGCCGATGCTGTTTGCGGCCCTGGCCGTCCCGGCCGCCGCATTCGCCGGGGCCGCCTGGTGCACCGGGCGCCTCGCGCCGGCCCTGCCCCCCGCGGCGGGCGTCCTGCTCTTCCCTGCCCTCTGGACCGCCTGGGAGTATCTGTTTTCGCTCGTGTCCCCCCACGGGACCTTTCTCAGCGTCGCTTATTCGCAGGTTCCCTTCCTCGCGCTGACCCAGGTGGCGAGCGTCGCGGGCATGGCGGCGATCACCTTCCTGTTGTCGCTGGTCCCGTCCGGGATCGCCCTGGCGCTTCGCTCGAAGCCACTGCGCCCGGGCTATGTCCTGGTCCCCGCCTTCGCGGTGGCGTCGTGCCTCGCCTTCGGCATCGCCGTGCTCCTGCGCGCCGGCGACGCGCCCTCCGTCCGCATTGGCATGGGCGCCGCCAACGGCAACCGCGCCCGGTACGGCACCCGGGATCGGCAGGTGGCCATGGACGGGGTCGGCGCGTACGCGCAGACCATAACGTCCCTGGCGGCCGGGGGCGCGGAACTGGTCCTCCTGCCGGAGGCGTTCGTGACGCTCCGGCCGGAATGGGCCGCGGAGGCCCGCAGCATCCTGGGGCAAGCCGCGCGCAGGAACCGGGTGCAGGTGGTCGCCGCATTCGATGAATGGCTTGCCGACGGCACGCACCGCAACGTCGCCGACGTCATTTCCCGGTCGGGCGAATACGTCGCCCAGTACGTCAAGCAGCACCACATTCCCGGCCAGGACTATCAGGCAGGCACGGAGATCGTCGCACTCCCCGGGCGCCTGGGGGTGGCGATCTGCAAAGACATGGATTTCCCCGCGCTCGGCCGGCGCTATGCGCAGGCCGGCACGGGCCTCCTGCTGGTCCCGGCCTGGGACTTCGGCAAAGACGGGCGCCTCCACGCGCAGATGGCCTGGCTGCGCGGCATTGAAGGGGGATATGCGGTCGCCCGCTGCGCCGAAGACGGCCTGCTGAGCGTGACCGACAGCCGGGGCGGCGCGGTCGCCGTTTCCGAGAGCGGCCGCGGCCCCGGGGCGCGCTTGGCGGCCAGCGTGAAAATGGGTCCGGGGAACACGATCTATGCGCGGACCGGCGACGCCTTGGCCGGCGGTTGCGTTGGGCTCGCGGCGCTGCTGGTCGTGGCCGGCGGGCGGGCGCGCACGCGCCGCACCCGGCAGGTGCGCGCCGCATGAGTGTCCTCCGGCCGACGGGCGCGCGTGAACCGCGGAAGCGTCCGAGGCCCATCATGACGAGGTGACGACGTGAAGATACCCATGTACCAGGTCGACGCTTTCACCGACAAGCTGTTTCACGGCAACCCGGCGGCGGTCTGTCCCCTACAGGACTGGCTCCCGGACGCCGTCATGCAGCGCATCGCGATGGAGAACAACCTGTCGGAGACCGCTTTCTACGTGCAGCGCGGAGACCGCTGCGCCATTCGGTGGTTCACCCCGGCCCTGGAGGTCGATCTGTGCGGGCACGCCACCCTGGCCACCGCGTACGCAATATTCCGCTTCGCGGATCCGGGGGCGGATGTGCTCGAGTTCGATTCGCGCAGCGGCGTCCTGGGCGTGTCACGGACGGGCGACCGCCTGACGCTCGACTTCCCGGCCGACATCGTCTCCCGGACGGCGCCCCGCGAGGACCTGGCGCAGGCGCTCGGTTCCTGGCCGCTCGAGTTTTGGATGGGCAGGAGCGATTACCTGCTGGTGTACGGCGCGCAGCAGGACATCGAGGACATGAAGCCGGATTTCGGCCTGCTGGCGCAGGTGCCCGCCCGCGGCATCATCGTGACCGCCGGGGGGCAGGAGTCGGACTTCGTCTCGCGCTTCTTCGCCCCCCAGTCCGGCGTGCCGGAGGATCCGGTCACCGGGTCGGCCCACACGAGCCTCGCTCCCTACTGGGCCGGGAGGTTGGGCAAAACCGAACTTTCCGCGATACAGCTCTCGGCGCGGCGCGGCTGGCTGCGGTGCCGGGTGGCCGGAGAACGCGTGCAGATCTCCGGCCAGGCGCGCCTGTACTTGACCGGGGAAATCGAAACGGCCTGACCGGTGGGAGGGGTCCGCGCGCGGCTGCACGCGGACCGTGCTCGACCTGTGTATTTCGCGATGACCGCGGGTTGTAACTCACGGGGACGGGTCGGGCCGACCCGCGCACTCAACGCAAGTCGAAGACGAGAATTTCGGCCGGCGCCGCGGCCGAAAACCGGAGAGAGGGTTCGTCCTGCACGGCCGCGCCGTCCCCCTCTTTCATTTGGATCCCGTTCACGCGCAGCGCCCCCCGGGCCACCTGCACCCAGGTGCGCCTCCCTGCCGGGGGAGCGTACACGACCTCGCCCGAGTCCACCCCGAGCTGCGCGGCGAATACCCGCGCGTCCTGGTGGATCGTGACCGAGCCCCCGGCCCCGTCCGGGGAGGCGATCAGGCGCAACCGCCCGGCCTCTTCCTCCGGTTCGAAGCGCTTCTGCTCATATCCCGGGGCCAGCCCCTTGCGCTCCGGGACGATCCAGATTTGCAGGAAGTGGACGATGTGGTCCCGCGACGGGTTGAACTCGCTGTGCATCACGCCGGTCCCCGCGCTCATGCGCTGAACGTCGCCCGGACGTATCACGGAGCCGTTGCCCATGCTGTCCTTGTGCTCGAGGGCGCCCTCGAGCACGTACGACAGGATCTCCATGTCGCGGTGACCGTGGGTGCCGAACCCGCGGCCCGGCTGGACCCTGTCCTGGTTGATGACCCGCAGGTGGCCGAACCCCATCTGCTCCGGGTCGTAATAGTCCGCAAACGAGAACGTGTGGCGCGTGTCGAGCCAGCCGTGGTCGAAATGGCCCCGTTGCTCCGCCTTGCGCAGTTTGATCCCGGTGCCGCCCTCGGCGGCCTTGACCTTAGCGAATGCCTTCATCTTCATTCTCCGTTTAGGTTGAGTGTTACGTTAACACGAATGTCGTTTTAACAACTATTGAGCCGCAAAATCAGCGGCTTCCCCGCGCCGACTCCAACAGCTCGATCAGCTTCCGGACGCGGCTGCGCGGCAGGTGGGCCAACCTGCGGCGGTGCAGCTCGGCGACGGGCGCATCAAGTTGGGTGAGGAGCCGCAGCCCTGCCGGGGTGATCCGTGACAGGATCACGCGGCGATCCCGAGGTTCCCGGGTCCGTGCGATGAGGCCGCGCGCCTCGAGCCGGTCCAGGAGGCGGGTCACGTCCGGGTCGCGCGTGATCATCCGCTCGCCGATCTCGCGGCACAGCAATCCCTGTGCACCCGCTCCCCTCAGGATCCTGAGGACGTTGTACTGCGTGTGGGTCAGGCGGGAGGGTTTCAACAGCTCCTCGAACACCCGCAGCGCGGCGTCCGCCGTGCGCTGCAGGTTCAGGAAGACCTCTTCTTCGAGGCTCCCGAGCGGCCTGCCCTGCTTTATCTCTTCCTTCAGACGGGGCGTCATGAGGACAATATAGTCGTTATAACGACACTTGTCAAGAGACTAAACCTGGCAGGTTATGGAGGGCGGCGGCTCGACGCCGCCTTGGGGTGCCGGGCGCCTTGGCGCCGCACATCCGGAAACCTGGCGCACGGCCGGAAAATCGTCGTGCGGGGTTTGCGTCGTGCGCCCTCGATGTGATAACTGTGAGGGCGCCATGAAAACACTGACGACGTTCCTGCTGCCGTTGTTCGCCTTGATATTCCTCGCCCCGGCTTTCCCGCAGGGCGGGCCGTGGCAGACCGTGGCCCTGCCATCGGGCAAAGTGTTGCGCGAGCCGCCTGCGGGCACGTTCGTTTCCGACTTGAACGCCTTTCCGATCAACTCGGCCATCAGCCCGAACGGACGCTATGTTGCGTTCCTGAACAACGGCTACGGTCATCCGTCTTCCGGATTTCGCAAGTCGATCGCTCTGTACGACCAGGTCACGGGTCAGCTGTCGGACACCTCCGAGCCCGGCACGGGACTGAACTTCGACGGACCGACCGACATATCGACGACCTATTACGGAATTGCCTTCGGCTCCGCGGGCACCCGGCTCTACGTGTCGATCGCGTCGACGAAGAAACACCCCAAGCTGGGCGACCGGACTCAAAACGGCATCCGCATCTACCGCGTGACCGACGAGGGGCTGGCCCCGGCCGGCGCGATCCAGATCCACCCGTCGCAGATCCGGTTCCCGGCCGGAATCAAGCTGAACAACCCGTCGCCCACACCTTCCGGCATCTCGGTGGCGGCGGATCCCCGGAATCCCCGAGAGGACTTGATCTACGCCGCGCTGACGCTGAGCGACGCCGCCGTCGAGCTCAGTACGGCAACCCGCTCGGTCAAGCGCGTGTTCGATCTGCACGTCAACCCGCGCCATCCGGCGCTGCCGGCGGAATATCCCTACGCAACGGCCCTCTGCCCGCGCGGCAAGACGCTTTACGTGAGCCTGCACAACGGGTCGGCCATCGCCGCGGTCGACCTCGCCACCGGCAGGGTCTCGCTCATTCCCGTCGGCGGCCAGCAGGACACCGCCTCCGCACCGAGCAGCCACCCCAGCCACCTGGCGATGCATCCGTCCGGCAACGCGGTCTACGTGGCGGTCGAGAACAGCGATCTGGTCACCGTGATCGACAACGACCTCTCTTCGCCACGGTACCGCCGGGTCGTCGCCGAACTGGACGTCCGGCCGGTGGAAATGCGGCAGTTAAAGATCCTGGGGGCGGGGCCGAACCATCTGAGCTTCACGCCCGACGGCAAACACCTGATGGTCTCACTCGGGCTGCTGAACGCGGTCGCGGTGGTGCAGGTGCCCCCGTCGACAGGCGATGGGGCGCGGCACGAGGTGCTCGGGTATCTCCCGACGCTCTGGTATCCGCACACGACGGAGATCAGCGCGGACGGCAAGACCCTCTACCTCACCAGCGGCAAGGGCACAGGGACCGGACCCAACCGCCCCAACCGCCCGTTCCCGCCCGGCCAGCGCCCCGGGCCCTATGGCCCCACGATGCTCAAAGGGTCGCTGCACCAGATCCGGTTCGACCAGGCGCTGGCCCACCTCGACCGCTTCACGGCGGCGGCGCTGCGAAACGCCCAGCTGGACGCCGGATCCCTGGACGCCGCCGGGCCGTCGCTGGCCTTCAACCCGATCAAGCACGTGATCTATGTCATCAAGGAGAATCGCACCTACGACCAGGTCTTCGGCGACCTCAAGGGGACTCGGGCGGATGAAACGTGCCTCTACTTCGGAGAGGAGTTCACGCCGAACCACCACAGGCTGGCCCGCGAGTTCGGCATCTACGACAACTTCTTCGACAGCGCCGAAGTGAGCTTCAACGGCCACACGTGGAGCACCACCGGGATCAACACGGGCTGGAATGAACAGCAGTGGCAGATCAACTACTCGACCAGCAATTTCACCTACGACTCGGAGGGCCGGAACAACAACGTCGTGCCGCTGGACCACAACCAGTCGGACGTCGACACCCCGCAGGGTGGATACCTCTGGGACAGCGTCCTCGCCGCCGGCGGGACCATAAGGATGTACGGGGAGTTCTGCTCGAACCCGAACCGGCCGATCCGCACCCTGAGGCAGGGCGACCGGCTGCCTTCCTATCTGGTCCATCCCAGGATCGGCGAAGAGAGCCCCTATCCCTGGCCCGTCCCCCTGTTTGCCACGCTCGATGACCGAGGCAATGTGACGGGCGGGACGATCGCCACCAAGCTGGCCTTCAAGAACGCGTACCAGCCCCTGTTTCCGGACTTCGAGCAGCTGTTCCCCGATGTTCTTCGCTTCACCGTCTGGCAGCGCGACTTCGACCGCGTGGCCCGGCTCCAGCGCGAAAAGGGAGAGGATACCTTCCCGGCCTTCAGCATCGTCCGGCTTGGCGGCGACCACACTCGGGGCGTGGCACCGGGAGGTCCCACGCCGGATGCAAACGTGGCCGACAACGACTTGGCGCTCGGCATGCTCGTGGAGGCCATCTCGAACAACGAGTATTACTGGGGGAACACGGCAATCGTCGTTCTCGAGGACGACGCCCAGGCCGGGTGCGACCACGTCGACTCCCACCGCAGCATCGCGCTGTTCATTTCCAAGTACAATCCCGGCTCGCTGCAGCAACCGCGGGTCGATTCTCGTTTCCTGACCACGGCTAGCGCCGTTCGCACCATCGAGGCGCTTCTCGGGCTTGCGCCCAACAACCTGATGACGGCGACTGCCCCCCTCCTGTTCACCGAATTCGAACGGGACCGGACGAAATGGCACGGGGCGTACCGGGCAGACTACGCCAATCTCGAGAACCGGAGGATTTTCGAGGAGGCCTCGGGCATGATTCGCGAGAACCCCGCGTTGCGGCGCCTGGCCCGCCTGACGGGCACGCTCGACATGGACGAGGCGGATGTGGCCGACGCCAACGCGCTGAACTACATCCTGCAGGAGTGGGTCCGCTCCCAGGGCCGGCTGAGGTGCTGCCCCGACTGACGGCTTGCCGGCCGCGGCGGGCCGGGCTCAGAAACGCCGCCTTACAGCGCCGGCTCCCCGTTGACGACCATGTCCGCAAGCCTGAATCTTGCCCGGATGGCGTTCTGGCCTACCCTGGTCCGGAGCGTCACCTCTTTGTCCTCCAGGGTCACGGTGGGTCTGCCGTCGATCTGTTTCGGGAACAGCAGCACGAGCGGCTGACCCCGGCCTTGGGGCAGTATCATGTCGGCGACGCCGATCTTCTCCTTGTTCTTCTTTTCCAGGCAGGTCTCTTCTCTCAGTTTCCTGATCTCGGTTTCCTGGTCCCCTCGAGATCCCGTCCAGCCTATGACCAGGACATCGAAGTAGGGGGTATCGGGATAGTTCAACAGCTTGTCCAGTTGCTCCTTCGGAGCTTCGGGATGGCGCAACGTGAGGCTCCGCGCCATGGCCTGGCGCACCGGTTTCGAGTACCAGGTGGCCACCACGTCTATGGACCTCGCCCCTGATCCACCCTCGCCGCCACTGCGCCCTCCGGTTCCGCCTCCGACCTCGCCGTCTTCAATCGCAACAGCCCCGCCGCGCGGCATGCCCCGCCCACCACCGGATCCTCCTCCACCCCAGCCCATCATGCCCGTGTTGATGGTGATGGGCTTGGACCAGGGCGAGTTCCTGAGGAGCTTTTCGACTTCCTTCACGCTCCACTCCGTGAATGGTTTGGCGCACCAGAAGTCCTTTTCGTCGGCACCGGCCAGCACGAGACACGATACCAGCACGGCGCATCCCACGACTGAGGCTCTGCCAGACATCCCGGGCTCCTTCTCAAGGGGTTGCACATGAGGCGGCTCCAGACTGCTCCCCTGCACAGACGACTTCAAGAACAAACTTGGGACCGCCGACCGGAGCAGGAACGATGTTATGATGCTGTGGTTCCAGCCTTCTGCAGCGGGAAAGATCCAAGGAGGGCGGAAGTGTAGTGTGGATACGGGAGTCATCTCCGGCCGGCCCGGTTTCCGCGGCAACACCGGGCCCGCCCTGTCCGACATGATGGAGTTTAATAATGCAGGACCGGAAACATACAATCCTCTGCATCGACGACGATCCTGATGTCCTGTTCTCGCTGAAAATAGTGCTCGAGTCCGGAGGCTACAACGTCGCGACGGCCGCCGACGCCAAAGACGGCCTCAAGGCGTTCAAAGAGACCCGGCCGGACATCGTGATCCTGGATCTCATGATGGAAGAGATCGACGCGGGCACCCGGCTTCTCAGGGAGATACAGGCGCTCGACACGACCGTGCCCGTCTACATGCTCAGCTCCACCGGCGACTATCTGCATTCCGTGGCCGATGTCAGCGAGATGGGGCTGGCGGGCGTTTTCCAGAAGCCGCTCAGCCCGAGTACCTTGCTGACTCTCCTCAAGAAGAAGCTCGAGAGCCGCCGAGCGGGCTCCTGAGGCGCGGCGGACCGGGGGGCGTTTCTGCCGCCGGGCCGACGGCGGCGGTCTCCGAGATGGTGGGACCATGCATCAGGTGACCGGGGAACCCATTCTCCTACCTCTCGACAAGGAACTGCAGGAGCGCCTGGGCTGGTTTATCCGGTTGCGCTGGCTGGCGGGGACCGCCATCCTCGCCGGGGCGGCGCTCGGGCGTCCGCTGCTGGGCATCGCCCTCCCGTTTCGCCCGCTCGCCCTGGTCGCCCTGGGGGTGCTGGCGTACAACCTGGTGCTGCACCTGTGCCGGCACCGGATCCTGTCGAGGCCCGACCGGCTCCGCCGGGCGACGCACCTGCAGATCGGTCTGGACTGGGCGGCCTTGACCTGCACGGTCTACCTCACGGGAGGCATCGGGAGCCCCGTCAGCCTCAGTTTTGTTTTCCACCTGATTATCGGCGCGATCCTGCTGTCGCGCCGCGCCTGTTACGTGCTCGCCGCCGCCGCCGGCCTGCTCCTGGCCCTGACCGCGCTGCTCGCCGCCGCCCATCCGCTGCTGCACTACCAGTCCCTTCCCTGGAGCACCGAGATCCCTCCGTACGATGCACTGCGGATCTGGTGCGGCCTGGCCCTCTTTTTCGTGGTCACGGCATACCTCGCCACTTCGATCACGGCCCGCCTGCGGCAGAAGGAATCCGCCTTGTCCCGATCGGAACGGGCGCTGGATCGCGCCTATCACGAAATGGAATCGCTGTACGAACTCGGCCAGATGGTGAACTCCACGCTGAACGTGAAGGAAGTCCTGACGCTCATCGCGGAGAACGCCACCCGCCTGCTGAAAGGCAAGGCCAGTTTCATAAGGCTGCTCGACAGGAGCGGGAAAAAGCTCTACATCGGCGGCTCCTACGGGCTGAGCCAGGCCTACATCGACAAGGGGCCTGTCGACGTGGACAAGAGCCGGGTGGACGCCGAGGCCCTGCGCGGGGGGGTGATCCAGGTGCTCGAGGTCGGCGACGACCGGCGGTTTCAATACCGCGAAGAGGCGCGTCGGGAGGGGCTGCGCTCGATGCTCTGCTGCCCGATGAAGGCGAAGAACCGGATCCTGGGGGTAATACGAGTCTATACTGCGGTGCCCCACGCGTTCGGCGACCAGGAGCAGAACCTGCTCATGAACCTGGCTAACCTCGGCGCCGTCGCAATCCAGAATGCCAACAGTTACAGCGACCTGCAGGCCCTGGACCAGGAGCGGGTCTATTTCGCGCGCACGACGCACCACCAACTCCGCTCCCCGCTGGCTGCCGCACAGGGAGCCGTGGAAGCACTGCCGTTCGCCGGCCCGTTGAACGAACTTCAGCAGGAGCTTGTGACGCGCGCCCGCAGACGCATCCAGGACTCCTTCGACACGATCCGCGACCTCCTCGACCTGGCCGCCGCCCAACGCATCGACGATACGGCATCGCTGACCCCGGTTCGCCTGGACGAGTCTCTCGAGCGGGTCGTCGAAACCGCCAGGGAACAAGCCTCATCCAAGGGGTTGGTCTTCGTGGAAGAGATGAATGCCGGGGACTGCATGGTGCGAGCCGATCCCGCGGACCTGGACCGGGTGTTTTCCAACCTGCTCAGCAACGCGGTGAAGTACACGCGCTGCGGCCGGGTGATCTTCGGGGCCTGCCGCGCGGATGGCTGGCTCGAAGCGTGGGTCGTCGACAGCGGGATCGGCATGGAGGAGAACGAAATCGAGCGGGTTTTCAAAGGCTTCTACCGCACGGCCGCAGCCAAAGCCACCGGCGAAATGGGGACGGGGCTCGGCCTGTCCATCGTCCGTCACGTTGTGGAGAGACTCGGGGGGACAATCTCAGTCGCGAGCACCCCGGGCAAGGGAACCCGGTTCAGTGTCCGGCTGCCCCTCGCCTGACCCGTCGCGGCCGGGGGTGTGAAGTGCGGCAGCTCGACGCCGCTGTCTGGACGGCGCCTGGGCGACGCCCCTGTCCGGATCCAGACGGTGTCTTTGAGTGTCTTCGCCGAAGCTGCGTAGTAAGTTCAGGCCAACCGCTGGTTATTTCTTTCGTCCTTCGGCCTGTTCCTGCTGCCTGGCGATGAACTGCTGCAGGTACCGCAGCGCGGGTTCGAGTCTTGCCTGGGCGGCGGGCGTCAGGCCCTCCTGGAAGCGGTCGAGCACGTCGGCGCGAATCCCCAGGATGTAGGCTTCGGGCGACGCGTTGAAGCAGCTGCGCGCGAGCGCAAGGACCTCTTCGGGTGTGATGCCGTGGGTGGAGAACGCGGCGGACCGGGCGGGCAGCACGGGGCGGAAATAGAAATCGGACTCCGCATCGGTGGCGGCGTCGACAAAAACGACGACCTCGTGCTCCGCCGCAATCGCGGCGTGCTCGACGGTGAGCTGATAGTCGATATCGACCGTGAGGCCTGAAATCCCGAGCGCCTCGAGCCGCGCAGCCAGCGCCGGCCCGAGACCGTCGTCGCACCGGCCGGGATTGCCGTACCCGATGACAAGGATCCGCTTCTCCGGCATAGGCCCCTAGCCGGCGTGCCGTGCGCGCCGCTCGAGGACGTTCCCTCCCGAATCGTGCAGCTCGACCACGAGCGGCATCTCCCCGACGGCATGGGTGGCGCATGACAGGCACGGGTCGTAGGCCCGGATCGCCACTTCGATGTGGTTCAGGAGCCCCTCGGTGATGTCGCTCTGGCCGGTAAAGTGATCCTGCGCGACGCGGGTGACCGCGCGGTTCATCGGCTCGTTATTGTTGGTGGTCGACACGATGAGGTTGCACATCGTCACCTCGTCGTTGCGTCCGACCCGGTAATGGTGGAAGAGCGTCCCGCGCGGCGCCTCGACGAGGCCGACCGCTTCCTCGCGCCGCGGACCGGTCACGACCAGTTCGTCCCCCTGCAGATCGGGGTCGTGCAGCAGTCCCCGGATGACCTCGATCGAGTGAAGCAGTTCGATCATGCGGGCCCAGTGGTAGCACATGGTGACGTTGTTCGGCCTGCCCGGGGTCAGTCCCCTGAACTGGTCGAGCGCCGCCTGGGCTTCCGGGGTGTCGATGAAGCTGCAGGTGTTGAGCCGGGCCAGCGGGCCGACACGGTACCAGCCCTGCTCCGGCCCAAGCGGCCGGAGAAAAGGAAACTTCATGTACGACCAGGGGCGCACTTCCTCGGCCACCACCTCGAGATAGCGCTGGTAATCGACGTCGTCGACGAGCCTGCGGCCTTCCTGGTCGACCGCGCGCAGGACGCCGTGGTAGAGATCGAGCGCCCCGTCCGTTGCGCGCACGAGCGCGAGGTGGTTGGAGTCAAATGAGCCGAAGGGGAGGAGTTCACCGAGGTGCTCGGAGGTGAAATCGCGGACGATCGCCACCGCGCTCCGCGCCCATTCCAGCATCTGGTCCGCGTCTTTCAGCAGCGCGTCGCGCTCGGCCAGCGACAGGTTCTTGTTCACACCGCCGGGAATGGCGCCGGTCCCGTGTATCTTCTTCCCCGCCGTCGCCTTGATGACCTCCTGGCCGTAGCGGCGCATCATCACGCCCTGGACCGCGAGCTGCGGGAATTTTGCCGCAACCGCCAGGACGTTGCGCTGTTCGACGGGCGCGCTGAAGGCGCTCGCAGCCGTTCCGTCGGTCCCGAACAGGAAATCCGGGCTCGAGAGGTGGAAGAAGTGCAGCGCGTGGCTCTGGAACATCTGGCCGTAGTGCATCAGCCTCCGCATCTTCTCGGCGGTGGGGGTCAGCTGCTCGCCCCCCACGATGCGGTCCATGGCCTTGGCTGCGGCCAGGTGATGGCTGACCGGGCAGATGCCGCACAAACGCTGCACGATGACCGGGACTTCCCAGTAGGGCCGTCCCAGGATGAAACGCTCGAAGCCGCGGAATTCCACGATGTGGAGCCTGACCTGCTCGACTTCGCGCGCCTCGTTCATGTGGATCGTCACCTTGCCATGCCCTTCGACGCGGGTCACCGGAAGGATCGTGTACTTGGTGCTCTTGCTCTTGGCCGGCATCATTCGGTTCTGCTCCTCAGTCGTACTTCAGGCGGTCATACGCGGTCACGATGGGTTGGCCCGTCAGCAGCGCCACCAGCGCGCCCCAGATGGCGTCTGCGGGCGGCGGGCAGCCCGGGATGAAGTAGTCGACCTTGACGACTTCGTGGCACGGATAGACCCTGTTCAGCAGCAGGGGGATTTCCGGGTCGTTCGGCAGGAGGCCTCCGGGGTTGAAGACACCCGGCGCACGCAGGTAGGCCTCCTCAAGGCATTCCCGCAACGGGATGTTGTTGCGCAGCGCGGGCACCCCGCCGTTGATGGCACAGTCCCCCAGGGAGATCAGCACGTCACAGTTCTTGCGGAACTGCTCGAGCACGTGCACGTTCTCTTCGTTACAGCACCCCCCCTCGACGATGCCGACCGTGCAGCGGCCCCTGAACTCCTTGTAGTCGTTGATGGGGGACCGATCGAACTCCACCATTTCGGCCAGCTGGAGGATGCGTTCGTCGATGTCCAGGATCGACATGTGACAGCCGAAACACCCTGCCAGGCTGACCGTCGCGATGCGCGGCTTCGTCGTCATGCTATTTCCCTCCCGCCGTTTCGATCTCCGCGCCGATGGGCTGATGATCGAAGAGACGCTGTCCCACCGGCACTGCGTAACCCACCCGCTTCTTCATGAGGGCGCCCACGGGACAGGCGGCGACCACTTCGTCCGTCACGTTCAGGTCGGTGCCGGCCAGCGCCGCGCCGTTGACCTGCAGCCGTTTCTCGAATCCCCGGCCGACGAACTGGAAGACGTTTTTGTGATCCAGGTCCTGCGAGACACGGACACAGCGCCCGCACAAAATGCAGCGGTTGTGGTCCAGGTAGACATCCGGGTGCGACATGTCGATGTCACGCTTCGCGTACAGGTAGGAGTACTTGGGTGCGGCGATGCCGAAGCGGTAGGCCAGCGCCTGGAGTTCGCACAGCCCGCTCTTTTCGCAGAACATGCAGTAGTGATTCCCCTCGACGAAGAGGAGGTCGATGATATTGCGCCGAAACTCCTGCAACTCCGGCGTTTCGTTTTCGACGATCGCCCCTTCGGAGACGGTCTGCACGCAGGCCGCCTGGATCCTCCCGTTGACCCGCACCGAACAAACCCGGCAGCTCCCGTGCGGTGTCAGGTCCTTGTAGGCGCACAGCCTCGGGATGTAAACGCCCGCGGCCTCCGCCGCCTTGAGAATCGTCTGCCCGGGAGGGGCCTGAACCGTCTTCCCGTCGATGATCAGGGTAACCACGCTCATAATTGCTCTCCTGGACTCAAACGTATTCCGACTGCCGGCCGACGCGCAGCTCGGCGTCGACAACCGCGGCCGACAGGTCGAAGGTCGGCAGCAGGCCGGGTTTGCGCTCGGCCACCAGGCCCGCGTAAAGCTCGCTGAAGTTCTCCAGGGCCCCGAGCACGGGGTTGGGAGCGGCCTGTCCGAGCCCGCAACGGCTGGTCTGTATGATGAAGTTGGACAGCTCGCGCATCGCGGCGAGATCGGACGGCTCGCCGGCCCCTGTCACCACCTTGTGCACCGCCTTCTTCAGCAGGACCAGGCCGACCCGGCAGGGGGTACAATGCCCGCAGCTCTCCTCAATGAAGAAATCGAGGTAGTGCTCGGCGATCTCGAGCTTGTTGCGCGCCCGGTTGAAGACCATGATGGCGCCGCCGGTGGCGAGATCGTCGTAGCAGATCTTCCCCCCGAAACGTTCCGGCCCGATCATCTGCCGGCAGGGGCCGCCGATCAGCATGGCGCCCGGGTTGTCCGCTTCGGCCATATCCAGCAGTGCGCTTGCCGTAATCCCGAATGGAACTTCGTAGACGCCCGGCTTCCGGCAGTCGCCGGAAATGCTGAGCACTTTTGTGCCCGATGTGCGGCCCGAGCCCATCGCCGCAAACCAGGCGGCGCCTTCGATCATGATCCGCGACGCGCAACAGAAGGTCTCCACGTTGTTGACGATGGTCGGCGCCTCGAGGTAACCCTTCTGCGGCGGGAAAGGGGGCCGGTTTTTGGGGTCGCCGCGCAGCCCTTCGCACGAGCTGATCAGCGCCGTCTCCTCGCCGCACACGTAGGCTCCCGCGCCGAGCTGGAAGCGGATGTCGAAGTTGAACCCGGCCTTCCCGAGAATGTCGCGGCCCAGCAGTCCCTGCCGGCGGCGGTCTTCGACGACGCCCTCGAGGAAGGGCAGGAGGTAGCGGTACTCGCCCCGCAGATACGCGATGCCGGTGTCGCTCCCGACGGCGTACCCCGCGATCGTCATCCCTTCCAGCATGAGATCAGGACACTCGGTGAGCAGGACACGGTCTTTGAAGGTGCCGGGCTCCCCCTCGTCGGCGTTGCACAGGATGTAGCGGCGGGGCCCCGCGGCACCGCGCGCGAGCTCCCACTTGAGCCCCGCGGGGAAACCTGCACCTCCACGGCCGCGCAGGCGCGAAGCTTTCACCTCGCGGATCACACCATCGGGCTCCAGAGCCAGCGTGCGACGCAGGGCGCTTCCCGCCTCAAAGTCGGCAAAGTGCACGGGGCCGCGCTCCCGAATGTTGTTGCGCACCATCGCGCGCACCCGGGGGTGCGCGTTGTTGCCATCCCCCACCATCGTGACCAGCTGATGCGGGTCCAGGTGGCGCCTCAGATCCTGGATCAGCTGACGGCCTCGTTCGGGGGTAAGGTGCGTGACGACCGTGTCGTTCACCAGGGCGGCAGGTGCCTGGTCGCTCATCCCGATGCAGGCGGTGTGGGTCAGGGTGATGGCGCCGTCCGGCGTCGTTTCCCCCATCGTGACGCCGAGTTCCTTCGCCATGGCATCGGCGACCTCCTGGTAACCCTTCATCCAGTCGACGATGTCGTTGCAGAGGCGGATGACCACCCTGCCCTGGGGCTTGACCGAAAGGAAGGCGTAGAACGTGACCACGCTCTCCACCTCAACCCGGTGCGAGCCGACCGAGTGGGCGATCGCGTCCATGGCTTCGGGCGAGACGCAACCAAACCGGTCCTGCACCGCCAGGACGATGTCCATCATGCGCGTGCGGTCATTGCCAAACCGCGCGCAAATATCGCCGACCACCTTCTCCGTTGCGTGTTTCACATCTGCTCCGTCGCGAAAATCGGACCGCCGACGCATTCCCCGCAGGCCGTCGCGGGCGCGGCTGCGCTCTGCCCGGGAACACACGGACCCGTCACCGATCCTCTTTCAAACAATCCTCATGGTGGGAACATGGCCAGGGCAGGCGCACGAACGTATAAGTTCCTGGAGTTACTTATGGTCGCCCGCACCGGCTGTTCCCGCCAATGCCCTTTTGGACCTTGCCCCGGGAGGCGCAGCTGTCTCCTCCAACTCGAGCCGGCGTCGCCGGCAAGTCAACTATAAAGGAGCTGAAATCATAACACAGTTTCGTTTGCAGCTTATCGGATCCCGGCGGAATTACCGGGGCAGCGTCCCTCCGAGGCAGGCCCTGGCATCGCCTTTTGGCACTGGGGGGAACCGCCGCATTCGAAGGTTGCCGGAGAGACCGTTGCCGGGCTATGCTGGCCGAAACAGGAGCGGCCCATGGACAACGGCGCACAGGGGATCAGCAGGCGGTCTTTTCTGAGGAACTCCGCGGCCGCGGCGGCGGCCACGACCCTCGCCCCCGAGGCGAGTACGCGGGCGAGTGACAAAATCCGGGTCGGCTTCATCGGGGTCGGCAACCGCGGATCGCAACTCCTGGAGGGTTTCATGGCCCAGCCCGACTGCCAGGTCGCGGCGTTGTGCGACGTTTACGAGGCCTACCTCTCGCGCGACCGGGCCCAGGTCGACCCCGAGATCCTCCGGTCCGTCCAAGGGTACGTGCCCCGGATGGGCGAGCAGTTCGGGTCCCACGTGGCCCGCCACAAGGATTTCCGCCGCCTGCTGGAACAGAAGGACATCGATGCGGTGGTGATCGCGACCCCGGATCATTGGCATGCGATCCAGACCATCATGGCGCTCGAAGCGGGGAAGGACGTGTACGTGGAGAAGCCGCTCACGGTCACGATCCCCGAAGGCCGGAAGATGGTCGAAGCCCAGCGCCGCTCCGGCCGCGTCGCGCAGGTCGGTCTCCACCGGCGCTCGTCCAACCTGTACCGGCAGGTCTGCGACCTGGTCCGGAACGGGAAAATCGGGCGGGTCGGCGTGGCCCGCGCGTATCGCACCAGCAACATGTTCCCGAACGGCATCGGCAAGTACCCCGACGCCCCTCCCCCGCAAGGGCTGGACTGGGACCAATGGCTGGGGCCGCGCGCGACGCGACCGTACCGGTACAGCCTCGCGCCCTACAAGTTCCGCTGGTGGCAGGACTACTCCTCCCAGATGGGCAACTGGGGAGTCCACTACTGCGACGCGATGCGCTGGGTGCTGGACGAGGAGGCGCCCGTCGCCGTAACCGCGCACGGGGGGAAATACCTGGTGGATGACGACCGCACGATTCCCGACACGATGGAAGTCACCTTCGAGTTCGCCTCCGGACGCCTGATGGTGTTCGGCCAGTACGAGGCGTGCGACAGCCGGCCCCTGCCGAACGGCGAGATCGAGTTCTGCGGGACCCTCGGCAACCTGTACCCCGGGACGGAGGCGCGCGGGTACAAGATTCTGCCTTCGGGCAAGGGGCAATTCCAGAAGCCGGCTGGAAAAATCGAGCCGCAAGATATCGCGCCGACGGACGGCGACCTGACCCACCAGCACATCCGCAATTTCCTCGACTGCGTGAAGTCGCGCAGCAAGTGCAATTGCGATCTGGAAACCGGACATCGGTCGACCAGCTTCGCCCACCTCGCCAACCTGGCGCTCGCCACACGGTCCCGCATCGAGTGGGACCCGAAAAACGAACGCGTCACCAACAACGAACAGGCCAACCAGATGCTGGATTACCAGTACCGGCCGCCCTGGAAGCTCTGAGCGGAGCACTCCGCACCCGTTGATTCTCCCTGTGGCATCTGGATCGTCGGGGAATCACGCTCCCGCTCCCCGACGTGGTGATCGGCTGCTGCGCCCGCAGCATCGGCGCGGCCGTGCTGACCCTGGACGACCACTTCAGTCGCATTCCCGGCGTGCGGGTGATAAAACACCCGGAGGCATAGCCGTATTTCCGGGGCGCGCCTTCGGCCGGACCAGGGCCGCGCAGCGGTGAAGCTTGGGTTCCCTCGCCCCCGTGTGTCCCGGTTTCTGAGGTAGGTCTGCTTTCCAAAGCGCACAATGGTTTGAGGGAAGACCAATATGGGATGGCACAGGCAATTCTTCTGGCTTTGGCTGGCTGCTTTTCAGAGCACGATCGCCCATGCCGAAATCGAGGGCATCCGTGGAATCGTCTCCGATGAAGCGGGCAGAGCCGTTCAGTCGGCCAGGATCGTCTGCCGCGACAGTACCGGTGAGATTACTCAGACCAAGACGAACGAAAGAGGCTTTTTTGTCCTCCCGCGATCGAGACCTCCTTTGTCCGCCCGGGTGCTGGCTCCGGGATTCGAGCCGGTCGAGATAGAAGTCACCGAGGTGCCCGGGCGTCCGATCGAGGTGCAATTGCGTGCCTCGCATGCCTCCGAATCGGTGACCGTCACTGCGTCGCGCGCCGAGCTTTCTCCTTCCGAATCCCCCCAGGAAGTAATCTCGCTTTCGGCTGAAGAACGCACCCGGTCCGCATCGCTAACCCTCGACGATTTCCTTCGCAAAGTGCCGGGTTTCACGTTGTTTCGGCGCTCGAGCAGCCTCGTCGCGCATCCCACGTCCCAGGGAACTTCCCTGCGCGGCGTGGGGGCCAGCGGCGCGAGTCGAAGCCTCGTCCTCACAGACGGCATTCCCCTCAACGATCCGTTCGGGGGATGGGTCTACTGGAGTCGTGTGCCGCCGCTTTCGATCGATCGCGTGGAGGTGATGCGCGGCAGCGGCTCGGAGCTCTACGGTACCGATGCCCTGGGGGGGGTGATACAGATCCTGCGCAGGCTTCCGACGTCCAGGACCCTTGAAGCCGACGGATACCTCGGGAGCCTCAACACCAGTGACTATTCGTTTTACGCATCCGACCGGCTGGGGCGTCACGGTTTGTCCCTGGCCGGCGATTTCTTCCGGACAGACGGTTACACGCTGGTGGCACAGGGCGAACGCGGCCGTGTCGATGTCCCGGCGGGCAGCAAACACAGGGCGCTGGAGATGATGTGGGACACGCGACTGGGCGCATCCGGGCGGGCGTACGCCATTGCCTCCGAATACGCCGAGAGAAGAGAAAACGGGACGCCACGCCAGACCAATGAATCGCACATCCGCAGCCTTGCTGCGGGGATCAACTGGGTCTCCGGAGGCAGCAACGAATGGACGATCCGCGCATTCGGGCTGGGTGAAGTGTTCGACGGTTGGTTCAGCGCCGTGGCACCCGATCGCAACTCGGAACTTCCGACCAACAATCAGCGAGTTCCCGCACAGATTTCCGGTCTGCAGGCCACCTGGCTCCGTCTTCTGGGGTCAACGCATCTTCTGCTGGCCGGCTTGGATTACAGCCTCGTCAAGGGCGCCAGCCAGGAGATTGGCTTCGTGTCCGGCCAGCCCAGCACCAGCAGCCGCGTGGATGGCAGGCAGGATCGTCAGGGCTATTACCTCCAGGACCTGATTCGGGCGACAGAGCGCCTGAAACTCGTCGTCGGATTGCGGGCGGATATCTGGGAAAATCACGATGCCCACTCTTTTTCGAGGAACCTCAAGAGCGGGGCAATCCAGCAGTCCGGACTGGAATCGAGGCGTGACACCGCCTGGAGTCCGAAGCTGGCAGCGCGCTTCGAACTCCACCCGACCGTCTCGCTGCGGGGCTCCATCTCCCGTTCGTTTCGCGCACCGACCCTCAACGAACTGTACCGATCCTTCCGTCTCGGGAATGTGGTCACGAGCGCCAACCCGGGCCTGGGCCCGGAAAGGGCGACGGCCACTGAACTCGGCCTGCATTGGAAACCGCGCTCACCGTTTCTGTTGCGCAGCACGGTGTTCTGGTACGACATTTCAAATAACATTTCAAATGTGACCATGGCCTCCACCCCGACCCTGATCTCCAGACAGAGGCAGAACCTCGGCAGGAGCAGAAGCCGCGGCCTGGAGACGGACATAGCATATCGACCGGCCGGCAACTGGACATTTTCGGCAGGATACTTCCTATCGGATGCAACTGTGCGGAGCGCCCCCCAGGCGCCCGCGCTCGTCGGGCTTCGAATCCCGCAGGTTCCACGTCACCAAGCGGTGCTCCAGGCCGAGTACAACAGCCCCACGCGATTCTATGCGAGCGCCGCGGTGCGGATCTCCACCCGTCAGTTCGATGACGACCTGAATCGCTTCGTTCTCGGATCGTATCATCTGGTCGAATTATCGGCAGGAAAGCACCTGAACCGTCTGGCCGAGATCTTCCTGTCCTGCGAAAACCTGCTCGACCAAGCCTATGCAGTGGCCCGGACGCCAATCGAAACACTCGGCACTCCGCGGCTGATTCACGGCGGAATCCGCTTCCATATCGAATGAGCCAGGAAGCGGCGTCCGAGCTGCTCCGGACTTTCAGGCTGTCCTCATCCCCCGGCCGTTCAGGTGGGTGTCACCGTGGAAAATGCCACGGTTCCAGCGGCTCGGCGGGCGGCTCGAACACCTCCAGGGCCCGGATTGGCCTCCTCTTCACCACGAAGTAAGCGACGGCGGCAACGGTCCCGAGCCCACACCCGATGAAGTGGGTGCGGTAGCTGACCTCCGGCTGCACGGCCGTCGGGACGAGTACGATCAGGGCGATCCCCGCAATGCGCAGAAGGCGCTTCTTCAAAGGAATCGTTCTCTCGATGAGCGCATACAGGACGAGCCAGAAACCCAGCATCAGGTACACAAGTCCCGAAGCCCCGATCAGCACGACCTCGGGGGGATAGGTGAGCAGCGAGAGGAGAGTAGCGACCGAGGCGAGGGGCAGCATGGCAGCCGGGTAGACCCAGAAGCCGAAGTACCCGTAGATGAGATAGCCGAAAAAAACGACGAACCCGATATTCGCCGCCAGATGCGTAAGGTCGGCGTGGACGGCGATCGTGCTCAGGAGTCTCCACCACTCGCGCTGCGCGACGACCTGGGGATAGGACGCAGACAGCAACCCGGAAAGCTCCGGGTTGTGCCAGCAGAGCATGGAAGTGAACGCGATGACCGTGCCGATCAGCAGGGAGACGGGGAGGCTCTCTTCTCTGGGCTTTCCCGACAGGAGCGTGGCCGTGATACGGACTTCTGGTGTCTCCATCGGTTTCTCCACGCCGGGACCTTGCGGCATCGCCGACCCGCCTGAATTGGAGTAACGTTGGCTTTTCGCCGGGGTCCGCTCGAGTCTGAGAACCTTCGAATCCTCGAGGTCCCCCAGGACTCCAGCCCTGGCAATGTGTGAATCGCGTCGGAATGGGAACCCGGGACACGCATTGGCCAGGCCCACTCTGCCGCCCTTACCCTCGTCCCGAGCTTTCGGGCGGGGACGCCGTTCTCCGAGTTTTCCACGATCCGAGCAGCAGCGTGAGGAGGGCCAGGCCAATTTCATCGACGAATGGGACGAAGTCCGGGACGAGCAGATCAACCGCTGTGAGCAGCGCCAGAATGAGGAACAATCCCGGAAATCGCAGATTCAGGCGCCTCAGAAGGCGGGCGGCTATCGACGATGGCCCAGGTGACGAAATGGAAGGCATGACGGGTATCGCTCCGGGAGTGCCCCTCGGGGTGGCGGCCGTTATGATCGCTCGTTTTTCGCAGTTTGACAAGGGTAGTATCGTGCCTTCGAGTCCTCTTCTTCGAGGTGGCTTTCGTGAAACTTCACCCCAGGAGTCGAGGCTTGAGGGCTTGAAGAAACAGCCCTCCCGGCCACTCCGTGCGGTCGTTGATTCACCTCGTTCCGTTGTTATACTTCCTGGAGGTGAGTCCCGCTCGAGGTTGCGAGGAAAAGGCTGAGGGGCTCACTTCGGACAGTAATGATCCTGTGGGTGGCGGGTGGGCACAAACGGAACCCGTCACCCGTCGCCTTCACGTCAGCCGGGGCGGAAGCTGGGGAGTTGCAGGCCAGGGCCCGCGCTCCGGCCGCCCGGAGAGCAGAATGAAAAACACCGGTAAAAGGGGGGTGAGAACATGCATCGGCCAATCCATTTCGAGATCCTGTGCAACGACCCTGAGAGAATGGCGGCGTTTTATCGAGATGTGCTCGGGTGGGACATAGCGACCTGGGGAGGGCAAACCTACTGGCTTGCGACCACGGGGGCCGAGGGCACACCCGGTATCAACGGCGGCCTCATGCACAGACACCTTCCGCAGCCGGTGATCAACACCGTGGATGTCGCTTCACTGGACGAGGCGCTTCGCAAGATCGAACAGGCCGGTGGCAGGAAGGTCCTGGGCCCGAACCAGATTCCCGGGATCGGGTTGCACGCCTACTGCGCCGACCCCGAAGGGAACCTCTTTGGTATCCTGCAACCGGCACCGCGCTCTGAGGAATAGGAGTGTGCGCTGGAGGGAAAGGTGCCGCCAATGACGACAGTGCGTCCCGAGCGCCAGGCGGACGTCCCGGCCGTCAGGCGCATCAATGAACTGGCGTTCGGCAACCCCGCCGAGGCATCCCTGGTTGACCTTTTGAGGGAACGCGGAAAGCTGCTGGTCGCCCTCGTGGCCGACCACGAGGGCCAACTCGCGGGTCAAATTTCGTTCAGTGCAGTCCGCATCGAGACGCGCCCGGACTTGCGCGGGGCAGGGCTCGGGCCCATGGCGGTGGTCCCGGCGCTCCAGAATCGCGGCATTGGCTCGCTGCTCGCGCGCGCCGGTCTGGATCAGTGCCGCGCGCTGGCCTGCGATTATGCGGTCGTTCTCGGGCATCCCCGCTACTACCCACGTTTCGGCTTCGTTCCGGCAAGTCGTTCCGGCCTCCGCTGTTTGTGGGACGTCCCCGACGACGTTTTTATGGCGCTCGAATTCCGCCCCGGAGTTCTGGCCGGCGCCGGCGGTCTCGTGTCGTACCAGCCCGAATTCGGGATCCCTGGCCCCAAGCATTGACGACCGGGAGTTCTTTTCTTTATCGGAATCGATCTGATAACATCGGCGTCCCATGAAAATGCGCGCTTGCCTGCTGCTGGCTTTCTGGTGCTTCATCCCAGGGAACTACCCCACTGCTGCCGTCGATGGTTCGATTCCCCTGCCCGAGCATCCGCGCCCCGATTTCGAGCGCGCGACCTGGACCAATCTGAATGGCCCGTGGCAGTTTCGATTCGATCAGACAGACGCCGGGCTCCGGGAGAGATGGTTTTCGGGCGGCGCACAGTTTCCGGAGACCATCACGGTCCCCTTCCCGTGGGGATCCGTGCTTTCCAGAGTTCCCGACAAGGCGCCCATCGCATGGTATGCCCGCCCGGTGCGCGCGCCCGAGGCGTGGCAGGGCCAGCGCGTCTTCCTGGTCGTCGGGGCCTGCGATTGGGAAACGCAGGCATGGCTCGACGGACAACCGCTGGGTACACATCGGGGCGGCTACACCCCGTTTGAATTCGAACTGACGCCTCATCTCGAACCGGGTCAGGACCACAGGCTTGTTCTGCGCGTGAACGACAGCCCTCGCCCGTTCAAGCTGGAAGGCAAACAGGGGTATGGGAATGCGCGCGGCATCTGGCAGACGGTTTACCTGGAGGCGCGACCGCAGACCTACCTGGAAACAGTGCACTTCACGCCGGACATCGATGCGGGCAAAGTGGCGGTCAAGGCGGAGCTGAGCACCGCGGTTCCCTCCGGCGCCGAGTTCAGGTTGCACTTCAGATCCGGCGGCTTGCCCGACACCGCAAAGGCCGTTGCCGCGGGCTCCAGAGAAGTGCAAGTCGACGTTCCCGTCCCGAACACCCACCTGTGGTCCCCGGACGATCCTTTCCTCTACGAAGTTGTTGCCTCGCTGCGCGTGCGCGGCGCCGAAGACCGCATCTCCACCTATTTCGGGATGCGCAAAGTCGGCGTCGTGAACCTGCCGGGCCTCGGCTTTCCCTACGTTGCGTTGAACAACAGGCCGGTCTATCTCCAGATCACGCTCGATCAATCCTATCACCCGGAGGGCTTCTACACCTTTCCCAGCGATGCCTTCATGCGCGACGAAATCCTGCGCTCGCGCCGCATCGGCCTCAACGCCAACCGCCTTCACGTCAAAGTGGACGTGCCCCGCAAGCTCTATTGGGCCGACCGCCTCGGGCTCCTGATCATGGCGGATGTCCCCAACAGCTGGGGAGAGCCGGACGCTGCCATGCGCCAGGAGATCGAGCGCGCCCTGCGCGGCATGATGCGCCGTGACTTCAACCACCCGGCTATCTTCGCCTGGGTTCCCTTCAACGAAACCTGGGGGCTGTTCACCGGAAAGGGCAAGGAGCGCAAGTACCTACCGGAGACACAAACCTGGGTCGCCTCCATGTATCGCCTGGCCAAGACGCTCGACCCGACCCGGCTCGTGGAGGACAATTCCCCCTGCAACAACGACCATGTTGAGACAGACATCAATTCCTGGCACTCCTATCTTCCGGGCTTCGCCTGGCGCGAGCATCTCGACCAGGTCACGCGTGATACGTTCCCCGGCTCCCCGTGGAATTTCATCGGCGGCCGCAAACAGCGGAACCAGCCGCTGCTCAACAGTGAATTCGGCAATGTCTGGGGGTACGAGGGCAGCACCGGCGATTGCGACTGGACCTGGGACTACCACCTCGCCCTGAATGAATTCCGGCGCCACCCCAAGATCGGGGGGTGGCTTTACACGGAGCACCACGACGTCGTCAACGAGTGGAACGGCTACTATCGGTTCGATCGCACCGATAAGGTCACGGGCCTGGGCGAGCTCGTCCCGGGCATGAGCCTGCGCGACCTGCACGGCCCGTATTACATCTCCACGGGCAGCGATCTCTGCCGTGAGGTCCAACCGGGTGAGGATGTGAGTGTCCCATTGTGGGCGTCGTTCCTCACCGAAACCGCTCCGGGTTCACAGCTGAGGTTACGCGCCATCCTTACAGGCTGGGACACGCTGGGTCGCCCGCAGCGCTACTCGCAGACAGACCGCGCCATCGCTTTCCAGCCCTGGCTCTCCAGGGAACTCGAGCCCCTCATGGTCCGCATGCCCGGCCAGCCGGCGCTGGCATTGCTGAGCCTGATCCTGGAAGATGAATCGGGCAGGGTGCTGCACCGTAACTTCACCACCTTCCTTGTCGCCAATGGCCCGGCGCAGCGCGACGAGCAGGCGGAATTCAACGGCGTCCGCGCCCGTGTGGTGCGCTTTGCGCCGGGCAGTTTCCGCGCTTCTCAATGGTCCCTCGGGCAGTGGAATGTTCTGGACGGCCTCAAAGCCAGCGGCGCTGGTTCCGGCTATTTCGAGTTCCGCCTCCCGTGGCCGGAAGGTCTCGATGTGAGCGCGATCGCGGGAGCTTCCCTCGTCTGCGAGGCCTCCGCAAAACAGCTCTTCGGCAAGGACAAGCAGGGCGCGAGCCGGCAGGAGGGCGATTTCATGCTGGGAAGAGGGACTCACGACCCGAGCCTCAATCCCAATGCCTATCCCATGACCGACACCGTCAGGTTTCCCAGTGCGCTCCGCATCCGCGTCGCAGGTCAATCCGTCGGTCAGTTCGATCTGCCGGATGATCCGGCGGATCATCGCGGCATTCTCTCCTGGCACGCGCAGAAGCGGGACAAGAAACTCCGTGAAGCGGGCTCCTACGGATATCTTGTCAGCGCCACCCTTACCGCCGGGTCGCTCGAGGCGGCGGCAAGGGCGAAGGAGATTGTCATCCGATTCGAAGTGGATCCGGCTCTGCCTGGGGGGTTGGCCCTGTACGGCGAACGCTTCGGCCGCTATCCGCTGGATCCGACTCTCGTCTTCATCATCAGGCGATGACGGCCGATGCGCTGCCGGACCGCCTGTTCTAGGGATAGAGGAAGTAGCGCTTGCGCACGGCGTCGAACCTGTTCAAGTCCGGCTGCCAGGAAGCCAGTATCTTGTCGACGGGTGTCCCTGTGTCGATGGCCTTGCGCAAGGTGTCGGTACCCGCAAGGCGGTCGATCGAGTCGCGCCACTGGAACTGAGATGGGTGGTTCTTCTTGATGGCCGTCAGGATGTGCAGCGCCACCCGGACCGCGTCGAAGCGCCGGCGGTCGGACACATGCACCTGGATGCCCTGGCACTCCTCTCCCTGGTACTTGGAGAACGTCGGCGTGAAAGAGGCAGGGCGGAAAAGCGCGCCCGGAAGCTTCAGCGCCGCCAGGTCCTCGACCAGCTTGTAGCTCTCGAGCCAGGGAGCCCCGATCATCTCGAACGGCTGCGTCGTGCCCCTTCCCTCCGATAGGTTTGTCCCTTCGAACAGGCACATGCCCGGGTAAACGATGGCCGTGGCGAGCGACGGAATGTTGGGCGAGGGCGCGATCCACTGGAGCCCGGTCTGGTCGTACCAGACGCTGCGCTTGTAGTTCTTCATCCGCACGACGGTGAGCTTCAGGTCTTTCCTGATCCCGTCCCTGATGAACCCCGCCAGTTCCCCGGGAGTCCAGCCATAACGGATCGGGATCGCGTAGGCGCCGACGAACGACCTGAACCGGCCGATGTCCAGGAGGGGCCCCTCGATCAGTACGTCGGCAAGGGGATTGGGTCGATCGAGCACGACAAACGGAATACCCCTGTCGGCAGCCGCCTCCATGCACTCACCCATCGAGGAGATGAAGGTGTAGAAGCGCACCCCGACGTCCTGGATGTCGTAGACCAGAACGTCGACATTCTTCAGCATCTCGGTCGTCGGCCGCCGCGTCTGGCCGTAGAGGCTGTAAACCGGGATGCCGCTCGCCGGGTCGGTCATGTCGACCACCTTCCCTCCCGCCTGCACCATGCCGCGGACGCCGTGCTCGAGCGCAAAGAGCGCCGTCACCTTCACGCCGGGCACTTTGGGCAGCAGGTCGATGACGTGTCGCATCTGGCGGTCGACGCCGCACTGGTTGGTGATCAATCCGACGCGCTTACCTTCAATTACGGACCTTTGCTCCGTCAGGAGGACCTCCAGCCCGGGGACGACGCCCGCGTCCGTAGCACGCAGAAGAGCGCTTTGCGCCAGCAACACGAGGAGAAACAGCAGCCGACGGTATCCTCCGGATTTCATGTGGAAGTCCCTCATCGATGTTGGGTTCGAAGCCAATGACGCCGGGTGCGCCGGCATGCAGGATTTCACATTCGGCACGGTGCGGCACCCTCCGGGGCGGCCCCGCGGGCGCAGGGCGCGGACAGCTGCGAAAATCTTTCCGAATCTCATGTCCTGCGACCATAGCATGAACCGCTGGCTTCCGCCAAAGCGGTTGAATTAAGATGACGGCTCATCCCGACGCTGCGCCGCTTATCGGAGCCCGTCGCGACCGAATGGGCGCAGCAAAGCTGACACCCTGCCTTCCGGAAATAGCATTGCGGCGCACGGCTTTAAATCCATCCGCAGGCCGGAGCGCTCAAGGAAAAGACCGAAACCAGGGAGGTCCCCTGTGAACCGTCGACGCATCGTGCTCATCGTGGTTCTGTCTGGCGTTTGCGCTGTAACCTGCGCCGGGGCGCAGGACCCGCAGGATGTCCGCGACCTGCAGCGGGCGTTTCTCACACCCCCCGACGACTGCCGCCCCATGATGCGCTGGTGGTGGTTCGGCCCGGCGGTGACCCACACGGGGCTCGAGCGCGAGATGCGGCTCATGAAAGAAGGAGGAATCGGCGGATTCGAGGTCCAGCCCGTCTATGCCCTCGCACCCGACGATGACGACAAGGGAGTCAGAAACCTCCCGTACCTGTCGGACGGGTTCCTGGAGGCGCTCCGTTTCACGGGCGCGACAGCGCGCGAGCTCGGGCTCCGGCTCGACCTGACGCTCGGCAGCGGCTGGCCCTATGGCGGCCCGCAGGTTTCCATCAGCGACGCCGCCCCGAGGCTGCGGTGGGAGCGCCTGAAGGTCCGCGCCGGCGCACGGCGTGTGCCGGTGCCCGACATGGTTTCCGGGGAGAGACTGCTCGCCGTCTTCGCGGCCGGCACCCGGCAGGAACTGACGGATGTCGCCGATGGAATTCTGCGCCTTCCCGACGGCGCGCAGACCGGCGACGTGTGGTGCTTCATTTCCGGCCGCACGGGGCAACAGGTCAAACGCGCGGCCGTGGGTGCCGAGGGCTATGTCGTCGACCACTACAGCCGCCCCGCGCTTGAACGCTACCTGAAGAGTGTCGCGGAACCGATGCTGCGCGCCCTGGCCCCAAATTCCCCCTATGCCGTCTTCTGCGACAGCCTCGAGGTGTACGGCTCCGACTGGTCGGGCGATTTCCTGGAGCAGTTCCACCGACGGCGCGGATACGATCTGAAACCCCGGCTCCCGGCTCTGGCGGCGGATTCCGCCGATTCCGCGGCGCTCAGGCACGACTGGGGGAAGACACTGACGGAACTCGTCGAAGAACGGTTCTTCGCCCCGATGCAGCAGTGGGCGAAAGCGCACGGGACGCTCTTCCGCATCCAGGGCTACGGCGTCCCGCCGGCCGCCCTGTCGAGCAACGCGCTTGCGGATCTGTCCGAAGGCGAGGGTCACCAGTGGAACAGGCTCACCGCCTCACGCTGGGCCGCTTCCGTGAACCACCTCTACGGGCGGCCGGTAACGTCGTCCGAAACGTGGACCTGGCTGCACTCACCCGCGTTCCGGGCCACGCCGCTGGACGTGAAACTGGAGGCCGACCGCCACTTCCTTCAGGGCGTCAACCAGCTGATCGGGCACGGCTGGCCCTATACACCCGAGGGTGTGCCCTATCCCGGCGGACGCTTTTACGCCGCGGGGGTTTTCAACGACAAGAACCCCTGGTGGATCGTGATGCCCGACGTCTCCCGGTATGTGCAGCGTCTTAGTTTTCTATTGCGCCAGGGGGAGGCCGTGAATGACGTGGCGCTCTACCTGCCTACCAGCGACGCCTGGGCGCATCTTTCCCTCGGCCGTGTGAATCTGCTGGAATCCCTGGGCGAGCGGATCGGCCCCGCCGTCGTGGAGGAGATCCTGGCATCAGGCTACGGCTTCGATTTCGTGGACGACCGCGCCCTGGAGCGGCTCGGGCGCATCGACCGAGCGAACCTCGTGCTCGGCAGCAACCGTTATCGGGCGATCGTACTCCCCGGCGTGGAGAGTATCCCGGTGGCTACGGTGCGGAAGCTGGCCGAATTTGCCCGTGCAGGCGGCATCGTCCTAGCCACGCGCCGGCTTCCAGCACAGGCTCCCGGCTTCATGGCGACGGCAGCCGAGACCGCCGAAGTGCGCGAGACCGTGCGCCGGCTCTTCGAGGCGCCCTCCCGTTCGAACCGCTACGTCGCCGCCGAATCCGGATTGGGTGGCGCGCTCACGCCGCGGCTGCAACCCGATGTCTCGCTCTCACCCCGGGTGCCGGGGATAGGGTTCGTGCACCGCAGTCTCCGTTCGGCGGAGGTCTATTTCCTGGCAAACACGGACAACGTGCGCCGCCGGACGGAGGCCACTTTCCGAATAGAAGGATTGCAGCCCGAGTACTGGGATCCTCTTACGGGCAATGTGCTGCCGGCCGAGATTCTGAGACGCACTCCGGGCGCCGTGTCCCTCCCCCTCGATCTCGAGCCGTACGGCTCCCGGGTGATCGTGTTCTCGCCGGGGTCAATCCCCGAAGGCCGCGCCGGCTGCGAAACCCGCCCTGGCGCCGATCGACCTCAGCGCCCACTGGCAGGTGCGGTTTGGCGAGGGCGAGGCGTCCCTGCAAATGGAGCATCTCCGCTCCTGGACCGAGAACGAAGGCACACGCTTCTTCTCGGGACTGGCCGCCTACGAGAAGACCTTTGCGGTTCCGGAGTCGTACTTGAGCCCGGAGGCCAGACCACACCTGAACCTCGGCGACGCGACCCCGCTCGCGGAAGCACGGCCCGAGCCACAAACGCCCCGCCTGCAGGCAATGCTGGATGCGCCGGTCCGTGAAGCGGCGGTCGTCGAGGTGAACGGAAAACGGGCGGGATCGGTCTGGTGCCCGCCCTATTCCGTGGAGGTCACCGGGCTTCTGAAGCGCGGTGAAAACCGGCTCCGGATCGTGGTCGCAAATCTCGCGATCAACGACATGGCCGGCCATGCGCCGCCCGACTACCGGCTGCTCAACCTGCGCTACGGCGTCAGGTTCGAGCCGCAGGATGTGGACCAGGTGAGGCCGATCCCCTCGGGTCTCCTCGGCCCCATAACCCTCACCGCGGGACCGCCGCCCCCTCCGCGACCCTGATGTCCCACGGCAATCTGGAGTGCGGCGGCTCGACGCCGCTTTCCCCGCCTCGGCGCCGCCGCACTTCACAGCCGCCGGTGATCCGGCATGCTATCCTATTGCAGTTGGAAGGATCTGACCATGAATCGATGCGGGCTTTGGGCGGTGGCTCTTGCCGCCACAGTGGGGTTCGGAATGGTGCGGGCACAGAATACGGCAGACTCAAAAGCGGTGCTGCTCGTCGCCAACAAGGGGGACCAGTCGATCGGAATCATCGATCCGGAGGCCGGCCGTATGGTCGCGGCCGTCAAAGAGAGCGGTGTGACGGCGCACGAAGTGACCGTCTCGCCCGACGGCCGCATCGCGTATGCGCCCATCTACGGTAATTCAGGTGTAGGGATGCCGGGGACTGACGGCCGCACCCTCGACGTGATCGACATCGGCGCCCGCAGCGTAATCGTCACGATCGACCTGGGGCGGCCTGTGCGTCCGCACCGTGCGCAGTTTGGCCCCGAAGGCTTGCTTTACGTCTCGGCCGAGCTGGCCAACGAGATCGATGTGATCGATCCCAGCACACGACAAATTGTCGGCTCCATTCCGACCGGCCAGCCGGAGTCGCACATGTTCGCGATCACTCGGGACGGGAAGCGCGCCTACACCTCCAACGTGCACGCGGGGACCGTCAGCGCGGTCGACCTCGTCGCCCGCAAGGTGCTCGGCGTGATCGCGGTCGCAAAACATGCGCAGCGCATATCGCTATCCGTCGATGATCGGCGCGCGTTCACCGCCGATCAACAGGAGCCGCGGCTGGCCGTGATCGACACCGCCACCAACGAGGTCTCCTCCTGGGTCGGGCTTCCGGGCATCGGATACGGGAGCGCGCCCACTCCTGACGGGAAACGCCTCATCATCGCGCTCCTGAAGGTGAACAAGGTCGCAGTGGTCGACCTGACGGGGATGAGGGTGGAGCAGGCGATCGAGGTTCCACCGGAGCCGCAGGAGGTCCTGGTCAGGCCCGACGGCGCTGTCGCCTTCGTCTCCTGCGACCGGAGCGCCAAGGTTGCCGTCATCGATCTGAGAACCCTCAAAGTGCGACACCTCATCGATGCGGGTCGGGGTGCCGACGGCCTCGCCTGGGCCCAGCCGAAGTAAGTCACGTTGCTGATCCGCTGCCACTGCCGGTGAAAAAAACGCGCACCAGAGGCTGCTCTGCCTTCCGCGCCTCTTACCGGTTCGCCCCCGTTGCTCGTCCCGTAAGTTCCCGGAGTTCCCGAATCAGGCGCCGGCTGTCGCGCGCGCCCACGAGACGGCCCACTTCGTGCGCCTGGGCGTCCAGTACGACTATTGTGGGGAAGGCACGGACACTGAATCTTCTGGACAGCTGCGTCCCCTCGGCATCGGTGTCTGCAAAGAGACGCACGAAAACCTGGTTGCGCGAATACTCCACGAACTCAGGATCGGGATAGACCTCGCGGGCCATCCGCCTACAGTAGCCGCACCAACTCGCCGACATGTCCAAAACGACAAATTTCTTTTGCGCGCCAGCCTGTTTCAGCGCCTCGTCAAAGCTTTTCACCCATGCGACCTCCGCGAACGAAGGCACGGAGAGAAGCAAGAGCGCCAGCAGCGATCGTACGTAAACCATAGCACCTCAAATCTGCGGTGGACCTGCCTGCCATCTATCTCGCAGCCGGACTCTAGCGATCGCCTCGCGCAGGGACGAGGCAAACCAGCGGGCAAGGGGTACGCTTCATCAGGTATTGTGATGTGGTGCCCAGCATGTAGTCTCTGAACGTCCTGTCGTGGTGATAGCCGATCACCGCCATGTCCGCCGGAGCCGACGCCATTTCGTCAAGAAGGGCGCCGCCCGCGTCGCGGGCCCGCAGCAAGCGCGTGACGACCTCGAATCCGTGAGCCCGCGCGACCCTCTCCGCCGCCGCCAATGCCTCCCTCCCCGTGGCTTCCAGGTCCGGGATTTCCGCATCCAGAGGAGTCGGGTCGGGCAGCTCGATCACGTGCACCAATATCGCCACCCCCCCTTCGGGCGCCAGAGAGGCGGCCAGGCGCGTGAGCAACTCGGCTTCTTCGACACTCTTGAGTGCGACCAGTATGCGCTTGCTCATGGGATCACTCCTTTTTTGCCGACGCAACCGCTCCATCGGCCGATGGCGGCGAGCGCTGGAAGGTGTCGGCGCGGCTTCCGACCCGCCGCCATCGGTCCGGTTTCCGGTAGTGCTGCTTCTCTACGCCTGCTGCCGGGGAGTATGCTCCCGGCCACCCGACGTACGCACGACAAAATGCCGGGAAATCGACCGGGGGCGCAAAGATCAGTGCCATGTCCGGACCGGCGACGGATCGTCCCGGGTTTGTGCCGCTGCCGAGTTCACGAGAACCGCAGCACAAAGCAGCATCGTGCGCAGTGTTTTCACATTACACCTCGTTTCCGTTAACCTGCAGGACCCTGATGACTAGTGAGACAACACGGTCTGATCAAAGTTCCTTTGGGCGCTGAATAACCATCAGCTCCGGTGCGCGGTGCGCCGGCCGTGTCCTGCGCAATTTGCCAAGAACACGATCCTCGGGAGCGAGCCTCCCGGGTTATGATGGTGCATCCATCAACGGAGGTGCTCCATGGCACTCGGCCGCAGGGAATTCACCAGAATCACCGCAGCGGCGGCGATCTCCGGGATCGGCGCTGCTTCGCCTTTCCGCGCGGCGGCGCCGCGCGCCGCGCGGATCAGGATTTCGGTTCAGGTCGGCGGTAACCCGTCCGACGAAGACCTCCAGTTCGTCAAACAGCTCGGGGTGGAGTACGTCAACCTGAACACCGGCGGGAAAGACGCCACACTCGAGAATTTCAGCCGGCTCAAGCAGAGGGTCGAAGCGGCGACGCTGAAGGTCTGGAATATAGGAAACAGCAATGTCCACAACATGGAAGAGGTCACGCTGAACCTGCCGGGGCGCGACCGCAAGATCGAAGAGTACAAGGAGTATCTCGAGAACCTCGCCAAAGTGGGGGTCGGCTACACGACCTACGCGCACATGGGCAACGGCATCTGGAGCACGGAGCGCGAAGCTACGCGCGGCGGCGCCTCAGCCCGCGGCGTTCGACCTGGCGACGGCCGACCAGGGGAACTGGGCCGGGAAGGTGTTTACGGGCCCGCTGACACACGGGCGCAGGTACGGCGAAAAAGAGATCTGGGACAACTACACGCACTTCGTCCGGCAGGTGGTCCCGGTCGCCGAGCGCCTGGGCATCCGCATCGGGATTCACCCCGACGACCCGCCCGTGCCGGAACTGGGAGGCGTGCCCGCGCTGCATATTCAGCAGCTTCGAAGGCTACCGCCGGGCCCTCGAGATCGCCGCCAGCCCCAACGTCGGCCTCTGCCTGTGCGTGGGGTGCTGGCTGGAAGGAGGCAAAACCATGGGCAAGGACGTCGTCGAGACGATCCGCTACTTCGGCCGCAAGGGAAAGATCTTCAAGGTGCACTTCCGGAACGTCAATGCCCCCTTGCCGCATTTCGTGGAGACGTTCATGGACGACGGCTACGCGAAAATGTACCCGGTCATGCGCGCCCTGCGGGAGGTGAACTTCGACGGGGCCGTGATTGCCGACCACCTCCCCGCGCTCCTGGGAGGACCTCGGGCCGGAACAGCCTACAGCGTCGCCTATATGCGGGCCCTGATCGAGCGCGCCGACGACGAGTTCGGCCGGGGCTGACTCGCCGACCACTCGCACATGGTACGACTTAGCCCGGATAATTCATGAAAAATCGAGCAAAACGGACTTTGGGACGCGGATTAGCGCCGACAGACGCCGACGGCATCTGATGATTCCGTCGGCGTGGGGAGCGTTTGTCGCGTCCTCATTGATCCAGGTTAGGCCTGAATTCTGCTGGGGGCAGACTCCGATGTTCAGGAAAAGCTCACTACTGCTGGTGTGCGGGCTGATGCTGGCGTGCGCGCGAGGGCTTTGGCCCGAGAAGCAGGGCGCGTCTCCCGATGAAGAGGTCGTGGTGGAGCACGATCCTAAGTCGGCGGACGCGACTTACACGATCGCGTCCGGCGATTGCAGGATCTCCTGGACCGTTTACGGATCCGAAGCCAATCGTGGGGTGATTCGCCACAGTTCGGATTGCGGGCTCACCCTGGGAGAACAGGCCCCGCGGATCGGGAAAGTGCTGCGCAGGGTGATGCAGACCGGGGAATTTCGCACGCTCAGCTGGGGACGGCTGTATCCGGACGGGGCCCGGGACGCCACCATGGCGGTCCGGCTCGCGGCAGCGGCGCTCCGCTCGAGGGAGTGGGACAGGACCAGGGGCGTCCCCCGCGGTGGGGACATCAACGGTTGGGTGCGGCAGCTGGCGAATGAAGCGTCGATTTTTGAAGAGTTGCGACCGGTTTTCCGAGAGGCGGGCCTCGAGATCCAATTGACCAGCGTGGAGAAGGTGCTGGTGCAGCAGGCGGGCCGACTGCCATTTTCCGACAGGCTGCTGGAGGCCGGGGCGCGCCGGAACGACAGGGTGCCCTTCGACTGCCAGGCGTGGTTCTCCGTGCGGCCGACGCGCGCGACGGGGCAGCCCCGACCCTGAGCCACGGCGCAGGAGTGCAGGGTGCGCCTGGACGGGCAGGCGAGCGGAACTGAGGAGAGTGACGCATGCCGGAAAGCGATGTCCGCTGCAGCCGCTGCGGGCGGCTGTTTGAGAAGGAGGAGTGCGTGGGTTGCATCTCCGGCAGGATCATGGGCGACGAGTGCACCGACTCCTATTACTGGTGCGGCGGCTGCGCCGTGTACACCGTCCGCCTGTGCCGCGAGGTTTTCGCCGGACCGGAGACGGCACACGATTCCGAGCCGATACCGAGGGAGGAGGGAGACCGGAGGCTGGAGTTGATCCGGAGCTGTCCCGAACCGCACCACGAGCGATGCCGCTGCGAGGGGCACCGGGCCTATTTTGGGGATTGGCTCGATTAGCCCGCGCGCTGACGCAGGTTGGCCCGCTCGGCTTTAAAGGCGGCGCCAACTGACGAGCAGTGCTGTTTTCCGTGTGTTCCGTGTCTTCCGGGCTGGCTTTGCTCTTAGCCACCCAGCGCCGGCGATCGGGGTTCCGGCACCCGTCGGGCCTCGGCTTGCGCAGGGCCCGGTTCGGCAGCGTCCCCTTCGTGCCAGCGCTGGAGCAGCCCTCCTGAGAAACTCCGCCTTGGCGCGCACGACGATGTCGTTCTGGAACCGGGCTTCCATGCGATGGTCGTACACGTAGGCTTTGACCCCGCATCTGCAGGAACGGGGTTTCGCTGAACCGGAAAAAGCGTCCTTGTCCATCCGCGTCTCTTTGTGGCATGGAGTTAGACGCCGCCCGACGGAATCTGCTACAAGATAAGGGCGACAGCCCGACCTGCCGCCCGGGGCTTTGGGAGGCAGGTCGGGGAATGTTCCGCCTGGAGAGAGACAGACAGCTCTGGAAACTCTGGAGGTCACCGCATGGACATGCTCTCGGGATCGTTGGCCGCGTTGATTCTGGTTATTGTTGCCCAGGGAACTGGGGGGATGAGCGATGACGCCGCCGTCCGCGCCGTCGTTCAACGGTACATGGACGCCCGGGACCATCAGAGTGCGGCTGAAGTGGAGGCGCTCTTCACCGCCGACGCGGACCAGCTCGTCTCTTCCGGGGAGTGGCGCAAGGGCCGGAGCCAGGTCGTCGCCGGTACGTTGGCGAGCTCCCGGAATTCGGGCGGAAAGCGCACCATCGCGGTGGAGTCCGTCCGATTCGTCGCCCCAGGAGTGGCTCTCGCGGACGGAAGGTATGAGCTCACCGGGCTTCAAGACGGCTCGAGCCGCAGGATGTGGAGCACGCTGGTCGTGATACGCGGCCCCGACGGCTGGCGCATCACTGCGATCCGAAACATGTTGCCGGCCCCCCCTGCCCCCGTCAAATGAGTGGGCGGTACACAGGATGAGCTAGCCGGGCCGCGGCGGGCCGACGCGGCCCACTGGCCCGCCGGCACCTCGTTTGCGGGCGCCCGGCTGTCCTGCACCGGTCGGCTAACCGTTGCCACAGCGATCGAAACACGGGCCGGGAGCTCTCCTCAAAAGGGCAAGACGCCAAGACTCAAGGAACCGCGTTTCGGTTATGATGAGGCCCTGGAGGAATTGCGATGCACGGATATCTCGCGGCCCTGATCGTTTCACTTATTGCGGCAGCACAACCCGCGAAACAATACGACTGGCCGCAGTGGCAGGGGCTAGACCGGAACAATCTCTCCGCCGAAACCGGGCTGCTGAAATCCTGGCCGCCCGCGGGCCCGCCCGTGGCGTGGTCGATTTCTGGGCTGGGCAAGGGGTATGGAACCGTGTCCATCAAAGGGAACGCCATCTACGTGCAGGGCACCCAGCGCGACAAGAGCGTCGTGCACGCCCTGGGCCGCGCCGACGGCACCCTTCTGTGGGTCCGCCCCCTCGGCGCCAGTCTGCCAGCCGATAACGGCGGAGGCCCCAGGGGCACCCCTACCGTGGACGGAGACCGGGTGTACGCGCTCAGTGAGGCCGGCGATCTCGCTTGCCTCCGGGTCCAGGACGGCGCCGTGGTCTGGAGCAGGAACATCCTGAAGGATTTTTCGGCACGGAACATCCAGTGGCTCATCAGCGAGTCGCCCCTGGTCGACGGCGGCAACGTCATAGTCACGCCGGGGGGCACGCATGCCGGCATCGTGGCCCTGGACAAGATGACGGGCAAAACAGTCTGGACGTGCAAGGAGCTCAGCGATCCGGCGGGATACTCGTCGTGCGTCGTCGGGGAGGCCTACGGCCTGCGCATCGTCACGACGCTCATGTCCAAAGCCGCCGTCGGGGTGAGCGCCGACGACGGAAGGCTGCTCTGGCGCTATGGGCCGGTGGCCAACAGCACGGCGAACATCACAACCCCGGTGTTCAGCGGCAACCGGGTGTTTTACACCTCGGGTTACGACACGGGCTGCGCGCTCCTTGAGATCACCACGGGCGCGGGCGGGTTGTCGATCCGGGACGTCTATTTCAGCCGCTCGATGGTCAACCACCATGGAGGCGTTGTCCTGGTCGGCGGCCACGTGTACGGCTTCTCCAACAGCACCCTCACCTGCGTGAGCTTCGACACGGGGAAGGTCGTGTGGAAACACCGCAGCGTGGGGAAGGGATCGTTGACGTTCGCCGACGGCAACCTGTATCTCCTGTCGGAGGGGAACACTGTCGGGCTGGCCGAGGCCAGCCCCGCGGGTTACGTTGAGAAGGGGCGCTTCAGGATCAAGGACGAAGGATACTCGAGCTGGGCGCATCCGGTCGTCTGCGGTGCGCGGCTCTACATCCGCAATCAGTCGACCCTGTCCTGCTACAGCCTGTCTCCCCCGTGAGGCCGAACAAGAGCCAGGTGCCGGGAGGACAGGAGCGAGCCGACCGCCTCATGAACAACAACAGGGTACATTCAGGAAAAGCACCGGGGTCGCGCCGAGCCGGGTGCCCCCCCTGACTCGGTCTCATCGGTTTTCGTAGAGCTTTATGTTCCCCGTCGAGGCCCCGATACAGACGATATCCGGTTTGCCGTCGCCGGTGAAGTCGTCGACCTTGCAGTCCGCGGCGGCGACACCCCCGCGATCGAGCACGGTTTTCCGCCAGCGCTCGCCGGCGGCGTCCGCGGCCTGATAGATCGACACCTCGAATCCCTGCCCCCGGAAGCCGCCGACGATCTCGTCGCGGCCATCCCCGTCGAGGTCTCCCGTCGCGAGCGCGTGACCGTTCACCATGCCGTCCTCCAGCACGAGCCGCGTCCAGGAAGAACCGCGGGGGAGGTATGCGACGATTTGATTCCCGTGCCAGGGCTCAATGGCGGCCAGGAACTGTTGCTTGCCGAGCCGTCCGAGCCGCACCTCGCTGCTGCCGCATTCCGGGCACGGCCGGGGGTCGCCGCGCGCGACGAGAGTGGACACCCATTTGCCGTTCCGGTACTCCAGCCGGTGCAACCCTTCGAAGCTCGCCGTCATCAGCTGCTGGCCGGGCCTGCCCTCCCAGTTGACGGGCGTGATCGCGTGCAGGATACCGCGCCGGGGCTCCGGCAGGACTTCGCGTTTCCACGACCCGGGCCGGTAGGCAAAGACGGGGGCGAAGTCGTCGTAGAGAGGAGGCCGGGCCTTGACTCCGACCAGCGGGGCCAGCAGGAGGATCTTCGAGCCACGACCTTCGAGATCGATCCAGCGGACGCGGTGGGCGGTCGGAACGCGATCGATCTCCCGCGCCGTCCACGGCGCGCGCACATCGGAGCCGCTCTTCAAAATGACGAGGTTCCCGGGGCTCTTTTCCGGGTTGGTCTCGAACCCATAGGCGAGCGCGACCTCCGGGATGCCGTCGCCGTCGGTGTCCCAGCAATCTGCGTTGATGGGCCGCCGCACGCCGGTCACGAGCACGTGCCGCTCCCAGCGCGGGTTTTCAAACCACGCCACTTCATCCGAGCGCTCGTCGATGGCGATCAGGTCTTTCCTGCCGTCGGCGTTGAGATCCGCGGCGGCCAACTGGTACCCGACCTGCAGGTCCCCGCTGACCACGTGTTCGCGAAACCGCGGCGTTGGAACCTGGAGTCCGGCAAGAACCAACACGAGCAGTGTGTGGGTGCGGACCACGGCAACCTCCCTTTCGTCGACCGCCAGTGCCCCCGGTTGTCCCACCCTGTCGATACGATCCGGCAGTGCTCGGCTTTGAGCCGCGGGCACAACTCTGGTTTCGGCGGTCCGAGGCCAGGCGCTGGCGCGCGGCGCCTATTTTGGTTGCGGTTACGCCGAGCCGTGCTACATTCGGGCTACAGACGGACTGATCTTACGCTTGACGAGGTTATTCTACACGACCATGGACAATCAAACGAAGTGCACAGAACTCGCGTCGTGGAAAGAGATTGCGGGACACCTCGGGATCACTATCCGCACGGCGCAGATTTGGGAGCGCGACCGTGGGCTGCCGGTGCACCGCCGGCTGGGCAAACACGGCAGGGTGTTTGCGCAAATCGACGAGATCGACGGCTGGAGACAGCGGGTCACGTCGTCCACTCGCGATGCCGACGCGCCGCCGGCGGAGAGCATCGGTGCGGTAGTGCGGCCGGTACCGGTCCGGGACCGGGCGGCGGCGACCGTTCGCCCGCGGAGCCGCACCTACGTCGCGCTCCTCCTGGTACCAATTCTGGTCGCCGTCGGTGTCTCGGCGTACCGCCTCAGAGATGGCGCGCAACCGGCGCGATACCGCTTCGTTCGGAACGGTTTCATTATTCTCGGGCAGAAAGGCCACGAACTGTGGCGGAAGGATTTTCCCGACCCGTTTCCCCGGTCGGGGAACGGTGAAAGCGCCCCGGGCCGGGAAAAACTCTTCCTGCAGGACGTGGACTACGACGGAGAGACGGAAGTTGTGGTTTCCATGACCGGCATGAGGAACAACGCACCCGAAGGCGAGCTGGTCTGTTTTTCCGCCTCGGGGTTATCGAAGTGGACATTTCGCACCCGGGAGGCGATGCGCAGCCGCTACGGCAAACCGGGCGGCGGTCGAGGCGCGGTCAACATCGCCCTGGCGGACTTCGGCCGGCCCGTCGGCAGGGCTTTCGTCGTGGTGATGAACTACCCGGACGACCCGCAGATCGCACTCGTCTCGCCACAGGATGGCCACCTGATGCGACAGACGGCAGGGGACGCTCCGAACCCCGCCGCGCCGGCAACCATCGCGCCCTCGCAGCTCGATCGGTTCTTCGAATAAGAGTCATCGGGTCTTCGCGTCTCGGAGGCGGCTTTCTGAATCTGCACCTCGGAAGACCCGACAACTGCTCCGCTCTTGGATCAGGGAGAATGCCATGGAGATAGGCCGACGTCAGTTTGTGATCTCCGGTGGAGCATTGCTTGCCGGTCCTGTACTAACGGCGACCGCGGCCCCGGACGAGCAGAAGCCCTGGGGCGACCTGCTCAGCCGGAGCTTTCCTCCCGAAAAGCTTGCCGCCGTCCTTCTGCCGACGGCATCGTGGCAGCCCTTCCCCTCCGCCACGGACCGCGCGGCGTGGGGTGCGTTGCCGCCGGACGCGCGCCATGCCCTCGTCACCGGAGGGGAGAAGCGCACGGGCGCCGCGTGGCCGCCGTTGCCCGCCACCGTGTTCCTGGAGTACCAGCGCGTCGGCAACCGCTCCAATTACGAGCAGATCCGCGGCGCTCGGCGCGAGCAGCTCGCCGCGCTGGTGCTGGCCGAGTGCGTTCAGGGGGAAGGGCGCTTGCTGGACGACATCGCCAACGGCATCTGGGCAACCTGCGAGGAGACGTTCTGGGGCGTGCCCGCCCACCTGAACATGCAGAAGGCCGGCGCCGGGCTTCCGGATGCCGCCGAGCCAGTCGTCGACCTGTTCGCGGCCGAGACCTCGAGCCTGCTGGCGTGGACGGACTACCTTCTCGGCTCCCGGCTCGACCCTGTGTCACCGCTCCTGCGGCCGCGCATGCGCTCCGAAATCGAGCGGAGGATGCTCGCCCCGTGCCTGAGCCGGGAGGATTTCTGGTGGATGGGGCTCGACCCGAACGGACGCGCCGAGCTGAACAACTGGACCCCGTGGATCGTCTCGAACTGGCTTACGTCGGCGCTTCTCGTCGCCACCGACGCGCGCAGGTGTGCGGCCGTCCACAAGAGCCTCCGCAGCCTCGACCGGTTCCTTGCGTCGTACCACGAAGACGGCGGCTGCGACGAGGGGCCGGGGTACTGGTTCCGAGCGGGCGGCTCGCTTTTCGACTGCCTCGAGCTGCTCCATTCGGCGAGCAAGGGGGCGATCGATTTCTATGGCGTTCCGCTGATCCGCGAAATCGGGCTGTATATTTGCCGCGCCCATATTTACGAGGATTACTTCGTCAATTTCGCAGACGCGTCGGCCAAGGTGCGCATGGCGGGCGACCTCGTCTTCCGCTACGGCCGCCGCATCGGCGAAGCCAGGATGCAGGCACACGGGGCGTTCGCGGCCGAACGGGCTGGCTGGCTCCCAGCACCGGGCGACAGCATGGGGCGCCAGCTTGCGGCGTTTTTCAACCTCACCACCCTGCAGGCCGCGCCGCGCCGTCAGCCGCTGCTGCGCGACGCGTGGTTTCCGGGAATCCAGGTCATGGCGGCGCGAAAGAAGGACGGCTCCGCCGAGGGGCTGTACCTGGCCGCGCAGGGCGGACACAACGCGGAGAGCCACAACCACAACGACGTCGGCAACTTCATCGTGTACGCCGACGGCCGCCCGGCCGTCATAGACGTGGGGGTCGAGACCTACACGGCCAAGACCTTCAGCCCGCAGCGCTACGAGATCTGGACGATGCAGTCGGGCTACCACAACCTCCCTACCATCGACGGGGTCATGCAGTCCGCCGGCCGGACGTTTGCGGCGCGCGATGTCAGCTATCGGGCGAACGAAACCGCGGCGGAGCTCAGCCTCGACATTTCCGGCGCCTTCCCCCCGACAGCCCACCTCCAATCCTGGCGCCGCCGGCTGCGCCTGGACCGCGCTCGAAACGTCGTCGAGGTGCAGGACACCTATGTCCTGACCAGGGCCGCCGGGCGCATCAGCCAGACCCTGATGACCGCCTGCAGGCCGGTTCAGACCGCGCCCGGCGAACTGACACTCGCCGGCGAGCCGTTCCCGTCGGGGAAGGTCAAGATCCTCTTCGATCCCGCGGTGTTCACGCCGTCAACCGAAGAGATCGGAATCGCAGACAGCCGGTTGAGAAGTGCCTGGGGCGAGCGCGTCTACCGCACCCTGTTGACCGCCTCCGCCCCGGGCCTGCGTGGTGACTGGACGGTGCGCGTCGCCCAGTCCTGACGAGACGCGGTTCGGCGAACTGCAGCTGAGTGGCCGGTCCTCTTCCGATCGGAATCGTCCGGGCCCCGGACTCCGAGGCCGCCGACGCTCCGCCAGCCTGCGTCCTCAAACGGCGCCGAAGGGAGCTGTGGTTAGACGAACCCTTCGTTCCCGCGCTGGAAGAACTTCAACGCCGGGACGCCGGGCTTTTGTCGCAGCTCCCCGCGCCAGGCTGGTCCGTGGAAATGCGCAGGGCCCGGAGTTGCTGCAGGGCTGCCAGCGTTTTGCCCCACTTCTTTCTGTCTCTTTTCATCCCGGCTGGAGCATTCAGGTCGCCGTAAAACCGCAGTAAATCCGCGCGCAGTTCACCCGACACACCCACGAATTTCCGGTCTGCCAGCTTCGTCAGCAACTCGCCGTATGTCTTATCGCAGAGCTCGTATTCGCCTGCCTGTGTGGGCTGGCCCGTATCGAAATCCATGTTCCTCAGGTCGAAACTCCCGCTCCGGGTTTGAGCCAGCGAATCCCGGTATCGGGCCAGCGTGGTCTCGAAGCTTGTCAGAAACATCTTCTCCGCCTCGGGCGTCGGAGGCTTGAATGCAAGGGCCCTCATGATCCCGATTTTCGGAAAGAACCGAAAAACCAGCGCGAGGAACCGCGCGAGGAACCCCGGTTTTTCGTATGTGTTTCCCCACTGCTTTTCGTAATCCGCCCGCGGGAGCCCATAGACGAACCTCTCCCTCTTGATCCCCGGCATCACCTTTTCGATATCTGACTTTCTTACCTGCCACGCAACCTTGGTCATCTCCGGGATTATGGTGCTCACCGAGTGCCGATACGTCCCGAGGGCCAGATCTACGCTCGCAAACAGATCTTTCATCTCAAGACAGTAGACCTTCTGGAATGAACGCTCGAGCAGCGGTTTCGAGACTTCGAAACCGATGAAGTCGCGGTACCCCTGGGGCGTGTATTGGCCGCGCGCCACCTGCAGCACATCGAAACCGAATTCCATTTTGAAGTGAGCGGAGGGGGACTCCGCATAAGTCACGACCGGACCATACTTCCGGGCCAGCTTCGGATACACCAACGGAACGGAGGGATTGACCGCCAGAGGGTGGCCGCTGTTGTCGGCCGCATAGTGGGCCAGAGCGCCCAACGCGAAAGCGTATTCGTTCAGGTCCTGGGAATCGGCGATCATCGCTTCGATGAAGTCGCCGCTGCGAACGTAATGGAGCAGGTTCGTACAAAACTTGCTCCCGAATGGAAAATAGCCGCTGTCCTGGATGATGCTGCCGCCGTAAGCGTACGAGTGCGCATCCCGCAACTCCTCGCTCGTCGCCCTGGGAAAACGCCGCTTCAGCAGGGGGAGGACGTCGTCCCACGAGGCGTCGATGATGGCCTGGTGCGTCAGAACCGAATATCCGAAGGCGGTGCTGCATGCCAGCAGCAGAACCATCAGTGCCGTGCCAAGCGAGGTCCTGCAGATCAATGTGGGTCCCTATCGCCCGAGGAATTGAAGGAGGGTGTACCGACGCTCAGGAAATGATAGCACTTTCCTGCGAGACGCAACCCGGATGACGCTCGTTGAGTTTTCGAGTTTCCGAGGCGGTTTTCAAAGAATAAATTCGTGGAATGTGCAGAAGGTCGATGATTGGTCGTGCTGACCGGCGCTGCTAGCGGTCGGCCAGCATTCGGGCAACCCCTTCGAAAAACGTATCGATCCCCGAAATCCATGGCCTGGGGCCGGAGTTATCGAGGCTGCCGAGTCGAGCGAGGTTTCGCTGCTGCTCCTTCAGCCGGTCACTCTCCTGTTTTAGCCGCTCTTTCTCGCGTTCCCGTGATTTCTCGAGCCCTCCGTTCCGGACGAACTCAACGATGCGGCGCAGCTCGTCTTTGTCAAACCAGCTGCCATGCGGCTTGCACCAGTCGATGACCACGCCCGAAGAGCCGGCGAAGTTCGTGCGGTTCATCAGCTTCGCACACAGGGGGCACGGAACATAAGTTCGGGTGGGTCTCGATCCAGGAGGTGCCGCTGGAAGGGTTTTCTGATCCATTGCGAGTACCGCTTCCTGATCTTCGGCCGCAGTGCAAACCTTCTGCAGGGTTTCGCTGTCGACCCACAGCCCGCCGCACCTCAGGCACTCCGAGAGCCTGTGTTCGTTGACCTGGATTTGTGCCAGTGGCTCCGTGCAACGCGGGCATTTCAGCCCATCGGCCGACTTGGGCCGCGCGGAACCGCTCTCCTCCCCGCACCAGGGACAGTGCTTCATGCCGGAGAAGATGGCGCCGAAGCACTTCGAGCAGATCAGCGCGGCGAGGCTGGAGAGACAATAGGCACACCTAGTGCTGTCCGGCGACGCTACCGCTCCGCAGTTCGGGCAATTCAAAGTGGCAGGTTTCACATCCAGGGCTCCGAGCATCAGATCGGACCAATCATCCCGCCGCTTTAGGGTCGGGCTCCGATACTTGCTGCTTAAAAAGCAAGTTGACTCGTTTTGCCACCTCAATACAGGCCCGGGAGACTCTCCTTTTCGGCCTGTTTTTCGGGGCAATGCCGTTCCTGCGGATCACACCACGGTCGACCGGGCGCGCTGAGCAGGGAATCCGCCGACTCGGCAGGCTATTTCACCTACCTGTCCACGGGAAGGCATGAGAAGATCCATCCACGGTGTGTACCCTTCCACTGCACTCACCGACTCGGCGGGGTGAACGATGTCGACCATGCTGCGCCACCTGATGTCGATCCTGCTTCTGCCCTTCGTCGTGGTGGTGATCGTACCCACCCGGCTGCTCAATAGCGTCGGGACGGGTGCCGCACGCGCCGGCGAAGCCTCACCGCTCGTATGGTTGTCGCGTTTCGTCGGGATCGTGCTGCTGGTCGTCGGGTTCGGTCTCTTCAGTTGGTGCGTGAGTTTGTTTGCGCGAGTGGGTCGGGGCACATTGGCCCCCTGGGATCCGACGCGCCGCTTGGTGGGGGTGGGACCGTATCGGACCGTCCGCAACCCGATGATCGGCGGCGTGGCGTTCATGCTGTCGGGCGAAGCCGCGCTGTGGAGTTCGTGGGCGTTAGGTCTGTGGGCGTGCATCTTCGTCTGCATCAACCACGCTTACTTTCTGCTGTTCGAGGAACCGGGATTGGAAAAACGGTTCGGAGAGAGTTATCGCGTTTACCGAGCTCACGTTCCCCGCTGGCTGCCGCGGCCGAGGCCGTGGTCAGGCGCATAGGCATTTCCACCATGTCCGACGCCGGAACGGCGCTCCCGGGAGCGATAGGGATAACGTGATCGGGACGTGCGTTACCGGCTCATTCCCTTGATCTGGCGATCACGACGAAGGAGCCAGGAGCTTCGAAGACTCCGGATCCAGGGACATGGCCCGGTTCGGCATGGTAGCCTTTGTGAGAGATTCTTCGAGTCTCACAGGTTGTCGGACCAGCGTCAAAGTCTCGAGGACCCGAAGACTCGAAGCCCCCCTGCGAGATTCATGATGTATTGCCCGGCTGCATTCTAGTTTTGCCGCCAATCGCGATATCGGGTTAACACTTTCGGGGTCTCCATCGTCTCTCTCGGCAGGGTTGAGGGTTGGAATGGAGGAGACTATAGGGCTCACTCACTCCGGCGAATCTTGTGCCGTCTCGACGGAGGCCGCGGTGGAAGCGGGCGACAGCGAACTCGTCGCCGCGGCGCGCGCCGGCAATCGCACTGCATTCGGGCTTCTCTACTGCCGCTTTGCCCGGATGGTGCACGGAATTCTTCTGGCTCGCGTTCGCCCGGCGGATGCCGAAGATCTCGTCCAGGATGTATTCGTCGCGGCGTTGCGCCGGCTGCAGACTCTCCGCGATGATGCGGCGTTTCCGGCCTGGCTCGCCGTGATTGCCCGCAACCGCGCCCGCGACCATCACCGTCGGAGCCGGGTCACGATCGAGTTCACCGATGACATGGCGCGCGACGAAAGGCCCGCAGCCGAAGCGTTTGCGGTACTTGCCGTGATCCGCAGCCTGCCCGACGCCTATCGCGAACCGCTTATCCTGAGGCTCGTCGAAGGCATGACTGGTGACGAAATCGCCGCCCGCACCGGGCTGACTCCGGCTTCCGTTCGGGTCAACCTCCATCGCGGCATGAAGCGGCTGCGCGAGAGGTTGCGTAAAGGAGAGCGGCCATGACACACGACTATCTCTGGAACGGTTCAGGTGAGCCCGATCCCGAGATCCAGAGGCTGGAGCACCTTCTTGAGCCGTATCGTTTCGACGCGGGACCGCGCGAATTCCCCGCCGTTCAGGCCGCGGGCCGATCCACCCTGTCGCGCCCCGGTTTTTCGGCGCTGCGGCGTGCTGCGGGTGTCGCGCTTGCGATCGCGGCCATGGTTTTCGCGGCAGTTCTGCTCTGGATTCGAACCCCCGTTCCATCGTACGAAGTGGCGCGATTGGCAGGCTCGCCGCGGATCGGCGCCGTGCCGCTGGCCGCCGGCGGCCGTCTCCGCAGGGGGGAGTGGCTTCTGACCGACGGGGCCTCCCGGGCCCGGATATTGATCGGCGATATCGGCGAAGTGGAGGTCGGACCGGGTTCACGGATAGGACTGCTCGAGGCGCGGAACGCAGAACATCGCCTGATGCTTCAGCGCGGCGTCATGCGCGCCATGATCTGGGCACCTCCCGGCCGGTTCTTCGTGTCGACCCCTTCGGCCCAGGCCATCGATCTCGGCTGTTCTTATACCCTTGAAGTCGATGAGGACGGGAACGGGATCCTGCGCGTCACTTCGGGCTGGGTCGCGTTTGAGCACGAAGGCCGGGAATCGTTCGTCCCGGCGGGTGCGGCATGCCTCACCCGTGTCGGCGCGGGGCCAGGAACACCGTACCGGGAAGATGCTTCCGACCGGATGCGCGCCGCGCTCCTCAGCCTCGATTTCGGCCCAGCCGACACTTCTGCCCGTGCGGCTGAGCTGGGTGCTGTTTTGGATAGTGCGCGCAAGGAGGATGCCCTTACCCTCTGGCATATGTTGGGGCTTCACGACCGGCTCGAGCGCGAGCGGGTGTGGGATCGCCTCGCGCAACTCGTTCCGCCCCCTTCCGGCGTTACGCGAGAAGGGGTGCTTGACTCCAATCGCGCGATGCTGGATCTCTGGTGGAACGAGCTCGGGCTGGGCGATGCTCAGTGGTGGCGCCCCTGGGAACAACCCTGGCCGGGATGGAAGCACCGTTAACCATAGCCTGCCGCCGCACGCCTCATAACCTCGCGTTCGTTAACAAATCCGATCCCGCCGCGTCTTACAATCCGAACACCAACACTCGGTAACGGAGGGTATTCCCCATGAAGAAACAAAGGCTCGGCTGGCTCACAGGACTTGCCGTGTTCGCGGTGGTACCGATCGCCCTGGCAGGTCCGCCGCTCGTCTGCTTTCCTCTCGACGTCGGCAATGCTGCGTCGCTGCCCTGGGCTGCAGCAGCGCGGGGATGGAACTCCCCCAGCGCAACGTATGACGTACGCCGGCTCCCGGACGACACTGTCGCCCTGCTTGACGACAAGGCGCCGGTGATCGTCAGGATGGAGACGCTGCGCCGAGCGGCGATCTACGGCGGCAGCGCAGCAGGCGCGGGGCGGCGCTTGTTGAAAATGCTCAAAGGGCGCATCGATCAGCAGGTTCCGGGCCGGACCGGGGCACTGTACCTTTTCGACTACGGCTACCTCGTCGAGACTCTCAAACAGGTTCAGCTCACGAACAAGAAGGGGGCCGAAGCGGTCCCGGAGGACGGCTATGGCTGGATCGTGAAGGCGCTGGCCAACGCCGGGGGCGACCCGCAGATGGAGTTCGCCGCGGCCCTCGTCAGCCTCTGGCCGCGACAGCGAGGGCACGACGAGCACTTCCGGAAGGCGCTGGCCGGGGCAGACGCCGATCCGCTCCTGGCTTCCAATCTTGTCGGCAGTGCCTTCGCGGATCGCGGCCGGACCATTGCGGAAATGCGGAAAAACTCCGCCGCACGCGCGAACTGACCGGGACCTGAGGGCGGGCAGGTCTTGATTATGGCCTTTTCTCAGAAGAACGCACACGGCCGTCGCGGGTGTTCCCCGGGAAAAATCAACGATCAAGACCTGACCTCTGGATTATGATGGGCGGCGGAGGGTCCGATGCGCCCAAAACACTCGTTTTGCCAGCTCAATCGACGGGAGTTTCGTTCGGTGACCGCGATCTCTGCGGGAAGCCGGAGCATGATATCGGGCGCCGGCGGGACACAGAGGAGGTGCTCCGTGAAGATCCGGTTTCTTGTCGTTTCCGCTTTGCTGGCGGGCCTGTGCACTTGGGCCGGCACGCTGCGCCGCGGCCATGGATTCGCCAGCCAGCAACCAGCCCGGACGACCACACAGAACATCTGGTCCATAGGCATCTACACGGGCACGTCACCCTTCCAGCTCACGGCACCCGTGGGGGTCACGAACCCCGTGTTGACTCCCGCGGATGTCACAGACTGGCAGGTGAACATAGTCGCCCATCCATTCATGGTGGTATCCGGCTCCAGGTACTATATGTTCTTCACCGCCAAGAACGATCTGGGCAAAGAGCAATCAGGGATCGGGTTGGCCGAGAGCAACGATGGTCTCAGATGGGAATACAAGCGGATAGTCTTGAAGGAACCGTTCGTGCTTTCGTACCCGTACGTGTTCAAGTGGCAGAACGACTACTACATGATACCGGAGTCGTACACCGAGAAATTCGTCCGGCTGTACCGGGCCACATCATTCCCCAATGAATGGATACACGAACGAGACCTGCTCACCGGCGACGTTTTCATCAGCGCCTCCGTCGTCCGACATGCCGGCCTTTGGTGGATGTTCGTGGGCGGCCTCGGGAATGACACGCTGCGCTTGTTTTTTGCGGAAGATTTGAAAGGTAAGTGGATGGAGCACCCCCTCAGCCCGGTCATCGACAAAGACTTGAACACCGCACGACCGGGTGGGAGACCCATCGTCGTCGATGGAGTCCTCTACCGGATCGGCCAGGATTGCTACCCCACGTATGGCAACCAGGCGTTCGCATTCCGAGTTAGCGACATAAGCGCGACCACCTACAAGGAGCAGATGCTGGGTTCGCCGTTGGTTCGCGCCACATCGAAAGGCTGGAACGCCGATGCCATGCACCACGTGGACCTCCACCAGATTTCGAAAAACAAGTGGATCGCAGCCGTCGACGCCAAAGGAACCGTAAAAACCAAATAGCAGGTGTGACCAGGTTCCGCAGCTCAGGCGTGCGCCTCGTCCGCAGCACCCTTGGCGCAGGAAGCAGGAAGATGGAAGGGGTAGATGGCCGGCTTCTGGCTTCCGCTTCCGGCCGCCGGTTCCGTAGCGCCTTAATTGAGAAATACAGGGCCAAAAATCCCAAATAGAGGGTGGTCTTAGGGTCCAGATTCATGAGAAACCGTTGACACGCCGTCACTTCCCCAGGTCCGTCCCCACAGGATGTGGTAGACTCTGCACCTTAATGAGAGCGCCAGGTTTTCCACGACAATCGGTCACCCCGGATTGTCTCCACATTCGCAGGGCCTGCCCCGGGGATCACCCTGCCATTCTGGCGCTGGTGGGGTCTGTGGAGCTGGCCTACCCCGCCATGGACCTCTCCTGTTTCTGGGTGGCCGAGTCCGATGGCGTGCTCGTCGCCGCGGCGGAGCTCAAGGAGCTCGACACCTGCTCGCTGCTCAGCTGCGTCGGAGTCCGCGAGGGCCTTCGGGGCCGCGGGATCGGGCAGGCGCTGGTCGACCGGGTTGCCCGCACGTCCAGCTACCCGGTCTACCTCTTCACCCTTGTCCCGGGATTCTTCAGGAAGGCAGGGTTTTGCGACGCGAAGTCGTTACCTCCCGATCTCCCGCCACGCTCGATCTATGACTGCTCAAAGTGCCCGAACCCCGCGTTGTGCGTCTGCCTGGTGAGGCCCCGTGATGGTTCCTGAGTTTCCGGATCTGAGGCCTCTGTCGCTCGACGACCATGCGATGCTTGTGGAGCGTCTGGGCCGGGTGGCTCCTGCGATATGCGACCTGACTCCCGCAAACCTGTTCATCTGGCGCGGCTGCGAGAGGTCATCGCTCACCAGGATTGGCGACAGCCTGTGCATCCTGGTGGAACCGCATGCGGAGCCGGCCTATTTTCTCGAGCCGGTCGGCGGCAACGGGCGTGTGGATGCCGTGCAGACTTGCCTTACCCGCGTCGACCGAATTTCCCGGGCCCGCAGGACGCTGGTCGAGCGCCTCTCCCCCCAGGAGTTCGACGTGCGCCCGCTGCGCGATCACTTCGACTACATCTACCAGACGCATGTGCTGGCCGAACTGAAGGGCAGGAAGTTCGACGGGAAGCGTAACCAGATCCGACGGTTTATCAACAGCTTTCCGGACTACGAATTTCGCCCGCTCGACCGCACCCGGTTTAGCAGCGCGGTGAGGTTGTTCGGCAAGTGGACTGAGCGGCGGGAGCGCGCGATCGCACCTTCTCCGCTTCCCCACAGCCGCGACTGCCAGGGCCGCGCGCTGGAAAGGGCTTTCCAGGATTTTGAGCGTCTCGGGTTGGTGGGAGGAGCCCTGATCGTCCGCGGCGAACTCCAGGGGTTCATCATCGCCAGCACCGGTCAAGCCGGGAACGCCGTAGTGCATTTCCAGTACGCCAATACTGAGATTGCCGGCATTTATCAGGCACTTCTCAGGGAGGCGTGTCGCCACATCTTCGCCGGCTGCGCGTATGTCAATCTCGAGGAGGATCTCGGTGTGCCCGGGCTGCGCAAGACGAAACTCTCGTACCAGCCACTGCGGCTCGAAGAGAAATACGAGGTACGTCGCAGGGTAGAGTAGCAGGCAGGGGCAAAGCGGGCGCGAAATCTCCTCCGAGCGAGACGGTGCGACTGCACCGCGGTCAAGCCATGGGGCCCTGCCCCCAGGCGGTCGCTCTGTGACAGGACGGGCCGCACACGCGGCATACCGCCGGCCCTGGTGGTCAGGGCATCGTTTCGATCTGTCGGTGATGTGCCAGGAGAGGACATGCCGCATCAACGGCTTCGATCTCGAGTTTGGGAAGCATACTCCCTCACTCGGAATCTGCATTTGTACGTAGGTCTGTTCCTGAGCCCGTTTGTTCTTCTGTTCGCCGTGAGCGTGGTTCTGCTGAACCACCCGGGCATCCCCCTGGGCGCACCCATCGCACGCGAGACCAAGACCGGGCACGTTGATCTGCCGCCGGGAATCGAGAAGCTCGAAGGGATGGATCGGGCCCGGCAAGTCCGGCACACACTCCGGCAAACCGGCATCTCGGGCGAAATCGGGTTTATAGGCTATTCCGCCCGGGACGGGATACTCACGGTCCCCGTCTCAAAGCCCGGGTATGAAGCCACCGTGGAGATAGCCCTGAGCACCGGCCTGGCCTCGATCACGGAGCGCAGGACCGGTTTTTGGGATGCGCTTATCTATCTTCACAAAATGCCAGGGCCACACCTGGCCAACATTCGCGGCAACTGGCCCGTGGTGCGGGCGTGGCGTTGGATGGCTGACGGGACGGCCTGGCTGCTGATCTTCCTCTCGGTGAGCGGAACATATCTGTGGGCGGTTTTTCGGTCGGAGCGATCTGTCGGTGTGCTGCTCATCGTCGCCGGAGCACTCTCTCTGTTCGGGGCCTTATATGCCATCTGCAGTTGAGACCTGGAGCCGCAGGCTGCACATTTACCTCGGACTCTATTTCCTGTTCTTCACCTGGCTCTTCTGCCTTTCCGGCGTTGTCCTGAACCACCCCAAATGGCGCATAGCCGGGTTCTGGAACGAACGAAGGCAGACCTCCACCGAGTTCCAGGTATCGCGCCCCGCCGCCGACACGGACTTCCTGGTGGCGAGAAATCTCATGAGGCAGTTGCGCATCCGCGGGGAGATTTCTGGAGCGATCACTCGTGATACAGCGGGAGTCTTCGGCTTCCGGGTGGTCAGGCCGGGGGACATTTACGACATCAAGGCCGACTTTAACAAGGGAGTGGCAGCGGTCAACCGGATACAGGTCAACGGGTGGGGAGCCCTGAACATGCTTCATTCCTTCACCGGGGTGCGGAGGACGGATACGGCCTTGCACCAGAACTGGTGGGCGACCGGGCTGTGGAGGTGTTCGATGGACGCGCTCTCGCTCGGCCTCGTGTTCATGGTCTTGAGCGGAGTCTATATGTGGTACCACGGGGCTCGGCAACGACGCAGCGGGGCGCTCGCACTCGCTCTCGGCATCCTTGCACTCGCCGGCTTCGTGGCGGGCATCTTTTAGCGCGCCGGTTGCGTCCGGAGCAAGAGACCGAAGCATCGAGCGGGCGCGGGCTTCAGTCCGCCCGCGCCAAGAATTCCGATGACGTCGAATTTCGGACGAGGGTATATACGTTTGGACCGCCTTGTACCCGGTTTTTGTGCGCGGCGAAGCGTATCTGGCCGCGCACCGGAACAGCGATGCCGCCGCTGAATTTCTCAAGATACTCGACCACCGCGGTATCGTGTTCAACGAACCCATCGGCGCCCTCGCACGTCTCGGCCTCGCCCGCGCCTATGGGTTGCAGGGAGACGCCGCGAAGGCCCGCGCCGCGTATCAGGATTTCTTCACGCTCCGGAAGAATGCCGAGCCTGATATTCCTGTCCTCATCGCTGCAAAGTCCGAGTACGCGAAGCTGAAATAGCCGAAATGCAATTGACGTTCATCACCGCACCCAAAGCGTCTATTTGTTCCGGAGCATCTGCAGGGCCTTGGCCATCCCCGGGTCTCGTCCGGCCGCCACATCTTCATCGGCGAATACCGGCACGGCGATGTCGGGTGTGATGCCTATCCCATCGAATGTGCTCCGCTCCGGAGTTCGAAACACTTCGTTTGGAAGTCCGAAGCGCCACCCGTTGGGAAGCCGCCGGACCAGCACATCGGAGAACACGCCCTGCGTGTACTCGCCGACGCGAGTGACATGCGGGGTTCGGCCCATCAGAGCCTGGGTGAAGGTTTCGCCCGCACTGATCGTGAGGGGACCGATGAGCTCGACTGTCGGCCCACGAAACCCTGGCCGCGGGCTCGGGCGCACCCAACTCGGGTCGCCCGGCGTCCACTTGTTTCGGTCGACGGGATCGGCCCGTGCCTCTTTCGCATAGGCCAGGTACTCGCTGTTCGCGAGGCGGGACGCGATTGCGAGGCCGTACGGATCGGCACCGCCGAAGTTGATCCGCACATCTATCACGAGCCCCGGAGCGTGACATCGGAGAAGATCTCATCCAGCGCCTTCTCAAGGGCGTCCAGGCCCGCCGCAAAACCACCTCCCTTGGAATATCCGGAGAACGACAGGATCCGCAGATACCCAGTCGCATCGTCGAGATGGCCGTACAGAATCTGATCGTTGCACCATTTGCGCAGCGTGATCCGCGCACAGAATCGTTAAGGATAGTACAGCTGAGATTCTTAGTCAGCTGCGTGGGTAGATCTGAGGGTGGCATCGCTTGACCCACCTGCTCCATTGGAGGGATTCCATGTGACCCGGAGTTTCTTTCGCATACCGCAGCCTAAGCCGCGACCAATGAGGCAAAAGAGAGGCAGACACGGTAAACTTCTTGCAGATAGCGAAGACGTGACAGATAGACGGAAGCAATCCCCCAGCCGGAGAGGTTTCCATGAGATATCAGAAAACCCTGCCGTGGTACGTTGCACTTCTCCTCGCGCTGCCCGCCCTGGCGCCCGCGCCTGTGCGTCCTCAGCAGCACCAGACCGACGAGCGGTTCCTCATCTCCGACATAATGATTCCCATGCGGGACGGAGTGCGCTTGCACACCAGGATCTTCACCCCGAAGGATCAAAGCGGCCCACTGCCGATCATCATGAAACGCACGCCCTACGGAGTGGCGGGCTCCGCAGGCGACTTCACCACATACCTCAAGTCACTGGCGAATGATGGCTATATCTTCGCATTCCAGGATATTCGCGGCAAATACGGCTCTGAAGGGGCCTTCGTCATGCAGAGGCCGGCCCGCGCGCCAGGCGACACGTCCGCGTTGGATGAGGGCACCGATACCTATGACACCATCGAATGGATGCTGCGCAACGTCCCCCGCAACAACGGCCGCGTGGGCATGCTCGGTGTCTCTTACGACGGTTGGACGACGATCATGGGTGCCCTCGAACCCCATCCGGCTCTCAAGGCGATCTCGCCGCAGGCTTCCCCTGCAGACATGTGGCTGGGCGACGATTTCCATCACAACGGCGCCTTCCGCCTCAGTTATGCTTTCGAGTACGCCGCAATGATGGAGAGCGGGAAGGACGTGCAGCAGTTTGCCTTCGATCGTTATGACACTTTTGACTGGTACCTGTCGCTCGGGCCCCTCGCCAATGTCAATGCGCTGCACCTGCACGGCAAAATCCCGACGTGGAACGACTACGTGACACACCCCGACTACGACGAATTCTGGAAGCACCAGACAGTGATCCCCCACCTTCGTGCTGTCAGGGTGCCGACGCTCAATGTAGCGGGATGGTGGGATCAGGAAGATTTCTACGGCCCGATCCGGATTTACGATGCGCTCGAACAGAGCGACACGGCTCACCTCAATTACCTCGTTGTGGGGCCTTGGAACCACGGCGGCTGGTCCCGGAGCATGGGGGACCGTTTGGGACCTATCACCTTTGACAGCTCGACTTCGAAGTACTTCCGGGATCAGATACAGGCACCCTGGTTCGCTCACTTCCTGAAGGACAAGGGCCGGCTCGACTTTCCGGAAGCGATGACTTTCGAATCCGGATCAAACCGGTGGCAGCGCTGGGATGCGTGGCCGCCCCGGGGAAATACCGAGGAGCTGAAGTTGTATTTTGCGTCGCGCAACGCGATCACCTTCGACCCGCCGACCTCTGCGGATGAGGCTGCTTTCGACAGTTACGTTTCGAACCCGGACTTCCCAGTCCCATACCGCCATCGTCCGATCCAGGCCACCTATTTCCCCGGCGGATCCAAGTGGTCCACCTGGCTGCTGGAGGATCAGCGCTTCGTGAGCAACCGGCCGGACGTCTTGAGTTGGGAGACGCCGCCGCTCGAAACGAACCTGACCATTGCGGGCGAGGTCGTAGCCCGTCTTTTCGCGGCCACCACAGGCACCGACGCCGACTGGATCGTCAAGCTCATCGACGTGTATCCCGAGCGCTACCCGGAAAACTGGGATATGGCCGGCTACCAGCTCATGGTGTCGAGCGAGGTGTTTAGAGGGCGTTACCGTCGGAGCTTCGAGAAGCCGGAGCCGATCTCGCCGAACACTGTCCTGGAGTATTCCTTGAGTCTGCACACACAGAACTACGCCTTCCTCAAGGGCCACCGCGTGATGGTGCAAGTGCAGAGCACATGGTTCCCGATCATCGACCGCAACCCTCAGACATTTGTGCGGAGTGTTTTCGAGGCCAGGGCCGAGGATTTCCGCCCAGCAACCCACCGGATCTACCGGTCAGCGCGCTATCCGTCTCATGTCTCGATTCCGAAAGTCGTCAAGACGGCTTCGTGAGACGAACGGGTGCCCCCGGCCAACCGGAAGCCAGCCCACGTTTCCCAGATCGGGACTCGAACTGAGTCGCTGTCCCGGCAGATGCTGAGCTTGCCCATCCCAACACGGTAGTGCAACAGGGGTAGGTGAGCTAAATTAAAACCCACAGCTCGGAAGTCGGGAGGCCCCATAGCCAGGCTCCAATCAGAAATTTGCGGCTTACTTGGACCTCTCCACCAAACAGTGGCATGTCGTTTGACTGTCGCCCGGTCAGCAGATCAGTCTTTGCTGCCTATTCCGCGGCACCTTTCGCCATCCAGCGCACGATGTCGGAGCGGCTGACAATTCCCACCAGCCGTCCGTTTTCCACGACCGGGATCGGGTTAGCCTGTCGTCCCACCATCAATTCGGCCAAATCCTCAATGCTGGCGTCCGCCATGATGGTCAGGGCCTTCTCTGACATGATTTCGCGGGCTGTGAGGCCAAGCATGTGACGCAGCCGCTCCTTGATGTGGGCTGGAGTTTCGAGATAGATCGTGGCGTTCAACAGGGTGAAGTAGGCGGGCAGCTTGAAGCGGGTGTTTCGGACGACCATGTCCAGCTCCGTAACGACGCCGAGCACGCTGTCCTGTTCGTCGACTACCGGCACGCCGCTGATCCGGTGTTGAGACATGAGGAGGGCGATGTCACTTACGCTCGTGCCTGGCCTCACCTTGACTATGTCGCGGGTCATGATGTCGCGCACGTAGTATTCCGCGGGTTCAGGGGTGATCGGCTCCATTGTTGGCCTCCGCAACAGATTGATGTCTAAGCGCTTTCGAATGGATATTAGCAGGGAAGCCTGCTCCGTGTAATCAACGGAACCGTGTTCCTCAACTCCCGGATCCCCGTTCGAGCGAAGAGACCCGCGCGGCACAGGGGTTCAGGGCCACTTGTTCGGATGGCCGACTCACACGCAGGCGATCGAGAGTATCGGTGCCATAGCTCTGCAAAACACAGTTCGAGGACGTGGGCGTCCGGCTGGATCCGCCTTCACAAGGCCATTCTGGACTAGCTAGTTTCTGTCGCGAAACTCGCAACTGACTGATTTTACTTCTGTTGAACAAATGTCCTTGACTGTATATGTGCTCTGTGGCACATATACGGCATGCCAACTAAAAGAGAATTTCCCGCAGATGTCGCGCATTGGTTCCAGGAACAGGCCGCTGCTCTCTGGCCGGCAGCACTGGGATCGCTCAGCCTCCGCCGGACGCGGTGCATCCGCGAACATTGCCCGGCGTGCAGTAAAGGTGAACAGCACTCCAGTCATGTGCTCTATGGCCGCATCAAGGGCCAGCGCTTCTCCCTTTACATTCCCGATGAGCTGGTGCCTGAGGTGAACCGGTGCCTTGATAATGGCCGGGCTCTGCAGGACCTGCTCTACCAGACTGCATTGAGGTATGCCAATGCCCTGAAGCATGAGAGGACAATTCGTCAAAAGGCTAAACCATGACACGGTCGACGATCTCCCAGACGAGTTTTGCCGATCTCGAATTCCTTGGCCAAGGCGTTCGCCTGGAGCCAGTGCTGCAAGCAATCTCCGAGTTTGTCGACCACCACGGACACATGGTGGACAGGGTACGCCGCGATCTTGAGCACGGCTTGAAGAATCCCAAGACCGGACGCAACGGTCTTACTGCCCAGCAGGTGCTGCGTTCGCTCACCCTGATGCGGGTCAAGAACTGGAACTACCGGGAACTGCGCGAACGCATTGCCGACGGATATACCTTGCGGCGCTTCACACGTTTCTACAGCAGCCTCGTTCCAAAGCACGATGCTTTCAACCGGGCCTTCAACAGGCTCACGCCGACCACGCTCGAAGCTATCAACGAAATGGTCGTCAAATCCGCGGTCAAGCTCGGCCTGGAAAATGGCAACAAGCTGCGCGTCGACACGACCGTGGTCGAAAGCGATATTCACCATCCGACCGACAGCACCCTGCTGTGGGACAGCACTCGCGTCATCACGCGTCTGGTCGGATATCTTGATGATCTCCTTCCGGGTCGCGTGCCGGCATTTACCAATCGCACGCGTAGCGCCCGACGCCGCATGCAAGAGATCCAACGAATGACACCCAAACAGCGCCAGAAACAGTTGGTGTCCAAATATCGCGAGCTCAGTCCGCATCACCGCGCAGGTCGTAGAAAACGCTCGCGAGGCGCTCAGACAAACTCAGGGAGTCCGGGGGATCGATCTGATGAGCGACATTGCCATCAATGCGCTTCGCAAGGAGATCGACCGTCATTGTGACCTCGGGGAGCGCGTCCTCGATCAATCGCGCCGTCGGGTGCTCGACGGAGAGCAGGTTCCGAACGAACAGAAACTGTTTTCGATCTTCGAAACTCACACCGACCTGATCAAGAGAGGCAAAATCCTCAAGCCGGTCGAGTTCGGCCACAAGATCTTCCTGGCCGAGAGTGCGCGCGGCCTGATCACTCAATACCGCGTCCTCAATGGCAATCCCTGCGATGAAGGTCACGTGCACTCATCTCTTGAGCGTCACCGGAAAACATTTGGCACTATCCCGAACATCTACAGCGCCGATCGCGGATTTTTCAGCCCGAGCAACGTCCAGGAGTGCGAAGACGCCGGCGTTGGCCTTGTGTGCATTCCCCAGCGCGGAGGTAAGCGAAAGCCGGCGCAGGAAGCCCATGAGAAAAGTGCCGCCTTCAAGGACGCCCAACGTTTTCGTGCCGGCATTGAGGGGCGCATCTCCGTTCTGTTCCGCGGCCGGGGCATGAAGCGCTGCCTCGCCGAAGGTCGCGAACGATTCGAACTCCTGGTGGGCGCCGCCGTCCTTGCGAACAACCTCATGGTGATAGCGCGACTGCTGCTCGAGAAAAAGAATCGACATCGCCGCCGTGCCGCTTAGGCTCATCCTGGAACAAGTCGAACCGATATAAAGGGAGACGTGTGTAATTGGCACAACTCCAAACCCTATTAGATACTATCCCTTACAACCGACGCGCGTTTCTCCCCGTTTCCCGCTGTGACCCCATGGGCTGCCGGACCGGAGAAATCTACAATCACACGTTTGAACCCATTTCGCGACAGAAACTAGCTAGTTTCTGTCGCGAACCTCGCAACTGACTGATTTTACTTCTGTTGAACAAATGTCCTTGACTGTATATGTGCTCTGTGGCACATATACGGCATGCCAACTAAAAGAGAATTTCCCGCAGATGTCGCGCATTGGTTCCAGGAACAGGCCGCCGCTCTCTGGCCGGCAGCACTGGGATCGCTCAGCCTCCGCCGGACGCGGTGCATCCGCGAACATTGCCCGGCGTGCAGTAAAGGTGAACAGCACTCCAGTCATGTGCTCTATGGCCGCATCAAGGGCCAGCGCTTCTCCCTTTACATTCCCGATGAGCTGGTGCCTGAGGTGAACCGGTGCCTTGATAATGGCCGGGCTCTGCAGGACCTGCTCTACCAGACTGCATTGAGGTATGCCAATGCCCTGAAGCATGAGAGGACAATTCGTCAAAAGGCCAAACCATGACACGGTCGACGATCTCCCAGACGAGTTTTGCCGATCTCGAATTCCTTGGCCAAGGCGTTCGCCTGGAGCCAGTGCTGCAAGCAATCTCCGAGTTTGTCGACCACCACGGACACATGGTGGACAGGGTACGCCGCGATCTTGAGCACGGCTTGAAGAATCCCAAGACCGGACGCAACGGTCTTACTGCCCAGCAGGTGCTGCGTTCGCTCACCCTGATGCGGGTCAAGAACTGGAACTACCGGGAACTGCGCGAACGCATTGCCGACGGATATACCTTGCGGCGCTTCACACGTTTCTACAGCAGCCTCGTTCCAAAGCACGATGCTTTCAACCGGGCCTTCAACAGGCTCACGCCGACCACGCTCGAAGCTATCAACGAAATGGTCGTCAAATCCGCGGTCAAGCTCGGCCTGGAAAATGGCAACAAGCTGCGCGTCGACACGACCGTGGTCGAAAGCGATATTCACCATCCGACCGACAGCACCCTGCTGTGGGACAGCACTCGCGTCATCACGCGTCTGGTCGGATATCTTGATGATCTCCTTCCGGGTCGCGTGCCGGCATTTACCAATCGCACGCGTAGCGCCCGACGCCGCATGCAAGAGATCCAACGAATGAGGGATTAGGCCTTCCGTACGTCCCGTAGCTCGTCAAATATAAGTGGATTTGCCGAATGAAATGCATCCATGGAGGACTCAAGTCCAACCGGTTGGACTCGGGTTTCATGGCTCAAGGAAAATCTCCGCCCAGTTGATGCCCGACCCTCGCGGCAAGGCGGGATTACTGGCGGGCGGCAGCCTCCCTGATCAATAGGACCTTGGCACATGTCAGGAGTTCAACAGACCCAGCCAGACACATCTATCGAACAGTCGGAGTGGCAAACCATCCAAGGAGAATGACTTGAGTCCTACACCCGCCGTCAGTGAAGACAAATGGTATACGCGGAGATTTCGGTCGGAGTCAGAGGGGCGGTTGTCAGTCTGAGCCGTTCAGGCTTGCGCCAAGTCGATGCTCAGGGGCATGGGTGAATCCCCGTCGAGCGGATCAACGTGAACGCCCCCCTCCGAAAGGATGACGCGGAGGAACGAAGCCTACATGCGACGACAGTTAGCTGCACCAACTCCAGACCCGGCGCAACCAAGTATCAAAACTGCGCCGTTGAGAGCGGATACAAATTGAAGCTCCCACCGTCTTGCGTACTTCCATCCTCGTAGATGTACGTGACCTTTCCTTGGACATTGAGCATCTTCAAGTCCGCTATTCGAGCACTCGCGACTGCCATTACCGCCTCTCCTGTGGCCGCGATAAAGGAACTCATATGCAAATACAAGATCATTCCTCCAGTTGGGGGGAACGTCACTACGCCTGTGATCGGACTGACCAGGCCTGGGCTGGTCTCCAGTACTCCGTGGATGAATTGGCCTTCCATGACTAGCCGCGCAGGCATAACGGAGGAACTACCTGTAACCGTAATCTGACGTTCCAAAACAGCCGGGAGCACAGCGGAACTCGACCAGTTAGAGTTGTTAACATTCAGGGCCACAAAGTTAAGATAATCCGTTCCACTGATCGCAATAAATCCAGCTCTGTTGATAGAATTTGGAAACAACTCATGGACAAACAGTGCCTGCTGATTTAACGCTGGCACGACAACGCGCTTCGTTTCCTGCAGGACACCTTGTTCGTCGTACCTAGCAATGTCCAGGGTATTGGCCCGGAAGCTCACGACAGCAAAAGCACTGAGCCTTCCACCCGTATTGTCAAATGGCAAATGAGCATTACGAACATCGCGTGCCGCAGGTACTCCAACCTGCGATACAACGGCACCGCCGATTTTGTAACGGAACGTGAGGACGCCATTTATAGATCCCTTAGTTGTAGAATCTGAGAGGAGTTGAGTAACTATTATCCAGCCGATCTTTGTTTGAGAACCTCCTGTAAGCGTGAAAGTGCTGCATGATCTATATAGCAGGTTAAAGTCAAGCGTACCATTGTAGGTCCTGCCATTGACCATAACTGTCATTGGCTGGCCATCTTGCCCAACGAAGACCATCGAACCCGATGAGGTTTCTCCCCCTTGGGCAATGAGCGTTATATCACTCTCCCAACCCCCCTCCGACTGCAAAGTGGGGGAATAGAAGTTCTTGAGTCGGTGCAATTACCTGTGAGAAAACGGGAGTCAAGCCGCCTATCGAAACGCAGAGACATAAACCAATGAGCCATTTCATTATATGCCCTCTCCTGAAGAAACATACCGTGTGGACACTCTAGCGTCGCCTGGGTGTAAGTGGGTGCAACACAGCCTGCCTACCGACGCCATCATGTCATGCCAGGAAGTCTGTCGACACCCGGAGTCCGACAACTCTGATTGACACAGCTACACCTTACTAATGGCCGGGGATCTATTTTCCAGATTTCTTGGCTTCCTCATCTTGGTAAGTGATCTTCTTGCCAGAACGAGCTTCTAGAATTGGGAGTGTCGTTCGAACAATGTCCTTGCCCAGTTCGAACACTGCCACCTCTTCCTTGCCAGCGCCATCGGAGTATCCAATCGTGACAAAGTGTTTGCGCTTCTTCGAGAAGAGCATGAATAAACCGACTGGGGTAAGCAAAATTGCGGTGGCAATCGAAGCCCCTACCCGACGACCGGCCTTCTGCCCGTATTCGATATCAATAACGTGTTTGTACGGTACCGAGTAGATCTTGCTCCTCTTATCCAGGGAATACTCAAATCGGAGGTCATTGGCATCAGAAGTGTCAAGATAACCCTCAACTGCATCCTTAGCGCCCGGGAAGTCCCTATCCTTTGTAGTTCCGCCCTGATAGGCCGCTCGTTTGCTGCTCAGGCCTGCCATGGCGACGGAGGGTATCAAAAGCGAAACGATCAAACAAAGTGCAATGGGTGTTCTCATCGAATGCAACTCCTCTCAATCGCATTAATCTCAGTGAAATCGGAACAGGAACCCCGACGAGAGGCGGATATTGTGGACAGCCAAACCAAACCTCGCGCAGGGAAGTAATCCGCCTGGATAATCCGAATACCCACGTGTCGCGGTGCCGTACATGGGTCACGTTGGGCCTTATCGTCATCATCGCCATTTCCAATTCGCATCATTAGAGTCGTATAACGAAGGAGATACACTTCGCTTCACGACGCCTCCCGCCCATGCTGTCCTCCAACGCTGACTCCGATCCCTCTGGTCGCGCGCTTGCTGGATGAACCAGCAGATTCAATTCAGCATCTTAATGCGCGAGAGTGACATCCGGGGTCATTCGCACGGACCGGATTGCGAGATCGAATGTGCAGCAGCGGAAAACTCCAACGAGACTCCATGCAGAGTAGCGTCACGTACGGCCAGACGAGAGGCTTTCCGTGAGAGCGGAGCTTGTCCGTTACACCAAGGGGGTTAGTGCACGTGGCGAGCCCAAGACGTCCTGACGGGGTTTCGAAGGACCCAGTATCAGGTTTTCGTGTTTCAGCTAACCACAATCTCGGACGCAAACCACTGCTCTCAAATGCGTTACAGCTCTTGGTAAAAGAAGTGAAAGAGTTTCGACCAAACTTTCTCTGCTAATACTTCCTGTCCACCTACTTTCCCAATGATTGACTCACCACGTTCACCGTCGCACGTATCCATAGCCATGGCAATGGCTTAGCTGTGGTGAATAAGGCAGTAATGACCGTTAGATAACCACGAAGGAATCCCCGCTAAACCACTGGTTGCCGCACCTATCACACGCCGTCAGGGCGAAATCTTCACGCTTTGAGACATGCTGGCATATGGGACCCGATCATCGCATTCCTCCAGGCTCTCAGGAAAACGGCACCGGCCCCGGAGAGAGAGGGCCAGCCGGACCTGAGCCTCTGCCCTTAACCAACCGGTGATAGCTACGCTTGCCCCCGTCAAACCGTCGGCGGCATCTATTGCAGAAGGTTAGCGGCTCCATTTCCCATGCGGTGAGTCAGCAGTTCACCGACATGCCGCCGGATTCGCGGTGTTTTCGTTTCGCGGTCAGTTCGTGGTATGTTGATCGTGACTGAATTTGATCCATGTGGTAATGGGCCTGGGCGGTAACCCGGGCCTTTTTCTTGTCCGCTCACTAGGTGTCGCCCTGGCTTTCCTTTTGGAATATCTCGCGAGTCGATCCACTTCTCAAGTGCAGATGGCCGTACCCGCCAGCAACGGCGGCTCGGTCCCTGGCTAACCATCACTGCCGGGATCTCGCCGGTAACAATGGCGCGGTGTGTGCGGGTCTTACCCCAACCGATTACTTGGGCAACTTCGTTAATTCTCATTAAGCGTTCCTTGTGACCTCCGAGGCTCTCTCTTGTTTTGGCTCTGCCGCTGAGGGGAACGGGTGCGGGTCCGAGTCGAGGACGCAAAGGCAGACGACGACACTGCCGGAAACGTAAGCGTCCAATGATCCCCACCTTCCATCGGTGCTGACGCTCCGCGATAATCGCCCCCAGAATGTCGAGGGGGTATCGAATGAAATCCAACCAGGAAGTCTCGGAGTACTGGCGCCAGCATGTCCGGTCGTTTGAAAGCAGTGGAATGAGCCGGAAACAGTACTGCAACCACAAGCAGATCAAAGGTCACCAATTGGATTACTGGCGGAAGAAATTCCGGGAGTCCACTCCGGTGGCCCAGGCTCCCACAGAGGCCTGGATCCCGGTACGGATCCACGATGAACAAGACATTGAACGGCCGTGCGGTATCGCTGTGCGAATCGGCCGACTTGAGATCGAGGTGAGACCGGGTTTTGACCGGCAGCTCCTGGCCGACCTGATCCGGGTCGTTGTGCCGGTATGCTGAGCCTCGAGTCGGTGGGACAAGTGCACTTGGCGCCAGGCGCGACCGATCTGAGGAAATCGATCGACGGACTGGCCGCCGTGGTCAGCTCAGTATTCGAACTCGACCCATTCTCGGATCGGTGGTTTGTCTTCTGCAATCGGCGCCGAGACAAGTTGAAAGTCCTGCACTGGGATCAGAATGGATTCTGGCTGTACTACCGGCGGCTGGAGCGAGGGACCTTCCAGTGGCCGCCGCACAGTGGCCGGACCCTTGCGATCAGCCGGCGGCAGTTACAGTGGCTGCTCGACGGTTTGGCGATCGAACAACGACATGCGCACACGGCTGTGCAAGCTCGCGTTGTCGTCTGAGACTGCATGATTGGACATTGCATGTGCAAGACCGTTGAATAGTGTAAAAGTCCTGTAATAGTGCGGGTCCTACGCCAATCAGCCCTTGCATCGTTCGAACAAATCCGTACAATAGCGGCCATGTCGTCGAGATTGCCAGCCCTTCCGGAATCGCACCAGGAACTGATCGATTTGATCCATCGGCAGGCGTCCGAGATCGAGCAGCTGGTGGAGAAGGTGAGGTGGTTCGAGGAACAGTTTCACCTGGCGCAGCACAAACAGTTCGGAGCTTCAAGCGAGCGTACCGTCACGCAACAAACGACTCTGTTCAACGAGGCGGAGGTTGTGGCTGAAGCGGGACCGGTCGAAGAGCAGATGCGCCAGACGATCACCTACGAGAGAAAGAAGCCCGGCCGGAAGCCGATCCCGAAGGACCTGCCGATCGAACGGATCGAATACCGGCTGCCGGAAGACGAACAGGTGTGCGACGGCTGCGGTGGTGCCCTGCACGAAATGAGCACCGAACTCCGGCACGAGGTGAAGCTGGTTCCGGCGCAGGTGAAGATCGTGCAGCATGCACGGTACGTGTACGGCTGCCGCAACTGCGAGAAGAACGGGACCGAAGTTCCGATCAAGACGGCCCCGGCGCCGCGACCGGTGATCGAAAAAGGCTTGGCGTCTCCTTCGGCGGCGGCCTACGTGATGACGATGAAGTTCGTCGAAGGGGTTCCGCTCTACCGGCAGGAACAACACTACGCCCGGATGGGGATCGAGCTTTCGAGAGGAGTTCTCTCGAACTGGATGCTGAAAGGGAGCGAGTGGCTGGAGCTTATCTATGGGCGGTTGAAGCAGAAGCTCATCGAGCACGAAGTGCTTCATGCGGACGAGACGACGCTTCAGGTGCTGAAGGAGCCGGGACGGGCGGCGGAGAGCAAGTCCTTCATGTGGCTCTATCGCACGGGGCGCATTGGTCCGCCGATTGTCTTGTTTGAGTACCAGCCCACCCGGGAGGGAGAACACCCGAGGCGATTCCTGGAAGGATTCAAGGGATACCTGCATGTGGACGGCTATCCCGGCTACCACGACATTGCTGGAGTTACTCTGGCCGGGTGCTGGGCGCACGTTCGGCGGAAGTTCGACGAGGCACTGAAGGGATTGCCGAAGCACCGGACGTCGGGTACCAAGGCGCGGGAAGCGTTGGAGCAGATCAACCGCCTGTTCATGATCGAACGGGAGCTGACGCAGGTGTCGCCGGAGGAGCGCTTGAAGGCGCGGCAACTCCGGAGTCGGCCGGTCGTAGAAGGATTCCGCAGGTGGCTGGACGACATCAGGACGACGGTACTGCCCAAGGGACTGTTCGGTGAGGCGGTGAACTACGGCCACAATCAGTGGCAGAAGCTGGTTCGCTTCCTCGAGGACGGCCGAGTGGAGCTGAGCAACAATCGGGCGGAACGATCGATCAAGCCGTTTGTCATTGGCCGCAAGAACTGGCTCTTTGCGAACACCCCGAGGGGAGCCCGCGCGAGTGCCGTCATCTACAGCATCGTGGAGACGGCGAAGGAGAACCGGCTGAACCCCTACGCCTACCTCACCCACCTGTTTGAGAAGCTGCCGAACCTGGAATCCCGGAGCAGCGAAACGCTAGACCAGCTGCTGCCCTGGAACGTGAAGCTACAGTAACGCCCTGCCTCCGTCCGCCGAACCCCCCACCCGACCGAAAACCGGCCGCGAGCAGCGCACGTGGGGATGATTAGACGCTTACCCGGAAACTGCAGATTTGTCCCTCTTTTGCATAAACAAACCGCAGATTTGCGCTTGATGTATGCCCGATGAAAAACACACATCATCGCAAGCTGGCATGACGGCCGTCCGCCGGGAAATCGAGCGGCAAGTCGCACAGTCGATGGAGCACCACTTAGAAGCGCTCGTCTCCGATTACGAACGGGACAAACTGCGGTTGAATGCGGAAATGGTGGTGCGGTTTGCCGCGGCACTGCGGCACTGGGGATTACTACCGATGAACTGCTGAAATCAAAAGGGTCGGGTACGCCACCGCAGCGAAAGCCCAGCCTGCGCATGCTGCGCCGGTTGGAGAAGATCGAGAGCGTTCCGGCCCATCAACAGACCACGCTTTTGAAAACCATCGATACTCTTCTGCGCGCGCGGCCGTCGCTCGCTGAATTCGTAAACATACTTGGTAGGGCTGCCGATCATATATGTGCGCCCTCACCGGCCGGCTAAACACCCACCGATGTGGTGGGCACCTGTACTCTCTACTGAGACAGACGCGACATAATATCAACCCACTCCCAGTGACACCCCCCGTCTTCCGATCTCATCAATCCCTTATACGTCCCGACTAAGAGCACATACGGGGGCCGTGGTGTAATCACAATGCTATGGATCGCGCGAGCCTTCGTTATACCAGTGTTAAGGATGCACCACGTTTTGCCGCCGTTCTCACTGCGCAACAGGCCTTTGCTAGTAGCCAAATAAACTGTGTTCGAGTCGCTTGGATCGATCGCTATTGCGGTTACGTCTGTTCGCAATTCGATGAACGGCGTTTCTTGGTTTTTCTGCTCAGTCTCAGTATTGCGAACAAAGGTCGTTCGGATCAGGTCATTCTGGCCGACAAGATCCCAGAGCTTTCCACCGTCCCTACTCTTCACGACGCTACCCAAAGCCGCTGCGCCGTACATGACCTTAGGATCGGATTGGCTGATCGCCAATACGGGCGTGCCGGCCGAATTGTACATGAACCTGAAGCCATCCCCCCCATCAACTGACACGAACATTTCCCCGCCGTAATCCGAGCCCGGGAGTGAACCATTCCTATAGAGCGTCAGTGGATCCCGGGGGTGATAGAAGTAGCCACCCCCCTTACTGAGTTTTGCACAACATCCCTGAATTAAACCATTCAGTGTGATCCAGCTCTTCCCACCATCGGTGGATCTCTCGGCATACGATCGCCCCTGCGGGAAGTGGATTGTTCTGTATTTGACTGCTGGATCCATAGGACTTGGATCCCAGGGCAGTATCTCTCCTTCTTCCAGGGTACGACTCTGCCAAGCTCGAAGATCTTGGTAAAAACGATCTCGCCTCCAGGTTGTCCCCCCATCGCCCGAATAGAAGTAAGCCGTCCTGCGATGGATACCGGCGAGGTTCGCGACCACGGCCTTGTTGTCAAATCTGGGTTCCACTCCTACCCCGCCCAATTCCAGTCCGTCCTCATCTGGAGGTGCGTCGAGCAGGTGGTCGGTTGAAATTTCGGAACAGCAACTCTGTGATCGGTAGCCGCACCGTTGAAGGCCCGGCGTGACGAGTGAAAGCGCAAGATAGATGAAGACGATACGTTTTCTCACCCCTTCTCATTCCTCTCACAATTGCGGTTCAAGGTAGACCACGTTCTTAGTTGCAGTTAGTCCCAAACATCAGCTTGTTAAATTCCGAAGCGACCCATTCACTGCCGCTCGGGTTCCGGAACACAGTCCCGTCAGCCTTGGAAGTAGCACTGGCAAGCTGCGTGTCGGTTATGCGAATTCCCCTGCCGCTCTTAAGCAGGTGGAAGCCTTCGTGAAGTAAGGTCGAGATAATGTTGTTTCCCATGGACTCGAATGGATCATAGACAATTCGTATAGTGTTGCCTTTTGTTCGGGCGTTCGCCCCTAGCACCCGCAAGTTACTGGGTCTTCTATTGGCGGCCATGATGTTACCAACCAATGTACCAATGGAGAAGTTGTCCGCAAGCCGGTTCTCACTATTCAGTTCAGCGATCACCTTGCCCAGAAATTCAAAGCAGCGCGCTTCTTGATCATTCCCAATCCCCGCGCGATATTTCAGATCGAACGTGAGCTGCGCTGAGTTCGCAAGAAATGCATCCAGTTCTGCTTCTCCTCGTTGCTCGTCCGCCCGTTGCTGACGGAGTTCCTCCCGAAAATCCCTGATGAAGTAAGGCGTCCTTAACATCACCGCGGTGGCAAAAAATACAGAATCATCCACCCATCGAGGTGCCCAAACAGTCAAGGAAATGCTAACAGGATCTCTCCCATCCGGATCGACCAGATTCACCGGGTCGTTTCTGACGTAAACATACTTGTTGAGGCACTCCGGATCGTAGATATGGGCGGTTAGCGAATCGGCTGAGAACCAAGTCATACTCCCGGTGCTGCCCATACCTGCACTTCCCGAACTGTAGTACCGCGCCCCGAAGTAGTTCACTCCCGTCTCGTCCCGGAGCTTGCCCGTAAAGCGGTTCGGGGTCTTCTCTGGGTCGCCATCGTAAGCCGCCCCCTGACCGTAAGGCAGGTACTCGTAGACCTCCGTCGTCACCCAGTTCGTGGCCCAGCCGCTACCCGGCGTCACTTTCACAACGCTTCGGATCGAACCGAGATGATCTTTGAACAGAATCCGCACGTAATCGGACTGATCGTGGCTGGCCACCAGCTGCCCGGCGAAATAGATCTGGTTTTTCTTTTTCCCCGCCGTCCAGTTGTCCTCGACCAGCAGGTCCCCCCTGTTCGAGTAGATATAATAGACCTTCGTGGATCCAGTCATTTTCCTGAGGCGCTGGGAGTTCCCGTCGTACAGGTAGCTGCAACTGCCGGTGGATGTCAGCCGGTTGGCGGCGTCGAAGGTCCCTTTGCTCGTCATGTTGCCTGCGTTATCCCAGGAGAAGTAGACGCGCGTCCCCGTCGAATTCAGCCGGTACTGCAGTCGGTTGGTCGCCGTGCTAACCGAGAACGTGTCCGTCCAACCGTCGGGCATGTTGTCAGGGTCGGGGATGCTGGTCTGACTCGCCATGTTGCCGTACTGATCGTACGTCCAGGAATACTTCTTGTCGTACACAGTACCGTCACCCCGAGTAGTCCCAACCCAGTACGCCGACAGCCGGTACCAGTTGTCGTACTTGAAGTGCGCACTCTTGGCTGCCGAGTAAAGGTCCGTGATGTCGTAGATGTGTCCCGTCTGGACGTTGGGATAGCTTCCCGGCACCGTATAATTATAATCCAGTTTCAGCCCAAGCGTTTCAAGTCGCGTCATCCGCAGCGTCGAAGGCGAGTAGGTGAAGTTGGTCTGCACGTAGGTGCCAGGAGGGCCAGGCCAGCCGGTATAGCGGATCCCGTATTCGATCTGGGTGAGCCCGGCGTGCGGGCCGAGATAGGAGGCGGACCGCACGTAGTCGATGGCCTGGCCGCCTGCGGTACTCGAAACCTTGGTCTCCCGGCCAACCGTGTCCCTTGTGTATGTAACGACTTTGCCGTTCGGGTACGTCATGGAGGTCAGTTCGCCGAGGTAGTTGTAGACGTAACTGGTCGTGTAAGTGCGGGGGGAGCCGTCGCCGCTGATGACGGTCGACTCGCGGTCGACAGAGGAGCAGTTGCAGTAGCTGTAGTAGTGGGAACGGTCACGCCCGAGGTCGTGGTCGCGACCTTCGTCAGCCGCCCGATCGGGTTGGAGATGGTGATCGGGCTGCCCGACGGGTTGCACGTCGTACGTGTAACTTACCGCGGGGGTTCCGTCGCTGAAGGTCTTCTGGTCACCCGGTTCAGCTCGTCGTACGCGGAGGTAGTCACGATGCCGCGGGCGTCGGTCCTGGTCAGCACGTTCGAGTTTGCGTCGTAGGTGTAAGCTGGTGGTGCCGCTTTCGGGGTGGGTTTCGCTCAGCTGCCGTCCCAGGGCGTCGTAGGTGAAGGTCGCTGGTCTGTACCCCCTGGCTGATCGTCGTCAGCCGCCCCAGGGCGTCGTATGCGTACGTCGTGGGTATCGTGAGCTGTGGGTTCGGGCCGTCCGTCTTCCTCGAGCACCTGCGCTGATTTTCCCGTCCTCCTGATAGGTGTACCGTCTGCGTCTGCCGTCGGTGTTGGTGACCGTCTTCTTGTTCGTATCGTAGCTGAACGAGATTGTGCCCACATCCTGATGCTGGATGCGGGAAAGGAAACTCACGCCCCGATAGGTGTACTCGTCCTGGTAGGCCGGTTGACCGCTCCGATGCGGGTAGTCGGCGTATTGCATTTGGTCGAGTGAATTGTATGTAACGGCCTTCTTTACGTCCCCCGCCGGATCCACGAACGTACTCTCCGCGAGCCGGCCCATGTTATCGAGTTGGGCGCTCCGGGTGCGATAATGATCTGCGGAATCGACCTTGTCGCTGATCTGCGCCGAAGGTGGAGGCCCTGGCGGAGTGCTGTCGGTATAGGTGTAGGTCGTGATCCCGCCACTCGGCCTGGTGATCCTCGTCACCCGGTCCCAGCTGTCGTATTGCATGCTGGTCACTTTGTTGTTGGGGTCGGTCCGGCTGAGCATAAGGCCGCTGTTGTAGCTGTAGGTGGCCTGGGTGAGGTGCCCCTTGGGGTTGCTGGTCTGGAGGGGAAAAGCGTAGGCGTTATCCGCGGCGGTCAGCCAGTACACCATGCTCGTCGAGTAATTGCGGCCGTCCGTAACAGTTCGCGGATTGCCGCATTCGTCGTAGCCGATCGAAGGCGCGACCGTGTAGTTGTTGACCAGGTCGTACCAGCGGGTGACCATCGTCGGGAGTCCCCGGGTCCGCCAGGCCGTCCCGAATCCAGGGTCGTGACGGATCGCGCCGGGGGCCGAGTAAATCCCTCCCACGAAGTTGTCGTAGGTCGCAACGGTCTTCGCAATCAGGGCGTCGTTGCCGTCGTAGACGTAGGTCTCGGTCACCCGGTCGATGATGTTCAGGGGAACATAGACCCCATTCGCCTCGTGCAAGTAGTTCAGAATCGTTTTGCGCATCACGCTGCCCGAAAAAGCCAACTCGCGCTTTTCCTTGATGTTCCCGCTGTAGTCGCCAATGGGAGCATAGCTGAATTCCGTGCGAACGGTCTTGTTCGGCGACCCCACCATGACCTTCGTGCTGTACGTTATGCGGGGATTCAGGATTGTGGTCAGAAACTCGTCGTCCTGGGTCCAGCCAAGGTCGGTTTCAGTTGAGAGAGAATACAGGACCGTCTCGGCAGTCACTCTCAAGAAGCCGTCCGCCCAGGCCGGGCCCGTGTTCATCTGCATGTAGTGAACGATCTCGGTATTCGCCGGATACGGCAAGGTAATTTTCGTAAACCACGGGGCCGCTTCGATGGTCAACCTGCACCCGCCACACGAGCTGCCGTTGTAGAACCAGGTTGTCCCGGGAGTGCCGGCCCCCTTGTCATGGCTCGATACCATATGCTCGTAGACGGACAAGCCCCTCAGACGGTCCAAGGGACGCTCGGTCGTATAAAAGTAGCGGCTATGACCTCCAGACGGGTAGGTTATGTCGGCGATCTCGCCACTGGTCCCGTACGTGAACTGATACCGCAGGCCGGTGGGATAGATCACCTGCGACGGAAGGTACTGCGCCGGCAGGGTCGGATCCGTGGTTTCCTCGATGCCGAAGGCCAGAGTTTGGGACTGGTACGTCATGGTGATGGTGCTCGTCGCCTGCGTCGTGTCGTTGGTGTTCCAGAACTTGATGTAGTTGAGCCGGTTGTTGGCATTGAGCAGAAAGGTATAGGTGCTCCCAAGGGTGTCCTGAATGCTGCTGATACGCCCGCCCGTGCCCGAATACGCGATGTCCAAATAGTTGCCATTCGTGTCCTGGACGCGGGTCGCGTACCGGATGGTCGAGTCCAGGGGATCCACGTAGCCGCAGAGGTAATTGGCGCCGCCCTTGAGTGTAAGCCTGCGGGCAGCGGGATCATAGACCATGTAGGTCGAGTCGCTCGAACGCCAGGCGCCGCCATACCAGGTAATGTCGTGGTTCGACCCGTCGCTGAGAGTGACATAGTAGTGGCCGTTCACTGAATCGTCGATCACCCGGGCGACCAGCAGCGTCCATCCTGGCCCGACCCAGGAGTCCCGTTCGGCAAGGGTGGCATACGAGTCCGTATGTTCCCAGAACTTGCTGTTATATGCGAGATTTAGGTTCACCCCCAGCCCGTTTCGGCCTGGCCGGCTGACCAGCGGGATCGTGAAGAACAGGTTCCCGTTAGCCGAGTTCACCGATTCGTGGTCCACCGCCCAGTAAGGAAAATAAAACGGGGCGCCCTTTTCATGCCGAACCGAATAACGGTAGAAGTTGCCATTTACGGCAAATGCCGGAGGCAGAAAAGAAATAGCGGCAACAATGCAAGCGAGTACGAGCGACGTCCGTTTCAACGAATGCATGATAGCCATGGCCAACTCCAATGAATCTATGCGTTTGTATGGCAGTCGGTGGAATCGTCCGCGCCTAGTCCGGATTGTCTGCAATCAACTGCGCTGCCACTGCGACCTGCCGTGCGTTAGCCCCGATTTCGGCATAGAGCCGCAGGTGTTCCAACGCCGCGCGACGATCGCCGCGACCTATGGCCAGAAGGCCTTGCTGATAGATATGCTCGGCATAATTGGGATCTATTGGACCGGCAATCTCTTGTCGCGTAATCCCTGCTTCCCTTGACCCGGGCTTTGTCGCATTTATGCCGGGAGGAGCGGTTGTGGCGGCGAACCTGGCCATGGCAGTTTTGCCGGCGTTAGTTCCGGACTCGATAGATATGCTGTTCATCGTGGCAAGAAGTAGCAGAATCAGACCAACAGTGCATTGACGTATTGATTTCTTCACAGGGACCTCCATGCTGGGGTCGATAAATACCCATGGAGAGCGCAGATAGGTATGTTGACTGGATTTCACAACCCTTGTAATGCTCCGGCAGGGGCTTTGGACTTGCGAAGACTTCAGTGTTGCTCGCCCAGGCGGAACCGCTTTTGGAGAGAGCACTCCTGACAGCATCGTCACTCTACATTGCGTAACTCTCACTTCTTTATGAGCGACTCGCTTACGAACCATTTCCTACGCCCTCAAGTAGCAAGTAAACCAAGATTGAAGGCTGACTTTTGATGGATCGCCTCCGACCGCTTCTTGATGAGAACTCTTTGATCTGTTTTTATCTCCAGCGAGAGTTTCGGTCAATCAGAATGATTTTGCACTTGTGGCAGGTTGCTTTCTTTTCTGATTTGCCCCGGTGTCTTTCCCGTTTGGTTCTTTATGAATCGTGTGAATGCGGCTACCGATCTGTACCCGAGACGGTCCGCCACCTGCTTGAATCCGAGCTTGGGATGCAAGATCAAGATGATAGCCTTGCTCACACGGCAACGGTTCTTGTGTTCGCGAAAGCAACTGCCGGTGCGTTTTCGCAGCGCGGCCTCAATGACATGCCGGTCGACCCCAGCATTCTCGGCAACATCATGAAGAGTGGCGTTGGGATCACCGGACAGGTGAGCCTCAACCCTCGCGGCCAGTGTTAAGAGGTCAGATGGCATTTTGCCCCCTGTTAGTTAGGCAAGTGCGCAGAACGCTCCTAATACCTAGAACGCAAAGCATCGCCGGTCACCCACCACGATTTGCGTGTCTGTGGCGTCGCCGACACTACCGAATCGACTTCCTGGCGGTTATTGGCAACCAAGTGGCGGCAAGCTGGGTTTGGTCCTTATCAGCTAGCGAGGGACAGGTCTGTTCCCCTCCCCTGGAAATCCCCATCCGGCCACAACTCTCTCTGAAGCCGTCGTTCAACCGTGCTCGTCCTTGGTAATCGCAAGCGATGTGGGGAAGTAGCGAAGTTCAAAAGCCGCATAACAGGCTACCCGGAGAAGTGCCCCGCGGAAACCACTCCGCGAAATGCTCCGCGCGCTGTGCCTCTTGGAAGGGAGCCAACGGTCACGGTTTGGCTGCCGATGGCATTGCTGAAGCAACAGATCAGCGGCAACACAAGGACCGGACATCGACACGAGGTGGGGACGGGATGGGGCACCGGTACGCCCTGACGGTGGTGCGAAGCACCCAGTGTTCGCATGATCGCCGACCACAATCACTGGCGCTAACTTCCAACAATACAGTAGTTGCAGCCGCCCAGTGAAATGCCGCAAAAAGTTCGGCCAAAGTTCCTATGCTAATTACTTATCGACCAAGTTGCAGTAAGGCGATTCGCTGATTCGCCACCGAGTCGTATCCTACGTCGACGCTATGACTTACAATGATTGGATCGTCGCGTAATGCCGTTACTGGAACTCACCACACAAGCCGTGGAAATACCATTAGCCCTTCACCCATTCACCCCCCCCGTCAGTGCAAATCCCTACCTTTCGGACTCAAACCAAGACGCGAGAATCACCCGAATCACCTTGAGTTGCCAAGGTTAAGCTGTCAACAATATTGCTTTTGGCATTTAGTGCCTAACGGATTGATTGCGTTTTAAACTTGCAGGGAATATAACGACTTACACAACTGATTTAAGCCCTGAGGAGGCCTTCCTGTGGCTGAGGGTGGGCAGGCAGAGAAACGGCGCGACACACTGCTTCTCAGTCACGCCAATCCGGAAGATAACGAATTCACGCTGTGGCTCGCGTTACAGCTCGCTAGTTACGGCTACAAGGTCTGGAGTGACCTCACAAAGCTCCTTGGCGGCGAGGTGTTCTGGGACAAGATCGAGGACGTCATCAGAACTGGAGCGGCCAAAGTACTCTACGTTCTCTCCCGGACGTCGAACACGAAGGATGGACCGCTCCGCGAGTTGCACCTTGCGCAGAGCGTCGCGAAGAGAGAGCGCCTCGGCGACTTTGTCATTCCCTTACATATTGACGATCTACCTCACGGAGACATGACGATTGAGATCATACGCGTCAATTCAGTATCCTTCGATCGATCCTGGGCCGCCGGTCTCGCTGTTCTCCTCGAAAAACTGGAAGCCGACGGAGTTCCGAGAGATCCGAGATTCAACGAAACGGCCGTTGCCGACTGGTGGCGGATGAAGTTCAGTGCCGAACAGGGAGTGCGGCAGGAGCCTGAGGAGTATCTGTCGAACTGGTTCCCGGTGAGCGTCCCTCCGCACGTTTTTTACCATACGATTGCGAGGAAGAGTATCGGCAAGATCGAAGTTACTTCGTCCCTCCCTTACCCGGCCGTTCAGGAGGGAATCTCGTTGATCACGTTCGCGGAGGCTGCGGATTTTGAAGGCAAACTCGGGCACGAGATCTATATCTCCGAGCCTTCGAAGCCCCTTGAAGTACACAAGCTCCTCGAAGAAACTGATTTCGGGAAGCACCTTTTCCGGCTTCTCCGGCTTGCATGGGAGCAAATGTTGACCGAGCGACAGCTTCCCGTATATGAGTTAGCCAACAAAGTCCGATGTTTCTATTTCCCGAAGGATCGTGTCCCTAACGACAAGCTCTTTTTCACGGGCGTTGACGGTTCGCGGACGCACCGGGCAATGGTAGGATTCAGCACCAAGACGAATCCAACGACCGGTGTAAGCGTGAAAAGGTATTGGCACTTTGCGATGGAGGCCCGGCCGCTCGTGCATCCCACGCCGGCCTATGTCTTCAAGCCGCACGTCCTGTTCACGAACGACGGTGTGACGCTTTGGGAGAGCAAGAAGCGATTGGCAGCCGCCCGCCGAAATCAATGCAAAGCGTGGTGGAACGACGAATGGCGTGATCGGATGCTTGCCGTGGCGACTTACCTCTGTGGCAGCACTGAACAGATTCAGATGCGACTCGGAAGCGCTGCTGTTCTGACAGTGGCTCCCACTCCCCTGGCATTCCAGAGCCCTGTATCCTATACCGACCCGCAACTGCTTCGGTTCACAGACGACATCGATCTCGCGGACGATTATGGACGCGATACCCGAGACGACGAGGTTTTTGAAGATGCCCCGGAGGAAGGTGAAGAGTGAAAGACCTCGTCCGCATTCCGGAGCCACTCCTCCTCTTCGGGCATAGACAGTTGATGGAAGATCCGCGCGACGGTCTGACCCTTTTTGGCCCGCTCGATGAGGGCAAGCCATACGGGATAAAGGCAGGAGTAATTGGCACGAAGGCGGGCATCGATCTTTTCGAACGCTGGGTCGAATGGGTGCAGCGCCCAGTGTTCACCAAACCACCGGTGCCTGGCCGACCTCCGTTTCCCGGCTTCGAAGCGGTTTTCCGAACACGGTGGAATGTTAAGCCCATACTTACGCTAGCCGTCCAGGATGAGGAGATTGACGAGTTCCTCTATCTCGACGAGCCTCATCAGCGCGTCTACGGAACGGTCGGCGTGTTCTCAAAGCGGATTCACGATGCCAAACGGGAAGAGGAAGAAAATCCCGAGCTGTGGTTCGTAGTCACTCCGGATAGGGTGTGGAAGTATTGTCGGCCAAAGTCGGTGGTCGAACCGGAGGTGCGACAGGAAGCGTTGAAAGCATTCAAAAGGGCGGGGACTGCCAGAGCATTTTATCAGACGCACGCGCTGTTTCCGGAAATGGGAGTTGACGCGACGCCTTACGTCTACGAGGAACAGTTCCACAACCAGCTCAAATCGAGACTTCTAGGCGACATGGTTCTCACCCAAGTCGTCAGGGAGAGCACGCTGGCAAATATCGGCAACGTTAGCGATCCAGGCATCGATCGCCGGCAGGCAGCTCGCCAATCGGAGATTGCCTGGAACCTGTGTACCGCTGTTTTCTACAAGGTGGGCGGACGGCCCTGGAAAGTGGCCGACATTCGGGAGGGCGTCTGCTACGTCGGTCTCGTTTTCAAAAAGGAAGACACTACCGGCAGCACTCGAAATGCCTGCTGTGCCGCGCAAATGTTTCTGGACTCGGGCGATGGCGTCGTGTTCAAGGGGGCCCTTGGGCCGTGGTACAACGAGGAAACCCGGGACTTTCATTTGAGCTACGAGGCCGCGAGGAAACTCGGCGAACTGGCCGTCAAATCCTACACGAAAAGGGTCGGCAAAGCCCCAACCGAGATCTTTGTCCACGGTCGCGTCTGGTTTGAAGAGAAGGAATGGATGGGCTTCAAAGATGCGGTCGGCAAAGGAACGAATATCGTCGGTGTCCGTATTCGGGAGGAGAAGAACCTGAAGCTTTATCGAAAAGGTCAAAATCCGATCCTTCGGGGACTGGCCAACATCCGCGGACCTCGTAGCGCCCATCTTTGGACGCGTGGGTGGACTCCGCGAATTCAGACCTACCCCGGTCGGGAGGTACCTAATCCCCTCATCATTGAAGTCAACAAGGGTAATGCACCCATCGAGGTCGTATTAAAGGATGTATTGGCTCTCACTAAGCTCAATTATAATGCGTGCATCTTCGGAGATGGCACACCGATCACGTTGAAATTTGCGAATGCGATCGGAGAGATCCTCACGGCCGGGCCCCTCAAGGAGGTACCACCGCTACCCTTCGGGCACTACATCTGACACGAGACTTGTCGTTGCCGCAAGTGCGATCTGCACCGCGTCATGCGCCGCCAATACTTTGACGCAGGTCCGTGGTCTCTGGTGAGACGCTGTGATGCAGGCAACCCGAACCATCTGATGTATGGCGCTATAGAAACCAGTATATGATGCGTTGCCGATTAGATTGTGTGCCGCCCTGCCAATGCACTCACTGGCCGACCCAAAAGTCACCCCGCCCGGCTCGTGTAATGCCTCGGAAGGCGCGATTACCAGCAAACCCATCCTTGATATCCGTTTCTCTTATCGAGGCCCTGGAACCCAACTGGCGAGCCGAGGGCGAAGCGCCAATCTGTTAGTCCGTACTCCTTAAGAGGCGGGATCAGGGAAGGGTTAGGCTGGCAGCAACAGTACTGGGAATCAACACTAGCTGGCCGTTATCGAGACCATAGGATATGGCAATGGGAAGGGGGCTTGGTACGCCCTGACGATGGTCGGAATCATTGCTCCCGAGATGGTCTCAACCAACCTCGATTGTCTCCTCGGTGATAGCCTGGCGGCTGTTCGCCTGCCCTGTCCATATTAAGTCCAACCGGTTGGACACGACCCAGGTAACGCGTCCGCTGCCCACTCTCAATAACGACACCGTCAGTGAATTAAACCAACCAATACTGCCGACTAAGTTGTGTCAGAAATAGCTTGCCGTTTTCGGTGGATTATCCTACTCTGCTGTCCCCATTTCAGCGAGGTGCTATGGATAACGGGATTTTAGAACTTGCGATCGAGGCACTTGAGAACCGGAAAGCCGCTATCGATATCGAGATTGCGAAACTGCGCGGAAAAACTCCCGCTGCATCTCCCCATGCCGTCGCACAGGCTAGAAGCAAACCACGGCGGAAGAGAACTGCTGCTCAGCGTAAGGCACAGAGCGTCAAGATGAAGAAGATCTGGGCGGCGAAACGGAAGGCGAATCGCAGCTAAATGTTTTGCTGCTGACTCCAGCCAGCTCGGCCAAGCTTCTCGGCACGCTGGACAAGGGATTCCCTCAGCGCTCCTGCTCCCACACCACCCAGGACTGCGGTGCTGCACCTCCATTGCCGTAACAACACCCAAACAGCGCCAGAAACAGTTGGTGTCCAAATATCGCGAGCTCATCCGCATCACCGCGCAGGTCGTAGAAAACGCTCGCGAGGCGCTCAGACAAACTCAGGGAGTCCGGGGGATCGATCTGATGAGCGACATTGCCATCAATGCGCTTCGCAAGGAGATCGACCGTCATTGTGACCTCGGGGAGCGCGTCCTCGATCAATCGCGCCGTCGGGTGCTCGACGGAGAGCAGGTTCCGAACGAACAGAAACTGTTTTCGATCTTCGAAACTCACACCGACCTGATCAAGAGAGGCAAAATCCTCAAGCCGGTCGAGTTCGGCCACAAGATCTTCCTGGCCGAGAGTGCGCGCGGCCTGATCACTCAATACCGCGTCCTCAATGGCAATCCCTGCGATGAAGGTCACGTGCACTCATCTCTTGAGCGTCACCGGAAAACATTTGGCACTATCCCGAACATCTACAGCGCCGATCGCGGATTTTTCAGCCCGAGCAACGTCCAGGAGTGCGAAGACGCCGGCGTTGGCCTTGTGTGCATTCCCCAGCGCGGAGGTAAGCGAAAGCCGGCGCAGGAAGCCCATGAGAAAAGTGCCGCCTTCAAGGACGCCCAACGTTTTCGTGCCGGCATTGAGGGGCGCATCTCCGTTCTGTTCCGCGGCCGGGGCATGAAGCGCTGCCTCGCCGAAGGTCGCGAACGATTCGAACTCCTGGTGGGCGCCGCCGTCCTTGCGAACAACCTCATGGTGATAGCGCGACTGCTGCTCGAGAAAAAGAATCGACATCGCCGCCGTGCCGCTTAGGCTCATCCTGGAACAAGTCGAACCGATATAAAGGGAGACGTGTGTAATTGGCACAACTCCAAACCCTATTAGATACTATCCCTTACAACCGACGCGCGTTTCTCCCCGTTTCCCGCTGTGACCCCATGGGCTGCCGGACCGGAGAAATCTACAATCACACGTTTGAACCCATTTCGCGACAGAAACTAGCTAGACAACTCCAGATGCGGGATAGAAGATATTCCCATGGCACTTAGCCGGCACAGCAGAGTGGTTGAGCAGGAACGTGCCGCTTCGGAATTCAATATGGGAAGCAAACTCTCGGTACTAAAACTCATCTTCACGGTCGCTGCGGTCAGCATCACCCAGATGAAGAACATCCTCGGAGACTTACAGGACAGCTAAACGGAGCAATCGAGCCACCGGCAGAGATCTCACAATATCCATATCCATGCGAAACGGGGAACGGCTTGCCGCCGGACACTGTGCTGCCTACTGACTTTGTCGAGCTTCAGCGCACGCACCCAGCCTATACGGCACCACTCTTGTCCAAAACAGCTTCTTGAGAACCCGCGATTTCGTGAGGCAGTCTGAATAGAAAATGAGATGTGCCCGGCCGGACCCGACCTTGGTAAGATGGATTTTCGCCAAAAAATCTGTCTACCCAGGAGGCCCGACCGTGCAAAGATTTTCTAGCATCTTCTCGCAGCTGCTTCAACTGTTCCCGCGCCTTGAATTCGAACAGGCCGTAAAAAAGCATCGTTCCGATTACTCCGCCAAGGGTTTCACGAGCTGGGGCCAGTTCGTCGCCATGCTCTTTTGCCAGTTCGGCCGCGCCCATAGTCTTCGCGAGATCTGCGGGGGTCTGGCCAGCTGTGAAGGCAAGCTGAAGCACCTCGGCGTTTCCGATTCGCCGAAACGGTCCACCCTCGCCTACGCCAACACCAACCGGCCGTGGTCTCTTTACCAGACCGTGTTCGAGCAACTCCTGGCAAAGTGTCAGTCGGCGGTGGCCGGGCGCGGTACGCGCAAGAAATTCCGGTTCAAGAACAAGCTCGTGAGTCTGGACGCGAGCGTCATTGACCTGTCGCTCTCGCTTTTCGACTGGGCGCACTTCCGGCGGACCAAGGGCGCCGTTAAGTTGCACCTGCTCCTGGACCATGATGGTTACCTCCCGTCGTTTGCTGTGGTGACAACCGGCAAAACCAGCGACATCAAAGTGGCGCGCAGGCTCCGGTTTGAACGTGGCACGGTGGTGGTCATGGACCGGGGCTACATCGACTACGAGTGGTTTGTCGAGTTGACGCGGCAAACCGTCTACTTCGTTACGCGGCTGAAGGACACCGCATCGTTTGAAGTCGTGGAGAACCGGTCGGTGCCGCCGGGAACCAACGTTCGCAAGGACCAGATTATCTTCTTCCACAGCCAGGCCATCGCTGACCGCGAGCACTTTTTCAGGATCGTCGAGGTCTGGGACGACGAAAAGCAGAGGTCCTTCATTTTCCTGACCAACCAGCTCACGTTCGCAGCCACCACGATCGCGGCCATCTACAAAGACCGCTGGAAAGTCGAGTTGTTTTTCGACAGCTCGACATTATGCACTCCTTCGGATCCTATTGCATTTCAAGGGTCAATTGCGCTGAGTCGACCGTTGGTGGGGTCGCTTTGTTGTTTCGTTTCGCAATGAATTGCTCGACGTTCGATCTGCACAGAATCCACGGCGCTCCTGGGCATGCCTGCGTCGCTGGCAGCTGTTTCAGCCGAATCAGTCGCAATACTGTTGTCGGCGTGACACCGAGCAAGCGGGCCACTTCGCTCACAGCCATTTCTCCACGGGCTTGCCTCTCTCCTTCGCAGTAAATAGGAATCGCATGATTGTTTCGCAGTGAGCAGACACGCCTCGCCGTCCAGCTCTGTCCGTGTGCAGTACGGCGTTCATTGCGATTGAGAATGGAGGCGATCCTCGCGTCTGGTTCGATCCGCGCCAGCGCACGAACGATCTCAACGAGATCGCTGTCGGTGACATACCGATGCCGGCCAGAGCGAATCTTCTGGAACTCCAGCTGGGTGTGATCGCCTCCTTGCCAATGCAACACGAGGCGTATCGTATCTCCTTCACACGTGGCGATGATTTCTTTCAGGGCAATCCGAAGGATGCGCTTTTTGTGCTCAGGCGAACTGTAGGGATCATCCCAGAGTCGGGGCACATCGCGGGCTAAGGTGAGCAGCTCCCTTTTGGTCGACTCGTTCAGCGGGAGCTCGCGACCTTGTTGCAGAGTCACGAGCTCGGCTTCAAGCTGCGCCTGCGTGGCCAGCGCCAGATTCCAGCGGCGCTCGAGCTCTGCAGCAACGAGACGATTCGCTGGATCGACTGCGTCATATTGGCGCCGAGCCCTGGTGGCCTCATAGCGCGCGTGCTCCAACGCCAAGGCCTTATGCCGAATCCGGTCATCACTTTCGCCCTGCAGCGTCTCGATCGCTTCGATGGCCGCTTGGATTCCAAAGGGTGTCAGGCATCGCAACACCTGTTCCGACACAAGCCGATCAGCACGGAGACCGCCGAACATAACACAACACGCGGTGTCACGATTGAGAATGTATCCCGAGCATTGATAGCGAATCACCGACGGACCGGGATATTGCGCCAACAGCTTGGCGCCACAGTGACCGCAGCGCAGCAGACCTGCGAGCAATGCCCGGCCGGCTTTGACTGATCCACGCACGACACTACCCCTGGCATTTTCGTTATGTGCAATAATCGTCTGATTGCTCTGATAGACGTCCCAGCCAATGTAACCCTCGTGATGATCCTGAATCAAGACCGCCCAGTCCTCGCGTCGGCGATGCGCTTGCCGAATGACACGCTTTTGCCCGTTTTCAAGCCGCACCGTCGTCTTGCTGCGGCCGTACGCGTAAGCACCGGCGTATAAGGGGTTTTTCAACACGCTCAGCACCGCGTGGTAGCGAGCGGGCCGCCAGACAATCTCGCTGACGTCTTCACATCCACGAACCACTGGCAGCTTGATCTGCTGCTGAGCCAGCCAGAAATACACCTGTCGCACGCTGGCCAATTCGGTGAACTTGCGAAAGATCAGCTCGATGGCAGCACGCACCCGCGCATCTGGATCTTTTTCGATGCGATCGTCCGGCGCTTTGACGTACCCGATCGGAACACGTTTGAACAAGGCTCCGCGCTGCGCCTTCTGCGTCAGGGCCGCCTGGGCACGCTCGCGGAAACTGGCGAGTTCCATCTCGCTGATCGTACCTTTCATGCCCAACAATAACCGGTCGTTGGTGAGTCTCGCGTCATACACGCCCTCGCCGTCAATGAGCAGCGCATCGACGACACTGCAGAATTCAAGGAGCGTATGCCAGTCCCGACCATTTCGTGCTAGGCGCGACGCCTCGATGCTGAAGACGGCGCCGACCTGCCCGTCGCACAGCGCGCGCAGCAATCGTTCAAATCCAGGTCGGCGTGTCCCGGATCCAGAGATCCCAAGATCGTCGTCGATCACGTCGACGTCTTGCCAACCCAGCCCTCGCGCACGATCGACCAGGGCATATTGTCGGCGCTGACTCTCCAGATTATGCTGTACTTGACCGGCTGTGGACTGACGAATGTACACACAGGCGCGCCGGGACAGATGATCAGCGGTGATCTTGTTCATCGCCGTCCTCCTCGTTGATCGCCTTGGCCAGCGCCTGCATCCACTGCACCAGTGCCTGTCTCAGCCGTTCTTGTACCTCCTGCGGAAGTGGGACGGCGGGGATCGCCGGTGACTCTTCGAAGAGCCGGCGTTGTAGTATTGCTCGTGACTGCCGCATCGTGATCCTCCTCGCGTGCATCATGCACAGTCGAGGATAGGCAGGTCACGCTAAAGCGGCGCAACTCGAGTAAGACGCGCACGGGAAGACGCGCCGTGCTCACGATCTCTGGGCACGCCGCCTCGGAATGCGTCATCCAGGCGGGCACCGAGAGCGGGGTGCCGTCGGCCCGCCGCACGACGTAGAAGGTCTCGTCGTGAGAGTAATAGACCCGGACAACCGAGAGGCTCTGCGAATGCAGTGGGTGGAATCGGTAGTGGATCGTTACTTCGACAGGGCGCTGTTTATGGGTAGTATGTCGTTCAGTTGTTCAAGGCACTGAAGCAGAACCTGAAGATCAAGACGTTTCTGGGCACGAGTGCCAACGCTGTTCTGACGCAGATATGGACGGCCTTGATAGCTATTCTCGTATTGAAATACTTGCAGCTTCTATCCACCTTCTCATGGTCCTTGTCCAACCTGGTTGCGCTGCTGCGCCAGCAGTTATTCGTATACCGAGACCTCTGGATATGGCTGAACACGCCATTTGAAGGGCCCCCCGCGCTTGCTGAGCTTGAGTCCGCACAGATGTCACTGGGGTTTGGCGGGTAGTGTTTGGACAGCAGAATTCGCGATCCGCGCGGAAAAACGTGATTGATCGATGAAATCCGATGGTTAGCTTGGACAGCACCTGAACGAGAACCAACGTTTGGCGAAAATTCGAAAGCGGGGGACCTCAGCCGCAGCAGAGCGATCGTGGCGGAGCTATGTTCAATGAAATCAATGCGGCGAGGTGCACTTGGTGGCTAATTTGGACAGCAGTGAACCAAAGTACTGCCACCGCTCAAACGTGGCACGGGTCGGTTTGTTGTGCATCCTATCTTTTGGCGTGCTCTTGACTGCACTGCGATCGCAGGACACACCTATCTATCTCTGGAGTGAATGGCTTTGTTGGGGGTGAAGCCAGCCTTCCTTGGTCCCTTACGGCACGTTTTGTGTGGCCACTTACTAATCTTCTCACCAGTGGTGTGCCACATAGCCAAGATAGAGCAGTACAGCCCAAAGCAAAGTCAGCATAATAAGCACTTTCCTGAATCGTTTGGTCACATAAGCCCACCGTAGGAGACAGCCATATGCAAACCACATTCCTCCCGCAAGTAGCGGGTAATACACAAGTTCTCCGTAATACGGTTCATAAATTAGTTTACTTATCGTCCATGCAGGTAGTGCCAAGCAAAGCATAGTATCCCACATCGCTTCGCTCGCATTTCTCCAAAGTTGAGGCACCGGTCGATTTTCGTATTGATTATCACGGTCGGGTACCAGTCGCGAGACATATAGAATGTCACTGATGTAGATGGACGATACCATGAAGAACAATCCGAAGAATACAATGTTGGTCCTCTTTGATATAGCAATCACTGGTGCCTCCTCAGCAGAATCTGTGGGTCCACTCAGGTTCTGGTAATGCGCCAAGCGTATGATAGAGAGCAACTTCGGCGGCTCTGAAAGTCCGAATCTGGGTATTTAGTTGACTCAGGTGACCACAACATATGGTGGCTCATCCCCGTATACTTGCCACAATTCGCGCCGCGGGAGACTTGCTTCTTCCGAGGCAGCAGAGCAGGCGGGAAGCGGCTCGACCAGGGGCTCCGTCGGATCCAGACTGCGCATTGACAATCGAAAGAGCCCGGTTGATGGCCTTGAGCCGCTGGCTACAACAGATCGCCTGTCTGCAGCCCATCGCAGCCGATCGGGTTTACTGGCCGCGGTGCAACGGCATGCGCGCCATCATGCAAACCACAAGCTGTAGTGGGTACCTGAGTCATCTAAATACCCAGAAGTCCGAAATCCATAAGCTTTTCTGGTAGTCAGTTTCAAGCGGTTGCGTTGAAACCCTCCATGACACCGCTGGAAATCGTCCCTTTGGCCCGAAACCAATTCAAAAGGAGTTCCCGGTGCGAGCGCAGCATGCGGGCGACTTTCTTCATCGGGTCAATCTTGGAAAGCATGGTGCGCTTGCACCAACGGTCGAGAAATACCCCGGCCCAATGAGGGGAAACGTAATTCCAGAAGAATTGAAAGTCTTCCTTCAGCAAATAACTGCGCACGGCCTTCAGGTTGTAGCGGAGGAGATCGCTCAGTTTTATTTTTTACCGCGTCCCCGCAGATTGGCCCTTCAAAACTGGCACCCATCTATTCCGGCGCAAATGGCCGCCTTTCCCACCAGCGCTGACACCATTCCATACCCGATTGCTTCATCCGCGATCCTATGACCGTTTTACATCCAGCTTCCATGACGCCGGAGCCGACAAAAAAGCCTCGTTTTCGGAAATCAGCATATCCCATCATCTCCTTATGCTTATCGAGGAAAGCTATTTCTGATTCCGCCTTCTCGCGAGCTTCCGAGTTCAGAGGCAGCTTTTGCCCTGCCTGTTGAAAGGATTTTTTCAACCTTACCTTCGTCAAGTAATGTCCACCATCGTATGCGATGACGTACGACCGTGCGTTCGTCGCCTGCAAACAGGTGTTTGCACAGGCCGGCGACATGTTCTCGTGCATGATACAAATCCACGATCTGGATTGCATCGTGGAAGTGCTCCTCCTTGATCGAGTGGATCCACTCGGCCGCATCGCCTAAAATCACAGTTTGTTTCGCGCTGTATAAGCCGCGGCGGACGGCCTCGGCATAGATGCGCCAACCAAACTTATCCGATGACTCAATGGCGCCGACGAAGTTGTTGATTCCGGATCCCGAACCGCGAAACCGTCCTCGTCTGTGGTGGTCTGCGTGAAAACACAGCCGAGTTTGACTTCTCGCGTCAAGGCCGAACCATCAGGCTGTTTCCCCTTGCGCCCAGCTAGTTCGGTCCGGGTCATCGGAACCCCGGTGCCGTCATAGCATACGTACATGATCGGATTCGTCTTTGCGCCAGACGACGGCTCCTGGGCCAGCACCTCTTTTTGTTCCTCGCTGGACCAAGTTTCCATCTCCTGGCCGATACTCTCGGCAACTCGTTCTACGTCCTTTGCACTGACCTCGATACCAGCATATATCCTAAGATCTTCTCGGCCCTCCTTGAAAGTCGATTGGCTCCCGGCCCGCGCCATCATGCGCCGAAGCCCTGGCGATCGCGTTGTTCCTGATACATCCAATTCCTCATCGCCAGGGAAGCAAGTCTTGCCACAACCTGGGCATTGGTACATAGACCGACGGTATGGAACCATTCCCAGGATCGTCATCAGGAGTTTTTCTTTCAGCTGTTAGCGCCGGTAAGAAAGGAGCCCATTTTCGCCGGAATAAACGGGTACCAGTGGTAGAAGGCCAATCTGCGAGGACGCGGTACTAAACTCTATACTATAGATTCTAAATATAGAGAACCTTCCACTTGCGGTTGTCTTTACGGGAAGGCAGAATCGGAGCTCCTATTCGGCGTGCAACGTTCGTGATGATGTTGACGGAGTTCGGCGCATGGTCCTCCCGCAGCGAGAAACGATTACTTTGAGGGCTCTTGGACGAAACACAGTGAATGCCTGGCCAGGGAATGCCCCGTGCTGCTACGGCAACACTGATTGCAATGCCCACAGAACGCCGCTCGCGCTGCGAAATAACGATGAGCCGATCTCCATGTGCTCCAGTACAAGTTGGGCACGCAGGGACTCATATATGCGCTAAGTGTGCGACATTCGCGCGGTCAAATCAGAGTTGACGCTGGCTATCACGCGGATAGCCAGGGACGCAGGAGTCTGTCTTCAGCCGCAGTGGGTTCCCTTCAAACCGGCGAAAATGGCTCCCATTCTCACCGGCGCTAACATTCAGCCCCCGGCTTTCCATATGCAATCCGCAGGCGCACACCACGGGACATTCTCGCCGCCCCGCCTCAAGGCCTTCCAGCAAGGCAGAAAGCGCTTTTGCCCCAGCCGCAAGCACCGCCGCCCGCAATCCGGTTTCCCATGCCTCCAGATCCGCTTGTCTTGCCCGGGCGATCGTGACCAGAAGTCGGTTTACTTCCGCATCCTGTTCGACCGCGACCTGCGCCGTTTTTTTTCCCCCCTATCCGAACCAGAATCATGTTCCAGTTCCCAAGGCGCTCCGTCAAACCTTCAAACTCGTCGCACAGGGCCACATACCGTTATATGCAGCCACGTCTCTTTGCACCTGCTCTACTTCCTCTGGCGATGTCAGACGCTGGCTGATGGTCTTTTTTCTCACAGGGTCATAACGGGAGAGCACGAAGTAAGGTCCTCGTTTGACCGGTTGCCGCATTGTCACGTGTGGGACCTGAAGCTACTGCTCATTGATGGTGCCTCGTCTCATTGATCGAATTGATTTCATCTCTGCAAGCAGCGCATCCCTTTGGGCTTCCAGTTCGTGAATGGTGTCCATGACGTCTCCATTGTAGATGTATCTCTGCAATATCACCGCCCCAGACACCTGTCCAAAAAACCAACTCCTGTGACGCAGGCCCCACCTGGCACTGACATAGTGCTAACTGCACCGCGAAAGCGTATAATTATTTCCCCGCGCGATCTGATTGAGGAGATGATTCCCGCATGCGCGACGATCCCCGATCTGCGAAGGCCAATGGTACCGATCTACAGTACAAAGCCTTGCTCGCGACCGCCGAAGCCGAGCGCGACCGCTACCAACTGCTGCTCGACATCAATAACGCGGTGGTCACCCGTCTCGATTTGGGGAGCCTGCTGCACGCGACCTCCGATTCCCTCCGCAAGGTCATTCCGCACGACTCCGCTTCGATCGCCCTTTACGACCCGGAGAGCGGACAACTGCGCCTGCACAGATTCGACCTGCAATACGCGAGTGACCTTGAAGAAGGCGCATTATTTTCGCTGGAAGGAAGTCCGGAAGGCTTGGCCTTCACTTCCCGGCGACCGGTTGTCATAGGGAATCTCAATCTAGAGGAGTTTCCGGCCCCGCAGATCAAACACGCATACGATGACGGGCTGAGGTCTGCCTGCATCATCCCGCTCGTCGTGCGCGACCGTGCGCTGGGAACGCTCGACATCGCGAGCCGGAGCGAGCATGCCTTCACCGATGGGGACGCGGAACTGCTTACGCACATAGCCGGGCAGATCGCTATCGCGGTCGAGAATGCGCTTGCTTACCGCGAGATCGCTGCCCTCAAGAACAAGCTCGCCAGCGAGAAGGTTTACCTCGAAGAAGAGATAAAGACCGACTACAACTTCGAGGAGATCATCGGGCGGAGCATCGCCTTGAAGCAGGTGCTCAAACAGGTGGAGACAGTCGCGCCAACCGATTCCGTTGTCCTGATCTATGGTGAGACGGGCACCGGCAAAGAGTTGATCGCCCGCGCCATTCACCATCTGAGCGCGCGGCGCGAGCGCACGATGGTGAAGCTGAACTGCGCCGCCATCCCGACGGGGCTGCTCGAATCCGAGTTGTTCGGACACGAGAAGGGCGCTTTCACCGGGGCCATCGCACAGCGCGTGGGGCGCTTCGAGCTGGCGCACAAGGGGACGCTTCTCCTCGATGAAGTTGGCGAGATTCCTCTTGAACTACAGCCGAAGCTTCTGCGGGTCTTGCAGGAGCAGGAGTTCGAGCGGCTGGGCAGCTCACGTACTATAAGGACCGACGTGCGCCTGATTACCGCCACCAACTGCGACCTCCGGCAGATGGTGGCCGAGAAGAGGTTTCGCTCAGACCTTTACTACCGCCTGAACATCTTCCCAGTCTTCGTCCCGGCCCTGCGCGAGCGCGCGGAAGACATTCCACTGCTCGTCAAGTATTTCGCGCAGAAACACGCGCGGCGGATGAACAAGTGGATCGAGACGATCCCAAATGACGCTCTGCAGGCGCTGTGCCATTACCCCTGGCCCGGCAACGTCCGCGAGCTCGAGAACCTGATCGAGCGCGCGGTGATCCTCTCGCCCGGCCCCGAGCTACAGGTCGCGCTGCCTGAGCTGCTTCCCCACGCGGATGTGATTCCCGCCGAAGCCGCCGGCCAGAGCGTGAATCTCGAACACGCCGAGACTATGCGTCTCGAAGATGCCGAGCGCGCGCACATTCTACGCGCGCTGCGCGACACAAACTGGATCGTCGGCGGCCCTCGAGGTGCTGCATCGAAGCTGGGACTTAACCGCTCGACCCTGCGTTCGAAGATGATCAAGCTCGGCATCAATCGCCCTTCATAGACGCCGCAACCGGCGCGCGGTGAAATTTCGCCGCATAGCGGCGACATCTCGCCAGTTGTGCATTTGACTCGCCACAAACACCGCCCCGCACGCTTCTGTCCTCAACGCACAATCCCTTTGTTTTCTAACGGCTAAAGGGTTCAACGCCACTTCAAACCACTCTGGCAATCCGCTTGCCCCAGAGATCGTGATTGGAGAGAGGGCGTTGATACGAATCAGCCAAATTCATGAAGCCTCAAACTCGCGACTGTTCGTCGAAGGCACGCTCTCCGACGGTTGGGTTGAAGCGCTGGAGACGAGCTGGCTCGAGGCGCAATCCCAGTTGATCGGCGAACCGCTGCGCATAGATCTGTCGGGGGTTACCTATATAGATGACAGAGGCCGCGAGCTTCTCGCGCGGATGATCCTGAGCGGCGCACAGCTGTGTGCGACAGGGATTATGACCAGGGCGGTAGTTGAAGAGATTAACGAGATGATCGCGAGCGACGGCGTGATTCAAGCGGAGGCTACCGACTTACGTTCGGGGCAGGCCGCTGGTCGTGGTCGACAAAATCAACGCGCAAAACCCGAGACGAACTAACAACAAAAAAGAAAGGAGTAACAATCATGTCTAATTTTCCGCTACTCGACGCCTACGCCAAGCACTGGTGGGTCTTGCTCGTCAGAGGCATCCTTGCCGTGCTGTTCGGCGTCGCGGTGTTCGCCTGGCCCGGCCCGACGCTGGTGGCACTCGTTTTTCTCTACGGCGCTTACGCGCTCGTTGACGGCGTGACCGCGCTGTGGGTCGGCGCGCTCTCGCACGCGTGGTGGCTCGTGCTCTCCGGCGTGCTCGGCATCGCTGTCGGCATCGGCACGTTCTTCTACCCCGGCATCACGGCTGTCGCGCTGTTTTGCCTGATCGCGGCGTGGGCCGTGATCCGTGGCATCTTCGAGATCGTCGCAGCGATACAGTTTCGCAGGGAGATCAGAGGCGAGTGGGTGCTCATCCTCGGCGGCATCTTCTCAATCATCTTCGGCGTCGTGCTGTTTGCTTACCCGGTGCCCGGCGTGCTCGTGCTGGCATGGCTCATCGGCTCATACGCGCTCGTCTTCGGGGTGACAATGATCGTCCTGGCCTTCCAGCTACACGGCCTTCCTCGAAGGCTGGAGATGCACACCGGCGTGGCCTGAGTGGTCCTCGCGCCAAGAACCAACGCGCCCCGGCCCACACGGGCGAACAAGCCGGAGACGCGCCGAACAGTTATCGCCCACAAACACACCTGCGGCCCAAGGCCGCAGGAGATGAAGGAGAAAAGTTATGAATAAGATGATCGTGACAGTGTTCGACGATGAAAAGAGCGCCTATCAGGGACTGAAAGCTCTCAAGGGACTCCATGCCGAAGGCAGCCTGACACTGCACGCGGCAGCGGTCGTCGCAAAAGACGTGAACGGCCGAGTCACCGTCAAACAGGCGGATGATCAAGGCCCCGCGGGAACATTTTTCGGTTTGGCGACGGGGAGCCTCATCGGGTTGCTCGGCGGGCCGGTCGGCTTGGCCATCGGAGCAGCGACTGGCACAGTCGCCGGGTCGATCTACGATCTGGCGACGCTCGGCGTCGGCGAAGACTTCCTGGCCGAAGTCTTGCAGAACCTGACGCGCGGCAAGGTGGCCGTCGTCGCCGACGCCGACGAGGAGTGGTTGACCCCGCTCGACACGCGTATGGAGTCGCTCGGCGGCGTCGTGTTCCGGCGCGTGCGTGGCGAGTTCATCGATGCGCAGATCGAGCGCGAAATGGATGCCGACCGTGCCGAACTCGCCGCGCTCAAGGCCGAGTACCAGCAGTCAGTCGGCGAAGTTAAGGCTAAGGTGAAAGCGAAGCTCGATGCCGCACAGAAGAGGTTCGACGCGCGGAGCGCGCTCATCAAGGAGAGGATCGACGCCTTCGAGCGCGAGAGCGAAGCCAAGATCAAAACGCTGCAAGAGCAGGCGGAGAAGGCGAGGGGCGAGCAGAAGGCGAAGCTGGAGCAACGCATCGCCAAGGCGCGCGCTGATCACAAGGCGCGGTCCGAGAAGCTGCATCAAGCCTGGCAGCTCGTCAAAGAAGCTGCGGCGATCTGACACTACTGACCGCAGAGCCATAACCATCGATGGTGCTCGTCCGCCAACGCCCCGGGTTCCACGCCCAGGTTAACTGTTAGCGGACGAGCGCCGAACATCAGCGCATCGACCGTTGAGTCGATGAATCAACGGAGGAAGGACAAATGAAATCCGGAGTGCTTGGCAAAGTTACAGAACTCGGGGTCGCCGCTGTTCAGTTTGGAGGCGCAGTTGAGCACGTGAAAGAAGCCGTCGCCGGGGGGGTCGAAGACGGGTTTAAGGAGGCGAAGCGCGCCGTCAAACAGGGACGCCGCGCTGCGGAAGATCTGGTTGACGACGCCGAATATCATGTCAAACGGTATCCGTTTAGCACGGTCGGAGTCTGTTTCGGAATCGGGTTGGGACTGGGAGCCGTCATCGGCATGCTGCTGGCCCGCAACGCAAATCATGGTAAGTGAGATGAATCAGCGAAGGCGGCCGACAATCATTTTCCTGGGGGCGCTTTGCGCCGTGACCTTGTGGTTCTGTTACTTGATCGCAAGGCCGTTCTTGGAGTCTCTCTTCTTTGCGGTGGTTCTGGGGATTGTGTTTCGGCCGCTCCACGCCAGGCTGCACGGACTCATTCGAAGCGCGAATGGGGCGGCGCTGCTTTCGACATTATGCGCGCTCCTGGCAATCATAGTTCCGGCATTTCTGCTCAGCGCTGCGTTGAGAAGTGAACTGACCGCGGCTTATCAATCGCTCGGTTCGGGCGGGGCGGATGATGGCGGGCTTATCACGCGCGCGCTTCGGCTGGTGGACGAGGGGCGGATGTGGCTGGGCAAGTACGTTGATCTGTCCCAGGTCGATCTGCGCGCCGAGCTGTTAGACCGTTTGAAGCAGCTCAGCTCATTCCTTGTTTCTCAAATTGCCGGTTTTGCCGGCGGGGTGACTTCATTTGTTATGGCGGCGGTCGTTACCTTCTTCACGCTGTTCTACCTGTTTCGGGATGGCCGCGCCTTCTGGCGACGACTCGCTGCGTTCATTCCGCTCAGCCCGGCCCAGCTTGAAAAACTTACCGAGGGAGTGAGTCGCACGATTACCGCCAGCCTGTACGGCGGACTGGCGGTGGCAATCGCTCAGGGGACGCTTTTGGGATTAGCCTTTTTGGTTCTGGGCTTGCCGTCCCCAGTGATATGGGGAATAGTCACCGCGTTCTGCTCGTTGATACCTCTCGTCGGAACAAGTTTGGTGTGGGTTCCGGCTTCAATCATCCTGATTCTCGTCGGCCACCCGGTGAAAGGATTGATCCTGCTCGCCTGGGGCGCCGGGTTCGTCTCAACGGTGGATAACATCATCCGCCCGCTGGTCATCAGCAAGCGGGTGAGCTTTCACCCGCTGTATGTCTTCTTCGCGCTGCTGGGCGGAGTTCAGGCGTTCGGCGCAATCGGGCTGTTCGTCGGCCCGGCTGTGCTGGCGCTAGCTCAATCTCTGTTTAGTCTGATCAGAGAAGAAACGCAGACGCAAAGTGACAAGCCCGCTCTGATAGTCCAGTGATCAGCCACTGTACAAGGGACAGTAAGGTGAAAGTTCGTCCGTTGCTGCAGCGGACGAACCGAACAGTTGATTGCTGAGAAAGAACCGGCCCGCTTCGCAGTTTAGGACGAAGCCAAGATGAAGTTACTTACAGTTGTCAATTCCGTAGCCTCAGCCCTGGCCTGATCACCGGCCCAGCAGACGACCACCCCGCCCGGGCGGATCTCAGCGGTTAACGGACGAAACTGCAGGTCTTATCGATCCGCAGGATGGGGAGCGACGCGGTTTTTCATCGTGCTCACTCATTTGCGACACCGCACGCGTTTCTCGAAGCGCATGAGTTCGCCTTCTTCATACCGGTCCACCTGGCCATCTTATCCCTGGACTGCCGTATACAAGTCTCCCGACCAGCCAGACCCAACGCAAGCTTCCGTTTGCGGAAATACTTGCTTACAGAACGCTCACCGCTACTGAATCTGAGCTTCGGAAATTCGTGCTGCAGCCGTTTCCCTCCGGTGCGCAGTCTGACGTTCCTTGCGATGCGAGTTGCGGTCTGTCTCGAGGATGGCGTCGATGAACAGTTATCAAGAGGTAAGTTTTTCTGCCTCAGGACTCTCTTATTAGATTAGAGGGGAGAACAAACGCGTGTGTATTCATTAACTGGATTCTTCAGCTCTTCAGTTCCTGAGCTAAGTGTTGTTGTCGATACGGCCTTCTAGTGGGGTTATCGGGCAGAAACCGATTGGGTGTTTGCGTCTAGCAAAGGCGGGCTGCAGGATGGGGACAAACTGCGGAAGGAAGTTCTGCAACCTGCCGCAGAACGTTCCGGAATCGGCAAAATCGGCTGGCATTCCCTACGCCATTCGTTTGCGACCGCTCTTGATTCGGCAGGAGCGCGGATAAAGGTGGCCCAGGAGCTAATGCGCCATGCCAATATTGCCACGATCATGGACGTGTATACCGGGGCTTTGGAGCGGGACAAGCGGGAAGCCGTTGGCCGTGTCGCAAAATCTTTCTTGAACACGGTGCAGTGACCGTGAGCTTACAGCACCTTTACGAACCCAAGCACGTTGGGCAATTCAATGAAGAGAAAGAACTCAAACCCGTAACTACAACAAACAAGCCGCCTTGCGGCGGCTTGGGTATGAGTGCGTTGGTTGCGGGGGAAGGATTTGAACCTTCGACCTTTGGGTTATGAGCCCAACGAGCTACCAGACTGCTCCACCCCGCGACACGGGGAAAGCTTACAGAGCCCCCTTCGCGAAGTCAAGCAAATCCACAATGGCATCCACCGCCTGCGGAAGTCGTTGATTTACTGGGGCTTCTTGAGAGCCGTCCCTGGAGCCCACCCTGAACGCATTCGCTTGAACCACGACGGCCGCGCCGGCGATATCGCGGTCGGTTTCCATAAACGGAAACTCTAGCGCGAGGGCACGAATCCGGATCTCCCGGTATTAGGCAGACATATCCTGTGGATAACTTTTTCTGAAAGAATACTATTGACGGTTTCGCGGTCCGGCGCCATCATACGCATGGTCGCTGTGATTTGCGTGACCTTGAACACCGGTAGAAGGACGACGGACGGGCTTAACAGGTTTGTTCGTTGCACTAGGAGGTCGGAACCGGCAGGCGTCGAAGCCGGCCGGGATTGCCGGAAGAAAGTTCCGGCAAAGGGTAGCTCCCACCGACCCATACTCGAACCCGGGCAGCGGGTGAGAGGATTCCGAACACATCGGGTCAAGGAAACGGGATCAACAGCGACCATTTCTTTTTTCCGGCAACCTTCGAGACTCACACCACCCAGGACTCCCACACTCTCTATTTGAGCCAGCGTTCGAACCAGGCCAGCATCGCGGCCCGCATCGCCGGCGTAAAGTCGTGCCCCAGCCCCGGATAGACGACGCTCTTGAAGCGCTCGCCGGCGCCGAGCGCGTCATAGGTGCGACCTATTCGGTCCTCGAGGACGCGAATGCCGTCTACGGGCGAACCTGCGTCGAGATCCCCCGTCAACGCGAGAAACGGCCGGGGCGCGACGAGAGCCAGGACCCCCTCGGTGTCGAAATTGCGCAACAGCCCGTTGGTGAAATAGTACACCCCGTGCTGCCGTAACTGGCCGTGCGCGATCAGATTCCGATACCGGGTGAAACAGGCGACCCCGACGGCGGCCGCGATGCGGTCATCGACGGCGGCGAGCCACCACGCCCGCGTGCTCCCCATGCTCATGCCCGTCGTCCCGATCCGCGCCCGGTCGACCTCCGGCCGGCTCACGAGGTAATCGAGCGCGACCTGATCGTCGCGCACGAACATGCCCCAGAGCGTGCGCCCAAGCCACAGGTGCAGCTTGAACAGGCTCTCCTGCTCCTCCCGGCCCGCCTCGGACTTCCCCGCCGGTCCGGTGCCGGTTCGGTCGCCGTGCCAGTACGCATCGGGAGAAAGCACCACGTAGCCCGCGCGCACAAACGCTTCGCCCAGCGCTTCCTCCCCGCCGTTCGTCCCCGGGATGATGATTTGGGTGTGGTCCGGGGTCGACGAATGCAGCCACAGTATGGCTGGGGCGGGCCGCTCGAGTTTGTTCGGGATCAGCAGGAGCGCCGAGACTTCCCCCTCCACGCCGTTGCCGATCCTCACCTTTTCGAGCCGGAACGTCCTGCGCTGCTCGATTGACACGACGCGCGCGCGGACCGGCGCAGGCCGCGGCGGCAGGTCCCCGAGCGAACCCAGCACCGCGCGCAGGACGGACGGCCGCCTCTCGTGCCATGCAGAGGCCGATTGCGGCACCGCGAATTCGCCGAGCGGGAGGTTCCGGTAAAACTCGGGGACCAGCGCGTCGCGAGCCGCCTCGGCCTCCCGGTAGGCGCTCGCCGCCGCAGGGCCCGACGCCGGCGCAGGAAGCGGGCGATACGAGCCGATCGTGAGGTAGCGGACGACGCAGTCGGCCACCGCCTCGCCCAGGACCTCGTCCCCAGCGCGAGCCACGCCGTACCGTTCGGCCAGGGCAGAAGATCGTGCACCGGAACCCCGGCGTCGAGCATGATGCGCGCGGCGGCCTCGTTGTAGCGCCGCACGTCGGCTTCGGAGCGGTCGGCCGGGGTCGCGGTGGCGAACACGACCGTCGCGCCGTCCACGGCCCGGAGCTTCGAAAGGGTCTGTTTGAGTCTGGCTTCGAGTTCAGGCAGCGGGGCCAGGTCCTGCAACGCGGGCTGGAAGTGAATGAGCGCGGGCTTCCCGGCGGTCCAGCCGTCACCCGCACCCGGATCCGGGCTGATGACGGCGGCCCTGCCCTGCAGAAGCCGCGTCACGACCGCCGCATAGCCGGGCCGTACCGAGTCGCCGAGCAACACGACCGTCGGCAGCTCCGCTGCCTGCGCGAGATTCGCAGCCAGCACGATAGACAACAACGACGGGATGGTTTTCATAAAGCGGATAAGGCCGAAGGTCGGCGCCCAGGCGCCGACCCCAAAGCGGCGTCGAGCCGCCGCACTCCAGAGCCGGAAATCAGCGCTTTTCCAGAAGGTAAAAGGCGCGGAGGTGACCTTCCACTTCGGCGACCCAGAAATCGGTGGCGGCGTAGCCCCGCTTGAAGTAGTGGCGGAACAGCTGGCGCATTTTCCCCTGCCACTCGAGCGCGACCCCGAGGTTGCGGTTCTTGATGTCGGGCAGGTTGTACGGCACCTCGAACAGCAGTTCCGCTTCGGTGCAGTTCAGCTTCAGGGGGGAGGACGCGGTCATCCCGGGGGCGACTTCGTCGAGCCGGTTCACGATCGCGTACTTTTTCAGCTCCTTGCGCAGGTCGTGGCGGGGCGGCCCGGTTTCGAGCCGCTTCTCGACCGCCGCGTCCTCCAGTTCCCAGCGCGTCACGAAACGGTCGGTCGGGAGCCCGCGGTGCAGCAAGCTCGTCGTCTCGCCGTAGAAATTCTCTTCGTACCCACTTGCCCGTGCCCCGAGTTTGCCCAGGTTGAAGTACGCGTTCAGCGGCTGCATCGGGTCGAACGTCCACGTGATCAGGCCGATCTTGCGGCGCAGCGCCTCCTTACGCTGGGCGACCTTGAGCTTGTAGCCCACGTCGAAGTTGCGGTAGGCGAGCCGCACCGCGAGCATGTGGGAGTGCTGCAGAATCCGCCCGTTGTCCGCGCCGAGCATGCTGGTGACGAACCCGACCATTTCTCCGAGGCTGTTGAAGGCGCCCAGCGAGATTCCGCCGCAGTGGTCCGCGGCCAGCAGCATCGCGACCGGAATGACGTCGATGTCCTCGAAGCGCCAGACCTCGCGTTGAATGTCGACGCAGGTGTTGTAGTCCGCGAGGCTCCGGAACGGGCCGATGGTGACTTTGATCTCGTCGCGTCTTTTCCTGCGCGTCGCGGGCGTCATCCCCTTCCCCTCCTTGGGAAACAGTTTGCAGCCAGGCCCGTATTGAGGTCGTGACGGGCCGGATTATACATCAGACGACCGCGTACGCGAAATACGGGTGCCAGTGGTGACCGGCGCCGCATTCGCTATAATGCGCGCCTCTGATGGACACTCGCCCCAAAGCGCCGCAGCAGCGCCGGCACGCAGCCCTGACGCCGCAGATTCTCGACGAATTCCGCGCCATTGTCGGGGCCGAAAACGTCCTGGCCGAACCCGAGCAGGCCATGGCCTATGAATGCGACGGGTTCGCCTTTCACCGGCACACCCCCGAGGCCGTGCTGCTCGTCGCGGACCGCGACCAGGTGGTCCGCGCCGTCCGCACGGCGGTGCGCCATGGGATCCCGTTCGTGCCCCGCGGGGCCGGCACCGGGCTGAGCGGCGGCGCCGTGGCACGCTTCGGGGGCGTCGTCCTGGAACTGTCGCGCATGAAGGCGATCCGCGAGATCGACTACGACGGCCGCCAAGCCGTGGCCGAGCCGGGGCTCGTCAACATCGACCTGTCGCGCGCGACCGCGGCGGAGGGCTACTACTTCGCCCCGGACCCCTCGAGCCAGATGGTCAGCACGCTCGGGGGCAACCTGGCGGAAAACGCCGGCGGCCCGCACTGTTTCAAGTACGGGATGACCACGAACCACGTCGTGAGCCTGGAGGTGGTACTCCCGTCGGGCGAATCCTGCGCGCTCGGCAGCCTTGCGGCCGACTGCCCCGGCTACGACCTCGTCGGCGTCTTCGTCGGATCGGAAGGGACCTTCGGGGTCGCCACGCTGGCGGGGATGAAACTGACCCGGCTCCCGCAGGCGGTCAAGACGCTGCTCGCCGCCTTCCCGACCATGAAGGACGCGTGCGACGCGGTGTCGGGCATCATCGCCGCCGGGATCATCCCCGCAGCCCTGGAGATGATGGACCACCGCACCATCGTCGCCGTCGAGGCCTCGGTCAACCGCGCCGGGCTCCCGACCAGCGCGCAGGCCGTGCTCATCATCGAGCTGGACGGGCTGGCGGCCTCGCTCGAGAGCCAGGCCGGCCGCATCGTCGAGATCTGCCACACACACGACTGCTCGGAGACCCGCGTCGCCAAGGACGAGGAGGAGCGGGCGGCCATCTGGAAGGGGCGCAAGCAGTCCTTCGGCGCCATGGGACGCCTCACCCGCGACCTGTACCTGCAGGACGTTGTCGTGCCGCGCAACCGCCTGAGCGACGTCGTGGTCCGCCTGTACGAACTCGCGGACCGCGCCGGCATCCGGCTGGCCAGCGTCTTTCATGCGGGCGACGGGAACATTCACCCCATACTTCTGTTCGACCGGGGCACGCCCGGTGAGGAGCAGAAGGTGGTCGAACTCGCCCACGAGATGCTGCAGGTCTGCGTCGACGCCGGAGGCACGCTCAGCGGGGAGCACGGCATCGGCAGCGAAAAGAACGAGTACATGGGGATGGTCTTCTCCGACGCGGACCTCACCGCCATGATGAAGCTGCGCGCGGTTTTCAACCCCGACGAATTGTGCAACCCCGGCAAGATCTTTCCTTCCCGGCACTGCCGGTATCTGTGAGGTTCAAGGTGGCCCGCGGACGCATTTCGGTCGACGACATCCTGCTGGAACGCGAAGAGGCCCCCGCTTCGGCCGGTGAACTCCGCCGCGCCGCCGCGCAGGCCTTTTCCGAGGGGACCGTGATGCTGCCGGTCGGCGGGGGGACAAAGCTGCAATTGGGCAACCTCGCACCGCGGGACGCGGTCGCGATCCGCACCTCCGGCCTGCGGGGCATCGCCGAATACGAGCCGGACAACATGACCGTCTCGGTACGGGCCGGCACTCCCCTCGCGGAGGTGCAGGAGGTCCTCGCCGCACAACGCCAGTTCATCCCGCTCGACCCGCCGCACCCGGAGCGCGCGACCCTCGGCGGACTCATCTCCTGCAATACGAGCGGCCCGCTCCGGTTTCGCTACGGCACCCTTCGCGACTTCCTGCTCGGGGTCAGGATCGTTCATGCGGACGGCACCGAGACTAAGGCCGGCGGAAAACTGGTCAAGAACGTCACGGGCTACGACATGTGCAAGCTGTACACGGGCGCGCTCGGCACCCTGGGGATCCTCACCGAAGCGACCCTGAAGGTCATGCCCAGGCCCGAGCAGGTCGCCACCATCGTGCTGGGCCATGACTCGCTGCGCGCGGCGCTGGACACCGCCCGGGCTTTGCTCCGGGCCGACCTGATGCCCGAAGCCATGGAAGCCTGGAACAGCGCTGCTTTCAGCCGGACGGCTCCCGGGGGCGCGACGGCGCCCTGGGCCCTGATGCTGCGGATCGGCGATGCGGCACCGGCCGTGCAGTGGCAGGCCGACCGCGCCGTCGAAATCGCCGCCGCCGACTCGAGTGGAGTTCTGCTTCGGCTCGGCGCGCAGGAGTCCGACCCGTTTTGGCAGCGGGCTGCGGGAGCCCGGGAGGCGGCAGCCCCGGGCGAGGAAGTGCGGGTCAAGTGCTCCGTGCCGCACCGTTCGGCGGCCGAAGCGGCGCAGCGCATGCAGGAACTGGCCGAAAGCCTCCAGGCTCGGCTGGAAGTGTACTGCCATGCCGGCACCTACGTGCTCTACGGCCGCTATCTTTGGGAGGAGGGCTCCCCGGACTCCGACGCGCTGAAGGCTGGGCTGGTCGGGCTGCGCCGATTCTGCGCCGCCTTCGGCGGGCACATGGTGGTGGAAAAGATCCGGCCCGAGGCCAAGACCGGGTTCGACGTGTGGGGCTACGAAGCGCCTGCCCTGGAGATCATGCGCCGGATCAAGCGGGAGTTCGACCCGAAGGCGCTGCTCAACCGCGGCCGCTTCGTGGGAGGGATTTGAAGATGGCGGGGCCGATGGCGCCGCAGGCGCTCACCCGGGAAGCGGCGAACCTCGACTGCATTCACTGCGGCCTGTGCCTGGCCGTCTGCCCCACGTACCTGCAGCTCGGCAACGAGGTCGACTCCCCGCGCGGGCGGATCCATCTGATCAACGCCCTCGGGGAAGGCCGCATCACTCCGGAAAGCCCCGTTTTCGAACGGCACATGCACCTGTGCCTCGAGTGCCGCGCCTGCGAATCCGCCTGCCCTTCCGGGGTTCGGTTCTCCCTGATGATGAACGACGCGCGCGGGGCCATTCGCGCGCACAAGAAGATGTCGTGGCCCGCCCGCCTGGCCCGGAAGGCCGTTTTCGACGTCGTTTTCCCGAGCCGGCGCCTGCTGCACGCCGGGTTCCGCCTGCTGCGTTTTTACCAGAGAAGCGGGGCGCGGAAACTCGTCCGGGCCTCGGGGCTGCTGAGGCTGTTGTCCAGGCAGGTCCAGGTGATGGAAGCGCTCCTGCCCGAGGTACCTCCCGCGGCTACCTGCACCCTGCCGGCCAGGGCGCCGGCCAAGGGGCGCAGCCGAGTCGCCTTCTTCGAAGGGTGCATCATGCCGGAACTGTTCGGCGCCGTGCATGAAGCGACCCTGCGGGTCCTCGAGCGCAACGACGTCTCGGTCTGTTCCCCCCGCGGCAGACGTGCTGCGGGGCGTTGCACATTCACGACGGCGAAGTGCAGCGGGCGCTCGCTCTGGCGCGCACAAACATCGAGGCCTTCGAACGAGACGGCGCCGATTTCATCGTCGTCAACGCCGCCGGCTGCGGCGCGATGCTGAAGGACTACGGTGAGCTTTTGAAGGACGATCCCCGGTACGCCGGCCGTGCGTCGGCGTTCAGCCGCAGGGTGAGGGACATCTCGGAGTTCCTCGACGAACTCGGGGTCGAGGAGGACATGGGACCCCTGCCGCTCAAGGTCACCTACGACGATCCGTGCCACCTGCTGCACGCGCAGGGCATCAAGACCGCCCCCAGGAGACTGTTGCGGCGCATCCCGGAACTCCAACTCGTCGAGTTGCGCGACGCAGACCGGTGCTGCGGCTCGGCGGGTATCTATAACATCACCCACCCTGATATGGCCGCCCGCATCCTGGCCGAGAAGATCGCCCAGGTCGAGCGCACGGGAGCGCAGGTCGTCGCCAGCGGGAACCCGGGCTGCCTGCTGCAAATCCAACAGGGGCTGCGCGCCCGCGGCCTGGACATCAAGACGGTCCATCCAATCGAACTGCTTGACCGCGCCTACAGGGCGGCGGCTGCGCCAACCGGGGATACGGATGATCGCACAAAATGACAGAGATGTCTGGGTACGTTGCGCCACGCTCCTGACGCCGTTTCAACGCCGGGCAAACGCCGCCCTGCACATTCGCGGCGGGAAAATAGCCGAGATCGTGGATAGCGACGCCCTGCCGCCGATCGCTTTCGGCAGCCAGATCCACGAGCCGGGGGCCACCGTTGCCCCCGGGTTCATCGACCTGCACGTGCACGGCGCGAGCGGGCGCGACCTGATGGACGGCACACTCGAAAGCCTGCAGACGGTGGCCGCGACCCTGGTCCGGTACGGGACGACGTCCTTTCTCGCCACAACCCTGAGCGCCCCGGACGGCGACACGGAAACCGCGCTGCGGGGGTATGCCGAGCATCACACGCTCGTCGCCGAAGGCGCCCGGCCGATCGGAATCCACATGGAAGGCCCGTACCTGAACGCGCTCAGGCGCGGAACCCACAACCCGGGCTATGTCCGTCAGGCCGACCCGGCGGCCTTCCGCCGTTTCGTCGAGGTCTCGGGCGGGTGCGTGCGCAAGATCACGGTTGCCCCGGAAATGGACCCGGGCTTGGAGTTGACGCGCCAGGCGGTGGCCCTCGGGATCCGCGTGTCCATCGGACACTCGGACGCCACCGAGGCCCAGGCCCGCGCCGCCATCGATGCGGGCGCCTCCCAGGCGACCCACACCTTCAACGCCATGCGGCCGCTGCACCACCGCGAACCCGGACTGCTGGGGGCGATTTTGGCCGACGACCGGGTGTACGCCGAAGTGATCGCCGACGGGGTGCACGTGCACCCGACCGCGGTGCAGCTGGTCGTCCGGCTGAAGGGAATCGAGCGCACGCTTCTCGTCACCGACGGGCTCAGTGCGCTGGGGATGCCCGACGGGCAATACCCGCTCGGAGACAAGTTCATCCGGGTGGAAAACGGCGTCTGCCGCGACCAGGATGGGGCGCTGGCCGGCAGCACCTTGACGCTGGACCGGGCGGTGCGCAACCTGGCGGGGTGGATGAAGATGCCTGAGGACGGTGCCATCGCCGCGGCGAGCGCCGTCCCGGCGCGCGCCATGGGGATGGGGGAAACCCGCGGGATCATCGCGCCCGGCGCCGACGCAGACCTGGTGTTTCTCGATCCCCAGATGCGGGTCGTGAAGACAATGGTGGCCGGCAGGGTCGTGTTTTCCGCTTGACGTCCGGGGTCCGTGCCTATTCCATGACGGATTTCCAGCCGCGGCGGCTGAGGTCCCAATAAATCACCCAGCCCGCAACGACGGCTATCACCAGAAACCCCACGCCCAGCACCAGCTGCCCAAAGATGATCTTCCCGATCCCGAAGAGGGTCATATAGACCATGACGCAGCCGGCCACCCAGTCCATGAAGTTGTAGGCCGCGTCGTGCCTTGGCACCACGTCGCGTGCCTCGCGCGCGATCGGCCCCCACAACGCCGCACTCGGCCGCACCCGGCGGTAAAACGCAAGCAGCGTCTCCTCCTTCTCCGGTGCCGTCAGCAGGGTGGCGAGCAGCCAGACGACCGTCGAGCAGGTCACCGTGATAATGACGATCCAGGCAAACTCCTTCGGCTTGTCGTTGCTCATCTTGAAGTAAAACTGCAGGGTGAGCGAGACGACGAACGAGGCCGCCATCGCAGCGACTTCGCTCCAGGCATTGATGCGCCACCAGAACCAGCGCAGGATGAACACGCTGCCGGTCCCGGCCCCGAGCGCAATCATGAATTTCCAGGCGTTGGCAATCGACTCCTGGTAGTAGGTGACGACGCACGAAATCAGCATGACGAAAATGGTGGCGACCTGCGACATCGTCACGTAGTGCTTCTCGCTCTTCTCCTTCGCCACGAATCTCCGGTAGAAATCATTCACCAGGTAAGAGGCTCCCCAGTTCAAGGAGGTGCCGATCGTCGACATGTAGGCCGCGGCGAAGGCCGCGATCATGACGCCCCGCAGCGCAATCGGGAAGACGTTCGGGTCGACGATCGTCTTGATGAAGCCGGACTCCTTGTCCTGGAGTTCCGGGTAGAGCACGAGCGAAGCGAGCGCCGTCAGAATCCAGGGCCAGGGACGCATCGCATAGTGGGCAATGTTGAACCACAGGGTGGCCAGGACCGAGTTCTTCTCGTCCTTGGCGCAGAAGATGCGTTGCGCGATGTAGCCGCCGCCGCCCGGCTCGGCGCCCGGGTACCAGGTCGCCCACCAGTTGATGGCGATGTAGACGAAGAAGGTGATCATCGGCATCCACGGGGAGTTGAGATCGGGGAGGAACGACAGGATCGATCCCTGCCCGCCGCTGGTCGCCTCCTTGGCGGCGTCGATGGCCATCAGTTTGTCGTGCAGGGCGCCCATGCCGCCCACCGCCTGGACGGCGTAATAGGCCAGCACGATGACCATTCCCATCTTCAGGACGAACTGGAACATATCCATCACCAGCACGCCCCAGAGCCCCGACAGCGTCGAGATCATGGCGGTCACGAGCATGATCCCGAACACGAGCATCAGGGCCTGGATTTTGGTCACCCCGAAAATCATCATGAGGATCTTCACCATCGCCAGGTTGACCCACCCCATGATGATGCAGTTGATCGGCAGACCGAGGTACAGGGCGCGGAACCCGCGCAGAAACGCCGCCGGCTTGCCGCCGTACCGGATTTCCGCGAACTCGACGTCGGTGATGACGCCGGCGCGGCGCCACAGGCGGGCATAGAAGAAAACGGTGAGCATGCCGCTCATCAGCATGCTCCACCACAGCCAGTTTCCGGCGATCCCGTACGCGGCGACCATGCCGGTCACAGCCAGCGGGGTGTCCGCGGCGAAGGTCGTCGCGACCATGGACGTGCCCGCGAGCCACCAGCTGACGTTGCGTCCGCTGACGAAATAGTCTTCCGTGGAACCGGTCGCCCGTTTCCTGTAATAAAGTCCGATGCCGATGTTGAGCGCGAAGTAGGCGGCGATAGCCAGCCAGTCGATCAGGGTCAGTTGCATGCACGTCCTCCGGGTTGCCGCGCCGTCCTCCGGCCGCGGCGGCGCCTGCGTCCTGATTGATGCCGAGATGACAATCGCGTTCCTCAATATAGCATCGGGCTGGGAAAGGCAATAAAAATGATGGTTGACCGGCCCCCCTCGGCACCCTAAAATCCAATTTTCTGACTGCCAGGGAGCACGAATCGTCAAGCCGCAGCACCTTCACCGCCGCGCGGCCGGAGTTCCGCCGGCACCAGCGAGGTCATCGGGTGCACCACTTCTGGTACAACAAGAACAAGCTCTACTGCGAAGATGTTCCCGTCGCCGAAATCGCCAGGAAAGTCGGGACTCCTTTCTACCTGTACAGCCAATCGACGCTTGAGCGCCATTTCAAGACGTTCGATCTCGCGTTCGGGCTGCTGCCGCACCTGACCTGTTACGCGGTGAAGGCCAATTCGAACCTCGCGATCCTGAGCCTGTTCCGCAGGTTGGGCGCCGGCTTCGACATCGTCTCGGGCGGCGAGCTCCTGCGCGCCCTGCGGGCAGGGGCGGATCCACAGAAGATCGTGTTTTCCGGCGTCGGCAAGACGGAAGACGAGATCGACCTCGCCCTCAACACCGGCATCCTGCAGTTCAACGTCGAATCCCCGGCCGAGCTGGCCATCATCGACGCGCGCGCGGCCGCCGCGGGCAAGCCTGCGCGCATCGCGCTGCGAGTCAACCCGAACGTGGATCCGAAGACGCACCCGTACATCGCCACCGGCCTGCGCGAGCACAAATTCGGGGTGGCGATCGAGTCGGCCCCGGAACTGTACAGGAAGGCAAGCCGCTCGCCGCACCTGAAAATCACCGGGATCGGGTTCCACATCGGCTCGCAGATTACGCGGGTGGAACCGTTCGTCGAGGCACTGAGCCGGCTGAAGGGCATGGTGACGACGCTGCGCGACGGCGGGGTGCAGATTGAGTACCTGGATCTGGGCGGTGGCCTTGGCATCACTTACAACGACGAAGTCCCGCCGCACCCGGACGACTACGGGAAGGCGGTCCTCGAACTGGTCCGGGATATGGGATGCACCGTGCTGCTCGAGCCCGGCCGCGTCATCGTCGGCAACGCCGGGATCCTGGTGACGAGGGTTCTACTCACCAAGAAAAACGGCGGCAAGACGTTTGTGATCGTCGATGCGGGCATGAACGACCTGATGCGTCCCAGCCTCTACGGCTCGTACCACGCCATCCAGCCGGAAACCCTGCGCGGCCGCGGCCGCTGCAACGCAGACATCGTCGGTCCGATCTGCGAGTCCGGGGACTTCCTCGCCCGCGACCGCGACATGCCCGTGGTCAGGGCCCGGGACCTCCTCGCCATCATGAGCTCCGGAGCCTACGGGTTTGCCCTTTCCTCGAACTACAACTCCCGCCCGCGCGTCCCGGAAGTGCTGGTCCGCGGCAAACGCATGAAGGTGATCCGCAAGCGCGAGGTTTTCAAAGACCTGGTGCGGGGCGAGGCGTTGAATCCTCTGTAGATCCAGTTCAGGGCCGGCTGCGCTTGTTTTCGAGTCTCGAGGGCTCAAAGGCTCCCGGTCCGAGTCTCACCGCCGACTTCGCCCGGCGCCGCGCGTGCTATAATTCCCTGGCGAGGTGCCACAACAAATGGTCGATGACCTGAAACAGCAGGCTTCCGAGCTTTACCGTGAACGCGCCGAGTCGGACGAACTGCCTACATCCGATTCGCTTTCAATGAAGAAGGTTTTTTACGTCACGATCGTGGTGGCTGCGCTGGTGCTCCTCGCCATCCAGCTGTTTGGGGGATTCAGCCGCCCGAAAGACGCCGTCGTTGCAGCCAACACGCCGCCGCCGCTCGTGAAAGAAGCGCCCACGCCGGAAATGCTCGAACCGGCTCCGCCCGCCGGCCTCGTCCAGGCGACTGCTCCGCAGTCCGCGCCCCCGCAGCAAGCCCTGCCACAGACGGCGCAACCCAAGACGGAACCGGCGCCGGCGGCTCCTCCCCAGGTTCAGCCTGCCCCGAGTCAGACCTCCGCCCCGAGGAAAGCGGCTCCACCAGCCGCGGCGGAACGGCCGAAGGAACAAACGGGCGCGACTGGACAGCGGAGACCCGTGCTGACACGCGACACCGAGCCAGTGCCCGCCCGGCGCAAGACACCGGCGGTTTCGCCCTCCAAACCGGCGCCCGAAGTCGCGGCGCAAGCCCCGGAGCCTCCGAAATTGTCCGATATCGAGGTTGCACGCCGCGAGTTGGCCCGGGAAATAGTGATGGAAAAGAACCCCGCGTTGACCCAGCTGGTCACGGCGACCAACAGCAAGGGCTGGAGTGCACAACCGGAAGGAACGGACGAATACCTGGTGACCTTCAATATCGTCGACGAAGGGACCGGCGCGCCCGCGCAGTATGTGTGGCGCGTCAACGTCTCCACCCGTTCGACGATGCCGTTGAGCTACTACGCCCGAAGGCTGTCCTAGCTATTGGCTGACGGCCTGAAGGAGGCGGATATGGATTCGACGGAACTCGTAGGCCGCTTTGCCGGGACCCTGGTCGGCTTCGCCGTGGGCGATGCACTCGGGATGCCAGCCCAATTTTTGACGCGCGATCAGATTTGTCGCTACTATGGCAAGCCGGTCTCCGGATTCCTCAAAGCCCACCCGGGCCACGCGAGCGACTTCCTCAACCAAGGCTCCTACACCGACGACACGCAGATGATGCTGGCCACCGCCGAGTGCCTCATCGAGTGCGGGAAAATGGACCCTGCCCGACAGGCGGATGCGCTCCTCTCCTGGTACGCCAACACGGTCCCTCAGCGAACGCCGACGCGGGCGAACATCCGCGCCTGCAAGCACCTCGCCGCCGGACGCGGATGGACCAAGAGCGGCGTGTTCAGCAGCGGGTGCGGGGCCGCCGTGCGGATGGCCCCGATCGGCCTCTTCTTCCTGAGCCAGCCCGAAAGCCTCGTCCGCGCGGCGCTCGACGACTGCATCATCACCCACAACGAACCCAGGGCCCGCGCCGCTTCGGTGGCCGTGGCGTACCTCGTCGCGAGGCTCGTACAATCCACCGACCGGTGCTCTCCAGGCGACCAGGTGCTAGAAATCGCCGACCGGATCGCCGGCATCGACCAGGACATGGCCGCCATGCTCCGCTGGGTCACCCAGATCGTGCATCTCCCTGTGGAAGAAGCGCTGTTCGAAATCGGGACCAGTTCCGACGCCCTCGAGGCAATTCCCGCCGCGGTCTACTGCTTCCTCAAACACCCGCGGCAGTACCCGGCCGCGGTATTGACCGCCGTAAACGCGGGCGATGCCGCCGACTCTATCGGGGCACTGGCTGGGAGTTTCGTGGGAGCGCTGGCCGGAATCGACGCGGTGCCGAAACAGTGGCGGGCCGAGGTCGAGAATGGGGATGTCCTGGCCGGGATCGGGGAGGACCTCGCGTCGCTCGCCGGGCAACAACACGCGCAGAGCGCCGGGGGCTTCACCAAGGGCGACCGCACCAATCCTGAATCCTGCTAATCCCGTGTAAAAGACTCCAGAGACCGCTCGACATGGATCAGGCGAGTGCCGCCCGCCGAAGCGGCACGATCAGGCGTTCTTGACCATAATCGTCTCAAGCACGTTGGCGACGTCTTCGGCCTTGTCGGTCGCCATCTCGAGCGTCTCGATGATCTCCTTGCGTTTGATCACGTCGATGGGGTCCTTGACGTCCTGGAACAGGTGCCCGATCGCGGACTGAAAAAGCCGGTCGGCGTCGTTTTCCAGTCTGTTGATCTCGATGCACCGCTCGACGACGTGATCGTTATCCTGTAGCTTCGTCACCGCCGCGCGGATCTCCTGCACCTGGCTCAACAACACCGCCGCCATTTCGGGCAGTTCCCGGATCGGCTCCCGGATCTGGAACAGCACGATGCGCCCCGCCGTCGCGTCGATGAGGTCCAGGACGTCGTCGAGCACTTTGCTCAGATCGTGGATATCTTCGCGGTCGATCGGGGTGATGAAAGTCTTGTTCAGCTCGTCGATGACCTTGTGCGTCAATTCATCGCCCTTGTGCTCCAGATCCTTGATCTTGATCGCGGCGCTCTGCAGGTCCCCCGTCGGGTCCCCCAGCATCGTGCCGAGGATCTCGGCCGCCTCCAGGATATAAACCGTCATCTGGGCAAAGATCTTGAAGAACTTTTCATCCTTGGCGAAAAACTTTGCCATATCGTCCTCCGGGCTCAGCTGCGCGCTTATCGACCGCCCTTACCCCCAAGCGGTAAAGGCGGCGGGATTATAACACTGCGCTTCCCGGTTTCAACGCGAACCCAGCCGCCCGTCGGTCAACACTAAGCGACTCATGGAATTCAGGTTTTCCGAGATTTTCACACAGGGTGTGGAAAAACAGGCAAAAACGGACTTTTCGACAGGGATAAACCAAGCTGTAGAAGGACTTAAAAGCTGTTTGCTTAAACCGTGTGCAACGCCAGGCCGCGCGCCCAGGCACTCGCGGATTGGCGTTCGTACGGGTTGGTTGCCTCCCATTTGCGACAGCCTGGCAGGCACGGTCCCCCGGGGGCGGCCCAGCCACGTGTCGCTCACTGGCGCACGGCTTTGTTGCGGTAGTCGTCGCCCACCATCGACAGCACCCTGGTTTCGGACAAAAGTCGCACAACCAAGGACCGCGAGAGCGCATGCATGTAATTATGGGTGCGGGAGAGGCCGGCACCGGCCGGGCCCCCAAACAGTTCCCGAGACTGCAGCCGCTCGCCCGTAAAGACCGTAGTCTTTCTCGACTCGCTCCGCCCTCGCAGGAGTTCTTCGGTGATCGCGAGGCCTTCATCATCGGGAGCGGTCACGCCGAAGTTGTCCAGGAGCAGGAGGGAAACCCGGCGCAGCCGACCCCAGTCGAACCTCGCGGCGCGGCCCGTAAAGGGACCGACCAGCGAAGGAAAGTCCACAAACAGGATGTCGTCCTGAAAGCGCTGCAGCAGTTCGGTCGCGATCCCCACCGCCAGGTGCGTTTTGCCGATCCCGGGGGTGCCGACGAACAGCAACCCCCGCTCGACGGCAGGGTAACGCTCGGCGAACCGCCGCGCCTCGGCCAGCCCCCGCACCTGCGAGAAATTCTGCGGCGCAAAGCTCTCGAGGGTGCAGTGCGCATAACGCTGGGGAATCCCGACCTGCTCCTCCATCCGATCCGAGTTGAAGTGGACACGGCACGCGCAGCGGCGCGCAAAACCGGCACCCGGACCGGGGAGCAGTTCCCATCCGGTGCCGTGGCACGTGCCGCAGTCCAGTCGCGCGGCAATCGGGGGAGCAGGGCGCCATGTGGATTTGATGTCGAGGTTCATAGCGCGCCGTCCGCTCAGCCCACCATGGCAGCTTCCGGAAGATCCTGCCCGTAGGTTGAAGGCGGGATAAGGCCGGGGCGCCGCGCGCGCAGGCACGCCCCGAGTTTCCGGTCCATGCTGCGCTTCTCCGAAACCGCCCGGGCCAGCAGATCCCTCAGATTCCTGCTTTCGAGGTTGCGCCCCCGAATCGTTACCCTGTAGATCTGGTTCGTAACCATTCGTTCCCCCCGTCTCAACGGTATTTCCTCATGACCCCAACCACGACACCCTGTACCTTGACACGCCCGGCCTCGAGCACGATCGGCGCAACGGCCGGGTTTGAAGGTTGCAGCCTTATGCTTCCATTCTCGCGATACAGCCGCTTGAGCGTGACGTTTTCGCCGTCGACGAGTGCTACGACCATTTCGCCGTCCGTTGCTTCCGCCCGCGACTCAACCACCACATAGTCCCCGTCCTGGATGTGATCTTCGATCATGGATTCTCCCTGGACGCGCAGCACATAACAGGAAGCGCGCCGGGGAAGAAAATCCTCCGGGATAGAAACGGTCTCAGGCGTCTCAACGGCTTCTATCGGCCGGCCGGCCGCGATGTAACCGAACATTGGCACGGTGCGGGCACCCGCCGGGGCGGCGTGCGAGACTTCGATTGCGCGCGCCCGATTCGGTTCGCGTCTCAGGTGGCCCCGCGCCTCGAGCGCCTGCAGGTGTTTGAAAACGGCGTTGAGCGAGGCAAAATGGAAGTGCGCCGCGATCTCCTCCATGCTCGGAGAGTAGCCTTCCCGGTCGATGAACTCAGTGATGAAATCCAGGATTTCTTTTTGCCGCTTCGTCAGCTTCATTTGATTCACCTTTTATACACCTCTGAGATTAGGTGATAGAAAGGTGAAGGTCAAGCGAAAAATTGCCCGACCCCCGTTCGAGTGGGCTGCTGACGTTGTTGAGGGTTTGGCCCCGGGAGGGAATCAGCGGGCGGCGCCTGGGCGCCGCCTCGCTACGGACTAGAGTCGGTAGGAACCGCTGGTTTTGGGCTTGGATTCGTCGGCAGGCATTTGGATCTGGACGGGGACTTCCTTTTTGTCCCTGATCACCCGGAGCTCGAGAGTCGAACCGCCCTTCTTGGCGCGGACTAGCCGGGTCAACTCGTCGGGCGAACCGATGTTTTCGCCATCCGCTTTGACGATAACGTCGCCGGCCTTGAGTTTGCCCGCGGCCGCAGAGCCCTCGGTCACGTCGACGACCATGGCCCCTTCTTTCCGGGGGACGCCCAGGAAGGCGGCCATCTGGTCGTTCAGCGGCTGCATGGCCACCCCCAGCCGGGGTCGCCCCTGCTCGCCGGCGCCGCGCCCCTGCCAGTTAAACGGAAACTCGTCCATGTTCGGCATCCGGAACATGTACCCGCGCCCTTCGGGCGCCGGCTCCCGGTCGGGGAGTTCCCCGCGCGGCACCATTTCAAAGCGCCGGGTCACGCGGTCGGGTCCCTCGCGTTTGCCGACGGTAGCGGCCAGGGTTATCTTCTTCCCGTCGCGGCTCACCCCGAGCTCGACCTTGCGGTCGACGGGCGTTTCACGCACGAGCCGCGTCATCTGGATGGAGGAGAAGACCGGCGTCCCCGCATATTCCAGGATGACATCCTTTGCCTGCAGTCCCGCCGCCTCGGCCGGGCTTCCCTTTTCGACGGAAACCACGATGACTCCCCGCTCGCCGTTGAGCTTGTAGTTCGCCATGTTGGCGGACGTGACCTCTTCCATCTGGATGCCCAGATAGGAAGACTCCCCCGCACCGAACTGGATGATCCCCGGCCGGGTCGACTGAGCCTGCGCCAGGCCGATCAGGCCGAAGCTCATCAGGGCGGCCCCAGCCACCGCCAGCCCCGCACGTGGAAACGCCAGAAACACTCTCATATACCCTCCGGAAGTTGTAATGCTCCCCTTCACGCCATTACACGGGGCGCGACTTGCGGTGTTCCAAAATTTAAATTCTGCTAGACTTCGCTCGAATAAGCGGGGCGCCACGGCGGTATAGCTGCGGACTCGACGATGAACCACGATCAGCACGACGAAGGTTCGATTATTGAGCGCTGCAAGAAAGGGGACCGCGAAGCCTTCGCCCTGATCGTGCAGCAGTATATGCGACCGGCTTACTACGTCGCGCTCGGCTACGTCGGGAGGCCGGAGGATGCGCTCGACCTCTCGCAGGACGCCTTCGTCAACGCCTTTCGTCACATCAAGAGATTCGATTCGTCGAAACGCTTCTTCCCCTGGTTCTACAGCATTCTCAAGAACCTCTGCATGAACCATCTCAACCGGATTCGCCGGCGCCGGGAGGATTCGATCGACGAGATGGCTGAGGAGGGGCAGCCGGCCATTCCGATCGAATCGATCAGTCCCGAAGAGAGCGTGGTGCGCAAGGACCTGGAGGAGAAAATCGGCCAGGCCCTGCTGCGCTTGAAGCCGAAGGAGCGCGAGATCATCATCCTGCAGCATTTTCAGGACTACAGTTATCAACAGATCGCCGACCTGCTGGGCATCCCGATCGGGACGGTCATGTCCCGTCTGTACGGTGCCCGGGGCGCCCTCCGGCGGGAACTACAACGGATGGGGGTTACGTATTAGCGCGATGCCCGAAGACACATACAAGACGCTGTTGATGGGCTATCTGGACGCGGAGCTGACCGAGACAGAGGTCGAGCGCTTCGAGCAGCACCTGAAGGAATGCGCAGAGTGCTCCGCCGAGCTGGCGCAGTTCCGGAGACTCAAGGAGGTCACGCAGAACATGAGAGTCGTAGCGCCGGACGAAAAATACTGGGACGTGTACTGGTCGAACATTTACAACCGCCTCGAACGCCGCATCGGCTGGATCCTTATGTCCCTGGGGGCCATCCTGCTGACGTCCTATGCAATGTACGCGTTTATCCTCGAGCTCTTCCAGTCACAGATCCCGCTCGTGGTGCGCATCGGTGTTCTGGCCCTGGTGGTCGGGCTCTGCACCCTGCTCGTTTCCGTGCTGCGGGAACGAGTTTTCTTTGCCAAAGCCGACAAGTACGAAAGGATCAAGCGATGATCGTCGTGAGCACCGACAGCATTGCCGGCCGCCGGGTCACACGCACCCTCGGGATCGTCAAAGGGAACACGGTGCGCGCATGCCACGTCGGCGAGGATCTGATGGCCTTCCTCAAGAACCTCGTCGGGGGAGAGGTCGCCGAGTACACCGAGGTCATCGCGCAGTCGCGCGAGCAGGCGTTGGACCGGATGGTCGAGGAGGCCCGCAGCCTGGGTGCCAACGCGATCGTGGGCCTGCGGTTCTCGACGACCTATGTGACGCAGGGCGCCGCCGAGATCATGGCCTACGGCACCGCGGTGATCGCGGAAGATCTCCCTTCCGAATCAGCCGGTTCCCGGTAAAATAGGGTCGTTCTCCGGGTGCGATGATTTTCTGAACCATTGCGAAACTTTCCGTATCGCGGGTAATCAAGCCTAATGAGTTCAGTTTGACGAGAAAAAACCTGAACCCCAGTAGTGCAGCCGTTGACCCCGACGTCCTGGTCCGCTGGATCAGGCAGGCAAAGAAGGGGGACATCGGCTCCTACCAGCAGATCTATGAAGCATTTGCCCGCAAGGTCCTCAATTTCGTCTACCGCATGGTCAACTCGGTCGATGAGGCAGAGGATCTCGCGCAGGAGACGTTCGTAACGGTTTACCAGAAGCTGGGATCGCTCAAAGACGATACAAAATTCGAGCCTTGGCTGTTCCGCATCGCCCGTAACTTTGTGTACCAGCGTTATCGCAGCCGGTCGCCGGCCACAGTATCGGTCGATGCGCTCGACGAAGAGGGGCAGCCGGTTACTCACGTCGCGGATGTCAGAAAAAACCCGGACGAGTCCTTCCAGGCGAGGGAACTGGAGGAAGTCGTCAAGGAAGTGATCGCGGATTTGCCGGACAAGTACCGTGAAGTGTTCGTCCTGTCTGCCATTCAACGCCTCAGCTACCAGGAGATCTCGGACATCGTCGGGCGCAGCCTCCCCAGCGTCAAAACCGACATTCACCGGGCCCGGCTCGAAGTGCGCAAGAGAGTCAAAGATTATCTGAAGGTGTGAATATGGATTGCCGACAATGCCAAGAGGAACTGACCGCATACCTGGACGATGAGCTCCCTCCATCCACCGCCGCCAATGTCCGGTTCCACGTCGAACAGTGCAAGCCATGCGCAGCAGAACTCCGCGGTCTCGAGGAGTCTGCCGCTTTTCTGGAGTCCAACCTGCGCGCGGTCGAGCTCCGCAAGGAGGTCTGGGGTCATGTGCGGGCCCGGATTGCCGTCGAGGCCCCGCAGGCCCGGCCCGCATGGATACGTCTCTTTCTGGGGAACCGCTGGCTTGCGGCCACCGCCACGCTCGCCGCGGCCGCGGTACTCGCGCTGGGCATCTGGAGCTACAGGCAGCACGAACTCGAGCAGCTCGGCCTGGAGCAGTACATGACCGATTATCTCCAGCACAGGGAGTTGCGGGAGCAGAGGCGGACAAAAGCCCCGGAAATCCTGGTGCCACCCGATGTTCCCGACGATATGGCCAACCCGTTCGTAACCGTCAGGGCGACCATGACCGATAATCCGTTCCGGCAGGAGGCGCAATGAGACCCGCTGTTACCCCCCCGTCCATGGCTCTCCTCGCGGCAGTACTGGCGGCCGTCCTATGCGGACCGGCCGCCGGGAGCGCATTTCAGGGCTCCCCCACCCTGCAGAAAATGCGCAGCGCGGCGGAGGCGCAGCACGAGATCGTGATGCTGCTGATCCAGAAGAAGAACTTCGCGCAGGCGGCGGTCGAAGCCGACAAGATATTCTCGATGCAGTGGCCCGTGGATCAGGAGCCGGTGCTTCTCAAGGAACTCCTTTTCCTTTCGGACCAGTTCGCTCACCACGGCCAAACCAAGGTGGGGCTGCAGCTGCTCGAAGACAATCTGAAGGCGTTTCGGACCACCCCAAGCCGCGTCGCCATCTGGAAAGAGAAAGGGTACCTGTACAAAGTGCTCAAAGACAACGACAAGGCCCTGGACTGCTTCCGCGAGGCGCGCCGGCTGGAGCCCCCCCAATGATGTACTCTCGCCTGCAGCTTATCGAACTGCAGGCCGCGGCTCGACGCGGTCCGGAGGCTGCTCAACGGTTTCCTGATTGACCCCTGTTGTGGCCACGTGGGGCCGCCGGGCGGCCCCACGTGGCCCACCCCCCATGTGCTATATTTCGACCCGGGGGGAAGGGCATGAAAGCGTTGGGTAAAGAGCCGGCCGAGGTACACGCTCCAGTTCGGGAATTCACCACTGTTTCCGGACATCCCGTCAGAGAACTGTATACGGCCGACGACCTCGCCGGCTTTCGACCGGAACGCGACCTGGGCGAACCGGGCCAATTCCCGTATGCGCGGGGGGTGTACCGGAACATGTACCGGGGCCGCCCGTGGACCATGCGGCAGTTCGCCGGCTTCGGGACCGCGGAGGACACCAACGCGAGGTTCAAGTACCTCCTGCAGCAGGGACAGACGGGGCTGTCGGTGGCCTTCGATTACCCGACGCTGTTTGGATACGATTCCGATCACCCGCTCTCATCCGGCGAAGTGGGACGGTGCGGCGTCGCGATCGATTCACTGGCCGACATGGAAGCGCTCTTCGACGGAATCCGGCTGGACCAGGTCACCACGTCGATGACGACGAACGCGCCGGCAGCCATGATCTGGGGCATGTACCTGGTCACGGCGGAAAAACAGGCGGTGGACTGGCGCAACCTCTCGGGCACGATCCAGAACGACATCCTGAAGGAATACATCGCCCAGAAAACCTACATTTACCCGCCCCGCCCCTCGATGCGGATCATCACCGACATCATCGCGTTCGCGACGCACCACGCGCCCCGCTGGAACACGATTTCCGTGAGCGGCTATCACATCCGGGAGGCGGGTTCCACGGCGGTGCAGGAGCTGGCGTTCACGCTGCGCGACGGCATCGAGTACGTGGACCACGCGATACGCGCCGGCCTGGCCGTGGACGACTTCGCCCCGCGGCTCAGCTTCTTTTTCGACGTGCACAACGACTTCTTCGAGGAGATTGCCAAGCTGCGCGCGGCGCGCCGGATTTGGGCCCGGGTCATGCGGGAACGGTTCCACGCTCGTAACCCGCGCTCGCTCCTGTGCCGCATCCACTGCCAGACCGCGGGCGTCTCGCTGACGGCCCGGCAGCCGTACAACAACGTCGTCCGGGTCGCGCTGCAGGCGCTGGCTGCCGTGCTCGGCGGGACCCAGTCGCTGCACACCAACTCGCTCGATGAAACGCTTTCGCTGCCGACCGAGCAGGCCGTGACGCTCGCGCTCCGCACCCAGCAGATCATCGCCTGCGAAAGCGGTGCCGCCGCCACCGTCGATCCGCTCGGGGGATCGTATTTCGTCGAGACGCTCACCAGCGAGATGGAACAGGCCTGCCTGGAGTACTTCGAGCGCATAGACGCGCTGGGCGGGATGGTCGCCGCCATAGAGCGGGGGTATCCGCAGCGCGAGATCCAGGACGCGTCCTACCGGTATGCGCAGGCGGTGGAACACAAGGAGAAGATCATCGTCGGCGTCAACGAGTTCGCCGTCGAATCCGGCGCCCCAGTCGACGTCCACCTCATCGACGACGGAGCCCACGAGCGGCAGTGCGCCCAGCTGCGCCGCGTCCGCGAACGACGCGACGCGCCCGACGTCAGCGAAAACCTTCGTCGCCTGGAAACAGCCGCGCGCGGCACCGAGAATCTCCTTCCGGTCATTCTCGACTGCGTGCGATCCTACGCGACGCTGGGCGAAATGTGCGATACTCTGAGGGCCGTTTTCGGCGAATACAGGGAACCCCTGATCGACTGAGACTATGAGCGAGAAACGAATCCGCGTGCTCGTCGCAAAACCCGGGCTGGACGGGCACGACCGCGGCGCCAAAGTGATTGCCCGCGCCCTGCGGGACGCGGGGATGGAAGTCATCTACACGGGGCTGCGGCAGACGCCCGAACAGATCATCAACGCCGCCCTGCAGGAGGACGTCGATGCCGTCGGCCTGTCCATCCTGTCGGGCGCCCACATGCACCTGTTCCCCCGCATCATGGAACTCAGGCGTCAGAACCGCCTGGACGACGTGATGGTATTCGCCGGTGGGATCATACCGGATCAGGACATCCCCAGGCTCAAAGAGCTCGGGGTCGCCGAGATCTTCCCGCCGGGGAGTTCCCTGGAGGAGATCGTTTCCTTCGTCCGCACTCACGTCCGCCCGGAATAGCCGGGGCCCGGCAGCCTCACCTGTAATAGCGGTATCTCTGCATGCGCGCCTGGATCAGCGCTATACGGTTGCGGATGCGCTGGTTCGGCCGTACGGCGCTGTAGCGCCGCGGGTTGATGATCACGGCGGCCAGCGCCGCGGCTTCCTCTTCCGTCAGGCTGGCGCAGGGCTTTCCGAAATAAGCGCGGGACGCTGCCTCGGCCCCGTACACCCCATCGCCCCACTCGATCACGTTCAAATACAGTTCGAAGATCCGCTTCTTCGTCAGATGGCGCTCGAGCGAAAAAGTCAGGACGATTTCCTTCAGCTTGCGGAACGGGTTCTTCGACGGCGACAGGTACAGGTTTTTTGCCAGCTGCTGGGTGATCGTGCTCGCGCCGCGGGCGAATTCGAGCTTCTCCGCGTTGACCTTGATCGCCTCCCGGATCTGGTCGTAGTCCAGCCCCTCATGCTGGAAAAACGCGGCGTCTTCCGCGATCAGGACGGCATTGCGCAGGTGTGGCGATATCATGCCCAGTGGCACCCAGGACTGCAAACGACCGGATTTCTTGCCGGAATCGGCGGCCTGGGCGGCCCGCAGATCCATCAACGCGGTGCTCCGCGGGTTTTCGCGCGCGAGGCGGGCCACGTCCGGGTAGGTCGCGATCTCGAACACGATGTAGCCGCCGGCCAATGCCGGTACGATCCATAGGGATAGCCTCTTTATCGTCACAAGTGCCTCAGGGGCTCACCCGTGGATTGCTGGGCTGCATCTCATCGGGGTGCCGAGCCGAGTGCGCGTGCGGCGTGATTTTCACCGCGGTCCAGCGACTCCCGGGAAAGGCCCGCAGGGATCCCGCACACCACGGCTGTCTTACCGACACCACGTGCATGCCCCCCCACGACTATCGTGCTCATCGGTGCCGGTTATTGTAAACCACGCGCTTGACGCCGGACAGGCCCACGCGCACTATTTGCCACTTATGGCTTCCCCGGTGCCGCAACTGACCTACCCGCCCTTTGACCCGCCGCGCTGGCTGCGCAACCCACATGTCCAGACGCTCGTCTCATCGCGGAAGCCGCGACGCTGGGGCTACGGGTGGCAGTCATACGAGGACGTCGAAATCGATCTGGGGGTCGACGGCAAAGTCACCGGCGAAGCGTCGTGGCAGCCGGGAAATCGCCCGGAGCGCCCGGTGGCCATGTTCCTGCACGGCCTCGAAGGGAGCGCGCGGTCCCATTACCTCGTCGGCATGAGCAAGAAGGCGTTCGCGCGAGGTTTTCACGTCGTGCGGCTCAACATGCGCAACTGCGGCGGCACCGAGCACCTGACCCCGACGCTTTACTGCGCGGGGCTGTCGCAGGACGTGCTGGCGGTCGTCCGCTGGCTGCGCGGACTCGGGCTGACGCATGTGTATGCGGCCGCCGTGTCGCTTGGGGCGAACATATTGCTCAAATGCCTGGGCGAGCAGGGCGAGCGCGGGGTAGATCAGCTGCGCGCTGCGGCCGTCCTCAGCCCGCCCATCGACCTCGGCCTCGGGGCGCGGGAAATCAGCCGGCCGCAGAACTGGATCTACCAGAGGTATTTCGTGCGGAACCTGATCCGCAGGATGCGGCGCAAGCTGGAACTCTACCCGGCGCTGGGCGATCTGAGCAGGATTGAGCGGGTCCGGACCATATACGAGTTCGACGACATCGTCACGGCGCCCCATTTCGGTTTCGGCACCGCCGACAACTATTATCGCCTGGCCAGTTCGGCCCCGCTGCTCGGCGCCATCCGGGTCCCCACCCTGATCGTGCAGGCGATGGACGACCCGATGATCCCGTTCCAGCCGTTCCTCACCTCGGGCATCGAACGGAACCCGCACCTTTTGCTCATTGCCACCCAATACGGCGGGCACAGTGGCTTTCTGCAGCAGCGCCCCGCGGGAAGCCCGGACCTGGACGCGTACTGGGGCGAGTCCCGGGCCGTGCAGTTCCTCTCGACAGTGGCGGGGCGCAACGGCGACCTGGAAGCGTGAAAGACGGAAGACGGAAGACAGAAGACGGAACAAGAACAGGCTGAAGCAATCCGGAGTCCACCGTGTCCGGCTCCAGGCTTCCGGCTTCCGTATCCCTTTGGCGTCGCACCCATAGGAACAGTTGTTGTTTACAAAATGGGCGGCATGTGGCACAGTGGCAGGGTTGCACTAATTCCAGGTATTGGATTTGTGAATGACTAGGGAAACCGGGTTCGTCGCGATCGCCATTAGCATCGTCATCGTTCGGGGGAGGGCCCCCGGCGGATAGAGGCTCGCGATCTGCTGCATGCATCGCCCTCATCCGCCGGCCGGGTGAGGGCATTTTTGTTTTCAGGCGCGGCAAAAGGAGGCAGGAGTGAGAGTCCAGATCTACGATACGACCCTTCGGGATGGGACCCAGAGCGAAAACGTGGCGTTTTCCGTCGAGGACAAGCTCCGGGTTGCCCGCAAGCTCGACGAGCTGGGGGTCGCCTACATCGAAGGAGGGTGGCCAGGTTCCAACGAGAAAGACGCCGAATTCTTCGAGCGCGCGCGGTGCATGACGTGGCACAGTGCCCGAATCGCGGCTTTCGGCAGCACCGCCCATCCGCGTCACGCGCCGGCCGAGGATCCCAACCTGAACGCCCTGCTGGCGGCGGCGACCCCGGCCGTGACGATCTTCGGCAAGACCTGGGATTTCCATGTGACCACGGCCCTCAAAATCCCGCTGTCCAGGAACTGCGACCTGATTCGCGCCTCGGTGGCTTACCTCAGGGAGAACGGCCGGGAAGTGATCTACGACGCCGAGCACTTCTTCGACGGCTTCGCCGCAAATCCCGAGTACGCGCTGGCGACGCTCCGGGCAGCGGAGGAAGGGGGCGCCGACATTATCGTCCTGTGCGACACCAACGGCGGCAGCCTGACAGCCCATGTCGAGGATGCCCTGCGCGGCGCCCGCTCGGCGGTACGGCTTCCCCTCGGGATCCACGCCCACAACGACTCGGAACTGGCGGTGGCCAACAGCCTGGCCGCCGTCCGGTGCGGCGCCGTGCAGGTGCAGGGGACGATCAACGGCTTCGGCGAACGCTGCGGCAACGCCAACCTTTGCTCGATCATCCCCAACCTCGAGCTGAAGATGGGGATCGAAACCATCGGCAGGGATCGCCTTCCCCTCCTCGCCGGCGCCTCACGCTTCGTCAGCCAGGTGGCAAACCTGCCACACCGCAACGAGCTCCCTTTCGTGGGGGAAAGCGCGTTTGCCCACAAGGGGGGGATTCACGTCAGCGCGGTCATCAAGGACGCCGCGACGTACGAACACATCACCCCGGAGACCGTCGGCAACGCGCGGCGCGTGCTAGTCTCGGAGCTGTCCGGGAAGAGCAACCTGCTCTACAAGGCCCGTGAAATGGACCTCCGGATCGAGGACAACCCGGAGGCGCTGAAGCACGCCCTCAGCCGCGTCAAGAAGCTCGAACACGAGGGGTACGAGTTCGAGGCGGCCGAGGGGTCGTTGCGGGTGCTGCTCGAGACCGCGATGCACGGCGAGAGCGACTTCTTCAAAATCGACAATTTCCGGGTCATCAACGAGCTGCGCCGGACCGGAGAGTTCACCTCGGAAGCCACGGTCAAAATAGCTGGTCGGCGACCGCGTGGTCCACACGGCAGCCGAGGGGGACGGACCGGTCCACGCCCTGGATTGCGCGCTGCACAAGGCCCTCCAGGAGTTCTTCGAGCCGCTCCGCTCGGTCCAGCTCACCGACTACAAGGTGCGCGTCCTGGATGCCGGCAAGGGGACGGCGGCAAAGGTCCGGGTCCTCATCCAACAAAGCGACGGGCAGGAGAACTGGACAACGGTCGGCGTGTCTGAAAACATTCTCGAGGCAAGCTACCAGGCCTTGGCGGATGGCGTCCGATACAAACTCCTGAAAGACAGGGCGGCCGGAGCGGCCGCGGCGGAGCCTGTGGCCGCCGGGAGCTAGCCTGACGCGCGCGTAGGAGGATGGATGTCGGCCGACGAGATGGTCGTCATCGTCGACGGGGAAAACCGGGTTGTGGGCGCAGCACCCCGCGCGGAGATGCGGCGCCGGCGCCTGCCGCACCGGAGCACATACATCCTGGTGTTCAATTCGCATGGGGAGCTGTTCATTCAGAAGCGCTCTCTCACCAAGGACATATTCCCCGGCTATCTCGACCCTGCCGCAGGCGGGGTCGTGCTGCAGGGCGAAAGCTACGAGCAGGGGGCGGTCCGCGAGCTGGAGGAGGAACTCGGGATCCGGGGTGTACCGCTGCAATTCCTGTTCGAATTCCATTACGCGGACGCCGGCGTGGAGGTATGGGGCGCCGTTTTCACCTGCGTCTACGACGGCGCGATGACGTTGCAGGAGGATGAAATCGAGAGCGGGTGCTTCATGGCCCCCGGGACTGTCATCGCCGAGGGCGCCTCGTTCACGCCGGACGGCGTCTACGTCGTGCAGCGACTATCTCGACCTTGTCAAGCCGGTTCACGGGCAGGACTGAGCCTTCGGGCCGAACGGCAGAGCCTGTTCGAGTTCCCCGCCAGAGGCGGTACCCCAAGGGACGTAGCCAACGGAAAATGGCCTCAAGAAATCCGCGTCGCACGCTGCTCTGGTTCGCGTTCAGCCTCGCCATCGTCACCTACCTCGACAGGGTCTGCATCTCTGCGGCCGCCCCGTTCATAATGCGCGACCTCGGGCTCTCGATGCTGCAGATGAGCCTCGTCTTCAGCGCCTTCACGCTCGCCTATTCGCTGTTCGAAGTACCTACAGGCTGGATGGGCGACGTGTTCGGGGCGCGGCGCGTGCTGACCCGGATCGTCCTCTGGTGGTCGGCATTCACCGTCTTGACGGGTTTCGCACGCGGGTATCATTCGCTGCTGACGATTCGTTTCCTGTTCGGCGCCGGCGAAGCGGGCGCCTTCCCCAATGTCTCACGCGCGTTCTCAAGGTGGTTGCCGGTCTCGGATCGAGGCAAGGCGAACGGTGTTCTCTTCCTCGGGTCGCGGCTCGGCGGCGCACTAGCTCCCGCCCTGACCGTGCTCCTGATTGAACGGTGGGGCTGGCGCGAGAGCTTTTTCTTCCTCGGGCTCATGGGTGTCGTCTGGGCGTTCTGCTGGTACCGCTGGTTCAGGGACGAGCCGCCGGATCAGGAGGCGCCGGCCATCTCCTGCGGGCCTGCAACTGCGGCGCAACCCGTCCCCTGGCGCCGCATCGTGCGCAGCCGGAACCTGTACACGATCTGCGCGATGTATTTCACGTTCGGGTACGGCCTTTACTTCTACTTCACCTGGTTGCCGACCTATCTGGTGCGAGAGCTCGGCTTTTCCCCGACTGCCGGCGGGATGCTGGCAGGTGTCCCGTTTCTGCTGGCCGGCGGCGCAAACCTGGTCGGCGGGCGGGTGTCCGACCGGCTGGCGGTCACGCGGGGTTTGAGGGCGGCACGCTCGAACCTGGGGGCGTTCTCGTTTGGCTGCAGCGCATTGCTGCTTCTGGCGTCCATCCATGCCGGATCGCGTAACGCAAAGGTGTTCCTGATCGCGCTGGCCCTGGCATCGGCGGATTTCGCGCTCAGCGCCTGCTGGGCGGTCTGCCTGGACATCGGGCACAGCCACGCCGGCGTCGTGACGGCATCGATGAATACGTTTGGGAATCTCGGGGGTTTCCTGGGACCGGTAGTGGCGGGATACGCGGTAGACCGGTGGAATTCCTGGGCCATCCCTTTCTATATCGCCGCAGGACTCTATGCCGCGGGGGCCGTGGCATGGCTTGCCGTCGATCCTGAACTGCGTATCGACGCGGAGACCGGCGACCGGACCGGCCCCGACGGTCTCACCGCCGGGGCCACGGGTGCCTAGGGGAGAGCCCGGTTCACTTGTCTTCGGCTTCCACCCGCAGGTTGTTGGTCACCCCGAACGTCCCCGGAACGCCGCTGGCGACTATGCCGGCGATGTTCTTGTCCGCCTCGGTGGCAACCACGCCTACGAGCGTCACCTTGCCGTTGTTCACGATGATATGGATCGGCGGCACCGCACGCAAGCCGTAGCGGTCAAGTGCCGTGTGTCCGTAAATCGCGCGGTAGACCGCAAGCCTTATCCGGTCGTCGTTCGGCGACAACGGAAGAACTTCGATATTGTTGACGACCTTGGCGACCCCTTCGATATCGCGCACCACGTTCTCAGCCCCGCTCTTCAGGGTGGGCCGGGTGACCTGGCCCGACAATACGACCGTGTCCACGCCTTGAATCTGGTATTCCAGGTTGTCGAACACCCCGTAGTACGGAAGCATCACCAACTCGTGGCGCACCTCGTTGGTGAGGCGGTTCTGCGCATGCTCTACGCGCCGCGGCTTCTGGGTCGTATTCTTCCCGGAAACGACCCCGGGCAGCGCCAGACCCAACGCCAGAACAGGAACTGCCAGCAGCCATCGTTTCACAACTCTTTCCCTTCTCATTTTCCCTCCCTTAGGTGTTGGTCCCGCTCTGAGGCTCGGGACGCAAATCTATTGATAGAGCGGGGGGGAAAAGGTTTCGAAATTTCGCCGGTTTCAACGCAGTCGGGCGCGTTCATGGAAACCCGTACCTAAGTCCTATCTGCGCAAGGAATTGCACCTACGACGTGCGGTGCCTCGGCAACGCTTTGGAGTGCGGCGGCTCGACGCCGCCCGAATAGCGGCATACTGGACGCAGCCCATCTATCTGCCGCACTTCCACACGACTGCCCTAATTCCGGGCAATTTCCTGCAGGAAGGCGTTGGTGATCCTGTCCAGTTCAAGGCACTGGAGTTCCGACAGGCCGTTGTCGACAGGATGTGCCATCAGCCGGGTTGCGGCTTGCTCGGCCCTCTCGTCCAGTCTCATACGACCGGCCTTGTCCCAGGCGCCCCGGCGCACTCGGCACAAGATGGAGGGGATGTAGAGCTCGGACCTGAAGTTCTCCAGCGTGTGCGGGTGCTCCAGGAAGGACCCTGCGATGCCCACGGAGCGGGTCACAGCGACGGCGAGGCTGTCGTCGCCGGCATCGACGCCCCGCTGGAAGCGCTTTGCATAGGAGATCATCTCATCGTCGATGACCGCCTGCGCGGGAGAGAGCGTGGTTTCCGATTCGAGCTGGCCGATGCCCCAGATGACGCTGACGCCGGCCGCGGCGTGAGTGTGAAACCCGAACATCTTCTCCAGCGCCGCCTGGGAATCGGGGCACATGGACTCGGTGGAAACCCAGGAGGCCGAGGGGAGCCGGTGGAAACGGCCCATGGCTGCGGACAGTTCGGCAAACAGTGCGTTTTCCGGCCCGCCCGTGACCGCGATAGCGGTCTTCATGTCGAACACGTGGGCCAGCCCGAGGTTGTAGATGCACGGTCTGCCGGGCTCGAGCAGCTGGTTGACGACCAGCCCGGCCAAGATCTCGGCGTTGCCGACGGCTGCGGCTCCCGCGAGGGTCACCGGCCCGGACACACCGGCCATCGGCTCGCCGTTGATGCTGACCGGTATCCCCGCCCCGGCGGTACGCCGGAAGATCTCCAGGGCGAGGTGGGTCCACCTCAGCGGACCGTGCGCCGTGAACCCGATGCTGAACCAGGGGCGCGCGTCGACGACGGCCTGCATCCGCACGAGGGTTTCCGCCCCCTGCGGGCTGAAGCACAGCACCCGGATGTGTTTTCCGCTGTTGCGGGCGATGAGGTTCAGACCCGCGACGTCGCGCGCCGGGGGCGGCACGTCGTCGAGTGCCATGCCGAAGATGCCGTGCACGTTGGGCAACCGGTCCAGCAGGCGCGCCACCTCGGCCATGTCGGCCGAGGTGAACGGGCGATGCGCTCCGTACCGGGACAGCGACATGCCGGGAACGGACCAGAAGACCGGTTCCGAGTCGGGTGCGATCTCGACCGCGGGTCCGCATTTCGCCGCCAAAACGAACGAGCGCGGAGCTGCCGCCAGGGAATCCTCCACGAGCCCGCGGGGGATCCGGGCCACCGACGAAGCGGCGCCGGGCTTCGCCCCGCGCGCCAGCAGCAGCGCGAGGATCGCCTCGTGCTCGATGCGTATCCCCGGATTGTCCAGGAGGGCGAGCGAGGCTGCGTTGATGCGCTCGGCCTGATCATCCATGTGCGCGCGGTGCATCGTGTGGCTCCCAAGTCCTAACGTGCCATCCAACCGCCGTCGACCAGCAGGATATGGCCGTGAACGTAGCGGCCCGCCTCCGATGCCAGGAACAATGCGGCCCCGGCCATGTCCGACGGCTCGCCCCAGCGTCCTGCGGGAATCCGGTCGAGAATCTGGCGGCTGCGTGCCGGGTCGGCGCGCAGCGCCGTCGTGTTGTCGGTCGCGATGTACCCCGGGGCGATGGCATTGACATTCACACCCTTGGGCGCGAGCTCGTTGGCGAGCGCCTTGGTCAGCTGCGCCAATCCCCCTTTGCTGGCGGCGTAGGCGGCGACCCGTATCCCGCCCTGAAACGAAAGCAGCGACGCGATGTTGATGATTTTGCCGTGGCCGCGCTGGACCATGCCCCGAGCCGCCGCCTGGCAGAGCAGGAAGACCGCCTTGAGGTTGACCTCGAGGATGGAGTCCCAGTCCTCTTCCAGGAAATCGGGGAGTTCGGCTCGGCGGATCATCCCCGCGTTGTTTACCAGGATGTCCACCCGTCCGAAAGCCTGCTCCCCTTCGGCGATCACGCGGCGGGCGGCGCCCGCCTCTCCGAGATCCGCGCGCACGACTGCCATCCGTCGCCCGCTCTCGCGGCCGATGTCCGATGCGGCTTCCGCGAGACCGCCGCCCCGGCCTGCCAGCACGAGGTCCGCACCCGCCCCCGCGAGTGCCGCAGCGATGGCGCGGCCGATGCCCCGTCCTGCGCCGGTGATCAGCGCGACCTTCCCGTCCAGCCGAAACAGATCGATGATGGCCAAGGCAATCTCCGCAGTCGCAGTCCGGATCATAAGCCAGGACGGGTCGGCCGCCGCACACCAATTTGACGTGCGGTTTTGAGGTTGCGCCGGGAACCGCCGTTGCGATAGGTTCAACCAGCCAGGGCCTCGCCGGACACCCGACCGTCGGGGATCTCCCCGGGGGCGCCTGGTCCGCGAGGTGCCATGACTCGGATCCCTGAATCGAATTCAGGCGGGCTGCGACCCCCGGACCGGATTGCCAACGAGGCCGAACTCGAGGAGTTTCTGTCGCGACCGACGGCGGCCGACGCGGAGGCGGCGCGCGACGTGGCCGGCGATGTCCTCATCCTGGGCGCCGGGGGGAAAATGGGTCCGAGCCTCGCGCGCCGTCTGCGCCGCGCGGCGGAGCGGGCCGGCGTGAAGTCGCGCATTACCGCCGTGTCCAGATTTTCCGATCCGACAAGCCGGCGCTCGCTGTGCGACGCGGGAGTCGAGGTGATGGCGGCGGATCTTCTGGAACGGGAACAGGTCGCGCGGCTGCCGGACGCCCCCAACGTGATCTTCATGGCCGGCCGGAAGTTCGGCTCCACGGGCGCTGAATCACTGACTTGGGCGATGAACGCGTTTCTCCCCGCGCTGGTCGCCGAACGGTACCGCGACTCGAAGATCGTCGCCTTCTCGAGCGGCAACGTATACCCGCTGGTCCCGGCCGCCTCAGGCGGCTGCACCGAGGACTCGGCTCCCGGGCCGGTCGGCGAGTATGCGCAGTCGGTGCTGGCCCGCGAACGGATCCTGCAGTATTTCTCGGACCGCAACGCGACCCCGATGACCCTGCTGCGCCTCAACTACGCCGTCGAGTTGCGCTACGGGGTGCTGCTCGACATCGGCACGCGTGTCTACGAACGACTCCCCGTTCAACTCGGAACGGGATTCGTGAACGTCATCTGGCAGGGGGACGCGAACTCGGTGTGCCTGCGCGCGTTCGGTCTCTGCCAGTCGCCCCCCGCGGTGCTCAACCTGACGGGACCCGAGACCCTCTCGGTGCGCCAGGTGGCGTCGCGCTTTGGCGAGCTCTTCGACACGCGCCCTGAGTTCGAGGGGACGGAAGCCGACACCGCCCTGCTGAACAACGCCGGGCGCTCTCATCAACTGTACGGGCGCCCCTCGGTCCCTGTGCACACCCTGATCGAGTGGACGGCCCACTGGATCAGATCCGGCGGGCCGACCCTCAACAGGCCGACGCATTTCGAAGCCCGGGACGGGAAATTCTGATGGACCCTCAGACCAATCAGCCGGAACCGCCCGAGCAGCCGATCAACGTGGGGCTGCTCGGCCTGTCTCACCTGCACCCGCGCAGCTACATGGCGACTCTGGCGGCCTTGCCGGCAGCCCGCGTCGTCGCGGCGTCGGATCCGAGCGCGACCGTGCGCGACGCGTTCGCGCATGACTTCCAGGTCGGTGTCTACGAAGACTGGGAGAGTCTGCTCGACTCAGAACAGATCGACGTCGCCCTCGTGTTTCTGCCGCACGCCGAGTGCCCGGACGCTGCCGTCGCCTGCGCGGAGAGGGGCATCCATGCGGTCGTCGAAAAACCGATGGCCGCCTCCGCCGAAGGCGTCGCCCGCATGATAAGGGCGGCGCACAATGCCGGCACGATCCTGACGACGCCGTATGTCTGGCGCTACCACCCCGTGGCCCGCCAGATGAAGCGTTACGTCGACGAGGGCGCGCTGGGCCGCATCGTCGGCTGCGAGGGCCGCTGCGCGGCCGGGCGGCTGCACCGCTACATCGAGGGCAACGCCCGGTGGATGTTGAACCGGCGGCAGAGCGGCGGCGGGCCGATGTACAACCTCGGCGTGCACTGGATCGACTTCTACCGCTGGATTCTCGACGACGAAGTGGTGGAAGCGCTCGGCGAGAACGTGAAGGTCAACCCGCAATACGACATCGAGGACAACTCGTTCGCGCTGCTGACATTCTCGCGCGGCACGGTCGTGGCGCTCGACATCAGCTACACGGTGCCGGACTCCTACCCGTACGGGCGCGACCTGTACCTGGCGCTGCGCGGCACTGCGGGCGTGCTCTCCTGGAGCCCCTCGTTCGAGGGCATGCGCGAGCGGCTCTTCGTGTGCAGCGACTCGGGCGAGTTCGCCGCCGCGCCGCGCCGCCACATCGAGTTCGAACTGGAGCCGCAGCCGGGTTATACCGGAGTCATGGGGCACCGCTATCTCTCCGCAGTGCTCGATGCGGTCGCCGCCCGCACGGCGCCGCCGATCACCGGCGAGGACGGGCTGCGCGCCCTGGAAGTGGTGGAGGCGATCTACAAATCGGCGGAGACCGGCCGTGCCGTGCAAGCCGCGCGGGAAGTGGGGACCGTATGAAAGTCGTGGTCACCGATTACATCGAACCCGATCTGGACTGGGAACGCGGGCAGCTGGCCCGGCGCGGGGATCGAGTTCGCGTCCCACCAGCTGAAGTTCGCGCCCGCCGCCGAGGTCATCGCGGCGACGCGCGACGCCGACGTCGTGGTCGTCAACATGGTGCCGATCACGCCCGACCTCGTGGCCGGCTGGCGCAAGTGCCAGGCTGGTGATCCGCCACGGCGTCGGCTACGACAACGTCGACGTGGAGGCGCTTGCCCGAGCCGGCATCCCGCTCTGCTACATCCCGGACTACTGCACCGAGGACGTGGCCGAGCAGGCCATCGCCCTGATCTTCGCCTGCGGGCGCAAGGTCGTCGCCAGCCGGACGGTGCTCGACGACTCGTGCGCCGCGGCCGCTGGGATTTCACGCCGCTGATCCCGATCTTCCGCATGGCGGGCCAGACGCTCGGCATCATCGGCTGCGGCCGCATCGGCAGCCGGGTCTACGAGAAGCTGCAAGACCTTCGGCTTGAAGTTCCTCGTCTGCGACCCCTACCTCCCGGAGGAGCGGAAGCGCGAGCTGGGCATCGAAGTCGCGCCGCTGGAGACTCTGCTCCGCGGCTCGGACTTACATCACCATCCACACGCCGCTGACGCGGAGACGCGCCACATGGTCAACGGCCGCACACTCCGGCTGATGAAGCCGACGGCCTACCTGGTCAACACCGCGCGCGGGCCGGTGGTCGACGCGTGCGCGCTGGCCGAGGCGCTGCGGGAGGGCATCATCGCCGGCGCCGCCATCGACGTCTTCGACAAGGAGCCGCCGCCCGCCGGACTACCCGCTGTTCGGGCTGCCCAACGCCATCCTCACGCCGCACCTGGCCTGGTACTCGGAGGACGCCAGCCGGCGCATCCGGGAACTGATCATCCTGGAGATCGACCGGTTTGCGGCCGGGCTGCCCGCCGCGCTACATCGCGCAACCGGTACCGTGAGCCCTGCGGAAAGGGAGGCGAAATGAGCACAGCAGAACGGCGCGTGGCGCAGGTGAAGACTTCGCTCCCCGGCCCGCGCTCGCGGGAACTGTTCGAGCGCTGGGCGAAGGTCGAGGCGCAGTGCACCGGCTACCAGGCGCCGGTGGTCTGGGACCAGGCCCGCGGCGTGGTCGTCACCGACGTGGACGGCAACACGCTTCATCGACTGGACCTCGGCGTGCTGGTGACCAACGTCGGCCACTGCCACCCGGACCTGGTGCGGCCGTGCAGGCCGCCGCCGCGAAGCTGCTGAACAACTACGAGTGCCTGAACGAGCCTCGCGTCGTGGCGGCCGAGAAGCTGGTCTCCGTGCTGCCGCCGCACCTCGACAAGTGCTTCTTCCTGAGCACGGGCAGCGAGACCACCGAGGCCGCCATCCGCATCATGAAGCGCAAGACGCGGCAAGTTCGAGATCGTCAGCTTCCACGGCGGCTTCCACGGCCGCACCTATGCGGCCGCGACTGCGGGCGGGCTGGCCGGGCCGAAGAAAGGCTACGGCCCGACGCTGCCCGGCGCCATCCGCGTGCCCTTCCCCTACTGCTACCGCTGCCCGTTCAAGGCCAAGCCGGAAACGTGCGACATGCTCTGCCTGGACTTCCTGGACGACGCGGTGCGGGCCAACAGCACCGGCAGCCTGGCCGGCGTCCTGGTCGAGCCCTACCAGGGCGCCGCCGGCTTCATCTTCCCGCCGGAGGGCTGGCTGCGCGCGGCTCGAGGAGTGGGCCGCGCGACACGGGCTGCTGTTCACGCTCGACGAGGTGCAGTCGTCCTACGGCCGCACCGGCAAGTTCTTCGCCATGGAGTGGGAGGGCCTGACGCCCGACCTGGTGTGCATCGGCAAGGGCATCGGCAGCGGCGTTCCCGCGTCCGCCATCGCCGCGCGCGGCGACGTGATCGGCGTGCTCGGCCCGGGCGAGATGAGCAGCACCATGGGCGGCAACCCGGTCGCCTGCGCGGCCGTCGTCGCCGTGGTCGAGATCATGCAGCGCGAGAACCTGGCGGACAACGCCGCTCCGCATCGGCGCGCTGATGAAATCGCGCCTGCTCGACATGCAGGAACGCTGCCCCTACGTCGGCGACGTGCGCGGCCTCGGCCTGGTGATGGGCGTCGAACTGGTGAAGGACAAGAAGACCAAGGAGCCCGCGCCGGACCTGACCCGCAAGCTGATCGACACGGCGGCCCAGAACGGGCTGCTGATCGGCTCGGTGGGCATCTTCGGCAACGTGATCCGGGTGGCGCCGCCGCTGGTGATCACCGAGGCCGAGGCCAACGAGAGCCTGGATATCTTCGAAAGTTCGCTGTCGATGCTGTAGCGGAACTCCATGACCCCTTCCCCTTCGTTCGACGCAATCCGCTCCGCCGTGCGGTCCGCTGGCACCCGAAACCCTGGGGTTCCTGTGCGACCTGATCCGCTTCCCTTCGCTGCCGGGCCGCGAAGAGGAGGCCGTCGAGTATGCGGCGCGCCGGTTTGCCGAGGTGGGCTCCGTGGAGCGCGTCCCGCTGTCCAACACGCTGCGGGCGGACCCGGACTACGCCGACCCGATCCCGGGCATCGAGTACGACGGCCGTCAACCTGATCGGGCTCCGGGTGGCCGGGCGCCGGGGGCGGGCGCTCTCTGCTGTTCAATACCCACCTGGACGTCGTGCCGCCGTCGCAGGGGCAGGAGCGGCCGTTCGAACCGCGTCGGTGCCGGACGGCGTGGTGCACGGGCGCGGCGCCTGCGACGCCAAGGGCCAGGTGGCGACCCTCTTCACCGCCTGGCGGCGCTGCGCCGGCTGGGGGTCCGTCTGCAAGGCGACGTGCTGGCGCACCTGGTGGTCGAGGAAGAAGTCGGCGGCAACGGCACGCTGGCCATGGCGCGGCGCGGCGAGCAGGCCGACGGCTGCATCGTGATGGAGCCGACCGACCTGCGGATCCTCTCCTCCGTCCGCGGCGCGGTCTGGTTCCGCGTGATCTGCACGGGCAAGCCGGGCCACAGCGGCCGCGCCGGCGACACGGTCAGCGCGCTCAAAATGGCCATCCGGGTGATCGACATCCTGGAGCAGTACCACGCGCGGCTGCTGGCCGTCTCGCGCGGCATTCCGCTGTTCGACAGCTTCGCGAACCCGATGCCCATCACCTTCGGCAAGCTCCAGGCCGGCGACTGGCCGGCCACCGCGCCGGCGCGCGCGGTCGTCGAAGGCGTGCTGGGCCTGCTGCCCAACAAGACCCGCTACCAGGTGATGGACGAGATGCGGCAGGCCATCGTGGAGGGCGGCGACGCCTGGCTGCGCGAGCACTTCAGGCTCGAGTTCATGTACCGGCACGATTCCCACGTGCTCGACCCCGGCCACCCGCTGGTGCGGGACCCTTCAAGCGGTGCTGCCGGCGGCGGGGGCGGCCGGCGAAGTCTCGGCCATGACGGCCTCCTGCGACTCCTGGTTCTACAACAACCAGCTCGGCATCCCCACGGTCGTCTTCGGCCCCGGCAGCCTGGGCTACGCCCACTGCCAACGACGAGCAGATCCGCCTGGACGAAGTCTGCGCGGCCGCGGAAATCCTCGCCCTCACGGCCGCGCAGTGGTGCGGCGCAGTGAGCAAAAGGGGTGGGGGCGGGCCGCCTCCGCCCGCCATGAGCTGCAGCAGGGGGCAAGCGGGAAAACCACGGGATGAGATGCATCCCCGGGGCGCCGGCGAGCCGACGCGGCCCACTCGGAGGTCAGTATGCAGGCCCTGGTCAAGACGCAGAAAGGGGCCGGCTTCCTCGAACTGCGCGAGCAGCCCGTGCCGAGCGCCGGGCCCCGGCGAGGTGCTGATCGAGGTGAAGGCGTGCGGCATCTGCGGCACCGACGTGCACGTCCTGCACGACGAGTTCCCCTACTGGCCGCCGGTCATCCTGGGCCACGAGTTCTCCGGCGAGATCGTCGAGCTCGGGCCGGGCGTCTCGTTGTACGCGGCGGCGACCGCGTCGTCGGCGAGCCGCACACGCAGGCCTGCGGCCAGTGCTATCTCTGCCGCACCGGCAACATCCAGATCTGCCCGATGAAGCGCTCGCCCGGCTGGGGCATCGACGGCGCGTTCGCCGCATACCTCCGGATGCCGGAGCGGCTGCTGCACCGCATTCCCGATACGATGAGCTACGAGCTGGCGGCCGTGGTCGAGCCGACGGCCAACACGGTGCACGACGTGATCGAGCGGGCCAGGGTTGAGGCCGGCGATTTCGTCGTCGTGCTCGGCCCCGGGCCGATCGGGCTGCTGGCCGCGATGACGGCCCGCGCCGCCGGCGCGCGCGAGGTGGTCGTCGTCGGGACGCCGGCGGACGAGGCCATCCGGCTGAAGAAGGCCCGACAGCCTCGGCTTCCGAGCCGCTCAACCTCGGCGACGGAGGATCCGCTCGACGTCGTGCAGGACATGACCGGGGGGCTCGGCGCCGACCTGGTCATCGAGTGCAGCGGCGCCGCCGGCCGCCATCGCCTGCACGGTGGACCTGGTCCGCAAGAAGGGCCGCATCTGCGCCATCGGGCTCTCGCGCGCCCGACGGTCCCCTTCCCGTGGGACAAGGCGGCGTTCAAGGTGTGCGACATCATTTTCAATCTCTCCACGAGCTACACGAGCTGGGACCGGACCATCCACCTGATCGCGGCCGGCAGGATACCGGCGGGCGAGGTGATCTCCCACCGCATGCCGCTCGCGGAGTGGCGTCGCGCCTTCGATGAGATCGAAGCGCAGCGGGCTTTGAAAGTGCTGCTGATCCCGGAGTGAGGCGAATGCCATGAGCGATATCCCCCTTGGATTCGGACTGCTCGGCGCGGGCCTGATCGCGCCTTTCCACGCGCGGGCGCTCCAGGCCTCGGGCAAGGCGCGGCTGGCGGCGGCGTCCGACATCGACGCGGCTCGTCTGGCGCGCTTCTGCGAAGATTTCGGCTGCCGTGGTTACGCGACGTTGGCAGAGATGCTCGACGACCCGGAGATCGACGTGGTCAGCATTCTCACCCCCAACCACCTGCACCGCGCGGCGCTGCTGGAATGCGGTCGCGCGCGGGAAGCACGTGCTGGTGGAGAAGCCGCCGGCCATGTCGTTGGGCGAGGTGGATGAGATGGACGCGGCAAGCCGCGCCGCCGGCGTCAAGGTCGGGGTCGTGCTGCAGTGCCGCGCGCGGCAGGCAGTCCAGGCGATCCGGACGGCCGTCGAGCAAGGCCGTTTCGGCAAGATCTACCACGCCGACGCGTACATGAAGTGGTTCCGGCCGTCGGACTACTACCACATGGACGCGTGGCGCAGTTCGCGCCGCTCGGGAGCCGGCGTCACGATCCAGCAGGCCTTCCACTACATCGACCTGCTGCAGCACCTCGCGGGCCCGGTGCACGCCGTGCAGGCGCGCATGAACAACCTGGCGCACCCGGCGGTGGACCTCGAAGACACCGTGCTGGCCTTCGTCGATTTCGAGAGCGGCGCGCAGGGCGTGGTGCAGGCTTCGACGGCGCTGTGGCCCGGCACCGACGTGCGCATCGAAATCAACGGCGACAACGGCACCGCCATACTGGTGGGCGAGCGCATGGAGACATGGAATTTCCGGGACGAGCGGCCCGAAGACGCCGAGATCCGGACCTTCGGCAGCGAATCGGCGGCCACGGGCGCGACCGGCGCGGCGGACCTCGGTTTTCAGGACCACCAGGCCGTCATCGAGGACATGGTCCGGGCGGTCGAGTCCGGCGGCGACCCCATGATCCCTCTCCGGGCGGCGCGACCGACATTGGAATGTGTGCTGGCCATGTACCGGTCGGCGCGGGACAACCGCCGGGTTGAACTTCCGATCGCGCGAGACTCCGTCATCGAATGATCGACAAGATCGCCTTTCTGGACCAACTAGCCTGGCCGCGCGGCTTGCGGGCCCTGGTGCTGGCGCCCCACCCGGACGACTTCGACGCCATCGCCGTGTCACTCCGGTTTTTCCGCGACCGTGATCACCGCATACGGCTGGCCGTGGCCAGTTCCTCGCCATCCGGCGTGGAGGACAGCTTCTGCACTGCCCCGACCGCGGCGGCGAAGGCGGCCGTGCGCGAAGCGGAGCAGCGGGAGAGTTGCCGGCTTTTCGGCCTGCCGGACGATTGCCTGAGCTTCCTGCGTCTCGCGGAGGACGAGCACGGCCACCCGCGCGAGGACGAAACCAATTATGCCCGGATCCGCTCCACGCTCGATGAACTGCGGCCGGACCTCGTTTTCCTGCCCCACGGAAACGACACGAATGCCGGTCACCGCCGGAATTTCGCCATGCTGGAGCGGTTTGGCCGGGAAGCGGCATTTCCGTTCACTGCGCTTCTGAACCGCGATCCCAAGACGGTGGAGATGCGGCACGATCTGCTCATGTTCTTCGGGGAGGAGGAGGCACGCTGGAAGGCCGAGTTGCTGCGCTGTCACCGCTCGCAGCAGCGGCGCAATTTAAACACCCGCGGCTACGGTTTCGACGAGCGCATCCTGAGGATGAACCGCGAGGTGGCCGCGGCGTACCCGAACCGCCCCCGCTACGCCGAAGCCTTCGAGGTCTGCATAGGGCCGCGGCCCGCGGATCTGGCTCACCCGTTGCGTTTCTTATCGCCCATTCCGGGCCAGGTGGGTCGCGGCGGCTCGATGCGGCCACGGAGCTAGCCGGACCTGCCGGCTTCCCGAACCCTCGCCGCCACGAGTCGCCAAAAAGATCAACTTGGCTCGGCATTTTTCGTATTGTTACAGATAGCCCCCGGAGGGAACACCGTGGACAAGCTGCTGCAGGACCTTCGTTACGCGGGCAGGACGATGATGCGCAACAAGGGATTCTCCCTCCCCGCCTTGCTGACCCTCGCGCTTGGCATCGGCGCCAGCACGGCCGTGTTTTCGCTGGTATACGGCGTGCTTCTGCGACCGCTCCCCTATCGCGAACCCGATACCCTGGTACGGCTATCCGAGGGGCACGCCGGGGCGACCTCGCCGCTGCGCGCCTCATTGCTGAGCAACCTGACGTATTACGCCTGGGGCAAGTCGCCGCGAACTGTCGAAGGGATCGCAGTGTACGAAGCGGACCGTTACACCGTGACCGGTCTGGCCGAGCCGGTGCGCATGAAGGGCAGCGCCGTCTCGCCCGTCCTGTTCCGGCTGCTGCGCGCCAACCCCGCGGTCGGACGGTTCTTCTCCGAGAGCGAGGCGTTAGAGAACACCCCGGTGGTCGTCCTCAGCCATGAATTCTGGCGGCAGCACTTCGAATCCGACCCGGCGGCGGTCGGCCGCAGCCTGACGCTCGAGGGACGCGCGCACACAATCATCGGGGTCACGCCGCCCGGCTTCTATTTCCCCGATCACGAGACGCGCTTCTGGCTGCCGAACACGGTGCAGAGGCCCGAAACACCCGGGGGCACCACGGTCTCGGTCTTCCCCGCCCTGGCGCGCCTTCGCCCGGGAGTGAGCGCGGCTCAAGCCGCAGCCGAGGGGACCGCAGCCGCGCGCGGTGCGGGCCCCAGACCCATGGCCGCGGATATGCTCTTCGGCGCGGGCGGACCTGTGGAAATTCACGTCCGGACCCTGGCGGACGAAACAACCGGGCGGATCCGGCCCGCCCTGCTCGTGCTGGCGGTGGGAGTGGTTTTCGTGCTGCTCATCGCCTGCGCGAACGTCGCGCACCTGTTCCTGTCACGCGGTCTCGCGCGGCACCGCGAACTGGCAGTGCGGGCGGCACTGGGCGCGGGTCAGGTGCGCATCCTACGACAGTTGCTCACCGAGAGCCTGGTGCTTTCGCTCGGCGGCGGACTTCTGGGACTGGGTCTCGGTCTGACCCTTGTGCGAGTGTTGCCGCTGATCGCCCCACCCGATTTCCCCCGTCTGAGCGACGTGCGGATCGACGCCGGCGTGGTGGCTCTTGCGGCGCTGCTTTCGATGGTTGCGGGACTGGTTTCGGGGATCGCTCCGGCTCTGCGGAGCACTCGATCTAAGGCGTGGGGCTCGCTGCACCTGGATTCCCGCTACTCGGAGGGAGGGTTCAGGGGAGCATGGGCATCCCGCCTTCGCGGCGTTCTGCTGGCCGTCGAGGCCGCCGTGGCCGTGATGCTCCTGGTCGGTGCAGTACTGCTGGTCCGCAGCTTCGAGCGTTTGGTCACAGTCGATGCGGGATTTGACCCTGCCAACGTCATCACCGGGTACATCTATCTTCCGCCCCGTTCCACCCCTGAACAAAGCCGACAGTATATCGACGCACTGCTCGGCCGCCTGCGCCGGTTGCCGGGCGTCGCAGCCGCGGGAGCGTCCAATATGGCGCCCTTTGCGGGCGTGACAGGCATCTCGGGATTTTCCATACCGGCCGAGGGTAACAATCCGCCTCAAAAGGCGCATGCCCTCAGCTATGTCATAACCGGAGGTTATGCCGAGGCGTTATCGCTCCACCTTCGGGAGGGTCGCCTGTTTACGGCCGAGGACGAGACGGGCGGCATACAATCCATCCTGGTCAACCGGGAGTTCGCGCGCCAGTACCTTTCTCCGGGGCCGATTGCGGGGCGAAGGTACCGCGGCATGATGACCACTCCGGATAAGTTCACCGAGATCATCGGCGTCGTCGGCGACGTGCTGAAGGACGGGCTCGATGCGCGACCGCAGCCTGAAATGTACTTCCTGCAGCGCGGGGACCGGGGACTCGGGGGCAGCTTCAGCCTCGTGGTTCGCACGCGAGGGAACGCGGGCGCAATGGCGCCGGTGATACGCGGCATTGTGCTCGAGACGGACAAGAACAGCGTGATCGACGAACTCGGCCCGCTCTCCCAGCGCGTTTCCGCATCGGTGAGCCAGCCGAGGTTCGCGACATCGGTGATGGTCACGTTTGCCGCCGTTGCTCTGATACTTGCGGCAGTCGGTCTTTATGGCGTGCTCTCATATAACGTCACCCAGAGGCGGCGGGAACTGGGTGTGCGCGCCGCCCTGGGTGCGACCCGCGGCAACCTGGTGGGGATGGTCGTGCGTGACGGGATGACGTTCATTGTCGCCGGGCTGCTGCTGGGCATCGCCGGAGCGGCCTTCCTGACGGAGCTGATGAGCTCCCTGCTTTTCGGGATCTCGCCGCTCGACTCGGTCTCCTTCGGTATCGCACCTGCAGTTCTCCTGGGCATTGCCCTGCTCGCGTGCGCCCTCCCGGCGCGCCGCGCGGCCTCGGCCGACCCGGCTGAAGCGCTCCGGTGCGACTAAATGGCAAAAAGGGGGGCGAAAAACTGAAATAAGACCCCTCTTTGGGGCGGCATTCTGGGCTTATTCACTCTAATACAATGATTTCGCCGGGTCCGTCCCCAGGCGGTCCGAGCGGAGGGCTGAGATGGGCGAGCGTCTGCCTGTGGCGTTGGTAACGGGAGCATCGAGCGGCATCGGGGAGGCGTATGCGAGGAGGCTGGCGGCGCGCGGCCATCATGTGCTGCTCGTGGCGCGGCGCGCGGACCGGCTGCAGCGGCTGGCTTCGGAACTCGGCAGCGCCGAGGCGGTGCCGGCAGACCTCGCGGTGGACGCCGACGTGGAGCGTCTCGAGCGGCGGATCGCCGCCGAGCCTCGGTTCGAGTTCCTGGTCAACAACGCCGGTTTCGGCACGATGGGGATGTTTTTCGAGGCGGGCCCCGAAGGGCAGCAGTCGATGCACCGGGTGCACGTGCTGGCGACGATGCGGCTCACGCGCGCGGCGCTTCCCGGGATGGTGAGCCGCGGCAAAGGGGCTGTGGTGAACGTATCGTCGGTGGCGGCGTTTTTTCACAATCCGCTGAACGTGAGCTACTGCGCGACGAAGGCGTGGATGAACACGTTCACCGAGGGAGTGTATATCGAGCTGAAGGCGATCGGCTCGTCCGTGCGGGCGCAGTGTCTGTGCCCGGGGTTTACGTACACGGAATTCCACGACGTGCTCAACATCGACCGCCGCGCTATTCCGAAGAGCCTGTGGACGTCGGCGGATGAGGTGGTCGACACGTCGCTGCGTGCGCTGCCTGGGAACAAGCTGATCGTCATCCCCGGGTGGCGTTACCGGCTTGCGGTGGGAGTGCAGCACTGGCTGCCGCAGGCCGTGAGGCATGCGATCGCGCTGCGCTATGGCACCCGCAGCCGCACGCCGAAATAGTGGCGGCCACGTCCCCGGCCGCTGCGGCGCTCCGACGGACGTGATCGGTTGCGGGGTCTCGGCGTCGGGCTTGGTGCGTTCATGCTCGGCGGCAAAAAAAGCCCCGGGGGAAATTCCCTCGGGGCTCTTGCATTTAATCCGGCGACGACCTACTCTCCCACATCGTTGCCAATGCAGTACCATCGGCGCTGGAGGGCTTAACTTCCGTGTTCGGGATGGGAACGGGTGTTGACCCCTCCGCTACAGTCACCGGAAACCCGATAACGCTCATATCTCAATCAGGCCAGAAGTCCCGCGGGGCGTCACGCGCCCCCGGGCGGTTTCAAGCAGGGTAAATTTTATGGTCAAGCCTCACGACCGATTAGTACTGGTAAGCTTCACGCGTTACCGCGCTTCCACACCCAGCCTATCACCTGGTGGTCTTCCAGGGGTCTTCAGGACCCTTGCGGGTCGGGATATCTCATCTCGGGGTGGGTTTCACGCTTATATGCTTTCAGCGTTTATCCCTTCCGAACTTAGCTATCCAGCTATGCCGTTGGCACGACAACTGGTGCACTAGAGGTTCGTCCATCCCGGTCCTCTCGTACTAAGGATAGATCCCCTCAAATATCCTGCGCCCACCACAGATAGGGACCGAACTGTCTCGCGACGTTCTAAACCCAGCTCACGTACCGCTTTAATGGGCGAACAGCCCAACCCTTGGAACCTTCTTCAGCTCCAGGATGCGATGAGCCGACATCGAGGTGCCAAACCTTGCCGTCGATATGAACTCTTGGGCAAGATCAGCCTGTTATCCCCGGCGTACCTTTTATCCGTTGAGCGATGGCCCTTCCATTCAGAACCACCGGATCACTAAGTCCTGGTTTCCCATCTGCTCGACTTGTCTGTCTCGCAGTTAAGCGTGCTTATGCCTTTACACTCGATGGCTGATTTCCAAACAGCCTGAGCACACCTTCGAGCGCCTCCGTTACAGTTTGGGAGGCGACCGCCCCAGTCAAACTACCCGTCAAGCAATGTCCCTCGCCCGGTCTAACGAGCGTAGGTTAGTATCTCAGAACAATAAGAGTGGTATCTCACCGTCGGCTCCCTGCAGGCCAAAACCCACAGTTCAAAGCCTCCCACCTATCCTGCGCATACCGCACCGAAATACATTGCTAAAGTGTAGTAAAGGTGCACGGGGTCTTTCCGTCTAGTGGCGGGTAACCGGCATCTTCACCGGTATTACAAATTCGCTGAGTCACTCGTTAAGACAGTCGTCAGATCGTTACGCCATTCGTGCAGGTCGGAACTTACCCGACAAGGAATTTCGCTACCTTAGGACCGTTATAGTTACGGCCGCCGTTCACCGGGGCTTCAATTCAGAGCTTCTGAGGATTGCTCCCCATGACCCCTCCTTTTAACCTTCCGGCACCGGGCAGGCGTCACACCCTATACGTCGATTTTTTGTCTTCGCAGAGTGCTGTGTTTTTAGTAAACAGTCGCCTGACGCTATTCACTGCAACCCACCTCGGCTCCATCCGCGAGGGACTTCACCTAGCGTGGGCACTCCTTCTCCCGAAGTTACGGAGCTAATTTGCCGAGTTCCTGAACGAGTGTTCTCTCAAGCGCCTTAGGATTCTCTCCTCATCTACCTGTGTCGGTTTACGGTACGGTCACCTGCATGACTCACTAGAGGTTTTTCCTGGCAGTGTGGAATCAACTGGTTTATGCCTTACGGCTCCCCATCGCCTCTCAGGGTTAATGCCCAGCCGGATTTACCTGACCGGACCCCCTACGGGCTTAGCCCTCCACTTCCAATCGGAGGGACAGCCTATCCTTCTGCGTCACCCCATTCGCTGATAACGCCACACGGGTGGTTGCCGAATGTTGACGGCATTCCCATCGCCTACGCCTTTCGGCCTCGAGCTTAGGGACCGACTGACCCTGGGCGGATTAACCTTCCCCAGGAAACCTTAGATTTTCGGCGTCGCGGGTTTTCACCGCGATTATCGCTACTTATGCCGGCAGGGTCTCTTCCAATACCTCCACCAACCGTCACCGGTTTACTTCACAGGCCTATGGAATGCTCCCCTACCACTACTGCCTTATGGCAGGTAATTCACAGCTTCGGTAACGAGCTTTAGCCCCGTTGTATTGTCGGCACGGACCCACTTGACCAGTGAGCTGTTACGCTTTCTTTAAAGGATGGCTGCTTCTAAGCCAACCTCCTGGTTGTCCAAGTGTTTCCACATCCTTTTCCACTTAGCTCGTATTTTGGGACCTTAGCTGGTGATCTGGGTTCTTTCCCTTTCGACTATGAAGCTTAGCCCCCACAGTCTGACTCCTGAGATCACAATCTCCGGCATTCGAAGTTTGGTTGGATTCGGTAACCCTGTAAGGCCCCTAGTCCATCCAGCTCTCTACCACCGGGATTGAATCTCTCAAGGCTAGCCCTAAAGCTATTTCGGGGAGAACGAGCTATCACTGAGTTTGATTAGCCTTTCACCCCTACCCTCAGCTCATCCAAGCTGTTTTCAACCAACACTGGTTCGGACCTCCGGTAGGTGTTACCCTACTTTCATCCTGGCCAAGGGTAGATCACTCAGCTTCGCGTCTATTCCATGCAACTAAATCGCCCTATTCAGACTCGCTTTCGCTACGGCTCCGTCTTTTGACTTAACCTTGCTGCATAGAATAACTAGCCGGCTCATTATG
>CAVZBT010000012.1:1477500-1646296 GCA_963773605.1 uncultured Acidobacteriota bacterium
CTTTGATCCCCAGACCATGCGACCCAGGGATGTTATGCGGTATTAGCACCGCTTTCGCGGGGTTATTCCCCACTCAAGGGTAGGTTGTTCACGTGTTACTCACCCGTCTGCCACTTTACTCACAGGGTTGCCCCCACTTTCTCGTTCGACTTGCATGTGTTAGGCACGCCGCCAGCGTTGATTCTGAGCCAGGATCAAACTCTCCAATTAACTCGAAGAGCGCCCAACTCCTGTCTCCAGACGCCGGACTCTTTATGCTTGATTCTTTCTCAAAGTGCTTGACTTTGGACACGCACTATCTAGTTTTCAAAGATCTAGGCAATCCTTCATGATAGAGACTTCAGTACCGCTTGTCAAGCGGCTTTTCCCGATCCGCCTCATCTCACAGAAGGGTGCACATAATAACGCGGCATATCCGGGGATGTGAAGCGAAAAGCACAATAAAACGAGGGTTGCCGCAAAATTCCTGCGCCCCTGCGGCTGCGGGGCGGAAGCCGGGCTCCCGCTCGCCCTTAAACCGTGTACAGCTCCTTGCCCAGCGGCATCTTCGTCCCGGAGGCCACCGCCTCGTCCGCCTTCAGGATAGCCGCCGCCGCCTGCAGTCCGACCGACGCGTCGCACAGGTTGGCGTCGCCGTTGCGTATCGTGCGGCAGAAGCCCTCGAGTTCCATCTTGTAGGCGGTGAACACCGTTACGCCGCTCGTCGACGAGCCCGCCACCGAGGAGCCCGAAGCGTCCCGGGCCCGGCTTTCCGACGCCTCCATGACGGCCCCGCCGACATCGGGTTTGGTCGTGATCTCCGTCATCTTCCCCTTCTGCCCTTCCAGGAAAAGCAGCGCCTCGGTCTCGCCGCTCAGGATGACGGTCCCCTTCGTCCCCATGAACTCCTCGTAATAGTGGTCGAAGGCGTTGGACTGGATCGACGAGTAGGTGACCGTGAGGTCGTTGGGGTACTCGAAGATGGCATAGATGTGGTCGTTGACCTCGCGGCCGTCTTTGTAGCGCTGGATGCCGCCCGGTCGCCACCACGCTGTGGGGGGTGCGGCCCATGAACCAGTTGATCGCGTGGATCTGGTGGCTGCACAGCTCCGACATCAGCCCGTGCGAGTACTTCGAGTACACGCGCCAGTTGACGAGATGCTCCATGTTGGCGTAACCCCACGGCCGCGGGTCGAAGTTGTCGGTCGGGAGCGTCTTCTTCCAGGAGCCGTTCCTGTGCCACGACCGCGCGCACGTGATAGATGTCGCCGATGACACCCGTCCTGATGATCTCGTACGCCTCGTGGTACAGCGGGCTGTAGGCGCGCTGGTGCCCGACCTGGAGGTTCCTGCGGGCCGACCGGGCCGCCTGGAGCCATCTTCTTGCAGTCGTCCACCGTGTAAGCCATCGTCTTCTCGACGAACACGTGCTTGCCGGCCTGCAGCGCGTCGAGCGCCACCTGCGCGTGCGCCCACAGCGGCACCGCGATCAGGACGGCTTCGATGTCCTTGCGCTCGAGCAGCCGGCGGTAATCGGCGTATCCCTGGGCTCCCGGGTCGTACAGCCTGTGCGCGATGTCGAGCCCCTTCTGCAGATTCGGCTGGTAGATGTCGCTACCCCCACGAACTTGATGAAGCTCGGGTTGGCGTTCTCCATCAGCACGCGTCCCTGCCCTCCGGGGCCGATGATGCCGGCACGGATCGGGTTCAGAGACGCCGCCTTCCAGATCAGGGCGCCCGCTGCCGGGAGAGTCGCCGCGGCCTTTATGAAGTTCCTGCGACCTACCTGCCGTTCCTGTTCGGTCATACCCGGATTCTCCTTCGCTGCGTTGCCCCTTGCCTTGTCCCCGGAATTCAGGCCTGCGCCGGGGCGCTCCCGGGCTGCCGCGCGCGTTTCCACCAGGGGCCCACGATCATGTCCAGCCCCGAGATATGCCCGGTGTCAAACGCGAGCGTGATCAGCAGCGCCATGATCTCGATCAGTATCTTGTTGACGTACAGTTCCGTGCCGTCGGGCGTGCGCACGGCGAACCCGTGCAGGGGAAGCGGCGGCTGTGCGACGTAGAAAAGCAGCAACAGCCCCATCGAGAGCAGGCTGGCGGTGCGCGTGAACAATCCGATCATCAGGAGGAACCCAAGGACCAACAGACCCCACATGGTCCCCTGGTCTGCAAGCTTCAGCCAGGTCGACTGCTCGGCCATCCAGCGAAACACCGACCCCAGCGGTCCGATCGCGGTGCGCAGGTACGACTCGGAAGACCAGTGCGCGGCCTGGAGCTTGCCGAGGCCCTGGTAGAAGATGTGCCACCCTATGCTGAAGCGAAAGAGCACCAGGACAAACTGCTGCCACGCGGTGAGCGCATTGGGGCGATTCACAGTGCCTCCTCCGTGCACGTCAAGTCCGCGCCGAGCGCAACCGGTGCACCGGGATTCCCGTTCTCCTGTAAAATCACTAGTATAATACCAAGCTCGGGGTGGCCTGTGAAATAACTGCGGACCTCCGTCTCCGCGAGGACAAAGAAGGCCGTCGAGAAGGCCTCGGCCACGGCGGCCTCCGGCGCCAGTACCGAACAGAGCGCGTTGCGCTCCGCCGGGCGGCCGCTGCGCGGGTCCAGGATGTGGCCGAGACACCGGCCCTCGGAGACGAAGAACTGGGTCCCCGCCGCGGAAGTCGAGATGGAGCGGTCGACGAGGCGAATCGACCCGAGGCTACCCGCGCCGCCGGGGGCCCGGATGCTGACCTGCCAGCCCGGCGGGCTCGCGGAATCGCCGCGGCCCACGATGCTGCTGTGCCCGGCGTGCGCCATGAAGTTCGCCAGCCCCGCGGCCCGCAGCCGCCCGGCGAGGCAGTCCAGCGCGAAGCCTTTCCCGATGGCCCCGAGATTCAGCTCGACACCGGCGCGACGAAAGGAAACCGTGCGGGACGCGTCGTCCAGCTCCAGGTGCTCCCAGCCCGAACCGGCGCGCGCAGCCTGAAAGCGGCCGGCCTCCGGGACGGCGCCGCTGCGTTGCATGAACCCCCAGGCCCGGATCAGGGCCCCGGTGGTGATGTCGAAGGCGCCCGCCGTCTCGATCCCGATGTGCCGGGCCAGCCGCAGGAGACGGTAGAGCCGCGCCTCGACCTCCACCGGACCGGACGCCGCGGTGCGGTTGATCCGGCTCACTTCGCTGTCCTCGCGGTAGACGCTCATCTGCCGCTCGAGCAATTCCACCTCGTCCAGCGCTTCCACGACGGCCGGGATGAAGCGACGGTCCTGAGGTCGCAGGATGACCTCGAACTGACAGGCCATTGCGGCGCGGCCCAGCTTGATGTAATACCCGGAACGGGGCGGCGCGGGCGTCCGGGCGGCGCGGACGGCCTCCGACAGCACCCCGCGGAGGGTGCGGCGGCGTCTGCTGCTTTCGGAGTTGCCCATCAGCGGATCCTACGAAAAACGGACCTGGCAGAACCGGAGCTTGCCGCAGCGCAGCACGAACTGCTCGAGGTCGTCCGGGACGGGGGCGGTGACGTCGGTGATCTTCCTGCCGTCCAGCGAAACGGCTCCCGCCTTGACCAGTCGCCGGGCCTCGGTCTTGGAAGGCGCCAGCCCCGCCGAAACGAGCACGTCGACAAGCCCCGGCAGCGGGCGGTTTCGCTTCAGCTCAAACTGCGGCATATCCTCCGGCACCTCGCCGCGCTGGTGGACCCGCGCGAAATGCTCGGCGGCTTCGCGCGCGGCCTCGGCCCCATGGAAGTCGCGCACGATGCGCGCGGCAAGGTCCCCCTTGACCTTCATCGGGTGCAGGGCACCGGCATCAACCGCGGCCCTGACCTGCTGCAGCTCCGCCATTGGGACGTCGGTGAGCAATTCCCAGTACCTCCACATCAGCGGGTCGGAAATCGACATGACCTTTCCGTAAGTGTCGCCCGCGGGTTCTGTGAACCCAATGTAGTTGCCCAGGGACTTGCTCATCTTCTCGATCCCGTCGGTCCCCTCCAGCAAAGGCGTCGTGAGGATCACCTGCGGCTCGAGGCCGTATTCCCGCATGATGTCGCGGCCCACCAGGAGGTTGAAGGTCTGGTCGGTGCCGCCGAATTCGAAATCCGCCTGCAGCGCCACCGAATCGTAGGCCTGGGCAAGCGGATAGAGGAGTTCGTGCATCGAGATGGGCTGGTTCGCCTTGAGCCTCTTGGTGAAGTCGTCGCGCTCGAGCATGCGGGCGACGGTGTACCGCGAAGCAAGCCGGATCCAGTCGGAGGACGAGAGCTTCCCCAGCCAGCGGCTGTTGAAATCGACCACGGTCTTTACCGGGTCGAGGATTTGAAAAACCTGGCTCTTGAACGTCTCGGCGTTGGCGGCAATCTCTTCGGGCGAGAGCGGGGGGCGTGTCTTCGACCGGCCCGTCGGGTCGCCGATGAGCGCGGTGAAGTCGCCGATCAGGAACACGACCGTGTGCCCGAGATCCTGGAAGTGCTTCATCTTCCGCAGCAGGACGGCATGTCCGAGGTGCAGGTCCGGGGCCGTCGGGTCGAAGCCCACCTTCACCTTCAGCGGCATGCCGGTCCGGGCCGATTTTTCGAACTTCCGGACGGCCTCCTCTTCGCTGATAACGTCGACGGCCCCCCGCCGCAGGTAGGCAAGCTGCTCGTGCGCGTTCACTTGGCACCGCCTGTCGAGACCCGGGAATCCCCGGCGACGCGCATCCGCTCCAGGACCATGGCAATCGCCCTCCAATAGAGCTGGTGCTCCTGCTGCAGGATGCGTGCCGAGAGCGTCTCCTCGGTGTCGCCGTCGAGGACTTCGACGGCGCGTTGCATAAGGACGCTCCCGGTGTCGACCCCTTCGTCGACGAGGTGGACGGTGCAGCCGGTGATCCGGACTCCGTATTCGAGCGCCTGGCGCTGGGCATGCAGCCCCGGGAAGGAGGGGAGCAGGGCCGGGTGGATGTTCAGGACACGGCCACGATAGGCGTCCAGGAATGCCGGCGTGAGGATGCGCATGAACCCGGCCAGGCAGACCAAGGCGGGGTGATACGGCTTCAGGGCCGCGACCAGCCGCCGGTCGTACTCGGCCCTCTCCACGCCTTTCGACGCGATGCACAGGGCAGCCAGTCCGGATTCCCGGGCGTGCGCGAGCCCGGCGGCTTCGGGCACGTTGCCGATGACGCAGCAGATCTCGGCGTCGAGGTCCCCGCGCCGAATCGCGTCTTGGATCGCCAGGAAATTCGAGCCTCGTCCGGAGAGCAGTATCGCGAGCCTGCGGTTCTGAGCCTGAGACATGCGACCTCCAATGCCGCCCCGAACGGAGGCGGGCCCGCCGTCAGCTGTACTGCACCGAGCGGTCGCCGGGTACGATCTCGCCGATTTCGTAGAGGGGCTCGGCGCAGGAGGCGAAATGCCGCCTGAGCCCCGGCAGCGCCTCGGCCGGCACGACCAGGATCATCCCGATCCCCATGTTGAACGTGCGATACATTTCAGGTTCGTCGACCTCACCCTTGTGCCGGATGTACTCGAACACGGGCAGAACGGGCCAGGAACCCCGGGCCACCCTCGCGGCGGTCCCTTCCGGCAGAATGCGGGGAAGGTTGTCGGTGATGCCCCCGCCGGTGATGTGCGCGAGCCCCTTGAGCAACCCGGTGTCGAGCAGCGGCTCGACGAGCCGGTAGTAGCTGCGGTGGGGCGCCAGCAGGATTTCGGCGACGCTCCCCCCGAGTTCGGCCACCTGGTCGCGCGGGCGCGAGCGCGAGCCGGTCAAAAAACAACCTGCGCGCGAGGGAGTACCCGTTGGTGTGCAGACCGGCCGAGGCCAGCCCCACGAGGCGGTCCCCCGGCCGGATCGTGGAGCCGTCGATGACCTTCTCCCGGTCGACGACCCCGACAATGAAACCGGCCAGGTCGTACTCGCCGGGCGCATAGAAGTCGGGCATTTCGGCGGTTTCGCCCGCCGACGAGGGCGCACCCGGTTTCCGTGCAGCCCCGCGCCAGCCCGGAGACGAGCTGCTCGACGACCTCGGGCTTGAGCCCGCCGCACGCGATGTAGTCGAGGAAAAACAGCGGCCGCGCCCCCTGGACCATGATGTCCGAAACGCAGTGCGAAACGAGATCGTAGCCGACCGTGTCGTGGATCCCGGTCATGAAGGCGAGCTTGAGCTTGGTACCGACCCCGTCGCAGCTCGAGACGAGCAGCGGGTCGCGCCAGCGGTTCGGCGCCAGGCGGAAGAGGGCGCCGAAACTGCCGATGTCGGTCAGGACGCCGGGGGTGAACGTGGCGCGCGCGATCTTCCGGATGCGCTTCTTGGCTTCGGTCGCCGCGTCGATGTCGACGCCCGCCGCCGCATAGGTCAGCTTTCCCTGGTCAGGTGTGTCCATGGGTGAGGGCAGCCCTTATGGTCAAGACCGCGTGGTGAGAATCTCCACCAGGTTCTTGCCGAACAGTTCCTTCTGTCGTTCCTGGTGCACCACCTCGGTCGGGTATTTCTCCGTGAAACAGGCCGAGCAGAAGCGCCCGTCGTCCTCCACCGACTCGAGCATCGCCGGCAGGCTCAAGTAGCCGAGGCTGTCGGCCCCGACAAATTTCCGGATTTCCTCGACCGACTTGGACGAGCCGATCAACTCGCTCTTGGTCGGCGTGTCGATGCCGTAATAGCAGGGGCTGATGATGGGCGGCGAGGTGATCCGCAGGTGGATCTCCTTGGCGCCGGCGGCCCGGATGATCTGCACGATCTTCCGGCTGGTGGTGCCGCGCACGATCGAGTCGTCCACCAGCACCACGCGTCTCCCCTGCAGGATCTCGCGCACGGGGTTCAGCTTCACCTTGACGCCGAAGTTCCGGATCGACTGCTTCGGTTCGATGAACGTGCGGCCGACATAGTGGTTGCGGATCAGGCCGAACTCCAGCGGGATGCCGCTTTCGTGGGCATAACCGATGGCCGCCGAGACGCCGGAGTCGGGCACCGGCACGACGACGTCGGCCTCGACCGGGTGCTCGCGCGCGAGGTGAATCCCCATCAGGCGCCGGCTCGTGTTGACGGTGCGGCCGAACACCAGACTGTCGGGGCGGCTGAAATAGACGTGCTCGAAGACGCAGTGGGCCGGCTTTTCCTTCGGCAGCGGGAAAGTCGGACTCGATGTTGTCCGCGTCGATCATCAGCACCTCGCCCGGCTCGACCTCGCGGACGTAGTGGGCGTCAATCAGGTCGAAGGCGCAGGTTTCGGAGGCGACCACGTAACGGCCGCCGACCTGGCCCAGACACAGCGGCCGAAAGCCGCGCGGATCGCGCGCGACGAGCAGGAATTCCGGGGTGAGGAGCAGCACGGAGTACGCCCCCTGGACGATCCGCAGCGCATCGACGAAGGCGTCGAGCAGGGTGCGGCGCTTGGAGCGCGACAGCAGGTGCAGGATGACTTCGCTGTCGCTGGTCGAGTGGAAGATGGCGCCGTCGCGCTCGAGTTCGCGGCGCAGCTGGGCGGCGTTGATCAGGTTGCCGTTGTGCGCGAGCGCGAGCGGCCCGCGCCAGCAGTCGATCAGGATCGGCTGCGCATTGGCGCCGGAGCTCTCCCCGGCCGTCGAATAACGCACGTGGCCGATGGCCATGTTGCCCGGCAGCCGCTCCAGGCGCGCGGGCTGAAGACATCGGCCACATGTCCCATGCCTTTATGGATGTGCAGCTTCGTTCCGTCCGCGCTGACGATCCCGGCCGATTCCTGCCCGCGGTGCTGGAGCGCATAAATTCCCAGGTAGGCCAGCCTGGCCGCCTCCGGATGCGAGACGATACCGAAAACGCCGCATTCCTCCTTGAGTTTGTCCCAAGGCGTCATATCTTGAGTCCACCCGACACCTCGCTCCTCATGCCGAACGGCCGGCCCGCACCCGATCGTGCCGCGGCGCTCCATTCCGGATGGGTCTAAGTACAGGAAAGGTATAGTGAAAGAGTTACTCCGAGTTTTTCCAGCATATATTTGGTAATCCTGCATTATACCGGAACGCGGCGGGCAGGTTCGAGCGCCGCGGAAATGCCGGGGGCATGGATAAAGCATTGAATAGGCGGTCCAAAACTTTTATCTTGGGGGATCATTCATTACCGGAGGGAGAGCGACAGATGGCGGATGTGGACGGAATCGGCGAGACCGAAAGACTTTCACCTCGGTACCCCGGTCAGGGTCGAGCCCTTTTTCCTGAAGGGGTCGACCTCCCTCGACTGGGGCATGCAGAACCGGCTGGCCCGGGTCTTCAACCCGGCCTCGGGGCGGACGGTCATGCTCGCCGTCGATCACGGGTACTTCCAGGGACCGACGACCGGGCCTGGAGCGCATCGACGTGAACATCGTCCCGCTGCTGCCCTACACCGACGCCCTGATGCTGACCCGGGGCATCCTGCGCACGACGATCCCACCCTCGTACGGCCGCGGGGTCGTGCTGCGTGCCAGCGGCGGGCCCAGCATCCTCAAGGAGCTGTCGAACGAGCAGATCGCGGTCGACATCGAGGACGCCGTCCGGCTGAACGTGGCCGCCATGGCCGTACAGGTCTATATCGGCGGCGAATTCGAGACGCAGATCGGTGCACAACATGACCCGCCTCGTCGACCTGGGCAACCGCTACGGGATCGCCGATCCTCGGGGTGACGGCGGTGGGCAAGAACATGACACGGGACGCGCGCTATCTGCGGCTGGCGTGCCGGATCTGCGCGGAGCTGGGAGCGCACGTCGTCAAGACCTACTACGTCGCCGAAGGGTTCGAGACGGTGACGGCGTCCTGTCCGGTGCCCGTCGTCATGGCCGGCGGCAAGAAGCTGGCGGAAATGGACGCGCTCACGATGGCCTGCCGGGCCATCTCCGAGGGGGCTGCGGGGGTCGACATGGGCAGGAACATCTTCCAGTCCGAAGCGCCGCATGCCATGATCCAGGCGGTCCGGTGCGTCGTGCACCAGATGATGAAGCCCGCAGAGGCCTACGACCTCTACCTGACGCTGAAGCACGAAAAGACAGCGTCCGCGCGATAGGCGAGCCCGGCGATGCCCAGCACCGCAACACTCGACAGCCTGCTCCAGAACGCGCCGACGCTGAGCGTCGGCATTCTCACGGCCGATCTCCTGGCCCTCGGATCCGAGCTCGCCCTGCTCGAGAGGACCGGCGTGCAACTGGTGCACATCGACGTAATGGACGGCGTGCTTCGTGCCTCAGCTGACGGTGGGGCCCGCCTTCGTAAGAGCCGTCAAGGGCGCGCTGCTCAAGGACGTCCACCTGATGGTCGGCGACCCGGTCGAGAAAATCGGCGACTACGTCCGCGCCGGGGCGGACATTCTCACGGTGCACTACGAGGCAGGGCCGCACGTGCACCGCGTCCTGCAGAGCATGGGCGGATGCGCCAACGCGAACGACCCGGCGCGCGGCCTCGTACGCGGGCTCGCGCTGAACCCCGGCACGCCCGTGGGGGTGACAGAACCCCTGCTGGACGAGATCGATCTTCTGCTGCTGCTTGCGGTCAATCCGGGCTGGGGGGGCCAGTCGTTCATCGAGTCCACGCGGCGGCAAGATCGCCCGGGCGCGCGAGATGATCCGGGCGAGCGGGCGCCCGATCCTGCTCGCGGTCGATGGCGGCGTGACACGTCCGAAACTTCGAGGGGATCGCCGCCACCGGCGTCGACGTGATCGTGACGGGCAGCGCGGTGTTCGACGGCAAGGCAGCCGGACAAAACGCCGGCGCCATGCTTCGGCACTTGAACACTCGGCCGCGGCGGGCCGACACGGCCTCGATTCCCAGCTCAACCGGCGGTTTGACAGTCACGCCACCGCTGTAGCTGTTGGGGCGGGGTCGGGCCGACCCCGCCCACTGCCCCTGCGGCAGTCGGGTGAACCCATGAAGAACTGCTGGTCCGATGAACAGGCGGAAAAGTATGTGGCGCTGCACCGGGACAGGTGCGCCGCGGACCTCGCCCTGAGAGCCTACGCATCCCGGTTGGTCGGGGCGGAGCCGAGCCTGGTGCTGCACGGCGGCGGCAACAGCTCGCTGAAGGGTTCACGCCGCAATATCCTTGGAGAGGACGTCGCGGCGCTTTTCGTGAAGCCGTCCGGGTTCGACATGGCCTCGATGGAGCCGGAAGATTACGTCCCCCTCGACCTGGACTACCTCCTGAAAATGAGGGCGCTCGACGAGTTGTCGGACGAGCAGATGGCCGCGGAGTTCCGCAGCCACTCCCTCGACCGGTGCGGCGTGGCGGCATCGATCGAATCCCTCGTGCACGCTTTCATTCCGAAAAAGTACCTCGACCATTGCCATGCCGACGCCATCCTCGCGCTGACGAACCAGGCGGACGGGGCGGGGAGGATTGTGGAGGCGCTCGGCCCGCGCGTGCCCGTGCTCCCTTACGTGAAGCCCGGCTTCAGGCTGGCCCAGGCCGCCGCCCGGTGCTTCGAAGCCAACCCAGGCAGCACGGCCATGGTCTGGATGCGGCACGGGCTCCTGACCTGGGGAGACACCGCCCGGGCATCGTACGAGATGACCGTCGAACTGATCTCGCTCGCGGAGGAGTATATCGCGCGGCGCTCGCGCCGCGCCGCCGTGACAATCCCGGGAACCCCGCTGGACAAGGCTTTTGAGCGGCTCCAGCGCGCGGCCCCCGTCGTCCGCGGCCTCCTGGCCGCGCCCACGGAAGATCCGGACCGGCCTTACCGCCGCGTGATCCTTCAACCGTTCGTCACCCGGGAAGTCCTCGATATCCTGGACTCGGAAGGGGGCCGGGAGCTGACGCTGTCGCCCCCGTTGACCTCCGACCACCTGATCCGCACGAAGCCCCTGCCGCTGTGGCTCGACCACCCGGACTTCGAGAATCTCCCGGCGCTGCGCGCGCAGCTCAGCCAGGCTGTGCGCGCCTACACGACCGCCTACGACGCGTATTTCGAGAGGAACGCCGCGCGCATGCCGTCCTCCGTGCCGCGGACGGATTCCCTGCCGCGCGTCGTCCTGATCCCGGGGCTCGGCGCCCTCTGCGCCGGAAAGGACGCGTTTTCCGCCGGCCTCGCCCGCGACATCACGGCTCACACGCTTTCGGTCAAGACGCAGGTCGCGGCCATGGGCCGCTACTCGGGCATGGAGGAGGCCGAGCTGTTCGACATGGAGTACCGGGTCCTGCAGCACGCCAAGCTGGGGTCGGAGCGCGAGCCGGCGCTCGGTCGCCAGGTCGCCCTCATCACGGGGGCCGCCGGGGCGATCGGGTGGGGCATCGCCGAGGAGCTGCTGGCCGAGGGGTGCCATGTCGCGGTGACGGACCTGCCGGGCGAAAACTTGAACTCGATGGCGGACTCGTTGCGCGCACGCTTCGGCAAGCGGGTCATCGCGGTCCCGCTGGACGTCACGGACCCGGAGTCGGTCGCCGCGGGCTTCGGCCAGGTCGTGCGCGAATGGGGCGGGGTCGACCTCGTGGTCGTCAACGCCGGCGTGGCCCTCGTGTCGTCCGCTGGCCGAGATGCGACTCGAATCGTTCCGGAAACTCGAGCGGGTCAATGTCGAAGGAACGCTGCTCGTGCTCGCCGAAGTCGTCGCGGCTGTTCGCGCCTTCAGGGCACCGGCGGCGACATCGTGCTGGTTTCGACCAAGAACGTCTTCGCGCCCGGCGCCACGCTTCGGCGCCTACAGCGCCACCAAGTCCGCCGCGCACCAACTCGCCCGCATCGCCAGCCTGGAGTTCGCCGAGCTCGGGGTGCGGGTCAACATGGTCTCGCCCGACGCGGTGTTCTGCCCACGGCGAGACGCAAGTCCGGGCCTCTGGGCAGACGGTCGGGCCCGACCGGATGAAGGCGCGCGGGCTCGACGCGCAGGGCCTGGAGGAATACTACCGCAGCCGCAACCTGCTCAAGGCGCGCGTGACCGCGCGCGCACGTGGCCCGCGCGGTCCTCTTCTTCGCCACCCGGCAGACGCCGACGACCGGGGCGACCATGCCCGTCGACGGCGGCCTGCCCGACGCGACGCCGCGCTAGCGGATGGTTGTGCGCCGACCCACGCCGACTGCCGCCGATCCGGGCCGCCTCCCGACCCAGATCCGCGCCACACCCCGCGCCCCTAATCGACGGCTGCGCTCGCCGGGTCCCATCCTCGGCCCCTTCCTGCAGCTGCGGGGCCCGTGCCCTGCGTCGTGCTGAGGAAGTAAGAGAGCGTCTCCAGCGAGATGCTGAGGTCGATCGACTTGATCTTCACCCCGCGCGGGGCTGCAAGCCGCACCGGCGAGAAGTTCAGTATGGCGCGGATGCCGGCTTCGACTACAAGGGAGCAGACCTCCCGGGCGGCATCGGCGGGCACCGCCAGCATCGCCATGGTCGCTTCCGTCCGTTGAACAACGGCAGCGATGTCCCGGATGTCGTGCACCGGCACACCGGTCCGGCTGCTGGTGCCGATCTTCTCGGGCAGCCGGTCGAAAAGGGCGACCACGGAAAACCCGTTTTTCTGGAAGCCGCGGTACTCGCCGAGAGCCATCCCGAGATGCCCCGCGCCGACCACGATCACCTTGTGCCCTTGCTTGACGCCGAGAATCCCGGCAAGATGATCGCGCAAGTCCTGCACCGCGTAGCCGACGCCGCGCACACCAAACCGGCCGAAATACGCCAGGTCCTTCCGAACCTGCGCCGAGTTGAGGTGTGCCTTCTCGGCGATCATTTTGGACGAAGTCGTCTCGACCCCTGTGTCATGCAGGGCGTCAAGACACCTGAGGTATACGGACAACCGTTCCGTAGTGAATTCCGATATCTTCTCGATTTTCATGGACACCATTCCCCACCACAAAAGGCAAGTGACAAAACACACCCGATTTACGCAAAAGTTAAGCGGGAGAGCGCCTCAATGTCAAGGAGCCGCGATTCAGACACCGGCACCCGCATACGGAAGTGCGCTGCCTCGATATCGCTTTCGGGGGGTCGTACCGGATCGGTTGGCGGTGGCCGAACGTCGGCGCCCAGGCGCCGACCCCAAAGCGGTGTCGAGCCGCCGCACTTCCACAGCCGCATAAGCCCGGGGGCGAGCCGACCCCGCCCACTACCGGACCGCGCGCGGGTTGTGTTATGTTTACGCACCGCTGATTTTCCTTGGACGCGCCGATGATCGGACAGCTCAGAGGTCAGTTGCTTCAGAAAAAACCCAACCTTGTCCTGGTGGACGTGCACGGGGTGGGCTACGAGGTGCACATCCCGCTGACGAGCTTCTACGAACTTCCCGCGGAAGCGGCGGAAGTCGTACTCAAGATCCACACCCACGTACGCGAGGACGCTTTCACGCTGTTCGGCTTCAAGTCGCAGCGTGAGAAGGAGTTCTTTCTCAAGCTGATCTCCATCAGCGGCATCGGGCCCAAGCTGGCAATCTCGATCCTGTCCGGCGCCAAAGTCGAAGAACTCGCCCAGGCGATAGCCGACGGCGATCTGGCCCGGCTCACGGCTATCCCAGGGGTGGGCCGCAAGACGGGCGAACGCGTCATCCTCGAACTCAAGAACCAGATCGCCCCTTTCCTGGCCCCCGGCCAGCAGGACGCCACACGCGAACCGGCGAAGGCCGGACGGTTTGCAGGAGGACATTCTCTCGGCGCTGGTCAACCTCGGGTATCCCAAACCCGGGGCTGAAAAGGCGCTGGCCTCCGTCCTACGTTCCGGCGAGTGCGAACGAACCTTCGAAGACCTGCTCCGGCGCACGCTGCGCCGGCTGGCCGGCTGAGAGTCTTTGAACCATGCCCTCCTCCCACAGCCACTCGAGCAGCCTGCTCAATCCCGTTCCCCGGGCCGAGGAACGCTCGTTCGAGCTGAGCCTGAGGCCGCAGAACCTTCGCCAGTATATCGGGCAACCGAAGGTCAAGGAGAACATCGACATCAGCATCCGGGCCGCCCTGAAGCGGGGCGAAGCGCTCGATCACGTGCTCCTGTACGGTCCGCCGGGGCTCGGCAAGACCACGCTGGCGACAATCGTGGCGTCGGAAATGGGGGTGAGCATCCGGTCGACGAGCGGGCCCATCATCGAAAAACGTGGGGACCTGGCCGCCATCCTGACGAATCTCAAGCCGAACGACGTCCTCTTCATCGACGAGATCCATCGGCTGCACCCGGCCATCGAGGAGATCCTCTATCCCGCGATGGAGGATTTTTACATCGACATCATGATCGGCGAGGGGCCGGGCGCCCGCAGCATCAAGATGCCTCTGCCCCGCTTCACCCTGGTCGGCGCCACCACACGCGCGGGGCTGCTGACCGCACCGCTGCGGGCGCGGTTCGGGATCATCCACCGACTCGAGTTTTATTCCAGCGACGATCTGAGGATCATCGTGCGGCAATCGGCCGAAACCCTCGGGGTGGTGGTCGACGAGGAAGGCGCCACGGAGATCGCCTCCCGCAGCCGCGGCACCCCGCGTGTCGCCAACCGCCTCCTGCGTCGCGTACGCGACTTCGCCGAGGTGCGCGCCGACGGCCGCATTACCCGCCAGGTCGCCATGGATGCGCTCGGAATGATGGACGTCGACATACACGGGTTCGACGAGATCGACCGTAAACTCATGCTCACCATCATCGAGAAATACAACGGCGGCCCGGTTGGCGTCGGCTCCCTGTCGGCCGCGATCAATGAGGACGAGGACTCGATCGAGGACATCTACGAACCCTACCTGATCCAGATCGGCTTCCTCGACCGGACCCCGCGCGGGCGCACCGCCACGCGCAAGGCTTTCGAGCATTTCCACATCGCCCGCCCCGGAGACCAGAAAAAGCTGTTTTGAGGGAGGCCCGGCCCGGCGGCCGCTCGAGATCCTTCTCAGGCTCTTGGAGATGCGGTTTCAGAGCTCCAAAACTCGAGGGGCCTCAAAACAACTTCCAGGACAGCCGGCGGGATTCCCGAGATGTATACTATGGTGGCTGCCGATAACTAGCTATTCAGGTGCGTCTTGATGTCCAGGGCGGTTGAACTCGAACCCAAGATCCGGAAACTGCAGGGTGCCATCGAGACCGTAGTCCGCGGCAAGGCGGAGCCCGTGAAGCTGGCCCTGATCTGTCTGCTGTCGGGCGGGCACCTGCTGATCGAGGACGTGCCCGGGGTCGGCAAGACCACGCTCGCCCACTCGCTCGCGCGCGCGTTCGACTGCACGTTCCGCCGCATCCAGTTCACCAGCGACCTGCTTCCGTCCGACATCCTGGGCGTTTCGGTCTTCCGGCAGGACGACCAGAGCTTCGAGTTCCGGCGCGGGCCGATTTTCGCCAACGTCGTGCTGGCCGACGAGATCAACCGCACGACGCCGAAGACCCAGAGCGCGCTGCTCGAGGCGATGAGCGAGGGCAGGGTAAGCGTCGACAGCCACACCCACGCGCTGCCGCAGCCGTTCATGGTGGTCGCGACCCAGAACCCGATCGAGCACCACGGCACGTACCCGCTGCCGGAATCGCAGCTGGACCGGTTCCTGCTGCGCATCCGGATGGGATATCCCGAAGCGGACGCGGAAAAGGAGATCCTCAGACGCCGCAATCACCGGCCGGTGACGGACCGGATCGAGCCGGTGCTCACGGCCGCGGACATCCTGGAAGCGCAGTCGGCGGTCGCCGACGTCCGGATCGACGACTCGCTGCTCGACTACATCATGGCCATCGTCGACGCCACGCGCCGGTCGGAGTTCCTGCTCATCGGCGTGAGCCCGCGCGGATCGCTGGCGCTGCACCGGGCGGCCCAGGCGCTGGCCTACTACGAGGGCCGGGACTACTGCATCCCGGACGACGTCAAGCGGCTGGTCCTGCCGGTGCTCGCGCACCGGGTGATCGTCAGCTCCAAGTACTCCTCCCCGCATAAGCGAAATGAAGAAGCCGAGGCGATTCTTGCTGAAATTCTTCGGGTCGTCGAAGTCCCGCTCTGATGCCCCGCCCCGGGCGGGGAAACACGGGGGGTTGCGGGATTTCTTCAACGCGATGGCGCTGCTCGGCATGGCCCTGGTGTTCGCGCTGGGCTCCCAGTCGGCCGTGCGCAACGGCGACGGCGCCCTCGCGCTCTTCTTCTCGTCCGCGGCGCTGCTGCTGGCCGCCGCAACTGCGATATTCATCGTGCCCCGCATCGCCCGCCGCGTGAACCTGGGCCGGTTCCTCCCGTTTTCGTTCAGCATCACGCGGGAGGGAGGGATCTACATCCTCTCGGTCCTGCTGCTCTCGCTGGCCGCGATCAACACCGGGAACAACCTGCTGTTCCTCATCCTCGCCATGCTGCTTGCGGCCATCATCACTTCCGGGATCGTGGCCCGGATATCGCTCGCCGCCGTTTCGGTTTCCATGCAGGTTCCCGAGAACGTCTTCGAAGGCGAGCGGGTTTCGATGAGGGTCTCGCTGCGCAACCGCAAGCGGGTTCTCCCCTCGTTTTCGATTTCGGTCGACGGGTTGGGGCCGGACGACACCGGTTCATGGCTCGCCCGGATGAGACGCGGCTTCACGCACCGGCCGCCGGACCGGGGACGCCGGGACGGCTCCGTCCTCAGGCATTCCGCCTACTTCCCGCTGGTGCAGCCCGGGGAGACTCGGTCGGAGCTCGTCGCACAGTCTTTCCCGAGGCGGGGCCGCTACGGACTCGAGGGATACCGTATTTCGACGCGCTTCCCGTTCGGGTTCTTCCTGCGCGGCGAGCGCGTGCGGGCCGAGGGCGAGATCCTCGTGTATCCTGCAATCCAGGCCGTGTCGTCCTACTTCCATTTGCTCCCGTTCCTGCCGGGCAGGCTCGAAGGGCTTCACCCCGGGCAGGGCGAGAGCCTCTACTCGATTCGCAAGTACCAGGACGGGGAGAGCGCCCGGCTGGTGGACTGGAAGGCGACGGCCAAGACCGGCGAGCTCATGGCGCGCGAATACGCCCGCGAGGAGGAAAGCAAGTTCTGCCTGATCCTCGACACTCACATGGACACGCCCACCCGCGGCGAGGCGGACGCGGAGCAATTCGAGAGGGCCGTCTCGCTCGCCGCCAGCCTGGCCGGCAACTTCTCCGAGGAAGGGGCGGAACTGGAGTTCCTGACCCCCCGCGAGTACATCCCGAGAGGGACCGGGACCGAGCACCTGTACCGGATCCTCAGGTCGCTCGCGGTGGTCGCATGGGAGGTTGCGCCCGAAGGGGCTTCCGCCGATCTGCGCGGCGAGCTTTCGGGCATATTGGGCGGGGCGCAACTGCAGGAAGTCCTCTCGGAGAAGGTGTTCAAGATCATCATCACATCAAAGCCGCGGGGGAGTTTCCCCTCGACCATCTGGCGTTCGTCGCACGTGGTCTATTTCAGCGAGCTATGACTTACGCGCGCTACTTCAAGATATCGTCGTACTGCCTGATCGCCTCGGGCTTCGTGGCGATTGCCGCCACGGGCGCAGTCGACCTGTTTTCCGTCGCCCTGTTCGGCTCGGCCCTGATTGCCAGCTGGTTCATCGACACCGAACGCATGCACCGCAGTCTGCCGACATGGGTGCTGAACTCCATCGTGGTCGCGTACCTGCCTGTTTATCTGCTCGATCTGAAAGTGATTTCGCGCTCTTTCGTCGTCAGCACGATCCACCTGATCTTCCTGATGGCTGCCGCCAAGGTCCTGACGCGGGCCACGGACAGGGACTATGCCTATCTGTACCTGATCAGCTTCGCCGAGCTGCTCGCGGCTTCGACCCTGACCATCGATCTGATGTTCGCGGTGTCGCTGCTCGTCTTTCTGTGCTCGGGTGTGACCACGCTGATCCTGTTCGAAATGCGGCGGAGCAACGCGCGGGCGTTGCGCCGCGGCCGCATCCAGCCTGTGGTCGTGCCGAAGGCTCTGCAGGGTACGGGACTGGAGCTTTTCTCCTCCTTCCCGTCGCGGGCCATGACGCTGGTGTCGATCTCGGTCACCCTTTTGATCCTGCTCCTGTCGGTGCCGTTGTTCCTGGTGCTCCCGCGCGCGTCCCTGGGAGTCTACAGGCGGCCCCCCGGCCGCACACAGTTCATGAGCGGGTTTTCGGAGCGCGTGGAACTCGGCGAACTGGGCGACATCAAGTTGTCGGACACAATGGTGATGCGGGTCCGGCTGGGCGAGGGGACGCCGAACCTGCCGGCCGACCTCAAGTGGCGTGGCGTGGCGCTGGACTACTACGACGGGCGGGCCTGGAGCCGCAGCCGCCTGGGGCGGACCGCGTTGGCGGCCGACAACGGCTACTACAAGCTCGAAGAGTCGACATACGGGTCGGAGACCCTCTGGCAGACCTACTTCCTCGAGGCGCTGTCGACCGATGTGGTTTTCGGCGGCCACAGGGCTCTTGCGGTTTCGCGCGAGATCGGGACGCTCAGCCGCGACACCTCCGATAACCTCTTCACGTCGCGCCACCCGTTCAGCAAGCTCCGCTACTCGGTGCTGTCGGAAATCGTTCGCCCGGACCCGGCATTGATCCCGGAAACCCCCGGACCGCTGCAGGGGAACATCCGCGCGGCCGCGCTGCAGCTCCCGCGCCTCGATCCGCGCATCGGAATTCTCGCCGCCGAAATCACCCGCCGGGAAAAGCACCCGTACCGCAAGGCGCTCGTCCTGGAAACCTACCTGCGCACGAACTACGGCTACAGCCTGGAGATGCGCGGCACACCCCACGGGCGCGACCCGATCGCGGCCTTCCTGTTCGACGTGCGCAAGGGACATTGCGAGTATTTTGCCTCGGCCCTGACCGTCATGCTGCGGAAGATCGGGATCCCCGCCCGCCTGGTGAACGGCTTCCGGTCGGGGGAATACAACAGCCTGGGGAAGGACTGGATTGTCCGCCAATACGACGCGCACAGCTGGGTTGAGGCGTATCTCCCACCGTACGGCTGGGTGGAGTTCGACCCCACTCCGCCCGACCCACCGCGCCCTGGGCGCAGTTTCGCGCGCATGCTCTCGAACGTGGCGGACGCCGTCGGGTTGTGGTGGTCGGAAGAGGTGGTGAATTACGACCTGCTGAAGCAGTTCCAGCTCGTGCGCGCGGCTCGCACCTGGACCGAGCACCAGCTGCGCGACCGGGCCGCCGCCGCGTTGCAGCACGCGCGCGAACGGATCTCGGCCGGCATGGACGCCGCCTTGAGCACGAAATGGTCGCCCGCCCAGGCGGCCGCGGCCGCGACGACCGCAATCGTATGTATCGTGTTTTTCTACCGGCGCGCTCGCTGGCTGCCGGCTTTCAGGCGGACCCTGCGCCGGTTGGTGTTTCCCAAAGACCGTGCCTCGGTCATCGAGAGCTTCTACGCGGAGGCGATGCGCCTGCTGGAGAAAAACGGCTCGCGACGGAGCCGCGGACAGACGCCGCTCGAATTTGCTGCGGGCCTCGGGACGCACCCGGCACGGACGGATTTCACGGCCCTGACCACGATCTACTACAGGATCCGTTTCGGCGCGGTTGGTTCGCCGGAGGACCTCGCCGAAGCCCATCGTATCCTGAAGTCGCTAAAACGACTGACTCCGACCCGCTGAGTGAGCCACAGTCGGTCTGGGGATCTTGCTCAAGCGGTGGTGTTATCGAACAATCTCGGTTGTGGCACATCGGGGCCGGGCGAGCCGACCCCGTCCGCCCCTAGTATTCCACCCGGGCGGCCGAACGAGCCCACTCTTCGAAGGGAGCCAGAGCCCCGGCGCACTCGATGCGGAACATGGGGATCCTCCGGCGCTCCGCGGGCATGCCGAGCTGCTCGTAGATGAGCGAATCGTCGAACCCGGCCGCGGCGGCGTCCCGGCGCGATGCGCCGAAAAAAACGCGGGCCGGGCGTGCCCAGTAGATCGCGCCGAGGCACATGGGGCAGGGCTCGCAGCTCGCATAGATATCGCAACCGACCAGTTGAAAGTGTCCCAGGTCGCGGCAGGCCTGCCGGATCGCTACGATCTCTGCGTGCGCGGTGGGATCGTTCGTGGCCGTCACGGCATTCACGCCGCACGCCAGGATGGCCCCGTCCTTCACGACCAGGGCGGCGAAAGGTCCGCCCTTGCCCGCACGGACGTTTACCAACGCCAGCTCGACTACCCGTTCCATAAAACAACGTGACATGTCATCGGTTGCCATCGCGCCCCCGCGCACCGTGCGCTCCAGAAAACCCTCGCGGATCCAAGACAGATACACCAGGATCGCCGGCACGGTCTCGTCCAAAATGAATTGGATCGATCTCACCATCATTCTCGCATATTTGGTGGCGATGATCCCCACCGGCATCGCGATCACGGCGCAGACTCGTTAATGAGATCTCGGGAAACTGGCAGCTACACGGCTTGGGCAGCCTGCATTCTGATCACTCTCGTGTAAGCCCTGGGTACCGGTCGATTGCGCAGGGAGCCGCGGCACGATGGCTCGCATGAAGGTGCGTATGAGGTTCAGGCCGGGTCATCGTGCCTCCGTCACCCTTGATCGGGGTCCCGGGAGAGCCTACTATTTCTTGTTTTCGGGAGTGTGAGGGTGGCCAAGATCGGATTCATCAGCCTGGGGTGTCCCAAGAACCTGGTCGACAGCGAGGTGATGCTCGGCCTGCTGCAGAAAGAAGGGCACACGATCACCACCGACCGCTCCGAGGCGGATGTGCTGGTCGTAAACACCTGCAGTTTCATCGATGGCTCCAAGCGCGAGTCGATCGAGACGATCCTCGAAGCCGCCCAGCTCAAACAGACGGGGGCCTGCAAGCGCCTGGTGGTGACCGGGTGCCTCGCCGAGAGATACCCGAAGCAGATACAGTCCGATCTCGTCGAGGTGGACGCCATCCTCGGCACCAACCAGATCGAGCAGATCACGCGCGCCGTGGCGGGAGACCCGGTGCTTCCGCCGTCGTCCTTTGGCCGCAGCGACGCGGATCTCTACCTCTACGACCACAACACACCCAGATCCCTGGCCACGCCTAGCTACACGGCGTACCTCAAGATTGCGGAGGGGTGCGACCACACGTGCGCGTTCTGCATCATCCCGAAAATCCGGGGCGCATTCCGCAGCCGCACCGTGCCGTCGCTTGTCGAGGAAGCTCGCCGGCTGGCGGGCCAGGGGGTGCGGGAAATCACGCTCGTTTCGCAGGACACGACCAGCTACGGGCTCGATCTGGGCCTGCAGGACGGTCTGGCGGAGCTCCTGGCCGCGTTGGACCGGGTCGAGGGCATCCGCTGGATCCGGTTCCTGTATGTCTACCCCAACCTGGTGAGCCCGCGGCTGATGCATGTGGTCGCCTCGAGCGAAAAAATCTGCAAATACATCGACATGCCTTTGCAGCACGCCAGCGCTGAGGTGCTCAAGGCGATGCGCCGCGGCGGCAACCGGGCCTCCCTGTCCCGCGTGGTGGAAACCATCCGTGGCGGCATCCCGGGGGTCACGTTCAGGACGACCATGATCGTCGGGTTTCCCGGGGAGCGGGACAGCGATTTTGACGAGCTCCAGGACTTCTGCCGCGAGATGGAATTCGACCGGTTGGGCGTGTTCGCGTACTCGGACGAAGAGGACACCGGCGCATTCACACTCTCAGACAAGGTGCCCGGAGCGGTCGCCGAGAGACGCCGGCGCAGCCTGATGGCGCAGCAGGCCAAAATCGCGGCCAGGAAAAATCGCGAGCTGGTCGGACGGGAATTTCCCATCCTGATCGAGGGACCGTCGGAGGAAAGCGAACTGCTGCTGCAGGGCAGGCTGGAGTCGCAGGCGCCGGAGATCGACGGGGTCTGCCTGATCAACGACTCCGAACCGGGTCCGCTGGCCGCGGGCGAGTTCCGCACGGTGCGGATCACAAAGGCCCTCGAGCACGATCTGCTGGGAACCGTCACCCGGTAGGAGTGGGCCAGGTGGGCCGCGTCGGCCCCGCCGCGGCCCGGGATATTGTTCAACCAGTGGTTTTCTCGATTGACCAAGGTCGTAGCTCACTGGGGCGGGGGCGAGCCGACCCCGCCCACTTGGGGAATGGATGACGGAGCCAATGGGCCATAAAATCCGGTGTCCGCGGTGCGGCACAAAAGCGGACTACGAGGGGAATCCGTATCGACCGTTCTGCAGCGAGCGGTGCAAGCTGATCGACCTGGGAAACTGGATTACCGGCACGTACCGCGTCCCCACGAAAGACGACGACGAGCAGGAAGACGAAACGGGCCTGACCCAGTCTCCGCCGGAGGAAGAAGAGTCATGAAGGGCCGCATACCCCTGCTGGTCGCGAGCGGATTCTACATCGGGCTCATCCCGGGAGGGCCCGGCACGTATGCGTCGGTCGCCACCACGATCGTGTTCTTTTTGTTCCACCGCATCTCGGGCCGGATCGTCCCCGAACTCCACGTCAGCGTGCTCTGCGGCATCTCGCTTGCCGGTGTGCTGGCAGCGGCCGCCGTCGCCCGACAGACCGGAAACGAGGACCCCGGCATCGTCGTCATCGACGAGATCGCCGGCCAGCTCCTGACATTCCTGTTCGTTCCCGTAAACGCTTACACGCTCCTCGGCGGTACGGCGCTGTTCCGGCTGTTCGACATTTTCAAGCCTTACCCCATCCGAAAACTCGAGCAGCTTCCGAACGGGGCGGGCATAATGGCGGACGACCTGCTCGCCGGCGTCTACGCGAACCTGGTGCTGCAGGCCGTGGTCCGGCTCACGGTGACGTGACCGTCCAGCTCGGTGTCCTTAGAACGTGCGAGGGTTGCCCATGAGAGCGGAAATAATCGCGGTAGGGTCGGAGATGCTCACCCCGGACCACGTGGACACCAACTCGCTCTTCATCACGGAAAAACTCAATGAGGCCGGGTTCCAGGTCCACCTCAAAACGATCGTGGGGGACGACCGGCAGGACATCAGCGGCGTGCTGCGGGCGGCGCTGCGCCGTTCGCAACTCATCGTCATCACGGGAGGCCTCGGGCCTACGGAAGACGACCTGACCCGCAGCTCCGTAGCCGCGGTGCTCGGCCGCACGATCCGGACCGATCCCGCGATCGTGGAGAGCCTGCGGAAGAGGTTTGCGGCGCGGGGCCACACTATGCCCTCGATCAACGAACGGCAGGCGGAAGTCATCGAAGGGGCCGAGATCCTGAACAACACCATGGGGACGGCTCCGGGCATGTGGCTGGTCGAGCAGGGTGTCGCGATCGCGTTGCTGCCCGGGCCGCCGCAGGAAGCCAGGCCGATGCTGGAGAATGCCGTGTTGCCGCGGCTGGCCGGGCTCGGCGGTGGGCGGAGGATGGCGCGCAGAATCCTCCTCATCGCGGGCTGGACCGAGTCGGAGGTCGATGCGCGCGTCGCCCCGCTCTACCGCGCCTACCCGAACGTGCAGACCACCATCCTCGCGGGCGGCGGCCAGATCGCGCTGCGCCTCACCCGCTGGGTCGGACCCGGCGAGGAGCCGGCCGACCTGGAAGAGCTTTCCGAGGCGATGTGCCGCGAACTCGGGCCCGCGGTTTTCAGCGCCGCCGGGGAACCCCTCGAAAACGTCGTCGGCCGCATGCTGCAGGATTCGCACCGCACGCTCGCCGTCGCCGAATCGTGCACGGCCGGGATGCTCGGGATGCGCATCACGCGGGTGCCCGGCAGCTCGGCCTATTTCGCGGGGGGCGTGCTCTGTTACAGCAACGAGGTCAAGATTGCGCTCTGCGGCGTGCCCCCGGAGATCGTCGCTGCGCACGGTGCGGTGAGCGCCGAGACCGCCGAAGCGCTTGCGGCGGGCGTCCGGTCCGCAATCGGCAGCTCGCTCGGGCTCTCCATCACGGGTATTGCCGGGCCCGACGGGGGATCGGCGGAGAAGCCCGTAGGGCTGGTGTACGTGGGCTTGGCGGATGCGGTGAGAGTCGTACACGCGCGCCGCATCGTGCCCGGCGACCGGCAAACCGTGCGCGAGCGGGCAACCCACTTCGCGCTCGCGTCCCTGCGCGATTTCCTGGCACCGACCGGGAGCGGCGACAGGATAACCTCGCCCCGGTGAGCGCCCATGAGGACCTTTATCGCGGTTCCCCTTCCTCCGGCATGCAAGCTCCTGTTGTCTCAGATCCAGGAGAAACTGCGGGCGTTCAATGCGGAGGTCCGCTGGGTGGCGCTCGATTCGATCCATCTCACCCTGAAATTCCTGGGCGAAATCGACCCGGCGCTGCTGCCTGAACTCGGCCGGCACCTGCACGAGGCCTCGGCGGGCGCGCCCCCGCTCCGCGTCGCGGTCGGGGGGCTCGGAGGGTTCCCGAACCTGCGAAACCCCCGCGTGCTCTGGTGCGGCGTCGGCGGCGACACCGAACTGCTGGGAGAGCTGCAGAAGCGGGTCGAGGAGGCCTGCCGGCCGCTTGGATTCGCCCCGGAAGAGCGGGCCTTCCACCCGCATCTGACGCTCGGACGGGTGCAGGGCAAAAGGAATTTGCAGCCGCTTTTGGACTATATTAAGATCGCTGCTCAGCCCGAGAGCACGTTCACGGCCGAGGCCTACAACATCTACAGGAGCGAGTTGAGACCGCGCGGCGCCGTGTATTCGGTCCTCGAAACCATCGTGCTTGGCGTGTGAGTCCTTGCGATGAGACTTGTCTATCTGATTCCGCTGGCCGGCTATCTCCTGGGCTCGATCCCATTCGGGTACATCATCGTGAGAGTGCTTCACGGCTCCGACGTCCGCAGGCAGGGGAGCGGAAACATAGGGGCTACGAATGTGTACCGCGCGAGCCGTTGGGCCGGCATCCTGACGCTGCTGCTGGACGGGGCCAAGGGGTACGCGGCCGTCGTCCTGGCCGGGCTCATGGGGGGCGGAGTGGAGTGGGCGGGAGTCGCGGCGGTCGCAGCTATCGTCGGACACGTGTTCACGGTGTGGCTCGGATTCAAGGGGGGCAAGGGTGTGGCCACCGGCTGCGGCGCCTACCTGGCGATCTCCCCTCTCGCCGTGTGCACCACCCTGGTGGTCTTCGTGGCCACCGTGGCCCTCACGCGCTACATCTCACTCGCGTCCATCCTCGCAACCGCAACGTTCCCGCTGTGGGCCCTTTTGTATCACGAACCGGCGGCCGCGATCTTCTGGGCCGTGGCCGGGTCGGCCCTGATCGTCGCGAAGCACCACCAGAACATACGCCGGTTGCTCTCGGGCACCGAGCACAAGTTCGCGGTCGGCACCCGACCGTGATAAGCTGAAAGCGCGGAGGAGTCGATGGCTATCAGCAAAGAGTTGCTGGACATCCTTGCCTGTCCCTTGTGCAAGGAAGAAGTGAAGCTGACGCCGGACGGCACGGGGCTGAAGTGCGTCAAGTGTCACCGTGTTTACCCGATCCGCGACGACATCCCCGTGATGCTGATCGACGAAGCCCGGATCGAGGAAAGTTGACGCCGCAGAGCCGTGCCACCTCCGATGCCACCGCCAGGCGCCGCTGAACGATTGCGGCAGGAACTCGAGCGGGCCCCGCGGCTGCTGCTCATCCGGATCAGGTCGCTCGGTGACTCGATCCTCATCCTGCCGCTGATCGAGCAGCTTCATCGCTGGCGCCCGGGCCTGGCGCTCGACGTGCTCGTCGAGGCGCCGTTCGCACCCGTCTTTTCCTCCCACCCCGCCGTGCACGAAACCCTCACCCTCAGGCCCAGACGCGTGGCCGTCGCGGGCTGGTCGCGGACCCGCGCGGTTTTCGAGCTGCGCAGGCGATCCTACACGGTCGCCGTCAATCTGCACGGGGGCACGACCTCGGCGCTCCTGTCGCTGGCAAGCAGCGCCCGGCTCCGCGTCGGGCAGGAAGGGTACCGCAGCGCCAGGGCATACAACATCCTGATCCCGCGCTCGTCGGACGTGTGGGGAAGAGCCGACCTGCACACCGTGGAGCATCAGCTTTCACTCATGCGTTGGCTGGGCCTGCCGCTGGCCGAGCACCCCCGTGGGCGTCTCCACGTCGACCCCGCCGCGGCCGAGAGGGTGCGGCAGCGGCTGTGGGGCGCGGGTCTTGGCGACTACTTCGTCGTGCACCCGACCGCGACGCTGGCCACAAAACAGTGGAGCGAAAAGAACTTCGCGTCCCTCGCTGATACCCTGTCCCGGGAATATGCGCTCCCCGTCATCCTGACCGGGGCGCCCTCGGAGGCGCAGACGCTCGTAAACGTCGCTCAGCACGCGGAACTCAGCCACCTCTACTGGACGGATCTCGGGGTCGCCGAACTGTTTGGCCTCATTGCGGGGTGCCGGTTGTTTGTCGGCAACGACAGCGGCCCGGCGCATGCAGCGGCCGCGCTCGGGAAGCCGCTCGTGGTGGTGTGGGGCTCTTCGAACTACAAGGCGTGGCACCCGTGGTCCACGGACTACGAACTGGTCCGCTCGGATCTGCCGTGCATCCCCTGTCCCGGGTATACGTGCGCGGCATTCGGGTCTCCACGCTGCATCCTCGAAGTCCCGGTCGAGCAGGTATCGGCGGCATGCCGTCGGATATTGGCCCGCACTTGATAACCCGTACACCCGACTGTCGGGTGTCAGCGAGCCCTGGATACACCGCAACAGCAACGCACGCGCTCTTATAAAACGTTACCACCTGCAGAACATGCGGCGCTCATGAGGTGGGCTGCAGGGGCTCTCTGTCTCGGAGATTACTAAGGCTCGAAAGACCGGATGCGGGCGATGAGTTCGTCGGGAGTCAGGGAGGCGGTTCCCAGTTTGCCTACGACAATGCCGGCCGCGATATTGGCGAGAATGGCCGACTCGAGTATGGGCAGGCCGGCAACGAGGCCGAGCGCCAGGGTTGAGATCACCGTATCGCCCGCTCCCGTCACGTCGAACACCTCCCGCGCCACCGTGGGGAGGTGCTTAACCGCGCATGCCCCCTCGAAGAGCGCCATCCCCTGCTCGCCCCTCGTGATCAGCAAGTGACGAATGCCCGTCTGCCTCAGGATCTTGCGTCCCGCCCGCACCAGTGCGCCCGTGCTCGAAATGCTTATCCCGGATGCGCGTTCGGCCTCGAGCGTGTTCGGGGTGATCACGGTTGCGGGGCGGTAGGCCGCGAGGTTGGCCAGCTTGGGATCGACGCAGACGATCTTGCCGGCGGCCTTTGCGAGCGGGAGTATTTCGCGCAGCAGGCCGGGTGAAATGAGTCCCTTGGCATAGTCGGAAATAATGACGGCATCGGCTGCCGCCAGGGACCTCCGGAACCGTCGGACGACGCGCTCGTGAGTCGGGGGCGAAATGGGGGTTTTGTCCTCGCGATCGATGCGGCAGACCTGCTGGTGGTGGGCGATGATCCGGGTCTTGACGCTCGTTGCGCGGCGAGGGTCTACCACGATCCCCCCGACGGGAGCGCCGAGCTTACGGAATTCTTCCAGGAGCTGTTCGCCCTCGAGATCGTCTCCGACTACGCCCAAAGGGGTCGGGGTAGCTCCCAGGCTGCTGATGTTGGCGGCGACGTTGGCCGCGCCCCCCACGCAGGTCGACTCCTTGACGATCTCCACCACAGGCACCGGGGCCTCGGGGCTGATGCGGCTGACGGAGCCCCAGATAAACCGGTCCAGCATGACGTCGCCGACCACCGCGATGCGTTTGCGGCGGAAGGCCGAGACAGCCTCGACAAGCACTCCGGGATCGCATTTGTAGCGGGTCAGGACCATCGGGCAACCTTGGTCAACGGCCGGGGATGATAATGGACGGGGCGGTCTCCTGCGCGCTTTCCCGCGGCAGCAGACGGGCCAGGAATCCCACATAGCTCCGAGGGGACGCGGCGTCTTCCAGGTGCCGGGCGACGATCTCCCGGATGAATTCGAGGCACTCGATCGCCTCGCCGAGCCGCAGCAGTTCCGGCGTCCGCTCAATCGCAAACGGCGCGGCCTGACCTTGCGGCGGGCGGCGTTCGGCCTCCACCTTGTCGCGTATGCGTCGGCGGAGGCCCTCGACGCGCAGGTCGCCCGAGGTCTGCTCATAGAGGATGCCCTTGTCCTCCGTACGAAGCGTCTTGAGGACAAGGTCGAGCGCCTCGGCCGCGTCGCGATCGGTGAGGTCCGGCGAAGCGCGACGCTCATCGGCCAGCACGTATTCGATACCGGCAAGGAAGTCCTTGTGCTCTGACACGATCCGCTGGGTGCGCTGCAGGGCCACCGGGTCCGAACTCGCGAACTGGCGCTTCCGCTCCTGCGCCGACTCAAGGGCGCGCCCGGCGACGAGGTAGCCGCACTCGTCCGGGCAGTCGATCTCCAGCACGCGGTACTCTCCGCAGCACTGGGCACAGATCAGGCCGTTCAGCGCCGGGCAAGCCCGTTTACCTTTGCGCCCGCCGCAGTGGATGCACTTCATAAAGTCAGTCCCTCTAGTTGCTATGGAATCGGTTTATATACCACGTCGCGGACCACGGTGCAAAGTGGACGAAGTGGGCCGACGCGGCCCCGGATCCTACTCATTCGGTACGCACGCTTGCTGCGCAGGCTGCAGCTCGCCCTACGGGGCAGGGTCGAGCCGCCCGCGCCCGCTGCGGCCGCGGTTGCCGCAGAATTCCCTGATGAAACTCCTGGCGAATTCGTAATCCGGATGCGCTTTCTCCGCGGCGCGGAATTCCGGGGGGTGGTGCTTTCGCGCGCCCCCGGCGCAGTGGTCGTCGTACAGGGTGTGGAGCAACTCGTGATACACCAGGAACGCCACCACCGCGCGGGGCACGCGGGGCGAATCCAGCACAGGGCTGATCGTCACCGACAGGTGCACGGGATCGTAGTGGCCGATCCGACCCCAACTGCGACGCGCGCTCCAGCCGATCCGCTCGATCTCGACCCGGCTGCCGAAGTACCTCCGGTTGACCTCGGCGAGGATGTCGTCCAACTGGTGATGGCGGCCGCCAGGCCTCATGATCTTGCGTCCGCGGCGCCTGAGACGCGCGCGCAGCTGATCTTCGATCACCGGTTCCCGGCGGAACTGCCCGTAAACCCCAAGCATTGCGCGTGGCGGTTTGCGCCGGAGGATCTTGGCGCCGAGCATCACGGCGATCGCTTCGAGCACCACCCGCGGGGCGTTGCGGCAGAGATCGCTGATCCGGATGATCCAGGCGCCGTCCCGCTTGCGGATCGTGTGGGTCAGGCCGACGTACGGGTAGAAGGACGCCGAGATCTCGAAGTCGCGGAACTGCGGGCACTGCGGATACTGCGCCCGCAGCGCCGCCCGGCAGATCCAGGACAGATTTGGCCATGAACCGCCGCTTTCGCCCATGTCAGCTGCCCGTGCTCTTGTATTGACGCACACCCCGTTCCCACACAAAAAGCGCGAGGACGAGCAGGACACCGGTAACGAGCGGGATCAGGTAGAACTCCCGGCGGAACTCGGTGCGCCCGAGATACCGCACGGTCGGGTAGAACGAAGCAAAGGCGAACGGAATAATCCAGTTCAGCAGGAACTGAACGAACACGTTGTAGATGGTGATCGGGTAGCGCCCGAATGTGATCATGTTGTATACGGGAGGAGAGAGGCCGATCCGGTCCTCGAACCAGAAGTTCACGCTCGAGAGGATCACGAAGACGCACACGTAGATCACGGCCCCGCACAGCACCAGCCCCGGAAACAGCACGACGTTGGCCAGCGTCCAGCGCAGGTGTAACCGCGCGGCGCAGTAGGCGACCACCACCGTCCCGGTGACGATCTCCTGCACCGACTCGAGTCGGAAACTCTCAAACAGGATCTGGAAGAGCGAGTGGACCGGGCGCAGCAGGACGCGGTCGAACTTCCCCTCGACGATGTAGGCGTCGCCAAATTCGTAGAGGTTCAGGCTGACCACGTTGTAGAGTCCCATCGGGATCAGCGAAAAACCGTAAATAAAGAGGACCTCGTCGAAGCTCCACCCCTGCAGGTGCGGCGCACGCGTAAAGAGCACCAGCACAAACCCGTAGCCCGCCACCGTGGCGAGAATGCTCGCCACGAGCGAGATGAGGAAGTCGGCCTTGTAGACCATGCGCGTCTTCGCATACTGTCCGAGATAAAGCCAGAAAAGAATGACAGTCTTTTTCATCGGGTGACCGCAAGGTAACTGCAAAAGCCTGTCACGGAGAACACTGAAGCCACGGAATTCCGGTGTGCTTGTTTTCTGTAGTACCGGTGCCTCGGCACCACTTCCCTCGGTTGAGCTGCATCGGTGGCATCGGCCGATGTGCGGCGCCCAGGCGTCGAACCCAAAAGCGGCGTCGAGCCGCCGCACTCCCTACGTTGGTTGTGGCTGCCGGCCGCGCCGTGGCCTCCGTGGCCGGCCTTGTTCAGCCTCCCTGGATGGACAACCGGCGCGTCGAGCACTTCCAGAACGCCCTGCCCGCCCCGTAGAGCACGACAACCCACAGCGCCTGTACCGCGATCGCCCGCAGGGCCGCCGGCCCGCCGCTCCTGCCCAGGTAGATCTCGAGCGGGGTGAAGCTCACGTAGGGGAAAGGAAGAAATACCAGTACCCGCCGGATGTTGTCCGGGAAGAAGTTCAGCGGCACCAGCAGCCCCGACAGGAACTCCACGACGAAAAACTTCGCGCGGATGACGCCGAGGATCGACTGGATGTGCAGCGCGAGGGTCCCAACCATGAAGTTCATCGAGGCGAACAACAGGAGAGACAGCAGGCAGCTGCACGCGTACGCCGCCGCCGCGAAGGGGGACGCCGGCGGCCGGAGGGGGTAAACGGCAAACAGCACGACGGTGATCGGCAGCGTGAACAGGACCGCCCGGAAGCAAGCCTCGCCGGCGGTCTGGGCAATGTACATCAGCTGGGTGTCGACGGGTTTGATCAGGTTGATCGATATTTTCCCCTCCAGGACCTCGGCCGCCATGTCCCGGTCGATGTTGTTGAAATAGAAGGAGCGCGTGATCCAGCCCACCCCAACGTACGTCACCATCTGGGAGAGGTCGTAGCCGGCGACCGTCCCGCTTCCGGAATAGACCGCGTTCCAGATGAAGTAGTAGACGGAGACGTTGATGAAGTACGTGAGGATGCCGGTGAAATACCGGAGCCGGTAGGCGAGGATCTTCAGAAACGCTAGCCTGGCAAATTCGAAATACACCGGGACGGCGGCAAGCATCTATTCCCCCGAACCCACCCCGCGGCTGTAGATGTTCTTGATGATTTCCTCGACCGGCTGCGGCTCGACGTAGAGGTCGCGCACGGGCACCTCGTTGACGATGCGGCGGATGATGTCGGCCGAGGAGACCTCCTCGCGATCGTAGCGGATCCGGTAGGTCAACTCTTCCAGCCGCTCCCAGTGCAGTCCGTTGCCGGCAGCCAGGGCGCCGTCCAGGCGCGAGGCGTAGGCGCCGTCCCGCAGGTGCACGTTGAGTATGTTGTATGCGTCCGAGCTTTTGCCGCAGGGCGTCGAGCGTGCCGTCGTAGAGGATGCGCCCGCGGTCGATGATGACGATGCGGCGGCAGAGCTCCTCGATGTCCGACAGGTCGTGGGTGGTCAGCAGGATCGTCGTCTTGAGATCGCGGTTGATCTCCTTGAGGAAACTCCCGGATCCGGTCCTTGGCGACGACGTCCAGCCCGATCGTGGGCTCGTCCAGGAAGAGGATGCGCGGGTTGTGGAGCAGCGCGGCGGCGATGTCGCAGCGCATCCGCTGCCCGAGGCTGAGCTTGCGCACCGGGGCATGGAGAAAGTCGTCCAGCCCCAGCAGCTCGTCGAAAACGCCGAGCCGCTCCTGGAAATCGCGCTGGCTCACATCGTAGATGCGGCGCAGCAGCTTGAAGCTCTCGATGACCGCGATGTCCCACCAGAGCTGGGTGCGCTGGCCGAACACGACGCCGATGGTCTTCGTGTAGCGGGTCCTGTCCTGGTAGGGCCGGAAACCGTTGGCGACGATCTCGCCGGACGTTGGGCACCAGGATGCCGGTCAGCATCTTGATGGTGGTGGACTTCCCGGCGCCGTTGGGACCGATGTAGCCGACAAATTCGCCCTCGCACATCGACAGGTTGATGCCGTCGACGGCAGCAAGCGTCCGGTACTCGCGCTGGAACAGGTCGCGGAACGCACCCCAAACGCCTTCGCGGTGCCTGAACACCCGGAAGTCCTTGCGCAGGTTTTCTACGCGGATCATCACATCAGGCAGGGCTATTCCTTCCCCCGTTGGCTACGGAGCGCCTCTTCGAGGCGTCCCACGGTCTTCTTGAGGTCATCGAGCTGCTGCTTGATCTCGGGCAGGCGCCCGAACAAAGCGTTCAGCCGCTTGTATTCTTTCAGCGGCCGCACCGGCACCCCCCAATACACCTCGCCGCCCCGGACGATTTTGCCCGGGAGGATGCCGGCCTTGGAGCCGATGACGGCGCCCGATTCGACGCGGGCGTGGTCGCCGAAGCCGACCTGGCCGCCGATGACGGCATAGTCCTCGATGACGGTGCTGCCCGAAATGCCGGTCTGGGCCGCGATGACGACGGCGCGGCCGATCTCGACGTTGTGCGCGACCTGCACGAGGTTGTCGATTTTGGCCCCCGCCCTGATCCGGGTCGTCCCGAGCGACCCGCGGTCGATGGTCGTGTTGGACCCGATCTCGACATCGTCCTCGATGACGACGGCGCCGACTTGAGGGAACTTGACCTGGGTCTTTCCGTCGAACACATAGCCGAAGCCGTCGCTGCCCACCACGACGCCGGCATGGAGCGTCACGCGCGCTCCGAGAGTGACGTCCGGGTACAGGACCACCCGCGGAAACAGGATGCATTCCTCGCCCAGCTCGCAGCCCTCGCCGACGACAACCGCGGCGTGCAGCACGCAGCCCGGCCCGATCCTCGCGCGCGCCCCGACAACCGCATACGGGCCGATGTCGACGTCCTCGGGCACCACCGCATCGCAGGCCACTCGGGACGACGGGTGCCGCCGTCCCGTGCCGCGGGGCCGGGGCGACAGCAGGGCGGAAACCCGCGCGAAATCGAGTTTCGGACGCTCGGAGAACAGCGCCGTCCACCCGGAGGGGACCAGGTCAGGGGGCGCCAGCAGGCAGGCCCGGGCGCGGGCCGCGGAGGCGTCCACCCGGGAGCCCCGCTCGAGGAACACCAGGCTGCTTTCGTCCATCGCCTCCCAGCTGCTGACCCGTGTGACCAGACGACTCCCATCCCCCTGGAACGGCAGGCCCAGCTGCGACGCTATCTCTCCGACGGTATAGGGCATGCTAGATCGCTACCTCTTTCGGGCCAAGCGCCGCCCCCAAAGCGGTGTCCAGCCGCCGCACTCCGCACCGCCGAAGTATCCACACCGTCACCGCCAGACCATGAACGCCAGAAACGCTTCGGTGAGGATAAGGACGGCGAGGGTCCTGAGTTCACGGTTCTTCAGAACGCGCGACCACAGGAACGACGAGGTGGAGACACCCTGGCATCGGAAGGTCGGGAAGAACAGGGGCACGCTCCGGGCGTAGGCAAGGAACTCCTCCCCGTGACCCTGCAGCAGTTCCTTCTCCTCGGCCTTCATGACCGGAAAGTAGAGGGCGACGAAAAAGAAGGTGAAGGGAAGAAGCAGCCAGTACCCCTGGCCGGCCAGCAGGATGCCGGTTCCCATGAGGAATGAGCCGAGATAAAGCGGGTTGCGCGTCAGCGCGTACGGGCCGCTGCGCGCGAGGACCCTCCCTTTGTCGATGTGGCCGGCTGCCCACAACCGGAGAAGGCCTCCAGCCAGTGCGACGCCGCACCCGATCCAGATGGAGCGCGCGGACGGGTGCATGAAAAAGAGGAAGAAAGCGCCCAGCAGGGTGCCCGCCGGCACCCGGATCCTCTGAGCGAATTTCCCCCAGGCGTCGGCCCGCTCGATCACGGTTGCTTCGAGTCCTTGGTTTCCATCGTTGTACGTTCGCGCGTAAAAGGTGCGGCAAGCCACTTCTTGGCCTCGGCCTGGGCACCATCCGTGTCGTCCTTCGTATTGATCGCCTTATTGTACTCCGCCATGGCTCGCTGACGCTGCCCAAGAATATCGTAAATCTTGCCCAGGTAGATGTAGGACCAGACCTCGATCCAGGCGGGATCCTTGTCGCCGTTCAGGGCGTCGCGGAACGAGTTCGCCGCAGCCTGAAGGTTGAACTGCTCATAGAATACCTCGGCGAGGCGGAAGTGGGCGATCGAGCGATGGGAATTGAGCTTCAGCGCGTTTTCGTAGGCGCGTATGGCCTCGACAAACTCGCCGCGCTCCTTCATGTCATTGCCAAGTGACAGCTGCACGTTGATTTGCAGGTCCTTTGAATCGCGCAGGATCTTGTTGTCGGGGTCGAGCACCACCTGCTTCGGCAAGGTGAAGGTGTTGATGTCAAAGGTCGTAGACTTGCCGTTGAGCTCGATCGAGCCGCGCTCGGTCTTCCCCTTGGTGACGACCTCGATGTCGAGCGGCATGCGGAACAGGTCACGATCCTGTTTCACGCTTCCCGACACCCGGAACCCGCTGTTGGTCTTGAACACGACATAATCCGTCTGGAATTCAGGGACGCCGATCGTATCGATCCACTGCGTGAAGAACCAGTTCAACTCCTTGCCGTAGATCTTTTCCGCAAGCTGGCGAAAGCCACTGGTGGAGCCTCCCTTGCCGGCATTCTGCTGCACGTACTGCTGCATCAGCTGCCGGAACTTCGCATCGCCGATCAGCTCGCGCAGCATGTGGACCACCCAGGCTCCCTTGCCGGCAACGACAGATTGGTAGGGCTCGGTCCGGTACCCGAGGCTGGAGGCCGTCCGGATGGCGCTTTTCCCTTCGAATTTCAGCCCCAGGACGGCGAGGTTGTTGATCTCCTCCTTCATGGCGGCCGGCCCGCTGCTCTGACCGAGATACATGGCAGCCGAGTAGTAGGCGAGCCCGTCGACGAGCCAGAAGTCTTCTGCGCTCTGCGCCCCTACCGTGTCCATCCACCACTGGTAAGCGACCCGGCGGGCCAGCTCGCGCGGCTGGGGCGCCGGCTGCGCAAGGTCGCGGTGGGTGATGAAGATGGTGCCGAGCGTTCCCGGCTGGAGAGCCAGCCGGTCGTCGACTTCGACGAGACGGAACGTCGTGCCCGACGCCGACGGCCCGAACATCTTCTGGTAGTAGTCGAGGATCTTGGCGACGGCATCGGCGCTCGGCTTGACCGCCTTCAACCTGTCTTCCCGCACGAAGCAGTCCAGCGTGAAGCTGCCCGCCGGAATCTTCCTTTCGAAGTAGCGCCCCGCCACGATCGAGTTCGGCAGGATCGGCCTCTTGGCTGCCCAACCGAATGTCTCGGTTACGGCCTTCGTCACGACGGGAAGCTGGGTGCCGGCCCCGACCACCGTCATCCCGAGAGGAACCGTGATTTCCACCGTGGAGGTCGCCCGGTCGGTGAGGAACTTATTCGTCGGGAACCATTTTGACCCGTAGAGAAGGTAGATGCCTTCCGGCCCTATGTACGCGTTGCTTTCGTCGCGCGAGTACATGCGGCTGTACCGGTCGCGGTCAAAACCTCCGGTGTACTCGACCTTGATGGTGTTCGTGCTCCCCTGCTCGAGCCGCCGCGGGAAGTGGACGCTCAACAGCCCGGGACCTGTCTCGTCCTGCCCGAAGTCGATTTCCACGCCGGCCGGGTCGACGACCTTTTGCACCGAGAGGTTTTCGCTGAGTTCGAACACGACGGAGTCGGTGGGCTCGATCGCCTTGAACGTAATGCCGGCCACGGCCTTCAGTTCATGGGTTTCGGGCGTAAGCGTGGCCTGCAGCGTGTAGTTCTCCACATCGATCTGCGGAAGCGGGGGGGCCGGCCTCCTGCTGGTTTGTGCGCAAAGCCCCGCGGCGGTGGCGCTCAGGAGAGCCCCAAGGAGGAGTGCGCGAACTCGGTTTCCCGTCGTTTTCATTTTCATCCCTATAGATAGCTGCTCACTGCAGCGGCCGCCATTTCAGAAGCGCACCGCGCGCTCAGCATGGCCCGGATCGCGCCCAGGCGCGACCGCATGGCGGCCGACTTGACCGGGTTGCCCAGGTACTCCAGCGCAGTGCGCGACAGGGTCTCCGGCGTTGCGTCTCTCTGCAGGAATTCCGGCACCACCGCCTCCTGCGCTATTAAGTTTACCAGCCCCTTGAAGCGGGTTCGCACCAGCAGCTTCCCCGCGCACCAACTGACGAGCGAGAGCTTGTACAGGATCAGGAAAGGCGTCCCCACCAGCGCAGCCTCCAGAGTGCTCGTCCCGCTCTTGACGAGGGCAAAATCCGAGTTTGCCAGCAAGTCCCGCGCATCCTCGCATACCAGCCGGAAGTCAGGCCAGCCGTCAGTCCCGAGCACGGCCGACATGATCCGCTCCAATTGCCTCCGGTCCAGGGTCGGGGCAACCGACACCAGAAACTGGGCCGGGGTGCGGCTCAGGATCCGCCGGGCCGATTGGAGCAGGGTGGGGAGGATATAATCCACCTCCTTGCGGCGGCTGCCCGGCAGCAACGCCACGGTGGGGCGCGCGGGGTCCAAACCCAGGCGTGCCTCGAACGCGGGCCGGTCCTGCGGGGGCCGGAAGTCTTCCAGCAGCGGGTGTCCCACAAACTCGACGTCCACTCCGTGTGTCTGGTAAAACGCTTCCTCGAACGGGAGGATGACCAGCATCTTGTCCACAAACTTGCGGATCGCCTTGATCCGGCCGCGACGCCAGGCCCAAAGTTGCGGGCTTATGTAGTAGATTACCTTGATGCCCTCGCGTTTCAGTTTTTTTGCCAGCCGCAGGTTGAAATCCGGAAAATCCAGCAAGATGGCGACATCCGGCGGTCTGCGGCGGCACTCCCGGAGGATGTCCCGGTAGGCCCGGAGATAGCGGCCCAGGTACGCCATCGCCTCGCGCGGTCCGATGTTGGCCAGGTCCCGGGCGTGGCAGAGAAGACGCACACCCTCCCGCTGCATGCGGTCTCCCCCGGTGCCAAAGACATCCAGGGTCTCGCTTCTGAGAGCGCGTAGCTGCCGCACGAGCGCCGCCCCGTACCTGTCGGCGGACGCCTCTCCCGCGACCATTAGAATTGTCTTTGCGTTCATTGGTTATTCAGGACCGGCCGCCACCCGCGGCGTCGGATCCCGGGGAGCCGGGACAGGGCGCGCAATCCACCCACCGCCCACCACCGCGTCGCCGTCGTAGAACACGCAAGCCTGGCCCGGCGTGACGGCCGACTGCGGAGTGTCGAATTCGACCTCGATGGAGCCGTCGTCCAGCGGCCGGACGGTCGCCGGGGCCTCCCGGTGGTGCGACCGGATCTGGGCATGGACACGCATCGGCCCGTCGATCCCGGTCACGGCAATCCAGTTGGGCCGGACGACACGGCACGTTGAGCGCCCCAGGGCGGCGCGGTCGCCGACGACGACCTGGCCAGTCTGCGGCAGCAGGTCGATTACGTACAGCGGCTCGGGATGGGCAATCCCGAGCCCGCGGCGCTGCCCGATCGTGTAGCGATGAACGCCGCCGTGCGCCCCCAACACCCGGCCGGCGCTGTCGACTATTTTCCCCGGGGCCAGAGGGTTCGCGCCGTTTCCCTTTCCCACGACATCGTCGTAGTGCCGCTCGATGAACGCCGCGTAATCCCCGTCGGGCACAAAACAGATCTCCTGGCTCTCCGGCTTTTCGGCGACGTCCAGCCCATGTGTGCGCGCGATGCCGCGCACCTCGGACTTCAACAAATCGCCCAGGGGAAACATCGATTTCGCCAGCTGCTCCTGGGTCAACTCGAACAGGAAGTACGACTGGTCCTTGTCCCTGTCACGGCCGCGCAGCAGCAGGTAACGGCCCCGCCCGGCGTCGTGCCTGACTCGGGCGTAATGGCCCGTGGCCACGGCCCCGGCCTCCACCCCCTCGGCCATGCGGACGAGATGGCTGAACTTCATGTGAGAATTGCACAGCACGCAAGGCGACGGCGTGCTGCCGTCCCGGTAACTCTCTATGAACGCGCGGACAACCTTCGATTGGAATTCGGCCTCGAAGTTCAGCACGTAGAAAGGGAAATGCAGGCGCGCGGCCACGGACCGCGCGTCGTACAGATCATCGATGGAACAACACCTGCCCGAGGAGACCTGGCCGGCCGCGGAGTTGCGCTTTTGATCCCACAGCTGCATGGAAAAGCCGACGAGATCAAAACCCTGTTCCTTCAGAATGATCGCGGCCGTTGAGCTATCGACCCCGCCGCTCATCGCGACGGCGACCCTGGCCGGCTTCATCGCACCTCCGCGGGCATCCACAGGAGACCGGAGCGCACGAGGTGAAGGTCCCTGAAGTTCGGGTGAATGATGTATTCGTCTATGTTCAGGGCCTTCCGCTGATACCTGCTCACGAGCTTGCCGACCGCATGACGCGCATCGGACTCGAGCGACAGCAGGCCCTGCTGCAACTCCATGCCGGAGTGCGCCGGAAACTCGCGCTCGGCCTCTTGAGGTGCGAACGTCAATTCGGTATGCATGAACAGGGATGTGATGTGCTCCGCCACATCGCGAAACTCGCCCTTTTCCCGGGCGATCCGGCTGTCCACGCCAGCCCAGTCCTGCTCCTTCAGATGCCTTTCGCGCGCCCGCTCGAGCGCCCGGTCGGCCACTCCGCGCAGCGCATCGAGATCTCGCCTGAACGTCTCGTTCAACAACTCGAGGCAACGCGCTTTAAAATCCTCGCGCGACTCGTTCAGGCGCGAATAAGCATTCAGGTCGAAGTTTCTGAAGAGCGTCACCCGGAAGGTGCGCAGCAGGTGCGCTACGAACCGGGCTTCGATCCCGTCAAGGGCCTCCGGCTTGAACCAGTCCGGGCTGGGCTGGAGCGTGACGCGGTCCGGCGGGGTTGTCCGTATATCGGCAGGATCCACCGGCCACAGCATGTCCTCGGTCCAGGCGTCTTCCGGGTCGAATGCGCGGATTTCCATCGCCCTGCAGACCGTACACGTTCCGTTCAGGCCGGAGCGCACGTCGGCGAAGTCCACCCTCGCCTCCAGGTAGAGGCGCGGGACATACTCGGCAGCCGAAGGCATTTCCCGGAAGTAAAGCGGCTTCGGCCTGCCGCCCTGTGACGGCCGAGAGGTATGTGGCATAGACACGCGCAAGGTAAAATCTGAATATTACCATGCGGCACGCGGGGACCTGAAAGGCCTTATAAAGTGCGTCGCCTGGGCGCCGATACTTTTGGAGTGCGGCGGCTCGACGCCGCTTTGGGGTCGGCGCCTAGGCGCCGACCTTGCGCACCTGCTTGCCGGTCCAGCCAAACCCAGACAGCGGTGCCCAGGCACCGCACTCCATACTTTGGAGTGCGGCGGCTCGACGCCGCTTTGGGGTCGGCGCCTAGGCGCCGACCTTGCGCACCTGCTTGCCGGTCCAGCCAAACCCAGACAGCGGTGCCCAGGCACCGCACTCCATACTTTGGAGTGCGGCGGCTCGACGCCGCTTTGGGGTCGGCGCCTAGGCGCCGACCTTGCGCACCTACCTACCGGTCTAGCCACACCCAGACAGCGGTGCCCAGGCACCGCACTCCATACTTTGGAGTGCGGCGGCTCGACGCCGCTTTGGGGTCGGCGCCTGGGCGCCGACCTTGCGCACCTGCTTGCCGGTCCAGCCAAACCCAGGTAGCGGTGCCCAGGCACCGCACTCCATACTTTGGAGTGCGGCGGCTCGACGCCGCTTTGGGGTCGGCGCCTAGGCGCCGACCTTGCGCACCTGCTTGCCGGTCCAGCCAAACCCAGGTAGCGGTGCCCAGGCACCGCACTCCATACTTTGGAGTGCGGCGGCTCGACGCCGCTTTGGGGTCGGCGCCTAGGCGCCGACCTTGGGCACCTACCTACCGGTCTAGCCACACTCAGACAGCGGTGCCGAGGCACCGCACTCCACATTTGGAGTGCGGCGGCTCGACGCCGCTCTGGGGTCGGCGCCTGGGCGCCGACCTTGCGCAGCTGCCCACCGGTCCAGCCAAACCCAGTCCATACGCTTTCTACTGGATGGTGGGGCGGGGCTCCACCCTGGCTTCCAACAGGGCGGTGAAGGTGTCTTTGAACTCCTGTCTCCCATAGAAGAGCCTGGACTTGATGGTGCCAACCGGACACCCCACGATCCCGGCAATCTCCTCGATCGTGTGCCCTTCCATGTCGTGCAGCCGCACGACGACGCTCTGCTTGCCGCTCATGCTCGCGAACGTCTCGTCGATGTTGGCGCGCAGTTCCTTGAGCGACGTGTATTCCAGCGGGTCTATGCTCGGGGTCGAATCGGCCGGAAGCTCCCTGGCCCACTCGTCATCGATATCCACGTTCTGCTTGTTCTTCGACTTGCGCAGCATCCCCAGGCAAACATTCACGGTGATCCGGCTGATCCATGTCGAGATCTTGGATTCGCCGCGGAAGTTGCCCAAGCCGCGGTAGACGTTCAAGAGAGTCTCCTGCAGGGCGTCCTCCGCCGAGGCTTCCTCCCCCAGGATGCGATAGGCGGTGTTGAAGATCCGCCTAGTGTACTGAGAAAACAGCTCGTCGCACGCTTCCCGGTCGTTCAGTTTGCAGCGCTGCAGAAGTCCCGAGTTGATTTCCTCGACATTTTGCATTTCGATCGCCGGCATTTCCTCGCTCCTTGTCCGTTTACCTGACACCGTCATCGTTCAGCTGCTTATCACATAGCAAGATCCACGCCAAGTCGAGTGAGGCGGCGGCGCAAGAAGCAAAGCACGTATTCATATGTGTTTAGCACAAAGATGATCCGGCGCGACCCGGCGAGCCAAATCGTCTTGCTGTTTGTCACTTTTTGGGCTGTATCTTTTAAGTGACTGTATTAATTGACTTTGATATGTCTAATGTTTGGACACTACTATTGACTGACTTCGGACGGTTTTAGGCGTCGCAGCTTCTCGAGCAGCGATTGGCGACTGATGCCGAGGGCGCGGGCGGTGCGGGATTTGTTGTGCCGGAAGCGCTGCATCGTCTCGCGGATCATCTCGTTTTCGAGCATCTGGACGGCGGTTTTGAGGTTGCCGTCGGAACGGGCGATCGGGCGCAGGCGTTGGGAGATGGTGTCGGAGAGGTATTCGGGGCCGATCTCGCGGTCGGGTTCGGCCAGCAGCACCACGCGTTCGATCTCGTTCTGCAGTTCGCGGACGTTGCCCGGCCAGGGGTAGCCGACCAGCAGCTGCCGCGCCTCGTTGGTAAAGCCGCCCACCCTGCGGTTGAGACGCGTCGAAAAGTGGCGCAGGAAGTGCTCGGCAAGCGGCAGGATGTCCCGGGGGCGCTCGCGCAACGGGGGAACGGTGACGGAGAAGACGTTGATTCTGAAAAACAGGTCTTGGCGGAACCGGCCGGCCTCGACCTCGGCCCTCAGGTTGCGGTTGGTGGAAGCGACGATGCGCACGTCGACTTTCCTGGGCTGGTGGAATCCGACGGGCATGATCTCGCTTTCCTGTATGACCCGCAGCAGCTTGACCTGCAGTTCGGCCGGCGCCTCCCCGATCTCGTCGAGGAATATCGTGCCGCCCTGCGCCATCTCGAAGAAGCCCTTTTTTTCCTGGACGGCTCCGGTGAAAGCGCCCTTGGCATGGCCGAAAAACTCGCTTTCGACCAGCTCGCGGGGTATGGCACCGCAGTTGACCGGGATGAAGATCTGGTCGCGGCGATTGCTCTCGCGGTGAATGAAGCGGGCGATGAGCTCCTTGCCGGTGCCAGTTTCCCCCTGGATCAGGACCGTGGTCTCGGTGCCGGTGACGCGCCGCAGCAGCCGGAGAATGCCCTCCATTTCCGGGCTGCCATAGACGATCTCGCGCGGGAAGACCTCTTTTTCGACCTCCTGCCGCAGCAGCGTGTTTTCGGTGCGGAGTCTCTCGTTGGCGATTTTCAGCTCGCCGGCCAGACGCTCGTTTTCGCGCTGGAGTTCCATCTTCTCCAGCGCTTCCTGCACGGCCATTCTCAGGTCGTCGGGTTCCCACGGTTTGGTGATGTACTTGTGCACCTTCCCCATGTTAATGGCGGCGATCAGGTCGTCGACGTCGGTAAAGCCGGTCAGCACGATGCGGACGAGATTGGGGTATTCCTTCTGGGACGCCTCCAGGAACTCGATGCCGGTCATGTTAGGCATCTTCTGGTCGGTGATGATGGCATCGACGGGCTGATGGCGCAGCAGCTCCAGCGCCTCGGCACCCGAGTGCGCGAGGTGGACCGTGTAGGCGTTCACAAAGGTGCGCTGGAGCTTCTGCAGATTGGCGGTTTCGTCGTCCACCAGGAGCAGGCTGTGTCTTTTCTTCATCCCGCGCTCCTCTCCAGGGCCACAGGGAGCCGCACCGTGAAGATCGTGCCCTTCTGCGGTGTGCTGGCGACCTGAATTTTGCCGTGATGTTGTTCGATGATGCCGTAACTTATGCTCAGCCCAAGCCCCGTGCCCTGCCCGACCGGCTTGGTCGTGTAGAACGGCTCGAAGATCCGGTTGAGGCTCTCCTTCGGGATGCCGACCCCGTTGTCCTCGATCTCGACTTCGACGGTGCCGTTGCGCCGGCGGGTCCGTATCCAGACATCGCCCTTGTCCTTCACGGCGTGGAAGGCGTTCGAGAGCAGGTTCATAAACACCTGGCTCAGCTTCCCCGAGTACCCGATAATCTTCGGGATCTCGCCATACTCGCGGTGCACTTCGACTCGATTCTTGTATTGGTTGCTCAACAGGTTCAGCGACATCTCCAGCGACGCGTGCAGGTCGATTTCCGAGACGACCCCTTTGTCGACCCGTGAGAACGTGCGCAGGTCCGAGACGATCGTGTTGATCCGGCGGGCGCCCTCGGTGAAGTTGTCGATGAGGGTGTGCAGGTCTTCTTTGACAAATGCGTAGTTGAGCTCTCCCTTCTTCTCCGAGATCGTCGCCCGATCCGCCTCCGAGAGGCTCGGGAGCGCGTCGAAGGACTCCACCAGGAACTGCAGCTTACGCACGTACTCGGCGAGGAAACCCGTGTTTCCGTAGATGAAGTTCAGGGGGTTCTTGATCTCGTGGGCGATGCCGGCGACGAGCTGGCCGAGCGAGGCCATCTTCTCGGTCTGGATGAGCTGATCCTGGGCGCTCTGCAGGTCGGTGTAGGCTTTCTTGAGGGCCTCGTGGGATGTCTCCAGCTCGACGGTGCGCTGCCGGACCATACTCTCGAGGTTTTTGTTGAGCTCCTGCAGCTCGTCCTCACGCGCCGCCAGGGACTGCGCCATGTCGTTGAACGTCGCCCCAAGGATTCCGACCTCGTCGGAGGTGCGGATCAGAACGCGCTCGTTGAGGTTGCCCTGCGCAATCCTCTGCGCCGTCCCGATCAGGTTCTTCAAGGGGACCGTGATACCCTGCGCGATCACGAACGTGAAGACCACCACCAGGGCACCCACCCCGAGGGTTACGGCGACGAGCCACCAGGTCATCGAGCGGATCGGCCGGAAAATGTCCGCGTCGTCGATGCCGACCCCGACCGTCCACCCGAAGGAGGTATCGTCGATCGGGGTCATCCCGGAAATCTTGCTGTTGCCTTTGGGAAAATCGTAGGCATAGCTGCGCTGCTTGGCCAGGACGGCCTCGTACAGGTTGCGCAGCCCAAGATCCAGCAGACGCGCACCATAGAGGCTCGCCGGCGCGCCCTCCAGTTCCCCCGCCGGCACCGCGACGGTTCTGTTCGTCCGGTACTTGTGCGCGATGATCGTGTTGGCATCCTTGGCAAACATGAACGCATAGCCGGTCCGCAGGTCAAGGTTGGCAAGGTCCGTCTCGACGTTGTCCAGCACGTTCTGGATATAGCTCCAATTGATGATGTTGATCCACACCCCGGTGATTTCGTGGGTCTGCGGGTTCTGGATTGGCTCCGACAACGCGATGCTGTACTGGTGACTGGCGTCCTCGCCTGCGAAATCATATAGGGATTGAACCAGTTTGGACGCGTACCAGTCGTGGTGCCACGAGTGCCCCGTCACCGAGTGGCCGAACACCTCGGCCTCGTCGGGGTAGGCGCTGATGTTGGACTTGAGGATCTGGCCTATCTTCGCGGCCGGGAGAGGCGACCCGTCCCTGTCGGTCGTATTGATCCCGATAATCTGACCCGTCGCGTCCAGGACGATCAGGAGATCGTACCCTTCATTGTTAAAGCTGTAGTTGTTCAACAGCCGGATGAGACCCTCGCGGCCCAGGGACTGGTAAATCAGCGGGAACGTGGTTGCCATCGAGTGGCTTTCCTGTTTCTTCTCCCGCAGCATGATGTCGATCTTGTCGGCTGTGTCCTGCGCCATGGTCTCGAGGGCCAGCTTAATCCGGTCCTCGGCGATCTGTCGGCTGCCGATGACATTGGAATACGTGGCGATGCCCGCCAGCGGCAGCAGCGCCAGGGAGATCATCAGGACCAGTAGCTTGTTGCGCAGGCTGCGGAACGCCATCCGTGCCACCTCCCCTGGTCCAGGCCTATCCAGAATCAATACAGGGATATTGTCAATTTTATGGACAGATTTGTCAATGGGCCGGATGCGGAGTGCGGCGTCCCGACGCTGCTACTGGGGGCGGTGCGACCGGCAGCGCGGCAAAAAAACCTAAGCGCTTCCAGCGCGAGGGTCGATAGGTCTAAGTGAATCTCCGCCCGATTCGCGGTCCATGGACGACGATGTGAATGTTGGATGGAATTGCCGGGCTACAACTTTCATCCCCTCGTTGAACCTGCAATCCAATTGGAAAGGTGACACTCAATGAAAACGCTGGCTCGCTTCCTCATCCCCTTGACGGCCGTGCTCATCATGACCGGTCCGGCGTTCGCCGAGTCCGAGTACAAGTACCGGTTCGAGCTGTTCGGGGCTGCGAACGTCCCCAGAAGCAAGGACTTCGAGATCACAACCCCTCAGTCCACCTACCCGATGAAGGGGACGCAGGAGTTCTCGACTGGGGCGCGCGGCGGGATCCGCTTTGGCGCAGACTCCCAAAGCCGCTGGGGGCAGGACATTGTTTACAGCTACGGCAGCAACGCCACCCGGATCGTGAACAACACAACCGGGTATCGGTTCGCCTTCACCAGTAAAACGCACCAGGTGTCCATCAACGCGCTCTGGTACCTGCGTTCGCTCAAGAAAACCAGGCGCATGTTCCCCTTCCTCACCGCGGGAGTCGGCGGAACTTTTTACAGCCTGCCCCAACGGACAATCAACGAGGCGCTGGACCCGAACCGGGCCGGACTGGGCAAGTTGCGCAGTGAGAACGTATTCGCGTTCAACGCGGGCGGTGGGGTTCGCTTCAAAATCAACAACGTCTGGGGAGTTCGGATCGACCTGCGCGACTACATGTCCCGTGCCGTGCGGTACGGTCTGCCCAGGGAGTCCAGCGATCCGAACACGACGGTGTTCCCGGTCGGCGGGATCTTACACCAGTTTGAGATTTCGTTCGCGTTTGTCTATTACTTCTAGGCGGTCGCGCAGCCAGTGGACGACAGGAAGCCTCTGCCGCAATTCAAGCGAGAACAAAAACTATGGTAAGGCACGTGATGTCCAGAGCAACCCGTTCCCGGATGGCGGTTGTCATCCTGTGTGCCCTTCTGACGGCCGCCGGGCTGTCGGCGCAGATCGTCGCCCCCGCGGGGTCCCAGTTCCTGTTTCCGCGTTTCATCGCCGACGGGGAGGCAAACAGCGGAATCGCCATCTTTAATCCGGGGATCAAAGAAGCCGCGGTCACTCTGACGTTGGTCGACACCAGGGGCGGCGTCGTCTCAGGCTTCGCCAATCCGGTGACGGTCGTGGTGCCGGCGCTCGGGCAGGTGGCCAGGACGGCGACCGATCTCTTCGGCGCCCGTCAGATCGACGCATCCCTGAGGGTCAGCAGCGCCGCACCAGGCCTGGTCGCCTACTATCAGACCTTCAATTCCGACGGCACCTACAGCGATGGTGCGGACGCGCCTGCCTCGGGCACCATGCTGGTCTTCCCGGTTGTGCCGGGCCCGGCGGAGGGGTTCTCGGAAATCGATTTCGTCAACCCGAACCCGCGTGGGACCGCCGTTGATCTCAGCCTCTGGGGTTACGGGGGAGACCTCCTCGGCAGGGCGAGCGTCCAAGTGCCCGCGTACGGCGCCTTCAGGGGAATCGCAAACGACATCTTCCCGCCGGGGACGGATTTCTCCGCGGCATCGCACGTCACCGCGGCCCCAAAGCCGCTCAACATTTTCGCGCAGGCGCAATCGGTCTCGGGGACGAGCCTGTTCCTGGGCTTTTCGTCGAAACCCGACGTGGCAGGACGCGTCGACATCGCCGCCCTGAACGCCCTGGTCCTGACCCAGGCATCGAACGGCGGCGGAATACCTCACTTCAAAACGGGGCAGCGGGACGCCGCGGCAATCTCGCTGGCGAACCTCGAACCCGCCTCTGCGGACGTGACGGTCACGGCCATCTCCAACAACGGCACGACCCTCGCAAGCCGGAAGGTGACGCTGAAGGCCAACGGCGGCTTCCGCTCCCCACTGCAGGGCTTCTTCACTTCGTTCGGCGGCGAGCAGGAGGGCTGGCTTCTCGTCCAGTCCACGGGCCGGGTGTCGGCGTCCCTGATCTACGGGCGCAGCGACACGGGATCGCTCTCCGCAATGGCGATGCAGAAGACACCGCGGGTCGAATTCGTCTTTCCCCAGGTGGTCGAAGGCAGCGCTGGCTCCACCGAAATCAGCCTCGCCAACCCCACCCCGAACACCAGTTACGCGAATATTTACGTGGTGACGGCGAACGGCGTGACCGTGGGTTCCACGCAACTGGTCGTGAGCCCGGGTGCCGCCGTTTCGCGGCGCATCGGAGAGATCCTGCCCGAGGTGACAGACCAGGCGGGCGGCTACGTCTACGTCAGGGCGAACGAACCGCTCTTTGCGACTTCGTCGCTCTGGACTCTAAACGGCGCGACGCTTGCGAACTTTGCGCCTCAGCCATTGACGGTATACTTCGCGCCGGCCCCGCTCACGGCCTTTGCGGTGACCGGCAAGATCACGCTCAACGATCTCCCCGCAGCGGGTTTCAAGGTGGTGCTCTCCGGGCCGGTCGGCAAGCTGACCACGACCAACGCAGCGGGGCTTTACGCCTTCACCGGTCTGCCGGCGGGACGTTATTCGATGGCCGTAGACCAGTTCGGCTTCCAGTTCGTCCCGGAGCAGACGAATTTCGAGATCACGACCGCGAGCAAGCGCCAGGATTTCCAGGGCTTCACCGCACCTGACGCGATCGTCGTGCAACCGGGATCCCTGCCGGTCGAGAGCCCCGACACGATCGTCAACGTTTTCGGCCGAGATTTCGACGGTTCGTCCCAGGCGTACACAGGCGCAGTCCGGCTGACGACGACGCCGGTGGACGGCAACCACCTGCAGGTTCTCATTCCGGCCCATATGCTAGCCGCACCGGAACGCTTCGACATCTACATCGTCACGGACGAGAACGGGCCGCGGCGCCGTATCACGCAAAGCTTCCCGTTCGTCGCGTTCGAGGCCCGTCCCGTGCTCAACACGATCGCCGCAACGGGCACCCTCGTCGAGGGTAACGCGGCAACCACCATCACGCTGCGCGGTGCCGGTTTTCTTCCGGGGGCCACCGTCAAGGTCAACGGCCTGAGCGACGGCATACGCGCGCAGGTGGTCGATGAGGGGCAGATTGTCGCAGACCTGCCCGCACAGTACTTCGTCCACGGCGGCATTTTCCCGATTACGGTGGAAAACCCGTACCCGGCCAACGTCGAATCGAACATTCAGCTGCTGACCGTCTTCTACCCCGCACCGGCCGTGGAAAGCGTGTCGCCGAACACCGTCTCGGCCAGGCTGGAGCCCGGCTCGGGAGCGCTGGATATCGAGGTGTTCGGCTGGGGCTTCAGGCGCGGGGCAATCGTTTATTTCAACGACCGCGCCCTGGTCACCAGCTACTGCGAGAACGACGCGTACTGTCTGGCCGTTCACCTCTATGCCAAGGTGCCCCCCGAACTGCTCGTGAGCTCCGACTTTGCCCAGATCTGGGTGCAGAATCCCGACCCGTCGCTGGCCAGTTCGGAAGCGGTGTTCTTCAAGGTCGAAGGGCTGCAGCCGACGGTCACGTCCGTGATCCCCGGCTCCGCGACCGCACTCGACGTCTCGGGCAAGTTCTCGATGCCCGTCGTCGTCACGGGCACCAACTTCGGCCCGCAGACGCTCGTCCGGATCTACAAGGCGGGCACCTACCCCCTGCCCGAATTCGGGACCGGCGGACTTCAGCTCCTGAGTTCGACGCAGCTGTACACGAGTATGGACGTCGACTTTGCGACATCCCTCGGCGAGTGGGTCGTAGAGGTCGCGAACCCGCAACCCGGCGGGGGCGAATCGGAGGGGCTCAGCTTCTTCATCGCCGAGGGCAACTTCTCGGCCAACCCCTTCCTGGTTTCGATGACACCCGAGGCCGTGGCTGCGGGAGGCCCGTCGTTTACGCTCGTGATCAACGGCACGAACCTCCGAAACGGCGCCCAGGTGCGCTTTTACTCCGCCGTACTGCAGACGCACTTCGTCAGCGATCACCAGCTTCGGGTGGAAGTCCCGGCGTCGCTGATCCAGTATGCCGGCAGAATCCCCGTGTGCGTCACAAACCCGGACAACGGCGGCACGTCCAACCGTTTATACATGGACATCCGCTAGATCGGACAGAACTGTCATGTGGAGCCGCACAAGAGTCGACAAGCTTCCCTGGATAGCGGTCGCAGCCTTCATCCTGCTCGGCCCGGCCGCGTTCGGCCAGGACATCGAGCCGAACGACACTCCGCAGGGTGCCACCCTGCTCTCGCTGCCGTTTATGTCCGGAGGCGGCACGATCAGCGGGGCGACGGACATCGATTTCTACAAGTTCAACCTCCGGGCGGGCCAGGAAGTCACGGTCTGGGTGCAGGCGGTATCCCAAGGATCCGACCTCGCGCCGATCGTGGCCTTGTACGACGGGGCGGGCAACCTGCTCGAGTACAACGATAAAGAGTTCAACCTGGGTCGCAACCGGGCCGAAGACGATCCGATCGTGTACCTGAAGGTCCCGGCAACTGGCACCTACTATGCGTCGGTTTCCGCCGCCACAACCTTTCGCAACAAACCCGTGGAAGGGAGCGGTACCGCCGGCCCATACTATATTTACCTGTTTACCACGTTCGACGGGGTCTATATCGGGGACAGGTACGAACCGAACGACACGCAGGAATCCGCCACCGCGGTTTCCCTGCCCTTCGACACTTACGGGGCCCACCTCCTGTACTTCGGCGACATCGACTGGTACAAGCTCGCGGCGCGGCGCGGCGACAGGATCACCCTGGATGTCGATGCGCTGGAGCACAAGGGGCACGAGGGCTGGGAGCTCATCGTCAGGGCCAGGGTCGGCCTGTTCGACGAATCCGGCAAGCTGCTGGCCGAATCCGAGGCGAACAAGGATCCCGACAGCGGCTTCACGGATGACCCGGCCCTTTCATTCGAAGTCCCACGCGACGGGAATTACTACGTCGCCGTCACCGTCTACCACAACACGCAGTATTCGACGGCATTCACCAACGGACAGTTCAGGGCAGACCCGTACGTGAGCAGCGCCAAGAACGATTTGGGTTATTACGAGCTGCACATCCACGCGGTCCACGACCTGTGGTTCCCGCAGATCGCCAACGGTTCGTTCGGAGGCGTGTACTTCACCACGACTCTGCTGCTGGTGAACTACTCCGATCTGCCGGCCAGCGGCAGCGTCACGTTCTACAACTCCGACGGCGCCCCGCTGCTGTCCACCTTCGTCCAGGGACAGGCTCCTTCAGACACCGCGTTCTTCACGATCCCGCCACACGGCAACTGGGTCGTCAGGACGGATGGGGCGGGCCCGGGCGCATCGGGCTACGCGGTCCTGAGGTCCAGCGTACCCATGGGTGGGAGCGCCGTTTTCTCGCAGCATGAGGCCGGTGGCGCACTGATGACGGAAGCCGGCGTCGTGGCCGCGACAGGCATGGACTTCTTTACGTTTCCTGTCGACGTGACGGGCGAGTTCAACACCGGGGTGGCCGTCGCAAATCTGGGGAACGCCCGCCCCGTGAGCCTGTATTTCAAGCTGCTCGACACGGCCGGACAGACCGTCTCGACCCGCACGATCTCGCTTGCGCCCGGACACCACATGTCGACTTTCGTGAGCGGCGCGGGGCAGCTCTTCCCGACCGTCACGAACTTCCGCGGCAGCCTGCAGGTCTTCGCAGATTCCCCCGTGCCCGCGGTAGCGCTGCGCAGCTCCCCGAGGACTCTGACGACATTGCCGGCCACCAGCATCAACCAGGCGTTTCAGCCCGTCACCCTGTATTTCCCGCAGGTCGTCACCGGCAAGGCGAACGGATCCTACCGCTCCACCATCATCCTGACCAACCCCGGCTACTTCGCCGCCGCGGGTAACCTCCGGTTTACCCGCGGCAGCGGGGCGCCGATGCCCGTGAACCTGGAAGGCCGGCTGGCGGCAAGCCACAACTTCACGCTCCCGCCGCTGAGCACGGCGTTCCTGGAAGCGTCCGCCTCGGGCGCATTGGAAACGGGATACGCGACGCTTACGGCAGACCACGGCGTGGGCGGGGTGATCATCTATGCGCAGCATGACGCCGCAACAGGCAGACTGGAAACCGAGGTAGGCGTGGCCGCGGCCGACCCGTACAGCAAGTTCTGTCTGTTCGTGGAATACGAAGAGGGCTACAACACGGGAATTGCCGTGGCCAATGTCAGCAGCGATGCCGCGGAACTGGAGTATCGCCTCAAGCCGGCGTCCGGCCCGGAAGCGCTCCTGGAGAAAGGCCCCGTCAGCCTCGAACCGGGCGCGCAGCGCGCCGATCTGATCTCGGGGACGAACCAGATTTTCCCGGGCTTCGAGGGGAACGGGAACCTGGAGATCAGGGCCAGCCATCCAGTGCCCGCCGTCGCCTTGCGCATCTCGGCCACCGGCATGACGGCCCTTCCCGTCATCCGGATTCCGTAAACCAAGCCAGGAGCCGGAGGCCGGAGAGAACGCGGCTTCCGGCTTCCGGCTTCCGGCTTCCAATCCTAAATCAGCCCCCTTGCCGCAAGTTCCTTGCGAAAATCCGGCAGTCCCCCAAACCGAATGGCATCGATGCCCAGGGCGCGCGCGGCTTCAACGTTCTCCACGCGGTCATCGACGAACAGGGCTGCGCGCTGCCTCGACCCCCGCCCGTTGCAGGGCCAGTTGGAATATGCGGGGGTCCGGCTTAACGGCACCGACCTCATACGACAGGACCCACCCGCGGAAATGCCGGAGAAAGCCGAAACGGGCGGCAATGCAGTCGAAGTGCGCCTTGTTGGTGTTGGAGACGATCCACAACGGGGCCTGCGCGGCGAGCGCCTCGATGACCCCTTCGGGCACCAGCGGCTCCGGCAGGAATATCGAGGTCCAGGCTTCGTGAAAATCCGCCCACGAGATTTCCGCCCTCATCCTGCGGCAGAGTTCCCGATGAAACTCCTCGTCGCCCACGGCCCCGGTTTCATACCGGACGACCAGGTCTTCCGCGACGATCATGGCGCGCAGCTCGTCGCCGGTGATGCCGGTGCGGGGCAGAACGCGGCGGCCGAATTCCCGGACATCAAAATCCACCAGGACCTTGCCGAGATCGAGCAGGATGGCACGGTAGCGGCGAGTCGTCATGCGCCTCCGAGCGCCCAGTCTACGGCTGCCTGCGCCAGAACCCGCGTGGGATTGACCGTCGGGTAGCCGGCCGCCGCCCGGTCGAAGACGAGCGGTATCTCGGTGCAGCCGAGGACCACGGCCTCGGCCCCGCGGGCGACAAGGGTCGCGCCGGCCGCGGACAAGGCGTCGGCCGTGCCGACGTCGCGCATCCCGCTCTTGACGCGCTGAATGGCGGCACGAACGCACGCCTGGTCGGCCTCCCCGGGGACAATGACTTCGACGCCGCGGCGGGCGAAAACCGTTTCGTAAATCCGGCTCCTCACCGTACCGTCGGCCGCCAGCAGGCCTGCTTTCCTGATCCGCGGCCACTCTGAGCGCAGGGCATCGCAGGTCTCTTCAATCATGTTCAGGATAGGAATCTGAATTTCCCGCTGCAGCCGTGGCACGAAGCAGTGCGCGTTGTTGCACGGGATCGCCAGGATGCCGGCTCCGGCGCGCTCGAGCGTCCGCGCGGAGTCGGCCATTTCCGGCACCGGGTCCTCCCCGCCGTCGATGATCGCCTTCGTGCGGTCAGGGATCTTCGGGTTCGAGTAGATCAACACCCGGATATGGTCCTGATCCACTCGGGCGGGAGTCAAACGGATGATCTCCGAGAAAAGGTCGGCGGTTGCGGCCGGCCCCATACCGCCGAGGATCCCGACGATCCGGTCAGGCATGGACACCTCCGCTCTGCCGGCGGACGAACTCACGGGTCCGGACAGTCGCCTGCTCGATGCGAGGCTCGTTCAGGGCATACCCGATACCGGGAGATTGCGGAACCCGGATCGTCCCGTGCGGGGTGACCTCGACGGCGGGCACAATCGTGTCGTCCGCATAGTACCGCCTGCTGGCAGACACGTCCCCCGGGAGCACAAAACCGGACAGGGTTGACATGGCGATGTTGTGCGCCCGGCCGACGCCGCTTTCCAGCATCCCCCCGCACCAGATCGGGACGCCGTTCCTGCGACAGTAGTCGTTTATCCTGAGCGCCTCGGAAAAACCTCCCACCCTGCCGAGCTTCACGTTGATGATGCGGCAGCTCCCCATCTCGACGGCCTTGCGCGCATCCTCTGCCGTGTGAATCGATTCGTCGAGACAGACCGGCGTGGCCATCTGCCGCTGCAGCACCGCATGGTCCACGATGTCGTCGTGACCGAGAGGCTGCTCGATCATCATGAGGTTGAAGCGCTCGAGTTCCTGCAGGAGAGGCAGGTCTGCCAGCGTGAACGCGGAGTTGGCGTCGGCCATCAGGGGGATATCGGGAAACTCGGCCCGGATGGCGCGCAGCGGCTCCCGCTCCCAGCCGGGCTTGATCTTGATCTTAACGCGCCTGTAACCCCGGCTTACTTCCTCCCGGACCTTGTCGACCAGCTGGCCGATGGAGCCCTGGATCCCGATAGACACGCCGCACTCGATCTCGTCGCGCGCGCCGCCGATGTGACGGTAGAGCGGCAGGCCCGTGCGGCGCGCCTCGAGGTCCCAGAGCGCCGTCTCGAGCGCCGCCTGCGCCATGCGGTTGCCCCGAATCGGCACCAGCACCCGTGCCGCTTCCGCGGCGCGTTCCAGTTCGCGGTCGAGGAGCCTGGGGACGATGAAATCGCACAGCATGTGCCACGCGGTCTCGGTGGTTTCGCTGTTGTAGAACGGATCTTCGGCAGCGGTGCACTCCCCGCATCCGATCGCGCCGTCGTCGGAACGGACCGTGACCAGGATGATTCTGCGCACCGACGTCCGGCCGAAGCTCGTCTCGAAGTAATGCACGAGCGGCAGGCGGATCTCGCGCAGTTGAATGGACTGAATGCGTATCACGAACCTCTCCAGAGTGGGCGGGGGCCGGCCCGTCCCCACCCCGATGAGCTACGGCACGGGTGGTGGAGAAATCCACCGGTTCAGCAACATCCCAGGGCCGCTGGATACCATGTCACACTATTAGGCATCCCGCAAATAATCCATGGCTCAAAGCAGCCTTGCGGGGTTGGAGCAGGGTGGAGGGGGACGAATCGACCCAGGCGGGGGAACTAGGTTTTGCTATTCTTTTATTTTGTTGCACTTGCCAGACGCCTGAGCGGAATAAAATCATTCAATAATTAACGACCTCCTGCCGATAACTAAGCAGAAGTGCAGTCACCCTTTGCCGGCAGGGGCCTTTTCCCCGGTTCGTTCCCCGGCCAGGGCGAGCGAGCCTGCACGGTGCTCTTTTGCTGAGAAAACTGAAAATCACGCTCGAGATGGTGAAGATCGAGCACACGCTTTTCGCGCTCCCTTTCGCCTTTATGGGCGCTTTTTTCGGAGCGAACGGTCTGCCTCGTGCCGATCAGTGCGGGTGGATATTGCTGGCCATGCTGGGTGCCCGGAGTGCTGCGATGGCGTTCAACAGACTGATCGATCTTCCGTTTGATGCCCGCAACCCACGCACGGCGGCGCGGGCGCTGCCCGCGGGCCTGGTCAGCAAAACGTACGTGGTGCTGTTTACGGCCGCCTCGGCCGCGCTCCTGGTGTTTGCGGCATACCGGCTGAACCCCTTGGCCTTCCGGCTCAGCCCGCTGGCCCTGGCGATCGTGTTCTTCTACTCGTTCACGAAGCGATTCACCTGGCTGAGTCACGTGTTCCTGGGCATCGCTCTTTCGTGCGCCCCGATCGGGGCGTGGATTGCGGTCCGCGGGAGCCTTTCGGCGACGCCGCTGCTCCTCGGCCTGGCCGTCGTGTTGTGGGTAGCCGCCTTCGACATCATCTACGGATGTCAGGACATCGAGTTCGACAGGCGCGAACCGCTGCACTCCATCCCGAAACGCTTCGGCATCGCGGGGGCCCTCTGGATCTCCGGCTTTCTGCACCTGGTTATGGTCGCGCTGCTCGCCTTCCTCTTTCTCAGGGAGGGCCTCGGGGCGATCAGCCTGGCCGGTCTCGCGGTCGTGGCCGCGCTGCTGGCCTGGGAGCACAGCCTGGTGCGGCCGTCGGACCTGAGGCGGGTCAACACCGCGTTTTTCACCGTCAACGGCTGGATTAGCGTGTTGCTTTTCGTAACCACAAGCATCGACATCCTCTTGCGCAAGGCGCCCTAGGCAATGCCATCACAAATCGGCGAACTCCTGGTACAGGGAAAATTTCATCACGGCCGAGCAGCTCGATACCGCGCTGAAACAGCAGCGACAGAACGGGGGCCGTCTCGGCTCCGTCCTGATCGGGCTTGGCTTTGTCGACGACGACGACATCACCTCGGTGCTGAGCCGCCAGTACGGCGTCCCGTCGATCAATCTCTCCTACTTCGAGATTGATCCCTCCGTCATCAAGCTGATTCCGGTCGAAACGGCGCAGAAAGTACCTGATCGTGCCGCTGAGCCGCGTCGGCAGCACGCTGACGATCGCCACGGCCGACCCGACGAACGTCTTCGCCATGGACGACATCAAGTTCATGACGGGCTTCAACGTCGAGCCGGTGGTCGCCTCGGAAGCCTCGATCCAGGAGGCGCTCGAGAAGTACTACGGCACCGTGCACTCGATCGAACTGAAGAAGGTCTACGACGAGATCGCCCAGGGGGAGAAGGAGAGCTTCGAGCTCGACCTGGAGGCCAGCGGCGAGACACGAGGAAGTCTCGATCGATCAGCTGCAGCGCTCGAGCGAAGAGGCCCCGATCATCAAGCTGGTCAACCTGATCCTCTCGGATTCGCTGAAAAAGGGGGCGAGCGACATCCACATCGAGCCCTACGAGAAGGACTTCCGCGTTCGCTTCCGGATCGACGGCATCCTGTACAACATGATGAACCCGCCGCTGCGCCTGAAGGATGCGATCACCTCGCGCATCAAGATCATGGCGAAGATGGACATCTCGGAAAAGCGCCTGCCGCAGGACGGCCGCATCAAGATCCGCACGACGCTTCGACACGAAGAGAAAGGAGATCGACTACCGCGTCTCGACGCTTGCCGACGTTGTTCGGCGAAAAGATCGTCATGCGCATCCTCGACCGCGACAACCTGCCGCTCGACATGAGCAAGCTCGGGTTCGAGGAAGTCTCGCTCAAGCGGGTCGAGGCGGGCATTCTGAAACCGTACGGCATGGTGCTGGTGACCGGCCCGACGGCAGCGGCAAGACCTCGACGCTCTATGCCGCTCTGAACCGCCTGAACACGCCCGAGACCAACATCATGACGGCGGAAGACCCGGTCGAATACAACTTCCGCGGCATCAACCAGGTCCAGATCAAGGAACAGATCGGGCTCACGTTCGCCGCCGCGCTGCGCTCCTTCCTGCGCCAGGACCCGAACATCATCCTGGTCGGCGAAATCCGCGATTTCGAGACCACCGAGATCGCCATCAAGGCGGCGCTCACCGGCCACCTGGTGCTGTCGAGCGTGCACACCAACGACGCCCCGTCGACGATCTCGCGCCTGCTGAACATGGGGATCGAGCCTTTCCTGGTGGCCACGTCGGTCCACCTGATCTGCGCCCAGCGCCTGATCCGCAAGATCTGCCCCGACTGCAAGACCGAGGTCAAAACGCCGATCCAGGCGCTGGTCAACATCGGGTTCCAGCAGGAGGAGGCCAAGAACATCCAGACATTCAAGGGACGAGGGCTGCAAGACCTGCAACAACACGGGCTACAAGGGGCGTGTCGGACTTTACGAGGTCATGGAGATCTCCGAGAACATCCAGGAACTCATCCTGGTGGGCGCCTCGGCCCGCGAGATCAAGCGCAAGGCGGTGGAAGAGGGGATGCTGACGCTGCGTCAGAGCGGGCTCACCAAGATCAAAGCGGGCATGACCACGCTCGACGAAGTGTTGCGCGAATCGGTACTGAACTGAGCAGGTGCACACTATGATTACGCTGGCCGAAATGCTTCAGAAGCTCATCCAGGCAGGGGGCTCCGACCTCCACCTCACGATCGGAACTCCGCCCCAGGTGCGCGTCGACGGGAAACTGCGGCCGCTCGACATGCCGTCGCTGACGGCGGCCGACACCAAGCGGCTCGCCTACAGCGTCATGACCGACAGCCAGAAGCACGCGTTCGAGGAGAAGTGGGAATACGACTTTTCCTTCGGCATCAAGGACCTGTGCCGGTTCCGCGCCAACATCTTCACCCAGCGCGGCGCCGTCGGCGGCGGTCTTCCGCGCGATCCCGTTCGAGATCAAGTCGCTTCGAGGCGCTCGGGCTGCCGGCCGTGGTCGAAAAGCTGTGCGACAAGCCCCGCGGCCTCATCCTGGTGACCGGGCCGACCGGCAGCGGGAAATCGACGACGCTGGCGGCCATGATCGACAAGATCAACCGCGAGCGCAACGAACACATCCTGACGATCGAAGACCCGATCGAGTTCCTCCACTCGCACAAGAACTGCCTGGTCAACCAGCGCGAGGTGAACAACGACACGCATTCGTTCGCGGACGCCCTGCGCGTCGCGCTGCGCGAGGACCCGGACGTGGTGCTCATCGGAGAAATGCGCGACCTCGAGACGGTGGAAGCCGCCCTGCGCATCGCGGAAACGGGCCACCTCACGCTCGCCACGCTGCACACCAACAGCGCCGCGGCGACCATCAACCGCATCGTCGACATCTTTCCGGCCAACCAGCAGCCCCAGATCCGGGCGCAGCTGAGCATGGTGCTGGAGGGCATCCTCTGCCAGTCCCTCATCCCCCGCTCCAACGGATCCGGCCGCTGCATGGCCATGGAGATCCTGATTCCGAACAGTGCCGTCCGGAATCTGATCCGGGAAGACAAGATTCACCAGATTTACAGCTCGATGCAGACCGGTCAGGAGAAGTACGGGATGCAGACGTTCAACCAGTCCCTGGCGCATCTCGTGCTGACCAGGCAGATCACGTCGGAGGACGCCGCCAACAAGTCCTCCAATCCGGATGAGTTGCAGGAATTGATCCACCGTGGAGTCGGGCTGAACCTCACCGCCGGCGCCGCGCGCCCGCGGCGCCCGGAACCGGTCGGAAGCGTCAGCCGCTGACCCTGAAAGGCCGTTATGCCAGTGTATCACTTTTCGCGGACGTAACCTCCGCACGAACGAGAGCGTGGCCGGCGAGCGGTTCTCCAACAGCGCCCAGGCGCTCGCCGCCGTCCTGCGCCGGGAGCAGGTCGCCCCGATCAGCATCAAGGAGAAGAAGGACCGCAATCGTTCAACTTCTCATTCCGGCGCAAGGTCTCCCAGGCCGAGGTCGCCATCTTCACCCGGCAGTTCTCGGTCATGCTCGACGCCGGTCTGCCGCTGGTCCAGTGCCTCGATGCCATCGGCCAGCAGCATTCGAACGCGGCCTTCAAGGAAACGCTGGAGCAGGTGCGCGGCGACGTCGAAGCGGGCTCGCACGCTGGCGGACGCCATGGCCCGCCACCCGACGGTGTTCGACTCGCTGTTCACCAACATGATCGCGGCCGGCGAGGCGGGCGGCATCCTCGACACGATCCTCCAGCGCCTGTCGGTGTTCATCGAAAAAATCGTCAAACTGAAACGGGCGCTGCGTTCGGCGCTGATCTACCCGGTGCTCATCCTCAGCATCGCGGTCGTCGTCGTCGGCATCATCCTCTGGAAGGTGGTCCCCGTCTTCCGGACCCTGTTCGAGGGGTTCAACGTCGAACTGCCGCTGCATGACCCGCGTGGTGCATCGCCCTCTCGACACTTCCTCGAAAGCTACTTCCTCTTCATCGTCGCTGGCGCTGATCGTGGCCGTCGTGTCGCTCCGGAGCTATTACCGGACGGAGAAGGGGAAGCTCTCCATCGACACGCTGCTGCTGCGCGTTCCGATCCTCGGCGACATCCTGCGCAAGATCGGCGTCGCGCGCTTCACCCGCACGCTCGCGACGCTGCTGTCGAGCGGCGTCCCGATCCTCGAGGGTCTGGAGATCACGGCGAAGACCGCCGGCAACGCGGTCCTCGAGGAGGTCGTGCGCCAGGTGCGCCGGAAGATCGAAGAAGGGAAAACGATCACCGAGCCGATGAAGCAGTCGAAGTTCTTCCCTCCGATGGTGACCCAGATGGTCTCGGTGGGCGAATCGACGGGCGAACTGGACACCATGCTGGTCAAGGTCGCCGATTACTACGAGGAGGAGGTCGACGTCGTGGTCAACAACCTCCTCGTCATCCTGGAACCGATCCTGATGGTCGTGCTGGGCGTCATCGTCGGCGGCATCGTGATCTCGATGTACATGCCGATGTTCAAACTGATCCAGGTGCTGTCCGGTGGCTAAGACCTTACCTGTTTCGGAAATTCTGTCGCACGGGAGCGCCGCGGAACGCGGGCTCGGGGCTGCGGCGACGGCGCACACCGATGAGCTGAGCAGGAGACTGCTGTGGCTTATCGGCGTGCGCGCCGTCATCCTGTTTCTTGCCCTGAATCTCGCCGATCCCCTGGGCATACTCCCGTCGCGGCTGGGGCCGTTCCCGTCGCTGCCGTTTTTCAACCTGCTCACGATCAGCCTGACCATCAGTTACCTCGCGCTCTGGTGGACCAACCGGTGGCTGCTGCCCCAGGTGTATCTCCAGATCGGTGTGGACCTGTTCCTGACCACGGCGCTGGTCGCGCACACGCGCGGCGTCGAGAGCGCATTCGTCTCCTTTTATCTGCTGATCATCATTTACTGCAGCCTGATCCTAGTGGGGCGCAGCGGCGCCAAGCTGACCGCAGCGTCTGAGCGCCATACTTTATTCGGCGCTGATTGTTGCCGAACGTCTGCGCCTCTCCGGCGGGAACCGGCACCGGCATGGCATTGAAGCCGATCGGTTACCGCGTCGCCGCGCACGCATTCGGCTTCTTTGCCGTCGCCTTTCTCGGGATCCACCTCTCGGACCGGCTGCACGCGGTCCAGGAAGAACTGGAAGAGAAGATCGATTCGCTGAGACAGCTGCAGCGGCTCAACGAGCACATCGTCAGCAGCATCCGCAGCGGCCTGGTCACGACCGATCTGCACGGGCAGATCGCCGTGTTCAACAGCACGGCCGAGGAGCTGACGGAACGTCGCAGCGGGCAGGCGCTCGTTCACGCCCGTCCAGTCGATGTTCGGAAAAGAGCTCTGGAACAAAATCACTTCCACGGACCTGTTTCAGAGATGCGCGGCCGCTGCGCCACGAGGAATGGATCCTGCTGCCGAGCGGGGCGCGCCGGTTCCTCGGCTTCAGCGTCTCGCCCCTGGTCGATCATGGGCACGAGCTGCTCGGGTACATCCTGTCGTTCCAGGATCTGACGGACATCAAGCGGCTCGAAGAGGAGATCCGGGTCAAGGACCGGATGGCGGCGGTAGGCCGTATGGCGGCCGGCATTGCCCATGAGATTCGGAACCCGCTGACCTCGATGCGCGGCTCGGTCGAGCTGTTGCGGTCGCACCTCATGCTGCCGAAGGCGAGGACGAGCGGCTGCTCGACATCCTCATTCGCGAAAGCGACCGACTGAACAAATTCGTCGAGGATTTCCTGCCTGTTCGCGCGACCGGGAAAGTACGCGCGCCGGCACATGGACCTCGTACCGCTGCTGAAGGACTCGGTGACTCTCCTGCAGAACAATCCGGATGTGACGAAGAAACACTCCGTGCTGCTGAGGATCCAGGCGGCGCAGATCCCGGTGTTCGGCAATCCGGATCAATTGCGCCAGGTGTTCTGGAACATCACCCAGAATGGGCTGCGCGCGATGCCGGACGGCGGCACCCTCACGATCAGCGCGCGCAAACCGGTCGAAGGCGGCGCCGGGTCATCTTCGAGGACGAGGGCGTCGGGATGACCCGCGAGGATCAGGAACAGCTCTTCCAGCCGTTCCATTCCGGTTTCGCAGGTGGGACAGGACTGGGGCTCAGCATCACGTTTCAGATCCTGCAGGATCACCAGGGCAAGCATTTCGATAGACAGCGAAAAGGGGCGCGGCACCAGGGTGATGGTTTCCCTTCCCCCGGAAGGCCATGCCGCGTCGGATACCAGGGTGCACTAGAACACATGAAATCCGTTCTTCTCGTCGACGACGAGCCCAACATCATCGAGGTTCTCGAAATGGCACTCCAGGACGACGGCATGGAGGTGCACAAGGCGCTCTCCGGCCGGGCCGCGCTTGCGACGCTGCGGGACCGGGCGGTGGATATCGTCATCTCCGACATCCGAATGCCCGACATCTCCGGCGTGGAACTTCTCAAGCAGGCCCGTCAGATCGCGCCCGAGACCGTCTTCATCATGATCACCGCTTTTGCGACCACGGACACGGCCATCGAGGCTCTCCAGCACGGCGCCTTCGACTACCTGACCAAGCCGTTCAGGATGGAGGAGATCAGGAAAATCATACGCCACGCGCTCGAAAACAAACGCGCCAAGGCAGACGATGCTCCGGCGGAAACGGACACGCAGGCGCGCCAGAGCCAAAAGCTGTTTCAGGCGCTGCACCGCACCCGTATCGTGGGTAGAAGCCCGAGGATGCTCGAGGTTTACCGCACGATCGGAACCGTCGCAGCGGGGGAAAGCACCGTGCTGATAACCGGCGAGAGCGGCACCGGGCAAGGAACTGGTCGCCCGGGCCATCCACGAAGCTTCGGCGCGCAAAGGCGGGCCATTCGTATCCATCAACTGCGGAGCATTTCCGGAGACGCTTCTCGAGAGCGAGCTGTTCGGCTACTCCAGGGGGGCTTTCACGGGCGCCACGACCAACCGGAAAGGGCTGTTCGAAGTGGCCGACGGCGGATCGATCTTTCTCGACGAAATCGGCGAAATGACGCCCGCGATGCAGGTGAAGCTTCTCCGGGTGCTCCAGGAGCGAAAACTGCGCCCGCTGGGCGGCACACAACCAGGTGCCGGTCGACGTGCGGGTGATCGCGGCGACAAACCGCGATCTGCAGTCTGCGATTCAGCAGGCTCTGTTTCGCGAGGATCTGTATTACCGGATCGCGGTCATCACCATCCACCTGCCGCCCCTGCGCGAGCGCTCGGAGGACATCGAGCCTGCTGGCCGCCCATTTCTGCAGGACCCACACGGAAAGAGCGGGCAAACGAATCTCCGGTATCTCCCCTGAGGCGCTGCGCTGCCTTGAAGCGTACACCTGGCCCGGCAACGTCCGCGAACTGGAGAACACGATCGAGCGCGCCGTCGCCCTGGAGACGACCGACTCAATTCAGCGCGAGAGGCTGCCCGAGGCGGTGTTGCTCAACTCGCCACCCTCCGTCGCACGCGACTCTGTTCCACTCCCCGACGGGCCGTTCCACTTGGGCGAATTCCTGGCCGATCTCGAGCGGAACCTCATCTGCAAGACCCTGAGCGAACTCGACGGCAACCAGACGCTCGCCGCCCAGCATCTCAGTCTGACCTACCCCTCGCTGCGCCATAAGATTCAAACCCTCGGCATCGACCCCGCCACCTTCCGCCGGTAGCCAGCGTCCGACGGAGCTCACTGCTGCGAAAGACGCAGGTTGACGCTTTTCAGCAACGCTTTGATGGCGATCATTACCCGGATCGCCTTCAGGCGATGAAGGCGCGCACCGAAATAGCAAAGTGGCCTGAATTATATTACTGATAACGCGAGGTTTGCGGTTGGAATGAGATCAGCCGGTTAGCACCCGGCACTATGGCACACCGATTGCTCCTATCAGGGCGTTAACGCACGTTGAACGTTTCCACCCCTAGGAGAGGAGAAGTTTCAATGAAGAACGAACAGGGCTTTTCGCTCGTCGAGCTCTTGATCGTCGTAGCGATTATCGCCATCATCGCGGCGATTGCTGTCCCCAGTCTGTTAACGTCGAGACAGGCCGCCAACGAGGCCGGCGCGATCCAGAGCCTGCGCACGCTTGGCTCGGCCCAGATCGCCTATGCAGCCACGACTAACCAGCAGTACGGACTGCTCACCGATTTGGTGGCAGGAGGATTCGTTGATTCCAGGTTTAACACTGCTGGCGCCTTGCTCAATGGATATACCTACAGCGAGAATACGGCGATCACGGATCCTAACACGAGCCTGGTTGTGGGCGGTACCCAGCCAGCCAGCTTCGGATTCTATGCAACGCACCAGGCTGGAATCAGCCGCTACGATTATGAAATCGGTATGGACCAGGTGGTAAGATGGGGGACTACCGTACCTTCCACAGCGGTTGCTCATTCGCCGATCGCCTCGGCTGCTCCGTAACCGGAACTGTTTGTCTTTAAGCGCGGTCTGCGGCAACGCAGGCCGCGCTTTTTTTTTGCTTTTGGCCCGCGTTTCGATCAGAGACTCCGGCCGCAGCGCATACCGAGAACCACGGCTGCCGTAATCAGCGAAATTATCGTCAGCGCCAGACCCACATAGAGGCTCAACGGCCGGTATCGGAATTCAACCCTGTGCCGGCCGGCCGGAATCTCGACAGCACGGAAGGCGTAGTTCGCACGCCACACCGGGGCCCTGTGTCCATCCACGTAACCAACCCAGCCGGGATAGTAGCTGTCGAGCAGGACGAGGTAACCCGGCACGCTCGAGTTCGTCTCACATGAGACGGAGTGGCTTGCATACTCGACTACCTTTGCCTCCCCTGAGGCGTGGGCGCCCTCCCGAACTGACGGTGCTCCGGCTTCGACAACGGCACATTCACGAATCGGAAAGCGCGCATCCAGCAGGCTGCGCAACGCCTCTTCAGGGGAAGCGGCGGTGCGCGCCCCCGGCACGAAGTACGCCCGATCCAGAGCGCCATCCAAGCGATAAACTCGCAGCTTCAGATCAGAGCCCGTGTCATACGTCGCCTCCAGACGCGCGGCGGGAGCGGTGACAGGGCTCACGGTGACAGCGTAGCGGGCGTTGATTCGTGGCAGCAGCTCCGGATTCTCGAACCCTCCCGTGGTCCTGAACGCCTGAAAGAGTTGATGGCTCTCCATGGTGGTCAATCCGTCGACCGGCACGTAGAGCGAGTACTGAATGCGATTCATCATCCCGTAGAAGGGGAGTCCCACTCTGCGCGCAAAAAGAGAAGTCCAGGCAATCGAATCGTTGGGCGCAAACAGCCTGTAGGCCATATCGGGACCCTCCGCGGCCATAACACGGAACGGCTGTCCCTCGAGCTGACTCAGATAAGCGTTGACGTCAGGCACGTCACTCATGTCGGCATCCGAGAGCAGGGGCACCAGCCGCAGATTCTGTGGGAGGATCTCAGCACACACGGAGAAGACGATCAGCGCGGCGATCGCGTTCGGTCGTCTCAAAGCCGGTGAAACAAGCACGACCAGGCCAAGGAGGGCACTGAAGGTACCGCCCCATCGCAGTCCTGCGGCCAACTGGGCCGAAATTGACGACAGGTTCTTCGCTTGCGCAAGGTCGGGGAGCAGGTTGGCACTTATGACTTCCAGAAAGTAGCCGGCAGCACCCGGACTATGGACGGCATACGCCCAAAGGCAGGCACCGATGGCAAGGCATGCCACCCCAAAGATGGTCACCAATCTGCCATGGCGGCCCCTGCGCTCCAGAGCGGTGCCCAGCACTTCCAGGCCCAATGACACGAGGAGCGCGAACGCAAGCGCCGACGGAAGGGCAAACTTGACAGGGTATCTGCCGGCGCGAAATATCGGGACATATTGGTAGAGCCACTCCCACGCCGGATTGAATCGGCCCAGCGCGATAAGTGCCCCAAGGAGCGCTATCAGCAAAACGGTCAGCTGGATTCTCCTCCGTTCCGTGAAGAACGACAGAACAGCAACGAGGCACGCTCCGATTCCGACAAAGAACGATACAAGGTACCCTTCCCTGCCGGAATGAAAGGCTTCCCCCCAATACCCTCTCAGACCGATCGTGTAGGGATTCCCGAAGAAGTTCGGGATCAGTATGTTCGCGAAGTCCATAGGGTGCATGGACCACTGGGTCACGCTGGCGAAGTCATAACCGGCCCCGCGCACAGATCTCGGCACCAACTCCAGGGTGGGCAGGATTTGAACCGCGGCGAGCCCGGCGGCGAACACTCCTCCGATCAGGCCGACACCAAGTGTCACCTTCAACCGCCGTCCCCGGTGCGGGTGCGACAATAAGTCGATTGCCGCAAGGCCCGTCAGCAACAGCACGTCACCAAGGGCAATGAAAACGTCCATGCAGAGTATCTGGAGAGCCAGCAGTAATCCGAAGAGCAGTACGCGACGCCGGGTCGGTGTCTGCAGTGCGGCCAGGAATGCCCAGCCGATCCACGGAAGAAGCGCGACGGCAGGGACGAAATTGTATAGATTCAGAAACGAAAGGACGACCCCGGAAAACTCGTAGACGACGGAACCGCCTAGACAGGCCAAGGGTGCAATGCCCAATCTGCGTTGCAGGAAGTACACACCGACGCCTGCCAGGATGGGATGGATGATGAAGTGGAGTTTGAAGGCATAGTTGAACGGCAGAAAGAGATGAAACAGGTTCGTTGGGTAGAATGCCATGTAGTTGGGGTTGGCCAACATCGGCTGTCCGAGATAGATGTATGGGTTCCACAGAGGGAACTCGCCGCGGGCATAGGAATCGATCAGCACCTTCCGCAGGGGATAATGAAAGTTCAGAATGTCCCGGAAATAGAAGTTCTTGGCGGTAAACAGGAGATCGGCGAAAAACAGGATCCCCAGTGAAACAAGCAGCAGTGAAGCCCAGAGATCAGGATTGCGCACCCACGGCCGCCCCGGCTCCCCGGCATCCGTTGTTTCGGTCGACAGCGCGGCGGTTTCAGGATCCATGCCGAGGGCCTCACAGTGAATTCACGCAGTTCTTCTTTGGCAAAGGCTGCCACGGCGAATGGTTCATCCATTGAAGAAACCTTCGAGCCGTCCCCCACCATATCGACCGAATCCCCACAATTCGCTTAAATCTTAATCGGCTCTCGCGTGCCGGTGCGCGAGCCATCCCCAATGACCCGCCAGCGACCTGACGGGCAACGATCGGGCGCGCCGCCCCGGATTATCTCTTCCGGCCCAGGTAATAGAAAGCCGCGGGCATGATCGCCGCATCCGGCTTTTGGTTCAACCACACATCCAGATACTTGAACGGGAAGGTCAGCCACCCCGACAAGCCGTTGAGCAGGAGCCGGGCCGCCGGCCGGTTGCCGCCCGGAACCAGGATGCGCAGGTACTCGCGCAAGAGGACGAGCATCGTCGAGGTGGGGCCGGTGAGGACCGAAAGCTCGACCAGCTCGAATTCGCGGGTGAGCTCGAGGACGCCGGAACGGCTGTAGCGCTGGTAGTCCCCGGGGTACGCGTGGTACGGGAAGACAAACGGGATCATGAGCTGTGCATAGCCGCCCGGCTTCAGCACCCGGTGCATCTCGGCGACGACCGCATTCGGGTTGGGAACATGCTCGATGACGGCGTTGCAGGTGACGGTGTCGACCGAGCAATCCTCCAGCGGCAGATTCGCCCCGTCGCCCACGATGTCGACCGAGTCGAAAGCGTCCACATTGAGATTGACGGCCCGGGGATTCTCCCGGCCGGGGCCGCCACCGATGCTGAGGATGACCGTTTCGGGGCCGTGGGTGTCGTAGATCCAGGAGAAGCGGCGGGCGGTGTTTGCGTCGTAGACGATGGAGGGTGGCCGCAGCCAGCCGCGCACGCGGGCGCGCCAGCTGCCGTGCCGGCGGTACTCGGCCGCCATCCGGCGTCCCCCCTCATCGGCCGTCAGTAGGGCGTCAAATTTTACGCGCTGCTCCGGCACGAGCAGCACCGGCACCACGCCGGGAAGCACCGGATAGGTGGCGCCGCAGGGGCAGTCGATGCACGCCCCTTCCCCTCCCCACACGAGGCTCGCGCGGCAGACCGGGCACCGCAACCGCCGTCTCAACCCGGTCATCGTGGAAGGTTGCGAGTGCGTCATAGCCGCCCGGAGGTTACCACAGAACCCCCCGCCCCGATCCCCCTCGGTGCGCACCGTCTCCGGGGAGCTTCCGGCGCCCTTGGAGCTACCGTGGCGCTTTCGCGGTACCCTCGCTAATGCAGAACAGGTGCGTTTTGCTGCGCAGGAACAGTTCGCCTGCCGCAACCACCGGCGATGCGACAAACATCTGGCCGTCCAGAGTGTTGGTGCCCACGACCTCGAATGTGCCGCCCATTCTGACAAGCGTGACGACGCCATTCTCGCTCGCCAGGTACAGCATGCCGTCCGCACCGATCGGGGAAGCCTTGTAGCTATCCGGGATGGTCAGCCTTTTCTGCTGATAAAAAGGCTGCCCCGTCGTCGCATCGAAGCAGCTGAGCATGCCGCTGTCGGTCACGGTATAGAGTCTGTTCTCGTGCATCACGGGCGACGGGGTGTAGGACATACCACGTGTGTGCGACCAGGCCACCGCATCGGTGCCGGTAAGATCGCCCTCACGCCCGAGCCGGATAGCCATCAGTCTGGGGTCGCGGTGTCCGCTCATCACATGGACCAGGTCGTGTTGATAGACCGGCGCAGGGATCACATTTGCACCAAGCCCTCCGCACTCCCATATGAGGCGCCCGGTTTGGACTTCGTACGACCTGGTCTTTTTTGTCGCACTGACGACGACCTGCTTCAACCCGCCATGTTCGACCACGAGCGGCGTCGACCAGGCGCTAACCTCGTCCCGCGGGGTGCGCCATAGCTCGCGGCCGTCCTTTTTGTCAAAGGCCGCTATGAAGGAGCCGACTTCCTGGTCGAAGGCCACGATGAGGCGGTCGTCGACAAGCGCGGTGCCTGCCCCCTCGCCGAACTCGTTTCGCATACGCAGAAGCACGCCGGGGTCCTTCTTCCAGAGCAAGGCCCCGCCGAAGTCATAGCAATAGAGTCCGCGTGATCCGAAATTGGCATACACGCGGCTGCCGTCCGTCACCGCCGAATTCGAGGCAAAACTCCCGTACGTTTGGTGGTGCCCCTCATGCGGCACCGCGGTTATCGCCGGGCGCTCCCAGAGCACGTCCCCGCTGCGCCGATCGAGGCAGAGCACGAGGAACCTCTGTTCCGCGCCGCCTCCGAAACCCCCGTTGGCGCTGCGCCGCGCCGGCGCCGCGTCCTTTTCGGCGGCCGTCGGGGCGACGACTTTCCCGGTTGGCACCGCCGTGGTCAGGAAGATCCTGTTGCCCCAGATGACGGGAGTCGAAAACCCAAGCCCTGCGATGGCCCTCTTCCACTTGACGTTCTTGGTATTACTCCATTCTCTCGGTGCGCCCCCCCGGGCCATCCCGTTCAAGAACGGGCCTCGCCACTGTGGCCAGTACCCCGGGTTGGGCGGTTCGGCCGAGAGGACCAACGAGCAGACGACGAACAGCGACGAAAGCAGGCGCGAGTGGGTCAAAACCGTCCTCCAGTGGTTTTTGGCCTTCCGCACAAACGGCGGCCGAAATCAGAAGTCGAACCTCGCCATCAGCTGAACGACCCTGCCCTTGTTCTGCGTGTCGATGATCTTCCCGAAGACCGGAGAGGGGAGGACGTCGCCCGGGCGCTCAAATTGCGGATGGTTGAAAAGGTTGTAGAAGTCGGAACGAAGTTGCAGGCGCACGCCGTCGTTCAGGCGGAAGGTGCGGCTGACGGAAAAATTGGTGTTGTTGAGCGCGTGTTTGCGGAAAACGCGCATTCCCAGGTTGCCGCGGCCTCCGGGGGGCATGATCGAGTCGAAGAACGCAGGATTCAGAATCGACTCCGAGGTGTCGGGATCGTCGAAGCCGGTCCCAAGGATTTCCGGTCGGAGGATATTGGGCCGGTCGTCCGATTCGCCGTCCACGTTGCCAAACCCTGGAGCGTCCGAATTGGTGGTGAGATTGAACCAGTTGCCGGTGCGGAAAACGGTCGAGCCTGAAAAGCGCCACGAGTTGAGCAAGCCCACCGGGCCGCCGCGGAAGTGGGGCTCCCAACTATAGTTCAGGGCGAGCGCGTGACGGGCGTCTATTTCAGAGGGTCCCCTCACGTCGGCCTGGAAATCATCGTTGTTCTGGTTGACTGCCATGGACTTTTCGCGATTAAGGGTATTGTAAAAGGCGAAACCGCTGGTCAGGTTCTTGGAGAACACGTAATCCCCCTCCAGCGCCAGCCCGCTCGCGAAACGCTGTCGTACTCCGACTTTCAGGGCGTCGTAGTATCCGATGCCGCTGTTGATGATCGTCTGAATGCGCAGGTGCTCCGCGTCGGGCCTCCGCAGGTTTACGTTGCCGGTCGTGGCCTCCATGCCGGGGACAGGCTCGGCGCGGTTCGATATAAAAGGGAAGAACAGCTTTATCGTGCGGCTGCCGACGTAGCCGACCTCGAGCCCGAAGCTGCCCAGTTCCTTCTGAACCAGCAGACTATATTGATGCGTGTAAGGCGTGACCAGGTCCGGGCTCAGCAGACTCAACTCCGATCGCTGTGCGGACGCCTGCGTCAGGTCCACGTCTTTGAGAGGGTTGGTGAGCGACGGATTCTGCACCGTGACGGTGCGTACCGCGGGCGGATTAAAGCGCGCCAGTTGGTACGTGGCCGGGAAAATCTGCCCGAAGGAGATGCCGTAGCCGCCCCGGATCACGGGGCCGCGCCTCCCCACGCTCCAGGCGAAGCCCACCTGCGGTGCGAAATTGTTGCCGTCGGTTCCGATGGGGAATTCGGTCCGGCGGTTCACCTCGGAAGGCGAGGTCGTCACCTCGTAGCGGGTACCGAATGTCAGCGTCAGATCACTCCGGACCCTGAAGGTGTTTCCGAAAAAAGCCGCATATTCCGAGTGTCGGAATCCCCGGTACAGATCGCCGAGAGTGATAGTGAATTTGGTCGGTGTCCCTCGCAGGAAGTTCTCAACCGGGCTGCGGCCGAAATTGTTTCCGAAGACAAACCGCCCACGTGTGTTATCGCTCTGCAAGTCGTTCGTCTGCACCCGAACCGCGCTTGCTCCCAGCCACATCGTGTGCGCGGAGTAGCTGCGCGTGATCCCCACTGAACCGGCAAAGCGGTTTTGAAACCGCCGGCGGGGGAATTCTGTTTTAGGGCCGAGGGGCGTCAGGTCGGCGCCGTACTCGCCTCCAAAATCGATATCCGGGGTATCGCGCAGCCCGATGGGCTCGAGCAGAGAGCGGAACCTGTCTGTCGGTAGCAGCAGGGCGCGAAAACGGTCGAAATAGAAGGAGGTTCGAATGACGCTCCGGGGCGACGGCGCATACTCGTCGGTGACCGAGAACGTCTGCGGTCTCAAGTCGGTCTTGGGATTCTGCCCGGCAACCAGTTCGAATGGATCCTCAGAGTACTGGGAGAACGTGTATCGGGCAGCCGCGGCATGGCGGGCGCCCGCCGCGTAGTCGAGCCTGATGCTCCAGTCCAGGCTGCCGATCCGCCGGAGGGCGTTCGTATTCAGCTGTCGCTCCGCAACGTTGGGCAGATTGGGTGCCTCCTGTGGAAAGCCCTGCAAGAGCGCCTCCAGGATGCGGTCCGTTCCAGCGTCGCCCGAGGCCGGGGTCCGCTCGTTCGGGAGGGGCACGCGGACGTTGCCATTCACATAGCCCGACTCCCGCACGATATCCAGCGCAGTGGTGAAAAACAGGTTGCGCAGCGGGAGTGGACCGCTGCCAGTGAAACCGATCTGGTTACGACGCGAGGGGCGCAGCGAACCCACATTGAAGAAGGGACGGGCGTTCAAGGCACTGTTCTGGTGCGTGTACAAGAAAGACTGCCTGAGTTGCCGCGGCGGCCGGCCAGGCTTGACCATCGAGAGACTGCGCAGCGGCGCGCCGTATTCGGCGCCATAGGCACTCTCGGATGGGTCCGGCTCCAACGCCACCGGGACGATGATTCCCCTACGCAGAAGATCGCGAACGGCGTTGAGATCGATTTTGCTGATGAAATAATTGGGGTTGCGTTCCTCGGCCCCCTTCACAGCCTGAATGGTGGCGGGGGCCGTCATCGTCACGGTCACCCGGTGGCTGCCACCGGCCGCAAGCGAGATACCCTCGAGGATCTGGCGGGCAAAGCCCTCCACCCGGGCTTCCAGGACGTACTTGCCGGGCGTGAGCCCCTGGAGGGCGAAACTGCCGTCGGCGTCTGTGCGGACTTCCACCCCGCCGTGGGGTCCTCCTCGGACCGAAACGGTGGCCGCCGTGAGCGGCTTCCCGGACGCGTCGACGACCCTGCCCCGGATCTCCCCCGTTTCGCCCCGCCCCGCGGCATTGAAGCTGCCGCAGACGATGGCCATAAGGACAAACCCGACATATCGCATCGGGACAGCGCCTTGGACCCGCCGAAGGCGCCGGGGTCGGCGATAGAAATCTGTAATACCACGCTCCAGTTTCGTCTTTTTTGGGCACAATTTTGCGGGTCGAGGCAAAAAACCCCCTTGCCCCACCGGCAACGGAGGGCAACTCGATTCAAAGCGCAAGGATTATTGCTGCGCTTATCATTGGCGCGACAAGGCGCGACAACGTCGCCGATGCGACGCGTTAATTCAGCGCGCCTCTAACTGGATCGTGGCCGGCGTCGGGCCAATCCCTAAGGGATATCGGTGTCCTGATGATCGAATGTATGATCCAGCGCCAGTCATGATCTCAGAGTGCTGTGTTCTTGAGCAAGCCGAAAGCTGACAGCTCGGCGCGGCGGTACCCTGTTACTCCAATTTGCTTGCGGCCTCGGCCGCGCCGTGTGCTTTGTGGCGGACTTTCTCCCCTCAGGGCATGGGCTGCTCTTCACGGCTCTGCCGGGTGGCCCACTTGCCCCAGGCGCCAAACCACTGCTTCAGGCCCAGATCCTCCGGCCGGCTGGGAGCCGGGACGAGAGCCTCCTGGACGTGCTTCGCAATTGCCTGACAGCGCTGATACGAGCGTGTCGCCTTCGCCGTCTGATTCACGATCACGTTGTCGCCCTTCTTGAACTTGAGCGTATTCATCAGGTATTCGCCCTTTTGCCACTCCGTGACGGCCTGGTTGAGGATGGCGTCGAGGGGGGCGTAGCGCGCGTCGGCGTACGTCCGTTTCCGCAATTCCTGAGATGCGTTGTAGAGGTCCCAATTCGCCCTCTGGCGGGCGGCGGACGTGAGTCGCGGCAGCGTGCGGTCGAGCTGAATCTGGTAATTCGTGTAGGTGGGTGCCAGCCGCACCACCACCCCCCCGGGGTAGGTCGGGGCGGTCAGTCTCGACATGGATCCCTGCGAGACGCAATACAAACCCTTGTCCCCGTTGTCGGGGACCAGTACGCCCACCATCGCGTTGCCGGTTTCGCTCACGTGGGAATTCCAGCTCTTGCCCTGAGATTTCGTGAAGTCCGCCACGGCGTCGTCGATCTTCTCGAACGGAAGGGGCGGACCCGCAAATCTCCATATCATTTCGGCAAACTGAAAGTCCACGGAACCGTGATAGTTGTGGAAGAGGTTCCAGAGTTCAAGGTTGCGCCCGATGCTGTCGAGGCTGCCGTGCGTTCCGAGCCAGCCGGCGTGGGGCACCCACTCGACAGACTGTCCGGGAGGCGGGTTGTAGCAGCTCTTGAGTTCTTTGGACCAGAGGTTGTTCGTCGAATAGATGAAATCGACTTCGCCGTTGTCGCCCGGTTTGCGGATTATCCGCGGGTTGTCCCGGTTCTCGAGAACGAAGGCCGTGCCGTTGACATCAGCCCAGGCACCGCCGATTCTGCCGTCGCCGCTGGGCAGCGACAGGACGATATCCTGCGCTTCCCTTGCGCTGTTGGCGAACCGGATCGTGTGCATCGTGATCATCTGATTCGGAACACCGTAGCCGTAATGCTGATCTTCCTCTTTTTTGTAGCGCCCACAATAGCCGGTATCGCCGTGGTGGAATTTCGCGACTCCCTTGTTGTTCATCGCGGGGTGCCAGCAGCAACCCGTGGAGGTCGAGAATACGAAATTGTTGCCGGTTTTGGGGATGACGACAACGACATACTCGAACTCCTGGATTTCGTTGCCGTCAATGACGATCTGGTGATCGCCGCTCCCGCCGCAGTAGAGTTTTCCGTCCTTGGTGGCTTTCCCCCAAGCCGCCCATCCGCTGCAGTCGTGGTCTTTGCAGCCCTCACAGTTGGCGGCGATCTGGAGCGTCTCGTTGCGGCTCTCGGGCGGAATGGTCGTGTTTTTGTCGGGGGGAATAAGGGTTCTGTCTTCCGCCCACTTGGCAAGTATTTCCTCGTAGGTAAGAGGAATGCCGGCGTCCCTGGCACCGGCCGCCATTCCTCTCATCAGGTCGATCATCTCCGGCGTGTATTTCTTTATGTACCACTGCCACACCTTGAGAGCTTCCTGCTCCTCCTTGGTGAAAGTCCGGTGCGCCCTTTCTTCGAGCGGCTTGGTTCCGTAGATCTGCACGATCTGCTGGTACCACTGGTATCCCATGTCGTAATCCGTGCCGCTGACGATGATGGCCGGACGGACGTTCGGGATCAGCGGGATATCACCGGCATAAGGGATCTCGGGCGTGACCCCCGGCGACTGCCCGAAAATCGATGCAAGTGTGCACAGCACAAAGCAGAACGCCATCACAAATGTTTTTCGAGACACCATGAAACTCCCCTCCTGCGTTATTCGGGATCAATGTGCGCTATGGATTATCATTCAGTTCGGCATCGCGGGTCGCCCATCGTCCCCACTCTCCGAGCCAGGGCCTCAGACCGAGGTGTTCGGGACGTAATGGCGGCGGCACGAGAGATTCCTTGACCTGCCGGGCGTAAGCCTGGCAACGGGTGAAACTCCGGATGGCCTTCGCCCAGTTGACCACCGAGTCGTTCCCGGACGTTTCGCCGGCCGCATCCTGATAGAACTCGCCCTTCTGCCATTCGGTCGCCGCCTTGTTGAACAACTCATCGAGCGGGGCATACGCGGCGTCCCTGTACGTAAGCTTGCGCAGTTCGCGGTTGCCGTAGTACATGTCCAGCATCGCCCGCTGCCGGGCGGCTTCCGAAACGCTCTTCGGGGCAGCGCCGAGATTCAATTCGAAAAACGTGTAGGTGGGGGCAATGCGGTAGAGCATCAGTCCGGTCCAATGAGGCTCGCTGACTCTCGTCGCACAACCCTGGGACACGTGCACGATTCCCCTGTCGCCCTTGTCCGGCTGTAAAATCGCGACCACCGAGTTGCCGGTTTCACTGATTTTCCCGTTCCACAAGCGGCCCTGGCTCTTGTCGAAATCGGCCACCGCCTCTTCCATCGTACCGTAGTAGGGCGCGTCGCCGGTGAAGCGCCACATCATGCGGGCAAACTCCAGATCGATCTTGCCGTGATAATTTGAAAACATGTTCCAGAGTCCCAGGTTCCGGGGAATGCTTTCCCGGCTCCCCTGGGTCCCGAGCCATCCGGCATGGGGCACGAACGTGACCTTCTGGCCTGCGGGGGGCTTGTAGCACTGACCGAGTTCTTTGGAGAACAGATTATTTGTGGCGTAGATAAAATCCTTCTCCCCGTTGTCGCCGGGTTTGCGGATAAGGCGGGGATTGTCGCGGTTTTCGATGTCGAGCGCGCTTCCGGTGGTATCCACCCAGAGCCCGCCCATTCTGCCATCGGGATTAGGCAGCGAAAGAACTATGTTCTGCGCATCCACAGCCGAATTTGCGAAACGCAGGGCGTGCAGCAGGATCAGAGGTTTTGGCACACCCTTCTCGCGCGTCTCCGAGCCGGTGGCACGTCCGCAGTAGCCGGTGGCTCCATGATGAACATACACGACTCCCTTGTTGTTCATCCCCGGGTGGCCGGCTCCGCCGGAGGGAGGGCAGAGCAAGAAGTTGTTCCCGGTCTTCGGAAAACAAACGAGCACCACCTCATATCGGTATCGGTATTTCGATCCTACCCGTATCTGGTGGTCGCCGCTGCCGCCGCAGATGAGCTTGCCGTCTTTCGTGGCGCTTCCCCATGCCGCCCAACCGCTGCAGTCCTCACCCTCTCCGCCGCCGCCTCCTCCTGAGGGGCCATTCTCGTTGGAGGCGAACTGGGCCATCATCTGTTCATAGGTCATCGTGATGCCGGACGCGGAGGCACCGGCGGCCATGCCCTTGAGATAGTCCACCAATTCGGGCGTGTACTTCTTGAGCCGCACATCCAGCTCCTTCAGCTCGGCCAACTCCTCGGGAGTACGTTTGACCCCGGCCGCCCCCTTCAGGTAATAACCGCCGAAAATCTGAATCAGCTGCTGCGCGTGCTGATATCCCATGTCGAAGTCCGAGCCGCTGACCACGATCACCGGGCGGACATTCGGCACGAGCGGCACTTCGCCGGCATAGGGGATTTCAGGTTCCTGGGATGATACAGCGGTGGCGCACAACACCATGACGGCCGCGCAGAGTAGCCGGCCCATATGAAGACCTGCCATCCTTCATTCCTCCCGGTGACGGGAAAAGGCGATCCGGCAGCGGGTGTCCCGTGTCATCCCGCTGCCGGCAGCAAAAGCCTGGCTTATTGGGTGGGATTCTTCTTCTTAATCCCGTCGCGTGTGGCCCACTCTCCCCAGGCACCGAACCAAGGCCTCAACCCGAGATCCTCGGGCCGCGTCGGAGGAGGAACGAGCGACTCATACACCTGTCTCCCCAGCGCCTGGGCCCTGAAAAAGGCCCGCGCGCTTCTTGCGGTGTAATTACCGGCTTCGTTGCCCTGCGCCTTCGCCGCACGCACCTCGTAGTATTGTCCCTTCTGCCACTCGACGACGGCTTTGTTGAACAGCTCATCGAGCGGGGCATAGGCGGCATCGTGGTAGGTCAGCTTGCGCAGCTGCTGATCGGCATACGCGAGGGCATACATCGCGCGATTGCGGGCCGCCTCGGCGAGCGCCTTGGGGTTCGCATCCAGCTGCATCTCGAAAAACGTGTAGGTGGGAGCGACGCGGTAGACGCGCAGGAACGGCCAGTGCGGGTAGTTGATCCGGGCCGCGCATCCCTGGGACACCATGTAGAGACCCTTGTTGCCGTTGTCGGGCATCATGATGCCGACCATGGCATTGCCAGTCTCGCTCAAATGTGAATTCCAGTTTCGGCCCTGCGTCTTGTCGAAATCGGCATCCGCTTCTTCCAGCGTGGGATACTTCGGCGGGATCGGGGGAAAGCGCCAGATCATCTTGGCAAACTCCTGATCGACGCTGCCGTGGTAGTTGTGCAGGAGATTGAAGATCTCCAGGTTGCGCGGGATGCTCTCCCGGCTGCAATGAGTACCGAGCCAGCCGGCGTGGGGCACAAACTCCACCGGCAGCCCGGGAGAGGACTTGTAGCAGGCACCGAGTTCCTTCGAGAACAGGTTGTTCGTGGCGTAGATGAAGTTGCGCTCGCCGTTGTCGCCCGGTTTGCGGATAAGCCTCGGGTTATCGCGGTTCTCGATGACGAACGCGGTCCCATTGACGTCGGCCCACGCCCCGCCGATCCGGCCGTCGCCGCTCGGCAGCGAGAGCACCACGTCCTGCGCTTCCTTCGCGCTGTTGGAGAAACGCAGTGAGTGCATCGTGATCATCGTGTTGGGCACGCCGTACTTGAAGTCCTGGCCGTCGGCGTAGCGGCCGCAGTAGCCGGTCGCGCCGTGATGGAACATCGTCACCCCTTTGTTGTTCATCCCCGCATGCCAGCAGCACCCGGTCGATGTGGACGTGACGAAATTGTTGCCGGACTTCGGCATCATCACGATGCAGTACTCGAGCCTGGTTATCTCGTTGTCGCCGAGCCGGATCTCGTGGTCTCCGCTGCCGCCGGCGATGAGACGCCCGTTCTTGGTGGCATCGCCCCACGCCGCGAAACCGCTGCAATCGGAGTCGTAGCATCCCTTGCAGTCGGCAATAGTCTGGCTGGAGCGGTTAGCGGCACTGCGCGACACCGGCATCCGGATTCCGTCGCCTTCGCCGGAACAGAATTTGGCCAGCACTTCGTCGTAGGTCAGGACGATGCCCATGTCCTTGGCGCCAGCGACCATCCCCTTCAGCAGGTCGGTCATCTCGGGCGTGTATTTCTCGATAAATGACTGGTACTGTTTCAGGGCCTCCCGTTCGGCGGACGAGAACGTGCGCGGTTTTCTACCTTCCAGGTACTTCTGTCCGTAGATGTGGACGATCTGCTGATACCACTGATACCCCATATCGAAATCTGACCCGCTCACGATGATCATGGGACGCACGTTGGGGGTGAGGGGGACCTCATCCGCGTAGGGTATTTCCGGCGGCAGGCTGCCGGGCTGATCGGGCAGCGCGAAGGCCCCTGCCATTGCCGAGCATGCGATTACGGTCAGAATTAGCTTCCGTTTCATTGCCACTCTCCTGTCGGTTGCGACGCACTCTGATGCGAAACCCGGCAGGATCACGGACCGTCGGGGTTCGCGATCCTGCCTGCCCATCAGGGATCAGAAGCTCAGACGCATGCCGAAGCGGAAACTCCGCTGGTCTTGCTGAGCGCTCAGGATCGCCATGAAGGACCCCGATGACTTCAGGGAACCATCGGGATTGAGACTCATGTTGGAAGCGTTCGCGCCAGGGTTGGCGAAGTGGGGAGTATTCATGATATTGAACCCCTCCGCGCGGAATTCCAGTTCGGACTTTTCGGTGATTTTGAAACGCCGGAAGAGTCCGCCATCCACATTCACCACACCGGGACCGCGCAGGCTGTTGCGCCCGGACGTGCCGAACCGTGTCTCGGTTACCGCACGAAATGCCAGTGGATCCAGCCACGGATTGTTGTTGCCTATGCCACCGAGCTTCGCCACTTCGCCTTTAACCTGGTCGGCAGTCTGGCTGTTGCCCGGGGCGTTCAAGCTGGTGCCGCTCGCCGTGACCGTGAAAGGGGTCCCGGCGTAGGCGCTGAAGATCCCGTTCATCTGCCAGCCGGACAGCAGGGCACGGGCGATCGCCCCCTGGCCGAACTTCCGGTTGGGCCCGAAAGGCAGGTCGTACATCCAGGCCGTGCGGAACACGTGGGTCCGATCGAAACCCTGCAAGGAGCGGTTCCGGAACCACACCTCAGGGTATAGGAAGAATGGACGATCGTTGCTGTTGTCGTTGTAACCGAGGGCCTTGGACCAGGTGTAGGCCGTCTTGAGCATCAAACCGTTGGCGAACCTGCGGTCCAGGGACGCCTGGAGCGAATCGTACACTGAAGTCTGCCAGGCCGTGTGCTCCTCGGTGGCCGCCGTGCGCCCGAATTTCTTGAACAGCGCGCGGCCGGCATTGCCCCCTCCCGGCGGGGCCGAATTCAGCTCCAGGCTCGTCCGCTGGCGGGTACTCCGTGTCGCCACGTATCCGGCCGAACCCACGAATCCCCAGGGTAGTTGCGCCTCGTAGATCAGGTTCCACGACTGGATGTAACCACGGCGGAAGATCCCCGGGCGCGATGAAACTGGCCTCAAACGCAGTGGGCATGTTGATGATACCGGCGCTGATGTCGGGGAACGACAGTTCCGGAATGCCCTCGGCGATCGGCGCAAACGGCTGGTACGAATTGGGTCCGCTCCAGTCGCCGGTCACGACCGTCGGGATAGTTGGAGCGCATCGACCGCCCGATCGAAAACGGATCGATGGTGATGCCGTAGCCGGTGCGCAGTACGTGCCGGCTGCTGATTCGGTACGCCAGTCCGACACGCGGGGCGAAACCCTTCTTGCTGGCCTCGGAACCGGCGTTGTCCGGAACTCCCCCTATACCCCCGATATAGACTTTGTTCGTTTCGGGATCGTACCGTTCGATGCCGCGATGATCACGCGTCGGAAGCGGATAGTACTCCCAGCGCAGCCCGAGGGTCGCGGTCAGTTTGGAGCTTATCTGCCAGCGATCCCGGAAATACATGCCGAAGATCCATTCCCGTATCGTCGCCAGTCCGACCAGCGACTTGGACTCCTGCTGAGGCAGACCGAGCATGAAGTCGGCAAGCGCGTTGAAGCGGTTCGAAGACGATCCCCCTTTCAAAGACGTGACTCCGCCCGAGAACGTGAAGCCGCCCCGTGCGCCGCCGGCCGTCGAGGGGGGTTGCCAGTGGTTGATGTGGTTGCGGTTCAGGTCGACGCCGAACCGGATGTCATGACGTCCCTGGGACCAGCTGGCGTTGGCCGTGGCCGTGTACCCGTTGTCGCGGCGGTCGGCCGGATTCCATGCGTCTGTGGTGCCCAGCGTTTCATAGCCCGGAAATCGTGAACATCGGCTTACCGCTCTGCCGGATGTCGGGGCCGTTAGTACCGGGAATGCCCAGCACCTCTAGACCGTAGTTTGTGCCGTAATCCAATGGCCTGCCGAGGAATGCATACCGGCTCCAGCCCACCGCGCCATCAACCAGAAAACGAGGACTGAAGGTGTGGGTCGCCCCTATGTTAAGGAGCTGAATCCGGGTGTTCCCTTCTCCAGAACCCCCGTCGCTCAGCGAGCTGCCCCCTGCGTCCCCGAGCGCGGTATTGGCGAGCACATTCGCCATCATGATGCTGTACTTGCCCCACACGGTGGTCTGCTGAGATTTCACAATATCGATCTTGAGATCGATATTGTCGCGGTCGAACGCGAATGGGGCCGAGGCATAGAAGTTGTTGACGTAGCCCGGCTGGTTCGGCTTTGGAATCAGGGCGAGCATCGTGCGGGCGACCGAGCTGATACGGTTCTCCGGGATGCGCGCGCCGGCGAAAAGAGTCCGGCCGGAGCCGTCGGCTTTCCCGGTCAGCGGATCATAGAGCTTCACGCCGGTGGCGCTGAAATCGCCCGCGATCAGTTCCGTGGTCGGGATCGTGGCGAGTCTCGAATAGCTCTGGCGGTCTCTCATGGCTTCGTAGCCGACGAAGAAGAAGAGCTTGTCCTTCTTTATGGGTCCGCCGACGGTTCCCCCATACATGTTGACGATACGCTTGGGCACTCCGCTGGTGACGGGGGTGAAATAGTTCTTGGCACTCAGGGCGCTGTTCTGCAGGTACTCGAAACCCACGAAGTGCAGGCTGTTGGTCCCCGACTTGGTCTGAACCGTGATGGCCGAGCCCCCCGCCATCCCCTGTTCCGCGTCGAAGTTGTTGGTCGAAATGCTGACGGTCTGCACCGATTCCTGAGGCGCAACATACAGTGTCTGGTGGGGGTAGTACGCCATCATGTTGTTGACGCCGTCCAGCCGCGTATTGTTGCTGTTGCGAGCCGCGCCGTTCACGTTGGTCGTCAGGGACCGCTGCGGCAAGTCGAAAGTGGCGTTCTGGAAAGCCGACGGGGCAGCCCCCGGAACCAGATCCATCAGGCTCTGGTAGTTTCGGTAGATGTTCGTCGGAAGGCCGGTGATCTCCGACGACACAAGTTCCTTGTGTACGTCGGTCTTGTCGGTCTGCAGAAGTGCAGACTGCGCCGTTACCTGGACCGTCTCGGCCGGTGCACCAACTTGGAGCGACGCATCGACGCGCGTGATGTTGTTCACCCTAACATCCACGCCGGTCGCAAGAAACTCCTTGAACCCCGGGAGGCTGACCTTTACCGAATACGTTCCCGGCTGCAGGTTCGAAGCAGTGTAGGCTCCGACGCTGCTAGTGAGCAATTCGTACTTTTGATTGGTTCCGGTGTTGGTGACGGACACGGAGGCCCCAGGCACCATCGCGCCGGTGGAGTCCTTGACGTTCCCCACTATAGTTCCGTACAGCACCTGCGCCGAGGCCCCAGGCGACAGGAGCAAAACACAGCAGATAAAGCCCAGCAGGGCAAGGGTCGGAGCGCGCATTATTTCGCGGGACATTTGGAACCTCCAGAATGTGCAAGAAAGTCCATGCCTGCAATCACCTCGTCTGCAGGCTGATTCGGATACGCCGTCCTGGACCGAGCGATTTCCGGAGTCGACTTGTCTGGTGAAGGGGTAAATTCTACCGGAAACAGTCAGTGGGATATTGCAGCACAGCGGCTCGAGGCCGGCGGTGCCGGCCTTCGGCGACCTTTGGAAAATCGCCCTGTGATGCAACCGCCGCATATGGACCACTCCTTTGCAGGATCACGGCCCTCCCGGAGCGATCCAAGCATAGTTCCACATCGGAACCTGGATTGAAAACGCTCACGCCACAGCGCAATGAGTATCGTTGCGAACTTTGTAAACGTACTTCGATATCTTGTCAACAGTTTTTATTTCTTATCCCGTATCTCAGGACCGATCAGGCAACCTCGACCACCCCCTTCAGAGATGGCATCCGGCGCAAGCATCCGGAAGACCCGCGCAAAAAGCGGACTTCACGACCACTACGGCTCCTTTCGGCGTTTGCAGTAACCGCGCGGAGGCTTGTTAACGAAGCTCCGTTTCTGCGCATTCATCTTACGGTTACTTGCGAATTCTATTGACAAGAGGTCACGGGTGACTGTATTGCAGTGGGGCACCCGATTTCTCATCTCGTGACGGCATCGATCGATTCAGTTGTCGGAGGCTGCCATGCAGCAATCGCCTGCCCCTCAGAGCCCCAAGAGCAAAGTCGAACGTCCTATCGCCCCCCGGCGCGCGGTACGCCTGGCCGGGCGCAGCCCTTTTGATGCGATAGGGATCGGATTAATCGGGGTCGGTGACCGCGGCAAGAGGCACCTCACGGAAGTGATGGATACGCCGGGCACACAGTTGCGTGCCGTCTGCGACATATACAAGCCGCGCCTCGCCTACGCCGTTGATACGGTGCGCAAGTTCAATCCGGAAGTGCGCGGTTATTCGGATTACCGCAAGGTCCTGGACGACCCGGGCGTCGACGCCATCATCGTTGCCACACCGGACCACTGGCATTCCAGGATCACCGTCGACGGCGCCAACGCCGGCAAGGACATCTACGTTCAGAAGTGCCTTACCCGCACACTGCCCGAGGCCAAAGCCATAGTGAATTCCGTAAAGGCCAACAAATCCGTCCTGCAACTCGGGCACACGAGACGCAGCGAGCCGCTCTACCATCGTATGAGAGAGATCTATGGCTCGGGAGTCCTCGGACCGGTATCCAGTGCCAACATCACGATGTACCGCAACACCGCGTCCGGTGCGTGGGATTGGAAGATCGAGCCGGAGGGCAGTCCCGAAACAATCGACTGGGCACAGTTTCTGGGAAGCGCGCCCCAGCGGCCATTCGACCCGGACCGCTTCTTCCGCTGGAGGAAATATTGGGACTACGGCACGGGCATCTCCGGCGACCTGCTCAGCCACGAGTGGGACGCATTGAACTTCGTCATGGACCTGGGTATACCGTCGACGTGCATAGCTTCCGGGGGAATCTATTGCTGGAAGGAAAAGCGCGAGGTCCCGGACGTACTCAACGTCGTCTACGATTACACGGCCCGTGGGCTCGCGGTCATGTGGAACTGCACGTTCAGCAACTCCGCGTCGGGCATCAACACCGGCACGCACATCCTCGGCAAGAACGCTTCGCTGAAATACGATTATAGCGACAAGCTCATGCAGGTGTTTCTGGAGCCGCTAGTCGAGGAGGGGATGGAGCACATCAGGGACATCAAGGCAGATCGCAAGAAGACCGGCCAAAAATGCGATTGCGGTACTCCACTGTATTCCTTTGCCCGGGACGAGCAATCCTATGCGACAAGTCACTTCCAGAACTTCATCGACTGCGTCCGCTCGCGCCAGAAGACCCGGTGCAACGAGGATGCGGCCTTCGAGGAGGCCGTGACCTCCATCATGTCGGTGATTGCCTATAAGGAAAAACGTCTCGTGCGCTGGGACCCGGTAAAACAGGAAATCGTATAGAGGAGGAGAAATGGGCGGGATCATGAAGGCGGCAGTCTTGTGTCTGGTCCTGTCGTCGCCGCTCACGCTCGACCCGCTGTTGTGCTCCGCCGAGCGGTTTTCCGCCAACGTGCTGACGAACCGGGAAGCCGAGGAAGGGTGGGAACTCCTCTTCGACGGCACGGCGATGCGCGGATGGGAAGTGGTCACGGCGGGATCCTGGGAGGTTCGGGACGGCACCCTGGCTCACGCCAAGGAGGCGGGAATGGGGGCCGAAGGGATGATCTGGACAACCCGGCAATTCGGGGACTTCATATTTTCCTGTGAGTTCAAGATCACGGCCGGGTGCAACAGCGGCGTCTTTTTTCGGGTAGGGGACAAGGCCGATCCTGTCCAGACCGGCTTCGAAATGCAGATCAACGACACGTTCGCCCGGCCACAGCACCCTAGCGGCCCCAAACACAATTGCGGCGCGCTCTACGGCGTCGCGGCCCCCAGCCACAATGCGGCCAAGCCCGCCGGGGAGTGGAACCAGGCGGTGATCACATGCCGGAAGAACATCATTTCCATCTCGCTCAACGAAGATCAGGTCGTCTCTACCGTGGATTTGGACCTCTATGATCAGGCGGAGCGGAACCTTGACGGCACACCAAACAAGTTCAAAAAACCGCTGAAGGATTTCCCCCGTTCCGGCTACATCGGGTTTCAGCAGCACGGCGGATCGGTCTGGTTCAGAGCCATCAAAATCAAGCACATTTGACGTCGACTGCCCATCAACAAGGAGCTGCCATGGCCATCAATACGAAGCTATCCCGAAGACAGTTCACAGGAGCCTTTGCGTCCGCGGCCTCGTACGCTCTCCTGGCCCGCTCGGGACGTTCCAGCCCGGCGGAGACGATGGGGATAGGGATGATCGGCGTGGGCGGCAAAGGACGTGATCATCTCAAGGAGCTCCTGACCATTCGCGGTGTGCAGATCCGTGGCATCTGTGATATCTACTCCGCCCGTCTGGAAAGCGCATTGGCGGCGGTCCGGGCCTCAAACCCCACGGTCACGGGGTACAACGACTATCGCAAGCTCCTCGAGTCCAAGGACATCCAGGCCATCGTGATCGCCACGCCCGACCACTGGCACGCGAAGATGGCGGTTGACGCCGCGCAGGCCGGAAAGGACCTGTATGTCGAGAAAGGTCTGTGCCGCAGCATAACCGAGGCGAAAGCCATCGCGCGCGCCGTTAAGGAGAATAGGCGCGTATTTCAGCTCGGCCACCAGCGCAGCAGTGACCCGGTGACCTGGAAGGCCGGCGAGTTGTACGCCTCTGGCGCCGTCGGGAAGGTTTCGCTGGTCAAGATAAGCCGGTTCCGCAACTCGCGTCAGGGGGAATGGAACTACAACATTCCCGCGGATGCCGGACCGCAGAACATCGACTGGCGGCAGTTCCTGGGCTCGGCGCCCGCGCGGCCGTTCGAAGCAGAGAGATTCTTCCGCTGGAGAAAATACTGGGATTACGGGACCGGCATCTCAGGCGACCTTTTGAGCCACGAGTGGAATGCGGTCAACTACGCCATGCGGCTGGGAATCCCAAAGACCTGCGTCGCTTCAGGGGGCATCTACTACTGGAAGGACGGCCGGGAGGTTCCCGACGTCCTCAATGTGCTCTACGAGTACCCGGAGAAAAACCTGTCCCTCGTCTTCGCCAGCAGCTTCAGCACCTCTCGCTGCGGGGTGGAGCGGGAGACGCACATCTTCGGCAGAAACGCGACCCTGGAAATTGCCGGCGATCTCGCTATGTATCTGGAACCATACGGGGAAGAAAACCTGCGTCGCATCAAGGCTGCGCGACAACAGGCCATCCAGTCGGGCGCGCGCCTGGGGAACCAGGACGTGGTCCCAGTCCTCAGATACTCCCGGGCCGACGCCGGCCCCTACGCCAGCCACATGCAGAATTTCATCGACTGCGTGCGGACCCGCGAGAGGACCCGCTGCAACGAGGACGACGGCCTCGAGGAAGCGGCCACGCTGCTCATGTCCGTGGCCGCCTACAAGGAGCGTCGCATGGTCAGGTGGGATCCGGCGAAGCAGGACATCGTCTAGCGTGCGGCGGCGCGGCCTTAAGCGGTGCCGTCATGGAGAAGCTATGCAGGTACTGAGCCGAAGAGACCTCCTCGCCCGCTGTGCGCCCATGGCAGCCGGCTTGACGTTCACATCCCGGGCGCTGCACGCCCTGACGCCACTTGCAGAGGAACGGATTTCCCTTGCGGAATGGGCATTGAACCAGGAAATCCGGGCAGGCAAGTTCAGCAACCTCGACTTTCCCAGGATCGCACGCCAGGAGTTCGGCATCGGCGCGGTTGAGTTCGTGAACACCCTTTTCGAGGTGCCGACGTACGGCTATCTGAACAAGCTCAGAGACAATGCAGAAAAGCACAACGTCCGAATGCTGATCCTGATGGTGGACGACGAAGGGGATCCCGTGAGTCCATCCAAGCGGGAAAGGGAACAGTTCGGATTAAACCACCGGAAGTGGATTGATATCGCTCAATACCTCGGCTGCCACGCCATCCGCACAAACTGCAGGGGTACAGAAGGGATAGATAAGCCCGGTGCCCTCGACCGTGCGGTCGAAAGCTATGGCAGACTTCTCGAGTATGCGGCATCCGCACGGGTCAGCGTGGTGATCGAGAATCACGGCGGACTCTCGGATGACGCCGACTGGATGGTCGCGCTCCTGCGGCAGATCAATAATCCCTATTTCGGATCGTATATCGACTGGCGCTGGCGCGAGCCTTCAGTGTTCGACAACGTGGCCTACCTGAAGAAGCTGCTCCCGCATGCCAGGGGCATGTCCTACAAGGAGCAGCCGAACCTCGGGCATTTCGAAAAGATGATCCGGATCTGCCAGGATGCGGGCTACAAGGGCTACTACGCGATAGAAGCCAAGGGCTGGGATCAGATCAAGTTCGCGAAACAGGTATTCGAGCGGGTGCTTTCGGGAAAATCGGAAGCTTGAACGGCCGCACTGGCCGACGGCGGCCCGCAATCACTTGTACAATCCGTCGATGAAGCCGCTCTTGTCCAATTCCCGCACGAAACTGTCGTCGAAGTAGTGTTCCGCCTCTTTCGCTTCCTTGTTCCCGTAGACCTCCAGCACCCCCCGGATTCCCTCGTACGCGGGATAGGGTTTGCTCGGCAGCCCGGCAACTTCCTCGTACACGCTCTGCTGTTTGCCTGGATCCGTCAGCCCGTACCAGCGCGCCATTCCGCGGAAGGCCGCCTGTCTGTCCTTCTTCAATAGGGCGATCGCCTCCACGGCCGAGCGCACGAAACGGCGGGCCGCCTCCCGGTTGTCCTTCAACCACGTGCGTTCGACCGTAATGCTCGAACCGGCAACCGGCAGCCGGTATTTCTCCAGCTCGGCGACAACCCTGTAGCCCTCGGACAGGGCCACCGCCTCGTAGAGTTCCGAGGCGACAAAGGCATCCACTCGGCCGGTCTTGAGGGCCTCCACGCTGTTGGCTCCCGAAACCAGCGTGACGTCTTTGCCGAGCGTCCACCCCATTTTCTTTGCATACACGACTGCGACGTAGTGCGTCACGGAGCCGTCGCCCGAGTAGCCAAGCCGTTTACCTCTCAGCTCCTCCTCGGACCGGATTTCGGGGCGTCCGACGATGTTGCGGCGGACAATGGCGTCGGTGCAGCCAAGGATGACACGATCTGCCGCCCGCGGATTCCTCATCATTCCCACCATGATCGGCGCGCCCCCTCCGATCAGGATAGGCGCTTCGGGAGTGTCGGCACCGATGTACTGTTCGGGTACCTTGATGCTGTTGCGCAGCGCGACGGCTGCCGCCCCCTTGCTGACGGACTGCTCGACGGCGAGACCGTTCTTCGCGTAAATGCCTTCCTCCAGCGCCACGACAAAGGGGAGCTTGTTCAGCGAAACATCCCCGAGGCGCACACGGACCTTAATGGGCGGCCCCTGCGCGCTGCCAGTCGGGCTCCACGCAACCAACCACGCCGCACACAGAAAACAGCCGATCACACGGATAATCATTCGCATTTCCCTTTCTGCATGTGTGAGATCTTGCTCACGGCTCGAGAGGCCAGGGCTGGATCTCGATTTGACCCAGGCTGTGCCAGTTGTCTGCCGTGCGCCCCTTGAGCGGAAGCTTGATGGCAGGTTTCCCGGTGAACGGGTCGAGCAGGCCGACGCGCACCTCGTACTTGCCTGGCGGGAGGTCGGGGACCCAGACCGCCTGGTCCAGGACGATGTCGTTGCCGGGGAGCCATCCGGTCACGTCGGCATCCAGCCGGATTACGCCCGACGCGCTGCCGCCCTTCAGCTCGAGCGCGGGCACATACTTGCGATAGGGCGGCGCGACCCCCACGTTGACCCACCATGTCTGCACCTGCATCAGCCGGCCAGCCCGGACCTTGGCCTGGTACTCCAGCTTGCGCAACTCCAGCCGATACCCCATCCGTTTCGTGAACTCCTCGAATTTCGGAAGCCACTCCTTCGGAATGGCCGAGCTTTTGGCGTTGACCGAGCTGACATGCCACCGAAGGGCCTCCTCGATGGTGTGGTCGATGTCCCAATTGGACTTGAAATGATCGGCGAAGGTGCGGGCCACTTCGAAAACCACGGGGGCCTTCTTCCACGCGTCTGCAGCGCCCGTGGCGGAGAGCCTCTGGGGATAGCGGTCGATCATCTCACACCATGGCGCGCAGTAACGGGGATCCCCGAGGCTGTCGGCGCGCCAGCCGGCGCCGCGCCTGACGGCATATTCGAGACCCTGCTCGTCCCCGATAAGCATCAGGAGCGGCGTCGTTTTAAAAGACTCGATATAGATGTCGATGAGCTTCTGCTTGATGTCCCAGGGCGGCATCATCCCCGGACGGGTATAGGTATGCCACTCGCCCCAATACCCGAGCGCGCCCAGATCCACGGACTCGAGCCAGGGGTGACCGTCGTAACGCCGCCCGCTTTCCCGGATGAGGGCTCCCCAGTACTCGACGAACTTCGGATCGCGGTAGTCGGGCTGCCAGACTTGCTGTTTCCGCTCCTCGGGAGTGCCGCGCTCGGTTTCCCGTACCTGGAACCCCCTGGCCTCCTGCATGTACCACTTCGGGATCTGCGTCCCCACCATGCTCTGGGGCATGAATCGGATCTGCAGCGTCTGGCCGTGACGATGGGCCTGCAGCAGGGCGTTGTCGACGATCTTCCAGTCGTACTTCCCTTTTTCGGGCTCCAGGACGTCCCAGTACCAGCGGCAGTATGCGAGGCTCGTCTGGGGGTAGTCCGAGTTCTCGAGCGTTTTGATCTCATCGGAGAAGGCGAGCGGGCCCTGTTCGCTCCACCGCCCGGGAAACAGCGGATCGCCATTGAAGTGCTGAAATGTGGCGAAACCCTTGCCCGGGTTGACGAGCAACTCGTCGGTAGGTTCGGGAACGATCCGCACCCTGTCCTGGGCGGAAGCCAGGCGGAGCAACAGTACAGAAGCGAGCAGCAGGCGCGACAGCGCGACGCTCGCAGGGCGGATGCCACCTGGGCGGTCGGCGCACAACGATCGGCAGACGGGTGAGAGCATCGGCGTGACCTCTCCTTGACTCGGTTCGGGGCAGGGGTGCCGCGAGTCCGCATTTTATCCCGCAACGGTCTCGCCCGAAACCAGGATTCTTGACCGAGAGGGTGTTTCTGCCCCACCCGGGCGCTGCACGCCCCAGAGTCCGCGCTCTTTGCGCCGCATCCGGTACTTTGGAGGGCGTCACCCTCACACCGCGTGCTTCAAAGCCTCTGACCAGTGGCAGCGCCGGAGCAATCGGGCGGCCTGACCCGCGTGGCGCAGGGCCGCCTCGGTCACCGAGGCGAGAAGGCGCGCTCCAGGTACGGTAATCCCTTGGTGAACGCCTTGCGCTTGACGCAACGGTTGCCCGCGAGCCAGAGAACCTCCGGGTTGGCGGGAAAACGTCGCGACATGAGGTCGAGTAGACGGTTGCTGACGCTCTTCCAGTTCAGCTCTTGCTAGAGGGACAGCAGCAGGTGGTGCGCGGAGGTTGCCCGCATCCAGTTCCACACTCCTTTGTCCGGGCTAATCTGGAGTGCGGCGCCTCGGCGCCGCTTTCACTTACGTCCTACGGCCGGAATGCCCGGCGCCTCGGCGCCACGCCGAACTGCGAGATACAACCCTGCGGCCGGTTGCCTGACTGGACCGGTCAGGCATATCATCTATTCCAGATCGCAACCGCCTCGGAAAGGTGGGGGGTATGGAATCTGAAAAGATCAACGTCGGACAGATGGTCCTCGTGCCGGGTCTCATCACATTAGCAGTAACCGCCCTGAGGCTCATCGGCGAAATGGCGCATTGGCCTTCGGTACTGTTTTCACGCTCCCCAGGCGGCGGCGGGGCCGTCGTCGGGATCGCCTGGCTCGCCTTCGTCTTTGCCATCTACTTTGCAGTGAAGCTGCAGAGGGCCGGACATGGGCTTCAGAAAAGCGGCAAGGCGCTTGGTCTGACGGTGCTCGCGCTGGCTGTTTTCATAGGGGGCGGCTTTCTGCCTTTCCTCGGGGGCGGCGGGACCACTGTGCTGCGGCTTTCCACGCTGGGGGCCCTGGGAGGCCTATGCAGCGTCGTGGCGCTGTTCATCATGCGTCCGGCGTGGCCTGCCTACTGGAATGTGATGCTCGCCTACGCGCTCGTCGCGCGGATACCGGTGATCGTCGTGTATTACCTGGCGCTGCAGGGGAACTGGGGTACGCACTATGACGCCCTTCCGCCGGGAGTGACCGTCGAGGGCCCCAGGTTCGTCCTGCTTGGTCTGCTCCCCCAGCTCTTCCTCTGGGTGCCCTGGACCGTGATATTCTGCGGCCTTTTCGGCGTCATCACGGCCGCCGTCCTGAGGCGCCGGGCCGTGACCGCCGCTGCCTGACTACACCGGAGTGCATCGGGCCCGCCGCGTGGCTGTGTAAAGACGACGTGTTCGGCGGCGAGGAAGTTCATCACGGAGCAGACGGTGATCGCCACCAGGTTGGCGGCGATCACGTCCATGCCGAACACGCCTGTGAAGAGCCGCATCAGCAGCAGGTTTCCGGCGCACGAGACCGCGCCGTTGGCCAGGTGGAAACGCGCCAGCCGGACGCCGGTCGCCGCGGCGCCCGCGACGGGGCGTTCGGCCCAGGTCCAACGCTCGTGCCAGACGAAATTGTGGACGACGGCGGTCTCTACCGCGGCAGCCGTGGCGACCAGGTAGTTCCATCCCAACAGGCGTGTGAAGAGCGCGAGCGCGGCGAGTTGGACCAGGATACCGAGCGCGCCGACGGCGTTGAACCTGAGCCAGCGGCGGACGGCGGCGGACCGCGCGTTCATGGTCTCACATCGGGGAGCGACTCCTCCCGGTAGAGCGCGCGGATGTTGCGAAAGGCCGAAATCGCGAGGGTGGCGGCCAGGGTGGCGATCGACAGCACGCCGCCGACGTCGAAAAGCCGAACGGGGCCAAACCACGGAAGCAGGACGACGGGCCGGTAAAGCAGAAACATCGTCCCGGCGGCCAAGACGATGCGCAGTTCCGTGGGGCCGAATTTCAGGAACGACATGCGGAAGACATTCAGGACGTGGGTCGAGAGAAAGACCTCGGCCATGACCATGACGTACGCGGCCAGGAGCGCGAGACCGATCAGCGGGCTCATGTAGCCCGACAGCGCCATCCCGCTCAAGAGCACCGCGGTCCCGATCAGGTCGAGCACGTGGTCGGTGTAGTAGCCGTAGCGAGGCCGCTGGGCGTCGCGCACTCGGGCAAGCGTCCCGTCGAGGCTGTCGCCGAACCAGTTCAGCGCGAGCCCGACGACGACCAACAAGAGCGCCCGGGGCTCCCGGACGGCCGCCCAGAACGCGGCGCCCGACAGGAGGATCCCGGCAAACCCGAGCACGGTCAGGTGGTCGGAGTTGACGAACCGCGGCATCCGTCCGGCCAGCCAGACGAGCAGGCGTTTTTCGCCCGCTGCCAGAAGGCTCCGCTGCTCCCGGACGTGAGATTGGGTGACGTCGATGTTGTCCATGCGTCCCTCCACGGCACGGACACGGAGCAATAGCCTGTCCACAGGCCCCCCGCGCCCCCTCCCCGCTCAACTGGCTGACAATCCGAAGGAAACCCGGTAACTCTCGCCTCCCCGCGCCACCCCTTCGTTCGCGCGTCGCCGCCCGATTCTTCACCAGTTGTCGGATTTCGGTTTCCATTCTTCTGTAGAATGATTATCATTCTGACAGTGAATAGAATTCCAGAGCGGTATCTGCCCCGATTTCTGGCCCAACCGATCGAGCGGGCGCTCGAGCAGTTTCCGGTCGTAGTGGTTTCCGGTGCGCGCCAGACCGGCAAAAGCACTCTCGTTCAGCATCTGCCGTCCGCCGGAGACCGCCTCTACCGGACGCTGGACGACTTTGAGACGCTTGCGCGGGCGCACGATCATCCTGAGACGCTTGCCGAAGAAGCGGCCCGGATAACGATCGACGAAGTGCAGCGGGCTCCGGAATTGCTGCTGAGCATAAAGCGAGCGGTAGACCGAAACAGACAGAAGGGCCGATTCCTGTTGACCGGGTCGGCGAACCTGCTGCTGATGCGGCGGGTGTCCGAATCCCTGGCGGGACGCGCGATCTACCTCCAGCTCCTGCCCATGACGGGGCGCGAGAAGCGCGGCCTGGCGGATCCGGGACTCTGGGGGGAGCTCGTGAGGGCTCGGAACGCGTGCGAGCTGGAGCGCGCGCTGAAAGGCCAGGCCACGATCCGGACCGACTGGCGCAACGAGGCACTGATCGGCGGCTACCCGCCCGTTGTCCTCTCGGAGTCCGTCGACGAGCGTATCCGCTGGTTCGAGGGGTACACCCGCACCTACCTCGAGCGAGACCTTCAGGAGATTGCTTCCATCAGCGGCCTCCTGGATTTCCGCCGCTTCATGAGTCTGGCTTCACTGCGGATAGGCCAGATCGTGAACCAGACCGATCTGGGACGCGACGCGGGGCTCAGCCAACCGACGATTCATCGTTACCTTAACCTGCTGGAAGCCTCCAACCAGATAGTGCGGGTGCCGGGGTTTGCCGTCAGTCGCTCGAAGCGAATGATCAAGTCCCCCAAGATGTACTGGGGCGACGCTGGGCTGGGGGCATTCTTGTGCGGCATCTACGAGCCGAAGGACCTGCGCAGCCGCAAGGAAGCGGGAGCCCTGCTCGAGAACCTGGTCTTGACCCAGATACGGGCGTGGGGAGAAGTCGAGGTGCCCAAGCCGAGCATCTGTTACTGGAGAACGGCCACCGGCGCCGAGGTAGACTTCGTCGTGGAACACAGAGCCGCTCTGCTGCCCGTCGAGGTGAAGGCGGCGAACCGGCCGCGCCCGGAGCTGGCGGCCGGACTGGAGCTGTTCCTGGACGACCTCAAGGACCGGGCTCGGGCGGGGCTGCTTCTGTATGACGGCGACGACATCTTTCCATTGACGCCCCGCGTCATTGCCGCCCCCGTGAGTTGCGTGCTCTGACCCGCTCGGAGTCTCGCTGCCGCGGACCCGCGAAAACGCACGCGGAGCGGTGCGGACATTTTTCGAGGCGCAATTGGTTACAGTCAGCGAGAAGGGCGTCCCTTATGGTTGACTTCGTCTGAATTCGGCTCCTATGATGGCCTCGTCTCCTTTGTGTCAGCAGCGGCCCCATTGAAGCTCAGCTCCCCTAGTGTATTGGGGCGCATCTTTGCGTTTCCGCGATCAGCTGATCGCGGCCCCATTGAAGCGGGACTTTTGGCGGCCAGTCGGAGTCGTCTTGCCAAGTTTCCGCGATCAGCTGATCGCGGCCCCATTGAAGCCGGTCTAAGCACGCACTACAGGGGGTTAATCCCCGCGTTTCCGCGATCAGCTGATCGCGGCTCCATTGAAGCTTTGTTGCCGCTCTCTTCAGTAAATTACTGAAGCCCTGTTTTCCGCGATCAGCCTGAGCTTCATGCGCATCTCGGAAGCAGTGAGTGGAAGATGCTGAAAGACACGGTCGGACCCGGCGACGGGCGGCGTCGAGCCGCCGCACTCCACACGCGGCTATTTGGCTGATTTTCGTAGGTAAATGTCGCCGTTGAACGTCTTGAACTGCATCTCCGGACCACCGCCGTTGATGGTGCCGCGCATCGTCCGGTCGATCTTGATCTTGTACTTGCCGCCTTTTCCCGGCGTTCCTTCCACCTCAGGCTTGCCGGCCGGTTGATCCATGCGGATGTCGAAATCGCTGTAGATCTCGCCCTGGTCCGATTTCAGGGAGACAGCGGCCTTGAGGTCGGGGGGAAACGAAACGTCGATGTCGCCGTTCATCGACGAAAATGACATGGGCTTGTTCGGCTCGAGCGCCACGAGGTTGACTTTCACATCCCCGTTCAGGGCATGGGCGACCACGCTGCCGGAAACCTGCGAAAGGATCACCTCCCCGTTGATGTTATTGACCTCAATCTCTCCCTGGACCTGGTCGACCTTGATGTCGCCGTCGTTGATGCTCTTCAGCGTCAGCGAGGTGCGCGTCGGCACCTGGAGCGTAATGTCGACAGGACGATTGAAGAGTCCCGTTCCTACCGATATCACGTTGTTCTCCTCTTCCACCTTGAGGCTGCCTGACGTGTTCGGAATTCGTCTCATGCCCGCGGTCCCCGGTGCGGCGGCTTCTTGCGATTTGCCTTCCACGCGGCTCTTTGCCTCGATGACCACTTCCTTTCCGGCGTAACCTTTTACCGTGATTCCGCCGGCCATCAGGTTGACATGCACAGTGCCGGGCCTGGTCGGATCACTGAATGGAACCGTGACCCGATCGGTCCCGGGATCCTGCGCAAGAGCGGCCGTCCCCAACCCCATCCACACCACAATCGCCGCAATACCCGCATAATACTTTGACATGTGAAATCTCCTGTACGAGTGGTCACCGGGAGGTGACGTGAATATTGCCGTTGAAGGTATCGAGTTTGATCTGGGGGCCGCCCTTCCCGGCGCGCCCGCCATAGAACCGATTGCTTCTGTAAACGTACTTGCCGTCGCGGCGTTCCGGCGTCGAGACGGGTTGCGGAAGCGGCGTCAGGTTGAGATCCGTGTAGGCCTCTCCGTTGAACGTCTTGAACCAGAGGTCGGCGGACACGCCCTGCCCGAACGCCAGATCCACGTCGCCGTTGAGTGACTTGAATGAGCAATCCGACGCAGGATTCCGGCTGAAGAGCACCTTCACGGCACCGTTGACCGTGTGTGCGGATCCCGAGCCGGAGACCTCGTTCATCTGAATCTTGCCGTTGACGTTCTCGAGATCGAACTTCCCGGACACATCCTCCACCAGGAGGTCGCCATCGGTGACGGTGCGGAGGTGCAGGTCGCATGCGCGCGGGACTTTTACCCGGAAGTCGTAGTTGACCTGGTAGTCGAGGTGCCGGGACCGCCTGGACCCGTCCTGGCATCGGAACGGGCCATCCACATACAGTTCGATGCGGTTTCCCCGCTCGGAGATCTTGAGCTCGACTTCTCTGTTTGCGAGGGCCAGATCGTCCCGGGTCCGTCCACGAGTGGTCCTGTCGATCTCCAACTGGACGGCCTGGCCGTCATACCCTGTGACGTGAATGAAGCCGAACACGTTGTCGGCGACGAGCTCTTTCGGCCCCGGGAGAGCAGAAAAGTCGAGCGTCTTCTGGATTGCCTCCTTCTGAACCTCCGGGAAGCGGCTGGGGGAACGATCGTATGTGTGGGCCACGACCGCGAAACCTGCGACCAACGTGATTGCTGTACCCAAGGCCAGGCGCCGCATGATCCATTCCTCCTCAACTGAGTTTTTGCAGCCCCCATTGGGCACGCTGCCGGACGACTTGATTCTGGTTGACGTCATCCATGAGTTGCTTGAGCGCATCGGCCGCCTCGCGCTCGTGCAGCTGGACCAGCAGGTCGATCAGGGAGATCTGCACCATGGGGGAATCCTGTCTTTTGAGAGACCTGATGAGTCCTTCTCTTACCGTGGCGTCCCCGGCAAACCGGGACAGGGCGTCCACTGCCGCGAGCCGAACGTCCACGTTCGGGTCGTAATCGACCGTGTGGACGAGGGTCGCAAGGAACTCGGGGTCCGGGCGGCTGACGAAACTGCTCCAGCTCACGCCTTTGAGGCGCTCGCTCGCGGATTGCTGTTTCAACAGCGAGATGGTAACCATCTGGCGCATTTCGTGGACCTCTTCGCGCAGGACCGCCAACTCTTCGTGGCCGTTCCGGCTTCCCCTCGCGAAGTAGCCGCCGAGGAACGCGGCCACCAACAGGAGTGCGGCGAACCCGAACTGAAGGGCGGGTCTGGCGACGAACCAACCCGTGGCCCAGCCCCAGATCGGCTGGCGCCTGCTCTCCCTGGCCTGGCTCAAGCCCTGCCCATATCCCTCGAGCATGGCGTAGAAGCGGGGGCGGATGCGAGCCCCCGGTTCTTCCCCGGGCAGCTGAGCGAGGCTCTCCCACAAACCGCTCAGGCCCTCCCACTCCTCACGACAAGAGGCGCATTCGGCCAGGTGTGTGCTGAATTGCGCTTTCGTCCTGGGATCGATTGTCCCGGCCCACTGGTGCGGGAAGAGTTCCCTTATCCTGTCGCATTCCATGGCGAGTGTTCACCTCTGATTCTTGAGAGGACTTCCCTCAGTTCCCGGATAGCCGCGAACGCCCGGCCCTTGGCCGTGTTCACCGGGCACTTCATCACCCTGGCAATCTCCTCAAACTTCAGCCCCTGAAAACCGCGGAGGAGCAATACGGCGCGCTTTTCCTCGGACAGCCGGGACAAGGCATCCAGGAGGATCCGCGTTTCCTCCTTGTGTTCCACCCGCTCGCCGGGAGAAGGCGCCAGGCTGACATGTTCCACCACTTCGTCTTCGAGGCTGACCTCGGTGCGAGGGCTCCTTCTGAAATAGTCGATACGGGCATTCCTGGCGATCTGGAACATCCAGGTCATGAACTGGCTCTCGGCCCGATACGTGTGCCGGTATTTGAGAAGGCGTACGAAAACCTCCTGAACGAGATCTTCGCTCAATTGGCGGTCACCGGTCAGACGGAGAAGAAAATTGAACAACCGTGCGTGATAGCGCTCGAACAGGAGCCCGAGCTTGGCCACATCGCCATCCCGCACCGCCAGCATCAGCGACTGATCGTCTTGTGCATCAACCGGTTTCTGTTCCATCGAGCTCCCAGTCACCAATGAATACTCGCCATTTGTCAAAAAGTTGGTTTTCTTGCAGATTTCCCATCTTTATCTCATCGAGGGCCGCGAAGGTGTGGCACTCCTGCAGCCGATCGACAATGGGACCGGGCCTGGGCACCAGGGCTTGTCCAAAGCGGCAGCCCGCATGCTGCTGCGAGGGCATGTGCAATTCTGTAACATACTTAGGGCCCCAACGGCAGAGCGGCGTGAAATGGGGGTGCTCCTAAGAGGTGGGCAGGTGCGGCCTTGGCATCGTGAACAGGTAGCGATGTTGACAGGGCCGCAGATACGGAATTGCGGCGGTTGGGCGCCGCGAGGACTTTTGAATACGGAACGATGGGAAATTTCAGGCGGTGATTTAAGAAAACAGGCCCAAAGATCGCTAATAAAGGACGTTTTCTGGGCCCAGAATTCTCGCAAGTGCCTATGCGGAAACGAATTGTCCTGGTCCGTCCCCAATCACTCGCGCAATGAAGAAACGGGGTCGGCGGCGGCGCGGCGGGCTGGGAGGTAGGTGGCGGCCAGGATGACGGTGGCAAGGAGCGAAGGCACGCCGCCGAACAGGACAGGGTCGTTGATCGAGACGCCGAACAGGACGCCGCGCATCAGCAGCCCCACCCCGACTGCCCCGGCGCAGCCGATCGACAACCCCGCCGACATCAGGACGGCGCCCTGTTTCAGGAGCATCCGGATCACGTCTCCGCGGCCGGCGCCCAGCGCGATCCGAATCGCCATTTCGCGGCGCCGCTGCGTCACCGAGTACGAGATGAGACTGTACACTCCCGTGACCGAGAGGACGAGGGCGAGCGCCCCGAAAGCCGTCATCAGGCTGGTCAGGAGGCGGCCCACCGACAATGCTCTATCCCTGAGCTGCATCGCGTTGGTCACCTCGGTCAGCGGCTGGTCCTTGTCCACGCTCTGCACGGCCCCCCGCAGCGCCTGGGCAACTCCGGCAGCGTCGGAGTCCGCCCGTACGAGGAGCGCGAAGTCCAGGACGGGGTCCTGCCTGTAAGGCAGAAACACCTGGGCGGGGATCCGGTCCGGTGTTACCCCGACATTCAGGTCGCCGCACAGGCCCACCACCTCGAGCGCCACAGGCGCCCGGGACGTGTTACCCGTCATGGTCATGGTCAGGCCGGCGGCCGACGGCGTCGACGCCCGGAGGAAGCCGCCGGGCGAAACTCCGGTTGACGAGGGCTACGGCGGCGGAGCCGTAACCGTCGCGGGCGGTAAAACCCCGGCCCTGCAGGATGCCCGACGCCGTGACCTCGAAGTATTTCTCGCTCACCCGTATGACCTGGGCGGTCAAAACAGCCGGTTCCCCGGTCGACCGGCGTTCCACCGAGAAGCGTGCGGTGGCCGAGCCTCCCCTGAAAGGCAGGGCGCTCGTCAAGGCCGCGGCCCTGGCCCCCGGCAGCGCTTCCACCCTCTCGAACACCCGGCCGAGGAACAGGTTTCGCTGCTCTGCCGCACCGTAGCGTGCCTGCGGCAGAGACATCTGAGCTACTACCAGGCGCTCCGGATCGAGGCCGCCATCGGCCAGGGACACGCGCCCCAAAGCCCGGACCATCAGGCCCGAGCCCGCAAGAAGGACGACCGACAGGGCAATCTCCGCCGTGACCAGGACGCCGCCGGCCCGGCGCAGCGCCAGGCCCGACCCTGTCCGGTCGCCCGACTGCTTCATCACTTCGTGCACGCTCGCCTTCGAACCGGCCCACGCGGGCCACAGGCCGAAAATCACGCCGATGGCCAGCGAAATGAACACGACAAACAGCAGGACCCGGGCGTCTATCGGAAAAGGCGAGTCGTTCAGCAGGAGTTCCGGGGGAATCATCTGCTGGATCAACGCGACGGCCCACGACGCCAGCAGGAGCCCTCCCCCGCCGGCGGCCAGGGCGAGGACGGCCGTCTCGGACAGAAGTTGCCGCACGAGACGGAAACGGCTCGCGCCCAGTGCGGACCTGAGCGCCATTTCGTGCGTGCGCGCCGCCCCCTTGGCCAACAGGAGGCCGGCGACGTTTGAACAGCCGATCAGCAGGACAAAGAACGCGGCCCCCATCAGGATAGGGAGATCGTTGCGCGGCCCGCGGAACAGGTATTCCTGCATCGGGTCGATCACGACGCCCCAGCCACGATTCGACTCCGGATGGTTTCGCCCCAGGTTCGACGCCATCACCTCCAGTTCGCCACGCGCCTGTTCGATGGAGACATTTGCGGCGAGCCGCCCGATGACCATCAGGGACCGTGCGGTCCGGGACTCCTCGGGTGCGATCGACACGAGCGGCACGAACGCATCGAAAGCGGGCGTGAAGCGAAAATCGGCGGGCAGCACGCCGGCCACCACATACGGTCGGTCGTCCAGGGTGACCGGCTGGCCGATGATGCCCGGATCCCCGCCGAACCTGCGCTGCCAGAACCCGTGACCCAGAACGACGACCGCGGTTGCGCCGGGAGCGTCCGCTTCAGCAGAAAACAAACGTCCTACGGCAGCCTGAACGCCCAGCAACGGGAAAAACGCGGCGGATACCCCTCCGACCGGAATCCTCTGCGGGTCGTCGCCCCCGGTCAGCACCATGCTGGCACGTTGCACGGCCGCCAGGCGCTCGAAGGCGGCGCACCGGCCGGACCAGTCGCGCCAGGTCGGCAGGGAAACCTGTGTCCGGTCGAAATCGGGCGATTTTTCCCAGACGAAAACGAGGCGCGCGGGGTCCCGGTAGGCCAGCGGGCGAAGGAGAATTCCGTTGATCATCGCGAACATCGCGGTGTTCACGCCGATCCCCAGCGACAGGATCAGCACCATCACCGCGCTGGTCCCCGGGTTCATGCCCACGGTGCGCCATCCGTGCCGGAGATCCTGCAGGAATCCGATCATAGTTGGCCTCCGTTTGGGTAGACGGAATTCGGCGCGGACCGGTTCCTGAAAAACAGTGCGGGTTGCAAAGGAGGTGGCTCGTTGGGGGCGGGGTCGAGTGGGCCGCGGCGGCTCGCCCCGGCCCCTGTGGTGGCTGGCTTTGAGATTCTTTGGGACCTTCGAGAAGTCTCAGAGGTGAGGGCTACAGCCCACCTCTGAGACTGCTCGAAGGACGGGAGAGGGGCGGCGCCCAGACGCCGCCCGCAAAGCGGCGTCGAGCCGCCGCACTTCCATGAGAAGGTCAGTATTGTCAATCAATCCCGACGTGGCGGGATTCTCCGATTTGGCGGGCAACGCCCGCCCTTCCGGAGGCGGGGCTGTCGGTGATCTGCACAACAGTCCCGTGTACAGCCTCTCTTACAGGTGCCCCGCGCCCAACCTCCTCTCCCATCCCGCTTTTCCAAGGGCGGCGAAAAAGCCCCCCAATACAGCCAGGGGCTTTTTCGCCGCCCAGTAAAATGCAAGCGATAAGGCCCCTGCAGGGAGTGTGCCAACCCGCTTTTTGGTTGGCGCACTCCCTGCTCGGGCCTTCAGCTTGCCTGCACGTGTCGTAACCATCGCTCGAGGAAGCACGGCCGGGGCCGCCGGCTGGTTCGCACTCCTGTGGTTGTCGATCGCTTCCGCCGGGTATGTTCGAGCCTATTTCCCGCCCGTCCGATTGCCCATGCTTCCATTCGCACTCTGTGTGAGCTTTCTTGTGAGCTCGGTGCATTCTGGGGTCCGTCAATTTTGGTGCTGCTATCTCCACATCGGTCTCAGGGTTGCCCCTGCCTGTGCGGCGTCGCAGTCACCATGTTCGGGATCGGTGGTGATCAGCTCTGTGTTCCCCCTCGGCAGCAATGCGTCAATTCACAATCGTGCGGCTTCCTCAAGCCGGTCAGCAGCTCAGTGCGCCGCCGCGGCTTCTACCAGTTCCAGGCGCTTACTGTTGCGCAACGGTTCGTAGACCTCGGCTGTGGCCCAGAGCCGATGCAACAGCACTCCCAGCTTCCGCGCCACAGCCACGACGGCCCGCTTCTTGGCGTTCTTCCCGCCCCGGGCTGCGAGTCTGAGCCCGTATCGCCGCAGGTCGCAGTCCTCCCCGAACGGTCCCAGAATGTACTGGGCGCTCCCCACCAGCAGACGCCGCAGCATCCGGTCGCCCGTTTTCGTGATCCGCAGTTGCGGCGTACTGTCTCCGGAATCGTACTGCTGCGGCACCAGCCCGAGGTAGGCCCCCACGTCCCGGCTCTTGGCAAATCGTGCCGGGTTTTCCAGCGTCAGCACGTACGCTAACGACGTCACCGCCCCGACCCCCTTCACCTGCCGGCACAGTTGCGTTTCCGGATAGGCCTCCGCGCACAGCCGCTCTACCTGCTTGTCGTACTCCTGGATCTGCTCCGTCATTTTCCCGATCTGCTCAAACATCGGAGCCAGTGCCTCCCGAAGTTCCTCCGGTACCCGCTCCCGCACCCGTTTGTGAAAAACCTCGGCGGAGCAGCTGGGCAACCGCTGCCCCGCCGACTTCACCGACCCCCGTATGCACGTGATCAGCTTCGTCCGCGAGCTCACCAGCGCGTCGCGCAACCGCAAAAACATCAGCCCCTGCCGTGCTTTCGCCCCCCGGTGTTGAATCGGGTACAGCAGTCTCGGATCCGCCTTCACCAGCCGGGCCAGCCTCTGGGCATCTACTTTGTCGTTCTTCCGGCGTCGCCGCTTCTTGCCCCCCTCCATCTTCCGAACGTTGGCGACATAAACTTCATGACCCAGTTCCTTCAATAACGCGTCCAGCCAGGGCGAATGGGTCCCGACTTCCATCGCCAACCGCGACTTCGGGATCAAGCGGAAGTACGCCTCGAACTCCTCCGCTGTCGTGGCCAGCTGCCCCGCTGCCGCTATCTCCCCGCTTTCGTCCAGAATGCAGTAGTGGGTCTGTCGATCACCCAGGTCCAGCCCGATGTAATACGCCGTGCCCCCAACCCCGCACTTGCCCGCTTGCGCCGAGTCCCCGAGCTTTTGCAGCAGTCTCGCCACACTCGATCGCAACAGCTTTGAAGTTCCCTCGGCCTGCTTGATCTCAGTTCCCTTAACGCTTCCCTTTGTCGTTCGAACCTTGGTAGTCTTCTTCATGTCGGTTGGCCTTTCTTCCTGTTAGAGGGTGAAAACATCAAGGTTAGCTTAACGGCGCACCTTGATCGAGAGGCCAACCGACCTTCTCATCTCATCTCCACACTAACCGATGTCGGCGCGCTTGTCCTTGATCGTGTCCAGGTTGAGGGCCCCGGAGAGCAAATCGGCATCGAGATCCGGCTCTGGCTCGGGCTTGTCTTCCGGAACGATCTGCTCGGTCAGCCGCACGTTCCGGTAGTACTCCATTCCGGTGCCTGCCGGGATGAGTCGCCCCATGATGACGTTTTCCTTGAGGCCACGCAGGTAATCGACCTTGCCGCTGATGGCGGCTTCGGTCAGGACCCGCGTGGTCTCCTGGAAGGACGCGGCCGAGATGAAGCTGTCGGTCGAGAGCGACGCCTTGGTGATACCGAGCAGCAGCGGCCGCCCCTTGGCGGGCTGACCTCCGCCGTTCTCCACGCGCTCGTTTTCCTCGTAGAAACGGAACTTGTCCACCTGCTCGTCGAGGAGGAACTCGGTGTCGCCGACTTCCTCGACCTTGATCCAGCGCATCATCTGCCGGACGATCGTCTCGATGTGCTTGTCATTGATGTTGACGCCCTGAAGGCGATAGACCTCCTGGATCTCGTTGACCAGGTAGCTCTGCAGCTCCTTCTCCCCCAGCACGCGCAGAATGTCGTGCGGGTTGCGCGGGCCGTCCATCAGGGCTTCGCCCGCCTTGACGTATTCCCCCTCCTGCACGTTGATGTGGACGCCGCGCGGGAGGAGGTATTCCTTGATCAGGCCGGCTTCGCTCTGGACTTCGATCTTGCGCTGCCCGCGCACCAGGCCGGCGTACTTGACGGTGCCGTCGATCTCGGTGATGACGGCGGTTTCCTTCGGCTTCCGGGCTTCGAACAGCTCGACGATGCGCGGCAGACCGCCGGTGATGTCCTTGGTCTTGCGCGTCTCGCGCGGGATCTTGGCCAGAATGCTGCCGGGATAGACTTCCTCGCCGTTGTCGACCCACAGGTGCGCCTTCGAGGGGAGGAGGTAGCTCTTGACCACCTTGCCCTTCTCGTTCTTGATCTGGATCTGGGGCTGGTACTTCTCGTCGGGCGACTCGGTGATGACCTGACGCACGAGCCCGGTGTTCTCGTCGCGCTCCTCCTTGACCGTGACGCCGTCGAGGATGTCCTTGAACACCGACGGTACCGCCGAACTCGGTCAGGATGGCGAATGAATACGGGTCCCATTCCACCAGCACCTGTCCGGGTTTGATCTTCTGGCCTTCCTTGACCTTCAAGGTGGCGCCGTACGCCACCGAGTAGCGTTCCTTCTCGCGTCCGGCCTCGTCGGCGATGATCAGGGTGCCGTTGCGGTTCATCACGACCAGGTTGCCGTCACGGTTGGTGACGTGCTGGATATTGAGGAACTTCACGAGCCCTTCGTTTTTCGCTTCCTCGGTGGACTGCTCGTGGGTCCGGCTCGCGGTACCCCCGATGTGGAATGTTCTCATCGTGAGCTGCGTGCCGGGCTCGCCGATCGACTGTGCGGCGATGACACCGACCGCCTCGCCGAGGTCGACCATCTGGCCGGTCGCCAGGTTGCGCCCGTAGCACTTGACGCACACGCCGCGCTTGGCCTTGCAGGTCAGCACGGACCGGATCTTGACCTGCTCGATGCCGGCGGACTGGATCTCGGCCGCCAGCGCCTCCGTAATGTCCTCGTTCACCCGGACGATGGTCTCGCCCGTCAGCGGGTCCTTCACGTTCTCGAGCGACACGCGGCCGACGATGCGATCGCGCAGCGGCTCGATGATTTCGCCACCCTCGACGATCGAGGTCACGTAGATGCCGTCGAGCGTGTTGCAGTCGTCGCCCGAAATGATGACGTCCTGCGCCACGTCGACCAGGCGGCGGGTCAGATAGCCCGAATCGGCGGTCTTCAACGCGGTGTCGGCCAGACCCTTGCGGGCGCCGTGGGTCGAGATGAAGTACTGCAACACCGTCAATCCCTCGCGGAAGTTCGCCGTGATCGGGGTTTCGATGATTTCGCCGGAGGGCTTGGCCATCAGGCCGCGCATCCCGGCCAGCTGCCGGATCTGCTGCTTGCTGCCTCGGGCGCCGGAGTCCGCCATGATGAAGATCGGGTTGAACTCGTGGCCGCTCTCGTCCTGGTGCGCCATCTCGCGGAACATCTCGTCGGAGACGCGCTCGGTGACATCCGACCAGATGTCGATGATCTTGTTGTAGCGCTCACCGTCGGTGATGGCGCCGTCCTGGTACTGCTTTTCCACCTCGATCACACTCTCGCGCGCCGCTTCGACCAGCTCTCCCTTGTTGTCGGGCACGATCAGGTCTTCGATCCCGATCGAAATGCCGGCCTTGGTCGCATGCAGGAACCCGAGGTCCTTCAGATCGTCCAGCATCAGGACGGTGGTCTCCAGGCCGAAACGGAGGTAGCAGTAGTTCACCAGCTGCTGCAGTCCCTTCCTCTTCATCGAGCCCGTTGATGAACGGCATGCCCTTGGGCAGGATCGTTGTTGAAGATCAGGCGCCCGATGGTCGTGTTGATGAACTCGTCCCGGACCTCCCGCACCTCGGCCAGCATCACGGCCTGGTCGTCGTACTGCGACGTCAGATCCATCATCTGGCCGGTGTAGCGGTAACGGATCGGGGTGAGCCTCTCCACCATGCCGTTTTCCAGCGCGAACATCGCTTCGTCGTAGGAGCCGAAGATGTGCCCTTCGCCCTTGGTCCCCTTCTTCGCCTTGGTCAGGTAGTAGCAGCCGAGGACGATGTCCTGGCTGGGGATCGCGATCGGCTGGCCGTTGGCGGGCGACAGGATGTTGTGGCTGCTCAGCATGAGTACCGAGGCCTCGATCTGGGCTTCGGGCGACAGCGGGATATGGACCGCCATCTGGTCGCCGTCGAAGTCGGCGTTGAACGCCGCGCAGACCAGGGGCGGGATCTTGATCGCCTTGCCCTCGACCAGCACCGGCTCGAACGCCTGGATCCCCAGACGGTGCAGCGTCGGCGCGCGGTTGAGCAGGACCGGGTGATCCTTGATCACCTCTTCGAGGATGTCCCACACCACCGACTCCTGTCGCTCCACCATTTCCTTGGCGCCCTTGATGGTGGCGGCGTGACCTTCCTTTTCCAGCCGGTTGTAGATGAAGGGCTTGAACAGCTCGAGCGCCATCTTCTTGGGCAGACCGCACTGGTGCAGCTTCAGCTCGGGCCCGACCACGATGACGGACCGGCCGGAGTAGTCGACGCGCTTGCCCAGCAGGTTCTGCCGGAAGCGGCCGGATTTCCCCTTCAGGGTGTCGCTGAGGGACTTCAGCGGACGGTTGTTGGCGCCGCGCAGGACGCGGCCGCGGCGGCCGTTGTCGAACATGGCGTCGACCGCTTCCTGGAGCATCCGCTTCTCGTTGCGGATGATGACTTCGGGAGCGCGCAGCTCCATGAGCTTCTTGAGCCGGTTGTTGCGGTTGATCACCCGGCGGTACAGATCGTTCAGGTCGGAGGTCGCGAAGCGTCCGCCGTCGAGCGGCACCAGCGGCCGGAGTTCCGGCGGGATGACCGGGATCACGTCCAGGATCATCCACTCGGGCTTGTTGCCCGACTTGCGGAAGGCGTCCACCACCTTCAGCCGCTTGGCGTACTTGATCCGCTTCAGCTGCGAGGTTTCGGTCTTCATGGCGACCCGCAGCTCGTCGGCGAGCTCCTCGACATCGACCTGCCGGAGCAGTTCCTTGATCGCCTCGGCGCCCATCATGGCGCGGAACTTCCCGGGGAACTCCTGCATCAGGGCCCGGTACTTGTCCTCGGTCAGCAGCTCCTTGATCTTGACCGGCGCCTCGCCGGGGTCGATCACGACATAGGCCTCGAAATAGAGGACGCGCTCGAGGTCGCGCAGGCTGATGTCCAGCAGGTGCCCGATGCGGCTGGGCAGCCCCTTGAAGAACCAGACGTGGGAGCAGGGCGAGGCCAGCTCGATGTGGCCCGAGCCGCTCGCGGCGCACCTTGGACAGCGTCACTTCGACGCCGCACTTGTCGCAGGTCACGCCGCGGTACTTCATCCGCTTGTACTTGCCGCACAGGCATTCCCAGTCGGTGACCGGGCCGAAGATGCGGGCGCAGAACAGCCCGTCCTTCTCCGGCTTGAACGTGCGGTAGTTGATCGTCTCCGGCTTGGTCACTTCGCCGCGCGACCAGGCGCGGATTTTTTCCGGCGAAGCAAGACTGATCCGAATGCTGTCGAAATCAGTGCTCAGATCCGATTTTTCAATGGTGTCTTTAAAACTTCTCAATGGACCCCCTCCAACACTCTAGAGGTTTAATTTCGATCGTCATGAACTGATCTGAATGGCGCATCGCCGCCGCGCCACTTCTGCGGCCCCGTCGGATCCGCGGTCCGTAGCTACCCCGTCGACCTCCGTGCGGCCGGGCCTTCTGCCGCTGGATCAGCTCCACGTCCAGGCACAGGCTCTGCAGCTCGCGGATCAGCACGTTGAACGACTCGGGGATGCCGGGCGTAAAGTGGGATTCCCCTTTGACGATGGCTTCATAAATCTTGGTCCTGCCCTGGATGTCGTCGGACTTGGCCGTCAGCAGTTCCTGGAGGATGTTGGCGGCGCCGTAAGCTTCCAGCGCCCAGACTTCCATTTCTCCGAAACGCTGTCCGCCGAACTGCGCTTTGCCGCCCAGCGGCTGCTGGGTGATCAGCGAATAGGGCCCGATGCTGCGGGCGTGGATCTTGTCGTCGACCAGGTGCGACAGCTTCAGCATGTAGATGTAGCCGACCGTGACCTTCTGGTCGAACCTCTCGCCCGGTCATGCCGTCGAACAGGTCGATCTTGCCGCTCTCGGGCAGGCTGGCCCGGCGCAGCATCTCCTTGATCTCCGACTCGGAGGCGCCGTCGAAAACCGGCGTGGAGAAGTACAGCCCCAGCGCCTTGGCGGCCCAGCCGAGGTGGGTTTCGAGGATCTGGCCGACGTTCATACGGGAGGGCACGCCGAGCGGGTTGAGCACGATTTCGACCGGGGTGCCGTCGGGCAGGTACGGCATGTCCTCTTCCGGCAGGATCCGGGCGATGACGCCCTTGTTGCCGTGGCGGCCGGCCATCTTGTCGCCGACGGACAGCTTGCGCTTCATCGCCACGTACACCTTGACCATCTTGATCACGCCCGGCGGCAGCTCGTCGCCCCGGCGCAGCTTGCCGAGCTGCTCCTCGTGCAGGGTCTTCAGGATCTGGATCTGCTTCTCGGTCTTCTCCTCGAGCTTCTTGATGCTCTCGTAGACCTTGCCTTCCTTCTCCGCCTTGAAGTCGTTCTTGATCTTGTTCAGCTCCGTCGAGCTGAGTTCCAGGAGCATGGAGCGGGTCAGCTTGGTCTTCTTTTCGGAGCAGGACTTCGCCGGAGCGGCTCAGCGACATCTTCCGGCAGGGTTCTCGCCGCGAGGATGTCGATCAGGCGCTTGTTGCGCTCTTCCTTGATGATGCGGATCTCGTCGTTGAGATCCTTCTCCATCTTCTCGACCTGCTCCTGCTCGATCGACTTGGCGCGCTCGTCCTTCGGCACGCCCTTGCGGGAGAAGATCTTCACGTCGACGATGGTCCCCTCGATGCCCGGCGGGGTCACGAGCGAAGCGTCGCGCACTTCGCCGGCCTTCTCGCCGAAGATGGCGCGCAGCAGCTTTTCTTCGGGGGAGAGCTGGGTCTCGCCCTTGGGAGTGACCTTGCCCACCAGGACGTCGCCGGGCCGCACCTTGGCGCCGATCCGGATGATGCCGCTTTCGTCCAGGTCGCGCAGGCTGACGTCGCTGACGTTCGGGATGTCGCGGGTGATTTCCTCGGGGCCGAGCTTGGTGTCGCGGGCTTCGATCTCGAGCTCCTCGATGTGAATCGAAGTATAGCTGTCTTCCTTGACCAGCTTCTCGCTGACCAGGATGGCGTCCTCGAAGTTGTAGCCGCGCCAGGGCATGAAGGCCACCAGCACGTTGCGCCCGAGGGCGAGCTCGCCCTTGTCGGTGCAGGGGCCGTCGGCCAGCACCTGCCCGCGCATGACACGGTCGCCCCGCTTGACCAGCGGGGTCTGGTTGATGCAGGTGTTCTGGTTCGAGCGCTTGAACTTGGTCAGCGTGTAGATGTCGACGCCGGCGTCGCGGGCCCGCTTGCCGTTGTCGCTCTCCCCCTCCACCCGGACGATGATGCGGGTGGCGTCGACGCTGTCGACGACGCCCGGTGCGCTTGCAGCTGACCACCGCGCCGGAGTCCTTGGCCGTGATGTACTCCATCCCGGTGCCGATGTAAGGGCGCCTCGGCGCGCAGCAGCGGCACGGCCTGGCGCTGCATGTTGGATCCCATCAGCGCGCGGTTGGCGTCGTCGTGCTCCAGGAACGGGATGAGGCTGGCCGCGACGCTGACCAGCTGCTTCGGGCGAGACGTCGATGTACTGGACCTGCTCGCGCGGCACCAGGACGAAGTTGCCGGCGATGCGCGCGTTGACGCGGTCCGCTGGAGATTGCCGTGCTCGTCGAGCTCGACGTTGGCCTGGGCGATGGTGTACTCCTCCGCCTCCCAGGCCGTCTGATAGAAGGAGAAGGGCTCGAACTGCGCCGGCCGCTTGCCGGCGGCCTCGACCCGGCGGTTCTCCTTGCTCGACGATCTTCGCGTTCCACCTGCTCGCCCACCTTGAAGTGGGTGTCGCCCGGGAAGACGACGTGCACGTAGTCGAGCACGCGTGCCGCTCTTGACCTTGCGGTAGGGCGATTCGATGAAGCCGTAGTCGTTGATCCGGGCGTAGCAGCTCAGCGACGAGATCAAGCCGATGTTCGGGCCTTCCGGCGTCTCGATCGGGCAGATGCGGCCGTAGTGGGTCGGGTGCACGTCGCGCACTTCGAACCCGGCGCGCTCGCGGCTGAGGCCGCCCGGTCCGAGGGCCGACAGGCGCCGTTTGTGGGTGATCTCCGACAGCGGGTTGGTCTGATCCATGAACTGGGAGAGCTGGCTGCTGCCGAAGAACTCGCGGATGGAGGCCATGACCGGCTTGGCGTTGATCAGGTCGTGCGGCATCGCCGTCGTCATTTCCTGGTGGACGGACATCTTCTCCTTGATCGCCCGCTCCATGCGGACCAGGCCGATGCGGAACTGGTTCTCGAGCAGTTCGCCGACGGCGCGGACGCGGCGGTTGCCCAGGTGATCGATGTCGTCGACGCTGCCGACGTTCTTGGGCAGCTTCAGCGCGTACTTGATGACGGCGTAGAAATCCTCGGCCGTGAGCGTGCGCTGCTCGAGCGGCGTGTTGAGCCCCAGCTTGATGTTGAACTTGAGCCGGCCGACCTTCGAAAAATCGTATTTGCGCGGATCGTAGAACATGCCCTCGAACAGGGCGGTGGCCGTCTCCAGCGTCGGCGGATCGCCCGGGCGCTGCTTGCGGTAGATCTCGATCAGGGCGTCCGGCTGCGACTTGATGTGGTCCTTGCTGCAGCGTCTGGGAGATCGTGACGCCCGTGTCTTCCCGTTCCGGGAAGAAGACCTCGAGGTGGTCGATGCCGGATTCGCTGAGCGTGTTGATGGTCCGCGAAGTCACCTCGGTGTTGGATTCGACCAGGATTTCGCCCGTCTCGTGGTTGATCACCTCCGACAGCGAGAGCGCCCCTTCGAGGCCTTCGAGTTCCATGCTGGATCTCGGTGACCCCGGCCTTGACGAGCTGGTTGTAGAGTCCTTCGACGATCTTCTTCCCCTTGGCGACGAGGACACCCTTTCCCTTGGGGTCCTTGATGTCGTCGGTTGCTTTGGAGCCGATCAGGTCGCGGCCGAGGCTGCGGAAGAGGTTCGTTGCCTTCCCAGCGGACCGTGACGGGCTCGTAGAACGCGCGCAGGATCTCGGTCTCGGAGTTCAGCCCGAGCGCGCGCAGGAAGGTGGTCGCCAGGAACTTGCGCTTGCGGTCGATCCGGACGTAGAGGATGTTCTTCTGGTCGTACTCGAATTCGACCCAGGAGCCGCGGTACGGGATGATCTTGGCCAGGATGAAGGTGCGGCCGGCGTTGGATTCGAAGAAGACGCCGGGCGACCGGTGCAGCTGGCTGACGATGACGCGCTCGGTGCCGTTGATGATGAAGGTGCCGTTTTCGGTCATGAGCGGGATGTCGCCGAAATAGACTTCCTGCTCCTTGATGTCGCGGATGCTCTTCCCCTCGGTCTCGGTGTCCTTGTCCCAGACCACGAGCCGCACGGTCACCTTCAGCGGGACGGCAAAGGTCATGCCTCGCTCCTGGCATTCCTCGACCGTGTACTTGACGTTCAGCTCCACGGCGCCGCCGCAGAACTCGCACCGGGGGTTTTCCACCTCGTTGCGGGCGCCGCAGTGCCGGCAGGATGCCGCTTTCGGGATTGTAGGGGCTGTTGACGATCATCTTGCCGCACTCCGTGCAGTTGGCGCGCAGGTAGTTCAGCCCCTTGAGATTGCCGCACTTGCACTGCCAGTTGCCGATGGAGTACTCGACGAACTCCAGGGAGGAGGTGCCGCGGAAGTCGTTGATCGGGAAAACCGAATTGAACACGGCCTGCAGCCCGACATCCTCTCGCTCGGCGGGAGGGACGTCCATCTGAAGGAAGCGATGGTACGACTTCCTCTGCACTTCGATCAGGTTGGGAATAGGGATGCTCGTGTGGATTTTCGCGAAATCCATGCGATCGCGGTACACGTTGGAGGTGCTGATATTGGTCATTGAAGGGTTTACCTCAAAAGCTCTCTTTGTGAATCCTGGTTGGCGTGCAACAGGAACTCAGAATGGACAAAGCAGAAGACGGAGTGCGGAAGGCGGACCACGGGCTGTCGCCGCCTTCTGCATTCGGCCTTCTGCTTTGCAAGTATGGAAGCCCGCGGCACTGTTGCCTTGCGGCACTGTAACCTCGTCCTGGATGTGCGCCGTCCCGGGCGCATGCAGCCCGGGAGGCACCGATTACGGCAGCGGGGGAGACGCGCCCATACGCGGCCGCAGGCAGCTCGCCGCCGGGCGCGCCGATACGAAGCGATCTACTTGATCTCGACGGTGGCGCCGGCCTCTTCGAACTTCTTCTTGATGGTGTCGGCCTCTTCCTTGGAAACGCCTTCCTTGATCGGCTTCGGGCGCGCCCTCGACGAGGTCCTTGGCTTCTTTCAGGCCCAGGCTGGTGACTTCGCGGACGGCTTTGATCACGTTGATCTTCTTGTCGCCGACGGCGGTGAGGACGACGGTGAATTCCGTCTTTTCTTCGACGGCTGCGGCGCGCGGCGCCGCCGGCGGCCGGAGCGCCGGCCATGCCATCGGCATGGCCGCCGCGGCGCTGATGCCGTACTTCTCCTCGAGCTTCTTGACCAGGTCCGAGATCTCCAGCATCGTGGCCTGATCGATCCATTCCAAAACTTCTTCTGTCGTAATCGCCATCTTTGAAAACTCCCTTCAGGGTTTAGTAATAACGTAGCTGATTCCGGGTTCGGACTCCGCTATTTCTGGATCTGGTTCAGCACCAGGCCAGGTCTCGGACCGGAGCCTTCAAAACCGTGGCCAGTCTCTGGACGGGCGCCTTGAGCAGGAAGACCAGCTTGCTCAGCAGCACTTCGCGCGACAGGCATCGACGCGATGTGTCTGGATTTCGGCCGCGGCACCACCTTGCCTTCGATCAAGGGCGGCCTTGAACTGCGATGTTCGGGTTGGTCTTGTCGACCTCCGTCAGCAGCTTGGCCATCGCCACGACGTCTGCGGGTGGTAGGCCACCGCCGTCGGGCCCTCGAAATAGGGCGTCAGCTGCTCGAGCTTGGTGTCCTTGGCCGCGCGCAGCGCCAGCGTGTTTTTCACGACGACGTAGTTGCCGTCGATCTCCCGGATCTTCCGGCGCAGTTCGGTGGCGTCCACGACCTTCAGGCCGCGGTAGTCGATCAGGAACGCGCTGTCGAGGCTCGCGGAACTGCTGCGCCGAGGGATCTCAACTGCTCTGCTGCTTCTCTTCTCTGTTCATAATGCAAGCCTGTGGTCATCGGTACATCGGGGAGCCTCAGATGGATCGTCTCCGCGCCTCGCGGACTGGTTCGTACGGCAGACTGCCGTCGCGGCTGGGTTACGCGCTGAAGCTCCAGACTCGACGGCCTCGTCCACCCAGATGCCAGGGCTCATCGTGGAAGAGATGGAGATGCTCCTGACGTATTTCCCCTTGCTGCTGGGCGGCTTGGCCCTCAGGACCGCTTCGATCAGGGCCCTGGCGTTTTCGTACAGGCTCTTCTGCGTCGAACTGGATCTTGCCGCACGGCGCGTGGATGATGCCGGTCTTGTCGACGCGGAATTCGACCTTGCCGGCCTTGATTTCGCGGATCGCCTTGCGCGACTTCGAAGGTCACGGTCCCGGTCTTCGGATTGGGCATGAGGCCGCGCGGGCCGAGCACCTTGCCCAGCTTGCCGACGCTGCGCATCATGTCGGGTGTGGCCACGACGGCATCGAAATCCATCCAGCCGCCCGCGATGCGTTCCACGATGTCGTCGCCGCCCGACCTCGTCCGCGCCGGCGTCGCGCGCTTCCTTGACCTTTTCGCCGCGAGGCGATCACGACCACCTTCTTGCTCTTCCCCAGGCCGTTGGGCAGCACCACCGTGCCGCGCACCATCTGATCGGCATGCTTCGGATCGACTCCGAGCCGCATGGAGATTTCCACGGTCTCGTTGAACTTCGCATACGCGATCTTTTTCAGCAGCGCCACCGCCTCTTCCAGCGGGTAGATCGCGCTGTTCGCGGAGCCGCAGCGGCCTTTGTATAATTCTTTCCTGCTTTAGGCATTGCATCACCTCACTGCAATCGAATCCGGCTCCGTCCGGCCCGGCCGGGCTCCTACACCTTCGACTTCCACCCCCATGCTGCGCGCCGTTCCCAGGATGATCTTGACGGCGGCATCCAGGTTGGCGGCGTTCAGATCCGGCATCTTGGCCTGGGCGATTTCCCGGACCTGTTTCATCGTCACTTTGCCGACCTTGGTCTTGTTCGGCTCCGCCGAACCCTTGGCAATGTTGGCCGCCTTCTTGAGCAGCACGGCCGCCGGCGGGGTCTTGGTGACAAACGAATAGGTGCGGTCGCTGTAGACCGTCACCACCACCGGAATGATCAGGCCTTCCTGCTTGGCCGTCTTGGCGTTGAAGGCCTTGCAGAAATCCATGATGTTGAGCCCGTGCGGACCCAGGGCCGAACCCACCGGAGGCGCCGGCGTTGCTTTTCCGGCCTGCAACCTGCAGTTTGATGTTTGCAACAATCTTCTTCGCCATTCCAACTCCCTGTCACGCAGCGCCAGACCGGCAACTCCGGAGCCGGCCGCGCCTCGTCTCGCTATAGACCTTCTCCACCTGTTCGGATTCGAGTTCCACCGGGGTCGCCCGTCCGAGAATCGTGAGCATGACCTTCAGGGTGTTCCGGTCGGGATTGACATCCTCGACCACGCCCGTGAAATCCTTGAACGGCCCGTCGATGATCTTGACCGCGTCGCCGCGGTCGAAGGTGAACTTCGGCTTCGGCTGCTCCGCCGTCACCGAGACCCGGTTGACCACCTCGTTGATCTCCTCTTCGGTCAGCGGCGTCGGCTTCTTTCCCGTGCTGATGAAACCGGTGACCTTCGGCGTGCCGCGCACCACGTGCCACGCCTTGTCGGTCATGTCCATTTCGACCAGGATGTAGCCCGGAAAGGTCAGTTTGGTGGTCACGACCTTCTTCCCGCTCTTCATCTCCACCACGTCTTCAGTCGGGATGAGGATCTGGCCGATGCACTCGCCCAGGTCGTACGCCTGGATGCGGTTCATGAGGCTTTCCGCCACCTTCCGCTCGTATCCGGAGTAGGTGTGGATGATGTACCACTTTTTCTCGCTCGTCCATACTTCCGTCTCTTCGGACTAGGGCGCGGCTACGCCGCGGAAAACGTGAGTCATGCCGAACTGGACGATCATGTCCACCACGCACAGAAAGAAACCGAAAAAGAACACCGCCACAATCACCACCAGCGTGGTTCCGGTCACCTCCCGGCGGCTGGGCCAGGAAACATTATTGAGCTCCTTCCGGGTATCCGTGAGAAACTCGATCAAATTCCGAAAGAGCTCCTTGACCTTCTGCAAAAACTCCTTCATCTGACTCTAGCTCCGCGACCGTTGATCGGACAGCGCTCGGCCATAGATTCCGATATCAGAAAGAGCTGGCAGGCCAGGAGGGACTCGAACCCCCAACATGCGGTTTTGGAGACCGCCGCTCTACCAATTCGAGCTACTGGCCTGCATCCAAACCCTTGCCGCTCGCGCCGACTGACCGCCTAGCGCGTTTCCTTGTGCGGCGTGTGGGCCCGGCAGCGGTTGCAGAATTTCTTGAACTCCAGGCGCTCGGTGGTCGTCTTCTTGTTCTTGGTAGACGTGTAGTTCCGGTTCTTGCACTTGGTACATTCGAAACGTAATAATGTCTCGCATGGCTGTTCCCGCTGCCGTTCGCTTATTCGAAGATTTCCGCGATGGTGCCGGCGCCCACCGTCCGGCCGCCTTCGCGGATGGCGAACCGCAACCCCTTCTCCATCGCGATCGGCGTGATCAGCTTGATCTTCAGGTTCACGTTGTCTCCCGGCATCACCATCTCCGTCCCTTCCGGCAGCTCCGCCACCCCCGTCACGTCCGTCGTCCGAAAGTAAAACTGCGGCCGGTACCCGTTGAAAAACGGCGTGTGCCGCCCGCCTTCTTCCTTCGACAATATGTACACCTGCGCCTTGAAGTGCGTGTGCGGCGTGATGCTCCCCGGCGCCGCGATCACCTGCCCCCGCTCCACTTCCTTCCTTGTCCGTCCCCCGCAGCAACAACCCGACGTTGTCTCCCGCCAGCCCCTCGTCCAGCAGCTTCTTGAACATCTCCACGCCCGTCACCACCCGCTTCACCGTCGGCCCGGATCCCTACGATCTCGATCTCTTCCCCTACCTTCACCTTCCCGCGCTCGACCCTGCCCGTCGCCACCGTCCCACGCCCCGATATCGTGAAGATGTCTTCCACCGGCATCAGAAACGGCTTGTCCACCTCCCGCTGCGGTATCGGTACGTAGCTGTCCACCGCCTCCATCAACTCCAGGATCTGCTTCTCCGCTTCCGCGTCCCCCTCCATCGCCTTCAGCGCGCTCCCCCGCACCACCGGTATCTCGTCCCCCGGAAATTCGTAGAACGTCAGCAGCTCCCGCACCTCCAGCTCCACCAGGTCCAGTAGCTCCGGATCGTCCACCATGTCCACCTTGTTCATGAACACCACGACGTACGGCACCCCCACCTGACGCGCCAGCAATATGTGCTCCCGCGTCTGCGGCATCGGCCCGTCCGCCGCCGACACCACCAGGATCGCCCCGTCCATCTGCGCCGCTCCCGTGATCATGTTCTTGATGTAGTCCGCGTGCCCAGGACAATCCACGTGCGCATAGTGCCGCTTCGTCGTCGAGTACTCCACGTGCGCCGTCGCGATCGTGATCCCCCGCTCCTTCTCCTCCGGCGCGTTGTCGATCGAGTCAAACGACCGCACCGCGATCTTCGGATCCAGCTTGTGCAGCACCTTCGTGATCGCCGACGTCAACGTCGTCTTCCCGTGGTCTATGTGCCCGATCGTCCCTATGTTCACGTGCGGCTTGCTGCGATCAAATTTCTCCTTCGCCATATGCTTCTCCTGGCTGCTGCGCCGGATCGACGATTAATTCTCGTACGGATGCTTCGCCATAAAGTGCCCGATGCGCCCACGTGCAGAGCTTCCGCAATCTCGCTGGAGCCCACGACCAGGATCGAACTGGTGACCTCGTCCTTACCAAGGACGCGCTCTGCCGACTGAGCTACGTGGGCTAAGCTCTGGAGCGGGAGACGGGACTCGAACCCGCGACCAATAGCTTGGAAGGCTATGACTCTACCAACTGAGTTACTCCCGCTCTCTGCTAAAATCTGGTGGACAGGGGAGGATTCGAACCTCCGTAGACCCGAAGGACGCTGGGTTTACAGCCCAGTGCCATTAACCGCTCGACCACCTCTCCAGAATAGAATGCCAACCTGGAATCGGGACCATCCCCCGGCGTCGTACCTGGGAGAAATGGGGAGCATGCAGGTGCACCGGACAGTTCGTCCGTAGTCGAGTCGTCTGTTTCTGAAGACTAATTTCTTGCGCCGCCCCGCCCCCGGCCTGCCCGCCGGGTTACCATCTCGCTCGTCGCCGCCAGCCGAATTCCGCCCGTCCCCGCAGCGTATCCATGGAGCTGGCGAGAGGATTTGAACCCCCGACCCGCTGATTACAAATCAGCTGCTCTACCAACTGAGCTACGCCAGCGTCGACAAAGTTATTAGTCTAGCAATAGACCCACTGGTTTGCAACGATAATTCTTCCAGTTTCTGCCATCCAGAGGCGTGCCCGCAGGCGTCGAAGTGCGGCGCTCGACGAACGCCTGCCGATTCGGTACGAATCTCGAAAACGGGCCCAAGTTTTGGAGTGCGGCGGCTCGACGCCGCCCGTATTCAGGTCCGACCGTGTCCTTCGATGTCTTCCGCCGAAGATGCGTAGAAAGCCGCGATTCCGGGAGTGAAGGGCGGCGTCGAGCCGCCGCACTCCAAATTGCGCTGTTTCGCTACGGCTCGTCTTCCGTGGCTGGAGTCCAAGCCAATCATCGCGGCAGGAGGCCCAGGCGGCACAGCACCCGGTAAAGAAACGAGTGCCGTATCCGCGACAGGCGGGCTTCGGTGCTCTTCAGCTCCGCGTCGGTCCGATCGAGGGCGTCGGTAGTCTGCCGCAGCAGGGCATCCCGGCTTGCCACATCCTCCTGGAGCCCCGCCGCCCACCGGCTCCGCTCCTCGAAATCCTGCTGCAGGTTCCTGAGACTCCGGTCGCGCGCCGCTATTTCGCTGCCCATCTCCTGCTGGAGGGCTCCGATCGTGCGATCCCGTTCACCCACCTCGTCGAGGGTGCGGCGCAGGGTCTCGTCGCGCCGGGCCAGTTCGGCCTCGAGTGACTTGCCCCACCCCCCGAGCCGTTCGATGGCGTCATTGAGGCGGGTGGCCTCGGAGCCCCATTCCGAAATCAGGGCGTCGGTAGGGTCGAGATAGGCCGAACCCCGAGGAAGCCTTTCCTCCACGGGCCGATGCCCGCAAACCGCCACAAAATACATCGGCCCCGCGGGCGCGCGCCGGTCCTCGGGCGGCGGTTCCGTCAGCACCTCCCAGCCGTTGCCCCCCTCGGCGGCAATCAGGGAGCCGGCCCGGATCTGCTGGTGGAAGAGCACCACGTACTGGAAGCTCGCGCGCAACAGGGTCAGGAATTCCTCCCGGTAAAACTCGCGTATGTGGAACGGGTTATGGTAACTGCGCGCATCTGAATACACGGCCTTGTTGGGGGTCGAGATCAGGGCCAGCCCGTCGCGTCGGCAGACACGGGCAATCTCGCGCACCAGCGCCTCCGGGTCTGACAGATGCTCCAGCACCTCAAAGGCGGTGATGAGATCCAGGCTGCCGCCGAGGAACGGCATCCGTGTTGCATCCCCCCGCAGGAAGCGGAGATTGGGCGAGGCATAAACGGCCCGGCCGGAGGCGACTGTTGCCGCATCCATTTCGAGCGCCCAGGCCGCGGCCGCCGAGCTCGCCAGCAGCGCCGCTCCGTAGCCGGCGCCCGCGGCGGCGTCGAGCACGAGTCTCCCGCCGGCCCAGCGTCTGGCGAACAGGTAGCGGTGCAGGTGCTCGTAAGCGATCTGCGCGCCGCCCTCGCCCGGTACGAATCGTTCCCCTGTGAATTCGATGCCATTCATGGTGCAGGTGCTCCTCGCGCCAATGTGACGCTTCCCAGGGCCAGCCAGTCGTCCACGAGGTCGCCCTCCGGGCCGCCGGTCACCCGGAACTGGATCGCCTCTCCCGGGGTGCCGGTCAAGTCCATCGGGACCGCGATCTTCTGCCAGGCGCGGTCGTCCGCGCGCCGGGCCGGGTCAAAACGGCGTGCCAGCAATCGCCGGGCTCCCGCCGACCCGTGCAGCAGCACTTCCACATCGATGCCGTCCCCGATGTTGAACACGGGAGCGGCGACCAGTTCGAGAGTATAGCGGCCCTTGGCGTCCCAACCGACGGGGACGCCGACCAGCACCGGGGCGATGAGGACCGCACACTGCATCCGTCTGCCGCCGCGTGTCACTTCCATGCGCGGTTGACCCGAGGGCTTGCCCGCCGCCTGGACCGCCCGCGCCAGCCCGGGCATCAGGTCGCGGCCGGTCGCCTTCTCGGGCGCCCTCGCGGGGCGGGAGCCACAGGCCGCCAGCGCCATGGCCGTCGCGAGTACGGCCACGTTCATCAGCGACGACCTGGGGGAGGCGTTCATCGGGCGGCCCTCAACAACGCCTGGGCGAAGGCGGCCTTTCCACCCGGTCCGCCGCCCACCTCGAATTCCACGACTCCGCCCGAGCCGCCCTCGAACCTGAGGCTGACCGGCTGCCAGCCCCGGTCTTCCCTCCGGACGCCCGGGTCCAGGGTCCTTTCGAATCGGGCCAGGACTTCGCCCGCCGCATCGCGCCGGACAATCCGGATCTCGAAGGGTCTGGCCTCCCCATCGATCCAGGAATCGGCCGGAATCCCCACCTTAAGGTCCAGCGCCGTCGCCCGGGCAGCGTCCCAAGGGAAGCGCACCCGGGTTTCCGGCTTCATCAGGAGAGCCAGCGGCGCGGAACCCTGGATTTCGGCGAAACCGGGCCAGGGGGCGCCCCCGGGCGGCGCATCGACTCGGGCCCAAGGGAGCCGTTCGACGAGGTAGTTGACCTGCCGCACCTCGATGATGTCCAGGGCCGTGCGGGAAAGCGAGAAAGGGACCAACCCCCAGGCGGTTGAATAAAAACCTGCCGGCGCCTGCGAGTCGAGCATCCTGATGGGGGTCCCCACATCGTACGACAGCGCCTGGACGGGCATCGCCATAGTCCAGAGTGCGGCAGGCACATCGTAGGGGAGCGCGAGCCTGGGGCGGGCTAACCAGCTGCCGCCCCGGACCGTGGACTCGTCGACGGGCAATTGCCGGGCGCCCTCGCGGCTGAAGTAACAGCGGAAACCCCATTCGCCGGCGTAGTAGGAGTCCATGCCGTCGGCGATGCGGGCAAACTCGCCGGCTGCGCGCGGGTAAACCCGCGCAAATTCCTGGTCCGCGTGCGAGAGGAGAAGCCCCCAGCCCAGGGAAAGCACGACGCTGCCGGTGGCTACCATCGCGGCGCTGAGCACTGGCCGCGGGGTGCGGCGGTACTCTGACACCTCCTCAATCTCGAGCCGGCGGCAGAAATAGATCAACAGCGGCGGAACGAGCGGGAGGATATACCGGGCGGAGCCTTCGGTGAAAAGCAGGAGGCAACAGGCGGCCACCCCGAAATACCAGAGCGCGATGAACTGTCCTTCGACCGGGTCGAACCCGGATTCCCGCGGCGCTCCGAAGGCCGTCACGAAGAAGCGGGCCAGGTGAACAAGGACCGCCGCCCCGGCCACCAGCCCGACCCCGAAAATCGCCTTGTCCAGCAGACGGTACTGCGGGACGGCCGCCTGCGCAACGTAGGCCGCCGCCAGCGCCGCCGCCGCCGGCACGCGCCCGCGCAGCCCCCGGGCGAACACATACATCAAGAAGACGGGGAATACCGTCAGCCAGCCCTGGTACTCGAGCAGGGCGAGAAACTTCGTCCAGAGCGCGGCGGCCGAACGCGGATCGCGCGAGGCGATGTACCCGGCCGTGTCCGCCAGAAGGAAGCGACCGTAGTGCGCGTAGTTCATACCGAACCACGCGGCCAGCAGGAGGGGCGGAGCCGCAAGCGCAAACCAGCCCGTGCGCCGGCCGCCCTTGCGCACCTGGTAATACGCGAGCAGCGGCGTCAGCGCCACGGACTGGTAACTCGTGAATACCGCCGCGCACTGGAAGACTGAACTGGCGGCGAGCAGCCCGCGGCTTCGCCGGTCCGTGCCGCGCAGGAACAGGGCGATCGCGCCAAGCCACCAGGCGAGGGTCGGGATGTCGGTCATCAGCGTGTGTTGCGTCACCATGAACAGCGGCGCGCACGCGAGCATCAGGGCGGGCCAGATCGGCGTTTCCAGGAACCGCATCGAGATGAAGTAGAGGCCCACGACCGCCATGAGCGGATAGGCCAGGGCGCAGAGGTGAAAAACCCATTCGCTCCCCGCCCCGCCGCCCGCAAACCGGAGCACGAGCGCCAGGAAGTACGTGTGCAGGGGCGGGTGCGAGTGCGAGCCCATGTCGGGCAGGAAACGCCCCTCGAACACGTAGGGAGTGTCGTTGGGGAACAGCGGTTTGACGAGGGCGTTGCGCGCCATGTCCAGGTAGAAGTTGTCGTCCATGTGGAACGGCTGCGCCAGGAACGGCACCGAAAAGCCTGCCACCACCAGCACGAGCAGCGCCAGGTCCCGCTGGACGCGAAACGCCGAAAACCGGGGATCCTTGACGAAGGGGCGCATTGAAGGGTTACCCACCGGACTTTCCGTCCCCCGCGACATGGTAGAGCCGGACATAATCCCCGTTGGGGAGCGGGTAGAGCTCGATTATCCGGAACGTGTCGTGCTCGTCGACGATGATCTGGTTGAGGGCGCGGCCCGCGACGGTCGACCACGGCATCCCCTGCTCTCCTTCGGTCATCAGTACGTACTTGAAGCCGTCGAAGGCGCGGATGCCGGCAGCGGCCGATTGAGGGTGATCGATCCTCATGTGCGACCCGTCCAGCCTGGACTGCAGCAGGAAATTCGCGGCGCTGAAATGCGGCAGGTCCGGCACCACCGCGAGCGACGGGCGCTCGCCGTTTTGCAGCGCGTGGCGCGCAATCCGCTCCAGGATCTCCTGCTGGCGCCAATTTTCCCGCCGCGGCGGGCCCAGGATCCCGAAATAGTCCTGCAGGTACAGGTTCCAGTCCCAGCGCAGCGAACCCTGGTATCCGCGCACCAGCACCACGGCGCGCGGCAGCCAGGGAATCCCGAAATTGACGGCGTACGCCTGCACGCACAAGAGGGCGACCACCAGCGCCTTGACCGCGCCGCGGAAGATGTCTTGCCGCCAGGAAGCGAACCAGGCGCCCGCGCCGATCATCAACGGCCCGAGCAACGGCATCGTGAAACGGGGGTCCTTGGTCCTCAGCAGCGTGAAAACGAACCATCCGCCCGCGACCGAGACGGCCCAGAAAACAGGATCGGACAGCAGCTTCCTGCGCAGCGCGGCCGCGGTGCCCGCCACGGCGAGCACGAACAGCAGCCCGAACAGCTGGTACCCCTCGAGCAAGCGCAGGTAGTAGATCGCGGATTGGAACGACAGCACGGGAGGTTCCCCCTCGCGCACCCCGATCGACATGTTCGCGCCGAAGTAGCCTGCCAGCCGTGGAAGGTTCGGCAAATACCACGAGGCCGCGACGCCCGCCGCGACCAGAAAAACATCGAAAAGGCGGACCAGGCGCTCGGGGTCCGCCCAAACCCGCCGGCGCACCAGCACCAGTGCCAGGGGGAACGCGACCAGTCCCACAAAAAACCACTTCGTAAGCATCCCGAGACCGACGACGAGGCCAAGCAAGAGGGCGGCGGGCCGGCAATCGAAAGAGCCAAATCTGACCAGCAGGAAGAGCGCCAGCGCGAACCACGCCGACAGCCAATAATCGAGAATCGTTTCCCGCGACATCCAGAGCAGGAACGGGGTTGCGGCCGTGAAAAAACAAGCCCAGCGGGCGGCGGCGGCTCCGGACAGGTCCCGGGCGAGGAGGTAGACCGCCCACAGGAGCAAAAGCGTGGCCGGGAGGTTCGCCAGCGCGGCGACGTTGCGACTCGGGTGGAGGGCCGCATAGAACGCCGCGATCACGAGGTGCACGAAAGGGGGATAGTTGCCCGAACGTTCATAGGCGGACCCCGGCGGATGGCCGTCCGTCAGGTAGTTCAGCGCGTACGCCTGATGCATGGCCATATCCCAGACCGGAGGGCGCGTGTCCGACCCGAGCCACGCGGCATTGATCGCCCACGTCACGGCGCAGAGAAACAGGACGAGGGCGTGGTCGAGGAATCGCGTGGTTTTTCGCTCCGCCATCAGTCCCGGTCCTTTGTCGCCCGGATCTGAAACCCGAGAGTAAACTCCCTGGAGCGGTCCAACCCGTCCAGGAAGTGGAGGAGCACCGGGAAGAGCAGCCCGAAAAACGGCGCGAGAAGCACAAACAGCGCCCAGCGCCACCCCTGCTGGAAGAAACCCAGCAGGTTCACGCAGCGCCGCGCGCACACACGGAAGAAGCCGCCCATGGGACACAGCAGGTCGATCCGCAACGGGAGACCTTCGAACAGGAGGCGCACGCCGTGCCGGGTGAACCGGAAGTAATCCTGGGGCGCCTGGTGTTCCTCCCAGAGGAACGGAACGACCATGATCAGGAAACCTCCGGGTTTGAGGACCCGGGCGAACTCCGCGAGCGTGCGGCGCGGGTCGCGCGTGTGCTCGAGGACGACCATGCACAGGATGCCGTCCACGCTGCCGGCGCGCAAAGGTATGCGCTCCAGGTCCCCGCGTATGTCGAGCCGCGAGTAATCCCAGGCCGGGGCGCCGGATCCGGCATCGAGGGCGACGTAGCGCCCGCGCGGGAAATAGCCGCGGTGCCGGGCCTCGCCGGCGCCCGCGTCGAGCACAACCTGTCCGTCGGCGATGCGGGAAGCCGCGTGGCGCACCTCGGAGTCGATGATGCGCTCGACCGGGTCGAGCCATCCGGCGACCACGCCCGGCAGCATGCGCCGGGCCAGGTTTTTCACCCGTGAGTTCAACACGCGCAACCCCGACCCGCGCCGCGCACGTCCCGACATTGCCGGATCATGAGACACCCCCTCCGCCTGGAATGTCCATCGAGGCCAGCGTGACGCCCAGCCCCTGTTCCAGGGACCTGCACGCATACCCCAGTTCCGCCTGCGCCCGGCCCGAATCGCAGGCCCAGCTCTTGTACATCATGAGGACGGTGGCGGGAGTCGCGCCGGGAACCGAGCCGCGCACGCGCGCGGTCGCGAACTCCAGCGCCCCGGCGAGGGCTCCGAGCCACGCCGGAATACGAAGCCGCGGGGCGGGCCTGCCCGCAAGCCGCGACAGAATCCCGTAGAACCCACGCAGCGACACGTTGTCGCCGCCGAGCACGAATTCGCCCCCCCCGGCCGCCCGTTCCATGGCGCGCAGGTGGCCGCGGGCGACGTCCTCGATAAAGGCGAAGGACCAGATCTGGCAGCCGGTGCCAAGCAGCCCGGACATGCGGCCCGAAACGAAGTCCGAGACCAGGCGGCCGACGAGGTTGCCCGCGGTGCGGCGCCCGGGACCGTAGATCACCCCGGGATACAGGATCACGATCGGGAAACCGGACGCTCTCGCCTGCCTGGCCTCCGCGCGTGCGAGAAACTTGCTGTGAAGATAAGGGTGCCGCCCGGCGGGCTCGGGTCCGGAGTCCTCGCGCGCCCCCGGCAATCCGGCCGGCCCCAGCGCGAAGAACGAGGACGTGTAGATCAAAGTCCCTGCGCCCGCCGCCGCAGCGGCGCGCACGACGTTGCGGAGGCCGTCGACGTTGGTCCGGTAAAACTCCCGCCGATCGGGGGCCCAGCTCGAAACGAGCGCCGCGCTGTGGAACACCGCCGCGCAGCCACGCATCGGCCCGGCCAGGCGGCCCGGATCCGACAGATCGCCCTGCACCGGCTCCACGTCGCCCGGGGGAAGCGGAGCGGGCGCGCCCCGGACCAGCGCGCGCACGGCATAGCCCGCCGCGAGGAGCTGGCGCAGCAGCTCGCCGCCGAGGTAGCCCGTACCCCCGGTGAGAAAGACCGTCTTGGGCATAGTGTTCAGTCGCGCAGCGCGAGTTCCCGGGCCGAAATCCGGTATTTGCGGATCAGCCGGCAGAATTCGGGCGAACGGATGCGCCTCTTCTGGAACACGTCCCTGCGCTTGCGCAGGATCATCGTGAGCCCGGAGATGCCGGAAACGTACGCGCGCACCAGGGCCCAGGCCAGCCGGCCCGCGTTGTGGTCCCGGGCGACGCCGCCCGCCAGCCCCTTGTCGGCAAAAACACTGCTAATGTGCCAGCAAAAGCGCCACATTGTAAAGAACGGCGAAAGGGCCAGGCGATGCCAGGGCAGAAGCTTCACGGCTACCCAGATCCGGTTGCGCTCCACCAGGAAGGCCTTCTCGGGCGAGTATTTCCCCAGGCTGCTCGAGTGGCGGTGATAGACGCGGGCGCCGGGCGAATAAGCGCACCTCCAACCCTGCCAGCAGGCCCGCAACCCGAGGTCCGCGTCATCGCCGTAGGCAAAGAAATCCTCGTCGAACAGACCGGTTTCGTGGAGCATGCGGTGGCGGTACAGGGCGGCGCAGCCGTCCGGGAAGAGGATCTCCGGCTGTCTATCGAACTGGCCGCCGTCGACCTCGCCGGCCCCCCGGCCGCGGTTCAGGCCGTCGGGGTAGAGCAGGTGGCCGGTCTTGTCGATGACGCCCCTGCGGTCGTAAAACAGGATTTTCGAGGCGACCATCCCGACGGCGGGATCCGCCGCAGACGCCACCAGGCTGGAGAGCCAATCGGGCTCAGCGACCGCGTCGTTGTTCAACAGGGCCACGTACTCCCCGGACGACACGCGGATGCCCGCGTTCACCCCGCCGGCGAAACCCCGGTTCGAGTCGAGTTCGACCAGGCGGCCCCACGAGGGCACGTGGGCGCGCAGCCACTCACGCGACCCGTCGGTCGAACCGTTGTCGACGACGACAAGCTCCTTGCAGCCGTACGATTGCCGGCGGACGGAATCGAGACACTCGGGCAGATACGCCATCCCGTTCCAGTTCACCACCACAATCGAAACCAGTCCCGGGACTACTTCCGGCTGTTCGGGGTTGTGCTCGCACTGTAGATACAATCGCTCTGCCCCATCCTTCAGGCGCCGGCGCGCAGGGCCAGGTCCTCCAGCCGGCCTCAGCGGAAGATCGCCTCATGATAGTACTTGCTGATCACCTCCGGCAGGGTGCTTTCGAAGATGCGGAAATGGGCCGCGCCGGACCGCTGCAGCAGGAAACGCCCGAGCACCCCGAGCGTCTTGATGCCGTAGACGGTGCTCACCTTGAAGTTCACGCTGGAGGCCTCGGGGAAATAGCGCGCCTGGACGGCGATCTCGGTGATGGTGAACCCCAGGTACACCGCCTGCGCGATCATCTGGGAATCAAAGACAAAGTCGTCCGAGTTCAGCAGAAATGGGACGGTCGTGAGCAACTTGCGGCTGTAGGCGCGAAACCCGCTGTGGCAATCCGTCAACCGGGTGCGGAAGACGAGATTTTCGCTGATCGTGAGCGCCCGGTTGGCCATGAACTTCCAGAGCGGCATGCCCCCCTGCAGGGCGCGCCCGTTGATGATCCGCGAGCCCATGACCATGTCGGCCCGGCCCTCCAGGATGGGGCGGACCAGTTCCGGGACCAGGCGCGAATCGTACTGGTGGTCGGGGTGGAGCATCACGACGACGTCCGCGCCGTACTTGAGAGCCTCGAGGTAGCACGTCTTCTGATTGCCGCCGTAGCCCCGGTTTTGCACGTGGATCACGACCGAAAGGCCGAGGGCCTTCGCCACCTCGACGGTCTGGTCCTGGCTGACGTCGTCCACCAGGATGATCTTGGATATCTTGTCTTTCGGCAAATCGGCGTACGTCTGCTCGAGGGTCTTGGCCGCGTTATAGGCCGGCAGCACGACGACGATTTGCGGTTCTGCGGGGCTAGACATGATAGAGATCCGTTTTGTAAAGGGACGTCCGGCTACGGAACCAGTGTATCGTTTTTTCCAGACCCTGCGCCAGCGGCACCTTCGGGCGCCAGCCGATAAGTTCGGCAGCGCGCCGGTTCGAAGCGTACAGGCGCTCGACCTCGCTCCCCTCGGGCCGCTCGCGGCGACGTTCGTGCACGACGGCGAGGCGCCGGCCGAGGATGACCCCGATGGCAGCAACCAGGTTCTCCACGGAGGTCTCGGTCCCCGACCCCAGCTGAACCGTCTGGCCCGCGGCCTGCGGGCTCACGGCCGCGTCGATGAAGCCGCGGGCCGTGTCGGTGACAAAAGTCAAATCGCGGCTCGGGCCGGTGTTGCCCAATCGGATGCGGTTGCCCCGCAGCGCCTGCAGGACGATGGTCGGAATGACGGCGCGGGGCGACTGGCGCGGGCCATAGGTGTTGAACGGGCGCAGGATGGTTACCGGGAGGCCGTAGCTGCGGTGGTAGCTCTCCGCCAGTTTGTCGGCCGCGACCTTGGACGCCGCATAGGGCGATTGCGGCGCGAGCGGGTGCGCCTCGTCCATCGGCACGTACTGGGCCGTGCCATACACCTCGCTCGTCGACGTCTGGACGATGCGGTCGACCGAAAACTCGCGGCCGGCCTGCAGCACGTGGGCTGACCCCAGGACGTTCGTGGCGACGACATCGAGCGGGTTCGTATAGGAATAGGGGATGCCGATCAGGGCGCCGAGATGCAACACATAGTTGCAGCCACGGACCGCCCGGCGCACCGCTTCCGCGTCCCGCAGGTCCCCGGACTGCACCTCGATGCCCTTGAGAATGCGCCGGTCCAGGAGTTCGAGCATCCCCCAGTCGGAGCGCGAATTATAGTGGACAAATGCCCGCACCGCCGCCCCCGAGCGGGCGCAGAGCTCGCACAGGTGACTGCCGATGAAACCGCCGGCGCCGGTCACCAGAACTTTCGCTTTGGACAGCCGGTCAGACCCCATAGAAATGCCCTGTTCGCGATATGGCCACAGATCCTATCCGTCGTTACGGCGGTGCGCAATATCAAAACAGAAGCCGGAAGACAGAAGCCGGAAGAAGGAAGAAAAGCTGTTGCTTCGGGCTTCGGGCTTCCGGCTTCCGCCTTCGGCGCTTAGGGCTTGCCTCCGACTCGGAGGGGCGAGGCGGCGACCCAGAGGGTTGCACCCAGCCCGCAGGCGCTTTCGGCGAGGGCGAGCGGCAGGGCCAGGAGGGTCAGGGAAAAATAGGCGAGCTCGAGCACGGCCCGGGTTACCGGCCGGCCGAGGTCGCGCCGGCGTCCTTTGCGGCCGATCGGGTCCAGCGATGGGGCGATGCTGGAGGCCAGGGCCGCGGGGTTGTCGCGGAGCGAGAAGCGCGAGACGGCTCGGATCTCCATCCCCGCCTCGCGCAGCAGAATCTCGAGGCCTTCGGCGCTGAAATTGATGACGTGCCGGGGCACGTCCAGCCCGTACCAGCGCATCCCGAAGACCCCGGCCTGGATAGATCCCGCGTTGGGGACCTGGACAATCAAGCGTCCCGAGGGATTCAGCAGGCCGCGGGCGTAGTCCAGGGCGCGGCGCGGGTCGCAAACGTGCTCGAGGACGTGAAACATGGTCACGAGGTCGAAGCTCGAGCGCTCCCACAGCGGGCTGCCGATCGCGCCCTGCCGCACGTCGAGACCATACTGTCCGCGCGCGGCCGCCACCGCACGTTCCGAAACGTCCATGCCGAAGGGTTCGAACCCGCGGCGGCGCGCCATGGCCAGGAAGGTGCCGCTGCCGCAACCGATGTCGAGGAGCCGACGACCGCCGCCGGGCAAGGCCCCCGCGCAACGCGCGACGAACCGCACGTGGTCGCGCACGACGGCCTCGCGGTAGAACAACTCCGCCCGCGCCAGCAGCCGGGATAGCGCCCCGGAGGCCCCTGTTGCGCCGCCCCACCAGTACTCCTCCGGGTAGAAGCCCGCCAGAGCCTCATCGTGGGGGAGCGGGTGCTGGAAAACGCAGCGGCAGCCGCGACAGCGATGCAGCCGGTATTCGCCCGGGGCGAGACCGAAAAGCCGGTCGCGTCCCACGCCGTACAAAGGGGTGTCGGCGCCCCGGCAGACGGGGCAGGTTCCCGCCGCGGCGGGAGCTTGATCGTCGGACCGATGGTCCGGCAGACGCGGGGCGCGCGTCACCGCAGCGTCTCCGATTTCTGAGCGAGCGGCGCCAGGCCGGGCCGGCGTCGCCACCCGAACCGTTTCTTCACAAGGAAGGCGAGGTTGCGGTACCCGTCGCGCCACGGCTGCAGCTTGATCTCCCCCATCCGGTTGGAATAGTCGATGTAGATCTCCTTGAACCCGATGTGCCGGCTGCGGATGGCCTCAATCTTGATCTCCTCGCTGAAGGCCATGCCGTCGCTCTCGAGCTGCATCTTCGGCGAGGCTGTCCCGCTCGAATACCCACATGCCCGACTGCGAGTCGCGGACCCAGCGGAAATAGAGGACGCGACATGGCGAGGCTCAGGAGGCTGGTTGCCGATCCAGTGCTTCAGCGGACATGGCGCGCCGGTTCTTGAGCGGGAAGCGGGACGCCGACAGGAAACGGACTTCGGAGCGCAGAAAAATCTCGAGGAGATAGGAAATTGCATCCACCGGGTAGGAGTGGTCGCCGTCGAGCGTGACGATGATGTCCCCCTTGCGCCTCGAGCAGTCCCGTCTTGTAGGCGCGGCCGTAGCCGCGGACTTTCTCGTGGATCACGCGCGCGCCGTGCTGGCGGGCGAGTTCGGGGGTGCGATCGGTCGAATCGTTGTCGACGACGATGACCTCGTCGACGAACGAGGGCATGCGCGACAGCACCTCGACGATGCCCTTCTCTTCATTCAGGCACGGGATGACGACGGTGATGCGGCGAGCCTTGTACACGGCAACGGATGATATCAGTGTATGGAGTGCGACGCCACCGCCGTGTGCGCGGCGCCAAAGTTGTCCGTCGCGACCTCGGAAGCCGGAGGCCGGAATGCCTTGGGAAGGGCGTCGAGCTTGCCAAAAGGAAACGGGGTGGCTCCGGCGAAGGAACCACCCCGTTTGAAATCCCGTCAGGGAGAAGCCTAGTTGTTCAGGCTTTCACCCGCAGGAATGTTGTACGCGAATCCCCAGCTGCGGCAGCTGTCCTGACACTGGAGGGGAACTTGATGGCAGGGTCAGGAATGATGTTCGCCAGATAGCCGTGCGCGATCGAAGCGAAACCGGTGTCCGCAATGAACGCGAAGGCGTGGCAGAACTGGAAGTCCGCCTTGGCGATGATGTAACCGCTGAAGCTGGTTACGCCAGTCGGCAGGATGTTGGAAACCAGATCAACGTAGCTACGGCCGACCGTAACATCAGCGGCGGTCTGGGTCGTCCCCACGTAGCCGGCGGTGCGATCGTAGAAGTAGAAGGTGATCTTGCCAAGTTGATCGGGAGCTTCATTGGTGCCGAACGGAGCCGTGTCACCCGTGGTGTTGGCGACCGCGATACCGGTGTTGAAGTCATCGGTTGCAGTCACGTAGGTGAACAGCATGTAGCAGTTGCAGCGGATGATCTGCGCGTAAGGCTTCAGCGGGTCGTCCGGCGGATTGTTGGTGGCAACGTCATCCGACTCGAACATTCTCAGGAAGCGAGGACGCCCGGCAGACGAATCGGGATCGGTCGGTTCCTTGCAACCGGAGGCCGCATCGACTGCAGGGGCCAGAGTCACGCCGGCCATGATGGTTCCGGGCGTGGTAGCCGTGGTTTCCTTCAGGACGACTTCCGGGCTGGAGATCGAAGGTCTCCACCGTGATATCGCTGACGTCCGTCTGGTTCGCGGCCTCATAAGAATAGAGCGCGGTCGCCACACCGAGCGTCGAGGAAAAGGTGCCACTGTCCTCAACGAGGACGAGTCTGGCGCCTGTCGTGGCGTCTGCACTGGATTCGGACTCCCACACGATCTCGTCCACGCTGGTCGGAATGGATTCCAGCCAAACGAGGAACTGGGTCGAGTTGGTCGGTGAACCCAGAGCCGCGGTGGTCGAATCCACACGATCGTTCGCATTCACGCCGTCGTTGTTGGCATCCTCATCCACGAACGCGCGGGCGAAGCCCTCAGTGATCCTGATATAGGCGCCGGCGGCCTCAGTATTCGGAGGTCTGCCGCTGGTGGGGAAGCAGAGCAACAGGGTGTCGGGCGAGATCTTCACGTTCATGCCGTCCAGGGATTTCGCCACACGGACGCGGTCCGGGGTGAAGTTGGCCGCGGTCGGGTCGTTGATGGACTGCAGGTCAACGAACAGGTCGGTCCCGGGGGTCACGGCAAGGCTGGCATCGATTCTGCCACGCACACCCTCGACACGGATGAAGTCGCCTTCGACCGGCTGCGCACCGGCGGCCAGGACGATCGTGATACGGCCCGTGCAGCGGCCGTTCAAATCGAAGTTCTCAACCGCGACAGGCGCAAAGTGCGGGCTGGCAGACGTAAATCCGGGGCTGAAGACCATCTTGATCCCGGTCGTGGTCGTATTGTCGATCTGCATGGCCGGGTTGGTGTAAATAAACCCGATCTGGGTGTTGCCGCCCAGAGAGGTGCCGGTCAGGTTGCCGGCTCCGCGAACGATCAGGTTCACAGAACCCGTGACTTCCGAGCGGCCGGTGTTGATCACTTCAGTCGGCGACGATACAACGTCGAAGCGAACCGCGCCGTAGGAAGCCCCAGCGAAGCCCAGCAGCAGGAGGCACAGCAATCCCGCCAGCAAGGGCATTCTGCTAGCTTTCAACAAAGTCATACGCTTTCTCCGTAAGTAAATGGTGAGCATTGGTAACGGCTACCAGACTCTCGTGCGTCCGATAGGTTCATCAAGAGGTCCAAGTAAGTTAGAGCTAAGGCGCGTTGTAGGGCGAACGGCGTACCAGCCGGCACACCCCTTTTCAAGGGGATATGCTACAACGTACGACTTACCCACACTGGCGACGCAACCCTAACAGCCAGCGCGGGGAAATGTCAACTGATTTCAGGAATGCTGTTCGGAGATCCCCAGACGGGGAACCCACAAACAACACGGGCACAGATGCACAAATCGGCAAAAAGTTGCGGGCAAAGAGAAAAAAAACAGGCTCGAGGGGTGCCGTCATCGTGCCGAGCCCCCTCGACTCCTTCTTTCAGGGGCCGACCTGGCCCCGGACAGAAACTGTGATCAGGGGGTCCGCCGCCAGATCGGTCTGGAGCATGAGGCTGTCCAGGAACTCGCCGGCGACAGACGCGTCGTAGCTGAGGGTCACGTTCGCCGCCTCGCCCGGCGCGAGGGCGGACTTGTCGAGGTTGACGGCGAGCTTCGGGTCGGATTTGAGGTGCGAGAGCAGTTTCACCGCCTGGCCGCTCTGGTTGACTATGCGGAAAGAGACCGCGGCCGGCTTGCCGCGCGGGACTACCCCGAAGTCGACCCGCGAGGGGAGGATCGCAAAATTAGGCTGGTTCTTGACCGAGATCCGGATCAACTGGGGATCCGCCTGGTCTGCGAAGGTAACATGCACCTGCTTTTCGATCGGCCCGATGGGCAACCCGAACGTGTCGAGGGTGACCTCGACAGTCCCCTGGGCCCCCGGGGCGATGTCCGGGTATTCCTCCTTGACACTCGTGCAGTGGCAATCGGCGTGGACCGAGACAATGCGGGTCGGCGTGGATTTCTTGTTGGTGTAATGATACCGGAACACGCTCTTTTGCCCGTTGTGCACGACGGCAGGGTTTGCCGGGTCCGGAGCAAACGCGTAAGCGGAGGCGATCCTCTCACCAGACGGGGCGGCGGCGTTCGGCTTGGCCTCGCGGATCTCCGTCGTCTTGACGGACGTATCCTGCTGCGCCCGGAACATCTCCAGCGCCGGATTCCTCTTTTTGTCCCAGGGGAGCTTGAAGTACCAGTCTCCCTCGAACAGGACCCACTGGTTCTTCAGGGGCCAGTCGACTATATTGGACGCGAAAATGGCGACCGGCTTGGAAACCAGGATCGTGGCATCGCACGCGGTGCGGTTCTCGTTGAACTGGAGCGTCTGGATAGTCCAACGCTCGATCCGGGACTTGGGCACCTTGTACTCGAAAACGTCACGCGACTCCGGGTGCACGTACTGCGCTGCACCCCGGTAGTCCTCCCGCTGCATGGCTTCCCAGTAGGCCGATATCCGTGCCCGCACCTGGGCCTCCGGATCGGCAGTCTGCGCCGGACTCTGGACAGCCCCCCAGGCCATGCCGATAATGGGGGCAGCCGAAAGCAGGAAGACGGACGCGGCAATAAGAACGTAGCGGCCGGAAACGCGGGGTTGCCGCCCGGCGCCGCAACGGGGATCGTGGTTACGGTACGACATGAGAACGACTCCTTAAGAGGTGCACGGATAACCTTGGCGGCGCCTGCAGCCATGTGACTATACAGGACGGCATCCGGGGTCGCAAGGTTGCACAATCCTCGGGCCAGTCAAGCTTTTTTTGCAACTTTTTCCACCGCAGATCATCTTGGTAGGCGGCTCTGCGACGGAAAGCCTTTCACCCTCGAGACATCCTTTTTGAAGAGCGAACAGGCTGAACTCATTCAAAGAGCCAAGGCCGGCGAGGTTGAAGCCTTCCGGCAAGTTCATGAAGAGTATGGCCGGCGCATACTGAACTTCATATACCGAATGGTGGACAGCCGGGAGGACGCGGAGGATCTGGCGCAGAATGTTTTCCTGAGGGCCTTTCATGAGCTCCCGAGGCTCCAGGATGCGGAACGGTTCGAGTCCTGGCTCTACCGCATCGCCAGAAACGAGGTTTACCAGACGTTCCGCAAAAAGCGGAGCGAACCCGCCCGGCAGGAAGCGGCGGTTGGCGACAGCAGGGAGCAGGCGGAGTTCGAACCCGCGGACCGACGGCCCAACCCGCAAGACCGGGTCCTTCACGAGGAGCTGGGGGCGCGGATCAGGCTGGTCCTCAGTTCCCTCCCGCCCAAGCTTCGCGAAGTATTTGTGCTGGCCGTGATTGACGAAAAGAGCTACGCCGAGATTTCCGACATCGTGGGACGTTCGCTCCTGTCGGTCAAAACGGATATATTCCGCGCCCGCTCTTACGCGCGCAAATCCTTGGGGCGGTACCTGGAAGTTCGAAGATGAACTCGAGTAAAAAACATCCCGCAGATTTCAGCCCTTACCTCGACGGAGATCGTGCCGATGCGCGCTTCGAGGAAATCCGCGCGCACCTGGCAACCTGCGCGGGCTGTCGCGATGAGCTGAATCTCTGGCAGTCGGTCGACCGTGCGTTCCGCTCGCCCGAACTCGAGATCGACGTGTCCGCCGCGCAGTGGTTCCGGATCCGAGCGAAGCTGCACGAGCCGCGGCCGGTCCCCGGCTGGCTCGAGCGGCTGTCGCGTCTGTCGAGGCCGAGGCAGTTCGCCGTGGGTTTCAGCTTTTCGCTGATCATGCTCCTGTCGGTGGCGGTTGGCATTCGACAGTACAGGGATGCGGGGCGACAAGGCGAGCTGACCGCCATTGCGCAGTACGGCGCCGTCGAGGAGGCCCGCCTCAAGGCAGGCGGAAATCCATTTCGCAGTCCGGAACGGAATTTCAGCAATCCTTTTACGAAATATCAGAGTTGCCCGGATTCAGGGCAAAGGAAATCCATTCGCAGACCGGTAGCGGGGAGTGAACTCCCCGCCCAGGGAGCAGTCCTACATGATTTATGATCTTGCATGGGGCCCAAGGGCACTGAAGCTGCCGCTTCTCGCTCTGCTGCTTGCCTGCGCCCCCCTCATGGGATTCAGCCAGGCGACGCAACCGCAGGCACGCAACCCGGAACTCGCTCAGAAATTCGACCTCGCAGAGGCCCACCACGACCTGGCCGAGCTCTATATCAAGAAGGGCGAACTGGACAAAGCCATGGCGGAAGCCCGCCAGATCATCCAGCTCCGGTTCCCGCCTGAGTTCGAGAGCCTCGTCGCCCAGAGTCTGAGTATCATCACCGACAGGTTCGCGGAAATCCGCCGGTTCGACCTCGGCCAGACACTGCTCGACGAGGCGCTCAAGAACACCGAGCTCAACGCGAACCGGGCCAAGATCCTCGCCACGAAGGCCCGGCTCTACCGCCTGGCCGGCGACAACGACCGGGCCATCGAAAGCTGGCGCCGCGCCCTCGAACTCGAAGGGAGCCGCAACCGCTAGGATATTGGGTAAATTGTTGAAAAAATTGCTTTACAGCGGCGCCTGATTATCATATAAACTAGCCCCGGGTTTGTACTCTTTGTTGCACCGTGGAACGTTAGCAGCGTATTAGTCAGGGCAGTATTGGAGTTCGTTTTGAATTCGGCACGCTTCCGACCGAAGCAAGCGTCTGCTCCTCGGTTTCTCAATCTCGATCTGCGTCCCTCCCGCGCTTTTCCTGACAGCATTCCTTCTGGTGCCGGCGATCGCCATCTTCTGTTACCACTGGACCACGTCGCCGGAGGCACCCCAACCGATTCCAGCCGCCGGCGAGGGGCTGGCCCTCGCACCCCGGACCGCGTCGCTCGCGCAGCAGCCGGAGATCTATGCCGCACTGAGACCGGTTCGAAACCCGCTATTCGGCGCCGTGGTGGATTCCCCGGCTGAGGATCCGTTCGGGGCGGCGGTTGATCGGGCGATGCTGACGGCGCAGGGCGATCCCTTCATCTATGCACTCGCTTCGGGAAACCCCGAGGGGGAGCTTTCGATCAGACGCATGAACGGCAATATCCCCGTGCTCGGTCCTCCGGCACCGTCGGTGCGCGCAACGGGCTATTCCGACAAAGACATGCTGCGGATGCTCCAGTCCGGCATCGGGGGCTCGTTCAGAAACTTCTTCTCGCATGTCTTCGGCGAGGACCGGATCGACTCGACGCAATCCTCGGAAACGGCTGAAGAGCAGGACGAAAACCCGTTCCGCCGAGCGCGTGAGTCTCTGGGCGACTCTTCGACCGCCACCGAGACGACCGAGGCCCCGGCGGAAACCAAGGCGACCGAAACACAGGCCAAGGAAGAACCCAAGGAGCCCGCCGCAAAGGAACCGGCCGCCACTCCCCAGGTCGCCGCTGCGGGGCCCGGGGGCACCGTTACGATCCGTCCGGGTTACATGCTGCGGGTTGGCGACGAAGGCGCCCTGGAATCGGTGCGGGTGAGCCACCCGCGCGAGGGGGTCTTCGAATCGGCCGAGCTGGGGCTGCGCGACTTCGACCTGCTGCCGTTCCGGGATCCCACCGAATTCTCGGTTTCGCTCGCCGTGGCGGATTTCAATGGAGACGGACTCCCCGACGCCGCCGTACAGGTCCCGTTCCAGGGATTGCTGCGCTTTTTCATGGGTCGTGCCGACGGGGACTACGACGAACAACTGCAGATCGAAACCGGCAAAGGCGCCCGGTCCATTGCCGCCGCCGATTTCAACGGCGACGGTTTCATGGATGTCGCGGTTTCGGGTGTCGGGACCGGGGTGCTGACCTTTTTGTACGGAAAGCCGAACAACCAGTTCAAATACCAGACCAGCTGGCTCGACGTTTACCGTGACTATGTGCTGGCCGCCGACCCGGCCGGAACCGGAAGGCCGCAACTGGTTGGGATGGACTTCACCAACCGGGGCGTTGTCTTGAAGGACTTCGCGGACAGCAGCCTTGCCGGCACCCCCTTCGAATACCTCCCCTCGCTCAATTCCGAGGTCGCCACGGCCAAGGGAAGGTCGTCGCGCATCAACGCCGTCGTGATGAGCTCGAGCCTGGCGCTCAACCTCGACAACCGCATGGGGACGATGACCAACATCGTCACCGTCGCACCGGGTGCGAACGTCTACTTGCTGGTCGGCGACGTCGATGCGGACGGCAGCCTGACGGTCGGCATCGCCACCCCCCGCCACTGATTCTCATTCAGGGTTCTGTGTGGATTAGAACCAGGCCCCGCCGGCGGGCGGGGCCTGGTTCGCTTGTGGCTGCTAGGGCGTCGGAAGCGGGGGAGTATAGGTAATCTCGTATATGTTGCCGACAAGCACGTTTACGGCGTACCCGCCCAGCGCATCCGTTAGCGCCGTTCCCACGTACGTGAGGTCGGGAGCTGAGGGCAGCCCCTGAGAACGCGCAGTGACGGTCACGCCGGCAACACGGCGCCCCAGCGCATCCAAAACCAACCCGGTAATGGTGGCGAACTCGGTGGGCGCGTTGATATCGAGGTTCGCCGTGGTGTCTCCGGCCACGGCCACCAGACCTGGAATCGTGAAAATGCCGGCCCCGTCGGTGAGGCCGCCATGGACCACGGGCGTCGTGAGCTGCAGAGTGTACTCGCGGGCGTCCGCGAGGATCGTGCGGTACTGGCGGGTGGCGATGTCAATGGACGAAATACTGGTCCCGGGCAGAAATGTCAGCATGGAGGGCAGCGGCTGCGGAACGACCGTGTCGGTCACAGCGACGGTGGCCCCGGGCTTCAACGGCATACCGTTGATGTTGACGGTGCCGGAAAACCTCGCGGTGGGGGGCATGTCGAAAGATGCGGAAGTATCTGCACTCACGCCGAAAATTCCCAGATCGATGGCGAGGTTTGCCCCCGGCCCCGAACCAGCCGCCACTGTTCCGGTGACGCTCACCCGGTAGGTTCCCTGCGGGAGTGCGCCCTGATAGGTTCCGTCGCCGCCGATCGCAAAAATCCCTTCAGTGGTGTAATCCGTCGAGGTAAACACTATAGCGGGCCCAAAAACATTGATGCCGCTCAGCCCCGACACGGTCCCTGAAACGCGGAAGGCAGTCGTCTGCGGAAGCGTGACGTCCCGCGTCGTATCGCCCGAGACCTGGACAGGACTGGGATCCGTGTAGGTCTTCTTCAAACCGGCGGCCGTCGGCACTGTCTGGCAGCAGACCTTCAGAGTGAAATTCCCGGCCGGCACCGGGATCGTATATCTGCCGGAGGCCGGATCGACAGCGCCGGCGAAAGAGGTGTCACCTGATGTGGCGGCAATGCTGCCCGCCACGCCTGCCCCGCTGATGGTGCCTGAAAGACGGAATGCCAGCGGCAAGTTCGCGTAGACATTGGCGACGTCGGTCGAGACGTTGCTGACCGTTTTTGACTGTGTCAGAAGGGCCGGAGCCGACGCTTTGCCGGCCGCCGTGCCCGACACGACCGGCAGGGTCGTGTAGCGGAGCCGGGCGGCGTCGTTGTACTGCCGCAACGTCAGTGCTGCGACTCCGCCGGGGGCGGAAACGGCCAGACTACCGCGGAAATTGCTGATGCCGGGAAAAAGCTGCGCGACAAACTGCGCCGTGTGGCCGTGCGCTGGCAGAGGGATCGTGGCCCCTGTGCGCACGACGACGCCGAGGGCATCCAGAAGCTTGAGCGCCACCGTGACGGGAGAACTGCCGGGATTGTAGAAGGCCACGCCGGTTTCGAAAAACCCGGTGCTGTCCACCGGGAGCGTAAAGTCGGTCAGGACCGGCGAATCCCCGACGCCTGCCTCGGTGCTGAACTGCCCCTGGGAATCATAGACGGTAAATATTGCCGACGCGCCGACCGGCGCGTCCGAAGTGATCGTTGCCGAGCCGGACGTCAGTGTTCCCGAGCCGTCCGTCTGGAGCACGAGCGAGCTGTTTGCCGGGAGTTGCACGTTGAAGGTGCTGTTTGTGCCCTGCCCCGGGATCGTGACGCGCAAAGGCGTGCCGTCGTTCTGGGTGAGTCCCAGCACGACGCTTGCGGTGCGCGCCGCGGGATTGAATATCAGGAAAGATGTGCGGAAGCTTCCGTTGCCGAAGGACCCGTTGGCGACGTGCGCAAGGTTCATGGACGTTTTGGCCGAGGACCGTGGCACGACGGGGAGCGACGTGTAGGAAAGGGGGGACGAGTTTTGCCTCAGGCTCAAGGCCGCGAGCGGAACGGGACTCTGGACGACGAGGGTGCCCCGGAAATCGCTCGTTCCCGGGAAGAGCTCGGGATCGGTGATGAAGTGCACGAACTGCGCGTTGCCGCCGAGGGCCGGTGTTTTGCGCCCCACCTCGGTGCCCTGCGCATTCTGCAGAGCGTAGGTGACGGAAGTGCTCGTAACAGTGCTATTGACGAGTGCCAGGCCGGCGTACGACGTGCCGGTCGCTTCCACAGGCATGATGAAGTCCGTTAACAACTGAGAACTGCCGACACCCGCCTCGCTCAGGAAATTGTCCTTTCGGTCGTAGACGGTGAAGATACCGGAGACGCCGATCGGCGCCGTGGCGTTGACGACCGCCGTCCCGGTGACGAGGCTGCCCGCACCGTCGGTCTGCACTATCCGAAGGGCGCCGGACTCGAGATTGAACGTGAACAGGTTGAAGGTCCCCATCCCGGGTATCGTGAGCGTGAGCGGATTGCCGTTGCCGTCGCTGAGCTTGAGGGTCGCGGCGGCGCTGGCGTTCGTGTTGTTGAACAGGATGAAGGTCGTCCGGAATGTCCCGTCTCCGTAGTTCCCGTTGGCGACTTGCGGCAGGTAGTATTGATGCTGCGCGTAGACGCTCCTCGCCATGAGAAGCGAAACCAGCAGGCTCATCGCGAAGAACCTGGTTTTCATGATACCTCCCTGCAGCTCAAAGCCATTGTTGCGGTCTGCGCGCGTTCGGATTGCGTGATCCGCTGCTCGAACAAAGCCCTGGTATATGACGGCCGGAGGCCGTTCGGATTAGAAGCGCTCCGCCGTGCCGGGCGTGCCTCCGCAACTCATGCCGCGCCACTCCGGCGTGAGTTCCATGCGTCAAGCCACATGCCCGTCTTCGAGCGCTTCAGAACTGAATCACGCTGCGGAGCGCTTCGCGTGTACTTCAGCCCTTTCAGCCGCAGTAATCAATGGGTATAAGTACGCATTCCGTCGTGGGCGGAACTACGCATGTGCGGCGATCCACGGCCCCCAAACACACGGCGGACTCAAATCCCGCAACCGGATCTTGGGCCTGAATCGCCCCCCACCGGCCCGCCGATTGTCCGCAAACTGAGTATTTCTACCTATCAATGAATGGGTATTCCCCCGAATTGTGTCTCAACCGCCTTTAGGCCTAAATTCAGCGGCATTGAGCGAGACCGCGATATGACGACTTTGGAAGGACACAGGGCCGACACCTGGTTTCGGCCGAAACGGAGCCCCAGGGACAAAACACCCCTCCGGGCCTGATTGGAAGCAATGGTTGCAGCAAAGAAGTTACACCAAGGAGACAGATCATATGAATAAGCGCAAGGTCCTGTTGTTTACGCGCTTGATGGTTGTGATAGCTGGATTGTCCCTCGGCTTCAGCATCAGCAGCGCGCAAGTTTCAAGAGACAGCAATTCAAAAGCGAAAGTGCGCGCAAGCAGCCGATCCACCGCGCGCGAGAAGGATACCAGCACGACTCGGCTTGCCAAGTCAAAAGGGGTAAGCACGAACAGCAGGTTCGCGCACTATGTATCATCCGTCGTTTCGAGCCGGAAGGCACCTGCTTACACGAAGTCATCTGCTTCCACCAAGGGCAAACCGGACCGGATGCTGATGCCCTCCGGCCCGACGGACGAATCGAAGGTCCCGCACTATTTCGGGCCTTACCCGAACTGGGCCAACAGCCCGTTCAGGCTGCCCGCCGTCGACGTCGCCCTGACCGGGGGCGGCGGCACGGGCGCCACGGCGGCCGCGACGGTCGACGCGCAGACCGGCGCCGTGCTCACGATCGACGTCACCAACCCCGGCAGCGGCTACACGTCCGCGCCTACGGTCGACTTCACCAGCTCCACCGGAACCGGCGCCGCTGCCACCGCGATCGTCGACTACAGCGGCGTCGTGAACGCGATCACCGTCGACGTCGCGGGCGCCGGCTACACGGCCCCGGCGGTCGCCATTACCGGTGGCGGCGCCACGACGGTCGCGACCGCGACCGCCCTCGGCGGCGTCGACGCCGCCGCTCTGGTAGCCGGCACCGACTACAGCGGCTACACGATGCCGATCATCGAGTTCGGCCTGCCGAACGATCCGGCCGGCGTCCAGGCGACCGGCCATGCTACGTGCGTTGAGGATCCCCTCTGCGCGCCCGCGGGCGGCGGTCTCGTCACGGTCAACGGCATCGTCGTCGACACCGCGGGCTCCGGCTACTCGGCGGCGCCCAGCGTGACGATCCACGACGGTCCCGTCGGCTCGCCGGTCACGGCCCTCCAGACCAGCGCGACGTCGACACTCCTCATCCAGGCGATCGCGCTCGACACCTTCGGGGCGGGCTACACCTCGGCCCCCACGGTGACGATCTCGGACGCCACGGGCACGGGCGCCGGCGCCCAGGCGACGGCGTCAATCACGACGTCGGGCGGCTCGGTGACGGCGGTCACCGTCGACGCCGGCGGCGCCGACTACATGACCCCCGGCATCAAGAAGTTCACGGATGACCTGCCCGGCCTCTGCATGCCCCCGGCCTGCCCGGCTTCCGGCAAGTACATCCCGCTCGGCGTGCCCGAGAACAAGACCTACAACGGCGTCGCGTCGGACGAGTACGTCATCGGCCTCATCCAGTACCACACGTCGTTCTCGTCGGGCCTGCCGCCCACCCTCGTGCGCGGTTACGTCCAGCTCGAGACCACTGCGAACGCCGGGATCAGCCAGCACTTCCCGCTCGTCAACGAGCTCCTTGACGGAACGACGGCGCCGGTCCTGATCAACGGCGTCCAGGCGCTCGGCGTGACCCCGCCACAGTGGCTCGGCCCCACGATCATCGCGTCGAAGGACAAGCCGGTACGGATCGTCTTCCACAACCTGCTCCCGACGGGCGCGGACGGCGACCTGTTCCTCCCCACCGACTCGACGCTTATGGGCTCCGGCATGGGCCCGATGGCCATGCCTGCCGCCCTCGACGAGGGCACCGTCACGGACGCCATTCGCAACCCGATGTGCAGCGAGTACCCGAAGCCGGACGGCTGCTTCGCGGACAACCGCGCCACCCTGCACCTGCACGGTGGAACGTCCCCGTGGATCAGCGACGGCACGGCTCACCAGTGGATCACCCCCGCCAATGAGACCACCCCGTGGCCGCAGGGCGTGAGCGTCCAGAACGTGCCGGATATGGGTGCCGCCGGTTGTGACGCCGCAAACGACGGCTGCACGACTTTCTACTACACCAACCAGCAGAGTGCACGGTTGCTGTTCTACCACGACCACGCGTGGGGCGTCACGCGCCTGAACGTGTACGCCGGCGAGGCCGCCGGGTACCTTATCACCGACCCGACCGAGCAGAAGCTGTTCGGCGCCGGCGGCCCGTACGAGGCCCTCGGCGAGGGCATCCCTCTCGTCGTCCAGGACCGGACGTTCGTCCCGGACGCGGCCCAGCTCGCGCTCCAGGATCCCACCTGGGACACCGCCCGCTGGGGCACCAAGGGCAGCTTCTGGTACCACCACGTCTACATGTCGGCCCAGAACCCCGGTGACCCGTCGGGCATGAGCGCCTACGGCCGCTGGATGTACGGCCCCTGGTTCTGGCCGCCCGCCACGCCGCCGTTCGGCCCCATCGCCAACCCCTACTTCGACGCGGCCTGCAACCTCGACGATCCGGCCACCTGGCAGTACCAGACCGACCCGTTCTGCGAGCCGGCTCAGATCCCCGGCACGCCGAACATCTCCGTCGGCATGGAGCAGTTCAACGACACGCCGATCGTCAACGGCGTCGCGTACCCGACGGTCACGCTGGAACCGAAGTCCTATCGCCTCCGCATGCTGAATGCGGCGAACGACCGGTTCTTCAACTTCCAGTGGTACGTCGCCGACCCGACGACCGGGACCGACAGCGAGGTGGCGTTCAAGGCCACGGACCTCGCGGCGGCCCAGCTCGATCCCAACATCTCCCCCAACCCCGACACCACGATCAGCCTGGCGGGCCCGGACTGGGTCCAGATCGGCACCGAGGGCGGCTTCCTGCCCAAGCCGGTGGTCGTCGACGGCCAGCAGGTCACGACTTGGATCACCGACCCGACGCGCTTCGACGTCGGCAATGTGGACAAGCACTCGCTGCTGCTCGCCCCGGCCGAGCGGGCCGACGTCATCGTCGACTTCTCGCAGTTCGCCGGCAAGACCCTGATCCTTTACAACGACGCGCCCGCCGCCTTCCCGGCTCGAGTGCCGTCGTACGACTACTATACCGGCGCCCCGGACATGAGCCCGAACGGCGCCGCCGCGGTCGTGCCCGGCTACGGCCCGAACACCCGCACCGTCATGCAGGTGAAGATCGCCGCCTCGGCGCCCGCCGCGGCGTTCGACGTGAACGCGCTGACCGCGAAGTTCGACGCACCAGGCGGACGGCTCGGGCGTGTTCGAGTCCGGCCAGCACCCGATTATCGTCGGGCAGGCCGCCTACAATTCGGCCTACGGCTCCGACTTTCGCGGCCAGCAGCAACTGCAATACGCCGGGCAGCCCTCTGACTAAGAAGTGCGACGGACTTGTGCGGATTAATGACACCTCCGTGCTTGGATTCAATACGCTTCTCGGGCCAAGCACGAAGATGACCATGCCGCTGCAGCCGAAGGCGATCCACGATGAGATGAACTCCACCACGTTTGACGAGTTCGGTCGTATGCAGGCCAACCTTGGGGTGGAGGCGCAGCCGCCCACGCCCGGAGCGCAGAACGTCACGTTGTACCCGTTCGTCAACCCGGCGACGGAGATTATCGACGCGACCAATCTGCCGAAGGGCGACCTTAATGTCACCCCGATCTCAAGTGCGGCGACGGGACGCAGCTCTGGCGCATCACGCACAACGGCGTGGACACGCACCCGATCCATTTCCACCTCTTCGATGTCCAGCTGCTCAACCGCGTCACCTGGGACAATATCATCATCCCGCCCGACGCCACCGAGCTCGGCTGGAAGGACACCATCCGCGTCAGCCCTCTCGAGGACACGATCGTCGCTCTGCGGCCGATCATCCCGACGCTGCCGTTCGAAATTCCGAACGCCGTCCGAATGCTCAACCCGATGATGCCGGCGGCGCTCGACGGCGATGTTCAACAACGTCGATCCGCAGGGCAATCCGACCAGCCCCATCGTCAACCAGCTCGTCAACTTCGGCTGGGAGTACGTCTACCACTGCCACATCCTGAGCCATGAGGAGATGGACATGATGCGGCCGGTGTCCGTGGCTCTCCCGCCGAACGCCCCCGGCACACCGACGTTCACGTTTACCGGGAGCGGCAACAATCAGCGGATCGTGCGTCACCTTGAACGACAATTCGATCAACGAGACCTCGTTCCTGGTCCAGCGGACCGACGAACGGGACCACCTGGACCGATGCCGGGACGGTGACGTCGCCGCTCGACCAGGCCAACACCCACGGCACCCGGAGCTTCACCGACCCGACCGCCAACACGATCGACGGCGTACCAGTACCGGGTGGTCGGCCGGAACACCGTTGGCTACGGCAACGAGCTTCCCGCAGATGATCGTGCAGTCCGTGTCGCCGGCGGCGGGCGTCAATCCGCCGGCGGCGCCGACGAACCTGACGCGACGCTGCAGGCCGGACCGCAGGTCAGCCTGACCTGGCGCGACAACGCGACCAACGAGACCGGCTTCGTCATCGAGCGGTCGGTCAACGGCGGCGCGTTCACGCAGATCGCCACCGCGCCGGCGCGCAACAACACCGGCAACGTGACCTATGTCGACACGACGGCGGTCGCCACCTCGACCGTTACCACCTACGCGTACCGCGTCGCGGCGGTGAACATTGCCGGGACCTCGGCCTACGCGACGAGCGCGGCGGTGTCCGTGCCCGCCCTGCCGGCGGCGCCGACCAACTTCACGGTGGTTAACGGTCCCAATTCGAACAACCAGCGCAGCGTGAACCTCAGCTGGATCGACAACTCGACTAACGAGACCGGTTTCACGATCCAGCGGGCCACGAATGCGAGCTTCACCGGCAACAGCGTCACGACAGTCAATGTCGCCGCCAACACGACGACGCTGTCTGTGACGGGCCTGAACCGGAATACCACGTACTACTTCCGGATCCGGGTGAACAACGGGACGTTCGTTTTCACCGCGTATGTGAATGCGACCCCGTTCCCGATCACAACCAACCCTTAACCGCATAGCTTCTTCCCCGGCGCCGGCAACGGCCGGCGCCGGAGGAATCTGCGGTTTGAACTGATTTCGCGTCGCCGTTGCCGAACCGGCAACGGCGACGCGTTTTCGTTTATGGAGAGCATGGTGGGAGAAGTGAACTCAGTTGCGTCAGTACCCATCCAACATCGATTACGTACTTTTACCCACAATAGAATGGGTGTTTGCACGAATTGAAAGGCTGCGCGCTCTGACTTACATTGGACCCGCAAACCACTTCAACCGACGCACCTGGTGGCGCGATGGGTTCCGGTCCTTGTTCCTACGGCAGAGTGATACCGATCGTCGTCGCCTTCTGTCTCGCGGTATGGGCAGGATTGTCTATAACGGCCATTGTCCGCCCCCACCCTGCCCCGCCCGCGGACGCCATGACGGTAGGGTGCCTTGAGGCAAGCTGCTGCACCTCCAGGTGCTTCCTCGATGATTCCGGCGTGCACCACTGCGTCCCGAATAACGACTCACCTTGCGACTGCGGCCTCTCTTCGGAGGATGCGCCCTCGCCCTCCGTTCTCGCCATCGAGGCTGCCACTCTGCCGGCGCCCCAAAATCTCGGGGTTGATTTCACGGCCCTCGGCACCCTCGATGCGAACGAGACCTCAGTGCCCCACGTCGATATTTCCGTCCCCAGTCCCCCTCCGAAGCCCCGCGCCTCTTGCTGAACCGGTTGAAGTTCGTCTAGCGCACACAGGGACCTGTGCCTTTCACCAGTGTCACAGGTATCGAACAGCTGAGGGAGTAACGCAATGAAAACGAGACGGCAGTTTCTGCAATCGGCGGCCATGGCTGCCGCGGTCAACAACGTTGTCCTGGCCCAGATGCGCGGTGGCGGCGGCATGGGGGGGGGCGGTGGTATGGGCGGCGGAGGAGGCATGGGAGGAGGCGGGAGCACCACGATCATCGATCCGCCGCCTGGCGCGCCCTTTCACGACCCACCTGTCCTTATCCCAACCGTGAGCACGGATGGAGCGCTGGAGGTTAATCTCGAGGCCAGGGTCACTCTGGTCAACGTGAACGGTACGACGGCCAGCCTCATGACCTACAACGGCTCTTACCCGGGCCCCACCATCAAGGTCCGGAAAGGGGACGTGTTAAGAGTGCACCTGAAGAATTCCCTGTCGATGCAGGGCACCAATATCCTGGGCCACGACCGCGACATCACCAACCTGCACACCCACGGCCTGCACGTTTCGCCGATGGGGAATTCCGACAATGTAATGATCGATGCTCATGTCAGGCGACACATTCGATCTACGAATACAACCTGGAGAACCAGGCCCAGAGCAGCATCAACTTCTATCACCCGCACATCCACGGCTCCGTCGCGGAACAGTATTGGAGCGGTCTCGCCGGCGCACTCGACGTGCAGGACGAAACAACAGCCTTGTCCGGGTTCGAAACGCACCTGCTCTTCCTGAAAGACATCACGCTCAGCGGATCGGCGCCGGAACCCTATACCTCCATGATGGACTACATGCATGGCAAGGAAGGGAACACGGTGATGGTCAACGGGATGGTCAACCCCGTACTGTCCATACGTCCCGGGCAGGTCCAGCGGTGGAGAATCATCAATGCCAGCAATGCCCGTTACTACAAGCTCAGCCTGGAGAATCACACCCTCAACGTCATCGGATCGGAGGGTGGTCTGCTGAACGGACCCTATCCGATGTCCTACCTGCTGCTTGCACCCGGAGAAAGGGCCGATATTCTGGTCAAAGCAACCGCCAAGTCGGGCAGCTACCGTCTGCTTTCCCTTCCTTACAGCCGCATGGGAATGGGATCGGGCCAGCAGGTGACGTTGCTGACGCTGAACTGCACGGGGACCAAGACCGGCGGCCTCATTCCGGCGGTCCTGGATCCTGATGCCGCACGCATCAACCCGGCCGAGGCCGACAAGACCGAGAGCCTCTACCTCAGCATGGGACAGGGGAGGGGCTACATCAACGGCATCTCCTTCGAAATGCTGAGCGACGGCACCATGAAATCCGCCGAGATTCACTCGATGCTGGACACCTTCGAAATCTGGAACATCTACAATCAGAGCGGCATGGATCACCCTTTCCATCAGCACGTCAATGCCTGCCAGGTGCTCTCCATCAGCGGCGGGGATCCGGCATATTCGTCTCTCTATACCACCACGACGGCCTGGAAAGACGTCGTCAATATCCCAAGGATGGGGAGTGCAAGAATCCTGGTGCCGGTGATGCATTACGACGGCATGTCGATGTTCCACTGCCACATCGTGGAACACGAAGACATCGGCATGATGGGCATGTGGCACATCATGGGGGGAATGTAAGCGCACGATCGTTGAGAACAGCGTTTCATAAATCGGAGGTGCACTCATGTATTCACGCAGATTGTTCATGGCGGCCGCAATGCTCGGCTGCGTTCTTCTCTATTTCGCGGGCGCCCAGGAACCGCCCCCGGCGTCACCGACCGAGGGGCAGCTGGCGCAGCTCGGCAAGCTGATGTTCTTCGACCGGAACCTGTCGGTAAACGCCACCCAGTCGTGTGCGACCTGCCATGGACCGGAGGTCGGGTTTACCGGCCCGGATTCAGTGGTCAATGCCGGTACTGTTGTCTATCCCGGGGCCCTGGAAGACCGCTTCGGCAACCGGAAACCCCCGGCATCGGCTTATGCGGGGGACAGTCCCCTTCTGCACTACGATGAGGCAGCCGGCGAATGGATCGGCGGCATGTTCTGGGATGGGCGGGCCACCGGCTGGACTCACCACGACCCCTTGGCGGAACAGGCCATGGGGCCATTCCTGAATCCACTGGAACAGGGGATGCCTGGCGCGCGCCAGGTTTGCATACGCGTCGCTCATTCGAGTTATGCCGGTCTCTTTGAGGAGGTCTGGGGGCCCGGATCGCTTGATGCCGTAAAAGACGTCGATGGCACTTATGAGCGGATCTCCCGCTCGATTGCAGCCTACGAACGAAGCGCAGAGGTCAATCCCTTCAGTTCGAAATTCGATCAGTTCTGGGACGATGCAACAGGCGCGGGCAAGGATGTAACAAAGATCAAGTTCGCGATGGGCGGCGGTGGCATGGGCGGCGGCATGGGCGGCGGAAGTTCCGACCCCAACCGCTGGCAGGCATACCGTAATCTCGGTCTGAGCGACTCGGAGCTGCAGGGTCTTGCGGCCTTCAACGATCCGAACCGCGCCAACTGCGCATCCTGCCATTCCCTGGCACCCGGCAAGGACGGTTATCCCCTGTTTACGAACTTCGGCTACGACAACCTGGGGATCCCCAGGAATCCGGACAATCCGTACTACTCGATGCCCCGCAAGTGGAATCCCGATGGCGGAAACTGGGTGGACTGCGGCCTGGGCGGATTCCTCAAGAGCGCCGGAAACCCGCCTGAAATCTTTGAACCGGAGCTGGGTAAGTTCAAGGTGCCCACCCTGCGCAATGTCGACCTGCGCCGCTACCCGGAGTTCGTGAAGGCCTACGGGCACAACGGATACTTCAAATCGCTCGAGGACATCATCCTCTTCTACGCCTGGCGCGGGATGATGAGCAACGGCGGATGCGGCGGCATGGGCGGCGGTGGCGGCATGGGCGGTGGTGGCATGGGCTGCGGCGGTATGGGCGGGATGATGTTTCCCGACCCGGAGGTGAATCAGAACCTGGCCGATCTGAAGATGATCAACATGATGGACCGCCAGAACTTACTGGCGTTCCTGAAGACTCTTTCGGACGGGTATCGGTAAGACCGGTCCAGGGAGTGGAGGCACTCGAGCCGGTCTGCAGGGTGGTTGGAGATTTCGAGGAATGAGGCGCCGATCGACCACGACCGGCGCACCGAGGGGGCCGGCGGCTAAGGCCGCCGGCCCCCTTTTGCTCCCCCGTCAACCCCGCATTTTATCACCGTACGCCGACGGACGCCGAGGCATCCCCGGGCCGGATGGCTCAGGGGTTCTTCTCGGGGGTTCTCTCCGGCTCCTTCTCGGGGGTTTTCTGGGGCTTCTTCTCCGGATTCGCCTCGGGACCCTTATCCTGAGTCTTCAGCTGCCTTTCGCGTTCGCGGACGCGGTCTTTCCGGGCGGCCTCGACATCCTCGATGTACTCGTCCTTCTTCTGGTCGACCAGCTTCCGGACGTTGCGCAGCGAATCCCTCAGCTGCTCGGTCATTTCCTGGAAACGCTCGGGATTGCGAATGACGTGCGGGGTGATGAGAATGAGCAGTTCCGTCCGTGTCGCGCTGCGGTTGGTGCGGCCGAACAGGCTTCCGAGCAGCGGGATATCGGAGAAGAACGGCACGCCCATGCGCGCGGAGTTGTTGGAGTCGCGGATGAGCCCGGCAATGGCCACGGTCTCCCCATCGCGCACCGCCAGGGTGGTGGCGACGCTCGTCTTGTTGAACGTGGGGCCGGTGGAGGTCGGCGCGCCGGCGCTGCTGATCTCCTGGGCGACATCGAGGGTCACGGTGCCCGAAGCCGAGATACGGGGCATGACGATAAGCGAGATGCCGGTGTCCCGGTACTGGACGCTGGTCGCGGTCCCGCCGGCGGCGCCGATATAGCTTCCGCCCGGGTAAGGGACTTCGCCGCCGACGGTGATCCGGGCCACCGTCCCGTCAAGGGCCAGCACCGAAGGGGCCTCCAATATCCTTACCTTGGTTTTCTGCCGCAGGGCATCGATGTTCATCAGGATCTCCCGGGCATTCCCGATAAACGCGAACGTGCTGGTCGACAGGGCCCCGGTTGTGGCCGAAGTCGAACCGGTCGTAAGGTGTTCCCCGCTCTTGGCCTGCAGGGTGGCGGCGACGCCAAAACTGAACGCGTCGGTCAGGTCCACCTCGAAGATGCGGGCGTCGATGATCGCCTGGCGCGGGAGCACGTCCAGTTTCCGAATGATCTCCGCGATATAGGCGTAGTCGGCGGCACTGGCCTGCACGATCAGCGAGTTGTTCATGTCGTCTGTGACGATGCGGACCGTGTCCTGCAGGCCGAAGAAGGCTCCCCCGCGCAGAATCTGGGAAGATACGCCGGCGCTCTGGTTCAGCCGCGGGCCCAGTTGCTGGCCGCCGCCGTAGAAGCCGCCGCCCCCGTAACCTCCGCCGAAGCCGCCTCCACCGAAACCGCCTCCGCCGAAGCCGCCGCCACCGTAGGTGCTTGAGCCCTGGCCGAATGCGCCGGAGCCGCCCGACCCGAAGGCGCCACCACCACCGCCGAACGTGCCGCCCCCGGTGTTGCCGAAGCCGCCGGTGTTCGTGTTGCCGAACGGTGTCGCGGTAGTGCCGCCGACCAGGCCGCCCTGCGCGCCCGATTGGGCCGACCTGCCGACCCCGAACGGGCCCGCGCTGCCCCGTTCCGAACCGCCCACACCGGAGCTGCCCCCCTCCCCTCCGTACAAGGCGGACAGGATCATGGCGATGTTCGAGGCCGTAGAGTTCTCAACCGTGTAGACGAAGGTCTGCACGCTGCGCCCCGTAGTCGCGTCCAGTTCCTTGATCCAGCGCTTCACTTCTTCGAGGGCGCGCTTTGAGTTCGCCATTATCAGGATGGAGTTGACGCGGTCCAGCGAAACGAAGTAAATGCCCGTCGTGGATTCTTTTGTACCCGCGCCGAATATCTTCTTCAGGTCCTCGACTACGTCGGTCGAGGCGTTGTACTTGATCTTGATCAACTCGATGAGATCTGCGTTGAGATAGTTGTCGTCGAGCAGGTGAATGATCTCCATGACCTTGGCGATGCTGTCGCTGTAGTCGGTCACGATCAGCATGTTCAGACGATCGTAGGGCATGATGACGCCCCCGTCGGTCATGAACAGCTTGAGCGGCTCGATCAGGTCGCGGACCGGAACAAACTCCACCCGGATGACGTGGGTTGCCAGCCGGGGGACAGCGGGGGAAGTGCCGGTCTGGCCCTGAACGGGAACCGCGGCAGCCGCTCCCGGCGGCGGCGGCGTCTGGGGCGCCACGGGCACGGCCCGCGGCTGCGGGGCCGCCTTATCCGGCGCGGGAGGCGCAGTCTGCTGCGGTCGGGCGGGTGCCGCAGCCCCGCCCGATGTCCCGTTGACCTTCGGCAGTTCGCGTTTCTCCTTCGGAAGCTCGGGCGGCAGGTGATCGACGATCTCGAGCCCTCGTTTGATGGCGGCCGACGTCGGCACGATCTGGTAAATGTTCCCCTGCTTCACCAGGGCGGCGTTGTTGTTCTTAAGAATAAGGTTGAAGAGCGGGAAGATATCTTCTCTGGACATCGGCGCCGAGCTGTGGATGGTGACGGTCCCCTTGACTTCGGGATCGATCACGATCGGGGTGATCCCCAGGGTGTCCGCGATCTGGTTGATGAACTCGTACAGGTCGGCGTTGTCGTAGGTAAGCTGCACCTGGTCGCTGCCGAGCGGCGCCCGCTGGACGACGGTCGGCACCGGGGCGGGTCCCGGCTGTTGTTCCGGCACCGGGCGGACGCCCTGCTGCTGATCGCTCCCCGGGCGCTTCATCTGTTCCAGCAGCTTCTCCATGACCTTGCGACGTTCCTGCTCGCTCATGGTTGGGCGCTCCTGGCCTTGGGGGGGGTCCGGCGGCGGGGATGGTTGACCGCTGGCCGTCAGGCACAGCAGGACTATGACGCCAGGGATCCAGAATGTATGGGTGGACACGTGTTCTTCCTTGCTTGTTAGGGGTTGTTTGGCTTCTCCGGGCGGACGATGTCTCCGAACGGCGTCCGAATGACGCGCCGTCCCTGATCGTCTGTCCGTTCGTTCCATGCAGGAGAAGCGCCGGAAGCACCTGGAGTCTGCCGGGTCGTCTGCTGCTGTGGCGTGCCGCGGGCCACGCCGCTCTGGCCGCCCTGTTGGGCGGCCGCCTGCGACGCCCCGACTACCGTGTTGACGCCGGCCTGGGGCTGCCCCGTAGCGGCGACGCGTGCCGGCACCTGTCCGGGAGGCGCGGCCGCCGCTACGACGCCGAGTCCGCCGCCGGAACCGCTGCCACCCGTTCCGAACGACACCACGCGCGTGGCGAGAATCGCCGTCTTGCCGCCGCTGGTCGGGTGTTTGGAACCGTCAAACAGCGGGATGACCTCCCTGCGGTTCCCGTGCTGCAAGACCATCTTGTTGTCGTCGATGTCGGTGATCGTGTAGCCGCGGTAACTGTCCCCCAGCTTGCGCCGCTGCGTTTTCCGGCCGGTGGCGGTGCTGGAGGGATCGATGATCAGTGCATACCGCTGGGGGCCGGTGATGGTAATCCCGACCAGCACGGGCTTCACGTCCAGAGGAGGGGTTTCAGGGGCGGCGGCGGCGGCCGCCTCCGCTTTCTCCTCGCGCGCGCGCGTTTCCGAGAAGAGGTTCTGCGCCGGGATGACGTCGAACTCGCCGGCGTTGTACTGGCGCGGCGGCTTGGCCGGCGCCAATCCCTGGTCGACCGGGATGGTCTTCACATCCCGGAACGGCTGGATCCTGGAAATGTCGTTCTCGGCATTGAACCGCTTGATCGACCCGTGCAGCTGCCAGCCCAGCAGACCGGCAACCACCAGCAGCAGCACGTTTGCGGCAATCAAATTCTTGCTCATACACCCTTGCTTTCTCCGGCGCTCCTACACCCCGACCTGCTTCGGCGCGGGCGGGGCCGTGGGGGCCACGATGTACCCCGAAACCACCACGATCGGCCGGATCTCGTACTTCTTCTGGATGCGGAAACTGTTGACGACCAGCTCGTCGACGGAAAGGAACTTGTCGTAATTCTCGATCGCCGCGAGAAACTGGACGAGCTGATCCGGCACACAGTTGGTCTCTATTTTTACGGAGACCTTGATCAGGTTCTCCTGGACCTTCTTCTCCTGCTGGATGTCTTTGCGGATAATCTCCACGCCGTTCCGATCGGCGATCTCCTTCAGGACCTTCTGCAGCTCAGCAGCCGCGATCGTCGGGTTGTCGAACGGGAGGACGCGGGTCAAGTCCTTCGCCAGCCGCTGCTTGTATTGCTCGACCCGGTTCTTGTACTCCTGCTCGCGCACCAGTGTTTCTTTCTGCTTGAGCAGCATCCGCTTCTTGAGCTCGACGCTCCCGGTCGCGCCGGCCCCGCTCGGGATGAGCACGGCCGCGAGGTAGATCAGGGCGGCCATCGCGACGATGCCCCCGCCGACCACAAGAAATTTCTTTTCGCGCGCTGTGACTTTCATGTCTTACCTCTCGAGCTTCGCTTCGAAGTTGAAGCGGTCCTTGCCGCTCTGCGGATCCCGGAATACCGTGCCGCGCAGCACCACGTCCTTCAACAGCGCGGATTTCTCCAGCTTCGGGATCAGATCCGGGGCCGAGGCGCTCAGGCCGGAGAGCTGGATCGTGCCGTCCCTGTTTTGATAAACGGTCAGGTAGGTGTCGGCGGGCAGGAGGGTGGTGAGTTCCTGCAGCAGCTCCAGGTTCAAGTCTCGCCGCCGCAGAAGATCCTCGACCGTCGCGGTCCTTTTCTCGAGAGACTCGGACTGCGTGCGCACGGCCTGCACCCGATCTACGCGCGGCTTGAGCGCATCGATTTCCTGGTCGAGCTTCCGGACGAGCACCTGTTCCTGCACGACCCCGCGGAAGGTGAGGGCAGCGATGAGGGACAGGACCGCCAGCCCGAGCACGATCGAGGGGACATAGGCCCAGCGCGTCTGCTTGATGCGCAGCGCCGCGGGGAGAAGGTTCACTTTGATTTCGGGGCGGCGCGTCATCCCGGTCAGCGCCAGCCCGAGCGAAGGCGCAGCGACCTGCAGTTGGCGGCGCAGGTCGGGCGGCATCTCGTAACGGACCGTCTGCCCGATGAGGTTGCAGTCCTGGAGGTCCTCGCCGAGCTCCTGGCGTGCGGATTCAGCCGATTCGCCGGCGAGCACGATCTGCTCGATCGCGTCCTGAGGCCCCAGCCCCACCTTCGCGGCGGCAAGATCCACTTCCGCGAGCAGCACCTGTTTCCACGGCGCGTCCCCGGACTTGCCCGTGTGACGGCTGTAGGCGAGGGATCCGTTGCGGACGGCAGCCAGCTCGAGCCCGGATGGCGTGAGGTCGGCGACGAAGAAGGTCTTACCCTCGATGTCCTTTCTGTTGTGCACGAAGAGGTTGACCAGCCCCAGAGAACCGCCCGTGACCGACACCGGGCGCACGCCGAGTTCCCTCAGCAGGTCGAGCTGCGCGTCGAGCAACGATTTCTTGACCATGACCAGCAGGACCGAGAGGCGCTTGCTGTTTTTTGCCGTGCGCAGCAGGGCGAAATCGTAGCTGAACGGTTCCTCCTCGGTCGGCTCAAACGACTGGACCTGGTACTCCACAACCTGCTTCAGATTGTCCGCGACTTCGACGGGGAGGTCGAGGTGGCGGATCACGATATCGCGGCGCGGGATCCCGAGGACGACGTTATCGCGCGTCAGCCGGTTGGTCTTGAAATAGGCGTCGAGCTCGCGGCGCACCTCAGCCCGGTCGCGGGTGCGGAAGTTGCGAATCCGCGCGAAATGGGTGAACACGCCCGCGGCAAAGTTGCTTTGCAGGGAGGATACCAGCAGGTCCTCCTCCCTGATTTCCATCCCGACGCTCGTCTTGAGGTAAATCATCTCGTTCCAGCCTTAACCTGCCTCACAGGACAGGCACATTCTCGTTCCAGTAGAAAACCTTGTACCCCTTGGACTCCCTCGGGTCCAGGGTGAGCACTGTCCGGATCACGCGACGCACCTTGGAACCCTCGCGATGTGCGGAGGCCGTGAGCGTATAGACACCCGTCTGCTCCGTCCAGAGTTGCGCCATGACCGGCGGCGGGAGCGTCACCGCCATTTCCTTGGTGACCTCCTCGACCGTCGCAAAGGGCTTCACCTTGCGGCGCTCGACGATGCCCTGCGCGACTTGCGGGGACATGCCGGGGATCGACATCAGGACCTCATAGGGGGCGAAGTTGACGTTCACCCGCTGCCCGGGGGGCCCGTACACCGTGAAAAAACGCCAGAGCCCATACCGGTACACCGGGGTGCCGTCCGGTGCTTTTTCCGGGTAACCGTAAAAGTAGTCACGGGTCACCCCGCGCACCAGCAGCAGTTCCTCCACCGTTTCGATCCGGCCGTTCCTGGCTTTGTACGGGTTGGGGAGCGACTCGTAGTAATCGTCCTCCGCGCCGTTGACGCGGTGCAGTTTGTCCGCGTCGCGCCAGTCGAGAATGGAATCGACGATGATGTCGCCGTCCCTCTTGTCGATGCCGGCGGCCGCCATGAGCAGCCGGAGTTGCTCCTCACCCGCATATATCAGGTTCAACTTGCCCGATTCGTCCTGGATTTCCACGTCGAACGCGCCGTCGCCGAAGGGTTCGGAGATTCTCCCGAGGTCGACCGGCTCGGGGGGCGCATCGAGCTGCAGTTGGCGCACGCGCGGCACATACCTTTTCTCCATCAGTTTGTAGACGGTCGCGGATATCCCCGCGCGGGCGATGAAGTAGCTGTCGGCCAGATCGCGGGCGTTGCGGGCCGCCGCCACCTCGACAAAGCTCTCCCGGGAAAAGCTCAGCGCGATGACGGCGATCGCCGTCAGGATCCACAGGAGCGCAATCAGGATTACGCCGCGCTCAGCGCGTCGCACGCGGGTCGTCTTCACGGTACCTTCTTGGGCGCGAATCGAAGGGGTTTACGAACATCAGCCGCGGATCGTACGACTTCGCCAGAATCGGCACGACCATGTGCCGGCTCAGCAGTCCCCCTTTGGCATCGCGGGATATCATGGTCATCGATATGGCGGCGGGCATCTCCCGGGCTTCGCGGGGATTCCACTCTTTCACCCAGCGGGGGGGCTGTGCGGGCGACCCAGGGTCGAAATACTCGAACATGAACGTCATGAGGTTTTCGTAGATGACGGTCACCGGCTCGTTTCGGTCGTCGAAAACGCTCTCGCTACCCGGGTCGAGCCCGAGGTACTGTTTCTCCCGCTCAACGAGCGAGTATCCCCCGCGACGATCGGCGACGACATCGTAGGACACCAGCGTCAGGCCGGGGTTGTCCTGAAAGCGAAGCGAGTTCAGGCTGATGAACTGCACGCTGCTCTCGGTCCCGAAAAAGATCGGGTAAATGGCCCCGCCGGTCTGCAGATCGGCCGGCGCATTGACGGCGTAGATCGAAGCCATCTGTTTCTTCACCAGGTCCAGGATGCTCCGGTTGCGCTGGTTGGTGTCGATGAACTCCGTCCCCCGGATCCAGGAATTGATGCTGATCCGGAAGACGGCCCACAGTGCGACCGCCATGACCGCAATGAGCGTGACCGCGACCAGCATTTCGAGCAGGGTGAACCCCAACTCGCCCGGCCGGTCCGGATTGTACCTGCCAGCCCCGATGATCATCTTGGCAACCCGAGCTGTTGTTGCTGCTGTGCTTGCTGTTGCACGTTGACCAACTTGAGCGTCTGGAGGCGGAAGTCCGGCGCGGTCGACTCGGGGGCGGCAACCTCGACCGCGTAGTTGAATATCTTGACAGGCATTTCGAACTGCTGCGTCTGCAGCGTCGTCTGGTTCGCGGGCGGCGGGACGATGACTTCCTCCACGCGCACCGCCCAACGGGTGCCGTCTTCGAAGTCGCCCGTAAGGGTTGTCGGCCTCACGATCGAGTCGTCCAGCAAGGTCATTTCCATGACGGTCTCGGCGTGCTGAATCGTCCTGGTCCTGAGCTGCACCTTGCGGATATTGCCCAGGGCTCCCGAGATCAGGGAGAGCGCAAGCGCGGTCCCGATCGACAGGATCGCGAGCGTGACGAGCACCTCGAGCAGGGTGAAGCCGCTGCTGCCCGCGGCCTTGCGTACGGTCATGGGCTTCCCTCCTCGCGAGGCGCGACGCGGGCGCCTCCGGTCACCGGATCGGTCACGATGCGCAGCGAGCCTCCCTTGTCCGAAGCCAGGACGAGTTCCGCGGTCACGGAGCTCCCGTTGGGCAGAAAGCGAATCACGAGCGGTCCCTCGGGGATCTCCTGGCCTCCCAGGGCCAGCCGGGCTATCTGGATGTCGAGCGGGAGCACGTACCGACGGCCGCCGTCGCCGTAGCCATCGGTCATCGTAATCGTACGGCTCTCCCTTTCCGCCACGACCCTCATCTCCACTTGCTCGGTTATTGCCTTCTCCCGCGCATAACGCATGACGTTGAGTACGTCCCGGGCGGATGTGCGCAGGTGCAGGGTGGCGTTGCCGCGCGACAGCGAGGGGTAGGTGACCGCCAGCACGAGCGCAATCACGACCACCACCATGATCAGCTCGAGGAGTGAAAACCCCGACTCCTGCCCGGTGCGCCTCATATCAGGTCACTTCCAGCTGACGACGTCGTCCTCGCCCCCTTCGACGCCGTCGGGGCCATAGGACAGCAGGTCGAAATCGCCGTGCTGGCCCGGGGAGCGATAAACGTATGGTTTCCCCCAAGGGTCCTTGGGCAACTCCGCCTTATTCAAGTAAGAGCTCTTCCAGGAATCCACGTTGCCGGGGTTGCGAATCAGCGCCTCGAGTCCCTCGCTGGTGTTCGGGTACCGGCCCACATCGAACGAAAAGAGTTGCAGGGCTCCCTCGAGCTCTTTGATCTGGATCTTCGCGATCTGTTCCTTGCCTTTTGCCAGCTTGTCATAGACTCGCGGGCCCACGACGGCGGCTAGCAAACCGAGAATAACGAGCACCACGATCAGCTCTATGAGAGAGAAGCCCTTCTCGGACCTGCGGTCCCCTGTATCGACGGACATAGATGACTCCCTTTTCCGCGGTGCGACCGGCACGGCGGAGAATGGCGGAACGGACTCCCCGATCGGGTTCGAGATTATCCCACTAATGATACCATCCGGACGATTCGACCGGGCCCGGGTCGGGCGAGCTCGCCTTCCCCCGCCGCCGCAGCGCAAGCCGGCTAGAGGGGAATATCGTTGATGCTGAAGATGGCCAGGAGCATCGACACGACGATCGTGCCGATGATGATGCCCATGACCAGGATCAGCGCCGGTTCGAAAAACGCGATCAGGTTCTTGACACCGTCGCGCACCTCGTTGTCGTAGACGTCGGCGACCTGGAGCAGCATCGCATCCAGCTTGCCCGACTCCTCCCCCACCTCGATCAGGTGCATGGCCAGCGGTGGGAACACGCCACTCTGCTTCATGGGCTGAGCGATGCCCTCCCCCTTCTTGATCCCGTTCCGTATCGGGTCGATCAGGGTCGCGATGCCCTGGTTGCCGACGACATCGCGAACGAGCGTCATTCCCTGCAGCAGGGGCACTCCGCCGTGCAGCAGCGTTCCGAGCGTTCGGGAGAAGCGCGCCACCTCGACCTTGCGCAGCACCTTCCCAAGCAGGGGGGCGCGCAGCAGCGACCGGTCCCAACGCAGGCGCCCCTGGGCGCTGGACCGGAAGCGCTTCAGGTAATAGACCACCAGGCCCGCGGCGATCACCACCAGCCACCAGTAGTGGGTGAGGAAGTCGCTCAGGCCTTTCAGAATCGCCATCGGCAGGGGGAGCGGCAACCCCATGTCCTGGAAGATGGAAGCGAACCTCGGGACCACGAACAGGGTGAGTATCGTGACGCTCGCGATGCCGACAACCGACAGCAGGGCCGGGTAGATCAGGGCGCCTACGATGTACGAGCGCAGGTTTTCGCTGGTCTCGAGGAACTGCGCCAGCCTGCCGAGCACCTCCTGGAGGGCGCCGCCGACCTCGCCGGCCTTGACCATGTTGGCATAAACCTTGGGAAAAACCTCCGGATATTTGCCGAGCCCCTCTGAGAAGGACTTGCCCCCCTTGACCTCTTTCAGGACGCCCTGGAGGACCTCGGCGAGGGCGGCGCTTTCGGCAAGCTGGCCGAGGACGCTGAGGCTCCGGTCCAACGGGAATCCCGCCGAGACCAGGGTGTGCAGTTCCTGGGTGAACACCAGCAGGTCTTTGCGCCTTACCCGCCGCTTCCTTTTCCACGGCCACTCGATTTCGCGATTGAGGGCGCTCCTGCCTCCGGCCGGTCCGACCCGGATCGGAAGCAGCCCCATGTCGTGGAGCTTCAGGGCCGCCGCGCCGTTATCGGAGGCATCCATCGTTCCCTCGACGATCTTCCCTTCGATCGTCGAAGCCTTGTATACGTATGCAGCCATGCTCCCTCAGGCTCAGGCGTCCTGCGTCACGCGCAGGACCTCGGAGATGCTGGTGGTTCCGTCGCGGACCTTGAGCCAACCATCGTCGCGCAGCTTGCGCATCCCGAACTCGATCGCTTTCTTGCGGATCTGGTTGGAGTCGGCCTTGCCGATGGTCAGTTTGCGCAGTTCGTCGTTCATGATCATCAACTCGTATATGCCGATACGGCCGATAAACCCCGTGTTGCTGCAGCGCTCGCAGCCTCGGCCTTCGAAAAACCGGCTCGGGCCGCGAAAACCGTCCCCTCGGCGGAACCCGATCTCATCCAGCATTTCCGGCACGGGGAAAACCTCCACTTTGCAGTGCGGGCAGATCACGCGCACGAGGCGCTGCGCCAGCACGCCCAGCAGGGACGAGGCGATCAGGTAGTCCTCCGCGCCCATGTCGACGAGACGCGTGATCGCACTCGGAGCGTCGTTGGTGTGGAGCGTGGAGAAGACCAGGTGGCCGGTCAGCGCAGCACGAATCGCGATTTCAGCCGTTTCCAGGTCGCGGATCTCCCCGACCATGATCACGTCCGGGTCCTGGCGCACGATGTGCCGCAGCCCGGTCGCGAACGTGAGCCCGATCTGGGTCTGGACGTGGATCTGGTTGATGCCGTCCATCTGGTACTCGATCGGGTCTTCGATCGTGATGATTTTCTTGTCCGGGAGATTGATCGTGTCGAGCGCGCTGTAGAGCGTGGTTGTCTTGCCGCTGCCGGTCGGCCCCGTGACGAGCATGATGCCGTGCGGGCGCCGGATCAGCCCTTCGAAATCGCGGAGCGCCTCCTCGGGGAATCCCAGCCGGCGGATGTCGTAGAGGCTCGTGTTGCTCTTGTCGAGAATACGCATCACCACGCTTTCGCCGTAGAGGGTGGGCAGCGTCGAGACGCGCAGGTCGATATCGCGGCCCAGCACCTTCAGCTTGATGCGTCCGTCCTGGGGGAGCCTGCGTTCGGCGATGTTGATCTTGGCCATGATCTTGATGCGGCTGATCACGGCCGCCTTCAGCTTCTTGGGCGGGGATTCCACATCGTGCAGAATGCCGTCGATGCGGTAGCGCACCTTCAGGTCTTTCTCGAACGGCTCGATGTGTATATCGCTGGCCCTGGACTCGATCGCCTTTGAAATGATCAGGTTCACGAGCCGGATGACGGGGGCCTCCGAGGCGAGGTCCTTCAGTTGCTCGATGTCCTCGATCTCGTCGGACAGGCCCTCGAGGTTGCCGTCGTCGATGCCTTCGATGATGCGCCCCAGCGAACTGGCGGCCGAACCGTACAGTTTCTCGAGAACGTCCATGATCTCGCTCTCGGTCCCGAGCACCGCGTGCATGCGGTAGCCGGTCGCCTGCCGGACGGAGTCGAGCGTGGCGTAGTCGAGCGGATCGGTCATCGCGAGGGTCAGCAGGTCGGCTTCGAGCGCGATGGGCACAAACTTGCACTGCTTCATGAACCGGTAGGTCAGGACATTTTCGAGCACGGGCACGGACGGGTAATCCGTCCCCGTCACCGACGGGATCCCCAGGTGCTCGGACACGATCGCCAGGCAGTCCTTCTCGGAGATGTAGCCGAGGTCCACCAGGAGCTTGCCGATTTTTTCGCGCGACTCCCCCTGCAGGTTGAGCGCGGTCCGCAACTCCTCCTCGTCCACCAGCCCGCGCTCCAGGAATACCTGGCCCAGCGGTTTCCTCGCCTTCAGCGCCTCGACTCTAATACTCAACGATTTTAACCCTCTGCTCGAATTCCCTGAGCCTGTCTTCTCGGTGCCCGAGTTCGTCCAGGTCCCTTTTGAGCACGGTCAGGACGATAGTCTTATTCTCATTCGGCTCGTCGGGGAAATTTCGGTCCTCGAAAAATGCAACGATGGTGACGGCCTCGCCCCTGGGAAGCTGCCGGAGGCTCTCCCCGCTGTCGAACAGGGTCCGGACGAGTTTCTTCTTCAGTTCCTCGATGCGCCGCTTCTTTTGCTCCGGAGTGATCTGCGCTCCGCTCTTGATTTGGCCGAAGGGCGTATTGACCAGGGCCCGGTGAATATTGACCAGGAAGTTGAAACTGAACCCATATCCCGGCAGGTAGGCGCCCTTCACCTTCTGATTCAGAGCGAACGGGCTCGTGAACGCAGCATTGATGACGTTGTTGATGGCCGACTCAAAGCCCTGAATCTCTTGCCGGGCGGATGGAAAATCCACTCTGTCGCTGTCCTGCGGTCCCCGCCCGACCTGTCCTGCCAGGGGCGCGCTTAAAAACCCAACCAACAAAATACTGGAAAAGAGCCTTCGCTTCAATTCCGCGTTCATTATTCATCTCCATCACCCCGGGCCGGGATGTTCAGTTCTTGTTGTGATTCCGGGCGGTTTCCCCGCGAACCAGGCGCCAGTCCAGCCGGCGGTCTTCCTCAATGGTGTCCATCATCCGCTGCATCATGAGGTAGTTCGTCTCCATGACGCGGCTCTCGGTGTCGTCAACCACGGTTTTCAGGAGGTTGCGCACCTCCGCTTTGGTGTAGTACGCCGGCGGCACCCCGGGGCTGGAAAGCAGGTGGGTGCGGAAAACCACGCCGTCCCGGTTCCACGTGAACTCGGCGTTGGCCAGCGCCAGGACGGCGAGCACCACCACGGCCGCCGCCGCGGCATAGCGCAAGTATCGGAAGGCCGCGGGCCAGTGGGATTTCCTGGCCCTGCCCTCGCGCGGCAGCAGGACCGGGCGCAGGGGCGCCTCGTCCTCCCAGCCGGCCAGAGCCGTCCTGGTGGCCTGAAGCTCCTCGAGTTGCCGCCGGCACGCGGGGCAGGAGGCGAGGTGCCCCCGCAATTCGGGGCCGGCCGAGGGGGTACCCGGCTCGTCGTACAACAGCTCCACAAATCTCTCCTGGACATCCTCACATCTCATAATCCCACTCCCTGGACAAACCCGGCCCGGAGCTCACCTGGCACTCGCCCCGATGCGCCGGAGATTGCGCTGCACACCCCGCAACCCATGGTAGAGCCGCGATTTGGCCGTAGACAACGGGCAATCCATCACCCGGGCAACTTCCTCGAGGTTGAGGCCGAGATACTCCTTGAGGATGATCGCCGTCCGGTGCTCTTCGCTGAGGCCCGCCATCGCTTTGCGTATCAAGTCCGCCATCTCGACCGGCTCGCGCGACCCGGGGGCGGGGATATCGTACGAAGCCACCTCGTTCCCCGTGCCGTGCGCCCCGATGGACTGGTCGAGCGAAACGTCGTCGGTTCTCGACCGCCACCGTGCGCGGCAATGGTTCAGCGTTATCCTGTACAGCCAGCTGGGGAAGTTTTTCGGGTCGCGCAGCGAGTTCAGGGACTTGAAGACCGACAGAAAGGTTTCCTGCACCACGTCCTGCGCATCCTCCCGACTCCCCACGAAACGCCAGGCTAGGTTGTAGATCTTCCGCTCCCACTGGCGCACGATGTCGGTGAACGCGTCCTCCTCACCGGCGAGAAACCGGCGAACCACCTCCTCCGACTGTGTCATTCCGTGATTCCTCGTCTAACGTCGGCACGGGTAGAGATGCGATCTGCCGCGCGAAAGTCTAACAGATCTGTGGGGAACGGAGGTTGGCCACGGAAGGAAACGCGCGTTTTCGCAGTACGAAATTTGGAGTGCGGCGCCTCGGCGCCGCTTTCCCCTTCCGTCCTAAGATCGAATTGCTCGGCGCCTCGGCGCCACTCCAAATCGCAACATTGCGGCGTCGAGCCGCCGCACTCCACACAGTTGGGGCCTACAGCTCGGTCCGGTAGTTGGGAGCCTCTTTGGTCACAAGGACGTCGTGCACGTGACTTTCCTTGAGGCCGAAGCTCGTGATGCGGATGAAACGGGTGCGCGTTTTGAGTTCGCGTATGTTGCGGCAGCCACAATACCCCATGCCGGCGCGCAGCCCGCCCGCGAGCTGTGGGATCATCGTCTCGATGCTGCCCTTGTAGGGGACCATGCCCTCGATGCCTTCCGGGACGAGCTTGCCCTCGAACAGCACGTTCTCCTGCGCATACCGGTCGCGGCTCCCGGCCTTCATGGCCTCGAGCGATCCCATGCCGCGGTAGACCTTGTAGCTGCGGTTCTGGTACAGGATCGTCTCGCCGGGGCTTTCGTCGGTGCCCGCGAACAGCGACCCGACCATGACCGACGTCGGCGCCGGCGGCCAGGGCCTTGGTGACGTCGCCGGAATACTTGATGCCGCCGTCGGCGATGATCGGGGTGTGCGGAGCGCCGCGCCACCTGTGCGCATTCCAGGATCGCGGTGATCTGGGGCACCCCGGCGCCGGTAACCACGCGGGTCGTGCAGATGGATCCTGGGCCCATGCCCACCTTGACGGCATCGGCCCCGGCGCGGATGAGCGCGGCCGCTCCCTCGCCGGTCGCCACGTTGCCGGCGATCAGTTCGGCATCGGGGAAGCTGCGCTTGATGCTCTTGATTGCGTTCAGGACCCGGGTGGAGTGACCGTGCGCCGTATCGACGAACAGGACGTCCACCCCGGCCTTAATCAGCGCGGCGGCCCGCTCCGGGTAAGTCTCCCGTGGCGCCGATGGCCCCACCCACCCGCAGCCGACCGAGGTCGTCCTTGCAGGCGTTGGGGTACGCAATCTTCTTCTGGATGTCCTTGACGGTGATGAGCCCCTTCAGGCGGTATTTGTCGTCCACTACGGGGAGTTTCTCGACCCGATGCCGGTGGAGTATGGCCATCGCCTTTTCGAGTGTCGTCCCGACCGGCACCGTGATGAGGTTGTCCTTGGTCATCAGATCGGAGATCTTCAGGTCCAGCCGGGTCTCGAACCGGAGGTCGCGGTTGGTCAGGATTCCGACCAGCTTGCCCTTGGACGTGATCGGGACCCCGGAGATCCGGTACTTCTTCATTACCTCCATCGCCTCGTGAATCTTCTGGTCGGGCGACATGGTGATCGGATTGACGATCATCCCGCTCTCGGAGCGTTTCACCCGGTCGACCTGGTCGGCCTGCGCTTCGATGGTCAGGTTTTTGTGAATGACTCCCAGCCCGCCCTGCTGCGCCAGGGCGATGGCCATCCGGGAATCGGTCACGGTGTCCATGGCTGCGCTCAGGAGGGGTATGTTCAGCGGAATCTTCCGGGTCAGGTGCGTCGAGATGTCGACTTCCGAGGGGATGACGTCGCTCTTGTCGGGTTGCAGGAGTACGTCGTCGAACGTCAGCGCTTCTTTGAAATTAAGATCTCTCACCATGGGTTTATTCAGTCGTTGGATAAGGTTCGGGCCTCGAAGCCTGTTCGGGAGAGATGGCCGAACCCCCGCGCAGGCTTCCTACTTACCGTGGCACTTTTTGAATTTCTTGCCGCTCCCGCACGGGCAGGGATCGTTGCGGCCGACCTTGGCGACCTCGCGCCGGGTGGGGCTCGATGGCGACATTTCCCCGGAGTTGTACACGAGGTTCTGCTCGCGGATCTGGCGCCGCCGCGCCTCCTCGCGCTCCCGCTCGCGTGCCTCGTGCTCCTCCGCCGAGATCGGCTCGAAGAGGAACAGAAACCGGATCGTCTCCTCCTCGATACGCGCGTTGAGCGCTTCGAACATGTCGAAGCTCTCTTTTTTGTATTCGATCAGCGGGTCGCGCTGGCCGTAGCCGCGCAGGCCGATGCCCTCCTTGAGGTGGTCGAGCGCCCAAAGGTGGTCCTTCCACTGGGCGTCGAGCACCTGGAGCATGATCATCCGCTCCTGGTACCGCAGGTACTCGGGACCGATGCGTTTCTCTTTGTCCTCGTAGGTCTTCCGGACCGCCTGGCTGACCTTTCTCGCTGAGTTCCTCGTAGCTGGTATCCTTGAGGTTGAGCCCGAGGGAGGCGATGTCGACCCCGAACTGGTTTCCGACACTGATGCGCAGGCCGTCGACATCCCACTCGTCGACGCTTTTTTCACGCGGCGCGTATTTCTCGATCGAATCCATGAGGATGTCGTTGGCGAGGTCCAGGATGTATTCGCGCTGGTCGGCCCCTTCGAGCAGCTGGCGGCGGATGGAGTAGATCGCCTCGCGCTGCTTGTTCATCACGTCGTCGTATTCGAGCAGGTGTTTGCGGATGTCGAAGTTGCGCGCCTCGACCTGCTTCTGCGCCCGCTCGATCTGGCGCGTGATGAGCCGGCTCTCGATCGGCACCCCCTCGTCCATGCCGAGGGACTGCATGATGCTCGAAGATGCGGTCGCTGGCGAAAATGCGCATCAGGTCGTCTTCCAGCGACAGGTAAAAACGTGACGAACCCGGGTCGCCCTGGCGGCCGGCGCGGCCGCGCAGCTGGTTGTCGATGCGGCGCGCCTCGTGCCGTTCGGTGCCGAGGATGTGCAGGCCGCCCAGCCCGACCACTTCGTCGTGTTCCCTGCGGCACACCCCGACCCAGTGCTCGCGCATCTTGTCGTACTCCTGTTTCGGGAGCGTGACCGGGCTGAGGTCTTTTTCGCGCAACGTTTGCAGGGTCAGGAAATCCGGGTTGCCGCCGAGCAGGATGTCGGTACCGCGGCCCGCCATGTTGGTGGCGATCGTCACGGCCTTCTTCCGGCCAGCCTGAGCGACGATCTCGGCTTCCTTGGCGTGGTACTTGGCGTTGAGCACGACGTGCGGGATCTGCGTGCCGCTTCAGGAGGGCGCTGAGCTTCTCGGACTTCTCGATCGAGATCGTCCCGACCAGGACGGGGCGGCCCTCGTCGTAGAGCCCGCGTGATTTCCTCGACCACGGCGTTGTATTTCTCTCGTTCGGTCCGATAGATGATGTCGGGGTACTCGGTCCGGATCAGCGTCTTGTTGGGCGGGATGACCACCACTTCGAGCTTGTAGATCTTGTAGAACTCTTCCGCCTCGGTCTCGGCGGTGCCCGTCATGCCGGCGAGCTTCTAGTACATGCGGAAGTAGTTCTGGAAAGTGATGGTGGCGAGCGTCTGGTTCTCGCGCTCGATCTTGACGTTTTCCTTGGCCTCCAGCGCCTGGTGCAGACCGTCGCTGTAGCGGCGGCCCGGCATAAGGCGCCCGGTGAACTCGTCGACGATGACGACCTCGCCGTCCTTGACCATGTAATCGACGTCGCGCTTGAACAGCAGGTGCGACTTTCAGCGCCTGGTAGATGTGGTGCACCCAATCCATGTTCTGCGGTTCGAACAGGTTACCGACGTTCAGGAGCTTCTCGGCCTTTTCCACCCCCTCTTCGGTCAGGTTCACGGTCCGGGCCTTTTCATCGACCTGGTAGTCGACGTCCCGCCTGCAGCCTGGGGATGATCCGATCGATCTTGTAGTACTTGTCGGTCGATTCTTCGGCGGGCCCGGAAATGATCAGCGGCGTGCGGGCCTCGTCGATCAGGATCGAGTCGACCTCGTCGACGATCGCGTAGCTGAAGCCGCGCTGCACACAGTCGGCGAGGTCGTACTTCATGTTGTCGCGCAGGTAGTCGAAGCCGAACTCGTTGTTGGTGCCGTACGTGATGTCGGCCCCGTACGCCGTCTTCCGCTCCTCGTCCGTGAGCGGGTGCTGGATGCAGCCGACCGTCAGCCCGAGCAAGCGGTAGACCTTCCCCATCCAGTCGCTGTCGCGGCCGGCCAGGTAGTCGTTGACTGTGACGATGTGGACGCCTTTGCCCCCGAGCGCGTTCAGGTATGCGGGCAGGGTCGCCACGAGCGTTTTGCCTTCGCCGGTTTTCATCTCGGCGATTTTGCCGTGGTGGAGGACCATGCCGCCGGTAAGCTGCACGTCGAAGTGCCGCATGTACAGGACGCGTTTGGCACCCTCGCGCACGGCGGCAAACGCTTCGGGCAGAAGGTCGTCGAGCATCTCACCGTCCGCGAGCCGCTTGCGGAACCTTTCGGTGAGCTCGGGAAACTGCAGATCCGACAGGCGGCTCATCTCCGGTTCGAGCTCGTTGATGCGCTGCACCAGCGGCACGATCTTCTTCAGGTCCCGATCGTTCTTGCTGCCGATGATCTTCGTGACGATGGCATTAAACATGAGGGACGCTCTCCGCCCGGTATAAACTGGCTAATCTAACAGACGGGCATGGTGCAGTCAATTCGGATACCCTGTGGAGATGAGATGAGAAGGTCGGTTGGCCTCTCGATCAAGGTGCGCCGTTAAGCTAACCTTGATGTTTTCACCCTCTAACAGGAAGAAAGGCCAACCGACATGAAGAAGACTACCAAGGTTCGAACGACAAAGGGAAGCGTTAAGGGAACTGAGATCAAGCAGGCCGAGGGAACTTCAAAGCTGTTGCGATCGAGTGTGGCGAGACTGCTGCAAAAGCTCGGGGACTCGGCGCAAGCGGGCAAGTGCGGGGTTGGGGGCACGGCGTATTACATCGGGCTGGACCTGGGTGATCGACAGACCCACTACTGCATTCTGGACGAAAGCGGGGAGATAGCGGCAGCGGGGCAGCTGGCCACGACAGCGGAGGAGTTCGAGGCGTACTTCCGCTTGATCCCGAAGTCGCGGTTGGCGATGGAAGTCGGGACCCATTCGCCCTGGCTGGACGCGTTATTGAAGGAACTGGGTCATGAAGTTTATGTCGCCAACGTTCGGAAGATGGAGGGGGGCAAGAAGCGGCGACGCCGGAAGAACGACAAAGTAGATGCCCAGAGGCTGGCCCGGCTGGTGAAGGCGGATCCGAGACTGCTGTACCCGATTCAACACCGGGGGGCGAAAGCACGGCAGGGGCTGATGTTTTTGCGGTTGCGCGACGCGCTGGTGAGCTCGCGGACGAAGCTGATCACGTGCATACGGGGGTCGGTGAAGTCGGCGGGGCAGCGGTTGCCCAGCTGCTCCGCCGAGGTTTTTCACAAACGGGTGCGGGAGCGGGTACCGGAGGAACTTCGGGAGGCACTGGCTCCGATGTTTGAGCAGATCGGGAAAATGACGGAGCAGATCCAGGAGTACGACAAGCAGGTAGAGCGGCTGTGCGCGGAGGCCTATCCGGAAACGCAACTGTGCCGGCAGGTGAAGGGGGTCGGGGCGGTGACGTCGTTAGCGTACGTGCTGACGCTGGAAAACCCGGCACGATTTGCCAAGAGCCGGGACGTGGGGGCCTACCTCGGGCTGGTGCCGCAGCAGTACGATTCCGGAGACAGTACGCCGCAACTGCGGATCACGAAAACGGGCGACCGGATGCTGCGGCGTCTGCTGGTGGGGAGCGCCCAGTACATTCTGGGACCGTTCGGGGAGGACTGCGACCTGCGGCGATACGGGCTCAGACTCGCAGCCCGGGGCGGGAAGAACGCCAAGAAGCGGGCCGTCGTGGCTGTGGCGCGGAAGCTGGGAGTGCTGTTGCATCGGCTCTGGGCCACAGCCGAGGTCTACGAACCGTTGCGCAACAGTAAGCGCCTGGAACTGGTAGAAGCCGCGGCGGCGCACTGAGCTGCTGACCGGCTTGAGGAAGCCGCACGATTGTGAATTGACGCATTGCTGCCGAGGGGGAACACAGAGCTGATCACCACCGATCCCGAACATGGTGACTGCGACGCCGCACAGGCAGGGGCAACCCTGAGACCGATGTGGAGATAGCAGCACCAAAATTGACGGACCCCAGAATGCACCGAGCTCACAAGAAAGCTCACACAGAGTGCGAATGGAAGCATGGGCAATCGGACGGGCGGGAAATAGGCTCGAACATACCCGGCGGAAGCGATCGACAACCACAGGAGTGCGAACCAGCCGGCGGCCCCGGCCGTGCTTCCTCGAGCGATGGTTACGACACGTGCAGGCAAGCTGAAGGCCCGAGCAGGGAGTGCGCCAACCAAAAAGCGGGTTGGCACACTCCCTGCAGGGGCCTTATCGCTTGCATTTTACTGGGCGGCGAAAAAGCCCCTGGCTGTATTGGGGGGCTTTTTCGCCGCCCTTGGAAAAGCGGGATGGGAGAGGAGGTTGGGCGCGGGGCACCTGTAAGAGAGGCTGTACACGGGACTGTTGTGCAGATCACCGACAGCCCCGCCTCCGGAAGGGCGGGCGTTGCCCGCCAAATCGGAGAATCCCGCCACGTCGGGATTGATTGACAATACTGACCTTCTCATGGAAGTGCGGCGGCTCGACGCCGCTTTGTGGGCGGCGCCTGGGCGCCGCCCTTGCGCCGATGCCGGGCCGCCTATCTTGGCCGCGACTCCACGGCCTTAAGGAGCTCCGAATAAAAAAAGGGCAGGCCCGCGGCCTGCCCTCCTGGGAATCGGAAAACCCGATACCGCGCTAACCGTTCGCCGAGTGAATGAACGCCTTGGGGTTCTTGGGCTGGTTGTGGATGCGAACTTCGAAGTGGAGGTGTGGGCCGGTGGATCTGCCTGAGGTGCCCACGTATCCGATGATGTCGCCGCGGGTGAGATGCTGACCGACCTGGACGTTAAACCGCGACAGGTGACCGTAACGCGTGGTGATGTCAAATCGGTGGTCGAGCACGACGATGTTGCCGTACCCGGCGCGGTACCCTGCGAAGATGACGGTGCCATCGGCCGGTGCCATCACCTGCTTCCCATAAGGAGCAGAGATGTCCACGCCGGTGTGCATGTCCGTCCCGACGCCGGTGACCGGGTCCTCCCTGCGGCCCAGCCCGCCCGTTACATACCCGCGGACGGGCCAGACGGTGGGGATAGTCGAATCGAAGAGGGACTTGTAGGACAGGTTGTCTTCGATCCGCCTATACTTGTCGCCGAGTGAGGCAAGCTTCTTGTTGTAGCCGTCTATGGATCGAAGGGTTCCCGCTGAGGCTGGCAGGGGCTGGCTGAAGCTGCTGGACGAATAACCGCCCACTCCGCCGACGCCCGGAGTTCATCCCGGTGATTACCGCCAGTTTGCGGTACGTGGTCTCCAGAAAGTCCAGTTTTTCGCCCAGCTGGGCGGTCTGAATCCTGTAATTGTGGTTCTCGGAGCGAAACGAATCGTTTTCGGCAAGCACGCGCGTGTAATCGGAAAGCTTCAGAAGCGTCTTGCCGTAATGGAATGTGGCGACCCCGGCCGTAATAACGCCTATCAACGCAAATCCCGCAATAGCCACCAGCGCCGGATAGGGGAGCGACAGCCGCCAGAGTCTGCCATCCGCATGGCTCGCTACAATGAAAGTATAAAGCCTTTTATTGAGCATCGGATTCCCTTCGATGAAAAGAACAAACTGGCTGCCAGGGTTTGTTAAGCCAGTTGACCTCCAAAAGAGGTCCGACCTTGAACGTAAGAAAACGGAGCGTTCGACTTGATTGCGGCATTCTATTTACGAGCGCTGAAGCTGTCAACCCTTAATGCAAATATTTGAATCGTGTGCGAAATCTCCGAGAGCGGAAGAAGTCCACGTCCACGTCCACGTCGAGGTCTGCATCGAGGAGTAAGGCGCCGGCAGCTTATGGTGCCCATGCGCGACCCCCTCGCCCTCTGAAGACCACCATCCTGGAATCCTGGCTGGTACCGCATTCCGCGCTGTACTATAATTAAGCTCGACAACTGAAGTGGGGGTGACCTGGTTTCGACGGGGGTCATAGAGGCAACAGAGGCATGCCGAGCGCTCCGCGACTCGTTAAACCGTGGAAACAACACAACTGCTGACACTCAGTTAGCACTGGCCGCTTAAGGCGGTCACGTCTCGCCGATCTTGCCTGCGAGTTCGGGTCGAGACGACCACTAGCAGGCTAGGCTGGTGTTCGAGCCCTGGGACGCCGGCCGAAACTCAAGGGGCTAGCGACGCTGCGCACTTGCCGGGCTCGAACGCAGTGTTCGCGAAACTCAACGAACCGGATACGCATGTAGGCTCTGTTTGCTGAAGGCCTTCGGACGCGGGTTCGATTCCCGCCACCTCCACCACCCTCTGCCGGTTTTCGTGCCTTTCCCGGGCACGATCGGGCACCAAACGAGTGCTACCCCAAAAGCCGTGATCAGCCCTATACTTCCGATTCGTGCCCGAACACTGGAGGTACAATGCGGGGCTCGCAATGACCCATCACGAGACAAGCGCCTCGAGAGTGTTGATCGCGGATGACCAACCCGACGTGCTCGAAGCCTTGCGCATGCTGCTCAAAGGCGAGGGTTACCGGACCGAAGCGGCCTCATCGCCCTCCGGAGTCCTCCAGGCACTCGAGACGCGTGAGTTCGACGCCGTTCTGATGGACCTGAACTATGCCCGCGACACTACGTCCGGACAGGAAGGGCTGGACCTGCTGTCCAGGATCCAGACGATCGACAATACCCTGCCTGTTGTGGTGATGACGGCCTGGGGCAGCGTGGAGGTCGCCGTCGAAGCGATGCGACGCGGCGCCCGCGACTTTGTGCAGAAGCCGTGGGACAATGCGCGTCTGATCGCGATCGTGAGGACCCAGGTCGAGCTGAGCCAGGCCCTGCGCAAGGGACAGCGCCTCGAAGCCGAGAACAAGCTGCTGCGGAGCGAAGGGCGCCCGCGCCTGATCGCCGAGTCGGCCAACATGCAGGCCGATCCTCGACCTGATTGCCCGGGTCGGCCCCTCCGACGCCAACGTGCTGATTACGGGCGAACATGGGACAGGCAAGGAAGTCGTCGCCCAGACGCTGCACGCGGTCTCCGGCCGCTCCTCCAAGCCGATGGTGACGGTCAACGCCGGCGGCCTGTCCGAGGGCGTGTTTGAAAGCGAGCTATTCGGACACGTGAAGGGAGCCTTCACCGACGCGAAGACGGACCGGGTGGGCCGGTTCGAACTGGCCGAGGGCGGCACGCTGTTTCTCGACGAGATCGCCAACGTCCCCCTGAACCTGCAGAACAAGCTGCTGCGGGTGCTGGAGACGGGCGAGTTCGAGCGCGTCGGTTCCTCGCGGACCCGCAAGGCGGACGTGCGCATCCTCAGCGCGACCAACGCCGACATCGCGGAGGAGGTGGGAGCCGGCCGGTTCCGCCAGGATCTTCTGTACCGCCTCAATACGATCGAGATCCGCCTCCCCCCCCTGAGGGAGAG
>CAVZBT010000013.1:0-378230 GCA_963773605.1 uncultured Acidobacteriota bacterium
TAGGACCAGTTGATGTACCCGTAGTTGCCGTAAACCTTTTTCAGCTGGTCGAGGGTGTCCTTGATCTTCTTGAAGTTGACGACGTCCCCCTTGGACATCCCGAAGGACCTGACCAGCGCTTCGCACTTGAAGATCGCCGCAGTTCTCGAGCTTGAGCTGCTCCGATCCGGTACTGGTCGCCCGCGTCGATCGGAATCTCGACGAAAAACTGCTGCTTCGTCTTCCGGAACATCGGGACCATGCCGCGGGAACCTTCGAAGATGCGGGTCACCGGCTCGCCGACCTGGACCTGCATGTAGCCGCGCTCTTTGTAGAACGCCTTCAGGTTCATCTCGATGTCGGCTTCGAGCTTGGCGCGGTGGTACTTGTCCGTCCCCTTGAACAGGGAGATCATGCCGCGCTCCTTCGTGAGCTTGAGCGCGTCTTTAAGCTGCCCCTCGGAGAAGACCTTGTTGCCGACGAACTTGAGCTGGCCGATCCGCACCTTGGCCCCTTCGTCCATGACGAACTTCACCCGGACGCTCGAGGGGGGGATGTTTTCGATTTCGGTGCGCACCGTCCCCAGCGGCTTCCCGTTCTGCTCCATCAGCTCCTTCAGGGCGCGTTCGGCCGCCCGGATTTTGGCCGGGTCGTACTGGCTGTCGACCGTCAGGCCGACCTTCTTTGTCTTGAAATGCTCGAGGATGTTGGACTCGGTGAAGGACTTGTTGCCGCTGTAGGTGATGCTGCGGATGAGTGGCTTCTCTTTGACAACAAAGGTGATGATCTTGCCCGTGTCGCCGTCGCGTTCGTCGACCTCGACGTTTTCGAAGAAATTCGCCTTGTAGAGCGCCCGCAGGTCCAGTTCCAGACCTGCCCTGGTCGTAGGACTCCCCTGGCCTGGATTGGATGTAGAAGCGGATGGTGTCTTCGGGCACGCGCCGGTTGCCCCGTATGTCGATTCTCTCGACGTTCGGTCTCTGGGGCTGCTGAGCGTAGACGAGCAGGGCTCAGCCAGAGGAAACCCAGAACGTACCAGACGCCGGATCGTGCCAGTCTAGACATCCAATTCCCACTCCTTAATACTGCCGGTCGTGTTGAGTAAGCGCATATGTTAGATGAAAGAGGGGGCCAAATCCAGCGCCGTAAACTTGACGGTCCACGGGCACCTCAGCCCCTGCTTTCTTACTTAGACTGCGACTTTTTCGCGGCGTTTCATTTTATTTAGGGGGAAGCGGACGGGATCCGCCCGCCTCCGGCCCAATAACCTGTAATCGAGGGCTGACGGAAATCCACGCGTTGGGGCCGGAATCTACGTGCCCGCGGCGGGGGTGGGGCCAGGCCCCCGACCCGCGGTCTTACTCAGGCGCTCAACTTGACCCCGGCCTCGACTGCCTCTCCGGCGGGAACGTAGTAGAGGCTGTCGGAGCGCAGATAGATGTCGAGCACGGCATCGGGCTGGAACCTGCTCTGGATGAGCGCCTCCGACAGCGGGTCCTCGATGTAGCGCTGGATCGCGCGCCGCAGCGGCCGCGCGCCGTAGGAACGGTCATGGCAGGTCTTCTGCACGATCCACGCGTGTACCTCCGGCCGGACGTTGATCGAAATTTTGCGCTGCTGCATCACCTCGTTGACCTGGCTGATCAGCAGATCGACGATCTTCTCCAGATCCTCGTCCGTCAGGGACTCGAACAGGATGACCTCGTCCAGCCGGTTCAGGAACTCCGGATTGAAGATCCGCTTGACTTCGCTCTGGATCAGTTCCTCGGTTTTCTTGACGTCGGCCTCGTCCGTCGTCCGGAACCCCATGTGGCCGCGCTTCTCGAGGAACCGGGCCCCGATGTTGGATGTCATGATGATGATGCAGTTCTTGAAATCGATCGTGTTCCCGAGCGAGTCGGTCAGCTGGCCGTCTTCAAATACCTGCAGCAGGATGTTGTAGACGTCCGGGTGCGCCTTTTCGATCTCGTCCAGCAGCAGGACGGAGTACGGGATTGCGCTTGACCTTTTCGGTCAGCTGTCCGCCTTCCTCGTGCCCGACGTAGCCCGGCGGCGAGCCGATCAGCTTGGAGACCGAGTGCTTTTCCATGTACTCGGACATGTCGAGCCGGATCATGGCGTTTTCGCTGCCGAACAGGAACGCGGCCAGCGACTTGGCCATCTCGGTCTTGCCGACGCCCGTGGGGCCGAGGAACAGGAAGGATCCGACCGGCCGTTTGGGGGATTTCAGCCCGGCGCGGGAGCGGCGGATCGCCTTGCTGAGGGCGCCGATCGCCTTTTCCTGGCTGATGATTCTCTTGTGGAGTTCCTCTTCCATGCGGAGCAGCTTCGACATCTCCTCCTCGTGCAGGGACGACATCGGAATCCCGGTCCACTTGGCGATGACCTCCTCGATGTCGTTCGCGCGTCACCTTGAGCGGCACGTTCGTCTTGAGCTTCCAGCGCTCCTTGATGATCTGCAGGTTCTCCTGTTCGAGGTCCTCCTCGAGACGGTAGCGGGCGGCCTTTTCGAATTCCTGCGCCGAGATTGCGTTTTCGATGCGGCCGTCGATCACCCGGATCCGGCGCTGGATGTTGATCATCTCCTCCGGGAACCGCGGTCGCGCGCAGCTTCACCCGCGCGCCCGCCTCGTCGATCAGGTCGATGGCCTTGTCGGGCAGGAAACGGTCGGAGATGTAACGGTTGGATAGATACACGGACGATTCCAGCGCTTCGTCGGTGTACTTCAGCTGGTGGAAGGACTCGTACTTTTCCTTGATGCCCTGCAGGATCCGGATGCTTTCGCGCTTCGCGTCGGCGGGACTACCTTGATGGCCTGGAACCGGCGTTCCAGCGAACGGTCCTTTTCGATCGAACGCCGGTATTCGTACGGGGTCGTCGACCCGATGCACTGGATTTCGCCGCGCGAAAGGGCCGGTTTCAGGATGTTGGCCGCATCGAGCGATCCTTCGGCAGATCCGGCGCCCACCAGCGTGTGCAGCTCGTCGATGAAGACGATCAGGTTCCGGTTTTCGACCAGCTCCTTCATGATCGTCTTCAGCCGCTCTTCGAACTGGCCGCGGTACTTCGTGCCGGCGACGATCAGGGAGATGTCCAGGGCGAGGATTCTCTTGTCCAGCAGCTGCGGCGGCACCTTCCCGTTCACGATTCTCTGCGCCAGGCCCTCGACGATCGCGGTTTTGCCGACGCCCGGCTCGCCGATGAGGACCGGATTGTTCTTGGTCCGCCGGCAGAGGATCTGGATCATCCGCTCGATTTCGTTGTCCCGGCCGATCAGCGGGTCCAGCGTGTCGTTGACGGCCGCCTCGGTCAGGTCACGCGAGAACTCCACCAGGCTCAGCGGTTCCTTGGACCGGTTCTGCGCGTGTTTTTCGGACGCGCCGCGGCTCAGCTCCTCGCGCACCATCCCGAGGCGCAGACCGCGCTCGCGCAGGATCTCGGCGGCGATGGATTTCTCCTCGCGCAGCAGTCCCAGCAGCATGTGCTCGGTGCCGATGTGCTTGTGCGAGAGCCGTTCCGACTCTTCGGCCGCCGCGTTCAGGGCGCGTTTGCTCTCATCGGAGAAGGGCAGATCCACCGAGGTCGAGACCTTCTCGCGGATCATGCGTCCGCCCCTCGATCTCCTTGCGGATGCTGTCGATCGAGGCATTGGCCTTCGGGAAAAAGCGGTTGGTGAGGTTCTTGTCCTCCCGAATCAGTCCCAGGAGCAGATGCTCGGTTTCAATAAACGGGCTGCCGAACTGGCTGGCTTCGTAACGGGCGAAGAAAATGACCCTGCGGGCTTTCTCAGTATACTTTTCAAACATATAGTCTTGTGCTCGAGTGTTCGAAAGAATCGTTGAACTTTATTATACGGACAGACTTCAGATGAGTGTAAAGAGGCAACCGCACGCCGGGCGGCACAAGGAATTCCGACGACCGATATCAGCAACGCGAGGCTTGCATCACTCGATGCCCTCGCTTGACCCACGCAGCTGCCCGTCTTCCAGCCGGTAGGTGCGGGAACAGGTCCGGGCCAGCCGTCTCGTTGTGGGTGACGAGGATCGAGGTCAGGCCCGGCGCGACGTGCAACTCCTGGAACAGGTGCGCCGATCGCCTCGCCCGTCTGAGGATCGAGGTTGCCCGTGGGTTCGTCGGCCAGCAGGAGGCTGTGGTTTGCCGACCAGGGCGCGGGCCAGCGCGACCCGCTGCTGTTCGCCGCCCGACAGCTCGCCCGGCCGGTGCCGGGCCCTGTCGGCAAGCCCGACGTCGGTGAGCATCTCGCCGGCCGCGGCTCGCGCGGCCGGCGCGGCGGTACCCCGGAGCAGCAGGGGCATCATGACGTTTTCCAGCGCGGTGAATTCCGGCAGCAGGTGGTGGAACTGAAACACGAAGCCGATGGTGCCGTTGCGGAAGCGGGACAGGCTTTCGGCGATCGAGCTGTGCGATATCCCGCCCCTCGATGACGATTGAGCCGCGAGTCCGGCTTGTCCATCCCGCCGAGCACGTGCAGCAGCGTGGACTTGCCCGATCCGGAGACCCCCGTAACCGCGACCATGACCCCTGTTTCCAGGTCGAGCGAAAGGCCCGTGAGCACGTCGCAGACGCTCGGTCCCGGACGAGTAGCTCTTGCGAGAGATTCCTGCACCTCCAGGAGGCTACTCATAGCGCAGGATCTCCACCGGGTTCAGCCGCGACGCACTCCGGGCCGGGTAGAGGGTCGCCAGGAAGCTGATCAGCAGCGCCGTCGCCGACACGATCGCCACGTCCCAGACCCTTCACATGAAAGGGCACGTACGGGATGCTGTAGACCTCGGCCTGCAGCCGGATCAGTTTGTAGGTGTTGAGCACCCAGCACGAGCCGACGCCGAGCGTCGCGCCCAGGGTGGTGCCGATCACCCCGATGATCAGCCCCTGGAGCATGAACACGTGCATGATGACTCTCGAGCTGGCGCCCATGGCGGTGAGGATGGCGATGTCGCCCTGTTTTTCGAGCACCATCATGATCAGCGTGGTCACGATGTTCAGCGACGCGACGAAGACGATCAGGCTGATGGTCAGGAATAGCGCCAGTTTTTCGAGCTTCAGCGCCGAAAAAAGCGGTTTGTTCAGTTCGATCCAGGTGTTGGTGGTGAACCCTGGCCCGGCCGCCGCCCGAACCGCGTCCGCGATCGTCCTGCGCCTGTTCGAGGTCGTCGGTCTTGAACTGGAGCGCGGAGCAGGAGTCCGGCGGAAACGAAAACAGCCTCCGCGCCGCTCCAATCCCGGTGTAGGCCCAGTTTGAGTCGTAGTCCCACAGGCCGGATTCAAAAATCGCCGCCACCCGGAACGTCTTTTCGGAAACCGTCATTCCGAATGGAGTCAGGCGCCCCATGGGAACGACCACTTTGAGGGTGCTGCCGACCTTCACCCCCATGGCGCGGGCCATTTCCTTCCCTATGATCATGTTTTCGGGAGGGGGAGGGGAATCCGGGTCGGAAGCAGGGGCCGGTTTGTCGAGGCAGTTGGGATCCCCTTCGACGATGTGGGAGAAGAAATCCGAGATCTGGCGCTCGCGTTCCGGGTCGATCCCCTTCAGGACGGCTCCCTGGTTGCGCTGCGTGCTGGAGATGAAGACCTGGTTGAAGATGGCCGGTGCGCTGCCGGTGATGCGGGGGACCCGGGCGATCCGGCTCAGGACTGCCTCGAAGTCGCGCACGGGGGTACTGTCCAGGCGCAGCAGGTTGACGTGCGAGGTCGCCCCCACGATCTTTTCCTGGATGTCTTCCCGGAACCCCGTTGACAGGGCGAGCGCGACCACGAGCGCCATGACTCCCGCGGTTATCCCGAGCACCGAGATGGCCGAGATGACCGAGACCATCGTCTGCTTGCGCTTCGCCTTCAGATAGCGGAGGGCGACGAAGAGTTCGAATTTCATAGGCGGTGCCGGCGGAGCACTTGGCCGGGTGGTTGGTGCAAACGGCGTATCCGTTACTCGGGCCGGAGCAGGGGAAACAGGATGACGTCGCGAATGGAGCGGGAATCGGTCAGGACCATCGTCAGGCGGTCGATCCCGATGCCCTCGCCGGCCGTCGGGGGCATGCCGTAGCTGAGGGCGCGTATGTAATCCTCGTCCATGGCGTGCGCTTCGTCGTCCCCTCGTCCCCTGGCCCGCAGTTGTTCCTCGAACCGTTGTTTTTGCTCGATCGGGTCGTTCAACTCGGAATAGGCGTTCGCGACTTCCATGCCAGCGATGTACAGCTCGAATCTCTCGACGGTGTCGGGATCGTCCGGTCTGGTTTTGGACAGGGGCGACACTTCGGTCGGGTAGTCGTAAATGAAGGTCGGCTGGAACAGGTGCGATTCCGCGACGGTCTCAAAAAGGGCCATGAGAGCCTTACCCGGGCCTGCGCCCGGTTCGACGGGCGCCTTCACGAATCCCGCCAGGCGGCGCAGGCTTTCGAGCGAGTGCAGTTCGGACTCGTCGGGTTTTGGCGACGCGTCCGGCCAGAAGCGGAGAACCGCTTCCTTGAGGCTGTAGCGGTGCCACGCGCCGAAATCGACGACCTGCCCCTGGTAGGGCACCTGCCTTGATCCGGTCACCTTCTCCGCGACCTCGGTGAGCATCTGTTCGGTGAGATCCATCAGGTCATGGAAGTCGCTGTAGGCCTGGTAGAACTCCAGCATCGTGAATTCCGGGTTGTGCTGCGTCGAGATCCCCTCGTTGCGAAAGATGCGGCTCAGCTCGTAGACGCGCGGGAATCCGCCGACGATGAGCCTTTTGAGATACAGCTCCAGCGCGATCCGCAGGTAAAGATCGATGTCCAGCGCGTTGTGGTGTGTCGTAAAGGGGCGCGCGAGCGCCCCGCCGGCGACCGATTGCAGCACCGGTGTTTCCACTTCCAGATAGCCGCGCGCGTCCAGGAAGTTGCGGATCTCGCGGATGACCAGGCTGCGCCTGACGAACGCAGAGCGCACCTCGGGGTTGACGATGAGGTCGACGTAGCGCTGTCGGAAGCGCGTTTCCACGTCCTGAAGCCCATGCCATTTTTCCGGCAGCGGCAGCAGGTTCTTGGAGAGGTGAAACACCTGGCTCGCGGCCACGGTCAGCTCGTTGGTGCGCGTCCGGAAGAGGTGGCCCTCCGCGCCCACGATGTCACCCAGGTCGAACAGCTGAAACAGATCGAAGTTCTCCGCGCCGACGCTGTCCTTGCGCACGTACACCTGTACCCGGCACTGTCCGTCGGAGACGTCCATGAAGCCGGCCTTGCCGTGGGGCCGGAGCGACACGATGCGGCCGCAGATGCGGACATGCCGCTTCTCCTGCTCGAGTTCGGGACCGGCGGCATGATCGTAGGCCTGACGGGCTTCGCTGACCGTGTGGGTGTATTCAAACTTGTGCGGATATGGGTCGAAGCCGAGCCTCTTCAGCTCTTCCAGCTTGGAGCGGCGTTGGACCAGAAGGTTCGTCTGGTTCTCCATCGGTTACTCTTCCATTTCCTGCAGCCCGAGATCGTTCTTGATGCTGTCCAGGATGCCGTTGACGAACTGGGCGGATTCGTGGGTGGAGAATTTCTTGGCGATTTCCAGGGCCTCATTGATGACGACCGTTCCCGGGGTGCGTGTGTCGGCCAGGAACTCGAACACGGCCAGCCTGAGGATATTCCGGTCCACGGCCGCCATCCGGCTGAGCCGCCAGTTCTTCGTGTGCTGCTGGATCGTCTTGTCGATCTCCTTCAGCCGGTCGAGCGTCCCTTCGAACAGTTCGTTGGCGAACGCGCACACCTTCGGGGGCTGCTCGTTCATGTCCCAGAACGATGCCAGAATTTCCTCTGGGGCGAGCTTGCCCACATCGTATTGGTAGAGCATCTGGAGCGCGCATTCGCGCGCGGTTCGTCGAATTCCCATTTCGCTTGAATCGGTCCGGAGACGGAAGGAGACACGGCGTGCAACGGCTTCCGGGTGCTACACCTGTTTCAAGACCTGGACCATTTCGATGGCCGCCGTGGCTGCGTCAAACCCGCGATTGCCGGACTTGAGCCCCGCGCGGTCGATGGCCTGCTCCATGGTGTTGCACGTCAGAATGCCGTAGATCACCGGGATGCCCGATTCGAGGCCGAGCGTGCCCAGTTCCTTGGTCACGGCCGAAGCGAGGTGGTCGAAGTGGGGGGTTTCGCCCCGGATCAGGGCGCCGAGGCAGATCACCGCATCGTACTTGCCCGAGGCAGCCATCTTCTTGGCGGTCAGCGGGATTTCGAACGATCCGGGCACCCAGACGACGGTGGTGTCGTCGGGCGCGGCGCCGTGGCGGTCGAGCGCGTCCATGGCCCCCGACAGCAGTCGGTCGCTGATGAACGAGTTGAAGCGGCTGATCACGATGCCGAAGCGACTCCCTTTGGCATCGAGCGCACCCTGGACGGTCCTGGCCATTCTGTGCTCTCCTTCGGATAACCGGCGGCGTTCAATTCTGCAAGAGAGCCCAACACTTTACAAGCCCAATCGATTGGGGGCTAGGGGGCTGACCCGGTGGTGTCCGGCGTTGCGGTGGGTCGTGACAGTTTACCTGGCGAGCGAGGAGAGGAGACGGAACAGGTCGTGCACAGTGCGGCCGGCGGGGAAGACGGGGCAGCCGATGCGGCGGGCGACATCCTCGGGAGTCTGATTGTCGATCAGGATGCCGTCCACCCGGGACACCGCGTCGTGCGGGATCAGCACGAAGTCGCCGGCCTCCGTTCCGGAAAGCGCTTCGGCGATATCCGCCCCTCCCAGCAGGCCCCCAACCGTGATGTCCCGGCCCATGAACCGGTTCTCCACCTGCCGCACCTGCAACTTTGCCCTGAACTTCTCGTTGAGCCGCGCCGTGCAGTCGTCCAGGTAGGGGAAAAAGAGCCTTCCCGTAACCAGCGTGCCGCTCAGGCCGGGTCGCACCTTCCGTCGGCGCCCGAGCTCGGTTTCGAAGTCACTCAAGAACTTCCGGACCATGCCGATGCCGTCTTCGATCTGGGCGAAATCGTCGTAGTATCCGGTGCCTGGAAGCTCCACGCCGCCCTGGATGTAGAACTCGTCCGAGAGGTAGACGAAGGTCCGTCCGATCGTGCTGCGGAACTCTTCCTGCCAGGGTCGGGCCTGCGTGATCACCTCGCGGCAGAACTCGGCCGTGACGGCGCGGTAACGCTCCCGGGTCGTGCCGTAACCCGACAGTCCGAGGGGGACGACGGCGACGGAAACGACGCCCGGGTGATACGCGCGCAGGCCCCGGACCGTTTCCTCGAGCCGGCTCCCGTCGTTGATGCCCGGCATGAGGACGATCTGGGTGTGAAGCCGGATGCCGCCGGCCGTGAGCTTGCGGATTTTCCGGTCCAGGTCGTCCGGCTTCCTGCGGCCCAGCATCTTCATCCGCAGTTCCGTGTCCGTCGCATGCACGGAGACGTACAGGGGTGACAGCGCTTGCTCTATGATGCGGTCCAGTTCGCGCTCGGGCAGGTTCGTAAGCGTGATGTAGTTGCCGTGCAGGAAGGACAGCCGGTAATCGTCGTCTTTTACCTTCAAAGTCGGCCGGACGCCGGGCGGCAGCTGATCGATGAAGCAGAAGAGGCAGGCGTTGTTGCAGGTCCGGGTCTTGAAATCCTCGACGCTGACCCCGAGGCTTTCCCCTTCCGGGATGTCCGCCTCGAGCACCTGCTCTTCGCCCGTCGCCCGGCGCACCTCGAGCTGCAGACCCTCTTCGGCCAGGTAAAACTTGAGGGCGAGTTCGTCCTGGACGGGACTCCCGTTGATCGTGAGGATTTCGTCCCCGGGAAGCAGGCCGAGGTCCTGACCGACTGAGCCCGGCTCAACTTCGCGAATCTTGACTCCGCTTCTTGCCATTTACCGACTGCGTCTTTTGATAGTTCTCAATAATTCTCACCGACCGGTAAAAGTAGTGGAGGCCCGAGCCCACGGTGAGCAGCAATGAAGAGTAGACTGCGGCGGGGAAAAATACCACCCCCAACGACGGCACCAGGTTCCCCAGCATGCAGGCCCCGACCGTGGTCAGTTGCGCCGTCGTGGTGCACTTGCCCAGGAAGGTGGGCTGAAAGCTGGCATATCCCGTCTGGAGGTGGATGATCAGTGCGAACAGCGCGATGAGCAGGTCGCGGCTTATCGTCAGGACGGTCAGCCAGATTGGGATGTGGAGCGCTATGGGGACCGAGGGGACCGTAAGGGTCACGAAAGACGCAGTGAGGAGCAGTTTGTCGGCCATCGGGTCCAGGAACGAACCCAGCGCGGTCTTCTGCTGGAGCTTGCGGGCGAGCAGCCCGTCGAGCGCGTCGGTGACGCCGGCGAGCACGAAGACCAGGGTGGCGACGCCGACGTACCCGTAGATAACCAGCAGGACGAAGCAGGGTATGAAGAGCATCCGAAGGATGGTCAGCTGGTTCGCATAGGTCAACACCTCCCCTCCTTTCCCGCCCGCTCCGACCGGCGGTTCATTCTAGCGCGGGCGTGACCTTCAAGGAATACTCGACAATCGGCTGCGCTTTTCCGATAAGTATAATCGTCAATCGGCAGCGGTGTCGGATTTTTGCGGGAGGCGCGGCGCGGGGATGTCACTATCGGGCAATCTGAACACCATGGAGCTTGCGGAGCTCCTCCAGTGGGTCACGCTTGGCCGCAAGACCGGGTCGCTCACGTTTATCCGGAACAAGACGAAAAATTATATTTTCTTCCGCAATGGTCAGATCATCTCGTCCCGTTCCAATGAGCCCACGAAGCAACTGGGGCACTTCCTGCTGTTCCAGGGGAAGATCACGGAGGTGCAGCTCAAGCGCGCCCTCGAGATCCAGCACCAGACCCGCGCCATTCTCGGGAAGGTGCTCGTGCAGGAGGGCTTTATCACCCAGGAGGAGGTTGAGAAAGCGCTGGTTGCCCGGACCCAGGAGGTCATCTATGACCTCTTTCTCTGGGAGGACGGCTATTTCCACTTTACGGCAAGCGGCTTCAACTCCCAGGAATTGATCCTGATCAACATCGACATGAATTCGATTCTCTTCGAGGGGGTGCGCCGGAAAGACGAGTGGGCCAGGATCCGGGAGGTTTTCCGCAGCAACGAGATTGTGCTCTGTCTGAAGCCCGAGGCTGACCTGAAAAGCCTCGCTTTGACTCCCCTGCAGAAAAAAATGCTGTTTCTGGTGACGCAGGGCAAGACCGTGTCCCAGGTTATCCTCGAGGTTCATGGCTCGGATTTCCTCGTCAACTGGGAGCTGTTTCAGCTCTACGAGAAAAACGTCCTCGATGTGAAAGAAGCCCCGACACAGCCGCCGCAGGAAGACAACCCGGCCAAGCTGTTCTCCAGGGGGTTGGAGCTGATGCAGGAGGGCAGGTATGCGGAGGCGATCGGGCTTTTCCAGGAGACGCTCAGGCTGGATCCGCAGAACGTGTGGGCCGACGAGCAGATCGAGAAGGCGGAGAGGGCGATCTGCCAGGAGTTCTACAAGACATCCATCGCGGGCGACAAAGTGCCCGGTTTCATCGTCCCCGAGTCCTCGCTGACCCGGTACAACCTGACCTCGCAGGAGGGATTCGTGGCCTCGCGCATCAACGGCATCTGGGACGTCAACTCGATCGTCATGCTGTCGCCGCTGCGAGAGATCGAGATCCTGCAGATCCTCGACAAGCTGCTTAAGATGGAACTGATCCAGCTGAAGTGAGCGTGGGCCTCGGATCTTGCTCGACACCGTCTACCGTGGGCGGGCCGCTCCCCTCACTTTCAACTTTCCTCGCCGGCGCGCAACCTTTCGATGACCGTCAAGTCCTCGAGGGTGGTGACGTCGCCGCGGACGTTGCCGCCCACCCGCGATCTCGCGCAGCAGGCGCCTCATGATCTTCCCCGACCGTGTTTTCGGGAGGGCGTCCGTGAACCGGATCTCGTCGGGTTTGGCGATGGCACCGATTTCCTTGGCGACATGGTTGCGGAGCTCGTCTCTCAGGCTTTCCGACGGGGAGTAGCCCCCTTCGAGGGTCACGAACGCGACGATGGCCTGGCCCTTCAGCTCGTCCGGCCGCCCGACAACCGCGGACTCCGCGACCTTCGGGTGCGAAACGAGCGCGCTCTCGACCTCCATCGTGCCGAGCCGGTGACCGGCGACGTTGATGACGTCGTCGACGCGCCCCATGATCCAGAAGTAGCCGTCGGAGTCCTTGCGGGACCCGTCGCCGGAGAAATAGCAGCCGTCGATTTCCGACCAGTACTGCCGTTTGTAGCGTTCGTCGTCGCCCCAGATCGTGCGCAGCATCGCGGGCCAGGGCTCTCGGATGACCAGGTACCCGCCCGAGTTCGCCGGAACGGCGGCACCGGCAGCGATCGACCACGTCGGCGACGATGCCGAAGAACGGGAGCGTGGCCGTGCCCGGCTTCGTCGGGGTCGCCCCCGGCAGCGGGGTGATCATGATGCCTCCGGTTTCCGTTTGCCACCACGTGTCGACGATAGGGCAGCGGCCCCCGCCGATGACCCGGTGATACCACATCCACGCCTCGGGGTTGATCGGCTCGCCCACGGTGCCGAGCAGCCGCAGGCTGGACAGGTCGTGCGCCGCAGGCCACTGTTCGCCCCAGCGGTGGAACGCGCGGATCGCCGTCGGCGCGGTGTAGAAGATGTTGACCTTGTGCCGCTCGACAAGATCCCAGAAGCGGTCAGGGTTCGGGTAGTTGGGCGCGCCCTCGTACATCAGGCTGGTGGCCCCGTTCAGGAGCGGCCCGTACAGGATGTAGCTGTGCCCCGTTACCCAACCGATGTCGGCCGTGCACCAGTAGGTGTCCTCGTCCTTCAGGTCGAACACGTACTTCGTGGTCAGGTACACGTAGACCATGTACCCGCCGGTGGTGTGCACGACGCCCTTGGGCTTTCCCGTCGTGCCGCTCGTGTAGAGCGTGAAGAGCGGGTGCTCGGCGTCGAGCGGCTCCGCTTCGGACTTCTCCGGAGCCTTGGCCATCACGTCGTGCCACCAGTGGTCCCGTCCCTGCTCGATATCGACCTGCCGAGCCGGATCGCCTGTACACGACGACGCTCTTGACCGACGGGCACTGGACGCACGGCCTCGTCCACGTACTTCTTCAGCGGGATTTCGGTGCCGCGCCGGAATGCGCCGTCCTGGGTGATCGACCGCCGAGGCCTGGGCGTCGTTGATCCGGTCTCGTCAGCGCCTCGGCCGAAAAGCCGCCGAAGACAACCGAGTGGGTGGCGCCGATGCGCGCGCAGGCCAGCATGGCCACCGGGAGTTCGGGGACCATTCCCATGTAAATGACGAACGCGGTCGCCTTTTCTTGACGCCGAGCGATAGCAGAGCCGTTGGCGAAGCGGCAGACCTCACGATGCAGCTGCTGGTAGGTGAGAGTGCGGATCTCTCCGGATTCGCCCTCCCAGATGATGGCGGCCTTGTTCTTGCGCGGGCTGGCCAGATGCCGGTCGAGGCAGTTGTAGGAGATGTTTGTCTTGCCCCCGACAAACCACTTCACGAAGGGCGGGTTCCACTCCCTCACCGTCTTCCAGCGTTTGAACCAGTGGAGTTGCCTGGCGATTTTTGCCCAGAACTTGTCCGGGGTCTCGATCGACTCCCGATACATCTGCTGATACTGCTCCATGCTCTTGATGTGAGCTTTGGCGCTGAACTCCGGCGGGGGCGGGAAAAGACGGTCTTCGTGCAATGTCGATTCGATGTTGGTGCCAACGTGTTCTGTGGCCATGTAATTTCCCCGAGAGATTCGTTGGGTTGAGATACCACACTCGGTGGGCCGATACAATTGAGTATTGGGTAAATAGGTGCTGGGTGTTGGGTTTTAGGTGCTGGCAAAACCCAAAACCCGACACCCGATCCCCGGTTTCGGCACCCGATCCCCCGATTCGTTCAGAATTCGCTCCGCAGCCCGAGCCGGAAGTGGGCGCGCAGCGCCGGGAATCCGAGGACGTCCATGTACGCCCGGTTCAAGGCATTGTCCACGACGGCATAGAACGACAGCGTTTGAGACCAGCGGTAGGTCGCGGCCAGGTCCAGTGTGCCGTAGCCGCGGCTGCGCCCGAGTCCCAGCCCCGAGAAATCGGAATCGACACGGCTGCCGACCACCAGCGCGGAAGCGGCGAAGGTCCACCGGGCAGGCGTCCAGCGCAGGTCGAGGCGGCCCGAATGCCTTGGCCGTCGAAACAGAGGTTGGCCGGCCGCAAACGCGGGGTCGTAATCGACCGCGCTTTCCAGCACCTTCGAATGAAGATAGGTGTAGGAGGTGCCGAGTTCCACCGCGTACCCCAGCGGAATCCGGAGGCCTGTTTCGATCCCGCGCGCTTCGGTGCGCCCGATATTGAAGAAGGATCCCTCGAAGCTCTGGTAGTCGGTGATGGCGAATCCAATCTGATCGCGGAAGCGGTTTTCGAACCAGGTGAGTTCCAGCACGCCACGCCCGGCGCCGAGGTACTGTTCAATCCCGGCGTCGAAGCTGACGGATTTCTCGGGCCGGAGATCCGGGTTGCCGCGGAAGAACGGCGAGTTGCTGAACGATTCGACCAGGGTGGGTTCCTTGATGCCAAGGCCGAAGTTGCCCTTCAGCTTCGTGAGCCCCCAGAACCCGCCGGGCGTCGCCTGCCGCAGGTGCAGGGCGGCCGACAGCCGCGGCGCCGCATAGAGGCCGAAGCTCGCGTTGTGTTCGAGCCTCACCCCTGCGGTAACGAAGGCCCGGGACGCGGCCGACCACTGGTCCTGGACGAAGACGCCCGCGTTGTTGCGCAGGGCTTGCAGCGGGACGGAATCCGGGTCTCCGACCACGCCGGATTCGCGTTCGTAATCCCCCCCGGCCGTCAGCAGATGCCCGTGGCCGAGCGCCAGATCGCTCTGGTACCCGAGCCGCTGGCGGCGGGTTTGGTTCAGCGTCCGGAACGGGGAATCGTAGGAGGCGAACGGGGCGGTGCGGCCGTCGTACGTCGATATGTAGCTGCCGGAATCGCCGGGGTCGACCGAAAGCTGCCTCGAGTCGTGCACCGAGTACGTGAGCGTCTGATGCCAGCGCGCCGTGGCCGCATGCGCCAGGGTCAGCCCGCCCGCGAGCTCCCGGGTGCGGTAGTACTCGTCCGGTTCCGGACGGTGAAAGGCCGACTGGCCGGGGACCCCGGCGCGCGCGGCCTCGCTGCGGAACACCACCCGCAGTTGGGTGCGGCGCGGCAGCCGCACTCCGATGTTTCCCGACGCGACCTCGTTGTTGAACGAACCATTCGTGACGCTCCCGTCGGTGTCGGCGCGCGAGAACGAGGCTGCATAATCCCACCGCTCGCGCACGTTCTGCAGGGCGGCGGCATACCCGGATGTGGCATAGCTGCCACCCTCGGCCGACGCCTCGAGGCGAGGGAGCCGGCCTTCGGCTGTGCCGCGTTTCGTGAATATCTGGATTACGCCGGCGATTGCGTCGGAGCCGAAAAGAGCGCTCTGCGGGCCGCGCACGATCTCGATCCGGTCTATCCCGGCGGTGGAGAGCGTGCCGAAGTTGAAGGCGCCCCCGGGGTCGTTGACCGGAATGCCGTCGATGAGCACCTTGGTGTAGTCCGATTCACCACCACGCATGAACACCGACGCCAACTGCCCGTGGCCGCCGCTCTGCGCGACGGTGATCCCCGGGATGCGCCGCAGCGCGTCGGCGACCCATAGGATGCCCTCGGCCTGCAACTGCGCCCCTGGGATGACCGTTACGCTGCTGCCGATCTGGGCCAGCGGGGCTTCGGTGCGGTTCGCCGTGACCACGATCTGCTGCTCGATCGAGGGCACTTGCAGGACGAGGTCGAGGCGGGGCGCCGGGTCGGGCCCGACTTCGAAGACGTGTCCCCTCAGGGGCGCGAGCGCCGGGAGAGTTGCGGACGCCACGTAGCGGCCTGGGTGCAGCTCGAGCGTGAATTCACCCTGGTCGTCGGACACCGCAGAGGTCACGAGGTTACCGCGGGTGTCCCGCACCTCGACGTGCACCTGGGGTAATGGAACCCCTCGAGGATCGGCTGCGGATCCCCTGATGATCTGGGTCGATCCCGGGGGTGTGCCTCCCCCCTGGGCCATAGCGTGGATAACGGCGAGCAGCACGGAAAAAAAGGCGCGGCCAAGGTGGCGCGCCACGGGCGCGATGCGTGGTTCGGACTTCATTGTGGTTTCCCGTCCTTCAATTGTGGGACGATTTCGGTGGCGCCGCCCGGCGGGGTGCGGACCGTGAAATCGACGCCGAACAGGCTCTTCATATTGCCGGAGGTCGCGACATCGGCGACCCTCCCCTGGGCGAGAATGCGCCCATCGGTCATCAGGACCAGGCAGTCGGCGAACGCGGCCAGCAGGTTGATCTCGTGCGAGACCACCAGGGTTGCCGCCTTCCGCTCCCGGGCGACTCGTGCGACAAGCCGCATCAGCTCCAGCTGGTAGTTGATGTCGAGATTGGCGGTGAATTCGTCGAGCAGCAGTATGGGGGTCTGCTGGGCGAGCGCGCGCGCCAGGAGCACGCGCTGCCTTTCGCCGCCGGAAACCTCGCTCACCCGCGCGTCAAGGAACCCCGACAGTCGTGTCATCTCCAGGGCGTCGAGGGCGACGCGCTCGTCCTGCTCGCTTTCAAAACCAAGCAGCGAAAGGTAGGGGGAACGTCCCTGCATGACGCACTGGAGCACGGTTTGGTACGGCGGCACGCCCGCGTTCTGCGGGACCATCGCGATGTGGCGCGGCGATCTCCTTGCGCCTCAATCCGGCAAGCGGGCGCGTTCCGCCGATCAGGACCTCGCCCGAGTGCGGCCGCAGGATGCCGTCGAGCAGGTTGAGCACCGTCGTCTTCCCGCACCCGTTCGGCCCGATCATACCGGTTACGGTCCCCGGCTCCAGGACGAGCGAGAAGTCCTCCACGACGGGTCTGCGGTACGAGAAACTGAGGTGGCGCGCCTCGAGAGCGACGGCGCAGCTCATGCGGCGCCCCCTTTCCGGTGCAGCAGATAGATAAACAGGGGCGCGCCGCACAGCGCCGTGATGACGCCGACGGGAAGTTCGGAAGGGGACAGGACGGTCCGCGCCACCGTGTCGGCGAGCACAGTGAAGATGGCGCCAAACAGGAACACCGTCGGAAAAAGAATGCGGTTGTCGCCGCCGAACATCATCCTGGCCAGGTGCGGGCAGATCAGGCCGATATAGGCGATCGGGCCGCTGACCGATACCACCAGCCCCGTCATGAGCGATGCGATGACGTACACGCCCAGCTTGACCCGCCCCACTTCGATACCGAGGATGAGCGCGTCCTGTTCCCCGACGGAAATCAGGTTCAGGCTGTGGGAAAAGAGGAACAGAACGAAAGCCCCGGCGACCACAGCCGGTGCCACCACATAGATCGACGCGTCCACCGGGCGGCTGAGGTCGCCGATCAGCCAGTAGAAGATGCCGCGCAGGTCCGCCTGACTGGTGCTGGTCAGGAGGAACACGTTGATCGACGAAATGAACGACGCCAGCACGATGCCGGCAAGCAGCAGCCGCTGCGAGCTCTCACCGCGACGGTGCGTTCCGCCTGCGACCAGGTACACGGCTGCAACCGTGAGGACCGCGCCGGCAAAGGCGGCGGCCGGTCTTGCATAAACGAGGTGCGGTCCCGAAAACGCCATCCCGAGGGAGGCGGCCCAGATGGAATAGAGGATCGTGCCCGTGGACGCGCCGGTCGAGACCCCGAGCACGTACGGGTCCGCCAGCGGGTTGCGCAGAAGGGACTGGAATGCCGCGCCCGCGACGGCCAGGGCCGCACCGACCACGGTGGCCAGCAGGAGGCGCGGCAGCCGGACGGAGAACAGGATGGCCTCCGCCGCGGCATCCGGGGCGGCTGTCCCGCCAAAGTGGGATTTCAGGACACGCAGGGTAGTCGTCGCCGGAATGGGGACGCTCCCGATGCCCAAGGAGACCAGCGCTGCGGCACACCAGAGTCCGAGCAGCAGCAGGCTCATGGTGACAATCCGCCTCCGGGAGAGCCGTTTCATCGGAATCGCTCCGGGTAAAGCATGCGGGCCAGTTCTTCGACGCCGTCCACGAACCGCGGGGACGGGTGCTGGAGGACCTCGTCCAGGAGGTAGACGCGACCGTAGCGGACGGCCCGCAGCCGCTGCCATCCGGATACCCGGCGGAGGTCGGGCAGTGGTTTGCCCGAGTGCCGCACGGTGAGGATGACGTCGGGGTCGCGCGCCAGCACCTGTTCGAGACTGAACCGGGGGTAAAACTCGTCGACGTCCGCGCTGATGGAATCGACCCCGGCCAGGCGCAGCGCGTCGTTTTCGAACGTGTTTTTGCCGGGGGCCAGCAGCGGATCGAACCAGGTCACGAAAAACGCCCGGGTGCGGGGCGCTCCTTCCAGCCTGCGCGCGACTTCCGCGAGACGGCTCCTCATCTCCGCCAGTACCTTCTCGCCCTTTTCCGCGTGGCCTGTTACGCGCGAGATCTGCCGGACCGAGTCGAAGATCGATGCCACCGAGCGCGGCGCCGTGACGAAGACCGGCAGCCCGAGAGCCGCCAGCTTCATCACCGCGCCGCGGTCGTTTCCGGCTGTGGAGGCCAGGACAAGGTCAGGTTTGGCCGCGAGGATCACCTCGTAGTTGGGATTCATCAGGTCGCCGACTCTGAGCTTCCCGGCCGCTTCCGGCGGCCAGTCGCATTGCCGCGTGACGCCGATCAGCTGGCTTTCGGCCCCGAGGATGTAGAGCGTTTCGGTGATGTTGGGAGCCAGCGAGATGATGCGCTGCGGCAGCGCGGGCAGCTGTACCGGGCGGCCGATCCCGTCGGTGTAGCGGAGGAGTGACGGCCGCGAGATACTTTCGGGCGTCCCGCCTGGAGAGGCTCCGCGGGAGCAGGACGCCGCCACGACAAGCACAACCCAGCTAAAATGGAGCAGGCGGCGATTGAGGAATGGGGACAGCATCCCAGGTCTCTTTCTCGCGAAGAGGCGCTGGAAACAGGCGACGAGGCAGGTTTCCTGACTAACGGGTCATCGCCGGACTTCTCGCCTTCCCCGTCTGCTCAACGAGTGGCGGGCCATCTGCGTACAAGCATGCCGCAGAAGCCGGCTTTCCGATTACAGTGGCGGGACCGTGTGGGACTTGCACCCACTTCCCTTTTACCCTTTCCGGGGCACCCCGATCGCATGACAAAGAACGAACAAGATTAATTACAGCACCCTTTGAGCCACAAAGCAACGGCGTCGGGGGTCATAATTGAGTTTTGCCGCCCTCGCCCGAAGCCGGGTGGGTGCTCCAAAACCTCATGCTCAAGGCCTGACCCCGGTTTGGCCCCGTCAGTTGCCCCTCCTTTCAAATCCACCCGCACGTAAGCTACACTGGTCCTTTCCCCGGGGAGACTATGATACGGACAATCGAGTGGAAGGATTCTTCGGTCGTGATGCTGGACCAGCGCTTGCTGCCGTCCCGGGAGATTTACAACCGCTACAAGTCTTATATCGAGGTGGCCGAAGCCATACGGTCCATGGTCATTCGCGGCGCCCCGGCGATTGGGGTGGCCGCGGCCATGGGAATCGCGCTCGGCGTCGAAAGCGCCCAGGTTGCCAGCGCCGAGGAACTCGATGGCTGCTTCAAGCGCATCTGCGACACGATGGCGGAAACCCGCCCGACGGCCGTCAACCTGTTCTGGGCCGTGGGACGAATGAAGAAGGTCTACCAGGCGGCCCGTCCCGCCGGGCTTGCCGCCATCCGGTCAGCCCTCGTGGAGGAAGCGCAACGGATGCACCGGGAGGATATCGAGGCCAACCGTCGCATGGGCCTTCACGGGCAGGAGTTGATCCCCGACGGAGGGCGCGTCCTCACGCACTGCAACGCCGGGGCGCTGGCGACGGCCGGTTTCGGGACCGCCCTGGGGGTGATCCGGGCGGCGGTGGAAGCCGGGAAACGGATCGAGGTGCTCGCGGACGAGACCCGGCCGTTTCTGCAGGGGGCGCGCCTGACGGCGTGGGAGCTGGGCCAGGACGGCATCCCGGTCACCGTCATCACTGACAACATGGCGGGGCATTTCATGCAGCAGCGGCGCATCGACTGCGTGGTGGTGGGCGCGGACCGCGTCGCGGCCAATGGGGACGTCGCCAACAAGATCGGCACCTATTCGGTGGCGGTCCTCGCAAAAGAAAACGGGATCCCCTTCTTTGTGGCCGCGCCCATATCTACGTTGGACCTTTCGCTGGCGGACGGCAGCCTGATCCCTATCGAAGAGCGCAGCCCGGACGAGGTGCGTCAATTCCAGGGGGTGACGGTGACCGACGCCCCGGTGCTGAATCCCGCGTTCGACGTGACTCCCCACCGGTACGTCACCGCCATCATAACGGAGCGCGGCATCGCGCGCCCGCCATTTTCCGAGAGCCTGCAGGCGTTGTCGGCGGCCTCGTAACCACTGCCGTCTCATCCATGCGCTCCGGCTGGAGGCGTCCAAATGCTGATCCTGGGAATCGAATCGTCCTGCGACGAGACGGCGGCCGCGCTGGTCGAGGACGGCCGGACGATCCTGTCCAGCGTCATCGCTTCGCAGATCGACACCCACCGCAGCTTCGGCGGGGTCGTCCCCGAGCTGGCCAGCCGCGAGCACCTGCGCAACATCGGATACGTCGTCAACCAGGCCTTCAAGGAGGCGCGGCGGGAGTACGCCGACATCGACGGCATCGCCGTCACGCAGGGGCCCGGGACTGATCGGCTCTCTCCTGGTGGGGCTCTCCTTCGCCAAGGCCATGGCGTTTGCCCTGCGGAAACCGCTCGTGCCCGTGAATCACATCGAAGGGCACATCTATTCGGCCTTCCTGGAGCATCCCGGGATCGAGTACCCGATCCTTGCGCTCGTGGTCTCGGGCGGCCACACTTCGCTGATACTGCGCCCGTGAGCCCGGCGCTTACGAGCTCGTCGGCCGCACGCGGGACGACGCGGCCGGCGAAGCCCTGGACAAGCTGCGAAGTTCCTTGGACTCGGCTATCCCGGCGGGCCCGTGATCGACCGTCTGGCGCGGGAAGGCAACCCGCAAGCCTATGCCTTCTCGGTGCCGAAGATCAGCGACGGCAGCCTCGATTTCAGCTTCAGCGGATTCAAGACCGCCGCGCTGCCGTCACATACAGGAATCGGGGATCAAGCCCCGCCGGCCCGGGGGGAAGACCGTCGCGCCGGGTGCTCGACCTGGTGGCGAGCTACCAGCACATGATTGTCCACACTCTCGCGTCCCAGACCCGCAAGGCGGCCGAGCGGTTGCGCCCCCCGTCGATCCTGCTGGTCGGAGGAGTGGCGTGCAACAGCCTCTTGCGCCGGACATTCAGCGACGAATTCGAGCGGGTCGCCCGCGTCTACTACCCGTCCCCCGCTCTGACTACCGACAACGCCGCCATGATCGCCGCGGCAGGCACCCCGCGCCTGGCCTCGGCGCCGCCTGCTCCTCCCCTGGATCTGAACGCGTTCGCCGATCTGCGGCTTTGCTGAGTGAGCCGGGGCCGGCGCCCTGCACACAATCGAGAGCATTGAACCCGTCGGTCGAGCGAAAGCGGCGGGGCTGCGTCGAAGCGCGGCGGCCCACCCCGACGAGCTACCCTCGTGGTGATTCCTTCAGAGGGCGCGCCGTGGGGTGGTTCGAGAACCAGGTGCGGATCTCGCGAGGCGAGACGCGCCGGTGTTGGCGCAGGGCCCGCCGAAGTCGCCACGCATGGGGAGAGGCTCTGGCCAGCAGCGGGATCGCCCGCAGTGAGGACCTCTCGACGGCGAGGACGTAGAGGAGGGCGAGGATGTCGCGCGCCGTGATCGGGAAAAGGAGGCGGGCGTAGGTCCCTGAGTCCATGTTCTTCATGCGCAGCAGGAAGCGGTTCTTGAACGAGTGCATGTTGATGTCCGCGGGGAGGCTCGCGCGGCGTTCCGGGAGGACCCGGCGCACGTGGAACGCACGCGCCGCGGGCACGTACCGGCAGCTCCAACCCAGCCACTGCGCGCGCCAGGCGAGGTCTGCGTCCTCGCGGTAGGCGAAGAACGTTTCGTCGAAGTACTCGCCGTCGGTCGCGATCTCGTCGAGCATGCGGCGGCGATAGACACGCGGCCGCTCCGGATGCCCCGAACACATACTCGCCCCGGTCGTACTGACCGCGATCAGGTTCCCCGGAACCGCGGTCGAGGTGCCGCTGATTGCGGCGTGAAATACATGCCGGTGGAATCCAGGATGCGGTCGGCGGGTCCGGGGGCGCCGGGAGCCAGGGGGCTGACGGTATTCGTCCGGCCAGCGCCAGAGCTTGCCGGTGGCCGATCCGGCGCACGTGTCGCGGTCGAGTTCTCGACGAGGATCCCGATGAATGCGGGTTCGAGGACGACGTCGGGATTGAGGACGAGCACGTAGTCGGAAGCCGGTCTCCCGGATGATGCGGTTGTGCGCCGCGCAGAAACCCGAGATTCCGCGTCGAGAAGTGCGACGCGTCGAGCACGTCGCCGTGGGCGGCGGCAATCTCCGGCGAGTCGTCGGTCGAGGCGTTGTCCCAGAGGCGCACGACGAAATCCCGGAAGGCCTGCCGCTGCAGGCTTTCGAGGCACGGCGCCCAGATGGCGGCCGGAATTGTAGGAGACGATGCTGACGAGGACGCGCGCGGTCATCGGGTCGTCTCCCCGGGCCGAGCCGATACTCCGGGCGGCGCGCCAGTACCGGCCGCTGCGGTCCGCGGCCGGAAAAGGTCAAAGAGCGCGCGCAGCCGGATCCCGGCGACGGCCAGTCGGCGCACGCGCCGTGCGGCGCCGGGCCCGTGGTGCTTGTAGAAGTAGCGCACCTGGTTTCGGTGGAAAATCTCGACGAACTCGCCCGGCTCGAGTCGCGCGAGGCTCGCACCGCCGGCGTGGAGCGAAATGCGCGTCCGGTTCGAACAGGATTTTCCCGCCGAGGTCGCGCATGCGCCGGCAAAGGTCGACGTCCTCGAACCAGGCCGGGAAGGAACGTCTCGTCGAAACCGTCCAGTCGTTCGAGGACGCCGCGGCGCACCATCAGACACGCCCCGGCCGGCTGGTCCACGACCGCGCGGGTCGAATGACCCCAGTCCAGCATGCGGTATCTCCGGCTCCAGGGATTGCGGGGCCACACCCGGTACAGGAGAAGCGCTTCGGCGGCGGCATCGGACAGGGTGGGGAAGCGGCGGACGTTGAAGCCGACCTGCGTTGCCCCGCTGGCGTCGACCAGGCGGCCTCCGGCCGCACTGGCGGACGGGTTCTCCTCGAGGGTGCGGGCGAGTGCCTGGACGGATCCGGGCGTGCTCTCGGTGTCCGGGTTGAGGAAGAGGACAGGGTCCCCTGAACGCCATAGTCCACCCGGCGTTGCAGGCCGCCGCGAATCCTCTGTTTTCGCTGTGGCGTACCACGACAGTGGCGGGCGCCCTGTCGAGCGCTGCTTCGAGGCTGCCGTCGGAGGAGGCGTTATCCACGACAATGACCTGGGCTTCGGGTGCGTGTTCGCGCAGGCTTGCGACGCATTTACCGAGGTACGCACCGGAGTTCCAGTTGACGATCACAATCGAAATCATGCGGTGTCCAGCAATGGGGCGGGGCTTCCGGAAAATCCTGAAATAGAGTCTTAGGAAAGCCGATGTGCCGGGCCTGCGTCTGGCGGTGAAATCGCGGCGCGCAAGCTCCTCCGAAAGCAGTATCGCGCTCCACAGCCGGCCGTGCGACGACCGCCAGATCGGCCGAAGTCTCCGCCGCCCTTCCAGCGCGGCCGGGATCAGGGGGAACACGCCCGCGAGGCCGCGCAGATAACTGAGCAGGCACCCCCGGCGCAAGACCCGCGCGGCCCAGAACACCTGGGCCGTGACAATCATCGGGCTGCAACGCAGCAACATCGGGCCGGGCAGGTCTTTCAGGACCAGGAGCAGGGCGTTGCGGGTGCGCAGCCGGACGGCCAGCGGCGAGAATTCGCCGCCGCTGGTGCCGCCGCCCACGTGATACACCGCCGCTGCCGGCACGAAGTAGCCCTTGTGTCCCGCGGCCCGGAGTCGCAGTCCGAGGTCGACGTCCTCGAGGTAGGCGAAGAAATCCTCGTCGAACCCTCCGCTGGACAGCAGCGTCGATTTCCGGTAGACCGCCCCGCATCCGCATGCCGCGAAAACCTCGCACTCCGTGCGGTACTCGACGTCATCGGTCAGTTCCTGGCCTCTGCGGTAGCCTATCCCGGCACGCAGGAAACAATCCCCGGCGCTGTACACCCGGTCGCGTTGCCTGAAGTCGAGGATCCTGGACGCAAAAAAAGCGGCATCCGGGTGGCGCTCCCGTGCCGCTACCGTTTCGGCAAGCCATTCGGCCGTGACTTCCGTGTCATTGTTGAGGATGGCCACCCACTCTCCCGCGGCGGCGCGCACGCCGACGTTGACCGCGGCGGCAAAACCGAGGTTCGCGGGGTTGCGGAGCACGGTGGCGTCCGGCAGTACCCTCGAGGTCACGGCCGCCGAATCGTCGGTCGAGGCATTGTCGACGACGATCGTCTCGAATCGCCGAAAAGTCTGCCGCGACAGGGAGCGAAGGCAGGTCTCGAGGTAGGCCGCGCCGTTGTAGTTTGGAATGATCACGGAAACCAGCGGCCAGCCTGCGCTCGGGTGCATGCGTCGATTATATGCGAAATCAGGTGCCGACCGGGTCAATTGGCTTGACACAGGCCCGTCCTATAGAAGATATGTTCCTGTCTCACGTGACAACCACCACAGGGGCTCCCCAACGATGAAGCTATCGATCGTCATTCCTGTCTACAACGAGAAGGATACGATCCTCGAAATCCTGCGTCGCGTCCGGGAGGTCAACCTCCCGAAAGAGATCATCGTGGTAGACGACTTCTCGTCGGACGGCACACGCGATGTTCTGGCGCGCCTCATGGATGACCCGGACCTGAACATCATCCTGCAGCCGGAAAACATGGGGAAGGGCGCGGCGCTGCGGACCGGGTTTCAGGCGGTGACGGGGGACATCGTCGTCGTGCAGGACGCGGATCTCGAATACGACCCGGCCGAATACTCGGCTCTGATCCAGCCGATCCTGGCCAATAAGGCGGATGTGGTCTATCGGCTCGCGCTTCCTGGGCGGCCCGCACCGGGTTCTGTTCTTCTGGCACTCGGTCGGAAACAACGTGCTCACGACCCTTTCGAACATGCTCACCGACCTGAACCTGACCGACATGGAGACCTGCTACAAGGTTTTCCGCGCCGAGCTGCTGAAGAAAATCAAGTTTCGCGAAAACCGGTTCGGGTTCGAACCCGAGTTCACCGCGAAAGTCGCCCGGGCGCGGTGCCGGGTGTACGAGGTCCCGATTTCCTACAGCGGCCGGGATTATTCCGAGGGGAAGAAGATCGGCTGGAAAGACGGGGTCGCCGCCATCTTCTTCATCCTCAAGTACCGCTTCATGGATTAGCAGGCGGGCATGCGCGGCTTCGCGACGTCTTCACATCATCTCCCAAGCAGCTTGCGTGCGGCGTCGAACACGACGTCGGCCGAGGTTGCGTCCATGCAGGTAACCTCCTTGGGGCAGACGCTCAGGTAGCACGGGCTGCACTCGAAATCCGAGACGATCTTGGCGCCGCGACCGTACAGCTCGATTTCCTGTGGGCATGTCGACCCCAGGATGACGAGCACCGGCACTTTGAGCCCGATGGCGATGTGCATGGCGAGCGTGTCGCCGGTGACCACAGGTCGCAGTTGGCCACAATGCCCGCAAACTGCCGCACCGGGTTGCCGGTGCCGGTATCGATGAGCGGGTGGCGGGCTGCGGCCGCGATCCGTGCGTTGCGCTCGACTTCGGCCGGGCCTCCGAGCAGAAGCGTCCTCGCGCCGCACTCCTCGACGAGCCGGTTCGCGAGGTGTACGTAGCCCTCCTCCGTCCACTTCTTCGTGGCGAAGATGTCGCCGGAGCCGGTGTTGAGCCCCACCTTCAGGTCTCCGGGGCCCGCGCCGCGCTCCTCCAGCAGCTTCCTGCCCGCTTCGATTTCAGCGGACAAATCCGGGAAAACGTACTCCTGGGGTTCTGCATACTCCAGTCCGGCGCACTCGAAAATCAGTTCGGGATAGGTCTTCCGGTTCAGGCGGAACTTGAGGGTCGTCGTTGATGCCCAGTTCAAACGTGTATTCGGATTCACGGTTGAGCGGCATGACGTTGCCGTAGTTGCTCAGACCGAATCCCACCTTGCGGGCGGCCCGGACCTTCACCGCCAGGGCGGACCCTTTCGGCTCCTTGTCGAAGCAATACAACTGGTCAAACGATTCGCACTCGAGCTGCAGGACGGCGTCGTGATCGTACGGGATCAGCCGGTCGATTTCCGGGATGCCCTTGAGCATCGGTACGACTTTGGGCTCGGTGAGCCAGGTGATGTGCGAATCCGGGTGGGCCCGCTTGAGGCCGCGCAGCAGGGGAGTGGTCCGCAGGACGTCGCCCATCGCCGCGAGCTTGATGATCAGGATGCGGATTCCGAACGGACGGTAATGCGGACACGCGTCGCAGGCGCGGTGGAATGCGCACGGCTTGTGGCCCAAAAAATAGCGGCAGTCATCGTGAACGAACATTTGTCCCCTCATGCCCGGCGGGCGGCACTGCGCAGCCGGATCCAGACCAGCAGGAGCCAGACGAACCTGAACGGCAACAGCAGCAACTTCGTTGCCATAAACAACATCACCCACGCCTGGTGCGTCCAGCTCCAGCGCGGCAACGCGCTGACCTGTGAACGCTCCCCTATCCGGTGCGCCAGGAGCGCCAGCCAGTCGCGCACGGTAAAATAGAAGCAATCATTGTTTTCGTTGAAGACTACCTTGTGGCGGGCGCCGAGCAGGAACGCGAAGTACTTCACCTTCCAATAGCTCGGGTCTCCGGTTAAGAACAGCACCACCGCGTCGTAGCGCTCGCGCCTGAAGGCCCTCAGGTGCGTCCAGGTGTCGCGAGCCTCGGTGTGGGTTTGGATGGACTGCAGCATCGGGTGCCCGGCGAGTTGCTGCGCGATTTCGGGGTGTGTTGCGGCAGAAGAGCGTATACCGGGGCTGGCGAAACAGGGGCCGGTCGCGCAGCCGATCGAGCGCCTTCAAGACGTTCTGCGGTGCGGCGGATTGCACGATGAGGATGCGCTCGCCGTCGTAGCTCTGGACCGCGGGTGCGCCCGCCGGCGGGACGAATTCATAATGGTCCGTCGGAAGCGGGTGTTGCCACCGGAATATGGCATGCCGGATGATCGCCTTCCATGTCAGCCGAAAGCTGCTGCCGTCCCCGATGTGCACCCGTGTTTCCCGGGCCGCCCCTATAAGCAGGCCCGCTGCCCGCAGCCCTCGGTACCGCCGCTCCCCCGTCCAGAATGTGTGCTGGATATCGACTCCGGCCCGGCGCAACTCCAGGATGATCTGTCTGCGGAGCCCGCGGACAAACGGCACGACCCGCGCACCCGGAATCGCGGTAAGGTCCTCCACGATCGCAGGATCCGGCGCGCACAGGATGGTGACCGCCGGTTCCGGGTACGGCGTGCCCGCCAGGATCTCCTCCGTCGCGGCGTGCACGCGTTTCGAAGACGCCGTTTGTACCAGCAGAATTCGAGTCATGACAGGAGTATAAGCTATCCCGGCAACTTGACGGCGTGCGTCTGTTCCCCGGGGCTGGTGGAGCCGGGCGCCCGGCCGGGCGCGGCTGCGGCGTGCGAGTACTGCCCGTACAACTCGCAGCAGTTGCGACGCCGATGCCTCCCAGCCGTAGTGCCCTCGACGATGCGGCGTCCTTCGGCCCCGAGACGCGCCCGCACTCGGGATCGTTCAGCAGCGCCACGACCTGTTCCGCAAATGCCTCGTCCGTGTCGGCGACCAGCAGGCTCGTCCCATGCTCGTACATTAGCCCGGCGCAGGCCACCGGGGTGGCTACGACGGGCATCCCCATGGCCCACGCTTCCAGGATCTTTCCCCGAATCCCTACCCCAAGCCGCAGCGGCACGACATAAACGGATGCGGACGCCATGTAGGGGCGGATATCCCTCGACAAAGCCGGTCACTTCGACGTTGGGCTTCTCGGCCAATGCTGCAATGGCAGGGGGCGGGCCGCTGCCCACGATTACGAACTCCACTTCCGGCACCCGGGCGCGGATGCGCGGCAGGATCTCGCCGCAGAAGTGGAGCATCGCGTCGACGTTTGGATGATGCTGGAACGCGCCGACGAAAACCAGGCGCGGGCGGGTTGCCGGCTTAGGGGCGGACGGAAATAGTCCAGGTCCACCCCGGTGTTGATCACGTGAATCGGGATATTCGTGCAGAAACGTCGCAACGCAGGCGGCGTCCGGCTCGGTCATGCAGACGATCGGCGTCGGCGCGGCGCACGAGCCGGATTTCGCGGTCCAGCACCTGGAGGTAGTTGTAGAACCAGCGCATCTTCTGGTACGGGCTGCGCTCGAGTCCGGGCCCGCCGGGCGCAGGCGGCGAAATCGACCTCGTGTTTGGTCAGGATCGCAGGGATCCCGAGGTCCCGTCGGCGTAGCAGCCCATCTGGGAGTACTCGAGCTGGATCAGCGCGAAGTCCTTTTCCTCGAGCGCACTGCTGCACGGCGCGCGGTCATCTCCGGGCGTGCGGAACTCGTCGAAGGGCTCGTACGGGAACAGCGTGCCACCTCAGCGGCGGGCGGCGTCGCATGGCGACCACGTTGCTCGCAGTAGGGCTCGACGCCGGTCAGGAATTCCCGTTCGCTGTCGTGCTCGAGAAACGTCAGGAGCGTGACCCGGTACGACCGCGCGACCCGCTGCAGCAGCTGGTGCATGCGGGCGGCACCGGCATGGCGTCCGAGGTGCGGCAGATAGGCGGTCACCCAGAGACACGCGCGGCCGCCGGTCGCCGTTCCGATCCGTCAGGCGGCTTCCCGCGCGGCGGCCGCGCGCGACGGGCGAAAGTAAAGCGCCGGGTGGGCGAGAATACGCCGAAGATTTCGCGGTCTGATCTCGTCCGGCGGACCGTGCGGCCGAGCCTCTCGATCTGCGACCTCCGGGAATTTTGGCGGCGGCCTGCGATGAGGCAGCGCCAGATGCCGATCCCGTGGTCCCGGGCGAGCCGGTAGCAGGTCCACGGCAGCCAGACGCAGTGCGCCAGGAGGTAAGCGCCAACTCCGGATGTTCTTCCAGAGGAACAGGAACTGGTTTCTCTGTATCAGGCCTGCAGCTGGAGCGGGCGGAAACGCTTCCGGCTCGTTGCGCGGTGCTTGTGGTAGACGACCGATGCCGGTGCGAACAGCACCTCCCATCCGGCGCACCACGCCTGGTACGACAGGTCGGTGTCTTCCACGTAGGCCGGAGAGTAGATCTCGGAAAGCCCGCCCAGGGCGAGGTACCGGGCGCGGTGGAATGCGGACGAGCCGCCGCCCGCCCAGAAGGCGGGGTAGTACCGGCGGTGAAGGTTCCCCGTCAACGACCGGCGCGTGTCCGAATTCGACGATACCGCGGCGGAAGACGGCCCGGTCGTGCGGCCCGTTTCCTCGCGACGGGCAGACGGGTCCTGCAGGTGGATCTGGCTGGAGACGGCGAACGTGTCGGGGCCGAAACCATCGAGCAGGGGACGGAGGAATCCGCGGTCGACGACCATGTCGTTGTTCAGCAGGACAACGATCGCGTGGCTTGCGGCACGAACTCCCGCGTTGTTTCCTCGGGCAAAACCCTGGTTTTCCGGCAAGGCGAAGCGAGCCGCACGCCGGAGAAGTTCTCGCGCACGAATTCGCAGGAGCCGTCGGTGCTGCCGTTGTCGACGACGATGACCTCGTGGGGAAGCCCGTCGGCCGCGACCGCGTCGAGCAGGGACGGGAAGCCCTTGGGCGAGGAGGTCCTTGCCGTTCCAGTTCAGTACGATGATCGAGGCGAGCCCCCGAGACCGGGCGCGTCCTGCTCAACCGCGGCCTTGCGCGTGAAGCGCGTCGCCAGGTAGATGGCATTGAAGAACAGGAGCGTCGCCGCCAGGAGCGCAAGCAGCGGTGTCAGGAGCGCGGTCAGAAGTGCCAGACCCACGAATCGCACTAGTAGCAAGCATCTCGGCTTCTGCTCGTCCGCCACCGAAAGTACTGAATACACGGGGAACAGCCCGTCCATAATCGCGTGCATCCCGGGTCCCCGGTGGCGGAGCCGTTGGCACGGCAGAAGGGACGGGAGGCACGGGTTACGGTACATCGACGACTTGCCGTTCAGCGGTGCTGGGCCAGCGGGCCGATGTAGTTGACCACGTCCACCTCCATTTTCACCATGCCGTACACCAGCTCTGCCGCCTGGAGGTTGAACACCAGGGCGTTGTCGATCCAGTCGCACATGTCGTGTTTCAGGACATTGCCCCGTGCAATCGCGGGGGAAACGGAGTAGCTGCCGGCGGCGAGGTGCGGTACGGTGATCCGGAAGTCGGTGGTAATTACCTGTCCCGGGCACGCCCGCGGGCAGAACCCTGCCGGCGTAGGAGGTGTTGCAGGCTGAAATCTCGACCCCGAGCCGGTCGCGCAGCGTGTAGCCGAGGATGGGCTGGGGCACCGTCGCGGTGGAAACACGCGGTCACGCGGACGACGACCTGCTGCCCGCCGAAGACGTCACGCGTCGGCTGGCCGCGCTCGTCGAGCAGGTCGACGCCCGACGAGGCTGGCGTCGCCGTTGCCGAACCTGTGATCGATATTCGGAATGCCGGCGGCCATCGGGATGTCTCCCTCCGGGTGCGTCGCTCGGGCCCGCAGTCGCCAACGGGTCCGTCGTCGAACCCGCCGTAGCGTCGCTCCCGCTCGAAGCTCAGGGCGCGGTATTTCTGGACGACGGTTTCCGGCGAACCGTCTTCCAGCAGCCTGCCCCCGTCCAGCAGCAGACCGCGATCGCAGAACTTGGTGACGGCGCCCAGGTCGTGCGTTACCAGCACGATGGTCTTTCCTTCGGCGCGGAGCTTGTTCATCCGGTGCATGCAGCGGTGCTGAAAGATCAGGTCGCCGACCGAAAGCGCCTCGTCCACCAGCAGGATGTCCGGGTCGACGTTGACCGCCACCGCAAAGGCCAGCCTCATGAACATGCCGCTCGAATAGGTCTTGACCGGCTGCTCCATGAACGTGCCGATTTCGGCGAAGTCGGCGATGGCCTGGAACCGCTCCTGCATCTGGCGGGTGTCCAGTCCCCAGGATCGCGCCGTTCATGAAGACATTCTCCCGCCCGGTGAATTCGGGTTGAACCCGGAGCCCAGTTCCAGCAGCGCCGAGACCTTGCCCGACACGAAGCACTCGCCCCGAGTCTGGCGCATGATGCCGGCCAGTATCTGCAGCAGCGTGCTCTTGCCCGACCCGTTCTGTCCGATGATCCCCAGCGTCTGCCCGGCGGCCACGTCGAACGACACATCTTCGAGCGCCCAGAACTCCCGGTGCAGCGGGCGGCGGCCGAGCCTTAGCACTTCGCGCAGCTTGTCCGCCCGGTTATGGTAGATCTGGTACTTCTTCGAGAGATGTCGCACCTGTATGGAGGGCATCAGAGCACGTCCACGAATTCGCGTTTCATGTGCCGGAAGAATATGCCCCCAAGAGCGAACACCAGCACCGAGCCTGCAGCCAGCAGAGCGAGCAGCCGTCAAGTCGGGCATGCGCATCCGCAGCAGGCAATCGCGGTACCCGGTGACCACATGGGCCAGCGGGTTCCACTTGAGCAGGAACACGAGATTGCTCGGGAATCGTTCCGGCGAGTAGAAAATGGGCGTGAACCAGAACCAGAAGGTCAGGATGACGCTGAGCACCTGGGAGATGTCGCGGACGAAGACGTTCAGGCTCGCGACAAGCCACGACAGGCCGAGCGTGAAGAGCATGAGGCAGAAAAAATACACGGGCACCAGCAGGATGTACACGCTGATTTTGCCGAGCGTCGCTAGGAGGATGCCAAGCAGGATCGCGAAACCGATCAGGTGGTTGACCACTCCCGCAAGCAGCACCGTGAGCGGCAGGATTTCGGTGGGAAACAGTGTCTTGGTCACCAGGTTCGAGTTGTCGATGATAACGGTGCTGGAGCGCTGCAGCGTATCCTGGAAAAAGAGCCACGGCAGGATGCTGCAGAAAAGGAACAACGGAAAACTCGTCGTGCCGCTGTCGGGAAGCGGGCGCTGGCCGAAAATAACGGAAAAGACAAACGTGTAGCTGACCAGCAGGACGATCGGGTGGATCACGCTCCAGAAAAAGCCCATGAATGAGCCGACGTAACGGGAGCGCAAGTCGCGGACGACAAAATTGCGGATCAGACCGCGCTGGACAAACAACTTGTGGGCGAAGCTGCCCAGGATGATCCACGGCGCGAGCAAGGGGTGGATCTGCCGGGGAGCCGTGTGCGGCACCGTGTTCATAAGGCGCGCATTATAACAGAGAGGCCCTTGAAGTGGGGCGAAGTGGGCGCGGGCAGGGTCCGCCCCGGCCTGGCTCCGGGCGGGGGTGTGTCGGTCAACCCGTGGGCTGGGCTGGATCGCGCGGCCGCGTCGAGCCGCCGCGGCCCCCTCCGCTCAATCGGAGAAACAGCTGCTCATACCGGCTCACGACGTTGTCCCAGCAGTACTCGGTTCGGGCGCGCTCGAGCGCTTTCTGCCTCAGGTGGGCATACCGCTCCGGGCTGTCGACGATCTGTTGCAGCTGCCGGGCCAGATCGCCGGCGTCGTTCTTCGCGTACAGGAGGCCCGCGTCGCCGAGCGCTTCCGCATTCTCGGGCGTTCCGTTGGCGAGTACGAGGTTGCCCTGCCCCATCGCCTCGATCAGGGCGGGGTGAGTGCCGCCGACTTCGGTCGCGTGCACGTAGCAGAACGCGTGGGCCAGCAGCTCCCTGTACCCGTCGCCGTAAATCGCTCCGGGAAACAGGACCCTCGAGTCGGCCGTGCTCTTGAGAAGGGCGATGTATTCCATTGAGTAGGGCGCGTCCCCGACCACCACCAGGGGTTTGGCAGTGCGGACATCTTTGTATGCGCCCACGACGAGGTGGGCGTTGTTTTCCGGCTCCAGCCGGCTTACGTACAGGAAGTAACCCCCCGCCGTCAGGCCGAGCCGGTCGAGGCAGGCGCGCGTCGTGGTTTTGCCGGCCCAGGTCCCATAGGCGATAAACTCCGAGTCGGCTCCGTACCGCTCCCGGTAATAGTGCTGGATGACCCGGGCGTCGGTCACGGTGGCGTTTGGCAGCCACACCGACAGGTACTCGCAGGCGCGATAGTAGGCGCGCCCTGCGCGATTCCACTTGCGGCGCAGGCGCTCGATGCCGTCGACATTGAGGGCGACGGGGGTTCCGGCCAGCCGGGGAATCCAGGCAAATACACTGTTGGCGGCGTTGCAGATGAGGATCACGTCGTAGCGCCTGAAGAGTGCATGCATGACCGAAAAGAACGTGTGGATGACGGTGTCGGTGTATTTCCAGCGCAACGTCGGCAGGACTACAAGCGAAACGTCGCGATACCGGCGCTGCCGGCGGGAGACGTAGTGCGACCGGCAGTACACGGTAACGTCATGCCCGCGGGCGGCCAGGCCGGCGCCGCACTCCTCGGCAAAAGTCTCGAAGCCCCCGTAGTTGGCGGGGATGCCGCGCGTGCCTAAGATCGCGATCTTCAACCCGTGTCTCGCATTCTATGCCGTACGCCTGCCCGGCGCCGGGGACACGGCGGCGGACCGGTCGCGGCCGCCTTCCGCGGCGAAAGCGTACGGAACGCTCTGGAGAAACAGAAACAGGATCAGCACTTCGGAATCGCCGAAATTGTATTCGACCAGGCCGGAGATCAGCAGCGCAACCCAGCACCCGAGCGCGGCGGTGGAGGCGAGCATCGCCTCGTAACCCGGCTGCGGCGCCACCGGCAATGCCGGGCCGCGGGCCGTGCGGCGCAAGACGGACCAGGCATCGAGTGCGAACCGCCCCATGAGCCAAAGCCAGAGCGCCACCCCCGGCAGTCCCCGCTCGGCGGCGATCTGGAGAAAGTTGTTGTGCATGTGCTGATAAAGCCAGTCGGGAAATTCGTGGCTGCCGCGGTAGCGCAGCGCCTCAACCTGCACATTTTTCGGCCCGACCCCGAACACCGGGTTGTCGCGGATCAAGCGTGCCGACGTGCCAAGGAGTTCTATCCGGTTGCGGGTGTTCGGGTCGTGCGGATCCCATCCGGAACGGACACGCTGCCGGAAGGAGTCCGGCGCTGCTGCATACACGGCAACCACCACGACGACCAGGCCCACCACCGCACGGTACCGCCTCAGCAGGAGAAGTACGGCGATCATGCCCACGATTGTGCCCAGCATGGAGCTCCTGGTCTGAGATAACGAAATAGGCAACGCCAGGATCAGGAGCGCCGGCGCCGCCCAACGGTTCCGCCGCCACCCGCAGCAGTAACCGTACGCGGACAGGGCTACGAGGACGAGCATCAGCAGGCCGGAGTACGTCATCCAGTGGCTCATGAACCCCGAGATCCTGTGCAGGAGGTCGCGATGCGGGTTTTCGGCAAACTGGACCACGCCGGCGGCCGAGGAAATCAAACCGGCGGCGAAAAGGGCCTCGAACGATCTCCGGACGCGCCCTTGGCCCACCATGAGCCGCGGCACGATCAGCACCAGCAGGAACAGATAGAACTTCTTGACGATGCCGAGCCCCAGCAGGATGTCGGACGACGCGAACGCGGCCGCGACAGTCCAGCCGAAGAACAGCGCCAGCGGAAGAAACACGGGTCGCCACGCCATCCGCGGGCCGTCCCTGCGGTCTACCCAAAGGAACCCGATGATGGCTACGGCGAGCATGATCTGAGACGCCGCTATCGAGACCATCGACAAGGAGGCACAAGCGACAAGCGCGATATAGGCAGTCTGCTCCGGCCGGGTCGTCAACCAGTGCGGCAGGCGGTGTTTGAGCAGATCAGGCATGGGCGGCACGAGAAACAGGCCCCGGGCCTCTCAGGAAAGACAGGCAAAGCGCTTCAGTCTCGGCGATCTTGCGCTCGAGGGTGAACCGCTCCTCCACCAGGGTCCTCCCGCGCTGGCCCATGCGGAAGCACTCCTCCTGGTCGTCGGCGAGGCGCTCCAATGCCCGCGCGAGAGCGACGGGGTCTCCGGCAGGGACCAGGATCCCGTTCTCGCCGTCGCGAATCAGTTCGGGTATCCCGCCGACGTTGGTCGCGACGACCGGGAGGGAACTCGCCATGGCGGTTAAAATGGCCGACGACAAGCCTTCCGAGAGGCTGGGCAACACGAAAAGGTCGAAGGTTTTCATGTACCTGCCGGGGCGGTTCTGGAACCCGGCAAACTGGAAGCAGGAGTCGAGGCCGCGGTCGCGCACCTGGGTCTCCAGCGCCTCACGGCAATCCCCGTCGCCGACGATGACGAAGCGCATGCGCTCGTGGACGTCCGGAATCAGGGCAGCTGCTTCCACCAGGTAACGCAGCCCTTTCTCCGCACTGAGGTGGGCTACCGTCCCAACGGTTGCGGGAGTGCCCGGGCCGCGCAAGTTGGGGGCCTGCAGTCTGGGGTACAGGTTGACATCCATTCCCTCGTAAACGGTACGGATGCGGGACGGTTTGACCCCGCCCGCCTGAAGCTGAGATCGGATCGACTCCGATATGGCGACGATGCAGTCGATGCCCCAATTGTATTTGAGCCGGGTCAGGGGGTTGCGGCGCAGGGGGAAGTTGACGCGGCGAAAGATAATCCGGACCCGTACGGACGAGAACCGCGACGCCAGGTTGGCGAGCAGGATCGGCTTCGGGGTGTTGAATGCCAGCACTTGAGGGCGGGTGCGCAGAAGCACGCCCAGGATCCGGAAAAAGTAGATCGCCCCGGTGCCGCTGCGCATCGAGAAAGGACGCACATGCACCCCCACCTCCCGGGCGCGCTCTTCCAGAAGCGTGCCGGGGTGGCAGATGAGGTGCACCGTGTGGCCGCGCCGGCACAGGCCGCGCAGGAGGGTGAACAGCTGATCCTGGCCGCCCCGCCACACGCGTTCTGCATCGATGAACAGGAATGAAATCATCTCGATCAGGTGAATCCGGTCCGGCAGGTCGGCCCTTCGGTTATGACCCTGAGCTGACCGCCTCAGGGTGGCGGCGGTACCAGGCGACTGCTCTCTCCAGGCCGTCCTGGAGCACAATGGCAGGGGTATATTCGAGCAGCTTCGCCGCCTTGCTCACATCCGCGAGCGAATGCCGCACATCTCCGGCACGGGGCGGCTCGTGCTTTGGCTCGATCTGCGCACCGACAATCCGGCCCAGTTCTCTGGCCAGCTGGTTGAGGCTGGTACGGGCGCCGCAGCCGATGTTGAAGACCTCGCCCGCAGCCCTGGGGTGAGTCGCGGCTTTCCAGTTTGCCTCGACGACGTTGGACACGAAGGTGAAATCGCGCGTCTGCTCGCCATCCCCGTATATTACGGGGGCCTGACCGGCCAGCAAACGGGTCGCGAACCGGGGGATCACGGCGGCGTATGCGGACTGCGGGTCCTGCCGCGGACCGAACACGTTGAAGTAACGCAAACAGACCGTCTCGAGGCCGTACAGCTGGAGGAACAGCCGGCAGTAGTGTTCGCACACCGCCTTGCTGAGAGCATACGGGGACAGCGGGCGCCCCACGCAGTACTCAACCTTGGGCAAGCCCGGGTCGTCGCCGTAGACCGAGGACGAGGAGGCGACCACAACCCGCTGAACACCCGCGTCGCGTGCGGCGATCAGGACGGAGAGTGTGCCGCTGATGTTTGCCCGCTCCGTTGCCTGCGGGTCGGCGATCGAGCGGGGCACCGAGGGGATCGCCGCCTGGTGAAACACATAGCGCACGCCCCTGAAGGCGTCGCGCAGCCGGTCGGTCTCGGTGATGTCGGTTCTCAGAACCTGCAGGTCGCCGCCGGCCCGCGCGGACCACTCGGACAGGTTGCGTTCTTTCCCGGTACTGAAATTGTCGATGATGACGACGGAGCACTGCCGGGAGAGCGAGTGCTCGGCGAGATTCGAGCCTATGAACCCTGCCCCCCCCGTGACTGCGATCTTATCCATAGACGGCTCATTCTGTTGCGTGTCGAACAAGCGAAGATCTTAGCAGAGATCGGCAGGTCTTGAGAATCGAGTTTTTCGAAACCGAGGGAGCCTCAGGCTGGGCCACGCTCAAACTGAATCTCAAGACCTGACCCCGGTCGTTGTTGAAGCCCGGCCCATTCGCCCTTGTCTGGTAAAATGCGGCGCATGCAAGTTCGAATCACCTGCAACGGGGAGGAAGTGGCGGTAGGGGGATTTGTCGGCCGGTTCGCCGCCTCCCTCTGTCTGGGAATCGTCGACGCGCTGAAGGCGCCCCGCGCGTTGCGCCAGATCCGATTCGACCTGGAGGGGAAGACCGTCAGTTTGAAGGTCGACGCCTCCGCTGTCCCGATGGAAAAGGGTTTCGCACATGTGACCGTGCACGACACTTTGCGCGGGATGCTGCAGCACCTCAGAGGCATGGATCCGGTCGGAGCTGTCCGGATTGAAACCACAGTGGAGGGGGGACCTTGACGAGAGTCCAATCAACTCAGCTGGGCAAAACCGTCACCCTGATTTCCGGGGACGGTATCGGACCGGAGATCACGCAGGCGGTGGTCCGCATCCTGGAAGCTGCGGGCTTTCGACCGCGCTGGGAGCGGGTCCTTGCGGGCGATGCGGCCCTGAAGGAAACGGGTACACCGTTGCCCGATACCCTGATCGAATCGTTCGAGCGCACACGCATAGCCCTGAAGGGCCCGCTGAAGACGCCCGTCGGCACAGGCTACAAGAGCGTGAACGTCGCCCTCAGACAGCATTTCAACCTGTACGCGAACTTCCGACCCATCCAGAGCCTGGACGGTGTCGAAACGAAGTGGAAGGACGTCGACCTGGTCGTGATCAGGGAGAACACCGAAGGTCTCTATTCGGGGATCGAACATGAGGTCGTGCCCGGGGTCGTCGAAAGCCTCAAGATCATCACCCGCTCGGCTACAGAGCGCATCGCCCGGTTCGCCTTCAAGTTCGCGCGGCGGGCGCGGCGCAGGAAAATCACCATCATCCACAAGGCCAATATCATGAAGCTGAGCGACGGGCTGTTCCTGCAGGCTTCCAGGGATATCGCGCGGCAGTATCCGCAGATCGCGTGCGACGATTTCATCGTCGACAACGCGTGCATGCAGTTGATCACCCGTCCCGAGCGATTCGACGTTCTGCTGCTCGAGAACCTCTATGGCGACATTGTTTCCGATCTCGCGGCGGGGCTGGTGGGCGGGCTGGGGGTCGTCCCCGGGGTGAACTATGGCGACAACTGCGGCATATTCGAGGCAGTCCACGGCACGGCCCCCGACATCGCCGGAAAAGGGATCGCGAACCCGGTCGCGCTGCTGCGCTCCGCCGTCCTGATGCTCGAATTCGCGCACCTCTCGAGGATCGCGCGGCGCGTCGATTCTGCGCTGCGCGAGGTTTTGCGCGCGGGGAAGACGACGACCCCCGATCTGGGCGGCAAAGCCACCACCGACGAGATGTGCCGCGCGATCATCGAGCGCCTGTGACCAAGCCCGTCCCTTGAATTCCCGGCCGGCTTCTTTCATCATGGCACCTCGTCGTGGGTTGCGGCCCGGCCGAATTGCGACGCCCGGGCCGGACCCGCTCAGGGGTGGTCCAGACTTGGGGGGAAGGATGAAGTTGCTGCGACGTTGGTTCGGGCCGGTGTATGTGCTTTGCCTGCTGTTGACCGCCGTGTGGTCGGACGGCCCAGGGATCGCATCCCCCGCCCGCGCCCAGTTCAACGACGAGCGCCGGCGCGGCGACCTCACCCCGATACCGCTCCCGGGCGGCGGCGTCGTCGAGTTCCAGACGGTCGAGTCCCAGGACCTGCACGCCGCCCAGCCCTACAGCATCCTTCTGCCCCCCTCCTACTCCAGATCGGGTTCACGCGCGTACCCGGTCGTCTATTTCCTGCACGGCCTGAACAACGACCAGACGAGCTGGACCGTCGACCGGTACGGGAACATCCAGGACAAGGTGGAAGAGATGATGCTGTCCGGGAAGATTCCCGAGATCATCATGGTCCACCCGCGCGGCGACAACAGTTTCTACTGCAACTACGCCGACGGCAGCAAACGGTACGAGGATTTTGTCGTTAACGAACTCACCACGTACATCGAATCCCATTACCGGGCAAAGAAGGGGCGGGAGAACCGCTCCATTGCCGGGACCTCGATGGGGGGATACGGGGCGCTGAAGATCGCCATGAAGTACCCCGACCGCTACAGCGCCTGTGCCGGGCACTCGCCGATCATCTTCACCGGCCGGAACCCGCTTGACGTCCCTGAAAGCATGAAGTCCTCGCGGTATTACCTGTTCTTTGTTTCCATCCTGAAGCCCTTGTTCGGCGAGCCTATCCGCCAGGACCTCTGGGACGCGAACAATCCGCTCACCCTCGCGAAAGGCGCCCAGCTGAAGGGCCTGGCCATCTATTTCGATTACGGCACCGCGGACAGGTACATCGAGAGCATACATCTGGACGAAGGGGTCAAGGCCCTCGACGCCGCACTCACCCAGGCCGGCGAGGCGCATACGTTCGTGGTCCACCCCGGCGAGCCTCACGGGTGGGCGCTGGTGGCGGCGCACCTCGGCGAGTCGCTGCCGTTCCTGTGCCGCAGCTTCAAGTGAGGGAACGCGGGCGATAGGGGGCCGGGCATGAAGACCATCATCGAGCCTTTCAAGATCAAGGTCGTCGAGAAGATCCGGATGAGCAGCCTCGAGCAGCGCGAGGAAATCCTGCGCCGGGCCGGGTACAACCCGTTCCTTATCCCTGCCGCCGACGTCCTGATCGACCTTCTGACCGACAGCGGCACCGCGGCGATGAGTGCCAGCCAATGGGCCGCTATAATGGAAGGGGACGAGGCTTATGCCGGCAGCCTGTCCTGGTACCGTTTCGAGGAGACGGTGCGGCGGATCTTCGGATTCACCCACGTCATTCCGACTCACCAGGGGCGTGCCGCCGAGCGCATCCTGTTTTCCTCGACCTGTAAGCCGGGCGACGTAGTCCCGAACAACACGCACTTCGACACGACGCGCGCCAACATCGAGTACCGCGGGGCGATCGCGCTCGATCTCGTCATCCCGGAGGGCAGGGAACCCGCCGCGCTTCACCCCTTCAAGGGAAACATGGACACGGAGGCCCTCCGGAAGACACTGGAGCAGTACGGGCCGGAACGCATACCGCTCGTCATGCTCACCATTACCAACAACTCCGGGGGCGGGCAGCCGGTTTCCCTGGAGAACATCCGGGAAGTCAGCCGCATCGCCCACCGCTACGGCGTCCCCTTGTACATCGATGCGTGTCGTTTCGCCGAGAACGCCTATCTCATCAAACTGCGCGAACCCGGCCAGCAATCCCGCCCGGTCCCCGATATCGTGCGCGAGATGTTTTCGTACGCCGACGGCTGCACGATGTCGGCGAAAAAGGACGGACTGGCGAACATCGGAGGTTTCCTCTGCACCAACAACGCGGGGCTTGCCGACCAGGAGAGGGAACTCCTGATCCTGACCGAAGGCTTTCCTACGTACGGGGGGATGGCTGGGCGGGACCTCAACGCCATCGCCGTCGGCCTCGACGAAGTGCTGGACGAGGACTACCTGAACTACCGCATCGTCTCGACCAACTACCTGGGCAGCCACATCGCCGAACAGGGCGTCCCCATTGTTCAGCCTCCGGGTGGTCACGCCATCTACATCGACGCCAAAGCGATGCTGCCACACATCCCGCCGATCCGGTACCCTGGCCAGTCGCTCTGCTGCGAGCTCTACCGCTGGGCCGGCATCCGGGCCGTCGAGATCGGGTCGGTGATGTTCGGCAAGCACAACCCTGAAACGGGCGAGGAGACACCCGCCGCAATGGAACTGGTCAGGCTCGCCCTCCCCCGCCGCGTCTACACCCAGAGTCACATCGATTACGTGGTCGAAGCGATACTGGAAATTTTCGCCCGGCGGGAGCATTTCCCGGGCTACCGGATCACGCACCAGGCGCGTTTTCTTCGTCACTTCACCGCCCGTTTCGAGCCGGTCACGAGCGCGTCCCGGACGGGAGGCCGAGTAGATGTCTGAGAACCCGAGCCCCATTACCGACGCGCATTTCAGCTACATCGCCGAGCGGACCGCCCATGAGGACGACTTCCTCCGGGCGCTGAAGTCCGAAGCGCGCTCCCAGGGCATTCCCGCGATCTGGATCGCGGCGGAGCAGGCCAGCTTCATCCAGATCCTGCTGCAGCTGGCCGGCGCACGCAGGGTGGTGGAGATCGGCACCCTCGCGGGGTATTCGGCGGTCTGGATGGCACGCGCCCTCCCTCCCGACGGGCGCGTCGAGACGATCGAAATCTCACCGACGCACGCGGACTTCGCCGAGCGCTGGATCGCGAAATCGGACGTGGCCGGCAAGGTGAACCTGCACCGGGGGGCGGGGGTCGAAGTGTTGCCCGGGTTCGCGGCAGGGTCTGCGGATGCGGTTTTCATCGACGCCGACAAGGAGAACTACACCCGCTACCTGGACGAGAGCCTGCGCATCGTGCGACCGGGGGGCCTTATCATGGCCGACAACGCGTTCGCCTTCGGCGAACTGTTCGCGCAACAACCCGCCGACGCCGCGGTGCGTGCAGTGCGCCGGTTCAACGACATCATGGCCGCGCATCCGGGAGTGCACGGCGTTATCGTTCCACTGGGAGATGGCCTCTGGGTGGGCGTGAAACGCTGACGATGCTGCGCGGCGCCAGCAAAGTGGACGTCGCTTCGGAGAGCCGGCCGCGCTGAGCTTCTGGCCATCCGCCGGTAACGCCCAGCTGGGTGGCGTGAATGTCGGATTAACAACGACTCGCAGGTCTGCGTGGCAGATGGGATACTTCGAAGACATTCAGGAAGCCGTGCGACGAATACCGCGGGGCAAGGTTGCCTGCTATGGCGACGTGGCCAAAGCGGCGGGGCATCCCGGCACTGCCCGCCAGGTCGCCTGGGCGTTGCGCGGCAATAGCGCCGCCGTCGGCCGCCTTCCGTGGCAGCGTGTCGTCGGCAGTGGCGGGAAAATCCTGTTACCGGGCGAAGCCGGCCTGCATCAGCGCCTTCTGCTGGAACTCGAGGGCGTCACGTTCAGGGGTGCGCGCGTCGACGTCGTCAGATGCGGATTCCGCTTTCCGGGCGCAACGCGAAGAGGTGCGCAGCGATGATGAGGGAAATGCATCGGTGGGAAACGGGCCAGCCGCTCAGATATGGAGGGCGGTTCGAGCCTCTCCCGGGGCAGTAAAGCGGACCGCAGTTCCGGCATGTCTCTGACGCCTGAATCGATTCCCGACCCCGTTGACGAAGCCCTTACGGCGCGTATCCGTTCGGAGGCGCTCCGCCTCGGTTTCCTCGGCATGGGAGTGGCGCCGGCCGGGCCGCTCCCGGAGGCCGGACGACTCGACGCGTGGCTGCACGGCAGCATGCATGGCACGATGGAGTACATGCAGCGGCAGGCGCAGCGCCGCAAGGACCCGCGCCTGGTTCTGGAAGACGCCCGCTCGATCCTGGTCCTGGCGATGACCTATCACACGGAAGCCGGCTTTCCGGACGAACCGCGGCGGGGCAGGATCAGCCGGTACGGCTGGGGAGACGACTACCACGACATCGTCAAAGCGCGGTTGAAGGCGCTGCGGGCATTCATCGAAAGCGCCGCACCGGAAGCGCGCTGCTTGGAGTACGTCGACACTGGCCCGGTCATGGAAAAAGTCTGGGGGGCGCAGACGGCGCTGGGTTGGACGGGAAAGCACTCCAACCTGATCGCGCGCCGCGGCGGATCCTGGTTTTTCATCGGGGTGATCCTGACCGATCTGCCGCTCGCCTATGACACGCCCGAGCGCGACTATTGCGGGAAATGCAGCCGCTGTATACCGGCCTGCCCCACGGGTGCGATCGTCGCGCCGTACGTCGTGGACGCCCGGCTCTGCATCTCCTACCTGACGATCGAGTTGCGCGGCCCCATCCCGCGACGGTTGCGGCCGCTGATCGGCAACCGCATCTTCGGTTGCGACGACTGCCAGGAGGTCTGTCCATGGAACCGGTTCGCGGTGCGCAGCCCTGAGGCCGCATTCCGGGCGCGCCCCGGTAATTGGATGCCGGACCTGGCCGAACTTGTCCGGATCAGCCGGGAGGCGTTCGAGGAGAGATTCAGGGGCAGCCCCGTGCTCCGGGCGAAGCGGGACGGGTTTGTCCGCAACGTGGCGGTGGCCCTCGGCAACAGCGGTGCTCCGGAAGCGGTGCCGTCGCTGGTTTCGGCTCTGGCGGATTCGAGCGCGCTCGTGCGCGGTCATGCCGCCTGGGGTCTCGGACGCCTCGCGACCCCGGAGGCGCTCGCGGCCTTGCGAAGTGCCAGGGTGGCCGAGCAGGATGCATCCGTGCTTGCGGAAATCGACGCTGCGCTGGACGAGAACGCGCGAGGGTAGAAGATCCGATCAAAAGGCTTGTGGTCTTCTCTCCTGTGCGCTGGCGCACCCAGGTCAGACGGCAATGGGCGCCTTGATGGCGGGGTGCGGGTCGTAACCGGTCAGTTCGAAGTCTTCATACTTGAACTCGAAAATCGACGTGACCGCCGGATTGAGCCTCATCTCGGGCAGAGGCCTCGGCGCCCTGGAGAGCTGCGTCTGCACCTGTTCGCGGTGATTCAGGTACACGTGGGCATCCCCGAACGTGTGCACGAAATCTCCGGGAAGGTATCCTGTGACCTGGCCGATCATCATGGTGAGCAGCGAGTAGGAGGCGATGTTGAACGGGACCCCGAGGAACAGGTCCGCGCTTCTCTGATACAACTGGCAGGACAACCGGCGCCCCGCGACGTAGAACTGGAAAAGGCAATGGCACGGCGGAAGCTTCATCTCGTCGATGCGCGCGACATTCCAGGCGCTCACCAGCAATCGACGGCTTTCGGGCTTCGTCCTGATCTGCTCGACCACGTGCGAGATCTGGTCGATCGTTTTGCCGTCGGGGGCGTCCCAGTGCCTCCACTGGGCTCCGTAGACGGGTCCGAGTTCGCCGTTCTCGTCGGCCCACTGGTCCCAGATGCCGACCCCATTGTCCTTCAAGTACTTGATGTTGGTGCTCCCCTGGAGGAACCAGAGGAGCTCGTGTATGACCCCCTTCATGTAGAGCCGCTTTGTCGTCGTAGCCGGAAAGCCCCGGGCCAGGTCGAAACGGAGCTGCCGGCCGAACACGCTGACGGTGCCGGTACCCGTGCGGTCTGATTTCCGGATGCCGTTCTCGACGACATCGCGCAGGAGATCCAAATAGGGTTGCATAGTTACAGAATACAGCGGACGCCGGGTTGGAGCGTCAAACCCGGTCCAGGGCCTCGAGGACCTCTTCGGTGTGCCCGTCGACCTTCACCTTCGGGAAGATTCTCTTGATAATCCCGTCTTTCCCGATAATGAAGGTGGTGCGCTCTATCCCCATCACCTTCTTGCCGTACATGCTCTTTTCTTTGTAGACGCCATATTCGGCGGCGATCGCCTTGTTGACGTCCGACAGCAGCGGCATGTTCAGACTGTACTTGTCGCGGAACTTCGCCTGTTTCTCCACGCTGTCCGCGCTTACTCCCACGGCCACGGCGCCTCTCGCTTCGATTTTCTCCTTGGCATCACGGAACCCGGACGCCTCCCGCGTTCAACCCGGAGTGTCGGCCTTCGGGTAGAAAAAGAGCACGATGTTCTTCCCCTTGAAATCAGACAGGGTCACCTTCTTACCGTGGTCATCGGCCACGGAAAATGCAGGAGCCTTACCGCCTTCCTGGACCATGGTTCCTCCGGAATCGATCAACGGTGGGATTACGTGGCGATTGTATCAGGCCGCGCGCGGAAGTGCACCCAGTACGACGCGCTCATCGGCGTTTCCGCCCGCCCGTAAGCAGCCACCACGAAAGGAGCGCGGTGCAGGCGAGTCCGACCGTCAGCGCAAGCCAGATGCCATCGAACGCCACGAGCATTTCTCCGAATATTCGCCGAGGAGAGGGCCCTCCGGAGAGAGATTCTACATGGAATCTTGCCCGCAGCAAGCGCGAGCCGCTATGATGCCTCGAGATGCGGAGGCGCAAGGTTTTGGCACACGACGGGTTCCGGCTGCCCAGGATCAGCCGGCGACGATTCGCGGGGGAGATCGCGGCGGGGCTGGCCATAGCTCCGTCCATTGCAGCCATGCAGGAAAACGCCGGGACACCCGCCGAAAGGCGGCCTTCTATAACGGACGTGGACGGCATCCTTGTCGGCCACTATACATATCGGGATCGGCCGACCGGATGCACGGTCGTGACCTCCGCGGAACCTCTGGCTGCCGGGGTGGACGTGCGCGGAGGCGCCCCCGGGACGCGCGAGACGGACCTGCTGAGGTCCGAGAACATGGTGGAGAAGATCAACGCGGTGTTTCTGTCGGGGGGCAGCGCGTTCGGGTTGGATGTCGCCACCGGGATTTCACGGTGCCTCGAAGAGCAGCACCGCGGTTTTGCGGTGGGAGGCGTAAGGGTTCCCATCGTCTGCGGAGCGATCCTGTTTGATCTCGGCCTCGGCGACCCGAAAATCCGCCCCGATGCGGAGGCAGGCTACGAGGCCTGCAGAGGGGCGGCGAGTGCCCCTGTTCCGGAGGGAAACGTCGGCGCCGGAGCCGGCGCAACGATCGGGAAACTGCTCGGTCTCGATCGGGCCATGAAGGCCGGCCTCGGTTCATGGTCTCTGGCACGACCCGACGGATTGAAGGTAGGGGCCGTCGTTGCGGTCAATTGCGTCGGGGATGTCATTGATCCCTCTACCGGGAGGATCGTCGCGGGCGCCAGGAAAGCCGACGGCTCGGGGTTCGCAGACACGATGGAGTACCTGCGCCGCGGTGCCCCCGTGTCGCCGGTGCGCCAGAACACCGTCATCGCGGTGGTCGCGACAAATGCGCAATGCGGCAAGCCGCAGTGCAACAAGATCGCGCAAATGGCGCAGGACGCGCTCGCCCGCTGTGTTTATCCGGCGCACACGCCGTGGGATGGCGACACGGTATTCTCGCTGGCAACTGGGGGCTGGGAAAATGGTGGGAAGCCGACCGATGTCGGTCTGGTCGGAGCGCTTGCGGCCGACACGCTCGCGCGCGCCGTACTGCGCGCGGTGGAGCAGGCACAATCCTGGAATCGTCTGCCGGCCGTGCGGGACCTCGCACGCCGCCCGAGGTGAAGGGCACCGCCGCCTCCCCGTCGTCTCGGCCGCGCGTCAACTCGCCTTAGATTCGTCCTGTTGCCACACGGGAACTTCCGGGGATCGTCTCCGAAAGGCCTCGGCGGCTTCGATTGCTTCCGCCAACCGGCTTATGGTTCCCAACGACCGCGCCATCACCTCCTCGGTCGCTTGTGCGATGATGGCCCGGTTGAACGCTGCATCCAGCAGCCGCGGATTTTGATAGCGCAACTCCCAGGTGAGCGAACATTCCCGGTCCTTTGCGGCAATCCTGAAATGGCATTCATAACTCAGCCCGTGCCGGCTGCGACAAACGTAAGAGAATTCGCGGTTGTGTATGCAGCGAATCCGGATCTCGTCCGAACTCGTGCCTGCGCCCTGGACGCGCCATCGGTGCGGGATGTGTTCCCCCCACCGCGACAACGTGGTAAACCCGAACTCCCTCGGGAACCACTGGGGTCGGCGGTACCATTCAGGCATGCGCTCGACGTTTGCCACGACCGCGAACACGCGACTGGCCGGAGCCCGAATCGCTATGCTGCGAACGATGCGCGTGTAGCGCGCACCCTCGTTCCGGATCACGAGATAAGCACCGGCAAAGAACGCAAGTGAGGTCCATGTGGCCATAGGAAGTGTCCCTGGTTTGAAAGACGATCCTTCCCCTATTTATTAGCGCGCAATCGTCGGAATATTTTCGAGCGAGAATGAGCCGCGTCGGCACGGAGCGGGTCTCGGGGATCTACTAACATGCCCGGGGTCTATCGAGCAGCTAGGGAGGGGCGCAGCTGCGTTGAATCGCGCATGGGCCGAAGGTATAATTCCGGCCGAGGCAGGAAGTCTCTCACCATCCAGTGGAGTCGTGCATGAGAGGATATCGGATAGGGTTGATCATACTTTGGCTCTCGCTCGCAGCATGGCCCGCGGTGTCGCAGGGCAAGTCCCCGGTGCTGGTTTTCGAAGGCCAGACCAAGGACTTCGGTAAGGTGCTGGAGGGGGCGCCGATCAAGCACGTCTTCAAGTTTTCAAACAAGGGGGAGGCCGTACTGGAGATTTTCAAAGTCGAGGGCTCCTGAGGGTGCACCGCAGCTTTGCTGTCAGCAAAGCAAATCGAGCCGGGGCAGTCGGGACAGATTGAGGTCACCGTAAAAACAGAGGGCATCGCGGCCGGAGCGTTGAGCAAGTCCGTTACGGTTCAGACGAACGATCCGCGCCAGCCGCAGGCGGTGTTGACGGTTACCGCCGTCGTCGTTCCGGAGTTTAATCTCTCGGAAAGGTTCCTCTACTTCGGTTCGGTGCCGAAAGGTAAGGAAGCCACCAAGGAGATAACGATTACGATCCCGGCCGATAAGCCTGCCAGGCTCTTGTCGGCGGAGTCCACTGATTCGATTGTGTCGGCGCGGCTGGAGACCGTTTCGCAATCGGGCGAAAAGAAGTACAAAATCGTGGCGACCCAGAAAGCGGATGCCAAAGAGGGGTATCACTTCGGCTTCATCGTGGTGAAGACCACGAGCAGCCTTACCCCGGAGCTGAAGATCGCCGTCCGCGGCGTGGTCGCCGCCTCCCAGCCGGCGAACTGATTTGTGCGGCCTCTGTGCGTTGCTTCGGCACCGCCTTTGGGTGAGTGTGCCTCGATCGTCAGGCGCCCAAGCCCGGCGGAGTGTGGAGTGCGGTGGCTCGACGCCTTCGGTGTCTTCTGCCGAAGATGCGTATGAAGTTCAGGCGAGCTGCGCACTCCAGGTGGCCGCTGTGTCACCACGGTCGCGATTCCGGCGGTGAAGGGCGGCGCCGAGGCGCCGCCCGTGAAAGCGGCGTCGAGCCGCCGCACTCCAAATTGCGATCCGTACAGAGTTTAGGTCGAACCCTCCGCACTCCACCCCCGCCGTGCTATCGGCTTCATGAAGAACCCAATTACATAAAGGCTTTGATGAGTTCCGTCTGGATGGACTTCAGGTTCGAGTGGGCGTGATCGAGCTCGGCGATCTTGGTTTCCAGCGTACGCAGCAACGCCCTCTTGTCGAGCCCGTTCTTGACGATCATCAGCAGGTTATCGTTATCCCAGGGCTTTTCGACGTACTGGTAGAGGCCGACGGTGTTGATCGCCTTGATGGCGTTCTCCTTGTCGGCATATCCGGTCAGCAGAATGCGGATCGCCTGGGGATGTATTCGCTTGTAGCTGGTCAGGAAGCTGATCCCGTCCATGCCGGGCATCAGGTAGTCGGTAATGACCAGATCGACGGGTTTATCGGCCGCTTCGGCCAGGGCTTCCTCCGGCGAGGAATAAACGATGGTAATGTAGTTTGTCTGCAACCTGAACAGATTCCGGAGCGAGGTCGTGACCATCTCCTCGTCGTCGAGGATCAGGATCGTCGGCCGGTAATTGTCACTGTCCATTAGTGTGCCTTTCGCCCGAGTGCAAGATTGGAAGTATGATGGTGAAGGTCGATCCCGCGGCCGGCTTCGCTTTCCACCTCTATCCTGCCGCCGTGGTCTTGCACGATCCGATAGCAGATCGAAAGCCCGAGCCCGGTTCCCATGCCCGCTTTCTTGGTAGTGAAGCCGGGGTGGAACACCTTCGGCAGGACTTCCGGCGGAATGCCTTTCCCATTGTCGGAAAAGGCGATACGGACTGTATCGTCCTGCTCCCAGGTGCGAATGCGGATCTCCCCCTGTCCCTCGATCGCCTGGGAAGCGTTCACCAGGATATTCATGAAAACCTGGTTGAGCTGGTTAGGATAGCATTCGATCTCCCGCACGGCGCCCAGCTCTTTAATGACTTTGACCCGGCGCTTCAGTTCGTGCGCGACGAGCGTGAGGGTGCTTTCGATCCCTTCGTGAATATCGACCTTCTTTCGTTCCGCCTCATCCAACCGGGCGAAGTTGCGCAGGCTCCTCACTATCTTGACGATACGCTCGCAAGCCATGCGGTTCGTGCGTATTGCGTCGTCGATCATGGACAGGATTTCAGCCAGCTCGCCCCCGGGCTGGAGGATTTCGGCCGGGACGTGCTCCCGCAGCAACTGTTGCACCTTCTGGATCGTGAGGGTGAAAATGTCGTTGTTGCTGTTGATGCTGGCCAGCGGTGTGTTGATTTCGTGCGCGATGCCCGCGACCAGGCTGCCCAGGGCGGCCATCTTCTCGGCCTGAACGAGTTGGCCCTGCGACTCGAGCAGCGCTTTCTTCTTCTCGGCAAACTTCTGCTCGAGTTCCCGGGTGTAGTCTTTCAGTTCCAGCTCCATCCGGCGCAGCTCAGTCACGTCGCGGCAGATTCGATAGATCAGCCTGTGGCCTTCGGCCTCCATCAGGGAACCGCTGACGCTCAGGATGATTTGCCTCCCATCCCTGGTCAGGAAAGTGAGGTCCCCGGTCAGGCCATGGCCATGGCCCGCAAGGGCGACCTTGGTTTCAAAGGCGCGGACGACGGGCCATTCGTTCGGTGGGTGCAGCTCCGCGATGTTCATCCCCATCAGCTCTTCCACGGCGTAGCCGGTAATTCTCTCCGCCTGGAGGTTGGCGTCGATAATGTGGCCGTCTTCGGCATTGGTGGCAAAGATCGCGTCGGTGGCCAGATTGAACAGCTCGCGATAGCGGAGCTCGCTCTCGAGGACGGCCTGCGTGCCTTTTTCGACCTTCTGTTCAAGAATTTGGGTGCGGCGGGCCATCATCTCCTCGGCCCTTTGCAGCAAACGGGATTTCTCCTGGAGTTCCTGCATGAGCCGTGCGGCTTCGAGGCGCAACCGCCGCTGCTCTGCGGTGCGCACGACAGCCCGACGGACCTCCTCAGCGCTGGCAGGCCACATCAGGTAGTCTGCCGCCCCCGAATCGAGGCACAGGGCAGCCCTGGCGGGATCCGTGGTGGCGACAAGCACGGCGGCCGGCAGGGTATGGGGGCGGGCGGCTTCGATCCACTGCGCGCAGGAGGTGTCCGGCGTATCGGCGTTGACCAGGAGGACCTCTGCCCCCGGCAGAACATCCAGGGCGGCGCTTGCCGTCGTGGCGACCTCCACCTCGAAGCCGGGAGCCTCGAGGCACTTCCGCATCTCCCCCGCGCCGTCATTCTCCCCGATGACCACAACCCGGTACGTCATCGTTACGTTTCCACCACGCTGGCCAGGCGCCGAATGCGCGTGACCAGGTGCTTGAAAAGGCCCTCGACGATGTCGACGTGATCGGACAGCACGTCGTAAAAGTCGTCTTTCGACACGTAGAGCAGCCGTGATTTCTCCAAAGTGGTGGCCGTCGTCAGCCTCGGTTCGTCGTCAAAAAGCGCCCAGACGCCGAAAGAGCCATTCGGGCCGATGCGGTCGATCTCGTCTTTGCCGCGCCACATACCCACGGACCCGGACACGACCACGTACAGTCCGTCGGGGGCATCGTTCTCGCGGTAAAGGACTTCGCCGGGCGCGACCGCCACTTCCTGGGCGAGAGCGGCGAAAAAAGATACCTGCTCCGACGTGACATGGGAGAGCAGGTCGATGTTCTGAAGCAGAAGAACCTTCTCAATGATCGTCAGCATCCATTGTCCTCAGGCGCAGCGCTGCAGGGCCCACTCGGCCGTCTCACGCACGAGAGGCTCGCTGTCGTGGCGCAGGTTGCGGCATTCTTCCAGGAGTTCCGACAGACATGCCCTCCCGATTTCGTGCAGCGCGCAGGCGCGCAGCCATACGTCGGGCTGGCGGAGAATGATGCGCAGAGCTTCATTCCGGCCTACGGCCTGAATGCCGAAAAGGGCGCTGGCGCGGGAGATGAGACGCTCTGCCGAAGGTTCCTCCAGAAGAGGGAGAATGATTGTTTTGAGATTCTTGTGGAGGAGATTGTCCAGGAACTCCAGGGCCGATGCACGGCGGTCCGCTCTGCTGCCGCGCAGCGCGGAGTATGCCGAATAAATGTCATTCTGGGGGTACTGCAGCCCGAGGAGCCGAAAAATGACCTCGAGATTCTGATCCAGCCGCTCCTTCAGAGCCCGCGGCAGGAGATTGTTGCGGGCGGTTGGGCTCTCAATGTCGAACGCCTGCCAGAGGACCAGCGCTTCATAATAGGAGCGAGTCTGCGCGTAGATGTGGCCCGCGATGGCGGGATTCGCCGGGGGCAAATCGGGGACCCGGGCATGCAGCCGGTTCAGTGCCTTGATAACACGGTACTTCAACAGCGGATCCTTAACCTCGAGCTGATCCACCAGCAGGTTGGCGGCGTTTCTGGATGGGATCCTGCCGAGCAACCACGGTATCTCCCGCCTCAGGTCGAGGTCTCTGCGCGGGTCGGCGAGCACGTCTCCCAGGGTCCCGGCGATGGGCGGCCCAAACATCAGGAGCGCCTCGCGCGCCGCGCCGCGCACGTCCCGCCCGGTCAGGCGCTTGATGATTTCGAAAAGCAAGTCCGGCTCCGCCGCCACCCCGGCGGAGCGGATGGCGGCTCTCCGGACTTCCAGGTCGGAATCGTCGAGCAACTGCCTCAACACTTGAATCATGTCCTGGCGCGGGAGCCGCACGGCGAGCTTCGCGGCAGTCGCGCGTGCCGCGGCGATTTGTGCCCCGTCGGTCGCAATCAGCTGGCGCACCGAATCCAGGGACGGCTTGAGGCTCACCACGTCGTGCTCCGCCACCCAGTCCGCGGCCGCGAGCCTGATCTCCGTGCGCTCGTGCCGGAGCAAGGCTTGCAGGGAAGTCTGCGCGGAGACGGGTTCATGCGCACACAGGTAGTCTATCGCGGCACGTCGTACGCTGCCTTCGGGATCGTCCAGGAGCGGCCGAACCTGTTCCGCGTAGTCAGCAGGCAGTACTCCCAGCGTCCGCAGCGCCTCCTCCCGCACGTTGGGCGAACTGTGCCGGAGGAGTGGGAACAGCTCCTTGGAGAAGTCCACGCCACTTACGGATTGCAGCAGCCGCAGCGCGTACAGAATCTGACGTTCCTGGCTGCCCTCGAGGGTGCCGAGCAGGAGGCGGATCGATGCGGGATCGGTGACGAAGCGATTCACCTCGGTCAGGTCGAGTTCTCTGTGGCTCAGCTGCTGCCGGAAGGCCGCCAGGTATGAATTCCGAAGCTCCAGGCAGACGTAGATCGACGCCGCAGTCAAACCGATGATCGCAACCGACGAACCCCTCAGCCCAAGGGGAAGGTACCGGGTCGTCACGCCCAAAATGATGACCCCCGCCAGTGCGCGCCCCACGCGGTCCACGAACACATCGATGAAGAGTTTGATCTTCTTGCGGACCTCCGGCGACAGCGGCATGTACAGGAGTTCGAGCCCCGCCCGGTTGAGGGAGTAGCGAAAGACCGAGTCGCTTCCTTCCACCATGACTGTCATCAAGAGCGTTGGGGCGATCAGGACCCCGACGGACGAGACCAGCACCGCCGACGGCAGGAACAGCGTGGCAGCCCAGATGCCGAAGCGCCGGACGACGAGCCCCGTGGCCAGGATCTGCAGTGCGATCCCGACGATGTTGGTATAGAAATTGAAGCTCGCGAAAAACTCGTCGATCGCCGCGTGCTGTGCCTCCTTGGGCACGTTCGAGTACGCCCTCTGGACGGCGTCGTTGATTTGCCAGTCGGCCAGTTGCGACGTGACCATAATGAGGAGAATGAAGATCACCATCAGCGACAGGTGCCTCGAGCCGAAGACCATTCGCAGCAAGTCGCCGACTTTCTCCTGCTCTGTCCCGAACCTGTGCTGCTCGCGGACCAGGGACGCATCCTTGCGCCTGTAGCGCCAGGCGATAAAGCTCAGGAAGATCAGCCCGGTGCAGATCGCAACGCAGATAAGGAGCAGCCGTCCTGTACCAAGCGGCACTCGCAGCTCACGCACGAGGAAGCTTCCGGCCAGCGCGCCCGAACTTGCGCCTGCGCCCAAGAGGCCGTAGATGCGTTTTGCCTGGCGGTTGTCGTACATGTAGCCGGCCAGGAGCCAGAACTGCGCCACAAGGAGTACCGGGGCGACCTGCACGTAGACGTAATAGACATACGGCAGGAGGGCGATGTCGCGCCCCATGGCCCAGCCGAAATAGAAGAGCGTCCCGATCACCAGGATGTTGGTGCCCGTGATGAGCGCGATCGCGGAGATTTTGCGGCCGATCTTGAAAATGGGGGTGGCGAGTGTGCCGGCAAACAGCGCGCTCAACCAGTACGCGTAGACCAGGTGGCTGGAGGGGAGATTCGTCAAAAACAGCCCGCTGCGCAGGGGCTTGAGGATGTAGTAGGAGGTCAGGGCGCCGAAAATGTACAGGAACATCAGCGAGGTGACCAGGCCCTCACCGCGCCTTATGGGGATCCATTCGGATAGCCACTTCATCTGGACGTCTCAGTTTTCAGTTCCAGTGCATGAACTGCCTCAACCGAACTCTCCAGATTGGCTGTTTCCGGCGCAACCTTCAAGAGCTTATCCAGTTGCCGGCTGCCGATCCGCCGCCTCTAACTTAGAGCATACAGTGATAATATGTCGCGAGTGGAGCAAAATTTCCGGCCGGGCTACCCCGGCCTGAGCCCCTTCGCCGTGTGAACCTATGGCTGTCGCGCAAGCTGCCTCGGAGAGTGCGCGGGCTTTCCCGGGGCGCCGATATGTGCTGACCACGACCGCGTTTATCGTTTACCTGGCCGGCAGGAGCCCATTTCTGGGTCAGTGGGACAGCTTCGATTACCTCAAGGAGACGGTCACCCACAGCCTTTCCGCCCTCGGTTTCGGCAGACCTGTGTTCGTCGGCTACAACGTCGTGCTGTGGGAAGTATCCCGATGGGTATTTCACCTGTCGCCGCTGCAGTTCGAAGAGGTTGCGCTTCTGGCGGTCGTCACCGTCGGGACGGCCGGGGCCTGGCTGTTTGAACGTTTCTCGCGCCGGCTGCTGCCCGGGAGCGCGGCTCGGATGGCCGCACTTGCGTTCATGCTTTCGCCGTCGTACGCGGTGTATGCGGGCTATGTCATGGCCGACGTGCCTATGCTCGTGGCGGCGCTGGCCGCGGCCGCCATTCTATGGCCCGAACAGGCTCGTGGCAGGGCGGTACGGGACGCCTGCGCGGGGATTTGTTTCGGCCTGTCGATCGGGTTGCGCGAACAGGCTGTCACGCTGGTCCCGGCCTTTCTCTGGATTGTCTGGGTGCGCCGGCCGGCATGGCATCAACGGATGCGCTCCGCCGCCGTGTTCGGCGTATGCGCGGCGGTCGTGAGCGTAACCCCGGTTGTGGCCCTGTATTACCACGATCCGGGCGCATTCGCCCGGAGGATGAGTATCTGGCTTGCCGCGATACCGATGGGCCCCGCACATTTCTGGCGCAACGCGCAGGCCACCGTCCTGTTTACGTTGGCGCTTTGTCCCGCCGCGTGGGTTGCATTTGCCGGGGCGGCACTTTACCGATTCCGCAAGGATCGGATTGTGCTCGAGCGGATCCGGCCAGCCTCGGTGGCCGGGGTCGTCTGTTGCCTGGTCCTCCCGGTTGCCGCCCTCTGGCGCGACGCCGACGTCCAACTGCACCCGCGGTACACGCTGCTCGCGTTGCCCGCGGCCGTGGTCGTCTGCGCGTATTTCTACCACCGTTGGCTTCCTTCGGGACGGGCGGCGCTAGCATGGGCGATTCTCCATGTGGCCACATTCGGCGTCGCTCAGGCCGCCATCGCGCCGTTCCGACAAATGCAGACGCAAAGAAGGGAGTACGCGCGGGCCGTCAGTGAAATTGTCCCGGGACCCGCGCTGATGGTGGCGGGCAGTTACAGCCCGGTTTTCGACTACTATCGTGCCGTCGGGCTCAGGCCGGACTGGCAGGTCGTCTGGTCGGGCTGGGGCTGGTCCTCCCGGACGGCGGAGAACGCCATCCGAACGGCCTGGGCGCGCGGCCAGCCCCTTTACGTCTGCGACGGCCCCACTGCCTGGCTCTACTTCGAGGACGAGCGGCTCGATCTCCACTTCATCCTGCGCCGCCACAGGCAGGAACCGATCGCTCCCGGCCTGGTCCGGGTCTACCCCTGACACACGGCGGACGACGCCGAAACCCAGGTCAGGGTTTTCGGAAACCGCCGGAGAGGGCTCCGAGGGTAACCAAGGCTATCGCGAAAACCGACCCGCTTACCAGGGGCGTGATGGACTTCGTGAGCAGGAGCCCTGCGAGGATGATGCAGATCAACAGGAACACAACCCCAGCAATCTTGCCTGACATAATGCCCTCCCCGCCCAAGCTTAATATGAGTGCCCCAAAATGCCACCGAGGACTTTGAAGACACGGACGCAGTGCACACCGGAATCTCCGTGTTTCTTCGAGTCCTCGATGCCCAGCAGTTGCCTGCTTGGCCGCAACCTTGTAGCGGTCTCGCATGGATTTTCGGTACAATGACCCGCCCAGCAGACCTGAGGGGAAAACACGGGATGTCCTCGCCATTGTTGACGGTCGTTGTGGTTACGGGCAACGCGCACGACAGAATCTCGCGCTTGCTCGACTCCCTGGCAAAACAAACGCGCGCTGGCGAACTGGAAGTTGTGATCGTCAGCGTAGCGTCCACGGACCCCGGGATTAGTTTCCCGGAGGGGCTCAATGCCTGTGTGGTAAGCCATCCCAGCAGTTGCGATTTGGGGCGGGCGCGCGCCGAGGGAGTGCGCCGGGCCCATGCTCCGTTCGTCGCGTTCCTCGAGGATCACACGGTTCCGGAGCCCCGCTGGGCCGAACAGGTATGCCATGCCTTCCACGAGTCCCCTCGCATCACTGCGGTCTCCTACGCCTTTCTCAACGGAAGCCCGGACACTTACTTCTACCGCTCGGTCTTCATGGCGGAGTACGGCGCGCTCGCGTACCCGCTGCGGGAAGACGGGGTGCCCGCGATGGCTGCAAACAATGTCGCGTACCGGCGCGATGCGCTTCTGGCGGTCGGCGAGGGCCTCGACGCGCTGATCGAAATCGACTACTTTCTCCAGAAGGCTATGGGCAGCGACTTCCGGATCGCCGCTGCTCCGCTGGCCCTCCTTGCGCACCAGACAAACAGGCGCTTGCGCGACTTGCTCCGAGGCCATTTTCTCTATGCACAACTGTTCGCGCTCCGGCGCCTGCAGTTTGAACGCTGGAGTCCTCTGAAGTGCGTCGCCGGCGCCGCGGCGGTGCCGGTGCTGGTGCCGTTGCTGCGGGTCAAAAGACTCTTTCAGGCACTCGCCGGCGGACCGAACGTCTCGCGCGCAGCGACCGCGCTGCCCGTCATCCTGACCCTCTACTTCGCCGGCGCGCTGGGTGAGGCCTGGGGATTGCTGCACCGGGAAGGAGTGCCCGCAGAAAGCCTGGTGTGGCTGGAGTTAGAGTCGGAGAGGATCGCCGGATGAATGCGCCGCAACGCCCTCTCGTTTCGGTCATCATTCCCGCGTATTACTCTGCGACCATGATCCCCGGTTGCCTGGACGCCTTGCGACGGCAGACCTGTCGTTCCTTCGAGGTGATCGTGGTCAACTCCTCTCCCGAGACGCAGACCGAATCCCTGGTCCGCAGCCGGTACCCCGAGGTGCGGTTCGAACAGCATCCTGTGCGACTCCTGCCGCACGCGGCGCGCAACCGCGGCGCAGCCTTATCCCGAGGCGACTTGCTTGTCTTCACCGATCCCGATTGCGATGCCGACCCACGTTGGCTCGAACAGCTGGTTTCGGCCTTCGGCGAGGATTGCCAGGCGCTGGTAGGGGCGATGGATCTCAGCAGCCACAGCTTGCGGGAGCAGGCTATTCACCTGGTTAAGTTCCACTGGTTACTGTGCGGTCTGGGAGACGGGACCAGGTTCTGCGCGCCGACGGCCAACGCTGCCTACACCCGCCGGCTCTGGGACCGGATCGGGCCGTTTCCGGGCGGATATTATGCGGGAGACGGAATCCTGAGCTACCGGGCGGTTCTAGCAGGTCATGCGCCCCGGTTCGTTCCATCCGCGGTAGTGCGGCACCACCACCTCGAGCCGGCCATGTATCTTGTGCGGCAGCGCTTCAGCCGTGGCCGCGACTACGCGCGCGCCCGGCTGGTTGAGATGGGGGTCCCCGGGGTGACCGGCTGGCTCAGGTTGATCTTCAGCTGGGCCGCCCTCCCCCTGGTCCTCGTGCGCGCAGAGCGCGATGCCTCCCGGTGCGGTTGGCTGCGGCCCTATCTGCTGACACTCCCTGTTCAAGCGGCGGGACATGGGTTGTGGGAGCTCGGTGAGAGCTGCGGCGCCCTGGAGTTGCTCGTGCGGCGTTTTGGGCCGGCTGGTGCGAAATGAAGATCTGCATGGTGACGAGTTTCTTCGGCCGGCATAGTTTCGGAGGAGACTCTGTTTACGTCGAACGGTTGAGCAGCGCGCTCCAGCGGCGTGGACATGAGGTACACGTGGCATACAGCTCCGGGGCCTTCGATCTGGTGCGAGGCTCGCAACCTCTGCGGCCGTACCACGCTCCGCCGCAACTTTACATTCACGACATCGGGCGCGGGACCCGGGGCAAAATGGCCGCATTGTGGAATCACCAGACCGGCGGCGCCGGCCTGCTGGTTCAGGCGCTGGGCTCGCTTCTGACACGCGGCGCGTTCGACCTGATTCATCTGCACAACGTGTCGCTGCTCGGCGGCCGGGTCCTGCCGCGGCTGCTGAACAAACAGCCCCAGGCGGTCAAGCTCGCGACCGCGCACGACTACTGGTGGATCTGCCCGCAGAACCTCTTGTGGAAATACGGCCGGAGAGTCTGTGACGCGTGTGCCTGCAAGTCGTGTGCTATTTTTGCGCGTCGTCCGCCTCAGTTCTGGCGTCGCCACGGGTGGTTCAACCAGGCACTGGCGCACATCGATGCGGTTCTGTTCCCCAGCCGGCATGCGATGGAACTCTATCGAAGTCGCGGTTTCGTGCACCGGCGGCAACATGTCTTGCCGGGGCTGCTGCCGGCGGATTGGCGCCCTCCGGACGGGGTGCCGCAAGGGTCTCAACCCCGCCCTTACTTCGCCGCCGCCGGACGCCTGGTGATCGAAAAGGGCTTCCATACACTGGTTCCGTTGATGCGGCAGCAGCCGGACATTGATCTGCGCATAGCCGGGAGCGGACCGGCGGAGGGCCTGCTCCGGAGGCTGGCGCACGGGCTGCCGAATGTCATATTTGAGGGGTTGTTGGACCACGATCGAGTCCGGTCGTTGTTTCGGAGCGCCCGTGCGGTCGTGGTGCCTTCGCTCTTCCCGGAAACGTTTGGCATGGTCGCCGCCGAGGCCATGAGTCTGGGCGCGCCGGCGCTCGCCCGCAATCGAGGTTCGCTCCCGGAACTGGTTGCCGCCACTTCGGGCGGGCTTACGTTCGATGGTGAGATCGAACTGGCGGAACAGATGCGGCGCCTTGCGTCCGACGACCAACTCTTCGCCCGCCTCAGCCATGCGGCTTCTACCCGGGTGCCGTCCCTGTGGTGCGAGGAAGCCCACGCGGACGCTTACCTCAAGATCGCGGCCGAGGAGCGCGGGCGTGGCACTCAGATGGGGTACGTGGGCTCATGAGCGAACGCGCCCTTGAAGTGCGACGCCTCGGCGCCGCTTTCCGCAGTCATGCTGGATTGGTTTGCGTTCGCCAAAGGGCGGTGCCTGGGCTCTTCCCGGAAAGCGGCTTCGAGCCGACGCACGCCACACCGAAGGTGACGACGGCATGAGCCTGCGCGCATCCTACCTCAAAGTAGCCGGGCGGCTCCCGCGGTCGTGGCGCAAGGGCCTGGAGTCATTGCCAATGCACGTCTTCCGCCGGCAGCATGAGCGCCAATGCCGCCGGGCGTGGCGTTCGGGACCGCCCTACCGGGCATCCCAGAAACGGATCCTGATCGATATCACCTTCGCCTGCGACCTCGGGTGCGTCGACTGCAACCGCTCCGCCAACCCCGCCCAGGCACCCTCCGCCGAGCACATGACACCGGAACAGATTCGCCGGTTCGTGGCCGAAAGCCTGGGCCAGCGCCGGCGCTGGGAGGGGATCCAGATCGAAGGCGGGGAGCCGACGCTGCATCCGCAGTTCGAAGAGATCATCGGCATTCTGGACGAATACAGGCACAAGCATCTGCCTTCGGCCTGGATTCAGGTCAACACCAACGGGTACTCCGATTCCGGACGGCGCGCACTCTCGCGCCTGCCGGCCGGAATCGACGTCTACTCGTCCGAAAAGAAAGGTCCGCTTCAGGGCTCGCATTGCGCCTTTAACGTGGCACCAGTCGACCTCGACGAATACGCGGAGGTCGATTACTCCCAGGGCTGTTTCCAGCCGGCCCAATTCGGCTTGGGTCTGAACCGCTACGGCTACTACCCACACCCGGCGTGCGGCGGCATCGATCGTGTCTTTGGATTCGACATTGGCCGCAAAACCCTGCCGCCGGTGCAGGACGACCTGCGCGACCAGTTCGCGCGTCTGTGCCGCTTTTGCGGTTGTTTTCGCGTGTTCAGCCGCCGGGTCCGACCCGAGTTCGACCTGGATCCCACTCCTGAGGAAACCGCGCTCCGCGGTCACATGTCCGCGAGCTGGCGCGAGGCCTACCGCCGCTGCCGGGACGCGCCCCCGAGTCTGGCCCTGTACTGATCAGCATAAAAAACCGGTGCTTTCAGCGATCCTCCGTGACAAGCTTTTGCAGCTGCTTTCGAGAAATGGAGAAGATCCTATGGCAGGTTACAGCACCAACATGGAAAAGAGCGCCCTGAACAACAACGACTTCCGGCGAGTGCTCTATACCGCCCCGAACAGCCAACTCGTCCTGATGACGCTTCAGCCAGGCGAGGAGATCGGCATGGAGCGCCACGAAGACGGCGACCAGTTTATCCGGGTCGAGTCGGGGAAGGGGGAGGCCATCCTCGATGGGGAACGGCATGCGCTGTCCGATGGCGTTGCCGTGGTCATCCCGGCCGGAGCGGAGCACAACGTCGTCAACACCTCGACGACCGAACCGCTGCGCCTCTACACCGTCTACTCGCCGCCCGAACACCCGGACGGCACCGTCAATCGCACCAAGAAAGATGCCGACGAATACGAACGCCGCCGTCATGGGTAGCGCAGCGCGGCGCCGGCCGCGTGACAGTGCCGTGTCCCGTGCCTTCGGTGGCCTCCGTGGTTGGTTTTGGTTCGCCGGGAGAGACAACTGCAGCTGCGCGTGATCAGCGTGCGGCCGTGTTTCGCAGGCGCTCGAGTTGGACGGAGACGAAAGGGTTGGGCTCGAGCGACAGCGCCCGCTCGAACGCTTCCCGGGCTTCGTCGACCCGGCCCAGGTGCATGCAGAGCGTGCCGATGTTCGTGTGCGCTGGGGCGAAATCGGGGTTGAGGGTCGCCGCCTGGCGAAATTCGCCGAGCGCCTCCTGCAGGTGCTCCGGGCCGAGCTTTACGGCCAGCAGGCCGAGCGTAAAGTGGTTGCGGAACGACTCCGGGTGTTCCCGCGCATTGGCTGCCATCTCGGCACGAAAAAGCGAGAGTTTCTCCCGGTCGCGCACGAGCGTTTCGAGATAGGTTGAAGCCTGCATCGGTTGGACCAGTTTGATTTCGCGCCGCACCAAGACGTCGTTCTTACCGTTCCGCCGCACGTATACGGCGACCGAGTCATCGAAATAGGCGAGGGCCCAGTCGGTGCGCGGAAAGGCAAGACTGTCCAGGCTCTGTCCGGGGCTCGACGGGGGCCGCTCGGGGTAGCGCACGATGGCATAGTCGATCCCGTATTTTTCGACCAGGTCGAGCCAGTTCTTGTGTGAATCAAAGGCGTGAACGTACTCGGACAAGACCCCCGGTCCGAGATACACGTCCTCGCGGCCGTCGATGAACACCTTGTGCTGGGGCGCGAGTCGCCATATCAGATACCCCCCGATCCCATAGGTGTTGAACATGTTTCCGCGGATGCCGGATGTCTCGAGGAAGTCGACCGCTTTCTCCGCAAAGACCCCTGGATGCACGCCGGCCCCGAACCGGTAGAAATAGGTTTGGCTCTCGAGTTGAGCTACCCGGGTCATCAGCAGCGTCGCCGCCAATGCGGGAACCCAGGGCCTCACGCGCCCGAGCCATCCGCCCTGGCTCAGGTGCCATGCCAGTGTGGGTGCGAACAGGAAAACGAACAGCGGGCGAAAGCGGAAAAACACCAGGGTCAGGACGAGCAGCAGCGGCAGCAGGAGCCACTCGTAGAGGCGGACGCGCCGTGGCCGCAGCGTAACAAACAGGACCAGCAGCGTGGCAAAGACGAGGAAGAGCACGATCGAGAGATCGACGCCCGCCCGGATCATCGAGGCCAGGGACTGAAACTCTTTGTTGTCGAGCGGGCTCTCGGTGCGCAGCAGGCCGTAGAAAAGCGCTTTGTAGCCGTGCGGGTTCAGGAATGATGCGGCGATCACGCCTGCGAACCCGGCCGCATGTGCTGCCCAGACTCTCCCGCCGGGCCGGGCCATGCCCCCGCCGGGCCGGCGCAACTCCCACGCGAAGTCGAGCAGGAGCGCGCCGGCCAGCGCCCAGCCCAGCAGCGCCGTCCCGCCGTGAACGTTCACCCAAAGCAGTTGGGCAAGAGGGAGGAGGGCGAGGAGCCGCGGCCTTGTGCGGCTTTTCTCGTACACCAGGAGGAACATCACCGCGAGCGGGATCGACAGGAGTTCCGGCCGCTCCGTGAAGCGCATACGGGAGATCGTGTAAGCGGCCGCAAGCACCAGGAGCGTGGGACCGGGCAGAGCCCTCCTAAGACGCGCAACCCAGGCGGCGAGGCCGAGCAGCAGCGCGACGAGGAGAACCTTGCCCGCGACGAGCGCTGCCGGTCCACCGATCCTGTGCGCTCCATAGGTTATGAGCCCGAACAGCCACTCATGCGAAACCCAGGGTTGGCCGGCAGCGGTGTAGGAAAACGGGTCCTGCTTTGGTATCGAACGGTTCTGCCAGATCCACTCCCCGGTCTTGAGATGCCACCCCAGGTCCAGCGACCGGATGTTGCAGAAACAGAGGACGGCGGCAAACGCCAGCAACGGCGCCAGGTATGGCCAAAACCGGATCCCCGGGAACGGAGGCGCCCCGAGCAGGAACAAGTCTGCGACGCCCATCCCCGGGTGGCCGGCGCGGGGTGCGGTGGCGCGGGCGCTCTTGCGCTTGCGCCCCGTCTGCCCGGACTCGGCGCGGGACGTGCGCCGGGGTGTCATGGCAGGAACCGCTCGGGATGGCGGAGCTTCTGCGGAAGATAGGTGTCGATGACGTAATTCAAACCGTGCTTGGCCAGGGCCTGCTGCTCGGCGCGCACCCCCATGGCGAGGAGCTGCTCCATCGCGTGCACCCAGGCCTCATGGTGCCGGATGAAGGGGTCGTTCTTGATCGCGTCCCGAGCGCGTTTGATGTCGACGTCCTTGAGCGGATGTGTCGGCAACTTGTAGTCGACGATGTCCTGCGGCGTGATACCAAGGAACGACGCCTGCGGCACGCAGAAAAACTCGTTGAGGTGGGCCGCATTCCCGGACCCGACCTTGAGGGTCCGGTAGATATTGGTGATGCCGTACGGGTCGCCGTCCACGAAGACGTACACCGGGATCTTCTTGAAGTCGGCCAGCCGTCGGATGAACCGGCGACAGGCCCGGGTCGGGACTCCCCCCATGCTGACCAGAATGCAGTTCGCCTTCTTCCAGTAGTTGTGTTTCACGAGGCGCTGGAACATCCCGGCCGTTTCGATCACCAGGATGAAGTCCGCAGAGGTCTCGAACTGCAGACCCTCGACCGAAATTGGGACGCTGTAGGCCCCCGAGCCGAACTTCGTGCAGTCGATGCGCAGCATTTTCCCGGTGTCCCGGTCTCGATCGAGCACGATGAGGCGCCCTGCGACGTCCCCCCCTTCTCCTCGGGTATGAACCCAAGCTGTTCCCGATTGACCGCGAAAAATGCTTCGACGTCGTCCATCACGGTGTCGGATTCGGGTTGCTCGTTAAAGCGTGCGTCCTCCCAGTTCTTCGAAACGTAGTACGCCTCCCTCTTGGTGGCGATGTCGTCGTTTGCGACCAGCTCTTTCGAGAGCGCCACCATGCGCAGGGTCTGCGCGAAGGTCTTGACGGTGTTGACTGTGAGGGTGCGCTCCTTTTGCTGTCCGGCGATCTCGAAATACCCACGCTGGGGTGTGTACCGGACATTCGTCAGCGAGCGGACGGGGAACTTCATGGTCGGTTTCTTGCGCGCCATGATCTTCTTGTGGATCTCGGCGGCGGAGGCGTCGATCGCGGCCAGCACCTTCTGGTTGACGGCCCCGGCGGCTTCGGTTTTCGGGCTCTTTTTCTTGGCCATGGGCTACTCCTGCACCGCGTCCCTGGACCGGCTCCGCTCCAGAACATCCTTCAGGGTGACCACCAGATCGGATTCCGCCTTCTCCGACAGCCCCAGGATTTCGCGCAGTGCAATCCCGATGTGCGGGATGTACTTCTCGATGTAAGAGCGCTTCTTTTCCTCGTCGACCGCCCTGCGGTGGGCACGGATGTGGGACGCCAGCTTGCGGCCGCAGTCCTGCAGGGCCAGCCGCAGTTCCTTCATGATCTCCGGGTAGGCGGCGATCGCCTCCTTGCTCTCCGACGTGAACGGGACCCACACCGATGCGATGTGAATAAACAGCGCCAGCGGCCCCTGCGGCAAGGCGCCCTTGGACTGCGATAGCCCGTAACTGCGCCAGTCGACCGCAAGGACGGATTTCGTGATCCCGCAGGCCGCCTGCTGATACTGCAGCGGAACCCGGTTGGCGAAACGGAGCAGGTCGATGAGTTCGTCGGAGGGCAACTTCCCCCCGTACGCCATCCCGATTTCCACCTGGAACGGGTTGCCGCGATAGACGGAAGGGGCGCGGGTGATGGCCGTGAAGAAGGCGGCATCGATTTCCTTCTTCAGCCCCGCCAGGATCTGCTGCTCGCCGATCGGGGACAGGCAATTCGTCGGCGGGCTCATGATTTTCACCTGACTGATTGCCTTGTACAGCTGTTCCGCCTCGCTGGCCGCGATTGCATGCGGGTTCGAGTTCGGCCTCAGGCCTGCCGCTTTGCAGATGTCCAGCGCGACGCGGCTGCTGACGCGCGAGAAGTCGCGCTGCAGCGCCACGGCCAGTTGGCGGGCGGTGGTCTCCTTCATCATCTTGATCAACGCCCCGAGTTCGACGCCGTACGGGTGAGGCTTGATCTGCCGCGGTTCGGGCGGGAGTGCGTCGGAACCGCGCGGGAAATGCAAGCTCCCGGCACCGCCCGGGAAGGAGAAGAAGATCTCGCAGTGCGGGTTGGCGATGGCCGTTTGACGTATGTAGTCGTCGATCGAATGCCGGCCCTTTTTGTAGGTGCCGACCAGCTCGATCTCGACCCGCGTGCCGTGCGGAGGTTCCCATTGCACGGCGCTATCGGTCAGGACCTGCGGGGTGTTCTTCCGGGTGTCGATCTGGATCTCGTAGTAGTGGGCCGGTTTGTCCGGCGCGGTGCGCGAGGTGACGACGATCGATTTACCCGTCGTGAGCAGGCCGTACATCCCGGCTGCCGAAATCCCGATGCCCTGCTGTCCTCGGGCCTGCTTCAGAGCATGAAATTTCGACCCGTAAAGCAGTTTGCCGAAAATCTTCGGGATCTGGGCCTTGACGATGCCTGGGCCGTTGTCTTCGACCGCGATGCGGAACCGGTCCTCCGCGAGCTGCTGGATCTCCACCCTCAGGACAGGGAGTATCCCGGCTTCCTCGCAGGCGTCGAGCGAGTTGTCCACTGCTTCTTTGATGGCCGTGAGCAGAGCCTTTTGCGGGTTGTCGAACCCGAGGAGGTGGCGGTTCTTGGTGAAGAATTCCGATACGGAAATCTCACGCTGGCGCGAGGCCATGCTTTCGGCCGTCTCACGGCGCGAGACCGTGGGCGCAGGCTCAGGGGGAGCGGCCGCTGCCTCCGGAACCCGACGCGTGTCCCGTTTCTGCGCGGCTTTTGCCGGAAGAGAGTCCATCAAGCTCAACTGGCGAGGCGCATCGGGATCGGCCCTGCGGAGGGAATGGGCAGATTTGATTCTGGGCGGAATACGGGTACTCCTCCTTCCACTACGAATGTGAGGCTGAGGTTCGCATGATACCAAAACCTGCCACGGAGAGCACTGAAGACACGCGAAAGTTCTGTGGCGCTGTGGGAACCGTAGTGAAACAGCGCAATTTGGAGTGCGGCGGCTCGACGCCGCCCTTCACCGCCGGATACGCATCTTCGGCGGACGACACCGAAGGACACGGTCCGACCCGGATAGGAGCGGCGCCCAGGAGCCACCACCAAAGCGGCGTCGAGCCGCCGCACTTGGTTGTGGCCCCCGGCCGCGCCGTGATTTCCGTGGCAAAGCAGTTTTAGGTGCCGAACCCGCCTTTACGGGATAACGATTACAGGTAGCGTGGCAAAGACGTCGGCCAACTCGTTGTCATAGCGCAGAGCTACGCCACTCACCGGCGCCGTCGCGATCACTTCCAGTGTTCCCTGGAACTCCCCGTAACCGGTGGAGAACCACTGGGTGAAGAACCTGGCCACATGCTCGCGGGGCGCCAGATTGAAGCCCTGGGTGGCCGCGACATTGCCTGCCGAGTCGCGCAGGTTAAGGGTGATTCCCACGGTCGAAGCATTGGGGTTGCAGATGGCCAGTCCTGATTCCGCAAACCCGAGGCTCTCCACGTAGGTCGTGAAATGGGTCGCTGCGGGCGATGTGGAAACGCCGGCCTCCGACGTGATCCCGGACGGCGCAACCGTCTGGAAAATGGCGGAACCGCCGATCGGCTGCGGAGAGGTGACCTTCACCCAACCGACTTTCACCCCGGGCGACGTGCCGTCCGTGATAAACCGCGCCGCTCCCTTCGCGCTCAGCGCGACGTCCAGGGTTGCTTTGCCCGTGCCGCCGACGGGCAGGGACAGGGGCGCTGCCGTCGTCGCCGAAAAACTCCAGCCGCGCCGTCGTCGCCGTGGCGCTCGGGTTGACCAGGATGAAGTTCGTGCGGTAGCCGCCTCCGTCCGCGACCTGCGGGAAATACAGTATCTGTGACGCCTCGTCGGCCAGAACGGGAATCGTCGAGAACACGTCCTGTGCGCGGTTGTCATATCTCAACGCGACGGCGAAAACGTCCCGGTCGCTGCTGAACTCTATGCTCCCTTCAAAGGCATCGGAGGACGCAAAGTCCTGAATCGCGAAGCGCGCCAAGTGGCCGCCGCCGTAAAGCGTCTCCGCGGGTTTGGTCGCGATAGTCCGGCCCGACGTGTCACGCAGCGTCATGGTGAGGTTGGCCGGTTCGCTGCCGGTATTTGCGATGGCATACCCCGAGTAGGCATGGTTCAGGTTGTCGACGTAGACAGTGAAGTTCCTCGTGGGTTTGGACAGCCCCACGCCGGCTTCGCTGGTGACGAGGCTCCCGTTCATGGTCTGGAACAGGGCGCTGCCGTGGACTTGCAGGTTGCTGAGGAATTTCGCGTAACCCACGACGGTGTCGTTGCCGGACCCGGTCGCATCCATCCGCACCGTGCCGCCCGGGGCGAGCAGGAAATTGAAGGTATTGGCGGTCTGGTTTCCAATCGTCACGGGGAAACCGCTGCCGTCGGATTTTGTGACCGTGAGGTTAACGAGGGCCGACTGGGCGTCGGCGTTGACGCCAAAGATCGTGGTGCGATAGCCCCCGCCGGCGGCAACCTGGGGGAACACGGATTTGGAGGTGAGGCTGGTCGGGGAGACGTACTCGAACGCGCCCATGTCCGGCGCCGCGGCGCCGTCACCGTCGCCGTCCAGGCTCCGGGGGAACCCCTCGGCATCGGCGGCGGGCAGGTCCTTGTCGCTGCCGTCCCCTTTGTCGATGCAGGGCGACGAGGACTGCAGGTGGAAATTGCGCGCTGCCGCATCCACGAACTGGGGGTCGCTGTTGATATTGCCGTCCTTCCCGGGATATGCGCTCCTGGCGGCGACGGAGTTCTTCACGGTCAGGTTGGCCTCGGGGGTGTCCGTGTCGTGGCCGATATCCAATTTGGTATTGCCGTAGGCTATGGTGTTGACCACCCTGGCGGTACCGGAACTGTAGACGGCTATGCCCGCCTGCGAGTTGCCGTATGCGGTGCAGTTGACTATCGTTGCGCTGCCCGAAGGACCGAAGACCGCGATCCCGTCCGCCGACTGACCGCCGGTAGCCAGGGCGGCAACCGTATTCGCAATGGTCGCCGGCCCCCCCGCAATCTGCACGGCCCGTGTGTTTCCATAGACGGTCAGGCCGTCGACGCGGGCCGACTTGTTGTTGCTCAGGTTGAGGGTTGCCGCGGCGGAAATCGAGCGCCCGTCCAGGATGGGGTGCTGGCCGGAGGCGGCTTTGAGGACCAGGCTCTTGCCGTTTACGGTGACGGCCTCCGTGTAGGTGCCGCTGTCGATGATCTGGATGGCGTCGCCGTTGCCCGCAGCCTCCACTGCAGCCGAAACGGATGCGTACATTCCGCCGCCCCCTGGTTTGCTCACGGTTCTGGTTTCCGGGCCGGCGATGGAGATCGGCAGGGCGCTCTCCAGGATGCGCAGGTCGTAGGAGCCGTATTCGGCGGGGTTGGAAGCGCCGTCGTAACGGCGGACCGCGACGTAGTAGCGGCCGGAGGCGGGGGCCGGCCAGCCGATGCGCGACCCGCGGCCTGGTCCGGCGTCGTCGCTCGTAGCCAGCGGGGTAACCCCGTCGCGGGCGAGCAGCTGCAGGATGGTGTCCGCGCCATTGCCGAGGTTCAGGGCCTCGATCGCGTAGATGCGCCCGGCGGTGGCGTCGATGGCGACGTAGTCCACGTCGGCCGCCGGGTAAAAGGTGTGGTGCTTTTCAGGGCCGCCGAGGTTGAAGGTCCCGGGGCTCGGGTCCTGGGAAGTCCAGTCGCTCCCCGAGTCCGTATCGACGCCGGAGAAGCTCCGCCCGAGGGTCCTGCCGAACGACGGCGAGGCCGGGTTGGGGCCGGACCAGTTGCCGACCGGGAACTCCGCGGAATCGCCCCAGCGGACGAAGTCCCGCGCGGCGCCGCCGCGGTCCCGGAGCGAGCAGGCCCCATCCAGCCCGGGCATCCACGGGAAATCCGTGTTAAAGGAGAGGAAGTACTTGCCGTTGCCGCCGCCGGTTTCCGACAGGCGCACGAAATTCCCGGGTTTCAGCCTGAATGAAGGCAGTTCCACCCGCGCCGTCACCGCACCAGACCTGCTGGCGACGACCGTCCAGCCCGTCAGGTCGGCTTCGGTATCACCGCCGTTGAACAGCTCTATGCTGTTGACCAGCCCGGTGTCCATTTCGTTGATCACGACGCGCGGCCCGCCGGCCAGCGCGAGCGCCGCCGGTTGCACGACGGGGGCTTCGGCGGTCGAATTATCCCGTTCCTGCGCATCGGCGCCCAGCTCTATGCCGTTCAAGGCGACAAAAATGTTCGCTATCTCCGCCGGCGCTCCTTTACCCTGGGCGAACCACCCGTCCCAAAACCGCTCGACCGTGACGGGAGCGTTAGCCAGGTTGCGCAAAACCACGGTCAGGACGCTCCAGACGTCTTCGATGGGCCTCTGGAGCGGGTCGTCGTCGAACGCCGGCGACGCATCGTCGGATGCCGGACCGTCGGTGATGTCCCAAAGGGCGGCGGCCACGGCCAGCATGTTGGCGGCGCCGCGTCGACTCTTGATCTGGTTGGGGCTTGGAGTGGCGAGCGACTCGATCTCGGTCGAAAAAACGGCCTTCGAGTTGATGATGCTGGTGAAATAGGAATCCGGCCGCGAGTACCCCTTGAATTTCCGGATCATCGCGCCCAGGTACATCGACGCTCCTTCGGTCCACGCGAGCCGCAGGTCCTGATCGCTGTCCCCGTCGAAGGAAAAGATCGGCAGCCGCTCCGGAAAGGGTTCGTCCTGCTTCGAGTAGGCGTCGAGGAGAAAATGACCGAAATGGTGAGCGATGACGGGGTCGTCCTGAGATGAGGGTGTATCGATATAGGCGTACCGGCCGGTCCCGCTGACGTAAAAGGAGCCCGCCCCGGCGAAGGGGTGGCTGGAGCTCCAGAGCATCGTCATTCCGATCGGCGGGAAACTCCCGGTCATGGCGGTTGCGAATTCCATGCCGTCGTAGCAGACGTCCCAGATGTTGAAGGCGCGCCCGGCATCCGAACTGGCCCGGGCGAGAGGCGTCCCCATCCCGGCAGGGCTGTTGCCTGTGGCCCCCACATCGGCGGAAGCGATGCTGTAGTTGCTGCCGAAAGAGGAGATGTTGCTTGTTGCGGCTCGCACGTCGAGGAGGAGCCCCGGGGTGGCGCTCGACGTGGTAACGCAGACCGCCCGAATTATCTGTGCGGTTGATCCGGGAACGACTATGGAGAACTCGCCGTTGGCGTTCGTCGCGCCGGTGGCGAGCGTTGTGCCCGTGGACGCCGCGACGATTCTGACGTCGGCAAATCGTATCGGAAGATACCTCACTTCGTCGGTGAAACCCGTCGTGTTGAACACACGGTCTTCATACGTGAACCTGCCCGTAGCGGTGTAGTCGGCGAAAGCCGGCGCGGACACGAACATGAGAAAGACGAACGTAGCGCAAGCGACGAGCAGCAGGCGCGGTTTGGTGCGTGGCATGTGGCCCCCGGCGGCGGCAAGCATCAGGATTGGTGCGAACCGGCCTATTCTAAAGGAACTCGCCGCGGAATTCACCCGCCATGAAAGTCGGGGTAGAGGCACGTTTGTGCCCCCTTCGAGGCGGGTCAGGGGATCGTGACCACGGGGATCGTTGCGAACACGTCGGCCAGGTAGTTGTCGTAGCGTAACGCGACCCCCGCGACCGGCACGCCGGAAGCGACCTCGAGGGTCCCCTGGAACTCCGGAAAGGCATCGGGGAACCACTCGTTGAAGAATCTCGCCACGTGGCCGAACGGAGGGAGCAGGAGGCTGTCGGACGCGACGATCTCTCCGCCGGCATTGCGCAGCCGCAGGGTCAGCCGCACGGCGCGCCCGCTCGGATTGCAGATGGCCAGGCCGGATTCGGTGTAGCCGAGGCTCTCCACGTAACTCGTAAAGCGGGGCACCGCAGGGGACGCCGCGACCCCGGCCTGCGACACGATTCGGCCTCCGGAAACCGCCTGGAAGATCGACGAACCGCCCACGGGTACGCTGGAAGTCACCCGGACCCATCCGGTCACCGTACCGGCAGAAGAGCCGTCGGTCGCAAATGACAAGACGCCGTCGCGCGGGATGGTGACGTCGTGGCTCGGTTTCGTGACGCCTCCTATCGGGAACGCGAGCGGCAAGCCGCTGCTCGAGAAGAACTCGATGCGGGCATGCGCGGTCGACGGGGCGGGGTTGATTAGAACGAAAGTGGTCCGGTAGCCACCGCCGTCGGCGATCTGCGGAAAGTAGAGCTCGGTCGCCGCCTCATCCGCAAGGACCGGTATGGTGGAAAATGCATCCTGCTCCGGGTTGTCGTAGCGGAGGGCCACGGCCCACAACGGCTGGTCGGCGGCAAACTCGAGCGTCCCTTCCAGGCCCCTCAGATCCTCGGTGAACCTCTGGAAGGCGAACTCGGCGAGATGATGCCCGGCAGACAAGGTGAAGGTCCGTGGAGTGCCCAGAGTGGACCCGTCCGAACGGCGCATGGTCAACCGCACCTGCGCCGGAAGCGTCCCGGGATTTGCGACTGCGTAGCCGGAGAAGGCGTTGTTGGCATTGTCAATATAGATCCGGAAAGCTCTCGCCGGTTTCGATACTCCGACTCCCGCTTCGCTCAGGACGCGGCCTCCAGCAATCCGTCGGAACAGGATGCTTCCGCCGCCCGGGCTGGTGGTGAGTACGCGGGCGTATCCTGTCAGCGTGTTTTCCGTCGCGCCGGACTGAAGCCGGGCCGTCCCGAGGGCCGGCAATGGGAGGGTTACCGACGACCCCGGATCGGCTGAACGTGCTTGCAGGGATCGGGCCGCCATCCGAGGCGGTGAGGAGCACCCGGGCTGCCGAATCGTGCGCCGCGGGGTTGATTGCGACAATGGAGGTTTCGTAGGACCCCCCGACCGCAAACTGCGGGAATACCGCGGCGGAAGCCAGCGCCGAGGGCGGCAGATACTCGTACGCGCCGATATCCGGTGCCGCCGAGCCACTCCCGTCACCGTCGACATCGCGGGCAATCCCGTCGCCGTCGCGCGCGGGGGCATCTTCCGCGTTCGGATCGGCCTTGTCGATTGCCGCCGACCCGGACTGGAGATGGAAATCGTCGCCGTTGGTGTCCGAGAACCCGGGGCTCCCCTGGATGTTGCCGTCTCGAGCTGTGAATGTACCGGTCGCGACGACGGAGTTCCTAACCGCGATGGTGCCCGAGGTGCTGTCGACCGCCACGTCCCCGCCCGCGTTGCCGGAGAGGATCGAATTCACCACGCGGGCGGATGCCCTGCTGAAAATCGCCAGCCCGGCGTTGCCGTTGGAAGCGACGACGCAATTCACCAGGTTTACGACGCTGTCGGGCCCCGATGCCCGGATGCCGTAGGCATCCCCTGCCGCACCCGTGGACCGAAACACCGATGCGTTGACCAGCGTCGTGGTCCCGGAAGAGACGAGCACGACGGGCGCGCCGCCCCGTATCCTGAGCCCCTCGATGCGGGCGGATTGGGCTGCAATCGAGAGGGTGGGCAAGTTGTTGGCGGCCGAGCCGTCCAGGACGGGGCTCTGACCTGCCGCCGCCCGGATCGTCAGGTTCTTGCCGGTGATGGACAGCATCTCGCGATACGTTGCGCTGTCGCGGATTTCAATTGTGTCTCCCGAGCGTGCCGCCGTGACCGCCTCGCCGAGCGTGGCATACCTGCCCCCACCCGACCTTGCGACGGTGATGGGTTCACGGGCCGCAATCCGCACGTCAAACGAACCGAACTCAGCGTAGTTCCATGTGGTATAGCGGCGTGCGCGCAGAAAGTACCTGCCGGAAGAAGGTGCGGTCCACAGAATACGGGCCCCATTGGCGGCATCGGCCGCCTCGGTCGATGTGAGCACTTCCGTGCCGTCGGCGGACAGAACGTCGATGACCACGGCGCCGCCGTTTGCGACGTTCACGGTTTCGATCAGGTATGCGATGCCCGATGTGGCGTTAAAGCCCGTGTAGTCGATGTCGCCGGCGGGGTAAAACGTGTGGTGCAACTCGCCCGCGCCGAAGTTGTAGGTCCCGAGGGACGGGTCTTGCGCGCGCCAATCGGATGCGGTGTCCGTTGCCGGCAGGGTAATGGGGCGTGCCAGCGTCTTGCCGGCCGGCGGGGCTGCGGGGTTTGCGCCGGCTGCTTCGCGGCCATCCGGGGGCAGGTCTTTCGAACGGCCCCAGCGGACGAAATCCCTGGTCTTGCCTGCGCTGTCGACAAGGGCGCAGGAGCCTTCCGCGTCATTGGCCCAGGAAACATTCGTGTCGAAATACAGCATCGTCTCGGAGTCGTCCCCCGAGGTTTCCGACAATACGACAAATGCCCCCGGCGCGAGTTTAAACGGCGGGATCTCAAATGTGGCGGGGTCATACCCCTTGGCCAGCCCGAGTACCTTCCAGCCGGAGAGGTCGGCTTCCTGGCTGCCGGCGTTGTAGAGTTCGACGGCATCCAGACGGCCCATGTCGATCTCGTTGATCAGAACCTTTACGCCGCTTTCCAGCGCGGGGATGTGGCCGACCGCGGCCAGGGCAGCACCTGCGGTCGAGTTGTCGCTTTCCTGCGGGTCGGGGACGAATTCGATGCCGTTGACGGAAGCGAAGACCGTCTGCATCTCGGTAACGAATCCGTTGTTCACGGACGGCGCAAACCAGCCGTTCCAGAAGTCTTCTATACTTAGGCCGGGGGTGTCCACGGCAGGGAAATAGGTGGCCAGGTCCTTCCAGACTTCCCGGAAGGGCCTTTCGAGCGGGTCGTCATCTGCGCCGGGCGTGTCGTCGTTGGTGGTCGCGCCGTCGGTAACATCCCAGAGGGCGGCGGTTACGGCAACTTCGTTGGTGCTCCCCCTCTTGCTGGCCAGCGTGACGTTGCCCGTCAGGCTCTCGATTTCGTATGAGAACGAGAGATTCTCACCGTCAGTACTCAGATAGATCTCGGGACGCGGATACCCCTTGAACTTGCGCATGCTCGACCCGAGAAAGGTGGCGAGGCCCTCCCCCCAGGACAGGCGGATGTCTTGCTTGTTGTCGCCGATGAAGTGCTGCCCGCCGGGACTATCGGATTTCGAGTACAGATCGTCGACATAGTGCCCGAGTTCGTGGCTGATGACGGTGTCGTCGTACGCCGCTCGCACACCCACATAGATGTACTTAGGCGAGGCGCTTTCGTAATACGAGCCCGACCGGTACTGGGTCTGCCGCCAGAGCATGGTCAACTCGGCCGCAGGGCGGCTCCCCGCGGCATCCGCCGACCCGATGAACTCAAGGCCATCGACCACGACATCCCAGATATTGAATGCCTTGCCGCTATCGTTGCTCGAAGGGGCCAGCGTCACACCCATTGGAATGATCCCCGTACCCGGGGTCTCGATCGTGTCCGACGACACCGAGTAGTAATCGCCGAAACCGAAGTTGTCGTCGGCGATTCGAACGCTCAGGAGCAAGCCCGAACCGGACGAGGCCCGGGCGATGCAGACCGCGGCAATCGGCTGTCTCACCGACCCGGGGACGGCGACCGCGTACTCCCCTTGAGCATCCGTGGCGCCGGAGGCCAGCGTCGCGCCGTTGGCCATGATCTGTACTTCCGCAAAACGGATCGGGCGGGCGGGATTGCGGCCGGTGAAACCGTTGATATCGAATTCCCGGTCTTCGTAGAAAAACTTACCCGTAACGGTGTATTGGGCGAAAGCCGGCGCTGCGGCGGCAATCGAGGCAAGGAAAAGGGCAGCGACCAGTCTTAGGGCAGCCGGACGGATCATCATCGCTACCTCGTCGTCACGCCCTGGTAAATACGGACTCCCGCGCCGTCCGGGAGCACGGCGCGTCCTACCATCCCCTGCGGGCGGTAGTCCGGTCCGACGTTGACCCATCGCGCGGCGGTCTGGGAGACAGTCCCTCCGCCCCTGAGTTCAACGATGAACCGAGCCCTGATCTCGTAGGGTTCCCGGTCGGGAATGGTGACCGCCAGCTGCGCCCGGCCTCTCCCCTGTCTTAGTGGGATGTCGCGGTCCTGTGCCGCGGCCAGCGTGCGCCTCAGCCGATCGGGCATCTGGTACTCAATGCGCGAAGAGCGGACTTGGTCCGGGTCCAGCCCGGACTGCACCTCGACCTGAAGCCGGAAGACGTTTCCGGGCTTCGGCTCGGTGAGCGGCACGAGTTCAACGCGAAGCGGGATCAGGGAATCACAAGCCGTCTGGGACGGAGAGTGAGACTGTGGCTGGCCGGCGACCCGAAAGAGTGGCCAGGGGCCAGGCCAGAATCGTAAGAAGTGCCACCTGTCGCGAGGTGCGGGGTATCGGACCGGGCATAGTAACTCCCGAATCTGCCTGATTTTAGGGCGGCTTGGTGCTTGACGGGCAGGGACCAGCCAGAAACAGCTCCGCCGCACTTTTCCTGTGGTAATTCCAGCGTAAAGGCATATAATGCTCTTCCCTTGCTCAAATTGCAAAATTTGGCGCAGGGTGGAGACTCGGTAAGGTAGGAAGCGGTAACCGCAGGATATCCCGACCCGGTGCGCGCGGCGCGCCGGAATCCGGAGCCCCTCCCCCTGTCCGGTCCTGCGGAGATTCAAATAAAACCGAATTGGTCGTGACCCGATCGGCAGTGCAGCGCCGGCCGGCATCCGGCGGTCAGGAACCCGATGCGTATACAAGCGCAAGCCCTGCTTCACGAACTGGACGGCATGACAGGTGTCGACGATACGTCGGGCGGCAGGCAGGCGTATCATGACGCCTCCGACTTCGAGGCGCTGTTTTGCGAGTATCAGGCTCTGGTATATGGGATTGCCCTCAAGTTTTTCGGCAATCCCGAGGACGCCGAGGATGTGACTCAGGAAGTGTTCACCAAGGTTTGGAAGAGCCTGGATGCGTTCAACAACAGCTCATCTCTGAAAACCTGGATCTACCGTATTGCTGTCAATACTTGCATTGATCACAGCCGAAAGCCCTGGAAAAAGCTCGGCCTCCGCAGCACGGGGATCGACGAGACCCTGGAGGAGGGTGACGGCAGCGCCCTGATCAGCAGCGACGAGTCCGCCGAGGGCAGGCTGATTGCCGAGGAGAAAGCTGCGCAGATACGAAAAGCCATTACCCGCCTCAGACCGCACCTCAAAGCCGTCCTGGTATTGAAAGACCTCGAAGAGCTGAGCTACGGTGAGATCTCATCGGTGCTCGGCCTGAGTATGGGGACGATCAGTTCCCGCCTGAACAGGGCCCGGAAAGCGCTGATCGATCTGTTCGACCCGGCCGCCCAGCCGCTGCTCCAGGAGTCTTAGTGCATGTGGTGCGTACGGGCGCGCAGGTTGATTTCGGCATTCCACGACCAAGAACTGGATCCGCACACGGAACTGGATGTATCCGCGCACGTCGCGCGGTGCCCGCGCTGCTGCCGCGAACTGGAGCGCGTGAAGCGCGGAGCGGAGTTGGCGGGCATCTATAGGCCCGCAGACCTCACTCCCTTAACGAGGCCGCAATCCATGTCGCCGTTCGCCGATGCGGTGGGGGCAGCCGGAGGACGCACTTCTGCCCGGCTTCATTTCGCCGCAGCCACGCTGGCGCTGCTGCTTGGGACGGGTGTCGTCTTTCGTTCTCCGCTGCACAATCTGCTTTGGCGCGCGTTCTCCAGCGACGGTGACTGCACGCTGGATCTGGGTGCCGGCCCACGGGGTGGCCGCCCCGATCCGCTCGACACGCTCCGCGCCCGCTATTCCGGCAGGTTCCGGGAATTTCCATTCAGAGGGCAGCCTGGTCCCGGATGGGTGGCGTTCGACTACAAGTGCCCGTCCCAGGTGCCTGCCCGGATGAGCCTGAAGAGCGTCATGGTGTTCGACTCCGGCTGCTGCGGCAGCCTGGGACTGGTTTATGCCGGCGACCGGCGGAGCCTGTGCCTGCTGCAGCAGCCTGCAGAACGCCCGATGTCTCTTGCGGGTTTGACGATGGACGAAGAACTGATCTCCTCAGGCAGCGCGGCTCACGGCACCGTCGGTCGTTATAGCGTCCACACCTGGACGGCTGACCGGCTCCGGTATGTCCTGTTGAGCGATCTGCCGCGCCAGGAGATCGAGGCTACGGTGGCCTCCTTGCGGTACGTCCGGTGATGCCTTTTAAGGCTATTCCTATGCCCAAAGCGGTTCTCCTTTCGACGTGGGTTGTCCTGGCGACGCTCGCGGCGCCACTGTCTCTGGTTGCTCAGGGCCGCAGCGTGCCGCGTTTCGAGATCAGGCTTGCCGACGGCAAGGTACTGAAATCGAGGGACCTCGAGGGGAAGATCGCAATCATCGATTTCTGGGGTACCTGGTGCAAGCCGTGCCTGGTCGAAATCCCCGAATACAACGCCCTGTTTCGCGATTACCGGGGGAAGGGCGTGGTCCTGGTCGCGATTGCCGTGGAATCAGGCAGCGACCGCGAAGTGGCTGCCGCGGCGAAGCGCCTGAAGATCGAGTACCCGGTTGCCGCCGCCGACGCGGCGCAGCTGGACGCCTTCGGCCAAATCGTCATCTTTCCCACGACGTGGGTGATCGACCCCAAAGGGAAACTGGTAAAGGAGTTCCTCGGGGTCTCGGGTACAAAGCACAAGGACCTGCGGAAGACCGTCGACGGGCTGCTGGAAGTGAAGCCGCGGCGGCACACGGATGAGCTGGCCCGCCCCCGCCCGAAACCAGCCACCGCCGCCGGGCGCATCGTGAAACCCACCCAGTGAGCGAAATCCCGCGGGCCGCGTCGAGCACGCATTGGCCCGTATGAGCTAAACCCGTTTACACCAATAGGAATCGCCTTTTTCGAGGAGAGCCTCCAGAGTTCGCTGCAGCTGTGCCTGATATCGCTCGAGTTCAGACTCCCGCGCGTCTTTCGGGACGAAAATCGGGGGTGCGAAGATGGCGATCACGCGCGTGAAGGGCTTGGGTATCTGGAAGCGGTCCCAGCTGGACAGCACCCATTTGCGCTCGGCGCAGAGGTGAAAGGGGCAGATCGGGCGCCCCGTCTTGGCTGCGACCCACACTGCTCCCGGTTTTGCCACGTAACGCGGCCCTCGCGGGCCGTCCATGGTGAAGCCGACGTGGGCGCCGCTGCGCAACGCCCGCACCATCTCGACCAGCGCGGCGCGCCCCCCGCGGCTGGAAGATCCTCTCGCAGGAACGTACCCGAAGCGGCGTATGACGCGGGCAATATATTCCCCGTCCGTGTTCCGGCTCGTCATGACGACGATGCCGCGGCCCCGAAAGTAATACGTGGCGAGGAAAATCCGTCCGTGCCAGAACGCGAGGATGGCCCCCCGGGTGGGTTCACCTGCAGAAACGTTTTCCCAGCCATCAACTTCCCAACGGAGGGTACAGCCGATGGCGCGCATCGCCCAGTAACCGATCGAGGACACCAACCAGAATTTGAACCTCTCGCGCATGCTCGGAACCGTGCTCAAAGGGAACCCCAAGTCCCGCGATTCTGAGCGATTTGCCCAGCCAAGTCAATCGACGGTACCCTATAGTATGGCGGGGCGAAGTGCGTTGCGCCGGCGGGCAAGCACGTATTTCCGATGCGGGAGGATGGGATGGCCGAGTGGAATTGTAAACCGATCGGGTATATTCGGAGCCCATACCGGGATGCCGCGGACATACCCAAGGGCCTTGGGGCGCAGCACACGGCCGAGGGACTGCTGGAATTGCTCCCGGAATTCGAACCGGGTCTCCTCGATATCGAGGGGTTTTCCCACCTGTTCATCATCTGGGTATTTGACCGGGCCCAGGGTTGTGAACTTGTGGGTGCTCCTCCAACCGACAACAGGGTGCACGGTGTGTTCTCGACGCGCTCACCGCGACGGCCAAACCCGATCGGCCTTTCGGTGGTCGAGTTGCTGGGGCGGGAGGGCCGCGCGTTGCGACTACGCGGGGTGGACATGCTCGACGGCACCCCGGTATTGGACATCAAGCCCTACACATCGGGTGTGCCGCCCGAGAAACTGCGCCGCGGCTGGCTCGAAGAGGCGGAGAAGCGTTCTCAATCCGCCACCGCTACACGGCCACCTCGATAATGTGCTCGGGCGATACTGTCAGGTTTTCGCAGCCCGCCTCGGTTATGAGGTAGGTGTTTTCGATACCCACACCGCCCCGGTCGGGGAAGAAGATTTTCGGCTCGAGGGCGACGACCATGCCTGGCTGGAGCTCGATATCGAAACCGGATGCCAGCACGGGCAACTCATCGAGCTCCAGCCCAACACCGTGACCGATAAAGCGCACCTGGCTGTCGCCCGTACCCATGAAGCCCGGCGCATAGGGCGTGTCCCGGATGTACTCCAGGGCATAGCGGTAGAGTTCGTCGCACCGCATGCCCGGCCGGAGTCTCTCCTCAATCCCGGCCATCATCTGCAGCACGACCGAGTGCGCGCGCGCCATGTCGGCGGGTGCCTGCCGGAGTGCGTAGGTTCGGGTCTTGTCGGCTATGTAGCCGCCGTGCCCTCCCGTCACATCGATCATCAGGGTTTCCCCCGGAGTCAGTCTGCGCCATCCTGCCCCCGCAGGATTGGCGGGGCTGATCCCGACATAGCCGACCGGGCCGGGGAAACACGTCGGGTAAGCGGCGCTTGGGCCCGACGAAACTGTGCCGAAGGCAAGTTCGCCGTTGAACATACGCATCCGGGTGAATCCCGGGTGGCCCTCGCGGCGCAGCGACGATTCCACGGTGGCGGCGAGATCGAGCTCGGTCATCCCGGGGTGCATGCGGGAGCCGGCCTCGGCCAGGGTGCGGCTTAAGATCAGCCCCGCGCGCCGTATCCGGTCGACCTCGGCCGGTGACTTGATCATCCGGATCCTGCGGATCGCATCCGAGCCGTCGACAAACCGGATTCCCGGGTAGACTTTTTGCAATCGCAGAAAATGCTGGGTGGGCAAGACATCCATTTCGAGTGCGACGCGCTGCAGGTTGCCCAGCCCCTCGCCGGCGAGGATGTCCGGGACTGTCCTGGGGTCCCCCATCGGGATCAGCCTGCCCCATGGAGACTCGATTTGCGCGCGCCGCAGGCTCTTGTGCACGACATACAGCGGCTCGCCGGCGACCGGAATGCAGAGGAGTCCCGACTGTACGGTTCCGGAGAAGTAATACAGGTCGGCGTTTTGATACACGAAGGCGGCGTCGGTCTCCGTCTGCCGGAGCCACGACTGCAAGCGGCGGACGCGCTGTTCGGCCTCCGCCCTGGGAAGCAAGTCCATGGGAGCCTCCGCGGATTGGGCGCCGGGCCCGGTCGGGGTCGGACCCGAAGTCCGGACACAGTAACACACTCGGAGGGACCGATCCATCCGCCCCGCTGCCGCCACACCTGTTGAAAAAGAGGGCCCGATCGGTTAGTTTCTCGGCGAACCGGACACCCGAGGCCCCGGTGCCGACAGGGCGCCGCGCCCCAGGAGCCGCCCGCATCTGTAGAATGATGTCAACCTGCCGAGTCGCCCAGGCGTACTAACGTTGCCGAGGTCCAGGCCAGGCCTCTCGCCGCGTGTGGATCCGATGACGAACATGATACCCGACGAGGAGCTGGTGGAGAGCACACTCGGAGGAGAGGAGCATGCCTTCTCCCAGCTCTACGAACGCTATCGCCGGCCGGTGTATTCCACGGCATACCGGATTACCCAGAACACCGCGGACGCCCAGGACGCCACTCAGGAGATCTTCGTCAAGGTCTACCGTTCACTGCGTAAGTGGGATCGTCGCAAGGCGAAGTTCTCCACCTGGCTTTTCCGCACGGCCGCCAACCACGCCATCGATGTGTGGCGCCAGCGCCACCGGCGGTCGGAGGAGCAGATCCCGGAGCGGTCGCCCGAGCGGCTTTTGCGCGAGAACGCGCTACGCGCCGTCATGCGTTCTCCCTATCGGGAAGTCCAGGGCCGGGAGCAGCTTGCGGAAGTGCGCCGGTGCACCGCTATGCTTCCGGAGTTGCAGAAGAAGGTTTTCGTGCTGAGGTTCTTTCAGGAATTGAAACTCGATGAGATTGCGGAAATCGAGGGTTGCAGTCTGGGGACCGTCAAGACCTCCCTTTTCCGCGCCACCCAGACCGTGAGGCGGGCGCTGCGCGCGTCGAAAAAAGCCGGATGAAACGGGACCAACGTCATTACACCGAAGAAGAACTGCTGCTTCACCTCCTCGGGGAGGATGGGCCGGACTTGTCGCGTGAAACGGCCCGCCACATCGAATCCTGCTCCGAGTGCGCCGCCGTGCTTCACGATTATGCCGCGTTCCGTGAACAGGTCCTGAAATGGCAGGTGGAGGAGCCCTCGGAGGAGTGGTGGCGGGAAAACGAAGCCCGCCTGCTCGAAATGTCCCGTGCCGACCGGCAGCGGCCGCGACGCGCGGGGTTCGGCTCGCTGTCGGGGATCTTCAGGCCGGTGTGGGACTATGCGCTCGAGAACCCGCTCCCCACCATGGGGTATGTCGCGGCCGCGCTCGCGTTCGCCTCCGAGCGGACGATCACGCTGTTCCGTCTCGACCATTTGCTCCCGAAAACAAACGAGATGCTGGAAATTCTCAGGCAGGTACTCTAAGGCTGAAACGGCATGGCTAACGAAAAGAGACTGGGTTTGGTCGAGTTCCTGGCCGATATTCGCGGCGTGATCGTAGCGCCGCGCCGGCGGTTTTCCGTCATTCACGAGCGGGATGCGGCATGGGGCTCGCTCGTGCTCTTGATTCTTCCCGCGTATTTCGGGTTCACCTTCGCCGGTGCCATCTTCTTCAGGCGCGATCCTTTCCCCGGGTATTCCTTTCTGCTGCCGGCGGTTCTGGCCACGGGTCTAGCCCTGTTGAAGGTTTTGTCCGTGCACGTGGTGGCCCGGTTGTTCGAGGGGCGCGGCCGCTACGGCGCCGCGCACGGGAGTTTCCGGGACCTGGTGGTGGTCTTCGGGTACACGGGCGTCCCGGCGCTTGGCGCAGTGCTGTTCGCCTCGGCCGCGTTCCTCCTTGTGCCGGAGCAGATGGGTTATTTCGTCCACTCCTTGCGGGTCGTCGCCATAAGCGTTCTCGTCGCGACCGGAATCGCCCTGTTTGTCTGGAACGTGATCCTCATGGTGCTCGCGCTGAGGGTAGTCTACACGCTCGGCGACATCAAAATCCTCGTCTCGATCTTCATCGGTCCAATCCTGATCGGGGCTCTGGCCGGCGTGGCCGCCCACACGATTTTCGCCGAGGCGAAAACGGATTTCGCCTGCCTGCAGCCGATACTGTCGGAAAGGATGGCCCGGTTTGTGACCGCAGACCTCTCGGGCGACAGCCGCCACGACGCGAAAATCAAGATGCACATCGATCTACTCGCGTACCGGTCGCATGCCCCCGAGCGCTTCGATCTGGTTACCTTCGAACCGGCGACGGCCGATCCGGGGCAGACCGGCGCCGATTCGAAGGCCCCGCATTCCTGGATCTTCGGCAAGCGCGAAGGCGAACTCCTGGTCGGGCGCATCGTCGGGGTGCCCGGGGACACCGTGGGGTTGGCGGGCGGGAAGCTGCGGATCGACGGTCAGTGGTGGGCGGAGCCGTACATCACGCCGGAGTTCCGGGCGGTGGTCTCGGTGCCGGAAACGCATCTTGCCCCGTCCGACTACATGATATTGCCGGAGGATCGGAGGCTTGTGGATGCGCGCCGGGGGAATCTCGTCGTGCCCCGCGGGCGAATTTACGGCCGTGCCATGGTCCGAAAATGGCCGTTCGGCTGGTGGTGGTTCCGTCCCTCGGTCTTCCGGGAACCGTACCCGACGGTCGAATAGACCCCTTCCGTGCGCTCGGATCAGACGTATAGATCCGGCGGCTTTATGCCCATCAGCCTGAGATAGACATAGAGCTGGCCGCGGTGGTGAATCTCGTGTTCCGCCACGTCGCGCGCCATCGAGGAGATCTTCTGCTCGATCCCGAATGGTTTCACGACCAGGTCGAACCCGTCGTCCGGAAACGAAGCCAGCTGCGCGCACAGCCTTCTGTATATGGCGTCGAACGCCTCCATGATCTCGCCCGTGTTCTGGAACGAGCCCGCGACGGCGAACGACTCCAGGCTCCATCGGTTTTCACCCAGGCCGGCCGCCAGGAAACTGTAGTTGCCCGCGATGTGAAGGGCCAGATCGCGCGCGCTCATCATTTCGGGCACCGGGCGGAAATCGAGCCGGTCGTCGGGGATTGATTCCAGTGCCCGGCGTGTCGCGCGAAACCTGATTTCTGTGATCTGCAGGAAGGTTGCGGTGTCCATGGGGACCCTCCGGTCGTGGCTATACTACACCAAAGGTCCGATGTCCTCTGTCGGCTAACCGGAACAGGGCTTGTCGGGGGCCGACGGTGTCCTCGACGCAGGGCCGCGGAGCGCCCGCGAGACTGCGCCGACAAGAACATCGTGGCAACCGGTTTCACGGCGTCCCTTAGCGGTCTCTGCATCTCGGCCGCCCCAGGCGTTTCCGCACGAGCCTGTTGTCCGACCGCCGCCGGGATCGCCGGGATCGCGGCGGACGTGCAATTTGTGCTCGAGTTCCCTAGAATAGAAGGATTCGAGGGCATATCCATGACGATGGAATCGGCATTTGCGAAGCACTCACCGTCTGATCCGGAGTGGGCCCGTCTTGTCGACGAACTCGGGCGCGTCGCGGAGCTGAGTGTCTACCCGCGGTCGATCGTCTCCGCCGATTCATGCGTCGCGTTTTTGGGGCGTCGGGGCCTCGACAAATACCTCGGGCTGGTTTTCACGGGCGGCGCCGCTGCCGGTTTCAAGGGAAGCTCAAAACGGGCGACGCTGTGGGGCAGCGAGGCCCTGGTCATGACATGCCCGACAACGGCCGGCAACGCCACGGCTGCGCGCGCCACGCTGCCGTTTCTTGTCCCGCAAACGCTCGGGTTGCGCAAGTCTGCCGGTTGCGGCGACCGGCTTGGCCTGGCCACCCCGGGGCATGTGCGCGCGATCCGGGAGACCGGCATCGCAGCGATTCTGGCGCAGCAGTCGGTGCGCGAGAATGCAAGGACGGGCCGGACCCCGCAGCACGTCATGGACGACGCGCTGTGGGGTGTGCTCCAGGAGGGTTGGCAGGCCGGGTTTGGGGCGGATGCGGACCACCTCAAAGGAACCGCCGACGTCGACTCCTTCGCTGCCGCCGGCTATACGTTCTTCACGTTCGATCCCGGTGAATTCGTGGCGAACGCCGCGGACTCCGTCGAGGCCGGCACTCTTCCCGCGATGGTCGAGGCCCTGCCCTGGGGTGTGCTCGAGAGTTCGTTGGCGGATCTGAAGCGGAGCCTGCTCAACCACCCGGTCGAGCTCGACCGGTTCCGCATCGATATCTCGGAAGTGGAACTCCTGCGGGCTGCGGCCAAGTACGGACGCGCCGTCGCCCACACTGCCACGCTATACCGGCACCTCTCGGCTGCAGCGCGGCAGCCATTCGAGGTGGAGATGAGCGTGGACGAGACCGAGAGCGTAACCACGCCCGCGGAACATGTCTACATCGCCCACGAACTCCGCAGGCTGGGGGTCCGCTGGGTCAGCCTGGCGCCGCGCTATGTCGGCCGGTTCGAAAAGGGCGTGGACTACATCGGCGACGTCGCGGAGTTCGAAGCCTCGTTCGGCCGCCATCTGGCCATAGCCCGGGCATTCGGGCCGTACAAACTGAGTCTGCACTCCGGTTCCGACAAATTCGCCATCTACCCGATCGCGGCGCAACTGGCGGGCGATCTCGTCCACCTGAAGACGGCCGGGACCAGTTACCTCGAGGCGTTGCGCACGGTCGCCGCCGAAGCCCCGGCGCTGTTCAGGGAAATCGTCCGGTTCGCGGTTGAACGTTACCCGGTCGACCGCGCTTCCTATCACGTTTCCGCCGAAACCGGGCGGGTCCCGCAGGTGGAGAGCTGGCCGGACCCGCGGCTGCCCACGTTGCTCGATCAGTTCGACGCGCGCCAGATCCTGCACGTCACCTTCGGATCCGTCATTCAGGACCCCGCGTTCCGTGACCGGTTCTTCGCGACCCTGCGCGAGTGCGAGGAAACCTACTACGAAATGCTTCGCGCGCACTTCCGGAAGCACCTGGACCCGTTCAAGTGAAATCCGCGCCTGCCCCCCGGGTGGCGCCCCTCTGGAGAGACGTTCATGAACCTTGCGGAACTGACCGCGATGTACGACTTTACCGGCAAATCGATTGTGATTACCGGAGGTGCCGGCATTCTTGGCGGCGAGATCGCCTGCGCGCTGGTCGGATGCGGCGCCAACGTTGCCCTCCTGGACCGTGAACCGGCACTTGCCGACCGCCTGAAGCCCCGGTTCGAAGCATCGGCTGGAAAGGCGATGGTCTCTTTCGTGGACGTGCTCAAGCCGGAAAGCCTGAACCAGGCGTGCGACGCCGTTCTGCAGTCGTTCGGGCGGATCGACTGCCTGATCAACGCGGCCGGCGGCAACAAGGCCGAGGCGACGACCAGCGAGACCCGGTCGTTTTTCGACGTTCCGGAAGACGCCCTGCGGTTCGTATTCGAGCTGAATGTGCTGGGGACAATCCTCCCCTGCCGCATCTTTGCCCGAAAAATGGCGGACCAGGGCGAAGGTGTGATTCTGAACATATCCTCGATGAACGCTTTCCGGCCGCTGACGCGCGTCCTGGGTTACTCCGCGGCCAAGGCGGGGGTGAGCAATTTCACGCAATGGCTGGCTGTCCACCTGGCGCAGGAATACTCGCCGCGGCTGCGCGTCAACGCGATCGCCCCGGGGTTCTTCCTCACGGATCAGAACCGGTTCCTGCTCACCGACAAGGAGACCGGCGCATTGACCTCCCGCGGGGGAAGCATCCTCGCCCACACGCCGATGGCGCGGTTCGGCCAGCCCGAGGACCTTTTGGGAACCGTCCTGTGGCTGCTGTCGCCGGCTTCGGCTTTCGTCACGGGGATCGTCGTGCCCGTGGACGGCGGATTTTCGGCGTTTTCGGGGGTGTAGTTCGCGAGCTTTGGCTTACAGGAGGCAGTTATGGCCGCAGGTGTTGGGTATGTCGATCGCTTGATGACGGAGTGGGAGGTGCGCGAGGTGGTCGCCTCGACCATCTCGGGTGCGAACCTGGAGGGGAAGCGCGTCCTGGTGATTATCCCGGACACGACCCGCACGGCCCCGATCCCGATGATGTTCCGGATCTTTGCGGACGAGATCGCACCCAGAGCGGCCCGCCTCGACTACCTCGTCGCACTGGGGACGCACCAGGCGCTGAGCGAGGACGCCATCAACAGGCTGGTGGGCGTGACCGCACAGGAGAGGGGCGGTCGATTCAAGGCCATACGGATTTTCAACCACCGCTGGGACTTGCCCGAAACGTTCGCTAAGGTCGGGACGATTTCGGCCTCCGAGATCGAAGAGATCACGGGCGGGCTGATGAGCCAGTCCGTCGACGTCCGGCTCAACAAGCTCGTCTTCGACTACGACCGGATCGTCGTCTGCGGCCCCACGTTCCCTCACGAGGTGGTCGGGTTCTCGGGCGGGAACAAGTACTTCTTCCCCGGCATAGGCGGAGCCGAAGTGATCAACTTCTCCCACTGGCTCGGTGCCGTGATCACGAGCTACGACGTGATCGGCACGAAGTACACGCCAGTCCGGCGGGTGATCGACCGGGCCGCTTCCTTTATCGACCGGCAGAAGCTTTGTTTCGCGATGGTGGTCAAAGGCGAGGGTCTCGCCGGTCTTTTTGCCGGGTCGCCGGAAGAAGCCTACGCTGCCGCCGCGGACCTGTCGGGCCAGATCCACATCCAGTGGGTGGAGAAGCCTTTCAGGCGCGTGCTGTCGGTGATGCCGAGGATGTACGACGACATCTGGACCGCGGCGAAGGGGATGTACAAGCTCGAGCCTGCGATTGCCGCAGGCGGCGAAGTGATCGTCTATGCGCCGCACATCGAGGAGATCAGCTACACCCATGGGCAGCTGATCGATGAGGTCGGCTATCACGTCCGGGACTACTTCCTCAAGCAGTGGGACAGGTTCAAGGGTTACCCGGGCGGCGTGCTGGCGCACAGCACACACCTGCGCGGCATAGGGGAGTACGAGGCGGCGACGGGCATCGAAACGCCGCGTATCCGCGTGACCCTCGCGACGCGCATTCCTGAGGAACGCTGCCGGCGGGTAAACCTCGGGTACGTGAACCCGGACGAAATCAACCTTGACGATTGGCGCGGCCGCGAGGCTGAGGGTATCGTGCTGGTTCCGAAGGCCGGCGAAATGCTCTATCGCGTGAAGCCGGCAACGGCGCGGGCCGGAGCCTGACGGATCGAAAATGAGTGAAGACCCGTTCCCGATTCTGCCTTCGACCGGGGAACCCCGCGCCGAAGTGAGCGGTCGCGCGCGGCTCGCGGATGCCGCCATCGTCCTTTCCCCGGGAGACGCCGTGGCGGTCGCCCGGAAGGACCTCGCCCGAGGGCTCGAAATTTCCGCCGGTGAGCGCGCATTCTTCCTGCGCGAAAGCGTTCCCATGGGGCACAAGTTCGCCCTGCGCCTGATCCCCCGAGGATCCCCGGTGATCAAGTACGCTCAGCCCATCGGCGTGGCGTTGGGTGACATCCGGCAAGGCGACTGGGTGCATGTGCACAACGTAGGGCTGGCGCACGAAATCAGCGATCACGTCCAGACCCTGGAGCGCCCGCAACCGCCCGCATTCCCGAACGACCTGCCGCGTTCGTTCCTGGGCTACCGCAGGGCCGACGGACGCGTCGGGACGCGCAACTATATCGCGGTGGTTCCCACCAGTAACTGCTCCAGCCACGTCTGCGTGGCGATTGCAGACGTTTTCCGGGAGTGCCGTTCTGCGGGGGTGGATGGTGTGGTGGCGCTCCCGCACCATGACGGTTGCGGTCACCACGACGGTCCCGACGTCGTGCAGCTCGAGCGTACGCTCAAGGGGATGGCACTGCACCCGAATGTCGCTGCCGTATTGCTCGTTGGTCTGGGCTGCGAGATTAACAGCCTCGCCCGCTACACCCAGCCGTCGTTTCTTGCCCCGGTGCGGCCGTTCGCGACACTCGAGATCCAAAAGGAGGGCGGCACCCTGAAGACCATCGAGGCGGGGACACGCTGTGTCCGTGACCTGGTGGACGAGGCGAAGCGCTGCGCGCGCACCGAACAGCCGGTCGCAGAGCTGCTCCTGGGCCTGAACTGCGGGGGGTCGGACGCGTTTTCCGGCGTGTCGGCCAACCCCGCACTGGGTTTCGCGAGCGACCTGCTCGTCGCTGCGGGCGGTGCCGCGGTGCTGGCCGAGACGCCCGAGATCTACGGCGCCGAACACCTTCTGACCCGGCGGGCCGTCGATAGCGCGACCGCGGAGCGCCTCCTGTTCGTCATCCGGCGGTACCAGGAGTACGTGGGCCGGTTCGGCGCCACCTTGGACAGCAATCCCGCCCCCGGGAACCTTCGGGGCGGCATCACCAACATCGTCGAGAAATCGCTGGGTGCCGTCATGAAGGGGGGCACGACGATGCTGGCCGGGGTCGTCGACTACGCCGAACCGGTGACGGGCAAGGGCCTGATCGTGATGGACACGCCCGGTTACGATCCGGTCTCCATCACCGGGATCGCCGCCGGCGGCTGCAACCTCATCGCGTTTACGACGGGACGCGGGTCGGCGATCGGTTTCCCGATCGTTCCCGTCCTCAAGATAGCCACCAACAGCCGCATGTACCGCACGATGGCCGACAACATGGACATCAACGCGGGAGAAATCCTCGACGGTCCCGTTTCGATCCGAGAGAAGGGGATCGAGATCTTCCGTCACCTCGTGAGGGTTGCTTCCGGGGAGCGGACCAAAAGCGAAGTGCTCGGGCACAAAGAGTTCGTGCCGTGGCGCATCGGCCCGGTGATGTGAGCCCGGTCGGAAGGTGTTTCCAGACGGGATCAGATCACAGGATCACAGGAGCGAGGCCCCGCCTCCGCTGCCGCCGAGGGTGACGGCATGCCCGCCCTCGCGCGCCGACCGATAGATGGCAAGGACAAGCTCCAGCGACGTACGGCCCTGCTGCCCGTCCACGTAAGGGGCCCGGTCCTCGCGGATCGCCTCCGAGAAATCCTCCATGATTCTCCGGTGGCCTTCACAGCTGATGGCCATCGCATTCCCCGAGCCGTCGGAGATGTCCGCCGCGGCAGGCAGCGGGTTGGGGGACTGGTCGCGCAAGGCCCACGTGGAGATGTTGTCCCCGTCGAGTACGATCGTACCTTCGGTGCCCGTGAGTTCCAGGCGCCGCTTGAACCCGGGGTAGACGGACGTGGCCGCCTCGATGACCCCGAGCGCGCCGTTGCCGAAACGGAGGGCCGCGACGAGCGTGTCTTCGCCCTCGATCTGCGGATGGGCGCGCCTGGCTGAAAAGGCGGTCGCCTCCGCGACCGGTCCCATCGTCCACAGGAGCAGGTCCACGGTGTGGATGGATTGGTTGATTAACGCGCCGCCGCCGTCCAGCGCCAGGGAGCCGCGCCAGGCTGCGGAAGCGTAGTATTCGGCGGTGCGGTGCCACTTGATGTATGCGCTGGCCATCACGGGCCGGCCGAGCCGGCCCTGCGTGACGGCCGAATGGATCATCCGGGTCGCGTCGAGGAAACGGGATTGGAACGAAACCCCGAGTTTCACCCCGGCTTCCCGGCAGGCGCCGATCAGGGTATCCGCGTTTTCCAGCACCACGTCTATGGGTTTCTCGACCAGGACGTGTTTGCCCGTGCGAGCTGCGCGGCACCCGATTTCGGCGTGGGTGCCGCTCGGGGTGCAGATCGAGACGGCCTGCACCGCCGGGTCGGCCAAGAAAGCCCCGAGATCGGCGCAGGACGAAACGTCGAACTCCCTGCCCAGCCTCCTGGCCGATTCCGCCGAGCGAGAGCATACGGAAACGAGTTGCAAAGAAGGAACTCTTTTGATGGCCTCGGCGTGTATCCGGGCGACATTGCCGCAGCCGATAATCCCGATCCCGATGGCACTGTTCATCGCACGCTCCTTTGAGTTTCATGCCGCACTCCGGCTGCGGCAGGGCCGTTATAGCACACCTGCGGCCTGTTGGGGATCGGTTCAAAATTGCATCCGCGGCGAGCACCGTGCGTCTGCTATGATCTGCACAACAGGGAGGAGGCTCATGCCCGGAACGTACAAAATCACGGAGCTCGTCGGGACGTCGCCCACGAGTTTTGCGGAAGCGGTCAGGGTGGCGGTGGAAGAAGCGTCGCTCACGGTGCGCCACATGGACTGGTTCGAGGTGGTGGAGCAGCGCGGCCGCATCCAGGGGGGAAAAATCGTCGAGTTCCAGGTCACGGTCAAGGTCGGGTTCAAGATCGAACGCTAGGGGGCAAGCGGGCCACCTTACCCCACAGCCGGGCCGTCGCCGTTCTGATTGAGATGTTGCCTCCCTGTTCCCCCATCAACCGCGGACGCTCGCGGCAGGGATCTTGGCGACCAGATCCTTCATCTCGGCGATGCTCTCGGCGCCGATGGTGAAGCAGTCCAGCACATCCTGGGCGAGCGCGTACTGGAGTGCCGTGTCGACGGTGTCCCGCAGTTTGCCCTGGCCGAGGATTTTCATCCCGATGATCCCTTTCCCTGAGGCCTTCATTTCTTTCAGCACCGATATCACGGTCTGGGGATCGGCGTCCATGTAGGCGCTCGCCGGATTCAGACGCGCCAGGTCGACGTCGACCCACCCCGTGGCCGCGGCCGTTCTCAGGGCGCCAATGCTGTGGCACGACAGCCCGTGGGCCCGAATCGTCTTTTTCTCCTTCGCCTCGCTGAGCACCGCCATTGCGCCACGCTTCTTCTCCGGCCAGGCGGGATCCGTGACGGCGTGCAGAAGGACGATGTCGATGTAGTCCGTGTTCATCTCCTTGCGGAACCGATCGAGATCGCCGCGCATTTCGGCCTCGGTCGTCGCGGCGGTCTTGGTCATGATCACCACCTTGTCGCGCGGCACGGTCTTAAGGGCTTCGCGCACGTGTGGGTGGCTGCCGTAGCCGTCGGCGGTGTCCCAGAAGTTGAGACCCTGATCCATGCCGGCCCGGAAAAGTTCCGCCAATCCCTGGATGCCGAGCTTGCGCGTCTGGTTTGAGCTCCCCTGGTAGCCGATCGTGCCGCTCCCCTGCGCCAGCCGGGAGAGCCGGATGCCGGTCCGGCCGAGCGTGACGATGTCCTGGGCGGATTTCTTTGTCTCTGCGGCCAACAGGTGGAAGGGGAAGTTCTTCGCCTGCAGGAACGCAGCTCCCGTCAGGGCGCCGTATTGCAGGAAGTGGCGGCGTTTCATCGATGGACCCTCCGTCGGAAATTGTTGATGTAATGTTAGCATATGGCGGGGTGCGACCGACCGGCTCCGTTCTCTGGCTTGAAGGATTTCAGTCTTCGCTTTTGTTTTGGTCGCGCAGATATAATGCGGGGTCCGCTGAAACCTATGGGGAAGAATCGCCAAGTGCAGCCAGGGGTGGCCGCGGGGGCCCAACTCGTCCAGGGGCTCCGGCTCTTCGATGCCACCACGATCATCATGGGCAGCATGATCGGGTCGGGCATTTTCATAGTCTCGGCCGACATGGCGCGGTCGCTCCGTTCTCCCGCTCTGCTTCTGCTGGCCTGGGGGATTACCGCCCTGATGACTGTGCTGGGGGCTCTGAGCTATGGGGAACTGGCGGCCGCGATGCCGCGGGCGGGCGGGCAGTATGTGTTCCTGCGCGAAGCCTTCGGACCGCTGTTCGGGTTCCTGTATGGGTGGACGCTCTTTCTGGTCATACAGACCGGAACGATTGCGGCCGTGGCGGTCGCGTTCGCCAAGTTCCTGGGACTGTTCGTTCCCTGGGTGTCTCCGTCACGCATCCTCGTGCCGCTTCCGTTCGGCTACAGCCTGTCCAGCCTGCAACTGTCGGCGATCGCGGTGATCGCGCTGCTCACCTGGGTCAATTGCCGCGGGCTGCGCGAAGGGGCGATTGTGCAGAACGTCTTCACCGTGGCCAAGACGGGCGGGCTGCTGGCCCTGGTGGTGGCGGGGTTTCTCCGGCCCGCCAACCCGGCGGCGATCGCGGCGAATTTCACGCAGTTCCTGCCGGCGGACCTGAACCTCGGGGTGTTGGCCGTGCTCGGAGGCGCTTTGGTCGGCTCGCTCTTTTCCTCCGACGCCTGGAACAACGTCACGTTCACCGGTAGCGAAGTCGTGCATCCGAAGCGCAACCTGCCGCTTTCGCTATTCCTGGGTACGGCCGCCGTTTCGCTGATCTATCTCGCGACGAATTACGTCTACCTGAGGACACTGACGCTGGAGGCGATCGCGTCGGCGCCGGAAGACCGGGTCGGGACGCTTGCGGCGCAGGTGCTCATGGGATCGGGGGGGCTGACGTTTGTCAACGTAGCAATCCTGATTTCCACGTTCGGGTGCACCAACGGTTTGATCCTGGCCGGCGCTCGTGTGTACTACGCGATGGCGCGGGACGGCCTGTTCTTCCGGCGGGTGGCCGAGGTGTCGCCGAAATCCCGCACCCCCGTTTTTTCGCTTGTGCTCCAGGCGGTTTGGGCCGCGTTGCTTGCCTTGAGCGGAACCTACGGCGATCTGCTCGACTACGTCATTTTCGCCGCGCTGCTGTTCTATGTCCTGACGGTCACAGGTTTGTTCGTGCTGCGCAAAACGCGTCCGGATCTGGAGCGGCCGTACAGGGCATTCGGCTATCCTGTCCTGCCGGCGCTCTACATCGCGCTCGCCGCCCTGGTGATGCTGGACCTGCTGTGGGTGAAGCCTGCGTTCACGTGGCCGGGTCTCGGTATCGTGTTGACCGGCGTCCCGGTCTACTACTTCTGGCACTCCAGGAAACCAGCCGGCGTGCTGCCGGAGCGACGCCGCTGAGCTCGCTGGACTGGCGACCGGTTTCTGGATAGGCTCAGGGTATGGAACGATTGAGGGCCCGCGTTTTTACATCCTGGTGCTGGACGGGGTGCGGCCTGAGCACGGCGTTCTGGGCCACCGTCTCCATCTTTGGCAGCATCTTCTCCAGGACCGGCAGGCTGCAGCACTTCTGCATGAAACGCTGGTCGCTGGACAATCTCGGGTTGAGCCGCGCCCGGGTTGAAATCGAGGGGCTGGAGCACATCGATCGCGAGCACCCGCAGATCCTGGCTGCCAATCACAGCGGGCTGCACGACATTCTCTCGCTCTCGGCCCACCTCCCGATCCAGTTCCGCTGGGTGGCCAAGAAATCCCTCTTCAACGTGCCCTTCATGGGCTGGCACATGCGTCGCTCCGGCTACATCCCGATAGATCGGGAAAATCCGCGTGAGGCCGCCCGAAGCATCATCGAAGCCTCCGAGATCATCCGGGCCGGAGTCCACGCGATCGCTTTCCCGGAAGGAACCCGGAGCCGGACGGGAGACCTGGGGAGTTTCCGCAGCGGCGCTTTCGCGCTGGCGCTAAAAACCGGTGTACCCCTTGTCCCCGTAACGCTGGAGGGGAGCTACCGCGTGATCATGCCCAAGACGCTGCAGGTGAATCCGGGATCGGTCATCCGGATCAAGATCGACGCGCCCATCGACCTCTCGTCATATGGCAAGGCCGACAGGCACCGGCTCATGGACGACCTGCGGCGGATCATGGAAAGGAACCTGGAGGAGCTGCGCCGGCGCAGGCGTGCGGATGAGGAAAGGGACGACGCGGTGTTCCGGTGGATTTACGGGCGCACCGGCGGACCCGACTACGACAGCCTGCGGGCCAGAGGTGACGCCGAAGTTCTCGGCGGCGGACCGGGCGGCGCCGTTTAACGGCAGCGGTGTGCCGCCGCTGCTCAGTCGCGTTCGTCTTTGGGGACGGGGCGTGGGTCCGACACCAGCCACCCTTTCCTCCCGAAGTAGATCAGCATGATGGTCGCGAGCAGGATCATGAGCCCCAGAGCGAACGGGTACCCCCAGTACCAGTTCAACTCCGGCATGTTCAACGGTGATTTGTCCGTGTTGAAGTTCATGCCGTAGATGCCGGCGATAAAGGTCAGCGGGGCGAAGATGGCGGTAAAGATGGTCAGCACCTTCATGACTTCGTTCATGCGGTTGCTGACGCTCGACAGGTAGATGTCGGTCAGGCTGGAGGCAATGTCACGGTAATTCTCCAGCAGGTCGATAATCTGCACGGTGTGGTCGTAACAGTCCCGCAGGTAAAGCCTGGTCTCCTCCGTGATGAGCGGGGTGCTTTCACGGTACAGGGTGGTCAGTGCCTCACGCAGCGGCCACGCTGCGCGTCTGAGGGTCAGCAGGTCGCGCTTGACCTCGTGTATGCGGGATATCACGCCGCGCTGCGGGCTGAGGATCACCTCGTCTTCGAGCGACTCCAGCTGTTCGCCGTATTTCTCGAGGACGGGGAAATAGTGGTCTACAAAAGCGTCCACGAGCGCGTAGGCGAGGTAATCCGGCCCTGCGTTTCGGATTCGGCCCCCGGCCTTGCGTATCCTCTCCCGGACGGGATCGAAGCAATCGCCGGGGAGTTCCTGGAATGTCAGGACGAAGTTCTTGCCCAGGAAGAGACTCAATTGTTCCGTTTCCACGCGCTGGCTGATCTCGACCATGCGGCCGACGATGAAATAGTAGTCGGGATATTGCTCGACCTTGGCTCGCTGATGGACATTGATGACATCTTCCATGGCGAGCACGTGGAGCTTAAACAAGGCACCGAACCGGGCGATCGTGGTTGCGTCTCCAAGGCCGTCCACGTTCACCCATGTCACGGGCCAGACCCCCACGAATTCGCGGACGTCTTCGGCTTTGTCCAGCGTGCGCTCCACGAGGCCGTTGGGCCCGTAAGCCATAACCTTGATATCGGGGTGCGGCGCCTGCGGGTCGGGAACCAGTGTGCCGGGGGGAGACCCCGGTGGCTGCCGGCGGTGAATCCTGTTCCTGTGCCACCTGCGTTTGTCTTTTCTGGCCATGATCGCTCCTGCGAGCGCCCTTGTCGCGCTGGCGTGGACAACGCGGATTTTACACCGCCAGCCAGTCCGGGGCTGGAGAAAATAGTCCGAAACCGCCTTTCCTCAGACGTTTGCCCGCCCTTTCTTTGCGCTTTGGTCCGCCGCCGTTCCTGGAGTATGGTTAAGGCCGCCCATCGAACTCGAACCGACCCGAAGTGCGCTACCGCCGCGCACGACTGGAGGCGATCATGGTCATCGTGCAGTCCTATCCGGTAGCCGTAGCCCTCTGTTTTGTCACCATGCTGTGCTGGGGTTCCTGGGCCAACACGCAGAAACTCGCCGAAAAGGAGTGGCGCTTCCAACTGTTCTACTGGGATTACGCCATCGGGGTCGTCCTGGTCTCTCTGGCGCTCGCCTGTACGATCGGAAGCATCGGAACGCAGGGGCGGAGCTTTGCGGCAGATCTTGCCCAGGCTGGCGCGCCGGCGCTGGGATCCGCGTTTATCGGCGGGGTGGTGTTCAACATAGCGAACATCCTGCTCGTGGCTGCCATCGACATCGCCGGCATGAGCGTCGCGTTTCCGGTTGGGATAGGGCTGGCTCTGGTTATAGGGGTGCTCACGAACTACGTCGCCGATCCGGTCGGGGATCCCACGCTGCTGTTCCTGGGGGTGGCGGGCGTGACCCTGGCGGTCGTGGTCGACGCGCTGGCCTACCGCCGTCTGCCCTCCGTCGGGATGAAGACCAGCGGCAAGGGGATCGCTGTGTCCATTTTGGCCGGCCTACTGATGGGGTTCTTCTACCGATTCGTCGCGGCCTCGATGGCCTCGGATTTCGCTCGGCCCGAGGCCGGCAAACTCACCCCTTACACCGCCGTGGTCCTGTTCTCCATCGGGCTTTTCCTTTCCAACTTCGTCTGGAACAGCCTGTTCATGGCGAAGCCCCTGGTTGGTGAGCCCGTACCATTCTCGGACTATTTTCGCAAAGGCACCCCGCGGCTGCACGCGATCGGGGTGCTGGGCGGGGCGATTTGGGGGGTCGGCATGTCGTTCAGCATAATCGCGTCGGGACAGGCAGGGGTGGCCATCTCCTATGGGTTGGGGCAGGGCGCGACCATGATTGCGGCGCTCTGGGGTGTGTTTGTGTGGCAGGAATTCAAGCAGGCCCGCCCCGGCACGGGTGGCCTTCTCGCGCTGATGTTCCTGGGATATGCCGCGGGGCTCGCCCTGATCATCGCCGCCCGGGTCGCCTGACCTGAGGGGGGAACGGGAGGAACCATGGCCCATCGGGACATCGTCGTTGTGGGCAGTTCGAACACGGACATGATCATCCAGCTGCCTCGGATCCCGCGGCGCGGTGAGACGATTCTGGGCGGCCGGTTCTCCATGGCAGCCGGGGGAAAGGGTGCCAACCAGGCCGTGGCCGCCGCTCGGGCAGGGGGAAGCGTCCAGTTCGTGGCGCGGGTGGGGAGTGACATCTTCGGGCAGCGGGCGCTGCGAGGTTTCGAGCAGGACGGGATCGATGTGAGCTGCGTCCTGCAGGACGCGGCTGAACCGTCGGGAACGGCCCTGATCTTCGTCGAAGACTCCGGCGAGAACTGCATCGCCGTGGCCCCCGGGGCCAACGCACGTCTGACCCGGGAGGATGTCGTGCGCGCCGCCCCTGCGCTCGAGTCCGCGCGCATCGTACTCATGCAGCTGGAGACCCCGATGGAGTCCGTGCTCGCGGCCGCCGAGATCGCTTCGTCCCGAGGCGTGACCGTGATCCTGAATCCGGCCCCGGCGGCCCCGGTTCCGGCCGATCTCCTTGCGCGAGTCTCCGTCCTGACCCCGAACGAGACGGAGGCCCAGGCGCTGACCGGGGTTGAAATCCATGACGGCCACAGCCTCGCACAAGCCGCGGACGCACTGATGTCCAGGGGAGTCGAAACGGTGCTGATCACCCTCGGAGCGAGAGGCGCGTTTCTCGCGTCGCCGGCCGGGCGGGAGATCATCCCCGGCTTCCCGGTTACGGCAGTCGATACCACAGCCGCGGGCGACGTCTTCAACGGGGCGCTCGCCGTGGCGCTGAGCGAAGGGGCGGGCCTGCGCCGCGCCGTCCGGTTTGCCAATGCCGCCGCCGCGCTGTCGGTCACGCGCCTGGGTGCACAATCCTCGATCCCCGCAAGGCCGGCCATAGAAGCGTTCCTCGCCACTGCTTCTTCCCGCTCGTGAACACGAGGGGCGAGTGGCCTTTTTAACCCACCGCATGGCCCAAGAGTGGTAAAAGTTATAGTTCACCTGAAAGCATTCATAACCTTGGATCGATCATGACTACCAAAATGCAGACCCCCGACCCGGCCGGTTCCGAGCAGAAATCCTCGCTCCGAGAGCGGCTCCGCCAGCCCGACTTATTCGTGCGACGACATATCGGGCCGCGCGAACAGGATATCCGGCAAATGGCGACCTTCCTCGGCTACCCCGGCATGGACGCGCTCATCGATGCCGCGGTTCCGGCGTCTATCCGGCTCAAGCGGCCCCTGGACATCGGAGCAAGCCGCAGCGAGTACGTTGTCCTCTCGCAGTTGCGGGACATCGCGTCGCAGAACAAGGTGTTTCGCTCATACATCGGGATGGGGTATCACGACTGCATCACGCCGCCCGTGATCCAGCGCAACATCCTCGAGAACCCGGGGTGGTACACGCAGTACACGCCGTATCAGCCGGAAATTTCGCAGGGACGGCTCGAAGCGTTGCTGAATTTTCAGACGATGATCGCGGACCTCACGGGTCTCGAGATCGCCAATGCCTCTCTCCTGGACGAGGCGACGGCGGCGGCCGAGGCCATGAACATGAGCCGCAACCTCAGCCGGAGTGATGCGAACGCATTTTTCGTGTCCGACGCCTGCCATCCCCAGACCATTGCGGTCGTGCAGACCAGAGCCCGGGCTCTCGGGATAGAGGTCATTGTCGGCGATCACGAGACGTTCGATTTCTCTACGCCGGTCTTCGGCGTTCTGGTGCAGTACCCGGCTACGGACGGCACGGTTCATCCGTACGGCGACTTCGTAAAGCGCGCCCACGAGCACGGCGCCCTCGTCACCGTCGCCGCGGATTTGCTCGCGCTGGCGCTGCTTGTGCCCCCGGGGGACATGGGCGCGGACATCGCCGTCGGGAATACCCAGCGCTTCGGCGTCCCGCTCGGCTACGGCGGACCCCACGCCGCATATCTTCGCCACGCGCGAGGAGTACAAACGGCAGATGCCCGGCCGTATCGTCGGTGTGTCCAAGGATGCGGACGGGAACCCGGCGCTCCGGCTGGCGCTGCAGACGCGGGAGCAGCACATCCGGCGGGACAAGGCCACCAGCAACATCTGCACGGCCCAGGTGCTTCTTGCGGTGATGGCTTCGATGTACGCCGTCTACCACGGCCCGGAGGGTCTGCGCAAAATCGCCGAACGGATCCGTTCATGACCGCCCTGCTGGCGCGCGGCCTGCGCGCGCTGGGCTGCAACGTGGCGCCGGAGGCCGTATTCGATACCCTGAGGGTTGAGACGGGCGAGAACCGTTGCGCCGAGGTTGAAGAAGCCGCCCGGGCGCTGGGCATCAACCTGAGGCGCCTGGATGCGAGAACGGTCGGGGTCAGTCTCAACGAAACGACGTCTGCAGAGGATCTGCGCGACCTGCTGTCGGTTTTTTCGCCGAGCAGCACGCTGCCTTTCGACATGAAAGAGCTCGCGGACGAGACTGACCCGGCTTTGCCGGAGAACCTGAAGCGGACCAGTCCCTACCTCAAACACCCCGTGTTCAACCGCTACCATTCCGAGACCGAGTTGCTGCGCTATATCCATCGACTGCAGGCCCGCGACCTGTCCCTGACGACGTCCATGATCCCGCTGGGTTCCTGCACCATGAAGCTGAACGCCACGGTCGAGATGTTCCCGGTGAGCTGGCCGGAGTTCGCCAAGATCCACCCCTTCGCGCCGGTCGAGCAGGCGCGCGGCTACCAGATCCTGTTCGGCCAGCTGGAGCAGTGGCTGGCCGAGATCACCGGTTTTTCCGCCATCTCGCTGCAGCCCAACGCAGGCTCGCAGGGCGAGTACACCGGGCTGCTGGTCATCCGCAAGTACCAGGAATCCCGGGGGGAAGGGCATCGCCACATCTGCCTCATCCCGCAGTCGGCGCATGGGACCAACCCCGCGAGCGCTGTGATGGCCGGGTTGAACGTCGTCGTGGTCGCCTGTGACCAGGACGGCAACATCGATGTGCCGGACCTGAAGGCCAAGGCGGCGCAGCACGCGGCCGAGCTCGCCGCCCTGATGGTGACCTATCCCTCGACGCACGGGGTGTTCGAGGAAGCGATCAGGGAAATCTGCGACACCGTTCATGCCTCAGGCGGCCAGGTCTACATGGACGGCGCGAACATGAATGCGCAGGTCGGCCTGTGCCGACCGGCCGAAATCGGCGCGGATGTCTGCCACCTGAATCTGCACAAGACATTCTCGATCCCGCACGGCGGCGGCGGGCCCGGCATGGGGCCGATCGGCGTGCGGCCGCATCTCGCCCCATTTCTCCCGCGGCACCCGGTGATCGAAGTCGGCGGGCCGGACGGCATCGGCCCGGTGGCTCGGCAGCTCCCTGGGGCAGCCCCAGCATCCTGCCGATCTCGTGGGTGTACATTGCGCTCATGGGTTCGCAGGGTCTGACCGAAGCGACCAAAGTCGCGATCCTCAACGCCAACTACATCGCGAAGCGTCTCGACCCCTACTACCCGGTGCTGTACAGGGGGCTAGGCGGTCTTGTGGCGCACGAGTGCATCCTCGATCTGCGCCAGCTGAAGAAGAATGCCGGGATCGAGGTCGATGACGTGGCCAAGACGGCTGATGGACTACGGATTCCATGCGCCGACGGTGTCGTTCCCGGTTGCCGGGACGATGATGGTGGAGCCGACCGAGAGCGAGTCGAAGGAGGAGCTGGACCGGTTCTGCGACGCGATGATCGCGATTCGCAAGGAGATCGAGGAGATCGAAGCCGGCCACATGGACGCGCGCGACAACGCTCTCAAGAACGCGCCGCACACGGCCGAGGCGTTGCTGGCCGCGCAGTGGAACCACCCGTATCCGCGCGAGCAGGCGGCCTATCCTGTCCCCTGGGCGCGCGGCCAGAAGTTCTGGCCACCGGTCGGCCGGGTCGACAACGTCTACGGCGACCGCCACCTGATCTGCGCCTGCCCGCCGGTGGAGGCCTACAGCGGGACGAAGTAGCAGATTGGGAGGGCGGGGGAACCCTGGAGTTTTCCCCGCCCTCCCGTTCGGGTTTAGCTGTTCCCCTGTTCCTGCAGGTACTCCTCGTATTCCTCTGCGCTCAGCAGCTCCTTCAGCTCGTCGCTGTTGCCAATGCGCAGCTTGATCATCCAGGCCTTCTGGTGCGGGGACTCGTTGACCGTCTCCGGCGTTTCCTCGAGCTTCGTGTTGACCTCGACGACTTCGCCGCCGATCGGGCAGAAGATCTCGGAGACGGCCTTCACCGATTCAACCGAGCCGAACGGTTCGTTTGCCTCGAAGGTGTCGCCGACTTCCGGGAGGTCCACGTACACGACGTCGCCCAGTTCATGCTGGGCGTAGTCGGTGATTCCCACGGTGGCGACGTCCCCCTGCACCAGCACCCATTCGTGGTCCTTCGTGTAAAGGTTTTCCTCGGGATACATCTCGCGACCTCCACTGTCTGGCTGACGGCGGTTCGGAAATGGGCCCTCGGGCCCGGACAACGGCTCCAACATGAAGGCGAATCTGCCGGTCGTCGGACAAGCTCAGGCGGTCTTCGGCCGTCTGTAGAACGGAGTCGCGACCACCCGGGCCTTGACCGGCTTGCTGCGAACGACAACGTCGAACTCCGTTCCGAGCGCGGTGCGGCCGGTCGGGAGATAGGTGAGCCCGATGTTTTTCTGCAGGAATGGCGCCGGGCTGCCGCTCGTTACGGCGCCAACCGGCCGGCCGTCCAGGATCGACCGGGTACTGATCGCGGGCGATGCCCCGGTCGATCATCTCGAATCCGACCAGCAGTCGCGGCACGCCCGTGCGACTCTGTTGCAGGAGGACGTCGCGGCCGATGAAATCGCCCTTGTCGAGCTTGCAGATCCAGGCGAGGTCCGCCTCCAGGACCGTGGTCGTGTCGTCGATGTCGTTGCCGTAGAGCGCCATTTTGGCTTCGAGCCTCAGCGTGTTGCGCGCTGCGAGCCCCGCAGGCTGAATCCCGTAACGGCGCGCCCGCTTCCATGATCCGGGTCCAGACCCCAGGGGCTTTCTCGGGGCTGAGGTAAATCTCGAACCCGTCCTCGCCGGTGTAGCCGGTGCGCGACACGATCGCGTCGATTCCCGCGAACTTCCCCTCCGCAAACCAGTAGTACTTCATCGCCGCAAGGTTGATGCCGGTTAACGGCTGAAGGATCTCCGACCGAGCGCGGACCCTGGATCGCCAGCTGGCTGAATTCTTCGCTGCGGAACAGGACCTCGGTGCCCGGTTCCGCATGATCCCGGATCCACTCGAAGTCCTTCTCCTGGTTCGAGGAGTTCACGCACAGGAAGAAATGCCCGCGGCCCATCCGGTAGACGAGGATGTCGTCGACGAAGGTTCCCTTCGGCGTCGTCAGGGCGGAGTAGTGGCACTGGCCGATCGCAAGCCGCCGGACGTCGTTGCTCGTGACCTTCTGAATCGTCTCCTCGGCGCTCGAACCTTTCAGTTCGATCTCGCCCATGTGGCTGACGTCGAATATCCCTGCGCGGGTGCGGACGGCTATATGCTCCTGCATCGGGCCCGCGTATTGGACCGGCATATCCCATCCGGCAAAGTCCACCATGCGCGCGCCAAGTTCCCGATGGATCGAGTTCAGAGGCGTTTTCTTGAGTTCCGGATGAGTTCACTGGGAGAGTTCCTTAATGAAAATCCTGAAGGCGTTTGGAATCTAACATTCCACGCTCTGTGGAGTCAAGCGCATTTCCTCCTTGCTAGTCTTTGATAACAAATGGGTTAGCAATGACGGAGCGGCCGGCCAGTGACCGGGCGCAAAGTCTCCTGCGCCGCTGCGATATGCTAACATTTATCAGACCCCCCGACTGCGATCCGGAACGCCTATGAAGGGGATGTTGTGCAAAACCGAGAATCTCGCCGAGAAACTGGATTTCCAGATCCAGGCTGTCGCAGCTCTCAAGGCCGAGATTTTCGGTACCGACAAGAAGCCAAGGACCAAATACATCCAGGACTTCACAGCGGAGTTCGCTGCCTTCGAGCGCGTCGCGTCATATCGGGAGTTGCTCGATTCGGTCCGCGCGACCCGGATCGTGTTCATAGGCGATTACCACGCCGTCCGTGAATGCCAGGAGTTCCAGGCCCGGCTGCTGGAGGACCTCAGCGATCGCCCCGTCGTGGTCGCGCTGGAGACTTTCTATGGATGTCAGCAGCGCGCGCTCGACGACTGGATGGCTCGGCAGGATCGAGGACGACCGATTTCTCCGGCGCGTGCGCTACGACCTCGAATGGGGCTACGATTGGGCTGCTTATCGCCGGATACTGGAAGTAGCGCGCGAGCACGCCATCCCCGTGTTCGGCGTCGATTGCTCCCCGCGGAACGACTTGCGGTTGATTCACAAGCGGGATGCGGCGGTCGCCGCAAAAATCGTGGACCTGTTGCACCGCTACCCGCGCCACACCGTGGTGGTCTGCTTCGGGGAGTCGCATCTGGCGAGCAACCACCTTCCCGGGAAGATTGCCGCGCTGCTCGGGGGCGAGATGCCTCCGAGCGTCACGATCCTGCAGAACCTGGACGAGATCTACTGGAAGGCCGCGTGCGACGGTTTCGAGAACGAGCAGGTGGTCCGGATACGCAAGTCCATCTACTGCGTGTTCAACGCGACGCCCTTCGAAAAATACGAAGCCTACCGGCGCCAGCTGGAGATCTGGCATGCGCAAGACCAGGACGAGCAGAGGCTCGACCTCACCTCCACGGTCTACAACCTGATCAATATCGTCGTCGACTTTGTCGGCGTCGACAAATACTCCCATTGCCTGACAAGGCGAGGGGAACTGCATCGAGTTCCTCATCGACGGATACCCGGAAGTGTACTCCTTCGAAGAGTTCGAGGATTTCGAGGCGCTCCTGCGCGGCAGCGGTATAAGCGAGGATCAGGTCGGGGGCATCCTGAGCCGGACGATGGCAAGCGGGAGCTGCTACGTTCCGCGCGTGAACGCCATTTTCATCGGACAATTCAACCTCACCCACGGGGCGGAGGAGGCGGCGCACTTCGTCAATTTTGCTCTCAAAGATCAGAGGTTCGGGGATTACCGCAGGGTGCCGCTGAACTCCGCCGACGAGTTCTACCTCGCAACCTTGGAGGAGGCGCTCGGATATGTCGGTTCCAAGCTGATCGACCCGCGGCGCAACCACCTGGTCCAGAGTGCGGTTCTCAACGGGCGACCCGGTGAGGCCGAGTATGAGGAAATCACGGCAGAACAGATGCTCCAGGCTCGACGGTTCGTGATTGCGCACAAGAAGATGGAGCGCGGGTACGCCACCCTGAAGAAAGTTCCCCGGCTAATCACAGAGGGACTTCGCTGCGAGGGCCCCATGTTCACGGTCCTCACCCACGAACTCGGCTACCTGCTCGGTGAGCAACTCTACCGCGGCTACCTGTCCGGCGCGTTCTCGCGCCGTGAGATCGGGCGGCTGTTCAAGGTGCGTTTCGAGGAGTGCCGCCCGCCCGCGGCCGCCTATCTCGATCTCGCCGGGCGGTGCGGTCCCCTGGACTAGCCGGGTGCGGACTCTTGGGGTATGGCCGATGCGTAGTATCTGTCGTGACCGGAATCGGCATCAGGTTTGGGAACATCCGACCCGACGCGGAGTATAAACCGCGAAGGGATGAGTATGCTTTACGGTCTTTTTCTGGCGCTGGCACTTTCTGCCGGCGCCGGCTCCGAGACATCGTCGCCGCCCCTTGTGCGCCGGGTTGAGGTCGACGGGAATCGCCGGTTTCCCACGCCTGGCATCCTCCGGATAATTTCGAGCGCACCAGGGAAGCCCTACGACGACGCTGCGGCCGGCGCAGACTTGCGCAAGCTGCACGCCACGGGTTTCTTCCAGGACGTTTCCGTGACCAGCCAGCCGTCGGAGGACGGGGGGGTGGACGTATTTGTCCACTTGGTCGAGTATCCGTACATCTCCGAATTTGTCATTACCGGCATAGGGCCTGGGCTCGAGCAGCGCGTCCGGGACGTGTTGCGCAAAGAAAAGCTCGCACTCCGTCCGGCCTCGCCGTACAGTCCCGCCCGCTCGAGCAAGGCCGCGGCCCTCGTGCGGAATCTACTGAGGGCACAGCGGTACCCGCTGGCGGAAGTGACCGTCGAGCCCGAACCGGCAGGCCACCTGGTCCGGGCCAACATGCGCGTCCGGACAGGTCCGCACTTGAAAGTCGGGCGAGTGGAGTTTGGCGGTAATTCCAATGTCAAAGCGGGGGAACTCCTCGCCCAGATGAAGCACACGCGCTCCGGCAGCATCTGGGCGTTTGGGTCCGATGCCGGGCGCTATCTCCCGGAGGAACTCGCGGCCGATCTGGAGTCGATCCGGCGGCTCTACCAGTCGCGAGGTTTTGCGACGGCGCATGTCGGCCCGCCCGAGATCGTTGCCCAGAATACCGGATCCCACATGCCGCTACTGGGGCGCATGCCGGAGTTGCGGATACGTATTCCGGTTGTTGAAGGTCCGCAGTTCACGCTGGCTGCCGTTTCTGTAGCGAGCGACGGCAAGCCTGCGTCGGAGCGGGCTCGCCGACCTTGCGCGCCAGATTCGCGTGCCGTGCCGTTACGACCTGTCTGCGCTCGAATCGGTCAAGACGGCAATCAGCCGGGAACTCGGACACGCGGGCTACGCCATGGCGGACGTCCGGCTCGAGCAGTTTTTTGACGAAGGTGCGCGGTCCGTGCGCGCGGCGTACCGGGTGAGCGCGGGACAGCCTGCGGTGGTCGGGCGCATACGGTTCGAAGGGAACGGAAAAATTCCCGACAAGTTTCTCCGTCGCGAACTGCGCACGAAGGAAGGGGACGTATTCGACTCGTCCCGTCTGGACGAAAGCCTCGCGCGGCTGAACCGGAGCAATCTCGTCCGAGACATCGCGCGTACGGACGTCGCCCTCGAAATGGACGAGGATCGGCAGGAACTTGATATCACGTTCAAGGTGAAAGAAAACGAACTCCACGGCATTTATGGCACCGGGGGACTTGCAGGGGGCGGCTACCTTGGTCTCGTGTACTCGTTCTTCAACTTGTTCGGCATAGGGGAGCGGATCTCGATGGAGCTGGACGGCGGGGCGGCCCAATCCAACCTGCTGCTCAGCCTCGTGGGCAATCACTTTCTCGGCTCGCCGTTCACGATCGCATTGTCCGCCTTCCACCGCTACACAAGTCTTAACGTGAGCAACATTGTTCCCGACACGCAAGACATGGTGGGGGTATTCCGCCGCCGGTCGACCGGCGTGGGGCTCTCCGGTGCGTACCCTCTCACGCACCAAGATGCAGCTTGGCCTGGGATACCAGTTTGCGCGGGACGAACTTACGGGTGCCGAGGCCGCCACATCTGCCGTGAGACGGTCCGAGGTGACGCCTTCGCTGGTGTTCGATTCTACGCGCGATTCGGGGCCGGCCACGCGCGGATACCGGGTCGCCTTCGCCCGGACGTGGTCGGGCCCAGTACTGTTGAACCGCATCGAGTCGGGGCGTGAGGCATTTGGGTTCTCCAGCTTCAATGGAGATCCGTTGACCTCGGGGAGGAATTCGTTCGCTTTCCAGCTCCAGGGCGGGTGGGCGCACTCCGGCGCCAAAGCTCTGGCGCCCGACCTGCGCTATTACCCGGGAACGGAAGTGGCGCGCGGTTTTTCGCGCGGAGGGCTGAGTGCCTGGGGCATGGCCGAGGGGGCCACGGGCGCCTCCGATCTCCGGGTGCTCGGCGCGGACGCCATGCTGGGATTGTCCGCCGAGTACCGGGTGCCGTTGAGCGGACCGCTCAGCGGCACGGCCTTCTTCGACCTGGCCTGGACCCGGCTGAGCGCCCGCAACGGCAGCTCGCTTGCCGGGGCGCGAGCCGGCTAGCCAGCACCAGCGGCGTCCTCCGCGCTTCGACCGGGGGCGAGTTGCGGCTGCAGCTCCCGTCATCCGGCAGCCTGCGCGCCTGATCTTCGCCTGGAATCCGCTTCGGCTGGACGCCCTGGTGAGCGGGGCTTCGCCGTTTCGGGTCGCCGACCCGCGCGGCGCCATCCGATTCGCACTCGGCGACATCTTCTGAAGCCGGGCCCGCTGCGACCTCACTTTGCGAGTCTGGAAGTCGGCTGAGAGCTCTGGTCGTTCCCCACATCATGACGAAAGTGCCTCCCTCGGGCGCCTCCTTGAGTTCGATTGTGAACGTCTTCGACCGCACTCGGGGCCGCTTCCTTCTTCAGCGGGATCCTGCCGACATCCTTTGCCGGATTGTGTTCGGTTCCCCATTGCCCGGTCTGGGAATTCAACACCAGTTCGAACTTGTCGGAGGCATCCCTGGTCAAGGAACAGGCTGTAGCTCCCCTTGCGGACCTTGGTGCCGCCGAAGGTGAGGTCCACGGGGGTGGTCAGGGTCGTCGCCTGGTTCATGCCCATGCGCCAGAAATCGCCTGGCTTGAGCTGCGAAAGCATGTCGCGCCCCTTCAGGACGGGGCGTCCGTAGTCGACGGTGATGGACCCGGCCCCCGTCTTCAGTTCTGCTTTGCCGCGGTTGCCCTGGGCAGCCCCAGGGAGGCCAACGATAAAACCAGCAGCATGCACGTGAACAATCCCAGAACTCTCTTGAAGGTCATACCGTCTCTCTCCATAAGAAATTGGTCGTGAAAAGGATATCAGGAGACCGGCAACCTTGCCAGCGTGCGGCCTTTTGACTTTGCCGGTTGGTTCTCGATCGGAATTGTGAGACCTTTCCCTCTCTCGATTGGAGACCGACGTGTCTTTGCCGGGTTCGCTGTCGAAGCAGCGGCACATTCTTCTCTTCTGGGCTCCCCTGGCGGCGAGCTGGGCGTTGATGAGCGCGGAGGGGCCGGTGCTCCAGGCCGCGATTGCGCGCCTGCCCGACATGCAGACGCAGCTCGCGGCGTTCGGCATCGTGATGAGCCTTGAGATCGCGATCGAGAGCCCGGTGATCATGCTGTCTGGCCACCAGCACGGCGCTGTGCACCAGCGGCTCCAACTACCGGACCGTGCGCTGCTTCATGAACTGGACGAACGTGTTCGTGACGATCGTGGCCGTCGCGGTGGCGTTCACGCCGCTTTACCTCTGGATCGTCTTGTCCGTCATGCGCATCCCGCCGCACATCGCGCGGGCGGCGCATCCGGGCATGCAGATCATGACCCTGTGGTCGGCGGCCATCGGGGTGCGTCGGTTCCTGCAGGGTGTGCTGATCCGCTACGGTCGGACGCGCTGGATAGGGATCGGGACGGCAGCGCGGCTCGCTCTCGTCGGGCGGAACGGGAATCGGACTTGCGCTGACCACCGCGGCTCCCCGGCGTCCACATCGCCGCCATAGCGCTGATGGCGGGGGTCGGGACCGAAGCGCTGTTCATTCGTCGTGGTCTCACGGTCGACCGTGCGTCGCGTGCTCGCGTCGGAAGCGCGGGCCGCAACAGGAACGGCTTCGCTTCTGGGATGTCTTCCGCTATCACCTGCCGCTGGCCGCGACGTCGCTGCTCACCCTGATGGCGCAGCCGTTGATTGGCGCGGGTCTCGCCAGGATGCCACATCCGGAAGAGAACCTGGCCGCGTGGCCGGTGATCTGGGGGCTTCTGTTCCTGTTCCGCAGCGCGGCCTTCGCTCTGCCGGAGGCCGTGATCGCGCTGGCGGCCGATCGGCGCCTGTTCGAGCCGGTTCGTGTCTTCTGCCGGCGGATAGGCGTCGCGTCCACGGCGGCGATGGCGGTTTTGGCCGCGACGCCTCTGCTCGGCCTCTACCTGCGCTACGTCGCCGGCATCCCGGAGCATCTCGCGCGCTTCGTCCTCCCTGGCACGCTCCTGGCGGTCGTGATCCCGTACATCAATTCGATTCACAGCTGGTTCCGTGGCCTGCTGATGTACTCGCGCAGGACGCGAGTCATCTATTGGGGGATGGGACTGAACCTGTCGATCACGGCTGCGCTCGTCTTTGCCGGGGTGGTGCTGCGCACCCCGGGGGCGGAAACGGCGATCGTCGCACTTACGCTTGCGCTCGTGACGGAGGTTTACTATCTGAGGCGTCAGTCGGACAAACACCTGGACCCCGGCTCTGGGGCAAACCGCGGTGCCGCGGGGCGGCACGGACCGGGATTGATCAGAACTGGAACCTTTCGCGGAACTGCATCTGTTTCGGATTCATCTTCACGAACAGGTTGAACGTCTGTTGTTTCCGCTTGGTCTCGAAAGTGATCTGGCTGGTCAGGGTGATGTCTTTTTCCTCGCCGGTAAAGAGCCGTTCGCCGTTTTCGCTGAACCGTGGAAAAATGAATGCGGGATAGGCCCGTCGCGCGTCCGGGGCCCAGTAGTCCAAGAGGCGAATCGGTGCGTTGTTTTTCGACGTGTGCAGGTAGGTGTTCGTGCGGAACGTGTCCAGGGTCGCGTGCGTGAAGTAACTTCGCACATCGTACAGGCTGGAATCTCCCGCGGGTACCGACCGGTACCCCACCTGGACAATGACCGTCTTTTCGGGCGGCGCCTCGGCCAGCTTCGCGATCTGGGCGATTGATGGCCTCGCTATCGGCGGGCCTCTGCAGCGTCTGCAGGCGCCAGATCGCAAGCTTGACGGGCAGCGGCGGACAGCATACGGAACTCAAATGTGATCGACGGATTCGCCTTCCCCGAAGGTCGGTCCCGGCGCCGCGGCCGTGGTCCTTTCATTGGTCGGGAAGCTGCTGTTGTCGACGAAGACGTTGGTCACGATCCTGAAGGTGGAGGGGTAAGCCCAGGGAGACTTGGTCAGCAGTTCCTCGCATTCACGTGCGGTCCAGGTCTTGATAGTCGCGCGTTTCCCAGAACTTCGCCGCGAACGCGTTAGCCGCAAAAACGGCCAGGATCAAAATCCCACAATCAAGGTTTTCATGCAGAAGCCCCCTCCGTCAGTCTAGCAGCACCGCGTAATTCCCGTGCCGTATTTGTTGCGGGGCGGAGCCTGGCTTTCGGGCGTACCGGAACCGAAGTGCGCCAGGGCACAAACCGCGTCGAGTTTTAGTGGTATAGCATCAGGTATACGATGACTCCGGTGACCGAGACGTAGATCCAGAGTGGGAAGGTCCAGCGGGCCACGCTGCGGTGCTGCGCCGAACCGCTTGCCGGAGGGCGAACCGCAGGGTGATCGCGACCAGCGGCACGATGAGGGCGGCCAGCACCGTGTGGGAGAGTAGTATCGTGAAATACACGGGACGTATCCAGCCCTGTCCCTGGAACCGTACCGAGCCGGCGTGCGCGTGGTATACGAGGTAGCTGACCAGGAAGGCGGTGGAGCAGCCGAGTCCCGCGAGCATGAACCGGCGGTGCCTGTTGATTTTTCTGCGGCGGATCGAAAGGTATCCGAGCAGCAGGAGCAGCGCACTCGACGCGTTGAGGATCGCGTTGAGATGAGGCAGATAGGAGTATGAGCGTCATGACGTCTCCTGCGCCGTGCCTGGGCCGGGCGGAAATGAAACTTGCCTGCTGTACATTTCATCTACGTCATGTAGTCTCTAGACTAAAGGAGAACTGTCGATGTCTCGAGCCCATTACGTTCTGTTTGTACTGTTGCTTGCCACGGCCGCCTGCAGCAGGGCGCCCCGGAAGAGCAGAAAGCCGCTGAGCAGCAGCACCCGCCGCGCCGCAGCCGCAGGCCCCGTCTGCCGAAACTCCCGCAACTCAGCCGGAAGCTGCGCCGGTCGCGCGAGCCCCCCGCGGCCCAGCCCGCCCGAGAAGGCGGCAGCCGGCCGACGACGTCGCGCCAGCCCGCAAGGAAGGACTGCCCGATCGGCCGATCGCTCGTCGCCCATCTCGCGCTCCGAGGAATCTCAGCCGGGGCGCAGTGCCGGCGAGGCACCGGCTGACGCTGTCGTGCCGCCGACTCGCGAGTCCGGAGCGCCGGTGCCAATGTGCTCCTGAACCGCCCAGGCCGCGGGTCGCGGTCCTCGCAGCCGGGACCAAACTGGACGTCCGGCTGACGGAAGCGCTGAGCTCGGATGTTAACAAATCCGGCGACAAATTCGAGGCAACACTGGACAGCGACCTCGAGGCCGACGGTCAGGTGATCGCGCCGCGCGGTAGCGTCGTCATCGGCAAGATCGTCCGCGCCGACCAGGGCGGCAGGGTGGAAGGGAAGGCCGGCATGTCGCTGACCGTCACCGAGATACGCACGAAGGCGACCGCCTACCCGGTGCGCACGAACACGCTCTCGTTCACCGCGGAAAGCTCCAAGAAGCAGGACGCGACGAAGATCGGCGCGGGTGCGGCGATCGGGGCCGTCATCGGTGCAATCGCCGGCGGAGGCAAGGGTGCGGCCATCGGGGCAGGCGTCGGCGGGGGGGCCGGTACCGGTGCCGTCCTGGCCACGCGCGGCAAGGCCATCAAATTTCCCTCCGAGCACCAGTTCACTTTCGAGCTGCAGCAGGACCTTCAGATCAAGTTGCAGTAGCGTCAACGCCATCTCGTTCGGGCCGCGACAACCGTCGTGGCCCCGAACGCGGCCAAACCGAACACGATGCTGACCCCGATGCATGTGCCGAGCGAGGGCACGCCGACGGTGGTTTGCGCCTGTCCCAGATACAGGATGCGCCGGATTGCTCCGACCCCGTACGTCAGCGGGTTGGCGGCAATCAGCACGCGGATCCAGACAGGCGCGCCGGAAGCGGGGAAAAACGACCCCGACAGCAGCCACATCGGGATCAGCAGCAGGTTCATGATCGCGTGAAACCCCTGCGTGGAATCCATGCGCCAGGCGATCATGAACCCTACCGCTGTCAGGGCGAACCCCACGATGAAAAGTGCGCCCGCCGCGCTGAGGAACTTCCCGACGGTCAAACTGATTCCCACGAACGGAGCGAGCAGCAGGAAGAGCAGGGCCTGCATCAGCGCCAGGGTCGTGCCACCCAGGATCTTTCCCAAAGTGATCGCGGCGCGGGATACGGGCGCGACCAGCACCGATTGCAGGAACCCCGCCTGCCGGTCCTCGATGATCGAGATCGTCGAAAAGATAGACGTGAAGAGCAGGATGAGGGCCAGGGTTCCGGGGAACGAGTATTCGAGATAGTGCTCGCCGCCGAGGGTGCTCGATCGGAAGGAGCTGCCGAGGCCGGACCCGATGATCAGCCAGAAAACCAGCGGCGTGCCGAGCGCGCCCACGATCCGGTGACGTTGGCGCAGGAAACGGACGACCTCGCGCCACCAAAGCGTGCCGGCCGGCAACAATAGGTTCATACTCCCCTCGATAACGGCTTCAGGCCGGTGTGTCAGACTCCCACAACCGGTGTCCGGTACGGTGTATAAACACGTCTTCGAGCGTGGGCTTGCCGAGCGAAACGGCCGTGATCCTGCCCGGGAAGGCTTCGACCAATTGCGGTATGAACTGGTGTCCCTCGTTTTTCTCGATCCGGACGGTCCCGTCCAGGATGCTCGCCTCGATGCCGAATCGCTGCTGCACCTCGCGCTGCAGATCACCGGGCGTGTCGGTGTGCACGGTGATGACGTCGCCCCCGATTTCCGATGTGAGCTGTTGCGGCGAGCCGAGCGCTACTATCTGGCCCTGGTGCAGGAGCGCGAGACGATCGCAGCCCGCGGCCTCCTCCATCAGATGCGTCGTCAGGAGCACGGTTACCCGGTCGCGTTGTCGAAGCAACTGAAGATGGTTCCATAGATCGCGCCGGGCCCCGGGATCAAGGCCGGTGCTGGGTTCGTCGAGGAGAAGAACTTCCGGGCCGTGCAGGAGAGTCTTCGCCAGTTCGACGCGCCTGGCCGTTCCCCCCGATAACGTCTCAACGATATCCCGGGCGCGATCCTGCAGCCCCAGCCGCGTCAGCATCTCCACGATGCGCATATCGAGCGCGCGGCCGTGAAGCCCGTACAAATGACCGTGGTGCCACAGGTTTTCTCGGGCGGTCAGCTTCTTGTCGAGGCTGGGCGACTGGAACGCCACCCCGATCAGCTTGCGGGCCTGCGCGGGCTCCAGGACGACATCCCGGCCGTCCACCATGACGAACCCGGAGGTCGGCACCATCAAGGTGGAGAGGATCTTGAACAGGGTCGTCTTGCCCCCGCCGTTCGGGCCCAGGAGTCCGAAGATCTCACCGCGCTCGACGCGAAAAGAAACATCGGAGAGTGCGCGCACGGGCGAGCCGCTGCGGCGGGACGACGCGTAGCTATGGGAGACGTGCCGGACCTCGACGATGGCACTACCGTTCGCGCGGGCGGTCATGGAGTGACTTTGTCGATCATCATAAGCCCGAAAAGCATCGGCAGGTAGCACACCGAAACGAGAAACAGTCTCCGCGCGGAGTTCCGATCCCGCTGCCGGACGAAAAGCAGCCCATAGGCCAGAAACCATAAGCCCAGTGCGCACGCCCCGGTCAGGTAGACCTTACCCGCCAGCCCGGTCCAGGAAGGCAGAACCGTGATCCCGATCAGCAGCAGGATAAACAGGCCAGCCTGCCGGCTCGTCCTCGTGCCGGTTTCATCGACCACCGGAAGGAGGGGGAACCCGGCCCTGGCGTAGTCCTCCCGGTACATCCAGCCGATTGCATAGAAATGCGGCAGCTGCCAGACGAAGACTATGGCAAAGAGGATCCACGCCCGAGGCGGCAGTGTGCCGTTGACGGCGGCCCAGCCCATTGCGGTCGGAAGCGCCCCGGGCACGGCACCAATAAGGGTGCAGAGCCAGGTCCGTCTCTTCAGCGGCGTGTACAGGGCGAGGTAGCTCATGAAGGTGAGTACCGAGAGTAGGCTCGTGAGAAAGTTGACCAGCAGGAAAAGGTAGATCATTCCCGCGGCGGAGATCACGGCCGCAAAGGCCAGTGCCTCGCGCGACCCCATCCGGCCTGAGGGGAGCGGCCGCCTTGCGGTCCGTCGCATGAGGCCGTCCAGGTTTCGCTCGAGGTACATGTTGAATGCGCTCGCTCCTCCCGCCACCAGTGCTGTTCCCAGCAGAGTGTGAGCCAGCAGCACGAGCGGAAGGGCGCTGGGCGTGCCCACGTAAAAGCCGACCAGCGTCGTTATGACCACCAGGACCGTGATCCGGGGCTTGGTCAGCTGAAGGAAATCATTCGTCCGTGTCCGGACGGAGGCGGGATTGCCCGCGGAATACGTCACGAGGCCGGCTTTCAAGGTCCATTCACTCCGTCACGCGCCCGCATCTGCCAGCGTTACGGACCGGGTCACTGAACGTGGCAAGAGCACCCGGTAGGTGCGCAGGGTCAGGATGACGCTGGTCGCCAGTGTGATGGCGCCGACGGCCACGTGCGATGTGGCAGGGATTACGGCGCGGCCGGACCACACTGTTTCGGCGCCCAGGAAGACCTGCAAAACCAGCGCCCCGGCAAGCACGAGGGCGGGCCGGACCAACCATGGATCCGACCTGTGCCGGCGGACCACGGCCGCGACGGCCCAGACGATGCAGAAGGTGACGACGACGGCGCCGAGTCTATGGACGTACTGTATCAGGATCTGGCGGCTGAGCATTTCCGGGACGAGCCGCCCGAAAGCAAGCGGGAAGTCAGGGATCGCTAGGGCGCTGCCGGTGTGGCGCACCAGCGCTCCCAGCAGGATCTGGCCGTAGATTGTGGCCGTGGTCACCGGCGCCAGCACCCTCAGGCGTGGCCCGCCCGAGTCATCCAGATGCGGTTCGTGCTCACGCCAGCCCCGCGACGTGAACACCGCCAGCGAGACTGTCAGGCAAAGAAAGATCTGAGCGAGCCCGGCGTGGCCGATCGAAACGGCGGTCGGGAGAAGAAACAGGACTGTGATCCCGCCCAGCAGGCCCTGGCAGACGACGGCGAGCAGGGTAAGAAGGCCGACCCTGCGGACCCAGCGGCGAGGCTCGCGAAACCAAGTCCATACCGCCAGAATGACGGTGAGAAATCCCACCGTCGCAGCCACCATGCGGTGGCCATGCTCGTAAAACACGCCCCCCACCATCTTGGGAAACAGCTGGCCATAGGAGAGCGGCCAATCCGGGACGGACAGTCCGGAATCGGTCGAGGTCACCAGGCCGCCCACGTAGATAAGGCCGATGGTGGCAACGGCGACAAAGACGGCAAAACAGTGCAAGGACTTGCTCGTGCTGTTCAAGGTCGATACCCTTCGGAAGCCGCCGCTGCCGGTGCCTTCTCGAGTGAGTTGAAAGTCTGTAAAGTCTATAAGGAAGGGGCGAAGCTGAAATCCACTTCCTTGGTTTCCTTATCACCAAGGCGGATCTTTTCCGTCCTGGTGCCGAATTTCTCGTGCCAGGCTTCGATGACATAGTCGCCGGGAGGGAGGTTCTTGAGGGCATAGGTCCCTTCGGCGCCGGTCACGCCGAAATACGGGTGGGGTACAACTCCGAAATAGCTGGTCATCCACTTGTGCACTTCACACTTGAACCGGACCATCACCTCGGGGGACGAAAACGTCTTGTCGCTGCTCATGCCCTGGATCGGCTGGCCGATGTTGAATCCAGCATTTTTCTCCGCGATGCAGTGAATGTTGTGCAGCGTCGAATCCCCGTTCACGATCCGGAGTTTCTGACCCACCACGATGCCGCCCACGTGAGGTGTGTAGCGGCAGCCTTCCTGTGAGAGGACCACCGGTTCGGCCGGCGGTTGGAACGAGTACCGCTCGAGCCCTTCCTTTACCCAGACAAACACGTTCTGGAGCTTGCCCTCCCGGACCACGATTTCCTCGGTGTACAGGGGATCTTTGTGGAGGGCTGCGCACGTGGGGTCGGAGTTCAGCTTGATCTCCGCGGCCGGGGGCGGCGTGCCGGTAAAAGTGACCCTGCCGGTGACGACGGCCGTGGCTTTTGACGGATCCAACGCCAATCGTCCGGACAATTCGGCCGATTGGCGTGTGCCCTGAGGCTCCTGTTTCGGGCTGCAGGCAGCCGCCCACAGCAGTGCCGAAACTATCAGGAATGCCGGGAGCCTCCCTATGTTCACGTTCAGCCTCCCATGTGGAACCGGGTGACGGGGCTTGAGTCGGTTTCGCAGTATCCGTAAGGCAAGGCCGCTACGGCCCGGAGCTACCTATGATACGGAACTCCTTCCAAATGCGTCAAGTTTAACAGGAACCGCGGCCTGCGCCCGTTACGCGCTTTCGAGGGCCCGGACTCCGAGCAGCGGCTCCAGCGTAAGACGCTCCTCGAGGGGGAGTTCGAGCAGCACGCGCGGATCGCTGGTTTCGAGGTAGGCGAGGGCATTGTTGAGCAGGCGGAACGCGAGCGTGAATTCACTTTCGACGGCCCATTCCTGCCACAGGTCCCGCCAGAGACGCCGGTCCGCTGGCGCGGCCGCCGCTACTGCGGGGATCGCATCCACCAGGCCCTGGGCGAGCGCCCGCAGCACGCGATGCTTTCGGTAGATGAGCACCACCAGCTTTATCGCGAGCCGCAATCGGGGTTTTTCGGCAAGCAGATCCGTCAGACTTCTTACCATGAAGGTTGTGTTGCCGGCGTCCGGGAATTCGGCATGCGCAAAGCGGAGCAGTGCCGCGTCCAGGGCCATGCCGGCCTCACGCCAACGCTGCAGCGCCAGGAGCAACTCGGCTTCCTTGAAGTGGACAAAGGAAGAGTCGTCCCCCAGCCTGAGGGCCTTGCGGAACGTGCCGAGAGCGTCCTCATGCTGAGACAGGTTCGTCAGGGCGGTGCCGCGAACGACCCAGCCGAGCGGGTCGGATTGCGCTCGTGCAATGGCGGCATCCGCGCTGACCAGCGCCTCGTCGAGCCGCTTAAGTTCAATGAGAGCGGCGCTCTGGTAGACAAACGCCCGGGCGTTTTCCGGATCAAGGGTGGTTGCGGCTTCAAGGAACCCAAGCGCCTCATCGAATCGGCCCAGTCCCGAGAGCACGACGCCGCAGCCGAAGTGGGCAGCCGGGTCTTCGGGGTCGAGCGCGATGGCATGATGGTAGGCGCCGATCGCTTCCTCGTACCGGCCATGCGTCTCGAGTATCTCGGCGCATGTGAGATAGGCGTCGGAGGCTTCAGGGTCAAGTTCCAGGGCCGTTTCGCAGGCATCGAGCGCCATCTGATGGTGGCCGAGAGTATGAAGCAGCGATGCCCGAAGCGCCCAGCCCCGAGCATCGTGGGGAGCGGATTCGAGCATTTTACCGCATATGCCCAGCGCTTCCTGCGGATTGCCGACGCGTATGAGGCAGATGGCGCGGGCGAGCCAGTCCTGGGCGTCATCCCGGATGACCGTGAGTTCTTCGACGGCCCGAAGGGCGCGCACGAAGTCTCCGGCTTCGACGGCGCGATTGTACTCGCCGCTGCAAACCGCGATGCGCGGGTCTGTGTGGCCGGACTCCGCCAGCCGCAGTGCCGGCATGCCGTACTCACGCTCGAGCACTGCCTCCTGGCGGAGCCCGGCCAGCCTCTCCTTGAGTTCGGCCGGGGAATACCAAAGGCCCAGAAACTCGACGAGCAGGCGGATCGGCTCGCCTCGGTGCTTCTTGACCTCGATCGACAGGCGCATCAAGGGCTCGCGGAGTTCATAGTACTTGTCCCTCCCCGCGATGACCGGGTGCACATAGCCGGTTTCGCGCAGGGCCTCCAACTGGGAAACCGCTGTTCCGAGGGGGAAAAAGCAGCGCTGCGCGACTTCCGGCACCGACACGGCAGACCGCCGTTCACACATCCACTCCAGGATTTTGCGCTGTTCCGGCGGCAACCCGACTATGCGGGATTGGTAGTAGGGCGTGAGATCGTCGATGGTGCGCACCAGCGGTTCGACGAGGTCTTCGAGGGACTCCCTGGTGATGAATTGCGAGAAGATTATGCAAACGCGGTGGTTGCCCCCTGAGAGGTACTTCAGCGCCTTGACCCTGGAGCGGCCCAGCGGGGTGGTCAGAAAGGCGGCGAGTTTTCCGTCCTGGGTGTGCTGGGCGATTTTCGACAGGAGGAGGCAGGTGTCCTCGAGCGACAGCCCTTCCAGGAGGTGCCTGTGGAAGAAGTTGTAGAACGGGGAGGTGGAGCGCAACAACCCGTTCCACAGCGACTGCGCCGTCGCCACGAACATCCAGAAGGGGTTGTCATTCAGATAATTGCGCAGCCGGAACTGGCCGGCGTCACCGAGCCCCTTGAAGAGATCGTCCAGGTTTTCCGCAAAAACGAGGAGTATTCGGTCCCCGACCAATTCCCGGAGGATGGCGGTCGCCTCGCGTTCCGCCTGCTCCGGCGCCAAACCGTACAGGGACTCGAGTTTTTTTGCGAACTCCGGGTCCTCGTGCGTCGCCGCGACCGCGCGCAAGGTTCGCAGCAGCAGATCGAGGACCGAATTGACGCCCCACTCTTCTTCGCGCAGCCAGGCAATGACCAGGCGGGCGGCGAGCTCCTGGCTGTGCCGCACCCGGTGGCTGATGATGGAGATCAGGTGGGTTTTGCCGACGCCGCGCGAGCCGACCAGCAGCGTGTGGCCTTTGCCGGGCGTCCGCAAGCTCTGGCTGATGCGCTCCAGGATCTCGCGGGCCAGCGCTTCCCGCTGGACGAAAATCGACTCCAGCGCATCCGGGTCCATCATGCTGGGGGTAAAGCGCGACAGAAATGTTACCGACATGGACAGTACTGTCTCGTTCCGCAATCCCGGCCTGCGCCGGGAGATTACTTCATGGCGTTTGCGCGAACCAAATCCCGAATGTACCGCAAAAGCAGCCGGGGCGCCACGCCCCCGCTTCACTGCGAATGCTTTTCAGGTCACGGCGGATGCGCGGCATGTGACGGCAGGAACGGGCCACGCCCGATCCGAGCGGCTCTCGTTGCTTGACCGATTCGGCCCTCAGGCCTGTTTCTCCAGATCTGCGAGCGTATAATCCTTCATCTCGATCACGCTTTTCACCCCGAGCCGGGCGCACGCGCCGTCGTAAATCTGTTTCACCGCCTTTTTGGCCTCCTGCAGCTCTTTCAGCTTGGCTTTCGCCTTGGCCAACTCGGCCATAATATCCCTGTCGAGGAGATCCAGCTCTTCCTTTGCCATTTGGCGGGTTGTCTCATAGCGCAATTTCTGCTGTTCCGTCAACATGTGGTTCTACCTCTGATTGGTGAATACTACGGTGACTTTCCCCTGGCTTGCAACGTTGTTTCCGCCGAGAGTTGCCGGCTTGAAGCGCCATCTCCTGACGGCGTCTTCCGCTGCGGCGTGAAAGAGTTGCGGCCCGCTTATGGACTTTGCCTTGGTCACCTTGCCTTGTGCATCGATTTCAATTTCCAGGTCTACCGTTCCCGACATGTTCCTTTTGCGGGCTACATCCGGGAATACCGGCAGCACCCTCGATACCAGCACGGCCTGGCTTCCCGGCGGCGTGCTCGGGGAAACTCCCCCTGTGGCGCCGCCTGCGGGCGAAGCGGTCGGAAGCCTGGGCGCCGGCGCCGGCGGGGGCAAAGAAGTGGGGATGGGTAACGGAATGATCGCGGCAGTGGAAGACCCGGGGAGGGCTGCCGAAGTGTCGGGCTTTTCGGCTGCCGGTGGTTGCGCTGCCGGGACGTCGCGCTCGCGTTGCGCCACTGCCGCACTGGCCTCGGACGGAGCGCGCTGGGACGCGTCGGCGATTTGAGTCGGTCTCTGCGCAACCTCGGGGATCGCGGGCGGCGTCTTCCGTCGCGTCTCGGTCGTGGGGCGCGGCGCAGGCCTACTCGCGGTCGAGGGTAGGGCAGGCGAGCTGAGATCGCCAACCCGAGTACTCGTCGCTGGCGCGCTCTTGGCCTCCTGCGGTGCCGATATTGGGCCTGCCGCTGCTGCGGTCGTGGCCTCCGACGCCGGGCCTTGAGCGTCGTCGGCGGGTTCCATGCCGACCACCGGGGCTTCGGTCGGCTCGACCTGACCGCCCGGGGCGGCGGGAAGTGCCGTCGAACCGCTCGGGACCGACGGGGTGCTCCTGGGATGGGGTCTGAACATGAAATACAACAGGATGCCCGTGATCACCAGGTACACAATCACCGCCACCCGGATCAGGATCTTGCGCCGCGAGGGCTCGGGCGGTGAACTCAGGACCCAAAGGGTGCGGTCATATTCCTCCGTGCCCTCGGCGGGAAGAGTCTCCTCCGGGTTGGGCGCGGGAGTCTCTTCCGGGGTGGACGCGACGGCGCTGGCCGCCTGTGACGTGGAGTCGTCGGGTGCGTCCGTGCTTGGGCCTTCGGAACGGGGTGTCGGGGGCAAGGGGGCAGGAAGGATTGACGGGTGGCCAGGGTCGGCAACCGGCGCAAAGTCCATGACCCGCGGCGCTGCGGGTTCGACCGCTGCCGAAAGCTCCTCCAGCTCGTCGACGGTGCGAGCAATTGTCCCGTCCAACTCGCTTGCGGGGCGAATGAATGGCACTGGCACGGTGTCCTGGTCCTGCACGGCCGGGGAGCCAAGCGGGGCCGGGTCCGGCGCGCCGGCACCGTCCTCGTCCGGCACCGCGGTCGCCAGTTCTGTGGGATTCGCGCCGCCATCCGGTCCGGGATTGAGCCCGGAAATCAGGGCGTCGAGCCGCTCTGTCGATGTCTCGTGGGACGATTCGTATTCCGCGGTGACCGAGTTGACGTGCTCCAGAAAGCTGAAGACGAGCTTGTCCAGATCGTCCGGTTGATCCGTTGCCGGGTGGTCAGTTCGCTCAACCGGGGCCGAGGCGGGATCGGCCGCATCATAGCGCGGCCGATCCGAATCGATTACCTTTTTCGGATCGCTGCTCACGACATTGACCTCATAACGCAGGTCGACGGGGTCTCAAGAGAAGCAAAGGGGCGGAAGTCGCGCGGCCAGCCGACACTGTCGAACTCGGCATGATAAAGCACTCTAACAGAAGACCTCGGCATAGACAAGCCGTGCGAGACTGCTCCTGTAATCGTAGACCATTGTCTGCGGAAACGGATTCATCCGCAGGCATTCGGGCCGCCGGCAGGGATTTTCCCCTGCCACCCCGCTCTACTGCAAGATCTTATCGGCACTTTCAGGGAATATATTCCGTGAAGCGATCCCGAGCCCAAGTGCGGTTGAACCTGCAACCCCCGTGTTCCGGCAGTATGCGGTGTGGCACGCCTCTTGCTCATGCTAGTAGGATTCAGATTGTCCCGAGGGAGTTTTGAGATCACCTTATACGAGCCGAGGAGTTTTTTCGATGGCTGCAAGTGCAAGGAAGAACACGAAGTCCCGACCCGCCAGACCCGCCAGAAAAGACGCCATTGCGATATTGAAGGGCGACCACAAGCGCGTGCAGGACCTGTTGGAAAGACTCGAAGGGTCCTCAGGCCGCGCGACGAAATCCCGGGACTCCCTGCTGGCGAGAGTCGAACAGGAAGTGAAAACCCACTCCAGGCTGGAAGAGGAAATCTTCTACCCTGCGTTCAAGGATGCGGTGCGCAAGAAGCGGGACCAGCAGCTCTTCTTCGAAGCGGCCGAAGAGCATCACGTCGTCGATGTGGTCATGGCGGAGTTACACGATAGCCCCCCCGATTCGGAGTGGTTCGCGGCGAAATGCAAGGTTTTGAAGGATCTCATCGAGCACCACATCCGGGAGGAAGAGAAGGAGATGTTCCCTGTGGCCCGGAAGGTTCTAGGCTCGGACGGTCTTCAGGTACTCGGCGAACGGATTGAAGGACGCAAGCAGGAACTCATGGCTGAAGCCGGGTAGATGGCCCGGTGACAACGCTCGGCCCCAGGGCCTATGAAGTCGTCCACAAGGAAAATTGCACTCCTGTCTGCGGCTGGCTTGGCACTGTTGGTCGCGCTCGCAGTCGGTTTCCTGCAGACGCCCTGTGCCGGGCGGCTCGCGGCAGAGCGCGCTCGCGCATACCTGCACGATCATTACGGCCTTGACCTGACCGCCGGCAATGCGGAAATCGACATTGCGCGCGGCTCCTTGAAGTTGCGGGAAGCTCGGCTGACGTCGGCTGCGGCTCCTGATCTTCCGCCATTTCTTCGTTTGAGCGACGGCTTTGTGAGTGTCGGAGTCGGCGAGTTGCTCCGGGGGCGGCTGGACGTCAAATCCGCGACCATCAATGGCTTGGCGTTGCACGTCGTCGTGACGGCGGATGGACGCACCAATCTCCCGCAACCTGTCCATCAAGGACCCGTTCGCGGCCTGCCTGATTTCCTTGTGGAATCGCTCACGGTGGAGCGGGGTTCCCTCGTTGTCGACGATCGGCGGAGCGGCCAGGGTTTGGAGTTGCCGGACTGGTCGCTGCGGGTCTCGGGCAAGCGGGAACCTCGTACCCACGAGATCAGCCTGCGTCAGCTGAGAGCCGGAAACGCCCGGGCCGAGGGCCACACGCTGTCGATCGAGCAGTTCGATGCGGGCGCTGTCGTGTCAGGGACCGATGTCCAAACCGCCGAGGTCGCGGCGCGGATGGGCGGTGTTCCGTTGCAGATGCAGGGTTCCGTCCGCAACGTCGCTGACCCCATCCTCGATCTCACCTTCGATACAGCCGTCGACCTGCGGACGATCGCGCGCTTTTCGCAGATCGATCCGCAGGTCGGGGGCACGTTGCGTATCAGCGCGCGGGTCTCCGGAAACGGAAGCGCCCCGCACGTGTCCGGACACGCCGAAGGGGATGCTCTCTCAGCCGGGGGGTACGATCGACTTCATGTCAAGGCCGACTATCGGTTCCGGGTCGACGACCTTCGTTTGAACATCGACAGCCTGAGCATCGACTCGCCCCACGGCAGCTTGCAGGCGCGCGGCGTCGCTGCTTTTACTCAGGACGGGCAGAGTTCCATCGAGGGAAAAACCGAAGCGTGGGACCTCTCCCCGCTGAGCCGGTGGCTTTCCACTCCAGTGCAGATCGCCAGCCGGGCAACTGCGTCCTTCACGGCCTCGTGGCCCGGCACGGCGGTCGCGCGCGCGTCGGGGATCGGGCACCTGCAACTTGCGGCGGACCGGCAGGTGCCGGCGCGCAACGTCGTTCCCCTCGCTGGGTCCGTCACTGTCCACGCCGAGCCCGGTGCCATCGATGCTACGTTGGAACAACTCGCCGTACTGGGCGCCCGTCTTTCGGGTTCTGCGATGCTGAGGGACCAGGACCGGATCTCCGGCGAAATCAGGGGGAACGTTGCATCCCTGGACCGCTTTCAGGATCAACTCAAATCCGTGCTCGGAGAGTTCAGGGCTCCGTTTCCCGTCCGGGTTGCCGGAGGGACTGCCGTGTCCGTTCGCCTGGGGGGTACCCTGAAGGCCCCTTCTGGAACGGGCACATTCGAGTCGACCGACCTGGAGGTGGGCAGACTGCGCAACGTCGGTTTCCTTGCCCACGCCGACTACAATCAGGGACGGCTCGTGATCCGGGATGCTGTCGCGAGTGTCGACGGCCAGGCCGTCCGACTGGCCGGCACGGTGGAATTCAGCGGACCCGATCCGCGGTTGAATCTCGACGCGGTCGTGGAACGCGGATCCGTCCCCGTGCTTCTGGCTGCCGCCGACATCGAGGTTCCCGCGCAGGGGGTTTTCGAAGCCAGCGCTCATCTCCGCGGCCGACTGAAGCAGCTCCAGGGGGAGGCGCACATTTCGGCAACGGGGCTTGCGGTCCGGGGGGAGACGCTTGGCACCCTGGACTTGGATGCGGCCCTGGATGCCGGCGTCCTCCAGACCACGCGGGCGGTGCTGCAAAGAACCCCGGGGGATGAGGCGGCCGGTTATGTGACGGCCAACGCTTCGTACACCCTCGAGTCCGGTCAATTCGCGTTTGACGCGGTTGCGCGAGCATTCACACTGCCGCCCGGGATGCTCGTCGGCGGCACCGTTTCGGGCACGGCCACGGGCAGCGGCAGCGGCGATCATCCCGTACTGGACCTCAAATTGGGGATTCCGGATGCGTCACTTCGTGGGGAGAGCATTGGGACCGCAAGCCTCGCAGCCACGCTCCGCGGCAATGATGGAGAGGTGCATGCGGAGGTGCCCCGCCTCAACCTGTTCCTGAACGGCCAGGTCCAGGCGCGTTCCCCTTTCCGGGCCGACGTGCAGCTCGAGGCGCGGCATCTCGATCTGTCGTTGCTCAGGATACCAGTTGCGAACGAGCAGTTCCTTGCGGGCACGATCGACGGCACCGCGAAGGCGAGCGGCAACCTCAAGGAGTGGAAGGCGGGGGAAGTGTCCGCCGTGATCCGGAATGCCAACCTGGTTGCGCGTTCCCATGAGTTGCGCAACGAAGGACCTGTGGAGGCGGACTATCGCGGAGGCACTCTAACGATCGGCAACGCTCATTTTGTGTCAGGGTCGTCCTCTCTGGCGGTTGCCGGCACGATTCCAGTGGATAGGGAGGCGCCTCGCGGCAGCCTTGCGGTGAAAGGGGCGCTCGAGATCGGCGACCTGTACCCGTTTTTCGACACGCCTCCCGGCTTCTTCGCATCCGGCCTGCTGAAAATCGACATGTCCCTCGAGGGAACCCCGCGCGACATGCGGGCGTCCGGCGGTTTCTCGATGGCCGACGGGTTTCTGCATGTACCCCAGGTCCGGCTGCCGTTTACGGATATCGCCATCGAGGGGACATTGCAGAACGGCGCCGTGCAGGTGCGTTCGGCGGGGACCCAGTGGGGGGCCGGCCAGATCTCGTATGCCGGTGAGATCCCGCTCGGACTCCTTCCGCGCCTGCCCTTTCAGTTTGAGAGGAAGCAAGGAGCTGCCCGCTTTGAACTGGCGTTTGCCAATCCCAAGCTCGAATCGACGGGCGAACTGCCGAAGGGCCTGGGAGGAGCCCTCGAAATGCAGGTGCGGGGCGAACTCGCGCGTCCGGATCTCGAGTCACTCAGCGCCGTCGCGACAACCAGCAGGTTGCAGCTCAGCGTGGGAGAGCTGTTTTTCGAGCAGGAGCGACCTTCCGCCATTACGGTGCAAAACGGCGCCGTGCGAATTGGAGACTTTGCTCTCCAGGGTCCAGGCACCCACGTTCAGGTGAGCGGCACTGCCGGCCTGTTTGGCCCGCGCCCGCTCGACCTGCGTGTTGACGGGGATGTGGATGCCGGGATTTTTGCTGTCATTTCCAAGGACTTCCAGGCCAGCGGCAACTCGCACCTCGAAGTATCGGTGGAAGGGACTGCGGCAGCCCCGGCCGTATCAGGATTTGCCCAACTCCAGGACGGGGAGGTGAATATCCGGTCGCTCAATCTTGGTGTGGACGATCTGAACCTCAAGCTGGGTTTTGCCGGGAACCGCATCACGGTCCAGACCCTCGCGGGCACGCTGAACGGCGGTACCCTGAGCGGGAGAGGAACCGTCGATTACCGCGGGGCAGCTCCGACTGATGTGAACCTGAGTGCCCGGCTCGACGGCGTGTACCTGGGTTTCCCGGAAGGTCTGCGCGCCATCATCAACGGGGACCTGAACATCACAAGCGCCGAAAATCTCATCGTGGTCGGTGGGACCATCCAGGCGCAGGAAGGTTCGTACACGGAGCCCTCCCAGTTGAGCGCGGGACTATTCGGCTCACTGAGTTCTGCGCAAGCCCTGGATGCAGGTCAGGAACGTAACCCTGTACTGTCGAGGGTGCGCTATGACGTGGCGGTACGCACGGTCGATCCCGTTTCGGTGAGCAGCAGGATGGTCAAATTGGCTGCACGGGGCAATCTCCGGCTGGTTGGGACTTACTACAATCCCTCGATCGTGGGACGGACGACCTTCGAGGAGGGGGGCGAAATCCGGCTGAACGAGAGGGTGTACGTGCTCGATCACGGGTCGATCAGCTTCGTGAATGAAAACCGCCTGGAGCCGGTGCTCGACATCGAGGGCCGGACGCAGGTGTCCGGCTACGATATCAACCTCGTGGTGACGGGTACCCCGGACAACCCCAAGACCGCCTTGACTTCCGATCCTCCGTTGCCGGAACCCGACATTCTCTCGCTCCTGCTCACCGGTAAAACCCAGGAGGAGTTTCGCGGCGAGGAGCTGGAGTTTGCCAAGGAGCAGGCGCTGTCGTTTGTTGCGGGAGAGGCCGGCGCCCGGATATCGCAGGGTGCGCAACGGGTCCTGGGGCTCAGCACCGTGCGCATTGAACCGAATCTCATCTCGCCAGAATCGGACCCCGGGGCCAGGCTCACGGTGGGGCAGAACCTCACGAACGAACTGAGGCTCATCTACTCCATGAACCTGATCAACAGCAACGACCAAATCTGGATCGGGGAGTACGACGTGACGCGCCGCTTCGTCACCCGGGCGCTCAAACAGCAGGACAATAGTTACCGGTTCGAGTTCCAGCACGACCTGCGTTTCGGCGGCTCCGCTTCCACCGGCAGGGTGAGGCGTTTCGACCGCAGCAAACGCGAGATCGGGACCGTGTCGTTCAAGGGCGGAACGGCCCTGAATGACGACAGGCTGCAATCCAGGCTGAGCCTCAAACCCGGCGACCGCTATGATTTTGCCAAGGTCCAGAAGGGCAGGGACGGCCTGAGGAACTACTTCGCGTCCCAGGGACGCCTGGAGTCGAAAATCTCCGTCAGCAGAAGCGGCGAAAAGGGAACGGTCGACCTGGCGTTCACCATCAAGCCCGGACCGCGTGTCCGGTTTTTTTTCGATGGGGATCCCGTGCCGCGCGGCGCGGCTGACCAGGTCGCACGCGTCTGGCGCGACGGCATTTTCGACCTCCAACGCATCCAGGATGCCGTGCATGCCATACGCCGTTCCCTGGTTGCGGAAGGCTATTTCCAGGCGGACGTCCGATACCGCATCGAGCAGGAGGGTGATGCGAAGGGTGTTCACTTCACGATCCGGCGGGGTGTTCAGTTTCAGGACGTCCAGCTCGTCTTCACCGGGAGCTCGGGCGTCGACTCGTCGGAACTGCACAACCAGATCGCGGCCGCCAAAATGGAGCACGCCGTCTATGACGATCCGTCCCGGGTGGTCGATCTGTTGACCAACTATTACCGTGTCCAGGGGTACGCGCGCGCCGAGATCGAATTGCCCAAGCTGGACCTGAACCCGACCACCCGCTCCGGGCGCGTCGAGATCTCAATCAAGGAAGGCCCCCAGTTCAGGATAGGGCAAGTGATTTTCCAGGGGAACACGATTTCCGAAGACACCCTCAGGCGCGCCACCGGGCTCACTGCCGGGACCGTGTTCACCACGAGGCAGGTGGATGATGCCCTGGAGAGAATCGACCGCTTTTACCACACCCGCGGGTATAGCGACGCGACCTTCACGTATCGGACCGTGCTCAACATCAGCACGGGTGCGGCCGACGTGCGATTCCAGATCGACGAACGACGACGGAGCATGATCCATAGCATCGTGGTCCAGGGGAATGAACGAACCCCGGCCGCCTTCGTCCGAAAGCAGCTGAGCATTGCGGTAGGGGATATTCTCGATCCCGAAATGATTGCGCGGTCCCGCAGGGCGCTCTACGACACGGGAGTGTTCACCCTGGTCGACTTCGACACCCAACCGGTCGACATTCCGTCGGCAGCCGCGAATACGAAACCCGTCGATATCACTGTCAAATTGCGTGAAACCAAGCCTTACCGCTTCCGCTATGGGGGCTTCTACGACACCGACCGCGGGGCCGGTTTCACCGGCGACATATCCAACCGCAATTTCCTCGGGCGCGCCGCCATCATCGGGCTGCATATGCGCTACGATGGAACGATGAAGGAAGCCCGGACCTATTTCGGGCAACCGTTCACCCTCGGCATCCCGCTGCGGACCAATGTCACAGCCTATATCCAACGGGAATCGCGCCCCGCCTACACCCTCGATAGGGTCGGCGCCTCTCTGGTCCAGGAAAAGCAGCTGCGAGACCGCTATGTTCTGAATTACGGCTACAGGTACGAAAGGGTCAAAGCTCCGCAGGGGTTGCCCGATCCTCTGCTAAGGTCCGCCAGCATGGTGCCGCTGGCCCGCCTAACCGCGAGCATCACAAGGGACACGCGTGACGACCTGCTCGACGCCACCCGCGGCTCGTTCCACTCCCAGACCTTCGAGTACGCGCCGGGATTGCTCGGCGGGGACGCCCGCTTCCTCAAGTACTTTGGTCAGTACTTCCGTTACCTGCCCCTGAGCCGGCCCGAGAGGTTGTCCTCGGGCCGCGTCGTTCCCCGTTTCGTGTACGCAGGCGCGTTGCGCATCGGGCTGGCAAAAGGCTTGGGTGGGCAGGAGGTGATCACCCCGGAGCGTTTTTTTGCCGGCGGCGGAACCACGGTACGCGGTTTCCGGCAGGACCGCCTCGGCCCACAGGATGAGAACGGCACGCCGCGCGGCGGGGAAGCCATGTTCCTCCTGAACAACGAGGTGCGCCTGCCGCTATTCAGGATTTTTGACTGGGTCGGGTTTGTCGACGTCGGGAATGTCTACCACAGCGTGCGGGATTTCAACCCGTTTGACGTGCGCAAGTCGGCCGGTGTCGGGTTGCGTGTGCGCACGGGGTACGTGGTCCTTCGGGTAGATTATGGCGTCAAGCTCGATCGTAAGAACGGCGAGAGCCGCGGGGCACTGTTCTTCAGTATAGGTCAGGCATACTAGCCTTTTGGGTTATTCAGGCCTTCGGAGCGGTGAAGACCTGTCACCGCCGAGCCGCACAGCACGGTGTGCGGCGCCAAAGCGGCCCCGGCGCCGCTTTGCCTCGCTTCCTCTGTATCGGTAGGCGCCGCACAGGGCTTTGGGCTCACCCGTTCCCGGCGTCGGTGATTTCCCAACTCAATGTTCAGACTCCCTTGACCAGAGAGGACAGTCGCTCGGCGAGTTGAGGAATCGCCACCGTCAGGGCTTCCTCGGCGTGCCCGACGAAGGTGAACTGCATGTCGGCTCGGACGTGTTCGGGCAATTCTCGCAGGTCCTTTTCGTTGTCCTTCGGCAGGATGACGTGATTGATGCCGACGCGACGGGCAGCCAGGACCTTTTCCTTTACGCCCCCCACGGGCAGCACGAGGCCCGTCAGGGTGATCTCGCCCGTCATCGCTACCGTACTGAGCACGGGGCAGCGCGTGTACACCGAAGCAAGAGCTGCCGCCATTGTGATCCCGGCGGAGGGGCCGTCTTTAGGGATCGCCCCTGCCGGGACGTGGACATGGACCCCGTTTTTTCGGAAAACCGACCGGTCTATCCCAAACTCGTCGGCGTGCGACCAGATGTAACTCTGGGCGGCCCGGGCCGACTCCTGCATGACTTCCCCCAATTGCCCTGTCATCGTCAGGGCGCGCGACTCGGGAAGCAGCGTGGCCTCGACGTAGAGCACGTCGCCGCCGGTCTCCGTCCAGGCCAAGCCTGTGGCCACCCCGGCTGGAAAATCGCGGCGCAGCTGCTCCGGCGCGAAGCGCCTCGGGCCGAGCAGTTCGTCAAGATCCTCATTCCTGACGACCGCAGGCTCGGTGTTTCCTTCGGCGAACCGAAGCGCGATTTTGCGGGCGACGCTGCCGATGGCGCGCTCGAGTTGCCGGACGCCCGCCTCGCGCGTGTAGCCGGAGATGAGGTCTCTAATCGCGTCGGGCGTGAAAATGCACTGCTCCGGGGACAACCCGGTTTCCCTGATCTGGCGCGGGATAAGGTACCGGTTGGCGATTTCGGTCTTTTCCTCGGCGCTGTACCCGGGCAGCCGAAGGGTTTCCATTCTGTCGAGCAGGGGGGCTGGTATAGTACCGAGCGTATTTGCCGTGGTGATGAACAGAACCCTCGACAGGTCGAAGGACATGTCCAGGTAATTGTCTCTGAACGCCTTGTTCTGCTCGGGGTCGAGGATTTCGAGCAGCGCGGCTGCCGGGTCGCCACGGAAATCGCGTCCGAGCTTGTCGACCTCGTCCAGCATCAGCACTGGGTTGTTCGCCTCGGCGCGACGGATCGCCTGGATAATCCGCCCCGGCATGGCGCCGATGTATGTGCGGCGGTGTCCGCGAAGTTCGGCCTCGTCGTGCATCCCGCCCAGACTCAGCCGCTCGAACTTTCTTCCCAGCGTGCGGGCGATCGACTGTCCGAGCGACGTCTTGCCGACGCCGGGGGGGCCGACAAAGCACAGGATTGGGGCCTTGGCCTTGGGGTTGAGCTTCAAGACCCCAAGGTGCTCCAGGATGCGGGCCTTGACCTCCTTCAAGTCATAGTGGTCCTCATCAAGGATCTCTCTGGCGCGCGGGATCTCCAGCTCGTCTCGAGTGGAAACCCGCCATGGCAGCTCAAGGGCGAACTCGACGTAACTGCGCGTGACGGGGTAGTCCGGGGCGCTTGGGGGCAGCCGTTCGAGCCGGGAAATTTCGCGCTGCAGCTCGGAGCGCACCGAGTCGGGGATGTCCGCCTTGTCGAGCCGTTCCAGGAGCAGCTGGACTTCCGCCTGTTCCGCGTTTTTCTCCCCAAGTTCCTGCTGGATGGCCCGGAGCTGCTGGCGCAAAAGGTACTCGCGCTGTTCGCGGCTCATCTCGTTCTGCGCCTCGCTTGCGATTTTAGTCCGCAGCTCCAGGACCTGCACCTCGTGCGATAGGTAGCCGTAAACCAAACGGAGCGCCTCGACGCGCGTCGGGGCTTCGAGGAGAGCCTGTTCTTTTTGGACTTCGATGCTCATCATGGACGCAAGCAGGTAGGCGAGCCACAGAGGGTCTTCACTTGCGGACAAGATTCGGCTCAAATCCGGGGGCGCCTGGGGCTGGATCAGATGGATGGCCCTTCCGGCCAGCTGCATGATTTCGCGCTGCAGGGCCTCGACCTCGGGACCCCTGTCTTCCGGGGGCGGAACGGGCCGGACTAAGGCTCTCAAGTAGGGCGAGGTCTGTTCGACCTTGATAAGCGCGGCCCGCTCGACGCCGACGACCACCAACTCCATGACCGACTCGCTCGGCCTGGTCATCTGCTTGATGATGCCCTTGGTGCCGATCGAGTAGAGGTCCGCCTCTTGGGGCTCGCCGTCCGACGCCGAGCGTTGCGCCACAAAGACGAGCTCCTTGCCCTCGGTCAGGAGCGCGGCCTCCACGGCGGCGACCGAGGCGGGACGGCCGACGTTGAGCGGCATCAACAGGTGCGGAAACAAAACGGTGTTCTTCAGCGGGAGTACCGGCAGGCTCTGATTTTTCGGATCGTCCAAAGGTCACCTCTCGTTGGTGAGTCTCACCAGCAGAATCCCGTCTCTGAACTCCATGTGCCACCGTGCGTCTTTGACTTCGCAGGGCATCTCGATGGTGCGCTCGAACCGATTGTAGGAAATTTCCATCAGGTGGTAACCGGACGCATCCTCGAGCGCGCAGTCCCGGCGGATACCGCTGACCGTAAGCGCGCAACCCTCGAGCCGGATCGTCACGTCTTCGGGACGGACGCCGGCGAGATCAAACTTCGCTACCCAGCCGCGCCGTGTCTGGTAGACGTCTGCGGAGGGCCGCCACTGCTGGTCACAGGCCCTGCATAACCACGCTTTGTACTGGACAAGACGCTTGGGAGGCATGCTTCCTCGGCGGGGGGCAGAGAGATCGCGGATCGATCGTGCCGGTAGAGGGGTGTCCACATTGTACACAATGGCGCGGCCGGCTGGAAGCGGCTGTCCCTCGACGCCCTGCACAACGCTCACGGCGTCGGTGGGGGTGTGCCGGCAGTGGAGGATGGCTCAGTCCTCAGGCGCTGTTTCCGGTCCGATGAGCCGGGCGGCCACTGGAACTCCTGCTGGTGACTGGCTATAGTGGTGCGGAGTCGTTCGGCCCAACCCATTCCGAGGGCATCCCATGCACGTCTTCGAGCTGACCCGCCGCCTGATCGAAATAGAGTCGATCACCGACAACGAGAAATCCGTGGCCCTGTTCCTGTCCGAGTATCTCGGCGGCCATGGGTACGAGGTGACCTTGCAGGAGGCGTCCCCCGGCCGATTCAATGTACAGGCGCTGGCCGGTCCGCCCGACGTGGTCTTTACCTCGCACCTCGATACGGTACCGCCATACCTCCCGTTCAGCGAAGACGGGGAATACATTTACGGCCGTGGCGCGTGTGACGCCAAGGGGATCGTGGCCGCCCAGATCGACGCCGTCGAAAGACTGAGGGCAAGCGGTGAGAAGCGTCTTGGGCTCCTGTTCGTGGTGGGCGAGGAGCGGAACAGCGCGGGCGCCCTGTATGCGAACCGGCACCCGGCTGGGTCCCGGTACTTCATCGACGGGGAACCGACCGAAAACAAGCTGGCCATCGGATCCAAGGGATCGCTCAGGATTGAGATCTGCGCGAACGGCAAGGCGGCGCACTCTGCTTACCCGCATATGGGGGATTCGGCCATTCTCAAGCTTCTCGATGTCCTCCAAGACTTCCGCGGCATGCGCTTCGAACCCGATCCCGTGCTCGGGACCACCACGTTTAATATCGGCATCCTGGAGGGCGGGACCAAGCCGAACATCGTTCCCGATCGCGCGCGGGCGGAGGTCATGTTCCGGTTCGTGGAGCCGATCGAAGACCTGAAGCGACGCATCGAGGGGATCATCGGGGGTCGGGCGGCTTTCGGCTACCCCTTCGAGGTTCCCATCGTCAGGATGAACGTGACCGAGGGTTTCGAGACGACGGTCGTTTCGTTCTCGAGCGACGTTCCCTTCCTTACCGCGTGGGGCCGCGCGTTCCTGCTGGGGCCGGGTTCGATCCTGGACGCGCACACAGATCACGAGCGGATTTCGAAAGCCGAACTCCTGCGCGGCGTCGAATTGTATGTCAAGCTGGCGCGCTCCCTACTGTGATGGTGTCGATCCGCTGCCCTGTAAGGCGAGGCGCTGAGCGAGGAGGTTGCGTTCGGGGGTCTGGTCCGGGATCTCGCATCCGGCGGCGCTGATGCTTCGGTTACCGCCGGCCCGCAGGCATTCCGTCACGGCGTGACGGACCTGCTCCTCGTTGCCGCGCAGCATAACCGCCACAGGGTCGAAGTTACCGCACGCCGCCGGCCCGCTTGTGCCGTAGCACGCGGCAGCGCTCCTCAAATCGACCATCGAGTCCAGGTCTACGATGTCGGCGCCCGTCTCTGCCATCGGCTCGATGATGCGCGTCGTGTTGCCACAGATGTGCAGCCGGCACATCGCCCCCTTTTCGTGTACCGCGCGGAAAATCCGCTGCTCGTAGGGCAGGGCAAATCTCGCATACATCCCGGGCGAAATTTGAGACGCGATGGCGTCGCCCAGTCCGATGATGTCCGCACCGGCATCGACCTGGGCGCAGGCGAACGCGATTTGAGCCTCGACACATGCTTCGAGCAGTTCCCTCACCCACTCGGGCCGATCGTATAGATCGATCATCAGGGCGCTGTCGCCCCGGAGCACGTTCGCGAGCGCAAGCGCTCCTTCAACCCAACCCATGACCGGCAATTCGCCTCTGACGCTGTCGCGGAGCAGCCGCACACCCTCCAATCGATCGTTCATGCGGCGCCCCTCCGCCGGCTCCGGTATCCGGAGCCGCGCCAAGTCCGCGGGTGCGGCCAGCAGGGGATGCCGCCGGAGCGGCAGCCCATCCTGAGGGAATTCGATCTCAACCCCGCAGTCGGCCCCTTCGCGGTAGGGATCGGAAATAGTCTGGACAATGTCCAGGCCGAACTTCTCAGCCGTCGCCAGGTTTGCCTCGGCGAGGATGTGGTAATCCAGGTAATAGGAGGCCAGGCCTGCCCCGATCTGGTGCGCTGCGAAGGCCATGACGATGTCGAAGTTGGGGGCCCGGTCCACCGGCTCCCCTCGCAGTCGCTTCGCGAGACGCATGACCGAGTTCACGCTCCTACCTCCCCCGCTCGACAGGCGACTCATGGTAGCGCAATTCTGCGATTTTGGCATATGTCGAACTAACGGATAGACTTGCTCTTAAGCCGCAGCTGATGTATTTTGCGGGGGCGTAGGAGTTTGCCGTCCCGCGGGGCGGTTTCCCCCAACTCGATTCAAGGATTCTACCGATGTCCGACAGGTTGATCGAACTGGCTCTCGAAACACTCGAGTTACGTAGAGCTGCGCTTCAAGCGGAAATTGAGCAACTGAGAGCCCAGTTGAAATCCCAGAGCGCCGATCGCGCCGCGCGCGCTCCGGTCCAGATGCCGAAGAAAGCCGTTCGTGCTCCGCGACGCCCCAGGTCTGCCTCGGCGCGCAAGGCGCAAAGCCAGCGTATGAAGGAATTCTGGGCCAGGAAAAGAGCGGAAGCCGCCGGCAAGAACAACAAGCCGGCTGCGTCTGCGGCCAAGAAGAACGGCAAGGAATAACAACACCGCCGTAAGCGATTCCAATCAGCAATTCCGTACGGTGCTGGGCAACGGATACAGGTCTGCCTTGGTGTCGGTGCCCGGTGTTGTCCAAGCGCCGGGCACCCGGCACCCGACTGGGGACGGCACGGCCGCTGATTTGGATTAAAATGCTCTCCGGCGAGTTTACCGATGTCCAATGCGCGTGCGGGCTCAGAAGAAAATCCGGTCGTTCCCGGTCTGCTCGGACTCGTCGTCATTCTGGGCCTGGTCGCCATTGTCTACCGGCAGGCCTTTCTGGGGTTTTTTGTCCAGGACGACTACGGCTGGCTCGAGTCCTCCCGCTTCCAGGGAATTGCCGAATACGTCAGATGTTTTTTCCGGTTCAACCCGGCTCTGACCTACCGACCGCTGAGTCAGGAGACTTTTTTCTGGGCCGGGCAACACTTCTTCGGACTTAATCCCGCAGGGTTTCACGCTGTCAGTGTGGGCTTTCACCTTACGGGCTGCGTCCTGCTATATGCGCTCCTGCGCGAGTTTTTCGATCGCGTTCCCAGTTGCGCGGGCGTTCTTTTTTACGGTGTGCACGGGGCACACCTGCGTTCCGTGTACTGGATCTCCGCCTTGCCGGAGCCGATGGCCCTCTGCTTCTACCTCGCCGCGGTGCTTCTCTTCATCAGGTTCGACCGGACGGGCAGCCACGCTTCATTCGTGCTGAGCGTCGCATCGATGGGGCTCGGCATGATGTCCAAGGAATCGATCCTTACGGTTCCCCTGGTGCTCGCCGCATACGCACTGCTCTTTTCCCCGCGACGGCTCTTGTGGACCGCGCCGTTTTTTGCGATCTCCGGGACCTACGCCGTCCTCCGATTCACCAGCGAAGCCGTCCGGGCGGCGCCTTACCCCCTCACGTTCGGACGCGCAGCCTGGGACAACCTGCTGGCTTACGCCTCCTGGTCGTCCGGGCTCACCGAGACCATGCTGAAAGTGAAACTGGGGTGGGGGGCGGAGGCTCTCTACCCGCGTGTGGCCGCCGGTTTCGCGGCAGCGGCCGGCATCCTGTTCTTCGCGGCGCGCCGCCGGAAGACAGCCGGCCTGGCGGTGCTCTGGTTCCTCCTCGCTCTTCAACCGGTGCTTTATTTCTGGCAACACATCGATCCATACTACCTGGCTCCCTCGCTGGCAGGCTTGTCTCTGCTGGTCGCCGCTGCGTGCCCCGCGGACTTTTCTCGAAGGAGGCTGGCCCGGTGGTTGCCGGTGTCGCTGGTGGTTGGGTTCACGGTCTGGACCGCGGTTGCCGGCGTGAAGCTGGAAGGACGTTGGTGGAATCGCCGCTCTCTCGAAGGGCGCGAGATCGTTATGAGGATGCCGGAAGTGGACCGGCAGGTGCCCCCGGGGCAGATCGCGTACCTGTTCGGTTTTGGCGAGCGCGAATTCGGCATCCTGCAGAAGGATGCCGCTCTGAAAGCCTTCGGGTTCTCACCCGGGCGCTTCATCCTGGTCGGACTCGATCCCGATACTCCCTGGCAGATAAGAAACCTCGAGCGCCATGGAGGACTGAGGGACTACCACTGTTTCGTGTACAGGGGCGGCGCTTTCGTCAATATGACCGATGCTTTTCGCCGCCGCCCCGGTCGGTTCCTCATCCCCGTTGGTTTGGAGGTGAGCCCCGTGGACGTGCAGGCCGGGCGAGACACTCTCATCCTCAAGACGACAAACCTCGATGCGCCCGCGATTGACGTCATGTACACGCTCGACGGCAAAGAGATGCCGCCGATCTATTTCTGGCCGATGGACAAGGGCCACACCGCCACTCTGCGCGTCGACACGAGAACGCGCAAAGGACAGTACCACTTCACCGCTATCCGTGACGCCGAGGAGCGCGAAGCCTGGTATCCCGTCGACATTCGCGTAACCGTGCGATGATGAAGCGACGACTCTACCCGGTGTGCTTTTTTGCGGCCGCAACGATCCTCGTCTTCTGGAAGGTTCTGTTTCACCAGGAGTTCACCCTCCTTACCGGCGCGGATATGGCCTCGTCCTACTACCCGTGGTTTGACGTCGCGTCGTACTGGCTCAAGCGGGGGATCTTCATGCTCTGGGACCCCTATGTTTATGCCGGTAAGGTGAACATGGGAGAGCCTCAGCCCGGGATCTTCTACCCGCTGAACTGGATCTTCATGCTGATCCCCTCCTCCAAAGGGAGCGGGGTTAACCTCGCCGCATTCCAGGCGCTTTTCATCCTCGACTACTTCCTGGCCGGGATGTTCACGTACCTTCTGGCCCGTTCATTTGGCATGTCGCGGCCGGCGTCAGCATCGGCCGGGCTCGCGTTCGCCTTCGGCGGGCATGTCGCCCCGCTCTTTGGTTACCTGAATGTTCTGAGCGGCTTCGTCTGGATGCCCATGGCCCTGCTCTTATTCCGGCGCGCGCTCTCGGCCGAAAACTGGACGGCTCGCCTGAGGGGCGTGGCGGGGGCGGGCACGTGTCTGGCGCTGGCGTTTCTGCCGGGACACCACATCCCGGCAATTCACACCGGCTTTCTGCTGTTGCTCTTCGCGGCGTTTTCTGTCGCGGCACACCGTCCGCCGCGCTGGCCTGACGCGCTGCGATCCTCGACCCTTCTCGGCCTGACGGCGCTGACTTCGCTATTGCTGACCATATTCCAGTGGCTCCCATCGGCGCAGTGGGCCCGCGTGGTGTTCCGCTGGGTGGGGATGGGTCCGCCGGTCCGCTGGGGCGAAAGAGTCCCGTACTCGGTCCTGCAGCAAACCTCCAATAGCAGCCCTCAGGATGCACTTTCGCTCGTCTTGCCGTATGCCACGACCGGCGCGAATCTCTACACCGGTGGCATCGTCCTTTTTCTTGCACTCGCCGCATTGCTTTTTGTGCGGCAGCGCGAGGCCTGGTTCTTTGGCTTCACGTCGATCTTTTATTTCTTTCTGAGCTGGGGCCAGTTTTCGGTGCTGCACGGCTGGGTGAATACATTCGTGCCCGGCCTCTGGTTTGCTCGCGAGCTCTTCTTTTACCTGGTGCCGATGCAGCTCTGCATTGCGTTGCTCGCCGGTTGGGGGCTCGACCGGATCGTCGAGGGCCTCGGGACGGCGGGCGATCCCGTGTTCCAGGCGTTCCTGAAAAAGGCCGGTTGGGGTCTGGCCGTCCTCGTCCTATGCTCGGCGACGCTCATGGCGTTTCTGTTCTTCCGCGAACAATTGCCCATGGCCCACCCATTCATCTCGGCGGTCGCGGGGCTGGCTTCCTATCTCCTGGTGCTGGGCTTGCTGCTATTTTTCTTTCGGGCGGGGCGCATCGGTGCGCCGGTGTTCGCCGGCTCCCTCGTGTTTCTCGTGCTGGTCGATCTGGGTTCGCATTTCGCCACGGACATTCGAACGAAGTCGCCTCGCCCGGGGGAAGAGAACACCTACGTGCGGGCTTTCTGGCGCATGCCTGCCGCGGCCGAGCGGCTCAGGAGGATGAGGCAGGCCGAGTATTTTCGAGTTGACGACCCGTCCGGCATCTTCCCGCCTAATTACGGCGACGTCTGGCGCCTGGATGCGACCATGGGGCACGGAGCCACGGCTGTGGTCGACTATCTCGCTTTCCGCGGTACCGGCTGGGAGCCTGCCTCAAACGCTTCTGCACTCCTGAACGTCGCGTACTTCCCGAGCCGAACCGCGGTGGCCGGCATGGAACGGCTTGCCGGGGAGGGGGACCCCATCTATCGAAATCCGCGGGCCGTGCCGCGTGCCTTCGTGCCCTCGCGTTTCCGCTGCTTCTCCACGCGGGATGCATTGCTGTCCTGGCTGGGCTCGCCCCTGTTCGACCCGCGTGAAACCGTCTTGTTGGACTGCGGCGCGCTGGAACGGCTGCCCCTGGAGTACCGGACGCCGGAGTGGCAGGAGGACGACGGCTTGGACGTCAAAGTGACGCACCGGCTCACGGCCGGGGAAAAGGCCGCCGCCGGTCTCACCGAGGACAAGCGCCCGGAGTTCATGAAATACCAGCCCCCTCCGGGCTGGAGCATCGGCGACGAGCTCGCCTTCGAGGTTAAACCGTCTCAGGAGGCGCGCTACTTCCTCGTCGTGACCTATCGTCCTGTGGCGGGCGCGTCTTCCCAGTTGCGTCTGCTGCTGGACCGCGCCGGAGAAAAACGCGAGATCACAGCGGATTTCCCCGGGGACGGCGACGAGGGCCAAGCGGCCTGGCTTACGGCGAGCGCGGACCTCGGCATCCTTCGGCGGCAACCTTACAGGCTCTCCTTCGTCAAGGACGAGCGGTGCACGGCGCTGCTGGACAGCTTCCGGGTCACGCGTTCGGTCCCGGCGCCTGACTCAGAAAGGGCGGGCTCCGTAGTGGTGACGTCGCTCAAGCCAAATGCCGTCAAGCTGAAGGCCCACATGCGGCGCCCGGGCTTTGTCGTCCTGAGCGAGGTGAATTATCCCGGCTGGGAAGCTCGAGTCGACGGGAATCCGGCGCCGCTTCTGACCGGCGACTATATTCTGCGCACCGTCCCGGTCCCTGCCGGCGCACACAACATAGAGTTCCATTTCCGGCCTGCAGCGTTCCGGTGGGGTCTGGTTGGAAGCCTCGTGTTTCTCGCAGCCATGCTAGGCTTCCTGTGGTGCAGTCGGAGCGCGAAACCGCCCGCTTGAGCCGCCCGCCGTCGGCGCCGACCGCCGCGGCGCGCAAGGACATCAGGGTACTCAGCCTCTCCGAGCACCTGGACCAGCTCGGCCACGACCTGCGGCTTACCCTCCTACGTTCTCCTGTGCCCCGGGTCGCTGTCAAGACACTGTGGGCAGTGCAAAACGCCGCCCACAACAGCGCAAGGAAAGGTAGTCCGGCCGCATCGGGAGCCCCCCGCCGGCGCCAGATACCTCTAAGTGGGCCGATGGAGGCGGACGGCACGGGTGGAATAAAACCAAACCGGAGGTGTCCGCCAGCCGTCTAAAGGTTACAGTAGGACACCGTCGTGAACCTCGCTTCGCCTGTCAGGAGGCAACGTGCTGATCGCCAAGAACTTTGTCGAGGATGTCCGCTATGCGTTGCGTATGCTGCGCCTCAACCCGGGCTTTGCCTGTGTTGCTGCCTTCTCGATTGCCCTCGGCATCGGCGCGAACACGGCGATCTTCAGCCTGATTGACGCGGTGCTGCTGCGCATGCTGCCGGTTGCCGATCCCGAAAGCCTCGTGCTGCTCTCGGATCCGGCCTCTGCGGGGGTCGCGGTCGGGACGCAGACCGGCGCTCGCTCGCTCTTCACCTACGAGGAATTCGAGTACCTGCGCGACCACAACGACGTCTTCTCTGGCATGTTTTGCGCCGGGGCCGGCCGCGGGGACCCACTATTTCACCACGACCCGGCCTTGAACGCGGACCCAGCCCTCGGGCGAGGCTTCCGCCGAGTCCCGAATCGCCCTGTATTCGTAGACTCCCCTCGGTGTATTGCGATCCACGAACACCGTTGCCCTCCCCGAATCGTCGAGCCTCCACCCGTACAGTATGGGCATAAGCGTCCCGTCGATGCTGTAAAGCACGTCGATGTACCGGGCGTCAAAGTCAATGACGTGCATCGCGAGCGTGCTCTTCCCGGCGGTTATTTCCCCGGGAGTCAGCTCGAGCCGAACGTCGGGCAGCGTGGCGTATCCTCCGATGACGCTGGCGATGTCGGACTCCGGACGCTCAGCCGGCCTGGGGCTGAAATCGGTTCTGAGCTGCAGGGGGCCTTCGGACAAGTAGAAGTAGTCCAGATGCAGCACCTGATGGTCGGACGCGGGCGCGATGTGGATCTCGTGGTTACCGGCCGCTACGACGCCGACCTCGATGCTGCTCAAGCGCCAATCGGCAGCGGACCAACCGTAACCACCGGTTGGCTGCAACCGCAATGCGCCGAGGTCGTGTCGATCCAGCGAAATCCTGCAGCTGTGGGCACTCTCACCGGCGAAGGCGTATCGCAGGTAGAGGCGGCCGTCGTTGACGGGTCCGCGCAGTTTAAAACGATAGGCCGCGAAGTCGCTCGCCCACTGGCCCCAGGAAAACCCCAGCAATTCGCCGTGCGAGGCGCCTCTCATCTGTTCCCGCCCACCCCCGGAGAGGGCGTTCCAGTCCTCGGCTTCGCGCAGGTAGAATGCTCGTCCCTGATCGATGTGGGCGGTCAGTTCGGGTTGGACGGTCTCGTAAGCCACCGCAAGTGGCAGCCCGTCTCTCTGGTAAAACGTCTCGATACGCCGGGCCCCGATGGAATAGTTTCGAAGCGCGGCTTTGAATAGGTCGAACGTGTGTCGCGACTCGTATCTCGGCACATGAAAGAGCAAGATGTTTCCGGGGTTCATCAGGTACGGGACCAAGGCCGCCATCTTTTCGGCGCTCGTGGGGAGGTAGTCCAATTCCCCGAACACCTCCTTTTGGTCGATCCTGCCCTGCGTCAGGATGAGAAGTTGCGAGCTGAACCCCCAGTCCATCAGAGCGAAGTAGCGGTCGGTGCGCCTGGAGGCAAAACCCGCCACCCCGTAGATTGCATCCGACCAGTTTCCTCGGCCGCCCAGCACGGCAAAGGACTTCAGGTATGCGGTTCCGACCGCGAGCTCGGATACAAGAAACGGTCCGGCGACAATGAGCGCGACTACCCTTCCGCGCAGGGCGCTCGAACCGACCAGCGCGCGCCCGGTCCGGATGATCTGCCAGAGGCCGAACGCAGTCAGGATGTGGGTGAATGGAAATATCATCAGCACGTGATGTGGGCCGGTGGCCTGGGCCGTGATGAGAATAAACAGGCAGAGCAGCGCCAGGAGCAGGACCAGGAACGCAATCTTCCTCGAGTCGGCCAGTCTGGCCCGGAGCCGCAGCACTCCGATGGCCGCGAGCCCGATGAGCAGGCCATAGAGATTCCAGGTCCTGTCGAGCCGCAGCCAGTGCGCCGGCCAACCGAGGTAGCGGTCAAGCCTGCCCGCGGTGGTGCGACTCATGACTTCGGCGAGTTCGCCAGGTCCGGGCTGGTGCACGAGATCCTGGATGGCTCTTCCATCCAGGGTACTCTGGAAGAGCTCGCCGCGAAAGGCGAGCGATCCCAGCCTGGGATCGGGATTTTGGATCAACCGTTGTTTCTCGAATGTGCGGAGCGGATAGAGGATGTTGAAGGCTACCAGCGGGGCGCACCCCAGCAGCAGGAATGTCGCCGCCACTGCCGCGTTGGCGGGACGAACCAGTTCCTTGATTTTCGACGGGTAACACACCGAAGCCGCCAGCACGACCGCGGCGATAAACCATATGAAAACGATTTTGTCGTAGAGTCCCAACCCCAGAAGCAGGGAACCGGCGCCCAGCAAAAACCGCCCCCCCCGCACGGTCCACCGCCAGAGGACGTAGAGGGAGGCCATCTTGAGCGCCGTCCCGAGCGCCACCGGTCCCCAGTCCAGCTTGTTGGCAAAGATGAAGGAGGGATCCAGCGCGAGCAACAGCACACACAGCCGCGCGGAGGCGGTCCCTGTCACGTCGCGTGCGAACCGGTAGGTGAAGAGGAGCGTGGCAGCCCCGATCAGAACCACCGGGAGCCTTACGCTCAAAACACTTGTTCCAAAGAGCGCGAATATCGGGGCGTAAAGCTGGGCCTTGAGAGCCCCGAGATATCCCATCAGCATAAGCGGGATGCTCACGCCGGCGGCGTCAACCCGCCACTCGAGAAAAGGCCCGTGTGTGCCGCCCAAGGCTGCATTCGCGAAAAGCGCCTCGTCATACTGGAGACCCGGCAACTGCAGGAAGGTGAGGGCAAAGAACAGGTACAACAGGAGGGCGAGGATCAGCGCCCAGTGGGCGCTTGCGCGTCTCAGCGCTGAAACAGCAGACTGCCGCATTTTGGGGAAACCTGCCAATGGGTCCCGGCCTCAGTGAACTCTATCTCTCTTTTCGCCGACCCAGCACGCTGCTGCCAGGACAAGCGCGCCTAACAATGCCAGGCCTGTCAGAACTGCGCCCACGAAAACCGAGCGCGGGGCGTACCGCATGACGATTCTGCTCTGGCCGCCAGGAACGACAACACCGCGGAGCAGGCCATTCACCTTGTAGATCGGGGCGGGGGCACCATCAACGGTCGCCTGCCATCCCGGGTAGTGCATTTCGCTGAGGACCAACAGCCCGCGGCTGGCGGCGCGGACAACGATCTCGAGCCGATCTGCCCGGTATTGCTCGAACCTCACTTCTTCGTTGGAATTGGGGGCCTTCGGCTCCAATGCCACTCGCAGCGGCTCATTAACCACCGCGGCGTTGAGTCCATCGAAGTCCGGGGCTTGAATAAGACCAAAAACACGATCTGCGGAGGACTCGCTGGTCGCCTGGTGCACGACCCACGCTCGTGGATACCCGGACGGGTTTTCGTAAACCTTCCACTGGTCGTCGGTGTACACAGGGCCGGGCTCCGCGGAGCTCTTGCTTCTGACGACGTACCGCACGTTCAGGTAATCGTAAGCGCGCGGCACAGTTGACCTGAACCTCAGGAAATCTGCCGACTCCGTCGCCGTTGTCCCCTCGGTCGTCTGCACTTCGTAAAGGTCCCCGATGTTCAGAAGGCCCGGCAATTCCAGGTGGACACGAAAGAGGTCCGGTTTGTTTTTCAGGAACTCGGCCATGTTTCGGCTGCGCAGCAGGATAGTGAGGTAATCCGCCCCCGATTTCTGCGCTCGTGCCTTGTTCTGCACGATCCAATAAAAGCTGTTCATGTCGAACAGGATGAGGGATACAAGCGCGATGCGCGCGCCTAGTGAGAGGGGCGCTCGGGCGAGATAGATGAAGAGGCCCGAACTCGAAATAACCAGGAGAAAGGAAAGGCATACCCAGTCATTCACTTCGGGACTGCCATAGAGAGCCGGCACGAGCAAGGCAATCACGGCCGCGAGGAGGACCCACCTGAGGGCTCGCACGTAGCCGGTGACTCCGGGCGAGGCTACTCTAGAGAGCAAGGTCTGGAGACCGAAGCCGGCCAGAATGGCCAGGGAAAAATGCGCCACGTAGATGAAACGGGCCGCCCCCCGAGCGACCCACAGGAAGGGAACGAGCGCGTAGGCGAGTCCATGCAGCAGAGAATACGCGCCCAGGCTGTAGCAGAAGGCCAGGAGCGCGAGCACGGTGAGGTACCGCACCCACCGATCCCCCCAGTTCTGCCAGATGCCGAAAATGGCCAGGATGAGCGGCATGACCCCGAAGTAGAGTGTGAACCCCTCGCCGCCGACCAATCCGCCGAACGCGGTCGGAAATAGCAGGGAGGCCAGAGATCGAGCCTGAAACTCATCGCGCAAATCCGCATAGGGAATTTTCGAAGTCGCGGGAATCGGAGCGTCCGCTCCAATGTGGCGGACGGCGAGCGGGCTGTATTCAATCGAAGGGAGAAGTTGGATCGCCCCCAGGCACAAGGCGAAGAGGCCGATCACAGCCAGCACGACGACGGATCGTATCCAACGCGAGCGGGACCGGGGCTTTTCGCACGCAACATAGACTGCTGCGCCCGCAACGACGGCCCCATCCATGATGACGATGTGAATCCGTCCGCCGAGGATCGCCATGCCGAGCGCGATTCCGGAGAGGCACGAAAAAAGAGCTACCCTGCGGGCGCCATGCGCCCGCATCGCCCGCAACAGGAACAGGAGAATCAGAGGCAGCCATATTCCGCTGTCCAGCATGTCCGGCCAGGGCAACTTCGACATGAAACCGGCGAGCGAGAAACACAGCGACGCCACGAACGCGGGGAATGGGCTGAGCCCAAGTTCTCGGGCAAGCAAGAATAGAAAGCACGAGGCCAGTATATGCGCGAGAACGTAGAAACGGTGGAAGAGCTGCTGGGAGAACAGGCCCGAACGACTCAGCGGCCAGGAATAGAGCAGCAATTTCGGCGGATAGAAGAGGCCTGTCTCCATTCCCCCCACGAAGGTCCGACCTGCATGGGTATATGGATCCCATAGGGGCAGGATGCCCTGGTGAAACGTCGCGGAAGAAAAATGATACCAGGCGTAGGCCTGATTCGCCTGCTCTTGCTGCATCAGGACGGAATACTGTTGCGTGAGCGTGATTTTCCAGAAAAACAGGACGGTAACGACGAAGATCAGGGATATCCACTTCAGGTTGGTCTTCATGATTCCTTGGTCGTGCTGAAGGCTCGTTGCACCCTGGCCAGCGTCGACCCTCGCGTCGGGCTACGACGGGCAGCGCGCGGCAACTGTATACCAGTGCGCTCGGGCGATGCAAGGCGCCGCCGGAACCGCGGAATCGCGCCCGGTCACACTAATGAGACGATCCGTTGGCATTAGCCAGAGGTCAGCGCCTCGGGCGCCGCCCCCGCCCCCCCCTCGAACAGACTGGGGGAAAGTGTCACCGCGCTTTCCAAGGCACAAAGATCCTGAATGGGGCAGCCGGACTCCTGCGCTAACCGAAAGCGGCAGAATCTTGACAAGCCCTGAGGTGGGTTATAGGTTGGGGGCGGACCGTTACATAACCGCATTCGAGTTTCTACAGGAGCCTGCCGTGGCTTACGATGCAACCAGGATGGCGGATTGGCAGATTGCCCAGGCTGTTGAGAAACAGATGCCCACTCCGGAGCAGTGGAGAGAGAGGCTCAACCTCCACAAAGACGAAGTCATCCCTATGGGGAGAGTGTGCAAGCTCGATTTCCTCAAGATCATCAACCGGCTGGAGCACAGGCCAAACGGGAAGTATATCGAGGTCACCGCCATTACGCCGACGCCCCTTGGAGAGGGTAAGACCACGACGTCTCTCGGGCTGATCCAGGGACTTGGGAAGAGGGGGAAGAATGTCGGCGGCTGTTTGCGACAGCCTTCGGGAGGCCCTACCATGAACATCAAAGGGACAGCTGCCGGGGGCGGAAACGCGCTGCTGATCCCGATGACCGAGTTCTCTATGGGTCTCACGGGGGACATGAACGAAGTCGTCAACGCGCACAACCTGGCCATGGTGGCTTTGACTGGGAGGATGCAGCACGAGCGCAACTACGACGACGAGCAGCTCAGGAAGCTGACCCGGATGCGCCGTCTCGACATCGACCCGACACGCGTCGAATTCGCCTGGATCATGGACTTCTGTGCCCAGGCCCTGCGCAACATCATCATCGGAATCGGCGGCCGGAATGACGGTTACATGATGAAGTCCCAGTTCAACATCGCTCCGAGCTCCGAGCTCATGGCGATCCTGGCCGTGGTGTGTGATCTTGCCGACCTGCGCAAGCGCCTGGGCGAGATCACGGTGGCGTTCGACCGGAAAGGGAACCCGGTTACGACCTCCGACCTGGAAGTCGCCGGTGCCATGTGCGCCTGGATGCGCAATGCGGTCAATCCGACACTGTGCAGCACGGCGGAATATCAGCCGTGCATGGTGCACGCCGGGCCCTTTGCCAACATCGCCGTCGGGCAGTCATCGGTTATCGGCGACCGGGTCGGGCTCAAGCTGTTCGACTACCACGTGACGGAAAGCGGGTTCGGCGCGGATATCGGGTTCGAGAAGTTCTTGAACGTGAAGTCCAGGTACAGCGGTTTGAAACCCCACGTCTCGGTGCTGACGGCCACGATCCGCGCCCTCAAGATGCACGGCGGCGGCCCGACCGTCACCCCGGGGTTGGCGCTTCCGGAGGAGTACACCAGGGAGGACCTGGCCCTGGTTGAAAAGGGGCTCGGCAACCTCGTCCACCATATCGGGATCATCCGGCGGTCCGGGATAAATCCGGTCGTGTGCCTCAACGCGTTTCACTCCGATACGAGCGACGAGATGAAACTGGTCCGGGGCGCCGCGGAGGCTGCCGGGGCTCGTTTTGCGCTCTCCGAGCACTGGGCCAAAGGGGGCGAGGGCGCGCTCGACCTGGCCGACGCGGTTGTGGACGCGTGCCGGGAGGAGACCGACGTGCGCTTTCTCTATCCTCTGGAGACAAAGCTGCGCGAGCGCGTCGAGATCATCGCGCGCGAGGTGTATGGGGCCGATGCTGTGTCTTGGACTCCCGAGGCGCTGGCGAAGGCCAAAATGTTCGAGTCCAACCCGAAGTATGACGACTACGCGACCCTCATGGTGAAGACGCACTTGAGCCTGACCCACGATCCGGTCCTCAAAGGCGTGCCGAAGAATTGGGTCCTGCCCATCCGGGACGTCCTCATCTTCTCGGGCGCGCGGTTCCTGTGCCCGTGTGCGGGTTCGATCAGCCTCATGCCCGGGACGGGGTCCAACCCCGGCTTCCGCCGCGTCGATGTCGACGTAAAAACCGGCGAGGTCATGGGCCTGTTCTAAGCCCCGAAGGGGGCTACGTCAGCCTGTGGATCTTGTCCAACTCGTGGATTTCCCGAATTGCTCCCGCTTGCAGCTCATTTGGGCGCGGTCGGGCCGCCCCCGCCCACTCTCCCACTCCGATCGCCTGTTCCCGATTGTTTTGTTGTGCTAGGCTGTCGCGGAATATGGCAAGGCGGCTGACAGTCGACATCGTGATCCCCGTCTACAACGAGGAGGAGGCCATCCGCCCGTGTGTCCAGCGGCTGAGCCAGTTCCTCGGTGACGAATTCCAGCACGAATGGCAGATCATTATCGCCAACAACGGTTCCACCGACCGCACACCGGACCTGGCCAACGAGATCAGCGCCGCGGACAGTCGCGTGCACGTTCTTGACCTGCATCGGAAGGGAAGGGGTTTGGCCCTGCGCAGAGCCTGGAGCGAAAGCTCCGCCGACGTGGTCAGTTACATGGACGTGGACCTGTCGACGAACCTGCGCTATTTCCCTCTGCTCGTAGAGGGTTTGTGCTGCGGATACGACATTGCTATCGGGTCGCGGCTGATGCAGGCATCGATCGTGGCACGCCGGCTCAAGCGCGAGGTGCTCTCGCGCGGTTTCAACCTTCTGATCCGCATGCTGTTCCGGACCCGTTTTTCCGATGCGCAGTGCGGCTTCAAGGCGCTCCGGCGCCAGGCGGCTCAACTGTTGCTGCCGCACGTGGTCAACAACAGCTGGTTCTTTGATGCCGAGCTTTTGATCCTCGCCGAGAAAAACAGCTTCCGCATCTTCGAGGCTCCGGTGGAGTGGATGGAGGACCTCGACAGCAGAGTGCACTTGCGGGCAACCGCCGCAGAGGACCTGCGGGGGCTCGCCCGCATGCGATCCCGCCGACTGAAACTCGATCTGCCGCGCCGCGAAGACGGGTTCGCCTCGATGCAGACTACACGACCGGGGGCAGGCGTCTCCCGGAAGGCGGCAGACTGAGGGATGCCGATCATGTCGCTCCTTCAGCTCAAAGACCGGTTTCTAGCAATCCCGTGGGTGTATGACTGCCTCCGGCCCCTGGTCGTCGGCGGCATCGACCATCCGGAGCTCGCCCGTTTTTGCAGCATCCGGCCCGACGACCGGGTGTTCGACCTCGGGTGCGGAACGGCGCAGTTGGTCCCCCACCTCGCATGCGCTGAGTACCTGGGGGCCGACCTTGACAAATCCGCCTTGGAGCGAGCCGGGCGGCACGCCTCGGCTCACATCAGGTTCATTCACGGCGATGATTGGGACGCAGGGTTGAGCGCGTTTCGCCCCACAGTCGTGCTGATGATCGGGGTCGTCCACCATCTGACCGACAGCGGCTTCAGCTCCCTGGTGGCCCGGCTGCGCCGGTCCGGTCGCCTGTGCAGGATCGTCACGCTCGACGTCTCCTACTTCCCGGGCAAGCCCATCAACAACCTGTTCAGCCGGATGGACAGGGGTAGACACGTGCGCTCCCCGGAACGTTACGAGGCGCTGTTCCGGGGAGACGGCCTCAGGATCGTGGCCCGCAAGACTCTGACGACCCGGCTGCGTTACGTCCACTACATTGGATACCACCTCCTGCCGGACTGAGGCGATGGGCCGCGCCGCTTGCTCCGCCGTGCACTTGTCGATTGTCCCGCGGTTGTCGTTCAAGGTCGGCGCCTAGGCGCCGACCGCAAAGCGGCGTCGAGCCGCCGCACTCCAAAGTATGGAGTGCGGTGCCTGGGCACCGCTGTCTGGGTTTGGCTGGGTCGGCAGGCGGGTGCGCAAGGTCGGCGCCTAGGCGCCGACCGCAAAGCGGCGTCGAGCCGCCGCACTCCAAAGTATGGAGTGCGGGCCCGAGCCCACCCGTTACCCGGGGAACAACAGGTCCCCGACCAGCGGAAGATGATCGGAGGCAAGCAGGGCGGTCAAGCTTTTGTGGAGGGTCAGATGCTCCATCCGCAGCGACCGTTCATAGTAGATGTGATCGAGGTGCAGAAACGGGAAGATGCCCGGGTAGGTCTTGCGGCGGCGCATCAGGACGCGGATGTCGGCGCTTTCGAGTTCGTAGGCCAGCAGTCGCGTCGTAAGCCCGCGGATCCACTCGTTGAAGTCCCCTAGCACGATGCGCGGGCCGCCGTCGCCGTTCAGCACCTCGCCTGCGGTGAGTTTGCGCGCCTGGTGCCGCCTTTCGATGTACGCGGTTCCGAGGTGGACATTGAAGACGTGTACCAGCGGCATCGCCTCGGTTGTGACATCCACTCTCAAGCATCCGCGCGGCTCGTTCCCCCCCACGCTCAGGTCGTAGTTCCGGACGTGGCGTATCGGATAGCGCGACAGCACGACATTGCCGTAGTCTGCGCCGCGATAGATACGGGTTGGCCCGACCGCATATTCGAAACCCAGTTCCCCGGCGATGTAGCGGGCCTGGTCGCCTTCTGGGCCGCGTCCGCTGTGCATGACGACCTCCTGGAGCCCGACGACATCCGGTTTGATTTCTTTCAGGATTTTGACGATGCGGGATGGGCGCACCCGCCGGTCGAGGCCGCAGCACCGGTGGATGTTGTACGTCACGACCCGCAGCCGATGAGTCCGCCGCTTCACTGCTGGCGTTCCAGGATCCAGCCGAGCCACTCGTGCAGGCGTTCGGCGATCGGCCGGTGTCGCCAAGCCCTCAGGCGCACGGGTCTGCTGCTGGTCACATCCACCTCGAAATCACGCTGGAGCCGCACGGCGAGTTGCTCATCGAGGGCCGCGAGGTTTACCTCGTCGTTGAGGCCGAAGGATCGGTGGTCGAAGTTCGTCGAACCCACCACGCTCCACTGACCATCGATGACCATGCACTTGGCATGCAGCATGCTGGGCTGGTACTCGTAAATCTCGGCCCCCGCGGCCAGTAGCTCGCCGTACAGCCGCCGGCTCGAACGCCGCGTCAGCAGGTGGTCGGCCCGCTTTCCGGGAACGAGTATGCGAACCCGGACCCCGCGTTCCTTGAGCGCCCGGACCATTTCACGGCGGGCGCTTCGGTCCGGAAGAAAATAGGGGGTCGTGATCTGGATGGTCTTGCGAGCCGACGCGAGTAGCGTCTGATACAGAATGCGGGCCCGCGTGGAGCGGCCTACCGAAGGCGAGCTGTTGACGACGAGGGCTGTTGCGGTCGCCCCTTGCGGCGGTTGAGCGAATGGGAAGTAATCCGGCCCGATCAGGATCTCGCCCGAACTCTCGAGCCAGTTTTCGGCAAACGAAGCCTGAAGGCTGATGACCGCCTCCCCGGTGACCCTAAACATGGAGTCCCTCCACGGCGGCGTCTTGCCCTTGGGTCTGTACCACTGGTCCGCGACCCCCGCGCCGCCGATGAACCCGACCGTGCCGTCGATCACCAGAAGTTCCCGGTGGGTTCGATTGTTGATGCGCGGCCAGGTGTACCAGCGAAACGGGTGATACCACTCCAGCCGCCCGCCAGCTTCCGTCACGGGAGCGAGATATCTCCGGGTGGTTGCGAAACTCCCGATTGCGTCGAGGACCATATTGACCCGTACGCCTTCGCGCGCACGGTCAGCCAGGGCTGCGACAAACCTGTCACCGATGGACCCCTTCTGAAAAATGTAGGCTTCCAGGCTTATGCTGCGGCGCGCCGCCCGGATCGCCCCGAGTTCAGCCTCGTAGAAAGCGCCGCCGTTGGTCAGCACCTCCACGCGCGTGTTCGTGCGCACCCGCGCATCCGTCAGTGCTTCCAGGGTGCCCAGGAATTTATCCGGATCGTCATCCCCGGGTCGGGGTTCGGCTATTCTGTAGCGCAAGCCCGGCTCGAACAGCGCGAGGAACAGTCGAAATGCCTGAATAGTAATCGCAACGAGGGCGACGACCAGGAAAAAAGTAGAGTCAGTCACCTACAAATTGTATCGGGTGCATCAAGGGTCAAAGCGCCAATTGCACCTCAACGGCAGATGCGTAATCAGTAGAGTAACTTACAGATCCTTCCGACCTGTAAGGGGAAATATTCCCTGTCGGGTGGCATCTGTTCAGGTGGAATCCAGCCTGCGGTGCCCGATCTGTCCCGGGACGGCCAGTTACCGTCATCGGCGGACATGGCACGACGATTGCCTGTCTACTACCTGTGTGTGTGGGTAAAAAAATAGGTTAGGAGGCAGCAAATGCTGAAGAGAACAGGAATACTTCTTAGCGCGTTGGTGCTTGGATTGGCACTGGTGGTGCCGCAGGCGAGCGCGGACGAGTGGAACAAGAAGACCCTTATCACGGTCAACGAACCGATGCAGATTCCCACGCTGACGTTACAGCCCGGGAAGTACGTGTTGAAACTGGCGGACTCGTTCTCGAACCGCCACATCGTTCAGGTCTTCAACGAAGATCAGTCGCAGATCCTGGCGACGATTCTGGCCATTCCCAATGAGCGGCTGGAGCCCACGGGTGACACCATACTTCAATTGTGGGAGACGCCCAAGGGCGCGCCAAAGGCCCTGCGTGCCTGGTTTTACCCCGGTGACAACTTCGGCCAGGAGTTCGCTTACCCCAAGGCTGAAGCCACGGCTCTGACGACCGAAGTCCACCAGACGGTGCCTGCCCTGTCGGACGAGGATGAGGCTGCCCTCGCCGCCCGGTCGGGAAAATCGTCCGGAACCGAGGTTGCGGCGAGCCAGCCGGAAACCACAACCGCAGCCGCACCGGCGCCCACCCCAGAGCAGCCCGCGGCTCAGGACGACAGCAGCCGGGAGATGGCAAGGACGCAGTCGACGGACAACACTGCGGCGCAGCCGGCCCCGCAGGCCGATCAGACACCCGCCAGTACCGAGACCACGCCTTCGGCCACGGAGGGTCATGCGACCAGTTCCGACATGAGCGCAACTGCCGAACTTCCTCGGACGGCGACCTATTTCCCGTTGCTCGGCTTGACCGGGCTGCTCGCTGTGGGCGCCGCCATCGCGCTGCGCGCGGGCTTCAACCGCTGAGTATGGCCTTTCCATCTACGGTCGGGTACTATCTTAGGGGGACGCCGGAGGCGGCGTCCCCCACGCGTCCCCGCGGGATTACTCCGGGCTTTTCATGCCGTATGACGAGATTTACAGCGCCGGCCCTATTTGCAGTTCTGTTCGCGGCTGCATTCATTGACACCGGTCGTGCACGTTGTGGGCAGGATGAGCTGCACGGCTCCGAGGGCCGTCCGTACACCATAGCGGCCCGGGTCGACATGGTGGCGCTCGACATCATGGTGCTTGACGGCCACGGTGGATTTGTCTCGGGTCTGACGGACAAGGATTTCCGCGTTCTCGAAGACGGCATACCCCAGCAGATCAAGCTCTTCAACCACGAGGACGTGCCGGTGACGGTCGGTATTGTCGTCGACAACAGCGGCAGCATGCTCGGGAAACGGTCGTATGTCATAGGCGCCGCCCTTGCATTCGCGCAGACCAGCAACTCGGACGACGAGCTTTTCGTAGTTCATTTTAACGATGACCTGAATTTTGGCCTCGGACCGGGTGTGGATTTCACCAGTGACCTTGCGCAACTCAGGACGGCTTTGCTGCGGTCGACGTGCGAGGGACGTACCGCTTTGTACGACGCTCTCGCAAGCTCCCTGCTGCACATCCGGAAGGGTCGATATCCCAAGAAGGCGTTGCTGGTGGTCAGCGACGGACAGGATAACGTCAGCGCCCAGGATTTTGATCACGTCCTGGAGTTGGCGCGTCAATCCGGCGCTGTGATTTACACTATCGGTGCCTATAATCCGCACACCGACCGGTACAATACCAAGGTGCTGAAGAAGCTGGCCGGGGTGACGGGGGGGCAGTTCTACTTTCCTACCGATCTGCCGCAGATCATCTCGGATTGCCGCGGGATAGCGAAAGACATACGAAACCGTTACACAGTCTCCTACTGTTCGACCAACGACAAGCGTGACGGTGCCTATCGCCGCATCCTGGTGACGGCCAGCGCGCCCGGCTTGGGGAAGCTCGCCGTGAAGGTGCGCGAGGGTTACTACGCCCCCTCCCCGGATGGCTCCCCCAGGTAAGCACGCCGGGAAAAATTCCCTCAATCGTTGGCCTGGAATTCACGCGCCTCATTCCCAAACCTTTGCGCCTGCGGGAAATACAAGTCTCCTGAGCGAGCTGGCATTGCAATTGCTTCAGCAACCTTAGAACATCTCGCCCGGTGCCGTCGGGAAACGTCCCGGTCAAGCTCTCAATTGTTTGAGGACCAAGAAGAGGCCATGGAGCATACGCTGTTTTTAGCGGATTTGGGAATCCCGGAACCGGAAAGATTTGGGGCTGTCTGCAGCCCGCCAGATGTTCCCGTGGTCGATGTCGGCAAGCTTATTTGCGGCTTCGGCTTCCTCCTGATTGTCGTCGCGATCGGAGGATACCTGGTTGGGAGGCTGCAGCTGCCCGAGCATGGCCTTGGCGAAATTACGGTCAGGACTACGCCATCTGGGGCCACCATCTTCGTCGACGGCTTGCACCGGGGGTCTTCACCGGTACGGGTTTCTGGGCTGCGCCCGGGAACACACCAGCTCCGGGCGGTGATGCCGGGGTACAGGGGTGTAATCCTTAGCGTCGAAGTCCTGCCCAGCGCGAACGACAGCCTGGACTGGATGCTGGAACCGTCGCTCTCGGGAGCCCTCTACAAACAACTGGCGGTCGGTTTTGGGGCTCATCTGCCTCGCTTACTTTCGGCGGGTGATTCCGAAACGCAGCGCTGGTCACCCTTAAGAATGCTCCTCCCGTCCTGTTGATTCATTCATGGCCAAAAAGAAGAGCCACGCTGCAGAAGCAGACGAAAGCGCCGCCGAAAGCCAGAGCGCCCCGACTCCGAGAGCTATCTGGAAAGGGTCAATCACTTTCGGCCTGGTCAACATTCCGGTCTCGCTGCACTCGGCGGAGTCGAGGGACGAGATTACCTTTCGGTTGCTGGACAGGCGGAATCTTGCGCCCGTCCGCTACCAGCGCGTCAACGAACGCACCAGGAAGGAAGTTCCGTGGGCCGATATTGTCAAGGGTTATGAGTACAGCCCGGGCGAATACGTGGTCATGACCGACGAAGATTTCCGTCGGGCCAACGTCGAGGCCACCCAGACCGTGGAAATAACCGGATTTGTCGACGAATCCGAAATAACCCCGGTCTACTACGACAAACCTTACTACCTCGAACCGCAGAAGCAGGCGCACAAGAGTTATGCCGTGTTGCGGGAAGTCCTGCAACGCAGCGGCAAGGTCGGGATCGCTCGAGTGGTCTTGCGCTCGAAGGAGTACATTGCCGTCGTGATCCCTCTTGGCCGGGTTCTGGTGGCAAACCTGCTCCGTTATAGGCATGAGCTGCGGCAGCCCGACGCACTCGACCTGCCCACTGAGAGCCTTAAAGAAAATCGGATCACCGAAGGTGAGATCAGGATGGCCGAACGCCTCGTCGATGCCATGGTCGACAAGTGGGACCCTGACAAGTATAAGGACGAGTATCGGAAGGATCTCATGACCCTCATCAATCGGAGGGTCGAATCGGGTCAGACGCAGGCGATCGAGGAGCCGGAGGTGCCGCAACCCAAGCGTTCCGCAAAGGTCGTCGACATCATGGATCTTTTGAAGCAAAGCATCCAACAGGCAGACAAGGCCGACTCCCGGGGGAAGAGAAAGCAGGAGGTCCGGCGCAAAGCCGGTTGAGGGCGTCGATATCGGGAGTGTGATGGAACCGGTTCAAGGGTCGGGGAATAAATTCCCTGTCCGCGCGCCGGCAGCCCTTTTCGCTCAAGAAAACATCCGCAATCCGTTGCATTTACCTGGTGGTACGGCTATTGCGTGCGTGCCGAGGTTGAAGATTTCTGGAATCAAAGAGGGACAAGGTGCCTTAGTCCTAACGATTTGTGGCTGGCGTTGAAGCGAACGCCTGCCACGGTTGACCGAACACCAATTGGAGTGAGACATGGACGAGAGAGAAAACAATCAAGGCAGTACGAGCCAGTCTGGGGAGGGCCACTCCGTCAAGGCATCCAGGTTCGAGGATGTCAAGAGATCCGTGGCGGACAAACTTCACGATGCGGCAGGAGCACTCCGGAGCAAAACAGCAGCTCCGCGGCGGAATCGGACTCCGGTCTCGGTCGCTACCGTTACCAGGCCTCCGATTGGCTCGACCGCTCTGCCGAATATGTGCGCGGATTCGATTATGAGCGCACCAACGCGCAGGTCAAGGGTTTTATCCGTCAGAATCCGGGTCGAAGTCTGCTTATGGCAGGTGCGGCCGGACTGATTATCGGAGCGCTCATCAGGCGCAGATAGCTGGGGGTATTTCTTTTATGGGCAGAGTGTTAACCAAGGAAGACATGCCGACGATGCCGCGCGAGTCGTTCGGGGAGCTGCTGAGTCAGTTGGCCAACCACTCGGCATCGCTGGTTCGAGACGAGATCGAGCTGGCAAAGCAGGAGATGCGGGAGAAGCTGCACACGCTCAGCAGGGGCGCGATCACGCTGGTCATCGGCGTCGCACTGGCCTGGATGGCCCTGCTGGCCTTGTGCGCTGCGGTCGTCATCGCACTCTCTACCTACATTGGGCCAGGCATCGCCGCGCTGGTCACCGGGCTTGGGCTCGCCGTGATCGGGGGCGTAATTGCCTTCGTCGGGTTCCGCCAGTTGAAGAAAACGGGGCTTAAACCGGAGAAGAGTATACGGTCGCTGAAGGAGGACAAGGAATGGCTGAAAGAGATGACCTAAAGGAGGACGCGGAACGGAGTTCAGACAAGATTCGCCGCGACATAGTTGCCAAGCGGGAAACGATCTCGGAAACGGTAGACAGGCTGGGGGAGCGCATACAGGAGAAGCTGGATTGGCGCGAATACGTCGCCGAGTACCCCTACTGGGCAATTGGCGTTGCCGCGGGGGTTGGACTGGTTGTCTCCACGGTCGTTCGCAGACGTTCGACTCCGCTTGACCGGATCTCCGATGCGCTCACCGACACTATCGAGGAACTGGGGGGCCACGTTCGGCATGCGGTGGGAGGCGCCCTCATGAAAGCGGGTGGGCGCGGCCTGGTGAAAGGCACGCTGTACGGCATGGCCACCAAAATGGCCGTCGATTGGCTGAAGGGCGCGGCTTCGAACGCGCTCAGCGCAGACAACTACGACGAACCCGCTCGGCCCACCCGCTCGGCGACACAGGCGTGGGCGAGCAATCCAGAACCGAGTTCCTCCAGGCCGGTGTAGGCCCGGGGAAGCTCTTACGGAGGAGGACAGTACACCATGGACATAGAAAACACCGATCCCGACACCAGCCGGCCGATTGCTGCCGGCCCCGGCAGTACTAGCCCGAGGGATCTCCTCAATCGCGGTAGCGAGGTCTACGATCAGACCAAGCGCACCGTCAGCCAGGCTTACGATCGCACCGCGCAGAAACTCACCGAGGGGTACGATCAGGCGATGGTCTACGGACGGGAGAACCCAGGTAAAATGACCATCTTCGCCTTCGGTGCCGGCTTCGCGCTCGGGCTGCTGTTGTCCGGCACGCGCCGCAGCCGCACCAGCCGCTACGCGGAACCCATCGTCAACGCGCTTTCCGATATCGCGCTTGACTTTGTGCGTCACAGGTAGAACCTCGCCCAAAACAAACGAGGCGCCCGGTTGTCCGGGCGCCTCGCGCGTCTTTCCAGCAACAATGATTGTCTTTCTATCGTGTCGGTGCGTGCCGGTCGTAGCTGGTCATCCGTTCATCGATCTCCTGCTCCGCCCGTTCCTTGTTGTACCCGTAACGTTCCTGGATCTTGCCGATCAGCTTGTCTTTTGAGCCGGCTATCTGGTCCAGATCGTCGTCGGTAAGGCGACCCCACCAACTCTTCAGGTCCCCTTTCATCTGTTTCCATTTACCCTTCAGGATATCACTATTCATCTTTGAATCCCCTCCTAACTCGAGGTCTAAAGCTCCGTCGCTTTCCACTAGCGCGTGAGCATTGCTTCCGGGACGCTGACGAACAGGTCGGCGTCCCGATCTCGCGACAGCTGGTAGACGGCGTCGAAGCACGCATCGCAGAAGTCGAGGTGTTCCAGAACGGCGAGCTGATCGTCCAGCACGAGCCGCTTATCCAGGTACTCAACCAACTTGTCGAAATCGCACTTCATCGCCGACCTCCCATTGCGCGTCGGCCGGCCGACGCGCCTCTATCGCCCCGCTACACAGCCCTCCGGCCGCTGATGAGCTGGAACACCACAGCCACGATCGCGAGGACCAGCAGGATGTGGATGAACCCGCCTAGCGTGTACGAAGTAGCGATACCCAAGAGCCACAGAACCAGCAAAATCACAAAAATTGTCCAAAGCATCGATCCCAAACCCCCCTATTAGACTTCCATATGCCGCCCAGCGTGGCAGCGGGTGAATCGCTGGCGGCTTGGCCGCACACAACCAACGGATGCAATTGGGTAGCCAAACGATGCCGGCTGCGTCAGGCAACGGATCGCCGCCAAAGCACAGTCGCTAATTGGCTACCTTTGCAGGCCGTGAACCGGCCCCTTGATGCGGGGTTCGCGTGCGGGCACAGATCGAGGAAAGTTTCCCCGATCGCGAAAGGTGAAGGACTCAAAACCTCAACACCACGAGTTGGATGCAAAGCGCGCCGCTCACCGCATGTATAACGATTCCGGTGACTTATCCGGCGGTGTTTTGCGCGGTAAGTTTTGCGCATCTCAGCGCACAACCTCTGCGCCCGAGGCATCCAGAATCTTGTGAGCGATATCCTTGCGATCCGAGTGTGCATAAACGCCGACGAGCATCGCGCCCTTTGCGAGAGCCTCGTTGAAGAACTTGGCTTCATGCTCCGGGATACCAAGTCCGATCAGAGCACCTGTCAGTCCGCCGGCGGCTGCCCCGGCGCCCACACCGGCGAGCACCGCAACAACAGGGCCTGCCGCGAGCAGGGCAAGTCCGGGAATCGCGATGGTTCCGAGCGCGACCAGGCCCGCGGCGATGCCGCCGAGAACGCCGCCTACGGTGGCGCCCGCAGCTGCCCCTTCGGGCGCCTTGGTGGACATTTCGAGACCGAACTCGCGCCCTCGCGTGGCATCGGTCATCAGAAGGCTGATATCGTCACGGGAAAAGCCCGCGCGGATCAGGTCATCGATTGCGCGTTCCGCGCCTTCCCGTGTTTTGAATATCCCAGAGACCAGGGCTGCCATAGTGATTACCTCCTGTCTGATATTTTCAGTCCCGCCTACTCCGCTCCGGGCTTGGTCGGGTCCAGCGTCGCGAGCAAGTCCCGCAGTTCGTCGGCATGTTCCTCCTCGTTGGCAAGCACCTCCTCCATCATGCGCCGGGACGTGATATCGCCGTCGCCGAGGAAGCGGATAATCTCCGCGTAGGATTGAATCGCAATACGCTCGGCGACGAGGTCCTCACGAATCATGTCGACCAGGTTGTCCCCTTCGACATATTCGGCATGGCTGCGGGTTGTGAGCCCATCGGGGCTGAAATCCGGGGCACCCCCGATCTGGGTTATGCGCTCTGCGATCCGATCCGCGTGGCCCTGCTCCTCGTTGGCGTGTTCGAGGAACTGCTCGGCCACAGCCTGCGCGTGAATGCCAGTGGCCATATAGTAATGGCGGCGGTAGCGAAGGGTGCAGACGATCTCGGTGGCCAGCGCTTCGTTGAGCACCTGAATCACCCGCTCCCGATCGGCTTGATACCCGGACGTCACCGCGCCCTGTTCAATGTGCTGGCGCGCCCGGCGCCGGAGCTCCTTTACGTCCGTTAGGAAACTGCCTTCCTTAGTGGAGACCCGCTTCTCCATGTGCCACTCCATCGTTCAGAGGTTATTTCGTCGCTTTTTCCAGGGCTCGGATAAGGTCGTGAGATTCCTTGACCTGAATGTACTGGTGCTTGACAAGTGTCTGCAGATCCTCCGGGAGGCTCGAGGCGATGGCATCCTCGTAAGTCTTTACGGCGAAGTCTTCGCCGCGTTCGCATTCCGCAATGACGGCCCCTTCGTCCTCATTGGTGGCGGCAGACTTGATGTCGATCCACCCGCGGTGAACGGCGCCGGTGACGCTGCCCGTTTTTTCCGCCGTGCCGCCGAGGCGGTTCACTTCCGCCCGGAGTTCAATCACAAATTGGGCCCTCTGCCTCGAGTAGGTCTTCAGCAACTTCTTAAGGTCGGTATTCCTGATCGCGTTCGCCGCCGTCAGGTATCCTTCCTGTCCGTCTCTGCAGACCTCTATGAGTTGGTTCAGGATCGAGACCACCTCTTGTGTCGAATTTGTTACGGTCCTCATAATTCTCCGAGAAATGACGTGACCAGATGGTGAACCGGGGAGCTGCTTAGCCATGCTCGATTAACACCGCACCAGCACGACAGAAAACGGGGACGACGCGTATTCCCCGCGGGCCGCCGACAGGGAAAATCACGGGCAAGATCCGGAATGAGGTATTGAGCATTAAACCCCGATCTGCGACCGAATGCCTGTCGCGGCAAGTTGCAGAAACTCGTATTTGAGGCACTGCAATTCTCAGGCCAGAGGGCATACGGGGGTTTGTCTGTGCCAGGACCGTTAATTCTCGGGAATGTCCGCGAGGTCAGGGGACGCGTCAAACCGGACGGTTGCGGTCAAATCGCGGCGGAAGGCGGGAAAAATTCCCCGGGGGATATGAGGTCGTGCGGCGGTATGGCGGCAGGAAGTGCGCAGCGGCGCCGGCATTCGTGCCGCCGCGCACTTTCCGGATTGCCCGGCTGGTTACCGCCCGCCCGCGCCCTTCAGGCGCTGGTCAAGGACCGACCAATCGATATTCGAGAAGAAAGCCTCGATGTACTTGGGGCGCTCCGCCGGTTTGTAATCAAGGAGGAAGGCGTGTTCCCATACGTCCATGATCAGGACAGGGGCGAATCCGGCCACGTTCCCGGTCTCGTGCAACGTGATCCAATGATTCGATATGCGGTTGGATGCCGAATCCAGGTAACAGACGGCCCAGCCGACCCCCCGCATCTGCCCGACGCCCACGAAGTCGACCTTCCATCGTTCATAGCTGCCGAAGGTTGCCTCGGCGGCTGCGCGGAACGCGGATTTCGCCTCCGGATCGCCCCCGCCGCCCCTTTTGAGATTCCCGAAATAATACTCGTGCAGCACCATGCCGTTATATTCGAAGCCGAGCCGGCGGGTCAGTTCGGAATAGGCCGCCAACTGATCGGCTCCGATCCCATCGTTGCCGAGCAGGGCGGTGATTTTTTCGTTCAGAGCATTGGTGCTCTTGACGTAACCCTGGTAGAGCCCGAAATGAGTTTCCAGGGTCCGGTCCGAGATGCCGGTGAGCCCGCTCAGGTTGAACGTTTTCGGTTTGTACGTCGCAGTACCTGCCATTTGTTTCCCCCTTGTCTGGTAGTGGTGAACGCCCGCGAGCGCGGCCCCCGCGCCACGGGCCGTGCAAATGGTGAAAAAGCCGTAACCTCAATTGCCCGCCGCCGGGCTGCTGCCGACCAAAGCGTACAATTCGCTTCGGTTCATGATAAACAGGGCGCCGTTCGCAGGCACAGGCGTGGAGTAAACCGAAGCACCCATCGAGTTCTCCGCAAGGACCTTGAGTTCCTTGCCGGCCTGAAGCACCGCGACGTCCCCGTCTTCATCGCCCAGGTAGACTTTCCCGCCGGCAACCAGAGGAGAGCCCCACACAGCCGCCAGCATGTCATGGACCCAGAACGGCTTGCCGGTCTGCGCGTCAAGGCAGTGAAGGAAACCGCTGAAGTCGGCGATAAACACAAGCCCATCCGCAACGGCTGCGGTGGAAATGGTACGCCGTATCTTTTCGTAATGCCAGACTCGGCCCGTATCGGTGATGTCCCCTTTCCCGGACGGGTCGATGCAGTACATGTGACCTATTCCCTCGCCTTGCTCCGGGTCTTGCCCGGTGGCCAGGAAAATGCGGTTCTCTTGGAATACGGGGGTGGCGATTCCGTCGTTGCGGGACTTGGGTGACACGGCATCCTTCGGGTTTAGATCGAACTTCCACAATGGCGCGCCGGTGAGGGCGTCGAAACCATAGAGCCACCCGTTACCTCCGGGAAAGAACGCCTGCATGGATCCGTTCACCAGCCCGAGCGCCGGGGACGACCACTGCCCATTCATGATCTTGTCACCTGGGGAGCTGTCCTTCCAAACCAGCTTGCCCGTCTTCTTATTCACGGCGATAAAGCTGGGGGCCTGCGGTGCGGGAACCTGTGCGTGGTTCTCATCGTTGCCGTTGGAGGTCTCTATGAATATCAGATCGCCGTGCATTGCCGGGGATGAGTTCGCCATGTTGTGCTGCCGCACGCCCAGCTCCTTCATCATATCGAGCGACCAGACGACGTCGGCATCGAGCGGCGATTTCAGTTTCTCGCCCTCGAAAGGCCCGTCGTTTTCCCCGTCAAGGAAACCCTCGGCGTCGAGGCAGACGAGTTCACCCCGGTTGGTGACGTAATAAACCCGGTCTCCGTCGACCAGAGGAGATGAGCAGACCCCCTGGGAGGGCCAGTCATTTGCGGCTCCGGTCTCCAGCTTGTCGGAAACGGCCTGCCACAGGAACTTGCCGTCCGTCTCGCGAAAGCACATCAAGATGCCCTTGTCCCCTTGAATCGCCGGGTTCCTGGGGTTGTCGTTATTGGTCCCCGCAAAGACCCTGCCCCCGGACACCACTGGGTTGCCGTAACTGGTGCTTCCCAGCGCCGCCTTCCACTTGATGTTCTTGCCGGATTTTATGTCCCAGGAGACAGGGAGCCCCGTCTGGGGGGAGACCATGTTCCGCTGCGGCGTCCCGCCCCACATCGGCCAGTCCTGCGCCAGGACCGGAAGGGCGGCGGCGACCAGCGCCGAGAGAATCAGAACCAGGGCTCTCACCTCAAGCGACATCTGCAAACGTGCTTTCATTACGTACTCCTCGGATCGGGAGCATATGTCATGGGATAGGTGGTTTCAAGGTCACGGCCGTAGTTGGTGGGCGATCTTTGCGTCCTTTGCACTCTCTGCCGCGAGGTCTTGTGTTTGTGCTCACGAGGAGGCGAATTCAATCTCCAGCAGGAAGTCCCGGATGATGCGGGCCGTGAGACCCCAAATGACGTGGCGGCCGTGGGAGAAATAGTAAACGTCCATGGGGTTGCCCAGCCGGATGATTCTCTCGACCCGGAGCCGGCCAGGGTCGAGAAACACGCGGAAGGGAACCGTGAGGATTTCCGCCACTTCGCGCGCTTGCGGGATCGTCTCAATCGGTTCGGTGAGGTAGCCTGCGAACGGCGTGACCAGGAACCCGGTGCTGGACAGGTAGTCGTGGAAACTTCCGAGCAGCTCTATTTTCGCCTCCGCGATCCCGACCTCCTCGTAGGTCTCCCTGATAGCTGTTCTCAGAAGCGGTTCGTTTCCCTCCCGCATCCCCCCTGGGAAAGAGATCTGACCCTTGTGGGTTTCCACCTCCTCCGTCCGGCGCGTGAGGAGAAAGTGGGGCTCGCCTCCGCGCTCGAACACCGGCATCAGGACCGCCGCCTGGCGGCTGAAGCCCTCGACGTGAGTCCGCGGTTTGAGCGACGCGAGCCGCCCTCGTATCCGGTGCCTCAGTCCGATCGAAGCGTCGCCGGAAGTGCCGTTCATTTGAGGCGGATCCGGGAGAGATCAATGGTCGGTTCGGGGAACTTCATGTGCAGGTCTTCCAAGGTTTCAACGATTATCTTGGAGATCGCCAGGTTGCGATACCACTTGCGGTTCGCAGGGATGACGTACCAGGGCGCCGATACCGTACTGCAGCGCGTCAGGGCGTCTTCATAGGCTCTTGTGTAGTCGTCCCAGTAGTCCCGCTCGGCAAAATCGGCCTCCGACAGCTTCCACTGCCGGGTGGGATCCTCGACCCTGGCACGGAACCGTTCCAGTTGTTCATCTTTGCTGATGTGCAGGAAGAACTTCATGACGATGACATTGTTGTCGGCGAGCAGTTTCTCGAAAGCGTTGATCTGCCCGTAACGCGACTCCCAGACCGGTTTGGGCACCAGTTTGTGCACCCGCACGACGAGCACGTCTTCATAGTGGGAGCGATTGAAAATCCCAAACTCGCCTTTGCGCGGAACCCTCTGATGGATCCTCCAAAGGAAGTCGTGATCCGCTTCTTCGGCCGAGGGGACCTTAAACGAGGCGACCTGGCATCCCTGCGGGTTCAGACCAGTCATGACGTGGGCGATGGTGCCGTCTTTGCCCCCCGCGTCCAAGGCCTGGATGACGATGAGGACCGCCCGCTTGTTTTCGGCGTAAAGGAGGTACTGCAGTTCGGCAAGGCGCTTCGTCTGCTCCGCAAGTGTCGCTTCGGCGTCCCGCTTGTTGAAGCCGGGGGTCGCGTCCGGATCGCGCCTGGAAATCAGGGCCTTGCTGCCGGGTTCCACGATCAGCTTCCTGCTCAGGTTCATGTGCGCTCCGTTCTGGCAACGTACCGTGAGCTCCGTGCGACGTTTTGCGTTCATGATACCCCGCATCGGGATACGGTGCCAGTCGCCACTGGCACCGCATTTCGCTCCGGAGTATCCTTTCCCGTGAATCCCTGGTACGGAAAAGGAACGACTCATGCCCAAGTACAGGATTGCCTGGCTTCCGGGGGACGGCATCGGCGTCGAGGTGCTCGAAGCTGCCAGAATCGTGCTGGACCGGCTTGCACTGGATGCCGAGTACATTCACGCGGACATCGGCTGGGAGTTCTGGAAAAGCGAGGGGGATCCGCTGCCCCGGCGCACGATCGCCGCACTGGGCGGCGTCAATGCGGCGCTGTTCGGCGCCGTCACCTCGAAGCCGGCCAAGGCGGCAGAGGCTGAACTGGCGCCGGAACTGCGGGGGAAGGGGCTCGTCTATCGTTCGCCCATCGTCCGCATGCGCCAGCTCTTCGATCTGTACAATTGTTTCCGGCCGTGCAAGGGGTATCCCGGCAATCCGCTGAATTTCAAGGAGGGCATCGACCTGGTCGTGTTCCGGGAAAACACCGAGGACCTGTATGCGGGAGTCGAATTCTCGCCGGTTCCGGAGGACCTGGCGGCTGTGCTCGGGCGTCTCTCGAAGCCGTTCGCCACTTTCCAGCAGATCCCGCCCGACCAGTACGCGGTCTCGTGCAAAGTCAACACCCGTCGCGCATCCGAGAGAATAGTTCGAGCCGCCTTTGAATTCGCACGCCAACAGCGGCGCCGCCGGGTGACCGTGGTCCACAAGGCGAACGTCGTCCGCGCCAGCGACGGCCTGTTCCTGGAGTCGGCGCGCGCCGTTGCCCAGGACTACCCGGAAATCCCCATGGACGAGGCCAACATCGACGCCATGACGATGTGGCTGCTGAAGAACCCCCGCAACTACGACGTCCTGGTTGCGCCCAATCTGTACGGCGATATCATTTCGGACCTGTGCGCCCAAATGGTCGGCGGGCTCGGGTTCGGCTGCTCTGGCAACATCGGCGAGAAGCTGGCCGTGTTCGAGCCGACCCACGGTTCGGCACCGAAGTACGCCGGGCAATACAAGGTCAACCCTATCGCCACCATTCTCGCCGTCCGCATGATGCTGGACTGGCTCGGCGAGGGCGCCAAGGCGCAGCTGATCGAGCAGGGGGTCGCGCAGGTCATCCGCGAGGGCAAGGTGCGTACGTACGACATGGGAGGGAACGACTCAACCCTCGACATGGCCGCCGAGATTGCGCGCAGGCTGGAGACCGCAACGCAGGCACAGCAAGGGCTTCGTCCTTGATAACCCGGAAGCCGGAAGCCGTCCAATAACGGTCCAACACATCAAGAGGATTTCTCATGAACCACAGCACAACGCTGCGCAAGGCCATTATGGAGCGCCGGGCCGTCGTGGTCCCAGGATGTCACGACGCCCTGAGCGCCAGGATTATCGAGAAGTGTGGTTTTGAGGCGGTCCAGATCTCGGGCTTCGGGCTGGCAGGGTCGCTTCTGGCCAAGCCCGATGTCGGGCTGGTGCAGATGAAGGATGTGCTGGACGTCACGTGGAACATTGCCCAGGCCGTCGGGATACCGGTTATGGCCGACATAGACACCGGGGGGGGCAACGCGATGAACGCCGCATGGATTACAGAGCGGCTGATTGCGATGGGAGTGGCCGGCATGAACATCGAAGACCAGGTCTTCCCCAAGCGCTGCGGGCACATGGCGGGAAAGGGGGTCATCCCGGCCGACGAAATGGCCGGCAAAGTGCGGGCGTGCGTCCAGGTGCGCGACCGCCTGCACCCGGAGTTCGTCATCAACGCCCGGACCGATGCCTTCGCGGTGGACGGCCTCGAGGAGGCGGTGCGCCGCTGCAACCTGTACCTTTCGGCCGGCGCCGACCTCGCCTTCATCGACGGCATCGCGACACGCCGGGACATCGAGAGGGCCGTCAGCGGCGTCCGCGGACCGCTTTCGGTAAACCTGATGGACGCGATCACGGGCGTGAAAACCGAGTTGATACCCGTCCCGGAACTGGCCCGCCTCGGAGTAGGACGCGTCTCCATCCCGGTGGCCTCCATAATGGTCATGCACAAAGCCCTGACCCAGTTCTTCACGGCACTGAAGAATGCTCCGGAAGGGGTCCTCGCGGGGCAAACCCATTGGGCCTCTTCTTTCGCCGAGTTTACCGAATTCGTGGGGTTGCCGCAGCACCGGGCTGCGGAGAAGGCGCTGTCGTCTGGTCGGTGACGCACGACGCGCCCGCTTTCGCGGGGGGGATCTATGGGGATGACGATTGCAGAGAAGATACTGGCGCGGGCCTCCGGACTGGCCTCGGTGCGACCTGGCCAAGTGGTTGAACCGGCGGTCGACCTGGCAATGTCCCACGAGAACGCGGCGCTTGTGCTCAACCAATTTCACGAGATCTTTCGCGGCACTTCACGCGCGCCCAGGGTGTGGGACCCTGCGCGGATCGCGATCATTTTCGATCACCGGGTTCCGGCCGAGAGTGCCAAGACCGCCACGAACCAGAAGAAGGTGCGGGAATTCGTCCAGCGTCAGGGGATCGCGAAGTTCCACGACATCCGGGGACGAGGGGGGCATCTGTCACCAGGTCCTGCCCGAAAGCGGCTATGTCCTTCCGGGCGCGGTGTTGGTCGGCACCGACAGCCACACAACGACGCACGGCGCCCTGGGCGCATTCGCGTTCGGGATCGGCGCCACCGAGATGGCGAGCGTTTGGACCCTCGGCACCGTGATGAATCTCGAAGTCCCGCCCACCATCAAGGTGAACGTGCGCGGCCGGCTTGCGCCGCGCGTCACCGCCAAGGACCTGGTGCTCCACCTGGTCGGGAAGCTGACAGCACAGGGAGCCAATTTCAAGGTCCTCGAGTTCCACGGGGACGCACTCCGCGGTATGTCGACGTCCAGCCGCCTGGTGCTGTGCAACATGGCAGTCGAGGCCGGGGCCACGTCCGGGATCGTGCCACCCGATGAAGAGACCGTGCGCTACCTGCGTCAGGAAGCTTGCGTCGACGGCGATATACCGCTCGTGGCCGCGGATCCGGACGCGGAGTACGAGGGTGTGGTCGATGTCGATGCCTCGACGCTGCCGCCGCAGGTAGCCCGCCCGCACACCGTCGACAACGTCGTGCCCGTGCAGGCGGTACAGGGGATCGCGGTCAACCAGGTTGTCATCGGCTCGTGCACGAACGGGCGCCTCGACGACCTTGCCGCTGCGGCAGGCATGCTCCGCGGCCGGAAGGTGGCGCCCGGAGTGCGCTTGCTGGTGTTCCCGGCCTCGTGGAAGGTCTACCGCCAGGCCATGGAACAGGGCCATTTGAAGTCGCTGATGGAAGCTGGGGCGGTGATCATGAACCCCGGCTGCGGCTGTTGTCTGGGAGTGCACCAGGGAGCCCTTGCCGACGGGGACATAGCGCTGTCGACGACCAATCGCAACTTTCAGGGTCGGATGGGCAACCCGAAATCCGAGGTCTACCTGTGCTCTCCCGAAGTGGCCGCGGCGAGCGCAATCACCGGCATTATCACCGATCCGAGGCACGAACAATGACCCAGGCGAATGAGATAGCGCAGGCCGCAGTAGTCACCCGCGTCGTGTTCAGGCTCGGGGACGACGTTTCGACCGATACGATCTATCCCGGACGGTACATGGCGACGGTCCTGCCGTCGGAGACGCCTGCCCACGCGTTTGCCGACCACCCCGAGTTCAACGCCCGGCTGCGGCGGCTCGAGGTGCCGCCGAACGGAGTCGTCGTTGCCGGGAGGAATTTCGGATGCGGTTCTTCCCGCGAGCAGGCAGCCTCGGCCCTGAAGGGGCACAACCTGATCGTGGTGGCCCGCGGCTTCGCCCGCATATTCCTGCAGAACGCCGTCAATCTCGGGTTGCGCGCCATCACTTGCCCGGATGTCGACGCTTCCGAGGGGGACGAGCTGGAAATTGCCTCAGACTCAGTCTGGAACCGGTCCACCGGGAAACGCTATGCCATCGTGCCCCTCGCGCCCGCGCGTCAGGCCGTCATGGATTCCGGCGGTCTCATCGCACATACCCGCAAGAGACTGCTTGCAGAAGGTTGAGAACGCCAATTGGATGCCCAGTGCACCGCGCGCGCAGCTTTTTTCGTTTCCCGCCCGGCTTCGAATACAATTCAGGGATGAGAGTCCCCACCGTGGTCAGGTCGGCGTTCCTGTTCCAGCTTGCCGTTGCGATTGCCGCCGGCCAGGAGCCGATCAGGGTGCGCACTGCGCTCGTCGAGTGTGCCGACGATCGTCAGCGACCCCGAGGGGCGCTATATCCCCGGATTGCAGGCGCGGGATTTCGCCGTCTACGACGACGGCGTCCCGCGGCAAATCGCGTTTTTTGCCGCTACCGACGAACCGCTCAATGTCGCGCTGCTGCTGGACACGAGCAAGAGCACGGTCGCCGTCCTGGACAGGATCAAGAAGGCGGGGCTCAAATTCATCCGGAAACTCCGCCCGCGGGACCGCGCTCTGATTGCCTCCTTCGACGCCTCCATCAAGGTGCTGTGCCCGCTCACCGACGACCGCAGGGATCTCGAAGAGGCGATCCGCGAGGCGAAGCCAGGCGAGTATGTCGGGACTAAGTTGCGCGACGCCGTCGTGACTATCACCGACAAGCGGCTTAAGACGATCCTCGGGAGAAAGGCCGTGATCCTGCTCACCGACGGTCAGGACTTCGGCAGCGAATCCTCCGCGGCGCAGACGGTTTCGTCGGTCACGGACGCCGGGGTGGTTGTGTACACGGTCCTCTACTCCATCGACCCGCGCGAAACCATGAAGAAGCTGTTCGGGGTGTCGCCGCGGGTTCCGCGGCGTGCAACCGGGCCAGGCCGCGACTGGTTGGAGCGCGAGCGAATTGCGGCCGAACGGATGGAGGCTCTGTCGCGCGAATCGGCGGGCCGCGTCTACCGCATCGAACTGACCGACCTGGACAAGGCGTTCGCGCTTGTGGCGGAAGAGTTAAGGCATCAATACCAGCTCGCGTTCTACCCCGACCCGTCCAGGTTCGACGGCAATTCTCACGCGCTTCGCATCGAAGTGGCGCGCGCCGGCGTGCAAGTCCGCAGCCGAGTCAGCTATCGCGTGACCTCGTAACCCGGCACCGGAGGACAGGCGCCGGGTTACGAGGAGCTCCCCTTAGAAGAAATATCGTGCAGTGAACATGAACCTGCGCCCATATGCGTCGACCTGTCCCGGGTTCATAAACAGGAACAGGTTGGTGTCGGAGGTCACGACGTTAATGGGCGCGTTCATCGCTACCCTGCGGTTGAAGACGTTGAAGCCCTCGGCCCGCAGCTGCAGGGCATGGTTGTCGTTGAAGGTCTTGATGGTTTTGACCAGCGCCAGGTCGGTGTTGCGGATCCTGGGGGTACGGAACGTGTTCCGCCCCTGGTTGCCGAAGCTCCCAGAATTCGCGGGGAGCGCGACAAAGAACGGGTTCAGGATACCCCCGGAACTGGCGAGGCCGTGAATGCCGTTGGGGTTGATCGCAGCCCTCTGGTACCCGAACACCTGAGGGTTCATACCGGGCAGCAGGCCGAAAGCGTTGGGCCCGCTAAGCACGCTGTAGGGCATGCCGGAGGCGTACTCGGTGATCCCGGAAACTTCCCACCCGCTCAGCACTCTGTCGAGCATCGCGGAGCCGTCGAAGCCGGGAATCCGGAACACATAGTGGGCGACGAACCTGTGCGGCTGGTCATAGATGGACCGGGCGCGGTCCGCGCGCAAGTCGAAAGGATTCGACGCGGGGGTCAGGAAATCGTCGCTGGTGCTGATGTACGAGCTGTAAGTGTATTTCGCGCCAAGGTGCACCGCAGACCCAAAACGCTTGATCAGCGAGAACTGGCCCGCATGGTATATCGAAGATCCTATGGGATCGATCGACGTTATGGAGCCAAGCGCGGGATGGAGTCGATAGCCAATCCCGTCGGTACCGCTCACAGGCTGCAGCCCCAAACCCGAGAAAAACGCCGGGTTGGCGGTGAACGCCGCCGCGGTGACTCCGGGATTGCGTTCCGCCTGCTGCAACAGGTGCACGCCGTGAGATCCGACATAGAAGGCTTGGAAGGACCAGCTGCGAAAGATCTGCTGTTCAATCCCAAAGTTCCACTGCTGCACGTACGGGAACTGGACACGCTGGTTCTCGTCAATTCCGAGTACCGCTCTTGGCAGCAAGTCGGGATTCCCGCCCGCCGCCGTGAATTCGGACACCGTTGGCACGAAGGGAGCCGTGAAGTTGCCGCCCGGGAACTGGACCGAACCAAGGTTGCTCACCAATGCAATTCCGTTCGGGTAGTTCCGTACGGTCGACAGGGCGGTTTCGTTCAAGATGTTGTCGTACATAATCGAGTATCCGCCGCGGATCACCGTGATGCCGCCTCCCAGTAGGTGGGAGTTTGGGCTCCAGGCGAATCCAAACCTCGGACTCCAGTTGTTTCGGTCGCGCCGCGCAACGCCGAATATGCCTTCGGGCAGACTCGACGTTTCGTAACGCAACCCAAGGTTCAAGGTCAGGTTTCGGCCAATATGCCAGTCGTCCTGCAGGAAGGGGGCGATGGCCAGCGTACGCGCGTCGACCCTCCCGTTGCCCAGGTACTGGGAATAGACCGCATTGGAGCCGAAAAGAAGATCGGAGAGCGAGCCGAAGGCCAGCGTCCCCCCCGCATTCCCGGGCAGAAACGCGTTCAGCCGGTAGTTTGTCACCTCAAGGCCCAGCTTGACGTTGTGCCCCGACGGCGACCAGCCGACCGTGTCGAAATACTGATACGCGTTATCCCTCCGCTGCAGCGGCAGGTTCGGGGCGGCGATGGTGTTGAATCCAGCCACCGAAACGCCCGGCGGCGAATCGAAGAAGTAGCGGTTCCCAATCCGTCCGTAGGTGAAGCGGAACTCGTTCAAAATTGTGGGTGAAAACACCTGGACGTCGTTCAGCATCCCGCTGTGGTTGCGGTAGAACTGGCCGATTTCCTGGCCGGCGAACGAAGTCGGCGCCCCCGGATTGTTGAGATCGTCGACGAGATAGCGCAAGGTCAGCGAGTTGCTGCTGCCGATCCGTGCATCGATCTTCTGCAGAAACCGCCAAAAGTCACGATCGTAGGCGATCCCCCCAGACTGACCGCGGCTGTACTGGGACACCGGGACGGCGATTGTGCCCCCCGTGGCTGGATTTGTGATGTTGATCTGGCCGCGCGAAGTCGGGTCATTCGCGATCGGGAAAGTGTCGGTGAGAAACGCCAGTGCCCCCGGCGCAAACGGGGCGCCGGAGGCGTTCAATGCGGCGATGCCGGCGGGGGTGAGCGCGGTGGCTGGTGTGGGTATCGCGGTGCTCCGGAACCAATCGCGGTCCCAACTGGAGAAGAAGAAAATCTTGTCCTTCCACAGCGGGCCGCCGCCGGAGATCAGGGCCTTGTTGTCCACGATCCTCGATACGGCGGAGTCCCAAGCGGACACCTCCGATACGCCTCCTGCCTGAAGACCCTCAACCGTTCTCCTTTGCGAACTCGACAGCGCGTCGAAGCTGTTGCCGTTCCAGGTATACATGAGGGTGCCGTGCAACCCGTTCTGCCCGGTTCGGGTGAGTTGGTTCACATCGGCTCCCGCCAGACGCCCCAGTTGGGCCGGGGGCGCGCTGGTGATCATCCGGAACGATTGCACCGCCTCGGGTGGCAGATCCTGCCTCGCAGTCCGGTTCACCGGGTCCAGGTTGTCACCGCCGTCGATCGTGAAGTAGTTGGAATCGGGGCGGACACCGTTGGCCGAGATATCGGAACCCGGCCGGGTCACATTCGGAACGACCCCGGGGGCCAGGAGCGCAAGCCCGCTCGAGGCGTGCCTCCCGGGCAGTTCCAGAATGGTTGTTGTGTTGACGAATTCCTCCCGGGCTCCGCGGCTTTCGTCGGCCACATCGGCGTCGGTGTCGACCTTAACGGTCGCCTGTACGTTTCCCGACTGCGATGAGGACGCGACGTTCGTGTTCGGTCCTGGGGGGACCTGCACGGGTTCGACAACAACGGGCCGGGTGCCGCCCAGAGCGGCCACGAGGGCATAACGCCCTTCGGGGATGCGCGACGCCGTGAATGTGCCGTTCCTGTCAGTCTTCGCCTGCACCACCACCGCGCCGGTGCCAAGTTCCTTGACCTGGACCTCTACGCCGGAGACGGCGGATCCGTTCCGATCGCGTACCGTGCCGCTAATAGAGCCGGTAACCCGACCGGCGGCGAAACTCGTCGTCCCAGCCAGGCAGGCGCCGATCAGCAGGACACGCGACCATCGGCGTGCACGTGTCCCTTTCAATGCAACGTCAATCATAAACTCTCCCTATTCTTGTCCTACACTTCTGCCCTTCCTGGAGCGGTACGCGCGCGCCACCGCCTCTTATACGGAGCGGAAGTTGCGCCTGCCGCCATCGAATTGCTACCGGGGGACTTCGAGGCGCGTGGGCCGGGGGAGCTAAGCCGATACGCTGCTCAGGGAGTTGTAGCGGTCAGCCAGGATGAGAACCTCGCAAGACGGGCGAACTCGGGGCAGCCAACGTTCGCCCTTTGGTGCCATAGAGGTACCGTTCCCGACAATGCAACCTCCATGCCGAGCTTACCGGGCGACCTTAATGCGCCGCTTGTGTCACATATATTTCCATTTATGCGGGCACGCCGCCGGAATCGGCCGGGTCCGGGTCGCAGGAGAAATGGATGGCATCCGGGAATTTAAACGCGTCCTGGGCCGCAGAGTGGCTCCAAACGGCCGCCCTGCGAGTTCTGGGCAGGGTGATGACGTCCCTGTCCAGCATCACACCCGAGTTCTGGCAGGAGGAGCGCCCACGTAGTAAGATGGCACCATCCCGGACCTTGCCGGGCCCAGGAGGTAACCCCATGGCTCAGGATCTGTTGCACGCGCGCAAGACATTCTCGATGGGCGCAGGCCGCTCCGCCGAGTACTACTCTCTTCCCGAGCTCGAGCGGCTGGGGTTTGGACCAGTGTCGAGGCTCCCGGTCTGCATACGCATCGTCCTTGAATCCGTCCTGCGCCATGCGGACGGCAAGAAAGATCGGCGAGAAAGAAGTACGTCAGCTGGCCAACTGGGCGCCCCGGGGGGACCGGACCGAGGAAATCCCTTTCACGGTGGCCCGGATCCTGCTGCAGGATTTCACGGGCGTGCCGCTGCTGGTCGATCTGGCGGCCATGCGCTCGGCGGTGCACCGGCTCGGACGCGAGACCCGCATGATCGAGCCGCTGGTTCCGGTCGACCTCGTCATCGATCACTCGGTGCAGGTCGATGTCGCCAGTACCCGCAACGCGCTGAGGCTGAACATGGAGATGGAGTTCAAACGCAACAGCGCGCGCTATCAATTCCTGAAGTGGGGCACGCAGTCGTTCCACAGCTTCAGCGTGATTCCGCCCGGAATCGGCATCTGTCACCAGGTGAACCTCGAGTACCTGGCGAAAGTCGTGCAGGAGCGCGACGGGTTGTGTTACCCGGACACGCTGGTTGGCACCGATTCCCACACCACGATGGTCAACGGCCTCGGAGTCGTGGCGTGGGGTGTGGGCGGTATCGAGGCCGAGGCGGGCATGCTGGGCCAGCCCGTTTACTTCCTGACCCCCGACGTGGTGGGCGTGCATATGCACGGCACGCTCCGCGAAGGGGTCACGGCCACCGACCTCGTCCTGCATGTCACCGAAATGCTGCGCAAAGCGAAGGTCGTCGGCAAGTTTGTGGAGTTCCACGGGGCGGGCGCCTCGTCGCTTTCCTCCACGGACCGCGCGACGGTGGCGAATATGGCCCCGGAGTACGGCGCCACGATGGGATTCTTCCCCGTCGATGAGGAAACGTGTGCGTACCTGCACGCGACGGGCCGCTCGGAATCTCAGGTCGACCTGGTGCGAGCGTACTTCACGGCCCAAGGTATGTTCGGGATCCCTGCGCGCGGCCAGTGCGACTACAGCACGGTCCTTGATCTCGACCTTCGCTCCGTGCAACCGGCTGTCGCAGGTCCGAAACGCCCGCAGGATCGTATCGAACTCGGCAGACTAAGGGAGGTTTTCGAACAGTTGCTGCAGCAGCCAATCTCCCAGGGCGGCTACGGCAAAACGGCCGAAGACGCGGGCCGCCGCCGTGACACCGGGATCAGCCCGGGCCGAAACGCCTCGTACGCCGCCGTTTCGGGCGGCGGCGGACAGGATTCCGAATCGGTCCCGGTCGGTTTACGCGACGTGAGCGCAGAGAACACGAGCGTCTGGACCGAGACGGAGATGGTCAACAACCGGCCGACGGCAGACCGCGTGCGCGAGTTGCCGGAGTACGCCTGGCCGGGTGGACCGGCGACCCTCGGGCACGGCGATGTCGTCATCGCGGCCATCACGTCGTGCACGAACACGTCGAACCCCAGTGTAATGATTGCCGCCGGCCTCCTGGCCAGGAAAGCCGTCGAGCGGGGGCTCACGGTAGGGCCGGCGGTGAAAGCCTCGCTGGCCCCCGGGTCGCGAGTCGTCACGGAATACCTGGAGCGCACCGGTCTGCAGCGCTACCTCGACCAGCTCGGGTTCAACCTCGTGGGCTATGGCTGCACGACCTGCATCGGCAACTCGGGTCCCCTGGAACCGCGGATAGAAGAGGTCATCACCAGCCACGACCTGATCACCGCAAGCGTTCTGAGCGGAAACCGCAATTTCGAGGCGCGCGTGCACCAGTCCGTCAAGGCCAACTTTCTGATGAGCCCGCCGTTAGTGGTCGCCTTCGCCATCGCCGGAAGGGTCGGGGTCAATCTCGACAAAGAACCGCTCGGGCGGGGAACAGACGGGCGCGTTGTCTACCTGCGCGACGTATGGCCCTCGTTGAAGGAAGTCGGGGATTTGATGAAATCCGCTCTTGACCCGGAGACCTATCGCCGGCTCTATGGCAGCTTCAAGGACCAGAACCCGCTCTGGAACGAGATCCCCAGCAGCGCCGGGGACGTTTACGACTGGGATCCCGATTCGACCTACATCCAGGAGCCGCCGTACTTCGAAGGGTTCCGCATGCAGCCGGGGCGCGTCTCGGAGGTGCGCAACGCATCGGCATTAGCGATCTTCGGTGATTCCGTCACGACCGACCACATCAGCCCGGCGGGCGCGATCAAGCCCACTTCCCCCGCCGGCACGTACCTGCAGGAACGGGGCGTGCCGGTGCCGGATTTCAACTCCTATGGGGCCCGCCGCGGCAACCACCAGGTCATGGTGCGCGGCACCTTTGCCAACGTACGGATCAAGAACCTGATGGTGCCCGGCGTCGAAGGGGGCGTCACCGTTCACCAGCCCACGGGGACGCGCCTGGCGATCTTCGATGCGGCGGTGAAGTACCAGCAAACCAACACCCCGCTCATCATCATCGCGGGACAAGAATATGGCACCGGCAGTTCGCGCGACTGGGCCGCGAAAGGGACCCGCCTGCTCGGGGTCCGCGCCGTGATCGCCCGGAGCTTCGAAAGGATACATCGGAGCAACCTGGTGGGCATGGGTGTTCTGCCTTGCCAATTCCGGGAGGGCGTCGACGCTCAGACCCTGGGTTTGGACGGGACGGAAACCTACGACTTGATCGCGTTCGCCGAGCGGCTGCAGCCGCGCCAGGATGCGAGGCTGATTGTCCACCGGAAAGACGGTCGGGTTGAGGAGGTCCCGGTGGTGGTCCGCATCGATACGCCCGTCGAGGCGGACTATTACCGGCACGGCGGGATTTTGCCCTACGTGCTCCGTCAGCTCCTTGCGTAAAAGGCGCATTTTCAGCGTCGAGGGCAGAAAGCTTGCCACGAGTGCACTCCCCGTGTTTTTCGTGGCTGCGTCGAGGTCTCCCCGCACGTGGTTTTTCGGTGCCGCTTGCACATGAAGTGATGCTTCAGGGAGATCTTCCCCGTTCGGTTATCCGGTTTCTTTCCGGTACATTCCAGAAATCCTGCAGTTAAGGTGTTTCGTCAGGTGGCATACCAATTGCAGACTGGCAGGGGGCACATCGTCGTATCCCAGGTATGCACGCCCCTGGCGCGACCTGCAGTTCCCTCCGTTTTTCCGATGTGCTTTCTCGGTGCCCGGGTGCGTCGGCCCCAAGCCTTCGCTTCGCGGGTTGCGACCTGAACGAAGACGCAGCCGGGGCCGCCAGACGCGGCAGTTTCCGGCTCCATTACATTTCCCCGATCCTCCGTGGGCTCTTGTGGCGCCCCGGGCGGGTAGGGTGCTCGGAGGTCGAATGAAGATAAGGACGGGAGAACCGGCGGCAGTAAGCGCCGCCGACGGCGTGGTGACCCGGTTGACGGCGCCGATGGCCGCTCGCGCACGGGTCGAGCGGGCAGGGGTTTTCGAGGCCGTTGAGGGCACGTTCGACAATGGGCCGGATCTCGTCTGCCTGTCTCACCTGCGCTGGAATTTCGTTTACCAGCGCCCGCAGCACCTCATGAGTCGATGTGCCCGGGAACGCCGGGTTTTCTTCTTCGAGGAACCCGTCGAAACGGATGTGACGGCCGCGCGGCTGGAACTCGGCATGTCGCCGGAAGGCGTTTGCGTAGCCGTCCCGCAGGTACCCAGGGGGCTGACGTCTGAAGAGACGACCGCAGCGCAGAGGGCACTCCTCGACGAACTCTTCAGACGCTCCGGGATCGTGGACGGCGTGCTCTGGTACTACACGCCGATGGCGATCCCCTTCACGCGCCACATCAAGCCGCTGGCCACAGTCTTCGACTGCATGGACGAGTTGTCGGCGTTTCGCGGCGCCCCCGCAGGCATGCGCGAAAACGAGCAGGAACTTCTGTCGAGGGCCGATGTCGTCTTCACCGGGGGGCTGAGCCTTTATGAAGCCAAGCGTGGCCGCCATCACAACGTGCACGCGTTCCCGAGCAGCATCGATGTCGAGCATTTCGCCCAGGCCCGGCGCCGCTGCGACGATCCTTCCGACCAGTCAGGCATCCCTCACCCGCGGCTCGGTTTTGCGGGCGTGATCGACGAGCGGATGGATCTCGCTCTGCTCGCAGATGTCGCTCGGAGGCGTCCCGAGTGGCAGATCGTGCTGCTCGGACCCGTCGTCAAAATCGATCCCGCTGACCTGCCCCGGACGAGCAATATCCACTATCTCGGGCCGAAGCCGTACCCGCAGCTTCCGTCCTATGTGGCCGGGTGGGATGTCGCGCTGCTCCCGTTTGCGCGCAACGAGTCGACGCGGTACATAAGCCCGACGAAGACCCCGGAGTACCTCGCGGCCGGCAAGCCGGTCGTCTCTACTTCCATACGCGACGTGGTGCGGACGTACGGTGAAAACGGACTCATTCACATCGCAGACACCGCGCAGGACGTCGTCGCAGCCGTGCACAAGTGTCTGACCGATTCCTCGAATAACTCAAGTTGGCTTGAGCGCGTCGACGCGACGCTGTCGGAGAATTCCTGGGGTCGGACCTGGGCGCGGATGATGTCGCTCCTCGAGTCCGCCATGAGCGCCCGCGGCGCATTCCGACGGGCCGCGCAGCAGCTGCCGTCCGGACCGCCACCAGTTTCGGGTTTCTCCACCGTGCACGTGGCGTCGGGCACCCTTGCGGCGAGTGACCAGGAGGAATCCTAAGGTGAAGATGTTTGATTATCTGATCGTCGGGGCCGGTTTTGCCGGCAGCGTGCTCGCGGAACGTCTCGCCCGAAAGGCCGGCCAGGAGGTGCTTATCGTCGACAAGCGGCCGCATATCGGCGGCAATGCCTACGATCACTACAACGACGACGGCATTCTCGTGCACAAATACGGGCCGCACATCTTTCATACGAATTCGGCGGAGGTTTTCGACTATCTGTCGCGTTTCACGAAGTGGCGCCAATACGAGCACCGGGTCCTGGCCAGTGTCGACGGCCAGCTTGTCCCAATCCCCATAAACCTCGACACCGTCAACCGCCTTTACGGTCTTAACCTGACGTCGTTTCAGGTGGGACAATTCTTCGCATCGGTGGCAGAGCCGCGCGAAAAGGTGCGGACGTCCGAGGACGTGATTGTCAGCAAGGTGGGACGGGAGCTTTATGAAAAATTCTTCCGTAACTACACGCGGAAGCAATGGGGGCTTGACCCCTCGGAGCTCGATTCCAGCGTCACCGCGAGGGTGCCGACCCGCACCAACCGGGACGACCGCTATTTCACCGACGTCTACCAGTGCATGCCGCTTCGTGGCTACACGCGGATGTTCGAGAACATGCTTGACCACCCGAAGATCCGGATCCTTCTCAACACCGATTACCGCGATATCCAGGGCCTCGTACCCTATCGAGAAATGATCTACACGGGTCCGGTCGACGAGTACTTCGACTACATTTACGACAAGCTGCCGTACCGGTCCCTCGAGTTCCGTCACGAGACGATCAACGTGCCGGTACACCAGCCCGCCCCGGTCGTGAACTACCCCAACGAACACCCGTACACGCGCGTGACCGAGTTCAAGTACCTCACGGGCCAGGAGCACGCCAAGACAAGCATCGTGTATGAGATCCCCCGCAGCGAGGGGGAACCCTATTACCCGGTGCCGAGGCCCGAGAACAACGAGCTCTACAAGAAATACCATGCGCTTGCGGCTGCGACCGAAGGGGTTCATTTCGTGGGTAGGCTGGCGACCTACAAGTACTACAACATGGACCAGGTCACCGCACAGGCGCTGACCACTTTCAAGAAGATCGTCGGCACCCAGCCGCGGCCGTTGACTGCGGCCCGCGGTAGAAACGGCCGCCGGCCGATCCCTCAACCGGTCGACTTCGAGCGGGAAGGAGAATACATCGCCAACCGCTAGGCCGTGGGCCGCTCTGTCCGGGGCAGCGTGCGCCCCCCCCCACGCCCGGAACGTCATGCCGGACGGATCAGTCTCCAGCGGAGAGAGACCAGGACCGAACCATGTTTGCGAGTTTCTTCCTTGCAGGATTCGAAGGGACCACCGGTTACAACGTCCACGGGCAGTGGATCGACCAGGTGGCGGCGACCCAGCACGACAAGTGCCTTGACGAGGACTACAGGCTCCTGCGGGCTTCGGGCATACGGGCGGCGCGCGACGCGGTGCGCTGGCCTCTGGTAGATCGGAGGGGGCGTCACGACTTCTCTACCTTGAAACCTCTCGTGGAAGCCGGACGCAGGCACGGCGTAGAGGTCATCTATGACCTCTTCCACTTCGGTTTCCCGAGAGATGTCGACCTTTTCTCCGAATCGTTTCCGGCGCGCTTCGCGGAATACTGTGCCGCGGTGGCGCGTTTCGTCGCATCCGAGGCGGAGGGAACCTGCTACTTCACCCCGATAAACGAACCTTCGTACTTCTCGTGGGCCGCCGGTGAAGAGGGGCTGTTTGCCCCCTACTGCCGAGGTCGCGGCTGGGAACTGAAGGTTGCCCTGATCCGGGCGGCGATCCAGGGCATCGACTCAATTCGCAGCGTCTGCCCGGGCGCCCGCTTCGTGAATGTGGACCCCGTCTGCCGCGTTGCGGCCCCTCCAGGCAGACCCGACCTGCAGGACGAAGCCGACTCCTTCAACCGTAACGTTGTCTTCCAGGGTTGGGACATGCTCGCCGGAACGCTGCTTCCCGAACTGGGCGGGAATCCCGGCTACCTCGACATTGTTGGGGTCAACTACTACTGGACAAACCAGTGGGAAATTGGACGCCCCGGCGTGACGATCAATCCTGGCGATTCTCGGTACTGGTCGCTCAGACGACTGTTGCGCACGGTTGCGCACCGCTATCAGGCGAACATATTGATCACTGAGACCAGCCACGTGGGGGAGATGCGCGGCGCCTGGCTGCGCGAAGTGGCCCGCGACGCGGGCCGGGCGCTGGGCGACGGGCTGCCGCTCCGGGGAATCTGTCTTTACCCCGCGACCGGCATGCCGGAATGGCACGCCCCGGAAGAGTGGACCTGCATGGGTCTTTGGGACCTCGTGTCTGAAGATGGCCGCCTCTCCCGCGTCGGCCACGAGCCGATGCTCGCCGCGCTGAGAGAAGCGCAGCAACAGCTCGAGGGATTGCAGCATCTCGAACCCAAACTGGCAGGCTGAAGATAGTTGTTTCCTGAGGGGCCGGTCAGATCGGCACCGACGAACTTGTGCGGGATTGGCGCGACGTTGTCTCCTGACTGAGGCGCCAAGAGCCCGTAGCTCCGGGGTGCAGCGTGCGGACAGATCCGACATACCTTAATCCAGTCCATGACCGCCCGTGTCCCGATCCCTTTGTGCTGAAATTCTGCGGCGCCTACTGGTGCTACTGTACCGGGTTCTGGTTCGACGGTCGCTGCTTCGGGGTGCTTCGCTCCGACGACCTGGTCCAATGGGAGGAACATCCCGGTGCCCTGGCGCCCCTCGAGGCGGGTTACCCCGAATACTGGGCACCGGAGGTGTCTTTCTGGAGCGGGCGCTTCTACATGTACTACAGCTGCGGTGACGGCGTCGACATGCATGTTCGCGTCGCCACAGCGGACCACCCCGCGGGGCCATATCAGGATGCCGGGCGGCGGCTTTCGCATCAGCAGTTCGCCATTGACCCCCATGTCTTTGAAGATGACGACGGCGCACGTTACATGTTCTATGCCACCGATTTTCTAGCCCACAGCCACATCGGCACCGGTACCGTCATCGACCGGCTGCTCGACCCTTTCACACTTGCCGGGACACCGCGCCCGGTTGCGCGGGCACGGTTCGACTGGCAGGTGTACGATCCCCAGCGGCTGGAAAAAGGGGGAGTCCGCTGGCACACCGTCGAGGGTCCTTTTGTGCTGAAACGCAAGGGCCGTTACTACCAGATGTTCAGCGGCGGAAACTGGCAGAACACGACCTACGGGGTGAGCTACGCGACTACTCCCCGCATCGACACCCTCGAGGAGTGGACGCAGCTCGTACATGACGACCGAAGGCCGCTCGTCCTCAGGACCCTCCCGGGTCGTGTGACCGGCCCCGGGCACAATTCCGTCGTGCGCGGCCCGGACAACCTGCAGTTGTTTTGCGTCTACCACAGGTGGGCCGGTGACGGAAGCGGTCGGCTGCTATCCATCGACAGGCTCGAGTGGATTGGCGACCGCATCGCGGTCCTCGGACCCAGTACGGACCCGCAGCCCGCGCCCATCGCGCCCGGCCTGTCAGGATTTGCCCGGGACTGGGAATGGCGCTCGGGGCAATGGACGGCGGAGGCCGCTTCGGCGAGACAGGGAAGCGCAAAGGACCCTGGGACCGCGGTGCTTCCGCTGCCCTTTGACGCATTCGTGCTTGAAGTGACCCTCAGGCTTGAACACTCCGAACGCTGCGCAAATCCGATTGCAGGCGTGGCTCTGTGCGATCGAGAGCACGCCATCCTGTCCGTCACCCTCGCCGAAGCACCCGGCCGGGCCGAGATTTCGGTGGCGGGGGAGGGGCGGGTTGTGCTGCCTACGCCGGCCGGCTTCGACCCCGGGACGTACCACCTGCTACGGCTCGAGGTCGACGGGAGCACCGTCCGGGTAACGCTGGACGGACGGTTGGGTTGGGAGGGAAGTCAACCCCGGGTTGTTTCGGCCGTGCGTCTGTTCACCGATGAAACGTGCGCTGCTTTCAGCGGGTTTGCGGTCACCGCGGGCTGGAACGATCTTTTTATGGGCGATCCGGATCCCGCGGGCCTGCCGCCCGGCTGGACCGCCCGGGGATCGGTCTCCACGACGCCGCGCCGAGCCGAGGGGTGGGCGACTGCAGCGGGCTCTCTGGTCTGCCGCGGGCTGCCGGAATGTGGCATGCTGATCAAGGATCATGCGCTGGAGGAATACGAGGTCGTGATCAACACGCGCCTGCTCGAAATGCGCGAGGGGGCGGCGCTCGGATTCTGCCCGGCGCTTGATGCCGAGAGCACCGGCCCCTGCTTCACGGTGGAAGTCTCAGGTCACTCGCCCTCGCTCTACTGGAGGAATCTGCGTGGGCGCGATTCCCATTGGCAGGAGGCCCCACCCTCGCAGCCTATTGCCCTCCCCCCGGGGCTGAACCTCACGGAGTTCCAGCAGTTTCGATTCTGCAAAGCGGGCGCCTCCTTAACCTGCTGGCTGGAGTCGCAGATGCTCGCCCGCATCGAGGCCCCCCGAGGACCTACCCGCGTGGGGTTGTTCGCATCCCGGGCAGCGGGGGCCTTCGACATGGTCCGGCTCACCGGGGTGAGCCGGGATGAGAGAGGGAAATGATGCGGAACCTCCAACTCGGGAGATCATCGGGCGAATTCATCTGGGCGAGCGGCATCGAGGACACGTTCGTACCCCAGACGAAACCGGGTCACAGGGCCCTTGACGAGTACCAGTTGATGGGCCACTACGAGCACTGGCGGGAAGATCTGCGGCTGGCGCGCGACCTGGGGCTCCACGCCCTGCGCTGGGGAGTGCCCTGGTATCGCGTGGAGCCACTGCCCGGGGAATTCGATTGGAGGTGGACGGACGAGGTGCTGTCGTTCATGGTCAACGACCTCGGCCTCACGCCGATCGTGGACCTGATGCATTACGGCTGCCCGTTCTGGTTGCGCAGGGAATTTGCCAGCGACGAGTACCCGGACGCGGTCGCCATGTACACCGCGGCCTTCACGCGCCGCTATGCCGGGCTGGTGCGGTGGTACACCCCGCTCAACGAACCGCTCGTCAACGCGCTCATGTGCGGCAAACGGGGCCTCTGGCCGCCGTATCTGCGCGGCGACACCGGGTATATCCGGGTCATGCTGCAACTCGTGAAGGGGATCCTGAACTCGGTCGCAGCGATCCGGCAGGCAGACCCTGAAGCGGTTCTGGTGCACGTCGAGGCGACCGGTCTGAGCCGCGCTGCCCGGGAGGACCTGGAGGTGCTGGCCGTGGAGGACCAGCACCGCGGTTATCTTTGCTACGACCTGCTCACCGGGCGGGTTACACCGCTGCACCCGCTCTTCCCATGGCTGGTCCGGCACGGGGCGCCCCCCGACGACCTGGCTGTCATTGCCTCCCGGAAGGTTTCGCTGGACCTCTTGGGCATGAATTTTTACCCTCAGTGGTCCTTCCAGCAACTCTACGTCACAGACAAAGGGAAGGTGGCCTACCGCCCCGTCGCAGAAGAAGGCGGGATCTTCTCCAAACTGATCGCCGATTTCTACTATCGATATCGGGTCCCGATCATGGTGACGGAAACCAGCGCGTACGGACCGGAGAAGGCGAGGCTCAGCTGGCTCGAACGCTCCGTTCAGGCGATAAAGGAATTACGTTCCGAAGGGATCCCGGTACTCGGTTATACTTGGTTCCCGATGTTCACCATGATCGATTGGCGCTACCGGTTCGGTCGCGGCCCGATCGAGAAATACCGGATGGAACTCGGCCTGTTCAAGATGGGGAACGCTTCCCTCGGACAGCGTTGGGCTGCCACCCCGCTGGTCGATCGCATCAAGGACTGTGTGGCCGACCCCGCCAGGCACATCGGGGAACTGCTTCCGGCGGCCGAGTGGCCCGTCGAGGGCGGTGCGGGCGAAGCGGCCACGGGACGCTGATCATGAAGAAACGGGAAATCAGGCTGCACAACGGGCGATACCTGGTGTTCTACACCTTCGGGGAGGCGCCCGCCGCTCCCAGGATCGAAACCACGCCCGCGTGCCCCAGCCCCCGCGGAGGGGCGGGCGAGCATCAAGGCGGGCCGGAGCGGGAACGCAGCGAGGAAAAGCGATGAGCGAGCTCCGCTGGAACCCGTTGCTGGGCGAATGGGTCGCCACCGCTACACTCCGGCAGGAGCGGACTTTCCTGCCGCCTGCGGACTTCTGTCCACTGTGTCCCACGACGCCCGGCGGGTTCCCCACGGAAGTGCCCGAGAGTACGTATGACATCGTCGTGTTTGAGAATCGGTTCCCGAGTCTTCGTCGCGATCCCGCGCCGCCGAGTGTCGAGGGAACGGACCTGACGCCGGTGCGCCCCGCGCGTGGCGTTTGCGAGGTGGTGCTGTACGCCCCGCGCCATACATCGACCCTGGCGCACGAACCCGTTGAGCAGATTCACAAACTGATCCAGGTATGGTCGGACCGCTTCGAGTGCCTCGGCGCCCTTGACTACGTCGATTACGTGTTCATCTTTGAAAACAAGGGCGAGGCGATCGGCGTGACGTTGCACCATCCCCATGGTCAGATCTATGCCTATCCATTCGTGCCTCCGCTCATTCTGCAGGAACTCTCCCAAGCGCGCGCACACTGGGACACACGCCGGGAATGCCTGCTGTGCGACATCCTCCGACAGGAGCGCAGCGACGGGCGGCGCATGATCGTCGAAAACCGCTCGTTCGCCGCCTACATACCTTTTTTCGCGCGGTGGCCCTACGAAGTCCACGTGGTATCCAACCGGCACATCCAGGCGATTACGGAGCTGACCTCAGGCGAGCGGCGGGATCTCGCCTCCCTGCTGAAGTCGCTCCTGGTCGCCTACGACCGGCTCTTCGACATCTCATTTCCTTACATGATGGTTATGCACCAGCGGCCGACCGATGGGGGCGATTACGAGCACTACCACTTTCATATCGAGTTCTACCCCCCGCTTCGGTCCGCCCACCGGCTGAAGTACCTGGCGGGCAGCGAAACGGGTGCGGGCATGTTCATCAACGACACCCTGGCCGAGCAGAAGGCCGCGGAGCTGCGCGCTCTGGTCAGTCCGGCCGTTTGGATGAACGGAGGCGGCCGTGAGTGACGCCGAGACGGTCGTCGGGGTCTTTCGGGAACTTTTTGGTGCCGAACCCAGGGTCTTTCGCGCACCCGGGAGAGTCAACCTTATCGGGGAGCACACCGACTACAACGAGGGGTTCGTCCTGCCGATGGCTATCCACCGCGGGACCACGGTCGCCGGCGCACGACGCGGCGACCGTACCGTCCGGGTGCACTCGATCAACCTGCAGGAGACCGCCGAATTCGATCTCGATCAGCCCGGCCGCCCCCGACGCGGGATCTGGCTCGACTATGTGGAAGGCATGGCTCAGGCCCTTCTGAGCGCGGGCGCTGCCCTTTCCGGAGCGGACCTGGCGCTTTCCAGCGACGTGTCGATCGGTGGCGGGCTTTCGTCGTCCGCCGCCCTGGAGATCTCGGTTGGAGCCACGCTGCTCGCCGTCTCGGGGGCGCAACTCGACAAGGTGAAGCTGGCGCTCGCGGGACAGAGGGCGGAACACACCTATGTCGGCGCGAAAACCGGGATCATGGACCAGTTCATCGCGGCACTGGGGAAGGCGAACCATGCGCTCCTGATCGACTGTCGCAAGCTCGAGGCGGCACTTGTGCCGCTGAACCTTAAGCGGACCGCCGTCGTCGTCTGCGATTCACGGGTGCGGCACAGCCTGGCATCGACCGAATACAACACACGCCGTGCGGAGTGCGAGCACGGTGTCGAGCTGCTCCGAGGCGTGCTCCCGGGAATCCGCGCACTGCGCGACGTCACGATGGAGCAGTTCGGGCGCTTCGAACATATCCTGCCGGAGCCGGTGCGGCGGCGCTGCCGTCACGTGATCAGCGAAAACATGCGGACCTTGGCGGCGACGCAGGCGCTCGAGCGCGGCAACGCCGTCGAAATGGGACGCCTGATGTCCGATTCCCACCGGTCACTTCGGGACGACTATGAAGTGAGCTGCAAAGAACTCGACCGGCTCGTCGAGAGCGCCCTTTCCGTTCCCGGCGTATACGGCGCGCGCATGACGGGCGGAGGGTTCGGCGGGTGCACCGTAAGCCTCGTTCCCCGCACCGCCCTCGAGGCATTCCAGGAAATCGTGACGCGCGATTACCTGGGGTCCGCCGGCTTCGCTCCCACTATTTTCCCCGCCGAGGCGAGCGACGGCGCATCGGAGATCACCCCCGTGAGCCGGTAGGTGCCGTTCGTGCCGTGAACGCCCGGGCAAGTGCGGTCCTACTGTGGTTTCGGCCTGCACGGCGGAGAACGGGGCCGAGATCTGGAGGGTCGACGATGACCGGGAGCACCAAACCTGAACAACCCCGACGAAAGAGGCCACGGCGCGCGTCTCGCCCTGCCGTTCTTCCGAGCGGCGATCTCGTACCTCGCGACGCAAACAGCGCGGCAGTCGAAGTCGACGGCAAGACCGTCAAGCTGACCAACCTCCAGAAGACCTTCTGGCCGGAACTCGGACTTACCAAAGGAGATCTGCTGCGGTACTATGCGCAGGTCGCCCCGGTTCTCATCCCGCACCTGCGCGATCGGGCCATGGTGATGAAGCGTTACCCAAACGGCGCCGGCGGTGCATTTTTCTTCATGAAGCGAACTCCTTCGCCCCATCCCGACTGGCTCCGGACCTGTTCGATCCAACACGCCTCGGGGAACATCATCGATTTCCCATTGGTCCAGGATACCGCCTCATTGCTGTGGGTGATCAATCTCGGCTGCATCGATCTCAACCAATGGTATGCGACCTGCGACGACGTGCACCGCCCCGATTATCTCCACTTCGATCTCGACCCGGTTCCGGACGCCGCATTCGACCGGGTTCTTCAGACGGCACTGCGGTTGCGCGAGGCGCTCGACTCGTTTGGGATGCCCAGCTACCCCAAAACCACCGGATCTAAGGGAATCCATGTGTATGTCCCCATCGTGCGCGGACCGAGGCAGAAACAGGTTTGGGCGCTTGCCAAGGAGATTGCCCGGTTTCTGGAATCCCGGCATCCGGACCTCGTCACCGCGGAATACCGTATCGCTCGCCGCCCGAAAGGTCGCGTTCTGGTCGATTACAATCAGAATGCCTGGGGGCGCACGCTCGCGTCCGTCTATTCCGTACGCCCGCGTCCCGAGGCGACCGTCTCCACACCGGTGACCTGGTCCGACATCGAGGGCGGGATCAGGATAGAAGATTTCCGGCTCGACAATGTGCCGGAGCGGGTCGGAAGGCTTGGAGATCTCTGGGCTCCGCTACTCTCCCGGTCGGGCCGGTTTTCGATCGAGAAGCTGCTTAAGCCGCTTTGATCCTGCAAAAACCTTCAAACAATGCCCAAACTCCGCACTGAGCGGGTTTTCGCGGATGGCAGACTCGTGGGGACGAGAGGAAATGGAAATTGCCAGCGGCCCGGAATGCCCGGACCGCTGTCTGGCGGCGGGCTAGACCGTAGTGCGTCGCCCGATGATCACACGATAGATGGCCAGGAGCACCACGGCCCCGAGAATGGAGATGATCCACCCTGCCCCCCGTGCATCCGGACCGTAGAGTCCCAGCGCCCGGCCTACAAAGCCGCCAAGCACCGAACCGGCGATGCCGAGTAGAATCGTGATGATGAACCCACCCGGATCGCGCCCGGGCATCAAGAGCTTCGCAATGACTCCAATGATAAGCCCGAAGACAATCCAGCCGAGAATTCCGAACATGCTGAGCCTCCTTTTATACTTCCTCCGCCCCAGCCCTCCGAGGATTCCGGGGTGTCTGCAATACTGCTCCTAGCGTCCTAAATGCAAGCTGCATGCCACTCGGCCTCTTTAACTTTTGTCCAGGGGGGACGGACTGCGCTTGAACCAACGCGGCATAAATGGCAGCAGTTTCGGGGTATCGATGACTCCCTTGCGGCACGTCGGGTTTCCCCGGTCGGGCGGCCAAGCCGGGTAAAATTTGTGCAACCGACCCCACTTGTCCTGTCCGCATGTTTCGCGAACTTGGGGCCAGCGCGGGTCGGTGACAAGCGTGGTCTGGAAATTGCAGCGTCCAGCGGGCCTGACCTTTGGGGCACTGGAAGGTGCATCTGTCGCGTGGCTCGCGGGCCGGAGGTCCGCGATCCCATAGCGCTGCAGGTGCACGAGCGTTCACGAAATCTCAAGGTCGAGATCGACGTTCTGGTACTCCAACCCGGTCTGGATCCGGGGGAACCCCTTGGTGCGAATAAGCTCCACTTGGCGGGGGCAATGTTAAGAAAATTCTTTGACTTCCGCGGACGCGAGCTCAGGGTTGCCGTCCTGCTCTTTGTCCTGTTTTTCCTGATCATCGCCGTGTTCCAAATCGTCAAGCCTGTTAAAAACGGGCTGTTCGTTGAAAAATACGGCGCCGAGCAGGAACTGTACGCAAAGCTGGCCAACATCGCGGTGGCCGCGGCGGGCGTCGCCGTCTTTACGCAACTGTTCAACCGGCTCCCCCGGGAGCGGCTGATTTCGATTCTGGCGCTGTTGTTTGCCGGCGCATTTGCGCTCCTCAGTCGCACGGTGTTCAACCCGGGGTTTTTCTCGGTGTGGTCCCTGTATCTTACGGGTGACCTCTTGTCGACGATGATGGTGGCGGCCTTCTGGGCTTATCTTACGGACATCTCCGACTCCGATCAGGCCAAGCGCCTGTTTGGTCCGATCGGTGCAGGAGGCGTCATCGGAGGTTGGGCGGGCAGCAGCATTCCGAAGATCCTGCTCGGCACCCTGGGTGCCCACGGGCTCGTGGTCCTCGCGTCCTTTCTGATGGGAATGGTGGCGCTGTTGATCGGGCCCGTGGAATCGATGATCCGGTCGTCCCGAGCGTTCCGCAGCCCAAAACCCGAACAGCGACGCCGCGGCGGTTCAGGGTTCGTAGAGGCTGTTGAGGGGCTGCGGCTGGTCCTGGCATCGAAGTACCTCGCCGCGATTGTCGGGATCATGGCGTCCTATGAAATTGCCTCACAGCTAATGGACTATCAGTTCAAGCTCTCCAGCCAGGGATTCTCGTCTGTTCAGGCCACCCAGGCGTTTCTGGCCAACGTGTACTTCTACGCCAACATGGTATCGGTTGGGGTGCAGTTCTTTCTCGTCAGCTACATCATGCGGACTTTCGGGGTGGTCACCGCCCTCCTGGTTCTGCCCGTATCTCTCATAGTGAGCGCCGCCGGGTTTGCGGCCGCTCCTTCGCTGTTGACGGTGAGCCTGATGGTTGTGTTCGACAACGGCCTTAACTACTCGCTGCAGCAGACTGCCCGCGAGTCCCTTTTCACGCCCACAAGCCGCGATGAGAAATATAAAGCCCGCGCCTTCATCAACATGTTCGTCCAGCGGGTGGCGAAAGGGGTCAGCATCTTTACGGCCCTCGGATTTACCGCGCTGGGTCTTGGGATGCGCTCCATTAGTGGCGCGACCATAGCCACCCTGATCGTGCTTGCGTGGTGCGGCATCTACGCCGGGCGCCGTTTTTACCGGATGAGCCGCGAGGAAGACCAGGATCGCTACGCCGCCTGATCGGGACGGCCCGGGGCGGGGACAAAATCCCCGATCTCCGCCCCGGGGCCGTCCCGGTCTCTGCCGCATTCCGGGCAGGTCTCGCGCAGAAACCGGGACGTACGGCTTTGAGGGACCGTGGCCGCCCCTGGCCTCTAACTTGCGTCCCGAATTTCTAACGGTAGGCAGCGTGCGGCGCTGCCTCAGTGAAAATCCTATAACAGAGAGAATCTCTTCCGGATCGCCCGGGTGGAGCGATCGAAGTGGGGCACATATGAAAATGAAATGCGGTGACATCATGACCCGCGGAGTGGTGTGCTGCGTTCCGCAGGACAGCGTCGAGCACGCCGCGCGCATGATGAAAAGCGAGGATGTCGGGCCGATTCCGGTTGTCGACAACCAGCAATCGAAGCGGCTGGTCGGGATTGTCACGGACCGCGACCTGGCGGTGAAGCTGATCGCCGAAGGACAGGATCCGAAGAACACGCGCGTGGCGCAGATCATGACCCCGAATCCCGTGACGTGTCAGGAAGACCACAGCATCAAGGACGCGATGAAGGCCATGTCCGCGCATCAGGTGCGCCGGATCCCCGTGGTCGATGGGAGCGGCTGCATCGTCGGCATCATCGCCCAGGCCGATATCGCGACGCGGCTCGGCGACGCCGAACAAACCGGTGACGTAGTTGAAGAAATCTCCAAATAGTTTTCGGGCGCGCAAGCGCCGCAAAGGAGAGTCATGAACGCACTTCAGATCCTCAAGCAGGATCACGACAAGGTCCGAAAGCTCTTTGCCGAGTTCGAAGCCGCCGACGATCGAGCGTCGGCTCCCAAGCAGGAAGTCGCCAGGCAAGTGTTTCGCGAGCTGCAGATCCATTCCAGAATCGAGGAGGAGATCTTTTACCCCGCGCTCAGTGCCAAGGCGAGCAGCACCGGCAAGGAATTGGTGGAGGAAGCCCTCGACGAGCATGCCGAAGCGGACGAGCTGATCCAGGAATTGCGGGTCATGGATCCCGACGGTCCGGATTTTGCCGAGAAGTTTCACGAACTCGTGCAAAGCGTCGAGCATCACATCGAGGAAGAAGAGACAGATATGTTCCCCGAGGCCGAGCGAAAGCTCGGTCCCGAGTTGGAGGAGCTGGGTAGGGAACTCGAGGAGGAAAGGGCGTCCGCAGCCCTGTGACCTAAATAGAACAGGGGGCAACCGATCGGCTGCCCCCTGTGTTTGATCAGCAGTTCCATGCCTGTTCGGGTTCCGCAATTGCCAGGACCGGGCTTTTGTTTTCTACCTACGTTGACCAGTTGATTGCAGGCGCAGGGAAGCGGGGGGACAGCCCCCCGCTTCGCGGTGGGTATTTAGCGGGGTGGTGCGGAAGTGGGCGGCGCCGTCCTATTGGGATTATTGCTGCCGGGAGCGCCCCTCCCCGTTGTCGTGTCGTCCGTGGCTGTCCCGTTGTCGCTACGGGAAAGTTCCTTGGGTTCGACGTCGATCTTATCGGTGACCACCAGGCCGGCATGAGAACTCTTCACCATGTCAATAGCCCGGTTGCGCAGCGCTTCCGAGGCGACCGTGCCGGTGATCTTCACTTCGTTGTTGTTGGTATCGGCGCTGACCTTCAAGTCGGCAGTTCTCAAATCCGGATCCGAGTTCAGTTTTGCCTTGATGCTGTCTTCGAGATCGGAATTCGTCATTCGGGCGGATCCCGCGGTTCCCCGCGTCCGGTCAGTCTGGGAGCACCCAGCCAGGAACAGGCCCAGTCCGAGGCCCATCAGAACCAGCAGAATCAAGTTTAGTTTCTTCATACTAACCTCCTGTCAATTAAACAAAATCTAAGGGGGAGGAAAGGCAAGAGCCGTGCCATTGCGAATTGCCTCGTAATCCCTCCATCCCGTGGCGTTAGCGCGCCGTGCTGCCGGGCTCCGCCCTCGACGCGCCACGGGCGCGAGTAATTATTCCCGTGCGCCGGCGCACCGCAATTAGCGCAAACAGGAGATTTATGATCGAAGGATAATTAGAACTTATAACGGGAGGCTGGAGTGTGCGGGGGCGGATACCGGTTTTAGTGGTTTTCCCGGTCGAGGAGCTGTGCCTTCACGACGAAGCGCTTGGGGGCGTTCCCGATGTAGTAAAACGGGTAGCAGGTTACCAGGGTCAGGCTCCGGTTGGGAGTGTTGTCCAGAACGCTGGTGTCTGAAGGGCGCACGATTGCGGTCTTCTCCACCCTGTAACGATATTTTCCCGCGAACGTCGTCAATGTGATCACATCGTCGGCGGAGATGTCTTGTAAACCGCGAAAGAAGCTGTCCCGGTGTCCGGCGATGCCGAGGTTGCCCGGTTGACCGGGCAGCGGAGTTCCCTCGATGTGACCTACACCCTCGGAGAGCGCCTTTCTTCCGGTTCCCTCGACGACCATTACCGAGAGATTGAGGCCGGGAATCTCGAGCCGCCCGATCAGTGCCCCGGGCGTATATGCCTGGTGTGCCGGATGAGCCAAATCGGGTGCCGCGGTCGCTGCCACGTCGGGCCCCTCGTGGCGGAAGAGTGTTTCGGAGACGAACGCGAGCAGCGGTGCGGGTTGACCTCTGAGAACGCGATCGAAGGCCCACCCGTAGTACGCCTGCGAAAACCGCCCGTAGCCGAGCGCGGCGGCATAAATCACAAGCAGCAGTATACCGCCGATCAGAAGAACATGTTCCGCGTGGCGCAGCACCCTGGTCTTGGGGCTGCGCGGCGAAACGCGGATTGGGACCGAAGATTCCATGAGTAACGCCTACGTGACGGGGATCCGGAGCGACCGGATCCCCGTCTGGGTATTTTCGGATCAGGACGGGCGGACCGAGCGCATTACAAAAGCGGTGCTCACCGCAAGGAGTCCGAGAAGGCCTACAAGAGGCAGCGGGCTCGCCGTTGAGGGAAGATTCTCATTGGCTGCGGGGAGGGCAGGCGCGGGGGGTGCAGGAGCCGCGGGCGGCGGGGGCTGCGGTTCCGGGGCGGCCGGGGGAGCCGTGGTCGTTTCGGGCGCCGGTGTGGGCTGCTGCTCGGGAGCTGGAGCCGGCTCGGTCCGTGGTTGCTCCACGGGCGGCGCCTGGACTTCGGCCTGCGGTGGCGACGGTTCTTCTAGCGCGGGGACGTTTTGGCCCGTCGTCGAAGCCAGTTGGGCCGCTTCGGCCTTCGGGTACGCGAACTCCTGGCCAAAATTGTCCCCGGGGTAAAACCAAGTCCTGAGTGCGACCGGAGCGCCCGCAGGGGACTCCCAGAAGCCGAGCGCCGTGTCGCCCGTGGGTCGGAGACGGAAATTCGGAGCAGCGACAATCGTAGCTATCACCTGAGTTTCGTCTTCGTTCAACACCCGCACGATGTGCCGGTTGGCCTGTGAATCGACCAGCCTGAAAACGTAAGTACCCGGCTGCAGCGTCGTGCCCGGGATCTGCATTGGCTCCTGCAGCGTCACGACCGTACGCTTGTTCCACTGGTCGGCGTGCGAGTCGGCCGCCAGCGCGATTGAGCCCAGGATCACGAGAGCACAACCGATGAGTCGAATCGTTGTCATGTTACCTCCTTAACCTCTTGCGCCAGAAGTACCAGCCCGGGCCCGAGATTTCTAAGATGCACCAATCCACGTCGAGCCCAGCGTGAGGGCGCCAGCGACAATGAGGCAATCGTTGTTCCCAATGCTACGCAACCGGTAAGCACGTGTCCGAGTTGAGATTGGAGAAACTATGTGGCGCAATCCCGCGCCCGGCGGGGCTTGGCGACGGAGGAAATTTCCCTGACGCTCCCGCGGTGGTCAGGAGGCCAGAATTCGGTTTACTTCCCTGGGCAGGTCGACGGGATTGATCGGTTTCCCGATCACGCCCTTGGCTCCCATTTGAAGAAGGTCGCGGATGTCCGAAGGGTCGGTCCTGGCGGTGTGAAATATGACCGGGATCCTGCCGGTCGACTCGCTCGAACGGAGCCTCTGGAGCACGTCCGGCCCATTAAGGTCGTGCATGACGAGGTCCATCAGAATCGCGTCGGGCTGATTGTCGCGCGCGAACTGAATCGCCTCGATCCCCCCGGTGGCCAGAATCACTTCGAAACCTCCGACTTCCTGCAGGGCTATTGAGGCGACGAGAAGCATGGCCGGGTCATCGTCCACCACAAGTATCTTCATGCCTGCATCGTCCCTGAAGCATCCGAGCGTTTAATCCACCGCTCGATCGTCGTCACGAGGAGTCGGTCGTCGATGATAGGCTTCGTAAGGTAATCAGTGAAGCCCGCGGCGATATACTTCTCGCGGTCTCCAGCCATTGCATGCGCGGTAAGTGCTATCACCGGCAAGTCTTTGAGCGTCTCATCCAACCTGATGACGCGCACTACCTCGGGACCATCCATCTGGGGTAGCGAGATGTCGAGCAGGACCAGATCCGGTCGGCACGCGCGGATCCCGTCCAGAGCCTGCTGGCCACTCTCGTACTCCGTGACCTCGTACAATCCCGTCAGCAGCATGCGGACGAGCTCGCGGTTATCGGGATTGTCCTCCACCACCACTATCCTTCTCATGATCTCCCCGTGCCCGTCATGAACTGCCTGCCCGCCGCTCTTTCTCGAGCCGGCTCTTGACCCTGGCGAATGCCTCATCCAAGTCGTGGACAAGCGGCGTGAGGTCAGCGCCACGTTGCTCGGAAGCCAGCTGCTCGATGGTGACGGCGAGTTCGCCGAGCTCGTCCGCTCCCAGATTGCCACAGCTCGAGCGGATAGCGTGCGCGGCCCGCTCCACTTCGGAGAGCAGCCCGGAGTCGAGGGCTGCGTGCGCTGCTTCCACCCTGGACTTGGTGTGCGGCAGGAACAAGTCTATCATTTTGTGGACTAGTTCGTCGCCTCCGAGTTTACGGAGTCTCGCAAGAGCCCTCGGGTCGATCACCTGCATCGGCGTGGAGATGAGCACCTCCCCGTTCGAAAATACATCCGTATACTCCCCTGCTGTCAAGCGCGACCTGCCATCCTTCTATCCCGGACCGGGGCCATCGCAGGTTTTTGGAATCCGTCCCGGCTGCCATATCCACAGTCCTAGCGCCCCTGGGGACCTGCAATCAGGGAAAAATGGGTCGCCCCGGGAGCGATTCCCTGATTGCCTTCCTCGGGGTGTCTTACCCAAATCTACTCTGTTACGGTTCTGAGCCACAGGACAAATTTATCAGCACGGGTGGGTGATTTGTAAACGCCTGTTTTCCTATCACTTAGCTTGAGATAATTCGCCGGTCTTGGCTCTGCCCCGATAATTTCGCACGCCGATGTTTCGGGTGGGGTTTTGGCACCGAACGTGCTTTTGCTTGATCGTCACAGCAACCCCCGGGGTAGGGGTTCTGTTGCATCGAGCACAGGTTGAGAGAGTTCTTCGACAGGGCGACGTTACTTCTTTAGGGGTTGAGCGGCAGGGTGCGATGAGTATATCGCAGTCGAATTCCCGTAAGTCCGACAGCGCTTGTGGGCTTCGCCCCCGTCTTCCCGGTTTGAGTTAGGGGGGGACCGGGACGGTGGGGGCGCCCACAGCAGACGAAATGTGCGGCTCGTTTGCCGCCGAAGGATGTGGGTTGGCTCCCGCGTTCCCGGCAGAGTTAGGGGGGGACCGGGAACGCGGGGGCTCCCACAATAAGAACGAAACGCCAGTCCGCTTGAAAGAGGACGACGAGTTGAGGGCATCGACGCATGCCCCAGAGGGTTGTGGGGTTGCTTCCGGCTTCGAGGTTTGAGTTAGGGGGGGACCGAGAAGTCGGAAGCACCCACAAAGAATCGAAGCCTCGAGGCCAACAGCGACTCGAGGCAGAATTTGTGGGGCGGGTTTTCCTGTTTCGGCAGAGTTAGGGGGGGACCGAAGCGGGGATACGCCCCACCCGGAATATTATGTTACGAGTTATTACGGAGCGCGAGCAAAAACCCCACCATTAACATGGCGATTTCGGTAAGCCGGAATCGCTCCCGCCATAAAGCCTGCTGTGAAAAAGGCCCGGATCAGAGATCCGGGCCTCTCACCTTTCTGGACTGATTCTTGCGAGACGCCAATTCCGGTTGCGAAGAATGGCCGACCGACAGGGAACCCACTCCGTATGATCGCGAGATTACGTTTAACATCGATTCTCTTGGTAACGTCGATTCTCTTGCCCTTGCGCTGCGCGACAATCGTTTTCCCAGCTTTTGCCGCTCAGAAGCCTGGTGAAACCACGACGAATCCGGCCGAACAGCCTAGATCAGAGCCCGGGTCGCCGCCGTTTATTGTCACCAGCAGAGAACAGCAACTGATCGCCATGCGTGAGTCAAAGCTGCGACGCATCCAGCCGTACAGGCAAGGCACACTCGAAAGGGGATTGATTTGGGTCGAGCAGAAGGGAATACCTCTGCTTGGCATCAATATAAAGGGATTTCAGCCCCGAATCGGGGGCCTACCCACCGGGTCCGGTTTCGCTCTGGGCACTAATTATACTCTGGGTGACACTGGCCGTCGGTTCCCTGACCTGCGGGGTACTGCCGTGTGGTCGGTGCGCGGCTACCAGTCGTATGGCATCCGGTTGGGCAAGCTGGACAATGGCGAGCGCGGCCTTTCGGTATTTGCCGACCTTGGGTACAAGTATGCGCCGCAGGAGGATTTTTTCGGGCTGGGCCCGGATTCGCGAGTTGGAAACCGAACCGATTTCTTACTGGAGCAGGCTTCTTACGATGGAGTTGTCGGGTACCGATTCGCCCCCTGGTTGAAGACGGCGGTGTCGGGGGGATTTCTGCAGATCAACACAGGAACGGGGACCGATCGCCGATTCCCCGATGCCCACCGGTTGTTCGATGAAAGCACCGCCCCCGGCCTGGCCTCGCAGCCCGACTTCCTCCGGCTGCGCTACGACCTCGTCGCGGACTACCGCGACACTCCGGGTAATGCCCACAGTGGCGGAATCGTGGCCGCGGCGTTTTCACGATTGCATGACCGGGGGGGCGGCGCCTACAGCTTCAACAGCGTGGAGGTCGAAGCGCGGCACTATATACCCCTGTGGTCCACGGTGCGGGTGCTGGCACTTCGGTTTCACGGCTCGTCCGACCAACCCGACAGCGGTGCTATGGTGCCGTTTTACTTCCAGCAGACGCTTGGCGGAGGCGACTCGCTCCGTGGGTTTCGCGAGTATCGGTTCCGCGATCGGAATGTAATGTATGGATCGGCTGAGTACCGCTGGGAGCCCGTGCGGGCGGTGGAACTGGCGTTATTCTACGATGCCGGCAAAGTCTTCTCGCGCAGGAGTGAGTTCCGGTTCGATGGGTTGAAGAAAGCCGCCGGTGCCGGGATCCGCTTCAAGACCCAAAGAAACGTCGTGTTCAGGATCGATGCAGCGCGCAGCAGCGAGGGGACCCGCCTTTATTTCAAATTCGGCCCCTCCTTCTGAGGGGGTGTGGGTAACTGCAATGCCCAAAACTGGAATCAGAGCCCTAATGGGGCTGATGCTTGCTCTGATGCTCCCGCAGGCACGCTCCGCCGGCGTTAAGTTCACCCACGACGACCCGATCTGGGTGGACCCCGATCGGCTGTCGATACCCGAGCCGCGCGTGATCGAGCTCAGTAAGGCGTACGATCTGCTGGAGAACACGTTCACGCACGCCGGCGGTGGACCGGTACCGGCCCGCAACATTAACAGCGTGGGGGAGGTTCCCGATTCGAGCTGGTTCACCAATCGCATCACCGGTCCCAACGCCGTGTCCACCGGAACTCTGGCGCGCGGCTCAGAAGGCGTGCGCAGCCCTGATCCCGCGCATCCCTGGATGGTGACGGCGCTCAAACACGAGGGCATAACTCCCGGTCTGACGATTCGCGATGCGCGGGGAGACCGGTATATCCTGAAATTCGACCCGCTCCATCACCCTCAGATGGCCACGTCAACCGAGGTTGTCAGCACACGGTTTTTCCACGCCTTTGGGTACAACGTTCCGGACAACTCGCTGGTTCTTTTCGAGCCCGGCCGGTTGCAGGTTGCTCCTGAGGCATCGGTCACGGAGCCGGGCGGCAGGCGGCGGCGCCTCCTGGAGTCCGACTTGCGGGCGACGCTTCGGAACGTGCCCGGGCGTCCAGATGGGACCGTCCAGGCGATGGCCAGTCTCTACGTAACCGGGAAGCCCATCGGCCCGTTCAAGTATTACGGGACCCGAAGCGACGACCCGAACGATGTTTTCCCGCACGAGGATCGTCGCGAACTGCGTGCCTTGCGTGTGTTCGACGCGTGGCTGAACCACAACGACTCTGATGCGGTCAACACATTGGATTCCTACGTCGAGGAGGAGGGGAGGCGTTTTGTGCGCCACTACCTCATCGATTTCGGCACGACCCTTGGCAGCGGTGCATTCGAACCGAAGGCCCTGCGGGCCGGGAACGAGTATTACCTCCAACCCTGGCCCGTGCTGAGGTCCGCCGTCACCCTCGGGATTCTGGATCGAGAGTGGAGGGGCATCCATTACCCGAACTACCCCTCGATCGGCCGCTTCGAAGCTGATCACTTCGATCCGGCGCAGTGGAAGCCGGACTACCCGAATCCTGCCCACGACCGCCTGGCACCGGCGGACTCACTGTGGGCCGTCCGTATCCTGATGCGGTTCGATGACGAGAGCATCCGCCGGTTCGTGAGCGCGGGCCATCTGACTGACAAAGATGCCGAGGAGTACCTCGTCAGGGTGCTCGTCGCGCGCCGCGACAAGCTGGTCCGTTACTATCTCGGTGTGTCCAACCCGCTTGACGGCTTCCTTATTGGCGGAAATGGGGCCGGCCTGGATTTTCGCGACCTTGCCGCCGAGGCTGGGTTTGCAGCGGTTGATCGCGCGTACGAGTACCAATGGTTCACCTGCGACAACGAGACCGGGGCGGGTGCACCGCTGTCGACGCCGCAGACCGCGACGAACCGTACTTTGCCGATACCCGCCGGGGATGCGCCTTTGATGAGAGTTCGGCTGCGGACGGTGGCCCGCGATTACCCTGCCTGGCACAGCTATATCGACGTGTTTATCCGCAATGCCGGGGATCGGAAGATCGTGGGAATCGAGCGGGAGTCCTGAATTACTGCGCTCTCCGTGCCGCAACGACGGCCGGGCCTCTTGGCGCTTCGATGTCGCAGAAGTCCGCCAGATCCGGGATCTCCTCGGGCGTGGGAGCCAGCGCGATCCGGCTGTGATAGTTCTCCGGGCCGAGCAGCAGCAACGCGAATGTCTCGGCGAAGTCGCCTGCGGGCGTCTGGTAGTCGGGGCACCGATTGCATCCGAACCAAGGTACCGATTGGCTGATGCCCCGCATCTCGCGCCAGCGGTTCCTGCGCGTACCGTTGTTCCGCTCCAGATCGAAAGCGTGCCCGATCTCATGGGCAAGATCGAACGCCAGCAGTTCGATGTCGTCCCCCGGCCGCACGTAGACCTCGATCCGTTTCTTGTCGGATATCGTCATGGCACGGTACCCGGTCCGAGGGCTGAGGAACGAGATTTCGTATCCAAGCTTCTGCCACGGGTAGTTAATCAGCGCGAGTGCTTGTTGCTTCTTGCGCCGGGCCCAGTCGGTTTCCAGTTCGGCGGAAGCCGGGGCGAGCGTCACGACCGGGGCAGGCGTATCGTTAGCCGCGGGCTCAGTCCCCGTGAGAGCCGTCCGGGTGACTTCCTCCGATTTCTCAGAAGGATGGGCCTCGGCCGCCATCCCGCCGGCTTCGGCGAGCGAAGACCTGTGCGCCACGACCGGCAGGGTCGCGCGTCTCAAAGTTTTCTGGACCGAGGGCTCCAACAGAAGCCACGAAAGAGCCAGAAGGGGAACGACGAGAGGTCTGGGCCTGCAACGCACCCGCAACCACCTTCCCGCCATGGGGGCGACGAGTCTGCCACGGTGCGAAACCACGGACTACGCCGGGGCAAACAAAATAGTTGTGCGCAAAAAAAACTGCACGCGAGCTAAAAGGCATGAGTGCAGAATTCTGAAGCGCAAGCAGCGCCCCGGCCGTGCTCTCCCGGGACGCATCGAAAAATCCTTGATTGGACGCGCCAATGTTAGCAGCGATCAGGTTGCGAAAACAAGCACTTTGTGCGTGAAACCGGCTCTGTTCGGGCATTTCAGACCTCTGTGCCTCAACGAATATGGACCGCAAGTTGCTTCCACCTCGGGCGGAGGAGAGCGGTGCATTCAAGATTCTCCACGGTGCTATTGGGTTTAGTGGTATCGGGCGGTGCCCGCCTCTTCGGTGTCGAACGTCAGGACGAGGCTTGGCGGATCCTGACCGAGGGACTCTCGGAGGGGATGACGCACCGGACGCAGGCTGCGTTTTGCGCATCGCAGCGTCAGCGGCGGCGGATAGCGAAAAATCATTGATCCACTCCGGAGCCTAAACGGATGAGCCATGCGACAAAAACGGAAGCCACCCGCATGACGGTGAACGATGCCATGGGTCGCCTTGAGCGCGGCGAAAGCCTCGCCTTCATAGACAGCCGTAACCCCGCCGCATGGTCGGAATCGGACGTCAAGTTGCCGCGAGCCATCCGGGTGCCGGCAGACGATGTCGCGGCACACCTGGCCGAAATCCCGCGCGACCGCACCATCATTACCTACTGCACTTGACCGAATGAAGCATCCAGCGCCCGTGTGGCCGAGGAGTTGATTTCCCGGGGTTACCACGACGTGCATCCGCTCTCGGGCGGATTCGACGCGTGGAAAAAGGCCGGATACCCGTTAGAGCCGAAATGAGCCTCCAGCCCTGTGGTGAGATTGCGCTTGAGTGGTTCCGCAGCAGCCGGGGCGTCGCTTGGCTATGAGCGCCGCCCCCGCGATTTCCCTGGACCCCGTCGAGTCGGCCCGCGCCGCGCAGTTGCGGTATGTTTCCGCCACGATGGCCGGTATCCGCCGCCTGGGTCAGGGCAAGACGTTCCGCTATGTGGGTCCCGATGGCATGCCGGTACGGCAGACCGTGCTCCAGCGCATTCGTTCGCTTGTGATTCCCCCAGCGTGGTCGGATGTGTGGATTTGTCCGCTGCCGGACGGTCACCTGCAGGCCACCGGCAGGGATGCCCGCGGCCGGAAACAGTACCGATATCACCCACGCTGGAAGGCCGTCCGCGACGAAAACAAATACGCCAAAATGGTCGTGTTCGGCGAGAAACTTCCGCTCGTGCGCCGTCGGGTCCAGCGGGATCTGGAGCGGCTCATGCCCAACTCGCGTGAGAAGGTGCTCGCGGCCGTTGTGAAGTTGCTTGAACTCACCTGCATGCGGATCGGCAACGAAGAGTATGCCCGCATGAACCGCAGTTTCGGCCTGACTACCCTGCGTGACCATCACGTCAACGTCGCGGGTGCCCAATTGGAGTTCCGTTTCCGTGGCAAGAGTGGAAAAGAGCACTCGGTTCGCGTCATAGACCTAAAGCTGGCGCGGATCGTCAAGCGCTGTCGTGATCTGCCGGGCTATGAGCTCTTTCAGTACATCGACGAAAAGGGCGAACGCCACGCCATAGACTCGGCCGACGTGAATCAGTATCTGCGGGAGATCTGCGGGGAGGAATTCACCGCGAAGGACTTCCGTACCTGGGCGGGCACCGTTTGGGCAGTGACGGGGCTGCGGCACTGTGGTCCAGCCGCGACCTCCACCCAGAGGAAGCGGAACCTCGTCGCGGTCATCAAGGAAGTGTCGGACCAGCTCGGGAACACCCCGACGGTCAGTCGCAAGTGCTACATTCACCCCTCGGTCCTGGATTCCTATGCCGACGGGTCCCTGAGCGCTATCCTCGCAAAGCTGGCCCCTGCTCCCGCGCACGGTTTGCGCCCTGAGGAGAGTTTGACGTTGGCTTTCCTACGCGTTGCTGCCGCAGCCCCGTAGGGCCGGGGTCACGCGGACAAAGTAGTTGGGTTCCACCTAATAGCCGCAGGCCCACGCGATGCGCGAGGCGAGGGTTTCCGATTTCACTTCCGAACCCCATTTTACGACCCAGTGGCGGCCCCGAGCGTCACCGACCTTTAGTTTGACGCTGGTGCCGCTCAATTCCACCAGAAAGGTGAAGGGTGGCGCGGGGCGCATCGCCTTGCCCCCGGCTCCCCCGGCCATGTCCAATCGTCCGACCGGGCCGGGGTCGTGCCACAGTATGGCGTGCGGTGCCCCATTGGAGACGCCGTCTTCGACGGCAATAGGCGTCGCGGCGCAAGCCAGCATGATACGACCGTCCAAGCGATTCGCGGGAGTGCCGGGCCAAGCCCGTTCCCCCGTGCGAGGATCTGGACAAGCGCAATTCCAATGTGTGTCCGTTCAATCGCCGATTGTCGACTGCTGATCCCCATTGCCCACAAACTGCGGATTGCGCAGGATTGCCCCCTGCCAAGCAAGACGGTAACCAGAGCAGGATTCCACAACACGCCCCGCCCCGCGAGGCCTGCGGGGAAATAATGAGCGCTGCGCGGGTGTGGTCGGGGCGTTGGGGATCGTGCCCTTCCGGGTCACCACGCCGCGTGGGGGGAGCACGACGCTGATTTCCCAAGGAATTGCGGGCACTGGCCACCGACGTACCGTCCCGGCGGCCGGCTGGCATGTTAATTGCTCATTTTGGATGTCTCGGGTTTGCTTAACAAGCCCGAGGTGTAAAAGAGCCCGGGTGCTGCCGAACCCGGGATTGAAAGAGGAAAGGATCTATGAGACGGACGATTTTGACGACGTGTTTTACCCTGATGTGCGGTGCGGCGCTTCTCAGCGCCCAGACACCGAGCCAGAGCTCCTCGACCGCCACTCAGAGCAGCACCAGCAGCTCGCGGACTTCCACGGAAACCCGGAGCACTGGCTCGGTGACCCTGACTGGCTGTCTGCAGGCGGGCACTGAACCAAACACTTTTGTCTTGAACCACGTGTCCGAGACTGGAACGCAGACCGGTTCGCAGCGCTCCACCGCGGACAAGAACCCAAGCGAGATGGCGCGCGCCGATACGACTTATTCCCTGGTCCCAAACAACAAGAAGATCGATTTCAGCAAGCACATGGGGCACCGGGTTGAGGTCAGCGGCAACTTGATGCCTGAAGGCTCCTCGCATTCCGGCAGTTCGAAGGACTCGTCGGCCAGTTCCAGCAGTAGCTCGAGCACAGGCCAGATGGGTTCAATGGATTCCGGACGGATGCAGTTGAAGGTCCGTTCTATCCGCCAGGTCGCGGCGACCTGTCCCTAAACCGTAGCAGCGCCGGAAAAAGTTGTGGGCAGGACGCACCGTTTCGGTGCTGCCTGCCCACTTTCCGTTTTTAGGGCTTGCCGCGCCCGCCGTGAAGAGCAGGAGCGAGCAAAGGGTTGTTTCTCTACGAGCTTGGGTAATAACCTTGGCGGGCACGGACGCGCAGGTCCGGACGGGAAGGAATAGACACCACGATTTGCCTGTAAGCCCCATCGCGCCGCTGATCTGAGGAGTAATACTCGATCAGGTACTGGGCGCGCAGTTCCGTCGCGATGCGCGCGAACATCGAATCCAGCTCGGTGCCATCGGCCGGGAGAAACGCTGTCCCGCCGGTGTTCGTCGCGAGTTGCTCCAGCGCGGCCTGTCCCGCCATGCTCACCTGGTTCAGCCGGATCGAAGGGCCGCTCGGGTTTATGCCGTAGAAGATGCAGTCGGAGCGCTGCACTTCACGCAAAGCGCCCGGCAGCTTGTAGGATGTGCTCTGGTTGTCCTCGCCGTCCGAAAGCGCCACCTGCACGCGACGGCTTTCGGGTTCCGCGGACCCACGCAGAAACTGCGCCGCAGTGACAACGACGTCGAAGAAGGCGGTCGACTTGTGAGTGTTCGATACGCTTTGAAGCCGCTCCAGGGCCGCCGACAGCTCTGTCGTTCTCGGCAGCACGAGTTCGGGCTCGGGGCCGATGGTAAAGATCGAGAGGGAATCGCCGGCACGCCACACCTTTTTCAGGAAACGCGCCGCAGCCTCGCGTTCGAACTCAAACTTTCCGGAGACACTGCCTGACACATCGATGAGCAGGGCAAGGTCCAGCGGAGTTTGCCCGGGTTCCACCACCTTCGCCACCGATTCGTGGCGGCCGTTTTCCTGGATGCGGAAGTCCTCGAGGCGAAGGTCGCGTATCGCGTTGCCCGACCCGTCCGTGACCGACACCGGTACCATGACGAGGTTGGAACTGACGCGAATGACGTCGTCGGCCACGGGCGGACCCGTCTGGCCCAACGCAGCGACGGCGAGCAGGGCGAGCGAGTATGCCGCGATTAGGGTTTTCAGTCGCATCGTGATACCCGCCCGTCCGGCGCATCCGGGGCGGCCCTTCGGGCCGCCCCTGAACGTAAACCGAGTCGTTACCGCTGTGGATTGGCGGTTTCGGTGGATGAGGCCGGGCCGGTCGAACTTGCCGACTGCACCAGGCCTTTGCTCACGAGGATCTTGACTTCAACCCTGCGATTCTGACGCCGCCCGTCCCGCGTCGAGTTGTCGGCCACGGGCTGCTTCTCGCCGTAACCGAAAGGCGTGACCAGTCTCCTCAGCGGGATCGTGTGGTTCTCGGCCAGATATTGGATCACGGCGTCGGCCCGCCGCTGGCTCAACCTGCGGTTGAAGGATTCGTTCCCGTCGGCTGAGGCAAACCCCGTCACTTCGATGACGAAGCCCTTCTCGTTCTGGGCCTGCTCCGCGATCCTGTCGAGGTTCTCCTTGGCTTCCTTTGACAGGACGGCGCTTCCGGCTTTGAAGTTCACGGTCGCGCTTTCGCGCACGTCATAGTCGTCCAGTGACGCGATCCGTTCATTGGCGGCCTGGACCCCGGCTTTCGCCTGGTTCGCCGACTCTTGGGCCTGGCCCGCGGCCTGTTGGGCCTGGTCCGCGGTATCCTGCGCGGCTTTGGCCCCGCCGCGAGCGGCATTCGATATGGCGGTCAATTCCGCGACCTGCCCCGACATGCGCTGCGCGTTCTGCTCGGACTGGCCGAGACGATTCTCGGCTTCGCCCAACCGGCCCTCGACCGGGTTCACACGCGATTCCAGCGAGGTGGCGAACCTTAAGTCGTCGCCCTTGATCTTGATCTCGTCAGCGATGAGCGTGCCCGAATTGTCGCCTCGCCCTTTGACCTCAATTTGCAGCCCGCGCAGCAGCTGCGTCGTTGCGTAGTTCTTCGCCCTGCGGAACGGATTGCTCTTGCGTTCCTTCACCTGCGTGCTGTTGTTGAGTGTGACGGAAATGTTCTGACCCCGCTCGTCGAGAAGGGTGAAGCCGTCGGGGGAGCGCTTGACAATGACGCCTTCGACTTCCATTTTCTGCCCGGCGGCGATGGTGTTCCCTGACGTTTTGTTGCCCTGGTCCGTCGTGCTTTGCTGAGGGGCCGCGCTCTGCGCGGCGTCCGGTGACTTCTGGACGGTGCCGGTGCTCTCCTGCGTTCCCTGGTTCACATCCTGGGGATAGGCAGCAAGAGAGATGCCCAGCAGCACAACCAGCAATATCGACAGATTGCGGTTTAAGTTGGAATTCATCTGAGATTTCCTCCTGGGTTAGCTTTTAATTAGCATTGCCTGACCAATAGGCTCCCTTGCGATAAAGATGCAATAGCCGCCCGATATTAGAAGGCAATTGCTGTGCCATTGCTTCAGTTTTGTTAATACCATCATTAGGGGGCACTTGCGGTCCCGGCACTCTCGGCGGAAGGCAGGGATTTTTTACCGCACCGAGGCAGGGGGCTCGGACGAGGGGAAACGCCGAAAGCGGCAAATTGGAAAAAACGACGCCCGGGTCGCCCCGTCAAGGGGCAGCCCCGGACGTCCTTGGGCGCGTGGTCAGCGTCTATAATTGCGGCGATAGCCTTCCTCGAATCCCCGGCGGTACCCTGCCTGGTAGTCGCGACGATCCCCGTAGGAGGATTTGTAGCCTTCGTCCGCCTCGCGGTACACCTTGTGTCGGTCGGGATCGTAGCTACGTGATTTCCTGTAGTCCTCGTCGCCTTTGTTCAGGCCGTCCCTGAAGCCGCGATCCATGCCGCGGTCAAACGCGATGCCGTTTCCGGTGCGCGGGTAGTCAGGGTACGCTCCGCCCGGCAGGCGTGCTCCCGGGTATCCCCCCCCCGGGTATCCCCCACCCGGGTATCCCCCTCCCGGGTAGCTGTCCGGGTAGCGCCCGGTGTCCGGGTAGCGGCCGGGATAGTTCCCTGGGTAGTTGCCCGGATTGCGTTGCGGGTAGTTGCCGGGGAAGCGGCGATTGCCGGCGCTGCGCCCGTTGCCCCTGCCCTGAAGGCCGTTGTTGTAGCCGGCCTGGTAGCCCTCGCGATAACCTTTCTTGTAGTCTCCCTTGTGGCCCATAGAGTTGATGTAGCCGCTGTCGTCGCGATACTCGCGGTCCCTGTTGTTGCCATACCTGCCGCCGGCCCGGTAGTCCTGATCTCCGCGGCGCAACCCGTCCGAGTACCCCCGGTCGTAGCCCGCGCGGTAGACGCTTTCCTTGCTGTCGTCGTACCTGCTTTTGCCCGAGGCTGATCCGTTGAGCGCGAACACAGCGATCAACGGCAATAAGGCCCAACTCATTTTCTTAATCATATATACACTCCAGGTTGTCATCCACCTAAGTAGATGGGGTTGCCCGGTCAATGTTTCACCACGTTTCACCGCGAAACACCGTGCCGGTCACCCCGATCTACTGCATTTCGGACCGCGCGCCGGGTCGCGGAGATAGGTCTTGAAGCGGCGGGTAAATCCCATAAAATGAAAAGATTTGGTGGAGGGAATCTTGATCTCGTACTTCAAGCAGCAGCTGCCCGATAGCGATCCGGCCGAAACGCAGGAGTGGGTTGATGCTCTGGACGACGTCGTGCGGCTCCACGGCAAGAGCCGTGCCCAGTTCCTCATCCGACGCGTGCTGAAACGCGCGCGCATGCTGAATGTCGGTGTCCCCGAACTGGTACAGACTCCCTACATCAATACCGTCTCGCCGGAGCAGGAACCCCCGTTCCCGGGCGACGAGAAAATCGAGAAGCGCATCCGCCGCATGATCCGCTGGAATGCGGTCGCCATGGTGACGCGCGCCAACAAGCATTACGACGGCATCGGGGGGCATATCTCGACCTACGCGTCGTCGGCGAGCCTATACGAGGTCGGTTTCAACCATTTCTTCCGCGGCAAGGACGCGGGGAACGCGGGCGACCAGGTGTATTTCCAGGGCCACGGCGCGCCCGGCATTTACGCCCGGGCCTTCCTGGAAGGACGCATCACCGAGTCCCAGATGGACCACTTCCGCCGGGAGTCCGTTCCGGGCCAGGGGCTTTCGTCCTACCCGCATCCGCGGCTGATGCCCGATTTCTGGGAATTCCCCACCGTCTCGATGGGGCTGGGCCCGCTCAACGCGCTCTACCAGGCGCGTTTCAACCGCTACCTGCACGCGCGCAACATCGCGAACACCGAGAACTCGCGCGTCTGGTGTTTCCTGGGCGACGGCGAGTGCGACGAACCGGAGGCGCTCGGGTCGCTGTTCCTGGCCTCGCGCGAAAGACTCGACAACCTGACCTTCGTCGTCAACTGCAACCTCCAGCGCCTCGATGGCCCGGTGCGGGGCAACGGGAAAATCATCCAGGAACTGGAGATGGTTTTCCGCGGCGCCGGCTGGAACGTCATCAAGGTGGTCTGGGGCCGCGAGTGGGATGCGCTGCTGAAGAACGACATCGACGGTGTCCTGCTCCGGAAGATGAACGATACGGTCGACGGCACGTACCAGAAATACGCCACCTCAAAGGGCGATTACATCCGGGAGCATTTCTTCGGCCCGGACCCGCGTCTGCGCAAGCTCGTGGAGCACCTGAGCGACAGCGACCTCGAAAACCTGCGCCGCGGCGGACACGACTACGCGAAGCTGTACGCGGCGTACAAGCTCGCGACCGAGCACCGGGGCGCTCCCACCGTCATCCTGGCCAAGACCGTCAAGGGCTGGGCGCTGGGCGAAGGTTTCCTGGGCAAGAACGTGACCCACCAGCTCAAGAAGATGAACCTCGACCAGTTACGCGATTTCCGCGACCGGCTCGAGTTGCCCATCTCGGACCGGCAATTGGAGAGTGCCCCATACTACCACCCAGGTCCGAACAGCATCGAGATCCAGTACATGCTCGACAGGCGCGCCGAACTCGGCGGGTGCCTCCCCAAGCGGGTGGTGCGCAGCAAGCCGATACGGCTTCCGCCCGCCGACCTGTACGAGGAATTCCGCCAGGGGACGGGGACCGGACGCGAGGTCTCGACCACGATGGCCTTCGTGCGGCTGCTGCGCCAGCTCCTGCGCAGCGATGAGATCGGGCGTCGGATCGTCCCGATCATCCCCGACGAGGCCCGCACTTTCGGGATGGATTCGCTCTTTCGCGAGGTCGGCATCTATTCTTCGGTCGGCCAGCTGTACGAATCCGTGGACGCCAAGCTGCTGCTCAACTACAACGAATCCAAGGACGGGCAGATCCTCGAAGAGGGCATCACCGAGGCGGGGAGCAGCGCCAGCTTTACCGCGGCCGGCACCTCGTACGCCACTCACGGCGAGATCACGATCCCCTTTTACATTTTTTATTCGATGTTCGGTTACCAACGCACGGGAGACCTCTTCTGGGCTTTCGGCGACGCGCGGGGGCGCGGGTTCGCAATCGGCGCGACCGCGGGCCGCACGACGCTCAACGGCGAAGGGCTGCAGCATCAGGACGGCCACAGCCAGCTGCTTTTCACCGCCATCCCCAACGCGCTCGTCTACGACCCGGCCTACGCGTACGAAGTGGCTACCATTGTGCGCGAGGGGCTGCGGCGGATGTACGAGAACCAGGAGGATGTGTTCTACTACATCACGGTCTACAACGAAAACATCGCCCACCCGCCGATGGCCGACGGGATAGAACAGGGCATTATCAGGGGCCTGTATCGCCTGCGCCAGGGTGGGCAGGGGCGCCATCGCGTCCAGTTGTTCGGCAGCGGTTCCATCCTCCTTTCGGTCCTGAAGGCTCAGCAAATTCTGGCAGACCAGTTCGACGTCGCGTCGGACGTGTGGAGCGCCACCAGCTACCAGCAACTCCGTGACGAGGCCTTGTCGGCGGACCACTGGAACCGCCTGCACCCGGAAACGACACCGAAGCGCCCCTACGTCGTGGAAGTGCTCGACGGTGTGGACGGGCCCATTGTCGCCGCGACCGACTTCATGCGGACTGTGCCCGACCTCATCCGGCCCTGGGTGAGGCAGAAGTTCGTGGCTCTGGGTACGGACGGATACGGCCGGAGCGACACGCGGGAAGCGCTGCGCAGTTTCTTTGAGGTAGACGCCGAGTCGATTGTCGTCGCCGCCCTCTACGCGCTTTGTGAAGAGGGGAAGATCACCCCACAGGAAGTGTCGCAGGCCATCCAGCGGCTGAGCATCGATCCGGAAAAACCGGACCCGGTGCACCCCGGCGTGGTGCCGCGAACCACGCTGGCGTGCGGGGAAGCCCTCGGAGCGGCGCTCTGACCCGTTCCGGCCGCGCGACGTCTTTTCACCTTTGATGCGGGGCCCGCTTGTGTCCCCGTCTTGATTCACCGCTTGTTGCTCTCGGGCTCCCTGGCCCTCGAGCCGGAGGTCCAGATGCGTAAGGCTGCCGTTGTCCCGGTCGCCGTCGTGCTGCTGTGCGCCTTTTTGCCTGGCGCCCCACCCGCGCAGTCCCCGCCTGCCGTTGCGGCGAAGAAGCAGTTCACCTACGATCAGGTCTTCAACCTGCCGATGGGGATGGGCGATCGCGGCGACGAGAATTCGGTCACTGGACGACTGCCGTCGGTAACCGGATGGCTCGACCCTGACACCTACCTCGAAACCCGCGTCGACCCTTCTGACGGGCAGCGTCGCGTTTATGCCGTCGACGCTGCAGATGGCGTCGCGCGCGTCTATCGCGACTATGCGGAGGAGCAGAAGAACCTGCCCGCGGGTTTTTCCCTGCAGGGGGCCGCAGCGTCCATGCCCGACCTGGGCCGCTTCATCCTGAACCGGGAAGGCGACCTGTACTTCTATGACCTGGAGTCGAAGCGTCTGCGCCGCCTCACCGCCACGCCCGGGCGCGAGGAGAACCCGCGGTTTTCTCCGAGCGGCACCTGGGTGGCTTACACGCGCGACCACAACCTGTTCGCTTATGACCTCGAGAATGCCGTCGAACACCAGTACACGACCGACGGCGGCGACACGGTCTACAACGGTTGGGCTTCATGGGTTTATTACGAAGAGATCCTCGGACGGGCGTCGCAGTACGCGGCCTTCTGGTGGTCGCCCGACAGCACGCGGCTGGCCTTCATGCGCTTCGATGACGCACCCGTGCCCGTGTTCCCGATCTACCATGCCGGGGGACAGCACGGCGAACTCGAGAAACAGCGCTACCCCAAAGCCGGCGACCCGAACCCGTATGTCGCAATGGGTATGGTCTCGGTCGCCCAGGGCAAGACCACGTGGGCCGATTTCGAGCCGAAAGCGGATCATTATCTCGCCTGGCCCGTGTGGACTCCGGACAGTAAGGCGCTGACGGTCCAGTGGATGAATCGCGGCCAAGACACGATCCGGTTGTACAATTGCGACCCGGAGAGCGGTCAGAAGACCCAGATTCTTGAACAGAAGCAGCCGTCCTGGGTGACATTCTTCGAGGACCTGCAGTACCTGCGTGACGGCTCCGGATTTCTGCTCCGCAGCGATGTCGACGGCTGGGATCACCTTTACCTCTGCGGCAACGACGGCATCGTGAAGAAACGGCTGACGTCGGGCAACTGGCGCGTCAATTCCATAGACCGCGTCGATGAGGCCGGCGGGTATGTGTACTTCACGGGTCGGCCGACGAAGTCCTGGGATGCCCACCTGATGCGCGTCAAGCTCGACGGCACCGGGCTCGAGCAGCTTACCGCCGGCGAGGGGATTCATCGCGCGCAGGTCGCACCCGGGGGGAAGTACTTCATCGACTCCGTCAGCAGCATCGACTCCCCCGGCACCATGACCCTCTGCGACAGCACCGGGAAGCTGGTCAGGAAACTCGGGGACGCGAAGAAACCAGCCATGGACGAGTACGGCTGGGGCAAAGCCGAGCTGTTCACGATCCCTTCCGGGGATGGATTTGACCTTCCGGCCTATTGGGTACTGCCTGTCGATTTCGACCCGGCCCGGCAATACCCGGTGATCTTCAGCATCTATGGCGGGCCCGACGCCGGCATGGTGCGCAACGCCTGGCTTGGCCTGCAGCCGCACTACTGGGCGCAGCGGGGAGTTATCACCATCAGCGTCGACCATCGCGGCAGCGGCCACTTCGGGAAGAAGGGCGTTGCCCTGATGCACCGGAACCTCGGGAAGTGGGAAATGGCCGACCTCACCGCGGCAACCCGCTGGCTGCGGTCGAAGTCGTTTGTCGCCAAAGACAGAATCGGGATCGCCGGGCAGCAGCTACGGCGGCTACACCACGATGATGGCGCTCACCCGCGCCGCCGAGCATTTCAATTTCGGGCAGGCCGGCTCTTCGGTCACCGACTGGAGGCTGTACGACTCGGTCTACACGGAGCGGTTCATGGATACGCCGGCCGAGAACCCGCAAGGCTACAAGGAGAGTTCCGTGCTAACGTGGGCGTCACGGTACAAGGGCGGGCTCCGCATCACCCACGGCACCACCGACGACAACGTGCACCTGCAGAACAGCCTCCAGCTCATCGACTGGCTCACATCCAACAACAAGGGGTTTGAACTTATGATCTATCCCGAGAGCCGTCACGGTATTCAACCCGGGCAGCGCGCCCACATGAGCCGGGAGAGCCATGACTTCTGGACGCGCAACCTCCTGGGCCCGAGGCCGCCGACGGACACTGCCGCAGCACATTGAGGTGAGCATTTCGACGCGTGGGAGGTGCTATGAAATCCAGATCGGTCGCATGTGCGGGCCTGGCGGTGCTGTTGTCCGGGTTGTCCGAGTCGCGAGCCCAGCAGGTCCCCGTCCAGGAATACGCGCTTCAGAACGGCATGAAGCTCCTGATGGTGCCGCGGACGGGAGATCCCAACGTGGCGGCCGGCTGGGTCGCCAAAGTCGGATCCGTGAACGAGCATTCCGGCATCACCGGGATCTCGCATCTTTTCGAGCACATGATGTTTAAAGGAACCCGGGCCATCGGAACGACCGACATCGAGAAAGACCTGCAGATCATGGCCCGGATGGACGCGGTCAAGGACCAGATCCACGCGGAGGAGCAGCAACAGCTCCGCCGCCTCCGGCTGGGCGAGATTAACGATCTGAAGGATCCCGCGAGCCGCACCCCGAGACACCGTGAACTGCTGCTGGAGTTCTCCGCGCTCGAGAAACAGGCCCGGGACCTGATCGTGAAGAATGAATTCGACCGGATCTACACGACTGCTGGCGCGAGCGGCATGAATGCGACGACGTCGTCGGACTTCACCGCGTACTTCATAAACGTCCCGGCCAACAAGCTCGAGCTGTGGTTTTGGATGGAGTCCGACCGTTTGATGACCCCGATCTTCCGGGAGTTTTATGCCGAACGCGACGTGGTGTTCGAAGAGCGCCGCACGCGCGTCGAAAGCACCCCGACGGGCAAGTACGAGGAGGAGTTCGACGCGCTGTTTTGGACCTCGTCGCCTTACGGCTCGCCGACCGTCGGATGGCCCAGTGATCTCGACGGCTTGACGCGACGGGAAGCCCTCGATTATTTCGCGCTGAACTATGCGCCCAACAATATTGCAGCCTGCCTCGTCGGAGACTTCGATCCGAAACGCGCTCGACAGCTGGCCGACCAGTACTTCGGCCGTCTGAAGCGGAATCCGAGCGATCCGGACCCGGTCCGCACCCGCGAGGTGCCGCAGCTGGCCGAAAAGCGGATGATTGCCTTCGCGGAGACTAATCCCGAAGTGCAGATCCGCTATCACACCGTCGCCGACGGGCACCGGGACGAGCCGGCCCTGGTCGTGCTCGGGTCGCTGCTGAACGGCCGGACAGGCAGGCTCTACCGGTCTCTGGTACTGGAACAGAAGGTCGCGACCGGTGCTTCGGCCGGTCAGAACGGGTTCAAATGGGAGGGCTACTTCGAACTGGGCGGCATCGCGCGCCCCGAGAGCACCCCCGAAAAGGTCGAGCAGGCCCTTTACGCCGAAATCGCGCGCCTGCAGAAGGAACCGGTGGGCGGGCGCGAGCTGCAGAAGGTCAAGAACCAGTTTGCGGCAAACAGCTTCCGGCGTGTCCAGAACAGTTTCTTCCTGATGCTGCAGCTCCTCCTTGCGGAGAGCAACCGCGGGTGGCGCAGCTTCAACGAGGACCCGAAGGAAATCGGGGCCGTGACCGCGCGAAGATATCCGCCGTGTCGCGGAGAAATATTTCAAACCCGAAAATCGGGCGGTGGCCCTGTATTACACGAAACCACCGGATAAGTCGACCGAGGATCCGCTGCTGACCGGTCTGTCGGACCCGGACAGAGCTTTCGTGCGGCAGTTCCGGGGCATGGTCGACCAGATGCCGGCGGAGAAGGCGCGAGAGTATCTGCAGAAGCTCGATGAACAGCAGTCGGGCGCCCCGCCCGAGAAGAAACAGCTGCTCGGCGTCTTGCGTACTCTACTGGAGGAAAAGATCAGGAAGGGAGGCAAGTGATGAGGACTTCTCGACGCGCACGGCGGGGTGTGATCGTCCTCTGGCTTCTCCTGGTGCTGCCGGCCGCGGCCGGGGCGCAGCAGCGGTCCATCCCGGCTCATCCCCGCGATTTGAAGTTTGCACCCCTGGACTACTCGCCCCCGCAGCGCGCCACTTACCGGCACCAGCTCGCAAACGGCGTGGTGGGCTATTTTGTCGAAGACCATGACCTGCCGCTCGTCACGGTTTCGGTGACGATACGGGCCGGTTCGTACCTGGATCCCGAAGGCAAGACCGGACTCGCCTTCGCCACCGGAAGCCAGCTCCGCGCCGGCGGCACCGCTCACTACAGGGCGGATCTGTTTGACGAGGAAGCCGATTTTCTGGCCGCGTCCCTCTCGAGTTTCATGGGACCCACCTCTGGGGCGGCCTCGGTCAATTTCCTCGCCAAAGACGTCGACCGGGCGCTGGAACTGTTTTTCGACATGCTCCGCCGCCCGGCATTTCAGCCCGACAGGTTCGAGCTGTACAAGAGCCAGCAGCTTCAACAGATCGAAAGGCGCAACGACCGGACGGAGGAGATCGAGGGGCGGGAGTGGAACCGCCTCCTGAGGGGCCCGGACCATTTCACAACCCGAATGACCACGAAGGCATCCATCACGTCTTTGAGCCGGGATGATCTGGTCGCATTTCACCAGAAGTACTACCATCCGGCGAATTTCATCCTGGCTGTTTCGGGCGACTTCAGGACGGCCGACATGAAGTCGCGGCTTGAAAAGGCGATGAGCGACTGGGCCGGTCCCAAGGACCCGGTCCCTCCGGTCCCGGCCCCGGATTTCTCGCCGGTCCCCGGCGTCTATCTTGTGAACAAGGCGGATGTCAACCAGGCCCGCGTCGACATAGGGCAACTCGGGATCATGCGCGGCAACCCCGACGAGCTGGCGATCGACCTGATGAACGACATCCTGGGAGGCTCGGGATTTACCTCGCGCATCACCAACCGCGTCCGCTCGGACGAGGGCCTTGCCTACAGCGCCGGTTCATCATTTTCCGCGGGAGTCTATTTCCCGGGACAGTTCCGCGCCTCGTTTCAGAGCAAGGACGCCACGGCGGCCCAGGCGGCGCAGATCGTGCTGGATGAGATCAACCGCATACGGACAGAAGAGGTGTCCGCCGAGGAGCTCGAGACCGTGAAGAACAACGCGATCGAGATCTTTCCCCGTTTCTTCGCCTCAGCTTCCGCGATTTCCGGCACATTTGCCGCCGACGAACTCACGGGGCGGGACCCTAAGTTCTGGGATACGTATCGCGACCGGCTGCGCGCCGTGACGGTAGACGACGTGCTGCGGGTCGCCCGCAAGTACCTCGATCCTGCCCGCATGGTGATCCTGGTCGTCGGGAACGTCGAGGAGATACTCAAGGCGGACCGCGAGCAGCCCCAGTACTCGTTCGGGAAAATCGCCGGCGGCAAGCCCCTCGTCCGGATACCGTTGCCCGACCCGGCCACAATGGTTTATCCGCCCCAGTGATCAGGGGGCCCGGAAAGCCGCGCGCCGCTCCTGGTCAACGACAGGCGGCGCAACGAATTGATGAACGGCCTGCTCTTTTCCCTTCCGGGGCCCCGATCATTGACCACGGCGACGAGATCGGCATGGGAGACAACATCTGTCTCGGCGACCGCAATAGCGTGCGCACGGCCAGGCAGTGGAACGTCGACAGGCTTACGGTGTTCCTTCCGGAGGGAGGCAGCATGTCAGGATCACAAGCAAAGCACGAGAGGAAGCTGGTCATCGAAGCGTGCGTGGATTCGGTGGAATCCGCGCTCGCGGCAGAGCGTGGCGGCGCGGACCGGGTGGAGCTCTGTGACAACCTGCTGGAGGGAGGGACGACCCCCAGCGCGGGCGCGATCGAGACTGCGCGGCGCCTCCTGCGTATCACGCTGCAGGTGATCATCCGGCCGCGTGGGGGCGATTTCTGCTACTCCGATGTGGAGTTTGAGGTCATGAAACGCGACATCGGGGTCGCCAAGGCGCTGGGCGCAGACGGGGTCGTCATTGGGATCCTGACCCCCGACGGCGAAGTCGATGTGGAGCGGACCCGACAACTCATCGTACTCGCCCGTCCCCTGAGCGTCACGTTCCATCGCGCATTCGACATGACCCGCGATCCGTACCGGGCGCTCGAAGACCTCGTAGCCCTCGGGGTCGACCGCATCCTGACTTCCGGGCAGGAATCGTCGGTCATCGAGGGGCTCGACACGATCGCGGAGATCGCCCGCCGGGCAGCGGGCCGTGTCATTGTCATGCCGGGTGGCGGGACCGAGCGCAACCTGCCGAAAGTACTGGCGGTGGCCGGGGTGGATGAAGTGCACGTGGCCGGATTCGCACCCGTCGAGAGTTCGATGCGCTTCCGCAATCCCCGGGTCTTTATGGGCGGCGAGTTGCGGCCGCCCGAATATACCCGGGCGGTCACCGATGCTGAAAAAATCAGGGCCCTCCGGACCGCCGCCCAGCAGGCGGGAACCTAGGGCCCCCATGGACTCCAGTTGCCCTCCAGGCCTACTCGGCCTTGCGGATGGTGTCGACCTTGATCGCGGAGCCGTCCTCTGAGGCCGTGCCTTTGAGCAGGACCTTGTCCCCGGCGAACTTCTTGGCCTCGTCCTGTTTGTCCAACTTGTAGATCTTACCGTCGGCAACAAGCACGGCGGCCGCACCCGATTCGATGCAGCTCCGGGCGCAGGCGGCGTGGTCCGGGTTGGATCCCTTCTTCGGCGCACAGCCCGCGTCGGAGATGTATCCGGTCCACTCTGCGGCAAACGCCCCGGCGGTCGTGAGCGCGAGGGCGAACAGCAGCACTCCTGTCATTCGCTTCGTCAATCCCTTTACCTCCCTTAACAAAACCCGATACAGAAATCTTACCATGGGGAGGGCACCGCAGGGCTGCGTTATTCAGGGGGCGGCATCCAACCGTTTTGGCCCGGAGAGGGAGCGGGAATCGCAGTCGACAAAGCGGAGCGGCCAGTCGCGCGCCTCGCCAGCGTAGTCAATCCCGATACGCGAGGTCACGGCCAGCCGCGGAGGGGGCGCCTGCCCCCGGAGCACGCGCACCGGTCCGTTTTTCAGGAGGTCGAGACCGCTGTGCCCGACGGTAATGCCGAGCCGCGCGCAGAGGCGGCCCGGCCCCGACAGCAGCTTCAGTGGACCGCCGTTGGGCCCTTCGCCGGCGCGCAGCAGGACGGCCTCGGCGATTCCTTGCCTGCCGGTCACGACATTGGCGCAGAAGTGCATGCCGTACACCAGGAAGACGTAGAGGTGGCCGCCGTCCATGTACATGGGCTCCACCCGCGGAGTCCGCCTTCCCCCCCACGAGTGGGCCGCCCGGTCCCTCGCGCCCAGGTAAGCCTCGGTCTCAACGATGCGTGCGCCATACCAGTGCCCGCGGTAACGCCTGACGAGCCATGCCCCGATCAGCCGGCGCGCGACCTCGACCGTGTCCTGCCGGAAGAAGCGGCGGTCGAAGTCGTCGAGTTCCGGTATCCGGGGGTCCAGCAACAATCGCGTGTCAGGGGCAATCGGATCCATAGCGCGCGTGGGTGGGGCAGGCCCGATCCCGCTCATTCTGCCCGCGGGCCAAAGACACCGGTGATGTCGGGACGCCGCAGCCAACCGGATTATGATATAACCCGGCCATGGATACCAATCGCGAAAGCGCCGGGGCGGAACGCGATCTCCTCGGCGGCGGCGAGCTGTTCGATCGCGTGCTGACGCGGGCGCCCGGGCCCGCAGGCCGCCTGCCCCTAACGGAGGACATGCTGCGCGAACGGCCGAGCGGCGACCTTTTCGGCTGGTCGCAGGACGCCGGCATGGGTTGGAACCCGAGCGAACTCGGGCGCAGGGAGTTCCTGATTTTGAGCACGCAGGGGGGAATGCGGGCCGATTCCGGCGCACCAGTCGCCTTGGGGCTGCACATCGGCCACTGGGAAGTGGGATTGCTCGTCGGCGTGGCCGCGCGAGAACTCAAGTCCATCGGGTGCATCCCGTTTGCGGGGTACTGCACGGACCCGTGCGACGGCCGGACCCAGGGCACCCCGGGGATGATGGACAGCCTGCCTTATCGCAACGATGCGGCACAAGTGCTGCGTCGTCTCGTCCGGTCACTCCCGACGCGCCGTGGGGTTCTCGGGATCGCGACCTGCGACAAGGGGTTGCCCGCCATGATGATGGCCCTTGCCGGCAGCCGTGCGCTCCCGTGCGTGCTGGTGCCCGGGGGTGTGACGCTCCCCCCGGAGAGCGGTGAGGACGCAGGCACGGTGCAGTCCATCGGGGCACGGTTCGCGCACGGCCTGCTCTCGGCCGACCAAGCTGCCGAACTGGCTTGCCGAGCCTGCGCCACTCCGGGCGGGGGGTGCCAGTTTCTGGGTACGGCGGCGACTTCGCAGGTCGTGGGCGAAGCGCTGGGCCTTTCCCTGTGCCACACCGCGCTGGCCCCCTCCGGACAACCCGTGTGGTTGGATATCGCGGCCAGGTCGGCGCGCGCTCTCGCGCTCCTGGAATCGAAAGGGATCTCGCTGGCCGACATTCTCACGGCGGACGCGCTGTACAACGCAATGGTCGTGCACGCGGCGTTCGGGGGATCGACGAATCTTCTGCTGCACATACCGGCGATTGCTCACGCCGCCGGCCTGCCCCGGCCATCCGTAGAAGACTGGATCGCCGTGAACCGCAGCGTTCCGAGGCTGGTCGATGCTCTCCCGAACGGTCCGGCAAATCACCCGACCATTCGCGTATTCCTGGCCGGGGGCGTCCCGGAGGTCATGCTGTACCTGCGCCGGCTGGGCTTGCTCCGCGAAGAGTGCCTGACCGCTGCGGGCCTGACGCTCGGCCGTGTCCTCGACTGGTGGGAGACTTCCGATCGCCGCCGCCGCTCAAGGGAGCGACTGCGCGAGGCGGATGGAATTGACCCCGACGAGGTCATATTTTCTCCCGAGGCCGCCGCGCGGCAGGGACTGACGAGCACCGTTACGTTTCCGCGGGGCAACCTGGCTCCTCAGGGCGCCGTGGTGAAAAGCACGGCCATCGATCCGTCGGTCGTCGATGCCGACGGTGTTTTCCGCAGGGTGGGACCGGCACGCGTCTTTACGTCTGAAACGGGGGCCATCGCGGCCATCAAGAGCAACAGGCCTGACCGCATATGCGGCGGAGATATCCTCGTATTGATCTGCCGCGGGCCGATGGGGGCCGGAATGGAAGAGATCTACCAGGTCACGGCTGCCCTGAAGCACCTCCCGTGGGGCAAGCACGTCACCGTGCTGACCGACGGCCGCTTTTCCGGCGTATCCACGGGCGCTTGCATCGGCCACATCGGGCCGGAGGCCCTGGCCGGCGGCCCGATTGGGAAGGTGCTCGACGGGGATCGCATCCAGGTGATCGTGGACCGCAACAACCTTGAAGGCTCGGTGGACCTGGTGGGGGACAAAGACAGGGAGTTCGGCGCCAGCGCCGGCGCGCGCGTGCTGGAGCAAAGGGCCCCGCGAGCCGACCTGCGTCAAGATCCCCTGCTGCCCGACGACACCCGGCTTTGGGCGGCTCTGCAGGCGTGCAGCGGCGGCACCTGGGGCGGCTGCGTCTCCGACCCCGACGCCATAATCGCAGCCCTGTCGGGGAGGGTAGGGGCGAGGTCTTGAGAGATTGAGTCTCTGCGGGCTGCAGACGGATGCGGCAGGTGATCCAGGATTTCAGGGCTGGACGGCGAGGATTCTTAGGACCTGACCCCGGTGTCACCCAATATGCGGCGCAGGGCGGCGGGCAAGGCAGGGGACTGAAAGCGGAAACCAGCGGCCTGAAGACGGGCCGGAACCACGCGGGCACTGGCCAGCAGCATTTCGTTTGCCATCTCGCCGAGCGCAAGCTTCGCGGCGAAGGCCGGGACGGCAAGGAAGGTCGGCCGGGACAGTGCCCGCCCCAACTCCCGGGTGAATTCCAGGTTCGTGACCGGGTTGGGGGAGACGGCGTTTATCGCGCCGGACAGAGCATCGTCCGACAGGACGCGCATGAATATCTCGACCAGGTCCTCGAGCGAAATCCAGCTCCAGTACTGCCGGCCGCTGCCGAAGCGCCCGCCGACCCCCATTCGGAACGGCGGCAGCATTTTCGGGAGCGCGCCCCCGCGCGCGCTCAACACGATTCCGGTGCGCAGCCGCGTTACCCTGATGCCCTTGCGCTCGGCTGCTGCGGACGCGCTTTCCCAATCGCGGCACACCTCGGCGAGAAAACCGCTCCCCAGCGAGCTCTCTTCGGTAAGCACTTCATCTGACCGGTCTCCGTAATAGCCCACGGCGGAGGCACAGATCAGAGCCCGGGGGGGGCTCCGAAGCGAAGAGAGCGCTTCCGAGAGGACACGGGTGCTGGTTACTCGACTCTCGTAGATCTCCCGTTTTCGCTGGCTCGTCCATCTCCCGGTCAGGGACGCGCCCGCCAGGTGCACCACGGCGTCGAAATTCTCGAGCGCCGCCGCCGCGACCCCGGCCCTCGCGGGATCCCAGAACAATTCGTCAGCGCCGGGCCGAGGTGCCCGTCGCACCAACCGGACCGCGCGTTCCCCTGCGCCCGCGAGCCGCTCGACCAGCGCCGATCCAATGAGGCCGGTTGAACCCGTAACGAGTACGTTCATCGTGCTCCCAAGGTATTAAGCAAACCGTACCACCAACGACCGGACACGGCAACGGTCGGGAGTCGAAACCGAGTTGCCGGGTCTGTTAAAATTCGGGGCGGCTTCTGTTGCGTGTTCTCGGTCGGTGGACAACGCCACGAAATGGTAATGATTGGCCAGGACCGTCGGGCGTCAAGAGTGTTTTCATGCGTTTGAGGTTTCGGCGACATGTTGATTATTCCCGCTCTTTTGGAGTGCGGCGGCTGGACGCCGCTTTGGGGTCACACCTACCGGTTCAGCCAAACCGCGACAGCGGTGCCGAGGCACCGCACTCCATAATTTGGAGTGCGCCAGACGCTGGGGAGGCTTGCAGCTTGAGAGGTCTATGGCAGACGAAGTCTCAGAGTCCGGTGCTCCCGATACCGCCTCCCGGATCCGCAATTCCGCAGTCAGCCGGAGGAGACCACGACGCCGCGTCGTGCTGGCCGACGACAATGACGAAACCCGCGAGATCATTCGGCGGGTCCTGATGAATCGGTACGACGTGGAGCCGGTCATCGACGGCGAGGCCGCGCTGGCCGCCGTGCACCGGCAGCTACCGGATCTTGTGCTTACCGACGCCACAATGCCGCGCCGGGACGGGCTTGCGCTGGTGCGCCGCCTGCGCGCCGATCCGGTGACGGCGGGCATCCCCGTCCTGCTCGTATCGGCTAAGCTCGGAGAGGAAGGGCGCGGCGGCGCATTGCGGGCCGGAGCGGACGAGTACCTCGAAAAACCCTTCCGTTCGCGCGAGTTGCTCGCATGCGTACGCGGCCTGCTGGAACGCGGCAAACGCCCGCTACCGAAATGATTTTGTTCGAGTCTTCGAAGCTGTCAAGCCCAGAGACCCGTGCAGCCGCTGTGAACGCGGTGCCTCGGCACCGCCGGGGTCGTCGCCGGAGCGCCGCCCAGTCTTTTCGCAGATTTCTCGTGCTCTGGGCGCGGCCCCTATTTCTTGAGCGACATCAAGTAGGCAACCAAATCGTTGAGGTCCTTTTCAGGGAGGTTTGGGTACGCTTTCATCTTCGTGGTCGGCTGCATCTGCTTGGGCGTCACGATCCATTTTTTCAGGTCCTCGGCGGAGAGCTTGCTCCCCACTCCGTCCAGTGGATGAGCCTTGTTACCCACGCCCGCGATCGAATGGCACATCTGGCACTTCCCCGCGGTGTAAATCTCTTTCCCGTGCGCCGCGTCGCCGGCCTGAGCCGCGTAGGATGCGAACCCGACCGCCAGTGCCCAACTCCCCGCCAAACTTAACATCAGTCCTTTCTTCATAGCCCACTCCGTTCGGAACAGTTGAAAACCGGCTAGACCACGCCGGCGTGTTTGCTTCGTGCCTACATCAGGGGAGATCCATGAGGGAGGGCGAGAGTTTCCGTTCAGTGAAGTTATTTACCTACCAGTTCTCGATCATGCTGGGGTGATAGACGGGCGGATTGAAGAAGCGCACGTCCCTGCGTTTGAAGAGGCCCACCAGCAACATGCCGGCAACGAATCCGCCGATATGCGCCCAGAATGCTACGCCGCCCCCGCTTCCCTGGCCGGCCAGGCTGCCGCTGAAGAGCTGGAGGACGAACCAGACGCCGAGGACCCAACCCGCCGGGATGTACATCATCCGGATGAAGAATCCCAGGAAAACCAGCGTGAGCACGCGGGCCCTGGGATAGAGCAGGATGTAAGCCCCGAGGACACCCGAGATGGCGCCGCTGGCGCCGATCGAGGGAAGCGTCGAGCTCGGGTTGGACATCACGTGCGCCAGCGTAGCCACCACTCCGGTTAGAAGGTAAAAAAGCAGGAAGCGGACACGCCCCATCGCTTCCTCGATGTTGTTGCCGAAAATCCATAGGTACAGCATGTTCCCGAGCAGGTGCATAATCCCGCCGTGCAGGAACATGCTGGTGAAAACCGTCATGAACGGCGGGACGGCAAGCATCGACACCGGGAGAGCGCGCTCGCCCAGCACGACGGCAGGAATGGCCCCGTACTGGTATACCAGCACCTGGTCGCCTTTCGGACCAAGCGATACCTGGTACATGAACACGACCACGTTGATCGCGATCAACGCGACCGTCAGGACGGGTGTGATCGTCGTAGGGTTGTCGTCCCGGAGAGGAAACATACGCCCTCACAATTACCATGGCCGCACCCGGCATGCCAGACTTGCCCGGTGCGGCAGGGAGCTGCGGCGGCAACTGGAGCGTGTCTCGAGCGATTCGCTGAGTACGAGGACCGTTACCAAGGATGATTGAAGCACATCGCCATCGCCGCCGCAATGGGTGCCCCGGGCCTCTTCCCGCCCAAAGCGTTGTGTGCGGCCGGGTTGAGAGTTACAATATGGTGATCGCTCGAACATGGAGAGATCCGGCGGAGAACATGCCGGGACGTCCGCAAGTCCGTGCGGTGTCCGGGCGCAACCCCCGGGCGCGGCGCTGCAGCCGTCCCTTTGCGGAATGGCTTCAGGTCTGATATCGCGTAATTGCGAGGAAGCCCTCTACCGCGTGCTGCGCGCCGCGCTTTTCTCAGGGAGCGTCCACGCCATACCACACAGAGGTGAAAATGAAAGAGGAACGCTTGAAATTCGCGGTGTTCATCGACTTCGACAACATAGAGATCGGAGTCCGGACGACGCTGTCGCGTCGGTTCGATATCGACACCGTGCTCGAGGCCATCAAGGAACGCGGAGAAGTGGTCACGAAGGTCGCATACGGGAACTGGAAGCGCGCCGACGAGTACAGCCAGGCGATGACAGAGCACGCGGTCCAGATGGTCCAGCGAAACGTTACTCCCCGGGGGGACAAGAACGGCGCCGATATCAACCTGGCGCTCGATGCCCTGGAGATGGCCTTCACCCGGGAGCACATCAACGCATTCGTGATCGTGGGGGGCGACAGCGACTTCATTGCGCTCGTCGAGAAGCTCAAACAGTACGACAAGGCCGTGTTCATCGTGGGAGGGCGCGCTTTCACCAGCACGATCCTGCAGCGGAACTGCCACGAGTTCATCGCCTACGAGAATCTGGTCGCCACGTCCCCTCCAGCCAGGAAGGCGGCCGTCAAGGCGCAGACCACCAGCCGCGCGCAGCTCGAGGACGCCCTGCCGCTCATCCGGCGCGCCCTGAAGATCCTTGCCGACCGCGAGGTCTCGCCGCAACTCGGTTTGCTCAAGAGCACGCTCCTGCAGCTCGATTCCACCTTTTCGGAGAAGGACTACGGCACCGGCAGCTTCCGGGAGTTCATCCAGAAGATGGCCAATGCCGGCTTTCTCACCCTCAAGCAGGTCGACCGCAGTCTGTTGGTCGAGATCAAGGACGGCGAACCGACACTGCCCGCGGCTCCCCCGGCGCGCGCCGAGGAGGCGGCCCCCGACGTTGCAGAAGCGGCGCCGGACTCCCAGGCTGAGCCGGAACCGCCGCACCGCGGCCCCGAAGGGAACCGCGACCTGTTCGCCACGTTCCAAAATGCCCGGGTGAAACCACGCTGGCCGATGTATTTGCGAAACATGAAGCAGTACCTCCGGGCAGCCGACCCGACGTTTGACGAGCGCGCGCACGGGTTCGCTACCATCCACGACCTCGTCAGGCAGGGGCAGCGCGAAGGAATCCTGAGGATCGAACGTAACCGGCAGGGCATACTGCGGATCTTCCCCGGAGAGCGGTTCCCGGGTGAAGGGTCCGCGCTGCCGAGCCCCGAGACCCCCGAGCCCGACATCAACGGGAGCGAGGTCGAAGCCCCGGTCCAGGAGACGCTCAGCACAGCGGTCGAGCAAACCGCCCCGCCGTTTGAGTCGGCGCCCGAGACGATTTCCGAAGCGGCGGCGGAAGTTGCCGTTCTCGCCGAAAATGCCGGTGCGGGAGCCGAGGTACTGGCGACCCCGGAACCAGCGATGGCTCCGGAGCCTGAGGCCAACGATGCTCAACCACCGCCGCCTCTGGAGGAGAAGGCGAAACGACGCCGGAGCTCAAGTCCTGCCGCCGCACAGCGCAAGCGGCCGCCGGCCCCACGCAGGCCGAGAGCCAAAAAGAAGGCCGAAGCCGAGAGGTGAAGCGCCGCCCGGGGTCAGCGCAGCGAACGCAGATAGGCGATCACGGCCTCCGCGTCCTGGCTGGTCAGGTGAAACTGGGGCATCGGAGGCTGCGGCACCCGCCCATCGAGCCGAGACCCATTGGTGAGGAGGCTGACGACATCTTCGTCTCGAAACCCAGGCAAGCCGGCGATGTGCGGCGCCCGCACCGCCCACTTCTGGTTGGACCACGGCGAAGCCACGGGAATGGGAGCTCCCTGAAGGAGACGAAGCTGGTCCAGTTCCCCCCCGCGAAACGCGGAGTGTGGCACTGCACGCAGTGCGCCACGTTGTTGACAATGTAGTCGCCGCGCGCGACCGGTCCGGCTGCTGCCGCAGCAGCCGGAGGTGGGGTCTTTACCTGAGCCGTCCCGGCGAGAACCATCGACAGAATCCCCAGCACACTCAGCGCCACCGTCATCCTGTCCCCCTGTTCGAAGTGCCGTGTACATTTTACAGAACGGCCCAGCAAAATTCCGCCGATTCCGCCGTCCGTCCGGGCAAAGACTGCCGCCCCGCACGCAATGGAGCACCAAGAGAGACCAAGCCGGACCTGCCGTCGCACTGCTGCGCCACGTGCCCGGCAAGCCTGTCCATGCCGGTTGCCATGTCCTATAATTCCCGGGTGAGGGAGGACGTCCGCATGACCGAATCCGGCGTGGCGCAGTTGACCATCGACCGCCCCGAGCAGCGCAACGCACTGGACAGTGCCGTCATCGAAGCCTTGAAGCAGGGATTGCGCGCCTCCGTGGAGGACGCCGCCGTGCGCGTCATCAGCCTGACCGGTTCCGGAGACAAGGTGTTCTGCGCGGGGGCGGACCTCAAGGCCTCCCTGGGTGCGGAGCCGGTCGATGGCGGGTTCGGCCGGGCCGAGTACCGCGAGCTGCTGCTGGAACTGCGGCGCTGTCCCAAGCCGACCGTCGCGCTGGCCCGTGGTCATGTCATCGCGGGCGGCGTCGGACTTCTGCTGGCCTGCGACCTCGCCCTGGGATGCGCCGATATCCACATCTCCACACCCGAGATCAATGTCGGGATGTTCCCCATGATGGTGCTGGCCCTCTTGTACCGGCACGTGGGCAGGAGGAAAGCGACCGAGATGCTGTTTCTTGGCGACCGGATGAGCGCGGCGGAGGCGGAGGAGTGCGGGATCCTGAACGCGGTGTATCCGCGCGACGAATTCGATGCCGCCTCGACCGCCTACTTGGCCAAACTTGCGCGGAAGAGCGCCGCCGTGCTGCGCCTGGGCAAGGGCGCCATTCTTCATATCGAAGACCGGCTGCTCGCGGACGAACTGGAGTACCTGGAGCGCGAGCTGGAGCGGGTCATGGCCACCGAGGACAGCAAGGAAGGCCTTCGGGCATTCGTGGAGAAACGGGCTCCGCGATGGAAAGATCGATGAAGACGGTACGGATCGGCGGCGCACTGGGGTTCTGGGGCGACCGTGGCGACGCCCTGTTTGATCTCCTGCGGGGGGGGCCGCTGGACTATGTCATCATGGACTACCTGGCCGAAGTAACCATGTCGATCCTGCAGAAGCAGCTCCTGAAAGACCCCACCCTCGGCTACCCCCACGATTTCGTGCCGCTCGCGGTTCGCGCGCTCCCGGAGTTGCGTGCGAGGCGGGTGCGGCTCGTCACGGACGCCGGCGGTCTCAACCCGATTGGGTTGGCTCAAAAACTGATTGCGGCGTCGCTCGAGGCCGGGTGCCCCGACCTGAAGGTCGGTGTTGTCTACGGCGACGACCTCATGCCGGAGCTGGACCGGCTCGCGGCCGCGGGGATCGACCTGCGCCACCTGGACAGCGGGGCTTCGCAGCGTACAATCCCGGGGCAGATCCTGTCGGCAAATGCTTATTTCGGCGCGTTCCCCGTCGCGGCGGCGCTCGCCGGGGGCGCCGACATCGTCGTCACAGGACGGGTGAACGATGCCGCCCTTGCGCTCGGCCCCCTCATACACGAGTTCGGCTGGGGCCGCGACGATTTCGACCTGCTTGCCCGCGGCACCATCGCCGGACACCTTCTCGAGTGTGGCGGACAGGCCTCCGGCGGAAACTTCAACGGCGGCTGGGAATCGGTTCCGGATCTGGACCGCCTCGCTTTCCCGATCGGCGAAGTCGGCGAAGACGGCTCGCTCGTCATGACCATCCACCCCGGCCAGGGCGGGCTGATAACGCCGGCGGTGCTCAAGGAGCAGCTGCTGTACGAAATCTCCGACCCGGCGGCATACATCGTCGCCGATGTCGTCTGTGACATCGAATCGGTCGAGATGCAGGACTTGGGTGCCAACCGGGTAAGCGTCTCCGGTACGCGGGGCCACCCCCCGACGGACCGCTATAAGGTGTCGATGAGCTATGAAGGGGGGTATCAGGTGGCGGTGGGATTGGTGTACACGTGGCCGGAGTGCGTCACGAAGGCGCGCGCGGCGGCGGCGGTCGTGTTGAAACGCCTGAAGCATCTCGGCGTCGCCTACCGGGAGGTGCACGTTTCCGTGTTCGGCTACGACGCCGTGCACGGGGCCATGTCCCACCAGATCGACGACCCGAACGAGGTCTACCTCCGGATGGCCTTCTCCGTCGACGACCGGGAGAATGCGGAGCGGATTTCCCGGGAGATGGTCACGCACGTCCTGTGCGGGATCCCGACTGCGTGCATGCTCGAGCCGGGGCGATCCGTACCGCACCGCGAAATCCTCTACTGGCCGAGCCTGGTGCCCAAGGGTGCCGTTGCGCCAAGCGTCCGGGTGCTGGGGGGTGGATTGTGAAGCGCGTGGCGCTGGCCAGAATTGCGCACGGGCGCAGCGGAGACAAGGGCGACACGGTCAACTGTGGGGTCATTGCCCGCCAGCCCGAGTATTACGAGGTCATCGCGCAACAGGTGACTGCGGCGCGCGTGAAAGCGCATTTCGGGGAGTTCTGCCAGGGCGACGTGCGCCGCTATGACCTGCCGAAGCTTCATGCTTTCAATTTCGTTCTCACGCGCGCGCTCGGCGGCGGCGCCACGGCATCGCTTCGTATCGATACGCAGGGCAAGACCTATGCGGCCGCTCTGATGCGCATGACGGTGAGGATCCCAGAGGAGTGGCGGGTGTGACACGGCGGCAGGCGGAGACATAAGCATGAACAGGGTCGAAGGGAAAGTTGCGCTGGTGACCGGGGGGACGCGGGGCATCGGGTTCGCAATCTCAAAGGCGTTGCTTGACCGCGGCGCCCGCGTATTCGTTTGTGGCACGGGGCAACGTGGCGTCGACGGGGCGCTGGCGCAGCTGGAGCAGGCCCATCCCGACGCGGTCGCCGGGGCTGCCTGCGACGTGCGCCGGCCCGAACAGGTCCACGCTCTGATGCGGGCAACGGAAGCGCGGTTCGGCGGCCTCGACGTCCTGATCAACAATGCCGGCGTAGGCGTCGTTCGGCCCGGTGGAGAAGATGCCCGTCGAGGAGTGGGCGAGGATCATCGAGACGAATCTCTCCGGTGTCTTCTACTGCTGCCGCGAGGCCATCCCCCTGCTCAGACGGCGCGGGCGGCGGCTACATCGTCAATGTCGGCAGCCTTGCGGGCAAGAACGCGTTCGCCGGCGGGGCCGCCTACAACGCCTCGAAGTTCGGCCTGGTCGGGTTCTCGGAGGCGCTTATGCAGGATGTCCGGTACGATCATATCCGGGTCAGCTACGTGATGCCCGGGTCGGTCAACACCGAGTTCGGCGGATCCGGCCGACGAAAACCCGTCGCACACGTGGAAACTCCTACCCGAAGATGTGGCCCAGGTGATCGTGAACCTGCTCGATATGGATCCGCGAGCTTTGCCGAGCCGCGTCGAACTGCGGCCGTCGGAGCCCAGGAAATAGCGGCGCCATTTGGAACGACCCGCACGACGGGTCAAAAATCCCCTGAAGCGCCCCCGCCTCCGAACCGCCCGCCGCCACCCTGGAATTCGGATTTGTCGAGTGCGGGGTGCGCGCGCGGCGTGAGCGCGGCCGCACTCGCCAGCATCTCGAGCGCACGGCGGTTGTTCGGGTTCTCGAGCAGCGGCTCGGCGGTGATCCCTCGGCGCTCTTCCCCGGCACCGGAATTCAGATAACGGCCCAGGAGCGCCGAAGCTGCGAACAGGGCCGCTCCCGCGCCGCAGAGCGCCAGCCACAGCGGTGCCACGTGGGCGTAGTACCTAAGCGTGATCACGGATGCGACGATGAGCACCAGCCCGAGGTTCAGCAGAAGCCTCCGCCTTGTCCTGATGCCAAGAATAAGGACGCCCGGCGGCACCGCGGCCGTGAGGGTGATGGAGAGCCAGCGCGGCAGCAGAGTGAGGATCGGGTGTTTGCTCCAGACCGCGGTCTCTATCGTGCTGTGGTCAAGCGAAACGGTGTTTACCGCTGCGTAGAAAGCCAGTACGCAAACGGCCAGCAGCGCCGCCGAGCTTTTTTCGCAATGCCGGCGGCAGCCTGGCAGTATCGCAGCCGGTGGAAAGGAGCCGGTACAGAGCGATCGGCAGAATGACCCAGAGGAGCCGGCCCCACGGAAGACGGCTCAGCGACACAAAAATCAGCACCGTTCCCGCCGCGGCGTAAAACCAGTAGCCCCAGCGCCACGCCGCTGCCAGCGCCAGGCCGCCGAACAGGAACAACGCCAGCGCCATCCTGGACTCGAATGCTACGTGCGCGGAACTGCACAGCAGCCCGACGGCGATCATGAGCTGCACGAGGGCGATGACAGAAACCGCAGCTTCGATTCCTCCTTCTCTGCGCTTGGCGGGGCCGAGCAGGTACTCCGTTGCGCCTGCGCAAGCCAGACCTGTCACGAGCGCAAACGTCCTGATGCGGACTGTCGAGTCGGTCAGTGCGTAGAGCAGGCCCACCCCTCCCTGCAGCGCGCACAGGGTGAGGATGAAGAAGAGGAGCCGGAAGGCGAGTCCTGCCCGGGCGCGGTCATCCGGGTAACACTCGTCGATACGACGGAGGGCTGTCGCGTCGATCCACCCGGCGCGGTGCCAGTCGGCAGCCGCCCGGCGCACCGCCTGTTTGCGGTCCGCCTCTGCCGCCTCTGTTCTCACTGGGGCTCCTTCATCTTCCGTTGGATGGTCCAGAGCAGGGTCACGAGGGCCGTGGCGCTGGCAATGAACCACACGCATGTCTCGATAAAGTCGGGCGAAGCCTTCAGCACCAGCTGGCTGGCCGCAATATAGCCGCCGAGAACTCCGCACGCGAACAGGGCGAAGCGGCGCCGTCGGAATCCGTGCCACGCCAATCCCGCCCCGGTGACGATCAGCAGGGCGGCGTATCCGATTCCCGCAGGCCCATGCGCCAGTCCCCCGGAAACCAGCGCCCCCAGGATCAGCAGCCAACCGAGGTGCACGGCTGCGGGCTCGAAGTGCGCCTTGCGCCTGCGGGCCGAAACGTAGCGGCCGAGTACGATAAAGAGGATCCCGCAGCCGATCGCGTTCCATCGGACCAGGTACCCCGGGAGAATGCCACAGGGCATTCTCGAGCAGGGATGTCGACACGCCGCGCCAGGCAGCAAAGGTCGACAGTGCCAGGGTAAACACGGTGCGCGAGTCGAAGCGCACCGCAAGGTAGCTCATGAGCAGGGAAACGAGCGCCAGGTGCCAGGGCCAGTTCGCGCCGAGCGGCGTGAACTGGGACTCGATGAAAGCAAGATCAGCCGAGGCCAGCGAGGCGCCGAGGAGCAGGATGTAATCGAAGGCGGGCGACGGGGAAGGGACTTCCTCCCAGGAGAAGGGCGGCGCCTTGCGCGCCACCCACCAGAGCGACGCGACGGCAGCCGCTCCGACGGCGAGCGCGACCGCCACAGGGCCGATGCGCTGATAGTTCTCCCCGATCAGCAGGCCGGCACCCGACGCCGCAAGCAGCACGCCCGCATAGAGCAGCAGCCGGAGCTCCGGGTAGACGGAGACCAACTCCCGTCGCGCGCTGCGCAGCAGCGGTGCGGCCTTTTCGTCGGCCAGGATCCCGCGGCCGACCAACTCGGGAATCGCCTGCACGACGTCTGGATCCATCGCTCCCCCTCGAGGCGGCCGCGCCGAGCCGGCCCGGCCCTGAAATCCAGCTCAACCGGCGGTCAACAAGGTTGCTCGTGATTCGGACGAGATTGGGCGGCCCTACCCCCAAAACAGCTACGGAGCCTGGTAGGGCTTGAGCGTCTCCGCGATCTTCGCCTTGTCGCCGACCACCACAATCGTCATCTTGTCAGTATCCAGATAGGTTTCGGCTACCCTCTTCAGGTCGGCGCTCGACACCGCGTTCACGTTCTGGACATAGGTTTTCAGGTACGTGTCGCTGAGGCCCTGCAGATCGACGAAGGCCAGCTGACCGACGATGCCGCGGTTGGACGAGTTCTGCAGGACGAAGATCCCGCTCATGTAGTTCTTGATGCCCTGGAGTTCGGCGTCACCGACGGGTTCCTGGCGCAGGCGATTGGTCTCAAACAGGATCTCCTTTATCGATTCGGCCGTGACGGCGGTCGTTACGTCGGCATCCTCGACCCAGTGCGCCGTATGGTAGCGCGTCGAGAAGGAGCTTGAGGGCGAATAGGTGTAGCCTTTCTGCTCGCGGATGTTGGAGGTGATGCGCGAACCGAAGGAGCCGCCCAGGATGTTATTGACCACCTGGAACGGGACAAAATCAGGGCTGGCCGGCTGGGCCCCCACCGGCAGCCCGATGCGCAGCGTGGACTGGGTGGCGTCGGGGCGGTCGATCAGCTTGAAAGACTTCGTGGCTTTGACTTTCGGCGGATCGCGGACAATGTCCGGCCCGGCCTCCCACGGTTCGAATGCTGCGGCGATCGCTTTCTTCACCGCGGAGTCAAATCGGCCGACGACAAACAGATGCGTCCTGCGCGCACCCGCATTCTTCTTGTAGAAAGCCCGCACGTCATCGATGGTGTACGACTTCAGCATCGCTTCGGTCGGGTAGAGGCGGCCATAGGGATGCTCGCCGTAGACCAGTGTGCTGAAGGCCTGGTCCGCCTGGGCCTGCGGGGTGGAGAGGTCCACCGTCACCCGGCGGATGAGGTTCGTTCGAATCCGCTCGAGTTCCGAGTCTGGCAGGCGCGGGTTGCGCGCCACCTCGGCCACCAGCCGCACGGCGTCGGCGGCAAAATCGCTCAGGACATCGATGCTGATTTGGGAGTCGTCCAAAGCCGCCCCGATTGACAGCTGGCCTCCCATGCGCGCCGCTTCTTGATCCACCTGTTCGGCGGTCTTTGACACCGTCCCCTCTTTCATCAACGCCGCCAGGGTATCGGCGAGCCAGATCTCCTGCGGCCCTTCGTTGGCGTTCCCGAAGGCCATCCGGGCGCTGACAGTCGCCACGGGGATCGTGCCATAAGGCACAAGGGTGACCCTCATGCCGTTCTTGAGCGTGTAAGTCTCCTGTGCCGGAACCGCGAAGGGCTTCGGTTTGCCTCCCTCCGGGGGCAGCTCCTTCTGCTCGGCAAGTGCCGGGGCCATGCAGAACAAACAAGCAATGATCAGCAGATTTCCGGTTCTCATTTCACCCTCTCCCGCCTATTCGGGCTTCGCCGATGAGGCGCCTGCCTCGATGGTCAACACGGTGCGATTCGTTTTGCGCAGGTACTGCGCGGCGACGCGCTGCACCAGGGCAGGTCTCACCTTGCGCAGTTCGCCCTCGAGCGAGTTGATCGTCGACGGGTTGTCATCGAAAAGGGCGAACGAGGCCAGCAGGTCCGCTTTGCCGAAGCCGCCGAACTGCGCGAGGCTCTGGTAGAACCCGGAGCGGAACTTGACAAGCGCCCGGTCGATCTGGGCCTGCGTCACCGGCGCCTCCTGGACGCTCTGGACAACCTGATCGACGGCCGCGAGGATGTCGTCGGCCTTGACGCCGGAATCGTGAATCAGGCTGGCCGTCCAGAGCATGGGGCCGTTATAGTTGAAGGCATTCCCCAGCAGGTTGATGCCGCCGTCGACCGATTCCGTCACGCCGCGCCTTCTTCACGAGTTCGCGGTTGAAAAGGCTGTCGTCACCCTGCAGCAGGATTTGGTCGAGCAGGACCATGGCAAAGTGTTCCGGCGTCTTGCGGGGCGGGACGTGGTAAGCCACGGCCAGCGCGGGCTTCTGTGCCAGCGGGTCGACCTTGTTGAAGCGTTTTTCCTTCTCCTGCCCCGGCTCGGTGAGGTCCGGGGACGGAGGGAGCCGGGAGGCGGCGATACCCGAAAAGTACTTCTCAACCCATCCCCTCGCCTCAGCCTCGTCGAAGTCGCCGACGACGACGAGCGCCGCATTGTTTGGAGCATAGTATGTGGTGAAGAACTGCTTGACGTCGTCCAGGGTCGCCGCCTGGATGTGTTGCAGTTCACCGTAGAAATTGTGCGCATTGTACCAGTTGGTGTTGGCGTACTGCGGCATGTCGAGCCATGGGAATCCGCCGTACGGCTGATTGAGCACATTCACCTTCACCTCGTTGCTCACCACGCCCTGCTGGTTGGTCAGGTTTTCCTGCGTGATGGCCAGGCCCTTCATGCGGTCGGCTTCGGCCCAGAGCATCGTTTCGAGCTTGTGCGACGGGACGACCTGGAAGTAGTTGGTGAAATCGAAACGGGTGCTTCCGTTCAGGACGCCGCCGTTCTGCTGCACCAGCGTGACGAACTCCATCTTGCCGAGGTTCTTGGAACCCTGGAACATCATGTGTTCGAAAAGGTGCGCAAACCCCGTGCGCTCCTTGGGCTCGATCCGGAAACCGATGTTGTAGTAGACGCCCACCACGACCGTGGGCGCCGTGGTGTCTTTGGAAAGGACGACTTTCATCCCGTTGGGCAGCTTGTAGTATGTTACCGGGACGTTGAGCCCCGAAGGCGTTTGTGCCACCCCACCGGGGATCAGGAGCATGAGCGCCAGAAAGGCCCAGAAGGCATGTGCTCGCGTGGCCATGCGGACTCCGTTGAATGTAGCTGTGGTTAATACACCCGTTTCGGCGGACCGTAGTGCACCGTACAATATAAAACAATACGAAACAGGCGGGAAATAGTTCCCGAGAGCACATCGGAGGAGCCATGATCGGCAGACGGGAGTTTCTGGTCTCAGTCGCATATGGAATGGCGGTTCCTGTTGCCCGGGGGAGCGCCGGCTCCACGGTCCAGACGGTCCGGGGGCCAGTACCGGCCGGCGACCTCGGCGTAACCCTCATGCATGAGCACATCATGGTCGACTTCGCCGGTGCGCGCGCAGTCAGCCCGTCGCGCTACGATGCCGGCGAAGTCTTCCGTACCGCCCTCCCGCACCTGCGGAAAATTCGCCGCCTGGGTTGTCGCGCGTTTGTCGACTGTACTCCTGCCTTTGTCGGGCGCGACGCCGCCTTGCTCAGGAAGCTTTCGGAGGCGAGCGGCATGCACATCGTGACCAATGCCGGTTACTACGCCGCGGGTGAGAACTACAAGTTCCTGCCCGAGCACGCCTTCACCGAGACCGCCGAGCAGCTTGCGGGGCGCTGGATCCGGGAGTTCGAAGACGGGATCGACGGCACCGGAATCCGGCCGGGCATCATCAAAATCGGGGTAACGCGCGGCCGCCTGCCGGAGATCGAGCGCAAGCTGGTACGGGCTGCGGCGCTCGCTCACAAGGGGACGGGCCTGCCGATCGGCTCCCACACGGGGGACGGGGCGGCGGCGTTGCACCAGCTTGAAATCCTGACCGAAGAGGGCGTGCCCCCGGACGCGTTCATCTGGATTCATGCCCAGAGCGAAAAGGATACCGCCCTCCACGTCAGGGCGGCCGAGCAGGGGGCCTGGGTGGAGTTCGACGGTGTCGGCGAGGCATCCGTCGGACGAGACGTGGCGCTGGTCCGGAACATGATCGCACACGGCGCCCTCGGTCGTACCCTGATATCGCAGGACGCCGGCTGGTACCATGTCGGCGAGCCCGGGGGCGGAAAATTCCGGGGTTACGATTTCCTGTTGTCTGCCTTCACCCGGGCCCTGGGCCGCGCCGGGCTGCGGGACGGCCAGCTGCGCGCACTCCTGCGCGCCAACCCCGAGGCCGCCCTCTCGCCCCGCGTCAAATGAAGCGCGGCGACACGGCGCCTCCTGAATTACAATGGAGTCGCCATGACTATTCCGATCAAGTTCCCCAACCCGAAGGCCCGGTACCGGGCCATGTTTCGCTGCATCCGGGGTTGTCCCGGTGCGTATCCTCTCAACCAGGTCATTTACCAGTGCCCGAAATGCCGTGACCTGCTGGAGGTGGACCACGACCTGGAACCGCTCCGCCTGACATCGGCCGAGGAGTGGCAGGACATCTTCGACAGCCGTTTCATGCGCACGCTGTGGCCCTATGGGTCGGGAGTATGGGGCAAGAAGGAACTCGTGTGCCCCGATGTCGCAAACGAGAATGTCGTATCGACCTGCGAAGGCGGGAGCAATCTCTTTTGGGCCGAGCAGCTCGGTCACCGCTGGGGACTGGACGATCTCTGGATCAAGCAGTGCGGGAACAGCCACACCGGCTCGTTCAAGGACTTGGGGATGACGGTCCTCGTCAGCATGGTCAAGCAGATGCGGCACGACGGCGCGGACATCCCGGCCGTGGCCTGCGCATCGACCGGCGACACGTCGGCCGCGCTCGCCGCCTACTGCGCAATCGCCGGCATACCTGCCGTCGTCTTCCTCCCCAAGAATAAGGTGTCCGCCGCGCAGTTGGTGCAGCCTATCGCCCACGGCGCCATCACGCTGGCCATCGATACGGATTTCGACGGCTGCATGGAAATCGTCCGCGAGGTGACCACCCGTCACAACATATACCTCGCCAACTCCATGAACTCGCTGCGCGTTGAAGGGCAGAAAACAGTCAGCTTTGAATTATGCCAGCAGTTCGACTGGGAGGCCCCCGATCTGGTCGTTATCCCCGGCGGCAACCTCGGGAACGTGAGCGCCCTTGGAAAAGGCTTCCTGATGATGCGCGACCTGGGCCTCATCCGCCGGCTCCCGCGGATCATGTGCGCGCAGGCGGAAAACGCGAACCCGCTCTACAAGAGTTATCTCACGGGCTTCGCGGAATTCGAGCCCATGCGCGCCAACCCGACCCTGGCGAGCGCCATCCAGATTGGCAATCCGGTCAGCATCCGCAAGGCGATCCGGACGCTGCAGCAGTTCGATGGCATCGTCGAACAGGCGTCCGAACAGGAACTGGCGGCAGCCGCGGCCGAAGGGGACCTGACCGGTCTCTACAACTGCCCGCACACTGCCGTGGCGCTGGCCGCCCTCAAAAAACGGCTCCGCGACGACACAATACCCCGCGACGCGCGCGTGGTCGTTATTTCCACCGCCCACGGGTTGAAGTTCACGGACTTCAAAACCCGATACCACGCGGCGCAGTTGCAGGGGATACCATCGGAGCTCGCTAATCCCCCGATCGAGGTTCCGGCTTCATACGGAAGCGTGCGGGATGCGCTTTTCCGCGCGCTGGACCTGCGCAATGCACGGCTCGCAGGCCAGCACTGACCCGCGGAGTCTGCCGATGCGTGATGAACGGCTCGGGCTTCGTGCACTGCTGGCTCTGTGGCCGTTGGCGGTAATGGCGGGGCTGGTCCTGCTCTGGATCAGGGTGGTCATCGGGTCGCAGGTCAACAGGCACTGAGCGGCATTTGGAAGGGGCGGTTGTGTTATGCTCTCGGACGGTTCGCAACCTTCGAGAGGTGCCTATGAAAACCTGCATCGCCCTGCTGACCGTCGTGCTTACCTCTGCCTTCATGCCCTCCCCGGGGGAGGTGCGCATCGGGATCATCGGGCTCGACACCTCGCACGTGCGCGAGTTCACCCGGATGATCAACGATGCCTCCGCGCCCGACCATGTCGCGGGCGCGCGCGTCGTGGCGGCATACAAGGGGGGGAGCCCGGATGTCGAGTCGAGCGCCAAGCGGGTCGACGGTTTCACCGCCGAGCTGCGCGACAAGTGGAAAATCGAAATCGTTCCGGAGATTGCGCAGCTGTGCGAGCGGGTTGACGCGGTGCTGCTCGAGAGCGTCGATGGTCGCGTGCACCTGGACCAGGTCCGCCCGGTGATCCGCGCCCGCAAGCCGGTCTTCATTGACAAGCCGCTGGCCGCCAGTCTGGATCAGGCACTGGCGATCGCGAAGTTGGCGCAGCAGGCAGGTGTGCCCTGGTTCAGCGCGTCCAGCCTGCGCTTCCACCCGGCCCTCCAGGAACTGAAAACGGCCGCCGGTGATGTGCTGGGCTGCGACGTCTACAGCCCCTCCCCAACCGAGCCGCACCATCCTGACCTCTTCTGGTACGGAATCCACGGGGTGGAGATGCTGTTCACGGTCATGGGGCCGGGATGCGAGTCCGTCACCCGGGTGAATACGCCCGGGACGGATATTGTGGTCGGCCGTTGGAAGGACGGCCGCCTCGGCGTGTTCCGGGGGATCCGCCAGGGACAGGATGGGTACGGCGCCACCGTGTACGGCAGCAAGGCCGTGCGCAGCGCCGCAGCCGAAGGTTCCCCCTACAAGGGGCTGGTCGAAGAAATCGTCAAGTTCTTCCAGACGGGCAAGTCCCCGGTGCCGCTGCAGGAGACTCTCGAGATCATGGCCTTCATGCAGGCCGCCGAAACCAGCAAGAGCCTGGGCGGGCAGCCGGTCAAATTGCCCTCCCCTCTGGAATGATCGCCCCAAGGGCCTGACGGCGTGAGAAACGCGCTTCGGGAGCGCGGCGCCTCGGCGCCGCCCGGAAAGCTTCGTTGACTGCATGCCCGTCACGATCGGTCGCCCTTTGCAGGGCGATTGGACTTGGACGGCCTCTCCGAACAGTAAGAAAGCTGCTCTCGACTGTGTGTCGAGCGCCCCCAAGACACCTGTTGCCCTGTGCTATATTGACTTATCGTGGACAGAAACGTAGACGAGGTAGCGGCGCGGCTTGCGGAACTGCGCAAGGAAATCGAATACCACAACTACCGCTACTACGTCACTGACGACCCGGTCATCAGCGACGCCGAGTACGACCGGCTCTTCCGGGAGCTGACGCAGCTGGAACGGGAACACCCGGAACTGGCCTCGGCCGACTCGCCCACGCAGCGCGTCGGGTGCCGAACCGCAGGACAAGTTTCGTAAGGTCCAGCATCGCCGGCCGATGCTCAGCCTCGCCAACGCTTTTGACGAGGACGAACTGAAGGCGTTCTACCGGCGCATCTGCAACCTGCTCGAGACCAACACGATTGACTTCGTCACCGAGCTGAAAATCGACGGGATCGCCGTCGCCTTGACCTACGAGAACGGGGCGCTGGTGCGCGGGGCCACCCGGGGTAATGGGCTGGTCGGCGAGGAGATCACGCCGAACCTCAAGACGATCCGGTCCATTCCCCTGAAGCTGCGGGACCACGCCGGCCGGCCCGACGTCATCGAAATCCGCGGGGAGGCTTACCTGCCCATTTCCGCCTTCAACAAGATCAACGAGGAGCGTGCGGAGGCGGGCGAAAACCTGTTTGCCAACCCGCGCAATGCCGCGGCCGGCGCGTTGCGCCAACTCGACCCCCGGGTGAGCGCATCGCGGCCGCTGGCGTTTTTTCGGTTATTCGGTCGGCTACGTGGAGGGGTTTTCGTTCCGGACCCAGGTCGATTTGCTGGAGCAGCTGACCCGTTGGGGATTTCCGGTCAACCCGAACTACCGCCATCAGGGACACGATCGACGACGTCGCGCAGTTCTGCCGCGAGTGGCAGGACAAGAGGGACTCTCTCGACTATGAAATCGATGGAATCGTCGTCAAGGTGAACAGCCTGGAATACCAGGAGCGTCTGGGTGTGGTCAGCCGCGACCCGCGCTGGGCCGTCGCCTACAAGTTCCCCGGCCAACTGGCCACGACCCGCCTCCTGAAGATCGACATCAACGTCGGGCGCACCGGGGCCATGAATCCCTTCGCCGTGCTCGAGCCGGTACAGCTGGCGGGCGTGACGATCCGGACCGCGACGCTGCACAACGAGGACGACATCCGGCGCAAGGACATCCGGGAAGGGGACACCGTCATCGTGAAGCGGGCAGGGGACGTCATCCCGCAGGTCGTCGGTCCCGTGCGCGAGAAGCGGACGGGCTTGGAACACGAGTTCCGTTACCCGGAGGCCTGTCCCGCGTGTCGCGCACCGGTCGTGCGCGAGGCGGGCGAAGCCATGGCCTACTGCACCAACACGCAGTGCCCGGCCCAGAAGATCGAGTCGTTGAAGCACTTCGTCAGTCAGGGAGCGATGGACATCCGGGGCCTCGGCCCCCAGACGCTCGAAAAAATGCTGGACCTGAAGCTCATCCGGGACGCGGCGGATCTCTACTATCTGACCCCGGAGCAGGTGGCGCAGCTTCCGAATTTCAAAGAGAAATCGGTTCAAAACCTGGTCGCGAGCATCGAGCAGAGCAAGAACCGGCCGTTTTCGCGCGTGCTGTTTGCCCTCGGGATCCGTCACGTGGGGGAGAGCATCGCGGAACTGATCGCGGGCGAGTTGGGCAGCATCGAAGCCATTCAGGCGGCGACGGAGGAGGATATTTCCGCCGTGCCGGGAATCGGACCCGAGATCGCGCGGAGCGTGCAGAATTACTTCGCCGTCGATCAGAACCGCGCGTTCATCTCCCGCCTGCGCGCCGCCGGGCTGAAATTCGAGGACCCGCGGGAGCGGCGGACCCGAAGGGGCCCGCTGGCGGGCAAATCGTTCGTCATCACGGGGACGTTGCCGACGCTGAGCCGCAAAGAGGCGACCGACCTGATCGAGAGTCGCGGCGGCAAAGTCATTGCATCCGTCTCGTCCAGGACGAGCTACCTGGTCGTTGGCGAGGATCCCGGTTCCAAGCTCTCGAAGGCGCAAGAGCTCAAGGTGCCGCAGCTCACCGAAACGCAGTTGAAAAAGCTGGTGCAGCCATGAGCCGAGCTTGAACCCGAGTTCGTCGGCAGGACCTTCGACGACTTCCTCTTCCGTCCGCAGCGAGGGGTTGTGGCGAGCCGCAGCCTCGTCGAGTTAAGCCTGCCGGTATCGCGGCGTCATCGGCTCTCGCTCCCCATCCTGTCGGCCAACATGGACAGCATCACGCGCGCAGCGATGGCGAAGACCATGGCGCTGGAAGGGGGAGTGGGGATCATACACCGCGCGATGCCGGTGGCGGAGCAGGCCAGGGAAGTCAGCCTCGTCAAGCGCAGCCACGGCTATGTCGTCGAGCGGCCGCTGTTTCTCCCCCGCACCGCCACGCTGCGCGAGGCGCGGCAGTTCACGCGGCAGCACAATATTACGGGGATCCTGATCGAGGACGCGCCGGGGAGCAACCGGCTGGCGGGCCTGCTCTCGAACCGCGATATGCCGTGGTCGGACGGCGTCGAGCACCGGCCGGTGGCGGAATTCATGACCGCCCGCGATCGCCTGGTGACGGCCAAGCCCGGCATCGGCGTGTCGGAAGCCGAGAAGATCCTGTTCGAGAACCGGATTGAAAAGCTGCCGTTGATCGGCCCCGATGACGAGGTTAAGGGCCTGATCACCAAGAAGGACCTGATCCTCAGCCGCCAGCGACCGTACTCCTCGAAGGACGGCAAGGGGCGGCTCCTCGTCGGCGCCGCGATAGGGGCGCGGGGGGATTTCATCGAGAGGGCGTCCGAGTTGGTGCGGGCGGGTGCCGACATCCTGGTCATGGATATTGCGCACGGGCACTCGGAGGTGATGAAAGGTGCGGTGGAGGCGTTCAGGAAGCACCTGGGCGACTGCGAGCTGATCTGCGGTAACGTGGGGACGGCAGAAGGGGCGCTGTTTCTGAAAGAGCTTGGGGTCGACGGGATCAAGGTCGGGATCGGGCCGGGCCGCGGGTGCCGCACCCGGCTGGAGACCGGCGCAGGGGTGGCGCAGTTGCAGGCGATCCGCGAGGCCTGGCAGGCGGTGGGGGAGTCTCTGCCGATTGTCGCAGACGGCGGCATCCGTAACGACAAAGATATTTTTCTCGCCCTCGTGTGCGGCGCCACTTCCGTGATGCTCGGGGGAATGCTCTCGGGAACGGATGAGGCGCCCGGCGTGGTGATTGTCGATCCGGCCACGGGACAGAAGCACAAGATTTACCGGGGAATGACGTCGCCCCAGGCTGTTTGGCAGGCTCTGTACGATGCCGAGGAGGGGGCGGCTTCGGAGGCCCTCGCAACCCCGGCCGAGGGGCAGGAGATGCAGATCCCCTACAGAGGAAGCGTCATCGACGTCCTGCACCGTATTCGCGGTCACCTGGCGTCTTCGGTGAGCTACGCTGGGGGAACGTCGCTGGCCGAGTCCCGCGCAAGAATCGTGGCAGACCCCCTCCATTACCTGGAGCCGCTATCGGAGAGCGCCCGCCATGAATCCTACGAGCGATAATCCAACGGGGGCCGCGCGTCGGCTCGCGCGGCCCGTGGATATCGCTCAGCCGGTCGAGTTTTTCGATATCTCCCGCTGGTCGTCACCGGGGGTGGGTGAGCCGACCCCTCCCCGACTTGAGCCTATTTGAGAAGGAGAACACCCATGATCGCGGTTATTGCCATGGTGCATGCACGCGCAGGAAAGGAGAAAGAACTCGGCGAGGTCCTGCGCGGAATGATCGAACCGACCAGGGTGGAGGCCGGCTGCATCCAGTACGACCTTCACGTCGCGGCCGCCGACCCGGCCCAGTATGCCTTTTATGAGCGTTGGCGTGATCAGGCGGCGCTCGATCGGCACATGCAGATGCCCCACTTCACGTCGGCCGCTGCGCGTTTCGGCGCACTGACCGACTCGGCGCCGAGCATCGGCGTCTACACGCTGGCCGGGTGATGCCAAACGATAGCGCCGCGCCGAGTACTGCGCGGGTCGAACCCGAAAACACCCGGACCCCACTCGGCTTCGTCAAGGCCAACTCCCGGCTCATCGGGGTTCTTGCCCTCGGCCACCTCGCCGTGGACATGAACCAGGGGGCATTCCCGGCGATCCTGCCCCTGCTGAAATCGGCCCTGCACCTGTCCTACAGTGCGGCGGGTGTGCTTGTCCTGGTTTCGAATCTGACGTCGTCCGTCGTTCAGCCCGTGTTCGGACTATACGCGGACCGGCGCAGCCGCAGTTGGATGCTCCCGGTGGCCCTGCTTTGCGCCGGGACCGGGATGTCGCTGATCGGGTTTGCCAGGAATTACTGGACCGTGCTTGGCCTGTTGGTGGTGATGTCGTTGGGGGTCGCGGTGTTCCACCCGCAAGGCTTCAAGTCCGCCACCGCCTTTGCCGGAGACCGCCGCGCCACGGCCCTCTCCTGGTTTTCGCTCGGCGGGAACGTGGGATATGCACTCGGGCCGCCTTTCGTCACCGCACTCGTGACCGAGGTCGGGCTGTACGGCACGGCCGGTTCCATGTTGCCGACGCTGATTGGGCTGGGGCTGATCCTCGGGTATATGCCCCGCCTCCTCGCGCGCCAGAACGGGGGTGGGCCCGCCGTTCGGATGACGGGTCGCAACAAGCCCCGCGCCATCGTGCTGCTCATGCTGGTCGTCATGATTCGCTCGTGGACCCAGCTTGGGTTCGTCACCTTCCTCCCGTTTTACTACACGGACTATCTGAAGGCGCCGCCGCGCCTCGTAGGGCCTCTGTTGTTCGTGTTCCTCGGGGCGGGAGCCCTCGGCACCGTCATCGCCGGGCCGCTGGCGGACCGGTGGGGCGCACGCCGGTTCACCGTGTGGGCGATACTCGCTTCGGTCCCGCTGGGGAGCGCATGTCTGCTGGTGCGCGGCGCCGCCTCGTGGGTGATGCTGGGCGTGTTCGGGATAGTTCTGGTTTCGACTTTTTCGATTACCGTCGTGCTCGGCCAGCAATACCTGCCGCACAACCCCGGTCTCGCCAGCGGTCTCATCGTCGGGTTTGCGATCGGCGCGGGCGGCGTCGGGGTGGCACTGCTCGGTTGGGTCGCCGATCACTGGGGTCTACCGGTCGTGCTGTGGATTTCAGCACTTCTACCCATCGCGGGGTTCGCCGTTGCCCGCTGCCTGCCGGTCCCAGATGCGCGCCTTGCAATCGTTGCGGAAGCGGATTGATCTACCAGCGGACCCCGAGCTTCTCCGCGGTGGCCCGATCCACCCGGCCCGATACCGACAGCCCGTGGTCGCTCTGGTACCGGCGCAGCGCGGCACGCGTCCTTGAACCGATGGCGCCATCGGGCGTTCCGACGTCGTAACCCTGGTCGTTCAGCGCCCGTTGCACTTCACGGATCACCTCCTGGTCGACGGTTCCTTCCGTTCGGGATAGCTCCCGCCCCTCGGATGGCCTGAGCGTCCGGATTTCCATCTCGGTGCCGGATTCGAGCCGGAGTTCCTTTTCGCCCTCGACAATCAACGAGCCGGCACCTGCGCCGCCCCCGAGCAGAATACCGATCAGGGCGCCCTTGCCTCCGCCCATCAATCCGCCCAGGGCTCCCCCAATCGCGGCGCCGATGGCGGAGCGCTTTATGGCCTGGTTCCCGCGGCTGCCGCTCTGAATATTCCCCTCTTCGTCCACGACCTTCACGGATTCGGACTGCCGCAGTTCGGTCAGTTCCCCCCTTATCGGCTCGACGCGCCCCCCGCTCAATTGGATGTCGTCAAATGCAAGCGACATTTCGGTCTTGCCCCTGAGCCTCCCGGACTCGGACAGGCTCGCGATGTGTCCGCGAATGGTGGCGCCCTCGTACTCCTGCGGGCTCACGACAGTCGCGGTGAAGCGGTCGCCCACGCCACTCGTCTTGCTGCTGATTCCGTTTTCCAGCCGGATGACCATCCGGGTATCGGGCGGGACGGGAAATGTTTGGGCCGGGGTAACGGCAAAACCCCCAAATGGCGAAACGGCCAGCAGCGCCAAAGCTGCTATTCTGCTGCGCATGGTGATACCTCCTAAGTTGGTGTGGGTGTGGGGGGCAACGAAGAACCAAGCAACTTCCGTGCCCTTGGGATCTCGACCTCAGGATACGGGTGAATGGCGCAGAGTGCCCCGAAGGGGCGGCACAATGGCTCGCATGAAAGATGCGTATGGAGTTCAAGACCCGGCTCCGCATTCAGCGGAGTCGGTCTAACGACGGAGCGCAGCGCCGTTGAGGTCCAGTTCGGTCAAGGGGATGACCTGCACGTCCGGAAAGCGCTTCCGGATATCCTCGAGGAACACCTTAGCGCTCCCCGCCAGCACGATTTTGGCCCCGGCCCCGTCCAGGTGAGTGCGGGCAAATTGCTGGATTTGGGGGGCGGTTACTGCCTGAATGTTGTCTATATACCTGTTAATCTGGTCGAGTTCGAGCCCGTGGAGGGCAAGCGACGCGAGTTGGGCCACGATGCCGTCGATACTTTCGAGACTCCGACCGAAATTGCCGATCAGGACGGCTTTGCGCGGGGTCAGCTCCGCTTCGGGAACCCGCTCGCTTTCGAGCCGGTTCAATTCCGCCAGCATCAGCGATGCGACCTCACCGCCGGATTCGTTCTTCGTCTGCGTGATCGCCAGGAACGGCCCGGGTTCGCGCCGGGCTTCGAGCCGGCTCGATGCTCCATAGCTGAGGCCGCGCTTGATGCGGATTTCCTGGTTGAGGCGGGCCGAGTAGCCGCCGCCCAGGACCGAGTTGGCGACGATGGCCGCGAAATAGGACGGGTCGGTGCGGCTGACTCCCTGCCGTGTTACCGCAACTGCAGCCTGACCCGATTCGGGCATGTCGATGACCACAGCGCGCGGCGCGGGTTGGCCAATGCCGACAGCCCGGGTGGCGCCTGTTGCCGGGAGCGGTCCGGCGGGCTTCGCCCAGTCGCCGAAGAGCTTTTCCGCGAGCCGGAATGCCGCGGGGGGGCGCACATCGCCGCCGATGACGAGGACCGCGTTGTCGGGCCGGTATAATTCCCGATGAACCCTCACGATATCGTCACGAGTGATACGGGCGACGGACTCCGGCGTCCCCGACCGGGGGTGACCGTAGGGGCTGTTTCCGAACACGACACGCGCGGCGACGAGCGAGGCAACCGCACCCGGCTCACCCATGGCTACCTTGATGCTGTCCAGGGTCTGCTGCCGGACGCGATCGATTTCGTCCTGATTGAACGAAGCGTCGCGCACGACATCGGCGAGGATCGCCAGCGCCGGTTCGAACTTGGAAGCCATCACATTTACATAAACGTTCGACGAGTCCCATGCGGCACCCGACTGCAGGCTTCCTCCGAGCGATTCCACCGCCCGTGCGATCTCGGGCGCGCTCCGCGTCCGGGTCCCTTTCGTGACGAGGTCCGCCGTCATCTCGGCAAGCCCGCTCGCGTCGGCCGGGTCCGTCTCGGCCCCGCTTTTGACGAGCAGGCGGGCGGAGACCAGCGGTATGTCGCTCTTTTCGATGACGATTACCCTCAAGCCATTGGGCAGCGCGGTTTCCTGGGGCTTGGGTACCCGGACCGGCCTGGGTTCGGACGGGGGAGGCGGCGTTTCCTGCTGGGCATTGGTCAAGTTGAAGTGTCCCATGATTATCAGGAGTGCCGTCCCGGCGCCGATCAGGCGCCGGCATTGTCGCGGGCTCGTGCTCATCGTGCACCCCTTTTCTTGGCGTCGGTCGGCTTTTGTCTGCTCGACTCGGGCAGATAGCGGAGCACCATCCGGTTCCGAGTCGTAAAACAGCGCTGCGCGACGCGCTGAACGTCGGCAGCGGAAACGGCCTGGATCCGCGCGATGTCGGAGTCCGCCCGTGCCGGGTCGCCGAAGAGAATTGCGGCGCGGGCGAGGGCGGAGGCCTTCCCCTCGTTCGTCTCCCGCTGGTGCAATTCGCCGGTGACAAGCTGATTTTTGGCCTTATCCAGTTCGGCGGCAGAGACGGGCTTGGTCTTCAACAGATCCAACTCCGTTGTCAGACTCTTTTCCGCGTCTGCGACAGTCTTGCCGCCGGCAAGGATAGCGCCTGCGATGAACAGTCCGGCCTCTGCACGCAGGTCGGCATTGGCGAAGATCTCCTGTGCGAGCTGTTGCCGGTAGACCAGAGCCTGGTATAGCCGGGAGGAATCGCCCTCGGAGAGGATCGCCTGAGCGACGCTAAAGACGGGCGCGTCGTCACTGGTGACGGGCGGGGCGAGGAAAGTCAGCGCGACGGCCGGGAGCGGCACATTCGGGCCGTACTCGGTAAAGCGCCTCTCCGCGGAACGCGGCGGCTCTTTGATGGTGACGCGCGGAATGGGCGTGGCCGGTTTGGGGATGGGACCAAGAAACCTGTCGACCCATGCGTCGAGCTGTTGTGGATCGAAATCGCCGGCGACAACAAGCACCGCGTTGTCGGGCCGGTAAAACACGGAGTGGAATCTGCGGACGTCGTCGAGGCTGGCGGCCTGGAGGTCTTCGATGCTGCCGATGCCGGGACGGTGATAGGGGTGGATCGTAAAGGACTTCTGCTCGAGCAGGTAGAACAGCCTGCCATAGGGCGGCGCCAAAATCCTCTGCCGGAACTCCTCTTCCACCACTGCACGCTCGGATGCGAAATTGGCCTCGTCGACCTTCAGCGACGACATGCGCTCTGCCTCGGCCCAAAGCAGCGTCTGGAGGTAGTTCGAGGGTATCACCTCGTAGTAGTTGGTGTAATCGTCGCCGGTCGAGGCATTGTTGTATCCGCCCACGTCCTCGGTGAGCCGGTCCATCATCTCGTCTTTCATGTGACGGGTGCCTTTGAACATCATGTGCTCAAACAGGTGGGCGAAACCGCTGCGTCCCTGCGGATCGTCCTTGGACCCTACGCGGTACCACACCTGGATTGCAACCGTCGGGCTGGTGTGGTTCTCGACGGAAATCAGGCTGAGCCCGTTCGGCAGGGTCCGCTGCTTGAACTGAAGTCGGGGAACTCGAATCTGGCCGGTCATCGTCCCCTGCAGGCCTGCCGCCAGGGCCGCAACGGCCATTGCACACAGGATCATGTGAATCCGCATAGCTCCTTCCTTAAGCCGGGTGGGTCGCGGCCGCTCGGTGTGGGTCGCCTGTTGTGTCCGGGATGATTCCGCTCCCCAGTTTCAACACCAGCATCGTGGCGTCGTCGGTCGCCTCGGTGGGTCCACGGTGGCTCCTGACGGCGGCATCGATCTGTCCGAGCATCACCTCGATCGTTTCCGCGCGGTGCTCGAACAGCAGCGCCTCGAGTCGCGCTGGCCCGAATTCCTCCCCCTTTCCGTTTTCGCTCTCGATCAAACCATCGGTGTAGAGGAACAGGGAATCCCCTTGGCCCAGCCGCACGCTGCGCTCCTCGTAGCCCGCGCCAGGCAAGAGCCCAAGGGGGCGCCCGGTCGAGTCGAGCCGGTCCGTGGTGCCGTCGCCGTGCAGCGCGAACTGGGTGTTGTGGCCGGCGTTGATGTACCGGAGCGTGCCGTCGCGCACGTTCAGGGTGCCCAGGAAAAGGGTCAGGTACAGCTCGGCAGGCGTGTTCTGGGCGATGTCGCGGTCGAGCCGGTCGGCAAGGCGGGCGAGATCGGGCTCCAGGGGAAGCCGTGCCTGTATGGTCGCCTGCAGGTTAGCCATCAGCAGCGCGGCCGGAAGACCTTTGCCCGACACGTCGCCGACCAGGAGGCCGATATTGCCGTCCTGAAGAGGGAAATAGTTGAAGAAGTCACCTCCCACTTCGCGGGCCGGGATGGAGACTCCCTTGGCTTCGGCGAAAATCGAATTGAGCGGCTGATGCGGCAGCAGTTCCTCCTGGATCCTGCGGCACAACTCCAGCTCCTTCCGCAGCCGCTCCTGCTGGACCAGGTTCTTTTCGTGCTCGCCAAGGTCTCCGGCCATCCGGTTGAATGCCTGGGCAAGCCTGCCGAATTCGTCGCCGGAACGGACAGGCACGCGCGTGTCGAGGTTGCCGCGCGCCAGCCCTTCCACCCCATGGGTGAGTGTCTTCAGGTCGCGAGTCATCCGGTTGGAGAGGGGCAGTATCCCGATCAGCGCGAGCGCGACGACACCGAGCCCGAACCCGAGGTTGCGCACCGCCGTGCGACGGATCTCCTGGATGGAGTCGCCGACCGGGCGGGCAATCCCGAACGTGACTCCCGAAGCCTCGTCTCTGCGGGTAACGACGATCCAGTTGGCGAGCTCGGCCGGATTCAACTTGCCCTGCGCCGCCGCGACCAGCGGGAGTTGGGCGAGCTTCGCCTGGTCGGCGCCGTCGGCGGTCACGAGTACGTTCCGGGAGTCCAGGGCAAAGGGAACTTCCCCCTGCCTGCGCCGGGTGCGCGACAGCACCGAGTGAAGCACGCGGCCGGAGCTTACCTGCGCCTTGACAGTTCCGATCATCTGGCCGTCAGTATGGACGGGGTAGGAAAACCGATGCGTCCGCCGGACCTCGATATCGCGGACGCGCTGTTCCAGGGCGCGCGTTGCAGACTGGACAACCGCCGTCTTCCCGAGCGCCTCGGCGGATTGCAGCGCCTTCAGGAGCGCTGCCTGCGATGCGGCCTGGTCGCCCCCGCGCGCGGCCGCGGAAAGTTCGTCTGCCGTGGGGAGCCCGGGAACCGGTATCCGGATAACCATGCGCTTGCCATCGTTGTCGACCACCGACCCGGCCGATGCCGATGCGCCCGCCTCGGCGTCGGCCATGCGGATTACCAGTTCCTGGGGCGGACCGGGCGGCCGTGGCGGCGGCATGCGCCGGTGTGTGCCTGGAGAAGCCTCGGGCGGCGGTGGCGGGGCCGCCGACGTGAACTCGAGCCCCTCCAGCAGTGTTGCCGCGTCCCCGATTTCCGCCATCAAACGGTCCGAGAGCGGGCCGCCAGGCCCTTCCGGCGCCTTCCCGACCTGGGCGGTCATCATCCTGCGGAATGGGAAACTCCCCAGGCGTTCGATTCTGCGACTCAAGTCGAAGCGGACAGACTCCATCCTCATGCCGATGTCATCCGCGAGTGCCCCAGACTCCGCCTCGACGACCAGCCGGAAGGCGGCCAGCGAGGCGCGGTAGGAATAAATGCTGACCACCATTAACGGCACGACGGCGAACAGGAAAAACGCGAGTATCAGCTTGGCGCGGACATTCATGGCGAGCCCTCGGACGCGTGATCCGGATCGCCCCAGATCGTACCATATCTCCCCAACCTCCCCCCGCCCAACCCTCGGATCGCTCCCGGGCGCATAGTGGTACGTTGGAGGGGCGGGTCGGGGCATGGGCGAGGACAACCGCACAAGTCTACCGGGGAAAGTTTCCCGGCGGTACCGACGACGTATAAGCGCAGCTCCATAAGCCCCGTGATTAGAAAAGTTACGGTAGTGATTGTCGGCACGCGTATTGCATGGTCCAAGCACACGGAAGAGTGCAATTATCGCCGGCTCTTCCCAAAGAGGAGCCCGGAAGGTAATCGACGGCGCGGCTCGGCGCGAAGTAGGAAATTGCATTGCGCGGCGCCCGCGTGTGATCCGACAAGCGCCGGGAGGCAACCCTTGAACTTGTGGCCGTTGGGAGTCTATTTAGCTGCTGTCCTGATCCTCGTCGCCGCGATGCTCGTTTTGTCCTATCTGCTGGGGCAGCGGCACTCCGATCGGGCAACCGGCGCGCCGTATGAATCAGGCATCGTATCCGCAAGGGGCGCGCCGGTTCGCCTCTCGGCCAACTTCTACCTGATGGCCATGTTCTTTGTCATATTCGATCTGGAGACGGTCTTCATCGTGGCCTGGGCGGTCGCCGGGCGCGAGTTGGGCTGGGCCGGGTATTGGGAGATGCTGGTGTTTGCCGGCCTGCTGGGGGCGACGCTGGCCTACCTGTGGCGGATAGGCGCGCTCGACTGGGCCTCGACGGGCAAGCGGACGCGTTAGGACGGACATGATCTGGACCACGAAAGTGAAGGCGGGCGCCCCGATAACCGAGGGGGACAGTTTTGAGCAGGCGATCCGCCGCAACCTCATCCTGTCCAGCGTCGAGCGGCTGCTCGCCTGGGGGCGTAAGAACTCGATGTGGCCGTTCAACTTTGGGCTGTCCTGCTGCTATGTGGAGATGGCTACGAGCCTCACGAGCAAGTACGACATCGCGCGCTTCGGGGCGGAGGTCATTCGCGGGACGCCGCGGGAGGCGGACGTGATGGTGATCGCCGGGACCGTTTTCATCAAGATGGCCCCCGTGATTCAGCGCTTGTATGAGCAGATGATGGAACCGCGCTGGGTGATTTCGATGGGTTCCTGCGCCAACTCCGGCGGCATGTTCGACATCTACAGCGTCGTCCAGGGCGTCGACAAGTTCCTCCCGGTCGACGTCTATGTCCCTGGCTGCCCGCCTCGTCCGGACTCGTTCATGGAGGGTTTGCTGTTGCTTCAGAAAGCCGTCGGCAGCGAACGGCGCCCGTTGAGCTGGGTTGCCGGTTCGCAGGTCGTCGAGCGTCCCCAGATGCCGTCGCTGCGGGAGCTGAAAAGATCCGACCGGATGAAGGTGACCACGCTGAAAACGCCGGACGAGATCTGAGATGCGGCCGCTATGATTGCGCACGCCACAGTTGTTGACGAGCTGCAGAGCAAGTTCGGCGCCGGTGTCATCCTGGCGCAGCCGGCGCGCGACCAGATCCCCGCCGTCGTGGTGTCACGTGAGAGCATTCATGCCGTCGTCGCCTACCTGAAGAGCGGCGCCGGGAAACCGTACCGCATGCTCTATGACCTCACCGCGATCGACGAGCGGGTTCGGACGCACCGGCATGGGCCGACGGGCGCGGATTTCACCGTGGTCTACCACCTGTTTTCCTTCGATCGCAACGAATTCGTCCGTCTGAAAGTGCCGTTGAGCGGGGAGCATCCCCACGTCGGCACCATTACAGACATCTGGCCCTCGGCGAACTGGTATGAGCGGGAAGCCTGGGACATGTTCGGGATCGTGTTCGACAGTCACCCGCACCTGGCCCGGATTCTGATGCCCAATACCTGGGTCGGCCACCCGTTGCGCAAAGAGCACCCTGCGCGCGCTACGGACATGGACCCGTTCCGTCTTCCCGAACAGAAACAGGACGCCGAGCAGGAAGCGTTGCGCTTCCGTCCCGAGGACTGGGGCATGGATCGCGGCCGCGACGGTGCCGATTTCATCTTCCTCAACGTCGGGCCTCAGCACCCGGGCACCCACGGTATCCTCCGCATCGTGCTGCAGCTCGACGGCGAAGAGATCGTCGATGCGGTGCCCGATATCGGGTACCACCACCGCGGCAAAGAAAAGATGGGCGAACGCCAGACCTGGCACACGTTCATCCCCTACACCGACCGAGTCGATTACCTGGCCGGCGTCCTCAACAACCTCGCGTATCTCACGGCCGTCGAGAAGCTCGCCGGTGTCGAGGTTCCGCCCCGCGCCAAGTACATCCGCGTCATGTTGTCGGAGCTTTTCCGCATCATCAGCCACCTCGTCTGGTATGGGACTTTTGCCCAGGACGTCGGCCAACTCTCGCCGGTGTTCTACACCTTCAACGACCGGGAACGCGCGTTCCGCATCATCGAGGCCGTGTGCGGCGCCCGCATGCATCCCAACTGGTTCCGGATCGGGGGCGTGGCCCAGGACCTGCCCAACGGATGGGAAGACCTGGTGCGGGATTTCATCTCCTATCTCCCGCCTCGGCTGCGCGAATACGACCGCGAGGTGCTGCAGAACCGCATCTTCAAGGCGCGCACGAAAGGGGTCGGTAGCTACGACGCCCAAGCGGCCATCGATTGGGGCGTCACAGGGCCGAACTTGCGCGCGACCGGCTTTGAATGGGACTTCCGCAAGAAGCAGCCGTATTCCGGGTACGAGCAATTCGAGTTCGACGTGCCCACGGCCACGCACGGCGACTGCTACGATCGTGCCCTGGTGCGCGTGAAGGAGATCACCCAGAGCCTTCGCATCATCGAGCAGTGTCTCAAGGGCATGCCCGGCGGACCGTACACGTCCGAGCACCCGCTCGCCACTCCCCCGCTGAAGGACCGGACGATGCACGACATCGAAACCCTCATCACCCATTTTCTGAACGTGAGCTGGGGGCCAGTGATCCCGGAGGGCGAAGCGCTCGGAACCATCGAGTCGGCCAAGGGGAACAACGGCTACTACCTGGTGAGCGACGGGGGCACAAGTTCCTACCGAACCCGCATCCGCACCCCGTCGTTCCCGCACATCCAGATGCTGCCGGTCGTGTGTCGAGGACTGATGATCGCCGATCTGCTGGCGATCCTCGGGAGCATGGATTACGTCCTGGCGGACGTGGATAGATGAAGGAGAGAGAGTGTGATGTTGACCCCCGAGGAGCGGAGCGAAATCGAGGCGGAACTCGCGCACTACCCTAAGAGGGAAGCGGTTTCGATCGACGCGATGAGAATAGTCCAGCGTCACCGCGGATGGGTGTCGGACGAAAGCCTGCGGGATATCGCCGATTTCCTCGGCATCTCCTCGGCCGACCTCGATGGCGTAGCCAGCTTCTACAACCTGATCTTCCGCAGGCCGGTCGGTCGACACGTCATCTTGCTCTGCGACAGCGTCAGCTGCTGGATCATGGGCTACGACCGCCTGAAGGCCGACCTGACCGCGAGGTTGGGTGTCGGGTTGGGCGAGTCGACCGCCGACGGCCGCTTCACGCTGCTTCCGATCGTCTGCCTGGGCGCGTGCGACCGGGCCCCCGCCCTGATGATCGACGACGACCTGCACACAAACGTGGACGACCCCGGCAGGCTTGAGGACATCCTCGGGCGGTACGCATGAGCGCGGTGCAAAAGCCTCTGACGCAGAACATCCGGGCCGACGGCGCCTATGTCGACCTCCGCGCGTACGAGCGTTCGGGCGGTTACGAGGGCCTGCGGAAGGCGGTGCGCATGCCGCCGGCGGACATCGTCGATGTCGTGAAAAAGTCGAACCTCCGCGGCCGCGGCGGCGCCGGGTTCCCGACGGGCACCAAGTGGAGTTTTGTGCCGATGGGCGACCACGCGCCGCACCCCAAGTACCTCGTCGCCAACGCCGACGAAATGGAACCGGGGACATTCAAGGACCGGCTGCTGCTTGAAGGCGATCCCCACCAGCTGATCGAAGGAATGATCGTTTCGGCGCGGGCGATCGAGGCGGATGTCGGTTACATATTCCTGCGGGCCGAGTACACGCTGGCGGCGCGGAGGATGCAGCGCGCGCTGGGCGAGGCGTACTCGGCCGGGTATCTGGGCCACGACATCCTGGGCTCGGGCCGCGGCCTGGAGATGTACCTGCACGTGAGCGCCGGGCGTTACATGTGCGGAGAGGAAACCGGGTTGCTCAATGCCCTGGAGGGGAAAAGGGCGAACCCGAGAACGAAGCCGCCCTTCCCCCAGGTCTCCGGGCTCTGGGGCAAGCCGACCATCGTCCAGAACGTAGAAACGCTCTGCAACGTGCACCACGTCGTGCGTAACGGGGCGGAGTGGTTCAAGTCGTTGAGCCGAACCACCGACGGCGGAACGAAGCTCTTCGGCGCCAGCGGCAAGGTCAAGAGACCCGGCGTGTATGAATTGCCAATGGGGACCACCATCCGCGAGATTCTCGAGGAGCACGCCGGGGGCATGCTCGACGGGCTGAAGTTCCGCGGCCTGCTTCCAGGTGGCGCCTCGACGCAGTTTCTGGTCGAGGAGCACCTGGACACCCGGATGAGCTTCGACGACGTCCAGCAGGTGGGGAGCCGGCTGGGGACAGGCACCATGATCGTGCTGGACGACCGCACGTGCCCCGTAGGAATGGTGGGCAACCTGGAGCGCTTTTTCAGCCAGGAGTCCTGCGGCTGGTGCACGCCATGCTGGAGTGGCCTTTCCTGGGTGGACCGCATTCTTCAGGCCCTGGAGGATGGGGCGGGTGCGGCGGGCGACCTCGACCAGCTCGAGTTTCACACCCGGTTCCTGGCCCCGGGCCACACGTTCTGCGCCCTGGCGCCCGGGGCCGCGGAACCGCTGCAGAGCGCGCTGACGTATTTCCGCGATGATTTCGAGCGGCACATCCGCGAGCGGCGCTGTCCCTGGAGATAGCCAATGGCCACCGTGTATGTGGACAGCCGAGCCTATTCGGTCGACCCCGACCAGAACCTGTTGCACGCATGCCTGTCGCTCGGGATGAATTTGCCCTATTTCTGCTGGCACCCAGCCCTGGGGTCGGTCGGGGCATGCCGGCAGTGCGCCGTCAAGCAGTACCGTGACGAGCGGGACGCAAGAGGGAAACTGGTCATGGCCTGCATGACGCCTGCCGCGGAGGGCACGCGGATTTCCATCCTGGACAAAGATGCCGTCGCTTTCCGGGCGGCAATCATCGAGGGCCTCATGCTGAGCCACCCTCACGACTGCCCGGTCTGCGACGAAGGAGGTGAATGCCACCTGCAGGACATGACCGTCATGACCGGCCACAGCTACCGCCGGTACAGCTTCGGCAAGCGGGTGTTCCGCAACCAGTACCTGGGGCCGTTCATCGCGCACGAAATGAACCGCTGCATCCAGTGCTACCGCTGCGTGCGTTACTACCGGGAGTATGCGGGGGGCCGGGACCTCAACGCCTTTGCGCTGCGCAACACGGTCTTTTTCGGGCGGCACGAGGACGGCGTGCTCGAGAGCGAGTTCAGCGGCAACCTCGTCGAAATCTGCCCCACGGGGGTTTTTACCGACGCGACCCTGGGCCGGCATTACACGCGCAAATGGGACCTCCAGTTCGCCCCGTCGCTGTGCGTCCACTGCGGCCTCGGGTGCAACACGAGCCCGGCGGAGCGCTACGGGACGCTGCGCCGCGTGGTGAATCGCTACAACGGCGCAGTGAACGGCTACTTCCTGTGCGATCGCGGCCGGTTCGGGTACGAGTTCGTCAACGGCCCCCAGCGCCTGCGCGAGCCGGTCCTCCGGGAGGCGGGATCCTCGCGTCCCGTCTCGGCGCCGGACGCGCTGAGCCGCCTCGCGTTGATGCTGGCCGAGGGGACCCCGGTCATAGGGATAGGTTCGCCCCGGGCCTCCCTCGAAGCCAACTTCGCGCTCCGCACGCTGGTGGGGCCGGAGAATTTTTACTCGGGGGCCTCTGACACGGAAGACGAGCTGGCGCGCGAGGCGCTCGGGATCCTGCAGAAGGGGCCCACCCGGACCCCGTCCATCCGGGAGATGGAGTTGTCGGATGCGGTGCTGGTCTTGGGCGAAGATCTGACCGCCACGGCGCCCCGTATCGCGCTGGCGCTGCGCCAGTCGGTGCGGCAACAGCCGATGCGGGTGGTCGAAGAATTGAAAATACCTCCGTGGCTCGACCAGCCCGTGCGCGACGTGATTCAGGATGCGCGCGGCCCGCTGTTCATCGCCGCCCCCGGAGCCACGCGCCTGGACGACATCGCCACCGAGACGTGGCGCGGTGCCCCCGACGACCTGGCGCGCCTGGGTTTCGCGGTAGCGCACGAGCTCGACCCTTCAGCCCCGGGGCCGGCGGAGCTCGACGACGCGGCCCGGCGCTTCGCCTCGCGCGCCGCGGCCGCGCTCAGGGAGGCCCGCCGTCCGCTCGTCGTCTCGGGCCCGGGCTGCAGCAGCGCGCCGCTGCTGCAGGCGGCGGCCAACGTGGCCCGCGCCCTGAAACTGGGCGGCCTGGAAGCGGGGTTGGTGCTCACGGCGCCCGAATGCAACAGCGTCGGGTTGGCGCTCATGGGAGCTGCAAGCCTCGGTTCGGCTTTTGAACGGGCGCGCGCAGGCGGCCCCCTGACCGCCATCGTGCTCGAGAACAACCTGTACCGGCGTGCCGAGCGCGCGGCCGTGGAACGGTTCGTCGGCGGCCTGCGTCATCTCGTGACGCTGGACTGCATCGAGAGCCCCACGTCGCGCGCGGCCGGCCTGGCGCTGCCCGCGGGTACCTTCGCCGAGAGCGACGGCTCCCTCGTCAGTAGCGAGGGGCGCGCGCAGCGCTACTTCCAGGTACTGCCGCCGGCGGAACCTGTGCAGGAGAGCTGGCGCTGGCTGCGCGACGCCATGGCGGCCTCGGGCCGGACAGACGGGTCGGCGTGGGGCACCTTGGATGACGTGATCGCCGCGCTCTGCTCGGATATCCCTGGACTTGCGCCCGTCCGCGAGGCGGCGCCTCCGGCGGCGTTCCGCATCGTCGGGGAGAAGGTGGCGCGCGAGCCGTACCGTTTCAGCGGTCGGACCGCGATCTACGCGCACCTGACCGTGCACGAGCCCCCACCGCCGCCCGACCCGGATTCGCCGCTGGCCTTTACGATGGAAGGCTATCAGGACCAGCCGCCGTCTTCCCTGATCCCGTTTTTCTGGGCGCCCGGTTGGAATTCGATCCAGTCTGTGAACAAGTTCCAGAGCGAGATAGACGGCCCTCTCCGGGGCGGGGATCCGGGAGTCCGGATGTTCGAACCGCAGGCCGGCCACGCAGGCGGGTATTTCGGGGACATCCCGGAAGCGTTTCGGCGCCGCGACGGTTCGGTCCTGGTCGTGCCGAAGTTTCTGATTTTTGGTTCGGAGGAGTTGAGCGCGCTGGCGCCCGCGGTTGCGCAGCGCATCCCGGAGCCATTCCTGGACATCAGCCAGGAGGATGCCCGCCGCCTGGCACTCGCCACGGGCGAGGCGGTCGAGCTCGAGGTCGCGGGCTGCCGGGCCCGTCTGGCCGCGCGCATCAGCCCCGAGATGCGGCCCGGCCTCGCCGGCGTGCCCTCGGGCCTCAACCTGCTGGAGGGCACGACGCTGCCTGCCTGGGGGAGGATCAGGCGAGCATGAGCCAGACCTTGTTCCAATGGCTGGTCATCGCAGGTGTGCTGGCCGGCTCACTAACGCTGGCCGCCGGTCTGATCTGGCTCGAACGACGGCTGTTGGCGCTCTGGCAAGACCGGTACGGCCCCAACCGCGTGGGCCCCTTTGGCCTCATGCAGGTCGTGGCGGACATGATCAAAATCTTCACCAAGGAGGACTGGGTACCCCCGTTTGCGGACAAGCCTGTCTTCATCCTGGCGCCCGCGATCATCATGGTGACGGTCCTGATGTCGTTCGCCGTGCTCCCCTTCGCACCGGGCGTGGTGGTCGCGGACCTGAACATCGGGCTGCTGTTCTTTCTGGCCATGTCTTCCCTGGGTGTCTACAGCATCGTGCTGGCCGGCTGGGCGTCCGACAGCAAGTACTCGCTACTGGGCGCGCTGCGCGGGTCGGCCCAGATGCTGAGCTACGAGGTGTTCATGGGGTTGTCACTGCTCGGGACCGTGCTCCTGGCGGGCTCCTTCAAGCTCACCGACATTGTCGAAGCGCAGCGCGGGCTGTGGTTTGTCGTCCCGCAGTTCCTCGGGTTCGTCCTGTTCCTCATCGCGGGCGTCGCCGAAACCCGGCGGCTCCCCTTCGATCTGCCGGAGTCCGAGAGCGAACTGGTGGCCGGCTTCCATTCTGAGTATTCCGGCATGAAATTCGGCATGTTTTTCGTCGGCGAGTACCTCGGGGTCGTGCTGATATCGGCAATGATCACGGTCTTGTTCTTCGGCGGGTGGCTTGGGCCGGTGCTTCCGCCGATCGTGTGGTTCCTGCTCAAGATGCTGTTGTTTATTTGTTTTTTTATACTGCTGCGGGCCGGACTGCCGCGGCCGCGCTTTGACCAGTTGATGTCGTGGGGCTGGAAATGGATGCTGCCGCTGGCGCTCCTGAACCTGGTGGCGACAGGGGCCGTCGTCCTGCTGTGAGCTTTCGAAAATGGGGTATCGATTGATGCTGAGCGTGATCCGGACTCTCTGGAACGTCTTTCTCCATGCCTTTCACCCGCGGGTGACCATCCAGTACCCGGAAGAGAAGGCCTATCTCCCCGCCCGTTACCGCGGGCGGATCGTGCTCTCGCGCGACCCCGACGGGGGCGAGCGGTGCGTCGCTTGTTACCTCTGTGCGGTCGCCTGCCCCGTGGACTGCATCGCCCTGCAGGCGACGCAGGACGAAACGGGACGCCGCTATCCGGAATTCTTCCGAATCAATTTTTCCCGCTGCATCTTCTGCGGGTACTGCGAGGAGGCGTGCCCGACCTACGCCATTCAGCTGACTCCCGACCTGGAGATGAGCGAGTACCAACGACCAAATCTGGTTTATGAAAAGGAGGACCTGCTGATCAGCGGAACGGGCAAATACCCGGGCTACAGTTTCTGGAACGTTTCGGGTGTCCAGATCGGCGGGAAACACAAGGGTGAGGCGGAAAACGAGCAGCCGCCGGTCGACGTGCGCAGCCTGCTGCCGTAACCGAGGACCGACGTGACTTTCTACGTGGCGGCCGCGGTGGCCGTGTTCTCTACTTTCATGATGGTGACCCGCCTGAACGCGGTGCACGCGCTGTTGTATCTGATCGTTTCGTTCCTGTCGGTGTCGGTTGTGTTTTATGTGCTCGGCGCGCCTTTCATAGCGGCGCTCGAGGTCATTATCTATGCCGGCGCCATCATGGTCCTGTTCGTTTTCGTAATCATGATGCTCAATCTCGGGACGCGTTCGACGGACCTGGAGCGGCGCTGGCTCTCCCCGGGCATCTGGGTGGGGCCGGGCGCCCTCTCGGCGATTCTCCTGGCCGAGGTCGTTTATCTGCTCGCGAACGCGCCGGGGCCGGTGCTCGGGGCCGGTCAGATCGGACCGAAGGAAGTAAGTCTGGCGCTGTTCGGGCCCTACTTGCTCGGAGTCGAACTCGCCTCACTCCTGCTGATGGGCGGGCTCGTCGGCGCGAACCACCTGGGCCGGCATGACACAAGAAGATCGGAGTCGGAGAATGCTGTCGATACCCACGAGTCACGGGCTGTTCCTGTCGGGGACACTGTTCGCGCTGGGGCTGCTCGGGATACTGGCGCGCCGGAACATCCTGTTTATCCTGATGTCCGTTGAGGTGATGCTGAACGCCGCCGGCCTGGCCTTCATCGTCGCGGGGTCGCGTTGGGGGCAGCCCGATGGGCAGGTGATGTTCATGTTCATCCTTGCGATGGCCGGGGCGGAAGTGTCGGTTGGTTTGGGTCTGGCCCTTCAGCTGTTCCGCGCGCAAAAGTCGCTCGACGCCGACGAGGCGAGCGTGATGAAAGGGTGAAATGCTCGGATTGCTCTGGCTTGTGCCCGCGCTGCCGCTGGCCGGCTCTCTGACCCTGATCCTGTTTGGGGCGCGCGTGCCGCGCCGCGCCGTGGCGGTCATCGCCTGCAGCACGACCGGGCTGTCGTCCGCCATAGCGCTGGTCCTGGCCCAAGGGCTCTCGAGCGCGGGGTCGGTCCCGTTCACCCAGACCCTCTGGACCTGGATCGACGTCGGCGGTTTTCGGCCCGCCATTTCGCTTTACCTCGACCCGCTTTCGCTCGTGATGATCCTCGTCGTCACGTTCGTCTCTTTTCTCATCCACCTGTACTCCATCGAATTCATGGTCGCGGACGAAGGCTACAGCCGGTTTTTCGCGTACATGAACCTGTTTGTGGCCTCCATGGTTGTGCTCGTCCTGGCGGACAACCTCTTGCTGCTTTACCTCGGGTGGGAAGGCGTCGGGCTCTGCAGCTACCTGCTGATCGGTTTCTGGTATCGCGAGCCGGTGAACGGCCGGGCGGCCCGCAAAGCCTTTATCGTGACGCGGGTCGGCGACACGGCACTGGCGGTCGGCCTGTTCTTGCTGTTCCACAGGCTCGGGACGCTCGACATCCAGGCGCTCATGGCCGCTGCCGGCGCACACTGGACGCAGGGCTCGTCTGCGGCCGTCGCTGCCGCGGCGCTGCTGCTGGGCGGCGCAGTCGGCAAATCGGCACAGTTGCCCCTGCAGACGTGGCTTCCCGATGCCATGGCGGGACCGACCCCGACAAGCGCTCTGATTCATGCCGCCACGATGGTGACGGCGGGCGTCTACCTCATCGCCCGCACCCACACGCTTTTTGCCCTGGCGCCGCAGGTGCAGTGGGCCGTCGCGCTCATCGGGGCGGCAACGCTCCTCATCGCGGGTTTCAGCGCCCTCACCCAGTTCGACATCAAGCGAATCCTCGCCTACTCGACGATGAGCCAGATCGGTTACATGTTTCTGGCCCTCGGGGTGGGAGCCTGGTCAGCGGCGATGTTTCATTTTGTGACGCATGCTTTCTTCAAGGCGCTCCTGTTTTTGGCCGCGGGCATCGTGATCGAGGCGTTGCACCATGAGCACGACATCTTCCGGATGGGGGGGGTGCGCAGGGAACTCCCGGTGGCGTTCTGGTCCTTCGTTATCGGCGGGGCCGCGCTGGCCGGCGTTCCCATCGTGACCGCGGGTTTTTACAGTAAAGATCTGATTTTGTGGGAAACGCTGGCATCTCCGACAGGAGGGCCGGGCCTGTGGGCGCTGGGCATGGCTGGCGTGCTCCTCACCGCGCTGTACACGTTCCGCCTCGTGTTTGTGGTCTTTTTCGGTCGCCAGCGGACCCGCGTCACCCGCCGGCCGGGGCCAGCCATGACCATCCCCGTCGTGGTTCTGAGCTTCCTCTCCATCGTGGCCGGTTTCATCAATGTGCCGGCCTGGATGGGGAACATCCGGTTGTTCTCCGACTTTTTGCGCGGAACCCTGCCGGAGGCCGCCGAAAGCCGCGTCATGGTCCCCGAATGGGCATCCGGGGGCGCGGCCGCGCTCACCGTCGCGGCCGGGATCTATGCGGCGTACCTCGTTTACCTCAGGCGTCGGGCAATGCCGGGTCGGCCCGGCGGGGCGCGGACCCCGGGCGTGCTGTGGCGTTTCTGGCAATCGGGTTGGGGCTTCGATTGGCTGTACGAACGCATTTTCGTCCGGCCCTTCCTCGCATTGGCGCGGGTCGTCCGGGCGGATTATTTCGACGCCGTCTGGGGTGGGGTCGGCGTTTTGAGCCGCGGTGCGCATCGCGCCCTAGCCCTCACGGAAAACGGACGGCTCCGTTGGTATGCGGCGGGTATTGCGTTTGGATCGATCGTTCTCGTCGCCATCGTGGTGTTCAGATGATCCTCCTGTCGCTGATCCTCATCCCGCTGATCGCCGGGGTGCTCGCGTGGGTTGCCGCGCGCTGGAGCAGTCGCGCGGCGCGCTGGATCTCGCTCGTCTCGGCGGGCGCCGGGCTGCTCGTGTCCTTCCTGCCGCGGCTGGACCATTCGGGAGCCGCCGCCGGGCCCTGGATTGCCGAACTGGACCGCGCGTGGGTTCCACAATTCGGCATCCGCTTTCACCTCGCGCTTGACGGCCTGAGCCTCCTGCTGGTCGCGTTGACGTTCTTCCTCGGGATAATCGCCGTCCTGGCCTCATGGTCCGAGATCCGCCAGGGTGTCGGTTTCTTTCACCTCAACCTAATGTGGATCCTGGCCGGGATTGTCGGCGTCTTCCTGGCCGTCGATCTGTTCCTGTTCTACTTTGCCTGGGAGTTGATGCTGGTGCCGATGTACTTCCTCATCGCACTCTGGGGACACGAGCGGCGGGTGTATGCGGCGGTCAAGTTCTTTATTTTCACCCAGCTCAGCGGCCTTCTGATGCTCCTCGCGATCTTGGGGCTCTACTTTCTGCACTACCGAAGCACCGGGACATACACGTTCCAACTCGCCGAGCTCGTGAACACGCCCATGTCCGGGAGCACGGGAATGTGGTTGATGCTCGGCTTTTTCATCGCGTTCGCCGTGAAACTCCCGGTCGTTCCGGTCCATACCTGGCTGCCGGATGCGCACACCGAGGCTCCCACGGCCGGCAGCATCATCCTGGCGGGGTTGATGCTCAAGACCGGTGCCTACGGAATTCTCCGTTTCATCGTGCCGTTGTTTCCGACTGCGGCGCGCGATTTCGCTCCGGCCGCCATGGTCTTGGGAGTTATCGGCATCCTGTACGGCGCGATCGTCGCTTTCGGCCAGACAGACTTGAAGAGGCTGGTCGCCTATACCAGCGTAAGCCACCTCGGTTTCGTTCTCCTCGGCATCTTTGCCTGGAACCGGTTGGCGCTTCAGGGTGCCGTCGTGCAGATGATCTGCCACGGGCTCAGCACGGGCGCGCTCTTCTTCCTGGTCGGCTCGATGCAGGTACGCCTGCACACGCGCGATTTGGACCGCATGGGCGGGCTGTGGGCGACAACACCGAGGCTGGCCGGGGCGGGGCTGTTCTTCGCGATGGCCTCGCTCGGCTTGCCCGGGCTCGGCGACTTCGTGGGCGAGTTCCTGGTCCTGATCGGGACGTTTCGGGCCAGCCCGACACTTGCGGTGCTGGCCACCGTGGGGGTCTGGGCCGCCACATTCTATGCGCTGAAGATCGTGCAGCGCGCCTTTCACGGCCCAAATGCCCGAAACTGGTCGATCCCCGACCTCTCCGCGCGGGAGATGCTGGTGGTCGCCGCGCTCAGCCTCAGCCTCCTCTGGATCGGGCTGTACCCGAGACCCATTCTCAGGATGTTCTCGGCCACCATGGAAACGTTCCCGGCGCTTCCGCAGGAGTCGGCGGCGCGTGGCCCCGGAGGTGCGCAGTGAATTCGGCCGATTTCACAGCCCTGCTGCCGGTCATGACTCTCGGTGCTTCTGCCGTCGTCGTCATGATCGCCATTGCGGTAAGGCGCAGCCACTTGGCGGCGGCCGGCCTTACCCTGACGGGGCTCGGGGCCGCCCTGTTGGCAGTTGGGCCCGCTTCGGCCGTGGCCCCACGTCAGGTAACGGACCTTCTCGTTGTCGACCGCTATGCCCTGTTCTTCACCGGACTACTGGTTGCTGCAACGTTCGTCATTGCGCTGTTTTCGTATAGATACTTCGAGTGCAGGGAGGTGAGGGCGGAAGAGTTCTACGTCCTGCTGCTGGTGGCGGTCGCGGGCGCGGTGGTGCTGGTGACCGCCTCACATTTCGCCTCGTTCTTCCTGGGGCTCGAACTCCTGAGCGTTTCCCTGTATGCCCTGAACGCTTACCTGCACAAGCGACGACTCTCGCTGGAAGCCGGGCTCAAGTACCTGGTGCTCGCCGCTTCCTCGACCGCCTTTCTCCTGTTCGGGATGGCTCTCGTGTATGCGCAACTGGGCACGATGTCCTTCGCCAGAATGGCGTCCCTGTTTGAGGGGCGGACTGCACCGGCGGACCCACTGATGCTGTGCGGACTCGCCCTGACCCTCACAGGTTTCGGCTTCAAGCTGGGCCTGGTCCCGTTTCACCTCTGGACCCCGGACGTGTACGAGGGGGCGCCCGCTCCCGTCACCGCGTTCGTGGCGACGGTCTCAAAGGGGGCGATGTTCGCGCTCTTGTTGCGTTATTTCCACGGTGCCTGGGCGCAGGGGGCTGTGTTCGTGGCCCTGAGCGGGCTTGCGGTGGCGTCGATGCTGGTGGGCAACCTCCTCGCCCTGCTGCAGGAAAACATCAAGCGTATCCTGGCCTACTCGTCAATCGCCCACATGGGCTACGTGTTGGTCGCTTTCCTCGCCGGAGGGGCGATGGCCGAGCAGGCGGTTATGTTCTACCTGGCGGCCTATTTCGTCACGACACTCGGTGCGCTCGGGGTCGTGACGGCGGTCTCGAAGCGCGAACGCGACGCCGACCGCCTGGAAGATTACCGGGGACTGTTCTGGCGCAATCCCGCCCTCGCCGGGGTGATGACAGCCATGATGATGTCCCTTGCCGGGATACCGCTGACGGCCGGCTTCCTGGGGAAATTCTATGTCGTGGCCGCGGGCGCCTCGGCGGCGGCGTGGTGGCTCGTCCTCGCCCTGGCGGTGACCAGCGTCATCGGGCTCTACTACTATCTCAGGGTCATCGTCATCCTTTACCTCGCGGACGCGGACAGGCGTCCGGTACTGCGGATTTCCCTGGGCGACGGCTTGCTGCTTGCGGCGTTGACTGTGATCCTGGTGTGGATGGGCACCTACCCGGTCCCGTTCCTGAACCTGGTCCGCTCCAGCACCCTGTAGATTCGTCAAGGGGGCGAGGGATTAGCGACTCATCGGCTCGGGGTCAGGGTTTCCGGTGTCTGCAGCCGTATCCTGCGGTAACGGTAATACGCGGCACAGGCCCCCTCGGACGAAACCATGGGAGCCCCGAGCGGGTGCTCCGGCGTGCAAAGGGTGCCGAATACCGGACACTCATGCGGCTTCTTGACGCCCTGAAGAACGAGGCCGCTGATGCATGCTGCCGGTTCGTCCAGCGCGCGGTCGGCCACGTCGAAGCGGCGCTCGGCGTCGAATGCGGCATATTCGGGCTGCAGCCCCAGGCCGCTCTGCGGTATTGGCCCGATACCCCGCCACTTGCGCGCGACCACGCGGAAAATGCGGTGGATCAGCTCCTGCGCCGTCCGGTTGCCATCGCGCCGGACGGTGCGGGTGTACTGGTTTTCGACTTCGGCGCGCCCCTCTTCGAGCTGCTTCACACAAAGGTAGATGCCCTGAAGTATGTCCAGGGGTTCGAAACCGGTGACTACGATGGGAACCCTGTACTGGTGCGCAATCGGTTCGTATTCCTCCCACCCCATCACCGCGCAGACATGTCCCGCAGCCAGGAACCCCTGGACGCGGTTCGACGGTGAGGACAGGATGGCCTCCATCGCGGGGGGCACGAGCACATGCGAAACGAGGAGCGAGAAATTGCGCACCCTTTGTCGTGCCGCCTGGAACACGGCCATGGCGTTGGCAGGGGCCGTCGTCTCAAACCCGACGGCAAAAAAGACCACCTCCCTGTCGGGGTTTTCTACCGCGACCCGCAGCGCATCGAGCGGCGAGTAGACGATGCGGATGTCGCCCCCCGCGGCTTTGACGGTTAGCAGATCCCTCTCTACCCCGGGGACGCGCAGCATGTCCCCGAAGGAGCAGAAGATCACGTTCGGGGTCGCCGCGATTTCGATCGCCTTCTCGATCAGCTCGAGAGGGGTGACACACACGGGGCAGCCAGGGCCGTGCACGAGGGTCAGTTCCTGCGGCAGCAGTTCGTCTATGCCGAAGCGCACGATCGCGTGCGTCTGTCCGCCGCAGATCTCCATCAAAATCCACGGCCTCGTGGTCACCTGGCGAAGCGCGTCTGCGAATCCCCTCGCCGCCTTCGGGTCGCGATACTCGTCAACGAACTTCATCAGACCGCGACTCCCCCAAATCGGCGAGATCGCCCATCTGCCGCAGGTACTCGAAAACCTGCTGCGCCTCGGCTTCGTCGACGACGCTGATGGCAAACCCCACATGAACCAATACGTAGTCGCCTATGCCGGCTTCGGGGACATAGGCGAGGTTGATGGTCTTGAGCACCCCGCCGAAACTGACCTTGCCGCAGCGCAGGATGGGATCCGTCCCTTCGATGCTGATGACTTTTCCAGGTACTGCCAGGCACATCGCACTACTCCTTTGTCCCCAGGCGCCGCTCATGAGGCAGGGTTAATTTCCTTCGCGCCCGGTCTCCGTGCGGGGGCGACCCGTTGGAGGAGCCAGCCGCACCATTCGGGAATGCCCGCGCCAGTCGTGCACGACATCTCGAACACGGTAAGGACCGGGTTGATCTGCATGGCGTTGCGCCGCAGTGCGGCGACATCGCAGTTCACGTACGGGAGGAGGTCGATCTTGTTGATGATCAGGACCGAGGCGTTCCGGAACATCGCCGGGTACTTGAGCGGTTTGTCGTCCCCCTCCGTCGTGCTGAGAACCACCACCTTGAGTGCTTCGCCCAGGTCATAGTTGGCGGGGCAGACGAGGTTCCCGACATTCTCGATGATCAGCATGTCGAGCTGGGGGAGATCGAGCTTCTGCAACGCTTCGTGTACGAGCCGCGCTTCAAGGTGACAGGCGCCGTTGGTGACGATCTGGACCACGGGCACACGGTACCGCGCGACGCGTTGCGCGTCGAGATCGGTCTGCACGTCCCCTTCGATGACCGCCACCCGTGGCGCGCCGTTCAATTCGTTGAGCGTGCGCTCCAAAATGCTCGTCTTGCCGGCCCCCGGGGAGCTGACGATGTTGAAAACGAACAGGCCGGCGCGCTCGAAGAGGCTCCGGTTTTGCTGGGCGATCTCGTCGTTTTTCTCCAGCACCTTGCGTTCAATCGTGACTACGCTCATGACACCTCGGCGGGTTCATCCGTCATTTCCACCTCGAGCACTTGGAGTTCCATCCCCGACACCAGCTCCACGTCGAGGCTGCCGCAGGAAGGGCAGACGAACGCCAGGTCTTCAATCTCGAAAGTGATCGAGCAGGCACGGCACGCCGCCCTGGCCGCCACCCTGTCGATGTCCAGTTTCGCGGACTGCCATGGCGTGCCACCGACAATGGCGCCGAAGCAGAAATCGAGCGAATCGGGCACGACCCCGGCCAGGTTGCCCACACGCACACGGACGGCCCTCACGTCCGGCGCTCTGGCGGCCGGGACGTACTGCTCCACGATGTTCAATATATTCTGCGCGAGCGCCAGTTCATGCATTTCCGCAATCCACAGCTACCCAGAAAGGATACCATGCCGTCCACGGGCAGCTTAAGGTGGGTGAGCTCAAAGCTGTGAGAGAACGGCACCGCCGAGCCGCGAAGGTACAAAAGTGCGGGCCCTCGCCACCGCTTGCCGCATCACTGGATCGGCAGGCCCTGCCGGCAGCGTCCTCCGATCCCGACGTTGTTCCCCTTCCGGGCAACAGTGCTAAGACCGCAGAGGGAGACCCCGGCGAGAATCGAGTCAATCGACGGCGCCTGCTAGCGCCACTTCGCGCGGAACCATTCGACCGTTTGCCGCAACCCGTCGTCGAACTCCACCGCGGGTTTCCAGCCGAGTTCGGCCTGGGCTTTTTTTGCGGAAACCTGCTTCCCCCCGAAATCGCCCGGGCGCTCCGGGACGAACTCGATGCGGACGTGGTCCCCGACGTTGCGCCGGATCCCTTCGGCCACTTCCAGGACGGTGACCTTGCGAGTTCCCTCCAGGTTGTAGGTCCGGTTGGCCGCGCCTTCGGACATCGCCAGGACATGGGCGTCGGCGAGATCGCGGACGTAGATGAAGTTGCGATACTGGCTCCCCTTGCCCGCGATGGTAAGCGGCTCGCCGTTGAGCGCCTTCTTGATGAAGATCGGAATCAGGAGCTCCTCCCGCATCCGCGGCCCATACGGTATCCCGAGCCTGAGGACGGTAAACGGGACTTTGTACAGCTGGTGGTAGTTGTGGCAGAGCATCTCGCACGCCATCTTGGTCGACGTGTAGATGTGCCCGGCCCCGTCGAGGTAGAAAGGAGTCGCCTCGTCCACGGGCTCGCCGTTTGGAGAGCCGTTGTACACCCAGACCGTGGATGCCATGTACACGCGCGCGTTGCCGTGGATGCGGGCGGCCTCGAGCACGTTGGCGGTGCCGACCACATTGAGCGAGGTGGTGTAGACGGGATATTTGTACGCATAATTCACGTTTGAAACGGCCGCCAGGTGAAAAATGTGCTGTGCGCCACGGGTCGCCGAAAGCACCGAGGAGAGGTCCATCAGGTCGACGTTTTCGAATGTGACGTCGCTCCTGTGCGGCATCACCCGGTAATCGAGGACGGTGACCTCGTGGCCTGCGTCCTTAAGTGCGTCGACCACGTGCGATCCGATGAATCCACTTCCGCCGGTAACAACAGCCTTAGCCATGTGAGTTCCCCTTAACTGATGACGGCCGCAAGTGCCTGGAGGACCTGCTGCGCTTCGCTCTCCTGCATCCCGGAAAATACCGGTAAACAGATATGCCGGGCGCACAAATCTTCGGATACGGGCAGCGGCCCCGAATGGTACCGGGCGAAGACGGGCTGCTTATGCAAGGGTTCCTCGTATACCTCCCCGGCGAGGGAGACGCCGTAGCGTTCCCGCAGCAAGCCCTTGAGCGCTTTCCGGTCGCGGTTTTCGCTCAGGACCGCGATGTACTTGTAGTAGTTGCAGACCCCGCCCGGGGGAGTGCGCACGGCGCGCAGCCCGGAGAATTGTCCCAGAGCTTCGTCATAGATCCGGGCGATCGCCTGACGATCGGCGATCATGCCGGGGAGGCGCAGGAGGTGGCGGAGCCCGATGATGGCGTGCGGTTCGGACATGCGCCAGTTGTACCCCATGCGGACATGGGCGTTCTGGGTGAAACTCGCCTTACCCTGGTCGCGGTAGATCCGCGCTTCCTCGGCGATGCGGGCGTCGCCGGTGACGATCATGCCGCCCTCGGCGGAAGTCATGACCTTCGTAGGGTAAAAGCTGAAGCCCGCCGCTACTCCAAAGGCCCCGGCTGCGGTCCCGTCCAGGGAAGACCCGTGCGCGTGGGCGGCATCTTCGACCAGCCACATCCCCTTGCGCGCGGCCAGGTCGACGAGGGCCGGCACATACCGCGACACGATCCCCCCGATGTGCACGACGACGATCCCGGCCGTCCGCGGTGTGAGCTTCCTTTCGACGTCGGCGGGGTCGAGCGCGAGCGACTCGGGCTCCATGTCCACCAGGACCGGGTTGCCCCCGGCATGGACCACCGCTGCGGCGGTGGCGAAGAAAGTGTTGGTCGGGACCAGCACGTCCTTCCCGTCGACTCCGAGGGCCCTGAGGATGATTTCCAGTGCGCTGGTGCCGCTGTTGACGGCGATCGCGTGGCGTACGCCGCAGAGTTCGGCGAACTTCTGCTCGAACTCCGCCCCGTACTTGCCCAGCGTGAGCTGCCCGGTTGCCAGCACCTCCTGGATCTTCTCGGCGATCCAGGCGCGGTCTTCGGGCAGGAACTGGATCTTGGCCGCAGGCACCTTCTTCTGCGCTTCGGCAGCCAGGTCGGATTTTTGTTCCGTCATGAATATGTCCTTGAGTATATGGGTTTTGACCGAGCATGAACTTGAATCAGAACAGTCAGACACGAACTACGTCTCGCCCCCTCCCAGCGCGATGAGTATAACGCCGGCCGCTACGAGCGCAATACCGCTCCATCGCATGGGGGACACCGCCTCGTGGAGTATGACGATCGCCAGCACGGCCGCGAAGGCATACTCGATCGCCGTCATCGGCAGCGCGACCGTAACGTCCGTCCAGGAGAGCGCCGCGAGGAACAGGAAATAGAAAATGGCGTTAAGCACCGTTCCGACGATCACATACCCGTTGGTGAGGGCGTGCCAGAAGTACACCGCCAGCGGCACGGGAGACCACGTCTCCAGGCTGCCGACCTGCTGCATGCCGCGCCGGACCAGAATCTGCCCCACGGCCGCGGACGCCGCCGCGACCGTCATCGCCACAAGTACTCGGAACATAAGCGCTCCCGTTCTCAGGTAAAGGCACAGCGCACGGGTCAGAGATCGCTAAACGCGATCCTCTTGACCCCCGCCCGTTGCAGTTCGGCCCGGAGACCGGGCTGGGTCAGGGCCCGGAACTCCCCTTCGTGATCGTAGCCGGGCATGGTGCGGTCAAGTGCCGGACACCGACGTGTCGCCGGGTGGAAGTAGATTTCCGTGACCCCTTCCGGAAGTTCCCGGAGCAGTGCCCGCACGAGATCCGAACGCATGGCGCCGCTGTCGAACATGCCGAACAGGAAGTCGTTGTACCGCAGGCGGCCGCGCCTGAGCCTCGCCTTAAGGAGCGCCCTCCAGGGTGCGAGGAAAAGCCAGCCGGCTGCCCGCGCCGCGGGCGAGTTCCGGGAAGCCCGCCAGGAGCGCAACGGAGGCTCGTACGGCACCCGGACCGCGCGCAACCCGTATTCCCGTCCGACCCGGAGCGTGGCCCCGAGGATGGTCGGGTGAAGGTGCATGTGGTTGTGGGCGTTCATGTGATCCAGCGGGAGGCCCGTCCTGCGGAAGGCCTCGAACTGGGCCCGCATCTCCGCTTCGATCTGTCTCCGGATTCCCGGGCGGAAAAAGAAGTTGATGCCCGCCCACAGCAGGTTCTTCGAGAAGTCGCCGCGTGCATTCACCAGGTCCGGGACGGCTTCCGGCGGGAGCACGGGCCGCCCCTCGACGAGGACCAGGTGCAGCCCGACGCGCAGGCTCGGGATCCGCCGGGCGCGCTGCGACCGCGTCGGCTGCAGCTTCGGCCGAGACCATCAGGCTCGCCGCCGTCAGGATGCCTTGGAGGTGCGCCTCTTCGATTGCCTCGTTTACCGGCACAGCCAGGCCGAAGTCGTCGCCGGTGACGATGATCCGCCTCACGACCCGGCCCCGCGAGCCACAAGGCGGCCGTTGCGCTTCAGCACGAATTCGGAACCGCGCCAGATCGTCGTCCGCTTGGTGAAGGCCAGCAGCCAGGAGACGAGCGAGGCCACGTCCCTGAAGAACAGCAGCCCGACGCTTTTCAGTCCTTCGCGGTCCTTGAAGCCCCAGCCGAGGATCACGGCCGCCGTCACGGTCCGTACCGCCACGGCGGCGACGAGCGTCGCCACTCCGAGGGCGCCCGTGCGCAGCAATGCGTACAGTAGCGCAAAAGGCGTGGAGCGGATGAGCGCCGTTGCGAAGAAGGCGAACGGTCTCGCAGCCCGCGTGTTCTGGTCCCAATAGACCTGGTGATTCCACCATTGCGTGGGGGACTTGAGATCGACCATGGTATCGACGAAGTACGGGACGATGGCCACCTTCTTCCCCGTGGACCAGATCCGGCGCCCCATCTCGTAGTCTTCCACGAGATAGTCCGCCAGAGTCTCGAGCCCTCCGATGCTCTCGAGCGTCGCGCGACGAAGCGCGACCGACGCTCCCAGGCAGAACCTCGATGCGCCGGTGATGTGCGCGAAGACGACGTTGGCCATGAAGTCCGCATTCAGGGTGAGCAGTTCGAGCTTTTCGTACCACGTGTCGGCACACGCTCCCTTGTAGAAGGTGCAGACGCAGCCGACGTCGGGATCGGTGAGCGGGGCGACGATAGCCTGGAGATAGTCCGGCTTCAGGTTCACGTCGCTGTCGCTGATGACCAGCACGTCGTGCCGCGCGTGGCGCAAACCGCCGATGAGGTTGTTGATTTTTCCGTTGGGCCCCGCCACGAAGTTTTCGACCGCCACCGTCACCCGATCGCTGCCGAATTCGCGCTGCAAATCGTGGAGCAGCGGTAGGGCCGGGTCGTTCTTCTGCTGCACCGAAAAAACGACCTGGTACTCCGGGTAGTCCTGCAGGCAGGCGCTGCGCAGGTTGGCGCGCTGGTTCTTCTCGATCCCATACACCGGCTTCAGTACGGTCACGGCGGGCCAGGTGCAGGGCGGGGCGGGGGCGTCGCGCTTCTGGCGGATCCGCAGGCGGATCACAGCGAGGAGCGACAGCAGGGCATACACGGAGCCGCCGACGGTCGGGAGCAGGAACGCCCAGCACAGGATATCCAGCACGGGATGCGTTGCGACCATGCTAGGGCGCCTCCACTGCGGGCGCCGCGGACGCGACCCGGAATCCGAGGCCGATCAGAACGCGACCGAGCGGCCCGGCGGGGTCCGGCACCGCTACCGTGAAGTGCCGGAACTCGGGGCGGTACGCGTAATAGTTGCGCAGGTCGTCGAACTTCTGAGCGGCTGCGTCTGGAGGTGCGTTGCGGGCTGCGCGGAGCCGTGCGTCGTCCTTCAGGATGTCGTAGGCCCGCAGCACGACCGAAGCGGTCTCGTCCTGAACTCCAGGCCCCTCGTTTGGTGAGAGCGCCTGCGTCGGAGGATAGATCGAGTCGGTGTTCCAGCGAAGGGCGAGACCGAAGAACCGACAGAGCTCCTGGAACATCATTTCGGTGCCGCGCACCTTGCCGTCGAGGGAATAGCCGGCGATGTGGGGCGTCGCGAGATCGACCAGATCGACCAATTCGTAGTCGATGCGCGGCTCCTTCTCCCATACGTCGAGCGCGGCCCCGGCTATCCGTCGCGCGCGGAGCGCCTCCTTGAGGGCGCCGCCTTCGATCACGGCGCCGCGCGCGGAATTCATGATGAACTGGTCCTCGCGGAGGCGGTTCAGCACGTCCCGCCCGATCATGCCGCGGGTCGGGTACGGTCCCTCCGTGGTCAGCGGGACGTGGAGGGTCAGGATGTCGGCCCCGAGTACGTCCTCCAGCTTGCCGTAGTGCGGGTCGCCGGTGGAATCGCGCAGGGGCGGGTCGCACAGCAGCACCCGCATCCCCAGGGCCCGTGCCTTTTCGGCGACGCGCGTGCCCACGTTGCCGACTCCGATCACGGCCAGGGATTTCGAGGAGAGCGTCCATCCCCTGCGCCGGCCGACGACCAGCAGAGACGCGGAAACGTACTCCGCCACCGAATTGGCATTGCTCCCGGCAGCGTTGGCGAAGCGGATACCCCGCGCACGGAGATAACGGAGATCGATATGGTCGGTCCCGATCGATGCGGTGCCGACAAACCGGACCGAGCTCCCCTCGAGAAGCCCGGCGTCGACCCGCGTTACCGACCGGACGATCAAAGCATCCGCATCGCGGACATCCTCGGGGCGGAGCTTCGGGGCCGAGTACCATCTCAGCCCGCCTACCGGGGCGAAGGCGACCTTTCCGTACGGGATGATTTCATCGACGGCGACGATCATATCGGGCTCGCGGAACCCCTTATAATGCAGAGTGGCGCGGCCAAATGCAAACACAGACGAATCCGGTGAATCCGGTCGCGATTGAGACACGAGTGGGTCACCGCTCAGCGAACGCAGTGCGGAGGCACCGCTTCCCGGGTCGTGACGTTCTCCCGGCGCCTGGTAGCGGGGCAGCGCCGATTTTACTCGCGGCCCGTCCCCGGTTCGCTCACGAGCCTGGCGAGGGCAGGCTCGTCCTCATCGATGGCCGGGAAGCGGCCGATGGCGGGGTCCGCGAAATAGTTGTCATGCGCATCGTCGTTGGCGGTGGAGACCTCGCCGATGACGCAGCCGTCGTCCGACGACGGCCAAAACTCGTGGTACACGCCGGGCCGAAGCGTGATGCGTTCTCCGGCTCGCAGGTCGACGACGCTGCCGGTCGGGAATTCCGTTTGCTCGCCATTGACCCGCACCGCCACCGTACCGGCATCCCGGCCTGGTACGCCGTTCCAGAGCTGGATGCGGAGCGCGCCGCTGCGTACGATGATATCCTCCTTCTTGGTGCCGTGACCGTGGGCCGGCGTCCGCTGGCCCGCGGCGGCAAACATCAGCTTCTCGCAATACTCCGGCTCCTCCGCCAGGTTCAGCAGCACGAGCCCGCGCTCCGGAAAACGGCCCAGACCGAAATCGGTGACGTCCCAGCGCGGCTTGGGGGGAAGCGCCCACCCGGCGCCCAGGAAAGCTCGGCGGGCGGAACGGATGGCGGCGTTGATCTGAGATCGTTTCATGGCTACCTCGGTTAGGACCTTACCCGTAATTGATGTAATTCAGGCGATTGGTCACTGCCTGATAACGGATGGCATCATACCTCTTGGGTTTCGGTTTGTCGGGGTCCGGCATTGGACCAACCCCGACGCCCAACACCCAGTCCCCGGTTTTAGGGGTAGTACTTTTCGCGTTTGACGTCGACATCGGGCCTGAAGCCGCGCGCCGCGAGGGTGCGCGACACGCTGTCGACCGTGCCCGGGTGCCCGCAGGCGTACACTGCGTGGGTCTCGGGGCGCACCATGGTGACAATCATGCCGCGCACGATTCCCGCAAGGCCGAGTGTCAGGGAGCCGACCAGTGGCAGCGGCTCGAACAGCTGCTCGGCGCGCCCTTTCAGTCCCGTCCAGGCCGCGTCCATATTTGGGCGGCTGATCGTGGGCAGGTACAGCAGGCCCAGCTTGCGCCCGGGATGCCGCAGGCTCTCCGAGGCGAGCCCCGAAAGCTCCTGGTGGTAGCCCAGGTTGCTCGAGTAACTGACGCCGTGAACCACGACCACACGGCGCGGCCGGAAGCTCTCCGGACCAGACACGAAGTCCTCGTTGAGCTTCCGGATCATGCTCATGAAGGGGGCCAGGCCGGTCCCGGAGGCGACGAATACGAGGTCGCGCCGATCCTCCGGGTCGAGCACGAATTTGCCCTTGGGGCCGGTGATGGCGACCGCCGTTTCGGGGTCGCCGTTTTGCAGTCCCTTCAGGACCTCCTGATCCCACAGCGAGTGGGTGAGGCGCCCCTCGGTCACCAGGTTGATATAGAACTCGAGTACGCGCGTCTCGGAGGGGGAGGAGGCGATCGAGTACGGGCGGGGGATCGTCTTGCCGTGATGGCTCAACCACAGGGTCGCGTACTGGCCCGGCTTGAACTGAAAGTCCCGCTGCAGGCCGAAGCGGAAGATGGCCAGGCCTTCGGACAACTCCGTTTTGGCCAGCAGGTGCGCCGGTATCCTTGATTCCTGGGTCATGGGTCCCGGGGCTGCTTCGGTTGGGCCTCGTGCATTGCCGCCGGCGTCCCCCTCACGGCCGGCCGCGGTCGGCGGACCAGACTCCGCCGTCGGTGCCGTCGACCGCCGACCATTTGCCCGTGAGCTTGTCGCCGGCGAGAGTCGCCTCGAGGCGGTATAAACCGCCGGAGTGCTCGACCTGGAAACTCACTTTGTTGTCGGTAAACGTTCCCTTTAGCGGTACGCTCGTGCTGCCGGAAGTGATCTTCCCCTCTACCGCAGTGCTCGACAGCCTCAGTTCGAGGGTGAATGCAAGATCGCCATCGGGCGTGATCGCGACCGAGTTCCACGTCCCTTCGATTCCCGCGGTGCCCGGTTTGGCGGGGGCGGAGGCGGCCGGCGCGGCCGGTGTCGCGGGGCGCTCCGCCGTCCAGGCGCCCTTCATTTCTCCGCCGATCTGCTCCCAATTTCCGGAGAGCTTTCCGTCCTGGAGCGCTCCCGCCAGCTTGTAGTCGGCTCCCATGAGATTGATCTGCATCGTGAGCTGGGGATCCTCGAACTTGAGTGCCGAGGCGGTGATAACGCTCTCAAGCACGGTCACGGTCCCGACCAGCCGGTCCCCGTCCATCGTCAGATCGAATGCCAGCTCGAGCGGGCCCTGCGGAGTTTCCGCATGGACCAGCCATTTGCCGACTACGGAATCGGTGCCCGCCGACCAGATCGTGGGGCACGCAAGGACAAGGCACACCAGCACGAACGCACCGGACCATTTTTTGCTCATAAGTTGCCGCCTCTCCGTCCGGCCCCAGCGTGACATTGGGGCGGAAAGTTTGTTCGGGATTGGACCAAGCTGCAATTCTGCCCATATCCGGCAAAATAATCAACGGGCGCGGGTCGACGTGGGCCCCGGTGCGCGCGACCACAGGGCCACCCCGGTCCGCCTATCGGTTCCGGCCGACCCCGTCCACGATCTTGCGCGCCCGGCCGAAGATGGCGTGGAACATCTCGCGTGTCAGTCTCCCGGTTTGCGTGTTCTGCTGGCTGGGGTGGTAGGACGAGATCAGCGTGATGCCGCCCGCCAGCCTGAATTCGCATCCGTGACCGAAGCGGGGGGCGGGCTGTGGCTGTTGCCTGCCGGACTCGTGCCAGGCCCTCAGAAAGGCGCGGAATCCGATCTGCCCGAGCGTGACGACGACGCGCGCCGAGGGGAGGAGGACCAGTTCCGCTCGCAGGTACGCGCGGCACGTTTCCATCTCGACAGGGAGCGGCTTGTTGTCCGGCGGGGCGCACCGGACTGCGGCGGTGATCAGGCAGTTCCGCAGTTCCAGCCCGTCGTCACGGCCGATGGAACGAGGTTGGGTGGCGAACCCGAAACGGTGGAGCGCCTCAAACATCCAGTCGCCGCTGCGATCGCCGGTGAACATCCGACCCGTGCGGTTGCCGCCGTGCGCGGCCGGGGCAAGGCCCACGACCACCAGCGCCGCGTCGGCCGAGCCGAACGCCGGTACGGGCCGGCCCCAGTACGGCTCATTCTTGAAGCGCCGCACCTTCTCGGCAGCGACCCGCTCACGCCATGCCACCAGGCGGGCGCATTTCCGGCAACGGATAACCTCATCCTGGAGCGCTTCAAACTCGCGCACAGGTGCCACGGGTTTTCCCGCCGGCCCCTCCACCGGGTGTATTATAGCGTTACGAAGCACGTGTTTCCCCTGGGGTGGGTCGACGCCATTCCCCGATCGCGTGCCTCCCTCGAATGGCCCCGCCCTCGCCCCGCCTTCCGTCCCACATGGGAGGACATATGAGCGACTCTGTCAAGGACTCAACCGTAAAGGTCGACTTCAGGACTTCTTCCATCCTGCTCGTCCTCGCCGCCATCCCGATCCTGTTGGGGATCTGGTGGCTGTTTACCAGCCACGCCGGCGTCGAAATCGCCGCGACCGGGTCCCACCTCAGCAACATGGCGGAAACCGCCTTCAGCTCGGTCAACGGCTATCTGCAAAACCAAATCATAGCAGTTGCGGGCCTCACGGAGGTGGACGTGCTGCGCGGGGCGGTCGCCAAAGGCAACCTCGACCTGGCGGGCAACCTGTTCGAGGTGCGCAAATCCATTCCCCGGATGGAGGCCGCGTGGCGCTCCGGCGACCGCGGCGCTCCGATCGTGAAAGCCGTCATGGAGAACCCTGGCTCGAATTTCCTGCGGCGCTACATCGCAGTCAACCAGTACTATCGCGACATTGTCGTTACCGATTTCCTGGGCCGGCTGGTGGCTGCGACTTCGAAGAGCCCCGCGTACTACTGGGCGCACGAGGCCTGGTGGAAGGAGACCTATGGCGACGGGTTTCGCGGCTCGGTCTATATCGGCGACGCCCGTTATGACGACCAGGCCAAGTCGTACATGATGGATGTGGCCCAGCCGTTCATCGAGCCCGAGGGGGGCGTGGTCGGCATCATCCGGGTTTCGATGAACCTGCAGGGGATCGATTCCCTGATCGGTTCGATCGAGGTCGGGCCGGGCGCGACCCTTGCCCTGATCCACGCACGCGGCGATGTGATCTCCGCCCCGGGTTACAGCAGCCTGCGCCAGAGCGTGTACCCGTCAACCCTCGACATCCTCAACGCCCGGGACAAATCAAAGTCCTATTTCCTGTCGACGAATCCCCCCGGTTCAGTGTTCGGGCTGACGCAGCGGAGCTTTCCCCAGTTGTACCCTCACTTGAACTGGATCGTGGTCGGGAGCGAAAGAGTGGCCGGGGTGCTCCACCCCGTGCAGCGGCTGCGCACCTACATCATGGCCCTCGTCGCGGGCGTCTTTGTGGCGGCGATGATTGCCGCCCTGATGCTCTCCCGCGTCGAATCGAGGCCGGTCATCGAGGAGGACCCGCACCTCGAAAGGCTGTAGCAGGCGGCGGGCCGCCCCGGGCGGGGCGCGGCCCGCGGATGCAATCGCCCTCAGGACATGGTACGTTAAGAGGCCCGGGCGCGCCCGGGCCTATCCATGGGTCAAATCGGGAGAGGGGCGATGAATCTTGCCAACGACGCCAACCTGACCATTGCTCGCCTGCACCCGCTCATCCGCCGTCGCAGGCTCTCGCCGGTTGAACTCACCGACTTCCTGCTCGCGCGGATCGAGAAGCAGCAGCCCGAACTGAACGCCTTCATCACCGTGACCGCCGACCTCGCCCGAAGGCAGGCCAAGGCGGCCGAAAAGGAAATTGCACAGGGGGAATACCGCGGCCCCCTGCACGGCATCCCCCTGTGCCTCAAGGATCTCTTCTACACCCGTGGCATCAGGACTACAGCCGGGTCCAGGATCCTGCGCCGCTTTGAACCTGAGGAGAACGCGTGCGTGGTGGACCGGGTGTTTCAGGCCGGGGCAGTCCTGCTGGGAAAAACGAATTTGCATGAGTTCGCCTTCGGGGCGACAAACATCAACCCCCATTACGGCCCCGTCCACAATCCCTGGGCCCACGACCGCATCCCGGGCGGCTCAAGCGGCGGAAGCGCCGCTGCGGTTGTTGCCGGCCTCAGCCTGGCCTCGCTCGGGACCGACACCGGCGGCTCCATCCGGATACCCGCGGCGGCCTGTGGCTGCGTCGGGCTGAAACCGACCTATGGGCGCGTCCCACTGCACGGCGTAATTCCCCTGTCCACGAGCCTGGACCATGCCGGACCGATTTCCCGGTGTGTCCGTGACGCGGCCATCCTGCTCGAGGCGATCGCCGGGGCCGATCCGCGGGATCCTGCCAGCGTCGGCTCGCGCCGCGAGACGTTCACGCGCGGACTCAACAGGGGACTGACAGGGCTCCGCATCGGCATCCCGCGTCAATACTTCTTCGATCGCCTGCAGCCGGAAGTCCGGCGACTGACGCTCGCGGCGATCGGGCAGATCGAGGGTGCGGGCGGGGAACTGCGCGAGGTCAGCCTAAAGATGATGTCCGAAACGGCGGCGCTGGCCGGGGAGGTGACCGTAGGAGAGGCGCTGGCCTATCACTGGGACTGGTTCGGGAAGCGGCCGGACGACTACGGCGGCGATCTCCGGTCGCGCTTGGAGTCCTGCAAAGGGATGACGGTGGTGGCGTACCTCCACGCCCAGCGCCGCCGGGCCGAGTATCGAAGCGCCTTTCTGGCGAGCATGGAAAATGTGGATGTGCTCGTAGCCCCGACCCTGCCCGTGACCGCTCCGGCAATCGAGGCTAAGGAGGTCACCACCGGGAGGGGACTCGAGGACGTGCGGCTCGCACTGCTCCGCCTGACCCGGCCCGCAAACCTCACCGGTTTCCCCGCCATCTCGCTCCCTTGCGGTCTTGCGTCGGACGGGCTCCCTGCCGGTCTGCAGCTGATCGGCCGGCCGATGGACGAAGCCACCGTCCTGCGGGCCGCGTACGGCTTCGAGCAGGCGACCGCCTGGCACGCCAGTTTCCCCAAGGAATGAAGCGACGAGGCAGAGGCTCTCATGCACATCGCGATGGCGCAGATCAACACGGTCGTCGGCGACGTTGACGGCAACAAGGACCGGGTGCTGGATTATATGCGCAGGTCCCACCGCCTGGGAGCGGACTTGGTCGTTTTTCCCGAACTCTGCCTGACGGGATACCCGCCGCGCGACCTCCTGTCCCTCCACGGCTTCGTTGACTCCAACCTGAGGGCGCTCGAAGAGATCGCCCTTCGCTCCGACGAGGTCGCCGTGCTTGTCGGCTTCGCCGACCACAACCGGAGCCAACAAGGGAGGGAATTCTTCAACGCTGCGGCCTTTGCCTTCGACGGCCGGGTCCAGTCGGTGTACCACAAGATGCTCCTGCCCACCTACGACGTCTTCGACGAGGACCGGTACTTCCAGGAAGGGTTCGAGAACAACCTCGTTCGGTTCCGGGGGCGTTCGATCGGGGTGTCCATCTGTGAGGATGCATGGAACGCCGAGGCCTTCTGGCCGAAGCGGATGTACCCGATCGATCCGATTCGGTTCCAGGTCGAGAAGGGCGCGGAGTTGCTGATCAACCTCTCGGCGTCCCCTTTTGAGATGCACAAGCCAGCCGCGCGCTTCAGGATGCTCTCGGAGCACGTCCGGAAGCACCGAGTTCCCCTGTTGTATGTCAACCTGGTCGGCGGCAACGACGACATTCTGTTCGACGGGAACAGTCTGGCCGTGGGCTGCAGCGGCAACGTGCTCTGCCAGGGGGGCAGCTTTGTCGAGGGGTTGTATGTCGTCGATCCCGACTCCAAAGAGGACCGCGGTTACGTCGCCCCCGAGCCTATGGCTGACCTGATGAACGCGCTTGTGACCGGAACGAGCGACTATGCCCGCAAGTGCGGGTTCAGTTCGGCCGTGCTCGGGTTGAGCGGCGGGATCGATTCCGCCGTGACCGCGTGTGTTGCCGCACGCGCCTTGGGCCCCGACAAGGTGCACGGCGTCTCCATGCCCTCCGTCTATTCGGCCCCCGAGAGCCACGACGACGCCCGCGCCCTGGCCTCCAGCCTCGGGATCTCTTTCCAGGTGATTCCGATTCAATCGGTGTTCTCCGAGTATCTCCGGCTCCTGGCCCATCCCTTCGCCGGCCTCGCGCAGGACACCACCGAGGAAAACCTGCAGGCCCGCATGCGCGGCAACATCCTGATGGCGCTGTCGAACAAGTTCGGCCACCTGGTCCTCAGCACCGGGAACAAGTCCGAGCTTGCCGTCGGATACTGCACGCTCTACGGCGACATGGCGGGCGGACTCGCGGTCATCTCCGACGTGCCCAAGACCGTGGTGTACCAGCTGGCGGCCTACATAAACCGGGAGCGGCCGATCATACCGGAGAACACGATCCGCAGGGCCCCCACGGCGGAACTGCGCCCGGGCCAAACCGACCAGGACAGCCTGCCCCCCTACGAGCTGCTCGATGGCATTCTGCGGTTGCGGGTGGAAGAACACATGAGCGTCGACGAGATCGTCGGCCACGGCTACGACCGCGAGACGGTCCGCTCCATCGTCCGCCTGATTCACCTCAACGAATACAAACGGCGCCAGGCCGCGCCCGGATTGAAAGTGACGACCCGTGCTTTCGGGACCGGTCGCCGCATGCCGATCGCCATGCGCCTGCAGATCTGATCATCGGACCGGTTACCTGTCGTGGGAGGGTCGCCTTGGTAACACGAGCGCTGCTCACCGACTACTACGAACTCACCATGGCCGCGGGTTACCTCGCGGACGGAAAACACCAGGACAGCTCGACTTTCGATCTCTATTACCGCCGCAACCCGTTTCGCGGGGGGTATGCGATCGCCGCCGGCCTCCATGACGCGATCCAGGCGGTGATGGATCTCGCGTTCGCCGCCGACGATATTGATTACCTGCGCTCGCTGCGCGCACCGGACGGGTCCGGTATCTTCAAGGAGGAGTTTCTCCGGTATCTGTCGACCTTCCGGTTTTCAGGTGAGATCCGTGCCATCCCTGAAGGGACGGTGGTCTTTCCAAACGAGCCGATCGTCCAGGTGAGCGGGGGGCTGCTGGAAGCGCAGATGGTCGAGACCCTCCTGCTCTGCCACATCAATTTCCAGACGCTCGTCGCGACCAAGGCCGCCCGGATGTGGGAAGCGTCCAACCACGGCACCCTGGTCGAGTTCGGTCTCCGGCGCGCCCATGGGCCCGACGGCGCGCTGAGCGCGTGCCGGGCGGCCTACATAGGCGGGTCCGATGGGACCTCCAATGTTCTCGGGGCTGCAACCCTAGGGATCCCGGCGAAGGGGACGCATGCGCACAGCTGGGTTCAGGCCTACGGATCGGAGCTCGAGTCGTTCCGCGCTTTCGCCCGCTCGTTTCCTGAGGATTGTGTGCTCCTGGTGGATACCTACGACACGCTCAAGAGCGGTATACCCAACGCGATCACCGTGGCGCGAGAGCTCGAGCGCACGGGCCACCGCCTCGCCGGAATACGCATCGACAGCGGCGATCTCGCCTTCCTCAGCCAGCGCGCTCGCGACCTGCTGGATGCCGCGGATCTCGGCTACGTGAAGATCATCGCCTCCAACGAACTGGACGAATTCATCATCGCGGAAGTGATCTCGCAGGGCGGGAAAGTGGATATCTGGGGCGTCGGCACCAACCTGGTGGTCGGCGCCGGCCCGGGGGGGTGTGCTCTAGGCGGCATCTACAAGCTCGTGGAACACAACGGCGTGCCCAGGATCAAGCTGAGCGGCAACCCGGAGAAAATGACAAATCCGGGCGTGAAGAAGGTTGTGCGATTTTACAAGGGCGACCTGATGGAGGCGGATGCCCTCGCCGAGCGGTCCGAGGACATCAGTCGCGGAGGGGTCCTGATCATCGACCCGAACAATCCGCTCCGCCGCAAAGAGCTGAGTATGGCGCCGTGCGCCGATCTGCTGGAGGAGGTCGTGCGCGCGGGCGAACTGGTTTACCGGTTTCCCCGGCTCCACGAGATTCGCGACCGGCGCAAGCAGCAGCTGGCACACCTGCACGAGAGCTACAAGCGACTGGTCAATCCACATGAATACAAGGTCGGGGTGACCCTGAAGCTTTGGCAGACCAAGGAACAGATGATCCTCCAGCAGACGGTGAGAGATGTCGGAAGACGTCAAGGACCTTTGTCACGATGAATCAAGCCGGCTGCTCAGGGGCGCAAACCAGCCTTGAGCGCCGTGGCCCGGCTCCGGCCGGGCGCATCGCCGGGAGAAGATCCGATGAAGTATTTCGCTGCCTTTCTGAAGATGCTGGACGTGACCAAGAGCCGGGATCTCAGGCCCCAGCACCTCGATTTTCTGGACGAGATGACCCGCCGAGGGAATATCTTCGCCCGCGGCCCGTTTACGGATGGCGCGGGTGGACTGGTGATCTACATTGCCGAATCGCTCGACGAGGCCACGCAGATCGCCCGGAACGACCCTTATGTCGCCCAAGGGGCACGCTCCCTCGATGTGCACGAGTGGGACGTGAGGCTGAAGAAGTAGAGATACGGGGCCGGGCCCTACGCACCGCGTTTCAGGCGTAAGTGTGTGCCGCGCCGATGTTGCGGTCCGCCCGCTGCTTCGTTGCCCGTTCAAGGTAGTCGCTCTGCCGGAAAGCGATCAAGGGCTCGGCATTCAGTCCCCTGGCGCGCCTCCACTCCCTCACGGCCGGCCTGACGTCGGTGTAGAATGCCGACCTGAGGCATTCTTCGGCGTCGACGAGCGCGCACGCCTCCTGGTGCCCGGCCAGGAGTTCGTGGTCCACCAGCGACGCCTTGGCGAAAAGCTCCTGTGCCATGCACGCCGTCTGGATCATGGCCTCGATCTTCCCTTTCAGATTATGGCTCTGGTCGACCACGTAGGCGATATCGGCCCGGGTACCCGTCTCCCATTCGTAGAAGAGAATCTCGTGGAAAATGCGGAAGACCTGGTAGGGGTCGATCGAGCCGATGGTCAGGTCGTCGTCGGCGTAGCGGCGGTCGTTGAAATGGAATCCGCCCAGCATGCCCAGGTCGAGCAGCCAGGCGACGATCTGCTCGATGTTCTGCGCCTGGTAGTGGTGCCCCGTGTCGACGAGAACCCGCGCCTGCGGACCGGAACTGCGCGCCAGCAGCAGCGCCATGCCCCAGTCCGCGATGTCGGTATGATAGAAAGCGGGTTCGAACGGTTTGTACTCGATCAGCAGCCGCTGATCGGGCGAGAGGTGATCGTGGGCCTCACGCAGCGCGTTTTCGAACCACTGCCGGCGCCGGCGGATGTTCGCCGTCCCCGGATAGTTCGAGCCGTCGCCGAACCAGAGCGAAACATCGCGGCTACCGCAGCGCTTCCCGATGGCAATGCTGTCGAGGATGTGGTCTAGCGCGTGCCGGCGCACTTCGGGGTTCGGGTTCCCGAGCGAGCCATGCTTGTAGATCTGGTCCTGGAATACCGTCGGGTTGATCGCTCCGACCCGGATGCCGTAGCGCGCGGCCGCCTCCATGGTACGCGGGACGTCCGCCAGCCCGTTCTTGAAATCCCAGAGCACATGAACCGCCACGGTTGGGCAGCACCCGGTGACGGCGTGAACCTGGCCCGCGTCACTCAGTTTCTCCTCGATGGTTGTCGCTGCCGCGGGCTGAAGGAACTTCCCGAACCTGGTCCCGGTGTTGGCAAAGCCCCACGACGGCAGCTCGATTTTGAATCCGTCAAGGGCGGCACTGACCCTCTCAGACTGGCTGGCTTGAAGCGACGATTCCTCGCGATTCATAAGTTCCTCCCTTTCACCCAATACTTCATAATAACAAGGTGGGCCTGCAAACGGCTCATTGAGTTTGTGGAAGCGCGGTGCCTCGGCACCGCTTTCCGGGGTGGTACCGGATCGGTAAGCATCCGCAAAGGGGCGGCGCCCGGCGTCGCCTGTTAACGGCGTCGGGGCGCAGACTGTGAAGCAGGCTGTTTGACCTCCAAAGCTCGATGAACTGATGCGCGGGGAGGCGTGATGGATTCGGTCCGGGTGCTGTTGACGAATCTGATCGACTATGCCGGACTCTTTCCGCCCGCTGCGCTCCCTATGGCAGTTGCGGCCGAGCGATACGCGCAATATCGGCAGGGTCCGTATAACTGGGTGTTGGCGCGCTTCATCCTGCCGGCCGCTTCCCTGGATGCACTTGGTGCCGCCATGGAATCCGGCGCAATCGACAGCGGTGCCTCGCCGTGGCGTCTGAGCGCGGTGGCAGGGTCGGATCTCGAAGCGGATACTGCCCGGGTGCTGGCATTCAACAACCGTTTCCTGCACGCAGAACACGGCTGGTCGGCCGGTGTCGACTCGATCGAGATCCGGGCCGGCTCCGCCGACGGGATCCGCGAAGCGTGCCGTACGCTGCCGGGAAACGTACAGCGGTATGTGGAGGTGCCGGCGGCCGAGGGCACGCTGCTCGAAGCGGTTGCGGAACAGGGTGCGCGCGCCAAGATCCGAACCGGCGGGACGAGTCCCGACCTCTTCCCGCAAACGGAGGCGGTCGCGCGGTTCCTGCTCGCCTGCGCCGCGGAGAGGATCCCTTTCAAGGCCACGGCGGGACTCCACCACCCGATTCGCGGCGTACACGGCGTGACCGACGATCCGCGGAGCCCTCGAACTCTGATGCATGGCTTTCTGAATCTCTTCCTGGCGGCCGCCCTGGTGGACTCCGGAGCAGACTTCGGTACTGCAGCGGACCTCCTCAACGAAACGTGCTCGACCGCATTCGCTTTTGAGAACGACCGCGCCGGTTGGCGGGGCCGCTGGATCGACGTGGAACGGCTGCTGCTGGCTCGGCAGCAATTCGCACTGTCGTTTGGTTCGTGTGCGTTCGAGGAGCCGATCGAGGAATTGGCGCGGCTCGGGCTGATGCCGCAATGATACGTGGGGAGCATGGGGGTATGGCTTACGCGCTCAACGCCACGCACGATCCTGAACTGAAGAGCTGGGTGGAGTCCGCCGTGGCGGGTTCCACCGACTTCCCAATCCAGAACCTGCCATTGGGCATCTTCCGCCGGCGCGCCGCGAACGAAACGCCGCGCGTGGGGGTCGCGATAGGCGACCAGATCCTGGATCTGGCAGGCTGTGCCTCCGAGGGTTTGCTCGCCAGCCTGGACGGTCGGGTCGGCGCAGCCTGCGCCGCATCCAGCCTGAACGCGCTGATGGGGCTGGGCCCGCGGCTCTGGAGCTCGCTACGCCGACGTGTAAGCGAGATGCTGCGCGCCGACAGCGTCGACTTTGCGCGTGATCCCGCCCGACTCCGCCGCAGGCTGATTCCCATCGATGATGCGGAGCTGCAGGTGCCCGCCACAGTCGGGGACTACACGGACTTCTATGCGTCCGTCTTCCATGCCCGCAACATCGGGAGCATGTTTCGGCCTGACAACCCGCTGTTTCCCAACTACAAGTATGTGCCGATCGCCTACCATGGCCGGGCATCATCCATCGTGGTCAGCGGCTCCACGATTGTCCGCCCTGCCGGCCAGATCCGCACTGACTCCTCCGACCGCCCGACGTTTGCCTCCACCCGGGAACTCGATTATGAGCTCGAAGTCGGCTTTTTCATAGGGAGGGGCAACCGGAGGGGCGACCCGATCCCTATCGACGAAGCGGAGGCCCACATCTTCGGCTTCTGCCTCGTGAACGACTGGTCGGCGCGGGATATCCAGAGGTGGGAATACCAGCCTCTGGGGCCGTTTCTCGCCAAGAGCTTCGCCACGACCGTATCTCCATGGGTCGTGACACTCGAGGCCCTGCAACCTTTCCGAGTGCCGGCCTTCGTGCGCCCCCCGGGGGATCCCGAACCGCTGGAATACCTCGCGTCCGCGCAGCAGCGCGAGCAAGGCGGGATCGATTTGGAACTCGAAGTCCGCCTGTCCACCCGCACGATGCGCCACGCCGGTGTTGCTGCGTGCCTGGTGGGCCGGGCGAATTTTCGGACAATGTACTGGACGCCTGCCCAGATGGTTACGCACCACACCAGCAACGGGTGCAATCTCCTGCCCGGCGATCTTCTGGCCAGCGGCACCGTGTCAGGCTCGTCCAAAGATTCCCGGGGGTGCCTCCTTGAGCAGACGTGGCGCGGCGAGGAGCCGATCGTACTGCCCACCCGGGAGACACGCGCCTTCCTGGCCGACGGGGACGAGGTCCTTCTTGTCGGATCGTGCGGCCGCCCCGGGTTCGTCCCGATCGGATTTGGCGCATGTGCCGGCAGGATCGCCGCGGGTCCGGGTGCTGGCTGATATCGTCGGGCCCTGCCGTCCGCTCCGTCCCCAGCATGCGCGACCCAGTGCTCGGCGAACACCTCGTATGGGTCATTGGGCGAGTTTTCGTCGGCCGTCCGCTACCTCGGGGGGCCCTGCTGGGCCCGCCCGGTCATGGGGACAAATCGGACCGGGATTGTTGATTGGCGGCGTGTTCCGGACGCGGTTTTTTCGACGATCACCAGTTCTTGTTCCGACCGGCCCACCGGCAGGATCATCCGCCCGCCGGGCTTCAGTTGGTCGATGAGGGGCTGCGGAATATGGTCCGGCGCGGCCGTGACGATGATCGCGTCAAACGGCGCCGCGTCGGGCCATCCCTGATACCCGTCTCCCGTCCGGAAGTGGATGTTGCGGTAACCGAGCGCGTCGAGGACGGTGCGCGCCCGTTCGGTCAACTCCGGCAGGATTTCGATGGTGTACAACTGCGGGACGATCTCCGCGAGAACGGCCGCCTGGTAACCGGAGCCGGTCCCGATCTCCAGGACGTGCTCGGAACCCTTCAAACCCAGGGCCTGGGTCATGAAAGCGACGATGTAGGGCTGTGATACGGTCTGTCCCATGGCCAGGGGCAAGGCACTGTCGTCGTAGGCCGAACGGAGCATGTCGTGCGGGACAAACTCGTGGCGAGGTACTTTCAACATGGCTGCGAGGACCCGGGGATCGGTGATGTCGCGAGCACGCAATTGTTGATCGACCATCCGCTCGCGCATAGTGGCGAACCCCGTCGTATCCTGGACGGCGCTCTGCGGGGGAGTGTTCTGGCTCACGCTTGATCTGTCCGCGGTGCATCCTCCCTGACCGCCGGTCGTGGCAGAGAGCAGCAATGCCGCAGAGCATTTCAGGAAGACACCGGTCATCGCTACCTCGTGTGGGTAGTTTACTGCAATTGCCCGCGCCAAGGGGAAGCACAATGCAAAGCGAACCCGCCTTCGGGTAGCACGCTTCCTGATGGCGGCCCCGGGTGCCGCCGCGAGGTTGATTGACGCATGCTGCCGGATGCCGCCGCCGCAAGGTCCCTGGTCTGTCGTTGGCGGATCAAACGCCCTGATAGGCCAGCAACAATGCGCGGAAATAGCGCATCACGCGCAGCGGGTCGGGGCTCTCCGGGATTTCGGCGCAGCAGTACCCACCGAAGTGGATGCCGCCCAGAAGGGTCACCAGCTTGCGCCAGGGGTAATCCGGGTCGAACAAATCGCGCATGTGCACATGGCGGATCTTTCCGGACACCCGGGCGAAGTTCTGCTCGAGGGTGCCGCCCTCCAGGTCTGTCGGGTTGCAGTTCCAGTTTACGGTGACCATGGGATGATCGGCCACCTGCATCACCTTTTGGATGTACTCGACGCGCGCCGTGCCCGATCCGTGCACCTCGACACGGACTTCGATGCCCTGGTCCGCGCCGGTCTTGCCCAATTCGGCCAGCGACCGGCCGATCTGTTCCAGCGTTTTCTCGACCGGAATCCCCGCTTTGATCTGCAGTCCGTTGGGCCGCACCTTGACTGCCGGGGCGCCGACATCGCGGGCGAGCTGGATGTACTCCTTGCACCCCTCGATATTGTTGCGTACCTCCGCCGGATCCAGGGAGTGAAATTCATAGGTGCTGCCCAGTTGGGCGATGCGGACCGGCGAGTCCGCAAACCGCGCCCTGATGGCGCGGCGCTGATCCGGAGTAAGCGCAATTTCCACCTTGTGCGCGTGCCCGGTCCGCAGCTCGACACCGTCAAACTTGGTCTCGGTGCAGTTCTTGATGATCGTGGGGACATCCCAGTCCTTGGCGATGTTATACGTCACGATGCCGACCTTCATGGGTGCTGCCGGCAGAGCCCGCACCTGAGGCACCGCCCCGTCGAAAGTGTGCGACGCGCCCAGGACGCCCGCAGCCGCCGTGGTGTTGAGAAGGAATCTTCTTCGAGTGTGTCGAGTCATTGGTTCCCCCAATCGTAGTGCGTTAAACCGGCCAAGCCTTCCTGCGGATCTGGTAGACTGAAACCTGAACTCGGGTCAAGCCGTACACGGAAACAAGACTCTGTCTACAGCCAAGGAGATCGCATGTCAAGCAGACTGAAGATCACTGCCGCTACTGTCGTCGCCCTGGCGGCTTTTGCCGCGCTGGCGGGCTCACATCCGCATTTCAGAAAAACCGTGGTGGCCAGGATGCCGGATCTCGAGGTCAAACTGGACTACACCACGTATCCCTGGAACCCGGCACATCTGGCGGAGGTAAAAGACGGGTTTGTATTCAACTGCGGGAACGCCACGGTCGAGTTGAGCAAAGCGGTGAAACCCGGTGCCGTCGAAATCCCGGCCGGGAAATACCAGCTGCGTGCACGCGCCAAGACCGTCGACAACTGGACCCTGATCCTCATCCCGGCCCCGCCGGACCGGAACACCCCAGCCGATATGGCAAAGGTCCTGGAACTGGAGACACGCACCCTCGGCGGACGCCCGGTTGTCGATCATCTCCTCCTGGATATCTCCGCTGGGCACGGGGAAACGAACAACAAGGGCCTCATCGTCCTGGCCTGGGGAGACCGCCAGCTGGAAGGCGTGCTGGCGGATTTCTCCGCCGCGAACTAGGACAGCGCGCGGGCGGGTCCTCAGAACACCGGGTCGGCCAGTTTGGCCAGGAGCGCGGCCGAGGCTTTTTCAACGTCGGCGTGCAGCGAATTGCCGTGCGTGTCCATGGTCACGATGGCTGGGAATCCTTCGATCTGCACATGCCACATCGCCTCCGGAATGCCGAATTCCAGCAGGTGTACATCTTTGACCCGGAGGATACAGCGGGCGTAATACTGGGCGGCCCCGCCGATTGCGTTCAGATACACGGCCCCAAATTCTTTCAGGCCGGCGAGGGTCTTGGGACCCATGCCCCCTTTTCCGACGACCGCGCGAATGCCGAACCGTTTGATCACTTCGGCCTGGTAAGGCTCTTCCCGGATCGACGTGGTCGGCCCGGCGGCGGTCATCTTCCACGATCCGCCTTCCTTCAGCACTACGGGGCCGCAATGGTAGAGGACTGCGCCGTTGAGGTCTACCGGGGCCGGGTTCTTCATCAAATACGAGTGCACCGCGTCGCGCCCCGTGTACATGTCGCCGTTCAACAGGACGACATCGCCGACTCTTAGTTGCCTCACATCCGATTCGGCCAGCGGCGAACGCAAGACGATCTCGGTTCCCGTGAGGGAGAATCCCGGGCCTGCGGCGGTTTTGGTTTCAGGCTTGGAGGCATCCCTGTACAGCCAGCGTTTGATCTCGCCGGTAGCGGCGTCGAGCACGACGCCAAGGCGCCGGAAGGCCCAGCAGTCGTAAGCCACCGAGACGAAGAAGCAGGCGGGGAGCCGGTTGAGCGCCCCCACCTTGCACCCCAGGAGGGTCACCGCGCCGCCGAATCCCATGGTGCCGATCCCGAGGGTGTTCGATGCCGAGAGGATGTATCCCTCCAAAGCGGCGAGTTCAGGGTCCGGGTTCGTGTCATCCAGGGTCCGGAACAACTGCTCTTTTGCATGCTGATATCCCGAACTCCGGTCTCCACCTATGCACACCCCGATGGCTCCGGCCGAGCAGCCCTGTCCCTGCGCCTGCCAAACGGCGTGCAATATGCACTTGCGCACTCCCTCGAGAGTGCGGTCGACTCTTCCCAGGTGGGGCAACTCGCAGGGGACGGAGTACTGGATGTTCTTGTTCTCGCACCCTCCCCCTTTCAACAGGAGCTTCACCTGGATCTCCTGGTTGTTCTCCCACTCGGCGAAGTGCATTACAGGCGTGCCCGGCCCGAGATTGTTCCCACTGTTTTTCCCGGTGATGGAATCCACGGAGTTCGGACGGAGCTTGCCGCGTCGCGTCGCTTCGGCCAGCGCATCACGTATATCCTGGGCCATGCGGATCTGGTTGCAGCCGACCGGCGCGGTGATCTCGAAAGTGGGCATACCGGTGTCCTGGCAGATCGGGCTTTCGCACGCGGCGGCCATGTCGATGTTGGTCGCGATCACATCCAGCGCCGAGGCGGACTGGCTGCCCGGGAACTCGTCACGCACCGCGGCGCTCATCGCCTCACGCACGTCGGCGGGCAGATTTGAGGACGTCTGTACAATCAGTTCCAAGACACTAGGCAGAAATCGCTCCATAATATTCCTCGTCGCAGGGTTGAACACGGCGCAGATTATAGCACCGCCTCAACCGGCAATGCGCGATCGAAACCCACTCTCCCCCGGAGCGTGTCGTCATGGTATTCTCAAAATGGGATGCCTGTTGCGACCCGCCCCCCGCCCGCGGTGGAGAGCGTATGTCGTATACGCCGCTGCATCGATGGAGGATCCATGTTTTTGTCGCTGGACAAGTGGCTGCTCCCCGCAATCGCCGCTGCCTCCTCTTCGTATCTGGTCTGTCTGGGTTGGGAACGTTTCCGCACCCCGACGGCGCCGAATGGAGTCCTTTCGGGATTTCTGGCCGCGCTAAGCTTCGTGATGGGAGCGTTCAGCGCGTATCTCCGGGATGCCCTCTATGCGTCGAGCCTGGAGAACAACATCATCATCATGTTCACGGTTGGTGCCAGCACAACGTATTTGTGGCTGCTGCTGCGCAAGTATCTCCTGCCCGGTTACGGACGCCAAAGCCAGACTTGAACAATAGCTATTCCGACGGCGAATACAGAGGTGTGCTGGGAAGGCGGGTATACAACGCGCAAGAAGAAGCGTGGCCGGTATATGGCGCGCGGGACGCTGTGTGGCAGGCGGTCCCCTCACCCGTTGGTGAAACCGAGCGCTTCTCCGCCTGAACTCAGCGTCCCGCGCACAATTCGTCGGGAGTAAGTGTCCCCTTCGGCCAAATTCTCTGATCTTCTTCCCTTATCGACAATCGACCGGCAATGTTTAGCCCGTTCTTCCGTCTTATAGCCTGTCCGCCATATATTCTCCGGTCGGACACATCACGACGGAATAGTCGCATGTTGATTATTTTCTAATTACTAATTACAATGCGCGCCGGCAGTTAATATTGATTCCGGTAGAGAAAGGATTGCGGTATGACACCTGAGCGGCAGAGACTGCTAGAACTCGCGATGGAATCACTTGTGATCAAGAAGCAACAGATCGATGCGGAGATCGCGCTTGTCACGAGCGAAATGCGCGGAGGCAGGAACGGAAGGGTAAAGAGGGTCGCCAAGGCGGCGGCGCCCGAGAAGCGTTCACGTTTCACGCGGACCGAGAGAAGTAAACGGTCGAAGCGGATGAAGGCCTACTGGGAGAATTGGCGCAAGCAGAAGGCGGCGGAAAACAAGTAAGCGTGACGGACCAGGTCGGCCATGTATGGGATCCAGTCTGCCGCGTTGCCTGCCGCGATATGCCAAGGGACATCGAGATGACGTTCGCACGGGACCAGCTCCTGCCTGAAGAAACCCTGATCATCAGCACGCACCAGCATGCCCTTGTATTGCTCAAAGCTGTTCTTCTGAACGTCGTCTCGCTGGTGATATTCACCGGGCTCACGTATGTCCTCGAGGGGCGCTACTGGATCCTGCTGTTCGACATCTTCCCGCTGTTGTATCTGTTGTGGGAAATAATGGTGCGGCAGAGCCGGGAATACATCGTGACCGACCGTCGCGTGGTGAAGCAGGAGGGTCTTTTTTCGAAATACTCCTTTGATGCATCCCTGGACAAAGTCAACAACGTCTTCCATGAGCAGAGCCTGCTGGGCCGGGTGTTCGGGTACGGCACCGTCGGGCTCGAGACCGCCAGCGAACAGGGCACCACGCTGTTCGAATTCATCCCCGAACCGGTCCGCTTCAAAAACAGCATCCAGGTCCAGCGTGAGAAACGGGTCGTCCTTGCCGGGCTGCCGCCGCCTCCGCCCCCGCGCTCTCGGGAGGATATCCCGGGCTTGTTGGAGAACCTGGCGGGGTTGCGAGACCGGAAGATAATTTCGGATTCCGAATTCGAGGCGAAGAAAAAGGCGCTGCTCGACCAGCTGTGATCGACGTGCCTGTTGATCAAGCCGGGCCGCGCTCTCCGACTTTCTTCCCGGGCCGGATCAGGATGGCCAGCGCCCACCCGATGGCGAAACCTGTGGCGGTATTGCCGAGGGCAAGGATCGCGCCCGCGGTCGCCAGCGTTACGGTCGCCGCGCCGCGCTCGGACTGGTCTCTGGCGACCAGGGCCAGCTCAAGGCCGCTGATGCCGAGCAGCACACCAAGAATCGACTGCGGGTAAACATGCAGCAGGCTCAGCAGTGACCCACCCAGGAACAGCGCCAGGACGATCTTGACCACTCCAAGGAATATGATGCTCACGCTGGTGCGGGCGCCGAACCGGTACTGGCCTGCGAGCCCTCCGGAGCCGTGACACATCGGCATGGCTCCGAACCACCCGCCGACGAGGTTCATCAGCCCCACACTGACCGCCACGGCCCGCGGCCGGGCGGGCCGGTCGGGAAACAGATCGGCGGACAGTGCGCAGACAGCCACCACGGAATTGAGCGTCGTAAGCGGGATCTGAGGTACGGCCGCCTGGAAGAGTGAGCTTCGGAAATCCTCCCAGGCGAGCGGAACCCAGTGGGGCAGGTTGACCCCGAGTCGCAGGACGGCCAGCGTGCCTGGGCTCGCCGCGACGGCCAGCAACAGCCCACCCACGAACAGGATCAGCGCCGTCGGCACCCGGTGGGCGGCAAAGAACAGGACAAAAGCAAAGCCGACGACCCCGACGGCGATGCTGTCCAGGCCCCACAACACGTGCGTGTCGCGGACCAACAGCACCCCCTTCTCGATCAGTTGAAGCCCCAGCCCCAGCTGCAACCCGCGCACAACCGGGCGCGGCACAATCCGGTCGAACACGTTGATGAGCCGCGAGACCCCAAGGAACAGGATGATCCCGCTCGTCCATATGCCGGCGGCCAGGATCTGCTCCACTCGGAGATGTTCCGATATTGCCACGGCGGCAATGGCCTTCATCGGCTGCACGGCCATGGGGATCGAGAAGGTCAGCCCTGTGATGATGTTGAATGCGCCCGCGAAAAAAAGCGCCGCGGTGAAGTCGAGCCCGTTTGTGACCGTCATCCCGACCAGGAGCGGTATGAACGTTCCCAGGTCTCCCAAGGAGCCTGAAACCTCGCCCCGCGTGAGCCGGAATCTGGGTTTGGGCGACGCGACGTCAGGAGATTGAGGTGCTTTCGGGTGCACGATGACCTTTCGTCCCGGGCGATCGGTGTGCCGGTGGCGCGCCATAGTCTAGCCAATTCTCGTATCCCCGTGAAAGCCAAAAACTTTGACTGCCCGGAGCGAAAAGCGTACCATCACCCCTCCTGATGAACCTCGCGGTCCATACGTTGATTAACCCACCCTTCCGGTTGATGTGCTCCAGCTTGGTGAGGGGTTCGTCCAGCGGTCCGGGGGCCTGATGCACGGAGCTCTCTGATGCGACACGGCCGCCTGTGGCTCGGGATCGTCGCGTTGGCGTTGGCGCTGGCGGCGCTGCTTTGGCTGCAACGGCATACGACCCGATACGACTATATGATCGGGCTCTCGGCCGACCGCTACGGCATCGACTTCAATCTGGTGAAAGCGCTGATTTTCGAGGAGAGCTGGTTCGAGTCCGACATACGTGGGAACGCCGGCGAAATTGGTCTGATGCAGATCACGAAGGCGGCGGCCAGGGATTTCTCCGACCGCAAAGGATTCGAGCCTTTCACCGAGGCGCGCCTGCTTGAACCCGAGTTGAACATCGAGGTCGGGTGCTGGTACCTGAGCCAGTCGCTCGATCGGTACCGGGCTTCGCCCGCGCCGGCGCTGTTTGCCTTGTTGCGCTACAATGCGGGGGAAATGCGGGCCGACGTCTGGCTGCAGAGCGCCCTCGCGAAGCCCCCGCCCCCCGGGGTCTCCGAAGAGCGCTACTTCCTGTCGCTCGTCGATTTCCCCCAGACGCGCGAATACGCCCGGCGCATCCTCCGGAGGTCGCGATCGCGCAACTTCTGGTTTTGATCGCGACACGGCAGGACGCGCCACCGAGAGCCGGGAAGACCGGATTGCCGGGTTATCGGGAGTCGGCGAACCCTCGCGCCATTTCGGCCACCAGGGCGTCCGCGGCGGACGCAGGGTCGGCGGCCTGAAGAATCGGCCGCCCGACGACGAGGTAGTCGGCGCCCGCGCGGATCGCGTCGGCCGGTGCGGCCGTGCGCGACTGGTCGTGCGACGCGGATGCGATGCCGCGAATCCCCGGGATGACGAGCTGGATCGACGAACCGAACGCGCGCCGCAGTACGGGGGCTTCGAGCGGGGAAGTGACCATGCCGCGGAGCCCCGCACCGTAGGATATTCGAGCCAGCCGCTCCACCCACTGCGCCGGAGTCCCTTCAACCCCGAGCGCCCCGCAATCCTCCTCGCTGAGGCTGGTGAGGACGGTAACGGCGAGAAGCAATGGGGGGGCCGTCGACTCCGCGGCAGCGGCCCAGGCAGCTTCCAACATCTTCCGTCCGCCCGAGGCGTGCAGGGTCAACATCCGCACCCCCAGCCGACACGCGGACCGGACGGCGCCGGCGACCGTATTCGGGATATCATGCAGCTTGAGATCGAGAAAGACAGACTGCCCCATCGCCCCAAGTTCTTCGACCAGCCGCGGCCCTTCGGCCACGAACAACTGAAGGCCCACTTTGACCCACCCGGCGCGCCCCTGCAGCCGGCGCGCCATGGCGAGCGCGCTCGCCCGGTCGGGAAGGTCGAGGGCGACAATGAGCCGGGATCTGGCGTCGATCATAGCTTGAGGCTCCCGATGATTTCGTTGACGTCTTCCACGCCGTGCGATCGGCAGTGCTCGCGCAACCCGAGCGCGATCTGCTCGGATGCGGCCGGGTTGTAGAAATTCGCCGTGCCAACCTGGATCGCGCGGGCCCCGGCAATGAGGAACTCGAGAGCGTCTTCGGGGGTCGTGATCCCCCCGATCCCGATGACCGGTATCCGCACCGCACTGCACGTTTCCCAGACCATGCGCAGCGCGACGGGCTTGATGGCGGGTCCGGAGAGCCCCCCCGTCACATAGCGCAGCCGCGGCCGTCGTTTCTCGACGTCGATCGCCATCCCGACGAAGGTGTTGATGACCGACAGGGCGTCGGCGCCGGCGTCCTCGCAAGCCCTGGCGAACTCCCGGATATCGGTCACGTTCGGGGAGAGCTTGACCCAGAGCGGCAGGCGGGGAGAAGCGGCCTTGGTTTTCGCGGTGATCTCGTGGGCATCGCGCGGGTCCTTGTTGAAGTGGAAGCCCCCTTTACCCACGTTGGGACAGGAGATGTTGAGCTCGAGCGCGGCGATTCCGGGACAATCGTTGAGGAAACGGGTGACTTCGAGGTACTCCTTCAGCTCGAAGCCGACGATGTTGACAATCACGTGGGTGTCATACGCTCTCAGGGCCGGGAGCTTACGCGTCACGAACTCCGTGGCCCCGATGTTCTGCCACCCGATCGCATTGAGCATGCCCGATGCGGTCTCGTAGATGCGGGGCGGCGGGTTTCCCTTGATCGGCTTCATCGATATGCCCTTGACGACGATGCCGCCGATGGCGCTCAAGTCCATCAGGTGCGCGAACTCCACGCCGTAGGCGAACGTGCCGCTGGCGGTCAGGACGGGGTTCTTGAAGCGCACCCCGCCGATCTCGACGGACATGTGGGGTGCTGCGGCTGCGGTCTTCGGCTCTGTCTTGCTGGCCACGGTTGATCTCCCGCCCCGGGCGACCGGGGCCCGCACTGCTGACCTTGCCCCGCGGACGGGGGACGGTGCGCTAGAAGGGATATGTCTCCCAGTCGACGACGCGGCTGCTCATAACCGGCCCCTCCGTGCACACGCGCAGGTATTGTTCCTCGCCCTGATCGTCCCACCCACGAACCACACAACCCATGCACGCCCCCAGGGAACAGCCCATCCGGGCTTCGAGGCTCACCTCGCAAGGGGTGTGATAGCGCACGGCCAGTTCGTGCACGGCGCGCATCATGTTCCAGGGGCCGCACGCGTACAGATGCACGCCCGTCCGTGCGCGTCCAGCCAGGAACCGCTCCACCGGCAGGGTTACGAAACCGCGCTCGCCGCACGACCCGTCCTCGGTCGTGTAGACGCACTCGATCCCAAGGCGTTCGAAATGCTCCCGCAGCACGAGATCGGCCGCCCCCCTGCCGCCGTAAAAGAGGACCGGCGTGATCTTCTGGGACATCAGGCTCCGGGCCAGCAGGTAGACGGCAGCAATCCCGACGCCGCCGGCGACCAGGGCGGCGGCACGGACGCGGCCGCGCATTTCGCTCGAGACGTGGAAAGAGCGTCCCTGCGGGCCCAGAACATAGACCAGGTCTCCCGGGCTCAATGCGGCCAGCCAACGCGTCCCCACCCCGACGTTCTTCACCAGCAGATCCAGCCCGCTGGGACGTCCGGTACGCGGGTGGGGATGAATGTCGAATATGCTGAAGGGCCGGCGCAACAGAGGGTTGTCGTCGACCTCCGCGGAGCACTTGAGCATGACGAACTGCCCCGGTTGAGCCAAACGGGCCTGCTCCGGGGAGCTCAGGGTGATCAGGGTGTTGGACGCGCCAAGGTCTCTTATCTCCTTGACTTTGATCTTCTTATCTAGCATTTCAAGAACCAGTATAGAAAGTAAGTCGGCGTTTGCAACGCATTTTTGCGTGTGCTATGATCGCCCGGTTTTTGGCAGATTCGGCCTTGGCACGCGCGAAAATACCGATGAAAAAAAAGACCGAGGGCAAGGTCCTGATGACTTCCGCCGAGATGGATCTGGCGCTGGCCAGGATTGCGGCCCAGATTGTGGAAAACCTCAGTCCGACCGACGAATTCGCGATTATCGGGATCCGCCGCCGCGGGGTTCATCTTGCCCAGCGGTTGTGCGCCAAGATCGAGGTAATCCTCGGCCGGACGCCCCTGAACGGCATTCTCGATATTACGCTGTACCGGGACGATCTGACGACCGTCAGCAACCGCCCGCTGCTGCGCGAAACATCCATTGCTTTCGATATCAACAACGTTTCCCTGGTGCTGGTCGACGATGTCCTGTACACGGGACGCACCGTGCGGGCCGCCCTGGACGGCCTGGTGGACTTGGGGCGACCCCGGAGAGTCCAGTTGGCCGTGCTGATCGACCGCGGCCACCGCGAACTCCCGATCCAGGCGGACTACGTCGGGAAGTACGTCCAAACCGGCGACGACGAGATCGTCGAAGTCCGGATGAACGAGGAGGACGGCGAGGAACGCGTTGTCCTCGTCAGAAAGCCCTAGGAATCCGTCGGGGGATCGAGAAGGCCCGCGCTTCTGATTCCTGCTGGCGACTCTCATGAACTCACTCAGTTCAAAAGATCTGCTGGGCATCGCTCAACTTTCGGTTGAGGAGATCCAGCTTATCCTGGATACGGCCGACGCCCTGCGCCAGGTGGCCGACCGCCCGGTGAAAAAAGTGCCGGCGCTGCGCGGCAAGACCGTCATCAACCTCTTCTTCGAGCCTTCCACGAGGACGCGGTCGTCTTTCGAACTCGCGGAGAAACGCCTCAGCGCCGACATCCTCAATTTCGCGGCCTCCACCAGCAGCGTATCCAAAGGCGAAACGCTGCTGGACACGGCGCGGAACCTGGAAGCGATGTCCCCCGACATCATCGTCGTGCGCCATGCGTCGGCTGGCGCCCCGCACATGCTCGGCCGCGAGTGCCACTCGTCCATTGTCAACGCCGGGGACGGCATGCACGAGCACCCGACCCAGGCGCTGCTCGATGCGGTGACGATCCGCACCGCCAAGGGTCACCTCGAGGGTTTGAAAATTGCCCTGATCGGGGATATCGCCCACAGCCGGGTGGCGCGTTCCGACACCATCCTGTTCCATAAAATGGGGGCCGACGTCTGGGTCTGCGGTCCGCCGACTCTCATCCCCTGGGATTTCGACAAGCTCGGCGCGCGCATCACCGGGCGACTCGAGGAGGCGCTCGACGGTGCGGATGTCGTCATGATGCTCCGCGTGCAGCACGAAAGGCAGAACGAGGCCTTCTTTCCCTCTACCCGCGAGTACTACAACTTCTATGGACTGACTCGCGAGAGACTGCGCCTGGCCAAGAAGGATACCATGGTGATGCACCCGGGGCCGATGAACCGCGGCGTGGAAATCGACTCGGATGTCGCCGACGGCCCTGCTTCCGTGATCCTGAACCAGGTGGCCAACGGCATCGCGACCAGAATGGCAGTCCTGTATCTCCTGTCCGGCAATGCCGGGCTGAAGCCCAAGAGGCACTCTCGGTAGCCCTATGCACCTGATCCTGCGGCAGGGGAGGGTGGTCGACCCATCCCGAAAAATGAACAAGGTGGCCGATGTCGGCATCGAAGACGGGCGCGTCGTCGAGGTTGCGCCCCGCATCCGCAAAAAAGGGCGTCGCGAAATCGACGCGCGCGGTTTGATTGTCGCCCCGGGCTTCATCGACATGCACGTGCACCTGCGCGAACCTGGCCGTGAAGATGCCGAGACCATCGAGTCGGGCGCGAACGCGGCGGCTCGAGGCGGATTCACGGCCGTGGCGTGCATGCCGAACACGCAGCCGGTCAATGATTCCGAGGCGGTCACCTCCTTCATCCTGGAGCGCGCCCGCGAGGTTGCCAAGGTCGCCGTCTACCCGATCGGCGCTATCACGAAGGCCAGTCAGGGCGAAACCCTCGCCGAGATCGGCGAGATGCACCGTGCGGGCATCGTGGGGATCAGCGACGACGGCAAACCCGTCCAGAACAGCCAGACCATGCGCCGGGCCATGGAGTATTCCCGCCTCTTCGATCTCCCGGTCATCGATCACTGCGAGGACAAGGACCTGGCGGCCGGCGGCTGCATGAACGAGGGGTATTACTCGACGATGCTCGGCCTGCGCGGCATCAACCCCGCGGCGGAGGAAATCCAGGTCCTCCGCGACGGCATCCTCGCCCGGCAGACCCGTGCACGGGTCCACATCGCGCACATCTCGACCCGGGAGGCCCTTGATGCGGTCCGCCGTGCCAAAAAGGATAAAATCGCCATCACCTGCGAGGTGACCCCCCACCATCTGCTGCTGACCGAAGCGCAGGTCGCCTCCTACAGCACCAACACCAAGATGAACCCTCCCCTGCGCACCCAAAAGGACGTCGATGCGCTCGTGGAAGGGATGGTGTCGGGGGCGATCGATGTCATCGCAACGGATCACGCGCCCCACAATGCCAACGACAAGATGCTGGAGTACGATCGCGCGCCCTTCGGCGTGATCGGCCTGGAAACGGCCGTCAGCCTGATTCTGGACCGCTTCGTCCGCACCGGCATCCTGCCGCTCGAGAGAATGGTTCAACTCCTGTCGTGCGCGCCTGCGCGCATCCTCAAGCTCGACCGCGGCACGCTGGCCCCGGGCGCCTGGGCCGACGTCACCGTCATGGATCCGGAGCTCAACGTGGAAGTGCGGGCGCAGGAATTCTCCTCGCGCAGCCGCAATACACCCTTCGAGGGATGGAAGCTGAAAGGCGGCCCCGCCTTCACGATCGTCAGGGGTAGGGTCGTGTGGGGAAGGTCCTGAACGGTGGGCTCGTTACTTCTGGGGCTGAGGCGCCGTCTGCACGATGATCTCGCCGGGGCGCGCGTAATGCTGCTTGCGGGCCAGTTCCTCGATGGTCTGCTTGTTTGATTTCAGGTCCTGCACCGCTTTCGCCCGCTGGTCAATCCTCTGATGCAGCGCGTCGATGCGCGCCCGGTGGGTCTCGAGTTCCACCTGGTTTCTCCTCATCTCGAGGTATCCGCCCGGTCCCCAGAGTGTGAACAGACCGAACACGACCACGGCGAGGATGAAGACGATATAGTAGATTTCGCGGGCGTGAGAGACCTTTTTTTTGCGGTGAGTCATCGATTCCCACGGACGTCGTCGTTGACCGGACCAGCCCATCGGCATGATACTGAGGAGCGCGAGCCGAATGCAACGAATTTGTCGCGGGGCAATTTCTTATTGTCGTGGAGCAATCTCTTAAATGGAAGGAATTGTCGTATTCAGCACGGCGGATTCCCGGGAAGTCGCGGACCGGATCGCCCGGGACCTGGTCGAGTCAGGCGAGGCGGCCTGCGTCAACATCGTCCCGGGGGTGCGCTCGGTTTACCGATGGCAGGGGAAGATCTGCGACGAGGGAGAGTGGCTTCTGATCATAAAGTCCGTCCGGGGGAAGTTCGAGGCGTTGAGACAGAGAATCCGGGATCTGCACACCTATGAGCTCCCCGAAATCGTCTGCATCGAGATCGACAACGGCGACCCCGATTACCTGCGCTGGCTCTCCGGAGCGTGATGTGCCCGGCCGCCCCGCCCCGCCGGTGTCTCCCCTGCTCGGCAGCTCGTCAGTGGTTTGTCCATTTCGGGGCGCGTCGCTCGATGAACGCGCGGATCCCCTCCATCCGGTCGTCCAGTTCCATCAGATGGTTGAAATACAGCGCCTCGGCGTCCCGCATGCGGCCCGCCATGTCGCCCAGCCTGCCCCGCCGGACGGAGTCGACCCCCAGTTCCAGCACCGATCGCGAGAGCTCTCTCAAGCTGCGTAGCAGCTCTCCCAAGGTCGTGGCGAGCTGATCATCGGGCACCGCCCTGTGAATGAGCCCGATCGCCTGCGCTTCCTTGGCTCCGACGAGCCGTCCGGTCAGGACCATTTCGGCGGTGCGCCTCAGGCCGATCAGCGGCGGCAACAGCAGCGGAGCCAGCGACGGGAGTGAACCCATCTTGATCTCGGGCTGCCCGAAGGACGCGGCCTCGGACGCGAGCACAAAATCGCAGCACGCGGCCAGTTCGTTGCCCGCCCCGAGGGCCATTCCGCGCACGACCGCAACGGTCGGCACGGAATACGAGCAGAGGGTCGTGGCCAGTTTGTGAAACTGCTCGATGAGCAGGAAAATCCCGTCGCGGGTCTGTTCCTGTACTTCAAGGCCGGCACAGAAGGCTGCTCCCCCGGACTCGAGCACGAGCGCGCGGCAGCGGGACGGTTCCCGCAGCGTGTCCAGGTGGTTTTCGATCTGTCGAAGCATTTCAAGGTTCAGGAAATTCAACGGTGGCCTGTGCAGCTTGAGCCTGATTACGTCACCGTCTGTTTCGAGACTTGCGAGCCCGGTCGTCATGGGACGTTACACTAGCACAATTCCCGACATAAATCGTGCGCGGCCGAAACTACCGGGGAGAGCGTATCTGGATGGTAACGATGCGATCGCGGGGCACAGCTCATCTGCGCAAATGCCGGGTGCTCCTGGAGTCACTCGACGCGACGCCAGCGGAGGCCGTCGTCTACTGGGACTCGCGGGCGCTGGGGACGCTGGCCGATGTCCGGATGCGGTGGCGCGTCGCCGGCGCGGCCATCACTTTGCTCCTGGAGGCACCCGAGCGCCGGGTTTTCCTCCGGGTGACCTCGGTACGTTCCATCCCGGGAGGATTGGAGATCCTCGCCCGCGACGGAACCCGCGCGCCCGCACACCATGTGGCGGTCGTCGGCGAGGCTGCATGCCCCGCTCCGCCCGCGGGTTTTCAGACGCTGTGGCTGCCGGTGCGACGGTGGCTGGCAGAGCGCTTCCCGGAAGCACGCGTCCTCAGGGCCGCGAAACTGGCCGACCGTGCGCACAGCATCTCCGGTGCATTTCTCAGGGTCTCATTCAGATGGCGCGGAAGGGAACTCCTGCTGCTGGCTGCCGACCCCGCCGCGGCGCTGCCGGAACCGCATGCCGTTCTTACCCAGGCGCTGCTTTGTTTGGAGCACCTCGCCCGCGGGAACGCACCCGGCAGGGCTGCCCGGGTGCTGCTGCTGGTCCCCCCGGCCCTTTCGGGAGTTGTATACCACTGCGCGCGGCGCACGAACGCCGCCAGGGTGCGGGTCTCTCTCTGGGAGCTCGGCCAATGCGGGGCCGACATCGAGGTGCGGCGGGCCCACCCTCCCGGACCCCCGGTGGAGAACCGGGACTTCCGCTGGCCGGTGCTCGGCCCGTTCCGCTGGAATGCGCTCCTCGGACGCGTTCTCGAACTTGCGCCCGAATCCATACGGCGCTACCCGCGGTTTCAGGACTATGATTCGTTGCGGCTCTCGGGCCTCGAGTTTGCGCGCGCCATCGGCGAGGACAGGAGCCGCATTCTGTTTGGCGTCGGCGGCGGGCAGCAGGTGGAGCTGACGGAGGACAACTTCGAGTCGCTGCGCGCGCTGGTGGAGGAGATTCTTTATTTTCGCCGGGCCGACAGCCCCTCGACCAGCCACCCGTACTACCGGATGCAGGCCGAGCGTTGGCTCGAATCCCTCATCCTGGACGACGCGGCGCGGCTTTTCCCCGAAATGGCCCCGGAGGCAGTCTACTCCCAGATACCGGTCTATCTCGGGTCAGACCCAGGCCGCGTCGACATCCTGGGGGTCGATCGGCAGGGGACCCTGGTGGTAATGGAATTGAAGGTGGCGATGAATCCCGGGCTGCCGGTCCAGGCCCTGGATTACTGGGCGCGCGTCATTCAACACAACCACCGCGGGGATTTCCAGCGCCGGGGTTATTTTGTCGAAGCCGCGCTCAACCGGCGCCGGCCGAAGATTTACCTCGTCTCGCCCGTGTTTTCGTTCCACGACTCGACAGAGAAGATCCTCGGCTACCTCGATCCTTCCCTTGACGTTTGGAAGATTTCAGTCAATGAGGATTGGCGTTGTGGAGTCCGGGTGCTCAACCGCACCCGGGTCGCGTGCGGTGCGGAGCCAGGAGGCTCGGGGAATCCAATGGGGTAACCCCCCCCACGAGCTCAGTGCTTGTCGGACTTTTCCGACTCTTCCTGGCCGGCTTTGAGAGAGGATTTGAAGTTCCTGATGCCTTCGCCGAGCCCCTTCCCCAGCTGCGGAATCTTGTTCACACCGAAGATGAAGATAACTATCACGAGAATGATCAACAGCTCAGGCATCCCTAAAGAGCCGAACATAAATACCTCCACTGATTTGAATGGGCCCGTCCAAAGGGTACTTGAGGGGCCATGGGAAGTCAATCACGGCTTCCGCGGGCGGCCTGTCAGAGCAGGATGCGGTCGTTCCCGACACGCCGCGTGAAGTGCTCCCGGTCGAAAAACTCCAGCAGCGGAATCGCATGTCTGCGGGTCAGGTCGAACATCTCCTTGAAATCGGCCACCCCGAACTTGTCCCCCGGCGCGAAGCGCCGCCGGATGGCGGCCCTGATCTCATCGAGCGTCAGCTTGTGGTATGCCAAATCGTCCGAGACTTTTACCAGGATTTTCTCCTTGAGCATCCAGAAGTAGATCCGCCGGACCTCCTCGGGCGTCGCGGCGACGGCGCCAGCCAGTTCGGACATTGGCGGCGGCTGATAGCTGGCCCGGCGGTAGAGAGCCTCGATTCGTTCACGCACCTGCTGGCCGTCGGTCGACAGGCGCACCTCGCGGCCATACAACGAAACCAGTTCTTCCTGCAGGGTGATCTTGCGGCGGGCGACCAGGCGGTCGAGGCAGAACCGGAAGACCTCGGCCGGGACGTCATCATAATTTCGCTTGCGCAATTCCTCCCGCGAGATCCCCCTCAACAGGGGATTGCCCTCGTGAAACTCCGATACGCGGGCGAGGGTCTCGGCTTCGAGCGCGGCGACGACGGACGGCAGGAGCAAGATTGGCGCGGGCGCGGAGACCATGACCACCGTACCGGACGCGACCAGCTCCCCGCACAGGCGTCTCAGCTCAGGATCCGGCAGCCCGACGATCGAGTTCAACTGCGCGAGGTCAACGGCCCGGCCGGGCTGGGCGGCGAGCAGTACAGGGATCTTCTCGAGCATCGTGCCCCGGGCGATCGATTCGAGACTGGCGACCACAGCTCGATCCGTGCTCCTGTGCTTGACCGGGTGCGGATTCAGGACCCGCCCGCCTCCGAGGGTGACGGCGGGGGAGAACTGGCGGATGATGAACGCGTCGCCGTGGAGACAGAAGACCGCGGCGTCCAGCCGCAGCTGGGCAAAGCCGGTTTTCCCGGGGGCAAGCGTCTCCTGGTTGAGGAGGGCGATGCGCGCCAACACCTCGGCCGTGCCCTGGTGAAACCGGACCTTGACGAGGTTGCGCAGCGGACGCGCCGAGGGGAGCAACGCGACTTGCGCATCGATCATCCGGGTGGCCTGGAAGCGGCGGGGAACCGTGACAACCATGCCACGCGAGACTTGCGACAGGTCGATGCCCTGCAGGTTGGCGGCCGCGCGCTGGCCTGCCACCGCGTGTTCGGTCGTGGATCCGTGTACCTGCAACCCGCGGACCCGGGCGGTCGCCCCGGAGGGAATCAGCTCCACCTCCTGCTCCCGGTGCAGCTCGCCCGAGGTCAACGTGCCGGTGACCACGGTGCCGAAGCCGTGAATGCTGAAGGCACGGTCGACAGGCAGTCGCAGCAGCTGGTCCGGGCGCCGCGGCTCCGACTTCATGGCGCATTCGCGCAGCGCTTCCTTGAGCACATCAATGCCCTCGCCGGTCTTTGAGCTGACTGGCACCACGCGGGCCGACTCCAGAAAAGAACCGGCGACCGCGTCACGAACTTCCTCGCGCACAAGTTCGACCAGTTCGGGTTCGACCGTGTCGCACTTGGTCACGGCGATGACTCCCGACCTGATCCCGAGCAGCCGGCAGATGTCGAAATGCTCCCGCGTTTGCGGCATGATCGATTCGTCGGCCGCCACCACGAGCAGCACAAAATCGATCCCCCCGATGCCGGCGAGCATGTTCTTGACGAACTTCTCATGCCCCGGGACATCGACGAAGGCGATTTGCACTTCGCCCAAGTCGAGGTGCGCGAAGCCGAGATCGATGGTGATGCCTCTCAGCTTTTCTTCTTTGAGCCGGTCGGGATCAGTCCCGGTGAGCGCCTTGACCAGGGCGCTCTTGCCGTGATCTATGTGTCCGGCGGTCCCGACTACAGCGTGTCTCATGCTGGCGGCGTCCTGAATTCGCTTGACTGGAAAAACCCGCGCAAGTAGGCTTTATCGGTTGCCCCGGTTGGGGCAAGGTAACCTTCTTTCGCCCGGATATTTATCTTAGTGCAGGAACCCCCCGTTCGCTAGTCGAATCCCGGCTGGTTTCCCAGGAACGAAATGCTGGAAAGTCTGTCCAATAAGCTTCAAAAGATACTCAAAGACCTGCGCGGCCAGGGGCGTGTGTCGGAGCGGCACGTCGAGGAGACGACCCGCGAAATTCGCAACGCGCTGCTGGATGCGGACGTCCACTACAAGATCGCCAAGGACTTCGTTGAGCGCGTCAAGCAGCGCGCACTCGGCCAGGAGGTGATGGAGGCGCTCACACCGGGCCAGCAGGTGGTGAAGGTCGTGCGGGACGAGCTGGTGGCCCTGCTTGGCGGAAGCCAGAGCGAGCTGCTTTTTTCCAAGCAGCCCCCCACCGTTTACCTGATGGTCGGGTTGCAGGGATCGGGCAAGACGACCACGTCCGCGAAGCTCGGCGCCTGGCTCACCAAGAACAACCACACGCCACTGATGCTGTCCGTCGACGTGTATCGCCCCGCGGCGATTGAACAGCTGCGGGTCCTTTGCGCCGACAGTCGCCTCGGGTACTTCGATGTCCCCGGCAACGACGACCCGGTCGCCAGGGCCGAACAGGGCCTGCGGCATGCGCGCAACAGCGGTTACGACGTGGTTCTCATCGACACGGCCGGGCGACTCCACATCGACGAAGAGATGATGCAGGAGTTGGAGCGCATCCGCCGCGTGGCTCCCCCGACGGAAATCCTGCTGGTGGCCGACGCCATGACCGGGCAGGACGCGGTCCGCAGCGCGAAGGATTTTCATGAGCGCCTTGGGCTGACGGGCGTGATCCTGACCAAGATGGACGGCGATGCGCGCGGCGGCGCCGCGTTGTCCATCAAAAGCGCCACAGGACAGTCGATCAAGTTCGTGGGGACGGGCGAAAAAGCCGATGCCCTCGAGCCGTTTCACCCGGACCGTGTGGCGGGCCGGATCCTTGGGATGGGCGACGTCCTGTCGCTGATCGAAAAGGCCGAGGAGGCCGTCGACCAGGAGCAGGCGCTCGAAATGGCGGAGAAGATCCGCAAGGACGAGTTCACGCTCGACGATTTCCGCGATCAGCTGCGCCAGATCCGCAAGATGGGCCCCTTGGAGCAGATCCTGGGTATGCTCCCGAACCTGGGGCCGCTGCGCGGGCTCGGAAACATGAAGGTGGACGAGAAGGAACTCATCCACATCGAGGCCATCATCAATTCAATGACGCCCGAGGAAAGGGCACACCACCATCTTTTAAACGGGACCCGGCGCAAGCGCATCGCGCGCGGCAGCGGCCGTCCCGTCCAGGAGATCAATCGTCTCCTCAAGCAGTATGTCGAGACGCGCAAAATGATGAAGAGCTTGAGCCGCGGCATCGTGCCGCGCATGATGCGCGGGATGCGATTCCCCGGCTAGACGAGTTTCAGACCGTTGCATACAACATACTTATATGTCAGAATTGACAAGGTTTATGGACCCTTTCAACTGAGGAGGAGTTTTGTTAAGGATACGTTTGACGCGCATGGGTGCGAAGAAGAAACCGTTCTATCGTGTCGTGGTTTCTGAGCAAAGACAGGCTCGTGACGGGAGTTTCGTCGAGATCGTGGGGCACTACAATCCTCGGACAGACCCTCCGTCAATCGAGCTCAATATGGAGAGGGTCCAGCACTGGATGGAGCGGGGCGCACAGCCTTCGGAGACGGTGAGTTCGCTGTTGAAAAGGGCGACCCCTGCTGCTTCAGCCCCCCCAAGCTAGGTTGGCGTTCACCCTGTACCAGCACCCAAGGTAGCTCCCGAGCAGGCAAGGTGTAGATGTGCGATCGGAGGGGACCCGGTTATGAAAGAGCTTGTGGAAATGATTGCGAAAGCGCTCGTGGACAATCCTGAACAGGTTGTCGTAACCGAAGTGGAGGGGGAACAAACCACGGTGCTGGAGTTGCGTGTCGCACCGACCGACCTGGGTAAGGTAATCGGCAAGCAGGGTCGCACCGCACGCTGCATCCGCACGTTGCTGGGCGCTGCCGGGATGAAGCTGCGCAAACGGTTCGTCCTGGAAATCCTGGAATAGTGGAGCCGATCGCCCACCCGCCTTTTGTCAGCATTGCCAGAATCGTCCGGACCCGCGGTATCCGCGGGGAGCTGGTGGCCGATTCCTACACGGATTTTCCCGAGCGATTCAGCCTGGTGGGCGCCGTGTGGCTGGAGTTCGCCGACGGCTCGCGGGAGCGGTTTGCCCTGGAGCGTGTCTGGGAACATAAGGGCCGGCCCGTCCTGAAACTGGCGGGCGTCGACTCCATGTCCGCCGCCCAGAGGCTGGTCGGGACGTGGGTACAGGTCGAAAACGCCGAGGCCGTCTCTCTGCCTCACGGGACCTACTTCGACCATGATCTGGTGGGGTGTGTCGTCATGAGCCCCGGCGGGAGGATTCTGGGTTCCGTCGCGGAGGTCCTGCGCCTGTCCGGTAATCACCAGCTGATTGTCAGGGGCCCGTCGGGCGAGTTCATGGTCCCGGTTGCCGGAGCCCTGTGTCGCGAGATCTCGATACCCGACAAGCGCATCGTGGTCGATTTGCCCGAAGGATTGATAGACCTGAACCAATGAGATTTGATATTATAACCATTTTTCCTGAACTCTTCGGTGGCGTTCTGGAATGCGGGATCGTGCGGCGCGCCCGCAGTTCGGGAATCGTGGATGTCCGGGTCGTCAATCTGCGGGACTTCGCCCACGACCGGCACCGCTCAGTGGACGACCGTCCCTATGGGGGCGGCGAGGGAATGGTCTTCATGCCCGGCCCGCTGTTTGAGGCCGTGGAGTTCTGCCGGCGCGATGCCGACCCGGGTTGCCAGGTCGTGCTGCTCACGCCGCAGGGGCGGACCTGGAAGCAGGACGCGGCCGAAGAGTATGCGGCCCTTTCCCATCTGATCCTGATCTGCGGCAGGTACGAGGGCATTGACCACCGGGTCGTCGAAACGCTGGTCGACAGGGAAGTTTCGGTCGGCGATTTCGTGCTCACCGGGGGCGAAATACCGGCCATGATAATCGTGGATTCCGTGGTTCGTCTGATACCTGGGGTCCTCGGAAACCAAGACTCCGCCCGGAACGAGAGCTTTTCGACCGGCATCTTGGATTACCCGCAGTACACCCGGCCTGCCGTGTTCAGGGACATGGCGGTGCCGGAGGTGCTGGTGTCGGGGGATCATGCCCGCATCGAACGGTGGCGCAGGGAGCGGGCGCTTGAGCGGACGGCGCAGGTCCGTCCGGAGTTGACAAAAAAAGCTAGATAGTACTGATTTTATGGTACTTCCTGGATTATAACGAAACCTGCCACGATCGGTTTATCCCTCGTCCGGGGTCCGGCTTTCGGCAAGGCGGCACTTTTTTACCAAGGAGTGTGTCATGAACTTGATGCAGGCGGTCGATAATTCTCAAATGCGGAGTGATCTTCCGAGGTTCCGCTCGGGCGATACCGTGCGGGTCCACGTGAAGATCAAGGAAGGAGACAAATACCGCATCCAGATCTTCGAAGGTGTCGTGCTGGCCTTGAAGCGGAACCGGATCTCCTCGACCTTCACGGTCCGAAAGGTATCGTCCGGGTATGGAGTCGAGCGCATTTTCCCCGTTCACTCGCCCGTGATTGAAAAAGTCGAGATCATGAAGAGCGGGAAAGTACGCCGGGCGCGACTCTACTATCTGAGAGGCCGCCGCGGCAAGGCAGGCCGGTTGAAGGAAATCGGACGGACCGACCGCGAGCCCAGGGCTGCGTCGAGCACGACCTAACCGACTCCTCCGGGCGGCCGGGAATCCTTCGAGGGCGATCTGCGCTACAGGAAGCCACATGGCCACGGGGTGCAACAGGTGAACCGACCGCCAGCCACACAAACCGGCACGGCAGGGCGTGACGAGGGTGGGGTCCCCATTGGCGTCGCTGCCTCCCGATCCCAGTTGGATCGTGTCCGCAGGGCGTGCCCGCCCGGGCTGACGTTCGACACTGCGGAAGCAGAATCCGCCGCAGATTGTCCAGCCGTGGTTCTGGCGCAAGTGCTTCGTCTTACCAGCTCAGTCCCAGGATTCAGTTCCGGCGACTATGGGACCTTGTCCCCGCGGACGGCGGGTCTGAGCGCGCGCCTTCCGGCCAGGACTGTGGGGGGGAATCATGGCTGTTGACACAAAGTCCAGACTGCTCAGGGATGCCGAGAAGTACGTGCTGCAGGGAAAGATCCCGCAGGCCATCGCCGAGTATCTCAAGGTGGTCAAGAGTGATCCGAGCGACGTCCTTACCCTCAACACGATTGGCGATCTTTACCTCCGGCAGGGGCGTATTCAGGACGCCAATCGCGCGTTCGTGCAGGTCGCCGAGGCCTACACGCGCAACAACTTTCTCCTCAAAGCCATCGCAGTCTACAAAAAGATCCTCAACGCGGATCCTCAGAATTTCGCAACCAACCAGACGCTCGCCTCGCTGTATGCGAAGCAGGGGCTGAGCGTGGACGCCCGCAACCAGTACCTCCGTGTTGCGGAAATCTGCACGCGGGAAGGAAAAACGCAGGAATCGCTGGATGCCTACGCCAACGCTGTGGAAATGGACCCCGCCAACTCCGCGGTACAGCTCAAGCTCGCGGAGATTTACCTGGCGGAGGGGCTCAAAGAGAAGGCCCAGGTCTACTTCGCCGGTGCCGGCCGGGCGCAGGTGAAAGCCGGCAACCATGGCGCCGCGGCGCAGTCATTCCACCGGTCGCTCGAACTCAATCCCATTGATGGGGAGACGATGCGGGGATTCCTGGAGAGCTCGACCCGCACGTCCGACCTCGCGCCCGTGGTGGAGCAGATCAAGCACGCGCTCTCGATCGTGCCCGACAGCGTGGAGTTCCGCGAGATGCTGGGCGAGGCGCACCTCGCCGGCGGCGATATCAAGAGCGCGTCCATCGCATTCGAAATGGCGGTCGCGGTCGACGAATCCCGCTACCCACATTTCTTCGATGTGGGCAAAGCATTTCTGGACGCCGGTGACCTTGACGGCGCAGCCGCCTCGCTCGATCCGATCTTTCCGAAGCTGATCAGCAGGCGTGAAACCGACCGCGCGGCCGAGTGCTACGAGCGGATCCTGGAGAAGGACCCGTCGCACGTCCCGGCGCTCAGCCGTCTGGGGAACATCTACTCGGCCGTAAACGACCAGCTGAGATACATCGACACCCTCGACAGAATTGCCGCGCACCACCTGGACCGGCAGGCCCCGCGAGAGGCGCTGGAACCGCTCGAAAAAATCCTTCAGATCGTCGCGGACGACAAGTACCTGCGCCTCCACCGGGAGGCGTTTGCCCAGGCCTACCCGGAGTCCCCCTATGCGGCCCCGGTGCTGCCCACGGAAGGACGCCGGGAACCGCCGCTGGACATCTCGGCCAATGCGCGCGATGCCGCAGGGGCGGGCGAGGAGGCCGCCGCCAAATTCGTCGAAATCGACCTGCTCCTCAGCTATGGGATGACCGACAAGGCCCTCGAGATGCTCCAAGAACTGGCGGCGCGAGACCCGTCCGACAAAGACGTGCGCCTGCGCCTCGCCACCGTGTTGCGGGACTCTGCCAGCCCCGAGAAAGCCGCGGAGCACTGTGCCATCCTGGCCGCACTCGAGCATCGGTCCAACAACGAGGAAGCCGCCCAGCGGCACATGGCGGAGGCCCGGAAGCTCGACCCGGAGCTCATCGACTCGCGGTTCGACCTCGCCGCTTTCGCGCGGCAGCACGGCATCGAGCTGGCGCTCCCCGGGATGGCGGAAGCCGGCGCTCAGAAAGCTGGCAGCCTGGAGGTCGACCTCTCGGGGGACCTGTCGGAGATTTTCTTCAAGGACCGCGACGAACCCGTGGAGGCGCCGGATTCGGCCGCTGCCCCGAATGAATTCGTCGAAGAGTATAGCCACGGCGTCCCGACACCGAAGGCGGCACCCGAATCCTTGCAGGACCAGTTCCAGGAGGTCGACTTCTATATCCGGCTTGGGTTTGCCGACGAGGCGCGGGCGAAGCTGGACGAAATAGCCCGGCTGCACCCTGACCACCCCGAGTTGCCGTCTCGCTACGAAAAACTCGCCAATGTCGGCACGGCATCACTTTCGGGCAGTCCAGGGACGTTGTCCCCTACCCAGTCGTTGGAACCGCAGTTCGGCGAAATCGTTACAGACGCTCCGGACAACTTCGCCGCCGTGGATGCTCCGTTGGAGGGTGTCGAAGAATTCTCGCTCGATCTGTCGCCCGCGCCCGAGGTGCAGGTGCCGCCCGCGGCGGCGACCGCCTCGGCACCTTCGGCCATCCCGCAGACGGGCGAGGCCGTGAACGCCGCGACGCGCGATGGGCAGGTCAATGCGATGTTTGCCGATCTCATAGATGAGGTCAATGCCCTGACGGACAGGGAAATCGCCCGGGAGGATTTTGAAACCCACTTCACGCTCGGAACCGCTTATCGGGAGATGGCGCTGATCGACGATGCCATCGCCGAGTTCCAGACCGCAGTCAAGGCGCTCGAAGCCTCAAAGCACCGCAAGGAAGTGATCCAGTGCTGCGGCATGCTGAGCACCTGCTATCTCGAGAAAGGGATGCCGCGCTCGGCTATCCGTTGGTGCCAGACGGGCCTGGGCCTCGCCGAGTTTTGCTCGCACGAAGCCCTGGCGCTCCGGTATGATATGGGAGTCGCCCATAGCGTGACCGGTGATGCGGAACGAGCTCTGCAGTGCTTTGGGGAGATTTTTGGCGTCGATCCGAGTTATCGTGACGTGGCCCAAAGAATTGATGAGCTGAAAAACGGCCCAGGCAGGCATGTCCCTTAGTGTCTCTCCTCCTTCGCGGGAATTCTCCATCGACGAGCGGGGCAAACTGCGTTCACCATCCCGCCTGGCTTGGATCTGGCACGTTCTCTATATCATCTACTCGCTCGAAGTCGGGGTTTTTCTCCTGTTCCTCCCCTGGCTGGGTATCTGGGACAACAACTACCTGATCTATAAACTTCCCGCGATCCGGCCCATTGTGGCCAATCCGTATCTCAAAGGGGCCGTTCTCGGCCTCGGGATCGTGAATATCCTGATCGGAATCCAAGAGGTTGTGCAGTTCCGGAAGAGCTACCGATCCTACTTTCCCAAGTAACCGCCCGCTCTACTACTACATCACCGATCGCACGGGGCTGGCAGGTACGACCCTGCTCGCCAGCATCCGCCGCCAGGTTGCGCGGGGTGTCGATTTTGTCCAGATTCGCGAGAAAGACCTGCCGGATGGCACCCTGTACGAGCTCGCAGTCCGGGCTGCCCGGGTTGCGCGGGGAACCGGGTGCAAGGTCCTGCTGAATGGCCGCGCCGATCTTGCAGCCGCCGCCGGTCTGGATGGGGTTCACCTGCCCGCCGGCGGGCCGGGGGTCGCCGACTTCAGGCCTTGGGTGCCCCAGGGCTTTCTGATTGGCGTGTCCGTCCATTCGCGTGCAGAAGCGTTGCGCGCAGCAGCGGCCGGGGCGGACTATCTCCTGCTTGGGCATGTGTTTCCGACCCGGTCGAAGGTCGGCTACGGCCCCCCGCTCGGCATCTCCGCGCTGAGCGCTGTCTGTGCGTCCGTGCGCATCCCGGTCCTCGCCCTCGGGGGCATGCGTCCGGAGCGATTGTCGGCGGTGATGCGCGCCGGCGCCGCCGGCATCGCCGGGATCACTCTCTTTCAACAGTGTATTGACTTCCACGTACCGAGCAGCCAGAATCGGACTTAACAACGGACAGAGTAGTATCGCGTTTCGGGCAGTGAACGATCGCAAGTGCGCAACTTCTCCCCGGAATCGGATTTTGAGCTCTAATAATTTTATTCTCTAATAAGTGCGCGCTCGCGCGACTACATTGCAGAGCGCTCCCAATGTCGTAAAAGGCGAGGGAATGGATCCGACTTCTGATCTGGTACGTCGGTGCGCAGATGGAGATCCCTTAGCCTTCGACTGCCTTGTTCGTCAATACATGAACACGGTATTGGGACTAGCCTACAACTATGTCGGTAACTTCCACACAGCAGAAGATTTAGCCCAGGAGACCTTTGTCCAGGCCTTGCAGTCAATCGCGAGCCTGCGCGACGGCAGCCGGTTTAAAGTGTGGCTGCTGCGCATCGCGAGGAACAAGTGCATCGATTACATCCGGAGGACCCCGCGCTGGTTGTCTATCGATCACGATCACGATCTGCACAGGGAAGTTTCCCTCAAGGCTAATGTGGGCCCGGCGTCCGAAGAGGAAGAGCGTTACGATTTTTCGGAGGCCGATCTGCTCACCGCACTGAAGTCTCTGAGAGAGGATTACCGAGAGATCTTCGTTATGAAACACGTGGACAACCTCTCGTATCGTGAGATTTCGGGCCTGCTGGGGATGACGGTGTCGGCTGTAGGCGAAAAACTATACAGGGTGCGCTCCATGATCAGGGAAAAGCTGATCGAGAACAGATCCGGGAGCAGTGCATCATGAGCTGCGCAAACTACCTTCCCCTTATATCCAGGTTGATTGACGGTGAATTGTCGCCCTCCGAGAGTGCGGAGATCGAAGGTCATGTCGCGAGCTGCGGGGCGTGCCGGCGGACGTTGAGCGACTGGCAGGCGCAGGGAGCGGTATTGCGGGGGTTTCTCGCCAAGGCCGCACTGGACGAGGCCTTCGTGCGGAAAGTCGGGACGGTCGCTCGCGGCCGCGGGCCTTCCGCCGTCCCCGTGGTTCCGCTCCGAAAGAGCCGCGCGCGCCTTTTCCGCTGGGCCCCAGCTATTGCGGCTGCCGTCGTGCTCGCATTCGTCGTGGTCCAGTTCTTTCCGACGATCGAAAGGCACAGCCTGGGCAAGGTGCTCAACGCGGGCGACCGCCTCGAGGTGCGCACTTCGGGGGCGCGCGGCTGGAGCGCCATTGCCGCAGGCGCGCTGATCAGGGCGGGCGATTGGATACGGAACCCGGAGCGCAGCCCCGCCCAGATTCTGCTGCTGAATTCGTACAAGCTGACCCTGCACCAGGGTGCGCTGGCACAAGTCGGTTCAGACGGGCACAGCACGGCCGGGGAGCTGGCGCTGCTGCACGGGACCGTGTCTTCCGAAGCCGACGCCCCCAGTGACCTGCGGGTGCATACCGCCGCCGGGGTCGTCTCGGCGAGAAAAGCTCGTTTCGATGTGCACCTCGACCAGGTTGCCCTGCCGAACCTGCTGATGTCCGAAGACCGGTCGGAAATTCTCAACGCGACGGTCCTGCCGGTGGGGGGTGTGCGGATCGGCTCCGGCGCGGTCCGGCTGGAGGGCCCGGCCGGGTCTCGCGAGATCGGGGCGGGGAACGAGGCGTATTTCACGCCCACCCAGATCGCCGTGGTTCCCGAGCGGGCGGCTGCGCCGCTCGGCATCGTCGCATCGCTGCAGCCCGATCGCACGGGCTCCACCCGTGCCGGTCTGCTGAGCTCTTCCGTGGTGGCGACCGAGGCGGGGCTCCTGATGCAGGTCCGGGCCGACAGTGTCCCGCTCAAGCGGTTGCTCGAGACGACCACGGGGGAGATCGTGGCCGGTGCGGGGGACGTGCGAGTCACCGGGAATCTCGCCTTCCCGGTGCAGAGCAGCGACGAAAGCATCGTCGCCGCCATCGGGAGTCAGCTAGGGCTGGTCATCTCCGTCGCCCAACAGGGCGGCAGCGCCAAGACCGCGCACCTCGGAGAAAGCAGGATTCGGCTCGTTTCGGAGCTCGACGCCCGGCCTGAGTATTCGGTCCGAAAATCTCCGTCCGGGGCATTGTCGTTCAGCTTCCGCAGTGTTGCGGCCGCGCGGGTCTTCCAGACGCTGATGTCCGAGAATGTCGATCTGCCGCAGCTCTCGGCCGATGACGGCTGGGTACCGATCACGTTGGAGGCCTCGGAACTGGAGCCGCAGCAGGTCGGGGCGTTTGTGGAGAAGGAACTCGGGCTCGTTGTGTTCGACGGCGGCTCCAACGTGCGGGTCGTCCAGGTAGGCGGGCCTGCGCGCCGCGACGGGACAAGCGCCCCCGTCGAAGGCGCTTCGGCTGCGTCGGAGAGTGCGCGGGCAATCGCACCGGCAGTGGAGGCTCCCGCGCGGGGAGCCGTTGCAGCGGCTGCGGCACTCCCCGTGGCCGCCTCTCATCGCAACTCGGGTTGGTGGGCGATGTCCCGGCCGGCGGCGGCCACGATCCCGGTGGAATCGACCTGGATCGCCGGCGTGCCGGCGACGCCTTCGTCGGGGCGCACCGGAACGAGTGGAACCTCCGGGACAGCAACCATGACCGGAAAGATAACCTCCAGAGACCCGCACGCCGTTCGCAACGGCGCGCATCACCTGACTTGGCCTACCCTGTCCCAGGCCGGCGGTCAGGTTTTGTATATGCTAGCGAACGTGTTCGACCGCAGGATCGGAACCATCTGGAATGGGTACGACGCTGCGGGAAGCCTCGTCGCCGTGCAGGAGATCGTGATCGAACCATTTGCCGCCCTGTCGGTTCTACCGGGTCATACCCTGGCGGAGCTGAATGAAGGAGGGCACTGGGAAACGTACAGCGAAAGCCTGCTTTTCAGCTTCGAGGACACCGGTGCGCAACCGGCGGCGGTGGGGGCCGTCGAATCCGACACGCTCCCCGGTTCATGGGAGTTCGAAACCGGGCCCATGGGGGCGAATGGCCGGCTCTGGTTGGCCAATCCGATGGACAAGATGGCCACGGTGGTCATCGCGGTCGTGGCGGGGGACCGGGTGTTTTCGGCACAGAGAATCACCCTCGGGCCACACCAGGCTATGATCTGGTCGATGCCGGATACTCTGTCCAGCCACCCTGAACTGGCCGGCGCGCTGGCTGCGGGCCTTGTGGTGGTACAAGCGACCGATGGTGCTGTGGCTGCGGATCTCGTCGCTTACCCCGACAGAGTACCCTCGAAGGGCAAGTCCGGCGAGTGGGTCTATTGATTCAAATCCGGGGGCTGCCGGGTCGGTGCTTACCTGCGCGCCCCAACCTCAGGGTTTTTGCTTGCCTTTTGTGGGGTCCGGGTGTTGGCGCAGCCCGGCTTCCGCACCTTGCCGGGCTCCCTCTGTGATGTCCGTGGCTTGGTTCACCGCGTTCCACATCTCCTCGAGTCTTTTCTCCTCGGCGAGTTTCTTCAGGATCGCGAGATCCTTGGTCGCTCGTTCGGTGCTATCCTTTAGATTCTTTAATGCCTTGCCGATCTTGCCCCGATCGGTACCGGGGTTGCGGACCGCGCTGTCGAGGTTCAGCATGACGCTTCGGAGGATGCGGTAGTAGCCGTCGACCATCTCTTCGGTGCTGAAAAACTCGAGCGGATCACCCGGTTCGGATTCCTTGCCGTTCAGGCGTTCCTCCGCGGTTTTCAGGCGCAGCGCTGCGGCCTCGAGGTAGAGCTTCACCCGTTGGTCGATCTCCTGGGCATCCTGAATCTTCTCAATTTCCTTTGGCGTGAGGAATTCCTTTTCCGGCGACGCGGCGGCGGAGGGCGCGCGCGCCGGGAGCGTGCAGAGCAAGAACAGGGCCAGCAGCAGAACCGGTTTTGACGGCGACAGCGGCATTGGAGCTACCTCTCGTAATTCATCTCTGGAAGAGGATATCCACAAACTTCCTGCGGATCTCGCCCGCTTTGGAGGTCCAGGCTTCGATCTCCTCCATGCCCTCGTAGGAGACCTTCATCCTGGCATCCTGCACCACGGCAATCGACTTGCGCAGCTGAATCTCGTACCGGATCAGCGCCTTGGATTTCTTCTTCCGGTCCGCGGTCTTCTCGACATCGTTGAGCGACTGTTCGAGCAGCTGCATCCAGTCGGCAAGGGTGGCGGAAACCGACGGGGGGGTTGGTGCGGCCAGCGCTCGCTGAACGATGTCGAAGCAGCGGGCCGAAGCGGTTTCATAAATCTTGATCCGGTTGTCGAGTTTCGGCTCCCTTTCCAGTCGTAATTTTTCAGCCGGCAACAGGCAGGGGGCGCCTGGGGCGCCACTCGGTTGCGCCTGGAGGACCGGGACGAGCAGCAGGAAGCAGACGGAGAGCAATGGCCAGGGCATCGGCTACATCAAACGGGGCACATCGGCCCCCAGGAGATTCAAAGCTCTTTCCAGCTGGCGCCGGACGAGGTCGACGACCAGCAACAGTTGTCGTTTGCGCTCGACCTCCTCCTCCGAGAGGATGTGGTACCTGTGGTAGAAGAGGTTGAACCTCTGGGCCAACGAGAACGTGTATTTCGAAAGTTGGGAAAGCTCCAGGGAGGTCGTAACCTGCCGTACGACCTCGGGGAGCCGTGCCGCAAGGTAGACAAGTTCCCATATGTCGTCCGACGCCGCGAAGAAGTCGCGCAGCGCATCGAGCGCCAGATCAGCGGCGCGGGGCGGGTTCCCGGGGCCGGTTTCGGCGAGCTTGCGGAAGATGTTGTTGCCGCGCACGACCGCGTACTGGACGTAGGGTCCGGTCTCGCCGTCGAAGCTCAGCGCCTCTTTGAAGTCGAACGCGATTACGGTGTTGCGCGCAAACCGGAGCAGGAAGTAGCGCAGGGCACCCACCGCGATTGAGCGGGCGATGGCGGCGCCCTCGTCCTCCGGCAGTTCATGACGCGCACGGACCTCGGCCATGGCTTTAGCATAGAGTTGGTCCAGCAGGTCGTCGGCTTTGACCCCGAGCCCCTTGCGCCCGGAAACCTCGACGTAGGCGCGCTTCTTCTCCTCGTCGGAGAGTTTGAATCCGAGTTCTTCGCAGCATTGCGGGCTCAGGGCAACCATCTCATAGGAGAAGTGGATCGAGTTGCGGGCTTCGTCCTCGAACCCGAGGGACCGCAGACCCTGCAGGACGATCTGTTGCAGGTACGACTGGCGGACGTCGATCACGTTGTACACGCGCCGCCCCTTGCCGAATGGCGGCGATTCTGTTCCCGGCAAAGCCTCGGCCGCGGTGACCCACGTGCAGTGCCCGTCCGTGCGGTCAAACGGGCGATAGTGGAAGTCGAGCCCGAGCAGGCCGAATTTCCAGAGCTGATAGGCGATGTCTTTGCCGACATACGTGACGGTCTGGTCGGAGCGGACGATGATCTTCTCGTCGTCTTCCATCTCCTCCCGCGTCGCCTCGCCGTTGGCGGCCTCCGCCGGGCTTCCCGTCTTCATGACCCAGCAGCCGCGGTTTTTTCCCTCTTCGACGAAGTAGATGGCCCCGCGCTCCTTTAACAGTTGAAACGCCCGCTCCCAGAAGTGAAGGTGAAGGATTTCGCTTTCCCGCGGCAACAGGTCGTACTGCACGTTGATCCGTTTCATCGTCTCGAGGTGGGCCCGGACGACGCGCATGGCGACGTGCTGCGCCAGCGCGGCGGTGGGATTGTCCCCGGCCTCGATCGCCTGCAGAGTGACGCTGCGCCATTTCTTGTTTTCCGCCGAGCGGCCGTAGAATTCGGCGACCCGGGCGTAAACATCCCAACAGTAATAATCGAACTTACCGCCGATGGCCGCGACCTGCTCGAGCGACTGTTCCCGCATCCGCTCGAGTCCGACCACGACATCGGCGACCTGGACCCCGGTGTTGTCCAGGTAGTTTTGAACCTCGACCGTGTGGCCCAGGAACCTCAGGCACCGCACGAAAGAGTCGCCGAGCGCGGCGTTGCGCAAATGCCCGATATGCGCGGCTTTGTTCGGATTGATGTTGGTGTGCTCGACAATGACTTTGCCTTCAAAGGGCGGGGTCGAACTCCTGCCGTAGGCCCCGTTGTCGATGCTGTCAGCGAGCGCGAGGGCGAGGCCGGCCCGGTCGAGGTAAAGGTTGAGGTAGCCTCCTCCCGCCACATTTACTTTCCAGATCCCGGGGATCCTGGCGGCGTCCTCTGCGAGTTCCCCGGCGATGTCGCGCGGCGACCGCTTCACCTTGCGGGCCAGATCGAAAGCCACCGGAAGCGCAAGCTCCCCGAGCTCGATTCTGGGGGGAAGCGAAAAATTGAGGCGGTCGTATTGAACCTGGTAGCGCTGCAGGATTGTTTGCAGGAGGATTCTTTCAACGTTCCGGGTCAGGGTTGTGAGCATGGATCGTGTCAGGCCTCGAAGGGTTGGACGCCCAAACATTACCCTATGGACTGCCGCAAAATCAACGCGCGCGGCCGCGCGCGCTCCCCGAGCGATCCTCGGGACCACGCCGGGTGGGTGACTTGGGGCGCCTTGACTTCGCCCCGGGCGGCCCATAAACTCACGACCGTACTTTGGAGTGAATCCTCAAAGGTCCAGGAAAATGCTCCCAAACCGAGTGATCTACCTCGAGCCGTTCTCCGGTGTCAGCGGCGACATGATGGTTGGCGCTCTTCTCGACCAGGGTTTCGATATCGAAGAGCTGATCCGGCAGCTTCAGCTCCTGCCGCTTCACGGTTACCGCATTTCGAGCCGCAAGAGCAGCCGCGCCGGAATACAGGCTACGAAGTTCGATGTCGAACTCGATGCGCACCACGACCATGCTCCGCACCACGACCGCGGCGAGACCGGGCACGCCCGCACGTTTCGAGAAATCCGAGCCATGATCCAGTCGAGCGGGCTCTCCGATTTCGTGAAGGAAAAATCGGTCGAGGCGTTTCTGCGGCTGGCGCTGGCCGAGGGGAAGATACACAACCAGCCCCCCGATGAAGTGCATTTCCACGAGGTGGGCGCCATCGATTCCATTGTCGACATCGTCGGCTGCATGATTGCCCTGGGCTCTCTGCTCCCGGCCCGGATCGTGTGCGCGCCGGTGAATGTCGGCCAGGGCACGCTCGAGTGTCGCCACGGGCTCTACCCAGTGCCCGGCCCGGCCACGCAGGAGCTGCTGCGCGGGATCCCCACCTATTCGAATTCGGTCACGGGAGAGCTGACTACCCCGACGGGGGCGACGCTCGTGGCTACCCTGGCGGAACGCTTCGGACCCCGACCCCTGATGAGAATCCAATCGACCGGCTATGGGGCGGGCACGCGCGAACTCGCCGGGAGCGCCAATGTCCTGCGGATCACCATAGGCGAGGAACTGGTGGAATCGGTCGCCGCCGCTGACCAGCAGGTGGCGGTCATTGAGGCGACCATCGACGACATGAACCCGCAGGTGTACGGGTATTTCCAGGAACGGGCCCTGGCGGAGGGCGCCCTGGATGTTTACGCGACGCCCATCCAGATGAAGAAGAATCGCCCCGGCCAGCTCGTGACCGTCCTTTGCGCGCTGAGCAACCTTGAATCGCTGATCCGGCTGGTGTTTGCCGAAACCACGACGATTGGGATCCGGCACACGCGGGCCGAGCGGCGGATGCTCGAACGCGAAATCGCCGAGGTCCAGACCGAATACGGGCCGGTGCGAGTGAAAGTCTGTACCCTGGACGGCATGCGCGTGAACTTTGCCCCCGAATACGAAGATTGCCGGCGGCTCGCTTCCGAAAGGGGCGCGCCGCTGAAGGATGTGCTCGCCGCGGCAAACCGCGCCTTCCTCGACGCAGGGGGGGCAGTCTGATTGCACGTGCGTTTCACCGCAGAACTTACAACGCGGTTTTCCGCTACGACTGGAGTTATACCCATGGCTGACGAACAACCCGCTTCCCCCGCACCCGAGACGCCGCAGCCCGCTCCCGAGCCGGAGCGCATCGGCATCGAGGAGTTCAGCAGGATCCAGATGCGCGTCGGGCAGGTGCTCGAGGCAGAAAAAGTCGAAGGGTCGCGCAAGCTGATCAAAATGAAGGTCGACCTGGGCAGCGAGGTACGGCAGGTGGTGGCAGGTATCGCGGAGGCGTATGACGCAGCCAGCCTCGTCAACCGTAAGGTGGTCGTTGTGGCCAATCTCAAACCTGCCCGGTTGATGGGCCTCGAGTCCGATGGCATGGTCGTGGCCGCGACGGCTCCCGGTGGCCGTCCCGTGCTGGCCACGTTTTCGGAGGACGTGCCCAACGGTGCGCTCCTCAAGTAGCCACGTGGCGCGGCCATGATTGCAGATTCGCATGCCCACCTGGACATGCCCCAGTTTGATGCCGACAGGGATGAGGTCATCCGGCGCGCCCGCGCGGCAGGCGTGGCGCTGATCGTCAGCATCGGCACCGGAAGCCCCGATTCCCGGTCGATCGAGACAACCCTGTCCTTGGCCGAGGCGTACGAGTCCGTTTACGCCGGGATAGGCGTGCACCCGCACGACGCCCGTCGCGCCGACGAAGGCTTGTGGCAGAGCATGGAGCGGTGGGCGCGGCACCCGAAGGTTGTGCTCTGGGGGGAAATCGGGCTGGACTACTATTACCACCATTCCCCGCGGGACGCTCAGCTCGAGGTGTTCCGGCGTCAGCTGAGGCTGGCGGCGGACCGGGGCCTCCCGTTGTCCATCCACTGCCGCGACGCATGGCCCGATCTGCTAGCAGTTCTACGCACGGAGTGGCGTCACGACTCGCGTTCGGGCATACTGCACAGCTTCACGGGAGACGTCGAGCAGGCCCGGGAGTGCGCAGGCATGGGTTTCCTCATTTCTTTCTCCGGGATGGTCACTTTCAAGAATGCCGGCGCACTCCGGGCCGCGGCCCAGTCGGTCCCCCTGGACCGACTGCTCGTAGAAACCGATTCCCCGTACCTGGCCCCGGTGCCGCACCGCGGCAAACGCAACGAACCTGCCTACGTGGTCGATGTGGCGCGCGGCCTTGCCGTCACCCTGGGAGTGGATTTCGAAACACTGGCGCGCGAGACGACGGCCAACCTGCGGCGACTCCTTCGGACCCCCGGTTCCGGGTAGACGGGGGCGCACCTTGCGCGCAGACGCGGGCGTGAACCTGTGGTAAGATCTCGCGTTTGGGGACTCATGTCTGACGAAGTCGGGAAGAAGAGCCAATTGAATCCGCAAGCGTTCTACAGACTGGTGGAGAACGGGCTGTCACAGGTGGAGAAAGAGCTCGCGCGCCACTCCAGGTCCAACATCCAGCTCATCGACCACATCGGTCACTACGTTCAGGCGAGCGGGGGCAAGCGGATCCGCCCGGCTCTCCTGCTGCTCTCGTCTCAAATGTCCGGATACGAGGGGCCTGTCTGCTATCGCCTGGGAGCCGTCGTGGAACTGATCCATGCCGCCACCCTGGTGCACGACGACATCATCGACGATGCGCGGGTGCGGCGAGGCCGAGCCTCCGTGAACGCCCGGTGGGGCAACGAGATCACTGTCCTGATGGGGGACTGGCTCTACATGACCTCGTTCAATATCGCGCTGGGCGAGCGGCAGCTCCAGATCATGGATATCCTCACGGATGTCACGCGCAAAATGATTGAAGGGGAGCTGATCCAGCTCACGACCAACGGCAGCCTGGATGTCACGGAGGAGCAGTACCTCGACATCTCCATGCGCAAGACGGCATTCCTGTTTTCCGCGTGTTCCCAGATCGGTGCGATCCTGGGCTCCGCGACCCCGGAGCTGCAGGATGCGCTCAGGCAGTACGGCTTGAACGTGGGGATCGCCTTTCAGTTGGTCGACGACGTGCTCGATTTTACTTCGACCGAGACGGCGCTCGGCAAACCGGTCGGGAACGATTTGAAGGAAGGGAAACTGACGCTCCCCTTGATTTATCTGATGGAAGACGGCCAGCCCGAACACCGGGAACTCATCCGCGCCGTGCTGAGTGAAGAAGGCTGCGGGACGGAAGCGAAGGACGCGATCCTGCGGCTCCTGAACGAGCACAGGAGCGTCGACCGTGTTCTGGACAAGGCTCACGACTTCGCCTGCAAGGCGAAGGGCCACCTGTCCGGATTCCCCGATTGCCCCGCCCGCACCGCCCTCATGTCGATCCCCGACTACATCATCGAACGCGACCGATAATCCGGGTCCAGGTTCAAGGTCCTGGGATTGCCGGATGGCAAGTCCTTCTTGGTCATCGGGATATCAACCGTTGGATGCTCTCCCTGCGGAAGTATCAGGCGCTGAAGGTGCCTGCCAATGATCAATACTCACGACCTGACCCGGATTCCATGATCATGGGGATTTGGTCTTGGGGGCCGCGGAAACCGGGAGCTCTTCGACAAACAGTTTTTTCTGGGCCAGGGGCGCGGTATCGTTGTGCTCGCCCTCGGTCAGCAGCTCGTTGCTCGGTTCCGCGACGGGGAACTGCTCGACAGGCTTGTCTTTCAGCACCGCCTCCATGTATTTGATCCAGATCGGCAGCGCGACCACCGCGCCCGTTTCCTTGTTGCCCAGCGAGACCTTGGCGTCGAATCCCACCCAGACCGCGGTCGTGTAGGACGGGCTGAATCCGACAAACCAGGCGTCGGTGAAATCGTTCGTGGTGCCGGTCTTGCCCCCGAGCGGCCGGCCGAGCGATTTTGCCGCGGCTGCCGTTCCACTCTCCACCACATTCCGCAGCAAAGCGAGCATCGCCTCGGCCGTCTCCGGCTCCAGGACCTTTTTCAGCTGCGGTTGGGTTTCTTCCTTTTTCACGCGATCGTAATCCTCGATCCTGCGAATGAAGTAGGGTCTCGGCTGGAAGCCGAGGTTAGGGAAGACGGTGAACGCCGAGGCCATCTCGAGCGGGGTGGCTTCGCAGGCCCCGATGGCCAGGGGCAGGTAGGGCTCCATCGGCCCGGCCAGACCGAACCGGCGCGCCATCACGACGACGTTTTTGATCCCGACCAGTGAGGCGACCTTGATGGTGGGGACATTCCGGGATTCCGTCAGTGCCTGCCGGATGGTGATTTGCCCCTTGAACTTACCATCGTAATTCGACGGCCGCCAGACGCGCCCAAGCGTGTCGGTATAGCTGATCGGCGCGTCGATGATGGTGCTGTCGGCGGTAAGACCGCTCTCCAGGGCGGTCGCATACACGAACGGCTTGAAGGTCGAACCGACCTGGCGCATCGCCTGCGTCGCGCGGTTGAACTCGCTCGTCTCGAAATTGTAACCGCCCACCATCGCCTTGATCTCGCCCGTCGAGTTCTGAATCGTAATCATGGCGCCCTGCACGGCGGGGAGTTGGTCCAGGGTAACGGAAACCTTCCTCTCGTCGTCATTCAGCGCGACGATCTGGAAATAGGCGAGGTCCCCCGGTTTCAGGATGGCTCCGGGACTCTTGGAGTGTGTCCACGCGATCTCCTTGGGTCCAACCTCTCCGCGGAACTTGCCGATGCGAACCGTGACGCGGGCGTCGCCGATGTTCTCAACCAGCCCCGGCACGACATCTCCGACGCGGAGCGGGTTTTTCCACTCGGGATGGGAATAGGCCTCGAGGCTGGCCGAAGGGGACTTCAGCACGTTTTCGACCGGTCCCCGCCAGCCGTGGCGCTTGTCGTACACCCGCAGCCCGTCACGCAAGGCACCGGTTGCCGCGGCCTGCATATCGACGTTCAAAGACGTGTAGACGCGCAACCCCTTGCGCCAAATTGCCTCGGTCGAGTACCTGTCGGCAAGCGCCTGCCGCACCCACTCCACGAAGTAGGGCGCAGTCTCCACCTCGCGGCTGCGCGCCTTCAGGACGAGCGGACGCGCCTTGGCCTCGGCGGCCAACTTCGCCGGTATCATCTGTTCCGCCGCCATGCGGTCGAGGATGTAGTTGCGCCGCGCGAGTGCCGCGTCCGGGTGCAACCGCGGAGAGTAGAAGGTGGGGTTGCGCGGCAACCCGCCGATCATTGCGCATTCTTCGATGGTCAGGTCCTTCAGTTGTTTGCCGAAATACGTGTCGGCCGCAGCCGCAACGCCGTAAGCGCCGTGCCCCATGTAGTGCTGATTGCAGTACAGCGTCAGGATCTGGCGCTTGGAATAACGCTTCTCTATCTTCCAGGCAATCAGGAGCTCTTTGATCTTGCGATCGAAGGTCTTTTCGTTCGAGCGCAGCAGCAGCCGGGATAGCTGCTGGGTGATTGTGCTGGCCCCCTCGGCGCGGGACATCGAGACGAGGTCCCTGTATGCGGCGCGCAGCAGCGAGATGTAGTTGATCCCGGAGTGGTTGTAAAACTGGTCATCCTCGGCGGCGAGGACGGCGAGCTGCATGTAGGGCGGGATCTCCTCGAAGGGGACCACGATGCGCCGCTCGACGGCAAATTCCCCGATAACCTTGCTGTCGTCGGAGTAAACCGCCGTGATCACGTCCGGTCGGTAGTCTTCCAGGCTCTGAATCTGCGGCAGGTTGTACTCGTAGCCCAGCAGAATGCCGGAGACCGTCCCGGCAACCAGGAAGGTCAGGATGAGCAGACCATAAAAAACGAGGAGCCAGCGCGGAATCCCGCGCTTCCTCCCCGTCGTCGACTGCGCGCTCGCCATAATCGGAGCGGATTATAGCATGGGGGGAGTCGATTTGGCGCGCAGACCAGGGTGCCGAGCGGTCGTCGGCCGAACGTCGTGCGGAGCCGGCAGCCACCGAGCTTGCGAAGGTACGCGTCGGGTCAGCCCAAGTCCACGTCGAGGCCCAGGTCGAATCCAAGTGGGGCAGGAAAGTACTTGGCGCTGTGCGCGTCTGCCCCCGGGTACGCTTCATCCTGGACAACCCGCAGCGGTCAGCTTTCCTCCACGACCTCTTCCGGTTCGCCGGCCGCCGCCCCGGCACCCCTATCGAGGAACGTCACCCGCGCCACAATGACCTCGGTCGAGTAGTGTTTTTCCCCCGGCGGTTTCTCCCACGACCGCGTCTGCAGCGATCCTTCGATGCACACCAGCCTCCCCTTGCGCAGGTAATGATTGCACAGCTCGGCCGCCTTGCCGTAGGCAACCACCCTGTGCCACTCGGTGGTTTTCTGCGGCGTACCGTTGCTGTTGCGGACCTGGTCCGTCGCCAGGCTGAAGTTCGACACCGGCGTGCCGCCGCCTGTCACGCGCTCGTCCGGATCTTTCCCGAGCCTCCCGATGAGAAGCACTTTATTGAGACAGCCCATCTCCGTCCCTCCTCGCTGCGGTGCCTCGCAGGGCCAAAAACCGGCACCCGGCACGACGCGTCCGGTGCCGTCCTCTGCGTGTCTAAACGGGTGTGGACGCCGATCGAGCAAGAATTTCATGCGAATTTCACACGCGGGGGTGGATTTTCGACTGCGAGACCGGTATGCTTTGCCGCTTGTTCATTTCATTCTGCAAGCGAAGGGGATAATCGGGCTATTTGCTTGACAGCATTTGGTTCGTTTGCTATATTCGTGCGGTTTTTCGCTGTATTTATTAAAGGCTGGGGCCAGGGAGCGGAAGTACCGGGCGCACAGCCATGTAGGGCAAAGGAGAGTATAGTTTGCCGACCTTCAATCAGCTGGTTCGATCTGGCCGAAAGAAGATTCGTTACAAGACGAAGAGTCCGGCTTTGCAGGGAAGTCCTCAGCGCAGGGGTGTTTGCACGAGGGTGTATACATCGACACCCAAGAAGCCCAATTCGGCCCTGCGCAAAGTTGCGCGTGTCCGTCTGACCAACGGGATCGAGGTGACAACCTATATCCCGGGTATCGGGCACAATCTGCAGGAACACTCCATCGTGCTGATACGCGGTGGACGTGTCAAGGACCTCCCTGGGGTTCGCTACCATGTGGTGCGGGGCACTCTGGATTCGGTGGGAGTTCAGGATCGCAAGAACTCCCGCTCCAAATATGGTGCCAAGCGACCCAAAAGCTAATCACTCCTTCACATTAACCAAGAAGGGTGACGGGTTCACGCCCGGCGAGAATCTTCGGATGGCAATTGCCAGAGCCGACGAAGTTCGCTCTCAGGGGAGCAGTACCCTGACTCGGGAGCGGTAACGAATACCAGTAAGCAGCAGGAGATCTTTCAGTATGCCGAGGCGAAGAGAAGTACCAAAGCGGGAAACCTTGCCGGATCCCGCTTTACGGCAGCACGCTCATCACCAAGTTCATCAACTGCATGATGAAGGAGGGGAAGAAGAGCGTCGCCGAGCACATCTTCTACGGCGCACTCGACGTGATCAAGGACCGCGCCAAGGAAGATCCGGTCAAGGTGTTCAAGAAGGCGCTCGATCGGTCAAGCCGGTCCTGGAGGTTAAATCGCGGCGTGTCGGCGGCGCCACGTACCAGGTCCCGATCGAGGTCCCCCAGGACCGCAGGACTTCGCTGGCCATCCGCTGGATCATCTCCAACTCGCGCGGGCGGAGCGAGAAGACGATGCGGGAGAAGCTGGCTGCCGAGATTCTGGATGCGTCCAACAATCGCGGCGGCGCGATAAAGAAGAAGGAAGATACCCATCGGATGGCGGAGGCCAACAAGGCCTTCGCTCATTACCGCTGGTAGACGAGGTTTTCAGTGGGACGCTCAGTACCGTTGGAACGGACCCGGAACATCGGGATCATGGCGCACATCGATGCCGGCAAGACGACGACGACCGAGCGGATCCTCTATTACACCGGAATCACCCACAAGCTGGGCGAGGTGCATGAGGGGACCGCCACCATGGACTGGATGGAACAGGAGCAGGAGCGCGGCATCACCATCACGTCCGCCGCGACGACCTGTTTCTGGGGGGATCATCGGATCAACATCATCGATACGCCCGGGCCACGTGGATTTCACGGCGGAGGTGGAACGCAGCCTGCGGGTGCTGGACGGCGCGGTGGCCCTTTTTGGCGCGGTGGAAGGCGTGGAGCCACAGTCCGAGACGGTCTGGCGCCAGGCCGACAAGTACCGCGTTCCGCGCATCGGGTTCGTCAACAAGATGGATCGCCCGGGCGCGGATTTCCCGCGCGTGCTCGAGATGATGCGGAGCCGGCTCGAGCGCGATTCCCGTAGCCGTGCAGATCCCGCTGGGCGCCGAGGACCAGTTCCGCGGCGTGATCGACCTGATCGCGCAGAAGGCGATCGTGTTCCGGGAGGAGACCCTGGGCGCCGGATTTCGAGATCTGAGGAGATTCCGGAGGACTACCGGGAGGAAGTGGCCCAGTATCGGGACCTGATGCTCGAAACCATTGCCGATGTCGACGATCACCTGATGGAGAAGTACGTCGGCGGCGAGCCGGTCACGGACGAGGAGATCCTCGCCGCCGTGCGCAAGGGAACCATCGCGCTCAAGTTCGTTCCCGTGCTCTGCGGCGCTGCCTTCAAGAACAAGGGAATCCAGCAGCTGCTGGACTGCGATCGTGCATTATCTCCCCTCGCCTCTGGACGTTCCGCCGGTCAAGGGTGTCGGCGACCGACGGCGCGGAGCCGCCGATGCGCCACGCTTCGGACGACGAGCCATTTTCGGCGCTGGTCTTCAAGATCATGACGGATCCGTTCGTCGGCCAGCTGGCGTTTTTCCGTGTTTACTCCGGGCAGCTGAAATCGGGACGCTCGGTGTACAACTCCACCAGGGACGCGGTGGAGCGCGTGGGCCGGCTGCTGAAGATGCACGCCAACAAGCGCGAGGAGATCAAGGAAGTCTATTGCGGCGATATCGCCGCCGCGGTCGGCTTGAAGCACGTCAGCACCGGCGACACGATTTGCGACAAGCAGCACCCGATCGTGCTCGAGGCGATCGAGTTCCCGGCCCCCGTCATCGCCGTGGCGATCGAGCCGAAGACCAAGGCGGACCAGGAGAAGCTCGGGCATCGCCCTCGACAAGCTGATTCGAGAGAAGATCCGACGTTCAAGGTTCACACCGATCAGGACACCGGCCAGACGATCATCTCCGGAATGGGCGAGCTCCACCTCGAGATCCTCGTCGATCGCATGGTGCGCGAGTTCGGCGTGGCGGCCAATGTCGGCAAGCCGCAGGTCGCCTATCGCGAAACCATCCGGCAGCAGGCCGAGGCCGAGGGCAAGTTCATCCGCCAGACCGGCGGCCACGGTCAGTACGGACATGTGAAGATTGTCCTGGAACCGGGCGCGCCGGGATCCGGGTTCGAATTCGTCAACGAGATCGTCGGTGGCACGATCCCCCGCGAGTACATCACCCCGGTGGAAAACGGGGCCCGAGGAAGCGCTCGAATCCGGCGTTCTGGCCGGCTATGAAATGGTCGACGTCAAGGTGACGCCTCATCGACGGTTCGTACCACGAGGTGGACTCGTCGGAAATGGCGTTCAAGATCGCCGGGTTCGATGGCGCTCAAGGAAGCCGCCAGGCGCGCCAAGCCGGTGCTGCTCGAGCCGATCATGCAGGTCGAGGTGGTGGTTCCGGAGGAGTTCATGGGAGCCGTGACCGGCGATCTGCACTCGCGGCGCGGCCGGGTGGAGTCGACGGAGTCCCGCCTGAGCTCCACGATTATCCAGTGCAAGGTGCCGCTTTCGGAGATGTTCGGGTACTCCACCGATCTTCGTTCCATGACCCAGGGACGGGCGACCTACTCGATGCATTTTTCTCACTACGAGGAAGCGCCCAAGGCCATCAGCGAAGAGGTCATCGCGAAGGTCCGCGGGAAGCTGGTGGGCAATTAAGAGGAGCCGGGAGACAGAAACATGGCCAAGGAGAAATTCGATCGCAGCAAGCCGCACGTCAACATAGGGACGATCGGGCACATAGACCACGGGAAGACGACGCTGACGTCGGCGATCACGAGGTGTTGCACAAGCTGGATCCGAAGATGGCGATCCGGTCGTTTGACTCGATCGACAACGCTCCGGAGGAGAAGGAGCGGGGGATCACGATCGCGACGGCGCACGTGGAGTACTCGACGAGCGAAGCGGCACTATGCGCACGTGGATTGTCCTGGGCACGCGGACTACATCAAGAACATGATCACGGGGGCGGCGCAGATGGACGGGGCGATCCTGGTGGTGTCGGCGGCGGACGGGCCGATGCCGCAGACGCGGGAGCACATACTGCTGGCGCGGCAGGTGGGGGTGCCGTACGTGGTGGTGTTCATGAACAAGGTGCGACATGGTGGACGATCCGGAGCTGCTGGATCTGGTGGAGCTGGAGGTGCGGGAGCTGCTGACGTTCTACGAATTTCCGGGGGACGAGATACCGGTGGTGCGGGGGAGTGCGCTGAAGGCGCTGGAAGGGGATCGCGGAGGCGGAGAAGCAGGTATTGGCGTTGATGGAGGCGGTGGACAGCTACGTACCGATACCGCAGCGGGAGATCGGACAAGCCGTTTCTGATGCCGGTGGAAGACATCTTCACGATATCGGGGCGGGGGACGGTGGCGACGGGCAGGATCGAGCGGGGGAAGGTGAAGGTCGGGGAAGAGATCGAGATCGTGGGGATCCGGCCGACGGTCAAGCGGGTGGTGACGGGCGTGGAGATGTTCAGGAAGCTGCTGGACGAGGGGCTGGCGGGAGACAACGTCGGGTTGCTGTTGCGGGGGACGGACAAGGAAGGAAGTGGAGCGGGGGCAGGTGATCGCGGCGCCGGGAGTCGATCACGCCGCACACGCACTTCAAGGCGCAGGTGTACGTGCTGTCGAAGGAAGAGGGCGGGCGGCACACGCCGTTTTTCAACGGGTACCGGCCGCAGTTTTACTTCCGGACGACGGACGTGACTGGGGTGGCGGAGCTTGCCGGAAGGGACGGAGATGGTGATGCCGGGAGACAACACGAACCTGACGATCAAGCTGATCACGCCGATCGCGATGGAGAAGGGGTTGCGGTTCGCGATCCGCGAAGGCGGCCGCACGGTGGGCGCCGGCACGATCGCGGAGATCTTCGAATAAAGCGAGACCATATGCTGAACGAAAAGATCAGAATCCGACTGAAAGCTTACGACTACCGGGTGCTGGACCAGTCCACCTCGGAAATCGTCGAAATCGCGAAGCGCACAGGTTCGCGCGTGTCGGGACCGATCCCGCTGCCGACGGTGAAGAACAAGTTCTGCGTTCTGCGCTCGCCGCACGTCGACAAGAAGTCCCGGGAGCAGTTCGAGATCCGCACGCACAAGCGGCTGGTGGACATCCTGGAGCCGACGCCGCAGACGGTCGACGCGCTCATGAAGCTGGACCTGCCGGCGGCCATCGACGTCGAAATCAAGGCCTTCGGCACGGAACACAAGTAGGCTCCTGGCGCGGGCTCTTCGCAACCCGCCGCTCGCCCTTGGCGGAGCGAGCGGGCGGACCATGAACGCCCGGCACCGGACGAGGGGAACGAAAATGGTGGATGGACTCATTGGCGTGAAGGTCGGGATGACCCAGGTGTTTGACGAGGACGGCAGCGTCATACCGGTCACCGTTATCAAGGCCGGTCCCTGCGTCGTCGTGCAGCGGAAGATGAAGGACAAGGACGGTTACGACGCCCTGCAGCTCGGACTGGTCGAGTTTGTCCGCCCCGGCCGGGTGAAAAAGCCGCGGGCCGGGCACTTCAAGAAAGCCGGCGTCCCCCCGTGCCGGGTGCTGCGCGAGTTCCGCTTCGACGACGGCGATGTCGCTGAAGGTAGGAGACCAGGTGCTGGTCGAACCAGGTCTTTCGGCCGTCCGATGCGATCCGCGTCACCGGGACGAGCAAGGGGCGGGGCTTTGCCGGGCTGATCAAGCGTCACCATTTCGGCGGCGGCGCGGCAACGCACGGGTCGATGTTTCACCGGGCCCCGGGATCGATTGGTGCGTCGGCGTATCCGAGCCGTGTCCTGCCCGGGATGCGTGCCGCCGGCCACATGGGAGCCGAGCGCGTGACCGTCGACGGTCTGCAGGTCGTGCGCATCCAGAACGAGGAGAACCTGCTGGTGGTCAAAGGGGCCGTGCCCGGGCGCAACGGCGGGTATGTCATCATCGAGAAAGCCTGACGAGGCGGGGGCGAGAAATTGCCCGTCATTTGAAGGTGAGGGTCAGCCATGGCTGAAATAGATGTGCGAAACCTCTCGAACGAGGTCGTCGAGAAGCTCGACCTCTCCGATGAGGTTTTCAAGGCCGAGTTCAACGCGCCGCTCATCTGGGAGGCGGTCAAGCACTACGAAGACTCCCAACGCGCCGGAACGGCGGCCACCAAGACCCGCGGGGCCGTCAGCGGCAGCGGCAAGAAGCTGTGGCGGCAGAAGGGCACCGGGCGCGCCCGCATCGGCAGCATCCGCAGCCCGGTCTGGCGGCACGGCGGCACCGTGCACGGCCCGCAGCCGCGCGATTACGGCTACAACTTCCCGCGGAAAAAGATCCGCGGCGCGTTGCGCTCCGCGCTCTCGGCCAAGCTGGGCGAAAACTGCATAATGGTCGTCGACGCGTTCCGCCTGGAAGGGCACAAGACGCGCGATTTCAAGCGGGTCCTGCAGGGCCTGGGCGGCACCGGTAAGGTTCTGCTCGTGATGCACGGAGGAGAACCACAACCTCGAGCTGTCGTCGCGCAACCTTCCCGGTGTAAAGCTGGTTCCCGGCAAGGGCGTCAACATCAGGGACGTGGTCAACAGTTCCCAGCTGATTTTTTCCAAGGACGCCATACTTGCAGGTCCAGGAGGTACTCAGCCGATGAGCCGCGCACACGAAGTCCTCAGGCTGCCGGTTATTACCGAGAAGAGCACGTTCGCAGAAGGAAAATCTCAGGACCCTCACGTTCAAGGTCGCCCGCGACGCCAACAAGCAGGAGATCAAGGAGGCCGTCGAGAAGATCTTCAAAGTGAAGGTCGACAGCGTGCGCACCGCTATCTTCCATGGCAAGAACCGGCGCCAGGGCCGTTACGCCGGCCGGCGGCCGGACTGGAAGAAGGCCTACGTCACGTTGAAGCAGGGCGAGAAGATGGTCGAATTCTCCGAGGCGGTCTAGCGCTCGGCGGGAGCAGGCAAAGACATGGCGATCAAGACATACAGGCCCACTTCTCCGGCGATCCGGTTCCGGACGACCCTGGACAAAGAGGAGCTTACCCAGGAAAGGCCGCTGAAGCGCCTGACGACGCATAAGCGGCGGATTTCGGGGCGCGACAACAAGGGGCACCTGCAGGTGCGGCATCGAGGTGGCGGGCACAAGAAGCTCTACCGGGCCATCGACTTCAAGCGCGACAAGCGCGACATCCCGGCGCAGGTCACGTCGATCGAGTACGACCCGAACCGGTCGGCGCGCATCGCGCTGCTGTCCTACGCGGACGGGGAGAAGCGCTATATCCTGGCCCCCAACGGGCTGAAGGTCGGGACCACGATCGTCGCCGGCGCCACCGCGGACATCCTGGTCGGCAATGCGCTTCCGCTCAAGAACATTCCGCTCGGAACGATGGTGCACAACATCGAGCTGAAGATGGGCAGGGGCGGGCAGTTGGCGCGCTCTGCGGGAACGGCCGCGCAGCTGCTGGCCAAGGAGGCCGGTTACGCGCAGATCAAGGTGCCCTCGGGGGAAACCCGCATGGTCCACCTCGAGTGCTACGCGACCATCGGGCAGGTCGGCAACCTCGACCACGAGAACGTGTCCATCGGCAAGGCCGGCCGGACGCGGTGGCTCGGGCGGCGCCCCACGGTGCGCGGGGTCGCGATGAACCCGATCGACCACCCGCACGGCGGCGGCGAAGGCAAGACCTCCGGCGGCAGAAACCCCGTCAGCCCATGGGGCCAGCCGACGAAGGGCTACAAGACGCGCAACAACAAGCGGACTCAGCGGTTCATCATCAAGCGCCGCGACAAGAGGTAGGAGGAGTGGTTCATGGCCAGATCCGTCAAGAAGGGGCCGTTCATCGACGATCACCTGTTGAAGAAGATTCGCGCCGTCACCGGCACGGGCAGCCGCACCGTCATCAAGACCTGGTCGCGGCGCTCGACCATTACACCGGAGATGGTCGGCCACACCGTCGCTGTGCACAACGGCAAGAAGTTCATCCCGATTTACATCTCGGAGAACATGGTGAGCCACAAGCTCGGGGAGTTCGCCCCGACGCGCATCTTCAAGGGGCACACCACCAAGGTGGCCGAGAGGGCAACGGCGGTGAAACCACCCGCGTAAGCCGGGTCCGCCCGCGCGCGGCCGCCGAACGGCGAATTGCGAACCGAGGTAGATATGGAAGCGAGTGCGAAGGGGAAATACATCAAGGGGTCTCCGCAGAAGGCCCGGCTGGTCATCGACCTGATCCGCGGGAGGAACGTCCAGGAAGCGCTGGGCATTCTGCGCTTCACGAACAAGCGCGCCACCCGCTCCATCGAGAAGGTCCTCCTTTCGGCCGTGGCGAATGCCAAAGAGAAGAACGCGGCGGCGGATGTCGACCAGTTTGTCATAGACCGGGCGGTGGTCGACACGGGCCCGACCAAGTGGAGACGGCGGGTGCGGCCCGCCCCCATGGGGCGCGCCTACCGCGAGCAGCGCCGCTACAAGCACATTACCATTTCCATCAAGGGCAGCGACACCGAGGAGTGAGGAGGTCCACCGTGGGTCAGAAAGTACATCCATACGGGTTCAGGCTGGGCGTAAACCGGACGTGGCGCTCGCGCTGGTTCGCGCGCAAGGACTACGGGGGGCTGCTGCACGAGGATCTCCACCTGAAGGCGATGCTCAAGAAGAAGTTCGCGCACGCGGGCATCTCCCGCATCGAGGTGGAGCGCGCGGCGAACAAGCTGACCATCGTCATCTTCACGTCCCGCCCGGGCATCATCGTCGGGAAGAAGGGGACGGAGATCGAGAAGCTCAAAAAGGACCTCCAGACGCTCACCGGACGCGATATCAACCTCAAGATCCAGGAGGTCAACAAGCCCGAACTCGACGCGCAGCTGGTTTCCGAGGGGATCGCGCAGCAGCTGGAGAAGCGCATCGCCTTCCGGCGTGCGATGCGTCGCGCCGTGGACAGCACCCTGCGCTTCGGCGCGAAGGGGATCAAGGTGCGCACCTCCGGGCGCCTGAACGGCGCGGAAATCGCCCGCACCGAGTGGTACCTGCACGGCCAACTGCCGCTGCACACGATCCGGGCCGACATCGACTACGGTTTCGCGGAAGCGCACACCACCTACGGCGTAATCGGGGTGAAGGTCTGGATTTACAAGGGTGAGGTTTTCGAAATGCAGAGGCCGGAACGGACGCGCGAAGCCGGCCGGCGGGAGTAGCACTTCATGTTGATGCCGAAGAAAGTCAAATATCGCAAGCAGCAGAAGGGGAAGCGCCGCGGCAAGGCATGGCGTGGTTCGCGAAGTGACCTTCGGTGAGTACGGCCTGAAGGCGCTCGAAGCCGGCTGGGTTACCGACCGACAGATCGAGGCGGGCCGTGTCGCCATCACCCGTTTCATCAAGCGCGGCGGCAAGATCTGGATCCGCGTCTTCCCGGACAAGCCGATCACCAAGAAGCCGGCCGAAACCCGCATGGGAAAGGGCAAGGGTGCCCCGGAAGGCTGGGTGGCCGTGGTTCGCCCCGGCAAGATCCTGTACGAGATGGAAGGTGTCACCGAGGCATCTTGCCCTGGAAGCCATGCGGCTGGCCGCGAACAAGCTGTCGGTCAAGGCGAAATTCGTCAAGCGGTTTGGTAAGGAGGAGGCATGAAAGCTTCCAAAATGAGGGACATGTCCAGGGAAGACCTGGTCCAGGAGGATACCGAACTGCGCCAGCAGCTGTTCAAACTGCGGTTCCAGACGGCCAGCGGCCAGCTCGAGAGCGCGTCGCGCATAAGGTCTGTGCGCCGCGACATCGCCCGGATACAGACGCTGCTCCGGGAATTGGAGCTCGAGGAAGAACGGAAGCAGAAGTCCCAGGCGAGGCAGGGTTGAAATGACGACGGAGCAGACGACAAAACGCGGATTGCGGAAAAACCAGGTTGGGGTCGTGACCAGCACGGCGATGCAGAAGACCGTCAAGGTCGCCGTCGACCGGCTGGTGCACGCACCACCTGTACAAGAAGACCCTGCGCAAGACGTCCACGTTTCTTGCGCACGATGAGAAGGGCGACTGCAAGGTCGGCGACCGGGTGCGCATCGTGGAAACACGGCCGCTGAGCGCCCGGAAAAGATGGCGCGTGACCGAAATTCTGGTCAGGGCGCACTAGCGGGAATCCCAGTTTGCGGCCGGCGCCGGGCAGGCGCCGCCGGGGGGAGACCCCGCCGGCGGTTGGCCGAGTGAGAGGGTTGTCATGATTCAGATGCGGACAATTTTGGAGGTGGCGGACAACTCCGGCGCACGGAGGATCTCGTGTATCCACGCCACCGGGAACCAGGTGGGCCGGGTGGCGAGCCTCGGCGACATCATCACGGCCAACGTGAAAGAAGCGTCGCCCGACGGCAGCGTCAAGAAAGGCGACGTCGTCAAGGCGGTGATCGTCCGCACCAAGAAGGAATTCAGGCGCAAGGACGGGACCTACATCCGGTTTGACGACAACGCGGCCGTTCTGATCAACGACGACAAGGAGCCGATCGGCACGCGCGTGTTCGGGCCCGTCAGCCGGGAACTGCGCGACAGGGAGTTTTTAAAGATCGTTTCGCTGGCGCCCGAGGTGCTCTAGCGCGATCGAACGAGGCCAGGAAAAAATGCCCAAGACACGTGTCAAGAAAAACGATCAGGTTTATGTCCTTTCCGGCAAGGACCGGGGCAAGACCGGAAAAGTCCTGAAGGTCATGCCGGACGCCAACCGCGCCATCGTCGAGGGGATCAACTTCATCCAGAAGCACACTCGTGCCAATCCGCAGCGCAACGTCAAGGGCGGGATCCTCCCCAAGGAGTCGCCCATCGACATTTCGAACCTGATGGTCATGTGCAAGCGCTGCAACAAGCGCTCGCGCGTCGCCGTGAACACCATGCAGGACGGGCGCAAGGTGCGGGTTTGCAAGAGCTGCAACGAGTTGCTGGACGAGTAAGGCCTGAAAGGTCAGACAATGAGTAGATTGAAGGACTTCTACAAGACGGAAGCCGTCGGAGCGCTGACGAAGCAGTTCGCCTACAAGAACGTGATGGCCGTGCCCAAGTTGGTCAAGATCAACGTCAACATGGGCCTGGGCGAGGCCATCGCCAACGCCAAGGTGCTGGACGTGGCCGCCGAGGAACTCGCCGCCATCACCGGGCAGCGCGCCGTCGTCACCAAGGCGAAGAAATCGATCGCGGCGTTCAAGCTGCGCCAGGGCATGCCGATCGGCGTGACGGTCACGCTGCGGGGGGACCGGATGTACGAGTTCTTCGACCGGCTGGTCAACATCGCGCTGCCGCGCGTGCGCGACTTCCGCGGCGTGCCCCCCAGGTCTTTCGACGGCCGGGGCAACTACACGCTCGGCCTCAAAGATCAGCTGAACTTTCCCGAAATCGACTACGGGAAGGCCGACAAGGCGCGCGGGATGAACATTACGGTGGTGACGACCGCCCGGACCGACGACGAGGCGTTCGAGCTCTTACGGATTATGGGGATGCCCTTCGCGAAGCGAGGGCAGGAGCGCGGCGCCGAATAGGGCGGCCGCAGAGGAGTCGATGTGGCAAAGACGAGCATGATCGCCAAGTCCAGGATGAAGCCGAAATTCCAGGTGCGCCAGCATAACCGCTGCCGCCGCTGCGGGCGGCCGCGGGGTTACCTGCGCAAGTTTCAGCTGTGCCGTATCTGCTTCCGCCAACTGGCCCTGGCCGGCGAGATCCCCGGAGTGACAAAGTCGAGCTGGTAACCACCGGCGGCGCCGACTGCGAAGGCGGCCCGGGCGGGGCCGCGCGACGCACGCCGAACAATGGAGTGTCAGGTATGACTATGACCGATCCCGTGTCCGACCTCTTGGGCCGGATACGCAACGCCAACGCTGCGAAGCATGAGACGGTGGAGGTCCCTTCCTCCAGGATGAAGCTGGAGATCGTCCGGATTTTGAAGGACGAGGGGTACATCTCCAATTTCGTCTTCTCCCCGGACGAGAAGCAGGGAAGCATTCGCATTCAGCTGCGGTACACGGCAGGCAAGCAGCCGGTGATTACCTCGTTGACCCGTGTCAGCCGCCCCGGGTGCCGCGTGTACGCGGGCAAGTCGGAGATCCCGTCGGTGCTCGGCGGCATCGGTGTGTGTATCCTGTCGACCTCGCAGGGACTGCTCACCGGGAAGCAGGCGCAGGACAAGGGGCTCGGCGGAGAGGTGCTCTGCACCATCAGCTAGCGGCCAGGCGGTTCTGATTTCATGGGTGCAATATGTCGCGAATAGGCAAGAAAGTCATCAAGGTGCCCGCCGGAGTGAAGGTGGCGATCCGGGAGGGTGTCGTCGAGTTCGAAGGGAAGAAGGCGAAGCTGTCCAGTCCTATTCCCCCGGGCATCCGCTTTGAACTGAAAGGGGACGAACTCACGGCCGTCCGGGAGTCGGACGAGAAGCCGTACCCCGCTTACCACGGGCTCGCCCGCGCGCTCGCGGCCAACTGCATCAAGGGCGTCAGCGAGGGCTTCTCCAAGGACCTCGACGTAATCGGGATCGGCTTCAAGGTCGATGCCCGGGCGCGCGCCGTGACGTTCACGCTCGGGTACTCGCACCCGATCGAGTTCCCGCTGCCCGAGGGGATCAGCATCAAGGTGGAGAAGCAGCCCCGGACCATCCAGAACTACGTGGCGACGCTGACCGTGTCGGGGCCGGATAAGCAAGTGGTAGGCCAGGTGGCCGCCGACATCCGTTCGCTGCGCCGCCCTGACCCGTACAAGGGGAAGGGCATCCGCTACGCACGCGAATATGTCCGCCTGAAAGTCGGGAAGAAGGGGGCGTAATGATTACCGCATTGGACCGCGCGCATGAGCGCAACCGCATTCACCAACGCATTCGGCGCAAGATCTCCGGTACTGCCGAGCGGCCGCGGCTGTGCGTTTTCCGCAGCCTCAACCACATGTACGCCCAGCTCGTCGACGACACCAAGGGGGTCACGCTGGCCGCGGCCTCGACACGCGATAAGGACGTCCGCGGCGAGGTGAAGGGCACCGGCAACCTCAAGTCCGCCAAAGCCGTCGGCAAGGCGATCGCGGAACGGGCACGTGCCCGCGGCATCGAGTCCGTAGTGTTCGACCGGGGCGGATACATCTACCACGGCCGTATCAAAGCGCTTGCCGACGCCGCCCGCGAATCGGGACTGAAGTTTTAGGAGGGATCTTGGATAGAAACGATCCGAATCAAGAACTGAAAGATCAGGTGGTTTCAATCAACCGGGTGACGAAGGTCGTCAAGGGCGGCAAGAACCTGAGCTTCAGCGCTCTCGTTGTCGTGGGCGACCAGAATGGACGCGTGGGTTACGGCATGGGGAAAGCGAAGGAAGTCCCCCAGGCCATCCGGAAGGGCGTCGAGCAGGCCCGCAAAAACCTGATCCGGGTGCCCCTCAAGGGTCGCACGATCCCCCATGCGATCGTCGGCAGGTACGGCGCCGGTCGCGTGATGCTCAAGCCGGCCTCGGAAGGCACCGGCGTCATCGCCGGCGGGCCCGTGCGCGCCGTCGTCCAGTCGGCAGGCATTTCGAATATCCTGACGAAGTCCCTCGGAAGCACCAACCCACACAACGTGGTCAAAGCCACTTTCGACGGTCTCCTGAAGCTGAGGGAGCCCGAGCAGGTGGCGAAGATGCGCGGCAAGCAGGTCGAGGAACTATAACGTATGGCAGCCAACAGCAGACCAGAGGCAACCCCGGGCCCCACCCTCCGCATCCAGTACTACCGCAGTGCGATCGGGACACCCGGCAAACACAGGCTCGTCGTGAAAAGCCTCGGCTTCAAGAGGCTCAATCAGATCGTCACCCGGGAGGATTCGCCCGCGGTCCGCGGCATGGTCGCGCAGGTGCCCCACCTGGTGAAGATCCTGGATTCCAAATAGGCGGTACACATGGCGCTAGAACTGAACACCCTGAAGCCGGCTAAGGGGGCGAACAATAAGGTCAAACGTGTCGGGCGCGGTATGGGCAGCGGGCACGGCAAAACCGCGACCCGCGGCTACAAGGGCCAGCTGTCCCGCTCCGGTACCAGGACCCGGCCTGGATTTGAGGGTGGCCAGATGCCCTTGTACCGGCGTCTGCCCAAGCGCGGCTTCACCAATATCTTCCGCAAGGAATTTGCGGTCGTGAACCTGGCCGATCTGGCGGCCTTCGAGGCGGGTTCCGAGGTCGGGCCCGAGCTCCTCAAGGAAAAAGGGATCGTGAAGAACCTGCGCGATGGCCTGAAGGTTCTCGGCGTGGGCGAACTGCAGAACCCGCTCAAGGTCCGGGCGCACCGGTTCAGCAAGAGCGCCGCTGAGAAAATCGCCAAGGCCGGCGGGAGCGTTGAGGTCATCAGTCAAAAGCTTTGATTCGGCGTAGCCGGATGGTTGAAAAGCAATGCCAGAAGAACGAAGTCCGATATACAACTCGATAGTCAACATCTTCAGCATCCCTGACCTGCGCAGGCGGGTACTGTTCATGCTGGGGCTGCTGGCTGTCTACCGGGTGGGAGCTTTTATCCCCACCCCGGGCATCAACCACGCCGCCCTTGAGCAGCTGTTCCAGGCCCAGGCTGGGACGATCTTCGGCTTCCTCGATATTTTCTCCGGGGGCAACCTGCGACGCTTCAGCATCTTCGCCCTCGGGATCATGCCGTACATCACGGCATCGATCATCCTGCAGCTGGCCACGGTCGTCGTGCCCTACCTGGAGAAGCTGTCCAAGGAAGGCGAGCTCGGCCGGCGGAAGATCACGCAGTACACACGCTACCTCACCGTGGTCCTGACTCTGTTCCAGGGATTCATGACCGCGGTTGCCCTGGAACGCTCCGGCAGCAGCACGGGACCCCAGATCGTCGAGGCGGCAGGCTGGCATTTCCGGTTCATGGTGATGATCACGCTGACCACCGGAACCGCTTTTATCATGTGGGTCGGCGAGCAGATCACCGAGCGGGGGATCGGGAACGGCATCTCGTTGATCATCTTTGCCGGCATCGTCGTGGGCCTGCCGCACGCGATCGGCGAAATCTGGGTGAACCTGCAACAGCGGACGTGGTCGATCTTCACGGTGGTTATCCTGCTGGTCGCCATGGTGATCACGGTCGCCTTCGTCGTCTTCGTCGAGCGCGGTCAGCGCAAGATTCCCGTTCAGTACGCCAAGCGTGTCGTGGGTCGGCGCGTCTACGGCGGCCAGGCAACCCACCTCCCGTTGCGGGTGAACTCCGGCGGCGTCATCCCGGTCATTTTCGCGGCGTCGATCGTTTCGATCCCGTCGACCCTGGGTGTCGTCTTCCCGAATACCTTCATGCACAGCCTCTCGACCCAGCTGGCGCAAGGCATGCCGCTCTATAACCTGCTGTACATCGCCGGGATCATGTTCTTCGCGTTCTTCTACGTGAGCATTATCTTTAATCCCATGGAAGTCGCGGACAACATCCGGAAGTACGGCGGCTATATCCCCGGCATCCGACCGGGTAAACGGACCGCAGAATTCATAGATCGGATCCTGAGCCGGCTGACCGCGGCGGGGGCCGTCTATCTCGTCCTGGTGTGCCTGCTGCCCGAGTTCCTCATGACGGGATTCAAGGTGCAGCCGATCCCGTTGATCGGGCCGGCGCTCGACGATTTTCTCAACTCGATGAACATGGGTTTCGTCACGACCGGTCTCGGCGTGACGTTTTATTTCGGCGGCACCTCGCTCCTGATTGTCGTGGGTGTCGCCATGGACACGGTGCAGCAGATCGAATCGCAGCTGATCATGCGACACTACGACGGCTTCCTGAAGAAGGGCCGAATTCGCGGCAGAAGAGGCTGAGGCCGGTTGCGGCGCGCAGGAGCGTTTGGACGATGGTGGCACAAGCTGTTATACTCTTAGGCCCTCCGGGCGCCGGAAAGGGTACCCAAGGCCGCATGCTGGGATCGGCCCTGGGCTATCCGAGGATCTCGACCGGGGACATCCTCCGGGAAGCGCTCCGGAACCAGACGGAGCTCGGCAGGCAGGCGCAGGGATACATGGAATCCGGTAGCCTGGTCCCCGATGCCCTCGTCGACGCGATCGTGAGGGAACGGCTCAAGCAGGAAGACTGCGCCGAAGGGTTCCTGCTGGACGGCTATCCCCGGACGGTACCCCAGGCGGAATTCCTGGACAGGCTGTTTGCGGCCGAAGGGACGAGGCCGCTCGCCGTGGGTATCCAGGTGGACGACGAAGTCCTGGTGGCGCGGCTGTCCGGGCGACTCACCTGTCCCTCGTGCAGCAAGATGTTCCATGTCGTCTCGAGCCCGAGCAAGGCGGGGGACCGGTGCGACGAGTGCGGGGCGGTGCTGGTGCAGCGCAAAGACGACACCGTCGAGGTCATCCGGGAACGGCTGCAGGTGTATCACAAGGAAACCGAGCCGCTCATCGAATTTTACAGGGCGTGGGGCTGCTACGTCGAAGTCGACGGGGACAGGGCAGCCGATGAAATCCAACGGGCTATTCTCGAGGTCGTGAAGACCAGGCAGCAGAACAGCGCCACCCGGTAGCAAACGGTCCGGAACCACAATATGCCAAAAGAGGATGCGATCGAAGTTGTCGGTACCGTGATCGAGACCCTGCCGAACGCCATGTTCCGGGTCGAACTCGAAAACAAGCATATGGTCCTGGCCCACATCTCGGGGAAGATGCGCAAGAACTTCATCCGCATACTTCCCGGCGACAAGATCCTCGTGGAGTTGTCGCCGTACGATCTGTCGCGCGGCCGGATCGTGTACCGGTACAAATAGCGCCGCCTCGTGGGAGCGGGGGCGCCCAGCGGGCTTATGGAGCAACCAACATGAAGGTGCGGGCATCAGTAAAGAAGATCTGCAACAAGTGCAAGGTGATTCGCCGCAAGGGGGTCATCCATATCCGTTGCACCAATCCGAAGCACAAACAGCGCCAGGGGTAACCGGTTTTCGGGTAGTGCGGACTGAGTGCAGGGAGGCAAACATTGGCTAGAATTGCTGGAGTGGATCTGCCGCTGAACAAGCGTGTGCAGATCGGTCTGACTTACATTTACGGCATCGGCAAGAGCCGGGCGACCAAGATCTGCCAGGAAGCCAACATCGACCTCGCCACGAAGGTGAAGAACCTCACGGAGGAGGAAGCCGTACGCATCCGCAACATCATCCAGCGCGACGGCATGGTGGAAGGCGACCTGCGCAAGGCCGTGTCGATGGACATCAAGCGGCTCATGGAGATCGGGAGCTATCGCGGCCTGCGCCATCGCCGGGGCCTGCCGGTCCACGGTCAGCGGACCCACACCAACGCGCGCACGCGCAAGGGGCCGCGGCGGGTGGTGGGCAAGAAATAGCGGAAGATGCCACGGGATGGCGGATCGTCCCGCGCGCGTCAGGAGTGAATAATGGCAGAGAAGACGACGAAGAAGACGGGCAAGAAGAAGACGGGGAAAAAGCGCGAAAAGGTGAACATCCCTGCGGGCATCGCCCATATCCTGGCCAGCTTCAACAACACGATCATCAGCATCACGGACCTCGAGGGGAATCTGCTCTCGAGCTCGAGCGCCGGGGCCGTAGGATTCAAGGGTTCGCGCAAAGGGACCCCATTTGCGGCCCAGCAGGCCGCGTCCATCGCCGCGAACACCGCCAAGGAATATGGATTGCGCACGGTCCAGGTGCAGCTCAAGGGCCCCGGCGCCGGCCGTGAGTCCGCCATCCGCGCGCTTGCAGGCCGCTGGCATCGAGGTGAAGTCGATCACGGACATCACCCCGATCCCCCACAACGGGTGCCGCCCGTCCAAGCGTAGACGAGTTTAGGAATTCAAGCCACCGGGAGGGGAGTGGGCCCGGCATGGGACTCCCGCAGGGGCGGGACCCGGGCCAATGCCCCTGCAGCCGTGGGCGAGTTGGGAACAGGAGAACAGCATTTGGCTAGATATCGCGAAGCAAAATGTCGGCTGTGCCGGCGGGAGGGCATGAAGCTCTTTCTCAAGGGCGACCGTTGCTTCAAGGACACGTGTGCCATCGAGAAGCGGAACTATCCGCCCGGTCAGCACGGGCGCGATCATCGTCCGAAGATCGTCGGGTACGGCGTCCAGCTGCGTGAAAAGCAGAAGGTGAAGCGCATTTACCGTGTGCTCGAGAAGCAGTTCTCGAACTATTTCAGCAAGGCCGACAAGAAAAAGGGGATCACGGGCGAGATGCTGCTGATGAGCCTCGAGCGCAGGCTGGACAATGTCGTCTGCCGGCTCGGTTTCGCGGCCTCGCGCGACCAGGCGCGCCAGCTCGTCACCCACGGCCACGTGCTGGTCAACGGCAAGAAGCTCGACATCTGCTCCGCCGAGGTCAATGCCGGGGACGTCATCACACTTCGCGAACGGGCGCGCAAGACCCCCCAGGTCCAGGATTCGATTGCCAGCGTCAGCGGCCGCGGCGGCGTGCCGGCCTGGCTCGAGCTCGACGCGGACAATTTCAAGGGGACCGTCGTGAGCCTGCCCAAGCGCGACGACGTGCAAATGCCCATCGACGAGCAGCTCATCGTAGAGCTTTATTCGAAGTAAGTTCGGGTGTCAAGTTTCAGGCGGCAGGTGCCGGTCGCCGGTTGACGTGCCGATTTTTCATTCATCCCGACCCCGACGCCTGGGACGTGGACGTGAGAGTCTGAACCAGCAGTTCAGAGGCGATCCACCGAGGCCTTGAAAGGAAATGAGATTATGACGAAGGGTTTCCAAAAACCGAAACGACTGATCTGCGATCTGGAGACGCTCAGTCCCAGGTACGGCCATTTCTACGCGCAGCCTTTCGAGCGCGGTTTCGGCACCACCATCGGCAATGCCCTGCGCCGGGTCCTGCTGTCGTCGATCGAGGGCGCCGCCGTGACGGCGGTCAAAATCGAGGGCGTGCTGCACGAGTTCACGCCCATACCGAACGTGACGGAAGACGCGACCAACATCATCATGAATCTGAAGCAGATCCCCTTCAAGCTCCACGTGGATCATGCCAAGACCATCTATCTCGAGTCCGATCAGGCCGGCGAGCTGAAGTCAGGCAACATCACCCCTGACCCGGATGTCGAGATTCTCGACCCCAACGTCCACATCGCCACCATCGGCGAAGGCGGGCGGCTGAAGATCGAAATGCGGGTCAAGAACGGGCGCGGCTACATCCAGGCCGACGAGAATTTCGAGGAAGATCTGCCGATCGGTTATATCCCGCTCGACAGCGTGCACTCGCCGATCAAGCGGGTCAACTACTCGGTCGAAGCGGCACGGCTCGGCCAGACCACGGACTACGACAAGCTCGTGCTCGATGTCTGGACGAACGGCTGCATCCTGCCACAGGACGCTATCGCGCAGGCTGCCAAGATCGTGAAGGACCACATGTTCATCTTCATCAACTTCGAGGAGCAGCCCGAGGAGGAAGAGGAAGAGGTCGATCGCGAAGCCGAGCGCATGTACGATAACCTGAAGCGCTCGGTCGAGGAGCTGGAGCTGTCGGTCCGGTCCTACAATTGCCTCAAGAACGCGGATATCAAGACCATCGGCGAGCTGGTTCAAAAGACCGAAGCCGAAATGCTCAAAACCAAGAACTTCGGGCGCAAGTCGCTGAACGAGATCAAGGAAATCCTGGCCGAGATGGGCTTGTCTTTCGGAATGAAGCTCGGCGAGGATGGCAGGCCGGTTCTGGCCCCGAAGGCGGAGTAGCCCCGGAGGGCGCCGAACCAGAAATCGGAGAAGGGATTCATGAGACATCGACAGGCTGGCAGGAAACTGGGACGCAAGACCCCGCATCGCATCTCCATGTTCCGCAACGCGGTGACCTCGCTGCTGGACAAGGAACGGATCCGCACCACGCTGCCCGCGGGCCAAGGAACTGCGACCCATCGCCGAGAAGATGATCACGCTCGGCAAGCGTGAATCCCTCCATGCGCGCCGGCAGGCGCTCGCCTACATCAAGGACCCCGGCGTGGTCGCGAAGCTCTTCGAAACCATCGCGCCGCGGTTTGCACAGCGCCACGGCGGCTACACCCGCATCATCAAGGTCGGTTTCCGCGATGGCGACGGCGCCCAGATGGCGATTCTCGAGATGATCGGCAGCGAGTTCAAGCCGGCCAAGGGAGACGAAAAGGGCAAGAAGGGCGAAGGGTAAGAAGAGAGCCGCCGAGGAGCCAAAGAGGAGAAGGGAAAGGGCAAGGAAAAGGCTGCTGCCGAATAGTCCTGCCAACGATGCAGTTCGACAACGTACCACGCGCCAAACTCCCCACGCGCTTCGGGGAATTCACGATCTACGGTTTTCGCGACCCGGAATCCGGCGAGGAGGCCGTCGCGCTCGTCGCGGGGAATCCGTGCCCGGAAACCCCCGCCCTGGTTCGCATCCACTCCCAGTGCCTGACGGGGGATACGTTCGCCTCGAACCGCTGCGACTGCGGCGATCAGCTTCATGCGGCCATGAGCCTCATCGCGGCCAGCCCGCGCCGGAGTCCTCGTCTACCAGCAGAAGGAGGGTCGCGGGATCGGGCTGGTCAACAAGATTCGAGCCTACGAGCTGCAGGACCAGGGACTCGACACGGTGGCGGCCAATACAGAACTCGGCTTCGACGCCGACCTGCGCGATTACCGGTTCCCCGCCGCCATCCTGCGCTACCTCGGCGCCGTCCGGGTACGGCTGCTTTCGAACAATCCGGACAAGGTGACGGGAATCATCAATGAAGGTATCGAGGCGGAACGCGTGCCCCTCGAGATACCGCCCCAGTCCTCCACACGCGACTATCTCCGTATCAAGAAAGAAAAACTCGGCCACCTGCTGTCGAACCTGTAGCCGAGAACCCCCGGGAAGACACGGAGCCGCGGAACACCGCGCCTCACCGCTTCACCGGTCACGGGTAACTGCGGGTCAGCTCGATGTCGTCCGCCGTGTGCGGTTTGCCATCCGGCCCCGCCGAGCTGAGCCGGATGCCGTTGCCAGCCAACCGCTCGGCAGACAAAGGCCGGTTCCAGGCATCCAGGCGGATGATGTTCTCCAGGTAGTTGGGGTAAAGCGCGTCGGACAAGGCTACGAAGTCCTTGAACTCCGGGATGTGGCCGTTTTTCTGCACATACCGCCCGATGGCCGACGACAGTCGATCGAGCAGCTTGCGGGTCTCATCGATCTTCACGCGCTCGAGCGCCTCAAGAACGGTGTCGAGCTTCTCCCACTGGTGTTTGCCGATCCGAACTTCCCGCACCACCCAGCGCCCCCGCTCATTTTCCACGCGGAAGGCCGCCTTGACCCGGGCCTCGATCACGGCATTGGCGGATCCGACCTGGCCCACGGATTCGACCTCCACATCCTCAGGATCGAGTTCGGTCGGGGAAATGTCGGCGATCAGGTTGCGGGCCGCCTTCTTGCCTATGGCCCGGCCGCCGCATCCGCAGGCCACCGCCGCGACTAGCAGAAAACAGAAGATCCGCCCGAAGCCGAAGGGTTTCAGCACCGCTCATTTATAGCAGGAAATGCGGTGTCAGTCACCACCGGCACTGTGTTTTGCCCGGCGAAATAGTGCGTGGGGCGGGGATTTTGCGCGGATATAATGCTGCCATGGTTCGTGTTGCCGTTGAGCCCGGGACCGGAAACAGGGCGCTTCAGCTCGAGTCGCCCGTGCAGTATATGAAGGGGATCGGTCCGCGCCGTTCCGAGTTCTTCGCCGCACACGGGATCCGCACGATCGGCGACCTGATCGGGTACCCGCCGTTCCGGTACGAGGACCGTACGGAATTCCGGCCCATCCAATCGCTGGTCGAGGGCGAGTGGGTGCTCACCCGCGGCCGCGTGTGCGGTGTTGGGGGATTCGAAGGGCGGTCGCGCCGCATCTCCGTCATCGAGGTGTTGGTCAAAGACGCGACCGCGGGGATCACGCTGAAATTCTTCAACCAGCCCTACCTCAGGCGGATCCTCTCCCAGGGTCAGATGATCATCATCTATGGGCAGGTGAAGCGGGACGAATACGGCCGCCGCTCGCTGGTGCTGATCAACCCGGAGTGCGAGGCGGTCGACGACGAATCGGGCCCTTCGGTCCATTCCGGGCGGGTCGTTCCGATTTACCGGAGGGTCGGCGACCTGCGCGCGCGCGCGCTGCGCCAGATCATGCACACGGCGGTCACGAACCTGCCCGAGGCTGTCCACGGCGCGCTCCCCGCATATCTCGAGAAGCAGTACCGCCTCATGCCCAAGGCGAAGGCGCTCCAGCAGATTCACTTCCCGGTGCTCCGCGGCGTGACCGCGGCCGAGCGCGCGACGGAGATGGAGCTGCTGAACGGCGGTCTTTCACCCGCGCACAAGCGCCTCATTTTCGAGGAGCTGTTTCAGTTCCAGGTCGGCATCCGCATGATACGGGAGAGCCGTGTCCGGGTCACCAAAGCCCGGACCGTACACCTCGACGATGGGGTGCGGGAGGCGATCAAACGGGTGCTGCCGTTTCACCCGACTTCGGCCCAGAAGCGCGTGCTGGGCGAGATCGCACAGGACATGCGCTCCACGCGCCCGATGAGCCGGCTGCTGCAGGGCGATGTCGGGTCCGGCAAGACTATCGTGGCTGCGCAGGCCGCCATCATCGCGGTTGAGAACGGCTACCAGGTCGCCATCATGGCCCCGACCGAGATTCTTGCCGAACAACACTATTTCAGTTTCAGGCGGCTGCTGACGCCCCTTGGCTATGGTCTAGGCCTCCTGAAGGGGAGCCTGACCGCGAAGCAAAAGCGGGAAACCCTCGCCGCCATCCGCTCGGGCGACACTCGGATCGCCATCGGCACCCACGCACTGATCCAGGAAGGGGTCGAGTTCCATAACCTGGCGCTTGCCGTCATCGATGAGCAACACCGCTTCGGTGTCGCGCAGCGCAACGTGCTGCGCGAGAAGGCGCTGCATCCCGATGTCCTGGTCATGACCGCAACCCCGATACCGCGCTCCCTGGCCCTTACCCTGTACGGCGATCTTGACGTGTCGGTGATCGACGAGCTTCCCCCGGGACGAAAACCTGTGATTACCCGCTGGTTCAAGGAAAAGGAGCGGGCCGGCGCCTACGACGCCATCCGCCGGGTTGTCAAGGCCGGCCAGCAGGTATACGTCGTTTATCCCCTCGTCGAGGAATCCGAAAAGAGCGACCTGCGGGCCGCGACGGAAATGGCGGAGCAGCTCCAGAAGCGTGTGTTCCCTGAGTTCCGGGTCGGGCTCTTGCACGGCAAGATGAAGAGCCCGGACAAGGACGCGGTCATGAGCGGGTTCGCCGCCGGAAATCTGCAGATCCTGGTGGCCACAACGGTCATCGAGGTCGGGGTGGATGTCGCCAACGCCTCCCTCATGGTCATAGAGCACGCGGAGCGGTTCGGCCTCGCCCAGCTGCACCAGTTGCGCGGGCGCGTAGGACGCGGCGCGGCCCAGTCCGAGTGCATCCTGGTTGGAGACGCCCAGGGCAGCGCCGAGGCGCTCCGCAGGCTGGAGATCATGTGCGAGACCCACGACGGCTTTCGCATCGCCGAGGTCGACCTGGAGTTGCGTGGACCGGGCGAAGTGGCCGGGACCCGTCAGTCCGGCATCCCGGCCTTCAAATATGCCAACCTCATCCGGGATCGGAAGGCGCTGGAGATATCCCGGGCCGAGGCGGACCGATTCCTGGAGCGGCTCCGGGCACGCCCCGACGACGAGGGGAGGCAAGCTGCCGCTCTGATCTGTCGCACTTGGGCGCACCATTACGGGCTGGCGCTCGTAGGCTGATCTGGTGTCGAGCGTGGTTCCTTCGCTGAGGACGTAAGATGCGGATCATTTCGGGAGAATTACGCGGCAGGAGACTCCGGGGGCCTCGCGGCCTCGAGGTGCGCCCGACGAGCGACCGTCTGAAACAGACGCTCTTCGACATTCTCGGTGCCCGCGTGCGCGACTCTGTCTTCCTGGACGGCTTCGCCGGAACCGGGTCGATCGGACTCGAGGCCATCAGCCGGGGCGCGCGCGAGGTGGTTTTTATCGATTCCGCTGCGGACGCCGCAAGGCTGATCCGCCAGAACCTCGCGGAGTGCAGGGTCCAATCGGGATACCGGATCCTGCAGCGGGACATTTTCACCGTCCTCCGGGAGCTTGGACGCCAGGGATTCAAGCCGGCGGTGGTTTTTTTCGATCCTCCGTATAATTGGGAGCCCTATCGGGATCTCCTGGGTCTGGTGTTCGGCACCGGCCTGGTTGGCCGGGACGGGGTCGCCGTAGTCGAACACCACGCGAAATCTGCCGTTCCCGAACATGTCGCGGGCGGCAGCCGCGTGCGCACCGTCGTCCAAGGGGACAAGTGCCTGAGTTTCTACGGGCTCTGCCCGCCTGCAGAAGGCGCTTCTCCTCCCTGACAGCCGTCACACGTGGGCCGCGTCCGCCCGCCGCGGCCCGGGGTTGAGCCCAAATGGGTGGATGGCGATCGCCCGTGGGGGCCGCCGCCGCCTCCTCCCACCCCGGGTTTATCCGGGTGGCCCGCCGGCTTTGCGAAAGGCCCTGTTCGCAAACTTGCGGAGGCGGCGCAGGCCTTGCATGCTGCGATGACGCAGGGTTGAATACGGAATGCCGCTCGCCATGCCGGCATCCCGTATCGAGGCTCCCCCGGGTTCGAGGACGGTCAGGCGCACGGCTTCGTACTGCTTGAGAGGCAGACGGGCCAGGCCGTCGTTCAGAATCACCATCAGCCGGTCGCGCTCAGCCGCGTCCTCGCGTTCCTCCAGCAGCTGGTGCGGGCTCTTGCCGCCCATGTCCGCGATCGCGTTCTCCTTGACGGGCCGCATCCGCTCGCACTCCTTCTGCCGCTCGTGATACAGCTCGATCGCCATGTTGCTTATGGCGCGTCCCAGGTACATCCTCAAATCTTCGCTGGTACCGAAAGGGCGACCCCGGGCGAGCACGCGGCGTACCGCCTCCTGCACCGCGTCCTCCGCGTCCGCTTCATTGCGCACCACCCGCCGCGCAAATCGGACCCACCCGGGCCGGTGGTTCCTGACGACACTGTCAACGAAATCCAGCAGCTGCTGCCCATCTGTTTCTGCGGGGCTGATCATTTCTTGGCTCAAAATCTGACGGGTTGGTTATTAGGGAGGAGCAGTCACCGGTAATGTTTCGATCGAGCCCGCTGCATTTCAGGGAAAGGCGAGGAACGTGGCTCCAGAGGAGTGGGGGACAGGCAGCGTTTATCGCCAGTTGCTCCAGGCCTTGGAGAGCGGCCGCAACCGTCTCGCGGTGGCGACGGCCGGCGAAAGCAAACGGACGCCGCTGGACAAGTGGAACGAGTACATCCGGACTGAGCGGCGGATACTCCGCTGTCTCCGAAGCCTGCGGTTGGTCACGAGCGTGGGGGCCGGGACGGTGCAGGCGTGGGTGCAAGCCCTCGAGTCGCTTCGCGCCCCCGCCGCGCCCGGAGAAGGGCACGTCCCGAGCGAGGCTGAGAAGATCGCGCGGCGCCTGCAACAGGCGCTCGAACATCTGGAGTGACGGAAAGCGGCGGAAATTGTGATCCCCGTCGCAGCGGGCGCCCATTCGCCTTGAAATCTCCAGGTGCTGTTCATATAATGGCGCCACTTCCCAGCATCGTCGAAGTTCCAGTGCCGCTGAGAGATGCTGGTTTTGTCGATTCTGCTCTGCGCCGGCCGCAGTCGGTGTGGACCATCGAACGAGGCGGTGGTAGATGTCGATTCGGGCCGTTTATCCTGGCACTTTCGATCCGGTGACAAACGGGCACATCGACTTGATCCAGCGCAGCGCAGCGCTCTTCGATGAAGTCGTCGTCGCGATCTTGAGCAACACCGAAAAGAACCCCCTCTTTTCCATCGGTGAAAGGGTGGAAATGCTGGAAGAGGTCGTGCGCGACATCGACAACGTGAGCATCACGACCTTCGGCGGTCTGCTCGTCGACTACGCGCAGCAGATCGGTGCATCCGTCATCGTCCGGGGCATCCGCGCTGTTTCAGACTACGAATATGAGTTGCAGATGGCCCTGATGAACCGCCGACTTTCGTCGGCGGTCGAGACGGTTTTTTTGATGCCGGCGGAGGCCTACTCCTACCTGAGCTCTCGCCTGGTGAAGGAGATTTCACTGCTGGGAGGATCGGTCCACGGGCTCGTCCCCCCGATTGTGGAAGAGAGGCTTCAGTCGAAGAGAAACGCAGCGACGTTTTGAGGTCTTGACCGGCAGTTCCGCCCGCGCGGTCCCCCGACGGGCAATGTTCGCTCTCGTTGCATGGGGCGCTGAACAAGGAGGATTGTTTTTTGTTCAGAAAGAAGCCGAAATCGCCTTTGATCCCCGCCTGGTTTGAAAAACGTGGGTTTTCAGTTTTTTTCGCGGCCCTGTTGATGCTGGTTTCGGCCGCCGCGGGATATCTGATTCTCGAACGCGGGCAACCCGCCGATGGCTCGCCGCCCCCGGTTTCGCTGGCCACCATCGCGCCCGTACCGCCCGTCCTCACGGCTCCTGCCTTGCGCCAGTTCGTAGGCTCGTTCAACGCCCGCCAGACCGTGACGGAGGCGCTCCAGGTCCAGGGGATTGCGCGCGGCGTGATCCAGGAACTGATCGATTCTACTCGGCCGGTGTATAACCTGGCCAGGGTGGCCGCGGGGCGCCCGTACTGGCTGCTGTTTACCGCAGGGGGCGATTTCCACGAGTTCCGCTACCCGGTCGACGACGAGCGCTACCTTACGGTCTACCGCGACGCAGAAGGATTTGTCCCAGTCATAAAGCCCTTCCCCTACTCCACACGTGTGGAGGCCGTCTCCGGCTACATCGACGGCTCCCTGTTCACGGCCGTCACCGACGCCGGGGAACAGGAGACTCTGGCGATGGAGCTGGCCAATATCTTCACGTGGGACGTCGACTTTTACACCGACATTCAAAAGGGCGACTCGTTCCGGATGCTTGTGGAGAAGAAATACCTGGACGGCAAGTTCGTCAAGTACGGCGCGATCCTCGCGGCGTCGATCAGCAACCAGGGCAAGACGTTTGCCGGGTTCCGCTTTGAGAACGAGTCGGGCAAGGCGGAATTTTACGATGCGAAGGGGAACTCGCTGAAGAAGTCGTTTCTGAAATCGCCCCTGAGATTTGCCCGCATTTCGTCCCGTTTCTCCGCGGCCCGGCTGCACCCGATTCTCAAGATCGTGCGTCCGCACCTGGGCGTGGACTATGCCGCTCCGACGGGCACGCCGGTTGTCGCCGTCGCTTCCGGAACGGTCGTACTCGCCGGCCCGAGCGGTCCGGGGGGCAACGCCGTCAGGCTGCGCCACGCCGGTGGCTCTGAGTCCATGTACCTGCACCTGTCGCGGATTGCCGTGCGCCGCGGCGCGCGCGTCGAACAGGGCGAACTCGTGGGATTGGTGGGTTCCACGGGGCTGGCGACGGGGCCGCACCTGGATTTCCGCCTGCTGCAGCACGGGAAGTTCATCAACCCCGCGAAGGCGATTTTCCCGCCGTCTCCGCCCGTCGCGCGGGCGCATTTAGCCAGGTTCGAAGGCGTCCGCGACTCGCTGCAGCGGCAGTTGCAGAATGTCGATTTCTAACGAGGAGATGTCATGTCCGCGCGCGTTCGTTCCACCCTGTTGAATTTGGTGCTGCTGTTGACGGTATGCCTCGGGCAGGCGTGGGCGGGCGATCTCACCCTCTTCGCCGGCGGGGTCAAGGCTGGAAAACTGACCGTGGCGAACGTGCGCACTTCGCTCGATAGCAGCCCCGTTTACGGCGTGCGGCTGAGCACCAACTTCGTGCCGCTTTTCGGCATGGAGCACACGCTCGCCTTCAGTTCGGATTTTCTCTTCCCACACGACTTGCCCCAGGTGCAGGACGCCAAAGGCTTCGTCTACAGCGGCAACTTGATCTTGAACATGCCGGCCACAAAGGTCGTTCCTTATCTGACGGCCGGGGTAGGCCTCATCCGTCAATATGGCTCGCCGGACCTCCCCGTGGGCAACAAGCTCGCCTTCAACTATGGCGGCGGGTTGAAGTTCCGCGAACTGGCCGGCCCCCTCGGGTTGCGGGTGGACGTACGCGGCTATACGGCAACCGGCGTGTTTTCCCGTACCCTCAATTTGCTCGAGGTATCCGGCGGCCTGCTCATAAGCTTCTAAACCCGTCGTGGAGTCAAGTGGGCGCGGAATCCAGATACGCTTTCAAGGTTCTCACCGGCGGCGCCCGCCACAGCCCCGTATGAGCGAGCGGAACAAGTTGCGGCTACCATGGAGTCGGTCGCATACGCCGAAGGTGCCGGCCGAACTGCACGAGTTTGTCATGACGCTCGCGCGCCGCGCCCTGGCCATCCTGGAACCCCCCGAACGAATCGTCTTCATGGAGGGCGAGATCCGGCGCGCGTTCGCCTTCCCGCGCGTGGAGGTGCTCGTCCGGCCGGAGCGCTCGGAGCGGTTTTCCTCCGAGAGCATCCGGGCGCGCGACCTGCTGTCGCGCATCGGCGGGGTTTTACAGGGTACGCGGAGAGCCTTCCTCAACGAGTCCGTCGCAAAGGAGATCGGCGTTTCCGCCATCCTCGCGGGCCTGAACGCGACTTACGCCTTTCCCATCGGCTCACTCCCGGGCTGGACGGGTGTGCTGATTGTCGACAGCACGCCGGCAAGACGGCTTGACCCGGATATCGAGACTTTGATCTCGAGCCTGTGCGGTCAGATTGCCGTCGTGCTCGACAACTCGAACCTGCTGAGGGCGAAGCTGGAACTGCAGCACACGCTGGCGCACCAGGCCCAGATGGTGCAGCTGGGCGAAATGACGGCGCGAATTGCGCATGAAATCAAAAACCCGCTGAGCTCGATCAAAACCATCGTCCAGGTGATGCAGGAGGACCCGGAATTTCAATCGAAGTATGCCAGGGACCTCGCTCTGGTCCGCGGAGAAATCGACCGCCTCGCCGCATCGGTCGTTCAGCTTCTGAATTTCGCCAGGCCGATGCCGGATCAGCAGGAGCCGCAGAACTTGCGCGACATGGTCGAAGCGGTCCTCGGGTTTCTGCGCCACGACATCGAGCAGGCAAACATATCGGTGGACAATGGCGTCCCGGAGCGGCTGCCTAGAGTGATGGGCAACCCGTCGATTTTCCGGGAGATCTTCCTGAATCTGTTTCTGAACGCGATCCAGGCAGGAGGGGCCGGGATGTGCGTCGTGGTGCGCGGCGGTGAAGTCGTACTGGAGGACGAGTCCGACCGGTTTGTCCTCGTCACGATTGAGGACGACGGGCCCGGAATCGCCCCGGAGGTGAGGGACAAGGTCTTTGTGCCGTTCTTCACGACGCGTCAGAGGGGGACAGGGCTGGGTCTGGCCATTGTGAAGCGTAACGTGGAGCACCTGGGGGGCGAGATCGTGGTCGAGAGCCCGGCACGCGATGGACGTGGCACCCGTTTCCTCATCCACCTGCCTGTGGCTTAAGCGGCTGTCCGGATCCAGTCCGCCGCTGCCGGAGGGACCTTGAAATACAAGATTCTGGTTGTCGACGACGAAGAGGCGGCGCGGTTCGGGATACGCAAGGCTCTGCAGGCGCGCGAAATCATCATCCTGGAGGCCCCCGACCTCCGGTCTGCGCGCTACACGCTGCAAAGCGAAAGTCCCGACCTCGTTTTGCTCGACGTCAACCTGCCGGACGGCTCGGGGATCGACCTCCTGAAGGAGATCGCGGGCGCGCCCGGGGCGGTCCCGGTCATCATCATCACCGCGCACGGTTCGGAGCGGATGGCTGTCGACGCCATACGGGCCGGGGCCTACGAATATCTCTCGAAACCGTTCGAAATCGACGAACTGCGCCTCTTGGTGCGCAACGCGCGGGAGCGGGCACAGTTGGCCGAAGAGAACAGAAGGCTGCGGGAGGAGCTCGGCGATGATGCGCATTTCGGCGCCATGGTCGGCCGCAGCGGCGCCATGCAACGCATCTTCGAGATGGTCGACCGAGTGGCCCCCACCGACGCCACCGTGTTCATCCAGGGCGAAAGCGGCACGGGAAAGGAACTGGTCGCCCGCGAGCTGCACCGCCGCAGCGGCCGCGCCCCGATGCCGTTTGTCGCCGTCAACTGCGCGGCCCTGCCCGACTCGCTTATCGAGAGCGAATTGTTCGGGCACGAGAAGGGTGCTTTTACGGGTGCGATCGCCCGGCGGCGGGGCAAATTCGAGGCGGCGGAGGGGGGCACCCTGTTTCTGGACGAGATCGGAGACATGGCCCTGCCCACACAGTCCAAGATACTCCGGGTGCTCGAGGAGAGGCAGTTCGAACTGTTGGGTTCCTCTCAACCGGTCGACGCGGATGTCCGGATCGTATGCGCCACGCACCGGGACCTCGCGCAGGCCATCTCGGCATCTGAGTTCCGCCAGGACCTCTACTACCGCATCCATGTCATCCACCTGGAGATCCCGCCGTTGCGGGAGCGGCGCGAGGACATCGAACCGCTGCTCGATTATTTCGGGCGCACGTTTGCGGCAAAATACCGTATAGAGTGGAAAGGGTTTACGACGGCCGCCCTGGCCCGGCTTGGCGCGTACCCGTGGCCGGGCAATGTGAGGGAATTGCGCAACGTCGTCGAGCGTTGTGTCGTACTGAGCGTCAAGGGGTCCATCGATGTCGGGGAGCTTCCCGGGGAATTCGCCGCGGCCCAGGAGCAGGCGCCCGCGACACCCGGGGATCTCAGCGGGCTTTCCTACGAGGAGGCGCGCGCCGCGTTCGAGCGGAACTACCTGCTGCAGGTGCTCGAGCGGCATAGCGGCAACATCAGCCAGGCGGCCTCCGCGATCAAGCTCCACCGTCAGACGCTTCAATACAAGCTGAAGCAGCTTGGGATCCGGCGGGCATGGTCCGAGTGAACTGGGCATCTGGCGTCGACAGGCGAGGGTGAGTATGCCGCAACAACCGGGCGGGGATGATCACTCCGCGGTGCGGCCGAAGAGAGTCGTCATTATCGCCAATCCTGTTGCGGGCGGTGGCAGGCCTTACCGAAAGCTCGGCCGATACCTCAAGACCTGGCCCCATACCGATTGGCAGGTCGAGCTATTTTCGACCCGCTGCGCCGGTCATGCCGGGGAGTTGGCGCACGAGCTGTTGGAGAGCCCGCCGGACCTGCTTGCCGTGTGCGGCGGCGACGGGACCATGAACGAGGTGGCCTCACGTGTCCCCGACCCTCCGTTCCCGGTCGCCTTGCTCCCCGCGGGCACGGCCAACGTGCTGGCCCGAGAACTCGGTATCCCGCTCGAGCCCGTCCGGGCTCTCGGCGATGCCCTCGGCGGCACCGTGAGGCGGATCGACCTGGGTACGGTCGTCGGCCGCACCGAACATCGCTTCCTCCTCATGGCCGGTGTCGGATTCGACGCCTATGTGGTCTCCAAGGTACGTTCAGGGCTGAAGCGGCGGACGGGGAGGTTCGCGTTCTACGTGTCGGTTTTTCAAGCCTTGGCGAGGTACTCGTTTCCGGAGTTCGAGGTGGTGATCGGCGACGAGAGGCTGACCGCGACCTCCTGCATCGTGGCCAACGCGCGAGGATACGGCGGCGGGTTGTCGCTGACCCCGGAAGCAGACCTGACTGACGGCCTGCTCGACGTGCTGGCGGTGCAGGGGAGCAGCCGCGCGAGGTACCTGCAATTCCTCTACTCGGCGTGGCGCGGCTCTCCACGGCCCCTTCCCGGGATCGAGCGCCGCCGGGCCCGCAGTGTCAGCGTCCGGGGCCCGCGCGGGCCGTGGGCGCACGCCGATGGCGAACTGGTCGGCACCCTGCCGCTCGAGTTCGGCCTTGTGCCCGCCGCATTCCCTCTCGCTGCGCGGCACCGCGGGCCGCCGGGGCGGTAGCGCTTCACCCGCTTATGGAACGCGGTCCCTCTGGATCGCTTGGCACATCGGCCAAAGGCGGCGTCGAGCCCTGATTTCATGCGAGATTGTGCCGCCCCCACACGGGCTCTCTACGCAATCCCCCCGTACCCGGGGCCCGCTCCCGATGCTTCCGCTCGAGGGTGATAGAGGGTCGACATTCCGAGCCTGTTTAGCTATCCTTGTGGCCGGATTCGGCGAGGTTACCGGGTGGCGAACGGATTGGGGACTTTGCGGGACATCGTAGCTGCCCAGGCGCGGCGGTTCGAAAAGCAGCCCTTCCTGGAGTTCCGCGAAGCGCGGTTCTCCTATGCCGACGTCGATGACCGAACCGACCGCGTGGCCACCGGGTTGAGCCGTCTCGGCCTGCGGGCGGGCGAGCGCGTCGGCCTCGTGCTCCCAAACCGGCCCGAGCTCCTCTTCTTCCTCTGGGGGACGCCGAAAATCGGGGCGGTCGCGGTGCCGCTGGATCCCGCGCTTCCGCCGGAGGATATCGCTTCGGCGCTGAGGAGTGTGGCCCCTTCGGCGGTGGTGACCGAGGCGCGACACGCGCCGCAACTGCAGTCCCGGCTCACCGGCATCGACCACTGGATCGTCGTCGACGAGCCGTCTTTCCAGGACGACCCGTTCCGCGGGCTCGAGCGCGGGGCGGCTGTGCTCGGTTTCTGGCCGGACCTTGACCCCGGCGCCCCCGCCCTCATCGTATTTGCGCACGACAGGCGGCGCCAGGCCAAGGGGGTGGTTCTATCGCACCGTAATCTCGTGGCGGCGACGGCACAATTGGTTCAGCCCTTCAGAGTGGACGAGACCGATCGCTTCCTCTGCCTCCTCCCGCTGAGTTCGGTCAGCGCGCAGGTCCTGCTGGCCCTGATCCCCTGGGTGGCGGGGGCGACGACCGTAATGGCCGATGGTTCGGCATCCGATCCTCTCGAAACCGTCGATTCCAGCCGGGCGTCCGTACTCGCCGTCACCCCGCGCCTGTTCGAGCGACTGTCTCACTCGGCCCAGTCGTGCGGGCGTGAGATCTCGTCCCTGCGGCTCGCGATCTGTTGCTCCGGGGTGGTGGGACAGAACATGCTGGTGGATTTTGAGAGCCGCTACGATGCCCTTGTGGTCGAAGGGTATGGCGTGCCCGAAGCCACGTGCCTCGTGTGCGCGAATCCGTATACCGGCGTGCGCAAGGCGGGCTCACTCGGTCTGCCGCTGCCGGGGCAGCAGTGCCGGCTGGTGGACGCCGGAGGCGACGATGTGGCGACGGGCAAGACCGGGGAGATCCTGGTCCGAGGCCCCAATATCATGCTGGGGTATTTCGCGGACTCCGAGGCCACCTCGACGGCGCTGCGGGGCGGTTGGCTGCATACGGGAGATTTCGGCTATGTCGACACCGACGGGTATTACTATCTGAGCGCGCCACCTGAGCCTCCGCCCGCCGTTTTGGTTCCCTGATTCTCTGTCCGGCTCGCATTTCGAGTCTCTCGTCGGATCGCCTCTGCCATGTTACGAGTTGCCATCGTAGGTCGGCCCAACGTCGGAAAATCCACTCTGTTCAACCGTCTCTGCCGCAACCGTAAGGCCATCGTCGGCGATGAGCCCGGGATTACGCGGGACCGTCTTTATGGCACGGTTGAGTGGCTGGGACGGACCATCGAGGTGCTCGACACGGGCGGGCTCATGCCGGGAGTGCGCGACGTAATCCCGGCGAAAATTCTCGAGCAGGTGGAAACGGCGATCCGCGAGTCGGATCTGCTCCTGATGGTCGTCGATGGCCGAGCCGGTGCGACTCCCCTCGACGAGCAACTCCTCCCCATGTTGCGGCGCTCGGGCCGGCCCATCTGGGTGGTTGTCAACAAGGTCGATTCGTTGGTGCAGGAGCACGACACCGCTCCCTTCTACGCATTCGGTGCGGAGGAAGTGTTCCCGGTGTCGGCAGAACACAACCGTGGCGTCGCCGACCTGCTCGACCGCGTGGCAACGCTCGCGGGGGATCCCGGCCCGTCGCAGGCCGCCGGGGTGGCTGCGGAGGAGCCGTCGGAAATCGCCGTCGCCGTCGTGGGCAGGCCGAATGTCGGCAAATCCTCGCTCGTCAACCGCCTCCTCGGCACCGAGCGCGCCATCGTGAGCGAGATGCCGGGGACAACCCGCGATTCGGTGGACACACTCCTGGTGCGCGACAATCAGCGCTACCGGATCATCGATACCGCCGGGATCCGGCGCAAGGGACGGACCGAGGAACACACCGAGAAGATCAGCGTCATATTGGCGCGCAAGAGCCTCGAGTCCGCCGATGTCGCCCTGCTGCTGCTCGATGCGGAGGAAGGGGTGACGAAGCTGGATGCCGCCATCGGCGGTTATGCCGAGGAGTCCGGTTGTTCGGTGATTATTGTCATGAACAAATGGGATAAGCTGGCCGGCAAGGAGACCCACACGGTCGAGCAGTACACGGAAGCCATCCGGCGGCGCATGAAATATCTGGCGTACGCCCCGATCCTCACCGTTTCGGCCCTAACAGGACAGCGCGTTTCGCGTCTCTTCGACATGGTTCGTAAGGCTTACGCAGGGAGGCGCATCAGGGTGGCGACCGGTGTCCTGAACAATATGTTCGTCCCGGACCTGCAACAAGAGTGGAAGGCCGATCATCCGAACGAGGGGCTCAATATCCGGTACATCACCCAGGTTCGCGGCGAACCCCCCACATTCGTGGCATTCACGCCCTCCCGCAAGCCGCTCCACTTTTCTACGGAAAGATTGATCCTGAACCAATTGCGGGCGAAATTCGGGTTTTATGCCACACCCATCAGGCTCCGTCAGCGCCTGAAGCAGCAGAGCGGCCGGCGCCGGTCTGGGCATTGACAGTACCGGGGGCTCGACACTAGTATTAGCCCTGTCGAAGCATTCCAGCCATACCTGCACCCTCGAGATTCGGGCGCTCGATGTGAACAAGAAGGACTTGAGCAAAGCGGTCTACGATGCGCACGGCGGCTTGTCTCAGGCCGACGCCCAGAAGGTCGTGGAATTAATTCTGGGGATAATCAAGCGCAGGCTCGGTGAAGGCGAAAAAGTCCTCATCAGCGGGTTTGGCTGCTTCCGGACCGTACGCCGGAAAGACAAAAAGGGGGTCAATCCCAAGACCGGGGATTCGATCGTCATACCCGGTCGGAGGGCGATAACCTTCAAGCCATCGAAGTACCTTAAGTCGGTCTGATCCTCATGCAGTTCACGCCTACAAAGCTGTACTACAAAATCGGCGAGGTTTGCGAAATCCTCGGTGTCGAAGCCTATGTGCTGCGCTACTGGGAGAGCGAGTTCTCCTGCCTTGCCCCTCCCAAGAACAAGGCCGGCCAGCGGACTTATCGGCCGAAAGACATCGAGTTGCTGCTCGAGATTCGCAGGCTGCTCTATGAGGATGGGTTCACGATCGCGGGAGCCCGAAAGCAGCTTGTCACCGGAACGCCCCGGCCGGAAAAGCACGCGCCCCAGGCCGCCGAACGCAAAGCGCGCGCCCGTCCCCCCAAGCCCGCGCCGCCGGCTCCTAAAACGCCCGCGGAGCTGAAGCAGGTCCGGGCCGAACTGGAGAACATATTGACTTTGCTCGAGCGCGGGTGATACTGTGGTCGATGCCGTCGGGACGTAGCGCAGCCTGGTAGCGCACACGCTTGGGGTGCGTGTGGTCGGTGGTTCAAATCCACTCGTCCCGACCATTTTTATTCTATCTTCTCTTGTGGCACTCATTCTACTCACCAACGACGACGGTGTAGAAGCCGAAGGGCTGGTTGCCCTGGAGGCATCCCTTCAGGGCGTGGCGGATATCCTCGTCGTGGCCCCCGACCGTGAGCGCAGCGCGGTGAGTCACGGCCTCACCATTCACACTCCGCTTACCCTGAACCGACTCTCCCCGAATCGCTACAGCCTGGACGGAACCCCGGCGGACTGCGTCATATATGCCCTGAGACATGTGGCTCCGCAGCTCCCGGATCTCGTCGTTTCCGGAATCAATCACGGCGCAAATCTTGGCGATGACATCATGTACTCCGGCACCGTAGCGGCGGCAAGGGAAGCCTCCAAGAACGGCGTCCCGGCCGTGGCGATCTCGCAGGCCTACGACGACAAGCCGGTCCGCTTCAAGGAGGCGGCAAAGTTTGCCCGCACTCTCGTCCGTTCGATCCTGGAGCGGGAGACGCGCCTTGGCGTCTGCCTGAACGTCAACATACCGGTCCGGAAGGTACGCGGGGTGAAGATCACGCGCCACGGCTGTTCGCCGCATTACCCCGGGTTCAACGGCAATTCCGACCCTGCTGAGGCGTGTCCGGCGAAACCGGACGGCCGGGGGATGCCGCTCGATTTCCACGCGATCCTCGAGCACTACATCTCGATCACGCCATTGCAGCGCGATCAGACCGACTACGATACGGCTATGTGGCTGGTCTCCGAGGAGGACAACCTGTCGCAGCGTGGTGTTCGACTGCCGGGAATTGGGTTGATCGGTTGGAAGAATTAGGCTAGGATTTGCCACGATTTGGATACGGGGCGTGGCGCAGCTTGGTAGCGCGTACGGTTCGGGACCGTAAGGTCGGAGGTTCGAATCCTCTCGCCCCGACCACCTCTTCTATTTGTTTTCGATTTGGAATCAAAGGTTTAGAGACGCCCACCGCATGGAGCCTCTCCGTTTGTACACCTGTTTGTACAGCAACCGTCCCGGATCTGCAACTATTGGATCGTCGCATCGTTGCTGACCTCCGGGGTGATCTCAGGATGTCTTCCAGATGCGCCGGTTCGAGCGCTGCAGCCGCACGGTTCAATGCCTGCCGACGGATGTGCGAATACTTCTTTGCGACCTGCGCCGAGATGTGGCCGACCTGGGCACGAATCACGGCATCCTCCACGCCGGCCTCTGCCATCTGCGTGAAGGCGGTATGGCGGCCATCGTAGAATCTGAAACCCTCCAGCCCAGCTTCCTTCCGGATCGCATCCCACTGCCTCTGGTACTTCATCATCGGACGGTCGTGCACCCAAGGGAGGTCTATAAGTCTGCCTTGCTGGAGAGCGCGGCCGCCGTCGTATTCCTGTACAACCATCCTTTATGCGGAGATCCGCATAATGGGTGTTATGCGGAGTTCAGGATTATGCTGAGAAATCTCCGGCAAGGCCCATTTCCCCGGGGGATGAGCGATGCCGGAGTCCGCATAATTACAGGCTGTCAAGAAAAGCGAGCACTTTATCGCTGGCTTTGAAACGGCCGGATTTGACTGAGGGCTCGCTCGTCTTTTCCAGGGCACGCTGTTTCATCTGCAAATCCGCTTCTATGTACATGTGGGTGGTTGCAGTAGATTGCGGAATTCGGAATATCGCACGTAAGGCTGCGACTGCCGATACGTGCAATGGAACCAGGCGGGACTTCTGAAATTTCGTGCCACGAATTTTCAGAATTCCTTCTTCGAGATTGACGTCCCCGTTCGTCAGCGCCAAGGCTTCAGAAACTCGAAGTCCAGTGCATGCGAGCAGACCGAAGAGTGTTTCATAGGCTTTCGGTGTCAACCCAATTTTCGATCGGATTGTTGAAGCAGCTGTTTGAAGCGCCACGATTTCCTGGTCTGTGTATATATATGGTGTCTTTCGAAGATAGCGGGACGTCCCCAAGAGCCCTTGAGCCGGAATTTCAGTACAAGGATCAAACAGCGCCCGGTATTGGGCAAAGCCGCGAATCAGATCCAATCTCCTTGCCGAATGGATCGGCGCATTGTTTCCAGTTTTCTTCGCCCATTGGACGGCCAGATCGATCGTAATCGGCCCTTGATGATTGATTTTGTCCGCATAGAGGCCCTCACAACGCCAATCTGCGGCTTCCAGGGGATAGGTGTGATTCGCAGGACGAAGTTCCGAAAGAGCCGCCTCGTCCCTCTCGACAAAACGGTTGTCGAAGGACTCGGTCGCTGTCTCTTTCGACGTCTGCGACTGGCGACGACCGACGACCATCTGTTTGTTTCTCCCCCAAGGATCACGGCTCGGTTACCACACGGTTCGGAGGGTTTTCCTCCGCCTGGAACGGAACCAGCTCGAGGAGAGGACATCACGCTGGCTGACCGTTGTCGGCCGTCTGAAGCCCGATAAAACCACCGCACAGGCCCAGGCGGCCCTGGATGTGCTCGCCCGCCAGCTCAAAGAGGAATATGGTGATGCCTGGATGGACGTGCGCGATCAGGGACGCAGGATTACAGTCATCCCGGAAAGCCAGGCCCGGGTGCCACCCAATGCGAAACCGTCGAAGGAGCGTCCAATGAACAGACTAAAGTACACGGCATGGATGTTCACAGGGCAACAACAGTGATCCCGGGGATGCACCTCTAGAAAATTCACGGCGCAACTTCTGAACGCTAGTGGCGAGCAAGAGATGGCAAACCGGAAGCTGAGCCTCGGGCCAAGGCAGCACATCGCGAGATTCGTGTCGGAGCTCTTTCCGGGAACAGCGGATTTTCGCGGGTCTTTGGCGGACTATACCAGTGGGGTCGTCGCGTTGACGCTACGACAGAACTCGGTTCCGGGATGGCGGGGCGCAGGCGGGGCTCTCCGGTGACCGGCGCCCCGTGTCTGTTTTTTGTTTGACGTGGGTTTGGGGGCAAGGTTGAATAAGTTCATGGCGACGGTGGCGAAGCGCATCATTGTGCACGGCCGGGTGCAGGGGGTCGGCTTTCGTTTCTTCGTGCAGCACACCGGGACCAGGCTTGGGGTCTCCGGCGACGTACGGAACTGCCCCGACTCGACCGTGGAAATCACCGTCGAGGGCACCCCGAAGCGCATCGAGCAGTTCCTGCGGGAAGTGCGAAAAGGTCCGTCGCTGTCCCGCGTGGAGCGGGTGGATGTGTTCGACATCGAGGCGACAGGCGGATACGGAACGTTCCTCATGGAAGGATGGTGAGATGGAGCACCTCAAAGCGGAAATTCGCGAAGTCCCGGACTGGCCCAAGAAGGGAATTCTTTTCTACGATGTAACGACCCTGCTCAAGAGGGGTAAGTGCTTCCGGCAGGTGGTCGACGCGCTGATTGCGCCTTACCGCGACCGGAACGTCGACCTTGTGGTCGGAGTCGAGGCGCGCGGCTTCATCTTCGCCCCGACCGTCGCGTATGCCCTCGGGGCCGGGTTCGTCCCGGTGCGCAAGCCGGGCAAACTGCCGGCGGCCGCGCATCGGGTCACCTACGATCTCGAATACGGGACGGACTGCCTCGAGATGCACCAGGATGCCATAGAGCCCGGGCAGCGGGTCCTGATCGTCGATGATCTGATCGCGACGGGTGGCACCGCGAAGGCGGTGGCGGACCTTGTTCAGCGCATCGGCGGCATCGTGGTGGGTTTGGCGTTCATGGTGGAGCTGGATTTCCTGAACGGCCGCGAGAAGCTGGCCTCCTACGAAATCACCAGCCTGATCCACTACTGACTGAAAGTGGGCCGCGCCGTCCCCGACGAGGCCCACCTTGACCTCTGATGATTGCTGCGTTGGCCGCATCCCACCGAACCTTCTTCGCCTGCGGTGCGGCCCGAAAGGGGGCCGGCACGGTCGCGTCGGCTGCCCCCGCAACAAATTCGTTACACGTCGCGGTGCCACCAGACGGTGGCGAACTTGTCCTCCGGCGCATATTTCAGCTGCAGGTCACCTCCAAAGTCCCGCTGAATCGCCTTTCCAATCCTGGCCACCAGGTGCTCGGTCGTGGCCGACACCAGTATCTCGCCGTTTTCTTCCTTAATGTGGATAATCCTCTCGAGCGGGCGTTCCTCGGCGGTCATGGCCTCGACGTTCCTGATCCGGTTCAGGAGATCCTGCCGGTGCACGGTCGTGAAGGTGCCGCCCAGGTGAACGACACCGCCTGCGAGGCGGTCCCGCACCTGTGTGCACGCGGGGCAGAGTTTTGGCCGGCGGTCGCGCGAGGTGCCAGCGCCGGCACGCTTCCAAACGCCGTCCTGAAACACGAGCCCGCATTGCGGGCATCGTGTTTCGGCGGGGTGCTTTTCGTTCTTCCCGGGTCGAACACGCTTCTCGTTACGATATGGCTCAGTACGATATGGCTCAGTCGCTCGGAGCCCTCTTGGCATTGTGCCTCCTTCCGTTGCTGTTCCAGGATCGCTGCCGTACCTGCGGCGCCGTCGTCAGTGTCTCAAGATGCTGAAGCTCCCGGCGTGCGGCAGGACCAGACGCTCGAAGTCGGCGAAACCCATCTGGATCGTCTCGACGTGGGTGCCCGCGTTGAAGACGATGTTTTGATGCCCGCGCAGGGCGGTGTCGATCCAGACTTCCAGGTTGTAGAGGTTGCCGAAAGGCGGCATTGCCCCGAGTTCGCACTCCGGAAAAAGACTCTGGAACTCCTCTTCGGTCGCGACCCTGATGGCTTGCGCCTTCAGCAGCTCCCCCAGCCGCTCGATTTCGATTCTGTGGCTGGCCGGCAGGACCGCCATGACCATGCGGTGATCCGCGACGACCATGACGACCTTGGCGAGCTCTTTACCGCTTACATGCTGTGCGTGGGCGAGTCCCTGGGCTGTGTATGCCGGAGAGTGAGTGCAGTACTGGTACCAGACTTGCTGCGAGTCCAGGAATTCAGAAATGTGCCTGGGAATGGCCATGTGACTTTCCTTTCTGTTTGCCCTGACGTGGAGGCGGGATGAACCCCGCGCTGTGCGGAGTGGGTTTGCCGGCAGGATGTTTCGGAGGACGCTGCGGTGCCGGAGGCGCGCCGTAGCGCCCCGGTGTCCCGCGCACCGCCTGGGGGGGGCCGTGGGATGGTTCGACCGCCCGATGGACATCCTGATCCTCCGCTGGAGGTCCTAGGTGAGGCCATTATAGACCCGGGCGTTCGGTCAGGGCCAGGATTTCGAGCTGGGTTCGAGGCACCACCCTTCTATAAGCGGGTAGTGTCTGAATCGCAGGGATAGTTCACTTCAGCACGACGGCGGTTTTCGTCATGAAGAGGAGCTTCGTTTCCGGGAGGAATTCGACGTCCTTCTTCCCGGTCGCGGCGGCTCCGGCCGTCCCTGCCCCTGCTCCGGCGGCGGCGCCGACGGCGGCACCCTTGGCCCCACCGGCAATGGCTCCGATTACCGTCCCGGCGGCCGCGCCTCCGCCGGCGGCTATTACGTTCCGCCGCTTGTGAGACGGTCCTACCGCGCCTGCCCAGCGCGAATCCACGGCGTAGGATCTTCCTGCCACCTTGACGCTGCCGAGCCGCAGGTACAGGCGGGCCGGTGTTTTCAGCCTGCCCGAGGGTTGCGTGCTGGCTACGACCAGGGTCGCGGGGGCCCCACGGGGAACCAGAGTCTTGCCGTGGAGGACCACGTTTTCCGACACGCTCCCAGTAATCCGCTGCCCCACGCGGGCGGTCTTCGAGCTTACAGAATCATGCAGCGTCACCGGGATCCTGGTTCCGGCGGGGATCGTGTTCTCTTGCGCGCCTGCGAGGCCGCCGGCCATGACGAGTACCAGCATCGCGGCGGCCGCTGTCTTCACCGACATGTTGTTCCTCCGTAACGTTCGAATACCATAGCAGCATACACGATTTCGGCCCGTGCGCCTCCCACCGGAGCGGTTGGAGCGGTCCGCCATCGTCTTGACACGCCCACCCGCGCCCCCTACACTTCGCCCAATCAGGGTGTGGGGCGGGAAGGGAATGCGCTGGGTACTCGAGTCGGCTCGGATCCGCTTTCGTGAAATGTCCGGGTCCGACATCGACTACATTGCTTCGCTGCTCGAGGACCCGGACGTCATGCGCTTCTGGCCCAGGTGCTACACCCGACTGGAAGCCGAAGCGTGGGTGAACCGCATGGAGCAGCGCTATGCGCGCGACGGGCACGGCTATTGGCTGGCTCTCGACCGCGCCACGGGCGAGCCTCTCGGGCAAGCCGGGCTACTGATGTGCGATGTGGACGGCGTATCCGAGCCCTCGCTGGGGTACATCGTCGACCGCAGGTTCTGGCGCAAGGGACTGGCCACCGAAGCGGCGGCTGCCATACGCGACCACGCCTTCGATGTTCTCGACAAACCTCGCGTCATAGCCCTGATCCGGCCTGAAAATATCCCGTCGCAAGGGGTCGCGCTGAAAATCGGGATGAAGCCGTCTGCCAACACCGTCTATGCCGGGTTCGACCATATCGTTTTTTCCGTGGCGCGTGCCGAACGAAAGAGAATGTGCGACGGCGGTTCTGGTACTATGCAATCTCCTTCTTCAAACGGCGAGCAGGCAGATCAATCCTAACGGAGGGAAGCAATCATGCGGAGATGGTTACTGGCGCTGTGCGGGATTCTGTTGCTGGTCGTGTCGGGTTCCGGGCAGGGGAAGGCGGTCAAAACCCCGTCGGGCCTGCGATACATCGACCATGTCGCCGGAAAAGGGCAGGAGGCCAGGACAGGCGACAAGGTGAGGGTGCACTACACTGGCTGGCTTTATGAGAAAGGAGCCCGGGGCGGCAAGTTCGACAGTTCCAAAGACCGCGATAAACCCTTCACGTTTACGCTCGGCGCGGGCAACGTGATCAAGGGGTGGGACGAGGGGGTCAAGGGGATGAAGGTGGGGGGAAAGCGTGAGCTGATCATCCCTGCCAGTCTGGCCTACGGGCCCCGCGGGCGCACCGGGATCCCCCCGAACGCCACCCTGGATTTCGAAATCGAACTGCTGGGCATAGCGCAGAAGTGAACGTTCCAGGTCGACCGCGATTTTGACAGCGAGTTCGGGGCCGACGCGGCCCTTTCCAGACGGTGTCTCCATGAGAATCAGCATCGGTGCGGACCACGAAGGGTTCCGCTACAAGGAGTTGATCAAGACGCACCTGGCGGGCATGGGACACGAGATGCGCGACTTTGGCACGTTCTCGGACGCGCGGGTCGATTACCCGGTCTTCGTCCGTCCCGCCGCCCTGGCCGTCAGCTCCGGTGAGTGCGAGCGCGGCATCGTGCTCGGGGCGTCCGGCAACGGCGAAGCTATCGTGGCAAACCGCGTCCGCGGTGTGCGCTGCGTCCTGTGCTGGAACGAGGAGAGCGCCCGCCTTGGACGCGCGCACAACGACTCGAACGTCCTTGCCTTGGGGGCGCGCTTCGTGACCGAGGACCAGGCGCTGCGGATCGTGGACATCTGGATGACGACCGCGTTTGAAGGCGGTCGCCACGAGCGCAGGGTCGTCATGATCGACGAGGTGCCCTGAGGACCGGGCTTTCCCGGCACAAAGACCCCGGCAGCGCTCATGGAGTGCGGCGGCTCGACCGGCTCGACGCCGCTCCTATTCGGATCCGGCCGTGTCCTTCGGTGTCACTATGCCGCGATTCCGGCGGTGAAGGGCGGCGTCGAGCCGCCGCACTCCAAATTGCCTGTTTCACTACGGCTCCAGGTCGGCTCGGGGTCGGGCCGGACCTCCATTGTCCGCTAAAGTATTTCCCGCGATTGACGAATACGGAGATAAGCGCTCAGTGTTTGCGGCGCTTGTTCTATCCGGAGGTTCACAATGGCGGTACCGAAAAGGACGCCGGCAACAGCGAGGCGGAGACGGCCTTTGCCTCCAACGAAGCGGGCCACGCGCCGGCAGGATAAGGCAATCATAATCAGCTGTCTGGTGATCGCTGCGATCGCGGCGCTTTACTGTCTGGTTTTCCGCAAGCCCTCCGTCAACGCGACCGCGGCGGTCCGCCGGACCCCGCTCGAGTTGGTGATGAAGACCCCTGCGGCCGCCACATCTGCGACAGACAGGAGCGTTCAGACGCTGATGCATAGCAGGGCCTTCGATCAGCTGACGGCGGATCCGGAGGTGAAGAGACTACTGTCGGACCCCGCGTTCGCCAAGCTGGCGAACGAGCCCGACTTTGAGAAGTTGACCGATCCTGGACTGGTGAAGCTGGCGGCAGACCCTGACCTGGCGATGCTGGCGTGCGACCCGGTCTTCATCAAGGTGGTCTCGGCGCCCGCGTTTGTTGCCCTGGCCGGCGACACTGCGTTCGTACAACTCCTGGGCGAACCAGTGTTTGTATCGGTGGGTGTCGATCCCGCCTTCATGCGTATGGGAGCCGATCCGGCGTTTGCGCAGATGGCGGCGGACCCGGAGCTGGCCAGAAAATCAAGTGACCCGGGGATAGCCCAGCTGGCCGACTCTTCCGCGTTCAGGAAGCTCTGCGCGAACCCCACGTTCGTCCGGCTCGCCGGGGACGCGGCGTTCGTCCAGCTGATCACCACCACCGGGTTTGACAGTCTGGCCTTCGACCCGGCGTTCCGGAAGATGCTCGCGGATCCGTTGTTCACCCGGATCAGCCGGGATCGGGATTTCGCCCGGCTCGCCGCGCGGCCGAACTTCGCCCGGCTGGCCGCGAACCCAACGTTTTCGGAACTGCTCGCCGATCCCAGGTTCTCCCAACTGGCAGCCGACCCGGCCTTCGGGAAAGCGCTTTATACCCCGGAATTCACCAAGAGTGCCGCGGCGACCCAGTAAGCGATCCTGAAGGGGCCCGCGCCCGGCGGAGTGCGGCGGCTCGACGTGAACTCCATACGCATCTTCATGCGACGGATCTAAGGGTCGATTTCGCTGGTGATTTCCCGGAAACCAAGCTGGATGGGCGGAAGCAACCCCACCGACATCCCAAGGGCAGAGGCATCGTAGTAGATATGGCTGTTTCCCGACATTCGGAAGGTTGGGGTGCCAAACTGGGGCACGCCCCCGACCCTTGTCATGTTGGCCACAAACACGCCGCCGTAGACGCCCTGGTTCAGCCCTCCCGCGTCCATGTAGCCGTTGCCGACTACGATGATGAGACCGTCCCATGTGAGGCGTCCGTTGGTGTTAAGGTCTCCGGTTACTACCAGGAGCCCTCCTCCGGTCATGGTTCCGCTCATGGCCAGGTTGCCGTCCACAAACGTTATTTTCGGATCCTGTCCGGGTGCATTCAGCGGGAGGGTGTGATCGAAAGCCCCGAGATAGGGCGCGCTCCCACCGTTCCAGCTCTGGTTGCCGGTGTACCTGTAATCGGCTACTCGCGGAACCTGATTGAAGACGAAGTCCCACAGGTAAACGGGATCCATTAGCTTCGCTTTTTCGGGATCACTCGCCGTCGCGGCCGTGACGTCCTGGATGGAGGGATTGGGGAGTCCTCCGCCGGTGATTGAGCCGGTGCCGCCCACGGCGGCCCTGATGATTTGATCCGGGTGGACGCCGTTGCCGGTGTTGGTGTCGATTGTGCCCAACCCGGGTGCGCCGGCTCCCCCGGCGATACCCCAGGGCATGCCGTTGAAGGTGGCGTTGACATTATCTCCTTCGATGATCAGCGGACAGCTCAGGTTAAATGTCTGCCCGCTTCGGAAGCGTGTTTCGACAACCGCGACGGAATTGCGCCGGACGACTCCGGCGACTTCGGTAATGGTCCGCGCAAGCCCCATTGAGCGCACGATGATGGTGTGGTCCCCGTCGAAAAAGGGGTTATTCACGCCGTCTACGGCCAACTCGGTCGCCTCGCCGTTATTGTCAGTCACCTTGGTGAAGTAGCGCGCCGTGGTGATGGTTCCCGAGCCGTACGGGTTCGGGGGCGTAAAGGGCACTCCGAGCGCGGGGATGAGCACCGTTCCCGGCGTAGTGTTGTACAGGCCGGTATTGATCAGGCCATCGTCGCTGCTGCCGGTGAGATCGCTCGTTGGATCCACGATGTTCAGAGAACGCGCCAGCCCCAAGTCCACGGGGTTGCGGAACGCATACGTCCGGGCTGTGTTCAGGTAGGTGCTGGTGTTTGTATAGGCGCCGTCCGGTCCCTTGAGGAGATCGTTGTAAGTCAGCCCCCTCACCACTTCGCGCGCGTGATTCAGCCCGGCGCGCGCGGCCATGCCGGCCTGGAGCCTCGACTCGTAGTTGTCGCTGATCCTCACCTCCACGGTCGCATTCAGGCTCATGTACATCGCAAGGATGGAGAATACAGACAGCGCAATGAGCGCTATCAGGACGGCGATGCCGTCCTCCTGCCGGACTGCCGTTCCGGTCCGGGGAACTGCGCCGGCGTGCTGACAGGTGTTGCGACGGGGTCGGAATGACATGGGATCTCCCTCACTGATCACGTGCCCGGAGGAGGCGCATCGGTGAAATGGCATCGCGCTCCAACTCGACTGTACAGAGCTATTCCCATTCCTCATCGGCCTGACGGGGCGATAGTTTACGAGTATTTTTTGGGGAGAATTCGTGCAACTCCTGGAGATGCTGGAGAATCGTGTCTCTTCCAGCTCACGGATCCAGCAAACCGGGCACGACCAGGGTCGCGGGTTGGGGAATATTATCGGGCCGATTGCACAAATCTCAGAAGAGGCTCACTCCTTCTGCCGATAGAGACCATCAGAGCCGCAATATTTCGTGGGGAGATGCTCGAACAGCCAGGAATGGGAGCCTTCCTATTCCCAACTGATGTCCGGGCGGCTCGCGTTGCGCGACGGATGCTGTCGGGTCCCTGCGGATAGGAATTATGCCTTCGGCCAAGGTTTCCGTCGGACTCCTGATCCCATCGCTCGAAAGCCGCAAGTATGTGCGCCGGCTGGCGGAGGAGACCGGGTTGGTGTCGGTGGACGTGGAGGCGGCGCAGCATTGCACGGAACCGCGCGATGAAGTCGCACGCCTGTTCGCCGCCACCCGGCCGGAAGTGATCCTGGTCGATATCGACGACCCGCAGGCAGGGATACCTTCGCTCGAGGCGCTGCAGGCCGCTCTGCCCGAAACCCGTTTGCTCGCTCTCTCCGAGAAGACCGATCCGAACCTGATCATGGAAGCCGTGCGCGCCGGTGCGCGCGAGTTCCTGCCCATGCCGATCCAGAAGCTTCGCTTGTCGCAAGCCATCGACCGGCATGTTGCCGAAAAGCAACGCAAGCTGGAAACCAGAAGCGAGGGGAAGATCTACTGCCTCACGGCGGCGAAAGAGGGGAGCGGCGCCACCTCGATCGCCATCAACATCGCCAGCGTGCTGGCGGCAGTTCCGGGGAACCGCGTCGCGCTCATCGAGCTCGGCACCCGCCTGGGAGATGCCGCGTTGTATCTGAACCTGACGCCCCCGTTCAAAACAGCCGAAGCCTTTGCGGCAGGTTCACGGCTCGACTCTGTGCTCCTGGACAGTTGCATGACCCGGGCCGACGGACTGTCCGTGCTCCCTGCACCCAAGGATCTCGGCGCGAAGGAAACGGTTGATGTCGCCTCCATGGCCAGGCTGCTTAAGGTGGCCATGCAGACTTACACCTACACCATTATCGACATCCCTCACCTGTTGCCGAAGGAGCACCTGCAGGTGCTGGCCAAGACCGCTGAGGCGGTAGTTGTGGTCGCCAATCCCGAACTCTCTTCAATCTCCCGCACCGGGCATCTGCTTCGGTATCTGTCGACGTTCGGCGCCGCAAGTAAATTGAAATTGGTGATTAATCGCTGCCGCGCCGCGGACGACATTACCACCGGGCAGCTCGAGAAGGTCCTCGGTCATCCCATCTACTGCAAAATACCTGACAAGAACAAAGACTCTGCGAGAGCGTTGATGTCCGGTAAACCCCTGGCGCGGAGAAACGGCTCCGCGCTCGCCCGCAGCTACCACGATCTGGCGCGCCAGCTGGCCGGCATCCCGAAATCCGAGAGTCCGCGCCGCTTTCTCAGCGGGAGGCTGTTTCGGAACGCCCGACAACCTGGACCTTCTCGGGCGCCCTCCCCGCAACCCGTTCCGCCCAGTGCGCCTGCAACCGTCAGCACACCTCGATACCTGCCGACACGGCGCCGACGAAGTACACGGCTGGTTGCGCCCCGTTTCCGCGTGAATCTCAGGCACGCATAGACTCGGGTGGCTCCGCACGCGCCCCTGGGCTGCAACCGCGGGCTATCGGGAAATCCACCGGAGGCGGAACGCCGCTGCGGTATGGACTCCGGGCGGCCGGTCACGCCTGATAGAGCTGGATGAGGTTGCCGCAACGGTCTTCAAACACCGCGATGGTCACCTCTCCCATCTTTGTCGGCTCCGTGTGAAACACTACGCCCCGCTTTCTTATCCGTTCGTATTCTCGCTGAATATCATCGACAGAAAAGGCCGTTAAGGGTATGCCCTGCTCAAATAGGGCTTTTTGATACGTTCTGGCGGCGGGATTCTCGTTGGGTTCAAGAACCAGCTCGATGTCGTCCGGCCCTTCCGGCGAGACGACCGTTAACCACTTGAATCTCCCTGCCGGGATATCGGCTTTCTTAACAAAGCCCAAGACTTCCGTATAAAACTCAAGAGCCTTGTCCTGGTCTTCTACAATCACGCTGCTCAGTCTAATCTTCATAGGACCTCGTTCTCAGCTCGAAGACCCGAAAATGTTCGTCTCCTGCAAAGCGGCGCCGAGCCGCCGCGCTCCACACCCGTCGGCCGCATGTCCACGTCTCACCGCCCCAGCGGTGAATTACCCAAACGGTTCTAACCTCGGGCGAGCGGCGGGTCTGTTTCGACAGAATTGAGCCGGCAGTACTGCCGGATGGCGTCCAGCATGATTCCCCCGTACTGTCCCAGCTTGGTTTCCCCAACGCCGCTGACACGCAGGAATGCGGCGGGCGTCGACGGCCGCCGCCGGGCCATGTCGCGCAGCGCTGCGTCGCCAAAAACAATGTAGGCCGGTAGTCCCCGTTGCGCAGCCAGGTTGCGCCTCAGCTTCCGTAGTTCCTCGAAGAGCCCCTCATCGACCCCTTCCCACAAGTCTGCGGCCGCGCGCGTCTTGGGCGGCTCCTTCTTCTTCGCAGGTTCAAGCAGCAGCGGCTGTTCCCGCCCTTTGAGGATCCTCCACCCCTTTTCGGTAACCTTGAGGATGCCGTATTCCCCCACGCGCACGGCGCCCCCCTGTTCGACGAGCTGCTCGATCCAGTCGCGCACGGCGGAGCGGCTGTGCTCGCTGAGAATGCCGTACGTGCTCAGCTGATCGTGGCCGTTGGCGATGACGCGGTCTTCCTTCGAGCCGGTGAGCACGCCGGCCGTGTAATCCGCTCCAAACCGCTCCCCCTGTCGGAGAACACACGACAGGATCTTCTGGGCCAAGACCAGGGCGTCGCCGACGCTTTCGATTTCCCCAAGACACACGTCGCAGGCCCGGCAGCTTGCGGCGTCGAGTTCCTGCCCGAAATAATTCACCAGCGCCCGGTGCCGGCACGACACACCGGCGCAGAAACGGTACATCTGGCCGAGCTTCGCCAGCGCGACGTCTGCGGCCTGTTGTTCGGCTTCCTGGACGATCCCTTTCCACGTGACATAGTCCGCACCGGAGTAGAACAGGAAGCACCCGGCTTCGAGGCCGTCGCGCCCGGCGCGGCCGCTCTCCTGCTGGTAATGTTCGAGCGATTTGGGCATGCCGGCGTGCACGACATACCGGACGTTGGACTTGTCGATCCCCATCCCGAAGGCGATGGTCGCCACGATCGTGTCGACCTCTTCGCTGATGAATGCGTCCTGGCTCCTTTTCCTGTCGGCATCCGTCATCCCGGCGTGATAGGGGGCGACCTTGAACCCACGCCCGGCCAGATGCTGGCACATGCCGTCCACATCGGCCCGCCGGATGCAGTAGACGATGCCCGATTCGCGGGGATGGCTTTCCAAAACGGCCGCCACCTGCCGGTGGATGCTGGTGCGGCGGCGCACGCGAAAGATCAGGTTGGCGCGGTCGAATTTCCCGATCAGCACGGTTGGGTTATCCAGGTTCAGCTGCTCGTGGATATCGCGGCGCACCTGCTCGGTGGCGGTCGCCGTGTAGGCGCCGATGGGGATGTTCGGGAGCGCTTCCCTGAGCACCCGCAGTTGCCGGTACTCGGGCCGGAAATCGTGGCCCCACATACTCACGCAATGGGCTTCGTCGACGGCGACCGACGCCACTCCCCCGGCCGCCTTGACCGTTTGCAGGAACCCGTCCATCATGAGGCGCTCCGGCGAAACGTAGAGCAGTCTCAACTGGCGTTGCCGCACCCGGTCGAACGCGTCTTTCCTTTCCGCGGGCGTCATCGTGCTGTCCAGACGAGCGGCATCGATGCCGCACTCCAGCAGGCCATCAACCTGGTCCTTCATGAGGGCCAGCAGCGGGGAAACGACCAGCGTCAGACCGGACAACACAAGCGCGGGCGCCTGGAAGCAGAGCGATTTCCCGCCGCCGGTCGGGAGGACGACGATCGAGTCGCGACGCGCGCACACGCACTCCATCGCCTCCTTCTGCAAAGGCAGAAAGCCGTCAAACCCCCAGTATTTGCGCAACACGTCCCCTATCTCTTGCGCCATGCCCTGCACGCCCCTCCGATGAAGTCTCTCACGGCCGGAATTTCTTTCGGGCAAAAAACAACTTCCGTGCCCCCTTTACGATCTCAATGCTGCAACCGAATCGGGCCGAGCATCACGGAAAACGCCGCAGGTGCCTGGACGGCGAAAATGACGATCTTCCGGATGCGGGTCATGTCCATGCTCCGGCCGCGCGGGGCCTGGCGGATCGCATCGAGAGGGATCGAGATGACGTCGAACCCGGGACCCACATCAAAGGCTCCGGTGTACCGGTCTTGGCGCCCGTCGCTGTGGCGGGCATCGTCGATCCGAACGGCCAGACGCGTCTTCTGGTCGGAGATGACCGCAAAGGTCAGGAGCCGGTACCCGGTCCAGTCCGGATAAGGTTCCTGGATCGCGATGCCCGGGTAGCGCTGGTGCGAGAAGCTGACCAGGGCGAGCGGACCGTGCGCCACGTTCTTCCAGCGGTCGGGCGGATCGGACAGCCGCAGCTTCGCGCCCTGCAGCCTGAGGAAAGGGCGTCCCCATGGCTGCTGCGCGTCGAACAGGACCGGGAAGGCGATGTCCCTCCTCGCGTAGTCCCGCGCCAGCAGCGCGGCGGGGATCCAGATGAAGGCCATGAGCGCAAGCGCGGCGGCCCTGATAAGGGCAGGGGAGCCCCGCCGGTCCAACCGGAGCGCGGAGAGCGCGCGCGGGTCGAAACTGGCGAGGAAGGCCAGGAAGAGAAACGCCCCGGCGGTATCCCGGGCCACGTCCTCGAATTCGAAATCCCCGCCGCTAAAATGCTGCACGACCTCGGTGAGCAGCCCGACGGCAATCGCGCTGCCCAGCGTTGTGGCATAGTGCGCCCATCCGCTGCGGGCACAGGACCGGGGCAGCAGCCAGAACATGAGCAGGGCGAAGACCCCAAACAGCGGGGCGTGTCCGCAGTTGTAGATCGAGCTCCAAAGCTCGGTTTCGACCGGCAGCGGCACGAAGACGAGGACCGAGGTAATCCCGGCAATGGCCGCCACGGCTAGTGCGATTCCCGTCGCCCGAGCGATCTGCATGGGGCCGATTGTACCCCGACAAACGTGAGTATCCGGGTGAAATTCCCGGGCGCTGCGGAGAAATCCGGCGATTGCCGTCGAATACGCCGTTTCTGTGGCTCGGGTCACTTGACTTTGCCTTCGCTGCTGGATTACATAGACGCATTCTCATAATCCATGCAAGGAGTTTCCGTGATGTGGAAGAAATCAGAAGCCGAAGACCCCCAGCCGCCGTATCAGCCTCAACACCAGACGCAACCTCAAAATCAGCCCGTCAGTCAACCGCGCCCGAGCGCGCCTCAGCATAAGGAGCGAGCAATGATTGGAGCCACCATCTATATCAAAGGTGATCTAAGCGGGCAGGAGGACCTCCTGATCGAAGGCCGGGTCGAAGGAAAAATCGAGCTGCGGCAGCACAACGTGACCGTGGGGAAGAACGGCAAAGTGAAGGCGGATATCTACGGCCGGACGATCACCATCGAGGGGGAAGTCCAGGGTAACCTGTACGGTGAAGAGCAACTGCTCCTGCGGCAGACCAGCACCGTACGCGGGAACATCATCGCCCCCAGGGTGAGTCTCGAAGACGGCTCCAACTTCAAGGGCAGCATCGACATGACCCCCAAAGAGGCGGGGCGCACGACCGAGCCCGAGGGGCGAATTCGCCCCAGCGAGGGTGGACGGAGCAGCAACGAAGCGGCCGGGGCCGGAGTCGTCAAGACGCCCTTAAAGCCGTAACCTCTCCGCGCTTCGCGAGACCTATGTCCAAAACACCTGTGTCAAGGACGCCTGCGCCGGCGGCTCCTCCGGAGCCGATCATCCACAAGTCCCTCGGACTGAGCGCCCTGCTGCAGCAGCTCGAGGGACGCGCCGGACTTTCGATCCTCGACCTGGGACCCGCCTGCGGGACCAATATCGAGTTCTGGTCTCGGTTCGAAGGCAGAATTTACGTTGAAGGTCTGTACCAAGGCCTGCGCCCCATCCTGAGCGCGTCCGCGGATTCCGTGGAGGAGGATGCGCCATCGCCGTTTCCCGAACTCCTCCCCTACGGACCAGACACGCATTTCGACGTAATCCTGGCCTGGGACCTGTTCAACTACCTCCCGCAGCGGCATCTCGAGGCGCTTGTGGCGCATTTGGCAAGTTTTTGCCGGGCGGGGACGTACGTGTTTGCACTTCTTTCCGTGCTGCAGCAGATGCCCGCCGAACCCAATCTCTACAAGATCGTCGATAACGAGCGCATGGTCTACGATTCCCGCACCACCGAGACGAAGCCCTGCCCCCGATATCAGCCGCGCGACGTCAACCGGCTGATGTCGGGGTTCAAGGTGTCCAGTTCATTTCTGCTTCGGCATGGTGTCCAGGAATACGTCTTTATCTACGAAGGAATAGGCACTGTAGCTGGCGCCACAGGAGCGACCGCCTCGACGCCCTGAAAGCCAGGCGCGAATGCTTGATGCGGTTGGCCGACGTGTGGTATCTTTCCGCGTTTATACCTAAACCCAACGAGCAAAGAGGGATTCTATCGTGAGCACTACCAAGCTGACCCGCAAGGAGATACTTGCCGAGGACCCGATACATGAAGGCATTATCCGGTTCTTGGAAGCCTTTCGCACCAACGGCAAGCTGATCGCGATCGTGCTGGTCGGAGTGGTTGTGGTCGCGCTGGGCATCTACTTCGGGCTCGATTACCTCGAGGCCCGCGATCGTCAAGCACAACAGCAGCTTAGCCGAGCCATGGCGTTCTATCACGGCCGGATCGACCCGACCGCCCTGGACGATCCCTTTGGCAAGACCCCCGACCCGATCTTTCGGACCGAAGCCGCAAAGTACGAAGCGGCGTCCAAGGAGTTGTCGACGGTAATCTCCAAGTACGGTTCTTCGAAGCTTGCGGTTATCGCCCGGTATTACCTCGGAATGAGCCAACTGCAACTGAATCGGAAAGACGAAGCGGTCAAATCCCTCGAGGCGGTCAGCAACAATTCCAAGGACCGCACCGTTGGTTACCTGGCCAGGAAGGTCCTCGCCAGGACCTATGTTGAATCGGGCAATTACAAAGGGGCACAGGCACTGCTTGAGGGAATGATAAAGGATCCGCAGTGCGATTTGCCGCGCGAAGACCTCAAGCTGGAGCTTTCCCGCGCCCTGGTGGGCCAGGGGAAACGTGACGACGCGGTCAAGTTGCTGCGGGAAGCACGAGACGAGGCCGGCAGGAGCATGCTCCAGTCGATGGTAGCCGAGGAGTTGACGCGTCTCGAGGCGAATTCCGGCGCCAAGTCCGGGACCGTTCGCCCCTAGGCCCGCCCACCCGCAAGGAAACCCCCGGAGAGGTCGAAACGGCCGCTCTAGCGCGGCTGTAAGTGATTGTAAATCCGAGGGATTGTCCCTTGACAAAGGAAATCTCGCAGTGTAATTTTCACCTTCGCTGCAAACTGGAGCATCAGGCTGTGTTCATCGAAATTGAAGACCTCAAACCGGAACCGCTGCACGTGCACCACTCGTACGCAGCCGGGGAACTCCCGTTTGAGTACCAGGATGCGGTGATCGACGAGCCCGTCACCACCGATTTTCTCCTGACTCACAAGGAGCAGGATCTGCGCATCGGCGGCACCCTGCAGACTGGGGTGCGCTTTGCCTGCTCCCGCTGTCTCAAACAAGCATCATGTCACGTGTCGGCCAGTTTCGATCTCGTCTACGTCCCGCAACCGAAACCGGTCCGCCCGGGAGAAGAGATCGCACTGAGCTATGCCGACATGGAGGTCGGGTTCTACGACGGCATCAGGTTCGACGTGGACACGATGATCGTCGAGCAGATCACGCTGTCGTTGCCGATGCGCTTTGTCTGCGCCGAGGACTGCAAAGGACTTTGTCAGAGTTGCGGCGCAGACCTGAACCAGGGGCCCTGTTCCTGCAAGCACGACGAGGGCGACGCGCGCCTCTCGGTGCTGATGGAGTTTCGCAAGAAAACTGACCAATAATGGGTCGGAACGCGCGGGATTGCGGCAGCAGCCCGTCGCGGTGTGGTCCGACCGGGAGATCGAGCGTTCATGCCTAATCCTAAACGGAGACACTCGAAGTCGCGTCGCGGCAAACGGCGCGCGCACGACTTTCTTCAGCCTGTGACACCCGGGGTCTGCCCCCAGTGCCTCGAACCCAAGCCCCCGCACCAGGCCTGTCCGAAATGCGGCTACTACCGGGGACGCCAGGTCATGGAGGGCGAGGAAGAAATCTGAGAACCGGCGATACCTCTTTTGCATGACAGGACGTGCCTGAGCCCATGATCAAGATTGCCGTAGACGGGATGGGAAGCGACAACTCTCCTCTCAGCGAGGTGGAGGGGGCCATATCCGCGGCCCAGGCGTTTAACGTCCACGTCATCCTTGTCGGCAACGAGTCGGTACTGGCCCCCCTGGTCAAGGAAAAAGGGGGCTCCGATCTGCCGATCGAGATCCGCAACGCTACCCAGGTGATCGCCATGGACGAACAACCCACGGCGGCGTTGCGCAGGAAGAAGGACTCGTCTCTTCGGGTCGCGGCAGAACTGGTCCGCAACGGGGTCGCGGCGGGGCTGGTCAGTGCCGGCAATACCGGCGCCGTGATGGCCATCTCCAAGATGGTCATGGGGGTTGTCCGGGGCGTGGACCGGCCCGCATTGGCTGCCATCCTGCCGACCCTGAACGGCCACGCCGTCCTGCTCGACGTCGGGGCGAACGTAGCCTGCAAACCCCATCACCTCGTCCAGTTCGCCATCATGGGGCATCTGTTCAGCAAGACGATTGTGGGAGTGGAGTCGCCGCGCGTAGGCCTGATGTCGGTCGGAGAGGAAGAATCGAAGGGGACCGATCTCATCAAGGAAGTTCACAAGACCCTGAAGGAAATCCGTCTGAACTTCATCGGCAATGTCGAGGGGCGCGACATCTACAACGGCCGGGCCGATGTCATTGTCTGCGATGGCTTCATCGGCAACGTCGCGCTGAAGACGAGCGAGGGGCTCATCGAGGCCGTGCTCAAGCTGCTGAAGGACGAGTTGTCCAGCAATCTTCAGGCCAAGCTCGGCGCGCTGCTGAGCCAGCAGTCTTTTAAACGCCTCAAGAAGCGCCTGGACTATTCGGAATATGGCGGGGCGCCTCTGATCGGATTGCGGGCGGTCTCCATCATCTGCCACGGCCGTTCCAGCGCCAACGCTATCAAGAACGCCGTACGGGTCGCCAAGGAATACGCCGAGAACCAGATCAATGCGAAACTCGAGGCCGAGTTGAGCCAGTTGGGCGGCTACACCAAGGGCAGTGCGCTGACTTAGGGCACGATGGGGAAAACAGCTTTCGTCTTCCCGGGACAGGGTTCTCAGTACGCCGGCATGGGTAAGGAGATCCACGACACTTTCTCCTGTGCCCGCGACGTCTTTGTCGAAGCGGACCTGTCGCTCGGCTTTCCCCTCAGCTCCCTCTGCTTCGCGGGATCGGACGAGGACCTCAAGCTCACCCGCAATGCCCAGCCTGCGATCCTCGCCACCAGCGTGGCCATATGGAGGGTCCTGGAGATACGAGGTCTGCAGCCGAGCTACGTGGCGGGCCACAGCCTCGGCGAATACACGGCACTGGTCTGCGCCCGCGCGCTTTCGTTCTCTCAGGCCATACAGGTCGTGCGCAACCGGGGGCAGTACATGCAGGACGCCGTGCCGCCCGGCAAAGGGGCGATGGCTGCCATCCTGGGAGCGGACTCCGATGTCGTTGCCGCCGCGTGCCGGGAGTCGGGCGACGTGGGCGTGGTCTCGCCGGCGAACTTCAACGCGCCCGACCAGACGGTCATTGCCGGGGATGCCTCGGCAGTCCACAAAGCGTCGGAACGGGCCCGGGCGCTCGGCGCTAAAAGGGTGTTGCCGCTCGCCGTCAGCGCCCCATTTCACTGTGAACTGATGGCCCCGGCCCGCGACAGGCTCGCGGCGGATTTGAGGGAACTCGAATTCGGCGACCCGGTAATACCGGTCATCTGCAACGTGGATGCCGCGGAGGTGACCAGCGGCGCCGGCGCGCGCGACTGCCTGATTCGGCAAGTATGCGCCCCGGTGCGCTGGGTCGAAACGATCCGTCACCTGATCAGCTGCGATGTGGATACCTTTGTCGAGGTGGGGCCGGGCAGGGTTCTCACTGGCCTGATACGGAAAATCGCGCCCAACGCCCACGCGCTCAACGTCGACGGGATTCGCGGTATCGAAGCGCTTGCTTCTGTCTGAACGGATGCTACAATGTCAGCCTTTCTTCGGCGACCTTGCGGACTGGACTGCTTGCAAACATAAGGAGATAAGGTAATGGCCTCTGTGGAAGAGAAAGTAAAGTCGATCATCGTCGATCAGTTGGGCGTCAACGAAGGCGAGGTCACACCGGCTGCTTCCTTCGTCGACGACTTGGGCGCCGATTCACTGGATACAATAGAGCTCGTCATGGCTTTCGAAGAGGCTTTCGGCATCGAGATCCCGGACGAGGATGCCGAAAAAATCAAGACCGTGAAGAACGCGATCGAGTACATAGAAACCCACGGTCGCTAATTGAAAGAAGAGGTCGTCGAGTGAAACGGCGTGTCGTCATTACGGGCGTTGGCATGGTTACTGCCCTGGGGATCGGTTTGGAGGAAACCTGGCAATCCCTGCTGCAAGGGACTTCCGGGGTGGGGCCGATCACCCATTTCGACGCGAGCCGCTTCCCGACCCAGATCGCGGCGGAGGTGAAGCACTTCGACCCGTCGAGCTATATCGAGCGGAAGGAAGTCAAGAAGATGGACACATTCATCCACTTCGCGATTGTCGCCGCCGATTGGGCGATGAAGGACGCGGGTTTGACGCGCATGAACGGGACCGATGGTGAGCGAGCCGGCGTAATCATCGGCTCGGGTATCGGGGGGTTCGGGACGATCGAAAACGAGCACGAGACGCTCCTGCGGCAGGGCCCGAAACGAGTCTCGCCATTTTTTATCCCCTCCAGCATCGTTAACCTGGCCGCGGGGCAGGTCTCGATCCGGTTCGGGGCCCGCGGCCCGAATGCCGCGCCCTGCACGGCATGTTCGGCAGGCAGCCACGCCATCGGCGACTCGTTTCGGATCATCGAACGGGGCGACGCCGACCTTATGATCGCCGGGGGCAGCGAAGCCGCCATAACCCCGATGGCCGTCGGGGGCTTTTCCGCCCTCAAAGCCCTCTCCACCCGGAATGAAGAGCCGGCGCGCGCAAGCCGGCCGTTCGACCTGCAGCGCGATGGTTTCGTCCTCGGCGAGGGCGCCGGCATCCTGATCCTTGAGGAGCTCGAGCGGGCGCGCGCGCGGGGTGCCCACATCTATGCCGAGATCGTCGGTTACGGGATGTCCGGGGACGCGCACCACATCACCGCCCCTCCTCCCGACGGCGATGGGGCCATCCGCGCCATGCAGGCGACCATCCAGGGCGCGGGGGTCTCCCCGGACCAGGTCGACTACATCAACGCGCACGGCACGTCGACGCCTCCGAACGACCGGACGGAGACCGCGGCGATCCGGGCGGTATTCGGGGCGCACGCCTACACGCTGGCCATCAGCTCCACGAAATCGATGATCGGTCACCTGCTCGGCGCCGCCGGGGCTGTCGAAGCCGCGGTCGTGGCCCTGAGCATCCGCGACCAGGTCCTGCACCCGACGATAAACCAGGAAGTGCCCGATCCCGATTGCGACCTGGACTACGTCCCCAACGTCTGCCGGCCGGCCCGTGTCCGCTACGCTCTATCCAACAGTTTCGGATTCGGCGGCACC
>CAVZBT010000014.1:0-3764 GCA_963773605.1 uncultured Acidobacteriota bacterium
CCTTGCGGCAAGCGTGCGTGATTACCAGTAACGCGTTTTGATACTGTCTGGCCGGTCGGCGCAGGAAGCGCCAGGAGGACAGCCCGATGGAATCAAAGCAACTGCCCGCAGTAGTCGTCGTTCCCGCCGAACTACAGGAACTTCACCGTCAGATCGAGGAGTGGCGCAGCACGCGTCCACATCGTCAGCCGCATGCCGGAACCGCTTTGGGCCCTGGCGGCGCGCCTCGCCAGGCAGCATGGACTCGCCCGCGTCGCACGGTTTGCTGCGTCTGGACTACTACTCGTTGAAGCAACGCATCGAAGCTCTCGACCGGAACCGCGTCGCGCGATCGGACTCGCGGCCGACCTTCATCGAACTTCCGCCTTTGTCTGCCGCTCCGGTATCGGAGTGCACCATTGAAGTCGAACACCCGCGGGGCTCCAGGATGCGGATCCAGGTAAAGGGAGCGGCGCTGCCGGATCTTTCGGCACTGACCCGCAGCGTTCTGGGGCATGAAGCGATGATTCAGGTGACCTCGCACATGCGCATCGTGGTCGCCGTCGAACCGGTGGACTTTCCGCAACGGCATCGACGGGCTGGCCCGGGTGTGCAAGGAAGTACTCAAAGCCGATCCTTTCGCGGGCTGGCTGTTTGTTTTCCGCAGCCGGCGCGGCACGGCCATCAAGGCGCTTTGTTACGATGGCCAGGGATTTTATCTGGTCCAAAAGCGGCTCTCGACTGGGCGTTTCCGCTACTGGCCGGGGACTGGCGATCGAGGTATCGAGCACGCTGGAGGCACACCAACTGCAGGTGCTGCTCGCGGCAGGCGATCCGGCCGCGGCCCGAGGGGCACCGCCATGGAAACGGATACGGCCTGAGGTCAGATAAAAAATAGAACTTGCGTTCCGTTTCCGGGTCTGTTACCGTGCGCGGCATGGCAGCGGAGCTGAAGTACCGAGGGCGCACGGTCACGGACGCCGACATTGAGTTCATCCGCCGACTCATTGCCGACAACCCTCGACTGAGCCGCCGCGCGCTGTCAGCCAGGCTCTGCGAAGCGTGGGATTGGCGTCAGCCCAACGGCACGCTGTGCGCCATGGTGTGCCGGGGGCTGATGCTGCAACTGCACCGGGAGGGGCATATCGAGCTGCCTCCGGTCCGCTGGGTGAATCCCAATCCCCTGGCGCGTCGCAATGCGGAGCGGAACCGGCCGGCGCCGGTGCTGGTGGATGAGACGCCGCTGCAATGCTCGCTCGCCGAGATCCGGCCGCTCGAGTTTCAGCAGGTGCGCCGCACCGTCGAGGAACGGCTCTTCAACAGCCTGCTGGACCGGTACCACTATCTGGGCTACACGCAGCCGGTCGGCGAGCATCTGAAGTATGTCGTCTACGCGCAGGACCGTCCGATCGCCTGCCTGGGATGGTCGTCGGCGCCGCGGCATCTGGGGCCGCGCGACCGGTTCATCGGGTGGTCGGCCGAAGCCCGGCGCAAGAACATCCGTTACCTCGCCTACAACACCCGCTTTCTGATCCTGCCGTTCGTCAAAGTCCCGCACCTCGCGTCGCACATTCTGGCCGGCATGGCGCGGCGGCTGCCGGTGGACTGGGAACAGCACTACGGTCATTCCATCTGTTACCTGGAGACGTTCGTCGATCCCGGGCGCTTCCGCGGCACCTGCTACCGCGCAGCCAACTGGCGCTATCTCGGGCTGACGACCGGCCGGGGCAAGGACGACCACGACCAACCGAGCCAACCGACCCCTGAAGGAGGTGCTCGGGTATCCGCTCGTGAAAGACTTCCGCCGGCTGCTCGGAGAGGTAAGATGAGGCGACCGATCGAGCGGATGGAAGTAAGCATGGATGAGCTCGAGGAAATTCTGGAGCAGGGCAAGACGCGTCCTCTGACCGAGGAGGAGTGCGCCAAGCTTCGGAGAGCGCTGGAGACGTTGGTGTACGTGACGGATCTGGTCGGGGACAAGGACACCACGATCGCCAGGCTGCGCAGGATCCTTTTCGGGGCGAGCACCGAGAAGATCCGTAACGTTTTGGACAGGGAGAGCGCCAAGGCGGTGACCTCGCCCCCAGGCGAGTCAGCGGCAGGTTCCGCGGAAACCCAGCCTGAGGACAATGAAAAGCCCAAGGGGCACGGCCGCAACGGGGTCGCCGCCTTCACGGGAGCCAAACGGGTTTGTGTGGAGCACGGGTCGCTGAAACCGGGCGAGCGTTGCCCGAAATGCGGCAAAGGGAAGATCTATCGCATCAATGAGCCGGCGGTTCTGGTGCGCATCACGGGACAGGCGCCGCTGCAGGCGACTGTCTATGAACTGGAGCGGTGGCGCTGCAACCTCTGCGGCGAGGTGTTCACGGCCGAGGCTCCCGAGGGGGTGGGGCCGGGCCGGTGGGACGAAGCGGCGGCGAGCATGGTCGCGTTGCTGAAGTACGGGACCGGGATGCCGTTCCATCGGCTCGAGCAACTGCAGAAGAGCCTGGGGATCCCGCTGCCGGCCTCGACGCAGTGGGAGATGGTCAAGGAGGCGGCGGAAGCGATCGAGCCGGCGTGGGAGGAACTGGTCCGGCAGGCAGCTCAGGGAGAAGTGTTGCACAACGACGACACGACTGCGGTAATCCTCGAGACGATCCGGGAGCGGCGTAAGCGCGAACAGGCCGGGGACGGCGATGATGCGGAGCGCACAGGCACGTTCACGACCGGGATCGTGTCGATCGTCGGGGAGCGCAGGATCGCGCTGTTTTTCACCGGCGGTCAGCATGCGGGAGAAAACCTGAGGGACGTCCTCCTGAAGCGGGCGGCGGGTCTGCCACCGCCCATCCAGATGTGCGACGGGCTGGCACGCAACGAGCCGGACCTGCCCGAAGAGCTGCAGGTGATTCTCTCCAACTGCAACGCGCACGCGCGAAGATAGTTCGTGGATGCTGCCTCGCGGTTTCCGGAGGAGTGCCGCTACGTGCTCGAAGTGTTCCGCGACGTTTACCACAACGACGCCGTCGCGCGCCGGCAGGGGATGTCACCCGAGGAGCGCCTGTCATACCACAAGGCTGAAAGCGCTCCGCGGATGGAGGATCTGCGGCGGTGGATGGCCGAGCAGTTCACAGAAACGAAGGTGGAGCCGAACTCCGGGTTGGGAGAGGCGATTCACTACACGCAGAAACGGTGGGATCGACTCACCCGTTTCCTGGAGGTCCCAGGGGTGCCCCTGGATAACACTGCCGCGGAAAGAATTTTGAAGAAAGCGATATTGAGCAGGAAGAACAGTTACTTCTACAAGACCGCCCGGGGAGCTCACGTCGGCGACATGTTCATGAGCCTGATCCACACTGCAGAGCTCGCGAAAGGCAACCCGTTCGATTATCTGACGGAGCTGCAGAAGCACGCCAAAGATGTGGCGAGAAGCACCTCAGGGTGGATGCCATGGAACTACGGGGACACCCTGAGAGCACTCGACCATCCGGTAGGGACCACAGATTGATCTCGCCGACCCTTGCCACTTTCCGAGTAATCACCGAATCATGAAAAAACAACCCGTGCGTACCCAGAGACCTCGCAACCACTCAAGATCGAAACAAAGGGAATCCACTCCCAAGTACTCTATGAGAGAGTTGCATGAACTGCTCGACATCGTGATCGCGCAGGGCGGGCGCCAGGCGGTGGAGGAATACCTGGAGCGATGGCTTTGCAGTCAGGGCGACGGCGGGCTGCAGCTGATCGACTGAAACTTTCCCCCGCGCTCGCTTCTAAAGATCCCGCACCCTTGCCGCAAGGACACG
>CAVZBT010000015.1:0-129937 GCA_963773605.1 uncultured Acidobacteriota bacterium
GACACGAAACTCCGAGGGTCACCTGATCGCTTTTTTCGGCAAGCGAAACCTCAAGTCAATTGCCATAAAGGATATCGCGGCCTACATCCGCAAACGGCAGCAGGCCGGCGCCGCACCCAACACGATTCACAAGGAACTGGCCACGCTGTCCTCGATGTTCCGCTTCGCCGTGCAGGAAGAGCTGGTGTTGTTCAACCCCGTTCTGGCGGTCAAAAAGCCGAAGCTGAAGCTGGTCCGGCCGAACTACACCCCCACTCCTTCGCAGATCCTCCAGATCCTTAATGCGATTTATCCGTCAGCCCGGCGGTTTTTCCTCGCCTTTGCAGTTCCGGATGCCGTAAGTCCGAGCTTATAGGCTGCAATGTTGGCGACGCGGACCTTGAAAACCGGCTCCTGCGCGTGGTCGGCAAGGGTGGCAAAGAGCGGTTCGTCCCCATGAACGACATTCTCTTTGAGCAGATTAGAGCCGAACTGGAATCCCGGCCTGAAGCCGCGGCGACGGAGCCGATGTTTTTGAACCGTGAAGGCCGGCGCTTCCGTACGCTGCGCATGTCTTTGGAGCGGGCCTGCAAAAAAGCCAAGGTGCCCCATGTCGGGCACCATTCGCTTCGGCACGCCTTGGCCACAGCGGTCTACCACGAAAAGAAAGACATCGTATCTCTGTCCAAGATCCTGGGCCACGCCAACCCGACGATCACCTACAACCTCTACGTCCACGGCGTGGATGAAAAGACCCGTGAGGCCGCGGAAAGCTTTAAGCTGGAGACGGGGAAGAAATAGAGGCCTGTTACCCCAGAAAGCTCAGAACCAATGATCCATTAGGGCCTTGCTCCCTGACTACGTTCCCCAACGGACCTTTCACTCCGAGTATCTGTTTGTCTATGAGACTCAAAACGGGGACTCGAACTAGCGGGCCATCTTCCTCGAGTCTCACCTCGACGTTCACAGCCAATGCAGGCCAGATCAGAGAGGCATAGGAGACATAGTCCGGAGCCGCTCCGTCCAAAGCAGAGCAGACAACACCGCATACGCCTCCTGTCTCATTCAAGACTGGTCCGCCGCTCATCCCAGGATCGAAACGGCAATCGACCTGAAAGCACGGGTAGCGCAGCATGGTTTTGTCCCGGCAGTTGCGGTGCACTTCCACAACCTTGCCTGTAGTGACAGCCGTTTTCTGTTCATATTCGACCTTGCGGACCGGGGCTGTGCTGTCTCCCTGCGAGTGAACCTTCATGGCATAGTAGCCAAATCCGCAGACGCGGCTGCCGATTGGAGGAATCGAGAGATCGAGCTGCATAACTGGAAAGGTTTGTTGCACGTCGCCCCTGTGAAGCGGGCCCAACCAGCAGAAACCGATATCCAACGCCTCATGCACGTACACGCGATCAACCGGCAGCGGACCACCTATGTAGTTTCCGTTCTCATCCTTTTCATCAGTCACCCACAGCGCATAAAGGCCATACTCATGCGTAATCTTGCCAGCCTCGTTTCGTCTCAGCACGCCTTTGTCGTGTGCGGCTACGAGAACGTGGGCTGCGGTCATCAAGAGTCCGTTGGGGAGGATGGCAAAGGCTGTGCCGACCGGGAAAAAGTCGCCTCCAACGTTGCCTACCAAGGGCATTACACATCGTTGGAGTGGATGCGGGAATACACCAAATTCCGCGAACGTAGCGGAGTCGTAGCTCCAATTACCTATATGCCAGACCATTGCTTTCCATCACATCAAAATCATCCACAAGCTTCAGGATCCCGGCCCTGCGCCGTAATCCGTAATCGACGCCAGCAGCAGCGGAACGTAGTTCTGTATGTCAGCACGGTTCTCACCTCTTACGCCGTAAATCCGCAAACGTGGGTGCCGAACCACAGGCAAACAAACAGGATCGCTTCGCAGTCCGCATGAACTTCATCCCGCTGAGCCTGGGGGCTTGGCCCATCTCCATCCACTCTTCTCAAGAAACAGCTGGTGCTGTTGCCCTCCAAAGACTGTTTTCCCGGATTTGCGTTGACTCGACTCGGCATATCGATACAGGGCTTGGTGATACTGCACCGCGAATCCGACCGGATACTTGGGTAATCGGGCATATTGAAAGGACGGGAGCTCTGGACGCGGATCGAGGAAATCTCTACCGTGACCGCCGATGAACAAAGGCTCTTGAGCCAGAAACGGCTCCGGTCTGCTTGGCCAACATATCTCATACAGTTGTGGCCGGTGCCGTCTCTGGTCAAAGCCAACGATCCAGAACCCGACTACGCCTTTGTTAGTGGGCTCTTTCAGCACGTCCAGTGCGTCTCGTTCTGAGTAGGACCTGAGATTCTCTGCGATCTCACCTATGTCACAACACCTCAACACCCGATCGTTGGCTAAAACGTAATCCTGGATGAACTGAGCTACGTGTCGTCCACCCAGCATGTTGAGCCCATGATGGGCAAGAACGATAGGCAATCCATCAACTGGAAAGATCTTTGTGTAACTTTGGGACGCCACACCCGCACCGGTCACTGGATTGGGTAGAGAAAGGCCGTCCGCAGTAATAACCGCATGTTGGTTGGACACGGTGCCAATGAGAAGAGTCATACGGTTATCTTTAGCACATCCCCGATATCCGCAGTACCAAGGTTGGATTACCCCAGGAGGCCGCAGTGCCCGGATAGGCAAAGAATAGGCAAAGTGACCGTTTTTGTCTGAATTTCGTGAAAAATTCGAGACTTGGGAGTCTCGGTAAGTAGTTGAATTTCATTGGTGCCGAGGGCGGGAATCGAACCCGCACGCCCCTTGCGGGGCCCAGGATTTTAAGTCCTGTGCGTCTGCCAGTTCCGCCACCCCGGCATGCTTAGTTTTCAATAGCTTAGCACGAGCGTAGCTGTGGTCTTATCCATCAAATAGCCTGTTGCCACTTTTTCGCTCATGTTTAGCTGGAAGGATTCGAGGGCATTACGAACATCCTCGGGAAGGAGGTCCACCTGTTCTTGGTCACCCGTGGGATTAGCACGACCTGCCGTCGCGCTGCAGGTGAGCGACCGTATTGGTACAATTGAGCCTGGAAAACTCGCCGACCTGGTGCTGCTGGCCGGAGATCCTCTTTCGGACATCGAGGCACTGGGGAGGCCGGTAATGGTGGTGAAGGAGGGACGGATCGTATACCAGAGCCAGCCCATGCCTTCGCGTGTCCAATGAACAACAGGCATCGACGTCGGGGTGACCAAAGGTGAGAAAGAGGGTGCTATTTTTGTGTACCGGGAACTCCTGCCGGAGCCAGATGGCTGAAGGCCTCCTGCGGCATCTCGCGGGTGATCGCTACGAGGTCGCGAGCGCCGGGACCCGGCCGGGCGTCCTCAATCCCGAAGCGATCGAAGCCATGGGCGAAATGGGCGTAGATATTTCGGGACACCACTCTAAATCCATCGAGGAGTTCCTCGATCAGGAATTCGACTATGTGATCACGGTGTGCGATCAGGCCAGAGCCTCTTGTCCCTTCTTTCCCGCGAGTGTTTCCAATCTGCATTGGGGCCTGGAGGATCCTGCGGCCGCAAGCGGTTCGCCCGAGCAGAGGAAAGCGGTATTTCGCCGCGTGCGGGACGAAATCGGCAGCCGGCTCCGCGAGTTCCTGATCAATCCGTCGGGAGATCTTTCCTGACTGTTCCGGCCCCGTCGTCCGCGCCCTTGGGAGGCAGGATCGTGATCGCTCTGCAAAGCTGTGATGGTTGCGGACAATGCTTTACAGACTGTTGTGGACACGCTATCGATAAGGGATGAACGGCTCCGCCTATGCAGATTGCCGAGTTGCGTCCTGGGCTTCTGAAGCAGCTCCTTCAGAACAACTCGAGAACGTGGTCGAAGGTGTAATAGAGGCCCACAGCAATAAAGACCGCGCCAGTGGCACGCCGAGCCCAGCGCTCGATTTCGCCGATCCGGCTCAGCGCGGCGCTGAGAGTCTGCGCGCCGGCGGCCAGCCCGATGGCAAACAGCGCCACCGGCAGCCCGGTTCCGATTCCGTAAAGCACCGGCAGAACAACCCGGGAATCCGCCTTCAGAGCAAGAGGCACCAGGCTCCCGAAAAAAAGTGCCGCCGATACCGGGCAGAAAGACAGGGCAAAGATCATGCCCAGCAGTCCCGCCCCCCAGGTTCCCCAGGACTGGGCCCGATCCTGCAACGGCTTGGTCACCACGGACGTGCTGAAATTGAATCGGAGCAGATCCAGCAGGAACATGCCGACAAGGATCAGCATCGGTCCGAGCAGCCGGTTCATCCAATACTGGAGGGCCATCGAGACGTGTGGGATCGACAGCACACTGCCAACGAGCAGCACTCCCAGCGCCGCGTAGGTGAGAGTCCGGCCGAGCGTGTACAGTAATCCCGTCCAGAAAACGCGAGCAGGGGATGTGACGTCCCGGCTGATGAAGGATATCGCCACGAGATTCGTCGCCAGCGGGCAGGGGCTGATCGAAGTCAGGATGCCCAGCCACGCCGCGGTCGCAGCGGCAACCAGGGAGGGCTCCACTATTTCTTCTCCAGGTAGCCGCGGACGCCCTGCTGAACGTACCCCACGAAGGACTCCCGGTCACCCGTCAGTTCCCACACCCGGCCCAGGTTGGTCCACTCCACCTGCGTGCCAGCGCTCATCCGGACCAGCACAACGGACTTGGTAAAAAGCTTGTAGTCCTGGACGAAATGCTGGTTTTCGGGAAGCTCGACGTTGACAAGCCGGAACTCGAGCCTGCCGTCCTTCAATTCCCGCGCAAATCCCGTGTCGATAGCCTCCCTCGAATAGGCCTCGATGCGCCGGCACGTCGGGCAGCGGTAGTTCGTATGAAAATAGTACGCGATGATCCCATCGGCTTGCGGTTTCGAGTGGCACTTGCGCCGCGACCGGGTCCGGAGCAGTCCACCGGCGTGATTCCTTCACGCCGAGAACAACGAGGCTGCCAAGAACGACAACAAGAAGGGCCGCCTTGATGATGGATTTTGAGCTCATGGAGCATTCCTCTGAAAATCGACACGGATTCAGCCGTTCTGTGTCATTCCAGCTGGTTCATGCCGAAGCGCGCTCAGGCAGACGGCGCAATTTCAAGCAGTAGCGTGCTGATAGAGAGGCGATAACATGTTTCGTGCTCCTGGCACGTCACGCATCGACGCCAGGACTCTTCGTCGACCGAAACCGAGCGGTCCGTGGCCGTCACTCCCGGGTGCTCAACCCGATAGCTGAGCACCTTGCCGGCTACCGTGACATTGTCGGGCTGCCTGATCACAGGCGGGAACATCTTCCCATAGCAATGCTTTTCTTCGCCTGCCATGGTCTGTCCTCCGACGGTGGCTGACTCAGGTGCGTCCTGGCACGCCGTCTCGCTCAACTTTCGCTGCCATCGCATTTGTCAGCCACGTGGTTACCTCCGCCGGCGTGGGGATGCGCCCCGCGCAGACGACCTTTTCGTCGATAACGAGACCCGGGGTGGCCAGGATGTTGTACTTGCGAATCTGCGGGAAATCCGTGACTTTTACGATTTCGGCTTCTGCGCCCAGACGGGTCGCTGCCTGGCGCGCCACATCCGCAACCTTGACGCAATTGGAGCAACCCGGGCCCAGCACCTTGATCGAGATCATTTCACCCTCCACAAAACATCAGTTCTTCAGCCTGGCGTACAAACCCTCGAGCCGGGCGTGATAAGCCGCTTTGATATTCCCTTCTTCTTCCCCCAGCGGCTTGACCGGGATCAGGTCCATAACCTCTTCTGCGGCCAGGCCGGATCGAAACAGCGTTCCTTCAGCGCCGGCCACCATCGCGGAGGTGCCGATCTGGGCCTCGTCGCGCGACAGCCCGAACGACTCGGCAATCGTCTGCAGCTCACGGAGCTGAAACCAGAAGTAGGTCGGGCCCATTGCGGTCAGGATGGCATAGGCTTCCAGCTTGCTTTCGTCCACCTGCGGGCACTTCCCCAGCGATTCCATCAACGCGGATATCTCCAACTTTTCCTTCCCGCCCAGGGAGCCGGAAAACCAGATGGGGTTGAAGCCCTCACCGATGATGGACGCGGCGTTGGGGATCATGCGGACAATCCGGTCAAACCCGCCCAACATGCCGGCCAGTCTGGCAGCGGTCAGCTTCGGAGCCAGCGAAATCAGGATCGCATCCGGTTTCAGGCAAGCCTTGATTTCGCCCAGACAGCCCGCCATCGCAGGCGGATGCAGTGCCGCAAAAACCAGATCCTGCGCAGCCGGAGAGTTGTTGTCGCACTGTGCAGTCCGGATCCCGCGGTATCTGGCCTTCAGCCGGTCCAGGACATCCGCACTGATGTCGCTGACGACGACGTTCTCCGGCATCCGCCCTGCCCTGCGTCAACCCGCCCAGGATGATATGCGCTACCCTTCCGCCGCCGATGAAACCAACACTCTTCGCTGTCATGGATTTCTCCTTCCAGGTAGTGCGACGTTGTCCGAGCCCGCCTCGCCGGCTCCGGCAGTGATCTCGATTTGGGGTTCAACTACGATTTCCGACTTGATCGAATTCGCGACGAGGCTGTACTTCACCGCGCTTTCGAGTGCCCGCTGCACACGCTTCCGTGCCTCTTCCGATTGAGCGGCAGCCGCGCGCACGACGATCCGGGGGCGCAGGACGACCTTCGTGAAGAGCTCCGTCCGGTCGAGCTCGATGCGTTTGGTGCCTTCCGCCGCGCACTCATACGACACCAGGTCGAGCTTGAACCGCTCCGTTGACCAGATGAACATCAGCATGACGCAGGTGTTTACGGCTGCCACGAAGGCGTCTTCCGGGGTGAGCACACCGGCATGCCCATGAGCCTCCGGAGGGGCCGAGAAGTCCATCTCCGGCCCGTTTCCCATCCGGATACGACCCCGGTGTTCGCCTTTCCAGTGGACGGTCGTGTGATACATAGCCGTGCGGATCATCTTCCCTCCGCGCGGTAGGAGGCATAGGCACGGCCGAGCGCAAGCTTCCAGGAGGCTTCCGTGCCTTCGGGCACATGGTTATAGAGCCGCACCGTCTCGAACATCTCCGCGGCCGTCTCTTCGGTGGCAGGCTTGGCCGCCTGGCGGAACATTTCCAGGATCGGCGGCAACGCCAGGACCTCGACTTTGCGCCCATCGATCTCGAGGACCTTGACGGGAACCCCCGACCCGCAGGAGCAGGTGGCAGCCGGTTTTTCGTTCGTTGCCGCCGCATCGACTGCCTGCCCGCGCGTCCTGTCCCAGGGGATTCCCAGCAACCGGTCGACCGCGCCGGAAATTTCAGCCGCAACCGCGTCGACGGCCTTCATGCCTGCCTGGTTCAGACGCCGCGCCGTTCCGAGTTGCCCCGCCGCCGCGGGGCACATTTCGTTCACCACGATCGAGGCGGCCGGCTTCGCGCTGTACATCTCGGTGCCGCGCGCCGCACAACGCTTCTCGCAACCGTCGATCGCGATGGTCGGATAATACCGGGCGAAGGCGCGGTCCCCTTCGCCCCCCGCCAGAAACAGCGGCAGGCAGATGGTCACGGTCGCGTCCGGACGCTGGGTCTCCAGGACCTTGAGGGTCGCAAGCCGGGTGACCGTCCCCTGGGCCATCTCTTCGCCCGAACACGAGACGAGACCGACTTTCCGTTTCGGCAGTTCAGGCATTCTCATCCTCCGCCGCGATCCGGCCCGTCTGGTCGGAAACGTCCTCCGCCAGAACATGCGGGCGAGTTCACGGCCCGCCTCGTTCAACTCGGCGATTCCGGCCGGTTTCAGATGCCGGTTCCTTCGATACACGTCCAGCACCTGCAGGGCGCGCGCCACGGTCCCGCCCGACTCGGCGACCACCTTGGCGGCGCAGGCGAGCTTGCACCCGTCGATGGTTATCGCCGGAGACGCTGTCGAGTGCGTCGCGCACCGCTTCGTCCCCAAGAACCACGAGCGCAAGCGGCACAAGCCGGGTGCTGTCGGGACAAAGGTCCTCGGTGACGATGTAGGCGCCTCTCGCGCGCGACGGTCCCGTAGGTTTTGCCGATGCCGCTGCAGGGCACGATCAGGGTCTTGCGTGTCATTTCTTCAACTCCGCCTCGGCCTGCCGCTTTACCAGTTCGAGGTAGTTCCGCGGATCAAGCAAACTCTGGTGGTTTACTTCCCGGTCGCTCAACTCCAGAACCACCATCCAACCCTTCCCGTACGGGTCCTGGTTGATGACTTCCGGGCTGCCCTCGAGCAGCGGGTTGATCTCGACGATTCTCCCTGCGACCGGTGTCGGCAGCGCTACGTTCACCTTGACGGTTTCGATGCTGCCGAACTCGTCTCCGGCCTGGAGCGCCGTGCCGGCGGGTTCGACGTTGGCGAAGGCGATGTCGCCGTTCACCTGCTGGGCGAAATCGGAGAGACCCAAACGTGCCCGCGAGCCTTCGACGGCCACCCAGATACCCGCATCGCTGAAAAGAAGTGTCTCGGGAACCCTGAAAGTGAATTTGTCGATGCTGACTTCCAGCATGCTCGCCACCTTTCGTCAGCTGGCCCCGGTTTCAGGCGGGATTACCCTGGAGTTGCGCAGCATCGGAAACAGCAGCATCAGATCCCGCTGTTTCCAGCCGGCAGGTTCCGGCTGCGACGGCTTCGCGGAATCGCGCGAGGTCGGCCCGCATCTGTTCATCCTGCGGGCAGCAACGGTCCAGCAGCTCATAAAGCGCCTCGAGATGCGGACTGGTTGCTGCAGGAACGAGTGCATAGACCATGCGCGTCCCTCTCCGTTCATCCGTGACCAATCCGCCGTGTCTCAATGCGGCCAGGTGTCGTGAAACGGTAGGCTGTCGGATCCGGAGCACGGATTGGAGATCGCACACGCAGATTCCCCCAAGGCGAAGCAGATTCAGGAGACGCAGGCGCGTGGGATCCGCTGCGGCCTTCAGTATTTCGTCCAACCGACCCGATCGCATGGGTTATTCCTCCATTTGTCTAGCAGGATATTTAAATATACAGCTGAAAGGCTCATTGTTGCAAGGCGCTTGCGATGGTCATTGCCTTCCACTGCGAGGGTTGCATCGCCTGCCACGTTCACGATGCGGTCGGAGCCTGGGCTACACAGGCAGGAACTGATTGAAACCATTATAGTAGACGTCATGATGGGAGGCGGACTGGCGTTGATGTATGCGGCGCAAGTCCAGGATGCGGTGCACAGTTCCAGCCAACGAACACCCGCCGTTAAGTGATCGAATGCATTGCAGTCTCGGGCTTTGCCTCATACGGAATCCATTGACTATATCCGTTAAACCGGTTATAAGAATACTTTCAGTGAGGTAACACAGTGAAGGATACGGCCGAATTCTTTGCGGTTCTCGCCGACGAGGCCCGGCTCAAGATGCTCTGGCTCCTGTTTAATCACCGCGAGCTCTGCGTCTGCGATTTCATGGAAGTGCTCGGGATCACCCAGTCGAAGGCTTCCCGGCACCTTCGGATTCTATATCGGGCGGGCCTTGTCACCGACCGGCGCGATGGGTTGTGGGTGTACTACGCGCTTCGTCCCCTGGACCCGGGACTGGAAAAGGCCGAGCTTACGGAGCTCCGTGCGCACCTGGCCGGCCGACCCGCAGCCGCCCAGTTGCTCGAAAACCTGTCCGCCTGGCGCGGCCGCAACGGGGCGGAGTCGCGGCGCAGCCGCAGACCCGCATGCGGACCCGAGTCGCCAGACGCATGCTGCCCGAACGAATGACTGTCGCCTCGAGGCTCAAGAGCTCCAATCACCTCGAAACGTTTTACCGGAGGAGAGTCAAAGAAGCAACGTTGGCCATGCGAATTATGGCGACGCGTTGGGCGACATTCACACTCAGCAAGAGGGCTGCAGAATGGATTCATCTGAGATTAGAGAGATCGTGAAAGAGAAGTACGGCCAGGCGGCCTCCCGGGTGAAGTCCGGGGTGGGCGGTTGCTGCAGCGCGTCGAGCGCGTCCGGCGAGGAGGACCCGATAACCCGGGATCTTTATGCCGCGGATGACAAGGCCCTGCTGCCGGAAGAAGCAGTCCTGGCTTCGCTCGGATGCGGCAATCCCACCGCCCTCGCGGAGCTCAGTCCCGGTGAGATTGTGCTCGACCTCGGCTCCGGCGGCGGCATCGATGTCCTGCTGTCCGCCCGGCGTGTGGGACCGGGCGGCAAGGCATACGGCCTGGACATGACGGACGAAATGCTAGCTTTGGCCGAAAAGAACCGGAAGAAGGCGGGGATCGAGAACGTGGAGTTCCTGAAGGGGGAGATCGAACAGATCCCTCTGCCCGACAACTCAATCGACGTGATCATCTCCAACTGCGTGATCAACCTGTCGGCCGACAAAGACCAGGTGCTGACGGAGGCCTTCCGCGTGCTGAAGCCCGGAGGCCGGTTTGCTGTTTCGGACGTGGTTGTGCGCGGCGACATTCCTCCTGAAATCAGGAAGAATGTCGAGCTCTGGGCCGGATGTGTCGCCGGAGCATTGGAAGAGGGGCAATACGTCTCGAAACTCGCTGCCGCCGGATTCGAGAGCATCGACATTGAACCGACCAGGATCTACAAAGCGGAGGATGCGCGGCAGTTTCTTCGAGACGCCGGTTTGGAAGCAGACTCGATCGCGGCGGCGGCGGACGGAAAGTTTGCCAGCGCCTTCATCCGAGCCCGCAAACCGGGTGCTGCTGCGGTGCGTCCGGCCAAGACCGTTTCCCTCCAGGTATACGATCCCGCTATGTGCTGTTCCACCGGAGTGTGCGGGCCCGCGGTGGATCCCGATCTGGCGCGGTTCGCCGCGGATCTGCAGTGGCTGGCCGAAAAGGGAGTTTCCGTCGAGCGATTCAACCTGGCGCAACAGCCCGAGGCTTTTGCCGCAAACGGGCAGGTCAGGCAGGCGCTCGAAGCCGAAGGCACGGATTGCCTGCCGCTGGTCCTCGTCAACGGCGTCATTGTCGGCAAGGGAGCGTATCCCGGGAGAGAGCAATTGGCGCGGTGGACGCGCGTTCAAACGGAAGAGGCCACAGCGATATATACGGCGGCTGTTGCTGAGCTGGTGGCGATCGGCGCGGCCATCGCCTCCAACTGCGAGCCCTGTTTCAGGTACCACTTTGACCGTGCCCGGAAGCTCGGCGTTTCAAAGGAAGACATGGCGCTGGCGGTGAAAACTGCACAGATGGTCAAGGACAGCCCGGCCCGGTCCATTCTCGATCTGGCTGACAAGTACCTGAAGGGGCGCAGGACGGAAGTGGATTTGTTGTCTCTGCCGCGCGGCAAGGGATGTTGCTCATGATGGGGCCCGCCTGTCTGCTCGAAAACCCGACCCGCATCCTGCTCTTTACCGGAAAAGGGGGGGTAGGCAAGACATCTCTGGCGTGTGCGACTGCCGTGGCGCTCGCGGACCGGGGTCGACGGGTTCTCCTTGTGAGCACGGATCCGGCTTCCAACCTGGACGAGGTGCTGGAAACCCGGCTCGGCTCCGAGCCAACGTCCCTGGCCAAAGTTCCTGGTCTGTCGGCCCTTAACATCGATCCGGTGGCCGCCGCTCGCGCTTACCGGGAGCGCATCGTCGGCGTCTACCGGGGAATTCTGCCGGAGGCTGCAATCGCCAGCATGGAGGAGCAGTTGTCTGGCGCCTGCACGGTGGAGATCGCGGCTTTCAACGAGTTCACGAAGCTCCTGGGCGACCCCAAGGCGACCGCGGATTTTGATCACATCGTGTTTGACACCGCACCGACCGGTCACACACTCCGGCTCCTGAGTCTTCCCGGGGCGTGGACCGAATTCATGGCGGCCAACTCGACCGGCACCTCGTGCCTCGGCCCATTGGCGGGCCTGCAGGCACAACGCGCCGCGTACGAGGCGAGCTTGAAGAGGCTGTGCCGCCCTGCTGAGACCACCGTCGTCCTGGTCAGCCGCCCGGAGCCTTCTGCCCTCTCCGAAGCTGAAAGAACCCGGCTCGAGCTGAAGGAAGCCGGGGTCTTCCACCAGATTCTGGCGATAAATGGAATTTTCGTCGCCCGCGACAGTGGAGACCCGGCCGCCCGCGCACTCGAAGCCAGGGGCAAGAGTGCCATTGAACGCATGCCTGAAGGCCTTGCACAGATGCCGCGCCTGGGAGTTCCCTTGCTAGCCTGGGCTCCCATCGGGATTGAGCACCTCCGGTATGTGTTCGGTGCGGACTCTGCGGAAGCAAAGCCAGAGCCGCAGACAGGATCGAAGCAGGGCCTGCCCGGCATTCGGACTCTCGTCGACGAGTTGGAGAAGTCGGGACGCGGCGTGATCATGACGATGGGCAAGGGCGGCGTGGGGAAGACAACCATAGCGGCCGCGATCGCCGTCGAACTGGCGCATCGAGGCCACCGGGTCCATCTGAGCACGACCGACCCGGCCGCGCACGTTGCCGGGGCGGTACGCGACCATGTCCACAATCTGACCGTCAGCCGTATCGACCCGAGAACGGAAACGCAGCGTTACACCCGGGAGGTTCTCGAAAAAGCGGCTCCGCAGCTCGACGCCCGGGGTCGGGCCCTGCTGGAAGAAGATCTCCGTTCGCCGTGCACTGAAGAAATCGCAGTGTTCCGCGCCTTTGCCCAGGAGGTTTCTCAAGGCGAGCATCAGTTTGTCGTACTGGACACGGCACCGACGGGTCACACGCTCCTGCTCCTGGATGCGACCGAGTCTTACCACCGTGACGTGTCTCGGACCGCGTCCGAGATTCCCGAGGCGGTGCGGAACCTGCTGCCCCGACTTCGCGACGGACTCTTGACACGAGTTATCCTGGTAACCCTGCCTGAGGCGACGCCTGTGCACGAGGCCGTGCGGCTCGAGGAAGACCTGGCGCGAGCCGGGATTCGGCCGTTTGCCTGGGTGATAAACCAGAGCTTCTCGGGTAATGGATTCCGCGATCCGGTCCTGATTGCGCGCGGCAGGCGGGAGTTGCCTTACATCAATGAAGTACTGGAAAGACATTCCCGGCGTCAGGCTCTGGTTCCCTGGCAGCCGGACGAACCCGTCGGGCCGGAGAGACTGCGAGACCTGGTCAATTCAAATTAAGCCGCGCATTGATCCTAGGGCGGGTGTCGACGAGTTCAGCACACACGCCAGACGAACGTCAGATAGGAGGTAGCACGCATGCCCGCATACGATTTCTTTTGTGAAGACTGCCGAAACGAGTTTGAGATTTGGGGCACTGTTGAGGAGCACTCAAAAGGACTGGTGAAGGACTGCCCGTTCTGCGGATCCGACAAGATCGAACAGAAACTCAATCTCCTGAACATCATGAAAGGCGGCAAAGGCGGTTCGCGGGGACCGTCCTGCTGCGGCCCGAGTTCGGGATCCGGGTGCTGCGGTTGAGCGGCTCAAAAACGACGGGTCTGGCCAGGTTCAGAGGCGGCATTGTTGCCTCTGGTACTCGGCAAACGCGAGGTTCTGCGAGAGCTGCTGGCATTTTTATATAACGAATGTTGTTCAAAAACGGCGAGAACGTTTTCCGAATCGCAAAACCGACGGCGTGCTGCTGAATCTGTGTCGGGTCCCGTGGAATGGGAGAGCACTTAATATGAGTCGAGCCACTGTTGCGGTCGCAGCGAAACGGCTGAATGTCTTCGAACGATACCTGAGCCTGTGGGTCGGCGCCTGCATGGTTGTCGGCGTCGTCCTCGGCAAGCTCATGCCGGCTTCCATCGACAGCTTGCGGCGGATGGAATTCGGCAGCGGCAGCCAGATCAACATCCCCATTGCCGTCCTGATCTGGCTGATGATCATACCGATGATGATGAAGGTCGACTTTGCCTCGATCCGCAACGTCGGGAAGCGGCCGCGGGGCCTTTTGGTGACCCTGTTCGTCAACTGGCTGGTGAAGCCATTTTCCATGGCGCTGATCGCGTGGGTCTTTTTTCGATTGGTCTTTTCGCATATGGATTTCGCCGGCAGAGGCGGATCAGTACATTGCCGGCTGCATCATTCTGGCTGCGGCACCCTGCACCGCGATGGTGTTCGTCTGGAGCTACCTCACGGACGGAGATCCCGCCTACACGCTGGTGCAGGTTTCGGTGAACGACCTGATCATGCTGGTGCTGTTCGCGCCGATCGTGCGGTTCCTGGTGAGCGGCGCCTCCTCACTGGAAGTGCCGTTCCGGGTACTGCTGTACGCCGTGGCGATCTTCATCGTGATCCCCCTGACCGTCGGTGTGATTCTGCGCGGCTGGTTCATTCACAGAAAAGGGGTTGAATGGTTTGAGCAGAAGCTGCTGCCGCGTTTTGCGCCGGTCAGCATGACGGCGCTGCTGGCGACGCTGGTATTGATCTTCGCGTTCCAGGCCGACAACATCACCGAGAAGTACCTGCACGTCCTGCTCATCGCGATTCCGATACTTATCCAGGTCTACTTCAATTCGTCGCTGACGTACGGGCTGATGCGGCTGTTTAAGGTCCCCTACTCGATTGCAGCCCCCGGGGCGCTCATCGGCGCGAGCAACTTCTTCGAGCTGGCGGTTGCGACGGCCATAGCCCTTTTCGGGCCCGGCTCGGGAGCGGCGCTGGCCACAGTCGTCGGCGTCCTCATCGAAGTGCCCGTGATGCTGTCGGTCTGCTCGGTCTGCAACCGGACGCGTCACTGGTTCAGGGTAGTGCAGCCGGCAACCTAGTGGCACCGGCTATGTCGCCGCATATCCCGCGGAGCAACGATGAAGAGCCTCGAAGCGGCCCCGCCGGCCGGATCTCTGCGGCAGCCGGTGGTTGGCCGATTTTGTTGGTGTCCACTGCGGCTATTATGCTCGCCTGCTTGAACCTTGTCCGGCCCTTGGTGGTCGCGTCCACGCGCCTCGCACCGTCTTGAGCAGTTGCCAGGCTTTCTTGGAGGAGAGTCCACTCCGGCCGACTTCAGCTTCTTTTCCAGAGCACGGTCGAGCAAGAACGCCAGCGCGCCAGCCCACGGCTCGGGTCGAACTCCAGGACAACGTCTCCGCCCGGCGAAGGCTTAGAACCTAACCGCGGGCGGTCTTGCGCCTCCCTTTTCTACTGGCGTCTCGGTAATCTTCCCCTCATTATGCTCCCTTGAAAATGCGAGACTGTCAAAAGGACTCCACAGAGACACAGAGCGCACAAAGTACACAGATGTCAGGAGAGGGAATTCATGCTTGATGCAATCGCTTTCATCGGCGGCGGCGTGATGGCGGAAGCCATGATCGGGGGGCTGCTCCGAGGCAAACTCGTGGAACCGGACCACGTCTTCGCGGGTGAACCACACGAGGAGCGCCGGGCCGAGCTCCAAACCCGGTATCACATCCACGCAACCGCGGACAATCGCGCAGCGATAGGTGCCGCGAAGATCGTCGTCCTTTCGATCAAGCCCCAGATATTGACGCGTGTCTTGCCGGAGATCAAAGGCACGCTGCGCGATGAACAGCTGGTCATATCCATCATCGCAGGCGGGCGCATCGCCACGTTGAGCGAAGGTCTCCATCACAAAGCGATCGTGCGCTCGATGCCGAACACACCGGCGCAGGTCGGGGCGGGAGTGACAGTGTGGACCTGCACGGCAGTCGTGAGCGAACCGCAGCGCAGACAAGCAGCCGCGGTTTTCCAGGCCCTCGGCAAAGAGATTTTTGTGGACGACGAAAAGTACCTCGACATGGCGACAGCGGTCAGCGGCACGGGGCCGACATACACCTTCCTTGTTCTCGAAGCTCTGATCGATGCGGCGGTGCATCTCGGATTTTCGCGAAATGTTGCTCACGACATAGTAATTGAAACCATGCTGGGGTCGATCCTCTTCGCACAGAAATCCGGAAAGCATCCTGCCGAACTGCGCAACATGGTAACTTCGCCCGGCGGCACGTCCGCGGAAGCCATCTATCAAATGGAGAAAGGCGCGCTTCGCACCGTGTTGTCAAAAGCGGTATGGGCGGCGTATCAGAAATCGCGGATGCTGGGCGAGACCGTGGGCAGGGCGGAGCCGCGCAAACCCGTGGACGCGTAAAGGGGTGGAGACTTCCACCTATCCACTGACCGGCGACGGGATGGAGGCCCTGGTCCAGGAGATCTTTCCCGCGCCTGGACAGGGAAAAAGCCAGGAAAGGAGAGTATGAGCCCGCACCGCACACGTTCCGAGATCATGTCCGGCGTGCGCCGCCTGGTCATCAAGGTAGGCTCGAGCATCATCACGGAGGTCGGGTCCGAGGGGCCGCGCCTCGCCGAGGGGAAGATCCGCGCCCTGGCCGGGTCGGTGCAGCGCCTGCCGGAGCGCGTGCGCGACGTGATCATCGTCAGCTCCGGGGCCATCGCGGCCGGCCGCGGCAAGGCGAGCCTGCCGCGCCCCGCCACAGTCCCCGAGAAGCAGGCCCTGGCGGCGCTCGGCCAGAGCCGCCTGATGTGGGCTTACGAGACGGTGTTCCGCGAGTACGGGCGCAACGTGGCGCAGGTCCTGCTGACGCTGGACGACGTGCACAGCCGCGGGCGTTTCGTCAACGCGCGCAACACCCTGGACACACTGCTCGGCTGGGGGGTCATCCCGGTGGTCAACGAGAACGACACGGTGGTCGTGGAGGAGATCAAGTTCGGCGACAACGATACCCTGTCCGCGCTGGTCACGAGCCTCGCCGACGCCGACCTGCTGGTCATCCTGTCGGACGTCGCGGGGCTCTACGATGGGGACCCGCGCCGGGAGCCCGGTGCGCACCTGATCCACAGCGTGCAGCGCGTGGACGCCGCGCTGCTGGCCCTGGCCGGGGGCAGCGGCTCCGCGGTGGGCACCGGAGGCATGACCACCAAGCTGACGGCCGCCGCGAAGGTCATGGACCTGGGCGTCCCGGTGGTCATCGCCGACGGGCACGCCGCGGGCACCGTGGAGCGCATCCTGGCCGGGGAGGAGGTCGGCACCCTCTTCGTGCCGCGCCGCCAGCGCATGGCCAAGCGCAAGCACTGGATCCGGCACACGCTGCGCCCCCGCGGCACGCTCACGGTGGACGCCGGCGCCGTGCGCGCCGTCCTCTCCGGGGGCAAGAGCCTGCTCGCCGCCGGGATTGTGGCGGTGGAGGGGAGCTTCAAATCGGGAGATGCCGTGCGCTGCGTGGACCACGAGGGGCGGGAGTTCGCGCGAGGGCTGGCCGGCTATTCCGCGCGCGAGATCGGGCTGATCCGCGGGCGTCACACGGATGCAATCGAGGCGGTCCTCGGGTATAAATACCAGGACGAGGTGATCCACCGCGACAACCTGGTACTGGTCGAGCGGGGCGAGAGCCCGGGAGGCAAGGCATGAGCAAGGGGCTGGACCTGGCGGGGCGCATGGAGGACTTGGCGCGGGAGGCGCGCGAGGCCTCCCGCGGGATGGCCGCGGTTGAGGGCCGCCGCAAGAACGAGTTCCTGGAGGCGCTGGCGCAGGGCCTGGAGGACGCGCATGAACCGCTTCTGGAGGCCAACGCCCGCGACGTGGAAGCGGCGCGCCGGCAAGGCGACACGGCGGCCTTCATTGACCGCCTCACGCTGCACCGCAAGGGGATATCCGCGATGGCCAAGGGGCTGCGCGAGGTGGCCGCCCTGCCCGACCCGGTGGGGGAGGTGACGCGCATGTGGCTGCGCCCCAACGGCCTGCAGGTGGGGCGCATGCGCGTGCCGCTCGGTGTGGTGGCCATGATCTACGAGTCGCGCCCAAACGTCACGGTCGACGCCATCGGCCTCTGCCTCAAGGCGGGCAACGCCGTGATCCTGCGCGGCGGCTCGGAGGCCTTCCACTCCAACCACGCCATCGCTGACTGCGCCGGAGAGGCGCTGGCCGCGGCGGGGCTGCCGGAGGGCGCGGTTTGCATGGTGCCGACAGCGGAACGCGAGGCGGTGATGCACCTGCTAAAGCTCGACCGCCTGATCGACCTGGTCATCCCACGAGGCGGCGAAAGCCTGATCCGCATGACCGTGGAGAACTCCACCATCCCGGTGATCATGCACTACAGGGGACTCTGCCACACTTACGTGGACTGCGCTGCCGACCTGGGGCTGGCGGCCGACGTCTGCTTCAACGCCAAGGTGCAGCGCCCCGGGGTCTGCAACGCCATGGAGGCCATGCTCGTGCACCGCGCTGTGGCGGCGCAGTTCCTGCCGGGGATGCTTTGCCGCTTCGCCGAGGCGGGAGTGGAGATCCGCGGCTGCCCGGAGACGCGCGCCTTCTTCCCCAAAGCCAAGGCGGCCACGGAGCAGGACTACGATACCGAGTACCTGGACCTGATCCTCTCCGTCAAGCTCGTCGGCTCCTTCGAGGAGGCTGCGGCACACATCGCCCGCCACGGCTCGGGGCACTCCGAGGCGATAATCACCCGCGACCTTGACACTGCGCGGCGCTTCGTGCGCGAGGTTGACGCGGCGGCGGTCTTCGTCAACACCTCCACGCGCTTCAACGACGGCTTCGAGCTGGGCCTCGGCGCCGAGATCGGCATCAGCACACAGAAGCTGCACGCGCGCGGGCCGATGGGCCTGGAGGACCTCACCTGCCAGAAGTACATCATCTACGGAGAAGGGCAAACGCGGAGCTGAGGGATGCCGGGCATCTTCGGCAGCACTTCAACCCGATCCACCTCGCCCACATCCGTCGTCGCGGGGTCGTTGCCTCAAGACCTCGTCGGAGCATTCCGCTCTGATCCAGCATTACCGGAAAACGTCCCAAAATCGTCACAAATCTCCGCATAGGAGCCTGACCGGAGGCCGTGCGCCCGGGAGGACTTGTGTAGGTGGAGGCGGGACTTAACCCGCGAGCAACAGCGAGGCGATCCGCGCTCGTTCAAGGGCCCGCTTCTTGCTTCACAATTCCTGCCCTCGCCCTTTCCCCGCCCAACCAGCGCCACAAACGCTCTGTCAGCAATTGTGCGGCGCCCAGGCGCCAACCCCAAAGCTGCGTCGAGTCGCCGCATCTCCACGGCCGCGCGGGCATCAAAGACGGGAGGCAATCAATTTGCCCAGGGCGGCAAGCTGGTCGGCCGTCAGGTAGACCTTCTTCTTGATGAAGTCCCCGAACGCGGTCAGGACGACACAATGTGTCCCCTTTGTGAAGGCGAGCAGATTATCCGGCATGCCGGACATTATCGCCCCCTGGACCGCCTGAGTGCCCACGCCACTGACAGCGCCGTTTGCATACTTGTTCTTGAAACTGTCGTAGTTCTTCGCGGCGGTGAATTGGGCCATCAGGATAAGTTCGCCCGAAGCATCCGCGAAATTGAGGTCGCCACTGGCCCCGGCCACCGACCCTCGCGGAATCAGCTTGACCCCCTTTATCGCGGTGACCTTTTCGACATCGGCTCCCGTGAGGTACTTGTCATAGGGACTCTGCGCAACAGCCGCAAGAGTCAAACACAGGCAAATCCCGAATACGCAGGAAGACTTCCTCATCGCCCATCCCTTTCGCAAGTCATTGCATTCCCAAACTTCCCTTGCTTCAGCGTCCTTCGTGGCAACTTGTAGCAATTGCGGCCAATCCTCATCCGGGGATGTCGGTCTTCAAACGGATCGGAGGCTTCCCGGATCCCCCCGGCTTCAGCCCCAGCTCGCGCTCAATCACCGCGAGCAGCTCCCGGGTCACGCGGTCGTCGATTTCGGAGGCATGCATCAAATCCACCGGGTACCGGATGACCACCTCGAGGCCGGACGTCCCCAGATGCAGCCGGCTGGTCGGCTGCAGGGCTCCCGCCGGCGCGGTCGTCAGGGTCCTTTCCATGTGGCGGTACTGCCTTTCCATCTCGTCCCTGTACTCTGAAAAGATGCCGGCAACGACCCCGCGCAGCCGCTCCTCCGCAAGGCGGTAGTCGCTGTCGGAGGCCACCGTCAGGGTCACCTCGTGCCATACGAAATTCGTGCCGGGGATCTGTTTGAAAAAACCTGCATTCGATTGGAAAACCACCGAGTTCGAGAACGCGACGACGCGGCCGCTTGCCGTTTTCTCCCCACCGCTGACCAGTTCGAGCAGATGGAACCGTACGAGGCCGATGTCCACCACTTCGCCCGTGATTCCGGCCACCTGCACACGGTCTCCGACTCGGATGCCGTATCTGCCGATCAGGAAGAAGTACGCCACGATGGAAAGGATGACACTCTGGAGCGCGACGGCGACGCCGGCCGTGATGAGCCCGGCGAAGGTCGCCACCGAGCTGAGCTCGTTCGCAAACGAGAACATGAGTACGACGGCGATCACACACCAGAACACGATCTTGCGCAGCAACAGGTACTGGTATCTGCGGCGCGGGTCGCGCACGTAGCGGAAGATCGCGCGCCGCCACAGCTCCGCGCCTCCGATGATTACCGCCAGGACCACCCCGAGCAGCGCCAGCCTGACGAGGACGATCTTCAGCTCCGCCGCGTAACGGGTCTCGAGCGAGCCCTGCCAGTTCACGAGGTTCTTCTTGTACAGCTCGAGCAGGATTCCCTGCTTGCTCAGCGGCAAAACGGACGCCGCCGTGCGCTTGAACTGCGCGGTGAGAGCATCGAGCATCGCCTTTTCCTGAACGAGCACGACCTCGTCGGTGGTTTCGGCCAGACCGGCCAGCTCATCGCCTCGTTTGGACAGTTCCCTGAGGGTGGTCACAAACGGCGTGCGCAGCTGTCTCGACTCCTGGCTCAGAACATCCGTCAGTTGAATGGCATCGCGGATCGTGCGGGTTCTTTTCGAGAGGGCGATAATGTCGGCCGTCAGCGCCCAGACACCGGTCGGCTCACTTCTCCGCATGCCGGGCGCGGGAGCGGCGTAGCTCTGGTCGTTGGCGGGCGCCGCGGTCTCCTGCCTGGTGGATGGCTTCACCAGGGCCGCGGGGACGGACCTCGCCAGCACCTCGATCTTCTCACGAATGCCGGTGGCGCCCAGGCCGTTGGCGCTCGCCCCCCCGACAAACTCGGCCATACTTCGGAGCGAGTCTCTTCTCACCTGGGCGAGTTCGAGTTGGCTCTGGGTTTCGGCCATCCGGGTCCGAAGCGATTCCCGCTGCCGCCCGGCGGCATTGGCCAGCTTCTGCCGAAGCGATTCCAGTTCCAGCTGGTTTGCCCGAACCTGCTGATCCAGGCCGCTCAACATCTGGCGCAGGGCCCGATAGCGCGACGAGCCGGTCGCGCCCTGATTCCCGGCCTCTTCTTTTTCGATCGACTCCGCCTCTGTCCTGGCGAAGTCGAAGGCGAGCGACACCACCTGGTTTGCGATCTGCTGGTTGTCATTCACAATACTGACTTCGTCGGGGTCCGTCACCATCTGCCGCTGAAGGTCAAGCTGCCGGTACCAACCGGTCGCCCGATTCAGGTATTGGAGAAGGACTGCCGAGTTCAGGTCGGTACCCGGCGCGGTCTGCGAAAAGGAGACCGCGGAAACCAGGAAGACGCATGCGAATCCCACGGCCTTGTTCGAACGGAAAAATCTCATCCGAAGATTCCAATCTCAATAGCCTGCGTCCGCAGTGTAGACGATTGGGTCGGCTGATTCCAACCTGGCGGTTGAATCGTCAGAGTCGTCTTCGATCCAGGAACTTCACCTTAGTACCGGATTCCGTAAGTACGATAACGTTTGTGGGGACGCGGATGAACGCAGGCAAAGGTCGAGGAGACGCTGGGGCATTCACTACGTTACCGTAATTACGGACGGCCGTACCCAGTGATTCTAGTTCAGGCGATAGATCGCGATGTCGGGGCCGAGGCGGTTCTCAGACCATCCTTTGACGGAATAGACCAGGGTGGCTTCTGTCTGCAGTCCGACGAGGAAGTCCCGGTAGCCTGAAACCGATCTCGGGAAATACCGAAGGTTTTCCGCGACGGGTGAGAACGCATCGTTGAAATACGAGTTGAGGACGACGTAGCTCATCCCTTCGGCTCGTATCTGTTTCAGCAGTCCCGAGCCGTAGACGGGATTGATCTCTCCATTGAACACCGGGTCATCCGGAACGCGGTACTGGCGCGAGGCGGCATTGGGGAGATAGGAGAGCTTGAGCGGCAGCTGCCGCAGATTGCCCGTAAAAAAAGGGGAGGCAAAAAGCCTGGTCCCCGGAGGGATGTTCTTTCGGGCCCACTCCTGCGCCAGATCGTTTGTCGTGCTGTGCCGCGTGTGCGCCAGGTAATCGTACGACTTCCAGGCCGGGAAAAGGCACAGGAGGGCGACCAGGGCGGCCGTGACCGGGAGACGAAATCGCCCCAGCCTGGACCCTACGACAGAGTCGACAAACCACCCAATGAGCACGAAAAAGACCGGGAGCGCCGGGAGGAGGAAGCGAAACGCCTTCACGTGGCCCGGCCCGGACACTATGAGAAGGTACACGACTCCGTATCCTGCCAGGAGAGCCACCCGTTTCCCGCCCCGGCCCGCAACTCCCCAGGCAACTGCGGCGAGCAGCAACGCGGTCACCAGGATGCCGTAGTTCGACAGGAAGGACGTGCCCAGCCAAGGCTGTTCCCAAGTTGGCGTCCAAGAGGTCCAGTAATCAAGATACCCCATCTGAACCCGCCCAATCTGGCCATAGCGCTGGATCTGCTGTTCGATGCCGAGCCGCGCCACGAACCGGCCCGGCATAAGTGCCACCCAGGGACTTGCGATCACGATAGCGGCCGCGGCACACCCCCATGAGACTGCCGTGCAGCGAACAACGTCCGAAACGCGCCGTTTCCCATCGATCAGCCACACCGCCACCGGGATGCACGGAAGCAGGTAAAGACCCGTCCACTTCAGTGCGGCAGAGAATCCGCAGAGTATCCCGGCGATCGCGTATTTCCTGAGGCAATGGTCCTTCCGCCACAGGACGACCAAAGCCGAAACCATGAGAAGTACCGCCAGGCTGTCGGGTGCCGGAATGCGCGACTCGGTCACCGACGTGATGGAGAGTGCGGCAAGGAGCGCGGCGGCGATGGCACCGAACCGCCCGGTCACGGTGAGGGCGAGGCCATAGACTGCACAGGCCAGGCCGACACCTGCGAGGGCCGAAACCACGTGGCCGATAAGTTGCTGCCAATAGACCGACTGCGCACCCGAAACCCAATACAACAGGGCAAGCAGGTTCGTGAACAGGCCGGGGTACTGAAACTCATTCGGCTTGAGATTGCCGGTCGAGACCATTCGGGACGCTTCGTCGACGAACTTGACGGAATCGGCATAAACCATCCCGGGCAACCCGTGATCGAGGTGATAAAACCTCGGCACCGCGGCGGTCAGCAGCAGCAGCGCCAGCCCGATTGCGCTCGCGCGCGACGGCTTTGCCGCAACCGGGACACTGGGGTTCGCCGATGCGGAGCGGCGCGGTTTCCTGCTCGACCGTTGCGGTTTCATGGAGCGCCTTTCGAACGGCATCAAGATATTCACCGGATGAGCGAGATCCTGGGGCCGCGGCGGGCCGACGCGGACCACTACGGCTTCGGGGGCCAGCCGATGTTCAGGTGGTCATAGTTCAGGATGGCGTTGGTCAGCAGCGAGTAGCTGCCCTGGGTGGTCATGCGCCACATGGGGTTGTTAGCGAAAAGCAGGATGTGACCCTTCCCGAGCGGTGCGTCGACCACAACCGCCTTGCCGGCGATGTCGTCCGCGCCTTCCAACATCCCCGAAAGCAGGATCGTGCCGCTCTCCTTCGGGAAGGCGAGGATCACCCGCGGGCGGTCCTCCACCTTCGGCAAGTACGGCTCGAAATAGTAGGGGTAGTCCTCGGGCAGCTGAAAGCCCTCCTCACCGGGTCCGGGCTTTGGCTTCTCGGGCGTCGCGACATACGGGCGACCCTGTGGCACATCGGGATCATCTTTCGATCCTCGCCCGGTTGGTCTGCCGCTGTCGGGGCGGCCGGGACCTCCGATGCCGAGCCGGAAGATCGGCCCGCCGCCGAAGTAGACGGGCACCGAGGCGTCGTAGCCCCAGGCTATGGGGCTCGAGCTGTCCTTGACCGCCGTCTGCAGCAGGCTCCCGCGCGCCTTCAGATTCCGGGCCTCGACGGTTTGCACCCAGCGGGCGAGACCGAAATCGATCGCCCATTTCGCGGTATCCTGCACGGTGACAAGCAGGCCTCCGGCCTCGACAAACCGCCGCAGATGCGACACTCCTTCCAGCCCGAGTCCCGGACGCATGTCGTCGGTCTCGTCGACTCCGAGATTCGGTGTCAGCTCCGTCCTCTTCCACGGGAGCGGGGGACCCGGCGGCAGGCCGTTGACGATCTCCTGCGGCGCCGACCCGCCGGCGGGCGGGAAGAGGATCACGTCGTACTTCGCGCGCAACTCCGGATCGCGCGCCACGTCCTGCGTCGAGATGTATCCATAGGGCACCTTCAGGCTCTCGAGGCCCAGGCGGTACCAGCCCTCGTCCTGGGTGTCGAGCCAGGTGTGGAGCAGGGCGATGCGCGGGAGGGCCAGGGCGTGAGTCTTTACGGCAGGCAGCGACCCCAGCGCGTCCGCGCTGAGGTTCAACGCGCCCAGCGCCGCGCCGACCGCCCGGCGATTCCCGTCGTCGAGCGGAATCAGGATCGTACCGGCGGCGTGGTTGCCCTTCCCCTGGATCGCCTCTTCCGCAACAAGGAAGCGTACGTCAGGCAGCGCATAGCGGAGCCGGACGAGATCCGTATCCGCGGTGTTCTCTATGGCGATGGCCGCGCCATCGAGCTTCACGGGGCGGGGCGGGAGCGTTCCGTCCCACGGGTGCATGGGCACGGACAAAACATCCTGATTGACGATTCTCTTGACCTCGACGTTGCGCGCATACCCGACGGTCCATCCCGAGTCGTCGTAAAGACGCTCCTCGCCGCGTACGTACTGCGTGTCGAAGAGAAGGTCGGCGAGGCGGCTGTAGGGCTGGTCCATCCGGATGACGAAGCTTCCGGCGGGGAAACTCAACGTCTCGTCTTTCTTCTCCGGGCCCGCCGGCTTGTTTTCCGGTGCCTTCTCCGTATCGGGCTTCGGCGGGGGCCAGGCTGGTTTCAGGCCAAACGGCTTGTCCGCGACGTGAACCTCGATGCCGTGCTCGCGGAGGAGGCCCAGGAGATCCCGGAGCTGCCCCTGGCGCTTCTGGCTGCCATCGAGCACGTAGGCAGCCGGCCCCTCGGTGCGCGCCTTGGCGATCGCCCGTTTTCCGAGATTCCAGAACTGCTCGAGGAAGTGCTCGCGTCTCTGGGCCATGTCCGACAGCGCCAGCAGCACGCCGCTCTGCTGATAGTTGACGTTGTTCCGAAGCGACCACCTCACCGATGGCAGCGGCGGATTGGGTCTGAAGAAGGTTCGCTGGCTCGCGTCGCGCACAACCCGGTTTTCGGTCGACGGCACCAGGTTTCCGAAGGTCTCGTAGAAACGGCCGATGCTGTTGTGTCCCATGGCGACATAGAAGAGGTAGCTCGGCGCCCAGCCGTCGTAGAACCCCTCCGTCCAGACGCCGGGAAGCCCCTTCGAGGTGAGCACCTGGACTTCGTGGTAGGCCATGCGCTGCCACTCGTCGACCATGAGCGGGTCGAGCCAGGCGTTGTACGGGCCGGTTCCCGTCGAGATGTAGAGGAATGGAATCGACTCGTGCAGGTCGTGCATCACCTGGGGGTGCCAGTCCAGTTGGGTGTGGAGGATGTGGCGCGTCAGGGCGAGCCCGAGCCCGATGGCGTCGCGGTTGTTGTCGTGCCCGACGTAGCGCCCCCAGTAGGCCAGCGGAAGCGCCCTCGAGTTCGTCGCGCGCCAGCGCGCGATGTCGACGACCCGCTCGCGCCCATCGACTTCCAGCACAGGCGTGATGAGGGTAATGACGTTATCCCGGATGCGCTGCACGAGCGGCGTCTCTTCGACGGCAAGCCGGTAGGCAAGCTCCATGAACATCTCGGGGCTGCCGGTCTCGGGGGAGTGCATCGCGCCGGTGAGATAGTAGATCGGCTTGCCGCGGGTGATCAACGCGCGCGCTTGTTCTTCGGTCGTCTTGCGTGGATCGGCGAGCCGGGCGGTGGTGGCCTTGTGCTCGTCGAGCTCCCGGATCGAGGCCTCGTCCGCGATCGCCACCACGATCATCTCGCGACCCTCTTCGCTCCTGCCGATGCTGAACACCTTTACCCGGGGGGAGACCTCCGCCAGAGCGCGCATGTATCGGTGAACGTCCGCCGCATAGGTGAGGTGATCCGGAGCGCCGGCGATGTAGCCGTTGAACTTCAGTGGCGAGGGGACGCGGTCCGACGCGGGCACGTGATCGACGAGGTCGGTCATGAATTGGGAGCCGGTCGTCGCCTCGCGGATAAGCCGGGTGTACTCGGCATCCCACTCCGGATGCCGGTCGACCGGCTCGACCGCATAGGGCGCGAACGCGGCCGGCGACTGGGGTTGGTCCTGGGCGGCCAGTGAGACCGGAATTGCGAAGCAGAGGGCAAGTAGCGAGATCTTCACCGATTCCTCCATGAGAGGGGCGGACACATCGACCATTCGTTCCGTGCCGGAGGATATACCATCAACACAAGCTTTTCGACCAGTTCCATCGACTCGAAAACCGGGGTTGGCGGGTTGGGGGTCCAGGGCCTAAGATGGGGGCTCCAACTGCTCACGGGGTACTCGAGATGCTCAGGTTGCTGGCTGCTGCGGGTGTGCTGTTGGGCCTGGTCTCCTACAGTCCGGGACAGCACAAGGGCTGGGAGTCGCTCTTCGACGGCATGACCCTGGACGGGTGGCATGTCGGCGCCAAACCCGCCGACCGGGCAAAGGGTTTCTGGAAAGTGGCCGATTCCTCCATCACCTGCGATTCCCGCGGGCGCAAAGACCATGACTATGTCTGGTTGATCAGGGATGGCGATTACGGCGACTTCGAGTTGAAAGTCCGCATACGGGGCTTCCGTGATTCCCCCGGGAACTCGGGCGTCCAGGTGCGCAGCCGCTACGACGAGGCGGCGCAGTGGCTCGACGGCCCGCAGATCGACGTCCACCCCCCCGCGGCGTGGCGCACCGGGCTCATCTACGACGAGACGCGCGAAACCAGACGCTGGATCTTCCCGTCGCTCAGAAACTGGGAGATCGACGCCGCCCACGCGCCCCCGGGGTGGGTATGGAAATTCTCGGACCAGGGGGACGGCTGGAACGACCTGCTCATCGTGTGCCGCGGCACCGACATCACCACCACGCTGAACGGCGTCGCCGCAGCCAACCTCAAGGGGGACGGGATCCTCAATGACGCAAGCCACCGGCGGCACGGTGTCGGGCAAACGGGGCACGTCGCGCTTCAACTGCACACCGGCGACGAGCTCTACATCCAGTACCGGGACATTTACGCGAGACGCCTGGACTGAGCAGGGTCGTCTGGCCGCGTCATGGTAGATAATCAATTCTTGTATTCATTCACAAACTCGAAGACTCGACGGTCACCACGGAAGGGAGATATGAATATCTGGAAGCATTTGCTGGCAGCCACACTGTGTTTCCTGTCGGCGGGGCCCGGCATTGGGGCGCAGGATAAGCCCGATTACTCGGCCATACCCAGGGTCGACGTTCACGCTCACGTCGGATCCATCGAGAACATGTCTTCTTACATGGCCATGAGGAAGGCTCTGCAGGAGAAGTACCGGGAGGACCTCGCCCTGTGGATCAACGTGCAGTCCCCGCTCGGGCCGCGCGGGGAAGGATTGCCGTGGCTCAAGGAGGTGGAGGAAAAGTTCAACGGACGGTTTCTCACCTGCCTGACCAATCACAACATCTCCAAGGGCCTCAAGTTTTCCCCGGAGGAGGTCGGGGAATGGATGGACCGGGGCGTCGTGGGCTACAAGATCTGGGTCGGAGTCAGCCCCGCGATCAATCAACCGGCCAATGATCCCACCCTGAGCAAAATGGAGCAGATCGGACTGCCGGGGGCTTCCATCCACATCGCGCAGCCCTACCCGACGCGCTGGGTCATGGATCCGGTCAAGTTCTGGGCGGCCCAGCACGCCTGGAAAGCCGTTCTTGACCGCCATCCGCGACTCGTCGTCGTCAACGCCCACATGCTCGACTTCTTCAATTCCGACGAGCAGCTCGACTATCTGGGCTACATGCTGGAAACGTACCCGAACCTCAACGTCGACCTCGCCGCCCGTTTTCAGCAGTTCCACCGGATGAACAGGGAAAAGCTCAGGAATTTCGTGATCAAGTATGCCGACCGGATCCTGTTCGGCACAGACATCAGCGATGTGAAAACCGACACGGTCGGCGACATGGTGGAGAGGTACCACCGATGCTTCCAGTTGTTGGAAACCGACAGTCTGGTTCAAGGGGGTTTCTTCGGTCGCACCGAAACCCGCGGACTCGCCCTGCCCCGTGAGGTTCTGGAGAAGATTTACTGGCGCAACGCCGCCCGCATCTATCCCCGGGTGAGGGAGGTTTTGACAAAACTCGGGTACGCCGTGGAGGCTCAAACCGGAAAGTGAGCGCCGTCGGCTCAGTGGGCCGCGTCGGCTCAGTGGGCCGCGTCGGCTCGCCGCGGCCCGGGATCTTGCCCATTCAGCGGCTTTACCCTCAACCCCAGGCTGTAGCTCGTTGGGGCGGGGGCGGGCCGCCCACAACTACCGGGCGAAGGTGATGGCGACGCCGGTGGAGTAGAGGAAGTCGTTGCTCTTGCGTCCCAGAGCCGGACGGCTGAGATAGCGATCGCTCAACGACACATTCCAGGAAAGCCAGCTCGAGATTTTCGTGACCGCGCCGACATCGAAGTTCACGCGCCGAATGCCCGTGTCGGACAGATCGTTGAACATCCGGAAATTTTGCACCAGAGATGTGGCCCCGGTCAACTTGAGGGCATATTCGTCGCCCCAGTAGAACTCCGCGGAGTTGCGCGTCAGCGGGGTGCTGAACTTCGAACGGTTGTAATCGGCGCCGGCGAGCAGGTCCAGGCGGCTTCGCTCCGTCTTCCAGGCGTGGAACCCGGCGCCTCCGCCGAGGACGAAGCGCAGATCGAGATTCTGGAACAGGTCGTATTCGTAGTCGTTGAATACATTGAAGAACAGTCGCGGGCTGACGTCATGGTTGTAGGCGATCCCGCCGCGCACAGCCTCGGCCGTGCCGGCGCTGACGCCGTTGATGAGCGCGGAGGCCTTGATCATGCTGAAGTAAATGGAGGTCTTGTCGGTGTTGGTTGCCCGGGCGGCGGTAACACCGGCGGTGAAGGTCGACGTCTTGGCGTTGCCGGCGGTGCCGGCGAAGCCGAGGCCGGCGGTACCGGTCCAGAGTTCTCCCCAGCCCGGGTTCAGCAGCCGCTCATAGGCCCTCTGTTCGTCGGCGTTGCGGATCGTGGCGATTTCCGCCGGGGTCACCTGCAGGCTCGCGTTCGCGGCCGCCACGGCCACCTTGCCGCCGGAGGTCGCCAGCGTGCCCTGGACCGTCTTGCCGTCCTGCAGAACGACGGTGAGCGGCTTGTCGGCCGTGATCGACTCGACCTGGTCCCACGCCACGGTCACCAAGCCGAAGAGGTCGGCCTTGATCGTGACGTTCTGGCCGTCTTTCTTGACGATGCTCCCGGTCACCCGATCGCCGTTCTTCAGCAGCACCTGGTCAGCCGAGGCGGTGCTCAGCAGAAGGCCCAGGAAAGACGACGAGACAACCAAACCACGCGAGAGATAGGATAGAGGTTTGCGGTATTGGGTCTTCATAGAAACCTCCACGGGAAAGAACGATAGGAATGAGACAATACGGTGAAATATATAACAAGCCGGGCGAGGAGGTGCAACTGATCGAAATTCCGCGGCGCCGCGGCGCCCGCACTGCGGAGTTGTGGCATCCTCGTCGAGGTGCTACTTTTGACGCCAGGAAGGAGCAGATCCATGCTGATGCGTCAGATTCACGTCACCGATTTCGACATGCAGCGGCTGCGGCAACTGTTGGAAGGGACGAAAGCCTGGAATGAGCGGGACAGGAATTACCTCGAACATCTCGAGGAAGAGCTGGACCGCGCCGTTGTGGTCCCGTCCAGGGAAATACCGGCGAATGTAGTCACGATGAATTCGGAAGTGCGTGTGAAGGACATGGACACCGGCAAGGAGATGACCTTTCGGCTGGTCTTTCCGGGGGAGGCCGATTACGAGCGGGGGAAGCTCTCCATCCTGGCTCCGATCGGCACCGCCCTGATCGGCTACCGCGCCGGGGACACCGTCCGATGGACGGTTCCCGCCGGCGTCCGGCGCCTGCACATCCTCGAAGTGCTCTATCAACCGGAAGCCGCCGGCGACTTCCACCTGTGACACCCCGGCCGCGCACGGGCCTCGCACATGAAGGATACGCTTCTCTCGTGGCGCCCGGCGTTTCCGCGGCTGCGTAGGATTCCGCCGCGTCTTGCCATCGAGCTCGGCACCGCGAACCCCCGTGTCTTTGCCCAGGGAGAAGGGTTGATTGCCTGGACTCACTCGACCCTCGGGCGGGAGCTATCCCAGGGCCGCGGCGAGCCGCCGCGGCCCACCTGGCCCTCCCGAGGCTTGAGTCCGCGGGGGGATGACCGTAATATGAGCGACACCGGAGGAGGAGGGCATGCCCAGATTCGCGGCAAATCTCACCATGATGTTCAACGAAGTCGAGTTCACCGAGCGCTTCGGCGCCGCCGCCCGAGCGGGTTTCCGCGGCGTCGAGTACCTGTTCCCCTACGCCTGCCCGGCCCGCCAGATTGCGGAGCTGCTGGCGCGCCACAAACTCACCCAGGCGCTGTTCAACCTTCCCGCGGGAGACTGGGCCGCCGGGGACCGCGGCATCGCATGCCTGCCCGACCGCGCCGGCGAGTTCCGCGACGGGGTCGGCAAGGCGATCGAGTACGCCAACGCCCTGGGCTGCCGCCAGCTGAACTGCCTGGCCGGCATCGCTCCGGCGGGCCTGTCCGCCGCACAGGCGCACGAGACGTTGGTCGCCAACGTCGCATTCGCCGCCGGCGAGCTCGAGCATCACGGCATACGGCTCCTGATCGAGCCGATCAACACACGCGACATTCCCGGTTTCTTCCTTAACCGCACCCGGCAGGCGCTCGATGTCATCGCGGAATCCGGGTCGCAAAACCTGGGCCTGCAGTACGACGTCTACCACATGCAGATCATGGAAGGGGACCTCGCCTGCACGATCCAGAACAACCTGGCGCTCATCGGGCACATCCAGGTCGCCGACAACCCCGGCCGGCACGAGCCGGGGACCGGCGAGATCCACTACCCGTTCCTGTTCAGCCACCTCGACCGGCTGGGGTATGGCGGCTGGGTCGGCTGCGAATACAAGCCCGCCGGAGGCACCGAAGCGGGTCTCACCTGGCTCCGGCCGTACCTGGAGCCATAGTGTTCAATGCCACAGAATAAACCAGATGTCCCGGGTCGCGGCGAGCCGGCGCGGCCCACATCGAGGGTCACATGGATATCGGATTCATAGGGCTGGGCATCATGGGCAAGCCCATGGCGCTGAATTTGGTCAAGGGGGGGCACACGCTCCACCTGTACTCGCTCGAAGGGGTCGCGCCGGAGCTGGTGGCCGCGGGGGGCGCGGTCTGCGCCTCGTCGCGCGAGGTCGCGCAGCGGGGGGACGTCATCATCGTGATGGTCCCCGACACGCCCGACGTCGAGGCCGTGCTGTTTGCTCCCGAGGGCGTCGCCGCCGGCCTCACACCCGCCAAGACCGTGGTCGACATGAGCTCCATCTCGCCGATTGCGACCAAGAGCTTCGCCGCGCGCATCAACGCGCTCGGCTGCGACTACCTGGATGCGCCCGTCTCGGGCGGGGAGATCGGCGCCAGGAACGCCGCCCTGACGATCATGGTCGGTGGCACCGAGGCGGCGTTCAACCGGGTCAAGCCGCTGTTTGAGCTCATGGGCAAGAACATCACGCTCGTGGGAGGCAACGGCGATGGCCAGACCTGCAAGGTCGCCAACCAGATCATCGTCGCACTCACGATCGAAGCGGTGGGCGAGGCGCTGCTGTTCGCGTCCAGGGCCGGTGCCGACCCGGCCAAGGTGCGGCAGGCGCTCATGGGCGGCTTCGCCTCGTCGCGCATCCTCGAAGTGCACGGCGAGCGCATGATCAAGCGGACGTTCGCGCCGGGGTTCCGCATCGAGCTGCACCAGAAGGACCTGAACCTCGCGCTGCAGGCGGCCCGTTCGATGCACCTGAGCCTGCCCAACACCGCCACCGCCCAGGAGCTGTTCAACGCCTGCGCCGCCGCGGGCGGCGCCCAGTGGGACCACTCCGCGCTGGTGAAAGCGCTGGAGCTGCTGGCCCACCATGAGGTGTAGCGCGGCCAGTGGGCCGCCGCGGCCCTGGGTATTGCTCACTCAGGGGATTTCCCCTTCACGGCGGACAACCCAAGTATGGAGTGCGGCGGCTCGACGCCGCTTTGGGGGCGGCGCCTGGGCGCCGCCCTATCCGGGTCCGACCGTGTCCCTTTGGTGTCTTCCGCCGAAGATGCGTATAAAGTTCAGGCGAGCTGCCGCACTCCAGGTGGCGCTGTGTCACTATGCCGCGATTCCGGCGGCGAGGGGCGGCGCCGAGGCGCCGCCCGGGGAAGCGGCGTCGAGCCGCCGCACTCCAAATTGCGCTGTTTCACTACTCGAAGACTCAAGAACCTCGTGGCTCATCGGGGGCGGCGCCGGGCCAGTCGCCGGTGGCGGCGACGGTGCCGTCGAGTGACTTGAGGCAGCACCTCCAGCGGCGACCGTCGGCCAGCACCAGCGTCACGGGCTTGCCGAGCAGGTCGTACAATTCCAGGTACCCGCGTCGGCGGAACCGGGCAAACGGGTAAGGCGTCCCTTTTGTCCCCGCCGCGTACACCCGGATCGTATACGCCACTTCCCCAAGTTCCTCCCCTTCCCGCACAATCTTCCCCACGCCTTCCAGCTCTTCCGCCCATCCGCTCATGGTGTCTTCTCCGGGACCATCATGCTACCATTCCCGAAGTGCCGCAATCCTCCTCCCCGCGGGAGGGAGCTCGAGTGATGGACAAAATGACGCAGGTCCCCGGGTTCCTGTTTTTCGATCACGTGGCGATTGCGGTCCTTCCGGGGGAACTCGAGGCGCAGGTGACGGCCTACCGGCAGCTCGGTTTCAAAGAGGTGCACCGCGAGGATGTGCTCGGGGCGGACCAGGTACGGGAGGTGCTCCTGCAAGTCGGGGACGGGCCGAACGTGCTTCAGCTCCTCGAGCCGCTCACGGTGGAGTCTCCGGTCGCGAAACAGATCGAGCGCAACGGCGGCCGCGGCGGCATGGCGCACGTGGCGTTCCGGGTCGCGGACATCCAGGCGGCCTTCGCGTACATGAAGAGGAAGGGATTCCGGCTGATCGACGAAGCCCCGCGCCGGGGCTCGCGCGGCACCACGGTTTTCTTCGTCCACCCCAAGTCCCTGGGCTACCCGATCGAGGTCGTAGAGTCTTCGAGCCCTTGAGTCTTCGAGTCTTTGAGATTTTGCGGTTCCGGGAGCCGCCCGCTAAGGCTCAGGGCCGCCCAGGCCAGGGCGGTCATCGAACTGAGGATCCCGGACCAGGCGCCGATCGTCCGCGGATCGTAGTACTGCGACGCGATGCCCGCCGCCATCATCGACACCATCATCACCGACCAGGTCAGCGAGTCGATGGTCGCAAACACGCGCCCGCGGTAGGCGTCCGGCACGTGCCGCAGCAGCTGGGTCGTGTTCAGCACCGAGCTCACCGCCACCGCCGCCCGCGACAGCCCGATGAACACCAGCGCCAGCCAGTACCGCCGCATCTGGCTGAACACCACGTACGCCCCGCCGTGGATGATGTAGCAGACGACGATCGACTGCTTGTACGCCTTGAAACTCGCCCGCTTCCCGAACCAGTGGCCGAACAGCCCGCCCATGAGCAGCCCCAGGCCGGCACAACCCCAGACCTGCCCGATCCCGGCCGCCCCGCGGTTGAACACGACCTCGCCGAACAGGCTGAACAGGATCTGGGCGGCGCCCCCGCCGCTGGCCCACCCGATGCTGACCACGGCGATCCCGAGGATCAGGGGAGTCGCCCGCATGTAGCGCAGCCCTTCGACGTAGTCGTGCCAGGGCCGCGACCATGCCGCCCTGCGGTCCGCCGCGAGCTTGCGCTCGGCGCGGAACCCGCCCTCGGGGGGGCGCAGCAGCCAGATCGACCCGGCGGAGAACAGGAACGACAGCGCGTTGAGCACGAAGGCCCACCGGTAGCCGAACTGCGTCGACGCTCATGCCCGCGGCCAGCGTCCCGATCGTCAGGGTCGTCCACTGCGTCGTCTGGGTGAGCGAGTTCGCGGTGTGCAGCTCTTCCCGGCTCGCGATGGCCGGCAGGATCGACGCGCGGCCGCTCGTGAAGAACGGCGACGCGAACATCAGCAGCCCGCTCAGCAGGTAGAGCAGCCAGGGCTCCGGGTATCGCACCGTGAGGATGAACCCGGCCGCGACCACCGCGCGGACGAGATCGCTCGCGATCATGATCCTGCGGCGGTCCATCCGGTCGAGCAGGACGCCGGCCAGCGGCCCCGCCAGGATCGCCGGGAGCGGCGCGGGCCAGCATGACGCCGCTCACGACCAGCCCCGAGCGCGTCACCGCCAGCGCCAGGCTGAACACGGCGATGTTGTTGAAGTGGTCGCCGATCTCGCTCACCACCTGCCCCATCCAGGCGTAGCGGTAGTTCGAGTTCTCGCGCAGCAGTCTGGTAAATGCCGACATGGGAGGTTCGTTTTCAAGAAAGATCGCATTATACTGCCCAAGCTCTTAAGATGTCAGGGCAGCGCCCTATCAAAGACTCGCAAGCCTCGACTCGAAGGGACGCTATGGCGGACCTATCGGAGACGTTCGCGCAGCTCGGGATAGCCCTGGCGCTCGGCATCCTGGTCGGCCTGCAGCGGGAGCGCACCGAGGCACGGCTGGCCGGTATCCGCACCTTCCCCCTCGTCACCCTGTGCGGCTGCGTCAGCGCGCTGCTGGCCCAGATTTTCGGAGGGTGGATCCTGGCCGCGGGATTCCTGGCCCTCGGCGGCCTCGTCCTGATGGGGATGCGGGTGGAGATGCGCCAGCGGGAGGCGGATCCCGGGCTGACGACCGAGGCGGCCCTCCTGCTGATGTTCAGCCTGGGGGCCTACACGATCGTGGGTTCCCGCATGGTGGCGATCGCGCTCGGCGGGATCGTCGCGGTGCTGCTGCAGTTCAAGGGCCAGTTGCACGGCTGGGCGGCGAAGCTCGGCGACAACGACCTCAAGGCGATCATGAAGTTCGTCCTGGTCGCGCTCGTCATCCTCCCGGCGCTCCCCGACCGCAGCTTCGGGCCGTACACCGCGTTCAACCCGCGCCAGATCTGGTGGATGGTCGTCCTGATCGTCGGGATCAGCCTGGCCGGCTACATCTTCTACAAGTTCCTCAGCAAAGGGGCTGGCACGATCCTGGCCGGCATCCTCGGCGGGCTCATCTCCAGCACGGCGACGACCGTGAGCTACGCGCGGCGCGCGCGCGAGGCACCCCAGACGTCGCCCGTGGCCGCCATCGTCATCGTGGTCGCATCGGCGATCGTCTATGCGCGGCTGCTGCTCATCATCGCCGTCGTGAGCCCAAACTTCCTGAAGTCCGCGGCGCCGCCGCTACTCGCGATGCTCGCCGTCTGCGGCGCGCTCGTCCTGCTCGCGTGGTACCGGCAGCGCGCGGACCGGACCGAAACCGCCCTGCAGGAAAACCCGGCCGAGCTGAAGGCGGCGCTCTTGTTCGGGCTCCTGTATGCGGTCGTGCTGCTCATCGTCGAAGCGTCGCAGAAGAGGTTCGGCAACCAGGGGCTGTACATCATCGCCGGGCTGTCGGGCCTGACTGACGTCGACGCGATCACCCTCTCGACTGTCGGCTTGGTCGACCGCGGGCAGGTCGACCCGGCAACCGCGTGGAAAGTGATACTGCTGGCGACGCTGTCAAACCTGCTGTTCAAGGGGGTGGCCGTCGGGGTGCTCGGCCCGAGGAGATTGCTGATGCGGGTACTCACGATGTTTTCGGTCGCGCTCGCGGCAGGCGCGGCGCTGATTTTCCTCTGGGGTTCCTAGACAAAAGCAAAAGCGGGACGCGGATCTTCGCGGATTTGACGGATTCACGCGGATCGGCCGCGCCCGGCATTCCGCCACGAGGGCTGCCTCGGGCACACAGGACTGCCCGGGTGCCACGGGAAAACGCGAACATCGGACAACTGCTGCCGCCGGCAGAGGAGCGCGCTTTCCCGTGGCACCCGGGCAGTCCTGCGTCGGCGCGAAGCGCCGGCCCTCGTGGCGGAATGCCGGGCGCGGCCTGTCACCAGGGCCTTTGTCTTTGATCTGCGTTGATCCGCGTCCATCCGCGTCCGAATCTTCTTTTTTTCCCCAGGTGGTAAACGGGAATTCCGGCTGCAACCACGAGCACCCCGAGAAGCGCCTGTTTCGGGTTGGTTCCCGCCACCAGGATCAGCAATAACGACGCCAGCGCAAGGAAGATCACGGGGGTCACCGGATAACCGGGGACCCGCCGGTCGGGGTGTGCCCCGCTTCGCCCCGCGAACACAGAAGCGGCCGTCAGGGCAATGAACAAAACGGTTACGAAAACGAAATAGGCTACGATCTGGCCGAACCCGCCCACTGCCACCAGGAGCGCGGCCAGAAACGCCTGCAGAACGATGGCTCTCGCGGGCGTCCCGAACCTGCCGTTGACCACGGCGACGGATGCCGGGAAGACGCCGTCGCGAGCCATGGCGAAGTAGACTCTCGGGGCAGTCATCACGAGGCCGGCCATGCTGCCGAGCACCGAGATAATAACGATGCACGAGAAGATGCGCCCGCCGGACGTTCCAAAGAGGATCTCGCCTGCCTGGGCGGCGAAGGTCTCGTCTGAAGCGATGTGCCCCGAGGGAACCAGATACAGGAAGACCGCCGTAATCAGGATGTAGGCCGAGGTCACCACCGAGACCCCGAGGGTCATTGCGCGCGGGAGCGTTCGGACGGGATCGCGGATTTCACCGGCAATCTTGGTGACGTCCCACCATCCTCCGAACGAGAAAAAGGCGGCGAGCATCCCGCCGGCCAGCGCCGCCGGCAGAGGCGCCGCACCGGGCCGCTGGCCGACCAGGGGGAGGAAATTGGCCCAGTCGCCGGAGCGCAGCCCGAGACCCCAGAGGGCGATGAACGCCAGCGACCCGAGTTTGACCAGTGTCAGCCAGCGCATCAGCGCCGCGCCCAACCGGATGCCTCCGACGTTTGCCGCGGCGAGCGCGGCGAGCGCGCCCATCGCGATCGCTTTTGTCCCGATCGGGGAGAGGGGCACGACATACCCGACATAGCCGGCCATCCCGATCGCCAGCGCGGCCGTGATCCCTGGATCCGTCACCAGGAAGCACATCCAGCCGTACAGAAACGCCATTCTGTTGCCGTAGGCTTCCCGCAGATAGACGTAGCCGCCGCCGGCCTCGGGAAAGCGGCCTGCCAGTTCCCCGTAGCAGAGTGCGCCACAGAGCGCCATCAGGCCCATCGCGAGCCAGACCAGCAGCAACCACAAGGGCGAGCCGATCGTCTTGATCATGCCGGCCGGGGTGAGGAATATCCCGACGGCGATCATCTCTCCGGCGACGATAGCTGTCGCCGACCCCAGCCCAAGCTGGCGGCGCAGCTCCGGGTGGGGAGATCCGTCGCCGGGACCGCCCTCCGAGAGCGCGGCGCTAGAACTGGAGACGCACCGCGAACTGGAAGGCACGCGCACCCCCGGAGCCAAACACGCCTCCTGCCGCGGTAACCGGGTGTCCAAAGCTCGACGACAGAAGATATCCCGGATCCGCGGGGTCGTTGCTGTCGCGGACGAGCGCGTTGGAGAAACCCGAATAGTTGACGTTCGACACGCCGAGGATGTTGGTCACGTTGAAGAGATTGAAAACCTCCGCGATCGGCCTGAGGGTGGCGCGCTCGCCCAGCCGGATCGATTTCGAGACGCGCAGGTCGAAGGAACTGAAGCTGTCATTAAATCGGGCCGTTTCCCGCACGAGTGGCAAAGGCGTGCCGTTGATTCCGCCGCTCGCGTTGATGGCCTGAAGCGCCGTGTTCAACTCTGCCCCGGTCTTGAAAAGACGCCCTCCTGCATTCCGCTGCAGCACCGGAACGCGCGCGCCGGCATCCGGAAGCAGGATGTCCATCGGAACACCCGAAGCCGCCGTCCAGATGGGAGAAAGGCCCACTCCGCCCGGCAGATCCAGAACCCCGGCAAACACGAATCGATGCCGCTGGTCGTTCGGGGTGGGGCCATATTCCAGGCCGAGATTGCGGGGGTCGACCGGCCCGTTCGCAAACGGGATCTGGTCGTCGTTGGCGTAGTTGAACGCCTTCGAGAGGGTGTAGGAGGTGCGGAACTGATAGCGGCGCCCGAAGCGCCGCTCCAGGCTCACCAGCAGGCCGTCGTATTTCGTGTTTACGCTCGACTCGAGATTGACGACGCTGTCGGGTCCGCCGACCACGGGATTGAAGACGGAGCCGATGGTGCGGCCGATGATGAAGTGCGTACCCAGGTTGTGCAGGTAATCGACCCGCAGGGCGAAATCACGGAACAGCTCGCGCTGCAGCCCCAGGTTGAATTGCTGCACACTCGGGTTCTGAAGCCGGTTGTCGATAATGTTGATCCCCCCCGCACCGGCGCCGGGCAGGATAAACCCTGTGAACGGGTTCGACACCGTCGGCGCGAACGCCGGGAACGTTCCTGTAGCGTGATCGAGGAAGAAGACGTTCCCCGCCCGGACCTCGATGGGCAACGAGCGCCCATCCAGCCCGCGCTCCAACGACTGGATTTCGAGGGTCACGCGGTCGTAATAGATCCCATAGCCGCCGTGCACGCTGGTGCGCCCGTCCACCGTGGACCAGTTGAACCCGAAGCGCGGTCCCCAGTTGTTTTTGTCGCGGCTGCGCCGGCCGCTCAGGAAAGGGAGGATGAGCGGATTCAATTGCCCGGTGCGGCTCAGGTTCTTTACGTCGGTGTCCAGTTCATAGCGCAACCCGATATTCAGGGAGAGCTGCCTGTGGATGCGCCAGTCGTCCTGGACAAAGCCGCTGAGATGATTGTTGTCCGCATCGGGGAGAACGAGCGGACGATCGGGCACGCCGCTGCGCAGCGTGACGGCAAAGAGCAGGTCGTTGTCGTCGATCCGGCCGTCCCCGTTGTGGTCGAAGGTGGGGAAGTCCTCCACGAACTCGATCCTGCCTGACTGGAAAACGCCCAGGTAGAAGTCGGCGTCGATGCGCTGAACCTCCCCGCCAAATCTCAGCGTGTGGGCACCGCGGACGAGCGTGAAGCTATCACCGAACTGGAGCCGGTTCTGGCGCGTCTGCTGCGGGATCCGGAACGAAGTGCCGTCCTGCAGGCTCGGGAACGTGAGCTGCGGCCCCGGCGCGACCGGATCCGTCCGGTTGATGAAATTGTTGACGCTGAAGTTGAGCGTGTTGACCGCCCGGCCGGAGACGACGCTGGTCCAGTTCGCCAGGAACGACTGGTGGCGGTTCCGCCCGGCCTGCCGTTCGGACGCAGAGCCGATTGAGCGGATGAGGGTGCTGGCCGCCACGTCGTCCTCGCGCTGCAGCGAGTAACGCAGGCTGATCTGATCCCTGGAATTGGCCTTTACGTCCCCGCGCACCGTGCCCAGCAGGTCGTTCAGGGGAGCCTGCGCGAACTCGCGCCGGATGGTGCGGCTCTCCGGGTCACGCCTTCCGACGAGCATGGCGCCATCCTGGTTGCGGTACTCGAACGAGCCGAACCACCAGGCGCGGTCCCGCACCACCGGGCCGCCGACTGCCGCCGAATACTGCTCACGATCGAACGGAGGCGCGGGGTTGGCGCGGTCGAACGTCGCGGGGAGCCCCTGCAGGCGATGGTCGCGCAGGTAGAAAGAAGTGGATCCGTGCAGGCTGTTGCTGCCGGACTTGGTGACCACATTGACGACCGACGAGCCGGATCTGCCGGTCTCCGCCGAGAAGCGGCCGGTGGCGATCTGAAACTCCTGAACCGCATCCTGCGAGATGTTCTGCAACGGCCCACCCACGACGTCGTCGTTGTCGTCGGCTCCGTCTATCGTGACGCTGCCGCCCCGGCCGAGTTGGCCGGCCGAGGATATGAGGACGGTGTTGGTCTTGGTGGGATCGAAGTTCGGCGCCGGTGAATTCCCCGGCACGAGCAGCGCAAGCTCGAGAAAGTTCCGGCCGTTCAGCGGCATGCTTTCGATGGTTCGGGCCGTCACCACCCCGTCGACCGCAGAGGAGGTCGTGTTGACCAGGGGAGCCTGCTCCCGCTCGACCAGCACGACCGTCTGCTCGGCGTCGCCGATGGACAGTGCAATGTCCATGGTCGAGGCCTGCCCCACATGCAGCCCCACCGAAGGATAGACCTTCCGGGCGAAGCCCTTCATCGTGGCCTGGACTTCGTATTCTCCCGGAGCCAGATTGGAGATGACATACAGTCCCGCCTCGTTGGTCGTTGCCGCACGGCGAATCGAGGTCGCTTTCAGGGTTGCGCTGACCACGGCCCCGGGGATGACGTTGCCCTGCGGATCGATGACGCGGCCACCCAGGGAGGCGGTCTGCTGAGCGCAGAGACCGATCGGAAAGCCCAAGGCCAGGAGGACACAGATCGCCACAGCAGGAATAGTCGTTCCTTTCATAGTCAAGCTTCTCCTCGATGGATTCCCGCTACTTGCCCTAACACCCGTCCGTCTTGTAAAAAATTCTAGCACACGGCGTGGTTTGTCCAAGAACCACTTGAAGCCTCGGGAACCTTGAAGATGTTGCGGCTTGCGGTGCTCGCGGGTATTGTGGGGACGAAACACGGGAAGTTCTTGAATTGCATTTCTCCGTTTTTTCCCGTGTCTTCCGTGGCTGGGTTTTGTTTTTGGGAGGATTCTCTATGCGGATATCCAGGAGAGAGCTGATGGAAGTGGCCGCCATGGCGGCGGTAGCCAAGTCCTCCGGGGCGGCGCAACTGCCGGCGGATGAGAAGGGCATTCCCAAGATCTGCCTGGAGGCCGGGATGGGGGGCCAGGTGCCGGCCGGGAGCACCGACGAAGCCGTCGCCCGCAGGATCAGGCAGCTCGGCGTCGAGCACGTCCTGTCCGGCGGCGGGCCGATCCCCTGGGACGCGACCCAGCTCAAGGAGCGGATCGACCGCCTGAAGGCCAACGGGCTCACGCTGGGCAACCTCATGATCTCCGGGTTCAACAACGCCATTTACGCCAGGCCGGGGCGCGACGAGGAAATCGACAAGGTCGTCCAGTCGATCCGCGCGGCCGGGAAGGCGGGACTCCCCGTCGTCGAATACAACTGGTACGCGCACCGGGCGATGGAAGGCTATTTCGAGGAAACCGGGCGGGCCGGCGCCGGTTGGACCGGGTTCGATTACGAACGGATGAAAGGCCTCCCGCCCCTTGAACAGGAGGGCGCTCACACCGCCGAGGAAATGTGGGCGAACGTCGCGTATTTCCTGAAAGCGATCGTGCCGGTGGCCGAGCAGGCCGGCGTCCGGCTGGCCCTGCACCCGAACGACCCCCCGGCGCCGCTCAGCCGCGGGTCCTACCAGATCATGGGCACGGTCGACGGGTGGAAGCGGCTTGTGGACATCGTAAAGAGCCCCGCCAACGGCATCACCTACGACTGCGGGGTGGTGCGCGAAATGGGGCAGGACCCGGTCGCCGTGTGCCGGTACTTCGGCGAGCGCGACTGCATCAACCACGCGCACTTCCGCAACGTCAAGCTGGTGAAGCCGTACGAGCGCTACACCGAGGTGTTCATCGACGAGGGCGACGTCAACATGTTCGCGGTGATGAAGGAACTGGTGCGGCAGCGCTACCCGCGCCTAATCTACCCGGAGCACGCGCGCGGCCTCGACTACGACCGCGAGTACCCACGGTTCCGCCCGCAGTACCCCGGGGGAGGCGGCTACGCCGGCTACGCCTTCAACGTCGCCTACACCCGCGCCATGCTCCACGCCGCGCTCGGCGGCTAGAAGGGGAACGCACCCGAATTCTTATTTAGCATCTATAGTTTACAGGGAAAATGGGGTTCAAAATTGGCCTTATTTGCGATTTTCGGCCGTGTTTTTGGAGCTTAACCCGACTCTTGCCGCTTTGTGAAGCACGTGCAAGTCGGTGAACTTCCGCCGCACGAGGATGCCATGTCGGGTTTGCAGCCGGCTCTTGCCCTGCCAGTCCCGATGCAGGCGCCATTCGCTTCCCGGTCTTATCCGCCGATAGATGGGAGTGCACTCGCGAGGACGTGGATCATCGTGCGCCGCCGACTGCGCCGGCCCGCACTACACGTCTGTCCGTGGTACGGTGTTCTCGACAATGCTCCAATACCGGTGTCCCTTGCCATCCTTACTTAGTTGCGCCGGGTCATGCGAAGAAACATGTGGCTATCGTCTGTAGCCGCCAACCAGCCGCAAGGGAGTAGGTTTTCACTATAAGCGGTTTCGAGATCACGCCCGTCTATATGCTAAACGTGCGAAAACCGACGAAAAATGCGGTCGGTTCTCAAAATCGAGTTAAGCACTCTACCCTCGTTGGGAGGGTGCTTATTGCAATTTTTGGGGCCCAAGAATCGCGAATAAATCCTCTTTACCAGGGTCGGGATAGAGCTAAACATTGCATATAATGAGTTTGCTGTGGTCCGTCCCCTTTGCTCTTCCGGCTGGCACAGTGTTGCTATAGCATTTTGGACCAGCGGAACTCGGGTTTGTTTCACTTCACTATCAGGGAGGAGGTCTATGCGATCAGCACGGATTCAGCTGCTATTCCTGTCAATTCTGGCATGCGCGGCGGTGGCCAGGGCGGAAGACTACTACCTTCCGCAGGTGGCCAACGGCAGTTTCGGCGGGGGCAGTTTCCGTACGACTTTCGTTTTCTTCAACACCAACGACACGGCGGTCACGGTCAGGCTTGAGCTGACCAACGACCAGGGCGCTGCTCTCAACCTGACGATCCCTGGCCTCGGCACCAGCGACGAATTCGCGATTACCCTGCAGCCGGGAGCCACCAGGATCGTGCAGACCGATGGGGCCGGCAGCCTGGTGGCGGGCGCGGCACACGTGAGCACAAGCGCGGATATCGGCGTCTCTGCGGTTTTCACGGTGTCGACCCCTACCGGCAGTTTTCAGACCGAGGCCGGCGTGGGGAACTCCGAGGGCCTGACGGACTTCGTCATCCCGGTCGACGTAACCGGGTCGTTCAACACGGGAGTGGCGCTCTACGACATCGGGGGTGCGGGGGCCACCGTGACCCTCAGGCTGATCAACGCCTCCGGCGCCGAGGTCGGCCAGGCGCCACTGAACCTCCCCGCCAATGGGCACACGGCCCAATTTGTGACCCAGCTGTTTGCAGGAACAAGCAACTTTCGGGGAACCCTGAGGGTCACCAGTTCGGCCCCGATCGGAGCCGTGGGGCTGAGGCAGAACGATCCGCCCCTGTCCTACACGTCGCTTCCGGCGGTTTCGCGCTCCTCCGGGAGTACGGTCTTCAACCTGCCGCAGGTGGCGAACGGGTCCTTCGGCGACGGGAGCTTCAAAACCAGCTTTCTCCTGTTCAACATTTCCGGTTCGGTCGCGAACGTCACGCTCGCACTGACGAAGGACGACGGCACGCCGTTCCCCGTCACCATAGCGGGCCAGGGGACCAACAGCACGTTTAACCTTCAGCTCGCGCCCGGAGCATCGAGCTTCCTGCAGACGGATGGCACCGGAAGCCTGGCGGCCGGGGCGGCTCGGATCACCTCAAACGTCCCCCTGGGCGCGGCAGCCATCTTCACCGTGCTCAACCCGCAAGGCGGGTTCCAGACCGAGGCGGGCGTCGGGGACTCCGCCGCCCTGACCGAACTGACCCTGCCGGTCGACGTCACCGGTTCCTTTGACACCGGGATCGCGTTCTACGTCCCCGGCAGCGTCCCGGTCACCCTGAACATGAAGCTCCTCGATGTCAACGGCGGCGTCGCGGCGACGGCGCAGCCTCTGATCCTGCAGCCCAAGAGCCACACCGCGAAGTTCGTGACTCAGCTGTTTCCCGGGACCAGCAACTTCCAGGGTTCGGTCTCGATCTCGGCGACGGGAGGAGTCGCTGCCCTGACCCTGCGGCAGCACTCCGCGCCCCTTTCCTACACGACCCTGCCGGTCGCATCCGGAGCCGCCACCGGCGTCGAGCCGCAGGCCGGGCCCCTGCTGACCCAGAAACGGACCGGGATCGGTGCCACGAGCGACTCCACGCTCGACCAGACCCTGCCCGGCGGCTTCAAGCTCACCGGGACCATAACCGGGGTGACGATCGCCGAGCAGGTCGTGGCGAAGTCGGGCTCGAGCCTGTACCAGGGGCAGGTCAACGCGCTGACTCACAATTACCTGGTGGTCGTGCCGGCGGGCACCTACCAGCTCACCGTCTGCTGCGCCCAGGCCGGAGCCGCCCCGGGCAGCTCGATCGTGTACACCTACACCGATCCGGGAAGCGTCCCGGTATCCGCGGATACGCAGCACAACATCACGGTGCCTCCCCTTGCCGTATTCGACATCTCCGGCCGGGTGACCGGGCTTCCGGCCGTGCTGCCGACAGCCCAGCTCTTTGCGGCCTTCACCTCGACCGACAAGAGTGTGGAGGGGAACTTCCCCCTTGCGGCGGACGGGAGTTACCAGGGTCAACTGCCGAACGGCAGCTATGTCGCAAGCGTGCAGATCCTGGCCTTCGGCGGCGGGGGCTTCCAGAGCACTTCGATCTACAACGTCGGGGCGGCTACCGTCAACAGCGCGCCCGTGACGGCCAATTTCACCGCACCCGCGACGGCCCGCCTTTCCGGGAGCGTCAAGGTCGCCGGAACTCCCGTCCTCACCCAGGGAGCGCTCTTCTTCGCGGAGGATAGATCCGCGGGTATTCCGCAGCCGACCGACTGCGTCTTCCCGCCCGTCAGCAGCAGCTCGTCGCTCGATGCCAGCGGCGGCTACGACACCCGCCTCGTCACCAACCGCGCGCACGGTATCGGCGTGAGTGTGCCCGTGTTCAAGGGCGCCACGACCGCGGTCGCCGGGTCGGCGAGCTATCCCGCACTCACCCGCGACCTGACCCTCGGTGCGGACGCCGTTTCCGATTTCAACCTGCCCGCCTTCCCGGCCCAGGTGCGGATCACCGGCAAGGTGACCGACAGCACCGGGAAGGGAGTGAAGAACGTGAGCGTCTCGGCTTTCTCCAAGGAGCTTTCCGGTGCAGCCGATCTGGGCTACGCGGGACTGGCACAGACGGACGCCGGCGGGAATTACGAGCTGATCCTGCTCAGCGGGGTCAACTACGAAATTCAATTCATTCCGCCGACCCCGGAGCCGTAGAGCAGCTAGGGCGCGGCGGAAGGGGCGGGCGTCGGCCCGCCCCGCCCCCAACATGCTGCAGCAGAGATGTTCCAGCGAGATCCACAGGATGAGCTAAGTCCCGGGCCGCGGCGAGCCGACGCGGCCCACTTCGGCCCGGGTGAGCATCGAGACGGCGGCGTTGAGCTGGGCTTTGGTGCCGCTCAGGACAAGCCGGTCGCCGGCGTAGATGCGCTCGTCCGGGCCCGGGTTGTTGAGCGTCTCCTGGCCCCGGATGATGCCGAGGATCAGGGCGCCGGTCGCGCCGCGCAGACCGCTCTGGGCGACCGTCGCGCCGCTCCACGGGCAGGCGGCCGGCACATCCCACGTTTCGGTGTACACATCGACGTCGCTGCTGAGCCGGATGCGCGGCACCGTCGTGTGCCGCTCCCGGAAGATGCCGAACCGCTGGTCGCGGATCGACTTGATCTCGGCCGCAACCATGGCCCGCGGCGCGTTGTAGACCCGCAGGATCCGCGTCATCAGCTCAAGCGCAGCTTCAAACTCCTCGGCGATCACCTCCGTCGATCCCAGGTCCCACAGCTCGTCCATGTCCGCCACGCGCTTGGTGCGGGTCAGCACGACCAGCTCCGGGTTCATCTCGCGTGCGGCCCGGACGGCGGTGCGTGTGCCGAACGGGTCCGAGATCACGAACACGATCACCCGCGCCCGGCGGATCCCGGCCGTTTCAAGGATGTGGGTGCTGGCGCAGTCACCAAACAGGATGGGCTCCCCATCCTTCCGCGCCGCGCTGACTTGCTGGGCATTGAGATCGACCACGATGTATGGGATGCGGTTGGCCTTGAGCACGGAGGCGATATTCTGCCCCCCAACCCCGAACCCCGCGATGATGACGTGGTCCTCGAGCGAAACCGCATTCCCGTCCGCCTCCTCCGGCTCCGCCCAGCGCGGCAGCCTGGGCCTCTGCCAATCGTGGCGGCTGACCAGTTTCCGGGCGACGCCGAAGACCACCGGCGACAGTACCATCGTCAACAACGACGACGCCAGGATCAGCTGATACCCGCGCGCGCTCACCAGGCCGTTTGCCGTCGCCTCCCGCAGCATGATGAAGGAGAACTCCCCGATCTGCGACAGCGCCACACCCGCGAGAATCCCGACCTGCAGCGGGATGCCGCTGACCGCGACGGCGGCGGCCGTAATCAGCGACTTCCCCGCCACCACGGCCACCGTGATGCCGAGGATGAGCGGCAGGTTGCGGGCGATGACGCCCGGGTCGACCAACATGCCGAGCGAGATGAAAAACAGGCTGTTGAGGCTGTCGCGGAACGGGCGCACCTCCGCGAAAATCTGGTGGCCGTACTCCGACTCCGACAGGATCAGGCCCGCGAGGAACGAGCCCAGGGCCAGCGATATCCCCGCCGTAGACGTGACCCAGGCGGTCCCGAGGAACATGAACACGGAGGCGATCAGGAACAGCTCCTTGCTGCGCGTCCGCAGAATTCCGGCCAGCACGATCGGGAAGAGATAGCGCGCCACGACCACCACCGCCGCGATCACGGCGACGGCCTTCCCCAGCGCCGGCAGGACCGACGTCGCCTGCATCCGGCCCGACGCGAGCAGCGGGATCGCCACGATCGCCGGGACCGTGCACAGGTCCTGGAAGATCGAGACGCCGAGCCCGATGCGCCCGTGCACCGAGTCGACTTCGCCCCGCTCCGACAGCATCTTCATGAACACCGCGGTGCTACTGACCCCGACCAGGATGCCGCAGACCAGGCCGGCCGCGGTCGAAACGCCGAAGCGGCGCGTGGCGAGAAACACCAGGAGGACCGTCCCGGCCATCTGCAGCGGGCCACTCACGAATACGGCGGCCCGGGTCTCCATCAGCTTCTTGAGCGAATACTCCAGGCCAAGCGAAAACAGCAGGATCATCACCCCAACGGTGGCCAGGGTGTTGACGCTGTCGACATTGCCGATCAGGCTGAGACCAAACGGGCCGATCACCGCGCCGCTGACGACGAAGCCGACAATGGGCGACTGCTGGAGGCGGTTAAACAGGTACACCACCGGCGCCGCGCACCCGAATACCACCACAAGATCCTTCAGAAACTCCGCTTCGTGCATCGCGTTTCCAGTGTAAGCGTTTTTCCGCGCGTCTTCAGAGAATTGTGGAGTGCGGCGGCTCGACGCCGCTTTGGGGTCGGCGCCTAGGCGCCGACCTTGCGGAGCTGCCTGCCGATCCAGCGACACCGAGACAGCGGTGCCCAGGCACCGCACTCCATACTTTGGAGTGCGGCGGCTCGACGCCGCTTTGGGGTCGGCGCCTGGGCGCCGACCTTGCGGAGCTGCCTGCCGATCCAGCGACACCGAGACAGCGGTGCCCAGGCACCGCACTCCATACTTTGGAGTGCGGCGGCTCGACGCCGCTTTCAGGGCGGCGCCTGGGCGCCGACCTTGCGGAGCTGCCTGCCGATCCAGCGACACCGAGACAGCGGTGCCCAGGCGCCGCACTCCGTACTTTGGAGTGCGGCGGCTCGACGCCGCTTTGGGGTCGGCGCCTGGGCGCCGACCTTGCGGAGCTGCCTGCCGATCCAGCGACACCGAGACAGCGGTGCCCAGGCACCGCACTCCATACTTTGGAGTGCGGCGGCTCGACGCCGCTTTGGGGTCGGCGCCTGGGCGCCGACCTTGCGGAGCTGCCTGCCGATCCAGCGACACCGAGACAGCGGTGCCCAGGCACCGCACTCCATACTTTGGAGTGCGGCGGCTCGACGCCGCTTTCAGGGCGGCGCCTGGCGCCGACCTTGCGGAGCCGCCGGCCGAGTACTTTGGAGTGCGGCGGCTCGACGCCGCTATGGGGTCGGCGCCTGGGCGCCGACCTTGCGGAGCTGCCTGCCGATCCAGCGACACCGAGACAGCGGTGCCCAGGCACCGCACTCCGTACTTTGGAGTGCGGCGGCTCGACGCCGCTTTGGGGTCGGCGCCTGGCGCGCCGACCTTGCGGAGCTGCCTGCCGATCCAGCGACACCGAGACAGCGGTGCCCAGGCGCCGCACTCCATACTTTGGAGTGCGGCGGCTCGACGCCGCTTTGGGGTCGGCGCCTGGGCGCCGACCTTGCGGAGCTGCCTGCCGATCCAGCGACACCGAGACAGCGGTGCCCAGGCACCGCACTCCATACTTTGGAGTGCGGCGGCTCGACGCCGCTTTCAGGGCGGCGCCTGGGCGCCGCCCTGTCACTCCGCAAGCAGTTTGCCGTTGGTTTGTGATAGGGTGCTCCGCGGAGGTACTCCGATGCTATCGGCACTCATGCTGGCGCTTTTTCAGGTGGCAGATCCGGGGGTGGTGACCACGCGGCAGGCGATTACGCCGGCAGGGGTGCAGTCGGTCTTCGCGGGTAAGGTGTGGGGGCTGGCGTTCGCCGCCAACCCGGACGAGATTCTCGTCGTCACCTGGGACCGGCAACGCGGCTGGCTCCACCGCGTCAACTGGAAGCGCAACGCGGTGCGCCAGACGCACCCGCTCCAGGCACCCCCGGGACTGCAGGGGCTGCTGTGCGACCCCATCTCCGGCCGCACCTTCCTGAGCGGAACGAGCTTGATGGAGGTCTCCGCCGGCGGCGTCACCGCGCTGACCGAAGGACTGGGCAGCAAGAACGCCGGCCCGCCAGCCCTCGCGCGCTCAAACGACAAGAGGGGCCGGCGCCTGCTCGCCCTTCCCCTGATCCACGCGAACAAGCTGGCGCTGTTCGACCTGAACACCAACGCGCTGGCCGGCAGCATCCCGGTGCCGGTCGCCCCGTTCGCCGCGGCGCTCACCGGCGGCGGCTACGCCTATGTCTCGAACTGGGGCGGACGCACCCCGTCGCCGGGCGACCAGACGGCCCCGACCGGCTTGTCCCCCGCGGCCGACCGCGTCGTCATCGACGCGCGCGGCGTCCTGGCCAGTGGCACCATCACCAAGGTCGACCTCGAAACGATGCGGGTGGAGAAAGTCATCGAAGCGGGCCTGCACCCGACCGCGCTCGCCGCGGCCCCGGCGTCCAACCGGCTCTTTGCGGCCAACACGAACGACGACACCGTCCTCGTCCTGGACACCCGCACCGACAAACCGGTCGCGACCTGGCCCCTGCAGCCGTTTGACCGCGCCGTCGCCGGCATCGCGCCCACTGCGCTGCTCCTGTCACCCGACGAGGCGACCCTCTTCGTCGCCTGCGGCGGCATCAACGCCGTCCTCGTGCTCGACGCCGCGTCGGGCACGATGCGCGGGATGATCCCGACCGGCTGGTACCCGAACGCGCTCGCCCTCAGTCCCGACGGAAAGTCGCTCGCGGTCTCGACCCTGCTCGGCGTCGGCTCTGGCTCGGAGAGTGAGGACAAACCGAGGCGGCGCTACGTGCACGCCAACCGCGGCACTGTCCACATCATCCCGGTGCCGGATGCGGCCCAGCTGGCGAACTACACGGCGGCCGTCGCCGAGAACAACCGGCTGCCGCTCGCAGGCCGCGGGGCCGCGCAGGCACCGTCGGGCGATGCGCCGCCGCAGGCGGTCCCGCTGCGCCCGGGCGAGCCGTCGCCGATCGAGCACGTCGTCTACATCATCAAGGAGAACCGCACCTACGACCAGGTCTTCGGCGACCTCGGCGAAGGGCAACGGCGACCCGTCGCTCGTCATGTTCGGCGAAGACGTCTCCGACAACCACCGCAAGCTGGCGCGCGAGTTCGTCCTGCTCGACAACTTCTACGCCACCGGCGGCAACAGCGGCGACGGGCATCAGTGGGTCACGCAGGCCAATGAAACCTCCTATACGCTCTGGCCCGGCTACCAGGGACGCAGCTACCCGTTCGACGGCACCGACCCGATCGCCTATTCCCGCGCCGGCTTCATCTGGGACGCCGCGCTGCGCAAGGGGAAGACCGTCGCGGTCTACGGCGAGTTCGCGCCGCGCCTCGCCGCTGCCGGCGTCGCGACGCAAGACGCTGCTCGAGGAGTGGAAGGCCGGGAAGGATTTCTACGGCGCCTGGACGGCCGAGCCCAACATGCCGAACCTGAAGAAGGTCTTCTCGCCCGAACTTCCCGTCGTACAGCACGGCCGTGCCCGACGTGATCCGCGCGGACATCTTCCTGAAGGACCTGCGCGGTTGGGCGGAGCGCGGGTCGATGCCGAACCTCACCATCGTGCAGCTGCCCAGCAACCACACGTACGGCACCAACCCGGGCGCCTCGACGCCGAAGGCGATGGTGGCCGACAACGACCTCGCGCTCGGGCAGGATCGTCGAGGCGCTGAGCCGGTCGCCCGTTCTGGAAGAAGATGGCGATCTTCGTCGTCGAGGACGACGCGCAGAACGGCGTCGACCACGTGGACGGGCACCGCACGGTGGCGCTGGCGATCAGCCCGTACGCGCGGCGCGGCTCGATCGATTCGACCTTCTACGCGCACCAGAGCATGCTCAAGACCATCGAGCTGATCCTCGGGCTCGAGCCGATGACGCATCTTCGACCTCATCGCGAACGACATGCGGGCGAGCTTCGCGGACGAGGCAGACTTCGAGCCGTATACGGCCGTCGTGCCGCGGCAGGACCTGTTCGAGCGCAATCCCGAGGCCCAGGCGCTGCGCGGGCGCGCCCGGCAGGCGGCGCTCGACAGCGCCCGCATGCGCTGGGACGTCCCGGACGCCGTGCCGAGCGACAGGCTCAACCGGATCCTCTGGCACGATGTCCGAGGCTGGGATGTTCCCTTCCCGGGCGTGAAGCGCTCCGTCTTCGCCCCCCTATCAGCCGATATCGAGTAGGAGAAGCCTCCCAATCTCCGTATTCCGCAAGGCGCAACGTGCTGTCGCAGCGCGCGAATGGGCGCGTGTCGTGGTCGGCCGTGCTAGCTTTTGCTTTTGGAGAGTGTCCATTTCAGGAGAGGTGGCGTAAACAGGGTGGTAACGATGACCATGATGACTACGGCCGAGAAGGTGGCGTCGTCGATCACCTTCAGGTTTTTCCCGATGCCGGCGAAAATCAGCCCGACCTCCCCGCGCGGGATCATCCCGACCCCGACCGTGAGCCGGTCGTAGCCCCGGGGCACCCCGAGCCCGCAGACCTGCTTCCCCACAATCGCCGCGGCGGTGAGCCCCGCCGCGACCCCCAGGACCGACATATCCGCGAACGTCTCCAGCCGCACCTGTATCCCCATTTGCACGAAGAACACTGGCACCAGGAAGGCCGCCACAGGCCGGAGCAGATCCTCGATTCGGATCTGCTCCTTGAAGCCGCGGAAATGCACCTCCTCGAGCAACAGCCCGGCTGCGAACGCCCCCACGATGGCCGCTAACCCGGCCGCATTAGCCGCCCACGCGAACACAAACGCGAGCAGCAGCGACGACGTCAGCATCACGCCCCGCGTGCGCATCCGGGACAACTGCCTCATTACCCGGGGGATCAGGAGTGTCCCGATCAGCAGCGCCCCACCCAGGAACCCGATCGACAACCCGACCAGCCCGAGGATCGACCCCACCTGCATAGGCTGCCCAGCCTCGGCCGCTGCAACGATCCCGGAAACCACGGCCAGGATGATCAGGCCGAGCACGTCGTCGATGACGGCCGCCCCGAGAATGATCTGAGCCTCCTTGGTCTGGAGCTTGCCGAGGTCCTTGAATACCCGGGCCGTGATCCCGACGCTGGTCGCGCACAGGACGGCCCCGATAAACAGATGGATATACTGCAGGTTGAACCCCGGCGGGACAATCCCGACCAGCCCGGCCGGCAGTTCCCGGACAAACATCGAGCTGACGAAGTACCCGAGCACAAACGGGGCTATGACGCCCAGGACTGCAACAATCAGCGCCGAGATCCCGACCTTGAGCATCCCCTGCACGGTCGATTCCAGCCCCACCTCGAACAGGAGCAGCACCACCCCGATGCGCGCCAGCGCGTCGATCACGACCGCCCAGTCCGCTTCGATCGCCGCCGCCCGCAGCGGCTCGAAAAAAACCCAGGCGGGGCTGACCAGAATGAGGTTGCCGAGCACCACCCCGGCGACCAGTTCCCCGAGGACGGCGGGCATGCGCAACCGCTCGAAAAGCTCGGCCCCCAGTTTCGCCCCACCCAGGATCGCGATCAGGGCCAGCAAAACCGGCGCCGACCGGGTCGGCATGCCCAGTCCCTGCAGCCAGTATCCACATTTTCACATCATAGCAATTTGCTGGTGGAAATCGCCGGTATCCGCGCGTGACGATACGGTTTTGCGCGACACGATGCGCACTTCGCATTTTTCGCTTGTGAAAGCCGGATTCTACTAATAGGCTAGCATTTCGGTGCCGGACCCATATCTAAGAGAACTCCAGGATACGAGACCTTGGCCTCGGTTCGCATACTGCTTGCGGTAGATCAGGGCATTCTCCGGGGTGGTTTGCACCACGTGCTCGCGCAAGAGCCCGATTTTGTGGTCGCCGGCGAGGCGGACGATGGGCCGGCGGCCGTGGCCCTGGCGGTTGAGCTGAACCCGGACATCGTTGTGCTGGACCTGCAGCTCCCCGGGGCGGAGAAGCCGGAAGTGCTGCGCTCGCTTTGTCGCGGGGATGCGCGGTGGCGCTCCCTGGTGCTGGCCCGGCCGGAGGACACGGCGGAGGTGGCGGAGGCGTTCCGGGAGGGGGCCCGTGGAGTGGTGCACAAGAGTTCGGCCATGACGGCGCTGATACAGGGGATTCGCACGGTCAGCGCGGGCAGGCGCTGGCTGGGCAGCGAAGCCGCGTCGACCCGGGCCGGAACAAATGCCGGCAAGGGAGGCGTGGCGCGGCCGCGCGGGGACAACTTCGGGCTGACGAAGCGGGAAATGGAGATCGTGTCGGCTATCGTGTCGGGGTTTTCCAACAAGGAGATTGCGCGGAGGCTCAGAATCAGCGAGGATACGGTAAAACACCATCTGACGAACGTTTTTGACAAGGTAGGCGCATATAACCGTCTCGAGCTGGCCCTTTTTGCCATCCACCACGGATTGGTAGGCAGGAATCTCGAAGACTCGAAGTCTCGAAGACACTGACCCTCGCCGCCCTGCGGCTCACCCTTGTGTGGAGTGCGGCGGCTCGAAATCTTTCGGTAACCTCACTTTGCTCCCGCGCGCAAGAGGATTTTCTCTCCGCCATAGCTCAGCACCGCGCCATCCAGCGTGATGCTTTCGAGCAGGTAGAGTTCGTCCACGTAATCCCCCTCGGCGTATCTCTTGCCATTAATAAACACGAGACGATCCGCCTGGGCTTCGGCATACACCAGGACGCTCATCTTCATCCCGGCCGTGGCCTCCCGCAGCGACACCGTCTTGGCTGCTGGACTGGCAGCAGGCGGCAGGGGTGGTGCCACCTCGGTGGGAGGGAGGGCAGCCGGCGGCACTGGGGAGATCTCAGCCTTCGGCAGAGGGGCTGCGGCGGCGGAGCGCGTTCCTGGCCTTGCCTCCGGGAGCGCGCGCACGGGGGCATCATGGGAAGGCTCAGGCACCGGAGGCGCGGCAGGCTCTGATGCCGCGAGAGCGGGGGGCTCGCCCTGCGTGGGCGTCGATCCTTCCGCCCGCTCCGGCTCGGAAGGGGCCGCGGCGCGATTGGGCTCGACCCCGACGCGCGGCGGCGGCCTGTGAATCGTGCCCAGAGAGTTCAGAAGAAGCCAGAAGACCGCGGCGGCGCATAACAGGAGTCCTCCGACGACAGCCAGCCGGCGAGTCCGTCCGGTCGCTTGAAGATCGTGCACGGCCATGAGTGCAGGCGCGCTCGTGATGGCGCGGTCTCGCTCGGCCTTCTTCAGCGCGTCCAGGATGTATGACATGGTTTCGGTTCCTATCCCCTAGCGACCGTGGCGCGATATCGAGGGAGCGTTCGGCCCCTCGAGGGTAAGGGCAAGGCGCACCAGCGTTTCGGCGCCGACAGACCCGTCCGGGATCAGCGACTGATCCCGTTGAAATGCCAGGACCCGCCCACGCAGGCTTTCGTCATAAATGTCCGACGCCGTGGAACTCGGAGTCTTTTCATCCAGTCGATCGAACGCCTGTCGGACCCATTTGACATCTTCGCCCCGCGAACCCACAGAGAGCAGGCGTGGCGTGATGGGGGGCTTCCACAAGAGGATGAAAGAACCGTCCCACACACGGTCGATTTCCGAAAGCGGGAACTTGTGCTCCCGGTTCCCGATCGCGAGAGTGGCGGTCTCGTCACCCAGGCCGACGAGCGTCACGCGGCGCCGCTGCCCGGTCGGCAGGACTATCTCGAGAATCGCCGGGAGATCATAGCGGCGCAGCTTGCGCCAACTCCCTGCCTGGAAGAGACACTCAAATCCTTGTGCACGCACCACCTGGCAACCAAGATCCGACTGACGCATGGGGGCCTTAATGCCCCAGCGAGCAAAGAGATTGGCAAAGCTGGAGGCGTTGCCGCCACCCGGCGAGGAATCGACAAGAAGATCGGCGAGCCGCGGACCTGCCTGGGGCGGACTGGCAAGATTACGCGGCTGCTGCCCGGCAATGACCGTTGCGTTCGGCGCTTTGACCGGTCCCGAAGCGGATTCCCCGGCTCCGATGTCACCGTCCACCGGCCCGAGATCGCTTCCGTCGCTTGCGGCTGGTTTGCCGGCCGCTGCCGGACGAGTCGGCTCCGATTTGTCTGCCGGGGAGCGAGCGACGCTTCCGATCGCGCTCACCGCCGCCGCATTTCGGCGGCGAAACGGCAGGTTGGCCGAAGTAAAGAAGACCGCGGCCGCGATCGCCAGGACGGCAATCGCGAAAGTCCCTGCGAGGCGAAGCCGCCAGTGCCGTAGAACCGCGCCGCGCGCCTCCCGGCTGGCCCGACACACGATGGCGGCGCCGACACTCCGCCTATCGAGCGCATACGCCCCGAGCAGGGCACGATCACAAATGACATTGATCAGACGGGGCACGCCGCGCGAGAGGCGGTACACCTGGCGCATTGCCCGTGTAGTGAAGAGCGGGGCGCTCGAGCCGGCAACCAGCAATCGGTGCCGGATGTACGCATAGGTTTCGCGCCTGGACAAGGGGAGCAGGTGATAGCGCGCCGTGATGCGCTGCGCGAGCTGTCGCAGCTTCTTCCCCTCCAGAAGCGACAGGAGCTCCGGCTGGCCGATCAGGATGATCTGGAGAAGCTTCTCCTGCGACGTCTCGAGGTTGGTCAGGAGCCGGATTTGCTCCAGGACGTCGCTGTCGAGGTTCTGCGCCTCGTCGACGATGAGCACCGTCCGCCGGGCCTGCGCGTGGGCATCCAGCAAGCGCTGATTCAACGCGTCGATGAGGACCTTGATGCTGCCGGTCTGCGGGTACGGGATCCGGAGCTCGTCACAGACGGTCGCGAGCAGCTCGAGGGCCGTCAGGCGCGGGTTCAGAATCAACGCGACGTCCGTCTCGGGCGGGAGCTGCTTGACCAGACACCGGGAAAGAGTGGTTTTCCCGCATCCGATTTCGCCGGTCAGCTGAACGAAGCCTCCGGGTTGTTGAATGCCATAAATCAGGTGGGCAAGCCCCTCCCGGTGTCGCTCGCTCATAAAGAGGTAGCGCGGGTCGGGAGTCAGCGAAAACGGAGGCTCCTTCAAGCCGAAATAAGCGGTATACATCGTGAGCCTTCCTGGCCTGAGAACAGATCCATGATACATCAAAGGCCTCGGAGAGGAGTGCGCGAGCTGATCTCAATCCAGGCACGAAGACTCGGCGGAATCGCGGCTTCAGTGCTTTCCCGTGGCGGGTTTCTGCTTTTCGGGCCTCACTGTGACAAGGAATTGACCGGCATCATATAATTGACCGGCGGCATATACCGGCGGCATATAATTGATCCCGAGGGGTGGGGTGTGCCGCGGAGTCTCGGACATGAGTGGAGGCTTAGCCTCGCGTTTGTGCTGCTGATCGGGATCACTACCGCGGCCGTTCTGTGGACCCTCTACCATATCAAGGCGGAAATGGCCGAACGGCTCGGGAGTTCGCTGCAGGCCGTCCTCGGCACGAGCCAGAACGCCATGGCCATCTGGATGGAAGCGACCAAGACCGACGTGTCGGTGCTTGCTCGATCGGAGGCCCTGTGTTCCGCCGTCGAGGCGCAACTCGACGCGCAGTCCCTCGGCACCCGGCTTGTCCCGGCCAGCGGGCGGCAGGTGCGCCAGCTGCTGTCCCATGCGCTGCAGGAATATGGTTTCACCGACTTCGCCGTCGAAGCCCCAAGCGGCGTCCAGATTGCCGCTGACCGTGACGAGGAGGTCGGCCGCGACGACGCCGTGCGCGGCGACGATGCGACCGTTGCCGCCGCGCTCGGCGGGACACCGGCCATCGGGCTCCCTTTCCTGCCGCAACCCCAGGAGTGGACCCCCGCTCAAAGCGGCCATGATCGTCGCCGCACCCATCCTGGGGAAGTCGGGCCGCGTCATCGCAGCGCTTATCGTTACGCTCGACCCCGCGCGCGATTTCACGAAGATCATACGTCTCGGACACCTGGGCCGCTCAGGCCTGACGTACGCCTTTGACCGTCGAGCCCTTGTCCTGACCGACAACCGGTTTGACGGCCAACGCGACCCATCCAGCGACGGCCCCGGCGTCCTCTTGAGGCAGCTCCGCGTTCCCGGCGACGGCCCGCGCACATCGTGGCCCTTGACTCGCATGGCGCGCAGCGCAATCGCAGGCGAATCGGGCGTCGATCTCCAGGGCTACCGCGATCACCGGGGTATCCCGGTGATTGGTGCATGGGTTTGGGACCGCCACCTGAGGATAGGCCTGGCGACCGAGATGGACGTGGCGGAGGCGTACGAATCCTGGTACACCATCCGAAAACTCACCCTGATGATGCTGCTGGTGATTGGCGCCGCGGGGGCCGGGATGTTCGTGATCATGGTGCATCACGGGCGGGTCGCGGCGCGCGGCGCCGCCTATCAGCAGGCCGCGACGGCCCGGCAGGAAGCCCTGGCCGTCGTGTCGCACGAGCTCAGAAACCCGCTGAACACCGTCGCCCTGGGGTCGCTGGCACTGCTGAATTCCATCCCCACGATGTTCGACGAAACACAGGGAGAGATGCTCAGGCGCCACCTGGAACGGATTCGACGGGCCGCCGGCCTGATGAATCAGCTCATCCGGGACCTGCTGGAGTCGGCCAAGCTCCAAATGGGGCACGTGCGCCTCGAGCTGCGGGAGTGCGATGTCCAGGAAATCGTCGATCAGACGATCGATTTGATCGGGCCCATGGCGGGGGAGAAATCGATTCGGATAAAGCGAGGCGTGGCTCCCGGGGTGACCTCGGTGCGCGCGGACCCGACGAGGCTCACGCAGGTGCTGTCGAACCTGCTCACCAACGCCGTCAAATTCACGCCGGAGGGGGGTGTCATCGAGGTACAGGCGGACCCGTCCAGGGAGGACGTACAGTTCCGGGTCTGCGACACGGGGCCCGGTATCCCCGAGGACGAACTGCCCCACATTTTCGACCCGTACTGGCAGGCACAGCGGACGGAGAAGATGGGAACCGGCCTCGGCCTGTTTATCGCCAAGAGCCTCGTGGAGCTGCATGGCGGGACGATCCGGGTGGCCAGCGAGCTCGGGCGCGGGACTGCGTTTCAGTTTACTATCCCCCGCCTCGATGCCGCGCGGCCATCCAGGAATCTCCAAGCGAAGGTGTGAAAAACCCAAGAACTTCGCCGACCGGCGGGTGCGGGGTGCGGCGGCTCGACGCCGCTCGACGCCGCCCGATGTGACCGTGTCCGGGAATGCCACAGCGGCGGCTCGACGCCGCACTCCAAATCGGACTCGAATGGCATTCTTGACTCTATACCGAATTGCAGCCTAGCATTGCGACTAAGGCAATCGGAAGGAGGGTGTTATGGACCTGCTGAACATGTTGTTGAACCAGGGCGGCGGCGGCGCGGTCCGCCAGCTGGCCCAGAATTTCGGGCTGGATGAGAACCAGGCAACCTCGGCCATCTCGAGCCTGCTGCCGGCGCTCGGCCAGGGGCTGGCGCGCAACGCATCGGCCCCCGGGGGGCTCGACGGTCTGTTGGGCGCCCTGGCGGGAGGAGGGCACCAGCGCTACCTGGAAGATCCGTCGATGCTGGGCCAGGAGGAGACCGTCCGCGACGGCAACGGCATCCTGGGTCACATTCTCGGCAGCAAGGACGTCAGCCGGCAGGTGGCCCAGCAGGCGTCTGCCACTTCCGGGGTCAGCGCCGACGTGCTCAAGAAGATGTTGCCAATCGTCGCGGCGATGACCATGGGGATGCTCAGCCGCCAAAACAGCGTGGCCCCTGGCGCCGCACCGGCCGGTGCGCCCGCCGGAGGTCTGATGGGGATGCTGACTCAGTTTCTGGACGCCGGCCACGACGGGTCCGTAGTGGACGACGTGCTCGGAATGGCATCCCGTCTTTTCAAACGATAGCAAGCCACCACAAACCACAAAGGAGGCAACATGCTGCATCTGCTGTGGACGATCATCATCGGTTTCATCGCCGGCGCTGTGGCAAAATTCCTGATGCCGGGGAAGGACCCCGGTGGATTCCTGATCACCACGGGTTTGGGCATCGGCGGCGCGCTGATCGCGACCTTCCTGGGACGAGCCGCGGGCTGGTACCAGGAAGGGCAGTCCGCCGGCTTCATCGCTGCAGTCTTGGGCGCTATCATCGTTCTGCTGATCTACCGTTTCATCAAGAAGCGCCAGAACCCCGTGTAAAGAAGGGGCAGCCACGAAGACACTGAAGCTCAACAATTCCGTGTTCTCAGTGTCCTCCGTGGCAAGTAGCTCATTCGCCTTTATAGGACTCTTGGTTCCAAGACCCGATCCCTCCTGGAACGAGAGACCTCGAAACCGGTTCATATCCGGTTCCAATCGATTCCCCGTCAGCGGGTCCACGCTCTCGCTCTGGAGCCTTTGCGTCTGCGCAGCTTTGAGTTAGATTGGGAGCTCCAACTCTGACAGGGGGGAAACATGACTGACCGCAGAGACTTTCTTAAAACAGCAGCGCTGGGGGCTGCTGCCGGGACATTATTGGGCGGCCTGCCCTCCGTGCAGGCTTCGTCTGTCATGCGTCAGCTCACCGCAGAAGAGAAGCTCTCACGCATCGCTTCCAGCTGCTGGCCGCCCCGGTTTTTGTTCAAGAGCATCGGCCAACGACCGCCCAGTGAAGAAACAGTCGCCATGAAGAAAAAATATGGCGAGATCACCATGCTCGACTTTCCTCAATGGACCAAGGATACCTATCCCGGCGTCTATCATCTCGATCTCTGGTCGGATGTGTTCGGCGACGTGAGCGACAAGTCTCAGTACACGGAGACGAAGTCTGAGAGGGACGGACGCGTCTTCACCTCCTATCGCTGGGATCCCTCGGCCCCGTCATCCAGGAAATGGCTCGAAAAGTTGCGCGCGAACATCGAGAATACGAAGACGGTTTGCCAGCACATTTCAAACAACGCGCCGCAGAACCTCGCCGACCCCGACGACGAAAAAAGGAAGGAAGGCATCCGAACGGCCAAGATCTGGATGGACGCGGCCGCCATGCTCAGAGCCAAGACGATGCGGGCGAACACCGGCGTCTCGGGGACGCGCATCATGCCCGAAGCAACCCCGCATGAAACCGGGTATCCCAAGAACGATAAAATCGTGGTGTATCTGAAAAAGTGCATTGAATCGTTCAAGGAGCTGGCGGACTACGGCGAGAAGGTCGGCGTGAGAATCACGATCGAAAACCACTGGGGGCTCTGCGCCAACCCGATGAACATCCGCATCATCATGGATGAAGTGAATCACCCTTATTGCGAATGCACGCCCGACTTCGGCAACTGGGAGAACGAATATCACCTGTTTCACGGGTTGGAAGCGGTGATGCCTTATACGCACACGCACGTGCACGCCAAGTACTGGGATCGCTGGAAGACGCCGGAGAAGGACTGGAACGACATAGCGCGCTGCGTGAGCATCCTGAATGCACACCGATTCAAAGGCACGATCTGCCTGGAGTACGAACACGGCCCGTGGGATGGAGTCGAAGGCTCCAAGCGCCTCATGAACGACGTGCTGGCTGCGCTCTAGCGGGACATGGGCCCCGGTCGCCGTCCAGCGCCGCTTTGAGCAAGGTCGCCCACCGCCCAAACCCGCTCCCCGGCTCTCACGGATCAGCCGGGTCAAGATCGGATCAGCCTCCTCGCGCGAGGTCGAGCAACGGGAAATCGTGGCGAAGCGTCCTGAGTCGCAACCTCGTCATTGTACAAGATCGACAATCCTGCTAAACCAATAGACAGACGCAAGGGGGACACTCGGGCCCGCAAAACCGGAAGAAAGAGCTGTAAGCGTGAAAATCCCAACCGAGCCAATCGGGAGCATTCCCAGGCCTTCCTGGCTGATCGATGCGCTCATGGCAAGGGATGGCACCGACGCGGCGCGGGCCCCGCTCTACGAGGCGGCGATTCCAGACACCATCGAGCGGTTCGAGGCCCCAGGTTCCCCGGTAATCGGCGACGGCGAACCGGCGAAGTATCAATATTCCTGGACGTACTGTGTCCACGGACTCCCTACTACGGCCCCGGACGGTTTCGGCCCGTTCCCTTACCAGAGGCGTGCAGACAGCTATCTGGAGGTGCCCCTGCGATATGCCCCACGTGCCGGTGAAGCAAGCTGTGATTTCACCCTCAGCGGTGAGTCTCATGTGGCCGGCACCGCGCTGGCAGCGGACATAATCGGAGGCGGGTAATGGCGTCAAACGACGACGAGAAGCTGCTTCGCTCCGTGATGCTGCAGGACGCCCAGAGCATTCTGGCCGAGCGCCAGCGTGCTGAGCGGGAACTCATACAAACAAAGGAAGCGTTGGAGCTGACGACGCGGGAGTTTGCCCATTCGCTCGCGATGATGCGCGCAACCTTGGAATCCACGACCGACGGGATCCTGGTGACGGACGGCGCCGGCAACGTGACGGGTTTCAACCAGAAGTATGTGGAGATGTGGCGGATACCCCTCGAAATAATGAACTCGCGGGAACAAGGGCCGCTGATTGAAGCTTCCTGCCAGCAGTTCAAGGATCCCCGGCGGTTCCTGGACAGGATTGAGGACATTTGTTCCTCTTCGCCTCCGGAAAGCTATGATCTGCTGGAACTCGCGGATGGGAGGGTTTTTGAGCGATTTTCAAAGATCCAGTCCGTCGGAGAGCGGAACGTCGGGCGCGTTTGGGGCTTTCGCGATATCACCGAGCGGAGACGCACAGAAGAGGCTCTGCAAAGCCAAGCAGAGTGGTTGCGCGTCACTCTCTTCAGCATTGGCGATGGCGTGATCACCACCGGCGCCGAAGGGGTTGTGACCTCGCTGAACCCGGTGGCTGAATCTCTCACCGGCTGGACTCTGGAGGAAGCGCGTGGAAAACCTCTGGATGCTGTTTTCCGCATTGTCAACGAGCACAGCCATCAGCCGGTGGGGAACCCCGCCACCCGAGCGCTGAGGGAAGGCGGTATCGTGGGGCTGGCGCGCGACACGGTCCTCGTGGCCAAGGACGGCACCGAGCGTGCCATCGACGACAGCGCCGCCCCTATCCGTGACGAAACGGGCCATGCCTCGGGCGTAGTTCTGATTTTCCGGGACGTGACCGAGGCACGCAAGGCGGCTGAGGAACACCTGCGCCTGTCAGCGATCGTGGAGTCGTCCGACGACGCCATTATCGGCAAGACCCTCGACGGGATCATCGTCAGCTGGAACAGGGGCGCGGAGCGGCTTTACGGGTACTCCGGCAGGGAGGTCGTTGGCAAGCCAATCTCGATTCTCATCCCTCCCGGCCACCCGGACGAATTGCCGGAGATTATGGGGCGGCTCAAGCGGGGCGAGCGCATCGAACATTTTGAGACGCAGCGCCTCCGGAAGGATGGCACCCGGGTTGATGTATCCCTGACGATCTCGCCAATCAAGAGCGCAGATGGCAGGATCATCGGCGCATCGAAGATCGCCCGTGACATCACGGCCAGTAAGCGGGCCGAGCAGACCACACGCTTCATGGCTGAGGCCAGCGCAACCCTGGCCGAACTGTCGGATGGCGAGGGCATGCTCGAGAAGATTGCCAGTATCGCCGTACCCTTCTTTGCCGACTGGTCTGTCGTGGACATGAAGGAAGGCGATGGCTCGCTTCGGCGGCTGTCCGTGACGCATGCCGCCCCCGCAAAGGTGCAGGCATCCCGGGAATTGGGCCGGCGGTATCCTCCCTGCCCATCGGACTCCCACGGTGCGGTAAAGGTGCTGCGTACCGGCCAGCCCGACTGGATGGCGGAGATCCCCGATTCGCTCCTGGTGGAATTCGCCCGGGATGAAGAGCATCTTCGGCTCCTGCGTGAGTTGGGCTTCAAGTCGTACATCTGTGTCCCCGTTCAATCACGGGAAACGGTTTTGGGCGCACTCACGTTTGTGACAGGTGAGTCGGGCCGGATCTACAACACGGACGACGTGCGGGCGGCAGAAGATCTCGCCCGCCGCGCGGCCATCGCCGTGGAGAACATGAGCCTCCTGGCGGCACTAAGGGAGTCCGACCGGCGCAAGGATGAGTTTCTGGCGATGCTGGCGCACGAACTGCGCAACCCCCTCGCCCCTATTCGCAATGCGGTCAAGATCCTTCAACTCAACGGCTCCCCGCTACCGGATTTACAGTGGGCCAGGGATGTGATCGACCGGCAGGTACAGCAGATGACAGGCTGGTTGATGACTTGCTGGATATTTCCCGCATAACCAGGGGCAAGATCGAACTCCGCAAGGAGCGGGTGGACCTGGCTACGGTGGTGAACAGCGCCGTCGAAGCCAGTCGCCCTTTCATTGAAAAATGGGGCCATGCGCTGACCGTCACGATTCCCCCGGAGCCGATCCATCTCGATGCGGATCCAACCCGGCTGGCCCAGGTGCTGATGAACCTGCTGAACAACGCCGCCAAGTACACGGACCAGGGTGGACGCATCTGGCTGACCGCGGAGCGAGAGGGAGAACAAGTCCTGATTCGAGTCAGGGACTCCGGCATTGGCATTCCCCGCTGAAATGTTATCCCGGATCTTCGAGCTGTTCGGGCAAGTGGACGCGTTCCCTGGAGCGCTCCGAGGGCGGGCTCGGCATCGGCCTGACCCTGGTGCAGCGATTAGTCGAAATGCACGGCGGAACCGTCGCAGGCGCACAGCGAAGGTCTTGGCAAGGGCAGCGAGTTCATCGTGCGTCTTCCCTGCGCCATCGAGTCCGAGAACCCGGGGACACAAGGGCCGGCACCCAAGGGTTCGAAAGCCGCTACCACCTGCAGGCGGCGGATTTTGGTGGTGGACGACAACGAGGACTCGGCGGAAAGCGTGGTGATGTTGCTTCGTATGATGGGCAACGAGGTACGCATGGCCCACGATGGTTTGGAAGCTGTGGGAGCGGCTGCCGCGTTCCGACCGGATGTGGTCTTGCTGGATATTGGTTTGCCAAAATTGAACGGTTTTGAGGCGGCTCGTCGCATCAGGATGCAGCCGGGAGGCAGCAAGATTACGCTGATAGCGTTAACGGGTTGGGGACAGGAGGAGGACCGTCGCCGCTCGAAGGAAGCAGGATTCGATCATCACCTCACCAAACCGGTCGACTTCGGCGATCTGCAGAGCTTGCTAGCCGGTGCCGAACGTACCGCCCCCAACGCCCCGCTCCCCGCACCTCGAGTTCGAGATCGGTGAATCTTGAATTCTTCATGGTCCCTTTGAATTTCCAGGTCCGCCATACTCGCCCGCACGGTCGGCTCTTCAACCGCGATATAGGTTCCGCACTCGAGCCGAAAGACGACGGCATCGTGGCGTGCAGGTCCCAAGGGTTCCGCGGTGCCACCGCATCGGTGGCCTCCCCTCCGCCACAGGCGGCGTCGAGTCTCCGTACTCCCACTTTGGTCCACGGGGATCGAGAAATCTTTGCATCTGCGTAACCTCGAAGTGCATATTTAAGACATTCACCCCGTACTGATCCTCTCTCGGGTTGCGGGTCAGGCGGGTTCCCAAGCAGGGCACTTTCGACGGCAACACACTGGCGGACGACCGTCCGTCCACTCGCTGTGCGGGATGGCACCCATGAAAACCAGGTTGGGCAAGTACGCACTCGGAGACAGAATCGGCGGGGGCTCCATGGGAACCGTGTACGCCGCATACGACGAGGTCCTGGAGCGGCATGTCGCGCTCAAGACTATGAGGGCGAAAATAGGCCAGAATCCCGAGCTCCAACTCAGGTTCTACCGCGAGGCCAAGTCCGCGGCGCGCCTGCACCACCCCAATATCGTCGCGGTTTACGACATGGGGGAGGAAGGCGAGACGGCGTTTATCGCCATGGAGTTGCTGGACGGCAAGGACTTGAAAAAGATCATCGAAGAAAAAACTCCGATGTCGCTGGAGCAGAAGCTCTCGATCATCGCCCAGGTCGCCGAGGGCATGGCTCACGCCCACAACAACGGGATTCTTCACCGGGACATAAAGCCCGGCAACATTCACATCAGCCCGTCCGGGAACGCCAAGATCCTGGACTTCGGCATTGCCCACATCCCCGCTTCCAGCCTGACCGAGTCCGGCGTCCGCCTGGGCACTCCCATGTACATGTCCCCGGAGCAGATCCGCGGCCTGAAGTGCGACAGCCGCAGCGACATCTTTTCGACGGGCATCGTTATGTATGAACTCCTCACCTGGACCCACCCGTTCCGTGACAAGACGTTGCAGAAGACTCTCGACCGGGTCCTGTTCGACGAATCGCCCGACTTTGCCCGGCATTTTCCCGATGCGCCGTCCGGCCTCTGGCCTGCCTTGAGCCCGGCCCTCGCCAAGGACCCGAACCGCCGCTACTCATCCATGTCGGACCTGAGCGCAGCTTGCCGCTCGCTGCTGCGCGAATTGCAGCTCGCGCCGCAGCCGGCGCGCGACGACCGAGCGGTCCGGGCCTCCCTGCGGCGCGCGGAACCCGCTCCCATCCGCAGGGAAGCTTCAGCCGCAGAACCGCTCGAGGCGACCTCGGCCATGCCCGCCGCCGCGCAACCCGCCGGCGGTCCGGTCATCGCCCAATCGGCGGCCTCCGGCGAGGTGGACCGCCTCGTGGGTCTCGGCCGCCAAGCCCTGGGCGCGAACGACTTCGCCAAGGCCGAAAAAAATGCGCACCAGGCGCTCCAGCTCGACGGTAGCAGCACTGCTCCCCGGGATCTGCTCGAGAAGATCGACGCGCAACGAAGAAAACTCATCGACGAGTGCGTTGCCGGAGGGATGGCAGCCGGAAAGAGGGCGGGGTCGGGCCGTCCCCACCCCAGTGAGCTGCCCCAGGGGGCAAGTCGGGAAACCCACCGGTCGAGCAAGATGCGCGAGCTTTCGGCGGTTGCGGTCCCGCCCCTGGAGTCGACGGTCTTGTTGGCGCAGGCGAGGGCCCTCCACCCGGCACTGCGACTGGGTCTCCCTGCGGTTGCCACTCTTGCGCTGCTGCTCACGGCGCTGGTGCTGTTGAGCCGCCCTGACGCACCGCGGCCGGGGGGCGAAGCGACCGTGGCGAAAGAAACGGACGGGGAGAGCAGCCGCAGGGCGGTCGAGGTCCTGCTCGTCGAGTCCCAGTCCCTGCGGGCGCAGCGCAAGTTCGCCGAGAGCGAGACGACGCTCCGCAGGGTGCTGGAGATCGATCCCGCCAACGCCGCGGCCCTTGCCATCAGGGGGCAGCTTACCGAGCAGAGATCGGGCAAGGGGAAAACGCCGCGTCCGGCGAAGACAGAGCCCCTGCTGGTAGCCGAACGCGTGGCCGGCCGGCACACCGCGGTGGAAATGCCGCGCGCGGCAGACGGCGCGGGGCCGGAGCAACCCTTCCCGGCACCGATGCCGGTCGATGGAGGGGTAGGGAGCGCCTACTTCGAGGTGACGCAGGACGCCTATGAAGGGTGCGAGATACTCCTGGACGGCAGCCGGCTCCCCGGGCCATATCCGGCGCGCGTGCCCAGGCTCGCCGCCGGCGCCCACACGGTCCTGTTCCGGTGGAACTCGGGAAAGTACGCCGGGCAAGAGCTCTCTTCGGCCATCTCCATCGGGGACAGCCACCACGTCGTGGCCCGGTGCGAACCCCAGAACCGCACCGTGACCGTGCAACAGGCCCGCTGAACTCGAAGGCTCGAGAAGTGAAAAAATGTCGCCGTCGCGACGCAAATGTGGAGTGCGGTGCCTCGGCACCGCTCTCTGAGTTTCGCTGCGCCGGTAGGCAGCTGCGCACGGTCGGCGCCTAGGCGCCGACCCCACAGCGGCGTCCAGCCGCCGCACTCCAAAATATGGAGTGCGGTGCCTCGGCACGCTGTCTGAGTTTCGCTGGATCGCCACACCGCTGCATCCACACCCGCCGACCACACCAACGTGGTAACATCGGGGGCCTCTGGTTGGAGGCCCCCATGCGCATTCTCGTTTCGGTATTCCTGCTCGCCGGGTTTGCCGCGCCGCTGCCCGCTGCCTCGCGTCTGCAGCTCCGCGAGGCCTGGTCGCTGCAATCCTCCCGCAAAGTTACGGATCGCGGTGAAATCATCTCCTCGACAACCTTCCGGCCGACAGGGTGGTACAGCACCAAGGTCCCCGCAACCGTTGTGGCTGCACAGGTGGCGGCCGGCGAATTCCCGGATCCCTACGTTGGGATGAACCTGCGCAAGTTCCCCGGCATGACGTACCCCATCGGCCTGAATTCGTTCTCGAATCTGCCGATGGACAAAGACAGCCCCTACGCCTGTTCGTGGTGGTACCGCACCGAGTTTCAGGTGCCGCGCGGCCATGCGGGCAGGAGCATGTGGCTGCACTTCGAAGGGATCAACTACCGCGCCAATATCTGGCTGAATGGGCGCAGCCTGGCCGCCTCCAATGACGTCCAGGGGGCCTATCGCATTTACGAGTTCGATGTGACGTGTTTTCTGCGTCCGGGAGAACCCAACGCACTCGCCCTCGAGGTCTTCGCACCGACCGAAAAGGAGCTGGGCATCAACTGGGTCGACTGGGCTCCGACGCCCCCGGACAAGAGCATGGGTGTTTGGGGAAACGTGTACCTGACGACGACCGGAACCGTGTCGGTGCGCCACCCGCAGGTGATCACGCATTTCCCCGACCGATCGCTCAAGCGGGCCGACTTGACCGTGATGTCCCAGTTGCACAACGCCTCGGCGAAAACCGTCCGCGGCGTCGTCGAAGCCGTGGTGGATCGCGTCACTATCCGGCAGGATGTGACGCTGCAACCGAACGAGTCGCGATCGATTAGCCTGGGGAGCGACCAGTTCCCTGAGTTGAAGGTGCTAAACCCGAAACTGTGGTGGCCCGTCGAGATGGGCACACCCCACCTGCACGACCTGACCCTGCGGTTCCTCGAAGGAGGCAGTCCGTCGGATGAACAGCGTGTCCGGTTCGGGATACGCGAGGTGACGTCCGAGCTCACGGGCCAGGGCTATCGGGTGTTTCTTGTCAACGGCCGGAGAATCCTGATCCGCGGCGCCGGGTGGGCGCAGGACCTGATGTTGCGCCCCTCCCGCGCGCGGCTCGAGGCTCAGATCCGCTACGTCCTGGATATGGGGCTGAACACGATCCGGCTCGAAGCGATGCTGGAGGATGACCGGTTCTTCGATTTGTGCGATGAGCAGGGCATTCTCGTGATGGCCGGCTGGTGCTGTTGCGATATCTGGGAACGATGGGAGGATTGGGGCCCAGGAACGTTGCACGTCGCGACCGAACAGCTCCGAACGCAGATCTTGAGAATGCGGAGCCATCCCTGCATGTTCGTCTGGCTCAACGGCAGCGATGGCCCGCCCCCGGCGGCTGTCGAGAGCGCCTATTGTCAAACGCTCAAAGAAGTGGCCTGGCCGAATCCCATCATCAATTCGGCTGCGGAGGCCGCTTCCACCGTGACGGGGCCGTCCGGCGTGAAGATGACCGGGCCGTACGACTACGAGCCTCCCAGTTACTGGCTCACGGATCACGACCGGAAATGGGGCGGCGCTTTCGGCTTCAACACCGAGACCGGGCCCGGCCCGGCGATCCCGCCCCTGGAGAGCCTGAAGAAAATGCTGCCGCCGGAGCACCTCTGGCCTGTCGACCAATACTGGCAGTACCACAGCGCGGGTGAACGGTTCCAGACTATGGAACGCTATCACGAGGCGATGAACAGGACCTATGGCACGCCCACCGGGCTGCAGGACTACCTGCGGAAATCCCAGGCGATGGCCTATGACGGCGAGCGCGCCATGTTCGAGGCGTACGCCCGGAACAAATACACGTCTACGGGCGTCATCCAGTGGATGCTCAACAACCCCTGGCCGTCCACCTACTGGCACCTCTACGATTACTTTCTGTATCCGGCCGGCGGCTACTTCGGCACGAAGAAAGCGTGCGAGCCGGTCCATGCGCAATATTCGTACGACGACCGCAGCGTCTTCATCGTCAGCACGCGCCGGCAACCCGTGCGCGGACTGACGGTCTCCGCGCGCCTGTTTGATTTCCGGCTCAAGGAACTGTTCTCCCGTGAAGTGAACGCCGATGTGGAATCGGATGCTGCGAGACGGGTCGTGAGTATTCCGCCCTTCCCTGCTGAACCGGCATCGACCACGTATTTCCTGAAGCTCTCGGTGCGCGACGCCGCCGGGAAGGAGATCAGCTCCAATTTCTACTGGCTGCCCGGCGGTGCCTTCCAGGCTGGCCTGGGACAAGACTCCCGACACCGCTTTCACCCCCATCGCCAGCTTCGAGGACCTGACGGCGCTCAACACGCTGCCCCGGGTCAAGCTCGAGGCCTCGGCGGCTTTGGAAAGAGGCGGAGACGGAGACCAGGTGCGTGTGAGCATACGCAATCCGAGCGCCAAGCTCGCCTTCCAGGCGCACCTCGGGCTCTGCGCGGGGAGTTCCGGGGAGGAGATCCTGCCCGTGCTGTGGCAGGACAACTACATTTCGCTGCTGCCGGGAGAATCCCGGACCGTGACGGCTCGCTATCTGAAGCGGGGGCTACCCGGCAGGGCCGCCACCCTGGTGGTCTCCGGCTGGAATATCGAACCGCGCAAGGTTGCGCTCGATTGAGTCTGAAACAAAGAGGAGTGTGTGTCACATGGATTGACACATGTGTCATATGGGCTTATTCTTTGTTCCATGGCAAAGACCAGGAAGGTACAGGTCACGCTCGAACAGGGCGAGTACGACGCGCTGACCCGGATCGCGCACAGGCGGGGCACAAAGCTCGCGGCAATCGTGCGCGAGTGCGTCAGGCGGTATGTGTTCCACCCCGAAGCCGACCGCGCCAGGCGCGAGGCGCTCGACGAGCTGTTCGCACTCCCGCCCACGCCGGTGCCGGACGATTATTCCGATTGGGAGCAGGAATATGGTGGTCTCAAGAAGAAAAACAGGAAAACGGTCCGTTGACGCGGTCTTCCTGGACGCCAACATACTGATGTATGCGGTCGGAGCGGACCACGCATTGAGAGAACCGTGCCGCGCAGCCCTCGAGCGGGCCGTACATCAAGGGGCGGCACTTGTCACCGATTCGGAGGTACTGCAGGAGCTGTTGTATCGCTACTTCGCCATTCGAAGACCGGGGATCGCCAAAATCGTCTATGCGTCCGCCATCCGCCTGTGCCACGAAGTCCTGCCGGTAGCCGAACCCCACACCGCCCGGGCACTCGCGCTCCTGCTCGAGAGGCCCAGCTTGTCCGCCCGCGACGCGGTGCACGTGGCCACGATGGAAAGTGCCCGGATACGGCGGATTCTTTCGACGGATAGAGACTTCGACGCATTCAGCGAGATCGAGCGCATCGATCCTCAGGCCTTCCTGATGTAAGGGTCTCGACTCTCCGAGCTCTAAGGTCCCCACCTCCCTGGCCCGACTCCAGATCAGGGGGTCGGGGGCTGGGGCGCAGTGGGGGCCTTCTTGAGAAATTTCCCGATCTCCTTATCCAGCAGATAAAGCCCGCGCCCATCGGTCCCGATCAGCTCGATCAAGTCGAGGATGGATCGGAACAGCCTTTCCTCCTCGTGTTGCTCGCCCACGTACCACTGCAGGAAATTGAATGTCGAGTAGTCTCGTTCTTCCATACATGCGCTCACGAGCTCGTTAATCTTCCTGGTGATGAAGACCTCGTGCTCGAGAGTGAGTTTGAACACGGCCCGGATCGAGTCGAACTCGTGCGCCGGTTTGCGCACCTCCGGGACGATTGCCTGTGCTCCCGTGTCGGCTACGTAGGAAAAGAGCCTGCGCATGTGCCCGAGCTCTTCGTCGCTGTGCTTCTGCAGGAACCCGGCCGACCCGCGCAGGCCCTTGTAGCCGCACCAGGAGCTCATCGCCAGGTACAGATTCGCAGAGTAGTACTCATGGCTGATCTGCTCGGTCAGCAGCTTGAGGATTTTTTCGCTCAGCATCTCTCGCACCCTCCTGGAAAATACCGGGAAACTGATTGAGTTTGAGTCTTTGAGCCTTCACCGATCTCGACCTGGACATGCGGCCGGCCGGGTGTGGAGCGCGGCGGCTCGACGCCGCTTTGCGGGCGAATGCCTGCCAATCCAGTGCGGAGAGCGGCGCCAAGCGCCGCACTCCAGAAATTCCCGGATGCGTAGAAGAATATAGCGCGTTCTACGGCGCCCGCCAATGAGATCCCTTCACCGGGACTGATCGGCCGCCGAGCGGAGATAGCGCGGCAGGGCCATCAGTCCATCCAATTTCAAACCGTCTTCGGAGCGGCTCGCCGTGTATCCGATGAGCGCCCTGTCCGAGGTAAACCCGAAATACCGGGCCCTCGACAGGTTGGCACCGGCGAACAGTTGAAAAGTGAGACCGATGACTTTTTCTCCCGGTTTCACAGGCGGAAGGGGATTCTCGGCCACCTTGTCCCCGTTTTCGTCATACGCTGTCAGGGTGACGTTCGCGTTGGTCGTGTCGATGTTTACGAAGGCAAGTCCGGTCCAGCCGTCGTTCTCCATTTTGGGGAACCACCCTTCGGTCACCGCGGAAGCAACAACCGGGAGGGAGACGCGGTTTCCCGGTTCGTTGAACCGCGTGTAGCCCGCAAGGAAACCCGAATCCGACAGGAACAACATGTAGGCAATCTCGGCGGGACTGCGGAACGCGTTTCCGATGGTGAGCTCTCGTCGTCCGCCCGGCGGAATATCCAGGGTGATCGTTTCGGTCGGGCTGCCCCCGTCTTTCGTAAAGGCCTGCAGCTGCCCGTGTACTGCTGTGCCCCCCGGAATTGTGTTCAGCAGGGCAATTTCCGTCTCCCAGTGTCCGTCGCTCGCCACGTGCGGGAAGTAGAGCTTGTATTTCAGCGGCTTGGGAAGAGGGGCCTGTGCCGAGCTGCGGTTCCGCTCGAAGAATTCTTTCATGTAGCCCCACTCCGCCCACTGGTGCCCCATTTTCGGAAACACGACGAACTGCGCCATTGAAGTAACGGCCTGGTAGGCCGCCTCGTATCGAGGCCAGCGTTGATAAAGGTGGCGGCCGCCAAAGGCCGCATGGACCAACGCCACCGTCGGGTCCGACAGGTTCCACCATGGATCGACGTTGTAGTCCTCGTCTCCCACCCAGATCTGCAGGGGAAGGGAGCCGAACGCCGTCTCGTTGAACGGCTGCCCCGCAACCGCCTGCAGGTCGGCCACACCCTCGGGGTACGGCAGGTCCTGCCCGTTGAACCGTCCGACCGGGACGGCCGGCCCCCACCCCGGGCAGCCGATTGAAGCCGCCTTGACGATGTCGGGGTGCAGCATGACGAACCTGCTGACGAAGGAGCCCGAGGCCGAAGCCCCCGCCATAAAGACTCTGCCGTCGACGTTGATCCCCTTGCCGGCCAGGCGCGCGCGGGCGTCGTCGATCATCTTGGTCAGCTGAAGATCTATGCGGACGAGCTCGGGGCTGGTCGCCTGGAGCGTTTTCCGATCCAGCGCGTGCGTGTACATCGACGTATCGGAGGCCGGCCGCGGGAACGTGGGGACCAGGTATGGGACTCCGAGCTCCTCGGACCACATCCTTCTGGAGTCGATCAGATTGCTGGCGGCCGTATCGTGGACGGCTGGATCATCGCTGACCGTGCCGGTGTTGTTCGGCTCGACCATGAGCACCGCCGGACTCTTAACAGTCACCGGAGTATAGAGGTAGTAGGGCCAGGAAAACCCATTCGCGGCATTGGCAGGCACCTTGATCTTGCCCGCCCCTTCAGGCACTTCGATGGTGAACGAAAAAGTATACGGATCGAGGAAATCTCCGTCCGCGTCTTTGAGCCACGGGCTCACGCCGCCCGGATTGAGATAAACATATACCACGGTGCCGTACGCCAACGGGTTGCCGACAGGGTCCGCCCGGCAGTAGGTCATGGTCCGGTTGTCGGCCGACCAGCTGCAACTACCCGTACCTCCGATCCAATTCATGGTCCCCATGCCACAGGCCGATCCGATCATCGGCGTGTCAAAGGTGGCCGCGATGCATGCCTTGAGCCTGCTGACATTGGTTGCCCCGTTGGCGGGATCCGTCAGGGCGACCTTCGGTTTTACCCCGGCCTGAGGCCGGGCGGGATCGGTAACCACGAACAGCATGATCAGAAACACCAGCGCACGATATTTCGACATGGCGGGCTCCCACAGAATACGTTCGTTTCCGCCCATTATATATCCGCACTGAGCCTTGGTACCGGATTCCGTAAATACGATAGCGTTTATGGGGACGCGGATGAACGCGAGCAAAGGTCACTGGGACACTGTAAATGACCGGGCAGGTCAGCGCTGCGCGCCGAACACCGGGAGAGGGCCGGGTGCGTCGGCGTGTCCCCGCGTCCAGAAACTACGTTACCGTAATTACGAACGCCAGTACTTGGTTAGAGTCTTTGAAGCTGTGAAGAAATGGCACCCGAGACGCAGAGTATGACACTGCGGTGCCCCGGCACCCCTTTCGCGTTTGCATGGATTGGCAGGCGTTCGCCCGAGGGCGGCACAGCACACGAAGCGGTCGCGGGGCAGTTTCTTTGAGTCTCAGAGATCTCTAGATCCGTAACCTCCGGCAGAGGCGCGGACAAAGCGACGGCCGGCGGGCACAGGGCCTGCCGGCTCGTCTCTACACTCCATCCGGAAGCGCATAGGGTGCGCGGTAGGCGCGTGTGAGATAGCGGTTGGCCTCGTCGTCCCCCGGGAAAGTCTCGGTTGCCGGGTCAAACGTGAGCCTGCGGCCGGTTCGAAACGCAATATTCGCCAGGTGGCACAGGGCAGTGGACATGTGCCCCTCGAGAATCTCGCAGTGGAGGTCCTCCTTCTTGTGTGACCGCACGCAATTGATGAAATTCTGGAAGTGGCTCACCTCCGGTTCCGCGAGGAGAGGAATTGCGGGTCCCGGATTATAGGAGATCTTGGGAAAGCTCAGGTTGGAGGCGCGCAGGGAGACCCCCGACGGCGGATCGGGCGTGTTTCCCGGGATGAACTCGCCGGCCACGGCGCTCCAGTCGCGGGCGGAGGTGATGTAGCCGCGGGATGTGTAGAAGAACTCGCCCATCTGGACGCCGCCGAACGAAGGACTCGGGAGCGTTGTCGCTTCCAGCTCAACCAGGGTGCCGTCCCCGTATTCGAAGCTTGCGTTTTGCAGGTTGGGCGTCTCCTGGTCCGAGTTATCCTCGTAGAAACCGCCGAAGCAGTGGATCTTTACGGGGTGAACGTTCTGTCCCAGCCCCCAGCGCACGATGTCGAGCGCGTGGACCCCGTTGTTGCCCACCTCGGTGGTGGCGGTTTCCCAGAAATAGTGCCAACCGTAATGGAAGCGGTTCAAAGTGAAGGCGTGCTGCGGCGCCGGACCCAGGAAAAGGTCCCAGTGGACGCCTTGGGGGACCGGGGCTTCCGGGGTGCGGCCGACGCTCGTGCGGCCGCGGTAGACCACAGCCTTGGCGCGGTAAGCCTTTCCGAACTGTCCCTCCCGCACGAAGCGTACACCCGAGCGGTTCCTTGCCTCGCTGCGTCGATTCAGCCCGGCCTGAACGATCCGGTCGTGCCTGCGGGCCGCCTCGACCATCTTGCGGCCCTCGAGCAGATTGTGACACACGGGCTTTTCGACATAGACGTCTTTGCCGGCCTGGCAGGCCCATATGGTCTGAAGCGCGTGCCAGTGATCCGGGGTCGCGATCGAAACCGCATCGAGGTCCTTTTCCTCCAGCAGCTTGCGCAAATCGACAAAGGTCGCCGGCTTGTATCCGCCGGCTTTTTCCACCTCGTCGACCGCCGGCGGAAACAATCTCTCGTCGACGTCGCACAGGTAGGCGACGCGCACGTCAGCAATTCCCGCGAACGCACGATAGTGGTCCCGGCCACGATTTCGGAAACCGACCACCCCGATGTTAATCCGCTCGTTAGGGCTGCTGCGCCCCCAGGAAACACGCACGGCCGGTGCGGCCACCACCCCGGTGCTCAATGCGGCCTGCTTCATGAATTCTCGGCGACTGGTAGATGGCATAAGAGACCTCCCCCTGGCAAGTTCACGCCGCTAGGATAGCACCAGTCCGGAGTCTGGGGACCTTTGATTCTCGGAGCCTGAGCTCGAGGCGCCGCCGGCGCGTGCACCCCCCGGCGCACGAAGGCGGTGATCTTTCGACTGCGGCCGGGTTTTTTGATATATCTTGCACTTTGCGATGAGCCCTCCGGCCCGGGACGAGCAAGTACGCGCCTTCCCTGCAAGGCTGTTTGTCGCCGCCGTTGTCCTGATTTCTGTCTGCCTCGCCACCAGCGCGCGGGTGCCTGGCTTTGATCTCAAAGGCCGGAAGACTCTCAATGCCTATGCTGATACACCTGATCCAGGGCGCCACCTATGGGTTTGCCGCGGCCGTGCAACCCGGGCCGCTGTCGACTTACCTGGTTGCCGAGACGCTCAACGCCGGCTGGCGTCGCACTCTCCCGGCGATTTTCGCCCCCCTGATCAGCGACGGCCCCATCGCGGTCGTCATGCTTCTGTTGTTGAGCCGGACGCCGGTCCGGGTCCTGCAGCTGCTTTCGCTGCCGGGCGGCCTCTTTGTGCTCTACCTGGCCTTCGGCGCATGGCGCACCTGGCGCTCCTCTGGCGCCGGGGCGCAGATCGACGACACCCGGGGGGACCGGACCCTCTTGAAGGCGGCGCTGGTCAACTTCCTCAATCCGAACTGCTATCTCGGTTGGAGTCTCGTGCTGGGTCCCATGCTGCTCAGAGGGTGGCGAGAGACTCCCGCGCACGGTGTCGCCGTCGTCGCCTCATTCTATGTGACGATGATTGCCGCCATGGGAGGAATCGTCATGCTGTCGCACGGCGCCAGGAGCTTCGGCCACCGCATCAAGCGGGCGCTGGTCGGCTTGTCCGCCCTGGCGCTCGCGGCTTTCGGCATGTACCTGATCGTGAAGGGTGCGCTGTCTTTGGCGTAGCAGCGCTAAGTCTCGGGCCGCGGCGAGCCGGCAATGTCCACTTGATGGCTTTATTGATTGACACTGCCTGCGACCCAAGGATATCGTTAGTTTATCCCTGGCAGTACCCGATAGCTTTAGCATTGGTGGACGGTGGCGAAGCAGTTCTCCCGACGGATCTGGCATCGCGATAGTTGACCATTGCTTGATGCGGGTTCGCCTCGAGAATGCCCCGCCTCGTTGAATATCCCAACAATGAGGGCCAGCAGGTGCAATTCCTGCAGTTGAACGACCGCAATCCCTTGTTTCTGGCGATGCTCAAGCCTGGCGTTAACTCCGGCGGAGCGATCAGCCAGTTCAGCTTGGCGATGACAACGGGCGGATTGAACATCAACGGATCCCGCACCTAGGACAACCTGATCACCTATGACGGCGCCGTGGCCGTGCGTACGCGCTCGAACGGAACCAGTATCGGGGCGGCCGACGTCGACGCGGCGCCGGAAGTCCAGGTCATGACCGCCAACTACAGCGCGGAATTCGGCCGTTCGTCCGGCGGGCAGATCCGCATCGTGACCAAGAGCGGCGGGCGCAGCCTGCATGGCACCGCTTATGAGTATTTGCGCAATTCGGCGCTGGATGCCAACACGTGGGTTCGAAACCGCGCCAACCCGGCGGGTTACAGGCCCTGCTGATCACCACCTGGGCACAGGCCGATCAACGTCGGTAACTCATTCAGGAGGGTCGAGCCGCCCCGCTTTTTTCAGTCTGCAGAAAAAGGCCCCGAAAAAACCGAAATAAGGCCTCATTTGAGCCTAAAATTGCGGTAAGTAAAAGTGAAAGCTAGACTTATCTTGGTCCGTCGCATCAGGGTCGGAGTTCGACCACGACGACTGCCCAGTCCACGGTCGCGCTGAAGGTCCCGCCCACCGTAACGGTGGCCGGCGTGCCCACCTTGCGGTCCTCGACAGCCGCGCCGGCCGCCTCGCCGGAACTCCCCTGCATCACCTCCGCCCGCTCGGTATAGCCGCTTCCCGGCGCGTGGGTTCGGTTGCGCATGGCCACGGCACCGAAGACCACAGAATTGGCTGCCGTCGTGAGGTTCACCGAGTACGCCGCACTGTCTGCTCCTCCGCTGCAGGTCCCATCCACGCCCGTTGTGTTCGCTGAAACCACATTCCCGACAGGTGTTGTTCCGTTCACGCCCGAGTAGCGCGCCACCTCGATTACCGCATTCGACGGGGCCGCGCTGAGCGTGGCCGTCACCAGCCCGCTTCCCGCAGGAACCCCGATCGCTTTCCACACCTCCACCCGAGTCTGGCTCCGGCCGGCGCACTGGCCCTTTACCAGGGTCCACGTCAGACCCAGTCCACTGACGGACGTCACCGATACGCTCCCTGACTTCGTCGCGATCGCGGCCAAATAGAGGTTGTTCGTCGCACCGGCAAGGGTACCAGAAGTCGCTACCGTCCTCGACGAGCTCGACCCACCGGTCCTGATCTCCTCGAAGACAATGTCTCCCGTTGCTGCTGCTACGGGTGTGGCGCTGGCCTCGTTCGACGGTCCGCTCTCTCCGGTTGCGTTGACGGCGGTCACGACATAGTAATAGGTCGTCCCGTTCGTCACGTTCGCATCCGTGTAGCTGGTTCCGGTAACACCCCCCTGGATGGTCGAGTACCCGCTCCCGCTGGCGGTGCTCCGCTTGACGTTGTAGCTGGCTGCTCCGGCAGAGGCGTTCCATGCCACCCCGACCTGCAAGTTCCCGGCCGTCGTCGACAGGCCCGTCGGAGGTGGCGGCAGAGTTCCCGTGGCGTCGTCGTCAACGATCGTCAAGACGTGGACGGGGAACGCTCCCAAGACTGCGCCCGAAACGTACGCAAGGGTCACCTCGATGGTCTCGTTCCCTTCCGCCGCACTGTCGCCGATGACCCGAACGGGAATGGCTTTCGCCACCTGTCCGGGATCGAAGATCAGCGTCCCCGACAGCGGGGCGTAATCCGTACCGGCTGTCGCGCTGCCCCCGGTCGCAACGTAATCGACGGTCACCGGAAAGGGGCTCTTCGCAGCCAGATTGACCGTGAGTTCGGCGGTCGCGTTCGCCTCCGTCGTGCTCGAACCGGTCGATGCGAAGTTCACTGCGGGCAGCGCCGCAACGAGCGCCTGGTACCGTCGCATCGCCTCGATGAAATAGTAGTCGCCCCAGATGAGACCGTTGTCGACATCGCCTCCGTCGGGGACATTACGCGCCCCATGCAGGAGAACTGCCGGGCTCGAGGTCCCTTCCGCGAGGTAGGCTGAGGACGTCAGAGAGAGCAGGATGTCCTCGGCGCCCTGCCGGTAACGATCGCGGTCCGCCGCCTGCGATGCATATTGGCTTAGTTCGAGGAGCCCGCTCGCGGCCGCCGCGGCGGCGGAGGAATCCTTGTACTGCCTGGAGTCGCTGGACGGAACGTCAAAATCCCAGAGCGGCACATGGTCCGCGGGCAGATGCGCCAGGAAATAGTCGGCCGTTTGCCGGGCGGTTTCGAGGAAGCGCGGGTCTCCGGTCTCCCGGTAGGACATGGTAAACCCATAGACGGCCCACGCCTGACCCCGCGACCAGGTCGAGTCGTCTGCATATCCCTGCGCCGTCCGCTTTCTCACCACTGCGCCCGTGCTCGGATTGTATTCGACGACGTGATAGGTCGAGCCGTCGGGGCGCACGTGGTTTTCGCGCGTTTTCAACGCATGGCTCACGGCCATGTCGTAATAAGCAGGGTTCCCGCCGTTCCGCGCGGCCCAGAAGAGCAGCTCCAGGTTCATCATGTTGTCGATAATGACGATGAAGTTGCTGCCGTTCCACGACCGCGTGCAGCCGACGACGGGACTGTAACGCGTGGCAAGTGAGCCCGCGGCCGTCAAGATCACCGGCCGGAACGATTCGTCCGCCGTGAGGCCATAGCCCCGGCCAAAGCTGTTGTAGATGATAAATCCCACGTCATGAGTACCCGTGTTGTTTTTCTGGGATTCGAGGCCCCAGGTCCAGCTCCCGGCTGCCGTCCGCCAGGCGGGATCCCCCGTGCGTTCGAACATCCACCAGAGAGCACCGGGGAAGAATCCGCTTCCCCAGCTGCTGGCGTTTTCGAGGTTCCAGGAACCATTGCTGGCGGAGAAGGGGTACTGGCTGATGCCGATGGACCGCACCGTTTCATCCAGTTGCGCAGCGGCGAGGTCGAGGGCGTGGGCTACTTGCGCTTCGAGGCCCGTGGTGGCCGATGTGACGGTGATGGAAACGGTCGCCACATTCCCGTCGGTCCTGGTGTCGTTGGCCACAAAGGTGAAGGAATCCTGCCCGGTGAACCCGGGATCGGGTGTGTAGGTCAAATCCGGGGGCGTGCCTGCCAGGTGCCCGTTTACCGGGGCCGTCGTCACACGGTACGTCAGGGGGTCCCCGTCCGCATCCGCGGCTACGAGCCGCACCGCTTTAGGTGAGTCCTGCAGAGTGCTGACGGACTGGTCCTGTGCCACCGGAGGATGGTTTACCGTGCCGCCACTCGGCCGGATTTCGAGCGCTACCACGGCCCAGTCCGTCTGGCTTGACAATGTTCCACTCACCGCCACGGTGCCGGCGGCCGCCACGGTTCGGTCCTCGACGGCCACACCGGCCTGGCTCCCGCCGCTCCCCGTGACGATTTCCGCCCGCTCTGTATAAGCACTCCCCGGGGTGTGGCTCCGGTTCCGCAGGGCCACCGCCCCATAGGCGACCGAGTTCGCCGCGGCCGTCGTCAGGTTCAGCGAGTAAGATGCGCTGTCCACGCCTCCGCTGCAGACCCCGTTCACACCCCACGTATTTGCCGAGGCCACGTTTCCGAGGGGCGACGTACCGTTCACGCCCGAATAGCGCGACACGGCGATCACCGCGTTGGACGCCGCAGCGCTGAGCGTGGCCGTCACCACCCCGTTCCCCGTCGGCGTTCCGATGGCCTTCCACACCTCGAGACGGGTCTGGTTACGGCCCGCACACTGGGCCTGCACCAGTGTCCACGTCAGGCCCAATCCACTGACAGATCTTGCCGAGACACTCCCCGCCTTCGTCGATATGGCGGCCACATAGAGGTTCCCGCTCGCCGCCGTCACACCGGCCGACGTGGCCACGCTGGCCGAAGAAGTGGAACCACCGGTGACCGTCTGCTCATGCACGACCGCAGCGCTTGCCGCCATCATCCCGGACAGGGGCATGGACAAGATGAGAATGACCAGCCGGCTCGGTCTCACTCCCTGGTTCATTCTGCACATGGTCCCTCCTTGCATTTCAAAGGCGAGCCTTTAGCGCACCCCGAATACAAACCGGTTGTTCGAACAGACTTACGCGTCCGCCGTTTCAGCTGCCAGTGAAACAACCGGCGGCACTACCACCAGCAGGTCCGGAATCGAGGATTCCCCGGACGGCGTCAGAAGAATGAATCGCACGATGATCGAGCGGCTCAAACAGCGTGGACATTCGAGGGCCTCGAGAGCGATGGTATCTGATCCTCGGGCCAATCCGACATCTACGTGGGGTAGAGTGCATCGACCACCCGGCGACCAGACTTTTCTTAAGCGGTGGTGACAACATCAATGAGAAATTCCGGGTAGTCTCACTTCAGGTGACAGCCTGGCACCACACAAAGCAAACGACCTGGACAACTACTATGGCCTTCGGACGCGCGCTGTCAAGAATTTTCCCAAGCCGCTCGAGCCAATCGCAGCCCGGCGTGACGCGCTCGAGCGCGCGATGACATCCGCCGCACGCGAGCCGATGGCGTCGAGGCCGAGGTTCGCCTTGTCCGCCCCGTCTTCGAGCGCCGTCGGTCCGTAATCAGCGTCGTTCTTGTCGTGGTGTCCGAGCGAGAGAACCAGCGTCACGTATTCGCGTGCAATGTCGTGCATCGGATCGCGTTCCTGTGTACCGGGCCGCGCGCTGGGGCGCGGCCGTAAGGCCACCGACAGCAGCTCGCCCGCGATCACGGCGCATCCGGCCTTCCATCGGCGAGTCCCCCCCCATTAAGGTACTCACGATTACAGGGGAGATCCGCTTCGATGCTGCTCTTTCAACTGTGGTTGCCGCACCTGAAGTCCAGTGAGCAATATTGAACACACCCCTGAGCAAGATCGAACTGACGCTTGAATCCCCGCGGAGTATAAACAGTCAGGCCTCAGCTACAAGCGCGAATCTGGCAGGAGGCAGGAGCCACAGGGATTGCACAGGCGGCTTTCAGGCCGAAAAGAGAAGCCAAACGTATACCATTGCGCCAGGGGCTGGCCAACCGCCGGGCGCGCCGTGGAACAGCATGGCCGATCAGTCTGTCAAACCGGTGGGTGCCGACCACTCGCGCAAGTTGCGGATCATCGATGTGGTTCGGCCGCACTGGAAGGCGCTGACGATTGCATTCATCGCGGTGCTGGGCGAAACACTCGCTGACGTTCTCGACCCGTGGCCCATCAAGATCGTAGTCGATCACCTCCTGCAATCGAAGAAATTGCCGGAATGGCTGGGCGCCGTCGTCTCCCGGCTGTTCGGCCAGAATCCATACGCGGTCTTGAACTTCGCCGTCACCGCCGTCGCACTCATCGCCATCATGGGTGCGGTCAGCTCGTACGTGGAGAAATACCTTACGACGAGTGTGAGCCAATGGGTTTCCCACGACCTGCGGCGAACGCTCTATCAGCACATCCAGCGGCTCTCTCTGGCCGAGCACGACCACGCGCGCACCGGCGATTTGATCTCGCGCGTGACCAGCGACATCAACGCCGTCCAGGATTTCGTCAATTCCGCCCTGCTCGGCATCGTGGTCAGCCTGTTGACGCTCTTCGGCATGATCGGCATGATGTTCTACATCAACTGGCGATTTACTCTGATTGCGCTCTCCATCGCACCGGTGCTCTTCCTGGTAGTCTACTACTACACGCGGCGCATCAAAAAGGCCTCGCGAGCCGTGCGCGTGAAGGAGAGCGAACTGCTCTCCAACGTGCAGGAAGTGCTGACCTCCATACGCGTGGTGCAGGCGTTCGCGCGGGAGGACTACGAGCAAAAACGATTCGAATCGGAAAGCCTGGAGAACGTGGAAGTAGCACTGCAGGCTCGCACCATTAAGGCAAAGCTTGCGCCCGTGGTGGACGTAATCGTGGCCGTCGGAACGTGCCTGGTGCTCTGGTACGGGGCGCGGCTGGCGCTGGCCGGCCAACTCACCGTCGGTATTCTGGTCGTATTCCTGTTGTACTTGGGCAAGATGTACAAGCCCATGCGCGATCTTTCCAAAATGGCGGACACCGTGTCCAAGGCGCTCGTGGGCTACGAGCGCATCCAGGAAGTGCTGGAAATCGACAGCCGCATCCGCAACCTGCCGGGCGCGCGCCGGGCCCCCAAGTTCAAGGGTCAGATCGAATTCGAAAACGTCAGCTTCAGCTATGGCGACGAAAACACGGTCCTGAAAAACGTCAGCTTTCGGATCGAAGCGGGGCAGGTCGCCGCGATTGTGGGCCCTTCGGGTACCGGCAAGTCGACGATCGTCAGTTTGATTGCGCGCTTCTACGATCCGGCGTCGGGGCAGGTCGCCATCGACGGGAAAGACGTTCGCCGCTACACCCTGAAGTCGCTGCGCGACCAGATCAGTTTCGTCCTGCAAGAGACACTCCTCTTCCGCGCCACAATTTGGGAGAACATCGCCTACGGCAAACCCGACGCCCCGCCCACAGAAATCATCCGCGCCGCGAAGCTGGCCAATGCGCATGAGTTCATCGAAAAAATGCCTGGGGGCTACGACACCATGCTCGGCGAGCGCGGCGTCACACTCTCCGGGGGCCAGCGCCAGCGCATCGCCATCGCCCGGGCCATCATTCGCGATGCGCCCATCCTGATTCTGGACGAGCCCACCGCGGGCCTGGATGCCGCCTCCGAGCACGCGGTCATCGACGCGCTGGACCGTTTAATGAAAGGCCGCACGTCCGTCGTCGTCGCGCACCACCTCAGTGCGATCCGCCATGCGGACGTGATCTTTGTGGTGCAAGACTGCGAATTGGTGGAACACGGGACCCACGAGGCTCTTTTGGCGAACAACGGGCTCTATGCACACTTGTACAAAACGCAGACTTCGGAAGGAAACGCGAGAACGACAGACCTCCCAGCCGGAGATTAACGAATTCGATTACATGGGAGAAGGGACATAACAATGAAACGAACAGGAATCATCCTGCACACCCTGATGGTCCTATGGCTGCTGAGCGTTTCGGTTTCCATCGCCGCACAGAAGCACGAGAAGGAGCCGCCGAAAGAAGATACAGCCGGGCTGCCAGCCGTAATCTGGCGCGATCCGGGCAACATCGCGTCATTGGATCTGCTCCACGGCGCCGGCGGAAAAGAGCATGCGCCGGATCCGAATGGCAATTACAGATTCGTCGAGGAAGACCTGGACGGGACCAGCCCAAAGTTCGAAGCCGAAGACGCGCAGGGCGTCCGGTGGAAAGTGAAGTTGGGCCAGGAGCCGCAGTCAGAAACGGCGGCTACGCGTTTGCTATGGGCAGCAGGCTATTTCGTTGATGAAGACTATTACTTGCCGCAACTCAAGGTGACAAGCCTCCCGCACCTGCATCGGGGAAGGGAATTTGTCTCCGCCGACGGTACAGTCCGCCGCGCCCGCCTGGAACGTCGCCTGAACGGCGTGAAGAAACTCGGCAGCTGGGATTGGTTCGACAATCCTTTTTCAGACAACCGAGAACTGAACGGCTTGCGCGTGATGATGTCTCTGATGAACAACTGGGACTTGAAGAAGGCAAACAACGCCATCTACGACGTGGAAAGCGAGCGACACAACCTGGTCAGCGACCTGGGCACGACTTTTGGCAGGACGGGAAACTACTTCACCCGGTCAAAGAGCAATCTCAAGGATTACGCAGGCTCGAGATTCATTAAGAACGCGACTCCCGATTACGTGGACTTCGAGATGCATAGCCGTCCGTTCTTCCTGGCGTTTTTTAGCGTTGGGAGATACCGCGAGCGCACTCGGATGGAAAAGATCGCCAAGCACATCCCGCGTGCCGACGCCAAATGGCTGGGGCAAAGGCTCTCTCAACTTTCGGCGGAGCAGATCCGCGACTGCTTCCGGGCCGCAGGTTATACTCCTGAACAAGTGGAGGGATACACGAAGGCCGTCCAGAAGAGAATTGCGGAACTGAGCGCGCTCTGACCGATTGTGCCGGGAACGCCGCTTCCGGAAATCGTCCCGGGGCCGGCGTGGGAGAATTTGCGTCACCAAGGAGAAAGGTAACTCACAAGCGAAAGCAGGAGCGATGCGAACGTGAAATTGATAATCGAACCCCACGATGGCGTGGCTCCGCTGCTGGCCGCCATCAGGAGCGCCAAGAAAAGCGTGGAGATTGCGGTCTTCCGCTTCGATCGCAGAGACATCGAAGCGGCACTGAAGGCTGCGGCAGCGGAGAAGAGCGTGAAGGTCAGCGCCTTGATCGCCTATGCGAACCGGGGCGGAGAAAAAAACCTGCGCGCGCTGGAGACGCGCTTCCTCGAAGTCGGGATCACAGTGGCTCGCAGCGCCGACGACCTGATCCGCTATCACGATAAGTTCATCCTGATCGATCGCCGCACCCTGTACGTGCTTTCGTTCAATTTTACGCACCTCGACATTGATCACAGCCGTGGGTTCGGGGTCGTCAGCAAGGATGCAAGGTGGGTGCGGGAGGCCGGGAAGCTCTTTGAGGCCGACTGCATGCGCAGCCCCTATACGCCGGGGTTGGATACGTTCGTGGTCAGCCCGGGGAACGCGCGGAAGGTGCTCGGCACGTTCCTTAAACGGGCGAAGAAGCAATTACTGATCTACGATCCCATGATTTCGGACAAGGAAATGCTCCTCATCCTGCAAGAGCGCGCGAAAGCCGGCGTCGAAATCCGCATCATCGGAAAGGTCCCCGGGCGCGCCAAATTCAACGTGCAAAAGCTGGTCGGTTGCCGATTGCACACGCGCACCATCATCCGTGACCATCGCCAGGCCTTCATCGGCAGTCAGAGCCTGCGCGCAGCCGAGCTGGACTCGCGCCGCGAGCTCGGCCTCATCATCCGTGACGCCAAGTGTGTCAACGAACTGATTGCTACATTCGAATCCGACTGGGCCTCCAAGGAGGCCACGATCGCTTCGGCCCCGCCGAATGAGCTCCAAACTCCCACGGAAGCAGCCGCGGTGGCCGCTGAGAGACTAACCGAGCAGGCAGTTCAGGTCCTCAAGAAAGAACTCGATCCCCTGGCCACCACGGTGAAAGAGGCGGTGAGAAAAGCTGTGGCCAAGGCGGGCGATGAAGTGCTCAACGACAAAGAAGTCAAGGACACGGTGAAGAAAGTCGTCAAGAAGGCGGTGAAGGAAGCCGTTCAGGAAGCGGTCCAAGAATCCCAAACAAAGCAGGAATGAACGTGCGTCCATGAGGGGCCCACCTGCGGCGAGGAGGCTCAAATGAGAGCGAGTACAGAAAACGTGGGCCCTGCGTCTTTCCTGCTTATGGCCGTCTTCCTCACAGCCGGCGGGGCGTGTGCGGCCCAAGACACCGCTTCCGACAAAGAGCAGAAAGAGGACGCGGCCAGCTTCAAGGAATTCACGGACCGCGTGCAGAAATACGTCCAACTGCACAAGACGGTGGAGTCAAATCTCCCCTCCCTGAAGTCCAACGAGGAGCTGCCGGAACTCATTGTCGCGCACCAGCAGGCCCTGGCGAGAAAGATCCGTGAGGCGCGGCCCCACGCCAAACCCGGAGACATATTCGCGCGTGGGACCCGCGAAGCGTTTCGGCATGCGGTGCGCAGCGTGTTTCACGGCCCGCAAGCCGCCAAGGCACGTGCCACCATCAAAGAGGGAGCGCCGCTCAAGGAAATCCATCTGCGGGTGAACGAGGTTTACCCGGATGCGCTCCCGTACACGACCGTACCACCCAGTCTCTTGCTGAAGCTTCCACAACTACCGGACGAAGTCGCGTACCGGATCCTGGGCCGCGATCTGGTCCTGCTCGACGTGAAAGCCGACATGGTGGTCGACCTGATGCCCGAAATACTTCCCTAGGATTGAGGGACAGAGGATAAATCCATGCGACGGCGCGTCGTTCTTCTCCTGAGCGTTTTCACCCTTCTCCTGGCGGGCCTGGGAGCGGACGAGTTCAAGTTTCCTCTCAAGTCGAATTCGGTCCGCTTTGCAGCGATCGGAGATATGGGAACGGGAGATCCGCCCCAGTACGAAGTGGCCCGGAGAATGGTGGAGGCGCGTCAAGGCTTCCCCTTCGATTTTGTGATCATGCTGGGCGACAACCTTTACGGTGGCAGCCAGCCCCACGATTTTGAAGTGCAGTTCGAAGTGCCCTACCGGCCGCTCCTGGATGCGGGCGTGACGTTCTACGCGACGCTGGGGAACCACGACGACCCGAGTGAGCGCTCCTACAAATTCTTCAATATGAATGGCGAGAGCTATTACACCTTCAAGAAGGGGAATGTGCGCTTCTTTGTTTTGAACAGCAATTACCTGGACCCAAAACAGACCGCTTGGCTGGAGACTCAGCTGCGCGACGCTGGTAACTCAGATTGGAAGGTCTGCTATTTCCATCATCCCCTCTATTCATCGGCAAGATTCCACGGTTCGTCCGTCGAACTGCGGCAATTGCTGGAGCCTCTTTTCATCAAGTACGGCATGAACCTCGTATTCGCCGGCCATGATCACGTGTATGAGCGAGTCCATCCTCAACATGAAATCTACTATTTCACGGAAGGCGCTTCTGGATCGTTGCGCGCCGGCAACCTGGGAAAGCCCACGATTACCGACAAGGGATTTGATACCGACCGCTCCTTCATGCTCATCGAAATCGCGGGCGAGGAGGTGTATTTTCAGACTATCTCGCGCGCCGGCGCGACCGTGGACTCAGGCTCGTTTCGCCGCCCGAGCACGCGTTAAACTCCGGCAGTTCACGATCCAGCGGCAATGTTCTTTAGCGGATAGCCGAAACACGCACCCGTTTTGTCCCTCAACCCGGTACATCCAGGCGTTCACATCACAATCAGCGTCGTACTCCAACGGCTTTGGTGGCTTTAACGCAAACACGGCTTTTCATGTCACCTTCGGCACCCGCCAAATGAGGGTGACCGTCGTGAACGGGATGAGCACTATTGACCATACAGGTGTGCAATAGTGGGCTGACACGTGATTTCCTCAGAGGGTATAAAGATGGTGTGGCGGGACGGTGTAACAGTTACGGGAAAAGCATCTCGTTGTTGGCTGAGCCATAGGTGCTTTAACTCTTCTAAGCGAGGTCAGGTATGGAAACCCTAGTGATCGTTGTTTTGGTCTTGTTTTTGCTCGGTGGTGGAGGCTGGGGATACTCTCGTTGGCGGCGGTAGCGTTCGCTGATCACACCACGCTGGCGGAGTTGCCAAGAGTTTTGTCGGCAGACACTTTTGTATTGCGGGCCGCAAGGCTCGCCATGAGAAGCAAAGGTACATTTCACGCTATTCGTCAATGGAGATAACATGAATCAATCGGGAACCGGAGAAAAGGCTTTGTACGTCTTCCTTGGAGCCTTCATAGGCGCGGCAACTGCACTCCTGCTTGCTCCGCGCAGCGGCGAGGAAACCCGTAGGCTGATCGCTTCAAAAGCGCGCGAAGGTTCTGATTTTGTGGCAGCCGGCACCAAAAACGTCGCAGACAGAACCACTTCATACATAGACAGCGGCAAGGAGATTCTCCAGGCGCAAGGAGATAAGTTGGCGGCCGCAATCGAGGCTGGGAAACAGGCGTATCAGGGAAAAACGGGATAAGGCTAAGGGCTAAATGGATGGTACGCTACAGATCCGTCTTGCGTTGTTTACGGGGTTTGTGGCTGTATCCCATCTGTTGTAGTGCGTGGCTTTTGGATCTATCCGGAGTCTCTTTCTTCGAGAACGAAGGAAGTGTTGACTACGGTCCGAGGACGAATCGCGGAACGTTGCGACCGCAGCGGGCTGAGCCGGATCGAGTTTTCCACTGACCGCTGTACTGGTTAGTAAATGGTGTCCGGCAGATTCGTTTGTGGGCGCCGCCGCGAACAGGTTGAGGCCAGAAGTGAAGACGAGGACGCGCTCGCCTGTCACTTCTGGCCCCGGGTCGTGCAACTCGGACTTGAAACTGGAACTCTCCCAACGTACAAGTTCAACCTTCGAAACTTCTAACCGCCGGGTCCTAGGCGCTCAGGATGCCTTCCCATTCCTTTCGGTATGGACGCCGGATGAGCTGGCTGGCTTCCGGTGCGTTGCGGCAGCGCAAGTTGACGTGGTCCCACTCCAGCTTCTTCCCGATGCGGTAGGCCACGTTGCCCAGGTGGTTCGACTGAGTGACCCAGCTGGAATACTGGAAGTTCGAGCCGGGCGCCGGGCCCTGGCCCTTGCACGCCTGGATCCACTCGATGTAGTGGCCGGGCGAACGGGGCAGCGTCTCCGGCGGCATCTGGTAGTCCTTGAACTGCTCTTCCGGCAGCAACTTTATCCCCCCGCCGGTGGACAGCATGCCCTTGTCGCCGATGAACAGCGCCGCGCGGTCAGTCTGAGGAATCTTGCCTTCGCGCCACAGCGGCGGCTTGGCGTCGCCCTGGTACCAGACGAGCTTGACCGGCGGGGCCGAGCCCCGGGCCGGGAACTCATAGGTCACCGTCAACGTTGCCGGCGCCAGATCCGGGTGGGCCTTGCCCATCGGGGACACGGCCTCGACCGTCAGCGGCTGAGTGAGGTCCAGCACGTGGAACGCAGCGTCGTTGTCGTGGCCGCCGAGGTCGCTCATGGTGCCGTTGCCGAAGTCCCACCACCGGTACCAGCGCGGTCCGGGCAGGTAGGTCGCGTGGAACGGCCGCATCGGCGCAGGCCCGATCCACAGGTCCCAGGACATGTTTGCCGGGACGGGCATCTCTTCCTTGAACCGCTCGGTGATCTGGATGCCGTTGTAGAACCCGTGCGGCTTGTCGAACTTTTCGGCCGACGCGGCGTCCTGCAACCCCCAGGCGCGACCCGCCCAGACGTGGACCTCGCGGACCGGCCCGATGGCGCCGGCCATGATCAGTTCCTTAATTTGGCGGCGGGCCGGCGAGGCGTGGCCCTGGTTGCCCGTCTGCGTGGCAAGCTTCGGGTACTTTGCGGCGGTCTCGCGAATGAACCTCGCCTCCCAGATGTCGTGGGTGAGCGGCTTCTCGCAGTAGACGTGCTTGCCGTGGGTCAAGGCAAGGTAGGTCGCGAGCGTGTGGGTGTGCTCGCACGTGCTGACCATGACGGCGTCGAAGTCGTTCGGGCTGTCGAAAACCTTGCGGAAATCGTTGTACTTCTTGGCGTTCGGGAACCGCAGGGCCGCGGCGTCCACGGCGTCCTGGTTGACGTCGCAGATGACCGTGATGTTCTCGGCCGGGATGCCCTTGGGCGGCCCGGGCGGGGTAGCTGCCGGGGTGCCGCCACCGGCCCCACGGCCGCCGCCGCCGTCGCCGTTCATGTTCGAGATGGCGCGGCCGCCGCAGGCGATCATTGCGATGTTCAGTTTGTTGTTGAGGTTCTGGCCCCGCAGAAAGGCTGGCGCACCAGTGATCACGCCGGCAGCAGCCAGGGCGCCGCCGAATTCGCGTCGGGTCATCTGACGCCGAAGCGTCTTCCCGGTAATCTCTTCCTTCATCGTGTGCTCCCTTGGTTTATCGGTGAAATAACAAGTCCTTAGCCATCCAGATCCAGCTATGGTTCCTGTTTAACCTATGAGAAGTTTCGATACGCTGACTTCCAGCGCGTGATCCCGAGACCCATGGCGGATTCGGACGAGCAATATTACTCCAGGACGAGCAAAAAGGCTGTAACCTTCACACAAACGGGCCGTTCGATCCTGACCGGGATTCAACCTGGATTTTGATGTGTCATCGGCAACTGCATTCGGACAGTGATGCCAACAGCGTCTGCGCCGGGCGGCGCGCATCACCACCCGGACAGGAGGCCCAGGCTTCGGCGATCGAAAAACGCGGCATCCGCTGCGCGGAAATAACGCCGGATCTCCGGACCTCCGACGTTCACGGTAGTCTGGTCCCAATCGCACCGCGTACAATACGGCGCGCCCCCGGCATCAGCGGAAGGGTGGATCGCGGCGGCGAAAAACGACCTCGCCTGCCGGTGCTTCTCCGAGTTGAACGGATCGCCTCCGTCGGCCGCGAACGTGGCAAACACCAGGCTTGCGTCCGGCCGCGGCGCCGCGCAGCAGGGCAAAACCCTGCCGGTGGCGTCCAGCACGATGTTTTTGTACAACCAGTGGCAGGTATGGCGTGAACCCGCTGGCGCGTCGCCCGCGAGTTGCGAATCCCACCGGCTCTCGAACGCACCTTCGATCACGTCGGCAGCCACACTGTCTGGGAATGGGTTCCAGTTTTCGGGCGGGTTACTGGTCGACAGCCAGTGCAGGCGGGTCACGCGCGCCGGCACCGCCGCGGGGCGGATCTCCGGATCGTCCCACGTCACATCGAAGGGATGCACTACGCGGAACTGGTCCACTCCGAGCCTGCGCGCCATGCGCTCCGCCAGTGGAATCTCGTGCGCATTGTGCTCAAACGCCAGGAAATTCCAGGACAGCACCGGCGTGCCCCTGCCCAGCGTGCGCCTGGCTTCGACCAACCTCAGGCACGCCAGGAAACGACAGCTTATTCCTCGTGCCCACGCGCCGCAGAGGAATCAAAGGAGATGTCTGCGTCGGGCGTGGAGACACGGTCGCGTTTCGGCGGCTCGGGAGTGAAGTCCTCGCCGGGATTGACGAACTTGTCGCTCTCGAGATCGTACTGCTTGTCATAGAGTTGCCGATACCGGCCGTTTGCCGCCAGCAATTCCGAGTGCTTGCCACGCTCGACGATTTCACCGCTTTCCAGCACGAGGATCTGATCGGCGCTGCGGATCGTGGAAAGCCTGTGGGCAATCACGAAGGTGGTGCGGCCGTGCCGCAGACGCCTCAGGCCATCCTGGATCATGGCCTCACTTTCGCTGTCCAGGCTGGAGGTGGCTTCATCGAGGATCAGGATGCGCGGGTCCGCCAGAATGGCCCTCGCGATTCCTATGCGCTGCCTCTGGCCCCCGGACAATCTGATGCCGCGCTCCCCGACCACCGTGTCGTAGCCGTTTTCAAAGCCCCCGACGAACTCCTCGCAATGGGCGATGCGGCCGGCCTCGCGGATCTGCGCGAGCGTGGCGCTCGGTCGAGAGAAACGGATGTTATCGCCGATGGTACCGTCAAAAAGGAAATTCTCTTGCATGACCGCCCCCAGTCGCGCGCGATAATCGCGCAACCGGACGCGCTGCAGGTCGATTCCGTCTATCGCGATCCGCCCGGACAGGGGCCGATGGAAAGCCATGACAAGCCCGATGAGGGTGCTTTTGCCGGATCCGCTCGAACCGACCAGGGCCGTCGTGGATCCCGCCGGAGCATGGAACGACACGTTGCGCAGCACAGGAACACCCTCGGCGTATTCGAAGGTGACATCCTCAAAGAGGATGTCACCCCGCACCGAAGCGAGCGGCTGCCTCGACTTTTCGTCTGCGTCCTCAGTCGCCATCTGCTTGATCTCGTTGATGCGGTCGAGTCCGGCAAAGGCCTCGGTGATCTGCGTGCCGATCGACGCCATCTGCACCAGCGGCATGGCCATCAGGCCTGTGAAGAACGTGTACATCACGAGATCCCCCAAGGTCATTTGCCCTGCAATGATGGCTCGCCCCCCCACGAGCAGCACGATCACGCCGATTACGCCGACGATGACGCTCGAGGCCGAGCCGGTGGCCGACACTCCGGTGATCGATTTTGCGACATTGCGGAACAGCCTGTGAACGCCACGCGCGAAAACGATCTGCTCGCGCTTTTCGGCGGTGTATGATTTGACGATGCGGATGCCGCCCAGCGATTCCGTCAGACGCCCGGTCACTTCGGCATTGATCTTCCCGCGCTCGCGGAACACCGGTCGCAGTTTCCTGAACGCGGTAGCCATGATCGCACCGAAGCAGGCCAACACTGCCATCGTTCCCAGCGTCAGTCTCCAATTCAGGTAGAAAAGCACCCCCACTGCCAGCAGTCCGGTGACGATCGACCCCGTCAACTGGACGAGACCGGTGCCGACCAGGTTACGGATGCCCTCGGCGTCGGTCATAATCCGCGAAATGAGAACGCCGGTCTGGGTGGAATCGAAGTAGTGCACCGGGAGGCGCACGACGTGCGCTTCGATGCTCCGTCGCATATCCGTGATGGCGCGCTGGGCGGCCACGCCAAGCACCTGGGAGAGCGCGAACGACGTTGCGGCATCGATCAGCGTAGCGGCGCCGGCCGCGAGAGCCAGCCACGGCAGGAGGTCGTGGCGCTGCTTGCCGATCACGTCATCGATCAGGTATTTCGATGTCGCAGGTAGCACGAGGCCGGCGACGCGGCTGATCAGCATCAGGACAAGGCCAAGAGCGAGGCGGGCACGGTGTTCGGCAACCAGCCGGCGCGCTTCGCCCCACGCTTGGGACCACCGGATCTGTTTCTTGTCCGCCAAAATGCCTCCCGCTGCCATCTGGAATCTACCGCAGAAATGCGGAGAAACCTACAGAATGGATCCGGCCATGCCGCCGTCGACTCTCAACGCGGCACCATTGACAGTTCTATCCGATTCCTCGAATTGCGAACCTGGAACCGCGTCCATGAGGCCAACCCGACAGCGGCGCTTCAGAGCAACCATCGATGGTACCGAAAAGGGCCGGGCGTACGTTGCCCTGCCGTTCGATCCGGCGGCCCTGTGGGGAGACAGGGGACGCTATTACGTCGCCGGCACGGTCAACGGTATGAAGTTCCGTGGCCGGCTGGACCAGTCCGGCAAGGGGCACTTCCTGCCGCTGGGGGCTGCCTGGCGAAATTGTGCCGGGCTGCAGCCGGGGGATCCCGTTGAAGTGGTGATCGGAGACGAGCACCCACCCCGCGAGGGGCTTGCGCCCGACGTGGCCGCCGCACTCGACGCGGATCCCGAGGCGGGGAGGTTTTTCGACGCGCTGGCAAGCTTTTACCGCAAGAACTACGTGCGCTGGATCGACGCCACCAGGCGGCGGCCCGAGGTCCGCGCGCAGCGTATCGCGGAGCTTGTCCACCTCCTGAAGGCCGGACGCAAGCAGTGTCCCCAATGAGGTGCGATGACTGAACCAAGCGGACGCGACGAGCCACTGCCTATGAGAGATTCGACTCAGCGCAAGTTCAGCGAAGCGCTCGATGGCCTGCTCGCAGTCGTGAAGGAGGACAGATCAGTTCTTGCCGCCATTCTCTGCGGCAGCCTCTCGCATGACAGGGTCTGGGTCAAGTCGGACATCGACCTTTTGCTCGTGACCATCGACGACAGGAAGATCGACACAGGCACGCGGGCGCTCTATGCCGGCGGCGTGAATGTGCACGCGTTTCTCATGCCGCGCGCGGAATTCCGCAAGACCGTCGAAGGCACGATCCGCAACTCATTCATGTATGCGCTGCTGGCCAAGGGCCGGCTCCTCTACACCCGCGACGAGACCATTGCCAACCTGTGCGCCGGCCTGTGCGAGATCGGCGGCCGGGACATCGAGGTGCAGCTCTTGTGTGCCGCGACTTCCGCCCTGGGATCGATATACAAGGCGCACAAATGGTTCCTCACGCGCGGGGACCTCGAGTACACCGCCCTCTGGATTCTCTACGCCGCCACCCCACTGGCAAAAGTCGAGGTGATCGGGGCCCGGTTGATCGCCGACCGGGAAGTAATCCCTCAGGCGCTCAAGCTGAACGCCCCGTTTTTCAAGGTCATCTACGCCGACCTCCTCAACGGCCGCAAGACGCCCAAGACCGTCAAAGCCGCACTGGACGCCGTCGACGATTACGTGGCGAACCGGGCGCCCTCGCTCTTCGCGCCTGTGCTCGATCACCTGCGCGAGGTCGGGGAGGCCCGCTCGGCGACGGACATCGAGGACCACTTCGTGCGGAACTTCGGCGTCGAAGGGGTCCTTGCCGCCTGCGAGTACCTGGTCGACCAGGGCCTGCTGGGCAAGGCGTCGATCCCGGTGCAGCTTACCAGAAGGAGCAACACCACGGTCGAGGAGCTCGCGTTCTTCTATCTTCAACCGAAAGTGCGGCCGTCGCGAGCGCGGGCAGGAGAGTCCGCACGTGATGTCCACTGATCGCCGGCGGTTGCCCAAGGCCGTGGCGCGCACGACCATTGCGGTGAAGGGCGCGCGCGTTCACAACCTCAAGAACATCTCTTTCGAGATCCCGCGCAATCGGCTCATCGTGATCACAGGGCTGTCAGGCTCCGGAAAATCGAGCCTGGCGTTCGACACGATCTACGCCGAAGGACAGCGGCGCTATATGGAGTCGCTGTCGAGCTACGCCAAACGGTTCGTGTCGCAGGTGACGAAGCCCGACGTGGACTTCGTCTTCGGGCTTTCCCCGGTTATTTCCATCGAGCAGAAGACCGTCTCGAGCAACCCTCGCTCGACCGTCGGCACCATGACCGACATCGCGAGCTACCTGAATCTCCTGTTTGCGACCATCGGGGAGCCGCACTGCCCGCGCACGGGCGAACCCGCTCCGAGCCGGACATCCAGCCAGACGGCTCGAGCTGTTGCTGGGAATCGGTCTCGACTACCTCAACTTGAATCGACGCTCGGGTACGCTCTCGGGCGGCGAGTCGCAGAGGATTCGACTTTCGACACAGATCGGCTCCGGTTTGATGGGCATGCTTTACGTCCTCGACGAGCCCAGCATTGGCCTTCATCCCAAGGACAACGTGAAGATGATCTCCACCCTGGAGCATCTGCGCGACATCGGCAACACCGTGATCGTCGTGGAGCATGACGAAGAGACGATCCGCGCAGCCGACCACGTGGTCGAGATGGGCCCGGGGCCCGGGGTACACGGGGGAAACGTGGTCGTGCAAGGAACTGTCGCCGACCTCGTGGCGTGCAAGACCTCCCCGACCGGGCAGTTTCTTTCCGGCAAGCGGTCGATCGCGATGCCCACGCAGCGCCGCACCGGGAACGGAAAAACGCTGAGGGTCCGCGGGGCGAGAGAGAACAACCTGAAGGGCATCGATGTCGTGTTCCCGCTCGGCCGGCTGGTGGCGGTCACCGGTGCCTCCGGTTCCGGCAAGAGTACGCTGATCAACGAGATCCTCTACAAGGCGTTATGGAAACGTCTCGTGGACACGCGCACGCTGCCGGGGGACCACGATCGGCTCGAGGGCACCGAGCACGTGGACAAGGTGATCAACATCGATCACTCGCCGATCGGGCGCAACAGCCGGTCCAACCCGGCAACGTACGTGGGCTTCTATGACTCCATCCGCGACCTTTTCGCCTCGACCCCGGTGGCCAGGGAACGGGGCTACAAGGCGGGACGCTTCAGCTTCAACGTCAAGGGAGGCCGCTGCGAAGAGTGCCAGGGCGAGGGCGTCATCACGACACAGCTCTACTTCATGCCCGACGTCGAGGTACTGTGCGGCGCGTGCAAAGGGGCGCGCTTCAACGGAGAGACGCTCGAGGTTACGCTGCGCGGCCAAACTATCACTGATATCTTGAACATGTCCGTCGAAGAAGGCGTGAGCTTTTTTACCGATGAGCCGGCCGTCGGCAAAAAAATAAGTGTGCTCGACGATCTCGGGCTGGGCTACCTGACGCTGGGGCAGTCGGCAACCACACTTTCCGGGGGCGAGGCCCAGAGGATCAAGATCGCAACGGAGTTGAGCAAGCTTCAACGTGCCCGGCACACCGTGTACATCCTGGACGAGCCGACCACCGGCCTGCACCTGGCCGATATCGAGCGCCTGCTCGAATCGCTGAACCGCCTGGTCGACGTGGGTCACACGGTGCTGCTGATCGAGCACCATCTGGATGTAATCAAGACCGCCGACTACGTGATCGACCTGGGACCCGAAGGGGGCCACGCCGGCGGGAGGTGGTCGCCACCGGTACCCCTGAAGAAATCGCCGCCTGCCCCGCTTCCCACACCGGACGCTTCCTCAGGCCCCACCTGAAATATTCATCTTCGGCCGGTTCTCTTCGGTGCAGAAGGTGATCGTGGTTGTGGATTTTCCGGACAACCGACACTTTCGCCGGGCCCTCCGAACACCCCACCAGAGAGACGCCAGCAGCAGGGCCACGGCCACCACGAATCGGGTTATGGGGTACGCAGGCAGTTCTATGACAAGAAAACGGAGGACCAGGAAAGCGATGTCGCCGCGCTCCAGGAGCACCAGGCGAGTTTTGCCCGCCACCAGGTCGCCAGGACCGATTGCGATCCTATCGTCCCGCACGATCACCTCGTCGGCGAACGCCTTCAGCAATCCCAAGCCTTTCCTGGTGCAATGGGTCGGGAGGATCATCCTGGGCTTGATCTGTCGAATCAGGTCTACAGCCTTCTCTTCGGGAGCCAGAAGGTAAGTGCAGGGCGCAATCAGAACGTCAATCCCGACCAACAGGCGTCGCTGTTCTTCGGTAAGCGCGGTCTGGCCGAAGTCACCCAGATGCGCAATATGGAGGCCATCCACGGTCAGGATGTAGACCACATTAGTGGGCCAAGCATAGTCGATTGCCTCCCGACCGTGGGTGGAGGCCAGCCCATCCACCTGTATATCCTTGTAGGTAAAGCGCTCGGCCTTGCTCGTGGACCTCGCGCACCGCACAAACCCGAGCAGGTACGGGTCGAAATGGTCGCCGTGAAAGTGAGAGACGGTAATCAGGTCGGGTTGGATCCCCGGACGCGTCATGAACGTATCCATGAGCGCCACGGTCCCCTTGCTGGACACAATCATGACCGATGTGTTTGCCCAGAGATCATAGGACACCTTGCTGAGCACTGTTTTCCCGGCCTCAGGTGTCGTTTGGACACCCGGGTGACCACATGCGCTGCAAGCGACGAGAAGCGCGACTGCCCAGCACGCACGGTTCATGTCGGCTAATACGAGTCCGAAGCCTGGAATGTTCGGGAAACCCATTCCCAACCAGAGATTCACGCCCACATGCCGTGGATTTCACGAATCAGGTGCACTGTTGTTGCGCGGCGTTGCTGTCGCGCAATTCGTAGGGGTGCCATGATCCCAGGGTCCCCGAACCAAACCGCAGGTGGTAGAGCAGTCGCGGACATCCCCTTTGGCTGAGTCGTGCCACTCCTTGCCGTTGCCGAAGGTTCGTGTCTTGTCAGCAGAAAAAACGGGAGACGCGCAGGCAGCGCATCTCCCGGTTTGATGTTTGATTTGCTCGTGTGTACCTGTTTACCCGCGGCCAAAGGCGGCGCGGTACCCGGCGTCAAAACCGGCGCGGTAATTCGCATCCCCGGCGCGGTCGTATCGGCGGGGATTGTAGCCGAACCCGTTGACATAGTCCTGGCGACCCATGTTGAGGCCATCCCGGTATCCCAGGTTGTACGTGTCGTTGTCGCCGTATCCGTAATAGTTGTAGTTGCGGTTGTACGTGTAAGGGGAGTTGCCATAGTACCCGTAGTTCGGGTTGTAACGATAACCTGGGTAAGTGCGGTAAGTGTAGTTCCGGTTTCGGTTCCAGTCGTCCCGGTCCCGCCCCCGCCGGTCATCACGATCGCGATTCCACCGCCGGTCGTCACGATCGCGATTCCACCGCCGGTCGTCGCGGTCGCCGTCCCGGTCGCGCCGCCGGTCGTCCCGGTCAAAAGCCGTGCGGGTTACCTGAGTCGCCCGGCCGGCGTTGAGAACCGCCGGACGCGCCTTCCCATGTCCGCTGCCACTATCGGCCTGTGCCATAACCGGAGTGCCGACCAGTACCGCGGAAAGTAGTACCCAAAAAAGTCGTTCCCTGAAGAACTTCATAACCCCTCCCGAGCGTTACGTCTTATACCCAGGTTGATGCGCCCAGGATTGGATGGTTGCAGGTACGCGGTTTTTTCCTTTGTGATCGCATGGCCGGGGCAAATCACCCACTCCAGGCACCACCGCTCCGGGCATCCTGGCCCGGAGCTCGGAAGGGCGAAATCCTACCGGCGTGTGATGTAGTAGTTCACCGCGGGGGTTACGATCAGCGACAGCACCATCGAAGCGGCGATGCCGCCGATGACGGCAATCGCGAGCGGTTGCAGCATCTGCGATCCCGCGCCGATCGCGAGCGACAGCGGGATCATCCCGGCGATGGTCGCGAGGGCGGTCATCAGGATGGGCCGTAGCCTGCGCTCGCCCGCCGCGATCATGGCCTCTTCCGCCGGCAATCCTTCGGCCCGATATTTCTTGTCGGCGTCCAGCAGCAGAATGCCGTTTTTCGCCACGATCCCGATGACCATGATGAGTCCCATGAATGACGAGATGTTGAACGTAACCCCCGTTACGAGCAGGGCCACGAACACCCCCGAGGTCGAAAGCAGCGCGGAAGACAGTATGGCAATCGGTGCGGCAAAGTCGCCGAATTCGAACAGAAGAACAATGAACACCAGCACGACCGCGAACACCAGCACGAGGACCAGGTCGCGGAACGAGTTCTGCTGCTCTTCATAGGCGCCGCCGTATTCGACGCGTATGGCCGGGGGTACCTTCAGCTCGCGCACCGCCCGCTGCACCTGTTCCATGGCCGTCCCCAGGCTCACGCCCTCGAGGCGCGCGGTCACGGCGATGTCGGGTTGCAGGTTGTCCCGGCGGATCTCTGTCTGCCCCGGGGCCTGGATGACACGGGCCAGGGAACCGAGGGTCGCTTTCTGCCCGGTGGAACTTCCCAGTGCGGTGTTGCGGATCGCGTCGAGCGAAGCGCGAGCAGACTCCGGGAAACGGATCCGGATCGTGTAGGCCCGCTCGTTGACGACGACGGGCGTCGGCGCAGGTTCGCCCTGCAGGATGGCGCTGGCGTCCAGCTCCACCTCCTCCGGCGTGAACCCGGCCCTCGCCGTGACCGTCGGATCCACCTGGAACACCGTCGCAGGGCCGCTGATGGTGTTGTCGAGCCCGTTGAGAACGTCGACGACGCCGTCGATCTTCTTGATCGCATCGGCCACCTTCGGCCCCCATTCACGGAGCAGCGTCTGGTCCTGGTTGAACATCTTGATCTCGACCGGCTCGGGGGCGCTGGTCAGGTCCCCGATCATGTCCTGCAGCAACTGCACGAACTCGACCTGGAGCATCGGGAACTGTTTTGCGATTTTGTCGCGCAGCTCGGATTCGACCTCGTCCACGCTGCGGCGCTTGCCCCTTTTGAGTTTCACCGCAAAATCGCCGGTGTTCGCCTCAGTGACTGCGGCGAGGCCGAGTTGCAGACCCGTCCGCCGCGACGTGCTTTCCACATCCGGAGTGTTGCGCAGCATCTGCTCGACGCCGGTCAGCACCCGGTCGGTTTCGTTCAGCGAGGACCCTGCAGGCATGAAGTAGTCGAGGATGAATCCGCCCTCGTCCATTGTCGGCAGCAAATCCGTGCCGAGCGCGCGGTAGCAGAAATAAGACGCAACCACCAGGACGACGCAGCCGATGCCGGTGAGGACGGGGTGGCGCAGTACGCCCCGCAGCGTGCGGTCGTAAGCATGTCCGGCGCCGGCGAGGATGCCGAGGCGCCGCGGCGGTGCAGTTCTGCTCCGCGCTGCTGCGGGCGGCCGCGTTTCCGGATCAGGACATGGCTCAGGGTCGGGGTCCAGGTCAGCGCCAGCGCCAGCGAAGTCAGCAGAGCCATCCCGACGGTCAGGGCGAGAGAACGGAAGAACACCCCCGTCACGCCGGTGATCGAGATCAGCGGCAAGAAAACGACAATCGGGGTGAGCGTGGATCCGACCAGCGGCACGGTGATCTCGCGCAGGGCGCTGCGCACCGCCTCCGCGCGGCTCTGGCCCGAATCGCGGTGCATGATGATGTTTTCGACCACCACGATGGCGTCATCGATCACGAGCCCGACCGCGGCCGCGAGCCCCCCCAGCGTCATGAGGTTGAAGCTTTCGCCCATGACGCGCAGCGCAATGAAGGTCAGACCGACCGTGGCGGGTATGACCAACCCCGCCACGAGCGAAGTGCCCCAGTCGCGAAGGAACAGCACCAGGATCAGCGAAGCCAGCAAGAGCCCGACCAGTATGGCGTCGCGGACGCTTTTGATGGAGTCGTTGACGATTTCCGACTGGTCATAGAAAGACTGCAGTTCTACGCCGCGGGGCAGCGTGCGCCGGATGCTCTCGATTTCCCGGTGCACCTCGTCGGCCACGGTGACCGTGTTTCCCGCCGGTTGCCGGTAGATGTTCAGCAGCACGGCCGGCTTGGCGTTTGCGGTCACGATCGTGTAGACGGGTTTGAACGAAGGTTGGACGACGGCGACATCCCCGATGCGCACCGGTATCCCGGCCGGGGTTGTCCTGACGATGATGTCGGAGATTTCTTTCGTGTTGCGCGCCTGGCCGCTAACCAGCGCGAGCACTAGCTCATGCGCGCTCTGCATCATCCCCGGCGAGTCGATCATGTTGCTCCGCCGGACCGCGTCCAGCAGGGCAGGGATTGTGACCTGAGTCTCCAGTAGCTTGGCCGGGTCCGGCTGGATTTCGAACTCCGGTTCCCGCCCTCCCTGCACGACGACCGTGGAGACCCCGCTCAACCGGTTGAGCCGCGGTCTCAGATCGTAAGTGGCCAGCTCCCATATCCGGGTTTGCGGCACCGTGTCGGATGTCAGGCTGTATCCCATGATCGGAAATGCGGCGAAGGTGAGCCGGTTGGCAGTGACCTTGGCCGTCGCCGGGAGCGAGGAGCGTATTTCCGCCAGGGCGGCGTCGACCAGGTTCAGCGTCTGGAACATGTCCACGTTCCAGTTGAAGAACAGGTTTACTTCGGCGGAGCCGCGGCTCGTAAGGGATCGCACCCGCTCGAGTCCCTGGACTGTATTGACGGCCTCCTCGATCGGCCGCGTGACCGTGACGAGCATCTGGTCTATCGGCGCGACGCCGTTGTCCACACCGATGATGACGCGCGGGAAATCCGTCGCCGGAAACACCGCGACCGGAATGGTAAACGCGAGATAAATGCCGCAGCCCACACAGGTCAGGATCAGGAAGATGACCGGCTTCGAGTAGCGCTCCGTCCAATGCCCGGCGGTTTCCTGAGCCCCGGCTTCGGGTCGTTCAGTCATGCGGATCGCTTTTCCCCTTCTGTTCCTTGTCCTCGACCCGCACCTCGGTGTTGTCCTGCAGGCCAAAACCGCCGACGATTACCACCCGGTCCCCGGGTGCGAGGCCTTTGAGGACCTGCACGAGATCCTTTTCCCGCACGCCTGTTTCAATTTTCCGCTGATGTGCCTTTGAGTCGGGGCCGACCACCAGGACCGTATCCTCCGCGCCTTCCCGAGAAGGAAGGAGCGCCGCGCCCGGGATGACGAGCGCGTCGCGGATCGTCTGCGCCACGATGGCCACCTGCACCGACAGCCCGGGCTTGAAGTGCTCTCCCGGATTTGGGGCCAGGATCCACACCTCGGCGGTTGTGCTGTTCGGATCCAGGGCAGGACTCACGACCGTCACCGCGCCGTGGAGTTCGACGGGCGAGTCGCGGGTCGCGATGGTTGCGGGATTTCCCACCCTGATGTAGTGCAGCTGGTTGGTCGGGACGTTGGCGCGGGCAATCACCCGGGAGACATCCATCACGGTCACGAGCGGCGATCCCACATTGGCCATCTCGCCGGCGTAAAGCGGCCGGTCGGAGATCACGCCGTCGATAGGGCTGGTAACCTGCGCATAGCCCAGCTGGGCCTCCGCTCCCTCGCGGCGCCCCTTGGCCGCCTCGACCTGGGCCTGCGCCGCCTTCACCTGCGCTTCTTTCCCGACCTTCTGCAGCGATTCGAGGTGCCGCACGGCGACCTCGTACTGGCTGCGAGCCTGGATGAACGCGACGGAAGCCTCGTCCAGCTGCTTGCGGGGGAGGGCGCCCTGGTCGAAGAGCACTTTGCGGCTGTCGAGGACCTTTTGTGCGGCGTCGAGGGCTTCTTGGGTCGATTGCACGTCGGTCTGCGCTTTCGCGATCTCTTCGGGCAGAGAGCCGGCTGTCGTGCCGCGGTAATTCGCTTCCGCCTGGTCGTAATTGCCCTTGGCTTCGAGTGCAGCGGCGGCGAGGTCGCGGCTCTCGAGTGTGGCAAGCAGCTGTCCGCGCCGGACGTGATCGCCCCGTTTGACGTGAAAGGCTCGCACCGGCGCGCTGATCTTGGGCACAATGGCGGCCTGGTCATAGGGGTGGACGATCGCCTCGGCCTGCACCACGCGCTCTATCGGCGCGCGCTGAACGGTTGCGGTTTGAACCGGCACGACCGGTTCGGCCCCGGGTTCCTCCGGCTTGGAGCACCCGGCCAGCAGCAGAGACGCCATCAGTGGCGCAGTCAGAGTGAGTTCCCGTCTTGAAGGACATTTCAGCATCGCGCTCCCAAATCCACCATCAGAGGTTTCCCGTCAGGACCTGTACGTTGGCCAGCGCCAGGCGATAGCGCGAAAGGCCGTCGTCGTAAGCGTTACGCGCCTGTGACAGCGTCGACTGCGCGTCCACGACCTCGAGCACCGTCACCTCTCCCGCCTGGTAGCGCAGGTTCGTCAGCCGCAGGCTGTCGGCGGCCAGGTCGAGTGTCTTCTTGAGCGAGTCGAGCTGGGCCAGCGCGGATTCCGCCTCCAGGTAGAAGCTGCGCAAACTCGATCCCAGCTGCCTGCGGGTGAGCACAAGATCGAGTTGCGCCTGCTCGCGCCGCAGGTTTGCCTGCCTGACTTTGCTCCTGGTGATCGACCAGTTGAAAACTGGAATATTCAAAGTCGCCTGCGCCACCGAGCCCAGCCGGTTGTGACCTTCTTCATCTTTTGCCGCAAACTGATTGGCATCTATGCCGAAGAAGTAGTCCATCGAAAACGTCGGGAAATAGGCGCTGCGGGCAATGGAAACGCCGAACTCCTCCTGCCGGAGCGTCGCTTCGGCCGCCCGGAGATCCGGGCTGGTCTCTCTCGCCAGAGCCTGCAGCTGTTCATAGGGAGGGACCGCAGCGCGCGCCGCGAGGTCGTCGACGACGTCGAAACCGGTGTTGTAGTCCGGAAACAGCAGCACGGCCAGGCCGATCTTCCCTTTCTCGATTGCGAGCTGCGCTTCCTGGAGATCGCGCTGGCGCTGCTCGAGAGTGAGCTGCGCCTTCACCACGTCGGAGCGGGCGACTTCGCCGCCGCGCTCGAGCTGCCCAGTAATCTCCACGAAGCGCCGGGCCTCGTCCAGCGCCTGTGTTGCGTTGGCGAGGTGTCGTTGGGAAGTCACGACGGCGTAGTAGCTCTGAACTACGGTCGACACGAGCCCGCGCAAGGCTACTTCCCTCTTCGCGGCTGCGACGCTCTCCGCCGCGACCGCGTGCCTGTACTCGGCCAGCCGTCCGGGCGCATAAAGGTCCTGGTGCACGATGGCCTGGCTGTTATAGATGTGCACGCCGTCGTTGGCAACGAAGACGCCCGAGGGCGTGCCGTTGCCCTGCGTATAGATGGACTGGTTGAAGTAATTCAGCGTGGGGAGGAAAGCTGCCTTGGCGAGAAACCTGTCCTCCTGCGCGAGCGCGACCGCGACCGAGGCGGACTGCAGCTGCGGGCTGTTCTTGCGGGCCCGTTCCAGCGCGTTCTGCAGGTCGATGGTCAATATCGGCGCCCGCGATGGCCCGGGAGGAACCTGCGCCCGAATGGAAGGGCAAATCCAGAGAACCAGGATTGCAGCGAGCAGCGCCCTAAGCCCTACCGAAGCCATAGCATCATCTCCCCTGGCGGTCATTATATCCACAACGGTATGGCGAAAGGGCGTATTGCGGCAACTGCGACGCGCCATCGACGGCGTCGCCTCCCGCCTCGCCCGGGCGGGAATGCCAAAGACACAACCGGTGGAATTCGTGGTCTGCAGCGGCGACGCGGACTTTCCAGAGGCCACCCGGTGACGGGCAGCGCCCGTGCGCCTATTCGCCGGCATACGATTTGAGCGCCGCCTCGTTGGGGATGGAAATGCGGCGCCCGTCGATGACAATCAGTTCATTCTGCTGCAGACGCGAGAGCGCGCGGGAAACGACCTCGCGCACAGTGCCTACGCGCGCGGCGATCTGCTGGTTCGTCAGCGCCAGTTCGAAGGTGGTCCCCGAGCTTCTGGGCCGTCCGCGCAAATGCGCCTCGCTGAGCAGGAGCCGGGCCAGCCTCTGATCGACTTCGCGCAGTGAAAGGGCCTCGATTAATTCTGCAGCCCGCCTCAGCCGCCCGGCCAGGATCCCGAGCGCCGCAAGGGCGATTTCCGGATGTTCCAGGCAGAGACGATGCACGTCCCTTTTGTCGATGAACAGCACCACGGAATCCTCTTCCGCCGCCGCCGTGGATGGAAAGGTGCCGTTGTCAAACATCGGCACCTCGGCGATGGTCGCCCCCGCCCGTTCAACGTGGATCACCTGCTCACGACCTTCACCGCTCTCGCGATAGGCCCGAATCGCGCCTTCCGCAATGACATAGAGTCCCGTCGCCTCCTCCCCTTCGAAAAACAGGCTATCGCCCTGGCGCAGTTGCTTTACCACTGCGCGCTCTGCCAGGGCCTGAAGGTCGCTCTCACCCACCAGGCTGAACAGTGCCGTGCGGCGGAGAGCCGCGACTTTGTCGATCGTCATAGCACGGCAAATTATCCGCCAAGTGGCTCCCGGCAACAGTCCTTTTCTTCGACCTCCGGCTTTGGTAGTACGGGGGCATGACGCAGGGGAGATGACTTAAGTCATCGCGCGCACGGTCGGCGGTCGTTAACCTTCATCCGGTATTCACCTGGAAAATAACCTTCTTTTTCCCAAAGCGGTCTCGCTGGAGAGCCGCATGGAAGGAGAATTCATGAGTACCAGAGCCGCCAAGCTGATCTTCTGGATCGGCACGCTGTCATCGCTGGTATTGTTCCTGGCACTGACCTTCGACACGACCCGCCAGTTTGCCACGCTCACTCACGCCGACAAACTGGACGAACAGGTCGTGTCCGGCAAACGCGCTTTCGAGCGGCGCAACTGCAACGATTGTCACACCATTCTCGGCTTCGGCGGATACTACGCGCCCGATCTGACGCGCGCCTACCTTCGCATAGGCGAGGACGCGGTCCGGCGGCGTCTCGAATCGCCCGAGGTTGTTTTTGCCGACTCCTACCGCAAGATGCCGCAGCAGCACCTTTCCTCGCAGGAAATTGCCGATATCACCGCCTATCTGCGCTGGGTTGCGCAGATTGAGAATCACGACTGGCCGCCACAGGATTCTCCCAACCGGTGGAAGCGTTCCACCGACCGGATGCTGGCGGCCGCGGCGTTGTCCCCCGGCGCCGCTCTGGTGCAGCAGGAAAGCTGCCTCGACTGCCACACCCTGGGCGGGCGGGGACAGAGCAAGGGTCCCAGGCTCGAGTGGATCGCCAGCCGGCGCGATTCCGCCTGGATTGCCGACTACCTGGCCGATCCTAAGAAGCTCGCTCCCGGTAGCGAGATGCCCGACTACAGCAACCTGTCGCCGGGCCAGCGTCAGATGATCGGCGAATTTGTGACGGCGCTTACCGCGCGCCCGGGGAGGTAGTCATGACCTACAAGAGCCAGAGTATTGCATATCCCTATTTCGTTGTGGCACTTCTGCTCTTCGTTCTGCAGGTGGCCATGGGCCTGTGGCTGGCCACACAATATTTCGTGACGGTGCCGCAGCATGTAGTCGATATCTTCCCGTTCTCAACTGCCAGGGCGATGCATACAAATCTCTTGGTGCTCTGGCTGCTCCTTGGTTTCATGGGCTCCACCTATTACCTTGTCCCGGAGGAGACCGGCACCGAAATCGCCTGGCCGAGGGTCGCCACTTTCCAGCTCATCCTTCTTTCCCTTACCGGCGTGGCGGCGCTCGTTGGATTTACTCTCGGCTGGACGCAGGGTAAGCCCCTGCTCGAAATCCCAACCACTCTCGACTTCCTGGTGGTGGCCGGCGCCCTGATGTTTCTGGCAAACGTCGGCATGACCATGTTCCGCGCCAGGCGCTGGACTGCGGTTCAGGGTGCGCTGCTGGGAGGGCTTGTCTTCCTGTCGGTGATGTACCTCTTTGGCATGCCTTTTTACCGGAACCTCGCCGAGGACTGGTACTACTGGTGGTGGGTGATCCATCTCTGGGTCGAAGGGGCCTGGGAACTGATCGCCGCCGCCATGACCGCCTTCATCCTCATCAAGCTCACGGCCGTGGAACGCAGCGTGGTGGAAAAGTGGCTCTATGTCGAACTGGGATTATTCCTTTTCACCGGCATTGCGGGAACGGGGCACCACTATTACTGGCTGGGAGCTCCGAAGTACTGGCTCTGGGTGGGCGGAATCTTTTCCGCGCTCGAACCCTTCCCCATCCTGCTCATGGTCGTCGACACGTATCGTGACGTCCGGCGCCGTTCCGGCGCGATGACTCCGAGCCTCACCTGGACGTATCTGATCGGAATGGTCATTCTCCACTTTGTGGGAGCAGGGCTGTTTGGTTTTGCTCACACTCTGCCGCAGATCAACTATTACACCCACGGCAGCCAGGTGACGGTTTCCCACGGCCACCTTTCCTTTTACGGAGCCTACGTGCTGCTCAACCTGACATTTTTCTACATGGCCATGCCGCGCCTGAAAGGGCTCCCGAACGACGCCTACGACCAGAAGACAGGCCAGTTCGGTTTCTGGCTCACCAGCCTCGGGATCGTGGGGATGAGTCTGGCCTTCGCGGTGGCGGGTGTCCTGCAGGTCTACCTCGAACGGGTCCAGGGGCAACCCTACATAATTGCACAGCAGCCGATCCGATTCTGGATGGGAGTCGTGGCGGCGCACGGCCTTCTCGTTTTGCTCGGAGTGCTGGTCATCGTTCGGCACCTTCTGAGTCTGAAGCCGGCGCGTGTTGCGCTGTCCGCGACTGTGTCAGGCTGATGCCGCGCCGCGAAGGGCCGGTCCCTCCGGCGGAAACCAGGGTCCGAAGCGTGGCATCCGTAGAAATCCGCGCAGATCCGCGTCCAATCTATGCTTCGCGTCTACTCGCCTTCCCCTCAGAACTCTCCCCGAGACCGCCGGCCCATTGCAAGTCGGGGCCGGCGGTCTCATATTAATTGGCATGCGAAAGAGATTTTTGAGCAATCCGGGTGGGGCGGACGAACCTGCTTCGTTCCAGCCGGTTGATTATTCGGCAGATAGCAACCTCCTGGACGCCTATTCGCGAGCGGTGATCGAGGTGGTGGAGCGCGTAAATCGTTCGGTCGTGAACATAAATGTCCGACAGAGCCGAAAGGCACGGCAACCGTCCAGTCCGCACCCGGGCGAGGTGCGTGGCAGCGGCTCGGGATTCGTCTTCACGCCGGATGGGTTCGTGCTGACCAACAGCCACGTTGTTCACTCGGCGACCAAAGTCGACGTCGTGCTGGCCGAGGGACAGCGCATCGGCGCCGAACTGGTCGGAGATGACCCGGACACGGACCTCGCGGTGCTGCGCATATCGGCATCCGATCTGGTTGCGGCGCCCTTGGGCAACTCCGAAAACGTGCGCGTCGGCCAACTGGTGGTGGCTATCGGCAATCCCTTCGGATTTCAGTGCACCGTGACCGCCGGTGTGGTCAGCGCGTTGGGGCGCTCATTGCGATCGGCTTCCGGAAGGCTGATCGACAACGTGATCCAGACCGACGCGGCGCTGAATCCGGGAAATTCGGGCGGGCCGCTCGTCACCTCGCGCGGCGAGGTGATCGGCGTGAATACGGCCGTGATCCTCCCGGCCCAAGGGCTATGTTTTGCCATTGGGATCAATACTGCAAAGTTCGTAGCAGCAAGGCTGATAAGAGACGGCAAGATTCGCCGTGGATACATCGGGGTTGCGGGCCAGACCGTTCCCCTGCCGCGTCGCGTCACCCGCTTTCACGCACTTGCGGTGGAGAGCGGCATCCTTGTCATGTCGGTCGAGCCCGGCAGCCCCGCGCAGAACGCCGGGTTGCACGATGGAGATATCATTGTCGCGTTCGATAACCAGGCCACTGCCGATATAGACGACTTGCACCGGCTTTTAACGGAAAAGGAGGTCGGTGCGGCGGTCCCGCTCACCGTTCTGCGGAATCTGCAAAAACGCATCCTGCAAATCGTTCCCCAGGAGTCGAGACCACGTTCCGAGTAGGACCGAGCCTATCGGGGTGCGAACATCGGAATCCAGAATCCAGAGGCCGTTCCGACGTCCCGGGTCCCAGAGCCCACATCGACCCATTTCCCTTGACAATCTAGGGGATCGCCGGCAACATTTCCCTAGATCGTCATAGGGGGAGTCCCGCATATGGCTAGATCGTCCGCCCCTGCGCTCTTGCAGGGTACCCTGGATCTCCTGGTCCTCCACGCCCTGCAGCACGGCGCTCTCCACGGGTACGCCATCGCCCAGACCATCCACCTGCTTTCCGACGAAGTGTTGAAGGTGGAGGAGGGCTCGCTCTATCCAGCCCTGTACCGCCTGGAACTGGATGGGGCGATCAGGGCCCATTGGGGGGTCTCGGAGAACAACCGCAAGGCCAAGTACTACGAGATCACGCGCCGCGGCAAGCGGATGCTGGCCGCCCAGCAGGACACCTGGGAGCGCCTCTCCCTCGCGGTACAACGCGTGCTGGCCCGCTGAATCACGGAGCGCCCGATGCGTCGATTTCTACTCAAGCTGTTACGCCGCCGCCGGCTCGAGCAGGATCTGGAAGCCGAGCTCGCCTTCCACCGCGAGATGGCGGCGGCGGGCGGCAACCCGATCCCGCTGGGAGACCCCGCGCGGCTGAAGGAACAGGCCCGCGACCTGTGGAGTTTCACGTTCTGGGAAAACCTCTGGCGCGATCTCCACTACGGCGCCCGCGGCCTGCGGCACAGCCCGGCGCTGGTAATCAGTGCGCTGCTTTCGCTCGGGCTGGGAATCGGCGCCAATACCGCCATCTTCTCCCTGGCGGTCGAGTTCCTGTTCAGCGAGCCTTCGGTGACCAATGCCGCGTCGGTCATTTCGGTGCGGCTGGGCGGAAACAGTCACGCCAAAGAGGAAGCCCTGGAATTTGTTCGGGCCAGCGGAGTGTTCGCCGATGTCGTGGGCGAGAATGAGGAATCCTTTCTCAACTGGGACGACGGTGTCCAGACGCGCCGCGTGTTCGCCGTGCACACGACCCGGAACTACTTCTCCGCGCTCGGTGTCCCGGTGGCGCTCGGGCGCGGCATTCTACCCGACGACCCGAACGAGGTCGTGGTCCTCGCCCATGATTTCTGGCGGAAATACCTGGGTGCAGATTCCGCGGTGCTGGGCCATGCGCTCCGCCTGGATGGACGCGTCTATACGGTGGTGGGCGTCCTGCCACCCAATCACAGGACGCTGATCGGGTTTGGATTTTCGCCGGAGTTGTACGTGCCGAGCTATCGCAACGACATCGTCCTGGCCATGTACGCACGGCTGAAACCGGGTATGTCGATCGAACAGGCCCGTGCCGGTCTGGCGACGGTCGCGTCGCGGATGGACGCTCATTTCCACGAGCCCTTCCGGTATGCGGGGGACATCGATGTCAGCCCCATGGCGGGCATGGCACGACTGAGGTTTCAGCGACAGTTGCTCAGCATCGGCCTGTTTTTCGGGTTGCTGTTGACCGTGGTGGGCCTGGTGCTGCTGATCGCATGCATGAATGTCGCAAGCCTGCTGCTGGCACGGGGCATGGCGCGCCGCCAGGAATTCGCCATCCGGCTCTCGATCGGCGCCAGCCGCCGACGGCTCTCACAGCAACTGCTGGTTGAAAGCCTCCTGCTGGCGCTTGGAGGAGCGGCATGCGGGCTGCTCATCCGTCAGGTTCTGTCGATACTGGTGGAACGAGTCAATCTGCCGCTGCCACTCCCGATCCGGCTGCACCTCGACTTCGACTGGCGCATCACACTCTACGCCGCGGCCCTGACCACGGTCGTCACGCTGGCCTGCGGTCTGCTGCCGGCGTGGCGCTCGGTGCGGCAATCGATCGCTCCGGATCTGCGCAGGGAGAGCCGGCTGCGCCTGCGCCGCGCGCTGGTGGCCGCGCAGATCGCGCTGTCCGTCGTGGTGCTGGCCGCCGGATGCGTGTTCCTGCGCAACCTGTTGCGCTCGAACTCGATCAGTCCCGGATTCGATGTGAGGAATACGCTGCGCGCCGAGGTGCATCTGGAGCCGGCGGCTTACAGGAGCAACGAGCGCAAGCGCGCCTACGTCGCCGAGGCTTTGCGGACCCTGGCGGCGTTGCCGGGTGTCGAAGGGGTGGCGGCCGCCCAGATTGTGCCGTTCACGGATTCGCAAGGTCGCGGCGGCGAGATCAGGTTCCAGGACACCGGCGAGCAGGTCCACGCGAATGTCCAGTATAACGCCGTTTCACCCGAGTTCTTCCGCGTGATGAGCATCCCGGTTCTGCGGGGCAGAACATTCCTCTCCTCGGAAAGCGATCCGGCTACGCGGGTGGTCGTGGTGAACCGGACGTTCGTCCGGCAATACCTCGGTAATCGCGACCCGATCGGGCTCGCATTCAGGTGGTCCGACCGCGTGACATTCACAATCGTCGGGGTGGTGGAAGGGACCAAAAACCTGACGATCGGCGAGGACGACAAGCCCCAGCTTTACGAACACCTGGCGCAGATCGAAAGCGAACGCATGCGGCTCCAGTTCGTGCTGAGGTCCGTGACGCCGCCGGCCGCGCAACTGGACCCCGTGCGTCAGGCGCTCCGGCGCATCGACGCGGGTGCCGGGCTGGAGGTGGCGACGCTGTACTCGAGCATCGGGCTGGCCTTCTTCCCGAGCCAGGCGGGGGCGGCGCTCTTCGGCAGCCTGGGCGTGTTCGGCCTGCTGCTGGCGATGGTCGGCCTGTACGGCGTGATGGTGTACTCGGTAACGCGGCGCACGCGCGAAATCGGAGTGCGACTGGCGATTGGCGCGCGCACGAGCGACATCGCGCGCATGGTGCTGGCCGATGCGCTCCGCCTGGTCGGCGCCGGAGGCCTGATCGGATCGGCGGTGGCGTTGTTGGTGATCAAGCCGCTGGCGATGTTCCTGGTGCCGGGCCTCGAGGCGACCGACCCCGTGAGCTTCGGGCTCGTGTTGCTGGTTCTGTCGGTGACGGGCGTGGCGGCAGCGTGGGGTCCGGCGCGCCGAGCCGCGCGGCTGGATCCGGTGGCGTCCCTGCGTTACGGGTAGTGATAGTCGGGCGGATGGGCTGGCCCCGCCTGGACAGGATCGTTCTGCTGTGCTTCGGGAGCATCGGCTTCGGACACAAATCATCACCGGACACTCCGCTATTTGTGGCCCTCTTGAATTTGCCTGCGTTGATCGAGTATTTTCTATACGATGTTGTTTCCCCCCCCTCGCTCGTCTGATGCAGAAACCGACTGCCGGGCCGCCCGTCCTTGTGTCGAGCATCGACCGTATGACCAGGGCGTTTTGACTCCAGAGCTGTGTCTTACCTTTGTCCAATCAGGGAGGTAGTAATGCTGGCACGAAAATCTCCGGCAGTTGCATCGGTCCTCTTGTGCATGGCCGTGCTCTCCATGCCGGTCGCGGGTGTCTCGGATGACAATTCTCCTATCCGGGTCGGATATGCCGTGGTCACCCCCACCTCGACCGCCACTTCGGGTCTCGTCGTGTTTGAAACCTTTGGCCAGAAGCGGGGGAACGATACGACCCAGGCTGCCGTCATGCCATCGCAGTTGATCAGAAACGCAGTGATGTTCGTCAGCGCCAGCGGGAGGCTCTCCCGCAACCTGGGGCTGGCCATCGCGAACCCGACCGCCATCGACGCCCGCGTTACCCTCACGCTGCGCGACCAGAGTGGCACCACACTCGCGAAAAAAGTCATCACGCTGGCGGACAGAGACCAGACCGCTCGATTCGTGACCGAGCTGTTTTCGTCGGAACCCGGCGTTCCCCAGGATCTCGAGGGTACCTTAACGGTCACCTCGACGGTTCCCGTTGCGATTATTGGGCTGCGCTTCCGGGGGGACAATTTCAGCACGATCCCGACCACCAGTCTCTCAACACCGGAGCCGCTGCCTGAGTCTGATACGGGAGTCGGCGGCCCAAACGCGGTCATTTTGCCGCATTTCGCAACCGGCGGTGGTTGGGCATCCGAAATAGTGCTCGCCAACACGAGTGCGACACCTCTAACGGTGAGGGTGGACATATTCGGGCAGAACGGTTCGCCGCTGACCGTCAGTCTGAACGATCAAACAGAAAGCAGTTTCCAGGATCTGACGATCCCTGCAGGCGGCGTGGTTGTGCTGGCCCCGCGCGATAACCAGGGGGATTCGGGTTTTTAGACGTTGCACGTAACGCAATGAGAAAGGGAGTGCGGGCGGTCTAGTCCCGCACTGTGTCCTTGCCGTGCCGCGCCCGCGGCGCGGTCCCGTGTGCCGACCCCATCCCCACCCCGACCGGCGTGCCCTCGATGCTCTCTCCCCGGGTGGAGCTTCGTTCGGCCCCCCCACCGCCGACCCGACGCGATGCTCGGCTACAATCGTTGCACTCCCGAATTCATTCTCGACCGTCGACCTGCGCGTCCCTGACGCGGGTCAGAGGGCAGATCGGGTGTAGAATCGTTGCCGTGCGACTGATCGTCGTTTTCGGTTTTCTCCGTTTGGACTGCGGCTGCAGTCTCCCGCCACTCGTGCGCGGGCACGGCGGCTTTCTTTCGACGACTGGGAGGAAATTATGAGGCCTTCGGCGCTGAAGAGGGTGTTTCTGGTTCTGCTGGGTGTGGCCGTCCCGTTGTATGCGGCCAAGTTCTGGGAGACCAAAGAATTCGGCTCCTGGAGTGAGAAGGAGTGCAAAGAACTGCTGTCGAAGTCCCCGTGGGCGTATTCCAATGCCTTCGGTGACCTGCCGCCGCTCATGAATGCGCAGGGCTCGTCGCAGAACTTCCCCGAAGGCGGGCTGGCGGCGCAGCGGGCCTCGACGCAGCCGTCCTTTGGCGAATCATCCAACACGATTCTCTTTGAATTCCGGCTGCTCGCGGCCCGGCCGGTGCGCATGGCTTTCGGGCAGCTTCAGCTCCTGGCAAAGCCGGGCGACGCGGCCGTGCGCGAGCAGGTACTTGCCAACGTCAACGAGCCCTCCGTAAAGGACATCGTCATCCAGGTCTCGTACCGTACGATACCCACCGGGTCCGCGTCGGTTCACGACATCCACAGCTATTTCCTGCACGCCACGCTGGCCGACTTCCGCACCACGACGTACCTCGAGGGGGGCAAGAGAAACAACATCTCTCTGACAAATTTCCTGGCGCCGGACCAGAGCCGCAGCAATCCGGTCTTCGTATTCCCGCGTTTTGACAGCAGCGGGGAGCCGATGTTCACGGGGGCGGAGAAATCGATAACCCTCAGGAGCGAATTCACTCCGGAAATCCGGGGTCGGAAGCAAAAATACAACATTTTCGTGAAGATGAATCCCAAGGACATGCGGTTCAAAGACGAATTCACGATGTAGGCGGTCGCGCCGGTCCGAGCTCTCGTCCACTCGGCCCGCTGCGCGCCGGACGCGGCATGGTGCACCAGGAGACGTCCACGCCGGGCCCGGCGGCCGCATGCCGAATTCCGGCCGAGGGCCAGATTGTGGCAGTGATGCAGGGGTCGTTTTGGGGTTCAGGTCTCACCCGGGAGGTGCTTACCTCCCCATGGCGCCTTGGAGGCGGGGCAACTCGCTCCTGCAGGGCGAAGAAGTTCTGATCCGCAATGAATATCTTGCCGCGGGCAGCGATCGGGTCCACGGATGCTGCCCGCACTGTCGTTATGTATGCGCCGCCCTGCTGGCGATTACCGGCAAACAGCAAGCAACTACCGCGATAACTGGGTCCCGGGGCTCGGCCTTGACAGCTCTTAAGCTGGGGCTAGAATGGGCAGGCATCCACTTGCGAACCGAGAGGAGAAGAGAGCATGGGAATTTTCGACTTCATCAAGGGCGAACTGATTGACATCATCGAATGGACCGATGACTCGCGCGACACTCTCTCATACCGCTTTCCCGACGACGACAAGGCCATCAAGAATGGCGCGCAGTTGATCGTGCGCGAGTCCCAGATTGTGCAGTTCCTGTACCTGGGCGAGTTCGGCGATACCTTCGGCCCCGGCAAACACACGCTGACGACGGACAACATTCCGGTCCTCACCCGGCTGAAGTCGTGGAAGTACGGCTTTGAGTCCCCCTTCAAGGCGGATGTCTACTACATCAGCACCCGGCTGTTCACGGGCAACAAGTGGGGGACGGCGAACCCGATCATGCTGCGCGACGAAGACTTCGGCATCGTGCGCGCCCGCGCCTTCGGAACCTTCGATTTCAAAATCGTCGACCCGAAGCTGTTCCTGAAAGAGGTGGCCGGGTCGGACCAGAACTTCCGCCTCGACGAGTTCGCCGACACGATGCGGTCGCGCGTCGTGAGCGTCTTCAGCGACGCGCTGGCTTCCGCGCGGATCCCGGTGCTCGACGTGGCCAGCCGGTACACCGAACTGGGCGAGGCGCTCCTGCCGCTCATCAACCCCGTCGTAAGCGCCAAATACGGCCTGCACATCAGCAGCTTCATCGTCGAGAACGTTTCGGTGCCGCCGGAAGTCGAGCAGGCGATCGACAAGCGTTCGAGCATGGCCGCCGTGGGCAACCTGAACGACTTTGTGAAATACCAGATGGGCAAAGGGATGGAAACCGGCGGCGGCGGCGCGGCCGGCACGGCCAGCGAGCTGGCGGTCGGCTTTGCCATAGCCCAGCAGCTCATGCAGCAGATGCCGCTGACCGGAGCGCCGCGGCCTGCGGGCCCGCCGGAGGCAGCGGCGCCGGCCGCTCCGGCAGTGGAGATGCTCGCGCCCGCCGACGTGGCGAAGATCCTGAACGTGCCCGAGGCCGACGTGATGGCCTTGATTCAATCCGGGGAGCTCAAGGCCAGGAAGATCGGCTCCAGCTACCGCGTCGGGCGGGCCGCACTGGACGCCTATCTTGCCTCCTGAAGCCCCGGAACCGCAAATGGGCGAGATCTCCGCGCTGGAAAAACACCCGTGTCCCGCCTGCGGTGCGCAGGCGGAGTGGAATGCTGCCAAGCAGCGGCTCGTCTGCGCCTTCTGCGGCACGGAAAGCCCGTTCGAGGTCGATCGCGGCTCCGGCGCGATCCGAGAAATCGACCTCGTCAAGACCCTGCGCGAACTGCCCGACGAGCTGCGGGGCTGGCAGGCGGAGCGTCGCAGCGTCCAATGCCGGAGCTGCAAGGCCGTCATGGTGTTCGACCCGCAGCGTGTCGGGCAGAACTGCGAGTTCTGCGGGGCGCCGGCGCTGGTGGACTACAACGAGGTGAAAGCGCCGATCCGCCCGCAGAGCCTCCTCCCTTTCCGGCTGAGCCAGGCCCAGGTGCGCGAGAGCATCCGGAAATGGTATGCAGGCAAGTGGTTCGCCCCGGGCGCACTCAAGCGGCGGGCGCTCGTCGACACGGTCCACGGCGTTTACGTGCCCTACTGGACCTTCGATGCGCAGGTCCGCTGCCCCTGGGACGCCGAGGCCGGGCACTACTACTATGTGAACGAGGAGTTTCGCGATCAGCAGGGGCGGGCTCAACTCCGGAAGGTTCAGCGCATCCGCTGGGAGGCCGCGGCCGGCGAAATCGAGCACTTTTTCGACGATGAGCCGGTACCCGGTACGCAAGGCATCGATTCGAATCTGCTGAAGGCCATAGAGCCGTTCCCGACCGGGGAACTCGTCCCCTACGACACGGCCTATCTCTCGGGATTCGTGGTGGAGCACTACCAGGTCGTTCTGCTTGACGCGGCCAGGCGGTCGCAGGAATCCATGCACACCCAGCTGATGGAGTTGTGCGCGGCGCAAGTGCCTGGCGACACCCACCGCAACCTGAGGATACGCCCGCAGTATTCCGGCCAGACTTTCAAGCACATTCTGGTGCCCGTGTGGCTGCTCACGTACACCTTCGGGTCGAAGGTGTACCAGGTGCTTGTCAACGGGTACACGGGGAAAATGGCCGGCGCCTACCCCAAGAGCGTCTGGAAGATCCTGTTGGTTGTCGTGGCGATCCTGGTTGCGGTGGCGCTGCTGGCGCTGCTGCAGCGCAGCCCGTGATGCGGAAAATCCCATCTGGAGTGCGGCGCCTGGGCGCCGCTCCTGTCCGGGATCCGACGGTGTCTTCCGCCGCAGATAGGTGGCGCTGTGTCACTATGCAGCGATTCGGGCGGTGGAGCGCGGCGTCGAGCCGCCGCACTGCGCGTCTTGAGAATTGTCCGGTCATGATCGTCCAACGAGATTGTCGGTGCCCGACTTCCGCACTTCTCAGCAAAGGTCCACTTTGCGGGCTTTTTTCAGGAAATCCGGGTCGAATTCGACCCCCAATCCAGGGCCGGCGGGAACCTGGATCGCCCCGTTCTTTATCTCGAGATGCGGCGCATACCAGGACGCTTCCTGGGCCGGGCCCCTGTTGGGGAACTCCATGTACTTCCCGATGTTCGCTGTGCAGGAGGCGAACTGCAGGATGTTGGTGCCGCTCGCGCCTGTTTGCGTGTTGTGGGGAACGACCGGGAGGTTCGCCCTGCGAGCCATCCGGGCCACGCGGGCAGCCCGAATAAAGCCGCCGTTGTAGTTGAGGTCGGGCTGCACGATATCCATCACCCCGTTTTCGATCATCCATTGAAAACGCCACAGGCTCGCATCCTGCTCACCCGCGGCAACCGGCATGGTGAGCGCATCCGCCACACGCTTGGTTTCCCCCAACTCTTCCCAGGGACAGGGCTCCTCGAAAAATCCCACCTGAAGGTCCTGGAGCATCCTGCCGACTTCGATGGCTTGGGCTGAATCGTAGGAGCCGTTTGCGTCGGCGTAGATGGCGATCCCGGTTCCCAGGGTTTTGCGGGCGAGCGCCATCATGCGCCTCGTGCGCCCGGGGTAGGCATCCGCATTGCGGCTCATCCGTCCGCCAATCTTCAACTTTATCGCCCGGGCGCCGGTTGCCTGAATTGCCCTGGCATAAACTTCCACCTCCTGTTCGGCCGTCGTGGTGCGCACCGAACCGGAGAGATAAACCGGGATTGCGCGCCTGAGGACTCCGCCCATGAGCTCGCCGGCCGGCTTTCGAGCCACTTTCCCGAGGAGGTCGAACAGGCTTTGTTCCACGTAGGCCACGGGACACCAGAGTGCCTGTCCTGCCATTTTGTAGTTGGCGATGTAGACCTCGTCCACGAGCGATTCCAGCTCGCGCGCGTCCTTGCCTGTGAAGTGAGGGATCACGCGGCGCAGCAGAATGGGGATGAAGTCCTCGACTTGTTTGGTTTCCGAAATCCCGACGGCGCCGTCCGAGGAGCATGACCGCACGAAGTAATGGTCGCCGCTGCGCAGCAGCTCGATAGAGGCGATTTTTATGGGATTATTCGAGACTCTGTGGAGCTCGAACAGGGGTTCTTCGTATGGCTGGCGTCCGGCAGCCGCAGCCGGCGGCAGCTTGAGGCCACGGGCGGCAAGGCCCAACATTCCGGCTCCCGCGGATGTCTTAATGAACCTGCGCCGATCAATGCTCATCGCACGTACCCTCCTGAATTGACTTCCAGCACTTTGGCTTCACCCGGGGAGACCCCCACCCTCAGCCGAACAGCCGGAGGGAAGATCCCGGTCCGCCGCTGCCATCAACCTCTTTTCGATCCGGGCGGGATTTCAGGGGATCAGGGACTCGTCTTCAGATCGACAGCCTTGATCTTGCGGATGATTTCCACAAGCTTCGCGGCGAGTTCCCGGTTCAGCTTCTCGCCCAACTCCCGCGTGGCGAGCTCCGGACGCCCCTGGTAACCCTTCGGCACGTTCCGGATCCAGGGAACGCGATAGTCCGCAGGACTCGCGACGGGTCGGATGTCAGGACCTTCCCCTGTTGCCTTCGACAGGTCTACCAGGCCCGGCGATGCGTCCATGACACGGGCAGTCTCGCCGCCTCCTCCATGGCCGTCGAGGGCTGCGGATCTCGCCAGTCCGAAGTTCTGTATGCGGAATATCTGGTAATCGATGGGTACCCCTTCGGAAGCTTCCTGCAAAACCTCGGCCTGCGCAACAATGAGGGGCTCCTGCGACCCGCCATGTCCGCACACCGGCACGATGCGCTTGAAGCCATTGCGCGCGCACTCTTTGAAAATCGCGCGCCAGGTGTCGATCAGGACCCGATGGGGCATGGAAATCGTGCCCGGGTAGCACATCATCTGGTCATTGATGTTGTAGTAGATCGTCGGCAGCATGATGAAGGGCTCCTGCTCCGCCGCGAGCCGGCAAATCCGCTCGACGTTCATGGAATCAGTTCCGGTGGGATTGTGTGGCCCGTGCATCTCCACGCAGCCGACCGGGATGACGGCCGTATCACACCTCCTGGCAAACTCCGCCACGACGGTTCCGCTCGATTCTGCCCAGACTATGCCGCGGCCGGTCTTCTTGCCGTTCCGGTCGATGGTGCCGACCTGCGGCTCCATGCGCCTCAGTTCCGTGCTGGGCCTCGCCTGCTCCTGCCCGTAAGCCAGGCTTGCCGTTGCGACCAGAAATGATGCGGCCAATATGGCCGTGCGTCGATTATCCATTCCTCAGCCCCTTTCCTGGTGTTTTGCTGTCGCCAGGATTCTACACCGGGACGTGGCCTGGAGGGCGCGTGGAAGTGCGGCAGCTCGACCTGAACTTTATAGGCATCCCGAAAAACAAAGCCAGCCACGGAAAACACGGTGCGGCCGGCGGCCACAACCAAAATTGTGGAGTGCGGCGGCTCGACGCCGCTTTGGTGGGGCGGCGCCTGGGTGCCGCCCCTATCCGGGTCCGACCGTGTCCTTCGGTCCTCCGAAGATGGGTATAAAGTTCAGGCGAGCTGCCGCACTCAGGTTGCGCTGTGTCACTACGGCCGCGATTCCGGCGGTGAAGGGCGGCGCCGAGGCGCCGCACTCCAAATTGCCCTGTTTCATTCCATCGGGCACACGGTCGCTTCGTTGTTTAGCATGCCCCCTCCGGCTCGTGGCTATGAAAAGCGTTGCCCAGCACATCGGCCAACTCCGGCATTTTCGCCCACGCCCCCAACACAATTAGAATTGGTCATACCGAGATTAATTTCTTTTACCTGCCCGGGCGCTCTGATAGGATCGGCACAATAAGTCCACATACGGCGGGACTCCCCCATGTGCAGGAAAGTACTAGTATGGTGTGCCGTTTGGTGCCCGTTTTGGGCGGCTGCCCTTCCCCAGAGCAGGAACGGGCCCGGCTACGCGCTGTCCGGTATCGTGATTTTCGACGACGGCAGCCCCGTTCCTGAGTCGACCGAAGTCCGATTGGTCTGCTCCGGGGCGGTGCGGCAGCGGGTGTATTCGCAACCCGGCGGTCAATTCCTCCTCACCCTGGGGGACAATCGAGCGCCAGACCCCGATATAACCGACACGGCCGCAAGTGCTACCGGCAACCGATACCCCAGTTTCAACGGGCTGGGGCGCGCTTTCGGCGACGACGGAGGATACGCCAGGACGAGAAGGTATTACCTGGGTGACTGTGAACTGGTCGCCTCGCTTACCGGGTTCACTTCCGGCGTGATTCGCCCGGGCGATCGGGACCTGCTGCAGAACCCGGACGTCGGCTCGATCGTTCTTCATCGTCGGGCGCAGGTCCGCGGATCGGCCATCAGCATCAAGAGCCTGAGCGCCCCGGAGAAGGCCACCCGCCGATACCAGGGAGCCAGCGCTGAACTCCACAGGAAAACGCCCAGTTACGCCAAAGCACTTAAACATCTGCAGAACGCCGTTGGCATCTATCCACAATATGCCGCCGCGTGGCATCTCATTGGAAGGTGCTATGTGGCACTGCGGAAATTCGCCAATGCCCGCGAAGCCTATGAGAACGCGGCGGCGGCCGATCCCGACTACACTCTCCCATACATCGGACTGGCCGAACTGGGTTTACAGACCGGTCAGTTTCAGCAAGCCGTAACCTGGTCCAGCCTGGCGCTCGAGCGGGATCCCGGCATGACCAGTGCCTCCTACCTGCACGCGTTTGCCAGTTTTTCTTCCGGTAACATTGAAGCCGCTGAAACATCGATCAGGAAAGTGGAGAAAAGCCCTGAAGCGAGAGGCTATCCCGGCATCCACTACCTGCTCGGGGCCATCCGGGTCGCGAAAGGGGACGTCCCCGCGGCGGTGGCAGAGTTCCGACTTTTTCTCGAGCTCAGCCCGGGATATGACGGCGCCGAACGAATTAAGAAACAGCTGGCACTCTGGGCAGAGCAAGGCATCGGCGATCCGAACCGACCCGCTGCCCCGCAGAAATAGGCCCAGGCGCCGCGGACCACATTGATGTCGAGTGCGCCGCCGCGTTCCCCGGGGGCGCGCCTCCGTCTCCGTACGCCGTGGCCAGGCCAGGAGGCCTGGATTCCAGTTGAAAATTCCGGGATGCCTCCGATATGGTGGCTGCCTGTAACCACACCAAAGGAGGACCTGTATGGCCACCCGCGCCGTCATCACAGGACTGGTCACGTCAGTACTGATCGCCGGAGTCGTGGGCCTCGACCTGACCGGTACGGCTATGCCCCTCGTTTTAGACCGACACGAGTACAAAGTGCTGGCGACGAACAAGACTTCCACAATGCAGAAGGAGATGAATGAAGCCGCAGAGGCGGGATATCGCTTCGGGGGCGTCATGGGTGGTGAGACTTCGTTTGGAGGCTCCGAAGTGGTCGTCGTGATGACAAAGAGCGGGACCGGTGACAAGACTGGTCCGTATGAATATCGCCTGCTCGCAACAAGCAAGACCTCGACGATGCAAAAGGAGTTGCAGGAGGCCGGCGACGCAGGTTTCGAATACCGCGGCCAGACGGTGTTCAAATCCACGTTTGGTGGGAAGGAGGTCGCGACGATTCTGGAGCGCGACCTCGGGCAGTCCAATCCGACCCGTTTCGAATACCGACTCCTCGCTACCAAGAAGACTTCCACGATGCAGAAAGAGCTGATGGAGGCCGGCGCGCAAGGATTCGGATTTGTCGGTTTGACGGTTGCAGACACGTCTTTTGGGGGCAACGAGATTGTCACGATCCTGCGTCGCAGGGTCACGGAGTGATACGCCTTCCAGTCGGATCCGCGCCTGCAGTCTTGGCGCGGGCGGCGGCAGCGACCGATTTCGGATCGCCGGCGTCCGAGTTGTCCGATAAATCGGCTCGCAGGCCAGAGCCGTGGCCCGGCGGCGTATCCACGAAGGGGAAAAACTCTGGGAGAAACTCCCGGCCAGTATGACGTGGCTGCCAGGCTCAGTATTCGCGATCGGTCACGATGCCGGGCTGCGGGACAGGATATCGACCGTTGGCATCCGGGGGCAGCGGGGCGGGCGAATCCATGGTCAGCTTGTCCAGACCCGGCGCCATTTCGTGCTCGCAGTTCAGCATCTCTTCGAAGGTGATTTCCCGGCCGGTGTGGGCAGACATGCGACCCATGCTGGCCACGAGGCTCGCTTCGACGCCGTGCGCTACCTCGTTGTATGGCTTGTCATCCCGGATGGCATCCAGCAAGTCGTTCCATTCGTTCTGATAAGGATTTCGCTCCTCCTCGCCCACCTCGGATTCCCAGACCATGTCTGCGGGCGACGGTAACTGGCTCTTGTACAGGCTGGAGGGCATCCCGCAGTCGCCGCTCTTTGAAGCGATCCCCATTCCTTTGGTGCCGTGCAGGTAGCTGGCATAGATCTGCTGGCAGCCCGTGATGCACCTCCCGTCGAAATAGAACTTTGATCCGTCGGCATAGGTGTATTCCACCGAATAGACGTCGAAATTCTGGTCGACGTAAGTAATGCCTTCCGGACTCTGCCGGTAGTGGCGGCCGCCTATAGCCTGCGCCCTGACCGGCCAGGCGTTCTTCATCCAGCCGAGGTGATCGATGAGGTGGATGTAGAAGTCGCTGAAGTTGCCGCCGCTTGCCCAGATGAAACTGTGAAAGCGCTGCACCTGGTACAGCAGGTCGCTGATGCCGGCCGGTTTCGGTAGCGAGAGAAAGAATCCGCCGGGCGCGTGCATGCGGTAGCCGCGCTGAAGAATGATGTCGCCGATCTCGCCGCCGTGAACACGCCTGGCGAGTTCCTGGAGAGCCCGGCTGTGACGCGACATCAATCCCACCCCCACCTTGAGCTTCCGGGCTGAGGCGTCTTCGGCAAGCTTGAGCATGCGCTTGCTGGTCGGGCCGTCCGCGGTCACCGGCTTTTCCATGAAGACGTTGAGGCCCTTTTCGATCGCGTAGGAGAAATGCACCCAGCGGAACGCGGGCGGCGTCGCGAAAATCGCGATGTCTCCGGGCTTCAGACAGTCCATCGCGTTCTTGTAGGCGTCCAGGCCGATGAACTGACGATCGCGCGGCACATCCGTCGCGCTGGCGAACCGCTCCTGAAGGCCGCTCAGGGTTTTCTGCATGCGGTTCTCGAACACATCAGCGATGGCAACCAGCTTGACCGGGCCGCGCTTGACCGACAATGCGTTCTGAGCGGCTCCGCCGCCCCGCCCGCCAGCGCCGATCAGCGCTACCTGGATCAGGTCGCTGCCGGCGGCGTGGACGGGGGGAATAGCAACGTTGGCCAGGGCTGACGCCGCAGCCAACTTGCCGGTGGTCTTGATGAATTCACGACGGGTAGTCTGAGCTTTGGTAGGATCGTTCATGGCCGCCTCTTGCGCTCGAAGGGTTCTCGATTTTCCTTTGAGCCCAGCCTATCACGAATTGGGCCGCGGATTCCCGGCGAATACCGGTTTCAATACCAATTCCCGGCCCGTAGGGCAGATCGCACATGCCCGGCGGGGGCGAACCCGATTCCTGCCTGGTTCGAGTCAAGGCGCCGTCCGCGTGGACGGAAAGCGGTCAGCTACGGACTCGCGAAACCCGCCACTGAGATTCCCGCACGGCCCAGCGCCGCGCGGATGGCGCGGAGGTGCTCCAGGGCCCCTGGCGTGTCGCTGTGGACACACAGCGTCTGAGCATCGACCCCGACGCGCCTGCCGGTGACGGAAATCACGGCGCGTTCCGTCACGATGCGCAGCGCCTGTTCCGCCGCTTCCGCGCTTGACGTGATGAGCGCATCGCCATATGTGCGTGACCGCAGCGAACCGTCGTCTTCGTAGCGGCGATCGGCGAACGCCTCGGCGGCGACGGTCAACCCCTGGGCGCGCCACACTTCGAGCATCCGCGAGCCGGCCCGCCCGACCAGCACCAGGTGCGGGTCGACGCAATGCACAGCCCTCCCGATCGCGGACGCAATCTCAGGCTCTCGTGTGGCGCAATTGTAGAGCGCGCCGTGCGGCTTCACATGCCGCAGCATCAAGCCCTCTGAAGACGCCACGCCGGCCAGCAGATTCACCTGGCCGATAACGGAGGCCTCGATCTCATCAGGGGGGATGTTCATCTCGCGCCGGCCGAAGTTCTCCCGGTCGGGGTAGCTCGGGTGAGCGCCGATGCCAACGCCGTATCTCGCGCAGAGCCGCACCGTCGCCCGGACCGTCTCCTCGTCGCCGGCGTGGGCGCCGCAGGCGATATTGGCCGACGACACCTGGCGGATCATCAGTTCCTCGGAACCGTCGCGCAGCGCCTCCGGCCTTTCCCCCACATCGGAATTGAGATCGATATGCTGATGCATCTTTCAGTCCCCCGAAACAAAACCGGAAACGCTCCGCCGGCGCCCATGATCTGCGGCAGGACCCGAGCCTCATGTCTCGAGCTGCCGTCCCCTGGTTTCGGGCAGCAGGAGCATCACGGCAGCCCCCGCCAAAAAGAATCCGGAGGTGAACGTCAAAGCGCCTCCGAGCCCGTACTTGTCGGCGAGCGACCCGACGGTCAATGGCGCGGCGGCGCTGAGCGCCCGGCCCACATTGTAGGTCAGGCCCTGCGCGGTTCCGCGGACCGATGTCGGGAACAGCTCGGCGAGCAGCGCGCCGAACACGCTGAAGTAGCCGTGGCCAAAGAAGCCTACCAGGGGTCCGAGCGCCAGGAGCAAAGCCGGGTGATGAGCGAGACCTCCATAGACCGGGACCAGCAGGGACGCCGCCAGCAGGAAACTGATGAAAACCGGCCGGCGACCGAACCGGTCCGCGAGAAAACCGAAAGTGACATAGCCCAGAAATGCCCCCACCTGCATCGGGATGATCCAGGCGGAACTCAGGACCAGGCCCAGCCCCGCGCCCCCCATTTCCCGGGGCCTGGAGAGGTAAGCAGGCATCCACGTGAACAGCCCCCAATAGGCGAAAAGCACGCACGCCGTGAGCAACGAGGCGAGGCCGGTCGTTTTCAAGAGCGGCATCCGGAAGAGGGCGGAAGACGAAGCGCGCGGAGCGGCAGCGGCCGGTTGCGTCCCACGGCGCCACAGTTCAGGTTCAGGCACGTTGCGCCGGATCCAGAGGGTGAGCAGGGCCGGAAAAGCCCCGGCCACGAAGAGAGACCTCCATCCCAGGCGCGGCAGGAGCGTCGCAGCCAGAACCGCCGCAGCCATGTATCCAATCGCCCACCCTGATTGCATCAAGCCGATGGCCTTGCCGCGGTGCTGCGCGGGCCAGGTTTCCGACACCAGCACGGAGCCCGCCGACCACTCGCCCCCCATGCCCAGCCCGACGAGAAGGCGCCAGAAGGCCAGCTGCGTTACAGAACCGGCCGTGGCCGTGAGAGACGTGGCGACAGAATAAGACAGGATGGACAGCATAAGGGCTCTGACACGACCGATGCGGTCGGCCAGGACCCCGAAGAAGATCCCACCCGCCGCCGAGGCGACCAGCGTCAGGGACACCAGGGCGCCTGCCTGGGCCGAGGTCAGAGAGAACTCGGCACGGATCGCGTCGAGGGCGAAAGCGTAGAGCATGACATCCATCGCGTCCAGCATCCAGCCGAGTTGGGCCGCGAGAAGCGCTTTCCACTGCTGTCGGCTGATGGACCGGTGCCATCGCCCTGCGAGATCAGCCATCGACCGTAACCAGGGATCGAGGTTGGATGAGTAGCTCGAGTTCCGCGAGAAGTTCCCACGCCCTGCGCAGTGAGACGAACTCGAAACGGACGGTGTCGCGCGGGCGCAACTGTCCCACGGCGTGCATGTCGGCGGAGATCACGTTGGCGATTTTTGGATAGCCCCCGGTGGTCTGGTGCTCGACAAACAAGATGATCGGCCGTCCATCCGGCGGAACCTGGACGGCTCCCAGCGACACGCCCTCCGTAAGCATTTCGCCGGCTTCCCGCGCACGGAGCGGATTGCCCAGCAGCCGGATTCCCATGCGGTTGGATTCCTCCGACACTACATACGGTGACGAGGCGAAGTCCGTCAGTGCACTGCTGGAATACCGTTCCGCCTGCGGCCCTTCAGTGACACGAATGACGTCCCTCCTCAAGAGGCCGACCAACGGATCCGGCAGCCTCATCAATCTCGAGACCCCCAGGGGAGGTGTGCCGAGGTCCAGCTCGTCGCCGGCCTTGAGCGCGCGCCCCAGGTGACCGCCCAGCCCCGTCATCAGGTGAGTCGAGGCACTTCCCAGCACCGGGGGCACCCGGATTCCCCCGGAGATGCAGACATAACAGCGCGCCCCCGACCTGGTCGCGCGAAACCCGACTTGCTGCCCGGCTGCAACGGGGATCGAGGTCCACATGGGCACCGGGGCACGGTCGAGCCGGGGCTCGAAGTCGGACCCCGCGAGTGCAATAACTGCCGCATGGTCGAACAGGAAGGTGCCCCCGACGAGCGTCATCTCAAGCGCCGGCGCATTCCTGGCATTCCCGACCAGGAGGTTTCCGAGCCGCATCGACACGGCGTCCGCGGCTCCGGAAGCGGATACCCCAAGGTGGGCCTGGCCGTGCCTTCCGGCATCCTGCACGGTCGTCTGAAAACCGGGAGCGACCACCGTCACGCGCCTCACCCGGGTACCTCCGCAATCCGGGCGAAATCATCCTCGGAGACGGGACTGAAGCGTACCAGGTCTCCCATGCACAGCAGGGTCGGGCGAGTTTTGAGTGGGTCGAAGAGCCTCAGCGGGGTGCGCCCGATGATGCGCCATCCTCCCGGCGAATCGAGCGGGTATATGCCGGTCTGAGTGCCGCCGATGGCGACACTTCCGGCCGGCACCCTCGTCCGGGGCGTGGGCAGGCGCGGCGTGTAAAGCGCCGGCGGCAGCTCTCCGAGATACGGGAATCCCGGGGAAAAACCCAGGAAGTAGACCAGGTACTCGGCGGAGCTGTGGATGCGGACGACATCCTCGGACCCCAGCCTGGCGTGTGCGGCGACGTCCGGGAGGTCCGGGCCGAAAGCCGGGCCGTAGCAGACGGGTATTTCAACGCAGCGTGCCGGCCCGGGGTCGATCGAACCCAGTCTGCTCAGCCAGGCCCGGGCGGTTTGCTCCATGGTTTCGGCCGAGGCCCGGCGCGGGTCGAATGTGATCAGAACGGAACCATAGGCGGGATGCAGATTCCGCACCGCTTCAGCCCCGTCTTTTTCAATCAGGAGGCACAATTGCGCGACCCTGCGCTGCTGATCCCGGGAGATCTCCTCCCCGAGCACGATCAGTAGCGAGTGATCACTCGCGAACTTCACCTGTGCATCGGCCATGTCGGTGTCGCAGAGCCGTGAGGCGACCCGTCCGGGAACTGCGGGAGGAGGCCTTTGCGCCCAAAGCCGGCATGCCTTGCCCGACCAGCAGGCGGGTGCAGTCGCCTAAAACACCGATTTACGCCCGTGCCGGGACCACACGGCCGTCCTTGCCGGTGCCGGGAGCGCGAACCCTCCCGATGCCCCAATCCGCTGCGGCATTATACACGCCGGCCGGCCGCAACCGCGAGCAGGCCGGCGCATCGGCCGCGTGCGGCGACCTCGCCGTCGTGATCCATGCGCCGGGGGCGCTCCTTCGTCGCCGCGAGCAGGAGAAGGAGGCGCGACGGCACCGATTGGCTGACCGCACCACGACAGAGTCATGCTCCGCCCGATTCGTCGGCGTTGCGGTGCGCCGGTCGACTTTGCAGCGGCAGCAGCGCCCGCAGCCTTTCATCTCGCAGGTACAAACCACCCCAGATAAGCAGGCCAAAATAGATAGGGAAAAAAGCGTGTGTCAAAAGTGGATCACCTACCCTTATGTGGCTGGCGACTGCCCCGCCCAGGTAGCCGGTCAACAGAATGGCACCGACAACCGAAGTGCGGGGAATGACATAGAGGACAGTACAGGCGATCAGGACGATCCCGAGGGGTACAATCACGCTCTCGGGATAGCCGAGCCGAAGGGTCCCCTCAACGACAGGCTCGGGCTTTATGAGTTTCGCGACGCCATCCAGGGTCAGGAACAACGCCGGCAGGCCGCTGATCGTGCGTCCAGCCCACAGCAATTTCCTCGAAATGGGAGCGGTTTGATCGCCGGATTGCATGACCTATCCTCCTGGGGTGCATCCATCGGTGAACTGGTCGCCCGCATCAGGAAGATCGTGCCTCGATACCTGTGCGGTTCCGGAAACTGCTCGAATGTCCTTGCCGCTTCACAGAGGCGACCCAACCTGTGAGGAAACGCGTACCGGACACTATTTTTGTCAGCCTTCACGATCGGCGATCGACATGTGGTCCGGTCCGGCCCCCTTCGTGATCAGCTGTCGGGCGGTCTCGACCTTCTCCCACACATTGCACATCATCGCCCCGCGAATTTTGCCGTCACGCAAGTAGTAAATGACGCCTGTGTCATAGGGCTTCTGCCATTCCGCCGTTGTCTCCATCTGGGAGTTGACCTCGCCCACCGCCTCGTATCCGAACTCGAACAGGTCGGAAAAGAAGAACGGCATGTACGTGTACGGCTCGTGGGCTCCAGCCATGTTTCGGCCGGCGCACTTGCCCTGGTTTATAGCGTTGTCCCAGTGTTCGACGCGAACCGTTGGGCCCAGCGCCCGGTAGGGGAATCGGGCGTTGTCGCCTGCAGCGTATATGTCCGTTTGAGACGTCCGGAGGCACTCGTCGACAACGATGCCGTCGCCGGTATTCAATCCGGCTTTTCAGCCAGTTCCACCTCGGGGCTCTATCCCGATTCCCACGACTACCAGGTCCGACTCGATCCGCACGCCGTTGCTGGTCTGTGTAATGAGTCGCGAGGCGTTGCGCTGAATCGAGACGGGCCGCTGTTGCTTCAGAGTCCGGATGCCCCGGTTTTCGTAGTTGCGCTCCATGGCCAGCCCCAGGTCTTCCGGAAACACCCGGCTACAGAGCCACGCAGAAGGGTAGAGCATCGTCACATCCAGCTGGTTCGTCCGGAGAGCCGCCGCCATTTCAGAACCGATGAAGCCACCTCCGATCACCAGAACCGACCTGCCCTTCGCGGCCTCGCTTCTGAGCCGCTGGTAGTCGCCCAGCGAGCGGTAGTAGTAGATTTCTGCAATATTCCCGCCCGGGATGCTCAGAGTCTTCGGTGCGCCGCCTGTCGCCAGCAGTAATTTGCCGTACCGGTAGCCCTCGCCCTGGCTGTCTGCCGCGGTCCTGCTCACCGCATCGATTTGCACGATCCGGCGCCCGGCAAAACCGTCACGCCGTTGCGGTCATAAAACTGCTGATCGTGCAGGAAGATGTCCTTTACCTCCTTTTCGCCCGACCACAGTTTCTTTGAAAGGGGCGGGCGATCGTAGGGCAGATGGCTTTCCGCCCCAATCATCGTAATGGCACCGTTAGGATCCACTTCACGGATCCCCTCGATGGCGGACACCCCGGCCAATCCGCCCCCGACGACGAGGTACTGACAGGTGTGCTCTATCATGATTGTTCTCCCTATCCCTTTCGCAGTCCCACCCCGCACATCGACCGGAACTCTTCCCGCAGCGCTGGATTATCCGCGTACTCTCCGCGCCAGAACGTGGCGCGGGTGATGGCGACATCTCGCCGGACGCCTCTCATTTCAACGCAAAGATGACGGGCTTCGAGATAAATCGCGACGCCGTGAGGCTGCAATACGGCGGCAAGCGTGTCGGCGATCTGCTGGCCGATCCTCTCCTGCACGGCAAAGCGCCTCGCGAATAATCGTACCAGGCGGGTGAGCTTGGAGATGCCGATAATGTGCTCGTGGGCAATATAGGCCACATGGGCCTGGCCCTCGGCCCCGGGTTCGATCCGGACGGCCACAAACACCGGGCCGTCGAGGCTACCGCTCATTCAGCGGGGCGGGTCGGGACCGCCCCCTCCGCTGCGTCCGACGCAACGCACGCTTGACTTTCGCCAGTCGCCGGCCGAAGAATCCGGGCACCGATGGAGTTTTCGACTGTGGCAAGAAGAGATGTGAGGAGATCACCTGCTCCTTACAGTTGGGGGAGATGGTTTTCTGTCCTGGCCTGTGCCGCGATTGCGATCCCCTTCTGTCCCCGTGCCGTGTCCGCCCAGGGTGTTATCCAGTGGGTCGAGGTTCAGCTCGTCCTCGACTCCTCGGGACGGGCGGAAGTCACGTACCAGACCCGCTGGCGTACCGCAGGGACGATGCATGGTTTCTATTTCGAAGGGGAGGGGGGGCGGCCCCCCCCGATTTCCATGGCGGAGAGGCAGAGTTGCCGAACGGCACCCGGGTGCCTCTGGCCATCACCGCGGTCGAGTCTGGTCGATGGGATATCGTTCTGTCCGGGGGACGGGCCTGGGGACCAGGGAGGCGACCTACACCTTCAGCTATGGGGCCGACCTCGCGGCATCCGGCCGGGTCGAGGCCACCAGGGCCGACGACGGCTCGGAACTGATCGTCCTCAACTGGTCGCCGGTCTCCTGGGATGCACCGCTCGGGCACCAGACGCTCATGGTGCACCTTCACCCCGATGCCGGCCCCCCGGCGAGGCGACGTGTCCTTTGAGGAGGCCGCCGCCGCCGGCTTTCGGACCGAAGCCTTCGTCAACGCCCGTTACCGAATCAGCTATAGGGGGGGGTGGGTGATCTTCCGGCACTTTGGGTGCGATTCCATCGGGACGGGGTACCGGCGGGAGAGATTCATCGGGTCCAGATCTACCTCCCCGCCGGTCCCTTCGAGGGGAGTGGTGCGCGCGACCCGCAACCGCGAGGCAGCCAGGGCTGAGGAGGAGTTGCGGGAGCGCGAAACTCCTGCAACAAGCCCGGCTGGCCGAGGAGCGGGCTCAGGAACGCGATCGTCTCATGCAGGCATGGATCTCGCCCGCAGCCATTGTCCTCATGCTGGCCTTCCTGGCCCTGGCGGCTCTCAAGCTCAAGGGGATTGCCAGGGCGCGAGCCACCGCTCCCGACATCCTCTGGGAGCGGGATGACTGGGAGCCGCCGCGGCTGCGCCTTCAGACCTTCCGGAAAGCCGGCAAGGTAGCCGAGCTCAGCCATATCGAGGCCTTGACTCTCCTCGGCCTGCCGTTCCAGGTTATCCTCGCCCTATCTGTTGGACCTCCTCGCCGCCCGTGGACTGATCAGGCGCGAATCCGCGGGGAAAGCCCTGCGCTTGGCCAGACAGGGGACGGAACCACCGGATGGCGAACCCTACCTGGCGTTTGTATGGAAGGAACTGCAGCCCGAATCAGCCCCGCCCCGGCGGACCTCGCCGCACGCCTGGGCCACGCAGGCGGGTAA
>CAVZBT010000016.1:0-133765 GCA_963773605.1 uncultured Acidobacteriota bacterium
TCTATCAACCATGACTCTGATAAAAGAAACTCCAATTGCCGCACAAGAACCAGCTATCGAAATTCCTGATGCGTTTGATGAGCCGGGCGACAGATCCAGATCAAGCTATTCAGAGCCAGAAATTACCGAGTTTCCAGCAATCACGAGTTGCCAGCAATTAGCGAAGCATCAGCGAAGCTGTTACAGCTACCGAGCCACTGCTGATAATGCTTCCGCAATCTCAATAGCTCAGATATTAAGCCCGTTAATCATGATGGTATTAAAGCCATTTTTCAGGATGCTTTTAATAAAAACCTGACTCCAGACAACTCTTGCAGACAGAGTTACACAGATAAAGTGCCGAGCCAAACCGATGATGCTAAACCGAAATCTTGCACAGTGCCTGCCAGCCAAGCTTCATGCGCAAGTAGATTTGATAGCGGTGTTGGCATTTGGCTGCTGAGTCTGACTGTAGATCAGATTTCAAGCACTTTAAAAAATGATTTTGAGGGTTACGATAAAACCGGTGTTTTTACATGTACAAACGCCTGATTTACGCTGGTTAATACTTAGCGACGTTTCTTCCAAACCTGAATTCGCAGACCAGAAAATATCAAAAGTCACTTGCAGTCTGCAATTGGCAGATAGGGCCGGCCCGGTTTCACGTAGTATTTGGATTCGCTTCCAGTTAGCGGTTGAAAGCCTGGGGCTGGATATTGATGCGCAAGTGAATGGCAGGTTATCAGCCCGGTCGCAGACGCTGTCGCTTTAGATGCTTTCTGTATTGATGTTGATAAAACCATGGGGTTTCATTTGCTGCATGGGGAAAACGGCGCATGTACTGGCACTAAACTCGGGGGCTGGCAGAGGCTCAGGGCATGGAACTTGCTGCTGATGGCAGTTTTAAATATTATGATGAAGCTGTTAAAAAACAGGCAGCTTCAGCTACACCGGCACCTTCTTTTGTGATGTTCAATCGTGATTATTATCCATTCAGCACTGACATGTTGGACAGTCGGTCGTGAAGGGAATTACGTTCCAATTGGATATTCCGCATGTCACTAACTGCACAGAGGCTTATAACCACATGGTGCTAGGTAGCCAAACAAATGGAAATCGGCTTGCATGCGCAGCTGGTTGACGATAATAACAGACCGCTTGGTGACGTGCAGATCGAAAAGATACGTCATCAACTTAAAATAATTCAAGCCACTATGCTGACACGCGGCATTGTTCCCGGCTCAGATGTTGCGCATCGATTATTCTCTTAATTCCAGGGTTGCAATCTATGTTATTTAGCGCTGATCAGCGAGAAGTCTCACGTACAGGAGTCACGCATGCAGGAGCTACGTGATTTAATTGCTCGTTATGATTACGAATATTATGCGCTGGATGCACCTAGCGTACCTGATAGCGAATACGACAGAATTTATCGAGAGTTGCAAAAAGTCGAGCAGCAGCATCCATCACTCATTACGGCTGACTCGCCAACACAGCGCGTTAGCGGGTCTTGCGGTCAATGCTTTTAATAGCATCACCCACCGTCAGGCGATGCTGTCATTGAATAATGCTTTTGAAGACAGTGAGTTAGTGGCTTTTGATAAACGTATTAGTGAAGCGCTCGGTATTGCTGAAGTTAGCTTATGCAGTCGAACCTAAGTTTGATGGCCTGGCCATTACGCTGACTTATGAAAACGGTGTTTCACGCCACCAAGGCGCCACACGTGGAGATGGTTATACAGGTGAAGATGTAACGCATAATTTACGCACTTTACGCGCAATTCCGATGCGATTGCACTGTGCTGAGCCCGCCAAAGCTTTTAGAAGTGCGCGGTGAAGTGCTGATGCTTAACGCGTGATTTTGATTAAGCTGAATCAGACACAGTTGAGCAAAGGTGAGAAATTATTTGCTAATCCTCGTAATGCAGCAGCTGGCAGCTTGCGCCAATTAGATGCGCGTATTACAGCGCAAAGGCCATTAACATTCTTTGCTTATGGCCTGGGGGCTGCTGAGGGTGTCCCTGACCTTAACCAATCATGCTATGGCGATGGATTATCTTGCCGCTCTACATTTTCCTGTGAGTCATGAGCGTGGTGTAGTAAGAGGCGCTGCCGGGCTCAGGGTCGTATTACCAGAAAGATCGGCGAAATGCGTGATAGCTTGCCTTTTGATATCGATGGTGTTGTTTATAAAGTAAACGAGTTCAGCCAGCAAAACGAATTGGGATTTGTGTCACGCGCGCCGCGCTGGGCAGTCGCACATAAATTTCCGGCACAAGAAGCGCTTACCATCAGTTGAGGATATTACTGTGCAGGTAGGACGTACCGGTGCAATTACACCAGTCGCAAGATTGTCACCAGTGTTTGTGGGCGGTGTTACTGTCACCAATGCAACCTTGCATAATGAAGATGAGGTGCGCCGTAAGGATGTGTATATTGGCGATACGGTCAGCGTGCGCAGGGCAGGGGATGTGATTCCTGAAGTTGTATTCGTGTTATTGAAAGACGCCCTGCATGGCACGCCGCTTTGAAATGCCTACAGTTTGCCCTGAATGCGGTTCGCATATTTTAAAGCAGACTGATGAAGCCGTAGCACGTTGTACCGGCGGTTTGTTTTGTCCTGCACAGCGCAAGCAAGCCATTACGCATTTTGCCTCACGCCGCGCAATGGATATTGAAGGCTTAGGCGACAAATTAGTAGATCAGCTGGTTGAAGCTAATTTGGTACATACATTGGCCGATATTTATAAGCTGGATTTAAATACACTGAGTAATCTTGAGCGTATGGCGAATAAATCAGCGCAGAACATATTGGATGCACTTGAAACCAGTAAAACAACTACGCTGGCACGCTTTATTTATGCGCTTGGCATGCGCAATGTCGGTGAGGCAACCGCCAAGGATCTGGCAAAGCACTTTGGCAATTTACCGGCATTGATGAATGCAAGCACAGAGGATTTATTGGCCGTTAATGACGTAGGCCCGGTGGTTGCTGAGTCTATTACCAACTTTTTCTCTGAAGCACATAATCAAAGCGTCATTGCCGAACTGCTTTCGGCAGGGATCAGTTGGACAGAAACGGAAGGCAAGCAGCCGTCAACTGGCACGCTTTTGGGTAAAACCTTTGTACTTACTGGAACATTGCCGACCATGTCGCGCGATAGTGCAAAAGAGTTGATAGAGGCTGCAGGCGGCAAGGTCAGCGGCAGTGTATCCAAAAAAACAGACCTCCGTGTAAGGCCGAACCTTGGCCCTGAGATCTTCCGCACCAGTAGCAAGGTTGCGATAAGCCGATTCAATATCGAGTATCAGATCCGTGCATCGATCCAGAATTTCCAGGGCCTGTGTTCGTTCGGGCAAGTTGATTGAGTTCTCTGCTTCGGTCAGAGCCACTCTAACCCGCGCTCTCTCGGCATCTGAGGTCCAAATTCTGGACTCGATGACAAGTCGAGCAATATAGAGCACAGCGGCCTGACCTTGGGCCGAAGCATCAGAAACAGTCCTGATGAATGTTTCCGCATCCAGTACTTCCAATTCGCGAATGAATCGCAAGAAAGCGGTCTGCTCAAGCAAGGCAGCGTTACTACCAGCAAGGAACTCTGTAAGAGCTTGCACGGCTTGTTCTGTTTGGAGCAGAGAAAGGCGGTTTCCAATCTGAAAATCCGGAACTGGGGGATAAAGCTTGGCATCCCGCCAAAAGCAGTCCTTCCAGTACTGCCTTTGCTCATCAATGGTTTCTTTCCGCGAAGTTGAGTCGCTGATGATTCCAGCCGTTTGCTTCAGTGCGCCTTCCGTAACCAGCTGACGTTTTTCGGTCAGCGCCTCGGGTGTGTAGGTTTTGAGCATGGATGGGGTTGAAAGCCTATCCAATTCGCGTTTGGCATCTGCCTGGACGCGAAGAACCGTTTCCAAACTGCTGCGAAGCCAAGCTAATAAAGCCTGCAGCTGTGCGATTGTCAGTTTTGTTATCACTTTGGGAAGCATATTTTCCTTTCTTGATTTTGTTTTTTGCTACTACAGTCCAATTAGTGGCTTCTGGCCTCCTGATGGTCCGGCAAAGCCGCCAGCAAGCAAGAGAGCGCCTGCGGCTGCATTCGCAAGATCGTCATGAGCACCAGGAGCATGATCGATCGTTTCGCGGCCTCCTGCCCCCGTTCGCCTTTCCAGCTGCAAGAGCTGATTGAATAGTCTCGGATTGTCGAGCAGCTCAACCTTGCCGCTATTGATCTCGGGAAGAAAAGAACGGTAAATCTCAGATTTCGTGAGTGTGGAAGTTTTGTATTCAATTCCGCAAAGTCGAAAACGCTCTCGGGGCCAAAAGCCGCCATATCTATCTCCTGTTACAGAGCTGATCCTGTAGGCCTTCAACATTGCCGCAAAATCAGTAGTGACTTGTTCTGGACTGAATGGGGGTTTTACTTCTCGCACAAGATCCAGAACGGAGCACGCGTCTTCCCGATGTGCAATACCGAGTGTCATAGAATCGGCTTGACCGCCGGACGGATCGACGAAGCCCAGATATCGGAATTGCCTTGAGTAGGGCAGCTCTATGCGATCAGGCACACGGCAAGCGTCCAGTGATTCACGAGAGACAAAGGACTCAACATCACTGCGAAACTGAGCGCCGTATTCAGCTCGTGCCCTGGACTCATCATCTTCATATGATTGCTTAATGATTTCTTCCGAAATCGTCGGGTTCATGCTCAGTGTGTTCGCTTGCCAAACGAGGATAGGATCTCCCTCTTTGCCGAAATGTTTTTGGTAGGCTTCCCAAAGTGCGCCCCTTCGAGCATAGGGGGATGATAGGCACAGCAGCATTGATTCTGGAATGGTTGCAAGTCCAGGACGCAAAGCATTGATTATTTCAAAATCGGGATTCGCGGATTCCTCACTTCTCCAGAAGGCAATTTCATCACAAATAGCTGCTGCAAGGGTGTATCCGCGCACAGTGCGAAAAGAGCACGTGTGGACTTCGAGCGAAACCCTATTGGCTAACGTAAGACTTTCTTTGGTTCGGCTTTCAATCATTACCGAGAGCATTGGAATTTCATCAAAGAATCCAGCTATGTATCGCATGACAACCCGCGCCTGTCTTCTGTCAGCTGCAATGACCATAACGCTTGCGCGTTCTCCAGGCGCAAGGTATTTGGAGTAGTCCTTGAAGCAAGACAGATATACAGCAATCAACGCGGATATAAGGCTCTTTCCTCCTCTTCGGCCTACGACAAGCCAAGCTTCCCTTGCTGGAGACGAAGCGGGTAAATCACGTCCAGTGTGCTTCGAAAATACCGACAATTCTTTGACGGATAGCGGAAGGCCAAATAGGGCATTCTGGAAAATCATCCAATTATTCCAGCAGTCGGCTTTGAACCATTTTCCAAAAAGGGCTTCGTCTCTCATGATGCGGGTGATTGTCACTCTGTTTCGTACCGCCAGATCCCGAGCCCGTCTGCGTTGGTATTCGGGATTGTTGGAATCACGAACAGGCGGCTTGATAGTAGGAGATTGCATTAGCCCTTCTCCTGTTCATCGGGATCTGCCTTTTCTAGATCCGCTATGTAATCGTTAAGTGAAATGACAGGCTTTTTCTTCTTGTCCAATCCAAGGGCCTGTAGATCCCTTCTCAGCGATTCTGCCCAGGCTAGATACTTCACAGAAGAGGAATTCCCGTCTTTGATCTGGCCTTTTATGGAAGCAATTTCAAACAGCGCGATTTTAACGAATTTAAAGGCAACACGGTCTATCAGCAAAGCCTGTTGCGGGCTTATGTCTGCAGCACCGCCTAATGCCGCCATCAAACTGTCCGATACTGCCTTGATTGTCCGAACCACTTTTGAACGGCCATCAAGTTGATTCACGGTTGCAGTGAAATAGGCCCCGTGAACAGCTGCCCGTGTGTTGCCTGGATTCCCTCCAGGTTTGCCCGTTCGACGTATCTTCTTTGTCTTTGGAAAGAGTTTAGTTTTAATCGGCATGGTATCAACTCCTGGGTGCTTTTGAGTTTTTGCCCCGCCATAAGTCCCACCACTTTGGAAGGACACGCATCAATCCCTTGTAAAATGCGGGTTCCAGAGGCATGCATTTTGACTTCACATCAAACGCGCTTGTTTTTGCTGCATTTTTCCAGGGTGAAAAGTTGTATTGGTGTTTCAGGGAATAGTTCTGAAAGCATAGCGGAATCACAAGGCCGTTTGTGTTTTGTGGCAAAACTAAGAGCTTTCGATGTTCGGATACGCTAGCGGAGTTGCCTTTTGGAACTTTTGGGACTTGGTTGAATAGACATATTCCCTGAAATACTAAATCGGCCATTTCCCCAAATCTACCTCTCCGAAACACCAGCGAAACTATTCTTTGATATCCACAGAAATTTCCCAAAACATGTCTATTTGACGCGGTCCCAAAAGGCCCGAAAGGTATGCTCATGATATGCTCCCAATTTCCGGATTGAGTTCGATAACATCCTTTGGCCTTCCATCCGTTGTGACTGTTTGAATCCGAATCCAGTTAGCAGTTCTCAGGACATTCAATGCGTCATGAACATCTGCGGGTGTTGCAAGCCCTTGCCAATGATGTTTCCAGATATCCCGTACGGAGTTTCCGCTTGCAACCTTTCCTTGGTGGATCTTCTTGGCGAGTGCATGTGCGCCCGACAGATCCGAGCGAAGGACAACGGCATAGATTTTCCGGGCATGTAGTTCCAAACAATTCGTCCATTGAACGGCAAGCTGAGTAGCGTTAAATGAGACAGGTTTCAGTTTCCTAGGGTAACTATCCGCCCAGTCGATCAAATGAAAGATCAGCGCCAAGCTAGGCATCAAAGAATTGTATTTTGAAAGGTGAGACTCCATCGCAGGTTCAAGATCTTTGGCCTTCAAGCGGTTTTCGAGCCTTGTAAGCCATTGCTTGAATAGCTCCTGTGCCCTTGCGTCAAATTGAATAGCTGGAATCTGAGAAAAGGCCCTTGGCCTGATTCCCAGGGATATTGCGTCTATGTTATCCAGTATTTCATATATCCTATAAGCGCGTTGACGTGCGGCCTGATCCGGATGCCTATCAACATATGTCCATAGCTTTCGTCTCTCTGGATAAACGGCAAGCTGGAATCGTTGCAGCATTCCATCATCTCCCACTCCCCCTTCCAATGCTGCGCTAACCAGCAAAGCCTCAAGTTTGCCCGGTTGAATGCCCCCGAAAATCGAAAGGCATAATCCGTCAACTGAGACTGTGCCTCTGCTGATTCTGTCGGATGTGAAATGCCCGTTGCCATCCCATGTTTCCTGAAAAAATTCTCTGTCCCCCTCGCGTCCAGGTTTATCGAGCATACGCAACCACCCGGACAACTCATCGCGGAACAGAAACAATCCCTTGGGATTCTGCTGAAATAGAACCAACAGTTTTTCAACCGTAGAATCTGTGATCCGGTATCGACGTTCCACAGGCTCTTTTTCCGCGCCAGTCTGAAGAGTTGCCAATTCTCTTTTCAGCCTCTCCAGTTCGACAAGTTCAGTTGCTTTGGCCGCTTTTCGCATTAATTCGGAGTTGGCTTCTATCTGTGCCTTTGTGACTGCATGGCTTGCATTGAATTCTGCAAGCTGCTGTTGGTAGTTTGTATGAGCTTGCGTGACAAGGGGACCAAGGGCTTTGAGTACTTCGTTCATCGCCGGAGTTTTTTTCATACTCGGGGGAGCAACGATCATTCCCCACAAATTTGGGAGGACGAGCCAATCGTCATTTTGCTTCGGATTAATTCCGACCTGCCGACCAATGATCGAAGAAAGAGCAACGACACTTGGCACTGCAACCAGTTCCATAGGCACTTGCAAACGTTCCGAGATATCCTGCAACCACTCACGTAAAGGCTCTGGAATAATCTCTACAGGCATGCTGGGTGCAACGGGCAAGAGTTGAGGTAGGGGTTTGGGGAGGTTCCAGGGTTCCTCTGCTGTTTGCTCGAGCAATGGATCTGGCTTGAACATTGAAAATGCCGTTTGCACTTTGGCGCGGGCGATTGCTTCATCTATTGGCGGAGTAAGAGTTTCTGCATAGGCAACAGCTATTTCCTCTGCTGCTGGCATATCAAGCCCAGCTTTGACCATCCCTTGTGCCAGCAGAGTAATCTGGTTGCCGTCCCGTCTCTGCTGTTCAATAGAACGCACTGGTGGTTTCCTAACAGGAGGATTAGCAGAAGTCATGCAATCCTCCGATTTGAATGAAAGCCCCAACGATCTGAAGAGAGCGTGCAGCCGTCCCACCGATCTTTATAAAGTGTGCAGCTTCTCCGATCTGGTAACACGTAAACAAATCCCAGGAACCCCCAGGCAAAGTAGGCGATGCCGGATAGGCGGCCACAATTTTTTGAGAAGAAATCTAACGCTTCGTCGAACGTGCCCCAGGAATCAGGATTCGTACATGATCCACGCTTTCCGTTGCGCACATTAAAGAGATAGTTGTGTCCATTTTTTGTCCGATAAGCAACCCATCTCTTATCACTGGCTCTCTTTGATGATGAGAGTTTGGGCAGGCAGATCCGTTGACAAAAGTCGAATTCCGCATTAACGTTTAACACGTCATACCACCTTTCACGCTACGATTAAGATTTTCGAAAGGCCCTGCGGCTGACTACCTTGCAGGGCCTTTCCCGTTTACGATTCACGATTCCGCACATTCTCCAGCGCTTCTTCCAGGCTGACTCCTGGCTGTGCTTTGAAAAATTCCGTCAACTCTTCCCGGGAAAATAGAATTCGTTTTCCGATCTTTTTGTATGGGATTAATCCTCTGGCAACGCGCGAGCGGAGAGCCTTTTCACTGCATCCATAGAAAGCAGCAGCATCGCAAACATCCATAGCCAGCTCGCCATGGACGCGTCTTCGCAGGGGTTTTTGAGATTTAGAATTCTTGGACTTCACTTCTGGAATCTCCATGCGCGGAAAAATAAAAAAACCGCGCGGTGAAAACTGAGCCTCAGTTCACTTGCGCGGTTCGGAGATCCCCTCGTAGCCTTGTAAGCCGGGAACATGGTTCCCACCACCAGCCCAGTATCCCACCAGACTTGTGGGTGGCTACGCCCCTACCAGGGTTCATAGCCGACTCATTAAGGTTAAATTCAAAGAACCAAATTCAAAATCGCAGCTGTATTCTTAGTTGGGCGACAAAGCGCTGTCAAGAAGATTTCTCTCTGGTATCGGGTGTGCTTTTCCAGGCCGATAAGACTGTAAAGCTAGAAGTGAGGATTTTTTACTGGAATCCAGAGCGAATGCAGAATTGCAAGAGCCTCTATGATTGCTTCAATAATTATCAAATTTCCTAGTGGTGGAGAAAATGGTGGGACTCCGGTGAGGAAATGCGGGTATTTGTGGGGAAATAGGAGCAATTTATCTTGTGCTCTAAACACACGAAAACCCGCGACTGACGCGGGTTTTCAATGGCTTCGACCGATATAGGAAAGTAGATTCGTAGTCAAACGCTCTATCCAACTGAGCTACGGGCGCATTATCCGCAGGCGCACACTATAGCGACTCCTCGACCGATCCGCAAGACAGGTTTTCGTGCTCATTGGAGCTCATGGTGCCCAACCTGGCCCGGCAAAAAGCATGACAACTCGCACGGCCTCCTTTTGCTCCGCGTTGCGGCGTAGTGCCGTTGGGTGACAGCGACCGGAGCTGTGACCGAGGCCCCGACTGCAGGAAGTGCAGTTCACCGTCATACTCGGAGGCTTCGATGGCAAGAGCCGGCTGTAGGCGCGTCGTGCGCAACGTGAACCGGACAACTTACACGAGCAACGCCTCGTACCGTTGGTCGAGCCCGCCGACCTCCGGGATGTCAACCACACTTCCCTGTTCTGGAGGTTGGATGGAGCGAGTCTCCAGCACGGCCGGGGTAAATTGACATTGGCGAACCCACCTTGCGGGAAACCTTGGATCAGTGGGGCGGGGCTGGTTTGACACGGAACCGGTAAATATCCAACTGCTTGAACCCGGTCTCGCCGGCTGCTTCCAGAGCCGGGCTGTCCTCCATGGATTTCAGGACGCTGGAGAAATTCCCGGACCAGGTCAGCTCGTGAACCAGGTAGACCGTCTCCACACGGTATTCGGTCAGGAAAGCGGCGAACCTCCTCTCGTCGTAGGTGCCCATCTGGCCACGGGGAAGCGCGGCGGGCAGAGTGCCGGGCTTCCCCTTCGCCTGGGACTGCACGAATTTCCCATAGCTGTAATCCAGGGCCTCTGCCGGTGTCGTCAGCAGGATGAATATTCTCCCGCGGAAGTTGCGGATCTCGCCGGCAAAGTAGCTGGCCGCAGATTGCCAATCCGGATTCGGTTTGTAGACGGTCCAGGCATCCGCCTTCAGCACAAGCAGGTTCACCAGCGCCCAACCGTTCACGATCAGCAGCAGCGCCAGCACGGAGTTCCTCAACAGCGGAGAACGCCAGAGCAGGGCGCCGCCGGCAATCAATACCGCACAAGGCGGAAGGAGAATGATCATGCTGCGTTCAATGTAGAAGGACGCGCTGAACCACGATGCCGCCATCACCAGGATGGGGGGAATCAGCAGGTACAAAAGCAGCAGCTCGGCGGTCGGGCGGTTCGAGGACTTTTCGGTCTGCAGTTGCGAACCACCGGCCAGCCAGGTTTTCACCCAGGATCCGATGCCTGCAACCATCAGCAGCAGGTAGAAGCCTTCGACCACGAAGAGCCATTTGGGCTGGGCGAGCATCTCCGCCAAGGGTTGGTAGGGCGAGAGGGTCCGCAGCGTGTTGCCGTTGCTTAGATAGATCAGGAAAAGGTAGCAGGCATCCGCGGGTGTGAACCCCCGCAGGTACAGGTATGTCCGTCTCAGTGCGCCTCCATGAGACAGGGACAGCCACACAAAGGGGAGCCACCCCAAAACGATGGCTATGCCGCTGATCAATAGCGCACGTAGCCTGGGACGGCCCTTCTCCCGCAGGACCTGAATAAGCAGCCAGGCGAAGAGGGCAGCTACCACGCAGAGCGCGAAGATGTTGGTCCAGAGCGCTGCCAGGGCCGAAATCACGAACAGGATCCAGTCGCGCAGGCGGTCTGTACGCCACGCTCTCTGGAGCCAGTAAACCGCGAGCAAGGTCAGCAGCAGGAGCAGCATGTTGTTCTTGGCTTCATGCGAGTACCAGATGTGGACGGGCGATAGAGCCAGCCAACCGCTCGCAACCCACGCAGTGGCTCTCCCGAACCAGCGCTTCGTCAGCATAAAGAGCAGAACGATCGACCCAAGCCCAAACAGCAGGGACGGCAGGCGCACCGCGAGTTCGCCATCTCCGAACAGCCCCAGCCAGGCGAGCATGATGAGGGGGTAAAGAGGCGGATGAACATCGCCGAAGAACACCTGGTGGAGTGAGCTCGACTTCAGGAAAACGTAGGTGTACCAGGTTTCGTCATACCAGAGGCTCTCCGTGAGATGGGGCAGGCGAAGGAGCAGGGCGCCCAGGAGGAGCAGAACGAGATACCGGCCGTCCCCCTCCCATCCCTGCCCGGGCTTTGCCGCCTGCTGATTACGCTTCTGAGCTCGAGAAGGTCTCTTCATTGCGCGTTCGGTGATGAGGCGCGGACAGTTGACGCCTTTTGAGTCGGAGGCGGCTTCTGATAACTCAATCCTCCAGGACCCAAAGGCTCGAAGACTCCAAGCACGGTCCAGACATTCGCGTCGGCCGACGGGAATGCCGACACCACCGGCCGAACTGAGATTTTTCGTGGGAAGTCCCTTACCCTCCACAACTTCGCCATAGCTTTGGGGATCTCCGTGTTGTCCATGACGCCGCCGAATTCCGAGGCACCTGGCCCGTCGGCGAGAAGGGGCACGTTGTTGCCGGAGTGATCGTTGGTCGACCAGGCGACCGACCATGCCTCCGGGCTCCCCGGGGCTGATGGCAGCACGACAAGCCCGCCGGTCTCATGGTCGGCGGTCACGACGACCAGCGTGTCCTTCCGGCTCCGCGCGAACGCGAGCGCCACCCCCACCGCCGCGTCGAATTCGCGGAGTTGCTGAATCACCCCCGTTGCGTCGTGGGCGTGCGCTTTCTCGTCGATATGGTCCCCTTCCACCATCAGGAAGAATCCCCGGCGATTTCCGGATAGCAGCTGGATGGCTTTTTGGGCAAGCTCTGCCAGGGTGGGTTCGGACACCCCGGCAGTCAGGGCTCCCATGTTGAATAACCCGAGGACTCTCCCCGATCGCCCTTGCGCCAACTCGCCCCGGGTTCCAATGACCGCGTATCCTCCTTGCGCCGCCCGCGCAAGAAGATCCGATTCATCCTTCCTCCTGCTGCCCGTCCGGGATTGAGGAATAAAAAAAGCCCTGCCACCCCCCAGCAACACATCCACCTTGTGCTGCAGGATCTGCCCGGCGATCGCGGGCAACTCCTCCCGCGATCTGACATGGGCTGCGAATACAGCCGGGGTGGCGTCCACGACGTCCGTGTCGGTAACCAGGCCTGTGGACTTCTTCAGATCCTGTGCGACCTCCAGGATGCTCGCGACGCTTGTCGAGTCGGGCAGCATACTGACCATGTCGTTATTGGTCTTCCACCCTGTCGCGAGCGCAGTGCCCGCTGCCGCCGAGTCCGGCATCACGGAATCGGCCGAGCGCGTCTGGACCAGGGCCGCGGTCTTCATGGTATCCATAATGAGAGTCTTGCCATCGGCCTGGGCAGCGAGCCGCGCCAGCGTGACCTGCCCTACTCCCATGCCGTCGCCAATCAACAAAATGATGTTTTTCGGCCGCTGGCCTGCCCACCCGGGCTGCGCGAGCAGGAATAGAACGACCGCCATCCAACACGCGATTTTACGCTTCGACATCGTCACCTCGCTCCCCCCTGCTGAAGACGCCTGAGCAGACGTGGGGTGCCCGCCGGGCAGAATCATACTCACAAGCAGCAATGGGGCCGAGTTTTTTTCACCCCGCAGGGCTGCGAACCAGAAGGCTGCACCCGCCAGTTCACTCTAATCCCCGGATCTCACCTGGGGAACAAGCCGGAGGGGCGGCGCGGAGAAAATTACTGAACCATTTGCCGCGGTTTCCAGTCTCATGGGCAAGATTCGGGTGGACTGACGCATGCGCTGTCGCGTTAAAGAGATGTTCTAAGAGACCTCGTGATGCGACTATTATGGGACATGCGCATCCTTACCCAGTTAAAGGACTTGATGAAATCTCAACACATCATCCTGTTTTCCGTCTTCATCGGACTGACTCAAGGTGCAGATCTCACGGCGGGTGGAGCCGATACCACCACGCTCTCCCCGAGTTTGCCCCTCGATGCGGGCTACCGGCAGATGTATAACCTGCAGTTTGCTGAAGCGCACCAGAGCTTCCGGTCGCACCAGGTATCGCATCCGGATGACCCGATGGGACCCTGTTCGGAAGCCGCTGCTTTCCTGTTTTCCGAATTCGATCGGATGGGCATCCTGCGCTCGGAATTGTTCACCGACGACGGCCGGTTCAAGAGGATGCAGACCGGCGCTCCGGACCCGGCCGCCAGGCAGGGCTTCGAGCGCGCCCTGGCGAGAAGCGACCAACTCGCGGACGCGATTCTCCGCCGCTCGCCCGGGGATGCCAACGCGATGTTCGCCAGGATGATGAATCTCGGGATGAGAGCGGACTATTCGGGGCTGATTGAAAAGCGCTACCTCGCTTCCCTGGCCTATATAAAACAGGCCGGCATTCTCGGCGAAAAGCTGCTTTCGCTGCACCCTTCCTACTACGACGGGTACCTCGCCCTGGGGATCGAGAACTATCTCCTCGGGCTGCGTCCCGCCCCGGTGCGCTGGGTGCTGCGGCTGTATGGCGCGAAGGCCGACAAGCGTGAGGGCATCGAGAAACTGACGCTGACGGCGGAAAAAGGTCACTACCTGCTGCCGTATGCGCGGCTGCTCCTCGCTTTTGCGGCGCTGCGCGAAAACGACCCGAACAGGGCGAGGGACCTGCTGGAAGGCCTGTCGCGCGAATTCCCGGGAAACCCGCTTTACGCGAAGGAGCTGGCCCGGCTCCGCAACTGATTCGAGGTCCATTGGATGAGCAGAATCGTCGGCGTCGCGAGTGCCTTTCCGAAGCCCTGCAGCAAGCAGTCTGACATGACCAAGACCATTACCGTTGCCCTGGCGTTGCTGACCCTTGCGGGCATGGCCCGTGCCCAGGATGCCCAGGTGGAGCTCGATCCCGCGCAGACCCGTGTCGAATTCACGCTTTCGGCCGCGCTGCATACGGTCCACGGGACGTTCAAGACGAATTCCGGCATCATCCGGTTCGACCCGGCGAGCGCCAAGGCAAGCGGGGCCGTGGTCGTCGACACGCAGAGCGGCGACACCGGCAACCGTACCCGTGACCGCAGGATGCACAAGGAAATCCTGGAAAGCCAAACCTACCCGGAGATGACGTTCACCCCGGCGTCGGTACAGGGCAGCGTCGCCCGCCAGGGAACGTCGCAGCTGCAGGTGAGCGGAGTGCTGAAGCTACATGGGGCGGAACACGAAATCAACCTGCCGGTTTCGGTGCAGATCGACGGCAATCAAGTGACCGTGGCGACGCGTTGGGTGGTGCCTTATGTGCAGTGGGGCCTGAAGAATCCGAGCAACTTCATCCTGAGAGTAAGCGACAAAGTAGAGGTTTCGGTCCACGCCACCGGAAAGGTGACCTTTCCCCGCGCCCCGGGTTCCGCTAATGCCAATCCGTGACCTTCTCAGCACGAAAACACATCTGGAGTACGGCGGGTCGGCGAGGCACTCCAGGTTGCGCTGTGTCAGTAGGCCGCGATTCCGGCGGTGAGGGGCTGCGCCGAGGCGCAGCCCCGAAAGCGGCGTCGAGCCGCCGCACTCCAAATCGGGCCCCGCCCACTGCGAGTCAGCGTTTGGCGACTCTGATGTTGCCGTCGCCGGTGCGCAGCGCCAGCGGCGGACCACCACCGTTCATCGGGCCTCGGACGGTGGCGGGGTCCACCTTGCCGGATACGCTCACGGCGAAGTCGCAGGTGATGCGTCCGTCGCCGGTATTGGCGTCGATGTCGGCGGCTACCCCTTCTGGCAGGCGCACGGTGACGTCGCCGTCGCCGGTCCGGACCTTCCACGCGGAGGCTACGCGCGAACCGGCGTAGGCCGTTACCTCGACGTTGCCGTCGCCCGTCTCAGCATCGACCCCGTCGAAACGGCCCGCAACAACAAGGTTGCCATCCCCGGTATCGGCAGCAAGGGACCCGTCCAGCTCTTCGGCATTGATGTTTCCGTCGCCCGTGTGCAGCCGGATCTTCCCCTTGGCCCCCACGACCGTGATGTTACCGTCGCCGGTATCGGAGCGCAGCGTGCCTTCAACTCCGCGGGTCGCGATGTTCCCATCGCCGGTGTGGAGATCGAGTTCGGCGTTCCCGGGAACCGTCAGCTCGATGGAGATCTCGCGCCGGAAATGGATATCGAATCGCCTTGAAGGCAGCTTCAGTTCGAGTTCTACCCGGTCGCCGCTCTGCTTTTCGAACACCCGGACCTCGTCGTCCGCGATGCGCCAGCCGACCGTCCTGACTATGGCTTTGACCTGCGTGGAGCCGCCGGTCTCGACCCGGATGTTACCGTCATCCGCGTTCACCGACACCTGGGCGGCCGCGGTAACCGGCCAGGTCTTGGTCCACACGTCCGCCGCGGCCGGCAGAGCCGCGACGCAGAGAATGAAGAAAGCAGACAGGGCAAAAAGAGCACGACGACGCATAATCCCTCCCTCGGATGTCCACCTTCACTTACGCGCCGGCCCGGGGAAAAGTTCAATCTTGCCCTTGTGCTTCATGCCTCAGTTTGCAGCTGGTGCTCTGCCGGATCAGGCGATGTGCTGCGCGATTGAGATGGGCAGGCCGTCAGGATCGACGAACACGGCGAGCCTGATCCGCTCCCCTTCACGCACCGTGGGGTCCATCACGAAAATCACTCCGCGTTCCTTGAGCGTCCGATACGCCGCATCGATATCGGCGACATTGAGTCCGAGTGATGCGACACCGGCCGCGTGTTCGGTGTCCTGACCCTGGCGCGCTTGAGGCTTTCCTCCGCCGTGCAGGGCCAACGTGGTCGTTCCGGTGTCGAACTCCGTCCACTCGCTGGACTGGAAACGAAGCTTCAGGCCGAGCGCGTCGCGGTAGAATCGGACCGATCGGTCCATGTCAGACACCGTCACCATCGCGTAGTCGATTTTGTTGAACACAACCACTCCCCTGTTTTTGGTTGAAATGCCGCTTTGCAGCGTCGCCGGATAGAGCCGCTTAATCCCCGACTGCTTTAACGTGCCTGCGCAATATCTGAGGCCGAAGGTCTCCCTGCGCCTTGGAAGCGTTCGCAATGGAATCCGGAAGCTTACCTCGAAGGCTTCTCAAGGCCCTCATTTCAATGAAGGGACGGCGGACGGACGAAGCCGAGGCCTAATTGATATGTGGCGCTTTCGCCGGCACAACAGGGATCGCGGTGAACAGGCCCCGGTCCTGTGACAGAGCTACAACCGTGAACGTCCCGGTGCCCTGCGCGATCAGCACCATCGAGCCTTTGAACTGCAAGTTGGGATTGTTGAGGTCCTGAAACAGAAATCTTGCAACATGAGCGCCAGGCGCGAGCGGGTTGAGCAGCGGTGGATTGAGTGTCTGGGACACGCTCCCGTCGCCGTTGACGATCACGATCTTGATATTGATATTCTGACTCCCCTGGTTGGCTATCGCATAGCCGGTGAATCGGTTGGCGGCACTATCGTCATCCGCGGGTATGGTCGCCACCGAGACGGGCTGAGAAGCAAGAACGCCGGCGATTGAGGCTAGAGTACCCGAGCCGCTGGCAAGTTGGAAAGCCGCCACCCCGCTGGGTGAGCCGCCGGAACTGATGATCCTGGCCCAGCCTGCTTTCGTCGGATCGTTTGGGGTAACGGGATTGGCCGTGATGAACTCGGCGCCGCCGGGAGGCACGTTGATGGGGGCCGAGGTCGCTACAACGGGCGGATTATTGACTGAGCCGACAGAGGAAATGGAGGCGTTCAGAAGATTGCCGTCATCCCCAGTCAGGAAAAGATCACCCACCAGGGCATCGCTTCCGGTGTTCAAAACGGTGAACTCGGTGCTGAATCCGCCGCCGATGGCGATCTGGGCGAAAAGCGCGGTTGTAGTCGCCGCTCCCACCGGACCCGGATCCACCAGGGTCATCTTCATCGCCGGCCTCCCTTGGCCGGGCGTTGCCGCCGGCGCAGAAATCGCCAGCAACAGGATCAATAAACAGGGAACGGTGACGAGGCTCCAGCGCGATCGAATTTTCATGCTGCCACACCCGAGTAACCGGAAAGCCAACCAGGGGAACATCCAGACCCGCATACTTTATAGAAATTCTACTATCCTCTTATAGAAATGCTACTACCTTCCCGATGGATGATCAACACCATCTCTTCCCGGGGTCAGCTACGACCCGAAGAGCGGTGGTTTGAGGAGGCCTAACGAACGGCGGCCCCTGTGCGGTTGGCATAGACCGGAGGTCGGCGCCTGGGCCAGCCGTGCCCCTGACGTCTGGGCTGGCTTTCCGGATCGGCGATTCAGACACTGTGAAGGTGCTTCCGGTCAGCGGGCGACGCGATGCGAATCGATCCGGTCGTACTGCGCCTTTATGCGGTCCTGGTACTCCCTGGCGGAGTCTCTTAACTCCAGTGAGCGCAGTTCCCGTTCGGCCTCTGGAAACCTGCCCAATTCGATCAGGGCATGCGCGGTCAGGTAAGAGGTTTCGAGCAGGTCAGGCTTGAGTGTCCTGAGGCGATCGAGCGTCGCCAAGCCGGCTGCAGGGTTGCCCAGTTGGATCTCCAGCGTCGCCCGGCTCCGATAGGCAGGCCAATAATCCGATTTGCTCCTGATGACCTCCGTGTAGTGCATCTCCGCCTCCTCCAATCTCCCCTGCATCACGAGTACATTACCCAGGTTTTGGTGAGCCTGCCAGAAGGCGGAATCGACCTTCAGGGTCTTGACGTAATAGTCCGCGGCGGTGGCGAATCGACCTGCGGTTTGCTCCATCCAGCCCATGTTGTAGAGTGCCGCGGCGTGGTCCGCCTGCAGTTCCAGCGTCTTCAGGAATTCTCGTCGGGCCGCGTCGCGGTCGACCCCCAATTCGGCCACGGCGAGATTGTAGTGGGCCCTGGGACTCCAGGGAGCCTTCGTGACCGCATCCTCCCACAGCCTCATCTCGTCGCCCCATACAAGGGTCCGGCTGCGGGACAGCCCGGCACAGACCGCCAGCGAAACGACGACGGCAGTCGCCCATGCAGCGGGACGCGCGCGGCGTCGTGCGAACAATGACGAGCAAAGACGCCATCCCGACCAGACCAGCAAGGGGGAGCCCGCCATCATTGGCAGATACAGGCGGTGCTCGAACATCAGATCGGCGCTGGGAATGACCGAGGAGGACGGGACCAGAAGTATCAGGAAAGCGGCGGCGAGAAAGGCAGCGAGCGGGTTCCTCGCGCGGAGCCTGACCGTGACCGCTACGACCGCCAGCAGCAAAAGGGCGCTCGCGACGCCGTAAACGGACAGCGGGTGAGCCGGCCGGTAGGCGTGATCGATCGTAAGCCCCCACGGCCAGATGATGAGCCGCAGATAGGATGTGAATACCTGTATCTGGGCAAGAGCATAGCTCCAGGCCCTTGCGGTCAGTCGCAGTCCCACCGTGGATTCGCCGCCACGATAGAGATTGACCAGCATCCATGCCGAGCAGGTGGCCGCGGCAAGCGCCAACAGCGCCACCGTCCGGTGCCTGCCGATGAGGGAGCCCTGGGAGGGTCGCGATTCCGCAGGACAAGACCAGACGTAGGCGATGCCTATCAGGGGGAGTACGACTGCAGACTCCTTGCTGGCAACAGCCAGCAGGAAGCCCAGGGCGGCAGCGGTGCCGAAAATCCCGCGTTTCCGACCTTCGGTCGTCTTGACGAGGGCCGACGCGGAAATGAGCGCAAAGAACGCTGCGAGAAGGGTGGAGCGCTGGTACACGTAGTTGACGGCTTCGCTCTGGATGGGGTGAAGCGCGAAGACGCCCGCGGCTGCCAGGGGCAGCCAGCGCCCTGTCGGCTCTGCGGCCGCCTCCCGGCGCTTCGCAACAAGGAGCCCCAGCACCATGTAGAGCAGCAGCACATTGGCCAGGTGAATCGCCAGGTTGACCCCATGGTATCCGGCCGGCGCCGTTCCGCCCAGCCGGTAATTCAAATGGAAGGTCAGATAAGTGAATTGGCGCAGTTGCATCGGGTCAAGATTCTCGAGCCAGGCCCGAGGATCGGTCACCCGCGAACTCTGCAGAAACAGGTTGTCGTCAAAATGAAATGGCGCCGCCAGGGATCCCCAGTAGATCCATGCAGTGACGGCCGCCAGGGCGGCCACGCCAACACGAGGGCCGGGAGTTTTGATTTTCATGTCGCGATTCGATGCCTGCGTCGATGCGCCGCGGATCATTGTACACGCAACAACTCCTGCCGCCTCTATCATCCCCGGGCCAGGGAATATATCCCGCTCTCCGGCTGGCAGGGCCCGAACCGCCGGGGCCTGCTATTCGAACGCGCTGCGACGCGCCGTTTCAGCCTGGATCGGTGCCGGAATACCGGAGCGATGCGACCAGGATTTACCCAACCCGCACGCTATTCCTGGCGCAAGGCGGTCATCGGATCGACCCGCGTCGCGCGTTGGGCCGGAAGCAGGCAGGCCACGAGCGCGACCGTTGCGAGCACTCCCGCGACGGTGGCGAGCACGACCGGATCCAGCGGCCGGACGCCGAAGAGCACGCTCTCGACATACCGCGCCAGTCCCACGGTTCCGGCCAATCCGATGGCAAACCCAAGCCCCAGCAGCAAAATGCCCTCTCGTGCGATCAGGCGGAAAATACCTTCCGCACTGCTGCCGAGCGCCACGCGAATCCCAATCTCCCGCCGGCGCTGCGCGACCATGTAAGCAAGTACGCCGTATATACCGATTCCGGCCAGAAGAAGCGCGACCAGTCCGAAGCCGGTCGCCAGCAGCACGGGCGATTTCCTCGAAATCAGTGATTCGGTGATTCGTTCCTCCATGGTCTGAAGATCGAAGAGAGGAAGTTCGGCATCCACCTCCTGTATGACCTTGCGCAGGGCGGGAGCCAGGGCGGCTGGTTCCGCGGCGGTTCTTACGGCAAAGGTCAGGTCGTCACGCGGGTTCTGCTCATAGGGGAAGTAGTACGCGCCCACGCGCTCGTCAGGATCCACCAGCGCGCGCAATTTCACGCTTCCCACCACGCCGGCGACCGTGTACCAGCGGGCGGTCGCAGTCGGCTGGACGAGGTCCTGCGGACTATCCGGCCGAAACATTCTCTTGCCGATGGGACTGCTGTTCGGCCAGAACTTACGGGCCAGCCTCTGGTCGATGATGACCACTTTTTGAGACGAAGGGGTGTCGCGCGAGTCGAACAGGCGCCCCTCGATCAGCGGCACCCGCATGGCCTCGAAATAGCCGGGGCTGACCACGCTCTGGCTGGGTGAAATGAGAGATTCCCCCGGCTTCATGACATACCCTTCCGCCATTATCACGCTGTCGCTGCTGTTGTGGCCGAAGGGAATGCTGGTGGTCATGCCGGCAGCCTCGACGCCCGGCAGCGCACGCATCTTCTCCAGGGATCGCCTCGCGAATGAGAGGAGTTCGGTGTCGCCCTTGTATCTCACGGACGGGAGAGCAACCGAGCCGGTCAGCACCCCGGCGGGGGCAAATCCCGGCTTGACGGCAAGTATATGGCGGAAGCTCGTTAAGAGAAGCCCCGCTTCCACGAGCAGGACCAGGGCAAAGGCGACCTGGGTGACGACTAGGGCATTGCGCACGATCCTCGTGCCCCGGCCGCTGGTGCCTGCGCGTCCTTCAGCCCGGAATACGAGGCTCAGGTCGACCCTCAGGGTGTGCAGCATCGGGACAACTGCGATGAGCACGCCCACCATCAATGACAGCAGCAGGATGAAAACCACCACCGACCCGTCTACCGCGATCTCGCTTCCGCGGGGAATCCGGTTAAACCGCAGCGTCGCAACCGTGCGCAGTCCCCACCACCCGAGCAGCAGGCCTGTCAGGGAACCGAATGTGGTCAGGAGGAGGTTTTCCGTCAACAGTTGACGCATCACGCGCCAACGGGGCGCTCCGAGCGCGCATCGAGTGGCCAACTCCCGCATCCGGACGCTCGCGCGCGCCAGCGCCAGGTTCGCGATGTTCACCGCCCCAATGAGGAGCACAAGCAGAACCCCGCCCCACAGGAGGTAGAGAGTGCCCTTAATGTCCTTCACAACCTCGTCCTGGAGCCGGAGCACCTTGGTGTGAAATCCTGCGTTGATCAACATGGGCTTGAACTGCGGAATGATATCGAGATTGCCGGTGTTGAGCGCGTTGAGCTGGGACTGGACCTGCTGAATGGTCTCGCCGGGTTTGAGCCGGCCGATCATTTCCCAGTTGTTGCTGTGGTATTCCTGCTTCTGTTCCGGCTTGAATGCCAGCGGGCGCCAGAGGCGCACCGTCGGGTCAAGGAAAAGGAAGTCCCCGGGCATGACGCCGACAACGGTATAAGGGTTACCGTAAATGCGCAGATCCCGGCCGAGAACCGACCTGTCCCCGCCAAAGAGTTCCTGCCACAGGGAATGACTCAAGATGACCTTGCGCTCGTTTCCGAGTTCTCCTTCCTCTTCGGCGAAAATGCGCCCCAATTCCGGTCTCGCACGGAGCAGACGGAAGAGTGAAGGCGTCACGTTCATTCCCTCGAGTTGCTGAACTGAACCCTTCTCTCCGACTGACAGCCCTTGATTGTTATAGAGCGCCACGTCTTCGAGCGCGGTTACCGCGCGCCGACGGTCATAGAAGTCCGGAACGCCATTGGAGGCTCTTTTCACCCCGACATTGGGGTAACTGTTATAGAGAATCAGGATACGCTCGGATTCCGCAAGCGGCAGGGGCTTCATGACGACTGAATGGACAATGCTGAAGATGGTCGTGTTGGCCGCGATGCAGATCGCAAGCGTTGCAACCGCGGTGAGCGCAAAGCCCCTGTCCTTCGCCAACAGCCGCATCCCGAACTTCACATCCTGAATGAGAGAATCCATCGGGACGTGCCCTCCCGCTTTCGGCCGCCGTGCGGGGCCGCCGGGCTACTACTGGATATGGATGTCGCCGGAACCGGTGCGCACGTCGAGGACTGCCCCCCCGCCCCGCACCTTTCCGCGGATTTCCTTCGGGCTCACGGATTCCGAAGAGGTCAGGCTGTGGTCCAGTTTAACTCGTCCGCCGTTTGTGTGCGCGTAGACGTCAAAAGCGGCATCGGCAGGGAGATGCAGCACGATGCCGCCGGACCCGGCAGACAGCTTCCAACTGGCCACAAGCACGCCGCCGGCACTGATGTCACCGCTACCGCTGGTTACCTGCAAAGCTCCGTTGATTCCGGACAGCTCGACGTTCCCGGAGCCGGTCCTTACCTGCACCTCACCGGGAGCCGTCTGCTGAAGCCTGATGCCGCCGCTTCCGGTGCGGGCATTGATGGCGCCAGCGATGGGCCCTCCCCGGATCGAGCCGCTTCCGGTTGATACTTCAACTGCTCCGCGGATATCGACCATTTCGATGTCCCCCGAGCCGGTCCTGGCCTCCAGCGTATCCCCCAGGTTGGCGGCCGAGATCCCGCCGGATCCCGTACTCAGCTGAGACGGGCCGCGAATTCCGGCTACGGACTGGTCCCCCGATCCGGTGCGCGCCTGCAGCCGGGTATCTGCGGGGACCTCGATTTCGTAACTGACCGAGACGTTCCGGTACTTCGGATCATCGATGTGGCCGATCCGGATCGTGTCGCCGGCCTGCTCAATGGGCGGGTTCGCTGCGATGAAACGCACCTTCTCCTCCGCCCGGGTTCTCTCGTCGTTGTTGGCTCGAATCAATCCGTGGATGCGGACGGCGGATGCGTCACCCGCCCTGACTCGAATCGTGCCGGATCCGGTGTTGACCGACAAGTCCACCCGTCCCGTAACGCTCAGGGTCCGGTCGAACGAACCCTCAACCGCCCCGTAGGCGGTCGCCGCCAATGCGAACACAAACGCCAGAATTGTAAGGCGTCGCCGGATCGAGATTCTCATGAAATACCTCCATAGGGCAGAGTCGTAGCTGCAAGGTAAACGAAATCCTCGACCAGAAGGTTCCGGGAAAAGGGGCGTTGGAAGCGTGAAGGAAGAAGCCAGAAGACGGAAGCCAGAACGGAAGCCGGAAGCCGGAATCACAGCCACGCTAGGGCCATCAGCCGACTCTTGAATGCCTCGCCCTTCCGGCTTCGCAGTAGAAGCAAGAAGCACGAAGCCGGATGCCGGAATCACAACCGCGCATATGCCAAGCCGATGTGTCCTTAGTGAACTCAGCGGAAGAAGTCAGCGGGCCCTTCCGGCTTCGGACTTCTGGCTTCCGGCTTCCGGCTTCTGTCTTCTGTCTTCCGCCTTCCATTCCGAGCCGTACTTGATCGCGTAGCGCGCATTTTCGCTGACCTGGTCGTCGAATGCGGGGAGCATTCCAACGATGACCCCGTCGGCAGGCTTGATGTTCTGGAAGGCATACTTGAAGGCCTGTTCCGTCTGGCCTGGATTTCCCGCGCTCCAGCCCCCCGCCAGGATTTTGAATCCGAGGCAGGGTTTTCTTGTTCGGCGGATGGACTGGCCCATCCTGTCGGGATCGGCAGGCCGGAACGTGCTCTGGATCGGCTTGAACCCGAGGATCTTCTTCCAGTCCGCCTCGGGGCGGCTCATTACGTAAAAGCACCCCATAAAGAGATCGTTTTCCCAATCCTCATCCGTAATCCTGTCCATCACCTCCGGCTCATGACAGGAGACGCCCGCAAGCACCCCGGCATCTTTGACCTCTTTGACGAAATCGTGGACCAGTTGGAATCTGTTGCTTCTCCAGTAACTGTCCGTCACGCCGCCATGGTGGACGATCGCGATGGGATCGTACTGTGCGGCTTCCTTGACCGTCACCTCTTTGGGGTGGTACAGGATGACCAGCTGCATCTTCCCGCCTTCATCGCGGTAGCGCTTCCAGGCATTCGGGAAACGTTTGGCGAAGTTCGTCTGGAACGTGTTGATGCCCGCCCGTTCGGACTGGTGCAGAAGCTTCACGATGTTGTCGTCGTTGAAGTAGTGCACCATGAACTTGCTCATCAGCTCGCCCTGGTAGCTGTACCCCCAGATGGGATTCGCACCCAGGACAAGCCTCGAAACGACGAACTTCCCCAGCCGGATTTGCGGCATGGGCGAAGCCTCCGCGGAACTAGAGAATCCGCCGGCGATCAGACCCGCGGAGATGCCACACGCCGTTTTCAGGAATGCTCTTCTGGAGTCCGGGGACATGTGAGTGCTCCTCCTCCGAGTGACCGGGAATTGTGTTTTCAGATTTGTAGCACAAAGCAGGCTGCGGCGGTGTAATTTTGCAGCCGTATTGTCCTTCCGGATGGGTCCGGGAAAATCCCCGGCAACCTCAAAGATCGGAGACGCGAAGCCACAAAGAACTTATAATCGGTGAACGCAGCTGTCGGGAGGGGGTTAAGATGTTTATCGATAGGAGCAACCTGTTCCATGGGATGAGCCCGCAGTTCATGGAGCGCATCGCCGCGTGCCTGACACGGGAATCCGTCGAGGCCGGAGGCTTTCTCTTCAGGCAGGGGGATCCTGCAGGCTACCTGTACATCCTCGAAGAGGGTCGCATCCGGCTCAGCTACGGCGAAGCGGGAGAAATCGCCTTCGTGGTCAGCAACCCCGGCGATGCCATCGGCTGGTCCGCTGCCGTGGAACGCGAAGCTTATTCGGCTTCCGCTGAATGCCTGTCTCTTGTCAGGGTGGCCAAGATTCCGTGCCTGAGGCTCGCCGAGATATTCAACCAGGATCCTGCCAGCGGTTTGATCTTCTTCAAACGGCTGGCGAGAGCGATCGGAGAACGGTTGGTTGGTTTTTACAGGCTGATGCCGGGAGCACACCAGGAGAAGCGTCCGGCACCGGGGTTCTAGAGGCTGCCAGAAACCGTCGCAATGCGAACGTGAGGTGCCGGATGTATTACGGCAAGACGAAAGTAGTTGTCTGCAGAGACGAGGTGGAACTTGGCCGGCGTGCGGCTTCCGATGTGGCGGGCAGGATCAGGGAGCTGCTTACCCAACAAGAGGAAATCAGAATCGTCTTCGCAGCGGGCGAAAGTCAGATGACGTTTCTCGATGCCCTGGCATCCGAGCCAAACATCGACTGGCGGCGAACCGTCTGCTTCAACATGGACGATTTCTACGACACGGGGATGCCGGAGGAGTTTACGTGTGGCCATCAGACCCGAACGCAGCTATACGATAAGGTCAGGCCCAAACGGGCGCATGTGGTCCGATACAACGCCCCTGATCCGGACGCCGAAGCTCGACGATTCGAGACCGTCATTCGAGACGAAGGAAGATTCAATATCCTTTGCCAGGGAATCGGCACCTCAGGCCATCTCGCACTGAACGAACCCTTTGACACCGATTTTCGGGAAACGGACTGGGTCAAGGTGATCTCTCTTACAGAGCAATCCAAGATCCAGCTCAAAGATGATCCGAACTTCAAAGCACTCGGTTATATCCCCTCAAAAGGAATAACCATGACTATGCCGGCCCTGTTATCGGCAGAGAGCATCTACACGATGGTGCCTCTGGGTCTCAAGCGGCCCATACTCGAGAGGCTTTTCGCATTGCGGGTGCCCACCGAGGCGCTCCCGGCCTCAGTCTTGCTGGAAGCCGACGGCACCCTTTACCTCGACAGAAACTCCTGTCCCGAGGGAGTGGCCCCGAATTCCACGAGCCGCTGAAGTGCTGCCGCGACGGGAGGTGCGGGAACGGAAGGGTCCGCGGTGAAAGCGCGGATGTCCGCGAGCGACTCGCCCCAGAACCGCGACATGGGGGCCCTGAAGCAGTCGGGCAGCGCCTCCGGTGCCGGGCTTCTCTTCTCCACGGCGAGCGCGCGCCCTAGGCACAGTGCGGCCAGCAGCAGGGCCTCCCGTTGCTCCTCCAACAGCCCGCCGGTGCCCAGCAGATGGGCCATTTTCAGCTTGCGGCTTGCCTGCTGCCGGTGGGCCGTCGCTTGCTGGTGTTCGGCTTCCGACAGGCCCGCCGGCTCACCGGATCCGGCGCCGTACAGTTCTCTTGTCGCCCGCGTGGCGGGAGCGACCAGCCCTGCCTCCATCAGCCGCCGGATCGCCTCGTCGGTGGCCCGGTCAATCACCTCGAGCTTCACCGGCGCCATCGGGTCGGAGTCGCTGCCGGCCAGCAGCTGTTCGTGGGACGCCCTCAGTCTCTCCCTCCACAGCGGAGCGTCCCCGGACACGACGACCACGACGACCGAGTGCGCCCCTTCGAGCGGGTAGCGTTCCTCGCAGCGGACCAGAGCGCTGCCGAGCTTCCCGCGCGCCACGTCGCTGAACGCAAGGGCTCGATCGACGGGAAGCGGTTTTGCCTTCGGCGGTGGCGGCGCGGTTTGCGCCGGCCCCACCAGCTGATCGAGCCGCGCCAGGAAAGCCTGCCTGCCGCCGCGGTAGCTGATCGCTGAAAGATCGCCGCGCAAGTCCAGCACACCGTCGGCCAGGGCCTGCTTGGAGGAGAGCGTCGCAAGCATCCTGTGCTCGATCGTAAGCTCCGAAACGAGGTGGATCACCGTCACGGCGCGCGTCTGGTGTTTGCGCCAGGCGCGCGCGATCCGCTGCTCGAGTTTGGCGGGGTTCCACGGGAGATCGCAATTGATCACGACACTCGCATTCTGCAGGTTGAGGCCGGTGCTGCCGGAATCCGTGCTCAGGAATATGCGGCAGCCCGGGTCGGTCTTGAACAGCTGAATCTCGGCGCGCCGCCTGCGCTGCGGCACGGCTCCGGTGTGCAGGGCGTAGGGAATGCCCCGCTGCTCGCACTGCTCGCGGACGAGTTCCAGCATCCGCACCCACTCCGAGAAGACCAGCACCTTGACCTCGGAGTTTTCCAGGCACTCCTCGAGGATCTTCGCCAGTTCCTCCAGTTTCGGACAGGCGCGTTCGTTCGGATCGAGGATGTAGTTCGTGTCGCAGCTCATGCGCATCATCTGCAGTTCACGCATCAGCTTGTCCTGCTCCTGCTGGGTTAGCGGACGCCGTTTCGCGATGTTGGCCAGGCGTGCCACCTGCGCCTCGTGATCGCGGTAGCGGTTCCACTGCTCGTCGCTCATGGGGACGAAAAATGTGCGGTCGGTCCGGCCGGGCAGCTCCGTCTCCACGTCCGCCTTGCGGCGGCGCATCATGAAGGGCCGGATCCGGGCATGCAGCTGCTCGAGGTTCCGGTAACCCACGGGGCGGCCACGCTCGTCGAGTTCGTAAAAGTCGCGGTTGAAGCGGAACAGCGGTCCGAATATGGACGGATCGAGGAATGACATCAGTGAGTGGATCTCGTCGATCCGGTTTTCTATTGGCGTGCCCGTGAGGACAAAGGCATAGCGGCTGCGGAGGCGCTTTACCGCCTGCGCGGTCTTGGTGTTCCAGTTCTTGATCCGTTGCGCCTCGTCCAGGATCACGATGTCGGGCTGAAGCCTCTCGTTGACGTCCAGAGCGTCCCGCAGCATCTGTTCGTAATTTACCATGGTGAAGAACGGCGCGGCGGAATAGCGCCGGAGGCGTTCCCGCCTGGGGCCGAACACGAGCTGGTAGCCGAGGCTCGTGAAACGCTGGATTTGCTCCTCCCATTCCGTCTTGAGCGAGGCCGGCGTGACGACGAGGACGCGGGCAGCCTTGCCCAGGCGGTGCAGCAGCGCGCAGGCGGCGATTGCCTGGATGGTCTTCCCCAGCCCCATCTCGTCGGCCAGCAGCGCGCGCTCCTGGAAAGCCAGGTGCAACATCCCTTCGCGCTGGTATGGGTACAGGGGCACCAGGGTTTCATAAGGAGGCCACTCCCCGGAAAGCACCTTCTGCTCGTACTCGCGTAGGGCAAGCCTGCGCTCCTCCATTTGCCGCCTGGCCTCGAGCCACGGGGCGACTTCCTGCGAAATGCGCAGATGGGGCCCACCCACGCGACGCAGCAGCTCGATCGCCCGCTCGGGATCGTCGCCCGTGACCCGCCCGCTGCTATCGAGCAGCCGCTTGACTGCAGGGCCAAGTCGCGCGTCGCCGCCATGGACCCGCAATGTCCCTTCCATGTGGTCGGGAACGACATCGATCCGCCCGGAACCGTTGGATTGCGCCCGCCGGAAGGCGGCGCGGTGCCGCGCCTCGAGATAGAGCAACACCGCTTCAACGTGCTTGCAGGTCCCGAGAGCATTGATACGGAAATCGACGCAGTTGCATGAGAACTGCCGTCGCGAGACACTGCGGATCTCCACGGTGTAGGTCAGCCCACTGGCCGATCGCACGGCAAAATTCGAGAAGATCGGGTCACGGGAATCGAGGTTCCTGATCCGCATCGACTCCGTCTGCGCCCGCAGCCGGCGGCGGGCGATTTCCTCTTCGTCGGTGGTCCTCCAATTGTGGGTCGATGGCACCTTGGATTTCAAATCATCGGCTGCTCGGTGTTTCATAGCGCCCCCTGCGGCGGATGGTCCCAAAATAGGCAATTGTACAATACCTCGAACACTGGGTGCATGCGCATTGCCGAAACGGAGGTGCGCATGGCGGCGGCGCACGCGGATTACATCGTGGCTCAGGTTCGAGGTGGGCCGGGCTGCAGTCGCTGGGCTTCACACCGTCAAAACGTGGGAGCGGCCCGATGGGCAGGCGCGATCTCGGCCGGAGGCCCATATTCTCCTGTTGACCGCACTGCTTCACATGGTCAACACTGCCCGGGGGCGGTGGGAGCCGGAGGAATCTTATGGGCACCAGAGGACGAGAGATCATCGGGATGGACATCAGCGAGTTGCTCGGTCTGCTGAACCGGGCGTATGCCAGCGAGTGGCTTGCCTATTATCAGTACTGGCTCGGCGCCAAGGTCATCAAAGGCCCGATGAAAGACGCCGTCGCGGCGGAGCTCACCCTGCACGCCACCGAGGAGTTGAACCACGCCACACTGCTTGCCGGCAGGATCCTGCAGCTGGGCGGGACTCCTGTGGCCCACCCGAAAGCCTGGTTCGAGCTCAGCCCATGTGCCTACGACGAACCTGTGGACCCGTATGTTGCGGTGCTTCTCGACCAGAACATCGCCGGCGAGCAGTGCGCCATCTCGACGTACAAGAGTCTGATGGACGCGACGAAGGATAAGGACATGGTGACGTACAACATCGCGCTCACCATCCTGGAACAGGAAGTGGAGCATGAGGAGGATCTCGAGGGCCTCAAGGAAGACCTGGACCTCATGGTCGTGCGAGCCGGGTCGGTAAAATCCGCGGCTCAAGGATAGTGGCAGAGGCGCGCCCCCGGCGCTGAACCTCACGGATCGCAGCGGAAATCCTGGATTCCGATTACGACCTGGACGGGGGTGGAGTGCGCGGCCCGACGCCGCTTTTGGGCGGTGCCCGGACCGCCCTCTGGCGTCCTGCGCGCCCCGACCTCTGCAGGCTGCCGTAGGCCCGCGACAGGCGTTGCGATCCTGCGCAAGGCAACCACAGGCTGCCTGCGGCTGCGCCAGTCGATGCGCAACCTGCTCGATGGGCTCGAAGAGGCGGACATGGACTTTTCCAATATCGCCTGGGCGACGGCCTATCTGAAAGACATCGCCGACTACGGCTCGATGAACGCCACCCCCTATGCAAAATTCTTCAAGGGCGATTACGCGGCCCGCACGACCCTGCAACAGAATCCCGACCCGCGGACCGAAACCAGGGAGCAGATCTCCATCATCGCCGTGAAGTCGCACAACAACTGAGGAGACAGCCATGACGACCAACCCTCCGGCATTTGACCGGCGTGCCTTCATGAAGTGGGCGGCGGCGCTGCCGCTGCTCGGTTCTATCGCCGCGAAAGACACTTTGGCGAGGGTCCTCGAGACGGCCGGCAAAGCCCGGCCGGACGAAATTTATCGGCGGATCGGGGTGCGCCCCTTGATCAACGCGCGCGGGACCTGGACCTATCTTACCGGCTCGCTCGAACTCCCCGAGGTACGGGCGGCGCAGCAGGCCGCCGCCGCACACTTCGTCGACATCATCGAATTGCAGCACGCGGTCGGCAAACGCCTCGCCGAGCTGTCCGGCGCCGAATCGGGCATGATCACCTCCGGGGCCGCGGGCGCGATGGCCGCAGCCACGGCCGCATGTATTGGCGGCGCCGACCCGAACCACGTCTGGCAGCTCCCCGACACGACCGGCCTCAAGCATGAGGTCCCGATGGTCGGCGGGCGCAGCGCCTTCGACAGCGCGATTCGCCTCGCCGGCGGCAAGCTCGTGCTCGTGTACAGCGAGGAAGAGCTGCGGAACGCCATCGGCGAAAACACCGCGATGGTCTACACGACCGACCTGGGCGAGCGGCTCGAGAAGCAGATCGCGATCGCGCAGGCGGCCCGGGTGCCGCTGCTCCTCGACGACGCCGCAGGTATCCCACCCTTCGAGAACCTCAAGCTGTACGCGAAAATGGGGTGCGACCTCTACACGTTCAGCGGAGGGAAGGGACTCATGGGGCCGCAGTGCTCGGGTCTGCTGCTGGGGCGCAAGAACCTGATCGAAGCGGCCCTGGCTAACTGCAGCCCATACGAGGGGGCGGTCTGCCGGCCGATGAAGGTCGGGAAAGAGGAGATCATGGGCTGCCTCGCCGCCGTCGAGGCCTGGATGCACATGGACCTCGCGGCGCTCAACCGGGAGTGGCATCGGAGGGTCGAACGGATCGCGAAGCTGGTGGAGACGGTGCCGGGGGTCACCACGGAAATCAAGATTCCAGAGAGCGGCAACCGCTATCCGACCCTGACGGTGAACTGGAACGAGCAGGCGTTTGGCCTCACGGTCGCGGACTGCGACAGGAAACTGCGCGAGGGAGAGCCGCGTATCGAGGTGCTGACCGCCAGCAATCCGAGCCTCGTCCCGGCAGTCCAAGAAGGAAAGCCGGGCCCCAAGTCGCCGGGCGAAACGAAGAACCGGCTGCAAATCATATCGATGACCCTTCAGCCGGGGGAAGACATGATCGTGGGCAAACGCCTCCGCGAGATTCTGAGTGCGGCGCGCAAGGGTGGAAGCGCCGCGGCCGGCTAAAGGGCGGGGTTGGGTCCTGGGTATCGGGTCTTCGCCCAACGTTGAGGCGGGTCGGGGGTCCGTTTTGCCGCGTCTGTTTTCACTGACCACGGATCCAACCGCACCGGTTTTCCTCGCGATTCCCCGGGCAGGATCAACTGTTCAGGTGGGTGGCCGCAGGCGTCCTTGTACACCCGAAAAGGCGGTTCGTTCCGCCCCGCGCGCGGGTTGTAGAAGCCATCAGACGAGAATTCCCTTGGCGTACTGGACGCACTTGGCGACTTCTTCAGCAGCATCCGATCCTTGCGGAACGTCGTATTCGAGTTCGATGTCGCAGTAGATCGGCCAATTTTGCCTCTGAATCAGTCTAAGGACATCGGCAATCGGCATTTCTCCTTTGCCCCACGCCTGGTTCGTGTTGGGGGGTGTGCCCTTGGGGCCGGTCTTATCTTTGAGGTGCAGGCTTATGATGCGATCATGCAACCTTTCGATGATGCCGTTCGGATGGAGGCCCGTGCAGCCGAAATAGTGTCCGGCGTCGAAGTTCAGCATGTTGGCCGGGGAGTAGGCCAGGAACTTGTCGAAATTGAAGCCCGGCTCAGCCGGTTGAGAATGCTGGTGAAAGATGGCGTACATCTTGTGTTTTTCCGCGAACCGGCCTAGGCGTTTGCAGGCCTCATCGCCTATTTCGTTGCACACGCCCTTGGCACCGAGCGCCTTCGCGGCCTTAAACGAATAGTCAATCTCCTCGTCTGTCCATGTAGCCGGTGAGAACTTGGCAATGTGGATGTTAATGCCCGCACCGTTGAAACTCTTGCGGAGATCTTCATATGTTTTCATCGGCAGAGCGAGACGCCATTTGCGCTGGGCCTCGGTGGCTTCGGCGGCAGCTTTTTTGAATGCCTCTTTCTGCTCATCCGTCTGTGGCACATCGCGCGGCGGCCTGGCCGGGCTTTTCGGAATCCCCGCATATTCCTCGACCACGTTGCCCATCAGCTCGATGGAGCTGATCCCCGCCTGAAGGCAGTACTTGATGACGTTGTTCGGCGTGCCGGGCATGCTGCGCCAGCTGTATGTAATCGCCCCGATCTGAACACCGCCGAACTTTGAGTTCGGCTTAGCGGCACGCGGGTTCCCAAACGCGCTTTCAAAGCCATAATCCAGGGGCACAATCGAAAGAGCTGCCGCCGAGGCTAAGAACCGACGCCTGGATGCCTGTTCTATTGATTTGCGTTCCTCTTGCATCGATCGTCCCCTTCTGAATGAGTTATTCATTGCGCAGGCGGATTATATTGCATGATCTCTTTCGGGAGGTACAACCAACTTCGGCATCGCGCGGTGGTCGTTGCCGGCCGGGTGAAGCTCGTTTTGCCCCCCGTGCGAGCGAACCGTGTTTCGATTGCGGGATGGGCCTCCGGTTCCCTGGCCGGCCCCTGGCGCATTTAGGATCGTTGACAGTCGCGAGCCGTGAGATCACGATTCATCTAGCATCATAGAACGGGGTCGATGGCTTGATCTGCATAACAGGAGGTTGCATGGAGCTGTTTCGGCTTGCGAAACCCCCTGCCAGCTCATGGCCAGCAACTGGCCCGCAACGCCTCGACACAATGCGGACTCGCGCCCCTCAAAACAAGGAGGTTTTATGGACCGCTTGGAGGAATTGAAGGGAAAGTACCGGTCGCCTTTGGCAGTGCTCGCACGGAAGGGCTTCAAGATGCACAACCTGCACGTGCAGGACAACAAGCTCTTCATCAAGGCTTCGGCTGGAACCCAGGAGTTGAAGAATCTTGTGTGGGGGGAAATTAAAAGCGTCGATCCGACCTTCGCCGACCTGACCTGCGAGATCACCGTGGACCCAGCCATCGCGCCGCCGCCCGAAGCGCGCACGTACACGGTGCAGGCTGGGGATACGCTCTCTAAAATAGCGAAGCAATTCTACGGAGACGCCGGTGTCTACATGAAGGTCTTCGAGGCAAACAAGGATCAATTGAGCGACCCGAACAAGATCAAGGTCGGACAGGTTCTGAGAATTCCGTAGCAGTGCTCCGGATCAACGACCGGCGGGCCGACGCAGGCGGGACGGCTTCTCGACATTCCGCCGGCCGCGGCCCGCGGCAGGACCAGACGCCAACCCAAAACAACGCACCGCACTCCAAGAATGCAAAGCGTCTTGTATGGAGTGCGGCGGCTCGACGCCGCTTCGGGGGCGGCGCCTAGGCGCCGCCCTGGCGCAGCTACCTGCCGATCCAGTTAAACCGCGACAGCGGTGCCAAGGCACCGCACTCCAAGAATGCAGCGTCTTGTATGGAGTGCGGCGGCTCGACGCCGCTTCGGGGGCGGCGCCTAGGCGCCGCCCTGGCGCAGCTACCTGCCGATCCAGTTAAACCGCGACAGCGGTGCCGAGGCACCGCACTCCAAAAATGCAGCGTCTTGTATGGAGTGCGGCGGCTCGACGCCGCTTCGGGGGCGGCGCCTAGGCGCCGCCCTGGCGCAGCTACCTGCCGATCCAGCTAAACTGCGACAGCGGTGCCGAGGCACCGCACTCCAAGAATGCAGCGTCTTGTATGGAGTGCGGCGGCTCGACGCCGCTTCGGGGGCGGCGCCTAGGCGCCGCCCTGGCGCAGCTACCTGCCGATCCAGTTAAACCGCGACAGCGGTGCCGAGGCACCGCACTCCAAAAATGCAGCGTCTTGTATGGAGTGCGGCGGCTCGACGCCGCTTCGGGGGCGGCGCCTAGGCGCCGCCCTGGCGCAGCTACCTGCCGATCCAGTTAAACCGCGACAGCGGTGCCGAGGCACCGCACTCCAAAAATGCAGCGTCTTGTATGGAGTGCGGCGGCTCGACGCCGCTTCGGGGCCGGCGCCTAGGCGCCGCCCTGGCGCAGCTACCTGCCGATCCAGCTAAACTGCGACAGCGGTGCCGAGGCACCGCACTCCAAAATGCGAAGCGTCTTGTATGGAGTGCGGCGGCTCGACGCCGCTTTGCGTGCGGTGCCGACCTGGCTTCGTGGGCTCGAGGCTGCCGGGGTATTCTCGGCCCTCGTCAGGGACTCTGCGGCTATCACTGAGAGAAGAGCTTGCCGGCTTTCCACAGGTACAGCACCACTGAGATGTCGTCGCCTGAAACCTCAAAGCGCCACGACTTCCCGGTGCAGTCCTGCACGCCCTCGTTGCCAACCCGCACCTGTTTGACGTCACATTTGAATGAATGCTCGACCGACACGAACTCGATGCTCTCCGGGGTCAGGACGATCATTCCGGAACAGCTGCCCAGCCGGTGCTTGTGGCGAGCAGCGAAGCTGCGCTTTTGGCTCCCGGCCGAATCTGAAGGGATGGCTTCTTGTTCGGCAGTCCCGGACTCCGGGAACAGCTCCCCACGCTTCCACTTGCGAAGCACGACGGCCACGTCGGCGTCAGGGATCGCAAAGCGCCAGGCTTTGCCGCTGGCGTCCGCAATGCCGTCCTGGTCCACCCGCACTTCTTTGATGTCGTACGCGAAGGCGTGCTCATCTGAAGAGAATTCGATGCGGCGGGGAGTAAGGACGAGCTGACCGAGACAACGTCCGATCCGATGCCAATGTTTGACCTCGTACTGAAGGGCTTGCGGGGCCACCTCGACCAGCCATCCCTGCCTCGTCGGCTGGGGGGGCGCAGGGTCGGGAAGCGCGGGTCGCGGAGGTGAGGGTTGAGCTGCAGTCCCGTCAGCGGCTGGCGGAGCAGGTTTGCCCGGGCTGGTATCGCCTCTTGCGACCCCCGGCACACCCGCCTGCTTCTGGTCGGGACGCCGTGCGGCACGAGGGCGCGGCGCAGGCGCGACGACGAAGGCGGCCGACTGCCGGGGTTGGCCGTCCACCAGAAATTCGACCCGGTAGCTCCCCACCCCGAACCCCTTCCCGAGATTTAGCGCCAGGTAGTCCGAGGCCTTCTCGAAAGGGTAGGAGGGCGACAGGAATGGCTGCGCACCGGCATTCCATCTGAACTGAAAAGAAGATTTCCCCGGCACCGCATCCGAGTATCGGATGTGCAGCGTGATCCCAGCACTCCTGGCCTGTTCCTCATCAAATGTGCCGGATGCGCCTACGGGCTCGCCCAGCGCGTCTATGCCGGTGCAGGCAACCAGTGCGCTCAACGTCAGTTCTTTGACAGGCGCTTCAGGGGACAGGGCAAGGCCGGACGCGATTTTCTGCCATATTCCCAGGTGGTGGAAAAGTATCGCGGAGCCCACAACCAGGGCGATCGCCAGGACGGCAATCAGCGCACTTCCCAACCCGCGCCTGTCGCTAGATGAATCCCAATCCGGTCGATCGAGGTTAGCCATGATCAGGTCGATGCACCTTCGTGCTTTTTAGCACAGACTTCCCTGAGAGCACAAAGTGCCGGGTCACCCAGGCGAGCGCTCCATGCAGGGCCGGACGCCATCGCTGTATACGCCAACACTAAGCCTCTTTAACGAGAATCGTCAAGAAAACGCACACATCGGTCGCTGCACGCTCGAGACACGCGGGCCGTAGCGGGTCGACAATGACAATTCAAACACCACCATGGTAGGGTGGACGGCAGCAATCTCGGGCAATTTTGGCTCTTGACCTGTCTAGAACTTCAGGGTTGAAACTGGAAAACGATGATGCTGACCGTATCCCATTTCGCGCGCCTCTGCGGCCTGAGCCGCAGCGCGGTGCTTTATTACGAATCCATCGGCCTGCTCCGGAAACCGCCGCGCTCCCGCGGCAACTACCGCAGCTACGGCGACGGCGATGTGGCCCGCCTGCGTCAGATCTGGGCGTACCGCAACGCCGGCCTGAGCCTGGCCGATATCAGGGACCTGCTGGATCGCAGGGATACGGACGCGACCTCGATCCTCAAGCGCCGGATGCTCGAGATCGATGCCGAAATCGCGCGGATGCGCGAGCATCAGCAAGCGATCCTGCGGCTCCTGAGAGCAAAAACCACCCTGAGGAGAGACAAGATGATCACCAAAGACAGATGGGTCACGATCATGCAATCGGCCGGCTTCAGCGACGACGACATGCACCGATGGCACGCGGAGTTTGAAAAGTCGGCCCCGGTAGAGCACCAGGAATTCCTCGAGTTTCTGCACGTCCCCGCCGAGGAAATCCGCCACATCCGGGAATGGAGCCGGAAACAGCAGCCCAAGTAAGAGGGTCCCGGCCTCACGACCGGGTCGCCCGGCCCACCGTGAGGCCACCCCCCGGGGACCCGGCAGCCGTAGCCCTTGCGTTCGCCCGGCGCGGGTACTCACGTTCATCACGACGCGGTTGCGCCTTGAACCACGGCGAGGAGTCCGCGAACGAGCCGGCGACCTCGCCAGCGTTTTTCGAACTCTAGGGATTCGGCCTGGAGGTTCGGAGAGTCCTCGGGCCCGGGGGACACCCGAAAGGGTGTGCGCCCCGAGCCCGAAGTGCTGAATCAGGAAGATCGAGCGAGTTATGCTTTGGGCTTCTTGTCGTGGACCTTCTTAATAGCTTCGGTTAGGTTCTCCACCTTGACCTTTTTCTGGTCATGGCAGGCTTTGCAGTCTTTCTCGGTAGGTTCGATCAAGCCGGCCGCATGGGCTTTCGCTTTGTCCTTCATGATGGCCATGGTCTTGTAGTTGGAGCCGGCGCCATGGCAGTCCTCGCACTCCACCTTGGGAGTGGCGGCTGCGTGCTTTGTCTTCGCCCACGAGGCAAATTCCACTTTGTGGCAGAGCTTGCACTTGTCTGCTCCGACCTTGGTGGGGGCCTGCCCGAGCGCGCAGACGGCCGCGAATACGAACAACAGCAGGATGAGCACAACTCTTTGCTTCATGATCCCTCTCTTTCCTAAATGTGCAGCCCTCTTTCTAGAGGATGATGGTCCGAGGATCAAGAAGTTTCTGCATTGGTGGCGCCGGCGGCGGGCCCATCCCGGTTTCCTGTTGACACCCGTACGGCTTCGAACGAAAGTTGTGCATCTGCCAACGGAGGATCCTCATGGTCAGAAGCGGCGACGCGACGGGCACATTCACTCTCCCGCCGGCCACAACGGGTGCGCTTATCGCGATACGCATTCTCGTTGGCTGGCATTTTCTCTATGAGGGGCTGGCGAAGCTGTTCACCCCGCACTGGTCCTCGGCCGGCTACCTCGCCGAGTCCTCGTGGTTCATGTCGGACCTTTTCCATTGGGTTGTGCGCCACGCGGCCGCCCTCAGGACCATTGACCTTTTGAATATGTGGGGGCTTGTCCTGATTGGGTTGGGCCTGTTTCTCGGACTGTGCACCCGGGGCGCCGCACTCGGGGGGATCACCCTGCTGCTGCTCTACTACATTGCCCAGCCGCCGCTGATCAGCCTGGGCTCGTCCGTCGCGGAGGGGAGCTACCTCGTCGTCAACAAAAACCTGATCGAACTTGCGGTTCTCCTGCTCTTTGTCGTCCTCCCGAAAGGAGCCGTCCCGGGGCTGGAGAGCCTGCTGCCGCCGAACTGGCGGCCAAAGGCCTCGGTACCCGCGCGCGTCGCGCCGGCGGCCCTGGCGCGCGAGGACAATCACCGCGACGCCTCGTTCGCCGGACTGCTGAAGCGGCGGGAACTTCTGCAGGCGCTGGCTGCCCTGCCCGTGTTCGGGGCGTTCGCCTTCGCGGTGCTCAAAAAGAGGAGTTACGAGGAGCAGCAGTTGCGCGCCGCCAATGGGGTGCACGCGGTCACCTCCGCCAGCATGAAGGCGGTCCGTTTCGCCAACCTCACAGATCTCCAGGGTCAAATGCCCCGCGGCCGGATCGGGAACATCGACATCGGCCGGGTTATCGTCGGAGGAAACCTCGTGAGCGGTTTTGCCCACTCGCGCGACTTGATCTATGTGTCGCCGCTGCTGAGGACCTATTTTACCGACGAGAAGGTGATGGAGACCCTCAGGCTCTGCGAGGCCTGCGGCATCAACACGGCGATACTGCGGACCGACGAGGACACGATCCGGGTGCTGAGAAACTACTGGAGGCGGGGCGGGAAAATCCAGTGGCTGGCACAGGTCTACCCGAAACCGGAAGACCTGCTGACCAACACCAAGAAGGCGATCGACAACGGCGCGATCGGCGCGTTCGTCCAAGGGGGCATCGCCGACCAGTTTGTGAAGGACAACCGTTTCGACCTCCTGGTCAAATCGCTCGAGTTCATCCGGCAGAACCGGGTCATTGCGGGCACTGCCTGCCACTCCTTGCAGGTCCCCATGCGGTGCGAGCAGGAGGGCATCGGCCTCGATTTCTACATGAAGACGCTGCATGCAGACGACTACTGGTCGGCCCACCCGAAGGAAAATCGCCCCGAGTACTCCATCATCGGCGCCAATCAGCGGTCACACGACCAGTTTCATGATAACCTTTGGTGCATCGACCCCGCGGGGACGGCGGAATTCATGCACAAGGTGGCCAAGCCGTGGATCGCCTATAAGGTGCTTGCCGCCGGCGCCATCCACCCGAAGGAAGGGTTCGCCTACGCGTTTGGACAAGGCGCCGATTTCGCGTGCGTCGGGATGTTCGATTTCCAGGTAGTTGAGAACGCCAACGTCGCCTACAAACTCCTCTCGAAAGGACTGCAGCGCGACCGCACGTGGTACGCGTAGGAGTCAACCCGAACTCGGGCTCACATCCGTCGCCTGTGCCGCGCCGGGCCCTTGGATCGGAGGGGCCGGGGAGGGCAGATGCGAAGTGGTTGGCTTTTGTTTCTCGGCTGGGCGTCCGTCGCGGTCCTGCAGGCCTTTCCGCAAGTTCCGGAGTACACCATCTGGGGAATAGTGATCCTGCCGCAGGGAAGCCCGGCCCCGCACGTCCCGGTCACGCTGGCCAGCGACAACGGGTTTAACCGGGAAGTGTACTCGGACGACAACGGGCGGTTCGAAATCGTCCAGGTGCCCAGGGGAAGGTACTACCTGACGGCCAGCAACCCGGAAGACCGGGACCAGATTTCCGACCCCGCACCGGTCGACCTCTCACGCGGAGTTTCCAACAGGCCGTTCTTCAATATCTCCCTGCGGTCCGCCTCGGCCCGCAGCGCTCAGCCGCCGAAGCACGCAGCCGGGATAACGGTTTCGGAGGCCGCCCAGCGCGTGCCCAGACTGGCCCGCAAGGAATTCGAGCGGGGGCAGGCACTGAGGGCACGAGGGGACTTGGCCGGCGCAATCGAAGCGTTCGGCGCCGCGATACGTCTCTTCCCTGCTTACTTCCAGGCGCTGGCCGCCCGCGGGCACACGAAGATTGCCTTGGGAAAGGTGCCGGAGGCGGAGGTGGATTTCGCCCGCGCACTGGAGTTGGGCGGCGGATACGAGCCGGCGCTTCGTGGAGCCGGAATGTGCGCATTCGAGAAACGGAACTACGAGGGCGCGGTCGCATACTTCGAGAAGTCGCTGCTGCAGGACCCGCGGAATGCGACCAGCACCCTGTTCCTCGGCATTTCGCTGGCGCTGCTTGACCGGCCGGACCAGGCGCGACCCGTCCTGGCCAAGGCACTGATGCTCGACAGCCGGGGGTCGGCTCGCGCGCACGTGCACCTGGCCTACATGCTGCTGCGGGAGAATCGGCCGCAGGAGGCCATTGCCGAGCTGGACGCTTACCTGGAGAAGGTTCCCAATGCGCCGGATAGCAGTACCTTCCGGGAGTTGCGGGAACAGCTGCGCGCTCGAGCCCGCATTTCGCGGGACGCTCAGGCCGCGCCTTGAATCGCCGGGCGGGAAGTGAGTACAGGCGGCCGCGAAGCCAGGGAACGCGGCCGCCTGTCGGGCAATCGGACGAGGAAATCCTCCCTACCGATCACGCGGCTGCCCCCGCCGCATGCCTCTCTGCATCTGCGTTTGTTCCTCGTCGACCTTGGCTCGTTGTTCCGGGGTCAGGATGGCGTAAATCTCCGATCTCAGCTTCTCGGAGGCGACGGTGATTTCAACATTCACCTTGGCCTGGTTCTCCGCAATGGTGCGCACCTGGGCCTCGTTGAAAGCACCGTTCGCCGTTGCCGTCCGCATCTCCTGCGACAGGTCCCTCAACTGCGTCCGGAACGGTTCCACGGCAGTGCGGAATGCCGTCGTCAGGGTTTTCACCTGCTCCTTCTGAGCGTCGGTCAAGTCCAGGTTCCCGAGCATCATACCGGGGGCTCCAAATCCCCCTCCCGGACCCATCCCGCGCCCGGGGCCCTGCGCGAAGGCTTGACCGGCGAGCAGGATGGCGCACGACATCACTGCCAAGACCATCAGTCGTTGCTTCATTCCCGTGACTCCTCTCTCTGACCCGAATCGTTGAGGAGGCCGTATTCGCCTCCGTGTCTATCCAGGTAATACGACCTCCCGAGTTATTGTTACACAAATTGTGGAGTGGGCCGCGGCCGCTATGGGGGCCGCAGTGAAACAGCGCAATTTGGAGTGCGGCGGCTCGACGCCGCTTTCCCGGGCGGCGCCTCGGCGCCGCCCTTCACCGCCGGAATCGCGGCATAGTGACACCCCGCAATCTGGAGTGCGGCAGCTCGCCTGACACGGCCGGAAGGGCGGCGTCGAGCCGCCGCACTCCAGATTGCGTTGTGGTGCACCGGAGCGCTATCCTCATGTCAGGCGGGGGTGGCGGTGGGCTTTCGGAAGGTCTTCATCGGTGTTTTCCTGGTCATGGTCATCGGCTGGGGCGGATACGTGGGTTACAGGTACGTCTCCTCTCGAAACGAGAAATGCAGCGTGTGTGCCCGGATCGTCCATCGGAAGGTGGCCGCTGAGGCGATTCTCAAGAGCGGTTCACGAAGCCGGACCTGTTGTGCCCGCTGCGCCCTGCATTTCGCGCTGCAGAATCCGAACGACGTCGTCCAGTTGCGGGTCAGTGACGAGGTGAGCGGCGATATGGTTGCTGCGGACGGAGCCTGGTACGTCGAAGGGAGCGACGCCCAGGGATGTCATCCCGACCCCGGCGCCGACGAAATGCATCCGCTGCGCGAGCCCGGTGTCATTTACGACGTGGCCTTCGATCGCTGCATACCCAGCCTCCTGGCGTTCCGGAGCGAGTCCGCCGCACACGAGTTCCGGAGGCAGAATGGCGGGACGGTGCTGACCTATTCCGAGGTGCTGGAGAGCGTGAGGAACCGGTGACGAAGCCCGATTGTACCCGTCATTTCCCGAGGATGTGAGGGCGGTTGATTTTTTCCCAGATGAAATCGTACTCCTCGGGCTTGAGCCGCCGCTTCAGGTCGAAAACGTAGTTCCTTTCCTCGCCGTATTCCCCGCCGGTCTTCTGGAGGGCGCCCAGACGCAGCTGGAACGGGCCGGTGCTCCCGAAGGACAACAGGTCCTCATACAGCCAGATGCGGGAATCTTTGGGCTTTCGGGACCGATAGACCACGTAGTCCCCCGCCAGTTCCAGCACCCCTTCGGAGTCCCCACCCAGGGCGCGTCGATGGCGCACCGGGATCGTATAGCGCGCCGGTGCTTGCACGGGAACGATGCTGGACACGAGCGGCCGCGACAGCTTGCCCTGGATCTGCCGGCGGAAGTCGTCATTCAACTCTCCGGAGATCACCTTGAAGCTGAATATCCGGTCGGCGCCGAGCGCGATCCTTTTGTTCTCGTAGGTCAGGATCGAGATCCGGCCCGGAGCGATTTCCACCTGTTGTATATCCTCGTAATTCCAGACGTGGGCGTGTTCGGCCTTCCTGGTCCTGTACTCCACCGTCGCTTCGTTGAAGATGAGGTCCCCCTCGCAGCTGCCGCGGAGGTGGTCGTGTTTCACCTGGAAGGTCGTCGCCCGCGCGGGCCCGAGGGTGAACGAAAGTGCGAAAAGTATGAAAACCTGTTTCATCGTTTCCTTAGCCTCTCAACTGGGGGCAAGAGTCTGATGCCTCACCTCGGAACGCCATTTCCACAGGTAGTAGACGGCCGGATACACCAGCAGCTCCAGCACGAACGAGGTGGCCAGGCCGCCCACCATGGGTGCGACGACGCGCTTCATCATGTCCGAGCCCGTCCCGATCGACCACATGATCGGCATCAGCCCCATGAAGGCGGCGGTCACCGTCATCATCTTGGGGCGCACCCTCTTGACCGCACCGTGAATGATCGCCTCGACCAGCTCGGCCTTGTTTCGCAACAGCCCTTTGCGCCTGGCTTCGTCGTACGACAGGTCCAGGAACAGGAGCATGAACACGCCGGTCTCCGCGTCGAGGCCCATCAGGGCGATCATGCCGACCCACGCGGCGATCGAGATGTTGTAGCCCAGGATCCACATGAGCCAGACGGCGCCGATCAGCGAGAAGGGGACGGCGAGCATCACAATCGACGCTTTCACCGCCGACTTCGTGTTCATGTAAAGCAGGGCGAAGATCAGGAACAGCGTGATCGGGACGACGATCTTCAGGCGTTCCCTGACCCGGAGCATGTTCTCGTACTGGCCGCTCCAGACCAGCGAGTAGCCGGCCGGAAGCGGGAGCTTCTCGCGAACAATTTGCTTCGCGCGCTCGACATAACCGCCGATGTCGGCCGAAGCCAGGTCCACGAAGACGTAGCCGGCGAGCATGCCGTTTTCGTCGCGAATCATGGACGGGCCGGTGACGCGCTTGATGTCGGCGATCTGGGAAATGGGGATCTGGGCTCCGCCCGGAGTGGAAACCAGGACCTGACTCAGACGTTCGATGCTGTCCCGCAGTTCTCTCGGGTAGCGGACATTGACGGGATAACGGGCGCGCCCTTCGATGGTCGTGGTCACGTTTTCGCCGCCGATGGCGGACATGATGACGTTCTGGGCATCCGCCACCTTCAGGCCGTACCTGGCCAGCTGGTCCCGCTTGAGGTTGAAATCGACGAAGTAGCCCCCGGCGACTCGTTCCGCATAGACGGAGCGCGTGCCCGGAATATCCTTCATGATCGCCTCCAGGTGACCGCCGACCTTCTCGATCTCGGCCAGGTCGGGACCGAATATCTTGATCCCGATCGGGGTCCGCACGCCGGTCGTCAGCATGTCGATGCGGGCGCGGATCGGCATCGTCCAGGCGTTCGTGACCCCCGGTATCCTGACCGTGCTGTCCATTTCGGCGATCAGGTCCTCCCACGAAATGCGGTCAGGCCAGATGCGCCTGAAGATCAGGTCGTTGAGCCAAGCCGGGGACCAGCTCGAGTACCACTGCCGCTTATGCCGCCACTCCGACCTGGGCTTCAGGAGAACGGTGGTTTCCATCATCGAAAAGGGGGCCGGATCCGTGGAAGTCTCCGCCCGACCGGCCTTCCCGAAGACCCGCTCCACCTCCGGAAAGCCCTTCAACATCCGGTCCTGTTGCTGAAGGACCCGCTGGGCTTCGGCTACCGAGATCCCCGGGAGGGTCGTGGGCATGTACAGGATGGTCCCTTCGTTCAAGGGAGGCATGAACTCGCTCCCCAGCTGGAAGTACGCGGGTATGGTGGTCAGGACGAGGAGGACCGCGATGGCGATGGTCGTCTTGGGATATCTCAGGACCCAGCGTGCCGGCGGCTCATAGATCCTGAAGAGCATGCGGCTGATCGGGTGCCTCTCCTCCCGGTAGTATCTCCCGACGACCAGTTGGTTCACAACCCACGCCAGGGGCCTCGGCCGGAAGCGGAAATAGTCCATGCGGGCGAAGAGCATGCGCATCGCCGGGTCGAGCGTGACCGCCAGGAGTGCGGCGATGGCCATGGCAAAGTTCTTCGTATAGGCCAGCGGCTTGAACAGCCGCCCTTCCTGGTCGACCAGGGTGAAGATCGGGAGAAACGCGATGGCGACGACCAGGAGCGAAAAGAACACCGACGGCCCGACCTCTTTCAGGGCCTGGAGCCGCACCTCGTGGAAGTCTCCCTGACGGCCCCCTTCGATCCAGAGCTCGAGCTTCTTGTAGGCGTTTTCCACCTCCACGATCGCCCCGTCGACCAGGACGCCGATCGAGATCGCGATCCCGGCCAGCGACATGATGTTGGAATTGATCCCCAGCAGGTACATGGGGATGAACGACAGGAGCACCGAAACCGGTATGGTCACGATGGGGATGAGGGCGGACGGGATGTGCCACAGGAAAATCAGGATCACCGCGCTGACGATGATCATCTCCACGACCAACTCGTGCTTGAGCGTATCGATCGAGGACTCGATCAGCTCGGAACGGTCGTACGTGTTGATGATCTTGACGCCCTTGGGGAGCGAGGGTTCCAGGTCCCGCAGCTTCTGCTTGACGCGCTGGATGACCTTATCCGCATTCTCGCCGTGGCGCATGACAATGATGCCGCCGACGACATCCCCCCGCCCGTCCAGATCCGCCACGCCACGCCGGATCTCCGGACCCCTTTCAATCCGGGCGACGTCGCGCAGGAGCACCGGAGTCCCCAGGTTGTCGGTCTTCAGAACGACCTGCTCGAGGTCGCCCTCCGACTTCACGTAACCATGGCCGCGAACCATGTACTCCCGCCCGGAGAACTCGATCAGCCGCCCTCCGGCCTCGAGATTGGAGTTGCGCACCGCATCGGCCACATCCATGACGGAGAGGTTGTAGGCGACAAGCCTCGCGCGATCGACTGTGACCTGGTACTGGTTCTGAAAGCCGCCCACCGTGGCGACTTCCGCGACACCCGGCACGGATTGCAGCGCGTACCGAAGGTTCCAGTCCTGAAACGACCTCAGATCGGCAAGGCTGCGCTCGCCGCTTTCGTCCACCAGTGCATATTGGTAGACCCACCCGACGCCGGTGGCGTCCGGGCCGATTTCGGTCTTCACCTCCGGCGGAAGGCTGGGAGTGACCTTGCTGAGGTATTCGAGCACTCGGCTCCGTGCCCAATATATGTCGGTGCCGTCGTCGAAGATGATGTAGACGTAGGAGAAGCCAAAATCCGAATAGCCGCGTATCGCTTTTACCTTGGGCGCCCCCAGAAGAGCCGTCGTGATCGGGTAGGTTACCTGGTCCTCGATGATGTCCGGAGACCGGTCCCATCTGGAGTAGATGATGACCTGGGTGTCCGAAAGATCGGGGATCGCGTCGACGGGCTGATGGTAGAGGGTCCAGATGCCAATGGCGACCGCCGCGGCCGCAAACAGCAGCACCACGAATTTCTGCCGGGCACACCATTCGATGATTCGTTCGATCATTCTCAGTCCGTAGATCCGAGGCTTCCGGCTTCTGCTTTCCGGTCTGCCTTCCGGCTTCTCCCTAGTGCTTGTGCGCGCCTGCGGCGCCCGACGTCGAAGCTTTCAGCTTCGACTCGGAATCGAGCAGAAAATTCGCCCCGGTGACGACCTGCTCTCCTTCCGAGAGGCCCTGCTTGATCTCATACAGATCGCGCACTTTTCCTCCGGTCACTACTTCCCGAGGCTCGAAGGCGCCGCCACCTCTGGCCACAAAGACGATGTTGCGCTCACCGGTGGCGAGCACCGCGCTCTCGGGCACCGCCAACCCGGACGCTCGGACGCCGCCCATCACGACGTCGGCATACATCTCGGGCTTCAGATCGCCGGCAGGATTTGCGAACTCGAGACGGGCTTTGACGGTTCGGGTTGCCGGATCGAGGGTCGGACTGATGAAGGCCACACGTCCGCGCCAGGTCTTGCCCGGCTGATATGGCAGGGTGATTGTCGCCGGTTGCCCCAGTCGGACAAGCGGCATGTTCACTTCGTAGACATCCGCAAGCACCCACACGATCGACAGATCGACGATGTCGTACAGGTTTTCTCCGGGCATTACCCTCATGCCGTGCACCGCGGTCTTTCCCGTGACGTAACCTGAAGCCGGTGAGTAGATTGTCAATGCCCGGAAAGGCGTGCGTGTGTTTTCGAGCTGACGGATCTGCTCCGCCGAAATATCCCACAGCGACAGGCGCTGGCGGGCGGCCGAGAGCAGGTCAATCCTGCCGCCCATCCCTTCCCCTGCGGTTCCCTTCAGCACGGGCATCTGCTCCTGCGCGCGGAGCGCGAGAAGGTACTCCTTCTCGGTGGCGTACAGTTCGGGGGAGTAGATGCTGAACAAGGGCTGGCCCTGCCTGACGAATTGCCCGACGTAGTTGACGAACAGGTCCTCGATGAATCCTTCGAACTTCGTATGGACGTGATGCAGCCTGGTTTCATCATAGGTAACCCGGCCGAAGGTCCTGATACTCTGGTCCAACTCCATGCGCCGGGCTTCCGCCAGGGTAATCCCCATCATCTGCATCCGCTCCTGAGGGATCACGACCGTGGCATATCCCGGCACGGTGGATACCGGTTCGCCTTCACCCATCCGGTGGGCGGGAGCCGCCGTTCCGGTTCCATGGCCGGCATGCGGATCCGCAGGCGAAGACACGGGGGGGTTGGCCTGCACTATCGGCACCAGCTTCATACCGCAGATCGGGCAGTCGCCCGGCTTGTCGGAGACATAGGTCGGGTGCATGGGGCAGTGATACTTCGTCGCCGCCTGTTCGGCGCCTTTCCGCGCGCCGCTCCAGCGGGTGTAGCCGACAAACCCTCCGCCGAGAAGGACTGCGGCCAGGAGAAAACCCAGGATGAAGTTTTTCATTTTGCTGTTTCCTGACTCAGCCGATCGCCTTCTCTCCGGCCAGCTCCTGCAAGGTCGCGAGTGCGCGCAAATACTGGGCGCGGTTTTCGTAGTAGTTCATTTCGTTCTCCAGAATGGCGGTGAAGTTCGAGAGGACCGAAAGAAAATCGACCTTCCCGGTACCGTAGCTCGACAGCGACGACTCGAGCGCGAGCGTTGCCTGCGGAACGATCAGCTTGGAGTAGAGATCCATGAGTCGGCGGGACTTTTCCGCATCCAGGTACTGGTCCTTGATCTTGAAGGCAAGCATCTGCTCGCGCGAGCGATAGGTCTTTTGCGCCTCGCTCAGGCGCGCTCCGGCCTCTTCGACGCCGAGTCGCTGCTTGCGGCCGAAAAAAACAGGAAGGTTCACCTGCACGCGAAACTCCCACATGTCCTTCATGGAGCCTTGGTTGAAGTACCCCCCCATAACCTCGAAGTCCGGGTAGTACTCCCGTCTTGCCAGTTCCAGACCCAGCTGCCGGCTGTCGACGGTCGACCTCCCGGCACGCAGCATCGGGGAGGTTTCCAGGGCGAGGGCCTGCAGCGACTCGAGCGCGGGCAGTGCCGGAACATCGCCCGGCGGCTGCGGCTGGCCCAGATCGGCGCCGGGTTCCCGGTTCAGCAGCGCGTTGATTTCGGCGATCGCGCTTTGCCTCCGTCGCTCGAATTCCACCAATCGGGTCTCGAGGACCGCGATCTCGATCTGGGATTTGATGAGGTCCTGCTGCATGGCCTCGCCGGCCGAATAGCGGATTTCGGCAACCTTGGCCAGGCGTTCCAGCAGACTCTTGTTGCGTGTGAGGACATCGACCGCGTCGTACAGGAATTGCAGTTCGTAGAAGGCGGCCTTGAGCCTGGAGACAAGGTTAAGCTCCGTGCCCTGAAACATAAACGATTCGGTCACGGCCTCCTGGTGGGCCATTCCGCCCCGCAATCCCCGTTTTCCGGGAAACGGGAACATCTGAGCGATTTCGATTCCGATGTTCGCCGTCGGTTCCGTCCCCAGCCCCCCACCCGGGAACGGCATCCCGGCACTCGACCACCCCAGCCGGACGGCAGGATCGGGAAGCGCGCGCTCCTGTGAAGGACGCTTCTGCATCGCTTCCCACCGCTTCCGGGCGGCCTGGAGTTCGGGATTGTTGTGCAGCAACTCGGTCAGGAGAGCCTCGAGGGTGACCAAGCGCGGTTGTGCATCCGGCTCGCGACGGGCTCCGGTCAGCCCCCCTGGGGTGCCCGCGGGCGGCGCCTGACCTCCCGGAGCGGCAACGACCGCTTCAGACAGGGAGGCGAACAGAATCGGCAGCGCCCACAGGCGGATGGATCGGGTTACGCTTCGTGAAATCATCTCTTCTCTCGGGGGCTCCTGGAAGTGACGCCAGCAGGGCCCTGCAACGCATCCGGGTATGGAAGCAACTCGCCGCAGGTGAGCATCGACCTTCCGTAATACGGATTGCGCGTGCTCTTGTCCGGCTGGTACCAGCCCTTGTTGGCCATGGAGCAATAGAATTGATGTGGCGGATTCATCGGGTCGCCCGTCGCCTTAAGGTAAGCCGTCATCCACTTGCTGACTTCGCCGAACTGGTTGCGGGCCTCTTTGAGATCGGCGGCCTGCAACCTCGCGGCCGCAGTGGAAAGCGCTGTCAGCTCCGCCTTCCGCTTGGGCTCGGAGAGGGCTGCCCGGGTGCTGATGTTCGCGATCTTCCGGGCGGCGCCGGCCACGCCGCTGGTCGAATCCGCGGCCAGGCTCTTGTGGATCACGAAGTACTCCTCGAGCAGCTGTCTGGTGGTGGTCGCGGCCGGCGCGGCCGCGGCGGGCAGAACGGTAAGAAGCGCCAGGGAAACAAGAATCCTCATTGCTGAACTCCTCCTACTGACAGGCGATGCGCCGCCCAGTGCAGGGCAATCGGCGTACCAGTAAGCCGCTGGGTGGTATGCCGAGCAGTGCCTGCCATTTGCAGCGGGGCGCAACCATGCGGGCGTCGTTTCGACTGTGCGAAATGCAGCCACGGGTGCTGCATTTCCAACACCCGCGGGCGGTGCGTTGGCTGCCGATTTGGCGGTAATCACCGGCGGCTGCGGCATTTGAGGCTCAGGCCCATTTCGTGCGATATGGAGTGCGGCGGCGCGACGCCGCTTTGGGCGCCGCCGCAACTTCGAGATGGCGGGGCGGGCACGCAACGTCGCGATTTCGCGGTGGTGCCGAGGCGCCGGGCATTTCGGCCGTAAGGCGTGAGGGGAAAGCGGCGCCGAGGCGCCGCACTCCATATTCATGTACAATGATCCCATTGTGACAAAGTCGCGGATCCTGCTGGTGGACGACGACCGCAATTTCCTGCGCGTGCTCGCCTACCAGGTGGCGGAGTTCGGCTTCCAGGTGATATCCGCGACCGGCGCGGGGGAGGCGCTCGGGCACATCGACGGGGGCAAGATCGACCTGGTCCTCTCCGACCTCCGCATGCCGGGCATGGATGGCCTGCAATTGCTGCAGGAGGTCCGCCGGCGGGCCCTCGACATTCCGGTCATCCTGCTGACCGCGCACGGTTCGATCGACAAGGCCGTCGATGCGATCAAGGCAGGGGCGTTCGACTTCCTGCAGAAACCGTTTGAGAAGGAAGAGCTGCGCGTGAGCGTCCTGAATGCGCTGAAAATGGCGGACCTGGTCAAGGAAAACCGCGTACTTGCCGAAGCCGTCCGGCAGAAGTTCAGCTTCGCTGGGGTCGTGTCGGCCTCGAGTTCGTTCAAGAACGTGCTGGCCCAGGCGGCGCACCTCGCGCAGGTCGAGACCACCGTGCTGATCCAGGGCGAAAGCGGCACGGGCAAGGAAGTGCTCGCCCGCGCGATTCACTACAACAGCTCCCGCGCCCGCAAGCCGTTTGTCACCGTGAACTGCGGAGCGCTTCCCGAGAACCTGGTCGAAGCCGAACTGTTCGGCTACAAGAAAGGTGCATTTACCGGGGCGGTGAGCGACAAGAAGGGAAAGTTCGAGTCCGCCAGCCAGGGCACGATTTTTCTCGACGAGGTCGGGGAGTTGCCGCCGGCCATGCAGGTCAAGCTGCTCAGGGTCCTGCAGGCGCGCGAGGTCGACGTCGTCGGCGACCCCGTGCCCCGTCGGGTCGACGTGCGCATCATCGCCGCAACCAACCGGGACCTGCAGAAAATGCTGCGGGACGGCGAGTTTCGCGACGACCTTTACTACAGGCTTTCGGTCGCTCCCCTGACGACGCCCCCGCTCCGGCAGCGGCCGGAGGACGTCCCGCTGCTGGTCCACCACTTTGCCGACCGCTTCAACGAGAAATTCGGGAAGCAGGTCGCGTTCAGCCAGGAGGCGATCGACCACATGCAACGCTACCGCTGGCCGGGCAACGTGCGGGAGCTGGAAAACGTGGTCGAGAGGCTGATCGTGTTCAACACCACCGGGCAGGTTGCCATCGGCCGACCTGCCCTCGGAAATCCGCGGAACGGCCGCCGGGGATCGGCCGGCTGAAACTGGAGCTGCCCGACGAGGGACTCTCGCTCGAGGAACTGGAAAAGGACCTCCTGCTCGCGGCGCTCGAGAAGTTCAACTGGAATCAGTCGCGCGCCGCCCGCTATCTCGGGATCACCCGAAATACCCTGATTTACCGGATGCAGAAGTACGAGCTGCGGACGGGCGCCGGAAGAGGCCGAGTCGAAACCGGGTAACCCGATGGACACGCGGCAGCCGTGACCGACAGGGCGAAGGACAGGGTCCGGTTTGCTTCCATCCTGGGATTGATCCTCCTGGTCTCCGTCTTTCACTACCGGACCAGCACCCACTACGTCTACCTGCACGAGATCTATCAGCGGATCTACTACATCCCGATCGTGCTGGCGGCCTTCTGGTACGGCCCCATCGGCGGACTGGCGGCGGCCTTCCTCACCAGTTCGATCTACTACTACCACATCCACTCCGCCTGGGGGCACCTCCCCTCCTACAGCTTCAACCAGTACGCCGAGATCGCCCTGTATCATGTCGTCGCGGTTATCATCGGTCTGCTTGCGCAAAAGGAAAAACGTCAGAGGCGCAGGCTGGAGGAAACGTCGGAGGAACTCCGCAAGGCATATCGCCAGATCCAGGATACATTCGAGCACCTGAAGCAGGCCGACCGGCTGGCAGCGCTCGGAGAGTTGAGCGCCGGGATTGCGCATGAAATCCGGAATCCACTGGCCACGATCAAGGGAGCGGTCGAAATCCTCCAGTCCGAGATCCCGGAAGCCCACCCGAAAAGGGAGTTCGTCCAGGTGGTGCGCGAGGAAACCGCCCGCGTAAACAAGATCATCACCGAGTTCCTGACCTTCGCGCGCCCCCCTCGCCCTGCCTTCGAGCCGGTCAATCTCAACGAAGTTGTGGAATCGACGCTGCTGCTGCTCAGGAAGGAGGCGGAGACCTCCAGGGTCCGTATCGTCACCCGTCTTCGGGAACTGCCCACCGTGAGCGTCGACCGGGACCAGATCCGCCAGGTCCTGCTCAACGTGGCTTTGAACGGGATCCAGGCGATGGCCGAAGGAGGCGAACTGTCCGTCGATACGGCATACGACCGAAACTCGGATATAATACAGATCCTTGTCCGCGACACGGGGGCAGGGATGGAGGCCTACCAGCTGGACAAGATATTTGACCCGTTCTTCACGACCAAGCCCGGGGGAACGGGGTTGGGACTGTCCATATCTTACCAACTGCTGAAGCATCACGGCGCGAGCATTGCCGTGCGCCGGAATGCCGGCGCCGGTCTGACTTTCGAAATGCACCTGCCCATTCGTCAAACAGCCCCGGCCGCCGACACTGTGCCGAAAATTGCGGCACCCTGAGCCGGAATCCGCACCGCAGGAGGCGCTCATGAACCCGCAGGAGATCGGCCGTCGACAATTTGTGAGACTCGCGGCAGCCGCGGCTGCCGCCGGCGCGTCCCGGCCGGTGCCCGGTCGCTCCGCCGGCCAGCCGTTGCGGCTGGGGGGGCCGGTCTTCGTCAAGACCGACGACCCGGACCAACTTGCCCTCGCCTACACTAAACTCGGGTATCGCGCCGCCATATGCCCCGACATCCCGTTGCGGGAGTCGGCGCGCATCGAGGCGCTGTCCCGCGCCTTCCAGCGACACGACGTCGTGCTCGCCGAGGTCGGCCGCTGGGTGAACCTGCTTGATGCCGACCCGAAGCTGCGCGCGAAAAACCTGGCCGACGTGACCGACGGACTAGCGCTGGCCGAGGCAGCCGGGGCCCTGTGCTGCGTCGACATCGTCGGCTCCTACAACAAAACCCGCTGGGACGGGCCGCACCCCGACAACATCTCTCAACTCGCCTTCGACGCCGCGGTCGAGAATGCCCGCGCAATCATCGATGCCGTAAAGCCGACGCGGGCGAAGTTCTGCTACGAGATGATGCCCTGGACCATCCCCGACAGCGTCGAATCGAACTTCAAGCTCGTCAGGGCCGTCGACCGCAGAGCCTTCGCCGTGCACCTCGACCCCTGCAACATCGTGAACTCGCCGGAGCGTTACTACCGGAACACCGACTTGCTCAACGAGTGCTTCGACAGACTTGGCCCCTGGATCGTCAGTTGCCACGCCAAGGACCTGCGTTGGGAGACCGGAGGGAACGTCTACTTTCGCGAGGTGAGACCCGGGGCGGGCGGCCTGGACTACAGAACCTACCTGACACGTCTGTCGCAGCTGCCCCATTCGGCCCCGCTCATCATCGAGCACCTGCCGAATGCGCAGGAATACGAACTCGCAAAGCAGCACATCCTGAAAATCGCGGCGGCCCCTTGAATACAGTGGGCCGCGTCGGCTCGCCGCGGCCCTCGAATTTGCTCACTCCGTGGTCGCTCCTCGTTCGGGCAGCGAAGTCGCCGTCAATCGGTGCCAGCCGGTAGCGATAGGAATAAGGCTTGTCCGAAGGAATCCGCGTACTGTGGAGTGCGGTGCCTCGGCACCGCTGTCTGGGTTTGGCTGGATCGGCAGGCAGCTGCGCAAGGTCGGCGCCTAGGCGCCGACCGCAAAGCGGCGTCGAGCCGCCGCACTCCAAAGTGTGGAGTGTGGCGTCGTCGTTCCGCCCGACTCCACCGACTACTTCACCTTCTTGGCCTGGGACGTGTCGCCCGCCATGTAGAAATCCAGGCCTTCGACCACGCCCTGAGCGTTCACTTTGAACGTGAGTTTCGAATCGACGTCCCTGGCGAAGAACGTCGTCTCCGACGCAGCGTACAGGGCGTGTCGTGTTCCCGGGTGCCGTCGATCAGGGTCATGGACAGCTGGTTTCCCTTGCGCGCACGGCCTTCAAGCCGGTGCAAGCCGCGGCTAAAGCGTAGGAGTTGCCTGGGGATTTTCAGAGCCTCACCTCGAAGGCTTGGCAGATCTCGAATTTTCAATGTCAGGCCGGCTCGAGGTCCACATCGCAGTTGAGACGGTCGCACGCGGACTGCAGCCTCGACCGGAGTTCCCTGATGGAAACTGCCGGGGGGACGGTCAGCCGCATCTCCATCAGAAAAACCCCTGTCCCGATGAAAGGCGCGGATTCGTGGCGTGTGGTGAGGTCCTCGATGTTGACGCCGTGCGTGCGCAGAACCTCGCTCACCCCATGGACGATGCCGGGCTGGTCCATCGAGTAGGTCTTCAGCCTGAACGGGATCCCCTCGGTGCCCCTGGCCGAGGGGTCCGCTTCCATGAGGGTGAGCCGCAATCCGATTTCCTGCGCCAGCTTGGGAAGTGAGTCGCGCAGGGTCGTCGCGGCCGGGTCTTCGGCCTCAAACAGCATCAGCATGGCGAATTGGCCCCTCAGGTTCACCATGCGGGAGTCAAGGACGTTGGCGCCGCGCGCATGGAGATGTCCCGTGACCTGTTCCACGATGCCGGGGCGATCCGGGCCGATCGCATTCAGTATGAGTTGTTGCACGGAGAGCCTCCCTCGGAACTGTGTCTGTTGAACCCCCTTGAGCTGGATCCCGTGGGCCGCATCGGGCCGCCGCGGCGCCACTTTAGTGGATGCAGTATAGCGTATTGCGCCCGCGCAGGAAGATCTCGCCCATCGCGACCGCCGGGGTGGCGATGAAAAACTCGTCCGGGATAGAGTTGGTCGCGAGGACTTCAAACATGTCTCCCATCTTTACGACTACCACATCCCCGTCTTCGGTCGCCATGTACAGCTTGCCCTGGACTCCCACGGGCGAAGACTTGAAGTTATACGGTTTCGGCAACCGGACCTGCTGGTAGAGCGGAGCCCCCGTCACGCTGTTGAAGCAGCTGAGCATTCCCTGGTCGGTCAGAACGTACAGCCGGTCGTTGTGCAGAACGGGCGACGCCGTGTACGACAGGCCGCGCGTCGCGCTCCAGACGACCGCATCCGTTGCGGTCAGATCTCCGGTCCGGCCCATCCGTATGGCCATGAGGTTCGGGTCGCGGTAGCCGCTCATGACGTACACCACACCCCGGGCGTAGACGGGTGCGGGAATCGGATTGCGGCCTATGCCCGCACATTCCCAGACGAGCGCGCCGGTCTTGAAATCGTAACACCGCACCTTTTTGGTCGCGCTGATGACGACATACTCCCGCCCCTCGAAGTCGACGACGAGCGGAGCCGCCCAGCCCGACACTTCGTCCCTGTTTGCCTTCCAGAGTTCCTTGCCCGAGTTCTTGTCTAGAGCAACGACAAACGAACCTGCCTCGTGATCGAAGTTGAGAATCAGGGTGTCCCCGTGCAGGACCGGGGCGGTACCCTCCCCGAACTGCATGACCATTTTCATCTGCACGCCAAAGTCCCTCTCCCAGAGGAGCTTGCCATCGACCGTGAGACAGTACAGGCCGCGGGAACCGAAAAATGCATACACGTTCTTGCCGTCGGTGACGGGCGAGTTGGAGGCGAAACTCCCGTACTGGTCGTGGTATCCCTCGTGCGGCGTGGCCGTCTTGACGGTCCGCTGCCACAGCAGCTTCCCGGTCGGGCGCTCGATGCAGAGCACGTCGAAGCGGTGCTCGCGCAATTGACCGGCATTTCCGCCGGGGCCGCGCCGTCCGGGCTGCGGCGCGGAGGGCGCGGGATCGGTGCCGGTGGGAACCGCCGTGGTGAGAAAAATGCGGTCTCCCCAGATGACGGGGCTCGAATGGCCGCGGCCGGGAATGTTCGCCTTCCATTTGACATTCTCGGTTGCACTCCAGCGGAGAGGAGCATCCCCGAGTGCCATGCCGTCGTTGGCCGGCCCGCGCCACTGCGGCCAGAAGTCAAGCTTCACATCGCCAGCCGCTGGTCCGAAACCGCACACAAGAACAGCCGCAACCGCCGACATCACAAAAAATAACTTGCAGCGCATCGATCCTCCTGAGGGGCTTTCGGGTATAGGAGAGTTATTGATCCTGCAGTAGACACCAAAAACACCGCCGGCGCCAACCAGAAAGCGCGCTGCCGACGTGCGTGCCCCGTCTCGGTCCGTAAGGGATTATGCCCTATAATACGGCTTGTCGCACCGCGCGACCGGGACAGGGCGAGGGGCACACCGGGTTGCCAGTCGCCGCGCATTGCGGCGGGGGGAGCGATGGAGACGAACTCATTTCAGGACAACTACCCGCCCGAACTCAGCCACTGCTTCGGCTGCGGCACGCTGAACGAGCACGGCCACCACATAAGAACGTACTGGGACGGCGATGAAACCGTGTCCTTCTTCACGCCGGAGCCCTGGCACACCTCGATCCCCGGATTCGTATACGGCGGCGTGCTCGCCTCCTTGATCGATTGCCACGGGACCGGGACTGCGGCCGCGGCTGCCTGCCGGGCCGAAAACCGGGACATGGGCAGCGAGCCTCGGCTCCGTTTCGTGACCGCCTCGCTCAAAGTGGACTATCTGAAACCCACCCCGCTCGGCGTTCCCCTCGAGGTCCGGGGCAAAGTCAGGGAGATTTCCGGCCGCAAAGTGATCGTGGACTCAACCATTCAGGCCCACGGCATCCTCTGCGTGCGCGGCGAAGTCGTCGCCGTCCAACTCCCCTAAGCGAAATTCGGAGGTCAAGGGATCAGGGAAAGCGCCTTGATCACTTTGTCCCTCGGAATCCCCCGGCTACTTGAATGACAGGGGGACGCAGTTCCGGCCGCGACAGAGGCGGTACTCGTTGCCGGCTTTTTCGATGTTCAGCGGCCTGGGGCTTTTCGCCTGGTCGTCCTTCCTGGCGGCGACGGTATGGACGATGGCGCCGCCCAGGTCGAGGATGTTCAGCTTCAGGTCATTCGTGAACCCGAACCCGTACGCACCGGCTTTTAAAGCCGTCCCGCCGATGGTGACAGGCGCATCCGCGATCAGGAACCCCTCGTACTTGCCCCGGATGTTGGAGGCGTAACCGGAGGTGTCGACCAGGGCGGCAACCAGGTGGCGATTTCCCTGGAACCGCACGGCCGCCGCGTTCCTCATCTGCGTCGGAGCGACCTGGCCTTCGAAATAGAAGTTACTCGGCACTACCTTGGTCAACTCCTGGGCCGTCAGCAGAGCCGGTTCCTGCGCAGCGGCTTGAGAGCAGAAGCAACAAGCAAGGAGCATCACCCCGACTCCGGCCGCGGCAACTCTGTGAAATCCGCTCATATTCCCCCCCTCGGATGGTTTCTTTCCCTTCTTATATAAGTTTGTAGCGCCGCAGGTTCTGACGGCAAGCAAATTCAGCGGAGGCTGGTACCGCCGCGGCTTCAATTGACTGGACCGCGGGACCGTTGCGAGGGGAAACTCAGGCGCAGCGTGGATCTGGGCGCCGGAGGCGAAATTCCCGCCCACCCGGTGCGCACTCCTGCTCGCATTCGGAGGAAATAGCTGGTAACATCTCGGCCCATCAATCGTCTTTCGTGCAGACCGGCAGCCAGAAACGTTCGCGATGAGCTCAGGAAGCCCCGAACCAGACATCGGCGAAGCGCTCGCCACCATCCGTCGGTTCCTGTCGGACGAGATTCCCCCTCTGACTGCGGCGGAGGCCGTTTTGGCGGCCGTGCGCGAACCTCCGGAACTGGTCGCCTCGGAAATACGTCGTTGGATCGCGTCCCAGGGGGGCCGGGCAAACCGGGAACTGCGTGTTTGCGACCTGACTTTCCATGCGCTGAAAAAACTGAACGAGACGGCGGAGCTCAAGCTTGTCCCGGCAGAACTCCTGGAACCATTCCTAGGGCGACTGAAAGTCATCGTGCTCGAATTCTGTCCCGCCGGGGAGCAACGCGAACTGCATGGCATGCTGGACGGGCTGGAGCGCTCGCCGACGGCCCTCGAACGGACCATCGACTTCGTGCGTCGCCCGGTCGGCCCCGGCTCCACGGACTCCGCCGGCGTACCGGAAGGAATCGCAGAGGGCACGCAGGCGTATGCCGCGGACGTGCGGCGGGAACGGCGTTTCGCCATGATGCTGGACCGCTTGCAGAAATCGGCGCCCGGGCCGGCCCCGGCTGCCGGCACGGCGGGGGCCCAGCAGACCTCCGAGGCCCTCGCCCTCGCCGCCGCCGAGGCCCGGAGCGGCACGGAATTGGCCCAAATTCAAGCGGCTTTGGCACAGAACAGCGCCGGCTCCGGAACCCACGAGTTTTTCCGGCTCCTGAGTCAGAGCCTCCCTGGCTGGGTCGTGCCGGCCACGGGAGAGGAGCAAGGGAAGACCGCCACTCTGCCGACCCACAACACGGCGGTCCTCGCGATGCGCCAGATCATGCGGCTTACCCGGACGCGCAACGAAGGGTGGCAGCGGTTCCAGGAAATGGTCCAGGCGGCCATAGAGCAGTTCAACGACGGTTCGCTGGCCCGCGCCGTCACGATGCTGGAGCTGTCCTCCAGCCTGATCGCGGACGGCACTGTGGACGCCCGCGCCGTGGACGGCGTGCGACGGTCCGCCCACGACGCGCTGGAATTGAACCGCTTGCGCCGCTATGCGGAACAGCCGGCGAAACACCGCCTGCTCAGACGGGCCCTCGCCTTCTTTGCCGAATTCGAACCGGAAACTCTTCTCGACCACCTGCAGAACGAGCCCAAGCGCGACCGCCGTCGCCTGATCCTGAATTTGCTCGAGGCGCTTGGGGCGCCTGCGCGCGCTGCGGCTTTTGAGCGACTGTGTTCCATCGCGCACAGCCCGGAGATCCCGACGCAATGGTATTTCGCCCGTAACCTCGTCTGCATCCTGGGCCGGGTACCACGCACCGACGAGTCCGGCCCCGAACAGGAAATCAGTCTGGTGGGGACGCTGATGAACCTGGCCTACCCCGCACCCTTGATCCGAGAGGCGATATCGCTCCTCGGGCAGCTGAAACACGAGGACTCGGAGAGACTCCTGGTCGCCGCGGTACAACAGGTCGAAAACAGGCTGCGCCAGCACGATGTGGGGGGGCTGGAAGCGGGCAAGCTCAAATCGCTGCTCGACCGGCTCACCTACGTTATCGCGCGCTATGGATCGGCCAGAGCGATCACCACGGTTGTCAATCACGGGCTCAAGAGGGACGAACAACTGGGCGACACGCTCGCCCGCCTCTCGTCACTGAGCGGGCAGGACCTCTCGGCCGATCCGGAGGGCGTGGGGCGCCTGCTGCAGGCCTTGCGTGCAAAGACGCCCCGCCGCCTGCTGGGGCTGACGATTCAGAAGGACGTGCCGGGGTTGCTTCATATCGTCAAAGCACTCTCTTCCACACCCGCACCCGCGGTCCAGGAAGCCTTTCGGCAGATCGTCACCCGCTTCCCAGACGAAGAATTCGGCAAGGTGGCGCAATACGCCCTGCAGGGATTCCACTCGGGCCAACACGCCGTGAGCGCGGCGGACCGCCTGTTCGGCGACCTGGAGCTTTTCGGTCTCCCTGAGCTGTTGCAGCAGCTCGTCCGCACTCGCCTGTCGGGATCCCTGACGCTGAAAGACGAGAACGACGAGGTGGTTGGCTGCATCACGCTCGACGCCGGGCGGATGCGGAGCTGCCGCGCCGGCAAGCGGGAGGGAAAAGCAGCGCTGTGCAGCCTCCTGGTCACCCCAATACCGGGCACTTTTTCCTTTACCGGGCGTAAGCCGCAGGTGGAGCCCGGCACCGCCGAGCCCGCGGCGCAAGGAGAGGACCTTTTGCCCCTGATCATCGAAGGGATGCAGCGGCACGATGAGCTGCAGCGTGCCCGGACACTGGTCCCGGACGGATCGCACCTCTGCCCGACCGGAGAGGATCCGGTCCCGCGCCCGGACGAAGACGATCCGCAACTCCTCCAGAGGCTCTGGAAACGCGCCAGCGGCGGCGCCCCTCCCGAGGAGTGCGAAAAAGATCCGCAGGCGGATGACAGCCAGATCCGCCTGCTGCTGGCACGCTGGGTCGAAGAAGGCAACCTTCACATAAGGTAGCCCCCACGGCGCGCGGCGCGGCCGGCGGCCACAACCAGGAGTGACGCGTGGAGGGCAGCGCGCCCGGCGTCGCCCTTTAGCCGAGGCTGCCGGCGCAAAACAATAAACTGAGAATGGTGCCCCGCCAGAATACGAAAAACAGCGCATCAGGATGCGGCGGATTCAGATTCAAGCTCGGAGGTTTAAGATGACTACGCTCGATCGGACACGAACCCGCTCAGGCTTTTCCCGGCGCGGCCTGCTGCGCATGGGCGGCATCGCTGCCGCCGCGGTTGCGGGTGCGGAGGGTCGAACGGCGGCTACACCTTCCCCGTCGCAGAACGCCTCCGCCCCGGCGCCCGCGCCGCTGAACCGGTTCCCGCGCATGCTCCAGGAGTACTTCGTCGGCCGGGTGCGCAATGCCGAACGAGAGATCCTATCCGCCCAGGCGGCGCTCCAGACCAGGACCGATGCCGAAGCGTACGTACGTTCCGTGAGAACGAAGATACGCGACTGTTTCGGGGCGATGCCGCAGAAGACCCCGCTTCGGCCGAAGATGACCGGGACGGTCGAACGCGACACCTACCGGATCGAAAAAATCATCTTCGAAAGCCGGCCCGATTTCCCCGTGACCGCGAACCTCTACATCCCGAAAGGACGCGCCTTCCCACTCCCAGGCGTGGTGGGGTCGTGCGGGCATTCGGATAACGGCAAGGCCTCGGAAACCTACCAGTCGTTTGCGCAGGGCCTGGCCCGGATCGGTTACGTGGTCCTCCTTTTCGACCCGATCGGCCAGGGGGAGCGGCTGCAGTACACCGACGCCGGCCTCAAGCCCCGGCGCGGGATCGGAGTCGCCGAACACCTGCACGCCGGGAACCAGCAGTTCCTTGCCGGCGAGTTTCTCGGAAGCTGGCGCGCCTGGGACGGCATGCGCGCGCTGGACTACCTCCTCACCCGCCCGGAGGTCGACCCGCGGCATGTCGGAATTACCGGCAATTCGGGGGGCGGGACCATGACGACATGGCTGTGCGGGCTGGAGGAGCGTTGGACCATGGCGGCCGCCGGCTGCTTCGTCACGACTTTCCGGCGCAACCTCGAAAATGAGCTGCCGGCCGACACGGAGCAGTGTCCCCCTCGCGCGCTGGCTCTCGGCCTCGATCACAGCGATTTCCTGGCCGCAATGGCCCCGAAGCCGGTCATCATCCTGGCCAAGGAGCGGGACTACTTTGACGTGCGCGGCGCAACGGAAGCCTTCGGGCGACTCAAACGGATCTACACCCTGCTGGGGGCGCCCGACAACGTCGCCCTGCAGATCGGACCGTCCGAGCACGGCTACACGCGTGAAAACCGGGAAGCGATGTACCGCTGGTTCAATCGGGCGACCGGGATCGCGCACGACGGGCAGGAGCCGGCCATCACGATAGAAAAAGACGAGACGCTCCAGTGTACGGCGCGCGGCCAGGTCGCGGAACTCGGCGCCCGCACCGTCTTCCACTTCACGCGGGCGAAATCGCAGGAACTGGCGACGCATCGGGCCACTCCTTCCGGGGTGGCATTGCGCAGCGCCATGGCCACGACACTGCGGCTGCCGCCGCGGCCGCCGGGCGCGCCGGAATACCGCATCCTGCGCCCGCTCGCCGGGCGGGCCTACCCGCGCCCGCATGCGACCACTTACGCGGTGGAAACGGAGCCGGGGGTGTTTGCCCTCGTCGTGCGGTTGAACGACCGGCCTCACTACTCCCGGCCTCCCCAAGGGCCCGACACCGCCATCCTCTATATCTCACACCACTCCGCCGACGCGGAGTTGCGCGGCGAACCCTTCCTTCGGCGCCTGGTCGAGGAATCGCCTGAGCTGCCCGTTTACGGATGCGACGTGCGCGGAATCGGCGAGTCACGCCCCGATACCTGCGGCGAGGACCAGTTCAACAAACCGTACGGGAGCGATTATTTCTACGCGGCGCACTCGTTCATGCTCGATCGTCCCATTGTTGGCCAGCGGACGCATGACGTGCTGCGTGTCCTGGACTGGCTGGCGTCGGCGGGCCATATCCGCGTGCGCCTCGTCGCCAAGGGGTGGGGGACCCTGCCGGCGTTGTTCGCAGCGACGCTGGACGCCCGGGTGCAGCAGGCGATCCTGGCCGGCGCCCCGCCGTCCTATGCCACCATGGCGGAGTCGGAGGATTACGCGTGGCCTCTGTCGAGTTTCGTCCCGGGAATCCTGCAGACCTTCGATCTACCCGATTGTTACCGCGAACTGCGGGCTACGGACCGCGTCCGCCTGCTCGAGTAAAGTAGATTGGGGCGGCCCGACCCCGCCCCAATACGCAGAGAACTGATTCTACGCCGGCGTCGCAGCGCTCTGTGCACCGGCCGATATTTCGCTCAGCCGCACTGGCCGTTTCTCGCGGTGAGACCTGGCCGCGGCAAGCGCCATCACGACGGGAACCCGGCCGTCCGAACCCTGGACCGGCACCGGCTTGTCGTTCAAAACGGCAGCGACAAACTCCGACACCTCGTTCAGAAAACTCTCGGTATAGCGGTCCATGAAGAAATTCAGCGGCAGGTCCCGCCGGACCGAGCCGGCGTCGCTGATGACCGCCTGGTTCGCGTAGTTGTTCATGGTCTCGATGGAGCCTTTGCTTCCGAGCACTTCCACCCGCTGGTCATAGCCGTACGCAGCGCGGCGGCTGTTGTCGATCGTCCCGATCGCGCCGCCGGCAAACTTCAGGGTGACGACGGCCGTGTCGACGTCGCCGGCCTCGCCGATGGCGGGATTCACGCGAACCCCGGCTACCGCATAGACCTCCTCGACCTCGTCTCCCATAAGGAAGCGGGCCATGTCGAAATCGTGGATGGTCATGTCGAGAAACATCCCGCCCGAGGAACGCACGTATTCCACGGGCGGCGGCGCCGGGTCGCGGCTGACGATGTGGATCAGGGATGGCTCGCCGATCTCGCCGGATTCGATGGCCCGGCGCACCCTCCGGAAGTTCGCGTCGAAGCGCCGGTTGAACCCGACCTGCAGCTTGACCCCGGCTTTGTCCGCGGCGGCCAGCACGCGGTCGATTTCGGGCAGCGATTGGGCGATGGGCTTTTCACAAAACATGTGCTTCCCTGCCGCCGCAGCTTCTTCCGCGATTCTGGCGTGGGTGGAGGTGCTTGAACACACCAGGACCGCGGCGATGTCCGGGTTGTGGAGCAGGTCGCGATACTCCGTCGTGCAGGCGGCGATACCGAACTGCTCCGCGACCTTGCGGGCCGCCTCCGCATTGATGTCCGCGATGGCCAGCACCCTGGCGCCGGGAATGCGATAGGCGAGGTTTTCGGCGTGGACGCGCCCGATCCGACCGGCCCCGATTATTCCAATATTCAAATGAGCGTGCGACATGTTGTCTCCTTATTCAAAGAAGGAAGCCGGAACAAGGAAGCCAGACGTTGAAGGCATCGGATCCTCTCCGGTATTCGCGGTGCAAAACGGACTGAAGCCGGAAGCCGGACGGTGTTGTCAAAGACATCGGACCTCTCCGGTATTCACGGTGCGAAGGACAGAAGCAGGAAGCTCGAAGCCGGAAGCCGGACTGAACGCAATCGGCTCCAGGAAATGCCTCCGGCGCCTGCCTCGCTGCCCACTGGCTTCCGGCTTCCGGCTTCCGGCTTCCGACTTGCGGCTTCCGACTTGCGGCTTCCGGCTTCCGGCTTCCGCCTGTCTACAGGCCAATGGACCGCAGGAACTCACGGTTCCGGCGGGCGCTCTCTTTCGGGGCGCCCATCCCCGGCAGGACGTCCTGCTCTACGACGATCCAGCCTTCGTACGAGCGAGCGCGCAGCCAACCGGCCACCGCCCGGAAATCGACGTTCCCCCGGCCCAGTTCGCAGAACACCCCGCGCCGCACGGCCTCGAAGTAATCCAGCCCCTCGGCGCGTGCAGTCGCCGCGACCCCGGGCTCGCAGTCTTTGAAGTGGACGTGCCGGATGCGGCTGCCGAAGCGTTGGAATGCTTCCAGCGCCCTGCCGCCGTCGGTAGTGCCGGTCCCGTAGACATAGTGGCCGGTGTCGAGCACGAGGCCCACCAGCGCGGGGTCGGTCATGTCCAGCAGCCGGGCGATCTCGTCCGGGGTCTCGACATACCCGGCGCAGTGGTGGTGGAAAACGGTTGCCAGGCCCGTCTCGGCGCACACCGCGCGGGCGACCCGCTCCGCCCCGCGGGCAAAAACTTTCCACTCGTCCCCGCTCAGACCCATCTCCGGCGTGATCCGGCCGGCGTTGCGGGTGCGCATCGGGTCGCTGCCGTTGTTGTCGGCCAGAACGATCATGGGCCGGCGCGCCCCGGGGCCCGTCTCGGCGACGGCCGCGAGCAGCCGCGCGACCTTCACCGCCTCCGCCGCACCTGACGCATGAGCTTCCTCGTGCTTGAGCGCGACCGGCACGAAGGCCCCGACCATCGACACGCCGTGCCGGGCGAGTTCGGCGCGCAAGGGCATCGGGCTCCGTGGGCATGAAGCCCCAGTCCCCCAGCTCGGTGCCGGCGTAACCGGTGTCGCGCAGCTCGTCGAGCATCTGCCCGCACTCGATGCGCTCTCCCTTCATCCCTTCGAACTCGAGCGTGCCCCAGGAACAGGGGGCGTTGGCGACGCGAATCTCGTCCATAGGAGTGCTCCTCCATGCCGCGGCCTGCGGCTTAGAACTTGCGGTCCCACTCGCCGAGCCAGCGCTCGACGACGACTTTCGTCTGCGTAAAGAACTCGACCGCGTGTTTCCCCTGCGCGTGCAGGGTTCCGAAGAAGCTGTTTTTCCAGCCGCTGAACGGGAAGAAGGCCATCGGGGCGGCAACCCCGATGTTGATCCCGATGTTGCCCGCGTCGGCCTCGTAGCGGAACTTGCGCGCGGCCGCGCCGCTGCCGGTGAAGATGCAGGCCATGTTGCCGTACTCGCCGCCGTTGACGATCTGGAGCGCCTCGTCGACGGTGTCTACCCGCATCAGGCCGAGCACGGGCCCGAAGACTTCGGTGCGGGCAAGGGTGCTGCCGGGGCGCAATCCGTCGAGGACGGTCGGACGCAGGAAATTGCCCCTTTCGTAGCCCGGATCACGACGCCTTCGCGGCCGTCCACCACCAGGCTGCCCGCCTTCGTCGAGGCCCTTGCGGAGCAGGTTCAGGATGCGGTTCTTGCTTTCGGGGGTGATCACCGGGCCCATCTGAACCCCCGGGTCGAGCCCGTACCCGACCACGCGGGACGCGGCGGCTTCGGCCAGGGCGGGGCGGAAGATCCGGTCCGCGTCGGCCACAGTGACGGCGAGCGAGGCCGCGAGGCAGCGCTGCCCGGCGTTCCCGAACGCGCTGTCGGCCACGATCGCGCGTCGTCATCGCGACGTCGGCGTCGGGCAGGATGATCAGCGGGATTCTTGGCCCCGCCCTGGGCCTGGACCCGCTTGCCGCTCGCCGAGGCGCGGCTGTAGACGTGCCGGGCGACCGGCGTCGACCCCACAAAGGTCACCGCCTGGATGCAGGGGTGGTCCAGCAGCGCATTGACGGTTTCCGCGCCCGCCGTTGACCAGGTTGACCACGCCCCGCGGCAGGCCGGTCTGCTCCAGCAGGCGGAACACCTTCTGCACGGTCATCGGGTGTGCGCTCGGACGGCTTCACGATGACCGTGTTGCCGCAGGCAAGCGCGTAGGGCAGATACCAGAACGGGATCATGCCCGGGAAGTTGAATGGGCAGATGATGGCGGCCACTCCCACGGGCTGGCGTATCATGTATTCGTCTACCCCACGGGCCACGTCCTCGGAGAAGTCCCCCATCATCATGGTCGGGATGCCGCAGGCCACCTCGACGTTTTCAATGGCCCGGCGCATCTCCCCCTTGGCGTCGTCGAGGGTCTTGCCGTTCTCCATCGTGATGGTCCGCGAGAGCTCATCGAAATTTTCCTCCAGCAGGGCCTTGAGCTTGAAAAGATGCTGGATGCGGGCGGGGGCCGGCACCCGGCGCCAGTCCGCGAAAGCCGCGGCCGCGCGGCGGGCGGCCGCGTCGACCTCTGCGGCCGGGGTCATCGGCACGCGCGCGAGGAGTTCCGCGGTCGCGGGGTTTCTCACCTCGAGTGCATCGGCGGCACCCGATGACCGCCAGTCACCGTCGATGTAGTTCAGCAAGGTAGCGTCGGACATATGACTCCTCCTGGGACAGGCGCGGCCTGGCCCGGTTCTATTCAAAGAAGTACCGTTCCTTGGCCCGCATCTCCTCCCAGGCCTTCCGGGCTTCCCGGACAGCCGGCATTTCGCTGACCTCCGCCACCTGCACGTCCCACCAGCTGTCGTAGCCGGGGACGCTGACGTAGCGGTCGTTGCGCACGGTGATGACGGTGGTGCGGTCGGTTTGCCGGGCCGAGCTCAGCGCGGCGGCGAAGTCGGCATAGCTCGAGCACTCGATGACGCAGCGCGCCGAGGCTGCGGGCGTTCGCGGCGAAATCGATCGGCAGAGGCTTCGCGTCGCCGTCGCCCGCATCGCCCGCGAGCGGGCCGTCGGCCGCTGAACACGAACCGCGTGCCGAAGCCCTCCTGGCCAAGCGAGCGGCTGAGCGACCCGATGCTCTTGAAGCCGGAGTTGTCGAGCAGGATGACGATCAGCTTGCGGTGTTCCTGGATCGACGTGACGAGCTCGGACGAAAGCATCAGGTAGCTGCCGTCGCCGACGATGACGTAGACGTCGCGCTCCGGGGCCGCCATCTTGGCGCCGAGCCCGCCCGCGATTTCGTACCCCATGCAGCTGTAGCCGTACTCCATGTGGAAGTTCTTGGGATGCCGGGTGCGCCAGAGCTTGTGCAGGTCGCCCGGCATGCTGCCGGCGGCGTTGACCATGATCGCCTCGGGGCCGGACATCTCGTTGATCGCGCCGAGCAGTTCGCCCTGGCTCGGCAGGGGCTCGTTGCGGATGGCGTAGATGCGGTCCACCTCCGCTTCCCACTCGTCGTGCAAGCGGCGGCACTCAGCCCGATACGCGTCGGAGACAGCGTACCCCTGCAGGAGGCCGGCGAAGTCCTCGAGCGCCGCGCAGCGCGTCCCCGATCACGGGCAGGCCCAGGTGCTTGCCGGCGTCGAACTCGGTCACGTTGATGTTGATGAAGCGGACGTCCGGGTTCTGGAACGCGGTCTTCGAGGCGGTGGTGAAATCGCTGTAGCGCGTGCCGATGCCGATCACCAGGTCGGCGTCGCGGGCGATGCGGTTCGCCGCGAGCGTCCCGGTCACGCCGATCGCACCCAGGTTGAGCGGATGATCGTAGCGGAGGCTGCCCTTTCCGGCCATGGTCTCGCCGACCGGGATGCCGGTGCGGTCGACGAAGTCGCGCAGCGCGTCGGTCGCGCCGGAGTAGATGACCCCGCCGCCCGCGACGATCAGCGGCTTCCTGCTCGCGCGGATCAGGTCGCGCGGCCCGTTGCAGCGCAGCGCTATCGGGCCGGGTGCGAGGGATGTGCCACACGCGCTTGCGGAAGAAGGCTTCCGGGTAGTCGTAGGCCTCGGCCTGCACGTCCTGCGGCAGCGCAAGCGTGACGGCGCCCGTTTCCGCCGGGCTGGTCGAGGATGCGCATCGCCTCGGGCAGCGACAGTCAGCAGCTGGTCCGGCCGGTTGATCCGGTCCCAGTAGCGGCTGACGGGCTTGAAGCAGTCGTTGACCGAGACGTCCTGGCTCTGGGCCGACTCGAGCTGCTGCAGGACGGGCGCCACGTTGCGGCGGGCGAAGATGTCGCCCGGGAGCAGCAGCACCGGCAGCCGGTTGATCGTCGCGGTCGCCGCCCCGGTGATCATGTTGGTCGCGCCCGGGCCGATCGACGACAGGCAGGCGAGCGTCTGCATGCGGTTCTTGACCTTGGCATAGGCGGTGGCGGCGTGGACCCCTGCCTGCTCGTTGCGCACCTGGTAGTAGGGGAATTCGGGCATCTGCTGCAGCGCCTGGCCGACTCCCGCCGACGATGCCGTGGCCGAAGATGCCGAAGCACCCGGCGAAGAACGGGTTCTCCACGCCGTCGCGTTCGACGTGCTGCTGCTTCAGGAAAGCGATGAGCGCCTGCGCCATCGTCAGGCGGTGCGTGCGGTTCAGGCTCATGATTTCTGCGCCTCCGAATGAGTGAAAAACGGCACCCGCGGGTCACGGGTCCGGTAGCTGTCCTTGACCCAGGCGAACTGCGGATCGTCGCTGCAGGCGAGGCTCTGAGCGCTCCCGGCCAGCACGTTCAGGTAATAGGTGGTGTAGCCGAAGGGGCTGCAAACCGGGTGGTACCCTTCGGGGACGAGCACGACGTCGTTGTCGCGCGCGACGACGGCCGCGTCGATAGGCAAGCCCGCCCGATGCAGGGGCGACTCGGGCCCCGTGTAGACGCGCTGCAGGGCAAAGCCCTCGGGCCGGTCGATGCGGTAGTAGTACATCTCGTCGAGGTCCGCCTCCAGGATGCGCCCGTCGGGACCGGTCCGGTGCAGGTCGTGCTTGTGGGGCGGGTAGCTCGACCAGTTGCCGCCGGGGGTGTAGACCTCGACGACGACGAGCCGCGCGCAGGGGAACCCCGGCGGAATGATGCTGTTGATCTGGCGTGTCGCGTTGTCCCCGCCGCGGATTTCGATGGCGCTCTCGTGCGGCGAGACGAGTCGAGCGGGAAAATCCGCGTCCGCCGGGGTCCACGCGACGGCGAATTCGCTCGGCACGGTGCACCGGACCGTGAAGGAGGTTCCGCGCGGCAGATACAAGGCGGAGGGAAGGCCGTCGAACACCGACGCACGCGCCCCTATCGCCGTCCAGGAACCCCGGTCGGAGGTCACGTCCAGGCTTCCGCCGAGCACAACGAGCGCCAGCTCGTTCGGGCCCGTGTCGAAAGTCCAGGCAGTCGCCGGCGTGATGCGCCGTGCCTGGAAACTCAGGCTGCTCCACCCGGCCTGCTCGGGACGGACTTCGACGAGCAGGTCCGGGTCGCCGGAGCCGCCGGCGCGGATGACCAGGTTGTCCGCCGTGTACTGCCGCATTCACCCTCCCAATCCCTTGAGTTTCTTTGAGCCCTTCGAGTCTTCGAAGTAAGCTGTGGGCTCAGCCGGGCGGACGTGTGCTGGCGCGCGGTATCAACTCCGCCGCGAGCACGTGGTTTTCGACCGGGCTGCCGTTTAACAGGTGCAAGAGCATTTCCATCGCAAGCCTGCCGAGCCGAAGCATCGGCTGGCGGACCGTCGTCAGCGGCGGGGTGACGTACTGCGCCGCCTCGATATCGTCGAAGCCGGCGACGCTCAGTTTTTCCGGCACGGCGACGCCGTGATCGCGGCAGGCGAGCAGCGCCCCGACGGCGATCATGTCGTTGTAGCAGAAGACGGCCGTCGATTCGGCGGCGAGCAATTCAACCACAAACGAGCGGCCGTCTTCGACATCCTCGGTGTGAAACCTGTGGCCGGGATCGGCGATCCTGATCCGGGCCGGATCGGGCTCGATGCCGGCGGCGGCCAGGGCGTCGCGGTAGCCGGCCAGGCGGCGCCGGTTCGAGCGCGCGCGGTTGCCGGCCCCGATGTAGCCGATGCGGCGGTGTCCCAGGCCGATGAGGTGTTCCACCGCAAGGCGGGCGCCGCTGTAGTCGTCCACGTTGACCGAATGCAGCAGCCCGGAGTCGGTCTCGGCCTGCTGGTTGATGAGAACGGTGGGGACGTCGATGCGGGCCAGCCGGGGGCCGTGGCGGCCGCTGAGCTGCGCGGCGGCCGAGATGATGCCGTCCACGCGCCGCTGCTGGAACGTCTCGATCACGGAAATCTCGCGCTGCGGGTCGTTGTACGACATGCTCAGGAAGACGCTCATGTTCGCCTCCTGGGCGACTTCCTCTATGCCGCGCACGACAGCGCCGACGAACGGATCGGCTATCGTGGTGACCACCAGGCCGATGGCGCGGGTGCGTTGCCGCTTGAGGCTCTGGGCCACGGCGTTGGGCGTGTAGCCCATGTCACGCGCCATCTGCCGGATCCGGTCCCGGACGTCGGCGCTGATCAACGGGCTGTCGTGCAGCGCGCGGGAAACGGTCCCGTGGGACACCCCGGCGGCGCGGGCAATGTCCTGGATGGAGACGGCGCGTGCCATCGGGCACCTTACATTTTCCTGACGTCCGGGTTGGGGAGCATGAAGTCGCGCACGATGGCGGTCAGGTCGTGGACCGACTCGATGAACGCGCGCAGGGTGCGGACCGTCGCCCCGAAGCCGTCGAACTCCTCCGGGACCATCCCGTCCTCGTCGTAGGAGCGCCGGAAATCCGGGATCCTGTCGTATAGGGCGCCGACGACCTCCGGTGCCACCGGGTTGTCGATCCGGTTCTCGACCGCGATGTTGGAGGCGTTGACCTTGAGCGCCCATTCGTACGGCATCGAGAGCACGACATCGCCGCCGATCAGTTCGGACCAGTGCCCGAGGTGGCGATAGGCGGCCGCGAGCAGGCGGGCACGGTAGCCGCGCCGCCTGAAGATGCCGTACGCTTTCTTGAACACGGCCAGGCCGGCCCAGCCCAGGTACTCCGGGTCGATGTCGATGCCGTCGCGTTTGGCTACGACTTTCATCCAGTCGTCGTTGCGGCCGATCATGATCGTGCAGATGGGGGACATGCGGCTGACGTCCAGGCCCTCGGACTCGCGGCGGCGCAGGCCGCGTTCCACGGCCTCCGCGACGGCGATGGCCTGCGGCACCGTGAAGCTGACGGTGGCGTTGACGCTGACGCCGCAGTAGGTGGCCTCCTCGATGGCGGCGATGCCGGCGCAGGTGACCGGGAGCTTGACCTGCATGTTGGGAGCGAGGGAGTCGAAGTGCACGGCCTGCCCGACGAGAGCGTCGACGTTGCGGTAGTGGGCGGGGTTGGTCTGGATGGAGAGGCGGCCCTTCTTTCCTTTGAAGCGTTCGGCGGTGGGGAGGAGCAGTCTGGCGCCGGTGACGGCCATTTCCTCTATGAGCTTCCAGGCGATCTCGGTTTCGGACCAGGTGGCGTTTTCGGCAATGATCTCATTGAGCCGGCCGGTATAGCGCTCGAGCTCGTTTTTGAGGACGGTCAGGACGATGGAGGGGTTGGTGGTGGCGCCGACGGCGCCGTGGCTGATTCCGTAGGTGAGTTGCGGGACGGAGCAGGAATCATTCCAGTAGTCGGTGTGGTGTGTGGCGACGGTAAGCTGGAGACGGCTGAGCGCGGGCATAGACATGGCGGAGGCACCTCGCAATCTTGTTGCACACGTGTGCATACCATCCCGCCGGCTATGATGTAAAGACCAAAGTGGCCCTGGCAGGACCCGCGTGTGCCCTGCACCTTTTCCCGTTCCGCGCCGGCCGCTCGGAGATTAGTATCACCCCATGATCCGTTACCTGATTGTCGCTGCCGTCCTCCTCGCCACGGCGCCCTCGGCCGCTTCCGAGGAACAACCAGGCCTCCTTGCTCACCGACATCGGAGGGGATCCCGACGACCGTCAGTCGATGATCCGGCTGATGCATTATTCGAACGAGTTCGACATCGAGGGACTCATCGCGTCGGCCGCGGGCACGCCGGGCGAACTGAAGGAAAAGGCCACGAAGCCGCACCTGATCCGCGAGATCGTCGTAGCCTACGGCCAGGTGCGCCGCAAGCTCCTGATCCACGCGGAGGGCTGCTCTCCCGCGGTCAATCTGCTGGGCCGCATCAAGTCCGGCAATCCAAACGATCGATCGTTGAGATGCCGTTCGCCACGGATTACACGATTTTTTCCGCCGTGTAATCCGTGGCTGAGGACAGTTACCAGTTCAGGCGCAAACCGAATTGGATGTTCCGCGGTTCGCCCGTAGTGGAGAGCACCTGCCCGAAAGTCGTTCTGTCGCTGAGGAGCGTCTCGGGATTATCGAAGTAATGCCGGTTAAAGACGTTCAGCAGCTCCATCCGGAACTGCAGGCGCGCGGCCTCGCCGATACTCCAGTACTTCATGATTCCGAGATCCTCTCCCGCGTGTCCGAACCCGCGCAAACCCTCATACAGGCGGCTGCCGTTTCCGAGCTTCCCGTAGGAAGGCTGCGAGAAAGCAGACGCTTCGAAATACCGGTTGGCCGGATCCGACGGATTACCGGGGTTGAACTTACTCGGATTGAAGTACCTCGCCCCGAGGTTTGCGTTCGCGGCGACATTTGCGTAAACCGCACCATTTTCCGGGTCGGTCCAGGCCGGCAACCAGACGTCCGGATCGACCCCCATGGGTCTCCCGGTGTTGTAGTGGAAAATGGTCGTGAGGCTCCATCCTCCTACAACTGCGTCCAGGGCACCGTTGCTTCCTGACAGCCACTTCCGGTTGCGTCCGACCGGAAGTTCGAACGACGCGAGTCCTTTGAGAACATGGGTCTGATCATAGGACACCACAGTGTCGGCTTCCTTCTGGAGGTTGTAGGCGTCCTGGATGCCGCCAGTGTAGTCCCAGCTTTCATCAAACGAAGTCTCTGTGTTCCCCTTCGCCTGGGCGAAGTTATAGGAAATATTCGCAGCGATGCCTCCGCTCATGCGCCTGGTCAGGTTCAGCTGGAAGGATCTGTAGCTGGACGAGCCGAGGGGAGACGAGACATACAAGAGCGGGCCCCACGGACACCATTTCCAGCCGCAGTGTGCGACCTGGGGATAGGGCAGCACCGCCATTCCGGCGTACCCCGAAAACCCGCCGAATGGGTAGGGCACCTTGGCCGCCGCTGCGCTGCCTTCATCCCACACCCAGGCTCCCGGATCCGGAATCGCCTCGTACACCTCCCGCTTCGCCTGGTTCCGCCTGAGGAATCCGCTGTGCAGCCGCCTCCCGTCGTTCCCCATGAAGGTGGCTTCCAGCATGGTGTCCTTGCCGAACTCATACTCAACGCTGACGTTGTACTGGTGGGTGTAGCCGGGCTGCAGGGTATTCTCGTCGAAGGCGACCATGCCCCAGGTGAGGAAGTTCGGGTCCTTTCCCCCGGACTGGAATACCCCTGGATAGCCGCTGTCCCAGTTGAAGGTAGGGGTCGTCTTCCCGTTGCTGTTGACCTTGTTGATCCCGAAGATGTCCGGAGCGGCATAGTTGCCGTACGGAACACCGCCCCATTGATTGATGCCGATCGGGCTGTAGAAAATGCCGTACCCACCGCGGAGGACGACTTTGTCGGTCATGCGGAAGGCCAGCCCGACTCGCGGGCTGAAGCCATTCCGGTCGCGCTTTCCTTCAAAAGTGGTGTCCGGCCCAGTGGCGAACTCGAGTGCGCCGGGTACCCCGGGACTGATGGGCCACCAGCCGTTGGGATCCGTGTTCAGCGCCGCGGGGGTAAAATTGGCCCAGTTGCCGTTTTTCTCCCTGAGGGGTCCGGTCTGTTCCCAACGCAGACCAAGGTTGACGGTGAGCCTTGGGCTGACCTTGAAGTCGTCGTTGATGAAGAGCGCGGCGTAATCTCTGCGGCCGTACTGCTGGTAGGGCACCGCCTGTTCCGCCTCGTCCACGGCTCCGAGCAGGAAACTGGCGAAGCCGAAGCCGACTTTGTTCTGGAAGGATGCTTGCGGGATCCCAGTCGTCCAGTTCTGGAACCTGAGGTGGTAGGAATCGTTCCAGTTGGGGGCGTTCATCTGGAGTTTCCAGTATTCGCCACCGAACTTGATGTTGTGGCGTCCTTTAACCCAGTCGGTATGGTTCGTCAGGATGTAAGTGTTGCCCACATAAAACCCGCCCCCCTGTTCATAGCCGATCTCGGTGGTGGAGATCCCGTTTACGGCATCGCCGAACTCTATCTGCGGGAAATTGCCCATCACGCTCGGGCCCAATCCCAGGTCCGAAGCCCATTTGCCGCCGGCGAGTTCTGCGGTTGCGACGCTCGGGTTGCGGTACCGGTTAAAAGCAACACTGAGCGTATTGATGAGGTTTGGACGTACGGTCCAGTTGTCCGTGAGGGTTGCCCGGCGGCTGCTAACCTCCTGCTTCCTCGAGCGGGCGAGCGGGCCGCCCCAGTTGTTGGTATCCTTCGGACTCCATATGCTTCCGTCACCGGTTGTCCCGTCACCCTGGTCGACCAGGATTCGCGGACGCTGAGTCCAGATGAACGATCCGCTCAGCTTGTTCCTGGTCGAAAAAGCATGATCCCCCTTGAACGTAAGCTGCGTCTGGTGGAACCACGGATTGTTCGTAAGCGTGAGAGCTGAATTGTTGGTCAGCCGTCCGGGCACCATCGGGAGATACTGCTGCCGGAATAGGTCGGCTACTTTCGCCGACGTCTTACTGATCCGGTTCGCGGGAATGATGTTCCCGAGGAACGGATCCGAAACCCATTTTCCGCCCTCCTTCCGCAGGGTTGCCGGATCGAAGATCTGGCCCTCGTAGACATCGCGACCGAGTGCATCCTGACCTACGATATTGTTCTTGAGCAGCGCGCTGAAATTGCCGTCGAGGAACTCAGGGATCGGCACGGTCTGGTTCATCGGACCCAGCGGGAAGTTTTCCATGATGTAGTGCTCGAAGGCGCCGAAGAAAAAGGTCCGGTCGCGGCCGTCGTAAAGCCCGGGGATGACTACGGGCCCGCCGGCACTGGTCCCGGCCAGAAACTGACGATCACGGGCACGCTCGAACAGCGGGTCGTTTGGATGCTGGGCCCGGTTCCAGTTGTTCATCCAGGTGTTCGCGTTCAACGCCTCGTTGCGCCCATAGTAGAAGGCGCTGCCGCTGAACCGGTTCGTTCCCGATTTCAGGGCGAAATTGAAAACGCCGCCGCTCGTTCGGCCGTATTCGGCGGACATGCCGCTGGTCTGCACCTTGAATTCCTGCACGGCTTCCATGGTGGGACTGGATTCACCGATGTGACCCTGGATTTGCGCGGTCGCGGAGATGCCGTCGATGTAGACCTCCTTACTGAACGCCTGGCCGCCGGCAAGGTACGATGTCCAGTTGTCGCCCTCAACCCCGGGGGTGACCGCATAAGCGAAGTTTTCCACGGCACGGCCCCCCGCGAATGACAGCGGCAGGTCCGTGATTACTTCGCTTTCCATCGTGGTGGCGACCAGGGAAGTGTCGGCGTTCACCAGCGCCGCATTCGCCGCTACCGTCACGGTCTCGTTCATCTGGCCGACCTCGAGGGCAACATCCAGGCGCGCCTTTTGGCCCGTGGTTATCCTGAAGTCTGTCCGTTCATAGGCCCGGAACCCGGGGAGCGAAAACGTCAGGCGATAGCGCCCGATCGGCATGCTCATCAGGGAGTAGTTTCCCGCTTCGTTCGTCAGCGCCTGGCTTATCACCCCTGTACCCATGTCGAGGGCCGTGACTTCGACCCCGGGCACCAGTGCTCCGCTCGGGTCTGTGACGGTTCCGCTGATCGTGGCGCGATCGGCCTGAGCCATGAGCGGCAGGGCCGCGAGGCACAGGATCAGCGGAGCCAGTCTGAAAAATCTGAGATCAACTAATCTCATACGTCGGCTCCTGATCAAGCTGCAGGACGCGCCGGGGTGCGCCCTGGATACAATGAAAACTGCCCCTTTCCAACCGTCAAAAACGAACGGTCACGGGGCCGCGTGAGGGTCCCGGCGTCGTGTTCTGATCAACGCTCTTCGATGATCGCGAGATCCCATGGAGCCAGCGTTACCGGCTCCGATCTCTCGATCTTCTTTTGTGAGATAAGTTCGGTCCCGGTTGCATACGGATATTTAAACGTCTGAGCCGTGCTCGAATAATTGAGGTAATACCGGACATTCCTGCCGGTCGCGCCGATCCCGGATCTGACCTTGACGGCGGACGGAAGTTCCTGGTCGGGTCCCGTCAGCACGGCGACCTTCAGAACGTCCGCAACTACTCTGGAGAGAAGTGCGTCCGAAAGCACTGTGCCCACGTAGGTGACCGTCCCGCGCTCATATCGGCTCCTGGTGATCGCGGGGTACGTGCCGAAGAACGGATGGTCATAGAACGCCAGTGCCTGTGCCGTTTCCGGGACGAGGAGTTCTGCCCAGGTCGAAACCCTGTTGTCGGCGTCCCCCGTGCGAAACGGATCCCCCTTGAGCGGGAGTTTCTGTTTCAGGTTTGAGAATTCCTGGTAATAGAAACCGGCGGCCTTGCGCAGCGGTCCCGGTGCACGCACCGGCCGTACGGTCGAGTTCTCGTCGCAGAAGCCGCTCTTCATCGAAAACAGAAGATGCCCTCCCTGTGCGACGAAGGACGAGAGACTGTCGAGCAGTGCGTCGCTCGCGACGTAAAGAGGAGGAACGAAGATGGCCTGGTAGTCGGAGAAGTTCGTACTCTGCGGAAACACGAAGTCCACCCCGACGTTCAGGTTGTACAAGGCCCGGTAGAGCTGCCGGAGCAGATACATGTAGTCGACCGTATCGTCAAACGGCATGAACTGGATGCCCTGGTACGAGTCGACGCTGTAGAGAATGGCGACCCGGTTCTTTTTTCTGAGGTTGACGAGCCTCGGTCCCAGCTGATGCAGTTCCTGGCCTATGCGGGTGACTTCGCGGTACGCGCGATTCGGCTCGAGGTCGTGCCCCAGGACTCCTTTCCAGTACGTCTCCTGCCCGTAGTGCAGCGAGTGCCAGTGCCAGTACGCAACCAGGTTGGCCCCGCTCGCGATGTGGCTGTAGGCGTTGAGCCTGAGCTGGCCATCGTACGGCGGAAACTGGGTCCTGGAATCCCAGCCGATCGTCTGGGCATTCGTTTCGGTGATCAGGTAATTGCTCTGCTTGAGCGAGCGGCACATGTCCCCCGACAGGGCAATCCCCTCGCCGTCAAGTTCATCCTGGACGGCGTGGTACGGGTTCACACCCGTGATGTCGAGGTGCCGCGCGATTTCAAACTCGTCGATGTGGGTGCGGACGCCGCCTTCGAAGTTGTGGGTGATAAACTGGTCGGGGCGCTTGTACTCGTTTACGATCGATGCTTGCCAGGCCAGGAAATCCGTCACTATCTTCCGCTGGTAACGTTCCCATTCCAGCTTGTATCCGGGATTGCGGATATCGTCGCGTGGAGGGAACTCGTCCCAGTCGTTTACCAGTTGCCCCCAGTAGACGAGCCCCCAGATCCGGTTCAGGGCGGCCGTCGACTGGAATTTCTTTTTCAGGTAGTCGACGAATCCCAGGTAGACGTTTCGGCCGGCGGTGCCATAGCCGCCGGTTTCGTTATCAATCTGGTAACCAATGATGGCCGGGTGGTCTTTGAAGTGAGACACCACCTTCCGGATCACCCGCTCCGAATAGTAGAGGTAGGTCGGGTGCGTGATATCCATGTTCTGGCGGGGGCCGTAGGACGCCCTTACCCCGCCCAGGCGGGTCACAAGAATCTCGGGGTGTTTCCTGAAGAGCCAGGGCGGTATCGAATAGGTGGGAGTTCCCAGGATTACTTTGATGCCGGCCTGGTGCAGCTTATCCAAGATCCTTTCCATCCAGGCAAACTCGAATTCGCCCTCGCGAGGCTCCCATGTGCTCCAGGTCGATTCGCCGACACGGACGACGCTGAAGCCGGCATCCTTCATCAACCGGATGTCGGTGTCGAGTCTCTCGGCGGGCATGTACTCGTGGTAGTAGGAGGCTCCGTACAGGACAGTGCTCATTTTCGGCGGTTGGGCGGCGCAGAACAGAGGGAACAGGATAATTGCGGCTGTGACACTCTTCATATGGCGCTCCACAGAGAAACAGGCCTTCGCTCATATGCGGCGTGATCGGCGGTGTGCGCAAGGCTAATGCGGTTAACGCAACGTTAACTCTCGCGCATCGTTCTTGTTCCGTATCACTTAGAGATGGGGAGCCGTTCGGCTATCTCGACTTTGGGGTGTGATTTTCAGGGGCTTCAAGGCCCGAAGAGTCCAGGACTGATAACCGGCAGTAACGTATCGCAAACGGTTAACGTTTGGATCTATACTAGGCAGAACCCGAGATGACGGACAACATTTCTGTCTACGAGAAGCGCGAGGCCCTCAAGCGGCTGCTGCAGAGCCGGCATTTTGCCAAGGCAAAGCGGCTGAGCCATTTCCTTGAATTCGTGTGCGAGGAGAGCTTCCGCGGAAATGCCGAAAAACTCAATGAGTATCTGATCGGCGTGGACATTTACGAGCGAGGCACGGACTTCGACCCGCAACAGGATGCGATCGTACGCGTCCAGGCCCATGAAATCAGGCGCCGGCTCAAGGATTACTACAGCGAGGAAGGCAAGGACGATCCGTTAAGACTGGAATTTCCCGCCGGGCATTACGTCCCGGTCTTTTCACGGGTGAGAAATGAGGCTCCGCCTCCGGCCGACACGGCTTCAGTCCACGAACGGGCTCGAGCTCCGGCTGCACCGTTCGTGCGGACCCGCAATGCCCTGACCGTCGCATTCGCACTCCTCAGCTTCGTCCTTGGAGCGCTCCTCGTGAGGGAAAAGTATCTCAACTCGCACCAGGCTCCGCAGTCGGAGCCGTCTTTGCCGCAAAGCATGGATTGGTTCTGGGGGCCGTTCCTGCGGCCGGCGGAGCCCCCCATGATCGTCATTCCCAATCACCCCCTGTTGCGCGCGGCCCATGACGGGGACAGCCCCACGACACTGGATCAGAGTCAGCTGATCCCGAAGGAAAAGCTGCCCGCCTTTCGCGACACGATGCATTTCCGCGAGCTCAAGGGCTTTTATTTTGTTCCGTCCGTCACCGACTTCACGGCCGTAGGTGAGGCGGTGGGGCTGTTGAACTTCTTTGAACTGTTCAACCGGATGGGGCAGTCCGTGCGGGTACGGCAATCGCGTCTCGTGGATTACGAGATGGTCAAGCGGGGGAACACCATTCTTCTGGGCGGGAACCAGGCCTGGAGCGGCCGCATTTTCCTTTACCCGGAAGGCTTCTGGTTTCATGTCGGCGTCATCACGAACAAAAATCCGCGCGCGGGCGAGCAGGAGGTTTACCGACCGGAGTTCGATCCGATCACGAATAGCCTCAGGAAGGATTATGCGCTGGTGTTGATGTTGGCCAACGAGAAGAAGAACGAGCGCATATTGCTGATCTACGGGATCTACACCCAAGGTTCGCAGGCTGCCATCGAGTTTGTGACGAGCGAAGAGCGTCTGGGTGAATTGCGGAAGGCACTCGGCGCCCTCGAACCGAGCAGGAAAACTCCTCCACGGTTCTTCCAGGTATTGCTTCAGACCACCGTGGAGAATTACGTTCCCGGGAAGGCGACGTTTGTGAGCGCACGCATCATCCCGGACGACCTGGCCGCCGGCATCGCCCGGTAGGCGCCGCCCGCCCGAGTCTTGCAAAAGCACGCCACCGACAGAAACCCCGCTACGGAGTGCACGGATTTTCTTTCCGTCTGATCTGTGGCTGAGGAGATAATGCGTGCCGCGGCCTCAGAATTGCGGACCATTGACGGCAAGTTCGGCGCGGCCGCTCACTTCTTGGCAGGATGAGTGACATGGAAACCGCGAGAGCAGATTCAATCCTCGAGCCGATCTCGGCTCGCGCCCTTTCCACTCCCGAGCCGCTGGTGCGCGTCTTCTCGCGCCGGGTGCAGCAGGAAGGGGCGCTCGACCTGACGCAGGGCGACTACAAGAACGCCGACTTCGCCCCTCACCCGGAAGTGGTGCGGGCCGCGCAGCGGATCACCCGGAACACCGTGCACAGCTACGGGCCTGCCATCGGCCGGATGGACGTGAGGAGCGAGGTCGCGGAATTCTTCAACCGCGACGGTCTGCTCGACTATCCCTCGACCGACGTCCGCTTCCTCCCCGACGAGGTGCTCTTCACACCGGGGACCCGGTCGGGACTGGCCATGGTTCTCGAGGTGCTCGGGGCTGACGGAAGCGGCGTCGTCGTTCCGCGTCCGAGCTGGGAGTACGACTGGTTCGTCGAGCGCGCCGGCAAGCACGTGGTCGAGTTGCCGACCACCGCTCCCCACTTCCTGCCCGACCCCGAAGAACTGGAGCGGCTCCTCGCCCGGGGCGGCGTGTCCGCCGTAATAATCAACAATCCCCACAACCCGACCGGGCGAGTCTACCCGCGCAGCCTGGTGGAGGAACTGGTGCGCGCGGCCGTGAGGCAGCGCGTGTATGTGCTGTACGACTCCGTCTACCAGCGCCTCGACTATGTCGGGTCGTTCGTCAACCCGGCCTTTGCAGACCCCGAGTGGCGCGACTGGGTGGTGACGCTCTCGGGCCTGTCGAAGATGGATATGTTCGGAGCCTCGACCGGAGCTCGGGCCTGCTGGATGGTGATCTCCGACCAGATCAGGGCCGGGGACGTCCGGGCGAGGGAGATCCTCACGAACCTCTCCGCCTGGCTCATCGCCACGCCGTCGACGCTGGCCCAGGACTGGGCGCTCGCGGCACTTCAAAGCCCGCTGGCCGGCCTGCGCAGGCCGTCGCCCTACATGCGCGAGCGCCGCGACTTCATGGCACAGGCTGCAGACGAGCTGGCTCCGCTCGGGATCGAGAGGACGGATTTCGGGGGAACGTTTTACGCTCCGCTGGCGTTTCCCGGCCTGATCGGCGAGCCGTTCGACCGCCTGCGCAACGGAATCCGCGAGCGAGCCGTCGTGAAGGATTCGGTCGATACCTTCGAGTTCCTCCTCTCCGGCGGCGTCGGGGGCATTCCCTTCGCTGCTTTCGCGGGCACGCAGTCCGCGCGCTACGGAACCTGGCAGCGGCTCTCCTACGGGTCGAAGGACGTCAAGGAACTGGCTGTGTTCATGGACCGGGTCAAGACACGGTTGTCGCGCCAGGGTCGCCTCGGGTCGAGCGCTCCTCCGGCGCGCGCTTCGGTAATGCCCGCGATCGGCGAGGAGGTCTGGGCAAGTGTCTGCACCAGAGAGAACTACGCCGCCCTGGACGACCTCGACCCCGTCGCTTTCGCCAACGCCCGACGCCTCTTCCTGGAGAGTGCGCGTCACGAGGACTTTCGCCTGACGGGAACGAAGCATCCGGACTCGACCACCCACCGCGCCGAGCAGCTCGCCCGGGCGATCCGTTCGGTGCCGGAGCAGGCGGCCGATCGAGCCCACAGGGCGCTGACGCACCTGGAGTGGAATCCACTGGTCGATGCTCAGGAGGAGTACCGGGAGACCATTGCCGATCTCCTCGGCCCCTGCAACGAGGCGCTTCTCGATTTCGAGGGGCGGCAGATCAGTCCTGACTGGCTCGAGGTTCCGGAGAAGGTGGTGCTCGCCATGCTGCGGCACGGGATCATCCCCGGCGAGGACCGTCACCTGCTGTTCCGCGTGCCGAATCCCTTCATCGAACAGGACGAAGAGAAGGTCTCGAAGATCCTGGCTGCGGTAGCCCGGGCGAACTTCCTTTTCCTGCTGGCCTGCCAACAGCTGGAGGTCGAGCCACGGCAGAACGCCATCTACGAGCTCACCGTCCCGCAGGTAAACTCCATGGCCGAGCTGGGGGCCGTCGTCAAGATCGGAACGCTGTACCTGCAGGCGATCGACGGCCTCTTCGCGGGCCCTCCGGACCGGGTCGACGCGTTCCTGTCCGGCCGCATACCGGAATCGCGGAGGGCGGAACTGAAGGCGCGCGTCGCGCGCGTCCGACTGGTTCCCCTCTGCGAAAACGTCGGTGCGCTGGCGCACCTCCCGGACCTGCTGGAAGCGTTCTACCAGGCCCTCGAGCGAGGGCGCGTCGCGGACGGCCTGCCGACCCCGTCGAATTTCACGACGCGTTTCGACGGGGCGGGAACGCTCGTTCGCGTGTTCGTGGCCATGTCCGACACGGCCGAGCAGAGCGGCAAGGTCGCAACCGACGTCGCGTACACGCTGGCCGTGGCAGGGCGCGACGAAGCGGAGCGGCGCCTAGCGGAGCGTGCGCGCCGGATCGGCGAACCTGCCGCACGGTTGACGTACCTGATCGGCGCCGGCCGCGCCGGGTTCCGGGGCGGCTGTGACCCGGCTCATCCGGGAGTTATCGGCCAGTTCTGCCGCGCGGACGGCGTGACGATGCAGGGCATCCGCGCCGATGCCCCCGCGCAGGCCGAGCGGCTTGCCGGGGCTTTCCACGCCGCGATGGCAGCGAGGCCTCTGCCCCCCGCCGTCGGGCCCTCTGAGCGTGAAGCGCTGCTGAAACTGCTGGAGACGGGTGTCCAGACCCACACCGAAACGCTGCTCCGTGTCGCTCCGCTGATCGCCCCGTTCGGCGGGCTCGTGCCGCAGACCCGCGTCCGGATTCGCGCCACCGGCTCGGTGAACTACGGGCGATCCATCCCCGAATACCCCAAGGAGTGGGGCGGCGGCCGCGAGTTGCCGGACATCCGGGACCTGCGCGACGCCTGGCCCGAAGGGGTGACCCTGCCGCGCGCAATCGTGTACAACCTCGGCTGCACGACACTGGGACTTCCCGCCGTAACGAGCGACCTGGGCGCCCTCGACCGTCGCGCGGCCCTCCTGCTGGACCGGCACGTGCCGGGATATCGCGAGATCATCGCCAGCGAGCTGCCCTGTTTCGTGAAGGAGTCGGTGGCCCTTGTCTTCGGCAGGAAACTCGCCGAGGCCACCGCCAAGCGGTGCCTGCGCGCCGCCGCTGCGCTCTGGGTCGACGCGAGGGTCCGCGAAGAACTGGTGGATCCGACGTGCCTGTTCGCGATGCTCTATCTCCGGTACATGGCCGAGGAGTCGGAGAGCTGGGACGAGACCAAGGAGCACGAGAGCGTCACCACGCGCGAGGAGGAGCTGATTCGTGAGACATCGAACGGCGCTTTCGGGGCCCTCTGCACCGAGCGCCCCGGGAACCGCTGGCACGTCCTCCAGACACTCGTCGACGCCGAGGAAGCCTCGCGCCTCCTGCTCGCCCGCGAGCTGACCATCGAAGAGAAACGGGAGTTTGTCGATCTCCGGATCGAAGGCTGGCTCCGGACCCTTTCCGATGCGCTGTCGCGCACCCTCCGCAAGGAGTGGTCGCGCTTGCGGGAACTCGGGAAAGACGAGCTGACTCTCTGCGCGATCGAGCGGCTCGTCGCCCTCGAAAAGCTCCGCGGCAGCCGCGGCGCTTGACTTGGAGCGTCCGCCAACACCGCCTGATCGCGGCTACTCCCAGCGAAGCGCCTGCATCGGGTCGACTCTCGTGGCACGGCGGGCCGGGCTCCAGCACGCGGCTGCGGCCGCGGCCGCCAGCAGCAGAACGACACCGCCGATGGTAGACGGGTCCCGTGCGTCCACCTCGTAGAGCAACCGGCCGACGATCCTGCCCGCCCCAAGGGACGCGGCGACGCCGAGCGCCAGTCCGGCGATGACGGGGACCATCGCCTGGGCCAGCACCATCCGGCGCACCCGCTCGGGTCCGGCCCCCAAGGCCATGCGCACCCCGATTTCATTGGTCCGGCGGGCGACCGTGTAGGCTACCACCCCATAGATGCCGAGACCAGCCAGCAGCAGCGCCGTAGCGCCGAAAGCCACCGCCAGTATCGTCTGGAACCGCCGCTGCGCGACCGCGTCCTCCAGAAACTGCTGCATTGTACGCATCGCCGGCACGGGGACGTCGGGATCGACGGAGTGCACCGCCGCCCGCATCGCCCCGGCGATCGACCGCGGATCGGCAGCCGCGCGGGCTACAAGCAACACCTGTCGCGGCGCCCAATCCCAGTACGGGCGATAGACAATCGCCGCCGGAGACTTGTCGGCATCGGACCGGACATCCCCCACAATCCCGATCACCTCGTACTCCTGGTCGGGTGCTCGCGCGAACCGGCGCCCAAGGGCGTTCTGCCCCGGCCAGAGCTGCATCGCGACGCGTTCGGAGACGATTGCAACCTTGCGGGTGCGGTCGCTGTCGGCAAAGGTCCGCCCCGACAGCAGCGGGATCCCCAGGGTCGACAGGTAATCCGCGCTTACGAACCGCACGTTGACCACCGGCCGTTCCACCTGGGGCCGCGCGTCGCCCGGGAGGTACGCCGAGTCCACCCAGGTTTCCCCGCTCAGCGGGAGGGCGGTCGAGATCGCAGCCGAGAGCACTCCGGCCTCTGACTTGAGTCTCCCCAGCACCTGCTCGTGAAAGCGGTTGCGCTGCTCCTCTTTCTGGTACTTCGTCCAGGGGATGGCGATCTCGGCCGCCAGCACCGTCGGCGCGCGGAATCCCTTGTCCGCGCGCAGCACCCGCAGGAAGCTGCTCCCCAGCAGCGCCGCCAGCACCAGCAGAACCGTGCTCAGCGCGACCTCGGCGCTGACGAGGACGCTGCGGAACCGCGCACCCTGGCGCGCGCCGGTCGATGTGCGCCCGCCTGCTTTCAGAGCCTCCTGGGGATCGGTTCGCGCGCCGTGCCACGCCGGGGCGAACCCGAACAGAACGCCTGTCGCCGTGGTGAGGCCAAGCGCGAAGATGAGAACACCGGCGTCCAGGCGCACTTCGTTGAGCCGCGGCAGGTCCGCCGGGGCGAAGCGGAGCAGCCCGTCGAGGCCGACGGCGGCGATCCACGTCCCGGCTATCCCGCCCAGCAAAGCAACCAGGAGCGCCTCGACCAGCACCTGCCGGATCAGCCTTCCCCGGCTGGCCCCGAGCGCCGTGCGCACCGCCCATTCCCGCCCGCGCCGCTCGGCGCGCGCCAGCATGAGGTTCGCGAGGTTCACGCACACAATCAGGAGCACGGAGCCGACGGCGGCCAGCAGCACCAGCAGCCCGGTGCGCGACTTGCTGACCAGGCTCTCCTGGAGCGGCATCACCGACGCATGGAGGTTCACCGACTCCCGGGCGAGCTGCTCCAGCTGGCCGGCCACGACATTCAGCTCCGCCAGCGCCGCCTCACGGCTCACCCCACGGTTCAGGCGCGCGATGACGGCGTGATTGAAGGTGCCCATGAGCTCGGCCAACTCGTCCTTGGAAAACGCGACCGGCTTGAAAAGCTCCGGCTCGCGCATCAGCGACATACTGCCGTCGAGAACCGCGGCGGGCGGCATACGAAACCACGGCGGCAAGACGCCGACGACGGTGTGGGGCACGCTGTCGAGGAGAACCGTCCGGCCGACGACGGAGGCATCGCCCTCAAAGCGGCGCCGCCACAGGCCGTCGCTGATGACGGCCACGCGGTCGCGCCCTTCGGTGTCCTCTCCCGCGGCAAAGGCGCGCCCAAGGCGCGTCTGCACACCCAGGGTGTCGAAGAGGTTAGCGGAGACCCGCGCGGCGCTTAGCCGCTCGGGATCGGCCACCCCGGTCAGGTTCAGGGTCCCCTGGCTGACCGCCGAGAGGGATTGGAAGGAAGAACAGCGCGCGCGCCACTCCGTGAAATGGCGTGCCGAGACCGGCAGCGTCGGATACGTCGAGGCGATCGCAGGGATCACCTCACGCAGGGCGACCAGGCGCCCCGGCTCCTGGAAGGGAAGCGGTCGGAGCAGTACGCTGTTGACGACGGAGAAAATGGCGGTGTTGGCGCCGATGCCCAGCGCCAGCATAGCGATGGAAAGCGCGGCAAAACCAGGTTCCCGCGCCAACGTTTGTGCTGCGTGTCGAATGTCGCCCCAGAGTACCATGGCTGCGCCTCCAGCTGCTTCGTATTACGAACGAAGCCCGCCGGGAGTTCCGGCAAGGTGGGCCGCGTCGGCTCGCCGCGGCCCCGTGGGTCTTGCTCATTCCCTGCGGATCCGGATATCCCCGGTTGCAGCTTATTCGGGCGGGGGCGGGCCGACCCCGCCCACTCGGCCCCCCGTGGATCATTTCTCCAGGATGTCTTTTTCGATGCAGCCGGAGATCGTGTTGGATTCCAGCCGCAGCGGGCCCGCGCCGGCCACCTTGTAGATCCCGTAGCGCTGGGTGCGCGCGTCTCCCGCGCGCGTCTCCGAAACCTGGTTGTTCGAGATCGAGAGGCCTTCGGCGTGGGGCAGAATGTAGAATCCGTATCCCTCCTTCGCGTTGCCGTTGTCGAGCACCTTGTTGTTGCGGAACGTGTTGCGATGGCCGCTGTTTTCGATCGTCTCCTGCCGGAAGAGGACGCCGCAGAAACCGTTGCGGGTCACGGTGTTGTTCACGAACAGGTTGTCGGTGTCCTTGTGCCCTATCGAAATGCCGTACCGCCCGTTCTGCTCGATTACGTTGTCGGTGAACTGCCCATGGCGCACGCGCCAGCACAGGTACAGGCCCGTTTCGCCGTTGTCGTGGATGCGGCAGTTTTTGACCGTGGGCCGGTCGCTGCCCGTACCCGGGTGGATGCCCAGCCCGGTGTGCCCGTAAGATTCGCAGTCGATGACCTGGACGTTGTCCGTAATCTGAAACGAGATGCCGTCGCCGTGGTAATTCCGGGCGACACAGTTCCTGATCGTGACGTCGCGCGCAATGTGGGCGTAGATCGCCCCGCCGCGACATCCGTCGAGCAGCTCATTCTGGTCCTTGTTCCCGTCCACCGTAATCCCCTCGAACGTCACCCCTTCGGCGTTGATGGCGCACAGGATGGGGAACGTGTTGCGCACGCGGGCGTGCTGCGCGGCGGAGTCGTAGTCCCGCAGCGTCATCGGGTGCAGCCGGAGCAGGCTCCCCTCGACGGCTTTGACCGTGGTCACGCTGATGTCCCAGCCTTGTTTCTGCGCATCGTCGACGACGCTGATCCCCATGCCCGCCTGGAATTTCCGGGGCTCGGCGACCCGCAATTGGCACTCGCCGTAGTCGCCGTCTTCGAGCAGAAGGCTTTCGACCCCGGCGCTTTTCACCAGGATGGTTTGCCCCGGGACCCCGCGCACCGTCACCTTCGAGGGGACGAAGAGGCTGTTGTGCATGGTGTAGGTCCCGGGGCCGATGTCGAGCGTGTCCCCGGGGCGCAGCATGTCGGCCGCCTTCTGGAGCGCGAAGTTGTCGTTTCCGACCATGTCGCCGCTCCCGGACTGAACGACACGGACGGTCCTCGGGCCGGCGGGTGCGTCCTGCACCGGGGCGCGGCACCCGGCGGCGAGCAAAACGGCGGCAAGGCAAATCGCGGCGGTCCCGAATCTCTGCATGGCGTGCCTCCTGGGGCGAATACGTCCGACTGTAGCCCGGCACCCCCACCCCGCGCAACCGAATCGTGACGATCCGGGGATATGGAGTGCGGCGGCTCGACGCCGCTTTGGTGGCGGCGCCGGGCGGGCGCCGCCCCTCCGACCGTGTCAGGCGAACTGCCGCACTCCAGGTTGCGGTGAAGAAGGGCTGCGCCGAGGCGTAGCCCGGGAAAGCGGCGTCGAGCCGCCGCACTCCAGATTAGTGTCGTTTGGGTCGCTGGTGGTACGCGAGGATGCGCTTGCGGAGCCGGATGGATTTTGGGGTGACCTCGACCAGTTCGTCGTCGTTGATGAACTCGAGCGCCTGCTCGAGCGACAGCTCGCGGTACGGCACCAGCCGGATGGCTTCGTCGGAGGTCGACGCGCGCATGTTGGTGAGCTTTTTCTCCTTCACGACGTTCACGTCCAGGTCCACGCTGCGCGCATTCTCACCGATGACCATCCCTTCGTACACCTCGGTCCCGGGCCGGATGAACAGTTCCCCGCGCTCCTGCAGGTTGTAGAGCGCGTATCCGGTCGCCGCCCCCGGGCGGTCCGCGACCAGGGCCCCCGTGAGACGGTTCGTGATCTCGCCCACCCACTCCCCCCAGCGCAGGAACATCGTGTTGAGCAGCCCCGTGCCCTTCGTGTCGGTCAGGAACTCGGAGCGGAAACCAATGAGCCCCCGGGAAGGAACCTCGAACTCCAGACGCACGCGCCCGCCGCCGTGGTTGACCATGCGGGTCATGTGCCCCTTGCGCCGGCCCAGCGCCTCGGTGACGACGCCGATGAAAAGTTCGGGGCAATCGACCACGACCATTTCGATGGGCTCCAGCTTCCTGCCGTCGACGCTGCGGGTGATCACCTCGGGTTTGGAGACCTGCACCTCGTAGCCTTCGCGGCGCATCATCTCGATGAGGATGGCCAGCTGGAGTTCGCCGCGTCCGGAGACCTTGAAGCTGTCCATCCCGTCGGTCTCGTCGACCCGGATGGCCACGTTGCCGAGCACTTCCTTGTCGAGCCGCGCCCGGAGCTGGCGCGAGGTTACGTACCTGCCGTCCCTGCCGGAAAAAGGCGCGGTGTTCACCGAAAAGATCATCGAAATGGTGGGTTCGTCCACGTGGATGGCCGGGAGCGGCAGGGGGTCTTCCGCATCCGCGACGGTTTCGCCTATGAAGATCCCTTCGATCCCGGCCAGGGCCACGATGTCCCCCGCCTCCGCCTCCGTCACCGGCTTCTGCTTCAGCCCCTCGAACGTGTAGAGCTGGGTGATGCGGGTCTTCTGAATCGTGCCGTCGAGTTTGCAGACCGAGACGGGGTCCCCCACCGTGACCTTTCCCGAGAATACCCGGCCGATGGCGATCCGGCCGACATAGTCGCTGTAATCGAGCGTGGTTACCAGCACCTGCAGCTTTGTCTGATGCCGCGGGACCGGCGCCGGGATAGTCTCGACGATCTGGTCGAAGAGCGGGCGGAGGTCCTGCGAGGCGTCCTCCAGGCTCCGGCGCGCGATTCCGTCGCGGCTGATCGCATAGAGGATCGGGAAGGCGATCTGCGCCTCGGTGGCGTCCAGGTCGATGAACAGGTCGTAGATCTCGTTGACGACCTCCTGCGGCCGCGCATCCGCCCGGTCGATCTTGTTGACCACCACGATGGCGGGGAGGTTCTGCTCGAGCGCCTTGCGCAACACGAAGCGGGTCTGCGGCAGCGGGCCCTCCGAGGCGTCGACCAGCAGCATGACCCCGTCGACCATCTTCAACACGCGCTCGACTTCTCCGCCGAAATCCGAGTGGCCCGGCGTGTCGACGATGTTGATCTTGATGCCGCGATAGAAGACGGCCGTGTTTTTGGCCATGATCGTGATGCCGCGCTCGCGCTCGAGGTCGAGGCTGTCCATGACCCGTTCGACGACGCGCTCGTTGTCGCGAAACGTGCCGCTCTGCTTGAGCATCCCGTCGACGAGCGTGGTCTTGCCATGGTCGACGTGGGCGATGATGGCGACATTGCGGACGTTTGTCCGGGCGGCGCTATTCGGTGTCAAGTCTGTGTTCTCCGTGCCGGGGCCGTTCGGGCCGCGGTTGAGTGGGCCGCGGCGGCTCGACGCGGCCCCCGGGATCTTGCCTCTCCCGTGGATTCCAGTGAACCCCCCGGGTTGTGGTCCGGCGGGTCATTAATAATAGCGCGCGGCCCGCGGCCGTCAAGTAATCCGGGACTGGCAGGACTGCCATCGCCTGGATACATTTCCCGGTTTGGCGTCAGGGGACCATGAATACAACGAGGCGCGAGTTCCTTCGGGCGAACGCCACCATGCCGAGCGGACCGGCGGCCGATCGCTCCTCTGGTCGGGGCTACGAGTGCGGGAGCCCGCAGCCTCCCATCCCAAGAAAGGCCGAAATCCGGTGACGGTTGACAGCGACCACCCGGTAGGCGGCGATTTCCAGGAGGAGCAGTATCGGGATGGCATAGATCAGCACCACGACCAGCCTCCAGGGGAACTGAGACCACAGGAAAAAGTTGATACCGTACGCCCCCGGGTGGGACGCACCCCGTCGAGCGATCACCTGCAGCTCTCTTGCGCACTGGTCGCGGGTAACGCCAAGCTGCGCCAACTGCCGGTCGTCGAACCGCTGGTAGGGCTCGATCGCGAACCGGCCGCGGCCGTCTATCCGCCGCGCGATCTCCGCGCACCAGGCGCAAATGCCGCACTCCCCGTCAAAAAGAACAACCGGGACCAGGTTTTGAGAATTGAGTTCCTGCGGGCGAGCTTCCGGACCGGGAGGCGGCGAACTCAAGAACCCAAACCTCAAGACCTGACCCCGTTTTCTTGCCAGTTCTTATTGCGCGTCGACAACCACGTGGGTGTGAGAGACGATCGCGCCCCCCAGGAAGTAGCCGTCGGCCCTGGCAGGCCAGAACTCGGCGATCGTGTGTTCGTTTTCGACCTTGTCGAACACGAGGTGTGCCTCGGCGCCGGACAGGTCCTGTACGGCGAGCGCGGTGACAATCGGTACCCGCGCGGTGGCGGTCCCCCCCTGCGCCCGCAGGGTTATGGCTTTCGGGCTCGCCTTGTCGAACGTGATCACATAGGTGCCGGCGGGGAGCACCTGTTTGCCCGCCTTGAACTGGAAGGGGATCCGGGCGGTGACGCTGTCGGCACAGGCCAACGGTCCGGCGCCCAAAACCATCGAGAGTGCAAGCATCGCTCCCAGCAGCAGCTTTGTCATTTTGACACCTCGTGCCAACATTCTCTCATGCGGGTCAGGTCTTGAGAATCGGGTTTTCGGAGGGCACCCGCCTCCCCCCCACCGCGAACCCGGCCAGAAGCCGCGAGCAGAACCGGCCCGGGAACGCTCTTGTATCGCGCACCTCAGGGGAGGACAATTTCCAGGGTTCACCACGCGGAGGTCACGATGCAGTTTCCTATCAAGGATCCTCTCACCTGGCACTACCCGCCGATCGAACCGTTCCGCACCGGGCGGCTGCGCGTCTCCGAAATTCATGAGCTCTACTTCGAGGAGAGCGGCAATCCCGACGGCAAACCGGTCGTGTTCCTGCACGGCGGACCCGGCGGCGGCTCCGAACCGAAGCAGCGGCAGTTCTTCAACCCCGCGAAATACCGCATCGTCAATTTCGACCAGCGGGGCTGCGGCAAGAGCACCCCATACGCCTCTCTCGAGGACAACACGACCTGGGCCCTGGTGTCGGACATCGAGAAGCTCAGGGAGCACCTCGCCATCGCGAAGTGGCAGGTATTCGGAGGCTCCTGGGGCTCGACCCTGGCCCTGGCCTATGCCGAAACCCATCCGGAGCGCGTCACGGAGCTGGTGCTGCGGGGGATTTTTCTGCTCCGCAGGCGCGAGATCGACTGGTTTTACCAGCACGGCGCTTCCGTGATATATCCGGACGCCTGGGAACCCTTTCTCGCGCACATCCCCGAGGGAGAGCGCGGGGACATGCTGCAGGCCTACCATCGCCGCCTCACGAGCGACGACCCGGTCGTGAGGCTGGCCGCGGCCAAGATCTGGAGCGGCTGGGAGGGGGCCACGTCGAAGCTGATCCCGGACCCGGAGTTCGCCGGTCACTACGAGGAGGACGAATTCGCCCTCGCCTTCGCGCGGATCGAGGCCCATTATTTCGTCAACCGGGGTTTCCTGGAAGCGGACGACCAGTTGCTGCGCGACGCGGCAAAGATCAGCCATATCCCGGGCGTCATCGTGCAGGGCCGTTACGACGTGGTCTGCCCGATCGACAGCGCATGGGCACTGCACCGGGCCTGGCCCGAAGCGGACCTGATCATTACGCCCGACAGCGGCCACAGCGCCCTCGAGCCGCCCAACAGCCGGGCCCTGGTCGCCGCCACCGACCGGTTCGCCGGACTCTGACGTCAGGGCGGGGTGAGATTCCGAGGCTTGCCTCGAAGGCTTCTCGCAGGCGCAAGGAATCTCAAAGAAATTCGTATTGATTGGACGGGTCCGGTCGGTTAATGTCAAGGGAAACTGCGGTAAGAGAGGTACCGGCATGTAACGTCCGGCCCGGGGTACTGGCCGGATGCAGCGCACCTTGGGTGTTCATTCGTTCCTGATTCCTCCCATGGGGAATCAGAGCGCGCTCCCCAGCGATGTGAGCGCTTTCCAAAGATCCAGTTCATTTTCGCCCGCCTCGGGCGTTGGAACGCAGACTGTATATGAGTACGAACAGCATCGGTTATCCTGAGGGGACACAAGCCGCCCCCCTGCCGCACAGCCGGGCGTCCGGGCAGCACTTCCGCCGGCCGCAGGAAAGGCCGTTCAGCGCAATCGAGCGGGAGACAACCACGATCCTCATGGGCGGCCTCACGCGCAAGCACGACAAGTTCATCGAAGCCGTTTTTCACGGTTCCGGGTACAAGTGCCAGGCGCTCCCCACCCCGGACCAGTCGGCTTTCCATGTCGGAAAAGAGTACGGCAACAACGGGCAGTGCAGCCCCGCTTACTTCACCTGCGGGAGCCTGATCCAGTACCTCCGCGAGATGGAACTGGCCGGCATGTCCCGGTCGGAGATTGTGGACCGCTTCGTCTTTTTCACGGCCGGCTCCTGCGGCCCCTGCCGGTTCAGCACGTATGCCGCCGAATACCGGCTCTCGCTGCGCAATGCCGGCTTCGACGGCTTCCGCGTGATCCGCTTCCAGCAGGACCACGGCGTCCGCCAGAAGAGCGAGGAGCCCGGCCTCAAGTACACGATCGATCTCGGTTTCGGGATGCTGAAGGCGCTGTACGTGGCGGACGTGCTGAACGATCTGACCCACAACATCCGCCCCTTCGAAGCCCATCCCGGCGAAACCGACAAGGTCATGGACGAGTGCGTGCAGGAAATCTGCGAACACCTGAGGACGTTCAAACCCACCGACTTCCGCGAACGCGCACCGGGCTGGCTGGTCAAGCGCCTGGCCGGGCACAAGATCCTCAACAATACGGCGATCGTCCTGTACAAGCTGCAGCGAGCACCTGAAGGGAGACGAGTTCCTGGGCGTCCTCGAACGCTGCCGCAAGCGGATCGACGCCATCGAGGTCGACCGCATGCGCGTGAAGCCGATCGTGAAGATCATCGGCGAATTCTGGGCCCAGACGACCGAAGGGGACGGCAATTATCGGATGTTCGAGTTCCTGGAGCGCGAAGGCGCCCATGTGCAGCCCGAGGCCCTGGGGACCTGGATCAAGTACCTGCTCACCCACGCCCGGATGCTGATGCACCCGCGCCGGGGCATGGACGAGAACTACCACGAACCCGCGCCGGGCGACTGCGCCAGCGGCTGCAGCAACGAATTCCGTTTCCAGAAGCAGCGGATGCTGCTGGGGACCGGCGAACTGATGTACACGCGGCTCTACCACAAGGTGGTGGAGCGTCTCGGGGGGACGGCTCACCGCCTGGTCAGCCAGTACGAGCTGGCGCGGCTCGCGGACCCGTTCTACGACCCGCTCGCCCGCGGTGGCGAAGGGTATCTCGAGGTGGGCAAGAACATCTATTACCATGCCCACAAGCTCTGCCACATGGTGCTCAGCCTGAAGCCGTTCGGCTGCATGCCGTCCTCGCAGTCCGACGGCATCCAGTCGGCCGTGATCAACCGCTACCGCGACATGATTTTCCTCCCGATCGAGACCTCCGGCGAAGGGGAGGTCAACGCCCACAGCCGCGTCCAGATGGCTCTAGGGGAAGCCAAGGCGAAAGCCAAGGCGGAGTTCCAGGAGGCGCTCGCACAAAACCGGGAAGAAGCTCGGAGGAGATCCGGGAGTTTGTGGCCCGCCACCCGGCCCTGCGCCGGCCGATGTACAAGGTCCCGCACCATCCGGGGATCGCAGGCAACGCCGCCAATTTCGTGCTGCACGTCAGCAACATCATGTCGGGGCGCGCGCGCCTGCAGCAGGCATAAGGGAGGAGCCACTTGTTCGGAAGAGACGATCTGGATTCTCGTTACCGTGTAGGCGTGGATGTCGGGTCGACCACCGTCAAGGCCGTCGTCGTGGACACCGGGACCGACACCGTCGTATGGCGCGACTACCGGCGCCACGACACGCGCCAGGCCGACATGCTGCTCGATTTCCTGCGCCGGATGGAGCGCGAGGCCGGAATCCACACCGGGAACGGCCGCATCTTCATGACCGGCGCGGGGGGCAACACGCTCGCCGATCTCGTCGGCGCCAAGTTCGTCCAGGAAGTCCTGGCCGCCTCGCTCACGGTCGAGCGGCTCTGCCCCGGGGCTTCGGCCATTGTCGAGATCGGCGGGCAGGACGCCAAAATCGTCGTGCTGCGCAAGGACCCGGAGTCGGGCCGGATAAAGAAGATCCCGTCGATGAACGACAAGTGCGCCGGCGGGACCGGGGCGGTGATCGACAAAATCAGCGCGAAACTCGGGATCCCGCAACAGTCGCTGTCGCAGCTGCGCTACAGCGGTATCCGCGTCCATGCGGTAGCCGGGAAGTGCGGGGTTTTCGCCGAAACGGATATCAACAGCCTCCAGAAACAGGGGATCCCGCCCGAAGAGCTGATGGCCTCGCTTTTCGATGCCTTCGTCCTGCAGAACCTGAAGGTCCTCGCCCGAGGCCACACGCTCATGCCCGAGATCATCCTGCTCGGCGGGCCGAACGCATTCATCCCCGGGATGCGCGAGGCCTGGCAGCACAATATCACGCTCATGTGGGAGGAGCGCGGGGTCGCCCTGCCGGAGGGAACCAGCCCCGAGGGCGTCATCCGGGCGCCCGAGCACGCGGAGTATTACGGCGCCATCGGGGCCGCGGAGTACGGGAAGGAAGAGGACCTGGACGTGGGCCGGTATCGCGGCACGTCGCAGCTCGAGTTTTTCGTGGGTGGCGGCCGCATCGAAGGACGCGGGCCGAGCGGCGTCCCCGGGCTGGTCGGCTCCGAAGAGGAGGTCGAAGCCTTTTTGAAGGCCTACGCCCCGCCGCGGTTCGTCCCCCCCAGGCTGCGTCCCGGCACCACCGTGTCCGGGTATATCGGCGTCGACGGCGGCTCCACGTCGACCAAGGCGGTGCTCGTCTCCGAAGACGGGGAGGTCATGGCCAAGGCCTACCAGCTGTCCAAGGGCAACCCCATCAAGGACACGGTCGAGATCCTGGAGAAACTGCGCGCGCAGGTCGAGTCGCAGGGCGCAGGGATCGAGGTGCTCGGCGTCGCCACGACCGGGTACGCCAAGGACACCCTGAGGGACGTCATCTGCGCGGACGTCGCCCTGGTCGAGACCGTGGCGCATGCCAAGTCCGCCCTGCACTACTACGAAGCAGCCGGACGCCATCGTGGATGTGGGCGGCCAGGACATCAAGCTGATCATCCTGAAGGACGGGCGCGTCAAGGACTTCAAGCTCAACACCCAGTGCTCGGCGGGAAACGGCTACTTCCTGCAGGCGATCGCGGAAGGGTTCGGCCTGAAAGTGGAGCAATTCGCGGACCTGGCCTTCACGGCGCGTTCGATGCCCGTGTTCCCGTACGGGTGCGCCGTCTTCCTGCAGGCCGACATCGCCAGCTTCCAGGGCCAGGGATGGAAGCCGCACGAGATCCTGGCCGGGCTCGCGGCGGTGCTGCCCAAGAACGTGTGGCTGTACATCGCGAAGATCCCGAACCTGCCCGAACTCGGCACGCGGTTCATCCTGCAGGGCGGCACCCAGAACAACCTTGCGGCGGTAAAAGCCGAGGTGGACTTCATCCGCTCGCGCTTCCAGGGTTCGGGCCGGATGCCTGAGATCACGGTGCACAAGCACAGCGGCGAGGCGGGCGCGATCGGCGCCGCGTTCGAGGCGATGCGCCTGCACCGGCTGGGGCGCAAGACCACGTTCATCGGTCTCGACGCCGTGCGCCACATCCAGTACCGCACGACCGTCGGGGACGAGACGCGCTGCAATTTCTGCAAGAACAACTGCGTCCGGACGTTTATCGACATTTGCACCGGGGAGGAGCCGGCCACAGCGGAGGCGGCGCCGGCCGGTGACAAGTCCGCCTGCCGCTGAGGCCGGGCGAGCGACGACTGATCGTCGCGACCTGCGAGAAGGGGACCGTCGAGGACGTTTCGGCCATGAAGGCGATCCAGGCCGGCCTGAACGCCGCCCGCGAAGCCAATCCGAACCTGATGGAGTACGCCGGGCGGGAGGTTTGGCGGGGCCATGCCCAAAGCGTCGTTGCGGATGCCGTTCCCAAGTGGGCGTGGACCAACGAGGCCGCGCCGGCGGCGGGAACGCATGCTCCACCGCGAGAAGGTACGGATCGGCATCCCGCGCGTGATGGCGATGTACTCGTTTGCGCCGCTGTTCAGCGCCTACTTCGAAAGCCTCGGCGTCCCCGGCGGCAACATCGTCTTTTCCGATCACACCAGCGAGGAGATGTTCCGCCTGGGGGCCAAGCGCGGCTCCATCGACCCCTGCTACCCGTCGAAGCTGGCGCTGGCGCACGTGCACAACCTGCTTTTCGTCAAGCACCGCCGCAGGCCGCTCGACTGCATCTTCTTCCCGATGTTCGACGTGCTGCGCTCGCCGCTGGTCAACCTGCGCGCCACCAACGCCTGTCCGACCACGTCGCTGACGCCCGAAGTGGTCAAGGCCGCGTTCACGAAGGAAGTCGACCTGTTCCGGACAACGGGGTCGCGTATGTGCATCCGCTGCTCGATGTCTCCAGTCCGCAGATGCTGGCGCGCCAGATGTTCGGCGCCTGACGGTCAATTCTGGGACTTTCCCGAGAGGAAAACACGGCGCGCCATCGAGGCCGGGTTCGAGGCCCTGAACCTTACGAGCGAACATGCGGCGCAAGGCGCGCGAGGAGCTGGACCGTCTGGAGCGGGAGGGCGAGGTCGGGATTGTGTTGCTCGGACGGCCTTATCATCACGATCCCGGGATCAATCAGGGAATCCCCGAGGAACTGCAGAAGCGCGGTTATACGATCTTCTCGCAAAGCACGCTGCCGCTGGATGAGGACCTCCTGCAGGCGCTGTTCGGGGATGAGGTCGCGGAGGGTGTCATCACCCACCCGCTCGACATCAGCGACGTCTGGAAACACACCTTCTCGGCCAGCAGCGCCAACAAGCTCTGGGCGGCAAAATTTATGGCCCGGCACCCGAACCTGATGGCGGTCGAGTTGTCCAACTTCAAGTGCGGCCACGACGCTCCGATCTACTCGACGGTGGAGAAGATCATCGAATACTCGGGCACGCCTTACTTCGCATTCAAGGACATCGACGAGAACAAGCCGACCGGGCTCCATCAAGTTGCGCGTCGAGACCATCGACTACTTCCTCAAGGAACTCAAGGCCAAGATAGCTGCCGCCCGCGACGAACGCCTCCTCTCCAAAGGCGCATGACTGGCATGACTGGAAGAAGGGTGGGGGCGGCCAGCCCCCACCCCGATGAGCTGCATCTTGGGCTGGCGGCAAATCGACGGATTGTGCCAAATCCCGGGCCGCGTCGGGCCGCTGCAGCCTCTACTTGAAATCTTTTGCCGCCGCCTTCATCATTTAGAGGTCTGGTATTGAGCTCAAAAGGAGCCCCACCTAATGCAACATAGCCGCTCCCGGTCGCTCGGCGCGATCGCAGTGTTTTTCTTCACGGCCATGGCCCTGCCCGGGCCCGCACGGGCCGGTAATGCCTTTGGCGTGAACATCGACAATTTCGGGCAAATCAACAGCAACTACTACCGGGGCGCCCAACCTGACCGGGCCGATTTCGACGGCTTGAAGCGACTCGGGATCAAGACGGTCATCGATCTGCAGGAAAAAGGAGAGCGGGACGAACCCGAATGGGTCCGCGTCGCGGGAATGAAGTTCTTCAATCTGCGGCTCTCCAGCACGCGCGCGGCCACAGCCTCCGAAACGGAGTATTTCCTCAAGCTGGTCAACGACCCGGCGAACTGGCCTATCTTCGTGCACTGCGCCGGAGGGCGCCACAGGACCGGTGAGATGACCGCCATCTATCGCATCAGCCACGACGGCTGGAGCGCCGATCAAGCCTACCAGGAGATGAAGCAGTACAGGTACTACTCCATAGGCGGGCACGGGTCTCTCAAAGACCACGTTTACAGCTTCCACCGGGAATACCGCCGCCCCCAGAGCCCTCTTCCCGCCGGAACCGCCGCGCCTGCCGTCCTGGCAGGAGTAGAAGCGAACTGAATCTCCCTTACTCGGGCCAAGCGGGGTCGCGGCGACCCGACGCGACCCCGGGATGCGGGGGTCGAACCCTCCCGGCCCACTCCTGCTACCAGGAAAACTGCCGGAGCCTCTTTACGATCGCGTCCGTAACCTCCCCGGTCCTGCATCTACCCCCGAAGTCCGGGGTGCGCACCCGACCGTCCTCCAGCACATCCTCCACCGCCGTCATCAGGCGCGTGCCGAGATCGGCGAATCCCAGATGATCGAGCATCATGCTGGCAGACCAGATCTGCCCGATCGGGTTGGCGACGCCCTTGCCGGCGATGTCCGGGGCGGACCCGTGCACGGGCTCGAACATGGACGGGTACTTCCGTTCCGGATTGATGTTGGCCGATGGGGCGATCCCGATGCCCCCGATGATGGCGGCCCCCAGATCGGTCAGGATATCGCCAAAGAGATTCGAAGCCACGACTACGTCGAAGTCGGCGGGTTTCAGCACAAAAAACGCGCTCAGGGCGTCGATGTGGACCAGCCGCCGTTCCACGTGCGGGAATTCGTCCGCCCCGATCTGGTTGAAGATCTCGTCCCAGAACGGCATGGTCCAGTTAATCCCGTTGGATTTGGTCGCCCCGCACAGCCTGTGCCGGGCGGACTTCTCCGCTAAACGATAGGCGTAGCGGACAATACGTTCCGTCCCGAGCCGGGTGAACACGGTATTCTGCACCGCCATCTCGTGCGGGAAACCGGTGTGGAGTCTCCCGCCTATGCTGGAGTACTCCCCCTCGGTGTTTTCCCGGATCACCACGAAGTCGATCCTGCCAGGGTCACGCAGCGGCCCGGCAACCCCCCGCAGTTTTCGGACTGGGCGCATGTTGACGTACTGCTCGAAGCCGCGGCGGATCGGCAGGAGCAGGCCCCAGAGGGAGACGTGGTCGGGGACCCCGGGGTAGCCGACGGCACCGAGCAGAATCGCGTCGAAGCCACCCAATGTCTTCAGAAAGCCCTGCGGAGCCATTTCACCATGCTCCGCATAATAGCCGCAGCCCCACGGGAACTCGGTAAAGTGGAAAGGCGAGCCGGCTGTCCAGGCGGGAAATCTCGTCCAGAACACGCCTGGCCTCCGCGACCACTTCGATCCCGATGCCATCCCCGGGAATCACGGCAATTGAAAAAGTGTGCATGGCGAACGACCTCGTATGGAAGTGCGGCTTCTCGACGTGAACCTCATACGCATCTCGACGCGATAGACACGAGTGTCTCCCTTTGGAGGGCCTGTCTCAGGCCCTCCGGGTACGGGTGGATTGCGCAGTAACCCATGCAGGGCGGCACAATCGCTCGCACGAAGATGCGTATCACGAAGATGCGTATAAAGTGCAGGGCTCGACGCCGCTTTGGGGTCGGCGCCTAGGCACCGACCTTGCGGAGCTGCCTGCCGGTCCAGCGACACCGAGACAGCGGTGCCGAGGCACCGCACTCCATACTTTGGAGTGCGGCGGCTCGACCGTCTCGAGGCCGCTTTCCGGGGCGGCGTCCCGGCCCGCCGTCTGACCAGCTAAAATCCGAGTATAACGCGGAATGTTGTGCGCCCGGCCCGCGGAAGGATGTTAATTTGAAGTGCCCGCGCAGCCGCGGGCTGAACTCGCAACCCAGGACCGACAAGCGACATGACCCACCCAGCCCAGGCACAGCACGGCATCCGGCCCGGGCCGGAGCCCGCCCGCCGGGCCCGTGTGCCCTGGCGCGCGGTTGCGGTGGTCGCGCTCCCGCTCGCACTCTGGTGGGCCCCTCCCCCCGGCGACCTGTCGCCGGCCGCGATGCACCTGACGGCGATCTTCCTCGGCACGATCCTCGGCCTCGTGCTGCAGCCGCTGCCACAGGGGGCAGTCGTGATCACGGCGGTGTCGGCGGCCGCGCTCACGGGCACGCTGGCGCCAGCGGACGTTCTCGCCGGATTCGCCGACGCTACCGTGTGGCTGATCGTCACGGCCTTCATCCTGGCCCGCGGTTTCATCCACACCGGTCTCGGGCGCCGCATCGCCTATCACATGGTGCGGAAATTCGGCCGCAGCACCCTTGGGCTCGGGTATGCGCTCACCGTCGCAGACCTGATCATCGCGCCGGCGACGCCGTCGAACACGGCCAGGGCGGGCGGCATCCTTTTCCCGGTCGTGAAATCCCTGGCCCTATGCCTGGGGTCGGAACCGGGCCCCACCGCGCGCCGCGCCGGGGCATTCCTGATGTTCAACGAGTTTCAGACGAACCTCGTCACGTCGGCCATGTTCCTCACGGCCGTTGCGCCCAACGCCATGATCCTGAAACTCGCGAAAGAGACTTTCGGGTACAGCATCACATGGCTCGGGTGGGGGTGGGCCGCCCTCCTCCCCGCGGTGGTGTCCCTGGTCGTCCTGCCGGGTCTGATCTACCGTTGGCTGCGCCCGGAAGTCCGCCGCGCCGACGAGGCGGCCGCGCTGGCGCTCAGGGAACTGGCCGTCATGGGGCCGATGAGCCGCGGCGAGCGACGCATGCTGGGGGTCTTCCTGTCGACCCTGGCGCTGTGGGCGACCGGGCAGTGGACAGGCATCAACGCCACGTCGGTGGCGCTGGCCGGCGTGAGCGCGCTCGTCGTGCTGAGGGTCATCGACTGGGAAGACGTCGTCCGCGAGCGCGGCGCCTGGGATGCGCTGGTCTGGTTCGGCGGTCTCGTGTCGCTCGCCGCCGGGCTGGCCAAACTCGGGGTGATCGGGCTGCTGGCGTCGACGCTCAAGGGATGGCTGGGCGGCGTACACTCGTGGGAGCTGGGGTTTGTACTCCTGGTGATCGCCTATATTTATTCCCATTACCTGATCGCCTCGATGACCGCCCACGCGACCGCGCTGTACGTCCCACTCGCCCTTGTCGGCGTCGCCCTGGGCGCACCCCCGGCGCTGGTTCTCCTGGTGCTCGGGTTCATGAACAGCCTGAATGCCGCGATGACGACCTACGGAACCGGGCCGGCCCCGATTTACTACGGCGCCGGGTATGTCGACCAGTCGACGTGGTGGCGGCTGGGTCTGTACGTCAGCCTGGTGAACCTTGTGATCTGGCTTGGCGTTGGTGGGTTGTGGTGGAAGCTCATCGGCCTCTGGTAGCCAGCCTGTGAGCTTCGTCTCCGAGAACCAGGAAGCTGCGAAAAAATCACGCGGGACGCAAAGAACGGAGCGCGCCAGGCACCAAGAGCGGGGCCTCGGCGTTGTATCGGACCGGTGGCATGGGCCGGAGGTCGGCTCCGGCCGCACCCAGGCCTCAAAGACTCGAGCGAAGGTAGTCGCGCTCCTGCGCCGCCGTCCAGCCTCGGACCGCCAGAATATCTTTGGTGCTACGGTGGGGATAGACCACGGCCTTGCCGTCGATTTCCCTGGCAATGATCATGCGCAGAAAGTCGGCGGCATGCTCGAGGTCGCCGATACGCGTGATGTGGGCCGCCGTATCGATGCTTCCCGCCGCCATGAGCTCGAGCGTGTGGGCAATATCCCATGGGGACCCGCCGCTCGAACCCGTCACGTTGATCTCCCGGTAGTGTACGATCCCGGTGTCGAGCGCGATGATGTCCTCCCCCTTTTTGAGGCCGCCGAAGAGATTCAGAACGGCGCCGCGCCCGGTGAGCTGCTGCACGGATTCGATCGCTTCCTTCGTTCCCACCGCGACGATGACGTCGTCGGCCCCCGCGTTTCCGGTCAACTCGTCCACAACCGAAGCGAGGCTTTCCGTCGCCGGGTCGAGGACCTTCAGGACGATGCCCCCGGCTGCAGCGCGGCGGCCGAACAGCCCCTGGACCTGGCGGCAGCGCGCCGCCACGCACTCGGAGACCACGATTGCGCGCGGGGCATAGCTGAGGGCCAGGTCGACGTGCATGCGCCCCATGGCGCCTGCCCCGAGAATGACCGTCACGCCGCCCGGTTTGAGCCCGTTGGCCGATCTGCGCGGGCAGCCGCCGTCGGGCTGCACCAGGTGCATGTGGTGGTCTTGCGCCGAGATCACGCACGAAAACGGCTCGCTCATGGCAGCGTGGGCGTATGGGAAGTCCTTACCCGGGATCGGGAGAAGGCACCCCGCCTCGACCACCTCCTCGGTCACCAGGATGTATTCGGCGAGGTGTCCGGGGAGCGTGTAGCCCACCGACACCTTGTTGATGCCCCGCGCCCCATTGCGGTAGCGTTCGCGGTGGTTGACCGGGCAGTGGTCGACGGCCGGCTGAACGACGTAGCGCTCCCCGGGCCGGTAAAGGTCGCGCAGCGCCGCGCCGATTTCGACCAGGGTGACGGCGCCCTCGTCGCCCAGAATCAGGGGCCATTTCCCGACATCCCAGCCATGGATCTGCTTGTGGTCCGGACCCTGCTCGACGAGCTTGATCAGCGAGGTGCAGATCCCGGCAGCGTCCACCCGCGCCAGCAGCTGGCGCGGGCCCGGCCGCGGTGTGGGCACCCGCCTGACGGACAGGTGGTCAAATCCCACCCCGTCCAGCACCAGCGCGCGCATCATATCCGGCACTTCGTTGCTTGCAGTCATTGCCGTCCCTCGAGAATAGACGCGAACAGGTTAGCACAAAAAAAGACCGCCACCGGGCCGCGTTTAGTGAATACTAGCCGAGATACATGGAGTCTTTGAGCCCTTGAGTCTTCGAGTCGGGCTTGAAGAAGGGGCAGGTATGCGGAGAATGCGTGGCTGTTGGCGTGTCGCCCGTTCGGCGCTGCTGGCTGTGGCCTGTCTCTGCGGCGCCGCAGGGGCGCAGGGGCGCAAAATCCCAGTTATTCTGGACACGGATATCGGCGACGACATCGACGACACCTGGGCCCTGGCGTTGCTGCTCAACTCGCCCGAGTTCGACCTGAAGCTGGTCACGACCGATTACGGCAACACGGAGTTTCGCGCCAGGATCGTCGCGCGCCTGCTCCAAATCGCACGCCGGACCGACGTCCCCGTCGGCATCGGCATCAAAACGGGCGACTCGGTGGGAGCACAGGGTCCGTGGGTCAAGGACTATGACCTTGCGCGCTACCCGGGCAGGATCCAGCGCGACGGAGTGCAGGCGCTGATCGACGCCATCATGAAGTCCCCCGAACCGGTCACCCTGATCTGCATCGGACCGGTGCCCAACATCAAGGCCGCGCTCGAGCGCCAGCCGTCGATTGCGCGCCGGGCGCGCTTCGTGGGCATGCAGGGGAGCGTGCACCGCGGCTACGACGGCGCGGCCCAACCGTCGGCCGAGTACAACGTGAAGTGCGATCCCGCTGCATTCCGCCGAGCGCTCACCTCGCCCTGGAGTGTCACGATTACGCCCCTCGATACGTGCGGCCTCGTGCGCCTCGAGGGTAACAAGTACGCGGCCGTGCGCAACTGCAGCCACCCCCTGGCGCAGGCCGTCATCGAGAACTACCGCATCTGGTGCGGCGACAAGCCACAAAGGGCCGACACGGCGAGCTCGGTGCTGTTCGACACGGTGGCGGTCTATCTGGCGTTGTCGGAAAAGATGCTCGTCATGGAGGATGTGGGGCTCAAGGTGACCGATGACGGTTTCACCGCGGTCGACGCCAAAGGGAAGAAGACGCGCTGTGCGGTGGGCTGGAAGGACCTCCCCGGCTTCCAGTCCTTCCTGGCAACTCGCCTGTGCAACGGGCGGCCTTAAGCGGGAAGCGGGTCGTGTTTGGCCGCGCCATCGGACGGACACCATTTTCCCATGGGGTGCTGACGGCCCTCTGGCGCTCTCTTGTATTCCTGCCGTAGCTATGGTCCACAGTGCGTGAGGCGCGGAGCAAATCATGGCCAAGAAGACGGTCGTCGAAGGGCTCCCGGAATCGAATCTGGCGCGACCGACTATCTCACAAACACCCACCCTGCTTTTTATCCTGACGGCGATAGCGATCTTCATGGCCGAAACCGGGGTCATGTTGTTTCTCGCGATCTTTCGTGAACGATTGACGGTATGGCAACATGCCCTCCTTGACGCATTGCTGCTGATCGTGGTGCTGTTTCCTCTCTTGTATCTGTTCACGTTTCGTCCGATGCGGCTGCATATCGCGGAGCTATTCCGGATTGGAAAGCAGCTGGAAGAACAGATAGCTGAGCGCCGGGAAGCTGAGGCGGCGTTGCGGCAATCTGAAAAACAGCTGCACCTGCTGTCGGCGCAGCTTCTGACAGTACAAGAAGAGGAGAGGCGACGCGTCTCGCGCGAACTGCATGAGGACCTGGGTCAGTCTCTGATTGCGCTGAAACTGCGGCTGAAGCTGCTCATTAACCGGGATCAGGCCGCTGCGCAGCATGAGTTTCGCGCCGCGTCTGAACATATCGACGACGTGGTTCGGCATATCCGACGTCTGTCGCGGGATTTGAGTCCCGCGGTTCTGGAAGATCTGGGATTCACTACTGCTGCACGCGGACTTGTTTCCAACTTCGCCAGAGACTCTGGTCTGAACACGACGGTGACCATCGACGACGTCGGCCATTTTCTCAAAGGGGCCGAGGGGATCCTCACATACCGAATCCTGCAGGAGGCTCTGGAAAACGTCGAAAACCACGCGCACGCAAGCCATCTGTCAGTTTCCATTAAGGAAAGCGAGCACGAACTCACGCTGATCGTGGAGGACGATGGTAGCGGCTTCGATCCCAACCGTGAGGAGGATCTTGGGTTGGGCCTGGCAACGATGTATGAGCGCGCCCGGATGATGAACAGCTCTCTGGATTTGTGGAGTCAGCCCGGCACAGGGACCAGGATAACGCTCAAGATCCCCAAGTGCGGCGATACATCTGTTCGCATGGTCGATGGATAAGGACAACCTGTAACTCCCTGGCTGCGAGGGCGGCTACCAGTCGTCTGGGGGCGCTCTGCGATCTTCGCGTCTCTGCGGTTAGGCTCTTCTTTACGCTTTCTCCACGAACTTCAGGCAGGCCTGGCCCAGATAGATCTCGTCGCCGGGCGTGAGGCGGATGCCGCGCGGGTTGCCCCCCGGCACTTCGATCGAGCGGCCTTCGCGGAACACGCGTGTGCCGTAGCGGCTCACCTCGTCCATGATGCGGTACTCTCCTTTGTCGGCGGCGAAGAAAATCGTCGCGTGCGCGCGGCCGACCGTCGCGTTGATATCGTCGCCGTTGTCGAGGAACACGATGTCGTTTCTGCGCACGACCTGTCCCTCTTTGTCGAGCACTTCCTTGAGCCGCCCGATCTGAATGCGTTCCCTCTGGAACTGGTATGCGGGCTGCTCCGCCTCCCCTTTCACGACGGTGAACTCGACCTGGGGTGTCGCGCGTCGTTCCGGACGCGCGCGGCGTTCGGCGCTGGAGTAGTCGATTTTGAACGGCCTTGTCCCATCGGTATCCGGATCGGGCACCCTGAAGTCGACGACTACGTCCACCCCGCGCCGCACGTCGCAGCGCAACTCGGTCAGGAGCTGCCGGATGTCGTGCGCCAGCGAGTCCTCCTCCACGAGTGCGGCGACGAGCACGTCGCGCGCCTCGCCCTCCGGCGCGAGCAAGTGCACCTCGATCCTGTCGAAAGGGAAAACCCGTTGGCCCGCGCGGCTGACGATCCGGTCTTCGACGTGCTCGAGGATCGCGCGGCGCGTCTCGAGAGGCGTCTGCGCGGCGCCCGCGCCGAACGCCTGGTCGATGCGGGTCCGAATCTTCTGCTCGGCCCTGAGCAGCTTGTCCAGGAAACTCATCGTTCACTCCCGGTCGAAAATTCCAAGTCGTTGCGCCGCGCTCGCGATGTCGGCCGCCACCGGCGCAGCCACGCGGCCGCCGTACCGGCCGTTCTCGAGGATCACGGCGAAGGCGATCTTCTTTCCCCCGGGTGCAGGCGCGCCGTACGGCGCGAACCCTATGAACCACGCGTGCGACGGCCGGTCGCGCAGCTCGGCCGTCCCGGTCTTGCCCGCAATCGGCACCGAAGCCGTCGCGGCGGAACGTCCCGTCCCCTCGGTCACCACCCCCCGCATGTATCCCGCCAGCAGGCGCGCATGTTCGGGCGGCATCACCTGTCTGCCTGCAGGCGCCTGCTCGACGGGCACCCAGCGGACCGCGTGGACCACCCCCTCCTCCGCGATGCCGGCGGCGACCCGGGCCATCTGCAGCGGCGTAGCCACCACCTGCCCCTGGCCGTAAGACGCCTGGGGGAGCGCCTCGTGCAGTTGCTTCGCGGTTTCGGGCGAGGCCGCGCGAATGCCGAACTCCCCCGACATCCTGAGCAGCCTCTCGGCGCCGACCACGTAAGTGCCGAGCTGGGCGAAATAGGCGTTGCAGGAGTGGATGATGCCCTTGGACATGTTCACGGTACCATGCGGCACCTGGTCCAGGACGTCGTCGCGAATGGGGCGCCCCCAACCCCGCACGTAATTGCCGATGCGCCCGTCGGGAAGCTTCTTGCACTCGAAGGTCTCGTTCTCCACGTTGTCGCGCACCTGCAGCGCGGCGCTCGCGGTCACCAGCTTGAAGGAGGATCCCGGCGGATACAAGCCGTAACGCGCGCGGTCGAGCAGGCTGTCGCGGAACCCGGACACATCCGCTTCCTCGTCGCTCGTCGACAGCAAGTGGACGGCCTCCGCCGCACCTTTCCATGGGAAGGTCACGGAGGCCAGTAGATCCCCGGTAAGGGGATCGATCACGAGCGCCGCCCCCTTTTCCACCGTGGCGCCGCGGATGTGGCGGTCAAGGATGTCCGCAACCGCTTTTTGCAGCCGGATGTCGACGGTCAGGTGAACGTCGCGGTCGCGCCGGAGAATGCGCTGCACCTGCTCGTGCGCGGGCCGGTAGCGGTAGCGCACCAGGGGGATCAGCTCGCGCAGGTCCCGGCGCAGCACCGGGTGGACCGCACCTCCCGGCGTGTCATCGACGTTGACGATGGATGCGCGGTCGTCGTATCCCTGCAGCGTGACGTTATAGTCCCGTTCGACGTAAGAGGTGTTGGGCGCGGCCCAGTTGAGCCGGGTCGGCAGGTCCCCGAGAATATGAAACGTAAGCGCCCCGAACGGGTAGCGCCGCATCGATCCCGGGGCATTCAGCGCGGCGGGGTCGACCGCGAGACGCTGGTATTCATCCCGGTGCCGCTCCAGCTCGGCGCCTGAGCTGGCCGCCAGCGGTATGCCATTCCTGTCAAACACGGCGCCGCGGGGAATGATCTCGCTCGCCTCCACCAGGCGAGGGTTGTACGTGTAGCGCCGGTGACCGTCGGCCTGGGGGACCAGGGCGCCGGTCACCATGGTCTTCTCGGTCCCGAACACCTGGACCCGCGCGGCCTGCAGCACGACGGCGGCCGCGATCACCCCGAAGACCAGGACGGCCCAACGGACAGGCTTTCGGAAAGGATCGTGGCGTCCGTCCCCACCCGGTCGCGCCGAGATGGCCAGCAAGATCCCCAAAATAGCGAAGTTCATCACGGCCGAGGACTTCCCGTAGTTCAGGAACGGGGTGACCACTCCGGACAGCGGCACGAGTCCGAGGACGCCCCCGGAAATCAGGGCCACCTGCAGCCCAATCAGCAGCGTGAAGCCAATGCCCAGGAAAAACGTGTAGTGGCCGGGGGCAGCAAGGGAGAGCTTCAGGCCGCGGTGCAGGAGAACACCGTACAACAGGTAGATCAAGACAATCCCGAGGAACCCCAACTCCTCGCCGGCCGCGGCGAGGACCAGGTCCGTGTGGACGGCAGGCAGAGACCCGGGCTCACCCATCCCAAGCCCGGCGCCCCAGAAGCCACCCGACGAGAACGTCCACAAGGATTGAGCCAGGTGGTCGCCGCCGGGACGAACATAGTTGTCGAACGGGGACAGCCAGATGCTCACGCGCGAGACGACCGTGCGCGGAAAACTCAGCTGGTATCCCACCGCGAAGGCCGCGACGAGAACTCCCAGCCCGACTACGGCCGCCACGGCGCGGCCACGGGCGATGGCATATAGCGACAGGAACACGGCCAGGAAAACGAGCGCCGGTCCGAGGTCTTTCTGCAGGAAGAAAAACACGACGGCCATGCCCGCCGCGACCGCCACCGGGACGGCATACTTCAGGCGCGGGATGTCGAAGCCGCGCAGCCAATCCGGTACCGCAGCCGAACGTTCCCGCGCTTCCCTGAAGAACTCCCACCGGTTCGCGAAATAGCCTGCCAGAAACAGCACCAGCAAGACTTTGATCAGCTCGACCGGTTGCACCGAGAGCGGGCCCAGCCTGAGATTCACCTTCGCATCGCTGAGGCCCGGCCCGGACCCGAACACCAGCAGGACGGCGGACGCGACGAAGCTCAGCAACAGCGGAATATACGCGAGGCGGCGCAGCGCGCTGCGCTCGTAGTCCGGCAGGCTGCACGCCAGCAGCGCGAGACAGCCGAGGGCAACCCCGATGGCAAAATCGGGGAACAGCAGGTCCTCCCGGAGGGGCTCGCGGAGCCGCACCATCAGGATTAAGCCCAGGCCGCTGAGCAGATGCGCCACCGGCAGGACGATCCGGTCGCCATCGAAAATCCTGTACGACCAGACGCCGTGGATCAGAAAAAATGGGATGAAGAACAGCAAACCGTAGATCACGAGCTGGCGGCGGAACTGGTCGGGGGAGCGAACCACGACCAACGGCCTCAACAGGCGCAACTGGGCGCCTGACAAAAGCGGCACCGACACGCTCTCACCCTGCCGGGCCTGTTTGCGCGCATCCTGCAGGCGCGCGGCGAAGAGGGACCGGCCGCGGGTCCTGCGGATCTGGTCTCCCGTGACGCGGATACCGCGCAGCTCGGCGACGCTGTGCACCGGGCGTGCGCCGAGGCGTTCGAAGATGCGGCGGGCGGCGAAGTTGCGGTCCTCCGGATCGGGTAGAAAGGAAAGCACCGGCAGCAGCTCGCCCGCGCTGCGGATCGAGTTCAGGTTGAGGGGCGGTGCCGGAAGAGCCGATTGGCTTCCGGCGACTACGGAGTTGAGCGCCCCGTAGACGAGGTACAGACCCGACAGAACGGCGACCGAAGTCGCCAGCAGCAGGTAGAGCTCGAGCCGTCGCCCGGCTACACCGGTCCAGCCGCGCCGCGGCCCGGGGGACATGGCCCGGCCTGCGGCGGAGCTCCGTGTTATGGCCATATCAGCGGCTCGCTAGAGAAACGAAAAAAATCCACTGCGTTACAGGCGTTTCCACCATTTCCAGGAGAAGATGGAGCCCGGTGGATCGATCACGTCGAGCCGGTCCTGGACCTTGTCGAGAGCATCCTGCACCTGCCGGATTTGGCTGGTGCTGTCCCCCACGGGGCGATTTCGGCATAAAGCGAAAGCGCGTTTTCCAGGTCGTCCTTGGCGCGCGAGAGCATGTCTTTCTCCTGCGGCTGGCCGCGCAACCGTGCCGCTCCCTGCCAGTACTGCAGGCCCCTGTTCTTGAATGCATCGGCGCGCTGCGCCTGTTCCCGTTTTCCGGGCTTGTGGCCGAGCGATTCGGCTCGCTCCAGCTCGCTGGTGCCGCGGTCAAAATCCCGCAGCGAGTAAATGTAGACGCGCGCCATCCCAAGGTGCGGGTCGGGCCACTTGGGGTTGAGCGCGGCCGCCCGCTGGAATGCGGCAATGGCCTCCGGGTCCTTCTTGTTTATCCTCAGGATGTGGCCGTCGGCATAGGACAGCATGGCCGCGGCTTTCCTGTCCGCAGGGTCAAGCTCCCGGGCGTGCTGCATCAGGCGTTTGCAGCGGACCCAGTCCCCCTCCCGCACCCGCGGGGCGTCGCTGTCCCTGTATTCGTCGGCCGTCCCCTGGCATCGCTCCAGGAGCAGCTTTTCCAGCGGAAGGCGCACCACGAGCGTGGACAGCCCTGTCGGGCTGCGCTGCTTCAACTGCTCGTATCGGTCCCAGGCCGCGTCCCCGTCCAGCTGGCCGCTCTCCAGGACGGACGCGAGGCGGCCGGCGTCCCGGTAGACCATGCCTTCCTGGACGAAAAGCGCCAGCAAGGCCAGACCCAGCGCGGGGATCCCGATCTTCAGGGCGATTTTCAGCCGGCGCGTCCAGGCAGGCGGCAGGGACCGGGTCCTGCGCGTTTCCATCCCGGCGCCTGGAGACGCGGGGGGGAGCGGCGGAGGCGAGACCGGCTCCGCCGGCTCGACCGGATCGGTCCGGCGAGTCTCTTCGCTCTCGCGGGCAGCCTCGGTCGGTGCGCCGGCCAGGAACGCACGCAGGTCGTCCTCGAAAGCGCGGGCGGTCGGATACCGCCGGCCGGTGGACTGAGCCAGCGCCTTGAACGCAATCTGCTGCAACTCGAGCGGAGCTGTATCCGGCAGCGGCTGGGGCGGAGTGCGGGAGCGTACGACGCGCTCAAGGCTTTCGGTGGACGGGGCCTCGAACGGCGGCTTCCCGCCCAGCATCTCATAGAGGACTACCCCCACCGACCACAGGTCCGACATCTCGTCGATGCGGCCCGTGTCGAGCCGCTCCGGCGACGCGTAGGAAACGCTGCCAAAGAAATTGCTGGTGAGCTTCCGGGTGAGGGACAATCCCTTCGCGATGCCGAAGTCGAGCACGCGCACGCGTCCGTCGGGGCCGATGCGGATGTTCTTCGGTTTGATGTCGCCGTGAACCACGGCGCGCAATTCCCTGCCGTCCACCTGCAGCGTGGCACTGTGCGCGACGGCGAGAATGCTGCACAAGTCCGCCGCAACCCGGGCAGCCTCGTGAGGCTCTACGGGTCCCTCCCGGATGAGTTCGGAGAGATCCCGCCCTTCTACATACTCCATGTCTATGAAGAAGAAATCGTCGATGTCGCCGTAGCCGTGTATCTGCGGGATGCGGGGTTCAACGCTCGAGAGTTCCGCCTGTAGTTGCGCCCCGAGCCTCTCGGCGGCGACGATTTCCGGGCCGTCCTGGCCCGATCCGTGCTCGACCAGCTTCAGGGCGACCTGCGTGTTCTTGCGCGTGTCGAGCGCGAGGTAGACGTCGGCCATCCCGCCCCGACCGAGTTTCTCGAGTACCTGGTAATCGCCGATGCTTTGGAGGAAGGTCTTCATCTCGCCCCGGACTTCACTACAGCCACCGCGCCGCCTTTATTCGGCTTTGCTCCGGCACCGAAATAGTTCCCCATCATTCGTTCCTTCATGTGGTCCAGGGGCACCCGGATACCTTCGGCGGCGTTGCCCGAGATCATGTTGCGCAGGACAGCGGGCTCGGCATTCTCGGTGATGGCGATCCCCGGACCGGGCCGGCCGGCGCGGAAACCGTTCCCCTGGATGATGTTTCCGACCAGGCGCGGGCGGGCGGTTCCAGTCACAACAATGCCTGCACCCGAGTTGTTGTAGATGTAGCTGCCGGTCAGGGCGGCCCGGGAATTCCCGCCTATCCACACACCCGCGCCCGCGGCGCCCGTGACCTCCACGTTGGTCATGCGCACGTCCGAGTTCACGACCCGGACCCCGATTGGGAATGCAGATTCCGGACCCGCCCGAATCACGATGCCCGACAATTCGGACAGCTTGACCCCGTCCGCAATGACCGCCGCGTCGTCGAGCGCAAGCGGGTGCGCTACCCGGACCACTACCTCGCCGGGGGACCTGGCCATGACACTCACGCCCTCCTTGAGCCGGAGCGGCCCGCGGTACTCGCCGGGGGCAACGACGATCCGGTCGCCTGGACGCGCCTGGTCCAGAGCGTCCAGGATCGTAGCGTATTCTGCGCCGGCGGGGTCGACAGACAAAATCCGCGGCGCGACGGCACCCTGCAGCGGTGTGTCTTCCGGCTGCCCCTGCGGCCGCAGCCGCCCCTGCCATTCGTGAAACAGGAACGCAAGCAGCGCGCCGACGGCCATGCCCACGAGGACGAATTTCCATGCAGCGCGCCGGCGCACCCTGATGACGGGGGGTTCGTCCGGCGGAGTGACCGCGCGTGCGGCACCGGCGGGCGTTCGTCCTCCCGCGAAACCCTCGCCTGCCACAATGATAACGGAAACGTTGTCTTTGCCACCCGCGGCATTCGCCCGGCGGATGAGGTCCCGCACGCCCTCGCGGGGATCGCCCGGGTTGAGCTCGACGGTCTTGAGTATCTCCGCGGAGGTCAGCATGTCCGAGAGCCCGTCGGAGCACAGCACCAGCGCGGAGTCGGGCTCGAACCTGGCCTGGATATACTCGATGAAGTCCGGATCGTCGGGCTTGTGAGGCTGAGAGCCGATGTCGCGAAAAACCTCGTTGCGCCGGGGGTGTCGCATGGCCTCCAGCTCGGTCACTTCGCCCGCGTCCTCGCGCCTTCCCACCGGGGAATGGTCCGGAGTCACTTTCCGCAGGGCGTGATTTCGGGCGACATACAGGCGGGTGTCCCCGACGTGACCGATATGCAGCGTCCCGTCCTCGATGACGGCGAGGGTCAGCACGCAGGCCATCCCCCGCCACTCCGCGTTGGCCTGGGATAGCCGGTAGACCTCGTTGTTGGCGGCAGTGATCGCCTCGCGCACGCGCCGCGCGACGGTCCCCGTCTCCTGCTTCAGACGCCGTACGATCCAGTCGAGCGCAGTCTGGGCAGCCTCCTCCCCCGCCGCCTCCCCGCCCATCCCGTCGACGACCAGGAAAATCCCGCGCTCGGGATCACAGTAGACGCGGTCCTCGTTATTCTCCCGCAGCTTTCCGGGGTCTGTCTCGGCCCACGCGCTCCAGGTGACACCGGTTCTAACGTTTGCCACGGGTTATCTCGAGTCCTCCCCTGACGAGGATAACAGATGCGCGGCGAAGATGTAGGCGACCACGACGATCAGCAGCGCCAGGAACCCGTACCTCGCCCAGTAATAAAACGTCATAGACTCTCGAAATCGATAACCACTTTGTCGGCAAGCTTGAGCCTGGCCTTCGATGGAATCCGCACCCACTCCTTGTGAGCGACCTTGTTGCCGTCGACGGCCGTGCCGAAGCGACTGACGTCCTGGATGTAGAACTCCCGGCTCGTCTCGTCCCGCCGCAGGTAGACGTGCTGGCGTGAAATATCCGCAGGTCCGTCCAGTTGCAGGTCGCAGTACTCGGCCCTGCCCCCGCGCCCGATCGCGATCTCCGGGTTGGTCATCAGGTATTCCCGACGCTGCCCCTCCTTGTCGGTGTAGGTCAGGCGCGCCACCGGGTTGCCGGCCTCTGCCTGCGCATTTTCGGCGGAGCGGTTCAGCTTCCTGGTTTCGCCTCCCGAACGGATCGTGACCATGCGCTGGGTCTTCGCGCCGGCGCCGAACTCCTTCTGTTGCGGCAGTGTCAGGCGCGAGTCGATGAGAATGTCCCCCGGGGCAAGCTCCTCGTCTTCATCCAAGTGGAACTTCACGTGCCAGTCGCTCTCGGCGGCCTCGGTCTTGGGGCCGCCCCGTTTGAGGCCAGGGACCAGGGATTTCCGCGTGGTCTGGACACGGGCCAGCTCCTCTTTCAGCGCGCGCCTCGCCTCTTCCCGAATCCTGGGGAGGATGGCGGCGAGGCGCTCGTAGTCCTGCCGGTGCAGGTAGACATCATAGTGGCTCGCGACCAACGTGGTGAACAGGAGCGGTTCCTGCGATTCCCTCATGTTTTCCAGGATGGCCAGGATGATCTCTTTGCCCGTGGCTCTAGCGTCCATGAATGCAAGGCCTCGAAGGTCAAGTTTAGACACAGAGAAAATTTTCTGTCAATGCGGGCACACCTCAACCATGGGTGTCCTGGAGTTACAACGAACGAACCGCAGGATTTGTTCCCGTGAACCTCTTATTTTCCGCTTTACTCCCGGCTTGCCTATTTATTATCCTGCCGCCAAGAAGTTCCCTCGATAGGCGGAGCCCCCTATGACCCACCGCGTGGTGACGGCGCTATCGTGCATCTTTATGGCGGCAAGCGGGTCAAGCCAGATTCACGGCCCGCAAAAGATCGACCCGCAGGCGCAGCTGATGAAGTACTACCGCCAGTACCCGGATCGGTACATCCGCATCTCGAAGGAATCGTGGCGGTACAACGAGAAGACCCGTGCGGCCCAGCATTCGTTTACCCTCAATAACACGGCGATGGTGCCGTACTGCGAGATTCAGGTCCGGTTCGAGTACCAGGATGAAAAGGGGACGACCATAGCGACCCAATCGCAACAAGTCGCCGGCATCCTCCAGCCCTATCGACCCGTCCAGCAAAAGGACCTCACGCTCAAAGCCATCCCGGCCCGGGCCGTGAACGTCGTGGTTTCGGTCTCCAGGGCCCTGGTTTGCCGCTAGAGACGTCGAGCCTCTGAAATTGCGAAGCATGCAGGAAATTTCACCGATCCCGGCCTCGGCCCACAGCCGTGGAGAGCAGCGGCTCGACGTGGCTTTCGGGCCGGCGCCGGGCCGCAGTCCCTTAGCCGATGCTCACGGGTCCCGCGCAACCCCGGAAGGCAAGACCGAGGCCCCGCACTTCCACAAGAGTCACTCCCGAACTTACAGGAGGTTGCTGGCCAGCTCAGCCAGTTCCGAACGCTCCCCCTTCTCCAGGTTCACGTGGGCGTAAAGCCGCTGCCCCTTGAAGTGGTCGATCAGGTACGACAGTCCGTTGGACTGCCCGTCCAGATAGGGGTGGTCGATCTGGTAGATGTCGCCGGTGAGAACCAGCTTGGCCCCCTCGCCCGCGCGGGTGATGATGGTCTTGATTTCGTGGGGAGTGAGGTTCTGGGCTTCGTCCACGATGAAGATCACCTTCGACAGGCTCCTGCCGCGGATGTAACTGAGCGGTTCGATGACGAGTTTCTCGTCCCTGATCAACTGGTCGATCTGCTGAAACTGCTTGTCGTCTTCACCGAACTGGCTCTGGATGACCCGCAGATTGTCCCACAGCGGCTGCATGTAGGGGGCAAGCTTGCTCTCGATGTCGCCCGGCAGATACCCCATGTCCTTGTTGCTGAGCGGAACGACGGGCCTGGCCATGAAGATCTGGCGGTACTGCTTCTTGACCTGGATGGCGCTTGCGAGGGCCAGCAGCGTTTTGCCGGTGCCGGCCTTGCCGGTCAGAGTCACCAGCGGGATGCTGGTGCGCGTCAGGGCATCGATGGCGAAGGTCTGTTCCGCGTTTCTTGGTTTGATCCCGTAGGCCGCCACCTTGTCCAGCCTTCGCAGCGAGCCGGCATCGGTGTCGAAAAACGCGAGCGCCGACCGGGTGGCGTTGCGCAGGATGAAATACTTGTTCGGCACGAGGTCGAGCTTGAGCGCCGTCGCCTGCGCCGCGGGGAGCTCATAGGGCGGCTGATACAGCGCCGTCAGGATTGCGTCGTCGACGTCCTCGACGACCTCTTTGCCACTGTACAACTCCTCGATGCTGCGCACGCGGTCCGTCGTGTAGTCCTGCGCCGGGATGCAGAGCGCTTTGGCCTTCATCCGCAGGTTCACGTCTTTCGTGACCAGGATGACCGACTTGTTCCTGTGCGCCTTTTTATGCAGGTCGAGAGCCACGCTGAGGATGCGGTGATCCGGGTTGTCCTCGCGGAACACTTCCTGGATCTCCGGGCTCAGCCCCTTGGTAATCGCGACCCGGACCTTTCCCTTCCCCTTCCCGAGAGGGATGCCGCCGTCGAAAACGGCGTTTCCTGAGAGCGAATCGAGCGTCCGTGCGAACTCGCGGGCGTTGAAGTTGATTACCTGGCTCCCCCGCTTGAAGTGATCGATCTCCTCAATGACGGCGAGCGGGATGACGACGTCGTTCTCCTGGAAGCGGTGGATGCAGGTCGCGTCGTGCAGGATAACGTTGGTGTCGAGGATGAATGTCTTTGCGCGTTTGCGTTCGGGCATGCCGTGATTATGGGGTACTTTCCCCCCGCGGTCAAAACCCCAGTGGCAATCCGGGGGTCAGGTCTCAATAATTGCGTTCTTGGCTCCGCCCGGCTTCGAGGTGAGGCGCCGCTGTCAGGCAGGTCTGGAGGGCAGGGGCCAGGGGCGCGGCGCCGGGGGCGATTGACCTGACGGATTTTGCGCTGATACCTCCAGGCTGATCCGCTATGCTGTGCGGATGAGCCAGCGGGAATTCGTCGCCCTCGGCACCGCGAGCCAGACCCCGACCCGGGAGAGAAGCCACAACAGCTACTTTCTCCGCTGGGACGAGGAGGGGTTCTTGTTCGACCCCGGCGAAGGCACCCAGCGTCAACTGATCCATGCCGAGGTCTCCGCGTGCGGCGTCCACCGCGTCTGCCTCACTCATTTCCACGGCGATCACTGCCTGGGCCTTCCGGGACTGCTCCAGCGCATGTCGCTGAACAGGTGCCCGCACCCGGTGGATGTCTATTACCCGGAGGAGGGCCAGCCTTACTTCGAGCGGCTGCGGTTCGCATCGGTCTATTACTCGCAGCTGAACGTGATCCCGCACGCCGTACGCGCGGCGGAGGCCGGTCTGGTCGAATTGTGGCGCGGGGATAAGTACGTCTTATACGCGCACGCCCTGGAGCACTCGATCCCGACGATCGGCTACCGGATCGAGGAACTGGAGCGACGCCATTTCGTTCCGTCAAAGCTGGAATCGGCCGGCATCTCGGGGCCGGCCGTCGGCGCATTGTTACGGCACGGTTCGGTATGTGTGAACGGAAGGAAAATCACCCTCGAGGAGACCACGGTCATGCGGCCCGGGAGCGTCGTCGCCTTTGTGATGGACACACGACCCTGTCCCGGCGCCACCGCTCTTGCGCGGGACGCCGATCTGCTGGTGATGGAGGCGACGTACGCTTCGCAGGAAAGCGCGCTGGCCGCGGCCTATGGTCACGCGACGGCGCGGGACGCCGCGGAAACCGCACGCACGGCAGGAGCTCGGCGACTCGCGCTAACGCACTTTTCCGCGCGCTACCCCGACACCAGCCTCCACGTTGCGGAAGCGCGTGCGGTCTTCCCGGAAACGATCGCTTTGCAGGATCTGGACCGCGTAGTAATCCCACGCCGCCGCTCTGCGGCGCTCTGGGAGCCTTAGGGTAACAGCGCAATTTGGAGTGCGGCGGCTCGACGCCGCTTTCCCGGGCTGCGCCTCGGCGCAGCCCTTCACCGCCAGAATCGCGCCCTAGTGACTTTAGACGCATCTTCGGCAGAAGGCACCGAAGGACACGGTCGACCCGAATAGGGGGGCGGCGTCGAGCCGCCGCACAATTTTCGAGGCGTCCCGATCCCTACTTGACAATGTCGCTGAACGTGATCAGTTCAGCCTTGTACTGGGACGCAATCCCCTCCGCGCGCGCTTTGTCGCGGTACCCGAGAATTCCCCCGGCGACCTGCTTTTTGAATCCGTCCGAACGCAGGTACACGCCTTCTTCGGCTTTCATCCAGGTCCCCGACGGGTAGTCGGTCGTGAAATAGGCCGCGATGTTGGCCTTCTTCACCTTGTTGGCATGCTGGACCATGCAGGCAACATCGTCAAACTTGCGCACGAACCCGTCCTTGGTGACGAACTCGGCGGCATAGCGTTTTTCCAGGATGGGTTTCTTGCAGAACAGGCACGTGTCGTCCGCAGCGATGTCCAGGGGTTTCGGGGCAACCTCGCCACCGCACGCAAGCAGCGCAGCCGCCGCACCGCAGAGCAGGATCGGACCGAGGATATTCCACAACCGCGTGTTGGGCCGAGAAATCGATCTCATGGGTCAGTCACCTCCTAGGTAAATGAGTGCGATGAGACTGGATGAGAAACGGCGCCTCCGATAGCCTGTCCCTTTTGTTGCACCTATATTGAGAACCCACAAGATTGTCCAGATAATAAATCTACGGCGCCCGGCTTTAAACATTTTTCGCAAAACAACTCGGCCTGATATCCTGCCGGTTGCCGATCACCGATTCCCGTGCCGGGAGGCCACAATGAACGGAACCCCTTCTGCCCTGCAGGTATCGTGCGTCCAGTTGCACTGGGCGCGCTCGCTGGAACGGAATCTCGAACGGACGCGGCACTACATAAAAGCCGCCGCCGCCTGCGGCAGCCGGGTGGTCCTGTTCCCTGAGGCCAGCCTGACGAGCTACTACTTCCCCGACCTCATTTCGCTCGCGCCCGAGATCGTCGACGCGGCGCTGTCCGAGACGCGCCGCGCCGCCGCCGAGAGCGGGATCTGGGTGATCGCCGGAACCATCCGCAAGACGGTGGACAGGTTCCTGAACGTCGCCCACGTGATCGCCCCCGATGGGCGAGTGGTGCACGAGTATGCCAAGGTCAACCTCGCGGGACGCGACGAGAAGACCTATTGCCGGGCGGGCGAAAAACTGTCCTTCTTCGACATTGACGGCATTCACTGCACGCTGGTCATCTGCCGGGATGGCCGGCACCCGGAGTTGTACCGCGTTCCCGCGATGGCGGGCGCCCGCATTCTCTTCCAGCCTTCGTGCAGTTCCGACGAAATCGAGGAGGTGTGCTGGAAGAGAACCGCCGGCCGGGCACAGCAGCCGGTCGGACCCAACAGCAGGATTTTCCACTGTGTCGCCAACACCGTGGGAGAATCACCCGACGGCAAGCAGACCTCCAGCGGATCGTCCTTCATCCGTGAGCCCGGCGGGATTCCCCTGGCGGAGGCGGGCTTCTACCAGGAGGAGATGATTACGGCGACGCTGGACCTGTCGCGCGCCGATCGCTCCTATATCCTTGACAGCATGAAAAATCCTCCCTTCATGGCAAAGTATTGGGAAGCCATGGTCGCGGAGATGCTGCAGCGCAAGGACGATTGAAGCTGGGCGTTGGGTGTTGGGCGGTCGGTAGCATTCCAACAGCCAACACCCGACACCCAACACCCGCTTTACGACGGGCTGAGGCACTCGATGGCGTGCATGAGGAGCGACTGGGCCTCCGGCTGAGTGGGGGCCTCCGCAATCAGCCGCAGGATCGGCTCGGTGTTGGAGGGGCGGGCGTGCAGCCATCGGTCCGGCCACAGCACCTTGACCCCGTCGGTGAGGTCTACCGTCTCCCCTTTGTACAGGTCCTGGAGCAGCCGCAGGGAGGGAGCCATGTCGCGCGCCGCGCACAGGAGCTTCTCCTTCACCATGGCGTACGACGGGATGCGGGTGCGCAGCGCGCCAAGCGTCCCTCCGTGCTCGGCGAGCGCATCCAGAATAAGGGCCATGCCGACGAAGCTGTCGCGGCACGGATTCACGGAAGGGAGGATCACGCCCCCATTCCCTTCGCCCCCGATGACCGCACCGCAATGGAGCATCTTTTCGACCACGTGTATCTCGCCGACCCTTGTGCGGTACACCGGCACGGCATGGGCCGCCGCGATGTCGTCGACCATCCGGCTCGTGGAGACGTTGACGACCACCGGCCCGGGATTGCGCCGCAGGACATGGTACACGGCGAGCGCGACGGTGCAGTCCTCTCCGATCGGCTCGCCGCGCTCGTTGACGACCGCGAGACGGTCCGCATCGGCGTCCTGAGCGAAGCCGAGATCCGCGCCCGCGGCGCGGACAAGCTCGCACAGCCCGACGATGTTTTCCGGCAGCGGCTCGGGGCTGTGGGGAAACGGCTTGCGGGTGTCGGTGTTCAGTTCGACGACGTCGCAGCCGAGCTCCGCGAGGAATTCCGGCGATGCCTGGGAGGCGGCGCCGTTACAGCAGTCGACGGCGACCTTGAACCGGCGCGCGCGTATTGCCTGGACGGCGACCGAGCCGAGCACCGCTTCCCTGTGCCGGCGCAGCGTGGTGCCGTCGCGGCGCTCATCGGAGATCTCCTTCGACCCTACGCGCGAAAACACTCCCTGGTGGTACAGGTCGGTCAGTTCGGCCGACTGGTTGGGACGGAGCACTATGCCGTCCGGGCCGATGAACTTGAGGGCATTCCATTCGATCGGGTTGTGGCTGGCGCTGATGGAGATGCCGCCGAAGGCGCCGGACTGGCGCACGTGCAGCATCAGGGCGGGGATGGGGACGATGCCGACGTCGACCGGCGTGCAGCCCACGCTGAGGAGGCCCGCGACGGCTGCCTGTTTCATCATCTCGCGGGAGGGCCGGTTGTCCGTCCCGAGCAGGATAGGGCCCGCGCCGCAGTAGTTGCCAAAGGCGGCCGCGAACGAGGTGACGAGTTGCGGGGTCAGCGATTCGCCTATGATGCCCCGAACCCCCGAAATGCCGACCTTCAGCGACAGTTGTCCCGGCATTTACGTGCCTCCATGACCGTGGGTGAAGCGCCGTGCTTGGGTGAGGGCGTCCTCCAGGAGCGCGTCCGCGGTGCCGGCGTTGTCCGCTTCCACGATGATCCGCAGCAGCGGCTCGGTATTTGAGGCCCGCACGTGCAGCCGCGCCTCCGGCCCCGCCAGCAGCACGCCATCGGTGCAGTCGGGCGACTGGCCGGCGTAATGTACGCGCAGCCGGTCCAGCACCCTGTAGACGAGGTTGGGGGGACAGGGCATCTCGTATTTGCGCATCGCGTAGTGCGGGAGTGCGTCGACGAGGCCCGCCAGGTCTTCGCCGCTGACGGCGATCTGTTCCATGACGAATCCGAGCGTCAGCAGGGCGTCGAAAGTCATGCTGACCGGCAGCGCCGCAACGCCGCCGGACCCCTCGCCGGCGAGCACCGCGTTTTCCGCCAGACCCTGGTCGATGACGTGACTCTCGCCGACCGCGGTCCGGATGACCTTCTGGCCGAACCCGGCGGCGACGGCCTCAATCATGCGCGACGTGGAGTAGTTGGTCGTGACGGGCCCCGGCCGCCGTTTCAAACGCGTTCCCGCCGCCAGCGGCAGCGCATATTCCTCCGACAGGGGGCGGCCCGAAGCGGTGACGAACCCGATCCGGTCGCCGTCGATGTTCAGCGCCGCCCCGAAGTCCGCCTGCAGGCACCGCATCAGCGCCGCCAGCTGGCGCATGTTGGATGCGCTCGGCGCGGGGGCGTGGGCGAACTCCCCGGTCGGCTCCTCGTTGATGGGCAAAAGCGTGCAACCGAGCGCCTCGAGAAAGCGGCCCGCTGCCGGGCCGCAGGCCCCGTTGCAGAAGTCGACGACCACGCGCAAGGCCCGGGACCTTATCGCTTCCACATCGAGCGCCGCAAGGAGCTGGTCCAGGTATCGGTCCATTACCTGCGTTTCCCGCTGCACGGGGCGAAGCTTGTCCCAGGAGGCCAGCAGAAAATTCGACCCGTGGTAGATGTCCAGGAGTTCCTCGCTCTTGACCGCGTTGAGCAACGCCCCGTCGGGGCCCGTGAACTTCAGCGCGTTCCAGCTCGCGTCATTGTGACTCCCGGTGATCGAGATGCCGCCGTCGGCGCCGGTCTCCCGGACAGCGAACGAAATCAGGGGGCTGGGGCAGACATCCAGATCGACCACTTCGCAGCCGTTAGACAGCAGCCCGGCCGTTACGGCGGCCCTCAGCGCCGACGAAGACCGGCGCGTGTCGCGCCCGATGACGACGGTTCCACCTCGGCACCACGTGCCGAACGCACAGGCGAAATTGACGATCAGTTCGGGCGTAAGGGCTTCCCCGACGACGCCGCGCACCCAGGAGGTCCCGATTTTCAGCTCTCTCATCGACCGTCCCCCGGCGCTGTCCCGACGCCGAACTCAGACTTGAGGTCTTCGATGCAGCGCCTCGTTTCACACGACTTGGCGCGCAACCTGTCGAACAGCGTGAGCTGGGCCATGGCGCGCGTCTTGTTGAGGTCGGGCGCATCCGCGGCACCCAGCCTGAAATAGCTGTCGCCCCGGAGATGGTCCATCAAAAAGCGCAAGCCGAGTTCCAGCGCGATGATCTCGACGGCGTCGGGCATGCGGTCGACCTCCGCGGCCCGGAGATTCCGCGCCGACCGAAGGAAGCCACGCGCCACGGCCCGATACACGCCCATGTCGACCTGGACCTTGTCCAGGTGCCGCTCCTTCTCGCCGGCGACGTTGACCAGCGACCGGACCATGTCGCCCCAATCGGCTAGCCAGGTGTGAGGCATGATCGTGTCCAGGTCGACCAGCGCCTTCACCCGGCGCGTCCGGGCGTTGAACAGGAAATTGTCGAGCTTCGTGTCCCCGTGGATCGCGACCGTGCGGATCACACCGGACTCCATGCCGCGGAGCAGCGTCATGCCAAAGGCCTCCTCGTGCCTGACGAGCCCAAGGAACCTCTGCAGATCCGGGTCACCCATGCGCCGTCGGTACTCCCCGTCGGGCAGGTGCAGGAGGAAATGCTGTTCCGTACTCTGCCGGACCAACGGGTCCGCCGGCAGCCAGCGCGCCGCCTGCTCGAGGTCCCGGTTCCCCTCCAGCACCGAGAAGAACTGGTTGTAGTACAGACGTGTGTCCCGGTAGCCCGGAAGTGGATTCTCCAGCCCCGAGATGTCCATGCCGGAGGTCAGATACCCGAACAGCGACAGCCCGCCTGCCGCCTGCGCCGCAATATGGAGCCTCTCGTCGGGATCGCGGATTTCGCCAAGGCTCTTGAAGGTGCGCGCGTCGGGGATCTTGACCATCAGGCGCCAGCAGCCGTATCCGCGATGATCCGTCACTTCGAGGAACGGCTCATCGGCGCGCGTCGGGACGAGCGTTATCGTCTCCCACTCCTCGTCTTCCCTTAACCGGGTGCGGACCAGGCATTCCCGTTGGGCATTGATGCAGGCTACCATTGCGTGCATCACCGAGCGCGGCCGGGTAAAAACCTGTTGGTTGATCCGCTGCAGCAAGTACTCGCGCCCCTGCCCGGCGTGACCGCCGGTCAACAGGTACGTGTGCTGGTTGATGTTGCCCTTTTCGGGAAAATCGTAGGCCTCTATCGGGGGCTGAAGGCGGAACCTGGACGCGAGCCGGTTGGCTTGAGCGACCGGGTACTCCTCCGAGATGCTCAGGGCCCTGGTGACTCTGCGCAAGGTGGTCATCCGGGGAACCCCCAGGTTACAGGCGCCAGAGGCTGACGCCTTCGGGTTTGGAATCGCGCGGGAGCATGTTGCGCACATCGGCCACGACGCCTTGGCCCCCGTGCAGCAGCCCTGTGACCAGGTCCCAGCCCCCGGCTGCGTACGCGTCATGGGCGACGGCGACGACGACGGCATCGGCCGGCTTCAGTTTCTCGAGCGGGGTGAGGTGGATGCCGTACTCGTGCTCCGCCTCCTCGGGGTGGGCGAGCGGGTCATGGATCTGCACGTCCAGGCTGTAGGAACCCAACGCCTGCAGGATGTCGATCACCCGGGTATTGCGCAGGTCGCTCACGTTCTCTTTGAAGGTGAGCCCGAGGATGGTGACCATGGGGCGGCCGCCGTCGAACGTGACCCCGCCGCGGGCCAGGACGAGCTTCACCACCTCCTTGGCTACAAAAACGCCCATGCCGTCGTTGATGCGCCGGCCCGAGAGAATCACCTGGGGTATGTACCCGAGTTGTTCGGCCTTGTGGGTCAGGTAGTAGGGATCGACCCCGATGCAGTGGCCCCCGACCAGTCCCGGGGAGAACCGGAGGAAGTTCCACTTCGTCCCGGCAGCGGCCAGCACGTCGTTGCAGTCGATCTTCATCCGGTGAAAGATGATGGCGAGCTCGTTGATGAGTGCGATGTTCAGGTCGCGCTGCGTGTTCTCGATGACCTTCGCCGCCTCGGCTACCTTGATCGCCGCCGCTTTGAACACGCCCGCCTCGACGACCGATCGGTACACGTCGGCCACGATGTCGAGCGTCTCCTGATCCTGGCCGGAAACGACCTTGAGAATGCGGGTGAAGGTGTGTTCGTGATCCCCGGGATTGATGCGCTCCGGCGAGTAACCGACTTTGAACTCCCTGCCGCACGTGAATCCGGATTCCTTTTCGAGAATCGGGACGCACACCTCTTCCGTGGCCCCCGGATACACGGTGGACTCGTAGACCACGATGGCGCCCGGCGACAGGTTGCGTCCCACGGTTTCCGACGCACGGACAAGCGGGGTCAGATCCGGCCGCTTCGCGTCGTCCACCGGGGTCGGGACCGCCACAATGATAAAATCCGCCTCCCGCAGCCGGCAGGGATCGGTGGTGTATTCGGCCATCCCGCCGGCGAAATCCGAGCTGGCGACGTCGTGGTTGCGATCGTAGCCGCCCATCAACTCCCGGATGCGCTGGGTGTTGATGTCGAAGGCGATCAGCTTCCGTCGCTTGCCGAAAGCGACGGCAATGGGTAACCCGACGTAGCCCAATCCGACAACTGCGATTCTCCGGTCATCAGTCATGAAATCCCCCTAAGGCTTATCGGATCCCGATACCGGCGCATTATCCGTACTTTGCGGCCCGGATTTCCAGTGGGTAGTATTTCGTAGACTCGAAGGCTCGAAGAAAACCAGTATCGGGATTTTACCTCGATTCTCTGCGCAAGCGCCGCGCGCACTGCAAACAGATCCTCGATGTTGCGCGAAGCCGCACTCACAGGGTGGTCGATTGATCAGGCATATGCAGTCTCTTTCGGATATTCTATCATTCTCGGTGGAGGATCCTTACATGTCGATCAACCGGCAGGTCACGCTTGCAGCTCGTCCAGTGGGCTACCCGAAGGCAACCGATTTCAACCTGGTGGAAGCGCCCGTGCCGTCGCCTTCGGACGGTCAGATGCTCATCCGCACTGTCTATCTGTCACTCGACCCTTATATGAGGGGCCGCATGAGTGACGGGAGGTCTTACGCGCAGGGAGTGCAAATCGGCGGCGTGATGGTCGGAGGGACCGTCGGCAAGGTCATAGAATCCAAACACCCGGACTACCGCAGGGGGGATATTGTCGAAGGTCGGCTGGGTTGGCAGGAATACGCCGTCTCCGACGGAACTGACCTGCGCAAGGTGGATCCGAACCTGGCCCCCGTGTCGACGGCCCTGGGGGTGCTGGGGATGCCCGGCCTCACGGCGTATTTCGGCATGCTCGAGATCGCCCAGCCGCGCGCGGGGGATACTGTCGTGGTCTCGGGCGCGGCCGGAGCCGTCGGTTCTGTCGCGGGGCAGATTGCGAAAATCCAACGCTGCCGGGTCATTGGGATCGCCGGGTCGGATGCGAAGATCAACTACATCGTCGGAGAACTCGGCTTCGACGCGGCGTTCAACTACAAGAGTGTGGAGAACTATTACGAAGTGCTGCGGGAGATCTGCCCGGAGGGCATCGACGTTTACTTCGACAACGTCGGGGGGCCGATAAGCGACGCGGTCTTACGGCTTCTCAGACCGAAGGCCAGGATCGCAGTGTGCGGCCAGATCTCCCAGTACAACCTGGAGAAACCTGAAATGGGACCGCGGCTTTTGCCTGCGCTGCTGGTCAAGCAGGCGAGGGCCGAGGGCTTCCTGGTCTTTCAGTTTGCGGACCGCTATCCGCAAGGCTTGCAGCAGTTGGCGCAGTGGTTGAAGGAAGGCCGGTTAAAGTACCGGGAAGACATCGTCGAAGGCATTGAAAACGCCCCTGGCGCGTTCATCGGCATGCTCCAGGGCCACAACATGGGCAAGCAGCTCGTCAAACTCTCCGTCCCGTAGACGTATCGTGCGGTGCCTGGGCCAGGCGCCGCCCGCCACGCCCGCCGCTGACGATCTGCGGTCTCAGAGGCGGCGTACGGAGAAGCCCCCGTCGACTTGGATTACCTGGCCGGTCGAATACGGGAGTTCGCCGCGCACCAGCATGGCCGCCGCCTTCCCCACGTCCTCCGGGGTGCCCCAGCGAGCCTGGGGGAGCAGTCCCTGCCCGATCATCGCGTCGTACTTCTCGCGCACCCCGGCCGTCATGTCGCTCTCGATTATGCCGGGACGAATCTCGTACACGGGAATTCCGAACTCCGCCAACCGCGCCGCCCAGAGCGACGTAGCCATCGCGACACCGGCCTTCGAAATGCAATACTCACCCCGGTTGGTGGAGGCCGTCGTCGCCGAGACCGACGACACGTTGACGATACACCCCGAGTAACCGGGGGCGTCTTTCTTCTGCTCTATCATCCAGCGCGCCACGGCCTGGGTGAGGAAGTAGGGCCCCTGGAGGTTTGTGCGCATCACCCGCTCGAAGCTGTCCTCGGTGGCCTCCAGAAGGTCGCGGCGCTCGGCCGGGGCCACGCCGGCATTGTTGACCAGGACGTGCAGGCACCCAAAAGTCTCGCGCACACCGGAAACCAACCTCCGGCGCGCCTCCGGGTCGCCGATGTCGGTCTGAAAATAGCAGGCGCGCCCCCCGGTGTCGCTCAACTGCCGGACAACCGGTTCGACATCCCGCCCGGGTCGGACGCCGCAGAGCGCGAGATCATATCCCTCCAGGGACAGCGCACGGGCGATGCCGAGCCCGATGCCGCGCGCGCCTCCCGTGACGAGGGCCGCTCTTTTCACAGGCTCCGCTCCCCGGGTGCGACTTTCAGCCCGAAACTGAGGTAAGGCTCCCGGCGGCTGATGCGTTGCACGTACAGGGCCGCCTCGCGGAGGTGATAATCGCCCCACATGGTGGATTCGCCGCACGGGATCTTTCGGCCGGGCGGGATGTAGTCCCACCCGTTCGGCCGGTGATACACGGAATGGAGCAGCAGTCCCTGGTGCCCCTCGTCGACGCTGAGATAGGGCTCCGCGAGCAGCGTGCGCAGGATGGTGAGGCCCGCCCGATTGTACCTGTCGGCGGACGGTCCGGAATCTTTTTTCGAAAGGTGCGCCCCGAGCCTCAGGAAGCCCTGGGCAGCGATGGCCGCTGCCGAACTGTCCACCGGCTCCCGATCGTTGTACGGGTCCGATGGAACGTCGAGGTGACGGCCGTCGCGGTCGAGACCGGGCGCGCCGGTATCCCAATAAGGCACGCCGTCGGTCGGAACACATTGTATGTAGTAGTCGCACACGGCTTCAGCAGCCTTCAGCAGGAAGGCGGTGGCCTCGGCTTTCCCCCCGGAGGGTTGCAGTTCGGACTCCGGAACGACGTCGAGGAACTCGAGGAGTTCGGCAAAGCCGCAGACGGCCCAGGCCAGCCCGCGCGTCCACGTGGTGAAAGGCGAATAGCCCTGTTGCGTCGCCGGGCAGCGATAATTGCCGTCCCGGACGTTGAATATGCTTTCGTGCGCTACGCGGCCGCGGACGTCGTAGGCATCGCGCCCTGCGCCGTAGTAGACCGCATAGCGGGCCGTAGCGCGCGCATGCCGGACGAGGCGCTCGAGCAGGGAGATACGCCGGTCATTCTCCGCCGCCAGCCTGTGGCCCAGTTGATGGGCAACGCCCAGGACGCGCAGGGTGCGGATCGTGTCGATGAACAGAGAATGCGGCCCGTTGAAAGAATAGATGTAGCCGTCGCCGTCGGGAAGGGGCGTCCAACGGCGGGCCTGCGTGGCTCCGGAGCAGCCCAGGGCCAGCGCGTAAAACCTCGGTTCCCAGGCGCAGGCGTCGAACCTTGATTCGCGCGCGAGGCGCAGCAGGTTGCCATAGGTGCTGATGTTGTTGAACCCATGGTCGTGCACACCCGCGTGCGTGACGTGCCCCGCCATGCGCTCCAGGGTGCGGCTCCGGCCCAACTCGAGGAAGCGGGCCTCCCCGGTCGCGTCGAACTGCAGGATGGCGGACCCGTACTGAAACCCTTGAGTCCATTCCGTCCACCCGCGCGACGTGTACACCCCGGCTGCGGTGAAGACCGGCGCTCCGGAGCAGGATTCGGCAGACTTCTCGATCGCCAGGATCTTGGGGGCGGATACCTCCCACAGCCTGTCGATCGCGGGTTGCAGGGAAGACGGCTGCAGTGCGTAGTCTATCTTGAGCATTTCCGGCCTTTTCAAGGCAACCCTATACGAACCGCCGCGGTCGGTTCAAGCACAATCACCCCCCTTGCCGCGCCCCCAAGCCGTCGCCTGGCCGGTGCCCCCCCAGGGCTGCCATGTTGACAAGTTCCCGGAGGGTCTGTTATCAATCAGCCATACCCGGAGCCCATATGCCTTCATACGCGCGGCAAACCGCGGCCGCCGAACCGGAACTGCTGTACGACCACCTGCAGATCATCGCCCACGAGAGAACGCATCGCAAGGTGCTCGACCTTTTCGACAGCTTCCCGCACCGCGGCAACCTCCTGGAGGTTCCCGCAGGCGAAGGGGCGCTGGCGTGGCAGCTCCAGAAGCTCGGCTACACCGTAACGGCCGGCGACATCGACCCCGCGTTTTTCAAGGTAGGCTCGATTCCCTGCATCCGGGTCGACCTCAACCGTCAGTTTCCGCTCGACGACGGGCGATTCCAATTCGTAAGCTGCATCGAAGGGATCGAGCACTTGCAGGACCAGTTCCATTTCGTGCGCGAGTGCCATCGCGTACTCGCCCCAGGCGGCCACCTCGTGCTCTCGACCCCGAATATCCTGAACCTGGCGTCCCGGCTGAAGTTCCTGCTCTCCGGCTTCTACTCGCTGGTGCCGCGCCCGATCAACGAATTCAGCCAGGTCCCGGTTTTCGACCACATCAACCCGGTCACCTACTATCAACTCCGGTACATGCTGCATACGCAGGGCTTCGAGATCACAACCGTGACCACGGATTTCGCGCGGCGCAGCGCGATCGGGCTGTACTTCCTGCGACCGCTCGTGCGCCTGTACACGCGCCGGACCATGCGCAAGGAAACCGACCCGCGCCAGCGGCAGGCGAACCGCCAGATCCGCCGGGTGCTCACATCGGCGCCGCTGCTCCTCGGCCGCACCTTGATCCTCGTCGCGCGCAAGCACGCCCCGCGGCAGGTGGTACGCACCATCCTGGCTTCGGATTTTTAGTCCGCAGGCCACCGAAACGCGCCGCGGGCTCAATGGAAAGTGTAGGAGAGGCCGACGAGGGGGACGACCCTGTCGCGCAACCCTCCTGAGTTGAGAGCGAAGAGCACGTTGGCCGTCAGGAGCAACCGTCCGACGACGTTGTACTTCAGACCCGCGGCCGCATCCGCCACGGTGTAGGAGGCCTTCTCCAGCGCTATTTGGTGGTAGGTCTGCCCGTCCGGCGCAGGCGCGATGAAATCCTTCGAGATGACCCGAGCCCCGTCGAATACCCGCTGCGTCAGGAGATCGACGGAAAACGTCAGGCCGCGGGCCAGCTGCGCGTCGGCCCCGGCAGCGACGAACAGCTGGTCGGGCAACGGCGCTTTGGTCTGAGTCGCGATGTTTCCCGCCAGGATGGACTTGCCGTTCCACTGGTAGCCAAGGTTGAGATGAGGCGACACGGGGCCGGCGCGCAACGACACGGCCGCGAAAGGCCTCACCCCGACCGCGCCCGATCCGAGGAAGTCGAGCTCATCCCCCGTCGGAAGCCGCACATCGGTCGCGAGCGCGACCGATGCATTCTCGCCGTGATACGCCGTCGCTTTCACGCGCAGCAGGATGTCTCCGATGCCGCTGGCGTCGTTCTGGTCCGAGAACAGCGCGCGCGTGCTGTGTTCCGGGTCCGCCGCGTCAAAAAAGTGCGCCTGGCCGAATACCGGGCTCGGCGGGGCGATCCTATGTATGGTGGCATCCGAGTGCACCCCCATCTTCACCTTCAGTATCGGCACCGCCAGGGAGACGTCGAGCCAGTTCGTCGCCCCGACCGTGCCGAAGAGGGTGAACTGATCCACCTTCAGCTCCACCGAGTTCACTGTGGTGATGAAATCCTTCTTGAACTCGAAATCGCCCGGGGGCTCGCCCGAGTGCAGGAACACGGCGGGAAAGTTTTTGACGTCAAAACCATCGATCTTGTCAAAACCGAACCGCTGGTAGGTAACCCCGAAGAACACCTTCCCCTTGCCGATCGTTTCCGCCCGCTCGGTCAGCACGGGCCCGAAACTCTCGGCGGAGCGCGTGTACACCCCCGCGGTCCGGTCGAAACTATAGGTGAACCCCGAGGCCGGGGACGCAAGCGGCAGCAGCGTGAGCTGGCTGGCGATCGCGCTGTTGAGCGGCGTGAAGTTCGCCTGGAAATCGTTGTCGAAGTGGGCCCGGTGAAAGTTGTTGGGAAGCGTGAGGCCGGTCTGCCCGAACACGTTCGGGATCAGGCATCCCAGTTTCGAACCGGTCGCGCACACCCCCCCCGCCTGCGCGAGCGAGAGCGGGCAAAACGCGAAGAGAGACAATACCGCAAACAGAAGCGCCCTTGTGAACATTGGTGCCCTCCTCCTTTCATGTTGAAGCCACCTGCACCGTCTCATAATGCCGGCCTACCCGGGGGGCGCCGGATCAGGGCGCACACCGGTGCTACTGAACTGAGTCGATGACCCAGGCCGCGCCCCTGCGGCGCAGTCGCACCGTGATCCGGTCCTGCACTTCCAGCGGTTTCCTGTCGAAGGTCTGGGAAATCAGCCTCTGACACGATACGACGGCCGTTGCGCCGGAGATGGCCGGCTCGTCGATCGGCCGCAGTTCCATGCGCGTGGAACGGGCGCTCTTGAAGGAGGCGGAGATGGTGCCGAGGGTGTCACGGGGAATCGCCGGCCAGGCTTCCTGCAGCGCCCCGGCATCCATCTGCTCATAGGCGGCGGCGTACCGGGCGAGCGCCTCGCGGACGGCCTGCCGGTCGGCGGCGACGGTATCCGCCTGCTCGAGCTTCCCGATTTCGGCTCGAGGCCTGCTTGGCGTATGGGCTGTCGCCGTGCTTCTGGACGAATCCCCTCAGGGCAGCAAGGTCCTTCTTGTTGACGGCCTCCCAGTCGAGCTGCTCGATGCGGCGCCGCGCCTGCTCGGCCAGGGCGCTTCCCGGGTACTTCTTGGCAAAGGCCTGGAGCGCGGGGACGTCGCGCGAATTGCGCAGGCCGTCCCAGTCCCGCTGATCGCTCCCGGCCGCTTCGCCGGCGCGGAGCATGGCGGTGGCGGCAGCTTCAAAGGCAAACCGCGCCCCACCAAAGTCGCCACGGTCCAGTTTCGTCTGTCCCTGGTCGCCGAGCTCCGTCGCGTCCCGGAACGCATCCGCCGCCTTCCGATCGGCGCCGGCGGCCGCGGCTTTCGCGCGCGCCTGTTCGAATCCCTGCCGCGACCGGTCCGCCACGGTACGCTCGGCCGAGCGCGCGCGTTCCTGTTCGGACGCCCGCGCGCCCGCGGCTTCGACTTCGGCGGCGCGGTAAAGGCTCACAGCGTCGTGCAGCTTGGCGGCGGCCTTGGCGTACTGGCGCTCCCCGTATAAGCGCATGGCCTCACTTTCGACCGACTGCGCCCCCGTATAGGACTGGGGCGCCAGTGTCGGAGCGCTGGAACTGTTCGCGCGAAACTTGGCTTCCGCCATCTGGCCCAAAGCGTCCTCGGCCCCGCTGCGTTCATGTTGCTCGAGCTGGGCCCGCAATGCGCTTGGCGTCGCCGTCGGAGGGGGCAATCGCCAACACTTGGCCGAGCGCCTTCATGGCATCGTCGTACTTGCCCGCCTCGTAGAACCGTCGAGCGGCACGGTTGCGCCGGGCGACTTCGGCCGTCAGTGCAGCCGCGGCCGGTTCGTCGTGTTTCACGGCAGGCCGGGTATGGGGTAGGGGGGGCGCAATGATCACTGAACCCTGCCGCTCCGCGGCGGGCAGAGACAGCGCGCGAGGCGGGACGGCGTTCACGACCTGGGTCCGCGTCTCGGGCGCGGATGCGCCGCTCCTGAAATACACCAAGCCGAACGCGAGAGCCAAGGCGCCCGCGATGCCGAATCCGGCATAGGGCAGTACTCGGCGCCGCGAGGACCCGGACACGACGGTGCGGACAGTTTGTTCCTGCCTGTCGATCCTCTTGCGCAACGCGGCCGCGCCGGGCACTTCGGACCACGTCGAAACCGCCGCGGCCAGCGCGCGTCTCGCCCCGTCCAGGTCTCCCCGGGCCAGCTTGTCGTCCGATCCCGCCATGAGTCTCCGGGCGCCTTCCTCGCGGCGGGTGCGCTCGACGGAGTCGGCCTGCCTTCGATCGACGTCGAGCCCGATTCGATGCGCGTCCGGGTTTCCCGGCCAGAGGCCGAGCGCCCTGTCGACCGCCTGCCGCGCGGCCTGGAAACGCGATCCCTGGAGTTCCCGCTCCGCGTCGCGCAGGGCTTCGGCCGACAGGGCGCGGCGCCGTTCTTCGGCCTTGCGCGCAGCCGCCAGTGCGGCCGCACGGCGTTGCAGGTCCAGCGCGTCCGCCTGCGCCGGCTGCAGGCGGAGGATCGCTTCGGCGGCGCGGACACAGGTGTCGACGTCTCCCCGGTCGAACGCTTTCTTCGCGTTCTCCAGCTGCCGGCGCACCTCGGCCGCCCTCGCCTCCGCCTCCCGCTGCAGCCTGAGGGATGCCGCGTGCCGCTCGAGCGCCTGCCGCACGGCCGGGAGAGCGGCAACCCCGGCTTCCGCCTGCTCGAGGAGGGAAACCGCGGCCGCCGGACCCTCTGCGGGCGGCCAGCGCGTCGGCCCGTTCGACCAGCCCCGCTGCCTGGCGCTGCAGCTCTTCCTGCCGGCGACGGAGGTCGAGCTGGCGCCTGGCGGTTCGGAGCAGGTCGGCCGCCTCGACAGATGCCGCATCTTCCACCAGGGCGGCCCGCGCGTGCTCGGCCGCCTTCTCGAAATCCGATTGGGCCAGGGCCGCCCGGCAGAGCTCGAGGATGCCGGCGACGCGTTCACGCCGTTCCCGCTCGGCCCGGGCGCGCGCTTCGTTCGCACGGCGCAGGTCGTCGCGGTACGCCCCCAGCGCCATCGACTTCCTGGGCCGCAGCGACCTGCGGGGCGGCGCCCTCCAGGAGACCGACGGCTCCCGGCAGGTCGCCGGCGGAGGCCTGCGACTCGGCTCGTTTCAGAACCTCCCGCACCTCCCGTTCGAGCTCCTGCTGCCGCCGCTGCAGCTCCAGGTCGTGTTCTCCTAGCCGCAGCAGCTCGGCTGCCGCGGCGTGGGACGCGTCCTCCGCCAGGACCGACCGAGCCAGCCGGATGGCCCCCTCGAAATCGCCGGCGGCGCGGGCCTCGGCGCCACGCGCGAGGGCCGCGGCCATCCTCTCCCTCGTCTCCTTCTCCCGGGCCTCGCGCCGGGCGCGTGCCTGCTCTATCGCGACCCGGAGCGCGCCGGCCTCGCCGGGGTCCGGATCCAAGGGCATCAGGGACTCGAGGCGGCGCGCCGCTTCCTGTCGTCGCCGGAGCGGATCGCCTCGCGCACGCTCTCCGCGAGCCCGTCGATGCGGGCCTGCCGCTGTTTCTCGGCCCGCAGCCGGTCCTCGAGAGGACGCGATGTCGTCGGCAAGGGCGGCCGCCCCATCAATCCGAGAATCGTGTGCAAGCGCTGCGCTGAGCTGTTTGCGGGCGCGCGCAACATCGCCCGCCCCCAGCGCGCGCCGCCCCGCCTCGAGGGTTTCCTGCGCCAAGCGGCTCTGGCGCTCTCTCTCCGCCTGTTCCTCCAATTTCTGACGGGTCCTCTCCAGCAGGTCGGCGGCCCCGGCGTGCTGCGGCGCGAGCGCGAGCGCCGACTCGAGCAGTCCAAGGGCGGAGGCGAAATCCGAGTGCTCGAAGCGCGTCCCTGCCTTGGCAACGAGCCGCTCCGCCTCCGCCTCCACGCGTTTCCTGCGGTCCGCCTCTTCGATCCTGGCGCGCACCCTGCCGAGTGCCGCAAGCGCCTCCCGGTCGGTTGGCTCCTCGCACAGGACGCTCTCCAGTGCAGCCAGGCTTTCGGCCAACCGTCCCTGAGCTTCGCAATCCCCGGCCTGCCGGATGCGCTCGTCGAGGTCACGGCGCCTCTGGAGGAGCGCCGCGAGCCGGTCGTATTGCCGCAGCGCCCAGTCGCGCCGCTCGAGCACGGCGGCACCGTCGACCTGGGTCGCGTCCGGATCCACGGGCGACCCTGGAACACCTGGTTGCGCCACGTTCCTCCAGGTATTCCCGCAGAAACGGGTGTTCGGCGACGAGACGGTCGATGCGGGCTGCGGCCTCCTGCGCCTCGGCCGCAACCCGCTCGAGCAGGGTTCGCCTGACGCGTAGGCTCAAGGCGTTGGCCTGGGCATGCGCAGGATCCGCTGTAATCACACGATCCGACGCCCGCAGGGCGCCCTCGAAATCCCCCTGCCGCTCCAGTTCGAGAGCCTGCTCGAGGAGGAGATCCGCCTCCCTGCGCTGCTGCAGGACCCCCCGCAGGCGCCCGAGCTCGTTCCGAGCGCGTTCGCGCAGGGCAAGCGCCCCGAGGTACCCTCCCCCGGACGCGCTGAGCAGGGTCGCCTCCGGGTCGCCCGGGGCGGCGGGGGTGGAGTCGGGGACCGTCATCAGGCCGCGACTGCGCAGCTGCGGCGCTTCGTTCTCCAGCAGCGGGCCGCCTTCGTTCACCAGCTGTTCGATCTCACCGAGCGTCTGCCGCGTCTCCCGGCGCACGGACTTCTCCCGTTCCCGGAGCAGTCTGGACAGGCTTTCGAGGTCGCGGATCATCTCCTCGACGTCCTGATAGCGTTTTGCGGCGTCCTTGGCCATGGCCCGCAGCAGCACGGCGGAGAACTCGGCGGGGATATCGGGGGAGACGGATTCGACAGGCTCGGGGTCCTGCTGCAGGATTTTGAAGAAAGTCGACGGAAGCGAATTGGAGTAGAAGGGCTTGCGGTAGGTGAGCAGCTCGTAGAATGTCGCGCCGGCGGAGAAGATGTCGGAGCGGTGATCCACGCTCTCGCTGCGGATCTGTCGGGGGACATGTAATTGGGGTTCCCATCACCGAACCGGTCCTGGTGATGTCGGAGGAGGAGATGTGCGCGAGGCCGAAATCCAGGATTTTGAGCTCGCCGCTGCGGGTGATGTGGACGTTGCCCGGCTTGATGTCGCGGTGAATCACCTGGCGCTTGTGCGCATGGCCCAGCCCCTCCAGCAGGTCGCGCATCAGCCTCAGCTTGCGTTCCAGCGGGAGGTCTCGCGGCGGCCGATGATGTTCTTGAGGTCCTCGCCGTCGAGGAACTCCATGGCCATGTAGGCCTTGCCCCCCTCTTCGCCGAGGTCGTAGATGGTGACGATGTTCTTGTGGGAAAGCTGGCCGGCGGAGCGCGCCTCTCGGAAGAAGCGGGCGCGGACTTCGGGGTCGGCATCCAGGTCGGCGGACATCGTCTTGACGGCCACCACTCGTTCGATGAACGGGTCGAGCGCCTTGTAGACGACCCCCATGGCGCCCTGCCCGATCTGACCGAGAATCTGGTACTTGCCGATTCTTTCCACTGTCTTCCAGCTTGCGTTCGCGCGCCGGCGACACCAGGCCTCCCGGAAGGCCGGAAGCCGACCGGGCCACAGCTCACTCGGAACCGTACCGGAGCATCAACGCCGTGATGTTGTCTCTCCCCCCGCTGCGTTTGCCGCCGCGATGAGACCGTCAACGGTGTTCTTGATGCTTGTTCCGTTCGCAGACACGATGTCGAGGATCTCACCGTCGCCGAGCATCCCGTGCAAGCCGTCGGAGCAGAAAAGGAACGAGTCCCCGTTCTGCACGGGCTGTTCGAACACGTCGACGTCGAGGGTCTCTCGTGCTCCGACCGCCTTGGTGACGATGGACCGTAGGGGGTGTGACGGAATTGCCTCCGCTTTAAGGATCCCGCCGAAATAGGCCGCCTGAACCCACGAGTCGTCGGTGGTGAGCTGTTCGAGCTTCCCGGGCACGATCCGGTATGCCCTGCAGTCGCCCGCGCTGCAGATGTTCAGGAGGCCGTCGTCGGCAAGGGCTGCGA
>CAVZBT010000017.1:0-96776 GCA_963773605.1 uncultured Acidobacteriota bacterium
GACGCAGCATAACGGCAGTTAACCCTCCCCTCACCCCAAAGAGAGGTGAGCAAGTGTCAAGAGACGAGAACCCTGATCCATCAGAACCCGTGGCCCTGAGCCGCAGGGCATACAAGCGCAGCGCGGTCATAGGCGCGTGCATCGCGCCGGACACCAAGCGGGCGCTGCTGCGCGAGCTCGGGCGCAACCAGACCTTGTCATCGCATGTGGCGACCATACTGGAGCGCCATGTCGACGGGCAATGTTCAGATCCTAAAAACGTGCTCGGACGGATCCGGCGGATTCTCGAGGAGGCAGCGTGAAACGCCACCACTTTCACTACGACGACGCCTTCAACGTGCTCCTCTATACCCTCTGCGGCCTGGGCATTGCCGGGGCCATCCTGTGGGATCTGGTCATGGTAGGAGGGGCGAAGTAATGCCAATCCTCTGGTTCGATCACGCGGAAACCGTACGCAAGCCCATCATCGTTGCCAACCGACTCATCGCCGTGCTGGTGACGCTATTCGGCGTAGCGCTGGCGTTCCTGCTAGTCACAATCGCGGTGCTGGGAGCATGTGGGGCAGGGGAATGAGCACGAACCCCAGGGCGAAGATCTCCGAACTCGAGTGCGGCGACATCTTTCTCATGGGCAACATCGGCTACAGGCTCGAACGGGTCAACAGCATCGCCGCCCAAATCCGCGTGCTTATTGGCAGGCCTGTACTGATCCCCCCACTGCATCAGCCCGGGCAGACCGGTTGCATCCGGTATCGCCGGGAAGGCCGGCAAGGCCGCTACTTCCAGACCGCCTATCCCGAGAGAATGGTCGATCCCGGGTGCGAGGTCGAAGTGATTCAGCGCAGGAAATCCGGATAGGAGAGCACACGTGACGACACAGGCAGTTGCGTCGGGACCCTCGAAAAAGATGTATGGCGTCACGCACTCGCTCACCGGCGAACCGATCGTCATCGAGCCCAAGACCGTAAAGGTCGGGATCGGACTGGCGGCTGGCCCGGCCATCCACGTCTACATCGACCTGGCTCGCAAGTGGGTGGTTCAAACCGGGACAGGTGAACATGCCCGCGCGCGGTTCGATACCAGGCTCGAGGCTCAGAAGGCCTACCGAAAGGGGAAGGAAACAGCCCCGGAGTGCAAATATCCCCAACGGCTGCCTTACTTTACTTTCTCGCACGTGTCGGCGGACGGCACGTTCGAGCCGGACTGGGAGGCGATCGAGCTTCACGGCCCGGTGCCGACCGAGATCGACATCGTATTCGTGCGCGACGATCCCTTCAGCGCCTCCTATCAGCTCTGGACCCAGACCGAAAAAAAGTGCGACGGCGATGGCATGGCGGCTCTGCGAATCAACTCCATGGCGGCGGGGCCCGAGCAGCTCGCCCTGGCGGAGGCGTCAAGGAAGCGCGGCGAGAAATACTTTCCGGTGAGCGAATGCTGGATCAAGAGGTGCCAGTACTCGCAGCCAGCCGGCGGCCGGCCCTCTCCGTGCCGGCCGCGCGGCCTTCTGCTGTTCCAGTTAGTGAACAACCCGCGGCTCGGCGGTACCGCCTACTGGGACACGACCGGCTTCCGGAGCATTTCGCAGGTCTTCAGCTCGATCGAGACCTTCAAGCGGGTGACGGGATCCGGCAACCCGGACCGCGGCTTCGTGGCCGGGATCCCGCTGAAGATGGTCCTGAGGCCCTACAAGACGTCCCACGACGGCAGGTCAACCACTCAGTACGGCGTCAGCCTGGAGTTTCGCGCCGAGAGCGCCCTGGCACTGAAGAGATCCCTGATTCAGGCCGGCGTGGACTTCCGCCTGGCGGCCGCGCCAGTCCTGAAGCTGCTCGAGGGGGCGCCGGCCCCCCAGAGGCCAGCGGACGAGCGCCCGGAAGACATCCCCGCGGCGATTGCGGCCGAGTTCGACCCGTCACCAATCGCGGAAGCGGACCGGTCCCCGGATCCGGCGCCGGCAGACGACGATTCCCTGGACGGCCCTATCGGCGATCTCGGGGAGGCCTGGGGTCCGCCGGCCAGTCCGGATCCGGACGCTATATCGAGGGCCATATCACCAGCCGTAACAAACGGGACCGCTCAGCCGTCCGAACCGCCGCCGGCGGCGTCCCTGCGCGCGCCCGCACCGGAAGTCCGCAAGTTCTGGGAGCTCTGCAGGGCCAGGGGCATGTCCGATTCTTTCGTCATCCAGAAGCTCGGATCCGAAGGTTTCGAAACGTTCGAGGAAATCACGGTTGCGGCTCTGCCCGGGCTGATGCAGTGGGCGGATCAGTACAGGCCTGCCAACAAGCAAGGAACGCTGCTCTGAGGTGAAGGTGAGCGATCCCACCGGTCTGCAGATTGCCGACGCCATCATGCGGGCCCATTCGGTCCAGGTCGGAAGCCTTCGCCGGGGCCGGCTGTTCCTGATCGCGGGCGAACGATACCGGCTGCTGTACGCCAATCCCTGCCGCGCCCATGTGGAGGCGGTCCGGGGCGAGTCGGTCGTCATTAAGGGCAGGAAGTTTCACAGGAAACGCTACCTCGACATCAGCCCGGGAACGGTCGTCCAGATCCGGGAGCAGGCCGTGCGTAGCGGGGAATGACCGTGGGTGGACACCGAGGAGGGTGTTGCGTGAACGAATTCCAGATTGTGCCGATCGGCAAAATAGTCGAGTCGTCCACGAACCCGCGCCGGCGCTTCAGCGAACAGGGGATGTTGGATCTGACCGAAAGCGTCCGCAAGCACGGCGTTCTCGTTCCCCTGCTTGTGCGTCCCGTCAATGGTCACCTGGACAGTCAATCAAGGACTTCGCTGGCGATACGCGGCACAGAATGCCCATCGTATGAAATCATCGCCGGCGCCCGCCGGTTCCGCGCGGCTAAGGCGGCCGAGCTGGGCGAGATTCCCGTCCGCGTGAAGGAGATCTCCGACACCGAAGCGCTCGAGCTGCAGATCCTGGAGAACCTCCAGCGCGAGGACGTACATCCCCTCGAGGAGGCTCTTGGGTACCAGGCCCTAATGGAGAGGGCCGGCTACGAGGTCGCCGCGATCGCCGCGAAGGTCGCGAAATCCGAATCCTATGTTTACCAGCGCCTGAAGCTCGCCGAACTCATCGAACCGGCGAAGGACGCCTTCCTCGAGGACCGTATCACCGCGGGGCACGCGATCCTGATCGCCAGGCTGCAGGCCGCGGACCAGGAGAAGGCCCTCGAGGCCTGCTTCCAGGATCGATGGGGTTACGGTTACCAGGGGGATCGCCAAGCAGGCCCTCAGCGTCCGGGACCTCTCGCGCTGGATCGAAGGAGAGATACACCTCGATCTCCATGCGGCTCCCTTCAAGAAAGATGATGCCGACTCTGGTGCCGGCGTCGGGTCCCTGTACGACATGCCCGAAGCGCACCGGCTTCGTGCCGGCGCTCTTCCCTGACATCGCGAAGAACGACACCTGCACGGATCGCAGCTGCTATGCGGCGAAGCTCGAGGCACACACGGCCAGCAAGAAAGCAGAACTGGTGGCAAAGGGAGAGGACGTCGTCGAGATCACCACCGACTATTCCTCCAACCGGAAGGCAAAAGCAGACGACCCTCTGCCGGCAGGGAAGTACAGCGAGATCCGCGACAAGAAGGACCGCTGTAAAAGCACGCAGAAGGGGCTCGTTGTGGCGGGCGGGCGCGACCGCGGCAAGGTGATCGAGATCTGCGCCGACCCACAGTGCAAGAAGCACCACCTCCATGCGAGCTATGACAATTCGAAGTATCTCGCCCGACAGAAACGGCAAGAGGAGCAGACCGCAGCCAGGCGGATGGTGCGCGGCGCGATCCTGCAGGCGGTTCTCTCAAAGGCGAAAGCGCCGCTTTCCCGCGAGGACCTGGTGCAGATCGCTCTCGGCTTTTGGATCGGTATCTGGTCCGAACTGCAGAAGAGGATTCTTTCCAGGAGAGGCTGGACAGCCGAGAAAAAGAAGGGCGGGTACGGCGTCGATTACGAGGTCATCGGCCGCAAGAACATCGCTCTCCTCGAGGATGACGAGCTGGCCGGCTTCCTGCTCGAGCTCTCGGTCGCGCGGCAGATGGACGGGACCGGATACGGGGATCCTAAGGATCGACTCAAGGAGATGGCGGCCCGGTACAAAGTGAACGTCAAGGCGGTCGAGAAGCAGGTCACTGCGGAACTCGCGCAGAAGAAGAAAGCCAAGAAGCAGAAGACCTCCAAAAGCAAAGGCAAGAAAGCGTCCTCCCCAAAGAAGACCGCTCTGGCGAAGAAGACAAAAAAGGCCAAGTCAGTGCCGGCTCAGGCAGATGATCCGGCGTGCGAGATATGTGGATGCCGAGAGCTGATGGCTTGCCCGGGCGGATGCTCCTGGAGCCCGATCTTCCTCATCGACAAAAGATATGTGTGCAGCGTATGCGAGGAGAAGGCAATCCATCAGGACAATGCAAAGAAAGCTGCCGACCTGCGATGGAGATAACGGATCTGCATACGTCTGCAAAGGAGGCGGGGGGGGGTATGACGCAGGCCGAGCGCATCGAACCGTTGCTGAAAGAAGCCGTGACGGCGCGCATCCGTATTGCTCACCTGGTCGCCGAGATCGAGGAGATCCTGGCCGGCGAGGGAAAGCCCGAGGCGCTGCGCTGCTACGTCGAAAACACAGTGGCGATCTGGATCGACGATTTCGGCATGGACTTCGACACGGCCGATGGCTTCGGGGCAGAAGATGTGAAAAACCTTCTGGATGAGATCGAGTACGGCGCCCGAGACCTGGCCGTGATGGAGCCCTGATTCTGACCATCTCGCAACCGGCATCGGTCGTTACCGCGGTGCCGTTTGCGAGCTGGTGACAGACGCCGGCTCGTAGTCTCGCGCAATCAATTTGGCCGAATGCGACCGCTTCAAGTTGTGCACGTAGGCGGATGCCGGATGTTCGAGTTGCCGATGGCCACTGCAGAACGATTCACCGAACGATACCGGGATGAGGATTGCGGCGGCGCCGCGGGAGTCCTCCCATGAGCCCGCTGCGTATGTCGGACCTGCCGGGCCGGATCCAGAAACAGCTGCGCGCCGATCGCCGCATCCCGGATCCGCCGGTGTGCCGGATCGATCGGAGCGGCCTCGAGGACTGCCTGTACGCCGACATCCGGCGTTCGCGCCTGGTCCTGCCCGAGCGCCAGTACCGGTTTGCCGTCACGCGGAAATGGCGGCTGGATTTCGCCTGGCCGAGCTGCCGGCTGGCGTTAGAGGTGCAGGGTGGGACGTGGGTCCGGGGAGGTCATGTCCGCGGCCGCCAGTACGAGCGCGATTGCGAGAAGCTCAACGCGGCGCAGCTCGCCGGCTGGACGGTCCTGCTGGTCACGGGCGACATGGTGCGCAACCGCAAGGCCATCGAGCTGGTCCGGACCGCCCTGGAGCAGGTGGGCGGTTGGATGGTCGTGCCAGTTCTCATCCTGGAATGAAAGGGAGAGCGGTCATGGATCCAACGATACAGAGCGCATTGAACACGTTGCGGGCCCAGCATGACAAGCTCGAGGCGGCGCTCGTGGCGCTCGAGCGGGTGGAGGAGATCGAGAACCCGCAAAAGCCGATCTGGGGCGGGCAGTACATCCGCAAGTCCAACACAAAGCGGCCCTGCACCGGAACGACACGGGTCAAGGCCGAAACGAAACAGGCCAGAGCCGGGACGATCGGCTCCAAGGGCAAGACCTGTTCGAAGTGCGGCTTCTCGAAGCCGGCCTCGGCCTTCCCGAAAGTGGGGGCTCAGTGCAAGGCCTGCATCTCGGAGTACGCCAAGCAGAGGTCCGCCGCGAAGCACAACGGCAACGGCCAAAACGATCACATGCCGGCCGCCACCGACAACCCGGCTCCGCCGGTGGCCACCGGCGAGCTCGTCTGCAAGCTCTGCCACGCGCCGGCGTCCTCTCCGGAGCGCCTGGCGAGGCACATGGCCCAGGTGCATCCAAAAGTCGCGTGAGGTCCGTCATGGAAAAACGAACGCCAGACATCACGATCGACATGGACCGGGCATGCCAGGCCTGCGGCAAGCCGGGCGCAACCGACGGCGGCCTGTGCCTGAAGTGCGTCACCAAGAAACTGGAGAATGCTCCGGGAGCTAACACGATGCCGCGCGACTACGAAGAATCAGAGGTTGTAAAGCGAATGGCCACCCGGATGATCGAGGAGCATCACGAGCACCTCAGACGCGCCCGGATCGCCTACGTCATGAAGAAGGTCGACGAAGAAAAGGAGCCCGCGCCGGCGAAGCCCGGCCGTTTCGGCAAGGCGCGCAAGATCGCCCGGGCTCGGCTCGTTCCCGCGATGTACTGCCTGCTGACCGGATGCGATTTCATCATCGAGGTGGACGAGGAGGTCTGGAACCGCCTGTCCCTGGAGCAGCACGAGGCCGTGATCGACCACGAGCTTTGCCACTGCATGAAGGACGAAAAGGGCTGGTACGTGCGCGACCACGACGTGGAGGAATTCCGCGCCATCATCGACCGGCACGGCTTCTGGAAGGAATCGCTGCACGAGTTCGCGGAGGCCTCGGTCTACCAGATGAACTTGCCGCTGCGGCAGGCGGAAGGCTCACAGGCGGTGCAGTAGCTGTCAAAAGCAGTGCAGTCTATTCCGAATTTCATTCAGGAGGCATCATGAGCGAAGAACGAACCTACGCCGTCGAAGGTTGCTACCGAGACCGACAGGAACCGTATCTCCATGAGGTGGCAGATCCGCAGTACGTCGAGTATTTCCGCACGCACGCCCCGTTCGAATGGATCAAGCAGGAGCCAGCGCGCCAGGCATATCAGCGGATCTACGGCGATGAGGCATTGAAGGTCCTCGACCAGACCGGCCTGGTTGCCGAGAACAACGCCGGCGAATGGGTCGGAGGAACCAACTGGCAGACCCGTCCGCTGCGCCCTATCTACGGCGGGCCCGCAGCCAAGCCCGTGCCGGATCACACGGGCATGGTGCAGGTGCCGACGCCCTTCGGCCCAACCTGGGTGCCGGCCGGATCCGCCCCTCTCACGACGATGAGCGCCGCCCAGGTGCTCGACAACATACGGCTGATCGTGCGAGAGGAATTGGAGAGGGCGAGGCTGTAGCGAGTTGTACCGGGCTGCTCCAGATGTGGGCCGGTTCCAAACAAAGGAGGTTCGAATGCGACGCTTCCACATGGATCAACCGAACCGGCCCGCCCACATTGACGCAGTAGCACTCTGCCGCGCGGTCTACTGCGAGGACTGCCGCATGATCTCGGCCAGCACCGGCAACTGCGCTGTGTGCGGTTCCAGCGCGGTAATGAGCCTGTCTTGCGTGCTGAATCGGAAGTCACGACGCGCCCATGTCGGTTGGCGGGCGCGGAGATCTGGAAGGAACAATGACACCACACGAAGCCGTACAGACGATCGAGGTAGTGAAGGCGCTGCGTAGATTCAATCATGAATCTACCATTGCGCGCCGGCTCGAGGTCCAGCTGTGCGGCGAGATCCTGATTGCGCTCGCTACGAATCAGCCGGAGGGGTGTGGCTGCCCGTTTCTCCCTGGAGTCACGACCGAACTGTCTCGAGCGGCATGCTTCGGGATCATCCGAGGACGGCCCGGGGAAGGCCCGCAACCTTGGAAGCTGGCGATTTGAAGGAGGAGGTTCTCGATGGAGCAGATTGGGGGTCAGTTCGAGAAAGTGCTCCACGCCACGGTGAGGATGCTGGAGGTCAGGGAGAAGGTGAAATGGCTCCATGGCGACAATTACGAGAAGGTCATCGCGCCCTGGAAAGAAGCGATCGTCAAAATCTCCGGATCGAGACAAATCAGCCCCGTCGCCGTGGCCTGTGACATGTGCCGAGCCGCTGAGGTCGAATACAACGGGCAAGCGCAGCTCCTGATAATCGCCGCGACAACGGAAGTGCTCAGCGACCAGAAGAAGCAGTCCGAAACCGCGGAGACCGTGAATGGATAAGGATCCGATCACCGAGGACTGGCTCCGATCTGTCGGGTTCAAGTGGCACCAGGTCGAGCGACAGCCGGAGAAACACTGGGTGTTGTGGCTCGGCGGCTGCCTCGTGGACGAGCAGGGTCGGCGGGAGCTGTTCACCAGTTTCGAGGATATCGGCCTCGAGCTTTGCAGCGGTGCCATCGACGACAGGTGGTTCTGCTGGTTCCGTGGCGATAGCGCCCACCGATACCACCGCTTCATCCATATTCGGCACTTGAGGTTCCAGCGCGAACTCGTCGCCCTGATCGAAGCGATAACCGGCCAGGCGTGGGATCCGGCAAACAACCTGTACGGATCCATGCACACCCGGGAACAGGCCGCGCGCCTGCGCAAGGAGTCGGAACGGCTCGACCTGAGATGGCGGCACGAGAGTCCTCCACACGTCAAATGGAGCGAGCAGGAAAAGGACGACTCCCGCGGCCGGGCGCTCCCGGAGCACATGGAGGCCGCGATCAAGAGCGGGCTGGCAAAGTAAACCGACGAAAGAGGGACGACAATGGTCACAGAACCCGAGGCAGGTTCGAGCAGCAGAGACGCCATCAACGAGACAGTTGCGAAGCTTCTGCGGCTCGCGAACGAACATGAAGACAAGATCAACATCCATTACGGCGTATCTCTGGATGAAAGGATCCGGGAGATCATCCGCCACTACCAGAACGTTGCCGTCAACGCGCTGAGCGGTTCAAAAACGGTCCGGGACGACATGCTGTCGTATTTCCGCGCCATGGCCCTGATTTGCGAGATGACGCTCAACGCTGGGACTCATGCCGAGAAGGCGGCCCGACTCCGGGGCATGGTTGAGCTGCTCGAAAGCGGCATCGAGAAATTGCAGGCCCAGCAATTCGATCTCGCCTTCTCCTCCTGGCGCCTGCCTGACGTATTCCGCTCCGACTATCCCGTGAGGCACTACCTGGAGAGGATTCACGAGCTCGAGGCGAAGGTAAAGGAACTGACGCCAAACCAAGAGGCTCCTGGCCGGTGAATAAGACCGCAATCGAGTACCTGACGCACACCTGGTCCCCCGTGACCGGCTGCACTCCTGTTAGCGAGGGCTGCGCTAACTGCTGGGCGCGTGCGATGCACAAGCGCAAGCTGTGGGGTGATCGGCCCTTCTCGGAAGTTACCCTGCACCCAGACCGAATTGTCCAGCCCCTGAAGCACAAGAAGCCGGCCCGCATCGGCGTGTGCTTCATGGGGGACCTGTTTCACGATGCGGTACCGGATGAATTCATTATTAAGGTCTTCGTCATTATGGAGTCGTGCCCGCAGCACACATTTCAGATTCTGACGAAACGATCGGAACGTATGTTCCGCCTACTCAACCATTCAGGCTTCCCTGACGTAGTCAGAAAATTTGGCTACGACTGGCTCGGGCCGAGCCGTTACCAGGAGCGCGGACCGCATTGGAGAAACAACGTCCACCTCGGTACGTCCATCTCGAACCAGGAAGACGCGGACAGGAACATCCCCTTCCTGTTCCAGACTCCAGCGGCAGTGCGGGTCGTGAGCTATGAGCCTGCGCTGGCGCCGGTTCAACTACAACAGCCATGGGCAGACGATCCGATCATCCCGGGGTCTCGTCGTGATTCTCTGCGCGAAATCGCATCATTTGACTCAATGGGGATCAGTGGCAGACCACGCATCGACTGGTTGATCTGCGGCGGGGAGAGTGGTCCGAAGGCCAGACAGTGCAACATCGACTGGATCCGCTCCATGGTGCAGCAGTGTAAAGCCGCAGGGGTTCCCGTCTTTGTCAAGCAGCTCGGGGCCCAGCCGGTTGGCCGCGCGCCGTTGCCGGAGCCCATTCGCAACCTGTGGCATGCCGAAGACAACCAGTATCACTACGCCGGCTTTAGCCGCAAAGGTGACAGGGTTGAACAGTGGCCCGAGGATCTGCGGGTACGGGAGTTTCCGGGAGATGCGGGTGTCAGCGGTTGTGCCACGGCGAAAGCGCGGACAACTGCCAACACGGGGAGTGCTCGCTAACTGGCACTCCCCCAGGATTATCCGGGGAGCAACGTGCTGTGCCTTACCACGGTTTCGGAAGTGTGGGAATGAGACAAAGGCATTCGGCTCCTATGAGTCGGCCCCGGAGAGATGTCAGCGGGAGCGGACAAGATAATAAGCATCCTGGAAAAGATGCAGAGGTAAGAACCGCTCCGCGAGCGAGGGCGCGCTGCGCTGTTCGGACCAGGCGATTCTACAGAATGATCATGCAATAAGGGGGACCATGCCATTCCCACGCACTGAGCAGGGCTTGGCTGAGGCCGGCTACGAGTACGAGAACAGCACGAAGTGCAAGGGCTGCGGCGCGGACATCGCCTGGTTCAAAACACCCCGCGGGAAACACATTCCCTTGAATGAGGGCACCATGGAACCCCACTGGTCGGACTGCCCGAATGCGAAGGATTTCAGGAGATGATGACAGACGTCGTGAAATTCCCAAATGCGGGTGAGCTGAAAATTTCGCGGAATCTCTCTCTGCCACTCGAGACCGTAACTCAGACGATCGGAGTACTCGCGAAGCGGCGTGCCGGAAAAAGCTACCTCGCGCGCCGGCTCGCCGAACAGCTATTCCGGGCCGGCCAGCAGATCGTCATTGTCGACCCAAAGGGCGACCAATGGGGAATCAGATCCGCTGCAGACGGCAAGTCGCCGGGCCTGCCCATTGTCATCGTGGGCGGTGAACACGGCGACATCCCGCGCCTGGAAGTGTCGAGCGGTGAAGTCGTTGCGAAACTCGTCGTCGAGGAGCGAGTCAGCATTCTCCTCGACCTGTCGTTCTTCCGGAAGCACGAGGTGGCAACGTTCATGACCGCGTTCCTGGAGAGCCTCTATCGGCTCAAGGCGCGCGAGTCGTTTCGGACTCCGATGATGCTGCTCATCGATGAGGCGGACGCGATCGCGCCGCAGAAGCCGCAGAAGGGCGAGGAGCGCATGCTGGGGGCGGCCGAAGATATCGTCCGCCGCGGGGGCCAGCGCGGAATCGGTTGCTGCCTTGTGACGCAGCGGTCGGCCGTCCTCAACAAGAACGTCCTTACCCAGGTGCAAATCCTGATCGCGCTGCGCACCATAGCGCCCCAGGACCTGGCGGCCCTGAACGCCTGGGTCGACGTGCACGGGACTCCGGAGCAGCAGAAGACCCTCATGGAGTCACTGCCGGCGCTTCCGACGGGGGACGCCTGGTTTTGGTCCCCGGGCTGGCCGGACGCCGAGGGAATTTTCAAGCGCGTCCATGTCCTGCCGATCGAGACTTTCGACAGCGGGGCAACCCCGAAACCTGGAGAGAAACCGGTCGAGCCGAAGCACCTGGCAGACGTCGACCTCGAGGCGCTGGGCCGGCAGATGGCAGCCACGATCGAGAAAGCGAAGGCCGAGGATCCGCGCGAACTGCGGAAGCGCATCGCGGCGCTCGAGCGGGAGCTGGTCGAAGCGAAGAAAACGCCGGCGCCGGCGGCCGCGGCGCGCGTCGAAGTCCCCGTTCTCACGGCAGAGCAGGTCCGGCGACTGGATGGGCTGCTCGAGGTAGCACACCAGCTGCAGCGCGGCCAGGAGGACGTACTTCGGATCGTCCAGCCGGAAGTGGTGGTCATGCAGCAGCTGGTCGATGCGGTTACGACCCTGAAGAACGCGGTGGCTCCAAAAACCGCATCACAACCTCCAATTTCGCGCCGGGTACCTCGCGGTGGGGCGGCGGGCTCGGAACCCGCTGGAGCGTTCGATTCGCGCTCCCGGCGCGATCGGATAAAGCCAGTACGTCAGCGCAAGCCCGACGAAGGTCGGCACCGGAGGCCTCCGGCGGATGCTGATCGCCCTCGCCCAGCGGCCGCAGGGGCTCACTGCAAGGCAGCTCGGGGTGCGCGCCGGGTTGAGTTCAAAGGGGGAACCTTCAGACGTATTTGGGGGAGCTCGCGTCGGCCGGCTGGACTCGAGGGCGATAAAAACCATCTCGTCATCACGGAAGAGGGCCGGAAGGCGCTCGGCGGTTCGAGATCCGCTGCCGAGTGGTCAGGCGAGTTACTTGACTACTGGCTCACGCAACTCGGCGACAGTGGCGCTGCGCGGATGCTTCTGGTTCTGCCGACAGCCTACCCGGTGTCGATGCCCAAGCATGATTGGCCCGCGGCGGAATTGACCGGCAACGCGGCACATTCACGACGTACCTGGGCCGGTTGCGCGCACTCCAGTTGGTCGATGGAACAGCAGATCAGCTGCGCGCCAGTGACGAGTTGTTCGAGTGAGGATGAGGGTATGAGCGAACCGAACGCCCAGGGCAGCATGGAACCGGTGATGACCGATATCGAACTCGAAATCGTGCTCCACACGCTCGGGCTTACCGACCCGAAAACCAAGGAGCCGTACCGCAATCACTTTGTCTCGGGTGACGGTAACTCGGACATGACGATACTGGCGAGTCTATGCCAGAAAGGGTTCATGGTGGAGACGCGTGCTCCTGGGTTCCTGGAGCCGGGAGATCGGCTCTTTCTCGTTACGGACGCGGGGATCTTTTACGCCCAGAAACACCGGCCCAAACCACGCAGGTTGACGAGAGATCAGAAGCGCTACGGACGTTTCCTCGAGCTCTCGGACTGCCATCCGGACTTGACCTTTCGGGAGTTTCTAACCGATCCGCAGTTTGCGAAGTATAGGATCCGCAGTTCGCGGAGCATGGACGGTAGCGGAGAGGTAGGGTTATGAAGCGACAGCAACAGCCTGACGAATATCTCAAATTGACCGAAATCTCCCGGCGGTCGAGCCTCTCGGTCCGGACCATCAAAAAGCATTTGAACGAAATCCCCCACTGTCAGCCGACGCGCTCTTATCTTATAAAATGGTCTGATTTCGAGGCTTGGCTGCAGCGGTCGCGGCGGGACGCACTCAGCGATCCCTACGTCCGACGAATCGTTGAGCGCATGGCAGAGGCGGGGGTGGCCTGATGGGCGTTACGGCGCGAGAACATCCGAAGAGATCTGGCCGCTGGGTCGTCTTTGTCTCGAAAGGGAAATTTCGCTATAACCAGGTCATACCCGAAGGCAAGGAACGGGCCCTGGATGTCGCCCAAAAGACCGATGTAATCCTGGATACGCTGGGCGTGCGCGCCGCGCTCAACCTGCTGCGCGGTCACGACGAGACACAGCTGCATACCCCTACTCTCAAAGAGTATGCGCAGAAGTGGGAACGGAGCCTGGATAAGCGGGACCTGAAGCGCAGCACCAAGGTCATGTATCGCTCGACGCTCGCCAATCACGTCGTCCCGGATCTCGGGAAACACCTCATCACCGATATCGACTACCCGGTGCTGAAGGACTTCTTCGAAAGCAAGGTCACGTCGACGTATTCCACCGGGCGCTTCCGGCGCAAAGCCAACGCAAAGGCCTACAAAGACAAGCCGCCTGAGGCCAGGGAATATTCCCGGGACACGGTGCGGATCATGGCCATGACACTCCGGGCCTTGCTGAGCGAGGCGGTCAGGGACAAATACCTGGTGACCAATCCCGTTCAGGGCCTGGCCTCCTATTACCGGCGCCGTAAAAGGGACAGGTCGGTCAAGCGCAGCCAGGTTTACTCCCTGGACGAGCTCTATGTGGTCGAGGATACCTTGCGCGGCCGACGCGAGACCTTTGGTGAGGATTACGAGTTCTCCCTGCTGATGAGCCGGACGGGCATGCGGATCGGCGAGGCCATGGGCCTACAGCCCGGGGATCTCGACATGGTGGAGAAGACCATCCTGATTGAGCGCAACATCCCGGCCGGTACCGGCGAGCTCGAGGAATCCACCAAATCTCACAGCGGAGAGCGCACGGTCGACATGGGCGAAGATCTCCACCAGGCGTTGAAGGAGATGTTGGCGCGCCGGCGCCAGGCCAGTTTGGCCTCGGGAAGGCCGAAGCGTTCGGAGTGGCTGTTCAGTTCGCCAGAAGGCGGTCCGTACGACTACGGCAGGTTCTATGAGCGGTGGAATCGCGCCCAGGCGCTGGCCAAGGTTCGCCAGCGCAGCCCGCACAGCTTGAGGCACACCTACGCGAGCCAGCAGCTCGAGGCGGGCGTCAACATCGCGGACGTGGCGCGGCAGCTTGGACATGCGAACCCGGCTATTACGCTCGGCATCTACGTACATTTCATCCCGAAGAAGGCTGGCCATATCCATAACGCGCTGGACCGATCCGGAGCGAAGGACACTCCCAAGAGGGAGCGCAAGTCCTAGAGGGAAGAATTCCCCGATTTTGGGGGAGCTTGCATCAAACGTGCATCACGGGGTTGATTTAGCTGGAACTTTGAAATTGTGGACAGACTGGAAGTCTTTTGTTTTGTTTGGTGAGCCGTGAAGGAATCGAACCTTCAACCTACTGATTAAGAGTCAGCTCCGCCCGCTCTTCCGGGCTACGCCGCAGTTCCCCGAACACACATAGATACCCTTATATTTCAACATTTGCGGATTATCGTTGTTCCCCCTCTTACTCCGTGTTACGCTCGTTTTCGCTCGTAGCTGCTTACTATGTGCTTACTGGCGCCAAATCAGAACCGACTGATTAGCAGTCAGTACACGGGCACATATCAAATTTCCTAACGGGGGAAAGGCGGCGCGCGGTGAAAACCAAGCTCACCAAGAAGGTAGTCGAGGAAACCGAACCGGCAGGCGCGGACCTGTTCGTATGGGACACGGAGATGCCCGGTTTCGGCGTGAAGGTCACACCAAAAGGCAAACGGATTTATGTCTGTCAGTACCGCGTCATGGGGCGGACCCGGCGGGTTACTCTCGGGCGACACGGAAAGGCGGTCACGATTGAGAAGGCCAGGGGGAAGGCGAAGGAGTACCTGGGCCAGGCGGCGCTCGGGGAAGATCCGGCAGCGGAAAAGCTCGACGCGCGACACGGGCCGACTGTGGCCGACCTGGCCGACCGCTACCTTGCGGAACACGCCGCGGAGAAGAAGAAGGCGAGCAGCCTGCGCGAGGACACGCGCCTTATCAATGCGATCGTGAAACCCAAGCTCGGCAGTGAAAAGGCGCTCGCCGTGGAACGCAAGAAGATCTCGGACTTGCACCACGAACTGCGCGAAACGCCGTATCAGGCGAACCGCGTCCTGGCGCTCCTGAAAAAAGTGTTCAACCTGGCCGAGAGGTGGGGTCTGCGGCCGGACGGCTCCAACCCCTGTCGGCACGTCGAGAAATTCCCCGAGCAGAAGCGGCGCCGGTTCCTGAGCGCGGACGAGCTCGGCCGGCTCGGGGCCGCCCTGAGCGATGCGGAACGGGACAACACCGAAGATCCAATGGCAATCGCCGCGATCCGGCTGCTCATCTTCACGGGCGCCCGGCTCTCGGAGATCCTGACACTCACATGGAAAATGGTGAACGTCGGAATTGGCGCGCTGGTTCTGCCGGACTCGAAAACTGGGTTCAAGACCATCCAGCTGACGGCGCCGGCGCGGGCCGTCCTCGAAGCCCTGCCCGTAATTGAGGGCAACCCGTATGTTCTACCCGGCCGGCGCCGCGGCTCTCACCTTGTCGGCATTCAACACATCTGGGAGCGCATCGCGGCCGCGGCGAAGCTCGAGGACCTGCGGCTGCACGACCTCAGACACTCCTATGCCAGCATCGGCGCTGCGGCCGGGCTGGGGCTGCCAGTGATCGGCGCCCTGCTCGGGCATACAGAGGCCAGCACCACATGGCGGTACGCGCACTTGGCCGCGGATCCGCTCAAGGCGGCCGCGGAAGTGATTTCCGGCAAGATCGAAGAGGCGATGAAAGCAGAGCCCAAGAAATTACACGTTGTGAAGTAGAATGGGAACTGCCGGCCTACCCTTCGCGAGGGGAACGGCGCGACCGTGGCGCCTGGCCGGCAAACCGACAACGGAGTTTTCCTTACGGGGGAGACCGTGAGTAATAAACCGCCCGAAAAGCGCCCACAGTTTGATCCCGTGAAGTACCTGGAGGTACTAGACAATTTAGAGAAGCTCGCTTCTGAAGCCGGCGGGGCGATATCTGCCGGTTTTGTGATGTTTGATGACGAGGAGGATTTGGCAGGGTACAACCTTCCGTTCGACGTCGACACCTTCTTTGCTCGCGAAATGGAGCCTCTGAGATACGCGCATGAACACGGAGAACCCGTTGCGCTCTACGAAGCGCTCGCCCTGTGCGTAGCTTGGAAGCGCCCACTTCCCGATTGGCTCGCACCAAGCATACTCGAGTATACGGAAAAAGCAGTCAGGCGTGGGCGAGGAAGAGGGAACCGGCCATGGGGGATCCGGCTGAAGAATCTGCAGATCGACCGCAGGCGTTTCTGGGCCGTTGCTGAAGCACGAAAAAACAAACTGACATGGGAGGAGTCCTATAAACGCGTCCAGGAGGAACTGGCCGCCACCGATCCCGTAGTAACCACCGAGGCAATAAAACAGTCATACATCAGGCATCTCCGCAGACTGCGAAGTAATCCCCCACTGAAGCCCCTCTATCTAAAAAGCACTGGCGACTGATTTATACGCGACGTTTGTCACTAGATTCGCGCATCGAATACGCCCGATAACTCTGTCTTGCGAACTTATTCGATTGGGAGCGAGACAGTATGACGAGATTTTACGACACCAGCGAAGCAGCAAAAGAGCTCGGGGGCAAACTGAGTCCAAGGACTTTGGAAAAATGGAGAGTCCAGGGCTGTGGCCCCACGTTCACGAAGCTTGGTTCAAGGGTTGTCTACGCCGAAACCGACCTCCAGTCGTGGGCCGAATCCCAGAGACGCAGAAGCACGTCCCGGGTATCCACCTAAAACGAGGAGCACATGGACCCCTCCGGTGTGCCCCACAAGCGAAATCTGAGAGAACGTGGACTAGAAGAAGGATTCACGCCATTACCCCACGAAATACTTGATCGCCTCTGCTGCGCCCACCTTTCCTCACCTGCCCGGGAAGTCATCGACGTCGCAGTACGCAACATCATCGGCTACCCCAATCGAGACTGCTACCCGATGGCAGTCTCTTTCCTGGCGAAGCTCACACGGCGTCATCCAAACGTCGTATCGCGCGCGCTGCAGGAGCTGAAAGCCCGCAATATCCTATATCCGCAGACGCCGGCTACTTTCCACACCCCTGCATCCTGGGCGATCCGGCCCCCCGAGGAGTGGTTAGGATCACCTGATGTGGTGAGAGTCACCGTACAAGGTGACTCTGGGGTCACCGCAGGAGGTGAGTCCAGTACCACCTTGCAAGGTGACTCAGGGTCACCGTCGGAGGTGAGGCCAGTACCACCTTGCAAGGTGACCATTCTAAATAAAAGGAAATATACGTCTGGAAAGAAAGCCAGAAAACAAAGGGGAAACACCCCCCTTCCCCCCTCGAGGGGGAACTCGTCGCAGAAAGGCGCGACGAGCAGCACCCAAGACTCCATCCAGACGAAAGTTGAGGAGATGCTGCTCGAGACGTATCAGCGTGTCTTTGGATTCCTAAAACCAACTACGCTGACAGACGGGCAAAGGGAGCAGGTGCGAGCCAGTATCAGGTACAACTCTACGCCAGTCCGGCTTACCAGATTCTGCGAGGAGTTTAGAGCCGCCGCGGAGGGCGTGGCCAAGAGCTGCGGCCTGCCCGGATGGCAAACACAGGGCGGGGGATTTCTGAGCATCGTCAAGGCAAGAAGGGAGCTGTTGAGACACTTGGGCGCCGATGGCGATGGCCGGAAGGTGGAGAGGAAGGTGGAGAGCCTGTTATGGAGCTAGCTGCAACTGGGGGGGTGGGGCCGCGATGGACCGATTGCGGCGCATCGTTCGCGACGATCGTATCGACGCGGAAGAGAAGAGAGTCGCCGATCGATTGCAGACGTCTGCAACGGGGGCACTGCGGGTCCTTCCCCCGGGAAACCCCGAGAGGGTGTAAGGGTGGCACAAAATATCCAGCCGGGAGGCGGGAAATCTGATGCAACACAGCGCCAGTGCAACAGACCTGATGACCATGCGGGAGTACGCCCGGTCCCGGCACCTCAACGTCAGTACCATTTCGCGTCAGGTCGCCCGAGGCGTGATCCCTGCCCATGCCGGCCGGATCGACCCTCACGAGGCGGACTTGGCGCGCGAGCGCAACTTGGACGTGAGGAAGCGCCGTCAGCGGACGGCAGATGCGCCGGTGTGCCACGTCCCCGCCCTTGCCGTGCAGGGCATGATGTGGTTCTGTGAGCGGCTGCGGGACCCGGAGCGGATCGATGCGCTGACCAGTATGCCGGCCGGGTCGAAGAACCTCCTCATCACTCCCGAACAGGCCCGGCTGATGGCGCGCGCCGTGGTGGCCATTATGGCCACCTGGCTGGAGGACATCATCACCCATGTCCTCGGGGCCGACGAGTGGAAGCGCTTCGACGAGGATAACGCCGCCTGGATCGCCACGTGGACCCAAGGCAAGCGCGGAAGGGAAGCGAAATGACCGCGACCATCACGACCTTTACGGACCTCCTGCAGGACAATCTCAACAACGTCGGGCCATCGGCGGTGCCCACCTACAATCAGCATGTCAGGCAATTTCTCGCCGGGCCGCTGGCTGAAGAAATATTTGAGGATCTGTGCACGGACGAATTGACGCGCGTGCGCGTGCATGAAGCGGCCCACGCGATCGCGTATTTTAACGAGCACCCCGGCGATGAGCCGCAATCCATCGCGTGTTTTGTTGACGACCGGGGTCGCAGTCAGGGCGGGATCTGTGGGCGGTTCCAGGATGCGGACTCGGCCAGAGAAGCGCATTTCCGCATGCAGGCCGCGGAAAGGGGCGACTGGGAGCGGGCGATCGAGTACGGCGCGGTTCTCCAGGCCGCCGGCTACCCTGATCCTATTCCCGGCGCAGTCGTGTATCTCAAGGTCGTCCTCCCGCGATACCGCAGGGCAGTAGAAGCACTGGTGCGGCTCGTCCGGGAGAGCGGTTATCTGCCGCCCGCCAGTGTCCGCGACGCGATCGCGCAGGCACTCGCCGGGGGTGCGGCGTGAGACGGACCTTCCGCCGGCGCCTGCGTCGTCTCTGGCGGCGCGTCTCGTTCCACGCCTTGTGGCACCGAATCACGGCGCGGCTTGCTAGACGGTACCAGGGGCGGGAGCAGCTGCGGCGGATGCAGGAACAGATTGAAACCCACCGAGGGCTGAACATCGAGCAGGCCCGGCGCGAGAGCGTTAGCGCCGGTGAGGCTCAATCATGGTTCACACGGCGGCGGCCGCGGAGCCGCTATTAAGGAGAAACGGAAATGCGATTCACGAAACGAGACGAAGCGACAAAGTTAGTGGACCTGATCCGGGCCGAGCAGCAGCAGCTCGCGGGGCTGGAAAAGAAATTCGAGGCGATCCGCCCGAAGTGGCACGCAGCACAGCGCGCCTGCTCGGAGCTGCAAAGCCTGGTCGATGCGAAGCCTTTGACGTACCGGCGACGTGCGACGTGCGACGAGCTGTTCATCGATCATGACGCGCTGATAGAGCAAGAGCTGGCGGCGGCCATCGCCCGGCGGGACCAGCTTAGCGCCGACCTGCCCAGCCAGATTCAGGCGACGAAGGACCGGATCTTCAGCCGCATGTCGCGCCTGTCCGGAGCGCTGGGCAGTTTCATCGCAGGCGTCATCGGGCATGGGCTTTCCGGCTCGAGACCGCCCGCAGTGCGGCGAGCAGCTCCAGCAGGAATTACTTGCTGCACGCAAGCAGGCTGAGCAGTTGGAGGACCCGCAGGCGCTGCTGGAACTCGTTGAACGGGTTGTCGAGCGGATAGAGGACGCGGACCTGCAAAGCGTTCCGCTGCTCAAACTGGACAAGGTTATCGGGCAGGCGCTCGAGGTGGTGTAGGGACGGCAGCCGCGTCAGGGCTGCACCGCATCCCGCCTGCTGCGCCCTGGTGGCGCGGGTGCCCTCCTTGCATCTGGTGGCAGGCGGGTGCGGCTAAATCTTCAGCGTTGCCGCATGGTGCGGCACGGGGCGGGTCCGGTTTTTAGACATTGGGCCGGGCTCGCCATGACTCGAGGAGGTGCTTTATGGGTGGTGCTGAACGTCTTGAGCTGGTGATCGAGGTCAACGCGGATGCCGGTAACAAAGAAATCCGCACCGTAAATACGAGCCTGTCCAGCCTGGAGCGCCAGGCGCTGAACACCTCGAAGATCTGGGGCGGGGGCATGGATGGCATGGCCGCATCCGCGGCAAAGGCGATGCAGCGCTCATCGCAGGAAATGTACGAGGCGCGCCAGGCCGCGCAGCTGCTCGGCCGTCAGATCGGGGTGCAGCTCCCGGAGGCCGTCTCCGCCTTCATGGCGAAGGCAAGCGGCATGGGAACGCTGCTCTCCAGCGTGTTCAAAGTCTCAATATATGCCGCCATCGGTACCGCCATCTGGGACATCGGCAAGGGCATTTATAAGTGGGCGACCGCAACGAAGGAAGTGGACGAGGCAACGAAGCGCTACAACGAGACCCTCGACAAGACATACGCCAAGGTTATCGAACTGCGCAAAGCCGGGGCGCTGATCGGGCTGAGTGGTTCGGTTCGGTCCCAGGCGGAGGGCCTGCAGAGCCAGGCGGCCGCGGAGGCGGTACGGGCGCGGCTCTCGGGGCTGAAGGCGACGCAGTCGGCCGCGGAGGCGCTTGCCTCCAGGGTGCAGGTCCAGGGCGCCTGGACGTTCGGCCAGGGCGGAATGACCCCCGAGGAAATACGCGCCGCGCGGGCTGCGCGCGAAGCGCTCCCCGGCATCAATGCTCAGATCCGGACGGCGGAAGTGGAGCTGCTGCGCATCGAGACTGAGCGCACCAACATTGCCCGGCAATTCGCGGCCGCGCGGGAGGACGAGGCTGCGGCCGCGACGAAGCTGGCCAAGGAGGCCTACGACAAGCAGACAGACCAGATGGCTGCGGCCTTGAAGAAGCAGTTCGACCTTAGAACCGAAACCGAGGAATGGGCGAAGATCCTCGACGTGGTTTCGACCGGCTGGAAAAACGTCACCTACGGGATAGAGGACGCGGCCGAGAAGCAGGCGAAGCTCCTGGCGGACCTTTCGGAGGTGCAACCACGAATGGCGCTATCGACCGGGCGGCCGGGCACCGACTACGGCAAGGTCCTGGAGCCGATGGACACGACCAGCAGGGGCGCAGACGGACAGATTGCGGCAGGCAGACCTCAAACCAGGTTTCAGCACGATCGTCACCGACTGGAGCGCGGCGCTCGCCCGGGCGGCGCTGGACGTGCGGAACTTCGGTTCGATCATCGTCAGCGCGGCCAGGTCGACGGCGGAGATGCTGATCCGCACATTCCTCGAGGGGAGCCTGAGCCGGGCTGGTATTGGCGCGGCGATCCCGGCCGGAATCGGCGGCGGAGGCCTCGGGATCCCCGGGGTGGGCGGCGGCGGCGGTGGGGCGGGTGCCGGCGGCGCCGGAAGCTCGATGGGATTCGGCGCGCTCGGGGCGAACCTCAAATCCTTCGTCGGATTCGGCGGCGGGATGCCGGCGTCAGTTTCGGCGGCAAGCTCTCGGCGATCGGCAAGTCCAACGCCGCGCATGATGGGCGGCTTGCCATGCGGAGCCATGTACGGGCTGCAAGCGCGGCGGAGCTATCGGGAATGGCGATGAGCGACGGCAGGCGGCGCACTCACAGGTTACGGCATAGGCGCTATGTTCGGGCCTCACGGGGCCGCGATCGGGGCGGCGATCGGCGCCGGCGTCGGCCTGGTGGCGGGACTGATCCGCATGTTCGTCAAGGGCGCCACGGAAAAGGCCCGCCAGAAGGTCAAGGCGACCTACGGGGTCGACATCAAGGACAAGGGCGTGCTGAAGCAGATCGTCGACATGGCCAAGCAGGGCTTCGGCGGCAATCTCGACATGGCGATCCGGAGCCAGGCGGTGCGCGACCTGGTGGAACTCTACGCCATGACCACGGGGCAGGGCACCTCGGGGATGCCGGCCAAGATGACATCCCTTTCGCTCACGCAGTCGGGCGGCTCCATCTACCAGCAAGGCGGACTGCCGGGCGCGGGCATTGGAGGTACCGGCGGGGCGTTCTCTATCAACATCTCCCGGGCGCCCATCAATATTACGGCGCCAGACGCGGCGGCGCTCAAGGGCGAAATCACCGATATCCTCGAGAGATCGGACAGGGAGATTCAGAACGCTACAAAGAGGGCCATGAAGAAAAACTACCAGCGACGAGAGCTGACCGCGTTGCAGGTCTCCCCGGGGGCATTGACATCATGAGCGAAGAAAGCAACCACATAGAGGTTCGAATAGAAGTTCAAGCGGATCCGCTCGCATTCGTCTTCCAGTTCGACGACGGGCGGGCGGTTCCGGCACTCCTGAGCGAGGAGACCGCCTTGGGGTTCGCCATCCAACTCCTCGAAACCCCGCGCGTGAGTCGCGCGCTGCGGCTGCCGGGCTTTGTGCAGCGCCTGATGATGTCGGCGTTGTGGAGGTCCTGGGAGCGGCAGCGGTTTGGTGAGCCGTGAAGGAATCGAACCTTCAACCTACTGATTAAGAGTCAGTTGCTCTGCCAGTTGAGCTAACGGCCCACCCTGTAAAAGCGGCAAGACGGGAATAGGGATCCAGACTGGGTCACTACTCCCGCCCAAAAAGAGAAGCAGATTATACGGCCCCCCGGGATTAAACTCAATCCCAAGTTCAGCGGCGCCGAGGCGCCACGCTCCGCCTCAATCCAGGTACTTGACGAAGACGACCTCGTTGTGGGCTTCGTTGTAGAGCAGCTCATCGACCATGGTGCGGGCCATCAGGATGCCGAAGCCGCCGGGACGCAGCCCCTGCTTTTCGCGCACTGCGATGTGCCTCAGCGGGTCGTCCGCGGCGTGGAAAACGGCCGCGTGCTCCAGCGTGTCGAAACTGAACCCGGGGCCTGGGTCCGCGATCCGATACAGCAGCATGCGGCGCGCCCGCAGGTAAGAAATCCGCACCTTGCGGGTCGGGTCGAACTTGCCGCCCCACTCGATTGCGTTCAACAGCAGTTCCCGGAAAACGCGCCCCACCGCATCGCGCACATCCTCGGGTAGGTCCAGCTCCAGGTGTGCCATGAATGCCTGGATGCGCTCCGCGGTCGCCAGCTCGCACGGGACCACCAGCTCCACCCAACTCGGGCGGGCGGACACCACCTCGATCACCGGCGACTCGGGCGGGGCCGCCAGCGCGCTCTGCACCAACTCAACCAGCTGCTTGGGTTCAAACGGCTTGGCCAGGAACTGATACGCCTGCTCGCGCACCGCCTGCAGCATCGTTTGCGGGGCGTCGTCCGAAGTCATGATCACCACCTTCGGCCGCAGCCCGCGCTCGCGCAGCAGCGCCATCAGTTCGAGCCCATTCAGGCGCGGCATCCAGATGTCCAGCAGCACGAGGTCGAACTTCTCCTCCTGGAGCTTCTTAAAAGCCCGCATGCCGTCCGGGACCGTCGACACCGACAGCCCCTCGGACGCCAGGACGCGGCTGACCAGATAACGGGTGGTCCGGTCATCCTCGACAACCAGTATCCTGCCGCTCATAGGCTCCAAAGCAGAGGCGGCCACGCGGCCGCACCCCGCCGTCCTCACGCGCTCGGCCGATCCTTCTTGGCCCGCCGGGGCGCAAATTCGGAAAACGCCAACTGCAACGTCGCCACCTCGCGCTCCAGTTCCAGGAGCGCCCCGGGCGCCCCATGGAAATCGCGCTGGCGCACATGCGCCTCGAGCGCGCGCGCCGCTTCCAGGCTCACGGGGGCAACGAAATTCGCGATCGCCCCCTTGATGGTGTGGACCGCGTGGGTCAGCGCGTTCGGATCGCCGGATTCCAGCGCCTTCCTGACGCGGGCCAGCAGCCGCGGGCTGTCTTCGAGAAACAGCGCAACCAGCTGCCGCAACAGCTGGGCATCCCCGCCCAGCCGCTCGATCGTTCCCTGCGCGTCGAAAACCTGGGCGGTGTCCGCCTTGGCGGACACGTGCTCCTGGGCCGGTTCGGTCGTCGAGCCGGCCGCGGGGCCGGCGCCCGCCTGCCCGCGCACGGCACGAACGGCCATATCGAGCAGTTCCGACTGGCGCACGGGCTTCGTCAGGCAGTCGAGAATGCCCAGTTCCTTCAGACGCGCGCAACCGGCCTGCATGCCCGCGGGGGCGAGCATCAGCACCTGTGTCCTGGCCAGCTGCGAGTCACGGCGGATCATGCCCGCAAGCGCGATCCCGTTGACCTCGGGCATGCCGGCATCGATCAGGGCGAGCGCAAACGGTCTCCCGCAGCGGGCCGCGCGTTGGAGCGCCGACAACGCCCCCGCGGCAGTGTCCGCCGCCTCGACGCGCACGTGCCACTGCGAAAGCATCTCGACCAGGATGCGCCGGCTGGTGGCGTTGTCATCCACGACCAGGACGGGCACATCCCGCAAGTCCCCCGATTTTCTGGCTACGGGACGCCGCGCCGCTCCTTTCTGTAATTCGAACCGGGCGGTCACGTGGAAGGTGCTTCCCTGCGCCGGCTCGCTCTCGACCCACATGTGCCCCTTCATCGCGTCCACCAGCCGCGCCGCGAGCGCCAGCCCCAGGCCGATGCCAGGACGGCGCCGTGGCTCCGGCTCGTCCGGGCCGAACGCGTCAAAGACCGACTCGTGTCTTTCCGGCGGTATCCCTATGCCGGTATCGCTTACAGCCAGGTGGAGCAGCGCCTCGTCTTCGGTCTCCGACTGCTGCTCTACGCGCAGCACGACCTCGCCGCGCGCGGTGAACTTGATGGCGTTACTGAGAAGGATCAGGACAACCTGATGCAGCCGGGTGGGGTCGCCGACGAGTCCGTCCGGGACGCCGGAAAGGACTTCGCACGCGAGCTCGAGCCCCTTTTGGTGTGCCGATGGCGCAAGCGACTTCGTGGCCGCGTCCAGCGCGTCCCGCAGGCTGAATTCGACGCGCTCGAGGTCGATCTGACCCGTTTCGATTCTCGAGAAGTCCAGAATGTTGCCGGTCAGGTTCGACAGGCTTCCGGCGGCGTCCCGGACGGCGTTCAGGTGACGCACCTGCACGGGATTGAGCTCGGTTTGCAGCACCTGGTCGGTGGACTCGCGGATGTGGGCCATGGCCGATTCGATCTCGCCGCTCATAGCGGCCAGGAATTCGCTCTTCGCGCGCGCCGCTCTTTCGGCGCGCGCCCGGGCCGACTCGAGTTCGCGCACGAGCTGAGTCAACCGCCCCGCGTTTTCCGCCTCGACCTGGCGGGCCTCTTCGAGGTTGCGCGCGTACCGGTGCAGATCTTCCTCCGCCAGGCGGCGCTCGGTGATGTCGCGGGCCGCCGCATAGACCAACCGCTGCTCGGGCATAGGGGCGGCTGCCCAGGCAAGCCACTTGAGAGATCCGTCGCGGCACACGTAGCGATTTTCGAACGAGATGACGTTCGCGCCACCCGAAAGGCTGGCCGCCTGCCGCAGCGTCGCCTCCCGGTCGTCCGGGTACACGAGGTCCAGGTAGGGTTTTGAGAGGAGTTCCTCGCGCGTGTACCCGAGCGTCCGCTCCCAGGCCCGGTTGATCCGCTTGAAATAGCCGTCGAACCCGGCGATGCACAGCATGTCGAGGGAAAGGTGGAACAACATGTCCAGTTCGTCGGCGGTTCGGGTCCTGTCGGCGATTTCCGCCTGGAGTTCCAGCAGCCGGCCATGGCGGCGCACCTCCCCGGAGGTGTGACGCGCGAGCGCACGCAGCAGGGCCAGCTGGTCGGACCGGATCGGTTTTCCGCCGCGATCCAGCACGCACAGGGCGCCGACCGCCCTCCCTTCCGGGCCCGCCAGCGGAACCGCCGCAAACGCCCACGCCGCGCACTCGGCCTGTCCGGGCGCGGCGGAATCCCGCGACGATGCCGAACCGGCGTAGAGCTCGCCCCGTTGCGCCGCGGCGGAGCAGGCTTCAACAGCGGCCGATTCCTCCCCGGGTCGCTCCAGCCCGCAACCCACCCGCACAAGCTCCCGGCCGCCGGGCGCCACCCACAGAAGAGCGGCCGAGGTTCCGCACACCCGCGCGGACAGGTCAGTCAGTTCGCACAGGGAATCCCGGAAGGCGCCGTCGACGGCCCCTTCACGCAGGAGAGCCCCCGGGCTCCATTCAGCGGCACCCAATCGTGATTTCCTCTTTGTGCGAGATTTGATGTTGGCATCGGGGAATTGGTGTCCCACCCTGGTGCAGCCTACCTTGCAGCCGTGCCGGTGTCAATATTGCCCGCCATTATTGCCTCCGTGCGTGCAGCGGCGTATCTTTTGCTCGTGTGCCTTCCCTCCGGAGAGCGCTATGGGAGTCGTAGTGAAACGGCGCAATTTGGAGTGCGGCGGCTCGACGCCGCTTTCCCGGGCGGCGCCTCGGCGCCGCCCCCTTCACCGCCGGAATCGCGGCATGGTGACACAGCAACCCGGAGTGCGGCAGCTCGCCTGACACGGTCGGAGCGGCGGCGTCGAGCCGCCGCACACCACACTTGGATTGTGGCCGCCGGCGGCGCCGTGTTTTCAGGCCGAGGCACCGCACTCCATGAAGTACCACAGGAGCGCTGTCATGAACGGACCCACACAACTGTTGATCGGAGGCAGGTTCCAGGATGCCTTGTCAGGCAAAACCTTCCCCACCATCAATCCCGCGACCGAGGAGGTCCTGGCGCAGGTGGCGGAGGCCGGCGCCGCCGACATCGACGCCGCCGTGCGCGCCGCGCGTGCCGCGTTCAACCACAAAGCGTGGAGATCCATGGCCGCGCGCGACCGCGCCAAGCTCCTCTGGAAGATCGGCGACCTGATCATGAGCAACGCCGACGGACTCGCGCGGCTCGAGTCGACCGACAACGGCAAACCGATCTTCGAGTCGCGCTACGTCGACATCCCGGCCGCCGCCGAGACCTTTTACTACTACGCCGGATGGTGCACGAAGATCGAGGGGGAAACGATCCCCGTGCCGGGCAATTTCCTGAACTACACGCTCCGCGAACCCTACGGCGTCTGCGGCATCATCACGCCGTGGAATTTCCCGCTGCTCATGGTGTCGTGGAAGCTCGCCCCGGCGCTTGCGTGCGGCAACACGGCCGTCGTCAAGGTCGCCGAGGAAACGCCCTTGACCGGCCTCCGGCTGGGGCAGCTGTGCCTGGAGGCGGGCCTCCCCGACGGGGTGGTCAATGTCGTCCCCGGATTCGGCGAGACCGCCGGCCGCGCGCTGGTGGCGCACCCCGACGTGGACAAGATCTCCTTCACCGGCAGCACGGAAGTCGGCAAGGAGATCATGCGCACAGCCGCCGATACCTTGAAGAAAGTGTCGCTCGAGCTCGGGGGGAAATCACCGAATATCGTGTTCGGCGACGCCGATCTCGACGCCGCCGTGCGCGGCGCCTACAACGGGATCTTCTACGGCAAAGGGGAGGTCTGCGCGGCGGGGTCGCGGCTCTTCGTCGAAGCCGGCATCCACGACCAGTTCCTGCAGAAACTCGTCGAGCGCGCCGGCCGCCTCGAACCGGGCGACCCGCTGGATCCCAAGACGCGTTTGGGGGCGCTCGTGTCGCGCAACCAGATGGAGCGGGTCCTCGGCTATCTCGAGGCAGGCATTGACGAGGGGGCTCGCGCGGTCCTGCCGGGCGGGCGCGCCGGCGAGCGGGGGTTTTTCGTCAAGCCCGCCATCTTCGACCGGGTCCAGCCCGGGATGCGCATCGCCCAGGAGGAAATCTTCGGCCCCGTGCTTTCGGCCCTGACCTTCGATGGGTTCGAGGACCTGGTCGAGAAGGCAAACGGGACGATCTACGGTCTGGCCGCGGCGGTCTGGACGCGCGACATCTCGCGTGCCCACACGCTCGCGCGCGCGCTGCAGGCGGGGACCGTGTGGATCAACAGCTACAATATGCTCTCGGAGCAGTCCCCCTTCGGAGGGTACAAGCAGTCCGGCTACGGGCGGGAACTGGGACGGCACGGCATCGATCTGTACACGCAGGTGAAGTCGGTCTGGGTCAGCCTGGATTGAGGATATGAAGTGCGGCGGCTCGACGCCGCTTTGAGGGCGGCGCCTGGGCGTCGCCGTACCTCGAGCTTGCAGGGTGGGCACCGCAGCGGCGCGCTTCGGGGCGGCGCCGAGGCGCCGCACTCCAAATCAATCTGGAGGAACTTCTCGACACCGAAATCCAGCGGCGCCTGGGCGTCGCCGTACCTTGAGCTTGCAGGGTGGACACCGCAGTGGCGCGCTTCGGGGTGGCGCCGAGGCGCCGAGCATTTCGGCCGTAGGGCGTAAGGGGAAAGCGGCGCCGAGGCGCCGCACTCCAAATCAGACGATGTGGAGTTCGCGGCCGATCTGGAGGAACTTCTCGACACCGAAATCCAGGTCCTTTTGCCCGTGCGTCGCGGAGATCATGACCCGGATCCGGGCTTTCCCCAGCGGCACGGTGGGGAACCCGATCCCCATCCCGAACACGCCCTCCTCGTACAGGCGACGGCTGAACTGCTGTGCGGTCCGCGCTTCGCCCAGCATCACGGGCGTGATGGGGGTTTCGCTCCTGCCGGTGTCGAACCCTGCCTCACGCATCTTCTCCTTGAAGTAGCGCGTGTTATCCCACAGCTTGCGGACCAGATCGTCGGATTCCTGCAGGATGTCGACGGCCGCGCTGCAGGCGGCCACGTCGGCCGGCGTGAGAGCGCTTGAAAACAGGAAGGGCCGCCCCTTCTGGCGCAGGTGGTCGACGATCAGCTTCTTCCCGGCGACGAACCCGCCGACGACGCCGAAGGCTTTCGACAGGGTCCCGATTTCGACGTCCACACGGCCGTGCATCTGGAAATGGTCGACGGCACCACGGCCGTGCGATCCCAGGACACCCTCGCCGTGAGCGTCGTCCACCATGATCATCGCGTTGAAACGCTCGGCCAGCTCAACCAGCCGCGGAAGCGGCGCGATGTCCCCGTCCATGGAGAAGACGCCGTCGGTGATGATCAGGGCGCGGCGGCCGTTGCCGGGGGGATAGTGTTCGGCAAGCTTCTTGTCGAGCGAGGCCGGGTTGCAGTGGTCGTAGCGGACAATGGGCGCCCCGGAAAGGCGGCAACCATCGATAATCGAGGCGTGGTTGAGCTCGTCCGAAAAGATCACGTCGTCCTTGCCGACCAGTGCCGGAATGGTGGCGATGTTCGAGTTGAACCCGGACTGAAACGAGATCGCCGCTTCGACGCCCTTGAACTGCGCCAGTTTCTGTTCGAGCTCGGTGTGCAGCGACGTAGTGCCCGCGATCGTGCGCACCGCCGCGGGCCCGACCCCGAACTCATCGATGGCCTTCCGCGCCGCCTCTTTGAGGCGCGGGTGATTGGCAAAGCCCAGGTAATTGTTGGAGCAGAGGTTCAACACTTCCTTGCCGTCCACCGTGATCCAGGCCCCCTGGGGCGACTGTATCGTCCTTAGGTGCACCAGCAGGCCCTCGCGCTCGAGGCGCGTCCGCTCGTCGCAGATGAACTGAAGCTTGTCGTGCGTGGAGGAAGACTGTGCCGGCATCGATGCACCTCACGGGGAAAACATCCGAAGCGGCATCTTAGCACAAGTGCGGCGACAGCCGAGTGCCGGCCAGGGGAAACCATCCGCCTCCCTCACCACCCCTTGTTGGTCGGGAGCCAGTTCCGGCTCGTGAAGTCCGTCAGGGTGAGCCCGATGAGAATGCCGAGCCACAGCAACGCGCCGAGGATGACCAGCGGGATGATCTTCTTGCTGTAGCGCACGTGCATGAAGAACAGGCCCACGAGCGTCGCTTTTATCCCGGCGATCACCAGGGCCGCGACCGTGTTGAAAGGGCCCAGGTCGATCAGGGCGACCCCGACCGTCGTGAGGGTCAGGGCCATCAGGAGCCCGAAAACCGTGTAGTAGGTCTTGCGCGGTATGATGTGTTCGCTCATTTGTGCCGGTCGATGAGATAGAGCAACGGAAAGAGGAAGATCCACACGATATCGACGAAGTGCCAGTACAGCCCGGTGACCTCGACCGGCGAGTTGTACGCTGCCGTGAACCTCCGGCGCGCCGCCATGCCGACCAGTACCGCCAGAAGCCCGAGCCCCACGATCATGTGGAGCGCATGCATGCCGGTCATCACGAAGTAGAAAATGAAAAAGAGCTCCGCCTGTCCCCGGTCCACCCCCGAGAACTCGAACGAGGGGCCGGGGACCAAATGGTGCTCGAACTTGTGGGCGTACTCGATGAACTTGATGCCGAGAAAGCCGGTCCCGAGGACCATCGTGGCGATCAGGCAGACGATGACCGCCTTGCGGGCGCCGCTCTGCGCAAAGTAAACGGCGAGCGCCATCGTCAGGCTGCTCCCGATCAGCACGATGGTGTTGATGGCGCCGTGCGGCAGGTCGACTTCGTGGCTGGCCGCGGCGAAGGCGGCCGGGTAGCGCCAGCGGTATACGGTGTAACCGACAAACAGCCCGCCGAAGAACATGATCTCGGTGACCAGGAAAACCCACATCCCCAGGGTGGCAGCGTCGTGCTGCTGCTCGAGGTCATCGAAATGGTGTTTGAGCCCCACCACGTGCTCAGACAACTTGAGCCTCCTGCTCGGCATAGTTGTATGCCTCTTCGGTGACCACGGGGACCTCCGCGAAGTTTTCCGTGATCGGGGGGGCGTCGGTCTGCCACTCGAGCCCCGTGGCTCCCCATGGGTTCGGCGGGGCGATCCTGCCGTAGCGCAGGGACCAGATGAAATAAATCATCGGGACAAGGTACCCGACTGCCAGGATCGAGGCTCCGGCCGAAGACATCACGTTGAGAACCTGAAACTCCGGCGGGTAGGCGTAATAGCGCCGGGGCATCCCCATGTAACCAAGGAGGAATTGCGGGAAGAAGGTCAGGTTGAACCCGACAAAGACGACCAGTGCCGAGAACCGGGCCCAGGCCTCCGGGTACATCCTTCCGGTAATCTTGGGCCACCAGAAGTGCAGTCCGCCCATATAGGCCATCACCATCCCGCCCACCATGATGTAGTGGAAGTGCGCGATCACGAAATATGTGTCGGTCACGTGAACGTCTACCGCCAGGGTGGCGAGGAACAGTCCGGTCAGTCCACCCATCGTGAACAGCCCGATGAACCCGAGCGCATAAAGCATCGGGGTCTCATAGGCGATCGACCCCTTGTAGAGCGTGGCCGTCCAGTTGAAAACCTTGACCGCCGAAGGGATCGCGACCAGGAAGCTCAGGATCGAGAACACCATGCCCGCGTAGACGGACTGACCGCTCACGAACATGTGGTGTCCCCAGACCAGAAAACCGAGGACCGCGATCGCGAGGCTCGAGAATGCCACGAAGCTGTACCCGAACACGCGCTTGCGGGAGAAACAGGCGATCAGCTCGCTGACCACGCCCATGCCCGGCAGGATCATGATGTAGACCGCCGGGTGGGAGTAGAACCAGAACAGATGCTGGAACAGGAGCGGATCGCCGCCAAGGGCGGGGTCGAAAATGCCGACATGGAAGAGCCGCTCGAGCGCGACAAGCACTATGGTGATGGCGAGCACCGGGGTCCCCAGAACGATGATGATGCTGGTCGCATAGACCGACCAGATGAACAGTGGCAGACGGAACCAGGTCATCCCCGGAGCCCGCATCGTGTGCACCGTGACGATGAAGTTCAGACCCGTCAGGATCGAGGAGAAGCCGGCGACGAAAACGCCGAGCCCCATCACGATCACGTGCGAGTTCGAGTACGTGCTGCTGTAGGGCGTATAGAAGGTCCAACCCGTATCGACCCCGCCGGCGATCGCCGCAGAAATCCCCAGCAGTCCGCCGGTGACGAACAGATACCAGCTGAGCAGGTTGAGCCGCGGGAAGGCCAGGTCGCGCGCGCCGATCATGATCGGAACGAGAAAGTTCCCGAGAATGGCCGGGATGGACGGAATCAGGAAGAAAAACACCATGATCAGACCGTGCATGGTGAAGAGCCGGTTGTAGGTTTCGGCCTGGACGAAATCTCCCCGCGGCGTCAGCAGCTCCAGGCGAATCATGACGGCAAACATCCCGCCCACGAAGAAGAAGAGCGTCACGATGATCAAATAGAGCAGGGCGATGCGCTTGTGATCCGTCGTCAGGAGCCATGACTTTACGCCGTACGCAACATTGAGATAGTTTGTCTTCGGCTCGGTCCGGGTGCCCAGTGTGGTGCTCATTACTGTGCCGTCTTCCTTTCTGACTGCTTCGACGAGTCCGACTGTCGCAGCAACTTGATGTACGCAAGGAGCTCGGTAACCTGCTCCTCGGTAACCTGTCCCTGGTAGGTCGGCATGATCGGGCTGTATCCGGCGACGATCTTGGACTTCGGGTTGAGGATCGATTCGCGTATGTAGTCTTCGTCCGCCACGATGGTCTGCCCGTTATCCAGGACAAAGCGGCGGCCCAGCAGGTTCTGCAGCGACGGCCCACGACCCTGGCCGTCCGGCGTGTGGCACGAACCGCAGTCCAGGCGCTGGTACAGTGCCTGCCCCGCGGCGGCCATCGACTCGCCGGGCGCGCTCGCGGTCAGCCAGTTCTGGTAGTCGGCAGGGCTCATGACGTCCACCCAGCCGATCATGCCGGAGTGTTGATTCCCGCAGTACTCGGCGCAGAAGAGGTGGTACCTGCCGGGACGGGTGGCCTGAAACCACATGGTCGTGTACCGGCCCGGCAGCACATCCTGTTTGATGCGGAACGCGGGAACGAAGAAGCTGTGGATGACGTCCTCGGAAGTCATGATGAGCCGCACCGGCACCCCGATGGGGACGTGCAGGGCGTTGATCTCGCGCGGACCCTCCGGGTGCTGCAGCTTCCACATCCACTGCTTCCCCACGACGTACACCTCGACTGTGCCGAGCGGCGCACGCGCGTTCCTGAAGTAGAGCGTGGCCCCCCAGCCGAACATGATCATGGTGAGAATGAACGGGATCACGCTCCAGAGCGTTTCGAGTTTGATCGAACCCGCAATCGGCTTCGGTCTTTCGCCGGGGGAGCGGCGGCGGTACCGGATGGCAAAATAGAAGACAGCCATGAAAATCAGGATGGAGAAAAAAGCAGACACGGACACCAGGAAGAAGTAGAGATCGTCTACTCTGCCCGCGACGGTTGACGCCTTGTCCGGAAAGAAACGCAGATCGGACCACATGGTCTATTTGATCCTTCGCGTAGTTAATACTGCCACGACGTTGTGCACCGTGCTCACGCCTGCGGCTTGAACGGAGTCATCTGCTTCCGGCGATCGCGCCGGAGCATCAGGAAGACAAAACCGAAGAGCGCAACCGCGGTCGCCGTCCCGAGAACCTGTATGATCCGGGTGATGATTAGGCCGTACTTGCCAGTCACCGGGTCATAGTGAAAGCACAACAGCAGCACCTGGTCGACCTTCGACCCGATACGGCCCGAAGCCGCCTCGACCAGCCCGAGCCGCAGGTCCCGCGCGGAGTACTCGATGCCGTAGAAGTAGCGCCCGAACTTCCCTTCCGGCGTGAGGACCATGATGCCGCTGGCGTGGGCATACTGCTGGGTATCCGGGTCCCAGATGTAACGGAATCCGGCGGCTTGCGTCGCCTTCCTGATATTCTCGTCGTCCCCGGTCAGGAAATGCCAGGAGCCGGCGGCTCCCGCGCGGCCGTACTCCCGGGTGTACAGGTCGCGCTTGGCCGCGGCCAGTTCCGGCGTTTCGCGCGGGTTGAAGCTGATGTTGACCGCCTCGAAGTCTCTGCCGAGTTCCAGCGGCATCGCCCGCATCGCTTTCACGGCGCCGTTGAGCACCAGGGTGCAGAGCATCGGGCACTGGTAGTAGGCGAACGTCAGGACGACGGGCTTCTGCCCGTTGAAAAACTGCCGGAGCTGCACCGCCTTACCGGACTCATCTCTGAACGTCAGGTCGAGCGGAAGCTGCTGGCCCAGCTTCTGGTCGATGCCGATCTGCCGGAGAATCGGGGCGAGGGACTGCGCCTGCGTCGGGACACCCGCCAGCAGGAGCAACGCCAGCGCCGCGGCGACCCTGTATGAAATAGCTCTCATGGCTGCTTCCTTGCCGGCGCGGGGAACCGTCCGGAACTGGAATCGGGATTGGCCTGCATGGCATCCCCGGCTGCGGCTTCTGTTGCGCCGCGTTGCGCATCTGATGCAGCGTTCCGCTGCGCGAGGAGTTCCATCGCCCGTTCGATCGGGATACGCACCACGCCGTTGTCGCGGTCGACCCACGAGTAAAGTTTCAGCTGGTTGTCCTCCGCCTGCCGCAGATTCGCAAGGTCGAGCTGCGGGTGCGCCTGAACCCGGGGCGGCGGGGGGAGCTGCTGCGCAGTGATCAGCGGCGATGGCGGCGGGCCCTCCGAGTCTGTTTCCTTGGACATGAAATCAAACAGGAACCACGGGATGAAGTACCCCGCCAGCGCGATGATGCCAAGAAGGATCACCCCTACGGCAGCAACCTTACCCACTTTGATGTCACGCTTCTCGTGGCGATCGCTCCCGGCCACTGTCTCTTTATCCATGGCTCAGTTCCACCTTCAAAAGCTGCGGGTCGTGCAACGGGACCAACGGGCGCGATTTCAGCTGCCGTATGTACAAACCCACCCAGAAACCGCCGATCGCCAGCGGCAGCGCGGCATCGAGCCAGTGCACCCGGATGCCCCTCGCCCCGGCCGAGGGCTCGACCATCCAGAAGATGTCGATCAGCCGGACCACAAGCAGGGCCAGCGCCAGCCTGCCGATCAGCTTCGCCCGGCGCTTGACTGGGCGCGAGAGCAGCAGCAGAAAGGGCACGGCGAAATGGAAGATCACCAGGAACACGGCCACAAACGCCCAGGCGCCCGCCAGCCGGTGCTTGTACCAGACGATCTCCTCCGGGAGGTTGCCCGCCCAGATGATGAGGAACTGCGAGAACCCGATGTAGGCCCAGAGCATGACGAAGGCGAGCAACAGGTTGCCGAGATCGTTCATCTTGGGCGGCAGCGCTACGCCGGACAGCGGCTCGCGGTGGGCCAGGAACATCGTGGCCCCGATCACGAAGGCGAACGCGCTCAAGACCTGGCCCACCATGAAAAGCATCCCGAAGGCGGTCGAGAACCAGTCCGGCTCGAGCGACATGATCCAGTCCACCGAGGCGAAGGTGGCGGCGAGCCCATAGAGGACGAGCCCGGGCGCGCTGAGCGCCTCCATGCGCCGCCCGGCCGCGGGCGCGCCCGTGCGGTCCTGCTCGGCAGACCACCGGTTCAGGAAATAGGCGAGCACCAGCCAGATCGCGAAATAGAGCACCAGGCGGCCGGTAAAAAACGGGGTGTTCAGGTACACGCTCTTGTGCTGCAGCAGGTGATTGCCGGCCACCCTGTCCGGGTGAGACCATTCGTAGATCCGCGGGATGCCCAGGAGGAGCGGGACGCTGAGGAGCGCCATGAACGGCAGCATGCGGGTAGCCGCTTCGAGCAGCCGCCGCACGATGAGGCCCCAACCACCCCCGGTCAGGTGATAAATCATCAGGACGGCCGTGCTTCCGGCCGCGATCCCCGTCCAGAAGACGAAGGCCACCAGATAGGAATGAAAGAACTGGTCGCGGTTGAAAAGGACGCCTGCGACGGACGCCAGCGCGGACACGGCCCCGACGACAAACGCTGCGCGCTGGATACGGTCCGCCTGGATCCCGAACATTTCGCTCTGGTTCATTTCTCGTTCTTGAGCAGTTTGTCGCGCTCCCCGGCCGGGACATCGTCAATCGTCGCCGCCTGGCTCAACTGGAGTGCGCGGATGTAAGCCGTGATCGCCCAGCGGTCCGCCGGGCTCACACGGGAGGCGTAGCTTGCCATGACACCGAATCCATTGGTCATCACATCGAAGAAATGGCCGTCGGGCGCCTCGCGCAAGCGTTCGACGTGGTACGAGGGCGGGGTCTGGAACCCGCGTTGCACCACCATCCCCTGGCCGTCGCCCACGCGCCCGTGGCAGGGCGAGCAATAGACGTCGAAGCGTTCGTGCCCGCGCTGCAACACCTGGCGCGTGACCGGGAACGGAATCTTGTCGATCGGGGCGCCGTTCTGCTTCCCCGTGTAAAACGGTTCGTCCCTGCGCAACTGGCCCCGGGCGACGGTCCCGTCCACGGGGGGCCGGGCGGAGCGCCCGTCCTGAAACAGGCCGCTCGCCGACAGCGGGTTGTAGCGCGGCTGCTCGCGCATATTGGGGCTGCACGCCGCCGCGGCCAGGGCTGCCAGGGGAAACCACACGCGCGCGGATTTCCAATGGAGTCTCAAGAGTCCACCTCCGAGACCTCGCTGGCGCCGAGCGACTGCAGGAACATCCACGTTGCCATGCGGTCGAACTTCGGGTCCGCCGCCTCGATGCACAAGAAGAAATGATTGCGGCTGGCCAGCGCGAAGCGGGGCACGTTGAAAACCGGGTGGTACGGGGTCGGCAGCCCGTTCAGCACAATCATGCCCAACACCGCCGAAAGCGCGGCGCACAGGATCGTCAGCTCGAAAGTGATCGGGATGAACGACGGCCAGCTGTTGAGCGGCCGCCCCCCGACGTTGAGCGGGTAGTCGATGGCCGACAGGTAGTACTGCATGAAGAAGCCGCCGACACAACCGGCGAGCCCCCCGAGCAGGACGATGAGCGGGAGCTTCGTGTGCTCGAAGCCGACGGCTTCCGACAGCCCCTCGATAGGGAGCGGCGTGTAGGCGTCCAGCTTGCGGTACCCCTCGGTGTGGGCGCGGCGCGCGGCCGCGAGCAGCTGCTCCGGAGCGTCAAACTCGGCCATCAATCCATATAGCGGCGGTGTCATGGTCAGGCACGTTCCCGGTTTTGTTACTTTGAGGTCAATCTCCAAGACTCAAAAGAATCACTTCGCCCGCCCCTCGACTTTTTGCACCAGGGTGCGCATCTCGAAGATCGAGATCACCGGCAGGAAGCGGATGAACAGGAACAGCAGCGCCAGGAACAGCCCGATCGTTCCCAGGAAAGTAGTCCAGTCCCAGATCGTGGGATAGTACATGCCCCACGACGACGGGAGAAAGTCGCGGTGCAGGCTCACCACGACGATGACGAAACGCTCGAGCCACATCCCGACGTTGACCACCATGGCGATCACCCAGAGCAGCGGCACGTTGCGGCGCACCCTGGGGAACCAGAGCAACTGCGGGATGATGATGTTGCACAGGATCAGGGCCCAGAAAACAAGTGCGTACGGACCCGTCGCGCGGTTGACGGTCAGGAAGATCTCGTCCGGGTTGCCGCTGTACCACGCCATGAACATTTCCATCATGTACCCGTAGCCGACGATCAGGCCGGTCGCCAGCATCACCTTCGCCATGTTCTGCAGGTGCCGCAGGGTGATGAAGTCTTCGAGGCCGTAGACCGCGCGGATCGGGATCGCCAGCGTCAGGACCATCGCGAAACCCGAGTAGATGGCCCCGGCCACGAAGTAAGGCGGGAAGATCGTCGTGTGCCAGCCCGGCAGGATCCCGATGGCGAAGTCGAAGCTCACGACCGTGTGGACCGAGACGACCAGCGGGGTGGCCAGTCCGGCCAGCAGCAGGTAGGCCGTTTCATAGCGGTGCCAGTGCCTCGCGGAGCCGCGCCAGCCGAGCGACAGGATGCCGTAGGCGACCTGGGCGAAGCGCTTGTGCGCCCGGTCGCGCAGCGTCGCGAGGTCGGGAATCAGCCCGACGTACCAGAACAGGAGCGACACCGTGACATAGGTCGAGACGGCGAACACGTCCCAGACCAGCGGGCTGCGGAACTGCGGCCACATGGCCATCGTGTTCGGGTAGGGGATCAGCCAGTAGAAGAGCCACGGCCGGCCGAGGTGCAGGATCGGGAAGAGCCCGGCGCAGGCGACGGCAAAGAGCGTCATGGCCTCGGCGAAGCGGTTGATCGAGGTGCGCCAGTCCTGGTGCAGCAGCAGGAGGATCGCCGAGATCAGGGTCCCCGCGTGTCCGATCCCGATCCACCAGACGAAGTTGATGATCGCAAATCCCCACCCGACCGGGATGTTGACGCCCCAGATGCCCACGCCCCGGAGGAACAGGTAGCCGGCGGCGGTCATCAAACCCATCACGAGCAGGAAGGAGACGCCGAAACCGAAAATCCATCCGCGACCGGTCTTGCGGGTCAGGACGATCGCGCTGATCTTGTCGCTGACCGAGGCATACGTGTAACCCGGCTCCAGCACAGGCGGGCCTGTATCCAGTACGGGGGGCTTATTCACGGGTTCCGCACTCATCCGCTATTCCCTCTCGATCGCCGGATTGGGGTTCTTCAGCTTCGCCAGGTACGTGGTCCGCGGTCTCGTGTTCAGCTCGGCGAGCAGGCCGTAGTTGAGCGGGCCGGACTTCAACTGCGCCACCCGGCTCGAGCGGTCGTTGATGTCGCCGAACACGATCGCCTGGTGGGGCAGGCGGCCTGGCAGGCGGTGACGACCTCGCCGTCGCGGATCGGCCGGTCCTCCTTCTCCGCCTCGATCTTGGCGGCGTTGATCCGCTGCACACAGTAGGTGCACTTCTCCATCACGCCGCGGCCGCGCACCGTCACATCGGGGTTGCGCAGCGGCTTCAGGCTCTCGGTGTCCCAGTCGGCAAACTGCAGGAAATTGAACCGCCGCACCTTGTAGGGACAGTTGTTCGAGCAGTACCGCGTCCCCACGCAGCGGTTGTAGACCATCTGGTTCAGCCCTTCGGCGCTGTGGGTGGTCGCCGCGACGGGGCAGACCACCTCGCAGGGCGCCTTTTCGCAGTGCATGCACGGGAGCGGCTGGAAGTGCGTCGATGGGTTGTCGACGTTCCCCTCGTAGTACCGGTCGATACGCAGCCAGTGCATTTCGCGGCCCTTGATGACCTGCTCCTTGCCGACGATCGGGATGTTGTTTTCCGCCTGGCAGGCGACGACGCAGGCGTTGCAGCCCATGCAGGCGCCCAGATTGATCCCCATGCCCCACGCGTGGGTCTTGGAATAGTCGTAATTCGGGAAGAGCGTCAGGTCGTGAGGCGGATCCTCGCCCATTTCCTGGGCGAACTTCGGGTTCTGTTCGTACTCGGCGGCCGTCCCGACGCGCACCAGCTTGCGGCCATCCATGGTGTGGTGGTCCTGGGTGCAGGCGAGGGAGGATTTCCCGCCCGTTGCCCGCAGCGTGGCGCCGTGCCCGAACCAGGGTGCGTCGGACATCCGCACCGCATAGCCGTTGTAACCCGCGCCGGTCCCGACCTTGCCGGCCTGAAGCCGGCCGTTGCCCAGGTACACCGTCACCGTGTCGTTGGGCTGCCCCGGGCTGATCCAGACGGGGCCCCGCAACACGCTTTCCCGGTAGTGCAGTTCGACCGTCGCCCGCGGCTGCAGGTTGCCGAGTTGCTGGGAGGTCTCCGGGCTGATCAGGATGGCATTCTCCCAGGTCAGCTTCGTCAGCGGCTTCGGGAGTTCCTGCAGCCACCCGTTATTGGCGTAGCGCCCGTCAAACACGGTGGGGTCGGGACGGAAGACGAGGGCCAGCTCCGTCGGACCTGCCGCCGACGGCGCAGGGCGCGTGGGAGCCGCGGCGGACCCGGCCGCCAGGGCCACCGTGCGTGCCGGATAGGCGGTACCCGCGATGATCCCGTCGTGCAGCGCCGCGCGCCAGGATTCCTCGAAGTCGCCCTCCGGCATTCTTCCGCCCCAGTATTCCCGGACGAGGTCGTAGCCGGTCACGCCCGCCCTGCCGGTGAATGCCGCCAGGAGGTCGTGGGCGGACTTGCCGTCGTACAACGGTGCGATGAGCGGCTGGATGATCGAGGCCGTGCCGTCGAACGCCCGGGCATCGCTCCAGGATTCCAGGTAGCAGGCCTCCGGGATGTGCCAGTTCGACAGGCGCGCGGTTTCGTCCGGGTAGAGGCCGAGGTGTATGCGCTGCTTCACCTTCATGTAGTGCTGGGAGAATTCGAAATCCGCCGGGGCCGTGAACACCGGGTTTGCGCCCAGCACAATCAGGGTGTCCACCCGGCCCGCCTTCATGTCCTCCACCAGTTCGAGAAGCGAGCGGGTCTGGTCGACCGGGTTCGCTTCGACGGGGTCGGTGTAGATCACCGTCGAACCGGCATTCCCGAGGCCGATATTGATCACGTGTGCGAGCGCATGCACGGCCGGGCTTTGGTACGCGCCGGGTACAACCAGGCTCGAACCGCGGCGCGCTTTCAGGTCGTTGACGACCGCGGCAACCCAATGACCCGGCGCCGACGAATCGGACCGGGCCGTCGACCTGCAGACCCAGCCCGCGGGCAACTGCCCGGGCAAAGCCCTCCACCTCACCCGGACGCAGCGCCAGGCGGTGGTCCGCGACCGCGCCGGTATTGGTTGGCGTGCTTTCGACCGCATAGACTCGGTTCATGCCCCGCTGGCCCGGCTGCGGCTGCCGCCGGGAGGCCCATTCACGCGCATACCGCAGATGGCCCGGCCCGCACGAAAGAAAATCGGCATCGAGCGACAGGATCACGTCGGCCCTGGTCACGTTGTACACCGGGTTGACATAGGCGCCGAAGGCCAGCTGGGACCCGGCGCGGGCGCTGTCGGCGCCGGCCGGCTCATACTGGTGCCAGCGCGCGGCGGGAAGCGCCGCCAGCAGGGCCTGGATCTGCGCCGCGAGCGTCGGGGAGGACACCGTCTCGGTCAGCATCCTCAAACCGGCGCCGTTCTTGACGCCTTGAAGACCGAGCTCGTTGTCGATGGCCACCTTCGCCGCGGGCCAGCTGCTGGCACGGCCGTTCTGCAGCACGGCCTGCGACCGGTCCGGGTCGTACAGGGTCAGTATCGACGCCTGCGCGAATGCGTCCGTGGCGCCGAGGCTGGCCGGGTGCTGGGGATTTCCCTCGATCTTGGTCGGCCGCCCGAGATGGCTCTCGACCAGGAGCCCGGTGGCGTAGCCGGCCAGCGGCATCGCGGTCGCATAGAAGAGTGGCTTGCCGGGGACGAACTCCTCCGGAGCATGGACATAGGGAACGATCTTCCCCGGGGGTGCGCTGGTGCACGCGGTGAAGCCGGCCAAAGCCAGGGACGCGCCCATGATCTTCAGCAGGTCGCGCCGGTTGATGTTGCCCGACCGGGACGCCTCCAGGCTGGGAAACTCGTTGTGCAGGAACTCCCGGAACTCGTCGGTGTCCGCAAGCTGCTCGAGGCTGCGCCAGTAATCCCGGCCGCGGAATGCGCTCAGGCGCTCCCGGATTGCCCCCAGATCAAGAGTCTGTCGCTTGGTCAGTTCGTCGCTCATCGGTGGCAGGTATAACAGTCGGTTAGCTTCTGGATCTTGTATTCCTTCACGAGCCTCGCACCCAGGGCCGCCTGATCTGGCGGAGGATTCCAGTCCATGGCGTAAATCTTGTCGCGCGGCCGGACGTAGCGTTCGGGTGCGCGGTGGCAGTCGAGGCACCATTCCATCAGAAGCGTGTTCTGACGCGAGGTCAGGGGCATCTGGTCCACGCGGCCGTGGCAGGTCGAGCAACCGACACCCTTGTTAATATGGATGCTGTGGTTGAAGAACACAAAATCGGGCAGGCTGTGGACCCGGTTCCACTGCAGGGACTGGTCGGTGCGGTAGCTGGCACGCACCGGCTCCAGCATGGGGCTGTCCGCCCAGATCTTCGAATGACAGGTCATGCAGGTTTCCGTGGGCGGGATGCCGGCAAAGGACGACGTCTCCACCGAAGTGTGGCAGTAGCGGCAGTCGATGCCCACGTCGCTCACGTGGTGCTTGTGGCTGAACGGGACCGGTTGCTCGAGCGCGATGTTCGTACCCGTCACGTAGTCCGAGCGGAACCACTGCGAACCCGCCCAGCCCAGACCGCCCAGCAGCAGAACCGCGCCGGCAATCGTCACCCTTGATAGGGTATTCGAACTCGGAGAAAAGATCTGAGCCATCGATATTCTTAGGTTCGGTACTCAGGGGGGCACTCTGTCAAAGAATCGCCGAGCACCTGGTCATGCTTTCAGCAACTTCCTAATGGTCCGGATTTGTGGGGCATCCGGGGCGAAACGGCCGCGGTCAGAAGGCTTCAGCCCCTGCCACCGCGGTCTTTGCGCAGACCAAACACTCAACCCGAGAACTAAGCGACGTGTAAGTATAAGCAGGCACCTGTGTCATGTCAAAAAAGATTGCATCGCCCGACGCGCCGTCGCAGCGGCGGGAAAATCGCTCGAAATGAGTTCGGCAATGGCCCCGCGCAAGGGTATTCTTGTGGCGCGGGACAGGGGTATTTTTCAGCCGAGGTCCGGAACTATGCGGAAAGCGAAAATCGTGGCCACCATCGGGCCCGCCAGCGCGGAACCCGCGACCTTGCACGCGATGATGCTGGCCGGCATGGATGTCGCGCGCGTCAATATGTCGCACGGCACGCAGGAGGGCCACCGCGACTCCATACGACGCATCCGGGAGGCCGCCGAAGAAACGGGCAGGAACATCGCGGTGCTGCTTGACCTCTCCGGCCCGAAGATCCGCACCGGGACGCTGCGGGGCAGACAGGCACAACTGATCAACGGGGCGGTCGTGGACCTCGTCCCGGCCGAGATCGAAGGCTCCGCCGAGCGGTTCTCCGTGAATTACCCGACCCTCGCCGAGGAAATCCGGGTGGATGACCGGATCCTGATCGGCGACGGCGAAATAGAATTGAAAGTGATCCGGCGCGGCGCGGGCGCCGTCACCGCAACCGTCGTGCAGGGGGGCCTGCTCGGCGAACACAAGGGTTTGAATTTTCCGGGCACGCGGCTCTCCGTCCCGTCGGTCACCCCGAAGGACGCCTCCGACCTGGCGTTCGGCCTCGACAACGGCGTGGATCTCATCGCGCAGTCGTTCGTGCGCAGCGCCTCGGATTGCCGGGTTGCGCGCGAACTCATCCGCAAGCACGGGGGGAGGGCGCGGCTGATCGCCAAAATCGAAAAACCCGAGGCCGTCGACGACCTCTGCGGCATCCTCGCGGAGTCGGACGGCGTCATGGTGGCGCGCGGCGACCTGGCGGTCGAGACCAGCCCGGAGGCGGTCCCGCTGCTGCAGAAAAAGATCATCGCCGACGCGCTGGCCTCCCAGAAGACGGTGATCACCGCGACCCAGATGCTGCAGTCGATGACCGACAACCCGCGGCCCACCCGGGCCGAGGCCTCCGACGTGGCCAACGCCGTCCTGGACGGTTCTGATGCGCTGATGCTGTCGGCGGAAACAGCCGTGGGACACTTCCCCGTCGAGGCGGTCCGGATGATGAGCCGCATTGTAGAATCCACGGAAGCGCCACGCGCTCCTGCGTCCTGGGCGGCCCCGGTCGTTCTGGGCGCGTCGACCTGCGCACGGCGCCAGAGCGGCTCCCACGCCCGTGCCCTGGCGGAGGCGGCCCGGTTCGCGGCCGAGGAGATCGACGCGCGGCTGATCGTCGTGCTGACTGCTTCCGGGCACATGGGGCGCGCAGTGGCGGCGTTGCGGCCGCCCCAGCGGATTATCGCGCTGACGACCCAACTCCTCACCTGCCGGCAGCTGGCCCTGTCCTGGGGAGTCGAGGCGCGGCTGCTCGGCGGCTTCCCGCCCGGCGCGGAGCAGCTGCTGGAGTTGGCGGATGCCGGGTTGCTGCGGGAAAAACTGGCGGAGCAGGGAGAAAGCGTCGTCTTTATTGCCGGCCACATGCCGGACTCGGCGCTGTCGGATTCCGTCAAGATCCACCGCGTCGGGTGACGCGGAGTGCAGCAGCATCCCGCCGGACGCCGCCTCACGCGCGACCTGCGCCGCTCCTCCGTCAGCGTACCCTCGGCGTCCGTCAGCTCCTCCCTCCGGCATCAGCTGCGGAAGAGGGGGACCGCCCGTCGGGTGCCGGCCAGGAGGGCGCGGCGCTCGTCGTCGCTCAACGGCGTATACTCGGCCGCCAGCTGCACCGCCATGCGGAACAGCGGCTCTTCCCCCGGAGGGATCGCCGCCACCACACCCTGGGACAACGCGAAACGCAGGGCGCCGCGCGCCCACTGAGGATCGTCGAGCGGGCGGTACCAGCATTTCGGGTACTTGCGCTCTTCGCCGGAGTGCCACCTCCCGTCCGCCAGCGCCTTCAGGGCAATCACCGCGACACCGCGCCTTTGGGCCTCCTCCATCACCTGCGCCCCAAATCGACCCTGCCCCCAGGAGGCGGGATTCACCGGCAGGAGCAACGAATCGAACGGGAAGCGCCCGAGCAGCGACAGCGCCGCGGGAACCGAGTGCGCGGAAAAACCGAGGTAGCGGACCAGCCGCTGCTCTCTTGCCCACACGAGGGCCTCCAACGCACCACCCGGGGCGCAGATCGTTTCCACCTCTTCGACCGAACTGACCGCGTGCAACTGATAGAGGTCGAACCGCCCGGTGTGCAGGCGTTCCAGCGAGCGCTCCAGTTCGGCGCGGGCTCCGTCGGCCCGGCGCTCGAGCGTCTTGCAGGCCAGGAAGACCTGGTTGCGATACCGGCGGAGTGATTTCCCGAGCTTCATCTCGGCTTCGCCCGCACCGTAGGAAGGGGCGACATCGAAGTAGTTGATGCCCCAATCGACCGACTTGCCCACCAGCGCGTCGGTTGCCTCCTGCGGCATGCCGACGGCCAGCATGCCGCCGAAACCGATGATGGACAGCTCCACACCCGGCTTGTAGGTGCGTTTGGGCAACCGGAGCGGGGGTGCAATCATGCGCTTCCTCCCATGGCAAGTTCAGAAGATCAGTGATAGAAGATACACCCATGCGCCGGTTCTCGAGCATCCTGCTGGTCCTCTGGGCGATCCCGTGCTATCCCGACAGCTATCCCCGCCAGCCCGGTGTCGACGCGATCCATTACGACATCGGCGTCGAACTCGGCGAGGCGAGCGACAGCGTCTCCGGCACCACCCGGGCGCACCTCATGATGCGCCAGGACGACCTGGCGCGGGCATGGCTCGACTTCGAAGGTATGACGGTGGATGCGCTCACGATAGCCGGCACGGAAGCGAACTATACGCACGCCGGCGGTCGGCTCGCGTTCGATTTCGACCCGCGCCCCCGACGCGGGCAGATCGTCACGATCGAGGTACGCTACCACGGGCGCCCGGGCGCCGCCGGGCTGCTCATCCAAAACAACGGGATCGGACGCCGGGTGTACTTCGCGGAAAACTGGCCCGACCGCGCCCATTACTGGTTCCCGTGCATCGACCACCCGTCCGACAAGGCGACCGCGGACATCACGGTGACAGCCCCCGAGCGCTACGATGTCGTCGCCCCCGGCGCCCTCGTAGAAACCCGTTCACAACTCGACGGCCGCAAGGCGACACACTGGAGCGAAAAGGTCCCGGTGCCCACATACTCCATGGTTTTCGGCGCTGCCGAGTTCTCCGTGCGCAACGCCGGCACCGTCCGGGGAATCCCGATCTCGTACTATGCCTACCCGCCGGACGCCGCCGTTGCGGCGCGCCGGTTCGACCGGTCCAACCTGGCGATGGAATTCCTGGCCGGACGCGTCGGTCCCTACCCATTCGAAAAGCTAGCCCATGTCGAGGCCACAACCCGCATCGGCGGCATGGAAAACGCGAGCGCGATTTTTTACGCCGAAAGCTGGTTCCACGAAAGGACGCCGAAGGAGAGCGTGATCCCGCACGAAATCGCCCACCAGTGGTTCGGTGACTCGGTCACGGAAGCCGACTGGGACCACCTTTGGCTGAGCGAGGGATTCGCCACGTACTTCGAAGCGCTCTTCTACGAGCACCTGGAAGGCCCGGAGTCCCTGAAGCGCTCCATGGCACGGGCCGCCGAGGCAATCGCAACCTTTCACAAGCTGCACCCCGCGCCCGTCATCGATCCCGAAACGAGGGAACTGCCAAAGAAGCTCAACGCGCTCAATTATCAGAAGGGGGCCTGGATCCTGCACATGCTGCGGAAGATCGTCGGAGATGAAGCCTTCTTCAATGGGATTCGCCGATACTACAACCTGTATGCCGGCAGAAGCGTCGTAAGCGAGGACTTCGAACGCGTGATGGATTCGGTGAGCGGCACACCGCTGGCCGGCTTCTTTCACCAGTGGCTTTATCAGCCGGGGTGTCCTCAGTATCGCGTGTCGTGGACCTGGAACGAGGCGGCGGGCGTCGTGGACCTGACCGTACGCCAGACCCAGGCCACCGGACTGTTCGACATGCCAATCGAAATTGGATTTCAGTTCGGAAATCGGCGGGAGTTGCACACCATACGGGTGTCATCGGAATCTCACTCGGTCCGCATCCCTCTGCAAACGAGACCGGCGGCCGTCGAGCTGGATCCCGATGGCTGGATCCTGAAATCGTGCACCGTCGAACGCCGCTAGGGACAGCGATATCCTGTCACGACCAGCGGGCACGCACACGCAGCAGGTAGAGCTGTAGGGAGCAATCGGGGGGGGTACTGCTCGTAGCTTCCGCACACGGGACGAGCGTCGCGAGTCCATACAGTCAGTCGACTTTGGGGAATGTGCAGTCGCGGCTGTGTTCGCGGGACGGTCAGCACTCTCGACCCGGAGGCGCGGGGTGCGGGAGGTCCCGGAACCTGCCGGAACCTCCACGACGATACAAATCCTAAAGCTTTACCACGTCCTGGGCCTGGTAACCCTTGGGGCCCTTCGCAACGTTAAACTCCACCTGGTCGCCTTCGTTCAGCGATTTGAAGCCTGTGGCCTGAATTGCGGAATGGTGCACGAAAACATCATCCCCGGAAGCGCGACGGATGAAGCCGTAGCCCTTCTCGTTGTTAAACCATTTGACAGTCCCTTGTTCTTTCATTTGTCCTCTTGTTCACTCAACTATGTTGTCACTGCCTCCCCCTGCGACAGGCAAGGGGTATTCTTTCACTCTTGTTCCTCTGTTTTCGTATCCATTCGCTAGCCCGGGGGCCTAAAACAAAAGTGGCTGCTCTCCCCCCTGACTTCAGGAGTTTGCAGCCGCTCATCAGACGAATTCAGTACAAAAACCTGACCAAGGTGGCAGGATCATACATTCACAAAGTCCCAGATGCAATAACATTTTATGCATACCGAATTGCTTAAACCAGCCGGCGGTCCGGCGCCCGGATCAACGGATCCCGATGTCGCCAGATCCGGTCCTCGATTCAGTCGGCTCGCCTTCCCCGAACAAACAGACACAAGCCATCGCCGGACGTGCTATTTTGTCCCGCGTCACTCGGAGGAACGCATGCGCACATCAGCCCGTCTCGTGATCGCGCTCGCCTGTTATGCCGCCCTGGCGGTGATCGCGACTCTCGCGCTCGATGGGGTGCTGCGCATTGCATTGCTGATATTCTTTGCCGGCCTCGCGTTCCGGACGATCGCCGCTGCCGGGGAAATGGACGACAAGTAGAGGAGCCCGTCTCGCAGACCGTCGATCGGGCGGCTCGACACGCCCTGGTAGGCGTGACCACTGCGGTAGCACCGCCGTTCTCGACTACGGGATGACGATCGGACCAGCCCGGAGGGGCGGGGCGGGGACGTCGCGCCGGGGAGCGAGCAATGCCGAGGCCAGTCCGCGCCACAGGGCGGCGATGCCGTTGAGCGTGTAAACCGATACGACACCCAGCAGCATTCCCGCAGCCAGACAGAGAAGGGCCGCATCGGTGGAGGTCACAGGCCAGCCCGCGACATTCACGGGCACATGAAGGAACGCCAGGGGCACCAGGATCAGGGCCACGCTGACCGCCAGCAGCGCCACCGTCGCGATAAACGAAATGACCCCCAGCGGAAGTTTCAGTACCAGGAAGAGAAGCCCGGACCACGTCTGCCCGTCGGCGAACAGGGCCTTGAAAGCATTCCAGGGGTGGCGGATCCCGGCGCTCCGTGGCTCCGCAGAGCCAATCGGGGCATCGAGCAGCCACCGCGCCAGCTGGCGCTCGCCCCGCGCCAGCGCACGCGCGCCGGCCAGCACCAGCACGAGGATGGGAAGCCCCACCCAAACGATCAGCAGTGCGAGCCCGAGCGATATCCCGGTCACCAGAAACGCGAAATAGAAGATTCCGAGCGGGAAGGACAGCAGCAGATACGCGATATTCAGATACGACTGCGCGCGTCCGATCGCGCCAAGGAATTCCCTCGGCGCAGCCCCCCCGGTTGCATAACCTTGCGTACTCACGTGTGTCGGCCTTCCTTTCGCTCAGGTCACCTCGGGGGAGCGGCTGATGCCGCAACCCCTTTTCTACTATGGCGGGATACGAGGAGTGGTGGGGGGAAGTTCAAAAAATCGGCGACCCGTCAGCGGGTTACGGCGAGTACGCGCGCTCCGTCGGGATGTTCGAAGTCGAGGATGACACCGGGCCCGTATCGTTCGAGATCTTCCGCGGTCACCTGCGCGCGGCGGAAATCGACCGGAAGTTCGGCGCCGGAGATGTTGAGCCGGTCCGGAGAGAGCCGGACGGCCCAGAACGGAATGGAAACCCTGACCAGCCGCCGATGCTGAGGTTCCCAGGCGAGCACGTCGAGCGCCTCGAGCTCCACCCGGTCTCCGCGGAGGGATTCCCGATGCACGATGGGGGCGGCCTCATCGCCCAGTTCGATGAGGGGAGGCCGGCCGGCGCACCGGGCCCGGAGCTGATCGAACTCCTCCTGAGCCGCGGCGCGGCTCGAGGGTTCGGTGTGCAAGTGATGCGCCACGAAGTACACGCCGAACCCAACCAGCCCGACGACGAGGACGAGAACCAAGACACCCACACCCGCCCCAACCCAAATCCACTTATTGACGGCCATGGCGCCTGTTTTCCGGTGCCTTCGGTGACTGCCTTCGCTGTCTGAGACGTCCCGAAAGGCGGCAACGCTCGATCAGAGCGGGTCCAGGGCCGCGGCCATCTGCTCCTCGACGATGCGCCCGTCGAACAGGTGGATCGTGCGGTCCGCATGACGGGCATAGCGCGGGTCGTGCGTGACCATGCAGATGGTGGCGCCCTGCTTGTGGAGATCCTTCATCAAATCCATGACCGCCTCGCCGTTCCGGGAGTCGAGGTTCCCGGTCGGTTCGTCCGCCAGCAGGATCAGCGGGTTGCCGCTCAGCGCCCGGGCGACAGCTACGCGCTGCTGCTGGCCTCCCGAGAGCTGGCTGGGCAGGTGCTTGGCCCGGTGCGCCATGCCGACCCGCTCCAGCGCTTCGTTGACGCGGGTCTTGCGTTCGGCGGATTTCATCCCTCGGTAAGTGAGCGGAAGCTCGACGTTCTCGTATACGGTCAGGTCGCCGATCAGGTTGAAGCTCTGAAAGATGAACCCGATTTCGCGATTGCGGATGCGGGCCCTTTCCGAGAGGCTGAGCTTCTCGACGGGCTTGCCGTTCAGGACGTAGCTGCCGTCGGTCGGCGAATCCAGAAGCCCGAGGATGGACAGCAGGGTCGATTTCCCGCAGCCGGACGGACCGGAGATGGAAACGTACTCTCCGGCCTTGAGGTTTAGGTGAATGCCAGCCAACGCGTGGGTCTCGACCTCGTCGGTGTAGAAAACCTTGGTCACCCCATCCAGCTGAATCAGGGATTGGTCCGCTCCGCTCATTTTGTTTCCTCCGATAGTCACACAATTCGGTTAAGGCGGCAGCCCCGCGGCGATCGCGGCAGCGAGCCAGCCACGTTCAGTTCAGACGGATCCGGTCAAAGGCGTCCTGGGCGGACATGTCGGACAGGATCACCTGGTCTCCTGGCTTCAGCCCGTCGCGTATTTCGATGGTGCTCACGGCGGTGCGCCCCAGTTTCACCTGGACGCGCACGGCTTCGTTCCCGTTCGGCATGAGTTTGAAAAGCGATATCAGGCTCTCGGCCTGGCCTTGGACGGGGCGGCCGACATAGATCACGTTATCGAGCCGTTCGAGCTCCACGGTCCCGTCGACACTCAGGTCCGGGACAGCCCCTTTGGGGAGTTCCCCCTGGAGTTTGACGTCCACGGTACGGGTCCCGTTCTGAACGGACGGGTCGATGCGCGAAACGCTCCCCTGGATTATCCCGTTGCGGGTATCAATGGTCGCAAGCTGCCCGATCTGAATGTCCTTGACCTGCGTTTCGGTGATCTTCAGTTCGGCTTTCAGCTTCATCGGGTCCGCAACCCGTGCCAGATTCAGCCCCGGCGTTACCCGCTGGCCGACCTCGACGGGGAGCAACTGCAGGACGCCCGCCACACCGGCGCGGACACGCAGTTGGTCCAACTGGCTTTTCTTGAGTTGGTAGACCGCTTTCAGCTGTTCCCCGCGGACCTGCTGGACCGCGAGCTGCGCCCGGACCGACTCTTTGTTGATCTCCAGCCGTTTCTTTTCAATTTGAATGCGGTTGGCCAGTTGCTCGGCGGTGACCCGCTCCAGCTTTACCGTCAGTTCGGGGACCAGGCCCAGCTTGGCAAGCTCCGCATCGGCTTCGGCGCGCATGACCGCCTGGACATATTCGGATTGAATGCGAGCGGCATCGGCTTCCTGATTCAGCTCCTGGCTTTCCAGCTTGACCTTCAGGTCGAGGTAGGAACTCTCGGCGGCCTTCCAGTCCCACTCGGCGTTGACGGTTTCCTGTTCCAGGGTCTGATTGCTGAGTTCAAGCAGGATCGTATCGGCGTTGACGCGCGCCCCGGGCTGGACGAGTTTGCGCTCGACGCGCCCCTCGGTCACCGCAGGCACCCAGCGGATCTCTTCGGGGACCAGGGTTCCGAGGCCGCGGACATTCAACAGCATCGGCCCGCGTTTCACCGTGTCGATCCAGACAGTAGCCCGCTCCACGCTGGGAGCGGCGGGGGCGAGGCGCCTGAGGTACCAGCTGATACCGCCGATGGCACCGGCAAGTATGATGCCAACGATTATTCTGCGGACAAGACGCTTTCGAGCCTGTGATTTGCGCGGGATATCCATCGATTCCTCCGGTGTGAGGATGGCAACCTTCGTGCCATGCGCTCCCCGCTCATAAACCGCAATATAGAAACGATTTAGGCATTACGCCCGACCGCATGCGCACACCGGGATGCCCGCTTCTGGGAAAGGCCTGTAGCAAATCGGGACAAACCGGGCACTTGCGGACGTTCGATATCTCTCATTCATAGTCTAAGGTACGAAACTCTTGCCGCGGCGGTTCCATTGGGATCGCGGTTCAGACGAGCATCCCAGGAACCCGGCTCGATTTGCCGGCCCAACTTTAGGGGCAAAGCGGTGAAGGGGTCAAGGAGTGGTGTGGAGTGCGGGTCCAGCGGCACCGCTGTCTCGGTGTCGCTGGATCGGCAGCAGCTCCGCAAGGTCGGCGCCTAGGCGCCGACCCCAAAGCGGCGTCCAGCCGCCGCACTCCAAAGCATGGAGTGCGGTGCCTCGGCACCGCTGTCTCGGTGTCGCTGGATCGGCACGCAGCTCCGCAAGGTCGGCGCCTAGGCGCCGACCCCAAAGCGGCGTCCAGCCGCCGCACTCCAAAGCATGGAGTGCGGTGCCTCGGCACCGCTGTCTCGGTGTCGCTGGATCGGCACGCAGCTCTGCAAGGTCGGCGCCTAGGCGCCGACCCCAAAGCGGCGTCCAGCCGCCGCACTCCAAAGTGTGGAGTGCGGTGCCTCGGCACCGCTGTCTCGGTGTCGCTGGACCCGCACGCAGCTACGCAAGGTGGGCGGCTCGAGAGCGGAAGAGGTGCGGTCGATTCGCGTTCGCGGTCGTTACCAACTGGTGCCGAAGGGGGGACTCGAACCCCCACGGGTTTCCCCACCACCCCCTCAAGATGGCGTGTCTGCCAGTTCCACCACTTCGGCACTTAAATCGAGACGCTATGGCGCGAAGCCGGTCCCGAGTGACGGGGACTTCGCCGCTGCGCGAAAGCCTACTATCTTGGCAGGCGGCTTGGGCTCTGCCGGCTTGTCCGGCTTCCGGCTTGGCCTGAGCCGGAGCGGGCGACTGCGCGGCAGCCTGCTGCTTTGCTTCTTGCCGCTTCCGCCGCTTCCTGCGCTCTCTGAATCTGTTCCCGCGTCGGCGCACCGGCAGCAGGCTGGGCGGCCGGAGCCTTCGGCGGCCGGCGCCGTCTGTGCCCTTGGTGGTCTCCAGAATCGATTTGCGTTCCGCGTCTTGGTGCGCGTATCAGCGCGAGCGACGAGGCTGGTCAGCATGAAAACCACCGCCGCCACCGTCGTCATCTTCGACAGGAACGAAGCCGGCCCCCGGCTGCCGAATGCGGTTTGCGTCGCGCCGCCACCGAAAGCGCCCGCCAGATCCGCGCCCTTTCCCGACTGAAGGAGCACAACCAGGACCAGGATGACGCACACAATAACGTGCAAGCGTCGTAATCGCATAATAAAGAAGCATAGCTCTGAAACCTGCTTTCCGCCGGCTGTCATGATCTGTAGTGGATGATGCGCAGGAAGCTCTCCGCTTCCAGGCATGCTCCACCAACCAGTGCGCCGTCGATATCCGGCTGCCGCATCAAATCGTCAATATTGTCCGGCTTGACGCTGCCGCCATATAAAATGCGAACCTCCTGCGCCGCTTCTCCCCGAACTTCTCGGAAAGCCACTCGCGGATGGCGCCATGCATTTCCTGAGCAATTTCGGGCGACGCCGTACGCCCGGTTCCGATTGCCCAGACCGGTTCGTAGGCGAGAATAATACGCAACAGATCCTGGCGTGTCAAGCCATCCAGTCCACCTGCAAGTTGTTGTGCTACTACGCTATGATGTATCCCGGATTCCCGCTCGGCCAGAGTCTCGCCGATGCAGACGATCGGCTGAAGCGTGGAATCCAAGTACGGCACGCACCCGGCGGTTGACGGTCGCATCGGTTTCGCCGAAGTATTGCCGGCGCTCGGAATGGCCGACAATGACCATCCCGCACCCGATATCTTCGCAGCATGGGGATGCTGATCTCTCCGGTAAAAGCGCCCTTCGGCTCCCAGTGCACATTCTGAGCAGCCAGGATCAGCGGAGTCCCTTTGATTTCGCCGGCGACGGCAGCCAATGCCGTGAACGGCGGCGCCAGCACAACCTGGCAATGGATGCGCCGCACCGGCCCCGTCCCTGATGGCGCGGGCCAGCGAAGCGCGCTTCCTCGGCCGTGTCTTGTGCATCTTCCAGTTTCCGGCAATAACCGGCACTCTCATAGCTATCCTTCACCCGCATGATCAGCAACGGCCGTTATACCCAACAGCGCGAGTCGGCGTCCGCCATTCGTAAATCGTCTATTTATCGTTCAGGGCCGCCACTCCCGGGCAGCATCTGTCCTGCCAGAAATTCGAGCGACGCGCCGCCTCCCGTCGAGATATGCGTGATCCGGTCCGCCACGCCCGCCTTGGCGACTGCGGCGGCCGAATCTCCTCCGCCGATGATGGACACCGCCTCGGAATCGCGCCACCGCCCTAGCGACATTCCATGGTTCCCGCGGCAAAGGCATCTTTCTCAAACACGCCCATCGGCCCGTTCCACACGATGGTTTTTGCCGAGCGGATGATTTCGGCATATTCCGCCGATCGTTTTCGGCCCGATATCCAGGCCCATCTCTCCTTCCGGGATCTGGCCGGCCGGCACCATGTGGGCCGAGGCTTCATCCTCGATGCCCGGGCTGGCGATCGCATCCACCGGGAGCACGATGCGTGCCTGCGCCCGCGCCAGAAGCTCGCGGGCCAGGTCCAGCTTGTCGGCTTCGCACAGCGATTTGCCGATGTTCTTTCCCTGGCTCTTCAGGAAGGTGAACATCATCGCTCCGCCAATCAGCAGGCGATCCACTTTCCCGAGCAGGTTTTCGATCACCTCGATCTTATCGGAGATCTTGGCGCCGCCCAGGATGGCAACAAAGGGCCGTTGCGGCGACTCCAGCGCGCCTCCCAGGTAGCGCAGTTCCTTTTCCATCAGGAATCCGGCGGCCGCCTTCCGCACAAAATGGGTGATGCCTTCGGTGGAAGCATGCGCCCGATGCGCGCTGCCAAATGCGTCGTTGACATACAGCGGCGTCAGCGCCGCCAGCTTCTTCGAAAACTCCGGATCGTTGGCCTCCTCTTCCGGATGGAAACGGAGGTTCTCGAGCAGAATCACGTCTCCGGGCTTCGCCGACGCCGCTGCGGCCTTTCAACTTCAGGGCCGATGCAGTCGGCGACAAACGTCACCCGCTTGCCCAAAAGCTCCGACAGCCGCTCGGCCACGGGCGCAAGGCAGAATTCCGGCTTGGGCTTGCCTTTGGGACGGCCCAGGTGCGAGGCCAGCACGAGTATCGCGCCATGCTCCACGCCGTACCGGATCGTCGGGAGCGCTTCCCGGATGCGCAGATCGTCGGTGACCTGACCGTCCTTGATCGGGACATTGAAATCCACGCGCACAAACACGCGCTTTCCCTTCAAATCCAAGTCTCGAATCGTCAGTTTAGCCATGTTGGTACAACCCGTCGGAAGAAGTGACCGGATGAAGAATTCTGACCATTGAGCCTAACCATCCAGTTTAACCCAGAATCACACAAGACCGATAGGATTTTTGACGACGAGAGTGCCGCCCTTTGCCGGGCTTGTCTCAGGCTACCGTGCACCCAGGACTCACGCCGTGCGGGTGGATCCTGCAGAGGGCCCTGCTGGGGCGGCACACCGGCTCGCTGACGCACGCGACGTTTTTCTTAGAGGTCCCCGCCCGGAATCGTTCCCGGTTATAATGCGGGTACCGGACAAAATGGACATGTTCAAGCTCTGCACATGCACTATTTTCGCTGTCTTGCTGGCACCCTTGGATGTTCTGTCGGCTGAAATGTCGCGCCGCGGTAAGGAGGCGATGGGCTGCCCAGCGATTCGAGGACGCCATCTCGATTTACACGGGGTTGGTGCGGGCGCTTCCCAATGACGCCGGCATTCGGCTGAATCTGGGTCTGAGTCCTTGCGCCCTCGGGTCTTCGAGTTTAGCTCTTGAAGTTACCTCGAAGACCCGAAGGCGCGAGGACTACGTGCAGTTTATTCGTAGTCTTCGGGGTGCGGCGCAGCGGTCTTTTTCTTCGGTTCGGGCAACTCCGTAATGAGCGCCTCGGTCGTGAGCAGCAGACCGGCAATTGACGACGCATTCTGGAGCGCGACGCGCACGACCTTGGTGGGGTCGATGATTCCCTGCTGGACCAGGTCGCCGAACTCGCCGCTTTCCGCGTTGTAGCCGAAGCTGTCCTTGCCTTCGCGCACGCGGGCGACCGCGACTGAACCTTCGAGCCCCGCGTTTCGCACGATCATGCGCAGCGGCTCTTCCAGGGCCGCGCGGACGATGTGAACTCCCGTCGCCTGGTCCCCGTCGAGACCGAGACCGTCGAGCACCTTCTGGCAGCGCAGCAACGCGACGCCGCCGCCCGGGACGATTCCCTCCTCAATGGCGGCACGCGTCGCGTGATGGGCATCCTCGACCCGCGCCTTCAGTTCCTTCATCTCGGATTCCGTCGCCGCGCCCACCCGGATCACCGCGACGCCGCCGGACAGCTTGGCCAGGCGTTCCTGGAGCTTTTCGCGATCGTAGTCGGAGGTGGTCTCCTCGATCTGCCTCTTGATGGTGCTGATCCGTCCGCCGATGTCCCTCTTCCTGCCGGCGCCTTCGATGATCGTGGTGTTGTCCTTGTCGATCACGACGCTCCTGGCCCGCCCAAGGTCGTTCAACTGGATGTTCTCGAGCCTCACGCCGAGGTCTTCCGAGAGGAAGCGTCCTCCGGTCAGGATCGCGATGTCTTCCAGCATGGCCTTGCGCCGGTCGCCGAACCCGGGCGCCTTGACGGCGGCCACCTTCAAATTGCCGCGCAGCTTGTTCACCACGAGTGTCGCGAGTGCTTCGCCCTCGACCTCCTCGGCAATGACCAGGAGCGATTTACCCGAGCGGGTAACCTTTTCCAGCAGCGGCAGCAGGTCATTCAGGGCGGATATCTTCTTCTCATGGATCAGGATGACGGGTTCCTCGAGTACACACTCCATGCGTTCCTGGTTGGTGACGAAGTACGAGGAAAGATAGCCACGGTCGAATTGCATCCCCTCGACGATCTCGAGTTCGGTCTTCATCGACTTCGCTTCTTCCACCGTGACGACCCCATCGTTGCCCACCTTCTCGATGGCTTCGGCCAGCAACTGCCCGATCTTCCGGTCCCCGTTGGCCGAAATCGTGGCGACGTTTCCTATATCCTCTTTCCCCTGCACCTTCTTACTGAGGCGCTTGATCTCCTCCACCACCGCGGCGACGGCCAGATCGATGCCGCGCTTGAGCGACATGGGATTGGCCCCGGCCGCCACGTTCTTGATTCCCTCCCGGAAAATGGCCTGGGCGAGCACGGTCGCGGTTGTGGTGCCGTCACCCGCAATGTCGGACGTCTTGCTGGCAACCTCACGGACCATGCGGGCTCCGATGTCCTCGCTCTTGTCTTTCAGCTCGATCTCCTTCGCCACCGTGACGCCGTCCTTGGTGACGATCGGCGAACCGAACTTTTTTGATAGCATGACGTTGCGGCCGCGAGGGCCGAGGGTGACCTTGACGGTGTCGGCGAGGATGTTCACACCGCGTAGAATCTCGCCGCGGGCCTCATCGCTGTACGTGAGCTGTTTTCCTGGCATTTGTCTACACCTCCTCCGAATTGGAACGCGGTTATTTAATATCTGCGCGCCGGTCTGTCAAGTGCGGATTATCGACAAAGTGGCGGCAAGGTGCCCCTGGCGGCTCGACACCCCCCACGGTTGTGGCTATCCAGGGGGGTCGAGCCGACCCTGCCCTGTTTTACCCCTTGATGACGCCGACGGGGCGCAGGCGGGCCACCTTCCGGCTGATCCCGGCCTGCACGACCGCGTCCACCACGTCGTTGACGTTCTTATAGGCCTCGGGCATCTCCTCGGCGACGGTCCGGCGTCCTGAGGCCATCAAGGTCACGCCGCGGTCTCTCATCTCGGCATACAGGTCGCGCCCGTGCGCATGTTTCAGCGCCTGGGTGCGGCTCTGGACGCGCCCGGCGCCGTGACAGCTGCTGCCGAAAGTCTCCTCCATGGCGCGGGCGGTCCCGGCCAGCACATAGGAGCCCGTCCCCATGTCGCCCGGGATGAGCACCGGCTGGCCGGTCTCGCGGTATGCCGCCGGTATCTGCGGGGCGCCCGGCCCGAAGGCCCGGGTAGCCCCCTTGCGATGGACGCACACGAGCTGATCGGTCCCGTCGACCATGTGCCGTTCGAATTTCGCGATGTTATGGCACACATCGTAGACGAGCCTGAATCCCAGCGCTCGTGGGTTGGTGTCGAGCGCCCGGAGGATGGCGCGTTCGGCCAACCCCATCATGACCTGCCGGTTGGCCCACGCGTAGTTCGCCGCGCAGGACATCGCCGCGAGATAGCGCCGTCCTGCGTCTGAGTCGAGGGGGGCGCAGGCCAGCTGCCGATCCGGAACTTCGATGCCGTACTGGCGCATCGCCTGCGGCATCACGCCGAGGTAATCGTCGCAGACCTGGTACCCGAGCCCGCGGGAACCGGAATGGATGAAGACAGCGACGTTGCCTTTCACCAGCCCAAACACGTCCGCTACTCCGGGGTCGAAGATCTCCTCGACGACGTCGATCTCGATAAAGTGATTGCCGCTGCCGAGGGTGCCGACCTGGGTGGAACCGCGTTCCCTGGCGCGCCCGCTGACCTGGTCGAAGTCCGCCCCGTCCAGGCAACCTCCTTCTTCGGTGAACTCGAGGTCCCGTGCCTCGCCGAAGCCGCGCCCGACGGCCCAGCGCGAGCCGTTTTCGAGCACATCGCGCTGCTCGGAAGCCGACAACCGGCGCACCGCTCCGGATGAACCGACACCCGCCGGGACCGTTTGGTAGAGGGCCGTAACGATCTCCCTCATCTTCGGCTGTATCTCGCTGAGGACCAGACCGGTCCTGATCAACCGAACCCCTCAATTGATGTCGTAGCCTACGCCCCCAGGCGATATGACGCCGTCGCGGGCACTTGTCGCGGCCACGCCGCCGATGGGAAAACCGTAGCCCCAGTGGATGTCGGGCATGGCTATGGAGTACTTCACTATCCCGGGGAGGTGAGCGACGTTGCGCACCTGCTGCACGCTCTCGTCGCTCTTGAGGTCGGCGAACAGCTTGCGCGTGGCGTAGATACGGCCGGGGACGCGCATCCCTCCCGTCTGGGGAATCTCCCAGAGGTAATCGTGAATCTTTCGGATGTCCACAGGTTCAACTCCTCCGAGTGGGCGCGTCGGCTCGCCGCGGCCCGGGATCTCATCCCGCCGGTTGTCCGATCAGTCGCGGGCTGAGATGTCCAATATGTCAGATGTCCAATATGACTGTTGCCTGCCACTCCCCGTCTACCTGGGCAACCCGGAGTTTGTGATAGGTCACGGCTTTGACCTCCTGATACTCGGAACAGGACGCTTCATCCCACGCTGCGGCGAGCGGAACCGCCCGGAGTACCGCGGGGCCCACCTCAATCGGCGAGGCATCCACGAAGTAGGCATGTTGCAGGTGGAACAGGCAGAGCAGTTCCTGAAGCCAGCGCACGAGGAGTTCCTCGCGATCGGCGGCCTCGATGCTCACCGGGGCGCGCGGGCTCGGGGCTCCCGCCGGCCGGGGTCCGATCCACTCCATCAGGGCGCGGCCGGCCGCGGCAAACAGTGCCTCGGGCGACGCGGCTCGGACCCGGATACCCACGTCGGCGGCGTGATCAAAGAAAGAGTATGTACCCGCGGCGCCTCCCATAGGGTCATTGTACATATCTCCGCGCCGGGCGAACCACGTCGAGATATCATTTTATCGTCGGACCGACTGCTGGTACCTTAAAGGCCGTGACCAGACGCGCATTCGCAGCCTTCGTCCTCGTCTTCGTCGCCGGGGCGTCCGCCCGGGCCGCGCGTGCACAGCAGGACCCGCTTCGGCAGGACCAGCTTCAGCTCAAGACAGCACCGCCGTCCGAACGTGTTCGGACCCAAATCCCGTACCGCGACGGTACCGTCGTGCTCGTTTCCGACTTCCAGGAGAGGACTTCCAAGACCCACTACCGCGCGCAGGGCCACGTCGAGATCTCGTTCCAGGACATGCTGATCACCTGCGACGCCGCGGAGTACGACGAGGCCACGCAGCAGGGATCCACCGAGGGGGCGACCCGGTTCAGCCAGAAGGCCCAGTGGCTCGCCTGCTCCCGCGCGGAATTCGATTTCAGCAATCAGACCGGGGTGTTCTATGACGCCAGCGGCTTTACAGACCGCGAGTTCCTCGTGCGGGGCAGCACGGTGCTGAAAACGGGCAAAGACAGGTACGTGGTGCGGGATGGGGCGATTACGGCCTGCCCCGAGCGGCGCCCGAAGTGGTCCTTCGGCACCTCCAGCGCTCGCGTCAGGGTCGATCACACCGCGAGACTCAGGAACATGGTGTTCAAGATCAAAGGTGTCCCGGTCCTTTACCTGCCATATCTGATCGTTCCCATGGAGGAAAAGACGCGCAGTTCTGGGTTCATCCCGTTCCACACGGGCACCTCGACCTCAAAGGGGAGACTCTTCAGCCAGGGGTATTACCAGACGCTGGGGCGCAGCGCCGATACCACGCTCTACGCAGACTATTTTACGCTGCGGGGCCTGGCCGTCGGCGGCATCCTGCGCGCGCGCCCAAACCCCAGGACCCGGCTGTTTCTGCAAGCCTACGGCATTCGGGACCGGTTGGACCAGGGGGGCGCACTGGTCATTGCCGACGGAGAGAGCTTGTTCGAAAACGGCTTCCGCGCCGTGGCTCGGGTGAACATCACGACGAATTTCCGCTTCCGGCAGGCCTTCGCCGACACGTTCCGGTCCGCAACCATTCCGCAGGAAAACTCGGTGCTTTTCCTGACCCGCAATCATGGCAGCTTTTCGACCAACATCCTTTTCCAGCGCCACGAGGTGTTGTTTCCGGGGCGCTCGCTCGTGATGCGCAAATCGCCCGCGATCGAGTTTTTCTCGCTGGGAATGCCCGTCGGAAAGCTGCCGCTGCTGTTTTATCTGCAGACATCGGCGGACGGCGTCTCGAGGATCGACAGCAGAATAGAAACGCCAAAGATGGTTCAGAGGCTCGACGTGCACCCGCGGCTGGAGCTCCGGCTGCCCGCTGTTGCCGGGTTCTCGCTCGTCCCGACTGTAGGGGCGCGGGAAACCTTCTATAGCGCCAGGATTTCGGACGAGGCGTCGCCCGAAGTGATCCCGCGCAGGCTCGAGCGCCGCTATGCGGAATTCGAGCTCGATCTGCGCACCCCGACCCTCGAGAAAGACTTCGGCACCGGAACGGGACGGCTCCGGCATGTGGTGGAGCCCGTCATTACGTACCGCCGCATATCGGGCATCGATAACCTCAGGGAGATCGTCCGTTTCGACGAAGAAGACGCGATCGCCGACACCAATGAGGTGGAGTACGGGATCGTGAACCGCCTGTTCCGGAAACGCGACCTCAAGCAGGGCGGCAGCCAGGACTACGAGCTGCTATCGTTTACCCTCGCTCAGAAGTACTACTTCGACCCCACGTTCGGCGGAGCCTTCCGCCAGGGGGACTCCAACCAGTTTTACCCGCTGAACACCCTCACCGGCTTCTCACTGACGGGCATCCAGAGAAACCTGGCACCGACAAGCATGATCCTGAGAGTCAACCCGCTGAGAGGCATTTCCTACGACGTGCGCTCCGACTTCGACAGCCGGCTGCAGAGCTTTCGCGATGCCAGCGTCTCGGCCCTGTGGCAGCAGGAAAAACTGTTCGTCGCGGGCACTTATTTCAGAACCCGGGCGCTGGAACCCGGCATGGCCGAGAGCAACCACGTGCAGGGACAGGCTGGATACGGATCCGTGACACGGGGTTTCTCCGGCAGCGTGACCGTCAGCTATAATATTCAGTCCACGCAACTGTTGAATAGTCACACCCGGGTAAGTTACATGTGGGACTGTTGCGGCCTGGCGATGGAATTCCAGCAGTTCGATCTGGGGCTCCGGACGGAAAGCCGGTTCAGCTTTTCCTTCACGCTCAAGGGCATCGGCAGTTTCGGCAACCTGAAGCGGCCCGAGAGCCTGTTCTGAGCGACGCACGGGGAGTGAGTGCCGCAGCCATGGTTACGGTCTATCTATCGGCGGGCTCGAATCTGGGTGATCGGGAAGGAAATCTCCGGCGCGGGGTCGAGTTCCTGAGCGACGCGGACGTTGCGCCCTCCCGTCTGTCCTCCACCTTCGAGACGGAACCGGTCGGCTACCTCGACCAGCCATGGTTCCTGAACCTCGTCATCGAGGCCCGCACGGCGATACCACCGGACCAGCTGCTGAGGGTCTGCCTGTCGGCCGAGCACGCGCAGCGGCGGACGCGCACGTTCCGCAACGCGCCCCGAACGCTCGACCTGGACATTCTGTTATACGGAGACGTAGTGCTCGACACCCCGGGCCTTACCCTGCCGCACCCAGGGCTCCCCGAGCGCCGGTTCGTTCTCGAGCCACTGGCGCAGTTGGCGCCCGCGTTGATCCACCCCGTTCTGAAGCTGAGCATCCGATCGCTGCTGGCCCGTTGCCTGGACCGGTCAACGGTACGCCCCTATCCCCCCGGAGAGCGCCGCTGATGCACTCATACATCGCCATCGAAGGTCCCATCGGCGTAGGCAAGACCTCCCTCGCCGAGTCGTTTCGGCGGGACATGAGCGCCGAAATCATTCTCGACGTGTTCGACAACCCGTTCCTGGGAGACTTCTACCGCGACCGCCCCGCGGCCGCGTTCAAGACGCAGATGTATTTCCTGGCCACCCGTTTCCAGCAGCAGGACGCCATCCGCAGGGCCGCATCAGGCGGGCCCATCCGCGTGAGCGATTACCTGTTCGCCCGCGACAAGATATTCGCGTATCTCAACCTCGACGACCACGAGATCATGGTGTACGACCGGCTGTTCGCGGCGCTGAGCCCCTACGCCCCCGTCCCGGACCTCGTCGTTTATCTGAACGCGCCTCGGGAGGTCCTGCTCGAACGGGTGCGGCGCAGGAATGTGGAGTTCGAGGCCAAGATCTCCGAGGACTATGTCGACGATCTGATCCAAGCCTACGAGCACTTCTTTTTCCACTACGAGGACACCCCCCTGCTGATCGTAAACACCGCCGAAATAGACTTCGTGGAAAACGCCGACGACCTGCGCGCGCTGCAGCAGAAGATCACCGCGGGAACCGTGAGGGGCATCGAGTACTACCACCCGATCCGAAAGCGGCGCTTCAAGTGAGGGATCAACGGGCCCATCGTGCTCGCAGATCCGGAGTCGCACGCCCGGGTCGGGTCCGGTCAGCTACTTTAAAATCAGTAGCTTTTCCGATATGATGCTTGCCCCATGGAAATAGTCAATCGCGTCTCGCGGATGTCCTCGATCGCCACGAAGGTCGTCTCAGGAGATGTCAAGATCGGACTGGTTTCCACCATGGGGGCCATCCACCCCGGCCACCTCAGCCTGATCAAGACCGCGCGCACGATGACCGACCTGGTGGTCGTCTCCATTTTCGTCAATCGCCTTCAGTTCCTCAATGACGAGGAATATCGGAACTACCCTCGGGACATAACCAAAGACGTGGACCTGCTGCGGGACGAGAACGTGGATTACATCTTCACCCCGCCAGAGGAGGAGATGTACCCGGAGGATTTTTCGTCGTACGTCGAGGTCGAGAATTTCGGCACGAAGCTGCCAATCCTGCATCGCAGCACCTATTTTCGTGGGATGACAACCAGCGTTCTCAAGATGATCAACATCGTGAAGCCGGCGTTTATTTTCTTCGGGCAGAAAGACGGGCTGCAGGGCGCGATACTCCGGAAGATGATCCGTGATCTCAACATCAATACCGAGGTCGTAGTCACGCCCGTGGTCCGCGACGCCTCGGGTTTGGCGTACGCCGCGCGCAACTATTTCCTCATGCCTAACCAGAGGGTGTCGGCCGCCATTATCCATAGGGCGCTGCAGGCCGCCGATGCGGTCATCGGCACGGGCGAAACCCAGGTCAAGAAGATAGTCCGGGAAATCGCGGCCGTCATCGAATCCGAACCTGAAGCCACGCTGGAATACGCCGTCATCGCCGACCCGGAATCGCTGGAACCTCTCGGCAAAATCGAGGGGGGCGCGCTCATCGCGGTCGGCGCGAAAATCGGCAACACCTCACTGAACGACTCTCTCCTGCTCGAAAAACCCGCCAAATAATGGGGTTTGGGGGTAGTAACCCCGTTGCGCGCGGCGGGAATTGTGATATCTTGGTAGCAGGAAAATTACGGCCTGCAGCTTCCGCACTAATCTGAGGCAGCTCTGCGGCGATAAGTACAGAGGAGGATGAAGATTGTCTTTCCGCCGTCTGCGAAGATCGCTGGCGCTTTTTGCCTTTTTGGCTCTCCTGCTACCCGCCTTCACCGTTGACTCAAATGCGGGTTCTCTCGAGACAATTCAAACCAAGATTGCCCAATTCCTCAAGCGGCCCGGCGTCCGTTCGGCCGACTGGGGCATCGAAATCATCGATCCCACCAGCAAGAGTGTTTTGTTGTCCGTAAATGCAGATAAGACCTTCCTGCCCGCCTCGGTCCTGAAGGTCGTGACCACCTCCGCCGCGCTCGAAAAGCTCGGGCCCGACTTCCGCTTCCGTACCGGCGTTTACACAAACGGGAGCGTCTTGCCGGACGGCACCGTGAATGGCGACGTTATCCTTGTCGGTAAAGGGGATCCTAATCTCATGGACCCCTACGGCGACCTGCTCGACAAACCGGCTATGCAGGAGCTTGCGGAGAAACTGCAGGGACTAGGCATCCGGAAGGTCACCGGCCAAGTCATCGGGGACGACAGTTACTTCGAGTTCACGACGCACGGCAAGGGCTGGACGGCTCAGGACCTCAAAACCGTCTACGGCGCGCCCATCAACGCGCTGAGCATCAACAACAACGTGTTTTGGGTGCACGCCCGGCCCACGCGGGACCGTCAGCTGGTCTCCGTATCGATAGAGCCGCGCACGTCGTATTTCCACATCCGCAACCTCGCGACCACAGGCGGTCGGCGCAGCCGGCGCACCCTGTTTGCGCGGGTGATCCCGGGGACACGGACCCTGGTCGTGTCCGGAGTGCTGCCGGCCTCCTCGGGCTACAGCCACTACGTGCTGCTCGAAAAGCCAGCCGAAGTGGCAGCCAGCCTGCTGAAAGAGGACTTGGAGCGGCATGGGATACGCGTCGAGGGCTCGATCGACACCCTGCACCAGGGCGAAATTGCGCCGGCCGCCCGGCGCGGCTGGAAGCTGTTGGCCGAGCACCACTCGCCGCCCCTGGTGCGGGCGCTCGAAATCATCAACAAGCGAAGCCAGAACCTGCATGCCGAAATGCTCTTGCGGACGCTCGGGGCCGAATTCGGCGGGGCCGGGACCGACGAGGCCGGGCTTCAGGTGGTCAGGACCTTTCTGATCGAATCGGGAATTCACAGCGGACAGGTGAGCCTGAACGACGGCTGCGGTCTGTCGCGCGACAACCTGGTGACGCCGCGCTTTCAGACCTCCCTTCTGCTCTACCTTTCGACGCGCCCTTACTTCGACCTGTTCCTGAACACGCTCGCGGTGAGCGGAACCGACGGCACACTGCGCCACCGTCTCGCTTCACAGCAGATGCGCGGGGTCATTCACGCCAAGACCGGGACGTTGAACGGCGTGTCAAACCTGTCCGGCTACATGACGACGAAGTCGGGCCGCAACCTCGTGTTCAGCATCTTCACGAACAACGTGCGCGCCTCGATGGGCCGCGTGCGCAAAACCATCGACGAAATCTGTTCGCTTTTCGTGAACCTCTACTGATGAGCATCCGGGTCCTTTTCTTTGCCAGCCTGGCGGATGCTGCCGGCCTCGGCGAGACGGAGCTGGACGGCTCTGACTGCACAGATGTCGGCGCGGTGTTCTCGCGCCTTGCCAGGGACTTTCCCCGCCTCGACGCGCACCGCAATGCAGTCCTGTGCGCACTCAACTCGGAATTTGCGAGGCCCGAGTCTCCCGTACGCGACGGCGACGAGGTGGCCTTTTTCCCCCCGGTGAGCGGAGGGTAAATGTTCCGCCTGGTACGGGAACCGATCGACATCGCGGCGCTCCGCGACAGCCTGCTCCGCCCCGAAGACGGCGCGGTGACCATCTTCGAGGGCGTCGTCCGGAACCATGCGCGCGGGAAACCGGTGCGCTGCCTCGAGTATCACGCCTACGAATCGATGGCCCTCCGGCAAATGGAGCGGATCGCCTGCGAGGCCAAGAACCGCTTCGCCATCCGCGACATCGGGATGGTGCACCGGTTGGGCAGGTTGGAGCACGGCGAGTGCAGCGTAGCAATCGTCGTGGTTTCGGCCCATCGGGGGCCTGCATTCGAAGCCTGCCGCTTTGCCATCGACACCCTGAAGAAGACGGTCCCGATCTGGAAAAAAGAGTTCTACGAAGACGGCGAGGTCTGGATCGAGGGGTCCCCTTAGAACGGCCAAAACAACTGCAAAAGCCTGTCTGGGGTGCGGCGGCTCGACGCCGCTTTCGCGCCGGCGCCTTGGCGCCGGCCGCGCCGTGCCTTCCGTGCTCGCGTTGATCTACAGTTCGTGCCGGTGTTCGAGGGCTTTGGACATGGTCACTTCGTCCGCGAATTCGAGATCGCTTCCCACCGGCACCCCCAGGGCGATGCGGCTCACCTTGACCCCGATCGGCTTTAGCAGTCTGGCGAGATAGATCGCGGTCGCTTCCCCTTCCACGTTCGGGTTGGTCGCCAGGATGATTTCCCGCACATTCCCTTCCCGCAGCCGCTCCAGCAGGTTCTTCAGCTTGAGGTCTTCGGGGCCGATGCCGTTGATCGGCGACAGGACGCCGTGCAGGACGTGGTACTGCCCGTGGTATTCGCGGGTTTTCTCGATCGAGAGGATGTCGTGCGGCTCTTCGACCACGCAGATCGTCTCGGGGGAGCGCGACGGACTGCTGCAGTAGCTGCAGGGATCGCGATCCGAAAAATTGTTGCAGCGCGAGCAGTACCGGATCTTCTCCTTGACCTCCAGGATGGCGCGGCTCAGGCGTTCGGCATCCTCGCTGGGGCGGCGCAGAATGCGAGTAGGCGAGCCGCTGGGCGGTCTTCGGGAACCGATACCGGGAAGCTTGCGGAATTCGTCGATGAGCCTCTCGATCGGCTCGGCGTAGTCGCTCATTGATCGATTTTTTCGGCCTTGACGGGACCGGGAAAGACTTCGAGAAAGGATTGGACGACCGGTTCGCGTCTCGCCCGCTCCAGCGGATCGCTCGGATGACTTGGCGGAAACCGGTGCGAGTGGCTGCGCCGCCGGCACCGGCACCGGGCCGGCGGCTTCTGCCGAGAACGCGACCCGTACGGGCCGCCCGACGACCACGCGCCGCCGCCTGCGACAGGGCGGCTTCGTTATCCCGGATCTGTCGGCGCAGGAACTCATTGACCGCCCACGAGATCGAGGACGACTTCGTCTCCCCGCAGTTCTGCGCCCGGGAGCGACTGCAGGATCGTTTCCAGGGCGGGTCTCTGGACCGCAGCCGCGATTTTCAGGAGAAGGTCGCGCCCGGTTGCCGGCGGCGGCGGAGTTTCCGGAACCGCCGCCGTGGACCGCTCGTCTTCGACGGCAGGAGGCTCCGGAAGCGGGACCGGCGCGGCGCGGCGTTGGACGGTGGCCGGATCGTTCGCGACCGGGGTCGTGTTGACTCGTCCCGGCTCCGCGCCGGGGAGCGGAGGGAGCCTGCGGTCCGGCGCCGGCCACGCGGCGGATCGCCCCGCACGAGCCGGCTGAAGTCCGCGATCAGATCCTCCAGGGACTTCAACTTCGGCAGCTGCGCAAGCTCGATCAAGCCCATTTCCAGCTGAAACCGGGCCTGGCTCGCGTACTTGAGCTCGGTCTCGATCTTCAGCAACGCATCGAAAGCCGCAGGAGATCTTCGCGGGAGAAGAGCTCCGCCTGCGCCCTCGCATCCGCGAGCTGGCTCTCCGGCATCCCGATGACGGCAGGATCTGAAACGCCGGCCTTCAAGACCATCAGGTTGCGGAAATGCGACAGCAGGCGACGGCAGAAATTCTGGAGGTCCTGTCCGATTCTCCACCAGCGATGCGACCATGTCGAGGATCGCGCCGGCATCGTTGCCGCGATCGCCCGCACTGCTTTGCCCAGCACCGCGGGCTCGACCAACCCGAGCAGCATGGTCACATCTTCGTCGCGCACCTGGTTGCCGCTGAAGGCGATCACCTGGTCCAGGGCCGACATGGCATCGCGCATGCTGCCGCCGCTGGAGAAAGACCACCTGTTCGAGCGCCGCCGTGCTGATCTCGATGCTCTCGGCCTGCGGCAATCTTCTCGCAGCCGCTCCAGGATCAGCGGGATACGGGATGAGCTTGAAGCTGTACTGCTGGCATCGGGAGAGGATGGTCGCCGGGATCTTGTGATATTCCGTCGTCGCCAGGATGAACACCACGTGCGGCGGCGGTTCTTCCAGCGTCTTCAGCAGCGCGTTGAACGCCGCGTTGCTGAGCATGTGCACTTCGTCGATGATGAAGATCTTGTTCCGGTCGCGGGCCGGGTTGTATGCGAGCCTGCTCTATCAGGTTCCGGACGTTCGTCGACGCCGCGTATTGGACGCCGCGTCGATTTCGAGAACATCCATGCAGTTGCCGGCGGCAATTTCGGTGCAGGCGACGCATGTCGCCGCAGGGTTCGCCCGGCTTGCCCGCATGGCAGTTCAACGCCTTGGCGAGAATCCGGGCGCGTCGTCGTCTTGCCGCTGCCGCGCGGCCCGGAGAAAAGAAAGGCGTGCGCGACCCGGCCGCTCTGCAGGGCATTCATCAGCGTGCGGGAGACGTGCTCCTGACCTACGAGTTCATGGAAATTCTGCGGACGCCATTTGCGGGCAAGAACTTGATATTGCATAGAGAAAAGGGTCGAGCCCCGGGAAACCTGTTGCACATATAACATGACCTCTTAATGCTGCTTCCTTCCGGACCTGACATGGTTCGAGGGTTATATTGCACAGGGCCCGAGGCCCGTCATCATCTTACGGCATCCGCCCCGGAGACTCAAGCCGTTATCAAGCCGGCTTTCAAAACTCCAGGGACGAGGATGCCGAACGGATCGCTTCCCGTCATCCAGCCGCTGCGGTGGTGCAGCGGCACCTCGGTCGGGTAGTAGGCGACGCAACCGCCCGTACTGAGGCAGGCCGCGTCGCGTGCACTCGTTTGAAGTAATCGAGCCACCACTGGAGATCGTAACGGCCCGGGTCGTTTTCGACGAGGGTGAGCTGCGCCCAACGCATTGGCCGATCAAACCATGCGCCCGCCTGCATAGCGGCGGACCTGTCGTTGGGCGGGGCACCGAGTAAGGCTGCGGCGGCGGCCTATGAGCGAAGGAAATCCCTGCGGGAAAAAGGGCCTGGCAACAGGGCGACTCCTGGCCGGAAAGAGGCCCCGGCGATGCTATACTACACTGCTGGCTGCAAACTCCTGCACACCTGTCGACCCCACGGCGGGGCATTTGTCGAAACCGAACGATTTTTAGCGTAAGAAATCGAAGGGGGGCGACGTAATATACTTTGGCGCTTTTTGACCGCTTATTATCATGTTGTCTTTAAAAATGGGAATCATGAGAACACGATCGAGTTCCAGGGCGAGCCAGCGCCTAACCTGGTGGATAATAGCCACTTCCCTGCTGTCGGTCCTCCTCGCGGGAGGGTGTGCCAAGAGCGACGCGCCCGGCAAGAAGGGCCGGGGCCGGCCGGAGTTACAAGGCGCGCCCGGCGCGGGTCGGCCCCCCGTCCAGGTGCAGGCGACGACGGTGCAGCGCATCTCACTGCAGCGGCAGGTCGATGTCGCAGGCACCCTGATCTCTCCCGACAGCGCCCGGGTCAGCAGCGAGGTCGCCGGGGTGGTCCGCGAAATCCTGGTCGAAATGGGCCAAGACGTCCGGCCGGGTCAGGTCCTGATCCGGCTGGACCCGCGGGAACTGCAACTTGCGCTGACGCAGGCGGAGGGAAACCTCCACCAGACGCGAAGCGCAGCTCGGGATTGACGGCGTGAACATCAAGGAGCCGCCCCCGGACGAGCAGATTGCGGTGGTGCGGACTGCGGCGGCCAATCGCGACGACGCCCGGGCCCAGCTGGCGCGCGCCGAGCGGCTCATCAAGCAGCACCTTCTGGCCCAGGCCGACCTCGACACGGCGGACACCCGCGTCAAGGTCACGGAGGCCGCCTACCAGACCGCCCTGGAGACGGTGCAGAGCCTCAAGGCCACGCTGAAGCAGCGCCGCGCCGCCCTGGAGCTGGCCCAGAAGAAACTGGCCGATGCCGCGATCCGGGCCCCGGTCGCCGGTTCGGTTTCGGAGCGGCTGGTACAGCCCGGGCGAGTTTATCCGTGAGAACACCCCGGTCGTCAACATCGTCCAGATGAACCCGCTCAAGCTCAAGACCGCGGTACAGGAACGATATGCCAGTCTTATCCGGCCGGGCTTGGACGTCAGATTCCAGGTCGAGTCTTCCCCGGGCGAAGTGTTTGCCGGCAAGGTCGGATTCGTCAGCCCGGCGGTCGACCAGGCGACGCGCACGTTCACGGTTGAAGTGCTGGTCGACAATCTGCAGCGCCGGCTCAAACCCGGGTTTTTTGCCAAAGGCACGATCAACACCAAACTCGACGAGAATGTCATGGCGGTCCCGGAAGACGCGGTGTCGGTCCTGGCCGGCGTCTCGAACGTTTTCGTCATCGAAACCGGCAAGGTCCGGCAGCAGATGGTGGAAATCGGGGCCCGCCAGGGGAATCTGCTCGAGGTTACGAGTGGCCTCAAGGGAGACGAGACGCTGGCGGCCAGCAACCTCACCCAGCTGGCCACCGGGGTCCCGGTCAACAGCGGTGCCGTCAACAGCACGGCCGCGCCCGGTCCCGGGCGGCAGGAACCCGAGCGGCGTGCCGATGAAGGAGTCCGGCCATGAATCTTGCAGATGTCAGCATCAGACGACCCGTATTCGCCTTCATGATGACTGCGGCACTGGTCGTGCTCGGCCTGTTCTCCTACCGGGAGCTTGGACTTGACCTGATGCCCAAGACCGACTACCCGGTGGTGATCGTCCGCACGCAGCCTGCCGGGAGCGAGCGCCGAGGAAATCGAAACGCAGATCACCAAGCCGATCGAGGAAGTCGTCAACACCATCGCCGGCATCGACGAACTGCGCTCGAGTTCCGACCAGGGTCAGTCGCACTGCTTTATCACCTTCGTCCTGGAGAAGGACATCGAAACCGCGGTCCAGGACGTGCGCGACAAGGTGGCGACAATTGTCGCCCATTTCCCGCGGGACACGTTCCCCCCGGTTATCCAGAAGATTGATCCCGATGCCGCCCCGATTCTAACTATCGCGATCTCGGGCGAGCGCTCGCAGAAGGAAATCACCAAGATCGTCGACAAGCAGATCAAGCAGGTCCTCGAGACCGTAAAGGACGTCGGCGAAGTGACGTTCCTGGGCGAGCGGCGGCGGGAAATCCAGCTGCTGCTGAACGCAGACCGGATGAACGCCTACGGGCTGACGGTCGACCAGGTGCGGCAGGCGGTGCAGAGGCAGAACGTCGAGATCCCCGGGGGATCGTTCATCGCCGGACCCACGGAAATCGCCCTGCGCACGATGGGGCGCATCCAGAACGTCGATTTCAACCGGATCATCATCGCCTACCGCGGACGGCTCGACGATCACGTTCGGCGATATCGGCCGCGTGCTCGACACGGTTGAGGAACCGCGAGCCTGTCCAGACTCGATGGCAGCCCCGCCGTCTCGCTCATGATCCGAAAGCAGTCGGGCACCAACACGGTCGACGGTGGTCGACGCCGTCATGGCGCGACTCGAGCGGATCAAGGCGACACTGCCGCCCGACATCCGAATTCAGACTACCCGCGACCAGTCTCGCTTCATCCGCCGTTCGGTTCAGGATATCCAGCATCACCTCGTCCTGGGCGGACTGCTGGCCAGCCTTGTGGTGTTCCTCTTCATGCGGAATATCCGGACCACGATCATCGCGGCCCTGGCCATCCCGGCGTCGATCATCGGCACCTTCACGGTCATGAAGGCGTTCGGTTTCACGCTGAACAACATGACGATGCTGGCGCTTTCGCTGGCGACGGGTATCGTGATCGACGACGCCATCGTGGTGCTGGAAAACATCTTCCGTTACGTCGAGGAGAAGGGGGTTGCGCCCAAGGAGGCCGCCGGCAAGGCGACCAACGAAATCGGGCTGGCGGTCATGGCGACGACGTTCTCGCTGGTCGTGATCTTTCTCCCGGTGGCGTTCATGACCGGACAGGTCGGACGATACTTCTTCAGCTTCGGCATCGTCTCCGCCGCCGCGATCCTGATCTCGATGTTCATCTCGTTCACCCTGACGCCGGCGCTTTGCGCGACCTGGCTGCGTCCCTACCGATGCGGGAGGGCACAAGAAGCCTCCAAATCGCGCGGTTTCTACGCCTTCATCGACCGCACCTACGGCCACATGCTCGGCTGGAGCCTGCATCACAGGCTCATCATGGTCATCATCGCCGTCGCCGTCGCCGCTCTCGGCGTGGGAGCTTTTCCCGCGCGTCGGCAAGGAACTGGTGCCGGATGACGACCAGAGCGAGTTCAGCGTCAACGTCCGGCTGCCCAAAGGCACGAGCTTTCAGCGCACCGAGGAGTACTGCAGTGAAATCGAGAAGGACCTGCGCAGGCTGCCGGAGGTCCAGACTGTCTTGGCCAGCATCAATGCCGGGATCGGCCAACTTCTACCTCGGGCTGACGCCGCTCGAGAACCGCAGCATTTCGCAGCAGGAACTGATGCGCCGCGCCCGCGTCTTCCTGCGGAAATATCCCGGCGCGCGGATCAGCGTCTCCGGCGGCACCGACATCTCCGGAGCTTCGACCGCCGGCGGGCGGCGGCGGCGGTGGCGGCGGCGCCGGGGCCAACCGGTTGCAGCTGCTGATCCAGGGACCGGAGATCGAGCAGCTGCAGATCTACGTAACGGAGTTGCTGACCAAAGTCCGCACAATCCCGGGATTCGTCGATGTCGACACGAACTTCGAGCCGACCCAGCAGGAACTGCGGGTCAACATCGACCGGACCCGGGCGGCCGACCTCGGCGTCTCCATCGACTCGCTCGCCTCCAGCCTCCGCGTCCTGGTCGGCGGCGAAGAGGTTTCCAAATACAAGGAAGGGGACGACCAGTACGTCGGTCAGACTGCGACTGGACGAGCAGTTCCGGAACGATCCCGCGAAAATGGGCGAATTGCTGGTGCCGTCGAGCACCCAGAAGGTCGTCCGCGTCAGCGACGTCGCCAGACTCGCGGCTCGAACCCGGCCCGGCCGCCATCGACCGCTACAACCGCCAGCGGCAGATATCGCTGAGCGCGAATCTCGACGGCATCCCCCTGCCGAGGCCATCGCCGCCAGCAAGGCAGAAGGTCGACGAGCTGCATCTGAAGCCCGGTTACCAGGCCGTGTTCGGCGGCGCCGCGCGAACGCTGGACGAGGCGTCCAACGATTTCGTCATGGCCATCATCCTTGCCGTCGCCTTCATCTACATGGTGCTGGCCTCGCAGTTCAACAGCTTCATCCATCCGCTGACGATCATGACGGCGCTCCCGTTGAGCCTTCCCGCCGGATTGCTCGCCCTGATGGCCTTCGGGATGACGTTGAACGTCTACAGCGCCATCGGGATGATGATGCTGTTCGGCATCGTGAAGAAGAACTCGATTCTGCAGGTCGATTACACCAACACGCTCCGCGCGCAGGGCATGGAGCGGCACGAGGCACTGATCGCGGCGAACCACGTCCGGCTGCGGCCGATCCTGATGACGACGATCGCCATCATCGCCGGCATGCTGCCCATCGCCTTCGGACGCGGCGCCGGGTCAGGATCCCGCGCGTCGATGGCGGTGACGATCATCGGCGGCCAGGTGCTCTGCCTGCTGCTGACCCTGCTCATCACGCCGGTCGTTTACTCCTACTTCGACGACCTGCGCGAGTGGAGCCCCTCCCGGCTGTTCGGCTGGGCGCGCCGCTCCGTACGGCCGGCGACACGACCCGCATCCGAGGAAAGCGGCTCCTGATCCTCCGCGGACGCCGGCTGTGCGCCGGCGTCCGCCGTGGTCCACTCAGCCTTCCCCCGTACGCCGACTCGCGCCGACCACCCCCTTCGTCGGGCACCCTCGGCGTCCGTCCTCGTAACAGACACAATCAGGTTGGGACGCCGCGCGCATTGTGGTAAATCTACAGGCAAATGACGAAAGAACGGATCCGCCTGCCGCAAGTGCTCGGCCCCTGGCTCGCCGCGGCGCTCATGATGGCCGCCTGCTGCGCCGTCGCGCTGGCCCTCGAACCACCCTGGCTCTCAGGCTACCGCACTTATGGGATCGCCGTGGTGACGGTTGCGGTCGGCGCCGCCGTCGTCCGCGTCGCGGGCTATGTTCTTTTTGATATCCTTTTTCGCAAGCGCAAGGGGCGGGAGGCGCCCGACATATTGCGTTTCGTTGTGTCGGTCATCGGCTATTCGGCCCTATTCGTCATCGTCTTCAGCTTCGTCTTCCACCGGGACCTCAGCGGGGTGCTGGCGACCTCCGCAGTCGTGAGCGTAATCATAGGGCTGGCGCTGCAGGACACCCTCGGCAACTTCTTCGCCGGACTCTCCCTGCACATCGAGCAGCCTTACCACATAGGCGACGCGATCCGCATGGGAGACCTGCTCGGCCGCGTCGAGTCGGTGACCTGGCGGACGACCGCCTTCCGCACCAACAACAACAGCCTGATTATCGTCCCCAACAGCCGGATCGCGCGTGAGCCGATCGAGATTTATGCTCTGGAGAGCGAAACCCGCCGGGTCCTGCGCCTGCCCGCGCCCTATTCCGCAAGCCCGGAACGGGTGATCGCGGTCATGCGCGGCGCGCTCGCGGCGGTGCCGGGGATGGCGCCTGCCCGGGCGCCGACGGTCCGCGTCGGCGAATTCGCCGATTCCAGCGTCATCTATGAGGTGCTGTACTGGGTGACGGACCACCTGGTTGCCGCCGAAGTGGACGCCGTCGTGCGCGAGCGCCTCTGGTACGCATTCCGCCGTGCAGGCCTGGACATCCCGTTCCCCACCCGGCACGTCTCGATTGACCGGGGTCTGCCCGCGGCCCCGATGATTGTTCCCGCGCACATGGGAGCCATCGCGGCAGTCCCCATCTTCGCGCCCCTGAGTGAGGAGGAACAGCAACAGGTGGCCCGCTCGGCTTCGAGGGTGGTCTTCGCCCCCGGCGAGCAGGTTCTCCGACGGGGTGACCAAGGCGATTCCATGTTTGTCATCCTGAAGGGACGCGCGGAGATCCTCCCCACAGGCACCGTGGGACCCGCTCAGCCGATGGCTGTCCTGGGAGCAGGGGATTGTTTTGGAGAAATGGCGCTGTTCACAGGGGAGCCCCGGACCGCGGACGTCCGCGCGCAGGATGAATTGGAGTTGCTGGAAATCGGCAAGGCCGCACTCGAACCGCTGCTTCGCGCAAACCAGGAGCTCGCAGGCGGTTTCAGCCAGATCATCGCCGAGCGCCAGGCGCGTCTGACGGAGTACGCGCGCGCCGTCCCCGAACAGCAGCAGCACGCCGCAAGCGACACCATCCTGACCCGAATCAGGCGTTTCTTCAGCCTGCGTTGACGGACCCGGCTTTCGCTGAATATCCGAACGGGCGCGGCCGATGAGGATTGCATGAATCCGAATCCTCCCCGACAGGGACAGCTCGCGTGCTGCAGATGCCGATATTACAGGGTCACTTGGGACCCCACGCTTCCCTTCGGCTGCGCGGCCCACCGTTTCAAGTCGGCCCACAACCCGGCGCTCGCCGTACACCAGAGCTCGGGGCTGCAGTGTCAGCTGTTCCGGCCCCGTGTGGGCGGGGGCCGCCCGACACCATCCGCATGAGCAGACAACCGCACAAGCTCCCGTGGCGCGCCCTCAGGCGAGGGCAGTGCGGACCTCGTCGAAGAAGCGGGGGAGCCTCTGCCGCGCATCCCCCTCGAGTATTTCAAGGGGAATGTAGCCCCGGTACCCCGCCTCTCTCAGGATCGCGACGATCTTCTTCAGGTCGGTCGGGGTCGGCTTGCCGTTGATTACCAGCTGCTCCTTGATTTGCCAGGTGATCGCATAGGGTGCGACCCGGGCGATATCCTGATAGGGATCGGTCGTGCGGAAGCTGCCGATGTCGAGGTCGACGCCGAACCAGTCGGAGTCGACCTCGCGCAGGACCCGGAGGACGTCGTCGGCCTTTTGGATCAGGTCCGCATGGTTCTGCAGCGCAATCATCACGCCATACTGCCTCCCCACCTGCGCGCAGCGGCGGATGGATTCCGCGACCCAGCCGTAGGTTTCCTTCTCGGAGTGTCCCTGGGGAACGCCTCTGCCGGAGAAGACCCTCAGCACGGGGGCCCCCAGCCGCGCCGCGCAGCGCACCCACTCGGTCACGAGGTCGACGTCGGCCATGCGTTTTGCGGCCTCCGGCTGCGTGAAATCGTTTCTCACCCCGGTACCGCTGATGTCGAGCCCCAGCAGGAACGCCTTTCTCTTGATGTGATAGACGTAGTCGTCGGCCGGTGTGCGCGGATAGGTGCCGAAGTAGTACCCGGTCGGGTCCACAGCGGCAAACCCCACCCGTGCGCAAAACTCCAGCACGTGGTCCAGCGTCATCTCCCCGCGCGTGAGGGGACCGTTGAACGAGAACACGTTGCAGCTCAGTTTGATGTTCGGACCACCCGTTCGGGGCACTTTCGACTGGGGCAAGGACGGCCCGGCCACGAGCCCCAGTGCGGCCGGGGCCACCGTAAACCGCAGGAACCCTCTTCGGTGCAGTGCAGTCATGGGATTCAAACTCCGACGATCATTCGTCCAAACGAGAGGCCAGTATATTCTCGAGCCGTTTCGGGTTGCGCCGCAAATGAATCGTCTTGCCTTTGAGGACGTAGACCAGCCCCGCTTTCACCCCCTTGGGCTTCTTCACGTCCTTGATCTGCGCGACGTGCACGTCGGCGCGCCCGGCATTCTTCATTTTGGAAAAATGCACGGCGAGTTCGCACGCATCGAGCACGGAATCCGGCGGAGGGTCGGAGCGGCCTTCCGTGCGCAAGACGACGTGGCTGCCCGGGTAACCTTCCAGGTGGAAGAACAGATCGTTGCCGCGCGCCAGCCTGGTCGTCAGATAGTCGTTCCCTTCGTCGCTGCGTCCTACCCAGATTTCCAGCCCTTGTTCGGTCCGGTATCTTTTGGGCAGCAGCCGGCTCGACACATCCTTCCCTGCCGCAGGCTGCGGTTTCTGCGTGGCGGGTCGCGGCCGCCGCGCGGTGGGGTAATACCTGGAGAGCAGCCGGCGCACGAGCGGGTGGTCGGCAAGCGTCTCGAGTTCCCGAAGCTCGGGCTGGCCGGAGCCGCCTACCCGGCGGACTTTGTCGCGCAGCGCCTCCACCCTGCCGAGGGCGGCCTGCACGTTCTCCAACTGCGGCTCTATCGCCGATACGCCGCGCAACTCCTTCTGATACTTGCCGAAGTATCGTTCCAGATTCTCGGACGGGGACAACGTGGGATCAATAGGGATCGTAAGGGTCTCGCCGGTTTCGAAATCGGTGGCGGACACGGCATCCGTCCCCGGCTGGATCTGATGCAGGACGCTCTTGAGCAGCTCGCCTTTGCGCCGGTACTCGACCGCACGGCGCGATTCCAGCAGGTCCTCGTGCAGGTGGACCGCCTTTCTTTCCAGGAACGCCTGCTCTTTGGCGAGCGCGTTTTCAACCTGCCGCGCCAGCGTCTCGATCCGGCGCGCCACCTCCAGCTGCCGGTAGGTGTCCTCGATCGCCTCCAGGTAGGCGTGGTCCGGGATTTCCGCCCAGCGGTCTGCCCCGGCGTCCCGTTTCTGCGATTCCGGGTCGCGCCAGGGTGCGCCCAGTTCCAGCTCCCGCCGCGTCTCCTCGAGCGGGCGCATGGCGTGAATCGATTTGCGCCCATCGTCCAGCAGGTAGGTGTTGCTCCGGGCCCCGAGTATCGAGAGGAGCAGGGCGAAGCCGGCCCCATCGAGATCCCTGAATGCGATTGCCGCCTGCCGTTCCTCATCGGAGACGCGCACGTCCTCGACGATGTTGCGGACCAGGTGGGCGCGCAGATACTGGCCGAAGGAAAGCGGGACCGGGAGTGGCTCGGGGATGTCGAGAGTGGAGCTGATGCGCGCAAAATCCGGCCGGCAGGAAACCAGTATCGCATGGCCTTCAGACGTGCCTCGGAAAACCAGGTGTAACCTGAATTCATCGGCCTGGACGACACGATGCAACCGGGTGCCGACGAGCCTGGATTTGAGGATCCCGGCGGCGCGCCTAAGCTCGAGCAGGCTCAGCATTGCGTTCCCCCGGGTATCGGCCTCCGGCGGCGTAAAAGGCCGGGGACTCATCATCGTCCGCGCAGGGACTCGGACCCGCCGCCAGCCACCGGTAGAAGGGCGGGAGAGCCCAGGCTGACCAGGTGGGTCGTTTGCCCACGCCGGAATCAGTCACGTGTCCTCCTCGGTCATCTATTTGGAAGATCTGCACTCGTGACGCGCGGAGCGCGGCGCAAACCAAGATTGGACTCGAAGCATAAGGGTTGAAGCCGGCGCGCGCAATACAAAATCGGGACAGAACAGAGCGCCTCCCGGCGCCTTCGTAGTGGTAAGATTTGCCGCGAGCCGGGCACCCATTCCTATCCCGAGGTGGCGCAATGAGACCGCAGCTTTCACTGGGCAGGTACCAGGACAGATTCGACGAAGAACTTCGCCGGGCCGGGACCCAGTCCTACGTCGACCGGATCTGGGCCAGGGATCCCAGCCTGTGGAAAGATGAACCGGAGCACGCGAAGATCATCAGCCGATCGCTGGGTTGGCTCACCGTCGCGCAGGGCATGAAGAGCCGGGTGGACGAGATCGGGCAGTTCACCGAGGAGGTGCGCCGCCGGAAGCTCACCACCGCCTGCCTGCTGGGTATGGGCGGAAGCAGCCTGTGCCCGGAAGTCTGTGCGCTGACCTTTGGGAACGGGCCGGGCTACCCGACGCTGGTTGTTCTCGACACAACCGACCCCGCCAGCATTCACGCCGCCGAGAAGCAGATGGACCTGGCGCACACGCTTTTCCTGGTCTCCAGCAAATCCGGCGGCACCATCGAAAGCTCATCGTTGCAGAAGTATTTCTACGAAAAGGTGCGGGCCTTGAAGGGCAACTCCGCCGGCGAAAACTTCGTGGCCATCACCGATCCGGGGACCGCGCTGGAGCAACTGGCCGGGGAACTCAGTTTTCTGCGGGTGTTCCTCAACCCCTCGGACATCGGCGGCCGCTACTCTGCCCTGTCGTTCTTCGGGCTTGTGCCCATGGCGCTGCTCGGCCTGGATCTCGCGGCGGTGCTGGAGCGGGCCGGGCGCATCGCCAGGCAGTGCAGGGCCACCGACCCGGAGGCAAATCCTGGGTTGAGCCTCGGCGTTGCGCTGGGAACTCTGGCGCGAGAGGGGCGCGACAAGGCCACCTTCGTCCTTGCCCCCGAGATCGCGGCGTTCGGCTACTGGGTGGAGCAGCTTGTGGCCGAGAGTACCGGTAAGGACGGGGTCGGGATCGTGCCGGTCGAAGGCGAGCCGTTGGGCCAGCCCGCCGTGTACCAGCACGACCGCGTGTTCATCCAGATCGACGTGGCCGGCAAAGTCGACCCGGCCGTTCACACCCGGCTCCGGGCGCTCGAGGAAGCCGGACACCCGGTGTTGCGCTGGGAACTGTCGGACACCATGGACCTCGCGGGAGAGGTCTTCCTGTGGGAATTCGCGACCGCCGTCGCCGGCGCCGTAATGGGGATCGACCCGTTCGATCAGCCGAACGTGCAGGAAAGCAAGGACAACACCCGCCGCCTGATCCAGAAATACGAACAGACCGGCGAGATCGAAGACGGTCGCCCCGCCGTGACGGAGTCTATCCTGTCGCTGTACGGTCCTCCCCAGATCGCCGCGGGCAAATCGCTCCGGGACGCACTTGACGCCTTTCTGGGAACCGCCGGACCGAACGACTATGTCGCGTTGCTGGCCTACGTCCGGAGATCCGCCGATGTGACCGCCTCGCTGCAGGCGATGCGCAACGCGATCCGGGACAACACCCGCCGCGCCACGACCCTCGGCTTCGGCCCCAGGTTCCTGCACTCGACCGGCCAGTTGCACAAGGGAGGCGCCAACACCGGGTTGTTCATCCAGGTTACCGCGGCCGACGCCGACGACATCCCGATTCCAGGGGAAAAATACTCCTTCGGAGTCCTGAAAAAAGCGCAGTCCTCGGGGGACCTCCAGGCCCTGGCGGAACACGGGTGCCGTGCCGTCCGGGTTCACATCGCCGGACACTTGCGCGAGGGGCTCGGCCTGCTGGGGCAGGCTTTCAAGCAGGACCCGCGGTAGACGGGGGCAGGATGTTGCCGCACTCCCCATTTCGAAAATGGCTGCTCGTCGGGGCGCTCGCCGCCCTCGCGCTGGTCCTCTATGGCCAGGCGGTGGACATGGTGCTCGCGGCGCGCCTGCTATTCGGGATCGGGCGGGTCGCAGCCGGAGATGCCGGGATGGGTGCGCGGGTGATCGAGAGCCGGATTCACAGGCGCGACGGCACGCGCGACCTGGAGGCGGTCACGTACCTACCCCAAGGGAAGAAGCCGCGCTGCGCCGTGGTCCTTGTCCCGGGTGTCAGTGAACTCGGGTGCTACCACCCCAGGCTGCAGGCGTTGTCCCGAACGCTCGCCGGGCTGGGGTTCCTGGTGCTGACGCCCGACATCCTCATGTTCCGCAATTTCGAGATCTCGCCGGCTGCAATGGATGAAATCGCTTTCTGGCACCGGCAGGTCAAGACGGTGGACGGGGCCGGGACGTCCCTCAAGACCGGGCTCGCCGGCATATCCTTCTCGGCAACTCTCGCGCTGATCACGGCGGCGCGGCCCGACATCCGGGATGCCGTCGCCTTCGTATTCAGCATAGGCGCCTACGACGACCCCCTGCGCTGCAGCGCCACGTGGTTTGAGGCCGGACGGGAACCGCCGGCGTCCTACCCGACACGTTTTTACGCCAAGTGGGTCGTTATGCTCGCCGCACTCGACATGGTCCGGGACGACGGCGAGCGGCGTTTCCTGGATTCAGTGTTGCGGGCGCTGTTGCTCCAGAGGAGCATCCCGCCGGAACCCGCGGGAATGACGGCGGAGGGGACGCGCTGGTACCGGCTGGCCGTCATGCGCGCGGGAGAATCCGACCTCGAACTGGCACACCGGATAGAAGAGCACATCACGCCCAGGTTGTACGCGCCGATCACGCCCCGCGGGGCGGCGCAGGAATTGCGCTGCCCCGTATTCCTCGTGCACGGGGCGCATGACGACCTCATCCCGCCTTCCGAGAGCGTACGCCTCCGCGACCGTCTCTCCGGGGTGGATTCGTCGCTCCTGATCAGTCCATTTCTGACCCACACGCACCCTTTCGACAGAACACTGGGGTGGCAACGGAAAGCCTCCGCCGCGCTCGACACGTTTATGTTCTTCAGAAAGTTCGTCCGGACGGTCCGGTGAGAGCGGGCAATTCAGGGACATCCATATGCTGCTGGCCATCGATATCGGCAACACCAACATCACCCTGGGGCTGTACATCGGGGAGAAGCTCGGGCCTTCCTGGAGGCTCGCCACCGATCACGAGCGCATGCCCGACGAGTACGGCATCCTTCTGATCAACCTTTTCAATCACGCGCGCGCTCGTGTCGAAGACATCACGGGCGTGGCCATGGCCTCCGTCGTTCCGCCCCTGACCGGCAAGTTCGACCAGCTCTGCCGCACCTACCTCGGCCGGACCCCGATCATCGTGGACTCCCATACCCGCACCGGCGTTCGGCTCCGCTACGAAGATCCCAAGGAGGTGGGCGCCGACCGGGTGGTCGACGCCGTCGCAGCGCATCGTCTGTACGGCGGCCCCGCCTGCGTCGTGGATTTCGGGACGGCGACGACATTCGACGCGATCTCCCCGGAGGGGGACTATCTGGGCGGCGCGATCGCACCGGGCATAGGGATCGCCGCCGATGCACTGTTTCATCGCACCGCCAAGCTGCCCCGCGTCGAACTCCTGCGCCCCCCCTCGGTCATCGGGAGAAACACGGTGCACTCGCTCCAGTCGGGATTGTTGTTCGGATACGTCGGGCTCGTGGAGGGGATGGTGGCGAGATTCCGCGCCGAACTCGGGCCGTCGACCAAGGTGATCGCAACCGGCGGCCTCGCGGAACTCCTGGCCACGCAGGCCGCGTGCATAGACGTCATCGCGCCCTGGCTGACGCTCGACGGTTTGAAGATCATTTATGATATGAACTGCGCATCTCCGACACAGCCGGGCGAGTAGCCGAACGTCACCGCGCGCCGGGGAGGCGCACAACCTTGCCTGCGAACTCGACGGCCCGCATCCACGCCTTCTCTGTGTTACCCGTCTCCGGGTTCTTATACCAGGACTCCGGCCACTGTTTCTTGAAGTTGATATCCCACTGAACGATATCTCCCGCGCGATAGTCCTTCAACGCCGGCATGCACTCGACCGGGTGGTGCTTCTGCGCCGGGTCTTCGCTGCGTAGGATCAGCAGGTGCGCATCGGGCACCTGCGTCCGGCATTCGGGGTCGGCATAGAAAGGAATCCCGGCATGGACGATGCGATATGGGCGCACGGGCATCACCGGCGTGATCAGGGGATTCGGGTCGGAGGTTTCCGGAGCCTGCCGCCGCCGGAAGAGTGCGGATAGTAAAGACATCTACTCTCCTGTGTACTTCATCCAACACGTAGAACGGGAAATTCTAGTGGGTCGATAAAATCGTTGTCAACAGGTCTCGGCCGAGCGGCCGTGGCGCGCGGCTTCGTCGCCGCCAGTGGGTGCCGATCGAGTACAACCACAGACTGAAAAAGAATCCCCTGTAGTGCCGTGACGGTTTATCCGATAAGTGAAACAAGCGGATTCCCCCCCGGACAGCCAAGGAGAAGACAATTTGGGCGTCATTATCTGTCCGAAGTGCGGCCGCGTGCAGGATACCGGACCGGAGTGCCGGTGGTGCGGACTCGTATTCGAGCGGTACCACCCGCCGCGCCCGCCCACCGGTAACCACGGTTTCCCGGGGGATCTGCTGCGCTGCGCCTACCGTGTAATGTGTTGGGCCTCCCTGGGTTTGGCCCTGCTGGCGATGCTGCTGGTCCTGCACCAGTCGCCTGCCCCGCAGGTCGATACCACTGTGGAAGCGGGCAGTCGTGCCCAGGCCAAAATCGTCCAGTTTCAAAACGCATCCGGCGGAACTGGCCGGATCCGGACGCTGCGCATGAACGAGGCGGAGCTTAACAGTTGGCTCAGCTCCCAGATGGCCCTGGATGCGGAGGCACCGGGACGTGAGACGCCCGACCAGGACCCCGACCGGCCGTCGAACATCCGGGATTTGCGCGTGAAGCTGTTGGACGACGGGGTACGTGCCTACATCGGGTTTGATTTCCACGGGAAAGAGCTCTCGCTCGAGTTGGAGGGCCGCGTCGAAGCGCACAACGGCTACCTGCGCCTCGAGCCCAGCGCAGGAAAACTGGGGGCTCTGCCGTTGCCGGCCTCCGCCCTGGAGAGCGCCGCCGCACGCATCTTCGACTCGCAGCAGAATCGCCAGAAATTCCGCATCCCGGACGAGATCCGGGACATCCGGGTGGAGGGGCGGGAACTGATCATCGAGGCTCGCTGAGCCGGCTGCCGGCGATAAACAGCACGGCAGTCCATGCCAGCCCCGCGAGGTATCCCGCCACCACGTCGCTCGGATAGTGCAGGCCCAGGTATATTCTGGAAAGCCCCACAACCAGAACGATCACCGCGCACCCACCCCACAACACGGTCCGGCGCACACGGCTGTGGACGGAGGACGCCAGGAGCAAAGCAAGGCTTCCGTAGAAACAGACCGTGTCCAGGGCATGGCCGCTCGGGAAGCTGTAGGAACTCGGGGCCGCCATTCCGAAAAACGGGCTGGGGCGGGCGCGATGGAAGAGCAGCTTCAAGACGAGGCGCAGGAAGACGGAACCCGCCATCGTCGTCCCAAACAGCAGGGCCGCGGAGGCCCGCCCGCGACTGACCAGGAAGAAAACCACCAGGACCATCCCGGGAAACCAAACCGAACTCGCGCCGAGATGGGTCGCCACGCGCAGGAAAAAGGTGAGGACGGGGAAGGTGTGGCGGTTCAACCACAGTCTCAGGGCTTCGTCGATTCCCGTGGCAGCGCCGAACTGCACCAGCGCCGCGACCATCACAAAGAGCAGCCCCGAGACCGCAGCCAGTGCTGCAGGCGTCGACGTCATGGGGTGCGCGATCGAGGCCGGGTATTCGGGCTGCGCCGCCGGGCGGTTTGGATACGACATCAGGATGGGCGCGGATACCGACCCAAATACACCTGGTCGGTTTTGGCAGCCATGATGAAGTCGTTGTAATGGAGACCACCAATTTTGTGAGTCCACCAGCGCACGGTGGCTCGCCCCCACTCGGTCAGGATCGCCGGGTGGTGTCCTTCCTCCTCGGCCAGGTCGCCCACCTTCACGGTGAACGCCAGCGCCTCGGCGAAGTTTTCGAAGACAAATTCCCGCTCGAGGTAGTCGATGCCGTCGCGACTGAGGAGCGTCCACTCCGGGATTTGCGGCGTCAGTTCGGCGATCTCGGCCGCCGTCGTCCGCGGGGCGCCGATGCGGCACGCGGTGCACTTCTGGCGGGTCAATTCGGCCATTTCTGTCCCTCCCCCGGAGCAATTCTACCAAACTCGTCTCCTAGTCCTTGAGGGGCATTTTTCAAGCGGACCGGAACTTCACCCGGTCGTCAATGAGATCCCGACCTCGAGGTAGCGGCCCGCGGCTGTGAGAGTCTCGGCAACGCCGTGACACGGCCGGCGCATGTCCGGGGTCCGGACCCGAAGCACTCAGAGATAGTCGCACAACGAAAATCCCGGTGTGAGCAGCAGGGCGTGGCCGGCATCCGGATAAACGTGAAGCCTCGACCCGGGAATCCGCGCTGCCATGTACCGCGCTTCAACGAGCGAGGGAACGATCTTGTCGCGGCCCGAAGCGAAAATGTGAGTCGGCACCGAGATCTCTCCAAGCCTGTGACGCAGCGCCACGTCGCGTACCAGTTCCAGGCGGCGCAGGTAGGCGGGCGGATGCACGAGGCGGATGATCTCCCGGTAGCGGCGCCGGTCTTCTGCGGGAATCCCCTCGGCTTTGAGGGTTCGGTCTGCGATGAAATCCTTCATCTGCCGGATGGCGGGGGCGCCCAACAGCGGGGCGAGGCGGCACGCCAACCGGATGCGTATACGGCGACGGTATGAGGGAAAAGTATTAACCAGCACAAGCCCACTGACTCTTTCCGGGTAAGTCAGGACATACTGGATCGCGACAGGGCCGCCGAACGACTCGCCGACGACGAGGATGGAATGCGGCGCTTCCCCGGCCGTCCCGTCCGCGAGTTCCTGGACCAGGTCCTCGAAATCGAACGCGTCCCGGCGCCGGAAATCCCATGCGCGCACGCGGTACCGAGATTCCAAGGCCGCCGTCTGCCGGTAGAACAGCCTACCCGTACCGTCCAGACCGGGAATCAGCAGCGCCAAGGGCTTTTGCGGGTCAGGTCTCCTGTCGTTCACCACGCCGGTTCTCAGGGCCGCGTCGCTCGTGCGCCGTGCGGCCGTAATTTGATTATGCAAACCACTGAGTCTTTATTAAAATCATTTTTTCCCGGAAATCACCGGATGGCAAACGTCTACGCAGTTGTGATGGCAGGCGGGCGGGGCGAACGGTTCTGGCCCCTGAGCACGGAGGGGCTTCCAAAACCGTTTGTCCCTTTGCTGGGCGCTCGTACGCTCCTGCAGGAAACCGTCGAGCGTCTGACGGGTCTCGTCCCCCTGGAGCGGGTATTCCTTTCCATCGGGGAGGCGCATCGAGAACTCGCGCGCCAGCAGGTACCCGGGCTGCCCCCCGAGAACTTGATTGTCGAACCGGTGGGCCGAGACACCGCCGCATGCCTGGGCTTTTGCGCACTCCACCTGGAACAGCGCGACAGCGGTGCGTTGATGTTGGCCGTGCCTGCGGATCACTATGTGTCGGACGCCGCCGGATACCGCCGCACGATCGAAAAAGGGATCCGCAGTTTGCCCGGCGCCATGGCGGTCGTCTTCGGGATTGTCCCGACCCGCCCCGAAACCGGCTATGGGTATGTCCAGGCGGAAAAGCCCGCCGTGCCCGCGGAGGCATGGCCGGTGCGGCGCTTTGTCGAGAAGCCCGATGCGGCGCGCGCGTCGAGGTACCTGGAGGCCGGCAATTATTTCTGGAACAGCGGTATTTTCCTGTGGAGCAACCGCACACTGCTGGAGCTGTTCGAGCGCCATCTCCCGGCGACATACAACGGGTTGCGGGAATTGCAGCCCTATCTGGGCCGGCAACAAAAGGCCCGAGAGCTGCACGCCGCGTTTTGCGCGCTGCAGAGGATCTCGATCGACTTCGGGATCCTGGAGAAAACACCCGGGTTGCGTCTTGTCCCGGCGGAGTTCGAGTGGGACGACATCGGCAACTGGGCCGCCCTGGACAGGGCGCTGCCACGCGACACGCACGGCAACGTCTCGCACGGCTTCCACGCGACGCTCGAGGCGGAACGGTGCATCGTCTACTCGGATGCCGGCACGGTCGCGGTTTTCGGGGCGTCGGACCTCGTCGTGGTTCAGGCGAACGGCAGAGTGCTGGTCTGCGCAAAAGAGAGGGCCCCGGAACTGAAGCGCCTGGTCAGGGAGCTTCGCCCGGACGAAGACCAGTCGTCGCCAAAATCGAACACAGCGCCCTAGGAGCAGCGGCAACGCCCGCGGCATTCCCCTTAATCTTTCCGAGGAGACATTTCGGCAATGAAGGCAAAGGTGAACAAAGTGGTACTCGCCTACAGCGGCGGGCTGGACACATCGATAATCATTCCGTGGCTGAAAGAAAACTACGGGGCCGAGGTGATCGCCTTTGCGGCCGACATCGGGCAGGGGCAGGAATTGCTTGGCCTGGAGGAAAAGGCCATACGCACGGGCGCCTCCAAGTGCATCATCGAGGATCTGCGTGAGGAGTTTCTCCGCGAATTCGTATTCCCCACCCTGCGGGCCGGCGCCGTGTATGAAAGGAAGTACCTGCTCGGCACCTCCTTTGCGCGGCCGCTGATCGCACGAAGGCAGGTGGAGATCGCAGAGCAAGAAGGCGCCGACGCCGTCGCGCACGGCTGCACGGGCAAAGGCAACGACCAGGTTCGCTTTGAGCTCGCCTACAAGGCGCTCAACCCGAAACTGCGGATCATCGCTCCGTGGCGCGAGTGGGACATCAAGTCCCGCGAGGACGAGATCGATTACGCGCAGGACCGGAAGGTGCCGATCACCGCGACCCGCGAAAAGATCTACAGCGAGGACCGCAACCTGTGGCACATCAGCCACGAGGGAGGCATTCTCGAGGATCCCTGGGCGGAGCCCGAAGAGAAGATGTACAGCATTTCCACCTCGCCCGAGAAAGCGCCCGAGACGCCGCAGTATGTCGAGATCTCCTTTGAGAGAGGCACGCCGGTCGCCGTCGACGGCAGGAGCGTCGGTCCCGTCCCCCTGCTGGAGTGCCTCAACCACATCGGCGGCACGCACGGCATCGGAAGGGTTGACCTGGTGGAAAACCGCCTGGTCGGCATGAAATCGCGCGGCGCGTACGAAACCCCCGGGGGCACGCTCCTCCTGACCGCGCACCGTGAATTGGAGTCGCTCACGCTCGACCGCATGACGCTCCACTACAAGGACATCCTCGCGGGAAAGTACGCCGAAATCGTCTACAACGGCCAATGGTTTACGCCACTGCGGGATGCGATGGACGCCTTCGTCGACTCGACTCAGAACCGGGTCACCGGTACCGTCCGGCTGAAGCTGTACAAAGGAAACGTCATCATCGCAGGGCGCAAGTCCCCGTTCTCGCTGTACCGCGAGGACCTCGCCACCTTCGGGGAGGACGTCGTCTACGACCAGAGGGAGGCGGAAGGATTCATCAATCTGTTCGGGCTTCCGAGCAAGGTCGAAGCTCTCCTGGATCTCTCCAACGTCCGCAAAACCACCTACCGCCAGAGGACTCGGCGCTGATAAACTTGATCGTCCGGGGATACTGCATCGCGCTCCCTTCCGTACTTGGGTGCTGGGCGAGGGCTCCGGGTACCGTAAAGGTGCTTTATGCTCAAAAAACTTGCGCTGCCGCTCCTCGCCCTCGTTGTCGTCGCAGGCGGAGCCTACTATTTTCTCTCGCCTGCGCGAAAAGCGCTGCCGCCGCCCGAGGCCGGCATCCCGCTCTACCCGGGAGCGCACTCCGAAAGCGACTCTTTCGCGGCGCGGCTGTCGCCCAGAGACCGGGAGCGTCTGATCAAGGCCGTCATCCTGCAGACCGAAGATCCACCCGGCAAGGTCATCGAGTACTACAAGCAGAACCTGGGCGGGAAGGCCCGAATCCTTGAGATGAAAACCCAGGGAACGCCCACCGCGATCTTCCAGGTGGACGTCGACGGCACCAGGAAGGTAATTTCCGTCCGGCTGAATGACGACACGGGGAAAACCGAGATTTTCATCGGCTACGGAGACCCGAAAAGCACCGTTTTCAAATCCAATCGCGAGACCCAGCAGAAATAAGGTATGCCCCTCCTGGAGCAGATTCCTTTCCGCAGGATTCCGAACCAGTCCAGGCTGTTCCTGGACTACATCGATCTTGCGCCTGCAGGCCTCTCCTTCTACCGGCTGGGTCCCGCGATCGAAAATGTCGAGGAAACCGCCCGCAAGGTGATCCCGTCGTTGTCGTTCCCCCGGGAGGAAATCGCCTCCATCCTGCACCGACAGAACGGGACCTTCGGTGGGGGTCCATCGGTCGCCGCCCACATCGAAGAACTACGCAATCCCGACACGGTCGCCGTGGTCACGGGCCAGCAGGTGGGGCTCTTCACCGGGCCGCTCTACACCGTGTACAAGGCGGTCAGTGCGATCCGCCTCGCCGCGGAGCTGCGCGCCCGTGGAGTGCGGGCGGTGCCTGTCTTCTGGATGGATACCGAAGACCACGACCTGGCCGAGATCACACACATTACGCTCGTACCTGGCGGCGCGCCGGCCCGCAGGGTCGATTTCCGCCCCATGCTGTATGACGGCGCGCTCGAGCATCCGCAACCTGTGGGGCGCATGAAGCTCCCCGGCACCATCGCCGAGGTTGTCCGGGAGTTTCTGGCCGGGCTTCCGGACGGAGCTCACAAGGCGAACGCGGCCGACGCGCTCGAGCGGGCGTACCGTCCCGGCTCCACGTTTGCAGAATCGTTTGCGCGGCTGATGAACTGGATTTTCCATGACCGCGGGCTGGTGCTGTTCGACCCGAGCGAACCTGAAACGAAACGACTGGTCGGAGGGGTGTTCGTCACGGCGGCGCAGCGCGCCGGCGAGATTCACTGCACGCCTGGTGTTACGCAATCGCCAACTCCAGGAGCGCGGCTATCATGCCCAGGTCGCGATGCAGGAGCATTCGACCGTCCTGTTCCTGTATCACGACGGCGAGCGGCGCGCCGTCACCACCAAGCCCGGCGCAGGCTTCGGCCTGAAGAACACGGAGGCCGCCTTCAGCCCCGAGGAACTCACACGCATGGCGGGAGGCGAGCCGGAGCGCTTCAGCCCGAACGTGCTCCTTAGACCCATTATCCAGGACTCGCTCTTCCCGACCGTAGCCTATGTCGCGGGCCCCGCCGAGATCGCCTACTTCGCACAGATCCACGCGCTGTATGAAATGTTTGGCCGGCCCATGCCCGTCATCTGGCCCCGGGCAAGCTTCACGTTGCTGGAACCGGAGGTTTCGGCGGGCATGGCGTCTCACCACCTCGTCGCGGAAGACTGTTTCGGCGACAAACAGCAGATGGTCCACAAAATGGTGGCGGCCCGCGGACGCGCCGATGGCATGACCATCCTGAACGACTTGCGCGCGCAGCTGGAGCGGGGAGTCGAACAACTGCGCCCCAGCCTCGTAGCCACCGATCCGTCGCTCGGGCCGGCCCTTGACACGGCGACCCGCAAAGTGTGGTCCCACATCGACGGCCTGAAGTCCAGGTTTGTGCACGCCGAGGCGCAACGCAACGGGACCCTGGAAACAGTCGCCGACTTCCTGCTGGCCCACTGCCACCCCCATGGGAACCTGCAGGAGCGGGAGCTGAACGTGAACCACTTTATCGCCCGGTTCGGCCCCGCCTTCCTCGAGGACATCTTCCGGCTCGCCGGCACGCGGACATTCGATCATGGCATCGTGCGCTTCGGGCCGGAGTAGCCGACGCCGCAAGGCGCGGGTTTAGGAAAAGAGGGTGAGCATGAAACTGCGAATGTTCTGCGCTGTCCTGCTGACGTTCGTGATGTCCGCCGCCTCCCGGGCGGACAACCGGAACGTCTACCCCATCCCGGAAGAACGCGGCACGGCTGGAACGCTCACGGCCTTGGAGGCGCTCCCGATCCACGCGCGTGTGCTTTATTTGATCGCGCACCCGGACGACGAGGGCGCCGGCACCCTGACATGGCTCGCGAGAAAGGCCCACGCGCACACGGCGCTGTTTTCGCTCACCCGTGGCGACGGAGGTCAAAATGTCCTCGGCACCGAAAAGTACGAGGCCATGGGGCTGGTGCGCACCGGGGAATTGCTGGAGGCCTGCAGGATCTACGGCGTCGAGCCGTACTTCTCCACCGTCTTCGAGTTCGGCTTTTCGAAAAGCGCGGGGAGTCGCTCGAGAAATGGGGGCACGAGGCCACGCTTGAAGAAGTGGTCCGATTCATCCGCCGGTGGCGCCCGCAGATTCGTCATATCGCGTTTTACCGGCACCGCGAGGGACGGGCACGGGCACCACCAGGCCGCGGGGATCCTGTCCGCAGAGGCCTTTCGCGCAGCCGGAGACCCGAAGCGGTTTCCCCAACACATCGAAGCGGGTCTGCAGGCCTGGCAGCCGCGGAAGCTCTACGAGAGCGGCAGAGGCGGCAGCGGGGGAGTGCGCATCCCCGTGGGCGACTACGACCCGGTGCTGGGCAGATCCTACCGCCAGATCGGGGCCGAAGGCTACAGCAAGCACCGTTCCCAGGGCAACGGCGCCGGGTTTGCCCTTCCCGCCCCGTCTTACGATTCGCTTAAGCTCGTGGAATCGGTGCCTCCGGGCAACGGGCACGACGAACAGCTGTTTGATGGCGTCGACACCTCCCTGTCGTCCATCCTTGAACTCGTTGGCGAGCGCAGGGCGGCCTGGGTTCCGCTCGAGCCCGACATCAGAGAGGCGCAGCGGGCGGCCGACGAGGCGTTGCGCCTTTTCGATCCTCGACACCCGGAAAAGAGCGCTCCGGCGGCGGCCCAGGGTGCCCTTAGTCTGGCGCGGGCGCTGAACCGGCTCGGAAAAATCCCGCTGCCCCAGGGCGGCCGCGACATCGTGGCCGACGCGCTGCGCGTGAAGTTGCACGATTTCCACGAGGCGGTAAACGCCACGCTCGGTGTGTACCTCGTCGCAACAGTGGAGGAACCCACAGCGTTCCCCGGGCAGAAAGTGGCCGTCACCGCAACGCTGTTCGACAGGGGGACCGTCGCCGTGTCGCTGCAGCAACTGCGCATCGTCGCGCCGGGCGGATGGGCCGCAGCATCGGACCAGAAGGGTCCTTCACCGCTGGGGGCCGGAGGGACCGCACAACGGCGTTTCTCGACCGAGATCCCGCCCGACGCCAGGCCCACCGAGCCGTTCTGGTATCGCGAGAACCGCAACGAAACGCGCTACCACACCCGGCCAACCCCGGACGTGTTCGCCCCGTTCGACCCGCCGGCGCTTACGGCCGTGGCTGAGTACGAGTTTCGCGGTGCCGAGATTCAGATCGATGTTCCTGTCCGCGCCGAAGCCGGCGATCCGATCCGTGGAGCCGATCTCGTGGACTTCCAGGTCGTTCCCCTGCTCTCGGTCGCCTTCAAGCCCGAGATCGCGATCGTGCCGAGCTCGCCGGCGCCGCAAACGAGGGAGTTTCAGGTGTCGATGCTCGGCAACGCCGCCGCAGGTGTGAAGGGAAACGCAAGGCTCGAGATCCCGAAGGGGTGGAGCGTCGAGCCGCGCGAGGCGCCGTTTGCGACCTCGAGGAAGGGCGAGTCGGTCACGGTGAGGTTCCGTGTGCGCATTCCGGCGGCAATCAGGCCGGGCAACTATGCCGTCTCCGCCGTCGCCGAGGCTGCGGGACAGGAGTTCCGGCGTGGCTACCGCGTCGTCTCCTACCCGGAAAACTGGACGCGGAACCTGTATGGGCCGGCGACCGGCACGGTCGAGATCTTCGACCTGAAGGTGGCGCCGCGGCTTACGGTCGGTTACGTAATGGGGGCCGGGGACGAGGTCCCCCAGGCACTCGAGCAGATGGTCCGGGTTCTGACCCTCTCGGCGGACGACCTCGCATACGGCGACCTGAGCCGTTTTTCCGCTATTGTCGTCGGCATTCGCGCCTACAACATCAACGAGGACCTCAAGACTCATTACCAGCGGCTGCTCCGATATGTCGAGCAGGGGGGAACCCTGATCGTGCAGTACAACACCCCCAGGGGGGCATCATCGCCTTTCCCTTACGGCCCCTACCCCATGACCTTGTCGGCAGCCGACCGGATAACCGTCGAGGACTCGCCGGTCCGGATCCTCGAGCCCCAAAGTCCAGTTTTTAACGTCCCCAACAAAATCACCGACGCCGACTTCCAGGGGTGGGTGCAGGAACGCGGCCTTTACTTCCTGAGCCAGTGGGACCCGAGGTACACGGCGTTGCTTTCGGGCAACGACCCGGGCGAGCCGGCGAAAAACGGCGGCATGCTGCTCACGCGCTATGGGAAGGGGTGTTACATCTACACGGCGTACGCCTGGTTCCGCGAGCTGCCCGGCAGGCGTCCCCGGGGCGTTTCGGCTGTTCGCGAACATGCTGAGCTTCGGCCGCTGAGAATGCTGCAGGCCAGCCACACAATCACTGGGCCGGCGCGGGCCTGCTTCGGCCAACCAGGCTGATGAGGGTTCCCGTGGCGAGCACCACGGCGGACCCGACGACGTTGTAGTACAACCACGAAATGCTGGAGTAGTACGCCACCACAAGCACGGCCACTTCACCGACGATCAATCCCCAGAAGGCTCCTGCGGCGTTGGAGCGCCGCACCAGGAAGGCCAGCAGAAACACGCCGAGGATCGGGCCGTAGAAATACGAACCCACCTTGTTGACCGCCTCGATCAGCGATCCCAGTCGCCCGGCAAACACCGCGGCGGTCGTCGCGAACAAGCCCCAGAAAACCGTCGCGGCCCGCGAGGCCCGCAGGTAGTGGCGATCGCTCGCCTGCCGCCGGAAGTAGCGCTGATAAAAATCGATGATCGTGGCGCTGGCCAGCGAGTTTATCTCCGACGAGAAGGTCGACATGGCGGCCGCGAAGATCACCGCCATCATCAGGCCCAGCACGCCGGCCGGGGCATACTTGAGGAGAAACGACGGAAAGATGTAGTTGACCTCGGCGGAAGGCTCCTTCCCGAGCATCCGGCCGAGCAGCGCACGGTTCTCGTCGCGTACCCGATTGAACGCGAAGTTCGACGCGGCATAGCGCCGTTCCGCCGACAGCATCGCGGCGCGGTTGCCGGTTTCGCGGGCGCGCGCCAACTCCAGGGCAGCGTCGCGCCGTTCCGCAAACACCCCGTCGTAGCGCGCTTCCAGGGCCGCGTACTCGGCACCCGCCCGACTGATCAGCAGGTCTCGGTAGGACTCGTTGAAGTTCAGCGGTGGTTTTTCGAAGTGGTAGAACACGAACATGAGCACGCCGATCGCGAGGATCAGGAATTGCATCGGAACCTTGACGAAAGCGTTGAAGATCAGGCTGAGACGGCTCTCCGTCAGCGACCTCCCCGTCAGGTACCGTTGAACCTGGCTCTGGTCGCACCCGAAATACGAGAGCGCCAGGAAGAATCCTCCCACCATCCCGGACAGCAGCGTGTACGAGTTGGTCAGATCCGTCGAGAGGTCGATGTTGTTCCACTTCCGCGTGGCGCCGGCCAGGTGGACGGCGGCGGGGACACCGAACCCTTGCGGGAACCCGGAGACGACGATGCCAATCGCGACGAAGATCCCTGCGAACATCAGGAGCATCTGCTTGGCGTCGATCATGATCACGGCCTTGTTCCCGCCGATTGCCGTGTAGACGATCGTCGTCACCCCCATCACGAGGATAGTGGTGATCTCGCTCCAGCCGAAGATCACGCCCAGCACGATGGCCGGGGCATACAGAACGATACTAACCGCCAGCCCGCGCGACATCAGGAAGAGAAAGCTGGTCAGGCTGCGGGTGCGCGCGTCGAAGCGCCGCTCGAGGAACTCATAGGCGGTGAAGACATTGGCGCGGTAGAAAAACGGGACAAACGTGGCGCAGAGCACCACCATGACAAGAGGCTGCGGCAGGTAGACCTGGATGAAAGACATACCCGAGCTGTAGGCCTGCCCGGTGGTCCCGATGTAGGTGATGGCGCTCGCCTGAGTGGCCATCACGGACAGGCCGACAGCCCACCAGCGCAGGGAGCGCTGGCCGCGAAAGTAATCGTTCAGATTGGCGTTCTGGCGACCGTGACGGATCCCCTCCCACGTCACATAGATAAAATACGCTGCGAGTATGGCCCAGTCGGCGATGCGCATCAGGTCCCTAACGGTTGAGGGCCACGGTCACCCAGTACAGCAGCAGCACGAGGACGCAGCTATAGATCACGACGGATAGGTAGATTGCCCGCCAGCTTTTCAGAAACGGGGGTCTATCGTCATCCATGGCCGAGTTTCCGAATGATGCGCCTGAATGATAATCTGTCGCTCATGGACAGGCAACAAGATGGCGGCGAAAGTACCGTGCCGGAAAGTGGTGGGAAGATGGCAGACGAACTGGTGCCGGCGGTCAGCACTTCGGACCTGACCGAACTGGCGGTGCTCAAATCGCTGCTGGAATCGGCGGGCATCCCGTTCTCAGTTCAGGGGGAGGAGGGCCTCCGGTTGCTCCCGTTCGGGGGCGGCTTCTTCGCTCCGAACGCGTACGCCGCGGTGCTGCACGTCCGGAGCGAGGATCTGGAAGCCGTCCGGAAGCTGCTGGAAACCTCCGATCCGGAGTTCCCCGAAGACGGCTGACGGCGAAGTCCCGGGGCACGCCCGAGGCTATCGGCTATCCGGCTCCGAATTGGGGATTTCAGGGGTGCTGCAGGTCCATCAAGACCTTTATTGCGTTGTCCTGTTTTTGCTGGACAAGGTCGAAAGCCTCATTCGCCCGCGCCGGTTCAAATCGGTGCGTGAGGAAGACGGGAGCCGCGTCCCTCCTCCGTTGGAGCAGCGCGAGGGCCCGATCAGTGGCATGGTTCTGCCGCCGCACGTGCACGACCGACGCCTCGCGGCGACGCATCAGGTGCGGGTCGTGGCTGATGCTGTCGACTTCGGGGATCCCGATCTGGACCAGCACCCCCCCGGGACCAAGCATGCGGGCGGCATCGTCGATGGACTCCTGGGTCCCGGCGCATTCGAACACCACGTCCGCTCCTCTCCCTTCAGTAGTGTCGATGACCCACCCGGCAGCCCCAGTCTCGCCTGGATCGCAGCACGCATCCGCGCCGAGGGTCCCGGCCGCGCGGCGGCGGGCCGCGACGGGCTCCGACACGAGCACCTGCGCCGGCCCCAGTTCGGAAAGGGCGAGGAGCACAACCAGCCCGATCGGGCCGGCCCCGACGATTGCAGCCCGGCAGCCCCTGCCGCTGCGCGACAGCGCGACCGCGTGCACGCCGATTGAAAGCGGCTCCAGCAGGACGGCTTCCTCCAGGCTCATCCATTCCGGCAGCCTCACGATGCATTCGGGGGGCAGAGCGATCTCGTCGCGCATGCAGCCGGCCAGTTCCTGCGGGTTGCCCAGGAATCTCAGGTTGCGGCAGGTGTTTTCGCGGCCCGCGCGGCACTGATCGCACGTGTGGCAGACGATCGCCGGCTCGATGAACACCGGCGCGCCGTCCGGCACGTGTCCCGACCCGTCGCTTACCTCGCCGCTGCCTTCGTGGCCCAGGACAAAGGGATACCGGACGACCTGATCGCCGATCCGGCCCTCGGTGTAGTAGTGGATGTCCGATCCGCAGATCCCCGCGTAACGCATCCGTACCCGCACCCAGCCGGCGGGGGCAGGGGCGGGTGCCGCCATCTCCCCGTAGTCGAATTGCCGCGGACCCGTCAACATCAGCGCTCGCATATCATTGGCCTCCTGCGACCAATCTAGTGGCCGTGGGTGGAAAATGCAACATCGTCGGGCAACTGAAACCACACGCCACGGAGGATATTCACAGAATTTCGTGGACCGCGTCGGGTGCAGGCGGTCCATTTCCAGATTTTCCTACCCGGGACGGGGGGAATTGATGTAAATGGAGAGGTTCGGTAAAACCATCATCAAAAGGGGCTCGCGCGGCATGAGCGAGAAGAGCGTCAGCATACAGCACCTCCACACCTATTTTCTTTTCCCGTTCTCCATAGACAAGCACACCGTTCTCCAAAACCACCCCGAGGTATGGTCCGACACGCCGCATTGGATCGATGGCCTCGACAAATGGATCGCGGCGCATCCGCAAGCCTCCCCAATCGCAGAAAAGCTCGGCCCGTGGCGCCGGTCCGCCTATTCCCGTTTCGACATGGATTCGCCCGCATACCAGGACATGGCCTTTTTCCACCCCTTCGTCCGGCGCGTGTTCTTCGACACGGGGGACGCTTCCCGATCGAGCGAAACGGAAGCCCTGCTGCGCTGCTACACGATCCCGGTGAACGGGAAAAAGCGGCTGTGGTTCCAGGCCTCGGACCTGAAGGGGCGCTGCGCAAGAGTTGAGGTCACCGACATCCGGATGTTCCTCTTCGCCAATGGCATCGGCATTCTCTCGCTCGGCGTCGAGGCGTGGCGGCTTCCGGCCGCCGAGGCGCTCTGGATCAATGAGGCGTTCCGCAAGGTCTACGCGTCTTCGGGGCGGCAGGTCAGGGAGGGGCGGGTCCCGAACCGGATGGCCCTCATTGTCGAGGAGGCCGACGAGCAGAAGGTCGTGGCCGAAGAGGCCTTCGCCAAGGGCGAGATGGTCAGCTTTCTCCCACCGCTCGCCAAGACAATCACATCGCTGATTTATTTCGCAGACTATGGGAAACAGGAATTCGAGCCGATGCTGGACGAGCGCATGCTCGTCTACAGCTATGCCGCGGTCGACCCCGCCTCAGTCCCACCCGATTACGTGACCTCCGAGGAGTACCAGGTCCTCTTGAGTCGTTTCCTCTATGTGGATACGGAGGGCCGGTCGTACCGCTACGATCCAGAATTCATCCGCGAACAGATGAAACAACAGCTGTACCGGCGCTGGGCACACCAGGGGACCTACTTCGGGTTTACGAGCTACAGCAATATAACGGTCACCTTCGGCACCTTTGACTGCGACGAACACGTTTTGAGCGAAGGCTTCCTCGTGCATCGGATGTTCAATACGCGGTACTACCTGATGGTGCTGGTAGCGATGTTCTACCGCGCCACCCTGCTCGATTTCGCCGAGCGCACCGCCCTCGTCTCAAAACGCCTGTTCCTGGATCAGGAAGACGGGAAACTCACACCGGAGAACATCCGCCTGGCCAGCGACATCAGGGCCGAATTCCTGCACTTCTCCAACTACTGGTATTTCGACGAGCTCGCCAACAAGGACGAGGAAATCGAGCACTTCGCGCTGCAATGCGCGCAATGCCGCATCGAACCGGTCAAAAGGGAGATCGAGGGGGAAATCGAAAAGCTGAATTCGTCGCTGCACGATTACTCGGCCTTCCGGAACACCGAAGCGGTGAACAGGCTGGCCATGCTGAGCCTGATCGTCGGCGCCGGCGCGGTGCTCACCGGGTTTTTCGGCATGAACTTCGGTCATCAGTTCGCGAAAACGTTTTTCGAGCCGGAGCCGGATGCCCTGCTGTACCACTATGCCG
>CAVZBT010000018.1:0-202849 GCA_963773605.1 uncultured Acidobacteriota bacterium
AGGTCGCAGCGCTGCATATGATACTTCTTCTCCCCGCGTTCGATGCGCGCGAAGTCGAGCACGTTGTTGATCAGGCGGGTGAGACGCGCGGTCTCCGGCGGTGATGATGCCCAGGTAGGAGCGCTGCTTGCCGGGTCCGTTGACGCGCCCCTCGGCGGCAGCTCCGAGAACATGCGAATGGACGTCAGCGGCGTCTTCAGCTCGTGGGACACATTGCTAACGAAGTCGGTCTTCTGTCGGGCCAGCGTGAGCTGCCGGTTCAAGTCGGTCACGATCAGCCAGCTCCCGACTCGGATTGCCACCAGCAGCACGCCAATGAGTAACCCTAGCGTGAGCTGCAATGTCCGCGCCGATTGGGTGAGTCGCGCGGGGTTGAGGAGGTAAACCGCCACCTCCCAGTGCGGAAGAACCTCGCCGATCTCGGTGGCCACGAAACGGGTGCTTCCAGGCGGCGCGAAATCCCGGGTGCGACAGCGCCACGGGTTTGGCCGTGTCATCGGGCAGCGCAACGCAGATGTCGCCGCTCAGCGCCGGCTCGACCTGCTGGACGACCGGGCGCAGGTCCTCGATGAGGCGGGGCAGGGCCAGTTGGGCGCCGAAAACCACTTGCGGGTCCTGCGGCAAGCGATACCAAAAGAGCACGTCGAGGCGGTTGTCCACAAATCGGGCCAGCGCGCCTTCGGCGTCCTCGCCGATCAGTTGCCGGAATTCGGCCTCGGAGGCGGCGAGCTTGGAAAATTGCTGCTGGTTATCCTCCTGGGCCGGGACCTTCTGGAATGAACCGGCCGGCTGTTGGGGATACACGTTCCGCGCCTGCTGACCCCTGTTGTATATCGAGCGTTTGTTCAAGTCCGCGTTGACCTCATTTTGCGCCCAGGAAGAGGACTGCGGCTGGGGCTGCGCATTGGGGAATCCAGAGTTGTTGAAGACCGCCGTATTGTTCGCCACGTTCAGCCCGGAGATGGTCTGCTTCGGATTTGAATAGACCTCGACCACCTCGCGGCTGGCGAGGAACCGGCCGTTATCCGTGTAGAACTTCCTCGCGTCAGTCCGTCCGTAGGGAGATGGCGAAAGAATATCGCCGGAGAGAGTGACCGCATAGCCAACCTGCGCCAGCGGCCAGTCCCGGCGCAGAGGTCGTCAAAGGCTTCCGCCGCGTCTCGGGGCGATTGGCTGCCAACCACGCTCGCCACCCTGGCCGCGAACTCGCGCTGATATTCCGCCAGCACGTCTTGCACCGCTTTAGCCCTGGCATCGGCGACGCCCTGATAGAGGAGAGATTGCTGCCGTTCGAGGAGGAACTGCTGGTCACGCAGCGAGCGCACGGCCAGCCAGGCCAGCACCAGGCTGGGTACGAACACCGCGAGCACAAATACCAGCGCAACTCGTTTCATCGCTTAGGCTTCACCGTAGCTTGCCAAGGCAATCCTGCCACCCTTGCCGCCGGATGGCCATGCCTCATTTGCACACGCGACCCGATAGGGACACTGCGCCGAAACGTCCGTGGTTGGGCTAATGCGGACGCCTCGGCGAGGCATCTCTACCCGCACAGGAGGCTGGTTCATGCCGACAATCTGCTTCGCAGGGCGGCGGACGTTGTCAGGTGTGCGCAAAAGAATTGTAAAACTATTGTCAGATCCAGAGCACCGGCTGGGGCGGCATAGGTTCGTGCCCTGCCACCCGGCCATACCGGCGGTTTCAGGCTGCGCCAAGCCAGCCCAAACTTGAGGCTCCTTCCCAGCATCTCGCGCCGTGTGACACCGGAATCGACCAGCGATGACGCGGCGATGTGCACCGGCTGTCCGCTTGTGCATCGCTTGCGCATCGCTTGTGCATGGCTCTGGATTGGCTATCGCCACGCCCGGTCCGCCGGGAATGGCGCAGGGCTCCGGGCGACCGAATGGTTCGACAGACAGAAGCTCCGCTGGCATGCTCGGGCTGTCCAGATGACTTCGAGTGGCACAGAGACGTGGATCCAGATCCGTCGCCGGCACCGGCGGGATGCTTCGTCACCACGCATTGGTCGGTGGTGCTGACGGCGGGACGCAGCGACACGACGCGGGCGCGGGCGGCGCTGGAGCAACTTTGCCGGAATTACTGGCAGCCCCTCTACGCTTACGTGCGACGCACGGGGCATTCGCGCGAGGAGGCGGAGGACCTGACGCAGGAGTTCTTCGCGCGGCTGCTGGCGCAGAACACCGTCGCCCGGGCCGACCCGGCGCGCGGCCGGTTCCGCTCCTTCCTGCTCGCGTCGCTGAAGCATTTTCTGGCGAACGAATGGGAGAAGGCGCGCGCGCAGAAGCGCGGCGGAGGCGCGCAGCGTCATCCCGCTGGAATTCGACACCGCCGAGACCCGCTGCGCGCAGCCGGCCGCGCCGGGCGACACTCCCGACCGGGCCTTTGACCGTCAATGGGCGCTGGCGCTGCTGGACGTGGTGCTGGGGCGGCTGCGGCGGGAATATCGCGACGCCGGGCGCGAGGACCTGTTCCTCGGCTCTGAAGGACACGCTCAGCGGCGGGCGGGCGGAGATTCCGTATCGCGAGCTGGGCGGCACGGCTGGGGATGAGCGAGGGGGCGGTGAAAGTGGCGGCGCATCGGCTGCGGCAGCGCTACCGCGAATTGCTGCGGGAGGAGATCGCGAACACGGTGGCCGGACCGGAGGAGGTCGAGGAGGAGTTGCGAGAACTCTTCGCGGCCCTCAGCGCATGAAGCCTCTATGGAGTGCGGTGGCAAGCGAAGCGCGACACCGCTTTGGCTGGCGGCGAAGAGGTCGGGGCGCAGACGACTGGAAGCTGAGCCAAAGCGCCGTCGCCGCTGGCGCTTTGCCGGCGCAGTCCAAAGTGCCTGGGGGCGGCGTAACCTTAGACGGGCATTCCGGTAGTAACCGGTGTATGAACAATATGATGTTCGGACTGTTCAATGATGTTGGGCGATCTTTGAGATCCTCATCATTCTCCTGGTCCTGTTCGTGATGGCGGGGCTGGGGTCGGAACGTTGTCTTGCTGGTTGTCTGGCTGCACGCGCCGCGAGGAAGCCGTCCGCGGCGGTGCCACCGCGCCCGGCACGGGTCGGACGCGACCCCACAGGCAGCCGCCTGCCCCCGGTGCGGGCGCGTGTTGCCCGCCGGAATCGCCGCAAGGGCTCTGCCCGCGCTGTGTGCTAGGGGTGTGGGCTGGCGACGCACACGGAGACGGCGGGCGAGTCGGGGCCGCACGGGACGAAGGTGGTCCAGGCGCCGCCGGCACCCGCTGAGATTGGCAAGCATTTCCCGCAACTGGAGATTCTCGAATGCCTGGGGCGGGGCGGCATGGGGGTGGTGTACAAGGCGCGCCAGCCGAAGCTGAACCGGCTGGTGGCGCTGAAGATTCTCGCGCCGGAGAAGGGCGGCAGATCCGAAGATTCGCCGAGCGCTTCCTGCGGGAAGCCCAGGCGCTGGCGCGGCTGAACCATCCGAACATCGTGACGGTGTACGATTTCGGCGAGGCGGAGGGGCTTTACTACCTGCTGATGGAGTACGTGGACGGGATGACTCTGCGGCAGCTTGCTGCAAGGGCAGCAGGATTGCGCCCGAGCGAGGCGCTGGCCATCGTGCCGAAGATCTGCGAGGCGCTGCAGTTCGCGCACGAGCAGGGCGTCGTGCACCGGGACATCAAGCCCGAGAACGTGCTGCTGGACAAGCAGGGCCGGGTGAAGATCGCGGACTTCGGCATCGCCAAGATCGTGGCGGCCGACCAGGCCGCAGCAGGCGATCACCCAGGACCAGGTGATCGGCACGCCGCATTACATGGCGCCGGAGCAGGTGGAGAAGCCGCAGTTGGTGGATCACCGGGCGGACATCTATTCGCTGGGCGTGGTGTTCTACGAGATGCTGACGGGCGAGTTGCCGCTGGGCAAGTTCCAGCCGCCGTCGAAGAAGGTGCAGGTGGACGTGCGGCTGGACGAGGTGGTGCTTGCATGCGCTGGAGAAGGAGCCGGAGCGGCGCTACCAGCAGCGCCAGCGAGGTGAAGACGGCGGTGGAGACGATTGTTTCGACACCACCGCCGGCACCGGAGGAGAAGCCCGCGGGAGGGGCGGCGTTGGCTCAACGACAGGAGACAGGCGCCCTGGAGACAGCGCGCCCCACCCCTGAGGCGTCTGGGCAGGAGGCTCTTGAGCCGGCGGCTGCGAGCGGGTGGGTGACGGCGGCGCGGTGGACGGCGCGGGTGCTGGGGACGCTGTTGCTCGGGATCTACTGCCTCTTTGTGATCGGGGAGGGGCTGCCGCCGATCGGGTCGCAGCCGGAGGGGGTGCAGTTGAGTTTCGTGGCGGTGGGTCTCATGTTGCTGGGGTTTGTGGTGGGCTGGAAGAAGGAAGGGACGGCGGCGCTGCTGATCGCCTCGGGTTGGACGCTGTGGCACATTGCGGAGGGCCGCATCAGCTTGAATGCCTTTCAAACGCCGCTGCCGGTGGCGGTGCTGTATGGCTTGTGCTGGTGGGCGACGCAGGGACGCAAGACGCATATCGCGTTGGCCGCGGCGGCGGTGCTCGTGATGGCGCTAACTCTAGGGCGACTGATTTGTCCAACGAGCGTGTTTGTGCGCGGGCTAATCATTGACGCTGAGACGCGCAAGCCGATTCCCAACGCCGAGCTGACGCTGGAACGAGTTACGCCCTCTAGGTCGGGCAAGTCAAAGGGGCCTAACGCGCGTTCGGGCAAAGACGGGCGGTATATTCTTTATGTCGGCTGGTATGCGGAGCAGAAGCGCGTCTCAATCACTGCGCCTGGCTATGCGACGCTGACGACCAACCTTGGCCCGCGGGCGCTCGGCCAGCGGAACGTGAGCCGGGATTACCAGTTGCAGAAAGCGAACGCTGCCGATGGTGAGGTTGCCAGGACGGACCAGCGTTCCCCGGACCCCGTGTTGATCCTGCGCGACAACATGGCTTTGGATCTCGATGCCGAAGTCACCCTGGAAGTGAGCCGTGAGCGCCAACCGGACCCCGTCCAGTTGTCGAGGACGGACGTGGGTTGGGACAACGATGGGGGCGGCGCGCTGATGCGGAACCCTTACGGGAAAGCCAGGTTGCTACCGCTGCCGGACGCGAGTGATTTCTCGGACGCCGTGGCCAAGGCGGCAGAGCGAAGGAATCTCGTGGCCGGGAGCGAGGATCGCGGAGATGTCGCCAAGAAGTGCCGCTTCTTCGCCGTATTGACTGACCAAGCGCGTCTGGCTGTAATCGAGGTCAAGGAATTTGACGCTGCCCAGGGCACGATCCGATGGCGGTTTCTTCAGGAGCCCACAAAGAAGCCGGCGACCGTGGGGGCCGTGCCTGCAACCGGGTTCAGCCCGACGATCGAGCGGGTGCTATACTCAGTGGGGACGCAGCGGCCGATCAAGGCCGAGGACCTGGACAGCGGGCGGGAGATTGAGGTGCCGCCGGAGATGGAGAAAGCCGGGGAAGATCAGTTCTTTCATTGGCTGGCGGGGCAGGGGGCGGACGTGCTGGCTTTCGCCCACAAGCAATCGTGGGAGCTGTGGGCATCGCCGAAGCTGGTGGGCGTTCCGTCGGCGATGTGGGGCGAGGCAACTGCCGATCAATTGCGGAGTGCTTTAAAGTCCGGCTACCATGGGTTTCGGGCGCGCCTCCCTGGACGTTAAGGAGGGTTTCGCCGCTTACCAAGTGAATGAGACCACCGTCTTCCCGCAAACGCTCGCCTTCCAAACCGGCTCGGGAGGACTGGGCTTGCTGCAGATCAATGGCTTTGCCGAAAACCCGCGCGGGATGAAGATCTGTTATCGGCTGACGAGCGGCGCAGGCCGGGCTGAAGCGAGGACGGATGAGGACTTCGTGGCGGAGCACCGGGCAGAGGATGGCCAGAAGGCGTTGGATGCGGCCCGCGCGTTCGTGGCGGAGCACAAGTGGAAGATGCAGAGTGAGTTTGGCGATCAGGGACGAGTTGTCCTGAGGGCTACTGACCCGGCGGGCAAGCACATTGCATTTGAGGAGGCCACGATGGCAGACGGCAGGGCGCGCTTCACGATCATCGCCGAACCGGGCGCCGAACTGTCAGCTCAACGAATCGGAGCGGCCATCTGGCGACGGCTGGGGTGGGTTCACGTCAGCCCGGGCGTTGCCGCGCAGGTGCCACCACCGCCGGTCGCCCGGGCCGAAGCGGGCACCTATCAGGTCACGCTCACCAATGGGATAACGGTCGAGGTGGTGGCCGTGACGCGCGATCCGCTGAGGAGCTGGCTTTGGTGGAAGCCGGACGGCACGCTGCTGCCGGGGCCACCGGGCCAGGCGGGCGAGTTCCGGCCCGCGGGCATGTGGACCCGGAAGAGTGTGGGGTCGAACGATTGCGCGATCCTGGTTCGCTGCGGGGGCCAACTCGCGCCGCACTGGCAAAGCCGTCAGGAATACACGCCGCGGGTGGAGCTTCTAGGCCAATTGGGAATGAAAGGTGCTGGCATGGCTGAGGTGGTGCGGTTTCCGGCGGGCACGAAGGAAGCAGCCATACGTGTCGCCACGGCGACAGGCCGGTGGGAGCCGGTGGCGGTGTTTGACGGGAGCCGGACCCGGGTGCTGATCGAAGGCATACAGGTCCTGTGCACTCATCTCCGGCACGATCCCGACGGGAAATGCCTGGACGTATCGCACAACGTGGACCTGGGACAATACGCACTGCGGATGATGGCCAGGTTCAAGAACGTCGGACGCAGGGAGGTGGGGCTCCATTCCGGGGTTCTGAGCGGCCCGCAGACCCACGGATATGTTGTTCTTGATCCGAGCGAGCCGGACTTGCGCGCCGGGGACATTCTAGAATTCGTGCTCGAACGCACGCCGTGGGTAAGCGGGGAGATTCATGGAATCGCGCTGGCACCGCGGCGGGATGTGACTCTGACCCCGCCCAGTTTCGGTCCGGCGATCGAGCGAGAGCTGGGCGGCTGGCCGATCTTGGACTGCACGGTCCTGGACCTGGATCAGGGGAGGCTGCTCGTGGTGCCGACGAACACCGTTGCCGCTAGCATGAACAACCCCCGTCCAATGCTGAATTGGATGGTCCAGCAGGGGGCGGACCTGACGGTGCAGATGGGCGCGGGGGCGGGTTTGCACCTGGACGACGGAGTGCTGCTCCGACTGGAGGGTGATGCAACCTTCGAGAGCGTAGCGGCTTCGACCGTGCGGCGCCAACTGGGCGGCGGCGGCGGGGCGCAGAATGTGAGTATTCCCCGCGCCGAGGTGCAGGCCCAGCCGGTGTTCGTCTATCGCACCCGGGAAGGCGGCATGGGCGTGCTGCAGGTGCTGGGGGCGAGCCAGGATCCGCGCAGCCTCCGGATTCGCTTTAAGGCGGCGCTGGACGGGAACCGGTAGTCCGGTACACTGCTTGCGTTCGTGGTCGAGCTGCATTAACCGCGGATGCGGCGGATTTCACGGATAGTGTATGGGAGACCAGTGAAGCCTTGCGCCCGCACCCGTTGCCATTATAGAGATCCGGTAACCAATGGTCATGATAACTCACGCGCAACGGATCTTCTTGCCCGGCACGTCCGTCCTGATGACGTGCGCGTTGGTGATGGTTGCCGGCGCAGCCGGCGGGAAGGAAAACAAAGCCTCGATTTATTGGCCCACTGCGCCCCGAATGCCGCCGGGCGCTCCCATCTTGTTGAAGCCGGGTCCGCACTTGTTGGTGGACGACTTCCTGGTCGAGAGTAGCTCGAACATCACCCGCAAGGTCAATGTGCCCACGCGCGATCCGGCGATCCCCAATCCGATCGTGACGGGCAAGGAGGATGGTTGCTTCCAACCGTACTTGAGCGTGGTCCGCGACCCGAGAACCCGGCGCTTCCGGCTGTGGTACGGCATCCGCACGGAAGACTTGAACCAGGCCCGGTCGCACATCGGATACCTGGAATCGGAGGACGGCATCCGCTGGATTCGGCCCCATCGGGTTTTGGCGGACCCGTCCACGATCCAGTTCGGCGTCAGCGTGATTGACGAAGGCCCCGGCTTTTCGAGCCCCGCGGAACGGTTCAAGTACGCCTGGTGGTATGGGGGCGGCTTGAGGATCGCCACGTCGCCCGACGGCCTCACCTGGACCCCGCTTTCGAGCAATGTCCTATTGGCCCACAACCATGACATCAATGGCATCTTTTGGGACCCGTTGCGGAACCGGTACGTGGCGACGGTTTCGTTTTACATCACCGGGCCGACCTGGTCGGGCACGCGCCGCATCACCAAGCAGAGCGACAGCCGCGACCTGCGGCAGTGGGCGGAGCCCTGGGTGGTTCTGGCTCCAGACGACAAGCTCGATCAGGGCGAAACGCAGTTCTACGCCATGGACGGCTACCTGGCGCGCGGCGATCTGATCGTAGGCATGGTCAAGGTACTGCGCGATGACTTGAAGGCCGACCAGCCGCCCGATCCGCCCGACGCCTATGGCATCGGCTACACGACGCTCGCCTGGACCCGCGACGGGGAACAGTGGACCCGCGACCGTGAGCCGTTCTTCGACCGGCATCCGCAACCCGGCGCGTGGGACCATGCGCATGCCTGGATTGATGAGCAGGTTATGGTCGGCGACGAGGTGTATCTCTACTACGGCGGTTACAAGCGCGGGCACAAGGTGAACCGCTTCGAGGAACGGCAGATTGGCCTGGTGAGGATGAAGCGCGACCGCTATGTGGCTCGAGAAGCCGGCGCTGCAGGCGGCAGCTTCAGAACGCCGCTGGTGATCCTGGACGCCGCGACGATGACGCTGAACCTGAATGCCCCGGCAGGCGAGGTATGCGTGCAAGTACTCGACGAAACCGGCAAACCGTTGCGCGGCTTCACCCGGAAAGACTGCCGTCCGGTCTCAGGGGATGCTCTTGCGGCGCCGGTGCGATGGGAGAAGCCGTTGAGCGCGCTGGCAGGCAAGCCCGTGCGGCTGGAATTCTTCCTGAAGAACGCCCGGCTGTTTGCTTTTGATCTCTCGGGCGGCCCGTCGGTTTAGCCAAGTCGCCTCCAGGGCGTGTCGCCCAAGCGATTCGGTGGTAGGGCGAGCGCTCCGTTGTCAGACCTGTCATTTCCATTGTCGCGCCGTGGGCCGCCGCGCTAAGGTGGGCCTGGTGAGCGCAACCACTCGAACCGAGACGCCCGGCAGCACGCGGAGCGACAGCGCCGCGCTGCGCCGACCGGTCTTTGTCACCACGCATTGGTCGGTGGTGTTGACGGCGGGGCGCACGGACACCACGAGCGCCCGAGCCGCACTGGAAACACTGTGCCAGGAGTGACTGGCCACCCCTCTACGCATACGTCCGGCGGCGCGGCCATTCGGTGGAGGAGGCGCAGGATCTGACCCAGGAGTTCTTCGCGCGGCTGCTGGCGCATAATCGGGTGGGCACGGCCAGGGCCGAGAAGGGGCGGTTCCGTTCCTTCCTGCTGGCCAGCATGAACCATTTTCTTTCGGATGAATGGGACAAGGCCCGTGCGCAGAAGCGAGGCGGGGGCAAAGTGACGTTCCTCGATTTGCGGGACGCGGAGACGAAGCTGGGGGAGCAGTTGGCCGAGACGCTCACCCCGGAGAAGGCGTTTGAGCGACGCTGGGCGCTTACGCTGCTGGAGCAAGTGTATCAGCGCCTCGGCGCAGGAATATGAGCAGCAAGGCAAGGCGGGTTTGTTCAAGGCGCTGCGGGGTTCGTTGGCCGGCACCGGCGGCACCGCCCCTTACGCGGAGCTGGCCGAACGGCTTGGCATGACTGAGGGGGCGGTCAAAGTGGCCGTGCATCGCCTGCGCCACCGTTACCGCGAGTTGCTGCGCGAGATTATCGCCGAGACAGTGTCCGGTCCGGAAGAGGTGGAGGATGAATTGCGCTATCTGTTGCGGACGCTGGCCGGAGAGTAACGGATGAGGGCCCGGTTCACCGGTCCCATCCCCTGACCGGCGTTAGCGCCAAGCTCAATGAGCCGAAGCCTTGGCACAAGAATTACAGGAAACCTACGAGAACCTTACACTCCCGCAGGCGGAGCGTGTTGGAATCAGCGCATGAAAGAACGACAACCTTTTCGCACCATGACTTCACTCGCAGTCCTATTTCTGGCCTCCCGCGCCAACCACGACACGGCCCGGAACGCGCGCGTTGAGATGTCCCTGCTGCTGCCGTTCTCCGAGTCAATGAAAGCGAGCCACGTCAGGAAATACCCGGTGACTTCCGGGTACAGGAACTCCGGGCCGTCGACGCTGCTGATCGAACCGATGACCGCGCCGCAGTCGGGACCGCACTCGAGCTGAACCGAATTTAGCAGCCAATCCTCGAGCCTTCGTATCAAAACCCGGCGGCTCGGGGAAAACCGGGAGTGTAAGGCCGGCACCTTCGTTTCCAGGTGTTGATCGAGCAGACCCATACAACAGGCGTTTGCAGCCCGCTCAAATTAGCGGTTGCTCGAAAGTTACAGGCCGGATTTTACCGCGGAATCACGCGGGCGCCGCCGGAAATCCATCTCGGCAGGCCGAGGCCGCCACCGACAACGAACGGTGCGCCTCAGTTTTCCCGATGCCGGGTGGGCCTTGCGCGCCAGGTGCGAAGAGGCCGGGTGCGTACGGATGTTCACGCCGGCACATGGGACACGGCATGGCTGTATCTCCCCGGTATGGGGCCTCAATCACCTCTTTGTTGGATTTTGGAGATCCGGCCCCCCAAGGCTCCACAGGGTGAGCCCCTCGGCATCCTTGACCAGGATGTGACTCCCGGCCACCACCGGGTGAGCCCATGTCGGGCTCTGTGCCACGGTGTAACGCCGAAGCGGCTCGAAACGGGTCCTGCCCGCCCGCGCCACAATCAACTCCCCGTCGCCCGTCAGACAGAACAGCGTGTCCCCGGCGCTCAGGAGGGCGGCATTGTCTCCCTCTCGTCCCGCGGTGGCCCACAACGTCTTCCCCGTCCGGGCGTCCAGCGCGACCAAGCGGCCCCGGCCCTTGTGCGACAAACCGAACAACAGGTCGCCGTTCAACACGGGCGTACTCATGTAGAACGACTCGTCCGTATTTTCCCAGACCTTGCCAGCCGTCCACTTGCCCCCGCTGTGCCCCAGCCTGATCGCCATGACACCCTTGTCCAGGCCGGAGAAAATCAAAGTCTGATTGTAGACGACGGGCGTGACTATGTTCTGCTCCCAGGCAGTGGCGAACGGGATGCTCCAGAGAAGCATCCCGCTGTCGGCGGAGACTCCGACGAGGTTCTGCTGCGACTGTGCCACGATCTGGCGAGTCCCGTCCAGGTCCGCGACGACCGGTGACGCGTAGGATGGTCCGTCTCCTTTCCAGCGCCAGACCTCCTTTCCGGTCTCCAGGTTGATCGCCGTCAGCGCGCCGTCGTTTTGTCCCCCGACGTGCACGATCAGGAGACCGCGATCGGCAACCGGCGAGGTCGCGGTTCCGTAGAGAGGCGAAGCGCTGGCATGCTTCTTCTCGAAATGCATGCGCCAGCGCACGCTGCCGGTTTCGGCCTCATAGCAGGACAGGATGCCGCCGATGCCGAAGGTGCAGAGCTTCCCGGCATGGAAGACCGGGGTCGATTTCGGGCCTTTGCCATGCCGGGTAGCCGCGGAATTCATCGTGTAGGGAGCGGGGTAGCTATCGCGCCAGATCTGGCGGCCCGTTCTGAAGTCGATGCAGAAAACCACTTCCGACTCGCCCTGCCGGGTGAAGACATAGACTTTCCGGTTCACGAGAAGCGGCGACGCGTGGCCAGTCCCGACGTTGATCCGCCACTCCTGCGTCAGCTTCTCGGGCCACACCCGCGGTTCCGCGAAGGAACGGACGACGCCGTCGCGGTTCGGACCCCGCCATTGAGGCCAGTCCTGCGGTGACACCGATTCCTGACATTGGGACAGCACAAATGAGAGCACAGCCGCGATCTTCAACTTTGATGTGAATCGTGCCATTTGGTTGCCTCTCCTTGCCGGGATCGTACCCCAGGCCGACTGCAGGGAAAAGCGCGATCCACCGCATCATCAGCGCCGCCGTCGAGCCTGCACGGGCCTCAAAGACCGTCGACGACACGCAGCATCGGTGCCCTGCCAGCGGCAGGGTATTACACCGCGAGCCGCACGAGGGCGTGATTTTCGCCCGGAAGCACGAGGAGAACATCGGCAACCTGAACGCCGCGGCGTGGATCCATCACGGGCCGCGCCGTCTTCGGAGAATTCGCCGCCAGGTCTGGGGTATGCGGAGCGTTACCGGGAATACCGCTTCCACTCCAACGACCGCAAGCAGGCCGGACACTCCACAGCGGGGGTCGTATCTCCGAAATCCAGAATCGAACTGAAGGGTGCGTCATGAAGCGGCAATTCCTGCCTTTTGGGGATTTTGGAGATGCGGCCCCGTCACGGGTCGACTCCCGAGCTGCTCCTGTCGGGGTAGACACTCCGCAAATCCTTGGCGTTCAGCGTCCGGTCGAATACGCCGGTCTGCGGCTGACGAGTGTGTTCTTTCAGCGCACAGCGCTCCATTTTCTCGATGATCTCCGAGTGCTGGCCCGCCAGGTCGCGCCTTTCCTCGATATCGCTGCTCAGGTCGTACAGTTCCCAGGGCGCGGCCGTCCTCGGTCGCACGCCCTTCCAGTTTCGGTTCCTGACCGCGGTCATCGTCTTGAACTCCCAGTAGAGGAATTCGTGCGTCCACCGCCTGCGGCCTGCTGAAGGTCCTCCGACCAACGCCGGAAGGAAGGAGGCGCCATCGATGCCGTCGGGGCATTGGACGCCCGCCGCTTCGGCCAGCGTCGGCATCACGTCGGGGAAATAGCACAGGTCATCGCTCACCTGTCCTGGCTTGATGCGCCCGGGCCAGCGCGCGACCAAGGGCACGCGCAAACCACCTTCGTAGAGCGAACCCTTTCCTCCACGAAAGCGTTGGCCGTTTCTGGGATTCACGTTGGGGCCGAAGAACCCCGCGGGATGCTCGGCGTCCGCGAAATAAGGTTGTCCGCCGTTGTCGCCGGAGAACAGGACCATCGTCTGGTCGTCCAAACCCAGCTCTTTGAGCAGCTGCAGAATCTCGCCGAAGTGCCGGTCGACCATGTTGACCATCGCCGCGTAAACCCTGGCTTCCCTGGGCCATCGTTTGTCTGCGTACAGCTGCCAGGAGGGATCGTCGCTCGGGATGGCGAAACTGCCGTGTGGCGGGGTCCAGGCGAGGTAGGCGAAGAAAGGCCGGTCCCGATGCTCGCGGATCCACTCCCGGGTTTCGCGCACGATCTCGTAGTGGCTGTAAGCCTGCCCCTCGAGCTGCAAGCCGGGCTGATTGCCGCGCTGAGCCACCTCCCGGCCATTGCGGATGAGGTAGGGCGGGTAATAGGAGTGCGCGTGACTCTGGTCGTAGTACCCGAAGAAGACGTCGAAGCCGTGGGTCTCGGGAGTGCCGTCGCTGCCGCGGTTGCCGTTGCCCCATTTGCCGAAACCGCCCGTGGCATAGCCGGCGCGCTTGAACATGGTCGCCAGTGTAGCCTCGCCTCGCTGAAGCGTCTGGTGCGTTCCGTTGTCGCGCACACTGGCGTGGCCGGCATGCTTGCCGGTCAGCAGGCAGCATCGTGTGGGTGCGCACACGGCATTGCCGGCCAGGCATTGGGTCAAGCGCACTCCCTCGGCCGCCATGCGGTCGATGTTGGGAGTCCTGAATTTCGGATGCCCCATGCAGGAAAGCTCGAAGTAGCCGAGCTCATCGGCAATGTAGTAGATGATGTTGGGCGGCCGACTTACGGCCCCGCCCGTACTCTTCGTCCGCCCTGCCAGCGGCGCCGCGCTCATGGTGGCCAGAAAGTCTCGCCGATTGATCGTTTTCATCGCGCAACCAGTGTGGGAAACAGCCAAGTCCCGGAGTCCAACCCATTCTCGGAGCAAACCCGAGTCCGGTTCAGGGCTCAACGTCCTGGCCTATGATATCTTATCGGCGATTCGTCCGGGAATCGAAGACGGCTGGAGCGCACGAGCGCAGCCATTGCGGCCGAGCCAGGACTGGGTCAAGCCGGATAGCGAGGCGGAGTCGCTCACGATGAAGTCCGAGTACGTCAGGATTCTGGTGCTCGCCGCAGCAGCAGCGATGGCGTTGAACCTCGGAGCGTCGTTGTCCTTCGCCGCCGGACAGCACGGCAGTTCGCGCTACCCGGAGGATTGGTGGGCGCCCGTGCCGAAGGAAGGGGCGCCGTCATGGGAGATCATGCCGCAGGAGGCCGGACCGGGGGAGGCGATCCTCTCCAAACGAAACGAGCTGGGACTCCTCTCGAACTTTGCGCCGACGCCGTTCACGTTTCATGGCCGGTCCTACGCCAGCCTTGAAGGGTTCTGGCAGATGATGAAATACCCGGAGGGCCGGGACGACCCACGCGCGGCATTCCCCGGCCTCGCCTGGGCTTACACGCGCGGCCAGGTGGCGCAACTCACCGGCTTCGAGGCGAAGAAAGCTGGCGACCTCGCCGAGGAGAACATGAAGAAGATGGGCATCGGCTGGGTGTCGTTCGAGGGACGGCGCTTCGACTACCGGCCGACAGAGCCGGGGGAGCACTTCCGGCTCATTGTCGGCGCGATGCGGGAAAAAGTCCGCCAGAATCCCGAAGTCAGGAGGGTCCTGCTCAGGACCGGTGACCTGATCCTTAAGCCCGATCACCACCAGGAGCCCGACGCCCCGGCGGCGTGGCGCTACTTCGACATTTGGATGCAGATCCGCGCCAAACTGCAGCGCGAGGCGAAATAGGGCTGCCTCGGAAAGCGCACTTCGGGAAAGCTTCACAAGCCAGATCGACGCTCTCCACCGCGCCGTACGAGGGCGGCCGGAGCACGCTGCCACAGAGCGTGCCGGCCGAACGATGTCGGAGGGGGCACAACGGATGCGTCGTCATTCCCCTCGATCCCGAGCTTTCGCCGGAAGCTGTGGCCGCCGTGATTACCGTCGGGGCAACCGTGTTCGGGCTGGTCCCGCTGGCGCTGCACGGGGGACCACTGTGGGAGCCGCTGTGCTATGCCCAGATCGGAGGGCTGACGGTGGCGACATTCGTCACGCTTGTGCTCGTGCCGGTCCTCTATGCCATTCTTGTACTGGATCTGAAGATCGTAAAGTGGGGTCCAACCCCAGACGAGCCCGAAATCCTGAAGTCACCCCAGATGAGCCCAATGCAGCAATACTGATCTTGCCTATGAGGGCGACAGAGGCTTCGCGGCCGATGGTGCGTGCTCGGGTCTTCAAAGGTGGCAGTCGAGCGGGAATCCCCGCCGGTGAGTTCATCCCAGGGATGATTCCGGCCCGCACTGGAGCGCCGCGGTCTGCAATCCACGGGCATTCCGTGGACGACGGGCATCCCCCACCCCGATTTCCCAGCGGTTCTTCAGCAACGCCGAATTTTGCGAGGGACATCTATGCGCTACCCCAGGTACTTCACCGCCCTGTTCTGGGTGCTCCTGGTCAGGCCACTGGCCGCTCAGGGCGAGCCGCAAGGGGACCCGGATGCGCGACTACACAATCCCCTTCGTCTCGCTCTTTGCGGCCGACCGGTTTCTGCGCGTTCTCAACCATATGTTCGGTGATATTCAGATCGAGGATGCGTGGCTGGGCTGTTTCTTTGTGTCCGCCAATCTGACCACAGCCTCGGTGGCCGTCCACCGTCGAGGTTCCCTGCGCCGCGCGCTTCGAGCCAGCACGGCCATACCCGGCGTCTGCCCGCCAGTCCTCATGGACGGCAATCTGCTGGTTGATGGCGGCGTCCTGAAGAACATGCCGACCGACATCATGCGTGACATGGGCGACGGTGGCCCCGTCGTTGGTGTCGACGTAAGCGCGAAGGCCGATTTCGAGGCGGCGTATCACTTCGGCGACAGCCTCTCCGCCCGGCAGCTGCTCTGGAGCCGGATCAACCCGTTCGCCAGGGAGAAGCTGGTCGCGCCCAACATCGTCTCGGTTCTGCTCCGGTCCCAGGAGGTTGGCAGCGTACTCAATCAAAACGAGCAGGTACGGGCGGCCACGCTGTATCTCAATCCACCTGTCGCGCGGTTCGGCGTCTTTGACCAGGAGTCGTTCGACGAGCTGGTCGAGATTGGCTATGAGTACACGCGCGATCGCGTGGCCGAGTGGAAGGCTGCCGAGCGCGACTGGATTGAGCTGGAGGCGAGCTGATGGCGCACGGAGCTGTCTCTTCCTGCCCCACCGCTCGCGAAGAATCAAGCAGACCCCAGCCGCAGACGGCCTGCCTGCCGCCTTTAAACGTGACGACCTGTCCAGCCGGGGCCTCGCACGACGCGTCCGGGTCTGGCTCCCGTGTGCGCGCCGTCTTTCAGCACCTGGCGGCCGTTGACGAAGACGTGAACCATGCCGGTGGCATACTGGTGAGGTTGTGCGAAGGTTGCATGGTCCTGGATCTTCCGCGGATCGAAAACGACCACGTCCGCAAAGTAGCCTTTCTTCAGAAGCCCGCGGCGTTCGATCCGGAGGTTTTCCGCGGGCAGCGCCGCAAGCTTCCGAATCGCCTGTTCCAGCGTCATTACTTTCTCCTCGCGCACGTACTTTCCGAGCAGCCGCGCAAAGCTGCCGTAGGCTCTCGGGTGTACGCTGTTTTTGAGGAAGACTCCTTCCGGGGCGATTGATGGAGAATCGGAGCAGAAGCTGACCCACGGAAGCGCTATGTTCCTCCGCAGGTTCTCTTCCGATTGTGTAAAGTAGACCGTATCGATCCGGCTCTCGTCTTCGACGATCAGGTCCATAGCGGTCTCTTCCGGGGATTTCCCGCGCATACGTGCAACCTCGCCGAGCGTCTTGCCCGCGAGCGGCTTCAGTTTTTCACTGCGGAATCCAACCAGCAGGATGTTGTCCGGAGACCCCGCACCCAGATACATGTTCTCCCATTCGTCGGACTCCTTCCGCATCTCCGCCACGATGCGCCTGCGTATCACCGGGTCCATCATGCGCTTCACCGACGCTTCGAACCCGCCGTCCTGGACCCATGGAGGCATGGTCGAGTTCAGACCCGTCGAGCCCGCCGGATAGGTGTAGACATCCGCGGTGATCTGAAGCCCGTCGGAGCGGGCCCGCTCGATCTTCTGTATCACCTCGCCTGCTTTCGGCCAGTTCGATTTACCCGAGGCCTTCAGGTGATAGATTTCCGCACGGATATTGGCGTCGCGGGAAATCGTGAGGAACTCGTCCACCGCATCGAGGATCTTCGAACCCTCGCTGCGCAGATGCGATATGTACATCCCGCCATATTCCGCCGCCACCCTGGCCAGCGCCACCAGTTCAGGAGTCCTGGCAAAGCTGCCGGGCGGGTAGATGAGTGCCGAAGCCACACCCAGCGCGCCTTCCTTCATGGCATGGCGTACGAGTTCACGCATCTGCTCGAGTTCGTCCAACGTCGGGGAGCGATCATCATAGCCGATGACGTAGATGCGGGGGGTGGCGGCACCGATGAACGATGCCACGTTGGGCGAGATGCCGCGTTTCTCCAAGTACTCCAGGTACCCACCAAGCGTGCTCCACTCGATGGGGTACCGGATGTCAGTCTGTCGGGCGGCTGCGGCCTGTTTCATCGCCTCGCTCAAGGGACCCATCGAATCCCCTTCCCCCAGGACCTCGAGGGTAACGCCCTGGCGGATGTCGCTCTGCGAGTGACCGTCGGCGATGAGCGACTCGTTCGCCCAGCACATCATGTTTGTAAAACCCGGAGCGACCGCCATTCCCGAAACATCGATCTCGGTTTTGCCGCGGGCATCGGACAGCGCACCGATGCCGGCGACGGTGTCGCCCAGAAACGCCACATCGGCGCGCACCGCAGGCGAGCCGCTGCCGTCGTAGACCATTCCGTTTCGGAGAATCACGTCGTACTCGGTCTGCCTGGCGCAGCCCGAGAGACACAACAGCAGGATCATGCTTGGGTACAGTCTGAAGGATCGCATCTCTCCTCCTCTACATGAGTCATTGATTACACCACAGGGGCCCGCAGTTTTCGAGTCTTTGAGTCTTCGAGATTACTGCGGGTATGATGAGCTGAACTCTCGTGCGGTCGAGGAGGCTGCGAACGTCCGGTTGATGGCGGCTCAGGCGATCGGGGCATGCGGCGCGGGGGCGGCGCGGGCTGTGGCAGCCCTGGCAGAGGCGTGCCGGGTTGCAGGCGAGGAAGTGCACGTGCTGCGCAGCCTCGCAGATGCACTCGGCGCGATCGGAAAACCGGCGGCCTCCGCACTCCCCGCGTTGAGAGAACTTGCGAAAATACCGCGCGTGCGCTGGTCAGCCGAAGCCGCAATTTCCAGGATCGGCAACTGAAGTCGAGTCTTCCAGATCAAGGAGTGAGAGATGATCAATCGCGATTTCGGTAGCACAGGCGTTCAGCTGCCGGTCCTCGGCCAGGGCACCTGGCGCGTGGGCGAAGACCGCAGTCGCGCCGACGAGGAGACTCGGGCGCTCCGGCTTGGCATGGAGCTGGGCATGACTCACGTCGACACTGCCGAGATGTACGGCAACGGCGACACGGAGGAATTTGTGGGCCGCGCCCTCCACGGGCTGCGCGAACGGGTGTTCCTCGCGAGCAAAGTCCTTCCGTCAAACGCATCGTATTCGGGCACGCTTGACGCCTGCGACCGCAGCCTTGCGCGCCTCGGGGCCGACTACCTGGACCTCTACATGATTCACTGGCGCACCGGCCCGCACCCCGTCGAGGACACCATGAGGGCGCTCGAGGACCTGGCCGAGGCAGGCAAGGTGCGGTTCATCGGCGTCAGCAACTTCGACGTGCGTGAACTCCAGCAGGCGCAACGGGCCCTGACGAAACGCCGGATCGCCTGCAACCAGGTCGCATACCATCTCCTGGCGCGCGGCATAGAGTTCAAGCTCATCCCATACTGCCGGGAACAGGGCATCGCGGTCGTGGGGTATTCGCCTTTCGGCAGCGGACGCTTCCCGACCAAACGAACTCAGTCCGCCATCCTGGCGAAAATCGGGGAGCGTCACGGGAAGACACCCCGGCAGGTCGCACTCAATTTCCTGACGCGTCTGCCGGGCTGCTTCACGATTCCCAAGGCCTCGAAGGTCGAGCACGTGCGTGAAAACGCCGGCGCCGTCGGTTGGGAGTTGTCGCCTGAAGACATCGCCGAAATTGATGACGTCTTTCCGGCGCCGGAGCGGGAAACACCCCTCGAGATCATCTGACGATCAGTGATCAGGCCAGCGTCCTGAGCAGTGGGCTGACCACTGACAACGGTTACTTCCGGATGCCGTGCCGCCTCCCGCTTCCGGCTTCGTGCTATGGCGTCTTCTCCGCGGCCGGTATTCCTCCCTCCGCGAGGGCCCGCCCCAGATGGCGGCGGCGGACGCCGCCTGCGCCGCTGCCACGAAATCGGATGGATCTCTTATGCAAGCATAGATCTTTGTCCGATCCCGCTTACCGGTCTAGAAGCTGAACCTCAGGCCGAGCTGGATGGAGCGGCCCTGCCTGTCGAATTGCCTGGAGTTCAGGAAATTCGCGGCGGTGACGTTGGCGTATGACGGGCTTGTGGCATTGGTGCTGACTTGCACCGGGGCCACGTCTGCATTGCCGAGCGAGTACTGTCCCACGTTGAATGCGTTGAACAGCTCGAAGCGGAATTGCAGGGTCTTGCCTTCACGGATGCTGACCTTCCGGAACAGCGACATGTTCCAGAGGTTGAAATGCTCCGCATCGACCGTGTTGCGACCGACGTTAGCCACCGCGCCCTGCCCGGCCTGGACATACCGCGCGCTGGAGTTGGCCGCCACGTAACCCACCACGGCGGCATTCCCTCCGCACGCGGCCGCGGACGCCGCAATCGTGCTGCTGCCGTCCGCGTTCCGGCAGACAAACCGCACAGCCGTGCCAGTCCTGCCGGTGCCGTTGGGATTGAGGATAACGCGGTCGCCCGCGCTGTCGATGTTGCCGTTGGAATCCACTCCGGACTGAATCGTCATCGGCTGACCGGATTGGAAGAGATACGTGCCGTTCCACTGCCAGCCGTGCAGGAAGGCACTTACGATGCGGGACGCGAATTCCGGCCGCGGCAGATCGTAGGTCCACATCAACGCCACCTTGTTGCGGATATCCAGCGTGGAACGTGACCATTCATCCCGCAGGTTATTAGGATTCTGGGGCCGCCGCGGATTGACGACGGAGGTAAACAGGTCATTGGTGCCATTGTCCATTGCCTTGGCCCATGTGTAATTGGCACGGAAGAGCAGGCCTCGGCTGAACCGTCGGTTCAGGTCGACGGCTCCGCCGTGGTACTCGCTGATACCGTTGGGTTGCATGGATGTGATTGCACCGGGGAAGCCGTGCGCCGCATACGGTCGTCCGCGCGCGGCCAGGAACTGCGCCAGCGTTGGTGAATCCGCCGCAAGTGTGGCGGGGATTTCCGACGATGAAAAGTAGGTCGGCAGCGGACCAGCGCCCCTTTCAAAGGCTGTTTGCGAGTTCAGCTGGATTTGCACGGGCAGGAACAAACCCCGCGTGCCGAGGTAGAGGACCTCGACGGTGGTGTCCCTGAAGATCTCGTGCTGCATTCCCAAGGACCAGCTGAAGACTTTCGGGCTCCGGGCGTCAACCATCAGCTGGTTGGTCATTGACCGAGCGGTGGCCTGGTCGCTGGGCGGCTTGTACGTCAGTTTCATCGCGCCGCCTGCAAGGAAATTCGATCCCAGGCCGTCGGCGAGGTAACCTGCGCACCAGGGCGGTGCTGCAGAAAACTGGCCGGCGCAGGCCGACGAAGCCCGGAGGACGGTCTGCTGCTGCGGCGGCTGGCCGTTCATGTGGAAATTGAAAGGCGCCACATCGTAGGCCATACCCGCGCCACCCCGCAGAGCCCACTTGCCCGTGCCGAAGACGTCCCAGGCGAAGCCAAGGCGTGGCGAGAAGTTGTTCCGGTCCGTCCTGGGTGTGTGAAATACGAGCGGGGAGCCCGGCAGGTCTGCGACGGAATTACGCTCCTGGTTGCTCGCACCTGCCGGATTGCCGAAGAACTCGTACCGTAATCCGGCGTTGACGGTAAGCCGCGGGTTCACCTTGAAATCGTCCTGGATGAACATGGCGATATTTCCGGCGTTCAGGGGTACGGCTCCCGAACCAATACCCTGCAACTGGTCGTTAGCCGGGACCTGGTCCATCAGAAGGTTGGCGATCGTAGAGTAGTAGTAAATGCCGCGGGAATTCTGCAGAAAGTCGCTGACACCGGTGTACCACCTGTACTCCGCGCCTGCTTTAATGGAGTGCCGGCCGGCCATCCTGCTGACCTGCTCCAGAATCTGGTACTGGTTCATGGTGCGGGCCTGAGGATAGGCGCTGGGAGCGCCGATCTGGACACCCAAACCGCCCGTGATCTCCACGTTTGGAAACGCAGCCGCGGTTCCCTCGAGCCGCGAGGCATTGACAAAGCGGGAATAGGAGGCACGGAACTCGTTCACGACGGTGCTGCTGAGCACCCAGATGTCGCTCAGCGTGATTTTCTGGTTGTCGTTTTCCACGGAGCCGAAGAATTGCAGCTGAGGCACCGGGGGCGCCTGTGGCAGCCTGCGCCGGGTGTTCATGTATCCGCCGCGCACAGAGTGGCTGCCGGCATTAACGTCGCTATTGATGATGTAGTCATATTGTGTGACATAGTCGGGCGCGCTGAGGGAGAACTGGCCGACGGGGATAAGGTGCGTTGTACTGCCGATGACAGCCGGTATGGTTCCGGACTGGGAAGCTGCCGTTGGGAATTGGGCCAGAATACCGCGGACGGCATCGTTGACCGCCAGATTGTTCATCATCTGGAGACCGGCCGGGGTTGGCAGCGTGGCGGTTGAGCCTAAGGCCTCCCTGCCCTGTGTCTGATACTCGAAGGCCCCGAAAATGAACCAGCGATTGCGTGCGAGCGGGCCTCCAAGACTTCCTCCCGCGCGGTTGTAGTCGAACCTCGGATTCGGGTTGGAAGGGTCCGCCAGGTTGCTTCTGGCCCGGTAATTCCGATTGACGTTGTAGAGCCACGCACCGCCGTGCAACTCATTTGAGCCGCGCCTCGTGACAACATTGAACTGGCCGCCGGCCGCGCTGCCGAATTCTGCACTGAACTGGTTTGTGCTCAGGCTGAATTCCTGCACGGCATCCGGAATCACCTGTTGCGAGACGACCGTAACGGACGGGTCGTTGTTGTTCACACCATCCACGCTGAAGCTGTTTTGCCTGCCACGCAAACCGCCGACGGATCCGCCGGATCCCGAGGTGCCGCCCAGAGCGGTTGTAGTGTTGGGCAGGTAGATGGATAGATTCAGAACCGAAGTGTTCTGCCCGGTGACCGTGGGCAATTCCGCTACCATCTTATTGTCGAAGGACTTGGTCAGCTGAGAACTTTGTGCCTGCACCAGGTCCGCGCCGGACTGCACCTGGATTGTTTGAGACGTGTTCGCCATGACCAGCGTCGCGCTGACCTCCACACCTTGCGCAGCCTGGACCTGCACGGAGGTCCTCGTGTAATCGGCAAACCCGACTGCCGCAATTTTGACTGTATAGGTTCCCACCAGCAGATTGGGAACCACATAACCGCCCACCTCAGAAGTCAAGACCGTTCGGGTTGCGCCAGTCTGGTCACTGCTGACGGTTACGGAAGCGCCGGCAACGATTGCACCGGAGGGGTCTTTAACCGTGCCGCTGATGGTCCCATCCAGGCGCTGCGCATGAAGCGGGCAGGCGACGAGGAGTATCAGGACAGCGATCAGCATGCCCCGCGGGGACCAGGCTGTTTTTCTCGAGTTCATGTCGTGTCTCCGTTTCTCGGATCTCTTTCCGGGTTCAAGGCACCCCAGCCGGAATCATCGCACTGCGATGCAGGGCCAGCCTGGGACTGAGGCGGGCAAGCCGTATACCGACGCAAAGCTCGGCACGGCGTGACACGTCAATATGACGTAATTGGATGCTTAGGTTTCACCGAGGATTTTACTAGGATTGCCTTGGGGACGATCAGCCACCGGTCCACGGATCACGTTCCGGGATGTGTCCTACGCTTTGGAGTCAAACCTCGTAAAACCCTAACAACTCCCTGAGATCTGTCATCGTACTATTCTGATCAGTCCCGTGAGACAGGGGAGGACAAAATGACTGTCAGAGAGAGTGGTCTATTGCTCGTGTTATCCACACTGATGATCACCGCGACAGACGGGCGAGGGCAGACCGGGGACAGGGAAACCGAAAAGCCGGTAATCGCCAAAATAATCAATGACTCGATCTGTTGGGCCTTGACCAAGGACCGGGCGCTTCAGGAAAGCACAATGGCTCACGACGATGACTTGTTCGTTGTCTGGACCAACTCGAAATCGGCCGTGGCCGGGTGGAGCCAGTACGTGAAACTGTTCGATATGTGGATGAATCCGAGGTTTAAGGCAACGGTGACCGAGGTCCATGACCTGCAGGTCCACCTTTCCCGGTCAGGCGATGTGGCGTGGTACTCGGCCACTCTCGACGATCTCGGGGAGTGGGACGGCAGGCCTACGGGCGCGAGAGACATCCGATGGACGGGCGTGCTCGAAAGGCGGGGCGGGAAGTGGGTCATTGTCCAGATGCATGGCTCGGTTGCCACGGACAGGACCGTCAACTGACGTCGCCCTCTGCAGTCGCCGGACCGTGGAGTGCGGCGGCCCGACGCCGCTGCCTTCGCTTTGCCCCTGCCTCAGAAGCGCCTCGGCGCCGTCAAGCGTATCGGCACCCTGTGCAATTCGCAGATGCGCAAGCTTGATCCCAGGGCCGCGGGGCGGCCCGCCGCGATCTGGTGATGGAGAAGATCGGCGAAGGGCATGGGCGTTGTCTACCGCGCGCAGGACACGCGCCTGAACCGGCCGGTGGCGCTCCAGGCGTGCCGGTCGGATATTCCTACCTCCCCCACATCAATCCCGCCCCGACCAGGACCGGCGTGAGCAGGTTGACGGCCACGTTCATCCCCATGAAGGGGATCAGGCGGGCGATGTCGGCGTTGTACTTCAGCGCGCCGCCCGCGGCCGCGGCGGCCAGCGGGACGGTCGCCAGCCCGAGGAGCGCGAGCGCGGGCAGGAGACCCGCCAGGACCCCCGCGACGATCGAGGCATAGCAGCCGAGCAGGAACAGCAGATAGACCGTCGCCCCAGCCTTCCTGCCGTAGACGATGATCAGGTGTTCCCGCCCGGAGACCCGGTCGGCCTCGACGTCGGGGAACTGGTTGAGCAGCAGGAGGTCGCTCACCAGGAAGAAGGGGACCAGCGAAGCGAACAACCCGGTGAGAGAATACGAGCCGGTCAGCGCGAATTCCGTCCCGGTGACCATGCAGGTGCCGAATCCCAGGCCCGGAGCCACAAGGCAGAACAGGGGATTACGGGTGAGCAGGGGCGTGTAGGCGAGGACGACGGCAAGCCCGGCCAGGCCGGGCAGGAGCATCAGCGGTCCGCGCAGCCGCAGGAAGTATATCCCGATGGCGGCCACCGCCGCCGCCGAGCCGATGCCCGCCGACAGCGCCCACCACGCGAGGTCCGGCCGGGCCTGCAGGGTTCCCGAACCCCCGGAGAACGGGGTGCGGCTCGTCCGCGCGTCGAGCCCGTTCCGGAAATCGTGGTACTCGTTCAGGGAGTTCACCCCGATGTGGGCGAGGACGGCCCCGGTCAGGACGAGCACCGCCTGCAGGGTGTCGACCGCGCCCGTCCTCCAGAAGGCGACGCCCGCCCCCACGAACACGCAGCTGGGATTCAGCAACAGGAATGGGACCCGCAGGGGTCCGGCCAGCGACTTTATCGAGACCATAGGGATGCGATCATCGCATCTTCCTGTAGGGCGATGCAAAGGAAAGCCCGCCTGCCAAGTGGGTCCGAGGGGCTACTACGATCTTTCAGCATGGGGGCTGTCAGCGCGCCAAAACAGGACGAAGCGATAGGACTGCGGAATTCTTGCATTTCATTGGAGGCGAACATAGAATTTCTCAAAGAGCCGGCCCCTTATGGAAAGACCTCAAGTGGAGCAAGATGCCTATGTGCAGGAATCTCATGGTCCTGTTGTCCGGATGTCTGTTGAGTATTTCTGTGGCTGCTGGCAATCGCAAACCCGCTCCCAAGCCCGCCCGGGCAGTAGCGGAAGCCGAAGAGACACAACAGCGGGTCATGCCTCCTTACCGGGTTCTTGTTGTTATAGGTGACCAGTGGAAGGACCCGAGCAGCTACACCATCAGCACGCGTATGGCGGACCCGGAACTTTGTGATGTTATCAACATGCTCAAGGTGTGGGGTGTTCCTTTCGACATCCTCCGGCTGGACCAGCAGCGACTGCAGATAAACAGGTTTCTCGATGGGATCGCGAAACCGCGGTACAGTTGCATCATATGGATGGCAAATCCGGACAAACTCAGGGGTATGTCGGCCCATTATGAGACGGTGCGCCGCGCCATCGAACAGTATCACATGGGTTTCATAGCGCTTTGCGACTTTATTACAACTCCGGACATAGCGAATTTGGTGGGTGTGACTTACCAAGGTACTGAATCGCTTTCAAAGGAGACTCAGCCGCCGAACTTTACCATCACAGGAGAGCATTTCATAACCAAAGGGCTGGCCGGGACGGTATTGCCTGGGAATGCAACAATAGTTAAATGTAGTCTGCGGGATGGCGCCACTGCGCTGGGGAGCTTTGGGCCATATCCTCAGATTGTGACCAGGGACGTGGGGGATTATACGAAGACGGTATGGATAGGGGGAGGGCATGAATGGTTCAGGAAATACCCGGCGATGAGACAGGTGTTCAGAAAGGCACTTGTGTACAGCATGGGATACGGACTGTTCAATGACAATTTCGAAAATGCCGTCATGCTCGTAATGGATGATATAGGGGCTTCGGAGCATGCCTACAGCCTTCAATGGCATTATCCGACACCCGGCAAAGAAGTGTTGTTGAAACGTCTGATAGAGCCGCTTGAAAAACACGGCTTCGTAATGGTGCAAAATGTCACTCCCGGATATGCCAATCCCCTCACGAGGATGATTGAATCGCCGTGGGACAGGGAAAGGTTTACGGACCCGTTTGGAAATGTGCAGGACTACGCCTCCACAAAGGAGGGTCTGGATGAGGGATTGCGGAGGGGCGTCTTTGAGATCCAGCCTCACCGCGCATGGACGCATGTGAACTGGGACCTTGATTCCCCTCCGGGTCCTTATTGGGATGGAGGAGTGGAGGGTGTAATGGCGCACCCCGACTGGTACCAGGAGACCCTGGATCAGATACGGAAAGGGGTGGTGCCCTCGAACGATATGCTGTTTATCTACAGGACCGGAAGAGATGCAGTCGAAAAGCAGTTCGGGGTAACGCCGCTCGCGACGACGGTCAGGCCGGAAGATGAGCTGTATGGCGCCGGATACGGGCGACTGGCCGCGGTTGCAGGATATGGTGTGGGCAGGCATCAATACGTAGGATTCGATTACCTGATTCAGTTGAATATGATGGAGCCGGAGTTGCTCGGCTGCCACGACATAGACCTCGTGCCCAAAACAGATTCCGAGATCATAGCGTCAGTAGAGAAACAATGGCCTTGGACGGATGAGCTGAAGGCAAAGTTGAAGGCGGCGAAAATAGTCGGGACGAAGAATCCGGATCTTGATTTTAGCAAGACCGACTGGATTGAGTCGAGGAAAGACAAAAGGTGGATGGGTTATAACGAGCTCTGTGCATACCTGCACAGCGATGTCGATGTGAAGCCGAAGGAGCGCCTCACAATACTGCTTAACTATGACCAGCATTATTGCAGGCATTTTGAGAAGAAACCATCGAGGTGGACACTGGAGTTGTCCGACGGCTTCAGGAAGAGTCTGGGCGGGGGAGCATCGATTTATGTCGGCGGCAAAAGCACAAAGTTTACGCCGCAATCCAGACAGGTGCTCGAGATCCCCCCCGGCCTGGGAACCAGGAGTATCGAAATAAGGGACGGACCCGGCTAAACCATTCAATGGTATTATGTTGACTAGATTTTGCAGCTCACAAATGGGGTTTGGCGGCGATTTTTGACCCTGTTTTTCGCGTTTAAGCGTCGTTTCTGGCCGCAAAACCCGGTTAATCGCAAAAAAACGGGGTCAAAAAACGTAAATAAGGCGTTGTTTCGGGGCAGGAAGTTTCGTAAATCCATGCGGGTTTGGGGTTTCGCTCGATCCGGCCCCTTGCCCAAGGAGGTCTCGGGATGGCTAGGAAAATCGATCCGCTCAACAGAAAACTTTACCGCGCAGTAACCGTGGCCCTCACCGTAAAGGACATGAAGGCCGCGATGGCCTTCTATCAGAAGGCCTTTGGCTTCAAGAGGCGCGGGGTCAGCAAAGGGCCGGATGGCAAACCGATGCACGCCGAACTCACGCTGCGCGATACCGTTCTGATGCTGGGGCCGGAGATGCCGGGATGGAACAAGAGCGCCAAGACCTTGGGCGGCTCTCCATCCACCCTGTACCTGTACGTCGAAGACGCTGCCAAGGTATTCGCCAGGGCGTTGAAGCTGGGAGCCACCGAGAGGATGCCTGTTACCGACATGTTCTGGGGAGACCGCTGCGGCAATCTGATCGATCCGGAAGGTTATTCATGGTCGGTGAGCAGCCACATAGCGGAACCCACGCCGCGCGAGATGGCAAAGAAAATGAAGGAGCAGATGGCCCAAATGGCGCCGCCTTCATCGCCACCGAGTGCCGCACCCGCTGAATAGGGATTCCCTGATCACTCGTACCGCAGTGCGATCACCGGGTCGACCTTTGACGCTCTTCGAGCCGGCCAGTAGCAGGCACCGGCAGAAGTGCATACAGAGCGCGGTTCATAACCTGGACTTTATCACGAACCTGTTTTCGTGCCCCGGTGTTCTCAATTTGCAGATGCTCCGGTCGCGACTTAAGGCGGCCCGCCTGCATCACGCTGATCCCATATCAACATTGACAATGGTACAGTGCTATCGCAACATCGAAGAATGACCGAGGGGCTGGAAGGCATTGTTGCCGCCTCGACCCGGCTGAGCCACGTTGATGGAGCGGCGGGGCGCCTGATCCTTGCAGGGTATGCAGTCGAAGATCTGGCACCCCAGGCCACATTCGAGGAAGTCGCGTACCTCTTCCTGCACGGCCGCCTGCCAGAGCCATCGGAGCGCACGGCATTCGCGCACGACCTGGCCGGACGGCGGACGCTACCCCACGCCGCCGTTGAAGTTCTTCACGAGGCTGCGGCTGTGAAAGCGCCGGTCATCGACGCCCTGCGGATCGCGGCGTCCCTCCTCAGCCTCGGCCGCGCGGGAAACCCTCTCGAAGACGCGATGAGCGCGATCGCGTCCTTCCCTACAATAGTCGGATCCTACTGGCGCGTTCGGAATGGTGAGTCGCCGGTTCCCGTCCGTTTCGATCTCTCTCACGCAGCCCACTACCTCCATCAATTGTCCGGCACGGACCCATCCCCCGATCGTACCCGCGCGGTCGAGACCTACCTCAACACGGTCTGCGATCACGGGCTCAACGCCTCCACATTCGCCGCGAGAGTCATCGTCTCCACACGTTCGGACGTCATCTCCGCCGTCACCGGGGCGGTGGGCGCGCTGAAAGGGCCTCTGCATGGCGGGGCACCCGGGCCCGCACTCGATATGGTTTTCGAAATCGGCACGCCCGAGCGGGCCGAAAGCGTCATCCGCGCCAAGCTCGCTCGGGGCGAACGCCTCATGGGTTTCGGACATCGAATCTACCGGGTCCGTGATCCGCGCGCCGATGTCCTAGCCCAGGCAGCCAGGCACTTTTTTTCGAGCGGCGGCGACCAGAGCCTCTATAACCTCGCGTTGAACGTCGAAACTACCGCGCTGCGGCTCCTCCGTGCACACAAACCGGACCGGCGGCTTGACACCAATGTCGAGTTCTACACCGCGCTGCTGTTGCATGGTCTGGGATTGCCCGCCGAGCTGTTTACCCCTACCTTCGCCATCGGGCGCGTCCTCGGCTGGTCCGCACATTGCCTTGAGCAGCTTGCCGAAGGCAAACTGATCAGACCGCAGTCTGTCTACGTCGGCCCTGTAGGGCTTCGGTATGATCGCGCGCCCACTGGCAGTACGTCCTCAGAGCGCGCCCCCTCTCAATGATCGCGATGAGATCGCCTCGGTAAGCTCGATCATGCGTGGTTTCCGTCCGTAGACCGCAAAATCGAGTGGGTGTTGTACCAGTCGTTTCCACCGGATCGATTTAGGGGCCTTGGAGGCGAGTTCTGCAGCGCCTGCCGCGACGGCCATGGCCAAGGCGCCCCAGAATGCGACGCGCGCGGCGCCGATCCACGCCGACGCACCCCCGGTCCGTGCGGCAATTGCGCCGAGGGCGGCAAGGCAAATCAGCGACGCACCGGAAACGACCGGAACGAGCCGTGCTTGCGATGACACCATCACCGCCAGTGGAGTGCGGTGCCTCGGCACCGCTGTCTCGGTGTCGCTGGATCGGCACGCAGCTCTGCAAGGTCGGCGCCTAGGCGCCGACCCCAAAGCGGCGTCCAGCCGCCGCACTCCAAAGTATGGAGTGCGGTGCCTCGGCACCGCTGTCTCGGTGTCGCTGGATCGGCACGCAGCTCTGCAAGGTCGGCGCCTAGGCGCCGACCCCAAAGCGGCGTCCAGCCGCCGCACTCCAAAGTATGGAGTGCGGTGCCTCGGCACCGCTGTCTCGGTGTCGCTGGACCCGCACGCAGCTCCGCAAGGTCGGCGCCTAGGCGCCGACCCCAAAGCGGCGTCCAGCCGCCGCACTCCAAAGTATGGAGTGCGGTGCCTCGGCACCGCTGTCTCGGTGTCGCTGGATCGGCACGCAGCTCTGCAAGGTCGGCGCCTAGGCGCCGACCCCAAAGCGGCGTCCAGCCGCCGCACTCCAAAGTATGGAGTGCGGTGCCTCGGCACCGCTGTCTCGGTGTCGCTGGATCGGCACGCAGCTCCGCAAGGTCGGCGCCTAGGCGCCGACCCCAAAGCGGCGTCCAGCCGCCGCACTCCAAAGTATGGAGTGCGGTGCCTCGGCACCGCTGTCTCGGTGTCGCTGGATCGGCACGCAGCTCTGCAAGGTCGGCGCCTGCAGCGGACGACGCTCCCACAGCAGCCCCGAGGTTCTTGGTAGCCCGGAGTATAACATCCCGATCCGCAGGCGGAAATGCCCCGGGAATTCAGCGTAGGAATTGCTCGAGCGAACCTGAATCGCCGCTCTGCCGCGTTCGCCAAAGACCGATCCAGGGTTGAGATATGGGTATAGACTGGTGCCTTGCTCGCTGCCCTGCAGGCTGTTACGGAACGGCACATCACCGAGAAGACTGTTCGCCCAGTCAGTCGGGGAGGAGCAGGAAATTCACATTTACGGCGTCTATATCCGCACGAACCACAAACCGTACAGCCCGGTCCGTCGAACGATAGGGGGAATAGGGGCGGTTCGGATACGTGGTGCAGGTAATACCGTCCAGCTGATATCCTGCCGGAATCTCGACTCTGGCCCAGTATGACCGCCGGGGCAATGAGTCCACCCAGACCTCGCCGTCCTCCGTCCCATAGCACCGCTCAATGTCGCCCGGCTGGCGCAGGCAGACCCGGACGCCGTCGATTGCGACGTCGTCGACTGTAAGGCAGGCGCCGTCGCCGGCGTCGACGCACGTTCGCAGGTTGATGGTGGTAATCCCGTTCTGGGCGGCATACGCCGGCCCTGCGAGGGTGAGACCGAGCACGAACAATACCTTTCTCAAGCGACCTCCTCCGGTTGCATGGCCAAACGGCCGGTTGCCGGGGGGATGGGGCAGGACTTCCTGTACAAATTATACCGGACGCTTCCAAGCAATGAAAACGGTCCTGGGGTCTCGGAGACTCCAGGACTCGAGTGTGTGACCCTGGTTACCGTTACAGACGGGTATGCCGCGACAAAAGTTACCGCTACACACTTGTGAGCGATCCTCCCGACAGGGCTTATAGCCGACAAGGCCGCAGGTTTGGTGGCGCACGGCCGCTCACTTGGGATACCGATGTCGTCAGCGGAGGAATTCATGAAGAATCGAGCGTTGTCTATTCTCATGGCTGCGCTGTTTGCACTTTGGACGGCCGCAGCACATCTCGCAGCACAGGAATTCAGAGGCTCCGTCCTCGGAAGGGTCATCGACCCGTCCGGTGCGGTCATACCCGGGGCGAACGTAACCGTCGTCAACGAGTCGACCAACACGGCATCGGAAGCTCTGACCAATACAGAAGGGAATTACATCGTTCCCTTCCTGCTCCCGGCCCGGTACAGCATATCGGCCTCGGCCCCTGGCTTCAAAACTGCTACCCGGAGGGGAGTGGTCGTGCAAGTGCAGGACCGGGTGACAGTCAATTTCTCACTCGAGGTCGGGATTCAGAGCGAGGTCATCAATATCACGGCGGAAATACCGATCCTTTCAAAAGCCAGCGCGGACCTCGGCCAGGTCATTGACAGGCATTACCTCGAGCGTCTCCCGATCTCGGGCCGCAGCCCGATGTTCCTGGCAGACCTTGCCCCTGGTGTGATCTCGGGGAACACCGATTACACGAGCAACGACCAAAACAAGATCTCTATTAACGGGGGCAACGGAGCCGACCGCGGCAACGATATCTCCGTGGATGGGATGCCGAATGTCGTTCCGCGCCAGAGCGGCCTGGTAGCCACGATGCCCATGGGCGACGCCGTCGAGGAGTTCAAGGTCAATACCACGATGTTTGATGCCAGCCAGGGGCGCAGCGCAGGAGGCACCATTGCCGTCACGACGCGCGGGGGCACAAACAGGTACAGCGGCGCCGGCTACTATTACATGCGCGACCCCAGCCTGAACGCGCTCTCCTGGACCGAAACCAAGAATTACTACACCATGAGCGACGCCAACAGACGGAAGTTTGAGGACTCGCGCAACACCCAGAGCTACAGGATCTTTGGGGGTACTTTCGGCGGGCCGATCCGGAAGGACAAGACATTCTTTTTCGTGGCTTACGAACGCGTGCGCGACGGCAGATCGATCACCAAGCAGGGCTACGTCCCCACCGCCCTCGAGCGCAAAGGGGACTTTTCGCAATCGAGAGACAACAAGGGCAATCCGCTCCTTGTCTATGATCCGCTGTCCACGGTGTTGGGGAGCAACGGCAAGGTCGCCTCGCGCACGCCGTTCCCGGCTGCAACCGGAGGCGGCTCTGTGATTCCGTCGACCCGTCTGGACCCGACTGCCCAGTCGGTCTTCAGCCTCTACCCGGTCCCTAACTTGACCGGAGCGGGTCTGGACCGGATGGGAAGCATCAACTGGGCCCGAAGCTTCACGTTGCCGGTGCTTACCCAGAATTTCCAGGCGCGCCTCGACCACCAATTGAGCAACCTTCAACGTTTGTACGTCAGGGTGAGCAAGGTCACCCGTGATCAGGCCCCCGAGGCGTCGGTTTTCGACGGTTTTCCCGGGCTGTATTCCATCGCGGGTTCCCAGGCCGATATCGAAGCGGACAACCGCGTGAACTGGTCGGTATCGATCAACGACACGGTCAGTTTCAGTCCGACCTTCGTCGGCACGATCGGCCTCGGTTTCACCAGAACGGCGCTCCACGCCCAGGGGGACGGCGTGGGCCGCGACCCGGCAGATCTGAAAGTGCCGGCGGTCATCATCGACAACCAGGCCTCTGCCGGCTGGCCGAACTTCCGGTTCAGCGGCATCACGATGCCCGAGGTCGGCGGCCGTTTTCGGGATCAGATCAACAACGTATACTCGACGATGTCGACGTTCAACAAGCTCTCCGGCGCACACAACCTGCGCTTCGGGCTGGACTGGCGCACCATTCGCTGGAACGAGAATAACCCCGACGTGCAGGCGCAGGGCCTCTTCACTTACAGCGACAAGCTCACGATGAAGAACCCGGATGCGGCCGACGGGTCGGGCGCAGCCATCGCCTCATTCCTCCTCGGGTTGCCGACTTCCGGCACCATGGCCAAGCGGGCATCCCTGGCGCTGCAAACTCATTATGCGGGCCTTTTTGTCCAGGACGACTGGAAGATAAACAGGAAACTGATGCTTAGCTTCGGACTGCGCTGGGAGGTGGAAACCCCGTTCACCGACCGCAACGACAAGCTGGCCTATGGCTTCGACGAGGCGGCCGATACGGGCGTCACCATCCCCGGGCTTGGCTCCCTCAGGGGCGGAATGAGGTTTGTCAACAACGACGGTCTGTCGCGCAGCCAGGGAAAGACGGACTGGAACAACTTCGGCCCGCGGTTCGGGTTCGCTTATAGCCTCACCGACAAGACGGTCCTGCGCGGCGGCTACGGTATCTTCTATGAGAGCTATTCCGTCAGCGGCGTCGCCGGCAATCCAAGCACGGTGGCTTCCTTCAACGCAACTACCAATTATCAGAGTTCGACCAACAGCGATCGCACGGTGCTGCCCGGCATCAGCCTCGCCAATCCCTTTCCCAACGGCCTGGTCCTGCCGACCGGATCGACGCTCGGTCTCAAGACCGAACTGGGCAACTCGATTACCATTCCCTACCAGGAACGGGTGCTCCCTTACGCCCAGCAATGGCAGCTCTCTTTCCAGCGCGAGTTGCCCTGGCAGTCACTCGTGGAGGTTGCATATGTCGGCACTCATGCGCTGAGCCTGTTTGAAAACCTCAACTGGAACGAACAGCCGGACGCTCTGCGCTCCGATACCGCGACCATCGCCAATCCCTTCCTGGGCGTGTTTCCCGCCACTTCCACGCTGGGCAAGGGCACAACGGTCCTCAGCAAGCAGCTCAAGCTGAAGTATCCCCAGTTCACAGGCGTGACCTACAGCTCCATGAACATGGGAAGGGCGCTTTATCACGGGCTCCAGAGCCGGTTCCAGAAACGGCTGTCGAGCGGACTGGCGCTTGTCGTCGCCCACGCCTACTCCAAGCAGATGTCCTATGCGCTGACCAGCCTGGTCAACTCGCGGGATAACAACCGCACTATCTCCGTTATCGACAGGCCCCACATCTTTCGGGCCAGCATCACCTACGACCTCCCCATCGGACGCACCCACCGGATCGGCCAGAATTGGCGCGCGCCCATGGACTGGGTGTTGGGCGGCTGGTCTCTTACGTGGGCTACGAAGTACACCAGCGGCATCGCCCTGGGCCCTCTGGACACCAAGGCGGGCAGGGAGCGGCCCATTTCGGTGGCCGACCCCAACACGCCCGGCGATCTGCATGCCAGGCTAGGAGACCGGAAGGACCCCTCGGGCAAAGTGCTCAATCCGTATTTCAACATCAATGCCTTCCAGCGCCTTCCGGACAGTTTCTCCGTTACCACAACCCCGGCGCTTCTCAGCTGGATGCGCGGCCCGCGCGAGTATTTCCACAACGCCAGCCTGTATAAAGGCGTCCGGATGTCCGAGCGGTTCCAGCTCGAGTTTCGCATTGAGGTGGATAACGTGACCAATACCCCCCAGTTCGCCGTTCCGAGCACAGACGTCACGGACCCCAACTTCGGTGTGATCACGACCGGCACCAACCCGAGGACAATCCGCATCGGCGCAAAAATGCGGTTTTGAGATTCAAGTTCGATTACACTGCGGGTCTGGGAGTCTCCCGGCGGAAGTCGGCTTCAGCTGCCGACGCCTGCAGTTAAGTCTGTGAAACTGCCTGACTGCAGGCCCCGGCCGCCGGCCGGGGCCTCCTTCGGCGGGAAGATGAACCTTGGAGTGAATATGAAGCGTATCTGCGCACTGACTGCCGTGTTCGTGTCGAGTCTTCTGTCTCTGTGCCTGGGACAAGACGGCAAGACAGTTCCGGAGATACCGCCGTCGGTCTTGACGCCTCCCGCGATCGAATGGGACGGGGGACAGGATCCGATGGCCAGCCGTCTTTTTCGCACGACGACCACACGCGAGCAGATCTCTCTGGGCGGCTTCTGGGATTTCGTAACGGATCCCAAGGGGGTGGGGGAGGCGCAGGAGTATTTTGCCAGATTCCCCAAGCCCGAGACCCAGTTGTGGGTTCCAGGCTCATGGAATACGCAGGGGCGCTACTGGCATTACGAGGGCCCGGCCTGGCTGTCGCGGACTTTCGACGTGCCCCGTGACGGGTCGCTCCGGCTCCGGTTCGGCGGAGTCTTCTATCTCGCCCGGGTCTGGCTGGACGGCGAGGCGGTCGGGGAGCACGAAGGAGGTTATCTTCCGTTTGCGTTCATCAAGGGCAATGTAAAGCGAGGCAGACATCGCATCACGGTTCGTGTGGACAACCGGCTCGGGAGCCTGACGGTTCCCAAGGCCGGCGTCGACTGGTTCCCATACGGGGGGATTTTCCGCCCCGCCTATGCGGAGTTGGTGCCGGCCTCGTTCATCGACAACGTGCACATCATAACCGGCGAGGTCACGAGCGAGCGGGCTGCGCTGAACGTGCGGGTCTTCCTGCGCAACCTCGCGGGCGGAAGCGGCCGGGAACGGATTTCGTTTGAAGTCAACGGGCGCGAGCGCTATTCGGCAACGCACGCATTTGAGGGGGGCAGCCCTGAAATTCAGTTTCAGGTCGCTATCGACAACCCGCGCTTGTGGTCGCCTTCAAACCCGTGGCTTTACGGGGTCCGCGTCGTCCTGGGCGAAGGCCGCGACGACCAGTTCACCCGGATCGGCATACGGAAGTTCACGACCAAGGGACCCGTTATCCTGCTCAACGGCAAGCCATTCAAGCTGGCGGGCGCCAATCACCATGACGATCATCCCGACTGGGGATCCGCCTTGCCGCCGCACATCATTCGCAACGATATCGAGATTATTAAACGCTTGGGCGCCAATGCCGTGCGGGGGCATTATCCGCCTGACGAGATCTTCATGGACTTCTGCGACCAGAACGGCCTCGTCTTTATGAGCGAAGTCCCCGCGTGGCAAAACACCTTCGAGCAGCTGTCGAATCCCGTCGTCCAGCAGAAGATCAAGGACCAGTTCCGCGACATGGTCTGGCGCGACATGAACCACCCCAGCGTCTTCAGCTGGAGCCTGGGGAACGAGTGGCCCGATTTCGCGAAAAGCTACGACACCATCAAGTCCCTGGTCGACTACGCACGCAGCACCGACAGCACGCATTTCGTGACGTTCATCACCGGGGGGGCGCACATCGATCGTTCCAGCGCATTGATCGACATCATCTGCACGAACTGGGCGAAGTATCAGTGGTACGACCCTTTCACGACGCTCGACGAGGCGGAGGGCGACAAGAGTATCGCGCTCCTGAACCGGATTCACGAGCGGTTCCCCGAAAAACCGGTTGTCGTGACGGAGTTTGGTGGCGCGGAGTCCCAGGCCGGGTGGCACAATTGGGGCAACGTAAAGTGGAGCGAAGAATACCAGGCTCGGAACGTCGCCGATTCCGGAAAATATGCCCTCGAGCAGGACTGGATCTCGGGCGGCTGCGTGTGGCAATTCTGCGATACGCGCAGCGCCCCGAGCCGTTTTCTGGCCGGGCGCCTGCACGGGTGGAACGCCAAAGGAGTCGTGGACGCCTACCGGTCTCCCAAAATGGCTTTCTACAAGTTACAGGAGCTTTTTCATGTGCGCCAGGCGGCTGCCGTCCCTTAGCCCGGGCTGCCGTGCGGCAGATCAAAGTTACTTCGTGACCCGACATGCCGGCACAAATCCCCATCGAGTTCGTCTTCACCCCCAACTGGTGGCATAAGAACTGCGGCATTTCCTTCGCTGAGTCGTTCTACTTCGATACACGGGCCAGGATCGACAACGACGTACGAATGCGCCGGTTCCTGTACGAACGCTTCGGCTGGGGCGAACCTGATCCGGAACCGCGGCCCGTTCTCGGGTCCATGCACGTTGCGGGCGGATTCGTGATCCCGGCCCTGTTCGGTCTCGGAATCCGATTCGCCGAAGATGCGGCGCCCTGGCCTGTTCCGGCGGACATGAGCAGGGAGGAAGTGCTTGCCCTCGACCCGCCGGTACTGGAGCGCACATGGCCGATGCCCCAGCTCATGTCCGACGCACATTCGCTCAGGACCGAATACGGGTGTGTCATCGGCGACTTCAATACGGACGGCATCCTCAACATGGCGCTCCATCTGCGCGGCCAGGAGTTGTTCACGGACATGTATGAGGACCCGGGGGTTGTCCGCCACCTGGTCGACGTGATCGAAAAAACCATCGCTGCCGTAGCGGAGTTCCTCCTGCGTGCGACCGGCACCTGTTCCGTGGCGGTGAACCGGTCTATCTTGAACGTCGCCCCGCGCACTTTGCTGCAGGCAGGCTGTTCGGTGGAGATGATCTCGCCAGCTCTCTACGAGCGCTTTATCCTGCCCGCCGAACTGCGCCTCGCGGAACGCTTCAGACCCTATGGTGTGCACCACTGCGGGGGCAACATGCATCTTTACGCTCCCCAGTATGCGCGACTCGGTGCCGCCTTTTTCGATGTCGGCTGGGGCTCGGACGTGGCGGCCTGCCGGAAGGCGCTCCCGGACGCGTTCCTGAATCTCCGGTTGAGCCCGGTCCGGGTTCAGCAGAATGAGGTCTCGACGGTCGGGAGCGACGTCCTGGGCCTGCTGCAGGCGGCCGGTGAGCTGAAGAACATCGGTCTTTGCTGCATTAACCTGGATTACGGCACTCCAGACGAAAACGTCACGGAGGTCTTCCGGGCGGCACGGGAATTTCCCGGCAGTCCGTAGGGCGATGCTGCCGCGTCGCCTGATTCTGTTGCATGCCCCGATGCGTTTGCCGGTTGCAATCGGGCCGGGCGATGGGTTACGGTAACTGTCACCGTTACACGACCCGATTCTGGACCGGGAACGCCCGGGGGCATGGCGATGAAAGAGCATCCCGTGGCATCGAGTGCGCCCGAGTCGACCGGCTCGGCGCCACAGGGTTCTGACGCGGTAACAGTGCCCTCCATCCTGGAGCAACTGGAGAGAATCCTGTCCAGTCCCGCCTTCGTTTCTGCCCAGCGGCTCAGCCGGTTCCTGCGTTATGCCGTGGACCAATTCATCCAGGGCCACGGCGACGAGCTTAAGGAATACTCCCTCGGGGTAGCCGTCTTTGATAAGGAGGAGTCTTTCGATCCGCGGACCGATCCTATTGTGCGGGTGGAAGCCGGCAGGCTGCGGACGAAACTGAGGGAGTACTACGCTGAGGCAGGGCGGAGCGACACGATCATCATTGATCTCCCAAAGGGAAGCTACCTGCCCCAGGTCCGAAAGAGGTGCGCGGCGGTGCGCGAGGGTTCCGAGGCTCAAAACAGGCCCGGGCCCAACCTCTGGAGGACAGCGGCGATCGCGTTGGCCCTGGTGCTGACCGTGGTGGCGTTCTTGTGGTTAAGGCAACCGGGCGGGCAGCTTCGGCAAGACGAATCGGCAGAGTCTCGGCTCCTCGCGCCGGAGTTCCTGCCCATCTGGAAGCCTTTCCTCGTGCCGGGCAGCAAGAACTTCGTGGTCTTCGGCAGTCCCATCTTTTTTGCCAGTCCTCAACTTCGCATCTTCATCCGCGCGCACCAGATTAATGACGTGGCGAATCTGTCGACAGACGTGCAGCTGCAGATGCTGCAGCAGCGTCTGGGCCCCTTGGGTGGGCCGCGCTACGACTATGCGCTCATGCGGGATGCAATTGCGCTGCAACGTCTTACTGCCTTCCTGGTCCGGTCGGGGGCGTCGCTCGACGCAGTGGCGGCGCATGAAGCCGTCTGGGATTCCATAAAGGACGGCAACATCATCTTTGTGGGTGCGCCCCGCATGAACCCGCTGATGCGACATCTGCCGGTGCAGCAGGATTTCGAGTGGGATGCAGACCAGAATGTCGTCAACCGGAAACCGTCACCGGGGGAGCAGCAGATCTACACGACGCCCTCGCACGACGACGTGCTCAGCTACGCCGTGGTTGCCTCGTTCCCGGGCCTGCGTGCTGACCGCCAGATCCTGGTCGTCGCATCACACGGCGGACCCGGATCACAGGCGGCCGTCGACTACCTGACGCACACGGAAACCCTGCGGGTGGTGAACTCAAAACTGCAGCTGACTGACAAAGGCGAACGCAAGTACTACCAGATGCTGCTCCGGGTTTTTGTCGACAAGGGCGCGCCGATCAAAGCGGAGTACATCACACACCATCTCATCCGTTGACGAGGCGCATCCTCCTATCGCCCGCGCGACAGGAGCGGGGCGTACACCCCAGGTGTGGGACGCGGAACAACGTCGACGAACCCTTTTTACCATTCCGGTCCGCGTTCGTGGTTCTTGCTGGAGCTGGACAGCAACGTAATAATCTCGCGGGCGACCTCTTCCACTGATCTTCCCGTGACCTCGATCTGGCGCCAACCGCGATCGTGGCTGAGCCGCCGGGAGTGAATGAGCTCTCTGCGAATGTAGGTGATCGAGGCGTAGGGCTCTTCAGGAATATTGGACGAATCTGCGCGCGCGCGCCGCAACTCCAACAATCGATCCGGCGTCGTAACCAGGCAAAAAACCCGTCTGCGGCCCAGAGCGAGCAATTCCCGGGGTGGCGGAATCTCGAGGATAATGGGAACGTTTGCGGCAAACCAGCCCCGGTAGGCCAGGTAGAGTGTGATGGGCGTTTTCATCACACGGGATACGCCGACCAGGACGACCTCCGCCCGGGCGAGTTCCGCTGCGTGCTGTCCGTCGTCGTGCCGGAAGGCAAACTCCACCGCCTCAATCTCCCTCGACTTGGCTGCCACCAACTGCCTGAAGAGTCCGGGTTTCTGCCGCGGTGTAAGTCCCAGGTGAGTCACAAGCCGGTCCAGAACGGGCCCCATCAGGTCCATCGATTCCACCCCCTGCGCACGGGACTCCGCCAGCATCAGGCGGCGCAGGTCATTGGATACCAGGGTGTGAACGATTAGCGAATCCTGACCGGCCGCTTCCCGGACCACCTCGCGGACCTGTTTCGCGGTGCGAATATTCGGGCGCCGGGTGGTACCTGCCGGCGCGTTCTTGAACTGGACAAGTGCGGCGCGGACCATCCGCTGCGCCGTCTCGCCGGTGGCATCGGAAACGATGAAGATGTTGAGCATCGGAATCCCCGTCAAAATCGGTGCCAGCCTTGCCATCTTCTCCTTTCTTACAATTGGTGAAAATCGGTATCCTGGCACCGATCTGCCGAGATAGGCGTGGATCTCGATCTGTTTAACGGAGTCAAAGACTCACAGACTACTGTTGCGGCACCAGGGCGGCTAGCCGATGCTCCATCTCCTCAGGCGACACGTCCTCCTTGTGGGTCGCGATGGTCCACTGGTGCCCGAATGGGTCGAGGATTGTGCCGGAGCGATCCCCGTAGAACTGGTCCTTGACTGGTTTTTGCACTTTCGAACCGAGGCTGACGGCGCGTTTTACAACCGCATCCGCGTCGTCCACATAAAGTAGAAGGCTGATCGGGGAACCTCCGAAGTGTTCCGGGCCACGTGCCCCCATTTCCGGGTGTTCGTCCGCCAACATGACCGGGCTGTTGCCGACCCGGATCTCGGCGTGCCCGATCTTACCTCCGGGCGCCGGCATGCGCATGAGTTCGGTCGCGCCGAAGGCCTTCTTGTAGAACTCGATCGCGCCTGCCGCATCTTTGACCACCAGATACGGGGTTACTGCGCCGTAGCCTTCCGGGATGGCTTTCACCTTACCTGCCATACTGTCCTCCTCCACGGTTGGATGAGAGTCACCGGCCGGGAGGGAGAGCCGGCGCACAAAACGAACAGTACCACATCCGCGAACCATGAGAGGCGGCCGTTACTGGTGCTTGTGGATGAGATGATTTTGGCGATCTGGAGGAGTGGCACCGCGCCGCGGGTGGACCAGGCTTTGCCATCGCCGTAGCCGGCGCGCCACCACAGATCGCGGACGTTTTGCCTGCCGGGCTCAGTGGCCGAAAGCTTCGCGGAATTGAATCCAGAATACCAACACCCACGGCACACGGCCTACGGTTCACGGGTTACGCGCGGCAGTCCCGCTTCGACCCAGGCGTTCCAGCCCCCTTTCACGGCACGCGCGCGCGACCAGCCGGCGGCTCTGAGTTCTCGCGCCACCCGGGCGCTGGTCGCCTCGTTCGGTCAGGCACAAACCACGGCGAGCACAGCCTCCGTGGGCAGATGGGAGCGCGCCGCAGCCCGCACCGCATCATCGGGATGCAGCCGGATGGATCCGGGAATCGTCTCGGAACTTTCGTTGTACGTACGCTCGCTGCGCGCATCGACGATGATGAGTTGCGACGAATGCCGTTGAAGTTCCCGTATCCCGGCAATCGAAATGTACTCCGCATCGTTGAGGGCCTCGGCCGCCGCGGCGCCGAGCGGACATGCCCCGGTTCCCCTGCCGCCTTCGGCCGGAGCATCCGGCGCATTCGCCTGCGCCCCGGGCACGGCGGCCGCAGCCTCCCTGCGCACCAGCAGAATGGGCGACAGCCCGTGCAGCAGCACGGAGAACAGGACCACCAGGCAGCAGATCGTCATCAAACGCTCGCTTCCCGGCAATCCCGCGAACACCGGAAGCAGCACGAGCAGCAGCGAACTCAGTCCGCGCGGGCCGAACCAGGCGATCACCAGCCGGTCCCGCCAGGACAGCTGCGCCGGCAGTAGCGCGGGGATGAATGCCGCCAGACGGGCCGCAAACACCGCACCCGTAAACAGCATAGTCGTCCCTCCGAGAATGCCCAACCCGCTCCAGATCAGGGAATTCCCGAAGAGCACAAACGTGAACATCAGTGCCATCTCTGCGGTGGTCTCGCCGTATTCGAGGAAGCAGTCGCAGAGTTCGACATCGAGCGCCGAGATCGTGAGACCTGCGGCAAATGCGGCCAGGTAACCGCTGCCGTGCACCGCCTCGGCGGCAGCGAAGGAGGCAAAAGCGACCCCGAGGGAGTAGATCGATTCATAGTCCCGTCGAACGCCGATGCGCCGGCGCACCAATTCCAGCATGCCGACCGCCGCCAGTCCGACCAGGATCCCTGCTGCCGGGCTCAGCATCAGGATGTTCAATACCAGATGAGTCCATTCGGCTCCGCTCAGGGGCCCCCCCTGGCTGATTACTGTCATGCCCACGAGGACGATGGGCAGGAGAACGGCATCGTTCAGTCCCCCCTCCAGTCTGAGAGCCTGGCGGACCCCGGAATGAACCCCCGGCCGCCGCAGCAGCCCGCGCAGCAGAACCGGATCCGTGGACGCCAACGCCGCGCCGAGAATCGCCGCCGGCGCGGCGCCCAGGCCGAGCAGCCATGCGGACAGCACAGCGATCAGCAGCGCGGAAAAGAGGGTGCCCGGTCCTACCACCAGGGCCGAAAGCAAGCGATGCTGACGCACCTCGGTAATATTGAGGGACACTGCGTCGGTAAAAAGGACGAGAACGAGGCTGAGGGTAGCAACCACCCGGAGAATAGGCGAGTGAAGGTCCGCGTTGAACAGGTTCAGCCCGGCCGGGCCGATTACCGCGCCCAGGCCAAGAAAGATGGCCACCTGGGGCAGCCCGCTCCGCTCGACAAGCCCGGAGAGCAACGCGGACACCACGATCACAGCCCCGATCAGCGCCAGCGTCGACAGGAACAGTTCCGGATTGAAGGCACCCATCCGCTTCTCCCGAGCCGGGACCTGCGCACGACGGTCACGGTCGCCGCAATTTTAGCACGAGGACCCCGACGGCGGACGGCGGGGGCTGGTCGGCGTGCGGCGGCATGATGTGAACCTTGGTACATATCTCCGGTATGCTTGGGTGGCCGCAACCGGACCTGGCGATTCTTCGAGTCTTAGTGCCGGATTCCGTGAGTACGATAACGTTCGTGGGGCCGCGTCCGTCGGCGTGTTGCTGCGTCCAGAAACTACGTACCTAGCGTGTCCGAGGTGCGCTGCAGGGCGGCTTCAGTCCCCGCCGATCTCCCGCTGAATTCTCTCGTCAAACGTAAGCATTTCGATCGAGGGTTCGAGCTCCTTGATCGTGAGGTAGGTCGCCAAGTGGATGGCGTCGAGAGAGCGAAGCCTCGATCGCGGCGCAATCCTGCCTGCCTGGTCGCAAATCTCTTGTGTGACCTCGATGAAATCCAACTTCGGCCAGAAGTGCTTCAATTCGCGCTCCATCTCCAGCAGCTTCTTCTGGCTCCTCGGGTGATCCAGAACGAGGCGGATAAGGGCACGCTCCGCCTCAACTCGGATCAGTCTTGACGCGACGGCCCTGTCCGCTTCTCGCAGCCGTTGCACCACAGAGTCGCCGCCATCCTCACCGAACAGCATTCGGAGCAGCGCCGATGTTTCCAGGAAGACCGCGGTCACGAAGCCTCCTCTCGCACCGCATCGAGTAGGGCTCGGCTCGAGATCCCCTTCAATCTGACGATGGTGCCGGGCCCGCGCCAACCCTTGATGTGCTCGCTTCTAAGCGCTGCCGCGCCGCGCTCGGCCAGACGTTCCAGCCCCTCTTCCAATGTGGAAGGCACGGTTCTCTGGCGGTAAGCGGGACGCAGTTCGGCTACAACTTCGTCGCGCTCAGTTACCAGAATGGTCTCACCCGTTTTGACGAGACGAAGATATTCGCTGAGCTTCGCCTTCAGTACTTTCACTCCAATCGCTTTCATGTATAGATGGTAACTACCGGTAGTCACTTTGTCAATCTGGACCGGCCGGCCCTCAGGACGTCACTCGACCCTGGATGGATTCTCCGGCGAGGACCGGGCTTCCTGGTCATGCGATAGTGACACTGCCGCCTGAAAGGCAGTGGTGTGGAGGGCGGCGGCCTGTCTTCGAGCCTTCGAGTCTTCGAGTTGAACTCGAAGACTCAAAGACTCGAAGACTCTAGACCGGTGCCTGGCCGGATTGAGTGGCCTTCCCGGGCTTGATGTTCTGGTTGACCCGAAAGAAGTTGGTCGGGTCGTATTTCGCCTTGATCTCGGCCAGCCGGTCGTAATTCTCCCGATAAGTCGCTCTTATGCGCTCATCGCCCTCCTCCATCATGAAGTTGACATAGGCGCCCCCGGCGGAGTACGGATGCAGGGCCTCCCAATACTGGCGCGCCCATTCGCTGATGCGAGCTTTGTTTTTCGGATCAGGGTCTACGCCGACGATGACCTCGGCCCACGTGCTTTCGCGGTAGCTCCAGGCCGTTTCGTGATTCCCGACGCGGCGCGCAGCCCCATTGATGGGGTACAGGTGCATGGTCGACCACATCGTGGGCAACTCGGACCCGTGCTTCACGTGCAGCGCGATCGCCTCGTCACTCAATTCATTTACAAAGTCGGCTTTCCAGTACCACTGCAAGCCGGGCGGATAGATCGGGTCAAACATGCTCTGCAAAGCGGGATGCGGCATGGGCCCCACCAGATCCAGCGCCGGCCGCAACTGGGTGCGCACGGGCTTGAAGACTTGTTCCGCATCCTCGAGCGGTCCGGTGTAACACCAGACAATTGCGCACATCTTCTTGTGGTGCAATTGCTCCGGAAAGGGCGGCCCCGGGGGCACGGTCAGAAAGGCAAAGAAGCCGCTGACGTTTTCCGGCGCGCCGACGATGAATTGGCGGTACCACTTCATCACTTCCGGGGCCCGGTCCAGGTGCCAGAGCATGGGTCCCGCGTAATCCGTATGAACCGGGTGGGCTTTGAACACAAAGGATGTGACGACGCCGAAGTTTCCGCCCCCGCCGCGTATGGCCCAGAAGAGGTCTTCGTTGCGCCACTCATTCGCGGTTACGAATCTGCCATCTGCAAGCACCAGATCGGCCGAAATCAGGCTGTCGATCGTCAGGCCGTAACTCCTCGTGAGGTGTCCGAGGCCGCCCCCGAGCGCGAGGCCTGCCACTCCGGTCGTCGAGATGATGCCGGTTGGGACTGCCAATCCGAAGGCATGGGTGGCGTGGTCGACGTCGTGCCAGGTGGATCCGCCGCCCACGCGCACCGTTCCATTCTCGGGATCGACGTGGGTGAAACGGATGAGTGAGAGGTCAATCACCAGCCCGTCATCACAGACGCCAAGCCCTCCCGCGTTGTGCCCGCCTCCCCGGATGGAGACCAGTAAGCCATTGCTCCGGCCGAAATTGACCGAGGCAATGATATCTGCGACATCGGCACAGCGTGCAATGAGACGCGGGTGCTTGTCGATCATCGCGTTGTAAACTATTCGGGCGCTGTCGTAGCGCACGTCCCCGGGTTCAATCAGCTCCCCGGCGAATTTGGATCTCAGTTCATGGATCGTTTCTTGATTCAACATGGTTCACTCCCCTCCTGATTAACCAACTTCAGCTGAAAGTCTAGAACTGGTGGCGTTCCGGGAGCGTTCTGCAGAGCGTTCTGCGTCACAAATCTTCTTGGGGAAATGCTGGAAATCGGCTCAGGGGACGTTCTGGAGGCGTTCGTGGGATGCGGAAGGGATCACTCCGCTGAGCCCTTGTGCCGGGCCGCCCCTCGCAGCAATGAAGCTAACTCACCCAAATCCGGGGCGTCTGCTTGTCCGGCAAACCTGCCGCGCATATCGCGCAGCAGCTTCTGCGCCTGAATGTGCTTGCCCTGCGTTGTCCATAGCTTGGCCAGGGAGATGGCGGCACGGAGTGCCAGGGAGCCGGCCTCCTGTTGACCTGCGAGTGAATAGGCTCGCTGATAGCTCAACTCGGCACCCCGGGAATCACCCTGGTGCTGCAGGAGATTTCCTTTTATCCGATGGATCTCCGCCTCCGCCCAGGTTTCCCCACCCTTCTCAATAACGGCAAAGGCGTCTCTAACATGCTTCATGGCTTCGTCGCCATGACCGGCAGCGATACAGGCATGTGCCAGCAAGCCGAGATAATACGGTTCCCGGAGGCGTGATTGAATCTGCCTGAGACTGTTCATCCCTTCGCCTATCATCGCCGCCCCCTCCGCTGCTTGACCGGACGCCGCCATGGCCCAGCCCCTGATTATGGGCGGCCAGGCCTGGTAGTATCTGAAGCCGTATTCGTCACACAGGGCCGCGGCTTGTTCTGCCAGGTTCCTTGACTGGCTGGGATCCCCCAGAAACTGGTGGAGCATGGCAGAGTAGACCAGCGCCAGGGTGACGCTGAAGGGATCGCCGAGCTCGCGGGCACGACTCAGCGCGGAGGTGATTCGGTCGAGGGACTCTTGCGGATAGCCGAGAATCCAAAGGCAGTGTGCAAGATAGGACTGGCAGAATACGCCCAGTTCCGGCCCGTACTCGTGCAGCAGAAACGGGTGACGCTGCGGGTCATAGCGTTCCAGGGCTTCAGCGAAGTGTTGGCGTGCCTGGGCAGCCTTGCCCACGTGAAACAGCGTGCATCCCATCATGAAGTGGCCTGCGGCAACCAGGGTCGTATTGCCGCAATCGTCTGCGAGGTGGCGGAAGCGAGTGGCCAATTCCCGGGCAGTCTGAAAGTTTGCCCTCACGACATGGAAAACCCACGATCCCCAAAGCACAGGGAAATAGGTTTGTCGTGCATCCAGGAACTCACAGAGCAACCGCCCGCGGTCGTAGACCCGCCCGACTTCGGGTGCGGCGTACCCCTGGGTCGAGACCAACGCCGGTCCCAGCAGGATCAGGATCTCCAGCTCCTGTTCATCACGCCTGCTGGTCTGAGGCAACGACTGGAGAAGCTGCAGAGCCCTGGTGAAATATTCAATGGCCTCTTTGTCGGCATAGCGGGTCCTGCTCGATTTCGCCGCGATAACGTAGTGTGGAATCGCCCGGGCCGGCATGCCGGCTCGCTCATAATGCCTGGCGACCTGCGCGCTCGCTGCGTCCATGTCTTCGGCCGCCTCGAGAGCTTCTGCCACAGATCGGTGCAGCAAGTCTCTTCGTCCCGGACCGAGTTCCTCGTAGGCGACCTCGCGCAGCTTGTCGTGTGAAAAATCGTACAGACCTTGCCCCGCACGGCGAATGATCCGCCGTTCCCAGAGTTCGTCGATGACAGGGATCAGATCAGCCTCACTGAGCGTGCTTGCTTTGAGAAGCAGCTCGAAACTGAAAGCACGGCCGATCGTTGCCGCGACGCCTGCTACATCATGGGCGCGCGCGGATAGCTGGGCCAGGCGCGAGGCCAATACCGCTCGGACCTTCGGAGGGAGGGGCGCGAGGCTGGGGAACGATCCACCCAGCCCGCTCCCGTTCTCCCTTTCACCGGAAGTGGCCAGTCCGGCCAGCACACTCTCAACTACAAAGAGGGGATTTCCTTCGGTCTCGCGATAAATGCAACCCAGCGAGTGGCTATCGAGTTTCTGACGGGACACATGTCGCGCCAGGGCCGCAGTCTCCTCTCGGTCGAGGTTCGAAAGTAGAATCTCACTTCCGAAGTTGTCTCGAATTAACCGGTTGAGAAGCGGCCGAAGAGCATGTTTGCCGCCGATCTCCTCAACTCGCGCGGCGCCCAGGACCAGCAACTTCGCCTTCGGGTCGAAGTGGACCAGAAACTCCAGCCATTCGAGCGTCTCCGGATCACACCAATGAAGGTCGTCCAGGACCAGGAGCAGGGGTTGAGGCGCATTGAGTACCGCGCGCGCCAGCATCTCAAAGAAGCGGCGCCGATGCCATCCTTCGGCCAGCGGCTGGGGAGGTGAAAGCCCCGGATGATCCCTCAGCAGTTCCGGAACTACCCGAACCAGTTCACTCAGGTCCGATTCCGGAAGCCCTGCGATCCCGCTGCGGATTGGCTCGCTGCGCAGCCAGTGAGTTACTGGGCCATAAGCCAGATTGTGCTCTGCCGCGTAACAGCGTGCGTACACCGCGTGGGTTCCCTGACCGGCCTTGCTCATCACCTCTTCAATCAGACGCGTCTTTCCGATGCCCGACTCGCCCAGGATGAGCACAAGAAGAGCTCGACCGGCAGACGCAGCGCGCCACGCTTCGAGGATTCGATTCAGTTCTTGCCGCCGCCCCACGAGGGGCAAGCAGGAAGTAAGTGACTGGGATACCGGCGTTTGCGATTCGGTGGGCGCAGGGTTAAGCCCTGCCATCTCCTCATAGAGCTTTCGTGTGGAGATCCCGGGCTCCACATTCAGTTCGCGCCGCAGCACCTCGATACACTGGTGATAAGTGCGTAACGCACCGGCCCGATCCCCATTCAAAGCATGGAGGCGAATCAGCGTCTGATACTTCGCTTCGCTCAGCGGATCGCAGGAGAGCAGGCGCTCACCGTACGAAATCGCGGCCGGATAGTCCCTCGTCTTCTCGAGGTGAGTTACCAGCCGGGAGAGGATGCTCGTATAGCGCTGTCGCAGCAGCTGACGCTCCGCCTGGACCCACTCCTCATAAAACCCCGGTAGCAGGTCTCCCCGGTAAAGTCGGGCAGCGCTTTCGAGGCGTTCTCGGAGAGCACTTGAGCTATTGCCGCCGGCCTCTTCAACATGAGCGGGTGTGGCGTGCTCGAATTCTCCCACGTCGCATGAGAAATCCGTGTCGTTCCTCCATCGCAGAGCGCGTGAGCTGATTTCCAGATAGGTATCGCAGTCCGGCAAACCGGAGCGGAGGTGGTGCAGGAGTTGCCGTAAGTTAGTCCGCGCCTGAGATTCCGAGGAATCCGGCCAGAATAAGAACGAAAGGTGCTCACGCGACAGTCCGGCCCCGCCCTTGAGAACCAGGTACGCCAGCAGCGATTGCAAACGGGTCGTATTGACGGTCGTAACCGTCTTCCCGCTGTACGTCATACAAAAGCGACCTAACATTTCGATGCGGAGTGCTGCCAATGCCGTGATCCCTTCGAAGAGCGTTTCGCCGCATTAGGGCGTGGGAGGAGTTGCCTCAAACCATACCGCTTCCTCCGGGGTCCATCAATACCGCGCCGGTGGCTGCGACCGGCGCAAAACGCCGCCGAGAGTGCTATGCACAGGACATGTTCGTTACGCTGCAACCGGCCAGAGCGCATCAAGGGGGTGGGGCGGAAATATAGTTGGCCGTCACCAGGCTCGCGTAACTGTCCACCACGCCCTGATCGAAATTCTTGAGCAGAACCGAAATTCTCTGCAGCAGCGTGGTATTGCGATGCCCCGGAACACTGGCGGGGTGCGGCAGGCCCCTCCTGGAAACCGAGCGGATAATAACGCTGTCCTCGTCGGTGGGGAGTTTCCGAACGTTCTCGACAAAGTGGTCGAAAACCCCGTTCTGGAAAAGGAACTGCTCGACGTTGGAGGTGTAGAACGCGCGCACCGTATAGCGGTTTTTCTGCAGGTATTCGCCGACGCCGGCCAGAGCTTTCGTCCCGGCGAAATCCCCGACCACGGGGATAATCCTGTTCCGCAGCTGGAGCGACCGCACGAACCGGAAGTCCGCGTCGCTCGTAAGAAAGTTGCCCAGGTTGCCATCCAGATCGCGCTCGGCGATCAGATCCGCCAGGCTTGGGAAGCCGCCATAGAGTCCCCCCATGCTCGCCGTACCGCTGCGGAACGAGATTTCGAGGCCGGCCTGGTAGAACATCGAATACACGTATTCCAGCATCGTCCGATCTTTTGGTGAAAGTGGGAACCGAAACTCGTGTTCGATCATGTACCGGACCCGCGAGAGGTTTTCGGAGTAGGCCCCCGGCAAGGCGGGTGCTGCACGAAAATAATCCAGCAGTTGCCCCACCGAAGACCCGGATCCCGGTGCGCTCTTCCCGTCCAGCGGTCGGCTGAGCAGAAGCGAGAGGAACTGGGCACGACTCTCCGACATGTGGAACACTGCTTTATAAAGAAGGTGCTGAATCACTGCCTGGCGACGAATGTCGACGATGAAGGCGATCTGCGGACGGACCTTGGCGATGTAGGTGAAGTTCTGCTCCGGGCCTACCCCGATGTATGCTCCCCCGGATATCCGCATGCTGCGCAACCGCCCCACGATGTGCAGATACGCTGTTTCATTCGAGGTGAAGTTGTCCGAGCGGAAGTACCCGTCCTCCTCCGACAGCTTCGTGATGAGAGCGGAGAATTCCGCGGCGGAAAGACGGGCGTGGTCCTTCTGGATGTTCGAGTCGCTAGCAACGGCGAGGACCTCGTGCCGCGACAGATCGGCGCAGAGCGACAGCGACAGCAGACACAAAGCGCCCGCACGGAACAAAAGGGTACGCATTTTCATCCGGCCACCCGATCGTCAGGATATGCAATCCAACCGAGCCATCACGCCCGGTCGCGAAAGTCCTGCCGTTGACTAGAAAAATACCGCGGCCGTTCCCCCCTGTCTAATCAATCCACTGGCGTATTTCAGACGCCTTCTCAGCCTGGGTTGATCTTGCCTCTCCTGCATGCTCGGTATAATCTGCCTGCAAGCCTATTCGGGTAGACATTACCGGTCGATCGGGTTCAACAAGCCGTGGACTCTAGCGAGTGTGGGCGCGGCGCGCCATGGTCGGGCTGGCGGTGTCAGACCTTCCTCAACTTCCCGTGAAAGGTGGCGAAATGCCCAACACAAATCCGCTAGGTTCGGTTGTTTCCCTGCACCGCTACCCTGTCAAATCTATGATGGGAGAAGAGTTGAACGCCGTGGAGGTTGCGGAGCGCGGGCTGCGTGGAGACCGTGCGTACGCGCTCATCGACGGTGCCGACGGAAAGGCCGCCACGGCCAAGAATCCACGCAAGTGGCCGCATCTTCTCGCTTTTGGCGCTGCTTTGATCGAGCCGGAGCCTGCGGCAGAAAGCGTCGGTGCCGTTCGAATTACCCTTCCCGATGGGACCACCGTCACCAGCGATCAACGTGATTGCAGCGTCATCCTGTCGAAAGCAGTCAACCGTGAGGTAAAGCTCGGGTCAGCACAACGGGAGGTGGTCACCTCCGAGGAGTACTGGCCGGATATGCAAGGCCTCGAGCACCGGGACACTGTCACGGAATTCCCGTTGCCCGAGGGAACATTTTTTGACGTGGCCATGGTCCATCTACTCACCACGGCCACCCTCGACCGCCTGGGTGAACTGTATCCCCAGGGCCGGTTCGAAGTGCGGCGGTTTCGTCCGAACATCGTGGTGAAGCTGGCTTCAGGCGATAAGGGGTTTGCGGAGAATGGCTGGGTCGGCCATACGCTCGCCATCGGGACGGGAGTCCGCCTGAATATCACCGGCCCCTGCAGCCGTTGCGTGATGACGACCCTGCCGCAGGAAGATCTGCCGATGGATCCGGGCATACTGCGCACGGCTGCGCAACATAATCAGGTCAATGTCGGAGTTTACGCCGCGGTCTTGCGGGGGGGAATGATCCGCAAAGGTGATCTTGTCAGTCATGTCGGGGACTGACGACGGCAATTATTGAATGTGTTGAATTAGCTGCAGATTCAGGGTGTGAAATCCGGGCTCCGGGCATTCCTGTACGAGTGGACAAACCTCATGGTGGGATTTGCATCTGACGAGTGATTTAGAGCGGCAGCCAGGGTGACTCGCCCTCAGATGCAAAAAAGCGGGCGCCAAAAAGCGAAATAAGGGGTGTTTTGCAGGGCTCTTCCCGGTATGTTGTTGCAATCCATGATTTTCCCTCGGTCCGTCCCCTAAAAGGGACTCTCGTAGGTTACCTGCCCCCCGACCAGGGTCAGTTGTACCCTCGCCTCCCGGATTTCCTGAGGCGAAACGCGAGTGATGTCCCGGTCGATCAGAACCAGGTCTGCCAATTTCCCGCGCTCCAATGTGCCCTTTTCGTTCTCTTCAAATGCGGCATAGGCGGCGTCACAGGTGTACGCACGCAAGGCCTGCTCGATGTTCAGGGTTTGCCCTTCGGCAATCGGGTGTGTCACCGCCAGCGCCATTCCTGCCAGCGGCGAGCCGATTGGCTGATCACTGCCGAACGCCATCCTGGCTCCGGCCTCGAGCAGCAGACGGTAGGGAAGGTGATTCTGGAACTCCCGCGGATCGTCGTAAGAGAACGCGAGGTCCGGTTGCAGGCTGCCGATCACACCGGCGCCGGCGAACCTTGCGGCGTCGGCCCCGGTCAGATAAAAGACATGTTCAATCCGAAAGCGTGGATCGGCGAGCTTCTGATCACGCTTGGCTCCTTCGAGAATGCCCAGCAACTGGTGAATCCCTCCCCCGTCGTGTACGAGGATATGAATCCCCGCCATGGAAGCCGAGGAAACCCAGCCCCGAAAGTCTTCCAGGCTGGGTCCTACCGTTCCGGCGCCCGGTATGGTTCGTCGACCCCCCGGGGAACATTCGGGCCAGTTTTGCGCATATCCTTTCATTGCTGTCCAGCGGAGCCATCCATCGCCGCTTCCTTCGACCGAAGTGTACTCGACCAGCCGCCTCCATGCGGCAATGGGTAGAATCGCGGCATAAATCCTCGTGTGCAGCCGTCCGCTCGCACGGGCGCGGCGGAAGACCAGCAGCTGGCTCCACCCCGTCATATTGTGCACAGACGTAATCCCGTGCGCGGCCATGCGCCGCATGGATTCATCGAGAACCCGGTCGTGGTTGACGCTGTCTGCCGCTTCGGCTGCGGCATCCACCATCGACATCGCACTCAGTCGCACGATTCCCGTGGGCTCTCCGGCAGCGTCTCTGAGAATCCCGCCGCGCGGGGTTTCCTTCGTTTCCCGGCTGATACCCGCCGCACGCAGGGCGGCGGAGTTGGCGAACGCCATTTCCTGGTCCACGTGGTACAGCCAGACCGGGTTATCGGGCGTGAGGCCATCAATCCACTGCCGGGTGGGCAGTTCTCCTCCCCACTGGAGATGATCCCATTCGCCCCCCAGAATCCATGCCCCTTTCGGTGCCTTCGCGGCATAGGCGGCGATGCGCTCTATGAACTTCGCCTTCGTCCGGACGAAACGAATCGAGATCGGCGTGAATGCGGGTACGGGCATGGACAGGTGGGTGTGCGAATCGATGAAGCCCGGCGTGAGCATGCGGCCGCGAGCGTCGATGATGCGGGTCGATGCGGATACGACCCTCCCGATATCCTGGTCGGTTCCGACCGCAAGGATCCGCTCCCCGCGGACCGCAACTGCCTCTGCCCACGGCTGGCCTGGATTTCCAGTCCAGACGCGAGCGCCGGTGATGGCCAGGGTTGCACCATCCTGCGTGGCGGCGCCCGATGCCGCCAGACAAGCCAACAGAATCACACGAAAGATTTGAATCATCATTCCTCCACGAATGGGTGCCTGGCATCGCGTCGAGCGGCTCCAGCACATCCTGAAACTGGTTCGGCATTTACCTTCAGGGCAAAGCCAATGCCTGGTACGATCTGACCACCGAGCCCGCCGCTCCCACGGTAGACCCCGCGGGGTACGGGGACCTTCATATCAGAAGATTCCCGGTATCAGTCGCCAACGCACCTTATTGTGATATTCCGTATAACCGGGTAGATTCTTCGCGAGAAATTTCTCCTCGTTGACGCCCCGATAAAGATAGCCAGGTACACCCATGCCTGCCAGTAGTACATTCCTCCTGCTGGAACGAAAAGTAAAAGACCCATGACCACGGCGAGGAAAATAAGTCCGAGCCATGCTCTTGTATTCAGATCTAACATGGGTTAATTGCCGGCAGTGATGATCCCAGGGCAGAGGCGATGAGGTCGTCTTCGTCCGGGTAAAATGCAGGATCGTCCACCGGGAGCTCAAAGGTCTCGTCGGTCCTGCCGCGACGCGCCGGAGGGGTCTGTGGCAGCTTGGTCGTCACGCCGAGATCGAGCAGGTCGAGGAGGGCCGGGAAGGCAGCGCAAGAATTGGCCAGGTCCCCGTGTTCGACATCCATGTAGTAGGTCTTGCCCGTCAACTCGGAGGGAATACCGGTTGCCCACGGAACCCGTCCATCGCCATATGCAGTGGCCTGTACCACGATGCGCCGCCCTTCGGGAGCGGAGGCGTCGATGGTTACGTCGCAGGGGGTGGCCGCCGCGCAGCCTGCCACATATATCATCCGATCCGGATCGATCGGGCTCGCGCGCAGCAAATCCCGCACGCTGCTCGCCTCGGCGAGACCCTCGTCCTCGGGGACAGGCCACACGAAACCGGCGGATTGCGACCCGGCCGCTGCCGAACCGAAAACCCCGCGCGGCTCGGCCAGGTCCTGCTGCTGCAACGCACGCCAGGTTTCAGCGTCGTAGGCATCAAGCGAGCCTTCGTGGGGCAGCAGCTGCAGCACTCCTGCGAAAGCGGAAAAAAACTGGACCAGTGCGCCGCAACCGTGACTGAGGTCGACCAGCGCGAGCTGGCGCACCAGCGCGTCACGTCCCATTAACATGGCGGTGACTGCATGCGAACCTCCGTTCGGAGTGCCCAGCATTATGAGACGGGTGCCCGGATGCCGGCACATGCGCTCCCACACTTTCCGCCCCTCCGGCGTCGCCAGCATCGCACGCACTACGAGTCCTCCGGTTGAGTGGGCGATGATTCGGACCGGTTCGCCGACTCCTTCAGCTTTCGCAAGCTTGTCCTCGATCCGGAGCCGCAGCGCTTCCGCCGCTTCACAGATCGATCGGCGCCAATCGTAGGCGAAGGGAACGACCTCGTGGGTCTGCGCAAGGAAGCGCACCAGTTCCTTGTAGCCGCCGGCAACGAGTCCGTCCGGACTGATATTCGGTCCGCCGGCCTGAAGATCGCGCAAACCGCCCGAAGCGAGACTGCAGATATCGAGCCAGACTCTGGACGTGCCTGCCTTCAGGTGGCTTCCCATGACTCCCGGCAACAGGAATACGACCGGCTGGCAATCCACCGCGCGCTTCCTGTAATCGTCCTCCGTGACCTCGGGGGGCGCCTTCTCCAGCAGATGATAGGACCCCGGCCCGGCAGCGGCCAGGCCGCCGAGCAGCCGGCTGGCCGTGTCGTCATTCCTGAAATAGCTGAAATGGTTCACGCGCGAGCCGGTGTCGATCCAATATCGAATGCCTGCAGTCCGGTTGGAGCCGCCGAACATCGACGGCGTATTTACCACCAGGTCATGGTCCTCCCGATAAAACAGGTCCGTAACCAGGGCCTTGAGCCGGCTCCTCATTCCCTCTCCCGCCAGATCGCCTCCCAGCACGTGAAGGTCCGCCCGGGTCTCAAGCCCGGGGCGGTTCAGCACGCGGATCAGAGGAGCCCCCGGCATCATCGCCTCGAGTCCCGGCAACTCCCGTGGGTCCGTTCGCTTCTTGACTACGGCGAGGAGAAGCGCGGAGAGGGCGTCGAACACGGGATTGGCCCTCATGCCGGGCACCTGTTCGAGAACGTTCACCAAGATCGACAGAAAGCGATCGAGTCGCCGGCCGGCGAGGGTAGTGCCCCTCGTTGGGCACGCGACCCGAATGAAGCGTTCGATCCGCAACTGCCGTGTCATGAGTATGTCCTGCAGCTCCAGGAGCGCAGCGCGATCCCGCTGTCGGTCTGGGCCGTCGAAAAGCTCCAGCTCTCCTTTGTCAAAAGGCGTGCGGCCGACCAGCATTCCGCGGCAGAGCAGCTCTCCGACAAGCCCGCCGCGGGAATGGGAAACCAGGTGCAGTCTGGCGCCGTTTGGAAGAGCCTTGGCCAGCTCCAGCGCGTTTTCAATCGGGCTCTGCGTCAAGGTGCGGTGCTGAAATGCGAGCACCCGGCCCTGGTAGAGTTTCACGAGGTCCGTGATACGGGGATGAGGTGCATTCTCCCAGAGTCCGCCGAAGCTTGTCCCCGTTGTGGATGCGGTACCGTGGATGAACACCAGCAGGGGCTGGTCTGCCGGCAGCGGTTCGACCGGGCTCAAGTCGTCCGGGCTTGCAACGGCACAGCGGTACAAGCCCACTCCCGGTTTCAGAACACTCTCGACTTTATCGCGGATCAGATCCGTGAGTTCAGCCGCCAGATCGACGCCGAGCACCTTCAGTCCCTTGATAACCCATTGACCGATACCGCGGCTGGGAGTGCCGAGGGGGAGGACCGGCGGGATTTCGAGACCTTCCCCGGGCGTGCTCCGCCGTGTCCAGACGGTCAGGTCGCTCTTCAGGTCGTCGGCACGCGTCCACAGCCGGATGCCGCCATCCAATTCCAGTTCAATGATGTCGTCGGCGGCGACATCGATGGTGCTCGGAGCGATTGCAGACCGGTCCACCGAAATCTCGACGCGGTACTTCACCCGGACGGTCCCGGGGGAAAGGGCCCCCGCGATGTCCGTGTTGCCGAATGCAGGATCGAGTCGTCCGTAGAAAGAGAGTGTAGGCATGGCCTGTTCTGTTTTCAGATCCGGCGGCGCCGGAGTTGACAGTCGATCTTTGATATCCTTGGAAGATGTGATTCGATTCTAGACTATTTCGTTTGAATATTACAGACAGGTCCCACACTGTTGGTTCCGGTTACCTGCGACCGCTGGATCGGCAAGGTCAAAGCGGTGCTGGCGAGATGAGCGATCCAGCACCACCGGCGATGACGCACCGCTGAGCTGAGATTTGTCGCTGACCTCTATGATCTGTGAAAACGCGCGTATGCCGACGTTTGTTTCTGCGGACCATGAGACCTGTCCTGGAGGAACTCCATGCCCAGCCTCTTGCTCAAGAGAAAAGACCTCCCCTTCCTGCTCGGCGGGAACGCGGAAGTCACCGTGGATTCGGGCAACCTGCAACTGGGTCAGCCCATTAACGAAGCGAGCCCGGCTCTGCTCACCGTCCGTTTCGTGGCGAAGGGAAGCGACAAGTTAGCCCTGGGCCAAACCGACACGGTCAAGGTTGCGGTCTCGACCGCGGAGAATCTGGATCTGACGGCCGTTTTCCCGGGCTCGACCGGCAACGCCGCCAAACTGGTGGGGGCCTGTGGACTGAGGGATTTCTTCAGGAATGGCGCGAACGCCGACAAGCTCATCCTGGCTTTCGATACCGGAGCCTCGGCCGGCGTTTCCGCAGCCGGGTCCTTTGCGTACTCGGCGCTCAAAACGACGGTCAAGGTGAATGCGGGTGTCGATGGAGGGTACGCGTACCTGCGTGCTTTCAACAGGTCGTTGCCGGTCCAACAAGTCCTTCTCGAGTTCTTCAAGTCAATGCGCCTGCCGGAACAGATCAGTCGACCACCGGAGGCGGGCGAGGCGATTTCGTTGCGCTTCGGCGGCTACCTGCGCCTGGCAGCAGAAACTTCGGCAGGCTACCGGCTTGCCGGCACTCGATCGACTGCGCTGGGGCACATGGCCCTTTCGGAAAAGTACAACCTCAGCGTTATCGGCAAGATCGGGCTGGCAGCCGGAATTGCGGGGCACTTCTCGGTCCTGGTGACGGCTGCACCCGGAGTGCCGGGCTGGGCACGCGTCCAGGTCCGCCGGCAGTACTCCGGCGTTTTCAGGGTCGCGGCCGACGTCAATGTGGGTTTCAAGAACCAGCTCGACAGTCTGCCCTCCAGTGCGGATGAGTTCCTCGGCGCAGTTCTCGGGGTCAATGCCAAAAATTTCCTGAACGTCTTACGGAAAGCTCAGGAGCTTTCCGATTTCGAGAAGTTCAAAGGAGCCACTGACGGCCTCGCCCGGAAATACATAAGCGAGTTCATCGGTCAGAGCTTCGATAAACTCGGATCTGAGACCAGGTTCAATGCGTTTCTCGAGCGCGTTCATGCCGTGGTGACCAGCTACGAGGAAGTCGAAGATCGTGCCGTCACGTTGTTCGACCGTTTTTTCCACGACCTTCAGGAATTGACCTCGTTTCTCGACAGGATCCAGGGCTTGGAAGCTCACACCGTCCAAACCCTGAGGAACAACCTCAGCCCCCACTTGTGGAACATTCTGTCGCAGCTCACGGATGGCGACCCGCTCGGTTTCCTGCTGGAACAGGTGATGGTGCGCGGCGAAAGGATCGACAGCCTGGCAGAGCTGAAAAGACGAGCCGCCGCGGCGCTGGACCTTGTCCGGAGCGACGCCCACGCCGAGATCCGCAATGCCATCGCGCTCGCCAAACAGGCATTCGGCATGGACGGGTTCTTCCGCGAGCTGGCCAAAATCGACACGGTCGACGAACTCCAGGCACTGGCGCATGATAAGGTCGGGTACTTTGTGACCCGGCTGGTAGGGCGAACGCTGGACTCGGCGACAAATCTCAAGGAGGCTTTCAAACAGGTAAAAGCGGTCCTCGATGAGACCGGTGATTTCAAAGATAGGCTCTATAAGGTTTTCAAGGAGGCGGCCAGAAGCTCATACCAGGTCGCCCTCGGTGCGGCCTACAGCCGTGCGTCCGACAGCGACGCGCTGATCGATGTTCTTATCAACATGTCCGGACGCCGGGGCGCCGACCTGGTGGCCCAGGCCGGCAGAGGGGATTTTGAACAGACTCTAACCACGTCCGATGCCGGACTGGTCCGACTGCAAGAGGGCGTGTTCACCCACCACGTCCGTCGCGAGCACTCCTGGAAGGTGAATATACTCGGCTGGCACCTGAACTACGAGTATGAGGGATTCGACCGCGTCATCACAGAAACCGAACAGCGGTTAATTCCATCTGACCAGGGACTCACGGTCCTTACGACTGCGGATCTCACCGTCGAGAGAAGGCGCAAGCGCGGCGACGAGCAGACGCACGTCAACTTCCTGCTGCGTGCCTTGGGGGAGTCCGCCCAGGCGCTCACGTCGGGCAAAGAGAACTCCGCTTACTTCATCGAGGCACTTGGGTCGACGACGGCGCGTTATCAGCTGAGCTTTACGGACGAGGACACCTCGATGGCTGAACTACGCGACTATCTGGCTTTCGCAGCCGACGTGCAACTCGACCGTCAGGGCGCAACCCTCGATGCGCTGAAGCCGTTCCTGCCCCGGGCGCAGAACGGCGGTTTCGGGAGGGTCGAAACCCGCTACGATATCCGCTTCGGTCCCAAGGCCGTCGCCGCGCTGCTGTCGGTGAAACAGCTTTCACCAACCGGAGAAGCAGCGGTCAGGAACGCCATGCGGCAAATGGTTCTCTCGAACTACTTGAAGAGCCAGGAGCAGCACGACGTTGCGTTCGCCTATGCGACCCCGGCAGTGTTTGACGTCTATACCAGGGAAGGCTTCGCCGAGTTCGGAAATCACTCCCGCCGTGTCTTTGCGGTCGAGCTGCCGAATCCGGCGATTGCGGCTCCGTCCCAGGTGGCGCTGGAACGCATGGAAATCGCAGTGTTGATAACACTGTACAATATCGAGAACTCCATGGTGCGTGCCATCAAAGACCTCTACAAGCTGCTTGGATCCGGAAAGACGGTCGACCCCCGCGAGTTTGAACAAAAGCTCGCCGGCTTCGGCAGCGCGATGAATGATTTCGACGCATTCGATCAAACCACAAACAAGCACGGATGCGGCACCAGCACGATTTTCGCGATGTTCGATGTGCTGGTGCGCCTCGCGTCGGCCGGGGATCCCGCCAACACGGCGTTGCTGCGCATAAAGAGCGAGGCAAATGGGAAGGAAGTGGAGAAAGTCTTCCTGTCGCGAGAGGCGGCAGCGGGGGCTGCGCCATTCTGACGATAAACTGTGCAAAATTCGGCTCTTTCCGAAGCGCGTGAAGTGCCAAGCCCCCCGATGATCGGCAAAACCGTATCGCACTACCGGATCAGCTCAGGCGGCATGGGGGAAGTTTACCCGGCGCAGGACTTGGGAGCTGACTAGCGGCCACGGCACAAATGTCGGTTCGCGGCGTCCGGTGGACAATGGCGCTCGTTCCCGGCGGCCGTACGGGCTTCCCGGAACACAAGCTACCCTACTCGTATCGCAGCACTTCGATAGGGCTGAGACGGGAAGCCCTGGTTGCGGGGTAGGATCCGAAAAGCACACCGACCGCCGCTGACACTCCGAAGGCCAGGACAATCGACCACGTCGTGATGATCGTGGACCAGCCGGCGTAGTAGACCACAAGCCCGGCGATGGCGAAACCGAGCCCCACTCCTATGATCCCGCCCCGGATGCTGATCGTGATGGCCTCGATGAGGAACTGCAGCCGGATATCGATCCGCCTCGCGCCGACGGCGCGCCGGATCCCAATCTCGTGCGTTCGCTCCAGCACGTTGGCCAGCATGATGTTGATGATCCCGATGCCGCCGACCAGCAGCGATATGCCCGCAATGCACCCCATTACGATATTGAAGATTTTCTGGGTCTGCTGGCTCTGGCGGAAAAGCTGCTCCGGCACGATCAAGCTGAAATCCGGCTCTCCGTTGTGTAGCTTTTCCAGCAGCTGCGACACCGCGAGCGCCGTGGGCTGTATTTTCAGCTCGCTCTCCACTTCCAGACCGATCCCGTCGAGTTCGCTTTCCAGCGGCTTCACCTCGAGCTTCTTTAGCGCGGTCGAGAGCGGAATGTAGATGTCGTTGTTCGTATTCTGCAGTTTCACGCCCTTGAACTCATTCTGAGAGAGGGTCTGGTCGGCGATAACTCCCACCGCGCTGAACCAGGCGTTGTTGATCTTCACGGTTTTGCCCAGCGCGCTCTCGAAACCAAACAGCCCGTGCTTGGCGGATGCTCCGAGCACGCACACCTGACCGTAAAGCTCCTCATCCCGGTGATCGAAAAAGGCGCCCTCGACCAGCTGCAGGTTACCCATGGAAAAGTACGCGGCGTCGACCGCCACAACTCTGGATTCGAGTTGGCGATCTCCGGAAAGAACCTGATAGGTCTTGATGGTCTTCTTCCCGGCACCCCGTTTAAGATTGGGCGTGACCGCCAGCAGGGCCTCGACGTCGCGGCGCGACAACCCCAACGATTTCTCCCGGATTTTTCGGAGGTCCTCGGGATCGTACTCCCTGCCTTGGACGATGATGTTGCGCAAGCCCATCTGGCGTACCGACCGATGTGACCCTTCCCTTCAATTCCATCTCCGGGAAGGCATCCACCCGGATTCGGGCCCTCTGGCCGGAGCCGACACCCCCAGCGTGGGCTTCCTCGACCATCGCCTCCAGGCGCAAGGTTGACAAGTCCGGAATCTGCATAATGATCTCCATACGCCAGGCAGACTGACCCACCCGCTTCTTCTCTCCGTTCCAGTCTGTCTTGAAGATCACCACTCCTCCCGCCGGCGCCGTGACCCTCAACGCCTTCTGCTGCGCCTGAAGTTCGCTGACACGCCTGAGCGACTTGTCCAGGTTGTTCTGCAGGGCGCCCAGCTCCGCTTTCATCATCCGCTCTGTTGCCTGGTGTTTTTCCTTCAAACGCAGGTCTTCGGTCTCAGCCAGTTCCAGTTGGATTTGAGCTTGCCTGTAATCCTGCATGGACATGAGCGAAGCATCCACGTCGGCCTTGTGCCGGGCCTTCTCCAGATTGACCTTGCGCCTGCAGTGCGGTGACAGGGAACCGGGGCGCCGCGATAAGAAGACGGATTGCACGGGGGCGCGAGACCTTGTCGACGCCATTTCGTAATGCGTATAATGCGACCAGTCGGGTGCTGGGAGGGTGGTGGAGTGATTCCTGGGGTGCCTAGTCCACGCCGCGTGATGGTGGGGACTGACCGGTCGGAGACCGCCGAACGGGCGGTCCGGTGGGCGGCGGCTTTCGCCGACCGCTTCTCCGCCGATCTCCACGTGGTCCAGGTGATCGCTCCCAGGGATGCCGCCGACACGGCAAACGGCGCCGCCGAACGAATACAGGCCGCGGCTGCGGCCGACGATCTCGTGCGGCACGCGCGTTCGATTGCCGGCGATCGAGGGCGCGGCAGGGTAGTCATCGACGACGACCCCGCGATGGCTATCGTCCGCGCGGCCGAGGAAGATGCGGTCGATGTCCTGGTGGTCGGCAACGTCGGAATGGCCGGCCGCAAGGAATTCCTCCTCGGGAATGTACCCAACCGGATCAGCCATAACGCCCGCTGCACCGTAATCATCGTCAACACGTCCGCCCTCGATGGGAACGGCGCGGCGCCACGAACGCCCCCGATGCGGTCCGGCGTCCAGGAGGAGGCGCGTCCTCACAGAATGGCGCGCGGTGCCAAGATCGCCGCCGTCTTCGCGAAGCACGGTCTGCGGGAGTTGTTCGGGCGCCCGGACGAGGAAGGGGCGATCGGGCGCCGCCGGCAGGCCAAGCGCTTGCGCGCCGCCCTCGAGGAGCTCGGCCCCACCTTCGCCAAGATCGGCCAGATTCTTTCGACCCGGTCGGACCTGCTCCCGCCTGAGTTCATCGACGAACTCGCTCACCTGCAGGACCGCGTTGCCCCGCTCCCCGAAGACCAAGTCGTTCGCGTCATGGAACAGGAACTCGGAGTTCCCTGGGAGGACGTGTTCGAGACCATCGAGCCGGAGCCGCTCGCGGCCGGGACCATTGCCCAGGTGCACCGCGCTTTGCTGGCGACGGGCAACAGGGTGGTCGTCAAGGTCCAGCGCCCCGGGGCAAGAAACCTGATCGAACAGGACCTCGCGGTGCTCAGACCCTTTGCCGAAAAACTTGGCGGACGGCCGGGTGTGCGCAGGTTGATTGACATCCCGGCCATATTCGAGCACCTGTCGATGTCCCTGCACCGGGAGCTCGATTTCCGGCAGGAGGCAAGGAACGCGGAAAGGATGCGCGGCGCGCTCGCCGACTTCCCGCGTCTCGCGGTCCCCGGAATTCATACGGATTTCTCCACCTCGCGTCTCCTCGTGATGCAGGATGTAGGGGGCGTGCCGGCGACGGACATACCGGCGGCTCACCGGAAAGAGACGGCGCAGCAGCTCCTCGAATCCTTCTGCAAGCAGATCCTCATCGACGGGTTCTTCCATGCCGATCCTCACCCCGGCAACCTGATGTGGCAGCCGGCCGAGAAGCGCCTGTACTTCCTGGATTTGGGCATGGTCGGCGAAATCAGTCCAGAAATGCGCGAGCTGATGGTCCTGTTGCTGACCGCGTTCTGGCAGGGCGACGCCGATTTTCTGACTGACGTTATCCTGATGCTTTCGGGCGGGATGGATCGGAGCGAGCCGGATGTCGAGGCGTTCCGGCGGGATATTCGTTCCTTGATGGCCAAGTACCGCAGCGCGTCCATGAGAAACATTCAGTTCGGCCCCGTGCTGCAGGAGATCGTTGAGATCTCGTTCCGCCACGGCGTCTCGCTGCCGGCTTCGCTCACCCTTATGGCAAAGGCCCTCGCCCAGATGCAGCAACTGGACCCCGAAGTGGACCCTTTCGATGTTGCAGGACGGTTTCTCGTGCGGTCGTTTCTGCGAGGAATCCTCGCCAAAGCCGACCCCAGTTCGCTCTTCTATCAATCGCAGAAATTAAAGCTCCGGGCAATGCGGGTTGTTGAGGCGCTCGAGCGGCTGAGCGGTGCGCGTCCGGGCCAGAGGCCCGATGTGAACTTTCGCGCCGCGTCTCTCGAGGAAACCGTGCGGCGGGCGGGCCGGCGGGTCGCCCTGGGGCTCTTGGCGGGCTTCGCCGTGCTCGCGAGTGCCCTCACCGCGACGTCGGAACACGTCGGCAGCTGGGTGCCCGTCGTCTTTGCGCTCCTCGCAGCGGTTATAGCCGCGGCCCTCGTCGTTGACTTCCCGCACCGCAATGACCGCCCGGGCCGGTGAACAGCGGCGGAAGGACTTTGTAATCAGGAGGAGAGCATGGCCAAGATAATCGTTATCGGCGGTGGGGTGGGCGGGTTGACCGCGGCCCACGAGCTTGCCGAGCGCGGGCATGAGGTCCACGTTTACGAGACGCTTGCCGCCTGGGGCGGCAAGGCGCGCTCGCAGCCGGTACCCGGGACCGGCACCGCCGGCCGCCGCGATCTCCCCGGCGAGCACGGGTTCCGCTTCTTCCCCCGCTTTTACCGCCATGTCATCGACATGATGGCACGCACGCCTGTTCCGGACGCGTCGGGCGGCTGCGTCGACGGCCGATTGCGGGCTTGTACTGAGGCCGGGATAGCATTCATCGACGGCGGGACGTACTCGCGTTTCCCCCGCCGCAGCCTCATCCGCCCTTACGACATGCTCGAAGCCGTCGAGGTCCTGTTTCAGCAGCTCGGTCTGGATGTCGCGGATGCGGGACTCTTCGGCTTCAAGGTGCTGCAGTTCCTGTCATCGTCGGATGACCGAAGGCTGGGCGAGTACGAACGTATGTCCTGGTGGCAATACCTCGGCGGCGACGGTTACTCGCCGAAGTGCCAGAACCGGGCGAGCGGGATCCCCCGTATGATGGTCGCGATGGACGCACGGAACGGCAACGCCCGAACCATCGGCGTCACCTCCATGCAGCTGCTTCTCGACTTCGCCACCACCGGCGTCGCCAACGACCGCACGTTGGGCGGGCCGACGAGCGAGATGTGGATCGACCCCTGGACCGCGTGCCTGCAGCGGCTAGGTGTGCAGCTCCACGCCGGCGCGACCTGCACCGGCCTCGAGGTCGCCGGCGGGCGCGTCGCCGGCGCTCGGTTCGGCGGGGGCCGGGGCGTGCAGGGCGACCACTACATCCTCGCCGTGCCGATAGAGGCCGCGCAGCGGCTGATGTCGGCGAACCTGGCAGCGCTCGATCCCCAATGTGAACGCCTGCGCACAGCCAACGTCAACCAGCTCGTCTCGTGGATGGTCGGGATCCAATTCTACCTCTATGAGGACGTGCCGCTGGTGCGCGGCCACTTCGTTTTCCCTGACGCGCCGTGGGCGCTGACGGCAATATCGCAGCCGCAGTTCTGGACGGAGACCGTGGGCCTGTTCCGCCGCCACTACGGCAGCGGCGATGTCGGCGGGCTGATCTCCGTCGACATCTCGGAATGGGACAAGGAGGGCACATTCATACGGAAGAAAGCGCGCGACTGCACGAAGGAAGAGATCCAGGCGGAGGTGTGGTGGCATCTCAAGGCCGCGCTCAACGGCCGTCGGGCCGACCAGCAGACCCTCACCGACGAGCTTCTGCACTCCTGGCACCTCGACGACGACCTCGACTATTCGGCGGGCCTGCCGCCGCTCAACCGGTCGCGCCTTTTGATACACCCTCCGGGCTCTTGGGGGGTGCGCCCTGAGGCGGCGAGCGCGGTGCCCAACCTCTGCTTCGCCTCCGATTACGTCCGGACCTACACCGATATCGCATCGATGGAGGCCGCGTGCGAAGCAGGCCGCCGCGCGGCCAACGCAATCCTCGACCGAGAGGGTTCGGCGGCGGCACGCGCCAAGATCTGGCAGCTCGAGGAGCCGCCGCAGTTCGAGCCGTGGAAACGGCTCGACGCCGACCTGTACCGCAGCGGCCGCCCCCACTTTTTCGAGATCGCCGGTATCCACCGCGCATTCGAAGCCGCCGACCTCTTCCGCCGCGTCACGGCGTGTACCGGTTTGTCGCAGCTCAATGAACTTCTCGACAAGTTCAAGGTGACCGACATGGTCGACGGGGTGCTCTCCCGGTTCGGCATCGTGCGGTAACCTCCCGGCCCACGTCTCATCGGACGCCCGAAGCGTCAATGTGCCTGTTTGCCGATCCGCCAAACCCACACAGCGGTACCGAGGCACCGCACTCCATACATTGCCCGACTGTGCTGCTTTGGAGTGCGGCGGCTCGACGCCGCTTTGGGGTCGGCGCCTGGGCGCCGACCTTTCGCAGCCGCCGGATCGGTTGTGAGCCGCCCGACAGCGTCAGTTGGAGACGATGGGCGTCACTTCGATTCGGCGTTCTCGAGCAGGGCGATCGGCGCACCCATATGTCTAGGTCCCCGGTCGCATGCGGCACGCTGCTTTGTGGATAGCGTGGACGAGATCCCGCCCGGCGGGGAGGAGCTGCCGCGCAAGCGCAGGGAACGCCCGGACCCCACGATATTGGTTCCCCGCCTCCCCGAAGGTCCGGTCGGCTTGCAGGAGTACTGGGAGCACATGGCAGCCCGGGGGGATGAACGGCTTTCCCGGGCTTTCGAAACGGCGGCGGCGAATGGCTGGCAGCTCGTCGTGAAGCATCGCGCCGGTTCGGTCGAAGCCGCCGTGGCCCGGATACGCCGGAGGAATCTTTACGTGCGGTTCGCGATCCTGGGCGTGCTTGCGGTGAGCCTCGTCGCGCTGATGATCGGGGTGCGGCGGGCGCATCGGCTCGCCCGTCAGCAGATGGAGTTCGTCGCCGGCATATCACACGAGCTGCGTACGCCGGTGACCGCGATCTGCTCGCTGTCGGAGAATCTTGCGGATGGAGTCGTGCAGCCCACGGACAATATCAGGAAATACGGCCGGATGATTCTCGACCAGGGGCGGCGGCTGGGGACGCTTGTAGAACAGACCCTCGAATTCGCGGGGATAAGTTCGGGCCAGAACACGCATCGTCTCGAACCCGTCGCAGTCAGGGCCGGGGTCTGAAAAAGGTGGACGGCTTCCTCGAGGAGTTGTTCGATTTCGAGCTATCCGTGGCAGCCGCACCCGCGGGCCGGCACGGGCCGCCAATAAAACCGGAATCCTCTTTCGCGTACAAAGAGAGGCCCGATATACCGAACTCGCATTCGTGTTGGTACAATTGCCGGCACAAGTCAGGAGGGCATATGCCGAAGCGCGATTGGATGGTGGAGTTTCGCGACAATCTCTTGCACGGCATCCTGCAATTCTGGATTGACCATGGCATCGACCGCCAATACGGAGGCGCTATGGGCTGGCTCGACCGCCAAGGCAACCCGCTCTCTCCCGGAACCAAATCCGTGGCGCAGCAAGGGCGACTGTTGTGGACGTTCGCCGAAGTCTATCGGCGTCATCCCCAGCCCGTTTACGCGGAAGCTGCCGCACACCTTCTGAAGTTCCTGCGCGCCAGAATGTGGGACGCGAAGCACGGCGGCTACTACTGGCTGGTGGATCGCCAAGGTCAGTTGTGCGACGGCATGAAGCTTCTGAATCCGATGTCCTATGTGCTCGAGGGACTGGCCGAGTATGCGCTGGCGTTCCATGACGCGCCAGCCCGCCAGGAAGCGCTGGACCTGTTTGAAGTCATGGACCGCCGCGCCCATGATGACGTGCACGGGGGCTACCACGTCGCCTTCACCGAGGACTGGCAACCGATCCTGGACTATCAAAGCGGTCCAGGCACCGCTGCCTCATCATGTGTCGCGCCGGACGAGGAAGTTCACCCGGTCCTGGTCGATTCATATGGCCGAAAGTCCTCGGACTGGCACCTCGGCATTCTCGAGGCATTGGCCACGCTCTACGACGTGACGGAGGAAGCCGATGTCCGCGCTCGCGTTGAGGAACTGGTGACTATCTTCGCGGAGAGAGTTGTCGATTTCGAGCAGGGCTATGCTCGATTGTATTTCACGGACGATTGGCAGCCCGCCGACCGGCACGGCGATTCGACCCGGTGTGTGTACGGCCTCGACATGGAGATGAGCTGGCTGCTGACAGAAGCCGCGGCGCTCGTGGGGCGCGGCCGGGAGCCGACTGTCGAGCGAGCTTGCCTGGCGTTGGTGGATCACGCTCTGCGCGACGGTTTTGACAACGAGCGCGGCGGGCTTTACCTGGAGGGACCGGCCTCGGGCCCCGCTGACAGGATGCGCAAAGAATGGTGGCAACAGGCCGAGGCGCTTGTCGGGACTCTGAACGCCTACCAGTTGACGGGCCAGCCGAGATATTGGCGGGCGTTCGAGCGCGAGGCACAGTTCATCCTCGATGACTTCGTGGACCGTGAGTATGGTGAATGGTACGCGGCAATAGACCCCGACGGAAAAATCGACGGCACCAAGGCCGGCCCCTGGCGCGGCCCTTACCACGCTTCGCGGGCCTGCCTCGAAGTCGTTCGACGTCTGGCGCGCACGCTTTGAAACCAACCGCGAAAGATCTTGAAGAAGTCTTCAGGGGGTACTCATGGAGAGAGTGCCTCAACGACTTCGCCGCACGGTCGATCGACGTTCTTTCCTGAACCTCTTGTCCGCAGTTTTTTGACGTGCGCCCCGGGCCTGGACCCTCATGTCCGCGAGAACTTCGGCACCCTGGCATTCGAGAAGGCGATTCTCGTGAAATAGCCCAAAGTGCGGCGCCCAGGCGCCGCACCCAAAGCGGCGTCAAGCCGCCGCACTCCATACAAGCTGGTTGTGGCTCGAGTTATCTTTCAATGTAACATTAGAGGACCGGCAGGCGATCGCACCCGCGTTCGGAGGTGGCTTCCAGCCCTATCATAAGGAGAACGGCCATATGCAGAAGATCAGCCCATTTTTGTGGTTCGACACTCAGGCAGAGGAAGCGGCGAATTTTTATGTCTCCATTTTCAGGAATTCAAAGATCCTGAAAATCGCCCGCTACGGAGAAGCAGGACCCGGCCCTCACGGTGGCGTGATGACGGTCGCCTTTGAGCTTGAGGGGCAGACCTTCATAGCGTTGAACGGTGGACCTCAGTTCAGATTTACCGAGGCCGTCTCTTTCTCTGTCGCCTGCGAGACACAGCAAGAAGTAGACGAGCTCTGGGAAAAGCTCTCCGCGGCCGGAGAACAAGGACCGTGCGGCTGGCTGAAAGACAAGTATGGATTGTCATGGCAGATCAATCCAAGAATTTTGGGCGAAATGCTGAGCGATCCCGATCCTGTGAAATCGAAAAGGGTCATGGAAGCGATGCTTCAGATGAAAAAGATCGACATTGCAGCGTTGAAGAAGGCCTACGACCAAAGATGATTCAAAATGGATCCGGATTTCGTCAGGCAGCTACGTGATTGAGTTTTCGTTACCTGAGGCGGGGGTGCAATGGCTCCACTCGCGACTCAGGCTGGCCGCGCATCTGACATCAAGTGTGCCTACCGGAACGAGGAGGTTCGGTACCCGGCCGCGTGTGATCCTTCCCCTTCGTGCGAGCGAACAGACGCAGGGCCAGTTTCTCAAGCTGGCTGACTCCCAGGCTAATCCATTTCTTCTGTTCTTTCTGTCGCTCGATGACTTCCGGTTCGATGAAGGCGTCGGTGAAGTCCGCGCCTCTTAAATCAGCGTCCCTGAGGTTGGCACCGATTAGGTTCGTCCCGCGCAATTTTGCATTGCGCAGGATCGCGCCTCCCAAGTCAGCACCTTTGAGAATGGAATAGCTCAGGTCTGCTTCACTGAGATCGGCCTTCTGAAGACTCGTTGAACTGAGATCTGTGTGCTGCAGAGTCGCATGATGGAGGTTTGTCCGGCTGAGGTCAGCATGGCTGAGGTCCGTGTGGCTCAGGTCTGCGAAACTCAGGTTTACGTCCGGGAGTGCCACACCCAAAAGGTCAGGGAGGATATTCGGGTGCTCCATCCTCCAAAGATTCCACGGTGTCATGCTCATCGACGCAATTGCTGCTATCAGCGGTTGGATGTGCTCTTTACTGGCCATTTCAACGATCTCCTGACAGAGCCGACGCAGAAATCAGCCGCAGAGACAAACAATCCCGCCCAATTGGAGCAATTTGCTGGCCACAGCCCGAGGATGGCAGTTGCTTCTTGGGCGAGAAACGGTGTGAACTGCTCTCGTATCAATGACTTGGGATGACATAGAGGGGGTGGCCACTTTGGCGAGCCCGACGAGCAACCCAACCGGAAACCTGTAAAGCCCTCGTACACAACCTGTAAAGCCCTCCTACACCAGCATTTTCGAAAGGCCGCTTCAGTACTCCAGAGGTCTGAGGTATAGCGAATAGTAATTCTGCGCGTAAGACCGGCATTGTCACCCCTCCGTTTCGATTCCGTCACGGTGAGTAACTGATACCCTGGCCGGATTGCGCGCTCCGCCGTCGAGAGGTAAACTGCGATCACTCGGGTGCGCAGTTTACTCGCTGACACCGCAACACGGAAAGGAGCGCACGCATTGTTCGACCCTATCCATAACCTGCTCCATCTGCTTTTAGACCCGTTCGAGAAGGCCCTGAACTCTTTGGGATTGGGCTTTCCTGAGGTGGTTACCATCCTGTTCATAGTTGGGGTACTGATTACCATTCCATGGGTCAACATATTCATGAGAGTGGGGTATAGCCCGTTGAAGGGATACCTCATGTTCATCCCTGTCCTGAACATTTTCGTGTTTTTCAAATTTGCCTTCGGCGAGGAGTGGCCGATCGAGCGCGAACTGCGGAACGTCGGCCGGCCTGTGCAAAATCACGAGCGCACTTCAGCACGCGGTTCGCGGCCGCCGCCCGCGTGACCTCATCTGCAAATCTGCAGGTTTTATCGTAATGTGGGGCCCCTACCCCGGCCCTTTCCGAACCTCGCGCAAGAAGCGTAGCGGGCCTGCCGCGCAGGCAAAGGAGGAAGAATCTGCCCGGGGGCCGGAAACCGCCCTCAGGCGGCTCTCGCGGCAAATTGGTTGTGAATCCAGACCCCCGGGGTCGATAATCGGCGCAACTCTCGTTAAGCTCTCGCGTTTGTTTCTTTTCCCGGATTGAGGGCGAACTGGTCCGAGACAATTGAAAAGGGAGGCTCACATGGCAGTCATGAACCTGTTCAAGACAACGACAGCTGCGGACTCCCCCCTGGACGCTTCAGGTGGCACTGACCCAAAGTCCGCGGTAAGTGATTTCTTGACGGTGCAAGCGCTTGCGAACTTTGCGGCGATGACCGGAGCAATTTCGGCAGCATGGCACGCGCTACAGAGGATAATTCCGTCGAGCTCAGCACTCTGGGTCCCTCTTGTGTTCGCCGTCGCATGGGGCATCGTTTCAATCCTGATTTCGTTCGAAGGGCTCAAGAAGGGATCAAAGAGAGAGCCCGGCACCATTGCCGGGGCAGTCTTTGTGGCCTTGATTAATTCGTTAGTCTTGGCTGGGGCCGTGATCGGAACAGATGTCGCCACGAGCCAAACTCCTCCCGCATAAACCCGGCCATGATGACCTATGTGGCGCTGCTGAGAGGCATCAATGTTGGCGGGTACAAGCAGGTCGCGATGGCAGACCTGCGCGATCTCCTTGCCCGCCTCGGCTTGCTCGACCCACGGTCGCTGCTTCAGAGCGGTAACCTCGTTTTTCGAACGGACGCCAGATCTGGAGCGCAGCTGGAGCGCTCCCTGGAGGTGGAGGCGGCAAGGCGGCTCGCCCTTCAGACAGACTTTTTCGTCCGCTCCGCCGCGGAATGGAAGGCCGTGGTTGCTGCCAATCCGTTCCCCGAGGAGGCCGCACGCGATCCTGGTCATCTCATCGCCATGTTTGTAAAGGATTCACCCCCGGCCGGGGATATCGACGCACTTCGGACAGCCATCACGGGTCCCGAGTTCGTTCAGGCCGGAGGAAGACAGCTCTACATCCTTTACCCGGCCGGTATCGGACGCTCCCGTCTGACGAATGCGCTCATCGAAAAGAAGCTCAAGACACGATGCACAGGCCGCAATTGGAATACCGTTCTCAAACTGGGAAAGCTCATCGCTGATTGAAGTCAGGCGGGCCACTCAGCGCGTCTCTTTGCCGTAACGGGCAGACCGAAATCCGTTCGCCGGTACGGACGAAATACTCCTCGACCCCGCTTTTTCAGCTCCGCGTGGAAGCCCGCTGCCGGGCCGAACTCGGGCTGGGGTGGAGCGTTCGGGGACTGCGGCTGCCGCCTCCCGGCTGGCCCTACGCCCCGTGCCGGGGTCGGTAGGCCTCGCAAAATCGCGCGATGCGCCGCATTGCTTCGGTGAGCTCGTCGACATGGGGCAGGAAGACGAGGCGCAGGTGGTCATGGTTCGGCCAGCTGAAGCCGGTGCCCTTGGTGACGAGAACCTTCTCCTGTTGGAGCAGCTCGAGGATGAACTGTTCGTCGTCGGCGATCGGATAGACCTTCGGGTCGAAGCGCGGAAAACAGTAGAGCGCCGCCCTGGGCTTCACGCAGCTGACCCCGGGGATCTCATTGAGCAGCTTCCAGGCGAGGTCGCGCTGCCGTGTCAGCCGCCCGTCCGGTGCGACGAGATCGTTGACGCTCTGATAGCCCCCCAGCGCGGTCTGGATCCCGTACTGTGCCGGCACATTTGCGCACAGGCGCATGGTGGAAAGGATGTTCAACCCCTCGATATAGTCCTGCGCGTGCTTTTTCTGGCCGGAAACAATCATCCACCCCGCGCGGAAGCCGCAGCTGCGGTAGTTCTTCGAGAGGCCGTTGAGGGTGATGAACAGGACATCCTCCGCCAGCGAGGCGATCGAGACGTGCCGGGCGCCGTCGTAGAGCACCTTGTCATAGATCTCGTCGGCGTAGACGATGAGTTCGTTCTGCCGCGCGATCTCGACGATCTCCAGGAGCAGCTCGGGCGGGTAGAGGGCGCCGGTCGGGTTGTTGGGGTTGATGATCACGATGGCGCGCGTGTTCAGCTTTACCTTCGCGCGGATGTCGGCTAGGTCGGGGAGCCAGTCGGACTGCTCGTCGCAGATGTAGTGGCGAGGCGTGCCGCCAGCGAGGCTCACCGCCGCGGTCCAGAGCGGGTAGTCCGGGGCCGGGATGAGGACTTCGTCCCCATTGTTGAGCAGCCCCTGCATCGCCATGACGATGAGCTCAGAGGCGCCGTTGCCGATGTAGATGTCGTCGACCTGCACGCCGGCGATCCTCTTCTCCTGCGTGTAGTGCATCACCGCCTTGCGCGCCGGGAAGATCCCCTTGGAGTCGGAGTAGCCCGAGGCCGCGGGCAGGTTGTGAATGATGTCCTGTACGATTTCCTCGGGGGACTCGAACCCGAAGGGCGCCAGATTCCCGATGTTCAGCTTCACGATGCGGTGCCCCTCCTCCTCCATCTGCCGCGCGCGGTCCATGACAGGGCCGCGGATGTCGTAGCAGACGTTGGCGAGCTTAACGGACTTCAGGATCGGCTGCACCTTCAGTTCCTCCCTGATCGTCAGGCTGGCTCCTCTCAGAAGCAGCTTTCCCACACTGCATGGGGATTAACACGAGACAGGTGAGTGGCGGACTGCCTACCCGCCTGAGCCTGCTTCAAGGGAAATGCGGAGCGGCAGTATCCTACAACGGAAACGGGCAGGGGAGGAGAGGATTTCGTCTTTTAACGTGAAACGACGGTTGAGAGCCAAAGACAAGGGCCGCCCCGAAGGGCGGTCACGCACGTGCAGGATGTCCAGCCGCAAACAAGTGGCACTCAGGAACCTCAGGGCCGGCTTCATCGCGGCAAACCGATCCGAATAGGGCAAGGGACTTGACACCGCACTTCTAGGTTAATTCAGTACGGCGCTCGGATAGCCTACGGATCAGCGATGCGGAACGGCTGGCCCGGTTTCAGCGCGAAGCCGAAGTCCTCGCGTCGCTGAACCAGCCCATAGCCACAGCGTGCGGGCTATGCCATAACCGATGAAGCGGGCTTATTCGCGTTCCAGGCACGCTACTGAGGCCATCGACAAGCCCTATCAATGGCCCTTCACGACCTGCACAATGCCGTCGTGACAGTAGCGGCCGATGGGGCGGTCGCAGCGGCAGCGTTAATCAGGGAATAGTCACCGTAAATTATGAAATGCGACTAAGGAGGCGCACATTTTCGGACGATGAGTATGATGGCGGGCAAATCCGCTGTCACGAAACAGGTCTGAATAAGTCTCATGAGCAGTCCAACAGGTATTGTCAGTCTCAAATCGAAATTGAAAGTCGACTATAATTCCGACCTGCCGACCATCCCCGCGATGATGGTCCGCATCATACAGATATTGGATGACGAAAAAGCCACGGCAGGGCAGATGGAGGAGCTTATACTCCATGATCAGTCCCTCTCGGCCCGGCTACTGAAGTTTGCGAATTCTCCCTTGTATTGCTTCCGTTCCGAGGTGAAATCCATAGCGCATGCAATCACGCTGCTCGGTCTGAACCTTGTAAAGGGTATGGCGATCGGAATGAGCATTTTCGACACCTTTCGGCGGGGCGCGAAGTACGAAGCCGCACACATCAACGGCCTGTGGATGCATTCGTACGGCGTGGCCATGCTGTCGCAGGAAATCTGGAAGAAGAGGGCTACCCGGAAGGAATCGGACTTCGCGTTTCTCTGCGGCCTGTTGCACGACCTGGGAAAGGTGGTGTATTTCAAAAAGGAGCCGATGCACTACAGCCTGCTTTTCGCCCAGGAGAGGAACGAACGGGATCCTGACCTATCGGCGCTCGAGCAGGAGTATTACGGAATCAGCCACGCTCCCCTGGGAGCGGCCCTGGCCGAGCGCTGGGGATTCCCGTCCGCCCTGTCTGCCGTAGTCCGGAAGCACCACTCGGCCGCGGACCCGAGTGTCCCTATTGCTGCCGCCGTCTCCATCGCCGACAACATTGCGCGGCTGTCCGGTGTGGGATATGACGGCGATCGGCGCCCCAACCAGGATGAGCGCAATGTGCTAGAGCTGTTGCGGATGGGGGATGAGGAGTACCAGCGGTTGAAATCCTACGCAGAGTCCAAACGGAAGGAGATCGAGGATTTCTTTCAATTCGCCGGGCCCCTCCAGTCGCCGGCCGCCCCCGCCCTCACGCGATTCAAACGCGCCTGACAGAGCAGCAAAGCACGCATTCAGATATGCCCCGAGGTCATGCGGGAGTATTCCGCGTCGGCAAGGGAGGCTGGTAATGCAAGCGCAGTGCTGGCCCCAACGTTGTTTCGTTGGTTACCTGGACGAGCGTTTCCGCCAAAGATGCAGTCGCGCCGACAGGCAGATTGAGCTCCGCCGGGAGGGCGTCGTTCCAGACGACCTCATGACCTCAAGCCAAAATCTCGGCCGCCAGGCCGCATGAATCGATTTCGCCTGCACTGGGCAGCTTCAGGTAGGTGCCTCAATGAGGCGCTGTGGACCATGCAGGGTTCGCGAACCAAGAACGGCCCGTCCCAGTTGTTCCATTGATCCCGCAGACGATCCGAATCATCGAACTACACGCCAAGGAAGGAGAGGAGCAGCGCCAGCGGCGGGAAAAACGCGGTCACAACGCGCCTTTTGACTCTGCTGGCGCTTTATCAGCAGGGCTACGATGTCGGCCGCTATGTGAGCCTGCAACGTTTGGTCGAGCAGACAAAAGAGAGCTACTACGAGACTCTCAAAATCAGTTCCGGCGGCTGGCATGAGGGAAAGCACGATGTCCTGCCATGGTTCAATTACTTCCTTTCCACGCTGCGCCTCGCCTATCGGGAATTTGAAGATCGAGCGGGCCGACAGAGGCCTGCCCGCGGATCCAAAGCCGAGCTTATAGCTTACGCCCTCGAAAATCTGCAGAGCCCCTTCGGAATCGCGGACGTTGAGCGGTTATGTCCGAACGTGAGCCGGGACATGATCCGCGTGAATAAATCACAAGGCCCTGTTCAGCGGCGCGCTTCGGATACGTACCCGGCGGGAGGCCGACACGCTTGAATGGGCTTGGCCAGGTCGCCGAGCCCGTCACCGTCTTCATCTCTGAAAAACGTCCTGACGTCGCAATCTCCGGCGTGCAGTGTCTGGTCCAGCGCCCTGAGCAGGGACAAATCACCGCGCGCGTCGCACGCGATCTCCCATATCATCACGCCGCCGAGTTTTTCTCTGGCCAGACGCGTCTTCTTCACGATCGTGGGTATGCCGTTGTAGAACCTCATGCCCGCCGAGTCCTCGTACGCCAGCTTCGGGTCCGCTCCTATGATCTCGCTGAAATCGATGTAACGGGCGGGCGGCGTGAAATCGAATCCGTAGAACGGCACACCGAGAACGATACGTTCGGCCGGGATCTTCAGCGTCGCGGTCCAGAATACGATCGCTTCCTCGGCGTAGCTGTACGGGGAATGCGGGCCGATTTCATCCGGCTTCCATATGCCCGTCTTGTCGTAGACCATCACATTGATGAAGTCGTAAGCCTCGAGGGCTGCGTGGCTGATCGCCGGATGCAGTTGTGTTGCTCCGAGCGCAGACGTTATTCCCTTCCCCTTCGCATGCAGGGCATTCCCGAGTTCGACGACAAAAGGGTTGTACAGTTCGCCGATCGTCGGCAGAAGATTCCATTCAATATCGACATCCACACCGTCCAGGCTGTTCTGTTCGGCGTAATCCAGGACGTGTTTCACGAATGCCGGCCTGTTTTCCGGCAGCAAAACGGATTTCCAGATCGCGGTGTCCGGGCGGCCGCCTCCTGCGAGCGATATGAATACCTTCAATCCGGCCTCGTGAGCCTTCTTTACGACGGGGGCAATATCGAAGCGTCGATCGAAAACCAGATTGCCTTCCTTGTCCGGGTTGGCGAACGCGAGGTTCAGATGGGTGAGCCTGTTGAGTTCCAACTCGTCGATACGCTGGAAACTCCTACCCGACAGGTAGCCAACTACTTTGAACGGGGTGGCTTTTGTTTGTGCGTCCGGTCCATGGGGGACGCTGTATGAGCGGCATGAGGCAGTGAAAATCGTCACGCAAAGAACAGTCAGGCAAACGCAGGTTGATTTCATGGTGATCCGTCGTTCGTGAAAAGAGATCTTCAAAATAACACGGGTTTCACGGGTTCCCGCTCGTTAAATTCGTGGCGTGGTCCGCCAGTGTCGCGGGCCTTGCCGGATTAGGCGGAGAAAGCGGAGTTACAGCTGTGACACCAATGGCCGGCTGAGTCGCGGAAATGATCCTGCAGGTGGTTCCCAGGCTCTGTCCCAACGTCGCCCACCCGACGGGGCGGCGCACTCCTTTGGTGGACAAGGATCTCAGCCAGTGCGTCTCCGGGGACTCGGATCGTTCAGCTCGACCGGCGAACCAACGTCGTCCGGGATGAGGCGGGCGTGGTCGCGAAGTTCGGCGTCAGGCCCCGGTCGATTCCGGACGCCGTCGTCTGTCCGAAATCCCCGGCTGCTCGCCTCGACGTTGTTTGATGCATCGAACGAAGCGCTGCTGTTTCGGACTCTCGCCACATTGGGGACCGATGTCCCGGTGTTCGACACAGTCGAAGAACTCCGCTGGCGGGGAGAGCGGCCGGAATTCGAATCGACGTATGGCCGGGTTATGCCGGGTTATTCGCTCCGGGTGAGCATCGCCGGCTCGGAGCCCGAAGTAAACCTCGGCTGCGGGCTGCCAAGGCCCAGGCCATGCGCCTGAAGCTGAACGGTGTTGAGGACGCGGCCTACCCTCTCCTCCGAACGGCCTGGATGGTCTCGTCGAGACGCTGAAGGAAACGGGATCGGTCGCGGTTCCCGAACGGAGCGGGCCCACCGGTTATTGTTCCGAGTTCCCGAACATGGGCCAGCAACGCCCGGCTTGCCACGGCCTCGCCGATGGAATCCTGGGTGAACGCATCACCTCGGTGACCGAGCGCGAGGGCCTCTTTTTCGAGACAGCGCGCAGCCAGAAGGATGTCGGCCGAGATGACGATGTCGTTCTCCGCCACGTGCTCGACGATCCAGTCGTCCACGGCGTCGAACTGCCCTTCGACGATCACGAGGTCGACCCAGTCGCCGTGTGGGATACGAAGCCGCGAGTTGGCAACAACAATCACGCGCAGGCCGTATCGCTTGGCGACGCGGAAGGTCTCCTGCTTTACGGGACAGCCATCGGCATCGATGAATATGTCGAGCACGTCGAACCTCGCTCGTGAGCCCGGCTGGATCCGGGTCTTGCGATCCAGACTGCGTTGCTCGTCTGCACCCGAGGGCGGAGCGCCGCCCTTCCCTCAGCGAGGGAGGCATGTTATACCGCAACCCCGATGAAACTGTACTACATGAACCGGCAGCTCTTGACACCGCAATAGACGTCCGATACCTTTCTCCAAGTCTTTCTCGGGTTAGATTACAGGAAACAGACAAATATCCTCACGGCCCGCTAACGACCCGACGGTAGGGCGGTGCGCCACACGCATGACGACTTCAGCGTCCGCACGGATGAATCCGTGATCAAAGGCGGATGACGGACGGGTAGCACGCTGTGAATCAAGCGATTTCCATTTATAAGGAGGTAGACCTTGGCATCCCGGCCCCAGGCACCGGCAGAGCCTTCGCCCGCGCTTGTATTCGACACCCTGACGGCTCACCAGCGCACGGCAGCGTTGCGTGCGGCAATTGAATTGGATCTGTTCGGCGCACTGGGCGAAGGTCCAGGGAGCGTCGTTGCACTCGCGCGTCGCTGCTCGGCTTCCGAGCGCGGCATACGCATTCTTTGCGACTACCTGACGGTGATCGGCCTCATCTCGAAACAGGATGGCCGCTACAGCCACACCACCACGAGCGCGATGTTCCTCGATCCGCGCTCCCCAGCCTGCATCGCATCCACGGCGCGATTCATGGGTAACCCGGCCATGATCGAGCCCTACCTGCACCTCGCGCACATCGTTCGTAACGGACGTACGGTACTTCCCGGCGAGGGAACGGTGGAACCGGAAAACCCCGTGTGGGTCGAGTTCGCCCACAGCATGGCGCCAATGATGGCGCCCATGGCCGGACCGCTCGGCTCCATCGTGCTCGGGGGACGCTCCGGCCCGATGGCCGTGCTCGACATCGCTGCGGGTCACGGCTTATTCGGCATCGAAGTCGCTCGACAGAACCCAGAGGCGCGCATCGTGGCGGTCGACTGGGCGGCGGTACTCGAAGTGGCGCAAGCGAACGCGCACAAGGCGGGCGTTGGCGGCCGCTATGACATTCTGCCGGGTAGCGCTTTCGAAGTCGAATACGGAGGCCCTTACGACATCGTCCTGCTTACGAACTTCCTCCACCACTTCGATGCACCCACCTGCGTCAGCCTTCTCCAGAAGGTGCACGCCTCGCTCAAAACGGGAGGCCGCGTCGCCGCTCTCGAATTTGTGCCCCACGAGGACCGCGTCTCCCCGCCCATGGCCGCATCCTTCAGTCTGACGATGCTCGCGAGCACCGCATCGGGTGATGCCTACACATTCAGTGAACTGGAAAGGATGTTCCGCGAGGCCGACTTCGGAGACATAACGGCCCACCCAGTCCCTACAGGCCCTCACACCGTCGTTCTGGGCCACGCTCTCTGAGAGGAGTGCTGTGTTCGCTCCGTCGTACCACCCGCAAATCAGCCGTAAACCCGAGGAGAAAATGGCCATGTGTCGCGGTTCCGCTGCATTGCTCGTCCTGGCGCTTGTGTTGACCGGTGCGGTTATAGCCGGGGCAGTGTCCCAAAACGCCGAGTTTCCTGTCGGCTCCTACCAGAGCGACCCTTTCACGATCACCTTTCAGGAAGGCGGAGCCTTTCGGGTGCTGCATTCGAGCGGTGCCGGAGTAAACGGAACGTACAAAATATCGGGTGACCGGATCGAACTTACCGACAAGGACGGAGAATTCGCGTGCCAGGGGCCGGTCGGCACGTACACGTGGAAGGCCGACGATAACAAGCTGATCTTCACCGTCGTCGAGGATGAGTGCGACGGGCGCAGGCAGGCTTTGACGTCACGCGCGCTCGTAAGAAAGAGCTGACAGTCGGTCACGATATTGGGCCCGCTGTGCAGCGGGAGCGGCACAGCGGGCATGACGTCGGGGCGCTCCGTTGGGCCCGAAGTCGGGTTGGGGCGACTGGCGTACCCGCCCGCTGCCATGACGAGACGTGGGCCGCCGAGCGTTCTGCTGCCCCGTTTTCAACGCGCGGGGAGCGGAGGGTCACGCATCCCGCGCAACGCAGCGCTTCTACTTCCTCTCGAGTGGATATGGTCTGACTTGAACTCTATGCGCCAGGGACCTGCCGCGGAACAGAATTGAGCGGCAACCCTGGGCCTATCGGCAGCTGCGAGAGGGGGTGCGAGCTTACTGGTCGGCGAGCCGCGAGTTGGCGCCCAGCAAGAGTTGCCTGAAAAGCGTCTTGCCTTTTCAATGGGGTTCAGTGCAAAGGCAGAACGCCGATGTCCCGAATTTAAGGTCTCTTCAGCGACGGCACCATATTGGCCTTCTCGGCGTCTTCTGCGAGCATCGGCCAATTCCAGAAAATAACCCCGGCCGAAGGTGGTTTGCGAACTTCTTCGAGGTATCGTGCAAATTCTTTAGGGGTCAGCTTCTCCGTTAGGTATGCCTCCTTAACCTGGACGCTGGGGATGACCGGCTTGTTCACTCTTCGCGCGATATCCCGCACAACGGAACCGATCCAGGACCCATCCTGCTTGACCATGTGTGCGTAGCACATGGGAGAGAGATAATCGACAAGCGGAGCGATGGCCTCTACATCCTGGCCGGCAATGGACCGGGCTCCCTGGTTGAAATCATTCTCCCTCCAAGGCACCAGGTGGACATTCAGCAGGATACCGGGCTTGAGTCTGCGTGCTTCCGCTGCGATGGCGGCGACCATGGAAGTAATGGTCCTGCATTTCCACGAAACCCAGGCTTGCTTGTGCTCGCGGAGGATCCATTCTGCTTTCCGGCTGACCGTGTCCAGTTCCGGCGGAATCACCAGACCGGCGTCTGACTGGAACTTTTGCAGGCAGACGGAACAGAAGCAGGCGTAATCGAGAGGGTCCAGCCGAGCGTCGGGATAGACTTTCTCCCAGAACACGAAGTAGCGGATGAAATCGATGCTCAATCCGTCGGGCTGACAAGTTCTGATCAGTCGTCGGACGTATTCAAGCCTTTCGGACCGGTAGACCTCGCGATTGGGACAGACGAACTTGACCCAGTCGTCCTCGGCCCGCTTTCCGCGCCCGGTGATGGCGTGCTCTTCAGGATTAGCGGCCAGTCTCTCCGGATTCTGGAAGACCGGCAAAATGATAAAGGTCGCGATCCCATTTTTCCTGGCAAGGGCCATCAATTCCGGTTTCGCCGCAAGGTCGGCGCTGAGGAATGCCGTGTTGATTCCGATCCTCCTCCAGTCCGCGACCAGGGACGAAAAATCGCCCTTATATTCGTAGATCTTCGCGCCCACCATGAACTTTCCGCTCTCGGCGGCTCGCTGAAAATCGACAAGGGAAAAACAAACCAGGAGAACGAGGCAAAGCCTGCGAATCACTCTCATGATGCGACTCCGCGTAGGTCGTCAAACAGTCGTTTTGCGTAGATTAGTCGGTCGGCAGGACGTCTCTCAACGAAAAATCCACCGTTACCGCACTCCTGTCGTGTGCCGGCGGCCAATTTCTGTCCAAGAGTTCCCGGGATCGGGCTTTCGAGTGATCCCCACTACTTTTGTCGGCTGCGGAGCGGCGGCAGCCAGAGAGGTTGGTGGCTCAGAAGCGCGCCACCCAAGGACCGCCCCCAATAGCGTTGGCCAAACCCACACTTTGCGTGACGCACGCCTGTGGCAGCCGCCTTTGCCGTTGCCCCCGAAGGGGGCGGAACAGGAGAGTCCTGGTTCGCTTGAACCGAGAGCGAAGCAGGATTGCACGAAATAGCTTCTTCCACCCGTTTCCACCCGCTGTCCTTCTCGAGTTCCTCACGGTGCTCCCAGATTATGTCGCATTTACACCGGAGTCCGTCAAATCCAAGGGGATACCAGGAGCACCCAAAGCGCCCACAGCGTTGCCAGTGGCAGGAAGCGGGCAAAGGAGGTTTGGAAGCGCTCCCTCCAATCGTCGGTGGAGGCGCGGAACTGGCTGATCGTGATTGATGACAGGATGCAGAGGGTTACCACATTCCAGCCGATGGTCGCGTGGCGGTTGGGGGAGAGCCCGTAGCGCAGCGTGCGGACAACCACAGCTGACAGCGAGTAGAGGTTCAGAATCATTGCCAGAGCGCAGACAGCCCGGATCCCTCGCCGGAGCGACTTTGACCAGAAGGCAGAGATCTCCTCGTTCAGATACGGCACCGACAGGACGACCAGAAGGAGAACCGCGGCCAGGCTCGCGTTGTAAATGATAAGCACCGCCCGCTCCTCGAACGGCCGCCAGAAATAGCGGGGAATAAACCAGAGGACATAGACCGCCAGGACTCCTAATACCGGTGTGAGGAGCAGGCGGGTCAACAGGCGCATCAACCGGGCCGTGCCAGTGGAATAGTCCTGCCCGGCCGGCGATCGACCCGGATCGATGGTGCTGGCAATCCCCAGAACCGGGATCATTCCGAGCGCCAAGGCCGCGCATCTGCTGATCCAGCTTTCGGGGAAATGCACACCGAGGACCTCGAATATTCCCACGGTTAGCGCTCCGAATATTCCTGCGCCCGCCACGTATATGCCGGACGCTACCAGGGCCTCTGCGGATTTGAGGATGAAGGCAATGCGCTGGGCCGGGCGCTCCTGAAATCGAGCGGTGGAGGCTACCCCGACAGCCATCCAGGCCAGGATGGGAAGGTGCAGCGCTGCCAGGATCGACGCCGAATCCTTCCTGCCCCCAACCAGCCACCAGGATACGAACAACAACGCGATAATCACAGAACAGGAAGCGCCTATTGCCCGGCGCCGCTCGGGATCTCGGGATGCGGCGCCAATAAAGGCCAGGATCACTACTGCGGTCGCAGGTGCCCATCCCAGCCAGAACAGCGGGGAAGCAACCTCAGGCGAGGGCACAGGCGGCCTGGCTCCTGAGAATACGAGCCATATCACGCCCAGGATGACGCTCAGCGAAATCGCAAGACCCCATACCTGGGCTGGACCACGTTGAGCTGTTTCAGCCTCCGCCACGGCTTGCTCTAGCGGCAGGATGTCGAGGCGACAACCCCAGGCGTCAAGCAGTGCGCTCTTTTCGCTCAAAGGAAGTGCTCGTGCAATGGCTTGACGAAAAGCATCCGCTTGCCCCGCCTCCCTGGCCCGGCGATAGAGGCGTTCTAAAGCCAGGGCTCCCTGCCGGAAAGGAGCCACGGTTGCGGCCCGGAGTTGTGCATCAAAGTCGGTGGGTGATGGCATTGGGGCCCCTTGGGTTGTCTGTCAGCGGCGAAACCCATCGTCTCACACAAGCATTATCGTGTCAAGTACTTTACATAACAAAGCAGAGCCTATGCGCTCTTATTAGCTGCCGTACGTGATCGCGATCCATCTCGTTCCGGGCAATGACAGTGCCGCGCGCGCTCCGTTCGGGCTGCAAAGAAGGTTATGAGTTTCATCAAGGAGTGCTGCGAAGAACCTCCTCTATGGTCAGCGGTACCTAGAACAGCGATCACCTCGCCCAGGCGGAATACAACTTGAAGTCCACTGCAAGACAACCCGGTGGAGGTGTCAGGGTGATAGGGTCTGATAGTTGCCCCCGCCCAGGCCTGACCACCTGCAAGACTTCCAGACAAAGCCAGCGATTTGACGCCGAACTCTCGCGCCAGCTTCTCGCGATGCGACCTCACGATCTGGTGCAACTGGTCGCGATCCATGCCGTTTCCGGGTAGCGATTATTGTAGGATAGAACCTCTTCCTCACATTCGCGACAGCAATTTGGGGAGCGGCGGCCTGCCGCCGCTTTAGAGGGACAACGAATGACCTGCCCGCTGCATTTCGGAATTTACGAAGCCCTGCTCGACCGCGACCTGAAGGACACGGAAGACTACCGTGTCGGGACTCGTAGAGGATCTCCTTCGTTCCGTACCTATTTCCGGCGAGAAGAGGAGTTCCTTCGTGGAGCGCTGGACCGGAAAGTTCAGCATCGCCGATTCCCCACACGATGATCAACGCGTGGCGTATCTCAAAGCCAGGTATAGGTTAGACGACAAGTGAGAGCTCTGCTGGACACCGATCTTCTGCTCGACGTGGCCCTCCACCGCGCGGAGTTTTTCGAAAGCAGCGCGGCGGTGCTGCATTGGGCGGAATCCGAACCCGGCCGAACGGCCGTTGCATGGCACTCGATCGCCAATCTGAGCTACCTGTTACGCCCGGACGCCCGCCCGTTCATCCGCGAACTACTGGAGTTCGTGGAGGTCCCCCCGACAGGGACTGACGCCGCCGTGCAAGCCCTGGAATTCCCCATGCATGACCTCGAAGATGCTTTGCAGGCTGCCGCGGCTCTGGCTTTCGGCGCCTCTTTCATCGTCACCCGCAACACCGCTTATTATCGGAGATCCCCGGTACCTGCCCTCTCGCCAGTCGACTTCCTGAAACGAATCGAGTGAGTGTGGAAATCACCTCGATGACCACTGCGTCCGCGACCGCCGCTTCAAACGGGCAGCGCCTGGAATGCGCGGGACGTGCTCGCTGGGGCGCCCGCACAAAAGTGCAGGAGCGCCGGTCAGAACCGAGCGGCAACTGTCGAACCCATGTGAGGCAGCCCGAGCCCCCCGTTCCCGGACGGAGCGGGGGACAGAGACAATGATGCTTCAGACCTTGTCCGCCGCGGGCACTTCGAAGCCGGGACGGTGCGGGTCCTTCACCAGCTTGTTCGCCTCGGCGGCGAATTCGCCGGTGAACCGCTCGGTCTGGGCATCGAAGGTCAGCCACGGGCCGACGACGTATTCGGCCTTGTCCTCCGGCACGCCGACGCCGTCGCGCATGATGGCGTGCAGTTTCATGAAGTGCTCGTAGGCGTCCTTGTTGTCGCCGAAGCGGCCGGCCTTGGCGTTGAACGGCACCTTCTGGCCCAGCCGGTACGAGTTGTTGATCAGGTGGCCCAGCGTGCAACTGTAATGCGCCTGGGCCGCGTTGCCGTTGGCCATCTCGGGGTTGCCCGCGCGGCAGGCGGCGATGAAGGCGCCCCAGTTGCCGCCCGGCGTGACCTTGCCGGGCGGCACCGAGACCTTCTCGCCCTTGTCGCTGCCCTTGGCGTAGTACTGCCCCCGCACGATCTTGCCGCCGTCCTCGAAGTAGTACTCGTTCTCGACCTGGCTGCTGATAGCCCTTGTAATTCACGTTGCGGACGTTGAAGAACACGTATTGGCCGTTGGGATACTCGGCGATGCCGAACAGCGTGTTGGGCGTCTCGCCCTGGTCGTTCCACTGGAACCGGCCGCCGATGGCCATGGCGCGGCAGCGGATGCGTCATCTTCGGATCGATCGCCCAGAAGGCCATGTCGAGCTGGTGGGTGCCCTGGTTGTTGAGTTCGCCGTTGCCGGTGACCCAGAACCAGTGCCAGTTGTAATGGACGAAGTTCCCGTGGAACTGGTCGATGACCGCCGGGCCGCGCCACAGGTTCCAGTCCAGGTTGGCGGGCGGATCGGAGGGCTCCTTGAAGCCGATGCCGTCGCGCGGCTTGCAGGCGTAGACCGTAGGAGATCTTCAGCTTGCCGAACTTCCCCTCGTGAATGGCCTGGTGCAGTCCCGCGTTGTCCGCGCTGCTGCGGCTCTGGGTGCCGTGCTGGACCACCACCTTGTACTTCTTCTGCGCTTCCCAGGCGACGCGGCCTTCGGCGATGTCGTGGCTCATCGGCTTCTCGACGTAGACGTGCTTGCCGGCCTGGGCCGCCCAGATCGTCATCAGCGAATGCCAGTGGTTCGGGGTGGCGATGGAGATGGCGTCGAGCGTCTTGTCTTCCAGCGCCTTGCCGCACGTCGGCCACGCCTTTGCAGGTGAATTTGCCCTGGACCTTCTGCTCCAGGGCCTTCAGCCTCCGATCCAGCACGTTCTGGTCGGGATCGACCAGGTAGGCGATTTCCACGTTGGGTTGTTCCAGGCAGCCGCTGATGTGGCTGCTGCCGCGGCCGTTGACGCCCGCCACCGCGATGCGCAGGCGTTCGTTGGCTCCGAACACGCGGGATGTGGCCGCGGTGCCGCAGATCAAAACGCCGGCTCCGGCGGCCGAAGAATCTTCAAGAAATTACGACGAGTGACTTTGGACATGTCGTTATCTCCTTGGTTAGTGGTTACCGTGCGAACTTCGATCCAAGCCACGGTTCAGAGTCGACCATGGCGGCGATTTTACTACAAGAATCTCGTGTTGGACCGCTCAGGCGATGCCGTGATTAGAGCAACGGCGCGGCAGAAGGTGTTGACAACGGAAAGTCGACGGGCAGAAAGTAACCTGGACGTACAAACCCGAATACCAGGGCAGCCCTCTTAACCTGACGTACACGGGTACGCTGGAATCACCGACCCGGATCCGCCGCCACTGTGTGACACTCCCGCGTTGAATCTGTGGCCAGCAGGAAGAAGATCGCATAAGATCGAGCGGACCAGACTTAGACCAGAAGGAGATTCTGCATGACCCGTGCCCTATGCATTGCTTTTTTGTTCGTGACCGCGCTCCTCATTATCCCGAGTTCGCTGCTGCAGGCGGCCGCGCAGGCCCCACAAGCGGATGCCGCGGGCTGCAAAGACCACCCGCTATTCACCCGTATGCAGAACATGTACGTCGTGTCGTGCAAGGCAATCGATTTCGACCGCGTGGTATTCAAGACCGGCAAAGCAACGCAGGTCCCCGTCGAGGGAAAACGCTTCGACGTCAGATATCAGACCACGACCGGGAATTTGGCGCCGAGCCCGCTGGCCATCATCCGGAATCACCAGCAAGCCATAGCGAAGATTGGCGGGAGCGTGCAGTACGAGGACCAGCGTTACACGGTCCTGAAAGCTTCGCGGGACGGCAAAGAGATCTGGGCACAGGTCGACACGGCCTGGGGTAAGGGCTACGTGCTGACCATCGTCGAGAAGCAGTCGATGGCCCAGGATGTGGTCGCAAACGCCGAGTTGTTTCAATCTGGGTTGAAGGCCAGCGGTCACGTGGAGGTACCGGGCATCTACTTCGATACCGGCAAGTCCGAGCTGAAGACCGAATCGGATGCTGCGGTGGAGGAGATTGCGAAACTGCTCAAGGCGGATCCGGCCCTCAAGGTCTACGTCGTGGGCCACACCGACAACGTCGCCTCGCTCGACCTGAACACGAAGCTGTCCCAAGCCCGTGCCGAGGCGGTGGTGCAGGCGCTCGTAACCAGGCACGGGATTGCCGCGGCTCGCCTGATTGGGCGTGGCGTGGGCCCGCTGACGCCCGTAGCCAGCAACGACTCGGAGGAGGGCCGTGCCCGCAACCGCCGCGTGGAACTCGTGAAGCAGTAGCGCGGCCAGACGACCTATGGTCCAAGACGGCTACGTGAGAGTCTCGCTCGACCAGCTGGTCGAGTGGATCAGGGGTGTGCTGGGGGTTGGACGGCGAAGGACGGCCGACGGATGACCCCGCAAAGATCCTCGCGAGCGGCAGACTCCTTCCCAGTGGCGCTCACAAGGGAGCCGGCCTTGCGCTCATGATCGAGCTGCTCACGGCGGGCTTGTCCGGCGGCCCGCTTTCGCAGGAGATGATCGAGGTCGACAGCTCGGGACTGGACCCGGGCTCGACCAAGTTCTTTCTCGCAATCGACCCGGAAGCACTGGGCGCGCCGGGCACACTCGCGGGTCGGGCCGACGACCTCGCTCGGTGGCTGCACGCGCACGCCGGAGTCCCGATCACGCTGCCCGGCGAGCGTGGTCTCGAGGCGCGGCGCAGGAATCTCGAGGAGGGAATCCCGGTCCACCCGGAGATCGCGGCGGCCCTGGCGAGCCACGGATTTCGGTTTTGAATCCGTGAAATCCGTCGTGTTCAGATCGCTGCGATCACGGTGATTTCAACGTGAGCCCCCGCAGGTAGCGCCTGGACCTGAACAGTGGTGCGTCCGGGCGGAGAGTTGCGGAAGTACTCCGCATAAACCTGATTCATCTGCTGGAATTCCCGGAGATCCGTCATGTGCACCGTGCACGCGACGGCATCGTCAAACGTGGCCCCGGCTTCGGCCAGGATATTCCCGATATTCTCGAGGGTCTGGCGGGTTTCCGGCACGATCCCTCCCGGGACGATCTTTTCGGTTTTCGGATCGATACCTTTCTCGCCTGCCACGAACACGAGGTTCCCAACCTGGATCCCCTGCGAATAGGGCCCAACCGGCGCAGCTGCCTTTCCGGTCTTCAAGACGCGTTTTCTTACGGTATCACTCGCCATGTTGCCTCCATTCATGCAACCACTAAATACACGAAAACCACAAAACTCATAACTATAATTCGTGCGTCTTCGTGTGTTTCGTGGCTGCGTTGTTTTTGCCAAGATCCTCGTTTCCGATGGTTCCGGCACCGCCGGTCGTGTGCTGTCCTCGCGAACATGCGCACGGCCCTCGCACTCGTGCTTCTCGGCACTGTGCTCGCATCCGCGGGGCGGGCGCCCGGATCCGCGCTCGCGGACCTGAAGACGCGGGCGGAGCGCACCGCCTACACGGAGACCAGCCGCTACGACGACGTGATGTCTTTTCTGCGCGCCGTCGAAAGAGCAACGCCGCGGGTACACCTGACCACCTTCGGGTACTCCTTCGAGGGGCGCTCGTTGCCCCTGGCTGTCGTGGGCAGGGTCGCCGATGCGCGGCCCGAGACCGTGCTGGCTTCGAACAAACCCCACGTGACCTACGAGCCACCGCCGCACCCTAGTACGGCGCCTGCAATAAGGCGGAGTGTACCCCAAAGCCCACACCCAGTGATTCTGTTAAGGTGTACAATAGGGCCGCAGGCGAAGCGGTAGCATCACAGTCAACATAATGCCCCCTTATCGGAAGGGGAGGACGTGGTCTGGGAGGAGCTCTGCCGGAGGTGTCGGCAGCTTATTCAGACTATCCTTATGAGCACCGGCAAGTACAAATCGAGCGAGCTGTACGGCCGCCCGAGCGATCCCGAGCTGATAAAACAGCGCAGAGAATACATTCGCAACAAGACCGGACGCGACGGGCCGGAGCCGCGGGCGGCGGCCAAGAAGCCGCGCCCGTGACGATCGAGAAGCGTCCATCGAAAGCGGGTCTCGCGATGAAAGTTCCTTTCGGCAGGTTCGTTGAGAAGATGCATTTCGCTCCGGTGAGCCGGATCCCCATTCTGGCGCTGGTCCTGGCTGCCGGCGCAGTCCCGCTCTTCGCCCAGGGCACCGCCGCGGAAAAATGCACGGTGCAAACCGTCACCTGGAACGGCTGGAAGACGGTGCAGATGGCGAACCCCTGGGTGAAGCTCTCGATCGTCCCGCAGCTGGGCGGCCGGTTGATGCAGGTCACGTTCGACGGCTACGACTACCTCTGGGTGAACGAGCAGCTGAAGGGGCAGTATTTCCCGCCGGAGGTGTCGGCGCAGCAGCGGCGCTGGTTCAACTACGGCGGCGACAAGATCTGGCCGATGCCCGAAGGCTCGCAGGACGAGCAGCACTGGGCGGGCGCGCCGGGCAATCTGCTCGACTGCGGCGACTTCCGCTACGCAATCCTTTCGCAGGGTGAAAAGTGCACGGTCAGGCTGACGGGCCCTCCCGACCCGCAGATCGGGCAGCAGTACATCCGCGACATCACGATCGGCGCCGATGCGCCGGAAATCGCCTTCCGCGCCGTCATGAAAAACACGAGCGGTTACCCCCAGGAATGGTCCGAGCAGTCGGTTTCGCAGTACAACATGCACGATCCCAAGGACCCGGCCCAGTTCAACACCGACTACTGGGCGTTCACCCCGGCGCACCCTCACAGCGCGTATCTGAATTCCTACCACGTCCGGACGGGACCGGCGAGCAATCCCACCTATTCGGTGCGCGATGGCATGTTCACCGTGCACTATGTCGGGCTCGGCGGCGAGGTGTGGGTCGATTCCCCGGCGGAATATCTAGCCGTAGTCGACGGCCTCAGCAAATACGCGATGGTCGAGCGGTTCCGTTACGACAAGAACGCGGAGTATCCCGGCAAAGGCACGGTGATCTTCTATACCAGCGGGCTGCCTACAGCACCGCGGTCGAGACAGGGAGCGGGGCCGCCGCAGCAGCCACCGGCCGGCGCCCAGGAGGGCACGCGTCCGCCGATCTATTACATCGAAGCCGAGCTGAACAGCCCCATGGTGCGGCTGGCCCCGGGTGAGAGCTACGCAATGGAGACCCAATGGTATCCCACCCGCATGGGGAGCAACTTCAAGGAGGCAACCTACGCGGGCGCAATCGGGCAACCGCTGGCCGCCGCGAGGACCTCGGATGGTCTGGCACTCTCCGGCGAATTTGGCGTCTTCTATGCAGGCAAGCTCGAGGCGCGCTTTTACGGCCGAGGCGGGATGCGCGTCGGTTCCGCGAATCTTGCCGAGGTGACGCCGGCCAGGCTGGTTACGCTTCAGCAAACGGTGAAGGCGCCGGACGAAACGGCCCGTGTCTCGCTGCACCTCGTCGATCGGAACGGACTCGACCGGGGGCCGCTCGGCGAGGTGATGGTGGCCGGTTCACCCGAGGCCGCGGGGAACCATTAGGCGGAAAACTACGGATTCGATTTCCGTGTCTTCGCTGTCTTCCGTGGCAGGTCTTTCCGCACGATAAAATCGAAGCCCCAAAAAACGCCCGGGCCGCATGCGGGCGGCCCGGGCAAAGAGTGGATCCAGACAGGGGAGAGTTGCAGGCTCCCTACCACAGGATCTTCATGCTCACCTGTCCGATCCTGGGAGCCCTCGCGCTTGTGACCCTGCCGAAATTCGAGCTGGTAAAGCTCCCCGACGGAGTGCCGAACTGCGCGTGGTTGAACGCGTTGAAGAACTCCGCACGGATTTGTACAGACCACCTCTCCGTGACCCGGGTGTCCTTGTGTACGGCAAAGTCCCAGTTGTTGGTGCCCGGCCCGTGGAAGAACCGCCGATTTGCATTGCCGAACCTCCCCAGCGGCGCGGCAACAAAAGCACCCTTATCAAAGTAGGTATGGGCCGTCGTCTCACGCGGCTCGTGGAACACGGGGTCTCCGACACGGTCCGGCACATCGATGCCCGACGCGCCCACCAGCGACCGGTCGCCGCTCTGCGACAGCGTTATCGGGAAGCCGGTGGCAAACCGGGTGATGCCGTTGAGGCTCCAGCCCTCGACCAGGCGCCGCGGCCCACCGCCGAAGAGCCTGGCGAAGGGGAGCGTGTAGTTGTAGCTCACGACGAAATTGTGCGTGGCGTCGAAAGCGGAAAGGGACCGGCTCAAGGCGTAGTTCGAGTAATTCATCCGCGCCGTGAACGCAGACGAATTATCGATCGACTTGCCGAAGGTGTAGGCGGCCAGGAAGCTCAGGTTCGCGGCCCGCCGCTCGAGGGTCAGCTGCATCGAGTTGTAGCTGGAGTTGGCTGCCGCAATCTGATAGTCGTTATGGCCGAAATCGTTCCCCAGAATGGTGCGGGTTCCGTACACCTTGCTGCCGTCGGGCCTGGTAAAGATCGTGTTCTCCTGGTTGGGACCGCATTGCACGGTCCCTGCCATCACGCCGGAGCCGCGCAGGCTCATGCAGAGGTTCGGGTCACCGGGGTTGGCCTCGATAAAGGACATGAGCTTGTGTCCCTGGGTGCCCACGTACGCCATGGTCATCACCATGGAACGGCTGAGCTGTCGCTGGATGGATAGGTTGTAGTGCTCCGCGTAGGGAAGCCCGTTGCTCGGAACGATTCCCGGTGAGCTGGAAATCGGGAGGAAGACCGAATAGTCCATGGTCTTGTTTTTCAGATCGCCGGGAGCTGGGAGAACGAAGGGGAATCGCTGCGTCTGGGAAGTGCCGTCAGCACGGGTGAGGAACGGTGTCTCGAAGAGCGGCGGTGAGATCGAAACCCAGTAGAGGCCGTAGGGAGCGTCACCCCAGATCTGGAACGTACCCGAGTCTTCGACCGCCGTGTAGTAGAGGCCAAAGGACGCCCGGATACTGGTCTTGCCACCACCCAGTATTTTCCCCAGCACGCCGTCCTTGGTCTGCGGAGACCAGGCGAGGCCGAGCCGGGGCGCAAGGTTCTTGTAGTCGGTGGGTGCAATCGTCCTGGTCAGGGTACCGCCTTGGCCATCGGGATCGCCCGGCACAAGCCAACCCTTCGGCGCGGTTGGGAACTGAGTCGATTGCACGCCCGGAATGATCGCGTTGAGCCGATCGTAAATGTCGTACCACGGCATGCTGAATTCCCAGCGCAACCCGTAGTTGAGGGTGAGGTTCGGCCGCACCCGCCAGGAATCCTGGCCATAGATGCCTAAGTACCTCGTCCGGGAGTCTATAACCTGGAGGCTCGACTGTGTGTAGTCGCGGGGAGCTCCCAGGAAGTAGTCGGCGTAATCGCTGCCTGTTTCGGAGCCGTCGAATGCGAAAATGCCGTTCGGCGCATAATAGTTGCGCCCGTTGATCTGGAGATAGCGGCCTTCCACGCCGAATTTCATGGTGTGGGTCCCGTGGAGCCTCGAATAACCTTCCGAGAAGCTCCAGCTGTTGTTCGGCTGGACCAGAGTCGGGTTCGCTCGTCCGAAACTGAAGGTGTTCGTGGAGATGATCGGCACGGCTTCCTCTCCGGTTCCGGAATTTACAATGCCGAGCGTGTTAGCTCCGGTTACAAATCCCAGGCTGGAGAGCGAGACGCTCGGATCCCCGGGATTGAGCTGGTGAACCGATGTCCGCATGAAACTCACGCGGGCCTCATTCACCGCATTCGGGCCGAAGGTCTTGATGTTACTGAGCACAGCCTGCTGGGCCCGTCTGTCCGTGGTAGCCGGGAAGCCACCCAGGCTGGAACCGGCATTGGGATTGGCATCGGATGAGTCGTCGAAGTGATAGTAAACGAACCAGTTGCCGACCTTCTGGGTCATGATGTCGATACGTTGACCCATCTTTTCGTCCGTGATGCGGCGATTCGCACCTGCGCTCGCATACGAGCTTGCGCCGGAGTTGGGAAGAGGGATGTACTTCATCGTACCCTTCGCCGCCGCAGAATAGGCTTCGGCAGGAATCACGCCGTCCGGGAAGACAGAACTGTACGGGTCCCCGGCGGCGACGGTACGCCCAAGGCGCTGGCTGAGCACCTGTGCCCAATGAGGGCCGCTCACCGTCCCTGTCAGGTTGCTGACGCCGATGTCCCCCCCCCGTTGCGCGGCTGTCGGAACCGTAACCAGGCCGGTGCTCACCCCCTGTATTTCCCTTGTGCCCTGATAATCGGTGAACCAGAAGACCTTGTTCCTGATCAGGGGACCGCCCATCGCGTAGCCGAACTGATTACGTTTCAGATCCGCGCGATTGGGATCGAAAAATCCGCGTGCGTCCAGCTGTTTGTTTCTCAGAAACTCGAACGCCGTGCCGTGGAAGCTGTTGGTCCCGTTTTTCGTGATGGCGTTCATGATCGCGCCGCTGAACCGGCCGTACTCGGCATCGAAGCTGTTGGTGATCAGCCGGAACTCGGACACGGCGTCGAGATTCGGAATGACCGCCGTACCGAAGTTTCTGCCTTCCCCCACGTCTCCGCCGTTCACCAGGAAGGAATTTGCCTGCTCGCGCTGCCCGTTGACGGACTGGTTACCCGCGGAGAGTCCGCCCGACACGCTGGCACTCGAACCTGTGCCGGCGCTTGACGGAGCAACCCCGGCCTGAAGCCCGAGCAGGTCGACAAAGCTGCGCCCGTTGAGCGGCAGCGTGAGTATCTTTTTATCGTCGACCACCTGTCCCATCTGGGTGTTGGTGGTCTCGACCTGAACCGGATTGGCCGTCACCTCAATCGATTCACTGAGGTTTCCAACCTGCATGGAAATGTCCACGCGGCGCTGCTCGTTGACGGTAAGAACGACGTCGTTGGCGGCGTACTTCTGGAATCCGCTCGCCGTGACCTCGATCCGGTAACGGCCCACCGGCAAGGCCAGGAAACGGTACTGGCCCTGATGGTCCGTAGCCACTCTCGTCGTCACGCCGGTAGCCGTTTCCGTAGCCACGACTGTGACTCCGGGGAGAACTCCGCCTGATGCATCATTCACAACGCCGAGGATGGAGCCGCCCGTCTGCTGAGAGAACGCCGGCACGGCAAATGCGAGTATCAGGCCCAAAAAGAGGATCGTCCTGCGGGTATCGGGATTCATGCATCCCTCCTGAGGATCTGGAGTAAGGAACTTTCACGTGAGTTTGGGGCCATCTTCGGGGGATGGAACGGCGTAAGTCAAGAGAAATCCCGGTTCCTTTGACGCGAAGACGCGAGGGCGCGAAGGCTCAAAGGGACTACTCGGGAGCGGGGCGGGCTTACCAGGATGCGGTGCGCGAGGTCTTGGCGGCGAACGCGAAACTTCTGGCGTTGGCACGCAGGCAACGGCTGATTTGAAACGCCCGGGGACACGACAGTGCCTGCGCTAAGCGGCCCGGTATCGGGGATGGGCGAGCTGTCTGCGGGGGCCGGGGGACGTCAGGCTTCGCCCGGAGATTGCGGCGGGTGTGTTGTTGCGCGCTCTGCTGGCAGCGCGGCTGCTGCGGGAAGTCGGTTTTCGTGCCGTGGAGGCGCTGGTCCGATCGTCGGCTCGGCGGGGGATGACCGTGCGGCGCTCCTCCGGAGACGACACGTTGAGCTACTTCACGGAGCGGCTGGACGTGGTATTCATGGTCCGAGCTGGGTTAGGTGGTAGGTCCATCCGGGTTGCCACTGCCAGGGTGCGGTAATCGCCATTTCCATCGGCAGCCCGCTAATCCAGTGCTCCAGGCCGTACTGGGTAGCACGGTGACCGATGATCATCACGGTTTTGCCCTCGTAATCGACAGGGCCGCAGATGCCGCAGGCAAATCCACCGGACTGTTTACGCCCGTGCAGCGTCGCGGCCCGAGCGGCTGGAGAATCATCCATGACCAGGCCAGCGCGCAGTGAGGACATGCTGCGGTTCGTCTGCGTAGCCCTGCTTTCGTTTCTTCCGTTCTCGTCCTGGATTATAGCCGGCCAGAGCCAAACCCGCGGCCGAGCCGAATTTGAAGCGTTCCTGCAGTGGAAGGAAAAGCCGGCCAACGCGAAGCTCAAGTGGAATGAAGCGCTGGAGAATTACAGGAGCAAGCTCAAATCGGACGGTCTGAGCGAGGAGGCCGCCGAAAAAACAATGCGGCTGGTTGTTGCGTACGACGAAGCGGAGCTGTACGACCAGGTCTACTCCGGTCAGCCGAAGTTCAATACGAAGCCGAATGAATTTTTGGTCCGAGCCGTCGAAGGACTTGCGCTGGGGGACGCGCTCGACGTCGGGATGGGGCAAGGTCGAAACTCGATTTTTCTTGCCCGAAAAGGCTGGAAGGTAACCGGCTTTGATGTCTCCGAAGTGGGAGTGAGGAAGGCAAGGGCCGAAGCAGCCCGCCTCGGCCTTTCGATCAATGCGGTCCACGCCGCGGATGAGGAGTTTGACTTCGGAATGAACCGGTGGGACCTTATCGCCATCATTTATGCGATGGAGAAGCACAGCGTGGTTCGCGTGCGCGACGCGTTGAAGCCGGGCGGGGTTGTGGTGATTGTCGCCAGCCACATAACGCCGGGAGGCTATCCCTTTGGATACGAATCCGGCGAGCTGCCGAAGATCTTCGAGGGCTTTCGCGTCCTCAAGTACGAGGAAAAGCCCGGAGTCCCCGATTTTGGCAAGGACAGGAACACCCGTGAGCCCCTGGTGGGTTTTGTTGCTCAGAAGCCGCGGTGAACGCTCCCCGTGTGAATTCGTGTTCCAATCGGGGAGAGTGTCCTGCGGCGTACCAGTCAGGCAGCAGGGAGATGAGGGCGAGGAAACCCATGACCCAGAAGGGGGATGAGAGGGACAAGCAGCGATGTCACCTTCGGAGTCTCCGTCATAACTGCGGTTGTGGTCTACGTCTAGGCCCCATCGCTGGATGCAGTTTTGGGGACACCACCACACCTGCTGCAATAGGCGGAGTGTACCCCAAAGCCCGCACCCAACGATTCGGTTAACGTGTACAATAGGGCCGCAGCCGAAGCGGTAGCATCACAGTCTGGTCGGCTGGAAGTCCATTCGAGCTTAGAAAACGCCGCGTTGATGCCAAAATCCCAAATAGTATGGCTACAAACTATTGATTTTATTGGTGGGCCCAGCAGGACTCGAACCTGCGACCCGCTGATTATGAGTCAGCTGCTCTAACCAACTGAGCTATGGGCCCGTGCGGGGGTGCGCTGCAACGTCGCGTAGGTTAGCACGCCTGCAGGCGGCGGTAAAGGCAGTTCAGCCCCGAACGGCGACTGCAAGGCGTGACCTAAAACAGGCTGGCACCGCGCCGGAGCAGGTGAAAAAGATTGCTGTAGTCGTCGGTCCAGAGTTCCGTCGGTCGATCATCTTCGGTCCAGGGCCGGATCGCCCGCCGGACTGCCGCGGTCCTCAAGAACTGCGCATTTGCGGTCAGCAACACCCAATCCGAGGCCTCGATCCCCTCGTCCACGCGGCGCGCGCCTGACACCAGCGACGCCTCGGCCCTCTCCCACGGAATCCCGTGCGCCAGGCCGCGCGCGACCGGGGTCAGATCGAAGTACCTGCTGCTGACGTGGAGCGCCAGAATGCCGTCCGGCTGCAGATGGGAACGGTAAACCTCCGCGCACTCGCGCGTCAGCAGGTGAACCGGGATGGCGTCGCCGCTGAACGCATCCACGGCAAGGACATCGAAGCGCCAATCCTCGCCCCGTGCGTTTTCCTGCTGCATCGAGATCCGGGCATCTCCCAAGACAATAGCCGCCTGCGCGGCGCTGCCCGTCAGATACGAAAAGTACTTTCGGCAAAGGCGCACGACATCGGGGTTGAGTTCATAGAAGCGCATGGTGTCGCCCGGCTGGGCATAACTTGCCAGTGTCCCCGCCCCCAGTCCGACGACGCCGATCCGGAGACTCTTCGAGCCTTCGGCCCGCTTCGGGTGATAGCGCAATGCGAGGCCGATGCCGCTTGCGGGACCATAGTAGGAAGTGGGCCAATTGCGCCTGAACGCGGACTGGTACTGGAACCCGTGCTGGACGCGGCCGTGCATGAGGGTGACGCGGTGCAAGCGCGGGTCGCCGCGGTTGGTCTCGAACACGCGCAGGACGCCGTAGAAGCTCCGCACCATCTCCAGATTCCCGGTCATGGCAAGTTCGAGGTACGATCCAAGCGTCACCGCAAGGACCGCCAGCGGCACGCAAAGCAGGATCCAGGCTCGGACGGACGTGCCGCGATACGCGAACCGGGTGCGCTCCACATACGCCACGGCGACGACCACCCCGCCCGCAGCCAGCAGCGCAGCGGGATACTCCCAGTATCCTTTGAAAACGACAGGCGCCACGAGCGTAACAAACAGCGCGCCGACCGCGCCGCCGGCGGCGATCATCCCGTAATAGGCGGTGAGGTGCCGTGTCCCGGGCTTGATCCGCACCAGCTCGCCATGGCAGACCATGCAGGCGGCGAAAAGAGTGAGCGAGGCGGAGGCGAGCTGCCGCCCGAGCGGGGCAAACACGCCGTCCAGCAGCACGTCGCAAGACCAGGCCAGACCTGCAGCCAACAGGATGCCGAAGAGTGGGCGTACATACCATTCCGGCTTGTGAAAGCACAGGATGAAGGACAACAAATAGACCCCGAGCGGCAAAACCCACAACAGTGGAATGGCGGCGACGTCCAGGCAGAGCTGATTTGTCGCGGACAACAGCATGAGCGAGCTGCATGCGGGCAGGAGCATCCAGAGGGTCCGCTGCGCCACGCTCGGTTCCCGCTCGGCGGGAGCCCGCATCGGACCCGTGCCCTCGCTGACGCTCGTCCGGGCCACGCGCACGTAGCCGAGGGCACACCACCCGCAGAGGGCGGCAAATAAGCCGTATGCCCCCGCCCAGATCCAGGTCTGGCTCCGGAGCGGGATGGAAGGCTCGATCAGGAACGGGAACGCAAGAATGGCCAGCAGCGAGCCCGCGTTCGAAAGTGCATAGAGCCTGTAGGGCGATGCGCCCGGGCGGCTCCGGCCGAACCAGGACTGCAACAACGGGGTGGTCGCGGCGAGCATGACGTACGGGAAACCGACGCCGACAGCCAGGAGCCCCAGGATCCGCAGGAGCGGATGGCTCGCACTTGCGGGTTTCCATGCCGTGGCCGCAAGCACCGGGAGCGTCGCCAGCGACAGCGCGAGCATCAGGGCGTGCAGCACGGTCTGGGTCCCGTGTGAACGGCGGGCCAGGACGTGCGCGTAGCCGTACCCGGCAAGCAGGAGCACCTGGAAAAACAGCATGCAGGTGGTCCAGACGGCCGGGCTCCCGCCAAACCAGGGGAGGAGGCGCTTTCCCAGCAGGGGTTGAATCCAGAAGAGCAAAAACGCGCTCAGAAACAGCGTCGAGCCATACACCGTGCCAGATTAGTCTGGACCGGGGAGGCGGCGCAACCGGTTCAAGGAGGGCGCAGCGGTCCAGCGGGGACTCGTGAAGCAAGAAAACTCCGTTTCCTGGTGGTTGAATTGCCATTTCTTACGTTCTTGTACATAGGCAGCGGAGGATTTCGTCGTGGACTTGTCAATCGCTCACGTAAAGTACGGTCTGCGCCCCATCGACCAGAATCCCGGTGAAGCCCTGTGGGAAGCGTGCAACCAGCACGCCCACGCCATAATCCTTTTGATCGACGATGTCGCGGCTTACCGCCACGCCCGCCTGGTTCTGCTGTCAGGGCAGCTCGTCAAACTGCATGTCTTGGAACCGACCCGGGAACTGACCAGCGGAACTCAAGCGCTGGTATTTTTCTCCTACCGCGGCGAATCTCGCGCCTTTTTCTCGACGCTCGTGGATCATCGTCCGGAAGGGGCTTCGGTGGGCGCCGAACTGGTCCTGCGGATGCCCTCGGAACTCTTCGGCCATGAAGCCCGGAGAGCCGCGCGGGTGGCTGTGGACAGGAGCAGCGGCCTGTCCGCCCGGGTTTCTGTTGCGCAACGGGGCGGCACCCTGCTTCCCATCCCGATTAATCTGAGTTTGACCGGGATCTTGCTCGAGTTTCGGCCTGAAGACGACCCGGAACTCCCACGGGGAGCGACGGTCCAGATCGAGCTGCAACTGGGGGAGGATGCCGTAGCCCTTCCTGCTGAAGTTCGCCGCCGCACCGGCCACCGATATGGCCTGATGTTCGCCGGTATCGTCAAGAACGAAACGGTTGATCCACCTCCCGCCCTCGGGAAGATCGCGGCCGCGCTGAAGGCGCTCCCCGCCGGGTAGGCCGTCACGAGCGCAGGGACAGGGGCGCTGCACGGCGGCCCGCCGTGCAGCGTTGATCCGGCCCGCCCCCTGTCACTGTATGGAATGCCCTCGGCATCCGGCCATCGCGTACTCGCCCGAGTGGATCATCTCGTTAAACTGCCGGATGTATTGACGACAAAAAGCGCAACTGGCAGCATGTTCCTCCAGAATCTCCACCATCTCCTGGCTCAGCCTGCCGCAGTGCATCTCGTAACAAATCACGTCGAGGGCTATCTGCACACACTCTGAGGGCACGGGTCCATGCATATGTACTCCGCTGGGCACTGTACATTACGGCCACTGCGTTGACATCAACTGCAGGGGAGACACGGTGTCGACGAACGTGACTTTTATGTACAGCCGACCGTCGGTGATCCAGAGCAGATTCAGCCTGTCCAGCTGTTCTGGCGTGAGCCGGTGACGGGGTTGCTGGAAAAGTCGTGTCTCCTGAACCGCGATCAGTCCGTCGTCCTGAGCCGCAACGGCAGGCCGTGCATCCTGATCCGCCAGGTTAATGACATTCTGGGAAGTCATCACGATTGAGACCGGCCTTCCCGGCAGCATGACCTCCGACACACGATCGATGAATTCGGTCGGGGTGATTCCCTGGCGTTGCAGCATGGCCCGGGGGACGATGAGCTCGCTTTGCACCGGTTGTGGAGCGGCCGGCTCTTCTGTGAGGGTGGGGATCGGCTCGGGTGACCGTGGGCAGCATTTCGGCGGCGGATTGTCTTGCGCCGGTAGCGCAACGGAGATCAGCACGATGGATAGCGCAACCATAAGCAGCGATTTGGGACCAAACATATCGGACTCCAGAAAAAAGCCCAGGCAACCGGGGGTCTCGCCGACGTGCGGACTCGCCTGTCCTCTCGATGCCTGGAGAGTTGTAGAAGCGCCGGGACCGGCAACCGCTCCGACGCGACCTCATAGCCGCTAAGTGGGCCTACATCTACCAAGAACGGAATTCGGCAGAACTCGCCTACCGGAGAATTGCAGCACCGCGATTTTGTCGGGGCCCGGAGGCGAGAGACTGCTGCAGGGGCCGGCAGGAAGGATGGGGTTAGACTTGCAGGCAGGTGCCGGAGCGTACTATCGGGGATCCCCCACCAGGACAAAGGGGGCCCAGGTGATGGGGCGACTGTCCTCCGGACGGGATGCGCCCCGGATAAGACTCAGCTGCGCATCCCGCAACGCGCCGGCTTTCGAAACACCACCTTGCGCGAGCAATTCATAGAAGCGCGACGTGAGCCTGGACGTATCCGCATCTTCAGCGGGGAGGACGGTGGCAAGGACGGCGGGGGCGCCGGCACTCAGAAACGCCGGCACAAGTCCCCAGGGCATCTCTCCCCCAGCGACAGGTCCGATCCCCGTGTTGCAGCCTGCCAGTGTGACCAGCCGGTTGTGCGTCAAGCGCCATCGATGGATTACCGAACTCTCCAGATGCGATTCATGCGGCCGCGCTCCGAACACCAGTGCGGGCATGCCGTGGCGCACCTCCGCGTGCCCGGAGAAGTGGATGATCTCGAACATCCCCAAGGACGAATCCAGGGATCGCAGGTCGGCAAACGTCGCAATCCTGCTGTTCCGTTCAAAGAGCGCGCCGATCCGGGCCAATTCTCGTGCAGCCCCGGAGAGGTTCGAGGTGCCGTCCATCAGCAGAACCGTGGCACGCCGGGTGAAGTTTGCGGCCTTACCGGCAGCAAGGCAGGCATTCAGGACAGAGCGCGAAGGGGCAAACGACAGCGCATACCTCTCCAGCAGGTACCGACCGGCAGGATCGATCAAGCTGCCGAACGGCAGGAGATGGAGGGGACCGTCCGGCAGAATAACCAAAGCCTGTACCGACGGCACCCCGATCGCCGGCAAAAGGGGACCGATCAGCGTTTCATACAGTCCCCGGGACAAAGTTGAGAATGACTCGGTGCTGCCAGTCCGGATACTCTCGGCATACTCTGCGGCAGAGGACTCCAATTCGTTCAGGGAAACATCCAGCCGAACGACCTTCGTCCCATTCTCGCCGGAAACAAATGCGAAAGCCTGATCGGGGCAGAGGAAATACTCCACGGTGGCGGTGTGGGGCGGCAAGGGAATGGGCGTCCGGTTGACTGGCCGGGATGGGTTCGGCGCATCCTGGGCATCGGCCCGGGCGCGAAGAGACTCCCGCAAGGTCATGGACTTGGCGCGATCGACGGCGGCGAGGATCTCGTTCGGCGCTTTCCGCAGATTGAGCAGCAACGGGATCATCTCGCGATAGGGATCGAAACGCCGGGCCAAAAAGGACCGGCGGAGGTCCGGCGAGGCTATGCGGGTCCGCATCCGTTCCAGAACCCCGGCGGCGGTCTTGAAGTGCCGCAGCGCAGCCTCCTGATCCCCCGCCCGCACCAGGAGAAATCCGGACAGGCTATGGGCCTGCCAGGCCACTTCCGGCAGTGTGGTGGCGGCGATCTCCAGGGCTCTTTTCACCTCGCCCTCAGCTTCGGAGAGCCTACCCTTTTCGATGAATACCTGGGCAAGGCCGATGCGTGCTCGGGCCTCCACCTCCCTCATGCTCCCGAGGGGACGCTGCAACGCCTGCTCGAAATGGGACTGCGCCTCGGAGAAGTCCCTCAATTGCAGAGCCAGGGATCCTTCTTTGGTCAGCAGGTTCAGGCGGCGCGCCTCCGTCTCCGGCGTCGTCCGCAGCGTGCCATCGGAAAGCAGAGTGGTCTGGAGATACCCCGCCTCCGCATAATACCTGCGCGCTTCCGGATATCGGGCCATCCGTTCCATGACGACGCCGAGGTTCTCAAGCGCAAGGACAAGCGACTCGTGATCCATCGTCCGGTAAGCTCCGGCCAGGGCGGTCGAATATTCCTGCAGACTGTTATGAAGCTGGTTGAGCTTGAGATAGGTTGCCCCGAGGGAGTTGCACGCAAATGCCGCCCAGGACTGCAATCCGGAGGAATCGGCCAGTTGCTTCAGCCGGGAGAGTACCGCAAGAGCCTCGTCGTAGCGTGCCTCCTCGCCGTAGGACGAACTCAAAGCGGCCAGAGCGCGCGCAATGAGGTCGGGGTCCGTGGACAGTTCGGCCCGATGCAACATCCTCCCATACTCGACGCTGGCCCCGTTATAGTCGGACAGGCCATAAAATCGCGCGGTACCCCGCAGTTGATACAGTCGCACGAGCTGCCAGTGGTCTCCCATCCGCTCGAATCCGCTGACGAGTGCGTCGCTTCCTTTCAGGGCCGGGAGCATGCCGCCCCGGGAGAACGACGCTATGAGTTGTTCCAGGCGGGTATTCAGCTCGTGCCGGACCTTTCTCCGGGATGGGGGGAGACTTCGGCAGAATTCCAGCAGCGCGTTTCCGCTGGTGTCGTCTGTAGCGGTGCGCCGCGCCGCCTCCAAAGTGGCGGCGGCCCACTGCGGGCCGGACGGATCTCCGGCGGTTTCCTGCGCTAAGGTCAACGATTCGAGGAGGAGGCTGCGGATTAAAGGAGGGATTTTCTCGGGGACGATGCGCGCGAGGCGTTCCAGGGCGGGTGCGTCCCTGGCCCTTGCGGCGCGTCGGACCTCGCGCTCCAACAACTCCGAGCGGTTCATGAGGATTCGGGTTCTGAGGTCTTTGAGTTTCCTGGCCCAAATCGAGTCGGGGTCCCGGCCGAGGTACACGTCAATCTCGCGCACGGCCTGTTGATGACGCCCCAACTCGAATAAGGTACGGACCTTGTTGAACCGGGCTTCGTTTGAATCCGGTTTGAGCTGCAGTATGCCTTCAAAATCGGCCAGGGCGCCATCCAGTGAGCTGCTCCGCACACTGGGGTCGGTGGTGGCCATCGCTGCCTCAAACCGCGCGACCCCGCGACCCGACAGCGCCTGAGCATCCGCGCGCCCGGAATCGAGTATGTGCTGAAACTGCTCGATCGCCGGCCCGAAACGATTTTGCCGCAGGTAAATGTACCCCAAACCCAGCAAGGGTTCCCGCAGGCCGTTCTGGACTCCGAGCGCCCGGTTGAAAAACGTCTCCGCGTGCTCCAGGCTGCCGGCAGGTTCAGCACTCCGCTGCGACGCATCGGAGACGAAGGGTAGATCGAGCCGGAGGTCGTTTGGACTCCGGGCCGTGTAATCGTGTTGCAGGGCCGCACGCGCCTGTGCCGACAGAGTCTCGGCCTTCGCCGACTCGTAGAAACGGAGCGACACCGCGGCCAGGCAGAGAATGACTGCGGCCGCAGCCGCCACACCCCAATAGTACCAGCGGCGCCGGGGCCTCTTGTTTGCCGCATCCGCGGACGTTGAGCGGATCAGGTCAAGGTTCCGTTGAATCTCGGATGACGCGCACTCCGGTTCTGCCTCAAGTGTGTCGCCGGCTTCCGGGTGAAGCAGCTGGAGCAGCCCGGCCAACTCCTCCCGGCACGCGGAGCAGCGCACCAGGTGCAGTTCGAGCTCTTCTACGGACCGCGCTCCGGGGGATCCGGTCACATAGCCGTACAGATCGCCTTCGTCGAGGCAAGCGCTCTCCATTACCCTGATCTTTCGAGTCATCTCAGCTCCACCGTTCCAACCGAACGCGCCGCCGCGCTTCGGATTCGGTTCTTGAGACGATTGAGCACCTTTTCCACGCCCGTCTTGGACAACTTGAGGCCTCTGCAGCCGGCAATCTGGGCCACCGACAGATCATGGGCGAAGTAGAGTTTGAAGATCACCAGATCGCGCGCCGAATCCTGGCCGGAATTGCTTCTTATGGAGTCGACACTCATTTCGGTCAGCTCGCGGACCAGAATACCGCGTTCGATGGCGTGATGAGGAGCCAACGGGCCCGTGAGGTGTCGGGCCGTGTCCGCAAACTCCGCTGTCGCCACGATTTTGGGGCCGGGAACGCGTTTTTGGGCTCGGGTGCGGCGAAGATAGTCTCGAACTACGGAGCGGGTGATGACCGCCAGGTACGCCAGCAGCTCGGATTCCGTGCTCCCGGAAAAGCGTTTTATAGCCGCACAATCGTGTTCTATGAGCCGGACAATCACGTTCTGAAACAGGTCGTTTTCCTGTACCGCGTCCGGCAAGCCGGTGGGACACGAATACGATTTGTTGCCTTCCTGGCGGAGCGTACCCCGGATAAAGATCTTGATCTTCGGAGTGAAGCGCCGGAGAAATTCCGACCAGAGTTCGGTGTCGTCCCTGTTTTCGGCACACAAAAGCAGCAACTCCACCGAGTCAAGTTGCGCAGGATCAGTCGCCACGGCAGGTCCGGTCTAGTTGTTTTGGGTCACCGCTTCCGCCCTTAAGCTAGTGTAGACCGGCTGTTTTGTCAAATAGGTAAGATGCGTGGGGTGCGCGACGCGGAAAGCGGAAACCGGGAGCCTGAGCCGGAAGTCCGGAGCCGGAAGCGGCGGGAGGTCCGGAATCAGCCGTGAAGCGGCCGGGTTTTCGAATAACGGGCCAGGCTGCGCAGGACCTGGGTGATCCAATTTTCCGTGTCTCTGCGTTGCCTCTGGTGATTGGATTGGAGACCCTCCACCACTTTCTGCGACACGAGGGCGCGCGTCTTCCGGCCCGTCCAGTGCAGCCACAATTCGTAATCCGTATCGGAGCCATCAGCCTCGGCCCAGGTTACGTTTTCGAGCGGGAAACCTAGTTGTTCCGCCTTGCTTCGTGTGGTCTGGGTAATCCAGTTCATCGGCTCCACCGCCGAAGGTTTCTTTCTCAATGGGTTTTGCCTCGCTTTGTCAGGATTTCTGCAGCGCCTGATCGCGACGCCAGCTACGGATATGCAAACAGGGGGCCAATGCCGGGGGTGGCTCAATTGGCGGTTTTACGGCATCGTCCGCGGGCTGGCGCCCGGGAAATATTCCACTCCGGGGGCGGGCCGACGACCCGCGCTATTTTCCCGGAGTTTTGGAGTGCGGCGGCTCGACGGCTCGACGCCGCTTTGTGGGCGGCGCCCCGGCGCAGCCGCTGTCAGGGTCCGACGATGTCTTTGGGTGTTCTTTGTAACTTGTGATCCTCCGCCCCAACCCAGGGCAGCGGCCGCTTCGAGGCCTTCGCCGTGGGCTGTCCTGTCGCGCGCCCTTCGCGCTCCGGATCGTGGTACGCCGCCAATATCACTACTACCGTTACGTGCCACTAGTCGCGGACGGCGGCGCCTTCCAGGAAGGCTTTCAGCATCCGGCTGCGCGACGGGTGCCGCAGCTTGCGCAGCGCTTTGGCTTCAATCTGGCGGATGCGCTCGCGGGTGACCGAAAAGCGCTGCCCGACTTCTTCCAGCGTGTGCTCGCTGCCGTCGCCGAGCCCGAACCGCATCTTGATGACCTGCTCTTCCCGCGGCGTCAGGGTCTTCAGCACCGATTCGGTCTGTTCTTTCAGATTGATGTTGATGACCGCTTCCGCCGGCGAAATGACGCCGCGGTCCTCGATGAAATCTCCGAGGTGGCTGTCCTCTTCCTCGCCGATCGGAGTTTCCAGGCTGATCGGCTCCTGCGCGATCTTCAGGATCTTGCGCACCTTGCTCACCGGGAAATCCATCTTCTTGGCGATTTCTTCGCTGGTCGGCTCCCGGCCGTACTCCTGGACCAGGCTGCGCGACGTGCGGATCAGCTTGTTGATCGTCTCGATCATGTGCACCGGGATGCGGATGGTGCGGGCCTGATCGGCGATGGCGCGCGTAATCGCCTGCCGGATCCACCAGGTCGCATAGGTGGAGAACTTGTAGCCCCGGCGATATTCGAACTTGTCGACCGCCTTCATGAGCCCGATGTTCCCTTCCTGGATCAGATCCAGGAACTGCAGGCCGCGGTTGGTGTACTTCTTTGGCGATCGACACGACGAGCCGCAGGTTCGCCTCGACCAGCTCCTTCTTCGCGATGTCCGCTTCGAGTTCGCCCGCTTTGATGGTCGCCAGAGTCCGCTTCAGGTCGGGACCCCGGCCGACGCCGTGCTCTCGATCTCCAATTGCTCGAGCTTCGCAGGACCTGCTTGACTCTCTTCTTGATGGCCTTGGCATCCTCGATCCGTCGCGGCGTTTCCAGGCTCTTCGGTTCAGCTTGTGACATCTCGCGCTCGAGCTGTTGAGCACGTCGTCGACGGTGTCCTTGATGACCAGCACGAGTCGATCGTGCTGCGGGGCATTCAGTTCGAGCGCTCGCACCTTCCGGGCGATGGGAATCCGGATAGCGCGCCAGCATCGAAAGAGCTTCTTGTAGACGCGGCGACCCTTGCGGCAACTCGTGAGCTTGGCTCGGATCCTGTTGGCCGACCGCTCGTGCCTGCGGATGCTTTCGATGATGTCCAGGACGGCCGTCTTCTTCTCTTCCAGGCGATCGTCGGTGATCTCGTCCTCGCTGAACGTCACGACGTCGCGAATGCTAGCCAGGTCTTTCTTGAGCTTGTCGCCGAGCGACAGGATCTCCTGCACCACGAGCGGGGAGCGGGAGAGCGCCTTCAGGACGACCTTCTGGCCGTGCTCGATCCGCTTGGCGATCTCCACCTCGCCTTCGCGGCTCAGCAGCGGCACCGTCCCCATCTCGCGCAGGTACATGCGGACGGGATCGTTGGTCTTGTCCAGCGTGATGGCGCGCGAAATCGAACTCGCTTTCTTCCCCGGAGTCAGTCCCCGCTTGTTCGTCTTTCTTGCCCTCGTCCTGGAACTTCTGCTCGGAATCGATCACCTCGATGCCGGCGGATCCGAACAGGGAAAAGATGCTGTCGAGCTCGTCCGAGGAGCAGATTCCTTCGGGGAGCAGGTCGTTGACCTCGTCATAGAGCAGGTAACCCCGCTCCTTTCCCATCAGGATCAGCTCTTTGACTTCATCGTACTTTTCTTCGATAGACAAAACCGATGTCTCCTTTCCTGCTATTTCCTGGACAGGCTGACCAATTCGCGATCGACGAGAACGCGCTGCTCGATGAGCCGGTTCAGCGTCTCATCGTCCTTCCGCTGAGCCGCATCGGCGATCTGTAGCGAGGATCTTTTGCTTGTATGATGCCAGTCCAGGAGCGCGTACAGCGCGTTGTAAAAGCTCTCCGCGGCGTTTCCGCTGACAGAGTCTCCGGCACTTCTTCGATCTGCAGCTGGGCCAGAAGCACCTGCTCCGCTCCGCCGGCAAACGACCGGTGAAGACGCTCAAAGCTGCAAATCCTGCTGTTGCGGTGAAACTCTTCCATAACGACGGCAAATATCTTTTCGGTCGCCAGTCCGTCGAAATCCCGCTCCGAACAATGCGGCAGGATTTCCGGCTGAAGCTCCGTATTGCTCAGCAGCAACTGGAGGAGCCGTCTTTTCAGCGAACTTCATCGGCGCCGAGGGACGCGAGCGGCACCTCGGGCAGCCGGGTCCGTCTCTGCTGGGCGGCCCGCTTCACTTCCGCGAGCAGCTGCTGATCTTCGATGTGCAACTTGCGGGCGAATCGGAATACGTAGTCGGATCGTTCAACGGCGTTGGGCAACTTTGCCAGGTACGGCAGAACGGCATTTAGAACCTGAATTTTGCTCCTGGGGTTATCCAGCACTGCCCTGGCTGCTGAATTGCCGTATCGAGCACAAAGTCCAGGTAGGGCGCGGACTCGCGCAGTCGGTTCCGGTATTCGGCTCGCCCCCGCCTTCCGGATGAATTCGTCCGGATCCTGCCCGTCGGCAGCCGGAGTACCTTGACCCGAAAATCCTCCTCCAAAAAAAGATCGAGCGACCTCTGCGTTGCGGCAAGCCCAGCGGAATCAGGATCGTAGCTGACGACCACTTCGCGCGTGTAACGACCCAGCAACTGCACCTGTTGGGGAGTCAGACTGGTTCCAAGCGAGGCAACCAGATTCTCGATCGCCGTGCTGGAAGGGGATAATAAAATCCATGTAGCCTTCGACCAGTACGGCGAAGTCCAGACTTCTTGATTCCCTCCCGGGAGAAGCTCAAGCCGAAAAGGTTTCGACTTTTATTATAGAGCCTCGTCTCCGGTGAATTCAAATACTTCGGTTGCCGGTCGCCCATGCGCGCGCCCGCCGAAAGCGATGACTCTTCCGCGCACGTCAGTGATGGGAAACATGATCCGTCCGCGGAACGCGTCGTAAGGCGTCTGCCGTCCTCGGAGCGTCTTGATCAGTCCGCATTCCTCGAGACTTCGGGCATATGATCCCAAGCTTCGACAGCCGTTGGAGTAAGCGCGTCTGCCGTCGGCGGGGAGAATACCCCAGAGCAAACCGGTCGATCGTGTCGCCGGCGTCACGCCCCGTCCCTTCCAGATACTTCAGCGCGGGGCGTCCTTCTTCGGATTCCAGCAGCATGCGGCGGAAAAAGCTGCAGCGCCTCCTCCATGGCCCGCGCAATGACTTCGGTGTCGCCCGCCGCATCCTCGCCCGGCGCGGCATCGCTCGGGGAGCGCGACCCCGTACCGCTCCGCGATGAAGCTGCACCGACTCCGGGAAAGGTCAGGTGCTCGACCTGCATTACGAACTTGAAGACGTCGCCGCCGACCCCGCATCCGAAGCACATGAAGATCTGCTTCTCTTCGTTGACGTTGAACGACGGGGTCTTTTCGGTGTGGAAGGGGCAGCGGGCGACGTGGTTCCGACCGCGCTTCTTCGAGCGCCACGTACTCGGAGACCAGCGATACGATATTGACGGCATTCCGCACTTCATCCAGGACGCCGTCAGAGTACAGGGGCATACAGTTCTCGCCTGGAGTTGAGTGCCGGAATAATAACCAAAGTGCCGCACCCAGACCGAAAATGGCGCACGAATTGCAGCGAATTTCGTCAAGTGGACGAATAGTCGACGTGAAGCGCGGCCGCTCTCGATGCGCTCGCCTGACCGAGGCGGGAAGCGGGAGGCGCGGCCGGCTCCGAGACGGGTTTACGCTTGCGGTTGATGAGGCTGGCGACATAGCCGGCGCCGAAACCGTTGTCGATGTTGACCACGGAGACGTTCGAGGCGCAGCTGTTGAGCATCGCGAGCAGGGCGGTCATCCCGCCGAAGGCGCTGCCGTAGCCGACGCTGGTCGGCACGGCGATGACGGGAACGCTGACCAGCCCGCCGACGACGCTGGGGAGCGCGCCTTCCATGCCGGCGACCACGATAACCACGCGCGCCCGCACCAGAGCTTCGCGAGCGCTGAGCAGGCGGTGGATGCCGGCGACACCCGCATCAAAGGTTCGCTCGACGGCGTTGCCCATGAGCTGCGGCCGTCAGCGCGGCCTCCTCGGCGACGGGGATGTCGGAAGTGCCGGCGCACACGATGTGGATCGTGCCGTCGCCGTAGATCGTGGAGTCCTGGACGATGCTGGCCGCGCGCGCGTCCTCGTGGTAACCGGGCCTTTCGGGCGGACGCGGCGCACGGCGGGCGTAGGTCTCCGGCGTGCAGCGGGTGACGAGGACATTGCACTTCTGGGGCAGCAGGCTGCGGACGATCGGGCGACCTGATCGGGCTTCTTCCCGAGCCCGAAGATCACCTCGGGAAATCCGTGCCGCAGGGTGCGGTGATGATCGACGCGGGCAAATCCGAGGTCCTCGTACGGAAGGTTGCCGCAGCCGTTCGACCCCCTCGGCGGGGCTGACGGCACCCGCCCGTACCTGCTCCAGCAACTCGAGGATGTTCTGACGATTCATCAGTCGACCCGGATGTGCCCTGGCGGGCCGCAGGCCCGCAGCCGGAGCCGGCTGCGGGCTGCCGGGCCGCAGCAGCGTTCACTCAGAAGCGGCGCGGGCCGCCGGTCGTTGCCGCGGCGCGGGCCGCGGTCGCGGTCGCGCGGGCCGCCCCGTCCGCGCTCACCGCCTTCGCGCCGCGGCGGCCGGGGTGCGGACTCGAGCGGTGGCAGGCCGGCCGCTTCGCGCAGGACGGCCTTGCGGCTGAGACGGATCTTGTTGGGCGGCTCGATGCTGAGCACCTTGACCGGTATCTGGTCGCCCAGCTTGAGCTCGCTGTTGATGTCCTGGACGCGGTAGTCGGCCACTTCCGAAATGTGGAGCAGCCCTTCGGTTCCCGGGAAGATCTCGACGAAGGCGCCGAAATCGACCAGGCGGGTCACGGTGCCGAGATAGGTCTTGCCCACCTCCGCTTCCATGACCAGGTCTTCGATCATCCGGATGGCCTTCTGCGCCGATTCGGTGTCGGTCGAAGCGATGTTGACCTTGCCGTCGTCCTCGATGTCGATCTTGACGCCGGTCTGCTCGATGATGCCGCGGATGATCTTGCCGCCGGTCCCGATGACGCCGCCGATCTTGTCCTTCGGGATCTGGATCGTGATGATGCGCGGCGCGAAGGGCGAGATCTCCTGGCGCGGCGTGCCGAGCGATTCCGCCATGCGCCCGAGGATGAAGAGCCGCCCGCGCGCGCCTGCGCCAGCGCTTCGGCCATGATCTCCTTGGTGATGCCGGTGATCTTGATGTCCATCTGCAGGCCGGTGATCCCCTTGTCGGTGCCGGCGACCTTGAAGTCCATGTCGCCGTAGTGGTCTTCGGCTCCGGCGATGTCGGTCAGGATCGCGTAGCTGTCGCCTTCCTTGACCAGCCCCATCGCCACGCCCGGCCACCGGAGCCTTGATCGGAACCCCGGCATCCATCAGGGACAGGATGCCGCCGCAGATGGTGGCCATCGAGGACGAACCGTTGCTCTCGAGGATGTCGGACACGACCCGCACGGTATACGGGAAGGCTTCCTCCGAGGGCATGACCGAGGCGATGCTGCGCTCGGCCAGCGCGCCGTGCCCGATTTCCCGCCGGCCGGGGCCGCGCAGGAACTTGACCTCGCCGACGCTGAAGGGCGGGAAGTTGTAGTGGAGCATGAACCGCTTGAACGACTCCCCTTCCAGGGTGTCCATGCGCTGCTCGTCGTCGGCCGTCCCCAGGGTGGCGGTCACGAGCGCCTGCGTTTCGCCGCGCGTGAACAGGGCCGAACCGTGCGTCCGCGGGCAGCAGCCCGACTTCGACGCCGATCGGCCGGATCTCGTCGAACTGACGGCCGTCGGGACGCATCCGGTCCTGCAGGATCTCCTTGCGGAAGATCTTTTCCATGCAGGTGGTGGTAGATCTTGCCCGCCTGGGCGCGCCTGTCGGTTTCCTCTTCGGGAACGGAGGCGACGATCTCTTCTTCGATCTCGTCGAGGCGGCTGTAGCTGAGCGAGCTTGCCCTTGATGTGCAGCGCTTCGGAAATCTTCCCGGCATAGGCGCCCTCGATGCGCTCGTACTCGGCCTTGTCCAGGACGGGCTTGGCCACTTCCCGTTTCACGGGCTGGATCTTGTCGTATAGTTCCTTCTGCAGCGCGATCAGCTGCCGGATGATGCCGTGCGCAAACTCGAGCGCCTCGACCATCCGTTCTTCGGGGATCTCGTCCGCCCCCGCTTCCACCATGACGATGGCGTCTTCGGTGCCCGGCCACGGTCAGGTTGAGCCGGCTGTCCTTCAGCTTGCTGATGGGCGGATTGACCACCAGATTGCCGTCCATCAGCCCGACCCGCACACCGGCGATCGGGTTGAAGAAAGGGATCGCGGAGCAGTAGAGGGCCGCCGACGCCCCGGTGATGCTCATGACGTCGGGATCGTTCTCCTTGTCCGCGGACAGGACGAGCGCGACGATCTGGGTCTCGTGGTTGAATCCTTCGGGAAACAGCGGGCGGAGCGGGCGGTCGATCAGGCGGGAAGTCAGGATTTCCTTTTCGGTCGGCCTCCCTTCCCTCTTGAAGAACCCTCCCGGGATTTTGCCGGCAGCATAGGTGTTTTCACGGTAATCGACCGTGAGCGGCAGAAAATCCACGCCTTCGCGCGGTTTCTTGTGCGAACAGGCGGTGGCCAAAACGACCGTGTCGCCGTAGCTGACGAACGCGGCACCTTCGGCCTGCTTGGCAATTCTGCCCATTTCAATGGAAAACTCGAGTCCGCCGATCTCGGCAGATGCTTTGTGAATCATGTAATCCTCCATGGATTGTTCCGAGCGGAGGGATGCCGAGCGGGTCATGCGAAGCAGGAATTATGATTATGAGCCCTGAGTTAAAGGCTATCCGGAGTGGCCCGGGGGTTCTCACGGACTAGCCCTTAACTCATAACTCATAATTCATAGACCCTGCAGGCTCCCTGCCGTTCGCTGTGTTTTGCCCCGGGTGTTGCCGGGAACCGGGAATCTTAAGATTCCCGCGTCTTTCAGGGCACTTCCAGACCCCAGGCTGGAAAACCGGATTGCACACGTGAGGAGGGCGAATCCGATCGGATGGGGATACCCTCCCGCCATAGGCAGGAGGATACTGTGGCTGAACCTATTTCCGGATCCCAAGCCTGTCGATGATCGTCCGATAACGAGCCTGGTCTGTGGCTTTGAGGTAATCCAGAAGCCGGCGTCTCTTGCCGACCATCTTCAACAGGCCCCTGCGCGAATGGTGATCCTTGGCGTGAGTCTTGAAATGATCGGTCAAATAGGTGATCTTCTCGCTCAGAATCGCGATCTGCACCTCGGGCGAGCCCGTATCGGTCTCATGGGTTCGATAAGTGTCCACCAGCTCAACTTTTCTGTCTCTCGTAAGCGCCAAGGCTTCCTCCGAACAAGCAAACCTGGATATGACAAACGGCAACGATACCATAGGGTCGGGGCTTCCGCAAAACAAAAACCAGGCTGAGGGTGCGCGACGCCAGGGTTGTCCGGCTGTGCCGTCGCGACCTCGGGATATGGAAGCCTGGAGCCGGTGACGACACTTTCCCTTCAAGGCTCCTCGAAGACGCGAAGAGATCAGGAAGGGCAGGGGCGGAGTCCGAGGATGACGTTGGCGAGCGTCTGCAGGTCGATGACATTGACGCTGCCGTCGGTGTTTACGTCGCAGCCTCCCGGATTCGGGGTGGTGCCCAGGATAACGTTGATCAGGACCTGAACGTCGATCACGTTGACCGAACCGTCGCGATTTATGTCGCAGCCGCAGCAGTTCACGACGAAATCGGCCGCGCTCACCGCACTCCCGGCGGGGGTGGCGACCGTGACCTTGCCCGTGGCGGCCCCGGCCGGCACGGTCGTCGTGATCCGGGTCGGTGAGACCACGGTAAATGCCGCGGCGACGGTCTTGAACCGGACGGAGGTGGCCCCGCTGAATCCGGACCCGGTAATTGCGACCGGGGTGCCGGCGGCGCCGCTCGACGGCAGGAGGCCGGTGATCACGGGCCCGGACGAGAGCGTCGTGGCGGACGCTTCGTTCGAATATCCCGAGTTGCCGGAAGCGCCCAGGGCCTGGACGCGGTAGAAGTAGGTGGTGCCGGTTGTGCGCCCGGTGTCGGAAAAAGACAGCACGTTGGCCGGGGTGCTCCCGGCCTGTTGCCACGATCCGGCCCCGTCCCGGCGCTCGATCCGGAACCCGGTCTCGCTCCCGCTGTTGTCCTGCCACGCGAGGTTGATCCGGGACGTGGAGACGGCCGTGGCCGTCAGCGACGACGGGGCGCGCCGGGACTGTCGGTCCCGAGGTCAGGCATGCCCAGTTTTGCTCGACATGGCTGCCGATCTCGCCTTTGGAAAACGGGCAGAATGTGGTCCCGGTCACGACGAAGCTGTTCATGACCGTGTTGGCGCAGTCGGGCTGGGGCGGGTCCGCCTGATCCGAGTGCGAGGCGCCGAAATTGTGGCCGATCTCGTGCGCCGTCAGGACGTACTTGCCCGGCGCGACGCCGTACTTCTGGGAGATGCCGTAGCTGAAAGATCTCGTGTCGCAGACGACGCCGAGATATGCGATCCCGACCGTGCTGCCGTCCATGTCCTTGCCGGTCCACATGTGCGCGAAGTCATACGGGATCGAGTAGTAGTTCGCATTCCAGTAGGACCGGAACTCCTCGAGCATGCTCGACGCGGCGGTCGACTGGTAGGGGTAGGAGTCCGATACGGCAGTCCAGGCGTGCTGGTAGCTCACCTGGAGCGAAATGCCGAGGTTGGTCTCATAAATCCCGGAGACCTGGTTCATGATGTCGAGTATTGCGGCGTTGGCCGCGGCCGCGCCGCCGCAGTACAGGACGTATTCATAATCCGCTTCGGTGGCGACATCGGCCGCATAGCTCCCGGCCTCGAGTTCGCCGGCCTGGGAGGCGGCCCGTTGGCGGGCCGCCCCTATCCGGTGAGCCAGGCTGGTGCCGCAAATGCCGATCGCGTCCTCCATGATGTCCGACCGCCGGTAGACCGCGAATTCCGATGCGGGGGCCTCGGGCGAATAATTCCGAAGCGATTCGAAGTAGTACCATTCGCCGGGAGTGAGGATCACGCCCTCAAACAGCGCGTCGTCGACCGAGAACCGGGCCTGGGCCCCGGGCATGCCTGCAACGGTGCCCCTGTAGGTCCGGCGGGGGCTCTCGGAGGCCGGGCGGCGCCGCCCGTCGGCTCCCGTCTCTTCCGCGAAATAGCCGGGCGCCCTGAGATCGGACGGTTCAAGCTGGACGTCGAACTCGAGGCTGGGGGTCACCAGGTGGAGGCTCCGGCCGGCACGGACCTGGCGGGCGGTCTCGACCGTGTCCAGGCGCATCGCCTCATGCTGCCGCACGAAGCGCCGGATACCGGCGCCCGTATCCACGTTCCTGCCTCCGCGTGCGGACCCAAATTCAATGCCCCACAATACCGCGAGGGCCCCTGCCAGCAACATGGCTGGAGACTTCAGTGCGATCCGCGCTATCCGGTTCATGCTTGGCCTCGGCATTCGTTGGGGGATACGGGCAACTTATCGTCATCCGGAGGCCACTACGGTAGGGCTGTCTTGGGTACGGTGCCTCGGCATCGCCTTCCAGGGTTGTACCGGATCGGTACGCTCGGCCGGAGGGCGGCGGGCCGTGGACTTTATACGCCTCTGACGGTTTCGGCCTTGGTGTTCAGTCCGAGGCCCGCACAAGTACCAGGCGGCGGAACCTGCGGGCGCGGAGGTCCGACATGCACTTCTGGGCGCCTTGGAGGTCGAAAGGGCCCACGGTGACGGCGTACAGGCGGTTGCGCCTGCCCTTGTCCTCCACGCTGGAGTGGGCGCTGAAACCCAGCTGCTGCAACTCGCGCACAGCCGCGTCCGCCCGCCACTTTTCGCGCAGCGAGTGCACCCGGACGCGGTAGATTGCCGTGCCACCGGTCTTGGCGGCGGCGACCGGCTTGCTCGCCTTCGACGGCACGACCGGAGGCGGCACCGTCATTACGGCAGGCGCAGGTTGCGGCAGTGCCGACGCGGAGTCCGGAACAGGGGAAACCGATGCGGCCACCGTCGCCGACGGGTCTGGCCGGATGCCGGACGAGGTCAGGATTCTGCGGGCTGTCCACAAGATCACCAGGGACGCCAGGGTGATGAGGGCCAAGGCCAGGGCGGGTTTGAGGCGCCTCGGCAACTTTAACGGCTGCGGCTGCCTGGTGTCGTCCTGTCCGCGCAGCTTGCGCGCCGCCTCCCGCACCATCTTGCCGGTGATCGTCCAGGAGCCTTCCGAGTATCCCGCGAGCAACGCACGATCGCAGATAAGATTGACCAGCCTTGGGTAGCCTTGTGAGAACTTGTAGACCTCGTTCAGGGCGCCGCGGGTGAAGTCCAGGCTCGGGGATGCCTGCGCGATTTTCAGGCGGTGGGCAATGTACCGGACCGTGTCGTCGGGCGACAGGGGTTTGAGCTCGTAGCGAATCGATATCCGCTGATTCAGCGACCGCAATTCGGCTGTCTTCAGCTTCTGCGTGAACTCGATCTGCCCGACAAATATGATCTGCAGGAGCTTTTTCTTGGCCGTTTCCAGGTTGGACAGCAGTCTCAACTGCTCCAGGACGTCCGGCGACAAGTTCTGCGCCTCGTCGATGATGAGTACGCAAAAGACGTCCTCCTCCGCCCGGTCCACGAGGAAGAAGTTGAGCTCGTCGATCAGCTCCTTCCGGGTCATGCCCTCCATCCAGTTCGGCTCGTCGGGGGCGGGTTCCAAGTCGGGACCTGGACCCGCGCAGGCGTGCCTGCGCCGCTTGATGCCGAAGTCCTGAATGATGGCGCGGAGCATGTCCTCGGCCGTCAGCAGCGGGTCGAGTACGAGGGCCGTCTGCAGGCCGTTCTCCAGCCTGCCGAGCAAAGCCCAGCACAGTGTGGTTTTGCCGGTGCCCACGTCGCCCACGATGACGGTGAACCCCTCCCTGCGCCGAATGGCGTAGAGCACCTGGTCCATCGCGGCCTGGTAGTTCTGGTTGAGGAAAAGGAACTCCGGATCCGGAGTCAGGCTGAACGGATTCTCCTTGAGGCAGTAGAATGGTTCGTACATGCCGGCCCCCTGGCGGGCGGCCGCAGGTCTGAGCGCGTCGCTCCCCTCCCCGTCAGGGGAGAGGGAGGGCGGGGATAGCCGTCATGAACGTAAACCTCGCGTCATGAATGAGGGAGAACCCGAACAGCGGCTTGTCGGCACGCACACGCACGTGACCGGTCAACCGCGGCCCGAGGTTCGGGAAGAAGCTGGGCAGGTACAACGCCGTCCGGTGTCCTGCGGCCAGCGTGATCTCCGCGCTTCCATCCAGGGTCCCTCCCTCCCCCCGGACCTCCAGGGTCAGGTGGGCAGGTTCGGCATTCGCGTTCAGGAGCGCGATGCCCGTTCGATAGACATCGTCCTGGGCGAGAACCGGGAATAGGAAATTCGCCTGGGGGGATCCCAGGAGTTCAAAAGTCGTCGCGAACGAATTCTGATCGTTCGTGAAGCTGATTGTACCAAGAACGCGGTCCTTTGTGCTAGTTACCTCCAGCCAGCCGGTGATGTCGGCCACGGCGGGATCGCCCTGAAACAGGGCGGCGAGGTTCTGTTTCAGCTGCTGTCCCTTGACCAGCCGCTTGTGGTAGGGCTGCCCTACGGCCGACCCGTCGGCCGCGTGCAGGGTAATCGTGATGTCCGCGTCGTCGGGGCTGGCGTTGATGACGTTGAGGATCGTGTTGTACGCCGGCGTGACCGCAAATTGCGGAGAGTAAACCGTGCTGATGCCGTTGTAGCGGTTGACATCGATGCCGTTCAGCTCGCTCATGGTGTTGGCGGTGGTCAGGAACTCGCTGAAAATCAGCCCCTTGTTGGACGTGATCCGCATATATCCGTTGCTGACCTCGGCCGGATCAGTGAAGAGGTCGCCAAAGTACTGGGTTTGCCGGTTGGTGGGGTAGGCGACGTTGCCGGTGCTGGTGTTCAGGACGGTGCCGTCGGCGCCCTGGTACACGGCGTTATACAAAGCCTGGCTGAAGCCGGGGTTGACGTAGTTGAACTCGAGCAGGGTTCCCTCATGCCTGGCCACCTCCGGGATAACCCAATCGGTCGAAGAGGTGGCTACGAACAGCGGAACGGCATCCAGCCGGTTGAGGCTATTGTCTCCGATCGAGCTGTAACCCGTCACCTGGGGCTGCTCGCTGTAAACGGAAATCCAGCCGGTCGTCTCTTTGGTGCTGTCCAGCGTGAACATCTGGGCCACGGTCTTCGAAACCTGGGCATTGGGCTCCAGGACGTATGTGGCGGGATTGGTTACGCCGGTCCCGGCGAGGGGTTGACCGTAATTGTCCAAGGCATAAACGGTGAATTTGTTGGTCGTGTTGGACAGGTTGATGAGGGTCAGTCCCGTAAAGAGGTCGGCCGAATTGATGAATTTCGCGGAGTTGAGGGTCACGGCCGAGGCCAGCAGATCTATGTCGTTGCTGGTAAACTCGAGCACGGCGATCGTCTTTCCGTCGGGAGTGATGGCCATTGCGGAAGGCTGGTCCAGGTATGTATTGGGGTTGTCGCCGATCAGCATCTGTCCGAGGATCGCATCGTCGTCGATTTGGTGCTCATACACGAGATCATCGGCCGAAGATGCGTAGTAGGCAAATTTCGAGTCCGGGGTGAAGACGATGTTGGCCGAACCGATCGGCTCACCGTGCGACAGTTGGAGTTCACGGCGCGTCTTGAAGTCGGCGGTGGAAATCAGCGAGATGGAGAACTCGCAGTAAACGGCCCAGTACCGGCCATCGGGGGTGAGGCCCGTGAAGCCGGGCTCGGATCCGATGCTGCCGGTGTCCAGAAGCTCGCCGGTCGCCGTCTTGAACAGGTAGACGGAGTCCGATCCGAGTGTCCCGTTGACGTCGCGGCTGGCGACGATGCCCGTCACGCCGTCCGGCGCCAGCACGGGGCGATTGAAAATCGTAAAATTGATGGCCCGGTCCGACGGTGGTGTAATGGTGGCCCTGCGGTTGAGCGAGGAGGTGTCTACAAAAACGAGCTCTTCTTTGATGGCGTCCACGACGATGAGGGTGCCGCCGTCGTTCGAAATGGCCAGCTGAGCGGGCGCCTGGAGTCCTGCGAGGCGCCCCTCTTCTTTCCCATCCGCGATGCGGAACTTGATGACTTCGCCCGTGCCGGTCGAAGAAATGTAGCCGTAGTTGCCGTCAGGCGACAGGACGGGGATGCTGCCGAACCCGAATTGAGCCCCTGAAAAAGCCCACACACCCGTCTGGAGCGCGCTGTTCTCGTCGACGAGAAACAGCTCGTTGCCGAGCGTGGACGTGTACGCGACGGTGTGGCCATCCGGCAACAGCAGTCCCCAGTACGGTTTGCCCCCCGTGTCGATGCGGTTCAGCACGGCCCCGTTCGCGACGGAAAAAACCGCCACGACCCCGGAGCCCGGGTAGGCGACAAATCCGCGGCTGGAATCCGCCGTGAAGAGTATGTTCGGCGCGATATTGTCGGTCGAGTCCAGATTGGTGTCGAAGACGAGCTTGTCGGTGACACCCTCCGGATTGGGCTCGACGCGCGCCCGTACCCTGGTCTGGGCCGAAACCTCTGCTGTCAGCACCCCAAGTACGAGACAATAAAGAGCGCAGTTCCCGAACCTGCGGAGGCTCTGTGTATGAAGCATCCTATTCTCCATTGACTGCAAGCGATAATAAGCGCGGGCCAGCATGTGATAATAGCACCAGACGCACCGCTTGGGGAGAGCGGCGGTATTACCGGAAACCCGCTCGCGTCTGAATCGCAGGTATTGGGGCTCCGAAACCTCGCGCCTTCGAGCTAAACCCGGTTGAACTCAAAGACTCGAAGGCGCGAAGCATCTCCCATCTTCAAGTCCGGCGCGGCGCGCACAACTGAAGAGACCGGACTTCGTCGCCCGTCGCGGTGCGAATTCTGGCCAGCAGTTCCGCCGAACAGGAGCGGAGGGGCTCGAGCCAGGTTTCGTCAAGCACTTCGACCAGGAGCCTGGAATCCTCGAATCGGGCCGGTCTGCACGCGGCCGCCAGCCTCTCGCCCAGAAGCCCTGGCCATGCGCCTTGCAGGCAGGCGACAACCCACTCGGCGTGCCGGGGAGAACCGCGGAACAGCGAATAGATTACGGAAGAGACGGGCTGCATACGGGCGCTCACCGGCCTCGCTTGAAATCGTCGACGTCCGCCTGGGCCTTTTTGATGAGCGCGCCCATCTCCGGGTCGTCGGGCACAGAGCGGTCCAACGGGACGAACCGGGCGTGCACGCCGACGCTCTGGGATTGCTGCTGCAGCACGACCCGAACCTCGCTGATCAGACGCCCTTCGTTGGCAGGCATCGAGATCAGGGTGTCCCCCACCAGCTGGGGCTCGGAAATCTCCTCGTAGTTGTGGGCCACGACGATCAGGTTGATGCTCGGGATGACGGCGGCCAGGCTGATCGCCTTCCCCACGCCCGCATCGATCATGATGACCCGGTAATCGCTCTTGGGCTGCATTTCCGCCATGACCTGCCGTGACCGCTTCCTGCGGGTCCTGCACCTCGAACTCGTCCCGGGAAATGCGTTCTTCCGGATCGTACAAAACTCCGCTGATGCCGATGCGCAGCTTCTTCCCGGTCTTGGGATCGACGACGACTTCCTTGAGGATGAAACGCTGGAGAGCCGGGAAGTTGGGCGTCTTCGCCTTCACGTTGGCCGAGACCAGCGGCAGGTCCAGGAGCTGGCGCGGCACCTGACCGGCAGCCGCCAGATCGGACATCTCCTGCCACCCGGACAGGTCCCAGGCCGTAAGGTTGAGGGCATCCAGGTTGGAGCGGTATGTCCCTTCGAGCATCCAGCGGTTGACCAAGGCAGCCTCGGCCACCCCGAGGTCGAACACCGAGCCCCCGTCCAGCCGCAGGTAGGGCCGCGCGGGGAACTTCCTGGCGAATGCTTTCCAGTAGCTTGTCCTGCGGGCGAAACCGCCCATCGGGTTGAACGGTCAGCCGCACGGGCCGTAGTTCCCGCGCAGGTCACCCTGAATGAGGAAAGCGAGGTTGAAATCGGGCTCCCCCTCCAGTAGCTTTTCCGGGAACGTCGTCGCCGGGGCGGGCGCCGGTGGTGCGGGAGCCTGCTGCCGGGCAGTTCCCGGCGTCACCGCGCACAGGGCGGCAAGCAGGAGCGCCAGGGCCGTCGATCGTAATGGTTGTGTCATGCTCAGGTCTAAAGAGTGTTCGCTCGCGACCGTGGACCCTCAACTCGCGCACATGGCGGGCTGGACCGGTCCGTTATTGGGGACGGCGGAGTTAAATTAACAGAGAGATACCCTGATGACAACATCCAGTAGCCCGTGGGTCCTGGCCTCGGCATCGCCGCGCCGCGCGGCGATCCTTCGGGGGCTGGGCATGGATTTCGAGGTCGCGCCCAGCTCGCTGCGCGAACCACCGCCGCGGCCCGGCGAATCCCCGTCGGCGTATGCGGTCCGTGTTGCTCGCCTGAAGGTGCGCGATGTCGCCTCCGGGCGCCGGTCCGGGCTCGTCGTTGGGGCGGATACCATAGTGGTGGCCGGGCGCCGCGTGCTGGGCAAACCCGCCTCGAGGTCCGAAGCCGCAGCCATGTTGCGGGCGCTGAGCGGGCGCTGGCACGACGTGATTTCCGGCATCGCGCTGTTCGACTGCGACTCCGGGCGGATCAGTTCGGCCTTCAGCTGCTCGCGCGTACACTTTCGCCGACTGAGCGGCCGCGAGATCGCGTGGTATATCGATACGGGCGAATACCGGGATAAGGCGGGGGCATACGCGGTACAGGGGCACGCGGCCCTGTTCATCGACCGCATCGAAGGCTGCTATTTCAACATCGTGGGGTTTCCCATCGCCCTCTTCGACAGAATCTGCCGCAAAATGGGCGTCGATCTCTTCAGCGCACAGTGGGCGGGGGCGGCTCGTCCCGCCCCCGTGAGCTACAACCACGGGGTATCGCGAAATCCACCGGTTGAGATGCATCCCGGGCCGCGGCGGGCCGACGCGGCCCACTCGGACCCGATGAGCTGCAACCGGCGGGCCACTACGGCTCGGGGGCGTTGCGGCGGATGGCGCCCTTTTTTGAGATGAAGAAGACGCCCGCCCCGACGGCTGCGATCGAAACTGCGCCCAGCGCCCAGCGCCAGGGACGCCGCAGACGTTTCCCCTTATGCTCGCCGGAATCCGCCTGGCGCGGCGGTTCCGGGTTCTGCTCGTTGACGTCGTCCTGTGTCGCTCCCGCATCCCCCGATCAACCCCATTTCAGCTTCTCGCGCAGCAGGCGGAAAAAGCTCGTCGCCGGCGGCCTGGACCAGGCGCACAACGGGAACGGCCTTCCTGATCTTAAGCCGGTCGTTGGGTCCGAAGCGGCACCCCGATCTGGCCGTCGACGGTGAGCATCACATCCGCGCCGCGGCGCAAGTAAACGCCGATGACCATGCCGTCCGGGACCACCACGGGCCTGTTGGTCAGCGTGTGCGGGCAGATTGGCGTGATGATAAACGCTTCCAGGGTCGGGTGTAAGATGGGCCCTCCGGCCGAGAGCGAGTAGGCCGTCGAGCCCGTCGGGCTCGAGATGATGAGGCCGTCGGCCCGGATGAGCATCACGGGGTCCTTGTTCACGGTGACCTCGAGCTCGATGATCCGGGCGAGGGCCCCCTTATTTATGACGGCGTCATTCAGCGCGAGATGGCACCCGTCGGAGCGATCCCCCCGGAATACCTCCACCTGCAGCAGCATCCGGTCCTCGAGCAGATAATCTCCCGAGAGTAGCCGGGAAAAAACCTGTTGTACCTCTTCGAGCTTGACCTCGGTGAGAAATCCCAGCGAACCCAGGTTCACGCCGAGAATGGGGACGCCGCTCGCAGCCACCAGCCGCGCCGCATACAGGAGGGTCCCATCTCCGCCGAAGACGGCGATCACATCGACTCTGCCGGCAAGGTCTTCCGGGGCGGTGATGGTGCAGTTCGGGTATTGGCGCGCCGATTCCTGATCCAGGAAGACCTCGGCCCCCTTTGCGTGCAGCCATGGGATGATACTCGGCGACGATTGCGGGAACGCGGGGATCGTGACGCTTCAAGACCAGTCCCACTCTGGCAACGGGCGGATTCATGCGGGGGATGATAGATCAGGTGCGAGTTGGAGGTACAACAAAAACTCCTCGTTTCCCTTTGCACCGGCGACAGGCGAAGGGATGCGGCCGCGCGTCAGGTACCCGGCGCTTCGGGCGAAGGTCGCGACCGCCTCGACGGCTTCGACCCTTTTCTCGGGACTGCGTACGATGCCCCCCTTGCCAACCTCGCCTTTTCCGACCTCAAACTGAGGCTTGACGAGCAGGGGACAACGGCGCGATCGCATGGGGGCGGACGCCTGTCGGGCCGTCCGAAAGGGCATCACGCAGGGGGATGAGGACCTTCGTGAGGGAAATGAACGAAAGGTCGGCGGTGATTATGGAGACGTCGTCGGGAGATCCCTGCGCGCTGACGTAGCGGACATTGAACCCGTCATGCACGACGACGCGCGGGTCCGAGCGCAGTTTCCAGTCCAGTTGCCCCTTGCCGACGTCATAGGCATGCACCACAGCGGCGCCGTTCTGCAGCAGGCAATCGGTGAATCCGCCGGTCGAGGCTCCGAGGTCGGCGCAGACGCGACCAGCCACCCGGATCGCGAACGCGTCGAGCGCCGCCTGCAGTTTGGCCCCGGCGCGACTGACGAACGGGGCCGGGCCAAGGACGCGGATGTCCGCGTCCGACCGGACCAGGTGTCCGGGTTTTTCCATCTTCTGGCCGTCGACGAGAATCTTTCCCGCAAGCAGCAGGGCCTGGGCCTTGTGGCGGCTTTCGGCGAGCCCGAGTTCGAACAGCAACACGTCGATGCGTCGCTTTTGCGCACTCAAGAGAAGCCTCCGGCGGACGGTGCAGCTTACGTGGTGCGGCTCAGGATGAAGCGCGCGATCGTGCGGAGCGGCCCGGCGGGTGCGCCGAAATCGCTGAACGTCTTCGAGCGCAGCCGCGACCAGTTCGCGCGCCTTCGCCTGGATGCCTCGAGACCGTACAGCGCGGGGTAGGTCGCCTTCTTCACCTTCTGGTCCTTTCCTGCTGTTTTCCCGAGCCGTTCGCTGCTGGCGGTGATGTCGAGGATGTCGTCCACGATCTGAAACGCGAGTCCGACGTTGCGGCCATAGCGGGTCAAGACTCGCGCTCATTCGGACCCGCCCCGGCGGCAATAGCACCGCAACGCGTGCAGGCGGTCAGGAGCGCGCCGGTCTTGGAGCGGTGAATGTAGTCCAGGACTTCCGGGCCGATCGTCTTCCCTTCCGACTCGAGGTCGACGACCTGCCCGCCGATCATGCCGTCGCGCGTGCCGGTCGCGAAGCCGCGATTTCACGGATGATGGCAAGCCGCACCGAATCGGAGATTCGCCGGGAAGGCAGGCGAGCGCCTGGTAGCTGCACGTCATCAGGGCGTCGCCGGCCAGGATGGCCATCGCGTCGCCGAAGACCTTGTGGCAGGTCGGCCTGCCGCGGCGCAGGTCGTCGTTGTCGAGCGCAGGCAGGTCGTCGTGGATGAGCGAATAGGTGTGGATCATTTCGATGGCGGCACCAAGGTGAACCAGGGTCGTCCTGTCGCCGCCGATCCCTTCGCCCGCGGCAACCACCAGGGTCGGGCGGATGCGCTTCCCGCCAGCGAAGATCGAGTAGCGCATCGCCCGGTGAATCGTCGGCGGCTCCGATCGTCCTCGGCTGGCAGGAGGGCGTCGAGACACGCGTCGACTTCCTGCTTGATCTGCGAGAGGTAACGGTCAATGTCCATCGGAACGGGTCCACGGGCGCAGACTGCGCCTGATGAGCTTCGAACTATTCCTGGGCTGCTAGGACTGGGCCTCGTCGACGTTGGCCGCGAACGGAACTTCCTTCACGGACCCGTCGGCGTTGCGCATAAGCAACTCCACCTTGCGTTCCGCCTCCTCCAGCTTGCCGCTGCAGAAGCGGCTGACGCGCACCCCTTCCTCGAACAGCTCGAGGGCGCGATCGAGGGGGAGGTCGCCGTTTTCGAGTTGAATGACGATGTCCTCGAGCGACTTCAGCGCGGATTCGAAGTCCTTCACCTTGAGATCCATGAATTTCTTTGTCCTTACGATGGATAGACTGCGTGTTCGTCACTCGGGCCCGGGCGCACGGGGCTCGGGGATCCGGGTTTCAACAATGTCCTCGACCCGGCAACGGAGAGCTCCCCGGGCCAGATCGACCCCAACCTCCCGGCCGGGCCTGGTGGAGGCCGCGTCCCGCAGGATTGCGCCGCTCTCGTCGCGGCAGATCGCGTAGCCGCGCTGCAGTATGGCCAGCGGGCTCAGCGCGTCCATGCGGCCGGCAGCCAGCGCGAGGCGGGCGCGCTCCTGCCGCAACCGGGCCCGCATGCACGCGATCAGGGCCTGCCGCTTGCCGGCCAGGACCTCGCGCCGGTGGGCAATCACCTTGCTCAGGTCGAGGCGGACGAGCCGCAGGTGGGCCATTTCCCGCCTGCGCCCGAGCCTGGACAGGTGGCGCTCGATCGCCTGGTTCATGCGCAGCGCCGTGTCGTCGAACCTCTGCTGCAGATCCCGCACCCGGTTGGGGGCGGTGACAAAGGCACGGCTGCGGGCGAGCCGGTCGAGCGCCGAGTGCCGTCTCTCGAAACCGAGCTTCATGGCCTGGATCAGCCTGCCCTGCAGGGAGGTCACCGTCACCCGCAGGTCCTCGCGCGCTCCCGACACCATTTCCGCCGCCGCCGAAGGGGTGGGAGCGCGCATGTCGGCGACAAAATCCGCGATCGTGAAGTCGACCTCATGGCCCACCGCCGAGATGACCGGGATTTCCGAGGCGTAGATCGCGCGCGCGACGACCTCTTCGTTAAAAGCCCAGAGGTCTTCGATCGATCCGCCCCCGCGGCCGGCGATAATCACATCGATGTCGGAGCGTTTGTTGAAGTAGCGGATGGCGGCGGAAATCTCGTCGCGGGCGCCTGCGCCCTGCACGTTGACAGGGTACAGCAGGACATGAAGCGCCGCGTTCCGCCTCTTGAGGATGCGCAGGATGTCGCGGATGGCGGCGCCGGTCGGCGAGGTGACGATCCCGATTTTCCGCGGGAGCAGGGGAAGCGGCACTTTGTGCGCCTCGTCGAACAGGCCTTCCCGGCGGAGCCTCTCTTTTAGCTGGTCGAACGCAAGCTGAAGCGAACCCAAACCGACCGGCTCCATGTAATCGACGAGCACCTGGTAGTCGCCGCGCGGCTCGTAGACGCTGAGGCGCCCGCGGGCCAGGACTTCAAGCCCGTCTTCGGGGCGGAATTTCAGGTAGGTGTTGCTGCCGCGAAAGCACGCCGCCTTCACCTGCGCCCGGTCGTCCTTGAGGCAGAAATACATGTGCCCGGAGGAGTGGTGTTTGAAGTTCGAGATCTCCCCTTTGATCCAGAGTACCCCCATGCGGTCCAGGGTCCGCTTGATCTCGGAGGTGATCTCGAAAACGGAGTATATCCTGCGCTGCTCGAACAGATCCACGGACCATGTTTATCACGGCGCGGTCGGCGGCGGCAAAACAAAAGCTCACCGCAGAAAACGCGGGGCGCGGAGAAGATTGCGCGGGAAGCTAGCCGGCCGTGGCCGCCTGGTAATGCTCGTCCCCGGACAAGCGGGACGTTACGTGCGGAGCTGCGACCCGGTCGAGCCGCACCAGGTCGATGCCTCGTTCTTCGAGGTAGCGGAGGGTGCTCTCCATACCGCCCGGAGTTGGATCGCCTTCCAACGCAAGGATCACAGCGTTCGGATCCATGAAACGGATCTGCAGCGGGTTGAGCATCTCCCTGCCCAGCCAGTCGCTGCCGAGCTTCGCGGGGTCGTCGTTGCAGACCCCGACGACGGCGATTCCCGCGGACTCCAGCGCATGGAATGTTATTTCGGCCAGATCTCCGCTGCCGCAAAGCACTACCCGGCGGGGCTTCTCACGGGTTCGCTCCAGGACCAGGGCCACGATGCGTTCCTTGGCTCGGGCAAACAGGTCGACCATCTCGTGGATCAGTTCGTGCTGGACCGACCTGAGTTGGCCCTCGCCGGCCGGGGTGATGTGGTAGGAAACCGTTTTGGTGGTTTTGCGGTGGTATTCCAGCCAACCCAGCGCGCAGAGCTCCTTCATGTAATTGTTGACCATCGACACCGACAGATCGCAGCGCCGCGCCAGTTCCGCCTGCTTCAGGTGCGGATCGGCGGCAAGCTCCTTCAGCAAGTTGAGCTGGTTCAACTTCGGGGCAGCGATAAACAGGGTGTTCGAGCCCTTCGTTCGCATCGGTCTCACTCGATCGGATAGGTGTGAAACACACTGCTCTCGCGGAGCACGTCCAACTCATCGGCGCCGGTGTTGGATATCTTTATGGCAGGCGGAGAAACGGAAGCGGGAAGACAGAAGCCGGAAGCGGAAGACGGAAGCCGGAAGCCCGAAGACAGAAGCCGGAAGCCAGTAAATCGAAGCGGTACTTCCGGCTTCTGCGTTTCGATTGGAGTGTTGCTGGTGGCCTTACACGAGCTTTCTGGCCTTGTCCCGGAAGCCAGAAGCCAGTAAATCGAAGCCGGCTTCCGGCTTCTGCGTTTCGATTGGAGTGTTGCTGGCGGCCTTACACGAGCTTTCTGGTCTTGTCCCGGAAGCCAGAAGCCGGAAGCCCGTAAATGGAAGCCGGCTTCCGCCTTCTGTCTTCCGGCTTCCGCCTTCTGTCTTCCGGCTTCCGCCTTTGGATAGCTTTGTGCACATGGAGCCGGGGTGTGTTAATTTACACGGATGCGGCGATACACGGAAGAACACGCGCACGCGGGGCTGGACGCCCCGTTGCCCAGTATCGAATGCTGGGAGAACCAGTTCCCGTCCTATGAAATTCAGGTCGTGATCCCCGAGTACACCGCCATCTGCCCGAAAACGGGGTTGCCGGATTTCGGCACCCTGACCATAACCTATATCCCCGGCCAGTGGTGCCTCGAACTGAAGTCCCTCAAGGAATACATCAATACCTACCGGAACCTCGGGATCTTTTACGAAAACGCCGTCAACCGCATCCTGAGGGACCTGGTCGCCGCCTCCAGTCCGATCGAAATGAAGGTGCGGGGCGAGTTTACGCCGCGAGGTGGCCTCCGGAGCAACATCGAAGCGACCTATAAAAGCGGAAGCCGGAAGCCGGGAGCCGGAAGCCGAAAGCTCGGGTAAGGCGGAAGGCGGAACCCGGGGAGCCGAAAGTGAGGCTTCGAGTTACTGGCTTCCTGGCTTCGGGCTTCCGGCTTCCAGGGGACCGTTCCAGAAACCTCGTGTAAGCCCGTCCGCAACAGTCTAATCTTACTAAATGTCTGACCACACCCGCGCCAACGCCCTTGCCGGCGAAACGAGCCCGTATCTCCTGCAACATGCGCATAATCCGGTAGACTGGTTCCCCTGGTCCGCGGACGCGCTGCGGCGGGCCAGGGAGGAGGACAAGCCGATTCTCCTCAGCATCGGCTACTCCGCCTGCCACTGGTGTCACGTCATGGAGCGGGAGAGTTTCGAAAACGAGCAGATCGCGGGTCTGATGAACTATCACTTCGTCAACATCAAGGTGGATCGCGAGGAGCGGCCGGACCTGGACGCCATCTACATGAGCGCGGTCCAGATGATGACGGGCGGCGGGGGCTGGCCGATGACGGTGTTCCTGACCCCGGGGCTCGTCCCGTTTTTTGGCGGCACCTATTTCCCGCCCGAGGACCGGCATGGGCTGCCCGGCTTTCCCCGCGTGCTGGCGAGTGTAGCCGCGGCCTACCGCGACAAGAAAGACGCGATTCTGCACGACGCGGTCCAGGTGCTTCGGGCCCTGCAGCAGGCGGCCAGCCCGGAATCGGCCGCCGGCGTCCCTTCTCCCGCCACACTCGATACGGCAGCGGCGCACCTGGTGGACAATTACGACGCCGCGAACGGCGGCTTCGGGGATGCGCCGAAGTTCCCGCCGTCCGATGAGCCTCATGTTCCTGTTGCGCTGCCACGTGCGCACGGGTGACGCGCAGTACCTCCGCATCGTCGAACACACGCTCGACGCAATGGCCCGCGGCGGCATCTACGATCAACTCGGGGGCGGATTTCACCGTTACTCGGTCGACGCGCATTGGCTGGTGCCGCATTTCGAGAAGATGCTGTACGACAACGCCCTCCTGAGCAGGACCTACACCGAGGCCTGGCTCTTGACCGGAAACGCTCGTTTACCGGCGCATCGCCGAGGAGACGCTCGACTGGGTGCTGCGCGAAATGACCTCGCCCGCGGGAGGCTTCTACTCGACCCAGGACGCGGACAGCGAAGGCCACGAAGGGAAGTTTTTCGTGTGGGACCTGTCCGAGGTGCGTCTCCGCCCTGGGGCGCGACGACGGCCGAGCTGTTCTGCCGCTATTTCGACATCACCGCGGCCGGCAACTTCGAGGGGCGCAACATCCTGAACGTCCCCGAGCCGGCAGGCTCGTACGCGCGTCAGTATGGGCTCGACGAGCACGAACTGCTGGAGCGGATTGCCCGTGGCCGCGCCGCCCTATTTCGCCAGAGGGAGACCCGGGTCAGACCCGGGAGAGACGAAAAGATCCTGACCGCATGGAACGGCTTGATGCTGCGCAGCTTCGCCGAGGCGGCGAACGCCTTCGACCGCAGCGACTACCGGGAAGCGGCGCTCCGGAACGCGGAATTCATCCTCGGGAGGCTGCACATCGAGCGGGCGTCTCAAGCGGAGCTACAAGGACGACCGGGCCCTGCACAATGCGTACCTGGAGGATTACAGCTTCCTGATAGACGGGCTGCTGGCGCTCTACCAGTCCGGCTTCGATGCCCGCTGGGTGCGCGAATCTCAGACGGCTGGCCGGCATCCTGGTCGAACAGTTCTGGGACGAGGACGGGGGCGGCTTCTATTTTACCTCACGCGACCACGAGGAGCTGATCTACCGGCCCAAGGACTACTACGACAACGCCACGCCCGTCCGGCAACTCGGTTGCGGTTCAGGCGCTGCTGCGGCTTGCGCATCTGACAGGCGACGAGACGTTGGGGCCGCTATGCCGAGCGCATACTGGGCAGCATGGCACCGCTGATGTCGGCGCACCCGTCTGCGTTTTCAAATCTCCTTGTGCGGGCTCGATTTTCTGCTGTCCGGTCCCCGGGATATCGCCGTGTCCGGGGACCCGCGCGCCCCGGAAACCCGGGCGCTGCTGCGCGAGGTTTTCGGCCGTTATCTGCCGAATGCGGTCCTGGCGTGCGGCGTCGATGCGGACGTCCCCTTGCTGGAGGGGAAAAAACAGGATGGCGGACGCCCGACGGCCTATGTGTGCCGGGGTCGCACTTGCAAGGCGCCCGTGGTTGCGCCGGTGGAGTTCGCTGTTCAGCTCGACGAGCCCTGAGAACGCGCCACCGGCTGGGCGATCAGGCCGGGAAACGGACCACCCGGAACCCATAATCCGTGTAGCGGTACCCGGGAGGAAGAGAGCTGCGCGCCGAGCTGCGGGTCACCTTGACGCGGTGGCGCCACGAACCGCCGCGCGAGACTCTGCGCGACCCGGCCGCGGGGCCGCGCGGATTCAGGCGCGGGCTGACCCGGTAGTAATCCCGGTCATACCAGTCCGCACACCATTCGTGGACGTTGTCCGCCATGTTGCAGAGACCGAAGTTGTTGGGAGGGCCGCCGACCTCCTCCGGCCTCCCCTCTTCCCAGCACCGGCCATAGTCGCCGGTATCCCGGGAAGGGGTAATCGCCCCACGGGATAGGCGGCAGGGCTGCCGCCCCGGCAGGCGTATTCTCTTTCCGCTTCCGTGGGCAGCCGGAACCCCGGACCGTAAACGCGGCACAGCCATTCGCAGTAGGACATGGCGTCGTCCCAGGAGACGGCGACGACCGGCTGGGCGGGGTCGGCAAAGCAGGGTCCATCCACGCATCGGGGGGAGCTAGCGAGTTCTGTCTCGATATAAACCCGGTACTGCCGGTTGGTCACCGCGCATCGGCCGATCCAAAACGGAAGAAGCTCCACCTCGTGAGGTGGAGCTTCATCCTCCCGACCCGAGTCGCTGCCCATCAGAAACGTCCCTCCCGGGAGCGGGACGATTTCCGGCGGGCAAAAGAAGTGCGGCGCTTCGGCGCGTCCCGGCGCCATCGCGGAACTGCGATATTGCGCCCACCCGGCAGTGCCGGTTCGAAGAACCCCGGATCGAGTGCGCCGCGCGCCGTGCTACTTGGACTTTACCAGGTCGCCGACCTTGAATCCGGATCCCGAGACGACCTTCGCTACGGCGGAGCCCTCGTCGGCCTCGGTGACCTCGATTTCGCCCACCGGCGCGGTGATCTTGCGCAGCACCTTGCCGGTCGCCGGGTCTTTCACTTCGCGCCCGACTCTCTCGACGGCCAGCTTCATCCCGACGGACACGCCTGCGGCTTTGCCGACGTTCAGGATGATGGCGCCGCCGGTCGCATCGGCGACCATGCCGTCGATCGTCACGGTGCTCGCTTCAACTTTCCCGGCCTGCGCGATCAGCTGCGCGGTGAGGTCTTCGACCGCCGTGCGGGTCGCCTCGCCGAGGATCGTGTCCTGGAAATTGCTGCTGCCCATGTCGATGCCGCCGGCGCCGAAGCCGCCGCCCCCGCCGCCACCGCCGCCCAGCAGCATGCCGGACCGCTTTGGAACTGCCCTTGCCGCTGGCGACCGCGAGCACTTCGCCGGTGTTGACATCGACGAGACGCGCGTCAATGGCCACCGTTGCCTTGCCTTCCTTCTTGCCGACCCTGCCGGCTCCCCAGGAGCCGAGTCTGCCCCCGATGCCGCCGAGGTTCATCGACTTGTCTTCGAGGCCGAACTGCGTGATCGACCCGACGACGATCGCGTTCACCCCGAGCACCTTGCCGATCTTGGCCGCGCTGGTGGGGTTGGCGCGGTCCGAGTTCGAGAAATTCTGCTCCTGCAGGAGAGCGTCCAGCTTCTTGCGTTCGATCACCGAAAGCGTGCCGTCCTTCACGAGGTTGGTGACGATCAGGTCGGCGATGCCTTTGCCGATATCCCAGTTCCCTGACCACCAGTGCTGGACGGTCGCGAAGTCGAAGTCCATCAGCGCGACTCTTTTCTTGGCCTCTGCCGCATGGCCGCCGATACTGCCGGCGACAACCCAGACCAGACAGAACAGAATCAGTTTCCGACGTTTCATTTACGGATCTCCATTGGATGCGCGGGAACTCGGATCCTGGGGGGGCGACTATGCCCCGAACATTCAGAACCGATGGTTCATAGTGTAGGTCAATCTCCCTACCGAATTCAATCGGGCCGCCCGGCAGACCGACCGGGTGAGACTCCCGGTTGCGTTCGGCGTCCTTCCGGCTTCCCGCATCGGCGGTTCCCGCCCGCAACTGTGATAAGATATCGGCTCCGACCGGCGCGGGCATGAGGCAGCAGATCCGGGCGAGGTATTTTGTGCGTCATGGTGCCTCGGCCACCGCTTTCCGACGGATCGGTAAGCATGGCAAGGGCGGCTTCGAGCCGCCGTACTCCAACGGCCGCTGGGCGCGGCTGATCCTCTACTATGAGCTGGTTCAAGAAGGAAAAAGGTCCCATATCCTCAACCAAAGAGGAGGACAAGACCGTCCGGACCGAGGGACTGTGGACCAAGTGCGACGGGTGCAGGGCAATCATCTGGAAGAAAGACCTCGACGCCAACAGCATGGTCTGTCCCAAGTGCAATCATCACTTCAAGGTCCACGCGCTCGAGAGGCTCCGGATGCTGTTCGACGACGGGGCTTTCCAGACGCTGCACACCGACCTGTTTTCCAACGACCCGCTCCAGTTCATAGACCGGCAGCCCTACTCTACGAAGCTGAAGTCTGCGCGGAAGGCCACCGGACTCAATGACGCCGTGGTGAACGCCCTCGGCAAGTTCGGCGGGCGCGACACCCTGATTTGCGCGATGGAGTACAACTTCATAGGCGGCTCGATGGGTTCCGTGGTCGGCGAAATGGTGACCCTGGCGATCGAAAAGGCGGCGCACGACAGGCTGCCCCTGATTATCGTGTCCGCCTCGGGCGGCGCCCGAATGCACGAAGGCGTGCTCTCCCTGATGCAGATGGCCAAGGTCAGCGCCGCCCTCGGCCGGCTCGACGACGCCCGGGTCCCCTACATTTCCGTTCTGACCGATCCGACGACCGGCGGTGTCACGGCAAGTTTCGCCATGCTCGGGGATCTGAACATCGCCGAACCGGGAGCCCTCATCGGTTTCGCCGGCCCCCGCGTCATCGAGCAGACCATCCGGCAGAAGCTGCCCAAGGGGTTCCAGCGGTCCGAGTTCCTGCTCGAACATGGGATGATCGACGCGATTGTGGACCGCCGCGAGCTGCGCAACTACCTCATTAACGCACTGACCTTCTTCGTTGCCTGAGCGCTCTTGAACTACGGCAAAATCCTCGTCGAATTGCGGCGCCGCGGCAACGAGGTTCAGAATATCGACCTCGGACTGGATCGCATCGCCGCCATCACGCGTGCTTTCGGCGACCCGCAGGAGTCCTACCCGTCTCTGCACATCGCGGGCACAAACGGCAAGGGAAGCGTCGCGGCCCTGTCGGAATCGATCCTCCGGCACGCGGGGTATAAGACGGCCCTGTACACGTCGCCCCACCTGGTCCGGCTGGAGGAACGCATCCGCATCGCCGGCGCACCGGTCTCGGAGCAGGCTTTCGCGGACGTGGCCTCCGATGTAAGACGCCGCGAGGCGCGCCTGCTGCGCAGCGGCTCGCTGCTGCGGCCGCTCACGTATTTCGAGTTCGTCACCGCGTGTGCGTTCGTGCAGTTTGCCCGGGAGAAGGTTGACGTGGCCGTGCTCGAGGTGGGGCTTGGGGGGCTGCACGACGCCACCAACATCGTCCGGCCGTTGTCGTGTGCGATCACGGGGATCTCCTACGATCACCAGTGGCTGCTCGGCGACACGCTGGCGGAGATTGCCGCGGAGAAGGCGGGCATCATCAAACCCGGCGTGCCCGTCGCTATCGGCCGGCAGCCGATCGAAGCGCGGCGGGTCCTGCTGAGGAAAGCACGCGAGGCACGCGCGCCGCTCCTGGATGCCGACCGGGACTGCCGGGTCGTGATCCGCGGCAGCCGGGGAGGACGCTGCACGTTCGACCTCGAGACGCCCAGGCGTCTCTATCGCGGTTTGCGTCTGTCGCTGGCCGGTAAGCACCAGACCCGCAACGCGGCGCTGGCCGTCGCGGCTCTCGAGTGCATGGAGACGCTCGTGGACGTCAGGTCCGTGCGGGCCGGACTGGCCCGCACACGCTGGCCGGGACGGCTGGACGAGTACAAGGCGCGCAGGCGCACCCTCCTGGACGGCGCGCACAATCTCGAGGGCGCCCGGCTGCTTCGGGACTACCTGATCGAGCGGCAGGAATCCGGGGTGCAGCTGGTGTTCGGGGCCATGCGGGACAAGGACATAGCTGCCATGGGACGAGCCCTCTTCCCCCTGGCCGAAACCATCCACCTGACCCGCATGTCGAACACGCGGACCGCCGACCCCGTGGATATCGCCGCCCTCCACAAGGGCTTCCGGCGCCGCATCCGGATTCACGAGAGCCCCCGGGAAGCACTCGAAGCCGCCTGGGGGGATTGCCCCCGCGGAGGCCTGGTCGTCGTCACCGGATCCCTCTACCTCGTCGGCGAACTCCTCCCGCTGGTTCAGGGCTAATCCCGGATCCATCTTTGGAGGTGGTGCATGAACGGGAAGCTGCTGTACGACATCGTCATCATAGGCAACTACACCAAGGACACGATTGTCTCCGCTTCGGGCACCCGGCTCGTCGACGGCGGGGGGTTCAACTACGGCGCGCACGTCGCCTCGATGATGGGGTTGAAGACTGCGGCAGTGACGCGCCTGTCCCGGGACGACGTCCACGTAGTCCATGCGCTTGAAAAGCTCGGGGTGGATGTTTTCCCGACCTACACCCCGCACTCGACGACGCTGCGCCTGTATTACCCCACTCCCGACCCGGATCAGCGCGTCCTGACGGTCACCCGTACCGCCGGCGTTTTTGGACCCGACGAAGTGAAGGAGCTGAAGGCTCGCGCATTCCTCATTAATGCGTCGACCCGCGGCGAGGTAGGTCTGCCGGTCATCCAGGAACTGAAGCGGCGTGGGTCGCTGATTGCCGCCGACGTGCAGGGGTTCGTCCGGACCATCGCGGCCGACGGCACCCTGACCTACGATCCGTGGCCGGAGAAGGAGGAAGTTCTCTCGCACATCGACATCCTGAAAACCGACGCGGTGGAAGCGGAGATGCTGACCGGCAGCAGCGCCATGAGGGCAGCGGCGCAGCAGATCGCCGGCTGGGGGCCGCGCGAAGTCGTCCTGACCCACCGGGACGGTGTGCTTGTCCTTGCGGAGGAGCGGTTCTACGAAGCGCCGTTTCGGCCCCGCGCGATGGTCGGGCGCAGTGGCAGGGGGGACACCTGCATCGGATCCTACGTCGCCAAACGCCTGTCCGCGTCCCCCGAGGAAGCCACGGTCTGGGCCGCCGCCGTAACCAGCCTCAAGATGGAAGCGGAGGGTCCGATCCGAAGACCGGTCGCGGATGTGGAAAAACTGATCCGCGAACAATATTAGCCTGGATTATCCAGAGCTTGTGCCGCGCCGGAGGCGCCAGCGCTGCGCGCTGGTCATCCTGGCCACAAACAGGCTGTGAGCGCCACTTGAAGGTAGAACGAATTCTTCGCATGGGACATGCATGCATGGCGTTCACAGCCTGTCTGTGGCCAGGATCACGGCAAAAGCTCCCCACGCCGACTGAATCATCAGATGCCGTCGGCGTCGGTCGGCGCTCGTCCGCGTCCCAAAGTCCGTTTTGCTCGATTTTTCATGAATTGTCCAGGTTAGCCCACTCGTGGAGTACGGCGCCTCGGCACGGTTTTCCGGGATTGTGCTGGATCGCTGGGCACCGGCCCAACGCTCAATCGGTGGTGCGAACACGCCAGAGCGAAGTTGCCAGCACCAGGGACACGACCGATGTGCCCAGCCAGAAGAGCACGGCATTGTCGAAGTCGTAGTGCCGCACGCCGTTGACGATGGTGGTTCCCTGGCGGATCAGTAACCCGCTGATGCGCTCCTGGAGAGCGGCCCCGACATAGCTGAATACGCCGACAAATCCCATGGCGGCGCCCGCCGCCTTCTTGGGAGCGATATCGACGGCGAAGAGTCCCCCCAGGGAGGTCACAAGCCCGTTGATGGAGAACCCGTAGGCCAGAAAAGCCAGGCTCAGCACCAGCGGGTGCCCCGGCGGAGTCCAGAACATCGTCGCCAGCGCCGCAATCTCCATCAGGGCGCAGATGAGGTTGACGGGCGGGCGCCTGGCCCGAAACATCTTGTCCGAGATAAAACCATAAGCGGCGCAACCCAACAGCCCGGCCAGCGGATTCAGCGCGAGCAGCCCGCCGGCCTGCAGGTCGGAGTACCCCTTCGTCTCCTGGAGGTACAGCATGCCCCAGCTGTTCAGACCATAACGGGTCATGTACATCGTCGCGCTGGCCAAGGCGAGGATCCAGATCGATGGAAGCTTGAGGATGCTGAGTTGCATCTGCCAGGTGCTCTGGGGTTTTGCGGTGGGATCGTTGCGGTCCCCCTTCCAGTCTGCGACCGCAGGAAGGCCCAGGGTGCGGGGGCGGTCCTGCAGGAAGGGGTACATGAGAAATGCGACGGCGACACACAGGATGCCAGGCCCGGCGAATGCGGCGCGCCAGCCGAACCAGGCTACCAGGGCGGCCGAGCCGACGAAGGTCAGACCCTCCCCAAGCGAATGAGCGGTACTCCAGATGCCGTAATATCTCCCGCGTTCGCGGTTGCCGAACCACTGTGAGAGGGCGACGATCCCGCCGGGCGCGCCGAAACCCTGAAACCAGCCGTTCAGCGCCCACAGGGCGACCCAGACCCACAGCAGCGGGGACCAGCCCATCGCGATGTTGGTCAGCGCCGACAACAGCACGCCCGCGCTGAGGAATTTGCGGACATTGGCGTGATCGGCGAGAAAACCGTTGACGAGCTTGCCGAAGGCGTACCCGTAGAAAATCCCGGACCCGATCAGTCCAAGATCGTCGGCGCTGAAGATGCCGCCGTCGATCAGGGGCTTTTTGACGACCGACAGGCCGAGCCGGCAGGTGTAGGAAACGCCATAGCCGACGGTGATGGCTATCATGATCGAGAGGCGGTAGCGCGCGTACATCCGCTCGATCTGCTTCGGGTCGGAGACGAGCGGCTTGTCGGCCCCGGTCGCAAAAAAACTGAACGGGTTCCGGCTTCGCCTGGTCTCCTCTGCAAGACTCGCCGCCGTCTTCATATCTTCTCCGGGATCACGAGCCGCCGCTGCTCAGGGCTGCGGGGGCCGGCGTGTTACCGCCCCCTCCCGCAGCGAAGAGGCGCGCAAACATTTGGCGCAGGAATTCCGGGCGCTGCGTCAGCAGGTCGAGGCAATCTTCGCGTTCGAGCGAGAGGGTCAACGTTGCTTCGGAAGCGCAAATCTCCCGGACCAGCGGTATGCCCGTAATCATCTGGTACAAGCCGATGGCGTCCCCGGGGCGGGCCGTGATCGGCGCTTCGCCGTCCGCGGATTCGAGGCGCACCTCTCCGGACACGACGACGTGCAGCACGGGCGGGTCCAACTCGCCGGCAATCCGCGCCCCGGCCGCAAACCAGTGCTCCACGGCCGCGGCGGCCACGGCGAGCATCTCCGCGCGCGAAATCCCGGCAAAGGGAGGGAGGGACTCCAGAAGAACCGTCTTGTCGACCGGGGCCAGCCCGGCGGCGGCCCGGGCGATACCACGGTCGCCCCGGACCACGGGGGCCCCGACATCGACCGTTCCCGTGGCACACAGCAGACGCAGGAAGCCCTCGACGAGGCTCGTGCTGCCGGCCATCAGGTCGCGAAATTCCGAGAGGGTCAGGGCGAGGCAGAGGCAAGCGGTCTTGGCGCGGGTTGCGCCCGCCACCGTTCGGGCTTCGAGGGCCGCCTCGAAGCCGAGGGGGGCGGGAGCGTCGATCTCGCCCGCGGCGCCCGCTGAAGTGGAAGCCACGACCGTGCCGCTGATCAGGAACTGGACTTCATCCGCGATTGCCCCTTCGGAGTAAACCGTTGTGCCGGCCGCATGGCGCACCTGCTTTCCGGCACGCGCGATGCGGAACAGATCTTCGACTGGCACCGCGGCAAAAATGGGGAGCGAACTCAGGCGGGCGGCGACCTCCACGGTGGGGAAGGGCTCGACCCAGATCTCCGGCACACGCTCCTCGGGCAGGCCAAACGCGCGGAGCACCCACGAGGCCGCCTCGACGGGCTCCCAAGGCCGCGAGTCGCGGGCCGCGAGCAGCTGTTCCAACTCGCGCTGATGGCTGGCGGAGCGCGCCGCCCAGACCCAGGCGACTGCGGCCGAGGCCACGACCGGGTCAGGGTCGAGGATCAGCTCGCGCACGACCTGATCACGCCTCTCCGGGCTTACCGGAACACTTGCCGCCCCGGAGCTTTCCAGCACGGGAAGCACCTGGCGGCGCAGCGCGGCAGGCATGAGGTTGTCAAGATACTCCAGGGCGCGCGCTTTGGAAGCGCCTCCTCTATCGATGGCGACTCGCGCGGCCGCGATGTCTTTCCACGGGTAGACCAGGCCAAGGAGGCGGCAAGCCTGGTCGGCGCTGCGTTCGGCCTTTTCCCGGAGGGCGCGCGCAAGCAGCCGCGCCGCCGATCGTTCCTGCCCGCAGCAGGCCGCGTACCGGGCATAGCGCGCCGCCGCCTCGCATTCCTTCAGCACCCGTTCTTCGATGGGGCCTCGCTTGAAGGAGAATTCCGGGTTGCGGCGTCTCAGGGTCTCGAGGCCGGAGATCACACTGCTGCGCAGCGGTCCCTCGGAATCCTCCAGCGCCCCAATCAGGACGTCGACCGAGCGGGGCGACGGGATCCGGCCAATCGTTCCGGCGAGGCCCAGGCGCACGGCGAGGTCCTCTTCCTTCTCGAGCAGGAACCGCCCCAGGAGATCGATCACGCCTTCGCCGCAGTCGACCAGCAGATCGCGCGCAGCCCCTTTCAGCCTGGGGTGCCGGAGCAGGGCCACGAGCGACGGCACGAAAATGCAATCGTCGTCCCGCATCTGGCGCAGGCTGCGCAGCGCCTCCTGCGCGACGTCGATGCTGTTGTCCATGAGCAGCGGCACCAGGAGGCGGCGGAAGCGGGGGTCGCGCACGTGGCGCAGGGCCGAGGCGAGCTCCTTACGCGTCTCCACGGCCGAGTCGCGCGGGTCCCCGGCGAGCGCCCGCAGCACCTGCTCGGCGTCGGCCACATCCTCGGGCCGCGCGCTGCGCGACAGGATCATGGCGGCCGTCATTGCGATGCGCGCGTTCGGTTCGCGCAACAGCGGCCGCACGATCTCGGCGACGTCCACCAATTCGACGCTGGCCAGCGCTCCCACCGCCGCCATGCGCACCTCGGGTTCGGGGTCCTTCAGCAGGCGCCTGATACCGGGCAGCCAGCGCAACGCAGTCTGCGAGGAAGCCCCTCCGAGCGTCGACATGGCGCGGACCCGGATCTCGGGCGATTCGTGATAGAGGAGCAGCGGGGAGACAAGGTTCTTCTTGCCGAGCGACTCCAGGATTTCCATCGCATACAGCACCCTGCGCGGCTCGGTGCTCGAAAGCTCTTCGACCAGCATTTCGACGGTCTGCAGGTCGGCTACGGCAAGGCGGAGTTCCGCCGGTTTGACCTCGTGCAATTCGATGCTGCGCCGGAACGCCTCAAGGTAGCCGCGCCGCGCCCGCACGGCCATGAAGATCCAAAGGACAGTGAGGCTGAGGCTGGCATAGCTCAGCTTCTGCCACGACAGGTGCAGTCCCCACGGCTGGACCAGCACCAGCAACAGCAGCGCGCTCACCCCCTTTGCGACGCGATCGACCGTGACATCGACGAAGGGCTTGGCCTGCATCTTGATATCGCCCGGCAGCGGCATGAACAGGATCTCGCGGGTCGTCTTGTCCACCGTGTACCGCAGCGACTGGTCGAGCACGCGGGCCAGCCCCGGCGCCCAGAGGGCGGCGTTCAGCAGAATCACACACCCGGTGGTCCCCAGGGTGACCGGCAGGATCATCAAGGCGAACCCGATGCCGAGAAACCGGTGAATCTGGCTGGTCAGCAGGATCTGGATGATGAAGCCTATTCCGGAGGTCCAGGCCCCGAGGGTGCCGAGAAAGCCCGCAATGGCGCCCTCGGAGCTGGCGGTCGCCTCGGCCGCCATGTTGACCTGCTGCTCGACGACCGCCGCCCCGATCGAAGCAAAGCTGATCACCAGTGCGATGATCTGCAGGTGCTTCGACTCGCGCAGCAGTTCAATCGCCTGTTTGCCCTCAACTCCCTTCTCGGCCCGCACCGGCGCAAAGCCGATGACGCCTTCGCGCCGGATAATCGCCACGACGATGACGGCGCAGACCGCCATGCAGGCGGCGCTGATCGGGAGCAGGTTCGTACTCCCGAGGGACTTGGCATACTGACCGGTGATCGCATAGCCGACAAAACCGCCCAGCGGCGCGCCGGCCCCTATGAAGCCGAACAATCGTTTCGCCTGGCGCGGGTCGTAAATCAGGTTGGCGAAGATCCAGAACTGGCTGATCAGCAGAATGCCGACGGTAGTCCCGAGCAGGTAGAAGGCCACCGACACCCAGTTGCCGCCGATGCGAAACATGAACCAGAACAAGATCAGCAGGCCCACGATACTGAACTGGGTGACCGGCAAACCCCAGCGCCGCGGGAGGCGCCCGATCAGCCATCCGTAGCCGATCATGATAAAACCGATCAGAACGCCCGCGGCCAGCTGGACAAAGGGGATGTTGACCGACCCGAGGTTGTCGATGACCTTGCTGCGCGTGACCGGCTTTATGACGTTGTAGCTCGCCATCGCGAAAAAAGAGTAGGCGAACATCAGGAGAGCGGTGGTGAATTCCCCGGCTTCAAATCGGGCGAGTCGCGACACGATGCCCTTGGAAGGGGAGCGCTTCATGCCTGCCTCCATGCGGCGGTTCCGTTATCGCGGTAGTTTAGCATTGGGGCGCGGCGCGCACTTCGTGAAATCTGGGAGAGTTTCGTTCGAGGCCAGCGCTTAGGACCCGCCTACTCGAGCGTGATGAGGAGGTCTCCGGAAGCGACAGTCTTCCCTTCCCTGACCCGGAGTTCCTTAACGGTCCCGCTCCTCGAGGCGCGGATTTCGTTCTGCATCTTCATCGCCTCGAGGACCAGCAGCGCCTGGTCGCACGCCACCGCGTCCCCCGGCTTCACCAGGACGCGGATCACCTTCCCCGGCATGTCGGCCCGAATACGCTGCATGCCGCTCTGCGCCTCGTCCGCGCGCGATCTCACGCCAAGGCGGCGCGGGTCGGTCAGGCGCACCCGGTACTTGCCCGACGCGCCGGTCACCGTACAGAAGTCGGAATCGAGAGCGACCGAAAGGCCGTAGACCCGTCCGTTCAGGATCAACGAGTAGCTTCCATCCGGCAGGCGGACGCAGTCGCAGATTACCTCTTCGCCGCCGATGCGGATCGGGCCACTCCGCCCGCGGGAGGGGATTTCAATGCAAACTTTGACGTCTCCCGAACTTATCTCGAGAACCATCGGTCACCTCGTCGCGCGATCGCCGCGCGGTGCACAGCAGCGTAGCCAACGGGCGCGGGCTGGTCAAGGAGGCATCGCGGCGGCATTCAGATCGGAAGACCCCGGGCCAGCGCCGAAACGATTAGCCTCCCGACCTGCCCGGCGTAATATCCTTGTACCCCCTCCGGTCTCCTACGTACGCCGGCATCGCCTGCCGGAGCGGGAGCAAGCGCATGGGCAATGGCCTGAAAGGGACACTTCTCGACATCGACGGGACCCTCGTCGACAGCAACAACGCGCATGCGCTCGCGTGGGAGGACGTCCTGCGGGAATTCGGCCACAATGTGCCGTTGGGGGCTATTCGCCGGCTCATCGGGATGGGGGGGGACAAGCTCTTATCCAAGCGGACTGCGGCGGCGGCCCGGGTGGATGCCGGGCCGCAGGCTGATTTTCCACGCGCTCTCCCTGGTGCCGTTGGACGGCGCAGCGGGGGCCGCGGCATCTCTGTAGGCGAGGGCCGAGGCGACCGCAAGAGCTTCGATCGGGACCGGGCAGCCCGCAGCCGGTCGGGGCCGGCGGCGCAGGAACTCCTCGATAAAGCCGGTCGAAAGGTCGCCCGAGGTAAACTGCGGGTCTTTCAACAGTTCGGAAAAGAAACCAAGCGTCGTCTGTATCCCGTCGACCCGGTACTCCCCGATAGCCCGCTTCATGCGCGCGATCGCCTGGAACCTGTCCGAGCCGCAGGCCACGAGTTTGGCGATCAGGGGGTCATAGTGGATCGGGACTTCCCACCCCTCGTATACGCCCGAATCGACCCGGATGCCCGGTCCCTGCGGTTCATGCAAGCGCACTATCCTGCCTGGCGAGGGGAGAAAGTCGCGCTCGGGATCCTCCGCGTAAACCCTGCACTCCAGGGCCCATCCCCTCTGCCGGACTTCGTCCTGGCGAACCGATAGCGGTGCGCCGGCGGCGATCCGGAACTGCTCGCAGACGAGGTCCAGGCCGGTGACGGCTTCGGTTACGGGGTGCTCCACCTGGAGACGGGTGTTCATCTCGAGGAAGTAGAAGTTGCGGTCATCGTCCATCAGGAACTCGACGGTCCCCGCGTTCTCGTAGTTGGCGGCGCGGGCCACCTTCAGCGCGGCCGCTCCCATGCGCTCCCGCAACTCCGCGTCCAGGAACGGGCTCGGGCTTTCCTCCAGCACCTTCTGGTGGCGCCGCTGGAGACTGCACTCGCGCTCGCCGAGGTGCACGGCGTTCCCGAACCGGTCCACCAAGACCTGGATCTCCACGTGCCGTGGCCGCGCGATGTACTTCTCGAGGTACACGGAGGGATCCCCAAACGCATTCAACGCCTCTGAGCTCGCCGCCTCGAAATCCGCCGCAAGCCGCGACTCCTCGCGCACGAGGCGCATTCCCTTCCCTCCGCCGCCGGCGACGGCCTTGAGCATGACCGGGTAGCCGATCCGGCCGGCTTCCGCGACCGCTTCCGGCAGCGAACTCAGGGAACGATACGTCCCCGGAACGAGCGGCACGCCGGACTTCAGCAGCACCGAGCGCGCGCCGGTTTTCGTCGCCATGAGCCTCATCGAGGCGGCGGCAGGGCCGACCATGGCGATGCCCGCATCGCAGCAGGCTTCGGCGAGGCGCGGGTTTTCCGAGAGAAAGCCGTATCCGGGGTGCACTGCGTCGCAACCGCTGCGCCGGGCGGCGTCGAGGATCTTTTCCACCGCCAGGTAGCTCTCGGCGGAGGGCGCCGGCCCGATCGGGTACGCCTCGTCGGCCAGGCGTACATGCAGGCCCGCTCGATCGGGTTCGGAGTATACGGCCACGGGCGAGATGCCCAGGTCCCGGCATGCGCGCACGATCCGCACCGCGATCTCGCCGCGGTTGGCGATGAGGACTTTTCGAAACATCGCGTTCGGTTTCCGTCAGCCGGGGGAAAGGGTGTTCCGGGGGCGGGACCTCTCCGCCGGCCTCTACAGCGGGATGTTCCCGTGCTTTCTGGCCGGGTTCGTGTCCCGCTTGGTTTCCAGCATGCGCAGCCCTGCGACCAGTTTCCGCCTCGTCAGCCGCGGTTCGATGACCTCGTCTATGAAGCCGCGCTGCGCCGCGATGTACGGCGAGGCGAACTTGCTGCGGAATTCCTCGACCTTGTCCGCGCGGAACCTGGCCGGGTCGGGCGACGATTTCAGCTCGTTGCGGTAGAGAATGTTGACGGCTCCCTCGGGTCCCATCACCGCAATTTCCGCGGTGGGGTAGGCGAAGTTCAGGTCGGTGCGGATGTGCTTGGAAGCCATCACGCAGTAGGCACCGCCGTAGGATTTGCGTGTGATCACCGTGATCTTCGGCACGGTCGCCTCGGCGAAAGCATACAGCAGCTTGGCCCCGTGTTTGATGATGCCGCCGAACTCCTGCGCCGTCCCCGGCAGGAAGCCGGGGACGTCTTCGAAGGTAATCAGCGGGATGTTGAAGGCGTCGCAGAAGCGGACGAAACGCGCCGCCTTGACGGAGGCGGAGATGTCCAGCGTCCCGGCCAGGTGCGCCGGCTGGTTGGCCACGATCCCGACCGGGCGGCCGTCGAGCCGCGCAAACCCGACCACGATGTTCTTGGCGAAGTGCCTGTGCACCTCGAAGAAGCTGTCGGCGTCGACGACGGTGCGGATGAGCTCTTTGATGTCGTACGGCTGGTTGGGATCGGTCGGGACCATCGTGTTGAGCTTCTCATCTTCCCTGTCCCACGGGTCCGCGGACGGGCGCACCGGCGGATCCTCCATGTTGTTGGCGGGCAGATAGCCGAGAAGTTCGCGGATCGTGGCCAGGCACTCCCGGTCGTCGGCGACGGCGAAGTGGGCGACGCCGCTGGTGGCGTTGTGGGTCAGGGCCCCCCCCAGGTTGTCCATCGAGACTTCCTCGTGGGTCACCGTCCGGATGACGTCGGGGCCTGTCACAAACATGTAGCTGGTATCCTTGACCATCAGGATAAAGTCGGTGATGGCTGGTGAGTACACCGCCCCGCCGGCACACGGCCCCATGATGGCCGAGATCTGGGGGATCACGCCGCTGGCGAGCGTGTTGCGGAGAAAAATGTCGGCGTACCCCCCCAGGCTGACGACGCCTTCCTGGATCCGGGCGCCGCCGGAATCGTTCAGGCCGATGACGGGAACGCCCAGTTTCATCGCCATGTCCATCACTTTGCAGATTTTCTCCGCATAAGCCTCGCTGAGGCTGCCGCCGAAGACGGTAAAATCCTGGGCATAGACATACACGGGCCGACCATCAATCCGGCCGTAGCCCGTCACAACGCCGTCCCCGGGGATCCGCTGCTCGGCCATGCCGAAGTCCGTGCAGCGGTGCTCGACGAACTTGTCTGTTTCCTCGAAGGTGCCTTCGTCGAGCAGGAAGTGAATGCGCTCGCGGGCGGTCAGCTTCGAGGCCGCGTGTTGCCGCTGCAGCCGCTCGGGGCCACCCCCCAGTTCGGCGCGTCGGTGAAGCGCCTCCAGCTGTCTGAGCTTCTCTGCGATATCCATCTGGGCGCCGCGCTCCCCGCGGATAGGCACCGCATTCCCCGGGAGGGTTCACACGTGGGCCGGCTGGCGCACCTTCTCCCAATCCTTGAGGAAGCGCTCCAGCCCGACGTCGGTCAAAGGATGGTTCAGAAGCTGCTCCAGCACCTTGTAGGGCATGGTCGCCACGTCTGCTCCGAGGAGGGCAGCTTCACGAATGTGCAGCGGGCTTCGGCAGCTTGCGACCAGGATCCGGGTCGCAAAACTGTAGTTGCGGAAGATCTTCACAAGATCCGAAACCAGGCTCATCCCGACTTCGCTGACATCGTCGAGGCGGCCGACAAACGGCGAGACGTAGGCGGCGCCCAGTTTCGCAGCCACGAGCGCCTGGTTGGAGTTGAAGACCAGCGTGATGTTGGTACGGATGCCATCCCGCGACAACTGCTTCAGGGCCTTCATCCCCTCCTTGATCATGGGGAGTTTCACCACAATGTTCTTGTGCACCTTGGCCAGGTCGTAGGCTTCGCGCAGCATTCCGGCACTGTCGGTGGAGACGACCTCCGCGCTGATCGGCCCGTCCACGATCGAGGCAATCTCGCGCAGAATGTCCTTGAAATCGCGTTTCTCCTTGGCCACCAGCGAAGGGTTCGTGGTCACGCCGTCGATGAGACCGTACTCGGCCCCCTCCCTGATTTCGTCGATATTGGCGGTGTCCAGAAAGAATTTCATCGTAAATGCCCCCTTTGTCACGACATCCTTAGTATCCATACTATCACACGGCAGAGACGAGCATATGGAGTGCGGTGCCTCGGCACCGCTGTCTGGGTGTTGCCGGACCGGCAGGCGGCTGCGAAAGGTCGGCGCCCAGGCGCCGACCCCAAAGCGGCGTCGAGCCGCCGCACTCCATACAGCGCTTCCTGCCGGCAGGGACTATGTGCGTCCAGCAGACTCAGGGGATTGTGACGGCGGCTTCGGCAGCCGGGCCTTCGTTGCCGTGGGTGTCTATGGCGTGGACGGAGTAGACATATTTCCGGCCCGGTTGCGCCTTGGCGTCGCGGTAGCTCGGCTCCTTGACCAATTCGGCCTCGAGCTGTTCACGCGGCGCGCCCTCGGCGACGCGGTAGATCCTGTAGCCGGCGACGTCGGCGCCCGGGGGTGCGGACCAGAGGAGGAACACGACCCCCGATTCCACGACCGCGTTGAGGTTGAGGGGCGCACCGGGCGGGAACGTGTCGCGCGTTGCGACCTCGAGGGCCGGCGAGGCCGCCGTTTCGGCGTAGGGTGTGGCGGTTCGCCCCACGATGCTGACCTTGTAGTAATAGGTTTTGTCCCAGTCGAACTCCCGGTCCTCGAATTCCGGCTGCGGAAGCGGTTGGGCGTTGCGCGGCGCCCCGCTGAACACGTCGGAGGATTCCGAACGGTAGACGTTGTAGCCTGCGAGGTTGACCGGCTGGGACCCGTCCACGTTCTTCGACGGCGCGTCCCAGGTCAACCGGATCCGGTCCTGGCCCAGGTCGAGGCGAACGCGGTCCGGCGGGGCCGGCAGGGGAATCGGTGCGATAACGACCTGGTTGGAGAGGCCTGCCGTTTCATTTTTCGCATTGATGAACCTGACGGCGTAGCGGAATGCCCGGGTGTAGGTCGTGGACGGGTCGGGAGAATTCAACTCGTCTTCGACCACCAGCCGGCCGTTTTTAGCCTTTGCGGCCAGCTCGGCGGGGGTCTTGGTCGCCAGCGGAGTCGCCCTCGCGAGAAACACATCTTCCGGCAGCGGCGTTACGGCCATGCGATCGGGCTCGATGATCCTCAACACCTGCGCGGTGTCCGGTTCGGTCGCAGAGATGCCCGTCGTGTATTGGGTCGGCAGCGTGACGGTGAGCAGGACGCGGCCCGCAAACTGGCGGGCCTCCAGGTCCGTTGCGGGCCGCAGGACATCGACGGACGGGGGCTGCGGGTCGCCTATCTTGGCGCAGCCCGCCGCGGCCAGGCAGAGGAGCGCCACGGCGACCACGGGGGGCGGGTTGAACCGCCAGGCGACGCGTTCCGTTTTGCGCATCAGAGGATGTACCGGCTCATGTCCTTGTCCCGCACGATGGCGCCGAGCTTTTTCTGCACATACCTGGCATTGATGGTCACGGTCTTGTTCCGCAGTTCCGTTCCGCTGAACGAAACCTCCTCGAGCAAGGCCTCCATGATGGTGTGCAGGCGGCGGGCCCCGATGTTTTCGGTGGCTTCGTTCACCGCGTGAGCCACCTTCGACAGCTCGTGGATGGCGTCGTCCGTGAATCGAAGCCTGACCCCCTCGGTGGCCATGAGGGCCGTGTACTGCTTCACCAGTGCGGTTTTCGGTTCCTTGAGGATGCGGACGAAGTCCTCGGCGCCGAGCGCATTCATTTCGACCCTTATCGGAAACCGCCCCTGGATCTCGGGAATCAGGTCGGACGGCTTGGACACGTGAAACGCCCCGGCCGCGATGAACAGGATGTGGTCGGTGCGGAGCATGCCGTAGCGGGTGTTGACATTGGTTCCTTCGACAATCGGCAGGATGTCGCGCTGCACTCCTTCGCGGCTCACGTCGGGGCCATGCCCGCTCTCCCGCCCGGCAATCTTGTCGATCTCGTCGAGGAAGATGATGCCCCCCTGCTCGACCCGCTCCAGCGCCAGGCGGGCGACCTGTTCCATGTCGACGAGCTTTTGCTCTTCCTCCTGCATGATGTATTCGGCGGCTTCTTCGACCCGCATGCGGCGCCGTTTGGTTTTCCCTTCCGTCAGCCCCGCCAGGAGGTCCCGCATGTTGAACTGCAGCTCCTCCATGTTGGCACCCTCGAAAACCTGGAGGGAAAAGGGGTTGGACGGGTGCTCGTGGACCTCGAGTTCGATCATGCGGTGATCGAGACGGCCGGCACGCAGTTCGCGCCGCAGCTTCTCCCGCATACGTTCCAGCCGCGGCAAATCGGTCATCACCTTTTCGTCCGACCGTTGCTGCAGGTTCGGCAGGAGAATGTCGAGCAGCCGTTCCTCCGCATTCTGCTCCGCCTTCTCCTCGATCTCGCCGATCTTCTCCATCCGCACCATCTCGACCGCGATCTCGACCAGGTCGCGGACCATGGACTCAACGTCACGGCCGACGTAGCCGATCTCCGTGAACTTGGTGGCCTCGATCTTGAGGAACGGAGAGTTGGCGAGGCGGGCGAGGCGCCGCGCGATTTCGGTTTTTCCGACGCCTGTCGGGCCGATCATGATGATGTTTTTCGGAGCAACTTCCTCGGCCATCTCTTCTTCGAGTTTCTGGCGGCGGATCCGGTTGCGGAGGGCTATGGCGACAGCTTTCTTGGCCTCGTGCTGGCCGACGACATACTTGTCGAGCTCGGCCACGATCTCGCGCGGCGTCATTTCGTCCAAGCCGCGGCGGCGCGCAGCCTTCCTCCTGGTTTTCTGGGGCATCAGTTCTCGGTCTTCAGGTTGGCGGCCGGGCAGCGGCCGTTGCGGGTGAGCATCGGGGTGATCACAGCTCTTCGACGACGATTTCGGAATTCGTGAAAATGCATATCTCGCCTGCAATCTTCAGGCTCTCGAGCGCTATCTGGCTGGCGCTCAACTTGGTGTGGCGGAGCAACGCCCTGGCCGCGGCCAGCGCGAAATTCCCCCCGGAACCGACCGCCAGGATCCCGTCGTCCGGCTCGATCACGTCGCCGGTACCTGAAACCAGGTAGGTCGATTCCCCGTCCGTAGCCAGCAGGAAGGCCTCGAGGTGCCGCAACGCACGATCGGTCCGCCACTCCTGGGCCAGTTCCACGGCGGCCCGGCTCAGTTTTCCCTGGAACTGGTCCAGTTTCGCCTCGAGGCGGGCAAACAGCGCGAAGGCGTCGGCGGTGGCCCCCGCGAACCCGACCAGGACCGTGTCGTTGTGCAGCCGCCGGATTTTCCGTGCGGTCTGCTTGATGATCGCGTCGCCGAGCGTTACCTGGCCATCCCCGGCAATCGCGGTGTGTGCGCCGCGTTTGACGAGCAGGATGGTCGTCCCGTGATAGACTGCGCCGGATGAAGTCATAGACGGGGAGTATAGACACCGTGCAAAAGCAGTGTCAACCGCGGTCACACGCGCTATGGGAGCCGCAATTTGGAGTGCGGCGGCTCGACGCCGCTTTCACGGGCGGCGCCTCGGCGCCGCCCTTCACCGCCGGTACCGCGCCCTAGTGACACAGCGCAACCTGGAGTGCGGCAGTTCGCCTGAGCTTTATACGCATTTTAGGCGGAAGACGCGCTATGGAGCCGCAATTTGGAGTGCGGCGGCTCGACGCCGCTTTCCGGGCGGCGCCTCGGCGCCGCCCTTCACCGCCGGTACCGCGCCCTAGTGACACAGCGCAACCTGGAGTGCGGCAGTTCGCCTGAGCTTTATACGCATTTTAGGCGGAAGACGCGCTATGGGAGCCGCAATTTGGAGTGCGGCGGCTCGACGCCGCTTTCACGGGCGGCGCCTCGGCGCCGCCCTTCACCGCCGGTACCGCGCCCTAGTGACACAGCGCAACCTGGAGTGCGGCAGTTCGCCTGAGCTTTATACGCATTTTAGGCGGAAGACATCGAATGACACGGTCGGACACGGATAGGGCGGCGTCGAGCCGCCGCGCTCCACACTGCACTTTGCGTGCACGCAGCGCGCGGATCTGTGGCAATCTGTCTTCGATTCCTGACGCCTTTTTCATTCCCGGAGATGGCATGGATTGGAAACTTGCGCTGACGACGTTTTCTGCAATATTTCTGGCGGAAATGGGGGACAAGACTCAGTTGGCGGTCGTCACGATGACGGCATCGTCCCGAAAGCCGCTTTCGGTTTTTCTGGGCGGCGCGGTCGCGCTTATGCTCGTTACGGCGCTGGGCGTGCTGCTCGGCGGGGTCATAGACCGCTACGTGCCCGAGCGGCTGCTCGCGCGGTCGGCAGCGGTTCTCTTCGTAGTCATTGGCGTGTGGACCTGGTTCAAGGCATAGGGGTGAAGGTGAACTTCCTCGACCGCCTCGTTTGTCCCAAATGCGCCCGTGCATACCCGAAGGGGCTCTTGCACACCCTGTGCAGTTGCGGGTCGCCTCTCCTCGTCCGATACGACCTCAAACGGGCGCGCACCGCGTGGACGCGCGCATGCCTGCGCGACAGGCCTCGGACGATGTGGCGCTACGCCGAGCTCCTCCCGGTACAAGACCCTGCCAACGTGGTGTCGCTCGGCGAAGGATTCACGCCCCTGATTCATGCCCCGCGACTGGGAAGCGAGCTCGGGCTGTCGCGCCTCTACATCAAGGAGGAAGCCGCAAACCCGACCGGCTCATTCAAGGCCCGCGGTCTCTGCGCAGCCGTGAGCATGGCCAAGGAGCTGGGCGTCGACCGGCTGGCCATCCCTTCGGCGGGGAACGCCGCCGGGGCGATGGCCGCCTATGGCGCGCACGCCGGCCTGGAGTCGTTCATCTTTATGCCCGCGGACACACCCAGGGCCAACATCCGGGAGGCGCAGGTTTTCGGCGCCCACGTGGAACTTGTCGACGGCCTGATTACCGACTGCGGCCGCATCGTGGCCGAACGCAAACAGGGTGAGGGGTGGTACGATGTCTCAACCCTGAAAGAGCCGTACCGGATCGAAGGCAAGAAGACGATGGGTTATGAGCTTGCGGAGCAGTTCGACTGGCAGCTGCCGGATGTGGTCCTGTATCCGACGGGCGGAGGCACCGGGCTGATCGGGATGTGGAAGGCATTCTCGGAAATGGAGACGCTCGGCTGGCTGGACTCGCGCCGGCCGCGCATGGTGACGGTGCAGTCTACGGGGTGTGCCCCGATCGTCAGGGCCTTTGGCGCGAACGCGCCGGCGGCGGAAACGTGGCAAAACGCGCGCACCATCGCCTCCGGCCTCCGGGTTCCGCGCGCGCTCGGCGACTTCCTGATCCTCGACGCGTTGCGCCAGAGCGGTGGCACCGCCGTGGCCGTGGACGACGAAGAGATCGTCGAGGCGATAAAGCTCTGCGGGCGGCTCGAGGGCCTGTTCCTGTGCCCAGAGGGGGCCGCATGCATACCCGCGCTTCGGCGGCTCGTGCGCGAAAACTGGTTGGGGCCCGACGAAACCGTTGTCCTGTTCAACACCGGCACCGGGCTCAAGTACCTCGAACTTCTCGAGTAGACGCAAACCACACAGGGAGCAGTTCGGTGACCGAGCAACTCTACGACCAGGACGCGTACCTCACGTCATTCAGTGCCACAGCCATCGAGCAACTCAGGGTGGGGGGGGCACACGCTGTCGTGCTCGACAAAACCGCGTTCTACCCCACTTCCGGGGGACAACCTCACGACCAGGGGACGCTCGGCCCCGCCCAGGTTACCGCCGTGGAGGAAAATCCCGGGGGAACCATCGTCCACATCCTCGATGCCCAGGTGACGCTCGGCCCGGTGGAGGGGCACATAGATTGGGAGCGCCGATTCGACCACATGCAGCAGCACACCGGGCAGCACATCCTGTCCCAGGCGTTCATCCAGGTCGCCCGGGCGGCGACAGTGTCGTTTCATCTCGGTCCTGAAACGTCCACCATCGACATCGAGATGCTCCAACCCGATCGCGAGGCAATCCACGCGGCGGAGGAACTGGCGACCCGGGTCGTGATGGAGGACCGTCCGGTCTCCATAATCATAGCCGAGCGCAACCAACTGTCCGCGCTCGGGGTGCGAAAGGAATCGCAGCGCGAGGGCCTGAACAGGGTCATCGACGTGCACGGGTTTGACCGCTCCCCTTGCGGGGGCACCCACGTGCGCCGCTCCGGGGAAATCGGCGTCATCTCGGTCCTCGGGTACGAGCGGTACAAAGGGGGGACGCGGGTGGAGTTCGCATGCGGCCTGCGGGCGTTCCGCTGGTTCCGAAGGGACCACGACACGCTGAAACAGCTCGGGCGGCTGTTCTCCTCGCACCCGGACGAACTTCCCAGGCTGGCCGAAAAGCTGTTCGCAGACGATGCGGTTTTCAAGCGCACCAATGCGCAGCTGCAGGAGCAGATTCTTGAATTGGAAGCTTCAAACCTGCGGCAAGTTGCCGATAAGTATGGAGGGGTGCTCCTCATTCGGCGCGTATTTGCCGGGCGTCCGCTTGCAGAGGTAAAGCTCCTGGCGCAGAAGGCGACGGCCCGGGACAGGGTGGTGGCGATCCTGGGAACGGTCGCGGACGGCAAAGGCCAGGTGGTTGTCGCCAGAGCCGCCGGTCTTCCGGGGAGCGCCGGGGTATGGGTGAAGGAAGCGGCCGCCAAGCTGGGCGGCAGAGGCGGCGGCCGGCCCGAGTTCGCACAGGCCGGCGGAATCGAGGAGGCAGCCCTCAATGATTGGGTCGAAACGGTCGCAGCCGCATTCAGAAACGCGCTCCCGGCGCCGCAGGGTTGACGGCCGGCAGTCCCTGACGGAATCGGACCTCGACATGCGCGCGTCCCGGCCGGCCGCGGCGAGCGCTTCGGCGGCCGCCCGCGGGCAGCGCCGCGGAGAGCGCAACCAACTGCGCCTTGCGACCTCGGTCTATGGATCGCTCGTCCTGGAAGATATCCTGCGCAACTGTCGGGGGATGCTGGAGGAGCGCCTTGCCGTCGGGCGCCTCACGCTGGTGCAGCAGCGGGCCAGCGAAATCACCATCACACTCTACTCGGTCGAGACGGACCCCGAGGCCCCTCTGATTGGCCCCAAGATCGTCCCGCTGGAGGAATCTCGGCTGCGCACGTCGCTCGCCGAGCAGCGGGAGCTCGAGGCGGTTTTCGGGGAATCCAGCAGACAGGATAGCGCCGAGCGAGCGCATCTCCTGGGGCCGAACGATCTGGCGGCCGCCTACCTGCCGCTGAACTGGCAGGGCAAGCGCAAGGGCGTGCTGGTTGTGGGGCTCGCCGTCGCCCGCGAGTTTTCCCCCGCCGAACACCGCTTCATGCGGCACCTGGCCGCGCACCTCGCCCTCGCCGTCGAAAACTCGGATACCCACTACATGGAACGGCGGCACGGCCGCCAGCTGGAAATCGTCAGCGAGATTGCGAAGCAGGCGGTGCTCGTCGAAGACGTGGGCGAGTTTCTGCGCTGCACTGCCGAACTGCTGCGCAAAGGGTTCGACTACGACCGAGTGCAGATGTGGCGGCTCGGTTCAAAGCAGGAACCGCTGCATCTCGTGGGTCACGCCTCCAAAGGGGGAAAGGCCGCCCCTCCGGCCGCTGTCCCACAGATGGTCGAGGAGTGCCTGCGGCTGGAGAAGATGCTCTGCAACAACAACCTCATCGCGGAGGACGGCAAAGGGCAGGCCCGGGGGAGCCTCCTGGTCGTCCCATTGCGGGTGCGCGGAAATCTGCTCGGCGTGCTGTCTTTCGAGAGCGACCGGCTCGATGCCTTCCCGCCCGGAGACCTGAACACCATGGAGGGACTGGCGTCGCTGGTCGCCTCGGCCTTCGAAAACCTGCGGCAGTATCAGCATGCGCACCAATCCAACGAGTACATGCAGGCCATCCTGCAGTCGGCCAAGGAAGTGGCCATCATTTCGACCGACCTGCACGGTTATGTCATTACCGTATCGATCGGCGCTCAAACGATCTTTCACCTGCAGCCCCAGCAGATCGTGGGCAAGGACATTCTCACGCTCTTCTCCAACTCGCGGTTCCAGGCCGAGCTGTCCGCGTTTATCGGGGACCCCTTGTCTTCCCTCCTGGAAAGGAGCCGTCTCTATCACACCACGGGCGACGGGCAGACGTACCTGGACGTGGCGATCCAGCGCGTGTACAACTCGGAGAACGACCCGGTCGGGTTCCTCTGCCTGGTGCGCGATGTCACCGAGACCGTCCTGCTGCACCAGCGCCTCGAAGCCCTGTCGATCACCGACGACCTGACGGGTCTGTTCAACCAGCGCAGGTTCTTTTCGGCCCTGGCCGGCGAGGTCGAACGCAGCCGGAGATTCAGTCGCACCTTCTCGCTCTGTTTTTTCGACCTGGACGGATTGAAACAGTATAACGACAGCCGCGGGCATGTGCGGGGCGATCAGGCGCTGCGCGAGACCGCCACCCTGATCCGCAGCCTAGTGCGGGCCAGCGTCGACATGTGCTTTCGCTACGGCGGCGACGAGTTCACGATCATGATGCCCGAAACGACGCGCGACGAGGCCCGGATCGTCACTGAGCGCATACTCGCCCGCGTGAGCCAGCATTTCAGCGGTCAGATCACGGCCAGCGTCGGAATCGCCGAATTTGCCCCCAGCACGGATGCGGAGCAACTCATCGAGAAGGCCGACCTCGCCATGTATCGGGCCAAGGGACAAGGCGGCAACCGCATTGTGCTGGCCGATTAGGAAGCGTCACAGGGGCAAGGACTTTCGACCCATGACCCTTTGGTTAGTAGCGGTCCCGGATGCCACGCCGGCGGCCTAACGGGGCGCGGGTGCCCATCGCCTCGAGTTTCAAGACCCTCCAGTCATCCCTCAAGTCGGGCGAACCGAGGTTGAGCCGGTTCACTTTCAGGACGAGATTCTCGAAGTCGAAACTCGAGAGCGGCACAAGGGAAAAATCGTCCTGACCGCACTGCACGGTTACGCCCAGCAACTCCTTGGCATCGCCGAAGTCCCCCTGGAGCCGCACCCCGAACGAAGATTTCGGGCGCAGCCGGACAGAAGGGATGATCACGGGCTCTTTGGGATTGCCCGTGTCGACGATGAAATACTTGCCGGGGGCTTTCCGGCCGTCGAGTGTCAGCCGGACCTCTTTTGCGGGGAGCAGTTGCTGGGCATCGGTCATCGAAATAAAGTTGAACAGAGGTATGCCCGGCTTAACCATCTCGATGGTGAAGATGTATTCACGGTCCACGAAGGCGAAGTACGCACTCTTGTCCAGCGGCGCTCGGCTCTCGGGCGCGGGCGCGGGAGGGGCGATAGGTTTCGGCGGCAACTGCGCCAGCCAGATCAGGGCTAAGAAGAGCGCTTTCATCATCGGGGGAGGGGGAAGCCGGGATGCAAATTGCGGTTGCGGCCACCCTCTTCTGATACCATAGCAGTCCTGAAAAGCGAATGCGAGGGAGGAGATGGACGCATCGACGTGGGTCGCGGGTCTCGTGTTGGGTTCTGCCTTGCTGGCGGCCGTCGGGTCCCTCCCGCCGGGAGACCTGTACGACGTGGATGTAAGGCAATTGGCGGCATTGTGGGAGAGAGAACGCGTCTCCCCGGACGATCCGCGGTCTCTCAGGCATTCGGATTTGAAGCAGAGGCTCCAGGCACTGGTCGCGGAATTTCCCCAGACTGCCCGCCTCGAACAGATCGGAAACTCGGTGCGGGGCCGGGAGCTTTATCTGGTGAGGCTGGGGACGGGAGCGGAGAGAATTCTCCTCTGGTCGCAGATGCACGGGGACGAGCCCACCGCAACCGGCTCGCTGCTGGACCTCTTCTACTTCCTGTGCCGGCACCGCGGCGAGCCGTGGGTCGGAGCCATTCTCGAGAAGTACACGCTGCTGTGCATTCCGATGCTGAATCCGGACGGCGCGGAACTGAACCAGCGCCGTAACGCCCAGGAGATCGACATCAACCGCGACGCGCGGGCCCTGCAGACTCCCGAGGGGCGCATCCTCAAATCCGTGCGCGACCGGCACACGCCCTTTCTGGGGTTTAACCTGCACAACCAGAACAGCCTCACTACCGTCGGCGACACCGGTCAGGTCGCGACCATCGCGCTGCTGGCGGTCGGGGCCGACCGTGCGCCTGCACCCGGAGGCGATACGCTCCTGCTGACCAAACGCGTCGCGGCGGTGTTGTACGAAGCGCTGGCGCCGTTCGCCTATGGGCACATCTCGCGCTACGACGAGTCGTTCAATCCCCGCGCGTTCGGCGACAACCTGACCCAGTGGGGCACGCCGGTCGTTTTGATCGAGAGCGGCGGCTACTCGGCCGACCAGGGCCCCGGCTTCCCGGTGAAGCTGAATTTCATCGGAATCCTGGCGGCGCTGAACTCCCTCGCCACCGGGCGCATCGCCAACGCAAATCCCGCCGTGTTCGACTCCCTCAAGATGAACAGCGACACCCCCATATTCGACCTGCTGCTGAGGAACGCCTGGATTTACCTCGGCGGAGAAACACCCGTGTTCAAAGGGGATCTCGCGATTCGCGGAGACGCGCGCCGGGGCTCGCTGGGCGAAGCGATCATCGCGGACATCGGGGACCTCGGCGTCTACACGGCGCACCGGTCGATTGACTGCGCGGGTACCCTGATCACTCCCGGACTGATCGTCTGGAATCCAGCAACGACGGAGAGGATCGACCCGGCCGACGACGACGCCTACCTGCGTCGCGGGGTCCTGACCATCCTCAACAGCGTCCCCGGGAACAACCTTTCTGCGAGATCCCCGGACTCCGCCAGCGTGTACCCCGCAGGGAGAACGGTGAACTCGGGTTTCGTCGTGGCGGGGGCTCCGGTCGGCGCGGGACCCGAGTGGGAGCTGTTGCTTGCCGAGTGGTTCGCTGCCGGCGCGCGGGGCTGGGTGCTGGGCCCGGACACTGCTGACCCGGCCCGCTCCGTGAGGATCCCCCGCTGGTTCGGCATGGACACGCTTACCCGCGAAGAGGCCGAGCGATACCGCGCCCCGTCCTCGCTGTCGGGCGACCCGTCAAAGGCTCTTCCCCGGTGGACCTCCGAAGCCGCCCGGCGTTTCCGGATCCCGCGGCGCGGTACGATCGCGCCCGGCGCGGCCGCCGACCTGGTGATCTGGTCGATCGCTTCAGACGGAGTGTCTCCGCCGGACCTGGGCCGGTGCAAGCCGGTTCGGGTGCTGGTCGGCGGCGAAGTCATCGACCTCACCCGTCCTGTCGATTCCCGCCCCGGGAGATTCTTCGGACGCTGACTTACGGGAGCAGCTTGCAGCGCCGCGCTGGGAGGGTGGGAGCGCGGCGGCTCTCGCGCGGCCCCTTCATTTGCGGCTGAATGCGGCCAACCTCTGCAGCGCCGCGTCCTGGACGTATTCCGCCGAAGTCGACGAAACCAGGAAGTTGTTCGCGATCATCGAAAATGCCAGGGTCTCGCCGTCTGCCGTGCGGACATAGCCGGACAAGGAGCGCACATACGCCAGGGTGCCCGTCTTGGCGCGGACGTTGTTTTCGGCACGGGTGCCTTTCATCCTACCGGCAATCGTGCCGTCTACGCCCGCGATGGCAGAGCATCGTAGAACTGCGGAAAACAAGGCTGGCGGTGCATGAATTTGAAGATCCGGACCAGCAGGTCCGCGCTGAGCAGGTTCAGCCGGGACAGGCCGGAACCGTCGGCATAGGCGTAGCTACCGCGCTCGACCCCCATGCGCCCAAGCACCTGCTCGACCACATCCTTGCCCCTGTCGAAGCTCCCCTGCCCGGCTGCGGCGACACCCAGGGCCCGCACCACCGTCTCGGCATACAGGTTCTGGCTGACTTTGAGGAGAGGCTTGAGGATTTCTGCAAGTGGAGGCGAAGCGTGGATCCACAACAGCGTCAGGCGCGCGGGATCCGCATTGCGCACCACTGCCGTGCCGTCTGAGATCGCGATACCCTCCTCCACGAGCACCCGGCGCAGGGCAGCCATATAGAGATGCGCCGGGGAGCGGACCGCGACCGTGCGCGTGGCCGGCTGGCTGCCCACGGGCAGGATGCCGGTGACCCGCAGCGTTTCGCCCTCGCCGCGCTGGAAATCGAGTTCGGGGACGGCCCCGGCCGGCGCGGTTGTGACGAAGGCCTCGACCTTCAGGAAATCCGGCACGGGCAGGACCTTCGTGCCGGCCGGGCTTCCCGGCTCGGAACCCGGCGCGATCTCGAGCGTCAGCAGGTTATCGTTGAACTGGAGCGCGGTCACCGGGGCCGCATAGCCGTAGGCCAGGTCGTCCCATGCCCATGCACGGCCGATCGGCGGGTCGGCAAAGGCGCTGTCATCGCCGACAAGCTTCCCCTCGATGCGCGAGATCCCCCGCTGCTTCAACTGCCCCGCCCATTCCCTGAAAACCCGGAATGGGTCGTCTCCGTGAAAACGCGGGGCATTCGCAGGGTCGCCGGAACCGACGACGATGAGGTTGCCGCGCAACACTCCCCCTGAGACGGCCCCGTCGGTCATGATACGGGTCTGAAAGCGAAAGTCCGGGCCGAGGCTCACCAGCGCCGCGGCGCCGGTGAGCACTTTGTTGTTGGAGGCGGGCATATAGAGGCGGGTGCTGTTGCGTTCAAAAAGCACCTGGCCGTTTTCCAGCGAGGCGACCTCGACACCCCACTGCGCGTTGTCGAAGTTGGCGTCGTCGAAGATGCGTCCGAGGTCCAGGCGCAGTTGCTCCAGCGCGCCGACGCCCGAGGCGGTCACGGCTGCGCGGGCCGGCGGCCGGGCGGCGCAGCCGGTCAAGGGCCCGGTCGAACAAACACAGAGAAAGAGCGCGGCAACAGTATAGATTCGCTTCATGTCCGCTGATTTAAACACAGGGACACGGCGGCACACAAAGGTCTTCGGGAGGCCTCCTCAGGCCACCTGCGCTGCGGCGGCCGTTACTGGATGGAGATCCGCCGCCGATTAAGTTGTGAGACAATCGAGAAATGCAAGGATGCCGAGGACGCGGAGGATCGCAGGGATCATGCCGATAGTGCCCCTCGTGCTGGCGGCGGGAGACTCGCGCCGGATGGGCTTCCCGAAGGCGCTGCTGCGCCTCGGCACCCGGAGGTTTATCGAGGTCATCCTCGACAAGCTTGAACGCCTGCAGCTTGCCCGGCCGATCGTTGTCGTCGGAAACCACGCCTCCCTGATACAGCCTCACCTTGCCTCTCGCGATCTCCGCGTCCTGCTGAACCCTCACCCCGAGCACGGGCAGATCTCGTCCTTGCAGCTCGCCATCCGGAATGCCGGGACATTTCGCGGGTGCCTGGTCTGGCCGGTCGACCAGCCTGCGGTCGGCGAAGAGATCGTCCGGCGCCTGATCGAGCTGTTTGACGATCGCGGGGCTTTGATCGCGATGCCGTGGTGCAGGGGAAGACGGGGGCACCCGGCGCTTTTCGGCCCCCGCCTGTGTCGCGAACTTTTGGCCTTGCCCGTCGACCAGGGTCCCAAGGAGCTGATCCGTAGCCATGCAGGCGAGACGGTACTGCTGGAAACGGACGATCCGGGGACGGTTGAAGATATCGATACACCCGCAGAGTACGAGGCCCTGCTGGAGAGGATCCGCGACGGGATTCGCTGAAACCGGCCGGGTTAATCGATGTTGGGACGGATTACCAGCGCATGCAGCCGGGCAAACGGCGCGGGCCAACTGAGGTGCTTCAACCCCTGGACCAGCGAGAAGAGCCCGGTGTAGAGAAAGCCGAACTGGAACAGCAGCAGAAACGGGATAACTCCATAAATCCCGAGGTCCCAGGCATAAAAGTTCACGAAACTGAAATAGATGCCCAGGGTGAGTTCGATGAAGGCCAGAAAGCCCACTTTGCCGCGGTATTTCTTGCGCTTCCAGTCACCGCGGTTCCCCTCGACGGAGAACTTCGGGGTGCGCACGAACGGGGTCTGAATCCCTAACGCCCCCTCCAGGACGGCTTTCGCGCCGCTGACGGTCATCCCGATGCCGACCGCCATCAGGCCCGGCAAGTACAGCAGCCTCCTGCGCCAGTCCTTGTGCAGGGCGCGCTGTGACACGACATAGAACGTAGTCACGCTGCTGAAAGACAGGATAAAAAGCGGCAGGTCGATGAGCAACAGCTCGAACCACCCCTGGTTGAAACGGATGACGAGCGCGGGGAAGAGGATGATCGAAAGCGCGACCATGAGCGGGTAGGAGATATTGCCTGTGAGGTGGTACCACGCTTCCATTTTCTCCGCCGGGCGGAAATCGCCCCGGAGCAAGCGTCGGGAGCACCTTCTTGCAGGTCTGCATGGCTCCCTTTGCCCAGCGGCACTGCTGCGACTTGAACGAGTTCATCTCGACGGGCAATTCGGCGGGCACGCGCAGGTCCGGGAGGAAAACGAACTTCCACCCCTTCATCTGGGCGCGGTAGCTCAGGTCGAGGTCCTCCGTGAGGGTGTCGTGCTGCCAGCCCCCGGCGTCCACGATCGTGGCGCGCCGCAGAATTCCGGCTGTCCCGTTGAAGTTGAAGAAGCGGCCGCCGAGGAAGCGCGTGAAACTCTCGAGCATGAAGTGGCCGTCGAGGAAGATGGCCTGAGTACGGGTCAGGAACGAGTAGTCGCGGTTGAGGTGATCCCACCGCCCCTGCACCATCCCGACCCGCGGGTCGGTGAAGTGGTGGATCGCCTTCTGCAGGAAATCGGCCTCCGGAACAAAATCGGCATCGAAAATGGCGACGAACTCGCCCTTCGCCGTTTTCAGCCCGTTTTCCAGGGCACCGGCCTTGAAGCCCGAGCGATCCTCCCGGTGGATATAGTGAATGTCCAAACCGACGCTGCGCCATCGTTCCACAGCGTTGGCCGCGATCACCCGGGTCTCGTCGGTCGAATCGTCAAGCACCTGGATGTCGAGCAGATGCCGCGGATAATCGAAGGAGCAGACGGCGTCGATGAGGCGCTCCATCACGTACATTTCGTTGTAGGAAGGGAGTTGGACGGTGACCCGCGGCAGTTCGTCGAACTCCGCCCGCGGCTGCGCGACGTTCCGCCGGTGACGGTGGAAGAGAAACACCATGATGTACCGGTGCATCCCGTAAAAGCTCAGGATTGCGAGGATTACGAAGTACGCCGTCACGATCGCCGCGTCGAAGCGGTCCATCTGATACAGGTACGAGATATTCCCGGATCTGAGGAACTTCTCGTAGGCCGACGTTGGTGCTCCGAACAGATGCATAGGTCTCCCCACAGCGCGCCGGAAGTATAGGGATTCCCATTCGTCCGGTTGTCACCACAATGTCCCGCATTGTAATTAGTTGTAATCGAGGGATGTGGCTCTGTGCGATGACCAGAAGACCTTAATGATCAGCAGTTTGCGCCGTGAAGACCTCATTCCCGGAGGAGCAGCCGGGCGCGGTAGATCCACTCTCGTTTTTCACGGCGGAAGAAGCGGGGATTGGAGCGGGCCTGCTCCAGGAGGGTGTTCAGCTGAACTCTCATTTCCTCCGACGCGCCCGTTTCCTTCAGCGCCGCTGCCAGCCAGTATCGCGCTTCCGGGTCAGATGCGCGCACTCCCAGGAAGTAACGGAGAAACTCGATGGCCTTGTCCGGTTGGCCCGTGTGCAGGTACCCCTTGCCGACCTCGCGGAATATGTCGCCAAGGCCGTAGTTGGGGGCGAGGCGGTAGGTTTCCTCGTATTGCTCGAGGGCTCCCGGCCATGCGCCCGCAGATTCAAGGACGCGGCCGATCTGGTAGTGGTACTCCGGCTGCCCCGGATCGATTTTGCTGGCGTGCTCGAGGTAGCGGCGCGCGCTGTCGAGGTTCCCGCGCTTGGCGTGCAGCAGCCCGAGCTGATGGTGAGCGTCCGCGTCTTGGGGATTGGTCGTCAACGCCAGCAGGTGATGCTGGAAATCGCGCTCCTGTTCGCGCCTCGAGGCCAGCGAGCGCAGCCTCTGAAACAGCAGGTACATCACGGGGATCATCAGGAAGAGGGGGAGCGCGTAGAAGACCGCCGTTATGGCGTAGAACAGCGGCAGCGTGATGGACGAAAAGGCAAAGACTCCGAGGGCGGCGGGCAGCGGTAGGAAATTCAACTCTCTTATTGCCCAGATCGAGTACACCGCCAGCAGCACTATGAGGACGAGCAGCCCGATGCTGATGCCGAAGAACGCGCCCAGGACCAGGAACTGCGGGGCGAGCCACTGTACGGGGGCAGAGGCGAGCAAGAGCAGTCCCCAGAGCCGGAACAGGACGGCGCCGTTCCTGCGGTACTCCTCCCCGGAAACAGTCAAGCCGCGGCCGTCGGCGGCGAAGACGTTGCTGAGCGCAATGACAGCCGGGACATAAATGACGGCAAAGAACCCGACCGCCTGGAGGAGGTTCAGCTGAAAGAGCGAATCGAGGAGACCCGGGTTAACCACCCCCCGAATGGGCTCCTGGAGGCCGGCATAGACCGAATTGCGGAAAAGGACGAAGGCGAGGAAACCGGCGGAGAGCCAGACCAACCCGGTGATTACGGCCTTTCTGCCGGCGATTGCGCGCAGCGGCCGAGTCCTGAAGGCTAACAGGCGCAGGGTATCCGGGAGCAGTGTCATGGGCTGAGTTTGTAACCTACACCGTAGATCGTCAGGATGTGGCGAGGGTTCTTGTAGTCGTTCTCGATTTTCTTGCGCAGCTTCACGATGAAGTTGTCGACCGTCCTGTTTGTCGGGTAGTTTTCTGTTCCCCAAACCTTCTCCAGGATCTCGTCGCGCGACACCGGCTGATCCGCGTTCGCGTACAGGAGCTTGAGAAGCCCCACTTCATAGTGGGACAACGAGTGCTCTTTGTTTCCACGGCGAACGATGAAATGCTTCACGTCGATGAGACACGAGCCGATCCTGATCGCATCGGGGTCCTGCGCATACCGGGAACTGCGGCGCAGCAAGGCTTTCACCCGGGCGAGCAGCTCTCCGACGCTAAAGGGCTTGGTCATGTAGTCGTCGGCGCCCACCTCGAGCCCGCGGATCTTGTCGTAGTCCTGGGCTCTCGCGGTGAGCATCAGGATCGGGGTCGGGTATTTCAGGCGGCGCATCTGTTCGCAGACCTGGTAGCCGTTGAGGTCGGGGAGCATGAGGTCGAGGATGACGCAGTCCGGCTCCCGCCGGGCGACGGATTCCAGCCCCTCCCTTGCCGGTCTCCGCGGAAACGACTTCGTATCCCTCGAACTCCAGGATGTCCCTGAGCCCGCGAACCATCTCGCGCTCGTCTTCGATGATGAGGATCTTCTGCATATCGAGTTCCCGTGAGTGGAAGCGCCGCGCAGAGCCTCCCCGGCGCGAAGCGGCGGCCATCGATTCAGGCCGCGGCCTCCGGCGGCCGAATCGGAATTCGGAGCGTGAATGTACTCCCCTTGCCGGGTGCGCTCTCAATCAGGACGGTGCCGCCGTGCATCTCGGCAACGTGCTTTGTGATCGAGAGCCCGATGCCGCTGCCCCGGATATTCCTGGCAACCGCGTTGGTGCCACGGTAGAACTTCTCGAACACCCGGTGCTGTTCGTCGGAGCGGTATCCCCAGCCCGCTGTCCTGAACCGCCAGGTCCACAAAGCCGTTATTGCGGCGCACCCTCACCCGGATGCTCTTCTCCTCGCCAGAGTACTTCACCGAATTGTCGAGCAGGTTGGAAAACGCCATCGTGATGGAGTTGGGGTCCGCCAGCGTGTCCGGGACATCGGGATCGATCTCGGCCGCCAGCTGGAACCCTTCGTTCTGGACGCGGTAGCGATACGCTTCGATCTGCTTGGCCACGAGCTGGCCGATGTTCGTTGGCTCGAATTGCTGGCGTTTGCCGTCCCGCTCGAGGCTGGCAAAATCGAGCAGGTTGTCGATCAGGCGCGTCATCCGGTCGCTCTCGGTGTGAATGATTCCGTAATACTCCTCCTTGGTTTTCTCCGTTTTGACGCGCCCGCTGGCCAGGATCTCGCTGAACATGCGGATCAGCGACAGCGGCGTTTTCAGCTCGTGGCTGACGTTGCCGATGAAGTCTTCCTTCAGCTGCCGCAGCTGCCGCTCGCGGCGGCTGGCCACATATATCACAACAAGGCTGAAGAAAGTCAGCGACGTGCTCAGGACGATAAAAAAAAGGTTCGTGCGGCGCTGGTTGCGTACGTTGCTCTCTATTTCGGTGTAGTTGCGCGGCACCACCTGGAGGATCCACTTGTAGAGCGTCGTCGGGAAACGCATTTCGTAGAAATACTTCCCTGCCCTGTTGCGCGGCTCGTTGTAGACGCCGACGTTGTCGAAATCGACGATGCTCACGTAGAAGTTCGTCTCCAGGTCGCGCAGGTAGCTGTTCAGCAGGGCGATGATCTTTTCGAAGCTCATCTGGAAGCAGATCAGGACCTTTTCGCCCTGGGCGTTCTCCTTCACGAGGTAGGAGACGAAGAAGTAGTTGTCCGGCCGTTCCTTGTGCAGGTGGTGGGTCTGGTTGGGCGACAGGTGCTCGGCATCCAGCTCGCGCACGGCCGACCGGATCGCCCCCCAGGAGTTCTTTATCCCGTCGGCGTACGGCGGGTACAGCGGATAGTTGTTCCGCATCCGAAAGAAATAGACTTGTTCGACGTTGAGATCGGCTTTCCGGATGCCATCGACCATGACCGGCCAGCGCTCCGGGTCGTCGACATCGACCATGTCCGCCAGGATCCGGTCGTTGTCGATGATCTTCTGCTCGATCCGGTCGACGGTCTGCTTGGCGAGTTTGATGTTGGTCTGAACGAGGGAGGTCTCGGTCAGATTTTCGCGCCCGACGGTGTAGTGATAGCTGACCAGGCTCAGGGTGAGGGTAGAGATCACGATTACGGCGATCGCCACCGCAACCGCGGTCGGGTTATAGAGCACCGGCACTCTCATAAGCTCAACATTGTAGCACCGGAACCTGCAGAAGTGGGCGGGGGCGTGCCCGCCCCGCGCCGCCCCATAGGCTACCCCAGCGTTGTCTCCTCGAATCGCCGGTTGAGCCGGGTCTCGGGGCCGCGCAGCCCGCTTCACATCGCACAACAGGGATCGAGCGCGGAACTACGGTGCCCGGAGTTGGTCCTCGATCCACCGCAGCGAGGCCGCGACATGGTCAAGCACCTGTGGGGTCTTGTCGCTGAAGCGGTGGTTGGCGGCGTCCACGGGGATAAACCGTTTGGGCTCCGGGGCGAGGGCGAACAACGTCTTGACCCGTTCGATCGGGTCCCACTCGTCGTGGGTGGAGTGAATCATCACGAGCGGAACCTTCAGGCGGCTCATGCACGGCCGGGTTTCGGCCATGGGTTCTTTGGGGTCTTTCTTCGTAATCCACATCGGAAAATCGGTCCAGTGCCACCCGAGCGAAGTCCGTTCAGGCAGACCCAGGGCGACGATCCCCTTGCAGCGGGCTACCGCCCCCCCCTGTCCGACGGCCAGGACCTCCAGCCCCGCGCCTTCGGAGATCCCGACGAGAACGGCGGCACCTGGGCCGGATCGCGCGGCCCAATCCAACAAAACGGCATAGTCTCCCGGGACGTCGGTTGGCTTCAACTCCAGGTTTTTGCCGGTAAACGAGGCGAGGTAAGCGCGGGCATTGAACCCGACGACACGGTATCCCCGTGCTCTGGCGGATTCCGCCACCTCCACCGATAGCCCCACCCAGCCGAGATCGCCGCTGGTAACGATCACCTGGATCAGATGCGCCATCCCCGGTGCGGGATCATAGACGGCGAGCGACTGGATCTTGCCGCGCATATCGACGGATTCGACCCGGTAACCCGCGGGGAAGACCTCGGAGAAGGCGACCACACCGCACAGCGCGAGCAATACCGTCGCGGTCGGCACGAGGAGAAAATGAAACCGGCGTGAGGGGCGGCGCAGAAAGAACACGATCATGAGCTACCCGGGGAGTGAGTTAGGGCGTTTTGTTGCCCGGCCTCGAGCCCCACGGGCCCGGGTCGGACAACCGGGGAAACGATGCCGCGCCACCCGCCGGCGATCAGCGCAGCCACACTGACGAGAGCCTGGGGCCCCAGCCAAAACGCCGGATAGGCAAGGTAGCGCGGCATCCAGAGCGGTTCGAACTTTTCTTTGAACTGGCGGAGGCCGCGAAAGTTGTACCAATGCTCGCCGTGCTGGAATACGAGGTTGGCCAGGCGTTCCTGCAACCTGGCCTGGCGCGCTTCGCCGACGGTGGCGAGCGGGGCCATCCCAAGATTGAACGTAAGATAGCCGCTTCCCTTGCCCCACTCAAACAGCCGCAGGAAGAGCAGGTCCATCACGCCGTTGGGGCACTCCGGGAGATATCGCATCAAGTCTACGGAAAACTCCTCCTGCCTGGGACCGGTCAAGATGTTGGCGAAGGCAACGATGGTGCCGGACTTGTCGCGAACAACGGCGCAGGGGAAAGCGGCGAGGTAGCGCTCGCTGAAGAAGCCGATGGAAAACTGGCGCTCGTGCGACTTCTTGCTCCGCAGCCACTCGTCGGACACGCGGCGCAGATCCTGCATGTGTCCGCCCACCTCCTCCGGTTGCAGTACGGCGAACCCGTATCCCTCATTTCGGAACCGGTTCAGGACGTTACGCATCGCCTTCCCTTTGTTGCCCTGGATGCTGAATCGTCCCAAGTCTACGATGGCCTCTTCCCCCAGTTTGAAAAATGAATAACCGAAGTCGTGCAGGATGGGGATCCAGTGCGACGAGACCTGATAAAACAGCAAAGACCGGTCCAGTTCCGCGGCCCTGTCCAGCAAGGAGCGTACAAATGCGCGCTCTGTCGACGGCGCGGTAATGGGATCCGAAAACACGATCAAGTACTGCTGGGTCGTCCGGTACAGGCAGAATCCGTGATCCCCGGAGAAGTGGATGGACTTATCACCGTTGAAGACCATCAGGGGATTTGTCCCCTTCCCAAACGTGCGGAGCAAGCCCAGGGCGCGCTGGACTTCTTCGTCCGAGGGAGGCGCAAACCTGTGCGGCTTGCGCAGCACGAGGTATATCGCCGCCAGCAGCGAGAGCAGAAGCAGGACGCTCAACGTGCGCAGGAATCGCGCAGCCGAGGCGTGGTGTCCGAATGAGAGCAGAAGGGAACTGCTCAATGGTGTCCGTGCGAACGCGGCGAAACCGACCGCGGCAAAAACGAACAGCGCCAGGGCGATTGGGGTCAGGATGGCGATGGTAGTCCCCCCGGCCCTGCTCGGCACCGTAAAGAGCTTCGATTGGGTCCAGAGCACGGCGGCCGTGAGCAGCAGGACGATGGCTTCCTCGTAATCGAGCCCTTTCAACAGGCTCCCGACGGCGCCGGCCAGGAGCAGTGACAGGGTGGTCCGGTAGGCCGTCCGGTATCCTTTGCGCATTCCCCGCGCCAGTACAAACAGGAAGAGCCCGATGATCCCGGTGGCCACGTGCGACGTCTCCAGCAGCGGCAGGGGTATGATCTGCCTGAGCACAGTGACACGGCGGGCGAGCGCCGGGGTCGCGGCACTGACCAGCATGACGCATCCGGAGACGAGGACCAGCACGGCGACGAACAGGCGTGAGGGGGCGGCCCATTTGACTTTCGAGTGCACCGCGCGACGCAGCAGCAGGAGCGTCGCCGCACCCCAGGGCAGCAGGTAGTAGAGGGCCCGGTAGGTCAGGAGCGATGCGGCGCCGCTTCCCCGGAAGTCGGACAACCGCGTCAACCAGAAGGCGTCGGCCGTGCCGAGGCCTCCTGGAATGAGGCTGGCCAGTCCGATGCCCTGGCCGAGAAAAAACATGCGTGCGACCGCAGCAGGAGGGAGGGCGATGCCGCCCGCCTTGAGCATTGCGGCAAACACGGCGAGTGCGAGGAGCCAGTCCAGGGCGCCCAGCATCAAAAGGCGCGGCCAGGGAGAATGAAGTTCGCGCACCCAGTCCGGCAACCTGCGCCAGCCTTGGCATTGCCCGATCACCACGCCGAGGGTGCCGGCAAGCGCAAAAACCAGGAGCGCCTTCGCCGTGAGCGCCGCCACGCCTTCCCCGGGTAACAGGCATACGGCCAGCCACACCGCAAGGCCCGCCCCAAAGCCGATCGAAATGGATACGATTGCCTCTCGCAGAAGTTTGAAGCCAACGCCCATCGGGCGATAGAGCCAGAAGCGAATGGCAGGCCCCGCGAGCGGCCCCAGAGTCAGAAAATTGCTCCAGGCAAACGCCAGCGTACCGGTCCACCAGCGGTCCCGGACTCTGATTTTTGGCGTCCGCAGGCAGAAGACATCGTAGAGGCCCATCACTGCGAGATTGGCGAGTGTGAGGACGGAAGCCAGGAGCAGCCATTGCGGAACCTGGTTGTGCAAGGCGCTCCGGACTTTGTGATAGTCGATGCTGCGGACGTCCGACCAACTGGCGGCGACGACGACCGAAATAGTCAGCAGAGGCCAAAGCCAGCGGGCATTGGCCAGAATCAGGATCAGGAAGGGCGATTTGGGAGGAGGGCCAGACGGCAGCGCCGGGTCGCAACCCTGCCCTTCGGGACCGACGGTCGAGACCGGGCCGGCACTCACCGGGCATCCCTCCACGGAAGCAGCGTTTTGCGCCGGTGACTATCCTACCCTATTTCGTTGTGGCGTCCAACACCCGCCTTCTCTAGTGTCGGCCAGGCCGCGGTGGCGGATTGAGGTGCGCTACGGTATTGCCCGCGCTGCGGCCTGAGTCTCCTGTCGACATTTCGAGGAACCCTATATCCGCGGCCCCCGACATTTTGGCGAGGTCCAGGATCTTGAATACGTCTCCATAGGCCAGCTTCCCATCACCGCGGATCAACAGGGTCTTGTTGACCCGGTGGGCGAATAGCTGTGTCAGCGCAGGTCCGAGCGAGTCGAGTGTGATGGCCTGCTGGTTCAGACGGATCGCGTGGTTGATGTCGATGTCGACCACCAGCGTGTCCTGCACGACCTTCTTCTGCTGCTCGGATACGGCAGTCTGAGGCACCCTGACCTGCTCTTCATGCTGCTTCAGTGGCGCCGCAACCATGAATATGATGAGCAATACGAGCAGGATATCAATGTACGGGGTGATGTTGATACTGCACTGAACTCCCTTTTTCTTCCCAGCCAAATTCATTGCCATCGCGCTCTCCCGATCTTCCCCAGCCCGGATAATCTGCCCGCATCAATAGAGACGGAACGAAACCTCGATATTGGCCTGCACGTCCACCGGTGTCCCGTTCAGGGTGCCGGGCTTAAAGCGCCACTTGGTTGCAATGGTGTTGATCGCCGACTCGTCGAGACCGTACCCAAGCCCCCGCAAAACCTTAAAGCTGTCGACGGTACCGTCCTTCCGGATGATGGCCTGGATCACCACGATTCCCTCCGTGCGCGCTTTCCGCGCGTCCTCCGTGTAAAGGGGCAGCGGCTGGAACAACGCCGCCGGGGGTTTGACTCCACCCCCGACGACATAAGGACCGACACCGCTGCCGATGCCGCCGCCGGAACCCCCGCCCATGCCACCGCCCGATCCGGGACCGACGCCGGGCCCGCTGCCCGAACCTATCCCGGTGCCGGTGCCGGTCCCGATGCCGCCCCCTGAGCCGGGTCCCGATGACGACGGCCCTCCCGGGGGAGCCGAAACATCGCCTATGGGCAGCGACTGGTCTTGAGCGATTTCGATCGGCATCTGAACACTGGGGACCCTCGCGATGTCGTCATCGGAGGGTATCAGGGGCGCCGGCTCCACGGGATCCGGGGCGGCCAACTGAACGGGCAGGGTGGCCGGCATGCGCCCTCCTGACGGGGGTAGTTTTTCCTGCTTGCCGCCCCCGCCCCCGCCCCCGCCCTCCTGGCCGTTCCCTTCCCCGGCAATGTAGACGGGATTACCGACGAAAACCACGTTCTCGTTTTTCGGGGGTGCGGCCGGCTTTGGGAACATGAGCAATACCAGAACCCCCAGGATGAAGGCGTGCAGGAACATTGAAACAACGCCCGCCTCCATTCGTCGGTTACGAAGCTCGGCGCGCTCATAGACCAAGTCCTCGGGGGATGCGAAGACGGATCCGATCAGCAGGGGAGCCTGAAAAGCGCCCGGCAGGTCTGACAGGAGCTCTTTCCACGAGAATTTCCCGCCCTGGTTGGCTTCGGGCTCCTCGATATAGTGAAACAGGGAAGCCCGGGTCCGAGGCTCGGTCCACTCGTCGCGGATGAACTTGAGCGGGTGGCTTAGGAAGCTCCAATCCAGACCGGACCAGGGGCTGGGTTCTGGCGCCTCTTTGATGTAATGGAATAGTGAAGCCTGTGTTCTCGGCTCCCTGAATCTCGAGAGAAGAGGTGCACGTTTGCTGGTCATTGTTTCCCCCTTTAGACCCGCCCCCAAGATCACCCTTTCCCCCAGATGCACTCATCGGAAAAAAGTCTCACGGGTAATGGAGCACTGTTCAAAATGGGTGTCACGGGGCAATCGCGGAGACGCGGCGAGTGAGATGCGCCTTAGCGCGCGACGAAACGGAAACGATGGTTAGCAGGCTTGCGGGGGAGCGCGGTATTCCGCGATGTTCGCTGCCAGGTGGCTCGACGCCAGCGGAGACCTGCACTCGGCAAAGGGAACCGGCGAAGCGTGATCAGGGGCTTTGGGCGCATCTGAGCGGTGGATTTGCGGACGCGCGGGATGTCTCTCCCTCCCGTCTGATCTGCAGCACCCCACGCGGTTGATATCGTCGCTCGAAATCGGGCGTTCCAATGCCGTCCGGGGAGCGGGATGCTGCCTCGCAGAAAACCCCGCCACGGAAGCATCGGGAGCATCGAGCAGGTCGAGGCGCAGAGCGCGACCCGAGGGAAGCATCAATATGGTCGAGATAAGGAGGGCAAGACACCGCGACTTCATCGCGATGAGAGTAGCATTCGGGACGGGGCGTGTCCAGACGGGGCGAATTGTTACGCCAAGATCCCTTTGCTCCGATATAATTCCCGCAGGCAATGCCCGGCATTGCCACGATCGGGCTTGGTATGTCAACCAGAACAACGCCTTCGACGCCGCCCCCAGACCCGACAAGCCCCAATGTCCGCATCCCCGTGGTGGTCGCCACGTCGGTGATGCTGACGTTTATTTCGTTCTGGCGCGCCGCCGCCATAGTCCTCTGCGATCTGGGTTCTTCCGCCTTCTACGTGGGCGGCATCGCCGAACGCGCTATCGGGGCCGCGGCGCCATGGTTCATCCTCGCCGTGATGTTGTTTGCCTCCGCCGTGCGCGCCGTCTATATCGAGTCGTGCGTGATGTTCGTGCGGGGCGGAGTCTACCGGGTGGTCAAGGCCGCCCTCGGCAGCTCGCTCGCTAAAATCAGCGTTTCCGCCCTGATGTTCGATTACATCCTCACCGGGCCGATCAGCAGCGTGTCGGCCGGCCAATACCTCATCGGCCTGATTAACGAGTTGATCGAATTCGGCGGTGGGACGTCCTCGATCCCCGAGGAGTTCGGCTCGGCTCTGATCGCCGTGGGGGTCACCCTGTATTTCTGGCGCAAGAACCTGAAGGGGATCCACGAAACCAGCGACAAGGCCTTGCGCATCATGCAGATCACGACGGTGATGGTCGTCATCCTGATCGTCTGGTGCGGGGTGACGATCCTGTTGCGCCGGCCATCCCTGCCGCCGGCCCCTTTGCCGCAGAACCTGAACTTCGCGCCGGACGCGCTCGGCTGGCTCAAGGAGGACTGGGTCCGAGGCATCGGATTGCTCGGCATCATGATCGCGTTCGGACACTCCGTGCTGGCAATGAGCGGCGAGGAGACGCTGGCGCAAGTCAACCGGGAGATCGCGTATCCCAAGATAAAGAACCTCAAACGCGCGGCGCTGGTGATCCTCGTCTACACGCTGCTGTTCACGTCCCTGGTCTCGTTTTTCGGGGTCATGATCATCCCCGACTCGGTGCGACCGCACTTCTACGGCAACATGATCGGCGGTCTGGCGATGAACGTCGTGGGCCCGCAACTGCTGCGCCTTGCCTTCCACATCTTCGTCGTCGTGGTAGGATTCCTGATCCTTTCGGGTGCGGTCAATACGGCGATAATCGGGTCCAACGGCGTGCTCAACCGGGTCTCGGAAGACGGGGTCCTGTCGGGCTGGTTCCGGTTCCCGCACGCGCGCTACGGCACCTCATACCGAATCATCAATATGATCGTGATCCTGCAGCTGGCGACCATCGTGGCCAGCCGCGGGAAAATCCATCTGCTCGCCGAGGCGTATGCCTTCGGGGTGATCTGGAGCTTTATCTTCAACTCGCTGGCCATGTTCGTGCTGCGGTTCAAGAACCCCGGCCCACGCGAGTGGCGCGTTCCGCTGAACTTCCGCCTCGGGCAGGTCGAATTCCCGGTGGGGATCCTGATCGTCCTGACCGTTTTGGTGATCACGGCGGCGACGAACCTGTTCACGAAGCAAGTGGCGACCATCAGCGGCCTGATGTTCACGGCGGCGTTCTGGCTCCTGTTTACCGTATCCGAGAGGCTCGCGCGCAAGAAAAGCGGCCGGGCCGGGCTGGAGCAGTTCCATCTCATCCGCGAGGAAACGATCAACGCCGAGGTCGTGCAAGTGCGCCCCTCGCCCGTGCTGGTGGCGGTGCGGGACTACAAGAGCCTGCAGCAGCTCGAACTCGCGCTCGGCGAGACCAACGTCAGGGATACCGATGTCGTCGTCATGACGGCCCGGATCATCCAGGGCGCCGGGGCCGGTTACCGCGAGATCTTCGAGGAACATCTGTTCACCGATTACGAGCAACTCCTTTTCACCAACGTGGTGAGCCGGGCGGAGAAGATGGGCAAACCGGTGAAGCTGCTCACCGTCCCCTCGAACAACCCGATCTCGGCCGTGGTCAACGTCGCCGTGCGGCTGGGCTGTCCGCGCCTCTACTCCGGTGCCTCGGAGAAGGTCTCCATCAGCACCCAGGCCCGCATGGTGGGGGAAGCGTGGGAAGCGACGGACGATCCCGACAAAATCCAGTTCGAGCTGATCATCGTCCCCGAGAAAGGGAATCCGCAGCGGTTCCAGATCGGGGCCCACGCACCGCGCTTGACACCTGAAGACATCGAACTCACGCACAAGATCTGGCTCGACATCGTGGAGCAGTACCCCGACGTTGACTTTCACCATCGCGACGTCGTCTCGATGGCCCTGCGCCGGTTTGACAAGGAGTTACACGGGCCCGGCAAAGAGCGGCTCCTGGAGACCCTGGAGAAATCGAGGCCCAAAAGGCGCGCCCGCCGACCTCTCCGCCGCTCCTGACACGGGGAAGAGCGGTTCATTGCATACGGGAGAATGCGAATGCAGCTCGACAGAAGCGTATTTCTCGTCACGGGCGGAAGCTCCGGGCTCGGCGCCGCGTGCGTCCGCATGTTCTCGGAGCACGGCGCGCGCGTGGTGGTCGCGGACATAAGCACCGAGGCGGGGGAACAGATCCGTGCCGAGCTGGGCGACACGGTGTTGTTTTCGCGCTGTGACGTAACGGACGAAAGAAACGTACAGGATGCCGTGGACCTGGCGGTCCGCTCGTTCGGGAGACTGAACGGGGCCGTCAATTGCGCCGGCGTGGGCCCCGCCGAGCGAATCCTGGGGAAGAACGGACCGCACTCGCTCGCTTCGTTCTCGAAGGTCGTGGCCATAAACCTGACCGGCACATTCAACGTGCTCAGGCTCTCGGCCGCGGCGATCGCCCGGTCGCCCGAGGGGCCCGAAGGCGAACGGGGCGTCATCGTGAACACCGCGTCCGTCGCGGCCTTCGACGGCCAGATCGGACAGGCGGCGTACTCGGCCTCCAAAGGGGGCGTCGTCTCGATGACGCTGCCGGCCTCGCGCGAGCTTGCCCGTTTCGGCATACGGGTCGTGACCGTGGCGCCGGGTATATTCGACACGCCGCTCCTGGCCGCGCTGCCGGAAGCGGCGCGCGCGTCGCTCGGGCAGCAGGTGCCCTTTCCGCCCCGGCTCGGACGGCCCGACGAATACGCCGCGCTCGTGCGCCATATCGTCGAGAACCCGATGCTGAACGGCGCAGTGATACGGCTGGACGGCGCCCTGCGCATGGGTTCGCGATGATCGACCTGAACTTCATACGCATCTCGACGCGATAAACGCGAGCTTTGCAGCGCTGGACCCGACCCGGGAATGGCGCAGGCAGCCGCTTGAGCGGCCGTCACCGGGGCTCAACGGCTCCTGCCGACAATAGCAGCCAGCTCTTCCGGCGGGACGACTTCGAGCTGGGCATAGGTGCAGTCGCTGGCATTTTTGTCCGTACGCCATCTTCGAAACTGCGCCGTGTGACGGAAGCGATTGCCCTGCATGTGGTCGTAGGCGACCTCGACGACCAGATTGGGACGCAGCGGCTCCCAGGACAGGTCCTTGCCTTGGCTCCAGCGGCTCGGACCGCCCGGCATCCGATGTTCGGCTTCATCACTCCCGAGTCCCTGCTCGGCCCAGTGTTTCCACGGGTGACCGGCGAGCGCGTCCTCCCGGTAAGGGGCTAGGAATTCCACGAGTTCCCGGCGCTTTTTCTCCGTGAAGCTCGCGCAGACGCCGACATGCTGCAGCGCGCCGGAATCGTCGAAGAGACCGAGCAGGAGTGAGCCGACGAGCGGTGCGCTCACCCTTCTTGTGCCAGCGAAAGCCGGCGACGACACAGTCGCACTCGCGCTCGTGCTTGACCTTGAGCATCACACGCTTGTTAGGCTCGTAGGTTCCCGAAATCGGCTTGGCGATGACCCCGTCGAGACCCGCGCCCTCGAAGCGACGAAACCAGTCCGCCGCGACGCTGCGAGTCGCGGGTCGCCGGCGTCAGGTGGAGGTGGACGCACTGCGGATGAAAGCATCGATTCGAGCTCGCGGCGGCGCATTTGGAAAGGCAGTCCCCGCAGGTCACGGTCCCCTTCGCACAGCAGGTCGAAGAACACGATCGACGCCGGGATCTTCCGGGCGAGAAGCATCACGCGCGATGCGGCGGGATGAATGCGCAGTCTGGAGCGCCTCGAAGTCGAGTCGGTCGTCCCTTGCGATCACGATTTCGCCGTCGAGCACGCAGCGGGCGGGCAACTGCGACCGCAAGGGCTCGAGCAGCTCGGGAAAGTAACGGTTCAGCGGTTTTTCGTCGCGGCTCTGGATCAGGATCTCATCCCCGTCGCGAAAGACCAGGGCGCGAAACCCGTCCCACTTGGGTTCGAAAATCCATGTTCCTCCGGCCGGCAATTCGCCAACCCGCTTTGCGAGCATCGGCAGAACGGTGGGTTCACGGGAAGATGCATACCTGATGTTATATCGGCGCGACACCGGCGGAAAGGATCCAGCGCCTGCCAGATGAACCTGCGGCGCACCTGGTAAAAGCTGCGAACACGAAATCGAAGTCGAGCTGCTGGTTCGCTTCTGTTTGGGGGTCTATTCGAACCTCGCCCTGACTGCCGCAACTGCTCCGGGCAACGTCGACAGCTGTGCCGGGGGCTGAGCGTGGTACTACTGAAGACCACGGAAAAAGACCAATTGGAAATTCGGTGATTTCGGTCGCGCTGCGAAAGTTTTGCCTGATGCTTCCGGAACGGGTTAGTGCTAAGTTTTCCCGCATGGAAAACTTCGAGAAGCTCGGCGTCTTCTACCTGGGGAAAACCGTAAACCCCGACACCGGACAGATTAATCCGGATTATCTCCTCTATGATGCGCGGGACCTCGTCACCCACGCGGTCTGCGTCGGCATGACCGGCAGCGGAAAGACAGGGCTCTGCACCGCGCTGCTGGAAGAGGCGGCCATCGATTCAATTCCGGCGATCATCATCGATCCCAAAGGGGATCTGGCGGACCTGCTTCTGACCTTCCCGGAACTGCGACCCTCGGATTTCCGCCCCTGGATCAACGAGGACGCCGCACGCAGCCAGGAACTGTCCCCGGACGAATTCGCCGCGCGCGAGGCTGAGCGCTGGCGCAAAGGGCTGGCCGATTGGGACCAGGATGGCAGCCGGATTCAGAGACTGCGCTCCTCGGCGGATTTTGCCGTCTACACGCCCGGCAGCACCGCGGGGCTGCCGGTTTCGATCACGGCATCCTTCGCCGCCCCGCCGGCCCAGTACTTCGCCGATCGGGAGATGCTTGCGGAGCGGATCGCGAGCACGGCTTCGGGACTGCTCGGGCTCCTCGGGATACAGGCAGACCCGTTGCGCAGCCGCGAGCACATCCTGATCTCGAACATCCTCGAGCAGGCCTGGGGCGCGCACAAAGATATCACGCTGCCGCTTCTGATCCAGTCCATCCAGTCCCCGCCGGTGCAGCGCATCGGGGTGTTCGACCTGGAGTCTTTCTACCCGGCCGCCCAGCGCCTCGAGCTCGCCATGATGCTCAACAACCTGCTTGCCGCGCCGGCCTTCGGTGCCTGGCTTCAAGGGGAACCCCTCGACGTGGGCCGCATGCTGTACACAGCGGACGCCCGCCCCCGGGTGAGCATCTTCTCCATCGCGCATCTCTCCGACACCGAACGGATGTTCTTCGTCAGCATGCTGCTGAATCAGACGCTCTCGTGGATGCGCTCGCAGCCGGGGACGACGAGCCTCCGGGCGATCCTCTACATGGATGAGATCTTCGGCTTTTTCCCTCCGGTTTCCGAGCCGCCCTCGAAAAAGCCGCTCTTGACGCTGCTCAAGCAGGCGCGTGCGTATGGCCTTGGCATCGTCCTGGCCACCCAGAACCCGGTCGACCTGGATTACAAGGGGCTGGCCAACACAGGCACCTGGCTCATCGGCAGGCTGCAAACGGAGCGGGACCGGGACCGGCTGATTGACGGGCTGACGGGGATCACCGCCGGGTCCCAGGCCTTCGACCGCAGCCGCCTGACGGCGATTCTCTCCGGCCTCAAGCAGCGCACGTTTCTGATGCAGAACGTCCATGAGGACCACCCGGTGCTGTTCAGCAGCCGGTGGTGCCTCTCTTACCTGCCGGGGCCCTTGACGCGCGCGCAGATCCGCGAACTGACGGGCAACCGGGCGACGGTCGCCGCAGAGGCGTCGCCCACCCCCTCGCCGGGCGTCGTTCCCCAGCCGTCGGTCCGCGCAGCCGCCGGCGACGCGCTGCTGGCGGCCCCGCCGCCCACCCCGCCCGAACTGCCGCAGTACTTCGCCCCGGCACCTGCGGCGAGCTCCGTGGGCCGCACCGTTTACCACCCGTTTCTGGTCGGATCTGCCAAGGTCCAGGTGGTCAACAACAAGTACGGGATCACCTCGGCGCAGTCCGTGGCTCACCTCCTGGAGTTGCGCGACAACATGACCGTCGCGGCCTGGGACGAGGCGGCGGCCGTCGATATCGAGCCCTCCGCACTGCCCCGGCAGGCGCCGGCCTCGGGAGAGTACCTCCCGATTCCGACGACGCCGCTGCAGTCCAAGCGGCTGCAGAGTTCACAAAAGGGGTATCTCGACTTCGTCTACCGTTTGTCCCAGATGACCCTGTGGAAGAGCAACGTGTTCAAGACCATCTCGCGTCCGGGCGAGTCGGAGCAGGACTTCAGACTGCGTCTCCAGCAGGTGGCGCGGGAACGGAGAGACTTCGAAGTCGACCGCCTGCGCCAGCGCTACGCCTCAAGACTGACGACGCTGAACCAACGCCTCATGCGCAGCAACCAACGCATGGGGCGCGAGCAGGAGCAGTTCGGCGAGCAGAAGGTACAGGCTGGGATTTCTTTGGGGGCGACCGTGCTGGGGGCTCTCTTCGGCCGCAAAGCCTTCAGCGCAAGCACGCTGGGCAGAGCCACGACGGCGGCACGGCAGGCTTCGCGCATCGTCCGCGAGAAGCAGGATGTCGAGCGCGCACAGGAGGAGAAGGAAGCGGTCCAGACGCAGATCGCGGATCTCGAGCGCCAGCTGCAGCAGGAAGCCGACCAACTCGCGGCGGCTTTCGACCCGCAGCGGGAGGTGCTTCAACAGATCGCCATACGGCCGACCCGGCAGGACATCCTGCTGCAGCTCTTTGGCATCGTCTGGGTACCCTTCGAGCTGTTGCCCGACGGCACTCAGCGAGCGCCGGCTCCGCCGGTCTTAAGGTCCGACGTGCACTGAGGGCAACGGACGGCCGGGATTGGAATGCTCGTGCAGCAGAACGGGCATTCCTTTGTCGTCGCTGCCGCCGTTTTCGGCGCGGTGAATCGGTTGACCTGCCGGATCATCAGGAAAATCGCGAACGCCACGATCAGAAAATCGATAATGCTGTTAATGAACAGGCCATAGTTGATGGTCGCGGCGCCCGCGGCTTTGGCCTCCGCCAGCGATTTGTAGGTCTGGCCGCCCAGGCTGATGAACAGGTTCGAAAAATCGATGCCTCCCAGGAGCAGTCCGAGCGGGGGCATCAGGACATCGGCCACGAACGATGAGACAATTTTGCCGAAGGCCGCGCCAATGATGATGCCGACCGCCATATCGAGCACGTTTCCCCGCATCACGAATTTCTTGAACTCAGCAAGCATCTCGCCCCCTCCTCGCAAATTTTCCCAGCTGACCCCGTGTGTTCACACTTGCGTCCGGCAGTTCAGGCAATTTTGCGCCGCTGATATTCGTCGAATGTGACGGCCAGGACGATGACCGACCCGATAATCACCTGCTGGAGGAAAGGAGAGATCCCCAGCAGGTTGCAGCCGTTGCTCAGCAGGCCCATAATCAGCGACCCAACGACGGTGCCGATGACCGTCCCCTGCCCGCCGTTGAGGCTTCCGCCTCCGATCACGACCGCCGCGATCACGCGCAACTCGTAACCCTCTCCGGCAGTCGGTTGCCCCGTTACGAGCCTGGCGGCCTCGATCATGCCTGCCAACCCGGCAAGCGCACCGCCGAGAGCGTAGATTGTGACCGTGATCCTGCCGATCCTAATTCCCGAACAGCGCGCCGCCTCCGCATTACTACCGATAGCGTAACTGTAACGCCCAAGTTTCGTATAATCTAACACAAAGTGGATCAAAGCCGCCACGACCAGCAGAAACAGCAGCGGCACCGGGACGATACCGAAAATATTCCCGGTCGCGAGCACGCCGAAATCGCGCTTCAGGTTCGCGACCGGCATTCCCCCCGTGATGATCAGCGTCAGGCCGCGGTAGATCCCGAGAGTCCCGAGCGTGGCAATGAATGGGGGGATACGCAGCAGGGTTATGGCGCTGCCATTGACCGCCCCACAGGCCATCCCGGTCGCCACGGCCCCCAGGAGCGCAACCGGGGTGGAACCGACGCCGGCAATCAGCATGGCGCCGCACACCCCCGTTAAACCCACCATCGACCCAACGGAGAGATCGATGCCGCCAGAGGCCATGATCACCGTCATACCGATCGCGATGATGGTGATGACCGTCGTCTGCCGCGCCACCGACGAGAGGTTGCCCATGGTCAGGAAATAGGGCGACGCCACAGACAGGAATACGAACAGGGCGATCAGGCTCGCAAAGGGCAGAAACCGCTTCATGAAGTCGCGCATCAGCGCACACCTTTGCTCAGATTATTGGACCAGTGCGGCATAACGCATGATCTCCTCCGGGGTCGCCCGGCTCGCGTCCAGCGTGGCGACAAACTCGCCGCGCCGCATCACGGCGATCCTGTGACTCATGCCGAGCAGTTCGGGGAGATCCGACGAAATCATCAGGATCGCGCCGCCGTCGCTCGCGATCTGCCGGATCAGCCGGTAAATCTCCGCCCGGGCGCCGAGGTCGACCCCCTGGGTCGGCTCGTCGAGCAGGAGTACGGAAGACCCGGCGAACAGCCATCGGGCCACGAGACACTTCTGCTGGTTGCCGCCCGAGAGGCGGTAGATCGGGTCCCACTCGGAGCGGGCGCGAATGCGCAAACCCCGGACCAGCTCGCCGCATTTGCGGGCCTCCTCGCGGAGGCGCAGAACACCTCCAGCCGTGACCTTGTCCAGTGCCGCGATCGAGATGTTGTGCACGAGGGAAAGCTGCGGGAACAGGCTGGTGATCTTGCGGTCCTCGGTCAGGTAGGCGAAGCCCGACCGGATGGCGTCGCGGCTGCTGCGGAAATGGACCGGCTTGCCCCGTAGCGCGACCGAGCCCTCCTGGGGCGGGTCAAGCCCGAAGAGGCCGCGCGCCAGCGCCGTCCGGCCGGCCCCGACGAGGCCGGCGAGGCCCAGGATTTCGCCGCGGTGCAGGGCGAACGACACGCCCCGGTATTGGCCCCTGCCGGCGAGGCCGCGTACATCCAAAACCACTTCCGCGCCGGGCTCGCTGCGCGGCGGGTAGAGCTCTTCGATTTCGCGACCCACCATGTAGCGGATGATCGCGGAGTTGTCGAGCGACTGGAATGACCCGGAGTACACCCGTTTGCCGTCGCGCAGGATCGTGATGCGGCCGGCAATCTGTGCCAGTTCCTCCATCCGGTGGGAGATATACACGATACCGAGGCCGCGCTCCTTCAGCTCCCCGATGATCCGAAAGAGCTCCGCTGCCTCGGGCCCCGAGAGCATCGCCGTCGGCTCGTCCATGACGACCACGCGGGTCGCGGAGCGCAGGGCGCGGGCAATCTCGACCATCTGCTTTTCCGCCCGGGTCAGCCGGGCGACAGGGGCCCAGGGGTCGAGGGCGAAATGGTGGCGCTCCAGCAGCGCGCGCGCCTGGCGCACCATTTCCCGGTTGTCGAGCAGGCCCGCGGCGCCCGTCGTCTCGGTGCCCAGGAAGATGTTGGCCGCAACGCTCAGGTGGGGGGCGAGGGTGTGTTCCTGGAAGATCATGCTCAGCCCGGCGCGGCGCGCTTCGTGCGGCGTGGAGATGCGGACGTCGCGCCCACCGATCCGGATGGTCCCCGAGTCGCGGGAATACACGCCGTTGAGGATCTTCATGAGCGTGGATTTCCCCGCCCCGTTCTCCCCGACCAACGCGTGGACTTCCCCCGGCCAGATCTCGAGATCGATGTCCGAAAGAACGAGATTGCCCCCGAAGGACTTCGAGATGCCTTTCATCTCCAGGAGGGGCTCGGGCATAGCGCCTTATTTCCTGAGGTACTTATCGATGGGCGGGCGCACCAGGTCCTGGATGGCAGGTTCCGGCAGGTTGGCGGATGTGACGACCGTGGCTCCGGTGTCGATGCGCCTTTCGGGCGTACGCCCGTTCAGCTTGTCGACGATCGCCTTCACGCTCATGTACCCCATGCGAAACGGGTTCTGCAGCACGAGCGAGTCGATATTGCCCGCCTGCAGATCCTCGATCAGGGTGGGGGAGGTGTCGAAGCCGACGATCTTGAGCTTGCCCGCGATCCCCTTCGACTTGGCCGCCTGGACCGCCCCCACGGTGCCCGATTCGTTGCTGCAGAACAGGCCGGACAGGCTGGGGTGCGCGGTGAGCATGTCCTCCGCGACGGCAAGCGACTTGGCCCGATCCGACATGCCATATTGGAAGTCGACCACCTGCAGGCCGGGGAATTTGCGGGCGAGGGTCTCGCGGAATCCGTTCTCTCTTTCGGCGGTCGATACGCTCCCGGGGATCGTGGCGAGAATGGCGATGTTGCCGGACCGAATCAGCGATCCCATCCGTTCCGCCGCCAGACTGCCCCCTTTGTAGTTGTCGGTCGAGACGTAGGTCAGGTATCTCTCGGTCTGGATGCCCGAATCGAAGATGACGACCGGGATGTTCTCCTGTGCCGCGCGTTCGACGATCGGGACCAGCGATTCGCCATGCGTCGGGGCCAGCACGATTCCGTCGACGCGCTGGTTGATGAAGTCCTCCACGATATTGATCTGGCGGCTGAAGTCGATCTCCGATGCCGGACCGTTCCAGCGGATCTCCACTCCGAATTCCTGCGCCGCCGCGGCGGCCCCGGCGTGGACCGCCTGCCAGAAGATGTGCGCCTGGCTCTTGGGCACGACCGCGATCACGAGCTTGTCTCTCTTCCTGCAGGAAAAGCCGGCCGCCAGCGCCAGCAGGAGCACGACTGTGAGGCTGCGTCGCATCCGACTCATAGGGCCTCCGGAGGAAGATCCGGACCGGGCCCCGGTGCGCACCGGGGCCCGGCTGGAAATGAGGCTAGGCGCCCGACTTGATGCGCATGCCGTAGAACGAGCGGTAGACGAAGAAGAAGGCGACCAGCAGGAATACGGCCGAGAGCGTCAGGCTCACCGCCGACCCGGCGTCGGTGGTCAGCTTGACCGCAAGCTCGACGGCCAGCAGGCCGAACAACGTGGTGAACTTGATCACGGGATTCATGGCCACCGAGGAAGTGTCCTTGAAGGGGTCGCCCACCGTGTCGCATATGACCGTAGCGGCGTGCAACGGGGTTCCCTTCTCCTTCAACTCGACCTCGACGATTTTCTTGGCATTGTCCCACGCGGCCCCGGCGTTGGCCATGAAGATCGCCTGGAACAGGCCGAAGAGCGCAATGGAAATCAGGTAGCCGATGAAGAAGTAGGGCTCAAAGAAGGCAAACGCCAGGGTCGAGAAGAACACCGTCATGAAGATGTTGAACATGCCCTTCTGCGCATACTTGGTGCAGATGGCCACCACCTTCTTGCTGTCCGACACCGACGCCTTCTCCACACTCTCGAGCCGGATATTCGCCTTGATGAACTCGACCGCCCGGTAGGCCCCCGTGCTCACCGCCTGCGTGGACGCGCCGGTGAACCAGTAGATCACCGCGCCGCCGCAGACCAGGCCCAGCAGGAACTGCGGGTGGAGGAGCGACAGCTTGTCGAGGTTCAGGGTGAGACCGTTGGTCAGCAGGACGATGATCGAGAAGATCATCGTCGTGGAGCCGACCACCGCCGTCCCGATGAGCACCGGCTTCGCGGTCGCCTTGAAGGTGTTGCCGGCGCCGTCGTTCTGCTCGAGGAGGTGCTTCGCGGTCTCGAAATCCACATTGAAGCCGTGTTCTTTCTTGATCTGCTCCTTCACGCCGGGGATCTGCTCGATCACCGAAAGCTCGAAGATCGACTGGGCGTTGTCGGTAACCGGGCCGTAGGAGTCGACCGCGATGGTCACCGGGCCCATCCCGAGGAACCCGAAGGCGACCAATCCGAAGGCAAAGACCGCCGGCGCGTGCATCAGGGCGCCGAAGCCCAGGGTCGACACTGCGGCCGCCGTTCCCATCAGGGCCACGATCGCCAGACCGATCCAATAAGCGCTGAAGTTGCCGGCGATAAACCCGGATAGGATGCCCAGCGAGGCGCCGCCTTCGCGCGCAGAGGTAACGACCTCACGCACATGGCGCGATTCCGTGGAGGTGAAAACCTTCACCAATTCGGGAATCACGGCCCCGGCCAGCGTGCCGCAGGTTATCACGGTCGACAGCTTCCACCAGAGCGTGCCGTCGCCAAGGTCCGAGATGAGCAGGTAGGACACGACGTAGGTCAGAATGACTGACACAATCGATGTGAGCCACACGAGGACCGTCAGCGGCGATTCGAAATTCATCTGAGTGGCGTTGCTGTAGCGGGCCTTCGCGAGCCCCTCGTTGATCAGGTAGGAGAGACCCGAAGCTATGATCATCATGATACGCATGGCGAAGATCCAGACCAGCAGCTGAACCTGAACAATCGGCTGCAGGACGGCCAGCAGGATGAACGTGATGAGCGCAACACCCGTGACCCCGTAGGTTTCGAAGCCGTCGGCCGTGGGCCCGACCGAGTCGCCCGCGTTGTCGCCGGTGCAATCCGCGATCACGCCGGGGTTGCGGGCGTCGTCTTCTTTGATGTTGAAGACGATCTTCATCAGGTCCGAACCGATGTCCGCAATCTTGGTGAAGATGCCGCCCGCGATACGCAGGGCAGCCGCGCCCAGCGACTCGCCGATCGCAAACCCGATGAAACAGGGGCCGGCGTAATCACCCGGAATGAAAAGCAGGATGCAGAGCATCATGAACAGCTCGACGCTGATCAGCATCATCCCGATGCTCATGCCGGCCTTCAGAGGGATGACATAAATCGGGTAGGGCTTCCCCTGCAGGCTGGCAAAGGCCGTCCGGGAGTTGGCGAAGGTGTTGACCCGGATGCCGAACCACGCCACCCCGTAGCTGCCGCCGATGCCGATGAGGCTGAAGATTACGATGATGACGACTCTCAGGGCGTCGAAGTGCTGCAGCACGCCGAAGTAAACGATCATGATCACGCCGATGAACAGCTCAAGCAGCAGGATGAACTTGCCTTGCGTGATCAGGTACGTTTTGCAGGTCTCGTAAATCAACTCGGAGATTTCGCGCATCGAGCTGTGGACGGGGAGGCCCCGCAACTGCGTGAAAATAATGAGACCGAAGAGCAGTCCGAGCGCGCAGACCCCGATACCCGCCATCAGCAGCGTGCGGGCGTTGACGCCGTGGAACGACACCTGTGAAAGGTCGGGGAGCACCAGACTTGCCTCACCGCCCGAATGACTGACCGCCGTCGGTTCCTGCTGCTGGACTTGGGCGACGGCGAGAGGCGGGGTCAGCAGCGCAGCTACCAGAAAGGCTGATACATACCAGGGCACGATCCTTTTCATTTCGAAATGTCTCCTGAACGATTTATGAATGCGCCCGCGAACGCCACTCGTCACCTCGGCGTCCGCATGGTGCGCCGAACCAGAAAAAAGCGATAAATGCTGTATGCCACGAACAGTATCCCGGCAAGCAGCACCACCGGGCGATGCAGCCGCCGCCAATATTGATAAACCAGGAACAACCCTGCGATCAGGTACACCAGGCTCGTGATCTGTTGCAGCCAGCCCAGCCACGGTTGGCCCGCGGGCCGTTGGCCGCCCCCGGCCGGCAACTCTCTTCGGATTCTCATAGGATCCCGTGCGCGGGGCGCCTGAGCCTAACGTCAAGGCAGAGTTGGACCGCGCATTATAACCTCGGGGCGCCGGATTCGGTAAGGATTATTGAAAATGTGGAGTGCGGCGGCTCGAAGCGGGAGTCCTTCCGTGATACCTCGTTCGAATTTCGTGTTTTCTCAGCACGAAAACGCATCTGGAGTGCGGCGGCTCGACGCCGCTTTCCCCGGGGCGGCGCGGTGACACGGGCGCCATTTCGGCGGAGGACAAGACGGATACGATAGGAACCGGCAAGCGGCGGCGTCGAGCCGCGGCACTCCACATTTGGGTTGCGGCTAGGACCCGAAAACCAGCCGGCACACGATGATCGCGGCAATCAGGCTGACGACGTCTGCGGTCAGACCGGACAGGACTGCGTGACGCGTCTTTTTGATCCCGACCGACCCGAAGTAGACCGCCAGCACGTAGAACGTCGTTTCCGTGCTTCCATAGGCGGTGGCCGCGAGTCTTGCGATAAAGGAATCGGGCCCGTGCGTCTTGACCAGCTCCGTCACCACGCCCATCGAACCACTGCCGGAGAGCGGCCGCAGGAGCGCCAGCGGGAGAAGCTCGGCCGGCATCCCAATACGGCGCAGAACTGGATCCAACCCGCGTGCCAGCATGTCTATGGCGCCTGCGCTGCGCAGCATTCCCACCGCGACGAGAATGGCCACCAGGTACGGAATGATCCTCACGCCGACCTGGAATCCTTCCTTGGCACCTTCGACGAAGCTCTCATAGACCTTCACGCCCCGGAAAGCGCCGTAGATCGGAATCCCGAGGAGGAACACGGGGATGGCCCAGCGTGAAACGGCGCTGATGATTTCCTGGATCATGGCTGGTCCTCCCGTTTCGCACCCCTGTCGGCGGAAAACAGCGGCACCCGCTCGAGCAGCTTGGCCACCGTCACCCCGGCGACAAGCGCCACCATCGTGGATGCGACGGTGGTCCCTATGATGGCAGTGGGTTCACGCGAGCCCGCCGAGGCCAGTATGCTGATCATCGAGGCGGGGACAAGCTGCAGCCCGGCGGTGTTGACGGTCAGAAACGTGCACATCGCATTCGTCGCCACCCCCGGGTGTTCGTTCAGCCGGTTGAGGTCTTCCATGGCCTTCAACCCCAGGGGAGTCGCTGCATTGCTCAGGCCCAGCATGTTGGCAGCGATGTTCATCATCATGCTCCCCATGGCCGGGTGGTCCGGAGGTACCTCGGGGAATAACCAGCGCAAGACGGGAGAGATCGCCTTGGCCAGTAGACGCATCAGGCCGGAATCTTCGGCAATCTTCATGATCCCAAGCCAGAGGGCCATCACCCCGATCAGTCCGATCGCAATCGTAACGGCGTTCCCGGCAGAGTCGATCGCCGCTTTCGTGACCGCGTCGACTTTGCCGTTGATTCCCCCAAGCACTACAGCAACAATGACAAGCGCAAGCCAAATGTAATTGAGCATCGGCAACCCCAGGTTGTTGTCGGAGCGAGAGACATCAATAGAGCATGGAACTTTTCCAGGCGAAACTGGAACTTAGCTCGCTTCGCTCGCGACTTTAGGGGCCCAAGGGCAAAGCGGTCAAGATCAAAGGGGGAGCCAAGGTTCGGCCCTCGTGCCTTTACTCCCCGAAATCATTCCATAAGGTGGCCGAATCGTTTCTAGTTTCGATTCATTCTGCGATTTCCGAGTTGGAGCTTCCCATGGACATCCCCGTAGTCCGCCCGCGGGCCCTGAAACCGGGCGACACCGTCGGAGTCATCGCCCCCGCAGGCCCGGTCGAGAACCGCGATGCGTTTCTGGCCGGTGTCGCAGCCATCGAGAGGCTCGGCTTCCGGGTGAAATACAGCGACCGCATATTCGAATCCCGGGGCTACCTGGCGGGTCCGGACACCGACCGCGCAGGGGAGCTGATGAACTGCTTCGAGGACCGTGAGGTGCGCGCGATCGTCCCGTTGCGCGGTGGCTACGGATGTGCCCGCCTGATCCCATGCCTGGACGAGGCGAGACTGCGCCATCACCCGAAGGTTTTCATGGGTTTCAGCGATCTGACGACGCTGCACCTCTTCTTCAGACGCCGTTTCGGATGGGTAACGCTGCACGGCCCCATGATGGTTTCGCCGGCCCTGGCCAACCTCTCGAGCGCGGCCGAACGACACCTGCTTTCCCTCTGGACCGATCCCGGATATCTCCCCAGCTACGGTTTCCCGGAGCTGGAGCCGCTGGGCGCCCGGGGTTGCCGAGGGGAAGCTTGTCGGCGGATGCCTGTCGCTGCTGATCACGAGCATCGGCACACGATACGAGATGAAGACGGAGGGGAAGATTCTCTTCCTGGAAGATCTTGGCGAACCTGCCTACCGGCTGGATCGCATGCTGACCCACCTCGAGCTGGCGGGCAAGCTCGAACGTGTAGCCGGCGTGCTGCTGGGAAGCTTCGCCGATTGCGAGCCGCCCCCCGGCGGCACCGTTGAAGACACTCTGCGTGAGCGGCTTGAACGGCTGCGGGTTCCAGTCCTGGCTGGATTTCCCGGCCGGCCACGGATCCGAAAACAGGGCGCTGCCGCTCGGGGTTAACGTACGGCTGGACTGCGACAAGTGCCAGTTGACCTGCCTTGAACCGGCCGTAGAGTGAAGCCAGGCCACCCTGACACCGATCCGGACGCAAGGCCCTTTCCTGCACTATCCCGCAAGGAGTAAAATTAATGGAGATGAATGTGGGGATGCAGCTCACAATCCGGATAAGTAAAAACGAAGATTGGACTTTACACCTTCGCACAGAGTTGGTAGACTCCACCTTTCTTGGAAATCCCCGTAGTACGCAAGCTGGTCACCGGATTACTTTAATAGTAAACCAATAGAGCAACCCGTATATGAGCCTTCCCGGCGCTCTCGCCAAGCTGCAAAAAAGGGGTGCTGACCTCTATCTGGAGGCGGCACAGTTTTTTAGCGAGAACAATCTGATCCGGGAAACCTGGATCGAGATGTCCCGAGACCTGGAGCGGCAGGCGGCCAGCCTGAAGAGCCTGCCGGCTTCATTCTGGGGACGACTGAGAGCCGACGAAGCGACCCTCGGTGCGGCCCTCGAATTGTGCTCGGCTCCGCAGGCTTCGCCGCGTTGGGAAAGCCGGGCGCTCACGCACTGCTTCACCCGCACTCTTGACTTCGAGGAACCGCTGATTCTGCGGACGTATGTTCCGTTGACACGAGTACTTCGCACCGAGTGGACCGATCATGCGCTCGACTTCTATATTATGGTCAAGGCGCATGTTGCACGACTTACCCGCATCATCGAGACCTTCTCGGCGGACCCGTCGCTGACGCAGCGCGCAGCCCACCTCATGCAGTCGTTCGAGCGGGAGGTGCAGGGGCCAGCCCTGCCCTCTCACACACGCGCCGAGAGCCGACCGGGGGTGCGTCCCAAGGTCAAGCCGGCGCATGCCCAGGAACAGGCCGGCCCACGGCATTCGCTGACCCAACGGGGCAAGAGCCTCGGGAAGCGCTCCAAGCCGCTCGTCAAGAAGATCGAAATCCCCCGCCGCAGCGCCCGGCGCGGGTAAGCGCTCCCCTCAGCGGTTGATTTTTGCCGAGCCAGCACTCATACTTTATCCTGAACGCCCGCTAAGCTAAGATTTTGCAGAAGCATAGCAGAGTCAGGAGGTTCTCCCCGTTGTTCAAAGATCCCAGCTGGCCGAATACCGACGAATTGCGCAAGGACATGGAGGAGTTTTTCACCAAGAAATATGGTGATCGTGTGCGGCTCGGAGTCTTGAGCCCACAACCCGACCAGGCCCGCACCGCGGACGAGGGGACCGAGACGACGGAGTCACCGCTCAACCTTCAGTTCGACTATTTGCCCCGAGACATAAAGAAGTACCTGGACCGGTATGTGATCCAGCAGGAGAGCGCTAAAAAGGTACTTGCCACAGCGATTTGCGACCACTACAACCATATCAAACGCTGCTCCAGCAAGGGCCCCTGCAAGGAGTACGCAAAGCAGAACATCATCATGGTCGGCCCGACCGGCGTGGGCAAAACCTACCTTGTCCGCACCATCGCCGATCTGATTGGGGTTCCGTTCGTGAAGGCCGACGCCACCAAGTTCTCCGAAACCGGTTATGTGGGCGGGGATGTGGAAGACCTCGTGCGCGAGCTCGTCCAGAAGGCGGACGGCGACATCAGGCTGGCGGAGTACGGCATCATCTATCTGGATGAAATCGACAAGATTGCGACGCCGTCGAACGTGCTGGGACGCGACGTCAGCGGCGGCGGCGTTCAGCGTGGCCTGCTGAAGCTGATGGAAGAGACCGAAGTCAGCCTGCGCACCCCGTTTGACCTGACGTCGCAGCTGCAGGCGGCAATGGAGTTTCAGAGCAAGGGCAAGGTCAGCCGGTCGCTGATAAACACGCGTCACATCCTCTTCATCGTCTCCGGAGCGTTCAACGGGCTTGCCGACATCGTCCGGAGACGTATCGGGGCGAAGCGCATCGGTTTTCTGGGTTCCGCGGCGCTGCGCGGCGGAGAGGATTACCTCCCGGCCGCCAAGAGCAGCGATTTCATAGAGTTCGGGTTCGAGTCCGAGTTCATCGGGCGGCTCCCGGTCATCGTCACCTGCCAGCAACTCGGCGTCGACGACCTGTTTCAGATCCTGAAGCACTCGGAAGGGTCTATCATGCGCCAGTACGAGCAGGCCTTCGAGGCCTACGGCATCACTCTGACGTCCAACGATGAGGGGCTGCGCCGGGTCGCCCAGATCGCGTACGAGGAAAAGACCGGCGCCCGGAGTCTGGTCGGGGTGTGTGAGCGCGTATTCCGGGAGTTCAAGTATCAGCTGCCCGCCTCCGGGGTCGGGAGTTTTGAGCTCACCTCCGAAGTGGTGGACGCCCCCGAGCAGGTGCTCGACCGCATGCTCGAGGCTTCGCGCTCCGATCGGTTGCGGGACATGCACGGGCGGCTGAAGACGATAGTCCAGAGTTGGTCGGAACGCTTCGGCCTCGAGATCGCCATCGACCCAGAAGCCGCGCGGCTGCTCGGCAGCAAGGCGCTCGAATCAAACGAGACGGTTGAGGACGTATTCAAGGAAATTTTCAAGAACTACGAGCACGGGCTGAACCTGATCCGGAAAAACCATGGCGCGGTGCGCTTCGAGATCACCCCGGAAGTGCTTCGCAATCCCGAGTCCGCGCTGGACCGTTGGATCCGGCAGTATTTTGAGGCGAAGCCCTAAGACAGTTTCAGTGTCCTCCGTCGCAAGCTTCTCGCGGGTAGAGCCTGCCGTGCCAGGTGCCGCGGGCCGCGAGGCGGCGCTCGACGTCGTATTGTATTTCCGCTTTCGTCTTGCGCCAGCGGGGCGCTATCAAGTCGGCTTCGGGCGCCAGCCCAAAGAGCCGCTCCACCCGGATTGCCGGGCTGAGGCGCTCCAGGACATCCACCACGAGGTCGAGGTATTCCGGATACTCCAAGACGCGGAACGGCTTGCGCCGGTATTCCCGACCCATGGCAGTGTGGCGCACCGCATGCAGATGGTGCAGCTTTACGAAGTCAATCCCCGCCGTTGAAACGACACCAGGCATGGCGAGGATCTCCTCGCGCGTTTCCCATGGGAATCCGAGGATGAGGTGGGCACAGATCGAAATGCCGCGACCGCGGGTGCGCGCCACCGCATCGGCCCAGCATCGGAAGTCGTGCCCGCGATTGATGCGCGCCAGGGTCGAGTCATAGATCGACTCGAGCCCATATTCCAGCGTGACGAAACGGGTTCGGGCGAGCTGCTCGAACCAGGCAATTTTCTCGTCGTCGACGCAGTCCGGACGCGTCCCGACAGCCAAGCCTACGACGTCGGGGTGGGCAAGCGCCTGCTCGTACATCGGGACGAGTTTTTCGAGGGGCGCGTACGTGTTGGTATACGGCTGGAAGTAGACCACGAACCTGCGGCTGCGATAACGGGCGCGCAGATAGTCGATGCCTTCGCGCACCTGTTCCGCAATCGGCGCAAGCCGCCGGACGGCACCCGGCCGGAACGACTCGTTGTTGCAGTAGGTGCATCCTCCCGCGCCGACGATGCCATCGCGGTTCGGGCACGTGAACCCTCCGTCGACGACGACCTTGTAGATGCGGCAGCCGAACCTCTCTTTCAGGTAGGCACCGTAGGAGTTGTACCGGCTTCCGGCCGCAAACGGTCCTCGCGGCGGCGATTCACGCATACCGGAATTATACTAGGACTCGCGCCGCCCCCCATATCGGACTTCAACGTCACTGCGGCGCGGCGGCGCCGTTCTGGAGTGCGGCGGCTCGACGCCGCTTTGGGGTCGGCGCCTGGGCGCCGACCTGTACGAGCGATACGTTGTATTAGTAACGAGCGCTCCCTATAATGACCGCTTTCCTAACCAACTGGAATCCATCGGAGCCCGTCATGCAGAGACTGTCCGGCCTGCTGGGGATCGTCGCCATTCTCGCCATCGCCTACATTTGCTCCACAAACCGCCGCGCTATCCGGCTGAAGACCATAGCCTGGGGCCTCGGACTGCAGTTCACCTTCGCAGTGCTCGTCCTCAGAACGGGAACCGGCCAGGCCGTGTTCCGGTGGATCGGCGACAAGATAACGGCCCTCCTGGCATTCGCGCATGTGGGGTCATCCTTTGTCTTCGGTCAACTCGGCACGCCGGGGAATACCCTCGCCCTGTTCGCATTCCAGGTGCTCCCCACCATCATCTTCATCGCTGCGCTCTTTGCCATCCTGTACTACCTGGGGGTGATGCAGCTGATCGTTCTGGGGTTCGCCAAGGTGATGACCCGCTTGATGGGGGCCAGCGGGGCCGAGTCTCTGAACGTGGCCGCCAGCATCTTCATGGGCCAGACCGAGGCGCCGCTGACGATACGCCCTTTCCTGTCCGCGATGACGCGGTCGGAATTGATGACGGTGATGACCAGCGGGATGGCGCACATCTCCGGGGGGATCATGGCCGCCTATATCGCGTTCGGCGTGGAAGCGCGGCACCTGCTGACCGCGGTGATCATGACCGCTCCGGGCACGATCATGATGGCCAAAATGTTCGTGCCGGAGACCGAACAGCCCAAGACCGCGGGGACCGTCACGCTCAAGATCGAACGCACCGACGTCAACGTTATCGACGCGGCGGCGCGCGGAACCGGGGAGGGGCTGCACCTGGCTCTGAACGTGGGCGCGATGCTGATCTCGTTTCTGGCCCTGATTGCGCTGGTAAACGCCCTGCTGGGAACCGTGCCTCTCGGAGGCGGGCAGCACCTCAGCCTGGAGTGGATTTTCGGCCGCGTCGCCGCTCCGCTCGCCTGGCTTATGGGCGTGCCCTGGCGGGATTGTTTCGCCGTCGGAAATCTGCTCGGCACGCGGCTGGTCCTGAACGAACTGATCGCCTACGGGCAGCTGGGCACCCTGAAGGCGAGCATCGACCCGCGCTCTTTCGTAATCGCCACGTTCGCCCTGTGTGGGTTCGCCAACTTCAGCTCGATCGGGATTCAGCTTGGAGGGATTGGTGCGCTGGCTCCCGATCGCAAGCATGACCTGGCCCTGCTCGGCTTCCGTGCAGTGGCGGCCGGGACGCTCGCCAACTACCTTTCGGCTTCTATCGCCGGCATGTTGATGTGAAAAACCGGAAGCAGGAAGCCCGAAGCCGGGAGCCGGAATGGCTTCCGGCTTCCGGCTTCCGCTTCCTCGCTCATCAAAACAATCGAGCCCCAACACTCCAGCTCAAGGGTTATGATAGAAACCGACCAATGGAGGGTATATGAACAGGCGGGAATTCTTGAAAGAGGCGGGGGCGGCATCGGTCCTGAGCTGTTTCCCCGCATCGCTGTCGGCCATTCAGCGCCAGAAACCGGCACGAGGTCTGGAGAAGAGGTCGCTGGGTAAGACCGGAGAAAAACTGTCGATGATCGGCTTCGGCGGCATCGTGGTGATGAACGCGACGACCGAGCAGGCTGCGCAGCGGGTACAGGAAGCTATCGACGCCGGGGTGAACTACTTCGATGTCGCGCCCAGCTACGGCAACGCCGAGGATAGGCTCGGCCCTGCACTGGAACCGCACCGCAAGGGGGTGTTCCTGGCCTGCAAGACGCAGCAGCGCACCAAGGATGGCGCCGCGGCGGAACTCGAGCGTTCGCTCCGCAAAATGCGCACGGACCACTTCGATCTGTACCAGCACCACGCCGTGACCAAACGAGAGGACGTGCAGAAAATCCTCGGACCCGCCGGGGCCATGGAAGCTTTTGTCGCCGCCAGGAATGCGGGCAAGGTGCGCTTCCTCGGATTCTCGGCCCATTCGGTCGAGGCGGCGCTCGCCCTCATGGACGGATTCAGCTTCGACACCATCCTCTTCCCCGTCAACTACGCCACGTGGAACGCGGGGAACTTCGGGCCGCAGGTGCTGGCGCGGGCGCAGGAGAAGCAGATGGGGATACTCGCGCTGAAGGCGCTCGCGAAACGACCGTGGCCGGAAGGGGCAAAAAGAACTCAATCAAAATGCTGGTATGAACCGTTCAGCCTGCCAGAGGAAGCGGGCCCGGCGCTCCGGTTCACCCTGTCGCATCCGGTCACGGCTGCGGTGCCGCCCGGTGACGAAAACATCTTTAAGATGGCGCTGGGCCTGGCGGCCCGGTTCACGCCGCTGACGAACGAGGAAGCCGAGCAACTCAAGAAAAAGGCGATGAGCACGCCCCCGCTCTTCCGCTTCCCGCAAGCGTGAAGCCGCTTCCCTGGCTTCCGGCTTCCGGCTTCCGGCTTCTGTCTTTCCGGCTTCTGTCTTTCAGGCTTCTGTCTTTTCGGCTTCCGGCTTCGGTCTTCAGGCCTGCACACTCTGGGCCATCTCGGTTGCCCAGGCGATCAGGCCGGGGACGAAGGGCGCCCTTTGATCCGGATGCTGCGGCAGCACGCGCGCGGTAAAGCCGTGTAGCCCGCTGATGGTACACGCGACGTCGTCCGCTTCATAGATGTAGTAGCTCCCACTTTCCTGCCGTGCGAGGGACATCGTCGAGGTAACCGGATCGGCGATCTCGCCGTCGGCATTGATCCTGCCGACGTACAGTTCCACCCTGAGGTCTTCGGGCCGGAGCGAGCCGGTGCAGACCCGGGCCTGCAAGGTGATGCTCTGGCCGACGGCGACCTCGGGCGGCAGGGCCGGATCCAGCAACTGCACCCGGATCTGCGGCCACGCGGCGCGGACGCGCTCGAGCCAGGACGCCAGTCCGCGCACCGGCAGGCCGGCGTCCCCGGCGAGGTGGTTGAAGTTTTTCTGGGCGACGAGGTAGAACCGCTCCGTGTAGTCGCGCACCATCCGGTGCGTATTGAAGAAAGGGCAGAGCGACCCGATGGAGGACTTCATGCGCGAGATCCACGCGCGGGGGATCCGATCGGATCTCCTGTTGTAGAACGTCGGGACGATGTCGCTCTCGAGCAACTCGTACAATGCGTCGGCCTCCACCTGGTCCTGATAATCGCGGTTATCGCCGACTTCGCCCTTACCGATCGCCCAGCCCAGCGGGTCGCAATTCTTGCGCCTCATCTGCCATGCCTCGTCCCACCAGCCGTCGAGCGTACTGAAATTCAGGACGCCGTTGGCCACCGCCTTCATCCCGCTGGTGCCGCTGGCCTCGTTGGGCCTGCAGGGGCGTATTGAGCCACACGTCGACGCCCTGGACGAGGTAACGGGTGACGCTCATTTCATAATCTTCGATGAAGACCATGCGGCGTCGGAAGGCCGGCTGTCGGATCAGGGCCGCAATCTGCCGGATCAGTTCCTTCCCCTGATCGTCCCGCGGATGGGCCTTGCCTGCGAAGATGAACTGCACGGGCCGGTCGGGGTGGTTGAGAATGCGCGCCAGTCGCTCCTGGTCGCGCATGAACAGCGTCGCGCGTTTGTAGGTGGCGAAGCGCCGCGCAAAACCGATCGTCAGCACCTCGGGATCGAGCACTTCTTCGGCCTGATCGATCTCCACCTGGGGGGCGCCGCGGCGCTTCAGCTGGGAGTACAATCTGCGCCGGGCGAAGGCAACCAACCGCTCCCTGCGCCGCTCGTGCGTGCGCCAGAGCTCCTCGGCGGGGATACCGTCCACCCTGCGCCACACGGCCGGGTCGGCGAGCTGGTCGTGCCATGTGGGCCCCAGGTAGCGGTCGTAGAGCTGGTTCATCTCATTGGAGATCCACGACCGGAAATGGACGCCGTTGGTGACATGCCCGATCGGCGTCTCCTGCGGCGAGATGCCGGGCCAGATCCCGTTCCAGACGCCTCGGCTGACCTCACCGTGCAGCTGGCTGACGCCGTTGCTGAACGCGGCCATCCGGAGGGCAAGTATCGTCATGCAGAAGTTCTCTCCGTCGTTGCCCGGGTTGCGCCGCCCCAGACCCAGGAACTCGCCGCGCGAAATTCCCAGCTTCGCGACGTAATCGACGAAGTAGCGGTCCATCAGGTGCGGGGGGAAATAATCGTGCCCCGCTTCGACCGGCGTGTGGGTCGTGAAGACCAGCGCGGAGGACGCCAGCTGCCGCGCTTCGGCAAACGACATCCGTTGCGTCTCCATCAGGCGGCGTGTGAGTTCAAGAGAGACGAAGGCCGAGTGCCCTTCGTTCATGTGGTAGATCGTCGGCGTGAACCCCAGCGCCTCCAGCGCCCGGAAGCCGCCGATGCCCAGGAGCAACTCCTGGCGAATTCTCATGTCCAGATCGCCGCCATAGAGCTGGTCTGTGATGTCCCGGTCCGCGCTGCGCGTGTTCTCCGCAACGTTGGTGTCGAGCAGGTACAGGGCAACGCGCCCCACCTGCACGCGCCAAATCTGAGCCACGACCCGGTTCCCGGGATAGAATAGTTCCACCTTCAGCGGCTTCCCATCCGGCGCGCGCTCGAGCGTGAGGGGCAGGTTGTGGAAGTCGTTGTCCTCGTAGGCCTCCTGCTGCCACCCGGCGGAGTTCAGATATTGCCGGAAGTAGCCCTGCTGATACAGAAGCCCGACCGCGACGAGAGGCACACCGAGGTCGCTCGCGGACTTCAGGTGGTCGCCGGCCAGCACACCCAGACCGCCCGCGAATACCGACAGGCATTCCGTGAGCCCGAATTCGGCGGAGAGGTAGGCGATCAGCGGCCCGCGCGCGGCGCCGTGTGCCCGCCGGTACCAGGTCGAATTGCCCGCCATGTACTCATCAAATTGCCGGCAAACCCGCTCGAGGTGCGCCTGGAACGACTCGTCGACCGCGAGCACCTCCAGCCTGCCCTGCTCGATGGTGCCGAGCATGAGCACGGGATTGTGCCCGGAGGTCTCCCACAAGTCGCTGTCGAGCCTGCGGAACAGCTCGATGGTGTCGTGGTTCCAGGACCAGTTCACGTTGAATGCCAGCTCCCGCAGCCTTTCGAGCGGCGCCGGAAGTTTCGGGATGACGGAGAAGGTGCGAATGGGCTTCATAGAACTCCCCGCGAGAAGGTATGAGCCAGGTGGCCGTGAATCCGGAGACAGCCTATCCTAACACCAAGCGCGGCCCCGCCGGCGCAGAGTTGTCGGTGCCTTCCGAGCCGAGTCCAGCCCCCAGGCAAATCTCCGCAGAACACCGCACACGGCTTGCTGGATTTCGGATGTTTCCGTGTCCTGGAAGCTGAAGACTCCCAGCCGACGGCTGACCGCCCGGTGCGGCCGGCACGCTGTTACTTCCCGTTACTTCGATGGGTTGCGGCCTCGGCCGCGCCGGGGCTTCCGTGGCTGGCTCTTGAAGTCGTCCCCCGCCCTCTCCTTCGAGATGTGTACGAATTTCAGGCCGAGGCACCGTGCTGAACAGAAACGGGAATCGGAGCGCAGTATTCCGGAAGGCACGGAACAAAGCACGGCAGGAGGGGTTACCTGGGCTTGGCGGCCCCGACGACACCGCACCCGATGCGGCCCCCCGCGTTGCCAACGGGCTGCCCGAAATCGTCCGGCTTGGCGTGGACAATTACGCCGCGGCCAAGGATTGGCGCGGCGGTACCGTCTATCGAGACACCCTGGATCGTGATCTCGTAATGGGCCTTGCCGTTCGCGTCGGCCTCGATGTTGCCGAGGTCGCCCGAGTGCTTCATGTTCATCTGGTCGTCGGGTCTGCCGTGGTGCTTGGTGCTTTCCGCATCATAGTGGCTGCCGGCGCTCGTCGCGTCCGGGGCGCTGCAATCTCCGAACTCGTGCACGTGGAAGCCGTGCTTCGCGTTCGGGGTCAGTCCTTCGAGGTCCGCGACCACCCGGATCCCGCTTCCCGTGTCGGTGAACCGTACCGTTCCTTTGCAGCTGCTGCCCGAGGCCGGGCTGATCACCGCAATCGCCTCCTTGAGGCTCCCCGCCTGCGGCACGGCGGCACCCGCGCAGGCGAGCGCCAACGCAAGGCCAAGACTTCCGAACGCAATTCTTATTTTCATAGAGTCTCCACTCAGCAAGCTTGTACAGGCAAGTGTACCAGATCGTGTGAGTGTCGTGCGGCGGGCAAAAAAGGCAGTCGCTCGCAACGACTGCCTCGGTTGGACTCCGGCGGGGCCGGTTAGATCTTGATGCGGTGGTCGTCTTTTGGGCAGATCCAATACATGCCGCCCGGCATCTCGCGGTACTTCATGACCTTGGTGGCGACCATCGAGGTGCCACATTGCGGACACATGTGCTCGTAACGATGCCCTTTGTCGCCCATGCTCGCGCGGGCCGTCTTCGAAAGTTTCTCCGCCATGCTCTCATCCTCCCTTCTCAGGATTGCATACTGCAAAAAGAGACAAAAACTGGTAATTTTACGCGTACCGGCGCGCCCGTCAAGTTATTTCGGGCCGTTGACCGATTCACATACTCAAAGGCTCGAGACTGATGCTTTTCCTACAGGGGGTGACCCCCCGGACGTTGTGCGGCGCGATTCCGGGCCTCCCTTTGGAGGAAGCCCGCCGCATCGTCGGGGCCGTGCACCGGTACGATCACCTGCCGGCCGCGGTGCGGGGGGTCAGGCGCATCACCCTCGACCAGGTGCGCGCCTCGGCTACGCTCCCGGGCCTCGCCGTACGGGAAACGCGCGTCAGCCGCCTCGACCCCTTCGTGAAATACTCCCTGGAGGCGCCGGACGGGGTGGCGGTGGAATCGGTCCGGATCCCGCTCGAGAAACCCGGGCGGTTTTCTGTCTGCGTCAGTTCCCAGGCCGGGTGCGGGTTGCGCTGCGCGTTCTGCGCGACCGGGCGGCTCGGCCTGGCGCGAAACCTCGAGGCATGGGAAATCGTGGAGCAGATCCGCGTCGTGCGGCGCACGCTCGATCCCTCGCTGCGCCAGCGCATCCACGGCGTGGTGTTCCAAGGGATGGGAGAGCCACTGGCCAACGTCGAAAACGTGATCGAGGCGATCCGGGTGGCCTGCGAGCCGAGCGGCCCCGCTATTGACGGCCGGGCCATCACGATCTGCACGGCGGGACTGCCGTCCGGCATTCGCCGGATCGCACGGGAAGTGCCCAAGGTCCGGCTGGCCATCTCGATTGCGAGCCCGCGCCAGTCGGTGCGGTCCAGCCTTATGCCCATCGACCATGCCCACCCTCTGCCGGAGGTGCTCGAGGCGGCCGCCGAGCACGCGTCGGCGACCCGGATGGCCCCGATGTGGGCGGTCACGCTGCTTGACGGCGTCAACGATTCGGAAGAGGACGCGAAAGCCCTGGCGGGGCTGGCGTGTGACTTCCGCGCCAGAACGGGTCTGCGGCCCCGCATCAGCATCATCGAGTACAATCCCAGCGCTCCGGGCGCGGCCGACGCGTTCGCCCGCTCGCCCGGGCAGACGGAAGCAGCCTATCGGGCGGTTCTCAGCGCCCACGGCTTCCCGTCCCACAAGCGCTACAGCGGCGGGGCCGACATTCAGGCCGCGTGCGGCCAGTTGGCCGGGCGGGCGCAGCGGGACTGAGAGCGCATCCCTCAAGGTGCGTCGTCGATCTCGACCGCCTCGCCGGTGCGCGCCAGCAGCAGGTACGCGGCGGTCACCCTCACGCCCAACTCGCGCAGCGCGGCCCTGTACGCCAGGATCTGCGCCCTGTAGCGTTCGGCAAAGAGCCGTGACCCGCCGGGCGTCTCTTTATCGGTCTTGTAGTCCACCAGGACCCATCCGCCCTCTTCCTGGAAGAGGAGGTCGATCTTTCCCTCCTCGACCCCGGCGACCCCGGCGGCGCCGGGAACCTGCCGGACGAAAGGAAGTTCGCGCCAGACTGCGCGCCCGGCCGAGGCCGCCTGCCGGGCCCGTTCGATTAGGGGCGAGGCCAGTGTATTGCGCACGAGCTCTTCTATGGCATCCACACCCGCGCCATCGATATGGTGGCGCCGGGCCGCATCGCCGGCCCATGCTCGGGCTCCGGACCACCGGCCGAAGTCCGCCGCTTCCATCGCCTCGTGATAGGCCACGCCGAAGCGGAGGGCACGTGCGCGCGCGTCGTCGGGCACATACCCCGCAGCCCGGGCTTCTCCAAGCGCTCCGCCGGCGGCCTTCACGGGCATGGCCGCCGGCGTCTCCGAACGGAGTCTCGCAAGCTCGGCGCTCTCGCGCCGCAGGGCCAAGACCCAGTCCCCCGTGCCGTCTTCCGCCCGGGGGGTCGACGGCACGCGCAACGCATCGATGCGGTGGCCGTCTATGAAGCGCGCCAGGCTCTCGTCCCGGCAGGCCCGTTCGGACAGGAATTGCGCCAGGGGCCTCAGCCGCGTCGAGTCGAAATCGGCGGACCAGGCGTCGGAGGTGCGGTCGTACTTCCCGCGGTGATGCGTCGACAGCACGAGGTGATCCCGGGCGCGCGTCAGCGCCACATAAAGCAGGCGGATCAATTCCTCATCCTCGCGCTTCTCTTCCTCTTCCTTGAGATAGCGCCATCCGGGGCCCTCGATCCCTGCAAACCTGATCGCGAATATTTTCCGGCGATGCGCGTCCGCCAGAAAGTCAGACGTCCGGCGCAGGCGATCTCCGCCAAGCCCTGCCAGCAGTACGATCGGGAAGTCGAGCCCCTTGGCCTTATGAATCGAGAGGATCCGCACGGCGTTTCCCGTTTCCTCCATCACGCGGCTTTCCCCCTCGGCGATACCATCCTGGTGCATCGTGAGAAGGGTGTCGACGGCCTCGGAAAAAGTCATCCGTTCCTGAAGCCAGCGCAGGGTGCGCCCCAATTTATTCAGGTTGGCAATGGACTGGAACCCGCGGACCGCCAGCACTTCCCGGGCGCCGGTACCCTGCAACAGGCGCTCGAAGGTCTCCGACGGGGGGCGCCTGAGCCGGCCTTCATGCAGCTCCCGCAGGACGGCGAACGGGCGGCACAGGGGGGAACCTTCCGCCGCAGCGATGCGGTAATCCAACGACACGCCGGCCACGCGCGCGCGCAGCAGGTCCTCGTCCGAAATCCCGAAGAAGATGGAGCGCAGCGCCCCGTAAAGCGCGACCTCGTCGTTGGGGTTCGACACAGCCCGGAGCAAGGTCAGGGCCGAAGACACCTCCGACCGCGCATAGTAAAACTTGCCCCCTTCCAGCACGTAGGGGATGGAGGAGTCTCTCAGCTGCTCTTCGAGCGCATCGACATGGGTAAGGGCGGGGAGAAGGATGGCGATATCGCGAAACTCCGGCGGCCGCCGGCGGCCCGGAAGTCCACGTGCTTCCTCGACCCACCACGATCCGTCCTGGTCGCCTTTAATCTGCGCGATCAGCTTCGCCAACCGCGCGGCCTCGACATCGACGTGGCCCCTGCCGGAACCCGACAGGGCGCCCTCTTCGGTGCGGTCTCCCAGGAGCCGGATCGAAGGCGCCGCCGGTTCGACTTGTCGTGCGGCGCCGCCGAACCGCAGATAGTCCCCCTGGTAAGCGCCGTCCCCGCTCTGCGCCATGACCCCGGTGAACGCCTCGTCCGCAAAGTGGAGGATCGAAGGAACGGACCGGAAATTGGTCGTAATCTCGACGCGCTCCAGGCCGAGTGCGTCACACCTGCGGACCACATCGAGGTAGGTTTCGACGTCGGCGCCGCGGAACCGGTAGATCGACTGTTTCGGGTCCCCGACGACAAACAACCGTCCCGGCCCCGGTTTCAGTCGTGCGGGATCCGTCTCGGCGAGGTCCGGGGACGCAAGCAGCAGGACGATCTCCAACTGGGTCGGGTCGGTATCCTGGAACTCGTCGACCAGGAGAGTCTTGAACCGCTCCTGGAATTCCCGGCGCGCGGCCACGCTCCGGACCAGCAAGTTGCGCGCGGCCTCGAGCTGGTCGTCGAAGTCGACGACGGCTTCGGCCTGTTTCCGTCGCTGCCAGACCGGAATGAAATCGGCGTGGAGCCACCGAACGACGGTGTCGACCAGTCGCTGGAGTTCGTATTGGCGGAACTCGCACGCGAACTCGGCGACCCTGCGGATGAGGTCCTGCACCTGGCGCACGGTACAGGCCCCGCCGGACCAGGAATCCGCCCTACCGGACTTGCCCGGCTTGCACGGGGGGGCGCACTCCAAGGGGCCCTCCAGCCACGCGATCGTGTCCGCCAGCCGCAAGAGCAATCTGTCGTCCGGCCGTGTGGCGCGGCAGCGCAAGGTCTGAGCCTCGCCCAGCATCCTTGCCCTTGTGCGCTGGGCGTCCTCCTCCGAAACCGGGGGAACCAGCTCCAGGCGGGCAACCAGGGGCGCGTGGAGCTCAGGCTGGCGGCGATCGACTTCAGTCCTTCGAGGGTGAAGCCGCCCCGGAGGGCGGTCTCGATCGGCCCCCGGCGCGCCACCAGGACGTCGCGGATCCACTCTTCCCAGAGCCCGTCGAAGAGAAACCCGCTCTGGACCTCGTCCAGCGCGGTGAACTGCGGATCGAGACCCGCCTCGATGGGCCGCTGTTTCAGCAGCGAGACGGCAAGCGCATGGAAGGTCGAGATCGCCGCGGATTCGAGATCGTACAGAGCCTGTTGCGCCATGGAGCGGGTAGCCTCGTCCCGGGTCGCATTCTCGAACTCCTGCCGCAGCCGGATCTTCATCTCGCCGGCGGCTCTTTCCGTAAAGGTGATGGCGCAGATGTCCGAGAGCCTCAACGGCGGTCCCGCGGGGCCCTGATGGAGCACCAGGTGGAGGATGCGGTCGACCAGCATCCGGGTCTTGCCCGTTCCCGCCGAGGCCTCCACGATAAACGAGCGCCGCGTCTCGCGGACCACCCTGTCGCGCTGCGGCTGGTCGGGGATCATGCACCCTCCCACGGCTCGTCGATGTCCACGAGCTTCTGGAACTCGCGCACTGCAGGGTCCTGCGATTTGAGCTCCGCCCGGCGCGCGACATCTTTGCCGCACACGGGCAGGTAACCGCAGTGCAGGCAATGATCCTTCTGCACGGCGCCGCCGGTACGGCGCGAAAAAAGCGCCGTGTACGATGCCGTCGCCGACGATCTCCAGGGTGTCGCCGAGCCGGTCGACTCCGGCCCGTAACATCCCGTCGTCGAAGGAACACGGGACTACGGCGCCGTCCTGCGATTGGAGGTGGAGGTACTCCCCGGATATTTCCTCCAGTCCGGGATAGTCGCGCTGCAGCGCTCCTCGGTACACGGCGATCTGGATCTTCTCGCCGCACATGAGCACCGGCCGCTTCCGGCTCTTCATCGTTTTCGACAGGCGGCCCGTTTTGTAGTCGATTACGCGCGCCCGTCTGCCGTCATCGGAGAGGTCGACGCGGTCGATCTTGCCCCGGAACTCGAAGGTGTACCGGCCGGCCTGGAGTCGAAATGCGGGCCTGGCGGCCTGGCCGGGCACTTGACCGAACGCACGCTCCAGCAGTCGGGGCACAAGCCCGCTCTCCTCCCTTTCCCGCTCGAAAATCAACCACTCGCGCAGGATCTGGTCCACCCGCTCCTGCTCGAGTTCCCACAACAGATCGGGCATGCCGGGCGGGCGCACGTCGTCCAGGGCCCGCCGGGAGAGCTCGAGGAGTTCCGTCTCCAGCTTTGCCAGCGCGTCGGTAAACAGTCGGCGCCCTGCCAGGCCACGTACGAAATCCTCGAGAACGGCATGGACTTGGGAACCCCGAACCATGGGATCGAGGGCCCGTGACGGCTCGGGCTCCTCCCAGGGCTCGATCCCGACGACCCGTTTCAGGTAAAAAAGATACGGGCACCGGACGTAGTCCTCCAAGCGGGTGGCCGAAACCTGCCCCGCAGACGGTCCTATCCTCGCGCCGACCCAACGGGTCAGATCGGGATCGAGAATCCGCCCGTCGAACTCGGTCAATCTTCTTGTCCAGCGCGCCCGGGCGAAGGCCCTGCTGCGCTCGAGCAGCGCAGGCTGCTCGAGCGCGAGGGCGTTCAGCGCAGCGGGCGCCTGGTCGCGATTGCGGGTGATCAGCCTCAGCCGTATCTCGCCGTCGTCGACGGCGACCTGGCCCGCGTTTGGCGCCGGGTTCTCCAGGTTTACCGACCGAAATCCGGGAACGTAGCCTTCCCTCAGATCGCGCAATGTTATCGGGGAGCCGGCCGCGGCCTCCGAGACCCGGAGAAAGAACTCGGACGGGATACGCTCACGGTCGGTGCGTTCGTCGAGTCTGGACGTCACCAGGACCAGCCGCTTCCCGGCTGACCTCGCCGCCATGGCAAACAGGAGCGTCTCCTCTTCGCGGCGTTGCGCCTTGAGGGGGAGTTTCGCAAACAGGCCTCCCACCATGGCGCGCTCACTATCGAGCAGGAGCGGATCCTGCCGTGGTCGGGCGGGGAAAGCCCCTTCCTCCAGACCGGGTACGATCACCACGGGAAAACGCATTCCGCGTGCGACGCCCAGCGGCAGGAGGTTAACCCCGTTGCGGAGGAATCGTCCTTCCGTGAGGCTGTGGCCCCGTATCGACTCTCTCAGCAGCGACACCATGCGGCCGCGAGGAATTCGGCGCCGCTCCGAGAGCGCCCCCAGGGACCGGAGTTCGTCGACGACCGACGAGAACGCGGGCCAGGCTTCGGCGTCGCCCACAAGCGGCTCGAGGCGGTCCTCCAGGAGCGCAGCCCACTGATTCCAGGACAGGGTCGAGGGCCAACCGAAGGACGCGGCGCGCAAGGCGTGCCAGGCATCCCGCAATGACTGCGCACGCTCGAGCCGGATTCGCGCGCGTGGCGGCGACATGACCGCTTCCGTGTCGCCCGAGTCTCGATCGCCCGCGCCGGACTCGGCCCGGGCCAGGGCCCGTTTCGCGTCGCGCACGAGGATGTCGACTCCTGTATCCCAACCGTCCGCTCCCGCCAGGAATCTCGCGTCGCCAGTCAGGGCCCGCCAGTGTTGGGCATCCCACCTCCCCGCGCGCGCGGGCGGAAGAGCCGCGGCGACGAATTCCATCGCGGCAAGGACGCCTGCACGGGCGAACTGCCCCGCCTCCAGGCCGGCCACTGCCAGCACCGCCCGACATAGTGCTCTCTGCTCGAAGGGTTCCCCACCATGGAGAAAATAAGGGATGCCCCGGAGCCGAAGCGCCTCGGCGACCAACGGAAGCCTCCTCGAGCGGATGCCGGAACAGGACGGCTATCTCGTGGAACCCCGACGCCGTGCCGTCCCGCACGGCGGTGAGGATCTCGCGCACGATCTCCACTGCAGCCCGGGACTGCCCCGGCGCCGAAACAAACCGGATACTTCCGTCCGCGGGCAGCCCCTGGTCGGCATCGTCTGGCGGATGGGCCCGGAACCCGATCCCTTGTCCCCCAACCGGTCCAGCGTCGCGGTCCCGGCCGGTTCCGCACAGCGCTCGGGAGCGACGGCCAGCTCCGCCCGACGCGCATCCAGGAACGCTTGCGCGAAGCGCGACTCCGCCTGATCCACAAACGGAATGAAAAAGGTCAGCTCGAGCGTTTCCCTGAGGCTGGCCAGCAAGTCGCACTGCTGCCCCGTCGCGTCGTAGATGCCATAGACGAGCAGCTGCCGGCTGCCGAGAACAGCAGCGGCCCGCGACGCGTGGCCTATGGCGGAACGGAAATCGTCGTCGACGTCGTGGAACGGCGCCTGCCTGGGCCCGGAAGCGTCGCCACAGCGTGGCGAACCCGTTCAGATGCACCGCCCGGTCGCGCGCCTGCCGCTGCAGAGCCGTCAGGCTCCGCTCGAAGTCCGCCGGTGTCATCCCGGCATCACGCAGGTCCCGAAATGTGTCGAGCAGGTTTGAACGGAATCCCGGATAGGCGGCGACGGCCTTGAACACCTCCGGGACATCCGTCTCCAGCAATTCGTCCAGGATAGTGATTCCGCCAAGTCGTGGCAGCCGCGGCC
>CAVZBT010000019.1:0-32118 GCA_963773605.1 uncultured Acidobacteriota bacterium
CGGCGGCAATGTGTTGGACAATGTCTTGTTGGATCGGCGTGCGACGCGCAAGTTCACAGGACGGGTCGAAGTCGTCGACATGATACGCGAGTTCGAGCTTTCCATGGCAGGGGCACAAGAAGTATCGGAGCACCTGCCGATCTGGGCGGAGTTCAGCGCGTACGAAGGCGGACAGCCGGGCAACCCGGGACGGTAGAAGGCCGCTGGGTCTCGATTGCGTACCAGCGCTACCGATCGCTTGTCCTCCAAGACGGTATCGCAAGTCTGTTGCGGTGCATCATTGAAGGCGGCAACCGAGAGACAATTATCATTTGCCGTGGTTTGTGTTCGGCGCGCCGCAGTGCGGCGCTGCGTGTTGTTGGTTCGCGCGAGACGACGTGGAGATGCTCGATGGGGCTGAGCGGCCGCCATTTATTTGTCCAGAAGCGCAACGACCTCTTTCTCGATATCGAGTGCGTGTGCGCCCGCCATAGTTGCGATTGTCCCATCCCGTGCAATGATGATGACAAGCGGAATAACGCTGACGCCGACCGCGTTAAGGTCTTTTATGTCGACCGCGCGATTCAGTGTGTTGTTCCACTTCTTCTTGTCAATTACGCCGACGGCCTTCGAGAGGTCTGAATCGACAGTGACGGTAATCAATTCGACTTCCCCCTTCCATCGGGGATTGTTCGCCACGATTGCTTGCATCTTACTCACGGGCGGATAGCACGTTGGGCACCACGAAGCCCAAAAGTCGAGTACCACTATTTTACCGCGATAATCTACGAGTTGGCTCGATTTTTTGCCATCGAGCCAAGACAGTCTTAGTTCGGGCATGGGCTTTCCGATGAAGGCCTTGTAGGTTGCATCAGATACGCCTGCAATCGCGAGTGGTGCTCGCGTCAGAGTGACCTTGATCGCGGCGCGTATCGTTCGACGGAACGACAGCAAGAACGAGTTCTGTTCCCACAGGTCCACGAATGAGGCTTGCGGTCTCTCCGACGGTTTTGCCGTCGAGTAATGTTTCCTTTCCGTTGACCTCGACCGAAACGAGTCGAGCACCCTCACGAATCAGGGCCGAGTTGTCGGCCGGTGACTTGGGGATAACCTTTGCGACGTAGATGTGGCCTTCTTTCGCATTTAGTGCGAGACCGACGCCAGAGAGAACCGGATAGCTCTTGGACTCGACTTCCTGAGCATGCGATTCGTGGACGATTGAACCGAAGAGCCAAGTCGCGACAAGAATGACGACAAACAGTTGGTTCAGCATTGTCTTCCTAGCGAACTGGCATTCGACCGCAGAAGTGCGGAAGGATTTTACCGCATTCTCGCAGCCGAGCTTGGCGTTGTCAATTTGGATCGCTTTACACAGACCCGCAAGGTGCGGCAGCAGCGTACGACGGCGGACAGCCGAGAGACAATTATCATTTGCCGTGGTTTGTGTTTGGCGCGTTAAAGCGCGGCGCTGCGTGTCGGTGGTTCGGCTGGCGACCGAAAGGTCTCGCGGTTGAAGCCGTCTTGCGGACGGTCCCAACGTATTGGCGAGGCGGCACGACCCCTACGTACGGTCGTTCAGCGATGACGTTCCTGTTTTTCAGAAACGGCTGCCAAATCAAGGACGATCCGCACATTCATGTCACCCGGCTCAGCGTTCACTTTGACTGATGACGCGGTAGGTTTGTTCGGATCGTCAAGCAGGAGTTCAAGTATGCCGTAGACGAGTGTCCGTGTGGGTGCGAGCGACGCTTGGAGTCGGTAGGGAACGTGCGGTATGCCCACTAGGGCGAAAGCGCCCTCGGAATTTCGTACCAATATCACAAATGTGCTTTCCGTCTTGGGCCGCGATGGCGACTGTCGCTCCTTCAATCGGCTTTCCTTCCTTATCGACCACTATTCCGCCAACGCGGCCAGTCGTCCGTGACAGTTCCGAAAAGTCCCGCCACTGCATGCTGCGGACCCGTACGTTCGCCTTCTTAGCCTCGCGGAAAAGTTGCTCGGGCGTCCATTTCGTGTACACGACCATGCCGGCTTCATCGCCCTCGGGCAATCGACTCAAAAGTTTCAAGTTTTCCGATAGCTTTGGTGAATCCCACAGTTTCACCTCGTAGGCGCTATCGTGGCCGAACAATGCTTCGTCGATCATGCTTCCAACACCGGGATTATCGTCCAGTTGTGAAGAAACGACGTGCAGCACGTCGAACCATCCAATCCGATGTGGCAATAGAGTCACAAGATCGCAAATCATTCGCACGTCTTCGACATCGCTGGCGATGCAGTACCGCGTATGTGCATAGGAAGTCACTTGTGCCGAACCTGATTTCGTAAGCTCGGTGAAGATTGCCATCCGCAACGCTATGTCGCGCTGATGCGCCCCCTGTTGCGTGACGTTGACTTCAGCAGCCATCGCCGCGTTGAGGGCAACAAGCCAAGCAAGAACTACCGCCGACATGATTGTGAATTTCACGAAGACCTCCAAGCGGTATCAGACCGCAGCAAATCGCCCCAGATTTTGGCGGCACTCTACCACTATTGGGGAATCGCAGCAACGCCGTTTTTCGTTCGCACAGTCCGCTGCGTTGCCGTTCGCCGCCTGGACGCGGGAAAAATGCCCTCGAAGCGACGGCGGACAGCCAGACAATCCCGGTCCGACGCGCTGATTCCGCGGGTTGCTTATCCGCAGATTACGCCGATTTCACAGATGGGCCGCAATGCTTCAAGGAGCGCGGGATTGGGTGGCCAATTTCTTGTCTTGAACATGGGCCATCGCATGTGATACGTTCGAGCCTGTACTGAGGGTATCGGCAGCGCCTGCCACAGGTAGCTTCAAGAGCCCGTCACCGGAGAGCGTCTCCGGCGGCGGGCTTTTTTTGTTGCGCCTCGGCGACTGCGCCGCAACGACGGAGGCCAAAGGATGATTTCGCACGAAAAGATCACGGAAGTCCGGCGGCTGTTGAGCGAGACGACGTTGAGTCAGCGGAAGATCGCGTTGTTGACAGGCGTCAGCCGCGGCTCGATCGGCGCGATCGCCCTGGGAAGGCGGCCCGACTATGAGGCGATTCAGTCGCAGGAGACGGAATCGTGGGAAGAACCGACCGGCCCTCTGGAACGCTGTGGCGGATGCGGCGGCATGGTCTATATGCCATGTCTGCTCTGCGCGGCGCTCAAGCGATCGGCGAAGAAGCCGCGCGGCAGACGTCGCGATGACGATGCCGAGACGCCGGCAGCAATGGACCTGGACCTTCGGCCTGAACATCGAGCGCGTTACGAGGAAGTGCGTGCTTGGCGCCGCGAGAACGAAGCGGCGGAATCGGATCGCCGCGTATTGGCGACGACGTCACACGAATGTGCCGACCACCGGCTGGGAGTCTCGGCATGACCGTAATCCGCATGACCTACGACGAGGCGCGGCGCGAGATCCGCGATGCCGACTTGCTGCTGTTTCGACGGCGGAGTCTGGCGGCCAAGCTGATCGCGGTCGCCGGCCGATCGCAGTACGTCCATGCCGCGATGGCCGGCTGGTGGAAGCGACCGGCTGATGTGCGTCGAGATGACCGATAGCGGCGGCCGGGCGCAACTGCTGTCGAACCTCGTCGAGCAATGGCCGGGCACGATCGACGTCTATGCGGCCAACGCCACGCGGCGGCGGTTTTCGCGCGGACGAGCGCTTCGCGCGATGATCGGCATGACGGGCAAGCGGTATGGCTGGTTTGCACTTTGGCGCGCCGCGCTGCTGCATTTGCCGCTGTGCCGCTTCTTGGTTCGCCCGACACGGACGATCGAGGAGAACGTCGGCAGGCCCGCCGTTTTGTTCGCAGGCTGTCGCCGCGGCCGTTCGAGCCGGCGGCGTCGATCCCGTGCCGAACCTGGCCGACCGTCTGACCGAGCCAGGCGATTTGGCGAGAAGCGCCTTTTACAGTTATCGATTCACCCTTTTTCCGAACGCCGAACAGGAGAAGCCATGCGAGCCATCAGCAGAAAATTGTTAGTCGATCTGTTTTGGGCGGTCGTCTTCATCGGGATGGCCGCGATCGTGATGTCGATTGTCCCATGCATAGCACGCAGCGAGTCCGCTTGCAGCCTGCTGGAATTCCACTCGGACTGGTGCGGCGCGTGCCAAACGATGCGTCCGACCGTCGACGCGATCGAGAACGCGGGATGCCGCGTCGAACGGGTCAACATTGACGAGAACCCGGCGCTGCGCTCGGCAGTACGACGTCACGAGCATTCCCTGTTTCGTCGCTCTGGCCGATGGGCGCGAGGTAGACCGCGTCGTCGGCGCGGCCTCGTACGAGCGATTGGAGGCCATGGTCCGTCGCGTTGCCGAACACAGCGCCGGCAGAGCCAGCAGCGCCGCGACCGTCGCCGGCGTGGCGCTATGAGCAAGCGGCTGGAAATCGGGCGGCCGTGGTGCGGATCTTCTGTCAGGCGCAAGCGAGCCCTGGCGCTGGAACTGCGCGTCGGCGTCTCGCAATCCATTGGCAGCGGCACGCTCGTGAAATGGAACCGACGGATCATTCTTCTTACGGCGCGTCACGTCGTTCAGGATGCGGCAAAGATCGTCGTCGAACTGTGCAACGGAAAGAGGCATGCCGCGCGGGTGCTGAAGGTCGACGCCGTTTGGGATTGCGCCGTCCTGGAGTTGATCGGCGAGCCGCAGGGCATTGAAGCGGTCGACATCGAGTTGGGCGGCGACGCCATGCAGCGCGAGGCGATCGCTTGGAATCGTGCGGCTATGGGGCTGATGGGAAGCTGGCCTGCAATTCGGGCGTGTTCCTCGGCTATAAGCGCTCGGCGGCCAAGCCTGGCGGACCGGACGATTGGCTTGCGATTTCGGGCCACGCACGCGCGGGCGATTCGGGCGGGCCGGTCTTCAATCGGCGCGGGCGGCTCGTCGGCGTTTTGTGGGGAACCGATGGCAAGGAGGTTGTCTGCGTTCAGGCGGGTCGACTGCACGTGTTGTTGGATTCGGCCGTGCCGCCGGCGGCGAAGGTCGAGCAGCAATCGCTGCAAGCGATCCTGCAACGAACGCCGACGCCGGCCAAAGAGCCGGAACAGGACGGTTGCGGGTGCCCCTCGGACATCGGCCGCGCCAAGCCGGAATGTTTGGAGCGATGGGGCAGCGGACGCCGTCAGCCCGCGCCGAACGTCGTGGTGCAGCCCGACCCGGACGTGCGCCGTGCCTTGGAGAACATCGACGCGAAGGTCGGCGTGCTCGTCGAACAACGGCGGCCACCGCAGTTGGAAGAGCGGAAAGTCGACGAGGCATCGCCCTTGGTGGCAGGCCTATGTATGGCGGCCGCGGTGATGGCGGGGTTCGTCGTCTTCTTCGCAGCGCAGAAGGCGTGCTGACGCGCCGTTCCTGCGACGTTTGCGTCTTACCGTTTCAAACAATCACAATTGAATCAAGGAGTTTTTTCGATGTTCCATGACGTTCCCGTGATGTGGCAGTACGCGATTCTGGCCGGCGGGGCGCTGCTGGCGACGATCGCGATCCTCTGGCTCTACAACCACCGCGAAGCCCGACGAAAACACGCCATCGAGTTGATGAAGCTCATGCATCGATGGGGGCTCGATTGGTTCGCCGACCTTTATGAGGACTATGCGGTGGGCGACTACTCGGGCATGGCCGTCAAGGTTCGGGAAGTCATCACGGCGGTCTCTTCCTCACCCGCAACGCCGATGGCAGCCTGTTTGGCCCCTCCATTGACCTGCAATTCGACGGCCTGAACGGTCGTGCGGGGATAGGCCTTTTCACTGGCGATAAAGGCCTTGTCCAACATCGACAGCACATCGTTGGCCTTGGTACCCTCGCCATTCTTCACCCAGCTGCCTGGAAAGAAGTAGAGCATGATTGAATCGGGGTCGAACATCTGTTCCCCGTATTTGATCCGCGCTGTATTTTTCAAGCACGTTGTGTCTGATCTGGTCCGGGGTCCAGAAGTTCGGCGGGCCGGCCAGGTCACGGAGCACGACCTCTTCATTCCACTCGATGCCTCCCTTGGGGTTCTGATGCTCGTGAGCACAACCGATGGCGTGGCCGAATTCGTGCGCCGCCGTGCCGCCATCCAGGAAACCCAGGTTCATGGTGGGCTGGTCACGGGGAATCGACTTGCAGTCGGTGCCGATATAAGACCAGGCCCCGTCATTGGGATCGAATGTGATGCGAATCTCTGCATCCGGTGCGTTATCGAACTCGAACGTGAGATTCCCTGGGTTGTGCCCGGCCAGCGCCTGCCGGCAGCTCTCCAGGAATGGTTCCGGCGCCTCCGCATGGAATTTTCCGCCGAACGACGACGCTTCATCCTCGTTCAGCGCGACGAGATTGAGCAGTTCGAACATCCCCGCGGCGCGCGCCGCAGGGATTTCGGCACGGGTGAACGAGGCGGCCCGGAACGCCCCGTGACGGCTCGCGATCTCCAGCAGCCGCTTTCTCGACTCCAGCGGCACTTCGGGGGCGCAGATCGCGAGGTAACCTCCGTCGAGGGACGCCAGGAATCGGGCTGCCGGGTCGAGATCTCCGGCCGCGAGCGTCGATGCGGCGGAGCCGGTGGTCGTGATGTTCCCTCCTGCGCCGTCCGGGTATTGAAAACAGACGCTCAGGAGGGTCGGGCGGTCCGTTGCGGTATCGACGAAACGAACGTCCATGCCTGCGGCGGACATCTCCTTCAGCATGCGTTCGCCGGCGGCGTCGGCGCCGACCTTCCCGATCGGGAGAACGCGGAATGGATCGCCCGACGGCTGCGCTCCGAGCAGGACCGACACGTAGTGAAAGATGATGTGGAGTTTGCAGTAGTCGCGCACGTCGAGCAAGCCGGCCCGGCCGGCTCTCGTTGCGGCCGAGGGTGTGACTCGCCCTCGAGCATGAAGAACAAGCCGGTCCCGATCCCGCCGACCCCGGCTGCGACCCGGTACGGCGAGGCGGAGTCCATTTTGAGGACGCGTCTTTCTCATGGGGCGCCGTCAGAAAAGTTCCCAGTCCGGGTTTTCGCTGATCGGATGACGGCAGGTTTCGCGCGTCGCCGTCACGATCGCGTCCTTGTGCGTTTGCAGGAGGGTCATCGGGTACTCCGGCGTGGGCGGGCCGAAACAGCGCGACGCGCAACGCCGTCTGCTTCCACGCGCCCGTGTCGCTGTAGACGCGCACCTTCGCCGCCGAAAGGCACTCGCGCACCCCAAGGGTGATCGACATCGGTGGGACGAACTGGTACGCGGACCCGAACGTGCGCTGTGCCAGCGCGAGGATCGTGTCGAGGTTGTTCTCCTGGATCCGGATCGTGGAGTTCGCGACCTCCTCGATGGACACGGCGCTGTACGGGTGGCGCCGCGCCTGGTTGTAGGCGATGTGCCCGTCCTGTCCCCACCCGCCGACGGTGATGTCGACCGGGCCCTGCGCCAGCGCGGCGTGCACGGTCTCGACGGACGCGGGCGTCAGCCAGAACCGCTGCGCTTCCGGGACGGCCAACTCCGGGGCGATGCCGCCGTAGAAGTGCCGCTCCATGAACGTACGGAAATTGTAGGGGTGATTGCGAGGAAGGAGCCTGCCCTGCCAGTCGAGGCACTCGTCCATGTGGAACACGGTGAGGTTGCTGAGGGAAACTCCCGTGTCGTTGACCAGCGCCGTATAGGGTGCATACCAGCACGTCGGCCCGCAGGGGATGATGGCCCTCGTGGGCCTTCCCGCCGCATTGTTCGCGGCGATGACCTCCACCAGCTCCCGGGCCATGAGCCGGCCCATCTCACGGCTGTCGGCGACCATGCGGAAGGGGACACGCACGCCGGGGTGCCCGGGCAGTTCGTCGGCGGGGATACGGCACCACTCGTAGAGGTCTCTGCGGGCAATAGAGCTCATACACTGCTCCAAAGGATTTGAAGATCACTTGAAATCGAGCACTTCGTAGATCTCGGTGAACGCGTCGGTCATGAAGGGAACCTGCTGCCGGTACAGCTCGGAGTGATCGGCCGAGGTCGCGAGGACTTCGAGGGCGTGGTTCAGCTGCTGGATCGTGTCGAATTGGCAGTCCCAGATGAGGGTGTTGCCCGGTTCCTTGCCGGCGTAAGGCTGGCTGCGCCGCCCCCGGGGAAATTCGGGGTGATTCTGCTCCAGGGCGCCGAAGAGCGCTTCGAGCCTCATGAACTCATCCCGGTCCTGCGGCCGGTATCTCTGCACGAATCTCAATATGTATGGCATGTGTACCTCGTACGAATCGCGGCGGCAAGGTGGGCCGCGGCGGCCCCCGATAAGCTGCAACCGGGCGTTAACGGTCAATCCGCCGGATGAGCACAATCCCCGGGACGCGTCGAGCCGCCGCGCACCAGCGTCAGCCCGGCTGCAATGCCAAGCGTGATCGCCGCATAGACGATGATCACGAAGCGCTCCGCTGCCGGCACAAACATGAGCAGCGCCAGGCTGAGCAGGGCGACCGTGGCGGTCAACCGGCTCAGAAAGCGGAACACGGGAGTCGTCTGATCCGGCGCATCCCGCAACTCGACTGAAACGTCCACCGGGGTGTCCAGCTTCCTGTAAAGGCGCTGTTGCCGCTCAAGCGAGACCGCGTCCGTGTTCCGGACGAGGCTGCTGGCGAGGAACACGACGAGGCTGACCGGGATGATCACGGCGACATTCGTCACCAGTCCCCAGCGCAGCACGAAGGTGCCGAGACAGCCGATGACGAGCGCAACGGCAAACGACGCGAGGCCCGCCCACGGTGGGGACCGTCGCACAACCAACCCGAGGAGCGCCGGAGGGCCATACGCCAGCGACATGATGGTATTGAACGTGAGCATCATCTGGAAGATGCTTTGGCCCGTCAGCGCCATGATGATCGCGATCGCCGTGATGGAAAACCCCACCCCGATGGTTGCCACCCAGCCTACCGCCAGGAGCTTCTTCTCGTCCGCGTTGCGATCGAACAGGGTCTGATAGATGTCCTTCGAGATGATCGCCGCGTGCATGTTGTAGTACCCGGACAGCGTGGACATGGTCGCGCTGAACATCGACGCGAGCATGATGCCGATCAGTCCGTGCGGCAGCAAGGTCAGGCTGGCCACCACGTAAGACGCTTCGTGGAGGTTCGCGCTCCCCGGCCAGAGCTTCGAAAGATCCGGGTAGAGGACTCGCATCGCCATGGGCGGCACGAACCAGATGAGGGCCCCGGCAAGGAACAGGGCGAAACAGAGCAGGGCTGCTTTGCGCGCCGATTTCTCGTCATCCACGCTGAAGTACCGCTGCGCCATGGCCGAGGTGTTGTAGCCAAAGCTGACCATCACCGTCCAGGCCGCCATGTAGACCCACCCGAATTCCCCGGGAAGACGCAGCGACACCATCTCCGGGGGAAGTGCCTGGCGGAAGCTGGCCAACCCGCCGAGTTTCCAAAGCGCGGCCCCGGCCAGCACCAGGGTGAAGGGCATCAGGATGACGGCCTGCAGAAAGTCCGTGATCACCACCGCCCAGAGACCGCCCAGGACGCAATAACAAAGGATGACGGCGCCTGACACGAGAATCGCCCAGGCAATCGGCAGATCGGATGCGGAGGCGACAAAGAGGCCCAGCCCGTAAAGTGTGCTTGCGGCGATGAAGATCTGGAAGAACACCGTCGTCCAGGAGAAGAGCTGCCGGGTGGTCTCGTTGAACCGGTCCGCCAGATACTCCATGGTGGTCGAAATCCGGCTCCTGCGCCACAGGCTCGCGAAGATAAAATATCCCAGCAGGAAGGAACAGGCGTTGCCGATGTACATGACAACGACGGCGATACCCTGCTTGTACGCGACACCGGCCGCTCCCGTGAAAGTCCATGCGCTGAAGCCGCTCATGAAGGAGCTGAGCGCCGCGACCAGCCACGGGATGCGGTTTCCCCCGCGGAAGTAGTCGGACGCGCCCTTGTTGTAACCCATGAAATAGACGCCGATGCCGAGGTTCAGCAGCATGTAGAGGGCGATAACGACGTAGTCGGTGCCGTTGGCAACCTTCAATGGGCGCTCCTCTCCAGCGGCACGCCGACCGCTGCCCCGGAGTTCGATTGAAACAGACCTGCAGTCTGGCTGATAATAGACGCGGTCAGGCCGAGCCTAACTTAAACCCGATCAAGGATCAACCGCTTCCCATGCGCACAGCCAGCAGAGTCCTCGCCGTCTTCGCCGTCCTGTCGTTCGCGTTTGCCCAGACTACCGCATCCCGGCTGGACCGCTGGCGCGTCATCGGTCCCGGCGGGGGCGGCGCCCAGTTCCTCCCGACCGTCAGCCCCCACAACCCGAATGAGGTCGTGGTCGCCTGCGACATGACCGGTTCGTACATAACGAAGGATGCGGGGGCTTCGTGGCGCATGTTCAACCTGCGCGGCCGCGCCCACTTTTTCGTTTTTGACCCCGTCGATCCGAACGTGATCTACGCAAAATCCGCGGGGTTGTGGCGCTCCGGCGACGGAGGCAGTTCGTGGCAGTTGGTGCACCCGGAGCCGTCCTCGATCCAAGCCATCGAGATGTCGGACGACCATGCGAGCGAGAGGATGATCACCAAGGGCGAGCCGGCGGGCTCGATAACGACCCTGGCCGTCGATCCCGCAGATCCGGCCATCCTGTTCGCAGTCGTCCAGATGGACAGGACCTTTACGCTGCAGGAGTCCGGCGACCGCGGCCGGACCTGGAAGAAAGCCGCGCCCCTCTCCGGCGGCAGCGGCATTTACATCGATCCCCAGTCGCCGCGGCAGAACCGCACCATTTACGTCATTGGCCCGAACAGTATCGCGGTGCGCGAGAACGGCCAGTGGACGCAAGGTCCCTCCCCCGAGGGTGTGACGTCGTTCACCGATTCCTCCGCCGGGTTCCCTGCCGAAGGAGGCAGGCTGGTGGTTTACGCCATTGCCAAGCAGGGCCTGTTTGTTTCCACGGACGGCGGAGGGGGCTGGACCCGGTCGCCGTTTCCGGGCGAGGCGGCGCAGTTCCAGGCGGTGGCGACGAGTCTCCACTACCCGAACGTGGCGTACGTCTCCTACAACAGGCTCAAGCAGGGCGCCGAAACACACTTCGGGGTCGGCAAGACGACGAACTTCGGCCGAAGCTGGGACCTGTCGTGGAAGGAATCCAAGATCGCCGCCGCCAACGTACGCGACGCCTGGGTGACAGAGCGCTTCGGGCCGGGGTGGGGTGAAAATCCTCTCAGCCTGGGAGTCGCGCCGCAGGATCCCGGCCTCTGCTACGGCACGGACTACGGCCGCACGATGCGGACCGCCGACGGCGGCAGGACCTGGGAGGCGGTGTACTCGACGCGGATGCCGGACGGCAGCAGCACAAGCCGGGGCCTCGATGTAACCACCTGTTACGGGGTCCACTTCGACCCGTTCGACAAGAGCCGCCTCTTCATCACCTACACCGACATCGGCCTTTTCCGCAGCGAGAATGGCGGCCGCAGTTGGATCAGTTCCACGGCCGGCGTCCCCGACCCGTGGGTGAACACGACCTATTGGATTGAATTCGACCCTCAGGTGCGCGGTCGTGTCTGGGGCGTCATGAGTGGTGTCCACGACCTGCCGCGCCCGAAGATGTGGCGCGGCCGATCGCCGGCCACTTACAACGGCGGCGTCTGCACCAGCGACGACGGCGGGCGCACATGGCAGAAATCGACCGACGGGATGCCCGAATCAGCCGTCACCCACATCCTGCTCGACCCGCGCAGCCCCGCCCATGCCCGGGTGCTGTACGTGGCCGCCTTTGGCCGCGGGGTATTCAAATCGGTCGACGACGGCAGGAGTTGGGCGCTGAAAAACACGGGCATCGCGGGCACGGAGCCCTTTGCCTGGCGGCTCGCCCGGGATTCGCAGGGAACGCTGTACCTGCTCGTCGCGCGCCGCACCGAGGATGGAAGCATCGGGACCGCGGGGGACGGCGCGCTTTACCGCTCGGAAAACGGCGCCGCGACCTGGACGCAGGTCAAGCTCCCTGAAGGGGTAAATGCGCCAAACGGGCTCGCCATCGACCCCGTCGATTCCACCCGGCTGTACCTCGCTGCGTGGGGCCGACGGCTCCCGACGCGGCTGTCGGGAGGAGGCGTCTTCGTTTCCACCGACCGCGGCGCCACGTGGCGCAGCGCCCTGTCCGACGACCAGCATGTTTACGATGTGACCCTGGACCCGCGGGACCCCAATGTCGTATATGCCTGCGGGTTCGAATCGTCGGCCTGGCGCTCGGCGGATCGCGGCGCGAGCTGGGCTCGTCTGAGGGGTTACAATTTCAAGTGGGGGCACCGGGTCATTCCCGATCCGCTCAGGTCTCAGCAGGTCTATATCACGACCTACGGCGGCAGCGTGTGGTACGGACCTGCGCTGGGCGATCCCAACGCGCCGGAGGACATCGCCACCCCCGAAGTGGGCGGGGTGGGGCCGACGCCGCGCCCATGAATTACACGACGGGCAGCATCCGCGGGCCGCGTCGAGCCGCCGCGGCCCATTTCCCACATCAATTTGTCTTATGACCGTATCCGAGTTGCAGCAATATCTGCGCGACCTGCTCACGGCCGAATCCACTCCGGCGGCCAAGGGAGCCCAACCGGCGTCCATAGGGCCGCTGCTGAGGGAGGCCTATGGCGATGGCGAGCTCTGGCGCGCGAAGCTCGACCGCCTCGTGATCCAGTGCGCCCGGTTCCGGCAGACCTACGGCGATGGCCCCGTCACGGTCCTGCGCGCGCCTGCCCGCATCAACCTGCTGGGCGAACACATCGACTACGTCTCGTACCTGGCGACCGCATCCCTCACGGTAGGCAGCCGCGAGCATGACATGATCGTGTTCTTCAGGCCGGCCGATGACGGCCGGGTCCGGGGAACTACGACGCTCGACCGCTGCGACCCCGTCGAGTTTGATCTTGCGCAGGGCCCCCCGTCGGGCGCAGGGCGCGATTGGGAGTCGTACCTGTATGGCAGCGCCGCGCCCACCCCTCACTGGGGGAACTATGTGAAGGGGGCGGCCTTCTACGCCCGCATGCACTTCGGCGGGAGAGTCCGACGCGGTATCGATTTTGTCGTGGACTCGACCATCCCTGCCGCCGGCGGCGCGTCTTCCTCTTCGGCCCTCACCGTGCTGGCCGGCGCCGCCATCCGCGAGGCCAACCGCATCGCCTATGAACCCGCCGAGCTGGCCCGTGATTCGGCCCGGGCGGAGTGGTTCGTGGGCACCCGCGGCGGGTCGATGGACCACCTTACGATCTGCCTCGCCCGGAAAATGCACGCGGTGCACATCTCCTATGCGGAGGAGGAAGCCGACTGCGTCCCGATGACGCTGCCGCAGATCCGGTGGCTCACCTTCTTCTCGCACTCGGCCGACAAGGGGCGCGAGGTCATGCTCGAGTACAACGAGCGCGCCGCCGTGTCGCGCATCGTGATCCCGGCACTGATCGAGGAGTGGGGGAACCGTGAGCGCGACTGTTTTGTGGCCTGGAACGCCGCTGCCGAGGCAGCTCGCGGCGGCGCCCTCGCCGCGCTGGACGAGCTCGAGAAACTGGTTCGGCAACTGCCGGAAACCCTCTCGCTGGCCGAACTGGAGAAACGCGACCCCAAGGCACTGGGCGAGTGCAGGCTCGCCTTCCCGGCCCTGGTTCGCAACCGCTGGGAGCGGCCGCTTAGGATCCGCGAACGTGCCCTCCACCACATCGGCGAGGTGCGCCGCGTCGCCGCCGCCGTGCTCGGCTTCCGCGCGGCGGCGGCCGGTTCTCCCGCGCAGCCCCCCGGGGCGGAACGAGAGCTCCTGGCGCGGATAGGGACGTTGCTGAACGCTTCGCACGAAAGCCTGCGGGACCTGTACGGCGTCAGCACGCCGGAGGTGGAGTGCCTCAGGGACATCGTGGTTTCCGACCCGAACGTCTTCGGCGCCCGCCTCATGGGCGGCGGCTTCGGTGGGAACGTGCTCGCGCTGACCACGGCCGAACACGTGGCCACCGTTGCGGACAGGGTCGACAAGCTGTACTACGCGCCCCGGGCACGCGCCAGCCGCGACGAAAACGCGGTCATGATCTCCACCCCCGGAGACGGCCTCACGGCTCTCGACCGCAAGACGTTGGTCCGAACGGCTGTGGAGCACCTCAACGCGATGTGGCGCGACTCGGGGCGGCTCGCACCCGCGGTCTGGCGGGTCCTCGATGAGCTCGACGTCAGCCGTCGCTCCCCCGAGATCTGGCCGGTGATCGTCGCGGCGGGCAAGGGGGCCAGGGCCCGCGCCAGCGGGCTCGGGGTCCCGAAACCGCTCGCCGTCGTCGAGGGGATCACTGCGGCAACCCGCGTGTTCAGGACTCTTGCGGACGCGCGATTCAGGATGTGTCCGCCGGTTGTGATCGTCTCCCCGGAAACCGAGCGGTTGCTGCGCGCCGAGCTGTCCGGGACCGGCGCCACGTTCGTGCTCCAGCCTCGCCCGCTGGGAACCGGGGACGCCGTGCTGTGCGCCTACGAGGCCATGAAGGGGTTCGAGGGACGCGCGCTCGTCGCCTGGGGCACCCAACCGGTGATCCGCGCCGCGACCGTGCGGCGCATCCTAACGGTGGCGACGATCTTCCCGGAATACGAGATGGTGTTGCCCACCGTCGCCGTCGACCGCCCGTACGCGCCCCTCCTGCGCGACCACAACGGCCGCGTGACGGCGTCGCGTGAAAGCCACCTCGAGCACGCCCCGAATTCCGGTTTCGCCGAAACCAACATCGGGGTGTTCGTCCTCTGGAGCGAAACGATGTTCCGGGTGCTGTCGGACCTGGGGCGCGCGTTGTGGCAGGAAACCGAGCGCTGCTACGACCGGCCGGGCGGGGAGCTCGGCTTTCCCAACGAACTGATCACGTGGCTCGCGGCCGAGCCCGGCGGCGTCCTCGCTTCCCCGATCGCGGACCCCCGGGAGTTGCAGGGAATCAAGACCTTGGAGGACATCGCGCTCTGCGAAGCGTATCTTCGCGAGTTGAGCGAGTCGAAACCGGATTAAACCCAAAACGCGTGGGGACGAATGCACCCTAAGAGCCATGACGCTTCCTACCCTGAACTGCAGCGGCGCCGCCCTATCCCCGGTTTGCGCTGGTGGATCGGCGGACTGCTCTTCGCATCCACCGTCATCAACTATCTCGACCGGCAAACCCTGTCGGTGCTGGCCCCCTATCTCAAACGCGACTACAAGTGGACGAACGAAGATTTTGCCCTCGTGGTCATCTCGTTCCGTGTCGCCTATGCCGTCGGTCAGACCCTCGCCGGCCGGATCATGGACCGGGTCGGCACGCGACGGGGATTGACCATGACGGTGATCTGGTACTCGATCGCCTCGATGGTGACGTCGATGGCCACGGGTCTGCGCAGTTTCTGTTTCTTCCGCTTCCTGCTCGGCGCCGGCGAGTCCGCGAACTGGCCGGCGGCCACCAAGGCCGTCGCCGAATGGTTCCCCAAGAAGGAACGCGGCTGGGCCGTGGCCCTGTTCGACAGCGGGTCCTCCATCGGCGGGGCCATCGCCCCATTCCTCGTGCTGTTCCTGTATCACACGTTCGGTGGCTGGCGGCCGGCCTTCATTCTGATCGGGTTGCTGGGGTTCCTGTGGCTGATCGCCTGGCGCCTGCTGTATTACCCCCCCGAGCAACACCCGAGACTCGGAGAAGCCGAACGCGCCATGCTCATGGCCGAGAAGGCTGCGCAGGAGACCGAAGGGGGCAACGTTCACAAGGTGGGCTGGTGGGAGCTGATCCGGCTGCCGCAGACCTGGGGCGTCATCTTTGCCCGCTCCCTCACCGACCCGGTCTGGTTCTTCATTGCGGACTGGTTCGCGATCTACCTCGTCGCGAAGGGCGTGAAGCTGGAAGAGGGGCTGATCGCCTTCTGGATCCCGTTCATCGCCGCCGATCTGGGGAACTTCTTCGGGGGAGGCGTTTCGAGCTGGCTGATCCGGCGCGGGTGGCCTGTCGGGCGCGCGCGCAAAACCGTTTTCGTCTGCGGCTGCACGGGCGTCGCCCTCCTCATCCTGACCATCTACACGTCCAATATCTACGCGCTGGCGGGACTCTTCGGCGCCGCCACTTTCACGTACGCGGCCGCCTCAACCATGGCCTTGGTGCTCCCGTCGGACCTCTTCGCGAGCGGGTCGGTCGCTACCGTAAGCGGCATGAGCGGCACGGGAGCCGGCATCGGGACTATCGTGTCGACCTACATCGTGGGATACGTCTCGGACCGGTATTCGTTCGAGCCGATTCTGATCGGGGCCAGCCTCATCCCGCTGATCGGGGCCGTCCTCGTCCTGTTCTTTGTGCGCAACCGCGAAGGCGGCAGCAACGGAGTGGTCCGCACCATCTGAATGAACCCGCGGCGGAGCCCCGCTCGCCGCGCGTGGAGGCGCCGCATGGGAACACCCCGGACAGGCCTCGAATCGCTCGCAATTCGCCGCATGGAGGCGGCCGACATCCCCGCCGGCATTCGTCTCTGCCGGATCTCGGGATGGAACCAGCAGGAGCGGGACTGGAGCCGCTTCCTGACGCTCGAACCCGACGGCTGCTTTGTCGCGTGCACGGGGGGTCAAGTGTGCGGCACGGCCACCACCCTCCGTTACGGCGAGCGCCTCGGCTGGATCGGGATGGTCTTGGTCGACCCCGAACAACGGGGGCGCGGCATCGGGACGGAGCTGCTCAAACATGCGATACACCGCCTCGAGCGCGCGGTCGAGACCCAGAAACTCGACGCCACCCCGATGGGACACGGCCTGTATCTGCAACTCGGGTTCGTGGATGAATACCAGATCGAGAGGTGGCAGGGAAACGGGCAGGCCCAGGCCGGTCTCAGACTGCAGCCGATGACGCCGGACCAACTGCGTCGCGTGTGCGGCTGGGATCTCGAGGTTTTTGGCGCGGACCGCTCCCGTCTACTCACGAGCATCTGGGAAGAGCGACCCGGCTACTCGGCCGTCGTAACCCGCGGAAGCGAGATCGAAGGTTACATGTTGGGCCGGGCGGGCGCGCGGGCGCACCATCTCGGCCCTTGGGTGGCGCTACCCGGCACGAACGCGGGGCCGCGGCTGTTCCACGAGTTTCTGGCCCGGTTTGCCGGCGAGCCCATCTTCGTCGACGTCTGCCGGCCCGGCCCGGAGGCGAGGGAAATAGTCGTGGCGGCGGGGTTCGCCCACCAGCGGGTCCTGACCAGGATGTACCGGGGCCCCAACCGTTTCGCCGGCGTCCCCGCGGCGGTATGGGGCATCGCCGGCCCGGAATTAGGCTAGGTAGACAGGGTCGGCGCGCCGCCGCCCACCGGTCGTCGAAGGTCCGGCCCTTTGCCCAAATGCCGCGAACCCCCCAAAGTACACAAAGGGCAAATTGGCGAGTCGCGAAACCCGAGACGAGCAGGATCCCCGGGGCCGCGTCGAGCCGCCGCGGCCCACTGGGCCCGCTACAGGTCGGTGACGCAGCCTTGCGAAGCACGGCTGACCGTCTTGATGTACTTGTAGAGCGCGCCCGAGGTTGCCTTGTAAGGCGGGGCCGTCCAGGCTGCCCTGCGTCTCTCAAGCTCCTCCGCGGAGACCTCCATCGACAGCAGGTTGCGCTCCGCGTCTATCGTGATCCGGTCGCCATCGCGCACCAGGGCGATCGGGCCGCCGTCCTGCGCCTCGGGCGTCACGTGGCCGACCACGAATCCGTGCGTCCCGCCCGAGAACCGCCCGTCGGTCAGAAGCGCCACGTCCTTGCCCAGACCGGCCCCCATGATGGCCGAGGTCACGGTCAGCATCTCGGGCATGCCCGGTCCGCCCTTGGGTCCCTCGTACCGGATCACGAGGACGTCGCCCTTGCCGATCTCCCGCCGTTCGAGCGCCGCCAGGGTTTGTTCCTCGGAGTCGTAAACCCGGGCCGGACCCGAAAACTTCAAGCCCTCTTTCCCGGTGATCTTGGCGACGGCGCCTTCGGGCGCCAGGTTCCCCTTGAGGATCTGGATGTGGCCGGTCTTCTTGATCGGATGGCCGAGCGGCTGGATCACGTTCTGTCCGGGAGCCAGATCAGGCACGCGGTCGAGGTTCTCGGCCACTGTCTTCCCCGTAACCGTGACGCAGCGGCCGTCCAGGAGCCCGGCGCCGAGGAGGTACTTCATGACGGCCGGAGTGCCGCCGACGTCGTGCAGGTCTTCCATGACGTGCTCACCGCTCGGCTTCAGGTCGGCCAGGAACGGGACCCGGTCGCTGACGGCCTGGAAGTCGTCGATCGTGAGCGGGACGCCGAACGCGCGCGCGATCGCGATGAGGTGCAGGACCGCGTTGGTGGAACCGCCGAGGGCCATCACCAGGACCATAGCGTTCTCGAACGAGGCGCGGGTGACGATGTCGCGCGGCTTCAGGTCCATTTCGATCAGGTTGCGGATTGCGGCGCCCGAGCGCACGCACTCGTCGAGTTTCTTGGGATCGGTCGCCGGGATCGACGAGGAGTAGGGAAGCGACATCCCGAGCGCCTCGATGGCCGAAGCCATCGTGTTCGCGGTATACATCCCGCCGCACGCGCCCGCACCCGGGCAGGCGTGCTGGAGCACATTCTTGAGCCCGGTTTCATCCAGCTTCCCCGCGATATGTTCGCCGTAGGCCTGGAATGCGGAAATGATGTCGAGCTTGCGCCCCTCGTAGTGGCCCGGGCGGATCGTGCCGCCGTAGATCATCAGCGACGGGCGGTTCAGCCGTCCCATGGCGATCAGGCATCCGGGCATGTTCTTGTCGCAGCCGGGGAGCGAAACGTTCGCGTCATACCAGTGCGCCCCCATCATGGTTTCAATGGAGTCGGCGATCAGCTCGCGCGACTGCAGCGAATAGCTCATCCCCTCGGTCCCCATCGAGATGCCGTCGCTGACCCCGATGGTGTTGAAGCGCATCGGCACCATGCCAGCCGCGCGCACCCCTTCGGCCACCTTGGCCGCGAGGTCGAGGAGGTGCATGTTGCAGGTGTTCCCCTCATACCACATGCTCGCGATGCCGATCTGCGGCTTGTCCATGTCGGCTTCGGTAAGGCCGGTCCCGTACAGCATCGCCTGAGAGGCAGCCTGGGATTTGCGCTGGGTGATACGTGCACTGTAGCGATTCAGTCCCTCTTTCACTTCGTTCCCCTTTCGACGTTCGCGCGGTGAAAAACAAAAAGTCCCGTAACTAAACAGGTGTGTAAGTGCGGCGGCTCGGCGCGGCCCTTTCGCCGATGCTCACCGATCCCCTGCACCGGAAAGCGGCGCCCAGGAGCCTCGCTCAAAAGACGCTGCACGGGCCCTGTCCGTCACCGACTAGAGCTTCTGGTAAAGCTCGGCGCCGTGGGCCAGGAACTCTTTGCTTTTTTCCTGCATGCCCTGCTCCAGGGCCTTCTCGTCCGAAATCCCCTGGGCGGCGGCGTAGTCCCGCACGTCTTGCGTGATCTTCATAGCGCAGAAGTGAGGCCCGCACATACTACAAAAGTGCGCAAGCTTGGCGCCCTCGTGCGGCAGCGTTTCGTCGTGGAACTCCCGCGCGGTTTCGGGATCGAGCGCCAGGTTGAACTGGTCTTCCCAGCGGAACTCGAACCGCGCCCGTGACAGGGCATCGTCGCGCCGCCGGGCGCCGGGATGACCCTTCGCCAGGTCGGCCGCATGGGCCGCGATCCGGTAGGTAATCACGCCGTCCTTGACGTCCTTCTTGTTGGGCAGCCCGAGGTGCTCCTTCGGGGTCACGTAGCAGAGCATCGCGGTGCCGTACCACCCAATCATGGCTGCCCCGATCGCGCTGGTGATGTGATCGTAGCCGGGCGCGATGTCGGTCACGAGCGGGCCCAGCGTGTAGAACGGGGCTTCGTGGCAGACGGCAACCTGGCGATCGACATTCTCCTTAACCAGATGCATCGGCACATGCCCCGGGCCTTCGATCATCACCTGGCAGTCCTGTGCCCACGCTTTGAGGGTCAGCTCCCCCAGGGTGTCGAGTTCGCCGAATTGCGCCTCGTCGTTGGCGTCGGCGACCGAACCGGGCCGGAGGCCGTCGCCCAGCGAAAAAGCGACGTCGTAGGCCTTCATGATTTCGCAGATCTCATCGAAGCGGGTGTAGAGAAAGTTCTCCCGGTGGTGCGCCAGGCACCACTTCGCCATGATCGAGCCGCCCCGGCTGACGATGCCGGTAATACGCCTGGCCGTCAGCGGCACGTACCGGAGCAGGACGCCGGCGTGGATGGTGAAGTAGTCCACGCCCTGCTCTGCCTGCTCGATGAGGGTGTCACGAAAGATCTCCCAGGTCAGTTCCTCGGCCTTCCCCTGCACTTTTTCCAGCGCCTGGTAGATCGGGACCGTCCCGATCGGAACGGGGGAGTTGCGGATGATCCACTCCCGGGTCTCGTGGATGTTTCTGCCGGTGGAGAGGTCCATGACGGTGTCGGCGCCCCACCGGATGGCCCAGGTCATCTTCTCGACTTCTTCCTCGATGGACGACGATACGACCGAGTTGCCGATGTTGGCGTTGATCTTCACCAGGAAATTCCGGCCGATGGCCATCGGCTCGGTTTCCGGGTGGTTGATATTCGCCGGGATAATTGCACGTCCCCGGGCGACTTCCTCCCGGACGAACTCGGCGTCAAGCCCTTCGCGCAGCGCGACGAATTCCATCTCGGGGGTGACGACGCCCTGGCGCGCATAGTGCATCTGGGTCACGCAGCCGAGGCCGCGCAGGACACGGCGGCGCGAGGGCAGCGGCGTGTCGGGGTCGCTGTGGCCCGGGACCGGCTGATAAATGGGATCGGACCGAGCGTACTCCCCGCGCGCGTGAATCCAGGGGGCGCGCAGTTCCGGGAGACCGCGGCGCAAGTCCATCACGGCGTCGGGATCGGTGTAGGGCCCGGAAGTGTCGTACACGCGCACGGGCGCGTTCGGGACGAAGCGCCCGGCCACACTGGTGGGCTGGAGCTCAATCTCGCGCTCGGGCACCCGAATGCCGCCGGGTCCCTCTATGTACACCTTCCTCGACCCGATCAACGGCTCTCTATTCTGCATGTTCCACCCTCCACTCTGAAGCTGCCGGAGTCGTCGGACCGAAATCCGGAGCGACGCGCGGCGAGAGTATTCTTGCAGAACGACTGCCGGATTTCCACGACTTGAGCAGAGGGGCCAGTGCGCGGCGGCTCGACGAGGTGCGGGCTGCGGCGCCTGGACGCCGCCGTAAGCAGCCGTGCCGAGGCACCGCGCTGCAAAGACTCCCTTTGACCGGCGTCAGGGCTTGGGACCCGAGAGGGCGTCGTACAGCCGCGCGACGAACGTCTCGAAGTTGCCGAGTGAACGGAACGGGGCAAGTGCGGGGGAGGCCACGATGCTGTCGCGGCTCCGTCCCGCGCTGATCGCCCGCGTCACCTCGGTGCGCATTTTTTGCGCCTGTTCCAGCAGCGTCTTCATCTCCTGCAGGTTCGACACCGGGCCGCGTCCCGGGACGACCGCAATCAACTCCTCCAGCGTCTTCTCTTCCTCGCCCGGCTTGGCCGTGTCCGGTTTAGGCTGGGGCATGGCCGATTTCAGGAGCGGCACGAGATCGACCACCTGCTTCAGGGCGTCCATCCAACCCAGAGCCGCCCCTTCTCCGGAATTCTCGTCGAGCGACGGAAAGCGGCCCGGCTGAAAAATATCGCCGACCTGCAAGATCCGCTCGGTCGGGACGAAGATCACCACGTCGCCCGTGCGGGATTTCCCTTGCGGCGCGAAGACCCTGACCTCGATCCCGCTTGGAAACAGCCGCATCTGCCGGTCGAAAACAAAGGTCGCGTTGGAGGCGGCGGAGGGCGGGGTCGGTGCCGCAGCCGCGTCCGAGCGGCTGCGCTCGAAAGCGGCCTTGCTCGCCAGCAACGACGCACCCTGGGCGAGGGGCGGGCTGGACGCCGCCCAGCTCTCTTTCCGGTAGTCGGTATGCACGACCCACCTGATCGCCTTGGAGCTGGCGCGTTTGAGCGCCTCGAGGACCCCCGCGGAATCGTTCGGGGCGGGAGGATTCACGAGCAGGATACCGCCGTCGGAGACGAAGGCGCCGACGTTGCCGGCTTCCTGGCTCCCCTGCAGGTAAAGGTAGTGGTCCGTGAGCCTCTGGAAACGCGCGGGCGCCGCCGGCCCCAGAACGGGCGCCAGCAGCGCAATCGCCAGACCGAGTGCCGTTTCCCTCATGCCCGTTCCCCTCCCGGGTGCCGATCGCGGAGAAACTCCGCGATGCGGACCTGAAGCGGCTCGATGTGCGCCGTGAAGAAGTGGTCGGCCCCTTCGATCCAGGTCACGACCGACGACGGGGGCAACCTGCGGATGAGCGGCTCCATCAGCGGCCTCGGGCAGAACTCATCCCGCGTGCCCGTAACGAACAGCGTCGGCTTCAAATTGCGGGCCAGGAAACCAAAATCGTAGGCACTGACGGGAAGCCCCAGCCCGACGAGAACCCGGACCCGCGCGTCGGCCGCACCGACCTGCAGCCCCACCCAGGCCCCAAAGGAAAACCCGATCAGGGACAGAGGCAGGCCGGGGTACCTCCGCTCGAGCCAGTGGAGCGCGGCCGTGACGTCGTCCTTTTCGCCGACCCCTTCATCATACTCCCCGGTGCTCCCTTCCACTCCCCGGAAGTTGAAGCGCAGGGCCGCCAGCCCGGCCTCCATTGCCGCCTTGCCCGCACGATACACGACCCGATTGTGCATCGTCCCGCCGTACTTCGGGTGCGGATGGCACAAGACGGCGGCCCCACGCGGCGGCTTTCCGCGCGGCTCCCCTAGCGCGGCTTCGAGCATCACCGCCCCAGCCTCGATCCGCAGCACCTCAGCGCCTCCGGGATGTTGTGTCAGGGAACCTGGGGTTTGGTGGGCGCAGGGCGATCCACTTGTTGGTAACTCTGGACCGTGAACACCCTGTAGTCGGAATACTGATGACGGTTGCGATATGTTTTCCCGTTCCAGTCCATGGTGACGACGACCTCTTCAGGCAGCCAGAAACGCTGCGCGATGTTGGGAAACTCGATCTCGGAAAACGAGATGTCCGTGGTCGACCGGGTCAGCGAAACATCGGGCCTCGGGGCAAGCAGGTCCGTGCGCATCCGCACGATCTGACAGGTCTCCGGCGTCACCCAGGCCAGGCCCTGCACCATCGTGACAATCGACTTCATGTTGACCCCGGTGATCCCCGCCCTGCTGTTGACCGCAAACGTCCCCAGGAGGTCCTGCATCTCAGGTTTCTGCGCGAACGCGATCACGTGGGCGTAGGGGGCAGCGCGCTGACGCCCCAGGTAGCGGAATCGCGAGCCAAAACGGTGTGATGGATGGAAGTAGGCGCCCGCCATCGCGTATCCCGACGTCAGGAACGAGAAGCCGCCGGGCCCGGCCCGCTGCACCGGGCGGCCTTTCGCGTCGGTCCGATCCTCCTCCCACTCGGCCGCGAGATCCGCCGATTTGACAAAGACGAGGTACTGGAACTCCTGTTGAGCATGCGCTTCGAGCCGGCCATCGGGCGCCAGCCGCTCCTGCCGGACCCTCTCTCTGCAGGCGGTATTGGGAAAATTGCGGAAAAAGGTTTCCATGTTCGCCGAGACTTTTGCCAGGAGCGGCGCCAGCCCCTCCTGGGCGGGATCAAACTCAATCGCGGCCATTTCCTGCGGGTAGAACTTGAGCAGTTCCTCGACGGACCAGTCGACCACGCAGGGGGTCCCGGCATACACTTCCAGGTCGGGGTGAACTGCAGTCTGGCAGCGCGCTCCGAGGGCGGCATGCGCCAGATAGATCAGGAAAAACAGAGAAACGGATAACGCCCTGGCCAATCTCGAAGGCCTCCAGTGCGCCAGCCCGCCCCCGGGCGGCCCGGCTGAGCAGGCATTATCCATCCTGCGCCGCCATTTCTCAATCTGTACCCATCGCGACTCGTCAATCGCATGCGGCGCCGGGCAGGACTTGACCCATGGCCTGCGACGGTATTGATCGCGGACTTAGCTCTGGACTTGAACACAGTCCAGATCCGAGTGTGGGTCTGCTCCATCCAGGTGGATTGACGTCGATACGGTGTAGCTCAGCGGGGCGGGTCGAGTGGCCGATCCCGACGGGTAAGGCTGAGCGGGACTTCCAGCCCGTGCTGGTCCATCAGAACGGGGTCACCCAGGATCGCGCGCGCTTCGCCGTCAGCCCATATCCGCCCCCGGTCCATCAGGACGGCTCGCGGGCACAGGGCCAGCACAAGCTCGAGATCGTGGGTGGCCAGCAGGAGGCTGGCGGGCAACGACGACACCAGTTCGATCAGATGGCGCCTGTTGCGCGGGTCGAGGTTGCTGGTGGGCTCGTCCAGGGCCAGGACGACGGGCTCCATCACCAGCACCGCCGCCAGGGCCACGCGCTTGCGCTCGCCGAGGCTCAGATGGTGCGAGGAGCGGTACCGGATGGACTGCTCGAGACCGACATCGCGCAACACCCGTTCGACCCGGGGCGTGATCTCTTCGTGCGGCATCGCCAGGTTCAGCGGCCCGAACGCGACGTCCTCGAACACGGTTGGGCAGAAGAGCTGGTCGCTCGGGTCCTGAAACACGAGCCCGACCTGCCGGCGTATCCGGCGCAGGTCCCCGCCGTCGACCGGTTCGCCCATGATGCGAACGATGCCGGTGCCGGTGAGAACGCCGTTGAGGTGCAACAGCAGCGTGGACTTGCCCGCGCCGCTCGGGCCCACAATCCCCACTCGCTCGCCGGGCCGGACATCGAGGTCGACGCCCTCGAGCGCCCTCGTGCCGTCCGGGTAAGAGTAGGTGAGCCGCGTTATCCGCACCGCGAAATCGGTCGTGTCAGCCATGGTGGCTCATTTGCCCCAGCGGAATGTGAAGGTGATGAACAGTGCCAGGCCCGAGAGGAACGCCAGGTCGCGCCAGGAAAACCTGCGGGCGGGCATGGTCGGGATCTCGCCCGAGTAGCCGCGCGAGAGCATGGCCTGGTACATCCTCTCGGCGCGCTCAAAGGAACGGATCAGCAAAGTCCCCAGCATCGCGCCGAGCGTCTTCAGTTCGGCCTTGAACCCCAACCGGCCGACCCTCCGGCAGTCGCGCGCCTGGCGCATGCGCAGCACCTCTTCGGTCAGCACAAATACGTACCGGTACAGGAACCCCAGGTTGAGCACCAGGATCCGCGGGCAGCCGAGTTTGCTCAGGCCGCGGAGCAATTCTGCGAAGCGGGTCGTGTTGGTCAGGAGGATAAGGATCATCAGGCACAGTGTCGAGCGCAGCAGCAGCGCGCTGAACAGCGTCACGTCGAGTCCGTGAGTCCAGGGCCTGGCCAGGCCCGCCAGCAGCACGAAGGGGAGCAGGACAAGCGTGCGCGCCACCACGTACGTGAGCGGCACCTGGGAAATCCCCATCAGGATTGCGGTGAGAAAGAAGAACCCAAAAAATGCGAACGTCCTGCCGGCCGGTATCCAGAGGGCGGCGACGATCAGGGCGGTGAACCCGATCAGTTTGGTGCGCGCGTCGAGCACGTGCAGCGGCGAGTCCAGACCGGCGTAGCGGTCGACGAAGTTGTGCTTCACGGCGCGTCCTTTCTGCGCCGCGCGAGGCGGCTGGTCAGGTACGCGACCCCGATCAGGATGATGAAGACCCCCGCCTGCTCGGCGTAGTCGCGATACCGCAACGCCGAGCTGAGTTTCCCGGACTCAGCCACTCCGGCCGCGACGGACGGGCTCTCCAGCAAACCCTGGAGAGGGTCGGGCAGGCTCGAACTGCCGGCGAGCATGAGGGTGGCCATGGGCACGGCGACCAGCACGAGCGCGCCGATCCAGTCCGTCCCCCGAAACCGCAGTTCGCCTCGCCTCTTGGCCAGGTCCGGCCGCACCCTGAGCAGAAAAGTGAGCACGGCTGCGGTGAGGCCGCCTTCCGCAATCCCGATGATGGCGTGATACCCCGCCATGGCGCCCAACCCGGTTTTCAGCGGGATGACCCCCGAGACCGAGAGCTCCAGTGCGCAGCACACCGCCGACAACATGAGCGAGCCCCAGCCCGCGACAAACGCGGCCACACCGGTGCGTCGGGGTCCGGCGGCGCTGCCGGCGACGATCTGGAACAGGGCGAAACCCGAGAAGGACGTGATGGCCCCGATATTGAAGAGATTGGCGCCCAGCGCCAGGATGCCCCCGTCCTGCATGAAGAGCGCCTGCGCGATGATGACGGTCGCCATGGTCAGGAAAGCGGCCATCGGCCCGAGCAGCACCGACAGCAGCGCGCCGCCCACGAGGTGTCCCGACGTGCCACCGAGGACGGGGAAGTTCAGCATCTGGGCGGCCAGAACGAAGGCCGCCATGACCCCCATGATCGGGACCATTCGTCCGGAACCCTCAATCGTGACGCGACGGGTGGCATAAAACACCGTCGCGCCCGAAACGACATCCATCGACAGCGCAATCTTATTCGAGAGAAACCCATCCGGTATGTGCATCGCGTTAAACAATAACCTAAGTACAGTGCTCAGTGAAGCAAAGCGGGCGGGATCGCGCCGGCCCTCCGCCGTCTGCGCTCCTCCGGCGTACGGGCCCTGGGCCAGGTTCCCCTAGAGCACAAGCTCCGCCAACGTCCGGACGGTTTCCAGGTTCGATGTGGAGCAGAGCATCGTGGTCACGCCCGCGCCGCGCCACGATTCCAACTTCTCCGCTATGCGCTCCTTCGGGCCGCACAGCGCGACCTCGTCCACCAGTGCATCCGGTACGGCGGCTATGGCTTCGAGCTTTCTCCCGTCCAGGTAAGAATCCCGGATCCGGCCGGCGGCCTCTTCGAAGCCGTAGCGGCAGGCAAGATCATAGTAGAAGTTCCGTCCCTTCGCACCCATGAGCCCGATGTAGAAGGCGAGGTCGGGCTTGACGGCGTCGAGACACGCGCGTGTGCTTGGGCCGAGCCGCACGGGGGCGGTGGGTGCCACGTCGAAGGCCGAGCGGTCCTTGCCGGGCACCCGCGCAAAGCCCTCCTCGAGGCTGGGGCCAAACACGCTCCCGCGGCTCGGGGAAAAGAATATCGGGAGCCACCCGTCCGCGATCTCGGCCGCGAGGGCCACATTTCTCGGTCCATTTGCCGCGAGGTAAATGGGGATATCGGGACGCAGCGGGTCGATCATGAGCTTCAGCGGCACCCCGAGACCCGTCCCGCCCCGCAGCGGGATGTCGTAGTGCTCTCCATGGTGCTCCAATCTGTTTCTGCGCCGCAGGATGTCGCGCACGATGGAGACGTACTCCCGGGTGCGGCCGAGCGGCTTCCCGAACGGGACGCCGTGCCAACCCTCCACTACCTGCGGACCCGAGACGCCGAGTCCCAGCAGCACCCGCCCGCCTGTCAGCAGGTCGAGCGTCGCAGCCGTCATGGCCGTCGCCGCCGGAGTCCGAGCGGCCATCTGCATTACCGCGGTCCCGACACGGACGCGCTCCGTTCGCGCCGCCAGCCAGGTCAGCGGCGTGACGGCGTCGGAGCCCCACGCCTCCGCGGTCCAGATCGAATGGTAGCCAAGCCGGTCGGCCTCCTGCGCCAGCAGGATGTTGTCCGCCATCCCCGTCTTCCAGTAGCCCAGATTCAGCCCCAGCCGCATCCCCGTATCCTTTGCGCGCCCCCGAATTGTACCTGTTATTTCCGCTTCCGGAGTGCGGTGCCGCACTCCTACGGCCTGCTCGTACTCCGTTATCCTGCCGCCCGCCGTAGTACGGCACTCTAGTCTCGTGGTGGGCGCCCCCTCACAGCGGCGTCGAACCCTGAACAACCCGGGGCTCACGCGCCGGCGGCACCATGGCTCACATGACGATGCGATGACCGCCGCACCTCACGCGGTTCGAGCGAGGTGGACAACGTGTGCCGGTCGTGAAAGAATTGGTGGTTCAGGAGCGACGCTATGGCTCGAAAGAAAGAAGTGACTTCGTGCGTGGTCTGCAATCCCGACGATGCCAGCCCGGGCGAATACTGCGATGAGCACGGCGAGCAGTTGCACCGGCTGGATCACCAGTACGAAACCCTCTTCCGGCTGCAGAGGATCTCGCGAGGCAAGGACCACGAGGCATATGAGATCTTCCTGCCTGCGAGCTGCGACCCGTGCGGGCGGGTCATCGTCCACGAGACCGACCCGGAGATGCTGGCGGTCACGGTACTGGTCATAGGCGAGCTCAACCTCGAAACGCGCATCGAAGAGTATGACGCTCTGGGGATCCCGAAGACGTACGGCGACCAGTTACGCTACCGGGTTGAGGATATCGTGCACAGCTGGTACGGCAACAGCCGCGCCTGCGTCGACATCTACCGCACGCCCGCCGACCAGCTGCAACACTGGGATATCGAGCCGAGGTCGGAGGACGTCGACGACGGTCCCGGCGAATCCCGCCCTCAGGGCGGCAAGCACTCCGTCCACTGATACGAAATCCCGTCTATGCCGGCTAAAGGAGCGCTGACGCAGCTCAAATCGAGTCTTTTCCGGCGGCTCGGGCTTGTGTATCTCGCCTTGCTCGTGCTCGTCCTCATCGCCGTCGACCTGTACACAGTCCAGGCAATCCGGCACGAATTTGTTCAGAACGGGATCGAGAGGCTCGAGGCGCTCGGGCGACTGGTGGACGGACGGCCGCCGAGTTCTCGCGACCGGGCCAGGCTGGATGCGTGGGCGGCGTGGATGGGGCAAAGCGGCGCGCGCTGCACCGTCGTTGCCGCCGACGGCCGCGTGCTGGCCGATTCCGAAAGCTCTCCGGCCCAGATGGCGAACCACGCCGGGCGCCCCGAAATCCGGGCCGCAATGGCCGCGGGAGCAGGTACGGCCGTGCGCCACAGCGACACGCTCAACCGGGACCTGGTGTACCTGGCGCTGCGGCGCAACTCCGCCGAAGGCGACACCCTGGTCATACGGTTCGCGCTCCCCTTGCACCGGCTTAACGAAGCCCTGACGGGTTTTCGCTGGCGCCTCTGGACCGCCTCCCTGCTGATCCTGCTGGTTGCGGGCGCCTTTTCGCTGTGGTTTTTCCGCGCCCTCACCACCCGCATCGAGCGGCTGCAGCAGTTTTCGCACCGGGTCGCGGCGGGCGACTTCCGACCGATCCCTGCAGACCGGCGGGGGGACGAACTGAGCGATCTCGCCGTCACCCTCAACGAAACGGCCGCGCACCTGGATGTCACGATCCGGGCCCTCACAGGCGAGCGCAACCAGTCCGCCGCCATTCTCCGCAGCATGGCGGAAGGGGTAGCCGTCATTGCCTCCAACCAGCGTCTCGTGTTCTGCAATGAATCGTTTTGCAGCGCATTGGGGATCGAGAGCCCCGCCGGGAGCGGCCGGCCCATAGCCGAGGTGATCCGGCAGTCGGACATGCTGCAGGCGATCCAGAAAGCCCTGGCCGGCAGCGAGACGGTGCAGAGCGAGCTCGTCGTTGGGACGGTGCGCACCCGGAGCTTCGCAGTCACCGCCGCGCCGGTGCGCGCCGAAGGACAAACCACCGGTGCCGTCATGGTCCTGCACGACATCACTGAACGGCGCCGGCTCGAGCGCGCGCGTCGCGACTTCGTCGCCAACATCTCCCACGAGTTCAAAACCCCGCTCACTGCCATCCAGGGATTTGCGGAGACGCTGCTGGGTGGAGTCGCCGAACCGGAGAACCAGACCCGCTTCCTGGAGATCATCCGAAGCAACGCCGCGCGGCTGGGCCGGCTCACCGACGATCTGCTCAGGCTGTCGCAGATCGAAGCGGGTCAGATGCCGCTCGAAATGCACAGCGTGAACGTGTGCGACGCAATCGGGCCCTGCGTCGAAACGGTGCGGGGGCATGCCGAGACAAAAAACCTCACGCTCCAGGTGGAATGCGGCGCGCACCTGCCCCCGGTCCGCGGCGATATCAACGCGCTGCACGAGATCCTTCAGAACCTTCTCGACAACGCGGTGCGATACACACCGGCGGAGGGACACATCGTCGTTCGGGCGGAGGCACGGGGAGCGGAAGTCGTGCTCTCGGTCGCAGACACCGGAATCGGGATTCCCAAGGCGAGCCAGGAGCGCATTTTCGAGCGGTTCTACCGTGTCGACGCGGCTCGCTCCCGCGAGGTGGGGGGCACGGGTCTCGGCCTCTCCATCGCCAAGCACCTGGTCGAGGCTCATGGCGGCAGGATCGAAGTCGACAGCGAGGTGGGCCGCGGTTCCACGTTCACGGTGTTCTTCCCGCGCGCCTAATCGATTGTTAACGCGGTCTTCATGTAATCCTCATCTCACCTCGACAAACTGCCTGCACGATCAAGCGGGCGGGCCCCGGGACCGCACGCACCATTTCTTACTCCATGGAGCTCACAATGATGTGGCGCACCCACTCTCAGCGACTGGCACTGGTACTTCTATGGGCGCCGTTCACGTGCCGGGCTTCCTCCCCGTCCATTGAACCGGGGCCCCCGACCCCGCCTCAAGTGCAGGCGGAGTTGGGGAGGCAACGTGAGCGGATCGCCGAGCTCGAGCGCCTCGTTGAGCAGCAGGGGAGAGCTCTGGACGAGCTCCGCAACCAGGTGCGCACGCTGGCAGCCGTGCCCCCGGCGCAACCGCCGGCCGAAATCTCCGCCACGGGAGCCACCGTCCCCGCCATACGACCGGCGCCGCCTGTCTCGGCACTGCCGCAGAAACAGGAGACACCCGAACCGGGACCGCTGTCCTTCCGGATCGGATCCGCCTACCTGACCCCGTTCGGATTCATGGACCTCACCAGCGCATGGCGCAGCAACGCGACCGGCAGCGCGATCAGCACCAACTTCGGCGCCGTTCCATTCGGAAACACCACTGCGGGCAACCTGTCTGAATTCCGCCTCTCCACGCAAAACTCCCGGATCGGTTCGCGCGTGGACACAATCGTGAAGGGCGCCCGCGTCATCGGCTATTGGGAATCGGACTTTCTGGGCTTCTTTCCCGGGAATGGGGCCGTGACCTCAAACCCAGATACGTTTCGGATGCGGCTGTACTGGATCGACATCCGCCAGGGAAAGTGGGAACTGATGGGAGGCCAGTCCTGGAGCCTCATGACTCCCGGGCGCAAGGGGATCTCGCCGATACCCGGAGACCTGTTTTACTCGCAGGTAGTGGACACAAATTACCAGCTCGGGCTGACGTGGAGCCGGGATCCGCAACTGCGAGTCGTATATCACCCGCATAACTCCGTCGCGGCTGCGATATCGATGGAGAACCCGGAGCAGTACATCGGCGGCTCGGGAGGCGGCGGTCTCATCACGATACCAAGCGCCTATGTCGCTCCCTACCAGGGACAGCTGAACAATGGCGGCACGACGCTCGGCGTCCCGAACCTGCACCCCGATGTGGTCGCGAAGGTCGCGTTCGACCCGAAGCTGAAGAGCGGGCGCGCGCTGCATTTTGAACTGGGCGGCACGGAACGGACGTTCAGGGTCTGGAACCCACTTGCCGCGCGCTCCTTCACGGCCACCGGGCTCGGAGCCCAGGCGAACCTGGGGGTGGAGCTGGTCAAGGGTCTTTACCTCGTCTCGAACAACTACTGGAGTGCCGGAGGAGGACGCTGGATATTCGGTCAAGCGCCCGATGTGATCGTGCGTGCCGATGGCAGCCTCTCGCCCGTGCGCTCGGGGTCCAGTGTTTCGGGGTTCGAGTATACGAAGAATAGCACGCTCGTGTATGGGTACTACGGTGTGGTCTATGTCGGACGAAACACGACGGTGGACAAGGATACCGGCAGGTTCGCGGGATATGGATACCCCGGATCACCCACAGCCCAGAACCGGGCCCTCCAGGAGAGTACATTCGGGTTCACCCGGACATTCTGGAAGGACACCAAGTACGGCGCGCTCGCCCTGATGGGCCAGTACTCGTTCTTGTCGCGGCGTCCGTGGTCCGTCTCCTCCGGCCAGCCCACGTCGGCTCAGACCCACATGGTCTTCTTCAACCTGCGCTACACTCTCCCGGGCGCCGTCCCGCAATTGAAGTAGGAAGGGGAGTGCGGCTCGACGCCGCTTCGGATTCTCGACGCCCAGGCGCCGCACCCCCATACCCTAGAAACTGAACCGCAAGGCGAACTGGATTTGGCGATTCGTCCCGAGGCCCACGGTCCGCTCTACGGTCGAATTCATGCTGCCAAAGTTGCCGGCTGCTGCCGACGTAAACGGCTGCCCCGGCTGAATCTGGTTCGAACTGGTACCGAGCGCATTCGGGAGCGTCGCAGTCGGGTTCACGAAGTTGGTCAGGTTGAACAGGTT
>CAVZBT010000020.1:0-52341 GCA_963773605.1 uncultured Acidobacteriota bacterium
GAGTCGGAACCCGGGAAGCTGCCCCCCACCCGTCGTCATCTGACGGATAGGCGTCCGGATTGGCGAAACAAGGGCCTGTTCTCTTTCGACCTGGCAATGGCGTGCCGCGGAGTCGCGGCAGTGCGCGCACGGATCCCGGGCGGCCTCGCTGACGAATGCCTCGGCCGGTTACTCGAGCTCTACCGACGGTTCTGCCCCGGCGACGGCTCGCTCGTGGCTGTGCTCCCTCGGAGCCCGGCAAAGACCGAGGGCCTGCCGTGCCGGTGGTCCACGCGGCCTGGGCCGTATCAGCTCAAGTCTGCGGCGGCCATTCTTGGGATTCCCCGCAAACTGGCCGGCGCCGACCTTCACGATGAGATGGAACGGGTCTACTTCCGGTGGCGCGATCATTACCGGGAAAACCCGGTCGGCGATGCCCTGCACCCTGTCCTTTATCACGCCGAGGGACTTCTACTGGGCTTCCGAGCAGGAATCGATCCCGACGCGCTCGCTGTCGCCGGCGAGCTCTACCCGGTGATCCTGCGGCGGATTCGCCGGAAGTGCTCCCGTTCCGATGTCCTGGCGCAGGTCCTCCGGCTGGGCTGCCTGCTCCGTCCGAAGGGCAGCGGCATGAGCCCACTGATGCGGATGTGTGAGGCGCTCAGGCGTTCCCCGGGGACGAACGGCTCCCCGGTTTTTCAGGAATTTTCCGGTGCCGTTGTGCGCCACTGGAATACATGGGGCGCGATCTTCAGCCACCAGGCCCTGTGCTACCTGGATCAGATAGACTGCGGCGCAGCCTTGGAGCCACCCGACCCGGACCTTCTCGCATGAACCCTGTGCGGCACGATACCCCCTGCTCCGAAGCCGACCACGCCGCCGCGCGTGTCCCGCGCGTCCTCTGGATCGAGCTCACCTCGAAATGCCCGTTCGACTGCGTCTTTTGCGCTCGTCGGGGGCGACGAGGCCCCGGCGAGCACATGGATTTTGCCATGCTGGAACGCCTGATGGCCGAGCTCGAGACTCCGGAGTGCATCCGACTGAATTACTCGGGCGAATCCCTGCACTATCCTTGGCTGACCGACGCCATCCGGCTGGCGAAGGAGACCGGTGCCTCTGTGGAACTCGTGACAGCGTTGGCGTCCGCGGACGACGAGGTCCTGAGGGCAGTTGTCTGCTCCGGACTGGATCGGCTCGGGGTCTCGCTGCACACGACCGCCGCGGCGCAGTGGACGGCGATCTATGGAAAAGGCTCGCTGGAGCGCCTCTCCAGCCGGTTGGACCTTCTCCTCGCCTTGCGGGAGGAATACCGGGTCGAGAGCCCGGCGCTGGAGATCGCGTTTGTGGCCATGCGGTCTAACCTGCAGGAGCTGCCGGCGGTCGTCTCTCTGGCCCGGCGCAAGCGGATTCCGCTGGTGACCGTGCTGCCGGTCATCCGGCGCGGTCCTGCCCGCGAGACCTTTCCGGATGAACTCGACGAGCGCGGCCGGTTGCGGGAATCGTTCAGAAACGACCTGAACGATGTCCTTCAAAAGGCGCGCGGCGCCTTCGCGGGCGTGGAGGTAAGGGGCGGACCCGAAATCGATGGGCCCGGCGTCCTCGCCAACGGCCCCGGCTATCACCCGGACGAACTTCCACCCGGCACGCGGATCCGAACGTGTGATCAGGATCCCTGGGAATCGACGCACATCCTGGCCAACGGTGACGTTGTGCCATGCGAAGTCCAGGACACGCTGGTTCTGGGTAATCTGCGGGCGCGAAGCCTCCGTTCAATCTGGCACGGGGCAGAGTACCGGGAATTTCGACGCGGTTTCGCTTCGGGTCGGAACCCGGCCTGCCTCTCTTGCGCGTGGAAGATGGCGTGCGCGTCTTCACCGCCGAAGGTCTCTCTTGTGCCCTCCGACGGGGAGAATGCCCAACTCATCCGAGGGTGGCACCCGAGGGATCGTGCGGGCACACTGTGGAGCAAGCGCGAAGCAGCAATGGCGCTCCTCCGCAACACCGGCACGGAAGCGTATTTTCCTGAGGGGAGCTCTTCCTCCTTCGGGCAACGCGGTGCCTAACCAACTCGATATCTCGTGCAACGGGGCGCCCATCGGATGCGTCGCCAATCCGACGCGGGAGCTGTTGAGATTCAGCACCGGTCTCGCAGTCCCGCCGGGTCACGCCGGTACGATGGTCGTCCAGTACCTGGTTAAAGAGACGTTCCGCCCGGCGCGGGCCGGCGTGAATGGCGACACCCGCGAGCTCGGGTTCGCCTTTTTCGGAATCGAGGTACTTTGATGAACGCCTCGCCGGTCGCAGCGCGTCGAGCCAGGTTGTTTCGGTTGCAGGCCGCAGTGGCGTTCTGCGACCGTCTCGGTGCGGCGATCCGCTCACGACGTGCGTCCCGGGGGAGCATTCCCGTGCCGGCCATTGGGCCGGGTCTCTCGGTCATCATCCCGGAGCGGGGGAATCCGACGCTCCTGCGGGCGTGCCTCGAGTCGCTCGAAAGTGCCGCGCGGGAGGTTGCGGAACCCCTCGAAGTCATCGTGGTCGTCAGCGGTTCGGAGGGGGTTGACTATCGTGATGCAGTGCGCGGTTTCCCCGGCGCCAGCTGGATCTTCCACCCGGCTCCGATGTCGTTTTCAGAAGCCGTCCGACGAGGGGTTGGTGCAGTCCGGTACCCTTGGGTGTACCTGCTCAACAGCGACGTTAGCTGGAAAGCTCGATCTCTCGCAGAGATTGCTTCCGTGGCGGGCCCCGCACGTCTTTTCGCTTGCATCCCAGATCCTTCCGCAGGATCAGAACCGCAGACGGGAGGAGACCGGGTGGACTGTGTTGCGCTGCCGGGATGGGCGTCGGAAATACTCGACACAACGCCGGAAGATGAAACTACGGTCCGCGGCGGAGTTTACGCGGGCGGGGGAGCTTCACTGTTCCAGGCGGCGCTTTTGCGCCGCTCGCTTGCGCTGGAGCGGGGCTTACGACCCGTTCTACTGGGAGGACGTCGAGTGGGGAGTCGTCGCCTGGAAGCAGGGATATGAGACGCTTTTCTGCCCTTCGTCCCGGGCGTGGCACGCCCGGCGCGCGACGGTTTCCAGGTTTTACGATGCCAGCGCGAGATCGACGGGTTTTCCGCCGGAACGGGCTCCTGTTCCAGTTGCGCAACCTGGACCGGATGGGGTCGCTCGAGCGGCTGTGTGCCTCTGCGATGGAACTGGACGACGTGTCATTCCTGCAGATGACGTCGAAGCGAAATACGGCGGGGATCGTGCGAGGCGCCTGTCTCGAGCGCGGGGCGGAGCTTTGACGATTCGGGTCTCGAGTATGCGCAGATGAAGTACTACCTGAAGACTCCGGCTGCCCTGAAGTGCGGCTCCGGTTAGTTCTGATGGTGTCGCCCTTCGTCATGCACCCGCCGGCGCACGGCGGCGCCATACGTATGTGCCGGCTGGTCGAGGGGCTTGCGGAACGGTACAACGTGGTGCTGCTCAGTGACGAGGCCGAGGCGTTTGCGGGAGGGCCAACGAAGCACTTTGATAACCTCGCTGCGGTTCACTCTCGTCGGCGGGAGGGGACACGGTGGCGCCCGGGGCAGGGCGGAGCGAGCGCGGGGCGGCGCATTGCCATCACCGGATGCGGCAGGAAATGCGTCGGCTGATTGCGACCACAAGGCCTGCTGCCGTGCAGATCGAGTTTTCGGAATTGGCCGGGCTTTCCGACCTGCGGTCCGGAAGCGTGCCGTGGTCGATCACGCTCCATGACGTCAACCTCGGACTGGACGGCGCGCCGGGGGACGATGCCAGGGAGATGGAATCGCTGTCACGATTCGACAGGGTGTTTGTGTGTTCGTATGACGACGCCGCGCTCGTCCCGCAGTTGAAGCCGGTCGTGGTCCCGAACGGGATGGAGGAGATGGAATACATCCCTTCCGGGGAGCGGGGCGCGCGCGATCCTGTTTGCCGGGCCTTTCCGCTACAGGCCCAACTTCGACGGGATCGGCGGCTTCGTCCGTCATGTCTTCCGGGATTTGCGGCTCGCGTCCCCGATACGGAGTTGTGGATCCTCGCAGGAGCCGGCGCATCGGAACGTCCGCCCGGGGAGCTTGAGGATATTTCGGATGCCGGGCATCACCCTGTATGACTACAACGCGGATCCTCATCCGTTTCCTGGGAGGTGCGCGCTGACGCATCAATCCGGTCTCTGGAATTCGCGGCTCGAGTGTCAAGCTGCTCGAGTCGGCGGCCGCAGGGCGCGTCTGCGTTTCGACCCTGGACGGGGCCCGCGGCTTCCTCTCGGATCCGCCGTCTTCTCTCGTGGTCGTGGAACACCTGGAGGACTTCGCTGCGCCGATCGAACAGCTGCTGCTCGATCAGCGGCTATCGCAGGTCTATCGAGGCACCGTCGGCGGATTACCTGGCAAGGCACTCGTGGCGGGCGTCGGCGTGCAATTTCGGGGAGGAATATGACCGGCTGTTGGGATGACCTGAAGTTCGACAGCCCGGCCCAGGCCTTTGATGCCATCTCGGAGTTCTACGACGAGGACATGGGCAGGACGAACCCTGGAGACGGATATCGAGTTTTACAGAAGGCACGCCGTCAAGGCTCGGGCCCCGTCCTGGAACTCGGGTGCGGCACCGGCCGGATCACTCTTCCTCTGGTCCGGGCGGGTGCGAGGTGGCAGGCTCGATGTGTCGCGGCGGCATGCTGGAGTCCTGCGAGAGGAAGGCTGCCGCACTGCTCACGGCCGCCGGAAGAGTGCTCGTCTTCGGTGCACTGCGCGACATGAGCCGGTTTGATCTCGGGCGGCTTTTCTCGATCGTGCTCTGCCCGTTTTCCGCCTTCAATTACGTGGTCGAGGACCGGGAACACGAGCTTGTGCTGGCGTGCATTCACAGACATCTTCGGGCTCGCGGCATTTTCGTCATGGACACCTTCATCTCACATTACGACGTCCTCGTGAGGTCTGATGCTCACGTCTACCTGGACTATAGGAGAGATCGGGGTGACGGCACCGTGCTGCAAAGAGAGAAGGCCATCCACAAGGACCTGTCCGTCCAGGTGAACCTGGTCGAGAGGACATACAGCGTATTCGGTCCGGATGGGTCGCTCATGCGGCGGATCGTTACCCGGGAGAGGATACGGTACTTCTTCCGGCACGAGTTGCGGCAGTTGCTGGAGTCATGCGGGTTCGAAGTACTCGAGCAGTGCTCCGATTTCGAGGGAGATTACCGGTATGAAGCCTTGACGATGGCGTTCGTCTGCCGTAGGCGGTGAGGATCGTATCGAAAACTCCTGAGGGGACGCTGTGAATGATCTGGCAGGTCAGCGCTGCGTGCTGATTCACAGCGTCCCCTCGACCTTTGCTCGCTGAACACCAGGAAGAGGGCCGCGTGCGTCGGCGTGTAGCCGCGCGCGGAGCCGTCAGAAATCAAATCTCACCGCCGCCTAGATCTGGCGCGGGTAGCCCCGGATCGAGCTGAACCTGCCGAAGGAGCCGGCTCGCTCAGATCGGACCCAGGCACGCCGATATTAGTGTGATTTCCTCAGGCCCGGGGTGGATTTGGAGTCGCGCCACTAATCAGACAAGACGGGCGGAGCCAACTCAACAGGATCGCCAACGCTAATCTCACCGCCTCGGATCACATAGCAGTTCAGCGCGAGCTTGCCACCGAATTTGCGAACGATGTCCAGGAGCACTTGGCGGTCTTGTTTCAGTGTGTCGGGATCAAATGTCGTCATAACGCAACGCCCGCGAAGATCCTGCACACCAAGGACGACGTCACGGATGTGCAGACAGTTACCCGGCCAGTAGCGCTCGGCAAGGCCGTCAACACCGCCGATGACAATATTGGGCCTGAGCCGTCGTCCGTCATGGCCAAAGGCCGCGATGGCGCCATCGGTCGCCACCAGTAACGGCAGCACGTCAAACCGACGGGTTGTGTCGTCACGCGCCAGCCGGGCGCCCTGGCCGACGATGTCGACAACGCTGTCGTGCACCTGAGGTTCCATCCATGGAATTCCGTCTACGAGAGGTTCACCGCCCGAATTGAGCCTGGCGTGGTGGCCGAGGAGCCGCGGATGGGTTCTCGCGGTAATGAAACGGCCGTGAGTGTCCTCGACATGGACCACACGGTCTCCTTCAATTCCGAGAGATGTGATGCCCGCGCTCTCGAGGCTTTCTCCCGCCATTGATTTTACGGGATATCGCCAGATCTCGGAAACTTTCATACTCGAAGTTCTATCTGCCAGGAGACTCACTCCAGCTGCCCGACGGGACCCGAGGCGGAGCCTCAGGCACCGCTCATCCAGCACCCGGGACGGTCCTGCGGGGGCGGGCGTCACGAAATTTTTCGGGCGACCGTTTGAAGAGCAGTAACAGCTCAAAGACAGGCCGCGGCCTGAGCAGCCACTCATCGATATAGCCTACCAGGCTCTGTAACGATAACAGGGCTGGTAGGCACAAGGAAGTCGGAGATCATTGTTCCGACTTCGGAAACGTGCGCCGACCTCTGGTGGCCGCAGTCGCGTCCCCTCGAAGGGCCGTATCTCGCCGAAGACCGACGAATGTAAGCAACCGGTCACCGTCCTTCCAGACTCATGCGACGCAGCAGAGTCTGCCAGCGCGGGTCGTTACGCAGCGGATCCAGCAGCGGTTCCACTTTTACGAGGCGAAGCAGGGGGTCGCGCGTGTCATAAGCCCTCTGCAGGCACGCGAACGCCTGATCGACTTCGCCCAGTGCCGCGTGCACCCAGGCCACCGCCACTGGGGGCACATGCTCATCCGCAGACAACCGGATCAGCTGCGCCAGCAGCCTCGATGCCTCGAGCCTCTGGCCGGCCCTCGAGTACGCACACCCGAGATAGGCCATGCGCAGCGGCTGACTCACTGCCAGCTTTTGGGCGTGGCTGAGCTCGCCAATGGCTTCGGCCGCGAGCCCCCTCTGCGAATAGCAGATCCCGAGATGCACGTGGGCGAAACCGTCATTCGGGTCCAGTGTGAGCGCCCGTTTCAATTCACGGATAGCTTCATCATAGCGGCGGGCATAATAAAGGAAGAGTCCGACATTTTCGTTTATCCGAGGCGACAGCGGATCCAGCTGCCGGGCCACTCTGATGTGCGCCGCGGATTCGTCGTGCCTGCCCAGGTGTGTGAGAAATTGCGCATACCACTGGTGCGCGCTGGCATACCCTGGATTCAGCTCGATGGCGCGCCGGTACTCGCGTTCCGCCGCAGGCCAGTCCCAGAAGTAATCCTCCATGACCTTGGCCAGGGACGTATGCGCCTCGGCGAGCCCTTCATCGAGTTCGAGCGCCTTCAGGGCAGCAGCTCTGGCCCTCGGGTAAGCCTCGGCACTCGGAAGGAACTGGTTGTTTCCAAGCACGGAATACGAGTTCGCCAGCCCTGCATAAGCGGCAGCGTAAACCGGGTCCCGGTCAATCGCCTGCTGAAAGCACTCGATGCTTGTCCACAACGAATCGGCGGTCCTTCTGTTCCAGTAGTAAAGCCCCTTCAGGTAACTCTCGTGAGCGTCCGGGTTCCTGGTCGGTGGCTGCGCCAGGGCTGCTCTGTGCGCCGGCAGCAATTCCAGCGCCAGCGACTTCGCAACGCGTGCGGCGACGTCACTCTGAACCGCGAAGATATCCGACAGGTCGCGTTGGTAGGTTTCCGCCCAGAGGTGGGTCTGATCACGCACCTGAATCAGCTGCGCCGTAATGCGCGTCCGGCGTGCGTCGCGCCGTACGCTGGTTTCCAGGACATACTCGACCCCCAGTTCGCGGCCGATCTGGTCGATGCGCTCCCGGCCGCGCCTGTAACCCATCACCGATGTGCGGGCGATGACGCCGAGCCGGTCGGGTTGCATGCTCCCGAGCTGCGCTATCATCTCCTCCGTCAGACCGTCCGCGAAGTATTCCTGGCCGGTTGCGCCGCTCAAGTCCTCGGCGGGAAGCACGGCCAGCATGACCTTCCCCTGGCCGGGTGTGGCACGGGGATGGAAGTGACGCCACAGAAGGAAGCCTGCGGTTACCACAATCGAGACGGCCAGCACCGCGGCGCCGCCGATGCGCCACCCCTTGCGCTGCACGTGTGGAGCTGCCCGCGACATCACTTCCGGGGACGCGAGCCGGCGAAGATCGGCCAGCAGCTCTTGCGCCGAGGGATACCGGAGTTCAGGGTTCTTTTCCAGGCACTTGCGGACCACACGCTCCAGTTCGGGACTGACCTTGCCGTTGAGACTCGCCATCGGTTCCGGTTGGCCATGAAGGATCTGATCCACCTTCTCGGCCGTGCTCACTCCCCCGAACGGCAGCTTGCCTGTCGCCATCGCATAGAGAATCACGCCCAGGCTGTAAAGGTCCGTGCGGTGGTCGACTTCGGCTCCGAGCACCTGCTCGGGGCTCATGTACTCCACGGTTCCCATGATCACGCCGGTTTCCGGAACGGTTGTCTTGGCCATTTTCGCCAACCCGAAGTCCAATACCTTGGCCTGCCCCTTGGGATTCACGATAATGTTGGCCGGTTTGAGGTCGCGGTGCACGACTCCCTTTGAGTGCGCTTCGTCCAGGGCATCGGCAATCTGAATTCCGAATTCCAGCAGGGTGGGCAATTCGAGCGATGCGCCGCCTATTCTGCACCCCAGTGTCTCGCCTTCCACGTACTCCATCGAGATGAAGTGGATTCCGTCGGCTTCTCCGATTTCGTGAATTGTGGCGATATTGGGATGGACTACGGCGGAAGCGGCTTTTGCTTCCGAGATGAAGCGCAACATGCGGTCCGGGTCGCCGGCCATCTCCGGGGGAAGGATCTTCAACGCGACCTTGCGCTCCAGGCGCGTGTCATGAGCGAGATAAACTTCGCCCATGCCGCCGGCGCCGAGCAGGGAAACGATTTCAAAGTGCGCCAGCCGGTTCCCCGGGGAAAGCCGGCTTCGGGCCCGTGCCATTGTACGGGCCGCCACCTCCAGCGCGGAGGACTCCATGAACCTCCCGGCATCCCGGTCGCATCGGAGCAACTCGTCCAATTCGAGGCGCAGTGCCCGGTTCCCGGCACAGGCCCTGTCGAGAAATGCGGCCCTGTCGTCTTCCGGCTCCTGCAGCGCGTCGTGGTAAAGTCGCTCGATCTTCTGGAACAGACTGTCCATAGGGGGCGAACTTGTTCAAACCGGCCGGCGTCTCAGTTCCCTGAACAGCCAGGCCCGCGCCAGCCGCCAGTCGCGTGCAACGGTTTCTGGCGATACCTTCAGTACCGCTGCCGTCTCCTCGACCTCCAGCCCTCCGAAGAACCGGAGTTCTACCACCCGGCCCTTTCTCTCGTCCACACGTGAGAGTGCCTGCAGTGCGTCGTCGAGGGCCACCAGGTCCACATCGCGCTCGTCGGGAGGAAGAATCGCCTCGTCGAAAAAGACGTGGGGGACGCCTCCCCCCCGCTTCTGACTGCTCCAGGTCCGGGCGAAGTCGACCAGGATTTGCCGCATCAGCTGTGCGCAGATGGCAAAAAAATGCGCGCGGTTGCGCCAGTGCAGCCGCTTTGAATCCGTCAGCCGGAGATAGGCTTCATTGACCAGGGCTGTCGTCTGGAGCATGTGGCCGGGATTCTCGTGCTTCAGGTGATAACGCGCCAGGCGGCGCAATTCGACATAGACCAGGGGAACTAGCTTGTCTAGGGCCGATCGCTCCCCTTCGCTCCAGGCCCGAAGCAATTCCGTAACATCCTGCGGTGTGCTGTCCGGCATGGCAGTGGAGTACGTCCTGGCCGCTGGACGTGGGCGCTGAAATGACACGACGAACGACGACGCGCCATTCTAGCACCGGCTGACAAACTTAATCCTGCAGAATTTCGCACCTCGGTTGCAGTCCAGCTCGCCATTTTCCGCTTTATGCATACGAGAGCTGTTTAGTTGCCGTCCACAACCATGGACACTCATGCGGCGATTTGCATCGGGAGGTATGTATCATGGCAAGACAAGTTCGCGGTTGCGCCCGCGCGTTCGCGGCGGCAGCGTGCCTGCTGCTGTTTTCGGCGGGGGTATCCGCTCAGACATCGCTGGGCGGAATCAGGGGGGGTATCAGGGATGCGTCCGGAGGCGTCATCCCCGGAGCCTCGGTGATGCTCAAGAACGAAGACACGAATCAGATCCGCTCCACGATCAGCACCGAGTCGGGCCTTTACTATTTCCCGAGTATCCCGGCGGGAAATTACCTGGTTTCTACGGATGTGCCCGGATTTCACAAATACGCGGCCAAGGTCGTCCTGAGAGTGGGACAGGAACTGACGATCGACGTCACTCTGGCAGTCGCGGGGTCGCCCGTCGTCGTGGAAGTCAGAGACTCCACGCCGGTCGTCGAAACGGGCGGCGCTACGATCTCCGACGTCAAGGAATCCGCCCGTATCGTGGCGCTCCCACTCAATGGGCGCTCGATCGCCACACTGTTTACCCTGACCCCGGGTGTGGCCAACTGGTCGACGTCCTTGTCCAGCTCGACGGGGAACCAGATTAACGGGCTGCAGCAGGGCAGCATCCAGTTCCTGGCTGACGGCGTGAGCATCGAGGACAAGTATCTCGGGGATTTCTCCCGGGTCAGCCCGGCCCTTGAAGGCGTCCAGGAATTCAAGGTAGAGGCCATGAATTCCACGGCGCAGTTCAGCAAACCCGCCACGATCAGTTACCTGACCCGATCCGGGTCAAACACCATCCACGGATCGCTGTTTGAGACCTACCGGAGCAATGACTTTCTCGCACGCAATCCTTTCAGCACGAAGCCGCCCGCCTACCTGCTGCGCAACGAGTTCGGAGGGGCTTTGGGCGGTCCGGTCCGGCTCCCCGGGTTGTACAACGGCAAGGATCACACGTTTTTCTTCTTTACTTACGAGGGATTGCGTCAGGATGAGACCTACCAGGCTACGAAGGGATCGCCCACCGAGGAGTTGCGGAACGGCGACTTTTCGCATTACATCCCATCGGGGGAATCGACCGTCTACACGATCTACGATCCTCTGACCACCCGGCTCGATCCAGGGACCGGGCTCTACGTACGCGATGCCTTCCCGGGGAACAAGATTCCGGAAAGCCGGATCTCGAGTGTGGCGAAAAAGGCTCTTGCCCAGTACCCTATGCCCACCTCGCCTGGCGCCCCCCTCGATGAAAACCTCTGGGTCGAGCTTCCCAGGGGAGACAGGCTGAACAAGTACACGGGGAAGGTCGACCATCAGAGGGTAAAAGACACTCTCTCATTCACCTATACCTTTGTCGATCAGAAGCGACCCAGCCCGAAGAGCGGGTCGCCCACCGAGGAGATCTTCTACAACAACACAACCGCCCGGACGCAGCAGGCGACATTTGCCCATACCCATATCTTCGGTCCCCGGGCAGTGAATGAATTCCGTGCCGGCATCACGCGGCCGAACAGCCGGCGTGGACCAACGATCAAGAGTCCGGCGGTGACCGACACCCTCGGGCTGCAGAACGTCACCGGGGATACAGGATGGCCCGGTCTGTACCCGTACGACCCGGTGACGTCCGACATCGAGTTCGGCGGCTGGCCCGGTGGGCTTTTCTGGGATGACGACAACCCCCAGACCGCTCCTCAACTGTTCACTACCTGGGTCGACAACCTCAGTGTCACGAGAGGAAGTCACAATCTGAAGATGGGTTTCCAGTTCCGGACCATGGCGGTCAACTCGGACGAGCGCGGCCAGCCCAGGGGAATTTATGAATTCGGGGCGGAGTGGACCGGCCTCGGCGATGCCAATGGCCACCTCACCCCGGGGACGGGTTCCGGATTCGCAACCTTCCTGCTCGGTTACGACGGTGTGCAGTGGTCGCCTTCATCAACGCTGCGCAGTGATAAGGGATTCTTCTACCATCGTCAGAAAGACTTGGGGCTCTACTTCCAGGACGACTGGAAGGTGACTCAAAGGCTAACGGTGAATCTGGGTTTGCGCTACGAGTACTACTCGCGTTACCGCGATCTCCGGGACCAGATCGCCACCTACGATTCCCAGTCCAGGTCGCTGGTGTTGCAGACCTCTGTCGACCAAGCGTTCGCGGTCAACCCGGCCGCCGTGAAGGCTTACCAGGACGCGGGGGTCGTGTTCAAAAGGTACGACGAGGTCGGGTTCCCCAACCACCTGATTGCGCCGGATCGCAATGACTTTGCCCCGCGCGTCGGGTTCGCCTACGCCCTGAACCGGGACGGCAAGTCCGTACTGCGCGGCGGCTACGGCATCAGTTACTGGACCCTGCCGCTCATCACGCTGCAGGCGCCGACACGCCAGAATCCGCCCTTTAACTTCTCGCGCAGCCAGCTCAACTGGCCCACGGAGCCGAGAGACCTGTTCAGGACCAGGCCTGCTTATGTGCTTGGAGGCGGGACGCCGGCCTTCAGCGATAGCGAGGTTTTCATCGCGGCGCCCGTAAGCATCAGCCCTTTCAGCCCCTATATGAGGGACCCGATGGCGCAGACCTGGAACTTGACCTTCGAGCAGGAAATATTGAAGGGAACTGGGCTGAGGGCAAGTTATATCGGAACGCGCGGAAGCAATCTCCAGATCATGGAGCCGGTCAATTCGTTCTACCCCGCCTCACTGTATCCCGGTGTTTCCGAACAGGACCGGCGCAGAGACCCCACCTACGGGAATGCCAACACCCTCCAGACCTGCGGCTGGTCGCAGAGCCATCAGTTCCAGTTCGAGGTCAGGCGCACCGTCAGCAAGGGCGTCCAGCTGCAGGCATTCTATGTTCTGCAGAAGACACTGAATACGTCGGAACAGACGACCGGCGACTCGGGCGCCCTCCGAATTCTGGGAGACCGTGAAAGTGGGATCGCAGATCTCGACCGGAGAATCCGGCTCGAGAAAGGCAATTCGGGCTACTATCCGAGACATCAGCTTTCCTTTGATTTCCGGATAGACCTGCCCTGGGGACCGGGTCAGCGATGGGCAGGTAACACGAACGGGGTGCTTGGGAAGCTGCTCGAGGGGTGGCAAATAGCTGCGATCAGCACGAATCGTTCAGGCCTGTATTTCTCGCCGGACCGGACGCGGTGGCGGGTTGCCGATGGCAACCTGCCGCCGGGGCAGCGGACCGTGGACCGCTGGTTTGACACGAATGCCTTCGTCCTGCCGATCGATCCGGCCACGGGAGACACCGTGGATCTCATTACCAACAAACGGCCGGGACGCAACATTCTCGAGGGGCCTGGCTACAGCATGGTCGATTTTTCACTGTTCAAGGTGACGCGAATTTCGGAGCACATGACCATGCGACTGACTCTCGACGCTTTCAACCTGTTCAACCACCCGAATTATCAGCGTCCCAACACGACGACCGGCAACATCACAAACACCGTGAGTGATCCGCGCCTGCTCCAGTTCGGGGCAAGGTTCTATTTCTAACTTGGAACATCGGGGTCTTGGAGGTGAGTTCTGCAACTCACCTCCAAGACCAGAGAATCCAATCGCCAAGTCCTCCTGAACAACCAGCACCAGCTCGCCGAACTCTGTGGCGCTTGATTTCGGGCCGCGTGGCCACCGAGGCGCGTGCCGGCCGCCGGATCGCAAAGGTGGGCGACGCGATCGATTTGGAAGACATCGCCATTTCCTCAGGCGGTTTCGGGTTGCGGAAAGGCGCGGTCCTTTGACATGATCGTCCTGGGTCCGGCTTGGGGGGTTTTGGAATGCGCTTTGTGCTTGTCTTGAGTCTGCTCGCGGGCATGTCGGTGGCAGCAGAGAACTGGCCGCAGTGGCGTGGCCCGCACGGAAATGGGGTGGCCGGGGAGGCGGCCGGACTTCCCGAACGCTGGGGTCCGGAGCATATCCGCTGGAAGGCCTCCCTGGCGGGTGCGGGGGCTTCTTCGCCGATTGTATGGGGTGACCGGGTCTTTGTGACGTCGCAAAGCGGCAAGGCCCCGCTGCGCGCGGGTTCACAGCCGACCCTCGCCCGCGGTGAAGGGATCGAACCCGAAAAGCCGCTCGCGGCGAAGTCTTCGAGCGACGCACAGCCGATCTCCTTTGCCGTGGAGGCCTTCCGTGTGTCCGACGGGCGCCGGATCTGGCAGCACCAATTGGCCGCCGACGGAGATCTGCCGGAGGTACACCAGAACCACAATCTTGCCAGCCCCAGCCCTGTAACGGATGGGCAGTTCGTCTATGCGCTGTTTGCCACGGGCCAGCTCGTCGCGTTGGACTTTACCGGCAAGCTGATGTGGCAACGTCATCTTGCGAGGGAATACTCCCCGTTTGACATCGACTGGGGGCACGGCAGTTCCCCCACCCTTTACCGGGACCTGCTCATTATTCTCTGCGATCACAAACCCGCTTCCTACCTGCTCGCACTGGACGCGAAAAGCGGAAAGGAAAGATGGAAAGTGGACCGTGGCCGCGGTCTCCGCTCCTACAGTACACCGACGGTGGTGCAGGGTCCCGGCGGCGACGAGCTGATTGTCAATTCGAACCTCAGGATCGAAAGCTACGAGCCCGGCACCGGCAAGGCCCTGTGGTTCGCCGGGGGACCCGTGCAGCTCTCATTGCCCGTTCCTTCGGCGGACGACGGAGTCCTTTACATCAGCCGGGGTTATCGCAGCAGCCCTTACATGGCGATCCGTCTCGGCGGCGGGGGCGACGTGTCGCAGACCCACGTGCTATGGACTGTGGCTTCCGGAGGCGGGTACGTCTCGTCGCTCGTGTCGTACCGCGGGCTCGTCTACCTGGCCAACGACGCGGGCGTTCTGACCTGCGTGGACGCCAGGACGGGTGCCAGGGTGTGGCAGGAACGCGTCGGGGGACTTTTCTTCGCGTCCCCGGTTGCCGGCGACGGCAAGATCTATTTCGTCGGGGAAACCGGCGAAACGATCGTGCTGCAGGCTGGGCGGGAGCTGCGCATCCTGGCCCGCAACAGGTTGGGAGAGCGCGTCATCGCGTCTCCTGCCATCTCCGGCCCCAACCTCTTTCTCCGTTCCGACGACCACCTCTTCTGTATCGGGGTCGGACCGAGATAACTCCAGCTTCTGCAATGATCAACGCCGCCTGATCTGGTAAGATAAAACCAGAGACCCTCCCGAATAGGACACCGATGCGGGGAAATTAGCCAGATCCGTGATCTCCACGGATTTTTTCGCTCGAGACTCTCGTCACTGCGTGAGCCCAGGGCTGGAGCTGAAATGGCACGGGCTTGGATTGGCACGTCGGGATTCGATTACGCGGAGTGGAAGCCAGGCTTCTACCCGGAGGATCTCAAGCAGGAGCACTACCTGCAGTTTTACGCCACGCGCCTTGACAGTGTCGAGCTCGACCACACTTTCTACCGGATGCCCAACGCACGGAAAATCGAGGCCTGGAAGAGCGCAACGCCGCCTCATTTCCGCTTTGCCCTGAAAGCCTCGCGCAAAATCACACACCAGACGCGGCTGGCGACTCCCTCGGAGGCCCTCGATTACCTCATCCGTACGATATCAGGCCTGGGCCCGCGCCTCGGAGTTCTTCTGTTTCAACTTCCTCCGTTCCTGAGATGTGATTGCGAACGTCTCGTTGCCTTTCTGCGAGCCGTCCCTCCCGGCATCCCGAGTGCGTTCGAGTTCCGGCACGATTCCTGGCTCGCCGCCGACGTATACCGTCTTCTGCAGGAACACGGCGCGGCCCTGTGCATCAGCGATGCCGATTCCGGCACGACGCCGCTGAACATAACGAGCGGTTTCACTTACATTCGGCTGCGCAGAACCGAGTATCCACCGCAGGTTCTGGAGGAGTGGCAGACCCGGATTCGGAATTGGACGCGGGAGGGCATCGAGGTGTTCGCCTATATCAAGCACGAGGGCAACCCCGAAGCCGCAGTTCAGGCCGCGCGGTTTGCCCGTGCGCTCCAGGATCCACCAGCCGATCAGCGCAATGCACTGTAGAGCCTGACCCCGGGCCGCCGTCAGCTTCTTACTCGTCTTGCGGCACTCCGAACCTGCCGGTACGGTTGCGTTTGGATCAGTTCGAAAACATCGGCTTCCGTGCAATTGCACAGCCCTTTTGGGGCAGACCCCTGGTTCCTTGTTGATCGCGACTTCGTCCGCTGCTAGTGTCGACCCGAAACCGAACACGAGTTCAGGAGGGTTGCATGAATAGCCTCCGTCTTGTCCGCGAGCACTGCATGGTGACGCGGCGCTACTTTTTCCAGCTGGGCAGCGCGGCAATTGCAGCCTGGAGGGCATCTCCGCTTGCCGCCCGCAATGCCGGGCCCGATCCTCGATTGCAGGAAGCCGTTGGCAGGCTGGAGTACCTGACTCCGCTGGACCGCATCCACATTTTGGACAAGGGGAGAGCGGGTGTCGCCAAACTTCCGCCGGAGAAACTCCGCGAGATCGGACTCATTCCGGAGACCTGGTCCCTCGAGGTGATCCCCGACCCTGGGAGCAACTGCGTTGTGGAACACCCCCTCTCGCGGGAACTCGGCAACGCCCTGGACTGGAATGGCCTGATGGGATTGGCCGGTAAGCACGCGGTCCGCTACATGCAGGTCTGCACCTGCACCAATGGCCCGGATCCCTTTCACATGAGCCTGTGGGAGGGAGTCCCGCTGCGTGAAGTCCTCTGGCTGACCCGGCCCAGAGAGAATGTCCGCCGGGTCTATTATCAAAGTTACCACCCCGAGAACTTGCCCCCATTTCAAAGCTCTTTGCCTCTGGGTCAGATCCTGGAAAACGCGCCGGGGCAGATGCCCGTCATCCTCGCCTACAAGATGAATGGCCAGATTATCCCGGCCTCGCACGGGGGTCCCGCGCGAATGATCGTGCCGGGCGCCTACGGCAGCAAGTGCATCAAGTGGGTTCAGCGCGTCGTCCTCACCAATGAATTCAAGGCAAACGACTCGGATGCGGATTTGAACAATGACCCGGAAAACCTGCTGAAGACAAGGGCCAGGTTTATCAACGCCCCGAAGGAAACTTCATCAGGAAAACCCCTGGCGTTGACGGGCATGGCGCAGGTGGGCGTTTCAGGTCTCAGCAAAATTCAGTACTGCGTGCGTTTTCAACAGGACCCGTGGCCGGCGGACGACCCTTATCTATCAAGAGCCGATTGGAAGGACTGTAATATCCTGCCGCCCCCCCAGAACTGGGGTGGAGGGCTTCGGGATGGTAAGTTGCCTGCCACAGTCCAGACGCATCCGGAAACCGGCACGCCCCTTAAATGGCCCATACCGTACGCGATTGTCCACTGGGCGGCATTGATCCCCGGCATGGCCCCCGGCAGTTATGAATTGTGCTGCCGCACCATCGACGGAAACGGCACAGCGCAGCCCATGCCGCGCACGTTACCCAGGACCGGCTGGAACGAGATCCAGCATGTCGCGCTCGTCGTCAAACCATGAGCCGGCGCGCCTGCCGCATGGCTGCTGTCGTCTGAGGCTGCGCCGGGTCAAAAGGGTGACTGGCAGCATGTTCCGCTGGTAGAATCATGGATATGCGCGAAGCGACGATTCAGGCGTGGTGGAGCCACCGGCAGGCGCTGGACGTAAGCATGAAAGGGCGCACGCCGGCGGAGGTGCTGGAACGGACCGGGTGGGCCAGGTCGGTCGGGGGCGTCGGCCCGTACCTGACGCTCTTTGCCCGCGCGGGCTGCACGAGGGCCGCCGCAGACGAGGCGCTCGCCCGGCTGGAGATTCACGAACTCCCGAGCGCGCGCGGCTGCACGTATGTCCTCCCGGCGTCGGACTTCGCGCTGGGCCTCAAGGCCGGGCAGGGTTTTGCCGACGAGCCGGAGATGAAAACCGCCCGCAAGCTCGGCGTGACCGACGCGGAAATCGACACGCTTTCGGACCGGATCGTGGCCGCCCTGGAGAAGGCGCCGCTCGAACCCGAAGCACTGCGGCAGGCGACGGCCGGCGCCGTGCGAAGCCTCGGCGAGGAAGGCAAGAAGAAGGGGCTCACGACCACGCTGCCGATAGCCCTGGGCAAACTGCAATCGGCGGGGGAAATCCGCCGCATTCCCGTGAACGGGCGTCTCGATCAGCAGCGCTATCGGTATGCCGTTTGGCGTCCAAACCCGCTCGCCGGCTTCAAGTTTTCCGCCGAGGAAGCCTTTGTCGAGCTGGCCCGCAGGTATTTCCGTTGGGCGGGGCCGGCGCGCCTGGCGGAGTTCCAGTGGTTCTCGGGCCTGGGGGCCGGGGCGACGCGCGCCGCGATGGAACCGCTGCGGCTGGAGCCGCTGCAACCGGGCGACGACCGGCTGATGCTGCCCGAGGATCGCGCGGCTTTCGACGCGTTCCGTCCCCCTTCCGCCAGCCAGTATGCGTTGGTGAGCAGCCTGGACGGGATCAGCCATCTGCGCCGCGACCTCAAGTCCCTCCTTGACGCCGCCGATCTCGGAAATGCGTTCCTGTCGAAGGGTGCCAACCCCCTGGTCGACCTGCCCAGCCACGCGATCGTCGATCGTGGGCGGGTCGTGGGGCTCTGGGAGTTCGACCCCGAATCCGGGTCGATCGCCTGGACCTCGTGGGTGCCGAGGAGCCAGGCGCTCGAGCGGGCCGTCGCGCGCACCGAGGAGTACGTCCGCATGGAACTCGGCGACGCCCGCGCCTTCAGCCTCGACACTCCGAAGAGCCGCGGCCCCAGGATACAGGCGCTGCGCGCGGCGGGTGCGGCCTGATGCGCACCCGGGGAGCCGGCGTCGGAGACCCCTTGCTCTGTCGTTGCAGGTGATGAAAGCTGCAGCGGTTGCCGGCTACGGCTTGAAATCCTGTTTGCCGGGAGTATTGGGCGGGGCTTGGGTTGTTCTCTTCCCGGTCTCGGCATCGAAGACCGAATTCCTGAGGAACTGCTCCGTGCTCCACGGAGGCTCGCCGCCGCCGAGATACTTGTGAAACCATTCGAGGTGGGCGGTGTAGTACAGCGCCATTTCGTACCAGTTCGGCCAGTGGCCCGCGTTCGAGTAGACGATGAGCCTCGACGGAACGCCCATCTTCTGCAGAGCCGTGAAGAACTCGAGCCCTTGCGTGTACGGGACGCGATAGTCCCTTTCGCCTGTGATAATCAGGCACGGAGTCTTGAAGTTGGCGACGTACGCGTCCGGCGACCACTTCTGATACAGTGCCGAGTTCCACGGCTGTCCCTTCAGATCCCACTCCGGGAACCACAGTTCCTCGGTGGCGCCGTAGAAGGATTTCAGATCATAGAGCCCCATCATGGACACGATCGCTTTGAAGCGCGTCGTGTGCCCTTCGAACCAGTTCATCATGTAACCGCCGTAGGACCAGCCCATCGCGCCCATCCTGTCGCGGTCCACGTAAGGGAGTTTCTCCAGGGCATCGGTGACCTTCATGAGATCTTCGTAGACGAGGCCGCCCCAGTCGCCCGAAATCTCGGCAGTGAAATCCTGGCCGTATCCGGTGGACCCATGCGGATTCGGAAAGGCCACGACATACCCGGCCCCCGGGTACACTTGCCAGTCCCCCCGGAAGGCGTCGGCCCATTGCGACTGCGGGCCGCCGTGCACGTTCAAAACGAGGGGATATTTCCGGGCCGGATCGAATCCGTGCGGCTTCACAAGAAATACCTGGATCTTGGCGCCGGCTGCCCCTTCCACCCACATCGACTCGGCGGGCCGGACATCGACCTCGGCGGTCAACTCGTCGTTTGCGTGGGTCACCTGGACGGCAGGGCCGGCCTGGCCGTTCGTCAGTCCGGCAGAATAGATCTCCCCCGGGCTATCCGTTGCGCGGCGGATATAAATTATGCGTCCCGGGTCGCCGGCAATTTCAAACTGGTCGATGGTCTTGTCCGTCAGCACCGCCGCAATCCGACGGGAAGGGAGGTCGACACGGTAGATCGGGGTTTGCCCCTCCACCGGGGCCGAGAAGTAAAGCGACCTGGAATCCGGGGCCCAGTTGAAGTCTTCAACCCAGTTGCGGAAGGACTCGGTCAGGACCGTCGATGCTCCGGCCGCAACGTCGTGGACGGCGAGGCGGTAGAGGTCCGACTCGTAACCAGGAATCTGCTGCATTCGATACGCTATGTACTTGCCGTCGGGCGAGAATTTCGGGCTTCCGTCAAAGGCCGGGTTTGAAGCGGTGATGTTCCGGGGCCGGGCTGCCGTGTTGCGCAGGGAGACGAGCCAGAGGTCATTGTTGGTTGAAGAGGCGGGGTTGGGATCGTGATTCGAAACGTAAGCCAGGGTGGCGCTGTCGGGGGAAAAACCGTAGGGCAGGGGGCCCCCCAGGTTGAAGGATGGGGAGTCGAAAGCGCCCGGCGTTAAGTCCCGAACCGCGCCGCCGGGAACGGACGCAACCAGGATGTGGGTACGGGTGCCGTTTCCCCAGTCTGTCCAATGCCGATACAGCAGGCCGTCCGCCATGTGTACCTTGAGCGGGTTCTTCTCGATCCCGCTCGCAATCCGCTTGCTGCATGCGTCGTCGGCGCCGCACTCAGGGTAAACGTCCGTCGAGAATGCGATCATGCTGCCGTCCGGTGACCAGAGCGGGTTGGATACGCCGGTTGAGAGTTTCGTCAGCTGCACTGCTTCGCCGCCCACCGAAGGGAGCAGGTAGAGGTTCGCTTCGCCTCCCCGCGAACTCACGAAGGAGATCCACCGGCCGTCGGGTGAAAACGCAGGCGAGTCTGCCCCTTTGTCGCCGGCAGTCAACTGGCGGGCATTGCGGCCATCCGCATCCATGATCCAGACCTGCGTGACTCGCTTGCCCCTGGACAAGTCAGAATCGGTTAGGCTGTACAGGATGGACTTGCGATCGGGCGAGACGGCCAGCTGCGACACACCCTTGACGCGGTAGAAGTCTTCGATCGTGAAGGCGCGTTTCTCGCCCTGCAGCGGCCGCACGATCGTCGCCAGCAACATGCCGATAAGCACACGCCTGACTGTCATATCACCTCCGGCCCACAGCAGTTTCTGGAGTACGGTCCACCGCCCCACACGCGCCGCCGGTCGGCCCGCGGGTGTCAGACCGTACCATCGCGGGAGTATAGGTCCGTTTCGGCAACAGGCGGCACGATTTCGGCTGCCCCACCTCTGGCAACCCTTCCCCGTGCGGAGAACATGGTTCCGCAGGCCGGTGCCGGGGGCGCAAATGCCAGAAACCCGGTTGCGTTGACCATGTCGACGTAAACCGCCTCCATGCCGCCGCGCATGAAGTAAGCCTCGTGCCAGAACCCCGTTCCGCCAGAGTCGCGCAGGAAGGCGCGCCACCATTCACGATGGGGTGCGGAACGTGCCCAGCGTTCCAATGAATCGAAGTCCCGCCAGTACTGCCGCATGCCCGCATGCGGCGGAAACAGGGAGAAGATGAGATTCTCATGGAGCAGAAGCCCGTCGGGAGCTGCTTGCACCGACTTCGCGATCCGTGGACCAAACCCCAACAGGGTTTTGACACCAAACAGTGCGTTGACGCGCATGCCCAGGTAGATCACGACGAGATCGGGATACGCGCTGAGGTCCACTGTCTGCCGATTAGCGTTGCGAGGCATTTACCGCTCCTGCGAGGTTGGGTTGAATCGGATGCCTGCTTTATTCTTGTTAAAGACTTCGAGCGTTGAGGGTGTGGCTTTAAGAGGCCACTGCAGAAGCTCGAGCGCTCCCGGCAGAGCCGACGTTTACCCTAAGACAATTATACATAACCGGCGTCAAAAGCCCGGCCGGAAGGCGACCGGAGCATTCCGGATGCGGCGTATGGTCACCGGCGCAGCTTTCGGCGCGGGCGCATCGTCCACAAAGACGGCATCCGGTCGGAAGAGGATCAAGGTGCACGGGAGGGCATCTGTACGAAGTTGTCGGTGTGGCAAAGGATGTGACAGCGTTCTCTCTGGGACAATCCCGGGCCTTACCTGTACCGCCTGGGGGCCGCCTTTCTCTATGGGATCAGCCCGGCCGATCCATTGACCTATGCAGCAGCCTCCGTGGTCCTTGCGCTGGGATCGGCCGCGGCATGTTGCGTGCCGGCTGTCAGGGCCTCGCGGATCGATCCGGTGAGCGCTATCCGCCAGGAATAATCCCTCCAAAGAAATGCACGCAACACACGAAATACCAGTCGGGTGCCTGGCTTTCGCATATTTCGTAGCTGCGCTCCTGATATTGGCTATGCTAAAGTGGCGCTGCGGTTTTGGGATCCGGCACATCACCCCCCGTGCGTAGACGCGATCCAACGACCTGTACCTGTCCGGCGAGAACGTCAATGACAGACCGTGTCCGATACCGCACCATCATCCCCGACATCGAATTCTGGAAAAACATGGTTCCGTGCCAGGCGGCGTGTCCCATCCACACGGACGCCGGCAAGTACGTTCAGCTCATCGCGGACGGCGATTGTCGTGCCTCGTATCTGACGGCGCGGTCGCCGAACCCGTTCGCGTCCGTTTGCGGCAGGGTGTGCGCGGCGCCGTGCGAGGACCGGTGCCGGCGCGGCAGCATCGACGCGCCCGTGAGTATCCGCGCGCTCAAGCGCTCCGCGTGCGAGCGATTCGGCGTCGAGTCGCTGGCCCCCGACACGCAGGACGAGCTGTTTGCCGGTGCCCCGGAATCAGGCAACAAATGGGCATGGCACCTGCCCGTGATGACGGAGGACCGGCCACAAGTCGCCCGAGGGCAGAAAGTCGCCGTGATCGGCGCCGGCCCGGCGGGGCTCGCCTGTGCGCAGGACCTCGCCGTCATGGGCTACCGGGTGACGGTCTTCGAGGCCACCGGCGTGGCAGGCGGCATGATGTACCACGGAATTCCGGAGTTCCGCCTCCCGCGCTCGATCATCGAGCGGGAGACCGCGAAAATCGTGGGGCTCGGCGCGGAGCTGAGGTTCAACTCCCCGCTCACCGCCGACTTCGGGCTCAAAGAACTCCGCGATGCCGGGTTCGAGGCTTTCTTCCTGGCCATGGGAACGCAGCGCGGCCGCGACCTCGCCATCGAAGGGGCGGACCTCGACGGGGTCGTGAAGGCGATCGATTTTCTGCTCAACGTGAATCACGGCTACCGCGTCACTCTGGGCAAGAAGGTCCTGGTGATCGGCGGCGGCCTGGTCGCCTTCGACGCGGCCCGCATGGCGTTGCGGGCGGCAGTCGAAGGGAACCCGCCGGAACCCGTGTCCCTCGGGGTTTCGCCGGCTGAGGCGGAGCCCCTCAACGCGCGCCAGGCGGAACCGGTCCCGCCGCAGGTTGCCCCTTTCGTCGATACGGGCGGGGGGACCACCTCCGCCGCGCTGGATGCGGCGCGCGCGGCCGTGCGCGCCGGCGTGCCCGATGTGCGCATGATCAGCCTCGAGTCCTATGACGAAATGCCGGCCCTGCGGTCCGCGCAGGGGCGCGAAGAATTCGAAGAGGCGCAGAAAGAAGGGGTTCGGTTCCACCCGCAGCGCGGCGCGCGCCGCATCACCGGGCGGGACGGCCGCGTTTCGGGAGTCGAACTGATCGGGGTCCGCCGCACTTACGACGAGAGCGGCCGCTTCGATCCCGTGTACGACGAGTCCATCTCGGAGACGATGGAAGCCGATACCATCATCCTGGCGATCGGCCAGCAGGCCGACCTCTCCTTCATCAAGCCCGCGGACGGGCTGGAACTGACGGCGCAGCGGTCGATTCGCATCGACCGGGCCACGCTCGCCACCTCCGCCCCGGGCATCTTTGCCGGAGGAGACGTGGCCTTCGGGCCGCGCACCCTGATCGAGGCGATCGCCAACGGCAAGCAGGCGGCCCTGTCGATCGACCGCTACCTGCGCGGCATCACCAGCGCCCCCGCCGTGCAACTCCTGAGCACCAGGTTCATGACCCGCGGCTACACGCGGCCGCCCGACTATGAGAAACACGCGCGCGCGGCTCCGCCCACAACGGCCCTGAACCGCCGCACGGGCATCTCCGAGGTGGAATCGGCCTACTCCGACGTGGAAGCGCGCCGGCAGGCGGAGCGCTGTCTTTACTGCCACATCCAGACGATTTACGACGTGGAAAAATGCGTGCTCTGCAACCGCTGCGTCGATGTCTGTCCCGAGTACTGCCTGAGGCTCGTCCCGATCGAACAAATGGGAGTGGAGCCTGAGGTCAAATCCGAACTCGTGGCCCATTACCACCTCGAGGGCACGGCGGACAGCGATCTCTCCGCAATGATCAAGGATGAAGAGAAGTGCATCCGGTGCGGGCTCTGCGCGATCCGCTGTCCGACGGACGCGATGACGATGGAGATGTTCTTCTATGAAGAGTCTGAGGTTCTCTCCTAGGGAAGTCCCGGCAGAAACCGAAGTCCCACCCGAAAGACAGGATCGCCCGCGACCCACGCGGCGGACGGTGCTGGGCCGGCTCGGTCTTGGGGTCCTCGGCGCGTCGTTCGTGGGGCTCGCCTACAGTTTCCTGCGCGCGCTCGTCCCCAACGTACTGTACGAGCCGCCGCGCCGCCTCAAGATCGGGTCTCCCGAAAAGTTCCCCGAGGGCGCGACCTACCTGGAAGACAGCCGCCTGTTCATCTTCCGCGATCAGAGGACGTTTCAGGCGATGTCGGCCGTGTGCACCCACCTCGGCTGCACGGTCAAAATGGTCACCCTCAACCAGCCGCACACCGTCGAGGTGAGGGGCGAACGCATGCAGGAGGCGCGCGAGTTCCATTGTCCCTGCCACGGATCGAAGTACTACGGGGATGGCACCAACTACGCCGGACCCGCTCCGCTCCCGCTGCCCCGATATCGCCTCGAAGTTGCGCCCGAGGACGGCCAGCTGATTGTCGACGCGGCGCAGACAGTGGACCGGAATTTCCGCGTGACGGTTTGAGCCCCCGGAGGAATGCATGCCGACGACCAACAGTTTCTGGCACCGCCTGACCTGGACTTGGGATCCCGAGAGCACCCGCGAGGCAGGCGACTCGGTGGTGCGCAACCTGCTGCTGCACTGGTTTCCCGCCAAGGTGACGCGGACGAGCCTGAGCTTTGGCTACTCTCTCTGGCTCGGGTCGATCGCCGCCATTCTCTTTGGGATCCTTACCGTAACCGGCGTGATCCTGATGTTCGTGTATGTCCCGTCAGTCGAGCGGGCCTACCCGTCCGTCAAGGATATCGAGTTTGCGATTTCCTACGGCTGGTTTGTGCGCGCGCTGCACCGCATTGCCGCGCAGCTGATGGTGGCGGTGGTCGTGGCGCACATGGTGCGCGTTTTCCTGAGCGGCGCTTACAAGAACGGCACGGCGGCCAACCAGAACCGCCCGCTGAACTGGATCGTCGGCCTCGTGCTCCTCCTGGCGACGCTGCTTCTGTCATTCACCGGCTACCTGCTGCCCTGGGATCAACTCGCCTTCTGGGCGATCACGGTCGGCACGAACATCGCCAGCGCGGCCCCCCTTATCGGAGAACAGCTCCGCTTTGTTCTGCTCGGCGGCACCGTGATCGACCAGAACACGCTGATTCGTTTCTACGTGCTGCACTGTTTCCTGCTGCCGACCGTCGTGCTCCTCCTCTTCTCCTGGCACATGTGGCGGGTCAGGAAGGACGGGGGGCTCGCCTGCGTGGACCACCGGGCGCTCGCAGAAAAGCACGAAACGCACGCCCCCGCCCTGGCCAAGACTTATTCGCTGCTGGGCATCACCAAAGGCAGGACGGTGCACGTCGAGACCGCGCTCGTGGATTTCGACAGGTTCACCGTGGACTCCTCGCCGAATCTCACGCGCCGCCTGCTGCTCGTCATCGTCGCGAGCACGGCCATGTGCGCTCTCCTCTCGTTATTCATCGGCGCCCCGCTCGAGCAGCCCGCCAACCCGAAAGTCACGCCGAACCCGGCCAAAGCGCCATGGTATTTCCTGTGGCTGCAGGAACTCGTCACCGACACCACCGTCCGGCTGGGGGACTACACGATAAACGGGGCGCTGGTCGGGGGGATCATCATCCCGGGAGTGCTCGTGCTGCTGCTGGCGCTGTGGCCCTGGTTCGATCGGAGCCCGGTCCGTGCCGTCGGCGTGTGGTTTGCCTCCGAACGCAGGATGCAGAACATCGCGTTCCTCGCGGGGCTGGGCATCGTCATCATCCTCACCATTATCGGGACCTTCCTGCGCGGGCCTTCGTGGAATTTCTACTGGCCATGGGAGGCGTGGCCCGACGTTCCCACGCGATTCTGAGGTGCCACATGGACTGGAAAAAGAGGGATGCCCTGTGGATCGTCATATCAGGCATCGTGCTGCTGGCCGTCATCGTGGCCGTGTGCTGGCAATACCTGCGCCCAGAGTGGAGTGACTACCAGGTGGAATTCCAGGACTTTGTCACAGCCCGCTTCGGGGCGGCGCGCGCGGCGACAGTTCCGACCGGGATCCAGCAGATCTGGGTACCGGCGCTCGGCCGTGTCGACCGCTGCCCCACGTGCCACCTCGGCCTTTCCTGGAAGGGGCTGGAAAGCGCTCCGAATCCCTTCCGGTCCCACCCGGCCGCGATCCTGGCCAAACACCCGGTGAACGATTTCGGCTGCACTTCCTGCCATGGGGGCCAGGGATACGGCACCACCGAGGAGTCTGCGCACGCGACACAGATGGAAGACTGGGAGGAGCCGGTGCTCGGCTCGCAGCTCGGCGGCACCTACCTGATCAGGGACCGCGCCGCGCTGAAACAGGCAAACTGCAATATCTGCCACCGCTACGACCGGCAAACTCAGGGGGCCGAGTACGTCAACTATGCCAAGCAACTGGTGCAGCAGAAGGGCTGCCGGTCGTGTCACAAGATCAACGGCCGCGGCGGAGTCATCGGCCCCGATCTTACCTGGGAGGGTGACCAGAACCCGGAACAGTTCGACTACGCGCGCATGAGCGGCAAGGCTTCGGTCTTCGGCTGGCACGTCGCCCATTTCAAAGATCCCAAATCGATGGTAGCCAGTACGGTCATGCCGAACTTCAACTTCGGGAGCCGCGAAGCGCAGTCGCTTGCCATGCTCGTCATGAGCTGGAAGAAGGCCCCGCTGCCGGTTCGCTACCTGCCGGGCGTGCAGGTCGCGGACGTCCCGACCCCGGAAGAGGCCGAGAAGGAAAGGCAGATGCTGAGCGGCGAGGGCGCGTTCTTCGTCCGGAAGGGCTGCTTCATCTGTCATGACGTGAGCGCGTTCGGAGTCGAGTCCGCCGCCAAGATCGGGCCCGATCTGGCCATCGCCTACAGCGACGTGCAGAGCCGCTTCGGCAGGACGCTGGAAGATTTTCTGAAGGCACCCACGGGCACCATGGCCGTCGTGCTGTCGACCCAGATCCGGCTGACCGATGCCGAGAGACAGGAGGTCGTCAGGCTTCTCAAGAGCGCCCACGAGAAGCATCTGCAGGCACAGGCGAAACAGATCGCCACTGTGAAAAGGTAGTTTGCATCGACTTGGGGGTTAGCAGATTCACCTCCAAGTCTTAAAGGGCTCGAAGGCTCTCTAAGGAGGCGGAGGATGAGCAGAAAAATCCAGGTCAAGTGGTTGGCCATAGCCATCTGTGCCACCGCACTTATCACGGTTTCCATCTACCCGGGCTGCGCGCGCAAACCAAGGGTCCAGCAGGGCGACGTCGCCGCTGCGGCCACGGCGACCTATGTGGCGCCGGGTGACGTGGACGAGTTCTACCTGTTTTACTCGGGCGGGCATTCGGGCCAGGTGTTTGTGGCCGGCGTCCCGTCGATGCGTCACATCGCCACGATCCCGGTGTACACGCCCTACCCGGGGACCGGGTACGGGTTCGACAAAGAGACGAAAGCAATGCTGGGCGAATTTACCTGGGGCGACGTGCACCACCCCGCGCTCAGCCAGAAGAACGGCGACTATGACGCGCGCTGGCTGTTCGTCAACGACAACGCCAACAACCGCATCGCGCGCATCGACCTCAGGGATTTCAAGACGAGGGAAATTTACGGCCCGATCCCGAACGTCTCGGGGAACCACGGGTCGACCTTCGTGACTCCGAACACGGAGTATGTCCTGGCTGCCAGCCGGTTTTCGGTCCCGCTGCCGAAGGGAACCTATGCGCCGATCGACCAGTACGCGACGGCTTACAAGGGGGTGGTTTCCGGCGTGGCCGTCGATCCGAACACGGGCAAAATGAATCTTGCCTGGCAGGTGCTGATGCCCCCGTTTGATTTCGACCTGGGTAGCGGCGGGAAAGGGGCGAGCGACGGCTGGGCGTTCTGGAGCTGCTACAACTCCGAACGCGCGACCGGGAAGCTCGAGGTGACCTCGACGCAGCGCGACCGCGACTACATCGCGGCCGTGAACTGGAAGGCGGCCGAACAGGCCGTCAGCGGCGGCAAAACCAAGATGATCGGTGGCGTGAAGGTGATCGATCCGAAAGACGCCCCCGGGGTCGTTTATCTGATGCCCTGCTCCAAGAGTCCGCATGGGGTCGACGTAAGCCCCGACGGCAAGTACATCATCGGCAGCGGCAAGCTGCAATCCATCACGACCGTATTCAACATCGACAAGATCCAGCAGGCGATCCAGGGCCAGAAATTCACGGGCAACGAAGACGGCATTCCCGTGCTGGACTACAACGCCATTAAAGATGCCGAAATCAACGTCGGGCTGGGCCCGCTGCACACGCAGTTCGACGACCAGGGATTCGCCTACACGAGCCTGTTCGTCGAAAGCGCCATCGCAAAATGGAAGATGGGGACCTGGGAAGTCGTGGACAAGATCCCCGTGTCCTACAACATCGGGCACCTGTGCGTGCCCGGGAGCGACACGATGCACCCGGCCGGCAAGTTCGTGGTCGCGCTCAACAAGCTCTCGCACGGCAGGCACATGAGCGTCGGCCCGTCGCAGCCCGAGAGCTCGCAGCTCATCGACATCGCGGGCGACAAGATGAAGCTGCTTTACGACGCTTTCACCGAACCGGAGCCCCACTATGCCCAGATGATCCGCGTGGATCGCGTGAAGCCGATCGAGGTCTACACCAAAGACGACAACAAGGACCCGAATGCCATCTGGGACGTCAAGGACGCCAAGGTGGAGCGAAGCGGCACCAGCGTGACGGTGAAGATGACGGCCGTGCGCAGCAGCTTCGAGCCCGCGAGCTTCGAGGTAAACCAGGGCGACAAGGTGACCATTTACCTTACCAACATCGAACAGACAACGGACGAGCTGCACGGCTTCGCCCTGAATGACTACAATCTGAATATCGTAGTCGATCCGGGCGAGACCAAAACGATCGAGTTCGTGGCCAGCAAACCGGGCGTGTTCCCGTACTACTGCACGAATTTCTGTTCCGCATTGCACCAGGAGATGCAGGGTTACCTGCTCGTGAAGCCCGCCGGGGGGGCAAAACCCGCCTCCACAACGGGCGGAAGCCGCTGAGGCCGAAATGAGACAGCTGCAGGAAAAGTCGAACCGGCTTCTCGAACGGCCGCTCACGCTCCGGAGCCGCGTCGCCGTCCTGGTCGCGGCTCTCCTGCTCGTCCCGACTTACCTGATGCCGCTCTGGAACCTGACGCTTTACTCGAACCAGTTTCCGGATGGCCTCCAGATGAGCATTTACTCCTACAAGCTCGAGGGGGCAAAGACTGCCAACCGGGACGATCTGCGGGAGATTAACACGTTGAACCACTACATCGGGATGCGCCCGCTGCTCGAAAGCGATTTCGGCGAGTTCGTGTGGCTCCCGCTGGTCATCGGGTTCTTTCTCATTTTCGCCCTGCGCGCCGTGGTGTTCGGCAAGATGTCCAACCTGATCGACACCGCGGTGCTGTTCCTCTATTTCGGTCTTTTTTCACTCTGGAGCTTCCACAACCGGCTCTATGCCTACGGGCACAATCTCGATCCGACCGCGGCGGTCAAGGTGCCGCCCTTCACGCCGGCGTTGATCGGCGAAAAGCAACTGGCCAATTTTCAGGTATTCAGTTTGCCCGGGCCGGCTTCGTATTTCATGGCCGGATTTTTTGTGCTGTTGGTCCTGGCCGTGTTCTGGTCGCGCAAGCGCCCGGTTGCTCCATGATCATCGGGACACAGCGCTGCGCAAACGCAGCCACGACCTGCACGAAAACCGGCGTGGCGCTTCTTGCCCTGATGCTCACCGTGGGTGCGGCGGGAGGATTGGCGGCCACTTTGAAAGTGAGCCCCGAAGGCCCGCTGCCCTCTATCGGGGAGGCGATCCGCCGGGCGGCGCCGGGCGACACGATCCGCGTGGAGGCCGGGACCTACGACGGCAATCTCGTCATCGACAAACAACTGGCCCTCGAGGGGACAGGAAGACCGGTGATCCGGGGCGACGGCCGGGGGAGCGTCGTTACGGTCACGGCCGACGGCTGCGCACTTAGCGGCTTCGTCGTGGAGCACAGTGGCCCGATGCTCGTCGACGAGGACTCGGGCGTTCTTCTGAGATCCAATCACAACCGGATCGAAGGGAACGAACTGCGCGACGTGCTTTTCGGCATTTACTTCTACCGTTCCAGCGACAACGTCGCGAGCGACAACGTCATCCGCGGCAGGGCGTGGCTCGAGTCGGGCGAGCGCGGCAGCGGCATCCACATCTGGGATTCCGCGCGCAACACGCTCGCGCGCAACGTGATCAGCCAGGCGCGCGACGGCATGTACCTGCAGAACGCGACGCAGAGCGTGATTTCGGGAAACCGCGTCTGCGATCTGCGTTACGGTCTGCACTACATGTTTTCCGACGACAACCGTTTCGAGGACAACGATTTCTACGACAACGTCGCCGGCGCGGCGATCATGTACTCGCATGGCATCGTTTTTCGCCGCAACGCGTTCGTGCGCAACCGCGGCTTCAGCTCCTTCGGCATCCTGTTTCAGGACAGCCACAACTGCATCGCCGAGGACAATACCATCTCGGACAACGTGGTCGGCGTCTTCATGGAGGCGCTCACCGACACGGCCTTCCGCCGCAACACGATCGCTGCCAACGACATTGCGATCCAGGCGTTCAGCAGCGCCGCCCGGAATACCTTCACCGCCAACAATTTCGTCGCGAACCTGAGTCCGTTTCAGCTGGTGGGGAAAGTGACGGACGTGCGCTGGAACGAAGGGCGGGTGGGAAACTACTGGGGCGAATACGGCGGCTACGATCTCGACGGAGACGGGGTCGGGGACGTCCCGCACAAGATTCAGAACGAATTCGAACACCTGGAAGGGAACTACCCGCGCCTGAGGATATATCTCCTCAGCCCCGCGTCCCAGGCTCTCGCGGCTTCGGAGCGGATTCTTCCGATCCTGGAGCTCCCGAAAACCTCCGACCCGTTTCCCCTGATGCGGCCGGTCCGTCTGGCGGTCCGCGAACCCGGGCGCGCCCCCGCTCCGCGCGGCCGCCCGTTGGCCCTCGCACTCTGTTCGGCGCTGCTCGCGGGCGCCGCCGCAATTGTCGTGTGGGGAAGGAGCCGATGATCCGCATTACCGGGCTGACCAAGCGTTACGGCGAATTCACGGCTGTCCAGGACGTCTCTTTCGAGGTTCATGCCGGAGAGACCTTTGCCGTCCTGGGCCCCAACGGCAGCGGAAAAACGACCATTCTGAAGTGCATCGCCGGTTTGCACCTCCCGACCGCCGGGGACGTCCGGGTGGGCGGAATCGACATCGGCAGGGAGCCGACAAAGGCAAAGGCCCTGTTCAGTTATCTCCCGCAGCGCGTGACTTTCAACGAAAACCTGACTGCCCGTGAACTCGCCGGGTTCTATGCCCGGCTGCGCAGGTTGCCGCCGGCCAGGGTGGAGCAGGTGCTGCGGCAACCCGGCCTCGGCCTGAACGGTTTCGAAGACAAACCCATCCGCGAGTATTCGGGCGGAATGGTCCAGCGGCTTGGGATTGCGCTCGCATTGCTACCGGATCCTCCGCTGCTGATCCTGGATGAGCCTGCCGTCAGCCTCGACCCGGAGGGGACGATTCGCTTTCGCGAGGTTCTGCAGCACCTGAAGTGCGCCGGTAAAACCATCCTGTTCTCGTCCCACGGCCTGTTCGATGTGGAACTTCTGGCCGACAGGGTGGCTGTCCTCGTCGGTGGCAGGCTGGTTGCGCTCGAACCGGTGGCCCGGTTTCAGGGGGAGTTGACGGCGGGAGTGAAGCTGAGGGTCGTGTTGAGCAACCCGGCGCAGAAGTACGCCGCCGCGGCGGTGTCCGCGGGGGCCTCGGAAGCGGACCTGGCCGGCAACACCCTGACGGTCTCCTGTACGCCGGAGGCCCGGCTGCCCGTCCTGCGCGCCCTCGAACAGGCAGGCGGCACCGTCGAGCGCTTTTCGACGGACGATGCCACCCTGGAGGAGATGTACCTGAATTATGTTGCCACGAATGGTTCGGATCTTGGCGGTGATTCTCCTGGCGGGGTGCGCCCAGGGGCCGCCCCGCCCCGTTGAAATCGAGGCTGGGGATATGTGCGCCCTCTGCAAGATGGCCATCTCGGAGCGGCGGTACGCAGCTGAGTTGATCGACGGCGAACAACGTGTTTTCAAATTCGACGATATCGGCTGCATGCTCCGGTTCGGGCATGAACGGCGGCTGGTCGACACCGATCCCGGGCAACTCCATGTTTTCGTGCGCGACTATGCCGGCGGGAGTTGGCTGCAAGGCGAGACGGCGCAGTATGTCCAGTCGTCCGAAATCCCCAGCCCGATGGCGAGCGGGCTGATCGCCGCCGCGGAGCGCCCGCAGGCCGAGCAGTACGCGGCGAGGTTCCACGGCCGCATACTCGGATTCGCGGAGATCTGGAAGCCATGACCTGGATGCGCCTTGCGGCCGGTGTGGTGCTGTCGACTGCCCTCGCTGCTGCCATCGTCTGGCTGCTCCTCCGCACGGACGGAGACGAGCAGCGGCGCTTCGAACGGGGTGAGATGCGCGTGTTCGTCCGGAACACGACGGCGGCGGCGGTCCTGCTGTATCGCGCCGGCAACACACTCGCGGCCGCCGCGCCGGCGCGGCCGGAAGATGGCGGCATGTCGCTCCCGCAGGGCAACTATTTTATCCAGGCCAGCCACCCGAAGGGCACTTTCTTCTACCCGGTTCCGGTACTCGGATACCGGGCCGGCCCGGAGCCGGACGGGTCGTTCCTGGTGACCGTACGCGCGGCACCGGCCGAGTTCCCCCCGAGGCTGCCGGCCGGCTCGGCCGCATCTGCTTACATCCCGGGCGGGCATTTTCTCATGGGCGATCGCTTGAATCCGCGCGAACGCCACTACGTGTGGACCACCTCGTTTTTCGCGACGCCATTTGAGATTACGAACGGCGAATTTCGCGAGTTCTTGCGCGATCCGTCCGGGTATGGCGACGACGCCAACTGGACGGCGGCCGGCAGGCGCTGGAAATCCTCGAGCCACTCCCAGGCGACAGCCTTGCTGCCACCGGGCGACCCTGAATTTGAGCGGTTCGGCCAGCCGGATGACCCGGTCGTGAACGTCACCTGGTTCGAGGCGAACGCCTGCTGCCATTGGCTCACAAAAAAACTGGGTGCCGGCCGATGGATTTTTTCGCTGCCCACCGACGCGGAGTGGGAGAAGGCCGCGCGGGGGCCCGACAACTTCGATTACGGCCTGGGGATGACAATCAGCGACGCGGAAGTGCCGCTGTACAACTGGAAAAAAAATCCGGGGGTGCCGGTCACGGTCGTCGGCATCGTCCGCTCGCGCTCGGCTTACACACCCAACCGATATGGGCTGTACCATGTGTCGGGCAATGCCGCCGAGTGGACACAGTCGATATTCCGCCCCTACGGCAAAGAACTCCCTTACGCGGACGACGACCGGAACCGCGACGAAGGCTCCGAGCGCCGGACAGCCCGCGGCGGCTCCTGGTACAGTGCAACGACGGCGCCACTCTATATCCCATACCGGGACGCCTTCCAGCCGGATCACGCCGGCAACGACCTTGGCTTCCGGGTGGTCGCCCGGCTTCCCTGAAACCCATGGATCTTTACCGGGTCGGAACGATTGCGGGTCACGAGCTGACCATCAACATAAGAAACAGATGGACAGTCCTGTTTGCAGCCGTTTTCGGCGCGCTGGCGCTCGCGATCTCGTATTTCGGCCTGGTCACGGAGGCGGTGGTCGGCTTTCAGGGCTTCACGAGAACGTCGGCCAGCCTCTTGAACCTCGTGCTCTACCTCGTCCCGATAGTCTCGCTCACGATGGGCACCCTGAGCCTGGCCGGCGACAGGGGAGGTCTGGAGTTGCTGTTTTCCCAGCCCGTCACGCGCACTGAAATTCTTGTCGGCAAAGTCTTCGGCTTGATGCTCTCGGTCGTGAGTTCGACCCTGTTCGGGTTTGGGCTGGCGGGACTGCTTATTGCGGGGCAGATGGGGACGGAGGGCCTGAGTCGTTACCTGGCGTTTGTCGGATATGCTTTGCTGCTCGAAAGCGCCTTTATCTCGCTGGGGGCCATGATCGCGGTGCTGGGCGGCACACGGGGCAGGGCGTTGGGGTACTCGCTCTTTCTGTGGTTCTTCTTTGTCCTGTTTTACGATCTGCTCGCGGTCGGGATCACCTTCCTGCTGAGAGAGCGCGCCGCCAACGTGTTCATCTTCGTTTCGCTGTTCGGCAACCCGGTCGATCTTGCCCGCGTGGGCAGCCTCATCGCTCTCGGGGACCCGGCCATCTTCGGGTATGCGGGGGCGGCCCTCGTGAAATTCCTCGGAGGGCCCACGGCCAGCACCCTGCTCGTGGTAGCGGGCCTGATCCTGTGGACTGCCGTCCCCCTGGTCGTCGCCGACCTCATTCTGCGCCGGCAGGACAAATGACAAAACCGGGATAATCGCATGGGCGCGACGCAGGTAAAGACATCAAGGCGCCGCCCCCGAAAATCAGCTGTCTGGCCGCGCAGAAGCTGGTGACCTTGACATATTCGGCCCGGAACTCCAGGCTCGTCTTCTCGCTGACGCGAGTCATTTTCGACAGCACCAGGTCAATCCGGCGCTGGTCGGGGCCGAAAACGGTGTTGCGCCCCAGGTTGCCGAAGTACGGGCCGGAACTCTCGAATGCGCTGCGGTTGAGGTAATTGTCGACACGAGAATTCACCGGGCCCGAGGTCGTCTGATCCGTGTAGCTGAAGCCCACGAAGTTTTCCCGGGGGATCGCTCGTCTCGAAGAGGAAGGCGCTGAAATCGCTGTCCGGCACGGTGAAAGGCGTGCCGCTCGCACCGGCGAGCCGGCACTTGACGGCTAATACTTTATAAAGTAAAGTACTTTTCATAAAGGAGCCAGTATGACCAAACGCATCGCAGCAATCGCGTTCATCTTCATCTGCACTTCCATCTCCTGGGGAATTCTCGGCGCCACGATGTTCGCGCGGACTTACGCGTCGGATTCCTCCCTGCGGGGCCGAGTCCAGTCCTCCTGGGGAACGCCGCAGGTGCAGCGCCCGCCTGTCGCGTCCTGGGCGGATTTCGTCCGCAAGACCGTCGAGAAGATTGAAGACGGCAAGAAGGTCATCAGCACAACTTCCGAAAGCGTTGCGCACCGCCTGCCGCTCGAGGCGAGTGACATCAGGACGAACCTGCACCTCGACTACAGGCAGAAGGGTCTCCTCTGGTACAGCACCTACAAAGTCGACTTTTCCGGGTCATATACCTTTCGCAACGGCACGACGGCGCGGCAGTGGGTGACCTTCGCCCTTGAGCTCCCGGCGGCGCAGACGATCTACGACGATCTGGCGATCTCGCTCGGAGGCAAACCGCTGGAGATCTCCAACAATGGCGGCAAGGCTTACGCCTGTGCGTACCTGCCGCCGGCCGCCGCGGAAGTTCTCCGCGTCCACTACCGGTCGCAGGGGGCAGACAGCTGGGCATACAACTTCGGATCCGAGATGTCGCAGGTGCACAATTTCCGGCTCCGGGTCCTCACCGACTTCAAGGGAGTGGATTTTGCGGAGAACACGCTTTCGCCGACCGAGAAACGTGAAGCCCCGACCGGCTGGGACATGACCTGGGCGTACAAAAACCTCATGTCCGGTTACCAGATCGGAATCCGCATGCCCGAAAAGCTCCAACCCGGCCCGCTGGCGGGGCGCATCAGCCTGTTTGCGCCGGTGTCGCTGCTCTTTTTTTCTTCCTGATGTTTGTGATTGCCACGCTACGGCAGATCGACCTCCATCCCATGAACTACTTCTTCCTGGCAGCGGCGTTCTTCTCCTTCCACCTGCTGCTCGCCTACCTGGTCGACCACATATCGCTTCACCCGGCCTTTGCGATCTCAGCCGCGACCTCAATCGTTCTCGTGGTCAGCTATCTGCGGCTGGTTGTCGGGCTGCGCTTTGCTCTGGTCGAGGCAGGCCTGACGCAGTTCTGCTACCTGGTGCTGTTTTCTTATGCCTTTTTCTTCGAAGGCTATACCGGCCTGGCAATCACTATCGGGGCCGTGGTGACGCTGTTCGTCGTGATGCAGGTGACCGGCAGGATTCGTTGGGCCGAGAAGTTCTCGAGCCCCAGGCCGCGCCTGGAGCACGCCTGATCAGCCGGGCGGACCGTGCGGCGCCGACGATCAGGCCGGTTTTCGGCGTCGATCCGGCGAAAACGCGGGCCCGCGTCTAGCTGCAGCACGAAGCCGGTGCGGCAATGAACGTCGCGCCGGTTACGATCCCGCCGACGGCGGGTGAAGTGCGGTGCCCCGGCCTGGACTTGTATGGGGCGCGGTGCAATCCGTTCCAGCGGGCAGGTCAGGAGGCTGCCCCAGGCATGAAATTTCCTTGTCACACCAAGCCTGCCGCGATAAAAGCATTTCAGATCGGCCCCGAAGGGAGGTACTCGAATGAAACTGTCCTGTAGTGCGGCAACGGTGACGCTGCTGGCTGGGGCGCTTCTGGCCCATGCTGAAACCCATCGTTTTACCCCGACCGAATATCGGAACATCTTCTCAGCGGCACACCGCACGGTTCTGCGCATCAAGCCGGGGGACCGGGTGGTCACAAACACAATCGACGCCTGGGGCTTCGACTCTCAGCAGAAGAAGGTCGGGGAGCGCCCCAACCCCCAGACGGGGCCCTTCTTCATCGAAGGAGCCGAACGCGGCGACGTCCTCGCTGTGCATCTGGAAAAAATCGAGCCGAACAGGTCCACCGCCTGGTCGGGCAGCCTGCTGGCGCCCTACGCCGTTGATCCGGCGTTTCTCCGATCGGAGGGGCTGAAAGAGCAGCAGGACCAGACGTGGACTATCGACAAGAGCAGGGGCATCGCCTACCTGGAATCGGCGGGCATTCATCCCCGCCGGATCGAAATCCCGCTCAAGCCCATGCTGGGTTGCGTGGCCACGGCCCCCGACCGCAAGGAAGCAGTGGCCACGAGCACTCCCGATGCGTTCGGCGGGAACATGGACTACAACGGCCTGACCGCCGGCGTGATCCTGATGCTGCCGGTCTACGAACCTGGAGCCCTGCTGTTTCTGGGCGACGGGCATGCGGCACAGGGTGACGGCGAGATCATCGGCAATGCGCTCGAGACCTCGATGGATATAGAACTCACGGTCGATCTGATCAAGGGAAAACAGATCGCGTGGCCCCGCGCGGAGAACAAGGACCACATCATGGTCATCGCCAGCGCGCGACCTCTGCTGCAGGCTCTGCAGCACGCTACCACCGAAATGCAGCGGTGGCTGATGGCGGACTATGGCTTCGATGAGCGGGCTTCGTCGCTGCTGATGGGCCACGCGCTCCAGTACGACATTGCCAATATAGTCGACCCACACTTCACGGTCGTGGCAAAGATCCGCAAGTCATTCCTGCCGTCCCGCTGAGAAGCCTCGTCAATCACCGGGGTCGGGGACTCGATTCTGGCGGCGCGGGAAGGGCCGGTCGATTTCGAATTTCACCCGGCCGTCCTGCAGATGCGCAAGCAGACCGATGCTGCCGTAGGCGGGGTGGTCCAGGGTGCCGAAAAAACGGAACACGGGAGCATTGAGAAATAGCACCGGATACGAACCGGACGGTTGATAATGCATGAAGACCTGTCCGACACGCCCCAGACCCCGTTCAGCGACATACTTCTCGAATTCCCGCAAAATGTCCGCTCGGCTGAAGCGGTTTACCTCGTCCAGCGGTCTGCCCTTGGAGGCGACGCGGAACAGCACGAGTTCCCAGTCCGTTGCACTCCTGGCCGCACGCACAAGCAGCAAGGCGCCCGGTGCATGGGGGCCTTGCCCGCCCACCTCGATCAGCGGGACAGAGGGGAACCGCCGTTCGAATGCGGCCTGGCGCAACGTCATTCCGCCTGCGTTCCCTGGAATGTGCGCAACGGGCACCCACTGACCCTCCTGCTCAACCATGCGGAACGTTACGGAATCCGTCGGGCCGGCCGCGAAACTCGCAACGACGGCCGCACCGGCGGGGCGGCGCAGGAGGCGGAAGCTGAATCCTTCTTTGGAAACCCATCCCGGCTGGGTCTCGATCCTTGTCTCCATGACTTCGACCGGCAACCCGGTCACTCGGCTGACGGCAGCCTCAACCGCCGGGCGGTCCTGGGAAAACTCCGCTGCGGCGCGAGCCATTTCGCGGGGCGGATCAACCCGCCACCCATTGGGTGTCTGGAGGGCGATGCAGGCGAAGACCATGCCGAGCACCACCGAAGCTCCCGTGGCGATGAGGATCGGGATAAAGCGCCGCAACAGGAACGCGGTCGACAGTCCGATCAGGCCCGCACCGGCCACCAGCAACGGGGCGCCAATCAGCCATCCCATCTCGAGATCGCCTTTGATCCACCATGCCAGGACGGTCGTGAACGCGACAACATAGACGGCGGCGGCAACAGCGCGATAGCGGCTCACGCGACTATGCTGCCGCAGTCCGATCACGACTTCAAGCGAGCAAGGGACGCCGGGCCACGCCGGACGTGCCAGCACCCTTTTCTTGTCCGCACGATCCAACAAATCCGACGACGCCGAAATCAAACCTGCACAACAACGGGCAAACAGCATTAGAATGGGCACATTCGCGCAAGAGTGGCTGAGGGTCGCCTTCCCGGGTGGCACCATTTTGCCGCCGTGCCGAGAATACCCGGGGGCCGCCAAAACCAAATACGTGTGGTTGCTCCATGAAGAAGAGAACAGGTCTGCTGATGCTGTTGCTCGCGGGCGCCTCCAGCGCGGCGCCTGTGCATGCGCAAGATCCAAACACGAGGGCTATTCAGCCCCGGGCTGCAGCGCCGGTGCCGCCCTTTGCTGATTTTCCAGGAGGGCGCCGACCTGATGGGGTCTCGCCAGCTGGTGCAGGAGCGGCTCGCCATTGTGGCGGGGACGCTCCCGGCGGTTTCAAAGCCTCCGGTGATTCTGTCGCCGCTCTCCTCCACGAGCCGCGTGATGAAGATCGGACTGTCGTCCCGGAAGCTGTCGCAGATGGAGCTCACCACGCTGGCGCGCTGGACGATGCGGCCGCGCCTGATGGCGATCCCCGGGGTGGCGAACGTCGCCATCTGGGGCGAGCGGGACCGCCAGCTGCAGGTGCTGGTTGATCCCGATCGCCTCCGCGGGCACAACGTCACGCTGGACGAAGTCGTGCGGGCCGCCCGTGACGCCGTCGCCCCGGCTACCGGCGGTTTTCTGGACACGCCGAATCAGCGCCTGGCCATCACGCACGTGTCGCCCGTGACCACTCCGCAGGATCTCGCCCGCATCCCGGTGGCGTTCCGGCACGGGGCTCCCCTGCAGCTCGGCCAGGTTGCCGAAGTGGTTGAAGGCTTTCCGCCGCCTATCGGCGACGCCGTCATCAACGACGGGCCGGGCCTCCTGCTGATCGTCGAGAAACAGCCGGAAGGGAACACGCTCGAGGTGACGCGCAACGTCGAGGCGACCCTGGAAGCGCTGACGCCGGGACTCAAGGACGTCGAGATCGATTCCACGATCTTTCGGCCGGCGACGTTCATCGAAATGGCGCTGGCGAATCTGAACCGGGCGCTCCTGGTCGGCTGCATCCTGGTGGTGGTGGTGCTGGCGGTCTTCCTGTTCGAGTGGCGGACGATGCTCATCAGCCTCCTGGCGATCCCGCTGTCGCTGCTCGCGGCGGCCATGGTTCTGCATTATCGCGGGTATTCCATCAACACCATGGTAATCGCCGGCCTGGTGATCGCGCTCGGCGAGGTGGTCGATGACGCGATTATCGACGTCGAGAACATCATGCGCCGTCTCCGGCTGAACCGCGCCCTGCCCCGGCCCGAGCCGGCGTTCCAGGTCGTCCTCAAGGCCTCGCTCGAAGTACGCAGCGCGATCGTGTACGCGACCCTGATCGTCGTCACTGGTGTTCGTGCCGGTGTTCTTTCTCGAGGGCGTTGTCGGGATCCTTCTTCCGGCCGCTGGCCGATGTCGCTACGTGCTGGCGATGCTGGCCTCGCTCGGCGTTGCCCTCGACGCTCACGCCGGCCTTGTGCGCTGCTGCTGCTGCCGCGGGCCGCGGAGAGCGTGCGCCGGGATCGCTCCGCTGACCCGCAAGCTCAAGCGCGGCTACCGCTCCCTGTTGCCGGGACTGGTGCGCCATCCGGCATGGGCGGCGGCCATCTGCGTGATTGTGCTTCTCGGGTGCCCTCGCCGGCATCCCGTTTCTCGGCGAGGAGTTTCTGCCCAACTTCAAGGAGACCGATTTCCTGATGCACTGGGTCGAGAAACCCGGGACGTCTCTCGAGGCTATGCAGCGGATCACCGTGAAAGTCAGCAAGGAGTTGAGGGCCATCCCGGGGGTCCGCAACTTCGGCGCCCACATAGGACGCGCCGAAGTCGCCGACGAGGTGGTTGGTCCGAATTTCACCGAGCTCTGGATCAGCATCGATCCCGCCGCGCCGTATGATCCGACCGTGGCGCAGATCAAAGAGGTGGTCGACGGCTACCCCGGCCTCTATCGCGATGTTCTGACGTACCTGAAGGAGCGGATCAAGGAAGTGCTGACCGGCGCGGGGGCCTCTGTCGTGGTACGCATCTACGGTCCTGACCTGGATGTGTTGCGCTCCAAGGCCGAGGAAGCCGGAAAGGTCGTGAGCTCCATCCCGGGAGTGACGAACCTGAAGGTCGAGCCACAGGTTCTCGTGCCGCAGCTGGAGATACGGCTGCGCGATGACGCGGCCCAGCGCTTCGGCCTGACGCCGGGCGACGTGCGGCGGGCCGCGACTACCCTGGTCAAGGGCACCAAGGTGGGCGAGCTCTACGAAGCCCAGCAGATAAGCGACGTCGTGGTATGGGGTATTCCCGGAGTGCGCAGTGACGTCGACGCGCTGCGTCAGGTTCGCATCAACGTGCCTGCGGGCGGCGATGTGCTGTTCGGGGATGTGGCCGATATCCGGATCGCGCCCATGCCGAACGCTTCGGCCACAAGGTCAGCACAGGACCCCAATATTCGAAAACCTGAACGTCAAGAAAGCCAACGTGATTTTTCTCTTGACGATGAAGACACGCACCGGCGAGGGCCTCTGAACAACGCGTTCCAGTATCAGATCAGCCTGCGGAAACCAGGCAATCTGAGCCACAGTTCCCGTCCTCGGGGTTCGGCCGCGAACATGGACCCGGTCGCCCCGGGGGCCGGACGCCTGTTCCCATCGACTAGTCCCGGAAGGAGTGCGCCATGTCGTTCGTCAGCCTGCGAGTCGTTGTTTCCGTGTTTGTGCTGTCCTTTGCGTATGCACTCCCGCCGCCGGACAACAAACCGTCTCAGGGCGTCGACTGGCCCTCGTTCCGCGGTCCCGACGCCGCCGGAGTGGCAGAGGGGTACCCGCTGCCAACCACCTGGGACATCGAGAAATCCGAGCATTTCCGCTGGAAGACCCCCATACCGGGCCTCGGCCTTTCGAGCCCGATCGTATGGCGAGACCGAGTCTTTGTTTCGACCTCGATCGGCGCCCGGGGCGCACCGAAACTGAAAACCGGACTCTATGGCGAGGTCGGGTCTGTCGATGACAACTCGGTCCATCGCTGGGTCGTGTATTGCATCGACAAGAAAACCGGAAAGGTCATCTGGGAGAGAACGGCGCACTCGGGAGTCCCCAGGGTGAAGAGGCATCCGAAATCAACGCATGCGAATGCAACGCTGGCCACCGACGGCGAACACGTGGTTGCATTCTTCGGATCCGAGGGGCTCTACTGCTACGACCTGAAAGGGAAACTGCTCTGGTCGAAAGACCTGGGCGTACTGGATTCGGCCTTTTTCGTCATGCCTGCGGCACAATGGGAATTTGCCAGTTCGCCCTTGATTCACGACAACATGGTCATCACGCAATGCGACGTGCTGAAAAACTCATTCCTCGCCGCCTTCAGCATCAAGGACGGAAGTGAACTCTGGCGCACCCCGCGGGATGATTACCCCACCTGGAGCACGCCTTCGATTTACAGGTCGGGGCAGGGTGCTCAAATCGTGGTGAACGGCTTCAAGCATATCGGCGGTTACGATGCGCTTACGGGCAAAGAACTCTGGAGAATGCGCGGGGGTGGAGACATTCCGGTCCCCACGCCGGTCGTGTTCGGCGACATGGCTTACATCACCGGCGCCCACGGCAGTCTCGCGCCTGTGTACGCAATCCGGTTGGGCGCCAGAGGGGACATTTCCCTGCAGGAAAACCAGACCTCGAACGACTACGTGGCCTGGATGAGCAAGGAAGGCGCTTACATGGCGACCCCGCTCGCCTACGGGGGGTACCTCTACAACTGCAGGTGGAACGGTGTGCTGTGTTGCTATGATCTGAAAACCGGCGACCGGAGATACCAGCAGCGTCTCGGAGCAGGAGGAGCATTCACCGCTTCTCCGGTCGCAGGGGATGGGAAGATCTATATCACCAGCGAGGACGGTGATGTCTTTGTCGTCAAAGCCGGGTCGAACTATGATCTGCTTGCGAAAAACTCTCTCGGGGAAGTGTGCATGGCGACGCCCGCGATCTCCCAGGGCGTGCTGCTGGTGCGCACACAAGGCAATCTCCTGGCGATCGGACTCCGGTAGTACGGGACCGCGGCGTTCAGCCGCGGTCCCGTTCACGCCCGTTCAGTTTATCGCTTTGCGCGCTCGCGCACCTCGAGCCTGGCGTCGATCCGGACCGGGCGCGAGATGTTGAAGAAGTTTGGCGACGTCTTCATGACATTCTCGTGGATGGCTTGGAACTGCTCGGGGGTGCCGTTCCCCTGAAGCCGGACCGTGTAGCGGATGCTCTCGTATCCCGGCACCACCTTCTCGTCGATCCCGAGGAAACCGCGCAGATCGAGCGAACCTTCGGTCTCGATCTCGAGTTCCTCGAGCGTGATGCCATTGACGGCGGACCCGGCCACGTACCCCACCATGATGCACGCGTTGAGCGCCGCCATCAGCAATTCCTGCGGGTTCGGAGCGGTGTTCTGGCCCAGCAGTTCGAGCGGTTCGTCGGCACTTATCCTGAAGCTGCGCGGGATTTTTACTCCGCCCAGCGTATAGGACTCGACCATCGCTTCGCTGCGGGCCTGGCCGCGCCATTCGGTTCTGACCCGGAATTCGACGATCCCTTTGGACGGGTCCTGCTCGACCGTCCTGACCACGTCCTGAAGAGCATCCAGGTCCAGTCCGTTGATGCGGTTTGCGGTTTTTGCCGCTGTCATGTCGTGTCTCCTTAAAGTAATTGCTTTTGGTCTACTACCATTGACGCGCGGCCCTGTGGCCGTGCGGGTATCGGGACGGGTCCCCTCAACAAAAGGCCTGCGAGATCGCTTCCACCTTCGCCCGTGCCGCGGGGTGGAGGTCTTCCAGAGCCGCCAGGAAGTTCCGGTGCGTCATACCGGAACCCAGATAGGTCCACCGGATGGCCTGCTTCTGGACCTCGATGAATTCCTCGCGCTCGCTTTCGCGCAGCGTGCGCCCGGCGGCCCTCTCGAGACTCTCCAGGTCAAACCGGACCTGCTGCATGAGGCCGCCGTCGAGCAGACCGCCGATCTCGACATACTCGTCGAGCGCCGCAACGACCTCGGCGTCGCCGCACGCCTCGCGCAGCGCCTCGATCATCAAGGTGTCCAGCTTGGCGTGCTGCGCTTCCTCCATCCAGTGATGTTTCAGGAGGCTCTTGAACTGGGGATCGAGGTTGTCGTCGGTCCGCACGCTGTCCAGGTAGTGGCGCTGGGTCATCCACTCGATATGGGCGATCGTGAGCGCCACAGCCAGCGGATGGTGAGCCAGCACCGCCTGCGCTATCTCCCGCGGCGGGCCGATGACCTCGCACTCGTTGCCGAAACCGGCACGAAACTCCTGCCGGAAGCACTTGAAGAGGTGGATGTGCTTGGCCTCCTCCCCGGCAAAGCGCAGCAGCGCCCGCACCCGGTAATCGTCGCCGTTCAACTGAGGACGGGCGTGATCGAGTACGAACGGGAGGATGAATTCCTCCACCAGGCCGAATGTGTACAGGTAACCATTCCCCCGGATCTGATTCAGGGTCAGCTTTTCATCGGCGCTGAGGAACGAAAGCGGCTCCACGCGTGCCAGGGACTCGGGCAGGAAAGGTCTCGTGAAATCGAGCGTCTTGTCCCCCCCGATGAGGTCTTCGACGCGCCAGTTGACCTTCTCCGAAGCGGCCAGCGCACCTTGATAGGTGAATTGGTGGTTCATTTTATCCTCCTCCTTTTTCCCGTTTGGGTTCTTCTGCCGTAGGAAATCTTGTGGCGGGACCGTGTGAGCCTGCGTTTGAAGCTGAGTGGAATTTGATCTAGAATTCGTGTGAAATTCCCCTCCCGAGTGTTCGGCCGAACCTGGAAAAAACCATGCCGCAACCTGCACAGCTGGCCGTTCGCCTGCTGGGAGAGCTCGAAGTTGCGCGCGGCTCGCGGCGCCTGGAGCTGCCGCAGTCGAAGAAGACGCGGGCGCTGCTCGCGTTCTTGGTGGTCACGGGGCGGTCGCACCGGCGCGAGCGCCTCTGCGAGCTGCTGTGGGACGTCACGGACGACCCGAGGGGGGCGCTGCGTTGGAGCCTGAGCAGGTTGCGCACGCTCGTGAATGAGCCCGGCACCTGCCGGATCCTGGCGGATCGCAGCACCGTCGCATTTCAGCCCGAAGAGGCGGCGGTCGACCTCTCTGAGTTGCGCCAGTCCCTTGCGAGGGGAACTGAAGCCAAACCCGTGCAGGAGCTGGAGAAGCTCGCGGCCATGTTCCGGGGAGAGTTCCTGGAGGGGCTCGACCTGCCGGATTTTCATCACTTTCATTCCTGGTGTATCGCGGAGCGCGAGCAGGCCAGAACGGAACACGCCGCGATACTCGGCGCGCTGATCGCGCGCCTCTCGTCCAGGCCGAGGGATGCGCTCCCTTACGCGCGCGTGCTCGTGAGAATCGACCCGCTCAACGAGAGCGCACACGCAAACCTGGTCCGGCTCCTTGCCGCGGCAGGGAAGCGTGCGGAGGCGGAGCAGCAGCATGCCGCTTCAGACCGGCTCTTGAAGGAGCTGGGTGCGCCCCGCTCGAAAGAACTCGAGGAGGCGCGCAGACTTCTCGTTGCGCGGCCCAGCTCGCCGATACGCGCGGGGGCGGCGATTTCCGGGGCGGAGGCGCACCCGCAATGGGAGCCGGAACGTCCCGTTCAATCCTCGGCGGACCATCCGGCCGAGCTTGTCGGCCGGGACGCGGACCGTGAGCGCCTCCGCTCGGCGCTCGCGGATGTTTCCGCACGGCGGCTTGAGCGCATTCTCCTGTTGACGGGCGAGCCCGGGATCGGGAAAACCCGGCTGGCCAGTGAACTGGTGGCGGAAGTGCGCGGTTTGGGCGGCACCGTCCTGGAGGGTCGTGCCTATGAAGCGGAGCAGACTAGGCCTTACGGTCCCTGGACCGAAGCGTTGGGGTGCCTGCCGGCATCTTCCGTCGGGAGCACGATCGGGGCGGATCTGTCGGTACTGCTGCCGGAGCTGCCCTACCACGATGCGCACGAGCGCAGCCGCGAACAGGTGTTCGGGGCAGTGGTCGAGCTTATTGCCGCCCGGGCCCACAGTGCTCCGCCGGTGCTTATTTTCCTGGACGATATGCAGTGGTGCGACGAGGCCTCCGCGGCACTGTTGCATTACGCGTCCCGCATGAACCGCCATCGCCCGGTGCTCGTGGCCCTGGCGGCGCGGGAGGGAGAGTTGCCGGACAACGGCCCCGTGCAACGGCTCCTGCTGAACCTGCGCCGGGACGGGCTTCTCGAAGAGATCCGGCTCCTGCCGCTGAGTCCGGATGAGACAGCCCGGCTGGCCCGCTCCCTGGCTCCCGACGCGGACGGGCACTTCGCCTACAGCCTCAGCGCGGGCAATCCGCTGTTTGCCCTCGAGGCCGCGCGTTCACTCACGCGCGGCCACGATATGCTGCCACCGACACTCTCGAACCTGGTGAGGGAGCGCATCGGCGGCCTTCCGGCGCGAGCTCTCGATGTCTTGCGCTGGTGCGCGGTGCTGGGCCCAACCTTCAGCCTTCCTGTAATTGCCGAGCTGGCCGGCGCCGGAGCCGAAGAGCTGGTTGCGGCGCTCGAGACACTCGAACGCCACGCCCTGCTGGTCGGGATGGCGAAGCCGGAGCGCGGCGCGGAGTACGCGTTCGCGCACGGCGTCGTCCGGCAGGTGGTCTACGCCGACCTGTCCGAGCCGCGGCGCCGGCTCATGCACCTTCAGGTGGCCCGGTGCCTGAACGGCATGTCCGGCAGGTGCGAGGGTTTGGCCGAGGAGATCGCCCGCCACGCGGCCCTGGGTGGGGATGGGGCGATGGCCGCGAGAGCATGCGTGGCGGCTGCCCGGCGTTGCCTGCGGGTTTTCGCCAATACCGAGGCCGAAGCGCTGGCTCGTCGCGGCATCTACTATGCGGAGCAGCTGAGCGGGGCCGAACGCCCGCAGCGGCTGCTCGAGCTGGTGCACATTCGCATCGTCGCACGGCGGCCGGAATCGCGCGACAAAGCCATCAAGGAGATCGAGCAGTTGGCCGAGCTCGCTCTCGACCACGGCTGTTTCGAACATGCGCGGCTCGGTTTTCACATGCTCGGGTATCTGCATTGGGAGCAGGGAGAGTGGCCCGACGCCGAACGACACATGCTGCGTGCTGAACAGATCAGCCGGTCCTCCGGCGACAGGGAGCGGGTGGTCGCCATGGCCGAAGCGGCTCGCTGCCTGACGCTGCTCGAGCGGGACCTGGCCAGGGCGGAGTCGCTGGTGATGCAGGCCGCGGCTCTCTCGGCCACGCTCGACATAAGGCCGGCCGCCATCCCCGATGCGGAGGGGATGCTCCGTCTGCATGAGGGCGTGCTCGACGAGGCGGCCTTGCTGTTCGAACAGGCGCGCCTGCTGGCTCGCGCCGAAGGGAACCGCCTGGACGAGTTCCACTCGCTCGAACACCTGGTCATGGTCCAGCTTCAGCGGCAGGACTACGCCCGCGCCTTGCAGCTGAGCGAGGAGCTCATCAGCCTGGGCACCAGGCTGCGCGAAGGGAGCGAAGCGCCTTTTGCCCGGGCCCTCGCGGCCCTGTCGGGGCGTGCGCTCGGCCGCGCGGGGGCCTGCGAGGACCTGGAACGGGCCCTGGGCGAACTGCGCGCCGCCGATGCGAAGCACCGGCTCGCTTACCTCCTGACCCGCGCCGCCGACGGCGACCTCCGGGCGGGCGAGCCCAGGCTGGCCCGCCGGCGCGCCGCCGAAGCCCTGGCCATTGCGCGCGCCCTCAAACGGCCCAGCGAAATCGCCATGGCTCTCGCGGTGCTCGTGCACGCAGCCTCCACCCTGAAGGATTCAAAGGGACGGGCGCGGCACCTCGCGGAACTGCGGCAGCACCCCCTGCTCGGAGTGTCTTACGCCGTGCGCCGGGCGGTCGAAACCCTGCTCGGCTGACGCGCGTCCCACGGCATACAGACGTGCAGAACAGGTCAAAGGGCTTGATGGCGTGTCCCAGCGCCAGATTGCGGCACTCGTTGGTCGCGGGGCTCCGGGTTGGCTTCGCCGGGAAGGGTCGGCGCCGGTGCCCTGCCCGCCAGCTCGGCGTGACCCACCGCACGCCAGTAGAGGGTGCACGCCCCCTGGCAGGCGTCGGCGTGGGCGCACATGTCGCAGCCGGCAGGCATCATGCGTTTGTCACGCAGGAGACGCGCCTGGCGCGACTGCCACACCGCGGCGAAATCCTGCCGGAGGAGGTTCCCCAGTTTCTCGCCGGGTGGAAAGCTCGAGCAGGGTAAGACGTCGCCCGAAGGGGCCACGTGGAGCAGACCATCGGCCGCGGCGCATCCACGGTTGCCCATGCCGTGGGCGATCGTGTTGAAGATGCAGAGCGGCACGGGGGAGTACCAGACGAACCCGATTCTGCGGGATTCGGCCCTTGCTCTTGCCCGCAGTATGCTCTCGCCTATCTCGCTGTATGAGACTCTCAAGCCGGGATCGGAAGCGGCCCGTCCGCAAGGAATCAGCAGATTCATCGTTACGCGCTGCAGGCCGCGCTCGGCCGCCAAGTCCACGATTCCCTCCAAGCACTCGATGTTGCGTCGGTTCACGGTCGTGTTGGTGTGCACCCGGACGCCCCTGGCCTGGAGACGTTCGACCCCGTGCCAGAGCCGCCTGAACGCCCCCTCCCGGCCGACGAGAGGGTCATGGGTCGAGTCATCGGGCCCTTCCAGGGAGAGCTGCGCCGAGTCGAGTCCGGCCGCGGCAAGCCTGCCTGTGAGGGCATCGTCCAAGTGCTGGCCGTTGGAGATCAAGTTTGCTGCCAGGCCGAGGTCCTTTGCGCGTCGCACCAGACGCGGCAGCCCGGTGCGCAGCGTCGGCTCACCTCCGGTGAAGCTGACGCTCGGACAGCGGGCCTCGTGCCGGATAATCTCCAGCACCCGGCATACCTGGTCGTCGCTCATCACCAGCATCCGACCGGCCTCCCCTGGATCGCCGGTGGACCCGCACCCGGCGTAACAGAAGGCGCAGGCGAGATCGCAGTCGTAGGTCAGGGCTATCTCCGACAGCAGCGGGTAGCGGCAGAAATCGCGGCTGAAGGGCTCGCAGAGCACGGCTCTCCGCCCCTCACCCTCTCCAAGATCACCCCGGAGCCAGGCCGAAAGGTCGGTGAAGAAGTCGTGGATATCGCTCCGCCGGCGTGGAGTGTCCCCCTCGCGGGCGAGCACATCGGCAATTCCCGCGCCGTCGCGCAGCATAGCGGACAGGATACGCAGGGCGGTCTTGTTGACCTTGATAGGCGTGTTGGGTACGAGGATGAGCAGTTCGTCCTCGGGCCGGACGACGAGGTGCGCCCTGGCCCCGGCAACCAGCTCGTCCACCCACTGCAAATCAACGGGGTGCGGCTGATACGGCGACACGTCCACCCAGAGGGAATTGGGTGGGGCAGCCGACGGCGCGGGCCGGACCTGCCTCACGAGGCGGATCATGCCGATGCCTCACCGCTGTTTCCAGCGCGGGCGTCGCGCCCCAGACGGAGCGCTTCGCGCGCGATAATGCGTACGTGTTCCGGTTCGGTGTGCCAGCCGCCGCCCGTGTCGGCGTGCTGCCGGATGACCAGGAAACGGACCTCTTCCTTCTCGCCCAGCTCGAAGACCAGGTCCACATCATGAACTGACCTGCGTCCCCTGACCTGCGGCAGACGGAACTTGCCGCGGCCGAGCACTACCGCGTAGAAGTAGGGGTAATCCTTGCCCTTGACGCTGTTAATGGATACCTGGAACTGCACCCCGAGGAACCCTGATGGGTCCTCGAGGGCAGGCCGCAGCATGAGGCGAGCGTCAACGGGATAGCTGCCCCTGGCGCCTTGGCGCAGTGCCAGCATCGGCACGAACTCGAAGTCGCCTTTGGCGGTTTCCTCGACCGCCGCCCTGGCGACTGCAAGGGCTTCCCCCTTTTTGCGGAGCTCACTCGGATTCCAGACGGTGCGCATCCCGTTGAACCAGAGGGGCACCAGGAAAAACAGGACGGCTCGAGACATCCGGCCGAGGGTGGGCGACTCGAGGGACATGCTCAGGACATAGGGGATTCCGGCGCAAACGATCAGCAGGGCGGCGAGTGTGAAAGCTCCCCCACGGTTGGAAATGTCCCAAGGTGTCGTGTCCCAGCGTTCGCCGCGACGCTCGTAGCCCGTGACACGCTCGAGCCAGGCGTCTTCAACCGGCACCCACGTATCCTCGTGTTTAGGGGTCGCTCCTCCCGGGGCGGTTGTCACCGTGCGAACCCAAAGAGGCAGGTGCCCGGCCAGGATCATCCCCAGTCCGAGGTGCTGAAGAAACGTGCTCCCGGCCAGGCAGGAGAGGCTGCAGCCGGCAAGGAGGAGGAGCCCCGAGGTCGAGAAGCGCGCCAGCAGCCCCGGCATCGGGATGAGAAATCGAAGTGATGACGCTTCGGCACGGTTTGGGAACCAGCGGCTCAATGCGAACCTCCCGAGACGCAGGCCGAGTGGCACGCGCTGTGGCAAGCCGAGTGGCAGGCGCTGTGACAGGCACTGTGGCAAGCAGAGTGACACGCACTGTGACATGCACTGTGGCAGGCCGAATGACAGGCGGCGTGCTCGTAGGAAGCAACCAAGTCCTCCGGACCGTAGGCCCCCATGGAAGCCTTGGCCGGCTCCGGGCCGAGGGCCGCAAGGGGCGCGGCGAACGAACCCGAGGCACCGGCCCCTCCGAAACTCCCGGCGCCTCCCGTCAATGGAGCGGGCCCATCGCCTCGCCACACGCCCGGTCCTGCCGTATGGTGGCTGGATACCCACCACGGGTAGTATTCGGCATAGTCATCCGTCGGCGACTCGTAGCGGCGGGACTCAACGGCAGCGACATCGGGGAAGAGTTCACCGAACACGTGCCTGTAGTGCCGGCGGGTGGCGTCCAGGTCCGCGTCCCAGGCCTTGCGCTGCACTGTGCCGACCAGCAGCTCCCCCAGGCGTGCGGCGAGGTCCGCCGGGGGCGGGGCTGATTCGGGCTGCAGTTCCTTCCATACAAACGCCAGGTAGGGTTCGCCATCCGGTGGTTCCGTCCCCTGTCTGGCCAAGCGCAGGGCTTTCCCCGCGGATTCGCGCCTGATCAGTCCACGGGCGGCGAGGAGGTCCAACAATAGGGCGAGGATAACCTGGAACGGCAGGCCGAGGAGAGTCAAGGCCTCGATATGGCTGAGCTCGGCTACCTTGCCGGCTTTCCGGAAGGTCTGAAGGCGCAGCCGCGGCGGCTCCCAGTCATCCCGCTCCCAGAGGATGTCGGGAGCGGTGGCTTGCGCCCTGGCAATCCCCTTGAGCTTGAGAGCCGCCAGGGCCAGGAAGGCCAGCATGAGGACAATGGCTGCGGGCGAGATCCATGCCTGCATGAGACGATCGCGTTCCTGAGCCCGCTCCTCGGCCAGCCGGGCTTGTTGCAGGAGTTCGCGCTCCCGCAACTCCTCCTCAGCCCTGGCTGCCTCGCGGTTGCGGGTCGCGCGCACCACTCCCTCGAAGGGACCGGCGGGGAGGTAGATCTGGACCCGATGATTCTCTCCCGCCGGTATCCCGTCCCGATGGAATCGCACCCAAAGTGCCGGAAGATGACCCACCCCCCTATAGCTGATTCGGTAACGGGCGTTGACGAAGGCTTCGGTCCGAAAGCCGGCGGCGGCGGCCTCCTCAAAGGACACGTCGCCTCGCCGGGGGGCCGGCATCGGGGTGAAGGTCACCATGAGCGTCTGGTGCCCGAGCGGTGCATCCCAGGAGACCGGCGACCAGTTGAGGACGATCAGTTCCCGAGCCGTCGTCGGCCCTGGTGGCCTCGACCAGGCCGGATGCCGCGAGGTCGGCCCCATAGCTGAAGGTGTAGGTCGCCTCCCCTGGGCTCCCAGGCCCGTCCCCCGGACAGAACGATATCCCATCGACCAGACTCGACCGCGGTGATGGCCAGAGGCACCCGGGTGCCGTTCGGCAACTCTGCCTCTCCGCCATGGAAATCGGGGGGGGCCGCCTCCCCTTCGAAATAGAAACCATGCATCGTCCCTGCGGTACGCCAGCGGGTCTGGTACGTGACTTCCGCCCGTCCCGAGGAGCTCGAGGACGAGCTGAACCTCGACCCACTGGATAACACCCTGGGCGGACACGGCACGGGGACAGAAGGGGATCGCAATCGCGGCACAGGCCAGGACAGAAAACCATCTCCCCCAACTGTAAGGAGCAGGTGATCTCCTCACATCTCTTCTTGCCACAGTCGAAAACTCCATCGGTGCCCGGATTCTTCGGCCGGCGACTGGCGAAAGTCAAGCGTGCGTTGCGTCGGACGCAGCGGAGGGGGGCGGCCCGACCCGCCCCGCTGAATGAGCGGTAGCCTCGACGGCCCGGTGTTTGTGGCCGTCCGGATCGAACCCGGGGCCGAGGGCCAGGCCCATGTGGCCTATATTGCCCACGAGCACATTATCGGCATCTCCAAGCTCACCCGCCTGGTACGATTATTCGCGAGGCGCTTTGCCGTGCAGGAGAGGATCGGCCAGCAGATCCGGCCGACACGCTTGCCGCAGTATTGCAGCCTCACGGCGTCGCGATTTATCTCGAAGCCCGTCATCTTTGCGTTGAACGAGAGGCGTCCGGACATGTTGCCCTCATCACCCGCGCCACGTTCTGGCGCGGAGAGTACGCGGATAATCCAGCGCTGCGGGAAGAGTTCCGTCT
>CAVZBT010000021.1:0-47023 GCA_963773605.1 uncultured Acidobacteriota bacterium
GCAGGCCGGCGGCGGCACCGTTGTTGAACCACCCAGCCGGACGCCGCCGAACAGTCTCGGGGATGCTCGTCGAGATGTGTACCGGGTGGGGCAGATGAGCCTCATCGTCCAGGCCGGGGCCGCCGCCTCGTTCCGGTCTGATGCCCGCGCGATATCGCATTCACGAGCTACACGCCGGAGATCGTTCCAGCATCCAGTGCGGTCCCCGGAAACCCGCGGTTCCGGTCGTGGTCTCGGTTCCACCGAACCCCTGGGGAGCCGACGCGACGGCGACCCGGTCGCGGTCGATTTCGTTCCGCCGGAAAACTGATGAAAACCACGAACGGGGAAACCAGACGTCCACGGAAGGCTCGGAGCTCCGAGAACTCCGTGACGGTGTCGCAGCTTGCCTCGGAGAACAGGAAGTGCGCCATGACAAGACAGCCGCATGTCGTTTGCCAGCGCTGCGTTACTGTCATGCCCGTCCTGTCCCAGGATGTGGTCAGCTACAAGGACCTTAAGGGTATCCAGTTCCGGGAATACCAGATGGTGATCACCATCGACTCGTTCGATTGCGAGGCGAAGATCGGGCAAGAAATGCAGGATGTCCGTCACGGTCGAGAACAAGGGAGACAAGCCCGAGCTGTTCAACGGCACGCAGCTGTCCATCGACAACGGCCGCGGGACCGGCTGTCGCGCGGTCCGCCCGAGGGTCAGTCCGCGGCCACGCTCAAACGGGAGCTGAAGCCGGGAGACTACCGCCAAGTTCGATATGCTGTTCGACGGGCGCATCCACTTCGACCGGCGCGAGCCCGCGCACCTGCGCTATGCCGACACCTCGAAGCTTCGCATAATCCAGTGAAGAATGGGATCGGTGGCTTGGGGAACGAAGGTTTGAGCGTCACCTGAAGAACAAGAACCACACCACGGTGAACACCGGGATCAGAACCGGGATCGAGTAGTTGACCATGTAGCCGAAGAACGACGGGCACTCGACCCCCGCGTGCTCGGCGATCGACTTCACCATGAAGTTCGGGCCGTTGCCGATGTAGGTGTTGGCCCCGAAGAAGACCGAGCCTACCGAGACCGCCTGCAGGAAGCGCCCGTGCTCGGCGATCAGGATTTTCATGTGGGACGGGTCCCCGAGGGTGAGTTGGTGCAGCCCCAGGGCCGCGCTGAGGAAATTCAGGTACGTGGGGGCATTGTCCAGGAAGCTTGACAGCAGCCCGGACCCCCAGTAGTACTGCCCCGGCGAGCGGATCCCCAGCCGGTCGGCGTTCAGCGCCAGCCAGTCCAGCGCAGGCACCATCGTCGCGAAGATCCCGGCAAACAATATGGCCACTTCCTTGATCGGAACGAAGGTAAACTCGTTTGCGTGCAGGGCTTCTTTGCGGGCGAACCTGTAGGCGGCGGCCGCGGCACCGACCATGATCAGTTCGCGAACCGGGGAACCGGCGAACACCGCGGCCAGTATGATGAACAGGAAAAGGAAGTTCTGCGCGCCGATCAGGCGAAACCGGCTGCCGCGCACCGCGCGGTGCTTCCGCTCCACCCAGCGGTGGTAGGAGTAGCTGTCGATCACAAAAAACACCAGCAGCACGAGTATCAGCGCGAGCAGCCAGATGTGCCAGAGGTTGAAAATGGTCCAGTGGAATGGCACGCCGTTGAGGTAGCCCAGGAACAAGGGGGGATCCCCGATCGGCGTAAGGGCGCCGCCGATGTTGCTGACGACGAAAATGAAGAACACCACGTGAAAGCCGCGGATACGCGGCTTGTTGATCCGGATGAACGGGCGGATCAGCAGCATCGAGGCGCCCGTCGTGCCGACCAGGTTGGACACGACGGCGCCGATGGCGAGCAGGGCGGTGTTCATCAGCGGCGTGGCATGCCGCTCGCTGTGCAGGAAAATCCCCCCGGCCGCTACGAACAGCGACCCGATCAGTGCGATGAAGCTCAGGTAGTCCAGCCCTACATGCACCATCCGGTGGTAGTCCAGGTAGAGCGTGTAGTAGGCGAGCACAGCGAAGCCCAGCCCGAGCGAGACATGCGGGTAATACCTGTCCCACCATTGGCGGTTGATGAACGGGACGAGCGCGATGGCCAGCAGCAGCACGATGAACGGAGTCACCATCCACGCCTTGACCAGCGGGACCTGCGGCTCCGCCGACCAGCCATGGGAAGGGAGCGCCAGAACGAGCGTCGCGACCAGCAGTGTCTTGCGCATAAGGCGCGAATATAGCTCAGCGGCCCTGGGGCTGCAATGGAAGCCGCAGTGAAAGCAGTGAAACACAATCTGGAGTGCGGCGGCTCACCTGACACGGTCGGAGGTGGCGGCGCCCAGGCGCCGCCACCAAAGCGGCGTCGAGCCGCCGCACTCCAGAATCTACTTTATGATACAAAGTACTTGAAAGTGGCGCGAAATGGTGCCATGATGCCGCCAACTCGGAGGGTGTCGCATGATGGAACCGCCCAGTGTTGAAACGGCCCGCGAGCACCTGCTTTACATCCGCCGCACCCTGGAGGCGGCAGGCCAGTTCACGGCTGTGCCCGGGAAATGCCTGGTGGGCGCCGGGCATGGTCGCCCTGGCCGGCGTCGCGGTGAATCTTCGGTTCACAGGAGCGCCCTGGGACGCCCCCTCGGCTCCGGGGCTGGCGCTCGACACCTGGGGCGTGGTGCTCGGCTTGTCGGTGGCGCTCGTCTCTTACGGCATCTTCCGCAAGTCGAGGCTCATCCAGGTGCGGCTGCAGGCGCCTCTGGTCCGGAAGCTGCTCTGGAGCCTCTGCCCGGCACTATTTGTCGGCGGCATCCTCACGAACCTCGCGATCCGGAACCACACCCTCAACTGGCTGCCGACGATCTGGCTTGGCTGCTACGGGGCCGCCATAACCAACGGCGGGCAGGTTTCCGTGGCGCCGGTGCGCTACATGGGACTCTGTTTCCTGCTGGCCGCGACCGCCTCCGCGTTGTCCCCAGCCGGGATGGGACTGACCTGGCTGGCGGTGGGGTTCGGGTGGCTGCATCTGGTTTTTGGAGCCTATATCGCATGGAGGCACAATGGTTAAGACATTGAAGAGCCGGCCGGTGCCGAGCGAACTCGACCCGCTCATCCACGAGCGGTTGCGTCTCGGCATCCTTTCCGCGCTCGCGGTGCAGGAGGCGCTCAGCTTCACGGAGTTGCGCGACCTCCTGCAGACCACCGACGGCAACCTCTCCGTGCAGGCGCGCAAGCTGGAGGAAGCCGGCTACATTACCTGCGACAAGCAGTTCGAACAGCGAAAGCCGCGCAGCACTTACCGTCTGAGCGCGGAAGGACGCTCGGCCCTGGAGGAGTACCTGGAGATCCTCTCGCTCCTCCTCCCGGATCTCGGTCAGGTCCGCAACGGCCGCGGCGCGCGCTCGCTCCCGCGAGGGGTGAACCCTCTTCCTTCGCACAGTTGACGCCCGGCACAGCCGGGCGGTGCGGGGGAAGAGTTTTTTTTCGCGCCATCGCTTTATAGTGCAAAGAACTTCGCATAAGGAGCAGTGAAATGGGCCTCATCCGGCATGTGGCGATCATCATGGACGGCAACGGCAGGTGGGCGGAACAGAAGGGCATGCCGCGCTGGAAAGGACACGAGGTGGGCGCTCAGGCTGTGCGTCGGGCCACCGAGGCCGCGTGCCGGAACGATGTCGAGATCCTCACCCTTTTTGCCTTCTCCAGCGAGAACTGGAAACGCCCGGCAAAGGAAGTCCACATTCTGTTCAGCCTGCTGCGCCGCTACCTGGTGGAAGAAATCCCGGAGCTCGTAAAAAACGACATTCGGCTGAGCGCCATCGGCAGGAGGGACCGCCTTTCGACGACCGTGCGGCAGGCCCTGAGCGCGACTGAGGAGGCGACGCGCGGGGGACGGCGCCTGCACCTCAGGCTGGCGCTCGACTACGGCGCGCGTCATGAGATACTCGAGGCCGCGCGCAACCTCGCCCGCCGTATCAGGGCCGGCGATCTGCGTCCTGAGGAGATCGACGAGAACCGGTTCGAAGCCGGCCTGTGCGGCCCCGGCGTTCCCGACCCCGACCTCATTATTCGGACGGCCGGCGAGCGGCGGCTCTCGAATTTCCTGCTCTGGCAGGCGGCTTATGCGGAGCTGTATTTCTGCCCGGCCCTCTGGCCGGACTTCGACGAGGAGGACTTCGAAGACGCCCTGGCCGACTATCGCTCCCGCACCCGAAAATACGGCGCGCTCGTCAGCGCGACGGGCACGATAGGGTGAGCGCCGCTCCCCGCGGCTTGTTACCGGCGCACGGTGCCGCCGTCGACGACGAGGGTCTGACCGGTCATGTAGCCCGACATCGGCGACGCAAGGAACAGGGCGGCGTCGGCGACTTCCTTCGGTGTGCCCCATCGCTTCAGCGGGGCGTCTTCGGCAAACTTGCGCTGCACGTCCTCGTCCAGCACGTCGAACGTGGCTGACGTGTGGATGTTACCGAGGGCCAGCGCGTTCGCCCGGATGTTCCACTTCCCGTACCCGTGTGCGACATCCTTCATGAGCCCGAGGACGCCGGCCTTGGCGACCGTGTAGGGCGCGCCCTGGAATCCTTCCAGCGCCGGGGTGGACGACACGTACAGCAGGGTGCCCCCCCCCTGCCGCATCATGAGCGGCAACGCCTCGTAGGTGCAGAACACCGATCCGAGCGTGTCGACGCGAAATACCTCCAGATACCACTGTTCGAGGTTCTGCGCGGGGGTTCGATCGAGCGGCGTGTTCCAGAGTTCGTCGAGGAAAGGGAAGCCGGCGTTGCAGACCAGCGTGTCGAGCCTCTCGGACGACCAGCGGCGCACTTCCCGGAACAAATCCGACACGCTGGCCTGGACCGAAACGTCGCACGCCGCCCCCAGCACCTTTACGGAAAACCTCCCGCGCAGGTCTGCGGCGACGGCTTCGCAATCGCGCGCGTTGCGCGACGTGAGCGCCACGTGGGCGCCGTTGCGGGCGAACGTCTCGGCCACCGCGCGGCCGATTCCCCGGGTCGCGCCGGTGATCAGTGCGTATTTGTTTTCGAGCATTCCCTTCCGGCTCATCGGGCGATCACACGTGTTGCTGATGCCCCGATATTATGGATTCGGCCCTCCCGAATTCCAATGCAAATCCAGTGCCTGGCGCCGGGCTGAGCTTCAGCCGGATTCGATCGTTTGGGTCTTTTGCAGGTCCCGGGGTGCAGCGCACCCACGGGCTCCACGACCCAGTCGCCGGGTGTGCTCACCGGGACCCGGCCTGGACCTCTTCTCTCGTCGGTTCGGGTGCTCCAGTCCATCGAAAGGGGGGGAAAGGAGTTTGGATTATGGGTCCACCCACTGCCCGGGAGCCGTCTGGTATCATTCGGCAAGCCTCCGTATGCTCCCGATTGAGGTTCCACAACGGTGACCCGACGGACGTGGTCAGGACTGCGGCCTGCTGCGGGCGACCCCGATTACGGCTGCGGTCGTGGTGTTCATCGGGATGGTTTACATCGAAGGCGATCCCGGAGGCGCACCCGGGATACGGCTTAGCCGGAGCACCCGAGCGCGCGAGGACCGAAATGGCTGCTGTGGCGTGGAAACCAGAGGGGATGACCTGGACAAACCTGGTCGGGAGAGTCTGGCGCGCCATGAACGAAGACGACGTTTTCGGCCAGGCCGCCAAGTTGGCCTATTACTTCGCCCTCAGCGCGGTGCCCCTGCTGATTTGTCTCGTGACGGCGCTGGGACTGTTCACCAGGAACGAGGAATTGCGGGGCAGGCTCCTGTCGTATCTGAGTACGTTTGCGCCGGCGTCGGCTTCGGCACTGATCTACACGGTCGTCGAGGAGATCGGTCAGCAGAGCGGGAGAGCGAAGCTTTCCCTGGGCATTGCTGCTACCCTCTGGGCGGCTTCGAGCGGCACGGCGGCGGTCATCGAAGCGCTCAATGTGGCTTACGACGCCAGAGAAACACGCCCCTGGTGGAAGACCCGGCTGCTGGCCGTAGCCTTGACCTTGGGGCTGTCGTCGTCGGTCATCGTCGGGCTGGGCCTGCTGTTGTATGGCAGCGGACTGGCCGAGTTCATCTCGAGGGTGCGCGGGTTGGGCGGGGCTTTTGTCCTGGTGTGGAGTCTGCTGCAGTGGCCGTTTATCGCGTTCAGCATGCTCGGGGCATTCATGGTGCTGTACAGCCTCGGGCCGGACGTCCAGTTCCAAGACCTGCGTTGGGTCTGGCCGGGAGCCGTTGTCGGGGTGATCCTCTGGTTTGCGGTTTCCTTCGGGCTGCGCGTCTACTTCCTGTTCTTCGATTCCTACAGCGTCACATACGGCTCGCTCGGCGCGGTCGTCGTTCTCATGCTCTGGTTCTGGTTTACCGGAATGGCGATCCTGGTGGGCGGGGAATACAACGCAGTGCTGGCGCAGGAGGCAAGGGACAAGGGGCCGAAGGGTCAACGTGTCAAGGGTTCGGATGAAGCGAGCCGCGCTGTCGGAAGGTGACGTTGCGGGATGGCAGCGCGAATTCCGCTTCGACGCGGCTCCATGGCGTCCGCGGCACCCCTCTAGACCTGTTCGGAGCATTCTTCGATGTCGGCTGGGGTTCGGCTCTCGGGCATCATGCGTGACTTCCAGCATATCCCATGTTGCCCTTGGCGCTTTTTTGGCATAATCGCGGCACCGGACCACCGTCGGGGGGACGAGAGGCCGCCGATGCCAAAGCTACAGATCAGGACGCCCCATGGAAGCCTGAACGAGTTCCCGCTAGTCGCAGACTCGTACTCGCTCGGGCGTGCTGCGGACAACGACATCGTCCTGGAGGATTCCGGGGTGTCACGCCACCATGGCAAGTTCGACCGACAGGGCGACGCGTACCGGTACACAGACCTCGGCAGCCACAACGGGACGTTCGTCAAACGTCGCAAAATCAAGTCGGCGACCCTGGAGGACGGAGACCAGATCCAGGTCGGTCAGCACACCCTCACCTTCGTCGTCAGGGACGATGCGCCGCTGCCCGTGCGGGACCTGACGATCAGCTTCGAGGTGGATTATGACCAGATTGTCTCCCAGATCACGCGGCAGGTGCGCACCTCCGAGACCTTGACTGGCGACAGCTCGCTTCTGTCCCAGCTGCAGAAGGAGCAGCATACGCTCCGGCTCCTGTTCGACCTGAGCAACGCCATTTCGACGCTCAACACCGTCGAGGCGGTGGCTCAGAAGGCCGCCGAGATGCTGCTGCAGACGACGCAGGCCGAGCGCGCGGCTCTCTTTCTGGTCGAGGGCGAGGGGCAGGACTTGATTCCCGTGGTCGTACAAGCGAGGCCCGGCCGGATCGTCGACCCACAGCCGGTTGTGCTCTCCTCGACCATAGCCAGCAAGGTCTTGACCGAACGCAAAGGGATCATCACCGCGGACGCCCTGAGTGACGACCGGTTTGCGCACGGGCAGAGCGTCGCGATACAGGGCCTGCGCTCGATCGCCTGCGCCCCCTTGCTCGGCAAGTCAGGCAGCCTGGGGGCCGTGTACCTGGAGAACAAGAGTTCCGTCGGGGCGTTCCATCAGGACGATCTCAAGCTCCTGTGCGCCGTGGCGTCCCAGATCGGGCTGGCCATCGAGAACGCGCGCCTCTTCGACGCTTTGCGGCGCCACTCCGAAGAGCTGGAAAAGACAGTCGAGGAGCGCACGGCCGCACTGAATCGCACGCAGCTGAAGCTGTACCAGACCGAGAAGATGGCGTCGCTCAGCCGCCTGGTCGCGGGGGTCGCGCACGAAATCAACAACCCGTTGGGGGCGCTCAAGTCTAACCTGGAGCTGCTGATGGTGATGTTCGGCCGGGCCGCGACGAGGCCCGACCGGGCCAGGGAGGAGGCGGTTCTGTTCGAGCACCTGGTGGGGCTCGGGCAGGCCAGCGTCGCGGCATGCGCCCGGATTGTGAATGTCATGCGCGCGCTGTCGTCCTTCGCCCGGCTCGACGAAGCCGATTTCAAGAAGGCGGACATCAACGAGGGGATCAAGACCGTAACCCAGCTGCTCGATCCCTCCGTGCGTCGCAATGTCGAGGTGTCTATGGACTTGGGGCCGCTGCCCCATATCATCTGCTTTCCGGCACTCCTGAACGAAGCGTTCATGAACCTGCTGGTCAACGCGTGCCAGGCGATCAAAACGTCGGGGCAGGTGAGTATCTCAACGCGCCAGGATGCCGACCACGTCGTCGTCACGATGCGCGATACGGGTTCCGGGATTCCCCGGGAACACCTGGGCAAGATATTCGATCCGGGATTCACGACCAAGAAAGTGGGGGTCGGGGTTGGGCTGGGGCTGGCGGTCGTCTACAGCGTCATCAAGGAGCACGGAGGTACGATCGAGGTGGAAAGCGAACCGGGCCGCGGCTCGACCTTTCGGATCCGGCTCCCGATCACTCCCCCGGGTCTGGTTAAACCCGGCGCATAGCGGGAAACGCCGCTGGCCTCGGTTCGGCATCCCCCGGGGCCTTCAGCCGGCCTGCGGCGAGGCGAGGCTGCCGAGGATGCGTCCGAAAGCCTCCCGGATCATGGAGGGTTCCTGCACGAAAGACAGCACCAGGTGCGGCGGGGCGATGTCGTAAAAATGCCCGGGGTGCACCAGCAGCCCCTCTTCGCGCAGCAGCCGTTCCGCAGCCTCGTCCTCCCCGATTCCTTGGAGCCGGAGGGTAACGTAGAACCCCCCTTGCGGAGCGACGAATTCCAGAGCGCGGCTGTTTCCAAGTAAATCGGCCGCTTCGGCCCAGCGGCGGCGGATTTCGGCCGAGTACTCTTCCAGGAAGCGCCTGCCGCGGCTCATGATGTCGGGCACGGCCGCCTGTGCGATCTCGCCCACGGGCAGGAACGTGTCGGCGATCATCTCGAGCGCTGCCAATGCCTGCCTGACCTTGCCGTCGTCCCCGGAGAGCGCCATCCACCCCAGCTTCAGCCCGGGCAGCGCATACATTTTCGAAAAGCCGTTGAGCGTGATAACCAAAGGCGCCGCCGAAGCCGCGGGCCGGGGCAACGGGCCCGGGACCAGCAGGAACTCGCTGAACACCTCGTCGCTGATAATCGCCAGGTCGTGGCGCGCGGCCAGTTCGGCCAGGCCCGCGAGTTCCTCTCCGCCCGACACATGCCCGGTAGGGTTGTGGGGTGAGATCAGGGCCACCGCCCGGGTGCGTGTGGAAATGCAGGCTTCCAGATGGTCGAGGTCGATGCCCCAGCCCCGCGCTTCCCGGAGCCGGTACGGAATCAGCCGCACCCCGCTCAGGAGCGCGATATAGTCGAACAGCGGATAGGAGGGGCTCGGGCAGAGGATTTCGTCCCCCTCGTCGGCCAGCAATCTGAAGCTGTACCAATACGAGACGCTCGTGCCGGGCGTCAGCAGGAGGCGCTCGGCGGTTATCGGTATGCCCTGGGCGCCGTAGTAGGCGGCAATGGCTTCGCGGGCGGGTTTCTGACCGAAGGAATTCGGGTCGTAGATAGCGCAGCGCCGCGCGCCGTCGACGAGCGCCTGCTCCAGGATGCCGGCCGGGAACACGATGCCGTGCTCGTTGACGTTCCCGGACACGAGGTCGATAATCCGCCGCCCCTGCGCACGGAGCTGATCGCGCAGGGTGTACAACGGGTTCGTTTCACCGTGAAGCTGCGATGCGATGCGCGAGAACATGGTCGGAAACAACATCGCCGGAGCGGCGCAAACGGTACCAAACTCCGGCGATGGTCTGATGTGCGGGGGCGGCCGAACCGCTCCCGTGGTGATGGGACTACTTCTTCCAATAATCGTAGTTGACCTGGATGAAGCTCTTCCACTTCTCGGGCACTTCCTCTTCCGGGAAGATCGCCGCCACGGGGCAGGCAGGCTCGCAGGCGCCGCAGTCGATGCATTCGTCCGGGTTGATGTACAGCTGCACCGCCTCGGCGAATTCCGCCTCGTCTTTCCGCGGGTGAATACAGTCCACCGGGCACACGTCGACGCAGGCTGTATCCTTGGTGTTGATGCACGGTTCAGCGATGATGTAGGTCATGTTCTCTCCTCGAGCAAGGCCTTCCAGGGGGAAATGTCGCTCGTTCGTCAGCGTCCCCGGATTATTGCGGAATCCGCGGAAGCTGTCCAGACCATGGTGCACTCCGCGCCCGTCGCCGTCAAAAAAAGCCCGGGTCAGATGCGGCCGAGCACGATGCCGAACACCGCCAGCAGGATCGAGGCGCCCACGGCGATGTTCAGGGACTGCTTGATGCTCTTGCCCTGCGAAAAGCTGCCGATCCAGGCCGGGATGAGGGTGCCGCCGATCAGGCCGATCGCGAAGATGTCTCCGAACACGCTGCCGTGCTGGGTGGGCTGGAACTTGCCGAACGTGAGCCCGACGATGGTCGGGAACATCGGGGCGAAGCAGAGGCCGACGACGACGATGGCGGCGGTGGCAAGTCCGTGACTGCTTGCGCGGGTCATGACCAGGATGGCCGCACCGGCGATCAGGGCCAGAACCAGGATCAGGTTCGCCTCCATCCCTTTCTGCACGACCTGCGACGCGGCCAGACGGCCGACCATGAACGTGATCCAGAAGATGGAGAGCACGCCGCTGGCTTTTTCGTCCGTGAACTGCAGACTCTTCAGGTACGTCGTGATCCAGCTCCCCATCGAGACCTCGAGCCCGATATAGAACAGCAGCGCCAGCCCCGCGGCCCACACCACGGTGTTGGTCAGCAGCTCGAAGAACTGCGAGACTTCGAAGCCGCTGTTGATCGGGGGATAGGTCGCCAGGACGACCGGCACGACCGCCAGCACGAGCACGAGCGCGATCAGGGTGAGACCCCGTGCGAGCGGCAGCTTCTTGAGCACCAGCCCGACCAGGATCGGCATCAGGAACGCGCCCAGCCCGAAGAAGACGTTCCCGAAATTGTTCGCGGCCGCTGGGTTGTCGGGATTGATGGCGGGGACGATCAGGGTGTTGCCGCCCGTATTGAGGCCGCTCCCGCCGATTCCAAGGACGATGCAGCCCAGGATTGCCGTCCCATAGGACTTGGCATTGCCGATAATGAGGATGCCGATGCAGGTGATCACAAAGCCGACGAGAATGGTCAGCCTGTGCCCGAACTTATCGAGAAACGGCCCCGATACCAGCACCATGACCAGGCTGGTGAACAGGAGCGCCGATATCAGCTTTCCGACCTGTGCGTCGTTCAGGCTGAGTTTCTGTGCCAGCTTTAGCTTGATGGCTCCGATCAGCGCCATCACGATACCAAAGCCGAAAACGCTGAGCAGGGCAACCCACGTCACCGCATGAGCAAACGGAGATCCAGAACCCATAGCGCGCTCCTTCTCACAATGACTGCAGTTCGTGTAATGGCAGCACTATAGCCATCCCCCGTATCTCAATCCACAAATTTCGGTTGGGGGCGCGCCGTCCACTCCCAGGGCCCCGACGGGAGCATAGTTCCTACGGGGTGACGGGCGCCATTTTCTGAGGACGGCTCAACTCCGTTCTGGTATAAGTACCCCGGCAGAAGCACTTCAGAATAGAGCGTGCAGATGCAGAGCGACCTGATACTGGTAGTGATCGTAATCGTTGTTGCCCTGGTTTTCGATTTCATAAACGGGTTCCACGACGCGGCGAACTCGATCGCCACGGTGGTGTCGACCCATGTTTTGTCACCCCGCGCGGCGGTGGCCATGGCGGCATTCTGGAATTTCGCCGCGGCGTTTTTTCTCGAGACGCGCGTGGCCACGACGATCGGCAAAGACATCGTCCATCCCGAGTTCCTGGATCCGTACATGGTCATGTTCGGCCTTCTCGGCGCGATCATCTGGAACGTCATCACCTGGTACTACGGGCTGCCGTCGAGTTCGTCGCACGCGCTGGTGGGCGGATTTGCGGGATCGGCCGTCGCGCACGCGGGGCTGGCGGCCTTGAAGCCGGAAGGGTTCCTGAAGGTGGTGCCGTACATCGTTATCGCTCCGCTGGTCGGCATGGTATTAGGGCGCGGGATGATGATGCTGATCAACTTCCTGTTCCGGGACTCGGCGCCCCGGCGGGTCGACCACCTCTTTCGCCGGGGCCAGCTGGTCTCGGCCTCCATTTTCAGCTTCAGCCACGGGATGAACGACGCTCAGAAAACCATGGGCATCATCCTGGCCCTCCTGATCTCGGCGAATTTCATCCCCGGGGGCAAGGGTGCGGCCGCCGCACACGTGCCGCTCTGGGTGATTCTCTCCTGTCACGCGGCCATCGCGCTCGGCACCTACTTCGGCGGTTGGCGCATCGTGAAGACCCTCGGAATGCGCCTCACCAAGTTGCAGCCGGTGGGCGGATTCTGCGCGGAAACCGGCGGGGGCGCGACCATCGTCTTCCTGTCCCTGTTCGGCATTCCCCTGAGCACGACGCACACGATCACGGGTGCGATCGTCGGCGTGGGGTCGACGCAGCGTCGCGCGGCGGTCCGCTGGGTGGTGGCGCGCAACATCATCTGGGCCTGGGTTCTCACGATCCCGTGCGCCGCGCTGTTTGGCGCGCTCCTCGAAGTGTGCATCAGGCCCTTCGTGCGCTGACCCTGCGGCGCACTCTAGAGTGCGGCGGCTCGGCGCCGCTTTGGGGTCGGCGCCCAGGCGCTGACCTCGGGCTCACACCCGCCGGTTCAGTGCGACCGCGACAGCGGTGGCAAGGCACCGCACTCCAGAATCCCCATACCCGCGGAAACCCTGATGTGAACCGCGACTTCCACTGGTAGAATCTGCCGCATGAAAGCCCGGTCGACTGTTTTCGCCGCGGCGGCTCTGACGCTGGCCGCCTTCCTGACGGTGGCGCATGAGTCGGCGCGCTCGCCTTCGCTCCCGTCGTGACGCTGGCCGCGCGCTGGCTGGCGGTTGCGGCCTTGATGCTTTATGCGGCGCGGCGCAGGTCCCTGACCACCTGGATACTGGTCAGCATGGTGGTCGGCGCGGAGCTCGGGCACGACTGGCCCGCCGTGGCGGTGAACGCGAGGGTGCTCAGCCTCGTCTTCCTGCGCATGATCAAGACGATCATCGCGCCGCTGCTCTTCGCCACGCTCGTGGTGGGCATCGCCGGCCACCACGATCTGCGCCAGGTCGGGCGCATGGGCGTGAAGGCGCTTGTCTATTTCGAGATCGTCACGACCATCGCCCTGTTCATCGGGCTTGCGGCCATCAACATCAGCAGGGCCGGGATGGGTGTCAAACTGCCGCCCGCCGCGAACAGCGAACCACTGACCCCCGTCAAGCAGACGCCGACCGACGTCATCCTGCACGTGTTCCCGGAAAACATCGCGAAGTCGGTCGCCGAAGGGCAGGTGCTCCAGATCGTGGTCTTCAGCGTCGTGTTCGGGATCGCCCTGGCCATGCTCAGCGAGGACCAGAAGGCGGCCGGTCCTGGCGTTTTGTGAGAGCCTGTCCGAGACGATGTTCAAGTTCACGAACCTCGTGATGTATTTCGCGCCCGTCGGCGTCGGAGCCGCCATCGCCTACACGGTCGGGCACATGGGGCTGGGTATCCTGGTCAACCTCTTCAAGCTGCTCGCGACGCTTTACGTGGCGCTGGTGATTTTCATCCTCGGGGTGCTCCTCCCGGTGGCTTTGATGGCCCGTGTCCCGATGCGCCGGTTCGTCAAGGCGATTGCGGAGCCCGTGTCGATCGCGTTCGCCACGACCAGTTCGGAAGCGGCGCTGCCGCGCGCCATGGAGGCGATGGAAGCCCTCGGCGTTCCCCGGCAGATCGTGGCATTCGTTATGCCGACCGGGTACAGCTTCAACCTGGACGGGACGACGCTCTACCTGTCGCTCGCCTCCGTGTTCGTGGCCCAGGCGGCCGGCGTCCACATGAGCTGGGGTCAGCAGCTGCTGATGGTGTTCACCCTGATGCTGACCAGCAAGGGGGTCGCGGGAGTGCCGCGCGCTTCGCTCGTGATCCTGCTGGGAACGGCCGCGTCCTTCAATCTGCCGGTCGAGCCGATCTTCATCATCCTCGGTATCGACGAACTCATGGACATGGCGCGCACCTCCGTCAACGTGCTGGGCAACTGCCTGGCGACGGTGGTGATCGCGAGGTGGGAAGGGGAGTTCGGCCGCGAGCGGCCTTCCGCCGTTGTTCAAGAGGCGCTTTCGGAATAGTCGGCCGGCACAGCGCAACTCGGGTCTACGGGATCTTCCCGGACAGGCGGTCGAGCCGGTGCTGCAGGCGCGCGTGCCAGTGCCGGTACTGCTGCTGCGAGACGCGTCCCCCCTGGACTGCGTCGCGCAGCCTGACGAGCGCCTCGCGGGTCAGGACCGCGGCCTGGCGCGCGTCCCGGGCCCGGTGCTCCTGGTACATGGCCAGTTGCTCGTACGCTTCGATGCCGTCGGGCGCATCCCCCAGCAGGTCCGACCACAAGGCGTTCGCCCGTGGGTAGTCTCCGGAGCGCTTCAAAATGAGGGCAAGTTCCCGACGCGCGGAACGATCGGCGGCGCAGGGGAGTCCCGATTCGAGGGCGCGCTCGAACAGCCGGCCCGCCGTCTGCACTTCGCCCCGCCGCTGCATCAGCCGCGACATGCCGTAGAGCTCCGCGCCGTCGCACGCCCCCGCGCCCGGCTTGTCGAGCAGGGCCAGCATGTGCACCGAGAGTGCGGCCAGCCCCTGCAGGTCGAGCTCGTTGTGGCGGAAGATTTCGGCCACCGGTTCGGCGGGGCCGCCGCGCAGGAAATCGAAGTAACGGCGGGGTATCGTTTCCGACGGGATGTCGCGCCCGCGGTCCAGTGCGAGCACGTGCCGCTCGAGTTCCGCGAGCGCCACCGACCGGAGGCGCAGCCGCCAGAGCTGGCGCGCGGGGTGAAGCAGGTCGAGGTGGACGGCAGGCGGGCGTTCCGGGCGCATCCGGTTCAGCCGGTAGCGGGTTTCCAGCAGCGGCCAGTCAAAGCACTTGCCGTTGAACGTCACCAGCACGGCGCGCTCCGCAAGCCGCGCGTTCAGCTCCGCGAGCAGCGAGGGTTCCTCGCCGTGGTCGCGCATGAAGAGTTGTTCGAGCGTGAGCCCGCCGTTTTCCCACCAGGCCAGGCCCACCAGGAATGCGTACGTCCCGGTCCCTCCGGCAAGCCCGGTCGTTTCCGTGTCCAGGAACAGCCAGTTGTGCGGGTCCGCCGCCTCTTCACCCCTCGGGGCGAGCAGGCGCATGACGTCGGGTGTGACCGGGCACTCGCGAGGGTGCGGCAGCCAACGCCGGAGGGCGAGGTGGCGGCCCCGGTCGTTCAGACGCGTTTCGGCCGACAGGATCTCGGCGAGACGCGCGCCGGATCCGGCCGGCGGCTGGGCTGAAACCTGGGCCGGCCGCGGGACCGCGGGGCGAAGCGCCAGTATTCGGGACAGCCGGTCGCCTTCTGTGCCGCTCATGGTTCGATCAGCCGTTCGAGCAGGGCCAGGGCCGCTTCCTTGGCCCGGTCCCCGGTTGCGCCGGCCGGCCCGACACACGAGGGGCATCCGTTGTCGCACGGGCATGCGGCAATCAGTTCCCGGGTCCGCCGGACGAGCACGTCGTGGATGCGGTACAGCGGCTCGCTGAGCCCTATGCCGCCGGGGTAGGCGTCGTAGAGATACAGGGTCGGCTCGAAAAACTCCTGGTGGACAGCGGAACCCGGTACCGCGGAACCCGGTACGCCCGCCCCCCCAAGGCCCGGTTCCGGTCCGCCGGCGTCCTCACCCCCTTCTCCAATGGCAGTCCCGAGATCGCGCCGGTCGCACATAAGCAGCAGGCTGGCGATGGATTCGAGTGCATGCAGCAGGCCGAACATCCCGTCCTGGCGTTCAGAGACCGTGAAGGGGAGAGAGGCGAGCATGGTCCGGCTCAGCTTGATCCAGAAGGCGGTCGTGTGCATCTCGTTCTCGGGCAATTCCAGCTTGCCCGAGCCGACGTTCTCGAGGGTGAAGAACTTGATTTTCTTGAATCCGACCACCTGCGAGCGCACCAGCACGTCGCCGTGGGCGCGGAGCGCCGGGCCGGCGACGCCCTCTTCCTGTTCGACCTCGAGCGGTTTGACCTGGGTGTAGCGGATTGCGTCGGTGAAGTAGTCGACGTCCACGCGCCGCACGTAGGCTTTGCGCTGGTCGAAGTCGAGGCGGTCCACGTGGTACTGCTGGCCGTCGTGGATGTAGATCGCCTTCGGGTGGACCGTCGTCAGCGCGCTGGTGAAGTCGACCTCGCCGATCACCTCGGGCGCCTCGGTCTCGTCGATGATCACGAAATTGTCCGACGAGACGGAACGCAGGCTGATCGTATCGGCGGGGTAAGCCTCCTGCGTCCAGTACCAGAAATCGCCGGTGCGGTGCAGGTAGCCCGCCTCGGCGAGCCGCTCGCACAGGGCCTCGAGGTCGACCGCGCCGAACTTCTCGGTGCCCTGCAGCGGCAATTCGAACGCCGCGCACTTCAAGTGGTTGACCAGGATCTCCAGGTTGTCCGGCTGGATGTAGGCGTGTTCCGGGGAGCCGCCGAAAAAATACTCCGGGTTCTTCACGATGAACTGGTCCAGCGGACGGGAGGACGCGACCAGCACGGCGCAGGAGAGCCCTGAGCGCCGACCCGCGCGCCCGGCCCGCTGCAGCGTCGATGCGATCGTGCCGGGGTAGCCGGCCATCACCGAGATGTCCAGCGACCCGATATCGATGCCGAGTTCGAGCGCATTGGTCGCGACCACGGCTCGGATCTGGCCGCTGCGCAGCCCTCGCTCGATCTCGCGGCGCTGCAGCGGCAGGTACCCGCCGCGGTAGCCGCGCACCGCGTCCTGCGCGCCCGGGGGCTGCGGGTTCGCCTGCTTCAGATAGGTGAGCAGCACTTCCGTGTGCAGCCGGCTGTTGGCGAACACGATCGTCTGAAGGCCGCGTTTGACGAATTCCTGCGCCAGACGCCACGTCTCGTTGATGTAGCTTCGGCGGATGCCCAGGAACCGGTTCACCACGGGCGGGTTGTAGAAAACGAAGTACTTTTCCGCCGACGGGGCACCGTTGCCCTCGATGACCTCGACCTCGGTTTCCAGCAGCCTCAGCGCCAGCTCGCCCGGGTTGGCAATGGTCGCCGACGAGCAGATGAACTGGGGCCGTTGCCCGTAGAAGCTCGCGATCCGCATCAGCCGCCGCAGCACGTTGGCCAGGTGGCTGCCGAAAACACCCCGGTACATGTGCAGCTCGTCGATGACCACGTAACGGAGATTCTCGAACAACCGGGTCCACTTGGTGTGGTGGGGCAGGATGGCCGAGTGCAGCATGTCCGGATTGGTCAGGACCACGTGCCCGCGCTGCCGGATCGACTGGCGCGCATCCGTGGGCGTGTCGCCGTCATAGGTGAACACCCCGAAGGCTTCGTGGAGGCGTTTCCCCAGGTCCTGTAATTCCCCGAGTTGGTCCTGAGCCAGCGCCTTCGTCGGGAAAATGTACAGTGCGCGCGTGTCGGGATTCTCCAGGACCGAATTTAGGACCGGCAGGTTGTAGCAGAGCGTCTTGCCGGAGGCGGTCGGGGTGATCACGACCAGGTTGCGGCCACGGCGCACGAGATCGGCGGCCCGCGCCTGATGCGAGTACAGCCGAACGATGCCTTTGGCGCCGTAGGCCTCGGCGAGCTCCGGCCGGACCCACCCGGGAACGGGTGCCCATTCGGCCTCACGCGCGGGCTGGTGGCGCACCGCCGTCACGACTTCGTTCGTGTGGTCGCGGGCAGCGATCTCCTGGAGCGCCTCGCGGACACTGAGCTGGGTCGAGCCGCGTTTGCTGGGGACCATCGACATATTCACTTCACCTTTTGTTCACCCCAAGGTATCACGCGTGTCAAGATGGCTTTCGGACTGACGCGATTATTCCACCATAGCAGCCAGTCGCGAATAAATTGAACCAAGGACCTCCCCGGCATAATCTGATTAACGGAATCCTGATGTTGTGGTTACATGTTCTTCCGTACGCTCCATCCCAAAGGACAAGGGCAAAGGTTCTGTCACGGAGAACACGGAAAACATAGGTCGGCCAAAGGGCGGCGTCGAGTCCGCCACGGGCCTCGTTTGCGGCTGCCGGCCGCACCTGGTCTTCCGTGACTCGCGGTTGCCTTTACGGCGTAAGGGAACACCGAGAGTACATAACCTGGAGGCCTCTCATGAACTCGAGACACGCTTGCGTCTTTCGCACTCTCCTGCTGTCTGCTGTCCTGTCACTCGCTTTGCCGGCACTGGCCCAGGGCGACAAGGTCGTTCCCCAGGTTCCCGACGGCGTGGGTGCCGACGGCACCGTGTTCCGTACGAAGTTCGACATCACCAACCTCAGCCCCGTGGAGCGGATCACGAAGACCAAGGTCCTGTTCTTTCAGCAGAACGGATCGGCGTGGAACGTTCCGACCAACTTCGGGAACGTGAGCGAAATTTCCCTCGACCTCGGAGCGTTTCAGACCATCCGGGTCGAGACGCTCGGGACCCGTGCGCTCGCTTCCGGGTACGCCATCGTGCGCAGCCAGGAGGGGGCGACGAAGTTCCCCGAGGACTTCCAGGTGTCCGTCACCGTCTTTTACGAGATCCTGAAGGGGACGAATGTGATCGACACCGTGAGCGTTCCCGTCGGCCAGCCCACGCGTGCCTGGATTTTTCCTGCGGAGACCGATGTCGGCAGGAACCTGCTGACGGGGTTTGCCATCGTCAACCTGAGCAATCAGCAGAATGCGGTAAGGGTATCGCTCTGGGGTGCGACAAACCCGTCCTCCGGGGTGGCGTCGCAGGTGGCCAAGGATGTGCCGCTGCAGCCGGCTTTAGCGGCCCGGGAACAGAGGGCGACGTTTCTGAATCAGCTCGTCCCCGCCGCCAATCCGTTCAAGGGCATGGTGCTGGGGTTATCCGACGCGCCCGTCGCGATCCTCGCACTGCTGCAGAGCCCCACGCCCACGGGTATCCAGTATGCGACGATGGTCCCGTCGTATGCTGATGCGCTGCGGCGCAACACCCTCATGTACCTGAGGGAAGGGCTCCCGCTGGACGCCGACATACCTGTTTCGGATTACTTCCAGACCACCGACGACGACTTGCCGTGGGACGTGCTTTATCAGACGGTCAGCACCACATCCCGCCGGCTGATGCCGTGGGCGGGCGCCGCGGTCGCCGTCATCGGCGAGCGCACCAGTGCGCAGTTCGACGATGAGGTGACGCTCCCGTACCTGCAGGGGTTGTCTTACACTACGAACCCGGTCGATATGAGCAATGGCTCCGCGAACCTGAGGGAAGCCGTAACGATGGCCATCCGGACCGGGCTGGGGAGATACGTCAAGATCCGGATCGCCAATGTCGTCGAGCGAGGGGACAACCGGGACCTGGTGCTCGAGATTTTCGTATACCGGTAGATTCCGGCTTCATCCGGCGAGGGCGCGCAGAATGGCGGGCGTGAGCAGCCAGACCAGGCTGCCCGCCGGGGTGGGTTGCGTCTCGTCGAGGTCTATGGCGCAGGCTCCTCCCTTTTTCAGCTCGACATAGCGCTCCGCGGAGCCCCAGGCGACCTCGCCGGCGATCTCCCCCAGGGACGGCTGGTGGCCTACGAGCATGATGCACTCGAGATCGCCGCTGGCCGCGATGGCACGATAGACGTCCTGGCGTCGCCCTCCCGGGGCGAGCGCGTCCACGACCCTCAGCGGGGGACGGTGCTTCCCCGAAAAGGCTTCTGCCACGATCTCGGCCGTCTGCCGCGCGCGGGGCAGGGGACTGGTCAGGATCAAGCCGGGTGCGGGCTCGAGGGTGCGGAGCCCGCCCGCCGCCTTCTGCATCCTGGCTATGCCTTCCGCGGTGAGGGGCCGGTCGTCTTCCGCAACTCCCGGGGTGCCGTGCGCCTCCGCGATGGCGTGTCTCAGAATCACGAGCCTCATGGTCCACCTCCCTGGTTGAGTTCCTCGACCGTCGCGAACGCCTGCTCCCCCGGAGTCGCCTCGAGCCATTGCCGCATGCTCGCCTGGACGCTCACGATGGCGGGCAGGATCTGGGTACGCAGGTTGCGCTTACCGTCCTCGACCTGCTGCAGGATTCTTCCCGTCTGAAATGCGAGGTTGTTGGTCTTTTGCCGCGTCAGGCGCCGGATCTCCCCCTGAGATGCTCCCTCAATACGGACCAATCCTGGTGCCGCCCCGCCGCGTCCTGTAGGGCCCGCGCCGCCGCAATCTGCGGCTGCAACTCCCCCGGCCGGACCTCGTCGAAGATCTCCAGCCCGTAGCGTAGCTTCTTGACGGCGATCCGCAGGCGGTGAAGCTGGCGATCCCCGGCGCGCGCGAAAGAGTGTCGCGTCCGGAACGACAGGATGGGCTCAGCGAGTGTGGAGACCACGCGCCGGCACCGGTCTGGCAAGTGGTCCGGCGCCTGCGGGCTTGCCTGCGCGTCGACCGCGGAGAGCAGCGCATGCACCTGCGACTGGAGCCGCTTCACCTTGATGTCCCGCAAGGCTCCCCTGAATTTTTTCCTCAGCTTGCGGTGATCCCGGTCGAGCCGCTCGTGCAGATACTCGCGGCACAGAAGCGCGGCGGGGTCCGTGCCGACGTCCAGTTCGTCGAGCAGGAACTCCGTGACTTCGGTCTCTCGCATCCTGCCGAGTGTCTTGGTGACCGAGCGGACCGAGGCGTACACCACGCCCCACGGGCCAGGCGGGCAGAGGTTCTCGAAGGCTTCCAGCGCGGCCCTCAAGCGCCGGGACTGCACGCGCGTATCGTGGACGGCATCCTTCCCGACATGCCGCTTCAGGCCGGCGAGCTCGTCGAGAAAGGAAACGGCCCTGTTCTGCAGGACCGATCTGCCGAAGGCGAGATCCGGATCTGCCCCGCTGATTTCCATGACCGAACCCAAATGGCTCCCCAAGGGCGTCGAATTCTTGTAACATCAGGGCGATCAGAGATCAAGGTTTCCGTTCCCGATGTCGTTGAAAGCGCATGGTTTCTCCCACCGGGACGGGCAGCCCGGTCCCGTATCCGCGCGGTTCTGCGTTGATTCCGGACAGCACAGCCGCAACAATGGCCCCTATGAGAGTCGCCGCGATCGACTTGGGTTCCAATTCCTTCCACATGCTCATCGCCGAAATCCGGGCGCCTTCGTCGTTCGAGACCGTGCTCCAGGACAAGATGATGATCCAGCTGGGTAAGACCGCCCTGGTCACCGGCCGGCTCGACCCGCAGGCCATGGAGAAGGGGTTGCGCTGCCTGGACGAGTTCCGCCGCATGGCGCTGGCGCGCCGCGTGGAGCGCACCCTGGCGGTGGCCACCAGCGCGATCCGCGAGGCGGAGAATGGCGAGGATTTCCTCCGGCGGGCCCGTGAGGAGAGCGGCCTCTCCGTCCGGCTCATTTCCGGACGGGAGGAGGCCCGGCTCATTCACCTTGCGGTCACGAAGCACGTCGAGCTGCGCACGGAGAAGGCGCTGCTGATCGACATTGGCGGCGGGAGCGTGGAACTCACGGTCGGAGATGCCGCGCGGATGCTCTACACCACGAGCGCCCGTCTCGGATTTCTCCGCCTGCACGGTCGTTTTGTCGGTTCGGACCCGATGACCAAAGCGGAGGCGCGCGCCCTGACGGCGTTTCTGCAGGAATCGCTCCGCACGGTTGCCGGCCGCATCGGCCGGCACAGGCCCAAACGGGCGGTCGGAACCAGCGGCTCCATCACGACCCTGTTGCGTCTCGCACAGCAGCGCCGATCCGTCCCGGGAGGCGCGCAGCCGGGCGATACGGTGTCGCGCGACGAGCTGCGGGAGATCCTCGAGGAATTGGTGGCCCTGCCCGCCCTCGACCGCGCGCGCAAGTTCGACCTGGATCCGCTGCGCGCGGAGTACCTGCCGACCGCACTCCTCTGCCTGGATGCGGTGCTCGAGGCGGCGGGGATGCAGGAGATTACCGTCTGCCCCGCCGCGTTGCGCGAAGGTCTCGTGTACGACTTTGCCGCCCGCCAGCAGCCGGCGCCCGCCTTCGTAATACCCTCCGGCGATCTTCGGCTGCAGGCGGTCGTCGACCTGGCGGTCCGGTGCGGTTACCCGGTCGAACACTCGCAACGCGTTGCGCTGCTGGCCGGTCAGATCTTCCGGCAGACGACGGCGCTGCACGGCCTCGGCGCGGAGGAGGAGCGTCTGCTGCTGTATGCGTCACTCCTTCACGACATCGGGTATCACATCGGGTACGCCAAACACCACAAGCACGCCTACTACCTCGTCATGAACTGCGACCTCCGGGGCTTCAGCGCGGACGAGCGCGGCATCCTGGCCAACCTCGTCCGCTACCATCGCCGGGCCGCGCCGAAGTCCTCGCACGCGACTTTTGCCGCGCTCCCGGCAAGCGGGCGCAAGATGGTGAAGTCTCTGGCCGCCATCGTCCGCATCGCCGACGGCCTGGATCGGAGCCATTTCTCGCTGGTGGAGGAAGTGAGGTGCGCGCTCGGCAGAAAAAAGGTGCACTTCCAGCTGATCACCACCGGGGCGCAATCGACCGCGGAACTGGACATGTGGGCCGCCAAGCGCCACGCCCGTTATTTCGAGAAGCTGTTCCACGTGGAAACAGCATTTACCGCGAGGAGGAAGCCGCGGGCTGCGGTCGCCGCTACCCCGGCGCCGGAGGACAAGCCATGAACGCCGGCAACACGCTCATCGCCGCCATCGACATAGGATCCAGCGCCATCCGGATGGACGTCGCCGAACACAGGCCCGACGGCGGGCTCCATGTGCTCGATTCGCTGAAGAAGGGAGTCCAGCTGGGCAAGGACGCGTTCAACGAGGGGTATGTCCGCGAGGAGACCATGCGGGCCGCGTGCGACGTCCTCAGGGACTTCAAGAAGGTGATGGACTCCTACGGCGTGGTGCGTTACAGGGCCGTGGCGACCAGTGCCGTGCGCGAGTCGTCCAACAGCGACACGTTTCTGGACCGGGTGCTCATGAGCACGGGCCTGGACGTCGAAGTGATCGACGGGCCGGAGGAGAACCGGCTGACGCTCTCGGCCGTGCTCGATTCGCTGCGTTCGGGCGCCGAGCTCGACAAGGGCAAGGCGCTGCTGGTCGAAGTCGGGGGTGGGAGCACCGACGTCACGCTGTTGGAGGCTTCCGAGCCGGTCCAGTCCGGCACTTTCCCCTTCGGCTCGATCCGGCTGCGCGCGGGCATCGCGCCGACCGGGACGCACGAGCAGCAGTCCCGACTCCTGAAACGGCAGATATCGAACCTGCTCACCAACGTGAAGCACTCCATCGCGGTCAAGGAGGCCTCGAGCTATATCGCGATTGGCGGGGAGGTCCGGTTCGCCGCGGGCGTGCTGAAGAGCGGAGCCCCCGAGCCCGGCCCGGCCGTCATCCCCCGCGAGTCGTTCATGGAGTTCGTCGACGCCGTCTCGCGCCTCACGGTCGAGGGCGTGGTCCAGAAATATGCGATTTCCTACATGGATGCCGAGACGCTGGCGCCGGCACTGCTGATCTATGCCCAGCTGCTGAAGGAGACGCAGGCACAGGGCGTCATCATCAGCGGCGCGAACATCAGGGCCGGCATGCTCTCGGACCTCGTCCCGGCAGAGCAGGGGAAGCGCGTCAAAAAGCTGGCCCACCAGATCCTCTCGGCCGCGCGCAGCGTCGGACGCAAGTACCAGTACGACGAAAGCCACGCCGAACGGGTGCGGGAGCTCTGCGAGCTGCTGTTCGACGAGCTCAAGTCCGAGCACCGCATGACCGACACCCACCGGCTCTATCTCCAGGTCTCCGCGCTGCTGCACGACATCGGCCTGTTCGTCAGCTCGCGCGGGCACCACAAGCACTCGCAGTATCTGATCAGCGCGTCCGGCCTGTTCGGCCTGCGCCAGCGGGAGCTGGACATCATCGCCAACGTGGCGCGTTACCACCGCCGCGCCCTGCCGCAGCGCTCGCACCTGACGTACATGTCGCTGGAGCGCGACGAGCGCGTGCTGGTTTCCAAGCTCGCCGGCATCCTGCGGGTGGCCAACTCGCTGGACAAGGAGCACCTGCAGAAGGTGACGGATCTCAAGGTTATGCGGGAGGGGGATCAGGTCGTTCTGGTCGCGCAGAACATCTCCGACCTGACGATGGAGCGGGTCGCGCTGGCCGGCCGCAGCGACCTCTTCACGGAGGCGTTCGGAAGAAGATCGTTCTGAGAGAGGCGGCAAAAAGCGCATGAGCCCCCGTAGCCCGAACCCGTTCATCAATCGCGAAGCGAGCTGGCTCGAGTTCAACAGCCGCGTCCTCGAGGAGGCGCAGGACCCGAAGAACCCGCTGCTCGAGCGGCTCCGGTTCTACTGCATCTTCTATGCCAACCTCGACGAGTTCTTCATGGTGCGGGTTGCCTCGATCCTGCGGCGCATCGGCGAAGGCGAGGTCAAACCGGACCCCTCCGGCCTGACGCCGTTCCAGGAACTCGAGATGGTGAACGCCAAGGTCCGCGCGCTCGAGTCCACGGCGCAGGCGCTGTATGAAACCGAGCTGCTGCCGGCGCTCGCCAAGGAGAAAATGCGGATTCTCGATCCGGGCCAACTCGGTCAGGCGCACCAGCGCTATCTCGATGCCACTTTCGAGCGGGAGATCTACCCGGTTCTTACCCCCATCGCCGTCGACCCCGAGCAGTCGTTCCCGCGGCTCGTCGCACTGGCGCTGCACCTGGCGGTTCTGCTCGAGCCGGGTGAGGGGCCGGGTGCGCAGGAGAGGCGGCTCGCCCTGGTGCAGGTCCCGGGACGCATCGCGGGGCTGCTGCGGCTCCCGGACAGCGGCGGCGTCGAGATGTGCTGGCTGGCCGACGTCGTGCGCGCGCGCGTGTCGGCGCTGTTTTCCGGGTACCGGGTCGTGGAGGTCGCCGCCTTCCGGCTGACCCGCGATTCCGAACTCGAGCTCGACGAAGAGGGATACCGCGACTACGTCCGGATGCTCGAGCTCGAGCTCAAGAAGCGGGCCCAGGCGCGTCCGATCCGCCTCGAGTGCGAGCAGGGCATGAGCGCCGAGCTGCTCGGCCGGATCGAGCGCGGCCTCGGGGTCAGCCCAGTCCGCGCTGTTTCCCGTGCAGCGTCCGCTGGACCCGCGCGCCCTGATGGTGCTCGTCGATCTGCCCGGCTACGACAAGTTGCGGTATGCGCCGCAGCCCCCGCTGATGCCGGCCGTCTTCGAGCAGCAGCGCAGCATTTTCGAGATCATCGCCGAGCGCGACGTGCTGCTGAACCACCCGTACGATTCGTTCGACCCCGTGGTGGAGTTCATCGAGGCCGCCGCCGAGGATCCCGATGTCCTGGCCATCAAGCAGACCCTCTACCGGACGAGCGGCAAGGCGTCCCCCCTGATGAAGGCGCTGGTGAGCGCCGCCGAAAACGGCAAGCAGGTCACCGTGCTGCTGGAGCTGACCGCGCGGTTCGACGAGGATCGGAACATCGACTGGGCGCGCGACCTGGAGGACGCCGGCGCACACGTGCTCTACGGCACCACGGGTCTGAAGGTGCACGCGAAAATCGCGCTGGTGGTGCGCCGCGAGCCCGGCGGGATCCGCCGCTATCTGCATCTGGGCACCGGCAACTACAACGAACGCACCGCGCGCCTCTATACGGACTTCGGGCTGCTCACCGCCGCGGAAGATTTCGGCCGGGATGCGTCGGGCGTCTTCAACACCATCACCGGGTATTCCGAGCCGCCCGCCTTCAACCGGCTGGTTATGGCGCCCGTCGGCATGCGCGACCGGATTCTCTCGCTCATCAGCCGCGAAGCCGATCGCGCCCGTTCCGGTCAGGTGTCGGGCATCGTGGCGCAAGATGAACTCGCTCGTCGATCCCCCGATCATCCGCGCACTGTGCGAGGCAAGCGGCGCGGGCGTCGACATCAAGCTGAATATCCGCGGAATCTGCTGTTTGAGACCCGGGGTGCCCAACCTGAGCGAAAACATCCGGGTCGTCTCGATCGTCGACCGCTACCTCGAACACAGCCGGGCGTTCGTCTTCCGCAACGGGGGGAACCCGGAGGTGTATCTGTCGAGTGCGGACTGGATGCCGCGCAACCTCGACCGACGCGTCGAACTGATGTTCCCTGTCCTCGAAGAGGCCGCGCGGCAGCGGGTCATCGAGGTGCTCGAGGCGCACTTCGCCGACAACCGCAAGGCGCGGGCGCTGGGTCCTGACGGCACCTACGAACGGGTCGTCCCGGGACGCTCCGATGCTGCGCGGGTGCAGGAATATCTGTATCGCCGGGCTGCCCAGGAACGCGAACGCGTACGCTCGGTGACTCCGGTCCGGTTCACCCCGATCGAGGCGAAGGAGTGAGCGACGGGCCGGGCGCAGGGACTGCCAGGTAGGCCGACAAGAAAATCCGCAGGCTTTCCTGGGCGCGGGCCGAGTGGCCTCGCCAGTCCCGATAGCGGGTCGCCCAACGGCCCGCCGTCAGGACCGCCGTCACGCGTTCCACCGTGCCTTGCCCCGGCGCGTAGGAAAACGGGGCCAGGAATTCGTCCTGAGCCTCGTCGCTGATGGCCCGGACGCAAGAGACCGGGATGCCCTTCGCCGCGGCCGCCCGCGCGATCGTCGCGGTTTCCATGTCGACCACCGCCGCACCGTGCGTTTCCCGCAGCTCCTGTTTCTGCGCGGGTAGGCCGATCACGTGACGAGAGGTCAGAACGTCCGCCGCAATGCCTCTTAAACCGGCCGCCGCGGCCGTGGCCACCAGGGACTCGGCCCCCGCAAGTTCCCAGGTCCCCTCGAGCGGCAGCTGCCCCAGCGGAAGCTCGCTGCCCTCGGCTCGGCCCAGCAGACAGGCGCGACGCACGGCGACGATGTCTCCCAGCCGGAGGGCCGGGTCCAGCGCGCCGCCGTACCCCACGATCAGCACCTCCGACGGCAGGTAGTGGTCCAGGAATGCGCGGAATTGCCGGTCTGCGCGCACCGGCCCCACCCCGGTCTTCAGAAAGTGAAATGTCGCGGCCCCGCGGCAGGCCTGCCATGCCTTGACCCCGGCCACGCGGAGCCGTGCGGGCTGCCGGCACAGCTGCAGCGCAATCCCGAGTTCCTGCTGCAGCGCAGCCGCGATCAGAAGCATGGGCGAGAGGATAGCAGAATACAGCGAAAAGCTCACCCACGAGCCGGTGGCGCACCCAGGCGTACGGAAATGCCGCTGCCGGCCCCCGACGTTGCGACCTGCCGGTGCGGAGTGCGGCCGCTCGACCCGGTTTTTTTACCTTCATGCGAGCCACTTGTGCCGCCCCTTGTCCGGCTCTCTGCCTACCCGGGTCTCCCGCCCCGGGCTGCCTGTGCCGCGCCTTTCGGCGCTCACTTCCGCGACCCGAGTCTCCATGTCGAAACTTGCGGGGGGCGGAACCATCGGCTAAAGTAAGGCCATAATGAAGAAGATTCTTATACTTGGGCTCTCGTTGATCGCTATCGCGGTTATCGGGGCGGCCGTTTACTGGTCGTCTTCTTTGTCAACCCTGACGGTGCGGCTGACCGAGGTGAGCGCGTCCAGCCTGCAAGCGAGCATCGACACGAACGGGAAGATCGAGGCGGAGCGCGAGTTCGAGGTTCGTGCCCCGCTGGCCGGCATTTGCAGAAAGATCCTGGTCAAAGAGGGCGACAAGCTCAATGCCGGACAGCTCATCCTGTCCATCGATGATGCCGCGCTCCGGGCCGAAGCCGCCGGGGCCCAGGCGGAGCTGGAAGCGGCGGAGGCCGATCTGCGCAATGTCAGGCGGGGGGCCGCTCCCGAGGAAGCGAACCAGGCGGAGTCGGAGGTGGTGCGCTACCGGCTGGAACTCGACGATGCGCGCAAGTCTCTCGAAACCAACGAGTGGCTTCTGAAACGGGACGCCATCGCGCGGGCCGAGGTCGACCAGAGTCGGCGCGAGGTCGCGCGTGTGCAGCAGTTGCTGGATGCGGTCACGACCCGTCGCGATGACATCAAGAACCGTTTCGGCGAGGCGGACCGCAGGCGCGCCGAAGCGCGCGTCGAGGCGGCCCGCTCGAAGGGATCCTACCTGCGCTCGAGCATCGCCAGATCGATGGTCCGCGCCCCAGCGGAGGGAACGCTGTACCAGTTCGCGATCAAGGACGGGGCCTTCGTGAACACGGGCGACCTGCTGGCCCAGTTGGCTGACCTGTCCAGCCTGAGGGTACGCGCCTACGTGGATGAGCCCGAGCTGGGGCGGGTGACCCCCGATTCGGAAGTCGTCGTTCAGTGGGACGGGCGCCCGCGCGAGAGCTGGCGCGCCACCATTCTGAGGATCCCCTCGCAAGTCGTCCCCCGGGGCACGCGGTCTGTCGGCGAGGTGCTTTGCTCGCTTCGTGACCCGTCCGGGGCCCTGCTGCCCAACCTCAATGTCGATGTCGAGATCCGTGCCCCCGATGGGGTGCTCGTCCCCGCACTGCCGCGCGATGCCGTGCTGTCGGACGCGAAGGGGCATTACGCGTGGGTCGTGCAGGACGGCCGCGCCGCACGCATCGGCCTGGAAACCGGGAGGAGCACCTCCCGGCTGATCGAGATCGTCCGCGGCCTCAAGGCCGGCGACCCCGTCGTCGTGCCGGGGGACGCTGCCATAAAAGAGGGGGCCAGGCTGCGGATCGCCCAGGAAGGACCATGAGCTCGATGCCGGCCGGACTTGTCCTGCTTTTTTCCCTGCTGCGGTCTATTGACCTGGCGCCCGCGATCCGGCTTTACGAAACGGGGGACTACCAGAAAGCCGCGGATCTCCTCACGGCCTCCAACGCCGGCTCTGACGCCGAGGCCAATCTCTGGCTCGGCAAGTCCTACCTGCGGCTGCGGCGGTGGGACGACGCGATCAAGACGCTCAGCCAGGCGGTAAGGCTCGCGCCCGGCAACGGGACGCTCCACCTCTGGCTCGGGCGGGCCTACGGCGAGAAAGCCAACCGCGCCTCGGTCTTTAGCGCTTTCGGATTGGCCCGCAAAGTGGCGAGCGAATTCGAAGCCGCCGTCAGGCTCTCCCCCGACAACCTCGATGCCCGCTTCGACCTGCTCGAGTTTTACCTGCAGGCGCCCGGCATTGTCGGGGGAGGGAGAGACAAGGCGCTGGCGGAGGCGCGTGCCATCGACGGCTTGAACCCGCGCCTGGGTCTCACGGCGCGCGCCCGGATCTATGAGGAAGACAAGAAGTGGGACCTCGGCCGGGCCGAACTGGTCAAAGCCACCGCTGCGTTTCCCGATGATGCCGGCGGGTTCGTTGATCTGGCGGAGTTCCTGATGCGTCGCGGCGAACTCGCCGCCGCAGAAGCCAGCGCCGCACGTGCGGTCGAGCTCGACGGTGCCAGTGCGAGCGCCCTGCTGGCGCTGGCGGCCTGCCGTGTCGAGCTGCGCAAGGATGTCCCCGCGGCCGAGGCCACCCTGCGGCGCCTCAGCGCCGGGCCGGCGACCGACAGCGGACCGGCATTCGAGGATATCTATTTCCGTCTCGGCCAGGCGTTGCTGGCCCAGTCGAAACGGGCCGAAGCGCGCCAGGCCTTCCAAGATGCGCTCCGTTTCAACCCTGACCACTCCGGGGCGAAGGCCGCCCTGGCCTCGATGCGCTAGCCGGGCGTTATGCATGTCGTCGAAACCGCCGGGGTCGTCTACCAGAGCCTGAACGCGAACAAGATGCGCGCCGGATTGACCATGCTCGGGATGGTCATCGGGACCGCCTCCATCATCCTGGTCGTCACGATCGCGCTCACCGGGCGGGAGTACATCCTGCAGCAGATCGAGGGGGTGGGCTCCAACCTGATTTACCTCTACTACGAGGCCGGAGGCACGGTTTCGGGTACCAAGACCCTTTCCGACGACCTGACCGTCGGGGACATGAAGGCGATCTCGGAACTGGTCGGCGTGTCCTACGCCACCGCGATTGTGGTCAACAACGATCACCTTGCGATCGACGGCAAGGAGCGGCAGATCTCGGTCATCGGCACCACCCCCGAGTACCTGCGGGTGCGCAACCTGAAAATCCTTTCGGGCCGGTTTTTCGACAGGTCGGACGATAGTTCCTTCGGCAAGGTGTGCGTCCTCACCGAGGAGCTTGCCCGGCGCCTGTTCGGCGGCCTCGACGTGGAAGGGAAGCACGTCAAACTCTTCCAGGTCCGGTTTGAGGTCATCGGCGTGTTCCGGGAAGGGGTCGAGACGTTCGGGACGTCCGAGGTGTCGCTTTACTCCGCCGTGATTCCCCTGTCGGTCATGCAGCAGTTCCACATGAGCGACAAGGTCGACCTGATTTATGCGTCGGCCCGCACCGCGGATCTGGTGCCGGCGACCACCCGGCGCATCGGCGAGCTGCTCGAAATCCGCCACCGGACCGGCGCCGCGTACCGCATCGAAAACCTGGCCGAGATTCTGAGCGCGGCCGCGCGCATCGCGACGGCCATCACACTCGTACTGTTTCTGATCGGGGCCATTTCGCTCGTCATCAGCGGCATCGGCATCATGAACATCATGCTCGTCACCGTCACCGAGCGTACGCGCGAAATCGGGCTCAAAATGGCTGTGGGGGCAAGGCGCCGCGAAATCCTCATGCAGTTCCTTGCCGAGGCCGTATTCATGGCCACCGCCGGCGGCAGCCTCGGTATCCTGGTCGGCGTCTCCGGGCCGCTGGCGGCAAAGTGGCTGTCCGGGTTCGATGTGCCCGTGTCGTGGGTCTCCATCGTGCTCGCCTTCATGTTGTCACTCGTGGTTGGGGTGACCTTCGGGATGATCCCGGCAAACCGGGCTGCGAAGCTGAATCCAACGGAGGCGTTGAGGTATGAGTAAATCGGCTGGGTTGCTCGTTCTGCTGATGGCCGGGTGGGTTGCCGCCCGCGGTTCGGAGGCGCAAGCCCCGGAGCCCGGCCCCGCCCTCACCCTTACCCTCGATGAAACCCTGCGCCGCGCTCTCGCGCGCGCCCCGGAGGTGGCCCTGGCGCGCGCACAAGCCGACAGGGCCGCCGCGGCCGTCAGCGAGACCCGGTCGGCCAACCTGCCGCAGATCCTGACCGGGACCGGGCTGGCCTACAACAACGGCTTTCCGCTCAGCATCGAGGGGTCCGCCCCATCGCTGTTTCAGGTCGGATTCAGCCAGTCGATACTCAGCCGGCGCAACCGGAACCTGATTCTCGAGGCCGAGCAGAGCCGCGATGCGAGCCGGAGCGGGCCCGAAGCGGCCGAGAACGACCTCGCCGCACACTGGGCGCTGGTCTACTATGCGCTGCACCACGCGCGCAAGGCCGAGGCGCTGTGGGAGACGCGCGTGCAGTCGGCCGTCGAACAACAACAGATCGCCGCGAGCCGGCTCGAAGCCGGAAAAGTCCGCCCGGTCGACGTGACCCTGGCCGAGGCGGCGGTCCTGGAATCGCGCCAGCAGGCGCTGGTCGCTCGCGAACAGGCCCGTGTGGCCGAATCGGAACTCAGGGCCGCAGCGGGCCTCCCCGACGGGACCCGCCTGCAGACCGTCGAGCCCCAGCTCGATCCGGCGCCATCGACGCCCGAGGAGCTGTACCGCCGTGCGCTCGAAGTGCACCCCCAGGTGCGCCAGGCGGAAGCCCGGCTGCGCGCGCGCGAATTCCACGTCGAAGCCGAGAGAGGGGAAGCCTACCCACGCCTCGAGCTGGTGAGCCAGTACGCGCTCTTCAGCCGGGCCAACAATTACCAGGATTTCTTCAACCGGTTTACCCGCAACAATTTCCTGTTCGGACTCTCGGTTCAGGTGCCCGTGTTCAACGGCTTTCGGACCCGCGCCCGCGTCGCGCAGAGCCGCCAGGAGGTCGCCGAGTCCCGCCTGGACCTGCAGCGCCTCCAGAATGAGCTCCGGCTCGGTATTGAACGCGCCGTGAGCGCCGTGGCGATCGCCCGCGGGGCGCGCCAGTTGGCCGACCGTCAGCTGGCTGCCGCCCGGCAGCTCCTCGCGGTCAACCAATCCCTGTTCGAAGGGGGCCGTATCGCACCGACACAGCTCGACGAGGCGCGCAACCAGGTGCGGGAAAGGGAACTCGCCGCGCTGGAGGCCCGGCGGGCACTGTTTGAGCGCGCGATCGAGCTGCTGCGGGTAACGGGCACCCTGCATACGATAATATGAGAATTGCAGTATCTGGCGCCGATCGTGATAGGGGCGGCTACGGCTGACCGGGTCGGGGCGGCGTGTCGCGCCGGAATCGACTCCGGGTGCCGGCCGACAGCTTGTAGCGCATGGCGAGTGCGCGCAGCGCGATCGCCGCTTTCTCGGGGCTGGAGAGGCGGACGCTGGCCCCGAACACGTCGTAGTGCCTGCGGATGATCTTCTTCAGGATGCGCCCGTAAATTTCCATCATGGCCCAGAGCGCAGGCTGGCTGGCCGGTTCGATCATCGGCAGGAGCCTGCGTCCCTTCGCGTAATACTCCGACGCCCGGGTGCTCTCGAACCTCATGAGGTTGCGGAACCGTTCGTCGACGACGGCGCGCCTCAACTCGTCAGGGCCGTAGCCGAAGCGCTCGAGGTCCTCAAGCGGCAGGTAGATGCGGCCCATGGCGGCATCTTCCTTGACGTCCCTGAGGATGTTCGTCAGCTGGAAGGCGATCCCGCAGTGCTCGGCGTGTTCCTTGGCGCGCTCTTCCGCGAATCCGAATATCTGCAGGCAGACCAGCCCGACAGCCGAGGCCACGTTGAAGCAATAGCGGTAGAGTTCCTCGAACGTGGAGTAGCTATCGATGTCGAGGTCCATCTCGGCGCCGTCGATGATCCAATGAAAGTACCGGGCCGGTATGGCGAAGCGCTCGAGCGCGTCGTAAAACGCGGGGAGGATGGGGTCCGCCGCCCAGGTCGCCGCGGATGGCGGCGTCGAGCCGGGCACGCCAGCGCAGCAGGAGCGCGCGTTTCTGGTCGGGCGGCCTCGGCGCCGTCGGAGATGTCGTCGCAGTATCGCATGAAGGCGTAGACGGCGCAGAGGGCGCGGCGCTTTTCGGGCGGGAGTACGACAAAGGAGTAGTAGAAGTTCCGGGCGCGGCTGCGGGCGACGGTTTCGGCGCAGCGGTAGGATTCTGCAAGTTCTGAGTTCATGCCCGGTCGGTGCGGCGACGCTGCCATTTGCGGTTTACGGGATGATGGCGATCTTCAGGTCCCCGTTTCGGTTCAGGAGCCGCTCCAGGACGCTGCGCAGGGAATCGAGCCGCTCCTCGCCCGTGATCAGGGTGGACGCGCGCAGCTCGCCGCGGTGAATGACTTCGAGGGCCTCACGGATGTGGCGCGGCGTGTGGTGGAAGCTGGCCTTGATGGTGATTTCCGAGTAGTGGATCAGGGTGGTGTCGAGCGGGATGTGGGTGCCGGAAGGGCATCCGCCGAACAGGTTGATGGTCCCGCCGCGGCGCACCATGCCCATCGCCTGCTGCCAGGTTTCGCGTCGTGCCGACCGCTTCGATCACGACGTCGGCGCCGCGCCGGCCGCTCGGTGATGCTCGCGCACCTGGTCGACGATGTTGGCTGTTGGTCGTGTTGAGCACGTGGTCGGCGCCCATCTGGGAGGCGATGGCGAGCTGGTTGCTGCGCTTGCCGGCCGCGATGACGGTGGCGCCCAGCGTCTTGAGCACCTGGACGAACATCAGGCCGATCGGACCCATCCCGATGACGACGACCGTGTCCCCCTCGATCGACCCCGGTCTCCTCGACGGCGCGCAGCACGCAGGCGAGGGGTTCGACGAGGGCCGCCTCGTGAAATCCGACTTTGTCGGGCAGGATCAGCAGGTTCTGGCGGACGATCCGCTCGGGGATCTTGATGTACTCGGCGTAGGCGCCGTTGATGAACTGAAGATCCTCGCAGAGGTTGGTCAGGTGCCGCTCGCAGAAGAAGCACTGGTTGCACGGGCCCGAGTTGGCCGAGACGACCCGCATCCCGGGGGTGAAGCTGTCCACCCCGTCCCCGACTTCCTCGACGACCCCGGCGAGTTCGTGGCCGAAGACGGCCGGCGGGACGATCATGCGGGCGTGGAATCCCTGCCGGTACACCTTCAGGTCGGTGCCGCAGGTCAGCGCCGCCTTGATGCGGACCAGCACTTCGCCGCGACCGACGCGCGGAATCGGTATCTGCTCGATCCGGACGTCGCGCTTCCCGTAGAGCACGGCGGCGGTCATCTTTTCCCTGCTGACCTTAATTAGCTCTCTCATGGCTGTATTATGATCTTCAGCGAAGTCTCGGAAGGGTGGGACGCGAGCGCGATGCCCTCGGCCAGCCGCTCCAGGCCCAGGCGATGGGTAATCAGCCTCGCGACGTTGATCCTGCGGCTGAACACCAGCGCGGCCGCGTGCTCCTGAAGTTCCACGGACGAACTGTAACTGCCGATCAACTGTTTCTCCTCGACGCACATGCGCGATGCGTCGACCTTGATCATCTCCCCCTGCATCGTCTGCGCGAAGAGCAGGACACGGCCGCCGCGGCGCACGATTTTCTGGGCCGACGCAATGGCTTGCGGGGCGGCGGTCGCCACGATGGCGAGGTCCGCGCCGCGTCCCTCCGGTCAGACCCGCCACGACGGGTTCGACCTCGTCCCGCCGGGAGTCGAGCGCGAAGCGGGCTCCCAGTTCGCGGGCGACCTCGAGGCGCCTCGGCATCAAGTCGAGTCCGACGACCTCCGCCCCGGCGCACACGGCGGACTGCGTCATCAGGAGGCCGACCGGCCCCTGGCCGAACACGACGACGACCTCGCCCTGCTGCGAGGCCGGCGGTTTCCAGCGCCTTGAGGCAGGTGTTCAGCGGTTCGAGAAAGCTGGCCTCCTCGAAGCTGACGTCGTCCGGAATGGGAACGATGCCGTCCGCCACGACCCAGTCCATCACCCGCACATATTCCGCGAAGCCGCCCCCGGCGGGCTCGAAGCCCGCCGTGGTACCGGTTCGGCGGTAGACGCGCGCACTGCGAGAAGAGCTTTTTGTGGCAGTAGAAACACGAACGACACGGGACGTGGTGGTGCACCACGACGCGGTCGCCCGCGTGCGTATCGCGCGACGCCGTCGCCGGCGCGGACCACGGTCCCGGCGATCTCGTGCCCGAAGACGCGGGGTGGAGGCACCAGGCCCGTGCTCGATTTTTTTCAGATCCGTGCCGCAGACGCCGCACGCGCGCACGCGGACGAGGATCTCGCCGGGGCCGATGGCGGGGACCGGGACGGTCTCGATCGACACCTCGGTCGGTCCGCGATACACGGCCGCCCGCATCTGCGCGGGAATCGCGCGCGGGTCCCGGTTCAGGATGGCGCTCCGGCTCTCTGCCACGTCTGTGAAGCTCCGTTTCGTCTCGTCAGGCCGCGTCGGGGCGCGGTTTCGAAGCGCAGTCGCGCGCGGAATCCGGCCGCCACTCGGTGCGGAAATACTCCACCGCCTCGCGCAGGGCATCTTCGACGGGTCCGGGGCGGTACCCGAGCTCCCCGCGCGCCTTGTCGCTGCTGACAAACATCTTGTGCCGGGCCATGCGCACCCCGTCGAGCGGTATGAACGGTTCGCGGCGCAGTATCGTACCCGTAACGAACTGATCCATGTAGCCGGCCAGCAAGGCCACGGTCCACGGCATCCGAACCGGCGGGGTCCGCCGGTGGCAGATCCGCGAGAGCGTCTCGAGGATCTGGACGAGCGACCAGTTTTCGCCGCCCAGGATGTAGCGCTCCCCGACCCTGCCCTTCTCATCCGCCAGGATGTGGCCGGTCGCCACGTCCTCGACCGAAACCAGGTTCAGTCCCGTGTCGACATACGCCGGCAGGCGCCCCCGGATGAAATCCAGGATGATCTTCCCGGTCGGGGTCGGCTTGACATCCCCGGCGCCGATCGGCGTCGTCGGGTTGACGATCACGACCGGCAGCCCCGATTGCGCGAACTCCAGCGCGACGTGCTCGGCCATGAACTTCGACCGCTTGTAGTGCCCGATCATGTCGTCCAGCTCGACCGGGCTGTTCTCGTCGGCCGGGGGGCCGTCGTCGGCCATCCGAATCGTCCCGACGGTGCTGGTGTAAATGACCCGTTCGACCCCCGCTTCGCAGCAGGCCGACAGCAGGTTGCGGGTTCCCGCGACGTTGCTGTCGTAAATCTCCTGCGGGTCCCGCGCCCACAGGCGATAGTCCGCCGCGACATGAAAGACCTTGCGGCACCCCTGGACGCAGCGGACGAGCGAAGATGCATCTTTGAGATCGCCGATCACGATCTCACAGTGCAGCGCTTCGACGTTGGCTCTCCGGCTGGAGCTACGGGCCAACAGCCGTATGCGGTCGCCACGCTTCAGCAGCTGTCGGACGATGCGGCTCCCCACGAACCCGGTGGCCCCCGTCACGAATGTCAGGTCGTCTGTCATGTTGGTCGTGGCCCGGTTCAGCCTCGCTCCGCCCGGACGTCAATCAAAACCCAAAAGTATAACTGAAACAAAAGGCCAATTCCAAACGCCGTTAAATGCGCTCCGGCCCCCGCTTGTCCCTGGCCACCTCGGGGGGAAGCGCGAATTCCACGTTCTCGACGATCCTCCCGAGGCTTTCGACCTGCCCGAATCCGATTTCAGCCAGAAAGCCGATGACCCGCTCCACGAGTTCTTCCGGAGCCGACGCCCCGGCGGTCAACCCGACCACCTTGACCCCGCTGAGCCAATCGGGCCGAATGTCGTCGATGTCGTCAATCAGGTGGGCGCGCACTCCGGCACCCTCGGCGACCTCTACAAGGCGGCGCGAATTCGAGCTGTTGGCCGACCCGACCACGAGTATGAATTCCGCCTGTTGCGCCAGATCCAGCACGGCGGCCTGGCGGTTCTGGGTGGCGTAGCAGATGTCTTCCGAGGCCGGCCCCTTGATGGCTGGGAATTTCTGCCGGAGCCGGGAGATGACGTCGCGCGTGTCGTCCAGGCTCAGCGTCGTCTGCGTCAGGTACGCCACCTTTTCCGGGTTGGCGACCGTGAGGTGGGGGACTTCCTGCGGGGAACTCAGGACGTGGATCTGGCTCGGGGCCTCGCCCACGGTCCCGATCACTTCGTCGTGCTCCTCGTGGCCAATCAGCACGATGCTGTATTGCTCACGGGCATACTTCAGGGCCTCGTTGTGCACCTTGGTGACCAGCGGGCAGGTCGCATCGATAACCCTGAGGTCGCGCTGGGCGGCGTCCCGGCGCACCTCGGGGGATACTCCGTGTGCACTGAATATGACGCGCCCTCCCCAGGGTACTTCTTCCAGTGATTCGACGAAGATGACTCCCTTGCAGTGCAACTCGTTGACCACATACTTGTTGTGCACGATCTCCCGCCGGACGTACAACGGCTGCCCGAACCTCTCCAGCGCAATGTTGACGATGTCGATTGCCCGCACGACCCCGGCGCAGAAGCCGCGCGGGAAGGCGAGCAGGACCTTGCCGCGTGTGGCAGGTAGTTCCGTTCCCATGGAATCGTCCATATTTGCCCCGAGCTTTGGAATCATTCTACACCATCTGGATGTACTACCGCGCAGCCTCACGGTCCGGCGGGGTCGCATTCTTACGGGCTTCCAGTTGGCTGATGATCGTGACGGACCCTATCAGGAGCGCCGCCCCAAGGAACTGGGTGGCACCGAGCCGTATGTTCAGGAACAGCCAGTTGGCCGTCAAGGCCGTCAGCGGGAAGGCAAGCTCCCCGATCGAGGCAAGCGACGCGCTGGTTGACGTCAGGCCCCTGTAGTAGAGGACCAGCGCCGCCAGCCCCGGGATCAGCGCCATCCCCGTGATCGCCGCAATGGGACCGGCGCCCGACGGCAGTTCCCTGGAACCCTGCGGTTGCAGTGCATACAGTCCAGCCAGCACCGGGAGTGCGATGGTAAACCGCAGCCCGGTCAGGATGAGGACGGGAAGGCGGGTCACCACGTAGCGGCCGAAAACGGTCGATGCTCCCCAGAGAAGCGCTGCGCCGACGGCGGTGAGGATACTGGAGGTCTGGCTTGGGGCAATCGCCAGCCCCGCGCGCCAGTCCGGCGTCGCGAGCAGGTATCCACCGGTCAAGGCGGGAAGAAGGCATATCCAGTATCCGCGGCCAGGTCTCTCCCCGAGCACCCAGCGCGCCAGCAGGACGGTAAAGAGAGGCTGCGATTTCTGCAGCAGGACCGTGACACTCGGATTGCCGTACTTGATCGAATACGTGAACAGGCTCGTGGCTGCGACGGAGCCGCCAACGGCGATGAAGGCCAGCGCGGTCCATTCGGCGCGCTTCAGCCTGAGGATCTCTCTGCGGCCGGCCATCAGGACGGGCAGCATCACCGCCGAGAGGACGACGTGCTCGAGGCAAACGATAGTGATTGGGGACAGATGCCGGCTCAGGGGTTGCCGGAACAGCGCATCCGTACCCCAGAGCATCGCACCCGCGATTACGAAAACGATTCCGAACCCGGTCAAAGTCCCACCCGCCGCCAAAAACGGTTGATGGTAGCACAAATGCGGGTGCGCTGCCCCACTGGGGACTCAAGAAAAGCCAGGGCGTTGACGGTTGCGGGGACCCTCTGGTAGTATGAGCAGCCTGAAACGCGGGGCGCTATCGTCTAGGGGACTAGGACGGGTGGTTCTCAGCCATCAAACCAGGGTTCGAATCCCTGTAGCGCTACTCAACTTACAGGTTTTATCTTCTGGCCTGGAGGGAATTCTGGAGGGATCCAGTGGCTCCTGGCTCGCGCGAAGATCACCTCCTGCCGCCTACTATCATCTAAAGCTAGAATATTTTGGGGGCGCTGCAATGCACGATCCATCACAAGAGGGGCCGTTTATCTGCATGGCCGTTTTTTGCGAGATGGTGCTCGAGGAAAAGACCGGCGTCTTGAGCATCATGCGCATCATTGACCGCATCAATATCTCCGCGGGCGCCGAAGCACCGGAAAACATGCCCCCGTTTCCGTTAAACCTCAAAGCTGTTGTTGCTTTGAAAGCCGGCTTTTTGAAGGGGAAATACACGGTGACGGTCAAGCCTATCACCCCATCAGGTCGCGAGCTACCAGAGGTTAAGCTGCCAGTGCTTTTTGAAGGGGACGAACGAGGTGCCAATCTAATTCTGAAGATAGCGCTTCAGGTGCAAGAGGAAGGACTCTACTGGTTTGAGGTATCGATCGAGGGGCATCAACTGCTTACCAGGATGCCGCTACGAATTCTATACCAACGGATGGGCGGAGTGTCTCGGACGCCGTAGATCTGTACACCAGCTGCGTTGTGCTCGACTGCGTTCCGTAAGAGATCGAGACCTTATAGCTCTGAGTCATCGGCGCGAAAATCTCGCGCATTTCCGGTTCCGTCCAGTGGCCTTCGGAAAACTCCGCGAGCCTCAGATGAATTTCAGCAATCAAGGAACAAAGTGGCTTATTTGCGGTCTCTTCGACGTCCCAAGTGGTTGAGAGGAACCACTGTTTAAAGACATCGAGAGTCATTCGGCTGGTCAAGTACTCAACCAATTTCTCACGAATTGCCAGATCGAGCTTGCCTTCCATGCGCCACTCCTATCCGGTTGTGAAACTAACCAAGCATGAACTCAGGAAGAAGTTCGCCGACGGGGAGTACGAAAGTCGGGCCGCTAGAGGTGATTTCAGGCAAGAGCTGATAAGAAGCGGACATCCCTCGCCCCCGCGGGCCAACGAACCTGTCTGTACTCGGAGTCAAATCATCGCATACCGCGATCCCAATGGCAAGAAGGTGGCTATTATCCATCAATATCTACGCAAAGATGGCACCTTAGGTGCTAGCGGCAAACCGGATCCGAAAACAATTCTCGAAAATGGCACACTGTTTACGGTTTAGGAGTGCCGCACCCTCCTTATCGTCCTCTGGCCGCTTCGACGTTCGTGCGAAGCCATGAGAGTTTCTCAACCGCTTCCCTCATCTGCCTCTCACTGACGTTTGCATACCGCTGCACCATCCGGATATCGGCCCATCGGCCGAGTTCCTGAATAGTCCGGAGGCTTACACCCTTGTCGGCCAGCCTCGAGGCGAAGGTGTGCCGCATGACGTGCGGCGAGACGTCGCCCAGGGCGGCATGCTTGCAGGCCGTGCGGAAGATGTTCGTAAGCGGTACGCGAGCTACATAGCCGGCATGGTCGCGGCATGTCGACCGAACTGATTCGATCGTGAGCGATTCGATGTAAGCGCGCAGACTGCTCAGGTGTTTTCTTAGGTGGGTGGTTTCCAGTTGCCCGGCAGTAGTTCATCAATTCGATTGATCTTATGCTCCGGCAGACGCCTGAGTGCATCCGTAAGATAGTCCTGGGGATTGATGCCCCGCCGGCGGCAACTCACAATGATCGAATAGACGACCGCGCTCCGCCAGCCGGCATCCGGGTGCCCAATAAACAACCATCGCCTGCGACCAACTGCGGTTGGCCGGATGGCATTTTCTATAAGGGAATGCCGACTTCCCGATTATGCCGTGCGGCTCTGCCCCCAAAGCGTAACGACAGGCTTTCGGCCTCAGCGGTTGTAGCAGACGCGGCATAATCCTTGTGGTCTCATGAATCTGGCAATCATGCCAGATAAGGAGGGACCACATGACCACAGACGTTTCGGAAGTTGCTGAAGCCCTCGGCCCGATTAAGCTCCACATCGATTCCTATCTCGATCGCCTACACGCGAACGGGTACGCGCCACGGTCGGTGATGGTCAGACAGTTCGCCACTTGGCTCAGTGCCTTCGATCCCCAAACAGAGGTGCCGCCGCGGAGACTTATCCCCAGTCGTCGACGACGCAATCGACCGCACATCTTCACGGATGCGGATGTAGTGAAAATCGCGGGGGAATCTCCCGACAGTTTCTCGATGGCTTCGGCTTTGTATGTCTTGACTCCGCGAAATCCATGGCTCGAATTCACATGTATGTGCTTGAGCCAGGTGACGATTTGATCCCGACTTTCCGCGGACACGCACGGCGCCTATTCCTTTCCCCATCCAGTAACAGCGTGGCGATCAACGAAATTGTCACCGAGATTCGTGCGGGCCTGCCAGCCACACCCGAGAATCGGGGCGTCGTCCCCCATCGTGCTGGCTACGATGCGCACGCCCGAGTTCACTGATTGGAAGCAGTAGTGGCGCATGGTGCGACGGGCCGGCTCGAGCAGCATCTCTCCGGCTTTTGCGACGCTTCCGCCGACGACATACAGATCGATGTTCAGGATCATCGCCAGCGTCGCGACGGCCAAGCCCAATGCTTCCCCTGCCTCCCGCAGTACCTGCCGTGCCAGCGTGTCATTCTGCCGGGCCAACTGGGTGATGAGCTCGCCCGAGATCGCCTGGCCCGCCGGCTCGCGTCCGGCGCTTGCGAGCGCAAGCCGGTAGCGCCGCTCCAACCAGGGTCCACCCAGGTACGTCTCCACGCAGCCGCGCGATCCACAGGGGCAGGGCACGCCATTGCGATCGAGCGTGATGTGGCCAACCTCCCCGGCCAGGTCGCGCACGCCGCGAAACACTCGCCCGTCGACCACGATCGCCGCCCCGACGCCAGTCCCCGCGACGATATAAACCAGCGCAGGGGCGCCTCGCCCAGCGCCATAGTAGAATTCACCCAACGCCGCGGACTTGGCGTCATGATCCAGGCTGACGGGTATTCTCAGGCGATCGGCCAGCAGTTGCCGTAGCGGGGTATGGTGCAGCCCTTGCAGGTCATGCGGCTCCAGAACCGTGCCGGACGCATGGTCGACCGGACCGGGCGTACAGATCCCGAGCGCGCTGATTCGCCCGCCGGCGGGCAGTTCCCCCTTCAAGCCGGCGACGCAGCCCCCGATCCTCTCAACCACCGATCCCGCCCCCTCATGAGCGTTGGTCGGCATCCGGCGGTGCGCCACAATCCGGTCCTGCGGATCGATCAAACCCAAGGCAATCTTGGTGCGGCCCAAGTCCACCCCAACCACCCAGTCATTCATGGTCCCCTCTTGGCTCCCGTCGCGTTGGCCGAGCAAAGGCGAGCCGAGTGATTGAACCCGTCGATCGCTGATCCCTGACAGACTTCATGATCCAGGCTGGTCCATTTCGTCCTTTTATCGCCGGGAATTCAGCAGGCAACGATATCCGCGCCCAGGCGGGCGAGGACTATGTCCTCCTCCTCGGGCAGCCCACTCACTCCGACCGCGCCGACGACCTCGTTCTTGTAGACGATCGGGACGCCACCGCCCCAGGCGGTGTAGCGTAGATCGCCGAAGTTGGTCATCGGGTGGCCACTTGCGCGCGAGGATTCGCCGATCGCAACCGTCTCCTTCTGCTCGCGCGCGGCCGTGAACGCTTTGTTGATCGCGATGGTGATCGACGGCAGGCGGCACCCATCCGTGCGCAGAAACGCAAGCAGTTCTCCTTGTGCGTCGGCCACAGCGATCGCCGCACCTTTGCCGCTGCGCTCCAGCTCCATGCGAATGGCATCGACGATGCGTTGTGCGTCGGCGTGAGATAGATGATAGCGCTGATACATCACTCCCCCTCTTGCTGGTACAAGATATGTTCCTGAATTTGCGGAAACCGTGCGCCTCCAATCCGAAGGATCTCGATGTCGGAAGCATCAGCCACGCGCATCGGCGTCCTTACCCATCATGTGATCCCCCACTCGCAGCGCCTGGGCCGCGATCGTCAGTGTTGGATCCATGCCTGCCGAGGAGGGGAAGAATGAAGCGTCCACCACTCTCAGATTGGGGACATCGTGAGCACGACAGTACAGATCCAGGACTGATTTAGCTGAGTCTGTACCGAACCGCATCGTGCCGCATTGGTGAGCGGTCGCCGTCCGATCCAGGCCGCGAACCACGATGATTGGGAAGCCGGCCGCGCGCATCATTTTCTTAGCAGCCTGCACCAGGGCCTGGTGCGCGCGCAGGTTGTCCGGCCGCCAACGCACACGTATGTTGCCGTTCGAGTCCAGAGTGACCCGGTTCTCGGGGTTGGGCAGGTCCTCGGACTGCGCCCACCAATCAATGCTGCGGTTCGCGATGGCTTGCAGGATGGGGCGGGGAACCAGCGGCTGGTCAAGCGCGAGCATGCCCGCCTGCAGTTTCCCGAGGAGCGCAAGGTTCCCATAGGGATAGGGCATGTCCGGGCCTTTGAGATAATAGTCGTTGATCCCCATGGTCTTCTGGAACGAGGTCGGGTTGCGGCGGGCGGGATGCACTGCCATGAGCGCACTGAAGACGTGCTGCATATAATGGCGCCCCAGAAGTCCGGAAGCGTTGGCCAAGCCATTGGGATGCATGCTGTTGGCAGACCGCAATAGCAGCGCCGCCGAGTTGGTCGCGCCGCACGAGACTACGAATGTGGCCGCCGTTATCTCAAACGTCTCCCCGTTGCGCTTTACTTCCACCGCCCGAACACGACGACCGGTCGTGTCGGTTAGCAGGCGTTGAGCGGCCGTCTTGGTCATAAGATCGACCGTTGGACTCTCGAGCGCCGGCCGCACGCAGCAGACATCGGCATCGGATTTGGCCAGTACCTGGCAGGGAAAACCGTCGCAGGTCTTGCACAGAATGCAGCGTCCCCCGTCTCGGACATCGACCCCCATCGGCAGGTGAAACGGATGCAGTCCCTGGGCCGACAGCCGCTCGACAAGCTTGCCGATGGCGGGTTCGTGGGGCACGGGTGGGTACGGAAAATCGGACGACCGGCTCGGATCAGTCGGATCCTCGCCCACCACCCCATGCACACGATAGATCCGTTCAGCGCGTGCGTAGTAGGGCTCCAGGTCCTCATAGCGGATCGGCCAAGCCGGCGCGACACCATCGGCGTGCTCACGTCCTTCGAAGACCTCGCGCCGGAAGCGCGGCAGGCAGGCGCCGAACATCTTGGTGTTGCCGCCCACCCAATAGTGAACCGAAGGGCTGTAGGGCCGCCCGTGCTCGTCCACCCACTTGTCGGTACACTTGTAGCGGCCTTTGAAGAACACCATTTCGTGGTCCCAGTTTTGCGGCTCCTGTGGCAGGTAGTCGCCGCGCTCGACCAGCAGGATACGCGCGCCGCTGTTCCGCAACGCATAGGCCAGCGTGCCGCCGCCCCCTCCGGTCCCGATGATCACGATGTCGTAGCTTTGCTTCATGGCAGATCTCCTCGTGTAATGCGCCAGAGATTCCTGCAGACTCGGGCTCTTTGAGGTCAGCTGTCAAGGACCGCCGCGCGCACCTCGGCGATCGTCACCCAGCGCTGCTCACAAGAGGATCGCTCGGCCGCTTCCATGATCTCTTGGACCCGCATCCCGTCCGTCAGGCTGGGCGATGTGGGCCGGTCGTCGGACAGGGCCCTTAAGAACGAGTACTGCGCCTCCACGAATGTGCCGACGAATCCGGGCGCCATTGACCAGTCGGGTACCTTCCGCCCCGCGTAGCGGCCGACGGTCTGTACCTTGCGGAAACCGCTCAAACCGCCCTGCGGCTGGTCGGGATCGCGCGTGTCGAAGACATATAGCCAGCTCGGCTCGTCGGCGGCGAAGCGCAAGGCTCCCTTCTCCCCGTAAATCTCGATCGCCAGATCGTTGGTCGCGCCCGTGCCCATGCGTGAGACCTCGACCGTCCCGAGCGCGCCACTTGCCATCCGGAGCTGCATGATCGCCAGGTCATCGACATCGACGTGCCCGCGCTCACCGGCGCCGGCGGCCACCGGCCGTTCCTTGATCAACGTCTCCATGGTCGCCAGAACAGCGTCGCAGTCGCCGAGCAGGTAGTAGATCAGGTCGAGCACATGCGATCCAAGGTCGAACAGCGCACCGCCCCCGGCCATATCCTTGCGCAGGCGCCAGGATATCGGCTTGTCGGGACTGATGTAGCCCGAGCGGTAGAAGCATCCGCGGAACGAGAACACCCGCCCGAGAAATCCTTCGGAGACCAGCTGCCGCGCGCGGGTGATTGCCGGGAAGAAGCGGAAGTTGAAGCTGAGTTGCGCCTTCACGCCGGCCTTGTCGACGGCGTGCACGATCTTCCGACTCTCGGCGACATCCATCGCCAGCGGTTTCTCGCAGTAGATGTGCTTGCCGGCCGCCGCCGCAGAGGCGATCACCTCGGCGTGTTGGAAGTTCGGCACACAGATATCGACCACATCGACGTCGTCGCGAGCGAGCAGGTCGCGGTAGTCGGTAGCCCAGACAGCGCAGCCGGCCTCGCGCGCCGCCTGCTCCGCAGCCGCGGGCCGGCGCCTGGACACCCCGACGATCCGCGCGATGTCGGAGGGTAGGCCATAGTGAAAGGGGATGGCGCGATACGCGAGGCCGTGGATGCGGCCCACACCACCGTAGCCGATGATGGCGATCCCGAGCTGTTCGCATGGCGCTGCTCCTCTAGCCCTTGAGTCCACCCTCGTCACGGTACCGTCCGCTGCGCCTCATCCATGGCGGCGCGCAGGCGCCGCACGGCCGCTACGATCTCGCCGGTGCCAGGGACGAGCTTGCCGTTCGGCCCCTTTAGTAGCGGGGACGAGAACTCGCCGACCGTCATTCCGGCCGCGATGAAGTCGCCGACGTTGCTCGCGTTCAGACCGCCATCCTCCATCAGCTCGATCCGGTCCTCCATGCCCGCGGCCGCGATCATCTCGTGCATCCGGCGGATGCTGCCTGCAACGATCGGATCGATGGTGTGAGGGCTCCGTCCGGCCTGCGGCTTAACCCAGAAAGGCGCGCGGCTCTCGTATTCGATGATGTCGACGTACGGATGGATGTACTGCTCGAAGAACACCACGGGACAGCCCTGCCAGGCCCACACCCCGACCTTTAGCCCCAGCTTCTCCTTGATGTAGGTGATGTTCTGCATCAGTGTTTCGTTGGTGGTCTCGATCGGCAGGGTGATCAGGTTGACCCCCAGCTCAGCGAGCTGGTTGAACACGTCGAAGCTCGGGCGCACCATCTGGAGCTGGGCCTCGATTTCCAGCGAAGTGCTCTTGCGAACGCCTTCGATGATGTCAAAGCCGCCTCGCGGCATACCGAAGTCCATGTACTTGCCGTCTCGAACCTCGATATGGAACCAGTCGACGCCGGCTTCTTCCAGCTCGTGGACCTGTGCCCCCAGCACTGAGTAGTCGGCCCAAAACAGGCCCGCTGCGATTTTCGCCTGCGGACAGACTTTTCCGATTGTGTCGCTCACGATGGTGACTCCTTGCTCTTATGAGGAGAACGAGATCACGCCGGCATCCGGGCGGACGCCGCGGGATGTCCGTCATGAAGACGCAGCACCTCCGCGGCGGTTCGATCGTCGGTACAGAGAACATCGACGGCACCGGTTCGCAGGCGAACCAGTACTACTTCTACTCCGAGGCGAGCATAGAGTTCAAAAGCTATCCTCATCAATCCCGGAGCCCGAAGCTGGCCTCGAGGAATCAGAAAATCCCGAACCTTCTCGCGGCCGGCCGCTAAGGCGTCGGCGAGCCGATGCGCACCGTGTGTTTCCCCAACCCCTTGGGGATGGTGATCGTCTGCTTTTCCGGCCCTGGGGCCTTCAGGTCCCGGCGTGTTTCATCCGACACGTGCAAGACCCACCTGGACTCGTGCGTTTCGAAGTACCGGCAGTAGTGGTCGTCGTAAAACAACACCAGGGATGGGGGCTGGCCTGGCTGATCCTCCCGGTCGACGCGGGTATGGAGATAACCGGAATACTCGTTGGCCGACAGGTAGCGCAGTCCGCTCCCGAGGCTGGTGAGCAGGCGCTCCGCCGCGGTGATGTCCATGGATATGTCCCGGTCGTGGAAGATTATCCAGTAGGGCCCGTCCGGGGACCACGGGACCTCCGCTCCGGTTGGGGGCTTCCGGTCGAACTGCCAGCTGCCCTGCTGGACGATCGGACCCAGGTCCGGGATGACAAGGTCCTTCCCAAGGTAGCCGGGCGTGCCGAAATGTGACAGGCCGAATCCCATCTCCGCGGCGATGCGAGGGCTGTTGTTGGGATACGAGCGGGACCAGCCGCTTCCGCCGTTGATCACGAACAGCGGGGTCACATCGAAGTCACTCCGGATATATTCCAGGCCCCGTTCCAGCAGGTATCTCTGGGTGATCGCCGGAACCTCCCGGTTGCGCAGGCGGTCGCTGAATTCCTCGTCGAAGCCCAGCGTGCCCGTGCCGTCCATCGGCGCCGTCCAGAACGGGCCGGGAGGGGAGTCGAGGTCCGGCAGCATGTGGGTGTAGCCGTGGCACTGGATCTCCAGCACCCCCTCCTTCAGGCCCGCGTCCAGTCCTTTCTTGGCGGACACGTAATCGTGCAGGGTCTTGCCGTCGATCTCGTCGGT
>CAVZBT010000022.1:0-48403 GCA_963773605.1 uncultured Acidobacteriota bacterium
CCATCACGGCGTCCCGCTGTCGGAAGAACTCCTTCGTGTCGGTCCGCATCCCGCGGGCGAAGCGCTGGTTGTCGAGCAGCTCGAGCAGCGCCGTGAAGCTCTCGGTGTAGCCGTTGTGCGGCGTGGCGTGAGGAAGAGCTTGTGCTCGAAGTGCGGGGCGAGCAGCCGGATCGCCTCGGTGCGCAGCGAGTCGGTGGCGTAGCGGCCCCGACCCGACGGGGCGCACGTTGTGGGCCTCGTCGACGATGAGGAGGTCGAACCGGCGCGGGTAGGTCGGCTCGCCTTCGGGCCGGCAGCAGCCTCGCGGAAGAGCCGCAGCGGGCGCTCGCGCTTCAGGAAGTCGATGGAGGTGATCAGCCGCGGGAAGTGCGTCCAGGGGTTGACGTGGATGCCGCGGCTGCCGGCGCAGCTCCTTGCATGAGGTCGCTGTCGACGATGCGGAACTCGAGGCCGAACTTGTCGCGCATCTGGTCGCGCCACTGGATCTGCAGCGAGGCCGGGCAGACGACCAGGACGCGGCGGGCGCGGTGGCGGAGGATCAGCTCCTGGATGACGAGGCCGGCCTCGATGGTCTTGCCGAGGCCGACGTCGTCGGCGATGAGCAGGTTGACGCGCGGCATCTGGATGGCCCGGACCACCGGGTCGAGCTGGTAGTCCTCGATGTCGATGCCGCTGCGGAAGGGCGCCTGGAGGGCGCGCACGTCGGCGGAGGAGACAGCGCCCCAGCGGACGGCGTCGAGGAAGGCGTCGAGGCGGTGCGGGGTCGTCGAAGCCGGTCGGGCTCCGGCAGGCGCGACCTTCTCGATGACCCGGGCGCCCGGCTCCAGCTCCCAGATGACCTGCAGCTCCTCGCCGAGGGCGTCGTCCTCGACGGAGGTGAGGGTGACGAGGTGCTGCCCGTGACCGTTCCCGGGGAAAGAGGATCGCCAGGCAGCGTGCTGCGTGCCACGTCGGTCACCACCCACTGCCGCCCCCGCACCTCGACCAGTTGGCCTTGTTCGGGTGGAGCGGTGAGTGTGGCGGCGGCCCCGTTCATAGATCAAAGGCTCCAGGAAGCTGCCAGCGCTCGCGGGGTAAGCGGCGCAAGGCGCGGCGTTGCATCGGAATCGACGGTGCGAGGCGTCCAATATAAACCAACTTTGCCGCCATTCCCCTTATTTCCGGCCCGAGCAGCGTTCCGGGACATCGTTGGTTGGGACTTCGAGCTACTGGGGATCGCTGCCGTCAGGCCTCTCCAGGTCACTCCCGTGCCAGGCCGAGCGTCAGCCATCTTCCGGGCATGTCGACGCCCCTGATTTCCTGGTAGCTGCTGCCGAGCATGTTCGTGACTCCCACGCTGGCAACGAATTTGTGGAGTCTCTTCTCCAGGCGTGCGTCCAGAAGCAGATAGCTCCGGCCATCCGCACGGCGGCGGAAACGCAGGGTCGGGCTGTACGTCACTCCGTGGGGGAAGCGGATGGCGCCGAAAGCAGTCACGGCATGACGGGCATAGTCCAGCGCATATTTGGAAATGTAGTCGATCGGACCGGTGGCGCCGGCCAGACAGGTGTATCGAATCGCGACACTCGACTCGGACGGGAAATGGCGCTCGAGGCCGACCTCCAATCCGTTCGTGCGCAGCCGCCCGATGTTGAACGTGCGCCACTTTTCGGAGGGGGTGTGGCGGATCCAGTCGATAACGTCCCGCTGGCGCCGGGAGAACAAAACCAGAGATCCGAGCCAGTTTCCGGCAAGTACAAGATCGCCGCCGGTCTCCGCCGACCAGGAAGTCTCCGGTCTGACCGACAGGCTACCTTCATTGTTCGGATCGCGGTAGTAGAGCTCCGTGAATGTCGGAATCCTGAAAGCGCGCGCGACGGGCAGAGCGGAGCCGGAAGCGCGGCCGCACCCACCAGCTTGCGCTCAACGAAGGGCTTACGGCCGAGCCGAAGCTCGAATAGTAATCCCAACGAAGACCGCCGTAGATCACCGCCGATTTCCGGGGCGCAGATCCTCCATCCGCCGAAAACGCGCTCAGCCGGCCATAGCCGTGGTTGCCGAGATTGCGGGGAAGCAATGGCATCCGCCCCCGCCGTTCCCCCGTAGCTGAGCAGGAAGCGCTCTCCGCGGGACCACTGCGATTTCAGGAGTATCCCTGCCGAATGCGTGCGATGACGGCTCTCGAAAGTCCCGGTGTGCGGATGTCGTAGAGGAAACGGTCCCCATGGGTTCGATAGTAGGCCTGCAGCGCTCCCCTGGAGTCCGGCCTCGTCCCGAGCGGCCGTTCGTAGGCGACCAGGGTCTCGATTCGTCCACTCCCGCGAAGGCGATGGACCATAGAACCCGTCGGCGCCGAACTCCTTGTTCAGATGAGACACCGACAGTGATGAACCTGCTCCCGATGCCGTGCGCGAACGGATCAGGATGCTGCGGAAGTCGCGGTCGTAGCGGAAGCCCGATGATCGATCGGCCGAAGCGCTCAGCGACTGCTCGAGGCTCCCCTTCCTCAGACTGACCCCGGCAGATCCGGACAGATAGCCGAAATCCCCTGCGGAGACCGAACCGTATGCGCCCTGTCTGTGGCGCCGGGTGATGATATTGACGATGCCGCCCAGAGCGTCGGCGCCATAGAGCGCCGAACCGGATCCGGACAGGACTTCGATCCGCTCCACATCCTGAATCGGCACCGGGAGGTCGGCATTGTGATGAGCCGTCTGCGAGTCGTTGATCCGTACTCCGTCCACCAGGATCAATGCCTGGGAAAACGAAGCGCCGCGAATCGAAATATCCGCCTGCATGCCGTCGGCGCGCGAGACATTACGTCCACCGAAGCGGCATAGGCGAGAACGTCTGCGAGGGAACGGACCGGCATTCGGGCCATGTCTTCCCGTGTCAGAACGGTCACAGTGCGCGACAGATTGTCGAAAGGCACGGGATAGGTGTTTGCCGTGACCACCACGCTCTCATCCGGCAGTTGTCGGGCATGCGCCGCTGTGGAGAACCCAGGCAAAAGTGAAAGCGCCGCCAGGCAGCAGCATATCCTCATGCCGGCCAATCGAAACCTCCCGGACCTGCTGGAAGCGATCGCCGGCAGTTCCGCAAGCCGACGGCAGGGCCCTGAATCACCGGCACGGCGGATCCGATCCGGGGTCTCCTTCATGCCAATTCCTCCTTCGGGTCCGGCTTCTGACGGGTAATCAGGCCGACCGAGGTAACCGTCGGGCCGAGGGCAGTCGAGCAGGTCAACCCGGAGCGAATTATGGTTGTGCGGGAAGCGATCTGCAAATTGAGATTTCGTGACCAGGCCGGGGCAGGACGATATGCGGGCATACTCGCGCGGCAGCGGAGTAGAGTGCCGGCAGACCTGATCTGGGACGAGATTGAACGGATCATGGATCTGTGGTCCGGGGCGCCGCTCATGCCCTTGACGGGGTATATGCCCGGTCGGCTCTTGGGCGGCGCGGCCAACCCGGACTGTCATGTTCTCAGCGAAACGACGGTGGCGCCGTGGTCGGCCGTATCGTGGAATTCGAGCACGTCGGGGTGCTTTCTCAGGATGGAGTGGACGATCTCGCGCTGGACGCCGATTCCGCGGCCGTGGACGATCCGCACGATAGGGAAGCGACGCTGCACCACCTGGAACAGATACTCCTGCACCACCCCGGGGACGTCCCGGGGGTTGAACGTGTGCAGGTCGATCCAGTCTTCGATGGGCACCTCGAAGGGCGTGGTCATGGTTCAGGGGCGGGCGGCCGCCATCCTCCTCGGGGGGGCGAGCTCGGCGGTGAGCGCATCGACAACCCGGCCGGCTTCGGGCACTTTCTTCTGCAGGGCGATGCGCGCGTGTGTCAGGGCGAGCCCATACAGGTTCATGCGCCAGTAGTTCATGGCGAGGTCGTAGTGGGCAGCGCCCCAGTCCGGCCGCAGCCCGACCGCAACGCGGAGCGGCTCGGTCGCCGCGGCATAATCGCATGCGAGATAGAGCGCCAGCCCAAGATCGCGCTGCCGCGCCGCATCGCCGGGCGCCATGGTCCGGGCGCTCCGGTAATTTGCCACGGCCCCGGCGATGTCGCCCCGGCAGCGGTGCAGGAATCCGAGGCTGGCATACACGCAGGCGTCCGGCCCGAATCGCTCCAGGGAGGTTTCGAACAGGCGGATCGCGCGCGCGTACGAGCCGCTTTTCATGAGCGAAAAGGCCAGCCCGTCCAACGTGCTCTTGCCCGCCGTGTCGCTCCCGGCGAGCCGCTCGAGCTGCTGGGCCGCCGAGCGGAAGTCGCCGGCGGCGATCCTGAGGTAGGCGAGCTGCTCGCGGCAGTCGCGGTCGGCGGGGAAGCGGGCCAGGCACGAGCGGCAGGCGCGTTCGGCGCCCCGCGGGTCCCCGGCTCGCCCGTGAGCTTCCGCCAGGTTGTGCCACACGTCGGCGCGCTGCGGCTGGCTCCGACTCAGCCTGGCCAGGAGCGCAAGCGCATCCGCCGTCTTTCCCCTGGCCAGCATGTAGCGTGCCGTGCCCAGGAGAGCGTCAGGCTGCGCGGGATCGATCCGGGCGGCTGCGGCATACGCCTCCTGCGCCGCCCGCTCGTCGCCGGCGGAGGCCTGCACGTAGCCCAGGAAAGACAAGAGGTCCGGGTCGTCCGGGAGTTCCCGGACGGCGCGGAGCATGACGGCCGCGGCCTCCGGCGCACGGCTGTGTTCCAGGTAGGCCGCGGCGATCCCGGCCAGGACGTCGGGGTCGGCGATGCCCCGGTCAGCCGCTCGCTGCAGCACAGTCAGCGACTCGGAAGTTTTCCCCTGGGCGAGCAGGGTCTGTGCCAGGCCGAGCCGGGCTGCGCCACTTTCCGGATCGGTCTCGATCGCCATCAGGTAAGCGCGGTGCGCCTCGTCGAGCGCGCCCTCGCGCTGCAGTACGCCGCCCAATTCCGCCCAGGCCTTCGACTGCATCGGATTCAGCGACGTACCTTCCTCGAGCAGCATCCGGGCGGCGCGGGCGTCTCCCGCGGCCAGCGCCCGCACGGCCCGGCCGTAGGCGATCTCCGCGGCTCGCGTCCGCGCTGCTTCCTGCCGCTCCGCCTCGGCTTCGTCTGGTCTCCCCAGCCTGTCGAGCGCCGCGGCCTTCTCTTCACGCAGGACGGGATGGTCGCGGTCGGCGGCCAGCCCCAGGTCGGCCCAGCGCAGCGCGGCCGCATAGTCTCTCGTGCTGCGGCAGACGTCGACAAGGTTGAGGTAGTGGCGCGGATTGTCCGGTTCCAGTTCGACCGCGCGCTCATAGGAACGGAGCGCCCCGGGGGCGTCCCCGCGCACCTGCAGCAGCGTGCCGAGCAGTCCGTGGAACTCCGGGGCCATCGGGAAGCGCTCGCAGGCGTCGCGCGCCTCGCGCAGGGCGCCGGCGTCGTCTCCTGCGAGAAAGAGCGCCTCGATCCAGTGCAGCCGGGCCTTCTGGCCGACGGCCTCGTCCGGCAGCGCCCGCGCAAACTCGCCCGCGGCAGCCTGCGGCTGCCCCCTGCGGGCCAGGACCAGGCCCAGCCCCAACCGGGCCGTGCCGTTGCCCGGCTCCGCCGCCAGAACCGCCCTGAATGCGGCTTCCGCCTCGTCGAGCCGCGCACGTTGCAGCAGTAGCAGCCCGAGAAGCGACCGGGCAAAAATATCGTCGGGTTTGCCCCGCAGGAGGGTGCGCAGGGTTTGTTCCGCTTCGGCGGGCCGGGAGGCGTTGATCAGCGACATGCCGCGCCGCAGCATGTCCTCCGGTTCCTGCGCCGACGAGGGCGTCGCCAGAGAACGCATCAGCGACAGCGCCATTGTCTTCATGGCCCGGGCCCTCCTGAGTACGATGCGGCGGATCCGCCGGCGCCAGGGCGTGCGTCACACGCGCAGGACGAGGTCGAGGGAGACGTCCAGGGACGTGGCGCTGTGCGTGATCCATCCCATCGACAGCAGGTTCACCCCGGTCGAGGCGACCGCGGCCGCAGTGGAGGGCGTGATCCCGCCCGAAGCCTCCGTCAGACCTTGCCCCGCGCCAGGGCGACGGCGCGGGACAGGGTGTCGAGGTCCATGTTGTCCAGCAGCACCGCGTCGACGCCGAGGCCCAGGGCCTCCTCGAGCTCCTCGAGCGTGTCGACCTCGACCTGGATCTTGACCATGTGGCCCACGTGCGCGCGGACGCGGCGGACGGCCTCGGTGATGCCGCCGGCGATCACCCGGTGGTTGTCCTTGACCAGGACGCCGTCGTCCAGTCCGAACCTGTGGTTTGCACCGCCTCCCGCACGCACCGCGTACTTCTCGAGCGCGCGCAGTCCCGGCGTCGTCTTGCGCGTGCACACGACCCTGGCGCCGTGCGGGGCGACGGCGGCCGGCCACGTCGCGGGTCGCGGTGGCGATCCCGCTCAAACGGCCGAGCAGGTTCAGGGCGGTGCGCTCGGCCGACAGGAGCGCGCGGGCGTTCCCCCGCAGGATGGCCAGATGCTCGCCCCTGCCCGCATCCTCCCCGTCGGCGATCCTCAATTCGACGCTCACCTGCGGGTCGAGCTGGCGGAAGCCGAGAGCGCCACTTCGAGCCCGGCGATGCGGCCCGGCTTGCGGGCGAGGATCACCGCCGTGGCCTCGTCGGCCGGCAGCACGATGGCATCGGTCGTCAGGTCGCCCGGCACGGCCGAGGTCCTCCTGCAGGGCTGCGCGGACGAGCTCTTCATACAGCAGGGGGTAGGGGGGTACAGCGACTGGCGTGTTGTCGGGCATGTCAGCGCGCCTGCCGGGTCCCGAGATCGAGCATGCGCTGGACCGCCAGGCGAGCCCGCTCGGCCACCCCGGGATCGACCTCGACCTCGTGCTCCATGTGGATCGAGCGAGTTGAGAATCTTCGGGAGCGTTATCCGCTTCATGTGCGGGCACAGGTTGCACGGGCGGACGAACTCCAGGTCCGGGAATTCCACCGCCACGTTGTCGCTCATCGAGCACTCGGTGATCAGAGCGACCCGCGCAGGCTCGATGCCGCCGCACGTGCTGGATCATGCCCGACGTGGAGCCGACGTAGTCGGCTTCGGCCAGCACGTCCGGCGGGCATTCCGGGTGCGCCAGGACCGAAACTCCGGGGTACTGCTCGCGGAACTGGCGCACGTCCTGCGGCCGTGAAACGCTCGTGCACTTCGCAGTGCCCGTGCCACAGGATCACCTCGGCCTTGACGTGGCGGGCGACATAGCGGCCCAGGTACTCGTCGGGCAGGAAGATGACCCGCTCCGTCCCCAGCGAGTTCACGATGTCGACCGCGTTCGCCGAGGTGCAGCAGACGTCCGACTCGGCCTTGACCTCCGCGGAGGTATTGACGTAGGTCACGACCGGAACCCCCGGGTACCGGCGTCGCAATCCCCGCACGTCCTCGGCCGTGATGGACGACGCCAGCGAGCAGCCGGCCTCGAGGTCGGGGATCAGGACCGTCTTGCCCGGATTCAGCACCTTCGCGGTTTCGGCCATGAAGTGCACGCCGCAGAGCACGATCACTTCGGCATCGGTTTCCGCCGCCTCGCGCGCCAGCGCCAGGGAGTCGCCTGTGATGTCGGCCACGCAGTGGAAGATTTCCGGGGTCTGATAGTTGTGCGCCAGGACCACGGCCTTGCGCTCGACCTTCAATTCCCGGATGGCGTGAATGTACGGCGCGTGCACCGCCCACTCGATCTCCGGGATCGACGTGGCGCACGCGCTCATACAACGGCGCCATCTCCGTCTCGACCTCGGCGGTAAATGCCGGGGAATCCTGCAGGACGACTTGAGTTGATCGTTCCACCCCACCCTCACTTATGCTCAATATGAGTATAAAAGGGGGCTAAAAAAACGGGCCCGCCCCCTGGGCCAGCGTTACTTATACTAACGGTGAGTATATCTGAAGTCAACCGCGAAAAAGCCCCCGGACATCGGGGCCCGGCCCCGGCCCTGGAGGAGGGAGCACGGGGAAATGGCCGGATGAGCTGAGTCGGGGGGCGCGTCCGAGCCGGCGCGGCCCCCGGGGTCAGGAGTGGCGCTGGCCCGGGACGCCGACGCCCGGGGCGGGGCGTTCCCGCAGCACGTCCCGCCGGAAGCGGAAAAGCTCGGCGGGGCGGCCGCCCGTCCCGCTGTGCCTGCGCCCCGTGCCTTCGACGAGGCCGCCGGACTCGACCAGGCGGCGCAGGTTCTGCTTGTGCAGGCGGACGCCCGAGAGCGCTTCCACGACCCGCTGCAGCTGCAGCAGGGTGAAGGTGGCGTGGAGCAACTCGAAAACGACGGGCCGGTACTTGAGTTTCCCGCGCAGCCGGCCCAGGGCGGTGGCGACGATGCGGCGGTGGTCGAGGGCCATCAGGTGTCCGAGCGACGCGGCCGGCGGCCGGGCGTCGTCGCCGGCGTCGCCGAAATCGCGGCCCGCTTCCGGGGCCAGCCCGACCTCATAGATCAGCTCGTAGCGCTCGAGCACGCGCTCGGGCACCCAGGCGGCCCCACCCAGGCCGAAGTTGATGTCGCGGCGCTCGCGGCGCTCCAGCCGCCGCTCCCCCGCGGGAGCGGCTTCCACCCAGCGGTGGAGCGCAGGCACGATCGCGCTCTCGAGGATCGCGGGCCTCCCGGCGCGCCAGTCCTCCCACGGCAGGAACCGGTAGCAGTCGCGCCACACGGCGTGGCCGGTGCCCGCAGGGGCCCCCTCGCGCACGAGCGCCAGGTAGGCCACCGAAATCACGCGCGGCCCCCCGCGTCTCTCCAGCGGATCGCGGTGCCGGTTGCCGAAGGTGTAGAGCTGCTCGACGTAGCCCAGTTCGAGCCCGGTCTGCTCGCGCACCCAGCCCCGCAGGCCCAACTCCAGCGTCCGGTCGCTGGCCGGGTCGAACGGGCCGAAAGGGAGCGCCTCGTAACGGTGTCGCGGCGACCGGGCGCCGGGCGCCGCCGGAGGCTCGGCGAGGGCATGCTCCGCCCTGGTTACGGTCAGGATGCGCGGCGTTTCCTGGGTTACCGCGACGATGACCGCGTTCAGCCCGATGACGACCGGCGTCTCAGATGCGATTTTTTTCACCGGTCCGATTATAAGGCGAAACCCCGCCGGTCCGCGTGAACTTCACCGATTTCCACCTCGAGGCTCGACTCGCTTTGGGCGAACTTCTGCCGATTCACATTTTTTATCCCAACCTACAGAGAACTGCGATTGTCGTCTCCGCAATGATGTGCGAAAATATGCAACCTTTCGGTAATGTTCAATTTGGAACTCAGGGGAGAGTATGCCAACTAGATTGCCGGTGGGCGTTCTCGGGGCCACCGGGGCCGTCGGACAGAAGTTCATCAAGCTCCTGGAGCATCATCCGTGGTTCGAGGTCGCCGAGGTGGCCGCGTCGGACCGCTCCGCGGGGAAGCGCTACCGCGACGCGGTCGCCTGGAAGCAGGTCACGCCGATTCCGGAAGGAGTGGGGGATCTCGAGGTACGCTCCTGTACGCCCGACCTGAAGTGCCGGGTCGTGTTCTCCGGGCTCGACGCATCGGTGGCGGGAGAGATCGAGGACGATTTCGCCCGGGCCGGTTACGCGGTCTTGAGCAACTCGAGGAATCACCGGCTCGACGAGGACGTGCCGCTGGTTATCCCGGAGCTGAACCACGATCACCTCGGTCTGATCGCCATCCAGCGGAAGAGGCGCAACGGCGCGGGCTACATCGTGACCAACTCGAACTGCTCGACCATGTTCCTCGCCATGGCGCTTGGCCCGCTGCACCGCGCCTTCACCGTCGAAAAAGTCTTCGTCGTCACGATGCAGGCGGTTTCCGGCGCCGGCTACCCCGGCGTGCCTTCGCTCGACATCCTGGGCAACGTCATCCCGTACATCGGGGGTGAAGAGGAGAAGATGGAGATCGAGACGCGCAAAATCCTGGGCCGCTTCAACGGCAGCGCCGTCGAGCTGGCCGACTTTGCGGTGAGCGCGCAATGCAACCGGGTTGCGGTCGAGGATGGCCACACGGAGTCCGTGTCGGTCAAGCTGGAACGCAAAACGAGCCCGCAGGAAATTGCCGAGCTGCTGCGGGAATTTTCGGGCCCGCCCCAGGAACTCAACCTGCCGAGCGCCCCGGAGCGCCCGCTGGTGGTGACGCTGGCCCAGGACCGGCCGCAGCCGCGCTTCGATGTGCACCACTCTCACGGCATGGCGACCCTGGTGGGCCGCATCCGGCCCTGCTCGGTGCTGGATTACAAGTTCACCGTCCTGGGGCACAACACGATCCGTGGCGCCGCGGGCGCCTCCATTCTCAATGCCGAGCTGCTGAAGGCTCGAGGGGACCTTGGCTAAATCATGATCATCTGCAAGTTCGGCGGGACCTCCGTGCAGGATGCCGCGGCGATGGAGCGGGTGGCTGGAATCATCCAGTCGCGCATCGGCCAAAAACCCGTCGTGGTGGCGTCCGCGATGGGTAAAACCACCAACGCCCTCCTCCACGCGGCTGAGCTGGCCGCCTCCGGCAAGCACCCGGAGGCTCTCGAGGTTCTGGGCAAGGTCCAGCAGGGCCATGTCCGCGAAGCTGAGGGGCTCGGCCTGGGAGGCCCCGGGGACCAGGAGCTGTTCGAGACGGTCGAGACCTGTTTCAGGGAGATGGCCAACATCATCCAGGGTTTGTGTACCTTGGGGGAGCTCACCCCGCGCAGCATGGACGCGATCGCAAGTTACGGCGAGCGGCTCTCCACCCTGATCCTGGCGCGTGCCCTGGACCAACGCGGCATCCCGGCGCAACTGGTCGACGCCCGCAAGTTCATGGTGACCGACGATAATTTCACACGCGCGGCCCCCATCTTCGAGCTGACCGACCCGGCCATCCGGGAGCACCTTCTCCCGGTGATCAAGGCGGGACGCGTGCCGGTGGTGCAGGGGTTCATCGGCGCGACGCGCAACGGGGTGACCAGCACGATCGGACGCGGCGGATCCGACTACACCGCCGCGATCGTGGGCGCTGCGCTCGACGCCTACGATATCCAGATCTGGACGGACGTCGACGGCATCATGACCACCGACCCGCGCATGGTGCCGGAAGCCCGGCGCGTGCGGGTGATTTCCTTCGATGAAGCGGCCGAGCTGGCCTATTTCGGGGCGAAGGTCCTGCACCCGGCGACGATTCTCCCTGCCGTCCGCAAGAAGATTCCGGTGCATGTGCTCAACAGCTACAAGCCCGACCGTGAAGGCACCCTGATTACCGACGAAGCCCCCCGGAGCAAGAACCCCGTGAAATCGATCGCGTGCAAGAAGGGGATCACGATCATCAATATCGCCTCGACCAGGATGCTGATGGCCTATGGTTTCCTGCGCACAATTTTCGAAACCTTCGACAAGTACAAGGTGCCGGTCGACGTGGTCTCCACCTCCGAGGTGAGCGTTTCGCTCACCGTGGACGAGACCTCTCACCTGTGGGATATTGTGACGGACCTGAAGCGAGTCGGCGAGGTCAACGTCGACGGGGGCAAGGCGATCGTGTGCTGCGTCGGCGACAACCTGCGGGGTATTCCCGGCGTCGCCTACCAGGCCTTCAGCGCCGCCAGCGACGTCTGCGTGCACATGATTTCACAGGGTGCTTCCGCCATCAACATCACCTTCGTCATCGACGAGGACCGGTTGCCCCAGGTCGTGCGCGGCCTGCACGACGTTTTCTTCCAGAGCATCGATCCGCTGATATTCGAATAGGAGGGGGTCCCTTGAGGATCGCGCTGATCGGCTACGGCAAGATGGGCAGGCTGGTGGAGGCAGTGGCGCAGCGTGAGGGCTGGGAGGTCCGCCCGAAGCTGGACATCGCCGAGAACCCCGCCGGGGCCGGCATTACACGCCAGACGATGGAGGGGGTCGACGTCGCGGTCGACTTCTCGCAGCCCGACTCCGTGGTCGCCAATGTCGAGGCCGCCGCACGTGCCGGGGTAAATCTCGTGATCGGCACGACGGGTTGGAACCAGGAGCGCGGCCGCGTGGAGAAGACCGTGCTCGAATCCGGGATCGGGCTCGTGCACGCCGCCAACTTCTCGGTCGGAATGAACCTGTTTTTTGCGATCGTGAGCCGGGCGGCCCAGGTCATCGGCAAGTTGCCGCAGTACGACCCGTTCATGCTCGAGGAGCACCATCGGGCCAAGCTGGACTCGCCGTCGGGTACCGCCCTGAGCCTCCTCGAGGCGATGCGCCCGTACCTGAACCGCCCCAACCTCGCCATCGCCAGCATCCGGGCCGGGCATATCCCCGGCAACCATGTGGTCGGGTTCGACAGCGAAGCGGACACCATCGTGCTCGAACATCGGGCGCGCAACCGGCAGGGTTTCGCCGAGGGGGCCATCCTCGCCGCGCGGTGGATCTCCGACAAGAAAGGCTTTTACGATTTCCGCGACGTTTTCAGAGAAATCCTGGGTCTTTGAGGAGATGACCGGGAAACACGAGGAGCAACGATGACGCGAGTGGATCAGATCCGTGGCTGCGGCACCGCAATGATCACGCCCTTTGACCCGGACGGAAGCCTCGACCTGGCGGCGCTCCGGGCATTTGTCGACTGGCAGATCCGGGAGGGCGTTCACTTCCTGGTGCCGTGCGGCACGACGGGCGAAAGCGTCACGCTCTCGCCCGTCGAGTACGTCACGGTCGTGCGGACGACGGTCGCCACCGCCGCCGGCCGTGTGCCGGTCGTGGCGGGCGCAGGGGGCAACAACACCGCCAAGGTGATCGAACTGATGCGGGAGCTGGCGGGGTGCGGTGTCGACGGTTTCCTGTCTGTCTCGCCGTACTACAACAAGCCGACCCAGGAAGGCATTTACCAGCATTTCCGGGCGATCGCCGGATCCACGCCGCTCCCCATCATCGTTTACAATGTGCCGGGACGGACGGGTTCGAACATCTTGCCCGACACGCTGATGCGGCTGGCCGAAATCCCGAACATCCTCGGGGTGAAGGAAGCCAGCGGCGACATCTCTCAGGTCGGTGAAATCTGTGTGCGCGCCCCCGAAACCTTCCGGGTGCTGTCCGGCGACGACGCGCTGACCCTCCCGGTCGTCGCGCTCGGCGGGCACGGGATCATTTCGGTGGCTTCGAACGAAGCCCCCGGCATGATGTCCCGCTTCGCCGCGGCCTGTCTCGAGGGCCGCTGGGACGAGGCGCGGGCGTGGAACCGCCGGCTGTACCCTTTGATGAAGATGAATTTTATCGAGACCAGCCCCATACCGGTCAAGGCGGGCGTGGCGATGATGGGGCACATCCGCGAACGGTACCGGCTCCCGCTGGTCCCGATTTCGGATGCTGCCCGCGAAAAGCTCGCGCGCGTCCTGAAGGACCTCGAGCTTCTGTAGCGGGACTATGGAGTGCGGCGGCTCGACGCCGCCTCACTTCGAGAATGCAGGGTGTGTCAGGTTTTTGATTTTCGGCGCACCCATGACCGGCTTTAGTGCGCACGCCAAAGATGCGTACAAAGTTAAGGGCGTGACATCGATCCGGGGCGGCGCCGAGGCGCCGGGTATTTCGGCCTTAGGGCGTAAAGGAAAAGCGGCGCCGAGGCGCCGCACTCCAAATTAAGGTGCGAACGATGGGCGAACTTGAGCAGTGCATCCAAGCGCTCTACGACAGACCGCCTTCCGCCGGGTATGGCGCGGAGGATTTCCACCTGTTCGCGGAGTTCAAGGCCGCGCTGAACCGGGGTGAGGTGCGGGCGGCGCGTCCGGAGGGCGGCTCCTGGCGCGTGCAGGCCTGGGTCAAACAGGGCATCCTGCTCGGCTTCCGGATGGGCTCGCTGCAGGACTGTTCGATCGACGACCGGTTCAGGTTCTTCGACAAGTGCACATTCCCGTTGAAGGACCTGCGCCTCGAGGACGGTGTGCGGGTGGTCCCGGGCGGGTCCTCGATCCGCGACGGCGCCCATGTCGCGCGCAACGTCACCTGCATGCCGCCGATGTACATCAACGTCGGCGCGTATGTCGACGAGGGGACGATGGTGGATTCGCACGCGCTGGTCGGGTCGTGCGCCCAGGTCGGGAAACGCGTCCACCTGAGCGCGGCGAGCCAGATCGGGGGCGTGCTCGAACCCGTCGGCGCCCTGCCGGTCATCATTGAAGACGACGTGCTGGTCGGGGGGAACTGCGGCGTTTACGAAGGGACGATCGTGCGGGCAGGGGCGGTACTGGGGGCCGGCACGATCCTGACCGGCGGCACACCGGTCTACGACCTGGTGCGGGAAACGGTCTATCGGCGCCAGGGGACCGAGCCGCTCGAAATACCGCCGGGCGCCGTCGTGGTCCCCGGCGCGCGCGCGCTGTCTCACCCCTGGGCACAGTCGACGGGGCTTTCGATTTACACTCCCATCATCATCAAGTACCGCGACAGCAAGACAGAAGGGAGTGTCCGGCTCGAAGATCTCTTGCGATGATGAGGTCCGCTCATGGCGCTTCTTCACCCGTTCAGAGCATTCCGGTTTAACCAGGGAAGGGTGAGCGACCTGAACGCGGTCGTCACCCAACCCTACGACAAAATCCCCGTAAGCGTCCAGCAACAGTACTACGCGCGCTCGCCCCACAACATCGTGCGCATCACCCGCAGCCGGGAAAAGAACGAAAGCCCCGACACCGATTACCCTGATGCCGGCCGAATGCTGGAGTGCTGGGTGGCCGAGAGGGTCCTCGTTCAGGATCCCTCTCCCGCGTTCTACGCCTACTATCAGGACTACGAGATCGACGCCGAACCGAGGACACAAAAGGGGTTCGTTGGTCTGCTCGACCTGAAACGCTCGGCGGGCGGAATCCTGCCGCATGAGCGCACGCTGGACGAGCCGAAGGTGGACCGCCTCCGCCTGATGCGCCGCACCCGGTGCAACGAGGACATGATTTACACGCTCTACACGGATGATCGCCTTGCGGTCAACCGCCTGCTCGACGACACCGCCGGCGGCCGCGCTCCGGACATCGATGTCCGCGACGACTTCGGCGCCCGGCACCGGATCTGGGCGATCACCGAACCTAAAACGCTCAAGCGCATCTCCGACGCCATGGTAGTCGAAGAGCTCTTCATCGCGGACGGGCACCACCGGTTTGAGACGTCGCTCAATTTCATGAAGGAGTGCGAGGCGCAGGGCCTGAAACCTGCCGCGCTCGAGTCGTTCGACCAGCGCCTGGTGGCCTGCTTCAACAGCGCCGACCAGGGGACGACGATCCTGCCGACGCACCGCCTCGTTCGGGGCGTTCCCGGTTTCCGTTCGACGGTCTTTCTCGAATTGGCGGACCAGTATTTTGAGATCGAGGTGCTCGGGTCCGCCGAGCAGCTCTGGGAGCGGATGAAGCTGGGGGGGCAGGTGAACCACGTGTTCGGGTTCTATCCGGCAGACACGGGCCGGTTCCACCTGCTCAGCCTCCGGGAGGAGGCGAAGATCGATCCCCTGATGCTGGCTCACCCGGAAGCGTACAGGCACCTTGACGTGAGCATACTGCACACGCTCGTGCTGGATCGTTTTCTCGGCATCGATGAGGCGAAGCTCGTCGCGCAGGAGAACGTGGACTATTTCCGGGACAGGCAGGAGTCGGTCCACGAAGTCCAGCAGGGGCGCTACCAGGCGGCGTTTTTCCTGAACCCGACCACCGTCGAACAGATGCAGCGCATCGCCCTGCTCGGTGAGCGCATGCCCCAGAAATCGACCGATTTCTTCCCCAAGCTTCTCACCGGCCTGCTGCTGATGAAGATGGAAATGTGAGTGGGCGGGGGCGGAGGAGGTACCGATCGGCGGGTTGCGCAAAACCCGGGGCCACGCGAGGCCGTCGCGGCCTGCGGAGCCGCCGCGACCCGCTCACCGGACGACCTCGGAGATGGCCTTCGCCTGAGTGAACAGCAGCAGGTAGTCGCGCCCGCCCGCTTTCGAATCGGTCCCGCTCATGTTGAATCCGCCGAACGGGTGCACTCCCACCAGCGCGCCGGTGCATTTGCGGTTGATGTACAGGTTGCCGACGTGGCATTCGGCATGGCGCGCTCAATGTGGTCGCGGTTGTTGGAGTAGACCGAGCCGGTCAGCCCGTACTCCGTGTCGTTGGCGATCCGAATGGCTTCATCCAGGCTCGAGGCCCTGATCACCGCCAGCACGGGGCCGAAAATCTCCTCCTGCGCAATGGCCGCCTTCGGCTGAACATCGGCGATGACGGTCGGCTTGATGAAAAAGCCGTCCTCCTGCGCCGCCCCGCCTCCCGCGACCAGGCGTCCTTCCTTCTTGCCCCTCTCGATGTATCCGAGAATCGTGTTCATCGCGCCTTGGTTGATCACCGGCCCCATGTAGACCGATGGGTCAGTCGTGGGGCCGACCTTGATCTTGCTGGCCTGCTCCGCCAGCTTCTCGACGAAGGCCGGGTAGATCTTTTCGTGCACGATCGCGCGTGAGCAGGCGGAGCACTTCTGCCCCTGGAAGCCGAACGCGCTCGCCACGACACCCTTGACGGCCGCATCGACGTCCGCTTCGTCGTCGACGATGATGAAGTCCTTGCCGCCCATCTCCGCGATGACGCGCTTGATCCAGATCTGGCCCGGGCGCGGTCTGGCCGCCTCCTGGTTGATGTGGAGCCCGACCTCCTTGGACCCGGTGAAGGCGACGAAGCGCGTCCGGGGGTGCTCCACAATCGTGTTCCCGACGGTGCCGCCGCCGCCGGAGACGAAATTGACTACCCCGGGGGGCAGGCCGGCCTCCTGCAGGATCTCCATGAACAAGGCGGCGATTGCCGGCGCATCAGACGATGGCTTGAGGACGACCGTGTTGCCCGTGACGAGCGCGGCGGTTGTCATCCCGGCCATGATGGCGCAGGGAAAATTCCACGGCGGGATCACCGCACCGACCCCCAGCGGGATGTACTGCAGTTGGTTCTCCTCTCCCGGGTAGCGGGTCAGCGGCTGCGGGCCGGCATAACGCAGCGCCTCGCGCGCGTAGAACTCGCAGAAATCGATCGCTTCGGCCGTGTCCGCGTCCGCCTCGGCCCATGACTTGCCCACCTCGAGGATCATCCAGGCGTTGTTTTCGAAACGCCTGGCCCGCAGCCCCGCGGCCGCCCGAAACAGGACGTCCGCTCGCTCGCGCGCCGGGACTCTCTTCCAGCTCTCGAAGGCCCCGGCCGCGACCTCGACCGCCTGGGCGGCCTGTTCGGCCGTCCCGCTCTGGAAGATGCCGATCACCTGGTTTTTGTCGCTCGGATTGATCGACGCGAACGTCTTGGGGGCCTTGGGTCGCTCGGATCCGATAATCAGGTCGTACTCGCGGCCCAGCCGGCCCTGCACCCGTTCCAGTGCCCGCTGTTGTTTCAGCCGGTTGGACTCGACCGCGAAATCCAGCACCGGTTCATTCCTGAATTCCGTTCCCATCGGAGATCTCCTTCCCGGGGGAGGGGCTGCGGACACGATACGCATCAAAAACGCAGTAGTGTATCGGACTCGCGGAGTCCGGTCAAACGGGTCTCACCGCAGGGGTGGGCGACGACATCGCCACCTCCCGGATATCGAAGCCGGAAGTCTGGAGCCGGACTGGCACCCGTCATGAAGTGCGGTGGGCCGACTCCCGACGGAGAGCCGCTCCAGCCGCTCCCGGCGCGATGATAGCACGCGCCCGCTTTGTGTTAGACTGCGGGCGGATCGCGCCTATGGACCGTAACCAGACCTATATGGTGCTCGCGTCAATCGGGATCGTCGTGCTGGCTTGGGCCGCCGCCCCCCTGCTGGCGCCCAGGCTGCAGCCCGGGCCGCCGCTCTCGCAGGCCGCCCTCGGCCTCGATGCCCCGCAGGCCCTCGCCAGAACGACGGAGTTCGTGACCCGGAACCCGCGCCGGGTCATGGGCAGCCTCGAATCCAGGCAGTCCAGCGGCTACATCCAGCAGTACCTGCGCGGCCTGGGGTACGAGGTGAACTACCTCCACTTTGAGGACGTCATCGCCGGCAGGAAGCAGGTCGGCAGGAACGTGCTCGCGCTGAAACCGGGACGCGACCGGCGGATTGTGGCGGTAATGGCTCACTACGATACGGCCGCGACGACACTCCAGGGGGCCATGGACGACGGCTCGGGAGTCGGCGTCCTGCTCGAACTGGCGCGCGTTTTTGCCTCGACCCCGACCAACCACAGCCTCCTGTTTGTGGCTTCCGACGGCGAGGAGTGGGGCATGCTCGGGGCTGCGGATTTTGCCCAAAACTATCCCGAGAAAGAGAGTCTGACGGCCGTTTTGTCGCTCGACTACGTCGCCGTTGGGACCCTGGCCGCGCTCCAACTGGACACGTCCGGTCAGTTCGGAGGCTACACGGCCCCATGGCTTCGTGATATCGCGCGCCGGGCGATCCGTGCGGAGAATCTCCCCATTGCCGAGCCGGCGGGGGTGGAAGAACACCTCGAGCGCGCCCTGCTTTTGTCGTGGACAGACCAGGGACCCTTGCTGGCGGCGGGCATTGAAGCGCTCAATCTCGGGAGCGTCTCACAGGACAAGGTTCGTGAGCACGCTGTGTATCATTCGTCAAACGACACGGCCGACAATCTCCGGGTGGACAGTTTTGCGAGCTTCGGCCGCACGGCCGAGAGGATCCTCCGGACCCTCGACGAGACTCAGGCGCCCCCGGACCAGTCCCCGGAGTATTTCCGGATCAAGGACGGGGCGTTTCTTCCCGGCGCCGCCGTAGGCCTTCTGCACCTGCTCACCTTTGTACCGCTGGCGGTCGCGTTGGCGTTCTACGGCCGAAATTACGGGAGGCACGTGACATTTCGCGCCGTGCAGCGCGAAGGCCTGACGTCGGTCGCCACGCTGCTGCCGTTTCTGCTCTTCTATTGGGCAATTCTCCTTTCCCGGGGCCTTCGGCTCCTTCCACGGTATGCCGTCTACCCGGCTACGCCAAAGGACCCCCTCCTGGATCACCCTCACTGGGGTGTCCTTGCCGGGATCGCGGCACTCGCAGCCGCGGCCGCCGTCGTCCTGTATTTCGGAGTTCGGTACGTGAACCGGTCGCTGCCGCGCCCCGACTTTCACCTCTCGAAGCTCATCCTGCTCGCATTCCTGCTGGCTGTTTCCGCAGGGGCGCTCGTGTACAATTCCTATTGGGCCGTTTCGTTCGTCGCCCTACCAGCCTGGTTTTGGGCGATCGCCGGTCCGGCCGACAGCACCGGCGGGCGCGCGGCAAATCGCCTTTGGATCGCGGCAGCCGGGATCGTCTATTACCTGGCCAGTGCTGCCTACGCGGCCCGACTGGGACTCGGCTGGAAGCTTCTGTGGTACGAGGTACTCGCCCTGAGCACGGGGATGTTTCACTTCACGGGGTATCTGCTGGCCGCGCTCGTCTGCGCCCTGGGCCTTCGCTTCATAGCCATCCAGTCCCTGCCCCGCTCCGGCTGAATCCAGCAAGCCGGCGCCCCGCCGCCCAGGTGCAAAGCAAGAGTCAGGCACGGGAGAAGGCGGAGAACAGCCCAATTGCGTGGCTTCAGGTGCCGAGGCACCGCACTCCATAGGCTCTGGCATTTTGTGGAGTGCGGCGCTTGACGCCGCTTTGGGGTCGGCGCCTGGGCGCCGACCTTTCGCCGCTGCGTGCGGGTCGAGCGAAACCGCGACAGCGGTGCCGAGGCACCGCACTCCATAGGCTCTGGCGTTTTGTGGAGTGCGGCGGCTTGACGCCGCTTTGGGGTCGGCGCCTGGGCGCCGACCTTTCGCCGCTGCGTGCGGGTCGAGCGAAACCGCGACAGCGGTGCCGAGGCACCGCACTCCATAGGCTCTGGCGTTTTGTGGAGTGCGGCGGCTTGACGCCGCTTTGGGGTCGGCGCCTGGGCGCCGACCTTTCGCCGCTGCGTGCGGGTCGAGCGAAACCGCGACAGCGGTGCCGAGGCACCGCACTCCATAGGCTCTGGCGTTTTGTGGAGTGCGGCGGCTTGACGCCGCTTTGGGGTCGGCGCCTAGGCGCCGACCTTTCGCCGCTGCGTGCGGGTCGAGCGAAACCGCGACAGCGGTGCCGAGGCACCGCACTCCATAGGCTCTGGCATTTTGTGGAGTGCGGCGGCTTGACGCCGACCTTTCGCCGCTGCGTGCGGGTCGAGCGAAACCGCGATAGCGGAGTTTCTTGCGACAGGCGCTTTATTTCAAATCCCCGGGATGCGGCGCTGCAGCGGACCGATGTGGGTGCGGTGATAATCCAGGATGATCTGGACAGTGCTGCTCATGACCTCGTGCTCGTGAAAAGGGATCCCGTCTTCGCGCAGCAGTTGCACCAGCCTCGTGTCGATCGCCTCCTGAAATTCCAGGTCCGTCGACCGCACGCCGTCCGCGCGCAGATACTTGCGTGTGAAGGGGACTTTGAACAACAGATCATAGGTCCGGACCCAGTAGGCCGTCAGAGCGTGCAGTTCCCCGATGTGGCCAAACTTGTGGTACAGGTAGACGTAGTTGTCCAGCACGGACCGGTCGCAGATGATGTTCGGGTAGATCTTGTTCAGTTCCAGTTCGCGCGCGATCGTGGTGGCCAGAATCCAGGTCTGGGCTTCGAGGCTGGTCTCCTCGTTGATCGGGAACGGGCAGCGACGCGCAATTTCGTCGATGAACCCGACGTCGAGGTGCTGCTTTTTCAGTTCGTTGCACAACTCGTAGGCCAGGGTGGTCTTGCCGATGCCGTGGGTACCGATAAATGCAATTTTCATAAGGCGCCCATGCTAACAGAATGGTCTATCCGAAGTGAGGTTCTTTGATTCTGCCGCCGCAGAAACTCAAGGACGAGCGTTGCCGATGATCGAAGACGTTACCCGGGAGTTCGCGCCGCGGTGGGGGAGTGAAGCCCCCTTCTGTGAGACCTGGTGCGCCACCCTGAATCACCTGAGCAGCGGGGCCGGCTTCTGGATACGGTATGCCATCGTCGCACCCCGGCGGGCGCCCGCCCGTGCCGAAGTCTGGTTCGCCTCGTTCACACCCGGCCGCGAAAGCGCCTCGGCCGCCCTTGGATGCGTTTATGCGCGCGACGAGTTCGATGTCGCCGTCGATCCTTGCTCGGTGCAGGCAGGTCCCTGCCTGCTCGAGCCGGATCGCATGACAGGTATGCTGGCGGGCGAGGGTACTCCCGTGATCTGGGATCTGGAATACAACCCTGTCACAGGTCCGCTGAGTTACTTTCCCGACCGGTCTTACCTGTCGCGGCGGTGGAAGCTGGTCGTGCCCTATCCCTTCATGTTGATTGGCGGCAAAATCCAGGTGCGCGACCAGCAGTTCACTTTCAACGGCGATCCCGGGCAGCAGAGCCACTCGTGGGGCGCCGTCACGCCGGCCCGGTGGGGATGGTTTCACTGCAGCGCGTTCCTCCGGGACGGGGGCGATCCTGTGCCCGCCTACGTGACCGGGACTCTGCTGCAGCAGCGGTTTCGGATGCCCCTGTCCCCGTCGAGTTTCGGGCATCTCGTCTGGAACGAGAGGCACATCCCGATACAGTCCGCGCAAAGTTTTCGCGGCGGCAGCCGCGGTGATTGGCAGTGGCAGGGGAGTTCAGGAGAGGAGACGATCGACGTCAACGTGACCTTGCCGTGGAACGACCTGGTTGCTGCCGAGCACCGCGGGGCCACGGGCCTGGTCACCTACATCCACCACACGGGCAGCGCGACCTGCACGGTCCGCTTCTCCGGGCCGGGCCAGCCCCCCGCCTCGTTCACCGCCGCGCGGCTCGCCCACGCGCAGATCGCCGGGCCGACCCTGGACCCCAGGGTCCGACGCCTCTTGCGCATGCTATAATTTCCTGGCAAAACGCAGAGCACCGAATGCCGTATGGAGTGCGGTGCCTCGGCACCGCTGTCGCAGTTGAACTGGACCGGCAGGTTCGGCCGAAGTGCGGCGCCTGGGCGCCGCACCCCAAAGCGGCGTCGAGCCGCCGCACTCCACGGATTCCTTTATGGGGCCCTTTGTTAAACACGTGTTCGTGTGCACCAGCGGGAGTGTCTGTCCCGTTGAGACGGACTCGGTTTCGGTTCACGCGCGCTTGAAACAGCTCGTCAAAGACGCAGGTTTAAGCAACACCATCCGGGTGAACCACTCCGGGTGCCTGGACCAGTGCGGCCACGGCCCGATGATCGCTGTCTACCCCGAGGACGTCTGGTACTGCCATGTGTCGGAAGAGGACGCCGACGAGATCTTCCGGGAGCACCTTGTGGGCGGGAGACCCGTGGAACGCCTGATCTACAGGCCGCTGAAGCCGGGCGCCAACAAACTCCCCCGGCCTGCCCCCGGCACAACCGGAGCAAAGGCATGATGGAAATCCTGAGATCGCCGCTCAACGCGCTGGTCACTTCGACCCGCAGGGCCACTGTCCACGAATACTGGGGGTGGGAGATCGTCGCCGGGTTCGGCGACCCGCGCGGGGAGTACGACGCGGTCGTCGGCTCCGCGGGCGTTCTGGACGTATCGTACGCCGGCAAGCTGCGGGTCACCGGGCGTGACAGGGTCCGCTACCTCCACAGCATGCTGTCCAACGACATCAAGAGTCTGGGTCCCGGAAACGGCTGCTACGCGGCGCTGCTGTCGCACCAGGGCCGCATGGAATCGGATGTGTTCGTATACGCTGCCCCGGAGGAGCTCTGGCTGGAATGCTCCCCCGCCGGCCGTTCCCGTCTGATCGAATCGCTCAACCGTTTCATCGTCTCCGACGATGTCCTGGTGGAAGACTGGACCCGCAAGCTGTCGATTGTGTCCGTGCAGGGACCGAGGGCCGCCGAAGCCGCCGGCAAAACCACGGGAGTGTCGCTTGAGCCCATGGCCCTGCTCGATCACCGGAGTGTCAAGGGGATCCCGGATCCGTGTTTCCTGGTGCGGCGCGACCGCACCGGGTGCGGTGGCTTCGACATCTGGGCCTCCCCGGAAGACGCTGCGGCGATGTGGCAGCGGTGGGTTGGTGAAGAGCGGCTTCGGCCCGTGGGGCACCAGGCGCTCGACTGGCTGCGCACGGAGGCGGGGATCCCGTGGTTCGGCGTCGATATGGACGACCGTCGGCTGCCGATGGAGATGGGGCTGACCTCGGCGCTCAGCTACACGAAAGGATGCTACCGGGGCCAGGAGATCGTGGCGCGCGTGACGCACCGCGGTCGCCTGGACCGGGGCTTCGGAGGCATCGCACTAGGCACCTCGGATCCCCCGCCGGCCGGCGCCGAGATCCGCGCCGATGGCGCCAGGATCGGCGAGGTTACCTCGGCGACCTTCTCCCCCGCCCTCGGTTCGGTGCTGGCCCTGGGTATTCTCAAGCTGGAGTTCTTGCAGCCGGACCAGCCCGTCGAAGTGCTCGACCGCGACACCGCCGTACCCGGGCGGGTGGTCGGATTGCCTCTGCCGCGGGTCGCGCGCCCCTGACCTCCGCGGCGCCGGTCAATTGCACGAGCTCACGATCCCGCGCAGTGTCTTGATGTGCCCTTCGATGTAGGTTGCGTCATCGGGCGAGCTGCTGTGGGCCAGGTAGAATTCGAGATCGGCCAGCGCTTTCGCGAACAAACTGGTCTGCATGTACAGCAGGCCTCGATCCCTGACCTCCGAGGGGATGCCGGGATTCAGGATCAGGATGCGTTCGACGACCGAAATGGCCTTCTGGCAATCGTCCTTCTGATAGTAGATCCCCTTCAGATTGAACAGCATGCGCGTGATGATCCCCTTCTTGCTCATCGCCTGCAGGAAGGTGGGTTGAACCGTGACGGTCCCTCCATAGACGCGGTCCAGCAGCTCCTGGCAGTGGTTTGGGGTCAGAACCCTGCCCTGGTTGAAGGGATCGATAAGGAGCTCGCGATTCTCGTCGGTGTACTTCACCAGGAAGTGGCCGGGAAATCCGACACCGTGGATGGTGAGGCCCAGCCGGCGTGCCACCTCGATGTAAATGACCGAGAGGGAAATCGGGATGCCCTTCTTTGTGTCCAGGACTTCGTTGAGGAAGCTATTGTTCGGGTCGTAGTAGTTCTCGGTATTGCCGCAGAGCCCCTCCTGGACAAAAAGTATCTCGTTCAAGGCCTCCAGGGTGTTCGAGGCCTCGCGGTCCTGGCCCAGCAGCACTTCGCAGCGCGCGGCCATAGTGTCGAGCCGGCGAAGATAACCCTCGACCTGGAGGTTCGGGTACTCCTCGAGCGCAATGGCGAGGGCTGCGCGGTCGAGCGGAAAGACACTTTCATCGTGCGCCGCGACCTCGGCGAAAGCGCCGCGAGCCCGGAGCGTGTCGTTTATCACGGAGTGTCCTCGAACAGGCCCTGGAGGCTCTCCAGTGTCAATCCTTGAAGCGAGGAGGCGACGCGGCTGGCTGCGGCCAGCTGCTCCTGTGCGTAGGTATTGCTGATGGCGAGGCACTGCATCCCTGCGGCGCGCGCGCCGCGCACCCCTCCCACCGAGTCCTCGATGACAAGGCACTCGCGGGCCTCGATCGGTCGGCCGTTTCCGTCCATGCTGCGGTTGAGCTGCTGAAGCGCCAGAAGGAAACTTTCAGGGTGGGGTTTCCCCAGGGTGAAATCCTGCGCGGCAACGATGACCCTGAAGCAGCCCTTCAGCCCCACAGCCTCGAGCGTGCTCTCCACCTCGTCGCGGCGCGCCCCGGACGCGATGGCCAGCGGATAGCGCGAGGCGGCAAGCCGGACGAACTCGTCGGCGCCGGGGAAGAGCGGGTAGTCGTTCCTCATCAGCGACCTGTAGAGCTCCACCTTCCGTAGCAGCGATGCGCGGCGCTGCCCGGTCGTCAGGACTACGGCATGTGCCGCGCATATCTCGTCCAGGCAGCGCTCGTCGTCAAACGGAAGGTATTTCGCCCAGTACTCCTCCTCCGACAGCTTGATCCCCAGATCCGAGACCGTGTCGCGCATGGCCCGGAAGTGGATCGGTTCGTCGTTGAGGATGATGCCGTTGAAATCTAAAATGATCGCCTTTAACATCCCCGTACTTATAACATGAAAAAGGGGCTGGTCGTGACCTGGAGCCTTTGAGAAGTTTTGCCAACCAACTCAAAGACGCGCAGACTGGAAGGGTTCGGCGGGGGGACAGGGTGTGCTGAAGGAAGGTGAACCGGGTCGCGTCGTCGTGGCGGCCGTCGAAGATTTGTTTTTCTCCACGAAAATCGTGTCCGCCGCTGCCGGGCTCGGTATACGGTTGATCGAGGTGCGCGACGCGTCGCAGTTGGAGACGGAATTGGCGGCGATCACGCCTGACCTTGTCATTCTCGACCTGAACAGCCGGACGTGCGAGCCGCTGCAGGCCATTCGGCGGATTCGCGCGGAGCCGCGTTTCCGCGAAACGCGACTTGTGGGCTTTCTCTCCCACGTTCAGAGGGAATTGCACGAGGAAGCGCTGGCAGCCGGCTGCGATTCGGTGGTGCCCCGTTCGCGCCTTTCCGCCGACCTGATTCGGATCCTGGGAGGCTGAAAAGGCGGAAGCCGGAAGCCCAAAGGACCCGGAGTATTGCTTACTGCGGCGTCAGGATCCTGGCTTCCGGCTTCCGTCTTCCGGCTTCTGTCTTCAGCTTTTCACGGCATATCGACCGTGAGCGGGTGCTGGAGGCGAAACTCGAGTACCGTTTCGGCCGGTACCTTCAGGGTCTGACCCTTGCTGAGCACCTGGACCCCGGTGCCTACCGCGGCACCGGTCGCGGCGCCCACGGCCGCCCCCTTGCCGCCGCCGGCGATTGCGCCGATGATTGCGCCCAACGCGGCGCCCCCTCCCACCGTGCCGGCGGTTCTCCTCGATCTCGAGGCGCCGATCTCTACGTAATCGGACGTCCGGATCGGGTAAGTCCTGCCATTGAGCTGTATTTCGGTGAGCTCGAGGATCAGCTCGGACTTGCCCGTCAGCTTCCCTGACTCCTTCGCGTAGGCGATCGTCCCCTTTATCGGGGCACCCGCCGGTGCAATCGTCCGGCCCTCGACCGTCAAGGGCTCTTCCAGTGTGGCATCGAACACATCCCCGACGCTGTTCCGTTCTGTGTCGATCGCTTCCGACGTCCTGATGGTCACCGGGGTGTCTTCCGGCAGAGTCACCGACGGCCCGCTCTGCTGCGGAGGCACTTCCTGAGCGCGTTGCTCGGCTGCCACCTCTCGCACCGGGTTGGGCGAGGGTTCCACCCGCCGTGGTTCAGGAGCCGGCGTGGGTGCGGAGGTCGCCGCGGCTGCCCCCGGGATTCCGCTGGGCGGATTCACCAGTTCGGGTTCCTTGAAAACGATCTGGGAGACTTCGGAGATCTTGAACGTCTCGACCCGACCCAGCACCCGGAATTCGACGACGCCGTTGTCGGCGCGAACGAATTTCCCGGAATACTCTTTCCCGCCCCTGAGGATCAGCTGGTCGGCCGACGCCGCGGTCGCGAGCGCGAGCGTGGCCAGGACCGTCAGAACCGTAACTCTGGACTTCATTTCAGCTCTCCTTGGATTGTCTGCAGACCGGCACCTGTGTGCCTGAGTCCTCTCCGGATTCGATGACCGTGAGGCCGGTATGTTTCAACTCGCGCCTTGATGGCATCGCAATGTGCGGCTCAGGAACGAGATAATGATAGGACCGGGCCCGCTTCCAATCAAGCGGCTGGCCGTTCGGCCGTCAGCCGAGCCGATCCGGTAAGCCGCCGTGGTCCATATTGCGGTTCCGGAGGTTCAGGAGACTCAGCAGAAACCCCACGGTCATGAAAAGCCCGGCGGACAAGAAAGGCCAGCGGAAGCCGAAGGCATCGAAGGTGTAGCCCCCCCACATCGGCCCGAGGATGCGACCCAGGCTGGACATGGACTGGGCAATCCCCATGATGCCCCCCTGCTCGTCGGCATGGCTGGAGCGGGACAGGAGTCCCGAGATCGAAGGGTTGTTTATGCCGGTGCCGAAGGACAGCAGCGCCAGTATGGAGCAATAAACCGGGGTGTTTGGCGCGAACGGCAGAAGGGCCAGTCCGAAGATCATCGTGAACGTCCCTGCTGCGATGCAGAGCCTTTCACCGAAGCGCCGCACCAGCTTCCCGACGACGACTCCCTGGATCAGGCTCATCATGACGCCGATGAACGTGAAGAGGTAACCGGTCTGCCGCGCCGAAAACCCGTACTTGTGCTCGTTCAGAAGCCCGAACGTGGATTCCATGTTGGCGAACGCGAACGTCACGACGAAATAGAGCATGAGCAGCAGGCCGACATGCGGATGGGTCAGGGCGCCGACCAGGGACCGGGCGCTCAACGCGCGTTTCAGCGCGCCCGCGCGATTTTCGGCCGTCAATGATTCCGGCAGCCTGAACCACGCGAAGAGCAGGTTCAGGCCTGCCATGGCGGATGCGAGCAGGGCGGGCTTGTCGTATCCGTAGGGGGCCAGCAGCCCACCGATTGCCGGGCCCAGTATGAATCCCAGTCCGAAGGCGGCCCCGATCAACCCCATGCCGCGCGCGCGGTTTTCGGGAGTCGTCACGTCCGCGATATAGGCGCTCGTGGTCGGGATGATCGCTCCCGCGATCCCGGCGACCATGCGTCCGGCAAACAGGGAAAACAGGCTGCGGGCCATCCCGAAAATGAGAAAGCCGACGCACGACCCGGCCAGGCTCAGCATGATCAAAGGGCGCCGGCCAAAGCGGTCCGACAGGCGTCCCCAGACGGGCGTGAACAGGAACTGCATCAGGGAATAGCTCGTCGACAGCAGCCCGACAGCCAGCGACGACGCGCCGTAGGTTTCCGCGTAGTAAGGCAGCAGCGGCAGAACGATGCCGAACCCGACGAGGTCGATGAACACCGTTAGAAAAACAATGACAAGCGGGGAACGTTTCGTTCGACGCATACGGGCTGAAGTCACGGGAACGACACCTCAAATCCGTGTTTTCAGCGTCCTCCCGTGGCAATTTTTGGCAGTGGTTCCACGCCCCCAAGCCAAACGGTCACCGGATGTTGAGGGCGGATTGGACCAGGGGCGCGTGCGGGTAGCCGTGTGCGAGGTACTGCCGCAGCCCTTCGGCGTAAGTCACTCCCGACTCCTGGCCGTAGCGGGCAGCCCAGTCTGTCATCCGGTTCAGATACTCGTCGACGCCGTGGTGGTGGCGCAGCCATTCGCGCTGCGAACTGTGCCTGCTCAGCATGCGCCGCTTGTCGTCCATCGCGTTGCTGATGTCGACGTAAAACTCGGGAATGACGCGGTTACCCGCCGCATCAATTCCCTCGACCGGGTCCGCATAGTACAGGGCCGGGGTGGCGCGGGCAACCGGGGCGCGATTGGCATGCGTGTCGTAGAGTGGGACCGCCACCGCAAAGCAGGCACCTCGGACGAGGCGCGAGGCCTCCTCGTGGTCGAGCATGTAATCGGCGGGGGAGTGCGTGATTACGACGTCCGGGGCGAACGCGCGCATCAGCTCGACGGCGCTGCGCAGATTCTCTGCGTTGGCAAAGACCTCGAGGTCCCTCAGGCCCGCGCAACAATAGACGGCGCCGAGCAGCGCCGCCGCGGCCTCGGCCTCCGCGAGACGTATGCGGGCTATCCCCTCGCGGGTTTCCGTCGACGACCCGCAGTCGCCCGGGGTCATCGTGGCGATCCCGACGTCCCACCCCGCGGCCTTGAGACGGAAGAGAGTTCCACCGATCAGAATCTCCGCGTCGTCCGGGTGCGACATGAAGGCGAGTACTCGGGTCACGTTGTCCTCCCTCGGTTGTGTGTGGCAAGCCCGTCGGCGCTCGGCCGCGGCGCACCATCTGCGGCGCTGCGCCAGACCCCCGAGGGCGTCGCTTCCCAGGCGGGCGCGGCGAGTGGGACTCCCTTGCGGGGCCAACCCGAAGCCACGCGCTGGCCGGTTTCCTCCCACGTGCGCAGACCGCTGAGTGCGTCGGGGGCCTCGACGTTGCAGCCGCCGACCGCGCAGGCGAACGTCAGGCACTCCTCGGGCGTGCCGCCGCGCAGCAGCGCCGCGAGGAACCCCGCGATGGTCGCATCGCCGGCCCCGGTCGTCCCCGCGACCTGGGTTTCGAAGCACGGGGACCAGAGTTCGCGCCCCATCCACGCGCCGGCTTGTGCGGGGCGGGCCCGTCCGAAGTTCGCCCATCCCTCGGCCCGCGCCGTGGCCAGGTAAAACCCGTGGGGCCCGAGCTTCAGCCCGACCACCGAAGGACCCATCCCAAGCAGGTGCGCCCCTATGTCACGGACGAGCGCCGGATCGGGGGCCGTCAGGAGGGCGCCGGTTTCCGCTGCCCGCCGGAACAGCTCAGGGTAAAGCGTAAAGAGGGTCTCCTCAAAGCTCGGAAGAAAGATGTCGACGCGGGGAAGGGTCTCGGACAGTACCGCGGGCCAGTCGATTCGCCCCGAGAAGGAGTTCGGGTCAGGCATGCTCATGTCGAGGGAAGTGGTGGCCCCGACGGCCTTCGCGCGCTCGAACACGGCCACCAGTTCCGCGCCGTCGTGGTCGATGACGCTCCGCAGCAGCGGAGGGTATCCGAAGTGGAACAGGCGCGCCCGCGCGACCATCGAGTAGTCGATATCCGCCGAAACGAAGGTGTCGTTGCAGCCGGGGCAATGAAGAAACATACGGTCGGTGCCGCGCGGGCTGACAATCAAGCTGTAGGAACTGGTCTCCCCGGCAACTTCGATCATCCCTTCGGCCAGGTGCGGGCCAAGGCCGGTCACGATGTCCCGGATAATCCGGCCGAAGGCATCCCGCCCGACTTTTCCCATGAGCCTGGTCGCGATGCCGAGCTTGTGCAGCGCAAGGCCCGTGTTGGACACGGGACCGCCCGTACTCAGGACCGCGGGCCCGATCTCGAGCAGGCGCCCCGGCGTGAAGGCGAGACGCTCATCGTCGATGAGCGGGATGATGTCGAGACACAGGTGTCCCGCCACGACGACATCAAACCCTTCGATCACTGCAAACCTCCCATCACACGATGGTCGTGCCGGTGGCGGCCAGGGACGACAGCAGTTTGTCGATGCCGGCCTGTGCGACGTCCCGGTCCTGTTCGGGCGAACCCGAACTGCAACCTACCCCGCCGGCGATCACGCCGTCGACGAAAATCGGGAGCCCTCCGCCGACAATCATGAACCTCCCGTGGTTGGAGGTGTGCATGCCGAACGCGGGTCCGCCCGCCCCCGCCACCGCGGCGTATTCGTGCGTCGCCCGGCGCGCGCAGGCCGCCGTAAACGCCTTGTTGATGGCGACGTCGATGCTGGTCACGCGCGCCCTGTCCATGCGGATGAATGCCAGGAGATGCCCGCCGTCGTCCACGACCGCGATGTCCATGTCCACGCCGATCCCCCTGGCCCTGGTTTCAGCCCCTTCCAGGACCAGGCGCGCATCGGCGAGGATGAGTCTGGGTGCCATGATCATGTGTCGCCTCCAATATGGGTAGCGTTGAGCACTTTGTTGCGGGCACGGCGCCCTCTGGGATCGCATCATGCCTGACCGGCGCAGCAGGTTCGGCTCCAGGCGATGTTAACACAACGGACGCGACGGCGGGAGAAGCGCACCACCCGCCACGCTCGAGAGAAAATGCCGAGAGCTTCACCGCAGAGGCCGCCGAATGGGACCGAATACTTTATAGTTGTGGAAGTGCGGTGCTGGGTTTGCTCAAGGCCCGACGCGCGGGGAATGGCATGGTGATCGAGGACATTGAGGTTGTCTTCTTCGACGCCGCCGGCACTTTGTTCGATGTCCGGGGCTCGGTCGGTCACGTCTACGCCGCGATCGCCGCCCGCCACGGCGTCGACGCTGACCCGCGCCAGGTGAATCGCGCGTTTGCGGTCGCGTTCCGGGCGCGGTCGCTCCAGGGATTGGACCCCGGTGCCGCTGACCTGTCGCTCGCCGAAAAGAACTGGTGGTTTGATGTGGTGCGGGCCGTTTTCGGGCAACGCATGACTCCCCTCTCGCTGACCCGCTACTTCCACGAGGTGTTCGAGTTCTTCCGCCGTGGCGATGCCTGGGAGCTGTTTCCGGAAACCCGCACGGCCCTGTCGAGGCTGCGGGACACGGGATGCCGCCTCGGCATCATCTCGAATTTCGATTCCCGGCTGCTCGACGTCCTGCGCGACCTGCGCCTCGACACGTTTTTCGATGCCGTCACTCTCTCGTGGCGCGCGGGGGCACCCAAGCCCGACACGCGGATCTTCGAGGCGGCGCTCGCCGCGATGCACACCGGCGCAGACACCGCCCTGCATGTCGGGGACTCGCCTGGCGAGGACTTCGCAGGCGCGCGCAACGCCGGCATGCAGGCCATTCTGCTCGACCGCTCCGGGAGGATTGATTGCGCCGCGGGAACGTGTGCGCGAGACCTCGACCAGGTCTGCCGCATGCTCGGATGCTGACAGGGGAAGGGACTACTGGATCCTCATCCGGACCTGCGCCAGGCCTTTTCTGGCCATCTCGTACTCCGGGTGGATGGCCAGCGCGCGCTGAAATTCGGACCGCGCCATGTTGAGCAGGTCTGTCCCCATGTAGGCGCGGCCCAGGTTGTAGTGCGCGAAGTGGTAGTTGTCGTACCTTCTTGCGCGCGTCGCCTTCAGAAGCCATGGGACGGCTTCACTGTGCCGCGACTTTTCAATCAGATAGGCTCCGATGTCGTTGTACGGATTGCCGAATTCGGGGTCGATCGCTATCGCCTTTTTGCACTCCTCGATGGCTTCGTCCAGCCTGCCCTGAAAGCTGTATGTCCAGCCGAGGAACGTGTGCGCCTCGGCGGTAGGGAACGTCTCGATCGAGCGCCGGTAAAGGTCCACGGCCAACTCCAGTTCGCCTTCCGTGTGACGCTCGTAGGCTTCCTGGAAAAGATCGTAGGCCAGGGCAAGGTGATCGTTATGGTCCATATACTTCTGCACCTTTGCGTAAACGTGATTTGGCTGTCCCGTGATCCCTTTCATCCTAACACGAAAAGGCCTGCCGACGGGCAACCCCATTTCATTTAGTCTCGGTCCTATGCATAAAGATGCAGTCGGCCCCGCTGCGGTTGCGACAAAAAAAGGGGTCCCGGGAAACCCGGGACCCCTTTTTGCAACAGGTTGGGTCGGTGGGCGTGAGGGCCCCCTCCGAGAGCCCGGTCCCGACTGCCACGCGCAATCGGGAACGGAGGCGGCCCTCACACAATGCGTTAAGACAAGTCGAATGCGAGGAAGAGAGTCTGTCCCTGTCGCTCCACTTTCATGAGAACCGTGCTCCCCTGTTTCAACGAGCGCGCGAAGGTCTGGAGGTCCGCCGCACGGTTCACGGGATTGTGGTTGATTTCGCGTATCACGTCGCCTGCCCGGACTCCTCCCTCCTCGGACGGGCTGCCGGGTTTGACCTCGGTCACCAGGGCACCATCATTGGACGACAGGTTCAATTCACGCGCTGCCTCCGCGGTGACGTTTTCGACGGTGACCCCGAGACGTCCATGCTCTTCCTGTCGCGACGATTTGAAATCTTCGGCCACGTCCCGGGGTCTCTCTCCGACTGCTACCGACAGGGTCAGTTCACGTCCGTCTCGCCGCACCTCCAGGCGGGATGGGGCGCCGACCTTGGTCTCGGCCACCGCCAGCGACAGGTCGCGGGCGGTCTGGATCGATTTGCCGGCGTACTCTACGATGATGTCCCCGGACTTGAGCCCCGCCTTTGCCGCCGGGCTGTCGGGATCGACGTCCGAAACCAGCACTCCTTTGCGATCGCCCAGGTTGAAGCCCTTGGCGATCTGCGGCGTGAGATCCTGGATGTGGACGCCGAGCCACCCGCGCGTCACTTTGCCCGACTTGACGATCTGGCCGTAGACATCGGCGGCCATGACCGAGGGAATTGCGAATCCCACACCCTGGAACCCGCCGTTTTGCGAGGCGATCATGGTGTTTATCCCGACTACCTCACCGTTCAAGTTGACGAGCGGGCCCCCGCTGTTGCCGGGGTTGATGGCCGCGTCGGTCTGCAGGAAGTTGTCATACGGACCCGCACCGATCACGCGCCCCTTCGCGCTGATGATGCCGGCGGTCATCGTCTTCTCCAGGCCGAACGGGCTGCCGAATGCGAGCACCCAATCGCCCACCTGGATCTGATCCGACTTGGCCAGCGGAAGCACCGGCAGATTCTCTGCCTTTACTTTCAGGATGGCCAAGTCGGTCTGGGCGTCCGTCCCCGCGACCGTGGCATCCATTTCCCGCCCATCGTCCAGCTTGATGCTGATTTTCGAGGCGTTTTCCACGACATGATTGTTCGTCAGGATGTAGCCGTTGGGGGCCACGATCACGCCGGAGCCGAGACTTCGCTGGCGGTAGTCGCGCGGCTTCTGATTGAAGAACGAGCCGAACGGGCTATCGTCTCCGAAGAAACCGTGAAACGGATCAGGCTGCGCCGAACTGTGGATGACCTGCTCCGTATTGATGTTCACGACTGCGGGGCCGACCCGCCTCGCCACCATTTCGAACGTCCGGCTCAAATCATTGGCGGCGGGCGGAACCCCTGAATTTCCCGTGGCCGATGCTGTTGCGGTTGTGCCCAGCGTGGCGCGGAATCCCAATGCGCCGCCAAAAACCAGAATCAGCATCGCCAGGCCCGCCGCGAAACCCTGTCGAAAGCCTGGTCGCGTTGCCATTGTGCTCAGCGATTTCGATCCGATCATGCCAGTCCACCTTTCGTTGTCGATCCGGCCCAGCCGGATTGCATGAACCGTTATCGCATCCCGCGTGCCAATCGCCAAACCGGCGCTCCTGTCGCTTTAAAGTTCGGTTTACCAGACATTTAGCCGCGACTCCGGGTTGCGTCTGGCCGGGACGGCCGCTGCGGCGGCGCTGTACGGGATGAGACGTAAGTATCTGAATCCGAGGGAATTACCGTGGCTGTGGCGGAATTGCGCGAGCCGGCATTTCCGCCTCAAGCGTGGAGTGCGGCGGCTCGCCGCCGCTCCGACCGTCAGGCGGGCTGCCGCACTCCGGGTTGCGCTGTGTCACTGTGCCGCGCTTCCGGCGGTGAAGGGCGGCGCCGAGGCGCCGCCCGGGAAAGCGGCGTCGAGCCGCCGCACTCCAAATGGCCCTTCGGTCACTCCAGCCTCCGATAAAGCGTGCGGCGATCGATGGCCAGGATTTCGGCGGCCTTGGACATGTTCCCGCCGACGGCGTCCAGCACTTCGCGGATGTACTGGAATTGCGCGAGCCGGCATTTCCGCCTCAAGTGTGAAGTGCGGCGGCTCGCCGCCGCTCCGACCGTCAGGCCGGCTGCCGCACTCCGGGTTGCGCTGTGTCACTGTTCGGCGCTTCCGGCGGTGAAGGGCGGCGCCGAGGCGCCGCCCGGGAAAGCGGCGTCGAGCCGCCGCACTCCAAATGCCCCTTCGGTCACTCCAGCCTCCGATAAAGCGTGCGGCGATCGATGGCCAGGATTTCGGCGGCCTTGGACATGTTCCCGCCGACGGCGTCCAGCACTTCGCGGATGTACTGGAATTGCGCGAGCCGGCATTTCCGCCTCAAGCGTGGAGTGCGGCGGCTCGCCGCCGCTCCGACCGTCAGGCGGGCTGCCGCACTCCGGGTTGCGCTGTGTCACTGTGCCGCGCTTCCGGCGGTGAAGGGCGGCGCCGAGGCGCCGCCCGGGAAAGCGGCGTCGAGCCGCCGCACTCCAAATGCCCCTTCGGTCACTCCAGCCTCCGATAAAGCGTGCGGCGATCGATGGCCAGGATTTCGGCGGCCTTGGACATGTTCCCGCCGACGGCGTCCAGCACTTCGCGGATGTACTGCTCTTCGACCTCCTCGAGGGTTGGCCACCTCCCGTCACGACTTCTACCGGCAGAGCGTGGCGTGGTCGTTTGCACTTCTTCGGGGAGATCCTCGACCGAGAAGACGCCGGAAGTGTTCAGGGTAACGGCCCTCTCGACCGCGTTTTCGAGTTGCCGCACGTTCCCCGGCCAGTTGAAGCTCTCGAGGACCGGCATCACCTCCGGGTGTACGGCAAGCGTTTTGCCGGCTTCCTGGGCGTACTTTTTGAGAAAGTGGTCGAACAGCAGCGGCAGGTCGGAGCGGCGCGCGCGCAGCGGAGGCAATTCGATTGTGACCACCTTCAACCGGTAGTAAAGGTCCTCCCGGAACTTCCCCTGGCCCGCGAGGGCCGTCAGGTCGTGATGGGTGGCGGAAATGACTCTCACATCCACCCGGTTCGGGACGGTGCTGCCCACGGCCATCACCTCGCCCGATTCGAGCACGCGCAGCAGCTTCGACTGCAGGGCGGGCGACGTGTCGCCGATTTCGTCCAGGAAGACCGTACCCCGATCCGCTGCCGCGAAAATCCCGCGCTTCGCGGATACGGCCCCGGTGAAGGCGCCCCGGACGTATCCGAACAGTTCGCTCTCGAGCAGGGTCTCGGCCACGGCGCCGCAATTGACCGCCAGGAAGGGTCGGTCGCGGCGGTTGCCGAGGTCATGGATGGAGCGCGCGACGAGTTCCTTGCCGGTGCCGCTTTCGCCCTGCACCAGGACGGTCGCGTCCGAGGAGGCGACCTTGGCGATGGTCTTGTACACCTCCACCATCGCCGGGCTCGAGCCGATGATCGTGCCACGCACATCCTGGTCACGGACTTGGCGGCGCAAGTCCCGGTTTTCGCGCAGCAGCTTGGCCTGTTCCATGGACTGACGCACTTTCAGACGCATCTGGTCGAGACGGAAGGGCTTCGAAATGTAATCGTACGCGCCTGCGGAAATCGCGTCGACGACCGTCTCCATCGAAGCGAAACCGGTCATGACGATGACGACCGTCTCGGGCCGCGAGGCCTTGATGGTCCGGACCACCTTCAGCCCGTCGACTCCCATCATGCGCAGATCGGTCAGAACCACATCGAACGACCGCTGTTCGGCCAGGCGCAGCGCCTCCTCGCCCGAATGCGCCAGGGTGACTTCATGCCCTTCCCGGGTCATGGCCTCTCCGATCGATGAGAGCGAGTCTGGATCGTCGTCGACAATCAGGATTTTCCCGTGCATTTCAATGCGCCTCCCTCCCGGCAGCCGCCGCGGCGGCGGCGTCCGGGGCGCGTTCGGGAACAGGGAGGCGGATCGTCAGGGTCGTCCCCTGTCCCGGTACGCTTTGCACCTCAATCCGACCGTGGTGCTGACGAATGATTTTCGCGGCGATGGTGAGGCCGAGCCCCGTCCCGCGCCGCAGGTCCTTCGTGCTGAAAAACGGCTCGAAGATGCGGGCCTGTTTCTCGAGGGGGATGCCGATGCCGTTGTCGGAGATCGATACCACGACCTGCCGTCCGGAGTCCCCCGCATTTTCGAGCCGCGTCTTGACGACGATTTTCCCTCCGTCCGGCAGGGCGTCGCCGGCATTGTTGAGCACATTGAGAAAAACCTGCTGCAACTGCTGTGCGTTTGCATCCACCGGGAACAGGCCGGCGCCAAAGTCCGTCTCGAGAGAGACGCCGCGGCGCGCCAGGTGATGCTCGAGAAACAGCAGGAGCTGACGGAGGATGTCGTTGATCTGCACGAGTCCCCGAGCCTGCCCCGGGGCGCGCGTCTCCGAGAGCAGTTCTTCCACGTACCACGTGATGCGCGAGAGTTGCTGCTGCACGAGGTCGATCCGGCGGGCCATGTCGGGGGTGGCGACGGGATCTTCGGCCATCAGCTGCAGCTGCGTCGACATCGCGCTCAGCGGCGACCCGATTTCGTGCGCGAAAGTGGCCGCCATATATCCCGCCAACGCCGTTCTCTCGGCCTGGGTCAGGCGCCGCTGGGTTTCCACCAGGTCTTCATTCAACTGGCTGAGGCGATCGTTGGCCGCCGACAGGTCGCGCGTCGCCTCCCTCACCCGCTCCTGCAACTCGAGATTGAAGTTTTTTTGCTCCTGCAAAAGCCGCGCCCGGTCTGCGGACGTGCGCTCGATCTCATCCATCATGTCGTTGAAGCCCTGGGCGACCGTCCCGATCTCGTCCCGGGCGTCGACCGCAACCCGGTGCTGCAGTTCCCCGGCCCGAGCCCTGGTCATCGCTCCCACGACGCGATCGATGCGCCGGGTGACCGCTCGGGTGAACATAAGGTGCAGCATCACGATGAGGACGGCCACCGCGGCGGGGATGAGGAATAGGGCGATTTCGTAGTGGACCTCACGCAACAGGTCCGATTGCCGCAGGGTGCTGACGAGGCTGACGCATCCGCGGACCTGGCGCGGGGAGGTTTCCACGATCGGAACGATCACCTTCACCAGGCGCTCCCCCTCCTGGTACTGGTGGAGCACCAGGGGCTGCGGCCTGGCGCACGGCCGTGAGCTCGTCGACATGGATGGGCTGGGCGGACGACGTGGACGTCGTCAGGACCCGAAGCAGGTCGTGGCCGGAGAGCCGGAAAACATCAATCCGGGTCACGAAGAAATTGCCCTCGACCAGATCACCGACGAACTTTCGCGCACCCTCGACATTGTCGAGCATCCGGTTGCGGGCAAGGTCGTCGGCCAGCTGGGTGGCCAGCCGGACTGAACTCGTCTCGACCTGGCCGTCGAGCAGTCTTCCGGCGACCCGGTCGTCGAGATACCCCAGCAGCGAGATGGCCAGGATCGTCGTCGGGATCGTGATGAGGATGAGCCGGAACGAAAGGGACCGCGGTTGGAGTGACTCCCGCAGCGAGTGCCATTTCATGCGCTTTCTCCCGGACGCCTGATTCCCGATATCCGAGTATAGCGCCACGTTGCACTTTCTGCCGCACGACTTGGACGGTTCGGGAAGAGCGGTGCCGAGGCACCGCCGCGGCCACAACCAAAGGCAAGGTATGAGTGCGGCGCTCGAGGCCGCTTTGGGGTCGTCGCCTGGGCGTCAGGCAGACCCCGCGCGCCTGTCCCGTCAACGCCTCACGTCAAGCGTAACCTGCACGGTGACCGGTTGGCCGTCGCGCAGCACAACGACTTCGACCGTGTCGCCAGGCTTGTGCGTACGGAGGACGTAGCTGAAATCCTCCAGCGAGGCGACGTCTTTGCCTGCGAACCTGATCAGGATGTCCTCGCCGCGCAACCCCGCCTTGGCGGCCGGGCTGTTGGGCCGCACGTCCGAGAACCGCACCCCCTTGACCTCGGCCGTCATGTCCGGGATCGAACCGAAGTACGCCCCGTAGCCGGATCCGCCTCCCCGGCCCGAACTCCCCGTGGTCAGGGGCTCGTTGACTTTGGTGAACTGCGGCCGGGCATCCATGGCGTTCAGGCGACGCGCGATGGTGTAGACCATGCCGAGAATCTTGGTCGCCCCCCCGGCGTTGATCCGTTCCCAGTCGTCCGATGGGCGGTGATAATCGGCGTGCAGGCCCGAGAAGAAGAAGAGCACCGGGACATTGCGAGTGTAGAACGAGGTGTGATCGCTGGCGCCGTAGCCGCTTTGCGAGCCCTTGACTTCAAGGCCGTTTTCGGCCCCGGCGGTCTTGACGAGTTCGGCAAAAGCGGGGGATGTGCCGATGCCGCCGAGGATGACCTGGTCATTGCGGCTGCGCCCGATCATGTCCATGTTGAGCATGGCGACGACCTTGGCCAGTTCCCGTCCGGGGTGCGCCGCCCAGTATCCCGAGCCGCGCAACCCGAGCTCCTCCCCGGCGAAAGCGATGAACACGTAGCCGCGCCGCCGCGGAGAAGGGTCGCGGGCCAGCGCCGCCGCAATCTCGATGAGCCCTGCCGTGCCGCTGGCGTTGTCATCCGCGCCGTTATGGATTTGGCCGATGAGCGACGGAGACAGAGAACTGCGCCCACCGCGGCCGAGATGATCGTAATGCGCCCCGACTATGACCGTTTCGGCCCCAACGGCAGCGTCGGTTCCGGGGAGGGAGCCGACCACGTTGCGCACCTCCTTGCGCACGGGCTCGATATCCACCTCGATGCGCGCCCTGAACGCCGGCCAGCACGAAGCTCTGGGGCGCCAGGGTCGCGTCGATCTGTTTCTGCAACTCCGCGAGGTTCCTGCCCTGCGCATCGAGGAGCCGCTGTGCGAGGGCCCGGGAGATTCGGAAGCCGCTGATGCCAAGTTCGTCGATCTGGGCCTCGGCCCCGAGCGCAGGCAGATCCTTGGCCGCATCCTCGTGGTTCGCCGGGTCCTGCACGATGAGGATTGCACGCGCATTCCGGTACTTCGCGTTCTGCGCCTTGGTGTTGTCTTCGCCGTGCAGCGTCGGTTCGGCGCCGTTGAACGGGCTCGCCGGGTCGTTTTCGCGCGGTTCGTGCGCCATCACCAGCACGATCTTGTCGGTAACGTCCAGGTCCGTTGTAGTCGTCGTACTTGTTTTCGTCGGACGAGATGCCGTACCCGGCGAAGACGACCTCGCCGCTGAGGCTGGTCTTCTCCCCTGCGCCGAATGGGACGAAGTCCCTGCCGAGGGTGGCCGTGATCGGGTTACCACTGCTCGTGAACGTCAGGGTGTTGCCTGGGCCGAGCCGGCTGCCGGTCGCGATCATGAACTTCTGGAAGAAGGTGCCGTCGTCGCCGGCAGGCTGGATACCGGCGGAGGCGAACTGGCCCGCGATGTAGTCCGCTGCTCTGTTGAGCTCCGGGGTGCCGTTCCCGCGGCCCTGGAGATCGTCGCTCGCCAGGTATTGGATGTGCCGCAGGTACGCGTCGGGCGTAAACGGGCCGGCGGCTGCGAACGAAAACGCGGCGGCCAGCAGGCAGGCCGCCAGAACGGAGTATTTCTTGTGCACGAGCATCGGGCGTTCCCCTCGGTGATTTAAGGCAAAAAGGTAGCACAACCCGGGCCTGATATGGAGTGCGGCGGCTCGACGCCGCTTTCCCGGGCGGCGCTGGGCGCCGCCCTTCACCGCCCGAATCGCCGCGTAGTGATACAGCGCAACCTGGAGCTTTATATGCATCTTCGGCGGAAAACACCGATGGACACGGTTGGACCCCGGATGGGGGCGGCGCCCAGGCGCCACCACCAAAGCGGCGTCGAGCCGCCGCACTCCACACGCCCACTCTGCTTGCGCGTGCGAGGGCGTTTGTTGCACACTAGCGGCGCATGATTCACCAAGTGTACACGGGCCCGTTCGCCGGCCTCGAAAGACGCTGGCTCGAGGAGGTGGCGCGCCTGCAGGCGGACGACCCGCTGCGCCCGGTGCCTGTGCTGGTGGGATCGAACATCCTCGCGTCCTACCTCAAAATCCTGCTCGCGCAGCGCCGTCCGGTGGCCAACCTCCGGTTTTACACCTTTCTGGACCTTGCCAATGCGCTGGCACGCCACGAAACGCCTTCCCGGCCGCGGCTGCCACGACTTGGCGGAATCACTATCCTGGACGAATTGCTGGAGACGGATGTCCCGGAGGTGTTCAAGGCCGTCGCCGCCTATCCGGGATTCCGTTCAAACCTGCTCGACACATTTCGGGACCTGCGTGATGCCGGGATGACACCGGCGGACTTCGAGCGGAGCCTGACGGCTCTGCAGCGGCAGGCGCGCGACCGGGCGGTGCATCTGAACGGGTTCGCCACGCTGTGGCGGCGCTTCCGGGCCCAGGCAGAACGTTTTCACGACGTCGACGACGATTTCCGTTCCGCCATAGGCCACGCGTCGCGGGCCGCTGCTGTTCTCGGCAGCCGGCAGCTGCTCGTCTATGGCATCTACGACGCGACGGGGCAGCAGTGCGACTTGCTGGCCAGCCTCAGGGAAACGCTCGAGCTGACCTTTTTCATTCCGTTTGTGGATCAGGCGGAGTCGCGCTTCGCGCAAGCGTTCCTGGATGCGCGTCGGGCGGAGCTGGCCGTCGCTCCCGAGCGCTGTGCGGAACCGGCCGGGACCGCGACGCTGGACCGGTTGGGGGACAAGGGATTCGGGTTCCGGGCCCATCCGCCAGACGATGCCGACCAGGGGCTGCCCGCGGACGGAAGTATCCGGTTTGTTTCGGCGCCGGGGCAGTCCCGGGCTGCAGTGGAGATCGTGCGCGAGATCCTCACCGCCGTGCGGGACGGCACGGCGTCGGGGTTCCACGAGATAGCCGTCCTGTTCCGGCATCCGCTCGAGGAGGCTTCCGTTGTCGCCGAGGCGCTTCGGCTCCGGGGCATCCCTTATTTTCTCCATGGTGGGGAACCCTTCGAGCAGAGAGCACTATGTCGGGCGGTGCTGGCAGTGGCCGGCCTGGAGGCGGGGCAGTTCGCCCGTGCAGGCGTCCTTGCCGCGATGGAATTCGTCGCCGCGGCTCTTCCGCCCGCGCGCGCGGGGAGGTGGGATGCCCAACACTGGCGGGCCCTGACTGGCGACGCGAGATTCCTGGCGGGAGCGGACGGTTGGGATACAGGAGTCGACATCCTCGTGCGCGACGCGAAACGGGCCCTGGCCCGGGCCGAGTCCGGCGCGGGCGATCGAGACTCGGGCGACACGGAAGCGGTCATGTCGCCGCCACGCGCGCGAATCCGGCTCGAGCGTGCGCAGTCATTGCGGGATGCCTGGCACGCCTTGCGCGCCGCGTCCTTCGGTTGGCCCTCGACCCTGTCCTGGAATCAGTGGGCTGCGCTCCTGGAGGACCGCCTCGAGCCGCTTGTGGGCGACGCCGAAGCCTGGCCCGCGTTCTCGTCGGTCGTCGACGAACTCCGGTCCCTGGGGGCGCTCTCGGAGCGGCGCCGAATTCCTCGCGGCCGCATGGTGTCGCTGCTGAGAGAGTCGATACGGGGCCACAGCCTCACGGAAGGACGATTCCTCCGCAACGGGGTTAACCTCCTGCCGCTGGGCGTCGCACGCGGAATGCGTTTTCCCGTGGTGATCGTACCCGGTCTGGAGGAAGGGGCTTTCCCCGCCCGACCACGGCAGGATCCGCTCCTGCTCGATAGTGAGCGCGCCATGGTGGGAGGCCTGTTTGCGAAACTCCCCCTCAAGGCGCAACGCCGCGAAGAGGAGACGCTCCTGTTTGCCATGGCGGCGAGGTCAGCCGGGAAGCGGCTGGTCCTGGTGACGTCCAGACTCGACGAACGCACCGACCGTGAGCGTATCCCGTCCGAGTTCTTTCTCCGGGTCTCGGAGGCCGCGGCCGGCTCCCCGATAACATTGCGCGATCTGAGGGAAGGCTACGTTCCCGGATTTCGGTCGGTAAACCTGGAGAACCCGGCGCCAAACGCGGGCCAGGTCGCCGTCGACGACGGCGAGATACGGCTGAGGCTGATCACCCGCAATCGCGACCAGGCGCCCGCTGCGCTGAACGCCCTCGCGCTCGAGCAGCCTGCGCTGCTCGAGCGCAGCAGGGCCTTCGCCCGGGCGCGCTGGACAAGAAGATTGACCGAGTTCGACGGGCGGATTCTCGATCCCGATCTGACCCGTTGGGTCGGCGCGAGGATAGGACCGTCTGCGGGGCAGGTTTCGGCCACCCGCTTGGAGGACTACGTCCGGTGCCCGTATCTTTTTTACCTGAAACGGGTCGTCGGGATCGAGCCCTGGGAGGAGCCCGAGCCGTCACGGGCCCTCGATCCCATGGTTCGGGGTTCCCAAGTCCATGCCGTTCTCGAGGATTTCGTACGTGGCCTGGCAGGGCGCCGACTGTTTACCGACGCGCTGGCGAAGCTGGAGACGGAACTCCTCGAGCTCTCCCGGCGGGCCCTGGACGACGTGCGCCCGCCCGGCATGCCCGATCTGTTGTGGGAACTCGAGCAGGAGCGGGTGGACCAGATCCTGCGCGAGTGGTTGATTTTCGAGCGGGAAAGGGAGGAGAGCGGGCTTGTGCCCCGACTGCTGGAGCGTGCGTTCGGTCAAGTGCCCGGCCAGGCCGCCAGGCCCGCATTTCGACTCCAGGCCGGCCGGTACACCTTCGAGTTCCGGGGCAAGATCGACCGCGTCGACCTCTCCGATGACGGCAGACGGGCGCGCGTAATCGACTACAAAACGGGCCGCCTGTCGAAAACGATGAAGAGCCGGAAGCGGCCGGTGCTCATGTGCGGCGAGAAGATCCAGATCGCCGTGTACCGAGGAGCGCTGCAGCGCGACTATCCCGGACTGGAGGAAATATCCGGGGAGTACCTCCACCTCCAATCGCAGGACGGCGCCGTAGTCCCGTGTTCCTTCGACGACGGGATGTTACGGGCCGGAGTCGACCGGCTCGGCGACACCCTGGAGATCGTCGGCGACGGCATCGTACACGGCGCTTTTTTCGCGCGTACCGGCGGCGCCGTGCAGAAGGATCATTGCCTGCACTGCGGTTACCTGCCCGTGTGCGGCAAAGATGTCGCGCGCCGGGCGGAGCTCAAATCGCAGGACCCTGCAGTGCGCGAGTTCCAGAAGCTCGTGGACATCGACGAGCCGTGGGAGGGTGCATGATCCCCGACCAGCCGCAGCGCGACAGGGTGGTCCGCGAGACGCGGCGCTCGTTTATCGTGGAGGCCTCGGCGGGAACGGGCAAGACCCGGATGCTGGTCGACCGCATCCTCCACCTGGTGCTCCATCAGGGCCCCGCGGGACCGCCGTTGAGGCTCTCGGACATCTGCGCCATCACCTTTACGGAAAGAGCCGCCGGCGAGATGAAGATCCGGCTGCGGCAGGAGTTCGAGAATGCGACCCGGGACGAGGCTACCCGCTCCATGGCGCAACAGGCTCTGTACGATCTCGAATCCGCGGCGATCTCGACCTTCCATGCGCTTGCCGTCTCGCTGCTGAAACAGCGGCCCATCGAGGCGGGTCTCGATCCGCAGTTCACCGCGCTGGACGAGGTCCAGAGCGGGTTTCTCTTCGACGGGCTCTGGGAAGAGTGGATCCGCGACGTCCTGGTGGCGCGCCGGGGGCCGATCGAGACCGCCCTCCGGGGCGGCTTCACCCTCGAAGGACTGAAGTCGATCGCCGCCAGCCTGAGACTCCACGCGCCCCTGGTTGCCCGCCTGGAGCTGGTTCCCCCGGTTTCGGAGGAGGACGCCCAGCGCACAAGGGCAAGGATGCTGGGCGAGGCTCAGACCTTGCGCTGCCGCGCCACACGGCCGGACGACAGATTGCTCTTGCGGCTGGCGGACACGATCGCGTGGCTGGAGGGCCCCTTGGAGTACGCCCCCCCGTGCAAGCCGGGCAAGTCCGGTAGGGCGGATTCCTGGTCCGGCGGGGCCTGTACCGTGCGCCAGGTGCAGGACCTCATCCGCAGGGTCGCCGAGTTCGCGTGCGAGTTCCGCCAATACGAACTCCAGCGACTGGTCGACACCGTCGTTCGGTGGCTCCACGCCGATTTCATTCCGGTCTGGCAGCGACGGAAACAGGCCGAAGCCGTCGTCGACTTCGACGACCAGCTCGAGGCCGCGCGCAACTTGCTGGTCCGGAGCGTGGCCGCGCGCCGGGAATTCCAGGAGCGGTTCAAGACTCTCCTGGTCGACGAGTTCCAGGATACCGACCCGACCCAGTTGGAGATCGTCCTGCTGCTTGCGTCCCCGGACCTCGCCGAGACGGATCCCGCACGACTGAAACCGGGGCCGGGACGGTTGTTTGTCGTCGGGGACCCGAAACAGTCGATCTACCGGTTCCGCGGCGCCGACGTCGAAACCTACCTCGATGTGGTCCGCAGGTGTGACGCACTCGGCCTGGAGCGCGTCGAGATTACGACCAATTTCCGGTCCGTTCCTTCGATCCTCCACTTTGCGGACGAGGCGTTCACCGGGGTCATGGCGCAGAGCGGGGACGGCGCTTACCAGGGGGACTATCTGCGGTTCGGCGGCGCCGCACGACAAGTCGAACCGGCGGCGCCTTCGATCCGGCTCCTGGGAGACCGCACCGAAGAGGGCGCCCTGTCGGGTTCCGGCAGGGGCCACGTCGATGTCGAGGCCGCGCGGTTGGCGAAGCTGATCGCGCAGATTAAAGGCGACCAGGACGGATCGTGGTGGGTCGAGGAAGCACGTGGACTTCCGGGCCGCCGGCGGCCGCCGGAGTTTCGCGATATCGCCATCCTTCTCCCCGCCCTTACCCATGTCGATGCGCTCGAAGAGCAGCTGAGAGACTCCTCCATCCCCTACGTGCTGGAAGGGGGCAAGTTTTACTATGCGCGGTCGGAGGTGTCTTCGGCCCTGACCTTGCTCCGGGCTGTGTCGAACCCCAACGACGAGGTCGCGCTTTACGGGGCGCTGCGCTCCATCTTCTTCGGGATTTCGGACGAGGACCTGCTGCGCGCGCGCGTGGCCGGCGTGTCGTTGGATTACCGCATCGCTGCGGCGGAAGGTTCCCCCCTGTGCCGCCCGTTCGCCGTCCTGCGGGAGCTGCATGAAGGCCGGCTCAGGCGCCCCCCGTCGGAGACCTTCGAGCGCCTGTTGCAGGGTACCGGCGCCCGGGAAGTGCTGGCGGTCCGCGGGTTCCAGTCCATTGCCAACCTGAATAAATTGGGGCGCACCCTGCGCTGGCTTCAGGAACGGATGACTTTTTCCGAGGCCGTCGACACCCTTCTCACGATGCACCAGGATGGTATCGCCGAGGGGGAAAGCCGCGTGATGGAGGAAACGGGAAACGCCGTGCGGATCCTCTCGATTCATAAGGCCAAGGGGCTCGACTTCCCGATCGTACTGCTGGCAGGGCTTGGCGGAGATCGCCTGCGCCGGACGTCTGACTTTCTGGCGGACGCGCATCGCCGGAAAATATTCGCGATCAGGTTTGCAGGGATCGAGGGCCCCGGATGGCGCTATCTCAAGGAAGAGGAAGAGAAGCGCGAGGATGAGGAATTGATCCGCCTGCTTTATGTGGCGCTGACGCGCGCCCGGGATCACCTCGTGCTGTCGACGCATCACCGCGGGAAGTACGACCGCACCTCCGACGCCTGGTCCGCCGATTTCGACTCGACGCGGCTGAGGCCCCTGGCGCAATTCCTGTCCGAACGGGCCTGCCGGGACGAGAGCCTGGCGCGCTTCATAGACGGCCACCGCATCGATGCGTTGCGCGTGCCGTCGACCCCCCGGGCGGAAGACGGCACGGGGGACTGGGTCTTGGCCCTGCGGCGCGAGAGCGCCGAGCTTGCGAGACTCCGTTCGGAGACGCCGGCGGCCATGCCCGTGAAGGCCGCCGGCGGAGCGCTTGGAGAAGCCCGGGCTGCGGGGTATGTGCCCGACGACGCGCGCGCACGTGCCCTCCGCTTCGGCGTGGCCTATCACGAGGCGATGGAAGCGGCGGACTTCGGCCGGTGGTCCGGAGCCCGAGCATGGGCCGGCGATGCGGCCCGGCGCCACCATATCGATGGCGCGGGTGTGGATGCCATAGAAGAGCTCGTGCGCAATACACTGGCCTCGCCCCTAATCGAACGGGCCCGGCAGGCGGCCTCGGCCGGGCGCGCAGTCTGGCGCGAACTTCCTTTCGTCCGGCAGGTTCCCGGCGCCGCCGGGGTCGCCGGGGTCGAGGAGGGAAAGATCGACCTCCTCTTCCAGGAAGAGGGCGGATGGGTCCTGGTGGACTACAAGACCGATAAAGAGACGCCCGGCGGGTCACGGCTCTTTGCCGAACGCTACAGGGCGCAGATCCTGGCGTACAGGGCCGCGCTGCGCGAGTTGGGCGTGAGGGTGACCGCCGCGTACCTGCTGCTGGCGCGCACCGGCGAGGCGGTCGAGATCGACGACGCACCTTGAGGGATGCGCTCTCAGTCCCGCTGCGCCCGCCCGGCCAACTGGCCGCACGCGGCCTGAATGTCGGCCCCGCCGCTGTAGCGCTTGTGGGACGGGAAGCCGTGGGCGCTGAGAACCGCCCGATAGGCTGCTTCCGTCTGCCCGGGCGAGCGGGCGAACGCGTCGGCCGCGCCCGGAGCGCTGGGATTGTACTCGATGATGCTGATGCGGGGCCGCAGACCCGTTCTGGCGCGGAAGTCACACGCCAGCCCCGCCAGGGCTTTCGCGTCCTCTTCCGAATCGTTGACGCCGTCAAGCAGCGTGACCGCCCACATCGGGGCCATCCGGGTCGCCGACGCGTGCTCGGCGGCCGCCTCGAGCACCTCCGGCAGAGGGTGGGCATGGTCGATGGGCATAAGGCTGGACCGCACCGACTGGCGCGGGCTCGCAATCGAGATGGCCAGCCGGACCTTGGGCACTTCCCGTGCGATCCGGCGAATGCCGGACGGCAGTCCCGCCGTGCAGATCGTGATGGCCCGGCCGTCAATAGCGGGGCCGCTCGGCTCGCAGGCCACCCGGATCGCCTCGATCACGTTTTCGACGTTGGCCAGCGGCTCTCCCATCCCCTGGAACACCACGCCGTGGATGCGCTGGCGCAGCGAGGGATCGAGCGTGCGCCGCACGACGCGGATCTGCTCCACGATTTCCCATGCCTCGAGGTTTCGCGCCAGGCCGAGCCGCCCGGTCGCGCAGAACGCGCAGCGCAACCCGCACCCGGCCTGGGAACTGACGCAGACAGAAACCGCCCGGGTTTCTCAGCGGGATCCGGACCGATCCCACCGCCACCCCGTCCGGCGCCTCCAGGGAGTATTTCACGAAGGGGTCGAGGCGGCTGACGCGCGTTTCCCGTACGGCGAGGCCCGGGAGCGTAGCCGAGGCGCGCACCTGGTCGAGGGTGATGCGCCTGACCCCCCGCACCGCGGCCGGCAGGTGATCGTACCGGTGCACGGCCCCGACGATGCGGCGGGCTTCCTCCAAAGGGAGGCCCGGAATCGCGCCGCACAACGTCCGGGGGGTCACCCCCTGTAGGAAAAGCATCAGTCTCGAGCCTTTGAGTATGTGAATCGGTCAACGGCCCGAAATAACTTGACGGGCGCGCCGGTACGCGTAAAATTACCAGTTTTTGTCTCTTTTTGCAGTATGCAATCCTGAGAAGGGAGGATGAGAGCATGGCGGAGAAACTCTCGAAGACGGCCCGCGCGAGCATGGGCGACAAAGGGCATCGTTACGGGCGCTTCGTGCCCGCGAATGTGGCAGGAGACCCACGATGGTGCGGCCACCAAGGTCGCCGTAGATACCGCGAGACGCCGGGCGGCATGTACTGGATCTGCCCCAAAGACGACCACCGGATCAAGATCTAAGCCGGCCCCGCCGGAGTACCAGCCCCGAAGGCAGTCGCTGCGGAGCGACTGCCTTTTTTGCCCGCCGCACGACACTCACACGATCTGGTACACTTGCCTGTACAAGCTTGCTGAGTGGAGACTCTATGAAAATAAGAATTGCGTTCGGAAGTCTTGGCCTTGCGTTGGCGCTCGCCTGCGCGGGTGCCGCCGTGCCGCAGGCGGGGAGCCTCAAGGAGGCGATTGCGGTGATCAGCCCGGCCTCGGGCAGCAGCTGCAAAGGAACGGTACGGTTCACCGACACGGGAAGCGGGATCCGGGTGGTCGCGGACCTCGAAGGACTGACCCCGAACGCGAAGCACGGCTTCCACGTGCACGAGTTCGGAGATTGCAGCGCCCCGGACGCGACGAGCGCCGGCAGCCACTATGATGCGGAAAGCACCAAGCACCACGGCAGACCCGACGACCAGATGAACATGAAGCACTCGGGCGACCTCGGCAACATCGAGGCCGACGCGAACGGCAAGGCCCATTACGAGATCACGATCCAGGGTGTCTCGATAGACGGTACCGCCGCGCCAATCCTTGGCCGCGGCGTAATTGTCCACGCCAAGCCGGACGATTTCGGGCAGCCCGTTGGCAACGCGGGGGGCCGCATCGGGTGCGGTGTCGTCGGGGCCGCCAAGCCCAGGTAACCCCTCCTGCCGTGCTTTGTTCCG
>CAVZBT010000023.1:0-16662 GCA_963773605.1 uncultured Acidobacteriota bacterium
GTTGTTCCGGTTGCCGCCGTCGTTGCGGAACAGGTACGCCGGGCCGTGGTTGGTGGTGACCAGCGACGTCGAGGTCGCCGTCGTGGTCGAAATCGGCGTAGGCCGCGCCGCGCGCCACCATCGGGCGCGCGAACTCGGGCCCGACTGCGCGCGAGACGTTCTCGAACCTGCCCTTGCCCAGGTTGCGGAACAGCAGCGGCGGCTCCCGGTACTGCACCTTCGGCTGCACGCGGCCGATCTCCTCCTCGATGTGGCCGTTGGCGGCGAAGATGTCGGGGTAGCCGTCGAGGTCGTAGTCGAAGAAGAAGACGCCGAAGGCGAGCGAGAGCAGGCTCGCGCGCCCGACGGTGGACGACGGCGCCTCGTCCACGAACAGCCCGTTGCCCTCGTTGTGATACAGCCCCAGCATCTGGTTGGAGAAGTTGCCGACCAGCAGGTGCGGCCGCCCGGAGCGGTCGTAGTCGGCGGCAGTCGACGCCCATCGCGCCGCGCGCCACGCCGTCCTCGCCGTAACGCCACGCCGGCGAGCATGCCCTCTTCGCGTGAACGTGCCGTTGCGGTTGTTGCGATAGAGCTTGTTCGGCTGCGTGTCGTTGGCGACGAACAGGTCGGGCCAGCCGTCGCCGTTGTAGTCGAGCACCGCGACGCCCAGCGATTTGCTGGTCGGGTCGCGCCACCCCGGCCTTCTGGCCGACGTCCTCGAACCGGCCGCCGCCCAGGTTGTGATAGAGCTTCGACGGCGTGCCCTTGTACGATTCCGGCGTGCAGTAGGATTTCGTCGCGCCGTCGAGCGAGCACCACAGATCGCTCTTGGCGGTCCACTGCACGTAGTTGGCGACGAACAGGTCGAGCTTGCCGTCGCGGTCGTAGTCGAGCCAGGCGGCGCTGGTGCCGAAGCTGGCGTTGCGGATGCCGGCGGCTTTCGTCACGTCGCGGAACTTGCCGCTCGCCTTCGTTGTGGAAGAGGCGGTCGCCTTCGAGCGCGGTGATGTAGACGTCGTCGCGGCCGTCGTTGTCGTAGTCGCCGACGGCGACGCCCATGCCGTACATCTCGACGTCGAGGCCGCTGCCGGCCGTGATGTCGGTGAACGTGCCGTTGCCGTTGTTGCGGTAGAGCGCGTGCAGCGAGCGGCGGCCTCCCGGCGTCCAGTCCTTGCTGTTGACGAGCAGGATGTCGGCCAGCCGTCGCCGTCGGCGTCGAAGAAGGCGCAGCCGGAGCCCATCGTTTCGGGCAGGTACTTCTTCCCGGCCCTGCCGCTGTTGTGGACGAACCTGATGCCCGGCACGCGCCGTGACGTCGGTGAACTGTCACGGGAGCGGCAGCCGGCCGGCTAGGCGATGCGACGAGCGAAGAGCGCGACGGCCTGCGAACAGCCGCCCAACTCCAACGGTTCTCCAGCGGCCGCACGGCAGCCGCCGTGACAGCCTGCACGGGCACCGCGCTCCGCATGCCTCCGGTCATGCGCTCTCGTGCTCGTGAATCTGCTGGCGCTCGTTGTTGTCCTCGGGGCTGAGCATGCGCCGCTTCGCCGGTGATCGCCTGCGACGATTCGTCGGCCTTGAAGCGGCGGAACAGCTTCTCTTCGCGCGCCGCCTTCGCGGTGTCGCCCAGGCCGCGGTAGCAGAGCATCACCGTGTAGTGCATCTGCACGTCTTCGGGATCGACGGCGCAGACCCGCTTCGAGCACCTCGATGCGCCTCGGCGTACTCCCGCTTCAGGAACAGGATGCGCGCGATCTGGTTCAGCACGACGCGGTCGCGCGGGTACTTCTGCTCGACGACGGCCAGCGATGCGAGCGCGGCGTCGTAGTCGCCGTCGGCCTTCTCGATCATCGCCTTGAAGAAGTAGATGCGGCCGAGCTCCGGATCGAGCTCGAGCGCCTTCTCGGATGATACGGCTTCGCGGCCTCGGTCTCGCCCTCCTGAATCAGCGCGCGCGCCACGTTCAGCCAGCCGTCGGCATAGCCGGGCTCGGCCTCGGTGACCTTCCTGAAGGCGTACTCGGCGCCCTTGAGGTCGCCCTGCAGCAGCAGGCCGATGCCCCAGTCGTTCCAGCGCTCGCGGTCCTGCTTCGCCGCCACGCGGCGCCCACTCGGGTCTCCGTCCCAGCGGCGAGCTGCGTGCGTCGCCTGCGCCAGCATGATGATCGGCAGGTCGGGAATTCGGTCCTTGATCTTGCCGGAGACGTTCGCCGGGATGTTGCGCCGGGTCGAAGGCGTACTCCAGGCTGTTGTGCCGCGTCGCTCAGCAGCGACGGGTCCTGACCCGGCTTCGGCTGGCCCGCGTAGGCGAACTGCGTGTAGTAGTGCGAGAACTTGCGGTAGTTCAGCCTCGCCGTGAAGGTGATCGGCCCCCGGGCGTCCTTCGGGATCCTCACGCGGTAGTGCGCCACGTCGGCCGCGCCCGGGCGGGATCAGCCGCACGTAGAGCACGCTGCGCGTCTGCCAGGCGTTGCGCTTGTTGATCGGGTTGCCTTCGCCGTCGAGCTGGTACGAGCGGTAGAAATGCGCGCCCGGCTCCACCGGGCCCTTGCCGCCGTCGTCGACCTTGCCGCTCCAGAAGACGACCTGGCCGTCGGCGTCCTTCGCCTGCAGTTCCAGCCAGACGTCGAAGGCGTCCACCGTGCCGCCGGGGAAGAAGTGGCCGATCTTGCGCGTGCGCACCACGACGTCCACGCGCACCGTCGTGCCGGGCTCCAGAGCGGCGCCCGGCGCGTCGAGCGGCGCCGCCACCTTGCCGACCTCGCGGATCATGACCGGGCCCGACCTGCTCCGCCTCCTCGCCGACCGCGAAGGTGGACATCAGCTGCGGCGCCTGGCTCGCGCGGCGCACCATCTGCAGTCTGCCCCGGCTGATCCTCGACCGGCGCCGCCGCGAAGATGTCCACGGTGATGAAGCCGGACTTCAGGAACTCGACCGCGGCCTTCATCTGCTCCTCGTCCTGGTTGACGAGGGCAAGCGCCGTGTTCGCGGCCGGGAAGCGGTGCGAGTGGACCTTGCCGCCGCGATTGCCCGGGATCCCGCGAGGCGACCAGCGGCATGTGGCAGTCGGCGCAGGTCGAGCTGCTTCGCCGGGTAGTAGAACGACCGCGCGCCCTGGCCCGAGACGCCGCTCGCCTGCCAGTTGTCGTAGTCGTTGAAGCCGCGGATCCAGCGGTAGTTGTTCACCGGCACGTCCAGGTGCACCTTGTGGCAGGCCGAGCAGAACTCGGCCGAGTCGGCCCGCGCATGAACGGCTTCAGGAACGTGCGCCGGTGCGGCTCGGGATCGAGGTACGTCAGGAAGCGGTCGATCGCCCGGATGTACTTGTTCTTGCTGTTGGCCAGCTCGTGCAGCGGCGGGTACTCGATCGTGAAGCCGCCGTTGCCCATCGTGCTGTCCACGTGCACGATGGAGTGGCACGACATGCAGCCCAGCCCGGCCTGCGCCTCGGGCGTGTCGATCTGTTCCTTGATCGGGCGTTCGAAGCGGCCGTTGAAGAAGACGGCGTGATCGTGGCAGCCGGCGCACCACTTGCTCGGCCGCGTGCCCACCACGTCCTGCATGTACTCGATCGGACTTCCGGTAGAACTGGTTGTTGAACGACGCGAAGTGGTGGACCGAGCTCTTCCACTGCTCGTAGATGTCCTTGTGGCACTCGCCGCAGGTCGCCGAGTCCATGAAGAAGTTGGACGGGATGATGCCGCCGACGTTGGTCTTCGCCGAAGACGGGAAGAACGGGCGACTGCGGCCCGCCGCCCTTCCTCGTCCATCGAAACAGGGACGGTCAGCGGGTTTCGAATTGCGTCGGCGCGGCTGGGGCTTGCCTTGCGGTATGCGGCCATGCCCAGCGGGAACAGCACAAGAAGCACGGCCGAGTATTGGTACGCGATTTGAAATCGACGCCAACCCCTTTGCGAGGCTGATCTCCACACAAAAGGGGCCATCCCCACGAGGCCGAGCGCCGCGGCGACGATGTGGGCCCACAACACCCAGCGGTTTTCGAGGACGTTTCCGGCCCCTGCCAGGTACAGCCCAAGGGCGAACGAAGCGGCGAATGGAGGGGTTGCGAAACGGAGGGCGCGACGCAGATCTGCATGGCGCGTCAGCAAGAAAATAGCGGCGACCGTCAAAGCCGTTCCCAGCCCGAGGTGAAACATGACGTTGGCCATGTAAAAGACGGTCGGCGACGCGAAGGCGGCGATGTACGCCGTGTTCACCAGGAGCACGATCAGGAAAAAACCAGTCCACCTGGCGAGCCTGTCAGTTTCCATCACCCTTGCCCCAAAACAATGGTCCGACGCCGGTCGGGTTTCTCCCGCCGTGGGCGCCCGTTTCTTTTTTCTGAATCAGCCTGGCGGAGGTCATTCACCCGGGTATGGCCGCCGCGGCACTGGGACTATTCGACAGAAGATTACCTTCGAGGCGCCACCTTGGCAATGGGATGCCCCCTGGAAATCCGGGAAGAGCAAGGGATGCGATCTATCCGAGGGCCGCCGCGACGGAGAATTGGCCCCCGACGGTCGAAGGCAACCGCCGTGCGACCGAGTCGGTCCTGGGGCGGGCGGAGCGGGCGATCCCGGGGCGCGGGAGGAAATGACCCTGCCGTTCAGAAACAATATTCCCTGCCGATTTCACCCACTGCGACGTTGGGGCGTCCGAGGGCGGCGAGCTGCTCGACGGTGCGGCTGCGAAACTGCGGTTTGAGATGCACGGCATAGACCGGCACCGACACTCGGAGCTTCCTCAGTTCGAGATCCAGGCCGAGCGGTGTGAGGTGCTTCGAATCCCGGGCCAGTGTTTCCATTTCGTTCGGGTAGGAAACGTCGACAAAGACCGCCCGCAGCCCCGGCAGCCGGTTTGCCAAGGCCCAGATTTCGTCTGTGTGGTAGGTGTCCGAAGTAATAAGGACCGCGGCCCCCGCGTCCTCGAGCGCCAGACCGACCGTCGGCACCGTGTGGTTGGTCCACACGGGGGTCAGCCGAAGGCCTCCGATCTCGAACGGCGTGGGGGGCGAGATTTCCTGATACCGGAGCACCGGCGCGCTCCCGTCGGTGAGCAGATATCCGCTGAAAATCCGGCCAGATCGTTGTCGTTGAACACGTGTTCGCGCAGGCTGCGGAGAACCTCCGCCGCGGCGTAGATGCACACAGGCTCCTTCAGGAAGGGAAACACTTCCGCGACCAGGATCGGCAGGGTGGCGATGTGGTCGACGTGCGCGTGCGTGACGACGACGTGACGCAGAGCTCTGCTGAGCCTCGAGCCCGAGCGCAATCCCGACGCTCCCGCCGTCGACGGCGAGAAAATCGTTGACCATGAAACTGGTCAGCGGTTGCAGGTGGGCCGGGTCGGTCAGGTTGCTTGGCAGGAGCCGAATTCTCATATCGAAGGTTTAGGGCAGTTCGAGTGCCCAGATGGAAACGGGCTCCTTGCGCCCTTTCACCTCGCCGAGCCCCAGGTCCCGGAACCTGAACTCCCGGTCGGCCGCATCCACCACGCTGCGGCTCACCACGACGGGTGCGGATTTTTCTTTGGTGAGCGATTCGAGGCGGAACGCGACATTGACGCTGTCCCCGACGACGGTGAAGGACTGGTTCTCGCCGGTGCCGACGTTGCCGAGCATCGCGTCGCCGACGTTCAGCCCCACCCCGATGCGAAAGGAGTAGCCCGGGAACTCGGCCCCGAGTCGAGCGGAAAACGACAGTCGCCCTGTCGACCAGGCCGAGGGCCGTGCGGAGCGCCGCGTTCACCTCGCTGGACGGGTCGGACCGGCTCCCGCTGACCCAGTAGGCCATCACGGCGTCGCCGATGAACTTGTCGATCGTGCCGCCGTTCTTTTCGATGATGTCGCTGGCCTCGCGAAACCACTCGGAGACGATGCGGGAGAATTCGCGGTTGGGCAGAACCTCGCTCATGGAGGTGTAGTTCCGGATGTCCGCCACCAGCACGACGACCCTTTCGTCGCGCATGAACAGCGCGGTCCCGGTGATCGATCACCGCGTTCTGCACCTCCGTTCTGACCGGCGCCACGAAACGGAGCTGCGTGCTGCCGATGACGATCTGATCCCCGTTTTCCAGTTCCTTCGGTACGGTGACGCGGCGGCCGTTGAGCCATGTGCCGTTGGCGCTGCCCGAGGTCGCTCAGCCGGTATCGGCCGCCCCCAAGGTGCCGGATCTCGGCGTGGCTGCGGGACGCCTTCTGATCTTCCAGGACGAGCTGGTTGGCCGTCGAACGGCCTATCGTGAGACGGTCGGCCAGTTCGATGACCGCCTCCGGTTTCGCCCTCGGTCGTGACGACGATTTTTGCCGTGTTTCCGCCGGGTTCCATCGCGCACGAACATAATCCTTGGGCAGTCCCGTTTCAATCATTTTGGCGTGGGCCGCCGCCGGCCGGCGCGCCCTGAACTGAAGCGCTGGCGGAGGGGCGGTCGTGAGGCGGAATTCGAGAACCTCAACCCCGACGGGGCGGGGAGCGCTCATTACCAAAACTGTTGACATGGTCGAGCAATACTGATAGTTTCACATCCCCGATGTCACTGAAGAGCCTGATCGAATTCGACCGGACCGCAGCGCGCAATACATCCCTGTCTGTAGTACTCCGTACTTATTGTCGGCATTATCATCGTCCGCCTCGTGCGGTTCGGATGACGGCTCGGAGAACCTGGAACACCAGGGGCCGTCACCCGGACCGGGATGACGGCCCTTTTTTTTGGCGCATGCCAACAGGAGGCCACTGACCATGCTCAACCGTCCACCGCAAGACAATCCGGAGATCGGCCGGCCCACACGGACCATCTCGGTCCTGGTCGAGAACAAGTTCGGCGTTCTGGCCCGCGTGGCGGGATTGTTCAGCGCGCGCGGGTACAACATCGAAAGCCTCACCGTCGCGGGGAGCGCCGACACCGGCCTCGTCCCGTATCACGATGGTGGTGCGGTGCGAGCCGTCTGCTCGCGCAGCAGATTCTCAAGCAGGTCAACAAGCTCGTCGACGTGGTCGAGGCCGTGGACCTCACCGACGCCAACACCGTCGAGCGGGAACTTGTCCTGGTGCGCGTGCGCGCCCCGGAAGGGAAGAGGACGACGCTCCTGGGGGAGGCGGAGATCTTCCGCGCGCGCGTCGTGACCGCGACGCCGGACAACTACGTCTTTGAGGTCACAGGCGACACGGGGAAGGTGGAAGCGTTCCTCGACGTCGTCCGGCCTTACGGGATCGACGAAATGGTCAGAACGGGCAAGGTTGCGCTGCACCGCACGTCGACGAACAGCGAGTTTGGCGAGAGGTATCCGTCCTATCAGCCGCGCTCTTGAACGGGTGTCGGAATGGAGAAACGCAGGTCGAGCGGAGTAAACCGGTTTCGGAGGACCCTATGAGAGCACAATCGGAAGCAGGAGCGCACCCGTTGGCCGGAAAACGCATGAGCGGCGCAGAGATGATTATCCAGGTGCTGGCGGACGAAGGTGTCGACACGATTTTCGGCTACAGCGGGGGTGCGATCCTTCCGACCTACGACGCCATTTTCAGATTCAATGCCGCCCACAAAGGCGAGCGGGAGGAGCAGATCCGCCTCATCGTCCCCGCAAACGAGCAGGGGGCGGGATTCATGGCGGCAGGCTACGCCCGGGCGAGCGGCAAGGTCGGGGTATTCCTCGTGACCTCCGGGCCGGGTGCCACCAACAGCGTGACCCCGATCCGCGACTGCATGGCCGATTCTGTGCCCGTCGTGCTGATCTGCGGCCAGGTGCCGCGCCATGCGATCGGCACCGATGCTTTCCAGGAGGCGCCGGTGTTCAATGTCATGAGCTCCTGCGCGAAGCACGTGTTCCTCGTCGAGGAACCCGAGGAACTCGAAGCCACGGTCCGCACCGCATTCGAAATCGCCCGCAGCGGGCCGGCCCGGTCCGGTGGTGATCGACGTCCCCAAGGACGTGCAGAACTGGGAGGGCTTCTTCAAGGGAGGCGGCCTGCTCCGCTACCGCGGGTACGAGGGGCGCATGAGGGCGCTGGGCGCATCGCGGGTTGTCGGAGGAGAAGTGCACGGGTTTCTATGAACTGCTCCGGCGCAGCGAGCGCCCGCTCATTTACGCCGGCGGCGGCATCATCCAGGCGGCGCGTCCGAGCAGCTGCGCAGTTTCTCCGAGACGCTCCAGATTCCCGTGGTCACCACGCTCATGGGAATCGGATCGATGGACACGCAGGAGCCCGCTGGCCCTGCACATGCTCGGCATGCACGGCATGGCCTACGCCAACTACGCGGTCGAGGACTGCGATTTCCTGATCTGCATCGGCGCGCGCTTCGACGACCGGGTCGCGGGCAAGGTCGCCGAGTTCGCCCCGAGGGCACGCTTCTTCGCCCACATCGACATCGATGCGGCCGAGATCGGCAAGGTGAAAAGGGTCGACTGGTCGCACGTCGGGAACGCCAAGACCGCCATGGAAGACCTGCTGGCGGCGAGAAAAACCTTCAAGAAGGATTTTTCGAAATGGCTGGCCCACGTCCAGAAGCTCCGGAAGAAACACGCACTCAACTACGACCGGGAGAGCGAAAAGATCCAGCCGTAACTACGTCATCGAGTGCCTGAACGAGATCACCGGCGGCGAAGCCATCGTCACCACCGGCGTCGGACAGCACCAGATGTGGGCGGCGCAGTACTTCGATTTCCGACGCCCCAGGTCCTGGGTTACGTCGGGCTCGATGGGTACCATGGGATTCGGACTTCCGGCCGCCATCGGCGCGCAGGTTGCCTGCCCCGAACGCCTCGTCATCGACGTCGACGGGGACGGCAGCATCAGGATGAACCTCGGCGAGCTGGAAACGGTGACCACCTACGACCTGCCGGTAAAGGTCCTCCTGCTGAACAACCTGGGCGACGGCATGGTGCGCCAGTGGCAGAAGATGTACTTCGGGAACCGTTTCTCGGGCACCGACAAGTCGCTTCACTCCAAGGACTTCGTCAAGGCTGCCGAGGCCGACGGGTTCGCCTTCGCCGCGCGCCTGTCCGAGAAAGCCAAGGTGAAGGAAGTGCTGGCTGAGTTCGTGAAATTCCCCGGGCCCGCTTTCCTCGAGGTCATGATCGACCAGGACGCGTGCGTTTATCCGATGGTCGGCCCCGGCCTGGGTTACAAGGACATGATGACCGGTGACCACATCGCCGCCCGGCCCGTTCACGACCAGGGCGCCGAACAACCGGACATGACCAAGGTCCCCGACCTGTTCTAGCTTGGAGCCCCGAGGCCCGCGCAGCGCTTGTGACGTGCGGTGCCTCGGCGCCGCTCGCCGGGGTTGTACGGGATCGGTGGTTTTCGGCCAAAAGGGCGGTGCCTGGGCCGCCCTCAGGCGCCGTCGAACCCATCGATCTCCCGCACGCCAACAGCGCCGCCGCTTCGCCTCCTCGCCTGTCTCGCCCACCCCCCATCGTTGACGGACCCCCACACCGATGTTAGACTTTGGCTCATAGGGGTGTACGAATAGGGTTTCTCAGGCCCTCTCGGGACAACACGGAACGTGATTAGAATCGAAAGCTGCGGCGCGACGGATGTCGGGCGCCGGCGTCAGCTCAACGAGGACTGCATCCTCGTCGACGACGATGCCGGTTTGTATATCGTCGCCGACGGCATGGGGGGCCACAACGCCGGCGAGGTTGCATCGAGCCTCGCGGTCGAAACGATGGCGGCCTTCATACGGCGGAGCCGCGAATTCGAGAAGCTGACCTGGCCATTCGGCATCGAACCCGCTCTTTCGTACGGCGCGAACCGGCTCCGCACCGCCGCGTTACTCGCCAACCGCCGTGTCTGGCGGGAGGCCGACCGGCGGCAAGAGTACACCGGCATGGGGACCACCATCGTCGCCGCGCTTGCCGACGAACGCCTGTTGAACATCTGCAGCGCGGGCGACTGCCGGGCCTACCGGATCGTCTCCGGGAAGCTCGAACAGATCACCACAGACGACTCGTGGGTTCAAGCCGCCTATTCGGCTGGGAGTCCTTAAGGCGGAGGCGATTCAGTCACACCCGCTGCGGTCCATCGTCACAAAAGCGGTCGGAGCCCGGGAGACCCTGGAGGTCGACGTGCTCGAGCAGCCGGTGCAGGACGGGGCCTCCTTCCTGTTTTGCTCCGATGGACTGCACGGGATGCTGGCGGACGGTCAGATCCTGGACATCGTTTCTGCGAACGGAACAAGCATGAAGAACACCATTCAAGATCTCATCGCGGCAGCAAACGCAGCGGGGGGCAGGGACAACGTCACTGCACTGATGCTCCGGTACCGTTTCGACTGAGCGGTTGCCCGAGAGCAGCCCTGGCGGACCTGGTATTGCGGGCGTATTTCGAACGCAAACTGGCAGACGTGGAAAAAATCGGCAAGTACCAGATTCTCGGTCAGATCGGTCAGGGCGCCATGGGAATCGTCTACAAGGCGCTGGATCCTTTCATCGAGCGCGTAGTCGCCGTCAAGACCATGTCCGCCGACCTTGACGCCGACCCCGAGGTGCGCGCTCGATTCTACCGCGAGGCGCGCTCCGCCGGCCAGCTTTCCCACAAGAACATCGTCACGATCTACGACCTCGGCGAGGAGGCCGGCAAGGCCTACATGGCGATGGAGTTCCTCGATGGAGAGGACCTCAAGAACATCATCGGCCGCCGCGATGGCCTCCCGTTGGAACGCAAGCTCGAGCTGATGCGGGACCTGCTGAAGGGGCTTGGCCATGCCCACAAGCGGCAGGTGATCCACCGCGACATTAAACCGGGCAATCTCCACATTACCCGCAGGCGGCCAGCTCAAGATCCTCGATTTCGGGCTGGCGCGCATCTCCACTTCCGACATCACCAGGACCGGATCGGTGATGGGCACGCCCAACTACATGTCGCCCGAGCAGATCCGCAGCGAAACCGTCGATCACCGTTCCGACATCTTTTCAGCCGGCGCGACTTTTTATGAGCTTCTGACCTACCGGAAGCCGTTTTACTCGAACTCGCTTCCGTCGACGTTCTTCAAGATCCTGCAGCAGGATCCCGAGCCTGTGAAGCTGTGGTACCCGGCATCCCGCCGAATTCACGGCGGTCGTGTTGCGGGCCATGGCCAAGGATCCCGACAAACGCTACCAGGATGTCGACGAGATGATCCGCGATCTCGAAAGGCTGTCCAGACTTCTGCATGAGCGGGAGCAGACCCTGCGCCAGGAGGCAATGCAGGCGCTGGGTGAAATCCAGCGACTGGTAAGCGCCAACGGCACACTGCTGGAATCCGAGGCCGCACGATCCGGCCTCATGACGGTCTCCCGTTCAGCGCACCCCAACGCCCGGCGATCCGGAGGCGACCAGCCTCGGGGAGCCCGCGGCGGGATACCTGGAGGCGCTGTTGTTGCGCGATCGTGCCAGGAGCGAGTTCGAGCGCCTGCAGGAGGTCCTGGAACAAGGCCGGCGAGCCGCGCAGCTTTTCCAGGAAGCTCTCGCGTTGGAGCGGCAGGGGGATTACCTGGGCGCCCTGCGCACGTCGAATTTGGTGATCGCCGCCGCTCCGACCCACCCCGACGCCATCGCCCTGAACGATCGGCTCAAGCGCACCCTGTTCGAGCGCGTCGAGGCGGAAGCCCGCGAGGCCCTCGACCGGATCGACCGCCTTACCGCGGATCACCCGTTTCTGCTGGGTCACCTGCAGGAACCCGTTGGGCCGGGTCTGAGTCACGGGCCGCCCGTCGACCCGGCCAGCACCCAGTGGGACGGAGAGGTTGGCTACGCCTCCTTGCTTGAGCAGCGCGACCGGGCACAGCAGCAATATGAACGCCTCGCCGCGCTCGTCGAAAGACGTCAGGCGCTGGACGCCCGTACCCGGGAGGCGGCCGAGTTCGAAAGCCAGGGACGGCTGGCCGAGGGTCTGGCTGCGATTGAGAGCGTCCTGAACGAGGAGCCGACCGACCCGGAAGCGCTGGCGGCACAGGGCAGGGTGCGTGCCCGGATCGAGGACGAGGAGCGCCGGCGCCGGGCCGCAAGCGAGGCGGAGCAGATCTTCACCAAAGCCCGGGGCCGCTTCGAGCAGTCGGATTTCGCGAGCGCGCTGGAACTGCTCGAAGCCGCGCTCGCGCTGGCCCCGCACGCCCAGGCCGAGGACCTTCTGAAGAAGACACGCCAGCGGTTCGAGGAGAAGGCAGAGGGGGAGCGTCAAGCCCGCCTGGCACGGGAAACGCTCGAGGCCGGGCGGCGCGCGCTGGAGGCCGGAGACGTTGCGCGCGCCCGAAATCAGCTGAGCATGGCGCTCGCGCACGATTCCCGCATCGAAGGCGCGGCCATCCTCGCCGACGACATCGCGCGTCTCGCAGACCAGCTCCGTGCGGAAAAAGCGCGTCAGGCCCGCATCGGGGTGCTGGCGGAAAGCGTGCGCCAGGCGATTCACTCGGGTGACGACGAGGAAGCCGCGCGCCGCCTCGAGTCGCTGGTAGAGCTGGATCCCGCCGCGGCCGGCGAGCTCCGCGCGGCGGTCGAACAAGCCAAGGCGCGCCGCGAAGCGCGGGAAAGGGGAAAGCGGATTGCGGCGACCCTCGCGCGTGGCGCCGAGGCGCACGCGTCGGGTGATTTCGAGACCGCCATCCAATTGGCGCGCGCCGTGCTGGCGGAGGATGCGACGCAGACCGGCGCTGCCGAGCTGCTGCGGCAAGTCGAACGGGACCTGAAACTGCGCCAGCAGCAAAAGGAACTCGAACGGGACGTCCGCGACGCCCTGCGACGCGCCGAGGCGCAGGCTACCGCCGGCGACGTGCGGGGAGCAGTCGGGATCCTGGAACGGGTGGGCCCGCAGGTCGCCGCGGTCCAGGAAGTCGATCGAGCGCTGAAGGCGTACCGCGACGAGGTGCGCCGTGACGACGAGGCACGTGCCCGGGCTGACAGGGAACGACGTGACCGCGTTGCTGCTGCCCTGGCCCTGTGCCGCTCGGCTATGGGCCGGGCGCAGTTTGAGGAAGCGGTCGAGCATGCCAAGACTGCACTGGCCGAAGATGCCGCGTGTGCGGAGGCGGCCGGCCTGCTCGACACCGCCAGGCGCGAACTCGAGCTCCGCCTCAAGCGGGAGGAACTGCAGCGCAAGGGCGCCGAGCTCGTCCAAAGGGCTGGAGTCCTGAGCGGTCAGCAGAACTTTGCCGCCGCAGTCTCCCTGCTCGCGAAGGCGGAGCCCCAGGTGGCCGCTCTCCCCCTCGTTCGCCAGGCGCTGCAGCAGCACACCCTCTCTCTCCAGCAGCAGAAGGAAGCGGAGGCGAGAGACGCCGAGGTGCGTCGGCAACTCGACAAGGCAATGCAGGCGTTCGACCGCGGGGAAATCGACACCTGCCTCCGGGCCGTGGGGTCGGTCATCGCCCTGGCACCGGACCATGCGAATGCCCTGGACCTGCGCCGCCGCGCGAACGAAATCGCGGTCGAGCGCAAGGCCGAGGAACAGCGCCGCACCCTGTCGGCGGAAGCCCTGCGCGGTGCGGAGCGGGATCTCAAGGGATCCCGCTTCGATGCGGCGCGCCAGGCGGTCGACAAGGCGCTGGGTTTCTGGCCGGAAAACCCGGACGCGCCTCGAATCAGGCTGGATATCGAGCGACGGCAGGCGGAGTTCGCCGAGCGCACCCGTCGGGAGGAGACTGCCCGGAGACTCATGGCGGAATCGGCCGACCTGTTGGCCCGGGGAGATCTGAACGGGGCAAGACGTGCCCTGGCCGGGGCGCTTTCGACGTGGTCCGAAGTGCCGGGCGCGGCCGCGTTGCGCAAGAGGATCCAGAAGCAGGAAAAAACTGTCCGCACCGTCGCGTCCGGGTCTTCGCGGCGCCGAGTACTGCCCTATGCCGGATTCGGCATCGCGGGCGCCTTGGCTCTCGCGTTCGGGTTTGTGTATTTCAGGAGCGGCGCATCCGCGCCCGAGCCGCGGAGCCAGGTCGTGAACGCCGTCCCGCCTCGCGCGCTGTCTCTGCCCGCCGCGGAGCGGCAGGGTTCCGTGATCATTCCACCCCCCCTACCCCATACCCGGCCTGCCGTGAAACACGACGAACCGGCCGCGGCTGCACTGACGGCCGAAGTCGCCCGGCGCAATCGTGCGGCTCGACGGTTCTACGAGGCGGGCAAGTACGACGATGCCATGAAGGCGCTTGGCCAAGTGTTGGCGCTTGCCCCCTCCGACGGCGACGCCAAGGCATTGCGGGCCCAGCTCGAGCAACATGAACGCAGCGGGGCCGAGGACGCTTTGGGCCAGATGGCGGAAGCCAAGTTTCGCGCGAACAGTTCCAGCGCTCCGACACTGGCGCCCCAGTCCTATACGGGGGCGCAGTCGGTCGAAAGTGAGGCCATGCGCTTATACGGGGAGCGCCAGTACGCCAAGGCCGCCGCCAAGATGCACGACGCTGTGAGCCTTTACCGCGCCGCCGAAGTCGAAGCCGCGGGCGCGCGGGCGTCCGAACAGGAACGCGCGCGCTCGGCCGAGCGCACCGTGGCGGACCGGTCGCGGCAGGGATTCGAACAGGCGCGCGCGAAAGCCGCGGCCGCCGGCGCCGATCGGAAGGCGGCGGATGCGTTCCGGGACGCGACGGAGCTCGGCAACCAGGGACAGACGAAACTGGACCGTGGCGACTTTGGCGGGGCGCGGTTTGCCTTTGAAGCTGCCGCCACCGCCATGCTCCGCGCCGGCGAAGCGGCCGGGAGCGATCAGCGGGACTGGGACGGCCTGCGCAATTCGCGCGACATCCCCGCGCTCCAGGCCTTTGCCAAGAAGTACCCGGGAAGCGCCCTGGCCGAGCAGGCGCGGCGCCGCATCGAGCAGCTCGACTGGGAGGCCGTCAACAAGAAGGACCTTGCTGCCCTGAGGGGATTCGTCCAGAAGCACGGCGACAGCCCATACGCCAAGCAGGCCTCAGCCGAAATCGGGAAGCTCGAGCAGGCGGATACCGTCGCCGCCGACCGGCAGGCCGTCCGCGAGGCGCTCGCCCGGTACGCCGCCGCCTACGATCAGATGGACGCCCGGGCGCTGCAGGAAGCCTGGCCGGCGATTCCCCGTGACACCCTCGGCACCATCTCCGCCTCCTTCAAGAGCGCCCGTTCCACGCGCATGGAACTGCGGCCGATCGACGAGCCGGCCATCTCCGGCGAAACGGCCCTCGTATCGTGTCAGAGGCTGATTTCCCAGACCTTCGACAGGAAACCGCTGGAAGTGCAGGACCGGATCACGGTGCGACTGCGCCGCAGGGGCGCGGCCTGGGTCATCGACTCAGTTCAGTAGCACCGGTGTGCGCCCTGATCCGGCGTTCTCCCGGGTAGACCGGCATTATGAGACGGGTGCAGGTGGCTTCAACATGAAAGGAGGAAGGGCACCAATGTTCACAAGGGCGCTTCTGTTTGCGGTATTGTCTCTCTTCGCGTTTTGCCCGCTCTCGCTCGCTCAGGCGGGGGGGGTGTGCGCGACCGGTTCGAAACTGGGATGCCTGATCCCGAACGTATTCGGGCAGACCGGCCTCACGCTTCCCAACAACTTTCACCGGGCCCACTTCGACAACGATTTCCAGGCGAACTTCACGCCGCTCAACAGCGCGATCGCCAGCCAGCTCACGCTGCTGCCGCTTGCGTCCCCGGCCTCGGGGTTCACCTATAGTTTCGACCGGACCGCGGGGGTGTACACGCGCTCCGCCGAGAGTTTCGGGCCCGTGCTGACCGAGCGGGCGGAAACGATCGGCAGGGTAGAGGTGTTCTTCGGGGTCACCTACCAGCGGTTCGGTTTTGACAAGATCGATGGTTTCGACGTCAAGAATTTCCCGGCCGTGTTCCTGCACTCGGACGCACCCCCGGGCCCTTTCGAGTTCAAGAAGGACTTCATCACCACCGTGAACTCGGTGGAGCTGAAGGTGGATCAGTTCACCCTCTTCGGCACGGTCGGGGCGACGAACTGGCTCGACGTCTCCCTCGCGGTGCCGATACTGAAGGTGAAGATGCGGGTGCACTCGGATGCCACCATACACAGGATCGCCCCGCCCGACCCGGTATTCGGCCAGGCGCACTTTTTTGACGCGGCGGACCCGGAACACAGCACGCGCGCGCTGTTCTCGGACCAGAACGACGCCAGCGGCATCGGGGACATCCTGCTGCGGGTGAAAGCGACGGCGTATCACGGCGAGAATGCATCGGTCGCGCTCGCGACCGATGTGCGGCTTCCGACGGGGGATGAGCTCGACTTCCTCGGATTGGGCGCGGTCGGGGTGAGGCCTTTCGCGGCCGTGTCGTTGCGCGCCGGCCCCGTGTCGCCTCATCTCAACCTTGGCTACCAGTGGAACGGCAAGTCCATCCTGGCGGGAAACATCGCGACTCAGACCAAAGCGCCGTTGCCCGACCAGCTGTTCTTCGCCGCCGGGGCCGACGCGCAGCTGGCCCGCGGCCTGACGTTTTCCGTCGATCTCCTGACGCAGCGGGCATTCGACGGGGCTCGGGTCATCTCGAAGGATTTCATCGCACCTGCGCCGGACGGGCAGACCTACCACCAGATAGCGCTGGAGAAGGCCTCCTACACCGTGGCGGATGCGGCGGCCGGTCTGAAGTACAACGTCGCCGGACGGTTGCTCCTGACGGCCAACGTGCTCTTCGCTCTCAACTCAGGAGGGCTGCGCGACAGGGTCGTCCCCCTCGTCGGCCTCTCCTACACTTTCCATTGAGCCCGCGGCGCGTTTCGGTGGCCTGC
>CAVZBT010000024.1:0-61824 GCA_963773605.1 uncultured Acidobacteriota bacterium
TGCGGCGGCTCGACGCCGCCCGAAGATGCGTATGAAGTTCAGGCGAGATGCCGCACGCCAAGGTTGCTCTGTGTCACTAGCCCGCGATTCCGGCGGCGAAGGGCGGCGCCGAGGCGCCGCCCGGGAAAGCGGCGTCGAGCCGCCGCACTCCAAATGCGCCGGCTTTTGATTTTTTTGGGGGGGGGTATGGAGATCTCGAGACGGACGATGCTGGCGCTGCCTTTCCTGATCCGCGGCACCGCGGCAGCCGCCGGGCAGCGCCCGAACATCCTGTTCATCATGACCGACGACCACGCCGCCCACGCCATCAGCTGCTACGGCAGCAAGGTGAACCGGACCCCGAACCTGGACCGGATCGCCAACGAGGGCATGCGCTTCGACCGGTGCTTCGCGACCAACTCGATCTGCACGCCGAGCCGGGCCAGCATCCTGACCGGGAAATACAGCCACATGAACGGCGTCCCGGTCTTCAACCGGTTCGACGGCTCGCAGCCGACGGTCCAGAAGATGCTGCAGCAGGCCGGCTACTACACCGCCATGATCGGCAAGTGGCACCTGGGCAGCGACCCGACCGGCTTCGACCACTGGAACATCCTGCCCGGCCAGGGGCGCTACATCGATCCGATCCTCTACGACAAGGACGGTTCGCAGGTCTACCCCGGCTACGCCACGGACGTCATCACGGACCTGACCATCGAGGTCCTCGAAGAACCGCCCGAAGGACCGGCCGTTCTTCATGATGTCGCACCACAAGGCGCCGCACCGCGAGTGGACGCCCGACGAAAAGCACCGGCGCTTTTTCGCCGGCAGGCAGATTCCCGAACCGTCGACGCTCTGGGACGATTATGCCGGCCGGACCGATGCGCTTCACGAGCAGCAGCAGTCCGTGTTCCGCGACCTGACCCGGCGCGATCTCAAGCTCGTGCCCGCCGCCGGAGCTGAGCCGGCAAGGAGCGCGAACGAGTGGCTGCGCGCCAAGCCGATCGAGGTGGAGATCGAGGTGAACGGGGACAAGAAAGACCCTCACCGGCAGCGAGCTCGACAAGTGGAAATACGAGCGCTACATGCAGGACTACCTCGCCTGCGTCCAGAGCGTCGACGACAACGTCGGCCGGCTGCTCGACTGGCTCGACGCCAACGGGCTCGGCCGACAACACCGTCGTGATCTACACCAGCGACCAGGGCTTCTTTCTCGGCGACCACGGCCTGTACGACAAGCGCTTCATGTACGAGCCGTCGCTGCGGATGCCGTTCCTGGTGCGCTGGCCCGGGGCGATCAAGCCCGGGAGCGCGACCGGGCGCCATGGCGATCAACTGCGATTTCGCGCCCGACCTTCCTGGAGCTGGCCGGGGCTGCCCGTCCCGGGCGACATGCAGGGGCGCAGCCTGGTGCCGCTGCTCGAGGGGCGCCGCCCCGCCGACTGGCGCACGGCCATGTACTACCGCTACTACCACGATCCGGGCGATCACAACACGCGCGCGCATTACGGCATCCGCACCGAAACCCACAAGCTCGATCTATTTCTGGAAAAAGGACCAGTGGGAGTGCTACGACCTGGTCGCCGACCCCGACGAGATGCACAACATCTACAACGATCCCGGCGCCCAGGCGCTCGTGGCCGGGCTGAAGCAGAAGCTCTGGCAGCTCAAGAAGGAACTCAAGGACGACGACCAGTTCGCCGACACGCAGCCGACCGCGTCGTCCTACGTCGAGCCGCCCCCGCGCAGGAAGCCGAAACCGTAGCCCTTCGAGATTCTTCGAGCCTTTGAGTCTTTGAGTCGTGGAGGTGAGCCTTAAAATCCACCTCAAAGTCTCGAAGGCTCGAAGGATCTCAAAGGACGGCGGACGGCATCTGCCCGGCGCCACACTCTGCAGGTCACACCGCGCACTCGGCGACGAATGCTTCGATGTTCCCCGTCGACACGCCCGGAGGCATCCCCCCGGCGCACGAGAGAATCAGCCGCGACCCGTCCGGGTTGGCCGCCCGCAACTCGCGGACCGCCCGGCGCACCTGCGCGGGGGTCCCGCGGGCCAGGACGTCGCGCGGCGGGATGCGTGCCGAGAATCGTCAGGGCGTTGCCCGAGAGTGCGTTCAATTCCGCGATCGTGGTCTGTATCCCGGGGTTGAAGAGGTTGATGCCGATGTCGGCGTAGTGCGCGACGGAGGCGGCGCAGGGCGCGTCGTTGTGGAAGAATCTCACCGCGACGTCGGCCGCGTACAGCTCGCTCAAGTAAGGCAGCGCGAACTCGACGAAATCCTCCTCGCCGACGAAGCCGACGATGTCGTCGAGCATCATGATCCCGTCGATGCTCGGGAAAGGCGAGCGCTGCAGCTCGTGCCAGCGCTTCAGGAAGTCGGTAATGACGCGCAGCAGCCTGTGGGCCGCCCCGGGGGCGGTCTTGAGCGCCATCAGGAACTCGGTCGTGCCCATCAGGAACGACGCGATGTTCAAGGGGCCCCGTGAAACGGAGAAGCGGATGCGGTGGCCGAGGTCCTCGATGCGTGGACGCGCCCACTTCAGCCTGCGGACCACGAAGGGGAGCAACCCGTCCGAGGCGGGCTCCGGGACGCGCAGCCCGTCGATCTCGTCCGCGCCGCCGAGCACCTTCTCGGCAAACGGGAACTCGTCGGGCGGGAAGATGCAGCGCGCGCCGAAGGCGGACGGCTCGGTGCACATGCCGAACTCGGACCAGAACCCCGGGAGAAACCAAGCCTGCGGGAAGGCCTCGACCGCGCGGCGATTGGCCTCAAACCAGATCGTCTCGCTCGCGAGGTAGTCCGCGATCTCGACGCCGTGCCAGCCCGGCACCCAAGGGGAGTCGATGATGAACCCGCACGGGGGTGGCAGCCGGGATTCCCCCGCGAGCACCGCGATCAGGTTGAGCCACTGCTCGTCGGTCATGCGTCCCTGTGTGCGTCGCGCACCGCCTTACCCAACATGAGATTACCGAGCACGATGGTCGCGACCGCCCCGGCAAGGGCGCCCCACGCCATGCACTGCAGGAGCCCACCGCCCGCCTGCCGGGTCACCAGGCCGAAGCACCAGCCGAAGAAGGTGCCCAGGAACAGCCCGACGAAGCCGAAACCGAGGAAGGACCCGGGGGAGAACGGCCGCGGGGTCAGCAACTCGTCCTCGCTCACCGGCTGGAGCCTCGGGGCCAGCACGTGCATGATCGCGAGGGCGATCAGGTATGCGGGCCCCACGGCGAAGAAGATGGACATGTAATTGCCGCCGGTCGTCTCGAGGACGTAGCCGGTCGCGACGGCCATCGTCGACCCCCCGATCGCGCCCGCCATGCCGCCCACCCCCACGATCGAGCCCGACGGCGCGCCGTCGGGAACATGTCGCTGGCGGTCGTGAAGATGTTCGCCGACCAGCCCTGGTGCGCCGCGGCCGCCAGCCCGAACAGCCCGACCGCGATCCAGAGCGTGTCCACGTAGGGCATCAGCATGATCGGCAGAACCGACAGCGCGCAGATCAGCATCGCCGTCTTGCGCGCGCGGTTGACGGACCAGCCGCGCTTGATGAAGCCGGACGAGAGCCACCCGCCGCCGATGCTCCCGATGTCCGCGATGAGGTAGATGGCGATCAGGGGAGCCCCGACCGACGACAGGTCGAGGCCGTGCTTCTGCCGGAGGAAGTTCGGGATCCAGTACAGGTAAAACCACCAGGCCGGATCGGTCATGTACTTGCCGATGGCGAAGGCGGTGGTCTGGCGGTGGGGCATCAGCTGCACCCAGGGGATTTTCGTCGGCCGGCGGGTCCGGAGGGTCGCTCTGGATGTAGGCGAGTTCGCGTTTCGACACCCGTGCGTGCCTCTCCGGCCGGTTGTAGAGCGGCAGCCAGAACAGCCAGCCACAGCAGTCCCAGGGCGCCGGTGAGAATGAAAGCCCACTGCCACCCCATGTGCACCGCGATCCACGGCACCGTCAGCGGCGCCACGATGGCGCCCACGTTCGTGCCCGCGTTGAACAGGCCCGTGGCGAGCGCCCGCTCTCTTTTCGGGAACCACTCGGCCACCGTCTTGATGGCCGCGGGGAAGTTCGCCGATTCGCCCAGCCCGAGCGCGGCCCGGGCGATCCCGAAACCGAGCGGCGTGCGGGCGAGCGCGGTCGCCATGCCGGCGACGCTCCACACGATCAGGGCCAGCGCGTAACCGAGCTTCGTCCCGAACCGGTCGATGAGGCGGCCGGAGACCAGCAGGCCGAGCGCGTAGGCGGCGTTAAAGGCCGCCGACGATGTTGCCGTAGTCGATTTCGTTCCAGCCGATGATCTTCTGCAGGTCCCGGGCGAGGATCCCGATCACCTGCCGGTCGACGTAGTTGACCGTCGTGGCGAAAAACAGCAGTGCGCAGATCACCCAGCGGTAGTGGCCGATACGCGTCGCGGCGGCTTCGCCAGGGGCAACCGGAGTCCATGTGGGCTGCTCCACAAAACCTCCTCGCTTGGAGTGGGGCCACAGGATACCTAAGAAAGAAGGCAGAAGCCAGAAGACGGAAGCCGAAAGCGGAAGCCGGAAGGCGGAAGCCGGGCGAAGCCGGAAGCCGGTCTAACTCCTCCGACCCCGGACTCCCCCACGCCGGCTTCCGGCTTCCGGCTTCCGTTTTTCTGGTAGACTCGGACAAATCGAGGAGCGTAGCGATGACACGAGCGATGGCGGGAGCAGTACTGGGTGCGATCTTTTGCCTCGCAATTCAAGCGCGGGCAGCCGGGCCGATCCGGGTGATGCTGCTCGACGGCGAACAGGGTGGGCCGTACCACGCCTGGCAGCAGACCTCACCGTATCTGAAGAGGATGCTGGACGAAGCCGGCCTGTTCCAGGTGGACGTGGTGACCGCACCGCCGGCCGGCGGCGATTTCAGCGCATTCAGACCCGAGTTCGGCAAGTACGCGGTCGTAGTGTCCAACTACGACGTGCCCGACGAGCGGTGGTCCGATGAGCTGAAGGCCTCCTTCGAGACAGTACATCGCCAACGGGGGTGGGCTGGTCTCGGTGCATGCCTCCGACAACGCCTTCCCGAAATGGCGGGCCTACAACCTGATGATCGGGATCGGCGGCTGGCGCGGACGCAACGAGCAGGCGGGCCCCTTCTGGTACTACAAGGACGGGAAGGTGGTCTCGGACACCTCGCCCGGAAACGCCGGGAGCCACGGTGCGCGCCGTCCGTTCAAGATCGTCAACCGCGTGACCGACCACCCGGTCACACGGGGCCTCCCGCGCGAGTGGATGCACGTCCCCGACGAGTTGTACGCCAAACTGCGCGGGCCCGGCGAGCACATGACCGTGCTGTCGACGGCCTACTCGGACCCGGGCAACAGCGGCACCAGCCGCGACGAGCCCATCCTGATGGCGCTGAACTACGGCAAGGGGCGCATCTTTCACACGACCCTCGGGCACGATATCGCGGCGCTGAATTGCGTCGGCTTCATCGCGACGTATCAACGCGGCACGGAATGGGCCGCGACGGGCAAGGTGACCCAGAAGGTGCCCCCCGACTTCCCGACGGCCGACAAGGCCGTCACGCGCCCCTCGTACAACCCGCCCGAAGGCTGGGTTTCACCGCGGTAAGACCCACCGGGGTCAGGTCCGCGCAAAATCAATAGTCAGGACTTGGCCCCGTATTTCCCGTCGAGCAGCCGGAGGAGGCCGTCCAGGAGGGTGATCGGGTGCGGGGGGCAGCCCGGGATGTAGAGGTCGACGGGCAGGATCCCCTCGACGCCGTTGCACACCTGCGGGTGCCCCGCGTAAGGCCCGCCCGAGATCGCGCACGCGCCCACCGCGATCAGCAGCCGCGGCGGCGGCACCGCCTCCCAGGTCTTCAGCAGCGCCAGCCGCATGTTGGCCGTGACCGGGCCCGTCACCAGAAGCCCGTCGGCATGGCGCGGCGACGCGACGATCTGCACGCCGAAGCGCCCCACGTCGTACACCACCGTGCCCAGCACGTTGACGTCCGCCTCGCAGGCGTTGCACCCGCCGGCGCTCACCTGCCGCAGCTTCAGCGATCGCCCGAACAGGCGGCGCGCCTTTTCATCCAGGCTGCGGGCGAGCTCGTACTCCCGGCCGCCGGCCTCGAGCGCGGCGCGCGTCCGCGTCGCCATGCTGTACTCGCGGCCGAAACGGATCGCGCCCTGCGGACACGCATCCACGCAATCGCCGCAGAACAGGCAGCGGCCGAGATCCAGCGTGGGCGAGCCTCCGTCGACCCGCAGCGCTTCGGTCGGGCAGGCCTCGGCGCAGCTCGCACACGATCCGGCGCAGCGCGCCGGGTCGATTTCAGGCCGGCCGGCGAAGGCCTCCGGGAGAGCCGGGGGCTCGTCGGGAAACCGGATCGTCCGGTGCCCCTGCTGGATCCGCGCCATCACCGCCTTGAACACGTGTCACCTCGATCGCGCGGCACTACAGGTCATGCCCGCAGTAAGACAGGTTGAAACTCTTGTTGCACAGCGGGAAGTCCGAAATCCGCTGGTTGCGCAGCGCGACCGCCAGCCCCATCCAGTTGTGGAACGAAGGGTCGACGACCTTGTAGAGCGCAAACCGTCCCGCCGCGTCGGTCAGGGCGACATGGCAGATTTCGCCGCGCCACCCTTCGATCATGCTGACGATCCCCGCGCGGGGCCGCAGCGGGCCGCAACCGCGCCCGTGCGCCCCGTTGGGCGACGGCCCGGCCAGGCCGTCCAGGAACCGGCGCACCAGCGCGGCGCTGCTCAGGATCTCGAGCCAGCGCACCCACGCGCGCGACTGGACGTTGCCGTCCGGGTGCGTGCCGATGTCGAACGGCGCGCCGCAATATGCCCCGGAGGCGAACTCGCGGCGCGCGTCGCGCTCGATCCCGCACGCCCGGGCCGCCACCCCGACCAGGCCGAGTTCCAGGCACGTCTCCCGCCCCACCCGCCCCGCGGTCTCGAACCGCGCCCGGACCGAGGGCGTGCGCCAGAGCAGTTCGACCGCGTTGGCGACATCGGCCACGGCGGCGTCGAGCCTGTGGCCCAGTTCCCGCAGTGCGGAAGCGCCGGGAACGACGCCCAGCCCGCCCGGGCGCACCAGGCGGCGCCCGAAGCGGTTGCCGCACAGGAGCGCCGTCATGTTCAGGAAGTCGCCGCGCAGCCGTCCGCAAAAGCTCGCGGTCGGAAGGTATCCCACGTCGTTGGCGAGCGCCCCCAGATCCCCAGTGTGGTTGGCCAGCCGTTCGAGTTCCAGCGCGATGGCCCGCACGCCGGACGCGCCGCCACCCGCGTCGGCGCCGGCCAACCCCTCGACGGCATGGCTGTAAGCCAGCGTGTGCCCGACCGTCGTGTCGCCCGCGAGCGTCTCCATGTAGTGCACGCTGCGCTTCCCCGGCCCGCCCACCAGTGCCTGCTCGACGCCGCGGTGCTGGTAGCCGAGTGAAATCTCCAGATGGAAGACCTGTTCGCCGTGGCACTGGAACCGGAAGTGCCCCGGCTCGATCACCCCGGCGTGCACCGGGCCGACCGCCACCTCGATGAATCCCTTCCCCTGCCACCCGAAAATAATCCGTCACGCCCGGCAGGATCTCCCCCGCCCTGCCCCACGCGTCGAGACCCTCGCGTCGCGAACGATGGAACCGGATCGGTTTCAGCCACGGGTGCCCTGCGGGGCGCACGCCCCACTGCTCGGCAATTTCGCGCTCGAACCAGTGGACTTGCGGACAGTCGGGGGTCAGCGCCGGGTACTCCGCGCCCGTCTCGGTCATGCTCCAGGCGAACTCCCCCTTCGCGCCGTCCGCCGTGACGGCGTGCAGGCGCAGGCCGTCGCCGCCCCGGGGTTGGCCGAAGAGTGCCGCGACGCGCCCGCCCGCGGCGACGTCGGCCAGGAGCCCTTCACGAAAGGCGTCAAACGGCAGCGCCACGAGTCCATCGAGCGAGACGCACTGCCCGTTGCTCAGCCGCAGAGTTCGCCGCGTCACCGCACCCCTCCCATCGCCGCCGCTGCCGCCGAGAGCAGGGTCCCCAGGCCGCGGGGGAGCCCCAGGCCCAGCCACAGGACCGTCGCGGCAAGAACCGCCGGGGGCAGCAGCGTGAGCCAGTGATGGCGCTGGCGCACCGCGCTCACCGGCGCCGACGGTTCGCCCTGCGCCATCCCCAGGCATGCGGTCGCCATCGCGACGAAGATCACGGCCAGCAGCGCCAGCAACGCCACGCCGACCGCCCACCTCCCCTGGTCAAACGCGGCTTTGAGGATCAGGAACTTGCTGAAAAAAAGACTGAACGGCGGCATCCCCGTAATCGCCAGGAAACCCGCGACCCAGAGCGTGCCGTTGTACGGGGCCGCGCTCAGCATCCCGCGCACCGACGCGATCGATTTGGTGTGATAGCGCGCCAGGATGTTGCCGGCGAGCAGGAACAGCATCGCCTTGGTCAGCGAGTGGTTGACCGCGTGGAAGAAGGCCGCGAACGTGCCGGCCTGCCCGAGTCCGATGCCGACGGCCATGAGGCCCATGTGCTCGACACTGGAATACGCGAGCAGCCGTTTGAAATCGGTCTGGCCCAGGATGAACACCGTGGCCACCGTCACCGAGAGGAGCCCGAGGGCGAGCAGGGCTTTCTCCCCGAACTCCCCCTGCCCGGCCGCCGCCGTCACCTGGTGAATCCGGAGGACGCCCAGGAACGCGCAGTTCAGCAGTGCACCCGACAGCAGCGCGGACACCACCGACGGCGACTTCGCTGTGGGCATCGGGGAGCCACGTGTGCAGGGGCGCCAGCCCCATCTTCGTGCCGTAGCCGACCAGCATCAGGGCGAACGCAGCCTTGAGCCAGGCCGGGTTCAGCAGCCGCGCGCGGCCCAGCAGCTCGTCGAGCACGAGTCCGGAGCCCGGGTGCCCCGGCACTGCCGCAGCCACCCCGAGAAAGAAATTGCCCAGCAGCGCCAGCGCGATCCCGACCGAACAGATCAGCAGGTACTTCCAGGTCGCTTCCAGCGAGCGGTGGTGCCGGTGGAAATAAATCAGCGGCGCGCTCGCGAGCGTCGTGGCCTCGATGCCGATCCAGAGCAGCCCGAAATGGCGGCTCGCCGTCACCAGCGTCATGGCCCCAAGGAATAGCAGCATGCACCCCGTAAACACAGCCTCCGGCGCATTCGAGAAGAGGAAACCCTCCTCGACGTCGGTCACCTTGCCACTCGATTCGGAGGCGAGGTAGCCAAGCGAGTACACGGCCCCCGCCAGGAAGAGGGTGCTCGTGATGCCGAGAAAGAGCATCCCTGCCTCGTCCAGCGCCAGCCAGCCGGCCAGCACCGGATTCGGGCGGACCCACCACGCCGCCGCCGTGAGGCCGGAATGGACCAGGGCCGCACCGACCAGCAACGCCCGGCGATGCGCCGCCTGGCTCAGGAAAAATGCGATGCCCCCGCAGAGCGCCGGGACGAATATCAGGGCAAGTATCATTCTAGTTCTTCAGGTTCGAAAGCCGGTCCGTCTCGATGTGGTCGAACTCCCGGTTGATGTGAAACATCGTGATCCCCATGACGAACACCGCGACGAAGACGTCGAGCAGGATCCCCACCTCGACCAGCAGCGACGTTTCGCTCATGACGCCCGCACCGAACAGGAACACGCCGTTGTCCAGGACCAGGAATCCCAGCACCTGGTTGATGGCCCGTTTGCGGCTGACGATCAGGAAGAAGCCGGTGAAAAGCGAAAACAGCGCCGCAGTCACCAGCAACGACGAGGCGCCGACCGGAAGAGGCGACAGGCGCCGGGCCATCAGGAACGAGCCGGCCAGACCCAACATCCCGATGAGCAGCGAAGCGGCATAGCCCACGTACGGCTGCACTTCACGGCTGACCCGCGTCTCCCGCACCGCCCGCAGCAGCAGCCAGGGGAAAACGAATCCCTTCACCGCCATGCTGGCGACCGCCACCGCCAGCGCGCGCCCCCCGGGCGCATGCAGGCCCGCCAGGAGCGGGACCAGTCCCAGCAGCACGCCCTGCGCCGCCACCGTCCGGGTCTTCGCCCCCAGCCGACCCGAGGCCAGCAAGCGGAAGTTGGACAGGATCAGCAGAACCACAATCCAATCGACGCCCACGTTTCACCTCATCCCCAGCAGCAGCGCCGTGGCTGCCATGGCCGAGGCCCCGGCCAGCAGGTGCGGGACGACCGACAGCCGCAGCCTCGCCATCACGGACTCGATGATCCCCACTATCCCGGCGAGCCCCACCAGCGCAACCAGCCCGAGCCCCAGGTTCGCCCATGCGTTCGCCAGCGGCGCAGGGACCACGATGCCCGCCAGCAAGCTCCCCAGCAGCCACATCCGCAGTGATGCGCCGTACTGCACGAACGCCAGATCGGGGCCCCCGTGGTCGAGCACCATCACCTCGTGGATCATGGTCAGCTCCAGGTGCGTGTTCGGGTCGTCCACGGGGATCCGGCAATTCTCGACCAGGAAAACCCCGAGCAGCGCCACGGCCACGAGCACCAGCGCAGGGTCCATCTCGTGCCACGTCCGGCGCGACAGGACGCTGAAGCTGTCGGACAAAACCGGAGTCCCCGTGTAGCGCACCAGAGCGGCCAGCGCCAAGTAGATGGCCGGCTCGCCCAGCGCGCCGAAGAGCGCTTCGCGACTCGCGCCCATCCCCTCGAAACTCGAACCGGTGTCGAGCGCCGCAGCGATGGTAAAAAAGCGGGCAATCCCGAGCAGCGCACAGAAAAACACGACGTCGCCGGTAAACGGAAGCAGCGCGGGCTGTCCCCCGAAGGGCGCCAGCACCAGCGCCGTGATCAAGGCGCCGAGCGCGACCAGCGGCCCTGCGCGAAACACCCATGATGTCGTACCGCTGTAGACCGCTCCCTTTTGAAGCAGTTTCCAGATGTCGCGGTAGGTCTGCAGCACCGGCTGTCCGGTGCGCCCCGCAAACCACGCTTTGACCCGGTTGATCGCGCCGAGCAAGAGCGGCGAGAACAGGAGGGCCAGGATCGGGGGCAGCCAGGTCAGGGTCATGAGGTCAATCCATCATCCAGAAAAGCAGCCCCAGCAGCGTCAACCCGATGTAAAGCACGTACAGGTGGATGTTGCCGTGCTGCAGCCAGCGCATCTTCGAGACGGCGCGCTCGAATCCCCGGAAGACGCGGCCGTAAAGCGGCTCCAGGCAGGGGTCCTGCGTTTCCGAGGCAAACGCCGCCGATCGGGGAAACAGGCCATCCCCCATCCTCAGGGTGACGCGCGTGCCCAGGAGCCCATGGAAGAGCTCCGTGATCGGCTGGGCAAACGACGAGGCCGTGTACTGCATGCTGGGCTCCGGCCGCGCGTAGCCGCAGTCCCACGTGACGGCGGTCGAGACCGGCCGCCCGGCGAGCAGCCGCGCGCGGAGCAGCACGAGCAGAGCGCAGAAGACAATCAGCAACCCCGAGGCCAGCACCGCCTTCGACAGAAACCCGGCGGCCGCCGACATCACTTCGCCCGAGGTCTGGGCCGGCAGGGCCACCACCACCGCAACGGCCCGCTCCAGCGACGGGAGGATCCAGGGGGCGCCCAGCCCTATCGCAGCGCACGCGGCGGCCAGGAAGACCATGGCAGCCCGCATCGAACGGGGACACTCCTCGGCGTGGCAGGCGACGACGCTCCGGGGTTCCCCGAGGAAGACGACCCCGAAGGCCTTCGTAAAGCAGGCCACCGCCAGCCCGCTGATCAGCGCCAGGCCGGCCACCGTGGCCAGGCCGGCGAGCACCGGCGCGGCGCCGCCCCTGGCTATGCCGGCGAGGCCCCCGACGAACAGGAGCATCTCGCTGATGAAGCCGTTCAGGGGTGGCAGCCCACAGATGGCGACCGCCCCGGCAAGGAACGTCGCGCCCGTCCACGGCATCCGCCGCAGCAGGCCGCCCAGGCGGTCGATCTCGAGCGACCCGGCGCCCTGCTGCACGCTCCCCGCACCCAGGAAGAGCAATCCTTTGAAGAGCGCGTGGTTGAGGACGTGCAGCAGGCACCCGGCGAAGCCGAGCACCGCCAACCAGGGCAGCCCGAGGCTGCGGCCCAGGTGGCCCATGCCGAGCCCGATGACAATGATCCCGATGTTCTCCACGCTGTGATACGCAAGCAGCCGCTTGAGGTCGTGCTGCGCCAAAGCGAACAGCACGCCGAGGATGCCCGACACCACCCCAAGCGCGATCAGCGTCGCACCCCACCAGCCCGGCGGGTTTCCGAGGAAGGTGGTTGCGCGCAGCAGCCCGTAAATGCCGGTCTTGATCATCACGCCCGACATCACGGCAGAGACATGGCTCGGGGCAGCCGGGTGCGCCTCGGGCAGCCACACGTGGAAGGGCATGATCCCGGCCTTGGCCCCAAAGCCGATCACGGCGATCACGAACAAGAGCCCGGCCGACCGCGGGTCGAGGGCGCCCGCGCGGACCCAGTCGCTGAAGTTCAACGAGCCAGTGCCGCGGCCCAGCAGGAGGAAAAAGGCGATGATGAAACAGGTTCCCAGGTGCGTCGCCACGAGGTAGACCCGGCCCGCCTTCCGCACCGAGGCGCGCACATCATCGAAGGTGACGAGAAAGAACGAGGCCAGGGCCATCACCTCCCAGGCCGTCAGGAACAGCAACGCATTGTCCGCCGTCAGCACAACCGTCATGGCGGCGACAAGCAGGTTCAGGAAAAACCACGACGGGGCGGCGGACTTGCTCCCATGGCCTCGGGACAGGTAGCCCACACCGTAAACGGCCGCGACGGTCGACAATATCAGGGTAGGGGCAAGGAACCAGGCCGAGAGAGCGTCAAGCCGCAAGGCGAATTCGCCCGCGGGCACGGCCCAGGGGAAAACCAGGCGCGCCGCGGGGGCGCCGCTCAGCGCCGCCGCCAGCGCGGGTGCGGCCAACGCCGTCCCCACGGCCAGCGAGCCGACGGCCGTCGTCGCGGCGAGCCTCGGCCGGCGATAACACACAAGAGCCGCCGCTCCCCCGATGATCCAGAGTGCCAGGGCGGCAGGAACACCAATCATGAGACCACTCCCAGCCGCACCACAGATCCGGCCTAGCAGTATTTTGTGCGCCGCAGATTGTACAACATAAAGAAGCCGGCGTACGGTCCGGATTGTGTGTTTTCGGAAAACGCGGTCGGCCCGACCGCACGTCCCCCTGTCGAGAAACCCGCGGCGCACCCGTCAGACCGCCGGCCGAGCCCGGCCTCAGGGCCGGGCGGCGGGCCCACGCGGTCCACATTACCCGCCGGTGCAGAAAATAGACGTTGTGTAATCGCCAAATTCGTTTATAACAGGATAAGATTTTCTATTCATTTCGATATCGGCACGCCCATCAAGAAACTGGAGGACGCGATGATGGCCCACGAGCAGAATCCCGCGGCCGGCCGCCGCTTCGGCCGCCTGGCCCGCCTGTTGACGGGCGCGGGATTCATCCTGTTCTACTATGCGGGGTTGCGCCTGCACTACTTTACCTCTGAACCGGTCGTGGCCAGCGCCGCCGTCGCCTGCGCGATCCTGGCCCCGATCATCGCCGCCCAGTTCTGGCTGGCGCTGCGTTGGGACTCGCCGACCCTGGCCGGGCTGGCAGGGCTGCAGGCGCTGATCTGGAGCCTGCTGGCGGACACGACCGCCGCGGGGCTGCCCCTCCTGGCGGCGGCGGCGCTGGTCGCGGCGCTGCTGGCGCTCCGGCGCGACTGGTGGCCGCTCCTTTCCGTCGCCGTGGTGTTCGTCTACGCGGGCCACCTGCTGTGGCTCATGAACAACCCGCTCGCAGGGAACCCGGTCGGGGCCATCCTGCCGGAGCGGTATGCGCTCACCTACCTGTTTGCCTGCGCGGCCGCGTTCGCCTGGCCGGCCCTGGTCAGGAACCCGGGATCTGAGCCGTCCGCGCTCCTGGTGGTGTTGCTCAACTCCCTGAGCCTGTCGGTCCTGACGTCGCTGGCGGTCTTTGCGCTGTACGGCGGACGCTCCCCCCGCGTCTATGCCCTGCTCGCCGCGTTTTTCCTGCTCTGCTCGGTCGCCCAGTGGCGCCAGACGCGCCGCCAATTCGAACCCGCGCTCTATGCCTGCTCGGGCTACCTGGCCCTGACGCTGGCGATCTACGATTACCGTGGCACCTCGACGTTGTTCTTCTGGCTGGCCCTGCAGAGCCTCGTCGTCATCTCGATGGCGCTCTGGTTCCGTTCGAAGTTCCTGGTCGTGACCAACTGCGTCCTCTTTCTGTGCATCCTCGCGGCCTATATGACGGGATTCCCGTCCTCGAATGCGGTGACGTTCAGCTTTGCGCTCGTGGCCCACTTGAGCGCGCGGCTGATGAACTGGCAGAAGAATCGGCTGACGCTGCGGACGGAGGCTCTCAGGAACACGTATCTGGCGACGGGATTTATCCTGGTGCTTTATGCTCTCGGCCACTCGGTACCCGAGCCGTATGTCGCGCTGGGCTGGCTCGGCGCGGGGGCGGCCTATTTCGGCGTCGGCCTCGCGCTGAGGAACAGGAAGTATCGCTACCTCGCCGCCGGAAGCGTGCTGGCGGCGGCCGCTCACCTCGTCGCCCTGGACATGCCCCGGCTGCTTCCGGACCACCGGGGCGTGACGTTGCTCTGCTCCGGCGCCGCCGCCCTGGCGCTTTCGGTGCTCTACGCCAGGTGGAGAAGTCGAAGAAGCGGGCCAGAACCGTTCGACGCTGCCGGGGGTTGATGCGCTCCCGGAGTCCGGCGGCTCGACCTGAACTTATGTGGATCCCGAAATAAGCGCCACAGCGTTCGGCCCGGGTCAACGGTGGGCGGCCAGGCGAGTCCTGCAGGGTCGGTGACACCCACGGCGTGCCGCTGCGCCGCCGCCGCGCATGCCGCATCCCGCCGACGCGCCATTTTTCTCACGCTCAAAATGCGGAAAGGATGGTTCGCCAGAGCAGGGCGGTGCCTTTGTCGGTCACGTCCAGCGCATTCTCATAGGCCTCATGGTTCTCCTGGGCCTCCGGAGTCACCAGCCGCACAAAAACAAAGTCCCTGGACGGGTCGACCAGGCAGAGATTGTGAAAACTCCCCAGGAAAGCAAAACCGCGGCGGTCCACCCCCTCCCAGATCCCGTTGGTGTTCACGAACATCAGCCAACCATACCCGCGGCGCCGGAAATCCTGCTGCCCGGGCGCGGTCGGGATCTGCCCCACCATAGGATCGTTGACGGTGGCCTGAGCGATGAAACGCTCGCTCAGCAGCTGTCTCCCATCCCACCGCCCGCGGTTCAGGAACAGCTGCCCGAACAGGGCGAGTTCCCGAGCGCTGGTGAGCACGCTGCGCCAGGTGAGGCAGTCCCCTTTGCGCGAGCGCAGCCAACCCGTGTCCACCGCCCCGATGGGGTTCAGGATGCGCTCCCGCAAGAACACGATCGGCTGCTTGCCTGTCAGGCGCTCGACGATGGGGCACACGGCCTGCGCGGTGGCCTGCTCATAAGACCACACCGTGCCCGGTTCACGCTCCAGCGGCCAGCTTAGGGTGGCGGCGACGGGATCGGCCACCGTGGAGAATCCTTGGTAATCGAGCTTCAGCCCCGAAGTCATGGTCAGGAGGTGGCGTATCGTGATCTTGCGGCGCTCGTCCCCCGCCCACTCGGTCAGGATTTTGCAGGCGGGCTCGTCGATCTTCAGCTTTCCGTCGTCGATCAGCAACCCGAGCGCCGCCGCCGCATACGCCTTCCCGGCGGAGTAGGTGTCAAACCGGGAGCCCGGCCCAAAGCCGTCCCAGTAGTGCTCCCACACCAGCTTGCCCTTCACCACCAGCACGGCGGCCCCGGTCTTGTTGGCGCCCAACAGATCCTCGAGGGCCCCGTCAAGCACTTCGGGCTTCAGCCCCAGTTCCGCAGGCCGCGCCCTCGGCCATTCCGCCCCGAGCGCTGGACCGGTGACAACGAGCAGCAGCAGAACAGATAAAAACGGACGAGATCGCATCGTAAACTCCTGTTTGCGCAATATGTGCAGCCAATGATCGCCGACCGAAAGTCCATATTGGAGATACTTTGGTCCCGGAAGCCCTGAAAAAAATACAAAAAATTCGTTGCAGGAGAATCGGAATCGACACCGTCCCGGGCACGCTTCGCCCGAGGCTTGTCAAACCGGCAGCGATCCGGCCAGGAGTTCCTTATCTTCAGCGTCCTCCGATCCCGGCACGCGGCCGACGCCTGTGCTGGAAGCCAGGGCTCGTCCAATAGTATTGTTAGCCGTACCCACAAGGGAGGCCGATGCGTACGTTGCTTCAGGATATCCGTTACAGCATCCGCATGCTGTGGCACAGCCCGGGCTTCACCGCCACAGCCGTGGCGACGCTTGCCGTCGGCATCGGGGCAAATACCGTCATCTTCTCCGTGGCCGGAGGCCTCCTGTTTCCACCGATGCCCTATCGGGACGCGGGCGCGATTCTGGCCCTGACGCAGGTGCACCGGCAGACGGGCGGCTTCGCCTCCTCGATACCTGACTTTATCGACTGGAAGGGGCAGAACCACGTTTTCGCGCAACTGGCGGCGGTGAGCTACGGATGGAGCACGATTTCCGGCGGGGCCGAACCTGAAGATGTGGACACCGCCTATGTCTCCGATGGTTTCTTTTCCCTGCTCGGGGTGGCGCCGGCCGCAGGCCGGCTGTTCCTCCCCGAGGAGTACGGTCGCGGGGCGGAGCGCGTCATGGTCCTCGGCTACGGCTTCTGGCAGCGCCAGTTCGGCGGGGCGCGGGAGGCGATTGGCCGCCGGCTGACCCTTTCCGGCGAAACCTGCACGGTGGTGGGGATCATGCCTGCGGGCTTCGAAGCACCGTTTTCCACCAAGGTTTTCCTCCCCCTGGGCGCGCGCCGGGACGCGATCCCGACGGACCGCCGGAATCGGCGCGCCGGCGTGTTCGCCCGTCTCAAGGAGGGCGTCACGCTCGACCAGGCCCGGCGCGAGATGTCGGTAATCTCGGATCGCCTGGCGCTGGCCTACCCGGCCACCAACACGGATGTCACAGTCGTGGTCCAGCCGTGGCGCGAACGCATGACCAGCCGATTCCGGAGCATGATCGGCCTGCTGCTGGGCGCCGTGGCGTTCGTGCTCCTGATCGGGTGCGTCAACGTGGCGAACCTGCTGATGGCGCGCGCGGCCTCGCGGCAGAAGGAGATCGCGATCCGCCTGGCCATGGGCGCCCGCCGGTCGCGGCTGATCCGACAACTGCTCACCGAGAGCCTCGTGCTGGCCGCGCTCGGCGGGGCGGCCGGCGTGCTGCTGGCCCACTGGTCCGTTCCGGTCCTCAACGGCTTCTATGCATTCGAGCGCCCGTTTGCACTCGATCCCGGCGTCTTGGCCGCAACAGCCGTTCTGGTGGGCTTCACGGCGCTGCTGTTCGGCTCCATCCCGGCGCTGGTGCTGGCCCGGCTGGGGACAAGCGAGGTGCTCAAGGACAGGACGGCGCAGGCGGCCGGGGCGCGCAGCCGCCGTTTCCGGGCCGCGCTCGTCGTCGCCGAGCTGGCGCTTTCGCTGGTGCTCCTGTACGGCGCCGCGCTTCTCACGCAGAGCTTCTACCGCTACGCCTCGCTGGACAAGGGCTTCAATCCCCGCAACGTCCTCAGCGTGGCGGTGAACGTCTACAAAGAGCGCTATCCGCACGGGGCCCAGGTGGTCGACTTCGGAGGGAAAGTCCTGGCGCAGTTCGAGCGCCTGCCCGGGCGGCAATCCGCCGCCGTGGCCGCCCCGCTCGGCCTCGGCGGCGGCCTCACAACGGCGTCGCCGCGGACGGGGACCGCCGCTGCGCTGCCCGCCTTCGACCCGCTCGCCGTCAGTGCCGACTACTTCCGGGTCATGCAGATCCAGCTCCGGCGGGGACGGCCATTTACCAGGCAGGAGGCGGAGCAGGGCGCGGAGATCGTCATCCTCAGCGAAAGACTCGCGGAGCAACTCTGGCCGGGCGAAAATCCGCTCGGCAAGACCATAAGGCTGGACTCGGCCGGTTCCGATGTGGCCTCGCTCTCGGTGGTCGGCATCGCCCGCGAAGCCCGCGGGCACTCGTTTCCCAGCGTCACCTCGGACACGCTGGGGCTGTACCTGCCTTTTGGGCTGATGCGCGTGGGCGACGGGGCCCTGGCCCGAATCGGAGGCAATCGCGACGGCCGCTACACCGCCCTGCGGTTTTATGTCCGCACCGGGGGCGACCCGCAAAGCCTCGCCGGCGCCGCACGTGCGGCCGTCCTGGACACCGACCGGCAACAGCCCGTTTTTGCGGTCAGCACGATGGAAGAGAAGCTGCGGCGGGAGGGAATGCCGCGGCGCGCCCTGGCCGTTCTGGCCGGCGTGTTCGCACTGGTGGCGCTGCTGCTGGCGACCGTGGGAACTTACGGCGTCATGGCCTACTCCGTCAGCGAGCGCACACCCGAAATCGGCATCCGGATGGCCCTCGGCGCCCAGGAGGGCGACGCGCTCCGCCTGATCCTGAGGCAGGGCGCGGGCCTGCTCCTGGCCGGTCTCCCGCTGGGGCTGGCCGGCGCCGTCGCATTGTCGGTGGTCTTGAGAAGCCAGCTGTTCGGGGTGCCCGCAGCCGATCCGGCCACACTCGCGGGCGTCTCGTTGCTCCTCGCCGGGGTCGCGCTGCTGGCTTGCTACATCCCCGCCCGCCGCGCCGCCAAGGTCGATCCCATTATCGCCCTGCGCAGCGAATAGGCCGTCCAACCAGGCTCATCCTGTGCCGTTTTGATGATATATCATGTTGCAGCACACTCGGGGCGTGGCGACTCCGCCCACCTTCCGCCATATGCTATCTTTACGGACGGGCAAATTTCTCGGGGCGGTGCCGTTACGCGCTTGGCGATTCGACTCTTGGGCGTGTTGCTTTCGGTGTACGTTGCCTTCGCGGGCATCCTCTACATCATGATGCGTCAGAGCCCGGAGCGTTTTGCCTCGTTCATGGCCGGCCTCCCGGATCCCATCCTGATGATTACCCCCTTTCCGCCCCTCTGGTCCAAGGCGCGGGAGGGCACCGTGCGGGTGGGGGACGCGGCGCCCGACTTCCACCTGGAGAGCTCCGACCACGCGCAACGCATCCGGCTCAGTTCCCTCCGCGGCAAGCCGGTCGTCCTGATTTTTGGCAGTTACACCTGACCGCCATTTCGCCGGGAGGTTCCCGAGCTCAACAGGATGTACCGGGAATTTAGGGACAGGGCAGAATTTTTCGTGGTTTATATCCAGGAGGCCCACGCGAGCGACGGCTGGCAGATGGCCTCCAACGTGCGCGACAAGGTCGTCTATGCCAATCCGCGCAGCTACGCCGAACGCGGCGAGCTGGCCTCGACGTGCGTGGTTAAACTGGGCATTGAGATCCCTGCCCTGGTGGACGACTTCGAGAATTCCACGGAGCGCGCCTACACCGCATGGCCCGACCGACTGTACGTGATAGGCGCCGACGGGCGTGTCCGCTACAAGGCGAAGCCCGGGCCATTTGGCTTCAAACCCAAGCAGGTGCGCCAGCTGCTGGAAAGCGGCCGCCTGTGGTGAGGAAGAACGGTCATGACCTGGATCCGAACGATTCCCGAATCCGATGCCGATGAGGCGCTGCGCCGGGCGCTCGAGGCGCAGCGGGCGCTGTACCCTCCCGAGTACGCCGCCCCCGCGCCCGAGGGCGCGTCGGAAGGCATCGTAGCTTCGCACACGCTGATCCCGGAAGCTCTGCGCCACGCGTTCGCAACATTCGGCGCGCTGATGGCACCCGAACTGCCCCTGACCCGGCCGCAGCACGAAATGATCGCGACCGTGGTCTCGGCGGCGAACCGGTGCGTGTATTGAATCGAGTCCCACGCAGAGTTTCTGCGTGTCGTGACCCTCGACGAAAACCTGGCCCGCGCGCTGCGCGAAGACTACCGCAAGGCGCCTCTTTCGGCCGCGGATCGCGCGATGCTGGATTACGCGGTGCAGCTGACCAAGGACGCCACCCGCATCCGGAGGGAGGATCTCGGCCGGTTGCACGCGGCGGGCTTCGATGACAAGGCTATCCTGCAGATCACCCTCATCGCCGCCTGGTTCAACTACATCAACCGGGTCGCCGACGCGCTCGGGGTCGGGCGGGACTGACCCTGGCCGGCCGCGACACCGTGCCCGGCGGCCGCGGCATCCATAAACACGATCGTGTCGGGGTGCAGTTGCAGGACCGAGGCCGGCAGCCCGGGGGTCACCGGACCGAACAACGCCTGGTGCATGATCTCCTGTTTCGACACCCCTTTTGCGACCAGGAGGATGCTTCTCGACTGCATGATGCTCCGGATCCCCAGCGTCACCGCCTGCCGCGGCGCAAACCCGGTCTTTCGGTAGAACTCCGACTTGTCCGCAATGCTGCGGGGCGAAATATCGGCGACGTGGGCGCGGCTCTCGAAAGGCGTTCCGGGCTCGTTGAACCCGATGTGTCCGTTCATTCCGATTCCCAGGATCTGTAGGTCGATGCCGCCGGCCTGCTCGATGCGCAGCTCGTACCGCCGGGCCTCCTCTTCGAAGTCGGCGGCTTCGCCGTCCGGAAGGTGACAGTTCTCGCGTCGAATATCGATGCACTCCAGGAGCTGCTCGAAGACGCGGAACCGGCAGCTCCCCGGGTGGCCGGGGGCGACGCCCGCGTACTCGTCGACGTTGAAGGTGACCGCGTCGGCGAAGCTGACACCGCAGTCGCGGTGCAGTCTCACGATCGCGCGGTGCAGCCCGATGGTGGTGTTGCCGGTCGAGAGCCCCAGGACGCTGCGGGGCCGCGTCAGCACTTGCCTTGCGACCTCCTGCGCCGCCGCCAGGTCCACCTCTTCCGCCGTATTTCTCACGACGATTCTCATCGCCTCCGCCCCCTTGCCCCGGCTCATGCCGCCGGGAGTATCTGCCGCCAGATCCGAACGAAGTTACCCCCCAGGACGAGTCCGATCTGCGCGTCGGTAAAGCCTCGCTGCTGAAGCATCCGGATGAAACTGTCCCAGTGCTCGTACATGCTCTGCGCTTCGACGCCGGAGAACTCCTGCTTCGAGTACCCAGGTACGTGTCCGACGGCCGGGTGACCCTTGTCGTGTCCGAGCCAGCCCACGCCGATATGCTCCACCCCGATGGTTTTCGCCAGGTGCTCGATTTCATCGACCAGCAGGGCGTACGGCGTAACACCCTCGATGTAGCGGATTCCAACGATCCCGCCGGTCGCGGCAATGGCCTTCACCTCCGGCTCGGTGAGCTCGAGGTGCGTCTTGAGGAACGGCTGGACATTCTGGTGCGTGGAGACGATCGGCTGCCTGGAGACCTCCGCGGCATGAAGCACGCCGTTCGCCGACAGGTGCGATACGCCGATCATCATCCCGAGCCGGTTCATTTCCCGGATCACTTCGACGCCGAATTCGGACAACCGGCCCCCCATCTTCCCGCCGCCGACGCCGTCGGCGAGCATGTTCCGGCCGTTATGGGTCAGTTGCATGCCGCGGACCCCGAGACGGAAGAACTGCCGCAGCAGCGCGAGCCGCCGGTCCGGGTGGTACCCCGGCTCCGGGTCGATCTGGATGGAGCCGCCCCCCTCGAGGTCGAGGAAGAACTGCACCTTCCCGGCATTCGGCCGCTCGGGAACGTCGGACTTCGTCCGGATGATCGACGCGCGCCCGCTTGTTTTTTCGATCTCGCACAACAGCATGTCGAGCACCCGCATCGAGCCCTCGAACATGTTGTCGCGCCCGTCGCGCTCCTCGAGGGAATCGCCGCCGGCCGGCATGATAACGACGCTGACACCCGCTTCGATCAGCCGCGGCACGAGAAAATCGCGCACCGGGGAGTTCTGGCTTTTGTCACGCAGCCCGAACCTGTCGCTGAGCTCCCATATGTCCCGGTGCCCTTCGACGATGACGTAGTCGCCCGGCCGGCCCGGCGCGAGGGCCGCCGCCCTCGACAGCGAGCCGCCCAGGACACACCCGCCCGCGAGAGCGCCGGATCGGGAGAGAAACTGCCTCCGTGTCGTTCCCATAGCTGCCTCCTCGGTGCCTCATTATCACACGGACGTTGCATAAACAGGGGATCATGATGTACACACTGGGTCGCATCGGCCCGCGACTCGGCTCGGCCGGTGGATTGCACGACAGACCATGGCTGCAGCTTATTAGGGCGGCGGCAGGCCGACCCACGCCGGGAGGCACGATGTACATCGACTGGATCACCTGGGGCGTCTGGGTATTCGGGCTGGCGCTCCTGCTCTACTGGTGCTTCGAGACCATACGCGAGTTCAGGAGCCTCTTCGCCAGGCGCAGGAAGCAGGGGAGGTCGTGATGGACATTGTCGTCGTGGGCGAACTGAACGTCGATCTGGTCTTAACCGGGCTGCCGTCGCTCCCGGCCTACAAGGAACTCCGGCTGGCGCGCGACATGCGTTTTACGCTCGGGAGCTCGTCCGCGATATTCGCCTGCAACGCCGCCCGCCTGGGTGCGAGCGTCGGGTTCGTCGGCAAGGCGGGCGACGACGAGTTCGGCGATTTCATGCTGCGCAACCTGAAACAGAGCGGGGTGGACACGTCGCGCATCGTCCGCCACGCCGGCGGCCGGACCGGCATTTGCGTCGTGATGTCGTTCCCCGACGACTACTCGATGGTGAGCTTCCCGGGGATTCGCGAGACCTTCCGCCTCGACGAGGTCGATTTCGATTATGTGAAAACCGGCCGGCACATGCACATGTCGAGCTTCTACATCCAGCCCGCGCTGCGGCCGGGGATCCCGACCCTGTTCCGGAGGGCCAAGGAAGCGGGACTGACCACGTCGCTCGATCCCGATCAGGACCCGGCCGGCCAGTGGAACGGCGGGATGCGCGAGGCGCTGCGCCACGTCGACCTGTTCCTCCCCAACGAGCAGGAACTGAGGGGTATCACCGGGGCCGCCGATCTTCACGCCGCGGTCGTGGAGGTGCGCCGGCTCGCGGCGACCACGGTTGTGAAGCTCGGCGCGGCCGGCGCACTTGTGGTGTCGCAGGACAAGGCGATTTCCGCCCCCGGCTTCGCGGTCCAGCCGCTGGACACGACCGGGGCCGGAGACAGTTTCAACGCAGGCTTCGTCTTCAAATTCCTGCAGCGCGCCCCGTTGGCGGAGTGCGTCGCCTGGGGAAACGCCTGCGGCGCGCTGTCGACCCAGGCGCTGGGCGGCACGGCCGGATTCCCGCACGCGGATGAACTGCAACGGTTCCTGGCCGGACGCGCCGAGGAGCTCGACGCGATCACACGCGCCTTCGGGCCGAATCGAGGTGGCGAATGACCGCGTTCGATTACGGCACCGTCGCCGTCTTTCTCGCCGGCATGCTGTGGCTCGGCTCGCGCTTCTACCGCTGGATCGGCAACCCCGACGACTTCTACGTCGCCGGGCGCGAGCTCACGCCGTTCATGCTGGCCGCGGCCATGACCACCGCGAACATCAGCCTCTTCAGCCTCGTCGGCGTGAGCGGCACCGCCTACCAGAGCGGCATCTCCATCATCTGGCTCACGTGGACGGGAAACATGGCCCTGGTGCTGAGCGGGCTGTTCGTCATCCCCGTGCTGCGCCGACTGCGCATCCGCACGATCCCGGAGTTCCTGGAGATGCGCTACAACGGCGGCGTCCGCATTCTGGTGGGCGTCCTCTGGGTCTTCCGGCTGGCCTTCTGGATCGGCGTCGTCCTCTATGCCGGCGTCACCGCCGCGCAGCAACTCACCGGCATCCGGTCGTTCACGTTCTGGGTCTGCGTGTTTGCGCTGATCACCGTCGTCTACACGACCGCGGGCGGCATGTGGTCGGTGGTGTTGACCAACAACGTGGGGTTCCTCCTGATGATGGCGAGCGTGCTGACCATTCTCCCCATGGCCATGAGCGCCGTCGGCGGGTGGCCCGGGCTGGTGGCGCAACTCCCCCCGGGACACGTGGATTTCCTCACCCAGGCCGGCAAGTACAACTGGAAGACGGTCATCGCATTCATACTGCTCGGGATTCAGTGGGCGACCCTGGACCAGGGGCTGCTGCAGTCGGCGTTCTCGGCGCGCGACGCCCGCGTCGTCTCGAAAGGGATGGTGCTGTCGGGATTCATGATCACCCCCTTTGCGTTTCTCTGGATCGCGCCCGGGCTCGCCGCCCGCATCCTCTACCCGGGCCTGCCGAAACCGGAAATGGCCGTCCCAACCCTGATCGTGCACCTGCTCCCCGCCGGCGTCCTGGGGTTTGTGATCTGCGGGTTCCTGGCGTCGGGCCTGTCCACGATCGGGTCGAACCTCAGCGCGGCCGCCACGCTCGCCGCCAACGATATCTACGGACGGTTCATCAACAGGAAGGCTTCGCCGCGCCAGCTCCTGGTCGCCGTGCGGGCCGCGACGGTGCTCGCCGGCGCGCTCATGATCGCCGTGACGTATCTCGTCCCGTATCTCGGCGGCGCGGTCGACGCGTACCTGACCATCATCAGCATCATGGACATGCCGCTGTTTGTGATCGCGATCCCCTACGGGCTGCTGTGGAAACGGGCCACGTGGCAGGGCGCCATGTCGGCATACCTGGCGGGATCCGCGACGGGGGCCGCGCTGCGCTTCGGCCTCGGCATGGACGTGGCCGCCGTGACCATCATCAGCGGCGCCGTGGCGGCGCTCGTCTGTCCGCTGGTGAGCCTCATGACGGCCGGCGCCCGCCCGATCCCCGAACCCGCCGGGCCGCCGGAACCGGCACCGCCGCGCTCATTCGGGCGGCAGGCAAGCCTCGGAGTCCTCGCTGCCGGCTTCCTCGTGGTCCTGGCCGGGATCCTCATGGCGAGCCAGGCCGCGCCGCAGGCCTCCACCGTCGCCCTGATCGGGCTGGCCATGTTCTTCGCCGGCGGCCTCTGGTGCGCCGCGGCTCGCGGTCGCCTGAGTAGATCCGCCGCCTGAGCGAAGTGGGCGGGGGCGGCCCGGCCCCTGCCCCGCTGGGCTACAGGCGACAATCGAGAAACCCGACTCTGGCACGAAATCCGGTGGGCCCACTCCGTGCAACTCCGCTGTTGATGCGGCGCCGCACGTGGTGCTAGCCTAGAGCCCTCCGCACTACCTGTTCGGCAAGGAGGGCATATGCAGAAACCTGAGCGCGCCGGCATCGCATTGCCGGTCTTGTGCATCGTCGCGGCGGCCTCGGTCCTCGTCGCGTTCGGCAAGGACTTCTGGATCGACAAACCCTTTTCAGCCTGGAACCAGCAGGAGGCGCTGGCCCTCCTGACCAACTCCCCGTGGTCCTGGCCCACGACCATCCAGGGCAATTACGGCGGCGTTTCCACCCCCAGCATGATCGGCGGCCGTGCCAGCGCAACCGCGACCAGCGGCGGGCTGGGAGGGTCGAATTCGGTGCCGATGTACGTGAGGTGGCATTCGTCGCTGAAAGTGCGCCAGGCGCTGGCGCGCTACACCCAGCTGAACGGCGCCCTGTCGGAGGCCGACGTCCAAAAGTTCCTGGCCCAGCCGATGCCGGACTACGAGATTGCGATCAGCTGCCAGGTCATGGAACCGTTTGCGGCGGCGACCTTCGAGTCCGTGTCGCCGCAGACGTTTCTGACCTCGAAGAAAAACAAGGAGAAAAAGATCGCCTTGAAGGCATACAGTTCGCCGGCAGGCCGGGGGGACAACTTCGCGGTGTTCACGTTTCCGCGCGAGGTCGACGGGAAACCCACGGTCGAGCCCGCCGACGAGGAGATCGTCTTCTCGACCCAGGTCGGCAAGCTGAAGATCCGGGCTCCGTTCAAGATCGCCCGCATGACCCTGGACGGCAACCCGGACCTGTGAGGTTAGGACCGGAGCCCGGTCTTTCTGGCCGTGAAGATGACCTCGAAACGCAGGAAATAGGCCGGGGAACTCCCTGCGTAGAAATTGCCGGGCACGTGGCGCTCGTAGAGGACGTGTCCTTTCCAGTACTTGTTCAGGTTGACGTCCAGACGCGCCTGGTAGTGGTTGCCCCGGTCCGTTCCCGTTCCGAAGATGCGCGGGTCCCCGCGGAACGGCTGATAGGAATCCATGTGGTAATAGGTCAGCCTGCCGCCCAATGACTTGCAGGGCGCGAAGAGCAATTCCGCCTGCCACATGCCCTGGTTGGTCCAGGTAGCCCACGCCGCGCTCGCGGACCTGGCTGAGGATGTACAGCTCACTCCACTTCGGCCAGCGGGAGAACAGCGGATCCCACCCTTCGTTCCTGTTCCCGGTGCCGGGGTCGTCTCCCGAGAAGCCCCAGTAGCCCAGCGAGAGGCTCGGCGTCCAGGGCCGCTGCTTCCAGGACTTCTTCACGTAGCCGTAGCCTGCCCAGCCCGCCAGCGGAATGGCCGGTCGCTGCGCCCCCCATTGGAGCGCGAACTCGCCTGCCGCCTCCCAGTCGCTCCTGATTCTCCGCACCGCGCGGGAACCTGCCGTGTGCACGTGACGGTCCGGCTGAAACTGCGCGTTGGTGGCCGGGCGCCGATCGCCCGTTTCCTTCTTGTAAAAATAGTAGGCCTCGAGGCTGGTGTTGATGTGGTTGTTGTCGGTGTAGTAGACCCCAAGCGCCTGCTCGTTCCAGTCGAGCAGCTGCCGGGAGCCGACGTGAATCCGCGGCAGGTAACGGTCCGTGTACGGGTCGGAGATGCCGATGAGTTCGAGCTTGGACTTCTTCCACGCGTAGGCCAGGTCGAAAGCGTTGAAATAGATGGTTCGCGACCCGTCCGAGGGGTTCCCCTCGAACACCAGGAAGCCTTCCCCCTTCGTCAGGTTCTGCCGCCCGACCCGCAACGAAAGCCCGTTGACGAACAGCTTCTTGAAATCGACGTAGGCGTGCTCGAAGGCGACTTCGTCGAAGCGATACGGCGCGCGCTTGACCACGATCTGGTTGGTCTCCTGGACGAGGCCGGCATAGACGTCGATGTTTTCGCCCAGCGGCACCTTGCCCCACAGCCGCGTGCGATAGCGGACCTGGTTGCGCTGGTCGTCCGCCGCGTCGTTGAAGTCGAACAGATTGTCCCAGTTCTCGTTGCGGACGCGCTGCTCGAAGCCGAGCTCAAATCGCGCCGGTATCCCTGCTTTGCGGCGAAGGCAACGCGGCGGCGGCGGCAGCAGAATACAGTACGAAGGCGAACATGAGGCGTCGGGGGTTCAAGGGTTGCTTTTCTCCAGGGCCCGGGCAAACCCGGGCTGAGAACGCACGATGGTATCGCGCGGCACCGTGAGAGACAGACGGATGTAACCGCCGCGCCCGAAACCGGTGCCGGGCACGGCCAGCACGCCTTCGGCCTGCAGAAGGCGCACGAAGGCGACGTCGTCGGGAATCGGGGTTTTCAGAAAAAGGTAGAAGGCGCCCTGCGGCTTGCGGGCAGCGTAGCCGAGGCGCGCCAAGCCGTCGCACAGCAGGTCGCGCTTGTCCTGGTACATGCCGAGGTCGGGTGGCGCCTCCGGCGCCTCGGCCACGACCCACTGCCAGATGGCCGGCGCGTTGATGAAACCGAGAATGCGGTTGGTGAACGTACACGCGTTGCGCAGGTCATCGGCCCCGGGCAGCCGCGGCGAAATCGCGAGGTAACCGATGCGCTCGCCGGCGATCGCCCAGGTCTTGGACCATGAGCTCGCGACGACGCAGTTGGTGATGATCGACGCTGTCTCGGGAGGCTTCGCCCCGTCGTACACGTACGCCTTGTACGGCTCGTCGACGATCACGACAACGGTGTGGTTCACGCGCCGCAGCAAGGCCTCGAGCTCCCGCAAGACCGCCTTCCGAGTAGACCACCCCCGTCGGGTTGTGCGGCGAGTTGAGGATGATGGCGCGGGTCCTGGCCGTGAGCGCGGCTGCGATGCGCGCGACATCGAGCGAAAACTCGTCATCGGTTTCGACCGTCACCATGCGGCCGGCGTGATTGGCCACATAGAACGGGTACTCCGAAAAGCAGGGCAACGGGACGATGACCTCGTCGCCCGGATCGAGCATCGCTTTCAGGACCGTGTTGATGGCGCCCGCCGATCCGACGGTCATCAGCACGTGATCCTTCGTGAAAGCCAGTCCGGTGTCCCTCCGGAGACGCTCGGCAGATGACTTGCCGCACCCGGGGAAACCCGGCGTTGGGCATGTAGCCGTGCATCCCGGGCCGGTTCTCGGCCGCAACCCGCCGCAAAGTCTCCAGCACTTCCGGGGGCGGGTCCTCGTTCGGGTTGCCGAGCGTGAAATCGAAGACGTTCTCCTCGCCCCGCTCGGCCTTGAGCCTCAACCCGACCTCGAACATCCGGCGGATCCACGAGGAGCGCTCGAGCTGCTGGTTTATGACGTCGGCGACGATCATTCCCGGATCCTGTTGTAGACTTCCACGCTCCCCACGACGTTGATGCCGCGCGCCTGGAGCCGGTCGATCGCGGCGTCGGGCTTGTCGAACCGGAAGATGAGCACCGCCATTCTGCCGCGGCCGAACGGAAACGCATACATGTACTCGATGTTGACGTCGCCCTCCTCGAAAACCTCGAGGACCTCGGTGAGCCCTCCGGGCCGGTCGGGAACCTCGACGGCCACCACTTCGACGACATTGACGACGAATCCGGCCGCCTGCAGCAGCGCCTTCGCCTTCTCCCAGTCCGACACGATCATGCGCAGGATGCCGAAGCGCTCGGTGTCGGCGAGCGTGAGGGTGCGCACGTCGATCCCGGCCTCGGAAACCAGGCGGCAAGGGTTCAACCAGGCGTACCCGGCTTGTTCTCCAGAAACAAAGAGAGCTGGTGAATCTTCATGTGTGCGCCTCACTGATCCACGTTTCTGCGATCGATGACCCGCTTCGCCTTGCCTTCGCTGCGCTGGATTGCGCGCGGCTCCACCAGGCGGACGTTGACCCGCAGCCCGAGCGTCTGCTCCAGCGAGTAGGCCAGCCTGCGGTTGAGTTCCTCGAGCGCGCCGATTTTGTCGCTGAAGACCTCCGGGGTGACCTCGACCTGGACTTCCATCTCGTCCAGCCCCTTTCTGCGCGAGAGGATGATCTGGTAGTGCGGGAGGGTCCCTTCGACGGCGAGCAGCGCCGTTTCGACCTGCGACGGGTAGACGTTGACGCCCCGGATGATGATCATGTCGTCGGCGCGGCGGCGCGATCCGCCGCATGCGGCGCAGCGTCCGGCCGCAGGGACAGGCTCCCGGGAGGATCGTGGTGATGTCGCGGGTGCGGTAGCGGATCATGGGCATGGCGCGCTTGGAAAGCGTTGTGAAGCACCAGTTCCCCCTCGACGCCGTCCGGAACCGGCTCGCCGCGTCTCCGGGTCGATGACCTCGGGATAGAAATGGTCCTCCAGGATGTGCAGGCCATCCTGGCACTCGCATTCGATGGCGACCCCGGGGCCGACAATTTCCGACAGCCCGTAGATGTCGAAGGCGCGTATGCCGCCCGCGCTCTCGATGTGACGCCGCATCGAGTCGGTCCACGGCTCCGCGCCGAACACGCCGACGCGCAGCGGGGAGGCTGCTGACGTCCACGCCCAGCTCCGCCGCCCGCTCGAGCAGGTGGATGAAGTAGCTGGGCGTGCAGCAGATGGCGGTCACGCGGAAGTCCCTCATCACCATGATCTGCCGGTCGGTGTTCCCGCCCGAAATCGGGATCACGGTCGCGCCCGAGGCCCTCCGCTCCGTAGTGAGCGCCCAGCCCGCCGGTAAACAGGCCGTAGCCGTAGGCGTTCTGCACGACGTCGCCCTGGTTGATCCCGCAGGCGGCGAAGCAGCGCATCATGGCGTTGGTCCAGACGCGACATCCTCTCGGGTGTAGGCCACCACGATGGGCTTTCCGGTGGTGCCGCTCGACGCGTGCAGCCGCACGATCTCCGGCATCGGGCTGGCGAATAGCCCGAAGGGATAGGTGTCGCGCAGATCGCTCTTGGTCATGAAGGGCAACAGCCGGATATCTTCCATGCGAGCGCATGCTCTCCGGCGCAACGCCTCGTTCGACCAGCCGCGTCCGGAACAGGTCCACGTTCTCATAAGCCCGGCGCACGACGGCTTTGAGGCGAGCCAGCTGCAGGTCCCGCATCTTGGGCGTCGGGAGATAATCCGGTGTGCTTGCCGGATTGAACCGACAAGCCGCATCGGCAACGTCGCTCATAGACTCTCCTTGGAATTGGTCAGTTTACTACGGAGTCGCCGCCGGGCAACGCAAGATTGTCGCCCGTCCCATGGAGTGCGGCGGCTCGACGCCGCCAACGTCGAACTTGCAGAGTGGGCACTCCGCTGCCGCGCCTCGGGATGGCGCCGAGGCGCCGGGCATTTCGGCTGTAGGACGCACACAAAGCGGCGCCGAGGCGCCGCACTCCAGATTTCGCTTAGCCGGAAAGCCTGCGTTTTCCGAGCGCCTTGAATCCCCGCCCGGCCGGGTGTACATTCCATTCCATCGGGTGTCGTTTCAGTCCGCAGAAAGAATTGAGCTGTCCATGCAGTCGCGATGCCGTCCGCGCATCGGACTCGGAGGTCTCGTATGAAACCGCAGTCCATCGAAGCCTGGAATCTCGCTGTCGTGCAGGCGCATTTTGACGCCGAAGCCGGCGGGAGCATCGATCCGGCGCTTGATCTGTATACCGATGATGTTGTTTGGGAAGCGCCCGCGCGCAACCTGAGCCTGCGTGGGAAACGAGCCGCCGTCGAGAACTATCGCTCGATGTTTTCGTCGATGGCGAACACCAGGCTCAAGTCACTGCGCCGGTTCCCGGCGGGCGACAAAGTCGTCGACGAGGGGATGCTCAGCTTCCGCCTCACGGGGGACGGGGTCCCCGCCGCACCCCTGCCGGCCGGCGCCGACGTGTGCATGCGCGTCGTCCATATTTTCGACATGCACGAAGGGCAGATCGCGCGCGAGTCGGTGATGGAGATGTGGCCCAGCCCCGCCGGGGAATTCCGCGCCGCCACCGGGCCCGGGATTGAACGCATCATGCAGCTCGGACTCGGGTTCTGGGGCTCCAAAGTGCTGCTGAGCGCAGTCGAACTGGGCGTGTTTACCGAACTGGCCAAAGGCCCCGTCCGGGGCGCCGTGCTGGCCGAGAGGCTCGGGCTGCACACGCGCAGCGCCCGCGACTTCTTCGACGCGCTCGTCGCGCTCGGGATGCTGCAGCGGCGCGGCGACCTCTATGAAAATGCCCCCGACACCGGGACTCTGCTCGACCGGGCAAACCCAACCTATGTCGGGGGGATGCTGGAGATGGCCAACGAACGCCTTTACAGATTCTGGGGATCGCTGACCGAGGCGTTGCGCACGGGGCGGCCGCAGAACGAGGTGGTAAACGGCGGCCAGTTCTTCGAGCAGATCTACAGCGACCCGCAGCGCCTGAAGAGCTTCCTGCAGGGCATGACGGGCATCAGCATGGGGGCCGCCAACGCGATCGCCCGGAAATTCCCGTGGAAGCGCTACCGCAGCTATGTCGACATCGGCGCAGCCCAGGGGGCCGTCCCCGTCCAGGTATCGCTCGCGCACCCGCATCTGTTGGGCGGAGGGTTCGATCTCCCGATCGTGCGCCCGATCTTCGAAGACTACGTGCGCTCGTTCGGACTCGCCGATCGCGTTAGCTTTTACCCCGGCAATTTCTTCAGCGACCCGCTGCCCGGGGCGGATGTCCTGGTCATGGGGCACATCCTGCACGACTGGGACACCTCAGAGAAGCGGGCCCTGATCGCCAAGGCCCACCAGGCCTTGCCCCCCGGCGGCGCACTCCTCGTGTACGAGTCGCTGATCGACGACGAGCGCCGGCACAACGCCTTCGGCCTGCTGATGAGCCTCAACATGCTGATCGAGACCCCCGGCGGCTTCGACTACACGGGCGCCGACTGCTCGGCCTGGATGCGCGAGGCCGGGTTCCGCGAGACCAGGGTCGAGCATCTCGTCGGCCCCGACTCGATGGTCGTCGGCATCAAGTAGGGACGGACCCAGATAAACCGTTTTACCTCTATAGCTTACAATGATTTCGCTATGAAAAAGTGTCTTATTCTCGATTTTCAGTGCCTTTTTTGCGTTACAGGCGGCTCGGCGCACTTTCAGGGTTTGAAGGTCATCGTTTCGTCGATTGAAAGGGTGGTGAGGTCCGGTTGCCCCGGATCCGGCGTGGCCGTGATCACAAAACGGCGCGAGCCCTCGACTTCCACTGTGTAGGAATACCCACGCGTCGTCGCGCGAGGTACATTCGACACAGCCGTGGAGCTCCGCAATTGTCCGAGTGTGCCGTAATTGCCGTTTGCGGCCAGGTAGTAGCGCTCCGCCTGCGCGAGCGAAAGGAGATCGCTCCGGACAGCGGCGATGTCGATCTGTCCGAGAGCGGATTTCTGCGGCCCGACACGAACCGCCTGGACCGAGTAGATGTAGTAGCCGGCAGCCAGCACGAGCACTAGCCCCAACAATCCGGTCACGCTTCTCATGCCATGCTCTCCTTCGTGGGTCCCGCATTTCTTTTCGACAGTATCCGGGGAGAGGTTAGCGCGTCCCGCGTCGGGCCCGGGCGGAATTCTCGACGGACGCCGTCCGATTTGTTACCTTGCTGACGGACGGCTTCCCGGCGGAGGAGTGGGTGCATGTCCAGGCGGGATGAGGTGGACATCTGGGCGCTGAGCGATCTCTGCACGCCGTGGTGCGTTCACGTGGTTGCGACCCTCCGGATTGCTGACCACATTGCCGCGGGGAAGACCCGGATTCATGAACTGGCGGCGGCATCGGGTGCCGCCTCCGATTCTCTGCACAGGGTACTGAGGCACCTTGTTCACGAGGGTGTATTCGAAGAGCCCGCGCCGGGGCGATTCGCGCTGAACGAACCCGCCCGTATGCTGCTGGATACCCCAGCGCGACTTGGGCTCGATCTCGATGGCTTCGGCGGTCGCATGGCGTACGCGTGGGGCACCTTGCTGCGTGCTGTCCGAACCGGCGTGCCGGCCTATCACGAAGTCTTCGGCGATCCGTTCTGGGAGGACCTGCAGGCCCATCCCGATCTCGCGGCAAACTTCGATGCGCTGATGGGGCCGGCTGGGCACGGCACGCCCGATCCTGAGGTGCTGACCGCCGGCGACTGGGAATCGGTGCGCACGGTGGTTGACGTCGGCGGGGGAACGGGGTCGCTCCTGGCGGAAATCCTGCGCGCCCGGCCCACGGTACGGGGCACGCTGGTCGATCTTCCGCGGACGGTGGCCCGATCGGCCGAGATCTTCCAGGCTGCCGGCGTGGCCAACCGTGTCACAGCCATCGGGCAGAGCTTCTTCGACCGGCTGCCGGCCGGGGCCGATCTCTATCTGCTGAAAAGCGTCCTGAGCGACTGGCCCGATCGCGAAGCGGTCGCCATATTGCGGCGTTGCGCAGAGGCGGCGCGGCCCGCGGGCCGCGTCGTCGTCCTCAATGGCGTGACGCCCGACGCGAGCGGCGCTCCGTCGCCGGCTTTGCTGATGATGGTGCTGGTGGGTGGGAGGGACCGGGGCATGGCAGAGTTTCGCGCGCTGGCCCACGCTGCCGGTTTGGAAGTGCAGGCTGCCGAGCGGCAACCATCGGGCCGCTTCGTCATCGAGTGCCGTCCGACGCGCTGACATTCAGCACCGGTAGCGGTAGCAATTTCGGCTTGGCCGCTTCTCTGCGACGGCAGCCCTCTCGACCTGGGAATCCTATGGGCCGTGGGTTATTTCTTTCAGCTTTGGTCATCGAGTCCCCGCTATACTATTTTCTCAGTCATTCCACACCATTGTCGCCGGGTGCTTCTGCCCTGGATGAGCGTGGAGAATCGGGAGGGTTCAATGAAGAGACGAACTTTTGTCTGCATGCTGGGTGGCGCCGCGGGGGTCGGGGCGACTGGGATCGAACGTCTTTTTGCCGACTTCAAGCCGGTCGATGACATCGCCCGGCGTGTGGACGGTCTTCCCAGGCGTGTGCTGGGCCGCACGAAACAGGAAGTCTCGATCGTCGTGTTCCCGGGACTCGCGTTGTCCCACGAAGGGCAGGACGGCTCGAACGCGGCCGTAAAGGAGGCCTTCGGGAGGGGCGTGAACTATTTTGACGTCGCGCCGGCCTACGGCAGGAACGGCGAGTGTGAAATAAAACTCGGCGTTGCCCTTCAGCAACTGGATCGAAAGAGCATCTTCCTGGCGTGCAAGACCAAGGCCCGCGACAAGGAGGGCTCGCGCAGCGAACTGGAGAGGTCGCTGCAGCGGCTGCAGACGGACCATTTCGATCTGTACCAGATGCACCACCTCGTGACGGTGGAGGAGGTCAGGCGCGCGTTCGGCTCCGGCGGCGCCATCGAAACTTTCCTTGCGGCGCGGGAAGAGGGCAAGGTGAAATGGCTCGGGTTTTCCGCCCACAGCACGAAGGCGGCGCTGGAGGCGCTGAAGTCCCATCCCTTCGACACCGTGATGTTCCCGATCAGCTTCGCGGACTACTACCTGCGGGACTTCGGCCGCGAGGTCATCGAAGCGGCCGAGGCCCGGGGGGCGGCCATCGTCGCTATCAAGCCGTTGAGCATGGGCGCCTGGCCGAAGGGCGCGCAACGCACGCGCGACTGGTGGTACAAGACCGCCGAAACCCAGGAGGAGGTTTCGCTGGCGCTCCGCTTCTCACTCTCGCTCAAAGGAGTGGTGGCCGGAGTGCCGCCTTCCTGGGTCGACCTCCTGAACAAGGCGATCACGGGTGGGGTGGATTACCGCCCGGCCACCAGCGCGGACAAAGACCAGCTGCGCGAACTCGCGCAGAGGTGCGTCGCGCTCTTCACGCAGGAAGATGAGAAGGGAAACAGCACGGCCACGAACTTCCGGGGACCTTTCCCGGACCATCCTTATGGCTTCGGGAGTGAGCCGGCTTGAGGTACCCGGGACGAATCCGCCGTCGATTCGGGTGGGAAGAATCCGCCCACTCCACGCCATAGAAATCCCCGCCGGAGCAGCAACCGTTCACCGGCAAAACGGCCGGGCCCAATTTCACCGTAACGGCAAGTGTGACCGGGAGAAAGGCCATGGGAAAGCGGATTCAGGACATTGCACCGCGGGCAAATGGGTATTTCCATGCCTGTCACCAAAGGACCCATCTGACAAGACGGGAACTGCTGAAGGTCGCAGCATCTGCCGCTTCACTCTCCAGGGCGGTCACGACCGCGGGGGCGGCGGCCGGGTCCGCAGCCGCCGCCCCCCAGAGACTCTCCGGTGACGAAGCGATCCGCCGCTATCTTGCCGCCAGCGCCGCCGAACTCGAACGGGAGTTACTGCCGGGAGTCGCTACGGCGGCCGATTTCGAAAAAATACGCCCATCTCTGCGTGAAGAACTCTTCGATATGCTCGGGCTGAAGCCGATGCCGGAAAGGACGCCGCTCAAGGCTACGGTGACAGGGCGGCTCGAACAACCGGGCTTTTCCGTCGAGAAACTGCATTTCCAGAGCCTTCCCGGCCTTTATGTCACGGCCAATCTCTACCTTCCCCGGCCGGCTTCAGGCCGGTGCCCCGCCATCCTGTACCAGTGCGGCCACTACAACCATGACCGGCGCGAAGGGGCCAAAGCCGCCACCGACTGCCAGAGTCATGGGATATGGTTCGCAACCCATGGCTATGTCGCACTCGTCATCGATACGCTCGAACTCAGCGAGATCGCCGGACTCCATCGGGGACTGCTGGCCGAGAGGCGCTGGTGGTGGCACTCGGCCGGGTACACTCCCGCCGGCGTGGAGTGCTGGAACGCTATCCGTGCCCTCGATTACCTGGTTTCGAGGCCCGAGGTGGACGCGGCCAGCATCGGGGCGACCGGAATTTCGGGCGGCGGGATCGGCACATGCTGGATTGCGGCGACCGACCCCCGCGTTAAAGCGGCAGCGCCCGTGAGTGGAATGGGCGATTTAACGTTCTATGCCGGAGAGGATGGCATCAGCCGCCATTGCGACTGCTTCTTCCTTTACAACCGCGCGCGCTGGAACTGGACCACCATCAGCGCGCTGGTCTGCCCGCGCCCGTTGCTGTTCGTAAACTCGGATAACGACATCTACTTCCCCATGGCGACCAGCGAGCGCACGATTGCCCGGCTCGAAAGGATCTACTCGCTCTTCGGCGCGGGCGACATGGTCGATGCCGTCATCAGCGTCGGCGGGCACGGCTACCGTACCGACGTGCGGCGGGCGGTCTTCGAGTTTTTGAACCGCCACCTGAAGGGAGATGCGCGGCGCGTGACGGACGCGGACGCCGGCCTGACACCGGACGGCGGCCCCCGGATCCCGCTGAAGGCGCTGCGTGTGTTTCCCGAAGACAGCGACTATCCCCGCGATTCCATCAATACCCGGATTGATGAACAGTTCGTCGGTGAGGCGAAGCCGGCGTTGCCTGCCCCTGGAAAATTCGAGCCGTGGAAAGCAGACCTGTTGAGTCGTTTGCGGCGCGCGGCATTCTCAGCATGGCCGGCGGGGCCCCCGGCGGTGTACGTACCCGTGCCAGGCAGCGAACCACGGGCAGGCTACGAAATCACCGAAGACGGGATCGGGGTTCACTGGCACTGCCTGCCCGGCAACAACGGGGACGGCGTGCAGTGGCTCATTGTGCTCAACGCGGAGGAGGACGCGGCTCAGGTGCCGGACTGGGCGCGCGGCGTCGTGGGGGACCATTCCGCACTCCTGTTGTGTCCGCGTGGCGTGGGCCCGGGCGCGTGGACGAGAGATCAGTTCCCCAATCCGATCGAGCGCGCGATGGCGCTCATAGGTGCTACCGTCGACGGCGGGCGTGTCTGGGACGTGATCACCGTCGCGGGCCGCCGTGCCGGCGACGGCACCCGCTGGCGCGCGGCGGGACGCGGGACATCGGGCATCCTGGCCGCGTATGCAGCGCTGTACCAACCCGCGCTCGAAGCCGTCGTCGCGGTCGATCCGCCCGCTTCGCATCGTCCAAGATCCGGCGGCGAGGAGTACGGTCCGGCACTGCTGAACGCGCTTCGCGTGCTCGATATTCCCGAGGCTCTCGCGTGCCTCGCGCCGCGACCGCTCACACTGATCCGCGCCGGGGACGCCGCTTTTGATCGCACGGCCGAGATTTACCGGCTGGCAGGCTCCGCCGACGGATTTGTGCGGAAGTAACGTGCGAGCGTCTTTTGGACGGGCGCGAGCTTGACGCGAGCGACGTGCCGACCCGCAACCGGATGACCTTCGCGACGGGAATTCCAGGCCGCCGCGCAAGGGCCAGGCCGCAGCCTGCTCATGGCTTTCGAACGGCGGGATGTGATTTACTAGTCGTCGCATCGCGGAGGAACAATGATCGGGGCGGTCGATGTGGGCGGGACCAAAATCGCCGGGGGCATCGTCGATGAGCGCGGATCCGTGATTTCACGCCTCGAGTCTCCGACGAACGCCGAACGGGGGTATGCGGATGCGCTGCGGCGGATCGAAGGGATGTTGCGGCGCAGCGCGCAGGCGGCCGGCGCGGCCATCGACGGCATCGGGATCGGCTGCACCGGACCCGTCGACCCTTTTTCGGGAGTCATCGGCGACGTCGATTTTCTACCCGGATGGCAGGGGGCCAACCCGGTGGCCGATCTCGCCCGGGCATTCGGCGTGCCGGTGGCGATGGAGAACGACGCGGATGCCGCGGCCCTGGCGGAATTCCAGTGGGGCGCGGGAAAGGGAAAGAGCGGTTCATCCATGTCACCGTCGGAACCGGGATCGGCGGGGGGATCATCTTCTCCGGCAAGCTCTATCGGGGCGTGGATCGGTCCCACCCGGAAATCGGCCATCACGTCATCGATCCCTCCGGCGCGCGCTGCTTCTGCGGCGCCCGCGGGTGCTGGGAGGTGCTGGCCCGCGGGCCGGCGCTGGCAGAGTGGGTGGCCGGCCAGGCGCCGCCGGATTACCCGTGGCTTCCGGGTTTGACCGCGGAGCGCGTCTGCGCGTTGGCGCGCGAGGGGGATGAGCTTGCGGGCCGGGCCGTGCAACGCGAGGCGTATTACCTCGGCCTGGGCGTCGCCAACCTCATCACGCTCTTCGCCCCCGACGCGATCGTGCTGGGCGGGCGGGTGATGGAGAGCGCCGCGCTTTTCTGGGACGGAATGTGGCAGGTCATACGGGGCAGCTGCGGTCTCGTGCCTCCCGAGAAGACGCTGGTGGCCGTGGCCTCGCTTGGCTCGGATGCGCCGCTGATCGGGGCGGCGCAGGTGTGGCACCAACGATTCCCTTCCGGTTGAGACGGAGAATGAAATGAATCCCGGCATCACGATCGTGCAAGGGCAATATTGTCAGGACATCCTCGACCAGCCGCGGGCGCTGGCAGACACGCTCGAAGACCTGAAGGAAGAGGGGGCGCTCCGGGCGCTGGCCCGGCGGCTGAACCGCGGCGCCTTTGAGTGCGTCGTGCTGACCGGAATGGGATCCTCCTTCCACGGCCTGCACCCGGTGCACCTCGAGCTGGTGGGCCACGGAGTCGCCGCCGTCATGGTGGAAACCTCCGAGCTGATTCACTACCAGCGCCGCCTGTTCCACCCCCGCAACCTGATCCTTGCGGTCTCTCAATCGGGGAGAAGCGCCGAAACAGTGGCCATGCTCAGGGCCAACCGCCGGCGCGCTCCGGTGCTGGCCGTGACCAACACCCCGGACAGTCCCCTGGCGCGCCACGCCGACGTCGCCGTGCTCACCCGGGCCGGCCAGGAATTCTCAGTCTCCTGCAAAACGTACGTCGCCGCGCTGATGGCGCTGAAATGGGTGGCAGCCATCCTCTGCGAACAAGGCCTGCGCCGCGTCCGGCGGGATTTGGCAGAGGCCGGCCCACTGGCCGCCGCCTATCTCGGGCGCTGGAGAAAACACGTCGAGAGCCTGGCGGCTGCTCTCAAAGAAACGCGCCAGCTCTACCTGACCGGGCGCGGGGCATCGCTGGCGGCGGCCGGCACCGGAGGGCTCATCATCAAGGAGGCGGATCATTTCCCGGCTGAGGGGATGAGCAGCGCCGCCTTCCGGCACGGCCCGCTGGAGATCGTGGCCGGCGAGACCTTTGTGCTGTTGTTTTCGGGGGACCGGAAGACCCGGGAACTCCAGAAGCGTTTGCGGGACGATGTCCGCGCGAGGAGAGGACGGGCAGAACTGGCGGGGCAAGACGCCGCGGCACCGGCCCTCCGCTTTCCCGCCGCGCCCGAGAGCGTCCGGCCCATTCTGGAAATACTCCCGGTCGAGATGATCACCCTGGCGATGGCGGCCCTTGCGGGGCGCGAGGCCGGGCGATTCGAGTCGGCGACCAAGGTGACGACGACGGAGTAGCTCAAAGCTTACCCCTGCCCCATACGGCCAACGCGAAGACATAGGCAAAGGCCAGGACATTGATTGCCATCCCGGCTCTCATGCCCCAGGCCTCCCCGACCGCTCCGACAAGTCCTCCGACCACAGCGCCTCCCACGATCGCCGTGCAGAGGATCCCCGAGAGCGTGCCATGATCGGCCTCGATGCTTTGGATCGCGCCGCTGAAGATCAGGGTGAATGAGGCACAGGTGAACAGCCCGCACAACGGGAAAGCGACCAGGGCAACGCGTGCGGAGCCCGCCATGGCCGCCAGCAGCGAGGCGCAGCACAGGGCACTGCACACCACGAAGATGAGCTTCGGCCTGATGCGCTCCATCATCGGCCCGATGGCGATCCGGCCGACGGCCTGCAGCCCCCAGAACAGCGCCACGGCCAACGCGGACGCGGAGGGGAAGGCGGCGTACCAGAACGAGTCCCTGGGCCAGATCGAATCCTGCGCCCCCAGCCCGTGCACCCGCTCCATGTAGGTCACGATGTAGGACGACACTCCCACTTCGGCTCCGACGTAGAGAAAAATTCCGAGAGTGTAACTGGAAACCACCGGGTTTCTGAGGAGCGCCGTGATCGTCTCCGGCCTGACCTTCTCCTCGTCCAGGAGCCGGCCCGGGGGGAACGGGACCGCCGCAATCAGCGCCGTAAGTGCGAGACTGATGACTCCAAAAACCAGGTAAACGGTCTGCCAGCTGTACCCTTTCGATTCGAAGAGCGGGACCATGACTGGGCTGACCGCATACCCCAGGGCGCCGATCCCGATGATGACGGTGAGATTGCTCGAGTAGCGCTCTGCGGCATCCAGGTCCCGGATGACCGGATTCCCGGCGGTCTGGATGGCGGTCACCCCGATTCCGATAAGGAATACCATCAGCAGCATCAACCACCAGTTGACGCTGCAATAGAAGAGGAAGCATCCGATCGTCATGAGCAGCATGCCGGCCAGTATGACGGGCCGCCCCCCTTTCCGATCCATGGCCAGCCCGAAGGGAATCGAGCACAAGCCGTAGGCCAGGTAGAAGGCAAAGGGCAGGAAGGCGGCAACCCGGAGAGGAACCCCGTAGGTTTCCTGGAAGCGGCTGATGACGACGCCAATGACGGCCGTAACGAGCCCGAAGGCTATGTAGGCCAGGCACACGAGCAGAAGAAGGGCGCTCTTTCTCTTTGGCATCAAAACATCAGGTCCGGACCGCGCGCCGACTCGCGACGGCTACAGGGCGAAGTCCTTCGGGACGACCACGATGTGATCGCTCCCATTTGAGATGGGCACGGTCTTGAGGCCGCGCCTCTCGTCCTCGGCGCGGTCGTAACCAATGGTGGTGTTTTCCGACAACTGCACGTTTTTGTCGATGATCGCGTTGCGCACCCGGCAGCGACGTCCGATGTCGGTCTCGGTGATGAACCCGCCGCGCAACGCCCCGCCGAGCAGCACCGACCTCTCCAGCAGCGCGTAGCTGTGCACGTACACCCCGCAGCCGAGCACCGAGTTGCGCACGGTGGCCCCGCTCACGATCACGCCATCGGCGACGAGGCAGTTGATCGCCACGCCGGTCCGCCCGGGAACCTCGTGGACGAACTTCGCCGGGGGAAAATGGTGCGGGGCGGAAAAGAGCGCAAACTGCTCCCCGTAGACGTTGAACCTCGGCTTGGGCTGCACCAGGTCCAGGTTGGCCAGCCAGTACTGCTCAAGTGTCCCGACATCACGCCAGTAGTCGCAGTCGCTGGCAACCGGTACCAGCTCCTTCTTCCGCACGCCTTCGTGCGTGATGTACTCCCGCTCTTCGAACTTATTGCGGCTGGTGAAGTCGTAGGCATACACATCGGCACCCTGTTGGAGGAGGGAGGGGATGACGTGCTTGCCGAAGTCGAGCAGGTCGGTGGCGAGCGAGTTCTGGAGGCACTCGGCGTTGAAGAGATAGATGCCCATCGACGCCAGGCAGTCGGTCGTGCCGGGGATGGTCTTGGGCTCCTTCGGCTTCTCCTCGAACCCGACGATGCGCCCGTCGCCGTCCACCTCAATCACCCCGAGGTTCTCCCGCGCCTCCTGCGCCGGCACCCGCACACAGGCCAGCGTCAGGCAGGCGCGCTTTTCGTTGTGGTAGCTCCGGAGCAACCGGTAGTCCATCTTGTAGATGTGGTCGCCCGAGAGTATGAGCACCAGCCGGGGCCGCTTCTGCTCCAGCAAGTGCATGTTCTGGCGGATGGCGTCGGCCGTCCCCTGGTACCAGCTGCTGCCGAGCTGCTGCTGGGCCGGCACCTCGTCGATGAACTGGTCAAACCGGTGACTGAGCATGTTCCAGCCGGTCTTCAGGTGGTTCGAGAGGGAGTGCGACTTATACTGAGTGAGGACGTAGATCCGCCGTATCCCGGAATTGATGCAGTTGGAGAGGGTGAAGTCGATGATCCGGAAGATTCCCCCGAAGGGAACCGCAGGCTTGGCGCGCACGTCTGTGAGCGGGCGGAGACGCTCTCCCTGCCCACCCGCCATCACGAACGCCAGGGTCTCTTCCACGATGCCTTCCTCCCGCGATGGGTGCTCCTCGAAGTCCGACCGGTACCCACCGGGATCTTACGCCAATGCGATGTTGAAACGATGAGGGATTTTTCAGCCGCTCCTGCTGCCGGCAGCCATCGCCTGTGGAGACGTTTCCCGCTGCCCTCGCATGACGTGTGGACTTTCATAGTGGAAGGACCGCTCGCCCTGGAACCGCAGCCACGGACACAGAAAAAAAGGGCCAAATTTTTGAAATAAGGCCCTTTTCTGAGTCGCAAATTAGCCTAACCCATTGCGGTGAAGAGATTACTCTGGGTCCGTCCACTCAGCGGCCTGGGGGGGTGTAGGGGGGAGCCTTTTTGGCGGCCTGATCGACCTCTTCGGGCGTGAGCAGGACCGTGGTCTTGATGCGCACCGCCCCCGCCGCATTCACGGCGAGCGCCACGGCCGCGATCGATATGTGATCCGGGGCTTCGACGAGCAGGTAGGCGTCCGCGGCGCCGAAAGCGAAATGGAACGATTCTACCTTGGCACCGACGCCGCGGGCCGCGGCCTCGGCTGCGGCGCGCCGCTTGGAGCCCCCGTCCTTGATCAGTCCTTTCGTGCCCTCTGCAGTGTAAGACACTTCGAATAGGTATTTCGCCATACGGTTTCCTTTCCAGGGGGGGGGCAACACGACTTTCATACAGGATACCGCACGGCGCTGCTCGAGCAATCCCGTTTTCTTGGGCGGCTCATCGTATCGGAACTAAGGGTTCGCGTGCTCCGGCATGAGATAACGGTTGAACCATGCGAGATAGCGCTGCAGGCGGTCGCGCACATAGCTCGGGGTCGTGATCCCATGGGACTGGCCCGGGTAGATGACCAGCTGCGTATCGACGCCGAGGCTCCTGAGCGCCTGGTACATCTGCTCCACGCCGATGGTAGGAACGTTGAAGTCCCGGTCCCCCGAAAGGAACAGCGTCGGTGTCTTGATCCTGTCGGCCTGGAAGAACGGGTACGACAGCCCTATCCAGAGATCCTTCGTTTTCCAGGGGGGCCCGAGCTCGTTCTCGTATTGGACGATGTATTGATCCGAGCCGTACATCGACAACTGCAGGGCGCTGCTGGCGCCGCTGACGGCCGCCTTGAAGCGGGAATCCGAGGCAATCGTGTAATCCGTCAGGATCCCGCCATAACTCCAGCCGCCGATGCCCAGCCGTTCCGGGTCCGCGATCCCGGCGGCGATCATGTGGTCCGCCGCCCCAACGAGATCGACCACCTCCTTGCCACCCCAGTCTGCATAGATCGCCTTCTGAAACGCGGAGCCGCGGCCCGAACTGCCGCGGTAGTTGACCGAAATCACCGCATACCCGTGCGCGGCAAAAAACTGGCGGTCGAAGCTGAACGAGTGTTCGTCCTGGCCGTTCGGACCCCCATGGATCAGCAACAGCATCGGGTATTTCCGTCCCGCGGCGTACATCGCGGGCTTCACAAGGATCCCGTGGACCTCGGTTCCGTCTTTGCTCCTGGACGTGAAGTCTTCCGTCCTGCCGAGTTGAAGCTCGCCCAGGAGCCTGTCGTTCTCTTGCGAAAGTCTGCGCAGGGTGCCGTTGTCGAGCACATGAACCTCCGGGAGTTCATCGGCGGTGGCGGCAAGCAGCGCGAGAGCCCCGCCCGGTCCCGCCGAAATCCCGGAAACGACACGGCGTCCGGTGGTGAGCTTCTCGACCGGCCCGCCTGCGACCGCGGTCCGCGCGACATACCGGGTGCGGTCGTCTTCCACCGCGAAGTAGAGGCTCCGGTTGTCGGGCGTCCAGAGGAAGGGGCCCGAAACGCCCCTGTCGAGTCCGGCCGTGAGCACACGCGGTGCCCCCCCGGTCACGGGCACGACCGCAAGCTTGGCCAGGTTATAGGCGGAGAAGCGCGTCTCGTCCCCCTGAACGTAGGCGATCAGCCGCCCGTCCGGGCTCCACGACGGGCGCCCGCCGTCCGGCCCGGCGAAGGTCGTCAGTTGCAGAGGCACCGCTCCCGCCTTCGCTTCGACGACGAAGACGTTCGAGTCGTTGTTGCGGTCCGGGTCGGGACTCCGATTGCTGACAAAGGCGATGAGCCGGCCGTCGGGAGACCACGCCGGGGCGCTCTCGCTGAAGAGGCCGGAGGTCAGCGTCTCCGCCGTGTGCGCCTCGACGTCGAAAATCGACAGGTGCGTCCGCAGCGCGCCGAGATAGCCGTCGCGGTCCTGCTTGAAATGATAGCGATCGATGACAATCGGGGGCTTGGTCTTGCGCTTCCAGCCCTCCTTCTTCTCCGGATCCGAATCGGGGTCGAAATCACTGACCACCATCACCAGGCGCTTGCCGTCGGTCGACCACGAATAATCGGCGATCCCCCCGTTGATGTCAGTGAGCTTCTGCGCTTCGCCGCCCGCCCGGTTCAGAAGCCAGATCTGCGCGCCTTTCTTCTTTTCCTGCTCGTCTCCGCGCGAGGCCAGGAACGAAAGATAGCGGCCGTCCGGGCTCCAGCGCGGCATGCTCTCGCTGCTCTCGGCGGTTGCGGTCAGCCGCACCTGCTGGCCGCCCTCCCAGCTGACCATGTACAGGTCGGAGTCCCGCCGGTCTTTCTCCGTATCCACCGTGCCGACGGTGTAGGCAACCCACTTCCCTTCCGGCGAGACCTGCGGGTCGCCGACGCTGCGGACGCGCGCAAGATCATCGAGGTTTATGGCGCGCCTGGTACCCTGGGACGCAGCGGGTCCGGGCGCCACCAGCAATACGACAATCAGAACCAGAAACCTTGCCATGAAGCGATCCTCCGGGGGACGGACCTGGACAACCATAACAAAACCAATGGGATATGGCGGAGATACCGTCAGAAACGGCCCTCATTTGCGTTTTTCGGGCCTATTTATGCGAGTTTACTGGCGGGCGCGCGCCTGAATTTCCGGGCAACCTTTCCCTTCGCGAATGTGGCTGGATTTTTCTATTCAAAGCCTCTTTTGGTAAAGCTCATAGATTACTTTAATGATTAGCTTCCATCCCGGTTACTTGCATCAGGAACCGCGCAGCGCTGCAAGCGACCCCATCAGGTCGTGTTGCCTCGCTTCGGAAAACACGTTGTTGGGGGGCGATTCTATCCGGTTCGGACTGGGCATGCAATGTTACCGGACGGTCCGTTCCAGTGAGTTCGTAATGTCCGGTTTCGGGCTGAGATGAACGTCCGGGACGGACCTGGACCAACCTAAGTACCGGATTCCGTAAATACGATAACGGTTGTGGGGACGCGGGGTCGAGGGGGCTCTGGCAGGTCAGCGTCTCCTGCCCCTAGCCACCCGCATAGGTTTGAGGTATCTTCCAGAAATGGCTGGGAGGGAAGCAATGCAGAGGAAGACTGCGAGGGAATTCGATCAGGAGCTGCTGTATCTGTTTGATCAATATGTGCACGGCGCAATCGACCGTCGCGGGTTTCTCGACCGGGCCGCGAAATTCGCCGTCGGCGGCATGACGGCCGCGATGCTGCTCGACGCACTCTCTCCGAAGTTCGCCGAGGCGCAGGTCGTGCCCAAAGACGATCCGAGGCTGAAGGCCGAGAAACTCGAGTATCCCTCGCCGCAGGGGTCCGGCACGATGAAAGGCTACCTGGTTCGGCCGGCCAACGCGGCCGGCAAGCTGCCGGGAATAGTCGTCGTGCACGAGAATCGCGGACTGAACCCGCACATCGAGGACATCGCGCGCCGGCTGGCGCTCGAAAATTACGTGACGTTCGCTCCCGACGCGCTGACGCCGCTCGGCGGGTATCCCGCGGGAGGGGAAGACGAGGCGCGACAGCTCTTCGCCAAACTGGACCAGGCAAAGACCCGCGAAGACATGGTGGCGGCGGTTACCTGGCTGAAGGCGCGCCCCGAGTGCACCGGCAAGGTGGGCGCCGTGGGTTTCTGTTATGGCGGCGGCATCGTGAACATGTTGGCGACCCGCGTCCCCGACCTCGCGGCGGCTGTGCCGTTCTACGGCAACACACCTCCCACCGACGATATCCCCAAGATCAAGGCGCCGCTGCTGATTCACTACGCGGAGAACGACCCGCGGATCAACGCGATGTGGCCCTCCTACGAGGAGGGGCTGAAGGCCGCGCACGCGCAGTACACGGTGTATATCTACCCTGGCACGCAGCACGGGTTCAACAACGACACGACCCCCCGCTTCGACGAGGCGGCCGCCAAACTCGCCTGGCAGCGTACGCTGGAGTTCTTCACTCGCTACCTCCGCTGACCGGTAAGCACCCGTCGGCTTTCCGCCTTCGAATCTCCGGGGTGGGTGGTTCGGCCCAGCGTTCAGCGGATTCTCCGGTAAAGGTTGAATCCCAGCGACAGAGAGCGGTCCTCGGCGTTGACGCCGTACTTCGACGGGGTGAAGTCGCGGCTGCTCGCCACGAGAATGGTAAAGACGTGCCCCCAGGTCCGGATCACGAACCCTGCGCCCACCTGGTCGCGGCGCTCGTCCAGGCCGCCATACCCCGCCAGGCGCGGGACGTATTCCGCCACCAGCGAGAGCCTTCGATTCACAGCGACGTCGGCGCCGAGTCCGAGCGCGAAGGTGCTGTTGCTGTCGGGGTGAAGCGCCCGCGCCCGGTTAAGCTCGAGCAGCGCCTCGGACCGCGAGTTGAACGTCGCCGTCGGTACCACGTTCAGCCGAACGGGCCCGTAGTCGAAAGACCCGGCAAGCTGCAGAAACGGGGCGTACTCCTGGTGAAAGTTCTTCTTGCCCTCGACGCCCCCGTGCAGGGCCAGTTTCCACTTTGATTCCTTCGCGGTCCGGATCTCATACGTCCCGCTCAACTCGACGACCTGGTCAAAACGCGTGCGCGCCACACCCGCACTGATCCGATCTGTAAGCCCGTAGTTCACCCCGATGCTCATGTTCGCGCCGGAGTCGATTCCGAACGCCTGCCCAAAGCCGGCATCTCTCACGGAATCCAGAAACCGATGCTGGATCATGATCTCCACCGAGCCTCTCTTGAGATCGACGGGCGAGGGGAGGTCTACGATCTTCGAGGTCTCCTGCAAACGGGCGGGCGCCTTCGCGGGGGTTGCATCCACAACTTCCACAGGTTCAGGTTCCTGGGCGACCGCGGGCCTGCTGAAGTTGCCTGCCGTGTACACAAATTCCCCGGGCGCGTCGCTGCCGACGCCCGCGGCGCGGCCCGTTGCGCTGAAAATGACCAGTCCGCCCGGGTCGTCCGGGGCGGTCCATTTGAGATGGAACTCGACGGGGCCGTCCGTCGGACCCTTGCGGCTCCCTTCGTCGGTCTGCGCCGCATACTGAATCTCAGAATCGGTCCGGACCCGCGTCGTGTTGTCCGTCGCCGTCCAGTTCCCCGCCTGCTTGCCCGAATCGGCAAAGCGCGCGGTGAGCTCGAATCCCCAGCGTGACTGACCGGGCTGGGCGATGGTCACGGTGATCGGATACGTCGCGCGCGGCCGATACCCGCGCGGCGCGCCGTCGATCCTGAAATCGCCTCCGATCCCACGGCCGTCGTTTGCGGGGTGAGCGTTGACTGCCGCCGCAAACGCAACGACAAACACAAACACCCCTGTGCGGCCTGTCAGCATGTGCAGCACTGTGTCTCCTTTCCTGATCGGAAGCCCTCATCTGCGGAGGCTCGACGCCTCCCGGATTAAAACGGCAGATAGTTTGCGCCGAAGACCATCTTGCCGCCCAGGTGTCCCGCCACAAGAAGCAGCGCGCAGGCGCCGGCCAGAAGCAGCAGGTACGGCCATCTGGCGGGCGCGCCGGACCGCTTCTTCCCCCATATGCGCAGAACCAGCGCGGCCAGGCACAGCACGGCTGCCGCGATGTTCATGTTCCGGTGGGGCACCATCAACGCCCGGAACTCCGGATCGTTGCCTATCGAGGAAGCACGGAGGAATCCCGTGGTCGCGGCCGGAATGAAACTCAGGCACGCGAGGACCAGCAGCAGAAATCCCGGTTTGGCCAGTTCATCCCGACGGGTGATCAGGGCCGCGGTTTCCACTATCAGGAGGAGAAACACCCACCCGATCGGGAAGTGGACCAGTGCAGGGTGCATACGCCCGAGCAACCCGGCTCCGGAGGGCGGCGCCGCAGTCTCGACAGGCGTCACTTCCTGCACGTCCTCGATTTGCCCCGGATCGGCGGCCTTGTGGGACGGCGGCGTCTTGCCACCCGACTGCGCGAGGGCGGCCTCCAGGGGGTTCCCCGCAACGACAAGGAGCAAGAATATAGGCACTATTCGCCTGAGCACGGCTACTCCATGGAGAAAATGATTCGGCCCTTCTGGTCGTCCAGCGTTGCCTCGAACGCCTGCAGCGGTTTTTCGGCGGGCCCGTTCAGGACCGTCCCATCGAGGGCGTAGTTCGAACCGTGGCACGGGCAGACAATCCTCTGCTTGTCCTTGTTGTATTCGACCGTGCACCCCTTGTGGGTGCAGATCGGATCCAGGACGTGCACGGAGTCTTCCGAGTCGCGGATGAACAGCAGTTGCCGGTCTTGGATTTTCAGCAGGGCCGAACCGCCCGGGGATTTCAACTTCTCCGCCTTGTCGAGACCCAGCGCGAGCTTCTTCTGCGCGAATGCGACGCGAATCCCGGAAACCAATGCCACGATGCATGCGCCCATGCACCGGAGCACCCCGCGGCGACCGGTCGTTCGCCCCGGCGTTGCGTCTCTAGCGGTCATGCTGTCCCCCTCCGTTTCAATTGATGTGAGTGATGTGAGCCGCTCTACCCGCGGTGACAGGGATCGCGGTATAGAGCCCCTGGTTTTGAACAAGCGCGACCACGGAGAATTTCTTCCCACCCTGGCCGATCAAGACTGCCGTACCCTTGAAGGTCCTGCTCGCCGCGGCATCCTCGACGAAGAACCGCGCAGGCTGCTGCCCTGGTGCGAGCGTGATGGGGGAGAGCGTCGATGCGGGCGAATCATCCTCGTTGACCGCGACCATCTTGATCGTGATCGTGTCTGAACCGCTTGGGTTAGCGACGGCGTAGCCCGGTATGGACATTGGCCGTCTGATCATCGAGCACTGGTATTGTAGCACTGTCGACGGTCTCCGCCGACAGAACTCCCACGGTGGTTGCGAGCTTGCCGCCGGAGACGAGTTGGAAATTGGCGACACCCGCCAGCGTGCCGCGCGTGCCTTCCACCCGCGCCCAACCGGCCTTCGCGGCGTCATCGGGGTTCACGGTCACATTGATGGTCTTCGCTCCGCCAGGCGGAATCGAAAGCGTAGGGAATTCTCGATGCGCCCTTCCCGTGTTCTTCCGTCTCTTCCGTAACAAGGTTCCTGCTCTCCCATCCTTCAAAGCCACTGCGGGGACCTACGATGCAATTGCGAAACCAGACCGGAAAACTGGTCAAGATCCCGTTGAGGCGGCGTTTGACGATCGTCGCGGATATCGCTACTATTTTGCGGTGACACCAAATGTGACACTTATTGAGCTGGCCTGGCTCACTTCGTTTCGCTCACGCACATGAAAAATCCAGCGACGATCCTGATTGCCGACGATGACCGGGAATTCTGCGTCGCGACCAAGACTCTGGTCGAGGTCGAGGGGTTCGCGGCCCGCGTCGCCGCAACCGGTGCCGAGACGCTCGCGGCTTGCCGCGACCAGGCGGTTGACGTCGTACTGCTGGATTGGGTCCTCGGCAGCACCTCGAGCCTCGGGTTGCTCAAGGAAATTGCCAAGACTTACCCCGACCTCCCGGTGATCGTCGTTACCGGGCATGGATCGATGGAATCTGCCGCCGATGCGATGCGTGAGGCAGCTTTCGACTACCTGGGAAAACCATTTGCGGCGGCCGAGCTGGTCACGGCGTTGCGCCGGGCTCTCGAATGGCGCGCTCAGCTGCGGGATCATGTTACCGATCCGCAGCCCCAACCCCCGGCCGTGACTTCGATTATCGGCAAAAGCGCGGGAATGATCGGGGTTTATCGGATGATCGCCAGGGCGGCACCGACGGACTCGACGGTGCTCGTCATCGGGGAGAGCGGCACCGGCAAAGAACTTGTCGCCCGGGCCCTGCACGACAACTCCCTGCGCGCCGGGAAGCCGTTCAGCGCGGTCAATTGCGGCGCCTTCACGGAGGGCCTGCTGGAATCCGAGTTGTTCGGCCACGCGCGGGGCGCCTTCACCGGCGCCCGTACCGATCACCGCGGCGTCTTTGAAGCCGCGGCCGGCGGCACCGTCTTCCTCGACGAGGTCTCGGAAACGTCCGCGGCATTCCAGGTAAAACTGCTGCGCGTCCTGCAGGAGCACGAAATCAGACCGGTGGGGGCCGGGAGCCCGCGGCGGGTCGATGTCCGGATCGTCGCGGCAACCAACCGGCGCATGGCGGAGCTGCTCAATTCCGATACTTTTCGCCGAGACCTGCTCTATCGTCTGAGTGTCATCAACATCGAGTTGCCGCCCCTGAGGGAGCGCAAGGAAGACATACCGCTCCTGCTGGATCATTTCTTGCGAAGGATAAATGCAAGGCTCGGCCGAAACGTGGTGGCTCCGCCGGAGGCAGTCGAATGGCTCAGCTCGCTGGACTGGCCCGGAAACGTGAGGGAACTGGAGAACGCGGTCGAGCGCGCAGTGACGCTCAGTGCCGGCAGCCGTTTGGCGCCTGTTGATTTCATGCCGTATGTCGCCCCCCTGACGAGAGGATCCGTGGTGCGGTACGACACCTCCAACCCTTCAGGCGAAGCCAGCTCCGGAAGCACCTGGGTGTGCCGGGTGCCTGCGACGCTGGAGGACGTTGAGCGCGAACACATCCTCGCCACGCTCCGATTCACGCGTGGCAACAAATTGCGCGCAGCGGACCTGCTGGGAATCGGGCGCTACTCCCTCTACCGGAAAGCCAAGCGGCTGGGCATCGATCTGGATAATCTCTCGGCCACACACAAACCGAACCAGGAGCCGCCGGACAGTTGAAGGCTGGCGCAGCATCCAGGAACCGGCATGATATTTTTCCAACTGCTCACGGCCCTGGCCCTGCTGCTCGCCGGCAGCCTCCAGGGGGAGACGCCCCGGCCGGATCCCGGCAACCGACTGGCCGTCGTGCGCGGGCGCATCGAAATCGCGAACCCCAAGCTGAAAGTGCGCGGCGGCGGCGCCGACGCCAGCGGCGTCGGTGTGTGGCTGGTCCCCTTGAAGCCGCAGCCGAATTCCGAGGCCGTCGCGCTGCCCAGGCGAAGGATCGAGCAGCGAGACAAGCGCTTCATACCCCATGTCACCGTGATCCAGGTCGGCACCGAGATCGATTTCCCCAACGAGGACCCGTTTTTTCACAACGTCTTCTCCGCCTATGACGGCAAGACCTTCGACCTGGGCCTGTATGCGAGCGGAGAATCCCGTCCGGTGCGCTTCAATCGCCCGGGGATCTCGTACCTTTACTGCAACATCCATCCTCAGATGAGCGCTGTCGTCGTTACCGTCGCTACCCCCTATTTTGCTTCGAGTGCGCGCGGTGGCGGTTTCTCCATCAGCAACGTGCCGGCGGGCGATTACGAACTGCACGTCTGGCATGAGCGGAGCGATCCGCAACAACTGGAAGCCCAGCGGCGCATTCTTCCGGTGGAGTCGCCCGTGACCGACCTCGGCGTCATCCGGCTCGACGAGGCCGCATACATTCCCACGGCGCACAAGAACAAACACGGTGAAGAATATCCCGGCGCACGCGAGTGGCCTGCGTATCGACGGCCGTAGCCGCCGCCGACCGGGAGCGAGGACCGGACGCCCATCATGACCGACCAGGGAGCCGGCAGGACACGAACTTTGAAATTGCGCGACAAGCTATTCCTGAGCTACGCGTTCCTCTCGGTAATCATTCTGGTTGCCGCCGCGTGGGTGATCGACAACCAGGTTGTGGCCGAGGCCCGCCGGCAGGTCCAGGAGGAGATGAAAACCTCGCTGCCGCTCTATGAGGCGGTGTGGGAAGAGCAGGCGGGCCGTCTCTCCGCGCTCGGGATGGCCATGGCCGGATCGCCGATCGTCAAGACGATTTTCGGGGATTCGCGCGCGTCGCGCGACGCGGAGACGATCCGGCAGATGCTCTCCGACTTCGGCCAGCTGCTTTCCCGGGACGTCGACCTGGTCGTGATCGCGGATGGCGGCGGGCACGTCGTGTTCGTCGACAACCGCGGTTCAGGCAAGACGCGGGTGAGCGAACTCCCTTCCGCCCGGATCGTGGCCGAGACCCAGAAGCCGGCGGAGTCCTTTGAACTCGTGGACGGGCGCCTGTTTCACCTGGCGCTGGCCCCGGTCCTGTCTCATTCGGGCAGCACCGAAATCAACAACACCCTCGTGGTGCTGGTGGCCGGCTCCGAACTGGATCGCCGCATGGCGGAGGAGCTCAAGCGGCGAGCCCACAGCGACGTCGTGTTCTTCGCGGACCATCGACTTTACTCCTCGTCGCTGCCTCCGGAGGTGGAGAAGCTCGCCGGCCGGACCGTCTTGGGTATCGCGGGCAACGGGCAGACCGAGCCGACCGAGGTCCTGATGGGCGGTGAGAACCACCTTGCCTTCGCCCGCCCGCTGGCATCGCTCGACCAGCGTCTCACCGGCCACGTCGTCGTGCTGCACTCGCTGGGGGCGGCCAGCAAGCTCTTCCACGCGATTTTCAGGAGACTCGTCCTCGTCGGCACGATCAGCATCGCCCTGGTTCTGCTGATCAGCTACTACACCGCCCGGAGAATCACCCGGCCCATCGAATCGCTGGCCCGCGGCGCCCGCGAGTTTGGGAAGGGCAACTATGAACATCCGATCGACAGGGCTCCGGGCGGCGAGATCGGACAGCTGGCGTCGGCCTTCGAGCAGATGCGGCTGTCGGTCCGAGAGAGCCAGGCGGTGCTGCTGCGCAGCGAGCGCCTGGCCACAATCGGCCAGATGGCCAGCGGCATCATTCACGACCTCCGCAGCCCTCTCGCCGCCATCTCGACCGCCGCCGAAATTTTCGCCAACACGGAACTCCCCCCGGATACGCGCCAGGTCCTGGCCCGCAGCCAGCTGCAGGCGGCGTGGCGCATGGAGGCGATGCTGAGGGAGCTTCTCGAATTCGCGCGGGGCAAGTACGCGCTCAAGCTGGAGCGGCGTGAACTCGCGCCGCTGATCGATGCGGTAACCCGCGAAACCCTCGCCTCCGCCCGGGGACTCACCGTCGACATCCGGGTTCCGTTCGGCATCTTTGTCCTTGTGGATTACGAACGGATGCGCCGGCTGTTTGTCAATCTGCTGGTCAACTCCCTGCACGCGATGCCGGGCGGAGGCATCATCACGGTTCGTGCCACCCTGGCGGGCCGGAGAGTCCGGGTCCACGTCGCCGACACGGGCACGGGAATCCCAAGTCAGGTCCGCGACCGGCTGTTCGAACCGTTTGCCAGCCACGGGAAAGAGGGGGGCACGGGGCTCGGGCTGGCCATTGCCAGCGGCATCGCCGAGGCCCACGGCGGCTCGCTGACGCTGGTCTCCGAGATCGGTCAGCCGGCCGATTTCTGCGTCGAACTCCCCCTTCCTCAAGAGGAACAATATGACGCGCAGGATACTGCTGGTCGAGGATGATCCGAACTTCCGCACGGTCCTCGCACTGGCGTTGGAGCTGCAGGGCTATCTGGTCAGCCAGGCGCCGGGCGGCCACTGCGCGCTGGACCTGTTGGAGAGGGAGGTTCCCGACATTATCATCTCGGACCTGGAGATGGGCGGCATGGATGGACGTTCTCTGTGCAAACACACGCGGGCACACACGCAGTATTCGAGCATCCCGTTCGTCATCCTGTCTGCGTTTGTGAACCCGGGCGAACCCGGCACGTTGACCGATCTCCCCGCCGACTGCTGCCTGAGCAAGCAGATTCCGGTCGCGGACCTGACCCGATTGATCAAGGAACTGCTCGACCGCTCGGAAAAACTCCGTAAACCACCCGCCACCTAGCGCTCAGTTTGTCCGTCACGGGTTTTGGGGGACTTTGTTCAGGAGAGAGCCGTCATGAACTTTTGCCACGCCCGCACCATCGTCGTCCTCGCATCTTTCCTGGGCACAGCTGCCGCAGCCCCGCAGGATAACCCCAATCTCCAGGAACAGGTGCGCCGGAGCACCGAACTCAACGAAAAGCTCGAGCGGCTGCTCGACCAGACTCGCCGGGAGTTGCAGGAACTCCGGGAAGAAGTGAACCAGCTCCGTGCGCGCGTCGCAGCCCCGCCGCCCGCCGAAACTCCCTCCTCCGCAGCTCCGAACGCGGACTTGCCCAACCGGCTGATGCGGATGGAGGACCAGGTCGAGATCAACGCGTCCCAGATCAAGGAACAGGCCCAGACGAAGGTCGAGAGCGATTCCCGCTTCAATGTGCGCCTGTTTGGCACCGTGCTCTACAACACGTTCTACAACACACACGACGCCGCTGAGGACGCCGTGCCCACGGCTGCGCCCGCGCGTTCCGCCCCGGTCGCGTATGAGGGAGGCAACTTCGGCGCGACCCTGCGCCAGACTTCGTTCGGGTTCGCCATGACCGGTCCAAGGGTTGGTGACGCCAGGCTCAGCGCCAGCGTCGACTTCGATTTTTACGGGGGCACGCCAGGCGTCTACGGAAGTGACGTCCTCGGGGCCCTGCGCATGCGCACGGCCGTGGCACGCCTGGAGGGGAGGGCGAACACACTGACCATGGGGTTGATGGAGCCCATGATTTCACCTCTGAGCCCGACCTCACTCGCCGCAGTCTATTACCCCGCCCTCGGCGACTCCGGGAACCTCTGGCAATGGCTGCCGCAGACGATGGTGGAACACCGCATCCCCGTGAACGCATCGGATTCTTTGATTGTTCAAGGCGGAGTGATGATCCCGTCGGGAGAGAATTTCGACGGCAAGGGCCTCGAGGGCAGGCCGGGGTATGAATTGCGGACGGCATTCTCCCGGAAACTCGATCCCGAACGGCGGGTGGAGGTGGGGATCGGCGGCTACATCCACCCACAGCGCTTCGGCTACGACCGGGGCGTGCATTCGTATGCCGTGACCGGCGACTGGGTGATCCCGCTCAACAGACGGCTGGAGGTCAGCGGCGAGGCGTACTACGGGCAGAGCATCACCCTGAAGGCCCCCAGCGGCGCGGATATCTCCAGCCTGTTCGGGTTCCGCGGCGGTCTTGACGACCCACGCGGCGAGTTCTGGGGCATCCACTCCGCCGGGGGGTGGGTCCAGTTGCACGCCGAGGCGACGCCCAGGCTCGAATTCAACGCCGCCTACGGGACCGACGACCCGCGCAACCGCGACATTTTCGCGGGCCTGTTCAACAACACCGCCAGGCTCGGCAACCGGACCTTCTCGTTGAATTCGATCTACCAGCTCCGCTCGAACTTCCTGCTGGCTCTTGAATACCGGCGCCTCACGACCGTTTATCCGGACGTGCGGAGCGCGAACGGCCACTTCAATATCGCGGTGGGCTACCTGTTCTAACGCAATTTGGAGTGCGGCGGCTCGCCTGAACGGACACGGTCGGACCCGAATAGTGGCGGCGTCGAGCCGCCGCACTTCCACACTCGACTTCCAAAGCCGGCCACGGAAGACTCGGAAAAACAAAAGTTCTGCGGTAGTGAAACAAATTTGGAGTGCGGCGGCTCGACGCCGCTTTCCCGGGCGGCGCCTCGGCGCCGCCCTTCACCGCCGGAATCGCGGCATAGTGACACAGCTCAACCTGGAGTGCGGCAGCTCGCCTGACACGGTCGGAGGGGCGGCGTCCAGGCGCCTCCATCAAAGCGGCGTCGAGCCGCCGCACTTCCACACTTGTGGCTGCCGGCCGCGCCGGTCGGCGCCTGGGCGCCGACTCAAAAAGGCCTCAGTGATTCTGCGTGTCGGCAAAGATGTAGACGTGCCGGTCCATCGCGGGCACGTAGAGGTTTCCCCGGAGGTCGAATGAAGGGCGCGCCTGCACGGAGCGGGGGAGTTCGAAGATCGGGCGGCCGACGCCGTTGGCTCCAATGACGTGGACCACCCCGAGGGAGTCGGCGACGAATACCGTCCCGCTCCGATCGCATACCCCGCCGGCCAGGAAATAGTCGCTCCCCGAGGCATACCGGTACGTGAGCGAGCCATCCGGCGCCACGGCGTGCACGAAGCCTCCCCTATCGGCCACCGTGATCACCCCGTCCAGCGCCACCGCCGGGGTCGCACCGACCGCAGCCGGGAAGTGCCGGCTCCAGATTTCCTGCCCGCGCTCGAGCGACCAGGCCCTGAGGGTCCCGCTGCGATCGGCGTTCGCAACGAAGTAAACCACCTTGCGCTCCTGATCCAGCACCGGCGCGCAGGCGACCAGCGCCCGATTGGCAGGGGCTTCGTTCTCGGGCTGCTGGTGCAGGATGGCTTCTTTGCCATCGATTCCAATGCGCACGAATTGCACTCCCGCCTTCCAGGCCGCGCGCAGGCAATAGATATTTTCGTCCCCATCGGCCGCTGCGGCGGCACAGGGAGAAATGCCCGCATCCCAGGACTGCTGCTCCTTCCCGGTCGCGCGATCGAGCGCGACGAAGCGTCCGCCCCAGCTGCTCAGAACGATCGCCCCGCGCCGCGGGACAAAGAGCAGATCCGAGAGTATCCTGGCATCGGCCTTCGTCGGGATCTCGGTCCGCCACGCGACCGAGCCGCTGGAAGCATCCAGCGCGTACACCCAGCCGGCATGCGTGCCCGCAAACAGCATCCCCCCATCCGTGTGGACAGCGGGGGTCGCGGAAATCCCTCCCTCCAAACGCTTCTGCCACAAGAGCCGGCCACCGTGGGTGAAAGCCTGCACGCCGCCGGCCATATCCGCGACGAACGTGCGGTCGTTGGCATCGAAGACCACCGAAGCCTGCACCGACCCGAGCGCCACCAGCGCGCGGGCCGGTTTCGCGGCGATCTCGACATTGCCGCGGAATACGCCGCGCCTGGAGTTGGCACCGCCCGCGGTGGTCCAGACGGTTTGCGGTTGGGCGGAGAGATTCGACATCGTGATCCAATCGTTTACGTGTGGCCCCGGATCACCGCTCAGGACGAATGCGCCGGTAGGTCGGCTGATATTCGAAACGGGCAGAGTCCAGGTCGACGCCGGCGACTTCCAGCTGCGTCAGCCGATTCTCCCCCATGCCCCGGCGCCGGGCCAGGGCGAGGTAGTTGATGCCGTTGGCGAACGGGTACGTGCGGTCCGGAGCCTCGGGGTCAAACCCCATCACCGCGGTCGCCACCGCATCGGTGCAGACGGCGTTGCGCCCGGCCAACACCAGGCCGGGGCGCGTGACCGAGACCATCGAGCCGTTCCACCATCCCTCGGCCGTTTGAATGACGCTGATGGCATCGATCACGACCAGGTCGATCGGAAACGCCGCGTTGAGGTCCACGATAAAGCGCGGGACGTTGTTCCCGTGATCCCCCGGCACCGGCTTCCCCGTGAAATAATCCGCGGAGGTCAGCGGCTTGCGGGTGCACGTGTGCATGACGCCGTTGCGGTAGTCCAGCGCGTCTTCGTCGGGGTGGTCCTTCAGGTCGTCTCCGTAGAGACTGCTGGGCGGAATGCCGAACAGGTTTTTCATCCCGCCGGTCATCCCCCCGAGACGTGGCTCTTGAGCTTGCCGAGGGAAACCAGCACATCGGTTTTGGTGTAGGTCTGGTTGACTTCCCAGGCGGAGGCCAGATCGCCGCCCCCGGGAACCCTGACCACGGCGTAGTTGTCGAAAGCCCCGCGGTTGCGTGTGTTGGCAAAACGGGCACGCCCGTCCATCACGTCGTTGAACGCCTTTGCGTCGAAGCCGTAGCCCGCGAACACCGCCTCCTCCAATTCGCGGAAGGGGAGTTGGTCGCAGAAAGTGACCTGCCGGGCACCGTAGTCGACCAGCAGGCTGCCAAGAGCCATCGCGACCGCCGGATGCACCGTGACCGTGAGCCAGAGCGGGATCCCGTCGACATGTTCCCGGGAGGTGTTCACGAGGTTCAGCTTCACGGTGATGTGTTTCCCTTTGACGAGCGCGCGGACACTGCCCAGTTCGTCGAGGAGACGGGCCAGGGTCTGACGGACCTCCGCAAATCCATACCGCTTGCACAAACCGATCGCCGTCAAGGCGCGCGGCGCGCGCTGCAGCGGCTCGCCGGGGAATGAGGCAACCGGGACCCCGGCTGCGGGGGGGACCAGCGCGGCAGCCGCCACATACCGGAGAAAATCGCGGCGCGATGGCGATCCGCCCGGGCACTTCGGCGCTCTTTGGAAATCAACTGGCTTCATAACCGCCTGCCCACCGCATTGAGGGTATTCGTACCGGAAACTATTATCCCATCAGGGCAGCCGGGATCGAAGTCCATTGTGGCCGCAGGACACCGGTGTGGTCCCACGTTGCCTGTCCCAGGAAAACACGTTTCCGGTTGACAGCACGGCAGCCCGCGCTCACAATGTGAACAGGTATTCACTTGGTGGGGGACATGGCCCTGGAAAAGCTGCGTTCGGACGTGAGGCAGGAGCAGTACGCGCAGGCCGCACTCAGCCTGATTGCCACCGATGGGCTCAAGCGCCTCAGCGTCGCCCGGGTGGCGCGGAGAGTGGGGCTGGTCCCTTCGGCGCTCTACCGCCACTATCCGGGCAAGGACGCCCTGCTCGGCGCCGTCATCGCCCTGATCCGCGCGCGGCTTCAGACGAATGTCACCACGGTGCTCGAGCAGACACCCGATGCGCTCGAGCGGCTCCGGCGGCTCCTGATGGCCCATGTGCGCGTCATCCGCGAAAACGAGGGGATTCTGCGGGTTCTTTTCTCCGACGAGCTGCACGATGGCCGTTCCGAGAGGAAGGCCCAGGTGTGGGCGATGGTCGGGGGATACCTGCAGCGCGTGGCCGCAATTGTGACCCAGGGCCAGCGGGAGGGTCGAATTCGGCGGGACATCGACCCGGACACCGCCTCGGTCATGTTTCTGGGGCTGATCCAGCCGGCCGCGATCCTCTGGAATCTCAGCGGCGGGAAATTCGACGTGACCCGGCACGTGCAAAGAGCCTGGCCGATGTTCTGCTCCGCACTCAAAACAAAGTGATTTTTTTGAGGCCGGGTAGTGAATGTATATTCACATTGCCGTGACCGGTACCCACCCAAGGAGAGACTCCGATGAGAAACAGGAACCTGACGACTTTCCTGGTCGCGGTCGCGCTGGCGTCCGCGGCCGTGCTGCTGTTCCCCACCGCAATCCTGGCCCATTGCGATGGACTGGACGGGCCGGTGGTGACCGCCGCACGCAAGGCGCTCGAGAGCGGCAACGTAAGCCTCGTCCTTCCGTGGGTCCAGAAGGCGGATGAGCCGGAGATCAGGGCTGCCTTCCAGAAGACCTTGGCCGTGCGCAAGCTCGGCCCGCGGGCCGAAGAACTTGCGGACACCTACTTTTTCGAGACGCTGGTGCGGGTCCATCGCGCCGGCGAAGGGGCGCCCTATACCGGCTTGAAACCGGCGGGCCGGGATCCCGGTCCGGCAATTGCCGCGGGCGACAAGGCCATCGAAACCCGGTCGGCCGAAGCTCTGCTCACGCTCCTGACCGACACGGTACACGAAGGCCTCCACGCGCGTTTTCATCAGGCGGTTGAGAAGAGCGGCTACGACAAGGCCGACGTCGCGGGGGGCCGTGAGTATGTGAAGGCCTATGTCGAATACATCCACTACGTGGAGGGCCTGTACGAAGCCGCCAAGGGTCCCGTGGAAGGACACGGGCACGAACATCCCTGAGGTCTTCGAGCCCCGGAGAGACGCACGGCTCTATTCGTGTCGCCCGCTCCCTGCGGCATTCAGCGTGCGGCGCAGACTCCCGGGATTTGGTCTACCAGTTCGTGACCGAACCGTCCGGGCGGCGGTAGATGGACATCGGGGCGGCGTATTCCGATATCGTCGCGATCTCCGTCAGCTTGCTGTCGTCGAATTCCACTCCCAGGCCCGGCCGCTCATTCGGCCACAGTTTGCCGTCGCGGAAATCGAAGCACCTGGGGAGGTGCGGCATGGGCGCGGTTGCGCGCGGGAGCATCTCCATCAGGACCGGCCCGGAAAAGGACACCGCGGCATGAACCAGGGCGGCCTCCGAGATCGGCCCGGTGAAGTGCGGGATCAGGCCGATGTAGTGCGTTTCACACAGGGCGGCGATCTTCATGAACTCGGTGATACCGCCCACGTTCGGAATGGCGACGCGCGCGTAGTCGATCAGGTGCCCCTCGATCAGTTCATTGATGTCCCAGCGGGCCCCGAACTGTTCGCCGACGGCGATCGGCACCTTTACCTGCCCGCGCAGCGTCCGATACACCGCCGGGTTCTCCGAGCGGACGAGGTCCTCGACGAAATAGGGCCCGAGCGGCTCGACGAGCCCGGCAAGACGCACGGCATCTGCCATGTCGAAGCGTGTATGAAAATCTATGGCCCACGCCCCATCCTTCCCGACGCCTTCCCTCACGTCCTTGCAGTGCTCGAGGGTCTTTTGGATCATCTCGAATCGGTCCCAGGGGTTCCCGTCCGCCGGGCCGATGCGGAAGGCGCGGTAACCCGCATCCACGCACGCGCGCGCGGTCTCCTTCAGCGTGCTTCGGGCCGGGTAACCGGTGGCGTAGCATTCCACGTGCTCGCGTGTAGGACCGCCGAGCAGGCGATACACCGGCACTCCGAGCGCCTTGCCCTTGATGTCCCACAGGGCCGTGTCCAGCGCGCCGATGGCGTGCAGCTTCTCTCTGCCGGCCGGATAGAAATAACCGCGGTAGAGAACCTGCCAGATCTGCTCTGTCCGGAACGGATCCATGCCAATGATGGCGGCAGCGCACTGCTCGATCGTGTCCTTCGCGCCGCCTTCTCCGATCCCGCTGACGCCGGCGTCGGTTTCGACGACGACCACGTTCGTGCTTTGGTTGAAGAGCGCGGGCACGCGGCTTTTTCTCTGAGCCGCGTCACCCGTGGACTGATAATACCGGACCCGGGTGATCTTCATTTTGGACGACGGGGCTGCCAACGCTCCTGCAGCCATCATTGCGCCTCCGGCACCTGCGAATGAGTGGAGGAAGTGTCTGCGGTTCATCGCTCGCTCTCCCGAGGCCGGGGGGCCTGAAGGTCCGTGGCTCCGGCCTCACAATGGCTTGGCCGTCACCCGGCTTGCCGGCCCAGTCTCCACCCGCAACGGATTTCGCAGAGGGCGGCCGAAGCCATGAAAGTCAACGACCATCACGTCCCCCTCTGAGAGACGGATCCCTTCTCCGAAGCTGAATGCGTCGGCGCCGAAGAAATGGATGTGCAGGTCGCCGGGCCGGCGGTGGGCTTCGAACTTGAAGTGATGATGCTCCAGGTTGGCCAGGCTGTGGCACATCGCGTCCTCGCCGGAATGAATGGCTCTGGACCACAGCACGCTGCCTCCCCGCTCAATCGACACCATCCCGCTGACGCGCGTAAATTCCGGATCCAGCACCAACTCCGGGCCGATAGCGCATGTTCTCAGTTTCGAGGCGGCGAGATAAAGATAATTCCGTCTTTCGAGGCCGTGGTCGGAGAACTCGTTGCCGGTGGCCATGCCGATACGAAACGGCTCTCCCGACCGGGCGATGATGTAGACGCCTGCGATTTCGGGCTCTTCCCCGCCGTCTTCCGCATAGGCCGGAATCCAGAGTGGATCCAGGTGGGCCCGCAGGATGCTCCCCGGCCCCTTGTAAAACCACTCCGGCGCGATGCCGACGGTGCCCGGTGCGGGGCGCCCGCCTTCCACGCCCCATTGATACATCCGCGCGCTGTCGGTGGTTTCCTCCCCGGGCCGCGTGCATGGCCTGCCGGGTTTGCGCGCTCTTCACGTGCGTGAGCCCGGTGCCGCTCACCAGGCACCGGGCAGGCTCCTCGGGCCGGTCGGCGGCGGGGAGGATGCGCCAGTCGGAGCGGCCTTGGTAGATGGCGTCGTATTCGAGCCGCTCGCCCGTGACGCTGCGCTCCACGAGCTCCCGGGCGGGGATCCCGGAGTCGAACGCCGCCGTGGCGAGCGCGTGGACAGAATGGTGACCCGCGAGCGGCCGGATCGATCCACCGTCCACGAGCCCAAGCCGCCGCTCGGCGTGACAGGCTATCTGGATGATTCTCATACTGCCGATTGTACAGAAATTGATGCCGACAGAACATCCGGGCAGCTGTCAATGCACAGAGAAGACGGGTTGTCGCCTACCCATGGAAGAGAAACTGCACGAGGACGGCCCGCCGCGCCGCACCAACCTAGAAAACGAATC
>CAVZBT010000025.1:0-12942 GCA_963773605.1 uncultured Acidobacteriota bacterium
CAATGTATTGCTCGTCGGCGATTGCCCGCGAAATCCTGGCGGCACACGGGGGCAGCGTCCGGGTCGAGAGCAGTCCCGAACGCGGGACCGAGTTCGTCCTGCGGTTTCCCGCCAACCCCGAGGGAGAAGGCGCATGAGTTCTGCACGGATCCTGGTGGTCGATGACGACCCGCAGATTCGGCGTGTCCTACGCACGGCGCTGATTGCCCAAGGCTACGAGATCGACGATGCCCGGAATGGCGAAGAGGCGCTGGAGCGCCTGAGAGACGAGCGATTCGACCTGGTCCTCCTCGACATGAACATGCCGGGAATCGGCGGCATCGAGACGTGCCGTTCCGTGCGTTCCGGCTCCAACACGGCGATCATCATGCTCACCGTGCGCGACAGCGAGCCGGACAAAGTACAGGCCCTCGACGCCGGGGCCGACGATTATGTGACCAAGCCCTTCAGCTTTCCCGAGTTACTGGCTCGCATCCGGGCCACGTTGCAGACGCGTAAGCGCCACGTCCAACATGCCGCAGATCCTCAAGTTCGACGACGTTGAGGTCAATCTCATTACCCGGCGTGTCACGGTGCACGGGGAGGTCAGGCTGACCCCGAAAGAGTTCGATCTGCTGCAATACCTGGTGGCCCATCCGAATGTCCCGATCTCCCATGCCCGGCTGCTGCAGAGCGGTGTGGGGTCCGGATTACCGAGACGAGGTCGAGTACCTGCGCGTTCTTGTCAATCAGCTGCGCAAGAAGATCGAGAGGAACCCTTCAACCCCGCAATACCTGCTCACCGAACCCTGGGTGGGCTACCGGCTGCGTCTCCCGGAATAAATAAAATACTGATGCACTCCTTATGACTTCCTTATGCCCGCGCGCATACCATTTGGGCTCGGTGGGCTATGGAACCGTTCGAACCGTCGCACGATCTCGTTCTGCAGGCTGACAGTGTCGGCGGCAAGGAGTTCGATCTTCGGGCCGTCCGCCTCGATGCTTTGCCCGAGTCCCAGCGCCTGCGAGTCAATGTCGTATTCACGACCCGGCGCGCAACCGGCTCGGCCCTCGGCTATGCCAAGGACTTGTCGGCCGGTCTCGATGCGGCCCTCGCCGTCATCGTCCCGCAGACGGTTCCTTTTGCCCTGGCTCTGGACCCCCCGCCCGTATCGCTGGCATCCACGTGCCAATGCCTCTGCGAGCTGGCGGCTTCCGTCGGCGCCAGGCCGCGTCTGTACATCTGCCTCTGTCGTGATCCGCTGGAGGCTCTTTGGCGCATGTTGCCGCTGGGCGCGCTTGCGGTTTTCGGGGTGCCGAAACACCCGTGGACTTTCAGGCATGAAAGGCTCGCCAGGGCACTTCGCCGAGGCGGCCGTGAAGTCATCCAGGTGCCCTGCACGTAGGAATCTCGACATGTCCGGCTCAGATCGGTCCTCTACGACCAAGGTTGTTGTCGCCAGCACGGTGATGCTGTCGTTCATTTCGTTCTGGCGCGCTGCGGCGATCGTCCTGAACGATCTCGGTTCGACTGTCTACTACGTCGGCGGCATTGCGGAGCAAGCGATCGGAAGAAGCGCGCCGTGGTTCATCCTCGGGGTGATGCTCTTCAGCTTTGCCGTCCGTTCCGTGTATATGGAGAGCAGCAGCATGTTCGTGCGAGGCGGCGTCTACGTCGTCATCCGCGACGCCATGGGTTCATTTGTCGCCCGCCTTTCCGTTTCGGCACTGCTGTTTGATTACATCCTGACCGGTCCGATCAGCAGCGTCAGCGCGGGCCAGTATCTGGGGCGCTTGATCAACGAAGCCGCCGCGTCCATGGGGGTGGACGTGAGGATCCCGCCGGAAATGTTCGCGGTCATGTTCGCACTGGCCGTCACGATCTATTTCTGGTGGCTGAACATCAAGGGAATTCCCGAGTCCAGCACGAAGGCCCTCCGGATCATGCAGGTGACGTCCGTGATGATCGCCATGTTCCTCGTCTGGTGCTCAATTACCCTGATCGTCCGCGGGCCGGCCCAGATACCCCCGGCCCCGACTGCGGCAAACCTGCATTTCAGCAGCGAGGGGCTCGGCTGGTTCAAAGGAACCGTATGGCCCACGATTCCCGTAGTGGCCATTATCATTGCCTTCGGCCACTCGCTGCTCTCGATGAGCGGCTTCGAAACGCTGGCACAGGTTTACCGGGAACTCGCGTCCCCAAAGCTGAAGAACCTCAAGATCACGGGAACCATTGTCTGCACCTACGCGGCAGTCTCGACCGGCGTGATCACCATACTGGCGGCGATGATCATTCCCGACGACGTCCGACGCAACTATGTCGAGAACCTGCTGGGCGGGCTGGCGATGCACATGGCGGGACCTCGAGCTGCTCCGTCTGGTGTTTCACGTTTTTGTGGTCACCGTCGGGATAATGATCCTTTCCGGTGCGGTCAACACCTCGATCATTGGCGCCAATGGAGTCATGAACCGGGTTGCTGAGGACGGGGTGCTGCACAGCGCGTTTCAGAAGCCTCACCGGCGTTTCGGCACGACCTACCGCATCATCAACATGATTACCCTGCTCCAGTGTGCCACCATCATCGCCAGCCGCGGCCAGACCTATCTGCTCGGCGAAGCCTATGCTTTCGGGATTGTGTGGAGCTTCTTTCTGAAGTCGCTGAGCGTCCTCGTGCTGCGCTACCAGCGGCACGATCAGGAATACAAGGTGCCGCTGAACGTAAGGGTCGGCCGGTTCGAAGTTCCCGTCGGGCTGGGGCTGACCATCCTGATCCTGTTTGCGGTTGCGCTGGCCAACCTCTTCTCCAAGAAGATCGCGACCCTCTCGGGCGTCTCTTTCATGCTGGCGTTGTTTGTCATATTCACGATTTCCGAGCGGATGATGCGCGCCAGGCGCGTCAAGACGGGTCTCGAGCAGTTCAGGCTGGACGTACGGCCCGACCTTTCCAACAGCGCCATGCATGTGCGGCCGGGGTGCGTCCTGGTCGCGGTGCGCGACTACACCCGGTTGCTCCACCTGGAATCCGTGCTTCACAAGACCAACACGCTGAAGCATGACATCGTCGTCATGACGGTGCGCGGCGTTTCGGCCGCCGGCGCAGGGGAGTACCTGCTGAGCGAAAGCCAGATGTTCACGGGCTATGAGCAGGAGTTGTTTACGCGGGTTGTCGCAATGGCGGAGAAGGAGGGCAAGCCGGTGGAGCTCGTGGTCGTCCCGGGCATCAATCCGTTCGACGCGATGGTGCATACCGCTTCCAAGCTCAAGGCATCGCGCCTGGTCACCGGCGTGTCCGCGCGCATGGTTTCGGAAGAACTGGCCCGGCGCATTGGTCAGGCCTGGGAGAGGGTGCCGGAGCTTCGGCACCCGTTCTCGCTGGAGATCATTTCGCCTGGACGCCCGTCGATATTTGTGAACCTGGGGCCGCACCCGCCGCGCCTCTGGCCGCAGGACATCGAACTCGTGCACAACATGTGGCTAGACCTGAGCGAGAAGTTCGGGGCCCGGCTGCACCATCGCGATGTGATCGGGGTCGCCCTGCGCCGGATGAACCGGGAACTCCGCTCGACAAAGCGCAGCAAGATACTGTCCGACGTCGTTTCGGAATTGTCTCACCGCGACCCGGAATCCGCGGTCGATGAGCCGCAGGAGGAACAGACCGGATTGTGACTGAAGCGGCGGGCCCCGGGCTCCGGCCGACTTGCCGCATACCACATCGGGCGCTTGTTCGGGCGCCGCACCCCTGGTGCGGGGTATGAATGTCGGCGGGTTTGTCATAGATTACTCCTGTAACAATCCGGGCCAGGGAGAAGCTATGACGCTGCATTCAAGCCGGGCGACCAAAGCCCTTGTCGTTCTGATGGTTCTCGCAACGGCGGCCGCTGCGGTCTTGACCACGCGCAGGGTTGGTCGGCAGCCGGACGGGAGTATCCTGATCCCCACAGGACAGACCCTGACGCCGGCGGGTACCCACATCGAGGTCAGCGACCGCCCGCTGGGCATGGTCATCAGCCCGGACGGCGGGTTGCTGGCCGTCGCCACCGGCAGCAATTTCAGCCCGCGCAGCCTGCACCTGATCGATACGGCGCGGAAGTCGGTGGTCCAGACTATCGCGATCGGGGACAGCTTTGTCGGCGTGGCGTTCGACGCGACGGGAAGCCGGCTCTATGTCGGCGGCGGCCGCGACAACGATGTCAAGGTTCTGAATCGACAGCCGGACGGTGGGTTCCGCGAGGCGGAGGCAATCGGCATCCCCGATTCGGCGCCGAGCGGGCTCGCGTTGAGCGCCGACGGCGGTACCCTCTACGTGGCACTGAACCTGAAGCACGCACTCGCCGCGGTCGATCTCGCCAGCCGCAAGGTGACCCAGATCCCGGTCGGAAGCTATCCTTACGGGGTGGTGGTTTCCCGCAAGATCTATGTGAGCAACTGGGGAGGGCGGCGGCCCGGACCGCGCGACGCGGTGGAAGGCGAGTTCCCGGTGATACTGGACAGACGCGGCATTCCGTCCAGCGGCACCGTTTCGGTGGTTGACGCGGCCACCCACAGAGTCCTGCGCCATATCGAGGTGGGGCTGCACCCGAGCGGGATGGCGCTGAGTCCGCGGGGCGACCGTCTCTACGTCGCCAATGCCAACAGCGATTCTATCTCCGTTATCGACACCGGGACGGACCGGGTGGTACGGACGCTCAACGTGCGCATCTACCAGTCGGCTCCGCTCGGGAGCGCTCCGAACGCGCTGGCTGTGAGCCGCGACGGCAGACGCTCTACGTCGCCAACGGCGCCAACAACGCCGTGGCGGTCGTGTCGACGGAGAAGACGGGCGCCCTGTGCTCGGGTTTATACCCACCGGCTGGTATCCCACGGCGGTGGCCCTGACCCGTGACGAGCGGCAAATCTATATCGCCAGCGGCTACGGTTTCGGTTCCGTCGCCCCGGTCGCGGAAGGCAGGAAAGGGCGCAGTTACCGCGACCGCGTCGGGGTGGTGTCGGCGGTCGATGTTCCCGACCCGGCGGCGCTGGCCTCCTTTACCCGCCAGGTAATGGCCAACAACAACGCGCGGCAGGTGCCTGTGGCGCCGGTCGGCGCCGCGGGGCACCCGATCCCCATGCATCCCGGGCAGCTGTCCCCCATACGGCACGTGTTTTACGTCATCAAGGAGAACCGCACCTACGACCAGGTGTTCGGCGACCTGCCGCAGGGAAACGGCGATCCCGCCCTGGTCCAGTTCGGCCGCGAAATTACGCCGAACCACCATGCGTTGGCCGAGCAGTATGTGCTGCTGGACAACTACTACGCCCCGGGCGACCAGTCGGCGCTCGGGCACCGCTGGTGTACCCAGGGGTACGCGAGCGACTGGATTCATAAGTACGGGAACGGGCGCAACGACGCGAACCCTATGCTGCTCGCGCCCACCGATTTTCTCTGGGACAACGCGCGGGCGCACCGGGTCGCCGCGCGCGCCTATGGGGAGCGCGGGATCGCGACCATCACCCCAGCGGCTGCCGGCTGGGCGGAAATTTACGCGGACTGGAAAAGCGGCGGCGGCAGGATCGGCATCAAAGCCCGGCCGATCGTCCGCGGGTTGCGGGAGATCTACCATCCCCGGTACGCCGGCTTCAACATGAAGATCCCGGACCAGGTGCGTCTCGACGAATTCCTGAAGGAGTTCGTCGAGTTCGAGAAAAACGGGAAGCTGCCCGGCCTCGTCCTGATGCTGCTGCCCCAGAACCACACCAATGGGACCGCGCCGGGCTATCCGACGCCGCGTGCCTGCGTCGCCGACAACGACCTCGCGCTCGGCCGCCTGGTCGAGGCCATCTCGCACAGCCGCTACTGGAGAGAATCCGCGATTTTCGTCACCGAGGACGATGCGCAGAACGGGCTGGACCACGTCGACGGCCACCGCACGGTCGGCATGGTGATCAGCCCCTGGGCGCGACGCAAGGCGGTGGACAGCACGTTCTACACGACCATCAACATGTACCGCACGATCGAGCAGATCCTGGGCCTGCCGCCGTCGAACCAGTTCGACCTCGCGGCCGAGCCGATGTTTTCGGCGTTCGCGTCGGAACCGGATTTCTCCCCCTACGCGGCACTGCCCAACGCGATCCCGCTCGACGAGATGAATCCGCCGCTGGCGGCGCTGAAAGGCTTGGCCCGGCGCCTCGCGGAGGAGTCCCTGCGCATGGATTTCGACGAGCCGGACGCGGCACCGGAGCACGTGCTGAACCGCGCGATCTGGCATTCGGTGAAGGGATTCAACACGGCTTACCCGGGTCCTGATTTTTGAGTCTTGGCGGGCAGCGCAAGGCGTACTCCCCGACTGAGCTGCAGCCGCGGGACGGTCGAGGAACTCAGGGCACGTACAAGATCCACGCGCGCCGGGCGCGTCCAGGGAGTAGGATTGCCGGAACCAATATGAAGATCTGTCCCGGAGGTAAGCTATGAACCGGAAGGAGTTTCTGCAGAAATCGGCCGGGTTCGGACTGTGCTGCGGTGCCTTCTTAGCACTCGAAGCTGGCGACAGACAGGTCGCCGGCCAGGAAGCCGATGCGGCGACGAAGCTGCAACGCGAGAAAGAGTTCACCGACAATTGGCTCTCCGATTTGCTGGACGCGATCGACACCGAACTCGATGAAAAGACGAAGGTGAAACTGCTCGAGAGTTGCGGCCGGGGCTGCTATCGGCGCCATCAGTTCAAGCAGGACATCTCAATACAGGGCCGCGACGACATGGAGAAGCTGCTGGTGGCCTACCGCAAGGTTTTCGGGGAAAAGGGCGTCTGGCGGGAAGGCGAGTCGGTCCACATACGATTCAATTCGCGCGAACACGGCTGCTACTGCCCCGTGCTCCGCAGCCGGCCGTCGAAACCGAACGACATCCACTGCAACTGCACGCGGGCCACGCACCAGGCGATATTCGAGAACGCCTTCGGGCGGCCGTTCCGGGTCGACCTCGTGGAGTCGGTCCGCAGGGGCGGCGCTGTCTGCCACCTGCTTGTTCACCTGGCGTGACGAAACGGCGCCGTGCTTTGCCGCTAAAATCCAGAATTACGGAAACTTGCGATTAGGGGCCGATTTGACAGGTGTTTCCCGCATAAATAGCAGGAAAGGTTAGATTTATCCAGGTCCGTCCCCTATTTCAAGTATTCGACGGAGGCGGCGCGGGTCTGGTAGGCGCGATAGCGGTTGCGGCAGGCCTGCTGCATCTTGGGCGACGAACGGTCGACGAATTCGTGCACCGTTTCGAAGCGAAGAGCGAACTCGAGCGAGCAGTGTCCGTCGGCAATGAGCGTGGCGGCCTCGATGGGATTCGACTCCGCGGTAACGAGGGCAACCGGCAGCGGTTCCGCGAGCTGCGGCTCCCGGACGACCATGTGCGGAATGAAAGATTCCTGCTTCATGATCCAGAGCAGGCGGTCCAGGTCGCGGGCGCGCTCCTCGCCCGGGGCAAAAACCACCACCTTTTGTTTTTGCGCATAGGCCTGCTCGACGATCTCGAAGAGCCTGCGGTCGCGCGCTCCGGGACCCACATCGTGGAACACACACCGGGTCATCTCGTTCCCATCGGGGATTGGGGTTGTGCGCACACTGGTCAGCGCTGGATGCGGGCCGAGCCGCCCTTGGCGAATGCGCGCACCTGCTCGACCGTGGCCATCGTGGTGTCGCCCGGAAATGTCGTCAGCATTGCGCCGTGCGCCCAGCCCAGTCTCACGGCCTCTTCGGGGGTCTCGCCCGACAGGAGGCCGTAAAAGAAGCCGGACGCGAAACCGTCGCCGCCGCCTATGCGGTCCAGGATGTGGAGCTCGGCCGTAGGAGACTGATACATCTTGCCGCAGACCCACGCGACGGCTCCCCAGCTGTGGTGATCGGTCGAGTGCACGTCGCGCAGAGTCGTGGCGACCCCCTTGACGTTCGGGTACTTGCCGACGACCTTGTCGATCATGGCGAAGAAGGTGCTGGGGTCGAGCTTCGATTTCGCGGCGACTTCCGGTCCAGGAATGCCGAGCCCCTTCTGGAGGTCTTCTTCGTTCCCGACCAGCACGTCGACGTGTTCCACGATGCGGTGCACCACCTCGACGGCTTTCTGTTGGCCGCCCCAGATGTTCCAGAGCTTTTCGCGAAAGTTCAGGTCGAAACTGGTTACGGTGCCGGCCTGTTTTGCCGCCTGCATCGCCTCGACGATCAGTTCGCCTGTCGTGGCCGAGAGCGACGCGAAGATGCCGCCGCTGTGGAACCAGCGCACACCCGCCTTGAAGAGGCCGTTCCAATCGAAATCGCCCGGTTTCAGCAGGGCGGCCGCTTCGTTCGAACGGTTGTAGAACACCACCGGCGCCCGCACCCCGTGACCCCGGTCGCTGTAGACCGTGGCCATATTCGGCCCGTTTACACCGTTGTGCTTGAAACGCCTGTAGAAGGGTTTCACCCCCATGGCCCGAACCCGTTCGGCGATGAGGTCGCCGATGGGGTAATCGACCATGGCGCTGGCGATACCGGTATTCATCCGGAAGCAGTCGGCGAGATTGGCTGCGACGTTGAACTCCCCCCCGCTGACGTGAATGCGGCATTCTGTCGCCTTGCGGAAAGGGACAATCCCGGGATCGAGCCGGTGTACCAGGGCACCCAGGCTCAGAAGGTCCAGCGCTCCATCAGGACGGATGTTCAAGACCTCGCTCATGTATGCCTCCTGTCTCCGTATTTGATTCGCGCAGTTCTATCGCGAATCGTGCCGCAGACGCAAGCGATTAGGGGTGCTGGATGGTGTGCCGGCGGACCCGAGCCGGGTTCCGCGCGGATTGGGTGCGGGCCGGCGCGAGTCGGCGTGCCCCGTGCCGTCTCCGGGACTCGTGATTTCCATTGTCGTTCCCGCCGCGCCGGAGTACTGTGAGACGCAGGTGGGTGTACTTCCAGCTCCACAAACCACAGTGCGAATGTTCGGGCAGAGCCACCTGGGCTGTCGGGTAACTACTGTCTCCGAAGCCGGGCTTTAACTTTCCACAGCAGAGGGAATGGCCATGAAATCAACCGGACTCCTTGGCATAGTGATTTCCTGCCTGATCGTGCTCGGCGCCGCGACGCCGCGAAACCTTGCGGCCCAAGCCGGCGGAAGACGGGGCGGGGGGGACCGCGCCAAGCAGGACAGCTCCATCCGTCTCTCGCCCGAAACCGTCAGCGGATCGACCGCAGGTCCGGCCCCAGATGATTTTCGTTTCCGGAGTCGTCGTCCAGGAGAACGGGGCGCCGTTGCCCACGGGCGTCGTCATCGAACGCAACTGCAACGGGCGTGTCACAAGGGAAACGTACGTCGACGCCAGAGGCAATTTCTCCTTTCAGATCGGCGGGATCAACCGCTCTGCAAGCGTGCTGCCGGATGCCAGTGATGAATCGGGTTCTGCCGCGGACCTCTTCGGCGGGCGGGGGACTCAATCATCGGCGAGCTCGAGCGCCTTCGACCGGCAGGCGCCCATAAACCTGATGGGTTGCGAAGTGCGCGCCCGCCTCGCCGGCTACCGGTCCACTCCCGTGATGCTTGATTCGGGCAGTTCGGTCGGGCAGATCGATGTGGGCACGATCGTGCTCTACCCGCTGTCGAAGGTCCGGGGGACGACGGTGAGCGCCACCGATATGGCTGCCCCCAAGCCCGCCCGGAAAGCGTTTGAGCGTTTCGAGAAGGCATTCCGGAAGAATGACCTCGCCGACGCCGAGCGGCACCTCAGATCGGCACTCGAGATATACCCCAATTATGCGGCTGCCTGGTTCGGGTTGGGGCAGGTCTATCAAAGCACGCAGCGGCTGGACGAAGCCAAAGCGGCGCTGTCGAAGGCGGTGGAGGTCGACCACAACTACGTCGGACCCTACATCCACCTCGCCCGGCTCGCCGCGGTCGAGCGCAATTGGCAGGTCGCGGTGGAGTTGTCCGATCGCGCCATCAATCTCGATCCCGTGGACTTCGTCGACGCGTATTATCTGAACGCCGCGGCATACTACTACATGAACCGGCTCGACTCGGCCGAGCGCAGCGGGAGGAAGACCGAGCAGATGGACCCCCTGCACCGCATACCCCAGGTGCACCTGATCCTCGCCGATATCCTCCAGCGCAGGCACGACGCGCCGGGAGCAATCGAACAGCTCCAGCGCTACCTCGCGGCGGCGCCTGAGTCTGCACAAGGGGTTCGCGTAGGGAACAGGTGAGGAAGCTGGCAGCCTCCGGATCCAGACCCGTTGCGACCACGCAGTCGGGCCCGTGATGGAATCTGGAGTGCGGCGCCTCGGCGCCGCTTTCACCCGTCCTGCGGCAGGATGTTCGCGCCTCGGCGCCACGCCGAATTGCGAGATGCGGCCCTGTGACCCCGGCCTTCGGTGGCGCCGAGGCGCCACCACCAAAGCGGCGTCGAGCCGCCGCACTTCACAATGAGCCGTTGGGCACAGGCGGATCCCTGTGCAGGCAAATTCGCTTGCGGGCGTGCCCCTTTGGGGATAGAAATGACTGCCAAATCGTGAGAGGCGTCGTGTTCGTTCCTTAAGGCCAAGCGGGCGGCGCGGAGGTCGCTGCAACATGACAGAAAAACAGGGTCTCAATCTTAGCCGGCGCAAGTTCATCGGCGGCACCGCCGCCGCGGTCGCCGGCGTTCACCATCGTTCCTCGCCACGTCCTGGGCGGCGCGAAGTTCGTCGCCCCGAGCGAGAAGGTCAACATCGCCATCGTCGGCTGCGGCGGCCAGGGCCGGACCAACACTGCGCGCGCTGTTTCAACAGCCGGACGCGCAGATCATCGCCGTGGCCGACCCCATCGAGTTCCACGACCTGAACGCCTTCTACTACAAGGGCAACGCCGGCCGCCTGCCCGGTCAAGGCCGAGATCGAGAAGCATTACTCGGCAGAAGACGCCGAACTACAAGGTGGCGGACTACGAGGACTTCCGCGTGATGCTGGAGAAGGAAAAGGCCATCGACGCCATCCTCTGCGCCACGCCCGACCATCAGCACGCCTACGTCTGCGTGACCGCGATGCGCGCAGGGCAAACACGTCTATTGCGAGAAGCCGCTCACCCACAACGTCTGGGAAGCGCGCCTGGTGGCCAAGGTGGCCAAGGAAACCGGCGTGGCCACTCAGATGGGCAACCAGGGCCATTCCGGCGATGGCATCCGCCAGACCTGCGAAATGATCTGGGACGGCGCCATCGGCGACGTGCGCGAGGTCCACGCCTGGACCAACGCCACCCGCTGGAACAAGAAGCACCTCGCGCGGCCGGCCGCCGGAGGAGCCCGTCCCCAAGGGCGTCAACTGGGATCTCTGGCTCGGACCGCGGGAAACGCGCCCCTACAGCTCGGCCTACTCGCCGGTCACCTGGCGCGATTTCTGGGATTTCGGCACCGCGCCGATCGGCGATTTCTTCTGCCACAACTTCGATCCCGGCCTCTGGGCGCTGGACCTGCGCGAACCGCTCAGCATCGAGGCTTCACGCCGCCGGCGGGGTGGATTCCTACATCGCCCCGGTGGGCGGCCTTTACACCTACCATTTCGGCCCGCGCGGCAAGATGCCGCCGTCAAATTCACGTGGTACGAAGGCGGGCTGATGCCACCGCGCCCGGAAGGACTGGAAGAGGACGACCAGCTCGGCGCCAGCGGCAACGGCATCCTGTTCGTCGGCGACAAAGGCATGATCACCTGCGCCGGCTGGGCGGGAGGCCCACGCCTGCTGCCCGGTGCGAAGGATGAGACCTACAAGCGCCCCGCCAAGACGCTGCCCCGCTCCAAGGGCCATCACCGCGATTGGCTCGACGCCTGCAAAGGCGGCACGCCCGCCAGCGCCAATTTCGAATACGGCGCCGCGTCTGACGGAGATCGGCCTGCTCGGCCTGGTCGCCATGCGCGTGGGCAAGAAGATGTACTGGGACGCCAAGGCCATGAAAGTCGACCAACGCCCCGGAGGCAGACAAGTTCCTCAAGGAAAGCTACCGCCCCGGCTGGGAAGTGGCCTAAGGCTGGGGAAAGGGTGGCACATCGGGATTCGGTGGCTTCAGGATCCCGCGCCCCCAGGTTTGACCGCTTCCCCGAGGGCAGCCCGAGCCCCTTTCTCGTAGAGGTTCTTCAAAGCCTCCGTCAGGTAGTCCACGAACCGGCGCGAGCGGAGGAGGTTTTCGCCGAACAGGTTCGGGGTGCCGAGCAGCGGTTTGGGGTCGGCTCCGCCCAGAAGCGCGCGCTTCCGCAGGATCTCGACCATGGGGTCGACCACCGGGAGCTCCCGCCCGCTGCGGCCATTTTTTTGAGCACGCGCTCAGGGTCGTCCGGGGCATACAGGTATTCGATCAGTGACCCGATGACGCGGGCCTGCTCCCCCCCTGCATTGCATTCCAGCACTGTATACAGGCAATCCTGGGATTGCAGCGCGTCGCGCATGCGACGGTCGTGCTCGAGCAGCCCGACGCCGCACACGCCCCACTTCAGGGTGCCCCCGGCGAACAGCAGATCGTCGAGGTAGACGGCCTGATGCGCGCGGAAAAATCCCCCGACCCCGATGTGCACGATGCCCGGCGCGATCCCGGCCCTGTCATATCCCGGGACCCGCACTGCTGCCGGCACGCGCGCCAGGTTGGATACATTGAGCCTGATTGGACTGGTCATCCCTCCCCTCATCCCAGGACCAAGTCCAAGCCCACTCAAGGGGTCTCGAACTCCGGACAAAGTTCAGGCCCGAGCCGCAAGCGGCAGGATCAGCATGGCGACTCGCCACGCGATGTACTAAGCATCCGGACGGCGTTGCAGTCCTTGCAGGAGGACGGCGAACACGATGATCAACCCCTTGATAACCTGCTGCGGGTAGCCCGGGACATTCATGAGGTTCATGATGTTCCCGATCATTCCCAGGATGAGCACACCCAGCAGAGTGTTGAAGGCGGTGCCTTTGCCCCCGCTCAGGCTTGCTCCTCCGATAACGACTGCCGCAATCGCATCGAGCTCTG